>NZ_LT222319.1:0-635000 GCF_900074915.1 Pseudomonas cerasi
GTGTCAGTGGAACTTTGGCAGCAGTGCGTGGAGCTTTTGCGCGATGAGCTGCCTGCCCAGCAATTCAACACTTGGATCCGTCCGCTACAGGTCGAAGCCGAAGGCGACGAGTTGCGTGTGTACGCACCAAATCGTTTTGTTCTCGATTGGGTCAACGAAAAATACCTCGGTCGTTTGCTTGAGCTTCTCGGCGAACACGGTCAAGGGATGGCCCCTGCTCTTTCCTTATTAATAGGAAGCAAGCGCAGCTCCGCACCCCGTGCCGCTCCGAATGCGCCATTGGCCGCCGCAGCGTCCCAGGCACTGTCTGCCAATTCGGTCAGCAGCGTCTCGGCACCGGCTCCTGCCACGGCTGCTCCGGTTGCTGCCGTGGCGACGCCGGCACCTGTTCAGAACGTTGCAGCACACGACGAGCCGTCGCGTGACAGCTTTGATCCGATGGCAGGTGCCAGCTCGCAACAGGCGCCCGCTCGCGCAGAACAGCGTACCGTTCAGGTAGAAGGCGCGCTCAAGCACACCAGTTACCTGAACCGTACGTTCACGTTCGAGAATTTCGTCGAGGGTAAGTCCAACCAGCTGGCACGCGCTGCGGCCTGGCAGGTTGCCGACAACCCCAAGCATGGCTACAACCCGCTGTTCCTTTATGGCGGTGTCGGTCTCGGTAAAACTCACTTGATGCACGCAGTAGGTAACCACCTGCTGAAGAAGAATCCGAACGCCAAGGTCGTGTACCTGCATTCGGAGCGCTTCGTCGCAGATATGGTCAAGGCCTTGCAGCTCAATGCAATCAACGAGTTCAAGCGTTTCTACCGTTCAGTTGATGCACTGCTGATCGATGACATCCAGTTTTTCGCCCGCAAGGAACGCTCGCAGGAAGAGTTTTTCCACACGTTCAACGCGCTGCTGGAAGGCGGACAGCAGGTCATTCTGACCAGCGACCGCTATCCCAAGGAAATCGAAGGCCTTGAAGAACGACTCAAGTCGCGTTTCGGCTGGGGCCTGACGGTTGCCGTCGAGCCTCCGGAGCTGGAAACCCGCGTCGCGATCCTCATGAAAAAAGCAGATCAGGCCAAGGTCGATCTGCCTCATGACGCAGCGTTCTTCATTGCCCAGCGCATTCGCTCCAACGTCAGAGAGCTGGAAGGTGCGCTCAAGCGCGTCATCGCTCACTCGCACTTCATGGGCCGCGACATCACCATCGAGCTGATTCGCGAGTCGCTGAAGGACTTGCTGGCGTTGCAGGACAAGCTGGTCAGTGTGGATAACATTCAGCGCACCGTTGCCGAGTACTACAAGATCAAGATCTCCGATCTGCTGTCCAAGCGTCGTTCCCGCTCTGTCGCCCGGCCTCGCCAGGTCGCGATGGCGCTCTCCAAGGAACTCACCAACCACAGTCTTCCGGAAATCGGTGACGTGTTTGGTGGCCGTGACCACACGACCGTCTTGCACGCGTGCCGAAAGATCAACGAGCTCAAGGAATCCGATGCGGATATCCGCGAGGACTACAAGAACCTGCTGCGCACTCTGACTACGTGATAACGCCAGTGCAGCTCATCAAGGCAAGGGACTAGACCATGCATTTCACCATTCAACGCGAAGCCCTGTTGAAACCCCTGCAATTGGTCGCCGGCGTCGTCGAACGCCGCCAGACCTTGCCGGTTCTTTCCAATGTGCTCCTGGTCGTAGAAGGTCAGCAACTGTCGCTGACCGGTACGGATCTGGAAGCCGAACTGGTTGGCCGCGTCCAGCTGGAAGAGCCCGCCGAACCTGGAGAAATCACGGTTCCTGCGCGCAAGCTCATGGACATTTGCAAAAGCCTGTCCAACGACGCGCTGATCGATATCAAGCTCGACGACTCGAAGCTGATCGTCAAGGCGGGGCGTAGCCGGTTTACCCTGTCTACCTTGCCCGCCAATGACTTCCCGACCGTCGAAGAAGGCCCGGGTTCGCTGACGTTCAACCTGGTGCAGAGCAAACTGCGCCGCTTGATCGAGCGCACCAGCTTTGCAATGGCCCAACAGGACGTTCGTTACTACCTCAATGGTATGTTGCTGGAAGTGAGTGCGGGCATCTTGCGCGCCGTGGCTACCGACGGCCATCGTCTGGCGATGTGCTCGATGTCTGCCGATATCGAACATGCTGATCGTCATCAGGTGATCGTTCCACGTAAAGGTATTCTCGAAATGGCTCGCCTGCTGACCGAGCAGGACGGTATGGTCAGCATCGTTCTGGGTCAGCATCACATCCGTGCGACCACTGGCGAATTCACCTTCACCTCCAAACTGGTGGATGGCAAGTTCCCCGACTACGAGCGCGTGCTGCCTAAAGGTGGTGACAAGCTGGTGCTCGGTGATCGTCAGGCACTGCGTGAGGCGTTCAGCCGGACGGCGATTCTGTCCAACGAGAAGTACCGTGGCATCCGTCTGCAACTGGCCAGCGGTCAATTGAAGATTCAGGCCAACAACCCCGAGCAGGAAGAAGCGGAAGAAGAAATCAGCGTCGAGTACAACGGTGACTCGCTGGAGATCGGTTTCAACGTGAGCTACCTGCTTGACGTGCTGGGCGTCATGACGACCGAACAGGTGCGTTTGATTCTGTCCGACTCCAACAGCAGCGCCTTGGTGCAAGAGTCCGATAACGACGATTCCGCCTACGTCGTCATGCCGATGCGTCTGTAACTTCATGTCCAGCGCAACCTAGATGTCTCTTAGTCGCGTCTCGGTCACCGGGGTGCGCAATCTGCACCCGGTGACCCTCTCCCCCTCCCCGCGTATCAATATCCTCTACGGCGCTAACGGCAGTGGCAAAACCAGCGTGCTGGAAGCTATCCATCTGCTGGGTATTGCCCGCTCGTTTCGCAGCAGTCGCTTGCTGCCCGTCATCCAGTACGAAAAGCCTTCATGTACGGTCTTCGGTCAGGTCGATCTTGCACAAGGTGGACACAGCAATCTGGGTGTTTCACGCGATCGCCAAGGTGAGTTCCAGATTCGTATCGACGGGCAGAACGCCAGGAGCGCCGCCCAGCTTGCGGAAATTCTGCCGCTGCAGCTCATCAATCCTGACAGCTTTAGACTGCTAGAAGGCGCGCCGAAGATACGCAGGCAATTTTTGGATTGGGGAGTGTTCCACGTGGAACCTCGCTTTATGGCCACGTGGCAGCGCCTGCAGAAGGCCCTCAAGCAGCGAAACTCGTGGCTTCGGCATGGTACACTTGACGCCGCTTCACAGGCGGCATGGGACCGTGAGCTGTGCTCGGCGAGTGACGAGATCGACGAGTTCCGCCGGGCGTATATCAAGGCATTGAAGCCAGTCTTTGAACAGACTTTGAGCGAACTTGTCGAGCTTGAAGGTTTGACCCTGAGCTACTACCGGGGATGGGACAAGGAAAAAGAGCTAAGTGCAGTGCTCGCCTCTTCCCTCCACCGCGACCAGCAAATGGGCCACACCCAGGCCGGGCCACAGCGAGCTGACCTGCGCCTTAGATTAGGCGCGCATAATGCGGCAGATATTCTGTCTCGCGGTCAGCAAAAGCTGGTGGTCTGTGCACTGCGTATTGCTCAGGGACATCTGGTCAGCCAGGTCCGTCGAGGCCAGTGTATTTACCTGGTAGATGATTTGCCCTCCGAACTGGATGACAACCATCGACGCGCACTTTGCCGCTTGCTGGAAGAATTACGCTGCCAGGTGTTTATCACCTGTGTAGATCAAGAATTTTTGAGGGAAGGCTGGCAGACGGAAACGCCAGTCGCTTTGTTCCACGTGGAACAAGGCCGTATCACCCAGACCCACGACCATCGGGAGTGATTGCATGAGCGAAAACCAAACGTACGACTCGTCCAGCATTAAGGTGCTGAAAGGACTTGATGCCGTACGCAAGCGTCCCGGAATGTACATCGGTGATACAGACGATGGCAGCGGTCTGCACCACATGGTGTTCGAGGTGGTTGATAACTCGATCGACGAAGCATTGGCAGGCCATTGCGACGACATCAGCATCATCATCCATCCAGACGAATCTATCACCGTGCGCGACAACGGCCGCGGTATTCCGGTAGACGTGCATAAAGAAGAAGGCGTGTCGGCAGCCGAGGTCATCATGACCGTGCTCCACGCTGGCGGTAAGTTCGATGATAACTCCTACAAGGTATCCGGCGGTTTGCACGGTGTAGGTGTATCTGTTGTTAACGCCCTTTCAGAAATTCTGTTGCTGACGGTTCGTCGCAGCGGCAAGATCTGGGAGCAGACTTACGTGCATGGTGTTCCACAGGAACCGATGAAAATCGTCGGTGAAAGTGACACCACGGGCACCCAGATCCACTTCAAGCCTTCCGCTGAAACGTTCAAGAATATCCACTTCAGCTGGGACATCTTGGCCAAGCGGATTCGCGAACTGTCCTTCCTTAACTCCGGTGTCGGCATTGTCCTCAAGGACGAACGTAGCGGTAAGGAAGAGCTGTTCAAATATGAAGGTGGTCTGCGTGCATTCGTTGAATACCTGAACACCAACAAGACGCCGGTCAATCAGGTGTTCCACTTCAATATTCAACGCGACGACGGCATTGGTGTCGAGATTGCGCTGCAGTGGAACGACAGCTTCAACGAGAACCTGCTGTGTTTCACCAACAACATTCCGCAGCGTGATGGCGGTACTCACCTGGTGGGTTTCCGTTCTGCACTGACGCGTAACCTGAACAACTACATCGAGCAGGAAGGTCTGGCCAAGAAGCACAAGGTCGCGACTACTGGCGACGATGCGCGTGAAGGTCTGACTGCGATCATTTCGGTCAAGGTGCCTGATCCGAAGTTCAGCTCGCAGACCAAGGACAAGCTGGTTTCGTCTGAAGTCAAAACGGCTGTCGAACAGGAAATGGGCAAGTACTTCTCCGACTTCCTGTTGGAAAACCCGAACGAAGCCAAAGCAGTTGTCGGCAAGATGATCGACGCAGCCCGTGCCCGCGAAGCTGCGCGCAAGGCGCGTGAGATGACTCGTCGTAAAGGCGCGCTGGATATCGCTGGTCTGCCCGGCAAACTGGCGGACTGCCAGGAAAAAGACCCTGCCCTCTCCGAACTGTACCTGGTGGAAGGGGACTCTGCTGGCGGATCAGCCAAGCAGGGGCGTAATCGTAGAACCCAGGCCATCCTGCCGCTCAAGGGCAAGATCCTGAACGTTGAAAAAGCGCGTTTCGACAAGATGATCTCTTCGCAGGAAGTGGGCACCTTGATCACTGCGCTGGGCTGCGGTATTGGCCGTGAAGAGTACAACATCGACAAGTTGCGTTATCACAACATCATCATCATGACCGATGCTGACGTCGACGGCTCGCACATCCGTACCCTGCTGCTGACCTTCTTCTTCCGTCAGTTGCCCGAGCTGATCGAGCGTGGCTACATCTACATCGCTCAGCCGCCACTGTACAAGGTCAAGAAAGGCAAGCAGGAGCAGTACATCAAGGACGACGAGGCCATGGAAGAATACATGACCCAATCGGCCCTTGAAGACGCCAGCCTTCACCTTAGCGAATCGGCTCCGGGTATCTCCGGTACCGCGCTGGAGAAGCTGGTCAATGACTTCCGCATGGTCATGAAGACGCTCAAGCGCCTGTCGCGTCTGTACCCACAGGAACTGACCGAGCATTTCGTCTACCTGCCGCCGATCACGCTCGAGCAGCTGTCTGATCACGAGGGCATGCAGGCCTGGCTGGCACTGTTCGACGCGCGTCTGCGTACCGGTGAGAAGTCAGGTCTGGTCTACAAGGCCAGCCTGCGTGAAGACCGTGAACGTAACGTCTGGCTGCCAGAGGTCGAACTGATCTCCCACGGCCTGTCGAACTACGTCACCTTCAACCGCGACTTCTTCGGCAGCAACGACTATAAGACCGTTACCGCTCTGGGCGCGCAGATCAGCACGCTTCTGGAAGAAGGTGCTTACGTGCAACGTGGCGAGCGCAAGAAGCCCGTCACCGAGTTCAAGGAAGCCCTTGCCTGGCTGATGGCCGAAAGCACCAAGCGCCACACCATCCAGCGCTACAAAGGTCTGGGTGAGATGAACCCGGACCAACTGTGGGAAACCACCATGGACCCGAGTGTGCGTCGCATGCTGAAGGTCACTATCGAAGACGCCATCGGCGCTGACCAGATCTTCAACACCCTCATGGGTGATGCGGTCGAGCCACGTCGTGACTTCATCGAGAGTAATGCACTGGCAGTGTCCAACCTGGACTTCTGATGAGCTGTCGACGGGCAAGTTAATTGTCATGTTCGTGCAGGTTATTGTCATGACAAAAAGCGTCACTACCCCGGCTTAGCGCCGGGGTTTTTCGTTTTGGCTGAGAGCTTTAGGGATGGCTGGGAGGTATCCGTGGAGTTCATTTTGTAGCGAAGCTACAAAGATTGTTCGGAAAATCTCGTATTGATAGAGGCAAAAAACCTGGGAGATTTAGAAGCATCTGATGCGAGGCAATTTATGGAAATCAAAACAGCATCGCCCATCAGACCCCTAAACCACCGCTGATGGGCGCCTATTGAGATACGCTTGCGGATTGATTAAAACAAACCGCATGCTGAGCCAGCCAGCCAGCCAGCCAGCCAGCCAGCCAGCCAGCCAGCCAGCTGTAGGTGGGTAAAGTTAATCGCCACGTCGGTCAAAATTAATCGATTTGGCCAAAGTTAATGGCCCACTGCCCTGCCAACAAACCCTGGTTGACCGAAAGGCCTACCGGGGTTTTCTTTTGGCTGTTCGTAGTTGCCCCAATTGATAGACTGCTGCGATTTGGTGCCCGTGATGCGCCAGTCGTATTCAAAAGGAATTCTTATGTCCGCTCTCACCGCCCTGCTTAACACCTATCGCACCGCCTCAGTAAGCGAGCGCGAGAAAGGCACCTACTTTGAAGAGCTGATTTGTACCTACCTGCGCAACGAGGCGACATATTGCGATCTGTATGCGCAAGTGTGGACATATTCCGACTGGTCAAAGGAGCAAGGACTAGACGGTCGCGACACCGGTATCGACCTCGTAGCCAAAACCCATGGCACGGGGGAGATCCACGCCATCCAGTGCAAATTCTTCGCAGACAACTACCGCATCCAAAAAAGCGACATCGACAGCTTCTTTACCGCTTCGGGCAAAAAGCCCTTCACCCATCGCGTTATCGTCACTACCACCAACAACTGGAACGAGCACGCCGCCGACGCCCTGCAAAACCAGCAGCCGCCAGTGAGCAAAATTGATCGTCAAGACCTGGAAAACAGTCAGATTGACTGGGCACGCTATCAGCCCAATCAAGCTGTAGTGCTCAAGGGTAAGAAGCAGCTGCGTGACCACCAGAAGCGCGCCCTGCTATCCGTTGCCAGCGGCCTGCAAACCGCTGACCGGGGCAAGCTGATCATGGCCTGTGGCACCGGCAAAACTTTCACCAGTTTGAAGATTGCCGAACAGTTGGCCGGTGCGGGCAAGCGCGTGCTGTTTTTGGTGCCCAGTCTGTCGCTGCTGTCGCAAACACTCACCGAGTGGACGCAAGAGAGCGAAACCCCGTTGCATAGCTTTGCCGTGTGCTCTGACAGCGACGTGGGCAAGAAGCGCAAGAAAGACGATGACGCCGTACAAACCTTTGCCCACGAACTGCGCTACCCGGCCACCACCGCGCCACGCAAGTTAGCAGCAGAGATGCTCGCGCGCCACGATGACCAACATATGAGCGTGGTATTCAGCACCTACCACTCCATTGCTGTGATCAGCGATGCCCAAACCCAGCATGGCCTGGCTGACTTCGACCTGATCATCTGCGACGAAGCCCACCGCACCACCGGGGCGACCTTTGGCGACGATGACGAAAGCGCCTTCGTTAAAGTCCACATCGCCGACTACATCCGCAGCACCAAGCGCCTCTATATGACCGCCACTCCGCGCATCTATGGTGAATTGGCCAAGGCCAGTGCTGAAAAAGATGATGTTGCTCTGTGCTCCATGGATGACGGCAGCCTGTACGGTAAAGAGCTGTTCGTCATCACCTTCAGCGAAGCGGTAAAGGCCGAGCTGCTGGTCGATTACAAAGTGCTGGTGCTGGCCATGGATGAAAAGCACATCAGCAGCCGCCTGCAAAAGCTGCTGGCCGACGACGACAATCAAATCAAGCTGGAGGACGCTGCCAAAATCATCGGCTGCTGGAAGGCCCTGAGTAAACAAGACACCCGCGAAGACCTCGTAGACGATGGCGATCCCATGCGCCGCGCCGTGGCCTTTTGCCAGGTCATCGAGTACCAAAAGTTCGCCAAAACCCACAAGGTCAGCTCCAAAAACATCGCTAGCATGTTTGATCAGGTGGTCGAGTCTTACAAAGCCAGCAACCCGGAAAGCACCGACACTGCCGCCACGCTCATCTGCGAAGCTTCTCATGTTGACGGCGGCATGACTGCCAGCCAGAAAGAGGCCGAACTCGACTGGCTTAAGGCCGAGGTGCCCGACAACACTTGTCGCATCCTCAGCAACGTGCGCTGCCTGTCTGAAGGTGTGGACGTGCCCGCCTTGGACGCCGTGCTGTTCCTCACTCCGCGCAATTCACAGGTAGACGTGGTGCAATCGGTTGGTCGCGTCATGCGCAAGGCCGAAGGCAAGAAGCGTGGCTATGTGATTTTGCCGGTCGTCATCCCTTCCGGCATGGCACCCGATGAAGCGCTGAACGACAACAAAACCTACAAGGTCGTCTGGCAAGTGCTGCAGGCCTTGCGCTCACACGATGACCGCTTCGACGCTATGGTCAACAAACTCGATCTGATCGGCAGCGACCCGGCCAAGATGGAAATCATCGCCGTTACCGAGAAGCTCAACAAGAAAACCGACCGCAGCAACATCGGCAAAGACAATGGCAAGGACACTTATGGCATCGGCGAAAAGAGCGGTAAATATGATCACGGCCCTGCGCCTCAACAGTTCGGCCTAGAGTTTGAGATTGGTGAAATTGAGCGCGCTATCTATGCCAAGGTGGTGCAGAAGTGCGGTAACCGCAGCCACTGGGAAGATTGGGCCAAGGACATCGCTAAAATTGCCCGCACGCACATCACGCGCATCACCAGCATCATTGAGAATGAAGACAACACCCGTGAGCGCGAAGCCTTTTTTAGCTTTGCCGGCGAGCTGCGTGACGACTTGAACGACAGCATCAGCGACGGCGAAGTAATCGAGATGTTGGCCCAGCACCTAATTACCAAGCCAGTGTTTGACGCGCTGTTTGAGGGGTACAGCTTCGCCAGCAATAACCCCATGTCTTGCGCGATGCAAAACGTCCTGGACGTGCTTCAAGAGCACCACTTGGACAAAGAAGCCGACACCCTCCAACGCTTTTACGACAGCGTAAAAATGCGCGCCGACGGCATCGACAATGCCGAAGGCAAACAGAAAATCATTGTTGAGTTGTACGACAAGTTTTTCCGTAACGCCTTCCCGCGCATGACCGAGCGCCTAGGCATTGTCTACACCCCGGTGGAAGTGGTGGATTTCATCATTCACAGCGTCAACGACATCCTACAGAGCGAGTTCGGCCAAACTCTGGGCAGCGATGGGGTGCATATCATCGACCCCTTCACCGGCACTTTCATCACCCGCCTGCTGCAAAGTGGACTGATTAGCAAAGAACAGCTACAGAGCAAATACCAAGGCCAAATCCATGCCAACGAAATCGTATTGCTGGCCTATTACATTGCCGCCATCAATATCGAAGCTGTCTACCACAGCATTGTAGGGGGCGGGTACCAGTCCTTCGAGGGCATCTGCTTAACCGACACCTTCCAGCTCTATGAAAAAGACGACCTAGTCAGTGAGCTGCTGATGGATAACAGCGCTCGCCGTACCCGCCAGAAGGCGCTGAATATTCGAGTGATCATTGGCAACCCGCCGTATTCAGTTGGGCAGGCCAGCGAGAACGACAACAATTCCAATGTCGCCTATCCGCTGCTCGACAGCCGTATTCGTGACACCTATGCAGCGCAGTCAAAAGCCACGCTCGCAAAGGGACTGTACGACAGCTATATCCGCGCTATCCGTTGGGCTTCTGATCGAATTGGCGACAGTGGCGTGATTGGGTTCGTCACCAATGCGGGTTTTTTGGAGGCTACCACCGCTGACGGTTTGCGTCAGTGCTTGGCCGAAGAGTTCTCCAGTATTTATGTATTCCATTTACGCGGTAATCAAAGGACATCTGGCGAGCTTTCCCGAAGAGAGGGAGGCAAGATATTCGGCAGCGGCAGCCGCGCCCCGATTGCCATTACGCTGCTGGTCAAGAACCCAGCCGCCCGGCAACACGGACAAATTTACTGGCACGATATTGGCGACTACCTAAGCCAAACCGAGAAACTAGAAAAGATTAGCGCTTTTGCCAGTATTGCCGGTATTACCGCAGCAAATGCTTGGCAGTCCGTGACCCCCGACGAGCATGGTGACTGGGTCAACCAGCGCGATAACAGTTTTGGTGAATTTATCGTGCTGGGCGATAAGAAAGGGGATGCAAAGAAGGTTTTTGAAAATTTCTCGCAAGGGGTGCTCACAGCACGGGACGCTTGGTGCTTTAACGCTAGCAAGTCTGGTGTAGCGTCCAACATGAGCGGGATGATTGAATTTTATAATGCAGAGGTAACGCGCTTTAACGCCGCCCATGTTGGGGCGGACAAGAAAGCCCGCGAATCTAAGTTGGAAGGTTTTATCAATACCGATCCAACACAAATCAGTTGGACTCGGGCGCTCAAACAAGAGCTTGCCAAAGATCGGTTCTTTACCTTTGAAGCGGACTGCCTTGCCCCAAGTCTCTACCGCCCTTTCACCAAGCAGTGGATTTACTTCAATCGTCGTTTCAACGAAATGGTCTACCAAATGCCGCGTATCTTCCCCGGAGATGGGGCGGATAATCGGATAATTATGGTTAAAGCAAGATGGTCAAATGGCCAGATTGCGCTCATTACTGATCGCGTTCCTGGGTTCACGCCTGATGGCGGAGAACAATGCTTCCCGCTTTACCTTTACGACAGTCCTGAAGATCAAGCCAGGGCCAGTAAGACGGTTCCGAGCCTGTTTGACACCCCGGCACAGCCAAGTGCCAGCCGCCGCGACGCTATCACCGAGGAAGGTCTGGCGCACTTTAGCGCCGCCTATCCAGGCGAGGTCATCAGCAAGGAAGACCTCTTCTATTACGTCTATGGCCTGCTGCATTCGTCGGAGTTCCGCGACAAGTACGCCGACAATCTCAGCAAAGAGTTGCCGCGCATACCAGCGGTAAAAGCCGCTGCTGACTTCTGGGCTTACTCCAAGGCAGGTCGCGCGCTGGCCGATTTACACCTGGGCTACGAAACCGTGGCAATGTACCCCGCTAACGTACAAAGCAGCGCCAGCATCGACAGTGACTACCGCGTAACCAAGATGAAGTATGGCAAAAAGGGCAAAGACAAAGACCTCAGCACTCTGCATTACAACGCCAAAATCACCATCACTGGCATCCCGCTGCAAGCCTACGAATACATCGTCAACGGCAAGCCCGCACTGGATTGGGTGGTCGAGCGCCAATCCGTCAGCACCCACAAAGACAGCGGCATCACCAACGACGCTAACGACTGGGCCATCGAAACCATGGACAACCCCCGCTACCCGCTGGAGCTATTCCTGCGCGTGGTCACGGTTAGCCTGGAAACCATGAAGATCATAGAGTCCCTCCCTCCTCTCGATATCTGATCGAGAGCTTGTCACCGGCTAGATGAAATGGCCGGTGACATTTTCCAGTTGAATCCCTCGTCTGAACTCAGGTACAACTATCAGTGCTGGGTGTTACCGCCCAGGTGCTCTTTAAACATGGTTAAGAATCGGGCTTGCAGTTGGTGGTCGGGAAACTGACCAGCTTTTGTGTTCTCCAGAGCTACCTTCGCCACACACCTGTCGTCATCCCGATGTGCTCAGCGCTGAGGGTTTCGTGGCAAATGTCACGAGGCTGTCAGCGATGCTCCATCGGTAAATCGACAGAAATGCGGCGGACGGCTTATCAAGGATTTGATAAGCAGAACTGTGGTTTGTAGCGGCATCTTCAAAGTTCCATTCGGCCCGGAATACCTGGCGGCGGAGTAATCCACCGTAAGGAACTGTAACCATGAAGAAGGTAAAGAATGCTGTCGATACTCGTATCCATCAGCACATGCACAACACTGAAGATGCCCGCGTCATCGTACAAACTGTTCCCCAGCAACCGAGTCAGCGCAAATGGGTCAAGATGAAGGCTGTTGCCAAACCGGTGGCAAAATTTATCCTGTACCGTTCTGCAATCTGGGTCTGGGATCACTCAGGGAGTATTTGGGATTGGCTTTGCAGTAATGTAGGGTTCTTCCTATGACGCAACAAACCACATCATTCGAATTCTAGTGAGGCCGATCCAGTGATCGGCCTCACGTCATTTTGGGGACAGGAAATGGACGCTCCGCTTTATCCCTTCAAACCGATCTACAGCCTAAAGGCGCTGTCATTGACCCTTGGCGAACCCGCCGAACTCCTCGAAAGCTTGGCCAGGCGCAGCTCCAACTTGTACCGTCATGTGCCGCAAACCAAGAAAGACGGCACTCCCCGTGATACCTATGATGCCTACGAGCCGTTGAAAGCCATTCAGCGCAAGATCGTTGATCGACTGCTGGCTCGCGTTCGCTTTCCAGGCTATCTCCATGGCGGGATCAAGGATCCGGTTAAACGCCGCAGTATTTACTCCAATGCACACATCCACGGTCGTGCCCAGTGCGTGGTGCTTCAGGACATTAAAGACTTTTTCCCTTCCATCAAGACGCAGCATGTTCAGCAATTGTTCGTGGGCTTGTTCGGGTTTTCCGAGGCGGTGGCAGGCATCTTGGCGCTGCTGACAACCCGTCATGGCGTCGTGCCGCAAGGTGCCAGCAGCAGTGGCTATATAGCCAACCTGGTGTTCTGGGATATCGAACCGGCATTGGTCGCCAAGTTGAATGCGCAGGGATTCAATTATTCTAGGTTCGCGGATGACATCACCATCACCTCCATTAAGCCCATCGATTCATCAGCGCTAACAAGCATCGTCTCGGCGGTCACCCACATGCTGGCGCAGAAGGGCTGCTACCAGAAGCGTTCAAAGTTGCATATTCGCAAGCGCGGACAAACGGTGCTCTCCAAAAATGGATTCGAGTCTTTGACCGTTACCGGGCTGACGATCTTTAACGCAATCCCAGGCATACCCAAGGCCGAGCGTAAGGCGATTCGGGCGGTAGTAAAACAGTTGGAGGATCAGGCGACGCAGGGTACGGCGTGGACAGAGCTGGAGCCTTTGGTTCGCCGTGCGATGGGCCGTGTAGGACGCTTGATTGCCTGTTCGCATCCCGATGGTGAACGCCTTAAACAACGACTGCATACACTCAAAGTCCGCAGCCAGGTTGCGCTTTTGGATCGCTACGCTGCGGCACTGCAAGACCTGGCGGTTACAGGTCAGTTACCCGGTTAATGCGACTTTCCTTAGAGTTCGACCGTCAGCATCTTGCTGCCCACGCCTGCGCAGAACCGCCCAACGGCGGTCAGTGAGCGCCAGTAGCGCACCGGTTCACGCCGTGACCGCACCGGCAGCCACTTGGCGCCGAGGCGCAGTTCCAGGCGCCAGGCCTCGCCCTCGCGTAGCACGCGAAACTCCCGCGCCGCCCCAGTCTCGACCAGGGCCGCCAGGGTTTCCTGCGCAATGGCTTTCTTCATCAGCCGCCCCTTCGTTCCACTGCTACGCCATGCCCCACCCTGCTGCTATAGCGTATGACCGAGATCCGGTCTCCGGAGTGGTAGCGGCTGTCGACCGTGTCCGCCCCCCACGTGGGGGCTGATTGACCATAACGTCCAATTATGTGCAGCGCGAATCGTAGAGAGCTTAGGAATGGCCCTGTCGTTCCTGAGCCTTACAAAAGGCTAACGCCATGGCCGTGGTCGCTGGCGCGCGTTCAGTCGATTTCTTCGGTTCACGCTGGACGTTGGGCCGTCGTGGATTGGACGGCTTATTCAACGATGCCGTTCGCTTATCTGTGGGTGTGGGTTTCGCCGACCCAACCGATGTACTTCGGCCTTCTCTCGCTTGGGCAAGCAGAGCGTACACGTCGAGGGTGATCGGAGACCCCTGCGTGAGAAGGATCGACAGCTGAAAGTGGCCGTCGCCTAGGGTTTTAATCTGCGCTAGGTTGTGCTCGGACAGCGCCTGATGGTGTTGATGGTGTGTCACGAGCCGCCTTAGATAGAGGAACAGGTGCTGCCCCTGACGGACTCCGGTCAGCTTAAGGTAGTCTTTGTCGATGCCCACGACCGCTTCGATAATGAACGGTTGCCATCCGGCACGCTGCCATGCGTAAACGGTTGACTGACCTGTCATCCTCGATGAGTGAGGAGCTTTCGCTGGAGGGGTGATAGTGTCGGTGCAGGGGTGTTTTGGCCAAGGAGGGCCCAACTCGTCGAAGAAAACTCGGCCACCACTGGGCGATTGATAAAAGAACACTGCAGTCCCGCACACCGGGCAGCCGGCGTTGGGATTGACGTAACTGTGATAGGTATTGGTAAGCGAAATTAACCAGGCGCCGTGAGTCGCTGGCGCGCTATAGGCATTAGTGGATCGTCCTGGGTGTCCATCACCGCCCCAGCCGCAGCTGCAGTTTTTGGGGTGATTCCATGCATTACACATGAGTACTCCTTGTGATTGCCGGCGATTTTCTGATCTCTCAGTCTTTGGCTGTTCTATGTCCTGACGTGACCAGCTCGTTGGGGGGCCCACACACGCTGTAATGCTGATGGCGTATTGATATCTCAGGGTGACCCCAGTACGATCGCTTAGAAATCGATACGAAAGAAATCAATCGCAAAGGAACGCTTGGAAATGGCTAAAAGTGCTCACGTTATTGCCACCGATATCGACGGTTTTATGAAAAAGAAAACGTTGAATGTATGGACATTACCTTGGGCCCAGCTTTACGAGGTTGCTTCCCGTGAGCGTATCAAGGTGTCAACGCCAACTAAAAAGTGACCCCCTTCCGTGCTAAATCGCCAACTTAGTTTTGACCCCCCTCGGGTTCATATTTTCGAGCCGGTTCGGCCCGAGAAGATTTGGTTCCTGCTTTGCGCTTGTCCTTGAGTCGATAGCTTTCACCTGTCATCTGCACGATATGGGCATGATGTAACAGCCTGTCCAGCATGGCCGCTGTCAGTGTTTGATCATCCGCAAAGGTTCCGGCCCACTGGGTAAACGGCAAGTTACTCGTGAGGATCAGGCTGCCTTGCTCGTAGCGCTTGGCGACAACATTGAAGAACAGGTTGGCTTCATCACGACCAAACGGCAGGTAGCCGATTTCATCGATGACCAACAACCCAGGGGCCATCACCACACGACTGAAGTATTCCTTGAGCCGTTCCTGGCGGTGCGCAGCGGTCAGTTGCAGCATCAAGTCAGCCGCCGTGACGAAGCGGGTTTTGATACCGGCCATCACTGCCCGGTAGGCCAGGGCGATAGCCAGGTGGCTCTTGCCTACACCACTAGGCCCCAGGAACACGATGTTCTCGGCACGTCCAACAAAACTCAGTGCTGCCAGCTCCTGGAGCTGTGCCCGGGGGACGCCGGTGGCAAACGCGAAGTCGTATTGCTCCAGCGTTTTCACAGCGGGCAGCGCGGCAGTTTTCAGCAGGGCCTGTCGAGAGCGTTCACTTCGGGCATCGGTCTCGGCAGCCAGCAGCTTTTCGAGGAAGTCGGCAAAGCTGTCTTCGCCGCTTGCTGCTTGTTGGGCCAGGTGCGGCCAGTCCACCCCGACGCGCTCAAGCTTTAGCCCCTTGCATAGTTCTGTCAGGCGAGCATGTTGAAGGTTCATGCTCTCACCTCCAGCAGTTGCTCATAAACCGACAGCGGATGCTGCAAGCTCTCGTACGGCAGGACCCGTCCCAGGCGTAGGCCTTGGGCGGGTTGCGGGCGCAGGCTCTGTGTTGGCAGTGGTAATAGTACCTGCTGCTCTTGGGCCAGACGTACCGCCGGTTGAACACCCGTCGTGCCGTGAATCCGCTGATGAGCGACTTCGTCGAGCCATTGGCCGATATGTGCGTTGGCCGTCACCACATCCAGCGTCAGACCCGCACTCTTGAGCGTAGCGGCCAACGGGGTAATGAAACTGCCCTTCAGATACCCGTTGAAGCGCTCAACCTTGCCCTTGGTCTGGGCACGGTAAGGGCGGCAGACCTTGGGAATAAAACCAAACTCATCGGCCAGCGCAGCCAATCGGGGATGCCAACGGTGCTGGCCCTCCCCAAAAGCATCTCGCTCGGTGATGATGGTTCCGGCGTTATCAAACAATGCCTGCTCGGGCACGCCGCCAAAGTAAGCGAACGCCTCCCGAAGCCCTGTCAGCCAGGCTTCGCTGTCCTCTCGCTCGGAGAAACGGACAAAGCTTGCTCGACTAAAACCAAGTGTCGCCACGAACGCCTTAAGCGGCTGACGGCCTCGTCGAATGGTGGTGAAGTCCACCTGTATCTGCTTGCCGGGCAGTGTCTCGAAACGTACCACCGGCTCTTCTGCCTTACGTTTGAAGGGGCGAATATAAGCCTTCAGACGACTGACGCCGCCGCTGTACCCCAATGCCGTGATCTCACGCAGCAGGACGGTCGCCGGAATCCAGTGTGGGCGCGCCGCCTCAATACGCTCGTGCAGGTAGTCCTTGAAGGGGTCGATTTTGCACGGACGTGCGGGTCTCACCTTGTCACTGGGTAGCGACCGGGCCTTTCGCAGGTACTTGCGCACGGTGTTACGCGAAATACCCAGCTCACGGGCGATGAATTTGATGCCATGGCCCTGACGGGCCAACACTTTAATTTCCACAGACTGCTCCTGGGTCAACATATTGGCAGCTCAAAGCCGCCAGTTTTACCCAGGGGGGTCAATTCTAGGTTGGCGTTAGGGGGTCATTTTTACAGTGGCGGTGACATCAAGGAGGCATTTCAGGACGATCTGAGGGCAGCATTGAAGGGCCATGCGCTCGAAATCACCTATGGCACAAATGCTGTCGTCATCCACCGTGACTCAAATTTCGGCCCACAGAGCTGGGGTTGAGTACAAAGTCCGTCCTCCGATGCAAGGCATAAGCTTCTCCCCAGCTGCCTATGCGGATCATACCGTTACACCAGAACGACATTTTCTGGAGTGATCTTGGCAGCGATTACACTGTAAATGTCCGTATCAACCTCAGGGACTTTGATCGAAATAATTAGCGCATATCGTGCCGGGCTGTCATATCGCTCCAAAGCCCCCCTAGTCTTCCACCATCCTAATGATGGGTACACGGCAAGATAGCCACGGCTTGCTAGCTCAGCTGCAGTGCCTTTCCAAGTGTCCTGATGAAGCGAGCCACGATGGCGTTTCTGTTTACCTAGAGTCCACGCCGGGTCGTTGTCATGGTTCGGCACTCCATTTTCATCGTCGAGCGCAGCGGCATTTACCCTGGCTCTGAACCGAGGGACATCCTCCGTTGGGCGTTTTACGTCGAAGCGAAGACCGTGGGATTCATATCGATAGCGAGATCTTCCGCGGGCGGATGGATTAGGTTCGATGAAGTAGGACAACGTGACGGTCATCTCAACGTCGGTTGCCCCCAATGCTTCAAGTTCGTCCTTAGGCCAGGGTAGCTTGTGCAGGTGCATTTCTCGTGGAGAGGGATCTTTCCCTCTCAACTTCTTAAAGGGTTGGAGGGTGTCCTCGACAATCAGCGTCAGCGAGTTAGATGCGCTCCATTGGGCACGCTCCAGGCTGGGCACGCCAAAGCCACAATGCCTAACCAGACGTTCGTAATCCTGTTTTGTTGGGTTACGATTTTGCGGAAGAAACATCTGCTTCATCGCATCAGTCCATTCAGCAGAATGAACGATCAAAGCCCGAATGCTTTCAGGCCAGCGCCCTGGGTATGCGGCCATTAACTGAGCCGCCATCCGGGAACAAAGCGACGTCGCAGCGCTGGTGGCAGTGGCTAAGGTGAGATGGCGGTCGACTGGGTGGTTATGGGTGGTCAGCAGTGATAGCTCCCCTGCTGTAGCAGGGCCCAACAACTCATCATGGATCAGATTACCTCCCTCGAAGAGCACGTCGGGTTTCAGGGGATAATGGTTAATCCAATTCTGCGACGTCGTGCTGAAGGGGCTGAGGCCGCCCTTTGCGGCAACAGCTCTCAGGCCTGGTGGGAGCTCTACCAGATCTGTAAATGCCCCCACAGTTAATGAGTTCCAAGCCTGTGCAGGGTCACAAATGCCCATCAACGTATTGCTGCTTGGGTAATCCATCCATTCGCTGGATTCTCGAATGTTACCTGCCGATACAACGAATAGTCGTGGGCTTGCACCCTGTGCATCTGCGTCGAAGGCAAGCCGATCGAGAGCCGATGACCAGGATGACGGGCGGCCCCGATCTCGACCGTCCACGGTAGTGACTGCCATGCTGAACAATCGTGTTCTTAGGGGCGCAGTTATCTCAGCCCTGGATACAGCTTCGACTGTATTGAACCCGAAATTCTTCTCATCTCCAGCATTTGCTCCGTCGCTTGGTAGCAGCTTCACAGACTCAAGGCGATGTTCAATGATCAGAGGTTCCGCTGATCTTAATGTATGGGTTAAATCGCCATAAAGGGCTAGTCCAGCCATGCTGGTGCCATGGCCATGGCGATCATCAACACCCCAATCCGGCTCGATAGTGTGAAGGTCTGGTTCCACAAGTGCTGGAGTTAAAAGTGGGTGGCCGTGGTTCACACCCGTATCAAGAATGCAGATGTGCGGAGTATGCTCTGAGGCGGTGAAGGTTGTTCTGCCTAGAAGTTCAGCAGCCCATTCGTGCTGCTCTGCAGGTGTAAACGAATCAAAAAAATCTGCCGTTTCCTTTGCCCTGCGTAGTTCAGCGATGCTGTTAAGAGTCAGAACTGACTGCTGTAGCTGTGCTTTGCTGCATTGGATTGTCAGCACTGTTCGTTCTGGGAAATTAAGCCTTCCCTCCAGTACTCGAATACCAAGTAGCTGAGCGGCCTGCATGAAGCCTGCAGCTACCAGGTCGCGATTATCCCTGACGGGTAACCAAGCCTCCCACCATATAATCTCGTTTTCGTCTGTAGGAAAAAATGCTGGAGCATCCGTCCACAGCGCCTCTAGTTGAGCCACATGGATGGATTGAATCGTGTTGACTAGGGCTTTATGGTCAAGGCTTCGACCTGTAGAACCTTTACGATCATCAAGGTACTCGATGATGACCCGTTCAAAATAATCGAGCTTGCCATCCGGGACGAAAACGGTCGCAAAGCCTTTTCCTCCTTCTTCTTTATAATTGAGAAGCTCGATCCCATTGGGTTTATTTGCCAAACTTTCAAAAGCGAGCTTGATATCGTCGAAGCTTTCAAACTGAACTCGGAGGCCCACGCCGTTTTGGATTCCAAGTGCCGCTTGTTCTTCTTTTGCCTGCTCCGCAACAGGCCGAAGCTGCTGGAGCTGTTCTCGCAAAGCATTGCCGTGCATGGCACGATCACGTGCAGGAAGCGGTGGAGGCCTTACCGGAACCCTATGGGAGGTGAAGGGCTCTGCGGATGATGTATTCTGGGGAAATAGATGCGGGAGGTTTTCTCTGCGTTGATCCGTCATCGCGATACTGCTCTTCGAATTATGTATCGATTAGTATTTTCTTACTGATCAGCTTCCGTTCTTCCAACATATTTAAGACATCAGAATCCGTGATCGATGCACGGTCATGAATAATTGCATCTTTGAGGGTATCGTCTGCCGCCCGTGCCACGTCGGCATAGCTCAGACCGCTGGCTTTATCTGCGAGCTTTGACCAAGCCAACCGTTTCGGTTTGAAGGCGGATAAACGATTCTTCAGCACTGCGATGATTTGCTCTGCTTCGGGAAGTCCGTACTGGATCATGTCGTCAAACCGACGGAACAAGGCGTAGTCCAAAATCTCGGGGTGGTTTGTAGCCGCGATTACCAGACTGTGGGACTGATCCTGCTCCAGCATTTGCAAAAAACTATTCAAAACGCGCCGTATCTCGCCGACATCATTTGCCTGGCCACGTTGCGAGCCTATGGCATCGAACTCGTCAAAAAAATAGACACCGCGTACTTCCGTTATGGCATCAAAGACCTGACGCAGTTTGGCGGCGGTCTCCCCCATGAATTTGGTGATCAAGGCATCAAGTCGCACAACAAACAGCGGAACTCCCAACTCACCTGCCAATGCAGAGGCGGTCAGTGTTTTGCCAGTGCCTGGTGGCCCGACCAATAACAGTTTCCGGCGAGGTGAAAGCCCGTGTGCACGGATCTTCGTATGGTTCTGCTGTTCTTTGATGATCCGATGCAAACGCATAGCAACCTGGTCGTCCAGGATCATGTCGGAAAGCCGAGCTTGTGGATAAGAGGCTTGGAGAAGTCCGACCAACTCACCACGAGGTTGGCTGATAGGGATCGTTTTGTTTGGTAGTTTTGAAGAGGGCCGAGCTTTCGCTGCATCGATCAGAGCTTTTAGCTCTTCTGCCAGTTTTCCGTGGCCGAGCTTTGCCTCGTGCGCTGCAACCTGCATCGCTACGGAGAAAAAGTGGCTGTCATCACCAGCAATGTGGGATTTCAGCAGTGCTTTGAGCTGATCGGCGCTTGCCATAGGTTGACCTCATGCTAGCTGTGCATTATAGGCCTGAATAGGTTTGCCTTGCAGAAAAGTAGCTTCGGCACAGCAAAAGGTTGGCTTTCTCGAAGGTGTTGATTTTCTGGCGTTCGATGTTCTGGAAGGAGTATGCGGTATGAGCCATGTCCAAGCGGCCATCTTTGATGCGTTCGGTACCATCATACGGATTGAGAACGCGCGCCATCCATTTCGCCAGCTTCTAAAACTGGGTATCGCCCAAGGGCGGCGACCTAAGCCGGATGATGCGTCAATGCTAATGCGCCATCCTTGGGGTCTTGCACAGGCCGCTGACCATTTCGGTATTGATGTAACACCGGCAGAGCTTGCGCGAATCCAAGCCGAACTTGATGCCGAGGTCGCTAGCATCCAACCCTTCGCCGACGCCCTCGCCTGCATTGAGGCACTGCAAGCGCGTGGTCTGAAAGTGGCGGTCTGTTCAAATTTGGCCCGGCCCTATGGCGCGGCTGTTAAGCGCATCTTTCCTGGCTTGGAGAGCTACGGCTTCAGCTATGAGATAGGGACGCTCAAGCCAGATCGGCGGATCTACGAGGCAGTGCTGACTGAGTTGGCTGTAGACGCCTGCAAGGTGTGGATGATCGGGGATTCCCAGCGTTGTGATCGAGACGGGCCAATAGCCCTTGGAATCAAAGGGCATTATCTAAAACGGACTGGAGCAGGATCGCCATCTGACTTTCGCGATTTGATGGCTTTCAAGCACTCCGTGTTTGAAAGCCGATCGCCTTGATCTCCCAGTTACATCTACAGTGTGCAGCACCGGCAACGCTTAGCCGGTACAGGTCAGAGACCTAGGTCAATAGCAGCTAACCGGTCAATTTGATGCGACGTCGCATCGCCTTGCCCGGCAATTGCCAGTAAGCGCTCTCGAAGTACGTCCGAGTACGGGCGATGCTTCGTCGGTGCAGATATAGGCTGGATGTTCCGTAAAGGTATTGTGATGCAGGCTTTGCTGCCATCCATAGCTTCCCCAGTGGCGATCAGATCATTTGGCCGAAGCGCACCTTCGCCCTTTGTCATGCTGCCTATCAGGTTGGAGAAGTATTCCTCAAAAAGCACCTCAAGCTTCCCTGATTCGGTCAGATAGGCCAAGAGTAACCATGGATCGTCACTAGTAGGCGAGCCACCCCACCAGATGCTTAGCTCTGCGAGGTGCTGAAGCACGGCACTGTCTTTTTCAAAGACATACCAGATCGCTGGGGCTGTGTGCCTGCGAGCTATTGCATGCTCATACAGCTCCCTAGCAACGCCGGCAGGATCCCGCCAGCCGCTCCCCTGTTTACAAAGGACGAGGGCGCTCGGTTGACCGTTTTCTGTGTTGATGAGATATCCAGGACAGGAGCCGAGGCATGGTTTGAGTCTGAACGCTGTACCCCGATACGAATCGAAATGCACCAAATCTGACGATGCTATCCAGACATGTTGGCGCTGATTGAAAACTGACCCACCCTGCCGATTGAAAATTGACCCAGGACGGATTGCTGATTTTTGCCCCAGCAATTGTGGATAAGCTTAGCAGCAGTGTTCCGATTGAAGACGCATCAAGCCCCACCGCATGCAGCAGGGCATTTATGGTGCGGATCAAAATGGCTCATCGTCCTCGATATCATTTCCGTCCTTTCGCTTTCGTTCGCGTGTTTTGATCTTTGTCTGGGCAGCCAATGTGCTGTGTTGTAGGCGGTAGGACTCGTTGCCCGTTTCGACGATGTGGCAGTGGTGTGTCAGCCGATCCAGCAACGCGGTGGTCATCTTGGCGTCGCCAAACACACTCGACCATTCCGAGAAGCTCAGGTTGGTGGTGATGACCACGCTGGTGTGTTCGTACAGTTTGGACAGCAGGTGAAATAACAGGGCGCCACCGCTTTGGCTGAAGGGCAAATATCCGAGTTCATCCAGTATCACCAGGTCTGTGCGCAGCAGTGCCTGGGCGATTCGCCCTGCCTTGCCATCGTACTTCTCACGCTCCAGCAGATTCACCAGATCCACCGTGGAAAAGAAGCGCACGCGTTTGTTGTAGGCCGTGATTCCGGATACAGCCAAGGCACTGGCCAGGTGTGTTTTCCCGGTGCCAGGGCCGCCGATGAACACGACATTCTGCGCGGTTTCAGTGAACGCCAAGCTGGATAGATCGCTGACCAGCCGGGCATCAGCGCTGGAAGCGCTGAAGTCAAAGCCAGCTAAGTCACGGTGCATGGGGAGTTTTGCCATGTTCATCTGATGATTCACCGAGCGCACCGCGCGATCCGCATGTTCCTGCTGAAGCAGATGTTCCAGCAGCCATTTCGATGAAGCCGTCGACGCTGTTCCTTGAGAGACCAGTTCTTCCCAAGCACTGGCCATGCCGTGCAGGCGCAGTTCTTTGAGTTCAGTCATTAGGTCACGCATTGCGATTCTCCTCATCGGTCGTACGGAGCCGGTCGTAGCGTGCTGTATTGGCAACCGGCGCCACTTTGAGTTGCAGGCTGGTTTCTACACAGGGAGGTGGTGCGGTGGAGGTCAGGCGGGCAACGACATTGAGGATGTGATCGGCGCTCAGACTTCCCGATTCAAGTACCAGCTCCACCGCCACCAGCACTGGTTCGAGACCGGCGATGGGCACAGCAGCCAGTACCTGCATCATGATTCGATCACCGTTGGTGTGACGCCTCAGTCCGCGTTTAAGAAGCTGTAACGGTTTTGGCAGATCAGCAAATGGAGCGCCATTGCGCAGTGCACCAGGCTTGCGTTCGATGAGTGGGATGTAGTGCTGCCAGTCAAAACCGATCTGATCTCGATCAAAGAGGCGCTCGTGACTGGCGATCACCGTTTCGTCGGCAATGACCACGATTCGCGAAGGGTACAAACGGCTGCTGACCCATTGACCCACACGCTCGCAAGGCACCGAATAACGATTGCGCGCCACGCTGATCAGGCAGGTGCTAGAGACACGGACGGTGCGTTCCACGTAGCCATCAAAGGCCGTCGGCATCGGCATCATTTCAGCCTGCTCCAGCTCCAGGGCTTCTGCCACCGTCAAACCGTTGTACTGCGGATGTACAAGTTCAGCCCAGAGCGTACGACAGCGTTGGCCGAGCCAGACGTTCAGCTCCTCGAAGGTATGGAACATGCAATTTTGAGCATCGAGCCAGATTCGCCTCCGGCTGTCTTGCACGTTCTTTTCGACGATGCCTTTCTCCCAGCCAGAGGCCACGTTGCAGAAGTCCGGATCGAACAGATAGTGCGCGCACATCACGGAAAACCGGGCATTGACCGTGCGGCCTTTGCCTTTGTTAACCTTGTCGACAGCCGTTTTCATGTTGTCGTAGATGCCGCGACGTGGCACGCCACCCAACGCTCCAAACGAACGTGTATGGGCATCAAACAGCATCTCGTGGCCTTGACTGGGGTACGCAACCAACCAGAACGCGCGACTTGCGCACAGCTTCATATGGGAGACCTGGATACGTCGAAACAGGCCACCGATCAGCAGGCCTTCTTCGCTCCAGTCAAACTGAAAGGCCTCACCGAGGGCAAAAGTCAGCGGTACAAAAGCGCGTACAGACTTGCCTTGCTCGCACCGCCAAGAGCGGACAAACGCCGTGAGCTGGCTGTAACCGCCGTCATAACCCTCGGCCTTGATCTGCTCAAAAAGTGCCTTGGCGCTCCTACGGTTGTGTTTTGGCCGGAACGAATCAGCCTTGAGCGCCTGCTCTAAGGTCTCGTGAAAAGGGTTGAGCTTATTGAAGGATGCGCACCGTTGGTACGCTGGTTGATTGGCTTCGGGCGCTCTGACCCATTTTCGGATGGTGTTTCTCGACAGCCCGGTACGCTTGGCTATCTGATGCAGCGAGAGCTTGTCGCGGAAGTACATCCGCCGGATTTTTCCCAACATTTCCATGCTGATCACCCTGTGTTCTCCTGCTCAAAAAGTGAGCAGAAGCAGTTGAACACCTGGGTCAGTTTTCAGTCGGCAGAACAGCCTCTACTGGGTCAGTTTTCGGTCAGCGGCAACAATCTTGTTTGACGCGTTCATGTCATTAATCTTGCCCAATTCGTTCTTAAGTCATTGATTTTTATAGCGTGACGGATGACATTCATGTTGCCCGCCGACATGAGCGTATGAGCAAACATCAACCCCGGCGAAAGCCGGGGTTTTTGTTTGTGCTCTAAAACAGTATCGCCAGTCGCAGATTCAAACGTGCCTTCTCCCGGAACCCCTCTTCCACTTCCAGATCCTTGCCGAGTACGGCCTGGACCTGAATCGTCGGGGTCAGCATATGAGTAGCACTCAAACGCAGATAGGCAGTGCTCAGCCGATCATCCTGGCTGACGCCACCCACCCGGTTTTCACCGCCATCGATATAACCCCCACCCACGGCAAACCGGGTTTGCGGCGAAAGGTTGTAGCTCAGGTAAGCCTGGTATTCGTAACGGGCCTTCTGTTCCAGTGTATTACTGCCTGGACCGTAATCATGGTTATGGCTGAACCATGACACATCCGCAGCGGTGTCCAGCGCCCATCTTGCATTGAAATGGTGGATATAGGCGGCTTGCAGCAAGAGCCGCCAGCGGTTTTCACCCAGATTGAGTGCGTCGTCGTTTTCGTAACTGCCGGTAGGCAGATAAAGGTAAGGCGCCACGGAAAAGACATCCTTATTGTCGGTGGCCAAGGTCCACTTTACCGGTGCGCCTAGAATCAGATCACCGGTGCCGGTAGTCTGGCCAAGTGCGCTTGCCTCACCACCAGCCTTCAGATGTCCATAAGGCAGGATGAACTGTGGCTCTATCACCGCGTTGTTGCCCAGCGCAAACGAGTGGATATAGCGAAGCAGGCTGACATCGGTCTTGAGCCGAAAATCGTCCGAGACCTTGTGACCGTTGCTGTAGAAGTCCGAGCTTTCGGCATGCTGTGCATAAACCAGCAAAGCGTTCATGCCGGCAGGTAGCGGCTCATAATCGCCTGCGGTGATTTCCAGCGCATGAGTGGTGGTCGACCAACACGGCAAGGTAGAGATGGCCAGCGCTGAACGGGTAATCAGGGTGAGTCGTTGCATGATCTGCTTCCTCAAGGATGATGCGTATCAGCGGCTGAGCAAGCCACTGCCGGGATGGCAGTTGAGGTATTCGAAATACTGGGCCTCACTGGGGATCACTGCGATCTCGTGGTAGAGGCGCAACTGGACCTGAAAGTTAAGGGTCTGTACGTACTGCATGAAGCCGCCGAAGATCGCCACATGAGTGGGATGAGTCTTTGCCCAGCGCTCCAGGTTACTCAGGTCATCGAACCAGGCGAGGCCAAAACTCTTCTCCAAGGGTTCGCCGGTATCGCTGTCCAGCGCTTGCATGAAGCGACAGCTCAGGCAGCCAACAGTGGCGCCTTTGTCGCGCAGAAACGACATGCCGCGCTCTAGCACGGGTTGTATGTCGTTCAGATACATATCGCGTTCCTGTCCGGTGGTGCTGCTCCAGTCCTGTCCGGATCGAATCAGGCACAGGTTATCGCGCCCCGACATACGCACCCTGCCGACGCAAAGCGCGTTCGCACTGGAAGGATTGCTGCTGCCTGTCAGTGCATCGGTCTGGGCCAGAGGGATACGATCGCGGGAACTGCCCCAGTACGCGTGTTCCTGAATAGGTTCACTCATGTGACTGGCCAGATGCGTAACGCCTTCAGGTACATCCGGCGCGGAAAACAATGTTTCGAAACGCTCGGCACTCGGGCAGACGACCTCGAGGAACCATCCCAGTGGCCCGGTTTCACGAGCCGGGTCTTGCCACCAGTGCGCGAAACCCGAGCTGTTGCGCCACTGATTGAAAGCGTACACGTCGAGCCAGTAAGCGATGGCTATGCAGGTATGGAAACCATCGGCGTCCACGCAACGTGCGCTGTCCCAATACCGCGGTCCTGAGTCGCTATCGAACCGAGTGGTTATCGCTGCCAGTTCTGGCAGACCTACCGGATGCAAGGACTGGACGCCGAAATAAGCCATCACCACCTGCCCTGCCAGCGGATCGAAACGCGCGGACCATGCAGGAAAAGGTGGTTGATAGCCCTCGGGCAGATTGCTGTTCAGCTTACGTGGCTTGCGCAGTTGTTCAGGAATGGCTGAGTGCATGTCACACCTCCAGCGCGATGTCAGGCTGAAACAGCTCGATGCACTCGCTGCTGATCGGCAGGACTGGTAGATCGACTACACATGGGTTGGGATTCGGATTGAACATCAGACGAGTGACGTCGGGACGTGAGTAATGTCCAGTCGGGTCGGCTGCTACCTTGGCGAAGGTCAATGCGGCTGGATCAAGTGTTGCGTAGAGCAGGCCTTCCTCATGTTCGCCCAGCGGAGTTGCCAGATCACTTCCGTCCGGACCGAAAATGCGTGCGTGCCCGCCACCGGCCTGCAACAGGCTGCGCTTGGCGTCACTGTCGCAGAGCATCTCGATCATTTCGGAGGAAACGATTGCACAGGGTGCGAGGACGAAGCACTGCCCCTCTGCGGCATAAACCCGCGAAGCCGCAGTATTGACCTCAGGCCCCAAGGCGCTTGTGGCACTGCGGTACAGGCTGAAGCTTGGCCAGGCGGCGACGTGGATCTGTTCGTTCTGCGCATACATGGCGTACTTGGAAAGCGGTTGCAGGTGCTCCCAGCAGCAAAGCGCGCCCAGAACGCCGACAGGTGTTTCAAACGTACGCAATGAGGCGCCGTCGCCTTCGCCGAACATCGTACGTTCTACATGGGTAGCCTTGAGCTTGCGACGCACGCCAACCGTTTCACCGCGATCGTCGATGATCCACTGACCGATATACAGCGACGCTTTGTGTCGCTCGCTGTAACCCAGCACCACATAGAGACCGAGATGGCGAGCCGCATCGCTGATGCGCCGGGCCTGGGGGCTGTCCAGTACCAGAGACTGCTGGTGATAGCGCTGCACCAGTGGCATGTTCCAGGCCGGTGCGTCCAGCCACAAAAACCACGGATAGCCCGGAATCCACGTTTCGGGGAATGCAATCAAACCGGCTCCGGCGGCTGCCGCCTGCTCCATCAGGGCGATGGTCTTGTCTACGGTGGCGTCCAGATCCAGAAATACCGGCGCGGCCTGTACGCAGGCGACTTTCAAGGGCTCTTTCATCGTCAAAAACTCAAGTGGCTGTTGGATGGCCACAGGCTATGGGCTTTTCTGGCGACGGTATTAGGACGAAAAGGAACGGCTTTTTGACTGGAACGGACAGGCCGACAGGAATGGTTTCAGACTTGCATGGCGGTTGGCTTCGACGCATCGAAATGCAGGTTGGACGCGATGAGCATTTATTTCGACACCAACAGTATTGCTGTGCAGGAACGAGCAGAGTTCTGGCAGGAAGTGGTGTGCAGTACCTTCGTGCCGCTGGAATGTGCCTTCTCGGATCGACAAAATTTCCACGGTCGTTTGCGCTCGCACAGCATTGCAGGACTGGCCTTGGTAGAGGTGCAGGCCTGCAGTCAGACAGTCGTCCGAGATACCTCGAGTATTTCGCGTAGTGACGACGAGTTCGTATTGGTGAGTCTGGCGCTTGAAGGCCGGGCGCAGGTTTCTCAAGAGGGGCGCGAAGCGCTATTGGAGGTCGGCGACTTTGCCATCTACGACACTCGTCGCCCCTACCGGCTGCACTTCGACAGTGCATTCAGACAGACTGTGGTGCAAATCCCGCGCAACAGCCTGCAGCAGCGTCTGTGTAATCTGGAGTATCTGACTGCGTTATCACTGTCTCGCAATGACCCGCTCAATGGACTGGTCTTCGACTTTTTTACCGGCCTGGCTGCACTCGAGAACCGGGTAGGCGAATCACAACAGGCGCGGATAACCGAACAAGGGCTGGACTTGCTGGCAATGGCGTTGTCCGAACGGGTCGAAGGGCAGGCACAAGGTTCAAGACGCAGTGGCTTGCTGCTGCGCATCAAGGATCATATCCAGGCCAACCTGGCAGATACAAAACTGTCTCTGGCCAGTGTCAGCGTCCGGTTCGGAGTCAGTACGCGCTATATCAGCAGCTTGTTTCAGGATGAACAGACCTCGTTCGGACGTTACCTGCTGGCCTCTCGGTTGCAACGCTGCGCCAGTGACCTGCGCGAGCCATTACTCGCCAATCGACAGATCAGTGAGATCGCCTGGCGTTGGGGATTCAGTGATGTCGCTTACTTCAGCAGAGTCTTCCGCCAGCGCTTCGGAGTGCCTGCACGGCAATATCGGCTTGAGGCTTCACCAACGCGTTGCGCATAAAAAAACCGACCTATTAAAGGTCGGTTTCTGATACATCATCAAAACTTATGCACGTTTTTCCAGTTTTTATAGCCTGAAAAAATATGTATATGAATTAGCAGGTTAGATCGTCTTTTTGCGCGGTTTCAAAAAAACCGTACACAGGTTATCCACAAAATCACGCCGGGACTTTTTCGGGAGTTGCAACAGGTACAGCAGGCGAGCCCATCGCCCGTTGCGTATCCTCATTCCAGGTCTGAACGCGCTCATTCAACGCAGCGATGGCACGTGGGCCTGAGCCCTCTGCGTACATCGGCTCGCCGATCACCACTTGAATGGTGCCTGGCTTTTTCGCCCAGCCGTCGCGAGGCCAGTACTTGCCTGCGTTGTGCGCGACCGGCAGCACAGGCAGATCAGCGTTCACTGCCAGTGCAGTACCGCCGCGAGAGAATTTGCCGACCTGGCCGTAAGGCACGCGTGTGCCCTCCGGGAAGATCAATACCCAGACGCCATCCTTGAGCAACTCGTCGCCCTTCTTGGCAATCTCCCTGAGTGCGGCTTTCGGGTTTTCGCGGTCAATGGCGATCGGGCGCAGCATTGCCATCGCCCAGCCAAAGAACGGCACATACAGCAGTTCACGCTTGAGGACCTGGCTCATCGGCTCGAAATACGCCGACAGAAAGAACGTCTCCCAGGTGCTCTGGTGGTTGGAGATGATCACGCAGGGGGTTTTCGGTACGTTTTCGGCGCCAGTCACTTCTACCTTGATGTTCAGGAACACCTTGGTCAGCCAGATGGCGCAGCGGCACCAATAGACGTTAATGAAGCGATAGCGGGCTTTGAACGGCAGAAAAGGCGCAATGAAAAAACTCAACGTGCACCACAACAGCGAGCTGGTGCCCAGCAACAGGTAGAAGAAGAAGGTCCTGATTGCCTGCATGATCGACATAGTTACGTTTACCGTACGGGCAGGTGCCCGCTCCTTGAGCGTCCTGAACCTGAAGAGCTGACTGTTCAGTGAGCGCTGTTGTGGATAAGTTCTGCGGCAACTGCCGCCAGATCGTCAAAAATCAACGTGCCTGCCGGCACTCCGCCTTCCATCGTCTTGCGGCCTTTGCCGGTCATCACCAGCACAGGCTGAGAATCGACGGCTTGTGCGGCCTGCAGGTCACCTTTGCTGTCGCCCACGAACCAGAGACCTTTGAGGTCCACTGTGTAATGACGGGCGATAGCCTGCAGCATCCCGGGTCTGGGCTTGCGGCAGGTACAGCCATCGTCTGGCCCATGCGGGCAATAGACGATCAAACCGACCTCGCCACCCTGCTCTGCCACCAGCTTGCGCAAGCGCACGTGCATGGCATCCAGAGTGGCCAGATCATAATAACCTCGGGCAATGCCGGACTGGTTGGTGGCCACGGCCACCGTCCAGCCAGCCTTGCTCAGCGCTGCGATAGCTTCGATCGAGCCAGGAATGGGCAGCCACTCCGCCACCGACTTTATGTAAGCGTCGGAGTCATGATTGATCACGCCATCCCGATCAAGTATCAGCAGTTTCACAGCGACTCCTTGTCAGCCCAGCAACGAGATGTCGGCGACGCCGAGGAACAGGCCGCGCAAACGCGACAACAGGGCATAACGGTTGGCACGCACGTTGGCGTCTTCCGCGTTGACCATCACGGCTTCGAAGAACGCATCGACCGGCTCACGCAACATCGCCAGACGCGCCAGCGATTCGCTGTACTGACGCTCGGCAGCCATCGGCTGGATCGCGTGATCGGCCTGCTGGATGGCCGAGTACAGCGAGAACTCGTTGGCGTTGTCGAAATACTTGGGCTCGACGGTCTGGGCAATGCTGCCCTCGGCCTTGCTCAAGAGGTTCGATACACGTTTGTTCACTGCGGCCAGTGCTGCGGCCTGTGGCAGTTTGCGGAAGGTTTGGACTGCCTGGACGCGTTGATCGAAATCCAGCGCCGAAGCCGGTTGCAGGGCACGCACCGAAAGGTACACCGCCACGTCGACGCCTTCGTCTTCATAGCGCGCACGCAGACGATCGAAGATGAAGTCGAGCACCTGTTCCGCCAGACCGGCTGGCTTGATCTTCGCGCCGAACTGCGTGACGGCGAACTTCACCGTTTCGATCAGGTTCAGATCGAGCTTCTTCTCGATCAGGATACGCAGGATGCCCAGTGCCGCACGGCGCAGTGCATAGGGGTCCTTACTGCCGGTAGGCAGCATGCCGATCCCGAAGATGCCAACCAGCGTGTCGAGCTTGTCGGCAATTGCCACCGCAGCACCGGTCAGTGTGGTTGGCAGTTCGGCACCCGCGCCACGCGGCATGTACTGCTCGTTAAGCGCCAGTGCGACATCTTCAGGCTCGCCGTCGGCCTTGGCGTAGTAGTAACCGGCAATGCCCTGCATTTCCGGAAACTCGCCGACCATCTCGCTCGACAGGTCGCACTTGGACAGCAGACCGGCCCGCGCAGCACGCTGGGCGTCGCCGCCGATGCGGGGGGCGATGTAAGCGGCCAGTTTCGACACACGCTCGGCCTTGTCGAACACGCTGCCCAACTGCGCCTGGAACACGACGTTCTTCAGGCGATCGTTGAAGGTTTCCAGCTTCTGCTTCTTGTCCTGCTTGAAGAAGAACTCGGCGTCGGTCAGGCGTGGACGAACCACCTTCTCGTTACCGGCGATGATCTGTGCCGGGTCCTTGCTCTCGATGTTGGCCACGGTGATGAAGCGCGGCAGCAGCTTGCCGTCGACATCCAGCAGGCAGAAGTATTTCTGGTTGTCCTGCATGGTGGTAATCAAGGCCTCCTGAGGGACTTCCAGGAAGCGCTCTTCGAATGAACACACCAGCGGAACCGGCCATTCGACCAGACCGGCCACTTCGTCCAGCAGGCTTGGCGGCACGATGGCGGTGCCTTCCTGTTGGGTGGCCAGCTCGTCGACGCGCTTGCTGATGATCTGCCGACGTTCGTTGAAGTCGGCCAGCACATGAGCGGCGCGCAGGTCGCTGAGGTAACCGGCAGGCGAAGAAATGCGCACGTCTTGCGGATGATGGAAGCGATGACCGCGCGAATGACGACCCGCGCTCTGGGCGAGGATCGTGCAGTCCACCACCTGATCACCGAACAGCATCACCAGCCACTGGGTCGGCCGCACGAACTCTTCCTTGCGAGCACCCCAGCGCATGCGCTTGGCAATCGGCAGGTCGTTCAGCGAGTCTTCGACGATGGTCGGCAACAGGGACGTGGTCGGCTTGCCGAGGATAGTCTGGCTGTAACGCAGTTTCGGACCGCTCTGATCGATTTCGCTCAGGTCGACGCCGCACTTCTTGGCGAAGCCCAGGGCGGCCTGAGTCGGGTTACCGTCGGCATCGAACGCTGCCTGACGCGGCGGGCCGTCGAGGTTGACGCTGCGATCCGGTTGTTGCGTGGCCAGTGCGGTAATCAGCACGGCCAGGCGACGCGGTGCTGCGTAGACCTGCTTGGCGCTGTAGGTCAGACCTGCGCCTGTGATGCCTTTTTCAATACCGGCGAGAAACGCATCGGCCAGCGAGACGAGGGTCTTGGGTGGCAGTTCTTCGGTGCCCAGTTCGACCAGAAAATCTTGAGCACTCATTGCGCTGCCTCCAGCTTGGCCAACACTTCATCGCGTAGATCGGGCGGCGCCATCGGGAAGCCGAGACGGGCGCGGGCCTGCAGGTAGGCCTGAGCCACCGAACGGGCCAATGTGCGTACGCGCAGGATGTACTGCTGACGCGCCGTCACGGAAATCGCGCGACGGGCATCCAGCAGGTTGAAGGTGTGCGAGGCCTTGAGGACCATTTCGTAGCCGGGCAATGGCAGCTCCAGCTCGATCAGGCGTGCGGCTTCGCTTTCGTAGAAGTCGAACAGCTCGAACAGTTTGTCGACGTTGGCGTGTTCGAAGTTGTAGGTCGACTGTTCCACCTCGTTCTGGTGGAACACGTCGCCGTAGGTCACTTTGCCGAACGGACCGTCAGCCCAGACCAGATCGTAGACCGAGTCCACGCCCTGCTGGTACATCGCCAGACGCTCGAGGCCATACGTGATTTCGCCGGTGACCGGGTAGCACTCCAGGCCACCGACCTGCTGGAAGTAGGTGAACTGCGAGACTTCCATGCCGTTGAGCCAGATCTCCCAGCCCAGACCCCAGGCGCCCAGCGTCGGCGATTCCCAGTTGTCTTCGACGAAGCGCACGTCGTGCACCAGCGGATCGAGGCCGATGTGCTTGAGCGAGCCCAGGTACAGTTCCTGGAAGTTGTCCGGGTTCGGCTTGAGAATCACCTGAAACTGGTAATAGTGCTGCAGGCGGTTCGGGTTTTCGCCGTAGCGGCCGTCAGTCGGGCGACGGCTTGGCTGTACGTAAGCGGCGTTCCAGGTTTCCGGGCCTACGGCGCGCAGAAACGTGGCAGTGTGGAACGTGCCGGCGCCTACTTCCATATCGTAGGGCTGAAGTACCACGCAACCTTGTTCTGCCCAGTATTGCTGGAGGGCGAGGATCAAGTCTTGGAAGGTACGCACGGCTGGCGTAGGCTGGCTCACAAATTTCACCTGTGCTGGGCTGCGATTCAAAGAGCGGGAGTATACCCGATTCGGCCGCACGTCCACTCCTTGGGAGCCCTATGACACGCTGCTTTTGGTGCAACGAAGACCCCCTGTACATCGCTTATCACGATCAGGAGTGGGGAGTGCCGCTGCGCGATGCGCAGAAGCTCTTCGAGTTGCTTTTGCTCGAAGGGTTCCAGGCCGGGCTGTCGTGGATCACGATTCTCAAGCGGCGGGCGCGTTATCGCGAAGTGCTGCACGGCTTTGACGTCGAGCGCCTGGCGCAGTTGAGCGATGCCGAAATAGAGACGCTGATGCTCGATCCGAGCATCATCCGCAACCGCCTCAAGCTCAAGGCCGTGCGCACCAATGCGCGGGCCTGGCTGGCGCTGGAAGACCCGGTCGCGCTGCTCTGGTCGTTTGTCGGCGGTACACCGAAGATCAATCACTTCAAGGATCGCAGCGAAGTCCCGGCGATTACCGCCGAGGCCGAAGCAATGAGCAAGGCACTTAAAAAGGCCGGTTTCACCTTTGTCGGCCCGACCATCTGTTATGCCTACATGCAGGCCAGCGGTATGGTCATGGATCACACTGTGGATTGTGATCGGTATGCGATCCTGAGCCGCTGACGGTTACACTACCCGCCTCGAGAATCTGGGAGTCATCTGTGGATAAGTTCAAAGGCGCCGTAATGGTCGGGGCGTTGCGATTGTTTGCGCTGTTGCCGTGGCGCGCGGTGCAATGGGCAGGTACCGCGATTGGCTGGCTGATGTGGAAGTTGCCCAACCGTTCGCGCGAAGTGGCACGGATCAACCTGTCCAAGTGCTTCCCCGAGTTGAGCGAGCCCGAGCTGGAAAAGCTCGTTGGCCGCAGCCTCATGGACATCGGCAAGACCTTGACCGAAAGCGCTTGTGCGTGGATCTGGCCTGCGCAGAAATCGATCAACCTGGTGCGTGAAGTCGAAGGGCTTGATGTGCTCAAGGACGCGCTGGCGTCCGGCAAGGGCGTGGTTGGCATCACCAGCCACCTGGGCAACTGGGAAGTGCTTAATCACTTCTATTGCAGCCAGTGCAAGCCGATCATTTTCTATCGTCCACCGAAGCTGAAGGCGGTCGACGACCTTTTGCGCAAGCAGCGTGTGCAGTTGGGCAACCGGGTGGCGGCGTCGACCAAGGAAGGCATTCTCAGCGTCATCAAGGAAGTGCGCAAAGGCGGCTCGGTGGGTATTCCGGCCGATCCGGAGCCGGCCGAATCAGCGGGCATCTTCGTGCCCTTCTGCGGCACCCAGGCGCTGACCAGCAAGTTCGTACCGAACATGCTGGCAGGCGGCAAGGCAGTCGGTGTATTCCTGCACGCCATGCGCCTGCCGGACGGCTCGGGTTACAAAGTGGTACTCGAAGCGGCTCCGGAAGCCATGTACAGCACCGACACCGAAACCTCGGCAGCAGCGATGAGCAAAGTGGTCGAGAAATACGTGCGGGCTTACCCTAGCCAGTACATGTGGACCATGAAACGCTTCAAGAAACGCCCGCCAGGCGAAGCGCGCTGGTACTAGATAGAAAGGACTGGACGCAGAGCGTCCGGAACGGCGTGCCCACGCTGGAGCATGGGCACGATAGTGTTTCCCTCAACTGGCCGCCGCAATCAACCCGCGCCGCTCCAGCGCCACCTGAGTGCCCTCCGGACTCATCCGCACCAGGTTCACCGGGATGGATTTGGCCGCAGGAGTGTTGCCATGTTTATCCCGGTTGGCCAGTGGCAGCAGGCCGTTGGTTTCCGGGTAATACGCTGCGCAGCAACCCTGCGGCACGTCGTAGGGTATGACCTTGAAACCCGCTGCACGCCGCGCCGTGGTCGGGTCGAGCGCCGTCTGAAACTCGATGTAGTCCCCGGCTTTCAGCCCCAGGCGTTCGATATCCTGCGGGTTGAGCATCACCACCATGCGGTCGCCAAAGATGTCCCGATAACGGTCATCGTTGGAATACACCGTGGTGTTGAACTGGTCATGGCTGCGGATCGTCATCAACTGCAGATGCTCGGCGCCCGGCGGCGTGTCGTCTTCGTCGTAGATGCCTTCGGGAAAGAGGAAGTTGGCCTTGCCCGACTCGGTGTCCCACTTGCGCTCACTGGCGGCATTGGGCAATCGAAAACCTCCGGGTTCTAGGATGCGCTGATTGAAATCGTAAAACTGCTCGGGCAGTACTTCTTCGATCTTGTCGCGAATCCTGGCGTAGTCACCCACATAGCTGTCCCAGTCCACCTTGGGGTTGGGCGCAAGCGTCGCTTTGGCGATACCGGCAATGATGGCGATTTCGGAAATCAGATGTTTCGACGCAGGCTCGAGCATGCCGGTCGAGCCGTGCACCATCGACATCGAGTCCTCCACCGTAATGGTTTGCGCCACACCGTTCTGCAGGTCGCGTTCCGAACGCGCCACGCATGGCAGCAGAAAGGCCTTCTGTCCATGTACCGTTGCACTGCGGTTGAGCTTGGTGTTGACCAGCACCGTCATTTTCAGGCGGCTGACGGTCGGGCAGATCACATCGGTGTCCGGAATGGCACGGAAGAAATTGCCGCCCATGGAAATGAGTGCTTCTACCTCGCCACGCAACAGGGCTTCGCAGGTCTCGGCCACGGCGTGGCCTTTTTTTCTGGACGCCTCAAAACCGAACACCTTGCTCATGCTGGCCAGAAACGGTTCGCCGGCCTTTTCATAGATGCCCATCGTCCTGTCGCCCTGTACGTTGGAATGCCCGCGCACCGGGCAAGCCCCCGCACCGAGCTTGCCGATGTTGCCGCGCAACAGCAGCAGGTTGATGATCTGCTGCATGGCATCACCGCCACGCTTGTGCTGAGTGATGCCCATCCCCCAGCAGCAGATGACCCCCTTCGAGCGCTTATAAACCGCAGCCACCTCTTCGATGGCCTGACGCGTCAGACCCGAATGGCGCTCGATGATGTCCCAGGGCAACTGTCGGCAATAATCGGCGTACTGCTCGAAGCCATGGGTGTGCTCTTCAATGAACGCCACGTCGAGGACGCGCGGCAGGTTTTCACGCTGCGCCACGTCATCGGCTTCGATCACGGCCTTGCAAACGCCTTGCAGGGCGATCATGTCGCCGCCGATCCTGACCTGATGGTACTGCGAGCTGATTTCCACCCCATGCAGACTGAGCATGTCGCGCGGGTCCTGCGGCGCCGCAAAGCGTACCAGCGCCCTTTCCCGCAGCGGGTTGAACGAGATGATGCTTGCGCCCCGGCGTGCGGCGGCGTGCAGCTCGGACATCATGCGCGGGCTGTTGGTCCCGGGGTTCTGGCCGATGATAAAAATCGCGTCGGCGTTCTCGAAATCTTCCAGCGTCGTGGTGCCTTTGCCGACCCCGATCGACTCGGGCAGCGCCGCAGTGGTGGTTTCATGGCACATGTTCGAGCAGTCTGGGAAGTTGGCCATGCCGTACAGCCGACCGAACAGCTGATACAGAAAGGCGGCTTCGTTCGACGTGCGTCCGGAGGTGTACAGCTCCAGCTTCCACGGATCGCTCAGGCCGCGCAGCTCTGCGCCGATCTCGGCGAACGCTTCGTCCCAGGTGACGGGCAGGTATTTGTCACTGGCAGCGTCGTAGCGCATCGGCTCGGTAATACGGCCTTCTGCTTCCAGCGCGTGATCGCTCCAGGTCGCCAGTTCGCTGACCGTATGCCGGGCGAAGAACTCGGGCGTCACGCGTTTCCTGGTCGATTCCCAGGCCAGTGCCTTGGCACCGTTCTCGCAGTATTCAAAGGTGTGCGGCTTCTTCGGGTCCGGCCAGGAGCAACTGGGGCAATCGAAGCCGCCAGGCTTGTTCATGGACATCAGCGTGCGGTTGCCCTTGATCAGCACATGCTGGTGCAACAGGTGCTTGTTGACCGCGCTGAGCGCAGGCCAGCCACCCGCCGGTATGCCGTCGGTCTGTGATCCTTGAAGCGGGGCTGGGGAATTTTCCGATTCGGACATGGGGTGCGTTCTCTCTCATAAAGCCCGTGCAGGCATGAAGCTCGTGTGTCTGAGATGCACGGGCTCAGAGAGAATTCGCCCGAGTCGACGAGCGTTGCCGACAGGGCGCGTCGGCAAGAGGTTCAGTCAGGGTCACACCCTGTTCAGGAGCGGTTCAGAAAAAGCTCAGGCCGACCTGAAACAGCCGCTCAACCTCGCGGATGCACTTCTTGTCCACAAGGAACATGATCACATGGTCACCGGATTCGATCACGGTGATGTCATGGGCGATAAGCACCTGTTCGTCGCGGATGACTGCGCCGATTGCCGTACCGGTCGGCAGGTTGATGTCCTTGATGGCGCGGCCCACCACCTTGCTGGATTTCGAGTCGCCGTGAGCGACGATCTCGATGGCTTCGGCTGCACCGCGTCGCAGCGAATGCACGCTGACGATATCACCACGGCGCACGTGGGCCAGCAGCGTGCCGATGGTTGCCAGCTGCGGGCTGACCGCAACGTCGATTTCGCCACCCTGCACCAGATCGACGTAGGCCGGGTTATTGATCAGCGTCATCACCTTGCGCGCGCCCAGACGCTTGGCCAGCAGCGACGACATGATGTTGGCTTCATCGTCGTTGGTCAGCGCCAGGAACAGGTCGGTGTTGCCGATGTTTTCTTCCAGCAGCAGGTCGCGGTCCGATGAGCTGCCCTGCAGCACCACCGTGCTGTCCAGATGCTCCGACAGATAGCGGCAGCGCGCCGGGCTCACTTCGATGATCTTCACCTGATAGCGGCTTTCGATGGCTTCAGCCAGACGCTCGCCGATGTTGCCGCCACCGGCGATGACGATACGTTTGTAGTTCTCGTCCAGGCGCCGCAGCTCTCCCATCACGGCACGAATATCAGCCTTGGCGGCGATGAAAAACACCTCGTCATCGGCTTCGATGACCGTGTCGCCATGCGGCAGTATCGCCCGGTCGCGGCGATAGATCGCCGCGATGCGCGTTTCGACATTCGGCATGTGCGCTCGTAGCTGGCGCAACGGCTGACCCACCAGTGCGCCGCCGTAATAGGCTTTGACCGCGACCAGTTGCGCTTTGCCTTCGGCGAAGTCGATCACCTGCAGCGCACCGGGGTATTCGATCAGACGTTTGATGTAGTTGGTGACGACCTGCTCCGGACTGATCAGCACGTCGACCGGGATCGCGTTTTTATCGAACAGGCCAGCGCGTGTCAGGTACGCCGCTTCACGAATGCGCGCGATCTTGGTCGGCGTGTGGAACAGCGTGTGGGCCACCTGACAGGCGATCATGTTGGCTTCGTCGCTGCTGGTCACCGCGACCAGCATGTCGGCGTCGTCCGCGCCGGCCTGACGCAACATCGTCGGGTAGGAGCCTTTGCCCTGCACGGTGCGGATGTCCAGGCGGTCGCCCAGATCGCGCAACCGGTCGCCGTCAGTGTCGACCACGGTGATGTCATTGGCTTCGCCCGCCAGATGCTCGGCCAGCGTACCGCCTACCTGTCCTGCACCCAGAATGATGATTTTCACGCGCTTACTCCCGCGCCGCCGCGATCTTGATCAGTTTGGCGTAGTAGAAACCATCGTGGCCGCCTTGCTGGGCCAGCAGCTGGCGACCATGGGCTTGCTTGATACCCGCGGGCGGCTGTCCTGCCTGCCCGGCGATGTCCAGCTCTCTGGCCCCGGAGGTACGCGCCAGAAACGCCTCGATGACGTCGGTGTTTTCGGTCGGCAGTGTCGAGCAGGTCGCGTACACCAGCATGCCGCCTACCTGCAGCGTAGGCCACAACGCATCGAGCAGCTCGCCCTGCAAGGCCGCCAGCGCGACGATGTCGTCTGCCTGACGAGTCAGTTTGATGTCCGGATGACGACGAATCACGCCGGTCGCCGAGCACGGTGCATCGAGCAGGATGCGCTGGAACGGTTTGCCGTCCCACCACTGCGCTGTCTCGCGTGCATCGGCGGCGATCAGCTCGGCATCCAGGCCCAGGCGATCAAGGTTTTCACGCACGCGCACCAGACGCTTGGCTTCCAGATCCACCGCTACCACGCCGCTTAGTTGCGGCTGCACTTCCAGCAAGTGGCAGGTCTTGCCGCCCGGCGCGCAGCAGGCATCGAGTACCCGTTGCCCGGGGGCCAGCTCCAGCAGGTCGGCGGCCAGTTGCGCGGCTTCGTCCTGCACGCTGATCCAGCCTTCGGCAAAACCGGGCAGTGAGCGCACATCGCACGGCTCGGCGAGCACGATGCCGTCCTGACTGAATGTGCACGCACTGGCTTGCAGGCCGGCAGTGTTGAGCAGTTCGAGGTATTGATCGCGACGGTGATGGCGTCGGTTGACGCGCAAAATCATCGGCGGGTGCGCATTGTTGGCCGCGCAGATGGCTTCCCACTGTTCCGGCCAGGCGGCTTTCAGGGCTTTCTGCAGCCAGCGCGGGTGGGCTGTACGCACCACCGGGTCGTGTTCCAGCTCGATCAGCAGCGCCTCGCCGTCACGTTGCGCATTGCGCAGCACGGCGTTGAGCAAGCCTTTGGCCCAGGGCTTTTTCAATTTGTCGGCGCAGCCCACGGTTTCACCGATGGCGGCGTGGGCCGGAATGCGGCTGTAGAACAGCTGATAAAGACCGACCAGCAACAAGGCTTCAACGTCGGCGTCGGCGGCCTTGAAGGGCTTTTGCAGCAGTTTGGCCGCCAGAGCCGACAGGCGCGGCTGCCAGCGCGCGGTGCCGAATGCCAGGTCCTGAGTCAGACCACGATCACGCACCTCGACCTTGTCCAGTTGAGTGGGCAACGAGCTGTTCAGCGAGGCCTTGCCGCTGAGCACGGCAGCCAGTGCCTTGGCGGCGGCCAGACGCGGGTTCATTGGCCCAGCACCGTGCCGATGGCAAATTTCTCGCGGCGGCTGTTGAACAGATCCGTGAAGTTCAGCGGCTTGCCGCCCGGCAATTGCAGACGGGTCAGGCGTAGCGCGTTCTGACCGCACGCGACGATCAGGCCATCCTTGCTGGCGCCAAGAATCGTCCCCGGCGCGCCCTGCCCTTCGGCCAGATCGGCTGTCAGGACTTTCAGGGTTTCTTCGTTCAGCGTGCTGTGGCAGATCGGCCAGGGGTTGAAGGCGCGGACCAGGCGCTCAAGCTCATCGGCCGGACGTGTCCAGTCCAGGCGCGCTTCGTCCTTGTTCAGCTTGTGGGCGTAGTTGGCCAGGCTGTCATCCTGAACCTCGCCGACCAGCGAGCCGTCCGCCAGACCGGCAATGGCCTGCAACACAGCCGGCGGACCGAGTTCGGCCAGGCGATCATGCAGCGTCCCGCCCGTGTCCTGCGCGGTGATCGGGGTAACGGCCTTGAGCAGCATCGGCCCGGTGTCCAGGCCCGCTTCCATGCGCATCACCGTTACGCCGCTCTCGGCATCACCGGCCTGTACCGCGCGCTGAATCGGCGCCGCACCACGCCAGCGCGGCAGCAGCGACGCGTGGCTGTTGATACAGCCCAGGCGCGGAATATCCAGCACCACTTGCGGCAGGATCAGGCCGTAGGCGACGACCACCATCAAATCGGGTTGCAGCGCTGCCAGTTCGGCCTGCGCGTCAGGATCGCGCAGCGTTGGCGGCTGCATGACCGGTACGTCATGTTGCAGCGCCAGTTGCTTGACCGGGCTGGGCATCAGCTTTTGTCCACGACCGGCCGGGCGATCGGGCTGGGTGTACACGGCGACGATCTGGTGAGGGCTGTCGAGCAGGGCCTTGAGGTGTTCGGCGGCGAATTCCGGGGTGCCGGCGAAGACGATGCGCAGTGGCTCAGTCATGGAGTTCTCATTATAAAAAAAGGCCTGTTCAGGCCTTTTGGGGTAACGACGGATCAGGCGTTGAGCTTGTGCTGCTTTTCGAGCTTCTTCTTGATCCGGTCACGCTTGAGGTTGGAAAGGTAATCGACGAACAGCTTGCCGTTCAGGTGATCGCATTCATGCTGGATACAGATGGCGAGCAGGCCCTCGGCAACCAGTTCGTAAGGCTTGCCGTCACGGTCCAGCGCCTTGACGCGAACCTTTTGCGGGCGGTCGACGTTTTCGTAGAAACCGGGAACCGACAGGCAGCCTTCCTGATACTGATCCATTTCGTCGGTCAGCTTTTCGATTTCAGGATTGATGAAGACCCGCGGTTCGCTGCGGTCTTCGCTCAGGTCCATGACGACCACGCGCTTGTGGACGTTGACCTGAGTCGCGGCCAGGCCAATACCTGGCGCTTCGTACATGGTTTCAAACATGTCGTCGACCAACTGGCGAATGCCTTCGTCTACCATCGCCACAGGTTTGGCGATAGTGCGCAGGCGCGAATCGGGAAATTCGAGGATGTTTAGAATGGCCATATACGTAAGAGCTGCACTGTTAAGGTAAAGTCAATGTTGGGTGCCGGGCCCGGGAGTTCAAGGCAGGCAGCCCAGGACAGGACTCTAGGGTTCGCGTGAGGCAACATGATAAAGGGATTCACCGCATGAGGAAATCACTACTCGCCCTGCTGCTGCTGACCGCCAGCGGTCTTGCGCAGGCGCAAGTGCAACTCAGGGAAGGCTATCCGCAAAGCTACACCGTTGTCGCCGGGGACACACTCTGGGACATTTCCGGCAAGTTCTTGCGTGAACCGTGGAAATGGCGCGAGATCTGGCGGGCCAATCCGCAAGTCCATGATCCCGACCTGATCTACCCCGGTGACACCCTCGCGCTGACCTGGGTCGATGGTCAGCCGCGTGTGACGCTCAATCGGGGCGAGTCGCGCGGGACCATCAAATTGTCACCGCGTGTGCGCAGTACGCCGATGGTCGAGGCCATTCCGAGCATTCCGCTGGGGGCGATCAACGCATTCCTGATCAGCAACCGGATTGTCGACAACGCCGAGCAGTTCGAGAAAGCCCCCTACATCGTTGCGGGCAATGCCGAGCGCGTGCTCAGTGGCAACGGTGATCGTGCCTATGCACGGGGCGCGCTGGACTCGGCGCACAGCGTCTATGGCATCTTCCGTCAGGGCAAGACCTACATCGATCCGGAGACCAAGGAAGTACTGGGCATCAACGCCGATGACGTCGGCAGCGCCGAGGTGGTTGCCACCGAAGGTGACGTCTCGACCCTGATTCTGCAGCGCTCCACGCAGGAAGTGCGTCTGGGCGATCGCTTGTTCAGCAGCGAAGAGCGGGCCATCAACTCGACGTTCCTGCCCAGCGCTCCGCAGGCGCCGATAGAAGGTTTGATTCTGGATGTGCCACGCGGCGTCACTCAGGTCAGCGTGCTGGATGTGGTCACGCTCGACAAGGGCAAACGCGACGGTCTGACCGAGGGCAACGTGCTGGCGATCTACAAGACCAGTGAAACCGTGCGCGACCGAATCACCGGTGAGCTGGTAAAAATCCCCGACGAACGGGCCGGTCTGCTGATGGTTTTCCGTACCTACGACAAGCTTAGTTACGCCTTGGTCCTGCAAGCCAACCGATCTTTGGCCATCATGGACAAGGTTCGCAATCCGTAGACGCATGTTTCAGATCTGACACGGATTTGTGTGACGAACCAGACACTTATCAAATTGTTGTCAACAGAGTTATCCACAGGTTTGTGCATCACTTGAGATGCACGATGGATCAGGGACGATCTCATGCCATTGTTCGAAAATGCCCTCTCTTCGCCTGCAGAGCTGGAAGCGCGTTTGCGCGTGCACCGCTTGCCCGAGATAGGGCCGAAACGCTTTTCCAGACTGATTGAAGCTTTCGGTTCGGCCTCGTCGGCGCTCAGTGCGCCGGCCAGCGCATGGCGTGCGCTGGGCATTCCAGGTGTCTGTGCCGAGGCGCGTCGTGCCCCCTCCGTACGTGATGGCGCCAGTGCCGCATTGGCCTGGCTGGAGCGTCCGGCCCAGCATTTGCTGATGTGGGACGACCCCGGCTACCCCGCGCTGCTGGCGCAGATCGCAGATCCACCGCCGCTGATCTTCATTGCCGGCGACCCTTCGATCCTTGAGCGTCCGCAACTGGGAATGGTCGGCAGTCGTCGCGCCTCCCGACCCGGACTCGACACCGCCAGCGCTTTTGCGCGCAGCCTGGCGGCTGCCGGTTTTGTGATCACCAGCGGCTTGGCGCGAGGTATTGACGGTGCCGCGCATCAGGGCGCATTGGATGTCGGGGGGCTTACAATCGGCGTGCTTGGCACCGGGCTCGAAAAACTTTATCCACAGCAGCACCGCGCGCTCGCAGCACAGATGGCGGCCCAGGGCGGCGCCGTGATTTCCGAGTTTCCGCTGGACGCCGCAGCACAGGCCAGCAACTTCCCGCGACGTAACCGAATCATCAGTGGCCTGTCGCTGGGCATACTGGTGGTCGAGGCCATTGTTGCCAGCGGCTCATTGATTACCGCGCGGCTGGCCGCCGAGCATGGACGAGAGGTTTACGCGATACCCGGCTCGATTCATCACCCTGGCGCCAAGGGCTGTCATCAGTTGATACGAGACGGCGCGACACTGATCGAGACCGTCGAACACATTCTTGAAGGCTTGCAGCACTGGAAACGTGTTGCGCCCGGCATCGATCCCGTCACGCCGGCGAAGCCTGCCCCTTGCGATCATCCACTGTTGGCGCTGCTGCACGCCGCACCGCATACCAGCGAGGGGCTGTCGGTGTCATGCGGATGGCCATTACCCAAGGTATTGGCTGGCCTGACCGAACTGGAACTGGACGGACGCATAAGCTGTGAAGCAGGACGATGGTTCGCCAGAGCGCCCTGAGGTTAAACTGCCGCCAGGATTCAGTGGAGAGACAAACAATGGTCAGCAGTTGGCGAGTGCAACAAGCCGCTCAGGATATTCGAGCCGGTGCGGTGATTGCCTACCCGACCGAGGCAGTCTGGGGGCTTGGGTGCGATCCGTGGGATGAAGAAGCGGTCTATCGTCTGTTGGCGATCAAGTCACGGCCGGTGGAAAAAGGCCTGATCCTGATTGCCGACAACATTCGCCAGTTCGACTTCCTGTTCGAAGACTTCCCTGAACTGTGGCTCGACCGCATGGCCAGCACCTGGCCTGGGCCCAACACCTGGCTGGTACCGCATCAGAACCTGCTGCCCGAGTGGATCACCGGCATTCACGAAACCGTGGCGCTGCGTGTTACCGATCACCCGACCGTACGTGAACTGTGCGCACTGGTCGGTCCGTTGATCTCCACCTCGGCCAACCCGGCGGGTCGCCCGGCCGCGCGTTCGAGATTGCGCGTCGAGCAGTACTTCCGCGGGCAGATCGACGGGGTTCTCGGCGGCAGCCTGGGCGGGCGTCGAAACCCCAGCGTGATACGGGATATCGCTACCGCGCAGATTGTGCGCGCCGGCTGACGCTGGCACACACAGTGCGCATTCAAGGGCAGACGATCAAGGAATCAGAATGGTCGAGCCAGTGGTACGCCGGGCCGACAGCTCGGTCTGCGCCTTGGCGGCATCCTTCAGAGCATACTGCTGAATGCCGTCGACCTTGAGTTTGCCGCTGGCGAGCATGTCGAACAGCTCGTCCGCCATGGCCTGCAGGTTCTGCGCATTGTTGGCGTAAGAGCCCAGTGTCGGGCGGGTGACATACACCGAACCCTTTTGCGCCAGAATCCCGAGATTCACGCCCGAGACCGGCCCGGACGCATTGCCGAAGCTCACCACCAGCCCACGTGGTGCCACGCAGTCGAGTGACGTCAGCCAGGTGTCCTGACCCACCCCGTCGTAGACCACCGGGCATTTCTTGCCGTCGGTCAGCTCCAGCACGCGCCTGGCGACGTCTTCGTGACTGTAATCGATGGTTTCCCAGGCACCCAGCGCCTTGGCGTGCGCGGCCTTCTCCGGCGAACTGACCGTGCCGATCAGTTTGGCGCCCAGCGCCTTGACCCATTGGCAGGCCAGCGAACCCACACCACCCGCAGCAGCATGAAACAGAATGGTCTCGCCCGGCTTCACCTGATATGTCTGACGCAGCAGATACTGCACCGTCAGGCCCTTGAGCATCAGGGCTGCGGCCTGCTCGAAACTGATCGAGTCCGCCAGCTTCACCAGATTCGCTTCAGGCAGCACGTGCACTTCGCTGTACGCCCCCAGCGGCCCGGTGCCGTAAGCGACACGATCACCGACCTTGAAGCGCGTCACCTCGGCCCCCACCGCCTCGACCACCCCCGCCCCTTCGGCACCGAGGCCGGAAGGCAGCGACGGCGCCGGATACAGCCCGCTGCGGTAATAGGTATCGATGAAATTCAGGCCAATGGCCTTGTTACGCACAACCACCGCCTGCGGCCCCGGAGCCTGCGGCTCGAAATCGACATATTTAAGAACCTCGGGTCCTCCGACAGCGCTGAACTGGATACGCTTTGCCATGTGCTCTCTCCTTGATGGTTAAAACAAGCTGCGAAAGCCCCCATCGGACTCCATCCCCGGACCCTCGTCAACTGCCAGCCCGCGCTGCCGATGGTATGCTACGCGCCAATTTGCCTGCGCCTCTTTTGCTGCGAGGGCTCAGCCGTTTGACGTCAGCCGTAAGGGATCCTCATGAGTACCCGTACCGAGGCCGTAAAAGCCTACCTGCTCGACCTGCAAGACCGTATCTGCACTGCGCTTGAACAGGAAGATGGCAGCGCACACTTCATGGAAGATGCCTGGACGCGTCCGGCGGGCGGCGGTGGTCGCACGCGTGTGATCGAGAATGGCACGGTCATCGAGAAAGGCGGTGTCAATTTTTCCCATGTTTTCGGCAGCAATCTGCCGCCGTCTGCCAGCGCTCATCGGCCTGAACTGGCCGGGCGTGGTTTCGAGGCGCTGGGCGTGTCGCTGGTGATCCATCCGCACAACCCGCATGTGCCGACGTCCCACGCCAACGTGCGTTTCTTCATTGCCGAGAAAGAAGGTGAAGAGGCCGTCTGGTGGTTCGGTGGCGGTTTCGACCTGACGCCCTATTACGGCGTCGAGGAAGACTGCGTGCACTGGCACCGGGTCGCCGAGCGCGCCTGTGCGCCCTTCGGTGAGGATGTCTACCCGCGCTACAAGGCCTGGTGCGACAGTTACTTCCACCTCAAGCATCGCGATGAACCGCGCGGCATCGGCGGTCTGTTTTTCGATGACGTGAACCAGTGGGATTTCGACACCAGTTTCGCGTTCATTCGTGCCATCGGTGATGCGTTCATCAATGCGTATCTGCCGATCGTGCGGCGGCGCAAGGCGGCGGCCTATACCGTGCAGCAGCGTGAGTTTCAGGAATTCCGTCGTGGTCGCTACGTCGAGTTCAACCTGGTGTATGACCGCGGCACGTTGTTCGGTCTGCAATCGGGTGGGCGTACCGAATCGATCCTCATGTCGCTGCCGCCGCAAGTGCGTTGGGGTTATGACTGGAAGGCCGCGCCGGGCAGCGAAGAGGCGCGTCTGACCGAATACTTCCTCACTGATCGGGACTGGCTGGCCGAAAACTGAGCCGATTCACCGCCGCAAGGTGCTGCACACGCAAACAGATCAGGAACACACATGGACCAGTACGTCGTCTTCGGTAATCCCATCGGCCACAGCAAGTCGCCGTTGATTCATCGCCTGTTTGCCGAGCAAACCGGGCAAACGCTGGATTACCAGACCTCGCTGGCACCGCTGAACGATTTCACCGCGTTCGCCCAGGCGTTTTTCCAGGTCGGGCGCGGTGCCAACGTTACTGTGCCGTTCAAGGAAGAAGCCTGGCGCCTTGCCGACAGTCTGACCCAGCGTGCGCAGCGCGCCGGGGCGGTCAACACCCTGAGCAAGCTCGACGACGGAACCCTGCTGGGTGATAACACTGACGGTGCCGGGCTGGTACGTGATCTGACGGTCAATTGCGGTCGCAGCCTGCGTGGTCAGCGCATTCTGTTGCTGGGCGCAGGCGGTGCGGTGCGTGGTGCGCTGGAGCCGTTGCTTGCGCAACAGCCCGCTGCCTTGGTGATCGCCAATCGTACGGTCGAGAAAGCCGAACGACTGGCGCAGGAGTTTGCCGACCTCGGGCCGGTATTCGCCAGCAGCTACGACTGGCTTGAAGAGTCGGTGGACGTGATCATCAACGCCACCTCGGCCAGCCTGGCCGGAGAGTTGCCACCGATTGCGCCCAGCCTCATCCAGTCGGGAGTGACCTTCTGCTACGACATGATGTACAGCAACGAACCCACTGCTTTTTGCCGTTGGGCCACCGAACACGGCGCGGCGCAGGCGGTGGATGGTCTGGGCATGCTGGCCGAGCAGGCCGCAGAAGCCTTCCTGCTGTGGCGCGGTGTGCGTCCGGAATCGGCTCCGGTGCTGGCTGAGTTGCGCAGATTGCTGGCTGCGGGTTGATCGGCTATCTGCGGACTATCGTGCCAATGCTCCGAGTTATACACAAGTCCGCTTTTGATTCTGGCCGAAGGCCGTGGGAGCGAACTTGTTCGCGAAGGCGGTATTTCAGATGATGTATTTTCGGCGATTATACCTGTCCTTTCGCGAACAAGTTCGCTCCCACGCCCTCCGGGCAGAAGCCAAATCTACGGGCTCATCGGGACCTTTGTAGAACGCAGAGCATCGCGACGATGATTCATGGCTCAATCCTCAAACAGAATCGGGCACTTCTCCGCCCCTTCCAGCTTGTGCAGTTCCTCGATCACTTGCGGCCTGGCATTGCGCAGGACCAGCACTCTGCCCTGCCGGCCCAGACGTCTGGCTTCCTGATGAAGCATCTCCACGCCTGAGTAATCGATGAAGTTGATCTGCTGCGCATCGATCACCACTCGCACACCTTCGGTACGTTGCAGGCGGGTTTGCAGGTAGTGGCTGGCGCCGAAGAAGATCGATCCGCCGACCCGCAGGACCTCCTCGTCGCCCTCGCGCCATTGCTGGACACGCGGTTGCGAGGTGCGCTTGAGGTAGAAAAACAGCGAGGCCAGTACACCGGCGTAGATCGCGGTTTGCAGCTCCAGCAGCAGGGTGGCCAGACAGGTCAGCGCCATCACTAAAAACTCGGCGCGGCTGACGCGGAACAGCGCACGAATGCCTCGGCGATCCACCAGCCCCCAACAGATCAGCAGAATTGAGGCGGCCATGGCCGGGATCGGAATGTGCGATATCAACGAGGCACCGGCGACTGCGAACAGCGCCACCCATAGCGCGGAAAACACCCCCGCCAACGGCGAGCGCGCACCTGCCTCGTAACTCAATGCCGCACGGGTAAAAGACCCGGCTGACAGGTAGCCGGAGAACAGCGAGCCGACCATGTTCGACAGCCCCTGGGCACGCACTTCCTGATTGGCATTGAGCATCTGCTGCGAACGAGCTGACAGCGAGCGGGCAATCGATAGGCTGTTGACCAGCCCGAGCATGCCCACCGCCACGGCGGTCGGCAGCAGCTTGAGGATCAGTTCGAGATCCAGCGGCAACGGGCTGAAGGGCGGCAGATGGCCGACGAAGGCGCTGACCACACGGACATGGCCGAACATCGCCGGCCACAGCCACACCAGCAGGCTGCTCGACACCAGTGCGATCAACAGCGTCGGCCAGCGAGGCACGAGAAGCTTGAGTCCGATACCCAGCGCCAGGGTCAACAGACCGAGCATCAGCGAAGACAGATCGACCTCACGCAGATGCTCGAGCACGGCGCTCACGCTTTTGAGGGCGGTGGTCTGACTCGGCAGATCAATGCCCAGCAGATTGGGCATCTGCCCCAGCGCAATCACCACCGCAGCGCCCAGCGTGAAACCCAGCACCACCGAGTGCGAAACGAAATTTACCAGTGCACCGAAGCGCATCATCCCCAGCAACAACTGAAATACGCCAGCGATGAAGGTCAGCAGCAGGATCAACATGATGTAGTCCTGACTGGCCGGGACGGCGAGCGGACTGACACTGGCGTATAGCACGATGGAAATAGCCGCAGTCGGCCCGCAGATCAGGTGCCAGGACGATCCCCACAGACAGGCCACGAGGACTGGAACAATTGCAGCGTAGAGACCGTACTCAGGCGGCAGCCCGGCGATCAGTGCGTAAGCGATGGATTGCGGCAGTGCCAGAATGGCGCCACTCAGGCCCACTAGCGCATCACGCCCGACGCTGGCGCGATTCTGCTGCGGCAGCCAGGCGAGAAAGGGTAGGAATTTATGGCGATTGAGCCAGCGCATCGGTCCCTCGGTTGAATTGAACGTAGAGGACGCAGAGCGCCCAGAACGGCACGTGGAGCATGGGCACGATAGTCGGACGCCTGTCGTTCCTCACGCTCCAGCGTGGTAATGCCTTGGGTGACGCTCCGCGTCACAGACCTTCGTCACGCAGCGCACTCAAGGCTTTACGCTTACAACCTGGCCTTCACCGCCGCCAGGCCGTCCTTGCCATCAGCGGTCTGTACGCCCTCCAGCCACTTGTCCAGCACCGCCGGGTTGGCCTTGATCCAGGCTTTCGCCGCCTCGCTGTTGCTGACCTTCTTGTTGACCACTTCGGCCATGATGCTGTTTTCCATGTCCAGGGTGAAGCTCAGATTGGTCAGCAGCTTGCCGACGTTCGGGCAGGCTTGAGCATAACCCTTGCGGGTCAGTGTAAAGACCGAGCCGGTGTCGCCGAAATATTTCTCGCCGCCCTTGAGGTAGTGCATGCCCTTGATCTGCACGTTCATCGGGTGCGGCGTCCAGCCGAGGAACACCACAAAGGCTTTTTTCTTCACGTTGCGATTGACCTCGGCGAGCATCGCAGTCTCGCTGGATTCCACCAGCTTCCATTTGCCCAGGTCGAATTCGTTCTTCTTGATGATCTCCTGCAACGACAGGTTGGCAGGCGCACCGGAACCGATGCCGTAGATCTTCTTGTCGAACTTGTCAGCGAATTTGTTCAGGTCGGCAAAGTTATGCACACCGGCTTCCCAGACGTAATCCGGTACAGCCAGGGTGAATTCGGTGCCCTCCAGGTTTTTCGCCAGTTGCGTCACATCTCCGGTGGCCACGAACTTGTCGTAAAAGCCCTGCTGCGCCGGCATCCAGTTACCTAGAAACACATCCAGCTTGCCGTCTTTCAAACCGCCATAGGCAATCGGCACGGCCAGGGTATCGACCTTGGGCATGTAGCCCAGGCCCTCGAGGACCACGCTGGTAATGGCGTTGGTGGCTGCAATGTCACTCCAGCCGGGATCGGCCATCTTCACGGTGCTGCAACTGGCGTCCTCCGCCTGCGCTGCCAGGCTACCGAAGGTCATGACCGCGACCGCAACGGCTGTGGATAACTTCTTCATTGATGTACCCCTTTGGTTTTTTTGGTGTGGGCAGGGTCAAGGTTGCGGAAAACGTGCCTTGCGCTCCAGATCGTCCAGATCAATGTGGTTGCGCATGTACTGCTGACTGGCGTCGACCAGTGGCTGGTGATCCCAACTCTTCAGCTTGCCGGTTGCCAGCGATTTGGCGACGAAGCGCCTTCTGCGCTGACTGGCGAGCACCTGTTGGTGTATCGCCGGGATGTCCCACTTGGCCCGAGCTTCGGCCAGGAAGTCATTGAACAGCTTTTCATGGGCGGGTGACTGGCTCAGGTCCTTCTGCTCTTTCGGGTACTTCTTCACATCGAACAGCAGGCACGGGTCCTGTTCCGAATAGATAAATTTGTACGCGCCACGACGGATCATCATCAGCGGGCTGGTGGTGCCTTCGGCCATGTATTCACCGAACACCTCGTCGTGCCCGCCCTTGCGTTTCAAATGCGGCATCAGCGAACGTCCGTCCAGTGGCAAACCGGCGTCCAGTTTGCCGCTGGCCATTTCGACGAAGGTCGGCAGCAGGTCGGCAGTCGACACCGACGCACTGACCCGTCCCGGTTTGAACTGGCCCGGCGCGTACACCACCAGCGGCACGCGCGCGGCCATTTCGAACCAGTGCATTTTGTACCAGAGGCCCTTCTCGCCCAGCATGTCGCCGTGATCGCCGGAGAACACCACGATGGTGTCTTCCGCCAGCCCGACTTCATCGAGCGTCTGCATCAGCTTGCCGACGTTGAGGTCGATGTAGCTGCACGCGCCAAAGTAGGCGCGGCGAGCATCACGAATCTTGTCGGTCGGCATGGGCTTGTCCCACAGGTCATAGACCTTGAGCAGCCGTTGCGAATGCGGGTCCAGCGCGGCCTGATTGGCGTGCGGCGGCGGCATCGGGATCTCTTCGTCGGCGTACAGGTCCCAGAACGGCTTGGGAATGGTGTACGGGTCATGAGGATGAGTCATGGAAACGGTCAGGCAGAAAGGCGCATCACCGTCCTGGCGCACGTGGTCGTACAGATATTGCTGGGACTTGAACAGCACCTCTTCATCGAAATCCAGCTGGTTGGTGCGAATGCACGGACCAGCCTGCAATACCGATGACATGTTGTGATACCAGCTTGGCCGCACATCCGGCTCGTCCCAATTGACTGACCAGCCATAGTCGGCCGGGTAGATGTCACTGGTCAGGCGTTCTTCGTAGCCATGCAACTGGTCCGGCCCGCAGAAATGCATCTTGCCTGCCAGGGCGGTCTTGTAGCCCAGCGCACGCAGGTAGTGGGCATAAGTAGGGATGTCGGCCGGGAAGTCAGCTGCGTTGTCGTACGCGCCGATCCTGCTCGGCAGCTGGCCGCTGACCAGGGTGAAGCGCGACGGCGCGCAAAGGGGGCTGTTGCAATACGCCGAGTCGAACACTACGCCATTGGCGGCCATGCGGCTCAGGTTCGGCATCAGAATCGGGGACCGGGCGTAAAACGGCAACATTGGCGCGGCCATTTGATCGGCCATGATGAACAGAATATTTTTGCGCTTCATGTAATCGCTGCATCCCATTGTGAAAAGTTATGCGAAAGTGCCGGGTATGAGGATGGAGTCCATACGTTTCAGGGTAAAGCCCATACACAGCAATACCTAGGATAAGCCCAGCTAATGTTTGAATCTTTCGGCGATGTGTCACTCGATCTGCTGCGTGCATTTGAAGTCGCGGCGCGTTTGCGCAGCTTCACAGCGGCAGCCCTCGAACTGGGCACGACACAGCCCGCTGTCAGCCAGCAGATCAAGCGCCTCGAAGAGCAACTCGCTACCCGTCTGTTCGACCGCATCTACCGTGGCATCGAATTGACCGACGCCGGTGAAGTGCTATTCAGCCATGTGCAGGCCGGGCTGCAATCCATCGACAGCGGATTGACAGCCATTACCGAACACCACCAGCACGAAGTGCTTCAAGTGGCGACCGACTTCGCCTTCGCCGCCTACTGGCTGATGCCGCGTCTGCACCGTTTCCACAAGGTTAACCCGGACGTGGACGTCAGCTTGGTCACCAGCGAGCGTACCCACAGCATGTTACGTGCTGATATCGATGTTGCGGTGCTGTTCGGTGACGGGCGCTTCAAACAGGGCGAAAGCCACTGGCTGTTCAGCGAAGAGGTCTTCCCGGTGTGCAGCCCGCAACTGATCGCCGGGCGCCAGACGCCGCTGCCCAACGATGCGCTGCGCGACTTTCCACTCCTGCACCTGCGTGGCGAAAGCATCAACCACTGGTTCGACTGGGCGGGCGTATTCCGCGCGCTGGACATCCCTCAGGCCCCCGCGCCCGGTCAACTGCGCTTCGACAACTACACCCTGCTGATCCAGGCGGCCATCGGCGGACAGGGCATCGCCATCGGCTGGAAGCACTTGGTCGACGACCTGCTCGATCAGGGCCTGCTCTGCCGCCCTATCGCCGGCGCGGCGATTTCCGGCCAGGGCTATTACGTTGTCCTGCCCCAGCGCAAACGCCGCGTGCAGATCGTTCAGCAATTCGTGGACTGGCTGGCCAGCGAGCAGGCGTTGAGCGGGGTTTCGCTGGCGGGCAGGCCATTGCCGTCGATTGCGGTGTAACATTGCCCCGCTGAAAAGTGACCGCTCGGTCCATCGCCGCGCGCACATCAACAAAATGGTCATGCATACGCGTGAATATCATCGTTGCCCTGCCCCAGGCTGCCTGAACCGAATGCTGAAAGACCAGAACAGAGGATCATCAGAAATGCCGGATCTACTCATCGACGGGAAGACACTTCACTATTCCGACCAGGGCACGGGCCCGGTGGTAGTGCTCGGTCACAGCTATCTCTGGGACAAGGCGATGTGGAGTGCACAGATTGATACCCTGGCCAGCCAGTATCGGGTGATCGTGCCGGATCTGTGGGGGCACGGAGATTCCAGCGGGTTTCCCGAAGGCACTCGCAACCTCGATGATCTGGCGCGGCATGCGCTGGCGCTGCTGGATCATTTGAATATCGAGCGTTGCAGCATCGTCGGGCTGTCGGTCGGCGGTATGTGGGGCGCGATCGCTGCACTGCTCGCGCCAGAGCGCATCACCGGGCTGGTGCTGATGGACACCTATCTGGGCAAAGAGACCGAAGCCAAGAAAGCCTATTACTTCTCGTTGCTCGACAAGCTGGAAGAGGTCGGGACCTTTCCTGAGCCGCTGCTGGATATCGTCGTACCGATTTTCTTCCGTCCCGGCATTGATCCGCAGTCGCCTGTGTACACGTCGTTTCGTGCAGCGCTTGCCGGCATGAATACCGAGCAGTTGCGTCAGTCCATCGTACCACTGGGAAGGATGATTTTCGGTCGTGATGACCGGCTCGTGTTGATCGAACAACTGAATGCCGACACCACGCTGGTAATGTGTGGCGATGCGGACATCCCGCGCCCGCCTGAAGAAACCCGCGAGATGGCCAGCCTGATCGGCTGCCCTTACGTGCTGGTGCCTGAGGCAGGGCATATCGCCAATCTGGAGAACCCGGATTTTGTGTCGGGAGCGCTGATGACGTTTTTGTCGCGGGTTAACCAGAAGCAGGGTTGAGCTGGGCTGGTTTCTGCGCTGGGCGGCCCTCAAGATCGGACGCGGAGCGTCCAGAACGGCATGCGACGCGGAGCGTCGCACGATAGTCGAGATTATCGTTCCTCACGCTCCAGCGTGGGAGTGCCTTGTTTGACGCTCCGCATAGCAGCACCCATCAATTCAACACGCCATCCAGAATCGCGTAAACAATCCCAGAACCCACGGCGATCAGTACGACGTCGGTACCCAGGCGGCGCCATTCGTAGCCGTCATAATGTGGCAGGTATTGCAGCGAGCGGCTGTCCAGGCGTTTGCCGTAACCAGGGGGCAACGGACGGCCCTTGGCGATGTGTACGCCAGGCGGCAGTGGCTGGCCCCGGCCGATGACGTCGCGGTGTTGCTGGAAGGTCTCGCGTACCGGGCCGAAATCCTGCGGTGGGCGGTTGCCGCCGCGGTTGTCCTGATGCGCCTGTCTGCCTGGCTGGCTGGCCGGGCCTTTGTCCGGACCCCGGCCATTGTCATTACCCGGTCCACGGTCATTGCCATGCTCGTTATGCCCGCCATTGCTCTGCGGCCCCGGCTGTTGAACGCCACGATTGTCGTCCGGGCCATCACCGCGTTGATCCGGTGGTGCAGCTTGCAGCAGCGGACTGGCGCTGGTCATCAAGATACCCAGTCCGGTGATAAAACGGTTTGGCAGTTTCATGGTGTTTCCTCAGCTTCACTCAATGCAGCAAAAAGGGGTTCATGACGCTGGTCATGAACCCCTTATGTCTTGCTACATAGAGCCGCCGCTCAGGCTTTGATTCCTCTGTATCAGAAACTTTACCCTCAGCGACGAGCGCTACGTACGCCCTCGGCCAGTGCCGCGCACAGCGTCAGCACGCCGTCGACGGCATGCTCCGGCGACTCGGCGCTGGCGATCTTGTCGACGAAGGCCGAGCCCACGACTACGCCGTCAGCCAGACGCGCAATCGCCGCGGCCTGCTCGGGTGTGCGGATACCGAAACCGACGCTGATCGGCAGATCGGTGTGGCGGCGCAAGCGAGCGATGGCTTCAGTGACGTGCTCGGTGGTGGCCGAGCCAGCCCCGGTCACACCGGCGACCGACACGTAGTAAACGAACCCGGAACTGCGTTCCAGCACGCGCGGCAGGCGCGCATCATCGGTGGTCGGCGTAGTCAGACGGATGAAGTCGATGCCGGACGCCTGTGCAGGAGTCGCCAGCTCGGCGTCGTGCTCAGGAGGCAGGTCAACGATGATCAGACCGTCAACGCCCGCTTCCTTTGCCTGCGCCACGAAGGCTTCGACGCCAAAGCGGTGGATCGGGTTGTAGTAACCCATCAGCACAATCGGCGTGGTCTGATCGTCGACACGGAATTCGCTGACCATTTGCAGGGTTTTCTGCAGGGTCTGGCCAGCGTCCAGAGCACGCAGGGTCGCCAGCTGAATCGCCACACCGTCGGCCATCGGATCGGTGAACGGCATACCCAGCTCGATCACGTCAGCACCCGCCGCAGGCAGGCCTTTCAGTACTTTCAGCGAGGTGTCGTAGCCAGGGTCACCGGCGGTGATGAAGGTGACCAGCGCCGCACGACCTTCGGTTTTAAGCTGGGCGAAACGATGTTCTAGACGGCTCATACCAGCTGCTCCTGAGTGTGTTCGGCGGCTGCCATATGGTTCATGACGGTTTGCATGTCTTTATCGCCGCGCCCGGACAGGCATACGACCATCAGGTGATCATCGCGCAGGTTGGTCGCGCGCTTCATGGCTTCGGCCAGGGCGTGAGCGGTTTCCAGCGCCGGGATGATGCCTTCGAGCAGGCAGCACTGATGGAAAGCATCCAGCGCTTCGTCATCGGTGATGCTGACGTATTCGACGCGCTTCACTTCGTGCAGGAATGCGTGTTCCGGGCCGATGCCTGGGTAGTCCAGACCGGCAGAGATCGAGTGCGCATCGGTGATTTGTCCGTCGCCGTCCTGCAGCAGGTAGGTACGGTTGCCGTGCAGCACGCCCGGTACGCCGCCGTTCAGGCTGGCCGCGTGCTTGTCGGTGCTGACGCCGTGGCCGCCCGCTTCAACGCCGATGATTTCCACGCTGGCGTCATCCAGGAACGGATGGAACAGGCCCATGGCGTTGGAACCGCCGCCGACACAGGCGACCAGGCTGTCCGGCAGACGACCTTCCTTCTCCAGCATCTGCTCTTTGGTTTCCTTGCCGATGATGGCCTGGAAGTCACGGACCATCGCTGGGTAAGGGTGCGGGCCTGCCACGGTGCCGATCAGGTAGAAGGTGTCGTCGACGTTGGTCACCCAGTCACGCAGCGCTTCGTTCATCGCATCTTTCAGGGTGCCGGTGCCGGAAGTGACCGGAACGATTTCAGCGCCCAGCAGCTTCATGCGGAACACGTTGACCTGCTGACGCTCGATGTCGGTAGCACCCATGTAGATCACGCAAGGCAGACCGAAACGTGCAGCAACGGTAGCAGTGGCAACGCCGTGCATGCCGGCGCCGGTTTCCGCGATCAGGCGTTTTTTGCCCATGCGTTTGGCCAGCAGCACTTGGCCGATGCAGTTGTTGATCTTGTGCGCGCCGGTGTGATTGAGCTCTTCACGCTTGAAGTAGATTTTCGCGCCGCCACAGAACTCGGTCAGGCGCTCGGCGAAGTACAGCGGGTTTGGACGGCCCACGTAATCGCGCTGGAAGTAGGCCATCTCCTTGATGAATTCCGGGTCGGCTTTGGCGGCTTCGTACTCGCGGTTGAGGTCTAGCACCAGCGGCATCAGGGTTTCAGCCACGTAGCGGCCGCCGAATGAGCCGAACAGGCCATTGGCGTCGGGGCCGCTGCGGAAATTGGTCTGGGTCATGAAGTGCTCCAGTTGCAGTATTGGGCGAATGGGTTGAGCCGTATTGGCAATGAGTCCACTTTAACCAGCGCAAGGCTGGATGAAAACCGATAAGATCGCTGCAACCTGTCAGGAAAACTCACAGATCATGAGCCGCGACCTCCCTCCCCTCAATGCATTGCGCGCCTTTGAAAGCACTGCCCGGCTTGGCAGTGTCAGCCAGGCGGCCGAACAGCTGAACGTGACGCATGGTGCTGTCAGTCGCCAATTGAAAGTGCTTGAAGAACACTTGGGTGTAAGCCTGTTCAGCAAGGACGGACGAGGCCTGAAACTCACAGATGCAGGTATTCGCCTACGCGATGTCAGCGGCGACGCGTTCGACCGGCTGCGCGGCGTGTGTGCAGAACTGAGCAAGGGCAGCGCAGATGCGCCGTTCGTGTTGGGTTGCTCCGGCAGCCTGCTGGCGCGCTGGTTCATCCCGCGCTTGAGTCGCCTGAATGCCGAGCTGCCGGACCTGCGTCTGCACCTGTCGGCAGGTGAAGGTGATCTTGACCCGCGTCGGCCAGGTCTTGATGCCCTGCTGATATTTGCCGAGCCGCCGTGGCCGGCAGACATGCAGGTATTCGAACTGGCAAGCGAGCGGATCGGACCTGTGTTGAGCCCACGCTTCGCGCGATTCGAGCGTCTGTGCGATGCACCTGCCGAGACGTTGCTGGAAGAATCGTTGCTGCAAACCACATCGCGTCCGCAGGCGTGGCCGAGCTGGGCGCAGCAGAACGGCATCGATCCGCAGTCATTGCGTTACGGGCAGGGTTTCGAGCATTTGTATTATTTGCTGGAGGCGGCCGTGGCGGGCCTTGGCATTGCAATTGCGCCCGAGCCTCTGGTCATCGATGACCTGAAGGCCGGTCGCCTGGCTGCGCCTTGGGGGTTCAGTGAAACCCCGGCGCAGCTGGCGCTTTGGGTACCCAGACGTGCGGCCGATGGACGGGCGCAGCAGCTTGCTCAGTGGTTAAAAAATGAGCTGAAGCGGTCCGGGGAACCGATCAAAAACTGATCAATTACCGCGCTTGAACAGCATGTAGGCAGCGATCAGGCCGATGGCACCTACCGCAACGCCGGCGGTGGTCCAAGGGTGTTCCTGAGCGTAGTCGCGGGTTGCCAGTGCGTTTTCGCGGGTTTTCTCTTTAACGTCTTCGTAGACATCGCTTAGCAGGCTGCGCGAGTGGCTCAGCGCGCTTTCAGCGTTGGCTTTCAGATTCTTCAGTGTCTTGCGCGACTCGTCGGTAGCGTCGGCTTTCAGGCCCTCGAGGGACTTCAGGAGGCTCTCGATTTCAGCTTCCATACTCTGCAACGAGGCTTTGCGAAGTGACGTAGTAGCCATGGTGTTTCTCCTGCAATGATGAGTGGGCGTGTTGTTTCGGACTCCGGGCTTTTTGGAAAGTGCGATGGGATTTTTGCAAAGGTCTGAACTTTTGCGCGCCTTCTCCTGACAGAAGCAGGGAGCGCGCTCTATATCGCGTCTTTTTCAGACCTCAGGAGAACTGCCATGTCGGATCATCACACGTACAAGAAAGTTGAAATCGTAGGCTCTTCCACGACCACCATCGAAGACGCCATCAACAATGCCCTGGCCGAAGCCAGCAAAAGCCTCGACCTGATGGAATGGTTTGAAGTGACCGAAACCCGCGGCCATATCGAAAACGGCAAAGTCGCGCACTTCCAGGTGACGTTGAAAGTGGGCTTCCGCATCACCAACAGCTGAGGGTGATCTGAACCTTTCGGCTGGCCGATTGCCATAAGCTGCGCTACACGCAAATGTGGCCACGCGTTCGATGTGTGAGCGTGGGGATTTTCAATGGGCGCCTGTTCCGATGGCGTCTTCATTTGGCCGGACGAGAGGGATTACCCATGAAGAAGTTTTTGTTGGCTGTAGGCTTGCTGAGCATTGCAGGCACTGCCCTCGCGGCAGGCAAGCCGTGTGAAGAGTTGAAAAGTGAACTCGACGCAAGACTCCAGGCGAAGGGCGTAACGTCCTACACGCTGGAAGTGGTCGAGAAAGGCAGCGCGGCCGACAAGCAAGTCGTCGGCACCTGCGAAGGCGGCACCAAGGAAATCGTTTACCAGCGCGGTTGATTGCCAGCCAGGCCCGGCTCAGGCCGGTTGGCCCGGTCAATCCCGTTTGCAGGTTTCACGAACAGCATCGCCCCGGACTTTCATCCAGTCCGGGGCGATGCTGTTTCTGGCTGGTTTTTTCCGATTCGGAAAGTCGCTTAGCCGTGCGCGACCTGGGCCAGGATCTCGTAAGAGCGCAGCCTGTCTTCGTGCTCGTACATGTCGCAGGTGAAGAGCAACTCGTCCGCATCGGTCTGCTCGAGCAGCACGTCCAGTTTGGCGCGAATCTTTTCCGGGCCACCCACCATCGCCAGACCCAGGAAGCTTGCTACGGCTTCACGCTCGTGTGGCAGCCACAGGCCGTCCATCGACTCGACAGGCGGGCGCTGCATCAGGCTGTGCCCACGCATCAACGCCAGAATGCGCTGATAGACCGACGTCGCCAGGTATTCGGCGTGCTCGTCCGTGTCGGCCGCCGACAGGGGCACACCGAGCATCACATAAGGCTTGTCGAGCACTTCCGATGGCTGGAAGTGATTGCGATACACGCGAATCGCCTCGTGCATGTAACGCGGTGCAAAGTGCGATGCGAAGGCATACGGCAAGCCGCGCATGCCTGCCAGCTGGGCGCTGAACAGGCTCGAGCCCAGCAGCCAGATCGGCACGTTGGTGTTTGAACCGGGTACGGCGATCACTTTTTGATCAGGCGTGCGCGGCCCCAGGTATTCCATCAGCTCGGTGACATCATCCGGAAAGTCATCGGCACTGCCGGAGCGCTCGCGGCGCAAGGCACGCGCAGTCATCTGGTCGGAGCCCGGAGCGCGGCCCAGTCCCAGGTCGATGCGGCCGGGATACAGGCTGGCCAGGGTACCGAACTGCTCGGCAATCACCAGCGGCGCGTGGTTGGGCAGCATGATCCCGCCAGCCCCGACACGAATGGTCGACGTGCCGCCTGCCAGGTAGGCGAGTAGCACCGAGGTCGCTGAACTGGCGATGCCGTCCATGTTGTGGTGCTCGGCCACCCAGAAGCGGTTGTAACCCAGCTTTTCAACATGCTGGGCAAGGTTGAGCGAGTTGCGCAGGGAATCGGCGGGCCCTTTGTCGTGGCGCACCGGCACCAGATCAAGGGTGGAAATTTTTACATCTGCCAAACGTTTCATAGGCCGGGGTAGCTCCTCGAATTGTGATGGGCCGGCTGCTGGAGCTGCCCACGATGAAACAGCAGTGCGGGCGCAAGTCCGGCTTTTCAATGGGCAGTGTAGAAAAGCCTACTGAAATGGTTGGTCTTTCCGACGGTTGAACTTTCCAGAGCCGTCTATCCTCAGAATGCTGTAACAGCAACGATCCAAATTCATTCCAAAAGGAGCCACCATGAGTATCGTCAAGAAAGCATCCGCCCACTGGGAAGGTGATCTGAAAAGCGGTATCGGCAGCATCTCCACGGAAACCGGAGTGCTGCGCGAAGCGCCTTACGGCTTCAAGGCACGTTTTGAAGGCGGCAAAGGCACCAACCCGGAAGAGCTGATCGGCGCAGCCCATGCAGGCTGTTTCTCGATGGCGTTGTCCATGATCCTGGGCGGTGCAGGCCTGACTGCTGAAAGCATCGATACTCAGGCTGAGGTGTCGCTGGATGAGGTAGAAGGCGGTTTCGCGATCAGCGCTGTGCATTTGACCCTCAAGGCCAAAGTGCCAGGCGCGACCCAGGAGAAGTTCGACGAGTTGACCAAGCAGGCCAAAGAAGGCTGCCCGGTTTCCAAGGTACTGAACGCGAAGATCACCCTGGACGCTACATTGCTGAGCTGATTCACAGCCAGCCTTGCGGGGGCGCCTTGTGCGCTCCTGTATCTGCTGTATAAAGCTGGCTTGCTTCATCGGTCATGCGTTGGTTGACGCATGGTTTGATTATGATCAGGAGTCGAGCATGAAACGTTTTATTATGGCAGCGACCTGCACCCTGCTGGCAACCAGTGCCCTGGCGGCACCGAAATCCTGCGAAGAACTAAAGGCTGAAATCGAAGCCAAGATCCAGGCCAACAACGTCACGTCCTACACGCTGGAAATTGTTGGCAACGAAGAGGCCACCGATCCCAGCATGATCGTCGGCAGCTGCGACAACGGTACGAAAAAAATCATCTATCAGCTCAACGGTCGCTGATCAGATGCAGTGCACCCCGCCCTCTTCTTCCTCCTCGGCCACCACCTTGCGCTCTGCATCGTAAAGCCAGGCATCGACACTGTTCGCCAGTGAGCGTACCTCCAGCACATAACGCTGCCCGGCAGCGAAGTGGTCGTAACGAACACTGACGTAACACGTGATCTCGGTGTACTCGTCGCCGATCATCCCCATGCCGCCCGAGCGGTACTCGTAGTCATAACGCACCTGCAACTCATGGCTGCCCGGCGTCACCTGAAAGTAGCGGCCGTCGTAAGTGTTCTTGCCATCGAGCTTGTCGCCCATGATCAACTGGCCGGTGATGGTGCGCATGTCGACCCACGCCATGTCCGGATTGACGGTGGGCAAGGGGCCGGCGCATCCGGCGAGGGTGGCGAGTACAAGTGCGATCGGCAGTGTCGTGAAGCGCATCATGTGGGCGGTTCCGGATTTTGTTGATTGAGCATAGCCTGCCACACCCGTCCGGCATAACATCACCTTCTCCACATCACCAAAGCACTTCCTTGATGGCCACATTCTCCCTGCCACGCCTTCGACACCTGCCAGCGCTGACGGCCGTCACGCTGCTCGCCGGCTGCTCCAGCGTTTCCTACTACGGGCAGTTGGCTCAGGGGCAGTGGCAGTTGCTGCAGGCACGTGAGCCGGTGGAGAAGATCGTGGCTGACCCGACTCGGGATGCAGGTTTGCGCCAGCATCTGGCCCGGTCGCAGTTGGCGCGGACGTTTGCCAGTGAGCATTTGCATCTGCCGGATAACAAGAGTTACCGCCTGTATGCGGATCTGGGGCGGCCTTATGTGGTGTGGAATGTGTTCGCGACGGATGAGTTCTCGCTGGAGCCGGTCACGCACTGTTTTCCAATCGCTGGGTGTGTGGCGTATCGCGGTTATTACAGCCCTGGCGGTGCGCGTGGCGAGGCGGCGTTGCAGCGGCAGGCGGGCAAGGATGTGTATTTGAGTGGCGTGGAAGCCTATTCGACGCTGGGTTGGTTCAATGATCCGATTCTCAGTTCGATGATGGGCTGGGGTGACGAGCGTCTGGCCACGCTGATTTTTCATGAGTTGGCGCATCAGCGTTTTTACGTGAAGGACGACACGGAGTTCAACGAGTCCTACGCCAGTTTCGTCGAGCAGGAAGGTACGCGGCAATGGCGTGCGGCGCGGGGATTACCGCCGGAGAGTGTTTTGCAGTCGGCGCGGCGTGATCAGTTTACCCGGTTGGTGCTCGATACCCGGGAGCGGCTCAAGGCGTTGTATCGCCAGCCGCTGTCGGCCGAGGTGATGCGCGCCCGCAAGGCTGAAGAATTCGAGCGGATGCGCCGTGATTACCGCGCGTTGCGGGATGATCAATGGGCAGGCGACAAGCGCTTCGATGCCTGGATCAACAGCCCGATGAACAACGCCAAGCTGCTGCCTTTTGGTCTTTACGATCAATGGGTGCCAGCCTTCGAGGCGTTGTTCAGGCAGGTGAATGGCGACTGGCAGGCCTTTTATCGGGCTGTGGAGAAGCTGGGCGCGATGCCTGCCGAGGCGCGCAAGGCGGCGCTGCGGGCGTTGATGCCTTGAATCCCTTGTGGGAGCGAGCTTGCTCGCGAAGAGGTCGGTACAGCGCCCACACAAAGGGCGTTTGAACCGCGGTCTTCGCGAACAAGCGAAGCGTCGCCCGGCTCGCTCCTAAGGCCTTCGGCCAGAATAGAAGGTCAACTGAGTGCAGAGCGCAGTATTAATAGCGGGCCTCAACCCTTATCAAACCCCTCCGCCAGATGCTGATCCTTGAGTTTCACGTAATTAGTCGCGCTGTACGGGAAGAAGGCGATTTCCTTTTCAGTGAGTGCGCGCACCTGTTTGACCGGGCGACCGACGTACAGGAAGCCGCTTTCCAGCACTTTGCCCGGCGGCACCAGGCTGCCTGCGCCGATGATCACCTCGTCTTCAACTACCGCGCCATCCATGATGGTCGTGCCCATGCCGACCAGGATGCGATTGCCGATTGTGCAGCCATGCAGCATGGCCTTGTGGCCGATGGTCACGTCATCGCCGATGATCAACGGAAAACCGTCCGGGTTGAAGGGGCCTGCGTGGGTGATGTGCAGCACGCTGCCGTCCTGCACGCTGGTGCGGGCACCAATGCGGATGCGATGCATGTCGCCGCGTACCACCGTCAACGGCCAGACGGAGCTGTCGGCGCCGATTTCGACGTCACCGATAACCACCGCTGAATGATCGACAAAGGCCCGTTCGCCGAGGGCTGGGGTGTGCTCCTGAAACTTGCGAATGGCCACGATAGGCTCCTTCTTTGGCAGTGATAGGCGTGCAGAGCGGGTTTGGTTGCTGCGGTCGGCGTCGATTGTAATTAAGATGGCTGAGTGTTTCTTCAAGGCAAGGTGCAAAACCGTGAGCGCGAACAACCCTCTTCTGCAATCGTACGACCTGCCACCCTTTTCGGCGATTCGTGCCGAGCATGTCAAACCTGCTATCGAACAGATCCTGGCGGATAACCGTGCCGCGATTGCCGACATCCTCGCCAAACAGGGTTCGACACCGACCTGGGCCGGGCTGGTGCTGACCATGGACGAGCTGAACGACCGCCTGGGCGCGGCATGGAGCCCGGTCAGCCACCTGAATGCCGTGTGCAACAGCGCCGAGCTGCGCGAAGCGTATGAATCCTGCCTGCCGGCCTTGAGCGCCTACTCCACCGAGATGGGCCAGAACCGCGCGCTGTTCCAGGCCTATGAAGCCCTGGCCAATGGCCCCGAGGCCGCCAGTTTCGACGTTGGCCAGAAGACCATTCTGGAGCAGTCGCTACGTGACTTCCGCCTGTCCGGTATCGATCTGCCGCCCGAGCAGCAGAAGCGTTACGCCGAAGTGCAGAGCAAACTGTCGGAGTTGGGCAGCCAGTTTTCCAACCAGTTGCTCGATGCCACTCAGGCCTGGACCAAGCTGGTCGCCGATGAGTCCGCCCTCGCCGGCCTGACCGATTCTGCCAAACAGCAGATGGCCGCCGCTGCCAAGGCAAAGAATCTGGAAGGCTATCTGATCACGCTGGAATTCCCGAGCTATTACGCGGTGATGACCTACGCCGAAGACCGCGCACTGCGCGAAGAAGTCTATGCGGCGTACGCCACCCGCGCGTCGGATCAAGGCCCGAACGCGGGCAAGAACGACAACACGCCGGTCATGGAGCAGATCCTCGACCTGCGTCAGGAACTCGCGCAATTGCTCGGCTATGCAAACTACGCCGAGCTGAGCCTGGCGACCAAGATGGCCGAGTCCAGCGACCAGGTACTGAGCTTCCTGCGTGACCTGGCCAAACGCAGCAAGCCTTTTGCTGCCCAGGATCTGGAGCAGCTCAAGGCTTATGCCGCCGAACAGGGCTGCCCTGATCTGCAAAGCTGGGACAGCGGTTTCTACGGCGAGAAGCTGCGCGAGCAGCGCTACAGCGTTTCCCAGGAAATCCTGCGTGCCTACTTCTCTGTCGATAAGGTGCTTGGCGGCCTGTTCACCATCGTTCAGCGCCTGTACGGCATCGAGATTACCGAGCAGAAAGGCTTCGACACTTGGCACCCGGATGTTCGTCTGTTCGAGATCAAGGAAAACGGCCAGCACGTCGGGCGCTTCTTCTTCGATCTGTATGCGCGCGCCAACAAGCGTGGTGGTGCCTGGATGGACGGCGCGCGCGACCGTCGCCGTACGGCGCAAGGCACGTTGCAGAGCCCGGTAGCCAATCTGGTGTGCAACTTCACACCCGCTGTTGCCGGCAAGCCTGCGCTGCTGACCCATGACGAAGTCACCACGCTGTTCCACGAATTCGGTCACGGCCTGCATCACCTGCTGACCCGCGTCGAGCATGCCGGGGTATCCGGTATCAATGGCGTTGCCTGGGACGCCGTCGAGTTGCCGAGCCAGTTCATGGAAAACTGGTGTTGGGAGCCCGAGGGCCTGGCGCTGATCTCCGGTCATTACGAAACCGGCGAGCCTCTGCCGCAGGATCTGCTGGAGAAGATGCTCGCCGCCAAGAACTTCCAGTCCGGCCTGATGATGGTGCGTCAGCTGGAGTTCTCGCTGTTCGATTTCGAGCTGCATGCCACGCATGGCGACGGCCGCAGCGTACTGGACGTGCTGGAAGGCATTCGCGACGAAGTGTCAGTGATGCGTCCACCCGCCTACAACCGCTTCCCGAACAGCTTCGCACACATCTTCGCAGGCGGTTACGCAGCCGGTTACTACAGCTACAAGTGGGCCGAGGTGCTGTCCGCCGATGCGTTCTCGAAATTCGAGGAAGACGGTGTGCTCAACGCTGAAACCGGACGCGCCTTCCGCGAAGCCATTCTGGCGCGTGGTGGTTCGCAGGCACCGATGGTGCTGTTCGTCGACTTCCGAGGACGCGAGCCGTCGATTGACGCATTGTTGCGTCACAGTGGCTTGAGTGAGGATGCGGCAGCATGACCGATACCCCGGTAGTCATTACCAGGAAACGCTTCATCGCCGGGGCGGTTTGCCCGGCGTGTAGCGAGCCTGACAAACTGATGATGTGGAACGAAAACGACGTGCCGCATCGCGAGTGCGTGAGTTGCGGTTACAGCGACACGCTCAACGAGCAGGGTATTTCGATACCGAAGGAGTTGGGTACGCGGGTCAACAAGGCGGTTGTCAAACCGGCTGATCCCAAGGTCCAGGGCGTGCAGTTCTTCCCGAACCCGAAGTTGAAGAAGCCGGTTGATCCCGAGTGACGTGATCGGTCGGTGTCAAATTGAAAGGTTCGTTCGTTTGAACGAACCTTTTTTATTGCCCGCCGTGCCTCAGGTTATCAACGGTAGAGTTACCAATCGGCCAACTCAGCCACTTTCTTCCTGAAGGCCAGCGCCAGAGCCGTCAGCACTTCCTCATCCCTGCCCAGTTCGCCGCGAATCTTGTGTTTTCCCTGCGGGTGCAGCCTGACCCAGGCGTGTTCTTGCAGGTCATCATTTTCATAAAATTCAATGGCTATTTCAGGATGGTCATGTTCCTCAATGTCTTCAGCCCACAACCGAATCTCATACTTGGCCATCACCCACCCCGTTGTCAGGTAAATGCGCCAGTACCCGATAGCCGAGTTGGCGTTTCGCTACACTAGGCCTGAAGAAAAAGGGCGTCTACTGGCAGAAGTAACAGGTGGTTTTTTGTACAGGGCGGGAAAGTAAGACCGCGAATCGCAACAACGCTGGGGGGGAAGCAGGGACAAGCGGTGAGCACCACTTGTCCCTGGCAGGCAAAACGTCAGCCTGCTGTTTGCAGTCTGCGCTTCTCGGCCAGACGACTTCTGCCGTACAGCACTGCAATGGCGATCAAGGCGATGGCCTGTGCGCTGAGTGAGTACAGGTCGGCGTGAATGCCCAGCCAGTCGAACTCGAAGAACGGCACCGGCCTTGTGCCGAATATCCCCGCCTCCTGCAGCGCCTTGACGCCGTGACCGGCAAACACCACTGACAGTGCGCAGAGCAGCGCAGCATTGATGCCGAAGAACAGCGACAGCGGCAGCTTCGCCGAGCCGCGCAGGATGACCCACGCCAGGCCTACGAGCAGCACCAGCGCCGTGGCACCCCCCGCCAGCACGGCATTGTGCCCGGCCGGTCCGGCCTGCAGCCACAGAGTTTCGTAGAACAGGATGACTTCGAACAACTCGCGATACACCGAGAAGAACGCCAGCACCGCGAAGCCGAAACGACCGCCGCCGCCGACCAGACTGCTTTTGACGTAGTCCTGCCACGCAGCGGCGTGACGACGATCATGCATCCACACCCCGAGCCAGAGCACCATCACACTGGCGAACAGCGCGGTGGCGCCTTCCAGCAATTCACGCTGCGCGCCGCTGACGTCAATGACATACGCCGCGAGTGCCCAAGTGGCCAGCCCGGCCAGCAGCGCCAGACCCCAGCCGATGTTGACGCTGCGTACGGCAGACTGCTGGCCGGTGTTGCGCAGAAACGCCAGAATCGCCGCCAGTACCAGAATCGCTTCCAGCCCTTCACGCAGCAGGATCAGCAGGCCTGAAATATAGCTCAGCGACAGGCTCAGGCCGTCGCTGCCCAACAGGTCCGCCGACTCCTTGAGCTTGCCTTTGGCTGCTTCCAGCTTCTGCGCGACCTGAGGTAGCGGCATGCTGTCCTGCAAGGACTGCCGGTAAGCCATCAGGCTCTTTTCAGTGTCCTTGCGCACATTGGCGTCGACGTTATCCAGCGAGCTTTCGACCAGCTCGAAACCCTCCAGATACGCCGCGACCGACAAATCATAGGCCTGCTCGCGATCACCGGCCTTGTAGGCTGCCAGGCTCTTGTCCAGCGTTACACTGGTGTAATCCAGCAGTTGCGCCGGGCCGCGCTGTACCTGAGGTGGCTGCGCGCGCTGGGCCCGGAAGGTGGCGGTAGCGTCCGGACCTTCGGCAGCCTGGATTTCGGCTGGTGTCTGGCGAGCCAGATCGGCGAGGTTGAAGGTCTTGGCAGGCTGGGCGACAGGTTGTGCGCTGAAGCTGGCGATATACGTCGCGATGTCCCAGCGCTGGCGATCGTCCAGCTGGTCGGCGAACGCGGGCATATCGGTGCCGGCAATGCCTAGCCCGGTCGCGTTGTAGAGGTCGTAGAGACTCAGGCGATCCAGCCGCGCAGTATCCCGCAGGTTCGAGGGTGGCGGTTCCAGGCCGATACCTGCCGGTCCATCCCCTGCACCGCTGTCGCCATGGCACACCGAGCAATGCTGGGCGTATAAAGGCGCGCCACGGGCGGGGTCCGGCGTAATGGCCGGGGCCTGACTGACCTCGTAGGCAAGCGCGAGCTTCGCACTCAACTGCCGCGCCTGACGAGTGACCTGCGCAGCGTCCTGTCGACCTGCCACAGCGCTTTTCAGCTGGTTTACCGCCTGCTCCAGAGCATCACGCTCGGCGCGCTGCGGCAAGGCAACGATGAGGCCCTGCAACGCAGTCAGGTTATCGACCTGCTGCTGATACTTGACGGTGTCCACAACCTTGCCGTCCGCCACGGTCGCCGGGTAATCGGCCCCCAGGTAATCCAGCAGATGCAGCGCCTGGGCGGCACCCTCGACCGGGTCGGCCAGCGCAATGCAGCTGCCCAGCGCCAGAAGCGGCAACAGTAACCAGGCAAGAAAACGAGAGCGGACGGGCATTGCAGAATCTCGACGGGAATGCGAAGCGTTGCATTGTTAACGCCGCAACGGCACTACTCAATAGTCGAGGTCTATTTTTGTTACAGAATCTTACGTTCGGCCTTCAATCGCCCTGAACAGAACGTATGTCTGTTCAGGGCTCGAGACCGACACGTTTCAGGCCGTACCGCGATGCAACGTCGCGAGGAAACCTGCCGCGCCTACGAACAGGCTGGCGAAGGTGCGGTTCATGCGACGTTGCTGGCGAGGCGTCTTGAGCAGGCGCAGCACCTTGGATGCCAGCCCGGTGTAGCCCGCCATCACGATCAGATCGACCACCACCATGGTCGCTGCGATGATCGCGTACTGGATGAGCAGCGGAGCGGCCGGGTCGATGAACTGTGGCAGGATCGCCAGAATGAAGATCAGCGCCTTGGGGTTGCTGATATTCACCAGAAAGCCGCGCAAGACCAGCGTCATCGGTTTGCCCACCGGGCGCACGGCAGATTCATCGGCCAGGTCGGCTGGCAGGGCGCGCCATTGCTTGATGCCGAGATAGACCAGATACGCGACGCCGAACCACTTGATCAGCGTGAACGCCATATCCGAGGCCGCCAGCACTGCACCCAGACCTGCCGCGACAATGGCGATCTGTGCCACCAACGCAATCTGCAAGCCCAGGGCATTCCAGTAGCCCCGCCAGAAACCGTATTGCAGGCCGCAGGACATCGAAGCGATGGCGCCCGCGCCGGGGGAAAGACTGATGATCCAGCAGGCCGCAAAAAAGCCCAGCCACGTTTCAAGCGCCATCGTGCACCTCATACAAAGTCGAATGCGCAATAAATTAGTGCTTAATGCTTTGCAAGGCTAACGATTTCTAATCCTGCTCATCCGGCTGCTTTGCAACCACCATCTGCGGAAACAGATCGCTACCACGCCAGCGGCGCACTGACTTCTGGAAAAACTGGCTGTTGGGCACCTGGACCAGCGCGCCACCGGCTTCCGGGGTCTCGATCAGGGTGGTGAACATCAGATTGATGGCGACCACCCGCCCCTTCACGCCCGGCTTGTCCAGCGTATCGACCAGCTCGACCATGTCACCGATGCGGAACGGGCCGATGGTGAAGATCAGAATGGCGCAGAGCAGGTTCGACAGCACGCTCCACATTGCAAAGAACGCCACCGCCGCTACGGCGACGAAGCCGGACAGTGCGGTCCACAGCACCGTAGCCGATACCCCGAGTCGGCCGAGGACGAGAACAAAGGCGCTGCCCATGATCAACCAGCGCAGGCCGCCGCGAACCGGGACCAGCAATTCTGGCGGCAACGGATAACGCTCGCCCAGACCGGTCAGAAAACCACCGACGATGCGTTGCAGTACGTAACCGGCCAACAGGATCAGCAGAATCTGCGCACCCACCAGCAGCGGTTCAAGCCAGTACGCGGATACCGGCAAGCCCAACATGTCCATCACTTCCCTGCCTCGCTCACGACAATGCTTCCAGTTCGGCCTGCATTGATTCCAACAGTTCCAGCGCTTGCATCCAGGCGTCTTCCAGCTCGGATTCACGCACTTTCAGTTTGGCCTGTTCGGCCAGCAGATCGCGTAGCTTGTCCTTGTTGGCAGCCTCGTAGTTGGTGCTGTCGGCCAGCGCTTCTTCGACCTTGGCGAGTTTTTCATTCACCAGCCCGAGATCACGCTCCAGCTTGTCGGCTTCGCGCTTGTGCGGTGCCAGTTGCTGACGCAAGGCCGCTGCCTGCTGGCGCTGGGCTTTCTTGTCGGTCTTGTCGGCGTTGACGGGCGTGTTGCTGACCGGCGCGTTGCGCAGCCGGTAATCGGCCAGCCAGCGCGTGTAGTCATCCAGATCGCCGTCGAATTCCTGTACGCGGCCGTCGGCCACCAGCAGGAAGTCATCGGTCGTACTCTTGAGCAAGTGCCTGTCGTGAGACACCACCAGTACCGCACCACCGAACTCCTGCAAGGCCATGGTCAGCGCCAGGCGCATCTCCAGGTCGAGGTGGTTGGTCGGTTCATCGAGCAGCAACAGGTTGGGCTTTTCCCAGGCGATCAGTGCCAGCGCCAGGCGGGCTTTCTCGCCACCGGAGAAATTCAGCACCGGCTCATCCAGGCGCGCGCCACGGAAGTCGAAACCGCCAAGGAAATCGCGCAGTGTCTGTTCACGCTCGGTCGGTGCCAGGCGCTGCAAGTGCAGCAACGGGGTCGCCTTGGCGTCCAGTGAGTCAAGCTGATGCTGGGCAAAGTAGCCCACGGTGAGGTTTTCGCCACGCACCAGCCGACCGCTTTGCGGCTCGAGCTCGCCGGCGAGGTTTTTGATCAGCGTCGACTTGCCTGCGCCGTTCGGACCCAGCAGGCCGATGCGTGCACCGGGCGTGAGTTGCAGCTTGACCTTCTCGAGGATGGTCTTGTCGCCATAACCCAGGCGCGCGTCGGACAGGTCCAGCAATGGGCTGGAGATCTTGTCGGACTCACGGAAAACGAAGTTGAACGGTGAGTCGACGTGCGCGGCCGACAGCTCTTCCATGCGCTCCAGCGCCTTGATCCGGCTTTGTGCCTGACGGGCCTTGGTAGCCTGGGCCTTGAAGCGTGCGATGTACTTTTCCATGTGCGCACGTTGCGCCTGCTGCTTTTCGTAGGCCTGTTGTTGCTGGGCCAGACGTTCGGCACGGGCCCGCTCGAACGCGCTGTAGCCGCCGCGATAGAGGGTGATCTTGCGTTGCTCGACATGGGCGATGTGATCGACCACGGCATCCAGAAAATCCCGGTCGTGGGAAATCAGCAGCAAGGTGCCGGGGTAACTCTTGAGCCAGTCTTCAAGCCACAGAATGGCGTCAAGGTCCAAGTGGTTGGTCGGTTCGTCGAGCAGCAGCAGGTCCGAGGGGCACATCAATGCCTGCGCCAGGTTCAGGCGCATACGCCAACCACCGGAGAAACTGCCGACCGGACGTTCCATCTGTTCGTTGGTGAAGCCCAACCCGGCCAGCAGCTTGCGAGCGCGTGCGTCGGCGGTATAACCGTCGGCGCTGTCGAGCTCCGAATGCAGACGTGCCTGAGCGGCGCCGTCCTGCGCGGCTTCGGCCTCGGCCAGCGAGCTCTGTACTTCCCGCAGGCGCTCGTCGCCATCAAGCACGTAATCCACGGCCAGGCGTTCGAGCGTGTCGACCTCCTGGCGCATGTGCGCGATACGCCAGTCGGCGGGCAGCAGGCAGTCGCCGGCATCCGGCGTCAGCTCTCCACGCAGCAGGGCAAACAGGCTGGATTTACCGGCGCCATTGGCACCGATCAGACCGGCTTTATGGCCGGCGTGCAGAGTCAGCTCGGCGTCTTCTAGCAGACGTTGCGGACCACGCTGTAAGGTAAGGCTTTGAAGTCGAATCATAATGGCGGCGGAGTCTACCAGCTTCGTCCTGAACAGGTGGATCACTATGCCTTCAGCGCTCTGGAGTTTCACCCTCGATTTCTACGCCCGACCGGGTGTGGAACAGGCTTGTCTGACGCTGCAAGCCAACGGGGCCAACGTGTGCATGGTGCTTTGCGGGGTGTGGCTGGGTACGCGCGACGTGGCGTGCAACGCTCAGCGAGTCGCGCAAATAAAGCAGTTGGCGACACCCTGGCATGACGATGTGGTGCGTCCGCTACGGGATTTGCGCAACCAATGGCGCATTACGGCGCTTGAAGATGCGTTGCTGACTACATTACGGATGAAGGTCAAGGCGCTGGAACTGGAGGCCGAACAGAGCCTGATGATAAAGCTTGAGGCACTGACCGGGGATTGGCCGGCAGGTGAGGCGAGGAATGCAGAGGAGTGGCTGCTCGAATTTGCCGAAGGGGATGCAGAAAAAAACCGCGATGCGCTGGATGTGCTGCGCATCGCGGTTGGACATGCCGTCGACCAGACTTAGGAAGCGCTGGTTGGCGTTGCGCCGTTGGCAGGGGTTGCCGGTGCGGCGGCTGGCGCAGCAGGCGTCGTCGGCTTGGCTGCAGCAGCAGGCGCTGGCGTGGCCGGTTTGGCGGCGGCTGGCTTCGCCGCAGGTTTGGCGACAGGCTTGGCTGCTGCTTTCACAGGTGCCTTGGCCGGTGCTTTGGCCGGTGCCTTGACGGGCGCTTTCACAGGCGCTTTCGCCGCAGGCTTGGCGGCCGCTGCTTTTGCTGCTGCAGGTTTGGCAGCGCTGCTGGCGGTGGCCTTGGCAGCCGGCGCCTTGGTGGCGGCAGGCTTGGCCGTAACCGGCTTGGCGGCAGCTGTCTTGGCTGCGACAGGCTTGGCTGCTGCAGTCGTGCGGGCGGCAGGTTTGGCGGCGGCTTTTACCGGGGCCTTGGCAGCAGCGGTTTTGACCGCTGGCTTGGCAACTGCGGAAGGCTTGGCTGCGGCTTTGGTGACTGGCTTGGCGGCGGCCGCTTTAACCGGCGCTTTCGCTGCAGTTTTTGCGGGGGCTTTGGCAGCAGGTGTCTTGGCAACAGGTGCCTTGGCGACGGCTTTAGGCGCGACAGGCTTGGCATCGCGAGTGGTCAGGATCTTGCCGACCGCCTCTTTTACGCGACCAATACCCTGGGCCAGTTTCAGGCTTTCCTGGGCATCACGCTTGAGGTGCAGGATGTACGTGCGGGTTTCGGTCTGACGATCCTTGAGAGCGTCCAGCAACTCTTCCAGCTCGGACACGGCGCCTTTGGCCTTGGCCTGCGCCTTGGATTTTCCGGCGGTGGCAGCATCCTGCAGTTTGATGCGGGAATTGTGCAGTTTTTCCTGCGCCTTGCCGCGTTGTTTCTCAAGCTTGGCGAGCAGTTTCTCGGCATCAGCCAAGGCTTGGGAGCAGGCGTCTTCCAGATGTTCAAGCAAGCTGCCCGATAATTGTTGGAGCAAATGCAACGGAGTATTTACTGGCTTCTTTTTGGCCGACATGACTTACCTCCTGGGTGACGAAATTGCGGCTCATACTAGGCTTCTGCGCGCATCGCCGCTAGGGCATCTTGACAGCATCCATGGGTCCCTGTTGCATACTGAGAGAAATGATTGCTCGGCACGATGCAAAGGCATTGTGAAATTCACGTCACAAGACTCGTCACTACTCGCGCTGGCGCAGGCATAATCGCTGCCTTCCCAGGCCGGAGAGCATTAATGTCGCGCTACCTGTTAACGTCGTTGTTCCTCTTGCTACCCCTGGCTCAAGCCGCCGAGTCGCCACCTGCGTCCAGTGACGGCCACGACCTCGCCTATAGCCTGGGCGCAAGCCTTGGCGAGCGGTTGCATCAGGAAGTCCCTGACCTGGACCTCAAGGCGTTGGTGGAAGGCTTGCAGCAGGCTTATCAGGGCAAGCCGCTGGCGCTCAAGCAGGAGCGCATCGACCAGATTCTGCGCGAGCATGATGCCGCTATCGCTCAGGCCGAGACTGCCGGTACGGATGCGCCGACCGAGGCGGCCCTCAAGGCCGAGCGCACGTTCATGGACAGCGAGAAGGCCAAGCCGGGTGTGAAGGTGCTGGCTGACGGGATTCTCATGACCGAGCTGACTCCTGGCACCGGCCCCAAGCCCAGTGCCGACGGCCGGGTTGAGGTGCGTTACGTCGGTCGTTTGCCGGACGGCACGATCTTCGATCAGAGCACCCAGCCCCAGTGGTTCCGACTCGACAGTGTGATCAGCGGCTGGACCAGCGCCTTGCAGAACATGCCGACCGGCGCTAAGTGGCGTCTGGTCATTCCTTCGGATCAGGCCTATGGCGCCGAGGGCGCCGGCGATCTGATCGATCCGTTTACACCGCTGGTATTTGAAATCGAGCTGGTTGCGGTTTCGCAGTAAGCGGGCGTAAAGCCGGCGTTCAGAAATGCGAAAGGGTGCAATAAGCACCCTTGGCGTGTAGCGCTGGCACCGACAAGATCACGCCTGAGCGGCGATCTCTTCCTTGTGCGAGTTGTGCAGCACTTCGATCAGGCAGTCTTCCAGCTCGAAACGCTCGTGCAGCAATTGCCCCAGCTGATTGAATTCCCGTGCTACTACCGCCGCATCCGAGCAGTCGCCCTTGTCGCAGCGATCATTGAACGTGAGGGCAAACTTGGTGATGACGTCCAGACGTGGATAGATCGTGTCTGCCAGCTCGAGCCCACGCTCGTCATTGAACGCCCGGGCTTCATCACCCAGCTGTTCATAGACTTCGAAGTGCCCGGCGGAGACGTAATCCACAAGAATCCCGCAGAAGTTCTGCAGACCTTCAAGGTCGGCTGCCAACGCTTCGGGCGTGTCGCCCAGCGCGTCATAGGCTTCGACCAGTTCGAGACGGCTTTGAAGCCAGCGATCGATCAGCTTGTTCACTCCGCCCCAGCGTTCCTGAGCATTCTGACAACTTTCCAGCATGGTCTTCTCTCTTCCCTTCAGGGGCATGCAGTCCTGGGCCGGTCCGGGTGATTGGCCGGGACCTGGCCTGATAAATGCGTCAGGACAGCATATTTCCAGTGACGCGTGCGGCCCAGATTATGCCCGCTCGACAAGGCCATCAAGGTACGCAGGAGATAAAGTTCATACAAGCGTTTAATAGCCGCCCCGATCTCTGGTCGCCAGCCAGTGGCTGAATTCGCTGAAAAGAGGATACAGCGGTAACAGCGCCAGACCCGTGAATGCCAGCAGACTCCACTCCGGCAGGCTGATGCCGAACAGTGTCCAGGTGATCTCGGCGCAAAACAGCGCGTCGCTTCGCAGTCGGTCGATGCACATGTCCAGGGAGAGCAGGCTCAATACCTGCTCCAGTCTGGTAATAACAGGTATCAATTGATCGGCCGAGGCGGTCTGCAACCACACCTGTGTGCCTGCTGCAGCAAGCCCGGCCAGGGCGAACAGCAAAAGCCCCAGACTGTAGCGCCGCGTGCCTGTCGGGCCAGATGCGTGGCAGGCAGCACAGAGCGCCAGCACGCCACAGACGATGAATGCAGCCCGTTGCACCATGCACAGCGCGCAAGGGTCGAGACCGAAAGCTTGCTGCAGGTAGAAGGCGACGCCAATGATTGATGCACAGGCCAGCGATGCCAGGAAAAACAGGAAGCGTGTGCGAGCCAGATACATGGCAAATCCGTAACAAAGGACGAGACGATTACGGTAGAGGAAAGGGTGCGGCGCATTCAAGGTGGCGACGTACGGATGCGTCGCTGTTTACCGAGGAAAAAGAACACACCGCTGCGTGGTTCTTTTACTCATGTATGTAGGACGATTCTTACGCATTGATCTTGACGGGCTGGTGAGGCAGCACGGAGAGCCCTGACTTAGGACTCTCCGGTGGTTTCAAGCCTTGGTCAGCACCGGCAGGGGCCGCGACAGAAGGCGCTCGTCCAGCAGGCCCAGGCCTTCCTGAAACAGCTGATTGCTGCGATCCGTCTCACCCAGTTGGCCCAGCAGACGAGCCAGCTCGGCGCAGGTTTCGGGATTGCGTTCCAGGCGCAGACTGCTCTCCAGATAATCCCGCGCTTTGCCCCACAGTCGGCCTTGCAGACAGATACGTCCCAGGCTCAGCAACAGGCTTGGATCAGCCGGATGGTGCTTGAGCCAGCCTTCCGCCGTTTGCAGCTGCTTGAGCGGGTCACTGCCGCGAACCAGCCCGTACAGACGCGCCAGATGGCTGTTGTACTCGCGCTTGAGGGCGCTACGAAGCACCTCTTCAGCCTGAGCTTCGGCACCCAGACGGCGCAATTGATCGGCGTACGCCAGCACCAGTTGCGGCTCCTGGCGTTGCGCAGAGGCCAGCCCCTGCCAAGCGCTCTCCAGAGAAGGCAGGCCGGTCGGTGCGCCTTCGATGCCCTCGCGGTACGCCGCCAGGCTCAGGTTCTCGCCCCAGGCGCGGCGTTCCAGCTCGGCCAGCTCCTTGGCTGGCAGAACCTTGTCCTTGCGCAGTTCCGGCATCAGGCGGACCACGTCGGACCAGTCACCACGCTGCTGATACAGGCGTTGCAACTGACGAAGCACCTGAGGGTTGTGCGGATGACGCTCTTTCATGGCCAGCAGCGTGGTCAGCGCACCTTCGGTGTCGCCGCGATCCTGCTGCAACTGGGCGTGATTCAGGGCAATCGCCAGCTCGGCTTGTGGCTGACGCTCGAGCGCACGTTCCAGCAAGGCATCGCAGTCTTCGTAACGACCCTGCTCGTTGGCCGCGCGTGCAGCGCCGATGTAGTAGAGCAGCGGGTGAGTATCGGCTTCGGCCGCGCGTTGCAGATGACGCTGGGCGCTGGACCAGCGGCCCTCGGCAAGGTCCATCTGGCCTTGCTCGATAGCCATTTGCACGCGACGACGGCGGTTGCGACGCGACCATGGGTTAACCACGCGGCCCGAAGTCGTCAGCAGGCTGATCAACAGTCTCAGCAGTGCGATCACCAGCAACGCGGCGACCAGCAGCGCCAGGGTCGCCCACAGGCTCGATTCGTAGCGGAAGTTCTGATAGGCGATCAGGACGTAACCGGAGTGCTCGGCGATGGCGACACCGATCAACGCCGCAGCGGCGATCGCGATGAATAACAGCACATAGAAGCGCTTCATCGGCTGGTCCCCTGTTGCGCCTCGGCTGGCTGGCTGGCGGCATGACGGCGTTCAAGGTAGGCCTGCACGGCGCTCAGGGTCGGCGCCAGATCCGGTGTCTTCACCGATACCGGCTGGCTGGCGACAGCATCAAGCCCCTGGTCGAGCGCTTTACCTTGTGGATCGTCCTGATCAAAGTTGGCTTTCAGAACGTTTTGCGCTTCAGTGATGGCCTTGGAATAAACCTCGGGCTCGCCGTTAAGCGCTGCCCACTGCGCCTGCTCCAGCGCCAGGCTCAGCGCCAGACGCACCTGCGAAAGGCTTTGGCCGGCGAGTACCGGGCGGATGTCCTTGTCGGCGTTGAAATCGATGCGGAAGTAATGGGAGATCTCGTCCCACCACTGCGTCCACCGGCTGGATTCGGTCTTGTCGGCGGTCAGGCCCAACAGTGACTCGCCCTTGTCTTCGTATTCGGGGGCCAGCTTGTTGAGCTGTACAGCTTGCTCACGCAGAGCTGCGAGTTGCAGAAACAGCCCGGTGCGGTCCGGCTGCTCGATGCTGCGCAGGGCGGCAAGGCTCTTGGCCAATTGCTCGCGGGCAGCGAAGGAGCCCGGATCGTCCTGCTCACGCAGAATTTCGTCGGCACCCTGAACCAGCGCCTGTGCACTGTTGATGTCCTGCAGCGCTGAAAGACGCAGGCTGGCCAGACGCAGCAGATGCTCGGCCTCGGCCAGACGCCAGTCCTTGCGGCTCGCCCCCAGTACGGTTTCGAGTCGCTGGCTGAGGCGCTGCTGATCGCCTTGCAGTTGCGCGACCAGACGTCGACTGTCTTCCAGCTGATTGGCTGGCGGAAATTGCGCGATGCGTGCGCTCAGTTGCTGGTCATTCTGCGCCAGTACCAGGGTCTGTTCGGCGATATCCTCGACCTGTCCGCGCTGCTGCTGGTGTCCGGCCTGCAACATGCGCAGTTGCCAGACTCCCCAGCCGGCGACGGCGATACCGGCAATTGCCAGCAGTAAGGCCAGGAACACCAGGCCACTGTTGCGGCTGCCGGTGCGCTCGGTGCGGACTGGCTCAGGCTTGGATGCAGGCGTTTTCAACACCGATTCTTCGTCTTTAGGCAAGGCTGTTTCGCTCACGTATCCCATCCTTTGCATTTTGGCGTAATAGCGTAAACGACAGGTGTCGATCATTACGCCTTGACGGCAGGCTGAGGTTGTTCCCGCAACGCTGCCAGCAATGCCGCGGCGCTGGCGCCACGACAATCAATAACGGTCCTTGCTCCGGCTGCCCGCGCGATGCTGGCAACCCTGGGGCTCGGTACAAACAGCGGCAGATCGGCCAGGACCGGCCATGAATCCCCCGCCAACTGAAGCAAATGTTCAAAACCCTGCCCACTGCTGACCACCAGCCCGTTCAAGCGTTCCACCGCGACGCGTTGCGCCAGGGCGCCGGGCGCATGTTGCGGCAGGTAGCGACGATACAGCGGCAGGTAATCAACCCCCACCCCCAGCCCGCGCAGTTGCTCGGCCAGCAGTTCGCGTCCCTCGTCACCGCGCATGATCAACACACGGCTTCCCGGTACGGCAATCGCCTGTTTGAGGCGCGGCAGTTCAAGCAAGGCTTCGCTGTCGTCGCCCTGCTCCGGCCAGCTCGCATCCAGCCCATAGTCGAGCAGTATCTGCCCGGTTGCTGAACCCACACTGAACCAGGGTTGCAGGGGCGGTTGCGGCCATACTTCATCGATCAGCTCGATGGCCAGTCGCGCGGCAGGTTTGCTGACCACGATCACTGCACAATAATTGAGCAGCTCGAAAATGATCGAACGCTGTGCAGGCGTCAAGGGCAAAGGCTCGGTTTCAAGCAGGGGCAGACTGCTGCTGAAGATACCGTCCTCGGCCAGCACCCTGGCCAGCGCTGCCGACTCTTCGGCCGGGCGGGTCAGCAGCAGACGCCAGCCACTCATTCGTTATTGGCCTCGCCGTAGACCGCTTTCAGGATGTCGGCGGCGCCCTGCTCCAGCAGCGCTTCGGCCACTTGCACACCCAGTGCCTGAGCAGATGTCTGAGGTGCCCGGGCATCCGCGTGCAGCAACACGCTGCCGGACGGATCGCCCACCAGGCCGCGCAACCACACGTCATCGCCTTCCAGCACGGCGTAGCAGGCGATCGGCACCTGACAGCCACCGTTGAGGTGCTTGTTCAGCGAACGCTCGGCAATCACGCGCACAGCAGTGTCTTCGTGATGCAGAGGCGCAAGCAGCGCATGAATTTCGGCGTCGACGCTGCGGCATTCGATACCCACCGCGCCCTGGCCACCGGCTGGCAGGCTGTCGTCGACACTGATTGCGGAAGTGATGCGGTCTTCGAAACCCAGGCGGATCAGGCCAGCGGCGGCGAGGATGATGGCGTCGTATTCACCGGCATCCAGCTTGGCCAGACGGGTATTGACGTTGCCGCGCAGGAAGCGGATCTGCAGATCGGGTCGACGCGCCAGCAATTGGGCCTGACGGCGCAGGCTGGAGGTGCCGACAATGCTGCCGGCCGGCAACTGGTCCAGGCTGGCAAAGGTGTTGGAAACGAATGCATCGCGCGGGTCTTCGCGCTCGCAGATGCAGAACAGGCCCAGGCCTTGTGGAAAGTCCATTGGCACGTCTTTCATCGAGTGCACGGCGATGTCGGCGTTGTTTTCCAGGAGCGCGGTTTCCAGCTCCTTGACGAACAGGCCTTTGCCACCGATTTTCGACAGCGGGGAGTCGAGCAATTTGTCGCCACGGCTGACCATGGGTACCAGCGTCACGAGCAGGCCGGGGTGGGCCTGTTCCAGGCGGGCCTTGACGTATTCTGCCTGCCAGAGTGCCAGCGCGCTTTTGCGAGTGGCGATGCGGATTTCGCGAGAGGACATTGAACAATCCGTACTGAGTAAATGCGACGGATATTAACAGCTCAATCCCGGTCAGGGCGGCTTCGGCGCTGATTGCAACTTGCGTCAGACACTGAGCCGATCAATCAATCGGCAGTGCCTGAGGGGCGCATGGGAAAGGCTGCGCGTAGGCCAGCCGAAAAGCACATGGAGCCGGAATTCTCCTCCGTTCCATGACTCGGTCTGGGCGCAGAGGCTCCAGAGCGGCGAGGCGCTAGAGCTGCTGCATCATTTTGCGGACACCGGCTACGTGGCGGCGGCTGACGATCAACGCATCGCCATTGAGCCCTCTGAGGAACAGCTGGAAATGCCCCAGCGGGGTGCGCTGCAACCGTTCTATGCGCTCGCGGGCCACCAGCGCATTGCGATGGATGCGCACGAAACGGTCACCGAATTCGTCTTCCAGTGCCTTGAGCGGTTCGTCCAGCAGCACTTCGCCGCCCTCGTGACGCAATGTCACGTATTTGTGATCGGCGATAAAGTAGATCACCTGATCCAGGGGAATCAGCTCGATGCCTTTGCGGGTACGCGCGCTGATGTGGCTGCGTGGCCCTGATCCGCTTTCGGCTGCCGGGCGGGTCAACGCCGCCAGTTGCACGCGGTTCGGCCGCTCGGCTTTTCGCAACGCTTCGACAAGGTGCTCGGGACGCACAGGCTTGACCAGATAGCCCACCGCACTGACCTGAAAAGCTTCCAGGGCGAACTCATCGTGGGCGGTGCAAAACACCACGGCAGGCGGTGCTTCCCGCTCGCACAGTCGGGCTGCGACCTGGAGGCCATCGAGACCCGGCATGCGGATATCGAGCAGCACTACGTCCGGTTTGTGGGTTTCGATCAGCGCCAAGGCTTCTTCGCCATTGGACGCGCTGGGTTCCAGTACTCGATAACCCTCGATTTCATTGACCATGCGGCTCAATCGCTCGCGGGCCAGGGGTTCGTCATCAACGATCAGGACATTCATATAGCTCTGGCTTCCTGCGTGAGTCTCGCACAAGGATAGCGTAGACAGGTGTAGTGACGACCGTCACGGCGCTCCACGCTCAGACTGGCATGCGGGCCAAAAAGTGCCGCAATTCGTGCGCCTATATTCGTCAGAGCCTGCTGAGTACCGTTGGAAGTCTGCCGATTGGCAACTTCTTCATAGGGATTGCTGACGCTCAATATGAACTCTCCCCCTTCATAGTTCGCTTCGACCGTTACAACGCCCCCTTCGACCCGCGGAGCAATGCCATAAATCAAAGCGTTTTCAAGTAATGGCTGCAAGGTTAGCTGGGGGATTGGCAAGTCATCGGGAATTGCACTCACCCTCCAGTCCAACTGTAGACGCTCGCCAAGACGATATTGCTCAATCGATAAATATCGTTTTGCCAATGCCAGCTCCTCACCCCATGTCACGAGGCTGCCCGGCTTGGCCAGACTGGCACGAAAAAGGTCCGAAAGATCGAGCACCGCCTGCTCGGCCTTGACCGGGTTGCTGGCCACCAGACTGGCGATACTGTTGAGTGTATTGAAGAGGAAGTGCGGGCGGATGCGCGCCTGCAGCGATTCGATCCTGGCGCGCAGCTCGCCCTGTTGCTGCTTGCGCCACTGACTCTGCAGATAGAAGTAACGCAGCATCAGGGCGGACATGATCAGGGCAATCGTCGAGTAGCGCAGATAACGCTCGACCATGCCGCTGACCGAAATTCGCCCGGTAAGCTGACAGACGTCGGTGACGGCTGTGCACAGCAGCGTCAGGCCGACCACCAGCAGGCAACTGAGCATGCCCGCCAGCCCCGGCGTCAATCGCGCCAGCCAGGGGCGCAACCCGCACAGCAGCGCTGCCGACAGCAGCACGATCCATTGCACGAACAGCGACATCAACGCCAGGCGTACCCAGTCGAAGCCGCTGCGCATCGGTTCCACCAGCACCAGAACCAGCACCAGCAGCTCGGCCAGCACGACGAGCACCAGCAATGCCTGCGGCAGGCACAGTTCAGGGAGGAAAAAGTCTTTGCCGGGCGCGGGCCGGGCATCATGTTTCACAGGTTCGATTCGCATGGCTCCAGTCTCTGCCCTGGCCTCGTCAGCGGCAAGCTGTCCAGGGATAAAAATGCATCAACCCTGTTATCATCGCGTTCGTTCTTGTGCCAGGTATCGGGCACGTCACTTTCAGTCAGCAACGAGCGAATCCATGAGCACCGACAAGACCAACCAGTCCTGGGGCGGCCGCTTCAGTGAACCCGTCGACGCGTTTGTCGCGCGTTTCACTGCCTCCGTCACCTTCGATCAACGCCTGTATCGCCACGACATCATGGGCTCCATCGCCCACGCTACGATGCTGGCCAAGGTGGGCGTACTGACCGACGCCGAGCGCGATACCATCGTTGACGGCCTGAACACCATCCAGGCCGAGATCGAGGCTGGCCAGTTCGACTGGCGCGTCGATCTGGAAGACGTGCACATGAACATTGAAGCACGCCTGACCGACCGCATCGGTATCACCGGCAAGAAGCTGCACACCGGTCGCAGCCGCAACGATCAGGTCGCCACCGACATCCGTCTGTGGCTGCGCGACGAAATCGACCTTATCCTCAGCGAAATCACACGTCTGCAGCAAGGCCTGCTGGGCCAGGCCGAGCGTGAAGCTGAAACCATCATGCCCGGTTTCACCCACTTGCAGACGGCCCAGCCGGTAACATTCGGTCACCATATGCTGGCCTGGTTCGAAATGCTCAGCCGCGACTACGAGCGTCTGGTGGATTGCCGCAAGCGTCTCAACCGCATGCCGCTGGGCAGCGCGGCGCTGGCGGGCACCACCTACCCGATCGACCGCGAGCTGACCTGCACACTGCTGGGCTTCGAGGTGGTGGGCGGCAACTCGCTGGACGGCGTATCGGATCGCGACTTCGCCATCGAATTCTGCTCGGCTGCATCCATCGCAATGATGCACCTGTCGCGCTTTTCGGAAGAGCTGGTGCTCTGGACCAGTGCGCAGTTCCAGTTCATCGACCTGCCGGACCGCTTCTGCACCGGCAGCTCGATCATGCCGCAAAAGAAGAACCCCGATGTTCCTGAACTGGTTCGCGGCAAGAGCGGCCGCGTGTTCGGTGCCCTGATGGGCCTGCTGACCCTGATGAAAGGCCAGCCCCTGGCTTACAACAAGGACAACCAGGAAGACAAGGAACCGCTGTTCGACGCCGCCGATACGCTGCGTGATTCGTTGCGTGCATTCGCCGACATGATCCCTGCGATCAAGCCCAAGCACGCGATGATGCGTGAAGCAGCGCTGCGCGGCTTCTCGACCGCCACCGATCTGGCCGACTATCTGGTCCGCCGTGGTCTGCCGTTCCGTGACTGCCATGAGATCGTCGGTCACGCGGTGAAATACGGTGTGGAAACCGGCAAGGACCTGGCAGAGATGAGCCTGGAAGAGCTGCGTCAGTTCAGCAACCAGATCGAACAGGACGTCTTCGCCGTGCTGACCCTGGAAGGTTCGGTGAATGCCCGTAATCACATCGGCGGCACCGCCCCCGAACAGGTCCGCGCCGCCGTCGTTCGCGGCCAGGAACTGCTGGCCGGGCGCTGAAGATACTCCGCATAGCCCCTGATCATCATTCCCGCGCCCCGCGTGGGAATGCCGATCCTGAGGGTGCGCCGCGGCCCGGATGTGTGAAGGATTCCATCGTTCCCATGCTCCGCGTGGGAATGCCGTTCTGGACGCTCCGCGTCCGAACCTGAAGGTGCGCTGCGGCGCTGATGTGTGACGCGGAGCGTTGGCACGATAGTCGGTCTGGCCCCTGCTCACCGTTCCTACGACTCTTTCAGCACCTGCCGATTTCCCTCCGGCGCCCCCCGCCGCTATCATCCCCGCTTCTTGTGGGGGACTTATCCGATGCTCAATGGCCTGTGGCTTGGTTTTTTTGTCGTGGCGACGATTTCCGCGCTGGTGCAGTGGCTGGTGGGCGGCAACGCCGGCATTTTTGCGGCGATGGTCGAAAGTATCTTTGCGATGGCCAAGCTGTCGGTCGAGGTCATGGTGCTGCTGTTCGGCACACTGACCCTGTGGTTGGGCTTTTTGCGCATCGCCGAGAAGGCCGGCATCGTCGACTGGCTGGCCAAGGTTCTCGGGCCGCTGTTTCTGCGCCTGATGCCGGAGGTGCCGCCCGGCCACCCTGCGCTGGGGCTGATCACCCTCAACTTCGCCGCCAACGCGCTGGGTCTCGACAACGCCGCCACGCCGATTGGCCTGAAGGCCATGCGCTCGCTACAGGAACTCAACCCGAGCAAGACCGCCGCCAGTAACGCGCAGATCCTGTTTCTGGTGCTCAACGCCTCATCCCTGACCCTGCTGCCGGTGACGATCTTCATGTACCGCGCCCAGCAAGGTGCGCCTGACCCGACCCTGGTATTCCTGCCGATCCTGCTGGCCACCAGTGTCTCGACCATCGTCGGCCTGCTGTCGGTCGCGTTCATGCAGCGTCTGCGCTTGTGGGACCCGGTGGTGCTCGCCTACCTCATCCCCGGCGCCCTGTTGCTGGGCACCTTCATGGCTTTTCTCGGCACGCTGTCGGCGGCTGCGCTGGCGGGTCTGTCGTCGATTCTGGGCAACCTCACGCTGTTCGGCCTGATCATGATGTTTCTGATCATCGGCACGCTACGCAAGGTGCTGGTCTACGAGGCCTTCGTCGAAGGTGCGAAGGAAGGTTTCGACGTCGCCAAGAGCCTGCTGCCTTATCTGGTCGCCATGCTCTGTGCGGTGGGCGTGCTGCGCGCATCCGGCGCGCTGGACTTCGGCCTGGAAGGCATTCGGCATCTGGTGCAGTGGCTGGGGCTGGACACGCGCTTCGTCGATGCGTTGCCGACCGCGATGGTCAAACCTTTCTCGGGCAGCGCCGCCCGTGCCCTGTTGATCGAAACCATGCAGACCCAGGGCGTGGACAGCTTCGCTGCATTGGCCGCTGCCACGATTCAGGGCAGCACCGAGACCACGTTCTACGTCCTTGCCGTGTACTTCGGCGCCGTGGGCATTCAGCGCGCTCGCCATGCGGTGGGCTGCGCGCTGCTGGCCGAGTTTTCCGGTGTCGTGGCCGCGATCTTCGTCTGCTACTGGTTCTTCGGCGCGACCGCGACCTGAAACATTATTGCGCCGGAGCCTGAGGCGCAGACTCTGCGGGGGCTGCTTCGGCAGGCGCAGCCTCCTGCTTCTCCTGCTTCGGCTCATCAGCCGGTGCGGACTCAGGCGTAGTCTCTTCGGCCGAGTCGCCGCCCGGCTTGAGCTTGATTATCCGCCCGGTAGGTCGCTTGACTGCTGGCTGGTCATTGTCAGTGACGACAAAACGCAGCACGCCGATCATCTGGCCGTCCTCGGTCAGCACCCTCACCTGCCAGCGTCCTGTCACGTCCTCCGGGAAGTTTTGCTTGCGCGTCCAGGCGCGATAGCCTTCCTTACGGCCGCCGTGGATATCCAGCGCGATGCGGTCCATCTCTTCGCCTTCATGCCACCACACATGGTAGATACGCTCGTCCAGCCCGCGCGGCGCATTGATGGCGGTGTATGCATACAGGCCGCCGTTGCGCAGCTGCTTGGCGCTGATCAGCGAAATACTGTCGCCCGGCGTACGGTTCTTGTTGTCGAAGTCCGGGCTCACCGCCACTTCAGTCAACCATAGCGTCGCAGGCGGCACCCAGGAGCGTAGCAACCAGCCCGCCGCGCCGATGGCCAGGATGATGCTGATCACGGCCAGTGCGCTGCGCCAGGTGTTGAGCGGGAAGTTGGACATCAGGCTGGGCGCCGACAGCAGCATCGCCACGCCCAGCGCCAGTTTGTAACTCTCGGCGGTGGTCAGGTGCAGGATGATCGGCAGCGCGGTCAGCAGTGCCGCGAACAGTGTCAGAGTGTGCAACGTCATGAACAGCCAGCGTCTGGGCGCCAGCCATTTGTAGTAGAGGGGGTCGATGATCGAAATCAACCCGGCGGCGCCGAGCACCGCAGTGAATACCGCCTGACCACTGTTCCAGGTGGTGGTGATGAAAAAGAACGGCAGCACGAAGAACAGGCTTTCCTGATGGATCATCTGCGTGCCGTAGCGCAACAAGCCCTGCGGAATCTCGCGACCCAGCGCCTTGTTGAGCAACCCGACCATAGTGTTTTCGACCATCAGCCACAGCCAGCTGATCAGCATCACCACGGCAATCCAGGTGGCCAGCCCTGCCTGGCGATCGACCAGAATGAAACTGGCGATACCGGAAACGAAACCAAACGCTGCAATGAGCCCCGGGTAGCGCTGCATCAAGTTGAGCACGGGTGTCACATAGCGATTCACGTCAAGCATCGGAGGGGTCACTCGGTTCTGTTCATACAAAAAACGCGCTGTGTAACAAACGCAGCGCGGAGCCTGCACCCGCGGTGCAGTTCGGTGTCAGGATTCTATTTGCTGCGTACACGCCAGCGCCACAGGGCCAGCAGTGCCAGCAGTGCCATGAAACCCAGTACTCCGCCAATCAGCCAATACAGACCGTCATAACTGAACAATGGCTTTTCAATGCGCATGTAACCCGGCTGGGCAAGCAATTGGCGCATCGCCTGATTGGCCGTTTCCAGCTTCACCGCCTTGATCCGTTTGGCCGGATCCTCGAAGCGCCCGTTTTCATAATCGTTGAGCGCGCTCCAATAGTAGTCGGCCAGCGCGCTATTGCCTTGTGTGGCCCATGACTGCCGGTCAATGGCGAGCTGTTGCAGCCGCGCAAACGTAGCGGGCTGCATGCCGTCTTTTTGCAGGCGCTCGACCAGACCGCGAATGTCGCGCTCGGCTTCATCGGCATCGTCACGTTCGACATCGGCGTTCAGGCTCAAAAACCCGGCATCGCCGAACACTTCGCGCTCTGCCGAGGGGCCGTAGGACAAACTGTGTTTCAGGCGCAGCTCAGTGTAGAGCGTCCAGTCCAGATAGGCTTTGACCAGTTCCCAGGTTTCGTCGTGCTGGTCGTCGAGCTGCGGCTCTGGGTAGATCAGGTGCAGCTTGGCGCTCTCGCCCAGCCCGCCGCGCTCAAGCTCGCGGCGCGGTTCGGCCGAGCCGCTGCCCTGCGCCAGTGGCGGATGGTCGATCGGATCGGTGGGGGCGAGCTTGCCGTAGGTGCGCTCCAGATAGGCTGGCAGCAGCTTGTCCAGATCACCCACCACAATCAGCGTCATGTTGTTGGGGGCGTACCAGTTGGCGAAGACGTCTTCGATGTGCTCCAGCTGGATGCCGTCCACCTCGGGACGTTCAGCGCATTTGAGGCCCAGCTCCACGGCCAGCTGGCTGCTGGCGCTGCGCCCGGAATCACGCCGGTCAAGCAGGCGCTGCAAGTGCGAAAAATGCCCGCCATCTTCGCGTTCGACCACGCGTTTGACGCCGTCCAGCCGCGCCTGGCTCAGCTCGGTTTTGGTCATGATCTCCAGCAGCAGGTCGAGCACCTTGCGCTGGTTGCGCGCAGGCGCTTCGATCACGAAGGTGGTGTCGGCGTTGCTGGTGAAGGCATTCCACTCGCCGCCCAGCGCCTGCATACGCTCTTCCAGCCCGCCTTCACCGCTGTCATCCACGCCGCTGAACAGCAGGTGTTCCAGCAGATGCGGCAGTTCCTTGTCCTGGCACGGGAAGTCATCGAAGCCGATACCCACCACCAAACGGATGGCGACGTGACCCTTGTCGTAACCGGGCTTGAGAATGACTTGCAAACCATTGGGCAGCAGATAGCCCTCGACCTGAAGACGGTCAAGGGCGAATGAGGGAAGTGAACCGAGGAGCAGACAAGCGAACAGCAGGCAACGCATAAAACAGCTTTCCTGGCGGGCCGGTATGTTTAACAGACTTCACCTCGGCCCTTACGTTCATAGCGATCTGTCGGCCTCGACCTCGCTCGACAAGGCTCCTGTGTCAGCGGTTTCCAGCACCACGTAGGCGCTGCTGCAAAACAGCGAGTTCAGACGCTTCATGTCGGCAATCAGCTCCAGGTGCAGCGAACTGGTTTCGATACTCTGGACCACCTTGTTGCGCAGCCGGCTGACGTGGGCGTGCGCCAGGCGTCGCTCCTCGGCCCTGAACTGGCGCTTCTCGCGCAACAACTGACGCGCGCTTTCGTGATCGCCGCTGAGGAACACCGAAAGGCCCAGGCGCAGGTTCGACTGTAATTGAATCTGCAGATCCGCAAGTTCTTCAAGACCGACTTCAGAGAACGACCGGCGATGTGCCGTCTTCTGCTGCTGGATTTTGCGCAACATGCGTTCGATCAGGCCGCTGGCCAGCTCCAGGTTGATGGTCAGTTCGATGATCTCGGCCCAGCGCCGGTTGTCGTGCTCGCCGAGGTCTTCACGCGGCATCTGCGCCAGGTACAGCTTGATCGCGCTGTACAGCGCTTCGACGTCATCGTTGAGGCGGCGCACTTCCTGGGTCACCGCCGTTTGCGTGCCGCGCAGTACCGCCAGCATCGAGGCGAGCATGCTTTCGATCAGGTCGCCCATACGCAGGGTTTCGCGCACCGCGTTGGCCAGCGCAAGGCTGGGCGTCGACAGGGCGGTCAGGTCCAGATGACGCGGTTTGGCCAGGCCGCCGACTTCGTTCTGCTGGGGCAGCAGATACGAGCACAACCGCGCCATCGGGGCCACGGTTGGCAGCATGATCAGGCAGCGCACCGTGTTGTAGAGCAGGTGAAAGCCGATCGCCAGTTCCTGAGGACTAAAGCCCAGCGTGTCGATCCAGGCAACCAGCGGGTCGAGCACCGGAAAGATCAGCAACAGGCCGAACAGTTTGTACAGCAGACTGCCCAGCGCCACCTGCCGACCGGCGACGTTCTGCATGCTGGTACTGAGAAAGGCCAGCAGGCCGCTGCCGATGTTGGCCCCGATCACCAGGCCGATCGCCACCGGCAAGCCAATGACTTCGGTACCTGCCAATGTGGCCGTCAGCAGCACTGCCGCCAGGCTGGAATAGGAGATCAGCGCGAACATGGCGCCCACCAGCGCATCCAGCAGCAGGTCGCCGGTCAGCGAGGCGAACAGCACCTTGACCCCCGCCGCCTGGGTGATCGGTGCGGCAGCCGCGACGATCAGCTGCAAGGCCAGCACGATCAGGCCCAGGCCGATACCGACCCGTCCCAGTTGACCGGCACGGGTCTGCTTGCGCGACAGGAAAAACACTACGCCAAGGAAGATCAGCAGCGGCGACAGCCATGACAGATCGAAGGTCAGCACGCGAGACATCAAGGCGGTGCCGACATCGGCGCCAAGCATGATCACCAGCGCAGGCGTCAACGTCATCAGCCCCTGGCCGACAAACGACGTCACCAGCATGGCAGTGGCGTTGCTGCTCTGCACCAATGCCGTCACCAGAATGCCGGCGATGAACGCCAGCGGTCGTTTGGACATGTTCTGGCTGAGCACACGACGAAGTTGTGTACCGTAGACACGAAGGATGCCAGTGCGCACGATATGCGTGCCCCAGATCAGCAGGGCGACGGCGGATAGCAAATCGAGCAGGGTCAGCATGCGAAAAGCCCCCTGAGGTTTGCCTATACAGGCGATGAATTGAAAGATGCAGTGTGTGGCGAGCGGGGATGGGTGTAACGCTCTACTAGGCTCTGTACGAAAAGTGGCTGCGCTCGGTGATGCTTCGTTAAAAACAGGCTCGCCTGACCTTCGCTCGCCGACTTTTCGTACAGAGCCTAAGCTTTTAGTCGGCCATGGGCCTTGGCGCCAGCATCGCACAGCGTGGATTTCATTGAAATAAAAGTGTCATAAATCAGTGTCTCATTCGTACCTCGCGTTCCTCATACTCTAGCGCGGGGATGCCCTCCGTGACACTCTGCGCTACGCCGCACACCCAGGAGAGGACGCAGAGCGTCCAGAACGGAATACCCACGCGGAGCATGGGCACGATGGTGTCCCTGAGAGCACCTGTCGTTCCTCATACTTTAGCGCGGGAATGCTCTTCGTGACGCTCTGCGTCATGGATTTACGTCACGCCGCCTATTCAGGATCGGACGCAGAGCGTCCAGAACGGCATACCCACGCGGAGCATGGGTACGATGGTGTTCTTGAGAGCACCTATCGTTCCTCACGCTCCAGCGTGGGAATGCTCTTCGTGACGCTCTGCGTCATGGATTTACGTCACGCCGCCTATTCAGGATCGGACGCAGAGCGTCCAGAACGGCATACCCACGCGGAGCATGGGTACGATGGTGTCCTTGAGAGCACCTATCGCTCTCCGACGCAGAGCATCGGCACGATGATCGTGCGCCCTTCAGCAGTCATCAACGGAACCGGTCAACCTCGTGACGCAGTTCTGTAGCCAGGCCATTCAGCTCCTGGGCAGTGATGGCGAGGTTGGACATGACCTGGCGCTGTTCGCTGTTGGCCATGGCGATGCTTTGCAGGTTGCTGCTGAGCATGGTCGCGGTGCTGCTTTGTTCCTGGGTGGCGGTGGTAATGGCGGCGAACTGGTGACCGGCCAAGCGGCTTTGCTCGTCGATCTGGGCCAGTGCGGAGGCCACTTTGGCGTTGAGCGACAGGCCTTCCTGCATCAGTGTGTTGCCCTGCTGCATGGTGCTGATGGCGTTGCCGGTTTCTTGCTGGATGCTGGCGATCATGCCGGAAATCTCATCGGTGGCTTCACGGGTGCGCGAGGCCAGGCTGCGGACTTCGTCAGCCACCACGGCAAAGCCGCGACCCTGCTCACCGGCGCGTGCGGCCTCGATGGCAGCGTTGAGCGCGAGCAGGTTGGTCTGGTCGGCAATCGAGGTAATCACCCCGACGATGCTGCCGATTTCCTGCGAGCGCTGACCCAGCGTGTCGATGACTTTCGCGGTGCTGCTCAGCGAAGTGGCGATCTGTTGCAGCGACGAAGATGCCTCTTCCATCGAAGTACGACCAATGCGTGTCTGCTGGGCATTTTCCTGTGCCAGTCGTTCGGTATTGCCCATGTTGTCGGCGATGTTCATCGACGTGGCGCTGAACTCTTCGACCGCACCGGCCATGCTGGTGATCTCGCCGGATTGCTGCTCCATGCCCTCGAACGCACCGCCCGACAGGCCGGACAATGCGTTGGCGCGGGTGCTGACTTCCTGCGCCGCAGTACGGATATGCGCGACCATCGATGACAACGCTTCGCTCATCTTGTTGAAGCTACCCGACAACTGCCCGATCTCGTCATTGCTGGTCACATTCAGGCGTACGCTGAGGTCGCCTGCACCCAGTGCGTCGGCCTGGCGTACCAGTTCGGACAGTGGACGCAGCTTGCTGCGCAACAGCCAGATGGCACTGATCACCGCGATCAGCATGGCCAGCAGACTGCCGATCGCCAGTTGCGTGCCAACGTGCCAGGTCACTTCACTGATTTCCTTGCGCGGCATGCTGGCGATGACGGTCCAGGGGCCGCCAGCGAACGGCTGGCCGACGCTGTAATAGTTGTCATCACCGTCATCCCAGAACTGCGCCTTGCCCGGTTTGCTGGCAAGGTCGGCAACGGACTTGGCGGCACCGTCCAGGGATTTGACGCCTGCCGGTGGCACCAGCCAGGTGCCCTTGTCGTCGAGCAGCGCCAGCGAGCCGGTAGAGCCGATACGGAAGCTCTTGAGGTTATCGAACTGGGTCTTCTGTGCATCGGTGTAATCGAACCCTACAAACAGCGCCGCAATGATCTTGCCGCTGCTGTCGCGAACCGGGCTGTACTGGGTCATGTAATAGCGATCGAACAACACCGCCTTGCCGACATAGCTCTGCCCGGCCATCAGACGCTCGTAGGCTGCGCCCTTGCGATCCAGTACCGTGCCGATGGCGCGCGTGCCATCCTGCTTGCTCAGGGAGGTGCTGATACGGATGAAGTCGTCGCCGCTGCGCACGAAAATGGTTGCCACACCTGCGGTCATCGAGCGGAATTCGTCGACTTCGGTAAAGTCGTTGTTCAGCACGGCATCACGCAGGAACAGGCCTGGCGTGGACGTGCCCGCCACCGTGACCGGCTTGTCGGGTTGCAGGCTCAGGCCATCGGCGAAGCGTTTTTCGAACAGTCCACTCAGGCGCTGAGTGCTGTCGCGCAGCGTGCTGTGGAAGGTGTTGAGCTGGTCAGCGAGGAGCCTGGCTTCACTCGACATGTGCTCTTCACGAATGACCAGGTTGGACGCGTCCAGAGACCTCAACGCGAACAGGGTACTACCACTGATAACCACCGCCAGGATCACGGCCAGAGCAATACCAAGTTGCGAAGCAATTCGGGTACGAGGCTTGGACATAGAGACTCCGTGCCGAATGATTGGAGTTGCCGGGTCCGTGGCTTATCATTCAGCTGATAGATTTAGTTGGTGTTTTACGCCGTTTGAACGAGCAATCGCTAAGCAATGCTTCGGCCATCAAGGTCGTTACTTGAGAGCGGAGCGAGACATTAACAAATGATGGCAGTTCAATACTAAACTAAATTTTAATAGAGTACTTCAACTAATGGCAACTTCATGGCGCCCACCTCCGCCTTGAGAAAATCGCTGAGGCGTCGCAACCGCTCTGCGCCGGGCCTTGTACGCGGCCAGACCAGATAATAGTTTTCGCCACTGAACACCGCCGTGCGCCACGGCAGACTCAGACGGGCCTGCGCCACGTCCTCGGCGACCATCAGCAGATCACCCATCGACACACCGTAGCCGCGTGCGGCGGCAATCATTCCCAGCTCGAGGGTGTCGAATACTTGCCCGCCTTTGAGCGACACCTTATCGGCCAGACCCATGCGGTTCAACCAGGTGCGCCAGTCACGACGGTCAGGAGTGGGGTGCAGCAACTCAGCCTTTGCCAGCCGCTCCACGTCCCATGGCGGGTCCTGCAACAACGTGGGGGCGCCGACCGGAATCAGCAACTCGGGAAACAATAATGTGGCGTCCCAGTCCGACGGGAAATGACCCTGGCTGAGCAGAATCGCGCAGTCAAAAGGCTCCTGGGTAAAGTCCACCGCATCGATTTCCATCCACGCGCTGGTCAGTTGCACTTCGTTGCCCACCTGCAGGTGACGGAAACGGCTGAGCCGCGCGAGCAGCCAGCGCATGGTCAGGGTCGACGGGGCTTTCATGCGCAGAATGCCCTCCTCGGTCTGCAAGGTGCTGCAGGCGCGTTCCAGTGCCAGGAACCCATCGCGCACACCGGGCAACAGCGCGCGTGCCGATTCGGTGAGCTGCAAGTTACGCCCGTTACGCTGAAACAAGCGGCAGGCAAAGTGCTCTTCCAGCGTACGAATATGACGGCTTACTGCACTTTGGGTGATCGAAAGTTCCTCGGCTGCGCGGGTAAACGAGGTATGCCGCGCAGCCGCTTCAAAAGCCCTTAGTGCATAAAGAGGGGGGAGACTGCGAGGCATGGGCGCTTCCTGCGGACGATGAACGGCTACTTTACTGCAAATGCTGAAAATTGCTTCAGATGAGTTTTAGTCATGCTGAGCATCGGATTTATCGTTTTGTGTTTAGTCGAGCAACTGCCCAGAATACGTCGCTCAATCGTCCCTTTGCCGTAGAGCACCGTCACCATGCAGCCGTCCGCCCTCAAAGAACTCTGGATCATCCTGCGCCTGGCGGGGCCGCTGATTGCGTCACAGATGGCGCACATGCTGATGGTCTTCACCGACACCGTGATGATGGGCAAGATCGGACCGGAGGCCTTGGCGGGCGGTGGTCTGGGCGCTGCCACGTACAGCTTTGTGTCGTTCTTTTGCGTCGGCGTGATGGCCGCAGTCGGTACGCTGGTCTCGATCCGTCACGGTGCTGGGGACGCTGAAGGCGCGACCCGTCTGACCCAGGCCGGTCTGTGGCTGGCCTGGGGCATGGCGCTGGTTGCCGCGCTGTTGCTGTGGAACCTCGAACCCATCCTGTTGCAGTTCGGTCAGGCCGAAGCCAACGTGGATATGGCGGCTCAATTTCTGATCACCCTGCCCTTCGCCCTGCCCGGCCTGCTCAGCTTCATGGCATTGCGCGGCTTCACCAGCGCACTGGGTCGAGCGGGGCCGGTGATGACCATCAGCCTGGCCGGTGCGGCAGCGAACTTCGTGCTCAATTACGCATTGATCCATCAATGGCTGGGGCTGCCCAACCTCGGGCTGATGGGGATCGGGCTGGTCACCGCGATCGTCACCAACTGCATGGCCCTGGCCCTGGCGCTGCATATCAGGTGGCATCCGGCTTACGCGGCGTACCCAATCAGAAAGGGGCTTTCGAAACTGTCGCGCAGTCACCTGGGCGAGCTGTGGCGGCTCGGTCTGCCGATTGGCGGCACCTATGCAGTGGAAGTCGGCCTGTTCACCTTTGCCGCGTTCTGCATGGGCGCGATGGGCAGCACGCAGATGGCGGCGCACCAGATCGCCCTGCAGACGGTGTCCATGGCGTTCATGGTACCGGTGGGGATGTCCTATGCGGTCACCATGCGTATCGGCCAGCATTATGGCGCGGGCAACCTGGTAATGGTGCGCATGGCCGGTCGTCTGGGCATCGGTTTTGGCGGCTGTGTGATGCTGATGTTCGGGCTGCTGTTCTGGCTGGCACCGCATCTGGTCATCGGTCTGTTTCTGGATATCAACGACCCGGCGTTTGCCGAGATCGTCGTACTGGCGGCAAAACTGCTGGCCATTGCCGCCCTGTTCGAGTTCTTCGACGGCACCCAGACCATTGCCATGGGCGCCATTCGTGGGCTCAAGGATGCACGCACCACCTTCCTGATCGGCCTGGGTTGCTACTGGCTGATCGCCGCGCCTGCCGCGTGGTTGCTCGGTTTCTCTACCGATGCCGGCGCTTCGGGCGTGTGGTGGGGGCTGGCGCTGGGCCTGTTCTGCTCGGCCGTGGCGCTGACCTACGCGTTCGAATGGAAGACGGCTCGGCTGTTGCGTCGGGACGCGGCCGGGGTCGCGGTGCCGGGCTGATCCGGCGCACCGTCACCCGGATCTGGATGTATCTGCGTGCACGGCTTGCGAGCGCAGATAGGTCACCAGTTCTTCCACCGGCAGCGGCCTGCTGATCAGATAGCCTTGCACCTGATTGCAGCCGAAACTGCGCAGCAACTCCAGTTGCCCGGCGGTTTCCACACCTTCGGCGACTACTTCCAGGTTCAGGTTGTGCGCCAGATTGATCATGGCGTTGACCAGCTTGCGGTTCTCTTCGCGTAACTCCATCTGCGCGACAAAGCCCATGTCGATCTTGAGCAGCGCGATGGGCAGGCTGTTGAGGTGCATGAACGACGAATAGCCGGTGCCGAAATCATCCAGCGAAAAGCGCACGCCCAGTTGCCGCAATGCGTCCATGGTCTGCCGGACTTGGTCGCTGCGCCGCATGACGGCGGTTTCGGTCAGTTCGAATTCCAGCCAGCGCGCGTCGACATCGTGTTCCGCGATGAGGCGATTCAAGGTCGGCAGCAGCTGGCTGTCCTGAAACTGCCGGAACGACAGATTGATCGCCATGTGCAGTGGGGCAAAGCCTTGTTCGCGCAGGGCCTGCATGTCACGCAGTGCGCGGAAGATGACCCAGTAGCCGAGCGGCACGATCAGGCCGCTTTGCTCGGCCAGTGGCACGAATTCGCTGGGCGGCAGCAGCCCGCGTTCCTGATGGCGCCAGCGCACCAGCGCTTCCAGGCCGACAATACGCCCGCTGTCCAGGCACAGGCGCGGCTGGTAATGAAGTTCCAGCTCATCGCGGCGCAAGGCGCGTCGCAGTTCACCTTCCAGATCGGCGAGGCTGCGGGCGTTGCGGTTGATGCGCTCGTCGAACAGGTGATAGGTACAGCCCTGCATGCTCTTGGCCTGACGCATGGCGATATGCGCATGCCACATCAGCGGGTCGGCTTCGGGCTGGGCTTGCGAATGCGCAATGCCCAGGCTGCAACCCAGCAGCAGGCTTTCGCCATCGACCCAATAGGGCTCGGCCAGCACGTCAGTGATACGTTCGGCCATTTGCAGGGCACGTTCGGGGGTTGCTCGGGTGTCAATCAACAGGGCGAATTCGTCGCCCCCCAGGCGGGCGATCTGATCACCGGCATCGAGCTGGTTTTTCAAGCGCGCCACGACTTGCAGGATCAGCCGGTCACCGGCCTGATGCCCCAGTGCATCGTTGGCGCGGCGAAAATTGTCCATGTCCAGATGCCCCAGCGCCACGCTGCCGCCTTCGCTCAAGCGCGCCGAGAGCAGCGCCTGAAATCCCTGGCGGTTGGCGATGCCGGTCAACGGGTCTTGGCCGACCAGGCGTCGCAGGCTGTCTTCCAGGCGACTGCGCTCGTGGACATAGCGCAGGCAGCGCCGAAGCGTGTCACCGGTCAAGGCATCGCGCACCAGCCAGTCACTGACGCCGGTCGGTCCGACCAATGGTTCGGTCTCGAGCAGCACCACGGTAGGCAACAGGCAGGCCCCGGTCCTGGGCTGCAGATCAGGGGTGGTCAGCAGCACGGTATTGCGCTCGTTAGCATATCGGGCGCTGAAAACGTTCCAGTTCGCGCCATGCAGAAGTATCACGTTGCTTCCCGGCGCAGTGAGGCAGCCGCTAAGCAGCGCCTGCCAGAAGGGCTCGTGCGCCAATAACAGCAATCGCAAGGGTTCGACAGGTGTAGGCAATCTAACTTCCTAAGTGCAAAGGAAAAACCGGTGGCCGCACTCTCGCAGGAGCGCGACAAATACACGTATCGCGCGTCGCGGCGCAAATGTAACAAAAACAGAAGAATTAGATAGCTGTCACTGTCCGACGACGATGAGCACTGCACAAAACCGTGGGCCTGTTAAAATGCCCGACCTTTTTTGCAGACGACTCTTCATATCGCCATGTCCCGACTCAATCCCCGGCAGCAGGAAGCCGTGAACTACGTCGGCGGCCCTCTTTTGGTGCTCGCCGGTGCCGGTTCCGGCAAGACCAGCGTGATCACCCGCAAGATCGCGCATCTGATCCAGAACTGCGGTATTCGTGCCCAGTACATTGTCGCCATGACCTTCACCAACAAGGCCGCGCGCGAGATGAAAGAGCGGGTCGGCACGCTGCTCAGAGGCGGCGAAGGACGTGGCCTGACGGTTTCGACCTTCCACAACCTGGGTCTGAACATCATCCGCAAGGAGCACACGCGGCTGGGCTACAAACCGGGCTTCTCGATCTTTGACGAGACCGACGTCAAGGCGCTGATGACCGACATCATGCAGAAAGAGTATTCCGGCGACGACGGCGTCGACGAAATCAAGAACATGATCGGCTCATGGAAAAACGACCTGATCCTGCCCGCCGAGGCGCTGGAAAACGCCCGCAACCCCAAGGAACAGACTGCCGCCATCGTCTACACCCACTATCAGCGCACGCTCAAGGCGTACAACGCGGTGGACTTCGACGATCTGATTCTGTTGCCGGTCAAGCTGTTCCAGGAACACGCCGACATCCTGGAAAAATGGCAGAACAAGGTGCGTTACCTGCTGGTGGACGAATATCAGGACACCAACGCCAGCCAGTACCTGCTGGTGAAGCTGCTGATCGGTACACGCCATCAGTTCACCGTGGTGGGCGACGACGACCAGTCGATCTACGCCTGGCGTGGTGCGCGGCCGGAAAACCTGATGCTGCTCAAGGACGACTACCCGTCGTTGAAAGTGGTCATGCTGGAGCAGAATTACCGTTCCACCAGCCGTATTCTGCGTTGCGCCAACGTGCTGATCTCCAACAACCCGCACGCCTTCGAAAAACAACTGTGGTCCGAGATGGGCCACGGCGACGAGATCCGCGTGATCCGCTGCCGTAACGAAGACGCCGAGGCCGAGCGGGTGGCCATGGAAATCCTCACCCTGCACCTGCGCACCGACCGCCCGTACAGCGATTTCGCCATCCTCTATCGCGGCAACTATCAGGCCAAGCTGATCGAGCTGAAATTGCAGCACCACCAGGTGCCGTATCGACTGTCGGGCGGCAACAGCTTCTTCGGCCGCCAGGAAGTGAAGGACTTGATGGCCTATTTCCGGCTGCTGGTGAATCCGGACGACGATAACGCCTTCCTGCGGGTGATCAACGTTCCGCGTCGCGAGATCGGCTCGACCACGCTGGAAAAGCTCGGTAACTATGCCACCGAGCGCAAAGTGTCGATGTACGCCGCCACCGACGAGATCGGCCTGGGCGAGCATCTGGACAGCCGATTCACCGACCGTTTGCAACGCTTCAAGCGCTGGATGGACGGGGTGCGCCAGCAGTGCGCGCAGAACGATCCCATCGCCGCGCTGCGCAGCATGGTCATGGACATCGACTACGAGAACTGGCTGCGGCAGAACAGCTCCAGCGAAAAGGCTGCCGATTACCGGATGAGCAACGTCTGGTTCCTGATCGAGGCGTTGAAAAACACGCTGGAAAAGGACGAAGAAGGTGGCATGACCATCGAGGAAGCCATCGGCAAGCTGGTCCTGCGCGACATGCTCGAACGTCAGCAGGAAGAGGAGGACGGTGCCGAAGGTGTGCAGATGATGACCTTGCACGCCTCCAAGGGGCTGGAATTCCCTTATGTGTTCATCATGGGCATGGAAGAAGAAATCCTGCCGCACCGCTCCAGCATCGAAGCTGACACCATCGAAGAAGAGCGCCGCCTGGCCTACGTGGGCATCACCCGCGCACGGCAGACCCTGGCCTTCACCTTCGCCGCCAAGCGCAAGCAGTACGGTGAAATCATCGACTGCGCGCCAAGCCGCTTTCTGGATGAGCTGCCCCCGGACGACCTGGCCTGGGAAGGCAATGACGACACCCCGACGGAAGTCAAAGCGGTTCGCGGCAACACTGCGCTTGCCGACATTCGCGCCATGCTGAAACGCTAGCCGACACAATATTGATCATTTATTGCGCAATGGCGCAGCCAAGGAATTGAAGTGGAAGCACTGCACAAGAAAATTCGCGAAGAAGGCATCGTATTGTCCGATCAGGTGCTGAAGGTCGATGCGTTTCTCAACCATCAGATCGACCCGGCCCTGATGAAGGAAATCGGCGACGAATTCGCCCGACTGTTCGCCGACGCTGGCGTGACCAAGATCGTGACCATCGAAGCTTCCGGTATCGCGCCGGCAGTCATGGCAGGCTTGAAAATGGGCGTGCCGGTGATCTTCGCCCGCAAGCATCAGTCTCTGACCCTGACCGAAAACCTGCTGTCGGCGACCGTGTACTCGTTCACCAAGCAGGTGGAAAGCACCGTGGCCATCTCGCCGCGCCATCTGAGCAGCGACGACAAGGTGCTGATCATCGATGACTTCCTGGCCAACGGCAAAGCCTCGCAGGCGCTGATCTCGATCATCAAACAGGCCGGCGCCACGGTAGCTGGGTTGGGTATCGTGATCGAGAAGTCCTTCCAGGGCGGCCGCGCCGAGCTGGACGCCCAGGGCTATCGCGTTGAATCCCTGGCGCGGGTCGAATCTCTGGCCGGCGGGGTTGTAACCTTCAAGTAAGCCCCTCGAGGGCGGACGCGGAGCGTCCAGAAAGGCATGCGACGCGGAGCGCCGCACGATAGTTGCGATGATCGTTCCTCACGCTCCCGCGTGGGAATGCAGGTCTCGACGCTCTGCGTCGCCAAGAGGACGCGGAGCGTCCGGAAAGGCATGCGACGCGGAGCGCCGCACGATAGTTGTGATGATCGTTCCTCACGCTCCCGCGTGGGAATGCAGGTCTCGACGCTCTGCGTCGCCAAGAGGACGCGGAGCGTCCGGAAAGGCATGCGACGCGGAGCGCCGCACGATAGTTGTGATGATCGTTCCTCACGCTCCAGCGTGGGAATGCAGGTCTCGACGCTCTGCGTCGTCAAGAGGACGCGGAGCGTCCGGAAAGGCATACGACGCGGAGCGCCGCACGATAGTTGCAGTTATCGTTCCTCACGCTTCAACGCGGAATGCCGAGGGCACGCAAACGTCGGTACAGGGTGCGTTCGCTCAGCCCCAGTTCTCTGGCCAGCTCACTGCGCGAGCCATTGAACACTCGCAGTGCATGGGCGAGTTTCTCCAGGCCGTCGTCCTGCTGGCGGTACGTCACACCACCCGCTTCGCCCTGGCCGCGCACCTCGGCGGGCAGGTCCTGCGCGCGAATGATGCCGTCGTCGGTAAATAAACGGGCACGTTCGAGTATGTTGCGCAGCTCGCGAATGTTGCCGGGGTAACTGTACAAACTCAGCAGCTTCATGGCCTCGGCGTCGACACGCGGCGCTGCGCCGGGCGCGATGCGTTGCAGCAGGCTGTCGATCAGCAGCGGCAGGTCATCACTGCGTTCACGCAGGGCCGGCAGGCGAATCGGAAAGGCGCTGATGCGGTAAAACAAATCCTGACGAAAGCTGCCGTCGGCGACCATCTCCCGGAGCGGTTTGTGCGTGGCCACCACCAGCCGAAAATCCGAGTGCACCGTGCGCAGGCTGCCCACCGGACGAAAACTGCCCGATTCGATCAGCCGCAACAGCTTGACCTGCATGGCCAGCGGCACCTCACCAATCTCATCAAGAAACAGCGTTCCGCCGTGAGCGGCTTCGGCCAGACCTGTCTTGCGCTGCAATGCGCCAGTGAACGCGCCCTTCTCATAGCCGAACAGCTCGCTCTCCAGCAGGGTTTCGGTAAGCCCCGTGCAGTCGACCACCACCAGCGGCCCGGCGGACCTGGCGCTGCTGGCGTGCAGTGCGCGCGCGAACAATTCCTTGCCGGTGCCCGACTCGCCCTGCAGTAACACCGGAATCTGCGCGGGCGCCGCACGTTGCAGAGCGCTCAGCACCTCCTTGAACGCCGCCGAGCGCCCCACCAGCCCATGTTGCTGCGGTTGGACGGATGCCACCGCCACCGAGCTCAGTCGCTCGACATAAGCGATCACCTCACCCTGATCATCGAGAATCGGCCGCAGCTCGACATCCACATGCTCGGGGCCGCGCGGTGTGTGATGAATGTGCAGCAGACGCTCCGGAAGCCGTGTTTCATGGGCCTTGCGCATCGGGCAATGCTCGCCGGCCTGATCGCACGGCACCGCAAACTGATGCGACACCCGATAACACTTCTCGCCCACATGCGGCGTGCCTTCGACGCCGAACTGGCGCTGGTAGGCGGTGTTGGCGGCAATGATGTTGTAGTCGGTGTCGAGCACGATGGTCGGTCGCAGATCATGCTCGAGGTATGACACCAGCGACTGCATGCGACTGCCGGGAAAATCGGTGGCGATGAGGTTCATGGGGGCTCCTGTTGGCTGGGCGCAGCTTAACCCATCCGTCTGCCAGCGTGTGCCATGGACTGCCAAACGACTGCCAGAATGTGGCAGTCCGCAGGTTTGTCAGTCGATCCAGGTGCTCTTAAAGAATTCCTAATGCCTTTATTTACTGGGCTGAACAGGCTTTGCAGTGATTGGCATGGTTATTGAGACATCATGGCAACGACTGCCAACCGTCCGGCCTGGCCAAACGGGCCTTGAGGCGATTTACAGCCATGGGAATTGCACATGATCATCGGTGAAAAACTCCATGTCGAAGCGCTCTTCGACACGCATACCTGGACCATCAGCTATCTGGTGATGGACCTGCACAGCAAGCAATGTGCGCTGATCGACAGCGTGCTCGATTACGACCCCAAGTCCGGCCGCACCAGGACCGAGTCTGCCGACCGGATGATCGAACGGGCGCAGGCGCTGGGCGCCTCGGTGCAGTGGATTTTCGAAACCCATGTGCACGCTGATCACCTCTCGGCAGCGCCGTATCTGAAACAGAGGCTGGGTGGGCAAATTGTCATTGGCAGCCACATCACCGCCGTGCAGGAAACCTTCGGCACGCTGTTCAACGCGCCGCCTGACTTTGCGCGCAATGGCAGCCAGTTCGATGTGCTGCTGGAAGACAACGCGTCGTTCGCCCTCGGCACGCTTGAGGTCAAGGCCATGCACACGCCCGGGCACACGCCGGCGTGCATGAGTTACCTGGTGCAAGTCGGTGACGCCACGGTCGCGTTTGTCGGCGATACGCTGTTCATGCCTGATTACGGCACCGCCCGGTGTGACTTCCCGGGGGCCGATGCGCGCACGCTGTATCGCTCGATCAAGAAACTGCTGGCGCTGCCGCCGGAGACCCTGCTGTTCATGTGCCACGACTACCTGCCCAATGGCCGTGAGCTGAAATACATGACCACGGTTGCCGAGCAGCGCGCCAGCAATATCCATGTGCACGACGGTGTGGATGAAGACGCGTTCGTCGGCATGCGCGAAGCCCGCGACGCGACGCTGGACATGCCGGTGCTGATGCTGCCTGCGGTGCAGGTCAACATGCGCTGCGGACACTTTCCCGAGCCGGAAGACAACGGCGTCGTCTACCTGAAGATCCCGCTCAATGCCCTTTGACCGCTGCCCGCCTTGGGAAACCCTGTGATGAATGCTTCGACAACAACCTGTCAGATCCTGATCGTCGGTGGCGGTGCTGCCGGTATCGCCACTGCCGCAAGCCTGCTCGCCCGCGACGCTACCCTGCAAATCACTTTGGTCGACCCCGCCGATACCCATTATTACCAGCCCGGCTGGACCATGGTCGGTGCGGGGATCTTCACCCCGCAGTCGACGGCGCGCAGCATGGCTTCGCTGATTCCAAAAGGCGTGCAGTGGATCAAGGCTGGAGTAGCGACCTTCGAGCCGCAGCACAATGCGCTGACGCTGGGCGACGGCCGCGTGCTCGGTTATCAGCAACTGGTGGTCTGCCCCGGCCTGAAGCTGGACTGGTCGGCCATCGACGGGCTGGTGGAAACGCTCGGGGCCAATGGCGTGACCTCCAACTATCGCTATGACCTGGCGCCCTACACCTGGAAGCTGGTGCAGAATCTGAAACAGGGCCGCGCGCTGTTCACTCAGCCGCCCATGCCGATCAAGTGCGCCGGTGCGCCACAGAAGGCGATGTACCTATCCTGCGATCACTGGTTGAAAAGCGGCCGTCTCGCGCAGATCGATACGCAGTTCTACAACGCCGGTGGCGTGCTGTTCGGTGTCGCCGACTATGTGCCAGCGCTGATGAAGTACGTCGAGAGCTACGCCATCGACCTCAGGTTCAGCCATCGGCTGGTCGCCGTCGACGGACCTGGCAAGCGTGCTACGTTCATCCGCACGCAGGCCGATGGCAGCAGCGAGACCGTCGAGCAAAGCTTCGAAATGTTGCACGTAGTGCCGCCGCAGATTGCCCCCGACTTCATCCGCAGCAGCCCGCTGGCCGATGCCGCAGGCTGGGTGGACGTGGACCCTGCCACGCTGAAGCACCGCCAGTTCGCCAATGTGCATGGCTTGGGCGATGTCACCAATACCAGCAATGCCAAGACCGCTGCAGCGGCACGCAAGCAGGCGCCGGTGGTGGCCAACAACGTGCTGGTCGCGCTGGGTCGTCGGGGTGAATCCGCTGTGTATGACGGTTATGGCTCGTGCCCGTTGACGGTCGAGAAAGGCCGCATTGTGCTGGCCGAATTCACCTATGGCGGCAAGGTCGCGCCGAGCTTTCCGCGCTGGCTGCTGGAGGGTCGCCAGCCGACCCGACTGGCCTGGTGGCTGAAAGCGCGAGTGCTGCCCGCGCTATACTGGCATGGCATGCTCAAGGGCCGTGAATGGCTGGCCAAACCGAAAAAGGCTGACACCCGGCATGGATGAGCATCAGTTACTGGGCGTTGGTCTGGGAACCATCATCGGCATGGTACTGGCGCTGACCGGAGCAGGGGGCGGCATTCTCGCCGTGCCGCTGCTGGTCTTCGGTCTCGGTCTGTCGATTGTCGAAGCGGCACCTGTCGGTCTGCTGGCCGTAGGGCTGGCGGCGGGGATCGGTGCGGTGTTGGGGCTGCGCCAGGGCATCGTGCGCTACCGCGCGGCCGGGTACATCGCGTCCATTGGCGTACTGATGGCGCCTCTGGGCCTGTGGCTCGCTCATCGACTGCCCAATACGCCGCTGGCCTTGGTCTTTTCGGTTGTGCTGCTGTACGCCTGTGGACGCATGTTCATCAGGGCCAGCCGCGAATTGCGCCACGGAAAGCCGGCGCCGCGCGCAGAGATCCTGCCCTGCGTGCTCAACCCGTTGCAGGGCCGCCTGCGCTGGACCATGCCCTGCCTGCGCGCACTGACGCTGACCGGCGTGGGCTCCGGGTTGCTGTCTGGTTTGTTGGGGGTTGGCGGCGGGTTCGTGATCATTCCGGCGTTGACCCGCTACAGCGACCTGGATATGAAGAGTGTAGTGGCGACGTCACTGGCGGTGATCGCCCTGGTCTCGACGGGCAGCGTTATCACCGCGTCACTGAGCGGGGTGATGCACTGGGCGGTTGGTGCGCCGTTTGCGCTGGGTGCAGTCGTCGGCCTGATCATCGGCAGACAAGTCGCCCGCTACCTCGCCGGCCCACGCCTGCAACAACTGTTCGCCGTATGCGGCATCGTCGCGGCGTTCATGCTGGCGTTGTCCGTGCGATAACAGCCCGAGGACGCAGAGCGTCCAGAAGGGCATTCCCACGCGGAGCATGGGAACGATAAAAATCGTGAAGCGACTATCGTGCCAACGCGGAGCGCGGGAATGATGGAAGTCGTGAGGTGACTATCGTGCCAATGCTCCGCGTTGGCATGCAGTTCGTGACGCTCTGCGTCATATGCCCGTGCTGACACCGCGCACTCAAGATCGGACGCAGAGCGTCCAGAAAGGCATTCCCACGCGGAGCATGGGAACGATAGCTGGAGGGCGGGCTTAAAGCTTCTGCCAGACCTTCGGTTTGAAGAACAGCGTCTCGCCCTTGGCCAGGCCCACCAGGCTGTCGTGGTCTTTCACCACTTCGGCTTCGATCAGTTCGCTCTGCCCTTCCACTTTAAGGGTGACCCGCGTCGTCGCGCCCAGTGGGCGGATGTCGCGGACTTCGGCGGCGTGGTGGTCTTCGATTTCCTGGCGGGACAGCGACACCTCATGCGGACGGAACAGCAGGTGACCCTCCTCGCCCAGGCTCAGGCGATTGGAGTCGCCGAGGAAGTGGTAGACGAAGTCGTTGGACGGGTTCTCGTAGACCTCGCCCGGCGAGCCGATCTGCTCGATCACACCCTTGTTCATCACCACGATGCGATCGGCCACTTCCATGGCTTCTTCCTGATCGTGAGTCACGAACACCGAGGTCAGGTTAATGTCCTCGTGCAGGCGCGCCAGCCAGCGACGCAGCTCCTTGCGGACCTTGGCGTCCAGCGCGCCGAAAGGCTCGTCCAGCAACAGTACCTTGGGCTCGACCGCAAGGGCGCGGGCCAGGGCAATGCGCTGGCGCTGTCCACCCGACAGCTGCTCCGGATAACGGTCGGCCAGCCAGTCCAGCTGCACCATGTTCAGCAGCTCATGGACCTTCTCGGCGATCCGTGTCTCGTTCGGGCGCTCGCGTTTGGGCTTCATGCGCAGGCCGAACGCGACGTTATCGAACACCGTCATGTGGCGGAACAGCGCGTAATGCTGGAACACGAACCCGACGTTGCGATCACGCACGTCGTGACCGGACACATCTTCGCCATGAAACACAATGCTGCCGTCATCCGGGGTTTCCAGACCGGCAATGATGCGCAGCAGGGTGGTCTTGCCGCAGCCTGACGGGCCGAGCAACGCCACCAGCTCGCCACTCTGGATGTCCAGACTGATGTTGTTCAGGGCCTTGAAGGCGTTGAAGTTCTTGCTGACGTTACGGACTTCGATCGACATGATTATTCCTCCGCCGCGTTATGGCGCAGACGGTTAATGCGGGATTCGCTCCACTGCTTGAGCAGCAGGATGAACAGCGCCAGGATCAGCAACAGGCTCGCCACGGCAAAGGCGGCAACGTGGTTGTACTCGTTGTAGAGGATTTCGACGTGCAGCGGCAGGGTGTTGGTGACGCCGCGAATGTGCCCGGAAACCACCGACACCGCGCCAAACTCACCCATCGCCCGTGCCGTACACAGCACCACGCCGTAGATCAGGCCCCATTTGATGTTCGGCACCGTGACGTGCCAGAACATCTGCCAGCCATTGGCGCCCAGCAGCCGTGCGGCCTCTTCTTCCTGAGTGCCCTGCTCCTGCATCAGCGGGATCAGCTCACGCGCAACGAACGGCACGGTGACAAAGATGGTCGCCAGCACGATACCCGGCAGGGCGAAGACGATCTGGATGTCGTGATCCTGCAACCACGGCCCGAACAGCCCCTGCGCACCGAACATCAGCACGTAAACCAGACCGGCGATGACCGGCGACACCGAGAACGGCAGGTCGATCAGCGTGACCAGAATGCTCTTGCCACGGAACGAGTATTTGCTCACGCACCATGCGGCGCTGACGCCGAATACCAGATTGAGCGGCACCGAGATCAGTACCGCAATAACCGTCAGCTTCAGCGCCGACAGCGCGTCCGGCTCGATGATCGCGGTAAAGAACGCGCCCAGACCGTTTTTCAGGCCCTGGGACACCACGATGAACAGTGGCAGCCCCAGAAACATGACGAACACCAGCCAGCACAGGCCGATCAGAATGCGTCGCGACACCGCGCTGCCACGACGGGCGGCGTTAGCAGAGGCGGCGGCTGAGACAGATGAATAAGACATGTTCTGCGCCTCCTCAGGATGGGGTTTCAATGCGCCGCTGCAGCAGGTTGATCAGCAGCAGCAGAATGAAGGACACCACCAGCATCATCACGCCGATAGCGGTTGCGCCGGTGTAGTCGTACTGGTCGAGCTTGACCATGATCAGCAGCGGCAGGATCTCGGTTTTCATCGGCATGTTGCCGGCAATGAAAATCACCGAACCGTACTCGCCCACGCCACGGGCAAACGCCAGGGCGAAGCCGGTCAGCCAGGCAGGCAGCAACGCCGGTACGAGGATATGGCGAAACACCTGTAACGGACGCGCGCCCAGGCAGGCAGCGGCCTCTTCGACTTCCTTGGGGATATCGGCCAGCACAGGCTGCACGGTGCGCACCACGAACGGCAGGGTGACGAAGGTCAGCGCCAGGGTGATACCCAGCGGGGTGTAGGCGATCTTGAAACCCAGATCAGCCGCGAACTGGCCGACCCAGCCATTGGGCGCGTACAGCGCTGTCAGGGCGATACCGGCCACTGCGGTGGGCAGGGCGAATGGCAGATCGATCATCGCATCGATGACCTTGCGCCCGGGGAAGGTGTAGCGCACCAGCACCCAGGCCAGCAGTGTGCCGATCACACCGTTGATGAGGGCTGCGTAAAAGGCGGTGCCGAAGCTCAGCTTGAGTGCCGCGATCACGCGTGGTGCCGTGATGATGGTCCAGAACTGATCCCAGGTGAGCTGCGCGGCATGTACGAACATGGCGGCGAGCGGTATTAGCACAATCAGACTGAGGTACACCAAGGTGTAGCCCAGCGTCAGCCCGAAGCCGGGTATGACGGGGGAGATACGACGCGACATAAAAGTCCCTGGTTTCACTTGCAAGAAGCCCGGAGGTTAATCCGGGCTGTTTGGCCAAGCCTGCGATACCGCTCGGGCGGCATCCTCATTTCGGCTTATTGCGCCTGATAAATCTGGTCGAAAACGCCGCCGTCATTGAAGAACTTCGGCTGCGCAGTTTTCCAGCCACCAAAGTCTTTGTCGATAGTCACCAGATCGAGTTTCGGGAATTGCTTCTCGTACTTGGCGGCCACTTCGGCATCACGTGGACGATAGAAGTTTTTCGCAGCAATTTCCTGACCTTCCTTGCTGTACAGGTGCTTGAGGTATTCAGTCGCGATTTCGGTGTTGCCCTTCTTCTCGGCGTTCTTGTCGACCACGGCGACAGGAGGTTCGGCAAGGATCGACAGCGAAGGTACGACGATGTCGAACTTGTCCTTGCCGCCGTCTTCTTTCAACGCCAGGAACGCTTCGTTTTCCCACGCCAGCAGCACGTCACCCTGACCATTGTTGACGAAGGTGATGGTCGAACCGCGTGCGCCGGTATCCAGGATCGGCACGTGCTTGAACAGCGTCTGCACGTATTCCTTGGCCTTGGCTTCGTCACCGCCGCCCGCCTTCAGGCCGTAGGCCCAGGCGGCCAGGAAGTTCCAGCGCGCACCGCCGGAGGTTTTCGGGTTCGGTGTGATCACCGAGACGCCTTCCTTGGTCAGGTCGCCCCAGTCCTTGATGCCTTTCGGGTTGCCCTTGCGCACCAGAAACACGATGGTCGAGGTGTACGGCGTGCTCGCGTCCGGCAGACGGGTCTGCCAGTTTTCGGGCAGCGTCTTGCCGAGCCTGGCGATTTCGTCGATATCACCGGCCAGTGCCAGGGTCACTACGTCAGCGCGCAGGCCATCAATCACGCCACGCGCCTGCTTGCCCGAGCCGCCGTGGGATTGCTTGATCTCGACCTTGTCGTCCGGATGGGATTTTTTCCAGAAATTGACGAATTCTGCGTTGTAATCCTGGTACAGCTCTCGGGTCGGATCGTAGGACACGTTGAGCAGTTCGTAATCCTTGGCGACAGCCGAGCCTGCGAAAACAGCACTGGCGAGAGCCGCCAGCGCAAAACGGCGAATGGACATAGATTGAAGCTCCTGGAAATGCTGTGTGTTGGCTTTTTTGATTTCTTGGCGCGTCAGAACGGCATTCGCACGGGCGCGTTGCTGTTTTTCAGGGGGGTATCAGGAGTCAGGATGAAACCCTCCGGTTGACCAGTCGGGTGATTGCCGCTTCAGTTCTGCTTGGCGGGGTTCTGCAAACGAAACTTTTCCTTGCGCTCGATCTGCACCACCTGTGCGTTGTGCACGGTGATTTCGACGGCACCAAAACGCAGGTCACGCAACGCACTCTGAATTTCACGCAGAATGGCTGCTTCGTCCTGACCGTCAACACTACGTAGAGATGCGCTCATTGTCTTAATCCTTGAGAAGTGAGAGGCCTGCCGTCGCGACTGGGGGCGATGGCATATGGCGGTGAGGCAATAATAGTGAGGTGCGGATATTCTTAAAAAGACTATTTAAGAATGCAGATATAACCAAAAAGACTTTATAAGGGTGGGAGCCACTCAGGGTGCATTGCACACCCTGACCCGCGTTATCAGTGAGGGCCTGAACTAGTTGAACGCGGGCGCGTGCGTCCAGTCAATCGACTGTGCCGCCATGGGCCGGGCAAACCAGTAGCCCTGGCCCAACTCGCAACCGTTGCTTAACAGGAATGAAGCCTGACTGGCGTGTTCGATCCCCTCCGCCAGTACACGCATGCCCAGGCTCGAAGCCAGCGCGATGACCGTCCGTACAATCGCGATGTCATCCACGTCGCCCGGCAGCCCGGCCACGAAACCCTGGTCGATCTTGAGCTTCTGCACCGGCATGCTCTTGAGCCGCAGCAGCGATGAGTAGCCTGTGCCGAAGTCATCGATGGCCAGACTCAGGCCCAGTTCACGCAGGCGATGCAATTGCTTGATGGCCTGTTCAGGGTCCTCCATGACGGCACTTTCAGTGACTTCCAGCTCAAGAAATGCCGGATCGAGGCCGGTCTCGTTCAAGACCTCAGCCACTCGCCGATCGACATCACCACGACTGAACAGGCGGCTGGACACGTTGACCGCGACGGACGCAATCGAGACGCCTTCTGCCAGCCATGCCTGCATTTGCCGACAGGCAGTGTTCAATACCCAGGCATCGATATCGGCGATGAGCCCGTTCTGTTCGGCGATAGGGATGAAATCGCCGGGCGAAACCATGCCACGAGTCGGGTGCTGCCAGCGCACCAGCGCTTCGACCGCGCAAATACGTCCGGTTACCAGGTCGTAAACCGGTTGGTAGAACACCCGCAATTGGTCCTGCTCGATGGCCTGGCGCAGCTCGCTGGCCAGTTGCACCCGCTGCTGGGCGTGGGCGGTCAGCTCTTCGGTGTACAGCGCAAACCCTTCGCGGCCATCGGTCTTGGCCTTGAACAGCGCCGAGTCGGCATTGCGCAACAATTGCTCGGCCGTCAGCGCGTCACCGGGAAACAGGCTGATACCGATACTGGCCGTGACGAACAACTGATGCCCGCCAATCGGGTACGGCGCTTTGAAGGCATTGATCACCTGCTGCGCGAGCGCTGCGGCATGCAACATGTGCGTACAGTTTTTGACCAGCAGCGCGAATTCGTCACCGCCCAGCCGCGAGACCGTCATACCGCTGTCGGCCAGCGCATTGAGACGTTCGGCTGCCGCCTTGAGCACTTCGTCGCCGATGTTATGGCCAAGGCTGTCGTTGATGTTTCTGAAGTTGTCCAGGTCGACCACCAGCAGCGCACAGCCGCGCTTGCTGGAGCGCGCCGAGGTCAGCGCCTGGCTGATACGGTCGGTCAGCAGCAGACGATTAGGCAACTCGGTCAGCGCATCGTAATGGGCCAGTTGCGCCAGCTCCTGCTCGGAGCGCTTGATGGCGGTAATATCGGAAAACACCGCCACAAAATGCCTGGCCTGCCCGTCTTCACCCTTGATGCAGCGGATGGTTTGCCATTGCGGATAGATCTCGCCGCTTTTGCGCCGGTTCCAGATCTCTCCGCTCCACTGCCCGGCACTCTGCAGTGAGTGATACATCTGCCGATAAAACTCGGGGCCATGACGACCGGACTTGAACTTGCTGGGGTTGAAACCCAGCACCTCGTCGGCCTGATAGCCAGTGATGTCCACAAACGCACGATTTACATGGACAATACGCCCTTCGGCATCACTGACCAGCACGCCCTCACGCGTACTGTCGAACACTACCGCCGCCAGCAGCAGCCGGTCATAGTCCTGTTGTTGGCGCTCGAACAGCGCTTCGCCGCCGACGATGGCCTTCAATTTGTCACGTGCAATGAAGATCATCACGGTGCTGAGCAACGCCCAGCCGTAACCGATCATCTGTTGTCCGACGGACAGTCGAGCCGGATCCTTGACGAAAAAAGACAGCAGGGCGCTGCCTGTCGCGAACCACAGAATCGACAGCAGCCCATACAGAACGGCGGTTCGCAGCGCGTTACGGGAATAATCGGACATAAAAAACCGAGCCTTACGAAAGGTCTGGATTATAAAGCAAGAAACATCCTGCGACGCTTATCTGCAAGGGTGACTGGTTTTCTGAGCCATGTCAGTGATAATGCCGTTGCGACTTTTTTCTTCACAGGTATTTCTACGAGGGCCAAACAGCCTATGTGGTACAACGGTTTGCTCGACCTTTCCGTCTGGCAGTTAATAGCGGTCACGCTGGTCATGACCCATATAACGATCATTGGCGTTACGGTCTATCTGCACCGCTATTCAGCCCACCGCTCCCTGGAGCTCAATGCGGGTCTGAAACACTTCTTCCGCTTCTGGCTGTGGCTGACCACTGCCCAGAACACCCGCGAGTGGACAGCCATCCACCGCAAACACCACGCAAAATGCGAAACCGTCGACGACCCGCACAGCCCGGTCGTCAAGGGTCTGTCTACGGTACTGCGCAAGGGCGCAGAGCTGTACCGCGAGGAAGCGCAGAACCAGGACACCCTGCGGATCTACGGCAAGAACTGCCCGGAAGACTGGATCGAGCGCAATCTGTACTCGCGCTACAAGCTGCTGGGCATCGCTTTGATGGCGGTCATCGACGTGGCGCTGTTCGGCGCGCTCGGTATCACGGTCTGGGCCGTGCAGATGATGTGGATTCCCTTCTGGGCTGCCGGTGTGGTCAACGGGCTGGGTCATGCGGTCGGCTATCGCAACTTCGAGTGCCGCGATGCAGCCACCAATCTGGTGCCGTGGGGCATCGTGATCGGCGGCGAAGAACTGCACAACAATCACCACACCTACCCCAACTCGGCCAAGCTGTCGGTCAAGCCCTGGGAGTTCGACATGGGCTGGGCATGGATCAAAGTGTTCAGCTTCCTGGGTCTGGCCAAGGTCCAGCGGGTCGCGCCTATCGCCCATCGGGTCGAAGGCAAGGGCCATATGGACATGGACACCGCGATGGCGATCCTCAACAACCGTTTCCAGATCATGGCGCAGTACCGCAAGCTGGTCATCGCGCCGCTGGTTACTCAGGAACTCGGCAAGGCCGACGAGTCGGTGCGTCATCAGTTCCGTCGTGCCAAACGCCTGCTGTCGCGTGAGACCAGCCTGCTCGATGACAGGCATCACCTGCGCATCCAGACCATGCTGGAACACAGCCATGCGCTGAAAGTGATCTATGAAAAACGCCTCGCGTTGCAACAGATCTGGGTCAAGACCAGCAGCAACGGTCACGACATGCTGTCGGCCATGAAAGAGTGGATTCACGAGGCCGAAGCCAGCGGTATTCAGTCCCTGCGCGAGTTCGCCGACCAGCTGAAAACCTACTCGCTACGCCCCGCACACGCCTGAACCGTTGATCGGCGCGCCATCCCCTGGCGCGCCGGTCCCGGAACTTATCCCCTCCCCATCTATCTCATCAACTTTCCCGCCAATCGGGATAGGGCGCCTTACTGGCCGTAAACGTTTGAGATGGTTCTTATGGAAAAGCAGCCTTTCACTTCCCTACCCGGCTCACCGATCACTGATATGCCCGCAGCCGCAGAAACCCTGTTAGCCCTGATGCACGCTCAGGCAGAAGTCGCACGTCTGAGCGAGCGCGAACAATTGTTCAGCTCGTTGCTGGTGAGCGTGAACGCTGTTTTGTGGGCGTTCGACTGGGAAACCCAGCACATGATCTATGTCAGCCCGGCCTACGAGCGCATCTTCGGTCGTTCGGCGGGCCTGCTGCTGGCTGACTACAGTGAGTGGCGCGACAGCATCTACCCCGATGACCTGAACTACGCCGAGCGCAGCCTGAACGAGGTCATCGAGAAAGGCTCGATCGAGGACCGCGAGTACCGGATCATTCGTGCGGATGGCGAAGTACGCTGGCTCAGCGATAAATGCTTCGTCAGTCATCGCGCCGACGCCAGCCAGCGTCTGATCGTGGTGGGCATCGCCGAAGACATCACCGAGAAGAAGCACCTCGAGGATGAGCTGCAACGCCTGGCGACCACCGATGTGCTGACCCAGAGCAGCAACCGCCGGCACTTTTTCGAATGCGCCCAGCGCGAGTTCGAACTGGCTCGCCTCAACGGTACGCCGCTGGCGTTTTTGCTGCTGGACATCGATGACTTCAAGCTGGTGAACGACACCTACGGCCATCAGGAAGGCGATACCGTGCTGCAACGCATCGCCGAAAGCGGTCGTTCGGCATTGAGGCGTGGTGACCTGTTCGGGCGTATCGGTGGTGAAGAGTTCGCCGCAGTATTCCCCGGCTGCGCGCCGGACATGGCCATGCAGATCGCCGAGCGCCTGCAACGCGAGATCCAGCGTCAGAATTTCCAGTCCGGCGGCACCACCTTCAGTATCACCGCCAGCCAGGGCCTGACTAACCTGGGCGCGGACGACCCAAGCCTCGAAACCCTCTACGGCCGCGCCGACGCCGCGATGTATCAGGCCAAGCGCCAAGGCAAGAACCAGATCGTACTGGTCTGAAATGCCTTCTCGAATGTAGAAAGCACGACTGTCCCCTTCGCGAGCAAGGCGGATCGCCGCCCCGGTCGCTCCCACGGAAGCACGAGGTATCTTGTGGGAGCGAGCTTGCTCGCGAAGACGGTCTGCCTGATCAGCAAATCTTCGGTGGTTGTACCGGCCCCTTCGCGAGCAAGTGCGCACACAGCATCAAGCCCTGTGGGAGTCTGCGGTGCCCTGTAGGAGCGGACTTGTCCGCGAAGAGGGCGGTACATTCACTGCATTGGCTGCGTTTGGAATATAGCCTTCGCGAACAAGCTCGCTCCTACAGGAGTACGCGGTACCTTGTGGGAGCGAGCTTGCTCGCGAAGAGTCGGGTGCAGTCGATGGCTTTTCTGCGTCAGGAATACCGCCTTCGCGAACAAGTTCGCTCCTACGGGAGTACGCGGTATCTTGTGGGAGCGCGCACGGCATGACGCCCTGAGGGAGCGGCTGGGCGGCGATTCGCCTTGCTCGCGAAGGCGTCGGTCGGGTTTTACTTCTCGGGCGAACTCTGAACAGCGGCTGCCGGATCCTCGATTGCAGCAGGCTCTTCAGCAGGTGCCTCAGGTGCCACGTCGAGCAACCCATCTTCGACCGCCTCGGCAGCCACCTCAGTTTCGGTCGTCAGCGGCCTCAGCAAACTCGGATCCGTCACCCCCGTCAGCTTCTTGCGCAGGCGCTGCAAGTCACCGACGCTGAGCTTCAACAGTTTGGCCGACTTGGTCTTGATCAGCGTGGTGACACTTTCTTCCTCGCCCAGGCGCGCCATCTGCCCCGCCAGGTTCATTGCCAGCACTTCGCGCGTGTAGATGCCGGTGTTGTACTGATACACCGCAGCGATCAGCTCACGCAGTTCCAGCGGCAAACGCCAGCGCGTGCGCAGAGCAGAACCGAAGGCCGCGGAGTACTGCTCCAGAGACTGCCCGATCACCTGCTCATCCAGTTGGCCGCCAGCCAGCAGCCACTCCTGCAGGCAACCCAATACCGCCAGGTCACCCAGCGACTGCAACAGCCCGGCGCTGAAGCAGCGCTCCGCATCCAGCTCCAGCATGCCGCCCAGAATGCGTGCGTAATCTGCCGTGCGCTGCGAAAGAGTCCAAAGCTCATGGGCCTTGGCCAGCAACGCATCATTGGTCAGCACCGCCATACGCTTTTTGGCCAGGCCTGACGCGATATTGGCACCCTGCACCGGCCCGAGAATGGCCAGCGCCCCGCCCATGGTCTGGATCGGCTTGCCCAGATGCTGCGCCGCCGTATTGGCAGCTGCGATCAGTACTGCCGTGATGTGCGGATCGTTGCGCAGCTCCTGCTCCAGCAAGGCGGCGTCGATGCCGCTGGCGGTCTGGCTGAGCGTCACCGCCGTGGCGACATCGACGAACAGCGGCGCGCCATCGGCTATATCACGGCGTTTGTCGAGAAACTTGGTCAGGGTCAGGCCCGGCGTCAGCGCGGGCACCGCACCCGCAGCCGGGGCGCTGCGTTCCAGCAACAGGCCTTCAAGACGCTGGCGCAGCCCTTCGGTGTTCAGTGGTTTGGTCAGGTAGGCAGTCGGCGCCAGCGGCACGACCTCACGCACGCTGGCGCTGTCATTGCGATTGCTGATCAGAATGAACGGGATGGCGGGCTGACGACGCAGATTGCGCACGCCCCGCAGTAGGCTCAGGCCATCGATGCCCGGCAGCTCGCGGGCGGCGATGATCAGGTCCGGCAGGTGTTTTTTCATCCACTCGACGGCCTGTTTGCCATCGGTGCACATCTCCAGCTCGATATCCGCACGCACGTCCAACACCAGGTCGCTAAGCGTCTCGCGAACCCATGGATCAGACTCGGCTATCAGTACGCGAGGAACGGCGGGCAAAACTACAGCGGTCATCATGACTCTCCGATGTCAATGCGATCACCTTAGCCAATGCAAACGTCCGGATATACCCAAAACAGCGAAATACCCTGCTCAAACGCAAAAAAAACCCGTCGAAACGGGCTTTTTTTGTCTGTTTGGTCATAAATTAATCAATTCATGACTTCACACTTTTTACGCGATTTCAGCAAAGCATTCGTCGAGAATGGCCAAGCCGCGGTTCAGCAATTCGTCTTCGGCAGTCAACGGCACCAGCACGCGCAATACGTTGCCGTAAGTACCGCAGGACAGCAGAATCAGACCCTTGTCACGCGCCTTGGCAACCACCTGAGCCACAGCAGCGGCGTTAGGCTTGTGCGAATCGCCGTCTTCGAACAGCTCGACAGCGATCATCGCACCCAGCGCACGCACTTCACCGATAACCGGGTACTTGGCCTGCATCGCCTTGAGCGAGGTCACCAACTGCTCGCCAACCGCCTTGCAGCGCTCCAGCAGGTGCTCTTCTTCGAAGATGTCCAGCACCGCCAGTGCCGCAGCACAGGCCACCGGGCTACCGGCATAGGTGCCGCCCAGACCGCCGGGTGCGATGGCGTCCATGTATTCAGCCTTGCCGCATACGCCCGCCAGCGGGAAGCCGCCTGCGATGGACTTGGCGAAAGTAGTCAGGTCAGCCGCAACGCCCATCTGCTCCATCGCGAAGAACGTGCCGGTACGACCCGCGCCGGTCTGCACTTCGTCAGCGATCAGCAGAATGCCGTGCTTGTCGCACAGCTCGCGCAGACGCAGCATGAAGGCCTTCGGCGCCACGTAGAAACCACCTTCGCCCTGAACCGGCTCAATGATGATTGCAGCGATGTCCTTGGGCTCGGCGTCGTTCTTGAAGATGCGCTCGATGCTGGCGATGGAATCGTCAACGCTCACGCCATGCAGTTCGCACGGGTACAGCGCACGGAAGATACCGCCCGGCATCAGGCCCATGCCGGCCGAGTAAGGCACGACTTTGCCGGTCAGGCCCAGGGTCATCATGGTGCGGCCGTGGTAAGCGCCGGTGAAGGCGATAACGCCCGCACGACCGGTCGCAGCACGGGCGATCTTCACGGCGTTTTCCACCGCTTCGGAACCGGTGGTCACCAGCAGGGTTTTCTTGTCGAAATCACCCGGCACTTTGGCGTTGATCTTCTCGCACAGCTCGACATAAGGCTCGTAGGCCAGCACCTGGAAGCAGGTATGGCTCAGCTTGGTCAGCTGTTCTTGCACGGCGGCGATGATCTTCGGGTGCAGGTGACCGGTGTTCAGAACGGCGATACCGCCCGCGAAGTCGATGAACTCACGACCTTCCACGTCGGTAACGGTCGCGTTCTTCGCCGAAGCAGCGAAGATCGGGTGGATCTGACCAACGCCACGCGGGACGGCTGCATGGCGGCGTTGCATCAGGGATTCGTTAGTCTTGCTCATGTATTCCTCATTCGCCGCTCATCGGTCGGCGTGGGTCAAGGATCAAGCGGACCGGATCAACTGCAGCAGCATACGATGATCGACTGCTGCAGCCTTCAGGCCACCAGGAAACTGCGGTGCAACAAAAGCCGATGACACGTCGCTCTCGCGCGCCATCGGCTGCAATACCCGAGTGTCGGTCAGACCGACAGGCAGAGGTATTTGATTTCCAGATAATCTTCGATGCCGTACTTGGAGCCTTCACGGCCCAGGCCGGACGACTTGATACCGCCGAACGGCGCCAATTCGTTGGAGATCAGGCCGGTATTGATACCCACCATGCCATATTCCAGCGCCTCGGCAACACGGAACACGCGGCTCATGTTCTGCGCGTAGAAGTACGACGCCAGACCGAACTCGGTGTCATTGGCCATCGCGATCACTTCGGCCTCGTCCTTGAAGCGGAACAGCGGGGCCAGCGGACCAAAGGTTTCTTCCCGGGCCACGGCGGCATCTTTCGACACGTTGACCAGAATGGTCGGTTCGAAGAACGAGCCTTCCAGGCTGTTGCCACCGGTCAGCACGGTTGCGCCCTTGCTGACGGCGTCGGCGATGTGTTCCTTGACCTTGGCCACCGCCTTGTCGTCGATCAACGGGCCGGTGGTGACGCCTTCTTCCAGGCCGTTACCGATCTTCAGCTTGCCGACCGCCGCCTTGAGCTTCTCGGCGAATGCGTCATACACCGCGTCCTGCACGTAGATGCGGTTGGCGCACACGCAGGTCTGGCCGTTGTTGCGGTACTTGGAGATCATCGCGCCTTCGACCGCCTTGTCGAGGTCGGCGTCGTCGAACACGATGAAAGGCGCGTTACCGCCCAGCTCCAGGGAAACCTTCTTGATGTCCTTGGCGCACTCGGCCATCAACTGGCGACCAATGTCGGTCGAGCCGGTGAAGGACAGTTTGCGCACGATCGGGTTGCCGGTCAGCTCGGCACCGATATCGCCTGCGCTGCCGGTCACCACGCTGAACACACCAGCCGGGATACCCGCACGCTCGGCCAGTTCAGCCAGGGCCAGTGCCGAGAACGGCGTTTGCGACGCAGGCTTGAGCACCATGGTGCAGCCCGCCGCCAGTGCCGGACCGGCCTTACGGGTGATCATTGCCGCCGGGAAGTTCCACGGGGTGATCGCCGCCGTCACACCAATCGGCTGCTTGAGTACGATCAGGCGCTTGTCCGGCTGGTGACCAGGAATCACATCGCCATACACGCGCTTGGCCTCTTCGGCGAACCACTCGATGAACGACGCGGCGTAGGTAATCTCGCCCTTGGCTTCGGCCAGTGGCTTGCCCTGCTCCAGTGTCATCAGCAGACCCAGATCGTCCTGGTTCTCGATCATCAGCTCGAACCAGCGGCGCAGCTTATTGCCACGCTCCTTGGCGGTCAGCGCACGCCAGGCCGGAAGCGCCTTGTCAGCCGCCTCAATCGCCCGACGCGTCTCGGCTGCGCCCATTTTTGGCACAGTGCCGAGGATCTCGTTGTTGGCAGGGTTGTTGACCTTGATCGACTGACCACCGTCCGCATCCAGCCACTGGCCGTTGATGTAGGCTTGCTGGCGGAACAGTGTGGAATCTTTGAGCTGCATGTCGGCCTCCTAAACAGCATCGCCCGAGAGGCGACGCGAACAATTGATATCGATGCACCCCATTTGGAAGCCATCGTCAGGAAAACATTCCATCGGGTTCCAGCGCTGCGCAACGCATGAAGGCAGGAAGACCGAACAAGAGCGTTTGAAATCTCAAACGAATCCTAGGCATTGCAGGGGGAAAGGACAATAGCCCGTTCGAAAAAAAGAACGGGCGTACGGAGGTGGGTGGTTTTCTGATCAGCGCCGAACCTGACCGCAAGGCAGCCGCAGCGTGATCAGGCAGCGCATAAAAGCCGTGAGCGACCACGGAGCAACCGGCGAAGGTCACGATCAACCTCAAAGCATTGCCGAACGACCCGATCATCGTCCTGGCCGGGCCGTGGCTGATCGAGTTCGACAGCGCCATGACCACCGCAGAGCCCGGCGCAGGTTTTAACCCACGCCTGTAGCGCTATCGATAATCCGGCAGCGTGAAAGACTGCACCGCCGGGGTCAGCGCCTTGGCAGCACGTTTGCTGATAAAGGGCGTTGCCACCAGCCGCTGCACGGCGCGCAGAATCTTCACCCCGGTCTGAGTGCGAGGATGGACCAGACGCGGAACAAGTTTCGGCACGCTCTGCGACTTTTTCACCACAGGGCGCAGGACATATTCGTACGCGGCAAGCGCCTCGGCAATGGTGTCGGTCTTGGTGAGTTCGCCCGCCAGCACATACGCGCCAATCAGCGCCAGCGAAGCGCCGACCCCACCCAGCGGCGTGACACACCATGCTGCATCGCCCAGCAGTACCACCGGGCCATTCGACCAGCGATCGATCTTCACCTGACGCAAGTCGTCGAACCAGAAATCCTCCGCAGCCTCCATCCCCTCCAGCAGACGAGGCACCTCCCAGCCCGCGCCTGCAAACGACGCGCGAAGAAACGCCTTCTGCTCGGCAACACTGTTGCCGACCGTCAGGTGGCTTCGGCCCTGCACATTAAAGAACGCACGCGTCGTACCGCGATTGTCCGGACGAACCCCCGCACTGCGACCGCCCACCGCGTTATACCAGCGCGCGGTCTGGCTATCGGTCGGCGCACGAGGCACGGTAAAGAACGCGCTGGCCAGGTCCATCCGGCGCAGCTGATTCTCGCCGGGGAACACCAGCTCCCGCGTGCGCGAACCGACACCTTCAGCAATGATCAACAGATCAAAACGCTCCTCGCCACCGCCCTCGAACGTGACCGACACGCCCTCCGCATCGTGCTCGACCGAGACAATACGATCTCCAAAGCGATAGAACGCATCAGCAGACGACGCCTCATACAGCAGGCGCGCAAGATCCCCGCGCAACACCTCAAGCTCAGCAGTCGGGCCGTCGCCCTCCAGACCGGACAGATCAATTTGCGCCGCCGTGCGGTTGTCCTCATCGACCCACGCAAGCCCGGTCTCGCCGGTGTTGAGATCCTTCACCGCCTGCTCAAGCCCCATCAAACGCAGAACCTGCCGAGCCGCGCCCCGCATATCCACATTCTGCCCGCCATCGCGAAAGGCAGGCGCCTGCTCGACAACCGTGACATCGCAATCGCGCTGCGTCAGCCACCAGGCCGCGGCACACCCCGCGATACTGGCCCCGGTAATAAGAACGCGGCACGGGCTGCGCTCGATGCTTTTGAACTGATTGATAAGAGGCCCTCGGTGAGAACGAACTGACAGAGTGGTATGGGGAGCATCATGCACCACCACACAGCCGTGCCGAAAGCGCAGGTCTGTCCCTTTGTGGGCGGTAATGGGTGTGGGCTGATGAAAGGCTGTGGCGGGGCGCGCTGAGTGATTTGTGTCGCACACCGCCCGCAACTGGACGCCCCGTACCCATGTGAGTATCATGGCGCCCGCGTCGCACCAGTAGCTCAGCTGGATAGAGTACTGCCCTCCGAAGGCAGGGGTCGTGGGTTCGAATCCCGCCTGGTGCACCATATAGCAATCTAGACCTGTCTCAGACAGTCTACGAAATACCCCAAGAAGCCCGCCCCGTGCGGGCTTTGTTGTCTCTGGCTATCCATAGCGGTCCACCCCTATACCTTCACGCCGTGTATGCCCACGTGTATGCTTTGCAATTCCTTGAACAGGAGGCATACAAGCCGTGAAACGCACCGACATCAAGCGCCGCCCGCTAGCCGACACCACCCTCTCCGGCCTGGAACCAGAGGATGCAACCTATCGGGAGCAAGATGGCAACGGCTTGTATTTTCGGGTCAAAGCAAATGGCCAGAAGTCTTGGGAATTACGTTACAAAAAGCCAGACGGAAAATGGTCTTGGCTAGGGCTAGGCGGCTATCCCGAAGTCAGCGGTTCCCTAGCCAGGCAGAAGGCTGCACAACTGCGTGAAGACTCATCCAACGGGAAAAATCCGTTAGTCAGCAAACAGGCTAGGAGAGCTGCTGACCTGGAGGCAGCCAATAACACGTTCGAAGCGCTTGCACGGGAGTGGTTTGATTCAAGACGGTCGGGCTGGGAAGCTGGGACCGCCCGGCGAATCATTGGAGCTTTGGAGCTGCACGCGTTTCCAGTATTTGGGAAGCGGGTTTATACCGAGATCCTGCCTCTTGAGTGGATGGAATTCCTGCGCAGCATGGAGCAGAAAGGGATCATTGACCAAATGGGCAGAGTCCGCGCCACGTGCAAAGAAATCTATGACCTGGCACGCGTCACTGGACGCGCCATCCATAACCCTCTCGAAGGCCTCAACAAATTCCTTCAAACGCGTAGCGCTGAAAATTATGCGCACGTTTCAGTAGAGGAACTGCCTGCACTGCTTCGTGCGATCAACTCTTACCCTCACGCGAAGGATGTTCGTTTGGGGCTCCGCTTGCTCGCGCTGTTGGCCGCACGTCCGAGTGAAATTCGAGAAGCACGCTGGTCAGAGATCGACCTCAATAAAAAGCTATGGACGATCCCAGCCGAACGTATGAAGCGTAGGCGTGAACACGTGGTCCCTCTATCACGACAAGCTGTCGAAGCAATCACTGAATTGCGCTCGCTTACAGGAGCATACCCACTGCTGTTTCCCGGCCGGAAAGATCGGACTATCCCACGCAGCAATACCGTTTTTCTGATGGCGTTACGGAGACTCGGTTATGGCGGACGCCAAACAGGCCATGGCTTCCGCCATATCGCAAGCACGATCCTCAATGAACAGGGCTTCGATGAAAATCATATTGAGGCGCAGCTTTCCCATGTGAAGGAAGGAATCGCAGGGGTGTACAACAAGGCAGTTTATTTACCTCAACGCAAAGTCATGATGCAGTGGTACGCCGATCATCTTGATCAACTCGCCCAGGGTAACGTGGTAGAAGGCCACTTTGGCAAGGCTGTATGAACGCGCATACCCATCCCCCCTCAAAAAGCGGTGTAACCAGTGTTACTCGTGTAACGTCACTCGCTAAACGCCCGGTTTCATTGGTTTTAAGGAAGGTCTGAAGTAGGCAGACTTTTTAACCCTCCCGTTGCTTCAAAGTTTCAAAAAACGTCGTTTCAATCGAAAATCAGACCTTTGCCTCGCCCAACTCCTCTTTTTTCTTCGGACAAGCGCTTTTTAGCGTCAATTGTCCACATTACAGGCGCACCTCTCCTGTATTCAGCAGTCGTTTTCGCATCATCCACAGATTGGACAGAGCAAATAGCGTGGTCTGCTGCGCAGTGTTTTTCAGCAGGCCTCGGAAGCGTACTTTCGTATAACCAAACTGGCGTTTGATCACTCGAAACGGATGCTCAACCTTGGCGCGCAGTTGAGCTTTCGCGTATTCGATTTTGCGACGCATGCGCCCGATCAGACTTTCCTTTGCATGCTTTTTATAACTGCTGGGCCGCGCTGCAATCGACCATATCATTTGGCGATTTTGATGCTCGGGACGCTTTTCGACACCGGTGTAGCCCGCGTCGCCAGAGACGTAAGTTTCTTCTCCGTGCAGTAACTGGTCGACCTGAGTTACGTCAGCTACATTCGCCGCCGTGCCCACCACGCTATGCACCAAACCGGATTCGGCATCGACACCGATGTGCGCTTTCATCCCGAAGAAATATTGATTTCCTTTCTTCGTCTGGTGCATTTCAGGGTCACGTTTTCCGTCCTCGTTCTTGGTCGAACTCGCCGCATGGATGATCGTTGCATCGACCACGGTGCCCTGGCGCAGCAACAAACCACGGTCGCCCAAATAGCCATTGATGACCTGCAAAATCCCACCGGCCAGCTCATGTTTCTCCAGCAGTCGGCGGAAATTGAGGATCGTGGTTTCGTCCGGAATCCGATCCAGGTGCAGTCCTGCAAACTGTCGCAGAATTGTGGTTTCGTAGAGCGATTCTTCCATGGCCGGATCGCTGTAGCCGAACCAGTTTTGCATCAGATGAACCCGCAACATCGCCATCAACGGATAGGCAGGGCGACCACCTTCGCCCTTTGGATAGTGTGGCTCGATCAGTTTGACCAAGCCATTCCAGGGCACGACCTGATCCATCTCGATCAGGAAGCGTTCACGGCGGGTTTGTTTGCGTTTGCCAGCGTATTCGGCGTCAGCGAAGGACATCTGCTTCATCGGGACTCAACCGTTCAGTGCTTGGGACTGGCGTATTTCACCAGATTTGGAAGTCTTTTTCAGAGTTTCCTTAACGTCCGTTACACAGTTAAGCGGCTCAGCGAATATCCAATGTAACGCTGCCCCGGCGTGTAACGCCAAAGTCAGCTGCATACCCAGCTGCTGCCGTTTGAAGCCGCGCTGGAAAATGAGCAGTCCATTGGGCCTGCCCAGGAACGCGAACTGCGCGATAAGTACAACGAGCTGAAAACGCGTTTCGATGCGCGCAAGCATGAAGCTGACCTGTTGGATCGGAAGATCAATCGCCGCGAGACCCTCATCAACAGCCAGTCCCTGATGGCGGGTTACATCGAGGCCATGAACACCTGGAAAGCCGATGAGCAGGAGCTGAATGAAAAACGTCAGAGCCTCAGCATCCGTCTGGAACAGATCCAACAACAGGCGGTAGAGGACATGGCCAAAGCCCGGCAGGCGGAAACGGATGCGGCTACCGCATATGCACAGGCTGTCGCATGGGGCGACACCGAAGGTGAAAAGACCGCCAACGCCGATGCACAAAAAGCCGCAAAAAACCTGGCAAACGCTGCCGAGCATGATCGTCGGCAGGGGCTGATCATATCCGCGCTCAAGCAGGAGCTGGCCACCGTAGATCAATACATCGTTGAAGCACAGGAAAAGCACAGAGGCATAGAGCGCGACGCCCTGTGGCTCTCTCAGACGGTCCTAGAGGAGAAATGGAACGAGGCCGCGAAGTCATTGTTTGAAGTCGGTGGAAGGCTTTGGGCGAATTACAACCTGCTCGGCCTTGATCAAGTGAGCCTGTTAAAACTGGCGGTTCCGCAGGAAGGCGAAACCGTCGGGAATTGGACGTGGCATCAGCTATCGGAGCGGTCGCGCAATTACAGCGCACAGGACCTGCTTCAGCTCAACAATACTGGAGACATGAAAAGGCAGTGAAGGGCTTAAGCAATAACGCCTTTAACCTGAAAAAGGGCCCAGATGGGCCCTTTTTGTGCGATTTGCTAGACATAAAGATTCACGACATTATTCCGCTCTGAACAGGCCATGTATTCATTGCTTCCTTTTAAAAAAGCGTCTCGACTCAATCGTAGGATACGTAAATCCCTGCAGTGAGAATAACTTAAGTCCGCCCGGTGCGGATCGCGGAAAATCTTCATGGCTTGACTATGAGCACATTCAAAGCATGCAGATTAAAAATTAATTTATCGCTACGACTATAAAGAGGTGCTTTTAACAATTGAAATCAGCAATAAGAGGCCGAATCGATTTTGGCACAGCGTTCAGTATATTTTCACGATTGCGATGATGCATCTTATGAAACTCTGCATTGAGTAATAGACAGACCATGACCGTGAAGCCTTGGGACACTCTGACATACAAATCCTTGGCGCTTACTGCTTTCGCTTTTGCATAGACTGGAAGCCCATCCAGCGATGTTATTTGCTCCATATTTTCGAACGAAGCTGTGTGAGTATCTCGGCACAAGATTTTATAATCGGAATGAAGCTGATCAAAATAACATTTTATTGTTGAATGCGCTGTAAAGACTTGCAATTTTGCAGAAAACTCAAATAGCTTATAAACATTTTTTTCTTTCAGTATTCCAGGTTGCTCTATTGCTGCAATGGCCCGCACAAAGTTTTCAATGGAAGACCTGAGCATAATACGACACGCTTTGTAGCTTCCATTAATCCAGTTAAAAAGGGACGAACTGAGATCCGATACAGCTTCGGAGATTCTCAACCAAACATCATCTATGAACGAGGATCTAGACGCAAAAATATCATCCTTCGATGATATGACTTCTGCATGCCAGCATACTACAGAAAAATAGGCTTTATGCATTTCCTTCATCGATTCAACATATGAACTCTTTGCAAGATTTGGCGTAACAGTATACGCAGCCACATAATTCCTAAGGGCAGAAAAATCAGTAGTACACTCCCTACTCATCAATGGCACCAATTTTCCGAATGGTTTCGTTCCATGAAAAGCTGACAGAGCTTTTTTCTTTAATCATCAAGTCTAGCTTTTCGGAGTTACCCGTTATTAGCGACAGTGCGTTAACAAGGCTAGCGAGTTTTGTGTCGTCCAGATCATTAGCCTCACAGACGATGAGACCTATGAGCTCATATTTAGAACGTTTCTCTACTCGAGAAATTGCAATGCCCAGAACCTCATTTGCAAACTCAGCTATATCCTCATTTCGAGAAAATAAATTTATGTCTTGGAATAGCCGAGGCAAAACCCCTATGAGATAGTGAATGTTAGGGTTGGGCGATATATAGCCATCTACTGTTTTGGAGGTCGCATCTGATACAACCAACTTACTTCTAAGTATGTTAGGTATCTCGCTAAGCTTGAGGTTTTTCTTAGCATCAAGTAGCCAAGACATTTCTTCAATAAAATCAATAGCATACCTAATTTTGGTATCATCTGTGACTTCTTTGCTTTTCGCCTTCTTTATTTCACGCATCTATCGAGACTCGGTTAACAAACTCTGTAGTGATGGCCGTAAGGGCACTCTTAGACTCAGGGTCTTCACCATCGAGTATTTGGCTTTGTGAAAGTTGGTTTTTCGCAATCGCTGTACGCTTGACCAAATAATTTGGATATAGAAACTTTTTCCAGTTTTTGTCATTCAACAGGTAGGCCTTTGCATTCTGGAAGACGTTCGTCTGAGTCTCCGCAACAGTCAGTACTAACCCAGCGCACTTTATTTCGAGATTAAAATTGTCTTTTTTCTCTTCAATAATGCTTCTCAGAAGGTCAATACCTGTTAAATGTCAACGCCAACTAAAAAGTGACCCCCTTCCGTGCTAAATCGCCAACTTAGTTTTGACCCCCCTCGGGTTCATATTTTCGAGCCGGTTCGGCCCGAGAAGATTTGGTTCCTGCTTTGCGCTTGTCCTTGAGTCGATAGCTTTCACCTGTCATCTGCACGATATGGGCATGATGTAACAGCCTGTCCAGCATGGCCGCTGTCAGTGTTTGATCATCCGCAAAGGTTCCGGCCCACTGGGTAAACGGCAAGTTACTCGTGAGGATCAGGCTGCCTTGCTCGTAGCGCTTGGCGACAACATTGAAGAACAGGTTGGCTTCATCACGACCAAACGGCAGGTAGCCGATTTCATCGATGACCAACAACCCAGGGGCCATCACCACACGACTGAAGTATTCCTTGAGCCGTTCCTGGCGGTGCGCAGCGGTCAGTTGCAGCATCAAGTCAGCCGCCGTGACGAAGCGGGTTTTGATACCGGCCATCACTGCCCGGTAGGCCAGGGCGATAGCCAGGTGGCTCTTGCCTACACCACTAGGCCCCAGGAACACGATGTTCTCGGCACGTCCAACAAAACTCAGTGCTGCCAGCTCCTGGAGCTGTGCCCGGGGGACGCCGGTGGCAAACGCGAAGTCGTATTGCTCCAGCGTTTTCACAGCGGGCAGCGCGGCAGTTTTCAGCAGGGCCTGTCGAGAGCGTTCACTTCGGGCATCGGTCTCGGCAGCCAGCAGCTTTTCGAGGAAGTCGGCAAAGCTGTCTTCGCCGCTTGCTGCTTGTTGGGCCAGGTGCGGCCAGTCCACCCCGACGCGCTCAAGCTTTAGCCCCTTGCATAGTTCTGTCAGGCGAGCATGTTGAAGGTTCATGCTCTCACCTCCAGCAGTTGCTCATAAACCGACAGCGGATGCTGCAAGCTCTCGTACGGCAGGACCCGTCCCAGGCGTAGGCCTTGGGCGGGTTGTGGGCGCAGGCTCTGTGTTGGCAGTGGTAATAGTACCTGCTGCTCTTGGGCCAGACGTACCGCCGGTTGAACACCCGTCGTGCCGTGAATCCGCTGATGAGCGACTTCGTCGAGCCATTGGCCGATATGTGCGTTGGCCGTCACCACATCCAGCGTCAGACCCGCACTCTTGAGCGTAGCGGCCAACGGGGTAATGAAACTGCCCTTCAGATACCCGTTGAAGCGCTCAACCTTGCCCTTGGTCTGGGCACGGTAAGGGCGGCAGACCTTGGGAATAAAACCAAACTCATCGGCCAGCGCAGCCAATCGGGGATGCCAACGGTGCTGGCCCTCCCCAAAAGCATCTCGCTCGGTGATGATGGTTCCGGCGTTATCAAACAATGCCTGCTCGGGCACGCCGCCAAAGTAAGCGAACGCCTCCCGAAGCCCTGTCAGCCAGGCTTCGCTGTCCTCTCGCTCGGAGAAACGGACAAAGCTTGCTCGACTAAAACCAAGTGTCGCCACGAACGCCTTAAGCGGCTGACGGCCTCGTCGAATGGTGGTGAAGTCCACCTGTATCTGCTTGCCGGGCAGTGTCTCGAAACGTACCACCGGCTCTTCTGCCTTACGTTTGAAGGGGCGAATATAAGCCTTCAGACGACTGACGCCGCCGCTGTACCCCAATGCCGTGATCTCACGCAGCAGGACGGTCGCCGGAATCCAGTGTGGGCGCGCCGCCTCAATACGCTCGTGCAGGTAGTCCTTGAAGGGGTCGATTTTGCACGGACGTGCGGGTCTCACCTTGTCACTGGGTAGCGACCGGGCCTTTCGCAGGTACTTGCGCACGGTGTTACGCGAAATACCCAGCTCACGGGCGATGAATTTGATGCCATGGCCCTGACGGGCCAACACTTTAATTTCCACAGACTGCTCCTGGGTCAACATATTGGCAGCTCAAAGCCGCCAGTTTTACCCAGGGGGGTCAATTCTAGGTTGGCGTTAGGGGGTCATTTTTACAGTGGCGGTGACAGTTAAAGAGATCGGATCAGCTTTTACAGGAATTAAGTAATACCCCGATGCTATAAGAGCGCTAGTCATCCAAATTGACGGTGTGGGTGGCGTATCTATGACGATGTAGTCATACTTGCCTTCCAGTGTTTTAATGTAATTTTTGAGCCGATTCTCTCTGCCATCTCCGGGAGCCATTTCTAGCCGGTAGAGTTCCAGGCTACCGGGGAGCAAATCCAAGTTGCGTTTAATTTTCACAACCTCGACTTCATCAAGATCTCTAGGAAGGGCGGTCTTGCTCGCTTTAACCGCACTTGGCACTATCCTTTTCCTGTCAAATATTTTGACGACAGTGTCCTTCTCTTGGCGTAAATGCTCCATGTATGCTTCGGGAGTAATTAAGCACTGAGTGGCATTAAATTGTGGATCTACGTCGATGACTAGAACCCGACTGCCGTGACGGGTAGCAAGACAATCGGCGAGGTTGATTGCTAGAGTCGTTTTAGCCACGCCTCCTTTCATATTTATTAGGCTAACGACTTTCAAGATACTCTCCCTAGATTCCATTTTACCCTCACGCCAGTAACGTGAGGTGAGCTGTCCGAGTGCGAAGACACGTTGCCCGCCAGAGAGCGTAAATTACTGCGTATTCCTCGTGATGTCCATACACACTAATCGTTACCTACCGCGATCTTGAGCAAAGGATCTGAATACTTGGGGATGGTTTCAGGTCGTAGCGCTGCCAATGAGGTGAGAGTGCAGGTCCCACAACCATGCTGCAGAGACTCGGAGTCTCAAATATGAGTCCGCCCACGCTCATCCGATAGATTCCGACAGCGCCCCCTAAACAAAATGAGACTGTCTACCCGTGCACCAACCAACCTCGTGCTTTTCCATCCTGAAATTCCGACCGTTCCGACAGAACCGCCCCAAAGCTGCCTCTGACGAATGTCAGCAATCGGCCAAAGTGGTCGTCCAAAATTTCTTTGAGAAAAAGCATAAGTTGAGGAACGCTTCAGACACGATTACGGGGCGACTCAAAGCACAAATTTTCCTTTGTAAAATTGGATGAGCAATCGTTTTTTAACATTATGAAACATCTGATGGGTCAGTAAACGCATCGAAGCGCACTATAAACTCACCAGACCGGATACAATAGCTAGTCAATGTAAACTTTGATCACACCATGAGTGCAAAAATTCATGAACTCACGCTCTCAACCCAAAAAAGCTGGGTATGCAAATCAACATTACGTCCCAAGGTTACTGTTAAAGCGATTCACAGGTCCTGACAAAATAAATATCGGATTAATGAACGCCTTAAGCGGTGAAATAAAGCCATCAGTCCCGTACAAGCCGCAGTGCGCGAAACACTATTTTTACGGCAAGGACTTGTTCATTGAGAAAGAGTTGGGGAGAATCGAGGAGGAGGTTAGAAAGATAATTCGTACAATAAGTTCTATTTCCGACCCTCACATTGAACGATTCAGCTATGCCCATATATTACTAACTATATTCTCAGTCTATCAGTATGTTCGAACAGAAAAGGCTTTGAAACTGGTCGAAGAAGTTATTACAAAAAGCTTTTCTATTATCAAAGATCAAACAAAGCCTCAACTGATGCTCAAGCTAGCTGAGGCAGCAAACGGCGCGCTTTCTGAAAGCGAGTTGTCGGAGCTTTGTGATAGCCTGAGTATCTCCATAACTAATCCGCATTCCACTCTATTTGAAACAGCCAACAACATCATGCGCCCTAGCATGCTACTTGAAATGAAGCTACTTATAAATCACACAGACACCCCTTTTCTTATAAGTGACAATCCACTGATTTATATGAACGATGGTAATGAAGATTGCTTTTACAGGATGCTTTTGCCACTGACACCAAATCTATTGATTGCTTTCTATGACGGAAAGAAATATAAAATCGGATTAAGGAAAACCAACTTCCACAAAATAACTAATAAATCCGACATCTTCTACCTAAACGCACTTCAGTACCTAAATTGCAACAAAAACATTTACTTCAGCCCACAGACGCCAGTCAAACATCTAATTTCGCTAAACAAATCATTTAAAAAACTCAGGTTCAGTGAAGCGTCAACTCTAATCGAATTTAATTGCCAACCATTTTTGAAAACCAATAGGCCTACAGTTAATCATAGGTTCACCTTTGCAAAGAAGATAGCCTTAAAAGGAAGGCCACCAAAATAGTCACTTCCGCTTCTGCCCATAGAGGCTCTTTTTGAACGGCAGCTTGGGGTTGTAAGCTGCCTCACGCGAGAAGTTGCCAGGCACTGCAAGATGCCCACTTAAAGACTGAGTCAGCCCCTTCGGCTTCGGATACGCGAAAGCAATGTATTCACGGCCTCAATATCCCCAAGCAACTCGTCAGGATGTGTCACGGGACGCTGCTGGCCGGCCGCATGTGAATGCGCACTCACATTGCGGCAGCATCGGTTATGCAGACGTTGCACTTCATGGAACTCCTGCTCCTCCACAGCTATCACGCCGTTAAGACGGCCTACTGAGATTCCGTCGCGGAACCGCACAACCGTTTCGTTGAGTATCGTATCCTCGATACCGATTTCGATCGTCACGCGAAGATCACTGTATGCATTACGGATCGCATACCGCTCAGTGTCTCCGGGAGGGGTGTTGAAGGTTGCTGCAATTTGCTGCTGGTCACGACGGTGTTGCGCGATGCGCTCACGGTGCCGGCGCATGTCATATGGCAAGCCGACATCCACGTAGCCAGGACCTTCCGCACGGTAGCTGATCGACCTCACTTCAGGTGCCATACGCATATCCTGGCAGAGTGTTTTAAGTTCCCCAAAGAATACAGCGTCGTGCGTGAATACAATGACTTGCCGGTTGACTGACTCTTCAACAATTCGTTGCGCGACAGCGGTTCGATGGCTGTGGTCGAGGCTTGAGACCGGATCGTCGAAAACGATTCCGGAAGTCGATCCAGACTGGTGAAGCTCAGCGAAGAAGTAGGCAAGCGCGGTCATTCGCTGCTCTGCCTCGCTCAACACTTGGTGCGGGAGAAGCTGGCATTCCAACAGCTGAATTCCTAGACGAACTGCCCCGGCATCACCGGCTGAGGTGACTGCAGCTTCAACGTGCCTCAGTTCCAGCCTAGTAAGCTCCTCGTTCATACGCCCAGCCAAAGTCTCGCTGATGTAAGTACGAGTCAGTTTGCCAGCCAGCACGCTGATCGGGCGTGTAGCTGCAACGTCATTTAGGCAATTCTGGAGCCGGCTCCTGTGGTCCAGATTATCAATCACCCGGGCTATGGCTTCGATATGCTCGGAAAGTAGCTGCCGCGCTTCCAGCTCTTTCAGCCGTAGCTTTTTGGCCGCTAACGCCCCTGCATCCATGCTCGCGCGAAGGCGACCCGCCTCTACGCGAACTGCTTCCGCAGCATGAGTGATCGATGTCAGCGGATTCGCTCCACGATACCCAGGACAGTCCTGCCATACCCCAGTAACCACCGCAGTTTTGAGCCACTGAAGTCGGGCGATCAAGTCATCCTGAAAGATCTGGATGTCATCCGGAAGCGCTGGTACGCGAGCCCTCAGGCTCTCCACCATGTTAGGGGAAACTGTGAAATCGACACTTGCTGGAGCGACCTCTCGAACGATCTGCTGCCAAGCGTTGCGTGCAGCCTGTGCAGTTTCCGCCGCCCGATCTCGAATGTAGTGATCGAATCGCTGCAAGCGTTCCTGCGCTTCAGGACTTAGCTCTTGCTGACAAAGAACACAGACTGCATCGTCACAGGTGACCGGGAAAGCCTGTCCTGGATATGCAGTGCTGGACGAGTATTCACGAGCAGCGTTGAATAGCAACGCCCAAACACCCTGCCCCGTTCCAGGAAGTAGCTGTGTAGCATCTCCGGCCTGCAATATGGCGGACGCTGCATGTTCAGCTTTCTCGGCCTCGACTACGGCTTGATGTGCTTGGAGCTTGGCATTGATGGCCTCATCAGATACTACGCCGGCCACCTTAGCGATGAGGTTGCCCAACTCATCGACTCGCGTTGCAGCATTGTCAAGTAGCGAGGCCCGGGCAGTTGGGTCCGCTTCGCTGATTTCCTGCGGAAGTCTTACACGCTCTGCCTGCTCATCCTCAGCGAGCATAGCCAATTCACGCGCTCGCGTCAGGTCAGTGGTTGGGCCTATCGGATGCAGCGCCCGTCCGGCATCGGTGTCGGAAGGAATGACACTGAATGGTGTCGTGTCAGTGGCAAGGCCCGTAATCTCTGCCTGTAGCACTGGGCGCAGAGCCTGATTGAGTCCATTCGCCAACTGCTGGAGATAAGTCAGAGCAGATGGCTGAAAGTTAGCAGCTTCTCGCGACTAGAGGTAATGCCGAGCGCAGTCGCCATCAAAAACGGAAATTCCCCGGAGTTCTGGCCGTGGTACGTTATCGCGCTGACTGCTCCAGGTCGTCTGCTCGGTGGTGCCGTCCAGAACGAAGTCAATAGCAGCACTTGGTATGAGTTGCAGGTAATCCGCCGCGTAAGCATTGGCGTGGACAGCACCTGGACTCCGTGCGCGGCACGCCTGCTTCAGCACCCGTGCGTAACCGGACTTCCCCGTGCCGTTTCCGCCGTACACGATGGTGAGACCATGCGGCTGGAAGTTCAGAACCTCACTGTTCGGGATCCTCCCCACGTTTGTAAGTGAATGCAGGGACTGCAATACGACGGTGTGGTCCCGATTCGCCTCGGCGGGAAAATGGTTCGCGGCAAATAGGACAGGCTGAGGAACCGGCAGGAATGTGCTTCGCACCCCATGATGTTGCTTAGCAAGATCAAGAATTTCGACTAGATCTTGATCACTCCATTCACCTTGGACACACAAACGGCGCAAGGCGTCGCTGCGCCATGGCGGCAGCTTTTCCGACCAAGCCAGTACTTCCTCGTATATAGCCATGCCTTATCTCTCTATGTCCGTGAGCTTGCAAGGATAGTGCACCAATCGTTACCTGGTGGCAGGCGAGCTCTGAGTCTGGATGACGGCTCCCACTTAACTCCGTCACGTTGTGACAACCTGACCGTAAGGGACGGTGGTCCGGCATTCCGCAAACAAAGAATTATCTGCTCTACATGGATAGGTACAGCAAGTGCGAGATACCAAGATTCCATTCGGTGAGTACGGCGAGCGCTTTATCGACAGTCAGTTTCCGAACCGAAATCGAACTCCACGAGGATCAGCTATTGGCCGACTCCCACCTATCCAGACAGGCAGCAGTGGGCGGACTCTGAAAAAACTTTTTTCAAGCTGCTTTGGCCGATAGCGGTCATCGTATGCAGCTGCCCGAACGGCGTACCAAAGGGCAACGTTACATATTTTCGCGTTGTTACATCGCATAAACCCAAGCCTCCCACGCGGTGTTACGAATAATTTGTGCTTTACTTTCAATTAGTTAAGATAATTAGTTACATCTGTAACACCAGTTACACCGCATTTATGATGTCCTAGCCCCGCCCCCCTATGAAACTAGCTCCATCAGCGGATGGAGTTCGGTATGAGCCGGGGCCCCTGAGGACCTCTGCTGCATACGGGGCAGGGAACCCACGCATCTTGAGTAGCCGACGTTTTTACAGCTTAGTGAACTGGTGAACCCGGTGAACTCACCCAATCAGGTGGTGAACCCGGATGTTCATTCCTTCAGCTACTGATCTGCTGCCGTCAACCTGTCAACTGTCAACCAACGTCAACCGATCAGCAGCTACCAAATCCACGCGGGTTTCATGCCCCGTGTTCCTCGAATGTCGCCAGGGTCCCCGGCGTTAATCCTCTGGGAATGGCGAGGCTGACTAGCTGACGTCAAGTGACTCGAAAGCTCCTCCTGTAGCCTCTCCGGAGGAAATACAAACTTTGAACGGGTACCAAGAGTCCTCCAAGTACCATCCCTCCCCCGTGATGAATCCATCCGCGAGGGAGACTTGGATATCCCTAATTCCATCTAAAGACAAACGCTCAGTGCACCAGACCTCAGCCTCTCCTTTGAAAAGCCTAAGCCACAACCCATTTGAAACGAGGGTGCTACCCAGCTCTGGGATGCTGATCAAATTCTCAATATCGCCACCGAAGTGCTTTACGAGCAGTCCGTTACGAACGTCCACGATGTAACCCTGACCACCGGCAACTACGATCACATGAAAAGTTGATTCCACTTCCAACACGCAGTTGAAGCGGCAAAACCCGGGTTGGAAGTTTCCCACCCAAGAAGGCATCCCTTCAGGCAAGAACCTGATAACGATCCCCTCACTATGCTGCCCTTGGCCGGTTGCACTGAACTGGAGAGGAAGAGGGCCATCACCTGGCAGCCCAGGAAGAAGCTGATGATGCGGCGTATCGGTCATAAATTTGCCCGGCTGCGGAGTTTATTTCAGTCGAATCATGACACTACCTGCCCCTCCGTTACAGAGGCGTGACCTTCCAAAGGTGGGGCAGCTATCGAGGAGCTGTCAATCTGGGTTGAACACAGAGGGTCTACAGAAGTGGCACAGAACATTTGAGTAGCACTGGATACCCTGGATGGATGCAGATTCATCACCCTTGCTCTCGCCTCACTGGCGGCAGAAGGTAGCGCCGTGTATGCCCACGTGTATGCCTAACCGAGTCACCACCAAAAAAACCCTTTAAATACGGGGCTCTTACTAACCGGTTCAAACGACGCCTGGGCAGTCTGGATGTGTCTTGAGTTGTGGACAGTCTATGAAATGCCCGAAGCCCGCCTTGTGCGGGCTTTTTTGTTTCTAACCTTCTAAAATGATGCCATAACCTGAACGTACTTGCGTCAAGGTTGGCTCTGCTGTGCTTCAGGATTTTTTGGAGAAATGGTCCCACCTCCGGAAGTAAAAAATCCTTACTTCGATCAGTACATTGGCGCATTTGCAGGTCGAGCCATTCCAATGGTTGGCTAAGCTTACACAGCACCAGCACTAGAACTCATTGGCTATAAAACCGTTGTTGCCTACCATAACATGGTATGTGCTGAAGATCAGGTGTTCTGAATGAGTAAGGATAACGTGGAGTATGAGCTGCTGAACGATATAGTCAGGTGTATTCAAGAGGTGTTTGAATTCAGCAAAGATGCATTTTAAGATCTCAGCCTGGCCACGGATATTAACCGTGAGCTGAGCATCGAAGGGGACGATGCCAATGAGTTGATGCCCGAGTTCTTTGAGCGTTTTTCCATTAGTATGGATAACTATGATCCTTGCAGATATTTTGTACCTGAGGGGTATGATTTTTTTGCCTTTAAACGAGGCAAGGAAAGGCGAGGTAAGATTCCTATAACTCTGGGTATGCTGTATTTGGCTGTTGAAATGAAAATCTGGGACACACAAGAGTTAGAAAGCGTAGGGTTCAGTCCTACTCCGCTTTATAACTGTACGTCTAAGGTTTCTTTGGAAGTTTATAACGTCAATAATAAATAGAGCTTCTCATTCGCGCGCATCTCACTCGCTTTTGCGTATCCGTTAGACCTCTGTCCATTAGCCTGTTAGGGTCGATCGTCGAACTGCCTGCCAACGTAGAGCGCTAAAGCATTGTGGTTATCACTACACCTCAACTCTGGGCGTCCCCTGCCCAGAGTCGTTCAAGTATCTATACATCTCGAAGCCTTATCGCATGGTGCACACAATTTCTCAATTTGTAAACGGAAGATTAAGCTGAAGGACGTTCAGCCTAATGGACAACGGATTGGGTTCAGTGGCATTAGTCACTGAACGACACCTAGCCGATGCTACCCACTCATTTCCAATGGAACTTTTATTTTCAAGTGAAATAAAAGATCCCGCGTCTGCTCTAATGCAAATCGGTTGATTAATTCCAAGTCTTAACTCTCCGAGCGGCACCGCAAGCTGACCATTATTCAGCGGGCCTGACTTACCTAGTGCCGGATCATGCCAGTACATGCTCCACCCATACAAATTGTCGTCTTTAAGGCTACCCTCACGACGAGTAGCAGCTTTTAAAAAACTATAATTGAAATCTTCAGGTTGTATTTCAGAAATCACATTCCAGTAAAACGCCCCGTTTTCACTTAAGAACTTAATCTCGTAGCTTTGTACGTCATCCCGATAAAGGAATAAATATTGAATATTACGGTTGGTCACAGTAGCCATCGATAATCGATTTCCAGTATAAGCTGCTGCTGGCGATACGCCTGACTGATATTGTGTAAAACCAATAGCACCCAGTGAGTTATCTTGGCACATTGTGGCAAGAAAAGAATACTTCTGATTGAAAATGATCACGTCAAATTTTCCTTATTTGATGAGGTGAAAAGCTAGTTAATGGCTAGATAAATTATTGTGCGATCAGCAGTTGGCTATCGCTATACGCAACCATAGCTCCGTCTTGGCATAGGCCTTAGACTTTTTTCGACTAGCGTAAAAAATTAACGATGGTATCCAGGAAGCAGTCGTGGTTGATAGGTGCTTTCTTTATAATTATTCAAAATATTTTTTTGGTTTTTATAATGATTAAGGGAACTCTGAAGAAGACTATCAGATTCGACAAGAGTCTAATCGTAACCGCCGAGGGGCCCGATGAAGCAGAGGACCTTTGCCGGTGCCGGGTATGCTGGTAAGCGCAAGCAAACTCGTAAGGGACGTTTCCTGATTGATCTGGATCAGAACCCTGGAAGGGATTGATCAATCTGATTGAGCCTGGCCGTCCCGCCTATCCATTAATGGCGATGCTGCGCATTCATTTGATGCAAAACTGGTTCGGCTACAGCGACTCCGATATTTATCGGAATATGAAAGGACACCAGTATTTCTTCGGCATGCAAGCGCATGTCGACGAAGATGCCGAGTCGAGTTTAGTACGTGGCCTGGCGGGTACCGCAGCAAGTGTGGCGGGCGTGACTCGCATCGATCAGTTGAAACCTAGGTCATTGGCGATGCAGTCTAGACCGGCGTGGACAAGCGTGCGAGTCATCAGAATCGTTAGGGAAGGTCTGAAGTAGGCAGACTTTTTAACCCTCCCGTTGCTTCAAAGTTTCAAAAAACGTCGTTTCAATCGAAAATCAGACCTTTGCCTCGCCCAACTCCTCTTTTTTCTTCGGACAAGCGCTTTTTAGCGTCAATTGTCCACATTACAGGCGCACCTCTCCTGTATTCAGCAGTCGTTTTCGCATCATCCACAGATTGGACAGAGCAAATAGCGTGGTCTGCTGCGCAGTGTTTTTCAGCAGGCCTCGGAAGCGTACTTTCGTATAACCAAACTGGCGTTTGATCACTCGAAACGGATGCTCAACCTTGGCGCGCAGTTGAGCTTTCGCGTATTCGATTTTGCGACGCATGCGCCCGATCAGACTTTCCTTTGCATGCTTTTTATAACTGCTGGGCCGCGCTGCAATCGACCATATCATTTGGCGATTTTGATGCTCGGGACGCTTTTCGACACCGGTGTAGCCCGCGTCGCCAGAGACGTAAGTTTCTTCTCCGTGCAGTAACTGGTCGACCTGAGTTACGTCAGCTACATTCGCCGCCGTGCCCACCACGCTATGCACCAAACCGGATTCGGCATCGACACCGATGTGCGCTTTCATCCCGAAGAAATATTGATTTCCTTTCTTCGTCTGGTGCATTTCAGGGTCACGTTTTCCGTCCTCGTTCTTGGTCGAACTCGCCGCATGGATGATCGTTGCATCGACCACGGTGCCCTGGCGCAGCAACAAACCACGGTCGCCCAAATAGCCATTGATGACCTGCAAAATCCCACCGGCCAGCTCATGTTTCTCCAGCAGTCGGCGGAAATTGAGGATCGTGGTTTCGTCCGGAATCCGATCCAGGTGCAGTCCTGCAAACTGTCGCAGAATTGTGGTTTCGTAGAGCGATTCTTCCATGGCCGGATCGCTGTAGCCGAACCAGTTTTGCATCAGATGAACCCGCAACATCGCCATCAACGGATAGGCAGGGCGACCACCTTCGCCCTTTGGATAGTGTGGCTCGATCAGTTTGACCAAGCCATTCCAGGGCACGACCTGATCCATCTCGATCAGGAAGCGTTCACGGCGGGTTTGTTTGCGTTTGCCAGCGTATTCGGCGTCAGCGAAGGACATCTGCTTCATCGGGACTCAACCGTTCAGTGCTTGGGACTGGCGTATTTCACCAGATTTGGAAGTCTTTTTCAGAGTTTCCTTAGATAATCTGGTCTATCGCTGTACGCCCGAGCAGTTAAAAACATGGCAAGAAAAGTTTGATCGCACGCGTGCGTCGCAAGATTTAGTACGCGAAAGCCCAGGTTTGGGCAAAGGTTGAACATCCATTTCGTATGATCAAGCGCCAGTTTGGTTATATAAAGATGCGGTCTGAAGGGCTGGTCAAAAACACAGCACAATAGGCCATGCTATTTACCCTACCGAACCTCTAGCTGCTGGCCATGGGAGAGGTGCGCCTGCAAAGCGGGGAAACGTCTCGGAAAGTTGCTATTGGCTGGTAGGCGCCGCCCCGCTACAGCCTGAAACAGCCCACTCTCGGAGTTTGCGGAAGCGCAGTCGTGAGGGCGCTGTAAAGCAATTTCAAAAAAACACCTCAAGCACCAGCCCAACGAGTAAAGTACCGCCGCCCGAGACGTGGATCCGGGTTTTTCCATGGAGTTTTATCTTGAAGTCAGTTAGTAAAGTTGTCGCCGCAGCAGTATGTGGTCTGGTTCTGGCGGGTTGCACCGGCACCCCTATGAAAACCCCGCAATACGACAGCAGCCAATACACCGTCGTAGGTCACAGTGAAGCAAGCGCCACCGGCCTGATGCTGTTCGGTCTGATCCCGATTCGTCAGAACGACCGTTTCGTTCGTGCGCAGAACAGCGCTATTCAGGCCAAGGGTGGCGATGCGCTGATCAATACCCAAGTGCAGGAGAAGTGGTTCTGGGCCTGGGTCCTGAACGGCTACACCACTACCGTTTCTGGTGACGTGATCAAGCTGAAAACGGCTAAATAAGCACTGCCCGATTTCAGAAAGCCCGGTTCGCCGGGCTTTTCTGTTTCTGGCGATTGGCGGATGCGCTGTCGAGCGATGGAGTAAGCGCTGACATGCATCGTTACCAACCGCCAAAAGGTTTAGCATTCAGCCCACTTTCGGATGTGAAGTTTTCTGCATGACGGCCTTCTACCTCAAGTTACTCATCACCCCCGCGCTGATGCTGGCCATTTCATTGGCGGCAAAGCGCTGGGGCACCGGCGTGGCAGGGCTGCTTTCCGGCCTGCCGATGACCTCGGCGCTGGTCATGCTGTTTCTCAGCCTTGAGCAAGGCACTGCATTCGCCTCGATGGCGGTGCCCGGCGCATTGGCCGGGCTGGCGGCGATTCAGGCGACTTATCTGTTTTATTTTCTGGCCACTCGACGCGTTTCAGCGTTGGCTGGATGCACCTTGGCGCTCGCCGTGTATGGCGCGACGGCCTTTGTGGTGAACCTGTCGGGCTTACTGGCGCTGTCGATCATTGTCACGCTGCTGATGGTTGGGTTGATCGTCGTTGCCACCTCGAAACAGGCTCCGCCGGACGTAGCGTCGTACGTTGCAATGCCGCGCTGGGTCATCCCGATGCGAATGCTGACCGCCACCCTTCTGCTGCTGGCGATTACCGCAAGCGCTACTTGGCTCGGGCCGGTGGTCAGTGGGCTGCTGGCACCGATCCCGGTGATCGCCTGGCCGCTTGCAGTGTTCGTCCACGTTCAAGGCGGGCGTTATGAACTGGCGGCGATAATCCGCGGCAATGCTATTGGCGCCGTTGGGGTGGTGAGTTTCTACCTGACCCTCAGGTATTCCATAGTGCAATGGGGCGCGCTTCTGTCTATCGCGGCTGCCGTTTTGCTGGCTGTTGTGGTGACGGCTGGGTTGGCGCGGTTGTTGGCGAAGCGTTAGGGCTATAGTTGCCCCACAGAAGTCAAAAACACTTCAACCATGCTCCTCAAGGTGCCTTATGAGTTTGATACCCGAACTGAACAGCGAGGCCAACGTGCTGATATGCGGAGCCAGCCGAGGTATTGGCTTGGCACTGTGCGCAGCGTTGCTTGCTCGCGATGATGTAGCTCAGGTATGGGCGGTCGCGCGCAAAGCCAGCACTTCCACTGAGCTGGCAACGCTTGCGGAGCGATATGGCCAACGCATCAAACGCGTCGACTGCGACGCGCGCAATGAACAATCCCTCGAAGCGCTCGTGAGCGAGACGCTTGAGGGATGTGAGCATCTGCACCTCGTCATCAGTACGCTAGGCATTCTTCATCAGGACGGCGCAAAAGCAGAAAAGGGCTTGGCACAACTGACACTTGCGAGCCTGCAAGCCAGTTTCGCGACCAACACCTTTGCACCGATCCTGCTGCTCAAACACCTACTCCCGTTATTGCGCAAACAACCTTCTACCTTCGCGGCGCTCTCCGCGAGGGTTGGCTCTATTGGCGATAACCGGCTGGGTGGCTGGTACAGCTACAGAGCCAGCAAAGCAGCGCTCAACCAGTTGCTGCACACGGCCAGTATCGAGTTGAAACGCCTTAACCCGGCCTCTACTGTCCTGGCTATACACCCAGGCACGACCGACACAGAGCTGTCTCAGCCATTCCAGGCGAACGTGCCCGAAGGCCAACTGTTCGAACCGGCGTTTTCAGCGGATCGCATCATTGAGGTGCTAGGCGCACATGGACCGGCCGACAGCGGGACCTTTTGGGATTGGAACGATAAGCCGATTGTTTGGTGACTTGTTTCACTCACCAGGGCAATGCATGAGCCAAGTGGAAATTCGACACATCACCCATCTCCCCCCGCAAATTCTTGCGCTAGAGAAAGAGGCGGTTGGAGAGGGTTTCAGGTTTGTTACCCGCCTGATTGCCGAGTGGCACTCCGGGGCAAATCGCTTCGATGCCCCCGGCGAATGTTTTATGGCAGCGTATTTGAACCAGCAACTGATAGGCATCGGAGGCCTTTCAGTTGATCCATACGTCAAAACGAACACGGCAAGGCTACGACGCGTTTACGTCAGCGCTTCGTCAAGAGGGCACCACGTGGGGCGGACACTGGTAAAGGCGCTGGTTGCGCATGCAGCTCTGCGCTTTAAAAACGTGCGCCTCACCACCGATACCTCTGCAGGCGACGCGTTTTATCTGGAGTGTGGATTTTTGCGAATAGATCATGACGATGCCACCCACTCCATGTGCTTGAGCCCCATAGCGAGAACTATCGACGTATGAATTTGGCCCGCGAAAACATCCGAGAGTTTCTTATCAATGGCGTCGTTGTGGGTGATCTTCTTTTACCCACGCACTATGCAGAACTGGATCATCTTGATGATTTTCAGGCTGGCTTTCGGACACATGGGAATACCGGTGTAAGCCTGGTATCCGATACTGAAGGCGAATGGAATCCAGACTGGTATGTCCTTGCAATGACCGGGCTGGACGACCCGGTTTTTATTGCAGCGACCGAAGCTCCAAGCGGCTATCCCGTCTATACCGCAGCCCACGGAGCAGGTCGGTGGGACGCAATACGGATAGCGCCGAGCCTTGTGGCGTTTCGCCGTTTGCTCGAAGCATTGGCAGAAGTGAATGATGACATCATCGAATTCAGTCGCTTGATCATGGCCGAGATCGGCTCTGCGAATCAGTACTGGCGTGAAGTAATCGATGCGCGCCAGGAAGCAGAGCTCCTGGAGCAATCGCCCGCTGAAGTCAGTGCCTATGACCCGGCTGATTTTGAAAGCGGCGACTTGATCGTTACTGCCCTGGGCCTTCATAAGCTCAAGGTTATTCAGCTAGTCAGCAAAGGGAGCGAGTTGTCATTGAAGGAAGCACTGGCACTTGCCGACGCGTCTGAATTCAACGCCAGAAGCGGTACAAGACGTCAACTGCGCCAATTGCGCGACCAACTGGAAGCCTTCGGCGCAACAGTCGAATTCCGGCCCGATTGACGGCTGAGCGCATACCCAATTTGTCATTGGTAGATCGTACTCGACCAGAAGCAGCGCATCGAGCAGCGCCGTGTTGCCAAGTAAATTAATAACGAGTGTAATTGCGCCCTACCTCCCTTCCGGTCCACTCATATACAGCTCAGCGGACTCACCCTTGATCGAATCAACCGGCCAGGTTATTCATTGGGCGGGTGTACCGTTACAGAGCGTAGCTACCTGGATTTCCGAATCGACGGGTGTTCGGTCCTGGATATGCTTACGAGCGCTGACGGTGGTCATTCGGATTTCATGACCCCCTTTGCCAGTGGTTTTGCCCAACAAAACCAAGCATTCGTCGCCGATCTCCTATGCTGGGATCTACCTGAAGGACGGGCTGCCCGAGTCATTATTTACATCTGCCCAGAGTGCGCGGACATTGGATGCGGAGCCTATTCTGTAGAAGTTGAAAGGAGCGATACCGGCATCGTCTGGGATTCATTTGCGTATGAAAACGGATATGAATCCCCTCGTCCAATCAGCGGTATTGGCCCATTTGTGTTCGATTCAGATGAGTACAGGCGGATCATCATCGAAGCGCCGGTACTGTGCTAAGCAACCTCGACCAGATCCAAATTCGAACTGCTGAATCGCCGTACTGTCGAGGTTCTGCTATCAGTCCCTGGCAACTGCACATGCCTTGAGCGAAACTTCGGTGCATTAGCCGCCCAGGAACGGACATGGCACTGACCAGCAAGATCACTCCCTACACTCCGGCGTGGCCTGCCCGATTTCTGGCAGACAAGCCATTAATCGCTTCTGCTTTTGGCGATGAACTGATTGCCATACACCACGTTGGAAGCACCGCTGTTCCAGGGCTCGCGGCGAAGCCCGAGATCGATGTGCTCATCGAGGTTAACGATCATCGCCATGCCTCGGCGCGAGACGAGGTGTTAATGGGTTTGGGATATGTACGAGGAAATGATCTATCGGAAGGGCATCATTTCTATCGGCGTAACGTGGCTGGTATTCGCACGCACAAGCTTCACGCTTGTACCCGTGACCACCTTACGATCACCCAGATGTTGGGGTTCAGAGATTTGCTTAGGCGCGAGCCCTCGGTGCGCCTGCAGTATGAAGCGCTGAAGCTTCAGCTGGAGTCGAGCAATACCGGTGGGATGGCGGAGTATCTGGAGAAAAAGTCTCCGTTCATTATCGCGGCGCTACTTTATGCCGGTATATCCATTCGTGAACGACCGATGGGCTGCTAAGCGACATGGGTAGCAACTGTCCGCTCCGGGTCGATTGCTGTCACATGTAGACTGAGTAGATATCAACCCTGACCCTATTCGCCGTCATCGAACCGCTGGGGTAAGCTTCGCGCCAGAGGCTTCAACCACCAAGGAGAATAAACGGAGATGGGCTTGTTCAGTCGATTGTTCGGCGATCGCTTCACACAACCTCCACCCGATGAACCACGGTTGAGCGATGCCGTGATTATGCGTGAGCTTTATCCATTCGGTGCGCAACTGAAAACGTTCACCCAGGCCCTGTTGGCGCGGCTGCCTGAAAAGGAACGTGCGCGTCTCGTGAGAAGGGTGTCGCGCTATTACAACCTAGGTGAAGACCCGGCCACCGCGTTGGTCAGTGGTCTTTTGGACGCTGAGAAAGGCCAGTTACTCAATAATCTGGTTCTCATGGCCGTGGACGTGCACGGCTTCGATGATTTCAAGTACCTCGCACCGAAACTGATTGAAGCCAGCGGCATTGACCAGGTTTATGCCTACAAGCTGGAAGAGACGCCATCATTGAGCAAGATTGCGTCGAAAACCTGATAGCGCTGGCTAAGCAGGCTGGCATCAACGCACGGCTCGATCCCTTTTGAGACACGTTGGCTGACCGCTATCGGCCAAAAGCAGGCATTCTGGTCACAACCCCGTGAAACACGAAAACCAAGGTAAAGCAGCGTCACTGCTATGCCCTTTGTACTCTGCTTGTCCTCGAAGATCATGCATACAAAAAGACAAACTGATTGTGGCTGGAATAGACAGAACGTTGAGCATCCAGAGAAAGACATTGCTGGATTCAAACCATAACAAGGCGGCAATGTTAATGACCACAAGGACGATTATCACGATATTGCATTTGAGGTGCTGACGCCTGAAGGAGGCAAAGCTATCCCAGTCATAAATCAGCCACGTATGAGAAAAGACTCCGCATTCGGGGCACTTATGGGTGGGTGGCACCCTGATAGGGATATGGCCACAGCTGGGGCATCGAAACTTGGCAGCGTTATCCACTGTTGGATTATGTTCCTGATTACGTTTTCTGGGCGGCTGATTTTATCCTAGCACTATTGGCTAGAGGGACGCATGCGCCGATTTCTGCCGATGGTGGCCGGCAGCTTAGGCCTAAAGCTGCCTGATCAAGCATTGACCAGACGCATGAAGTGGGTGACATGGACATCTTCTACTTGCGTGAAGCCGCAGCGCGATTGAAAAGCGTCTTTTCCAGAAGTATCGGTAGAGGACTCACGTTCTGAAAGTGTTTCAGCCCTCGCCCATCGCCACGGAAGCGATCAAACCAACGTAAATAACTGACTGCAAAACACCTAAAAACGTCGTACAGTCGCCAAATCTATAAATAAAGCTAACTAATTCTTGGCAATACAAACCTTTTAAACCAGAATTTGCGGGCGTTCAGGCGCATTCTGGTGGTCTGAAAGCTACTCGATATAAGGAAATAAAATGGCGATGGTCTTCTGTCGTGGCTGCGCAAAGGAAATACATGAAACGGCACTCAACTGCCCGCAATGTGGCGCCAGTCAGGTCTCAGCAACTCCCGCGCAACAGCTACAACAAACTGGCTCTCCGTGGATGGCTATCGTCTCTCTGGTGCTGGGCATCCTCTGCTCGCTGGCGCTGTTCGACGATGGTGAATGGGATCTGGATACCGTCGTCGGGCTCGGCATGTGCTCGATAGCCGGACTGGTTCTGGGCGTCATCAGCATCAACAAAAAGTTGCCTGGCAACGGAATAGCGATAGCAGGCACTGTCTTGTCAGCAGTATCGCTGCTGATATTTTTTGGATTAATAGCTAACTGATTTAGGGAAGAATGAGATGGTATTTTGTCGTGGTTGTGCAAAGGAAATCAGTGATGACGCTGGTACGTGTCCGCACTGCGGGGCACCGCAGCTGGTTGTTTCGCCAGCCAGTGCGAGCACCGATAACCCGCCTGCGTGGAGCTGGTACACAGACGTTCTGAAAAAATACGCGGTGTTCACGGGCAGGGCACGCAGAAAAGAATACTGGATGTTTTTTCTGTTCAACATCTTGATCTCGATTGTCCTCGGCTTTATCGGCGGGCTGATAGGTGATGGCGGCATTATCGCTAACCTTTACTCCCTGGCCGTGTTGGTCCCAGGTATCGCGGTGGGTGTTCGCAGGTTGCACGACACGGATCGCAGCGGCTGGTGGCTGCTGGTACCGATTGCTAACCTCGTGTTTTTGATTCAGGAAGGTCATCCAGGACCTAACCGTTTTGGGCCAGGTCCTAAGTAAATACGGTGTGAAGATGTGGTCGTCTGGCCACATCTTCAAAGGCTTTTCGCTGCCGCGCAGCCCATAGACGGAGTCACTGTTTTATATGGACACCTCTGACGGAACGTTACAAGGCACCTGCCATTGCGGCGCTGTACGATTTCAAGTCCGGCTGAGTGACGGGTTCAAGACCGTCCGGCGCTGCAACTGCTCCTATTGCCGCATGCGCGGTGCAATCGCGGTTTCAGCAGCCCTGGAGGATATTGAGATCACTTCTGGCGAGGCGATGCTCAAGCTCTATCAGTTCAACACCCTGCAAGCGAAGCATTATTTCTGCTCACAATGCGGGATATATACACATCACCAACGACGCTCCAACCCGGCTCAATACGGAGTTAATGTGGCCTGTCTTGAAGGCGTCAGTCCATTTGATTTTGAAGAGGTTCCAGTCAGCGAAGGGCGAATTCATCCGAAGGATAGAACGGCAGGAAGCGGGTCGAACATCGCTGGATACCTACGCTATTTCCCTGCTAATACTTCCTGAGATGAGATAGATCGCTTGGGCGACCTCAATGACTGCTCTGGTCGAAAGCTGATGATCCTGCGCCCGGAAAATCGCATTTTCTGAAAATAACCGGAAGCCCGGATTATCCAGTTTATGGCGTTACTCCCACGTATTGAACGCCAACCGACCTGCGGAAAATAGGCTGAACTTGTAACGGGCGCGATCTCTCTCAATAACTACGCACACCTGTTTATAAGGAAAACACCATGTCCAAACTCGCAGAATACCGCCAGCTGGAAAAGCACCTCGCCGAGCAACTCCAGGCACTGGAGACGATGAAGGGCGACCAGGGGCTCAAGAAGGAAATCGAGTTCGAAACCAAGCTGCGCAAGCTGCTTGAGCACTATGGCTTCAGCCTGAAGCACATCATCAATCTGCTGGACCCACAGACCTCGGCTCGCGGACAGACCGCTGAAAAGCCTGCGGGCAAGCGTAAGCCGCGCGAACTCAAGGTTTATAAACATCCGAAAACCGGTGAAGTGATCGAGACCAAGGGTGGAAATCACAAGGTCTTGAAGGAGTGGAAAGCGGAGCATGGTGCCGATGTTGTTGAGGGCTGGCTGAAGAAATAAAGCCTTGCCGCGTACAACTATCGATTGATCGATCTTGATCCTTGCGTCGACTCATTACCGTTGGCGCGGTGGAATAGCCGACGCCGGGAACGATCCGCGGCGGCTATTCGTCAGACCTGTATCGGCTCACTGAAAAAGGTACAGCACAATGGACAAGGCAATGGAAAAGACGATCACCGTGGACCAACTGGCTAAAACTGACCTCAGATCAGTTAAAGAGATATGGCTTGGTGATACCCATACTCAGCTATGTCTGTGGCGTGGCGAACAAGTCGTCACACACGACATGCTCAGCGAGGGTACCCACGATCAGAACAATAGTCGCCTGCACTTGCAACTGGTCAACCCTGACGACCGGGCTGCAGTGGCCAGCGTCGAGGCGCTCGTTCGTGAGCGGCTGGAAAGGATGGGAAGCAAGGGTGAGTTTTATCCCGCTGAGAATGCGGATACTCACCAGTAATCACGCTGATTACACGCGATTCTGTAGGGTCCTTGGGCTGCGTTGCCAGACTGTAGATGTGTGACGCAGAGCGTCACGAACTGCATGCCAACGCAGAGCATTGGCACGATGATCATCTGCAATTGCAGAGTTGTTCCGCCTGCAGACACTACCCCTTCAAACAACCTTCCAAATCCTCAATCAAACCTGGCCCCTTGGGCTGCCAGTCCAAGCGTTTGCGTGTCTTGTGGCTCAGGCTGCTCATGTCCTTGGCCACAAATGTCGACAGCCAGCCAAAGTGTGCGGCAGCTTCATGGGCGGGCAAGGCCAACGTGGGCAGGCCGAGGTGTTCTCCGATGGTTTCGGCAATCAGGCGGAAGGTGATGCCTGATTCGGCAGTCGCGTGATAACGAGCCCCCGGCTGATGTTTCTCCAGAGCAAGACGATACAGGCGCGCCGTGTCTTCAAGGTGCGCTGCGGACCACTGATTAAGGCCTTGGTCGATATAGGCCGAGCAGCCTTTCTCCTTGGTCTGTTTGATGACTTCGCTGACCAAGCCCTGTTTGACCGGGTTATGAATTTGCGAGAGTCGCATGACGACTATGTTGACGCCACGTTGCAACAGCGCCTGCCCGGCGAGTTCCGATGCGACGCGAGGGTTGGGGTGGGCTGGGTCGAAGTGGTCTTCGTCTGCGGCCTGCCCGGGTGCTGAAGAGCCCATCGCCGTGCTGGAGGTGATCACCAGCGGACGCGCAGAGCCGGCCAGGGCAGAACCCAATACGTCGATAACGCGAGCGTCGTGCTGGCAGTTGGCGACGAAGTGCGCGAAGTTGTGATCAAACGCCGTGTGAATCACCGCGTCGCACTTCTCCACGCCACGCTGAAGGCTGGACAGGTCTTCGATATCACCGCGATGCGGGTCGGCTCCCATGGCAAGTAGAGCTCGAGCACCCTCTTCTGAACGTGTCAGCCCCACTACCTGATGGCCTGCGTTGATCAGTTCCCAAGTGACGCGAGTGCCAATAAAACCTGTGGCGCCGGTTATAAATATGCGCATAGTCAAATCTCTCTTTGCTGAAGTCGGCAGAGTGCGCGTAACGTTTATCCCGTAAAAGACGTGACGTTATCAGGGTATAAAAACCAACAGGATCATCATGGCCAACCCGCTGGGAACGTATTTGAAGGACTGTCGGGCGCGTCTGGACCCTGCGAGTCTGGGGCTTTCCACTGCGCGTCGACGCACGCCAGGCTTGCGTCGGGAAGAAGTTGCCCAGCGCGCCAATATCAGCGCAACGTGGTACACGTGGCTGGAACAAGGACGCGGCGGCGCGCCGTCTGCTCAGGTTCTGGACCGGATCGCGCAAAGCCTCCTGATGACCGAGCCCGAGCGGCAACACCTGTTCATGCTCGCTTTTGGTCATCTGCCCGAAGTGGTCTACAGCGCGCCCGAGGGCGTATCGCCACGCTTGCAGCGTATTCTGGATACGCTCGCGTTCAGCCCTGCTTTTATCAAGACCGCCACCTGGGATGTTTTGGCCTGGAACAACGCTGCGGCAGCTGTATTTACTGACTACAGACTGCTGCCCGTAGAGCAACGCAACATCCTGCGCCTGATGTTTTGCAACGCTGGCACGCGTGCAAAGCAGGACGATTGGCAGGCCGTCGCGCGCTTTATCGTCGCCGCATTCAGGGCCGACGCGACCCGTGCCGGAGCCGCCTCGGAACTCCGTGAACTCGCTGACGAACTCTGCACCCTCAGCGCTGATTTCGCTGCGTTGTGGCGCGACAACGATGTGCGTTTACAGGGCGAAGGCACCAAGCGCCTGCGGCATCCGGTTCATGGGCTGATTGAGCTGGAGTATTCGGGTTTCGCAGTGGATGGCCGGCCGGATCTGTCGATGATTGTTTATAACCCGGTTACCCATGAGGACGCAGCGCGGGTTCAGGCGCTGGTGGAGGGTTACGTACAGCGTTAATGCGGCTGGAGAGTCTTCAACCCGACTGGAAAGCCATCAGGCTTTTCTGCTACCAGGTCGCCCTTCCGCCCGAAAGATCGAACCGCCATTCCATCACGTACTCGAAAGTGTGTGACCTCAAAAAACCAGCCCTTTCCCTCCATCTGGCAATGCCGTATTCGAAGCCCCGGTACAGCCCTCGCTTCATTGATGATCGCCGCATTCCGACACCGCCGAACAGGTGTCGACCACAACGCCCCGAACCTCGCCAGATGGTCAATCCGCATTCAAAAAGAGTAACCCTATGAGACCCCAAACCTCCTTCATCTTCGACCTGGACGGCACGCTGACCGACAGCGTTTATCAAAACGTTGCCGCCTGGAAAGAAGCACTGGACGCAGAAGAAATCCCGCTTGCGATGTGGCGTATTCACCGCAAGATCGGCATGAGCGGCGGACTGATGTTGAAATCACTGTCGCGTGAAACCGGCTTGAACATCAGCGAAGAACAAGCCGAACGGCTCAGCGAGAAACATGCTCAGGCTTACGAGCGGCTGCAAGGACAGATCATCGCATTGCCCGGCACCGTCGAGTTGCTGGAGACGCTCGACAAGGAAAACCTTAAGTGGTGCATCGCCACCAGCGGCGGGATCGATACGGCTACGATCAATCTGAAAGCACTGAAACTGGACATCAAAAAGATCAACATCGTTACGCGCGATGACGTGAGCTATGGCAAGCCTGACCCCGACCTGTTTCTGGCGGCTGCAAAGAAGATAAACGCTCCGATTGACGAGTGTCTGGTGATAGGGGACGCGATCTGGGACATGCTGGCGGCACGTCGCTGCAAGGCAACCGGCGTCGGTCTGCTGTCGGGTGGCTATGACATAGGCGAGCTTGAGCGTGCTGGCGCGTTGAGGGTTTATGAGGACCCGCTGGATCTGCTGAATCATCTGGACGAGATTGCTTCTCGGCCTTGAGTCGGCGTATTCATCATCCCCAACCTCTGTGAACAGCTCAACGTCCCTTACATGAACACGTTTGAGCTGTTACACCACCTCAGCGCCATATTTGTGCTCCCTCAGCCCGGCGAAACACCACCACCCTTATCCGCGACGATATCCGGGTCATCCGAATACACTTCCGGCTCGTCATCTTCGTAAGCCTCGTCGCCTTCCGTGCGTTTCTTGACCTCGTCGCCGCGTTCCGAACCGACACCGGGTCTGTTCGCATTCATGGCGAGGACCGGGTCTGCTTCACGGTCGTACTGGCCGAGTTGCGGGCTGGCGGGGTCTTCTTTGGGCACGCTGTGTGTGAGTATGTGATCGGTTGTCATGTCAGCCACCTTTTTCGTTTGCCAAAGAAAGTGGACGTGGCATCGGGCTGAGGGTTCGATTCAATCGATGAGCGTGGCGGTGCTCAGCCGCCAAACGATGCGTATTGCAAGGGCAGGCCGGTGGTGAATTTGATCTGTTCCATGGCGAAGCTGGAGCTTACGTCGCTGATCCCGGGGATGCTGATCAGTTGTTTGTACACCGCGTCGTACCCTGCGATGTCGGCTACGACGATGCGCAGCATGTAGTCGGTGTCGCCTGCCATGCGGTAGCACTCGACTACTTCAGGCAGCTCGCCGACGGCGGCGTGAAACTGTTCGAGCCAGGCGGCGTTGTGCTGGTTGGTGCGGATGGCGGCGAAGACGCTGACTGAGACGTTCAGCCGTTGCGGATTGAGCAGCGCGACCCGGCGGTCGATGATGCCGGCCTCTTCCAGCTTTTGGATACGTCGCCAGCACGCGGTACTGCCCAGGCCGATACGCTCGGCGATGTCCGCCACCGCGCGGGTGCAGTCGGTTTGCAGGATGTCGAGGATTGCCCGGTCGAATTTGTCCATTAGCGGTTTCCTGCGTTAGTCGCTTTACACTGATCGTTCCTCACGCTCCGCGTGGGAATGCCTGTCATGACGCTCTGCGTCACCCAACGGTGCAGCCCCTTGCATCCTCGGATTGGACGCGGAGCGTCCAGAACTGAATTCCCACGTGGAGCGTGAGGAACGATGGGTGTCTGGCTGCGATTCTGCGCCTGAAGCAGCATCCTAGAATTTTTAATCGTAAAAATCCAAGCGTAAGCGAATATTTTTTCGCTTTGGCTGCTCGTATCCGTGTAAATATCAAAAAATTTTCGCCTGCGGATCAGTAATCTTTCAAGCAGTCGGTTTGGTAATGCCAGCCCTTGATTTTGACTCGATTACAAAGCGAATTGCCCATGACCACTTCTGCGCTCTATCTGGATTACGCCGCCACCACGCCTGTTGATGAACAGGTCATCGAAGCTATGGTTGCCTGCATGGGGCGCGAAGGTCATTTCGGTAATCCGGCATCCAGCGGGCACGGTTATGGGCAGGTGGCGCGGCAGGCCGTTGAACAGGCACGCGCGCAGGTGGCCGATGCGGTGGGTGCGCCTGTCGACACCATTGTCTGGACCTCCGGCGCAACCGAGTCCAACAACCTGGCGATCAAGGGCATCGCCCATGATGCCAGCGCGCAGCGCCGTCACATCATCACCAGCGTGCTGGAACACAAGGCCGTGCTCGACACCGTCAGCACACTGGAGCGCCAGGGCTTTCCCGTCACTTGGCTGAGGCCGGACGCTCAGGGCCTGATCCAGCCTCACGCCGTACAGGCTGCATTGCGCGAAGACACGCTGCTGGTATCGCTGATGCTGGTGAATAACGAGTTGGGTACGCTGACCGATATCGCCAGCATTGGCGCGCTGGTACGCGAGCACGGTGCGCTGTTTCATGTGGACGCTGCGCAGGGCGTCGGCAAGGTGAAGGTCGATCTGGCGAGTCTGGCCGTCGACCTGATGTCGTTCTCGGCACACAAGGCCTACGGCCCCAAGGGTATTGGCGCGCTGTACGTGGGCCCACGCGCGCATTCGTTGCTGAAAGCGCAGATCCACGGCGGCGGACATGAAGGCGGCTTTCGTTCGGGCACCTTGGCCACCCATCAGATCGTCGGCATGGGTACAGCCTTTGCGTTGGCGATCAGCCAGGCCGACGCTGAAAACCGTCGTATCGAAGAGCTGAGTCGTCACCTGCGCGAAGGCCTGCTGAGCTTGCCGGATGTGCAGCTCAATGGCTGTCCGCAACAACGCATTCCGCACACCCTGAACCTGTGCATCACCCGCAGTGGCTTCACCAGCTCGCAGCTATCCCACAGCCTGGCGTTGTCCTCGACGTCCGCGTGCAACTCGGCCAGCAATGCCCCCTCGCATGTGCTGCTCGCTCTGGGCATGGACTCCGCCAAGGCCCTGGCCAGCGTGCGCGTCAGCCTTGGCCGCTATACCACGCAGGCAGATGTCGAGCGCGCCATCGAGGTGTTCAGCAAGGCGCTCAGCGCACCTGCTGCGTTCTGGTAATTCACCATGCCTACTGGCCGCCCTAATCCCGGGCGGCTCTCTCCCAGCGCACCCGCGCCACTCTGCCGAGTTGATACCCGCCAGGGTCTATGACTGCGCCTTGCAGCCGCAAAAACTCGTCTTCAGATGAAAATGTACCCCTCCAGATACAAAAAGACACAAATTGGCACAGTTCTTTCAAGTGGAACGGTCGTGCCATAAACCATTGGTGCACGCTGCATTCATGGGGTGCCTACACGCACCAAAGTGCAGTCCACGGACGTCAGAGCGTCCACAAACAGTGCAGGAGAGCAGACCACAAGTCTCGCTGCCCGCCAGGAAAGGAATCTAGCTGTGCCCTATCAGTCTTGCGTCAGACCACCGTTACGCTGGCAATTCACACCTTGGGCATCACCTGCCTCAAGCGATGCCGGCACGGCCGCTTCAACCTTGTCCCGATCTGCGCGCTGTTATTCGACCGCCCTGCACGTCTGGACTTAAGACATTTCGCGTGTGCCTTGAATGTTCTGATGATGAATCAGCGCCTTGCACGCCTGTGCGCGTCATTAAGTACACACGGGGTTGTTTTTAATTAAAAGACGGTCGACCTATAAAGAGTGTCCGACACTTTATTTTGAGTGATTTCATTTTGCCATCATCTAAAAGGGTGGCGTTTATTTCAATAACCACAACTGTCCGCACAACCGCCATACCCACACGGAGTATTGTTTTTATGAGGCGCTGATCAACTAACGCACCAACGTGGTCCTCGTGACACAGTATTGGTGCATTTAAAAAAGTGACTTGCAGGTCATGATTTTCGAACGCGTCTGCTCATGCAGAGGGTCATTGGTTGCCTGTTTTTTTGTTCAAGGTCTTATTCATATCTGCCGCTTTGAAGTCAACGAAATCGGGAATCGATAAATAGTTATACGAATGCGACACCCGCTCTGCATCAGCGGTTCCAGCGAGGGCTTTCTGGCACAGCGGTTGCAATGTAAGCATTCAGGAACATCGCTGTACGTCCCCGTACATGACGATAAGCAAGCAAGGATCTGCAATGTCAGTGCCCTGATTCAAGACGTCCTTTAACCGTTTGAGTTCGCCGTGTGCGCACCCACCGCGTTGCCCTGCCTATCCACAATATGCAGGTCTCCATCAATCGAACAGTTACCCATTGTTCGAGCGGAATCTTATTGCCCTTTAACTACCCGAGGGAGCGTTAATGAATGATGCGGTAATAATGAAAGCGGTTCCCTCTCCCTCGTCCGATGACACTTCGACGGCGTGGCAGGGTATTCCTTTCAGCGCCAATACGTCGCGTCCGGGCGGCCTTAACAAGCCGCAAGTAATGGTGTTGATTGCTGCGTCAGTCCTTATTCATGGTGCGATCTGGTGGTACATGCAAACTGCCCAGCCAGACGTCCCGGAAGTTGCACCACAAGTTCCGGAAATGACCATTGAACTGACCAGCCCTACGCCACCCGCACCGGAACCGCCGCCGCCCGAGCCACCACCTCCGCCGCCGCCTCCACCGCCTCCCCCCGAACCGGAACAACCGGTCGAGGATCCGGACGCGGTCGAGCCGCCGCCCAAGCCAGTGGAAAAGCCCAAGGTCGAGAAGCCCAAGCCGGTCAAGAAAGTCGAGCCGGTGAAAAAGCCGACGCCGCCTGCGCCAACGCCTGCCGCCGCACCCAGCCCGCCCGCGCCGCCAACACCTGCGCCCGCGCCGCCGGCACCTGCTGCGCCACCGGCTCCGGTCAAGGAAAGCGCTGCGGTATCCGGGCTCGCCAGTCTGGGCAATCCGCCGCCGGAATACCCGGGGCTGGCCTTGCGACGCAGTTGGGAAGGTCGCGTGATTCTGCGCATCAAGGTGCTGCCCAACGGCCGCGCTGGCGCTGTCGAGGTGACCAAATCCAGCGGCAAACCGGTACTGGACGAAGCGGCCGTGGAGGCTGTGCGCAACTGGAAGTTCATACCGGCCAAACGCGGTGACACGCCGATAGAAGGCTTCGCGACGCAGACCATCGACTTCAAGTTGCCGGAATGATCCGGCACCTGACAACCGACACTTCAATTATTAAAGCTGGTGAGGTTTAAACCATGAACGCATCGCTCTCTTCCATGATCGTCCCGGCCGTGCTCTGGGCACTGATTCTGTTTTCCGTATTGAGTTGGGCACTGTTGCTGATCAAGTCGGCGCAGTACGTGCGCCAGAAGTCCCAGAACAAACAGTTCACCAAGGCGTTCTGGAGCGCACCGGACCTGCTCACCGCTGCCGAGCATTCTGCGCAATACCCTGGCGCGCTGGCGCGTATCGCCAACAGTGGCTTTGAAGCCATGGCGGTCGATGAGTCGCCGCGCACCACGCAACAATTGGCGCACACCATCAACCGCTCGGACCGTCTGGAGCGCAACCTGCGCCAGCAGATACAAAAAGAGCGGCGCGCGCTGGAAAGTGGCCAGGCGATTCTCGCCAGTATCGGCAGCACCGCGCCCTTCATTGGCCTGTTCGGTACCGTCTGGGGGATCATGGAAGCACTGCAAAGCATCGGCGCGACCGGCTCGGCCAGCCTCGAAGCGGTTGCCGGCCCCATCGGTCACGCGCTGGTCGCCACCGGTGTGGGTATCGCCGTAGCCGTGCCAGCAGTGTTGATCTACAACTTCTTCCTGCGCCGCCTCAAGCTCGCCGTGGCCGACATGGATGACTTCGCCCACGACTTCGACGCCCTCGCCCAGCGCAGCGCCTTCGCGGTCACCCGTCAGCCCATCGCCAGCAAGAATGGCCATGCCGTTCGGGAGGCCAGCTAATGTCTTTCTCCACTCAGGACAGCGATGAAGTACTCAGCGAAATGAACGTCACGCCGCTGGTCGACGTGATGCTTGTGCTGCTGGTGGTGTTCATCGTCACCACGCCGCTGATGACCAACGCGATCAAGGTCAACTTGCCCAAGACCGACGCAGTCGCCCCCGCCGAGAAGAAAAACCCGGTGGTGGTCAGCGTCGATCAGGACGGCAAGTTCTACCTCGCCAAATCGGAAATCGCCCCGGAGCTGCTGGAAAAAAGCCTGCAGGACGAAAAGGCCAAGGACCCGGAAATCCGCGTTCAGTTGCAGGCCGATACCGCCGTGAATTATGGCCAGGTGGCCAAGGCCATGGCCTCCATCGAACGCTCCGGCATTACGAAGATATCCGTCATGACAGCGAAATGACGCTCGACTGACCGGGTGGCTTCGCCTCGCGAAGCCGTCTGACCCGACCCCCGTGAATGCGGTTGTCCGTGGGCTGAAAAGCCCCTGGAGGGGAGCGGCTTGCTGGAAAAAGAAGAAGTGGAACTCCCGCTCGGCACAACCGCGTCGGGAACAGAGGGCTCACAAGGCCATTTCAATAACGTCTGGACCAAGTCGGAACTAACCATGCTGATGAATCTTCCCGGTTGCACCCTCAAACCACTGGCCCTCGCGGTCCGGCGTCATCCACGTGCCCTGCTCTGTGCATTGGCCATGGGCATGAGCGGTGCCCAGGCGGCAGACGCCGTCGATGCGGACACCAGCGGCTCGGCCGTGTCCACCAGTGCAGCGGTTGTGCCTGCCACAACCCAACTGCAACGTGTAGAAGTCACCGGTTCGGCAATCCGCCGGGTCGATGCCGAAACCGCCGTGCCGATTACCATCCTGCGCGCCGACGACCTGAAGAAACAGGGCGTGACCACCACCCAGGAAATGGTCCAGCGCATCACCGGCAGCCAGTCGATCAACAACAGCGCAGGCTCGGTCGGCGCCGGAACAGGTGGTGCCTCGTTTGCCGATATGCGCGGCATCGGCGCCAACAAGACGCTGGTACTGCTCAACGGCCGCCGTCTGGCCAATAACGCACTGTCGGGTGTGGGCACGCCCAACGGCAGCGCCATCGACCTGAACATGATCCCTTTTGCCGCCATCGACCGTGTGGAAGTATTGCGTGACGGCGCCTCGGCGCTATACGGGACTGACGCCATTGGCGGTGTGATCAACTTCATCACCAAAAAATCCCTGACCGACGGCAGCCTGACACTGGGTGGAGAAACCCCGACCGCCAGCGGCGGCGGTGCCACCAAGGACATGAGCGCCAGTTGGGGCTTTGGCGATCTGGAGCAAGACCGCTTCAACGTCATGGGTGTATTCAACTACAACAAACAGCAAAACCTGGACGCCAACGACCGCTCGTTTGCCAGAGATTACGTGCCAGGACGCGGGCTCAATCAGACCTCCGGTACGGCCTATCCCGGCAATTACTTCCAGGGTGACAACTCTGCGAACCCGCTGGGCAGAAACTGCGGCGGCCCTAACCTGATCGCCAGCAACGGCATCTGCCGGTTCAGCACCCGTGAATACATCGACCTGATCCCGCAAACCGAAAAGACCTCGTTTTTTGGCAAGGCCACCGGCAAGCTGGCAGACGATCATAACGTCAGCCTCGAATATTTCTGGGCTCGTAACAACAACCATACCGATATCGGGCCTGCGCCCCTTACCGGCCTGTCTCTGGACTCATCGTCGCCTTTTTATCCCGGCAACGGCATCACTCCGGCACCGACCGACTTTACTCTCGACCCGACCCAACCGATCAGCACAGCCTGGCGAGAAACCGCAGCCGGGCCACGCGGGTCCAGCGACCAGAACACCAGCCAGCGTTTCCTGCTGAACTTCGACGGCCTGGTGGGCGGCTGGGACTACAACGTAGGTGCTTCTTACAACCAGAACAAAGTCCTGTCATCGCTCACCAACGGTTATGTCAGTGACGCTGCAATGCTCAACGGCCTGGCCAATGGCACCCTTAACCCGTTCGGCCCGCAAACCGCTGCCGGTCAGGCACTGATCGATGCCAACGAATATCACGGCCAGTACTCCAGTGCTGTGGGCCGGGTGGCCGGGCTCGATGCGCGCATCAGCCGGGAAATCGGTGACTGGTTCGGTGCAGGCCCTGCGGGTCTGGCGTTGGGCGGCGAATACCGCAAAGAGAAAATGCATCAGCAGTACGAAGCCTACGTCAACGACATCAGCAGCCTGGGCGCAGATGCCGCCGGTAGCGTCGAAGGCGACAGGAGCGTCAAGGCGGAATACGCCGAACTGAACTTGCCCGTGCTGGACAGCCTTGAACTGACCGCCGCCGTCCGTCACGACAAATACAGCGACTTCGGCAGCACCACCAACCCGAAATACTCGTTCCGCTACCAGCCGTTCAAGCAACTGGTGGTCCGTGGTGCCTACAGCGAAGGTTTCCGCGCGCCGTCGCTTTACGAGCTGTATGCCCCGCGCAGTACGACTTTCACCCAGGGCTATTACAACGACCCGGTTCTGTGTGCCGGTGGCGTCGTCCAGCCGGGTGGTAACGCCGGTCGTGATTGCCAGCAGCAGTTCCTCAACAATGGTGGAGGCAACACCGAGCTGGCCCCGGAAAAAGCCCGCAACATGACGCTGGGCTTCGTCTATCAGCCGGTCAACAACCTGTCGATGGGCCTGGATTTCTGGTGGATTCACATTTCCAACCAGATCCAGGCGTTCCCCGAGTCGACCGTGTTCGATGACCCCAACACCTACGCCGACCGCTACGTGCGCGCTGCCGACGGTTCGATCGCCAATATCGTCACCGGCAACGCCAACCTGGGCATCGTCAAGACCATCGGTGTCGACGTAACCCTCGACTATCGCTTCCCGAACACGCCTTATGGTCAGTTCGGTCTGGGCATGACCGGCACCTATGTGACGCGTTATGACTTCCAGAACATCATCGACGGCCCGTACACCGACAAGGTCGGCGACTTCCAGGGCGACGGCGTGATTTCGCGTTGGAAACACGTGCTGACCGGTACCTGGGCACTGGGCGATACCCGCGCCTCCATCACCAACCGCTTCACCAGCGGCTACAACGACTACGACCGCACCACCAATGCGCGGGTCGCGTCGTATGCGCTGTGGGACATGTCGGTGGGTCATACCTTCGACAAAGTGCTGGATATCGACGCCGGTGTGCGCAACATGTTCGACCGCAACCCGCCGTTCTCCAACCAGGCCTACAACTTCCAGTCCGGCTACGACCCTCGTTACGCCGACCCGCTGGGGCGCACCCTGTTCGCCCGCGCGACTTACCACTTCTGAGTGTGACGACGTGGCCCATAACGCTCCGTGGGCCACGTCAGATTGCGAGCTCGCCCCCTCCGGCCCAGGTTTCATCCGCCTTCCCCGGCCGGGGGCTTTTTCGCAGTGTTCCGTCATTCAGTGCGTACGAGGAAAGCCCCACCATGTCGCGTCTTAACCGTTTTCTGCGGCGCCTGCTTCTGGGTGTTGCACTGTGCAGTGGCTGGCAGACTGTGCTGGCGACGCCGACCCACGCCTTGACCGTCTATGGCGAGGCACCGAAATACCCGGCCGGCTTCCAGCACTTCGATTACGTCAACCCGAACGCTCCCAAGGGTGGTTCGCTGACCCGGTCGGCGGAAGAAATTGGCCAGTTCAATTACCTCAATCCCTACGTCGATCAGGGCATCAATGTGCGCGAGGTCGACAGCTGGGTGTACTCGCCACTGGCCTATCGCTCGCTGGATGAGCCGTACACGGTGTATGGCCTGATCGCGGAAAAGATGGAGATGGACCCGGACGGTCTGTGGATTCGTTTTTTCCTCAACCCCAAAGCGCGCTTCGAGGACGGCAAGCCCGTCACCGCCGAAGACGTGCGCTACACCTTCGAGCTGATAACCACCAAGGCCAGCTTCAGTTATCGACCCATGTTCGCCGACGTCAAAGAGGTGACCATCGAAGGGCCGCTGCAGATTCGCTTCGACTTCAAGAACAACCTCAACCGCATGCTGGCGCTGGACATCGCCAGCCTGCACATCCTCCCCGAACACTGGTGGAAGACCCGCGACTTCGCCAACGGCGGCGGTTTCGAGCCGCCTTTGGGCAACGGGCCGTACCGGGTCGCCAAGGTTGACGCCGGGCGCAGCGTCACCTTCGAACGGGTCAAGGACTGGTGGGGCAAGGACCTGTCGGTCAGCCATGGCCTGTACAACTTCGACACGCTCACCGTGAACTACTACGGCGACACCGAAATCGCCCGCCAGCTGCTGCAGGCCGGGACGTTCGACTACAACCGCGAGTTCTCCTCTTCAGGCTTCGTGGTCGGCTACAGCGGCCCGGCGATTGACGACGGGCGCCTGCAAAAGCGCATCCTCGCACCGCAACGTCCGGTCGCCGCGCAGGGCTTTGTGTTCAATCTGGACAAACCCATGTTCAAGGACCGCCGCGTGCGCGAGGCGCTGTCGTTGCTGTGGGATTTCGACTGGATCAATCGTCGGGTCATGCGCAATTTCTACGTGCGCGAACAAAGCTATTTCCCGAAAAGCGACATGGCCGCCACCGAGCTGCCGACCCCGGCCGAGCTGAAAATTCTCGAGCCCTTGCGCGGCCAAGTGCCGGAAGAGGTGTTCAGCAAGGTCTATCAGCCACCGAAAACCGACGGCAGCGGCTACATCCGTGACAAGCAGTTGCAGGCCCTCAAGCTGCTGGCCGAAGCCGGTTGGCATCCGAAGGACAACAAGCTGGTCAACGCGGCGGGCGAGCCGATGGTGTTCAGCTTCATCGATGGTCAAGGCGGTTTCGACCGGCTGATTCTGCCGTTCAAGCGCACGCTGGCGCAGATCGGCATCACCCTGGATTTCCTGCGCATCGATTCGGCGCAGTACATCAACCGGCTCAATGCGCGGGACTACGACATGATCGTGGTCAACCTGCCGAAAAACGGTAATCCGATCATTTCCCCTGGCCGTGAGCTGTACAACCTGTACGGCTCGCAAAGCGCCACCGAAGTGGGCAGCTCCAACGCCATGGTGCTGCGCAATCCTGCGGTGGACACGCTGATCGACGGGCTGGTCAGCGCCAATACGCGCAATGACATGGTGCTCTACGCACGGTCGCTGGATCGGGTCCTGCAATGGGGTTACTACATGATTCCCAACTACTACTCCAAGGGCACGCCACTGGTGTTCGCCAACCGTTTCGGCATGCCGGATGTGGCACCGACCTATGACGTTGGTCTGGAAACCTGGTGGCAGATCAGCCCGACGCCGCTGACCAATGCTCAGGCCGCTGCGCTGACCGGCAAGCCTGCCGCCGCCAAGGAGTACTGAGATGCTGGCTTATGTGATTCGACGTCTGCTACTGATCATTCCCACGCTGCTGGCCATTCTGATTGTGAATTTCCTGATCGTGCAGGCCGCTCCCGGCGGACCGGTCGAGCAGGCCATCGCGCGCATTCAGGGCTTCAGCCCCAACGGTGTGGGGGGCGGCGGGGGCGAAGTAGCCGCAAGCGGCACCGCCAGCCGCAGTACGCGCGGGCTGGACCCGGCGCTGATCGAGCAGATCAAGGAACATTACGGTTTCGACAAACCGATGCACGAACGGCTGTGGCTGATGCTCAAGAACTACGCGCAACTGGACTTCGGCACCAGCTTCTTCCGTGGCGCGCCGGTCACCGAACTGATTGCACAAAAGCTCCCGGTGTCGATGTCTCTCGGGCTCTGGGCGACGCTGATCACGTATCTGATTTCCATCCCGCTGGGCATTCGCAAGGCGGTGCGGCACGGCAGCGCGTTCGATGTCTGGAGCAGCACGCTGGTGATCATCGGTTACGCCACGCCCGCGTTTCTGTTCGCCATTCTGCTGATCGTGGTGTTTGCCGGAGGCAGTTACCTGAGCTGGTTTCCGGCGCAAGGGCTGTTCTCGGACAACTTCGACAACCTGAGCACCTGGGGCAAGGTGAAGGACTATCTGTGGCACCTGGTGTTGCCAGTCAGCTCGCTGGTAATCGGCGGCTTCGCCACGCTGACCATCCTCACCAAGAACAGCTTTCTCAACGAGATCAGCCGCCAGTACGTGGTCACGGCGCGCGCCAAGGGCCTGACCGAGCATCGCGTGCTGTACGGCCACGTGTTTCGCAACGCCATGTTGCTGGTGATCGCCGGTATTCCGCAGGCTTTGATCGAGGTGTTCTTCGCCGGCTCGCTGCTGATCGAAACCATCTTCGGCCTCGATGGTTTGGGGCGCATGAGTTACGAAGCAGCCGTCTCGCGCGACTACCCCATCGTATTCGGCACGCTGTTTCTGTTCACGCTGTTCGGCCTGCTGATCAAACTGATCGGTGACCTGTGTTACACGCTGGTCGACCCACGCATCGACTTTTCCGCGAGGAGCGCCTGATGTTCGAGTTCTCTCCCCAGACCCGGCGTCGCTTCGACCTGTTCAAGGCCAACCGTCGCGGTTGGTGGTCGCTGTGGATCTTCATCGGCCTGATGCTGGTGTGCCTGTGCGGCGAACTGATCGCCAACGACAAGCCGCTGCTGGTCAGCTACGACGGGCAGATGTATTACCCGGTGTTGCACACCTACATGGAAACCGATTTCGGCGGCGAGCTGCCTTTCGAGCCGGACTATGCCAGCGATTATGTGCGCAAGCTGATCGCGGCAAAAAACGGCTGGATGCTGTTCGCGCCGATCCCGTTCAGCTACGACACCATCAACTACGACCTGGACGCGCCATCGCCCAGCCCGCCGGACCACATCAACTGGCTGGGCACGGACGAACAGGCCCGTGATGTGCTGGCGCGGGTGTTGTTCGGCGCGCGGATTTCCATTCTGTTCGCGCTGCTGCTGACCGCGATCAGCACGGTGATCGGCGTCTGTGCCGGGGCGATTCAGGGGTACTACGGCGGCATGACCGACCTGATCGGCCAGCGCATTCAGGAGATCTGGTCGGGGCTGCCGGTGCTGTACCTGCTGATCATTCTGTCCGGCTTCGTGTCCCCCAGTTTCTGGTGGCTGCTGGGGATCATGGCGCTGTTCTCCTGGCTGTCGCTGGTTGACGTGGTGCGTGCCGAGTTCCTGCGCGGGCGCAATCTGGAATACGTCAAAGCCGCCCGCGCACTGGGCCTGACCGACGCTGCGCTGATGTGGCGGCACATCCTGCCCAACGCGATGACCAGCACCCTGACCTACCTGCCGTTCATCATCACCGGCGCCATCGCCACCCTCACTGCGCTGGATTTCCTCGGCTTCGGCATGCCGGCGGGCAGTGCGTCGCTGGGCGAGCTGATCGGCGAGGCCAAGCGCAATCTGCAAGCGCCCTGGTTGGGGCTGACCGCGTTCGTGGTGCTGGCCTTGATCCTTTCTCTGCTGGTGTTCATCGGCGAAGCCTGCCGCGACGCGTTCGATCCTCGGAGCTGACATGCAAGACAACCTGATTGAAATTCGCGACCTGCGGGTCGCTTTCAACGGCCGCGAAGTGGTGCATGGCGTCAGCCTCGATATCCGTCGTGGCGAGTGCCTGGCGCTGGTGGGCGAATCCGGCTCGGGCAAGTCGGTCACGGCGCATTCGATTCTGCGTCTGTTGCCGGCGAAAACCGTCAGCACCCAGGGCTCGATTCGTTACGACGGGCTGGATCTGGTCAGCGCCAGCGACAAGCAGTTACGCAGTCTGCGCGGCAACCGCGTGGCGATGATTTTTCAGGAGCCCATGAGTTCGCTGAACCCGCTGCACACGGTCGAAAAACAGATCGGCGAAATCCTCGCGACCCACAAGGGCCTCAAGGGCAAGGCCGCGCTGAGCCGAACCCTGGAGCTGCTGGAACTGGTCGGCATTCGTGACCCGCTGTCACGTCTCAAGGCGTATCCGCATCAACTGTCGGGTGGGCAGCGGCAGCGCATCATGATTGCCATGGCGCTGGCCAACGAGCCGGATCTGCTGATCGCCGACGAGCCGACCACCGCGCTGGACGTGACCGCTCAGGTGAAGATCCTGGAATTGCTCAAGTCCCTGCAACAGCGGCTGAACATGTCGCTGCTGCTGATCAGCCACGACCTCAATCTGGTGCGGCGCATCGCCCAGCGGGTCTGCGTGATGCGTGAGGGCGAGATTGTCGAGCAGGCCGATTGCCAGACCCTGTTCGACAGTCCGCAGCACCCTTACAGCTGTCTGCTGATCAATGCCGAGCCGGATGGCGAACCGGTGCCGTCCACGCACAGCAACACGCTGCTGTCGGTGCAGGACCTGAAGGTCTGGTTCCCGCTGGGCAAGGCCTGGTTCAAACGTGAGCCGCAGTATGTGAAGGCGGTGGACGGGGTGAGTTTCGAGCTGCTCAAGGGCAAGACGCTGGGCATTGTCGGCGAGTCGGGTTCGGGTAAATCGACTTTGGGTCAGGCGATTTTGCGCCTGGTCGATTCAGAGGGCAGCATACGCTTCGGCACCAAGGAACTGAGCCTGCACAGTCAGCACCTGATGCGCCCGTTGCGCCGCCAGTTGCAGGTGGTGTTTCAGGACCCGTTCGGCAGCCTCAGCCCGCGCATGACCGTGGAACAGATCGTTGCCGAGGGCCTGGTGACGCACAACATCGGTACGCCGAAAGAGCGGGAACAGACGGTGATCCGCGTGTTGCAGGAAGTCGGCCTGGACCCGGCCACCCGGCATCGTTACCCGCACGAGTTTTCCGGCGGTCAGCGCCAGCGTATTTCCATCGCACGGGCGTTGGTGCTTGAACCGGATCTGATCCTGCTCGACGAGCCGACCTCGGCGCTCGACCGGACCGTGCAAAAGCAAATCGTCGCCCTGCTGCGTGACCTGCAAATCCGTCGCGGTCTGACGTACCTGTTCATCAGCCATGACCTGGCGGTGGTTCACGCCCTGGCCCATGATCTGATCGTGATCAAGGACGGCAAGGTGGTCGAGCAGGGCCTGTCCCGCGAGATCTTCGCCGCACCGCAGCAGGCCTACACTCAGGAACTGCTGCGCTCGTCGGGGCTGGTGTTTGCCTGAGCCCGAAAGCTACGCGTGAAAGCTCTGGCCCAGCGCTTCCAGGCGAATGGCCAGCGGCGACAGGCTCTGGCTGCTGGTCGCCAACACACCGATATTGGCAGCGGTGTGCTCGGCGATGGTCTGTACCGAGCGCAGCTGATCGGCAATTTCCCGGCTGACGGTGGACTGTTGTTCGGTCGTCGTGGCAATCAGGCCGTTGAGCTGGGTGATATGGCCGATGCCTTCGCCGACGGCGCGCAAGGATTCCGAAGCGCGCTGGCTGTCCTCGACACAACGCCCGACGCCCTGCAGGCTGTCGTTCATGGCCGTAGCGGCCTGACGACTGCCTTTTTGCAGGTCTTCGATGATGGTCTGGATTTCCTTGGTCGACGACGCTGTGCGCTGCGCGAGGTTGCGCACCTCGTCCGCCACCACCGCAAAGCCTCGGCCCTGCTCACCGGCGCGTGCGGCTTCGATTGCAGCATTGAGGGCCAGCAGGTTGGTCTGCTCGGCAATGCTGCCGATCACGTCCAGCACTTTGCCGATCTGTTCTGACTGGTTGGCCAGGGCCTGTACGGTTTCATCGGTGGTCGTGATGCGTGCGGCAAGCTGGGTGATTTCGCTCTGCGCACGGTCGACACTGTCGCGCCCGTGGGCGACCTGATCGCTGGCGTCACCGGCCCGCTGCACGGCTTGCGCGACGTGGCTGGAGATATCGTTCATGGCTTCGCCCATGCGCTGCATGGCGTTGGTCATGCGGGCGATTTCACTGAGCTGATGCTGCGCACCGGTTTCCAGCGTACCACTGGCCTTGGCGAGGTCATGACCCAGTTCGCCCAGCCCGCGAGTGTCACGTACCACACCGTCGACCAGGCTGGTGATCTGCGCCAGAAACTGCTCGAAACGTTGCGCCAGCGAGACATGTTTGCCCGAGCGCTCGCTGGACTGGCTATCGGTAGAGAACTGGTTGGTGGTGGCCAGCATCCGGTCCAGCATGTCCTGATTCTCGACCGCCTCGGCCTGATTCTGCACGGCCAGGTAAACCAGAATCGCGCTTTCAACGACTACATACACCGCATGCACAAGGACCATGCTCCAGCCGAAGCCGTGGTGCATGACGTACACCGGGAAGCCGGAGTGCTGCAAGGCATGGAAAACGATGTGGTGGAGAGCGATGGTGACGGCAGCGACCAGAATCGGCAGCCAGTCGCGGTAGAAGGTCAGCACTGCCAGCAGGACGAAGATGCCGAAATGTATCTCGACCTGCCCGTGGGTCTGATTGATGTGCAGCGCGGTCATGACCATCAGGCCCACACCGAAACAGCAACGCATCAATCGGGTGCCGCCGATGGCCCGATACAGCCCGGTCAGCACCACCGCGGTGCCGCCACCGACGATGACTGCCTGGGTGAAGGTGTCGAACCAGAACGCCAACCCGAGCGCGTAGATGAACAACAGCCAGATCAGACCCAGCATGATCCGGTCGGCCTTGCGGTAATGGTCAAGGAAACGAGGGGCTACGGGCATCGAACACATCCTTTTGAAATCCATGGCGACAGGGGCTCCTGCCGGTTTTCAAATCTGCACGAGCAAAAGCCCGGCCAAAGTGCCGTCCGGATAGTAGCCCTATGCCAGAATTTCAGAAATACATATTCTTTGCCCGGTATTCACGGCTGCGTATGCGGTGCTGCGCAGATCTGTGACGCGGAGCGTCACGCAAGGCATTCCCACGCTGGAGCGTGAGGAACGATAGGTGTCAGGGAGATCGCGAGGTGTTCGGGCGAACGCTATCGTGGCTCAGCGCGATACACACATCCTGTGGGAGCGAGCTTGCTCGCGAAGAGGCCAGTCAGCCTTGATATCAGGTCGCTTTAACCACCGCCTTCGAAGCAATGCAGATCGCCGTCCCGGTCACTCCCACAATCCACATGGCCCTCGTGCCCATGCTCTGAAGTGGGTATGCCGTTCCGGACGCTCCTCGTCCTCTTGGCTGGAGCTTCAGTGGCGCAACAGTTTGCGCAGCGGTACGCCGTCTTTCATGACCGGGGATTTGATGACGATGTAGCTGAAGTACTTGGAGATGCCGATGTTCTTGTCCAGCAGCTCTTCGATCACTTCCTGGTAATGCTGAATGCTGCGGGTCATGAAGCGCACCAGGTAATCGTAGCCGCCGCTGATCAGGTGGCATTCCAGCACTTCGTCGACGTGACGGATGTTGGCTTCGAATTTGGCGAAGTCTTCGCGCTTGTGATCGCTGAGGGAGATTTCCGTGAACACGGTGACCGATTCGGTGATCTTGGCCAGATTGAGGTGCGCCTTGTAGCTGGAAATATAACCTGCCGACTCCAGACGTTTGACGCGTTGCAGGCAAGGGCTCGCGGAAAGTCCGACGGCATCGGCCAGGCTGACGTTGGTCATGCGCCCGTCTTTCTGGAGTTCTACCAAAATATTGATATCAATCCGATCCAGTTTGACCAAGCCTTCCATTACCTACCTCTTGTATTGCCATTCACGGTGCCTACCTTCTAGCAAAATCAGCGCCGTAAAGACAGCTGATGCTGAGCGACCAGATCGGCCATGCTGTTGATGCACAGGTCGGCGGTGCATGGCTGACGGTGTTGCTCACGGCTGCGGCGGATCAGGCACAGCCCGCCAGTGCTCAGCGCCGAGGCCGGTGGGCGTGACACTATCAAGGTGTCACGCGGCTCCAGATCCATGTCGGCAAGCCACGCCGTGTCGTCCAGCGGGTGGGTGGTCAGTGACAGCAGGCTGTCGGGCTCGAGCCCCAGTCGTTCGCACAGCACACCGCGATCCTGCAGGTCGCGGTCGGCGTACACCAGCAATCGATAGAACTTGCGCAGGTAGAGCATCGCGCCGGGCGCATCCTCGAACAGCGTCCAGTTCGGCACCGAGCGGGCGAAGGTCATGCCCTCTTCCCAACTCGCCTTGATCCCCAGGCGTTCGGCCAGCTGTCGATGCGCAAAGCACAGCAGCCCGCTGAAACCCAGTTCGTCGAAGCGCGGGTACAAGGTGCGGACCACGTCATTGAACTCGGTCAGCACCTGATCTTTCTCCGGCGTATTCAGGCCGTTTTCCAGCAGCGGCTGCAACGCCGCCCAGACACCTGAATCACGGTCCACCAGCACTTCATCACAATCGATCAGCAGTGCGCGGTAATCAATAAGCCCCATGGCAGGCAACGTCTCCATTCAACAATGATCCCCAGCGCGGGTGGTCGCAGCGTCTCGCGACGGCCGCGACCACGCTTGCGCTCAGCTGGACTTCAATACTCGTGCCAAGGCAGCGTCGAGAATGCCCAGTGCTTCATCGATCTGCTGCTCGGTGGTCACCAGTGGGGCCAGGAAACGCAGGACGTTGCGGTACACGCCGCACTTGATCACCAGCAGGCCGCCGATGCGCGCCTGATCGATGACCTTCTGGTTAAGATCGGCGTCCGGACTGCGTGCCGCGTCATTCTTGACCATCTCCATGGCGAGCATGAAACCCGTGCCGCGCACGTCGCCAATACACGCGTAACGTTCTTTGAGCGCAAGCAGACCCGCACGCAGACGTTCGCCCAACTGCTCGCCGCGTGCCAGCAGGTTTTCCTGCTCGTACGTGTCGATCACCGCCAGCGCAGCGGCGCACGACAGCGCATTACCGCCGTAGGTGCCGCCCAGGCCGCCCGGAAGCGGTGCGTCCATGATCTCGGCACGCCCGACCACGCCCGACAGCGGCATGCCGCCCGCGAGGCTCTTGGCCACCGTCACCAGATCAGGCTGGATACCCGAATGCTCGAAACCGAACCATTTGCCGGTCCGCCCGAAACCGGACTGGATTTCATCGACAATCAGCACGATGCCGTGTTGCTCGGTCAGCGCACGCAAGGCCTTCATGAACTCCACTGGCGCAGTCAGGAAGCCGCCATCGCCCTGCATTGGCTCGATCAGAATCGCCGCCACACGCTCCGGTGCAACCTGAGTGGCCAACAGCTCGTGCAACGCCGCCAGCGCGACTTCGCTGGTCACGCCGCGATACTCGTTCGGGTACGGCGTGTGGAACACTTCGGGGGCCATCGGGCCGAAATTCTGTTTGTACGGCTGGCTCATGCCGGTCAGCGTGGTGCCAAGCAGCGTACGGCCATGAAAACCGCCGCGGAACGAGATGATTGCCGGGCGATTGGTGTGGGCGCGGGCGATTTTCACCGCGTTTTCGACCGCTTCGGCGCCGGAGGTGAAAAGCACGGCCTTGTGATCGATGCCGCTCTGACCCGCGATGAGATGGCTCAGGCGTTTGGCCAGGTCCAGATAGGGCTGATAGGACGCCACCTGAAAGCAGGCGTGGGTGACTTTGGTCAGTTGCGCCTGAATCGCCGCGACCACGTTCGGGTGGTTGTGGCCGATGTTCAACACGCCGATACCGCCGACGAAATCCAGATAGCGCTTGCCATCGACGTCCCACAATTCAGAACCCTGTGCCCGGTCGATGACCAGCGGGTGGGCCGTGACAATCCCGCGCGGCACGAACTGATCGCGCTGGCGGAGCAGATGAGGGGTTTCGTCGACTTTTCTGTTCATGGTTATACCTGTCGTGGGCCAGGCAGCCGGCGGGGTGGCTGCGATGCTGTTCAGGTTAAGCGTTCAGCGAAATGATCTACGCCGAACTTGCCCCCTCAGATGTCCATATCGACTGTTTTTCGCCTTGCAAACGGCAGATTCCTTCATGCCCGCAAATCGCCATGCAATCTGCCGGGCAGCGGCGCTTTTCGGACATTGGAGAGGCCAGGAAGCAGGCGTTTCGACAGATCCTGCTTTGCATTTGCGGCATGATGGGGCTCCCCTTTCATGCTCAGGAAATGCCCATGCCCGCCCTGCTCTACAAAGCCGATCCCGCACGTGCCGAACGATGGCGCGTCCTGTTTGCCGAGCACGCGCCGGACATTGAATGGAGGGTATGGCCGGACATCGGCGACCCGGCCGACATCCACTATCTGGGTGCCTGGCTGGCGCCCGATGATCTGCAGGAGCTGTTGCCCAACCTGAAAGTGCTGTTCGCCCTCTCGGCAGGTGTGGACCAGCTGGACCTGAGCCGTATTCCGAAATCGCTGCCGGTGGTGCGTCTGCTGGACCCCGGCATCAGTCACGGGATGTGTGAGTACGCAACCTTTGCCGTGCTGAGCCTGCACCGGGAAATGCTGCGTTATCGGCAGCAGCAGGTTGAAGGCGTCTGGAAAGCCCACCCGCTGATACCGGCAAGGCAACGTCGAGTGGGCGTGATGGGGCTTGGGTTGCAGGCGCAGCATATTCTGTCGAGCCTCAAACCGTTCGGTTTCCAACTGTCGGGCTGGGCGCGTAGCGAGCATCGAATCGACGCTGTCGAGTGCTATGCCGGGGAAGGGCAACTGCAAGCCTTTCTGGGGCAGTGCGACATTTTGCTGTGTGTACTGCCGCTGACCGGGCAGACCGAAGGCATCCTCAATCGTCAGCTTTTCGAACAATTGCCCAAGGGTGCCGCGCTGATCAATATGGGTCGTGGCGGGCATCTGGTGGAAGCGGACTTGCTGGAAGCGCTGGACAGCGGCCAACTCAGCGCTGCGGTACTGGATGTGCTGCAGCAGGAACCGGCGGCAGCCGACCATCCGTTCTGGACCCACCCGAAGATCCTGCTGACCCCACATGTGGCGGCCATGACCCAGCCGGAAAGCGCCTTTCCTGGCCTGCTCGATAACATTCGCCGTTTTGAGCGTGGTGAAGCGATGCAGGGGCAGGTGGATCGCGGCCAGGGTTACTGATGCGTTGGATTATCGTTCCCCACGCTCCGCGTTGGTACGCCGTTCTGAACGCTACAACCCCCCCACATGAAACGCCTTCACTTCCAGGTATTCATCCAGTCCGTAGCTGGAGCCTTCGCGGCCCAGGCCGGATTGTTTGATGCCGCCGAACGGGGCGACTTCCATGGAGATGATGCCGGTGTTGATGCCGACCATGCCGAATTCCAGCGCCTCGCCGAAACGCCATGAGCGACGCAGGTCCTGGGTGAAGTAATACGCACCCAGGCCATAAGGCGTGGCGTTGGCCAGTGCCAGCGCTTCGGCTTCATCTGTGAAGCGCATCAGCGGCGCGACCGGGCCGAAGGTTTCTTCGTTGGCCAGCAGCATGCCCGCGTGGGTATCGCCCAGTACCGTGGGCTGGACGAACTGGCTGGTGCCGTCGGGAGAGCCGCCGTGCAGCAGTTTCGCCCCCTGGCTCAGCGCATCGTCGATATGCCGGGCGACTTTGCTGACCGCTGCCGGGTTGATCAGCGGGCCGATGGTCACGCCCTCTTCCAGGCCGTTGCCGACCTTGAGCTTGGCGACCTCTTCCACCAGCCGTGCAGCGAAACGGTCGTAGATGCCGTTTTGCACCAGAATCCGGTTGGCGCACACGCAGGTCTGCCCGGCGTTGCGGAATTTGCTGAGCATGATGCCCGTCACCGCCTGTTCCAGGTCCGCGTCGTCAAACACGATGAAGGGCGCGTTGCCGCCCAGTTCGAGGCTCAGACGTTTGATGTGTTCAGCGCTCTGGCGCATCAGCAGACGGCCGACCGGCGTCGAACCGGTGAAGGAAATCTTGCGCACCACCGGGTTGCCGGTCAGTTCTTCGCCAATCCCGGCGGGCATGCCAGTGATGACATTGAACACCCCGGCAGGAATGCCCACGCGCTCGGCCAGTACCGCCAGCGCGAGGGCTGACAAGGGCGTGAGGTCCGATGGCTTGACGATGATCGGGCACCCTGCGGCCAAGGCTGGCGCACACTTGCGGGTGATCATGGCGTTGGGGAAATTCCACGGCGTGATCGCGGCGCAGACACCCACCGGCTGCTTGAGGGTCATCAAGCGACGGTCTGCGCTGGGGGCGGGAATGGTTTCACCGTACGAGCGGCGCGCCTCCTCGGCGAACCATTTGACGAAGCTGGCACCGTAGCGGATCTCGCCGCGCGACTCGTTCAGCGGCTTGCCCTGCTCAAGGGTCATGATCAGCGCCAGGTCTTCGACGTTGTCGAGCATTGCCTGATGCCAGCGCTCCAGCAGCGCCGCGCGTTCGGCCGCGGGACGCGCGCGCCAAGCAGGCCAGGCGCGATCGGCCGCTTCGATTGCACGTCGGGTTTCGACGCCCTGCAGGGCCGGTACCTGCGCCAGCATCTCGCCGGTGGCCGGGTCGCTGATGGTCAGGGTTGCACCATCGTCAGCGCTGATCCATTGCCCATCGACGTAGGCGCGGTCTACCAGCAGGCTGGGGTCTTTCAACTGATTCTTGAGCATGATCGAGTCCTGTTCCGGGATGACTGCCAGTCTAGGCAGACGCCACAGTCCAGGATGCTGAAAGCAGGATAACGGCAGCGTCCGATGCTGAAATTTGCCTGCGGACGGCAGCCTCTACTGCTTCAACGACCCCAGCAGGCTCTGCAGAAACCGCTCGCCCGCGTCCATCTGGCTCTCGTCGATAAACTCGTCCGGCTTGTGTGCCTGCTCGATGGAGCCTGGCCCGCAGACCACCACCGGCACATTCAGGCGCCCGGCGAACAGGCCGCCCTCGGTGCCATAAGAGACCTTGATGTGCTGTGTGCCCGGTTCGGCAAACGCATGCAGCATGCGCACCGCCTCAACGCTCGGATGGGTCTCCAGCGCCGGGTATTCGTTCATCACCTCGATCTCGATGTCCGCCACTCCCGACAGCTGTCGCGCTTCACGTACCAGCACTTCGGCACGCTCGCGCAGCTGCTCCAGCAATAGATCGGGGTTGTCGCCCGGCAGGTTGCGGAACTCGAATTCCATGGTGCACAGGTTGGGCACGATGTTCAGCGCCTTGCCGCCATCGATACGGCCGATGTGCAGGGTGCTGTAGGGAATGTCGTAGCCCTCGTCACGCGCGCCCTGCTGTTCGATCTGCTTCTGGCTCTTGCGCAGCTCGGCGATGAAATCGCTGGCCAGATGAATCGCGTTGACCGCTCTTGGGGCCAGCGAGGAATGCGCTTCCTGGCCTCGACAGAAGGTGCGATAGGACGCCTTGCCCTTGTGACCGACAGCGAACTGCATCAGGGTCGGCTCGCCAACCACGCACAGGAACGGGCGTACCGGTGCCAGATGCAGGACGTCGAGCAGACGCCGCACACCGACACAGCCGATCTCTTCGTCGTGGGACAGCGCCAATTGCAGCGGTCGCATCAGGGGCATGTCCGCGGCATTGAGCATCGCGTCGATAGCCAGGGCGATAAAGCCCTTCATGTCGCAGGTGCCACGGCCGTAGATGCGCCCGTCACGCAGGGTGGCCTGAAACGGCGGCATCGTCCACGCCTGACCGGCCGCAGGAACCACGTCGGTGTGGCCGGACAGCAGCACGCCGGGTACATCACGCGGGCCGGTGCTGGCGAACAGGTTGGCCTTCTTGCCGGTCTCGTCCTTGACGATCAGCGACTCGATGCCTTTGCTGGCCAACAGTTCACGGACGTATTCGATCAGCGCCATGTTCGGCTCCGACGACACGGTGTCGAAGGCGATCAGGCGCTTGAGGATTTCCAGTGCGCGTGGGCTCATGAGGCTTTACTCGTCTGTTCAGTGAGGTTGTCCACAAGGCTGACATCAAACCGGCGAATGTCGAACGGGCTGATCGAGGTGCTGGTCGCGCCGGTGCTGATCAGCTCAGCCATCACGTCGCCCACGCCCGGACCGAGCTGGAAGCCGTGGCCGCAGAAGCCGAACGCATAGAACAGGCCGTCGACCTTGCCGCTGCGACCCATCACCGGCAGCGAATCCGGCGTGTAGCCTTCGATGCCGCTCCACACGCGGATGATGTTCAGGTTGCCGACGCCGGGCAACAGGCGACGCATTTGCTGCACCTGATTGATGATGCTGCGCGGCTCGACGTAGGCGCGGCGGTTGATCATGTCCGGCTTGCTGCGAAAACCACCACCGATGACGATGTTGCCGCGTGCGATCTGCCGGAAGTAGATCACTTCGTGAGGGATTTTGGTGAACACACCGATCACTGTCGGCAATGCATACGGCACCGGCTCGGTCACGGCCATCTGCGGACCGTGGGTGTCCAGCGGCACGGACTCACCAAACTGCGTGGAGAGTTTCTGTCCCCAGGCGCCAGCGGTGATCAGCAACTGATCGGCGGTGAATATGCGCCCGTCAGTGGTGGTGACTTCGAATTCGTGACCGACCTTTTCCACATGGGCCACTTCGGTACGCTCTTCGATCCGCGCCCCGGCCCGAATCGCCGCGCGGGCGAAAGCCGGTGCTGCCAGACGCGGGTTGGCGTGGCCATCGTGTGGCGCGTAGGAGCCGCCCTTCACGTCCGGCCCGAGAAACGGAAAGCGCTCGTGCAGTGCTTTCCCGCTATAGATTTTCAGGTCCAGCTCACGGGCTTCCGGGGCCGCTGCGTAGGCTTCCAGTTCGGCGATTTCGTCCTCGCGATAGCAGACGCGCATGTGGCCGCTGGGTAGGAATTCCAGGTCTTCACCGATCAGCTCCGGCAGCCGCTGCCATAACGCTCTGGAACGGTTGGCGAGTTCCAGCTGGCCAAGATGCCGCCCCTGACGGCGCACGTTGCCGAAGTTCACGCCGCTGGCGTACTGGCCGATCACGTCGCGCTCCAGCAGCGTCACCGACTTGCCGCGCTGGCGCAGAAAGAAGGCTGACGCCGAGCCCATGAAGCCACCGCCGACAATCAGCACATCGACTCTCGGCTGCCTCATGACACCACCTCGTCGATCAGCATCGACAACGGTTTGACCGGCGCCTGACCGCGCTGGCGACCGACCTGTTCGACCGGCACACCGGCTTCGGCCGCGATCACCTCGGCCCCGGCCTGCGAGCAGTAGCGGCCCTGGCAGCGGCCCATGCCGACGCGACTGAAAGCCTTGGCGCGATTGACTTCGCAGGCGCCCTTTTCACGTACGACGCCGCGCAACTCACCGGCGCTGATCATCTCGCAGCGGCAGACAATGGCGTCATCGGGCAAGGCAGCGGCCTGGGCCGCAGGCCACGGAAACGCCTCGGCCAGCCCGACCCGAAAGCGATCCATTGCCACCAGGCTCTTGCGTACTTCTTCCTGACGCGAGTTATCCACAGGTCGCCCGAGGTCCTCCAGCAGTGCCATCGCCACCAGTCGACCGGCCTGTTCAGCGGCATCGGCGCCACGAATCTTCGCGCCGTCGCCTGCGGCGTAAAAACCTTTGACCGAAGTACGCCCCTCCTCATCGACTGCCAGCACCCATTGCCCGGACGCTTCGTCGAAGCGTAACTGGCAGCCGGCCAGATCAGCCAGTTGGGTTTCCGGACGCAGGTGGTAACCCAGCGCCAGAGCATCGCAATCGACGTTCAGCGAGGTGCCATTGGCCAGCTGCACGCGCACGCCGACCACGCCGTCCTGTTCGCTGCCGATGATTTCCTCGGGCTGCACGCCCAGATGCACCGGCACCCCGGCGCTGTACAGTTGGCCCAGCAGTTTCATGCCGTTGAACAGCAGACCGGGACGCGCCAGCAATTTGGGCATCGCACCGACGCGTTTGCCGAACGGTGAGGTGTCGAGCACCGCAGCGACATCGGCACCGGCTTTGACGTACTGGCTGGCGACCAGGTACAGCAGCGGGCCGCTGCCCATGAACACCACGCGACTGCCAATCGAGACCGATTGCGACTTGAGCGCAATCTGCGAGCCGCCGAGGCTGTAGGTGCCTGCCAGCTGCCAGCCCTTGATCGGCATCAGGCGGTCGGTGGCCCCGGCACACAGGATCAGTGCGTCGTATTCGACCACGGTGTGCACGCCCTGACTGGCGCAGCACAGTTCGCCGTGGGTCAGGTTCCAGGCCAGCGTGTCAGGGCGGTAGTCGATCTGCATGCGCAGGCGATCGAAGCTTTCATGCAGGTCACGCGCCTTGGCCGCTTCGGTGCCATACAGCGCTGAATAATCGCGCTTGAAGCCCTCTGGCTGACGGCGATAGATCTGCCCGCCGTCACGCCGGTTTTCGTCGATCAAAATCGGTTTGATGCCTGCAGCCAGCAAGGTTTCGGCGCAACGGGTACCTGCCGGGCCGGCGCCGATGATGACGACTCTCGGGCTACCAGGGTTGCGAACGTCTAACCGTGAAGAAGTGGCCATTTCGCCTCCGGTTGGGTGGTGACGATGTCGAGTCCGTCGCGGACCTCGTTGGAGCAGGCGCGCAGCCGCTCGCCGCTGCGGGTCCAGACCCAGCAGTCCTGGCAGGCGCCCATCAGGCAGAAACCTGCACGGCGCCCGGTGTCGAACTCGGACTGGCGTAATGTGGCCTTGCGGGTCAGCAACGCCACCATCAGGGTATCGCCCTGCAATGCCTCGATGGGCGCGCCATCGACCATCAGGCTCACGACCGGGCGTTCGCGTTCGCCCAGTCTCACAAAACGGCCATTCATGCGTAAGCTCCGACGGTTTCAGGGTTCAGGTTTTCTTGCACGGCTTGCAGCTCGTCGCTGTCGCGGTGGCAAAGGATCTCGCTGCCACCTGCGATCAGGCGACGACCCGGCGCGGTCTTGTTGCACAGGCCTTCGATGCGGGCCGGGCAGCGATTGAGGAAGGTGCACAGCTCCGGATTGTTGGCCGGTGCGCTGATGGGCGGCAGCTTGCCGCTGGTCACACCGCAGGTTTCCAGCCAGCCCTGACGCAATTCCGGCACCGAATGCACCAGCAGATCGGTGTAAGGATGGAACGGCACTCGGCTGAAGGCTTCGCGGCTGCCCTCTTCAACCTTGTGGCCGCTGTACATCACCACGATGTCGTCGGACAGCGCGCGAACGGTGGAGATGTCGTGGCTGATGAACAGGTAGGAAACCCCCAGCTTGCGGCGCAGTTCGCCGAGCAGTTCGAGGATGCATGCACCGACCACGGTATCCAGCGCCGAGGTCACTTCATCACAGAGGATCAGGTCCGGCTTGGCCGCCAGGGCGCGGGCCAGGTTGACGCGCTGTTTCTGCCCGCCCGAGAGTTCGTTGGGGCGCCGCTCGGCCAGCTCGCGAGGCAGGCGCACCAGGTCCATCAGCTCATCGATGCGCTCGCGCAGGGCCTTGCCCTTCAGGCCGAAATACATCTTCAGCGGGCGGGCCAGAATCGCGCTGATGCTGTGCATCGGGTTGAGCGCGGTATCGGCGTTCTGAAACACCATCTGAATGCGCCGGAACTGTTCTTCGGTACGACCCGCCAGGGTGCCGGACAAGTCGGCACCGTCGAACGTCAGGCTGCCATGCGCCGGGTCCAGAAGACCGGCGACCACACGGGCCAGCGTCGATTTGCCCGAGCCCGACTCACCGATCACGCCGATGGCCTGACCACGGCGGATGGTCAGGTCGATGTCTTCCAGCACGCGAATCATCGGCATGCCTTGCAGATCTTTTTTGCCATACCCCGCCGTCAGGCCTTTGATGGTCAGCAGCGTGCTGTCCTTGACCACTTCGCTGGCCGGACTCAGTACTTTATCCGGACGCGCCGCCGCCAGCAGGCTGCGGCTGTAGGCATCCGCCGGGCCTTTGAGCAGCTCGGCGGTGCTGCTCTGTTCGATGATCCGCCCGCCATTGAGCACCACGATCTGATCGGCCATCTGCGCCACCACCGCAAGGTCGTGGGAGACATAGACTGCCGTGGCACCCCGGTCGCGGACGACTCGCTTGAATGCGCGCAGCACGTCGATCTGCGTGGTGACGTCCAGTGCGGTGGTCGGCTCGTCGAGGATCACCAGCAACGGATCACTGATCAGCGCCATGGCCGCCATGACGCGCTGCAACTGGCCACCCGAGACCTGATGCGGGTAACGCCGGCCGATGCTTTCCGGATTGGGCAGGGCCAGGTCGCGGAATAGCTCGACAGCCTTGGCTTCCAGTTCCGCGCGGCTGCCCAGGCCATGAATCAGCGCACCTTCGATCACTTGATCGATCAGCTTTTTCGCCGGGTTGAAGGCGGCTGCGGCGCTTTGTGCAATGTAGGAAACGCGGTTGCCACGCAGGCCCTGCAATTGGCTTTCGGGCAGGCTGAGCATGTCGTGCTCGCCCACTTGAACCACCCCGCCAGCCAGCTTGCAACCGCGTCGGGCGTAACCGAGCAGGGCCAGCGCGATGGTGGTCTTGCCGGAGCCCGACTCGCCGATCAGTGCCAGCACTTCACCTTTTTCCAGCGAGAAGCTGACGCCTTTGACGATCTCCAGCTCGCCATGGTCGCCCTCGGCAACCACACGCAGGTCTTGCACACGAATCAACTGGCTCATCTCAATGCCCTCCCGAACGACGGCCGCGCCGCGAGGCCAGCCGGTCGATGAACAGGTTGACGCCGATGGTCAGGGTGCCGATGGCCAGTGCCGGGATCACGATAGCCGGAGCGCCCTGGCTGAGGCCGCCGATGTTCTCGCGTACCAGCGAGCCAAGGTCGGCGTCAGGCGGTTGTACACCGAGCCCCAGAAAGCTCATGCCGCTGAGCAGCAAGACGATGAAGCCGAAGCGCAGGCCCAGGTCGGTCATGACCGGGTTGAGCATGTTCGGCAGGATTTCCCGGCAGGCAATGTAGATACGGCCCTCGCCGCGTGTGCGCGCCACTTGCACGTACTCCAGCGCCTCAATGTTCACCGCCAGGCTGCGGGCGATCCGAAACGCGCCTGGCGTGTAGCTCAGTACCGCCGTGCAGATGAGCAACACTTCGGACGAGCCGAACGCCGAGACCATGATCAGTGCCAGCATTTTGCTGGGGATCGAGATGAACGCGTCCATCAGGCGGCTGATGATTTCGTCCAGCCATTTTGGCGCGACCACCGACAGCAGCGCACACAGGGTGCCGATGCCGCTGGCCAGCACGGCAGAAATCAATGCCAGACCGACGGTGAAGCGCGCACCGACCAGCACGCGGCTGAGCATGTCGCGGCCCAGGTAATCAGTGCCGAACGGGTAGGCTGCGCTCATGTTTTCGAACATGTTGTCGGAGACCACTTCGCCCACCGGATGCGGCGCGAGCCAGGGGCCGAACAGGGCGACCATCAACCAGATGAAGCACACCGTAGCGCCCAGCAGGCCAAGCCATGAGGTCGGACGGGACGCCTTTTTGCGCAGCACCGGTTGCGGCGCCGCAGGCGTCGATTTCGCAATGAATTGAGTCATTGGGTTCTCAGCCTCGGATTGGAAAGAATTGCACATAGGTCGGCCATCAGCACCAACCCAAGGTAAGCGGAGCAGAACAGCATTGTGCAGCCCTGCACCAGGGCCATGTCACGGTTGGTCACGGCATCGACCATCAGGCTGGCGATGCCGGGATAGTTGAAGATGGTCTCGACGATAACCACCCCGCCGAGCAGGTACGACAGGCTCAGTGCCACGGCGTTGACGATCGGCCCGATGGCGTTCGGCAAGGCATGGCGCAAGACGACGCGCACCGGGCTGACGCCCTTGAGGCGCGCCATTTCCACATACGGGCTGTCCAGCTGGTCGATGACCGCAGCGCGGGTCATGCGCGCCATCTGCGCCACGATCACGCAACACAGGGTCATCACCGGCAATGCATACGTGCGCATGAACTGCCACGGCGAGCTGACATCGGCGCCATAGGACAGCGCGGACAGCCAGCCCAGGTTGACGGCGAAAATCAGCACCGCCAGCGTCGCCACCAGAAACTCGGGCACCGCGACCAGTGACAGGGTGATGAAATTCAGCGCGCCATCGAGGCGACCGCCACGGCCCATTGCGGCGCCGATGCCCAGTGCCAGCGCGACCGGCACCGATACCAGCGCGGTGGTGGCCGAGAGCATCAGGGTTTTCGGGAAGCGTCCGGCAATCAGCTCGGAAACCGGCATCGCGTTGGAGACCGATTCGCCGAGGTTGCCGCCGAGCAGGTTGGTCAACCAATGCAGGTAACGCACCACACCTGGCTGATCGAGGCCCAGTTGGGTACGCAATGCCGCGACCTGTTCAGGCGTCGCGAATTGCCCAAGGGCCTGTTGCGCTGCGTCTCCGGGCAACACCGCCGTGATGGCGAAGACCACGATGGAAACGATCAACAACGTCACGATCGCCGCGCCGAAGCGCTGCACGATCAACCAGAGTGTGTTGCTATTCATCTGCATCCTCCTGCTCGGTTCAGCGTTGCATTTATGCGTCCAGCCACACCTGCTCGCTGAACATGTAGCCCATGAAGCCGCCCAGCGGGTTGCTGGAGTAGCCCTGGATACGCTTGTCCACACCGTCGATGTTGCTGATGAACACGGGGATGCCGATGCCGCAGTTCTGGCTCACCAGAGCCTGCATGTCGCCATACATTTTGGCGCGCTTGGCGTCGTCGGTTTCGCCACGGGCCAGCAACAGCAACTGGTCGAACTGGTCGTTTTTCCAGCCGGATTCGTTCCATGGCGCTGTGGACTGGAAGAACTGCGAGAAGATCACGTCGGCATTCGGGCGCGGGTTGATGTTGCCGAAGCTCAGCGGGTGTTTCATCCAGTGGTTGGACCAGTAGCCGTCGCTTGGCAAACGGTTGACGTTGAGGGTCAGCCCGGCCTGTTTGGCGGACTGTTGCAGCAGCACGGCGATGTCCACCGAACCCGTGGCGGCAGGCGATGCCGCGACGGCCATGGTGATCTTTTCCATGCCGGCTTTCTTGAGCAGGAATTTGGCTTTTTCCGGGTCGTAGGCGCGCTGTGGCAGGTCGGCGTTGAAGTAGCGCGAGCCTGGCGAGATCGGATGGTCATTACCCACGCGCGCGTAGCCACGGAACACCGCCGATTTGACCTGTTCACGGTCCAGCAGGTACTTCATGGCCTCGGTGAATTCCGGGCTCTTGCCGGGCATCTGGTCCTGACGAATGATCAGGTCGGTGTAGTTGCCGGACGGTGCATCGACCACGCGGTGTTTGGCGCTGGCGGCAATGCGTGTGGTGGAGCGCGGATTGACCTCGTTGATCATGTGTACGTCGCCGGAAAGCAGCGCGTTGACCCGCGATGGCTCGTCGCTGATGGCGATGAATTCGATCTCGTCCAGGTACGGCAGGCCCGGCTTCCAGTAGTTGGGGTTGCGTGCACTGACCGAGCGCACGCCAGGGTTGAATTCCTTGACGGTGAATGGCCCGGTGCCGATGCCTTTGCTGAAGTCGGTGGTGCCTTCGGGCACGATCAGCAGGTGTGAAACGGCGAGGATCGACGGCAGCTCGGCGTTGGGCGAACTGAGGGTGATCTGCACTTCCAGCGGGCCGGTGGCCTTGATCTCGGAAAACTGTGCCATCAGTGGCAGGACTTTCGAGCCGGTGGCCGGGTCCTTGTGGCGCGACAGGGAGAACACCACGTCGCCAGCGGTCAGCGCCTTGCCGTTGTGGAAGGTCACGCCTTGGCGCAGGGTCACGGTCCAGACGGTCGCGTTGTCGCTTTCGATCTTCTCGGCCAGCTCCATGTGCGGGACCAGATGGCTGTCGAAACGGGTCAGGCCGTTGTAGAACATGAAATGACGCACGTAGTCGGTAGACAGCGCGCCTTTGGCCGGATCCAGCGTGTCGGCGGTAGAACTGGACATGCCGGCAACGCGAATGCGGCCGCCCGGCTTGCCTTTGACAGGGGCATCCGCGTCATCGGCAAAGACCTTGCCGGCCGCGCCGAACAGGCTGGTGGAGCCCGCCGCAACCACACCTGCAACACCCAGCATGCGCAACGCATCGCGCCGCGACAGGCCACGATTGAGACCTTCGAAAACCCGCAGGCTGTCTTGGCCTGTGATCAACGCGGAGTCGGTTTTGTTATCAGCCATATCAGTTCTACCTGTCGAAAAGGGGAAATTCCGAATTGCTCACGGTTGGCCGGAGCGTCCTTCAAACACACACGACGACGGTCAAACAAACACTCAGTGGCGGCTGTCCTGGTAGCGGTAATACGCGCCTACCAGCGGCAGAAACCATGGCTTGCCGAAGTGGCCGGGAATGGCTGGCCAGCTCAAGTCCTTCCACGGATTGGCCTGTGCCTTGCCTTCCATGACGTCGGCCATCATCCGCCCCATGTGCACTGACATCTGTACACCGTGGCCGCTGTAACCCATCGAGTAGAAGACCCCGTTGTGTTCGCCTGCACGCGGCAGACGGTCCGAGGTCATGTCCACCAGTCCGCCCCAGCAGTAGTCGACCTTGACGTGTGCCAGTTGCGGAAACATCTGCACCATGGCCGCCTGCAGTACCTTGCCGCTCTTGGCGTCGGAGCTGCTGTTGGACATGGCGAAGCGCGCCCGCCCGCCGAACAGCAGGCGGTTGTCCGGCGTGAGGCGGAAATAATTGCCGATCAAACGGCTGGTCACGTAAGCGCGCTGGTGGGGGAACAGTTGGTCGATCAGCGCTTGCGGCAACACTTCAGTGACGATGACGAAACTGCCGACCGGCACGATGCGCCGGCGATACCAGCCCAGTCCGCCATGCTGGCAGGCACCGGTCGCCAGCAGCAGCTGGCCGGCCTGGATCGAGCCCTTCGAGGTGTTGACCACAAAGCCGCCACGGTTGGCCTTCCAGTCCTTTACCGTTGCGTTCTGATAGACCCTTGCGCCATGACGCACCGCCGCGTCGGCGAGACCCAGACCGAAACGTCCGACATGCATCTGTATGCCGTTGCGCTGCAGCAGGCCGCCGTGAAACTCGTTCGAATCGATTTCGGCGCGCACGTCCTGGGCGGACAGCAGCTCGACGTCAGCATCGACTTCACGGCGGATCAGCTCGCAGGTGCGCGCCAGTCCTTCGTAATGCCCTGGCTTGGCCGCCAGCTTGAGCTTGCCGTTACGCTTGATGTCGCAGGCGATGTTTTCCTGCTCGATCACGGTCACGACGCTCTGCACCGCGCTTTCGTAAGCCTTGTAATACTCGCGTGCCTGATCGGCACCCAGGGTTGCGCTCAGCGACGCATAGTCCTGGGCCACGCCGGTATTGCACTGTCCGCCGTTGCGGCCCGACGCTTCGCCGATCACCCGGCCTGCTTCCAGAACCACCACGCTGGCACCTTTCAAGGCCAATGCACGCGCCGCCGCAAGGCCGGTGAAACCGCCACCGACCACTACCACGTCAGCCTGCCCCTCCACTGCGCCGTCCTGCGCGCCGGTAAAGCCTGGAGCCGTATCGAGCCAGTAAGACTCACTGCGCATCTCGTTCCCCTTGTCACTCATCGAAGAGCACCTTGAAAAATGCCGGTGCCAGGCGCCGGGCCTGGCTTACAAGCCGACCAGCCCGGCCAGTCCGCCGATATCGGGAATCTGGTGGTATTCGAAGCTGCTGTTGGCTGGCTGCTCATGACCACGCGCCACGAATGCCTTGTTCCTGATCTTCATGTCATGCGCCGAGAACAGGTCGTAACGGAAGCTTGAGGACACATGCAAGATGTCTTCCGGGCCGCAACCCAGGTTGTCGAGCATGAACTCGAAAGCAGCCAGACGCGGTTTGTAGGCCTTGGCCTGTTCAGCGGTGAACACCTTGTGGAACGGCGCGCCGAGCTTTTCGACGTTGGACATGATCTGGCTGTCGCTGGCGTTGGAGAAAATCACCAGCGGGATCTTGTCGGCGATTTTCGACAGGCCGGCGGGCACATCGGCGTGCGGGCCCCAGGTCGGCACGGCGTCGTAATACAGTTGGCCTTCTTCGCGGTATTCAACGTTCCAGCGCTTGCAGGTGCGAGCCAGTGCGACCTTGAGGATTTCGTCGTACGGCATCCAGTCACCCATGACCTGATCCAGACGATACGCCGAAAAATCCTTGACGAACTGATCCATCTGTTCAGCCGCAACGCGGTCGGCAAACAGCTCGCGCGTCATGGCGCCCATGTGGAAATTGGTCAAGGTGCCGTAGCAGTCGAACGTAATGAATTTTGGTCGAAGAAAGCTCATTGTGTGCGGTCCTGAAAGTTCGTTGAGGTCATGGCATGACGAGCAATCCGGCCTGATGTCCAGGGGCGGTGATGCACGCTGCAGCACAACCTCATTACAACACCGTGAAATCAGCAGATGGCGTTAAAAGTGATGGCTGCTTGATAGAAACCACCGTTTTGAGGTGCGCGCTCAGCAGACTTTGCGGGGCGCTCCAGCCTTGGGCAGACCCCGGTTTTCGGCGCTTTTATGACCCTTTTCAGGGCGCTCGGGCTCAAACCCGCGGGTTTGCGCCGCAGAAACTGCGCCGCGCCAGCGCTTGGCGGGCGACAAACTCCGAGCCCTATATAAAAGGCTTGAACACGGGGTGAAAACCCTAAGCATTTGCTGCCGGAGGCCGCGCCGATTTAAGCAGTAACTGTGGTCTGGCGAACGGCACTTCGTGGAATCTGCCGAATGCGTGCAGCCCTCTTGTCACCGTCCGCAGCAGGTGGGATACAACATGCCTGACGCATCCTTTTATTGCCTGTGCATCCTTCTGGACGGAGACACGTCATGCTCGCTCAGCAACGCCTCGATTTTGAATTTCGCCCCATGACCGCAGCCGATGTGGGCAACGCGCATGAGTTATCCATCGCCTTGAAGTGGCCGCATCGGCTTGAGGACTGGGCCATGCTGCAACGTGTCGCCCAAGGCTTTGTCGCGGTACACAACGGGCGGTTGATCGGCAGTGCCTTTGCCTGCCATCAGGGCGAGTTTTCCACCATTGGTCTGGTGATCGTCAGCGACGACTATCAGGGCAAGGGCATTGGTCGCAAGTTGATGGAGCTGGCCGTAGGCTGCGTCGCGCCCCGCACGGCGGTCCTCAACGCCACACTGGCGGGTGCGCCGCTCTACGCGAAGATGGGGTTTGTCAGTTTTGGCGAGATCCAGCAGCGTCAGGGGCAGGCACAACCGACCGGAACCACCGAATTGAAGGCACACGAACGTTGCCGGGGGCTGAGCGAGGCTGACCACCCTCGCGTGCTGGAACTGGCCAACGCCGGTTCGGGCATGGACCGCTCGGTGACGCTGGGCGATGTGCTGAACAACCTTGAGCACGCCGTCGGCATCGAGCACGACGGCCAGTTACAGGCCTTTGCTCTGCTGCGCCCGTTCGGCCGCGGCCTGTGCCTCGGCCCTGTCGTCGCCCAGAGCGTCGACCAGGCCAAACACATGATCGGAGAACTGCTGGCCCGCGTGCCTTATGCCTTCGTACGTATCGACATCCCGACCGACAGCGGCCTGGCCGACTGGCTGGAGGACGCCGGCCTCAAGCGCGTCGATAGCGTGACCTGCATGAGCATGGGCGCAGTCCCGCAAGCCAGTCAGGGTGTGCGCCAGTTTGCGCTGATTACCCAGGCGATCGGCTGATCGCCCGGAAGAACATCATCGTGCCAATGCTCTGCGTTGGCATGCAGTTCTGGACGCTCTGCGTCCGGTCTTGAGCATGTGACGCAGAGCGTCACGAAAGGCATTACCACGCAGAGCGTGGGAACGATCAGCCACTCTTCAACTTCAGGAGCCCGACTCAATGCCCCACCCCACAGTCCTGCTATTGGCCCGCGCTGACCTCAGCCCGGTAGATACCGAATTCACCACCGGCCCCATTGATGCGCATGACCCGTTCGACAGTGGCCGCCGCACGGCATTTGTCGATGAACAGGGTATTGCGGCTGGCATCGTTCACTTCGGCATGTCACTGTCCTTGGCAGCCTACCCCTACACCGAAATGCTGGTGATGCATCGCGGGTCCGCCACTCTGACCTCCGGCACCGAGAGCATCACGATCAAGACCGGCGAAAGTGCCGTGATCGGGCGCGGCACTCAAGTACGTATCGAAGCGCAACCGGACAGCCTCTGGGCGTTCTGCGCGTCCACCCAGGCCAGCGGGCCAGACAAACCCGGCATCACCGCGCTCGACCGCCTCGCCATGCTCACACCGTCCTCACCGCCAGACCCGGCGATCATGATCAGCGCGCTGCCGCAGTGCCGCAGCAACAACCTGTTTGAAGACACCGCAAGCACTTTGCGCATCGGCGTCTGGGACTCCACACCCTACGAGCGCATCTCGCGGCCGCACAAGATCCATGAACTGATGAACCTGATCGAAGGCAGCGTAGTGTTGAGCCTGGAAAACGGCCCGAGCCTGAGTGTGAATACCGGCGATACCGTATTCGTCGCCCAGGGCGCGCCCTGCAAATGGACCAGCACGGGGTATGTGCGCAAGTTTTATGCGGTGACGTGAAGAAAGTTATTGCGCCCTTCAGCCTTGTAGGGCGCAATATACTTACATGTTTAGCTCTCGCCAGCGCAGTTAATCCAATGCAGCGCTAAAAGACAAGAATTAAAAATTTCTTTCGCCAATGCACGAAGAATCAGAAGTTTCCTACTTGCCTTCCGTGTCGCTTGTGTTAAAAAACAATAACTAATTTCAGCAAGTTAAAATTTGCTCCTGACGGGCCCATCAAGGCAGTCATGCGCTTTATGCATCGCTTAACCTTTATCTATCATGTTGACGGGAGATACTTTATCTGACCGACGCATTCACTGTGCGCACGACTTACTAACCCTCCGCGACACGCTATAAGCTGAACGATCCGTATGGGCACGAACGACCGCTACCCCGTTTCGTCTCGCGTTTACCTTATTCAAAATCAATATGAAATTACTCATTTAACTCAAGGATTATTCCCTATGAAAACCAACAAGACCTTATTGGCTTCCCTTGCTTTTGCAACACTGTGCACCAGCGTTACGGCGCAAGCGGGGCCAGCAGTTACTGTTACATTTAAAAACCTGGGCTCCGAGGTGGCGGAGTATAAACCCGTTACGCGTAATGAGATATCTGCCCGGCTGAATGCTAAATCACCGATTAACTCTGCAGTCCCCCCGGGAGGTTCAGATACTTACTCGATGCAAAGCACTCTCTCGCCGGATACCAGCTACGCCAGTGTTCGCTACGTCATGGGGTCCAAGATTTGCGTATTCTCGACCACCTTTATAAAGCTTCCCGGTGCAGGCGGGGCCAAGGTGCCGAAATGGAACCGGACTGCAAATTCTGAAGGCGGCGCTGTCTGCGCGGCGACGTCTCGCGCCACCAATCTGTCCACCTACGCGTGGGCTGCTGAATTCACCATGAAATAAGCCCCCGGAGCGTGCGTGTCGCATTTTGATACGCACGCTTTTCAGCGGAAAACTAAAGCGGTGTCTGGCTGGGCCGATATAAAGAGTGAATATAAAGCCATGGATTGGCCCCTGCCGCGAGGACGCAGCATGATTGATACAACATCCCTCACACACCTCACCCATAAAACTGCACTAACGACTGTCGAGAAAAGCACCTCCGCCACGACTTTAAACTCCAGCCTGAAAGAACTTGATTCTGCATCTGCTATTGACGGTGCCACCTTCTCGACATTGTCCCGTCAATTAAGTAGTAGTGCCGCACGAGCTCAGGCTCGCGACAGCAGTCTTGACTTCAAAAGCCTGGGGGGCTTGGCAAAAAATATTAGTGATAAAGTTGCAGGCAACAGCTATTACGCCAATAGAAAACTGCACGACGCAGAGATTCCGGATACGGACGACCCTGCATTGCTCGAAAGAGCCGTGCAAGCGACTTCGTTCAACAACGGGGCAGGAAAAAACCCATTCGCGGGTTTATCTCAGGATCAACTGAGGTTGATTATTTATGACGAGGGTGGCGACTTCACAATAAACGAAAGAAATGCTGCTTACTCCGAAAACTACTCTCAAGAGCAAGTATGGAAAAGGGGCATATGCCAAAGGTATACCGACGAATACAACGAAACCGGCAAAAGTACTCAAACGCTGGTCATGCTTCTCGCCCATTACGATCAGCTGCCACCCATAGAAAAAGCCCAATACCCCGCCCATTACGCCGCCAACATTACATCGGGGGACAGCTCGGCGATGGACATTTTCAACACGCTGAAAAGCCAGTCAGGCACTCAGGGGACTTGAGCGCCTGTGACGGAGCACGCGGGTTCGCGTGCCCTCTATGGCTGTCCGCGTTCTGCTGCATTGCGGTTCGCCGACACCGCTGCGGTGTAGCCACGTCATTGTTCTTTCAGGCCCAGCACATAGAACTTGCTGTCCACCGCGATCAACGGAAAGCTCGCAGGCAGGTCCTCCTTCGTGATCTCTCTAAAGCCGTGCTTTTCATAGAAGCGATGCGCAGCGTGAAACTTGTCGGTCGTGCCCAGGAATACTTCGGTGACGCCTTTGCGAGTTGATTCCTCGATCAGGCGCTCGAGCAGTCTGGCTGCAACGGAGAATTCCCGGCCGCGAAACGGCGCGGCGACAAACATCTTGCGCAGTGCTGCCTGGCCTGCGCCGATGTCCCTGAGGCCGATGCTGCCGATGACCTGATCGTCTTGTACCGCGACCCAGAAATCCCCTGTGCCGGTCTGGTAAAAGTCCGGAATCGCTTTCAGGTCAGGCTGGTCTTCGGCGGTGATGGGAATACCGAACTCTTCGCGCTGGATGGGCAGAATCATCGCCGATACACCTTGCTCGTCGCTCGGCACGAAACGCCGTATCTGAATCCCGGTTACCCCCACAACACACCTCCTGGCCATCGTTCTCAGTGGAAATCAGTATTCCAGACAAGCAAACGCCCCGACAAGTCGAGGCGTTTGCTTGAGCATTTTCGAGGGTCACACGGGCGTGTGACCCTGAAGATGTTTAATTACAACTTCGGACCCGCAGCCTTGATGGCGTCGCTCACGTCGAACTTCTTGAAGTTCTCCACGAACAGGCCAGCCAGTGCTTTTGCTGCTTCGTCGTAGGCGGCTTTGTCAGCCCAGGTGTTACGTGGGTTGAGCAGGCCGGTATCGACGCCGGGTACTGACTTCGGTACGTCGAGGTTGATGGTGTCGAGGTGCTCGGTTTCGGCACCGATCAGTGCACCGCTCTGGATCGCTGCGATCACGCCACGGGTGGTCGGGATGTTGAAGCGCTTGCCGACGCCGTAGCCGCCGCCGGTCCAGCCGGTGTTGACCAGGTAGACCTTGGATTTGAAGCCACGGATGCGCTTGATCAGCAGTTCTGCGTATTCGCCAGCCGGACGCGGGAAGAACGGTGCGCCGAAGCAGGTGGAGAAGGTGGACTTGATGCCCGAACCCGAACCCATTTCAGTCGAGCCAACCAGTGCGGTGTAACCCGACAGGAAGTGGTAGGCGGCCTGTTCTTCGCTGAGGATCGACACAGGTGGCAGTACGCCGGTCAGGTCGCAGGTCAGGAAGATAACGGCGTTCGGCTCGCCACCGAGGTTTTTCGGTGCGCGTTTTTCGATCAGTTCGCGCGGGTAGGCCGCACGGCTGTTCTGGGTCAGGCTGCTGTCGGCGTAATCGGCTTTTTTGGTAACCGGGTCGAGTACGACGTTTTCCAGTACCGCGCCGTGCTGGATGGCTTTCCAGATGACCGGCTCGTTCTTCTCGGACAGGTCGATGCACTTGGCATAGCAACCGCCTTCGATGTTGAACACCACGCCTTCGCCCCAGCCGTGTTCGTCGTCACCGATCAGGTAACGGCTTTCGTCGGCGGACAGGGTGGTTTTGCCGGTGCCGGACAGGCCGAAGAACAGGGTTACATCGCCCTCTTCGCCCATGTTGGCTGCGCAGTGCATCGGCAGAACGTCGGAAGCCGGGAGCAGGAAGTTCTGCACCGAGAACATGGCTTTCTTCATTTCGCCGGCATAACGCATGCCTGCGATCAGCACCTTGCGGGCTGCGAAGTTGATGATCACGGTGCCGTCGGAGTTGGTGCCGTCACGCTCAGGGTCGCAAACGAACCATGGCGCGTTCTGGATTTCCCACTCGTCCTTGCCAGCCGGGTTGTACTGTTCAGGGTTGATGAACAGGCAACGGCCGAACAGATTGTGCCACGCAGTCTCGGTGGTCATCTTGACGGGCAGGTAGTGCGCAGGATCGGAGCCTACATGAACATGGGAAACGAAGCGCTCGCGCTCGGCGAGGTACGCACCGACACGGTTCCACAGGGCGTCGAATTTCTCGGCCGGGAACTTGCGGTTGATCGGGCCCCAGGCGATGGCGTCCTGAGTGCTCGGCTCTTCAACGATGAAACGATCGACCGGCGAACGGCCAGTACGATGGCCTGTCTCCACAACCAGTGCGCCAGTATCGGAAAGTACGCCTTCTTTGCGGGCAAGGGCTTCCTTGACCAGTTCGTCGGTGCTCAGATCGGTGTACACAGCGTTGTTGGTTTGCGTCATGAGGTTCCCCGTCGGCCTGTGGCCGAGTGCTCCAAACGGTTTTGTAGTAAAAAAACAACCACTACTACAGCGTAAAAGTGGGCCGGATTATGCCAGAAATGCCCGGAAATGGTAGGACCCTCCTGTCAGAACAGCATTACAGGGGCCCACACCGTATTCTGAGGCCCTTTACGCGATGATTAATGGCGCGTGTCAGATGGCGAATCGACACCGCCGCCAGCAAACAGCTGCGCGACGTCAGTGGCATCGAACAGATAGCGTTCGTTGCAGAACTGGCAGTCGATCTCGATCGTACCGCTGTGCTCGATAACCAATTGCTGCGCGTCCTCCAGCCCGAGACTGACCAGCGCATTGGCAGATCGTTCGCGAGAGCAACTGCAACGGAAGCAGATCGGTTGAATATCGAACAGGCGAACCGGGTCTTCGTGAAACAGGCGATGCAGGATGGTCTGGTTATCCAGACTCAGCATTTCTTCGGCCGTGAGGGTGTTGGCCAGGGTGATGACATGCTCCCAGTTGGCATCACGCTCTTCAGCGTCGGTGATCTGCGCGGCAGGCAATTGTTGCAGCAGCAAGCCACGCGCACGGTGACTGTCAGCCTTGAGCCAGAAACGCGAACCCAACTGCTCGGACATCACGAAGTAGTTGGAGAGGCTTTCCGACAAGTCGACCCCGTCCAGCGCCACGATGCCCTGATAACGCTGGCCCTGGCGCGGGTCGACGGTCAGCGCCAGCGATCCGTCAGGCATCATGTCCTGAAGGCCCGCGCCGGGGTTGATCAGCGATTCGTCGTAGCGAGCGATGCCACGCAACTCACGCTCGCTGGAGCACTCGACCATCAGCAATGGCACTGCGCCGCTGGAGCGAGCCTGCAGGATCAACAGGCCGTCGAATTTGAGGGTGCCGACGAGCAGCGCAGCCGCCGCCATCAGTTCGCCGAGCAACTGCGCGACCGGCTCCGGATAGGGATGCTTGGCGAGCACTTCGGCGTAACTGCGCTCCAGAGCAACCAGTTCTCCGCGAACGTCGCTTTCGTCGAAGATGAAGCGCTGGGTGAAATCGATGTCCGGGAAATCATGCATAGGTAGGAAAGGTATCTGAAGTAATGACAATGGATGGCACGCGGCTGAGCAAACGCCGTCCGGCACTCGAAAGCGCCGTGGGCCATGCGGATTGACCGGCATTTTAGGAGCTATCCGGTGCGCTTCCAAGCTGGATGGCACTTCGGACTGATAGCCGGAGCTGCCCGGTGCAGTGTTTCAGTCGTTGCTCTGGCTGGCGCGGAAACCGAAAAGTTCCCGGCGTTGCTTCTTGGTCGGCTTTCCGTCGGTGGTTACTCCCAGGTTGCCGGCCTTGCGCTGAGCCGCCGCGTTCTCGCGTCTGGCGATGCTATCGGGCGTCTCGTGATACAGCGTTTGAGCCTCTGGCGCGCCACGCCGAACGATGGATAATGCCTCGACCACCACCGTGCGGTCGTCGAAGCCCATGCGAATCTGAAACTCGTCACCGATACGCGGCTCTTGCCGGGCTTGCAACGTTCGCCGCGACAGTGCACCTTGCCGCTTTCAATAGCCGCTTTGGCCAGCGCACGTGTTTTGAAAAAGCGCGCGGCCCAGAGCCATTTATCCAGGCGGACCTTATCGTCTTCTTCTGGCTTTTGCGCCATTTGAATTCCTCATCAATGTGACAGTCTGAACTTTACCAGGCCAGATAAACAAAGCGACGGCACACGCTGGCCCCCTTTTTCTGCGCCGCCATGAACATGAAGTAACCGATATGTACTTGTCAAAAACAGCTATTCATCTTTTTATTGCCCCACACCTAAATGGAGCGCGACGTGACCGATTTTCCAACTTCGTTGACCGCCCCTAGAAAAGGGTGTGCTGGATGCACTGGCAGTCCAGAGCTGGATTTCTCGTTTGACTACGCCTATCAGCCGATCGTGAACCTTCACGACCAGTCGATTTTCGCTCATGAGGCGCTGGTTCGCGGGCCTAATGGCGAGGGCGCAATGTCAGTCCTGAGTCAGGTCACCGACCAGAACCGCTATCGATTCGATCAAAGCTGTCGCACCACCGCCATTGCTGGTGCCGCGAAACTGGGCATGACCGAGCGTCTCTCGATCAACTTCTTGCCCAACGCCGTGTATCGTCCCGAGCTGTGCATCCGCAGTACGCTGGAGGCCGCCAGGCAACACAACTTCCCTATCGAGCGTTTGATTTTCGAAACCATCGAAAGCGAACATGTGAACAACAACGGTCATTTGAGCAACATTCTGCGCGAGTATCGCGAGTTCGGCTTCATGACCGCCATCGATGATTTCGGGGCCGGGTATTCCGGGCTGACGCTGCTCGCGGATTTTCAACCCGACCTGATAAAGCTCGACATGAACCTGATCCGCGACATTCACCGCAATCGCGCGCGTCAGTCCATTGTTCGTGGGGTTGTCACAATGTGTTCGGACTTGGGGATTAAGCTGATTGCCGAAGGTATAGAGCAGGTGGAGGAGCGGGACTTTCTCGCCGACTGCGGCATTTCCCTGATGCAGGGTTATCTGTTTGCAAAACCTGCATTCAAAGCCCTGGCCCGGATAAGTCCCGAGGCCTGGCAGAAGTCTTGAGAAGTACGGAATCACATTGAAGACATTCGATCATCTGACAGTCATCGGCCTGCGCGAGTGGGTGGCGCTCCCCGATCTGGGGGTGGCAGGCCTGCGGGCAAAAATCGATACCGGTGCGAGCACGTCGAGTCTGCATGCCACGGAAATCGAACCTTTTGAACGCGATGGCCAGAAATGGGTGCGCTTTAACGCGCATCTTGGCACGGTGGTGCAGTTGCGCCATCGTCGCTGCGAGGCGCAACTGGTTGCCATGAAAACCATTAAAAGCTCCAACGGTCAGGCGCAGGTGCGTTATGTCATTCGCACCACGCTGGCGCTTGGTGATCGTATCTGGCCGGTGGAATTCACACTGGCCTGCCGCAAGTCGATGCGTTATCGACTGCTGCTGGGTTCCAAGGCTCTGATCGACGGCCAGCTGGTGGTCAATCCGGGCATAACTTACGTACAAGACAAGCCGGTGTTCCCGGCCTCTACTTCCTCAGGTGTTGCATGAAGATCGCTGTGCTTTCGCGTAATCCGCGTCTGTATTCCACCCGTCGTCTGGTCGAAGCTGGCATTGAGCGTGGCCATGAGATGGTGGTGATCGACACCCTGCGCGCCTATATGAACATCGCCAGCCACAAGCCGCAGATCCATTACCGCGGCAAACCTCTGGAGGGCTTCGATGCGGTGATCCCGCGCATCGGTGCTTCGGTGACTTTCTATGGCTGTGCGGTGTTGCGTCAGTTTGAAATGATGGGCGTGTTTCCGCTCAATGAATCGGTCGCCATTGCCCGTTCGCGGGACAAGCTGCGCTCGTTGCAACTCCTGTCACGCCGGGGGATCGGCTTGCCGGTCACCGGTTTCGCTCACTCGCCCGACGACATTCCCGACCTGATCCAGATGGTCAACGGCGCGCCGCTGGTCATCAAGGTGCTTGAAGGCACTCAGGGGATCGGCGTGGTGCTGTGCGAAACGGCCACGGCGGCCGAATCGGTGATCGAAGCCTTCATGGGCCTCAAGCAGGACATCATGGTTCAGGAGTACATCAAGGAAGCGGGCGGCGCCGACATTCGCTGCTTCGTGGTCGGTGACAAGGTCATTGCCTCGATGAAGCGTCAGGCCAAACCGGGCGAGTTTCGCTCCAACCTGCACCGCGGTGGCAGCGCCAGCCTGATCAAGATCACGCCTGAAGAGCGCATGACCGCGTTGCGTGCAGCCAAGGTCATGGGGCTGAGCGTGGCGGGTGTGGATATCCTGCGTTCCAATCACGGCCCTCTGGTGATGGAGGTCAACTCCTCGCCTGGCCTGGAAGGCATTGAAGTGACCACCAGCAAGGACGTGGCCGGGATGATCATCGAGTACCTCGAGAAAAACAGCGGCCCGCACATGACCCGTACCAAAGGTAAGGGCTGACGGGTCCCGCACCCGTTCAGATTGCTCGGGCCGGCGTTCTGTCTGCGGACAGACTGGCCTGGGCTCTCAGCTACCGTACATCAGGTAAATAGGCCTGGTAGTCGAGTCCGGGTCTTTGCATCGCGTCTTTGTATCCGTATTCCCCTGTTCAGCTTAAGGCGACGTAATAGCCAGCTTCGCGCCGAATAGCCATCCTCCCGCGTGACATAAATCAACACATTTCTCCCGTATTTGTATGCCGATCATGCATGAGGTAGTCGTTTACGGCATTAGACGTATACGCGCGCCATGGGAATAGTTGCGACGTTTTTCGCCTGCTACAGAGCTGGGATGCTCGTCTGCGGTGACCTTCTCGGGACATTTCCAAAGGGAGCTTCTGCCCCGAAACTGCTGTGAAAAAGCAGCTCGGCGCATTGGTTTTGGACGTGCCCAAGCCACTTTGAACAAGGGTAATAATATGAAGAAGGCAAAGCTGAGTCTGGCCTGGCAGATTCTGATCGGACTGGTACTGGGTATCGCTGTGGGGGCGTTACTCAATCATTTCAGCGCAGAAAAGGCCTGGTGGATCACCAACATCCTGCAGCCCGCAGGCGATATCTTCATTCGTCTGATCAAGATGATCGTTATCCCTATCGTTGTTGCCTCGCTGATCGTCGGCATCGCGGGTGTGGGCGATGCCAAGAAGTTGGGGCGTATCGGTCTCAAGACCATCCTCTATTTCGAAGTCGTCACCACTATCGCGATTCTGGTGGGCCTGGTGCTGGCCAACGTGTTCCATCCGGGCACCGGCATCGACATGAGCACCCTGGGCACCGTTGATATCTCCAAGTATCAGCAGACTACGGCCGAGGTTCAGCACGATCACGCATTTATCGCGACCATTCTCAACCTGATCCCATCCAACATCTTCGCTGCCATGGCGCGTGGCGAGATGCTGCCGATCATCTTCTTCTCAGTGCTGTTCGGTTTGGGGCTTTCCAGCCTGCAGGCCGAGGTCCGTGAGCCGCTGGTGAAACTGTTTCAGGGTGTCTCGGAAACCATGTTCAAGGTCACTCACATGATCATGAACTACGCGCCGATCGGCGTGTTTGCCCTGATTGCGGTGACTGTCGCCAACTTCGGCTTCGCCTCCCTGTTGCCGCTCGCCAAGCTGGTGATTCTGGTTTATGTGGCCATCGCCTTCTTCGCCTTTGTGGTGCTGGGGTTGATCGCTCGTGCATTCGGCTTTTCGGTCATCAAGCTGATGCGCATCTTCAAGGACGAGCTGATTCTGTCCTACTCCACCGCCAGCTCCGAAACCGTGCTGCCACGCGTGATCCAGAAGATGGAAGCGTATGGCTCGCCGAAGGCGATCTGCAGCTTCGTGGTGCCTACGGGCTACTCGTTCAACCTCGACGGCTCGACGCTCTATCAGAGCATCGCAGCGATCTTCATCGCTCAGTTGTACGGCATCGACCTGTCGATTGGCGCGCAGTTGATGCTGGTACTGACCCTGATGGTCACCTCCAAAGGCATCGCGGGTGTGCCAGGCGTTTCCTTCGTCGTGCTGCTGGCGACCCTGGGCAGTGCCGGTATTCCACTGGAAGGCCTGGCATTCATCGCCGGTGTCGACCGGATCATGGACATGGCGCGTACCGCCTTGAACGTGATCGGCAATGCGCTGGCAGTGCTGGTCATTTCGCGCTGGGAAGGCATGTACGACGATGCCAAGGGCGAACGCTACTGGGAATCCCTGCCGCACTGGCGCAGCAAAGAGCCTGTACCGATGGGCCAGCCGACAGCGGACTGATCTTCGCCAATGTACTGACAAACCCCGGACCTCCGGGGTTTGTTGTTTTCAGGTCGCCGGTTAGACTGCCTGCCTTACCTGAGGAGTGACCATGACCGACGACATCGATAATGACGAAGAAGACTTTGCTGCCTCGACCCTGATCGAAGCCATCGAAAACCAGATCGAAGCCGGTAATCCGCCTGCAGCCAGAGCGGTCTTCAACATGCTGACCCTGGTGAACTATGAGCGTGAGGATATTCTGGAGATGATGGCCCACGTGCTGGCTATCGAGATCGATGCCTTGCTGGAGCAGGACCGTCCGTTCGACACTCAATGGTATGAAGCAGCGCTGCGCGCCCTGCCCGACCTGCCGCCGGAAAAGTAATCCTGCGCTCAGAGCATGCCAGCAAGATATATGCTGCAAACACCTCAGACGCTGACTACACTGCAAATGCCCCGCTGCCGCTTGATCCTCCGGGGCCACACGCCAAACCGGCTTTAACGGTCATCCAGAACCGACGAGCGCAGATCGGACACGTCGATTCCAGAGCACACCCACCAGCCGGTGAGGTCGTACTACTACAAAAAGTCTGGAGTACCTATGTCGTATACCCCTGAGTTGGTTGCCGAACTGGAAATCCTTGCACTGTTCAATCTGGGAAACACCCAGGAAGGCCTCAAAGTCCACCATGTAGCGGCACCCACGGCCGTCGCAGCAGCACAAAGACTCTTCGATAAAGGGCTGACGACCCAGGTCGATGGCGGTTATCTGACCAGCCTCGGGCTCGAGGCCGCCCAGCATGCCCAATCATTGCTGACCATCCTCAACGTCTCTAAACAAGCTGCCTGACAGGCGCAGGGCCTGCGCACAAAAAAGCGTGGCAGGCCCTTCACTTATTCGAGCGCCAGTCGATACAGGACGTTGGCGCCAGAATAACCATCCGACCGGATCCGCTTCCCTCGGCTGCAAACCTTCTCCGCCATCTTTCTCGGTAATTCACGCCTGCACAGGCCAGATGCCTTGAGTTGCGATGACGCGTAATCCTGAAATTCGCCCCGACCTGGATGAGGGCATCGACCGCAAGGTTCTCAGCCAGCTGCGTAACCGTTTCCTGTCGCTCAACGACGGGCGATACTCGCGTGCGCTGGAAGGTATGTCGACTCGCCAGCAAAGCGTTCTGACCCTGCTGCCGCTGTTCTTTCACGTCAATCATCCGCTGTTGCCCGGTTATGTTTCCGGCAGCACGCCTGCTGGCGTTTCGCATTACGAGCCGGACACGCTGGCCCTGGCCGAGGCGCAGCGGCTGACACGCTCCTTTTCCTACAAGGCCCGGCACGGCAACCCGCCCCAGCCGATTCATGGCCTGTTTCTGATGGGCAGCCTCGGCACACTGGCTCAGGCTGAACAAAGCGATATGGATGTCTGGGTCTGCCACGACAGCGAGCTGGACCCGGAAGCTATCGTCGAACTGCGCAAGAAATGCCAGGCACTTGAAGCCTGGGCTGCGACGATGGGCGCAGAGGCGCATTTCTTTCTGATCAACCCACAGCGTTTCAAGAGTGGCGAGCGCGATTCGCAGCTCAGCTCGGACGATTGCGGGACTACTCAGCATTACCTGTTGCTCGACGAGTTTTATCGCACGGCGATCTGGCTCGCCGGGCGCACCCCGATGTGGTGGCTGGTGCCGGTCTATGAGGAGCAGAATTACGAGGATTACACCCATACCCTGCTGAGCAAGCGCTTCATCCGCGCCAGCGAGGTGCTCGATCTCGGTCCGATGTCGCACATTCCTCCGGCCGAGTTCATCGGTGCCGGATTGTGGCAGTTGTTCAAAGGCATCGAGTCGCCCTACAAGTCTGTGCTCAAGCTGCTGTTGATCGAGGTCTATTCCAGCGAGCATCCTCGCGTGCAGTGCCTGAGTCTGCGTTTCAAGCAAGCGGTGTTCGCCAATCAACTGGACCCGGATGAGCTGGACCCTTACGTGGTCGTGTACCGACGTATCGAGGAGCACCTGCAGGCACGCAACGAGCCGGAGCGCCTGGAGTTGGTGCGGCGCAGCCTGTACCTGAAGGTCAACAAGAAGCTCACCGGGTCGACCCGCATGCGCAACGTCGGTTGGCAGCGTCAACTGCTGGAACGCCTGACGACGGAGTGGGGGTGGGACGAGCGACAACTGGCGCTGCTCGACAGCCGCAGCCAGTGGAAAGTCCGCCAGGTGGCCGGCGAGCGCCGCGCACTGGTCAACGAGTTGAATTACAGCTACCGCTTTCAGAGCCGATTCGCCAAAACGCAAAGCACTGCCGATGCGCTCAACGCCCGCGACCTGACCATTCTGGGGCGGCGCCTTTATGCGGCTTTTGAGCGCAAGGCGGGCAAGGTCGAGTTCATCAACCCGGGCATCGCCCCTGACCTTGCCGAAGATACGCTGACGCTGGTGCATTCCCCCGATAAGCGCGAGCCCGGCAAGCATCAGTGGGCCTTGTTCAACGGCAATCTGGGCATTCATGAGTGGCCGAATTTCTCACCCATCAAACGCAGCCGTGAATTGCTTGACCTGCTGACCTGGTGCCACCGCAATACCGTGATCGACAGCACCACCCGCGTGGCATTGCACCCGGGCGCCAGTGACCTGAGCGAGTTCGAGCTGTTCAACCTGATGGGCGCCTTGCAGCAGAGCATTCAACTGCCACTGCCCGAAGTCAGCGATGAGGCGTTGCTGATGCCCAGTACGCCCAGTGAGATCCTGCTGTTGATCAATGTCGGCGTCGATCCGCTCAGGCATCACCGCGACCTGAATATTCTGATGACCACCGAGCGCACCGACTCGCTCAGTTATGCGGGTGTCCGGGAAAATCTGGTGCTGACGCTGGACCAGATCACCCTCAATACCTGGAACGAAACCCTGGTCAGCCGCTACGACGGCCCGCACGCCCTGCTCGACTGCATGAGCGAACTGCTCGGCAGCCTGCCGCAGAGTGGTAAGCAGCCGCAGATTCACGTGCGCTGCTTCTGCCACAACCGCGCGCCCGCGATTGCCCAGCGTGTTGAAGAACTGATCGGCACGGCGCGTTTGTTACTGGAGAGGCGGCTCAATCACCGTTACCTGATTCAGGTGCAGCAGCAGTATCACGTGCTGGAGATGAAGCCGGGTCAGATCGGACATGTGGTGGTCAACAGCCTGCCGGGTCTGTTCAAGTACCTGGGTGAGGAACTGTCGTCCTACAGCCCGTTGCACTTGGACCCGCAGGCACTCGATGATCACGATCTGTCCCTGATCCTGCCGCTGGGTCAGCCGGAGTGCATTCAGGTGTTCTACCGGGTCAACGAGCCGGATGCTGACCTGTATGTACTCGACGAACACAATTCGCTCTGGCACCAGCGTCTGCCGTATCACGACGAACAAAGCCTGCTGGTGCCGCTGCAGCGCTTTCTTCACGCGCTGGTTTATCGCCGCGGCGCTTCATTGCCGCTGGATGATCCGTCCGCGCCGGTTACGCTGGAAACCCTTTACTATCAGATGCTGCCCTCCGGTGCTGGGCCTGCACGACGTGTCGAACATCGACTGGTGCCGATTGCAGCGGACAAGGCGTTTTACGACGTGCAGGCAATCATCGAGGAAACCTCGCCAGGGCAACTGAACGCCACCCTGTACTGCGACAACAGCGAGTTTTCAGAACTGGAATACGGCGATCGACTGTACGCCGCCGTCGCGCAGCAAATCCTCGGCAAACGCCTGGAGCCCCAGCGCTATCGCTGTTACATCACCGACCTGGATCTTTCCGGTCTGCTGGACGGCAAGCACGGGCAAAGCATCCTCTTCCTGCGCCACAAGGCCGAACTGGAAAAGCTGCTGAACGAGGCGATGGATCAGGCCTGACGTACACTTGTCCTTCCGCGCGCGCCTATCGTTCCGCACGCTCTGCGTCCGCATCCTGGATGCGGACGCGCTCTACGGATGCGGCGCCTTCGATTACTCGTACTCGCCCGCCGCTTCCGGCTGATACTCCACTGCCAGCAAGGTCAGTTTCAGGGTCTTGCCGCCCGGTGCAGGCCAGTCGATGTGTTGGCCGATTTGCAGGCCCAGCAGCGCCGAGCCCATTGGCGCCAGGACCGAGACGGTGCCGTCCGCGCCCGCATCCTGTGGATAAACCAGCTTGAGGTGGTAGTCCTTGCCGCTGACTTCTTCGCGGCAATGCACACGCGAATTCATGGTCACAACGCCCGCAGGCACTTCATCGTGGCCAACCACCTGGTCGGCGCGGTCCAGTTCGGCCTGCAACGCCTGGATACCCGGCGTGTCTTCGTCCTGGCTGGCGATAAAGCTCTCAAGACGCTGTACATCGAGTCGGGTGAGGATGATCGAAGGTGCTGTGGTCATGGTCTGGGCAGACTCCTTTATTCTCCCTGATAAAACAAAACCCCACCAATTGGCGGGGTTTGACGAGCCTCCTGATCTGCAGAGGCATGGCCTGACACTAACACAGCGCAATAAATACACAACCCGACGCGGTTTCAGCCTGCGGCCTGATCAACCTCGGCGCGGGCTCGACGCTGATCGGCCTCATGGCGAATCTGGCGGCGGCGGTCGTCATCGGCCGAGCGCCATTCGCGGATGTCTTCGACATGACGGAAGCACCCCAGGCAAACCTTCTGCTCATCGAGCCGACACAGGCTGATACACGGAGAGGCTACTGCCGGGCTGACGTTGCTGAAAAGCGGCTTGGGCGGTCGAACGGGGGACTGGCTCACGATCAGATCTCGTCGAAATCCAGTTCGACGCCGGCTTGCTCAAGGGTGATGCGCGCAAGCATTTCGCTGAGCAGCTCATCACTGGTGTCGCATGCCCAACGGCTGTTCTCTTCGTCATAATCGAAATGGAAACCGCCGGAGCGGGCTGCCAGCCACAGCTGACGAAGCGGCTCCTGACGACTGAAGATCAGTTGCGAGCCGTTTTCGAACTTGACGGTGAGGACGCCGGCCGAGTTTTCCAGATCGACATCCAGGCCGCTCTCGTCGAAAACATCTTCCAGCACCTGCTGCGTCGCATCGACGAGGTCGTGAAAACGGGCTTCGGTCAAACTCATTGCGGGAACCTCGATAAGTGTCTGCAAATAGCGCAGAGGGGCAAGATACGGACGCAGGCAGGCAAATGCAAAGCTTACTCATCATTGGCAACACACGATCGTATTAATCCGATCAACCACCGCTCTGCTGCGGCTTTCACGCCAAAGGCCCGCCAGACGGGACGCCGCTCGCATAGGCAAGGTGCCGGGGGGTCGGTATACTCGGGCGCAATTAATGCTTTTACAAAGGATTTCGCCATGAAGCGCCTGATCTCTTCGCTTGCTGCGCTTGTCGCGGTCGCTTGTCTTGTTACAGCCTGTGGCCAGAAAGGCCCGCTGTATCTGCCGGATGACACCAAGACCCCGGACGAACAAGCCAAATCGCAATCGCACAAGCACCTTTAAGGGACTCCAATGGACGCCTTCAACTACCGCGACGGTGAGCTGTTCGCGGAAGGGGTAGCATTGTCTGCCATTGCCGAGCGCTTCGGCACGCCGACCTATGTCTACTCGCGCGCTCACATCGAAGCGCAATACCGTGCCTACGCCGACGCGCTGAGCGGCATGCCGCACATGGTCTGCTTCGCCGTCAAAGCCAACTCCAACCTGGGCGTGCTCAATGTCCTGGCGCGCCTCGGCGCCGGTTTCGACATCGTCTCGCGTGGCGAGCTGGAGCGTGTGCTGGCGGCAGGTGGCAAAGCCGAAAAGATCGTCTTTTCCGGTGTCGGCAAGACCCGCGAAGACATGCGTCGCGCCCTTGAAGTCGGCGTGCATTGCTTCAACGTCGAATCCACCGACGAGCTGGAGCGCCTGCAGGAAGTGGCCGCTGAACTCAACGTTCGTGCGCCGATATCGCTGCGGGTCAATCCGGACGTGGATGCAGGCACTCACCCCTACATCTCCACGGGCCTCAAGGAAAACAAGTTCGGCATCGCCATTGCAGCGGCTGAAGACGTGTACATTCGCGCTTCGCAACTGCCGAACCTCGAAGTGATCGGTGTCGACTGCCATATCGGCTCGCAACTGACCACGCTCGAACCGTTCATCGATGCACTGGATCGTCTGCTGGACCTGGTTGATCGTCTGGGCGACTGCGGCATCCATCTGCACCACATCGATCTGGGTGGCGGCCTTGGCGTGCGTTATCGCGACGAAGAACCTCCGCTGGCGGCCGACTACATCAAGGCCGTGCGTGAGCGACTGGCCGGTCGCGACCTGGGGCTGCTGTTCGAGCCGGGCCGCTTCATCGTCGCCAACGCGGGCGCGCTGCTGACCCGTGTCGAATACCTCAAGCACACCGAGCACAAGGATTTTGCCATCGTCGATGCGGCGATGAACGATCTGATCCGGCCTGCCCTGTATCAGGCCTGGATGGATGTCACGGCGGTGCGTCCGCGTGACAGCGAACCTCGTGCGTACGACATCGTCGGGCCGATCTGCGAGACCGGCGATTTCCTCGCCAAGGGTCGCGAGCTGGCGCTGGCCGAGGGCGATCTGCTGGCCGTTCATTCAGCCGGCGCCTATGGCTTCGTCATGAGCTCGAACTACAACACCCGTGGCCGTGCCGCTGAGGTGCTGGTCGACGGTTCCCAGGCTTTTGAAGTGCGTCGTCGCGAAACCGTGGCCGAGCTGTTCGCTGGCGAAAGCCTGCTGCCGGAGTAATCCCCATGCTGCTGCGTTTTACCAAGATGCACGGGCTGGGTAACGACTTCATGGTCCTTGACCTTGTGAGTCAGCACGCGCATATCTTGCCCAAGCACGCCAAACAATGGGGCGACCGCCACACCGGTATCGGTTTCGATCAGCTTTTGCTGGTCGAGGCGCCGAACAACCCGGATGTGGACTTTCGCTATCGAATCTTCAATTCCGACGGCTCCGAAGTCGAACAATGCGGCAACGGCGCGCGCTGCTTTGCCCGTTTCGTACTCGACAAGCGTCTGACGGCCAAGAAGCAGATCCGCGTCGAGACCAAGAGCGGCATCATCGAACTGGATATCCGCAGCGACGGGCAGATCAGCGTCGACATGGGACCGCCAAGGTTTGTCCCCGAAGAGATACCTTTCGAAGCAGCGGAGCAGGCCACCTGTTACACCGTTGACGTCGACGGACAGAGTATCGAAATGGCGGCTGTGTCCATGGGCAATCCGCATGCCGTGCTGCGGGTCGATGACATCAATAACGCACCGGTGCATGAGCTGGGGCCGAAGATCGAGCATCACCCGCGCTTTCCGGCCCGGGTCAACGTCGGCTTTCTCCACGTTGTGGACCGTCAGCGGGCGCAGTTGCGTGTCTGGGAACGCGGCGCCGGGGAAACCCAGGCGTGTGGAACCGGTGCCTGTGCGGCGGCTGTCGCTGCCATCAGTCAGGGCTGGATGGATTCGCCACTGCTGATCGACCTGCCCGGAGGGCGCCTGTCCATCGAATGGGCTGGGCCGGGACATTCTGTCATGATGACCGGCCCCGCAGTCAGGGTTTATGAAGGCCAAGTTCGTCTTTGAGTGAGTAAGTACCATGACCGATCAACCTCCCGCTTCAACAGGCACCCCCTGCGAATCGCCTGTCGATAGCGCAGCGCCAGACCTTGAAGCAGAGGCGGTCATCGCCTTCCTGCTCGAGCACCCGGACTTCTTCGCCGAGCACGACGAGCTGCTGGTGTCGATGCGCATCCCGCACCAGCGTGGCGACACCGTTTCGCTGGTCGAACGTCAGCTCAAGCTGCTGCGCGAGCGCAATATCGAAATGCGCCATCGCCTGTCGCAATTGATGGACGTCGCACGGGACAACGACCGCCTGTTCGAGAAGACCCGACGCCTGAACCTCGCGCTGATGGATGCGACCAGCCTGGACGAGCTGGTCATCGCCGTCGAAGACAGCCTGCGTCAGGACTTTCAGGTGCCCTTCGTCAGCCTGATCCTGTTCAGCGACAGCCCGATGCCCGTGGGGCGCTGGGTCAGCGGTGCCGAAGCACAGAAAGCCATCGGCGGCCTGATTGGCGAGAAGATCATCTGCGGCGCCCTGCGTGAGCATGAACTGGCGTTTCTGTTTGGTGCAGAACAGGGCAAGGAAGTCGGTTCGACCGCCATCGCCAGCCTCAATCATCTGGGCCTGCATGGCGTGCTGGCCATCGGCAGCCGCGATCCGCAGCATTACAAAAGCTCGGTCGGCACCCTGTTTCTCAGCTATATCGCCGACGTGCTGAGCCGCCTGCTGCCGCGCTTCGCCCACTCATTACGCTCGGTTCGCTAGCCATGGAACAGCATCTGGACGCCTACTGCATGCACCTGCGCAGTGAGCGCCAGGTGTCGCCTCACACGCTGGAAGCCTACCGGCGCGATCTGGGCAAGGTTCTGGCGTATTGCCAGAAGGCCCGGTTGTCGAGCTGGAGTGACCTCGATATCCAGCACCTGCGCAGCTTCACTGCCCGCCAGCACCAGCAGGGCCAGTCCTCGCGCAGCCTGGCGCGGATGCTGTCGGCGGTGCGCGGCTTCTATAAGTACCTCAATCGCGAAGGCATCTGCCAGCACGACCCGGCAAACGGCCTGTCACCGCCCAAGGGCGAGCGGCGTCTGCCCAAGACCCTGGACACCGACCGCACCGCACAATTGCTGGACGGCGGCGTTGAAGATGATTTTCTGGCGCACCGCGATCAGGCCATTCTGGAGCTGCTTTACTCATCAGGGTTGCGATTGTCCGAACTGACCGGCTTGAACCTCGATCAACTGGACCTGCGCGACGGTCTGGTGCAGGTGCTGGGGAAGGGCAGCAAGACCCGCGTATTGCCTGTGGGCAGCAAGGCGCGTCAGGCACTGGAAGTCTGGTTGCCGTTACGCGCCCTGACCCATCCGCAGGACGATGCGGTATTTGTCAGCCTGCAAGGCAGGCGCCTGGGCCCGCGCGCGATTCAGGTGCGACTCAAGGCGGCCGGTGAGCGAGAGCTGGGGCAGAATCTGCACCCGCACATGCTGCGTCACTCCTTCGCCAGCCATCTGCTCGAATCGTCACAGGACTTGCGCGCCGTGCAGGAATTGCTGGGTCATGCGGATATCAAGACCACGCAGATATACACGCACCTGGATTTCCAGCATTTGGCTACTGTTTATGACAGCGCCCATCCCCGAGCCAAACGTAAAGGAGCTGCAGATGATTAAGCTGGTGACGTTTGATCTTGACGACACGCTCTGGGACACCGCTCCTGCCATTGCCGGTGCCGAGGTCACATTGCGTGACTGGCTGGGCGAACACGCGCCCAGGCTGGGGGCGGTTCCTGTCGAGCACCTGTGGGAAATCCGCTCGCGTCTCGTGGCTGAAGACCCGTCCTTCAAGCACCGCATCAGCGCCTTGCGCCGCCGCGTGCTGTTCCATGCACTCGAAGATGCCGGTTACGACCCTGACGCGGCACAGGACCTGGCCGACCGGGGCTTTGAGGTCTTCCTGCATGGCCGCCATCAGGTGCAGATTTTCCCTGAGGTGCAACCGATGTTGGAAATTCTTGCCAAGACCTTCACGCTGGGCGTGATTACCAATGGCAATGCCGATGTGCGTCGTTTAGGACTGGCAGACTACTTTGCCTTCGCGCTGTGCGCCGAGGACCTGGGCATCGGCAAGCCTGACCCGGCGCCGTTCGTGGAGGCGCTACGCCGCGCAAGGGTCGATGCCGGCTCGGCGGTGCATGTCGGCGACCACCCCAGGGACGATATCGCAGGCGCCCAGCAGGCTGGCATGCGCGCCATCTGGTACAACCCGCAGGGCAAGGCCTGGGATGCGGATCGACTGCCGGATGCCGAGATCCACAACCTGTCGCAACTGCCCGAGGTGCTGGCGCGCTGGGCCTGAAAGCGCACTGACAGGCGCGCATAGAAAAGCCCGCAGCGACGGCGGGCTTTCCTCATACAGCCATGCAGCCTCAGATAGGGCGGCTACCGTATTTGTTGTCAGGCTTCTTGGGCGGATCGGCGACCACGTTGGCCTCCACTTCCTGCACCTTGCCGCCACGCGCCAGGAATTCTTCCATGGCACGTGCCAGCGCATCACGTTCCTTGTTCTTGGCTTCTACGCTGGGCAGTTCATCGACCGAGACAGCAGCCTTGGCCTTGCCTTTTGCGGGTGCCGCCGGAACGTCGGAATCGTCTGGTTCGGCTGCTTCGTCTTCCGGGGAGGCAGCTGCGAGACCATCGTCTTCTTCGCCGTCCAGATCGTCTTCCAGATCATCCTTAATATCGTCGTCGTCGCTCATGTTGTACCTCATGACTTGCGAAAGCTGATTAGTTATAGCCCAACCGCCCGGAAATGCTAAGGCGATCGGAAAAATTCAACAACCGCTGATCTCAGCGGTGATGTCTACTCACCCTGAAGGGTGGCCAGGACGTTACGAGATCCACCAGCGTCTCGATGTTCGCCCAGGTAAATACCTTGCCAGGTGCCCAGCGCCAGTCGCCCAGCCGTAACCGGCAACAGCAACTGGCAGCCCAGCAGACTGGCCTTGAAATGCGCTGGCAAGTCATCAGGGCCTTCGTCGTCATGTTCGTAGCCGTCCACGCCCTGGGGCACCAGACGGTTGAAAAAACGCTCAAAGTCGCGACGTACCGCCGGATCGGCATTTTCGTTGACGGTCAACGAAGCCGAGGTATGTTGCAGCCATACATGCAGTAGCCCGACACGACAATCGCGTAATGCGGGCAAACCCGCGACTCTCTCGTCAGTCACCAGATGGAACCCGCGGGGCCTGGCCCGCAAGGCAATCCTGGATTGATGCCACATACCGTTCTCCGCACCTTCGGCGCGCATTCTAACTCGACTGAGAAAAAAGCAAAGCGCGCAATAAACCGGCTTCCCTGCAAGTTGACGAAGACTGTCGCAACCTCGTTACCTGCGCTGCGTCACGGTGCCGAAATCATTGACACGGGCAAGATCAATGACAGCAAAAAGCGGCGGTATATCCACAAACGTCAGACAAAAAAATGCCCGGAGACCGGGCATTCTTTTTTGCGTAGGCCGAAGCTTACAAGTTGTAGCCACGCTCGTTGTGTTGCGCAAGGTCCAGACCGACAGACTCTTCCTCGTCGGTGACGCGCAGCCCCATGACCGCATCCAGCACCTTGAGGATGATGAAGGTCACGATTGCGGTGTAGACAACGGTGAACGCAACGCCCTTGAACTGAATCCAGACCTGAGCACCGATGTCAGTCACGGTGCCGAAACCGCCCAGTGCAGGTGCTGCGAACACGCCGGTCAGGATCGCGCCGACGATACCGCCGATGCCGTGAACGCCGAACGCATCCAGGGAGTCGTCGTAGCCCAGCTTGCGCTTGAGGCTGGTTGCGCAGAAGAAGCAGATCACGCCCGCTGCCAGACCGATGATCAAAGCGCCCATCGGGCCAACGGTACCGGCGGCAGGGGTAATGGCAACCAGACCGGCAACCACGCCCGAAGCGATACCCAGAGCACTTGGCTTACCGTGAGTCAGCCACTCGGCGAACATCCAGCCCAGTGCGGCGGCCGCGGTAGCGATTTGAGTAACCAGCATGGCCATACCGGCAGTGCCGTTGGCTGCAGCCGCGGAGCCGGCGTTGAAGCCGAACCAGCCGACCCAGAGCATCGCTGCGCCGATCAGGGTGTAACCCAGGTTGTGCGGTGCCATCGGCGTGGTCGGGAAGCCTTTGCGCTTGCCCAGTACCAGGCAGGCCACCAGACCGGCTATACCGGCGTTGATGTGTACGACGGTGCCGCCAGCGAAGTCCAGAACGCCCCAGTCCCACAGCAAACCACCGACGCCGCCCCAGACCATGTGGGCGATTGGCGCGTAGACCAGAGTGAACCAGATACCCATGAACACCAGCATCGCGGAGAACTTCATGCGTTCTGCGAAAGCACCGACAATCAGGGCAGGGGTGATGATTGCGAAGGTCATCTGGAAGGTGACGAACACCGCCTCAGGGAACAACGCAGCAGGACCGGTAATGCTTGCCGGCGTGATGCCTGCCAGGAACGCTTTACCCATACCGCCAAAGAAGGAATTGAAGTTGACGACGCCCGCTTCCATGCCGGTTGTGTCAAACGCGATGCTGTAGCCGTAGACGACCCACAGGATGCTGATCAGGCCGGTGATGGCGAAGCACTGCATCATCACCGACAGAATGTTCTTGGAACGAACCATGCCGCCGTAGAACAGCGCGAGACCGGGGATGGTCATGAACAGGACCAGAGCGGTCGAGGTCAGCATCCATGCAGTGTCGCCAGAGTTCAGCACCGGCTCGGCCACTGGGTCAGCCGCCAGGGCAAGACCAGGTAATGCGAGGGACAACAGGGCACCGAGCCCTGCGAATTGACGCAGAGTCATATTGTTTTCTCCTGGGGCGTTGGGTTTGGCGGCTTAAATAGCGTCTGTATCGGTCTCGCCGGTACGGATGCGGATGGCCTGTTCCAGATTGACCACGAAAATCTTGCCGTCACCGATCTTGCCAGTGTTGGCAGCCTTGGTTATGGCTTCGATGACACGATCCAGATCCTTGTCATCGATGGCGACATCGATCTTCACTTTGGGAAGGAAGTCGACGACGTATTCAGCACCGCGATAAAGCTCAGTGTGACCCTTCTGACGCCCGAAGCCTTTGACTTCAGTGACGGTGATGCCCTGCACGCCGATTTCAGACAACGACTCGCGCACGTCATCCAGTTTGAACGGCTTGATGATGGCAGTGACTAGCTTCATGAAAACTTTCTCCCGAATTTGGTGGACTTGCCCCAGGAAAACAAACCCGACTCAAGTCTAAGCGCAGTGTCTGGCTTTGTAACGTGCTGGCCGCCTGATCAGGCCAGACCAACTCCAGAAAACCGCTTCTGACGAAACACTTCCCCGCTCCGCCTGCCGCACTGCATTCGTCACAGCGACTGCATCAGTGCATGGGTCATAAGCCACTAAGCAGAAAGCTTGCCATCTCGCGAATATTCATTGAATACAGGCTCTTGGGCTGGTTTTGCACGACCTTGCAGGGTCCATCAAGGAGCGAATGCACAGCAATGGTGCTCATGTGCCCGTCATCGCGCTCCATAAGCGTGCATCGCGCACCTGGGATTGACTATAGACACTGCGTGTTACACTGCCGGCCTCTGATTCAGGAAAATCACCATGCTCGCGCCCAAAGCCTTTCTTGACGCTCTCAGCGGCCACGCCTCTCGCCTGTTCAAAGGCGAAACGCCTGTACCGCGTAGCGAATTCGAAACCCAGTTCAAGGCCCTGCTGCAAAGCGGCTTCAGCAAACTGGATCTGGTCAGCCGTGAAGAGTTCGACAGCCAGATGGCCGTCCTCGCCCGCACCCGCGCCCGCCTGGAAGCGCTGGAGGCCAAGATGGCCGAGCTGGAAGAGAAGGCTGGCGGGGCGGCAGGGACTGAAAAAGCCGAATAAGCTTTCCTTGTTTTGCAGTCAGTGCGCTGCAGCGCTGAACATTGTCATGCACAGCGAGCCAGGCACCTGACCTGCTCGCGAATCTGAACGGCCTTTTCCATTTCTGTCTTGCCCAGGTGGTGAGTAAGTTGCAGGTTCAGCCAGCATTCGTTGCACGATTTGCAAGCGCCTTCAGGCTGCAGGCGGTGCCAGCTCAATGGTCCGGCAATAATCCATGAACAGGCGTGTCGCACGGGTTGGCTGGTTGTTGCGCAGGTAGGCCATGACCAGGGTGGAGGCGGGCATGTCGTCTTCGATATCGAGCTGCACCAGCAGCTCGCCGTCGTAGGTCATGTTGGTTCTGGGGCGCGTGACCAGCACCGAAAACCCCAGGCCCTGGCCGACCATACAGCGCACCATTTCGATCGATGGTGAACTGTACGCGACCACCGGCGCGTAGCCCTTTTCCGTGAAGATATCGATGAAGTAGGTCCTGCTGGGTACGGCGTCGAGCAGGATCATCGGTTCGTGGCTCAGTTCCAGCAAGGTCACGGTTTTCTTTCCGGCAAGAGGGTGGGCTGCTGGCAGCAGCGCATAGGGCTTGTGCGGTGCATTCAATTCCTCCTTGTTGATCGTGGTTCCCAGTTCCAGGTCGTACAGAAACGCCAGATCGAAGCGCCCACGGTGCAGCCCGTGCATCAGTTCATGTTGCTCGCCGTCATAGAGCTGAATGGTGACGTCCGGGTATAAGCGCTTGAAACCGGCCACCAGTCTGGGCATGTAAAGCGGGGCGGCCGATTCAAAACAGCCAATGGCGATAGTGCCGGAGACGTGTTTGTTTTCAGCCCGGGAGTTTTGTTCGAGCTCTTCGGAAAGTCGCAGCAACTCTTTGGCTTTCTCATACACTTTCCCGCCACCGGAAGTTAGCGAAACACCTTGAGCGTGGTGACGGACAAACAGCGGCTGATTGAAGGCTTCTTCGAGATTTTTGATGGCGACGGAAATAGACGGCTGCGAAATATGCAGCTGTCGCGAGGCCTTGGCAATGCTGTCCATTTCGACCGCTGTCACGAAATACTTGAGCTGTTTCAAGGTGAAGTGAGCCACGTGTTACCTCGTGCTGAGCAGACCCTGGACGGCTGCACTTGAATAGCTTTTACCTATGCTTAGCGAGGAGCGTGCCAGCCGCTTGCGTCTTGCGGTATTAGTCGAGCCCGCCGCTAGCCATGCTCATTCAGCAGCATCCCTAAATAATAGACGCTTGCCAGACAAGCCCGCAAATGCGGGCGGCGCACCTATTACGAGCGATTATCGCGGCGTCTTTATTCAATCGCCCTAAAAGTGTGCAATCCACTCGGTGTGACACTAAAGCATCACTAAGCCTTTTTAACGCGCTGCCGCCCTGGAGATGAATACAGGCATCTCTGCTTAGGATTTTCCTATGCTGCGGGCCAAAACTTACTATTTGGCGGCCGGACCTGGCATCAATCATGATGGCTTCAGAAGGGCAAACGGACAGCGTCCCGTTTCAACTTCAACAGGACGTCGCCCATCACTATTCAATTTGCCGAGCGAGCCGACAATGACGTTTGATTGGAAATACATGTTTGGCCTGTTCAGCGATACGGAATTCTGGATGGCCACCTGGACGGTCATTCAACTCAGTGTACTGACCTGGGTCATCAGTATTGTTCTGGGTTTTGTTCTCGCGCTGGCCAAACAATCATCTTTGCCGCTGATCAACTTGCCGGCCAAAGCCTATATCTGGTTATTTCGCAGTTTACCGTTACTGGTACTGCTGATCTTTGTCTACAACTTGCCACAGGCAGTACCCGCTACCTCGGCGGTGCTGGCCAACCCGTTCTGGGCCGGCCTGATTGCCATGGTGATGTGCGAAACGGCCTACGTCGCGGAAATTCATCGCGGCGGCCTGCTGTCCATCGCCAAGGGCCAGACCGAAGCTGCCCGGGCACTGGGCCTGCGTTTCGTGGGCACGCAATGGCGGATCGTGATCCCGCAGGCGCTGCGTGTGGCGCTGCCGTCGCTGACCAACGAATACATCTCCATCGTCAAACTCAGTTCACTGGTTTCAGTGATCTCGCTGACCGAGATCCTGATGGTCGGTCAGCGCCTGTATTCGCAGAACTTTCTGGTGATGGAAACCATGGCGGCCGTGGCGTTCTATTACGTGCTGATCGTGACCGTATTCGACTTCCTGCTCAAACGCCTGGAGCGCTATCTGGACGTCACGCAGCACAAGGTGACCCGCACGCCGGACGCCGAAATGCTTGAGCTGGCCAGCCGCAAATCGGCGGTTGTCGCTCGTCCTGTCATCGACTTCGAAGGGCCGGCACTGCAAGCGACGCGACTGCACAAGGCGTACAACGACATCGAAGTGCTCGGTGCGGTCAGCCTGCAGATTAATTCCGGCGAGGTGGTGTCGGTGATCGGCCCATCAGGCTCGGGCAAAACCACGCTGATCCGTCTGCTCAATGGCCTTGAGCAGATCGACAACGGCGACATCAAGATCAACGGCCAGCCATTCATTCACCTGGTTCGCCAGGGCGCGCAAAAGCCGCGTTACGTGGAGAACGCGGCCTACCGCCTGAACATCGGCATGGTGTTTCAGAGCTTCAACCTGTTTCCGCACCTGACGGTGTTGAACAACCTGCTGCTGGCCCCGCGTTATCACCGCCTGGCTCCAGTCCCCGAGCTCAAGCAGCAGGCCTACGAATTGCTGAACAAGGTCGGGATGATGGAGCACGCCTGGAAATACCCGCATCAGTTGTCGGGTGGCCAGCAGCAACGTGTCGCCATCGCTCGCGCCCTGATGATGCGCCCGCAAATCATGCTGTTCGACGAGCCCACCTCGGCGCTTGACCCGGAGAAGGTCAACGAGGTGTTGCAGGTCATTGAAACCCTGGCCCAGGAAGGCATCACGATGGTCATCGTGACCCATGAAATGAACTTCGCCTTCAAGGTCTCTGACCGCATCGTCTTTATGGAGAAGGGACGCGTGATCTGCGATGACAAACCCCAAGCGCTACGCGACGGCCAGCACCCCCGCGTTGAAGCCTTTCTTAAAGATGTCTCACTGGCCTGAGGCCTTGTTGAAGAGGAGAAGAACATGATCGAGCAATGGCAGATTGACCAGTTTCACGAGCAGGGTTTTCTGGTAGTGGAGGGCGTGCTGGCAGCCGATGAAGTGGCAGCGCTTCAGCAGGACTTCGACCAGTGGGTCGACGACAGCCGCAGTCAGAGTCAGGCCTGGGGGCAGACTCAGGACGGGCGTCCGCGCTTCGACATCGAAAGCGATCATCGGCCGGATCACCCGTCGCTGCGCCGCGTGGCTTCGCCCACGGAGATCTCGCCGGCCTACCAGCACGCGGCATTCCAGTCACGGATGGCAGCCATCGCGGCGCAGCTGATCGGCGGCAATGGCACCCGTTTTCATCACAGCAAGATCAACTCCAAGCTGCCGCACACCGCGACTCAGGTGAAGTGGCATCAGGACTTCCTCTTCACACCGCACAGCAACGATGACCTGGTTACCGCGTTGCTGATGATCAGCGATGTGACCCCCGAAAACGGCCCGCTGAACGTGGCGCCTGGCAGCCATAAGCAGGCGCTCTGGTCGCATTGGCAGAGCGAGCGTTTCACCGGTGCCGTGGAAGATGCGGTGGTTGAACAGCATTGCCAGCAACCGGTCGCCTGCTATGGCCCGTCGGGCTCGGTGTGCTTCATGCACACACGCCTGCTGCATGCTTCAAGCCCCAATGAAACCGAGTTCCCGCGCACGCTGTTCATCAGCGTCTATGCGGCTGAAGACGCATTGCCGTTCGGTGAGAACCCCTTGCCCAGCGAGCATGCCGGGTTGATGGTCGCTGGCCAGGAGAGCGGTCTGGTACGCAGCACCGAGAACCATATCCGCCTGCCGCAGAAACCCAAGGGTGCTTCATTTTTTGTGCAGCAAGCCGGAAAAGACGCCGCCGTTGCCTGATCTCCATGACTCCATGAGGAATACCTATGAAGCTGTCAGCTCTGATTGTTCGTCCCGTAGCCCTGGCTTTGCTGGGCGCGGTGGTTGCCATGTCCTCGTCTGCCGCTTCGGCTTTCCAGCAGCCCGGCAAGATCATCGCCGGCTCGGACATGACGTTCTTCCCCTATGAATACATGGACAAGAACCGTCCCGCCGGTTTCGAAATCGAGTTTCTCGACGGCCTGGCAAAGGTCATGGGGCTCAAGGCCGAGAACATCGACACGCGCTTTCCCAATCTGATCGGCGGGCTGCAGGGCGGACGTTTCGACATCACCAACTCGTCGATGTACATCACCGCCGACCGCCTGAAAGTCATCGACATGATTCCTTACCTGAAAAGCGGCGAGGCGATTCTGTCGGTCAAGGGCAGCGACTATCAGCCCAAGACGCCAGAGGACTTCTGTGGCCACAAGATCGGCTCCATGGCGGCCACTTCCTGGCTGCAACAACTGCAAAAACTCTCGACCGACTACTGCGTGAAGAACGGCCTGCAACCGATCGCCATCAGCGAGTACGGCACCGACCCACAGACCACCCAGGCCATGCTGGCCCATGCCGTCGAAGCGCAGATCACTGACGCAGCCGTCGCCCGCGGCGTGGTCGAAAAACTGGGTAGCCGGGTGGTGATTTCTTCCGAAACCCTGATTTACCCGGTGCTCAACGGCTTTGGCGTGAAGAAGGGCAACGACGAGGTCCGCAAGGCCCTGGAAGACGGCCTTGAGAAGTACAGCAAGACCCCGGAATACGCCGCGTTGCTGGAGAAATACAAGTTCCAGGCACCGACAGCCGATGACATCGCCGCCCTGATGCCCAAGCCCTGACAACCAAAGGACGTGCCTGGCAGGTTCGGCAGGCACGCTCGACCGGAGAGCAATTAGCATGGCCCTTAATTTCGAAGAGCAGACGCGCATAGACCTGGCCGCGACGTTCCGCATCATCGCCCATCTGGGTATGCATGAAGCGGTCGCCAACCACTTCAGCGCGGCCATTTCGGCGGATGGCAAACAGTTTTTGCTCAACCCGAAGTGGAAACATTTTTCACGCATACGTGCCAGCGATCTGTTGCTGCTCGACGCCGATGATGCCGACGCGGCGCATCGCCCTGATGTCGATGCGACGGCATGGTCCATTCACGGCCAGGTCCACCAGCGTCTGCCCGATGCGCGCGTGGTGCTGCACTTGCACCCGGTCTACACCACAGCCGTGGCGTGCCTGGCCAAGCCGCATATTCCGCCCATCGATCAGAACACTGCGCGCTACTTCAACCGCATCGCGGTGGACGAGCTTTACGGCGGCATGGCCGACACGACCGCCGAGGGCGCTCGACTGGCCGGTTTGCTGGAGGACAAGAGCCGCTTGTTGATGGGCAACCACGGCGTGATCGTCACCGCGCCCACCGTTGGCGAAGCCTTCGATGACATCTGGACCCTGGAGCGCGCTTGCCAGATTCTGGTGACGGCCTGGTCCACCGGCCAGCCGCTCAAGGTGCTGGCGGACGATGTCGCCGAGAAGACCGCCCGTGACTGGCAGAAGATTACGGATTTCTCTCATCAGCACTTCGAGGAAATGAAACTGCTGATGATTCAGGCTGACCCCTCTTTGGTCGACTGATCGCCCCTGCTACTGACTGGATGCGCGTCTGCGGATGGCGTAGGGCTTTTTGCGCCCGCGCATCGACGTTTCAACACTTTTCATTACGTCCAACAGGTCGTAAGCCACCTGTCGAGGGATGCCGAGATGACAGAAAAAATCATAGAAATCGATACGCTCGTCGTAGGTGCAGGACAGGCCGGAGTGGCCACCAGCGAACACCTTAGCCGTCTTGGCATCGAGCACCTGGTGCTTGAAAAACACCGCGTTGCCGAGGCGTGGCGCAGTGGCCGCTGGGACTCGCTGGTAGCCAACGGTCCGGCCTGGCATGACCGGTTTCCCGGCCTTGAATTCGCCATGGATCAGGACGGGTTCGCGGGCAAGGAGCAAGTGGCCGAGTACTTCGAGCGCTATGCCCGCAAATTCAATGCGCCGATCAAGACCGGCGTCGAGGTCAAGCGCGTTACCCGCAATACCGGGCGTGCAGGCTTTACCGTCGAAACCAGTGCCGGCACCTATGTGGTCAATCATCTGGTCTCGGCGACAGGGCCGTTCCAGAAACCGGTCATCCCGCCGATTGCGCCGGTTAACGAGGCGCTTCATCAGATCCACTCGGCGCACTATTTCAATCCGCAACAACTGCCCGAGGGCGGCGTACTGGTGGTCGGCGCTGGTTCCTCGGGTGTGCAAATCGCCGAGGAGCTGCTGCTCTCGGGTCGCAAAGTGTACTTGTCGGTCGGCCCTCACGACCGTCCGCCGCGCGCCTATCGCGGCCGGGATTTCTGCTGGTGGATGGGTGTGCTGGGGTTGTGGGACAGCGAAACCATGCAGCCCGGCAAGGAGCACGTGACCATCGCGGTCAGTGGTGCAAGGGGCGGCTACACGGTCGACTTCCGCCGGCTGGCTCAGGCCGGAATGAACCTCGTGGGCCTGACCGAAAGCTTCGTCGGCAACAAGGTGCACTTCCAGAACGATCTGGTGAGCAACCTCGACAGTGGCGACGCGAACTACCTGTCGCTGCTCGATGCCGCTGATGCCTACGCCGCACGCAATGGCCTGGACCTGCCGCTGGAGCCGTCGGCCCGTGAACGCGTGGCGGATGCGCCGTGCATCACCCATCCGCTCAGCGAGCTGGACCTGATCGAGTCAGGCGTCACGTCGATCATCTGGGCCACCGGCTATGCCCTGGATTACAGCTGGCTGCAGGTCGATGCCTTCGACAGCAAAGGCAAACCTCGTCACCAGCGTGGCGTGTCCTGCGAGCAAGGCCTGTACTTCGTCGGCCTGCCATGGCTGTCACGCCGCGGCTCCGCGTTTATCTGGGGCGTATGGCACGACGCCAAACACGTCGCCGATCAGATCGCCACGCAGCACAAATACCGTTCCTATGACGCCGGCAAACGTGCCACCCCCGTCGTGCCGTTGCGCAACGTCAACGGTTGATCATCGCGCTCAATGCCCCCAGGAGTTACCCATGACTACGCCGACTCATACTCGTATCCGCATGTTCAACACCAAGGACACCTACCCCAATCAAAGTCTGAACAACGACCTGTGTCAGGCGGTGCGCGCGGGCAATACCGTGTACGTCAGGGGCCAGGTCGGCACCGATTTCGACGGCAATCTGGTCGGCCTCGGTGATCCGGCTGCACAAGCGCAGCAGGCGATGAAAAACGTCAAACAATTGCTCGAAGAGGCGGGCAGTGACCTGTCGCACATCGTCAAGACCACCACTTACATCACCGACCCGCGCTACCGCGAGCCGGTCTACCACGAAGTGGGCAAGTGGCTGAAAGGCGTGTTCCCGATCTCCACCGGGCTGGTGGTGTCGGCGCTGGGGCAGCCGCAATGGCTGATGGAAATCGACGTGATCGCCGTGATCCCTGAATAAGGACTGTTGCCCATGACTTTTTCCATTGCCGCCCGCTGTGCCAAAACCGGCCAGCTGGGCATTGCCATCAGCTCGTCGAGCATTGCCGTAGGCGCGCGTTGCCCCTGGCTGCGTGCGGGCGTCGGCGCGGTGTCGTCGCAGAACATCACACTGCCGGCCCTGGGACCGCAAACGCTGGACCTGATGGAGCAGGGCATGTCTGCCTCTCAAGCGCTGGACCAGGTCATGAACGCCAGCCCGTTCAGCGAGTATCGGCAGATCACGGCGATTGATCATCAGGGGCGAGTCGCGCATTTCAGTGGCAGCGAAACACTGGGCATCAACAACGCGGGCAGCGGCGATCAGTGCGTGGTGGCTGGCAACATGCTGGCGAGCCAGGCCGTCATCGACGCAATGATTCAGTGCTTCGAGCAGGCAACCGGGCACTTGGCAGAGCGTTTGTTACAGGCGATGCAGGCCGGTCTGGCAGCAGGCGGCGAAGCAGGGCCGGTCCATTCGGCGGCGCTGAAAGTCGTGGGCGAGCAGTCCTGGCCCATCGTCGATCTGCGCGTTGACTGGGCCGAGCACGACCCGCTAGGCGAGCTGAAGCGTCTTTGGCAGGCCTACCAGCCGCAAATGCAGGATTACCTCGACCGCGCCCTGAACCCGGTTGGCGCACCAGGCTACGGCGTGCCGGGAGACGAGCGATGAGCTCCAGCCGCGAGCTGTTGGCGCGGCTGGTGGCCTTCGACACCACCAGTCGCGAATCGAATCTGGCCCTGATCGATTTTGTGGGTGAATACCTCGAGCGCTTCGGCGTCTCCTGCGAGTTGATCTACAACGCGCAGAAAACCAAGGCCAATCTGTTCGCCACCATCGGCCCGGCTGACGTGCCAGGCATCGTATTGTCCGGCCACACTGACGTGGTGCCGGTCGACGGCCAGCCATGGACGTTCCCGCCGTTCGAACTGAGCGAAGCGGATGGCAAACTCTACGGCCGTGGCACTGCGGACATGAAAGGCTACATTGCCTGCGTGCTGGCGCTGGTTCCGGCGCTGACCCAGGCATCGCTGCACATGCCGGTGCATATCGCACTGTCCTACGACGAGGAAGTGGGTTGCCTGGGCGTACGCTCGTTACTGGCATCGCTGCGGGCGCGGCCGGTGAAGCCGATGCTGTGTGTGATTGGCGAGCCGACGGAGTTGCAGCCGGTGCTCGGCCACAAGGGCAAGGTCGCGGTGCGCTGCGATGTACAGGGTGCTGCCTGCCACTCGGCCCACGCGCCCAGTGGCGTCAACGCCATTGAGTATGCGGCGCAGTTGATCGGTGAACTGGGTCGCCTGGGCGAAGCATTACGAGCAGTTGATGCCCTTGACGAGCGCTTTGATCCGCCGTTTTCGACCATTCAGACCGGCGTGATCAACGGCGGCACGGCCTTGAACATCGTGCCCGAGCAGTGCCGTTTCGATTTCGAAGTGCGTGCGCTCCCCACCCTGGACCCGCAGCAGATCGTTACTGCCATGCACGTATACGCCGAGCAAAAACTATTGCCGGCCATGCAGGCCGTCAGTGCCCGGAGCGAGATCCGGTTCACTGAACTGTCGAGCTATCCGGGACTGGATATTCCCCAGCACAGCCAGGCGGCGGAATTGATTGCCGGATTCTGTGGCTCCCGAGCGTTTGGCACAGTGGCGTTCGGAACCGAAGGCGGGTTGTTCGACCAGTCAGGCATTCCGGCTGTGGTCTGCGGACCAGGCAGCATGGAGCAAGGGCACAAGCCGGACGAGTTCATCAGCGTCGCGCAACTTGACGCCTGTGACGAGATGCTCAAACGTGTACTGGCGTTCGCGTCGCAGCCATGAATCGCCCCTGATTTCAGTGATACAGTTGCGCGCCGAAATACGCTAACGACTCGGCGCGCCAGTCATGGACTGGCCACTCTTCCCGGCTACTCGAACGTTCTATGGATGGAAGCATGACTGACAAACGTCCCCTTACTCGCTGGTCCCTGGCCGCAACTCTATTGCTGTGTGTTGGCACGTCGGTTTTCGCTCAGGACTCGGCACTGCATTCCGGCAAATACGAGCAGTTGATGCTGGCCGTGACGCCTGATCATCAAGTCGAGGGTTATTACTCGGAGACGCGCGGCGAGGCATTCAGCTGTGCGTTCTATCTGCAAGGCAAGGTCGAGGCCGGGAAGGGCGCAGCGGTGTCGTCCTGGCTTGATGACGTCTACCCAGGAACACTGAAGGCCTCGGCTGATGGCGTGGTTCTGACGATAGAGCAAGGCCGGCAGCACCCTGGCTGCATGAACGTGTTGGTACCGGACATCGTCACCGGCATGGATCTGACCCGGACCGCCAGCAAACAGTGGGTCGGTCTGGTGACCGTCACCGCGGACAAGGCCTGGCTGCAAAAAACACCGAATGCCAAAGCCACCCGAGGCGCCTATATCGTCAAGGATGACGTTGTCGGGGTTCTGGCATTCAAGGATGGCGCGGCTCAGGTCGAGTTCATCAATGCCAATGATCGCTCGTTTACCGGGTGGATCAGTCAGGACCAATATGCGCGGTTGGCCGCGCCCGGACGCTGATGCCGGACGGGGAGGTCAGCCAATCTGCCGCACTCTGCTGAGATCCGTCGAGGGCGGGCAGCCAAACTGGCGGCTGTACTCCCTGCTGAATTGCGAAGGGCTTTCATAGCCGACGCGATAGCAGGCGCTGGAGGCGTCCAGGCCTTCATTGATGATCAGCCGTCGAGCTTCTTGCAGGCGCAGCTTTTTCTGATACTGCAACGGGCTCATGGCCGTCAACGCCTTGAATCGGTGGTGCAGCGTCGAATTCCCCAGGTTGGCCATGCGCGCTAGCTCGTCGATGCGCAGCGGCTCGGTGTAATGACTGTTCAGCCAGTCGACCGCCCGCGTAACGCGATGCGTCTGCGAATCCCCGACCGCGATTTCGTAGAGTCGCCGCCCGTTGTTGCCGCGCAGCAGCCGGTAGTAGAGCTCCCGAAGTGCGAGAGGCGCGAGCATGCCGATGTCGCGAGGCGTGTCGAGCAGGCGCACCAGCCTCAACACCGTCTCCAGCAATGGCTGATCCATCGGCTCAAGAAACAGGCTCCGCTGCGGCTCGTCCGGAACGCCGTTCAGTGGCGCCTCCGCAATGAGCTGGGCAATGTGCGCAGGCTCGAAATCCAGACGAATACACAGATAGGGTGCCTCGCCACTCGCTTCAAGCACGCGCCCGGCGACCGGCACAGTCACCGCGACGATCAGGTAGTTGAGCGGGTCGTACACATACTGCTCATCGCCCAGCGCAACCTCCTTGCGACCTTGAACGATCACGCAAAGGGCTGGCCGATGCAGCGCATGAATCAGCTCGGACGGCGCGTCGCAGCGGGTAACGTGCAGCGGTGCAATAGCGGTTTCATAAACACCGGGTGCCGCAAAGCGCTGCGTCAGCAACTGGATGATTTCAGCCCGGCAAACATCGGTGCCCGGAGCGCTCGCGGCATTGTGTGTATCCATGAAGAACCCCGTCCCAAAGTCAGTGTTGCTGCACGCCTTTCCTTTGCATCGAACTCCATCATAGCGGCCATTGTGCGGCGATTCAGCGTAAGGCAGACCCACAGACAGGAATAGGCAAGTGTCGCGCAGGTATCGGCATGCGCGCAGTGATGAGCGACTCGTAGCATGGTCATCGCAATCAGTTTGAGCCGCGCGCTGAAACTGAGCCAACGATGACTCACGAGGAAAGCCAGTCATGTCGAACATTCAAGGCAAGGTCGTACTGATCACAGGTGCCAGCAGCGGCATTGGCGAAGCTGCCGCCCGACTCATCGCGGCCAAGGGCGCACACATGGTGCTGGGCGCTCGGCGCATCGAGCGTCTGCAGACGTTGGCGGCAGACATCGAAGCGCAGGGCGGCTCGGCACGCTTCCGCGCGCTGGACGTGACCGATGCGCTCGACATGCAAGCCTTTGTCGACTTCGCCACACACGCGTTCGGCAAGATCGACGTGATCATCAACAACGCCGGCGTCATGCCCCTGTCGCCGCTCGCCGCACTGAAAATCGAAGAGTGGAACCAGATGCTCGACGTCAACGTGCGCGGCGTACTGCACGGCATTGCCGCCGTGCTGCCGAGCATGCAAGCGCAAGGGCATGGCCAGATCATCAACATCTCGTCCATCGGCGGCCTCGCCGTTTCCCCGACCGCCGCAGTGTACTGCGCCACCAAATTCGCTGTTCGTGCCATCTCCGATGGTCTTCGGCAGGAAACCGACAAAATCCGCGTCACCGTCGTCTGCCCAGGCGTGGTCGAATCAGAACTGGCCGACTCGATTTCCGACGAGACCGCGCGCGAAGCGATGAAAGCATTTCGAAAGGTTGCGCTGGAGCCGGATGCGATCGCACGTGCGCTTGTTTATGCGGTCGAGCAGCCGGACGGGGTGGATGTGAGCGAGATTGTGGTGCGGCCTACGGGGAGTGCTTATTGAGCTGCAGGCTTGACTAAGGTGAGCAGGGCACCGTTGAGGACGGTGTCGTGATGAACAGTTCAAGTTTTATCTCGACCAACCTGACATTGTCTCGTTCGATCGTCTTGGTTTTGATCGGCTCTTTTGCGAACCCTCGCTGATGGTAAAAATCGATGGCAGGGGCATTGCTCTCCAGCACCCAAACGACAACTCTGGTGCGGCCAGCGGATTGAAAGAGAGGCATCACATGGTCGAACAGCTCTCGCCCAATGCCCTGGCGTGTTTGCATTGGGCTGACATAGATGGCCTGTATTTCCGAGACGCCGCGGTCTTCGGGATGTTCCCTGTCAGCCCCGGTTGCCATCCAGCCCAAGACCCGGTCTAACCTGTCGACTTTGACGTAAAGGTCCGATTCGCCTGAAGCGATCTCCTTGGTCCAATGGGACAGCCTCGCCTCGAGCGTTATCCGATGTAGGGAATGATGACCTCATAGGCACCTCTCCATGCTGACTACGCTGGTCTCAGCCGGCAATTAGATACTACTCAGTTCGCCTTTTTATGCCGTTCAGTTGCATGGCGCCGCGTATAGAGTTATGCCGGCTCATAGTAGTTTGAATAAACTTCTGGTCGGCAGCTCTGAAGTTTTATAGTTTGCGGAAAACCATCAAACTCTCTGCCAATTCTTCCCTGCCGCCTTGCTGTGCCGAAGAGCGCATCGAGCGAAACGCCTCTGTGCGTATAGCTTCAAATCCGCATGTGGGAGCAAGCTCGGTCAAAATTTCAGCTACGGGAATGTGGATATTCGCGTAAAGGCTGTCTCCCACTACCGCCCAAATTTCACCGTGAGCGGGCAATCGGCTAGCTAAAGCGTTCATCACCCCCGACATGTCAGCAAAATAGCCATCAACCATGTTTGGAATCCAGCGACTCCACAAAACTCCACGGCTAGCATGCAGCTTTTCAGATACGGCATCCAACGTGTTGGAGCCGATCGGACGCGGTGCATAGGTGCGCAGAGTCTGTACATGCGAAGCCAATGTAGATTGCCGCAGGTTTTTGTTATCTGCGGAGTCGTTAAGGTATCCCAGAGTCCATAGCTCAATATTGTAAACGTCGGTGTAATCGAATGAGTTGGGGTACGGTGGGGAAAAGACAGCAAGATCCGCCATGGGCGCTTTCGAGATCGTTTGACGGCAATCACCGCGAATTAGCGTGTACTGCGAAACGGGTCGGGAAGCGTAGCGAGCGATCTCATACAATGCTTTTTGTACCCTTGTCAGAAACTGCTGATCGACCGCGTCGGCCGTATGCTTTCTCGACTGCCAGTTCTGCCTGTAGCGGCGACCTTTGCCACTGATTAGGACATTGCTCACTTCAACCAGAAACCCACCCAAAATTGCTCTGAAGAACATTTGATGGACTGGGTTGTATAGGCCGGCAATTGCCATTCGGTACGACTCGATCTTTTGAGCAACTTCATATTCGAAAAGCCAGCGGTTATTAACTCCTGGCGCGACGAATGTAGCCGGCAGCCAGCTCAGATCGTGATTTCCTCGCATACGACGAACCGCGCGAATAATCTGGCCTAAGTCATGAGTCAGCGATGAGCCGTCATATGGAGAAAGTTTGGCTTCAATAAGGTCGGCTAGATAGGGATTGACCTCCATCGTAACGGGCTCAACTCCTAGGAATTGACAAGCCAATGCAGTCGTTCCTGACCCACCAAAAGGATCAATACATGTGCGAACAGGGAGGTGGCTTTCTCTTACCGCTCGCGCAACGAGCTCAGGCGCGAATGCTTCCTTGAAATGACGCCATGTCTGAAAAGGGAGCTTTTCTGCGCCGGCATTTGTCCCTAACGTGTTGATCTTGCGGCCTTTAGTCCATTGATCGAAAGCGATCTGCATATCCGTCCCCTATCATTTCAAGCGAATTGCAACAACTAGAAATTTTGTGCTAAATATACGCATATTTAAAAAAATATGCGTATATTTTTATGAATCGGAAAGATGCTGCAGAAGCTATCTGATGCTCACTTGCCGCCTTTTTCACTACGAAAGGCTTGACACAGGCACAGGTAGCGGAGTGCTATGGTGTCTCGCAAAGCTGGGTGGGCCGAATATACAAAGGCGAGTTCGGCATGCGTGCCGAGTCAGTACAGAAGATGTGCTGCGACGCCAATGTTCCGTTTTTGTCGCGCCAGCCGGCTCATGACTAGCCAGAAAAATCAACTAGACTTCGTCTCGCCCTTCTCTTGGACAGTGTCTGGGAGGGTACGGAAGAGGATGCGAAAGCTCTGACAGAAGCCCTGCGGGCCATTAAGCGGCTCCGCCGCTGCTGACAGTTGAGACCTCGCGTTAAGCAGCATATATATAAGGAGATAAATGTGCGTACCAGCATCAGCCTTCCCGTTATTGAACGATTGGTAGTCCGGAATTTTTCACTTTATCCAGGCAAGCACGGTAGCGGCATAGATATCATTTTTGACAACGGGATTAGCGTCATCGCAGGCATTAACGGCATAGGTAAAACCACGTTACTGACGTTATTGCTGAGGATGCTGTTGGGACCAAGCAATCCAGAAAAAGCCACAAAAAATGTGGGCCGTGTAAGCCAGCGACGTTTGGTTGAACCGAAGAAATTTGATTTTTTCTCGAGCCGAGTGCCCGAGAAGCTTGGCGAAGACTCTTTCGCCACGTTGCACTTCAGTGTTGGTGGAAGGAAAATAGAAGTTGCGCGATACATGCGGGATATGCGCATTAAAAGTGTGAAAATATCCGGTCGCAAGCATGTTCACAGCAGTGAAACCGACTTTATTGAAGAGTTAGCTGATATGAGCGGCGTACTCTCAGCGTACGATTTTCATATGATAGTAAGGTACCTACAGTTTTTTGGCGAAGATCGTCTTCCACTGCTTTGGGAGCCCGCAGCGCAGTTTGAATTCTTCAAAGTGCTATTTTTTGATAAGTCGACTGCCGAAACCCTGAACAGACTTTTCGCCGCAATTCAAAAGATAGATTCTGAATATCGCAACAGAACTAATATATTTAACCGGAAAAGAGATTCACTTCCTTCCCCAGCACGTCCCACTATCTCAATTGAGGCTGAGACCACAGAAGGCCAGTTGAAGGAGGCGAGAGAAACAGCTGCTGAGGCTGAGGTCGAGTACCTTAGGATAAAAGAAGAATATGATTCATTGTACAAAGAAGAAAGGCAGCTTTTGCTACAGAGCGACGATGGGGAAATTCGGCTTGCTGAACTAGAGGCTCAGTTTTCCCAAGCAGAGGCTAAGTTCATTTTAAAGTCATTGCCAACGCTGAAAGACAAAGAGCGTTTTTTGATGCAAGGCTATGCCACGGGTTGTGGTTGTTTTATATGTGGTACGAAATCTAAAAAGCAAATGCCCGGGATCAGTAAGAAAATTCGAAAGGGGCATTGTTTTGTCTGCGACTCTCAGACGGCAGCAACAAACTCTGCCAACGTCACACCAATAAGCTCCATCGAGATTCGCAAAATCGAAGATAGTATGGACTCAATTAGGCATAGTCTTTCGGCGAATAAAGATAAGTTGGCCGATATTGCGGAGCATATCACCCGAGTCACACCACTCATGAGGTCCGCCACAACGAAGCGTGCATTATCCATACAAGTTGTCGAGGCAATGGATACCCTCCGTCCAGCCGATCAAGGACAGCAAGCATATGACGTCTACTCGGAGATGGACAGAGAGCAGGCTGAATTGGACGAACTATCCAGGAACCGCAAAAACTACACAGCAGAGTATCGGGCTGCGGTTGATAGCGCACAGGAAAAGATGTCAGGTCTCAAAGCTGATCTCGAAGCTCGACTTACGAATTACGCAATGGAGTTTCTACAAGAGCAAGTAAGTGTGGCGTTCAGTCGTCAAACGCCCTTCAAAATCGCCACTGGCGCTGATCGCGTTAATATCCCAGCATTTACGATTAAAATGACCTCTAGTACGCATAAATTACTGAGCGAGCGCTCTAATAGCAGCAGTGTATCGGAGTCTCAGAAGGAATTTCTTGATCTCGCATTCCGCATGACCCTGCTAGATATGGTCAACAACCAAGGCAATAAGATGTTGGTGATCGAAACTCCTGAGGCAAGTCTGGATAGTTGGTTTATGCGGCGAGCGGCCGATTTGATGCGCAGTTTTGCACCAGAGGACTCTACAGCGCCGCGAAAGGTCATTGCAACATCCAACCTGAACGGCACTGAAATGATTCCGGCGCTCCTGGGGCTCGTGGATACAAATGGGAAAACGTCGAAGCTATCCAGCCTAAGATCAAATCATTTTATAAACCTTCTCGAGTTGACTCCATCACCTGCTGCGCTTGCCCATGGTCAGGCTGCTCAATTGTTAAGCGAAGAGCTTGGGAGATTTTTAAATGTTGAGTGATAAGACTCTGCTCAAACGAGACTATGAGAAACTGCAATTTTTAAGGTGGGTACTTTTTTTGATTACTGCGGCTGAAGCAGCAGGTTTGAACTCATTAAGTAGGGCTCGGCTGCATTCACTGTTGTTTATGTCTTTTGCCTCGGCACGCTTTTATGGGCTGCAGCCGTTACGCCAGCGAGCTCAGCGAACCACTCATGGGCCGTACTATCGGGCGGCACATTTGGCATTGGGGCATCTAGTTTTTGCCGACTTGGTCGTCGTTACTGATTTCGAGGCACATCCCTCTCCTAAGGATCTACAGTTCGAAGGTATGTTTAAGTTAACGAGGAATGGTTTACAAGTTTGCAATGTTCTTAGGCAGACAGATATGGGCATGAAGATTTATAGCTTCCTCTTGGATATTTGCTTAGGAGCCGTGCAGTCGCTGGAGGCCGAAGACATTCCAGAAGATAGGGAAGACGTGTCGCTTGATCGGATGCTTGTGCAAGATTTGACGTACGTTTCTGCCTTAAACAGACCGGGTGATATGCTAATTATTGAAGAGGAAGGAGACGAAAGTACGCCGACGGTAAAGGGGCTAAATTTGATTCAGTCTACTCTTGGCGAAAAGCTTCTTATTAATAAAAAGGATGTCTTAGGCGCCTACCAGTCAATCCTGCGGTCTCGAGCAGAGGTCGCTTAGATGACTAATGAGTCGATGTTTACGTCTTCCGAGAAAAGTCATCTCGAGGTACTAAGTCCTGGTAACTCTGGCAGCGCAGAGGACCAATTCATTCAGGAAGCCATCGAATTCTATCGTTATTGGCAAAGTGTGCGCTCGCCTGGCGACTATGGCTGCGCGGACCGGGCACTTTTGATTATTTTTGCAGAGACCCCAGATATCTACTGGGGATTCGAAGGCTATATCTCTGGGGGCGTCACCAAAGCCAGGAGACGATCAGGCACCGTCGGTGAAGGTATTCTCATATGTAATCAGAATTTCAGGACCATGCTAAGACTGTCCGAAACCTTGACCGTGGATGAAGCTTACGACTTCGTAGAAGCTTATCTTTCAGATGCTCATACCTTTGTCGTCGGAAAATTCGGTCAGCAGGCTATGCAGTTTCATCGTGCAGGTCAGCCATTAAGCGAATGGATTCATGAACCTGAAGAGCGTTTGATTAAAACTACAGATCACGCGGTCACCCCGAATGGGTTAGCGAAAGATTTACATGACTTTCATCATGAGTATCTGAGCACGTCTACTGCCATTGCGGCTCGCACCATGTGGGAGCTTAATACTGCGAAAACTCAGTATGATTTACGTACATCTCCAGAGAGGCAAATTCAATCTTTTTTGTTAACATATCTGAGGTCATTCTATCGCCGGTCTGGTGTATTTGTTAATGAAGAAATTAGCAATCAAGGCGGTAGAACTGATATATACACACAAAGGGAAACGAGTCCGGGCTCAAATGTTCAGGTTAATACTGTAATTGAACTTAAGGTGCTGTCACCTAAAAGATCTTTTGACAGCAACCTTAAATGGGCTAAGGAAGGGATTACCCAAGCTAAGGGCTATGCTAATGCAAACACAGATGTCTCGTTTACCTGTTTGTACGATGCGCGTCGGGTTAAGGATGCCATGACTGATCTTCCTCCATTTGCAACATTGAACTCTGTGAGGCTCGAACAATACGATATGGCTGTGCCTACCGTTAAGGCAAAGCGGATAACAAAGGCGTCGAAACCAAAAAAACCGTAATTGTCAGCGAAGTCAATGTAGGCCGTACTTTACTTATAAGTTTCTGTAGGTATGGCCCATCCAGTTTCCCAGGCTGAAATTAAGTTAAAATTTGAGAAAATCTACTCCACAGCTTAGCGACTTCTATCCTGGAGTGATGTCGGACAACTCTAGTTCTAATCCATTTGCCCTGAAACTTTGGGTTTGAGACTGCAGATCCGTTCGGCAGACTACTCAGTCCAGATAGGCATGAGTCTTAACAGCTGCACGTCAGTGCACTGAGTGGTCGTCACTCCAGTATTAGAGAGTGGGTACATACGCAACGATACTTAAGCTAAAGTTCACTGACCGTATCCGCGCCACGGACCCCACCGAGTATACCCTTGATGTAGGGTCAGATAGCGCTGATGTTCATGACATGTTCTCCACGTTTGGAAGGACAAGTATGGCTAAACCGAGCAACGCTTGATAGCCGGCCAAAAACGGTCATTCAAAAGGATAGGCTCCAGACTGATATCAGTCCTTTCTGGAGGGTCTGCCAAGCATTTCTAGAGTTGGTTGGCACCTCAAATTAAAACACGCGCGAGCAGTTAGTAAGCGCTGTCAAGGTACTGGGCTGTTGCCGCTGACCGAAAACTGACCCAGTAGAGGCTGTTCTGCCGACTGAAAACTGACCCAGGTGTTCAACTGCTTCTGCTCACTTTTTGAGCAGGAGAACACAGGGTGATCAGCATGGAAATGTTGGGAAAAATCCGGCGGATGTACTTCCGCGACAAGCTCTCGCTGCATCAGATAGCCAAGCGTACCGGGCTGTCGAGAAACACCATCCGAAAATGGGTCAGAGCGCCCGAAGCCAATCAACCGGCGTACCAACGGTGCGCATCCTTCAATAAGCTCAACCCTTTTCACGAGACCTTAGAGCAGGCGCTCAAGGCTGATTCGTTCCGGCCAAAACACAACCGTAGGAGCGCCAAGGCACTTTTTGAGCAGATCAAGGCCGAGGGTTATGACGGCGGTTACAGCCAGCTCACGGCGTTTGTCCGCTCTTGGCGGTGCGAGCAAGGCAAGTCTGTACGCGCTTTTGTACCGCTGACTTTTGCCCTCGGTGAGGCCTTTCAGTTTGACTGGAGCGAAGAAGGCCTGCTGATCGGTGGCCTGTTTCGACGTATCCAGGTCTCCCATATGAAGCTGTGCGCAAGTCGCGCGTTCTGGTTGGTTGCGTACCCCAGTCAAGGCCACGAGATGCTGTTTGATGCCCATACACGTTCGTTTGGAGCGTTGGGTGGCGTGCCACGTCGCGGCATCTACGACAACATGAAAACGGCTGTCGACAAGGTTAACAAAGGCAAAGGCCGCACGGTCAATGCCCGGTTTTCCGTGATGTGCGCGCACTATCTGTTCGATCCGGACTTCTGCAACGTGGCCTCTGGCTGGGAGAAAGGCATCGTCGAAAAGAACGTGCAAGACAGCCGGAGGCGAATCTGGCTCGATGCTCAAAATTGCATGTTCCATACCTTCGAGGAGCTGAACGTCTGGCTCGGCCAACGCTGTCGTACGCTCTGGGCTGAACTTGTACATCCGCAGTACAACGGTTTGACGGTGGCAGAAGCCCTGGAGCTGGAGCAGGCTGAAATGATGCCGATGCCGACGGCCTTTGATGGCTACGTGGAACGCACCGTCCGTGTCTCTAGCACCTGCCTGATCAGCGTGGCGCGCAATCGTTATTCGGTGCCTTGCGAGCGTGTGGATCAATGGGTCAGCAGCCGTTTGTACCCTTCGCGAATCGTGGTCATTGCCGACGAAACGGTGATCGCCAGTCACGAGCGCCTCTTTGATCGAGATCAGATCGGTTTTGACTGGCAGCACTACATCCCACTCATCGAACGCAAGCCTGGTGCACTGCGCAATGGCGCTCCATTTGCTGATCTGCCAAAACCGTTACAGCTTCTTAAACGCGGACTGAGGCGTCACACCAACGGTGATCGAATCATGATGCAGGTACTGGCTGCTGTGCCCATCGCCGGTCTCGAACCAGTGCTGGTGGCGGTGGAGCTGGTACTTGAATCGGGAAGTCTGAGCGCCGATCACATCCTCAATGTCGTTGCCCGCCTGACCTCCACCGCACCACCTCCCTGTGTAGAAACCAGCCTGCAACTCAAAGTGGCGCCGGTTGCCAATACAGCACGCTACGACCGGCTCCGTACGACCGATGAGGAGAATCGCAATGCGTGACCTAATGACTGAACTCAAAGAACTGCGCCTGCACGGCATGGCCAGTGCTTGGGAAGAACTGGTCTCTCAAGGAACAGCGTCGACGGCTTCATCGAAATGGCTGCTGGAACATCTGCTTCAGCAGGAACATGCGGATCGCGCGGTGCGCTCGGTGAATCATCAGATGAACATGGCAAAACTCCCCATGCACCGTGACTTAGCTGGCTTTGACTTCAGCGCTTCCAGCGCTGATGCCCGGCTGGTCAGCGATCTATCCAGCTTGGCGTTCACTGAAACCGCGCAGAATGTCGTGTTCATCGGCGGCCCTGGCACCGGGAAAACACACCTGGCCAGTGCCTTGGCTGTATCCGGAATCACGGCCTACAACAAACGCGTGCGCTTCTTTTCCACGGTGGATCTGGTGAATCTGCTGGAGCGTGAGAAGTACGATGGCAAGGCAGGGCGAATCGCCCAGGCACTGCTGCGCACAGACCTGGTGATACTGGATGAACTCGGATATTTGCCCTTCAGCCAAAGCGGTGGCGCCCTGTTATTTCACCTGCTGTCCAAACTGTACGAACACACCAGCGTGGTCATCACCACCAACCTGAGCTTCTCGGAATGGTCGAGTGTGTTTGGCGACGCCAAGATGACCACCGCGTTGCTGGATCGGCTGACACACCACTGCCACATCGTCGAAACGGGCAACGAGTCCTACCGCCTACAACACAGCACATTGGCTGCCCAGACAAAGATCAAAACACGCGAACGAAAGCGAAAGGACGGAAATGATATCGAGGACGATGAGCCATTTTGATCCGCACCATAAATGCCCTGCTGCATGCGGTGGGGCTTGATGCGTCTTCAATCGGAACACTGCTGCTAAGCTTATCCACAATTGCTGGGGCAAAAATCAGCAATCCGTCCTGGGTCAATTTTCAATCGGCAGGGTGGGTCAGTTTTCAATCAGCGCCAACAGTGCCGGCACCAGGAGTCGAACCCGGGACCTACTGATTACAAGGAAGATGCTTTAAATATGTAAATCAACGGGTTAGAGGTTTTTGTATTACGTGGTGCCTCCCTGCATCCCGCCTAACGCTTGGCACATTCCCTCCTTGTTACGTGGGCTCCAAACTGAACCTGCGTGAACTGTTGAGCCAGTCCGCTTGGCTTTTGAGAACAAAACAAGCATGAAAATTCACTAAGCCGATATGCCATGCGCTAGGCTTATGCTGCCAATCCGACCTGCAAGGAATTACCTATGCAACTGCACGAAGTCGACGAAATCAAAGAGCTATTTATAGTGGACGAGGTAAATGAGGCTCTGCAGAAAGGCTGGAAGATTGTTGCTGTGGTGTCATCTGCGGAACCGCATGGTGGTGATTTACCTGTGGTCTGTTATGTCTTGGGTAAGAAGAAACTTACCGGGATAGCGGCCGCCATGGCAAACGCTCGTGGTGAGACCTCAAAGCCTAATCCCCGCCGGGAAGACGCTAAGGCACGCGCCAAGGAAGCTTTTATCGACCTCCCGTATTACTTCGCATAACGCGCCTTATGTTCAATCGTTCCCACAAAAAGCCTGCTCTTACGGGCTTTTTCGGCGTCTGCTGGACGCCAGAGGCACCGCTCGGCAAGTGATGGGCTGGGGCGCAAAAAATACTGCAGGTCCTAGGCTCTGTACGTAAAGTGGCTACGCATCGGTAATGCTGCGTTAAAAACAGGCTCGGAATGCTCATTTACAACCCGTAGACTTCGCTTCCTACCCCGTTTTTGCCTTGCCTGACCTTCGCCGGCGACTTTTCGTACAGAGCCTAGTTGCGTGGAAATATCGGGCATCACCCCTTTTTTGAAATACTGATTAGGGATCAATCGAAAGCGAAATAGCGGTATCTGATGCTTTTCAATTGTCGACTAAAAACGGTTGCACTTATCCGCGTAGCTATGTCCATAAATCAGGACGAAACCTACCGACTCAACACTAAGAAACTCTAAACTCGTTTACGCAGTATACGTCGTAATTCAAGTTGTTATAGTGATCGATCAAAGCTTTAAGCATCTGGGGGGCTTCACTACGGGATGATTGAAACTCACCAAGATTGGGATCGAACAATTTGAACCTAGTTCCTTCACAAGAACTAGCGATTGCGTGGCCTTGAACGCTTGCAAAGCGCAAGCTTAGCAAGTGCTTTCTACCTGCCTGAGCCAAATCGTTTGCCAATGTTTGGGCTAATTGCGTACTACCACCTGATGCATGAACAGTTTTAGGTTCTCTGCGTAATGAGAAACCTGCATTCTCGACGACAGCGGTGCTAGCAGTGAAAAACGGCGCTTCATCGTCATTTGAAAGTGCCGAGGATAAAGCATCGTCATAGACCTGATGCCTCTGTGCTCCGTTACTTTGCCCTTCTCCATTATAGTCAAGGTGGTCCATGCGCGACTCAGCGTCGCCGCTGTTGCTCATTACAAGCCACTCGGTGGAAAGACCTGCGCAGATGTTGTTTCGATTAACATCTCTTGACGCGACCGCAAAATCTTCTAAGTTAACTTGTGTAGTAGAATCATCTCCTAGACTTACACTTGAAGAAGATGCGCAGCCTTTGTCACCCAACATCAAGGCTAGAAACGGATGTATCCCGCGTGCCCTGGGCCTCAATGCTAAGTCCAGAGGCTGTTGCTCATTTGTTTGCCCATGCTCAGGTTGAGGCGCGCTTGCTGCCTGTGGAGCATGGTTTTCCTGATGATGCAAGATAGCTATCGATGGCGTTGCCATATTTATCTTCATACGTACCTCAGATTGTTTTCGACATGGCTCTTGGATCAAGGAGCTGGCTAGCTACCCTAAAATTGATAGGTGAGTGTCCAGATGAGCCATTCGGTTCCACGACATATGGGTGGGCGCTATTTCTCTCGACATTCCATCTTGCTCTGTCTCCACATATGCGTCAGCTGCTGATCACTCTCGCTCGATGCGAAGCAGGCGTGTGAGAAAATCCCTCTGTTACGTATCCATTAGATTTACGTCCGTGAGGCATTAACAAGTGGCAGGCTGAGATCGTAGACATCCATCATGGCCCCGTCCCGGTGACCGCTGGCCTCCTGTTTGTCCGCGCGGTTGCCGGCTGTGTCGGTAATCCCCCGCCGCTTGAGGTCATGCAGGCCAAACCGCTGCTCGACCGTTATGGTGGCCGTCCGCTACAAAGCGGTATTGGTCGTCGTACCAGTATTCATTGAGCCTCAGGCGATACTGTTCACGCAGTGCTTCAAGCAGTGCTTGAGCCTCTGCCTGGGGCAATTGAGCGGTGACGATCACGGCGTTGGCCATCGTTAAACCTCGAATTTAGGCGCAGCTCACCCATACCCACTGGAGTGGGGCAGGCAATGTTTGGGGGTGTTTAAGTGGCGGGGGAGACGGGTTTGCCGTGGCCGGCAGCGATCAGGTGTTCATAGATCAGATGAACAGGTACAGACCAAGCGAGTCCTCGAATGGGATCACTGATCACTACTGTCATTTCTGCGCTTGCCTGAAGGTCTATACGCTGGCGACCGATGACTGCCAGAACGTTGCTGTAGGCCTGGTGCACCAGATGGTTTGCAAAAGACTCTTTGACCTCAAAGCTTTCGACCAGGTGATCGGTCGTTCGACTGAGCAGTTGGCCCAGATCGCCCAAGTGCTCGCCCTGATGGCGCTCGATAAATGTCTGAGCTGCAGCGCGGATGGTCTCTTGATAATCCATATCAGCTGATACGTTGTTCATTTTTCAGTCCCTGATTTAGCGCGGTACAGATCGATAGCTGCCAACACTTCCGCATGACGTGCAGCCATGTGCAGGTTGTGTGCATTGAGAATGTGCTCGGCCTCGGCTGCGCTAATGCAGCCGTCGGCAAGAGCCTTAGGGAAGGTCTGAAGTAGGCAGACTTTTTAACCCTCCCGTTGCTTCAAAGTTTCAAAAAACGTCGTTTCAATCGAAAATCAGACCTTTGCCTCGCCCAACTCCTCTTTTTTCTTCGGACAAGCGCTTTTTAGCGTCAATTGTCCACATTACAGGCGCACCTCTCCTGTATTCAGCAGTCGTTTTCGCATCATCCACAGATTGGACAGAGCAAATAGCGTGGTCTGCTGCGCAGTGTTTTTCAGCAGGCCTCGGAAGCGTACTTTCGTATAACCAAACTGGCGTTTGATCACTCGAAACGGATGCTCAACCTTGGCGCGCAGTTGAGCTTTCGCGTATTCGATTTTGCGACGCATGCGCCCGATCAGACTTTCCTTTGCATGCTTTTTATAACTGCTGGGCCGCGCTGCAATCGACCATATCATTTGGCGATTTTGATGCTCGGGACGCTTTTCGACACCGGTGTAGCCCGCGTCGCCAGAGACGTAAGTTTCTTCTCCGTGCAGTAACTGGTCGACCTGAGTTACGTCAGCTACATTCGCCGCCGTGCCCACCACGCTATGCACCAAACCGGATTCGGCATCGACACCGATGTGCGCTTTCATCCCGAAGAAATATTGATTTCCTTTCTTCGTCTGGTGCATTTCAGGGTCACGTTTTCCGTCCTCGTTCTTGGTCGAACTCGCCGCATGGATGATCGTTGCATCGACCACGGTGCCCTGGCGCAGCAACAAACCACGGTCGCCCAAATAGCCATTGATGACCTGCAAAATCCCACCGGCCAGCTCATGTTTCTCCAGCAGTCGGCGGAAATTGAGGATCGTGGTTTCGTCCGGAATCCGATCCAGGTGCAGTCCTGCAAACTGTCGCAGAATTGTGGTTTCGTAGAGCGATTCTTCCATGGCCGGATCGCTGTAGCCGAACCAGTTTTGCATCAGATGAACCCGCAACATCGCCATCAACGGATAGGCAGGGCGACCACCTTCGCCCTTTGGATAGTGTGGCTCGATCAGTTTGACCAAGCCATTCCAGGGCACGACCTGATCCATCTCGATCAGGAAGCGTTCACGGCGGGTTTGTTTGCGTTTGCCAGCGTATTCGGCGTCAGCGAAGGACATCTGCTTCATCGGGACTCAACCGTTCAGTGCTTGGGACTGGCGTATTTCACCAGATTTGGAAGTCTTTTTCAGAGTTTCCTTAGAGATCTCCTGGTCGACGCATCCACGCTTTGCCGCCGCTTGAATGGAAAGGGCATACATCTCGACGTTGTCCAGCGAATCAGGATCAGCCACCGGAACGAAAAGACCTCCATACATGGACGCCACGTAGTTAGCCAAATACTGGGTACCGGCTTCTTGCTCCAGTTGGAACAGCTGCGCGTCACTGAGTGGCCTACTGTTGTTGTTCTCGTAAGCGTGGTTATCGAACTTCTTCAATGCCAAGCCGATACGAGCAGCTGCGCACTCCCGTCCACCTGGATAACTGCAGATGATCGCGCTGACTACTTCGCGGCGTGTCTTTAGAACTGGGCTTTTCATGTTCTGCTTTTCCCTGCTGCTGCGTGTCATTACTGTTCAATCACGCCGTCTTTAATCCCTAAAAGGACGGCGGCCCGATGTGCCTCCCCTCGGCGACCTTTTCTACGACCGTTTAGAAGGTCGCTGACCAAATTCTTGTTCAAGCTATGAAGACGACTAAATTGAGCGATGCTCATCCCCTGACGATCAAGCGCAGCGCGGGCTTGCTCAGGCGTAACTGGCGCGTGCATAGTGCGTTCACTCCTGTTTGTTTGGGTTGTTTCGTGTTCAGCGGTACTGATTATGCACGTTATTTTGGTCTTGTACAGAGGGATAGCTTGAAAATTTGTGCATCGAATTCAGGGAATGAAAAGTCTTCGGGTGAACGCCTGCGGGAGGAGCGCGAGCGTTTGGCGCTGAGCCAAGAGGATCTAGCCGAGGCGGGTGGCGTGAATCGTAATACGCAAGGAAGCTACGAGCGGGGCGCTCGAAACCCCGACACAGCTTATCTCGCAGCTGTTGCCACCCTTGGCGTCGATACGGTTTACGTACTCACGGGGGTTAAGCAGGTCCAAGGCCTCACAGCTGAAGAGGCTCAAATTGTTGAGCAGTACCGCCGAATCCCAGCGGGCGATCAGAAAGCGCTACGGCGATTTTTGAAAGCAATGGCGGATGACGTTGAATAAATTCGTTAGTAGCTCGGACACTATCTTTCCTTTGTCCCATAAAAAACATCAGCCTTAATCCGATAAAGCCTGCTCCTCAATGCATATCAAGGAGTTAAGGCATGTTGGATACAGCAGCTATGAGAAGTGAAATTTGCACTCTGATTGGGAGCCAGCGAGTTTCACTCTCCGACGCTGAGAATCAGCTGGTTGAGTATTTTCGCCAGATTACAGACCAAGAAAGAGGTCAGGTACTGCGCTTAATGGAAGCGTTGGCTCTGCATCCAGAGACTGAGTAAGCCGAAGTCTTGCCGCTGGTCAGTGATCGGCGGCCTCGCTCTTAGGCGACGGCCTGTCTACCCAGTTGCTCAAACAGTTCTTTTTGTTTGTCAGGTGTCAGATCCCGTAACCGATCAAAAAGCATCACGTCCAGCTGCTGCCCGGACGGTCTGAGCGTGTGCGAAAACGTCAGGTTTGCCACCCATGTATGGCCGCAACTGGCGTCCAAGCATTGGCAGTACAACTTCACATACGCCCTCGTCACTTCTTCCCGTGAGCTGATCCGTCCCTTGTGCCCGCATGTTGTGCAATAAATCCGCATGTTCCCTCCCCAGGGCCATCCCATGGCTACTATTTTGCCATATCTGTAATGGCATTATCTGTGCTTTCGGTCATATCAAGCCGTTACAGATATATCCGGCAATGGTTTCCAGGCGAACCGCCGCTCCTCTCGCAACGTCGCATTAGCCTGGTCAAACAGCTGACAGATCGGCCTGATCTCATTGCTGGTGTAAACGCGATCGATCTTCTCGATGTCACCGAATCCGCCACTGTTCTCCGGGATGATCCCGGCCAGCGCCGGGTTCATGCGCCAAGCCGCGATCACGTCATTGCGCGTGATGTTCTTCACTTTTTCCAGTTCGTCTTTGGCCTGGAAGTCACCCACCGGGATGATCTGAATGGCCTTCTCGGAACCGCCCGGAATGTTGACGAACATCGATCGGAAGTTGCCCACGCCCTTGCTGGCCGTGATCTGCGCACGTAGCTCGTTTTCGTCCTCTTCGGTCAGGTTCGGGTCGTTGGTGTAGAAGATGTATCCCGCATGCGCGCCGTTGCTGTAGTAACGCCGGCGAAACAGTGTTGCTGCCTCGTTGAGCAGCAGTGCCTGCAGACCGCCCAGGTACTCAGGCACGCCGTAAATGTTCTGTTCGACGTCGTAGTTGAGGACGTGCTCGATCTCTTCCGCGTCGAACTCCGTCTCTCGCCCGTTCTGCGCCAACTGGATGAACCCACCGTCGACCTTGACCCGCATGTTGATGGCCGGCAGGTGTCGCAGCTCCAGAGTCTGGCCCAGCAGGTTAGGCACCCGGTAGAAGTACGCTTCGCCAAACACCATGAAGTCCAGCGCAGCCCGACTCATATCGGCCACTGACAGGCCTGCTGAAGGTATGAACTCACGCAGCAGCAGATTGCGTTTGAACCCTGGTATCGCGCCGTGGTGTGCGTTGGCCTTGAGCAGCTTGGCCAGCCCCCTGCGTGATACTGGCGGCGTGAAGATGCGACCGTCGTCGCTGGCGAACACGCCCAGGTACTGCGCGATGTTGTCGGTCAGCACGGATTCCGGAGCACCGAACGTGAATGCATGCATGGGCCGTTGCGCCGGTTTTTCCTGCTGCAGGGTTTTGGGTTTTGCCATGGGAAGTTGATCCAGTGAGTGCGTAGCGACTGCGCCGCTTTTTGTCCGTGTTGAGGGGTTCGTACTGCAGGGCGTGCATGACCGCCCAGGCCACGTCCGCGTGACCGGTCGCGTCGGTTCGCGACGCGCTGTAGGTCACCTGGCCGCTGGCGGTTGTGCCGCGCTTGATTGTCAGGAAGGCCTGGGCGATATCGTTCCAGCCGGCGTCCCATTCGATGCGGCTGCCCTGGATGGTGTCCTGCGCCTTGAGTACCAATAGGTTCTTGGTTTCCAGGCTGTAGTGGATCGAGGTCGCACGCGGATAGAAGTCGCGCACCAGGTCGAAGACGCCGTAGCCGATGCCGGTCGTGTCGATCCCGATGTGCTGAACGTTGAAGCGCTCCGTCAGCTTCTTGACCTGCTCGGCCTGGTACTTGAATGACTGACCACGCCAGCCGACAAGGCCAAGCTGTACGCCAAGCAAGGCGACGTGCCGACCGAGAAAGAACGCATCGAAGACGCTCAGGTCATCGCGACCTACGGCGGTCTGCCAAGCTTCAGCGTGCCGTTCTTCCCGGTCAACGCCGTTGTGGTCACCAGCTTCGACAACCTGTCGATCTACTTCCAGGACTCCAGCTGGCGCAAGCAGACCGTTGATAACCCGAAGCGCTCCCGCGTCGAGGATTACAACAGCCGTAACGAAGGCTATGTGATCGAGCAGCTGGAAAAGTTCGCCATGACTGAAAACGTCGAATTGGTGAAGGCATGAGCCTGGCACTGGCGCACAAACGCCGCTTGATCGCAGAAGGCCCAGCGGCTGCGGTCGCCGGTGCACAGATGGCTTATTCGGCTGACACCGCGTTGTCCAGTCCTGCCAATGCACGCAAGCATTTGAAGCTGATGGAAGACGCCTTGGCGGGTGATCTGGAGCGCATCAGCGCGATCAACAGCCGCGAGCAGCGCCAGCTGCTCAAGCGTGACGAGCTGCTGCCCAAGTACCTGGATTACGTACAGCGGTACCGCGATTCGGAATTGAATTTCCAGAACTCGGTGCTGGTGTATGTCCTGATCTGGCTGTTCGACACCGAGCAGTTCACCCAGGGCCTGGAGCTGGCCGACTTCGCCATATCCCAGGGCCAGGCGCTGCCTGAGCGCTTCAACCGCGACATTCCGACCTTCGTTGCAGACGAGGTGATCGATTGGGCCGAGGCGGAATTCAAGGCCAGGCGCAGCCCTGAGCCCTACGTTTCCAACCTGCTGCCCCGTGTCGACGGCGAATGGCAGCTGTTCGAGCGGATCCCGGCTCGCTACCACAAGTTGCTGGGAATGATCGCGCTACACCGCAAGGACTGGCCTGTTGCAATTCACCACTTCGAACGGGCCGAACAGCTCTACGAAAGCATCGGCGTAGGGACACGCCTGTCTGACTGCCGCAAGGCGCTGGCCAAGGCGCAAGCCAAAGAAAACGCCGGCAACGGCACCGAATAACCGACTACCCCCCCGGCGAGAAACTGTGGATGTGAGCCAACCATTTATGGCCCTGACCCACTGAAACAGTTTTCCCGCCCCTATTTGAGCGGCCCGCAATGAGCTTTTCCGGGAAACCCACCACCTTTGTGGAACAGGCGATCGAGAACGACGGCTTTTGGCCTGATCTCTCTGTGACCGAGTTTCAGAAGGGTTACCGCCTGCCGGCGGAGTACCTGGTAGAGATGCTGGCCGCCGATCTGAACATGGCCATGGTCGAGGTCAATACCGACCTGGCCAAGTTAAAAGCGCGCTGGCAGGGCGCTGGCGTGTCCAACGTTGAATCCGCAGACACCACCATCCTGCCAGAGCGCACCTTTCAAGTGGCGACCTATAAGCGCGCCGTCTACAGCCGCGCCAAAGCCAGCCTGCTGACTCAGTTCGCCACGGTCAACCGCCGCGAAAGCGCCGAAAACGTAGGCAAGGAATTGCCAGAGCGGTCCGAAACCTTCCTCGCGTTCAGCCAGGCTGCTGTGCGGTCGCTGCAGGGCCGTGGTCGCATCACGGCGGCGCTGCTGTGATCAAGCTCAAGGCGTTGACCGCCTACCTGCTCGAGCGCCAATTGGTTGCACCTGAGCAGCTCGACAGCTGGACCGACCAGGTGCAGGTCGAGCTGGTCTGGAAACCTGACACCCAAGGCATGCACATGGGTGACATGAATTACGGTGCGACCATCTCGATCGAGCGTTTCGCGGATCACCCGGCGCGCCTGTTTGCGCTGGTAGGCAGCTGGCTGGAAACCCACGACCAGGACCGCGACGGTCTGCCAAACGTGGTGTTCGACGTGGTCATGCTCGACAACGACCTGGCCGACGTCGACATCAAGCTGATGTTCACCGAAGCGCAGTACCTGGCCGAGGATCCTGCCGGCGAGATCGAGGCGTTCGGCAATACCTGGTCGTTCGTGCCGTTCGAACTGTGGGTGGCTGAGAGCTGCGAGGTGACCGGGCATGGCCTTTGATCTGGACATTCGCGGCATGCTCGAAGCCCAGGACCTGCTCGCCTTGATGGAGCTTCCGACGCCCAAGCGCAGACGTCTGTTGAACAACGTTGCCAAGCGCGTGCGCAGTCTGAGCCGCCAGCGGATCCGCAATCAGCAGAACCTGAATGGAACGCCGTTCGCGGCCCGCAAGGACACGTCCAAGGGCAAGAAGAAGATGGAAACCGGCCTGGGCAAGCTGCTCGATGTCACTCGCCTGACCGGTACCGAAGCGGAGCTGGGCTGGCGTAACACGCTGACCCGTTGGGTTGCCTCGCAGCAGCACAACGGCGTGTCCGAACGGCGCACCGCCGCGCAGATGCGCCAGTGGAACAAGGTTCCGCCGGGCACCGCCGCTACCGAAAAACAGGCCAAGAGCCTGCGCCGTCTGGGTTTCAAGACCCGTCAGGAAGGCAAAAAGACCCTGACCCGCCCATCCGTGGCGTGGATCCAGCAACACCTGAACTACGCCAGAGCGGGATTGCTGATCCGCGTCCTGGACGACGAACGAGCCGAATCCACCGGTGCGCAAAGCTGGAACATCCAGCTGCCTGCGCGTCAGTTCCTCGGTGCCAGCGACAGCGAAACCAGCCAACTGGTGAACCTGGTGCTGCAACAAATCCTTAATTCACCCCGCTAACGAGGCACCGCTTTATGGCACTCGGCAAAGTCAGCGTTAACAATCTCAACCTCGGCCAGGGTGCCGTGAGCGAGATCGAACGCTATTTCCTATTCATCGGTCCCGCCGCCAAGAACGTCGGCAAGCTGGTCCCGTTGGACACCCAAAGTGATCTGGACGTCCAGCTGGGCGTTGCAGACAGCGACCTGAAAACCCAAATCCTGGCAGCACGCAGCAACGGCGGCGATCGCTGGGCATGCATCGCTGCTCCGATTGCAGGCGAAACCACTTGGCAACAGGCGCTTGAGAGCGCGACCCGCAGTTATTCCTTCGAAGCGGTGGTGATCGTCAACCCGGCAACCACTCAGGCCGAGCTGTCAGCGATGCACGTTGCAGCCAACGACCTGAGCAACAAGCTGGGCCGCCGCGTCTTCGTGATGGCCGCCACTGCCGGCATTGCACCGCAGCTGAGCTGGAGCGCTTACGTCGTCGAGCAGAAAGCCATCGTCGACGGCCTGGCTGCGCCTCGGGTTCTGCCGGTACCGCAACTGCACGGCAACAACCTGGGCGTGCTGGCCGGTCGGCTGGCCAATGCCGCCGTGAGCATTGCTGACACGCCGATGCGCGTGGCCAAGGGCGCAATCAATGGCCTGATCGAGATGGCCAACAAGATCCCCGGCATCAACATAGAAACCACGTTTGGTGATCTGCCAGAGCCGCCGAAGGTGCCAGATCTGCCCGGTCAGGTGGGAGCACCTGTACCGGGTCCACAACTGCCGGCAGCGGTCGCTCGATCTGCGCCGGCCCAGGGTGCTGCAGCGAGAGTCCAGGTGAAACCTGCACCGCCTATCCGCGACGGCGGCAACCATGGCCACGGCGACGATCTGCTGGCCATGGCCATGCCTGAAACTCTGCACGTGATCAGCGTCAAGGTCTGGCCGGTGGCGAACCTGACAGCGCTGCAGCTGCAGACGCTGCAGGCTGAGGTCGGGCTGTTCATCCGCGCCGCGTTCCGCGAAAGCACCCAGAGTGACTACGCGCCGACTCGGACATTTCCCCAGTCACGTTTCAGTTTCAGCCGCCTGACCGAAGAGCTGCACGTTCAGTTTCCGGATATCAGTTCGTTGCGGTTCGCCAACAGCGACATCGTCTCGGCCTTGGACATCCCGCGCATCAGCACCCTGGCGGTGGTCCTGCAATGATCAAGCTCAAGCTGCCGTTCTGGCTCGAAGGGCTGGAGCTGACCAAGCTGGTCACCACCGCCCAGCTCTGGTGGGAACAGGCCACCGAGTGGCTGCGCTGGCCGTACCTGCAGTTAGACGCGGACACGTGCCACCTGTCTATTTTGGAGCTGTGGGCCTGGCAGCGCGATGTCACGCGGTTTCCCGCCGAACCTGAAAGCCTGTTCCGTCTGCGGGTCAAGTACGCCTTTATCAACTCCGTGGACGCCGGCAGCACTGCCGGTTTGAAACGCATCCTGGAGCGCTTGGGCGTCGGCTATGTAGAGATTCAGGAACGCTTGCCCGAACGCGACTGGGACGTCGTGCTGCTCACCCTGAGCGATTCCCAATTGTCCGAGAACCCCGACCTGTTGCGCGTGCTGATCCGTCAGTACGGGCGCACCTGTCGCCGGTACGACTTCGTAACCATCACCCCGGTGCGGCTTGCTGTTGCCCTGGTGGATTTCAATGACGATCAGCAAACGTTGGTCGCCAGCCTTTAGGAGCCCTCATGGCTGCAAGTATCACCCTCGCCGGCGAGAAACTGATCGCCCAGAAACAAGCGGCCAACCTGCCGCTGACCGTGGCCCGCTTCGTGCTGGCCAACGTGCCCGGCCTCAATGTGAGCGGCCCGGTCAATCGCGCCGGCGTGAAGCCGCCAGCGGCCCAGATCGTCTACACCGCAAACATCACCCAGCAGGGCTATGTGAACCCTAATCAGGTGGTGTACAGCCTGCTGATGGGCACCGATATCGGTGACTTCGACTGGAACTGGATCGGCCTGGAGACCAGCGACGACGTGCTGCTGTCGGTCGCCTACGTGCCGTTGCAACAGAAGCGCAAGAACGTCCTGCCTGACCAGATCGGCAACAACGTGACGCGCAACTTCCTGGTGGTGTTCGACGGTGCCCAGCAGCTGACCGGCATCAAGATCGATGCAAGCACCTGGCAGCACGACTTCACTGTACGCCTCAAAGGCATCGACGAACGCGAGCGGCTGAGCAATCGCGATGTGTTTGGCCGTGCCTGCTTCTTTGATAGCGGTTTGAAGCTGGAGAAAGTCGGTAGCACTTACCAGCTCAAGGCGGGGGTGGCTTATGTCGAAGGAATTCGTCTGGAGTCGACAGCCGTCCTGCCGGTCGTCGTGCCGTCGGTGCCCAACAAGGCCTGGCTGGATGTGTCTCTGCAGCGCGATCACAGCGACGTGGTGGGTACGTTCCAAGTGGTGTTTGGCATGGACAAGGTGGATTACAACGACGGTGCCGGCGCACGCCATTACTTGGTGCCGTTGGCCGACTTGCCCACCTCATCGTTGATTACCGATCTGCGCAGCGTCGAGCCGATCATCACTGAACTGATCAAACACCTGGCCTCCCGGGTTGGCGACTATCCCAATCTGCGCGCCCGGGCCACCACTAAAGATGACGTGAAGCTGGACCAGATTCCCAATGCGATCAGCAGTGATCCAACCAGCAACAGTGATCAAGTGTTGGCCACCACCAAAATGGTCGTAGCGGTACGCCACCTGCTCGAGGCCCTAGTCGACACCAAGCTCAACAAAAACGGTGGGAATGTCACGGGTACGATCAACACTACGCAGTCCATCGTGCTCAATAACGGTAGCAATGACTCGCCAGAGGTGCGCTGGGCGACGACGTTACGTACCGTCTTTGCTGATGTGTATAACCATACGTTCCGAATCTTTTCGACAGGCGTACCGGATCCGCTGAACCTGGATCTGGCCAACCAGCGTGCTTATCTGTTTGGCCGCGAGCCGTGGGACACCGGTAACTTCAATCCGGCCCTTAAAGCTGATCTGGCGGGGGCAGCATTTACCGGCCCGGTCAGAGTGCCTTCGCTACCGGCCACGACCAAGGACCAGCAGGCCGCGAACACTGCCTTTGTGCATTCGGTGGTCGCCGCCCTGGTGGACTCGTCGCCGGCGGCGCTCGACACCCTCAAGGAGCTGGCGACGGCCCTGGGCAACGATCCCAACTTTGCCACAAGCATGACCAATGCCCTGGCGGGGAAACTGTCGACCAGCGGCGGCACGGTGACCGGCCGACTATACAGCCGCAAAGCAGATGCTCAACTCGGCGTTTGGGGATCTGCGGGCCTGGTTCTCGATTCGGATTTGCACCCAGCCATTACCTTTCATGCCTCTTCGCGTGGTGTGGCGCGGATGCTGGGGCTCCAAACTGACAATGAGCTGTATCTGGGCGGATCTGACCCTGGCCAGCCGCAGTACAAGCTGTACCACTCGGGCAACTTCAATCCTGCCGGCAAGGCCAACGTCGCCACCACCCTCGGTGGCTATGGCATCACCGACGCCTATACCGCCAGCCAGTCAGATGGGCGTTTTGTGCGGCTCGCGGGTGAAAACGGCTACACCGCATTCAGCCTCGGTCAGGTTCCTTCGCTGGCAGCGGCGGGTGCTCACAACCAAGGCCATGCCCCTCTGGCGATTGTGAACGGCAATAACCCGGCCGCTTCAGCAGTGATTACATTTCATCGGGGCGGGTCCTACGGCACGTTCTTTGGTCTGGACACGGACAACCAGTTTGCTTTCGGTGGCTGGTCAGCGGGAAACGCTCGGTACCGTTTTTGGACCGAAGCCAACCGGCCGAAAAACACTGCCTCGGTTGAGGTCAACGGCTGGCACAAAGATGCTGACACCGGTCGCATCGAGCAGTGGGGGCGAGTCACTCTGGTATCGCCGAATGCCGTCGGGGCAGTGGCGGAAGCGGGGATTTATTTTCCGATGTCTTTCCCGGCCGCGTTCCACTCTGTGACGTTCGGCATTGAGGCGGTCGGAGAGACCACTGAAATTGCCGAGAACCTGGTGGGGTTTCATAGCTCTGGCTTGGGCGCCATGACCGTACGCGTTCAACGCGTTGCCGGCAGTAACTCAAGCAACACCCCCATCACCATCCACTACCGCGTAACGGGGAAATAAATGGAGTTCTTTTACGGTCGCCCGTCGGGCGGGTTTTACAGCAGCGCGAGCCACGGCCCCCGATCCATCACCATCGATGACCCAACCTTCGAACGACCGAAGATCCTGGTCCCGGATCCCGCATACATCGCGGGCGACCACAGCCAGGAGGAGTCCGTGCCGATGATCGAGATCGATGACCTCGGCGTCCCGGTGCCGCAGATTACCGTCGACAATCCGGAATGCCTGCTGCCCCCGGCGAGCGATCTGATCGAGATCAGCATAGAGCACTACCAATCCTTACTGGAGGCACAAAGCAACGGCATGCGTATCGGCCTGGATGACAGTGGTCGACCTGCTGCTATTGCGCCGTTTGGTCCCAGCATCGAGACGCTGCGCGAGAATGATCGTTGCTGGCGGGACTATCAGCTCAAACAGACCGATGGGATGGTCAACCGTCACCGTGACGAGCTCGAAGCGGGGCAGGCAACGACGTTGTCGGTGGAACACTACATGGCGCTGCAGGCCTATCGTGGCGCGCTGCGTGATTGGCCGGAGCATTCGTCGTTCCCTGACATTTCAGCCCGCCCATCAGCCCCGACCTGGTTGGTGCTGCCATGAGTTGGACCAACATCAAGTTTCGCTGGCCGGCACAAGCCACTCAATGGATGGACCAGATGGCCGGCGCTCGCAATCTTATCCAGGGCGAAATGCTCAGCACTGGGGAACGAGTCTCCAAGCTAGCCGACATCGCGACCACCAGCCCGGGGCCGATCGGCGGCGCCGCACAAGCGGCGATCAGCGCCGGCCGTACCGCCTTGGCGGACCAGTTCGAGAATGTCCCGTCGTGTATCGTCGTGACGCCATTCCAGCACGGGGTTGGCCAGGGCAGCGGCGGCCACCAGCGCTTTTTGTCCGCGCCGAACCTGCTACAACTACTGGCTGACAAGCTGACGGACACCACTGACGCTGTCCGCCCTCAAGGTCAGCAAAGCGCCTTGGTGCTGATCTTCCTCGCCACGCGTCTGGACCAGCTTGCGGCGACGTTGGGTCGGTTCAACGTCGTGCTGCCTATGCCGGACCTGGTGCGCGCCGAACGTCGGGCCGAACACCTGGCCAAGCTGGAGGTGGAAAAGTGGGTCATGCCGATCGCCGGGCAAATGCCGCTCTGGAGCCAGTTGCCGCTGCAGCGGTGTCCGATCACCAAGCTGGCCAGCCAGTCCATGGCCGGCCAACTGGCTGTACTTGAGGGCTATGCTGCTGACAGCTCGCCCATGGCGGACCTCGCAGATCTGCAGGCACGAAAGAAGGCGCAGGCCCAGGAGCGCGATCAGCAGCTGGCCGACCTGAAAGCCCAGTTCACCAACAGTGCCGACGACGTGTCGATCCAGTCTAGGATGCTGGGACCGGGTGACCTGGGCCAGCTGCGCCGCGAACTACTCGAGGGCGAAGCACCGGGCCATGAATGGCCGCTGTGTGCCGGCGCGCTGCTAGTGGGATCTGCAGAGAGCCTGAGCTTTGTCCAGGAGCTGGTGGGCCTATGACGCTGCTACTCAACGGCGAGCAGATCATCGGCCACCGCATGAAGCTGACGGCCAACCTCAAGATTGAGGCCGACGAGCTGGGCGGCCAGACATCGGCAACCGACAAGTCGCACAAGGGTTTCAAACCCAAGACGCTGACCGTCGCGCTGACAATCCCCTACAAGGCCCTCGAGGACCTGCGCACGATCATGCGCCTGGCCGAGGCGACTGCAGGCGGTGGCCAGCTCCAGACCTACCGCATCGTGAATGACACGGCCAAGGCCTTTGGCATCCGACAGGTGACGTTCTCTGACGGGGTCAGTGCCCGTGAGGACGACACACTGGCCCAATGGATCGTCCAGTTCACCCTGAGCGAGAAGCTATCCAACCCGGAGAAGGTCGAGAACCGGCGCGCCGGCAACGGCGTAACGTCGCAGTCAGCACCAGGTGACGGTGTTGCAGGCAGCGGATCGGGCACGCCCGAAGAGCTGACAGGCTTTGAAGCGGTGCTCAAGAAGGTGGACACCTATCTGGGCGGCACGCCATGAGCATGAAGCTGCACAAGGTGCTGACGATCGGCGGCGTGACTATGCCGCTTATCAACGACGATGTTCGTCTGGACCTCAAGAGTCCGGGCCGTGCCGCGTTCACGATCAAGGCCGGCGTTACCGTCAAAGGTTTGGTCACGTTCGATATCGGCTACAACGAAGCGGTCCTGCAGCGTCATTTCATTGGCTACGTCGAACGCTGCACCGCCACCAACGGGATCGAGCAGGTGGTGCTGTGTCGTGAGTTAGCCGCGGTGCTGGCCAACCCGTTGCCCATGAACCTACGCCACGTGGATCTGCGCGCTGTGCTGGCTGATATCGATAGCAAGACCGGCCTGCGTTTCCGGGTTCCGGATCAAGCCTACACACGCGTCAAGACGCCGTTCTTCTACAACTTGGCCGCTGGTTATCAGGCGCTGGACAGCATGGCGCGGGTGTTCGGCATCAAGGACTTTATCTGGCAGCAACAGGGTGACGGCGAGATCTACGTCGGTGCCTGGGCTGACAGTTTCTACGGCGCTCGGTCGCCGTTGCAGTTGCCGGTTAACCTTTTCGACGGTTACCAGGGCAGCCAGAGTGCCATGATTGCGGCCTTGCCAGGCCTGCGTCCGGGCGTATCAATCAACCAGGGCGAGCGGATCACGAACGTGACGCTGGTCGGCACACAGATGGCTATCAAATGGACGACGCAATCAAGCGCAGCGTAGAACGACAATTTCCTGAACTCACTGGTAGCTATCACCTACCGCGTTTCGCCAAGGTTGTGGCGGTGGCGGATGCGCCGGCCAGCGCCGGGCTGTGTGACGACTTCCGCCCGCGCTTCTCGGTCGACCTGCAGGTGATGGGACCAGATGGCGAGATCGACACGACGTTGCCGGTGCTGGCCGGCGTGCCGCTGCCCATGCCGGTGGGTGGCGATGAGATGGGATTCTTTGCATTTCCGGAAGAGGGCACCAGCGTGGTGGTGTGCTTCGCTTATGGCCTGCCGCACAAGCCCTACATCCAGACCATCCTGCCGCACGGCCTGACACTGCCGAAGGTGCCCAAGGGCGACCAGGTGTGGCAGCACAGTGACGCCGTACAGCAGCGCGTCGACGCGGACGGTAACTGGCTGCGCAAGACTGACGGCAAGATCCAGGACCATGCGATTGAGCGCGAAGTCGACGCCATGACGAACACCGAAAGCTTCCAGAGTCACACCAGAACGGTGGACGACCATTCGACCGAGTCAGTGGGTGGCGTGAAGAAGATCGAGGCTCTGGGAGCGCTAAAGCTGCTGTCGGGCGGATCTGCGAGTCTTGCCGCAGTAGATGACCTGCAGCAGGCGACTGGCCGGGATCTGAACCTGGTGATCGGGCAGAAGCACAACACAACGGTGGGTGGCGACATGCACGAACGGATTCAGGGACTGCGTGAGAGCATCACCAGCAAAAGCCAGCGCCTGCAGGCTTCAAAAAGCTGGGTCGGCTCTGAGGCAGTGAACATCTTTCAGATTGTGTGTGATCTGCTTGATCTAGTCCAGGAGATGAATGCCCAGCTTGCTGCCCATACTCATGGAGTATCGCCAGTCCCAAACAACGAATCCACTTTTACAGTTGGCGCAACCAGGGCGACGCTGTTAGCAAATAAATTAAAGTTGGTTACAGCTCGAAGCTAAGTTGACTTTGTATTTGGGTTGTCAGTCCTCCTTTGTTATTGCTTAATAAGTAGGGCTAAGTACTAACTTGGGTGGTGTACCTTCGGGCCAGTCCACCGGAATGTATTCAAGGTTCGTGTAAGTATATCTTGAAGAGCTGCCATGGACTGAGGTGTGATAGAAACATCACCAAATGATCCATCGGCCATGGTATACCCATACGATGAATCAGTGAGGTTGTTTAACACTAACCCGTTACCAAGGCTCACTATCCCCCCTGGCCCAGTATCAAATGGCTTCAGATCCATAGTTTTATTGTTTCGTCCTAGTCCACGTAATCTGTCCTCCATATGATGCGCAGAATTCCGGACCTCTCGAAGGTGCGGAAATACTTCAGTAATTTCCTTATGAAAGTTGGAGATTTCTTCGGGAATTTTCTCGATTTTTGATATGACACCCAAAAGCTTTTCAAATGAATCAAGAGCGTAAACAAAGGTTTGTGCGTAGATGGAGGGTAATTGAGAGTCAAATTCTTTAGGTAACTCTCCAGAGGCCCAGTGCTCTCTCTTTACGATTGTTTGGGCCTGAAGGTAAATATCTTGATATTTATCGTGATCATAAGTGAATGTTCTGTCCTGAGTCGTCGAACTCACAAGATCGCTAACTCGAGTGCGGTCCGCTTGCCACCTAGCTTTTGCTGTCTCAAAATCCCATTCAGATTGTGTCGTTTGATCAAACAGAATAAGAGCGCAGTTCGCCTTAGAAAATTCTGAGCGAAGACCACGTAAAAGGTTTTCGACATTCCGACACCAGTCTCTGTCTTCATAATCCAAAGACATCCCCGGGACAGTTATCTCAAATATATTCATGTTTAGTACCTAAAAAAGAAGCCTTAAATTTATTGGGTGCCTAATTTTTATGTAGGAGCATGCGCATAGCCTGTTTGTGTCTATATTTCGCATCACTGATGCCTGCACCACCATGACTGAGCATAGGCACAGCCGTCGACGTATTCAATCCCACTCAAAACGAAGCCGTTGTGAGCCATCGTAGCCAGTGTGACGTCCAGCAGATCCGGTAACCGCTTGCCCTCTTTGTGCATACCTGCATCGAGCCAGGCAATATTGGAATACCTGCCGAGGTGTTCACAGTGGGCCGATCTGACGATGACGTTGCCCTTGATAGCCTGGTAGCAATCCCTTTCCTTTGGTTTCAGTGCCACACCTTCGCGCCTCATTGGAACGACCAGGACATGCATCACGAACCACCATCTAGTGCCGGAAGGTCCAACTGAGCCTCAATCGCATAGGCCAAAGCACCGTCAGCGAGCTCCAGCATGTCACTGAACTCTTCTGGACTGACGATCTGCAAGCTATGTAGCTCGCCCGCACGCTTGATCAAAATCTTGTGGTGGACGCCTGGAGTTGCAAGCAATGCTGTGCTGTCGTTGAGCAGCGAAGCCCATTTCGCCACTGCTGCTTGCTTCTCCGTGATCGAGGTGGTCATGGGGGGACACTCTCAAAGATACTGTATGTACAAACAGTATGTTCAGGTACGGTACTTTTCCAGCGCTTTCCGATGAAATGACTGAGTGCACTCAGAAAATCATGGACGACAAAATTTGCTCAGGAATAAAAAAGCTTCGGGAAAAGCACTTATCCCCCTCCCGCCGACGGGCTTCGCGTCCGTTTTTTTTGCAAATCTCGATGCGGTGCAATGGCCCTTCAAGCCCAAGCGGGCCGTGGGCCTTTGCGGCTGATCAGCCATTTCACAGAGTGCAAAGTTTTGCAGAGGAATGCAGTGGGATTGCACTGTGGACCTTGGAAAGGCATTCAGGAGCTCCGTGCAGAAGCCCCCGGTTTCGTTGGGTGAAAAACTAAAAAAGACCCTGAGGCCAGGGTTTTCGAAATCAGGGTGCGATCAAATTGCACACCGATTTCGGTCACAGCCCCGTTCGCAGTGGATGGGCTGGAAGCCCTGAGCGACAAGGCTTGTGAGTCAGTTTGGAGGTTTCACTGCGTTACACAGTTACTCACGGGCTTGAAAAACCATGCACCTGACTGTTTTCTTCAATAAAACGCTGGCCACGTTCTTGTTGGCCTCGACGAATTTCGGCTTAACGGACTCGGTTAGGAATCTGCGGAGAGATGAGTCGATCTGTAGCCCGCAACCATGCTTGTCCAGACGTGATTGCAGATCTTTGAAGTTGATCGCGAGCAACGACTCGGGTGCCGCCGAATGGTTGTACTGTTCGCCTTTGCCATCCAGCAGGTCGAGTGCTGACCAGAAGGGAATCAATGCGTCCTCAGCTGATTGTTCGGGCAAGCCAATGGTATCGAGGGCAGGTATCGGCATGCAGAGCAGCGCAGAAAAATGGGCGAGCTGGTCATAGATCGCCGAACGAAGCGCCATGCTCCTGGTTCGATTCAACTCCCTCAGGAGGAAAACTCGATGGCGGGACAACGCGATCTGGTCAGTGACTGTCACCGCCACTGTAAAAATGACCCCCTAACGCCAACCTAGAATTGACCCCCCTGGGTAAAACTGGCGGCTTTGAGCTGCCAATATGTTGACCCAGGAGCAGTCTGTGGAAATTAAAGTGTTGGCCCGTCAGGGCCATGGCATCAAATTCATCGCCCGTGAGCTGGGTATTTCGCGTAACACCGTGCGCAAGTACCTGCGAAAGGCCCGGTCGCTACCCAGTGACAAGGTGAGACCCGCACGTCCGTGCAAAATCGACCCCTTCAAGGACTACCTGCACGAGCGTATTGAGGCGGCGCGCCCACACTGGATTCCGGCGACCGTCCTGCTGCGTGAGATCACGGCATTGGGGTACAGCGGCGGCGTCAGTCGTCTGAAGGCTTATATTCGCCCCTTCAAACGTAAGGCAGAAGAGCCGGTGGTACGTTTCGAGACACTGCCCGGCAAGCAGATACAGGTGGACTTCACCACCATTCGACGAGGCCGTCAGCCGCTTAAGGCGTTCGTGGCGACACTTGGTTTTAGTCGAGCAAGCTTTGTCCGTTTCTCCGAGCGAGAGGACAGCGAAGCCTGGCTGACAGGGCTTCGGGAGGCGTTCGCTTACTTTGGCGGCGTGCCCGAGCAGGCATTGTTTGATAACGCCGGAACCATCATCACCGAGCGAGATGCTTTTGGGGAGGGCCAGCACCGTTGGCATCCCCGATTGGCTGCGCTGGCCGATGAGTTTGGTTTTATTCCCAAGGTCTGCCGCCCTTACCGTGCCCAGACCAAGGGCAAGGTTGAGCGCTTCAACGGGTATCTGAAGGGCAGTTTCATTACCCCGTTGGCCGCTACGCTCAAGAGTGCGGGTCTGACGCTGGATGTGGTGACGGCCAACGCACATATCGGCCAATGGCTCGACGAAGTCGCTCATCAGCGGATTCACGGCACGACGGGTGTTCAACCGGCGGTACGTCTGGCCCAAGAGCAGCAGGTACTATTACCACTGCCAACACAGAGCCTGCGCCCGCAACCCGCCCAAGGCCTACGCCTGGGACGGGTCCTGCCGTACGAGAGCTTGCAGCATCCGCTGTCGGTTTATGAGCAACTGCTGGAGGTGAGAGCATGAACCTTCAACATGCTCGCCTGACAGAACTATGCAAGGGGCTAAAGCTTGAGCGCGTCGGGGTGGACTGGCCGCACCTGGCCCAACAAGCAGCAAGCGGCGAAGACAGCTTTGCCGACTTCCTCGAAAAGCTGCTGGCTGCCGAGACCGATGCCCGAAGTGAACGCTCTCGACAGGCCCTGCTGAAAACTGCCGCGCTGCCCGCTGTGAAAACGCTGGAGCAATACGACTTCGCGTTTGCCACCGGCGTCCCCCGGGCACAGCTCCAGGAGCTGGCAGCACTGAGTTTTGTTGGACGTGCCGAGAACATCGTGTTCCTGGGGCCTAGTGGTGTAGGCAAGAGCCACCTGGCTATCGCCCTGGCCTACCGGGCAGTGATGGCCGGTATCAAAACCCGCTTCGTCACGGCGGCTGACTTGATGCTGCAACTGACCGCTGCGCACCGCCAGGAACGGCTCAAGGAATACTTCAGTCGTGTGGTGATGGCCCCTGGGTTGTTGGTCATCGATGAAATCGGCTACCTGCCGTTTGGTCGTGATGAAGCCAACCTGTTCTTCAATGTTGTCGCCAAGCGCTACGAGCAAGGCAGCCTGATCCTCACGAGTAACTTGCCGTTTACCCAGTGGGCCGGAACCTTTGCGGATGATCAAACACTGACAGCGGCCATGCTGGACAGGCTGTTACATCATGCCCATATCGTGCAGATGACAGGTGAAAGCTATCGACTCAAGGACAAGCGCAAAGCAGGAACCAAATCTTCTCGGGCCGAACCGGCTCGAAAATATGAACCCGAGGGGGGTCAAAACTAAGTTGGCGATTTAGCACGGAAGGGGGTCACTTTTTAGTTGGCGTTGACAAGTGACGCATAAATCCTCGGACATGTTGATCTCCTATGCACCGACCGGGTCGATGGCGCTAAAACGTGACCGGAACGTGTGATTTCGTTCTGAAAATAGGGGTGGGGTAAAAAAAATAGCGATATTAGCTAGATGTGAGGAAAAAGGGGTTGGAGGCCCCGGTTTTGCTGGGTCCTTCATATAGCAGGGGATAGCGATATGGTAGCTATATGAATAGCGATATTTTACCAAACCCCCGGAATCATTGGGTTTTAAGGAAGGTAAATATTACTGTTCATAAAGGTAATATTATCGCCTTCATATCGCTTCAATATCGCTATTTCCCGAAAACGCTGAGAGCCTTGATTTACAAGGGCTGTAGCCGTTTTCAGCAACGCATATTACTAATATCGCTATTTTTTTTTGCCCCAACAAATTTTGAGACGCTGCCCTTGGGTGGGCTGCTTGGGGAGGTGCGGACGTGTGTTGGCGTGTGCGCTTTTACCGGCGCGAGTAATCACGTCTAAGGCCTGGTCAGGCGCAGTGAAAGGATGGCTTGTTACGTGGCTTGTTACGTGTACCGCAAAAAACAAGGGCCTGCATCGCTGCAAGCCCTTGATTTATATGGTGCCGGCACCAGGAGTCGAACCCGGGACCTACTGATTACAAGTCAGTTGCTCTACCAACTGAGCTATACCGGCGTAATGGGCTGCGAGTATATAGAGTCTGATGCGCTTGTAAAGCCTAGCTGTCTGATTCAGTTGAAAAAAATCGACCATTGGCGCTTCAGGTCGGATGTGGGCAGGTGGTGGTGCAGGACGTTTCTGTTGGTTTGGACGGATTGGTCTGTGTGGCAGGGCGGATGGCGTTGAATTCGGGCGTTGATTTTGCCGCTGGCGCACACGGCTTGTGCATCACGGAACGCTGGATTTTTCACCTGGCCTTGCAAACCGATATGTCTAGCCTTGATAGCTATCTGGCGCTCAAGAAGGCACCCATCCGACCCCGCCATTTTTGAGCAGTTGCGGGGCAGGAGGGCTTTGCATAGGCTTGTTCTCAACGGTCCAGGCTACTGAGTCAGCAGCACGGGTCGTTGGCTTTTCAGCCATGCAGATAAAGGACTATCTGATGAGTGATGCGATGGATCGTAACCGGGTTTGGGGTGTTGTATGCCGCAGGCTGGTCATTCGCTGAGGAGTTGTTGAAGGATATTTGTAGTTGCGTCTGGCCTGTTGGGTCTTGCGCAAGGTGGGGCTGAGGATGGCTGTCTGAATCGCATGAATGTGCGTCTGGATACCGACGAAGGCTTCATCGATGTTTCAAGAAATGCCCGGATCCTCTGGATTCGGGCATTTTCTTGTGCGCTGGTTGCTGTTGCGTCGGATTTGCACTGGAGCTACCGGCTTTTTGGCCGATACAGCTGTATCGAAAATGGCAGTCAGCCATGGACAGCAAGTGCAATGCAGAGAACGCCTACGCATTACGAGCTGCTGAGTGTCGCTCGCGATGCCTCTCCTGAGCAGATCAAGAAGGCTTATCGCAAGCTGGCGCAGAAGCTGCACCCTGACAGGAATCCAGATCCTTACGCCTCGGAGATGATGGGCGTCGTCAACGCGTCTCACGATGTGCTGGCTGACCCTTCGCGGCGTGCGGCTTATGATGCGCAGCTCGCTGCCAACGAGCACAAGGCGCGTATGGACGCTGCGCGCCGCAAGCAGGCGCATGCAGCCCGTGGGCAGGCGGTGCATGTGTATGCGGCCACTTCTGCAGCCACTGCTGCTGCGCCGTCTCAGGCGGCTCGCTCGGGGCCGGCGCCCAAGTCTTCTGCCTATGCTTCTGCATCCCCTTCCCGTGACAAGCGTCGTCGCAGTGCGTGGCGTTGGGCGCTGTTGTTTGTGGTGTTCTGCGCGGGTGGCGCGTGGATGGGCTACGACCCGGGTGCAGGCAAGTCGTTTGTGCCGTCCGAGCCTGCGCCGGTAGCGCAGACGTGGGTCAAGCCCGCGCCTGTCACGCCGGTCGAGGAACCTGTAGCGAGTCCGGCTAAGCCGGTGGATGCGGCGGCATCCGAATGTGGCGTGCCGGCGCTTGATCCGATGGGCGCGCCGTGGCCGGACAAGGCGGGCTATGTGAAGGACATGCCGGTGCTCAAGGACAACGGCTGGTCGCAGATCACTGTGGATAATTCGGCGGGCGAGTCGGCGGTGTATGCCAAGGTTACGGATGCGGTGGGGCGCAGGGCGTTTCGGCATGCGTTTGTGCCGGCCGGGGCGGTGTTTGTGTTCGCCAAGATGGACCCGGGGCTGTACCTGCTCAAGTACAAGATGATGAGCACGGGCTGTGCTTTTGCGTCGGGCAGGATTTTGCTGGAGGAGACGCCGATGGGCAGTCAGATCAAGTCCAGTGCCTACAAGCTGACGTTGCGCAAGCTACAGAACCGCAGTGTGCCGTTTGCGCGGCTGAAGGATGATCAGTTTTAGTAGTGAGTCATGACAGGAATGCGGCGCTGCGTATTCAGTCTTCGCGAGCAAGCTCGCTCCCACGGGTTCTGCGCACGTGGGTTGAGATCATGTTTTGCAACGCTTTCAGGCCGGTTTTTGCAGGCACCGTCTCTTTCTTTTGAAGGACATTTCCGAGAGAATCCCCGACCGCTTGCGCCCCTCTGTCTGGGCTTCTAATCTCCGCCCCGTCGCTGCCCATCAGCGATCGGGTTTAGTAGCCCGCAGTGAGTTAAGGCGTAACACAGCCGTGTTTCATTAGGCTTCGTCCTGATGCTATGGCGACTGTGCGCTTGGCACCTTCGGGTGCGCCGGTTCTTAGCTCACCGGTCTACTAACTCGCGTACAGTTGCCGCCTTTTCGTTTAGTAGCGGAATGGCAGCGACTTCAATAGAAGGAGCTAAAGCATGGTCAAAGTAACCCCCGATCCGCCCAACAAACCGTCCAGCGCCGCACCGGTCTTCGACAAGGCTGTGGTCAAGCGCGCCATGGAGTGTTACCTGCCAATCTCCCGACCGGCCAAGGAACCCCACGACAGCAAGTTCGACTTCATCAGCCTGGAAGCCACCCTGGTGCACGCGCTGGATTTTCTGCGCTGCGCATCGGCCACCGCTCACGAACTCGGCGATGAACTGACCGGTTCGCAACGCGATCTGGCGTTCGCTTCCATGCACATGCTGGAAATGGCCAAGGTCATGGTCGAGCGCTCGCTGGAGTGTGTCGAAGAGGTCTGAAATCTTACGCCGGACAGCTCGTGCACAGGCGTCTACGTGTGCACGATTGGGCCGCGCAAAACGCTTGCGCCAGAGCCTTTACCAAATCTTTATGCACAATTTGCTGATAAAGATTTGCGCAGTCGGGTAATTGTGTGCAGTCGGGTGCATTGAGCCGCAAGGCGTTGTTTTTGCGGGTTACAGGAAGGATTGCGGAAAAAAATAAGGGGCTTCAGTAACTGGCGCGCCAAGCTTTAACGCACTCATCCACATTTTCATCAACAGACTTATCCACAGGTTGCTCAATCGATTTACGTCACGATTTTCGAGCCAGAATCAGCAGGTTGCGCGGTGTAATCCGGCTGTCACAGAAAGTGCCAACGCTCACTCTGTAACCCTGCTCACGCACATACATCGCTCTGTCCAGCACCAGCCACATCTCCAGCGGACGCCGAAACAGATCGCGGACCAGTTCCAGGTTGCGCACTTCGGCCAGTCTTTTCCAGCCAGCGGCCTCCAGCGCGGCCCAGTCCTGTTGACCCGGTGCAGGCAGATGCTTGAGTTTTGCCAGATGGTTGCAGTAGTCCGTGTAGGACGCATCCAGCCAGGACGTTGGCAGCGACGGTGTGGGCAAGTAGTCATCGATGCCGCGCAGGCGGCGCTGCAGCAGGTCGAAGCCCAGGCGACGGGCCATCGAGATGTCGCGTTGACGGCGTATGCGCGCGCCGGCTGTCACGGTTTCACTGAGTGGCAGACCCAGCTCGTCTCGCGACAGCTTCAGGCCGGACGCCTTGCCCTCGCTGGACAGCGCCTGATAAAGGTCGTGCCGGGTGCGGTTATAGCAGCACGGCGCAATCGCCATGTGCCGACAGCCGGTCTGGCTGGCCAGCTCCATCAACTGAATGTGCAGGTCGCCGCAGGCATGCAGCGCCACAGGCGTGTGTTCGGGTTGCAGGTAGCGCCACGTGTCGTCGGCCATGACATCCTGCTGCACATGCCTGGCATTGATGCCTTGCCGCGTGCTCAGGGCCAGGCCTGCTTCGATCAGCGCCGGGTCGTGCTCCAGACAGGTCAGACGCTGGCCGGGCCCGGTCAGGCGGCGCCCCAGATGGCCTTTGCCAGCGCACCAGTCCAGCCAGTGAGTTGTGCTGTCACGCATGTCCAGATGGCTGGCGAAGGCTTCGATCTGCTGCCACTTGCGCCCCGGCACATCGACGCTCATGCGCGCCTCGACCGGCTGCAGGGCATGCACGGGCAGTTCGGCGACGTGGCTCAGCGCGACGGCTTCGGCGGCCAGTTGCTTGAACGGAAAGGGCGCGTCGAGGTGTTCCGGGTGATTGTGCGCGGCCTCGGCCTGTTCCAGCGTGCGTTGCCGCAGCCAGTGCGCGAGGTCAGGGTATTTGTCTTCCCATGGCAGGGCCAGGTGCGTGAACGGCTTGGGTCGCCACAAGGCCTGATGCGCGAACAGGAAGCTGTCCAGCGCACCAAAGTGGCTGCTGAGGTGTTCATCCTGCAAGCGAGGTTCAGAGGGCATGGTGGCGGCCTCGTGTGGCAAGGTGCTGACTGGATCGACGCCAGCACCTTTCATATCAGCGACCCTGGCTTGCGTCTACACGCAATAGTTTTTCCAGCAGCCGGAAGCCCTGCACCAGCACGAAGGTCATGACCAGGTAGAACATGCCGGCGGCGAAGAAGATTTCCACCGGCAGATAGGTGCGGGCGATGATCGTGCGCGCCATGCCGGTCAGTTCCAGCAGGGTGACGGTGCTGGCCAGCGCACTGGCCTTGAGCATCAGGATCACTTCGTTGCTGTAGGCCGGCAGGCCGATGCGTGCTGCGCGAGGCAGGACGATGTAGAACAGCGCCTTCCATTTCGACATGCCCAGCGCCCGTGCCGCTTCGATTTCACCTGGCGGCACCGCCTGCATGGCGCCACGCAGGATTTCGGCGATTTAGGCGGCGGTGTGCAGGGTCATGGTCACCACGGCACACCAGAACGGGTCGCGCAGGTACGGCCACAACGCACTCTGGCGCACCGACTCAAACTGCGCCAGCCCGTAATAGACCAGAAACAGTTGCACCAGCAGCGGCGTGCCGCGGAAGAAAAAGATGTAGGCGTAGGGCAGGGCGCGCACCGGCCAGTGACGCGATGCACGGGCAATGCCCATCGGGATGGCGAGGATCAGCCCGGCGATGACGGCAATCGCCACCAGCTCCAAGGTCAAGGTTGCGCCCTGTGCCAGGCGTGGCAGCCACTTGATGATGACTTCCCAGTTCATGACGCGCTCCTCAGAAAGCCGCGACTGGCGCGCTTCTCAAGGAAGTACATGCCGGCCATGGCCAGCACGGTCAGGCCCAGGTACATGAAGGCCGCGACCATGTAGAAGGTGAACGCTTGCTTGGTGAAGCCCACGGCGATCTGCGCGTGGCGCATGATTTCTTCCAGGCCGATCACCGAGACCAGCGCGGTGTCTTTCATCAGAATCATGAACAGGTTGCCCAGACCGGGCAGGGCGATGCGCCACATCTGCGGCAGGACCAGTTTGAAGAGGATGCGCGAGCGTGACATGCCCAGCGCCAGCCCGGCTTCACGATGACCTTTGGGGATGGCCAGAATCGCGCCGCGAAACACTTCGGTCGCGTAGGCACCAAAGCAAATGCCCAGGGCAATGACCCCGGCAGCGAAGGCGCTCAGGGCCAGGTCAGGAATGTCGAACAGTTTGCCCAGAGCGCGCATGCCGTTGACGGTGCCGAAGTAAATCAGCAACACCCAAAGCAGTTCGGGAATGCCGCGTACCAGGGTCGAGTAGGTACTGCCCAGCCATTGCAGCGGCTTGTAGGGCGAGGTCTTGGCCAAGGCGCCGAGCAGTCCGAGTATCAGCCCCAGGCACAGGGCCGAGAGTGCAAGCTGGACCGTCATCAGCGCGCCAGCCGCAAGGGCCGGGCCGAATCCGTGGAGATCAATGTTCATGGGCAGGCTTTGTCAGGGCCGGTCGCCGCGCTTCGACAGGAAGCGGCGGCGACGCGGTCAGGTGAATCAGAGGATGCTGAAAGGGAAATACTTGTCGTTGATCTTCTTGTAGGTGCCGTCAGCGATGATTTCTTTCAGGGCCGCGTTCAAGCGCTCGCGCAGGGCGTCGTCACCCTTGCGCACGGCGATGCCGATCTTGTCGTCTTCAACGACAGGCTCGCCCTTGAATTCGAAGTTCTGACCCGCTTCGCTTTTCAGCCACTCGAAGCTGACGTATTTGTCGGCCAGCATGGCGTCGACGCGACCGGAGGACAGGTCGAGGAAGGCGTTTTCCTGAGTGTCATAGAGCTTGGCGTCCATGATCCCGAGCTTGTCTTCCAGCCAGGTGGCGGCCAGTGTCGAGCGCTGTGCACCCACTGACTTGCCGGCAAGGCTTTCTTTGGCTTTTTCAGTGCTCGATACGTCGATCGAGGAGGTTTTCGGCGCGATGAATTGCAGCTTGTTCGAGTAATACGGGTTGGTGAAATCGACCACCTGCTTGCGTTCTTCGGTGATCGACAGCGACGAGATCAGGAAGTCGAACTTGTTGGCCATCAACGCCGGGATGATGCCGTCCCAGTCTGACGTCACCGCTTCGCACTCGACCTTCATCCTGGCGCAGAGGGCCTGGCCGATTTCATAGTCGAAGCCCACCACCTGGCCACTCGCGTCCTTGTTGTTGAACGGCGGGTAGGCACCTTCGATGCCCATTTTCATTGTTTCAGCAAAGGCACTGCCGCTGAAGGCAAGGGTGGCCGCTGCGATCAGCAAGATCTTTTTGTACGACTGCATGGGTGTTGCTCCGTTAGCGGTGACTCGACATGAATTGTTTGCACCTTGCCGACAGCGGGTTTTCGAACACTTGCTGCGGTGTGCCCTGTTCTTCGACCATTCCCTGATGCAAAAACACCACTTCACTTGATACCTGACGTGCAAAATTCATTTCGTGGGTCACCAGCAGCATGGTCCGGCCTTCTTCAGCCAGTGCGCGGATGACGCCGAGTACTTCCTGAACCATCTCCGGGTCGAGGGCCGAGGTCGGCTCGTCGAACAGGATAACCTTTGGTTGCATGGCCAGCGTACGCGCAATGGCGGCGCGTTGCTGCTGTCCGCCGGAAAGTTGCGCGGGGTAGGCATGGCGCTTGTCGGCGATACCGACCTTGGCCAGCAACTCTTCAGCCACCGCAATGGCCTCGGCCTTGCTCTGACCGAGCACGCGACGCGGGGCTTCGATGATGTTATCGAGCACGCTCATGTGCGGCCACAGGTTGAAATTCTGGAACACGAAGCCGATCTGGCTGCGCAAGCGATTGATCTGCCGGTTATCAGCGGCAATCAGGTCGCCGTTGCGCGCGGCCTTGAGCTTCAATTCTTCGCCGGCCACCAGAATCTGGCCCTGATGCGGGTTTTCCAGCAGGTTGATGCAGCGCAGCAACGTGGACTTGCCGGAACCGGAGGAGCCGAGGATCGATATGACGTCGCCGTCGCGAGCCGTCAGCGAGATGCCTTTGAGCACCTCAAGCTGATCGTAGCGCTTGTGCAGGTTGCGGATTTCCAGGGCGGGCGTGGCCTCGGCCATGTGGGGTCCTCATTGAAGTGTGCGCGCTGGCTGCCAGCGAACGCCAAGCTAGCACAGCGTTTAAAGGACAACCATCGACGTCTGGCGTCCAGCGTGGAGGCGCTCGACGGGTTGTCTCATCCGGGCAGCGGACGGTCGCAAGAAGGCAAGCATGATGCCCTGTAAAACAGGGGCGTGCGCGAAAAAGGCGCGATGTTGCCAGCTTTGGCCTGGTGTTGGAAGTAGCATTTGCTGAGCGGCGGTCTGATTTCTGCACCATGTTTGCGCTTGGAAGAAGCTTTGGGGCATTTTTGGTGCGTGCATGTAGACGAATCTGAGGCGTTTGGTAACAAATCCTACAGACAGCTAAGAAAAGCCATCGTCTTGCATGCTTCACGGGTCAAGCCACAGGCCTCGTATTCTCTAAGCGACGTCGTTTTCGAAATATTTTGGCGCAATTCTTGCGTCAAATATAAAGAACGGCACCGTAGGTTTCTTTTTACGTAACGCTCCGGTGTGCCTCGCTCGTCTTGCACAGGTGGTTTTATGAGCAGTACCGCTAACTCTTCCGAGCTCGAACAAGGGCTGAAACCTCGACACATTACGATGCTGTCGATTGCTGGCGTGATTGGCGCCGGTTTGTTCGTCGGCTCCGGCCACGCGATTGCCGAAGCCGGCCCTGCCGTGCTGCTGGCGTATGCCGCTGCGGGTACGCTGGTGGTGCTGGTGATGCGCATGCTGGCCGAAATGGCCGTTGCCTCGCCTGACACCGGTTCGTTTTCAACCTATGCCGACCGCGCTATCGGTCACTGGGCCGGTTTCACTATCGGCTGGTTGTACTGGTGGTTCTGGGTGCTGGTGATTCCACTGGAGGCCAACGCTGCTGCAACCATCCTGCACGCCTGGTTCCCCAACATCGCGATCTGGATGTTCACGCTGGTCATCACGCTGGTGTTGACGGCGACCAACCTGTTCAGCGTGAAGAACTACGGAGAGTTCGAGTTCTGGTTCGCGCTGATCAAGGTCGTGGCGATCATCGCGTTCGTGGTGCTGGGTGTTGCGGCGATCTTCGGTCTGCTGCCCACCAGCAACGTCAGCGGTGTCAGCCATCTGTTCGACACCGGCGGCTTCCTGCCCAACGGTATGGGCGCAGTGCTGGCAGCGATGCTGACCACCATGTTCTCGTTCATGGGCACCGAGATCGTGACCATCGCAGCGGCCGAGTCCAAGAACCCTGGCAAGCAGATCACCAAGGCCACCAACTCGGTGATTTGGCGGATCTTCCTGTTCTATCTGGTTTCGATCTTCATCGTGGTGTCGCTGGTGCCGTGGAACGACCCGCGCCTGGCCGAGGTGGGTTCTTATCAGACCGTGCTCGATGCAATGGGCATTCCGAACGCCAAGTTGATTGTTGACCTGGTGGTATTGGTTGCTGTGACCAGCTGCCTGAACTCGGCCCTGTACACCGCTTCGCGCATGCTGTTCTCGCTGGGCAAGCGCGGCGATGCACCTGCCGTGTCGAAGCGCACCAGCAAGGGCGGTACGCCTCACTGGGCGGTGCTCATGTCGACTGCGGCGGCTTTCCTGACCGTGTTCGCCAACTACATCGCGCCTGCGGCCGTATTCGATTTCCTGCTCGCCAGCTCCGGTGCCATCGCACTGCTGGTGTATCTGGTGATCGCGGTGTCGCAGCTGCGTATGCGCCAGAAGCGCATTGCTGCAGGCGAGGCCATCGACTTCAAAATGTGGCTGTTCCCATGGCTGACCTGGGCTGTGATCGCGTTCATCGTCGCGGTGCTGACCATCATGCTGCTGCAGGAAGAGCATCGCCTCGAAATCGTCGCCACCGGCGTACTCAGCCTGTTGGTGATCGGCGCTGGCCTGATCGTATCGCGTCGCCGCAAGGCCGGTCGCGTGGGCGCTGCTGCGCTGGGTTGATCGCGCCCTTGGGCGGATGACGCTCGTGCCAATGCCGCGCATTGGCACGATCTTGCATCAGCGTGCGGCTCTGGTGTCTCTCTTCATCAGCAGGTCGGACGCCAGCGTGTAATCCTTCTGGAAGGCAGGGCTTTCGATCCACTCGATTGCACTGTCTTCGTCCTCATCGTGGTACATCGCGCGGTACACGATAAGCAGGCCCATCATAAAGTCCGTGGCCGGGTCCTCGTCCTCTTCGGAAATCACCAGTGCCAGCACCGGGTATTGCAGGAAGACGACGCACAGCGCGAGCTGGCTGATGGCCTCCGCTTGCTTCATGGCCGTGAACAGGTCGTCGTAGTCAGCCGGGTCAAAACCGTTTTCGACAATGTCGCTGAAGTCGAAGGTATTGAGGTCGAGTTCGACGTCATCGAACGGCTGGTTGACCAGTGCCGAGGCAAACACCGGATGAACCAGGCTGGTTGCAGCCTTGCCCGAGCGGTTCTGCTTGGCCTTGATCTTTGCGCGCTTGGCACGTTTTTGCTGCTTGTCTGGCGAGGCCATGAGCGGTCCTTTGGCTGGCGTGAGGTGCAATGGCCGCTATTGAAGCGCAGACGAGCCCGATAACCAAGGTTTGTGCAGTAATTGGTGGGCGATAAAAAACCCGCAGCGCGCGGGTTTTTGATTTGCGGGGTGTTACCGACGCGTCACCGTTTACCCGGCTTTGCGAACGCTTCGGCTTCATCCATGCGGTTGGCGAACATGCTGACGGCTTCGACCGCATCGCTTGCGCCATCGCGGATCTGCACGATGACCTGCCCGGCCTGGTCTGCCAGTATCACACCGCGAATGGCTCCTTCCTGAGTAGCGCCCATGCTTGCCACGGCTTCGCGTGTTTCGGCGAGGATCTTGCCAATCATTTCGGCAATCTCGGTGGTCGAGCCGCTGGTACGTCCCGCCAGTTGCCTGACTTCGTCGGCCACCACGGCAAACCCGCGGCCCTGGTCACCCGCCCGAGCCGCCTCGATGGCTGCGTTGAGCGCCAACAGGTTGGTCTGATCGGCAATGCCGCGAATGGTGTTGACGATGGCGGTGATCTGCTCGGAGCGATCACCCAGCTGACTCACCAGCTTCGCTGATGCACCGATGTTTTCGGAGATCTGGCGCATCTCCCGCGCCGTGTCCTGAATGACCAGGGTTCCCTGTTCGGCCACTTTCTCGGTTTCTGCCGAGATATGGTAAGCGCGCGATGCACCGTGTGCGTCCGCTTCCTGTTTTTCAACGCGGTGGGTGATGTCGCTGGCGAACTTGACGATTTTGTAGAGTTTGCCGTCGACATCAAAAACCGGGTTGTACGTCGCTTCCAGCCAGACAACCCGACCCTGTTTGCCGATGCGTTTGAACTGGTCGCCGATGAACTCGCCGTGGTTCAGCTTGCGCCAGAACTCGGCGTACTCCGGGCTGTTGACCAGTGCCGGCTCGCAGAAGGTTCGGTGGTGTTTACCCTTGATCTCGTTCAGCGCATAACCCATGACGTTCAGGAAGTTGTTGTTGGCCGTAATCACATTGCCGTTGGGCTCGAATTCGCAGATAGCCATCGCGCGGTCTACCGCAGCCAGCTTGCTGTTGGTTTCGTTCTCCAGCATCACGCGTGCGGTGACATCCAGGGCGTACTTGACCACCTTGACGACGTTGCCCTGCGCATCAACGACCGGGTTGTAGCTGGCTTCAAGCCAGACGCTGTGACCGTTCTTGCCAACGCGTTTGAAGGTGCCGGAGATAAATTTCCCGGCCTTCAGGGATGCCCAGAGGTCAGCATACTCGCGGCTGCGGAGCATCTCCGGTTCGCAGAAGTCGCGATGCGTCTTGCTTGCCAGCTCTTCGGCGCGATAGCCCATCGCCGCGAGGAAGTTATCGTTGGCCCGTAGGATCTTGCCATCGAGGCTCAGCTCGACCACCGCCATCGACTTTTCCAGCGCGCTTGTCAGTCCGTTGAGTCCATCTACCTGGGCCTTCATGGCCGTCAGCTCAGCTTTGTTCTTATTTCCGAACATAACGTGCCCCTCGGTGTGTTTGCGGACCTACTGTGATGAGGCTATCGACTCGAAAGGCTGCAGCATGAATGCGAATTGCAACAATTGAAAAAATAAATCAAGTATTTTTTGGCGCCAGAGACGCGCGCGGAGCTGATTTGTCGACAAAAGCATGCGGCAATGAGTGCGGGGCTGGCGCGCAGAGGGGCTGCTCGCCAAATTCCGGACAAAGAAAAGCCCGCGATGGGGGAGCGGTCTTAAGGATTCACACTTGGGAGCAGCTCTACAATGACGCGGCCGCTGTGAAAACTTTGTGAAGAGTTTTCACTGTTTTACTTTTTTTCAGGCTGAATGGTGTTGGTCACTTCGGAGGTCGGCACGAAGGTCTTCGACTCTTCGGCAGCCGCTTCCTTGGACTCGGCTTTATCCTTGGCCGCTTCGGTGTTCTCTTTGGCCGCTTCGTTCACTTTGTCCTGAGCAGACTCCATCTTCTCCTGGGATTTCTCCTGATGCGCCTGAGCGTCCTGTGCCTTCTGTTCGGATTTGCTGTCGCAGGCAGCCAGACCCAGAGTGGCGGCGAGGATGAGGGCGGAGGCGGTTAACTTGAGCACGGAATTTTCCTTGTGGAAGCAAATGTATGGCTTCGAGGGTGGGCGGGGAAAATTAGTTCAATGGGATGGGGGTGGCAGGGCTCTGGATGGCTGGTATGAGTAGCAGAAGGCTGTTGTGATCTTCTGAAGTGTTGCCTTGAACGGCATCTTTACATGCCGCCAGACTAATCACCCTGTGAGTCAAGCGACTTTCAGCTCGGACTCTTTCCACTGTGTTCCGTCCAATTCGAACGCGGCTCCTTCGTGGGGTTGTGCATTTCGTTCGAAGATGATCGGACCAAAATTGGCGTGGATATAGGCAGCGTAAAAAGCCCTCATGGCAACGTCAGCTGGTCCCGGTATTTCTTGAGATTCGCGCTTTTCCCAGTTGGCAATGGTCTGCACATCGACCCGGAAAATGGCTGCAGCCTCCTCCTGAATGAGGTCCTGCTCCTTTCTCAAAAAGCGAAACTGACGCCCGGTCATTGGCGTTTTCTGGCCAATGATATCCACAGCTATCGCTCGATGAAGTCCGTCGATATCTTCGATCTTCACACCTTCGCCGTATGGCGTTTCGAGGATCGTATAACCATTTTTCAAGAAGATGCCGTCCAGTCCACTGCCTTTATATTTGTACATTTTCATACCTCCCACACCGTAATTGCGAAAAGCTCGTCAGGCTCAGGACTTGGATTGACGGCTACTACCATGCAGACAACATCTCTCGGCGCGAGCTCGCTCATCCGGAACTCGAAGTTGCCATGCTTCTCGCTGTACGTAGGCCCTCGGATGATTGCTCCTCGACGCAGGCATCTCAGGGCCTCCGTGGCGGTTATGCCGCGCTCATAGAGGCGCTCCAGGCAATGCTCGCGAAAAACGACTTTGGAGGAGTCTCTTGCCAGGACATGAACAAGATCCTCAAGTTGCTGCTTGCTCCACAAGGGCTGCCTGTTTTTCATGCTGCCTATAATCCTTATAGGTGACACCATAGTAGGGTGTCGTCCTTGCGTCGTAAATAATGATTATTTTCCGCTTGAGGCGTCGCGCTTGGAGCCTTTGGAATTAGCGGGTTTTGGTTTGCCGAGGCTTGGCTACCTTGTCACGCGCCGCGAAATGCGGGCAAGCGAATAAGCCGGATGGCGGCCGACGTGCGGCGCAGGAAGAGTCGACACGTGCAGTAGTCTGATTCTACTGGTCTCTTCTGCGCGCGCAGGGTGCAGACACGTCTGTCATTCAAAAAAACCAGACAACAAAAAGCCCGCACGAGGCGGGCTTCTTGTGTGTTTTCAGGTGTGCTTGGCATCACCTGAAAACGAAAGGTGGTGCCCAGAGACGGAATCGAACCGCCGACACGGGGATTTTCAATCCCCTGCTCTACCGACTGAGCTATCTGGGCAACGGGGCGCATTAGACGTGTTTTTCAGGAGGTCGTCAAGCGTGTTTTTTAAAAAATTTGAATTATTACCGACGCTTACGACCTTCACTGAGTGAAACGCTTTATTTTTCGGGGGGAACGTAGCCTTCGGCCTGGGCGTATTCTTCGCCGGAGAGAAACTTGTCCATCTCGGTCTGGAGGAATTTACGGTCTTCGGCGTTCATCATGTTCAGGCGACGCTCGTTGATCAGCAGGGTCTGGTGTTTCTGCCAGTCGGCCCAGGCTTTCTGCGAGACGTGGTTGAAGATGTCCTCGCCCTTGGCGCCCGGATACGGGGCGCGTTCCAGGCCGGGCAGTTCTTCTTTGTATTTGCGGCACATTACGGTGCGGGTCATGACGACTCTCCTGCATTCAATACGTCGGCTGCGCGTTTGAGCAGCTTTTTCACCGGGGCGGCAAGGCCCAGGCGTGGCGGGGTGGCGAGGTTATACCAGAGCCAGTCAGCCTCGGCCACGTGATCGGTGGACTCCTGGACCTTGACCAGCCAGGGTTCGATGCTCAACTGGAAGTGGCTGAAAGTGTGGATCAGCCCCGGCAGTTCATGGTGCTCGCCCAGTTGCAGCGCGTGTTGGGTGGCCAGGTGCTGAAGGTCATCGAAGTCATCCAGTTCCGGCAGGCTCCACAGGCCGCCCCATAAGCCGCTGGAAGGGCGACGATAAAGCAGGATCGCGCCGTCTTCGTTGGCGAGCATCGGCATGAGCGTGCGTTTCTGCGGCACGGTCTTGCGCGGCTTGGGGATCGGGTAGCGCGTTTCCAGGCCCAGCATGTGCGCCTCACAACTGCGCTCCAGCGGGCAGAGCAGGCAGCTCGGTTTGCTGCGGGTGCAGAGCGTGGCCCCCAGGTCCATCATCGCCTGGGTGTAGTTGTTGACCCGGCGGTGCGGCGTGAAGCATTCAGCGGTGGCCCACAGCTGTTTGGCCACCTTCGGTTCGCCAGGGTAGCCCTCTTGCGCGGTGAAGCGCGCCAGCACGCGCTTGACGTTGCCATCGAGGATCGGCGCGCGAATGCCCATGCTCAGGCTGGCAATCGCGCCAGCGGTAGACAGGCCGATGCCGGGCAGCAGAATGAGTTTTTCAACATCGCGGGGAAACTCGCCGCCATGGTCGGCGACCACGATTTTTGCCGTTTTCTGCAGGTTGCGGGCGCGGGTGTAGTAACCCAGCCCGGTCCACAGGTGCAGCACTTCGTCCTCGGGCGCGTCGGCCAGCGCCTGCACGGTTGGCAGGGCCTCCATGAAGCGGTCGAAGTAGTTCAGAACGGTGCTGACCTGGGTCTGCTGCAGCATGATTTCCGACACCCAGACCCGGTACGGCGTGATGTCTTGTTGCCAGGGCAGGTCATGTCGGCCATGACGGTCGTACCAGTCCAGCACGGCGCTGGAGAATTGTTCGGGTTGCATGGCCTGGAGGGCTCTCGTCTGGATATGGGTGGTGATATGAACGGTCGTGCCAGCGGAGCGCCGCGAGGGCGCTCCTGAGCAGTTCACGTTGCCCTAGCGCTTGAACAGTCCCTTGAGGGCGTCCTTGAGCTCGGGGCTGACCTTGTCACCGAGTTTGTCGTTCAGCTTGTCCTCGAGCTTCTCGCTGATCCGGTCGCCCGCCAGTTTCGCAGCGATCTGGCCGACACCTTCCTTGTCCAGACGGCAAGCCTTGGCGCCCAGTTCCAGCGGGCCGCGGCACTGCACCGGCCACTCGATGCCGACAAAGCGCGGATTGATCTCGCAGGCCGGGTCCGGCATATCGCTCTTGTCGCCTTCGACGATGATGCCGACGCGGTAATTCATGCCCAGTACGCGCAGGTCGACGTCGCCGTTACCGTTGACGGCCATGCCCGGTGTACGAACCTTGAGGTCCGGATTGCTGGCCACGCCGTTGCGTACCACCAGATTGCCGTTGAGCTGCTGGAAAGGGGTGTCCTTGGCGCGCGGTTCGCCGCTAAGCGTCTTGCGGTTGAGGATCGAAATACCCTTGCACAGCTGCTGCTCCAGGTTGGCATTGACCAGTACGCCGTTATTGAGCGCAAAGCTGGCGGTGCCGTTCAGGCTGTCGATCAGGGCTTTTTCGCTGTTGCCTGTGCCGGTCAGGTTGCTGTCGAGGTTCAGCAGACCACGCACTGGCGGCGTCTGGCCCTGGCTTTCCAGAATGCGTTCGACCGGTACTTTGGCAATGCGCGTCTGCACCGTGGCCACAGGCGTGTCCGGACGCGCGTCCAGATTGCCCTTGACCTCGAAGTTGCCGTTGTACAGGTCGCCACTCAGCGTATCGACCTTGATAAGGCCACCGTTGGCCTGGGTCTTGAACGCTGCGTTGTCGATGGGCAGTTTGTTCAGGGTCAGTTTGCCGAAGCTCAGGTCAGCCTCGACATCCAGCGTACGCAAGCGCTCCAGCGGCAGCAGCCTGGCAGTGCTCCAGGCGGCCTTGGTCGGTTGTTCGGGCAGCGGTGAATCACCCGCAGCAGCGGCGGCTTCACCGGACTGAACCTCGGATTTGCGCGCGGCCTTGGCACCTTTGCTTTCTTCGCTCTCAGCCGGACGATAGCGGTCGGCGTCGAAGGTATCGCCCTTGAGCTGGACACGCAGCGCCTGTTTGGCGAAGTCGTCCACGGCGATGCGACCCGTGAAGGTGCTGTCGTCGACTTTCAGGTTTAGGTTTTCCAGCGCAAGGCTGGTAGGCGTACCCGCCAGGCGCGTGACCATTTCAACCTTGCTCAGCGCACCCTCGGACATGGCTGGCAACGGCTGACCGATGTTCTCGAAGAACGCGCGCAGATCGAGCTGGGCAATGGACAGGCCGCCGCTGATCTGTGGCGTTTTGTCCAGATCGCGGGCACGCAGTTCGCCGAGTGCACGCAACTGGTTGGCCGAGACTTTGAGGCTGTTCCATTCAGCGATATTGGCGGCCAGGTCAACGAGCAACTGGCCCTGCGCCGAAAAGGTCACGGTCTTGCCTTGCAGCGGCTCGCCGGCGACTTCACCGGACAGGCGCATGTCTTCGAATTGATAACGCTTGAGCACGCGGTCCATGCGCAGCTCGCCGACCAGCTCGGTCTTGGCGCGCACGACGGGCTGGTTGGTGCTTAGAAAGGCCGTCAGTTTGATCGAGATATCGGACGCCTCACGAATCGGCCCGGTACTCAGCTGAATGCTCTCGGCCATGAAGGTCCTGCCTTTTCGGGCATCGCTGTAATCCACGCGGGCGTTGTTGACGGTCAGGCTGTCGATATCCAGGCGGATCGGCTGGGAAGGGCGATCCGTTTTGGGCGCGTCCGGAGCCGGGGCAGGTGTTGTCTCGCCAGATGTTTCAGTGCTTGCCACGGCAGGCTTGCCGATGTCTTCCCAGTTGCCATGACCGTTTTCATCGCGATGCAGGTTCAGGTTCAGGCCTTCGACGCGAATGTCGCTCATCTGTACCTGGCGACGAAGCAATGGCAGGACGCGTACGGACAGGCCGAGCATCTGCACATCGGCGAACGGCTGATCGGGAGCGTTCAGGGTGGCGACATGGGCGTCGTGCAACTCCAGGCCGAGCCAGGGAAACAGGCTCCAGCCGATATCGCCGTTGAGCGTCAGCTCGACGTTGGCCTTGTCCCGTGCCAGCTGGCGAATCTCGTCTTTGTAGTCGTTGGGATCAAACAGGTGGGTCAGGGCGAAGCCGAGAGCCACGATGATCAGCAACAACCCGAGAATAAACAGCCCCAGGATTTTGCCGAACGCTTTCATGGGCGAGTCCTTGTGTCGATGTTCAAAAATAGCCCACGAGTATACCGCTCTGACGAGCCTGTCGGGCTGCGGATACCGTTATTGCTGTCCGGCCTCCGGCTCAAGACGCTGGCACCGTGCGCCACTACGCCTGAGAGCAGATGAAAAATGTGCCTCGCCTCGTCTCGATATATCTTCCGAATCTTCGCGCACCGGCCGAACAGCCACACAGGTGCGCGCCCAACTAAGCCCAAAGCAGCTTTTCGATAATGCTTAATTGGTTGCATCTATGGCTCGATAGAGCACGTGGATTAACGTGTGAAAATAGATAATAAAAAGCATGTAGCGAGATGCTTATTTGCCATCAGACAGTGATAGTCTCCGTTTTTGCTGGCTAGGGTGCGTCTTTTTGTCACGTATCCGGATAACCTGCCGATAAAACAGACATGGCCGCTCGGCACTGAGTCTGTGGCGGACCAGCGGACCATCTGCGAGCTTCACACATTGGGGTAATTATAATGAGCACAAGCACAGCCTTGGGCGGCGCAGCCGTTCAACCTGCGTTCTTGTCCAAAGAGCGCATTATCGCCAAGCCAGGTTTCAACCGTTGGCTTGTTCCACCTGCAGCACTGGCCATCCATCTTTGTATCGGTATGGCTTACGGCTTCTCGGTATTCTGGTTGCCGCTGTCGAAGGCTATCGGTGTTACGGCACCTGTCGCTTGCGCACCGGACATGGGTTTTTTCGCGCAGATGTTCGCGTCGACCTGTGACTGGCAGATCTCCATGCTGGGCTGGATCTACACACTGTTTTTCATCTTCCTGGGTTGCTCGGCTGCCATTTGGGGTGGCTGGCTGGAGCACGCAGGTCCACGCAAGGCGGGTGTGGTTTCGGCACTTTGCTGGTGTGGTGGCTTGCTGATTTCCGCACTGGGCATTTATACGCATCAGATCTGGCTGATGTGGCTGGGCTCGGGCGTGATCGGCGGTATCGGTCTGGGGTTGGGCTATATCTCCCCGGTGTCGACCCTGATCAAGTGGTTCCCGGACAAGCGCGGCATGGCGACCGGCATGGCGATCATGGGCTTTGGCGGCGGCGCGATGGTGGGTGCACCGCTGGCTACGGCTCTGATGGGTCACTTCGCTTCGGCTGAAAGCGTGGGCGTATGGCAGAGCTTCGTGGTGATGGCGGTGATTTACTTCATCTTCATGATCGGCGGTGCACTGGGCTACCGCGTTCCGCCAACCGGCTGGAAGCCTGAGGGCTGGACCGCTCCGGCTGCCAAGGCCAAGAACTCGATGATCACCAACCGTCACGTGCACGTCAGCGTGGCCTGGAAGACACCGCAGTTCCGTCTGGTCTGGCTGGTGCTGTGCCTGAACGTATCGGCCGGTATCGGCATCCTGGGCATGGCTTCGCCGCTGCTGCAGGAAGTCTTCGCTGGCAAACTGCTGGGCGTCGACCTGACCTTCAGCCAGCTCAATGCCGACCAGCTGAAAGCCATTGCTGCGATCGCAGCCGGCTTCACGGGTCTGTTGAGTCTGTTCAACATCGGCGGTCGTTTCTTCTGGGCTTCGTGCTCGGACTTCATCGGTCGCAAGGCAACCTACTTCGTATTCTTCGCACTGGGCTTCCTGCTTTATGCGTCGGTTCCAACCCTGAGCCATATGGGTAGCATCGCGCTGTTCGTGGCAGCGTTCTGCATCGTGCTGTCGATGTACGGTGGCGGTTTTGCGACAGTTCCGGCTTATCTGGCTGACCTGTTCGGTACGCAGATGGTCGGCGCGATCCACGGTCGTCTGCTGACTGCCTGGGCTGCGGCCGGTGTGCTCGGCCCGGTATTGGTCAACTACCTGCGTGAGTACCAACTCGCCCACGGTGTTGCACGTGCCGATGCCTATGACATCACCTTGTACATCCTCTCGGGTCTGCTGGTGCTGGGCTTTATCTGCAACCTGCTGATTCGTCCGGTTGCCGACAAGTACTTCATGACCGACGCCGAGCTGGCGGCTGAACAAGCCATCGGTCACGACAAGGGTGCCAACGCCACTACTTCGCTGGAGTGGAAAGCATCCGCAGGCAGCAAGCCGCTGGTCATCGCCGCCTGGCTGGCCGTAGGCATCCCGCTGGCGTGGGGCGTCTGGATTACCCTGCAAAAAACCGCAGTGCTGTTCCACTAAAAGCCTGCCAGTAATAGAAAAGCGCTTGCACCTCGGTGCAGGCGCTTTTTTTTGCCTGGGTTTTTGGTGCGCTGCGCTTTTGATCATCGCGTCCGGATTTTATTCGTCGCGATAGTCATATTCAGTTGACCCTATGTACTCGATGCACTGCCCGTTCCGGTGCATACGCTGCTACATTAGTCAGCCCTGATTTTATTGCCCGAAGGAGTTGTTTGCATGCTAGCCCACGTGGAGTCATACGCCGGTGATCCGATCCTTTCGCTGATGGAGACCTTTGGCAAGGACTCGCGTGCGGACAAGGTCAATCTGAGCATCGGTCTGTATTACGACGCACAGGGCCGCATTCCGCAATTGGCCTGTGTAGCAACGGCGCAACAGCAACTGGCCGAAGGCGAGCAGGCAGCGTCCGTGTACCTGCCGATGGAAGGCCTGGCGGCGTATCGGCAGGCGGTGCAAACCCTGTTGTTCGGTGCCGATCATCCGCTGGTTCAGGCAGGCCGTGTGGCCACCATTCAAACCGTGGGCGGCTCGGGGGCACTCAAGATAGGTGCCGATTTCCTCAAGTATGCGTTTCCGGACTCGCAGGTGTGGGTCAGCGACCCGACCTGGGAAAACCATAACGCGCTGTTCGGCGGAGCGGGCTTCAAGGTCAACGCGTACCCGTACTTCGATGCCCAGACGGGTGGCGTGAGGTTCGAGGCCATGCTCGACACGGTGCAGGGGCTGCCGGCGCAGAGCATCCTCCTGCTGCACCCGTGCTGCCATAACCCGACCGGTGCCGATCTGACGGTGGCGCAATGGGACCGCCTGATCGAAGTGATCAAGGATCGTCAGCTCATTGCGTTCCTGGATATCGCCTATCAGGGTTTCGGCAAAGGCATGGACGAAGACGCCTATGCCATCCGGGCGATGGCCAACGCAGGTATCACAACGCTGGTCAGTAACTCGTTCTCGAAAATCTTCTCGCTGTATGGCGAGCGGGTAGGCGGGCTGTCGGTGGTCTGTGAAGACGCGGCCTCCGCTGCCAACGTATTCGGCCAGCTCAAGGCGACCGTGCGCCGCAACTACTCCAGCCCGCCTGCACATGGCGCGTTTCTGGTGTCGAAAGTGCTCAACACACCGCACTTGCGCGAGCAGTGGCTGGGCGAAGTGGAGGCCATGCGCCTGCGTATCATCGACATGCGCACGCGTCTGGTCGAGGTGCTGGCGCAGAAGGTCTCCGGCCACGATTTCAGCTTTATCCTCAGGCAGAACGGGATGTTCAGCTACACCGGTCTGACCCCGCAGCAAGTCGATGAACTGAAAGATGTTCACGGCATTTACATGCTGCGCAGTGGTCGGGTATGCATGGCCGGTTTGAATGAAGGGAATATCGACAAGGTATGTAACGCAATCGCGAGCCTCTTCGCCCGTTAAATACCCTGCTGGTCGTCTGTTTGCTTCATGGCGGGCGCTTCTGGGCCTATAATGCTCGCCTTTTTTTCGCCCAATGATTTTGCGGAGCTGGTGATGGCCGAACGTAAGGCGTACGTCGAGCGCAATACTCTGGAAACCCAGATCAAAGCCTCGATCAACCTGGATGGTACCGGAAAGGCCCGATTCGATATCGGCGTGCCTTTTCTTGAGCACATGCTCGACCAGATCGCCCGGCACGGGCTGATCGATCTGGACATCGAATGCAAGGGTGACCTGGCAATCGACGACCACCACACGGTGGAAGACGTCGGCATCACCGTGGGCCAGGCGTTCAGCCAGGCGATCGGCGACAAGAAGGGCATTCGTCGTTACGGCCACGCCTACGTGCCGCTCGACGAAGCGCTGTCGCGCGTGGTCATCGATTTCTCCGGGCGTCCGGGCCTGCAGATGCATGTGCCGTACACCCGCGCCACTGTAGGCGGCTTCGACGTGGACCTGTTTCAGGAGTTCTTCCAGGGCTTCGTTAACCACGCGAACGTGACGCTGCACATCGACAACCTGCGTGGCACCAACACTCACCACCAGATCGAGACCGTGTTCAAGGCTTTCGGTCGTGCGCTGCGCATGGCGGTCGAGCTTGATGAGCGTATGGCCGGACAGATGCCATCGACCAAGGGTGTGCTCTGATGCAGACAGTTGCGGTCATCGATTACGGCATGGGCAACCTGCACTCTGTCGCCAAGGCGCTGGAGCATGTGGGCGCAGGCCGTGTGCTGATTACCAGTGACGCCAAGGTGATTCGCGAAGCCGACCGCATCGTTTTTCCGGGTGTGGGCGCGATTCGCGACTGCATGGCCGAGATTCGCCGTCTGGGCTTTGATTCGCTGGTCAGGGAAGTCAGCCAGGACCGTCCGTTTCTGGGGATCTGCGTCGGTATGCAGGCGTTGCTCGACAGCAGCGAGGAGAACGGCGGTGTGGACTGCATCGGCATGTTTCCCGGCCAGGTAAAGTTTTTCGGCAAGGACCTGCACGAAGAGGGCGAGCACCTGAAAGTGCCGCACATGGGCTGGAACCAGGTCGCTCAGGCGGTGGATCACCCGCTGTGGCATGACATTCCTGATCAGGCGCGTTTCTACTTCGTGCACAGTTTCTATATCGATGCCGCCAATCGGCGTCAGGTGGTCGGACGTGGTCACTACGGCCTCGATTTCGCCGCTGCGCTGGCCGACGGTTCGCGTTTTGCGGTGCAATTCCACCCTGAAAAGAGCCACACCCACGGCCTGCAGTTGCTGCAGAACTTCGCCGCCTGGGATGGTCGCTGGTAAGCGCATGAGCAAAGCCAAGGGCAAGCCACCGATTCTGACCCTCTCGCCCGAGCACGAGCAACAGGCGATCGACAAGCTCAAGCGCCTGTTCGCAGAGCGCTTCGAGCTGGACCTGGGCTCGTTCGAAGTGGCTGAAGTCCTCGAGCTGTTCACGCGCGAGATTGCCCCGCACTACTACAATCGCGCCATTTTCGATGTTCAGCAGCAGCTCAAGGAGCGCTTCGAGAGCATCGAAAGTGACTTGTGGGCACTCGAAAAAAATTAGCTAGAAAGCAGCTGCACGCATCAAGCAGCAAGAATGGGTGAGTGCGCATCGTTGCAGCTTGCCGCTCTTTTTGACCAAGGAAAAAGCATGCTGATTATCCCCGCTATCGATCTCAAGGACGGCGCCTGCGTCCGTCTGCGTCAGGGCCGGATGGAAGATTCCACGGTGTTCTCCGATGACCCGGTGGCCATGGCCGCCAAATGGGTCGAGGGTGGTTGCCGCCGTCTGCATCTGGTCGATCTGAACGGTGCGTTCGAAGGTCAGCCGGTCAATGGTGATGTGGTCACGGCCATCGCCCGACGCTACCCGAACCTGCCGATCCAGATCGGTGGTGGCATCCGTTCGCTGGAAACCATCGAGCATTACGTCAAGGCGGGCGTGAGCTACGTCATCATCGGCACCAAGGCCGTCAAAGAGCCCGAGTTCGTGGCCGAAGCCTGCCGTGCGTTCCCCGGCAAGGTGATTGTCGGTCTGGATGCCAAGGACGGTTTCGTCGCCACCGACGGCTGGGCTGAAGTCAGCTCGGTGCAGGTCATTGATCTGGCCAAGCGTTTCGAAGCCGATGGCGTGTCGGCCATTGTCTACACCGACATCGCCAAAGACGGCATGATGCAGGGCTGTAACATCCCGTTCACCGCGGCATTGGCGGCTGCCACGCGGATCCCGGTGATCGCCTCGGGTGGTATCCATAACCTGGGCGACATCCAGGCGCTGCTGAATGCGAAGGCTCCGGGCATCATCGGCGCGATCACCGGCCGTGCGATTTACGAAGGCACGCTGGATGTGGCCGAAGCTCAGGCGCTCTGCGACCGCGAACAACGCTGAACAGCTGGAGATTGACCCTGTGGCCCTAGCCAAACGCATCATCCCTTGCCTGGACGTCGACAACGGTCGAGTGGTCAAGGGCGTCAAGTTCGAGAACATCCGGGACGCAGGCGATCCGGTGGAAATCGCTCGTCGTTACGATGAGCAGGGCGCCGACGAAATCACCTTCCTCGACATCACCGCCAGCGTCGATGGCCGCGACACTACGCTGCGTACCGTCGAGCGCATGGCCAGTCAGGTGTTCATCCCGCTGACCGTTGGTGGCGGCGTGCGCACCGTGCAGGACATCCGCAACCTGCTCAACGCCGGTGCCGACAAGGTCTCGATCAACACGGCCGCGGTGTTCAACCCCGAGTTCGTCGGTGAGGCCGCCGCGCGTTTCGGGTCGCAGTGCATCGTGGTCGCTATCGACGCCAAGAAGGTCTCCGGTCCGGGCGAAACCCCGCGCTGGGAAATCTTCACCCACGGCGGGCGCAAACCCACCGGGCTGGACGCGGTACTCTGGGCGAAAAAGATGGAAGACCTGGGCGCTGGCGAGATCCTGCTGACCAGCATGGACCAGGACGGCATGAAAAACGGCTTCGACCTGGGCGTCACGCGCGCCATCAGCGATGCGCTGGGTATTCCGGTGATTGCTTCGGGTGGCGTCGGCAACCTCGAGCACCTGGCTGCTGGTGTCATCGAGGGCCACGCCAGCGCTGTGCTGGCGGCGAGTATCTTCCACTTTGGCGAATACACGGTCCCTGAAGCCAAGGCCTACATGGCCAGCCGCGGGATTGTCGTGCGCTGAGTCACGGCGCATGAAAGCGGGCGCCGCTTGTTTCAGGCCAAGGGTTTGAAACAGCCGGCGCTCGCTTTGTTTCAGCCCTGTGGCATTCGAATATTGCCTGTACGCGACATCGCCGGACAGCGCGCTAGACAGTGCGCCGGGTTCACGGCACTCTGCATGCGTCGTTCACGATCGAGTGCCGGAACATGTTCAAACGCCTATTGCTTGCACTGATCGGGATCGGTGTCTTGTCGAGTGAAGGTGTCCGGGCCAGCGAGTCGACGCCTTATTCCATGGTGTTGCTGACCGAGAACTTTCCGCCGTTCAACATGGCGGTCGACGGCAAGAATTTCGCCCAGGAAAACAACATTGACGGTATCGCCGCCGAAGTGGTGCGCGAGATGTTCAAGCGCGCCAATATCGGCTACAGCATGACGCTGCGCTTTCCGTGGGACCGAGTCTACAAACTGGCCCTGGAAAAGCCCGGTTACGGCGTGTTTTCCACCACCCGCCTGCCCGAACGTGAAAACCTCTTCAAATGGGTCGGCCCGGTAGGTTCCTACGACTGGATCATGTTGGCGCGCGGCGACAGCCCGATCACCTTGACGTCGCTGGAGCAGGCCAGGGATTACCGCATCGGGGCCTACAAGGGCGATGCCATTGGCGAGCGCCTTAGAACCATGGGCTTGAACCCGATCCTGATGTTGCGTGACCGCGACAACGTGAAAAAACTCGCCAACGGCCAGATCGACCTGTGGGCGGTAGGCGATCCGGTTGGCCGCTATCTGGCGAAGCTGGAAGGCGTCACCGGCTTCAAGACAGCGCTGCGGTTCAACAGCGCCGAACTTTACCTGGCGGTCAACAAGAGCACGCCTGACGAGGTCGTCAGACGCCTGCAAAAGGCCCTCGATCAGATGCGCGCTGAAGGCTGGGTCGAGGCCGTCAAGGCGCGCTATCAGTAACCGCTCAGCCCGCTGCGGGCGCGTCAGGCGGGCTGTCGACGCTTCGGCTATCGATCAGCGTTTCCGTGCAGTTTGACCCTGACCTGCTGTTGATATGGCCGACGCCGTTCCAGTGGTCGTGCGGGCCGTCGGCGTTGAGCAGGGCTATCGAAGGTGCGAGAGCCATCAGCTCTTCGCCCGGGTCTGCAGGTGTGGCGTGGATGGAAAAAGGCGCCAGTGCTGCAACGCAGCACGCTCCCGTCATCATGGTCGGTTTCATCATCAATCCCTGATAAATGTGTCTTGGCCTCCTTCATTGAGGCACCTTCCTTTAAGTCGGAATTGACACGTTCATCAAGGCTGAGACGCTGGTGGACACGGAAAGCAGATTTGCCGGACCTGGCGTATGGAAAGTGCTGACGTTAAGAGGTGCGATCAGCGATAAATCCCATTCTTGCCATGCGCCGCACTCGCCTGATTGCCGCGTTCGCCGATCATGCTGCGCAGGTCGATCCATTCGACGCCTTGTGCCTTGAGGTTGGGCAGTTCGCGCTCCAGTACATCCAGCGTGACAGGGTAGGGGTGGCCGATAACCACGGCCGAGCCATATTTGCGGGCGATTTTTATCGCGGTCTGCAATTGGCGGGTGATGGCTTCTGCGGTGCGTTCGTCGTCCAGGAATACGTCACGCGAGACGCTGGCCAGCCCGATACGCTGCGCTTCGGCGGCGGCCACGGTTTTCGCGCTGGTGCGGCTGTCGACGAAAAACAGGTGACGACGCTGTAGCTCGGCCATCAGCCAGGTCATGGCGACCGGCTCGGCGGTCATCCGGCTGCCCATGTGGTTGTTGATACCGGCTGCATACGGCACCTTCAGCAGGGCAGCATTGAGACGGCTTTCCAGCTCAGGCAGTGGCAGCTCGGGATGCCAGGCGTAAGGGCCGGTCGCGGGGTCCATGGGCATGTGCAGCATGACCGTTTTGCCTGCGCGATGGGCTTGGCGGGCAAACTCGGTGGCGTGCGGGGTGTCGGGCATGATCGCCAGGGTAACCGGGCCGGGAAGCGCCAGTGTGCGGCTGTCGCGCTGCGGATTCTGGCCCAGGTCGTCGATGATCAGGCTCAGGTAGGCCTTGGGCGGTTTGCCGCTGCTCTCTGCCGGCGCTGCATGGGCAGCGCCAGTGATCGAGAGGGTCAGCAGCAACAGAGCGAGAAAGCGCATCCGTCAATTGCCGCGGGTGATACTCAGCCCCTTCAGCAGGCTGAGCGCCTGGCTGAGCTGGAAGTCGTCATCCTGCGGACGCGCCTTGGCAGCTGCGCCACCCTTGACGGTCGGTTTGTCCGCGCCGCCGTTGCCATTGCCGAGGTGACCCAGCAGATCGGCTTCCTTGTAGTTCTCGCCGTCTGCTTCGCTGGTGACCTTGGCCCGACGTACCACGATGTCCGGGTTGATGCCCTGGGCCTGGATCGAGCGGCCGTTCGGCGTGTAGTACAACGCGGTGGTGATCTTCAGGGCGCGATCGTTGTTCAGCGGCAGAACGGTCTGCACCGAGCCTTTGCCGAAGGTGTCAGTGCCCATCAGGATGCCGCGTTTCTGGTCTTGCAGGGCGCCGGCAACGATTTCCGATGCCGAGGCGCTGCCGCCGTTGATCAGTACTACCAGAGGCACGCCTTCGCTGGCGTCTGCCGGGTCTGCCGAGAAGCGCAATTCGGAGTTGGCGATGCGGCCTTTGGTGTAGACGATCAGGCCCTTCGTGAGGAAGTGATCCGCCACCTGCACCGCCGATTGCAGCACGCCGCCCGGGTTGTTGCGCAGGTCGAGAATCAGGCCGCTCATCTTCTTGCCGTTGTCCTTGCGGAATTTGGCCAGTGCCTTGCCGACTTCGTCACCAGTCTTGACCTGGAACTGGGTGATGCGGATGTAGCCGTAGCCATTTTCCAGCATCTGCGCCTTGACGCTCTTGACCTGAATGGTCGCCCGCGCCAGGGTCACGTCAAACGGCGTACCGCCATCGCGGACCAGCGTCAGGGTGATCTTTTCACCGATCTTGCCGCGCATCTTGTCGACCGCTTCCTGCATGTTCTGGCCCTGGGTCGGCGTACCGTTGATCTTCACGATCAGGTCGCCTGCCTCGATGCCAGCCTTGGAAGCCGGTGTGTCGTCGATGGGCGAAACCACCTTGACGAAACCGTCCTCGACGCCGACTTCGATGCCCAGCCCACCGAACTCGCCGCTGGTGCTTTCCTGCAGCTCCTGGAAATCTTCCGGGCCAAGATAGGCGGAGTGCGGATCAAGATTGCTGAGCATGCCCTTGATGGCGTTCTCCAGCAGAGTCTTGTCGTCGACCGGCTCCACGTAGGCCGCCTTGACCCGGTCCATGACCTCGGCAAAGGTGCGCAACTCGTCGAGCGGCAGCGGTGGCTTTGCGGTGGTATTGGTTTTGGCGGGCGAGACTGCTGCAGGCGTGGCTGGCGCGGTCTTTTCGGCAGCTTGCGCCAGCGGCGCTCCGATAACGATGGCAATTGCCAGGGCCAGCGAGGTGAGGCGGGACAAATGCAGCATGTCTAACGAACTCCTACAGATATTGACGCCGACTTATCCTTGAGTGCGGCACCATTGGGCCGGATCGCTGGGGCGACCCTGCTGACGAATAGCAAAGTACAACGCTGCCGTGTCCTGACCGCCACTATTGCCGACCGTGGAAATCGCTTCACCGGCTTTTACAATGTCACCTGCCGACTTGAGTAGGCTCTGGTTGTGCCCGTAAAGGGTCAGATAACCGTTGCCATGGTCGAGAATGACCAGAAGCCCGGCACCGCGCAACCAGTCGGCGAACACCACTCGTCCGCCATGCACGGCACGTACCTGGCTTCCGGCTGCGGCGCTGATCATGACGCCGTCCCATTTGGTCCGTTCGTCATCACCGCGGGCTTCACCGAAACGCGCAAGCAGTCGACCATCGATAGGCCATGGAAGTTTTCCCCTGGCCTCTGCAAAAGGTCCGCCGTAGGAAACTCCGGCACTGGAAACGACTGCGCCGGGGGCTTTGACCGGGCGACGCGGTGCCGGTTCATCATCGCTTTTACTGCTGCTGTTATTGCTGTTATTGCGGGCGACGGCTTCAGCTTCGCGCTGACGCTTCTCCTCCGCCTCGCGGGCTGCAACCAGCGCCTTCTGGCGAGCTTCTTCGGCTTCACGTGCCTGGCGAGCCAGGGTTTCTTCGATGGTCTTGAGGACTTTGGCAAGGTCGGCCTGATCCTGCTGACGGGCCTGCAGTTTCTGATCGCGGGCCTTGTAGTCCTGATTCAACTTGGCCAGCGCCTGTTGACGTTCCTGGCGAACCTTGGCCAGCTCTTCGCTCTGGCTGTCCAGGTTGCTTTTCTGCACCAGCAGTTGGGCCTGTTGCAGGTCGATGTCTTTTTCGACATTGGCCAGCTGGCGCAGGGTTTCATTGAAATTGCGTAGCTGCTCCAGGCGCGCCTGGCTCAGGTAATCGTAATACGTGAGGGTTCGGGCGAACTTCTCGGGGTGTTGCTGGTTGAGCAGTAGCTTGAGGTACTCCTGGCGGCCACTCTGGTAGGCGGCGCGGGCCTGGATGGCAATCAGGCGTTGCTGTTCAACACGGGCGCTGTTCAGTTTCTTTTTTTCACTGTCGAGCTTTTGCAGCTCGGTTTCCGTCTTTTTTAGTTCCTTTTGCAGGACCTCGACCTGCTTTTCCAACTTGCCCATTTCGGTTTCAGTGGTGCGCAGGTCCTTCTGGACGCCTGCACGTTCTTCCTGAAGCTTGCCCAGGACTTTTTGCAGCTCCGCCACATCCTGACGCGCAGCATCTATCTGTTTTTGGGTTTGCACACGCTCGTCTTCGGCAAACGCCGGATTGAGCAGGCAGATCAGAGCAAGGGCAATCAAGGCGCGAAGCATGTGGGTGGGCGATACCGAGGAATTGTGAGAAAAAATGTCAGGCCTAGTATGCCCGCCATGCGCTGCAAAAAAAACGCCTCGCAACCACTGCTTTGAGGCCTGAAACATAAAAAACCGGCCTTGCCTGATGGCTAAAGGCCGGTTTTGACCGGGTTACTCGTTCACAAGAATCGAGTGACCGGTCATTTCCTGCGGTTTCTCCATGCCCAGCAGATGCAGCATGGTCGGCGCGACATCGGCCAGAACGCCGCCTTGGCGAACTTTCAGCTGACGTTTGCCCACATAAACGAACGGTACCGGCTCGGAGGTGTGTGCGGTGTGCGCCTGGCCGGTGTGGTCGTCAGTCATTTGCTCGACGTTGCCGTGGTCAGCGGTAATAAGCGCTTCACCACCGACTTTCTCCAGCGCCTCGGTAATGCGCCCGACGCATACGTCCAGGCATTCCACAGCCTTGATCGCGGCTTCCATGATTCCGCTGTGGCCAACCATGTCGCCGTTGGCATAGTTGACGACGATCACGTCATAACGCTGATGTTCGATGGCATCGACAATTTTGTCGGTCACTTCCGGTGCGCTCATCTCAGGCTGCAGGTCGTAGGTGGCGACTTTCGGCGACGGGATCAGAATGCGCTCTTCACCCGGGAACGGTTCTTCACGGCCGCCGGAGAAGAAGAACGTGACGTGGGCGTATTTCTCGGTTTCGGCGATACGCAGCTGGGTCTTGCCGTTGGCCGCCAGGTACTCGCCCAGCACGTTTTTCAGGCTGCCTGCAGCAAAAGCGGACGGCGCAGGAATGCTGGCCGCGTACTGGGTCAGCATCACGTAGTTGACCTTCGGCTGGCGGGCGCGCTCGAAGTCCTTGAAATCGTCTTCGACGAACACACGAGTCAGTTCACGGGCGCGGTCGGCGCGGAAGTTCATGAACACCACCGCATCGCCATCTTCCACGCGGGCGGCTCCGCCAATGCACGCGGCTTTGACGAACTCGTCGTTCTCGTCGCGTGCGTAGGCGGCTTCGAGCCCGGCAACGGCGCTGTCTGCGTGGAATTCGGCGGCACTGTCGACGATCAGGTTATAGGCAGACGAAACCCGGTCCCAACGGTTGTCGCGGTCCATGGCGAAGTAGCGGCCGACGATCGTGGCGGTACGGCCCTTGCCCAGACGGGCGAAGGTTGCGTCCATTAGCTCGAGGGATTTCTTCGCGCTGCGCGGTGGCGTGTCGCGGCCATCAAGGAAGGCATGCAGGTAGATTTTTTCTGCACCGCGTTTGACCGCCAGTTCAGCCATCGCAACCAGATGATCCTGGTGGCTGTGTACACCACCATCGGACAGCAGGCCCATGATGTGCACGGCCTTGCCGGCGCCGACGGCTTTATCCACGGCGGCGCAAATGGTCGGGTTTTCGAAGAACTCGCCATCGCGAATCGCTTTGGTCACCCGAGTGAAGTCCTGATACACCACGCGCCCGGCCCCCAGGTTCATGTGCCCGACCTCGGAGTTGCCCATCTGCCCGTCCGGCAGACCGACATCCATGCCCGACCCGGAAATCAGGCCATTGGGCATGGTTTGGTAGAGACGATCCATGACCGGCATCTTCGCGGCCAGAATGGCATTGCCCTTGTGGCTTTCGCTGTGTCCGAAGCCATCCAGGATGATAAGAACCAGAGGTTTTGGCGTGGCAGTCATAGAACCCACTCGATGCTGATTGGATAAAGAGATGAACAAAGTACAAGGGAACGGCATTTTAAGGACAAGTTCAAACGGCGTCACTGCCGTACGGACTTTGGCCGACCTTGGCTGCTGTGTATACTGGCCGACATTTTAACGCCCTGGAACCTACTGATGGTTGCTCACCTGCTTGAATTCGCCACTAACCACTATTTGATCACCGGTGCCTTCGTCATTCTGCTGGGACTGCTGATTGCTTACGAAATGAGCAAGGGCGGCGCCAGCCTGAGCACTCGCGAGCTGACCGCACTGGTCAACAGCGATCAGGGCGTGGTCATCGACGTGCGCTCGAAAAAGGATTACACCGCAGGGCATATCGTCGGCTCCCTGAATTTCCCACAGGACAAGGTACTGACCCGTACCGCCGAACTGGAGAAATACAAGGACAAGACGTTGATCATAGTCGATGCAATGGGGCAGCATGCTGGCACCACCGCCCGCGAGCTGCTCAAGTCCGGCTTCAAGGCGGCCAAGCTGTCCGGCGGCATTTCCAGCTGGCGCGGCGATAACCTTCCTCTGGTGAAGTGAACATGGCTCAAGTCATCGTCTATTCCAGCGACTACTGCCCGTATTGCATACGTGCCAAACAGCTTCTGCAGAGCAAGAGCGTGGCCTTCGAGGAAATCCGCGTCGACGGCAAGCCGCAGCTGCGTGCCGAAATGACCAAGAAGGCCGGTCGTACTTCCGTACCGCAAATCTGGATCGGCTCGACCCACGTGGGCGGCTGCGATGACCTGTTTGCTCTGGAGCGTGCCGGCAAGCTCGATGCGCTGCTGGCCTGATATCCCTTAATCTTTCAGCCTAATCTGACAAGGATCCGAGATGACCGATCAACCGAACAACGACGCCGTTGCCAACGAAGAAAACGGCCCACAATTTTCCCTGCAGCGTATCTACGTTCGCGACCTGTCGTTCGAAGCGCCAAAAAGCCCGGCGATCTTCCGCCAGGAGTGGACGCCGACCGTCAGCTTGGACCTCAACACCCGTCAGAAGCAGCTGGAAGGCGATTTCTACGAAGTCGTGCTGACCCTGTCCGTGACCGTCAACAACGGCGACGAAGTTGCCTTCATCGTTGAAGTGCAACAGGCCGGTATCTTCCTGATCAAGGGCCTGGACGACGGCGCAATGAGCCACACCCTCGGCGCATTCTGCCCGAACATCCTGTTCCCTTACGCTCGCGAAGCCATCGACAACCTGGTCGTACGTGGCTCGTTCCCTGCGCTGATGCTGGCTCCGGTGAACTTCGACGCCTTGTACGCGCAAGAACTGCAACGCATGCAGGAAGCTGGCGAAACGCCGACTGTTCAGTAAGCGTTACCGCTGCAAAAAAAAGCGCCTTTCGGGGCGCTTTTTTGTGTCTGTTCAAGAATGGCGGCTGGGCCAAATGGATGCTTTTTATCGCGAAGGAAACCGACGAAGTCGGGCCGGAAACAGGAGCGAAGGACTTTGCTCACTTTGGTCCCTCAAAGTGAGTCGCCGAGGGGCGAAAAGGTGACCTGAGTCGAGCCTGAATCTCACTGAATCGCAGAACCGCTATGTGATGCGGAGCATCAGTCTGATTAAGCAAATGCCACACTTAGGCCTAAGCAAATCCGTGCTGACGCCATGCCTCATAGACGGCCACGGCCACTGTATTGGACAGGTTCAGGCTGCGGCAGCCTTCACGCATGGGCAGTCGCAGGCGATGCTCGCTGCTCAGCGAGTCAAGAATATCGGCGGGCAGGCCACGGCTTTCCGGACCGAACAGAAAGGCATCGCCTGGCTCGAAGCTCGCATCATGAAAAGGCCGCGAGCCTTTGGTGGTGAAGGCAAACAACCTCGGGTTGCCGATCTTCTCCAGGCAGCTTGCCAGGTCAGCATGTGTCTGCAGCGTGGCATACTCGTGATAATCGAGCCCGGCACGGCGCAGGCGCTTGTCGTCCAGCTCGAAACCCAAGGGTTCGATCAAATGCAGGGTGCAGCCACTGTTGGCGCATAGCCTGATGACATTGCCGGTATTCGGCGGAATTTCTGGTTGAAAAAGGATGACGTGAAACATGCACGGCTCCGAACGAAAGGACGGGATGCATTCTACCCTTGAAGAGGACCCGAGACCGAAGCTATGGCCGCGTGTTCTTGGTTCCATGGCGATTGTCGGGTTTACCGTGGGCACGATTATCGGCCGTCTGCAGCAGCCTGACCCGGTTGAACTGGAGCAGATCGAAGAATTGCCTGCCGGTCTGGCGCTCTGGTTCAACGAAGAACCAAAGTATCGCGGCGCGACGGTGGATGGTGCCGTGGTACTCAACGTCGATGCGTCAGGACAGCCGTGGACGGGCCAACTGAGGTTCGACAATAGGGTTGCGCGCTGGAAGGTGGAACGGGGAGAGAAGGGGTTGGTGCTGACGCTCCTGGCAGCCCGTCCACTTCATGGCGACTGGCGCACTGAGAAGGTGGACGGGCGCTGGAGACTTGAGGTCAGTCTCCGGGAGGAATAAAAGAGGGGAATCCCCGGCCTGCCTGTACCAAGGTCCCCAAAACTGGTGATGTAATACCTATTGCAGGGGGCGTGCCAGTTTTCAAATCGTTTCAGAAAAAACGCATCCGCGTGTGAGACGGGTCCTCTCTGTGTGATGCCATGCTTTATTTGTGCGGCGCATAACTCTTTGAATTATAAATATTTATACATGTTCTTCGAGTGCCGAAGGTGATTTGGCTATAGAACGGAGCCGTAGTGCAGCGTCGCTCATCCCTCGTAACGTAGTACATGTTCCAGCCTTCCGGTTTTCAGGAGTGCACTCAATTTGCGCACCACGAGGGTGCAAAAAACCATACTGATGCACTCATTCATTCGAACTCGATGATGGACCGTCCCAGTCTCATGCATAAATGAGCCGTTTGCGCATTCGCCAATCGGCTGGCTGTTACAGCGCCCGACACCAGAATTGCCTTTTTGTTCACGTGGGCTACAGTGAAGGACAGCTCGGAAGGCCGAAAAACGCTTGAAAATGGCCCCAAAAAGCAAAGTGAAAAAAAATTTTTGTGCTTGAACGAGGTGCGCCGTCAAAGTGATGACAACTGTCACATTAACTGACTAATCTCCCCGAAGTTCCCGTAATACAAGGCTTTCGCCAGTTTTGCATCTGTACTCTACTGGCGGAGATCGAGACCGGTGAAGGTGCATTTTTCCGGTCGGGCGCACGAAAATGATAGATCTGACGAACGGTACCAAAATAAGTTTTGGGAAATGGGTAGTTAGGTCGATACACTCCGTGACGTCTTTGCTGACACGAGTTGTGACATATGACTGGATGTTCTCAAGATCCCAGCGATGGTTTCTTCAGCGCATAAGGGTATTGCACCAACGTGTTGTCATCGACAAAAGCGGTCTAGTCAAAAGTCAGGGCGAACAGAATCCATTGATCTCGGATCGGGACTGTCGCCTATCGCTAATCCGTGGGTCAGGGCCAAGCCCGGCACCATGGATATAAAAAATTAGATTCACGAGGAGCGTAGTAATGAAGAAGTCCACCCTGGCTTTGGCCGTCACCGTTGGTGTATTGGCTCAGCAGGCCAGCGCAGCTGGTTTCCTGGAAGACAGTAAAGCGTCCGTCAGTTCTCGTACCCTGTATTTTGACAACGATTTCCGCGAAGGCACTACCCACAACAACCGTGAGACGGCCACTGGCCTGAAATTCGACTACCTGTCGGGCTTCACTCAAGGTACTGTCGGTTTTGGTCTGGACGTCCAGGGCTTGGTCGGTGTTCACCTTGATGGCGGCCGTGGCAACCACGCTCCTGCAGCGAACGGCGGCATTCTGCCTACCGACAGCGACGGTTCTGCTGTCAGCGAATGGAGCCGTCTGGGCGCCAACGGCAAGGTACGCTTCTCGAAAACCGAGCTGAAAGTCGGTAACGCATTGGCACCTAACCTGCCAATTCTGGTCAGCAACGATGGTCGTCTTCTGCCTCAGGCTTTCCAGGGCGGCATCCTGACTTCCAAGGATCTGGACAACGTCACCTTCACTGCCGGTCAGCTGAACAAATCCATCGGCCGTGCTTCGAGCAACTGGACTGACCTGTCCATTGCCGGCGCTTCCGAGACTGCCGATCAGTTCCGCTTCGCTGGTGCTGACTGGAAAGTCACCAAAGACCTGACCCTGCAGTACTACTACGCTAATCTGGAAGACTTCTACAAGCAGCACTTCCTCGGTTTGGTACACGTTTACCAAATCGACGCCAACCAGTCCTTCAAGACTGACCTGCGTTATTTCAACAGCAGCTCTGACGGCAAAAACAGCGACGCAGCAACCGGCTACCGTTTCAACAACAACAACGGTTATGCCAAGAACGCTGGCGAAGTGGATAACTCCACCTGGTCCGCCATGTTTACCTACGCCCTGGGCGGCCATGCGTTCATGGTTGGCCATCAGCAGATTGGCGATGACGGCGGCATGGTTTTCCTGAACCAAGGCAACGTCACCAAGAACGGCACCAGCACTTCGAGTCTTGAAGGCAACGGCGGTTCGAGCTTCTACCTGTTCACTGACTCGATGATCAACGGCTTCAACCGCGCGGGTGAAAACACCACGTTCGGTCAGTACTCGTATGACTTCGCCAAGGTGGGTGTTCCAGGCCTGAAAGCAGCCATCGCTTACCTGCACGCAGACGACATTCGTGATCGCACTACCGGTAAAGAAGAATACTCCGAGTGGGAAACCGACATGCGCGTTGACTACGTGATCCAGAGCGGTCCGATGAAAGGTTTTGGCACCACCCTGCGTCACGGTACTTACCGTGCGGATGGCGACCTGAACAACTCGACCAACACCGATCAAACCCGTCTGATCTTCAACTACACCTACAACTTCATGTAAGTGTATTGATGCTCAAAGAGACCCCGCCCCGTGCGGGGTTTCTTTTGCCTGTTTTTTGATATTCCTGACAGGTCTATAAGGCGCATTATTTATTCTTTTTAACTTTCCTCGACAGGGCGCACAGTAGTGCTATACCAAGGCCTACCTGATAAAGACAAGGAGCAACACCATGACACTGCGACTTGGCGACATCGCCCCTGACTTCGAGCAGGAATCCAGCGAGGGTCGTATCCGATTTCATGAATGGCTCGGCGACAGCTGGGGTGTGTTGTTTTCTCATCCGGCGGACTTCACGCCGGTGTGCACCACAGAACTGGGTTTCACTGCCAAACTGAAAGACGAGTTCGCCAAGCGCAGCGTAAAAGCCATTGCGCTGTCGGTGGACCCGGTCGATTCGCACATCAAGTGGATCGACGATATCAACACCACGCAAAACACCCTGGTCAACTTCCCGATTCTGGCCGATGCCGACCGCAAGGTCTCCGACCTGTACGACCTGATTCATCCCAATGCCAACGACACACTGACTGTGCGCTCGCTGTTCGTGATCGATCCGAACAAGAAGGTGCGTCTGACGATCACCTATCCGGCCAGCACCGGGCGTAACTTCCACGAGATTCTGCGCGTTATCGACTCTCTGCAATTGACCGACAACTACAAGGTCGCCACGCCCGCCAACTGGGTGGACGGTGATGACGTAGTGATCGTGCCGTCGATCAAGGATGAAGCCGAGATCAAGCAACGCTTTCCCAAGGGCTATAAGGCAGTCACGCCCTATCTGCGCCTGACACCACAGCCAAACCGCTGATTTTCGATCTACCAAGCGTGGGGTTATTCGGGCCGATTTATCGGCCCTTTTTTATTGTTCCCTGCCGCTTGCTGCGTCGCTTGACCAACCGCGGACGCAGAGCATGGGCACGATAGCTGAGATTATCGTTCCTCACGCTCCAGCGTGGGAATGCAGGTCGTGACGCTCTGCGTCACAGGTCCGCAACGTGCAGGCAACGGCACTTCCCTTATATTCTTTTATGGAATAACTAAATGAATAAATAAGATTTATAGATATAAAAAAGGGCTGTTAATGTCGTGCCTATTCCCACCTTGCTCGTCCCTCACCGGTCGAGCAGGGGATCACCCCAATAGGTAAAGGAGCGCATATGCGCACTGTCATTTTGCGTCGAAGCCTTGTCGCGCTGTTTGCTGCTGCGGTCGCTCTTGGTGCGGTCACTCAGGCCCAGGCGGAAGATCTGCGCATCGGTTACCAGAAGTACGGCACGCTGGTGCTGCTCAAGGCCAAGGGCTCGCTGGAAAAGCGTCTGGCCGAGCAGGGCGTTAAAGTCCAGTGGACCGAGTTCCCCGGTGGCCCTCAACTGCTTGAAGGCCTGAATGTCGGTTCCATCGACTTCGGCGTCACCGGCGAAACGCCGCCAGTCTTCGCTCAGGCCGCAGGCGCGGATCTGCTGTATGTAGCCTATGAGCCGCCAGCACCGACCAGTGAAGCCATCCTTGTCCCCAAAGACTCACCGATCACCTCGGTCAAAGACCTGAAGGGCAAGAAAGTCGTCCTCAATAAAGGCTCGAACGTCCATTACCTGCTGGTCAGGGCACTGGAGGATGCCGGCCTGAAATACACCGATATCCAGACCGTCTTCCTGCCTCCGGCCGATGCGCGTGCCGCTTTCGAGCGCGGCAGTGTGGATGCCTGGGTCATCTGGGACCCCTACCAAGCCGCAGCTGAAAAGCAATTGCAGGCGCGGACCTTGAAAGACGGCACCGGCATTGTCGACAACCATCAGTTCTATCTCGCCACCAAGCCATACGCGCAGAAAAACCCCAAGGTCATTCAGGCTCTGATCGAGGAAGTCCGTGCGGTGGGCGAATGGTCCAAGGCCAATCCCGATGAAGTGACCCAACAGGTCGCACCGTTGCTGGGGCTGCCGGCCGACATCACCCTGACCTCGGTAAAGCGTCAGGGCTACGGCGCGCAGTTCCTTACCCCGCCGGTGGTGGCGGCACAGCAGAAAATCGCTGACACCTTCTACCAGCTCAAGCTGATTCCAAAGCCGCTCAGCATTGCTGATGTGGTCTGGACACCCCCTGCTGCTGTTGCTCAAGCACAGTGATCGTCAGGCCCTTCGAGGAGACAACTCCATGAGCCTCAGTGCTTCGCAACGCATCGTTCACCGACTGGCGCCCTGGGCTCTTCCTGTCCTGTTGTTGGCAGTCTGGCAGCTATCGGTCAGCGCCGGCTGGTTATCCACACGCATTCTGCCCGCACCCAGCGCGGTCATCGAAGCGGGCATAAACCTGGTCGCCAGCGGCGAAATCTGGACGCATCTGGCGATCAGCGGCTGGCGCTCCGGGATCGGATTCGCCATTGGCGGCGGCATCGGTCTGGCGCTGGGCTTCATTACCGGCCTGAGCAAATGGGGCGAGCGTCTGCTGGACAGCTCGGTGCAGATGATCCGTAACGTGCCGCACCTGGCGCTGATTCCGCTGGTCATTCTGTGGTTCGGCATTGATGAGACCGCCAAGATATTCCTGGTCGCGCTGGGCACCCTGTTCCCGATTTATCTGAACACCTACCACGGCATCCGCAACATCGATCCGGCACTGGTAGAAATGTCCCGCAGCTATGGCCTGTCAGGTTTCAGCCTGTTCCGTCATGTGATCCTGCCGGGCGCCATGCCTTCGATTCTGGTCGGCGTGCGCTTTGCGCTGGGCTTCATGTGGCTGACGCTGATCGTCGCGGAAACCATTTCTGCCAGCTCCGGCATCGGCTACCTGGCGATGAATGCGCGGGAGTTTCTGCAAACCGACGTCGTGGTGCTGGCCATCGTGTTGTACGCCGTACTCGGCAAGCTGGCCGATCTGGCAGCGCGAGGCCTGGAACGTGTCTGCCTGCGCTGGCACCCGGCCTATCAAGTGAGCAAAGGCGGTGCCGCATGACCAGTCTGAAACAGCAACCTCCACACTTGCTGCGTGGCATCCCGCTGGCAGTACGCAAGCTGAAAAAAGCGTTCGGTGCCCGTGAAGTGCTCAAGGACATCGACCTGCACATCCCTGCCGGTCAGTTCGTCGCCATCGTCGGCCGCAGCGGTTGTGGCAAAAGCACGCTGTTGCGTCTGCTCGCCGGCCTCGACAAACCAACGCAAGGCCAGCTGCTTGCCGGCTCTGCACCGTTGGACGATGCCCGCGAAGACACGCGCTTGATGTTTCAGGAAGCGCGCTTGCTGCCCTGGAAAAAGATCATCGACAACGTCGGCCTCGGGTTGAGCGGCGACTGGCGAGCGCAGGCCCTTGAAGCGCTTGAGGCCGTCGGCCTCGCCGAGCGCGCCAATGAGTGGCCTGCCGCATTGTCCGGCGGTCAGAAGCAGCGCGTTGCCTTGGCTCGTGCACTGATTCACAAGCCGCGTCTGCTGTTGCTCGACGAGCCGTTGGGCGCGCTGGATGCCCTGACCCGGATCGAAATGCAGCAACTGATCGAAAAGCTGTGGGGCCAGTATGGTTTCACGGTGCTGCTGGTAACCCACGACGTCAGCGAGGCCGTGGCCATTGCCGACCGGGTGATCCTGATCGAAGAGGGGCAGATCGGTCTCGATCTGCTGGTCGACCTGCCACGTCCGCGTGTTCGTGGTTCGCATCGCCTTGCGGCGCTGGAGGCTGAAGTGCTCAACCGTGTGCTGGCCCTGCCGGGTTCGCCACCTGACCCGGAACCGTTTTCGCCACTGCCTACGCAATTGCGCTGGGCAAATTAACCCTGATACCCAAAGGAAGACATGCCATGACTATTAAAGCCATCAACGTTCGCAATCAGTTCAAAGGCACCATCAAGGAAATCGTCCACGGCGACGTACTGTCGGAAATCGACGTACAGACTGCATCGGGTGTCGTGACCTCGGTCATCACCACCCGCTCGGTCAAGGAGCTGGAGCTGGTCGTCGGCAGCGAAGTCATCGCCTTCGTGAAGTCGACAGAAGTCTCCATCGCCAAGCTATAAACGATGGGCAAAAAACACCCTGGACGGTCCTGACCCTCCGGGGTTTTGTGCTTTTTACCTGGCAGTTATGTGAGGTAGGCGACGTATCGGTTTTGCCGGATGCTGGCAGCTGGCTCTATTTGAAGAAACTGCCATGACCTCTTCAACCCAGTAAAGCAGCTTCATCGAGGCCGAGTAAAAGACGAGGAGGGCATCAAATAGGCTTTGCCAGAAGAGATCCTGTCGTGAGGAGTGCACACCAAAAATATTATGCTGCACTTAAAGCTGCCGATATTAAAAAGCCTAAGGAAACTCTGAAAAAGACTTCCAAATCTGGTGAAATACGCCAGTCCCAAGCACTGAACGGTTGAGTCCCGATGAAGCAGATGTCCTTCGCTGACGCCGAATACGCTGGCAAACGCAAACAAACCCGCCGTGAACGCTTCCTGATCGAGATGGATCAGGTCGTGCCCTGGAATGGCTTGGTCAAACTGATCGAGCCACACTATCCAAAGGGCGAAGGTGGTCGCCCTGCCTATCCGTTGATGGCGATGTTGCGGGTTCATCTGATGCAAAACTGGTTCGGCTACAGCGATCCGGCCATGGAAGAATCGCTCTACGAAACCACAATTCTGCGACAGTTTGCAGGACTGCACCTGGATCGGATTCCGGACGAAACCACGATCCTCAATTTCCGCCGACTGCTGGAGAAACATGAGCTGGCCGGTGGGATTTTGCAGGTCATCAATGGCTATTTGGGCGACCGTGGTTTGTTGCTGCGCCAGGGCACCGTGGTCGATGCAACGATCATCCATGCGGCGAGTTCGACCAAGAACGAGGACGGAAAACGTGACCCTGAAATGCACCAGACGAAGAAAGGAAATCAATATTTCTTCGGGATGAAAGCGCACATCGGTGTCGATGCCGAATCCGGTTTGGTGCATAGCGTGGTGGGCACGGCGGCGAATGTAGCTGACGTAACTCAGGTCGACCAGTTACTGCACGGAGAAGAAACTTACGTCTCTGGCGACGCGGGCTACACCGGTGTCGAAAAGCGTCCCGAGCATCAAAATCGCCAAATGATATGGTCGATTGCAGCGCGGCCCAGCAGTTATAAAAAGCATGCAAAGGAAAGTCTGATCGGGCGCATGCGTCGCAAAATCGAATACGCGAAAGCTCAACTGCGCGCCAAGGTTGAGCATCCGTTTCGAGTGATCAAACGCCAGTTTGGTTATACGAAAGTACGCTTCCGAGGCCTGCTGAAAAACACTGCGCAGCAGACCACGCTATTTGCTCTGTCCAATCTGTGGATGATGCGAAAACGACTGCTGAATACAGGAGAGGTGCGCCTGTAATGTGGACAATTGACGCTAAAAAGCGCTTGTCCGAAGAAAAAAGAGGAGTTGGGCGAGGCAAAGGTCTGATTTTCGATTGAAACGACGTTTTTTGAAACTTTGAAGCAACGGGAGGGTTAAAAAGTCTGCCTACTTCAGACCTTCCCTAAGCCTGATAGTCCTATTTATATTAATGGCACGCTAGAAACTGAAGCTTTCGCTGCAAGAATTAAGTATTTTCAAGAGAAGATAAATTATAGGTCCAGGATTGAAGGTACTGATAATTAGAATTCAACCACCTATGCTGATCAGGTCGCGGCATTGAAGCGAGAAAAAAGAGACCAGGCTAAGTATCTACAGAACCCGAGAGAACAAATAAATCCACTCGGTCGTAATTCTCAATCTGCCCTCTTCACCAAAAACACCGGCAAATACAACCCCAGATAAGCATCAAATACCCGCATCCCTTCCTCAGCCATGCGCGGTGTGATCTCGTCATGCAACTGCACCGACCGCGCATACACGCGATCCCCCAGTTCCATGGCCAGCGCAAACACGTCTACATCGTCCGGCAGTGCGGGCAACTGGAAGTGGCGGTCAAACACTTCAAGCATCAAGTGCCCTAGCTCAATATCGTGCTGGCGGTCGGCCTGGTTGATTTCGGTCAGGCCGTGCTGGGCAAGGATCAATTGGCGGGCGGCGGCGTCGGCGTTGTAGATGGCCAGCATGCGCAGTTCGACGATGCGTGACAGGTCGCGCCAGGTGGTGAGCTGGTCGTGATCAATGGGGGCCTGCAGCGACGCGCGAAAGGCGGCGTGGATGTCGGCGGTCAGTGCTTCAAGCAGTGCAGGGACGCTGGCGAAGAAGTGGTACACCGACGAGGGCGGAATGCCGGCGCGCTCGGCAACGCTGTAAATCGACAGGCTGGCCACTCCTTGTTCGGCAAGCAGCGTGCGCGCGGCGTCGAGAATCGAATCGATTCTGGCCTGGCTGCGTGCTTGAGGTTTGCGAGGCGTGGCGGGGCGTGTCATGGGCGTGGCTCTTGGTTGGGCTGCGGGCATTGTAAGGGATTCTGACGGGATGAATCGCTGTCGTCGCCAAACGATCATCGCTCCCACGCTGGAACGATAGGTGCCGGGGGGCACACCAAACAAAAACGCCGCAAGGCTCAAAGCCTGCGGCGTCTTGTACTACTCGGCCTCAATCAGACCGTATGCAGATACCAGTTGTACTCAAGGTCGGAGATGGAGTGTTCAAACTCTTCCAGCTCGCTCTCCTTACAGGCCACGAAGATGTCGATGTATTTCGGGTCGATGTACTTGGCCATCACCGGGTTGTCGTCCAGCTCGCGCAGTGCATCACGCAGGTTGTTCGGCAGGCTTTGTTCATGCTGCTCGTAGGAGTTGCCTTCTACCGGGGCGCCAGGCTCGACCTTGTTGACCAGGCCGTGGTACACGCCCGCCAGGACCGAAGCCATCACCAGATACGGGTTGGCATCGGCACCGGCAACGCGGTGTTCGATACGTACCGCGTCGGCGGTGCCGGTCGGTACGCGAACGGCGACCGTACGGTTGTCCAGACCCCAGGTCGGCGAGTTGGGCACATAGAACTGCGCACCGAACCGGCGATACGAGTTGACGTTCGGGCACAGGAAAGCCATTTGTGCCGGCAGGGTCTCGAGCACACCGCCGATTGCATGACGCAATGCGGCGTTCTGCTCGGGATCCTCGCTGGTGAAGATGTTCTTGCCATCACGATCCAGGATCGAGATGTGAACGTGCAGACCATTACCCGCCTGACCCGGATAGGGCTTGGCCATGAAGGTCGTGTCCATCTCGTGATCGTAGGCGATGTTCTTGATCAGGCGCTTGAGCAGTACGGCGTAATCGCACGCCTTGATCGCGTCGGCGACGTGATGCAGGTTGACTTCGAACTGGGCCGGGGCGCTTTCCTTGACAATGGCGTCGGCAGGAATGCCTTGTTCCTTCGCACCTTCGAGGATGTCCTGAAGGCAGTCGACGTATTCGTCGAGGTCGTCGATCAGGTAGACCTGTGTCGAGTGCGGGCGTTTGCCGGAGATCGGCGAGCGGGGCGGTTGTGGGCGACCGTTCACGTTCTCCTGATCGATCAGGTAGAACTCCAGCTCGAACGCTGCGCAGATGGTCAGGCCCATTTCGTCGAATTTGGCGACGACCTGGCGCAATACCTCACGCGGGTCGGCGAAAAACGGGTCGCCTTCGAGTTCGTGCATGGTCATCAGCAACTGCGCGGTAGGGCGCTTTTGCCATGGCTCGTTGCACAGGGTGTCAGGGATGGGATAACAGATTCGGTCAGCATCACCGATGTCCAGGCCCAGGCCGGTGCTTTCCACCGTGGAGCCATTGATATCCAGAGCAAATAAAGAGGCAGGCAGGTTGATGCCCTTCTCGTAAACCTTATGGAGGCTGGTGCGTTCGATGCGTTTGCCACGCACCACACCATTCATATCTGCAATCAGAAGGTCAACGTACAGAACCTCAGGATGTTCCTTAAGGAACGCGTTCGCTTCGTTAAGCTGAACGGCACGCGGGGGTACCGACATGATGCAACACCTTTGTTGTTAACAATATCAATCATCAATGATTGCGGATCTCAGTCAATCCGAAAGCCATGATGAAGTCAATAGAGCCTTTTTTTGCCCTAAAACTGCGCCATATGGCCTTTTTTGCCGCTATTTAGGGCGTTTTATTCCGTTTCTGACCGCTGTTAAATACGAGCTAGAGCGGCCTGTCTTCTATTTTTAACGGGTTGTTGTATAAAAAAATGAACGAGGCTAAGCTCGATCGCAACCCAGTAGAGCAACAATAGCGGGGGTCCTATGCTTCACCTTTCCCTGGTCGACACGCGACTATCAAGTCCGTACAGCGCTCATCATGCCTGTGATATCGGTGCTCGTGGTGGGTTGCCACACTGTGCGACACCCCTGAACGGCTATCGAAGCCAGTCTGCTCTACTCTCAGCGCTGGACATTACCACTATAACGGCGTCGTCAGTGTGACCGCTGCCGTCTGGAAATCCGGCCCCGCAGCTGTCACCTTACCCCTAATCGGCGTCTGCCGAAACGAGTTGTACATCATGACGCCGATGCGTCTGGAACGCCTGATCACGATCAGGACAATAAAACCCTGAGGTATTTATGAGTACCAACCTCGACCAGCTCACCGATTGGTTGAAAGAACACAAGATTACCGAAGTCGAATGCATGATGTCCGACCTCACCGGGATTACGCGCGGCAAGATCTCGCCGACCAACAAGTTCATCGCTGAAAAAGGCATGCGCCTGCCTGAAAGCGTGCTGTTGCAGACGGTGACCGGCGACTACGTAGAAGACGATATCTACTACGAGCTGCTGGACCCGGCTGACATCGATATGATCTGCCGTCCCGACCAGAACGCGGTGTATCTGGTGCCCTGGGCGGTCGAGCCCACTGCGCAGGTGATTCACGACACCTACGACAAGCAGGGCAACCCCATCGAGCTGTCGCCGCGCAACGTGTTGAAGAAGGTCCTCAAGCTCTACGCCGATCAGGGCTGGCAGCCAATCGTGGCGCCGGAGATGGAGTTCTACCTGACCAAGCGTAGCGACGACCCGGACTATCCGCTACAGCCACCGATCGGGCGCTCCGGGCGACCGGAAACCGGGCGTCAGTCGTTCTCGATCGAAGCGGCCAACGAATTCGATCCGCTGTTCGAAGACGTCTATGACTGGTGCGAACTGCAGAACCTGGACCTGGACACGCTGATCCACGAAGACGGCACGGCGCAGATGGAAATCAACTTCCGTCACGGTGATGCCTTGTCGCTGGCCGACCAGATTCTGGTGTTCAAGCGCACCATGCGCGAAGCCGCCCTCAAGCACGACGTCGCGGCGACCTTCATGGCCAAGCCGATGACCGGCGAGCCAGGCAGTGCCATGCACTTGCACCAGAGCATCATCGACATCGAGACCGGCAAGAATATCTTCTCCAACGAAGACGGGACCATGAGCGAGCTGTTTCTGAACCACGTCGGTGGTCTGCAGAAGTTCATCCCCGAGCTGTTGCCGCTGTTCGCACCCAACGTCAACTCGTTCCGGCGCTTTCTGCCCGACACTTCGGCGCCAGTGAACGTCGAGTGGGGCGAAGAGAATCGCACCGTCGGCCTGCGTGTGCCGGACGCCGTACCGCAGAACCGTCGCGTGGAAAACCGTTTGCCGGGTGCCGATGCCAACCCTTATCTGGCCATCGCCGCCAGTCTGCTGTGCGGCTTCATCGGCATGGTCGAAGGCATCAATCCGAGCGCACCGGTGGTCGGGCGGGGTTACGAGCGGCGTAATCTGCGTCTGCCGTTGACCATCGAAGACGCACTGGAGCGTATGGAAAACAGCAAGACCATCGAAAAATACCTGGGCAAGAAATTCATCATCGGTTACGTCGCGGTCAAGCGCGCCGAGCATGAGAACTTCAAGCGCGTGATCAGTTCGTGGGAGCGGGAATTCCTGCTTTTCGCCGTCTGATCACGCAGAGCGCCGCTGCGATTGATGCGCGGCGCTCTGCTAACTGACCTGATCAAAGGAAGTGCTGCATGAGTGCCAATAACCCGCAAACCCTCGAATGGCAGGCCCTGAGCAGCGAGCATCACCTGGCACCGTTCAGCGACTACAAACAATTGAAAGAGAAAGGCCCGCGCATCATCACCCGTGCCGAAGGCGTTTATCTGTGGGACAGCGAGGGCCACAAGATCCTCGATGGCATGTCCGGCCTGTGGTGTGTGGCCATCGGTTATGGCCGCGAAGAACTGGCCGACGCAGCCAGCAAACAAATGCGCGAGCTGCCGTACTACAACCTGTTTTTCCAGACCGCCCACCCACCCGTGATGGAGTTGGCCAAGGCCATTTCCGAGATTGCACCGCAGGGCATGAACCATGTGTTCTTCACCGGTTCAGGCTCTGAAGGCAATGACACGATGCTGCGCATGGTTCGTCATTACTGGGCGCTGAAAGGCCAGCCGAACAAGAAAACCATCATCAGCCGCGTCAATGGCTACCACGGCTCCACCGTCGCCGGTGCCAGCCTGGGAGGCATGACGTACATGCACGAGCAGGGCGACCTGCCGATTCCGGGGGTGGTGCACATTCCCCAGCCATACTGGTTCGGCGAAGGCGGCGACATGACGCCGGACGAGTTCGGTATCTGGGCTGCCGAGCAACTGGAAAAGAAAATTCTCGAACTGGGCGTCGAGAACGTCGGTGCGTTCATTGCCGAGCCGATCCAGGGCGCAGGCGGTGTGATCGTCCCGCCCGATTCCTACTGGCCGAAGATCAAGGAAATCCTTTCCCGCTACGACATCCTGTTCGCCGCCGATGAGGTGATTTGTGGTTTCGGGCGTACCAGTGAGTGGTTCGGTAGCGATTTCTACGGCCTCAAGCCGGACATGATGACCATCGCCAAAGGCCTGACCTCCGGTTATGTACCGATGGGCGGCCTGATCGTGCGCGATGAAATCGTCGCGGTGCTCAATGAGGGCGGCGATTTCAATCATGGCTTTACCTACTCCGGGCACCCGGTGGCTGCGGCGGTGGCGCTGGAGAACATCCGTATCCTGCGCGAAGAAAAGATCGTCGAACGGGTCAAGTCGGAAACGGCACCGTATTTGCAAAAGCGTTTGCGTGAGTTGAGCGATCATCCGCTGGTGGGCGAAGTCCGGGGTGTCGGTTTGCTGGGGGCCATCGAGCTGGTGAAGGACAAGACCGCCCGCGAGCGCTATACCGACAAGGGCGCGGGAATGATCTGTCGAACCTTCTGCTTCGACAATGGCCTGATCATGCGGGCTGTGGGCGATACCATGATCATTGCGCCACCGCTGGTGATCAGTTTTGCGCAAATCGATGAGCTGGTCGAGAAGGCGCGCAAATGCCTGGATCTGACGCTGGCGGTGTTGCAGGGCTGAAAACGCAAAAAAAGCGTCGATTCAAGCGCAATGTGCATTGTTTGAGGGGCTTCGGCTTGAAAGCCTGCCCAGGAAGTTGCCAGACTAATGGCTACACGCCGCTAACTGACGGTCAGTGATAAAAATACATTGGAGCTACGCATGAAAAAATTTGGCAAGACCCTTCTCGCGCTGTCCCTGATGGGCGTTGTGGCCACTGCTGCGCAGGCCGATGACAAAGTGCTGCACGTCTATAACTGGTCCGATTACATCGCGCCGGACACCGTTGCCAAATTCGAGAAAGAATCGGGCATCAAGGTGGTCTACGACGTTTTCGACAGCAACGAGACGCTTGAAGCCAAATTGCTTGCTGGCAAATCCGGCTATGACATCGTCGTGCCGTCCAACAACTTCCTGGCCAAGCAAATCAAGGCCGGCGTTTATCAGGAGCTGGACAAGTCCAAGCTGCCGAACTGGAAGAACCTCAACGAATCGCTGCTCAAGGCCGTGTCGGTCAGCGATCCGGACAACAAGCACGCATTCCCGTACATGTGGGGTTCGATCGGTATCGGCATCAACCCGGACAAGGTCAAGGCTGCGCTGGGCGCCGATGCGCCGGTCAATTCCTGGGACCTGCTGTTCAAGCCGGAGAACGCTGCCAAGCTGAAGTCGTGCGGCATCAGCTTCCTCGATTCGCCGACCGAAATGCTGCCGATTGCCTTGCATTACCTGGGCTACCCGACCGATTCTCAGGACAAAAAGCAGCTCGCTGAAGCTGAAGCGCTGTTCATGAAGATTCGTCCATCGATTGGCTATTTCCACTCGTCCAAGTACATCTCGGACCTGGCCAACGGCAACATCTGCGTCGCAGTCGGCTATTCGGGTGATATCTACCAGGCCAAATCCCGCGCTGCCGAAGCCGGTGGCAAGGTGAAGGTTGCCTACAACATTCCGAAAGAAGGCGCCGGCAGCTTCTATGACATGGTCGCCATTCCCAAGGATGCCGAAAACGTCGAGGGTGCCTACAAGTTCATGACCTTCCTGATGAAGCCGGAAATCATGGCCGAGATCACCAACGCCGTACGCTTCCCGAACGGTAACGCGGCGGCTACGGCGCTGGTTGACAAGGAAATCACCAGTGACCCTGGCGTTTATCCACCTGCCGACGTACAGGCCAAACTGTATGCAATCGCTGACCTGCCTGCAGCTACGCAGCGGATCATGACCCGCAGCTGGACCAAGATAAAGTCAGGTAAATAAGCCTGTCATCAAACCTGTGGATGCTGCGTAGCCTCGGCCGCGCAGCAGCCAGCAGACAGGAATATTGCCTAAACCTTTGCTGGTTGGGCTCATAGACGGTAAGTTGCGCGCCGGTTTGGTTTTCCGGACGCCCTCCGGCGCTCAGGCCCCTCTGTTAAAAGGACTCATTCTTTGTCTATTTCTATTCTTTCCAAAGCCTTGCTGGCGGCTGCCGGGCTGACACTGTCGATCAGTGCCCAGGCTGAGTCCACCGTGCATATTTATAACTGGTCCGATTACATCGGCAAGACCACCCTGGCGGACTTCGAAGCCGCTACCGGCGTCAAGCCGATGTATGACGTGTTCGACTCCAACGAAACCCTGGAAGCCAAGCTGCTCGCCGGACGCACAGGTTATGACGTGGTGGTGCCGTCCAATCACTTCCTCGGCAAGCAGATCAAGGCCGGTGCGTTCCAGAAGCTCGACAAGTCGCTGCTGCCCAATTACAAGAATCTCGACCCGGCGCTGCTCAAGCGTCTGGAGAAGAACGATCCGGGTAACCAATACGCCGTGCCGTACCTGTGGGGTACCAACGGCATCGGTTACAACGTCGAAAAGGTCAAGGCCGTGTTGGGCGTCGACAAGATCGACTCCTGGGCCGTGCTGTTTGAGCCGGAGAACATCAAGAAGCTCTCCAGCTGTGGCGTAGCGTTTCTCGACTCCGCCGATGAGATGTTGCCTGCGGTGCTCAACTACATGGGGCTGGACCCCAACAGCACTAAGGAAGCTGATTACAAGAAAGCCGAAGCCAAGCTGCTGGAGATTCGTCCTTACGTGACCTATTTCCACTCGTCCAAATACATCACCGACCTGGCTAACGGCGACATCTGCGTCGCCGCAGGTTTTTCGGGGGATGTGTTCCAGGCCAAATCCCGGGCTGAAGAAGCGGGCAAGGGCGTGAAGATCGCCTACAGCATCCCGAAAGAGGGCGGTAACCTGTGGTTCGACATGCTGGCGATCCCGGCGGACTCGAAAAACATCAAGGAAGCCAGTGCCTTCATCAACTACATGCTCGACCCCAAGGTGATCGCCAAGGTCAGCGATGAAGTCGGTTACGCCAACCCCAATCCCGCCTCCGGCGAGTTCATGGACCAGAGCATCCGTACCGATGAAGCGGTTTATCCGCCTCAGGAAGTGCTGGACCGCCTGTTCGTGAATAGCGAGTTGCCACCCAAGGTGCAACGTCTGATGACCCGCAGCTGGACCAAGGTCAAGTCGGGCAAATAAAAATCCAGCACCCGGCCATATGGGCCGGGTTGCCTACCTGTTGGGAGTTTCACCCATGGCAGTTGCCTCCGGCGCCTACAAGAAAGCCATCGAAGGCGGTCAGCAACCCAAAGAGGTGCTGGTCAGGATCGATCGGGTCACGAAGAAGTTCGACGAGACGGTCGCGGTGGACGATGTGTCCCTGCAGATCAACAAGGGCGAGATCTTCGCCCTGCTTGGCGGCTCTGGCTCCGGCAAATCGACACTGCTGCGCATGCTGGCCGGGTTCGAACGGCCAACCGAAGGCCGTATCTACCTCGACGGTGTCGACATCACCGACATGCCGCCGTACGAACGCCCGATCAACATGATGTTCCAGTCCTATGCGCTGTTCCCGCACATGACCGTGGCGGACAACATCGCCTTCGGCCTGAAGCAGGACAAGCTGGGCAAGCCGGAAATCGAAGCCCGCGTGGCGGAGATGCTCAAGCTGGTACAGATGACCCAGTATGCCAAGCGCAAGCCGCATCAGCTGTCCGGCGGTCAGCGTCAGCGTGTGGCCCTGGCCCGTTCGCTGGCCAAAAAGCCCAAGCTGTTGCTGCTCGACGAGCCGATGGGCGCGCTGGACAAGAAACTGCGTTCGCAGATGCAACTGGAACTGGTAGAGATCATCGAGCGCGTCGGCGTGACTTGTGTAATGGTGACTCACGATCAGGAAGAGGCCATGACCATGGCCGAGCGCATCGCGATCATGCACCTGGGCTGGATCGCGCAGATCGGCAGCCCGATCGACATCTACGAGACCCCGACCAGCCGTCTGGTCTGCGAATTCATCGGCAGCGTCAACCTGTTCGAAGGTGACGTGATCGAAGACATGGAAGCCCACGCGCTGATCCGCAGTCCCGAGCTGGAGCGCAATATCTATGTCGGCCACGGCGTCAGTACGTCGGTGGAAGACAAGCACATCACCTACGCACTGCGTCCTGAGAAGCTGCTGATCACCACCGAGCAGCCAGGCTTCGAGTACAACTGGTCGCGCGGCAAGGTCCACGACATCGCCTATCTGGGCGGTCATTCGGTGTTCTACGTCGAGTTGCCGGGCGGCAAACTGGTGCAGTCGTTCGTCGCCAACGCCGAGCGTCAGGGCGCACGGCCTACCTGGGGCGATGAAGTCTACGTGTGGTGGGAAGACGACAGCGGCGTGGTACTGCGCTCATGAAAATCCGCAAGATCAAGCGCGCGTTCGAGCGCATAAAGCCCAACGGGCGGCAGATGGTCATCGGCGTGCCGTTCCTCTGGCTATTCCTGTTCTTTGCCCTGCCGTTTCTGATCGTGCTCAAGATCAGCTTCGCCGAGGCCGACGTCGCGATCCCGCCGTACACCGAAATCTTCAGCTACGCCGACGAAAAGCTGCAGATGGTCCTCAACTTCGCCAACTACACCCTGCTCAGTGGCGATGACCTGTACGTTTCGGCCTATCTGGGCTCGCTGAAGATGGCCTTCATCAGCACCTTGCTGTGCCTGCTGATCGGCTATCCGATGGCCTATGCCATCGCCAGCGCGCGCAAGGACCTGCAAACCGTGCTGTTGCTGCTGATCATGATGCCGACTTGGACGGCGATCCTGATCCGCGTCTACGCCTGGATGGGCATCCTCAGCAACAACGGGCTGCTCAATGCATTCCTGATGTGGCTTGGGCTGATCGACGCGCCGTTGCAGATCCTCAACACCAACCTGGCGGTGTACATCGGCGTGGTCTATTCCTACCTGCCGTTCATGATCCTGCCGCTGTACGCCAACCTTGTGAAGCACGACACCAGCCTGCTGGAAGCCGCGTCCGACCTGGGTTCGAGCACCTTCAACAGTTTCTGGAAAATCACCGTACCGCTGTCCAAGAACGGTGTGATCGCCGGCTGCATGCTGGTATTCATTCCGGTGGTCGGCGAGTTCGTGATTCCCGAGCTGCTCGGCGGCCCGGAAACCCTGATGATCGGCCGCGTGCTGTGGCAGGAATTCTTCAACAACCGTGACTGGCCGGTGGCTTCGGCGCTGGCGGTCATCATGCTGCTGGTGCTGATCGTGCCCATTATCCTGTTCAACCGCAGTCAGGCCAAAGAACTGGAGGGCAAGGCATGAACCGCTTTCGATTCTCGAACCTGATGTTGGTTCTGGGTTTGCTGTTCATCTATGCGCCGATGGTGATTCTGGTCATCTACTCGTTCAACGCCTCGCAGCTGGTGACGGTCTGGGGCGGCTGGTCGGTGAAGTGGTACGTCGGCCTGCTGGACAACTCGCAACTGATGGGCTCGGTGATGCGCTCGCTGGAAATCGCCTGCTACACCGCCGTTGCTGCGGTGGCGCTGGGAACGATGGCTGCGTTTGTGCTGACCCGCATCAGCCGCTTCAAGGGCCGCACGTTCTTTGGCGGGCTGGTTACAGCTCCCCTGGTCATGCCGGAAGTGATCACCGGTCTGTCGCTGTTGCTGCTATTCGTGGCCATGGCGCAATTGATCGGCTGGCCGCAGGAACGCGGCATCATGACCATCTGGATCGCGCACACGACGTTCTGTGCGGCCTATGTGGCGGTGGTGGTGTCGGCGCGCCTGCGTGAGCTGGACCTGTCGATCGAAGAGGCTGCAATGGACCTGGGTGCCCGTCCGTGGAAAGTGTTCTTGCTGATCACCATCCCGATGATCGCGCCATCGCTGGCTGCCGGGGGCATGATGTCCTTCGCGCTGTCGCTGGACGACCTGGTGCTCGCCAGCTTCGTCTCCGGGCCCGGCTCGACGACCTTGCCGATGGAAGTGTTCTCTGCCGTGCGTCTGGGCGTGAAGCCTGAAATCAACGCCGTGGCGAGCCTGATCCTGCTGGCCGTGTCACTGGCAACCTTTCTGGTCTGGTTCTTCACCCGCCGCGCCGAAAACAACCGCAAGCGTGCGATCCAGCAGGCTATCGAGGAAAGCGCGGCAGACGCCTGGAAGCAGCCTGATCCGAGGCGTGCTCCGGCGGCCTGAAAACCTGATCGTGCCCGGAGGGCGTGGGAGCGAGCTTGCTCGCGAACTGCCGGGTACCGGCAGCAACTAGCTATCTCGGTTTATCGCTCCCACGCTCCAGCGTGGGAGCGCAGCTCTGGACGCTCTGCGTCCGATCTTGATAGCGCGGTGCTACGCAGACTTGTGACGCGGAGCGTCACGAAAGGCATGCCAATGCAGAGCATTGGCACGATAGTCAAACCCGGTTGTGCCTGATGTACCGTACGTGAAGGTTTCACTGTCGGTTCCGACAGCTCGCGAGCAAGCTCGCTCCCACGCCCTCCGGGCAGAAGCCCCGTTTCCGGACTCGGCGCAAAGCGTGTCGCTAGGCCCCCGGCACCAGCCGCAAAACCCCTTCCGTATGCTCGGCCACGTCCTTCTCGCTGAAGCGCTGTGGCACGTACCCGCCGTTCACGAAAGCCTTGGCCTGATCCGAGTAGTGCTTGTCGAACGGCACGCCGCTTTGTCCCACCGGATTTATCCCCAGGCTGTGCGCCGGGTCGGCGAAGTCGATCAGGCGGCGGGTCGAGGGGCCGTAGCCGACTGGCCACGGGGCAGGACGGATGCTCGATGACAGGTTGTTCGGCACCTCATGCGTGCCCGGCGCGGCATACGGGCCGACGTTAAAGATCATGTCCAGCGGCTTCTGCGAACCCAGCGGGTGGCCTTGAGTCAAGGTATGCGCCTTGCCCCACACCCATTCATCCGGGTTGGTGCCGTACAGCGACCTCAAGTGCGAAACAGTGGCGCGCCAGGCCACCTTGACGGTGTTGGCACGGCTTTCTTCGTGGGGTGAATTGCGATTGTTCCACCACGGCGAGTCGGCATCGGCGGCCAGGCGCGGCAGCGCGGCGTCTAGGGCGCGGGTCGACAGCAGGGTTTCAAACATCGCGTCGCCCAGTTCGTCGTGAAAGGTCTCTTCAGTCAGGTCGAACAGGAACTGATTGAACAGCGTGGCACCCACCGAATTGACCGGGTAATCACCTTTCCAGCTGGCTAGTCGCTCCACGAGTGCCAGTTCGTCCGGGTCGCTGAGAGCGCTGCGCAGTACCGGAATCAATGGCCTGAGAATGCTCGGTGCATAGTCGGTCTGCGTGCCCAGTTGCAGCGCCTTGCTGGCGGCCAAGTCCCATTTGATGCTGGAGTCACTGAGTTGCCGGTTCAGCGCCTGGCCACGTTCGGCCGGGTTGTAGTAGCCGGGAATCGGCATGCCGGTCGGCGACTGCGGCTGGAAGTTGGCCGACACGATGTAGCCACGCGCCGGGTTTTCTTCGTGCGGGTTGGCGCTGAACGGGTAAAAGCCGAGCTTATCGGCCTGTGCCGTGCTGCCGTCCAGAATGAAAGTGGGGTTGACGCCCTGCGGACGGATCGGCAGTTGTGCGGCCGCCCACCAGCCGATATCGCCTTTGGCGTTGGCCCAGACGATATTGAGGCCCGGCGACTGAATCTTCTCGGCCGCGCTACGCATCTTGTCCAGCGTATCGGCGCGGTTGGTCTCATAGAAACCGTCCAGCACCGGGTTGGCGGATGCCAGAAACGACCACCACATCGCGATTGGCGTCTGGCCGGCGTTCTTGCCCATCACATTGTTGACGATCGGTCCGTGCGGCGATTCGAGCAGCGTCAGTGTGACCGGGGCCTGGCCCTTGACGGTGATTTGCTGCTCGGTGCGTTTCATGTCCACCCATTGCCCGTGGTACCAGACCTGATTCGGGTTGTCCGGGTTGGTCTTCTCGGCGATCAGATCCACGTCGTCGTTCTGAAACATGGTCAGGCTCCAGCCGAAATCCATGTTATGGCCCAGCAGCGCGAACGGGTTAAGCGCCGGAAAGTGCCCGTACAGTTCGAAACCCGGCGCCGATAGCTGCGCTTCGTACCATATCGAAGGCACCGAGAAGCGGATGTGCGGGTCGCCTGCGAGAATCGGCTTGCCGCTTTGCGTGCGGCTGCCGGAAATCACCCAGGCGTTGCTACCCTCGAATTGCGGCAGGCCAGCATCTTCAAGTGTCTTGTGACTCAACTGCGCCAGTTGATTCAGACCCTTCCAGTCGGCGTCGGCCAGTGCCGGTTTCGAGTCGAGCATGCCGTCCGGGTGCCAGTCCAGGTCGAAGACTTTCAAGTACTCCGGGCCGAGCTGGTCGCGGACGTAGGTCAGCAGTGGCTCGGTTCTGAACGCCGCAGCAAAACTGTAAGCCAGATAGCCGGCGATGCTGACCGTGTCTTGTGTGGTGAACGGCCGTCTGGGAATGCCCAGCGCGTCGAACTCCATGGGCCTTGCGTGGGTATCCTGATACTGGTTGATGCCGTCGATGTAGGCTTCCAGCGCTTTCCAGGTGGGGGTGTTCTTGTCTTGGTGTGCGACATACGCATCCGCATGTTCACGAATGCGCAGGCTGCGAAACAGCTTGTCGGTCTCGAGCAGATTCGGCCCCAGTACTTCTGCCAGCTCACCGCGTGCCAGGCGACGCAGCATTTCCATCTGGAACAGCCGGTCCTGAGCATGGGCATAGCCGAGCGCGCGGTAAAGGTCGGCTTCGTTCTCGGCGCGGATGTGCGGCACGCCACGCTCGTCGTAGCGCAGGGTGACGGGGGCCTGAAGACGGCTCATGGCGATCTCGCCGTCACGTACCGGCAGTTTGCTATTTACGTACCAGCCCGCGCCACCCGCAAGCAGGGCGAAGATGATGGCTAGAATGAAGAGGCTGCGTTTCATCCGGTTTCTCTGTAAATGGCGTAGGCGGGAATTAAGACTATCGTTGTGACGCAGTTGATTCGATGAAACCCGACACAAGAGCCCGTTCGAAACGGCTTCAGGGCGAATTCGGGCAGGTGAGCTCGCGAGCATCTCCCAGTGTGCAGACAGCAATGTGCACGTTCAATGACAGATGTCTGCGATTACAGCCGCGTAGCTTGCCATGCCGGGGCAGACAGAAGAATATCGTTACACAACTTTACGAGTCATTTGTTGAAATCTGGAAACCACATGTCCGTCACGTTCGACCCCGATAACCTGCGTGCCAGCCTGCTGCCGCTGAGCGTTATTGATCCGCTTTCCATGGAGGGACTGGCCTATCAGCGCTTCTACGGTCTTGCCGGACTGTGTGGCGAAAACGTCATACGCAGCTGGCTGGGGCGCCTCGATGTGGCGGGCTATGAGGTGGTCGGGCAGGTCTGGCTGCCTGACAATCCGGTCGCCACGCTGTTTCTGTTTCACGGCTTCTATGACCACATGGGCCTGTACCGGCATGTGATCGAGTGGGCTCTGGAGCAAGGCTTTGCCGTGATCGCCTGCGACCTGCCGGGGCATGGGCTGTCGAGCGGCAGTCGCGCCTGTATCAATGACTTCGCCGAGTACCAGTTGGTGTTGCAACGCCTGCTGCTCGAAGCTGAAGGTCTTGGGCTGCCACATCCCTGGCACCTGTGCGGACAAAGCATGGGCGGTGCCATCGTGACGGATCACCTGCTTCATCAGGGGGCAGACTCGCCCGCGCAGGGTGAGGTGATCCTGCTGGCACCGCTGGTCAGGCCGCGTGCGTGGGGCTGGTCGCGTCTGAGTTATCACCTGCTCAAACCGTTCGTGAAGGGCATTGCCCGCCGTTTCACCGAAAACTCCAATGCACCCGCGTTCCTGCCTTTTCTGATGGCCGATCCGTTACAGCCGCTGCGACTGCCCACGGCTTGGGTCGGCGCGCTGGCGCAATGGATCGTGCGTGTTGAAAGCGCGCCGCGCAGCCTGCGCAGCCCGCTGATCATTCAGGGTGAGGCGGACATGACGGTCGACTGGTCGCATAATCTGGCGATTCTGAAAGACAAATTCAGCCAACCGCAGATTCTGATGCTCGGGCATGCCCGGCATCATCTGGCCAACGAAACGCCAGAGCTGCGGGCTCGGTATTTTGATTTTCTGAAAGGGCGACTTCGTTAGACTTTTTCAGCCTTGCCGGCCTGCAGCGCCTTGACCTGTCGGCGCAGGCGATAGTTTTCAAGGGCCAGTACGACGAGCATCAGCGCCCCAAACACGGCAAAGGCGTCCTGCCCCAGAGAGCTCCAGAACAGCCAGGAGAAAAAGGCCATTACGATACCGGTGGCGAGCAAAGCCAATGAGTCTTTCATACGCTGGTGTCCATTCCTTTGACCTCAGGCGCTTGAAGGCCTGAACGGTTTTTACTGTCCGGGATTCAGGCTCGACGCACTCTGTCCGACGGCCAGCCCTGCACGAATCGCGGCAAGAGCGGCCTGGTAATAGGCTTTGCCTTCCGGCGACTCGGCGAAGGTCGAGAATTCTTCGAGCTCAGGGTCCGACAGGTCGCGATAGACGTACAGCAGCGTGTTGTTCAGGTCAGCACTCATCTGCGCCATCAGGCGCTCGCGCTGGCCTTCGAGCATGCCCTGCGCCTGTCCTCCGCCCAGCAGGCCGGGGATCATCTGGCTCAGGCTGTCGGCGGCAACGCCTGCGATGGCAAGACTGACTTCCGCGCCGGCCTCTCTGGCAGGCAGTGCCTGGGCCAGATGGCCGATCAACAACTGACGGGTCGCGTCCGCTTCGATATGCGGCAGCCCCTGGGCATGTTTGGCCAACTGATCGGCGCGGGTGGCGGTCAGCTCGGCATTGACGATCTTGCGGCCCAGCGGTGACTGGAAAAACTGCAGTGACGGGGCAGGGTCCTTGAGGCTTTCACGCAGGCGCTTCGACGCGCGCTGGTCCATGGCCTGGGGGGCGAAACGCTGATTGCTGTTGTTGACCAGCGCTTGATAAACCGCAGGCGGCAGGTTGTTGCTGTAACGCTGTTGGGCAGCCTTGAGGGCATCGTTGAAATGCGCGCGCTGTTCCGGCCAGCCTGCAGACTTGTACAACTGATCGTAGCTGTCTGCCCAGGCAGGTGAGGTGCAGAACATCAACAGCAAAACAAACAAACGACGCATTGGGGACTCCTGTCGGCAGGCCGCTATTCTCCCGGTGTTAGCGTGGATTTGTCGAGTTATGAGTGCCTTCGGTGAATGAAATCTCATGCGTTTGATACCGCATGTATAAGCCTCTGTCCGATTTCAGGGCTTATGGATACTATGCACGCCATGCGCATACCCTCTGACCACCCACTGCTGTTACGAATCGTCGACGATCTGGCCGCCAACGGCTGGTCGCAGCAGAATATTTTCCTGCCCGAAGCTCTGACTCTGGAACTTGAGCAAGAGTGCCGCAAACGTGCAGCCGAAGGCGAGCTCGAGCCTGCCGCGATCGGCAAGGGAACCGCGCTGGAAATACGCGAGGGCATTCGTGGCGACCGCATTCAGTGGCTCGAGCCGGGGCAGGTGCAGTGCTGCGACCACTATCTTGAGCTGATGGACAGTTTGCGTCAGGCGCTCAATCGCGGCCTTTTCCTCGGCCTGGAAGATTACGAAAGCCATTTTGCGCTGTATCCGCCGGGTGCCCGCTACCTCAGGCATGTGGACCGATTCCGCGATGACGACAGGCGCATGGTGTCGGCGGTGCTCTACCTCAACAACGCCTGGCTGCCCGAGCACGGCGGTCAGTTGCGCATGTACCTCAAGGACGAGGTGGCTTACGACGTTCAGCCTACGGGCGGCTGTCTGGTGGTCTTTCTGTCCGGCGAAATTCCCCATGAAGTCATGCCCGCCAGTCGTGATCGTCTGTCACTGACGGGGTGGTTCAGACGCCGGGGCAACGAGCTGTTCCAGTGACCTGCGGGCTGCGTTCATGAAAACAGTTTCATCAACGCAATGAGCCATTGGGCATGACTGCGGTCTATCGTGAGCACTCCTGAACCGACGGATTCGTCGTGTGAGGGTCGACTTACGTCAACTGCAGCCGGAGCAATCATGAAATCCCTATTTTCTGGAACGATGGTCGCCGGACTGTTGCTCAGCGCATCCATGCTGGCCAGCGCCGCCGATATACCCCGCACCGCAGCCCCTGAAGGCGCCGAGGTGTACATCATCTCGCCCAAGGACGGTGAAACGGTCACCTCACCGTTCAAGGTGCAATTCGGCCTCAAGGGTATGGGCGTCGCGCCTGCGGGTGTCGATGTGCCCGAGACCGGTCACCATCACCTGCTGATCGACGTGAAGGACCAGCCGGCGATGAATGCACCCCTGCCGGTCAGCGACAACATCCGCCACTTCGGCAAAGGCCAGACCGAAACCGAAATCAACCTGCCGCCGGGCCAGCACACCCTGCAATTGCTGATGGGCGACAAAGGCCACATGCCGCTGAACCCTTCGGTCGAGTCGAAGAAGATCACCATCAATGTGAAGTAGGGCTGTCAGTGCTTGTGTGACGCAGAGCGTCACGAACGGCATTGCCACGCTGGAGCGTGAGGAACGATTATCGCAACTATCGTGCGACGCTCTGCGTCGCATGCCTTTCTGGACGCTCTGCGTCCTCTTGCGACGCGGAGCGTCGTGAACTGCATTCCCACGCTGGAGCGTGAGGAACGATCGGTACCCGCAAGACCATCGCTCGTGCCCACACGGGGTGGGCACGGCGCTCGGATCAGAACAAAACGCGGCTGCGGATGGTGCCTTTGATCTGTTGCAGCTTGGCCTGGGCGAGGTCGGAGTATTCGGCGTCGACGTCGATGACCACGTAGCCGACTTTCTCGTTGGTCTGCAGGAACTGACCGGAGATATTGATACCGTTTTCGGCGAAGACCTTGTTGATCTCGCTGAGCACGCCCGGGATGTTTTCGTGGATGTGCAACAGGCGGTGCTTGCCAGGGTGCGCAGGCAGGGCCACTTCCGGGAAGTTGACCGAGGACACCGACGTACCGTTGTCGCTGTACTTGACCAGCTTTTCCGCCACCTCGAGACCGATGTTGGCCTGCGCTTCGGCTGTGGAACCACCGATGTGCGGCGTCAGGATCACGTTGTCCAGACCGCGCAGCGGGCTTTCGAAGATGTCGTCGTTCGAGCGCGGCTCGACCGGGAACACGTCGATGGCGGCGCCGATCAGGTGCTTGTCCTTGATAGCGTCAGCCAGTGCGTCCAGCTCGACCACCGTGCCACGCGCGGCGTTGATCAGGATGCTGCCCTTCTTCATCGCGCGGATTTCTTTTTCGCCGATCATCCACTGGGTTTCCGAGGTTTCCGGAACGTGCAGGGTGACGATATCGGACATGCCCAGCAGCTCGTTCAGGCTCGACACCTGAGTGGCGTTGCCCAGCGGCAGTTTGGTCAGCGTGTCGTAGAAGTACACCTGCATGCCCAGACCTTCGGCCAGCACCGACAGCTGCGTACCGATCGAGCCGTAACCGATGATGCCCAGCTTCTTGCCACGGATCTCGAAGGAGTTGGCCGCGCTCTTGATCCAGCCGCCACGGTGGCAGGAAGCGTTCTTCTCGGGGATACCGCGCAGCAGCAGGATGGCTTCGGCCAATACCAGTTCGGCGACCGAACGGGTATTGGAGTAGGGCGCATTGAATACTGCGATACCGCGCTCGCGTGCCGCGTTCAGGTCAACCTGGTTGGTGCCGATGCAGAAGCAGCCGACCGCAACCAGTTTCTTGGCGCAATCGAACAGCTCTTCGGTCAACTGAGTACGGGAGCGGATACCGATGAAATGGGCGTCGGCGATCTTTTCTTTCAGTTCGGCTTCCGGCAGAGACTTGGTGTGGTACTCGATGCTGGTGTAGCCGGCTGCCTTGAGGACGTCGACAGCGGATTGATGGACGCCTTCGAGAAGAAGGAACTTGATCTTGCTCTTGTCGAGGGAAGTCTTGCTCATCTGCGTAAACCTGTGTCCCGAAGAAAATTGGCAGGGGGGGGCCGGATCGGCTCTGGGCACGACTCGCGGGGGGCGTATGCTAGCATATGAGCCCCGCGAAACCTCATCCCGAACGTGAACCGTTCTCAGGATGCCCATGAATCGTTCGAGAGTTGATTCAATGACCGATCGCGTTTTGATTGATGAGCTGCAGACCCTGGTTGACCCCGGCAAGGTACTCACCGATGCCGGTTCTCTGGAAACTTACGGCAAGGACTGGACCAAGCAGTTTACCCCTGCGCCACTGGCCATCGTATTCCCCAAGACCACCGAACAGGTGCAGGCCATCGTACGCTGGGCCAATGAGCGGCTCGTGGCGCTGGTGCCTTCGGGTGGACGCACCGGGCTTTCGGCGGCCGCGGTGGCTGCCAACGGTGAAGTGGTCGTCTCGTTCGATTACATGAACCAGGTGCTGGATCTGAATCTCACCGACCGCACGGCGGTCTGTCAGCCTGGCGTGATCACCCGGCAATTACAGGCGCTGGCTGAAGAGAGCGGCCTTTATTATCCGGTCGACTTCGCTTCTTCGGGCTCCAGTCAGATCGGCGGCAATATCGGCACCAATGCGGGCGGTATCAAGGTCATTCGCTACGGCATGACGCGCAATTGGGTCGCGGGCCTCAAGGTGGTCACCGGCAAGGGCGACCTGCTGGAGCTGAACAAGGACCTGATCAAGAACGCCACCGGCTACGATTTGCGCCAGTTGTTCATCGGTGCCGAAGGTACGCTGGGCTTTGTCGTCGAAGCGACCATGCGCCTCGACCGTGCGCCGAAGAACCTCACCGCGATGGTGCTGGGCACCTCGGACTTCAACTCGATCATGCCGGTGCTGCATGCCTTTCACGGCAAGCTCGACCTGACCGCCTTCGAATTCTTCTCGGACAAATCCTTCGCCCGGGTCATGGCGCGCGGAGATGTGCCGTCGCCTTTCGACACGCCATGCCCGTTCTATGTGTTGCTGGAGTTCGAAGCGACCACCGACGACCTGGCCGATCAGGCCCTGGCGACCTTCGAGCACTGCGTCGAGCAGGGTTGGGTGCTGGACGGCGTGATGAGCCAGAGCGAACAGCAATTACGCAACCTGTGGAAGCTACGCGAGTACATCTCCGAAACCATCTCGCACTTCACACCGTACAAAAACGATATCTCGGTCACTGTCTCGAAAGTGCCGGAGTTTCTGGCTGAAATCGACGCGATCGTTGCCGAACACTACCCAGACTTCGAAGTGCTCTGGTACGGCCACATTGGCGACGGCAACCTGCACCTGAACATCCTCAAGCCTGAGGGCCTCGACAAGGACGAGTTCTTCGTCAAATGTGCCCGGGTCAACAAGTGGGTGTTCGAGACCGTCGAAAAGTACAACGGCTCGATTTCGGCCGAGCATGGCGTCGGGATGACCAAACGTGACTATTTAACGTACAGTCGCTCGCCGGTCGAAATCGAATACATGAAGGCGTTGAAAGCGGTGTTCGATCCCAACGGGATCATGAATCCCGGCAAAATCTTCGCCGTTTGATCCGTCGCAACCATTTGATCCGTCGCAACAATAAGCAGGCTGCCTCTTACAGCCTCAGGAGACGTCATGAGCTACCAGCACAAATATGTCGATGGCACCAACATTCACTTCCCGCTGGGTAAAGTGGTCTGCATCGGGCGTAACTACGCCGAACACGCCAAGGAACTGGGCAACGCGGTGCCTACCGAGCCGCTGCTGTTCATGAAACCCGGCAGCGCGGTGGTTGCGCTGGAGGGTGGCTTCACTATCCCGGCAGACCGCGGTTCGGTGCATTACGAAGCCGAGATCGTGGTGTTGATCGGCAAGCCCCTGAGCAAGAACCCTTCGCGCGAAGAAGTGCTGGACGCGATCAGCGGCTTTGCGCCCGGCCTGGACCTGACGTTGCGTGATGTCCAGTCGCGTCTGCGTGAGAAAGGCCTGCCGTGGGAGCTGGCCAAGTGTTTCGACGGCGCTGCGGTGATTCCGCCGTTCGTGCCCGCCGAGACCTTCCCTGACCTGGAGGACATCGGTATCCGCCTGACCCTCAATGGCAAGGTGGTTCAAGACGGCAACAGCAACATGATGCTCAACCCGATCGTGCCGATGATCCAGCACATGGCAGCCAACTTCTCGCTGCAGGCCGGCGACCTGATCATGACCGGCACGCCTGCCGGTGTCGGGCCGTTCGAAGCCGGCGACCAGATCGCGCTGGAACTGGTCGGGCGGACGCCGTTCGAGAGCGTCGTCAGGTAATCCGACAGCATCTTCAAGCTGCACCCAAAGCCACGCGGGATCACTCCCGGGTGGCTTTTGTCTGTGGAGTGACTGATAGTTCAGCCGATTTTGCGTTTTTTTCACACCTGTTCTGGATAATCCGGCCGTCCCTGCAAGGGCACCACGTCGTCATGAAGTCTCATTTGCTCAGGAACACATGAATGGCCAGTACTGCCGCAACGCCGCCTCGTAACAAAAAACGCTTCGCTTACTTACGCAACATGCGCTGGTACTCGTGGTTGTTAGTGGTTGCCTTGCTGGGCTATGGGCTGGCCTTCATCATGCATTGGGATGATCGCGCGCTGCTCTGGTTTCAGGAGCGGTTCGAGAGCAAGGCAGGTCGTCACGCCAGTATCTGGCTGCCGGACTACCATGTGGATATCGACGCAAAGGTGCTGCCGGGCATGGAAAAGGACGAGGCGTCGGACCTGTCCTATAACCCGGTCACCAAAACGCTGTTTGCGGTCATGGGCAAAAATGCGTTTCTGGTGGAGCTGACGCTCACGGGCGATGTACTGCGCAAGATCCCGCTGGTGGGCTGGAGCAATCCGGAAGGTGTTGCCGTCATGAACGATGGCCTGATTGCGATCACTGACGAGCGCCAGCACAAGCTGACCATCGTTAAAGTGAACGCTGACACCACCACCCTGAACATCGCGGATTTCCCCCAGTACGAACTGGGCAAGTCCGCCAACCAGAACAAGGGCTTCGAAGGTATCGCCTGGGACCCGCAGCGTCAGCAGCTGATACTGGGCGAGGAGCGACCTCCCGCGCTGTACACCTGGAAAAGTGATGGCAGTGACGTGCTGAAAGGCGACAAGCAACCGCTGTCGAGTCGCTCGCTGGACATGCGCAATCTGTCGTCATTGAGCATCGACCCGCGCACCGGCCACATGCTCGCGCTGTCTGCCGATTCGCACTTGTTGCTGGAAGTCGACGAGCAAGGCGAGCAGGTAAGCTTCATGACCCTGCTGGGCGGCATGAACGGTTTGAAGGACACAATTCCGCGCGCAGAAGGCGTGGCCCTTGATGAGGCCGGTACGCTGTACATGGTCAGCGAACCGAACCTGTTCTATTCGTTTCACCGGGCGCTTCACAAGCACTGAGCCAGGACGGCAACTACACAGGTCGCCGATACACATTCGGCAAAAATATAGCACCATGCCATTAAGCTTGCTTTCAGGATGGCATGGTATCAATCCCGTCCGCTCAATCTGTCCGAGTCACCCTTGATGCGTCGCTCTACTCGCTCTTTAGTCCTGCTTCTGGCCCTTGTACCCCTGATCGTTGTGTTCGTGATCGCCAATCAGCGATACCGCTATGTTGAAAGTGCCCTGTTCGACTGGCAGGTGTTCTGGCAGTCCGACTCGCTTCAGTCCATTGGCCTGGATCAGTACCGCGTCGTCACCGAAGCGCAGGTGATCGACGGGCTGCAGGATGATGTCTCGGGCCTGAGCTACGACCCGGACCGCAAGAGCCTGTTTACGGTGACCAACCAGAACCCCGAACTGGTCGAGCTGAGCCTGGACGGTCGTGTGCTGCGGCGCATTCCGCTGGTCGGGTTCGGTGATGCCGAGGCTGTCGAATACATCAGCCCGGGCACTTATGTGATCAGCGATGAGCGCCGGCTCCGGCTGATTCAGATTCACGTCGATGACAACACCAAAAGTCTGGACGCCGCCCAGGCAGAACAATTGACGCTGGGCATCACCGCCAGTGGCAACAAGGGCTATGAAGGGCTGGCCTATGATTCGGTCGGCAAGCGCCTGTTTGTCGCCCGCGAGCGTGATCCGGTGCAGATCATCGAAGTGCGCGGCTTTCCCAGGACCAACTCCGAGGCTCCCGGCAATCTGCAGGTCATCTCCAACAGCAAGCGCGACGGCCGACTGTCGGTTCGTGACCTCTCCAGCCTGCAATTCGATGAAACCAGCGGCCATTTGCTGGCGTTGTCCGATGAGTCAAAGCGCATTCTTGAACTCGACACCAGCGGTCATCCGATTGGCAGCGGCTCGCTGGCAAAAGGGGCGATGGGGCTGAGCAAGGACGTGCCGCAGGCTGAAGGGATGGCTATGGACGGAGAGGGCGCGCTGTATCTGGTGAGCGAGCCGAACCTGTTTTACGTGTTCCGCAAGCCTTGAGCCTGTGAGGGTCATGCCCACCTTGCGTGGGCACGACCGGTTTTATCAGCGCGTCAGGGTTTTCACGCCTTCGGTGGTGCCCAGCAGCAACAGGTCGGCCGGACGGGCGGCGAACAGGCCATTGGTGACCACGCCGACGATGGCGTTGATCTGTGCTTCCAGCTCCACCGGATTGGTGATGCTCATGTTGTGCACATCAATGATGATATTGCCGTTGTCGGTTAGAACACCTTCGCGATAAACCGGGTCGCCGCCCAGTTTTACCAGTTGTCGCGCAACGTGGCTGCGGGCCATCGGAATGACTTCGACCGGCAGCGGGAACGCTCCCAGCACCGGCACCAGCTTGCTGCCGTCGGCGATGCAGATGAAGGTCTTGGCCACGGCCGCGACGATTTTCTCGCGAGTCAGTGCCGCGCCGCCGCCCTTGATCAGGTTCAGGTGCTCGTCGCTTTCGTCGGCTCCGTCGACATAGAACTCCAGGTCGCTGACCGTGTTCAGCTCATAGACCGGAATGCCATGCGCCTTCAGGCGCGCCGCAGTGGCTTGCGAGCTGGCGACGGCGCCGTCAAAGGCGGCCTTGTGCTTTGCCAGTGCGTCGATGAAGCAATTGGCTGTGGAGCCGGTGCCGACGCCCACAATGCTTTTGTCATCGAGCTTCGGAAGGATGAAGTCGACAGCTGCCTGAGCGACTGCCTGTTTGAGTTGATCCTGGGTCATGCGGGCTCCACGGTGCCTGATGTAGGTAGAAGAGGGGGATGCAAAAAAGGCCCGCATTATAGCGGCGACTGCGCCGCAAAGCCCTGTCATTCGTATGGTCGTCTTTCGGTGCGCAGAGTAGACTTCCCGACCTTGCCCGCTTCGTCAGTGATGCCACCCCGATGCTTGAACAGTACGTCAAGAAAATCCTCACCTCCCGCGTCTACGACGTTGCCATCGAAACGCCGCTGCAAGGCGCTCGCCAGCTGTCCGAACGGCTGGGCAATCAGGTGCTGCTCAAGCGCGAAGACCTGCAGCCGGTGTTCTCGTTCAAAATTCGCGGCGCGTACAACAAGCTCGCGCAATTGCCCGCAGAGCAGACTGCACGGGGCGTGGTGACGGCATCGGCGGGTAATCATGCCCAGGGCCTGGCGTTGGCGGCACGCGAATTGGGGATCAAGGCGACCATCGTCATGCCGCGCACCACGCCGGAGATCAAGGTCGAAGGTGTGCGCTCGCGGGGTGCCACCGTGGTGCTGCACGGCGATTCCTTCCCGGAAGCGCTGGCCTACTCGCTGAAGCTGGTCGATGAGCAGGGCTTCGTCTACATCCATCCGTATGACGACCCCGACACCATCGCCGGGCAAGGCACTGTGGCGATGGAGATTCTTCGTCAGCAACCGGGCCAGCTGGATGCGATCTTTGTTCCGGTCGGGGGCGGCGGTCTGATTGCCGGTATCGCGGCGTATGTGAAATACCTGCGCCCGGAGATCAGGGTGATCGGCGTCGAGCCGGACGACTCCAACTGCCTGCAAGCGGCGATGGCCGCCGGGGAGCGCGTGGTGCTGAGCCAGGTCGGACTGTTTGCCGATGGCGTGGCAGTGGCGCAGATCGGCCACCACACCTTCGAAGTGTGCCGCCATTATGTCGATGAAGTGATCACCGTCAGCACCGACGAGATCTGCGCGGCGATCAAGGACATCTACGACGACACCCGTTCGATCACCGAGCCCTCCGGCGCGCTGGGCGTGGCCGGGATCAAGAAATATGTCGAGCAGCGCGGCGTCAGCGGCCAGACGCTGGTGGCGATTGATTCAGGGGCCAACGTCAACTTCGACCGCTTGCGTCACGTGGCCGAGCGCGCCGAACTGGGCGAAGGCCGCGAGGCGATCATTGCGGTGACCATCCCCGAACAACCGGGCAGCTTCAAGGCGTTCTGCGAGGCCATCGGCAAACGGCAGATCACCGAATTCAACTACCGCTACCACACCGATCGCGAGGCGCACATCTTCGTCGGCGTGCAGACCCATCCCGAGAACGACCCACGCAGCGCCCTGATCGCCAGCCTGACCGGCCAGGGCTTCCCGGTGCTGGACCTGACCGACAACGAACTGGCCAAACTGCACATCCGCCACATGGTTGGCGGGCATGCCGAGCGGGTCAATGATGAAGTGGTGCTGCGCTTCGAGTTCCCGGAGCGACCGGGCGCGCTGTTCAACTTCCTCAACCGTCTGGGCGGCCGCTGGACCATCTCCATGTTCCACTACCGCAACCACGGCGCTGCTGACGGCCGGGTGGTTGCCGGGCTTGTGGTGCCCGAGGAAGAGCGGCATCTGGTCGGTGCTGCGCTGGATGAGATTGGTTACCCGTATTGGGACGAGAGCGAGAACCCGGCGTACAGGCTGTTTCTGGGCTAAGGCCGGGATATCTCGTGCTCCTCACGCTCCGCGTCACAAGAGGACGCAGAGCGTCCAGACCGGCATACCCACGCGGAGCATGGGCACGATGGGGGTCTGACTGACAACTATCGTTCCTCACGCTCCAGCGTGGGAATGCAGTTCACGACGCTCTGCGTCGCAAGAGTACGCGGAGCGTCCAGACCGGCATGCCCACGTGGAGCACGGGCGCGATAGCGCTTAAGGCACGGCTCTTGTGTCCACACTGCTAAACTCACCCAAGCCCGATTCCAGAGGAACACCGCGTCATGGAACCCATCACCACCCTTAACACCCTGCACATCGTCGCCATCGCGTTGTTGCTGATCAGCGCGCTGGTGTTGGCCAGCGGGGTGGTCAAGGTGCGTCTTGAAGGCGACACGACCGTGCAGAATCGCCTGCTCAAGCGGCCATTGCTGTTTTTCTGGGTGTTGATGGCCGTTTGCCTGGCGACGCTGCCGTTCAGTGGCTGGTGGCTGGTGCATTTGAAAGGCCCGTCACTGGGCCAGACCTGGGTGCTGGGCAGCAGCGTGCTTTACACCCTGGGGCTGTGCAGTTGGGTCTGGCTGGTGGCCAGGCTCAACCGCTTGCGTCTTGGTGCCAAAGGTGGCAAGCGCGGCTTCACCTTGGCGCTGACGGTGATCAGCGTTGTGTGCTTCGTGGCAATGGCCGGTCTGACGGGCTTCAAACCGGCCTGAGTATTGCCAGCACTCAGTGGCGCAGGGTAATCACCGGCCAGCCGCGTCGCTCGGCTTCGGCACGCAATTTATCGTCCGGATCGACCGCGACCGGGTTGGCCACCTGCTCCAGCAGAGGCAGGTCGTTCATCGAGTCACTGTAGAAATAGCTGCCCTCGAGGCTGAGCGCGTTGTCTTCCAGCCACTGGTTGAGGCGTGTCACCTTGCCTTCACGGAAGCAGGGCACACCCGTGGTACGACCGGTATAGCGTCCATCCACCATTTCGCACTCGGTCGCCAGCAGGGTATCGATGCCCAGCTGCGCCACGATAGGTGCTGTCACAAAGCGGTTGGTGGCGGTGATCACCACCAGCTTGTCGCCAGCCTCTCGGTGTTTGGCGATCAATTCCAGCGCCTTGGGCAGCATCATTGGTTCGATGCAGTCGCGCATGAACTCGCGATGCCACTGCTCAAGCTGCGCCATGTCAGTGTTGCCCAGAATCTCCAGGGTAAAATTCAGGTAGTCGGTCATGTTCAGCGTGCCGGCCAGGTAATCCTGATAGAACTCGTCGTTGCGGGTCTTGTAGGTCGCGGCATCAAGGATCCCGCGCCGGCACAGGTAATCGCCCCAGGCGTGATCGCTGTCGCCGCCCAGAAGGGTGTTGTCGAGGTCGAATAAAGCCAGGCGCATAGGGTTACTCGCTGAAATAGTTGAAAAAAGAGCCCCAGAATACGAGGTTTTCACAAGTCTTCACATAAGGTGATAAGCCTCGTTGCTGGTTTGATCGCCTTTGTGGAACAATGCGGCGACATGCGTTTGCGAGGTTGTTGCCGTGATCGACCCCGATGGTTTCCGTCCTAATGTCGGGATTATTCTGACAAACGATGCTGGTCAGGTCCTATGGGCTCGGCGTATTAACCAGGATGCCTGGCAGTTTCCTCAAGGGGGTATCAACCCGCAGGAGACGCCGGAAGACGCGCTTTATCGCGAATTGAATGAAGAAGTCGGTCTGGAACGACATGATGTGCAAATACTTGCCTGCACTCGGGGCTGGTTGCGCTATCGTCTGCCGCAAAGACTGGTCCGTACCCACAGCCAGCCGCTGTGTATCGGCCAGAAGCAAAAATGGTTTCTCCTGCGCCTGATCTCCAACGAGCAGCGGGTGCGGATGGATTTGACCGGTAAACCGGAGTTCGATGGCTGGCGCTGGGTCAGTTATTGGTACCCGTTAGGCCAGGTGGTGACATTCAAGCGCGAGGTGTATCGACGCGCACTCAAAGAGCTTGCCCCGCGCCTCTTATCGCGCGACTGACACGGAGTTCGACCCCGAGCCATGCTCAATACGCTGCGCAAGATCGTCCAGGAAGTTAACTCCGCCAAGGATCTCAAGGCGGCGTTGGGCATTATTGTGTTGCGCGTCAAGGAGGCCATGGGCAGCCAGGTCTGCTCGGTCTACCTGCTCGATGCCGAGGTCAACCGCTTTGTCCTGATGGCTTCCGAAGGTCTCAACAAGCGCTCCATCGGCAAAGTCAGCATGGCGCCGAATGAAGGCCTTGTTGGTCTGGTCGGCACGCGTGAAGAACCGCTGAACCTCGAAAACGCCGCAGATCACCCTCGTTATCGCTACTTCGCCGAGACCGGTGAGGAACGCTACGCCTCGTTCCTGGGCGCGCCGATCATCCACCACCGGCGCGTGGTTGGCGTGTTGGTCATCCAGCAAAAGGAGCGCCGTCAGTTCGACGAGGGCGAAGAAGCCTTCCTGGTCACCATGAGCGCGCAACTGGCGGGCGTTATCGCGCATGCCGAAGCCACCGGCTCGATCCGCGGTCTGGGTCGTCAGGGCAAAGGCATTCAGGAAGCCAAGTTCGTGGGTGTCGCCGGTTCGCCGGGTGCTGCGGTCGGTGTCGCCGTGGTCATGCTGCCGCCTGCCGATCTGGAAGTGGTCCCCGACAAGACCGTCACTGACATCGCCGCTGAACTGGCGCTGTTCCAGAACGCGCTGGAAGGCGTACGCAATGACATGCGCACCCTGTCAGCCAAACTGGCCACCCAGTTGCGTCCCGAAGAGCGGGCGCTGTTCGATGTCTACCTGATGATGCTTGACGACGCCTCGCTGGGCAGCGAAGTGACCGACGTCATCAAGACCGGTCAATGGGCGCAGGGTGCCTTGCGCTCGGTGGTCAGTGAGCACGTCAAACGTTTCGAGCTGATGGACGATGCCTACCTGCGCGAGCGGGCGTCGGACGTCAAGGACCTGGGCCGCCGTCTGCTGGCTTACCTCCAGGAGGCGCGACAACAGGCGCTGGTCTATCCCGATAACACGATTCTGGTCAGCGAGGAGCTGACCCCGGCCATGCTCGGCGAAGTGCCGGAAGGCAAACTGGTCGGCCTGGTGTCGGTTCAGGGTTCCGGCAACTCCCACGTCGCGATTCTGGCGCGGGCCATGGGCATTCCCACGGTCATGGGCCTTGTGGACTTCCCTTACTCCAAGGTCGATGGCATCGATCTGGTGGTCGACGGCTATCATGGCGAAGTCTTCACCAACCCCAGCGAAATCATGCGCAAGCAGTTCGGCAAGGTGGTGGAGGAGGAGCGTCAGCTCTCCCAGGGCCTGGATGCCCTGCGCGAACTCCCTTGCGTCACTCTCGACGGGCATCGCATGCCGCTGTGGGTCAACACCGGTCTGCTGGCGGACGTGGCGCGTGCGCAACAGCGTGGCGCCGAAGGGGTGGGCCTGTACCGCACCGAAGTACCGTTCATGATCAACCAGCGCTTCCCGAGTGAAAAGGAACAGCTGGCGATCTACCGCGAGCAACTGGCCGCCTTCCATCCACTGCCGGTGACCATGCGTAGCCTGGACATCGGTGGCGACAAGTCGCTGTCCTACTTCCCGATCAAGGAAGACAACCCGTTCCTCGGCTGGCGCGGTATTCGCGTCACCCTCGACCACCCGGAAATTTTCCTGGTCCAGACCCGCGCCATGCTCAAGGCCAGCGAGGGCCTGAATAACCTGCGCATTCTATTGCCGATGATCTCCAGCACCCACGAAGTGGAAGAAGCGCTGCACCTGATCCACCGCGCCTGGGGCGAGGTGCGCGACGAAGGCACCGACGTTCCCATGCCGCCGGTGGGCGTGATGATCGAAGTGCCAGCCGCGGTCTACCAGACTCGCGATCTGGCGCGTCAGGTGGACTTCCTCTCGGTCGGCTCCAACGATCTGACTCAATACCTGCTCGCGGTCGACCGCAACAACCCGCGCGTGGCCGATCTCTATGATTACCTGCACCCGGCAGTGCTTCAGGCGCTGCAAAGCGTGGTGCGTGATGCCCACGCCGAGGGCAAGCCGGTGAGCATCTGCGGCGAAATGGCGGGTGACCCGGCAGCAGCGGTACTGTTGATGGCGATGGGCTTCGACAGCCTGTCGATGAACGCCACCAACCTGCCGAAAGTGAAGTGGATGCTGCGCCAGATCAACCTCAGCAAGGCCAAGGAACTGCTGGCGCAACTGATGACCAACGATAACCCGCAAGTCATCAGCAGTTCTCTGCAACTGGCGCTGAAAAACCTCGGCCTGTCGCGGATGATCAACCCCAGCTCGGTCAAAGGGCACTAAGCGCTACTAATGCTTTCGTGAGCAAGCTCACTCCCACAGGGGTACACATGCACCTTTGGGGCGGGCCGGTCGACGTTCGTTTGTTCGCCAAGAGGCCGGTACAGACTCCGGGGAATGGGGCGTTTGGGCTACTGCCTTCGTGAGCAAGCTCACTCCCACAGGGGGTACACATGCACCTTTGGGGCGGGCCGGTCAGACCTTTATATAACGCTGTGCGCGGAAGCGCTAAGCGTACGGCTGAACACATCAGGCGTATCTTTTTTCATTTCGTTCAGGCGGCTTCCATCGGTCGCCGCTAGAGCATCCTGCCGGGCTCCGGTAACATGCGCGCCTGATTCAGTCGCTCGCAAGGGCGTTCCAATTGAGGAGTCGCAATGCTGCCTTACCCGCAGATTGACCCGGTAGCCGTCGCTATCGGCCCGCTGCAAATTCACTGGTACGGTTTGATGTACCTGGTCGGTATCGGCGGCGCCTGGCTGCTTGCGTCGCGTCGCCTGAACAAGTTCGACCCGACCTGGACCAAGGAAAAACTCTCCGACCTGATTTTCTGGCTGGCCATGGGCGTGATTGTCGGTGGGCGGCTGGGCTACGTGCTGTTCTACGACCTGTCGGCCTACATCGCCAACCCGCTGCTGATCTTCGAAGTCTGGAAGGGTGGTATGGCGTTCCACGGCGGCTTTGTCGGCGTGATGATCGCGGCCTGGTGGTTTGGCAAACGCAACGGCAAAAGCTTCTTCCAGCTGATGGACTTCGTTGCTCCGCTGGTGCCGATCGGCCTGGGTGCCGGGCGTATCGGCAACTTCATCAATGCCGAGCTGTGGGGCAAGCCGACCGACGTGCCGTGGGCCATGGTCTTTCCGCCGTTCAGCGACCCTGCGCAACTGGCGCGTCATCCTTCGCAGCTGTATCAGTTCGCGTTGGAAGGCGTTGCGCTGTTCATCATCCTCAATCTGTACGCCCGCAAGCCGCGTCCAACCATGGCCGTTTCCGGCATGTTTGCGCTGTTTTACGGGATCTTCCGCTTTGTGGTCGAGTTCGTCCGCGTCCCTGACGCCCAGTTGGGCTACCTGGCATGGGGCTGGGTGACCATGGGTCAGATCCTCAGCCTGCCGATGATCATCGCCGGCCTGTTCCTGATCTGGCTGGCCTACAAGCGCGAACCGTCTGCCAGCAAGGCAGCGGCTTAATACCGAAACGCCGGGTGTCAGCACCCGGCGCGTTCAACAAGGCAGGTGATTTATGAAGCAATATCTGGAACTGGTCGCTCATGTGATCAAGCACGGGACCTTGCAAGCCAACCGTACCGGCGTGAACACCATCAGCTTTCCGGGTGCGATGCTGCGTTATGACTTGCAGGAAGGTTTTCCGGCGATCACCACACGGCGCATGGCCTTCAAATCGGCCATCGGCGAGATGGTCGGCTTTCTGCGTGGCGTGAACAACGCCGCCGAATTCCGCGAACTGGGCTGCAAGGTCTGGGATCAGAACGCCAACGAAAACACTCAGTGGCTGAACAACCCGTTCCGCAAGGGCGAGGACGATCTGGGCGAAATCTATGGCGTGCAATGGCGCAAGTGGCCAGCCTACAAGCGTATCGATGCCGGCAATGTCGCGGCCATCGAACTGGCGCTGGGCCAGGGGTATCGTCAGATTGCCGAATCCGAAGAAGACGGTCAGTCGTTCGTGGTCCTGTACAAGGCCATCGACCAGATTCGCCAGTGCGTCGACACCATCATCAACGACCCAGGCAGCCGCCGCATCCTGTTCCACGGCTGGAACTGCGCACAGCTCGATGAAATGGCCCTGCCGCCGTGCCACCTGCTGTACCAACTGCACCCGAACCCGCAGACCCGCGAAATCTCGCTGACGCTGTACATCCGCTCCAACGATCTGGGCCTCGGCACGCCGTTCAACCTGACCGAAGGCGCCGCGCTGCTGAGCCTGATCGGCCGCCTGACCGGCTACACCCCACGCTGGTTCACCTACTTCATCGGCGACGCCCACGTGTACGAAAACCATCTGGACATGCTCAACGAACAGATGACCCGCGAGCCGTACCCGATGCCGAAACTGGTCATCTCCGATCGTGTACCCGAGTTTGCCAAGACCGGTGTGTACCAGCCTGAATGGCTGGAACTGATCGAGCCTTCGGACTTCACCCTGGAAGGCTACCAGCACCACCCGGCAATGACGGCGCCGATGGCGGTCTAAGAGGGCTTCGCGCTATGACCTTCTCGTTCCCGCCTGAGGAACGAGAGGTGTCAAACCCCTCTCAATGCCCATGACTCCTCCCCACATGTGAAGGCTCGCCCTCTGGCGCTGCCACAGCCCCCGTCACTTCCAGCCTCTCCAGTATCGCGCAATGTTCTGTCGTGCCATCGCTGCAGCGGCGGCGCAGGTCGAGCAGTTGTTCCTGGAGCGCTTGCAGGCTTGCGACTCGGGCGTTGACGTGTTCGATGTGTTCGTCGATCAGGGCGTTGACGTTTTCGCACTGGTCCTGCGGGCTGTCGCGCAGGTTGAGCAGGTTGCGGATTTCTTCGAGGGTCATGTCCAGGCTGCGGCAATTGCGGATGAACGACAGGCGCTCCATGTGCGCCTGGGTATACAGCCGGTAATTGCCGTCACTGCGGGCGGGGGCGGGCAGCAGGCCTTCGCGTTCGTAATAACGGATGGTTTCGACCTGGGTGTCGGTCAGTTTTGCCAGTTCGCCGATTTTCATTTCGACTCATCTCGTTTGAGTGCTTGACCCTATAGTGGCTACAGGGTGTTCACTTGGCAACAAGCAGAATCCTGGAGCCACAACGAATGGGCACGACGATCAAGAATTCCCCCGCACATGACCACGATCATGACCATGATCACGGCGAGCACGCACACGAGCAAAAGCCCGTGGAGCATGCCCATTCGTGCTGCTCCAGCGATGCACAGCCCGCTGTAGTGACCTTTGGCGAAGCGTCTGCAGCGGGTGGTCGTCTGAGCAGCTTTCGTATCGAGGCGATGGATTGCCCCACCGAGCAGACGCTGATCCAGAACAAGCTGGGCAAGCTGGCCGGTGTGCAGAAGCTGGAATTCAACCTGATCAACCGCATGCTGGGGGTCTGGCACGACCTGCCGTCCACCGACCCGATTCGTGAGGCTATCAGTTCACTGGGCATGCAGGCCGAGCCGATCGAGGAAGGTGCAGCGTCTGCCGACTCGGCGCCGGTGGTGAAGAAACACTGGTGGCCGCTGGCGTTGTCCGGCGTTGCGGCGCTGGGTGCAGAAGTGGTCCATTTTGCTTCACTCGGCCCGACTTGGGTGGTTGCTTTGCTGGCGCTGGTGTCGATCTTCAGTTGCGGGCTGACGACCTACAAGAAGGGCTGGATCGCACTCAAGAACTTCAACCTGAACATCAATGCGCTGATGAGCATCGCGGTGACCGGCGCCATTCTGATCGGTCAGTGGCCGGAAGCGGCAATGGTGATGTTCCTGTTTACCATCGCCGAGTTGATCGAAGCCAAGTCACTGGACCGCGCGCGCAATGCGATCAGTGGCCTGATGCAACTGACGCCTGAGCTTGCCACCGTCAAGCAGGCGGATGGCAGCTGGCAGGAAATCGAAGCCAAAAACGTCGAACTGGAGGCTATCGTCCGGATCAAGCCGGGCGAGCGTGTCGGGCTCGACGGTAAAGTGGTGTCCGGCAGCTCGACGATCGATCAGGCATCGATTACCGGTGAAAGCCTGCCGGTGGAAAAGACTGTCGGCGACAAGGTTTTCGCGGGCACCATCAACCAGGCCGGTTCGCTGGAGTATCGCGTCACCGCCGCCGCAAACAACTCGACGCTGGCGCGCATCATTCATGCGGTAGAAGCGGCTCAGGGTTCGCGTGCGCCGACCCAGCGCTTTGTCGACAGCTTTTCCCGTATCTATACGCCAGTGGTGTTCGTCGTTGCGTTGGCATTGGCGTTGGTCGCGCCGCTGTTCTTCGGCGGCGAATGGTATGACTGGATCTACCGGGCGCTGGTGCTGCTGGTGGTGGCCTGCCCATGTGCGCTGGTGATTTCCACGCCGGTGACCATCGTCAGCGGTCTGGCAGCGGCGGCGCGCAAGGGGATTTTGATCAAGGGTGGCGTCTATCTGGAAATGGGCGAGAAGCTCGATTACCTGGCCTTGGATAAAACCGGCACGTTGACCCACGGCAAACCGGTGCAGACTGATTATGTGCCATTGAACCCTGCTGTTGCCGACAGTGCCCCGGTGATTGCCGCGAGCCTTGCCGGGCGTTCAGATCACCCGGTTTCCCAAGCGATTGCCAAGGCCGCCGATGGCAGCCTGACGCTGCATGAAGTCAGCGCGTTCGAGGCGCTGGGTGGGCGGGGTGTGAAAGGCGAGATCAACGGCCAGATGTATCACCTGGGCAACCATCGCCTGGTGGAGGAGTTGGGCCTGTGTTCGCCGGAGCTGGAAGCCAGACTCGATGCGCTGGAAATGCAGGGCAAGACCGTGGTGCTGTTGCTTGATGCCTCTGGCCCGATCGCGCTGTTTGCCGTCGCCGATACGGTGAAGGAGACCAGCCGCGAAGCCATTGCCCAGTTGCACGATCTGGGCATCAAGACGGTCATGCTGACCGGTGATAACCCGCACACCGCCAAGGCGATTGCCGATCAGGTCGGCATCGATGAAGCGCAGGGTAATCTGCTGCCTGCCGACAAGCTCAGTGCGATCGAGGCGCTTTACGGCCGTAATCACCGGGTAGGCATGGTGGGCGACGGTATCAATGATGCCCCTGCGCTGGCCCGTGCGGAGATTGGTTTCGCGATGGCCGCTGCAGGCACCGATACGGCTATCGAGACAGCAGATGTCGCCCTGATGGACGATGATCTGCGCAAGATTCCAACATTCATTGCGCTTTCACGCCGGACGTCGGCGGTGCTGAAACAGAACATCGTGTTGGCCATTGCGACCAAGGTGCTGTTCATCGGCATCACCTTCGCGGGCCTGGCGACCATGTGGATGGCGGTGTTTGCCGATATGGGCGTGAGCTTGCTGGTGGTGTTCAACGGTTTGCGCTTGCTCAAGAAGTGATCAGTCGGCAACGTTGAAGGGCGGACGCGGAGCGTCCGGAACGGCATTCCCACGCGGAGCATGGGAACGATAATCATGGCCACCGGCTTCGATCACTGGCTATCGCTCCCACGCTCCGCGTGGTAGCGCCTTTCTGGACGCTCTGCGTCCGCCTTCATCAGCCAAAGCGCTCCTGGCCCCAGGCGATGAAGGTTTCCAGCAGTGGCTTGAGCACGGCGCGGGTCGGCTCGGCCAGGTCCGGGCGGTAGTGGAAGGGCACGAATTCGTCCATATAGGTGCTTTGCGCCAGCTCCAGCTGTACCGCGTGGATGTTGTTGGCCGGGCTGCCGTAGTGGCGGGTGATGTGGCCGCCCTTGAAGCGCCCGTTCAACACATGGCTGTAGTCCTTGGCCGCTGCGCAGACCTGCTCCAGTCGGCTGGCCAGTTCCGGGTCGCAGCTCAGACCATTGAAGGTGCCCAGGTTGAAGTCCGGCAGGCGGCCGTCGAACAGGTGCGGGATGTGGCCGCGAATCGAGTGGGCGTCGAACAGTAGCGCATAACCAAACTCGTCACGCATGCGCTGCAGTTCCTGCTCCAGCGTCTGGTGATACGGCGTCCAGATCTGTTGCAGATACCGCGCTCGTTCCTCTGCGCTGGGCGTCTGGCCGTCTTTGAACAGTGGTACTCCGTCGAACAGGATCGATGGAAACAGGCCGGTGGTCGCACCGGCGTACATGGGCTTGTCGTCAGACGGCCTGTTGAGGTCGATGACAAAGCGCGAGTATTCGGCGGCCAGGGTGCTGGCGCCCAATTCAGCGGCGAAGTCATACAAACGCGGAATGTGCCAGTCGGTGTCCGGCAGGCTCAAGGCTTCGTCCACCAGTGCGGCTTCGACCACCGGGGTCAGTTTCAGACCGGCATGCGGCATGCTGATCAGCAGCGGAATACGGCCACGCTTGAATGTCAGAACGTTATCCACAGGGCTCTCCTTCAGATCGATGATTCGACGCCATGGCGCACGATACGTTTGTCCAGATCGCCGCCCAGCCAGTAGGCCAGATCAGCCGGCCGTTCAATGTTCCAGGCGACGAAATCCGCCACCTTGCCGACCTCCAGCGAGCCGTGGGTCGCGCTCATGCCCAACGCCCTGGCGGCATTGAACGTCACCCCCGCCAGTGCTTCTTCGGGCGTCATGCGAAACAGGGTGCAGGCCATGTTCAGCATCAGGCGCAATGACAGGCCCGGCGAGGTGCCAGGGTTGAGGTCGGTGGAAATCGCAATCGGCACGCCGTGCTTGCGCAGCGCGTCCATCGGCGGCAGTTGCGTTTCACGCAGGAAGTAAAACGCCCCCGGCAGCAGCACCGCGACGGTTCCGGCAGCCGCCATGGCGATGGCGTCGTCCTCGGTCATGAACTCCAGATGATCCGCCGACAGCGCCTTGTAGCGCGCTGCCAGGCTCGATCCACCCAATGACGACAGCTGCTCGGCATGCAGTTTGACCGGCAGTGCCAACTGCCCTGCGGTGATGAACACTTGCCCGACCTGCGCAGGTGAAAACGCCAGGTATTCACAGAAAGCATCCACCGCATCGACCAGCCCTTCGGCTGCCAGCGCCGGGAGCATGTCGTTGCAGATGTGGTTGATGTAATCGTCGGCGCGATCGGCGTATTCCGGCGGCAGCGCATGGGCGGCCAGGCAGGTGGCACGCACGGTGACTGACTGGGTGTTGCCCAGACGACGAATCACCCGCAGGATCTTGCGCTCGTTTTCCAGGTCCAGCCCGTAGCCCGACTTCATCTCGACGGTCGTGACGCCGTCCTTGAGCAAGTGCCGCAAGCGGCGCTCGGCACTGGCGTACAGCTCATCTTCACTGGCGGCGCGAGTCGCACGCACCGTGCTGGCAATACCGCCGCCCGCTGCCGCTATTTCTGCGTAGCTGACGCCCTGCAGACGCTGTTCGAACTCGCCGCTGCGGTTGCCGCCGAACACCGTATGGGTGTGACAGTCGATCAGGCCGGGCGTGACCCATGCACCGCCCAGATCGATGCAGTTGTCATGTTCCGGCTCGGCCAGCTCGGCCTGAGGCCCGATCCACTCGATGAGCGCTCCGGAGGTCACGATGGCGGCATGCTCGATGATCGAGTATTTGCCGTGCGCCATGCTTGCGATGTGACAGTTTTTCCAGAGCGTTTTCATTCCAGGCCTCGTTGATCAATGAGTGTTGTTGAGCGCCTTGGGCTTGACCCACACAGCGTAGGCGATGAGCAGCAGCACGATCCAGATTGCGCCGACGATCAAGGCTGCACGGTTGTCCGGGAAATAGCCCAGCACGCCGAAGATGAACAGCATGAAGGCGATGGCGGCCGCAGGCCCGTAAGGCCAGAACGGCACGGCGAATTTCAGCTGTGCCGCTTCCTCGCGGTGCATCGAGCGGCGCATGGCGACCTGCGTCAGCAGAATCATCAGCCAGACCCACACGGTGGCGAAGGTGGCCAGCGACGCGATCAGCAGGAACACATCCTTGGGGATCAGGTAGTTGAGCAGCACGCCGCCCAGCAATGCGATGCCCATGACCAGCACGGTCATCCACGGCACGCCATGGCGTGAAACGCGGGCAAAACTGGCGGGCGCCTGACCATCACGGGCCAGGCCATACATCATGCGGCCTGCGCCGAAGATGTCGCTGTTGATGGCCGATACGGCCGCCGAGATCACCACGATGTTGAGGATGGTCGCCGCCGAAGCGATACCCAGGTTGTCGAAAATCTGCACGAACGGGCTGCCCTGCGTGCCGATCTGCGGCCACGGGTAGATGCACATCAGCACAAACAGTGTCAGCACGTAGAACAGCAGAATGCGCAGCGGTACGGCATTGATCGCCTGCGGCAGGCTGCGTTGCGGGTCCTTCGCTTCGCCTGCGGTAATGCCGATGATTTCAATACCGCCGAAGGCAAACATCACCACCGCGAACGAGGCGATCAGACCGGTGACACCGTTGGGCATGAAGCCGCCGTGTGCCCACAGGTTGCTGATGCCGATTTCGGTGCCGCTGGTCGAGCTGCCGATACCGAAGATCATGATGCCGAAGCCTGCAACGATCATCGCCACGATGGCGCTGACCTTGAGGATCGACAGCCAGAACTCGGTTTCACCAAAGACTTTTACGTTGCACAGGTTGAGCGCGCCGATCAGAAAGACGATGCCCAGCACCCAGATCCAGCGGGGTACTTCCGGAAACCAGAAGCCCATGTAGATGCCGAATGCGGTCACGTCGGCGAGGCAGACGATGATCATTTCGAACGCGTAGGTCCAGCCGAGCACGAAGCCGGCCAGCGGGCCCATGTAGCGCGTGGCGTAATGGCTGAACGAACCGGACACCGGGTCGTGGACCGCCATTTCGCCGAGCGCGCGCATCACCATGTACACCGCCGCGCCGCCGATCAGGTACGCCAGCAGTACGGCAGGCCCGGCCTGTTGAATCGCCGAGGCCGAGCCGTAGAACAACCCTGTGCCGATGGCAGAGCCCAGGGCCATGAAGCGGATGTGGCGGGCGGATAACCCGCGTTTCAAACCATCTTGTGACGTCATTTCAGGTCCATTTCATTACAGGTATGGCAAAAGCCGCGAGAACGCCTGCATCCGGCCTCCCGCAGCGATGACCAAAGCGAGCCCTGCCAGGCTCGCGGTGCATCACAGACTGGGTAGCAGACGTGCAGGAACCAACGGGTTCAGGCAAGTGGAGGACAACAGCTGACTGGCAGCTTCGATGTCCGGTGCAAAAAAGCGGTCCTTTTCATAGAACGGGACCTTGCTGCGCAACAGGCTGCGGGCTTGCTCCAGCTTCGGAGAGGTTTTCAGACCCTCACGCAAGTCCAGACCCTGGCAGGCAGCCAACCATTCTACGGCAAGAATCCCGCGAACGTTTTCTGCCATTTCCCATAAGCGCTTGCCGGCGGCCGGGGCCATCGACACATGGTCTTCCTGATTGGCCGAGGTCGGCAGGCTGTCGACACTGTGCGGATGGGCCAATGCCTTGTTTTCACTGGCCAGCGCGGCGGCGGTCACCTGCGCGATCATGAACCCGGAATTGACGCCGCCGTTGGCCACCAGGAAGGGCGGCAGCTGCGACATGTGCTTGTCCATCATCAGCGAAATGCGACGTTCGCTGAGCGAGCCGATCTCGGCAATGGCCAGCGCGAGGTTGTCCGCCGCCATGGCGACCGGCTCGGCGTGAAAATTACCACCGGATATGACGTCGTTCTCGGCGGCGAACACCAGCGGGTTGTCGGACACCGCGTTGGCTTCGATTTCCAGCACCTCGGCGGCCTGACGCAGTTGGGTCAGACACGCGCCCATGACCTGTGGCTGGCAGCGCAACGAGTAGGGGTCCTGAACCTTGTCGCAGTTGCGGTGCGACTCGGACACGCCGCTGCTTTCGCCCAGCAGGTCACGGTAGCAGGCTGCCGCGTCGATCTGCCCGCGCTGACCGCGTGCGGCATGAATGCGCGCGTCGAAGGGCGAGCGCGAGCCGAGCACGGCTTCAACCGTCAGCGAGCCGCAGGTCAGGGCTGCAGCGAACAGGTCTTCGCCTTCGAACAGGCCGCGCAATGCGTAGGCGGTAGACACTTGCGTACCGTTGAGCAGTGCCAGCCCTTCCTTGGCTGCCAGGGTCAGCGGTTGCAGCCCGGCAGCCGCCAGCGCATCGACGTCGTTCAGCCATTCGCCCTTGTAGCGCGCCTTGCCTTCGCCCAGCAGCACCAGCGACATGTGCGCCAGCGGTGCAAGGTCGCCGGAAGCACCGACCGAGCCCTTGAGCGGAATATGCGGGTAGACCTCGGCATTGATCAGCGCAATCAGGGCGTCGATGACCACTCGCCGAATGCCCGAGAAGCCGCGGCTCAGGCTGTTGACCTTGAGCACCATGATCAGACGCACCAGCTCATCGCTGATCGGCTGACCGACACCGGCCGCATGCGACAGCACCAGCGAACGCTGCAGGTTTTCCAGGTCTTCGCTGGCAATCCGCGTCGAAGCCAGCAGACCGAACCCGGTGTTGATGCCGTAGGCGGTGCGGTTCTCGGCCAGAATGCGCTCGACACAGGCGACGCTGTCGTCGATCTGCTGGTCTGCGCTGCTGTCCAGCGTCAGGCTGACCGGCTGCAGATAAATACCGCGCAGTTGCGCCAGGGTCAGTTTGCCGGGGATCAGGTTCAGCGTCTTGGCAGATAAGGTGGTCACGATGCTGCTACTCCTTGATGAATGTCAGCGACGGCTGGTGGCCATACGCTGTTTTTATAGGCCTGCCGCGTTGTTACGGCAGTGCTGGAAAATCCTTTCCAGCGACGCTTCGTCTTTGATCAGGGCCGCGCTGCTGGCGATGTCCGGAGCCAGCCAGCGGTCTTCGTCGTAGGCCGGGATGCGCTCGCGCAGCAGTCGCCACGCGGCACCGGTGCCCACGCCAAAACCCTGTGTCTTGAGAAATTCGAATGCCTGGGCCGCGAGCAAATACTCGATGGCCAGAATCTGCGTGGTATTGCCCAGCACCTTGTGCAGCTTGAGCGCGGCGCTGGTGCCCAGGCTCAGGTGATCCTCCTGCAGGCCGGAGGTCACGTAGTTGTCGACCACAGCCGGCTGCGCCATCTGGCGGTTTTCCGCGCACAGCGAAGCGGCGACGTACTGGACGATCATCATTCCCGAGTTGACCCCCGGCTGGGTGACCAGAAACGCCGGCAGGCCGCTGACCATCGGGTTGATCAGGCGGTCCAGGCGCCGTTCGGCGATCGAGCCCAGCTCGGCCATCGCCATGCACAGCAGGTCTGCCGCCATGGCCACCGACTGGCCGTGTGGATTGGCCTGGGACACCACTCGGAAAGCGTCGGGCGTGCCGAGCAGCAGCGGGTTATCGGTGACTGAATTGAGCTCGATCTCGACCTGGCGAGTGGCGTGAGCCAACTGGTCGCGGGTGGCGCCATGCACCTGGGGAATCGAACGAATACTCAGCGCATCCTGGGTCCGAATGCCTTCGCTGCTGGCGAGCACTTCGCTGCCTGCCAGTAACGTGCGCAGGTTCTTGCCCACCTGTTGCATGCCCGGATGCGGCTTGAGGGCGAGGATGCTTGCATCGAACGCGTCCAGCTGGCCGCGCAGGGCTTCGAAGCTCATCGCGCCGATCACGTCGGCCCACTGGCTCAGACGCTCGGCGTCGGCGATGGCCAGACAGCTCAGGCCGGTCATGCACGGTGTGCCGTTGACCAGGCACAATCCGTCCTTGGCGCCGAGGATGACCGGAGCCAGACCTTCTTCGTTCAAGGCCTGCTCAGCCGGGACGATCTGCCCGCGATAGCTGACCTGGCCGATGCCCAGCAACGCGACGCCGACGTGCGCCATGTGCGTCAGGTAACCCACCGAGCCCTGCGCCGGTACTTGCGGCGTGATGCCCCGGTTGAGCAGGGCCAGTAGCGCTTCGACCACTTGCCGGTGAATGCCGGACTTGCCCTGACTGTAGTTGAGAATCGCGGCGCAGATGATTGCGCGGGTCTGCTCGTCGGCCAGTGGCGCACCGACGCCGCAGGCATGGCTGAGCAGGGTATTGCGCGACAGGCGACTGAGCTGTTCGCCTTGCAGTGACACATTGCACAGCGCGCCGAGCCCGGTGTTCACGCCATAGGCGCGCTCGCCGCTGACGACGATGCGCTGCACGATGGCCTGAGCGTTGTCGATCCGTGCCCAGGCAGCATCCGACAGGACCAGTCTTGCGCCATGCCGGGCCACGGCGACCACGTCCTGCCAGCCTGCAGGTGCTTCACCGATGACGATCTGTTCTGCTCGCGACATCTGCAACGGTCCTTAAAGGGTGGCTACGCGACGCTGAACGAAACGATCCACGTAATCGTCGGCGGGCGAGTGGAGAATTTCTTTCGGCGTACCGACCTGAATCAATCGACCATCCTTGAGGATCGCGATGCGATTGCCGATGCGCACGGCCTCGTCCAGATCGTGGGTAATGAACACGATGGTCTTGTGCAGGCTGGCTTGCAGCTCCAGCAACTGGTCCTGCATCTCGGCGCGGATCAACGGGTCGAGGGCGCTGAATGCTTCGTCCATCAGAATGATGTCGGTGTCGGCCGCCAGCGCGCGGGCCAGACCCACACGCTGACGCATGCCGCCAGAAAGCTGGTGCGGGTATTTGTTCTCATAGCCCTTGAGGCCTACGGTGGTGATCCAGTGCAGCGCGCGTTCCTGACACAGCGCCTTGCTCTCGCCACGCACGGTCAGGCCGTAGGCCACGTTGGCCAGCACGGTCTTGTGCGGCAGCAGGCCGAAGCTCTGGAACACCATGCTGATCTTGTGCCGGCGGAATTGGCGCAACGCCTCCATGTCGTAACGCAGGATGTCTTCGCCATCGACCAGAATCTCGCCGCTGGTGGGGTCGATCAGCCGGTTGAAATGACGCACCAGCGTCGATTTTCCCGAGCCGGAGAGGCCCATGATGACGAAGATTTCGCCGCTGCCGATCGACAGCGACAGGTCGTTGACCCCGACCACACAGCCGGTCTGGGCCAGCACCTGGTCCTTGCTCTGGTTTTGCCTGATCAACTCCAGCGCTTCTTTCGAGCGGTTGCCGAAGATCTTGAATACGTTTTTGACGACGATTTTGTTCGGTTCCACGCTGCTCATTTGTGCGCCTCATGCCGTGGGCGGCCATAGGCCTGCGTGATACGGTCGATGACGACCGCCAGAATGACAATGGCCAGGCCCGCTTCCAGCCCGCGCCCGACGTTGAGGGTCTGAATGCCCACCAGCACGTCTTCGCCAAGCCCGCGTGCGCCGATCATCGAGGCGATCACCACCATCGACAGCGCCATCATGGTGGTCTGGTTGATACCGGCCATGATGCTCGGCATCGCCAGCGGCAGTTGCACGCCGAACAGTTGCTGCCAGCGATTGGCGCCGAACGCGTTGATGGCTTCCATCACTTCACCATCCACCTGACGAATGCCCAGATCGGTCAGACGAATCAGCGGCGGTGCGGCGTAAATTACGGTGGCGAAGATCGCCGGCACCTTGCCCAGACCGAACAGCATCAGCACCGGGATCAGGTACACGAAGCTGGGCATGGTCTGCATGATGTCCAGCAGCGGCATCAGCACCGAGCGCAGCCGATTGCTGCGTGCCGAGAGGATGCCCAGCGGAATGCCGATCAGCACCGCGATGATCGTGGCGACCAGCATCAGCGCCAGCGTCTGCATCAGCTTGTCCCACAACCCGACCGCACCGACCAGAAACAGCAGGCCGACGATGACCAGCGTCGTGACGATCTTGCGTGTCGCGTGCCAGGCAATACCGCCGACGATCATCAGCATCAGCCACCACGGCGCCATGCGCAGCAGGCCTTCGAGGTTGACAATGGCCCATAGCAGGGTGTCGGAAATGTGCCGGAACACATCGCCGTACTGCGTGACCAGTGAGTCGACGCCATCGTTGACCCAGTTGGCGATCGAGAAAGTGAAGCTTTCAGGAAACATAAGCGGCTCTCAAATGAGGTGTGTCGGGTCAACGACGGGGCTGTCGAACCTTACAGTCCGACAGCCCGGTCGTTTACAACGAAGCGTCCACCTTCTTCGCGGCGTCTTCGCTGACCCATTTGTGCCAGACTTCGGGGTGCTCTTTCAGGAAAATCTTCGCCAGCTTCGGCGATTCGATGCGTTCCTTGGCCATGCGCCCCAGGTTCTGGTTGAGCAGGTCGATAGGCAGGTTGACCTTTTCCAGGATGGCGACCAGTTCAGGGGCCTCATCGTGGAACACTTTGGACACGCCGACCTTGATATCGATCGTCTTGTTGACCCCGGCTTTCTCTTCCAGACGCACCAGGTCTACCTGACCCATGAGCGGCGTGGGTGACCAATAGTAGGCCAGGATCGGTTCGCCACGTTTGTAGCTGGAGAGAATCGCCGCATCCAGCGCCGGGCCGGTGCCCGGGCGGAAGTTGGTGTATTTGCTTTCCAGGCCGTAGCTCTTGAGCATTTCGCTGTTTTCCAATTCACAGGTCCAACCCGCCGGGCAGTTGTAGAAACGCCCTTTGGATGGCTCTTCCTGATCCTTGAACACGGCTGAATACTGGGCCAGATCGCTGATGGATTTCAGGTTGGGTGCCTTGGCTTCCAGCTTGCGTTTGGCATCGCCTTCGATCACATAGCGCGGCACGTACCAGCCTTCCACTGCGCCGACGATCGGCGCGCCGACACCAACCACTTTCCCGGCAGCGGCGGCCTTGTTCCAGACCTCGCTGCGACCGACCCATTCTTCGGCAAAGATCTGGATATCGTTGGTGCCCAGGGCGTTTTCCATGGCGATGGAATTGCCGGGCAGGGCGTCAACCGTGCAGCCGTAACCCTTGTCCAGAACGACCTGCAGAATGTCGGTCAGCAGCATCGCGCTTTCCCAGTTAAGACCGGCGAATTTCACCGGCTTGCCTGATTCGCACCAGCCGGCAGCCTGACTTGCGCCTGCGCTGGCGAGCAGGCCAGCGGATACCAGGGTGGTCAGCAGGGCCTTTTTCATATTCATTGTCGATGCTCCTAAGCCTGAAATGGATGACGGCAGCTTCAAGTAGGCATCCGGCCCGTGGGCATGCTCATGCCCGTCCCCGACGTGTGCCGGCCTGATGGCCGGCAACGTTGTCAACGTCCGATCATTGGCAGGTTCAAGCCCTGCTCTTTGGCACAATCGATAGCGATGTCGTAACCGGCATCGGCATGACGCATCACCCCGGTGGCCGGGTCGTTGTGCAATACGCGGGCGATACGCTCGGCGGCTTCATCCGTACCGTCGCAGACGATCACCATGCCGGAATGCTGCGAGAAGCCCATGCCGACGCCTCCACCGTGGTGCAGCGAGACCCAGGTCGCACCGCTGGCGGTATTGAGCAGGGCATTGAGCAGCGGCCAGTCGGAGACGGCATCGGAGCCATCGCGCATGGATTCGGTCTCGCGGTTGGGGCTGGCGACCGAGCCGGAGTCCAGGTGGTCGCGGCCGATTACCACCGGTGCCGACAACTCGCCACTGCGGACCATTTCGTTGAAGGCCAGGCCCAGCTTGGCGCGCTGGCCCAGACCGACCCAGCAGATACGCGCTGGCAAGCCCTGAAAGCTGATTCGCTCGCGGGCCATGTCCAGCCAGTTGTGCAGGTGCTCGTCATCCGGGATCAGCTCTTTGACCTTGGCGTCGGTCTTGTAGATGTCCTGCGGATCGCCCGACAGCGCGGCCCAGCGGAACGGCCCGATGCCACGGCAGAACAGCGGACGGATGTAGGCGGGCACGAAACCCGGGAAATCGAAGGCATTGGTGACGCCGACTTCCTTGGCCATCTGGCGAATGTTGTTGCCATAGTCGAAGGTCGGAATGCCGGCTTGCTGGAAGGCGAGCATGGCTTCGACGTGTTCGGCCATCGATTGCTTGGCCGCCTTGACCACACTGGCCGGCTCGCTGACCGAGCGGGCACGGTACTCGTCCCAGGTCCAGCCTTTGGGCAGGTAGCCATTGAGCGGGTCGTGGGCGCTTGTCTGGTCGGTGACCATGTCCGGGCGCACACCGCGACGGACCATTTCCGGCAGGATGTCCGCCGCGTTGCCACACAGGGCGATGGAGATGGCTTTGCCTTCGGCCGTGTATTTCGCGATACGCGCCAGTGCGTCATCGAGATCAGCGGCCTGTTCGTCGACGTAGCGGGTCTTGATGCGGAAATCGATACGGCTCTGCTGGCATTCGATGTTCAGCGAGCAGGCCCCGGCCAGTGTCGCGGCCAGCGGCTGCGCGCCACCCATGCCGCCCAAACCTGCGGTCAACACCCAGCGGCCCTTGAGGTTGCCGTCATAGTGCTGGCGACCGGCTTCGACGAAGGTTTCGTAAGTGCCTTGCACGATGCCCTGGCTGCCGATGTAGATCCAACTGCCGGCGGTCATCTGGCCATACATGGCCAGGCCCTTGGCATCCAGTTCGTTGAAGTGCTCCCAGCTGGCCCAGTGCGGCACCAGGTTGGAGTTGGCGATCAATACGCGCGGGGCGTTGCTGTGGGTCTTGAACACGCCGACCGGCTTGCCGGACTGCACCAGCAGGGTTTCATCATCGTTGAGCTGAGTGAGGCTTTCGACGATCTTGTCGTAGCACTCCCAGTTGCGTGCGGCACGACCGATGCCACCGTAAACCACCAGTTCATTGGGGTTTTCGGCGACTTCCGGGTCGAGGTTGTTCATCAACATGCGCAGCGGTGCTTCGGTCAGCCAGCTCTTGGCGGTCAGTTGAGTACCGCGTGCAGCCCGTACTACACCTTCGCGATGGCGGGTCCAGTCCTGCTTAAGGTCTTGATTATTCTCGGTCACAAAAAAATCCTCGGCGATCAATTCGAACCAGCCCGATGAAGGGCGAGCAGCGCCTGGCGAAGCAGGCCTATTCAGTTGGGTAGAAGACAGAGTGTTAAGCCTGTCTCTACTTGTACATACAAGCATATGCAATCAAAAGACCAACTTTGTGCTGTCGCTGTTTTTTGCCCATCGAATCTATCTGCAGGGCTTTATTTATGCGGGCCTGGTGCTTTTGATCAGCAAAGGGGCATTTCTCCGAAAAGGGCTGGACGTTGTTACCTGAATGACTTTTTGCGCAGTTTTGGGGCAACAGGTAACAGATTGGTGCGGGGAATGTGTGCGCCGCATTCGGGCCGGGAATGAACTGCCGCTGGGTGTTTGCAAGCAGCGCATTTGGCGGGCTGCAAATGGCCTCTTTAGCATGGGAACGAACCCCCTCAAGCATGCGTCATACCCAGGCCTGAGCCAGCATTCACCGGCCTGCGATTAGGTCTCGCGGGTGTTTTCGTGTTTAAATTGAACGCTCGTTCAAGTTAAACCGGTGGTTCGCTGCCCGCTCACAACAGGAGGCTTACCCTTGCCGTATCCGCTTTTTGCAGTTGGTTTTATCAGTCCGGAGGCACTCAACCGATGAGTTCTGCGAGTTCCTCTTCAAGCGGCATGGTTCGCATGAATGCTCCAGTGTTCTATTTCGCTGCGAGTTTTATTCTGATTTTCGGCATCGTCGTGATCGCGTTCCCGCAAGCCAGCGGCGAATGGCTGCTGGCGGCGCAAAACTGGGCGGCCAACACGGTCGGCTGGTACTACATGATGGTCATGACCCTGTACCTGGTCTTCGTGGTGGTCACCGCCTTGTCGGGCTTCGGCAAGATCAAGCTCGGTGCCGACCACGACGAACCCGAGTTCAGTTACCTGTCATGGGCCGGGATGCTGTTTGCCGCCGGCATCAGCATTACGCTGTTCTTTTTCTGCGTTTCAGAACCCCTGACGCACCTGCTGCAACCGCCGCAGGGCGAGGGTGGTACCGCAGAAGCAGCACGCCAGGGCATGCAGTTGCTGTTTCTGCACTGGGGGCTGCATGGCTGGGGCGTGTTTGCCTTCGTCGGGATGGCGCTGGCCTATTTCGCCTATCGGCACAACCTGCCGCTGGCCCTGCGTTCGGCGCTGTATCCGCTGATCGGCAAACGCATCAACGGCCCTATCGGCTATGCGGTCGATGGTTTCGGCATCATTGCGACCATCTTCGGCCTCGGCGCAGACATGGGCTTCGGGGTGCTGCACCTCAACTCCGGTCTGGATTACCTGTTCGGCGTGGCGCACACCCACTGGATTCAGGTCGGTCTGATCACCCTGATGATGGGCGCGGCGATTCTGGTGGCGATCGCCGGTGTCGACAAAGGCGTGCGCGTCATGTCCGACATCAACATGCTGCTGGCCTGTGCGTTGCTGTTGTTCGTGCTGTTCGCCGGCCCGACTCAGCACCTGCTCAACACGCTGGTGCAGAACATCGGTGACTATCTGGGTGCACTGCCGAGCAAGAGTTTCGACGTGTATGCCTACAACGAGCCGAGTGACTGGCTGGGCGGCTGGACGGTGTTCTATTGGGCCTGGTGGATTGCCTGGGCGCCGTTCGTGGGCCTGTTCATTGCGCGTATCTCGCGTGGCCGGACCATCCGTGAGTTCGTCTTCGGTGTGTTGCTGATCCCGCTGGGCTTCACCCTGGCGTGGATGTCGATCTTCGGTAACAGCGCCATCGATCAAGTGCTCAACCATGGCATGACTGCGCTGGGTCAGTCGGCTATCGACGATCCGTCGATGACCCTGTACCTGCTGCTGGAAACCTATCCGTGGAGCAAGACGGTCATTGCGGTCACGGTGTTCATCAGCTTTGTGTTCTTCGTGACGTCGGCCGATTCGGGCACTGTGGTGCTGTCGACACTGTCAGCCAAAGGCGGCAACCCTGACGAAGACGGTCCGAAATGGCTGCGGGTGTTCTGGGGTGTGGCCACGGCGCTGATCACCAGTGGCCTGTTGTTCTCGGGCAGTATCGATGCGCTGAAGTCGGCTGTGGTACTGACCTCGCTGCCGTTCTCGCTGATTCTGCTGCTGATGATGTGGGGCCTGCACAAAGCGTTCGTCATGGAATCCCAGCGCCAGATTGCGCAACTGTATTCGTTGGCGCCAGTGTCCGGTTCAAGGCGCGGCGGGTGGCGTCAGCGCCTGAGCCAAGCTGTGCATTACCCGTCGCGAGACGAGGTGTACCGTTTCCTCGATCAGACCGTGCGTCCGGCGATTGAAGAAGTGACGGCGGTGTTCGTCGAAAAGGGTTTGAACGTGGTCAACGTGCCCGATCCGTCCAACGACTCGGTGACCCTGGAAATCGGTCACGGCGAAGAACGTCCGTTCATTTACCAGGTGCAGATGAAAGGCTTCTTCACGCCTTCGTTCGCCCGTGGCGGCATGGGCTCCAAGCAATTGAACAACCGCCGCTACTACCGCGCCGAAGTTCACTTGAGCGAGGGCAGTCAGGACTACGACCTGGTGGGCTACACCAAGGAACAGGTCATCAACGACGTGCTCGATCAGTACGAACGGCATATGCAGTTCCTGCATCTGGTGCGGTGATCGGGACGTGGGGGGCGGTTACAACTATCGTCCCTCACGCTCTGCGCCGCGCCTCATGTTCAGGAGAGGACGCGGAGCGTCGCACGATGGTTACAGGGTCATCGTTCCTCACGCTCCCGCTTAGGCTCGAGAGTGCGGCAGGCTCACGTACTCTCTCGCTCTACCAATCTGCATTCCAGCAGATTCAGGCGTTGTATCTCTCCCTCTACCGGTAACACTCCGAGGCTTTCAAGCACCCGCGTGGCGGCCATTACGCCGATCTGCAGTGCGGGCGGTTTGATGGTGGTCAGGCTGGGCAGCATCATTTCTGCGAAGGCGTAGTCGCCAAAACCCATCACGGCGCAATCCTGCGGAATGCTCAGGCCTGCGCGCTGGCTGGCGAGCAGGGCGCCGGCTGCCAGGTTGTCGTTGGCGAAGAAGATCGCGTCAGGGCGGGGCTCTTGGTTCATCAGGGTGTCCATCGCCTGTTTGCCTGCCTCGAATGGCGCTCGGTCCGCGTCCGGGACGAAGACCCACGGCGTGATACCGAGCCCTTCCAGAGTCGCAGCGTAGCCGTCGCGGCGCTCCAGTGCGCTGAAGTCGCCCGCGATGCTGTTCTGTACGAACGCGATTCGCCGGTAGCCCTTGTCATGCAGATAACGGGCTGCCATGACGCCGACGTCGTAGTGCGAAAAGCCGATCTGGATCGGACTGCGGTCGGGTTGATGGTCCCAGGTTTCGATCACCGGGACATCGGTCTGCTCGATCATTTTCTCGGTAGCAGGGCTGTGAAAGCGACTGGTCAGCACCAGTGCCGCCGGTGACCAGCCCAGAAATGCCCGTACCGCGCTTTCTTCCTGCTCGGCGGAAAAGTAGCTGGAGGCCAGCAGCAACTGAAAACCGTGCCGGCTCAGGGTGTCACTGAAGCCCTGAATGGTATTGGCAAAGATCGGCCCGGAGATGTTGGGAATCACCATCGCCACCACACGGCTGCGTGCTGACGCCAGGCCGCCAGCAACCAGATTGGGCACGTAACCCAGTGCATTGACCGTGCTCGCAATCCGCTCGCGCAGTTCGGGCGATACCTGTTCCGGCTGATTGAAATAGCGCGATACGGTAATGGCCGACACCCCCGCCTGACGCGCCACGGCAGTGATCGTCACCCGGCCTGCGCCTCGGCGTTTACGTGTCAGGGGTTTCTCGTCGGCCATGCTTGATCACTTCGCATAAAAGTAAAAAGAATATAAAACTAATTTTTCAGTATTGGACGGTCTATCTAGCATTTCCCGATACTGGCGATGTTAGCGCTAACAAAGATGGTTTGTCTGCTACTCGCCACCGCGAATGCCCGGACCCGGTTTAGTCAGCACGTATAGGCGCCAGTGCGCATCGCACTGTCGGATCAGGGCATATTTCAGGTAGGCACGCAGATGCACACAACAGCTGGGGATGGCGTCAGACACATGCTTCTGGCGCAGGCGATCGATCAGGTTCATGCGGCGCGGGGGCGTCGTTGTGGGTGGTTACTGATGGGGCTGACGGCATTGCCGTGTGTTCCGGCCATGGCAGAGACAGCGGCAGGGCAGAATACAGAAACGGTAGCGCTGGAATCGGTGACCGTGACCGCCACACGCCGTGAAGAATCGCTGCAAAAAGTACCGGTTGCCGTGTCCGTGATCGAGGGCGAACAACTGGAGCGCGATAACCGTAATGGCGTGGCCAGTATTGTGCAGCAGGTGCCGTCGTTGAATTTCCGCACCGGGGCTTCCAACAAGGACACTTCGCTGTTCGTTCGCGGTGTCGGCACCATTTCCACCTCGCCAGGCGTCGAACCGACCGTGGCAACCGTGATCGACGGCGTGGTGTATGCCCGTCCGGGTCAGGCCACGCTGGACTTGCTCGACCTGGAACGCATCGAAGTGCTGCGCGGCCCGCAAGGTACGCTGTTCGGCAAGAACGCTTCGGCGGGCGTGCTGAACTTCACCACCAAGGCACCGACCGAAGAGACTCACGGTTACATCGATCAGTCGTATTACAGCGGCAACGAAAGCCGCACCCGTTTCGGTATTGGCGGCAGCCTGATTCCGCAGACCCTCAAAGGCTCGATCACGACGTTGTTCGGCAGCTATGACGGCAATGTCGATAACAAGCTCAATGGTCAGGAAGTCAACGGTTACAACCGCAAGGGCGCACGCGGCAAGCTGGAATTCACGCCCAATGACGACATCACCTTCACCCTCGCAGCGGACTACATGCAGTCCCATGACGACGCGCCCAACGGTGTGGTAACCAAGGCGCTGACCCCGTCCTTCGCCAGTGCCCTGGCGCCGGTACGTGCCGACAGCGATAACCGCAATGTCGTCAGCGATTACCGCAGCCATGTCGAGGACGTCAACAAAGGCCTGTCCGGTCAGCTCGACTGGCAACTGGGTGACTACACCCTGACCTCCATCACCGCCTGGCGCGGCTGGGACAACACGCAGTATCAGGACGGTGACCGGCTTGGCACCATCACCTCCGCGTTCCCCGGCACTGAAGACAAGGGCGATCTTGAGTTCAACCAGTATTCACAGGAGCTGCGTCTGGCGTCGCCGAAAGGCCAGTTCGTCGAATACGTGGGCGGGCTGTTTTACATGCACGGCAAGAGCGACGAGACCTATCAGCGCACGCTGATCACACCAACGACTCAGGATCGCGGCATCGCCGACTACAGCACCACCACCGACAGTTATTCGGTGTTCGGCGAAACCACGTTCAATTTCACCCCGGACTTCCGTGCGATTGCCGGGGCACGCTGGACCCACGACGATCTGGAATACGATCATCGCCGCGTCTCGACATCGGCTACGACCGTCAGCGGCATTCAGCCAGCGACCAGCAGTTCCGGGTCGGTGGACGAAGACGGCAAGTCCGGGCGTCTCGGTTTGCAATACGACCTGAGCGACAGTGTGATGACCTACATCACCTATTCGCGCGGCTACAAAGGCCCGGCCTACAACGTGTTCTTCAACATGCAGCCGCGTGACACCGAGGCCCTCAAGCCGGAAACCTCGAACACCTGGGAGGTCGGCCTCAAGGCCACCACCTGGAATAATCGCCTGACCACCAACCTGGCGGTGTTCCACAGCGAATACGACAACTATCAGGCGAACTTCTTCGACAGTGTTGCCGGACAGGTTGTGACGCGCCTGATCAACGCCGGCAGTGTCAGCACCGAAGGCGTCGAGCTGGATTACGCCCTGCAAGCCACGCGAAACTTGAAACTCTCCGGCGCGCTGTCCTACACCAGAACACGCATCGACAGCTTTGCCTGCCCGGCCGGTGCGGCGGCGTCCTGCAACGTCGACGGCAAAACCCTGCCGTACAGCCCGGACTGGAAAAGCTACGTGCGCGCCGACTACACCCTCCCGCTGGACAACGGCCTGGATATCGAACTGGGCACCGATTACAGCTGGCAGAGCGAAGTGCAGTACGACATCAGCCAGAACCCGGACACCAAACAGGGCGCTTACGGCATCTGGAACGCCAGCGTGGCACTGGCTGATTACAACAGTGGCTGGCGTGTGGCATTGCTGGGCAAGAACCTGGCTGACAAGTCCTATTCGCCAATGCTGGCGACCGGGGGCAACTACGTTTACCGATCCGTGCCGCGTGATGATGAACGTTATTTCGGTGTGCAGTTACGCAAGGATTTTTGAGCCGAGACCCCAGGCAACACGGAAGGAGTGAGGTATGAGCACGACTGCTCGACAGATGAAGCTGGGCGCTTTCCTGATGGCCACCGGGCATCATGTCGCTGCCTGGCGGCACCCGGATGTGCCTGCGGATGCAGGGCTGGATTTCAAGCATTACCGGCACGTGGCCAGGGTTGCGGAGGCGGCAAAATTCGATGCACTGTTCGTCGCCGACAGCGTGGCTGCCGCGACCGGTGATATCGCCAGCCGCATGGCACGCTCCGATCATTTCGAACCGCTGACCCTGCTCTCGGCACTCAGTGCGGTGACTGAGCATATCGGTCTGATCGCGACGGCAACCACCACCTACAACGAGCCGTATCACGTAGCCCGCAAGTTCGCCTCGCTGGATCATCTCTCCGGTGGGCGAGCGGGCTGGAATCTGGTGACCTCGGATGCCGCCGCCGAAGCGCAGAACTTCGGTCGCGCCGAGCATGTGGGGCATGCCAAGCGCTATAGCCGCGCACGAGAGTTTCATCAGGTGGTGACCGGCCTTTGGGACAGCTGGGCAGACGATGCCTTCACCCGCGACAAGGCCAGCGGCGAGTATTACAACCCGGCCAGGCTGCATGTGCTCGATCACCAGGGCGAGCACTTCAGCGTCAAAGGCCCGCTGAACGTGGCACGTTCGCCGCAAGGACAACCGGTGGTGGTGCAGGCCGGTTCCTCGGAAGTCGGGCGTGACCTGGCGGCGCAGACGGCGGAAGTGGTGTTCACCGCGCAGACCTCGCTGGCCAGCGCCCAAGCGTTTTATGCGGACATCAAAGGCCGTCTGAGTGCTTACGGGCGTGACGTCGATTCGCTGAAAATCATGCCCGGCGTGTTCATCGTCGTGGCCGAAACCGAAGCCTTGGCGAAAGCTAAATTCGAGTCGTTTCAGGCGCTGGTCGAGCCTCAGGTCGGGGTCGCTCTGCTGGGCCGCATGCTGGGCAATTTCGACCTGTCGGGTTACCCGCTGGATGGCCCGTTGCCAGAGCTGCCACTGACCGACAGCGGCCAGCGCAGCCGGCAGAAACTGCTCACCGAACTGGCCGATCAGGAAAACCTGACCCTGGCGCAACTGGGGCGGCGGATTGCCGGCGGGCGAGGGCACTACAGCCTGATCGGTACGCCTGAGCAGATTGCCGATGAGTTGCAACGCTGGTTCGAGCAAGGCGCGGCGGATGGCTTCAATGTGCTGGTGCCGCATCTGCCGGGTGGTCTGGAAGATGTCGCGCAGTTGCTGGTGCCGGAGTTGCAGCGGCGCGGGCTGTTTCGTACCGAGTATGAGGGCACGACCTTGCGTGAAAACCTGGGCTTTCAACGGCCTGCTTACAAATTTTGATCGTTGCCGCATGCAAGTCCTGATGAGCGCAGCAAGCGGGCTTCGGCCAGAATCAGAGGCAGATTTTTATACAGAATTAAGGGATCACTCATGAAACCATTCACGTTTATCGCCGCCATTCTGGCTTTCAGTGGCCTGTTCGGGACAGCTGCTGCCGTCGAGCCCGACACCCTCCGCATCGGCTACCAGAAGGGTTCTGTCACGCTGGTGCTGGCCAAGGAACACGGCTTGCTGGAAAAGCGTTTTCCCGAGAAACAAATCAAATGGATCGAGTTTCCGGCCGGGCCGCAGATGCTGGAGGCGCTGAACATTGGCAGCCTGGACATCGCCTCCACCGGCGACATTCCGCCGATTTTCGCCCAGGTCGCAGGTGCCGACCTGGTCTACATTGGTGCCGAGCCACCCAAGCCGCAGGTGGAAACCCTGTTGGTGCGCAACGAAAGCCCGGTGCACAGCGTCGCAGAATTGAAAGGCCGCAAGGTCGCGCTGCAGAAAGGCTCCAGCTCGCATAACGTGGTGCTGCGTTTGCTCAACAAAGCAGGCCTGACCTTCAAGGATATTCAGCCAATCTATCTGACCCCTGCCGATGCCCGTGCTGCCTTTGAAAACGGCAGTGTCGATGCCTGGGCGATCTGGGACCCTTACTACTCCATCGCTATGAGCGAAGGCCACACTCGCCTGCTGGCCGACGGCGAGGGGCTTGGATTGTCCGGGCCGTTCTATACCGCACGGCGGGCGTTTGCCGAGGAAAATGCAGCGCTCGTGCAGCAGGTCCTCGACGAACTGACAGTTGCCGATGGGCTGTCGCGCTCGCAGCGTGCCGAGAGTATTCAGATACTGGCGCGCAGCATGGGCTTGTCCGAAGCGGTCATGACTCAGTATCTTGACCATCGGCCTGTATCACCCAGCCTGCCGATCACGCCGGAGATCGTACGCGCGCAACAGGCGACCGCTGATCTGTTTTACGACAACCACTTGATACCTAAGCGGGTCGACATTCAGCAGGTTGTCTGGCAAAAGCCATGATTCCGGCGTTGCGAACAGGCGTCACCTGTTCGCAAACGCAATCAAGACGCCTCGAATATCCCCCAGACAAGAGAGGATTCAATGACCTACATCGCTGCCGAAAATCGTTACGAAGACATGCCTTATCGCCGTACCGGCCGCAGCGGGCTGGTGCTTCCGGCACTGTCTTTGGGCTTGTGGCACAACTTCGGTGACAGCACGCCGATCGACACCCAGCGCGCCATGCTGCGCACGGCGTTCGATCTGGGCATCAACCATTTCGACCTGGCCAACAACTATGGCCCGCCGTACGGCAGCGCCGAGATCAACTTCGGCCGTCTGCTGCGCGAAGACTTCAAGCACTACCGTGATGAACTGATCATCTCCAGCAAGGCTGGCTGGGACATGTGGCCAGGGCCGTACGGGCAGGGCGGTGGTTCACGTAAATACGTGCTCGCCAGCCTCGACCAGAGCCTGCAGCGCATGGGGCTCGATTACGTCGACATCTTCTATTCCCACCGTTTCGACCCGGACACTCCGCTGGAAGAAACCGCCAGCGCGCTGGCCACCGCGGTTCAGCAGGGCAAGGCGCTGTATATCGGTATCTCATCCTATTCCGGGGCCAAGACCCGTGAGATCGCGGCGTTGCTCAAAGAGTGGAAAGTGCCGTTGCTGATCCACCAGCCGGCCTACAACCTGCTCAATCGCTGGGTCGAGAAAGACTTGCTCGACGCGACCGAAGAGCTGGGCGCGGGCGTGATCGCCTTTACCGCGTTGGCCCAGGGGCTGCTGTCGGACAAATACCTGAACGGCGTGCCCAAGGATGCGCGGGTCAATCGTCCGGGTGGCGGCTCGCTGCAGGCTTCGCACCTGTCCGAGCAGAACATCGCCCACGTGCGTGCGCTCAACGAAATCGCCCAGCGTCGCGGTCAGAGCCTGGCACAAATGGCCCTGGCTTGGACGCTGCGCGATCCGCGCGTGACCTCCGCGTTGATCGGTGCGAGCCGTCCGGAGCAGATTGTCGAAAACGTCGGCGCGCTGAAGAACCTCGCGTTCAGCCCTGAAGAACTGGCCGAGATCGACAGCTTTGCGGTGGAAGGCGGAATCAACCTGTGGGAAAAACCATCACTGGCTGAGTGATGCGGTGCTGAGCTGAGCTGCGCTGCGCGTTACACGCAATTCCTGAGATGACTATCGTTCCCACGCTCCGCGTGGGAATGTAGTTCTGGACGCTCTGCGTCCTGCCTTGAATAGTAGGCGCGGCGCAGAGTGTTTCGAAATGCATGCCAATGCGGAGCATTGGCACTAATGACCATCATATAACCACTCAGCCCTCATCGGCCTCGTCGTCATCCCCGCCATCGATCTTCATGCCCAGTTCCTTGATCTTGCGGGTCAGGGTGTTGCGGCCCCAGCCCAGCAGTACGGCGGCGTCGCGGCGGCGACCGGCGGTGTGCTTGAGGGCGGTTTCGATCATGATCCGCTCGAAGGTCGGCACGGCGCTGTCCAGCAGGCTGGACTGACCACGAGACAAGGCCTGATCGGCCCACTGGCGCAGCGCCTGTTCCCAGTTGGTGACCGGCGCGGCGTCCTGCGGCAGGCTCAGCAGTTCCGGTGGCAGGTCGCTGATGTGCACTTCACGACCCGACGCCATGACCGTGATCCAGCGGCAGGTGTTTTCCAGCTGACGCACGTTGCCAGGCCACGGCAGATGCTTGAGGTATTCCTCGGTCTCGGCCTTGAGCAGCTTGGGTTCGACCGCCAGTTCCTGAGCCGCGCGGCTGAGGAAGTGCTTGGCCAGGGTCGGGATGTCTTCACGACGGTCCGACATGCGCGGAATGTGGATACGGATCACGTTCAGACGGTGGAACAAGTCCTCGCGGAACTTGCCGGCCTGTACCAGGGTTTCCAGGTTCTGGTGTGTCGCGGCAATGATCCGCACATCGACCTTGACCGGCGTGTGCCCGCCTACCCGGTAGAACTCGCCATCGGCCAGCACGCGCAACAGACGGGTCTGGGTGTCGGCCGGCATGTCACCGATTTCATCGAGAAACAGCGTGCCGCCGTCGGCCTGTTCGAAGCGTCCACGACGCAGGTTGGCCGCGCCGGTGAACGCGCCTTTTTCATGCCCGAACAGTTCGGACTCCATCAGGTCCTTGGGGATCGCCGCCATGTTCAGCGCAATGAATGGCGAGGCCGAACGCGGGCTGTGGCGATGCAATGCATGAGCGACCAATTCCTTGCCGGTTCCCGACTCACCGTTGATCAACACCGTGATGTTGGAGTGACTCAGACGGCCGATGGCGCGAAACACTTCCTGCATCGCTGGCGCTTCGCCAATGATTTCAGGGGTGCGGGTCAGTGTCGGTGCAACGTCCAGGCCCTGTTGTTCCTGAGCGTGCTGATTGGCGCGCTTGACCAACGAGACGGCTTCATCGACGTCGAACGGCTTGGGCAGGTACTCGAACGCACCACCCTGATAAGACGCCACGGCACTGTCCAGGTCCGAATGGGCGGTCATGATGATCACCGGCAGACGCGGATGCTGCTCGCGAATCCGCGCCAGCAGGTCCAGGCCACTGGCACCCGGCATGCGGATGTCGGAAATGATCACGTCGGGTTGCTGACGGGCCAGACGGCTCATCACCCCGTCGGCGCTGTCGAAGCTTTGCGTGGTCATGCCTTCCTGTTGCAAGGCCTTTTCCAGTACCCAGCGGATAGAACGATCGTCGTCTACGATCCAGACAGTTTCACTACGGCTCATGTCGAAGCTGCTCCTTGTTCCAGCGGCAGGAAGATCGAGAATGTGGTGTGGCCGGGATGGCTGTCACACTCGATCAGACCCTGGTGCTGGCTGATGATGTTCTGGGTAATGGCAAGACCTAATCCCGTACCGTCCGGGCGGCCACTCACCATGGGGTAGAAGATGGTTTCCTGAAGTTCGGCCGGAATACCGGGGCCGTTGTCGATGATTTCGATCTTGCTCACCAGTCGATGGCGAACGTGGCCGATGGTGAACTGGCGCATGGCGCGGGTGCGCAGGGTGATCCGGCCAAGGCGCAATTCGTTCTGGCCGCTGATGGCCTGCATGGCATTGCGCACGATATTGAGCACGGCCTGGATCATTTGCTCGCGGTCGATCAACACGTCGGGAATGCTCGGGTCATAGTCGCGCACCAAGGTGATGCAGCCCTGGCTTTCGGCCTCGACCAAGCTGCACACACGCTCCAGCACTTCATGCACATTGGTCATGGCCAGCGATGGCAGCTTGTTGGAGCCGAGCATGCGGTCGACCAGATTACGCAGGCGGTCGGCCTCTTCGATAATGACGTTGGTGTAGTCCTTGAGACTTTCTTCAGGCAGCTCGCGGGCCAGCAATTGTGCGGCCCCGCGAATGCCGCCCAGCGGATTCTTGATTTCGTGAGCCAGGCCACGCACCAGCATCTTGGTGGTTTCCTGCTTGGACAGCTGGGCCTCTTCCTTGGTAATACGCAACAACCGGTCACGCGGGTGTACTTCAAGCAAAAGAAGGGTATCGCCCTTGCTGAGGATAGGCGTCACCGCATAGTCGACAGTCAGGGTCTGACCGGTCAGTGCAGTGAGCATCGCTTCGCGCTTGGTGAAAGGATGAGCCTGTTCGACTGCCTGACGCAGCGAACTCAATGCTTCGGCCGACTCGGTGAACAGCTCGCTGATGAATTGCCCATGGCTACGCTGCCCGCTGATGGCCAGCAGCATTTCCGCTGCCGGGTTCATGTACTCAAGACGCAGGTCGGCGTTGAGCAGAATGGTGGCAGTGGTCAGGTTATCCAGTAACAGTCTGTGCAGCGCATCGCTGATAGTCATGAATCGTGTTGACCTCTTTTGGCACATTGCAGTCGCGCCATGCTGGTGCTGGCTGGTCTGCGCCAGCAGGAGCAAAGCCACCAATACGGTGCTGTGTCAGTGAAGTTGCAAAAAACAAACCAAGGCTCCGAAAAGAAGCGTTTTATCTGCAAAGTCGGGCCGTTTTTGCAAAGCATGCCCGCATACGGCGCTACCCGGCCGGGCTTCCTGAACCAGATTGGGCTGTATTGTTGCGCAGGCAGTCATAGAGCGCACCAAAAAGGTGCTGGCGTTTTGGCGAGATCAGAAGAAGGGCAGGATGCTGCTTTTGGGCTCGGGCTTGTCCTTGAGCGGACACTCCGGCCGCACACCGTAGTCATCCTCCTTGCAGGGGTGAGTCGCGCGCTTTTGCGCCAGGGAAATGCGCTGCACGTGAAAGGGCTGGTTCGGTGTTTTTTCCAGCACACGGCCAAGTTCGTCGAAAATCTCTACCGACAGTTGATGCGTGCCACGATCGACATTGCTCAACGGGAACACCGGGCTGCGGCCGGCCTGGCCGACGACAACACCATCCAGTAGCAATCGATAGCTGTGCCCCTCCTGTAACACCGGTTCGCTGGTGACGGTAACGATCAGGTCGCCACTGGGATTGACCAGGGTGGCGTCCGGTTCGGGCACCAGAATTCTCAGCAATTGGTAATGAAACATCGGCTTTATTGCAGGTTTGGCAGGGTGGGCCTTCAAGGTCCGGGTCGGCGGCGTGCCGGTCATGTTGTTGCTGGGCGCGATGTCGACGCGGGTGGCGTTCTTGCGCGGCTGGTCGGTAAACACCCGATTACCCTGCGCGTCGATATAGGTATAGACGTCGGCCGCTGCGGGCAGCGTCAACAGCAGCAACAGGCAGGTCAGCAGACGGCGCATCGTGTGTCTGCTCATGGCTTGCCGAGGTGTACGCGCTGTACGGTCAGGGTGATGGTTTCACTCTGCTGAATGATCCGCTCGCCGTCTTTCACGACCACCGCGAAGCTGTGTTCGCCGCGATCTACGTTGACCACTTGAAAGCGCGGCAGGTTGGAGGGCTGCCCGTACAGGTTGCCGTCCAGCAGCAGTTGCAGGCTGTGAGTCGGTTGCAGACGCGGCTGGATCTTCACGCCGATGATGAACGTGCCATTGTTGGCGCGTAACGCTTCGTCGGTGGGCAGGTCGGTGAGTTCCAGTACGTCATAGGCCGTTTGCGGCTGCGAGGGTGGTGCGACAGGGGCTGGTTGCGGCGCACTGTTGACGACCGGTCTGGAAGGCGTCTGCGTTTCTATGCTGTTGAGTGGCGGCAACTCGACCACTTCGGTCTTGGCCCCGTTGGGCGGCTGGTTGCTGAACGCGGTGTTACCGTTCGCATCGGTGTACTTATAGATCTGCGCCAGCGCGGGCAGGCTGATCAACAGCAGCAGGCAAATCAGACTTTGACGCATGAGACTCTCGACAGCAGGGCAAGATTGGCCGTCAGCATAGAACACATCGCCCTATGCTGCGCTATCTGCCTGATGTGTCAGAGTTTCGCAGGGCAAAGGTCGGCAGTGGCCAGTACCAGCGCCTGATCGTGAATCGGGTCGGTCTGATAACGCTTCAGCGCCGCATCCAGTTGCATCTGGCAGGTTTCCGCCTTGCGCAGTGGCTGGAAGTCCGCGTAGGCCTGGAGCAGTTGCGTCTGCAGGCGATCCAGCTTAGGACGGATGTCATCGACCAGGCTGAGTCTGACCGTGTCGGGCGCTTTGCCTGCCGCGTGCCACTGGGCGAGCAGGGCGTTCTGCACCTGTTTATTGGCTTCGATCTGGGCGCGGAACAGACGTTGAACATCATCGGGGTTGAGCTTGAACTCGGCAGCGCGGGCCTGGGCGGCGCTGATCACTTGCTGTTCGCGTGGCGGGTCCTCGACCGCCTTGCTGTCCCATTTGCTCAGGGCAACCTGATCCGCGATGGTCAGGCGCTCGCTGATCGCTTGCAGCAGGGGTTCAAGTGCAGAAGGCTTCTGCTCGGCAGTGAAGGCGAAGCAGGAAGACATGAACGTCATTGTCAGCAGGGAAGTGGCCAGGATAAGGCGCATGGCAGTTCCATCTCGGTTCGGTGAGGAGATGCAGATTTAACTCCAGGCGACCGGGCAGAGCCAGCGTTGCGGGGTGAACAAAAGTTCACGCGGTAAACTCCGGGCAAAAAAAGACCTCCCGAAGGAGGTCTCCTGTTACGCCATCAACGCTGGCGTGGCTGGATCAGCAGCTGTAGTACAGCTCGTATTCCAGTGGGTGTACGAAGGTGCGAACCTTGATTTCTTCTTCGCTTTTCAGCTCGATGTAGGCATCGATGAAGTCGTCGCTGAAAACGCCGCCCTTGGTCAGGAACGCGCGGCCCTTGTCCAGTTCTTCCAGGGCTTCTTTCAGGCTGCCGCAAACTTGTGGGATCTCTTTGGCCTCTTCAGGCGGCAGGTCATACAGGTTTTTGTCAGCTGCGTCGCCAGGGTGGATCTTGTTCTGGATGCCGTCCAGGCCAGCCATCAACAGGGCAGCGAATGCCAGGTACGGGTTGGCCGCTGGATCCGGGAAGCGTGCTTCGATACGACGGCCGCGCGGGCTGGAGACGTAAGGAATACGGATCGACGCGGAACGGTTACGGGCCGAGTAGGCCAGCATGACCGGTGCTTCGAAGCCCGGGACCAGACGCTTGTAGGAGTTGGTCGACGGGTTGGTGAAGCCGTTCAGAGCCTTACCGTGCTTGATGATGCCGCCGATGAAGTACAGGGCGGTATCGGACAGACCGGCATAGCCTTCGCCTGCGAAGGTGTTCTTGCCATCCTTGGAGATGGACATGTGTACGTGCATACCCGAACCGTTGTCACCGTACAGTGGCTTGGGCATGAAAGTAGCGGTACGGCCGTAAGCGTCGGCAACGTTGTGTACGCAGTACTTGAGGGTCTGAACTTCGTCAGCCTTCTTGACCAGCGTGTTGAATTTCACGCCGATTTCGTTCTGGCCGGCAGTTGCCACTTCGTGGTGGTGAACTTCCACGACCTGGCCCATTTCTTCCAGAGCGTTGCACATTGCGGTGCGGATTTCGTGGTCGTGGTCGACCGGTGGCAGCGGGAAGTAACCACCTTTGACGCCCGGACGGTGGCCCTTGTTGCCGCCATCGACGTCGCCGTCGGTCATCCAGGAAGCCTGTTCGGAGAAGATCTTGAACATGGAACCGGAGATGTCGGACTTGAACTTCACTTCGTCGAAGATGAAGAACTCTGGCTCCGGACCTACGAATACGGTGTCGCCGATACCGGTGGACTTCAGGTATTCCTCGGCACGGTGGGCAATGGCGCGCGGGTCGCGGTCGTAGCCTTGCATGGTCGAAGGTTCGATGACGTCGCACACCAGAACCAGGGTTGGCTCTTCGGTGAACGGGTCGAGCAGGGCGGTTTCGTCATCCGGCAGGAGAATCATGTCGGACGCTTCGATGCCTTTCCAGCCAGCGATGGAGGAACCGTCGAACATTTTGCCGACTTCGAAGAAATCGTCTTCCAGTGCATCGCGCGCAGGCATGGTGACGTGCTGCTGCTTGCCCTTGGTGTCTGTGAAGCGCAGATCAATCCATTTAACGTCATGATCTTTGATGAGTTGAACCGACTTCGACATGGTGTCCTCCGGGTGGCTAGAGACCGACTTGATAGAGTTGTGGTCCCTTGAATTTGGGTGATGCCGGCGCAAATACTCTGCCAAGGCAACCTGCCTCACAAGGGAGCAATTTGCATGCCAGTGCCCCGTGTTGGGTTTTTTGCCTCAAACGCTGGTTTTCAGGGGGCGAAAACGCACCGCGCAGGAAAAACACGCACCTTTATGGCGCTGCAATTTGGTGCGTAGACTCTTTTTGGTGCGTCGGTGATTGCGTGTACGATAACTGGTTAAACCTTGAGCAATTTCCGCTATAATCCGCGCCCCCCTTTTTTGGTCGGCACCTCACGCTCCGTTTCCATGAAACTAATCGTTAAAGTTTTCCCAGAAATCACCATCAAAAGCCCGCCGGTGCGCAAGAAGTTCATCCGGCAACTGGGCAAGAACATTCGTACCGTGCTCCGTGAACTGGACGCGGACATTGTCGTGGGTGGCGTATGGGACAACCTTGAGGTCGAAACCCGGCTGACCGACCCCAAAGTGCTGCAGGGCATTAGGGAGCGGCTGAGCTGCATGCCGGGCATCGCCAACTTTCTGCAGGTCGCCGAGTACCCGCTGGGCGATCTGGATGACGTGGTTGCGAAGTGCAAACTGCACTACGCCGACCTGTTGCCTGGCAAGATGTTTTCAGTGCGCTGCAAGCGCGCCGGCCGACACGACTTCAGCTCCATGGACGTCGAGAAATACGTCGGCAGCAAGTTGCGCATGCAGTGCGGCGCGGCCGGAATCGAGCTGAAAAAGCCCGATCTGGTCGTGCGCATGGAAATTCGCGACCAACGGTTGTTTGTCGTTCATGACCAACATCAGGGCATGGGCGGTTACCCGCTGGGCGCGCTGGAGCAGACCCTGGTACTGATGTCCGGCGGGTTCGATTCGACCGTTGCGGCCTACCAGATCATGCGCCGCGGCCTGATGGCGCACTTCTGCTTCTTCAATCTGGGCGGAAGAGCCCATGAACTGGGCGTGATGGAAGTCGCGCACTTCATCTGGAAGAAGTACGGCAGTTCTCAGCGTGTGCTGTTCGTCAGCGTACCGTTCGAGGAAGTTCTCGGAGAAATTCTGCAGAAAGTCGATAACAGTCATATGGGTGTAGTTTTGAAGCGTATGATGTTACGCGCTGCATCCGCCGTGGCCGATCGTCTTGAAATCGATGTGCTGGTCACCGGCGAAGCGATTTCCCAGGTTGCCAGCCAGACGCTGCCCAACCTGTCGCTGATTGACGCGGCGACCGACAAGCTGGTCCTGCGGCCGCTGGTTGCCACCCACAAGCAGGACATCGTGGACCTGGCGACTGAAATCGGTACTGCTGATTTCGCCCGGCACATGCCTGAATATTGCGGGGTGATTTCGGTCAACCCCAAGACCAACGCCAAGCGAAATCGCGTTGAGTACGAAGAAAAACAGTTCGACATGGCGATTCTCGAGCAGGCGCTCGAACGCGCGAAGCTGGTTTCGATCGATCGGGTCATCGACGATCTGAGCCGCAATGTCGATATAGAAGAAGTCAGCCAGGCGCTGGCCGGTCAGGTGATCCTCGACATCCGTCACCCGGATGCCCAGGAAGACCAGCCGTTGCAGGTGCCTGGCGTGGAGATACAGACGTTGCCGTTCTACGCATTGAACAGCCGTTTCAAGGCACTGGATGACACGCGCCAGTACCTGTTGTATTGCGACAAAGGCGTCATGAGTCGCCTGCATGCCCACCATTTGCTCAGTGAGGGACATGCCAATGTGCGCGTATATCGACCGAGCTAAGTGCCCGGGGCTGTTTGCCTGTGGCTTGCGTCACCGGCCCCCCGACACCAGTCGTCATGCCGTAACGGCTTTTGCCGACTCGAAATAGTTAATCGCTGCCTTTAAACAGTCAGCAGACCGAATCCTCTGATCGAGATACACAAGTGATCGAAAATCTACGCAACATCGCCATCATCGCCCACGTTGACCATGGTAAGACCACCCTGGTAGACAAACTCCTGCGCCAGTCCGGCACCCTTGAGCGCAACGAGCTCAACGACGAGCGCGTGATGGACTCCAACGACCAGGAAAAAGAGCGCGGTATTACCATTCTCGCGAAGAACACCGCGATCAACTGGAATGGCTACCACATCAACATCGTGGACACCCCGGGCCACGCCGACTTCGGTGGTGAAGTAGAGCGCGTGATGTCGATGGTCGACTCCGTACTGCTGCTGGTCGACGCCCAGGACGGCCCTATGCCGCAAACCCGTTTCGTGACCAAGAAGGCATTCGAAGCCGGCCTGCGTCCAATCGTGGTCATCAACAAGGTTGACCGTCCAGGCGCGCGTCCGGACTGGGTTCTGGACCAGATCTTCGACCTGTTCGACAACCTGGGTGCCACCGAAGAACAGCTGGACTTCAAAGTCGTCTACGCCTCGGCCCTGAACGGCATTGCCGGTCTGGAACACACCGATATGGCTGAAGACATGACTCCGCTGTACCAGTCGATCGTCGATCACGTTCCTGCGCCAAAAGTTGACCGTGACGGTCCTTTCCAGATGCAGATCTCGGCTCTGGACTACAACAGCTTCCTGGGCGTCATCGGTGTTGGCCGTATCGCTCGCGGTCGCGTCAAGCCAAACACTCCGGTTGTTGCCATCGATGCCGAAGGCAAGAAGCGTAACGGCCGTATCCTGAAGCTGATGGGTCACCACGGTCTGCACCGTGTGGACGTTGAAGAAGCAGCTGCCGGCGACATCGTCTGCATCAGCGGCTTCGACCAGCTGTTCATTTCCGACACCCTGTGCGACCCACTGAATGTCGAAGCGATGAAGCCGCTGACCGTTGACGAACCTACCGTTTCGATGACCTTCCAGGTTAACGATTCGCCGTTCTGCGGTAAGGAAGGCAAGTTCGTCACCAGCCGTAACATCAAGGAACGTCTGGACAAGGAACTGCTGTACAACGTTGCCCTGCGCGTTGAAGAAGGCGACACCGCCGACAAGTTCAAGGTCTCCGGCCGTGGTGAGCTGCACCTCTCGGTACTGATCGAAACCATGCGTCGCGAAGGCTTCGAAATGGGTGTTGGTCGTCCGGAAGTGATCATCCGTCGTGTAGGCGACGTGAAGCACGAACCGTACGAAAACGTGACCATCGACCTGCCGGAAGAATCCCAGGGCGCGATCATGGAGCAAATGGGTCTGCGTAAAGGCGACCTGACCAACATGGTTCCGGATGGCAAGGGCCGTGTTCGCCTCGAGTACAACATCCCGGCCCGTGGCCTGATCGGTTTCCGTAACGAGTTCCTGACCCTCACTTCCGGTGCAGGCATCCTGACCTCGATCTTCGACCGTTACGACGTGATGAAGTCCGGCGACATGTCCGGCCGTCAGAACGGCGTTCTGGTTTCGGTTGAAACCGGCAAGGCACTGACCTACTCCCTGGAAACCCTGCAGGCGCGCGGCAAGCTGTTCGTCGAGCACGGTCAGGAAATCTACGGTGGTCAGATCGTTGGTCTGAACAGCCGCGACAACGACCTGGGTGTGAACCCTACCAAAGGCAAGAAGCTCGACAACATGCGTGCTTCGGGCAAAGACGAAACCATCGCCCTGGTTCCACCTGTCAAGTTCACCCTTGAACAGGCTCTGGAATTCATCCAGGACGACGAGCTGTGCGAAGTAACGCCGAAGTCCATCCGTCTTCGCAAGAAGATCCTGGACGAAAGCGAGCGTACCCGCGCTGCCAAGAAAGCCAAGGCTTGATACTTAGCCCGCGCTGAATAAAAAACCCCGGTCGAGAGACCGGGGTTTTTTTTGACCTGCTGATCATCGCAATGAGGTTCAGGACTTGATATCGAGGGCCTGACGTTTGCCCGCCACGGGTGCCAGCAACAGTTCAATACGCTGCTTGCGAATCCCGTCGGCAGCCGCTTCGGCCAGGGCTGCGTCGGTGATGATGGTGTCGAACTGTTCGAGCCCGGCGACCTTGTACATACCGAAGGTGCCGTATTTGGAGCTGGTGGCGATCAGCACGGTTTGCGAGGCGGACTGCATGGCGGCCTGCTTGACCTCGACCTTCAGCGCCGACGGTGTGGTGGTGCCGCGTTGCAGGTCCCACGAGCTGGTGGACATGAAGGCCACATCGGTCGCCAGCTGGCGCAGGGTCGCCGCTGCCAGGCCGCCGACGCTGGAGCGGTTCGGATGATCGAGCAGCCCGCCGGTGTGAATCACATCCACATGCGCAGCATCGGCCAGCGCGTTGACCACGCCGAAATCATTGGTGACCACAGTCATGCCCGACAGCGCGATGATATGCGGGACGATTTCGAGTGTGCTGGTGCCTGCGTCCAGATAGATCGTCATGTCCGGGTACAACAAGCCCGCTGCGAGCCGCGCCATACCCTGCTTGTGCGGCAACTCCACCACGGCCTTGGACTGGTGGCTGGGCTCGCTGTGGACCTGGCTGGCGATACGCACGCCCCCGGTGACCGAGTAGGCGCGACCTTCCTGCTCCAGCTGGGCGATGTCGCGGCGGATGGTCATGTGCGAGCAATCGAACATCTCCATCAACTGATGCACGCTGAGCACCTGATGCTTGCGCAACTGACGCAGCATCAGCTCCCGGCGCTGGTCAGGGATCATAGGTGTACCGCCGGAAATGGCGATCTCCTCTTCAGTGGACATTCGTACTCCTGTACATCAATGAGCCGCCTCAGGCAGCAGGCGGTCCGCGCATCTTAGCCAATCGCTTCGGCAATGGAAGCAGTTGCAGGCTTTTTTGCGCGGTTCGGCTCATCTTTACTCCCGTCGCACTTCAACTCATCCAGTTGCCACCGTCGACGTTATAGGTCTGGGCTACGACGTATTCGCTGTCCGCTGAAGCCAGGAAAATGGCCATGCCGGTCAAATCGTCCGCTGTGCCCATGCGCCCGAAAGGCACTTGCTCGCCCACCAGCCTTTTCTTCTCGCCCAGCGGGCGGTTTTCGTGGCGGGCGAACAGCGCATCCACGCCATCCCAGTGTTCGCCATCGACCACACCCGGCGCGATGGCATTGACATTGATGCCGTGCCTGATGAGGTCCAGCCCGGCCGATTGGGTCAGGCTGATCACCGCAGCCTTGGTCGCGCAATACACCGCCACCAGCGCCTCGCCCCGCCGACCGGCCTGGCTGGCCATGTTGATGATCTTGCCGCCGTGCCCCTGGGCAATCATTTGCCTGGCTGCTGCCTGCAAAGTGAACAGGGTGCCCGCGACGTTGATCGAAAACAGCCGTTCGTAACTGTCGCGGGTGATATCGACAATTGGTGCCAGATCAAACAGCGCGGCGTTGTTGATCAGGATATCCAGCTTGCCGGTCTGGGCGGCCACTGCGGCGATGGCCTGATCAATGGACGACTGATCCGTGACGTCCATGCTGACCGCGTAGGCGTTCGGTCCCAGCTCGTTCGCCGTGGCCTGTGCGCGCTGCAGGTCGATATCGGCAATCGCCACGCGCGCACCTTCGTGAATGTACGCCTGCGCAAACGCCCGCCCGATGCCTCGCGCCGATCCGGTGATCAGCGCGCTTTTACCTTCAAGTCGTTTCATGGGTTCATCGTCCGTTCAATACAGTTGAGGGCTGGCGCTCTACTTCGGGTAGCCGGCACGTTTCATCTCGCGCTCGGTCACCGCCTGCGCGGCTGTGAGCGCCTGTTCAGTGGTGGTTTGCCCGGTCACGGCGGCAGAGAACAGCTTGCCGACCGAGGTGCCGATGGCCTGAAACTCGGGAATGGTCACGTACTGGATACCAACGTAGGGCACAGGCTTGGCCGAGGGGTGCGCCGGGTCGGCGTGTTGCATCATTTGCAGCGTGACCTTGGCGAACGGTGCAGCTTTCAGGTAAGCCTCGCTGTAGGTGGAGGCGCGGGTGCCAGGCGGCACGTTGCTGATGCCGTCCGTCTCGGCGACCAGCTGGATATACGCCTTGGACGTCGCCCAGGTGATGAACGCCTTGGCCGCATCCTTGTGCTTGGAGGTGGTCGGTATCGCCAGCGACCAGGCGTAAAGCCATGATGAACCCTTGTCAGTCACTTCAACCGGCGCAGGTGCAAAGCCGACGCTGTCGACCACCTTGCTCTGTTCCTTGTCCGTCGTGAAGGAGCCGGCCACGCTGGCGTCGACCCACAAGGCGCATTTGCCGCTGTTGAACAGCGCGAGGGTTTCGTTGAAGCCGTTGCTCGACACGCCCGGCGGGCCATCGTTTTTCAGGGTGTTGACGTAGAAATTCGCAGCCTTGCTCCATTCCGGGCTGGTCAATTGCGGTTTCCATTGCTCATCGAACCAGCGCGCGCCGAATGCATTGGCCATGGTACTGAGCAAAGCGATGTTCTCGCCCCAACCGGCCTTGCCGCGCAGGCACATGCCGTAAACGCCCTTGTCGGGCTGATGCAGCTTCGCGGCGAAGTCGCCCAGCTGCGTCCAGGTCGGGTGTTCGGGCATGCTCAAGCCTGCCTGCTTGAACAAATCGGTGCGGTAATAAGTAAGGGTGCTTTCGCCATAAAAGGGCAGGGCATAGAGCGTGTCCTTGACTGACAAGCCTTGGCGCACCGAGGGAAAGATATCCTCCAGATCGTAGTCCGGCGCAAGATCGGTAATCGGCTCCAGCCACTGTTTGGCGCCCCATAACGGGGTCTCGTAGGTGCCGATGGTCAACACGTCGAACTGGCCGCCCTGCGTGGCGATGTCGGTGGTCAGGCGTTGGCGCAAAACATTTTCTTCGAGCACTACCCAGTTGAGCTTGATGTCGGGATGCTGCTGCTCAAAGGTTTTCGACAGGCGCTGCATGCGGATCATGTCGCCGTTGTTCACCGTGGCGATGGTCACGGTTTCGGTAGCCTGGACGGTCAGGTTGAAAAGGGCGGCGGACACGCCTGCTGACAGGAAAAGCGTTTTCCGAATGTTCATCGTAGTGCTCTCCACCCCGCGCCTTGTCTGGCGGGAGTCATTGTTTTTGTTGTTGGCCACGGTTGAGTCACCCTGGTGGACCGCTTGATTACAGCAGCCCTCAGGGGGCTGAACAAACGCAGCGCGGATGATCGACTGATACTTTTTTAACCGGCCGCGCTCCGGCTGTCCGAAAGCAAAAAAGTATCAGTGCCGGTTTGAACGCGAGCTAGCGCTGGTTGGACGCGAGGGGGTATGTTCAAGCGTCAACAGCGCATCCATAACGATAAAAAGGGGCATCCCGTGCCTGACAGCCGAGCCGCCTTGCTCGAGCAGCGCCCTGCCGAGCTTGAGGTTATTCTCCCGCAGCCCGACCACTGCTTTCGCTGGTACGAGCATGACTATCCCTACGCACTGGCGCGCTGGAACCATCATCCGGAGTTCGAAATTCATCTGATCCGCCAGGGCAGCGGCAAGCTGGTGGCCGGGGATTACATCGGTGAGTTCGCGGCAGGGCATGTGGCCCTGATCGGCCCGGATCTGCCGCATGACTGGATCGGCGATCTGGCCCCCGGTGAGCATCTGCCCGGGCGGGACGTGGTTCTGCAGTTTGATGGTGCCGCGTTACTGGCCTTGCGCGGCACGCTGCCGGAGATAGGCGATTTGCAGCGTCTGTTCGAGCAGGCGCGACGTGGCCTCGAGTTCACCGGTGCAACAGCGGTGCAGGCCGCGCGCCTGCTTGAACAGATCGGCCCGGCTCAGGGGCTGGAGCGGCTGATTCTGTTCCTGCAACTGGTCAACACGCTGATGAAAGCGCCTGCGCAGGAGGTTCGTCTGCTGGCCAGCACCTGGTATGCACCGACCCTGGATGCGCGCAGCTCCGAACGGATCAACAAGGCGTTCGACTATCTGCTGACCGAATTGACCAGCGATATTCGCCTGTCCGTCATCGCGCAGCGGCTGGACATGAGCGATCCGGGTTTTTCACGCTTCTTCAAGCGCACCACGGGCCATTGTTTTATCGACCTGATGCGCAAACTGCGGGTCCAGCGGGCTTGCCGTTTGCTGCTGCACAGCGAGATGTCGGTGTCGGACATCTGCTTTGAAGTCGGCTATGCCAACCTGTCCAACTTCAACCGGCACTTCCGCGTGGAGATGCAGCAGACGCCCAGTGAATACCGGCGCGCCGCTGCATCGGCCTGATCAATGCTCTGCCGGTTCTTTCGCCTGCGGGGCACGGGTAACGGCATTCACCAGCTTGCCGATGGTCAGGCCCTGCAGAAGGATCGACAGCAACACCACGATGTAGGTGATGCTCAGCAGCAGATCTCGTTCCGGCCCGGTCGGCAGCGCCAGCGCCAAGGCGACCGAGACACCGCCGCGCAGGCCGCCCCAGGTGAGGATGCGGATCGTGCCATGCGGCACCTTGCGCCAGCGACGCAGGAGCAGGATGGCCGGGGCCACGGTGACAAAGCGCGACAGCAGAATCGCCGCCGCCAGCAGGCTGGCCGCAATCAGGTGCTGCCACGAGAACGGCAACAGCAACAACTCCATGCCGATCAGCGCGAACAGCAGTGCGTTGAGCATGTCATCCAGCAGCTCCCAGAAACCGTCCATGTAACGACGGGTCATGTCGTTCATCGCCAGATTACGTCCCAGGTTGCCGATGATCAGGCCGGCCACGACCATCGCGATAGGACCGGACACATGCAGTTCAGACGCCATCGCCGAGCCGCCGATCACCAGCGCCAGCGTGAGCATGACCTCGATCTGATACTGCTCGATGCTCTTGATCATCAGGTACACGGCGTAACCGATCAGGCCGCCGAACAGCACACCGCCGACCGCTTCGTGGACGAACAGCAGGGCGGTTTCGCCCACCGTCGGCGTTTCGCCCAGCTGCGCAATACCCAGCAGCACGGTGAACACCACCACCGCCGTGCCATCGTTGAACAGGCTTTCACCAACGATGGTGGTTTTCAGCGGTTTGGAGGCGTTGGCGGTACGCAACACACCGAGCACCGCAATCGGATCGGTAGGCGAGATCAGTGCACCAAACAGCAGGCAGTACAACGGGCTGACGTGCCAGCCGAACAGGGCGAAGATCCAGTAGGCCAGTGCGCCGATCACGGTAGTGGCGATCAGCACCCCGAAAGTCGCCAACAGGCCGATGGGCCAACGGTAGCTCCTCAAATCGCCAAGGTTGACGTGCAGCGCCCCGGCGAACAGCAGGAAGGACAACATCCAGTTCATCAGCAGGTCGCCGAAGTCGATCTGACCGATCAATTGTTGAACGCGATCTTCCAGGCCGGGATAGCCCAGAAAGCTCAGACCCTGCAACAGCAACGAGAACATCAGCGCAGTGACCATCACGCCAATGGTGGGGGGCAGACCGATGAAACGGTAGTTCACGTAGGTCAGCAGCGCAGTGAGGCAGATAAAACCAGCAGCGAGTTCAAGCATCCGTCATTCCAGAGTCCGTAAGTGCAGTGTCTCGATCACCGTAACCGAGCCTGTGTTTGATGGACTGGATCTACGTCCAGACACATCTCGACACGCCACAGTGGGGTTTGCGTTGACCACGCAAAGGCGGTGATGTTGCAAAAAATGCTGGAATCACCCAGCGAAGCTGGATTTGAGACGGGAGAGGCAGGGCATTGCAGACACAAAAAAGTCAGCCCGAATGACGGTCCGGGCTGACGGGGGATGTAGCGCTGAGTGGCCTTCCTGGCAGGATCAGAATCATTGGCTGTTTCTGCATCCGCCGAGGACCTGGTACTGAACCGTGTTCAGCTTGCCTTTGGAGTCTTCGTAAGTCATCAGCTTTGGCATCACGCTACAGGTTTGCAGATCCGGGGATTTGCGGACCAGCTTGGCAATGTCCAGCTTCATTCCGTACGTGTATTCCTTGATCTCCGGCATTGGCTTGTTATGGATGGCGGCATACTTCTGCACGCTGGCCTGGTGCTCCTTGATCACCGTAGTGGCTTTGACTTCATCAGAGGTGTAGGCGAAAGCACTGATGGGCGAAAGGATGACCAGAGCAAGTAACAACGATTTGGCTGTGCGCATTTTCTTTTGTCTCCGTTTGAATGTGGCTTAACCCTAACCAATGCGCACTAACCGGAAGGTTGCTGAAACATTACAAATCGGTCATCTCGAAGATGTCAGCTTCCTAACAGTATTGTCATTGTTCGCTCACCTTCCTGTTAGCTCCCCCTCCGTAAGCTTGTTTCATCCCTGACGAGCGCTGAGCGCTGCGCAGGTCCGACATTCAACCGATAAAGGTAACGATGATGAAACTGGTCAAATCGATGGTCTTCGCAGTAGCTGCCTTGTCCGCCAGCGCAGCCTTTGCCGACGACGGTAACGAGTACGCAAGCACAGCGGCTGACAAGATGCGTCTTGCACAGGAACTGCGCTTCAAGGAACAGAACAGCAGCAATAAAGCCGAGCGCTACGTCAATACAGACGACAACGCCAAGGCCGAGCGGTCGACCAAGTCCGAAGGCTGATGCCTTTGATGCCCGACCCGCTGCACCCCCATTCGCCCTTTGTAGCAGCTCCCTGCTCCTTTGGTCGGGGCGAATCTTTAAGCGTCCTTCGGGGCGCTTTTTTTATTCCCGTATCTACACCAAATCGTTATCACGCCCGTGCTCCAGCGCCCGTGGGAGCGAGCTTGCTCGCGAAAAGGCCGGTACAGCCGCCAGAAGGAGTGCACTTGAACCAGGGAATGCCGTTCTGGACGCTCTGCGTCCGATCTTGAATGTCTGATTACACCGGTCAAAGCGTATTTTATTTTATTGAGCAACGGCGTGCTGTAATGCACGTCCTTTCATATTTGTAATCTTCCCGTCACCTCGGCGTTATCTTCGCCACTTCAAGATTGTGCCCCACTGGCAGCGTTCGGGTTAATAAAAACAGCCAGATCGACATGTTTATAACAATCTGCCGATTAGACGGAGCGCACATGACTCAACTTAAAACACTATCACTGGCCCTGTGCTCGACCCTTGCCGGTGTCGCACCGGCTGCGGTATTCGCCGAAGAACATAAAGAAGGCTTCATCGAAGGCAGCACGCTGACCGTACTCAACCGCAACTTCTACATGAACCGCGACCACCGCAACGGCGAATCCAGCCCTACCGGCAATGGTTACTCCGAAGCGTGGGCGCAAGGCATCATCGGTCGATTCCAGTCAGGTTTCACTCAAGGCACCTTCGGCGTCGGGGTCGATGCATTTGCCATGATCGGCATCAAGCTCGACACCGGTGACGGACGCAACGGCGGCCGCAGCGCATTCGACGTGCTGCCGGTCGATGGGGAAGGCCGCGCCCGTAACGAATACACCAAGGTAGGTGGCTCGCTGAAGGCCAGAGCCTTCGACACCGTCGTCAACGTGGGCGATGTGTTTCCCTCCACCCCCGTGGTTGCCTTCGGCGACTCCCGCCTGCTGCCCGAGAGCTTTCGCGGCGTTACCGCCGTCAACAACAGCATCAGCGGCCTGACCCTGCAAGGCGGTCGCCTGCATGCCATGAGCCAGCCCGTTTCCAGCAACCTGCGCGACGGTTTCGTCACCTTCTACGGCGGTGCCGTGGACTCTCCATGGGTTGCCTACTTCGGCGGTGACTATCAGGCCACCGACAGGCTGAGCCTTGGCCTCTACACCAGCCGACTAAAGACGCCTGGGATCAGAAATACGCTTCAGCGTCCTACGTGCTGCCGCTCTCTGACGACCTGTCGCTGACCAGCAGCCTGAACTATTACAACGCCACCGACGAAGGCAAAAAGCTGCTCGGCGAATTCGACAACGACATCTGGAGCGCAAAACTCGCCCTGCAATACGGCGCACACACCCTGTCGCTTTCGCACCAGCGCAACGAAGGTGATGACGATTTCGACTACCTCAGGCAGTCCGACTCCATCTACCTGGCCAACTCCATCCAGTACAGCGACTTCAACTCACCCAAGGAGCGCTCTTGGATGGTCACCTACAACCTCGACATGTCCACCTTCGGCGTACCCGGTCTGTCGTTCATGACCCGCTACGGCAAAGGCACCGACGCCGACTACTCCAACGCCAACAGCACCTACATGCGCCGCGACGCACAAGGCAACCCGCTGACCGATCAAAAACGCTGGGAGCGCGATATCGAAGCGAAATACATCGTGCAGACCGGATCACTCAAGGACCTGTCGCTGCGCGTGCGTCAGGCAACGACTCGGGCCACGGCGTTTGAATCGGACCTAGATGAGGTGAGGGTGATTGTGGAGTATCCGTTGAGTGTGCTTTGAGTATTTCCGAACAGGCAGGAAGCGTCCCTTGGGGCGCTTCTTAGTGCTAACCACGTTGTGTGAACCATCAACACCAAAGCTCAATAGGCTGCCCCATGATTTTTCCAGCGCAAAAAGCTGACTGGCCATCGCTATTTCGAAAGGAGTCTCATCAATGCAGCTAATGCAAAAGCCGATGCTGCGTAAAGGCAAAACTTACTGAAACTCCACATGGCATCCATAAGCTGTTGACCTTCGGCACTTCCTCCTGAACCGCTGATTGCGCTAGCTGTGCCGCCTATAAATACTGCGCCTGAAGCCACACACAGGACCACAAAAGCGCACGCCATTTTAAATAACGTGGCTGGGGTAAGCACATTTGAAATCCCGCCTGTTTCATCGGTGCTGATGATCCGAAAAATGACACGACCTATATAAAAAACTGCAGACAAGACACATAGGAAAAGCACCAAAGTGATCATGGAATTTACCTTGGGCAGAAAGTGTTTGATAGTCGCTCACCCCAAGATATCCTTGATGGCTGCGACGGTTTGATATGGATTTGAACGTTATTCTTCCTTTACGATCCATGCTAAGACATAAAACGCATAGATGGCGTCCTGGACAGCTTTGGACGAGAGTACAAGTTTGCATATGCCGCCCGCTATAGGCATATGCAGAATCTCTTCCGGACCGGCGTCATCAGACTTTTGATCAGTCTCCCTTGCTGTAAGCCGGCGACTCCGGTAACGGCCTGCCTGTTTTAGGATCAAGAATCATGGCCTTGGCCAACTGCTCGATCAGCGCTTCGGAAGGCTTGGGCGGCGGGATGTTGGCTTCACGCTCTTCAACCCATTTCAGCTTGCCATCCCATGCGGGGAGTTTGGCTGGGGGCAGAGGGACAATTTCGTTGATTTCGGGTACTTTTGGATTGGCGTAAGACCAATCTGAAAGCATGCTCCAAATCTGTTCGTAACGTTCTGCTCGCTCTATATCTTCATGCTGGCCCAAATAATACATACGATTATTCTGCTTAGGGAAACTCTGAAAAAGACTTCCAAATCTGGTGAAATACGCCAGTCCCAAGCACTGAACGGTTGAGTCCCGATGAAGCAGATGTCCTTCGCTGACGCCGAATACGCTGGCAAACGCAAACAAACCCGCCGTGAACGCTTCCTGATCGAGATGGATCAGGTCGTGCCCTGGAATGGCTTGGTCAAACTGATCGAGCCACACTATCCAAAGGGCGAAGGTGGTCGCCCTGCCTATCCGTTGATGGCGATGTTGCGGGTTCATCTGATGCAAAACTGGTTCGGCTACAGCGATCCGGCCATGGAAGAATCGCTCTACGAAACCACAATTCTGCGACAGTTTGCAGGACTGCACCTGGATCGGATTCCGGACGAAACCACGATCCTCAATTTCCGCCGACTGCTGGAGAAACATGAGCTGGCCGGTGGGATTTTGCAGGTCATCAATGGCTATTTGGGCGACCGTGGTTTGTTGCTGCGCCAGGGCACCGTGGTCGATGCAACGATCATCCATGCGGCGAGTTCGACCAAGAACGAGGACGGAAAACGTGACCCTGAAATGCACCAGACGAAGAAAGGAAATCAATATTTCTTCGGGATGAAAGCGCACATCGGTGTCGATGCCGAATCCGGTTTGGTGCATAGCGTGGTGGGCACGGCGGCGAATGTAGCTGACGTAACTCAGGTCGACCAGTTACTGCACGGAGAAGAAACTTACGTCTCTGGCGACGCGGGCTACACCGGTGTCGAAAAGCGTCCCGAGCATCAAAATCGCCAAATGATATGGTCGATTGCAGCGCGGCCCAGCAGTTATAAAAAGCATGCAAAGGAAAGTCTGATCGGGCGCATGCGTCGCAAAATCGAATACGCGAAAGCTCAACTGCGCGCCAAGGTTGAGCATCCGTTTCGAGTGATCAAACGCCAGTTTGGTTATACGAAAGTACGCTTCCGAGGCCTGCTGAAAAACACTGCGCAGCAGACCACGCTATTTGCTCTGTCCAATCTGTGGATGATGCGAAAACGACTGCTGAATACAGGAGAGGTGCGCCTGTAATGTGGACAATTGACGCTAAAAAGCGCTTGTCCGAAGAAAAAAGAGGAGTTGGGCGAGGCAAAGGTCTGATTTTCGATTGAAACGACGTTTTTTGAAACTTTGAAGCAACGGGAGGGTTAAAAAGTCTGCCTACTTCAGACCTTCCTTAGGGCCGCGAAACCCATTGTTTAGAAATGATGCTGAGCTTTCATCTCCTCCTGCTACTCCCAGTTGAAACGCTTCGAGGGCGGCTTGATACTGCTCATCCTCCGATAGATCTACGCCTAATGCTCCAGCAGCCTTTCCATTACCTTGCTCAGCTGCGCAACGCCGCATATTACGAGTAACCTCCACTGCGGCATTAGCAGACTCTAGCTTTTCGGCCACATAAGCTTGTGCTTGCGCACTCCCCTCGTCCGCCCCCTTGCGAAAGTAGCGCAGTGACATATTTTCGTCTTGTTGCAGCCCAGCTGCACCCTTCTCAAGGTAGACGGCGACCATGTAATAACCCGAAGCCACATGTGCATCTATCAGTTGCTGGCTAAGTCGTAATCTTTCCTCGCCAGTGAGCTTGAACTGGCCACGCATAGCGCCGTTCTGCAGGTTGACATTGGCCTTGTAGTGGTTGTTTTCTGCCGCGATGCGATACAGTCTGCCAATTTCGACGTCGACTGTTTCATCCTGCTGGATCTGGTTATTTTTCTGTAACCAGCGGGCATACTTGAACAGCATGTCCGTTTCTGCCGACGGGGCCGGGATTTTCTCGTGTACGCAGGTAAATGCCAGCTTGGCGTTGACTTCGCTCAACTGATTCAGCGGCGCGTCCTTCGTCCGTGAGGTAAGGGCATTGCCGGAGCTGCAGGCGGCCAACAGCAGGATCGAAAGCAACAAAGTCAAGCGCATCAGTCATGGTCCGTCATAGTAGCGTCGCGATAATAAGGTTCAACGAGCGCGCGTCGGGTTTGAGTTTGGGCAGAGATTTGCATGTGCCGATCACTGTCGACACATGTAAATCTCTGCTTGGCACATGGATCTGTGATCAGTCTTCCTTACTGTAGACCGGAGAGCCTGGCAACGGCTTGCCTGTTTTAGGGTCAAGCACCATGGCCTTGGCCAGTTGCTCTATCAGTGCTTCGGAAGGCTTGGGTGGCGGGATATTGGCCTCACGTTCTTCAATCCATTTCAGCTTGCCATCCCAAGCAGGAAGCTTGGCTGGCGGTAGTGGGACGATTTCATTTATTTCAGGGACTTTTGGGTTGGCGTAAGATAATCTACTGAGTAATCTGCTTATTTGTTTATAACGTTCCGCTCGTTCAAGATCTTCTTTCTGGCCTAAGTAGTACAAACGATCATCCGGTTTTGGGCCGCGAAACCCGCTATCCAAAAAAGATGCAGCGGTTTCATTACCTGCTGCCGCTCCAAGTTGAAAAGCTTCAAGAGCTGCTTGATACTGCTTTGCAGTTGATAGATTGTAACCGTCCGGGCAACACACCTTCCTGACACCGTCGCTTGAGGCGATGGTGTCCACCCAAATATAGGTGGACACCATTTTTAGCCTTTTTAAGCGGACGCCCATGCCACAAGAACGCCGTTCCTATTCCAAGTCCTTCAAGGCCCAGGTCATTGCTGAGTGCGCCCAACCTGACACTTCAATTGCCAATGTCGCCTTGACCCACAACCTCAATGCAAACCTCGTCCATAAATGGATTCGGGTGCATGCACAGAAAAACCTGACACTTCAAACCGCCTTCATCCCGGTCAAGACATCGCCGCCGGTGCCGATGCATCAGGCCCTTCCTGCCACGATCCGAATCGAAGTGCCGCATTCAAAAGGCGTAGTCGTGGTGAGTTGGCCGGCAGAAAATGCAGCGGCGTGTTCTGCTTTCCTGCGAGACCTGCTGCGATGATCCGCATCGACTCCATCTGGCTTGCCACCGAGCCCATGGACATGCGCGCAGGCACTGAAACTGCGCTGGCGCGGGTCGTGGCGGTGTTCGGTGCGGCGAAGCCGCACTGTGCTTATCTGTTTGCCAACCGTCGTGCCAATCGCATGAAAGTGCTGGTGCATGATGGCTTGGGGATTTGGCTTGCTGCCCGGCGCTTGAATCAAGGACGTTTTTTTTGGCCGGGCGTGCGGCACGGCTCTGAAGTCGAGTTGGATGCAGAGCAACTTCAAGCCTTGGTGCTCGGCTTGCCTTGGCAACGCGTCGGTTCCGGAGCAGCCATCACGGTGCTCTAATTCGCCTGCCATGGCCTGCTTGCCAGCGCAATTGGCCCATCAGTCTATCGCCGCCACTAGCCCTCTCTGGCAAAATCGGCGGCATGACTTCGCATCCGAATCTCGATCAATTAAACCCTGAAGAACTGCGTGCCTTGGCGGCGCAGTTGATCCAGCGCGTCGAGACGATGGACAAGCAAATCACTCATCACAAATCGGTCAACGAGAAGCTGGCCCACGAGATCGCGCTGCTCAAACGCTTCAAGTTTGCCAAGCGCAGCGAGCAGTTGAGCCCGGATCAAGCCAGCCTGCTCGACGACTTGATCGATACGGATATCGCCGCTATCGAAGCCGAGTTTGAGGCGCTGCAACCGGCACCTGTCGAAGCCAAAGTGCGCCAGCAACCCAAGCGCGCACCGCTGCCACCGCAGTTTCCTCGCACACTGATCCATCACGAACCGGACAACAGCCACTGCCAATGTGGCTGTGCCCTCAAACGCATCGGCGAAGACGCCAGCGAAAAGCTCGACTACACGCCCGGCGTGTTCACAGTCGAACGCCACATCCGTGGAAAGTGGGCCTGCGAACAGTGCGAAACACTGATCCAGGCGCCGGTACCGGCGCACGTCATCGACAAAGGCGTCCCGACCGCAGGCCTGCTGGCCCACATCATGGTGGCCAAGTTTGCCGACCATCTGCCGCTGTATCGCCAAGAGAAAATCTTCGGCCGCGCCGGGCTGCCCATCGCCCGTTCGACCTTGGCGCAGTGGGTGGGCAACTGCGGCGTGCAATTACAGCCGCTGGTTGATGCGCTGCGCGAAGCCGTGCTGACGCACGACGTCGTTCACGCCGACGAGACGCCGGTACAAATGCTGACGCCTGGTGCGAAAAAAACTCATCGCGCTTACGTCTGGGCCTATGCCACCAGTCAGTTCTCCAACCTGGCGGCGGTCGTTTACGACTTCAGCCCGAGCCGCGCTGGCGAACATGCCCGAGCCTTCTTGGGCAGTTGGAACGGCAAGCTGGTCTGCGATGACTTTGCCGGCTACAAGGCAGGCTTTGAACTGGGCGTTACGGAGATCGGCTGCATGGCCCATGCCCGCCGGAAGTTCTTCGACTTGCACGTGACCAACAAGAGCCAGGTCGCCGAAAAAGCGCTGAACTACATCGCGGCCTTGTACGAAGCTGAACGAGAAGTCCGAGAGCTGGAGCCGGGTGATCGGCAGCGAATACGGCAGGAAAAAGCAGCGCCAATCGCCGACGCACTTCATACCTGGATGATCGCCCAAAGACAGCTTGTGCCTGAGGGTTCGGCCATCGCCAAGGCGCTGGATTACAGTCTCAAACGCTGGATAGCGCTGACGCGCTATCTCGATGACGGTGCCGTGCCCATCGATAATAACTGGTGCGAGAATCAAATCCGGCCGTGGGCTCTTGGGCGTTCGAACTGGCTGTTCGCGGGATCGTTACGCAGCGGTAAACGTGCAGCGGCGATCATGAGTTTGATCCAATCGGCGCGACTCAACGGCCATGATCCGTATGCTTATTTGAAGGACGTCCTCACGCGCCTGCCGACGCAGCGGGCAAGTGAGATTGCGGAGCTACTACCGCATAGGTGGCGACCGGTTTAGTTGCGCAAGACGGGATGCCCGGACGCACCTCCAACTGGTGCCATTACCGGTCTACTCAGCCTTTATGCTGGTTATCCATGCATTCCTCCCTACAGCTTCGCCCGGTTCAGCCGATAGTTTTCGTACCAAGAGAAGCGCGGCAATTCGATCCTGTAACAAAGGAGAGTAAGCGGCTTTTGAGGAAGATCTCTTGGAATGCTTTCATTACCTCATAACCATAAATGAGAGATGGGCACTTTTTAACGCCTAAGAAAGCACTCACAGACCTTGAGTGATCGAGAACCCGATGAATTTATTAGCGCCTGCCCTGTTCGTTACCAACCGTGTTCGATTCCCCATGAAATTCGCAATTTTGGGATTTATTGTCCTGATTCCTCTGCTCCTGCTAGGCACCCGGGCGATGCTTTCACTGAACACGAGCATCACGGGCATCAAGCATGAACAGGTGGGTCAACAATACTTGTTGGACGTCACCCCTATCCTGCGTCTAACCATGATTCAGAGGGCGCTGACACACGGCATGCTCAGCGGTGACACCAACGCAGTAGCCAATGCAGCACGCAATGCTGAAAAGCTTAACGATGCCTATGCGACTCTTGCTGCGCAGGACGCAAAATTTAGCACCCAACTGGCAACGACAGACCGAGTTCAGACGTTGCGTACCGCTAGTGTGCAGCTGGTTGAACGCGCCAAAGCAGGCGAAGCACCTTTGGTGATCTTTTCCGCGTGGAACGACCAGTTAACCGACCTAATGAATTTCGTTTACTACATTACGGCCACTTCCGGCATGATTTTGGACGAAGACGCAGGTTCGTTGTACCTCATCGATCTGAGCTCTATACGTCTGCCTCGGCAAATAAATCTGGTCGGACAGATTCGCGGTCTGGCCAGCGGTTTTAGCGCTGACCGTCCTCTGGACGACACCACTCGTATTTTTGCCCAGACTTTGTTGAAACAGGAGCTGCTAATGCGTCAAGAGTTGCAGCAGAGCCTTTCCCTGCTTCGCCGAGAAGAGCCGAAATTATCTGGTGTAGTTCAGCCGTCTGTAACAACAGCCATTACCGACCTGGAAAATCTGCGTAAAGACCTGGTGGACTACCTTGATCCGAGCAAGCGCTCAAACGTGAATGCCAACACCTTGGGCGAGCGTGGAAACGCCGTCGTTGCTCAGTTTTACAAAGCTCAGGATCAGATGCAGGAATCGCTGCGAATTCGAATTGATGAGCGTCTGAATACACTGAGTAATGAGCGTACTTTCGGCACTGAGCTATTTATCGCCATTGCGATACTGCTGCTCTATGCGTTCGTCGGCATCTACAAGGCTCTGCGGATTGGGGTTGATGAGCTCCTAGCTGTGACGGCACGTATTGCTCAAGGCGATCTGAGCGCGCGCGTCCGAATCAACAGCCACGATGAAATCGGTGATGTAGGCGAGGGACTTAACCGCATGGTAACGGCCTTCTCTGGCTCACTGAGCCAGGTGGAGCGTAGCTCGCATTCAGTCTCAGATGCGGCAAAGCGACTAGAGATCTCCATAGGCCAAGCCAAAGCCTCAATGAACTCACAACAGGCTGAAACCGAGCAGGTTGCTACTGCCATCAACGAAATGACCGCGAGCGTTGCCGACGTGGCCCAGAATACCGAGGGCGCAGCACGTGCCGCTGAATCTGCAAGCAGTGCGTCTAACGACGGCTTGAAAGTTATGATTGAAACAAGTGCCGCTATTGAGGCGTTGGCCAACGAAGTGGAGCTCAGTGCAAGCAAAGTCGAAGCGTTAGCGACACACAGCAAAGAAATCGGTGGTGTCATCGAGGTCATCAGTACCATCGCGGATCAGACTAACCTGCTGGCCCTCAACGCGGCCATCGAGGCGGCGCGAGCTGGCGAGCAAGGCCGTGGTTTCGCGGTCGTGGCTGACGAAGTGCGGACTCTGGCCTCGCGCACACAAAACTCCACAGAAGAAATTCGACGGATCATCCAACAGTTGCAAGGCGCTACTGATGCCGCTGTTCAACAGATGAAAGCTGGGCAAACCCGAGCTAGGGAATGCATTCAGGCAGCGAGCCAAGCGTCTGGCAGCCTGAACCAGATCAATGAAGCAGTAGACGGAATTGTGGGCATGAACACTCAGATTGCAAGTGCGGCGGTGCAGCAACATTCGGTCTCAGAGGATATCAATCGCAACGTCATCGGCATTCGAAACAGCAGCTTAATCGTCATGGAAGGCGTAGAGGACAACGCCGTAACGGCTGACGAGCTTTCATTGCTCGCTAATGAACTTCGCAGCGTAGTCGGCAAGTTTAAGTTATCCAGCAACGCTTGAAAGGAATCTCAAGCGTTTCAATTGTTGATAGCACGAGAAAGTGCTTTGATCGGGTCTGACTGGGGTGATGATGCCCGGCAGTCCCTGATCGACATTGAGGGCTGAGCTTCATCGTTGCGCAATCTCGTAAAACAATAGAGCCAGCTACGCTAGATGACTTGCCCGGACGGTTACATCTTTTCAGCACAGTTCACCCCGTCAATCCGTAAGACCGGAGCTGTTTGCTCTGATATCCACGCCTCGTGCCACGCTCGGTTGCGCCCTGAAAAGTTCGGATTGTCATACTGCGAGGCCCATTCCCGAAAGGCCACATGTATCCCATGCATGTCACCACCGGGTGCAATCCGATTTCCAAAGCGTTCCTTCTCACGTGCGGCCAGCCGGTCAAGGCGAACGGGTGTTGCCGTTACAACGAACACAATAAGATCGACATGGGTAATCAGCGCATCGCCCCAACCCATACAAGAACCGGTCAACACCCAATCATCGTCACCGAATTCTTGCTGGATCAATGACACGCGCTCACTGGCAGGTCGCTTGGTCGTAAAAGGAGGGTTCGTGGGCATCCAGAAAAAATCATCGACATCGACATGTCGTACACCGCGCAGAGTTGCGAGGTTTTGACCCAAAGTGGTCACGCCCGCACACGAAGCACCTGTAATGTAAATCCGCAATTTTTCCTCCATGAATACAAGTCGGTTTCGAGGTCAGCAAGATATCCCATACCCGCCTGAGTCGTAAGCGGATGCTAATAGATCTTGAAGATGCCACACGTGAATCTGATTCCCTTGCCGGCTGACTTCACCTAGGCTTTCCAACCCGCTCAGCACGCAAAATTACCAGCCAAGGAGAAAACGTCATGATGGTAGATAAAGCTTGCCCGGTGGTGCTACGGAGCCGTCAAGCGCTAGAAATCTTGGCTTTTGAGCATCCATTGGCAGGTCTGCAATTGGTCAAAGGAAGTGTCGAGCCCGGTGAGTCTACTGATGTGGCCGCTGTGCGAGAACTGGTAGAAGAGGCAGGAATTCAAGGCAGGGTAGTGCGACATCTGGGAACGTGGCGCTCCCATATAACAGGGCACACATGGGCATTCCATGAGTGTCACGTCGCACAAGACCTCCCCGATACCTGGGTTCATCATGCTGAAGATGACGGAGGGCATGAGTTCAGATTCTTTTGGCATCCATTGGTGAGCGAGCCCTCTGATGCATGGCATCAGATTTACAAAGATGCTCTAGGATTTCTAAGATTTAATCTAGCTACACGCCTACCACTTCCACTTCTCGCTTGATGATCATCAGCATCCTCCATCTGAAAACAAGAAATCTACCTCGTAGATGCCACGCGCCGCACGGGTGATCACTGGGTGAGTGACCGGCCTCAAGTCACTCAACTCCCATGCGAGCCAGCCATCCTGAAAATAACTTGCACAGGCTGCTTGCATGTCAACGAGGGCGAATGGGCGCACAGCTTTCACGCGCACGATTGCGACAGCAATACCGTCATCGTCTTCGTCACCATCGATATGGAGAAATCGCCCGTTTTCAACAATCAGGAGATCCTCGGAAGGATCTAAGTCTGGATGCCAACGACGAACTTCGAGGGTTTTCTCCCCAGAAGCGATTCGAGCGCCGCTGGGCCGTACAATTGATAAGGCTTTGATGGTTCTCTCCTAAAGGGCAGCGTCCGGCTAAGTTGCTTTTTCGGAAGGGGTAGGAGGTACCGCTATGGGCGCAAGACTGAGCTGCGGCCATATCTTCATCCAGTTTTTGGACTTGAAGCGGTCTTGATAAATCGTATTTTTTTCCGTGACAAACCTACCAGCTGGCCGGATGACCAACCCCAAAAGGTCATCAACTCCCAGCGGGGCAGCGATCTCGCATGAGCCTTCGTCTCGTAGCCTGACAGCCACCGCCGTTGCGGTTTCAGGCCAATAGCGCATTGCGTCGATCGCACACAAGTATGGTTCGTCACCATTCTGAATATGCATTCGTGCTTGATTTTTCACAGACCACTTTACGGTCGGTTCTAATCCGCTAAGGACGGCCTCCAATGCTGCATCTTCCTCGGGAGTGCAACGTTCAGCATTGAACCAGATGACATCAACATCTGTTGATACTGGAGACGAAACGCGCCCGTGCAAATAATCCCAAACCGCGTTTCGAACGAAACCTGCTCCGATCCAGCAATCTGGCAATTTGAGCGAGTGCACAATTTCAAGTAAACGCCAACGAACGGGATCACTTGAAATAATCGATTGGATTCTCGAAATGTCGTCCATTCAAAACTCTCGTTGAGTAAGCCAGGCCGGCACCCACTGATGCGGTAGCAATTGCCCTATCTCACTAGCCTTCTGCGTCGGCAAGCGATTCAGCACATCGTTGAGATACGCGTACGGATCATGCCCGTTCATGCGTGCCGACTGGATCAGGCTCATGATCGCTGCCGCGCGTTGACCGCTGCGCAGCGATCCTGCGAAGAGCCAGTTCGAGCGACCAAGTGCCCACGGCCTAATCGTGTTCTCGACTTGATTGTTGTCGATGGGCACAGCACCATCATCCAGGTAGCGCGTCAGCGCTACCCAGCGTTTCAGGCTGTAATCCAGGGCCTTGGCCGTGGCCGAGCCTTCGGGCACAAGGTCGCGCTGAGCCAGCATCCACTCATGCAACTTTCCTGCTATGGGCACCGCTATTTCCCGGCGTAATCGCCAGCGATCCTCATCGCTCATGTCTTTGGCCTGCCGTTCGACCTCGTACAGGCCACCGATTGAGTGCAACGCCTGTTCGGCTAACTGGCTTTTGTTCGTCACATGCAGGTCGAAGAACTTGCGCCGGGCGTGAGCCATGCAGCCAATTTCGGTGATGCCCTGCTCGAAGCCGGCCTTGTAGCCCGCGAAGTCATCGCAGACCAGCTTGCCGTTCCACGTGCCCAGGAAGTTGCGGGCGTGTTCGCCAGCACGGCTTGGGCTGAAGTCGTAGACCACGGCCTTCAGTGCCGAGAACGGTGTTGTGCAGTAGGCCCAGACGTAAGCCCGATGTGTTTTCTTTTCACCCGGTGCCAGCATCTGCACCGGTGTTTCATCGGCGTGCACGACCCGCTGGGCGAGCACCGCCTCGCGCAGTGCATCCACCAGCGGTTGCAGTTGCACGCCGGTTTGGCCCACCCACTGAGCCAATGTCGAGCGTGGGATGGCCAAGCCAGCTCGGCCAAAGATCTTTTCCTGCCGGTACAGCGGCAGGTGGTCAGCGAACTTGGCCACCATCACATGGGCCAGCAGCCCGGCAGTGGGGATACCCTTGTCGATGACCTGTGCCGGCACCGGCGCCTGGATCAGTGTTTCGCACTGGCGGCAGGCCCACTTGCCACGCACATGTTGCTCAACGGTAAACACGCCCGGGGTGTAATCCAGCTTCTCGCTGATGTCCTCACCGATGCGCTGAAGTTGGCAGCCGCAGGTGCACTGAGTGCTCTCCGGCTCGTGACGGATTACGGTACGTGGGAACTGCGGCGGCAACGGGGCACGCTTAGGCTGCTGGTGTGGTTCGTCTGGCGCCGAGGCGGGACGAAGTGCTTTCAACTCGGCGTCGATGGCTTCGAGGTCGGTATTGAGCAAGTCATCCAGCAAGCTGCCTTGTGCCGGGCTGATTTGCTCGCTGCGCTTGGCGAACTTGTGGCGCTTGAGGATGGCAATCTCGTGAGAGAGCTGCTCGATGATCGTCTCGTCACGAAGGATCTTTCGGCCCATGGTGTCGACCTTCGACAGCAACTGTGCAGCGAGCGCACGCAGTTGATCGGGTGTCATTTGGTCGAGATTGGGCGAGGAAGTCATGCCATGGATTTTACCAAAGCAACCCTCCTGCCACAGCTAAAAGGCGAGGTTCAGAGCAATGTAATTGTGCCGTTGGCGCCAACCCGCTGCCATGGTAAACCGAGCACCAGCGCTTGAAGTTGTTCAGCGTCGAGTTCGATTTTCAGGCCGCGATGAGTGCCAGGCCAATGAAACTTCCCCTGGTTCAGCCGCCGTGCGGCAAGCCAAATGCCCACGCCATCATGCACCAGCACTTTGATCCGGTTGGCACGGCGATTGGCGAACAGATAAGCACAGTGCGGCTTCGCCGCACCGAATACCGCAACCACACGGGCCAACGCAGTTTCGGTACCGGCGCGCATGTCCATGGGCTCGGTGGCGAGCCAGATGGTGTCGATACGGATCATTGCGAGAGGCTGCGGATGAAGCGCGCGCAGCCGTCCGGGTCGGAGACGGGCCATTTGACCGTGATAGTTTTCTCGCCCAGCGGCAGTGCAATAACCGCAGTTTCATCAGCGTACCGCTTGGGCGTCGGATGTAGCGGCACGAACGCGGGCAGTGGCGCGGGGGCCTTGTCGCGGTAAATCGGCAGCCACTTGCGGATCACGTTGGCGTTGATGCCGTGGCTGATGGCAACACTGGAAACCGTGGCGCCTGGTTGCAGGCATTCCTGCACGACCTGGGCCTTGAAGGGTTTGGGGTAAGAGCTTCGTTGGCGCATGGAAATCCTGGCGATAAGGGTGATCGCGTCCGCTAAAAATACGCGGACACCATCGCCCTTAATGCTGGATTTCAGAAGGTGTGTTCGCCATCCGCTTACGATAGATTAACTCCTAATGCCAAAGCCGCATCACCATTGCCTTGTGACGCTGCACAACTGCGCATCTGACGTGCTATGTCCGGTGCAATGTCAATGGGGGCGAGCTTTTCAGCCACGTAGGATTGCGCTTGCGCGCTTCCTTCATCTGCCGCTTTGCGAAAGTATCGCAGGGACATATCCTCGTCTTGTTGCAGACCCGCCGCGCCCTTTTGAAGATAGATGGCGATCATGTAATACCCCGAAGCCACATGCGCATCTATCAGCTGTTGGCTAAGTCTTAATCTTTCCCCTCCAGTGAGCTTGAACTGGCCACGCATAGCACCGTTCTGCAGGTTGACATTGGCCTTGTAGTGGTTGTTTTCTGCCGCGATGCGATACAGTCTCCCTATCTCTACGTCGACCGTTTCATCCTGCTGGATCTGGTTATTTTTCTGCAGCCAGCGCGCATACTGAAACAGTACGTCCGTTTCCGACGAAGGGGGCGGGATTTTCTCGTGTACGCAGATAAATGCCAGCTTGGCGTTGACTTCGCTCAACTGATTCAGCGGCGCGTCCTTCGTCCGTGAGGTAAGGGCATTGCCGGAGCTGCAGGCGGCCAACAGTAGGCTTGAAAGCAACAAAGTCAGGAGCATCAGTCATGGTCCGTCATAGTAGCGTCGTGATAATAAAGTTCAACGAGCGCGCGTCGGGTTTGAGTTTGGGCAGAGATTTGCATGTGCCGATCACTGTCGACACATGTAAATCTCTGCTTGGCACATGGATCTGTGATCAATCTTCCTTACTGTAGACCGGAGAGCCTGGCAACGGCTTGCCTGTTTTAGGATCAAGCACCATGGCCTTGGCCAGTTGCTCGATCAGCGCTTCGGAGGGCTTGGGCGGCGGGATGTTGGCTTCATGTTCTTCAACCCATTTCAACTTGCCATCCCAGGCCGGGAGTTTGGCTGGTGGCAGGGGAACGATTTCGTTGATTTCTGGGACGCTTGGGTTGGCGTAGGATAAGTTACCCAATACCTTGCCAATTTGCTTGTAACGTTGCGCTCGTTCAAGGTCTTCTGTCTGGCCTATATAATACAAGCGATCATCTGACTTAGGGCCGCGAAAACCATTCTCTAAAAAAGACGCTGAGCTCTCGTCGCCTGCTGCGACTCCTAACTGAAAAGCTTCAAGAGCGGCCTGATATTGTTTAGCCGTTTTCAAATGTACACCTAATGCTCCGGCTGCTTTGCCGTTACCTTGCTCGGCAGCACAGCGACGCATTTGTCTTGCAATATCCGGTGCAATATCAGTAGGCGCGAGTTTTTCGGCAACGTATGCTTGCGCTTGCGCACTTCCCTCATCTGCCGCTTTGCGAAAGTAGCGCAGGGATATATCCTCGTCTTGTTGCAGACCCGCCGCGCCCTTTTGAAGATAGATGGCGATCATGTAATATCCCGAAGCCACATGTGCATCTATCAACTGCTGGATAAGGCGTAGTCGTTCCCCCCCAGCGAGCTTAAACTGACCACGCATGGCGCCGTTCTGCAGATTGACGTTGGCCTTGTAATGGTTGTTTTCTGCCGCGATGCGATACAGTCTTCCGATCTCGATATCGACCGTTTCATCCTGCTGGATCTGATTGTTTTTCTGCAACCAACGGGCGTACTTGAACAGCACGTCCGTTTCTGCCGAAGGGGCCGGGATTTTCTCGTGTACGCAGGTAAATGCCAGCTTGGCGTTGACTTCGCTCAACTGATTCAGCGGCGCGTCCTTCGTCCGTGAGGTAAGGGCATTGCCGGAGCTGCAGGCGGCCAACAGCAGGCTTGAAAGCAACAAAGTCAGGCGCATCAGTCATGGTCCGTCATAGTAGCGTCGCGATAATAAGGTTCAACGAGAGCGTGTCGGGTTTGAGTTTGGGCAGAGATTTGCATGTGCAGATCACTCTAGGCACATGCAGAATCTGGCTCGTAACAGAAAGCCTCTACCGCCCTATATTCAGTCTTCCTTGCTGTAAACCGGAGAGCCCGGCAATGGCTTGCCCGTTTTAGGGTCAAGCACCATGGCCTTGGCTAGTTGCTCAATCAGCGCTTCAGAGGGTTTAGGCGGCGGGATGTTGGCTTCACGCTCTTCAACCCATTTCAGCTTGCCATCCCAGGCTGGGAGTTTGGCTGGTGGCAGGGGGACGATTTCGTTGATTTCGGGGACCTTTGGATTGGCGTAGGACAATCTATTCAATATCTTGCTAATTTGCTTGTAGCGCTCAGCACGGTGAAGATCTTCTTTTTGATCCATATAGTACATGCGATCATCGGGCTTAGGATTACGAAATATTTTGCCTAGAAAAGAAGCTGCAGTTTCATCACCTGATGCAACACCGCGCTGGAATGCCTCAAGTGCTTCTTGATATTTTTTATCTGTCTTTAGATCAAAGCCCAAAGCAACTGCCGCCTCGCTGTTACCCTGCTCAGCCGCGCAGCGTCTCATTTGCCTAGCGATATCTGGTGCGATGTCAATTGGTGCAAGCTTGTCGGCGACAAAGGCTTGTGCTTGCGCGCTTCCCTCATCTGCCGCTTTGCGAAAGTATCGCAGGGACATATCCTCGTCTTGTTGTAGACCCGCCGCGCCCTTTTGAAGATAGATTGCGATCATGTAATACCCCGAAGCCACATGCGCATCTATCAGCTGTTGGCTAAGTCGTAATCTTTCCCCTCCAGTGAGCTTGAACTGGCCACGCATGGCACCGTTCTGCAGGTTGATATTGGCCTTGTAGTGGTTGTTTTCTGCCGCGATGCGATACAATCTGCCAATTTCGACGTCGACCGTTTTATCCTGCTGGATCTGGTTATTTTTTTGCAACCAGCGCGCGTACTGGAACAGCACATCCGTTTCTGCTGAAGGGGTCGGGATTTTCTCGTGTACGCAGGTAAATGCCAGTTTGGCGTTGACTTCGCTCAGTTGATTCAATGGAGTGTCCTTTGTCCGTAAAGTAATGGCGTTGCCGGAGCTACAGGCAACCAACAGCAAGATTGAGAGCAACGTAGTTAAGCGCATCAGTCAAAGTCCGTCATGTTGGTTTTGCTGTAATAGAATTCGACAAGAGGTGCACTAGGTGATGAGTTTTTTGATTTAAACTCTCTATTCTGTTTAATTATTTCATGCCATGCCATGCCATGCCATGCCATGCCATGAATGCTTCCTCAGGATCATCCTGCGCCCCTCCCCCCCTCGTATGCAGATCCCACAACCGCCGCCGCAACGGCTGACTAAACTCCGGATGCTCATGGCAGATGTTCAGTTCGCTATCCACCATCATGCTTCGAGTGTTGATGTTGGCCGAGCCGTGTGTGGTGTAGACGTCATCGACGATCATCAGTTTGGAGTGGATGTAGACCGGCATCCAGGGCTGGCCATCTTGCAAATCGCGCGCGACCAGTGAGCAAACATGAATCTTCAAGCCTGGCACTTCCTTGGCTACCAAGTTGGAAGTTTCAATCTCCTTGGTTTTCCGGTCCATCTCCGCTTGCCATTCGTCCAGCTTTCTCTGCTCGGCCCGATCATTTGGCCCGTCCGGCCGAGGTCTGACCGGGGCTTCACTTTTCATCTCCTTGATCATTCGCAGCTTGGTGATGGCCGGAATGGTTTCTGCCCTGCCGAGGCTGGCGAGCATTTCCTGGGTCTTGGCTGTGCCCATGCCAACCCCGTCCTTGGTGTCATTGGTGACGACAAAAAGATAGAGGGGCTCCTTGCGGCCTGCTTTGAAGTATTTCCCTGCCAGGGTCTTGAGGTGATCGGCCAGCGGCGGCCAGCGGAAGTACTGGTTTTCGATGTAGATGAACTGGGTGGCGTTGTTGGCAGCCACCATGTAACCGCTTTGGATGTCAAAGACAGGTTTTTCATGGTCGCCTACGTCATCCTTGTGCTTGCGGTTGGTTTTGGGCTGGCCCACCTGGGCCTGGGTGCGCAACAGTTGCATCATCAACCGCGTGCCGTTCTGGAACTGGAGACGATTGGAGGTCGGATCGCAATCGCGGCAGGCGAGCAGGTCCTCGCCGGTTTCCTTGCGCCAGGCGATGGCGAAGTTCTGGTGCACATCGTGGAGGATCGGCCCGGACAACATGCACGAGATGTCCTGGCGTGGCGTAGAGCCGCGCGAGCCTAGATAGGGCTCAGGCTTGGTGCCTTCTTCACGGTTCAGTGCCGAGTGTTGATCGGTGTCCCAATATTCGTCCAGCGAATTGTGGCCCATGACAAAGCCGACCGCGCTGGGCAGTTCATAGTCGACCAGTACACTTTTCTGGTGGTGCGAGGCGCTGGCGCTCAGGACGAGGCGCATGCCCACGCTGATATTGGGATCGAGCGCTTCATACTTCACCCAGTGCTTGATCTCTAACCGTTCATTGGCGCTGAAGCCACGACTCACGAACACTGGAGATTTGCCTTTGACTCGCTCAGCCGCCTTGCCATCGGACACCGCGCATTCGGAGAACCAGTCGCGATCGTAGTCATACTGATCAGGCGTGGAGCTTTGCATGGCCCGGGATTTTATCCGGATTACACCTTTGCCCGGCAGATTACCTTCGCCTGCTACGCCTGCGGAGTTGAAGGGCATTTCCCAGCCCAGTATGCGTACCTTCACACCGTTGGCAGCCTTGATCCTGAGCAGTTCGCCAATGCAGGGGTGGGATCCGTCGCGGATGAAATACATGGAAGGCTGGAAGCCCCAGCAGATGATTTCGACGGATTTTTCAGCCTTGGCAATGGCCTCATAGACGGCCTTGAACGCTTCCTCTCCGTTGACCAGCGGTCGGTAGGTGGCTGGAGTCGGGCTGAATTCGCTGTCCTCGACGAACCAACGCTGAACAATCCTGGCGCTGTTGGTGTGCGAGAGTGCGATGGGCACTGTTATGTTGTTGAGGCGGGGAAGTGGCGATTCCATGAGCGTTTCGTCCTTATAGTTTTTGACACGCTGCCTGATCGGAGAGGCGAGCTGGATGGCTGACAGTTGATCGCACAGGCCATGGCCGTTCTGCAGGTTCATCAGGATGCATGCCGGTCGCAACTCTGGTCTCGAATGGGTTAGTCGTTCCCATCACGTTTCCGATTCTGATTCTGGGTTGTTCAGTGAGGTGTACAGGGCCCGGAACTTGCTCTCAGTTCCTGCCCGAGAGTTCGTTGAACCCGTTTGGTTGCTATGGCGATGAAATCCGCTGTTGGCGAATTCGGCATTGCTTTGCTCGCCTTGGTACTGCCCGCCGACCGGAATGTCGTAACTCACGCCATTGGCCAGTTCTAGCGTGTAATTGCTGGTTGTGGGGTGGTGATCAACGTCAATTGCCCCGGTTTTATCCATGACGCCTTTTTTGACGACTGATGCCCCGTCGCGCAACGTGTAAGGCATACCAGCTCATGCACTAGAGCTTCCGGCGTTGGTTTGCCCAGCATAAAAGGTAAGCGCTTGGGTCACCGAGGACTCGGGCCAGGCAGGGTGGTCGCGATTAAGCTGGGCTGGCCCACTAAACGTCTTCTTCGCCCCTTTGACATCAATCGTCCCCGGCGCGTGAATCTCGATGTTGCCGTCCTTGATGCGGATGTAGCCACCACCGCTGGTAAGCAATATGCCGTCCTGAGCAGCGATTTCTATTCCGGCAGCGGTCGAGGTGATTTTCACCCCTTGCTGCGCGGTCAGCTCCATCGCATCACTTTGCGCCTGCAACTCGATCTTGCCTTTGGCCACGAACAGTTTGGCTCCAGCATTCTGCGCGAACAGGCTGATGCTTTGCGCGACGCTGGCCAGCAGGGATTTGCCGCTGGCGATGCTGACGTCTTCGCCGGTGCTCAGGGTCAGGTGCTTGCCGCTGTGCAGGTGGGTGCTTTTCGGCGTGGCGGTGGCGATGTCGGCAGGGGAGGAGGCGATCAGCAATGGCTGCTGGTAACCCGGTGTCTTGCCGCGTCCGCCGCTGCGGATCGCCCAGGCGGTATCGCCGCCGTTGCGTTGCTGCTCGCCGGGGCCTTGGCTCGGGCTGCCGTCGTCACTGCCGTAGGTCACGTCGGCATCGCTATTGAGCTGGGTGAGGCTGTCCAGGCCTTCCTGCATGGGCAGGGCATTGTGCTGTTGCGCGGTGTCGGACAGGGTCTTGACGCGTTGCTCGCTGTTTTTCAGTTGCTGCTGCGCTTCGCTGGCATCGATCTGTGCGCCCTGGGCACCGCTGCGTTTCCAGGTGCTGAGGTAAAGACCCTGCTGGGCGCGCAGGGCACCGTAAGCATCGGTGCGCAGTTCGAACCCGGTACCACGCAGGCCACCGCGGTTGTTGCCGCGCTGGTCGATCAGGTAACCAAGGTTAAGCTGGGTATGCCCGTGGCTGCTGTGGATCTGGGTGCGAACCTGGCCGGTCGAGTCGTCCATCACCCAGTGGTTGAAACCGCCGCCGCCGACTTCCTTGCTCTTGTAACCGGCCATCAAGCCGCTGGAGTGCCAGGCGGGTTTGTGGCCGCCGTAGACCTGGCCCATGACCAGTGGCCGATCAATGTCGTTGTCCAGAAAGGTGATGACCACTTCTTCACCGGCACGCGGCACATGTACGCTGCCCCAGTCCGGACCACTACTCGGTTGCATCATGCGCAGCCAGCAGGAGCCCAACTCGCCATCCTGAGACAGGCGGTCCCAGTGAAAGCGTACGCAAATCCGGTTCAAGGTGTCGGTAAACACTTCATGGCCGCTGGGCGTGACGACCACTGCGGTCTGTTGGCCGAGGCTTTTGGGTTTGAAATGCTCCGACGGGCTGCGGAACGGCACGCTGTGCAACTGGCCTTCGAAGCGATTGAGGAAGAAGCCGTGGCTGCCGACGCCCAAGGTGTCCGCTACCTTGTTCACGACGCCAAGCCCTGAAGGCTCAGGGCGCACCGATCTGAACAGCGCCGCCAGACTACCCGGCACTTCGCGGCGCTCCTTGGCCAGTGGCAAATTGCTCTCGGCGAACATCTCGACTTCGATCAGCAAAAACTGACGCTCTTCGGCTGCCTTGCGCTCGTACAGCGGATGCTGGGTCAGCTCAAACCAGCGCCCGGCTTCCATCTGCCGCACGCCGCTTTGACCTTGCACACGACGTGCCTGGGATTCACGCTGTTCGATCTGTACGCGGCTCAGCCACTCGCCCCGGTCCTGCTTCTGCCAGCCGTACTGGCCCTGATACTCGTAACGCTCCAGCGCCTGCGGGGCCGAAGCGGCCTGCAAGGCCGGCATCACGGTTTCGCGTGGCTGGCCGTGGGCCAGGTAATCGACACTGCGCCAATGCAGCTTGCCGCTGAGCAACTGCGAGCCACTGCTCCACTGGGTAATGCCGTCCTGTTTCTCTGTGGCGTTCTGGGTGTGAAAGCGAATGCTCTGCGGTGCCAGCGTGGGCAGGGTGTCGACGGTGTCAGTGAAGACGATGCAATGCTTGTCCGCCGTGTGCTCGACGTACCAGAAAAGACCTTCCTGCTCGCACCAGCGCTGCACGAAGTTGGCATCACTTTCATTGAACTGGGTAACGTAGGACAGCGGGGCGTATTCACGTCGCAGGTCCAGGCGGTAATTGCCCTTGGCCTGCTCGTACATCGAGAAAACGGCTTCCAGAATTGTCGGCAGATTCTTGTCCTGCCAGATGCGGCAGTCGAGTCGGTATTCGAGCAGGCTGAACCAGGGCGCGAAGACCAGTTGCCAGTCATGCAGACCGCCGTCATTGCCCAGATAGCGCACGCTCTCGACCAGGCCATGACGCTGCGCGGGAGAACCGTCATCGCAGAGAATCGCCAAGCTGACCGGCTGGCCGATGAGTTTTTCAGGATCGTATTCGGTGTCCTGCACCACCGCGTCAAGGGTGTAGCGAGGAACGCGCCCGATGCGCTCGACCCCATGCATGCGCAGGGCCTGAAGCTGATGCTCGCCCAGCGGCGTGGTGAGTTGCAGAAGGCGTCCGCTCTGGCTGAGAGGTGTGCCAAAGGTCAGGTCCATTGTGTAACTCCTTTACTTGCGCAAACTGTACGTCCTGTCTTTCAAATGGCCACTTCGTGTGGCGAATTGAAAAGAAACACAACGTTCAGCGTCGATCCTGTTTGCCGCCGATGCGCAAGCGACTGCGCTGTTAGTGGCCGATGCGGGGAATGAGTTCCCACACTGGCGGGAAATTCATGATCTTAAGTATCTTCGGCGCAACGCGTTCTGCGCTGGGTGACAAGGCTGCATTTCAACACATTTGGCAACTAGCTAGTAACGTGTTTCATGTTTCGAAATATCATTGCTCAAGGCTGCGGTGTCTACCTGAATTGTTCGCCAGCAGGTGTGCTGCGTTTCTGGAAATGGAGTAAGACTTTGGCTACAGACAGTGCCGACTGCGCTGGGCCAGTTGACGGTAACATCAGCTGGATCAGCGCAACTTTTACTTAAAAACCTATTTCAACGCCTCAACCGCCGCCTCATCCTCCCGCCGATGCGCCCACTGATACAACGCCGGCAATACCAACAACGTCAGCGCTGTCGACGACAGAATCCCGCCAATCACCACCGTCGCCAGCGGTCGCTGCACTTCGGCACCAGTCCCGGTAGCGAGGGCCATGGGGATGAAGCCAAGGGAGGCGACCAGTGCGGTCATCAGCACTGGGCGCAGGCGGGTGAGGGCGCCTTCGTTGATGGCGTTGTGCAGCGAGTGGCCTTGTTCGCGCAGGCTGCGGATGAAGGCGATCATCACCAGGCCGTTCAGCACCGCCACACCCGAGAGGGCGATGAAGCCCACGCCTGCGGAGATCGATAGCGGAATGTCGCGCAGCCATAGGGCCATGACGCCGCCGGTCAGGGCGAACGGGATGCCGGTGAACACCAGAAGGCCGTCCTTGAGGTTGTTGAACATCATGAACAGCAGCGCCAGTACCAGCAGCAGCGCCACCGGCACGACGATCTGCAGGCGTTTTGCGGCCGATTGCAGTTGTTCGAACTGCCCGCCCCAACTGGTCCAGTAGCCGGCCGGGATCTGCACGCCGTTGTCGATGGTGGTGCCCGCTTCTTCGACAAACGAGCCAAGGTCGCGACCGCGCACGTTGGCGCTGACGATGACCACACGCTTGCCGTTCTCGCGGCTGATCTGGTTCGGCCCGAGCACCAGGTCGAGGCTGGCGACCTGGGACAGCGAGATGAAGCTGATCTGCTGGTTGCTGTTGGCACTCGCAGGCACCGGAATGAGCAGGCTGGAAAGCCCGTCCACATCGGTTCGCAGTTGCTCGGAGAGGCGCACCACCATGTCAAAACGGCGGTCGCCCTCATACAGTGTGCCCGCCTGACGACCGCCCAGCGCAATGGCGATGGCGTCCTGCACGTCGGCCACGTTGAGGCCGTAACGCGCGGCCTTGTCGCGGTCGATGTTGATGGTCAACACCGGCAGCCCGGTGGTCTGCTCGACTTTGACTTCCGAAGCACCCGGCACTTTTTGCAGGGTGGCGGCGATTTTTGCGGCGGTCTGGTTCAGCACGTTCATGTCGTCGCCGAAGACCTTTACCGCCACATCGCTACGCACCCCCGAAACCAGCTCGTTGAAGCGCAACTGGATCGGCTGGGACAGTTCGTAGTTGCTGCCCGGCACACTGGCGGCGGCCTTTTGCAGGTCGGCGATCAGTGTTTCGCGAGACTTGTCCGGGTCCGGCCATTCACTTTGCGGCTTGAGCATCACGTAGCTGTCAGAGATGTTGGGCGGCATCGGGTCGGCGGCGATCTCGGCGGTGCCGGTGCGTGCGAACACGCGCTGCACTTCCGGGACCTTGTCGATGATGGCTTTTTCCAGACGCTGCTGAATGTCCACCGACTGTGTCAGGCTGGTGCCCGGCACCCGCAGGGCCTGCAGGGCGAAGTCGCCTTCGCTCAAGCTTGGGATGAACTCGCTGCCCATGCGGCTGGCGGTGAAGCCGGACAACACGATCAGCACCAAGGCCATGCCGAACGCTATCGAGCGATGCCCCAGTACCCAGCTCAGGATCGGTGCGTAGCGCTGGCGAGCGGTGCGCATCACCAGGCCTTCTTCTTCCTTGACCTTGCCGGTGACGAACATGGCGATGGCGGCAGGCACGAAGGTCACCGAAAGAATCATGGCGCCGAGCAGGGCGATGACCACGGTGAAGGCCATCGGGTGGAACATTTTGCCTTCCACTCCGGTGAGGGCGAAGATCGGCAGGTACACGACCATGATGATCAACTGACCGAAAATCAGCGGCCGACGCGCTTCTCTTGCGGCGGCGAAGACCTCATGGAAACGCTCGCTGCGGGTCAGCATGCGGCCGTGCTTTTGCTGGGCATGCGCCAGCCTGCGGATTGCGTTTTCGACGATCACCACCGCGCCATCGACAATGATGCCGAAGTCCAGCGCACCCAGGCTCATCAGGTTGGCGCTGACCTTGTTGGTGAACATGCCGGTGAAGGTGAACAGCATGGCCAGCGGAATCACCATGGCGGTGATCAGCGCAGCACGGATGTTGCCGAGGAACAGAAACAGAATCACGATGACCAGAATCGCGCCTTCGATCAGGTTCTTTTTCACTGTTGCGATGGCTTTTTCGACCAGGTTGGTGCGGTCGTAAACCGTTACCGCTTCGACGCCTTCGGGCAGTGTGCGATTGATGTCGGCGAGTTTGGCGGCCACGGCCTGTGACACCGTCCGGCTGTTTTCACCGATCAGCATGAACACGGTGCCGAGCACCACTTCGCGGCCATTTTCGGTGGCGGCACCGGAGCGCATTTCCTTGCCGATGCCGACTTCGGCCACGCTGCTGATTCTGATCGGCGTGCCCTGCACGTTGGCAATGACGATGTTGGCGATGTCGTCCACGGTGCCCAGCTGACCCGGTGCGCGAATCAGTAACTGCTCGCCGCCGCGCTCGATATAACCTGCGCCGACGTTGGCGTTGTTGCGCTCCAGCGCTGCCACCAGGTCGTTCAGCGTCAGCTTGTAGGCCGCCAGCTTCTTCGGATCGGGCGCGATCTGGTACTGCCTGGCAAAACCGCCGATGGTGTTGATCTCGGCCACGCCCGGTACGTTGCGTAATTGCGGCTTGATGATCCAGTCCTGAATCACCCGCAGGTCGGTCGGCGTGTACGGCGTACCGTCCTCCTTCAGCGCGCCCTCGCGCGCTTCGACTGTCCACAGGAAGATCTCGCCGAGGCCGGTGGAGATCGGCCCCATCATCGCATCGACGCCTTCCGGCAACTGGTCCTTGGCGATCTGCAGGCGCTCGTTCACCAGTTGGCGGGCGAAGAACAGGTCGGTGCCGTCCTCGAAAATCACCGTGACCTGCGACAGGCCAGAGCGTGACAGCGAGCGCGTCTGTTGCAGGCCGGGCAGGCCCGCCATGTTGGTCTCGATGGCGAAGGTGATGCGCTGCTCGGTTTCCAGCGGCGAGAAGCCGGGCGCAGAGGTGTTGATCTGCACCTGTACGTTGGTGATGTCGGGGACCGCATCGATGGGCAGTTTCTGGTAACTGGCGATGCCCAGCCCAGCCATGAGCAGCACAGCAAGCATCACGACGATGCGCTGTTCAATCGCGAATTGAATCAACCGTTCAAACATGGGGGTGTACTCGTGGGACGCAGATCAATGGGCGTGCTCGGCGGAGCCTTTGCCCAGCTCCGACTTGAGGATGAAACTGCCAGCGGTGGCCACTTGTGTGCCGGCCGCCAGGCCCTTGACGATTTCCACGTGGCCACCATCGTTGCGGCCCAGTGTCACCGGCGTCAGTTGAAAACCTTCAGCGTTGCGCACGAAGACCGAGGGTTTGTCCTCGACCGACTGGATCGCCGTTTCGGGAAGACTGACCGCCACACTGGCCTGCTCGGCGGCGACTTCCACCGAAACGAACAGGCCGGGACGCCACGCGCCCTGCGGGTTGGCCAGTGTCACGCGCACGGCCGCAGCACGGGTCTGCTCGCCCAGCAGGCTGCCGACGTAGCCGACTCGTCCTTCGACCCGGGCATTCAGGTCGGGCGCACTGACGATGACCGGACGACCGACCACCACCTTGTCCAGATCCCTGGGCGCTACGCCGAAGGTGGCCCAGACACGCGACAGGTCGGACAGCGTGAAGGCATTGCTCGCTTCGCTGACCATCTCGCCGATGCCGAGGTGTTTCTCCACGACTATGGCGTCAAATGGCGCGATCAATTCGTAGCGATTGCCCGCGGATGGGTTCAGGCTGGCACCGATGGCGCTGATCTTCTGCCGCGCGTTGGCCAGGTTGATGTCGGCTTCCTGAAAGTCCTGACGGGCCTGCAAGTAATCCTGCTCGGCCGAGATTCTGTCTTCCCAGAGCTTCTTTTCGCGTTGCAAGGTCAGGCGCGTCAGTTCCTGACGTCGTTGTGCAGCGTTCAATTCGCTGCGTTGATCGGAAATCTGCTGGCTGGCAATCACCGCCAGCACCTGGCCCTTCTTCACCGATTGACCCAGATCGACCTTCACCGCTTCGACCACGCCGCTGACCCGCGGCACGACATGCGCAGTGCGGTCTTCATCGAAGCGGATTTCACCGGGGAAGGTCACGGTCGTGCTCATCTGCCGGGGTTCTGCGATGGCCAGCTCGATGCCTGCCGCCTTGATCTGCTCGGCAGTCAGCTCGATGTGTCCCTCTTCCTCTTCGTGAGAAGCTTCCGAGGCTGCGGTGTCCGATTTTTTCGCCTCGTCGGCGTGGCCTGGCTCTTCAGCATGGTCCTGCCCGGATTCATGCGCGTGCTCATCGGCTGACGGTTCTGGTCCGGCTGCGAACGGCAGCCTCTGCGGGTTCAGGGTCAGACTGCCCAGACCAATGATGACCACCACCGCCAGCGCGATGGCAATGCTTCGTTTGTTGTTCATGAAGGCTCCCGGCGATCAGGTGCGTGCAGCACTTTTGGATACGCTCGATACAGGCGGAAAAGGAAAGTCAGGGGTTGAGGCTGAAACGGTTGAGATCACCGTGGATTCGCTCGATGGCGACTCTGGCCTCGGTGGCTGTGGCCAGCGATTCGAGGTATTGGCTGCGCGCCGAGATCAGCGTTCGTTGCGCGTCCAGCACTTCGAGAAAGCCGAACTTGCCCATCTCGAAACCGCGCGTTGCCGTGTCGACGGCACGTTGCGCGGCGGGCAGGATCACGCGGTCGAAGGACTCGACCTCCTGCGCGGCGGTGTTCCATTGATCGAGGGCTGACTGCGTCTGGGTGCGCAGCTTCAGTTCGACGGCGTTACGCAGGTCGCGCGACTGATCGGCACGGCGTGATGCCGCGAGCACGTTGCCTTGGTTCCGGTCGAATAGCGGGAGCGGCATCGACAGGCCCACGACGTTGACCCGCTCGCGCTCTTCGCGGCTGTACTGGCTGCCAACGCTGACGGTCAGGTCAGGGATGCGCTTGGCGCGCTCCGAACCCAGCGCGGCTTCGCGCTGCTCGATCTGGGTCTGCGCCAGGCGCAGCTCGGCGGACTGATTGAGGGCGGTCAGTAGCTTTGCGCTCGGTGGCAGCTTGCCTGGCGACAGGTCGCTGTAGTCCAGGTGCTCGAAAGAGGCGAGCGGCGAACCGGTGGTGCGCGCCAGTTCGCGGTTGCTGTTGATTTTCAGGGTCTCTGCGCGGCGTACCAGCAGGTCGGTTTCGGCCAGTTGTACCTGGGCGCGTGTGGCTTCCACCGGTGACACCTTGCCTGCCCGAACACGCCCCTCGGCAACCTGCAGGCCGCGTTCGGCCAGTGTCCTGGATTGGCGCGCCAGGTCCAGACCTGCCTGCGCCCGCGCCGCTGCGTAGAACGCCTGAACCACTTCGGCCCGCAGTTCGTTGCCGCGACGCTCCAGCTCCAGCCGCGCAGCGTCCTGGCCCTTGCTGGCGGCTTCGATGCGTGCTCCGCGCTTGCCGCCCAGTTCCAGTGCCTGGCTGAGCATCACGGTGGTGGTGCTGGTCTCGCGGCGGGTGTCTTCCACTTCCCATGACACGGTCGGGTTAGGGATCAGCCCGGCCTGCTGTCGATCGCCTTCGGCGACGCCGATCTCCCACTGGGCTGCGGCAAGTTCCGGGTTACGGGCGAAGGCTGCCTCCAGTGCCTGAGCCAGGCTGATGCCTTGGGCTGCGGCGATGCCAGGGGCAACAAACGGTAACAACACCAGGCACAGTGCGGCGACTCTCATAGCGCACTCCCTGCCAATCGATCTATACGCTGAGCGCGCACGTTATTCTCCAGTCGCATGACTCACCCCATCGAAAGCAAAAAACAAACAGGCACCAGGGCGCTGAAGTTGGCTGAGGGGACTTTATGCAACCGGAGTTATCAGAGGGATTGCTGCAAAATTACGATTTTGTTATCCAGCGGGATGGGCGTTTCTTTTCAGTACACTGCACGGCATCGTCATTCATCGTTCATCAAACAGGAAGCCTGGTTATGCGAATCCTTGTCGTCGAGGACGAGCCAAAAACTGCCGAATACATGCATCAGGGGCTGACCGAAAGCGGCTATATCGTCGATATCGCTGCAACCGGCCTCGATGGTCTCTATCTCGCGCAGCATCAGGCTTACGATGTGGTGATACTGGACGTGAACCTGCCGGAGATGGACGGCTGGGAGGTGTTGAGCCGCCTGAGGAAGACCGTCAGTACGCGCATCATGATGGTCACTGCACGAGGCCGTCTCGAAGAGAAGGTCAAGGGCCTGGAAATGGGCGCCGATGATTACCTGGTCAAGCCATTCGAGTTTCCCGAGTTACTGGCACGGGTCCGCACGCTGATGCGCCGCAGCGAGCAGACCACCACCTCCAAGGTGTTGCAGGTCGGCGATCTGGAGCTGGATCAGGGGCGCCACAGGGCATTCCGCGGCAGCCAGCGCATCGACCTGACGACCAAGGAGTTCGCGCTGCTGCACCTGTTGATGCGGCACAGCGGCGAAGTCATGTCGCGCACCCAGATCATTTCTCTGGTCTGGGACATGAACTTCGATTGCGACACCAATGTGGTGGAGGTGTCGATCCGCCGTCTGCGGGCGAAGATCGATGATCCTTTCGAGACCAAGCTGATTCACACGCTGCGTGGCGTCGGTTACGTACTGGAAGTGCGTGAATGAAGCTGACCCGTCTCTCGACACGCCTCGGATTGACGGTCGCGGCGCTCATCGGGTGTCTGGTGCTGGTCATGGAAATGCTTGCCTACACAGCCATTTCCCGTCAGCTCGATATACGTGCTGAAGACAGTTTGAGCGAGAAGTTCAGGCAGATCGAACACAGCATGAGCGAGGGGTTTCTGGGCATCGAGGACATCGTCCAGTACCCGCACACGCTGCGTGACCAGATCGTCGGGCATGACAGCTTCTCGCTGACCATGCTCGACGCGGGCAACCCTCGGCAAGAGCTGATGAGCGTTGGTAGCGTAGAGGGGCGAAATCTGCCGGTTCCCGATACCGATGCGCTGCCGCCAGGCTTTCAGGAACTGAAATCCGCCCAGGGCCACAAGATTCTGCTGGGTTACAGGACCGTACGCCTCAAGACCGGTCAGGACGTGCTGGTCAGGCTGTCCATGGACAGGGAAAGCGACACCGCGCTGTTGCACGCTTACGTCAGATCGACCTGCATGGCCTTGCCGGTGATTCTGTTGCTGGTCGGCTTTGGCGTCTGGTGGGTGGTGCGTCGCGGGCTCAGGCCGCTGCGGGCATTCAGGAAAGTCACCGCGCTGATCTCGGCCCGCGACCTGTCTCATCGCATGAAAGTGAAGGGCCTGCCTGACGAGTTGCGCGACCTGGCACATGCCGTCAACTTCATGCTGCACAGGCTGGACGGCGATGTGCAGCAATTGGCGCAGTTCTCGGACGACCTCGCGCATGAGCTGCGCTCGCCGATGAACAACCTGATGGGTCGGGCGCAGGTCACGCTGTCCAGACCGCGCCCGTCGGAGGAATACAAACAGGCGCTGGAATCCTGCAGCGAAGAGCTGGAGCGCATGTCGCGCATGATCAGTCAGATGCTGTTTCTGGCCAGCGTCAGCCAGCCCTCAGCGCCATTGCCGGTCGAGGTCATCGACCTTCGCGAGGAGGCAGACAAGGTCGCCGAACTGTTCTCCTCCTCGGCGGAGGATCGCGACATCACCCTGCAGGTTCATGGGCACGCCAGGGCGACCGGGGACAGGCTGATGATTCAGCGAGCGATTTCCAATCTGCTGTCCAACGCCATTCGCCATGGTCTGTCCGGCAGCGTCATTACCCTTACGCTTGCCACGCACGAAGATGAAGTGTCACTGGCGGTGCGCAATGCGGGGGATGGCATTGATGCCGAATACCTGCCGCGCCTGTTCGATCGTTTCTATCGGGTGCATGTCAGCCGCGCGCGACAGCAGGGCGGGACCGGGCTTGGGCTGGCGATTGTGCGCTCCATCATGAGCCTGCATGAAGGGCAGGTGACGGTGCAGAGCGAGCCGGGCCAATTCACCACGTTCAGCCTGATCTTTCCTAAACTGGTGTAATGCGTCAGGTTGGTGGTCGTTCTTCAAGAACCTTTCGCTGACCCCCTGCTCATAGTGTGTGAGCGGGTATTGCCCGGATGCTTCAGATGAAGCTGAACCTATAAGGATGGACGTATGACAGTTGCTTTCTGGTGCGTGCTGGTCGCGATCCTGCTGCCGATTATGTGTGCCGGTATCGCCAAGTTCGGCAGCGGCAAATTCGGCAGTGGGCATAATCATGATCCGCGTGCCTTTCTCGACAAGCTGGAGGGGTTCCCGCGCCGCGCGCATGCTGCCCAGTTGAACAGCTTTGAAGTGACCCCGGCGTTTGCCGCAGCGGTGATCATTGCGCACATTGCCGGTAACGCGCAGTTGGTGACCATTGATGTGCTGGCGGTACTGTTTATCACCAGTCGCCTGCTGTACATCATTTTCTACCTGGCCGATCTGGCCGCACTGCGCTCGCTTGTCTGGCTGGTGGGCATGGGCCTGATCATCGCGTTGTTCGGGGTATCGGCTTTCCCGGCCGTGTCCTGACAGGCTGTTCGCGACGCTGCCGATCATGCGCAGCGTCGCGACCTGATCAATCGTCTGGCTGGACTTTCTCGAGTTCGGTCTGCGCTTCCTGCAATTCCTTGCGCGAATCGGCGAGCTTGTCCTTGCGCTTGTTGATCTTCTCCGGATCGCCCTTTTCCATGGCCTTGTTCAGGTCGGTCTGACGGCGACTGACTTCCTGCTTGGCGTCGAGCACCTTTTGCTTGCGCTGTTTGATCAATGACGTTTCGGTGCAGTTGGCGTTGACCTCGGCGAGTGCCTTTTCAAGGCCGGCCTGTTCTGCCTTGTTGCCCTCGGTCTTGGCATCCTGAATCTTGCTGCTGATTTCCTGGCTTTTGATCTGGCATTCGGACGGCACCGGGGCCTGAGCGTCTGCGAACACGGTTGTGGCGAGCAGCGTGCAACTGGTGAAAAGAATCAGTGGTGATAAAAACTGCATATGAACTCCGTTTGAATACGGACAGAAAAATGAACGTCCGCTACTTAAAACCTGAAATGCTCTGTGCCTGCAATTGCTGGCTCAGTGCCTGTACCTGCGGGTCCTGAAAAAAAGCCCTGAGCCTGGTTGCGCGACCAGGACCGATGCCTGGCTCTGCTTGCCATTGCTCCACACTGCGTTCAGCCAGCTCGTGCCAGTTGTCGGGCAGTCTGGCGCCTCCGGTGGGCGGCAGTCCGATGGCCTTGAGCCATGTCTGAAACGGCCGTTCGCGTGCGGTCTGCAGGCTGTTGAGCAGTTTAGCGCTACTGCGTTCAGCGAAGCCGGGAATGTTAGCAAGCTCAGCATGATTCAGGGTCATCCAATCGAGTAAGCCCATGATTTGGCCGTTCTCGATAAGCGTGTTCCAGGTCCCTGGACCCACGCCGGGCAACGCCAGGCCTTTCTTGCCGCTGAGCCATGCCAGTCTGGCGCGGAACTGGCTTTCACAGCCCGGTGTGGCTTGCCAGCAGCTCAGTTCATGAAAGTCTTCGGCTCGCGGAATGATTATGTCGGCTCGTTCGGCAGCACGGGTCACCACCCCGTCGAGTCGTGGGATCGTCAACCCGGCCAGGCTCACGGCGATCTGATCGCCAGGCCTGATATCCAGTGTTTGCCAGCGCTGCAGCGAGCCCGTGCTGATGCGGCTGACGGTACGGTCGTCGAGGCGTACCGGGGTCAGCTCCAGCACCGGCGTAATTCTGCCGCTGCGGCCGATCTTGAAGTTGACCTTGCGCACCTCGGCCAGTGCCTGGGCGTAGGGATGTTTCCAGGCGGCGATCCAGTAAGGCGCACTGGCTTGCCAGCGTTGCGCGGGTGGACGTTGGCTTTGACGCATGATCACGCCATCGGTGGCGAACGGCAGGGGATTGCGATACCAATGCTCGCGCCAGCGTGCGGCCTTGGCGTAGTTTTCCAGTGGGTGCGAATAGGCCGCGCTGTCCTCAAAACCCATGGCTTGCAGGCCTGCGAGACGTTGCGCCATATCGCCAGGCCCGTTCGGCCAGTCCCAGACGAATAGCTCGATGGCGTCGGCCTGCTGCGGGCTGATCGTCTGCCGCGCCAGCAATCCCGCGACCTTGCTGCGCGCGTTGACGCTGCCGGATGCTGACTGAATATGGTCGTCCAGACGCCAGTACAGCTCGCCTTGCAATATTGCGGATTCAGGCTGGGGCAGTTGTTGAGGAATGGCCTTGATCAGTCGCGCCTGCGAGGTCCAGTCCTGCCCCTTGCGCCCATCACCACGACTGATCGCCTGCACAAGCTGGCCGTTTTCGTAGACCAGGGTGACGGCTACGCCATCGACCTTGGGTTGAATCCACAGATCGTTGCGGTCCTTGAGCCAGTCCTTGACGCTGCTTTCGTCGGCCAGCTTGTTGACGCCCGTGTGCGCCACGGGATGAGGCAACGGGCCGACTGCTGTCTTTAGCGGATCGGCCTCGGGGGTGGAAACGGCAAAGCACGAGCGCCACAGGTTCAGCTTCTGCCGCGCCTGATCGTAAAGCTCGTCCGGAATGGGTGAAATGCCCTGGCGGTGGTAGCTGTCGTCCCACGCAGCCATCTGCTGTTGCAAGTTTGTGACCTCGCTGCGCGCCTTGGCTGCAGGCCAGTCAGGGCATTGACTGGCATTGCCGAAGCCGGGCAGAAGAAACACAAGAGCGAACGTCATCAGGCGAATGGTGGGCAGCATCGAAGCATCCTTGCTTTAGGAATGGGCTCGATGAGGCTAGTCGTTGTCGCGTGGTGATGGGGCAGGGCTTGGTTACCGGGTTTTGCGATGGAGCAGGGCGGCATGTCCACGCAGAGTGCTCAGTGACTGCACCGGCGTCTTCGTGAGCAAGCTCACACGCCCTTCAGGCAGAAGCGCAGAGCATCGGGCACGATAGTTGATGTTATCGTTCCTCGCGCTCCCGCGTGGGAACGCAGTTCTCGACGCTCTGCGTCGTCAAGAGGACGCGGAGCATCCAGAAAGGCATGCGACGCAGAGCGCCGCACGATAGTCGGGCCTGCACCTGCCCTTCGTGAGCAAGCTCACTCCCACGCCCTTCGGGCAGAAGCGCAGAGCATCGGGCACGCACGATAGTTGAGGTTATCGTTCCTCACGCTCCAGCGTGGGAATGCAGTTCTCGACGCTCTGCGTCGTCAAGAGGACGCGGAGCGTCCAGAAAGGCATGCGACGCAGAGCGCCGCACGATAGTCGCGCCTGCACCTGCCCTTCGTGAGCAAGCTCACTCCCACGCCCTTCGGGCAGAAGCGCGGAGCATCGGGCACGATAGTTGAGATGATCGTTCCTCACGCTCCAGCGTGGGAATGCCTTGGGTGACGCTCTGCGTCACAAGTCTGCGGCGCGCCGCATTTTCTTGATCGGACTCGGACCGTCCATATCTCCAGACGAAAAAAAGCCCCGAAACGACCAGGTCGTCCGGGGCTTTTTTCTGGGTTTTTACAGGCCGGCAGCTGCGCGCAGGGCGTCGGCGCGGTCGGTTTTTTCCCAAGTGAAGGCGGTGAAGGTGTCATCGCCAACGGTCATTTCGACCGGGATACGACCGAAGTGGCCGTAGGCTGCAGTGGCCTGGTACATCGGGTGCAGCAGGTCGAGCATGGTGGTGATTGCGTAAGGACGCAGGTCGAAGTTGTCGCGGACCAGCTTGATGATCTTGTCATCGGACAGCTTGCCGGTGCCGAACGTGTTCAGCGAGATCGAAGTCGGTTGAGCGACGCCGATGGCGTAGGACACCTGGATCTCGCAACGCTCGGCCAGGCCGGCAGCGACGATGTTCTTGGCCACGTAACGACCGGCGTAGGCGGCCGAGCGGTCAACCTTCGATGGGTCCTTGCCGGAGAAAGCGCCGCCGCCGTGACGGGCCATGCCGCCGTAGGTGTCGACGATGATCTTGCGGCCGGTCAGGCCACAGTCGCCTACCGGGCCACCGATGATGAAGTTGCCGGTCGGGTTGATGTGGAACTGGGTGTCCTTGTGCAGCAGGTGCGCAGGGATGACGTGTTTGACGATCAGTTCCATCACGCCTTCGCGCAGGTCCTTGTACGACACATCCGGGTTGTGCTGGGTCGACAACACGATAGCGTCAACGCCGACCACCTTGCCGTTTTCGTAACGGCAGGTAACCTGGGATTTGGCATCCGGGCGCAGCCACGGCAGCAGGCCGGATTTACGCGCTTCGGCCTGACGCTGCACCAACTGGTGGGAGAAGGTGATCGGCGCTGGCATCAGCACGTCGGTCTCGTTGCTGGCGTAGCCGAACATCAGGCCCTGGTCGCCAGCGCCCTGATCTTCAGGTTTGCTGCGGTCAACGCCCTGGGCGATGTCTACCGACTGCTTGCCGATGATGTTCATCACGCCGCAGGTCGCGCCGTCGAAACCGACGTCGGAGCTGTTGTAGCCGATGTCGAGGATGACGTTACGCACGATGTCTTCCAGATCGACCCAGGCCGAAGTCGACACTTCGCCAGCGATGATCGCCACACCGGTCTTGACCAGTGTTTCGCACGCTACACGGGCGTATTTGTCTTCAGCGATGATGGCGTCCAGAACCGCGTCGGAAATCTGGTCGGCGATCTTGTCCGGATGCCCTTCGGACACGGACTCGGAGGTGAAAAGTGAGTATTCGCTCATCTCTACGGGTTTCCTTCATTTTACCGATGGTGAGTGTCGCCAGCCGGTCGCTGAAAATGGCGAACCTGGATCTGGAAACCATTACGTAAGCCTACATAGAGGCTTTCCCCGGGAACTAGCCCCGCAGCGATGGCCCAACGGGCCAGGTCTTCCTGCTCGAAACCTAACCAGAGATCGCCACAGGCCTCCCTGGCCCAACTCTGGTCATGACTACACAATTCTGTTACCAGCAGGCTACCGCCGGGTTTTACATGTTCGGCCAGTTGCCTCAAGGCTTCGGCCGGTACCGCGAAATGATGCAGCACCATGTTGAGGACGACGCAATCGGCACTGACTTTAGCGTCGGTCAGTGCATCGGCCAGCCTCAGCTCAACGTTAGCCAGCGCCCTGCGCTCGCAGACGCTACGCGCCAGGTCCAGCATCACCGGGCTGTTGTCCATCGCGATGACCTGACCGAAGCGCCGCGCCAGCTCAGGGAGGAAGCCGCCGTCACCGGGGCCTACTTCCAGAGCGGTTGCCTGCGCACCAAAGCTCAGTTTGTCGAGCAGGGTCAGCAGGCTTTCGCTGTACTGCGCCAAACCGGCGATCAGGTCCTGCTGGGCGCGAAACTTTTCTGCGGTACGGGCGAAAAAATCCTGACTGGCCAGTGCCCGTTGCCGATGCACCAAGCCGATACGGCTCTGTACCTCGTCCGGCAAGTCCAGCGTATCCACTTCGTCGAGCAACGCCGCATGCAGCCTGCCACCCGGCAGTTCGGTGTGGGGCAGGGCGCGCCGGTAGAAAATCGCGTTGCCTTCACGCCGTGTCGCGACCAGATCAGCCTGCGCCAGCACCTTGAGGTGATGGCTCATGCCGGACTGGCCGATAGCGAAAATCTGCGCCAGTTCCAGCACGCCGAACGAGTCGTTGGTCAGCACACGCAGCACGTTCAGCCGCAAGGGATCGCCGCCGGCCTTGCACAATGCAGAGAGGTCGTCGCATGCATCGTGGCGAATGGCAGGTACACGCAGGTTCATAGCTGCGCAGTCTAGAGAGCGATCCGGAGTGTCGCAAGGGCAATATCAAAAAGTTTTGATATTGCTCGATGGATGGCGCCGGTCAGGCGTTGTGAACTTGTCGTGCAGGCGGGTGATCCAGTCTTTGCGTGGCAAATAATGTCCGCAACCCCGGAAAAAAGCCTATGGTCGTCTATCTGTGATTGCCCCCGGCCTGTCCGTGAGGGAAAATGACCTTCTTTTTCTCAATCCTATTTCTTAATTCCCAGGAGATCAGCGATGCCAAGCCGTCGTGAGCGTGCCAACGCTATTCGTGCCCTCAGCATGGATGCCGTGCAAAAAGCCAACAGCGGCCATCCGGGTGCCCCCATGGGCATGGCGGATATCGCCGAGGTTCTTTGGCGCGATTATCTGAAGCACAACCCGGCAAACCCTGCGTTTGCCGACCGTGACCGTTTCATCATGTCCAACGGCCACGGCTCGATGCTGGTCTACTCGTTGCTGCACCTGACCGGCTACGACCTGTCCATCGACGACCTGAAAAACTTCCGTCAATTGCACAGCCGCACTCCGGGTCACCCGGAATACGGATACACGCCTGGCGTCGAGACCACCACCGGTCCGCTGGGTCAGGGCTTTGCCAACGCCGTCGGTTTCGCTGCTGCCGAGAAGACCCTCGCCGCACAGTTCAACCGTCCAGGCCACTCGATCGTCGATCACCATACCTACGTGTTCATGGGCGATGGCTGCATGATGGAAGGTATTTCCCACGAAGCGGCGTCGCTGGCCGGCACGTTGCAGCTGAACAAGCTGATCGCGTTCTACGACGACAACGGCATCTCCATCGATGGTGAAGTGGAAGGCTGGTTCACCGACGATACGCCTAAGCGTTTCGAGTCGTACGGCTGGTTGGTGATCCGCAATGTCGACGGTCATGACCCTGAAGAAATTAAGACAGCCATCGAAACCGCTCGCAAGAGCGACCAGCCAACGCTGATCTGCTGCAAGACCACCATCGGTTTCGGTTCGCCGAACAAGCAGGGCAAGGAAGAGTCCCACGGTGCGCCACTGGGTGCTGACGAAATCGCCCTGACCCGTGCCGCGCTGAAGTGGAATCACGGTCCTTTCGAAATCCCGGCTGATATCTATGCCGAGTGGAACGCGAAGGAAAAAGGTCTGGGGGCCGAAGCCGAGTGGGACCAGCGCTTTGCTGCCTATTCCGCCGCGTTCCCGGAGCTGGCCAACGACTTCATTCGTCGCATGAGTGGGCAATTGCCTGCAGATTTCGCTGAAAAATCAGCGGCTTATGTCGCTGAAGTCAACGCCAAGGGCGAAACCATCGCCAGCCGCAAGGCCAGCCAGAACGCACTGGGTGCACTCGGCCCGTTGCTGCCTGAAATTCTGGGTGGTTCGGCTGACCTTGCCGGATCCAACCTGACCATCTGGAAAGGCTGCAAGAGCATCACCGGCGAAGACCCTAACGGCAACTACCTGCATTACGGTGTTCGCGAGTTCGGTATGGGCGCCATGATGAACGGCATCGCCCTGCACGGCGGCTTCGTGCCTTACGGCGCAACCTTCCTGATCTTCATGGAATATGCTCGCAACGCGGTGCGTATGGCCTCGTTGATGAAGAAGCGCGTGATCTACGTATTCACTCACGACTCCATCGGTCTGGGCGAAGACGGCCCGACTCACCAGCCGATCGAGCAATTGACCAGCCTGCGTACCACGCCGAACCTGGACACCTGGCGTCCTGCGGATGCCGTGGAGTCGGCCGTGGCATGGAAACACGCTATCGAGCGTGACGATGGCCCGTCGGCACTGATCTTCTCCCGTCAGAACCTGACTCATCAGGCGCGTGACGAGAAGCAACTGTCATGCATCGCGCGTGGCGGTTACGTACTGCGTGATTGCGCTGCCGAGCCTGAGCTGATCCTGATCGCGACCGGTTCGGAAGTCGGTCTGGCTGTCCAGGCTTACGACAAACTGACCGAGCAGGGCCGCAACGTGCGCGTGGTGTCCATGCCATGCACCAGCATTTTCGAAGCTCAGGATGCTGCTTACAAGCAGGCGGTGCTGCCGTTGCAGGTCAGCGCGCGTATTGCCATCGAAGCGGCTCACGCCGACTACTGGTACAAATACGTAGGTCTGGAAGGGCGCGTGATCGGCATGACCACCTTCGGCGAGTCGGCCCCTGCGCCAGCGCTGTTCGAAGAGTTCGGGTTCACGCTGGAAAACGTCCTGAGCACTGCTGAAGAGCTGCTCGAAGACTGATCAGCTATGTGATGTTGATGTTGTGGGAGCGACCGGGGCGGCGATCCGCCTTGCTCGCGAAGGAAGCGCCTCGGTGAGTCAGGCAAACCGGGTGCTCCCATTCGCGAGCAAAGCGGATCGCCGCCCCTGTTGCTCCCACAGGTTTTATCGTTTACGCAATCAGATCCAGCCCCTGGCGAAAATTTCATGCCCCAGCCCCGCCCTTACAAAGTTGCTCTGAACGGTTACGGCCGTATTGGTCGTTGCGTTGTTCGCGCGCTGTGCGAGCGAGGGGCCAAGGCCGGGTTTGAAGTGGTTGCCATCAACGATCTGGCCGACATGGCCAGTCTTGAATACCTCACGCGCTTTGACTCCACACACGGCCGGTTTCCCGGCGAAGTGCGGGTCGAAGGGCAATACCTGCACATCAATGACCACCGGATCAAGGTCCTGCGCAGTGCGACGCCCGAAGGCATCGACTGGGCCGGTCTGGAAGTCGATCTGGTGCTTGAGTGTTCCGGTGTCTACAACACTCGCGAAGATGGCCAGCGCTTTCTGGAGGCCGGTGCGCCGCGGGTGCTGTTTTCCCAGCCGATGGCCAGCGAACGGGATGTCGATGCCACCGTCGTGTTCGGCATCAATCAGCACAAGCTGACTGGCCGCGAGCTGCTGGTCTCGGCCGCGTCGTGCACCACCAACTGCAGCGTGCCGCTGCTGCGCTTGCTGGATCAGGCCATCGGCCTGGAATACATGACTATTACCACCATCCACTCGGCGATGAATGATCAACCGGTGATCGACGCTTATCATCACGAGGATCTGCGCCGTACGCGGTCGGCTTTCCAGTCGATCATTCCGGTGTCCACCGGTCTGGCGCGAGGAATCGAACGGCTGCTTCCGGAACTTGCCGGCCGAATTCAGGCCAAAGCTGTTCGCGTGCCGACGGTGAATGTGTCCTGTCTGGACATTACGTTGCAGATGTCGCGAGACACCGATGCCGTGGAGATCAACCGTATCCTGCGTGAGGCCGCCACCAGCGGTCCGCTCAAGGGGCTGCTGGCCTACACGGAATTGCCGCACGCCAGTTGCGATTTCAACCATGACCCGCATTCGGCCATTGTCGATGCGAGTCAGACCCGCGTTTCCGGACCCCGGCTGGTCAATCTGCTGGCCTGGTTCGACAACGAGTGGGGCTTTGCCAATCGAATGCTCGACGTCGCCGATCACTTTCTGCGCGTCGCTGACCAATAACGGTAAAAAAACAGGAATGCTCATGACCGTCTTGAAGATGACCGACCTCGATCTGCAAGGTAAACGTGTACTGATTCGCGAAGACCTCAACGTCCCGGTAAAGGACGGCGTAGTCAGCAGTGATGCACGTATCCTCGCTTCGCTGCCGACCATCAGGCTGGCGTTGGAGAAGGGCGCGGCCGTCATGGTCTGCTCACACCTTGGCCGCCCGACCGAGGGTGAGTTTTCTGCCGAGAACAGCCTCAAGCCGGTTGCCGACTACCTGAGCAAGGCGCTGGGTCGTGACGTTCCGCTGGTTGCCGATTACCTGGAAGGGGTCGACGTGAAAGCGGGTGATGTCGTCCTGTTCGAGAACGTTCGCTTCAACAAGGGCGAGAAAAAGAACGCCGACGAGCTGGCGCAGCAATACGCAGCACTGTGCGACGTGTTCGTGATGGATGCCTTTGGCACCGCCCACCGTGCCGAGGGTTCTACTCACGGCGTGGCAAAATTCGCCAAGGTGGCAGCGGCAGGTCCGTTGCTGGCCGCCGAGCTTGAAGCACTGGGCAAGGCCCTGGGCGCTCCGGCCCAGCCGATGACCGCCATCGTGGCGGGCTCCAAGGTCTCCACCAAGCTGGACGTACTCAACAGCCTGAGCGGCATCTGCAATCAGTTGATCGTCGGCGGCGGCATTGCCAACACCTTTCTGGCTGCGGCTGGTCACAAGGTCGGTAAATCGTTGTACGAACCTGACCTGCTCGACACCGCTCGCGCCATCGCCGCCAAGGTCAGCGTGCCATTGCCGACGGACGTGGTGGTTGCCAAGGAGTTCGCCGAGAGCGCTGCCGCTACTGTCAAACTGATCGCTGACGTCGCCGATGACGATATGATTCTCGATATTGGCCCGCAAACTGCTGCGCATTTCGCCGAATTACTGAAATCTTCCGGGACTATCCTGTGGAACGGTCCGGTCGGCGTTTTTGAGTTCGATCAGTTCGGTGAAGGCACCAAAACGCTGGCCAAGGCCATCGCTGAAAGCCAGGCGTTCTCCATCGCGGGCGGTGGCGACACGCTGGCGGCCATCGACAAGTATGGTGTGGCAGAACAGATTTCCTACATTTCGACCGGTGGCGGTGCGTTCCTCGAGTTCGTGGAAGGCAAGGTTCTGCCTGCGGTGGAAATGCTCGAACAACGCGCCAAGGCTTGAGTGAAAGCCTTGGACAAGGAGTGGTCAATGGTCAGGGCGTTACCGTGGTTTCTCATCGCAGGTTTACTGGCCGGTTGCGCGGGCAAGCCTGCGGCTGAAGAGGTGGAGAGCGACTCCCCGACCCAACCGCTCCAGTTAAGCTGCTATCAGGCGGGCTGGCAGGCAGAAACGGTGCCGGTGATCTACAAGCGCGGCGGCCCCGAGGTGTGGGATCGTTACGAATTCATGCCGCGGACAGGCAATGTAGGGTGTCTGTGAGCCAGGTCTGAAACCCGTTGGCAACATTGACGGGCTTCAGCGGTCTTTAAAGGGTGGATATTTTTCCGGGAAAGGAGTTTCGCCATGAAGATCGCTGCCCTGGCTCTGATGAGCTGCATTGTACTGGCTGGTTGTACCGGTTCTGGCTCGCGTGCCAAGACCTGTCAGATATTCAGCCCGGCCGCCGTGAATGTGCCAACGACTGAAAACAGTCAACGGGTTGAGGCACATGTCACCGGTGAGCCGGCCGATGACCGAAAACAGGAACAGAACTGCCCCTGACAGTTGAAACGAACGGCACACGCCGCGTTTCGCAGGGCAGCCAGGAGACGTAATGAAAGGCGTGATTGCCCTCGGGGTGTTGGCAGTGCTTGGCGGTTGTTCGAGCATGAGTTCATCGCAGCAGAATGACCCTTGGAATCGCTGGGTATGTGACAGCAATGCAGAGGTCAACTGGCGCTACATCGACTCGGCCAAAAAGGAAGTCGATGTTCGTCTGAATCAAAGCGATCAGGTGTTCAGGCTCAAGGCTGAACCCGGCGCTGCCAGCGGTACGCTGTACAGCAACAATGTGTTGGCATTCGTCAACAAGGGTAGCGAGGGCCTGATCTATTGGGACGCTACCAACGATCTGATCGGTCGCGGCTGCAAGGCCAGATAAGTCGGATCTCGGGCACACACGCGCGGCCTTGTGGCTGAGCTTATAACTTGAATGGCAGCCGCCACTACGGCAGGCTTGCTCGACTAACGACCCTACCGGGAGAGACACAGACAATGGCACTTATCAGCATGCGCCAGATGTTGGACCACGCAGCCGAATTCGGCTACGGCGTTCCAGCTTTCAACGTAAACAACCTGGAACAGATGCGCGCCATTATGGAAGCGGCCGACAAGACCGACTCCCCGGTGATCGTCCAGGCTTCTGCCGGTGCCCGCAAATACGCCGGTGCGCCGTTCCTGCGTCACCTGATCCTCGCCGCGATCGAAGAATTCCCGCACATCCCGGTGGTCATGCACCAGGACCACGGTACCAGCCCTGACATCTGCCAGCGCTCGATCCAGCTGGGCTTCAGCTCGGTGATGATGGACGGCTCGCTGCGTGAAGACGGCAAGTCTCCGGCCGATTACGACTATAACGTCGACGTGACCCGTCGCGTTGTGTCCTTCGCTCACGCCTGCGGCGTTTCCGTGGAAGGCGAGCTGGGCGTGCTGGGCTCGCTGGAAACCGGCATGGCTGGTGAAGAAGACGGCGTGGGTGCGGAAGGCGTTCTGGATCACAGCCAGATGCTGACCGACCCGGAAGAAGCCGCTGACTTCGTCAAGCGCACTCAGGTCGATGCCCTGGCCATCGCCATCGGCACCAGCCACGGCGCTTATAAGTTCACCAAGCCGCCTACCGGCGACATCCTGGCGATCGAGCGCATCAAAGAGATCCACAAGCGCATCCCTAACACTCACCTGGTGATGCACGGTTCTTCGTCCGTTCCACAGGAATGGCTGAAAATCATCAACGAGTTCGGCGGCGACATCAAAGAAACCTACGGTGTGCCGGTCGAAGAGATCGTTGAAGGCATCAAGCACGGCGTGCGCAAGGTCAACATCGATACTGACCTGCGTCTGGCATCGACCGGTGCGATCCGCGAATTCATGGCCAAAAACCCGAGCGAGTTCGACCCGCGCAAGTACCTGGCCAAGACTGTCGTGGCCATGCGTGACGTATGTATCGCCCGTTATGAAGCATTCGGCACCGCTGGCAACGCCTCGAAGATCAAGCCGATCTCCCTGGACGCCATGTTCGAACGCTACGCGCGTGGCGAGCTGGATGCCAAGGTCAACTGAGTTGATTGAGCATTGAAGAAACCCGCAGAAATGCGGGTTTTTTTATGTCGGGTCAAAAGTAACTGCGCGGCGAATGAATGTGACGCGGAGCGTCACGAACTGCATTCCCACGCTGGAGCGTGAGGAACGATAATCCCCGCTATCGTGCGACGCTCTGCGTCGCATGCCGTTCTGGACGCTTTGCGTCCTCTCTCGAAAGGCTTAAACGCTCTTCATCACACCCGCACACGCCGCCTTGTATGCTTCGTGCTGATACTTGTTCAGGGTGTCGGGCAGGGCGAAGGTGTGTTTCTTGTTCTGCGCATTGACAGTCTGCGGCGAGATCAGCACCACGTTGCAATCAGACATCAGTTGAAAGATGGTTTCGATCTTGAAGGTGGTCGGCCCGCCAGCGAATTCGCCTTTCTTGCTGCGCTTCTTGATAACCACATGGCTGATGCCGTTTTCACGCACGAAACCGGCGAGTTGCGTGGAGAAGGCTTTGACGTTGGCGGCCTCGTCATCGTCCTCCAGCGCAAGCTTCTTGGTGGCGAGCGGCAAGTGCTCGATGCCGCCATTACGTCGAGTGGCGAGGGCGAAGATAGCTTCGCTGCCTTTGATTTCTACACCGCAAATAATCATGAGAAAACCTGATGAGCTCGTTCATATAAAGAGGCAGGTTATCTCATCGTAGACGTTATTCCTGCGCTATCGACTCCAGATACTCCGAGCGCTCGTCACTCATGCGCGCAATGCAGTCGTTTTCGCTGATAGTGAAGGCTTTGCTGCCTGCTGCAGAAGGGAAGACCTCAACCGCGCAGTCGGCGTCACGCAGCTTCTCCCAGGCTTGCTGAGCGGTCTTGAGTTTGCTGGTAAAGTCGTTGAACTGCGTCTTGTTGGCGACGAACTGCGACTGAACGCGCTTAAGCAGGTTGTCGAAGTTTTCCTTGAGCAACTGTTCGGCAGTGGTGCGGCTGTAGGCCGAGCATTCCAGGGTCTGCTTGTCGTCCTCGACACCGTCGCAGGGCGACGCGTCTGGATTCTGGGCGGCGTGTACGCCTGTCACGGCCGTCGTCATAAGGGCCAGGGTCAGCAAAAACGTTTTCATCGAGTCGCTCCGATCCATTGATAGGCTCGATTCTGTCTCAAGCGTGAGACATTGAACAGGTTTACGACATCGCCCGACGACTCGCCGTCCCCCTTTGTCGCATCTTGACGCTTTCGGCAAACCCCCTGTCGTTTTTGCACCCGGTTCCCCTGACCCTCCGGCATATGCTGACCCCATTAGCGCCGACAGCCGATTCGGCGCACCGCAATCAAAAAAGGGGACAGCCTGATGAGCCCAGCCGAATTACACGCCGACAGCATCGTTATTGACGGGCTGATCATCGCCAAGTGGAACCGCGAGCTGTTCGAAGACATGCGCAAGGGCGGCCTGACCATGGCCAACTGCACCGTGTCGGTGTGGGAGGGCTTTCAGGCGACCATCAACAGCATCTGCACCAGCCAGAAACTGATGCGCGAAAACAGCGACCTGGTCATGCCGGTGCATACCACAGCCGACATCCGCAAGGCCAAGGAACTGGGCAAGACCGGCATTCTGTTCGGCTTCCAGAACGCACACGCCTATGAAGACCAGATCGGCTACGTCGAGATCTTCAAGAAGCTCGGCGTCGGCATCGTGCAGATGTGCTACAACACCCAGAATCTGGTGGGCACGGGCTGCTACGAGCGCGACGGCGGGCTGTCGGGTTTCGGTCGTGAGATCGTCGCTGAAATGAACCGTGTCGGGGTGATGTGCGACCTGTCCCACGTCGGCTCGAAAACCTCGGAAGAAGTCATTCTCGAATCGAAAAAGCCGGTCTGCTACTCCCACTGTCTGCCCTCCGGCCTCAAGGAACACCCGCGCAACAAGTCCGACGCCGAACTGAAGTTCATCGCCGATCATGGCGGTTTTGTCGGCGTGACCATGTTCGCGCCGTTCCTGGCCAAGGGCATCGATTCGACCATTGACGATTACGCCGAAGCCATCGAATACGTCATGAACATCGTCGGCGAAGACGCCATCGGCATTGGCACTGACTTCACTCAGGGTCACGGCCAGGAGTTTTTCGAGTACCTGACCCACGACAAGGGCTACGCCCGCCGCCTGACCAACTTCGGCAAGATCATCAACCCGCTGGGCATCCGCACCGTTGGCGAGTTTCCCAATCTGACTGAAACGCTGCTCAAGCGCGGTCACTCCGAACGCGTGGTGCGCAAGATCATGGGCGAGAACTGGGTCAACGTTCTGGCCGACGTCTGGGGCGAGTAACCCGCCCGCCATACCTTATCGAATTGAACCCCCACGGCCCTTCGAGCGGTGGGTGTAGCCCGAATCATCTGGAGTTTGACCGCCATGGCTAAAATCGCCCCGCAACTGCCCATCGAAGTCGACAGCGAAACCGGCGTCTGGACCTCCGATGCGTTGCCGATGCTGTACGTGCCCCGGCACTTTTTCGTCAACAACCACATGGGCATCGAAGAAGTGCTGGGCGCCGATGCCTACGCCGACATCCTCTACAAGGCGGGTTACAAATCCGCCTGGCACTGGTGCGAAAAGGAAGCCGAATGCCACGGCCTGGAAGGCGTTGCGGTGTTCGAGCACTACATGAAGCGTCTGTCGCAGCGTGGCTGGGGCCTGTTCAAGATCCAGGACATCGACGTCGAGAAAGGAACTGCCAGTGTGAAGCTGGAGCACTCCTGTTTCGTGTACGTCTACGGCAAGGTCGGGCGCAAGGTCGATTACATGTTCACCGGCTGGTTCGCCGGGGCCATGGATCAGATCCTCGCTGCCAGTGGCAGCGCTGTGCGTACGGTTGCCGAGCAGGTTTACGGTGGTTCCGAAGACGGTCATGACGACGGTCTGTTTGTCGTCAAGCCGCTGTAAATCGAGGATCGGGTTATGGCTTTCGAAGCGATGTTCCAGCCGATCCAGATCGGCAAGCTCACCATCCGCAATCGCGTGCTGAGCACTGCGCACGCCGAGGTCTACGCCACCGATGGCGGCATGACCACGGATCGTTACGTGAAGTACTACGAGGAAAAAGCCAAGGGCGGCATCGGCCTGGCCATTTGTGGCGGCTCTTCAAGCGTGGCCATCGACAGCCCGCAAGGCTGGTGGAAATCGGTCAACCTGGCAACCGACAGAATCATCCCGCACTTCCAGAACCTTGCCGACGCCATGCACAAGCATGGCGCCAAGATCATGATCCAGATTACCCACATGGGCCGTCGCTCGCGCTGGGATGGCGATCACTGGCCGACCCTGATGTCGCCGTCGGGCATTCGCGAGCCGGTACATCGGGCAACCTGCAAAACCATCGAGCCCGAGGAAATCTGGCGGGTGATCGGCAACTACGCCAGTGCTGCGGCGCGTGCCAAGGCCGGTGGTCTGGATGGCGTCGAGTTGTCGGCGGTGCATCAGCACATGATCGACCAGTTCTGGAGCCCGCGGGTCAACAAGCGCACCGATGAATGGGGTGGCAGTTTCGAGAACCGCATGCGCTTCGGCCTGGAAGTGATCAAGGCGGTGCGCAAGGAAGTCGGCCCCGACTTCTGCGTAGGGTTGCGCATCTGTGGCGACGAGTTTCATCCCGATGGCCTAAGCCACGAGGACATGAAACAGATCGCCAAGTATTACGACGACACCGGCATGATCGATTTCATCGGCGTGGTGGGCTCGGGGTGTGACACCCACAACACCCTGGCCAACGTTATTCCGAACATGAGTTACCCACCGGAGCCGTTCCTGCACCTGGCTGCCGGGATCAAGGAAGTGGTCAAGGCCCCGGTGCTGCACGCGCAGAACATCAAGGACCCGAACCAGGCAACGCGAATTCTGGAAGGTGGCTATGTCGATATGGTCGGCATGACCCGCGCGCACATTGCCGACCCGCACCTGATCGCCAAGATCAAGATGGGCCAGATCGACCAGATCAAGCAGTGCGTCGGTGCCAACTACTGCATCGATCGCCAGTATCAAGGGCTGGATGTGCTGTGCATCCAGAACGCCGCCACGTCCCGCGAATACATGGGCGTGCCGCACATCATCGAGAAATCCGCCGGACCCAGGCGCAAGGTCGTGGTGGTCGGTGCCGGTCCTGCCGGGATGGAAGCCGCACGGGTCTCTGCCGAACGCGGACATGACGTGACCCTGTTCGAGAAAAAGGACTTCATCGGCGGGCAGATCACCACCGCATCGAAGGCACCGCAGCGCGACCAGATCGCCGGCATCACGCGCTGGTTCCAGCTTGAGCTGGCGCGCCTGAAAGTCGACCTGCGTCTGGGCACCGCAGCGGATGCGGCAACCATTCTCGATCTGCGGCCCGACATCGTGGTGCTCGCGGTCGGCGGTCACCCGTTTCTTGAGCAGAACGAACACTGGGGGGCGGCTGAAGGCCTGGTGGTCAGCAGTTGGGATGTGCTGGACGGCAAGGTGGCGCCCGGCAAGAACGTGCTGGTCTACGACACCATCTGCGAGTTCACCGGCATGTCGGTGGCCGATTTTCTGGCCGACAAGGGCTGCCAGGTCGAAATCGTCACCGATGACATCAAGCCGGGCGTGGCGATTGGCGGAACCTCGTTCCCGACCTACTACCGCAGCATGTACCCCAAGGAAGTGATCATGACCGGCGACATGATGCTGGAAAAGGTCTATCGCGAGGGCGACAAGCTGGTGGCGGTGCTGGAAAACGAATACACCGGCGCCAAGGAAGAGCGGGTCGTCGATCAGGTGGTGGTGGAAAACGGCGTGCGTCCCGACGAAGCGATCTACTACGCGCTCAAGGAAGGCTCGCGCAACAAAGGCCAGATCGATATCGATGCGCTGTTCGCCATTCAGCCACAGCCATCGTTGAGCCAGCCGGGTGACGGTTATCTGCTGTTCCGTATCGGCGATTGCGTGGCGCAGCGTAATACCCACGCGGCGATCTATGACGGCTTGCGGCTGTGCAAGGACTTTTAAGGCTCGCCTGTCTTTGATTCCGGCCGCAGGCCGTGGGAGCGAACGGGTTCGCGAATGCGATAGATCAGCCGACATGCGGGTTGTCTGATCCACGGTTTTTGCGAATCAACGAAGCGTCACCCGGACTGCAAGACCGCTTGGTACCTGGAGCTTCAGATGCTAGACACCCTTCTTCCGATCCTGCTGTTCAGCGCCCTGGCCCTTGCGGCGCTGGGCGCCTGGCGGCGGGCAACCCTGTGGCGCAACGGTCGGTCCTCGAAAGTCGATTGGCTGGGTGGTCTGCTGGCCATGCCCAAGCGGTACATGGTCGATCTGCATCACGTGGTCGCGCGTGACAAATACATCGCCAACACCCACGTGGCCACAGCGGGCGGAGCGGTGGCCTCGATTGTGCTGGCGATTCTGGTGCACGGTTTCGGTGTGCATAACCGCGTGCTTGGTTACGCACTGCTGTTGATGACGGCGGTGATGTTCGTCGGTGCGGTGTTTGTCTATCGTCGTCGTCTCAACCCGCCTGCGCGTCTGTCGAAAGGCCCGTGGATGCGCCTGCCGAAAAGCCTCATGGCGTTTTCCGCGAGCTTCTTTCTGGTCACGTTGCCAGTGGCGGGCATTCTTCCCGAGCACTTCGGCGGATGGGTACTGGTCGCTGTTCTCGGGCTGGGCGTGCTGTGGGGCGTAAGCGAACTGTTTTTCGGCATGACCTGGGGCGGGCCGATGAAGCACGCCTTCGCCGGGGCGCTGCACCTGGCCTGGCACCGGCGTGCCGAGCGTTTTGGTGGTGGACGTTCCACGGGCCTGAAACCTTTGGACCTGAACGATCGAACCGCACCGCTGGGCGTGGAGAAACCTCAGGACTTCACCTGGAACCAACTGCTGGGCTTCGACGCCTGCGTGCAGTGCGGCAAGTGCGAAGCGGCCTGCCCGGCGTTTGCCGCAGGCCAGCCACTCAACCCTAAAAAGCTGATTCAGGACATGGTGGTCGGTCTTGCCGGGGGCACCGACGCAAAATTTGCCGGCAGTCCCTATCCATCGCTGGACGGCAAAGGCAAGCCACTGGGCGAGCATGGTGGTAATCCGCATCAGCCCATCGTCAACGGGCTGGTGGACGCCGAAACGCTGTGGTCCTGCACCACGTGCCGAGCCTGTGTCGAAGAGTGCCCGATGATGATCGAGCACGTCGATGCCATCGTCGACATGCGCCGCCACCTGACCCTCGAAAAGGGCGCTACGCCGAACAAGGGCGCCGAGGTGCTGGACAACCTGATCGCCACCGACAACCCCGGCGGGTTTGCACCGGGCGGGCGAATGAACTGGGCGGCCGATCTGAACCTGACATTGCTCAGCGAGAAAAAAACCGTGGATGTGCTGTTCTGGGTCGGTGATGGCGCGTTCGACATGCGTAATCAACGCACCCTGCGCGCGTTCGTCAAAGTCCTCAAGGCGGCCGGGGTGGATTTCGCCGTGCTGGGCCTCGAAGAACGCGACAGCGGTGATGTGGCCAGGCGGTTGGGCGATGAAGCGACCTTCCAGATGCTCGCCCTACGCAACATTCAGACCCTGTCCCGTTACGATTTCAAACGTATCGTGACCTGCGACCCGCACAGCTTTCATGTGCTGAAAAACGAATATGGCGCTTTTGGCGGTGACTATCAGGTGCAGCATCACAGCACCTTCATGGCCGAGCTGGTGCGCAGCGGCGCCCTGACGCTGGGCCAGCACAAAGGCGCCAGCGTGACTTATCACGATCCGTGTTACCTGGGCCGTTACAACGGCGAATACGAGGCGCCGCGTGAAGTGCTGCGCGCGCTGGGGATCGAGATCAGGGAAATGCAGCGCTCGGGCTTTCGCTCCCGCTGCTGCGGTGGCGGCGGTGGCGCGCCCATCACTGACATTCCCGGTAGACAGCGGATTCCTGACATGCGCATGGACGACATTCGTGAGACGGCTGCCGAGCTGGTTGCGGTAGGTTGTCCACAGTGCACAGCCATGCTCGAAGGCGTTGTCGAGCCGCGACCACTGATCAAGGACATTGCCGAACTGGTCGCCGATGCGCTGATTGAGGAAGTTATCCCCAACACCCCAGCGCCTGCCAAACGTAAACCCGCGGAGGTGCTCTGTTGAGTGACATTATCCGCCGTGATCCGCGCGCCGAGTGGATTGCCCGTAATCGACTGCACCCACTGCATGCGGCCATGCAGCCGGCGCAGAGCCGCTGGATGGGGCCGAACGGCCTGATGCGCAAGAACGTGCATGGCCTGGGTTTTATCGGTCCCAACGGCATCAAGCGTATCGACCGCAGCGGCGCTCAGCAGGGCGGCACGGTCAAGCGTTCGGCCGCTGCCGACGTGCAGTTGCCGCTGCATAGCATCGTCGAGCCAGCGTTCCATATCACGGTGGTGCCCGATATGGTCGGCGGCCGTCTGAGCAGCCACGACCGCGACTTGCTGGGGCTGGCGCGTCAGCTGGCGGGGGCAGACGGTGCCGTGCTGGCGGTGGTGTTCGGCGAACACAAGGAAATTGCTTTCGACGTTGCTGGCGTGGATCGGTTATTGATTATCGACGGTGCCGGGTTCGACGGTTATTCACCGGAACAGCGCGTGCAGGGTTTGCGAGCTGTGGATAACCAGTTCAACCCGCGCCACTGGCTGCTGCCGGACAGCCGCACCGGCGGTGGCGAACTGGGAAGACGTTTTGCCGCCAGCATCGGCGAGCGACCTGCAACGCGGGTCTGGCAGGTCAAGGACCAGCTGTGCATAAGTCGCGCAGGTGCCGGTCGCGAAGACCTGGTTCGGCCTCTGGCCCGTCTGATTCTGGCCGCTGTAGAGTGCGCTGAACCGGTCAGCGATACCCGTCATGAGGTAGTGCCGGTCGAGTTGTCCACAGGCGTGGCGCGCAGCCTGCCGCGTATAGAGGACCTGGGAGCGGTTGCCGTCGATCCCGGAGCTATCCCCATGGCTGACGCCGAATTCATTCTGTCTGGCGGCAATGGTGTCAAAGACTGGGACCTGTTTCATCAGGCCGCTTCGGCACTCGGGGCCACCGAAGGGGCGTCGCGGGTCGCAGTGGACGATGGTTTCATGGGCCGCGAGCGGCAGGTAGGCGCGAGTGGCACCTGGGTGACCGCAAGGGTGTATGTCGCCGTCGGTATTTCCGGGGCCATCCAGCATCTGCAGGGTATCGGCGCCTGTGACAAGGTCATTGCGATCAATCTGGATGCGGGGTGCGACATGGTCAAGCGTGCAGATCTATCGGTCATCGGCGAGAGCGCCGAAGTACTTAAGGCGCTGATCGCCGCAGTCGAAGCCTGGCGCAGCGGAGGTAAGCGTGATGCAGCCTGAAGTGTCTGTGGATAAGCATGCGGTACAGATCATCAGTCTGGTGTCCATCGGGGCGCACCCGACATCAGGTCGTGCGCGCCGCGCCGAACAGGATGCGCGGGCCGTCGAGCTTGGTTTGCAGCTGGCTGGGGATAACTTGCAGGTACTGCACGCCGGCAATGCCGAAGAACCGGCGCTGCGCGCTTACCTTGGCATGGGGCTCAACGAGCTGCATGTGCTGGAGCAACCCGAGGGCGCCGATGCGCTGATTGCGTTGACTGACTACCTCCGGGATTCTGCCGCGCAGGTGGTGTTGGCCGGCAGTCAGGCTGAAACCGGTGAAGGGTCGGGGATGCTGCCCTTTCTGTTGGCTGAAAGGCTGGGCTGGCCACTGGTGACCGGTCTGGCTGAAGTCGAGTCGTTGAACAACGGCACCGCACTGGTGTTGCAGGCTCTGCCTCGCGGCCAGCGTCGCCGGCTGAAGGTTCGTCTGCCGTTTCTGGCCACTGTGGATAACGCCGCTCCCAAACCCCGGCAGAGCGCGTTCGGGCCTGCACAGCGTGGCACGCTGGACACCGAACTGGTTCAGGTCGTTGCCGATGAGTTATTGACCGACCAAGCGCTGCAGCCAGCCAGACCGCGGCCCAAACGCTTGAAGGTCATCAAAGCCAAGAGCGGCGCTGATCGCATGAAAGCCGCCACTGCCAAGGCCAGTGGCGGCGGGGGCCAAGTGCTCAAGGGGCTGCGCCCTGAAGAGGGCGCAGCCGCGATTCTGAAGCTGTTGATCGATGAGGGCGTCGTAAAGTAAGGCTAAGGTTTTGTGCTGCCCTCTTTGAGGGGCGGTTTGCCTTCTGCTCGGAGAGAGGCCGGAAGTAGGCATACGAAATACTTCCTTTCAGATCACCGCCATTGCTGACCTCGACTTTGACATCCGCGTTTTCGTAACGGCGGTTGAAACTCGAAATGGTGGTGGGTAGCACAATGGCTCGTTCGAACGTCACGCCTGTACGGCCTTGACCAATATTCTTTTCGGGAAGACTTACGCACAATCCCTGTGCGTGTGCCTGTGGATAATGTGTTCGTGAACGTCTGAAGGGCTTGTAGAACGCGGCTTTTGGAGTGGTGTTCAAAAAACGATCAATCTAACTCTTTATTTTCATTGCATTTTTTTGTGGATAAATGCGCGCTGCCATCTGCCAGCCACTGGGTTTGCCCACAATCTCTGTGCGCGTGCTTGTGGACAAGTTGTTTGTGATTGCCTGCAAGCCTTGTAAATAAAGGCTTTGGAGGTTTTGTATGAAAAATGATCAAAGCAGGGTTTTGCGTGCAGCGTTGGTTCATTCGGGTGGTTTTTCAGCCATTTTATACGTTGTCCACAGCAGGCCGGGTGATTGGGACGAAGTTGTACCCAAAGTCTGTTGGCGCTTCTGTGGATAAGGTGTTCGTGCTCGTCTGTAGCCCAATGAAATGAAGCTCTACAGAGATTTGGTTAAAAAACATACAGGCTCTGTGACTTAGGTGTTCCATGGTAAGTCATTGTTGTCCTGACTATTTCCAGGCCCATGAAAAAACGACTTACCCATAAACGCTTTTTGGGCGCTGTGGATAAGTCGTTCAGTTATGACATCGTCACCGTCTGTTTACGAGCCAGAGCCGGTACGCATGAGGCTCACTGCCATTCTTTGGGCCAGTCGCGGAAACCTCTGCCGCCTGCTTGCTCGGTCCAGGGCGCCCATAACGTCGGCACGGTGCCCGGCGCCCAGTCTGGTTGTGAATGGTGAGAATTGATGCAGATGTAAGAGGCACCCGCATGCATCACCTTATTCCCCTTCACGTAGTCAGTATCATCGTCCCATTCAGGCAATGCTTCGCTGGTCGAGGCCTGCACAACGTTGCTAGGCCCAGACAGTTCTAGATCTTTATCGCGTGCACCGACCAGATACTGATAGGTCTTGCCTGGGGTCAGGCCTCTGACGGTAAAAGTCAGTACGGTTGAATCGACGGTCACAGCAGGCGCGTCGAAACTGTAGACACGGTAGACGTCAACGGCAGTACCCCCGGCAGGTGCATCCCATGCCAGTGAAACACTGGTGGTGGTCTCACCTGTCTGACGCAAGTTGCCCGGTGGCGCAGGTCGATCATCGGACGCCTCGGAGTCTGTAGTGGCCAGAAGTTTTTCAGAGAGTCCTGAGCTGTTACCCATACTGTCGGTCGCGATGATGTGATAATCATAAAGGCGGCTTTGCAGAAGGCCTTCGTCGGTGAAGGGAGGAGCTTTGCCCTTGCCTATCGAAACACCCTTGCGGAACAGCTCATAGTGAAACGGACCGCTGGCATCCGTCGAAACACTCCAGTCCAGCGTTATCGATGTGGTGGTCCGCCCGGTTGCCCTGAAGTCGACAGGTAATGAAGGTTTATAGGGTTCCGAATCTGTTGTGATTTCTATCAGGTTGCTGACCTCTGACCATTGAAGTTCTTCGTCTCTTGCCACAACGCGGTATTTATACGTACGGCCCGGGGTGAGTTCTTCATCGGTAAACGCATACGTTTCACCGCTGAGCGCTGTAGTAGGCCAGCCGTCCCGGTCAATTTGATACCTGTTGATTGGGCTATCGCTGGTAGACGCTGTCCATGTCAGCGACACACTTTTATCGGTGACGCCTGACAGGCTCAAGACCGGTGCTGTCGGTTTCGCACCACCGCCGCTCCCTGCCTGTGTACTCACGCTGATCGCTGTGGAGAATGCCGAGGTGTTGTCCATGACATCAATGGCACGTACCTGGTAGCTGTAAGTGGTGCCGGGCTGAAGGCCGGTATCTTCAAAGTCAGGACGGCTCACCGTAAAGAAGAGAGTGCCGTTACGGAGCACTTCATATTTCAGAACCGGGTTCGTGCCTTCCGAAAGCGACCAGGCCAGTTTCACCGACGTTGGGGTTTGCCCGGTTGATCTGAGGTCAGTGGGCACTGAAGGCTTGTCCGGTACGGGCGTTTCACCACTGGTGAGATAACCGTAGCGGTTCACGAACTCCCAGCTGTATTCCTTGCCACCCTTGTCTTTCCCGGCATCCCAGTTGACCGACCAGGTCATCAGCCCGCGAATCGGGTTGCCGGCGTCTTCCAGCTCTTGCAGTGCATCCTTGACGTCCTGCGGATCAACCACGTAACCGGTGGCGGCGGCGTCATTGTTGGTCGGTAGACCAATGGCCAGCCTGTCTGCCGGAATTTTAGTGAAGCCACGCGTACCGTGGATCAAGCTGTCGGTCAGGTAGTAAAGAAACTCTTTCTTATGGGCGTCGTTGTTTTGAGTGACCCACAGGTTCAGCTCATCGACCCATATGCCATCGCCGCCCTGGTTGTAATACTGAGGCGCGATAAAGTCATAGATGTCTTCCAGCGCATTGATGTAAGCAAGGTAGGCACCGCCGGATCTCAGGGAGTCGAGAAAGGTTACAAATTCTTTCAGGAAAGGAAAATACGTCGTGATCTCTTTCAATATCGGCAGTTTTTTGCTGGCCCTCAGGTAGGGGAACTCGGGGGCCATACTGATAATGAAGTGCTTTCCTTCTGTCTCGTAATGTTCGCGCACCATCCTCAACGCAGCGGGTAATACGGTCCGGTTATCGGCAAAGGTAATAGCAGCTTGTTCAAGGTCGATATCCAGGCCGTCAAAGCCATAGGTTTCAACCAGACGAATAATTTCATAGGCCAGTGCATCTTCCTGACCGGTATATAGCTCAATATGCGCGTCAGCCCCGCCAAGAGAAATCAGCACCGCACGTCCTTGTGCATTCAGTGCTGCCACTTGGGCGCGAAACGCAGCATCGCTCAGGTTATAAGGCTTGAATGTAGGAATGCCGGCACCTTTCATGAAGGCCACTGCCACGACGTTATACGCTTCGGGTATGTCGGTCAGCGCCATCTCTTTGAACAGGCCTTGCTGGTAACCTTGACCGGGTTCGGAAGGCCAGTTATGCCAGAACCCCATGAGAATATTTTTGCCTCTTATGTCCGGCATGGCCGAGGCTGCATCGACTGTTTTATTTTTATATTGATTAATGTTTTTTGGGGTGAGCATGGTCCGTGTCTCCGTCCGTTGGATTGACTGCAACGGGAGTTGATCACGAAAGATTTTTTTGGGTAACTGTCAGAAATGACGGTATCGGCGCGAGGGTTTTTGTGTCGGCGTGGTCAGTTCAGACTCACTTCGTGAATGAAGTGAGTCTGACTTGATGGGTCGCGTTGGCGGGGGCAATCTCTATTCGTGATTCACCGCCACACCCTTCAAATAAGGCGCAGGTTCTGCGCCAAGGTTTTCCAGCATGCGCGAGCTGTACCAGTCGACGAAGTTGACCACGCCGAACTCATAGGTTTTCGAATAAGGGCCGGGTTGATAGGCGCTGGAGTTGATGCCGCGCTGATTTTCTTCGGCAAGACGACGGTCCTGATCATTGGTGGCGTCCCAGACCTGGCGCATACGCTCGACGTCGTAATCCACGCCTTCGACCGCATCCTTATGGACAATCCATTTGGTGGTGACCATGGTTTCCTGCGCGCTGATCGGCCACACCGTGAAGACGATGATGTGATCGCCCATGCAGTGGTTCCAGGAATGCGGCAAATGCAGAATACGCATCGAGCCCAGGTCAGGGTTCTGAATGCGGCCCATCAGTTTCTTGCAGCCGACCTTGCCGTCCATGGTCATCGATACGGTGCCTTTGAGCAGCGGCATGCGCACGATACGGTTACGCAGGCCGAAACTGGCGTGGGCGTACGGGATTTTCTCGGCTTCCCACGCAGCAGCAGACGCGGCCACATGATCCTTGAAGGCCTGATCGGCACGCGGGTCGGTGACGTCGTCCCATTCCAGCAACGTCTTGAGCAATTCAGGGTGCGAGCCGCCACAGTGATAGCACTCGCGGTTGTTTTCCAGCACCAGCTTCCAGTTGGCCTTTTCCATCAAGGTGGTTTGCACGGCCACCTTGGTATTCTCCATGTCATACGGTTCCATGTAGTGCCGCAGCGTCGACAGGAACTCGTCAATGGCAGGCGGGTTTTCCGCGAGGCTGATGAAAATGTAGCCACCTGCGGTCTTGACGTGCACCGGCTTGAGGCCGAACTGCTTCATGTCGAAGTCGTCGCCCATTTCAGTGCCCGCATACAGCAGACGACCGTCCAGCTCATAGGTCCACTGGTGATAGTGGCAAACCAGTTTGGCGACTTTGCCTTTCTCGGCAGTACACAGGCGCGAGCCGCGATGGCGGCATACGTTGTGGAATGCGTTGACGACACCGTCCGGGCCGCGCACGACCAGGATCGGGTTCTTGCCGATCTGCAGCGTCAGGTAATTGCCTTTGGTCGGGATTTCGCACGTCATCCCGGCAATCAGCCACTCCTTGTGAAAGATTTCCTGCATGTCGATTTCAAACAGTCGCTCATCACTGTAGAAAGGCTGCGGCAGCGAGTACGTGCGCTCGCGATTCTGCAGCATCTCGGCAGTGGCCTTGCGTGCAGGTTCCAGCGGATCGCCCAGGCTCAAGGTTGCGGTGACGTCCATCGATTAAATCCCTCATGACCGCGGCATGGGCGGCCTGCGAATGTGGCTGATACGGGTGTGATCGCGTTTCACGCATGACGATAGATCAGTCGACCATGCTTATGACCCTTGGTGGCGAGTGTGGAGCCGGGCGCGCAGCGAACCTTATCCATGGGCGACATGGCCGCATCCGTTCCCGACGCGACAGGCCTTGTTGCACGGGGCTGGTCGCGGTAAGTACGTGAATGTCGTTGATAGGTAAATGGCCGTCTCGCGCGTTACGCAGAATCCGCAGCATGAGAGGCCGACAGTCGGCCGTGGAGATCGAGTATGTCCCAAAGTTTCCTGAGCCCGGTCACGACCCAGACATGGGCCAACGGGCGTCACCTGGTACGTGTCGTCAAAGTCATCCAGGAAACCTGGGACGTGCGCACGTTCTGCTTCATGGCCGACCAGCCGATCATGTTCTTCTTCAAGCCGGGCCAGTTCGTGACCCTGGAGCTGGAGATCGACGGCCTGCCGATCATGCGCTCTTACACCATCTCCAGCTCGCCATCGGTGCCGTACAGTTTTTCTATCACCGTCAAACGCGTGCCGGGCGGCAAGGTTTCCAATTACCTGCATGACACGCTGATTGAAGGACAGGAGCTGGCGGTACACGGGCCGGTCGGGCTGTTCAACGCCATCGACTTCCCGAACCCGAAGATTCTCTACCTCAGCGGCGGGGTCGGCATCACGCCGGTGATGTCCATGGCGCGCTGGTTCTACGACACCAACGCCAACGTCGACATGGTCTTCGTGCACAGCGCGCGTTCACCGAAAGACATCATTTACCACCGCGAGCTGGAGCACATGGCCTCGCGGATCGACAATTTCAGCCTGCACCTGGTCTGTGAAAAGCATGGTCTGGGCGAGCCGTGGGCCGGTTATCGCGGCTACCTGAACCAGAAAATGCTCGAGCTGATGGCCCCGGACTTCATGGACCGTGAGGTGTTCTGTTGCGGACCGACGCCGTACATGACAGCGGTCAAGCGTCTGTTGCAGGAGAACGGCTTCAACATGGCGCAATACCATGAAGAGTCGTTCGGTGCGACGCCGCCCGAGGCCAGGGCAGATGCCGTCGAGCAGGCCGAAATCGCCGCCGACGCGCCCGACATCGACATCGCCGACCTGCATCAGGTGGAGTTCACCGACACCGGCAAGAGCATCCGCGTCGGGCCGGGCGAAACCGTGCATGCCGCCGCCGCCAAACTCGGCCTGATGATCCCCAAAGCCTGCGGCATGGGCATCTGCGGAACCTGCAAGGTCATGAAACTGAGCGGTGAAGTCGAGATGGAGCACAACGGCGGCATTACCGACGAAGATGTTGCAGAGGGGTACATTCTTTCCTGCTGCAGCGTGCCGAAGGGCGATGTGCGGATTGAGTACTGAGCACGCCTGAAACTGTGTGGCGCAAAGGGTCACGAACGGCATACCCACGCGGAGCATGGGTACGATAGACGTTCTTGAGGGCGCCTACCGGCTAAGATCCACTGTGACTCTGCTTATAAGCCGCCAGCGCGGGCAGCAGTTGCTGGTCGATGGCCTGGCGCACGGCGGGGAGGAGGGTGGCGCTGCCGGTCAGAAGTTGTTCTACCAGACGTCGCAAGGCGGTCGCGCGTTCGGCGTTGAGGCCGCAGACGGCGTTTGCGCAGGCTTGTTCAGCGGTTGCGCCGCCGGGGGCTTCGAAGCCCAGGGCTCTGAGCTGGCCGAGCAGGTCTTCCTGGTCAATCAAATCCGCGTGCATCATGACGTCTGTTCCTTTGATCGGGCTTGTTCCGATTCTGGAAGGACAACCGCCTGCGGGCAACCCCTGCCCGTCGTGCGTGGCAGGATTGGCTACAAGTGTGTCGTTTTCAGTTCATGCGGTCATTCGGTTTGCAGGTTGTCTATGGTTCTGTCGACCATGACCTTGGCCATTTCCACCAGGTGCATGATCGAAAGCGTCATGTCGCGCTGGGTGCCGGTCATGCTGTCGCTGAATTCACAGGCGCTGGTGGCGGCGCAGCGCAGCAGGTCGCTGGCATGCATCAGAGCGTCTTCCTGGCTGACGTTGGCGCTGACGGTGAAGAGGGGCGGATCGGGGACGATTTTTAGCATGTGATGTATCTCCTGGAGTTTTAGAAGACCATCACCGTCGGCTACTAATCGAGGGTGGTGATCATGCGCAGGTAGTAGCCCGGTCCAGGAACCCCGGTGCATCCAAAGATGCCCCACGCACGACCACCATAAAAGCGCAGGCCGTGAAAGGGCACCTGCACAAGGTGGCGCAATGCGCCTGGATAACGAGGGCTACTAATCCTCACCGCTGAATATGCAGCGACGGGCGCAGAGTAGAGATCGAAACAGGCAGGCACAAGGGGCCGGGAGTTTCTCGGAAATTTCCTTCAAGTGAAAGAGACCAGTCCCGCAAATTCGTTACAAATTCTTGTTCATTGCTCAGGTTTGCTAAACTGCGCAGCTTGCCAGGAGCTGCCATGAATTACCGTCACGCCTACCATGCCGGCAACCACGCCGACGTCTTCAAACACCTGACCCTGACTCGCCTGATCGCCCTGATGGCGCGCAAGGAGCAGCCGTTCGCCTATCTCGACACCCACGCCGGGCTTGGCCTGTACGACCTCAAAGGCGATCAGGCCACGCGCACCGGAGAATGGCTGGAGGGTATCGGCCGTCTGTGGAACGCCACGGACCTGCCTGCGCTGGCGTCCGACTATCTGCAAGTGCTGCACGACATGAACCCGGATGGCGAGCTGCGCTACTACCCCGGTTCGCCGGAGCTGGCCCGCCGCCTGACCCGCGAGCGCGAGCGTGTGCTGCTCAACGAGAAGCACCCCGAAGACGGGCGTCTGCTCAAGGAGAACATGAAAGGCGACCGCCGTGTGGCGGTGCATCTTGGGGAGGGCTGGCATGTCCCGCGCGCCTTGCTGCCTGTGGCGGAAAAGCGTGCCGTCATGCTCATCGACCCGCCATTCGAGCAACTCGATGAAATGAAGCGTTGCGCGGTTGCGCTCAAGGAAGCCATCGGGCGCATGCGTCAGACAGTGGCGGCGATCTGGTACCCGATCAAGGATACCCGCCTGCTGCGCCGCTTCTATCAGGACCTGGCAGAAACCGGCGCGCCCAAGCTGTTGCGCGTTGAACTGTTCGTCCATCCGCTGGACACACCGGCCAGCCTCAACGGTTCAGGCCTGGCCATCGCCAACCCGCCTTGGGGTCTGGAAGAAGAATTGCGCGAGCTGATGCCGTACCTCGCCCAGAAACTGGGCCAGACCCAGGGCGGCTGGAAGATGGACTGGTTGATTGCGGAGTAGGCTTGCCTGCATCCATCACTGCGTGCCCATGCGGAGCACTCAGCGTTGTACACAGATCCTGGCAAGCCCAGAAGACTGTGTAGGGCGTGTAGGTGCGTACCGTGCAACGCTTCGCTGGTTCGCGATCTGCCGGGAACCGGCAGCAAAACCGCTTGCCTCGGTGCGCCAGATACAGCCGAGGTGTCCGGTTTTGGGGCCGCTTCGCAGCCCATCGCGGACAAGTCCGCTCCTACGCCCTCCGGGCAGAAGCCCGTTTCCTGACGCCCCGGCAGGGGCGTGTCTCAAGCCGGCATGCACACACCCGTGCCGCCCAGCCCGCAGTAGCCCTGTGGGTTCTTGGCCAGGTATTGCTGGTGGTAGGCTTCGGCAAAGTAAACCGTCGGTGCCTGCTCGATTTCGGTGGTGATGCTGCCCAGACCGGCCTTTTTCAGTTCCGCCTGGAAGGTCTCTGCACTGGCTTTGGCGGCGTCGAGCTGCTCGGGAGTGGTGCAGTAGATCACCGAACGGTACTGAGTGCCGATGTCATTGCCCTGACGCATGCCTTGAGTCGGGTTGTGTACTTCCCAGAACACTTTGAGCAGGTCTTCGTAGCTGATTTTTGCTGGCTCGTAGACCACCAGTACCACTTCGGTGTGGCCGGTCAGCCCGGAGCAGACTTCTTCGTAAGTCGGGTTCGGAGTAAACCCGCCTGCGTAGCCGGCGACAGTGCTCACCACACCGTCCTGTTGCCACAGACGACGTTCTGCGCCCCAGAAGCAACCCATGCCGAAGATGGCGAATTCGACATTGCTCGAAAACGGCCCCAACAGCGGATTGCCGTTGACGAAGTGGGTTTCCGGAAGCGCCATTGGTGTTTCACGACCCGGCAGTGCTTGTTCGGCGGTAGGCAGTACGTTTTTGTTCACTAGAATTTCCGAGCGCAAAGTCATGAACCATATCCTCTCGTGTGGAGATCGGCAGCGGGGCCAGGACGGATGATCAATACAAATACATAGGTCCCGTTACACGCAGAAACAAGTGCTGCCGTGCAATAACAGGCGGACAGTGTGCCCGAGAGAGCGGGGTGCAGGGAAGGTTGTCAGGCGGATGGGCGACGAGGATAGCGCTTCAGCTTCTCGATCAGCTCTTCGCCGGGGATAGGTCTGTCGAACAGATAGCCCTGGCCGACATCGCAGCGATGGCGCCGCAGAAAGGCCAGCTGAGCCGCGGTTTCAATGCCTTCGGCAACCACTTTGAGCTTGAGGTTGTGAGCCATCGCGATGACCGCCGAGGTGATTTCCATGTCGTCTTCATCATCCGGAATATCGCGGATGAAGCTGCGATCGATCTTGATCACATCGATGGGGAATTTCTTCAGGTAACTGAACGACGAGTAACCGGTGCCGAAGTCGTCCATGGCCAGTGACAGGCCGAGTTTCTTCAGCGAGTCCAGTTGCTGGCGGGTGTCTTCTGTCGCTTCCAGCAACAGGCCCTCGGTCAGCTCCAGTTCCAGCAGTGAGGGGTCAAGCTCTTCTTCTTTGAGGATGGCGGCAATCGATGATACCAGTTCCGGGTCGGAAAACTGCTTGGGGGATACATTGATGGCTACCTGCAGGTTGCCGAACCCCGCAGCGGTCAGGTCCTTGCTCATGCGGCAGGACTGACGCGCGACCCATTTGCCGATGGGGATGATCAGACCGGTCTCTTCGGCCACGCTGATGAACTGGTCCGGTCGGATCATGCCTTTTTCAGGATGATTCCAACGCAACAGCGCCTCCATGCCCAGCAGACGACCCGTCAGCAGGCACAGCTTGGGCTGATAGAACACCTCGAGCTCGTTCTGGGTCAGGGCGCGGCGCAGGTTGTTTTCCACGAACAGCTTGTAACTGGCCTCGGCATTCAATGCTTCGGTAAACACCTGAACCTGATGTTTGCCGTTGGCTTTGGCCTTGTGCAGGGCCAGACCTGCGTTTTTCATCAGGGTCTGCGGGTCACGACCGTGCAGCGGCGCGCAGGCAAGACCCACCGAGCCGGTGACGCTGATCAGCTGATTGTCGACGAACATCGGCTTGTCCAGCGTGGCCAGCACTTGTGTGGCGGTGGCCTGTCCGGCTTCCTGATCGGTGTTGTCGATCAGTACGGCAAATTCGTTACTGGCAAAGCGCGCCAATACATCGGACGGGCTCAAGGTGTTGCGCAGGCGCCGCGCCAGGCTGATCAACAGTTTGTCACCGGTCTGGTGGCCGAGGCTGTCGTTGATGCGCTTGAAGTTATCGATGTCGACCAGCAACAGGCTCATCGGCGTATCGGTGTCGCGGGCAAAGCGTTCGTCCAGATTGCGGATAAAGGCCGGACGGTTGCCCAGATTGGTGAGGTTGTCGGTGTACGCCAGGCGCTCGATGCGCTGCTGGGCCAGCTTGCTCTGGGTGATGTCTTCGTAGATGCCGATATAGTGCGTCAGCTCACGATTGTCGCCATACACCTTGGAAATCGACAGCTGGCCCCAGTAGGGTTCGAGGTTCTTGCGCCGGCTTTTGAACTCGCCCTGCCAGCTGTTGCTGTTGGTCAGGCTGGAGTTGGCTTCCAGCAGCAACTGGTTGAGGTTTTCCAGTGCGGGCAATTCCGACAACTTGTGCCCGGAGACTTCCTCCGAGCTGTACTGGGTGATCGCCGTGAAACTCGGGTTTACGTACTCGACCACGCCATTGCAGTTGACCAGCAGAAAGGCGTTGGCGCTTTGTTCGACCGCGCGCTGGAACAGGTGTAGCGCGTTGGTCGCAGCCCGCCGGTTATGGTTGTTGATGACCTGCGCAAACTGGTCAGCCAGTTCGCCGGCGAAGGCGATCTCGTCGGACTGCCACTCGCGTGTCGTGCCGGACTCTTCCAGACACAGCACGCCGATCACCTGCCCGTCGATACGAATACTGGCATCGAGCACCGCTCTGGTTTCTCCAGGATTCAGGCTTTTGGCCATTTCGCAGGTGCGTGGGTCAGTCTGGATATTGCTGGCGTCGATCGCCCGGCTGGTATTCAGCGCTTGCAGGTAAGTAGGGTAGGGGCTGATATCCACCGGCGTGCGTGACTGATAGTCGCCGGTTTCACGGCTGTAGTCGGTGATCGGCTCAAGGCGTTTGTCGTTGAGGTTCCAGATACTGACATGGTCGACATCGTAGATATCACAAGCACTTTTGGTGATCAGCTCTGCCGCTTCGAGCAAGGTATTGGCCGTGGTGTAGCGGTGTCGGGTCAGGCGCAGGATCAGGTCCTGCTGGGCGCGCACGCGTTCCAGGTGGGCAAACTGGTCGCGCTGGGCGCGCTGGTTGAGTTCCAGTGCAATCTGCAGTCGCAGGTTGCGGGTTTCCAGATCGGAGTCCGTGACCGGTTCGCCAGTCGTGACAAGGTCTTCGACGATCAGAAAGTAACCACGTAACAGATGCCGGTTGTGCTGTTTGTACGCTTCGCCGATTTCCAGCAGGCCAAGGGGGCCTTTGGGGCTGTGAAGGGTGTAGCGGATCAGGTAATTCGGGGAAGAGGCCAGTTGCAGCTGGATGTCATCGTGCAGTTGATAACGTGCTTCCGGCTCCATGAGGCTGGCATAAGGGGATCCAATCAAGGCGCAAAGGTCAACAGCTGCCAGCCCGAACTGCCTTTCGCAATTCGGATCGAGAAACAATAGCGCCCAATTGGCTTCATTCAGCCGCTCGAAACGCAGCATGCCCAGGCGCGAAGGCACTGGCAATTGCGTCACTACCTCGGCTGCGGATCTACCGGCAGCATCGGTTTGGCTTTTCATGAACAAACTCGCTTCCGGAATACTAGTCGCGACGGGGATAAACCCCACTTTCGCGTATGGCAAGGTTGCATCATGCGGCCCATGCTTACAAGAGACCACAGTGGCTTAGTGCTATAAAAGTGTCGGCCGGTTGTCCAGGTTCTTCAATGTATCTGGTCGGATACTCAAATTCGTTGTTTTTTCGGGTAAAACCCCTGTTTTCCAGGGGAATTCGCTTTGCAGATTTGCTCCAGTTACGGGCTGTTGTCAATCAGGCTTTTGCCATCCTGGGCTCCTTTGCCGGCAATTGCAGGAAAATACCTGCCGCAAACATGGCCAGCACCCCGACACTCAGGAATGTCAGCTGAAATGCCCCCAGCAAGCTGCTGACCTCGCCGGTGGTAACTTCTTCGCTGAACCCCCCGAGCAAGGCTGCTGCGCTTGCCACGCCAAGACTCAGCGACAGCTGTGCCACCACCGAAAGCAGGCTGTTGCCACTCGCTGCACTGGGATCGTCCAGATCGATCAGGGTGACCGTATTCATGGCCGTGAATTGCAAGGAGTTGACGGCGCCGAGCAGTCCCAGATGGACCAGCAACACCCAGTATGGGGTTTGCACATCCACCAACGCCAGGCTGGCCAGGAGGATACCCAGCAGCAGTGTGTTGCCGGTCAGAATCATGCGGTAGCCCAGCCGCTCGATCAGCCAGCGGGCGATGGTCTTGGCGAACATGCCAGCGGCCGCCAGCGGCAACATGCTCATGCCTGCCTGAGACGGCGAATACCCCAGCGCCACCTGCAGCAGCAACGGCACCAGAAACGGCAGGGCACCGCTGCCCAGGCGGGCGAACAGGTTGCCCATGATGCCGACCGCAAACGTCCGGGTACGGAACAGTGAAGGGGCAAACAATGGCGATTCGATGTGCCCGGCACGCAGCCAGTACGCTGCCAGACAGCCCATTCCGGCAAACAGCAACAGCACCACGCGCATGTGCGGCAGGTGCAACTCGCCCAGGCCCTCCAGGGCAATGGTGATCAATACCATCGCCGCGCCAAACAGGATGAAGCCGACGCCGTCAAACCGTGTTCGACCGCCTCCCGGAAGATCAGGAATGAAGTGTTTGACGGCGTAGCAACCGAGGATGCCGACCGGAATGTTGATCAGGAAAATCCAGTGCCAGCTCAGGTACTCGACCATCCAGCCGCCAAGCGTCGGGCCCAGCAACGGACCCAAAAGGCCCGGCACGGTGATAAAGCCCATGATCCGCACCAGCTCCGATCGCGGATAGGCGCGCAATACGATCAGGCGCCCGATAGGCAGCATCAGCGCGCCCCCCAGCCCCTGAATCACCCGGGCGGCTACCAGCACGTTCAGTGACCAGGACAGCGCGCACAGCAATGATCCGAAACTGAACAGCAGGATGGCGCTGAAGAAGATGCGCTTGATCCCGAACCGGTCGGCGATCCAGCCCGAAGCCGGGATCAGCAGCGCAATGGTCAGCATGTAGGCGATGACCACCGACTGCATGCGCAGCGGGTCTTCCGCCAGTGAACGGGCCATGGACGGCAAGGCGGTGTTGAGAATCGTGCCGTCCAGGCTTTGCATGAAGAATGCGATGGCGATGACCCAGGGCATCCAGCGCAGGGTCTTTTCGTCCATGATCGGCGCTGCTGAGTTCGGCATAGGCTCCTGCTATAGCGTGAGGGTGAGTCGGCTGATCAATGCGCCCGGCAACTGGATTGAACCGGTCTGGCGCTGACTGTAGGTGCTCGATTGGAGAATCAGTTCCCTTTCTTTGGTCAAGTCCTCCAGTGCGCTGCCCAGCAGGCTGTAGGCGCTGTCATCGAAGCGCATGGTGCTCACCGGCGCGACGATCTTGCCCTCTTCGACCCAGAACGTTGCGAAGCGTGTCATTCCGGTAAGGCGCCCAGCGGCGCGGTCGGAGAAGTTCAGGTACCAGAGGTTACTGATGTAAAGCCCGGTGCCGAGCCTGGCGAGGATCTGATCCAGCTCCAGTGAACCGCCGGCAATGCTCAACGCGCTTGGGCCTTCGCCATAATCCGCGCCGTTGGCAGGCAGGTCGTATTCGGCTGCGCTGCTCGAATCCACCAGTCGATCGCGGGCTTGCCCGTCGACGATCAGTTTCAGGTCCTTGCGCGGGTAGCCTTCCCGTGAAAACGCTGGTGAAAGCGAACCGCTGACTTTTTCGTCGAAGTTGACCAACGGGCTGAAAGGCGTCTCGCCGTCATACAGCCTTTGCAACGGGCTGCGTTTACTGGCCAGTGACTGCGCGGAAAATCCGCCCCAGTTGAGCATGCCGATGACTTCGTCCAGAGCCGCTGGCGCCAGGTACGCGCGGTATTGTCCGGGCTTGAGCGCATGCAGCGGGCGGCCGAGAAATTCGAGCTGTTCGCGGGCTTGCTGAAAACGCTGCGCGAAGGCTTCGTCGCTCCAGTCGTGACCCGCGTAGTTGGCTTTCACTGCCTGGCCGTTTTCGTGAAACAGGCTCCAGTCGAAATTGAAGCTGTTGGCCTGGTGCCAGCCCTGCGCCCCCCACGAACTGGCGAAGCCGCGGTACAGCGGGCCTGCCGCATAGAAACCTACCAGGTCCAGATCGCCTGCCAGTTCGCTGATCTGCTCGACGACCCGGGCGCTGTCCGGCAGCGGCAAATCTTGAACGTTACTGCTTTGCCAGGCATTGGTGTTCGGCAACAGATAGGGATCCTTGGCCAGCGACGGCAGTGTTTCGCGCAGTTGTTGCAGGGCGTCGACAAGGCGCTGCTGGTCGGTCTCGGCGTCGCCGGACAAGGTCAGTTCCAGATTGGCATGCCGGCCGTCATCAATCAGTTTGAACGTTGCAATGACCTGCTGGACGCTCCCGGCCTGTCGAACCTGGCCGTGGTTGAACCGGATGAAGTCAGACGCCTCGGCGTCGTAGGCCAGAGTGAAGTGTTCCGTCGGGCTGATGGCAGCCTTGAGCACGGCGACCAGCGCCTCGAACTGCTGTTGGTGCGACATCAGGCATCTCCTCCAAACACATCGACATTGGCAAACACACACGCCGGAGAGGCATGGCCTACACGGATCACCTGGTTGGGTTCGCCCTTGCCGCAGTTCGGCGTGCCCAGCACTTTGAACGTGCTGGCATCACCCACTGCGCTGAGGTTTTTCCAGAATTGCGCGGAGATCGCCCGGTAATTGGGGTTCTTCACCACGCCCTTGAGCTCGCCGTTCTCGATCAACTGGCCCCATTCGCAGCCGAACTGGAATTTGTTGCGTGCGTCATCGATGGACCAGGAGCGATTGCTCGACATCAGGATGCCGTGCTCGATGTTACCGACCAGACTGTCCAGCGACTGGTCACCCGGTTCGATATTCAGGTTGGCCATGCGGTCGATGGGGGCACGGTTCCAGCTGGAGGCGCGGCTGTTGGCGACGCCTGCCAGGCCGCTGCGGTATTGCGACAGGGCACCGCCGAGCGGGCGCTGCAGCAGGCCGTCACGAATCAGGAACTGCTTGCTGGCTGACGTGCCATCGTCATCATGCGCGTAGCTGGCCAGTTGCTCGGGAATCTCCGGGTCGAAAGTCACGTTCAGCAGGCTGGAACCGTATTGCAGGGTGCCGAAGTCAGTCGTTTTGACGAAACTGGTGCCTGCGTAATTGCGCTCGTCACCGAGAATCCGGTCCAGCTCCAGGGGATGGCCGATGGACTCGTGAATCTGCAGGACCATCTGATCGGGCATCAGCAGCAGGTCGCGTGGGCCTGATGGCGTGTTGGGGGCGAGGATCAACTGCAACGCTTCGTCGGCGACGTTGGCGGCAGACCCGATCAGGCCACAACTGCTCAGCACTTCGATGCCACCTTGCTGGCCGAAGTTATGCCCGCCCAGGGTGCGCGTCTGGCTGTCGCGACCGTCGTAGGCCGTCACGCTCATGCCCGGAAACACAAAGCGCTGCGCCTGACGCAATTGCGCGCCCGCGCTGTTGAGGTAGATTTGCTCAACGGTTTCCAGGTCCAGTATGGCCTGCCAGTTGACCAGGCGTTCGTCTGCCGGGACCGCGCTGGACTCGGCCATCAGCAGGCCGATGCAATCGCTCAGCGGTGGAAAGGCTTGATCCATGTTTGGCGACAGGTAGTCAGCCTTTGCGCTCGAGACCGCTTGATCGCTCAGGTCCAGCAGCGCATGCGGTGCCAGACGGCGGGCCAGCGTTTCGGCCTGCTGCAAGGCAGCCTGCAAACCCTTCAGGGAGATGTCGTTGGTAGCGGCGTAGGCTTCAACGCCATTCAGGCGCACGGTCAGCATGGCGCCCTCGTCGCTGATCAGTGACGGCGGCTCGGCCACATTCTTGCGCACGCACAGGCGTTGGCCGGTGCGGTGCACGTAACGTACGGAAAAAAATTGCGCTTCACTCAGCAGAGCAGCGAAATGCTGCTTGAGCCGGGCGGAGAAATCGAACATGCAGACAAGCTCCTTCTTGAGGGTGGTCAGTGAAGTCCGGGCGGCCTTTTGAGCCGATTGCCGTTAAGGGGGAGATTACCCCCCACGATTGCCAAGCTGCACCTGCAAGCTTTGAGCCAGACGCTTCAGCCCTGCATCACCAGCTTGATATCGGCGGCCAGTTCACGCACGCGCTCTTCTTCGGTGTCCCACGAGCACATGAAACGTGCGCCGCCGTTGCCGATGAAGGTGTAGAAACGCCAGCCACGAGCGGTCAGTGCAGCAATGGCCGGCTCCGACAGTTGCAGGAACACGCCATTGGCCTGCACCGGGAACATCAGCTCCACGCCAGGAATGTCCTTGACCAGTTCGGCGAGCAGTTGCGCGCAGCGGTTGGCATGGCGGGCGTGTTTGAGCCAGGCGTCGTTTTCCAGCAGGCCGACCCACGGTGCAGACAGGAAACGCATCTTCGATGCCAGTTGCCCGGCCTGCTTGCAGCGATAATCGAAGTCTTCAGCCAGATCATGGTCGAAAAACAGAATGGCTTCGCCCACCGCCATACCGTTTTTGGTGCCGCCGAAGCACAACACGTCAACGCCGGACTTCCAGGTCAGTTCAGCCGGGGACGCCTCCAGAAAGGCGCAGGCATTGGAGAAACGGGCACCGTCCATGTGCAGATGCAGGCCCAGTTCCTTGCAGGTCGCGCTGATCGCCTTGAGTTCTTCCGGCTGATAGACGCCACCTACCTCGGTGGCCTGGGTCAGGGTCACGACGCGCGGCTTGGGGTAGTGAATGTCCTGACGCTTGAGCGCCACTTCACGAATCGATTCCGGGGTCAGCTTGCCGCCTGCGCTGCGGGCTGTCAGCAGTTTGGAGCCGTTGGAGAAAAACTCCGGCGCACCGCATTCATCGGTTTCGACGTGAGCCGTTTCCGAACAGATGACACTGTGGTAACTCTGGCACAGCGATGACAGCGCCAGCGAGTTGGCCGCCGTGCCGTTGAAGGCGAAAAATACTTCGCAGTCGGTTTCGAACAGTCGGCGGAAATCATCCGAAGCGCGTGCAGTCCATTGATCGTCACCATAAGCGCGTTGATGGCCCTTGTTCGCCTGCTCCATGGCCGCCCAGGCTTCAGGGCAGATACCGGAATAGTTGTCGCTGGCGAACTGTTGGCTTTGGTCTGTCATGGCCGATTCCTTATGGGCGATTATGGTGCGCACTGTAGCGACAATATAAGGTTCGGTCATGTGTTGGCTGCATGACGCAATTCCTCATTCAGGAGCAATATGGATCTTTCCAACCCGCCTTTTCTGCCCGGACGCAACAAGGCGCTGGACCTGCTCAAGTGGCTGGCGATGTTGAGTATGGTGCTTGACCACCTTCGCTATGTGGGCTGGTCAGTCGATTTTCTATACGTGCCGGGGCGTTTTGCCTTTCCCTGGTTCTGCCTGGCAATCGCTGTGAATCTTTCCCGGCGCAGCGCAGCCATCGTGGCCCCGCGGGTGCAATGGCGTTATCTGGGCTGGTTGCTGGTGTTTGCCGGGCTGGCGGAGATCCCCTATCGGCTGTTCATGGCTGACGCCACAGTGCTGAATGTAATGCCGACGCTGCTACTGGGGCTGGTGATCGCTCAGGGCTGGCAGCATCGCAATCCGACGACCCGAGTGATGGCCCTTGTCGCCTTGCTGCTGACGGCGATCTTCCAGAAATACCTGATGTTTGGCTTTGCCGGTGTGCTGCTGCCGCTGGTCTTTGTGCTGGTGCTGGAAAGAAGGCTTTGGTATGCGATATTTCCGGCGGTCTTTTGTCTGGCGGGTAATGCCTGGTCGCAGATGTTTGCCGGTGCGAGTTGGGGCGATCCGATTTCCATCGGTTCGATACTCACCTGCGTGTTGGCGCCTGTACTGGGCATCGCGCTGCTGCGGGCAAAGCCCGGATTCGCAGTGATCCCGATGCGGCGCTGGGCCTATGCGATCTACCCGCTGCACTTTCTGCTGTTGCTGGGCTTGCGAATGGTGGTGGGCAGGGTTTGATCGGGAGGACGCAGAGCGTCCGGAAAGGCATGCCAACGCAGAGCATTGGCATGAGAGTTAACGGGGTTCAGGCGCTTTGGTATCAGCTGTTGGGCAGCAGCCTGCAGGTGATGCTCTTGATGTAGCGCGTTTCGGCAATGGCCGGGTGTACCGGATGGTCCGGGCCCTGGCCGCCGCGCTCGAGCAGCTGGATGTTGCGGTCCAGATGGCGGGCGCTGGTCAGGAGGATGTTCTGCAGGTCGTCTTCCGGCAGGTGCATCGAGCACGACGCGCTGACCAGAATGCCGTCCTTGCTGAGCAGGCGCATGGCTTGCTCGTTCAGGCGACGGTAGGCGCCTTCGCCGTTTTTCATGTCTTTCTTGCGTTTGATGAATGCAGGCGGGTCGGCGACGATTACGTCGAAACGCTCTTCTGCGGCTTTCAGTTCCTTGAGCGCTTCGAAAACATCGCCTTCGATGCAGGTCATCTTTTCGGCAAAACCGTTCAGGGCTGCGTTGCGCTCCACGCCATCGAGGGCGAAGGACGACGCGTCGACGCAGGTGACGTCGCTGGCACCGAAAGCCGCTGCCTGAATGCCCCAGCCGCCGATGTAGCTGTACAGGTCCAGCACACGCTTGCCTTTGACATAAGGGGCGATGCGCGCCCGGTTCATGCGGTGGTCATAGAACCAGCCGGTTTTTTGCCCGGCCATGACCGGTGCTTCGAACTTCACGCCGTTCTCTTCCAGCGCAACCCATTCCGGCACCAGACCGAAAACGGTTTCGACGTAACGATTCAGGCCTTCCGCATCGCGAGCCGCCGAATCGTTCTTGAACAGAATGCCGCTTGGCTTGATGACCTGAACCAGCGCCGCAATGATGTCTTCCTTGTGGTTTTCCATCGTGGCCGAGGCCAGTTGAACGACCAGAATGTCACCAAAACGATCGACTACCAGACCCGGCAGCAGGTCGGAGTCGCCGTAGGTCAAACGGTAGAAAGGCTTGTCGAACAGGCGTTCACGCAGCGACAGCGCAACGTTGAGGCGATGGACGAGCAGCGACTTGTCGAGCGGCAGCTTGATGTCGCGGGACAGCAGACGTGCGCAGATCAGGTTGTTGGGGCTCATGGCGACGATGCCCAGCGGCTTGCCGCCCGCAGCTTCGAGGATGGCCTGATCACCGGCTGCAAAACCATGCAGTGGAGTGGCGGCTACATCGATCTCGTTGCTGTAGACCCACAGATGACCGGCGCGCAAGCGGCGGTCGGCGTTGGCTTTGAGGCGCAAGCTAGGCAGGGACATGACGTCGCTCCTGAAAAAAGAGCGGGATTATAGCGCGTCATCCCGGCGCTGGGCCGGGATGACTGCAATTAACTGACGGAATCTGTCAGGCAGACAGCGCTTCGATCAGTTTGCTGTTGAAGGCGGGGATATCATCGGGCTGGCGGCTGCTGATCAGCTTGCCGTCGGTGACGACTTCCTGATCGACCCATTTTGCGCCCGCGTTGACCAGGTCATCTTTCAGCGTCTTGAAGCTGGTCAGGGTTTTGCCTTTTACCAGGCCGGCCGAGATCAACAGCCAGCTGCCATGGCAGATCACCGCTACCGGCTTGCCCGCGGCCTCGATGTCCTTGACGATCTTTTGCGCGTCGCTGTCTATGCGGATGGTGTCGGAGTTCTGTACACCGCCCGGCAGCACCACGCCATGATAGTCACTGGCGTTGGCAGCCTTGAACGTGCCGTCGATCTTGAAGTCATCGGCAGGTTTGTCGTGATTCCAGCCTTTGACCTTGCCCTCTTCAGCGGAAAGGATTTCCACGGTGGCACCTGCTTGCTCCAGCGCTTCTTTCGGACCGGTCAATTCAACCTGTTCGAAACCGTCGGTTACAAGAATTGCTATGCGTTTGCCAGTCAGTGCTTCAGACATGGGATCCTCCAGTGTCGGGCTTAAGAGTAGCGTCTGGCAGGCCTTTTTGAAGCCGCCGTTTACGCCGTTAACACAACGTCCGAAGCTTCGTATAAGGCAAAGTTCCGAGAATATCTTCGTCTCGGGTGATGGACCGTTTCTCCGCAAGGGGTCAGAATCCAGTCATCAAGGTGAGTGAATTCCTATGTCCGAAGAGCTAAGCCCAGAACAGATCCAGCAAGCGTTGCAGGGCATCAGTGTGCCTCCGCAGCCGCAAATCATGGTGGATCTGCAGATGGAGCAATACATGCCCGATCCGGACCTGGGGGCGATTGCGCGATTGATCGCTCAGGATCCCGGGTTGTCCGGGGCGCTGTTGAAGATCGTCAACTCTCCACACTACGGCCTGTCCAACAAGATTGCCTCGATCGACAAGGCGGTAAACCTGCTGGGCAGTCGGACTGTGATCAACCTGATCAACGCGCAGTCGATCAGGGGCGAGATGACCGATGAAACCATCGTCGCGCTCAACCGTTTCTGGGATACGGCGCAGGATGTCGCGATGACCAGTCTGACCCTGGCCAAGCGCATTGGCTCGCAGACGGTGGACGAATCCTACGCTCTGGGCCTGTTTCACGACTGCGGCATACCGCTGATGCTCAAGCGTTTTCCCAACTACATGCCGGTGCTGGAAGAGGCCTACGCCAACGCGGGGCCCGATTGCCGCATCGTCGATACCGAAAACAGCGCCTTCGACACCAACCATTCGGTCGTCGGCTATTACACGGCCAAATCCTGGCGTCTGCCTGCACACGTTACCGACGCGATTGCCAATCATCACAACGCATTGGCGATTTTCCTGGACGATACCAGTCGCAATGCCACGCTCAAGAACCTCCTGGCTCCGCTGAAAATGGCCGAGCATATCTGCCAGTCCTATCGGGTGCTGGGCAATCAGGACGAGGATCACGAGTGGGAATGCATCGGTGCGCTGGTGCTGGACTACGTGGGCCTGTCCGAATATGACTTTGAATACCTGAGGGAAAGCATCCGCGAGCTGGGCGCGCGCTGATCCGGCGCCGCCCCGGCCTGTCCTTTCTGCACGACCGAGTTGTCCATGCCTGAATTACCTGAAGTCGAAACCACCCGTCGTGGCATTGCGCCGCATCTTGAAGGTCAGCGCGTCAGCCGCGTGATCGTGCGCGACAGCCGCTTGCGCTGGCCCATTCCCGAGGATCTGGACGTTCGCCTGTCCGGCCAGCGTATCGTGCAGGTGGATCGACGCGCCAAGTACCTGCTGATCCAGGCCGAGGTGGGCACCCTGATCAGTCACCTGGGTATGTCCGGGAATCTGCGTCTGGTCGAAGCCGGGCTTCCGGCGCTCAAACATGAGCACGTCGACATCGAACTGGAGTCCGGGCTGGCCTTGCGTTACACCGACCCGCGTCGTTTTGGCGCGATGCTCTGGAGTCTCGACCCTCACAACCATGAACTGTTGATCCGCCTGGGGCCGGAGCCGCTGACCGATCTTTTCGATGGCGAGCGTCTTTACGAGCGCTCGCGTGGCAAGTCGATCGCGGTCAAGCCGTTCGTCATGGACAACGCCGTTGTGGTCGGGGTGGGCAATATCTATGCGACCGAAGCGCTGTTCGCCGCCGGCATCGACCCGCGCCGCGAAGCGGGCAGTGTGTCCCGCGCGCGTTACCTGAAGCTGGCCATCGAGATCAAACGCATTCTGGCCTACGCTATAGAACGTGGCGGCACCACCCTGCGTGACTTCATCGGCGGTGACGGCAAGCCTGGGTATTTCCAGCAGGAATTGTTTGCGTATGGTCGTGGCGGTCAGCCATGCAAGGTGTGCGGTACGACGCTGCGTGAAGTCAAACTCGGCCAGCGCGCCAGCGTGTATTGCCCGAAATGTCAGCGCTGAAATACAGATGATAGGGGCTCTGGGCCATTTGCTTAACCCACAGCCCTGTTTATAGTGATGGCACCTTAATTATTTGCGACGCCTGAAGGATCAAGCCATGAGCCCGTTTCGTATTCTCGCTGCCGCGCTGGCGTTGTTCATCGGCCTGCAGGCGCTGCCAGCGGTGGCCGCCGATGTCACCACAGGCAGCGGCGATCCGGTCTACACCATTCAGAACCCACCTGCGTTTGCCATGATCGGTGACTTGCTGATTGCCCGACCCTTGTTGATCGCGGCCACCGTTATCGGTACAGGACTGTTCGTGATCGCTGCGCCTTTTGCGGCGGCAGGCGGCAACCTTGGGGCAACAGGCAAGGCGCTGGTGGTGGATCCGGGCAAGGCAGCCTTCGTTCGTTGTCTGGGTTGCACGGGCGACGGGTACGGCAAGCAGCAGTGAAGGCGTAATCAAGCCTTGCTGGTGATGAGCCGGTACTTGTCCATCAACTGCTCTTTGCTCTCGACGTGATTCTCATCCAGAGGGATGCAGTCGACCGGGCAAACCTGCTGACATTGAGGCTCGTCGTAGTGACCGACGCATTCGGTGCACAGGTTCGGATTGATCACGTAGATCTCCTCGCCTTGTGAAATCGCCTCGTTTGGGCACTCGGGTTCGCAGACGTCGCAATTGATGCAATCGTCAGTGATGATAAGGGACATGAATTGCTCCTGCCGCAGCCGACGCCGGGGCACATTAAAACCAATGCGGCGAATTGTGCCGCATTAGGCTTCGGGATGCACCTTCACATGCAGCGAGTCTAGCGCTTGAAGCGCTCGGTCAGCGCCTGGGCCACTGCAGGATGAACGAATTTGGTGATATCACCGCCCAACGCGGCGATTTCACGCACTAACGTCGAGGATATGAACGAGTAGCGCTCCGAGGGCGTCAGGAACAGGCTTTCGACGTCCGGTGCCAGCTGGCGATTCATATTGGCCAACTGAAACTCGTATTCGAAGTCCGATACGGCACGAAGTCCGCGCAGAAAGACGTTGGCATTCTGCTCCTTGGCAAAATGCGCCAGCAGGGTCGAAAAACCGACCACCTCCACATTGGGCAAGTGCTTGGTGACTTCGCGGGCCAGCTCGACGCGTTGCTCCAGAGGGAACAGCGGGTTTTTCTTCGGGCTGGCGGCAACCGCAATGACCACTTGGTCGAACAGGCGCGAGGCGCGCTCGACCAAATCTCCATGGCCCTTGGTAATCGGGTCGAAGGTGCCTGGGTACAACACTCGGTTCATCGCGTCGTCCTGGTCGGAGTCCGTTGTGGGACTCGGATGGTATCGCAGCCTTCCCGATGGGCCAAGCTGCGCGGCAGGTATCAAACGTCGTATTGCGCCGATTATCGGCCATGTTTATGTTGAAATCCCTGATTTTGGGGCTATTTAGCGCAGTCACAGCGGCTGGTCGGCCGATGAAAAACTTTGTAAGACGGACACTGATTGACGAGCGGGATGTCATCCGGATTTTCGATCTGTCCGGTCTTGGCCCGGGCGGGTGTGCCTGCGTCGACGTGACACCCTTATCGCTGCGATTCTGCCACCATCGCAGTATCAGCCTGCGCTAAGATTGCCATCACCTGATCAGCAAAGAGTGGCCTGGCCCAGCATGGCACCGCGTACCAAAACCCGTGAACGAATCGTGCAAACCAGTCTGGAACTGTTCAATCAGCAGGGCGAGCGTTGTGTGACCACCAATCACATCGCTGCGCACATGGAAATCTCGCCCGGCAATCTCTATTACCACTTTCCCAACAAGCAGGCGATCATCGCCGAACTGTTCTCCGAGTACGAGATGCTGATCGGCAGTTTCCTGACCCTGCCAGCCGACCGTGCGCCGACCATCGAGGACAAGCGCGATTACTTCCTGGCGATTATCGACGCCATGTGGCGCTACCGTTTTCTGCACCGTGATCTTGAGCACCTGCTGACCTCGGATGAGGAGCTGGCGCGGCGTTATCGGCGTTTTTCGTACCGCTGTCTGATGCAGGCGATGACCATCTACCGGGGATTCATCAAGGCGGGCATCCTGAAGATGGATGAGTCGCAGATCGAGTGGACCAGTCTTAACACCTGGATCGTCCTGACGTCGTGGGTGCGTTTTCTGTGCACCAATCGGGAAAACTCCACGCAGATCAACCAATCGGCTATTCGACGTGGCGTCTATCAGGTACTTATGCTCGAATCTGTTTTTGTCGCGCCTCAGGCTCGCGAAGCGTTCGATGCCCTGTGCAAGACGTTTCACGCGTCACTGCCCGAGGTTCTGATGTGAATTCCGGGACCGACGAGCAGCCAGCTTGTCGGTTCTCTGCCACAGGAGTGTGTCATGTCCATCGCGCAACTGATCAACCCTGAGCAACTGGCTGAACGCCAGAAAACTCCAGGCCTGGTGATTCTCGATTGCCGCTACGCGCTTGAAGATTCCGACTACGGCCAACGCAGTTACGCCCAGGGGCGTATCGAGGGCGCGTCTTTTGCCGATCTGAAGCGCGACCTCAGCGGGTCTGCTATCAAAGGCAAGACCGGACGTCATCCACTGCCCGATCCCGCCGCTTTGCTGCAATGCTTTCAGGCTTGGGGCATCAACGCCGACAGCGATGTTGTGCTGTATGACGATGGTCCGGGAATGTATGCCGCGCGGGCCTGGTGGTTGCTGGCCTGGATGGGCAAGCGCGAAGGCGTCTACCTGCTCGATGGCGGGCTGAAGGCCTGGCACGCTGCGGGGCTGCCGTTGAGCCTGGATGCGCCGAATCGTGAGCCCGGTCATTTCAGCGGCGAGCCGAACATGTCCATGGTGCTCAGCGGCAGTCGCTTGCAGGGTCGTCTGGGACGCCCGGAAATGACCCTGATCGATGCCCGTGCCGAAGCCCGCTTTCGAGGCGACGTAGAACCTATGGATCCGGTTGCCGGGCATATTCCCGGTGCGCAGTGTGCAGCCTGTACTGACAACCTCGGTCCCGATGGACGCTTTTTGCCGCCCGAACAGCTCAGGCAGCGTTTCGCTGAAAAGCTGCAGGGCCGCCCGCCGGAGAGTCTGGTCTCCTATTGCGGTTCAGGTGTCACCGCTTGCCACAACCTGTTTGCCCTTTGTCTGGCCGGCTATCCGCTGGCAACGCTGTATGCGGGATCGTGGAGTGAATGGATCACCGATCCTGAACGGGAAATCGCCACGGGCGCCGATTGATTCGTTATCAACTCGTGGGCGAGCCGTCGCGCGCCTGGGCGGCGCATAGCCACAGCGGGATGCGGCGTTCGAGGTAGTAACGCGGATTACGAAGCGAGCCTTCGACGAAGCCGACATGCCCGCCTTTGGTGTGCAGTTCGAATTCGGTGCAGGACGACAGCTCGCTGGGTTCGGGCAGGCTGTGAGGGAATACGAATGGGTCGTCGCTGGACTGGATGATCAGCGTCGGCGTCTGAATCTGGCCCAGGTAGTAGCGGCTGGACGCTCTGCGGTAATAATCCGTGGCATCGGTAAACCCATGCAACGGCGCAGTCACCCGGCCATCGAAGTCCCAGAAGGTGCGCATGTTCTCCAGTGAGCCCAGCGCGGCGAGTTCGGCCAGGCCCTCGCTGATGCCTTCATGCTGGAACCGATGCTGCTTGTAACGGATATAAGCCAGCATTTCGCGCATGAAGTGCCGCTGATAAACCCGCGAGAAGCCTTGGCCGATACGGTTGGCGCATTCGTCCAGACGGAACGGCACGGACACCGCCACGGCGCCCCGTAAATCACTATTGGCGCCGGATTCGCCGAGGTACTTGAGCAACACATTGCCGCCCAGCGAATACCCCACCGCATAAATCGGAGCCAATGGCCGCAGCGAGCGCAAATGAGCGATCACTTCGGCCAGGTCCTCGCTCGCGCCTGAGTGATAACTGCGCGACAGCAAGTTGGGTTCTCCCGAGCAACCGCGCCAGTTCAACGCCACACTCGGCCAGCCCTGCGCTGCCATGGCCTTTTGCAGGCCGGCAACATAGGGCGAGTTGGACGACCCGGTCAGGCCGTGCAGTACCAGCACCAAGGGTTTACCGGACTCATCCGGGCCATGCCAGTCCATGTCCAGAAAGTCCCCGTCCTGCAACCACAACCGCTCTCGCGTACGCGCCAGCAGCGTCGGCTTGCGCAGCAGCGGTCCCCAAAGCGTCTGCAAATGCGGATTGCCCATGCCGACGGCCGGGACGAATGGATTGGCATGGGACAGAAAGGTAGGGCGTGTGGACACGTGCTTGCTCAACGATCAGTTCAGGGGCTGAAGCTGTACGTTGCCACTAAGTGGTCCGGGATGTAAGTGGCTTGACGGTGTCGTTGCGTATAGGAATGCGTTTCGTGACGCTCTGCATCGCAAAAGAGTACGCACAGCGTCCAGAACGGCATGCGACGCGGAGCGTCGCACGATAGTCGAGGTTATCGTTCCGCACGCTCCAGCGTGGGAATGCCTTTCACGACGCTCTGCGTCGTCAACAGGACGCGGAACGTTCAGAGCTGCATGCCAAACGCGGAGCATTGGTTCGTGAGCTGTCAGCCCTGGCTCCGCTGCCACAACGCGTAATACACCTGACCAGCCTTTTTCTCGCGGTGCAATCGCCAGCTGCCCGGCAAGCCGGTGGTCGATGGCGGTGTTTCGCTTTCCGTGTAAATCCAGGCGGTGTCGGCCAGCCAGCCGTGGCTTTCCAGCAGGTTGCAGGCTGAAGCCAGCAGGCCCTGATGGAAGGGCGGGTCGAGGAACACCACGTCAAAGGGCGAGGCGGTGGCGGTTTCCAGGTGGCGCAGGGCGTCGGTCTGGGAGACCTGACCGCTGCTGCAGTTCAGCGCATCGAGGTTCTGGCGCAGGCTGGCGATGGCTGCCGCGTTGCTGTCCAGGGCCAGGCCCATGCTGGCGCCACGCGACAAGGCTTCGAAATACAGCGCGCCGCTGCCCGTGAAAACGTCCAGCACCCGGGCACCGGCGATGTAGGGTGCCAGCCAGTTGAACAGGGTTTCGCGCACGCGATCAGGTGTCGGGCGCAGGCCGGGGGCGTCGGGGAAGGTCAGGCGGCGGCTGCCCCATTCTCCGCCGATGATACGAAGCTGACCCAGGCCGTTGTGGCCCTTCGGACGTGGATTGGCCATCAGTGTTCCGGGACCCCTGCAGGTTGGCGGACGGGTTTGTCGGTCGGCGCCGGCAAGGGTTTTTGCTCGACGGTCGGACCCACCGTGACGATGACCATCTTGTCAGCGCTGAGGTGTTTGCTCATTGCCGCTTTCACCTGTTCGAAGGTCACGTTCTGCGCGGCGGCCATGTAGTCCTCGAGGTAGGTCAACGGCAGGTTGTAGAAACCGATGGCACCCAACTGGCCCACGATGGCCGAATTGCTGGCTGCAGTCAGCGGGAAGCTGCCGGTCAGTTCGCGCTTCACATCGTCGACTTCTTTCTGGGTCGGACCGTTGGCGAGGAAGTCGCGAACGATGTCCTGCACCAGCTTGAGGGTGTTTTCGCTCATTTCCGCACGCGTCTGCAGGCCGATCATGAATGGCCCCGCCACCTGCATGGCAGTGAAGCCGGAAGACACGCCGTAGGTCAGGCCGCGTTTTTCCCGCACTTCGGTCATCAGTCGGCTGCCGAAGCCGCCACCGCCCAATACCGAGTTACCCACGGTCAGTGCCGCGTAGTCCGGATCGTTACGGTCGATGCCCAACTGCGCGAGCATCAGGTGCGTCTGGTTGGAGACAAATTCGATGTGCGTGGTGCCTGCCTTGGGCTCGACCGGGTCAGCGACCTTGGCCAGCGCCGGGCCTTTGGGCAACGAGGCAGATACCTGTGCCGCGATGGCCTGCGCGTCGTCTCGCGACAGGTCTCCGACCAGAGCAATCACTGCATTGCCCGCTGCATAGCCTTTGGCGTGGAACGCCTTGAGCTGAGCCAGAGTGATGGCGTTGACGCTCTTGGCGTCGCCTTCGCTCGGGTGAGCGTAGGGGTGATCACCGTACAGACGATTGAACAGTTCCTTGCTGGCGATAGCGCCAGGGTTCTGCTTCTGAGTCTCGAAGCTGGCGATCAACTGGTTCTTGATTCGGGCCAGAGAATCGGCAGGGAAGGTGGGCTTGCCCACGACCTCACTGAACAGCTTCAGGGCCGGATCGCGCTTGTCCGCAGCACTCAGGCTGCGCAACGAGACCACCGCCATGTCACGGTAGGACCCGTTGCTGAAGTCGGCGCCCAGGCCTTCGAAGCCCTGGGCGATCGCGTTGACGTCCTTGCCTTTGATGCCCTCGTTGAGCATGGCGTTGGTCAGCAGGGCAATACCGGGGGATTTCTGGTCCTGGCTGCTACCGGCGGCGAACGTCAGGCGCATGTCGAACATGGGCAATTCGCGGGATTCCACGAACAGCACCCGGGCGCCCTCGGCGGTATTCCAGGTCTGGATGTTCAGGGGGCGACGGGCCGGAGCCTTGCCGTCCAGTTCCTTGAGGGTCTGCAGGTTGCTGCCCAGCGCGGGAGCGGCCTGGCCCTGCTCGGCAGGCGCGTCGTCGGCCAGGGCTGGCGGTGCGACAAAGGCGCCGAGCGAACCGGCCAGGATCAGGCCAAGCAGCGCATGACGTGGAGCATTGCGCGTGATCATTTGGCTTTCTCCTCAGGCAGAACGTGCGCAACGCTGAGGCGCTCACGGGTGAAATAGGTGTTGGCAGCTTTCTGGATGTCTTGCGGGGTTACGCTTTGCAGCGCCTCCAGTTCATTGTCCATCAGCTTCCAGGACAGGCCGACGGTTTCCAGCTCTCCGATCATGGTCGCCTGGCTGGTGATCGAGTCGCGCTCGTAGACCACACCGGCAATGACCTGAGCCCGGACACGCTCCAGCTCCTCGGCGGACGGTGCCTTGGTTTTCAGCTCATCGAGCAGGCGCCAGATCCCGGCTTCCACATCGGCCAGGGTTTTCTTCTTTTGCAGGTTGGGTGTGGCGCTGATCATGAACAGGCTGTCGCCGCGAGCGAACGCGTCGTAACGCGACGAGGCACCGGAGACCAACTCTTCGCCACGTTCCAGGCGCGAGGAAATGCGTGCGCTGTAGCCACCGTCGAGCAGCGCTGCGATCAGACGCAGGGCGTTCGCCGAGCGGGGATCTTCAGCGGTTGCGACACTCGGTACGTTGAAACCGTAGATCAGACTCGGCAACTGGGTTTTGACGTGCAGGGTGATCTTGCGCTCGCCTGGCTCGGCCAGTTCCAGTGGTTTTTTCGAAGGCGGTACATCGCGGCGCGGGATCGACCCGAAGAAGCGCTCTGCCAGGGCTTTGACTTCGTCCGGCTGCACATCACCGACGACCACCAGCGTGGCGTTGTTCGGCGCATACCAGGATTCGTACCAGTGGCGCAGTTCTTCGACCTTCATGCGCTCCAGGTCCGCCATCCAGCCAATGGTCGGCGTGTGATAGCCGCTGGCAGGGTAGGCCATTGCCTTGAAGCGCTCGAACGCCTTGCCCATTGGCTGGTCGTCAGTACGCAGGCGACGCTCTTCCTTGATGACCTCGATCTCGCGGCTGAATTCGTCGGCAGGCAATTTCAGGGTTGCCATGCGATCGGCTTCCAGTTCCAGCGCGACGTTCAGGCGGTCACGCGCCAGGACCTGGTAATAGGCGGTGTAGTCGTCGCTGGTGAACGCATTCTCTTCAGCGCCCAGATCGCGGAGAATCAGCGAGGACTCGCCCGGCCCGGTTTTGCTGCTGCCTTTGAACATCATGTGTTCAAGTGCGTGGGACAGACCGGTCTGGCCCGGCGTTTCGTAGCTGGAGCCGACCTTGTACCAGATCTGCGATACCACCACAGGAGCGCGGTGGTCTTCGCGAACAATAACCTTCAGGCCATTGTCGAGGGTGAATTCGTGAGTCGGTTGCGGATCAGCAGCCAATGCTGTCAAAGGCAGACAAATTGTGCTGAGCAGCAGGCCTGCGGCGCGGCGGGCTAGAGCATTCATTCGTAGTTTGAACCTGTAGGACGGCCCGCTTGAACTTAGCGTCGGCGGGCGCGGGGGTGTTAGGATACTGATCCGTTTGCTTCAGAGACAGCCTTCACTGGCCGATTGCGAGTGAAACCTGTCTGAAACGCAGGTAAAGGTAGCTGCACACGCGGCCGATGAGTGAACAAGAAGTCCTAAACGCAGTCTGTTTTGCATGTCAGAATTTTTCCGGGTCGCCCTCTGGCGCCCCGCAACCTTGAGATAGCCGTCCTCCATGTTTGGTTCCAACGACGACAAGAAGACCCCAGCCGAGGCTGGAGAGAAGAAAGGCCTGTTCGGGTGGCTGCGCAAGAAGCCGCAGCAAACCGAGTCGAAGCCAGCAGAATCATCCCCGACGCAACCCGACCCGATCGCCGATCAGGTTGCAGCGACGCCGCAGGTTGAGCCTCATGTTGCCTCGCAATCGGTGTCTGAAGTCACCGTCGAAGCGGCTGAGCCTGCCTCGCAACGTCATGTCGAGCCCGGTGCTCCGTCGCCCCAGCCCTGGCTGACCTTGCCGGTGACTGAAGAGCCGGTGGCATTGAGTGACGAGCGAGAGCCGCATGTCACGCCGGCCATCCCTGAACAGAACCATGCCCCTGTTGCGCCCGAACCGCGGGAGCCTGAACCCGTCATAGCGGAGCCGGTGGCGGATATCGTGCCGCTCGCGATGCCTGAGCCGGTCCTGGTTCAACCTGTTGCAGAGCCTGAGCCAGTGGTCGCGCAGGCAATGCCGCAACCTGTTCAGCCTGCTGCGCAAGCGGTTGCAGTGCCGGCGCCCGCACCGACACCTGAGCCAGAAACCGGCAAGGTCGGCTTCTTTGCGCGTCTCAAGCAGGGCCTGTCGAAGACCAGTGCCAGCATCGGCGAAGGCATGGCCAGCCTGTTTCTGGGCAAGAAGGCCATCGATGATGATCTGCTGGAAGAAATCGAAACCCGCCTGCTGACCGCCGATGTCGGCGTTGAGGCCACCTCGGTCATCATCAAGAGCCTGACTCAGAAGGTCGCGCGCAAGCAGTTGACCGACGCCCAAGCGTTGTACACCTCGTTGCAGGGCGAACTGGCTGCGATGCTCAAGCCTGTCGAGCAACCGCTGGTGATCAAGGCCGAACACAAGCCGTTCGTGATTCTGGTGGTCGGCGTCAATGGCGCGGGCAAGACCACCACCATCGGCAAGCTGGCCAAGAAGCTGCAATTGGAAGGCAAGAAGGTCATGCTGGCGGCGGGCGACACGTTCCGCGCTGCAGCCGTCGAGCAATTGCAGGTCTGGGGTGAGCGTAATCACATACCGGTCATCGCTCAGCACACCGGTGCCGACTCGGCTTCTGTCATCTTCGATGCCGTGCAGGCTGCCAAGGCTCGTGGCATCGACGTGCTGATCGCCGACACCGCCGGACGTCTGCACACCAAGGACAATCTGATGGAGGAGTTGAAGAAGGTTCGCCGCGTGATCGGCAAGCTGGACGCAGATGCCCCTCACGAAGTCCTGCTGGTCCTCGATGCGGGCACCGGGCAGAACGCTATCAATCAGGCCAAGCAATTCAACCAGACCGTCACGCTGACCGGGCTGGCGCTGACCAAGCTGGACGGCACCGCCAAGGGCGGCGTGATTTTCGCTTTGGCCAAGCAGTTCGGCTTGCCGATTCGCTATATCGGCGTTGGTGAAGGTATCGATGATCTGCGTACCTTCGAGGCCGAACCCTTTGTTCAGGCACTGTTTGCGGAGCGGGAGCGTCCATGATTCGATTCGAGCAGGTCGGTAAGCGCTACCCGAATGGACATGTCGGGTTGCATGAACTGAGCTTTCGAGTACGTCGCGGCGAGTTTTTGTTCGTCACCGGTCATTCCGGTGCCGGCAAAAGCACGCTGCTGCGCCTGTTGCTGGCCATGGAGCGTCCGACCACCGGCAAACTGATGCTGGCCGGTCAGGATCTTGGGCAAATCAGCAACGCACAAATCCCGTTTCTGCGTCGTCAGATCGGCGTGGTATTCCAGAATCACCAGTTGCTGTTCGATCGCACGGTGTTCAACAACATTGCGTTGCCCTTGCAGATCCTCGGCCTGTCCAAGCCCGAGATCGCCAAGCGGGTCGATTCGGCGCTTGAACGGGTAGCGTTGTCCGACAAGGCCGAGTTGTACCCGGGTGATCTCTCTACCGGTCAGCAACAGCGTGTCGGCATTGCCCGCGCCATTGTTCACCGTCCGGCCCTGCTGCTCGCCGATGAACCGACCGGTAACCTCGACCCACGGCTGGCGGCGGAGATCATGGGTGTGTTTGAAGATATCAACCGACTGGGGACCAGCGTGCTGATTGCCAGTCACGACCTGGCATTGATCGCCCGCATGCGTCATCGCATGCTGACCCTGCAGCGCGGTCGTCTGATCGGTGACGGGGAGGCCGGAGTATGAGTGCCACACGCAGCCCCAAGGTTTCAGAGCGCGTCGCGCCAAAAGCGGCCGATCCGCTACCGCCGAAACAGAAAAAGCAGCGCCACGACCACGATGACGATGGCCCTGATTTCAGTGCGCTGATGTCCGCCTGGCTGGAAAGCCATCGTTCCAGTCTACTGGACAGCCTGCGACGCCTGGGCAAACAGCCGATTGGCAGCTTTTTTACGTGTCTGGTGATGGCGATTGCCTTGAGCCTGCCGATGGGCTTGTCGTTGCTGCTGAGCAATGTCGAGCGTCTGGGTGGCTCATGGCAGCGCGCGGCGCAGATTTCGATTTATCTGAATCTGGATGCCAGTACTGCCGACGGCACGCGCCTGCGCGATGAAATCAAGGCGATGCCCGGTGTGGCAGATGCCGAGTACATCAGCAGCGAACAGGCATTGGGGGAGTTCAAGCAGCAGTCCGGGTTGGGCGAGGCGCTCAAGGAATTGCCGGAGAACCCGCTTCCGGGCGTGGTGCTGGTGACGCCGGACGAAGTGGACAAACCTGCGCTGGAAGCCTTGCGTACGCGACTCGCCGGACTACCTAAAGTAGAACAGGCGCAACTGGACCTGGTCTGGGTAGAAAGGCTGGCCGCGATCCTCAAACTGGGTGACCGTTTCGTTTTCGGCTTGACGGTTCTGCTGGTCTCGGCTTTGCTGTTAGTAATTGGTAACACAATTCGTCTACACATTGAAAACCGCCGCATCGAAATCGAAGTGATCAAGCTGGTGGGCGGTACCGACAGCTACGTGCGCAGGCCTTTCCTTTATATGGGCGCGCTGTACGGCTTCGGGGCGGGCATCCTGTCCTGGGGCGTTCTGGCTTATGGCCTGAACTGGCTGAACGGCGCGGTTGTCGGACTGGCAGGTCTCTATGGAAGTGACTTTGCGCTGGCCGGTGTGCCGATGGGTGATGGTCTTTCCCTCTTGCTTGGAGCGGTTCTGTTAGGGTATATCGGTGCCTGGATTGCGGTGGCCCGACATCTTCGTGAACTGGCGCCCCGGTAGAGCCACATTATTGTTTCACCAGACTGGCCTCTGAAAATCAAGGAACTTGGTTAGCGGTTCCGGGTCAATCTGGCTAATGCTGAACTGCACATAACCTGTGCGCTGGAGGTTTTTTCGTATGACCACTTCTTTGCAACCTGCTTATGCTCTAGTCCCGGGTGCGAACCTCGAGGCCTACGTGCACACGGTCAACAGCATTCCTTTGCTGACGCCCGAGCAGGAGCGTGAACTGGCTGAGAGTCTCTACTATGAGCAGGATCTGGACGCGGCCCGTCAAATGGTCCTCGCCCACCTGCGATTCGTCGTGCACATCGCGCGCAGTTATTCGGGTTACGGTCTGGCTCAGGCCGACCTGATCCAGGAAGGTAACGTCGGTCTGATGAAGGCCGTGAAGCGTTTCAATCCGGAAATGGGCGTGCGTCTGGTCTCTTTTGCCGTGCACTGGATCAAGGCTGAAATTCACGAGTTCATCCTGCGTAACTGGCGCATCGTCAAGGTCGCCACGACCAAGGCGCAGCGCAAGCTGTTCTTCAACCTGCGCAGCCAGAAGAAGCGTCTGGCCTGGCTGAACAACGATGAAGTGCATCGCGTCGCTGAAAGCCTGGGCGTCGAGCCGCGTGAAGTGCGTGAGATGGAAAGCCGTCTGACGGGCCATGACATGGCCTTCGACCCGGCAGCCGAGGCGGATGACGACAGCGCGTTCCAGTCGCCAGCCAATTATCTGGAAGACCACCGCTACGACCCGGCGCGTCAACTGGAAGACTCCGACTGGACCGACAACTCCACCGCCAATCTGCATCAGGCGCTGGACGTGCTGGACGAACGCAGCCGCGACATCCTCTACCAGCGCTGGCTGGCAGAAGAAAAAGCCACGCTGCACTACTTGGCGCAGAAGTACAACGTTTCTGCAGAGCGTATTCGCCAGCTGGAAAAAAGCGCGATGAACAAGCTCAAGACGTCGATTGCTGCGTAAGGTTACCTAGCAACGAAAAACGCCCCGAGACAATCGGGGCGTTTTTTGTTTGTGTATCAGCTATCGTGCGACGCTCTGCATCGGCATGCCGTTCTGGACGCTCTGCGTCCTCTTCTCCGAACTAGCGCCAGCCCATCACCAGCGACGACTGCTGTTCAACCCCTGCAAATACTCATCCCCACCCAATTGACGCATTTGCTGACGAATCCAGCCGGCGCGACGCGAGACGTAGCTGCTCGGGTGGCTGGCGCTCCACTGGCGCGGGTTGGGCAGGACGGCGGCGAGGTAGCTGGCCTGCTGGGCGGAAAGCGCGCTGGCGTTGGTGCGGAAGTGATGTTGCGCCGCAGCCTGGGCGCCGAATACACCTTCGTCCCACTCGACACTGTTGAGGTACACCTCGAGGATGCGCTCCTTGGACCAGAGCAGTTCGATCAGCATGGTGAACCAGGCTTCCAGCCCCTTGCGCAGGTAGCTGCGGCCGGACCACAGGAACAGGTTTTTCGACACCTGCTGGCTGAGCGTGCTGGCACCGCGTATCGAGCCGCCGCGCTCGTTGTGCAGGATGGCCGCTTGAATGGCGTCGACGTCGAAACCCCAATGCTCGGCAAACTTCTGGTCTTCGCCGGCAATGACCGCAATTTTCAGGTCGTCGGAGATTTTGTCCCACGGTTCCCAGTCGCGTTGCAGGTCGATAGGCTCGCCATCGACCCAGGATTCGACTTTACGCTCGACCATCAGCGCACTGCCCGGTGGCGGCACCCAGCGCAAAACCAGAACCACGAGAACACTGCCTGCGGCGAACCACAGCAGGGCTTTGACGATACGACGAAGAATAGACTGCAGCATAGAGATGGCTTGGCCGAACCCGTTGAGCGGGCCATTATACAGACCGTGCGCCTTTCGACGATTTTTCACTGGAGTTCCTGATGCTTCGTAGCTTTTTGATGCTGGCCGCTTTCTTCGGCTTCACCGGTGTCGCCCTGGGCGCATTTGCTGCCCACGGTCTCAAGGAACGCCTGAGTGCCGAGTATCTGGCGGTGTTCCACACCGGTGTGCTTTATCAGCTGATTCACGCGCTGGCCCTGCTCGGCGTGGCGATCCTGGCAACGCACATCCCCGGGCGCCTGATCACCTGGGCCGGATTCTCCTTCGCGGTCGGTATCCTGCTGTTTTCCGGCAGCCTCTACGCGCTGACCCTGACCGGTTTCAGTAAGCTGGGCATCATCACGCCGTTCGGTGGGCTGGCATTTCTGTTCGGCTGGTCGATGCTCGGTCTGGCGGCCTGGAGGCTGGGCTCACCTCCTTGAGCGCCTGCTCCCCGGAAAGCAGACCGCGCTTGAGACGAATGGCGTGGCTTTGCCTTGGTCATACCGGCTGATCGGGCTAGAATGCTGGCCCCCTAAAATGATGGCTGCTCTCGCATGCACATTCAGTTGAACGGCGAACCCTTTGAATTGCCCGATGGCGAAACCGTCGCGGCATTGCTGACCCGTCTGGACCTTGCAGGGCGCCGGGTCGCGGTGGAACTGAACCTGGATATCGTGCCGCGCAGTCAACATGCGGCGACCGTCCTGAGTGAAGGCGATCAGGTCGAAGTGGTTCATGCCATTGGCGGTGGCTAGTTCGCAATCCGCACTGCGCCCAACCCAATCTGCACGTTATGAGGATTTCCGATGAGCAATGTTCGCAGCGACAAGCCCTTCGTCCTGGCCGGTCGGACTTTCGAGTCGCGCCTGCTGGTAGGCACCGGCAAGTACATCGATATGGAACAGACCCGTCTGGCCATCGAAGCCTCGGGCGCCGAGATCGTCACCGTTGCCGTGCGCCGTACCAACCTGGGCCAGAACCCCGGCGAGCCGAACCTGCTGGACGTGCTGCCGCCTGATCGCTACACCATATTGCCGAACACCGCTGGCTGCTTCGATGCGACCGAGGCCGTGCGCACCTGCCGCCTGTCCCGCGAACTGCTCGACGGCCGCAATCTGGTCAAGCTCGAAGTGCTGGCCGACCAGAAAACCCTGTTCCCGAATGTGATCGAAACCCTCAAGGCCGCCGAGATCCTGGTCAAGGACGGTTTCGACGTGATGGTCTACACCAGTGATGACCCGATCATCGCCCGTCAGCTGGCCGAAATCGGCTGTATCGCGATCATGCCGCTGGCCGGCCTGATCGGCAGCGGTCTGGGTATCTGCAACCCGTACAACCTGCAGATCATTCTTGAAGAAACCAAAGTGCCGGTGCTGGTCGATGCCGGTGTCGGTACTGCCTCCGATGCCACCATCGCGATGGAACTGGGCTGTGAAGCCGTATTGATGAACTCGGCCATCGCCCATGCCCAGCAGCCGGTGATGATGGCCGAAGCCATGAAGCACGCCGTAATTGCCGGTCGTCTGGCCTACCTGGCCGGGCGCATGCCACGAAAACTCTATGCCAGCGCGTCTTCGCCGCTGGATGGCCTGATCAAGTAAGAGCCCGTTGATGACTGATTCGCACGTTCCGCACCCAGAGTCGCCTGCTGTCGAAGAAGGCGAAGAGCGCCCGCACCGCCGCATCAAGAGTTTTGTGATGCGTGCCGGCCGCATGACCGAAGGTCAGCAGCGCGGCCTCGATCAAGGCCTCCCGCTCTATGGCCTGTCGCTGACCGACACGCCTGTTGATTTCGATCAGGTATTCGGTCGCTCTGCGCCGCGTACGCTGGAAATCGGCTTCGGCATGGGCCATTCGCTGCTGGAAATGGCCGCTGCGGCTCCCGAGCACGACTTCATCGGTGTCGAGGTGCACTCTCCAGGCGTAGGCGCATTGCTCAACGGCGTACTCACCCAGGGGCTGACCAATGTGCGCGTCTACGATTGCGACGCCATTGAAGTGCTGAACCGCTGCGTTGCGGACAACAGCCTGGATCGACTGATGCTGTTCTTCCCGGACCCGTGGCACAAGAGTCGTCACCACAAGCGCCGTATCGTGCAGCCTGAATTCGCCGCACTGGTGCGCAGCAAGCTGAAGGCAGGCGGCGTGTTCCACATGGCCACTGATTGGGGCCCGTACGCGGAATACATGCTGGAAGTGATGAGCGTGGCGCCCGGTTATCGCAACCAGGCCGAAGACAACCAGTACGTTCCGCGCCCTGCGGAACGGCCGATCACCAAGTTCGAGCGCCGTGGCGAGAAGCTCGGACATGGCGTCTGGGATCTGAAGTTCGAGAAAGTCGACTGACCGGCTTTGCGGGTTGCTGACAACCCGCAATGTCGTGTCGCTTACTGAATCTCGTCCGGCTTGACGATCACCCAGTTCTTGTCCGCCGTGACCGGCAGCTTCTCCTTGGCCTGAGCTTCGGCATTGTCCTTGATCATGCCGTTCAGCTGGGTCATGTACTTGTCCTTGCGGTTGATCCACAAGTGCACGCCGCCCTTGCTCACGTCGACGCTGTGAAACAGCATGTAGCCGTCGCTTGTCGGGGTATCGCCGCCGACCAGGACCGGTTTTTTCCACTGGTCGATGTAGGTCAGAATGGCCGCCTGCTTGCCCGCCATCCAGGTTGCCGGTGTCCACAGGTATGGCGTCAGCTCCAGACCCATGTTGCTTTTCGGATCGTATTTACCCGCTGTGATCTGCTTGCGTGCCGTGGTTAGCTCGCCTGTTTTGCGGTCCTTGAGCAGCGTGCTCACGCCGATCACACTCTGCGGTTTGACGTTGTAGCCGTACTTCGGGTCGGCAGCGACCATACGCACCAGCTCTTCGGACGCGGCGGTCATCACATACACCTCGATGCCGTTTTCCATCAGCTTGTTGTACAGCTCGGTCTGCCCGGTGAATACCCGCGGCGGCTCGACATTGAGCTGCTTGACGGTATCGCCTTCGTAGTAGGTCGCAGGGATCGGTTTTTTCAGGGCCATCAGCTCATCGACATAGCCTTTGAGCTCCTGAAGCGTAAAGCCGGAAAACACCTGCGCGACCCACGGGTAGCAGACCATGTCGTCTATTTCGCAAAGACGATAGTAGTAGCTGAACAGGCTTTCCTTGTGCTCGGCGGTGTCTTTGAAGGGGATCAGCTTGAGCGAGGGGTCGAGTTTTTCGCGGGTGATCAGGCCTTTGTTTTCCATGTACGGCAGCAGCGACTCTTCGAGGTCGAAGCGGTAGCTGGTGTTGTCCATGTCGAAGACGGCGTAATTGCCCTTGTTGGCATTCGCCGCAATCATCGCGTCGAGCGCCTTGGCGGCAGGCTCGGGCCAATGCTTCAATTCGGTGGCCGCGATAGCCTGGCTGGCAAGCCCGAAGCAGACGGCAGCAGCCAACAGTTTTGGCACGAGTTTCATAGGCGATTTCCCCTTGTCGAAAAAACGAAGGGGCAGACCGTAACAAATTATTGTGAAGGCAAAAGTACGTCAGCGACCCGAAAAAGGCCAAATGACGCCGTTTGCCCCTTTATTTGCGACAGTGAAACCAAAAACGACACTTTTATTGCAGTTTTTCGTCAGTGGCCGCCATTGTGCCGAAAATTGCTGATCAGACGCGTTCCCACACTTCGAAGTTGTAGGCAGGCTTGTCATCGACGGCGGCGTTTTCGATGTTGGATACCAGCTCCCACTGCGCCGTATCGAATTCAGGAAACCACGCGTCGCCATCAGGGCTCAGTGCCACGCGAGTCAGGTACAGGCGATCCGCCTCGGGAAGGCCCTGGGCATAAAGCTGAGCGCCGCCGATCAGCATCACCTCCTCGACACCCTGTTCCTGCGCCCACTGCTCGGCGCGCACGACGGCGGCGTCCAGCGAAGCGAAGACTTCCGCGCCTTCAAGCTGCAGATCAGTCTGGCGGCTGACCACCAGGTTGAGGCGGCCAGGCAGCGGGCGACCCAACGAATCCCAGGTCTTGCGACCCATGATGATCGGCTTGCCGAGCGTCGTTGCCTTGAAGTATTTGAAATCCCCCGGCAAATGCCAGGGCATGGAATTGTCGACGCCAATCACTCGGTTTTCACCAAGGGCGGCAATCAGGCTGAGGGGGAGATGAGTTTTCATGCCGCGAGGATATCAGAGGTCGCAGGGCAGGCGAATGAACTGACATGCGCCGTGCTCAGTCCCATGACTGCGGTTATGCTCACCGCTGAATTCAATCAAGAGACACTGTGTGACTGCACTGACCCCCCTCGATACCCTCTGGCTGACCGAAGCCGTGCGCCTGCGTGAACAGCAGGCGGGCGTGCTGGATGATCAGGAAGCCAATCGCCGTGCCCGCGCTGCCGGCGGCGACCTGACTGCGCGCATTACCCACCGCGCCCTCGGCCTGGCGCAGCGCGACGGCATGCTTGGCGCACTGCACCACTGGAAGCAGGGCGCACGGCTGGCGTTGATTGCGCTGGCGGTGCTCTCGGTGATCAGTGGCGCGGGCCTGGCGTTCGCTGCAATGGGCGACGGGCAGGCAGCGGTCAATGTGTTCTGGGCGCTGGGCAGCCTGCTGGGGCTGAACCTTGTGCTGTTGCTGACCTGGGCGCTGGGCCTGATCTTCGCCGGGCGCAGTAACACCGGGCTGGGCCGAGTGTGGCTGTGGCTGAGCGAAAAACTCGCCCGTGACGCCCAGGCCGCGCAGCTTGCCCCCGCGCTGGTTTTGCTGCTGCAACGCCAGCGCTTGAACCGCTGGGCGCTGGGGCTGGTGGTTCACAGCCTGTGGCTGCTGGCGTTACTCACTGCGCTGGTGTTGCTGTTGATGCTGATGGCGACCCGACGCTACGGGTTTGTCTGGGAAACCACCATTCTGAGCAGCGACACGTTCGTCAGCCTTACCCAGACGCTCAGTACGATCCCGGCGTGGCTGGGGTTCAGTGTGCCGGACGAAACCATGATTCGCTCCAGCGGCAATGGCGCGTTGAGTATCGAGAATGCGCGTCAGGCCTGGGCGGCATGGCTGGTCGGTGTGCTGCTGGTGTACGGCATCGTGCCGCGTCTTTTGCTGGCCGGGTTCTGCCTGTGGCGCTGGAAGCAGGGCAGGGCAGCGCTGCGCCTTGATCTGGATTTGCCCGAATACCTTGAATTGCGTGAGCGCCTGATGCCCAGCAGCGAGCGCCTGGGTGTCAACGATGCCGAGCCTGCCGCACTGCATCAGGTGCAGTCCGGCGCAGGGGCGAGCGAAAGCGACGGCGCGTTGCTGGTGGCCATCGAGCTGGATGATCAGCAGGTCTGGCCGCCAGCGCTGCCGTCGGGTGTTGCTGATGCAGGTGTTCTCGACAGCCGTGAGTCGCGCCACAAGCTGCTGGAGCAACTGACCCAGTATCCGCCTGCGCGCATAGTGATCGCCTGCGACCCGCGCCGCTCGCCGGACCGTGGCAGTCTGGCGTTGATCGCCGAACTGGCACGCTGCGCCGGTGCAGCGCGCATCTGGCTGCTGCCCGCGCCTGCCAGGCAGAGGCTTGATCCCGAGCGCCTTGGCGACTGGCACGTCGCGCTGGATCAGCTGCAGTTGCCACACGCCGACAGTGCGCCCTTGAACTGGCTGGAGACAGGCCATGACTGAAGCAGACAGCACTCGTGCGATCAAGCTGGCGGTGGTCGGTCATACCAACGTCGGCAAGACCTCGCTGCTGCGTACCCTGACCGGTGATGTCAGCTTTGGCGAAGTGTCCCATCGCCCCAGCACGACTCGTCATGTCGAAGGCGCGCGCCTTTCTGTGGACGGCGAGGCCTTGGTCGAGCTGTACGATACGCCTGGCCTGGAAGACGCTATCGCACTGCTCGATTATCTGGAGCGCCTGGACCGTCCCGGCGAGCGTCTGGACGGACCGGCGCGACTGGCGCGCTTTCTGGAGGGCAGCGAGGCGCGCCAGCGTTTTGAGCAGGAGGCCAAAGTCATGCGCCAGTTGCTCGGCTCGGACGCTGGGCTGTATGTGATCGATGCACGCGAACCGGTACTCGCCAAGTACCGTGATGAGCTGGCGGTGCTGGCCAGTTGTGGCAAGCCACTGCTGCCGGTGCTGAATTTCGTCAGTGCACAGCAACACCGCGAGCCGGAGTGGCGCGAAGCGCTTTCACGCCTGGGGCTGCATGCATTGGTGCGCTTCGACAGCGTCGCACCGCCGGAAGACGGCGGTCGACGTCTCTATGAAAGCCTGGCGCTTCTGCTGGAAAGCGCGCGGCCGCGGCTCGAGCGTTTGATTGAGGATCAGGAAAAACAGCGCACGGCCAAACGTCACAGCGCTGCTCGCCTGATCGCCGAACTGCTGATTGATTGTGCTGCATGCCGGCGTAGCGTCGAGACCACTGCCGAGCAGGAGCAGCAGGCTGTGGAAGCGTTGCGCAAAGCGGTTCGCCAGCGCGAACAGCAATGTGTCGAGGCGCTGCTCAAGCTGTATGCGTTTCGCAAGGATGATGTGTCCAGCAGCGATTTGCCGTTGATGGACGGTCGTTGGGGCGATGATCTGTTCAACCCGGAAACCCTGAAGTTGATGGGCGTGCGCGTTGGCGGCGGGGTGGCGGCTGGCGCTGCGGCCGGGGCAGGGGTCGACCTGATGGTCGGCGGCGTAACGCTTGGCGCGGCGGCTTTGGTCGGCGCGATTGCTGGTGGTGCGTTATCCACGGCGCGCAGCTACGGAGGCCGGTTGCTCGGCAAGTTCAAGGGGCGCAGAGAGCTGACCGTCGATGATGCGGTACTGCGCCTGCTCGCCCTGCGTCAGCGCCACTTGCTGTTGGCGCTGGGTGTCAGGGGCCACGCTGCTCTGCACAGCATCGAACTGACCACACCGCAGGACAAGACCTGGCGCAAAGGCAAAATCCCCGAGCCCCTGAACCGCGCCCGCGCCCACCCGCAATGGTCCACACTCAACCCGCACGCCAAACCGAATCAGGCGGAGCGGCAGGAAGCGATTGATCAACTGGCGGATGTGGTTTTGCAGGATTGACTGTTCCAGCGCTGAAGACCGGACGCGGAGCGTCGCACGATAGTTGAGGATGAAGCTGAGCACGATAGTTGAGATATCGTTCCTCACGCTCCAGCGTGGGAATGCAGTGGGTGACGCTCCGCGTCACAAATCTGCGCCTTGACGCATCCTCCAGAACCCCCGCATTCAGGCGCTTTTCAGCTTGCCGTTTACCGGCGAAAACCCGCCAATTATTTTTATTGATTGATCGTTCAATAAAAAATCTTTAGACTGGTCTCACCGTTTTGGTACAACGATCACTGCAGACACCCGGGAGAATCGCGCCAATGCCCAAGGTCGGAATGCAACCCATCCGCCGCCAACAGTTGATCCAGGCCACGCTGACTGCGGTCGATCAGGTCGGTATGGGCGATGCCAGCATTGCGCTGATTGCGCGACTGGCAGGCGTTTCCAACGGCATCATCAGTCACTATTTTCAGGACAAGAACGGCCTGATAGCCGCCACGATGCGGCATCTGATGAACGCCTTGATCCAGAACGTCCGCGAACGCCGTCAGGCGCTGACCGAGGACAGCCCCAGGGCTCACCTGCAAGTGATCATCGAAGGCAACTTCGACGCCAGTCAGGTCAGCGGCCCGGCCATGAAAACCTGGCTGGCCTTCTGGGCGACCAGCATGCATCACCCTTCGCTGCACCGATTGCAGCGTATCAACGACCACCGTTTGTATTCGAACCTGTGCTGTCAGTTCCGCCGCACCTTGCCACTGGAACAGGCACGCAGCGCCGCCCGCGGGCTGGCAGCCCTGATAGACGGGTTGTGGCTGAGAGGCGCGCTGTCAGGCGATGCATTCGACACCGAGCAAGCGCAACGGATCGCTTACGAGTACATGGATTTCCAATTGGCGAAATCGGCGAGCTGAGGCTTTCGAAGCCCCTTACCGAACGACTGTAAAAGCCTGTTGCCGAACGAACCCGGCACACTGAAATCAGTCATCGCCCCCCCACTGAATTTGCGAGGACTTTATGGCCCGTTTTGAACTGCAGAAACTTTACATCGATGGCGGTTATGTCGATGCCAGCAACCCTGAAACCTTCGACGCCATCAATCCGGCGAACGGCGAAGTCCTGGCGCAGATCCAGCGCGCCGGCAAGGACGATGTCGAGCGCGCCGTCGTCGCCGCCGAAAAGGGCCAGAAAATCTGGGCCGCCATGACCGCCGTCGAGCGTTCGCGCATCCTGCGCCGTGCCGTCGACATCCTGCGTGAGCGCAACGATGAACTGGCCGCTCTGGAAACGCTGGACACCGGCAAGGCCATCTCCGAAACCCGCTACGTGGACATCGTGACCGGTGCCGACGTGCTGGAATACTACGCCGGTCTTGTACCCGCCATCGAAGGTGAGCAGATTCCGCTGCGCGACTCTTCATTCGTGTACACCCGCCGCGAGCCGCTGGGTGTGGTGGCCGGTATCGGCGCCTGGAACTACCCGATCCAGATCGCACTGTGGAAATCCGCCCCGGCGCTGGCCGCGGGTAACGCGATGATCTTCAAGCCGAGTGAAGTCACTTCGCTGACCACCCTGAAGCTGGCAGAAATCTACACCGAAGCGGGCGTACCGAACGGCGTATTCAACGTGCTGACCGGCAGCGGCCGTGAAGTCGGTACCTGGATCACCGAGCACCCGCGCATCGAGAAAGTCTCCTTCACCGGCGGCACCGACACTGGCAAGAAAGTCATGGCCAGCGCCTCGAGCTCGTCGCTCAAGGAAGTGACCATGGAGCTGGGCGGCAAATCACCGCTGATCGTATTCGACGACGCCGATCTGGACCGTGCGGCCGATATCGCGATGATGGCTAACTTTTACAGTTCCGGTCAGGTCTGCACCAACGGCACCCGCGTGTTCGTGCCGAACGCTCTGAAAGCCGAGTTCGAAGCGAAAATCCTCGAGCGTGTGAAGCGCATCCGCGCCGGCAACCCGGAAGACGAAACTATCAATTTCGGCCCGCTGGTCAGCTTCGAGCACATGGAAAGCGTGCTGGGTTATATCGCCAAGGGCAAAGAGCAGGGCGCACGTCTGTTGTGCGGCGGCGATCGCCTGACCGGCGGAGTGTTCGACAAGGGCGCGTTCGTTGCGCCGACCGTGTTCACCGACTGCACCGACGAGATGACCATCGTGCGTGAAGAAATCTTCGGCCCGGTGATGAGCATCCTCGGTTACGACACCGAAGACGAAGTGGTGCGCCGCGCCAACGACACCGACTTCGGTCTGGCTGCAGGCATCGTGACCCGCGACCTGAACCGCGCCCACCGCGTGATTCATCTGCTGGAAGCCGGTATCTGCTGGATCAACGCCTGGGGCGAGTCGGCGGCACAAATGCCGGTCGGCGGCTACAAGCAGTCGGGCGTCGGTCGTGAGAACGGCATCAGCTCGCTGGCCCAATACACGCGCATCAAGTCGGTACAAATCGAACTGGGCGATTACGCCTCGGTTTTCTAAACACGGTTTCAGTGGCACGCGGCAGGCCTCAAGCAGACGCACTCAAAAGCTGCCTGCCGCACCCCATTTTCACGAGTATCGCCTCGCTGCTTCTGCTTGCGGCCAAGGCTTGAAACTCGCAGCTCTATGAGGGAGCCTCTATGACGACTCAATCCGAATACGACTACATCATCATTGGTGCCGGCTCGGCCGGTAACACCCTGGCAGCCCGTCTCACCGAAGACGCAGGCGTCACCGTTCTGTTGCTCGAAGCCGGTGGCCCGGACTACCGGCTGGATTTCCGCACCCAGATGCCTGCCGCCCTGGCATTTCCGCTGCAGGGCCGTCGCTACAACTGGGCCTACGAGACCGAGCCAGAGCCGCACATGAACAACCGCCGCATGGAATGCGGCCGCGGTAAAGGCCTGGGCGGCTCATCGCTGATCAACGGCATGTGCTACATCCGCGGCAACGCGATGGACTACGACGGCTGGGCCAAGGAGCCGGGTCTCGAAGACTGGAGCTACCTCGACTGCCTGCCGTACTTCCGCAAAGCCGAAACCCGCGACATCGGCCCGAATGACTACCACGGTGGTGAAGGTCCGGTCAGCGTGACCACGCCCAAGGCGGGCAATAATCCGCTGTTCCACGCGATGGTCGAGGCGGGCGTGCAAGCCGGTTTCCCGCGCACTGACGACCTCAACGGTTATCAGCAGGAAGGTTTCGGTCCGATGGACCGCACCGTGACGCCTAACGGTCGTCGCGCCAGTACCGCCCGTGGTTATCTGGACGAGGCCAAGAAGCGCTCGACCCTGACCATCGTCACTCACGCGCTGACCGATCGCATTCTGTTCGAAGGCAAGCGTGCCGTCGGCGTGGCGTACCTGGTAGGCGACAGCGATACCCGCATCCAGGCCCGTGCCCGCAAGGAAGTGCTGCTGTGTGGCGGCGCGATCGCTTCGCCACAGATTCTCCAGCGTTCCGGCGTCGGCCCGGCCGAAGTGCTGAACAAGCTGGATATTCCGGTGGTTCATGACCTGCCGGGCGTTGGCCAGAACCTTCAGGATCACCTGGAGATGTACCTGCAGTACGCCTGCACCCAGCCGGTGTCGCTGTACCCTTCGCTGAAGTGGTGGAACCAGCCTGCCATCGGTGCCGAGTGGATGTTCCTCGGTACAGGTATCGGTGCGAGCAACCAGTTTGAAGCCGGTGGTTTCATTCGCTCCAGTGAAGCGTTCGAATGGCCTAACATTCAGTACCACTTCCTGCCGGTCGCGATTAACTACAACGGCACCAAGGGCGTTCAGGAACACGGTTTCCAGGCTCACGTCGGCTCCATGCGTTCGCCGAGCCGTGGCCGCGTGCAGGTCAAATCCAAAGACCCGCGCGAGTACCCGAGCATCCTGTTCAACTACATGGCCAGCGAGCAGGACTGGCAGGAGTTTCGCGATGGCATCCGCCTGACGCGCGAGATCATGCAGCAGCCGGCACTGGACCCGTACCGTGGCCGCGAAATCAGCCCCGGCATCGACGTGCAGTCTGATGAGGCACTGGACCAGTTCGTGCGTGAGCATGCCGAGACGGCTTATCACCCGTCCTGCTCGTGCAAGATGGGCACCGACGAAATGGCGGTTGTCGATGGTCAGGGTCGCGTGCATGGCCTGCAAGGCCTGCGTGTGGTCGATGCCTCGATCATGCCGATCATCACCACCGGTAACCTGAATGCACCGACGATCATGATCGCCGAGAAAATCGCCGACAAGATCCGTGGTCGCCAGCCGCTGCCACGCAGCACGGCCGACTACTTCGTCGCAGGCGACAAGCCGGCACGCGGCAAGCCGCTGCGCGAGATCAGCCACCAGGCCTGATCTAACGCCCAGGCGTCCTCCCGGGACGCCTGTCGTTGTGCATGCTCCAGCGTGAATGTATTTCACACTGGAGCATCGGCACGATAGTTACAGGATTCTTGTTCCTCACGCTTCAGCGTGAGACTGCATTTCCCGACGCTCCGCTTCGCAATGTGCGCTGAGCATGGGTACGAGCGCCCACTCGATTCAGACCCGCCTCCCGACAGACGCGAATTGCCACTACCCCTCCGCTCTGCCACAATCGCGAATGATTCTCTTTAGTTAGAACTTTCTCATCGAGGCCATTCGTGTCGTCAGTCCCAAGCACTCATAGCGAGATCGTTGTTGCGCTGTATCGCGATCATCGCGGTTGGCTGCTGGCCTGGCTCAGACGCAATGTCGCCTGCCCGCAACGTGCTCAGGATTTGAGTCAGGACACGTTTGTGCGCTTGCTGGGGCGCCATGAATTGCTCACGCCTAGAGAACCGCGTGCTTTCCTGGCAACCGTCGCCAAAGGCTTGATGTTCGATCACTTCCGACGCGCTGCGCTGGAGCAGGCCTATCTTGGGGAGTTGATGCAGGTGCCCGAGGCCGAGCAGCCCTCTCCGGAAGAGCAGATGCTGATTCTGGAAGACCTCAAGGCGATCGACAGCATGCTCGGCACACTGTCCAGCAAGGCGCGGGCAGCCTTTCTGTACAGTCGCCTCGACGGCATGAGTCACGCTGAGATTGCCGAGAGGCTGGGCGTTTCGGTCTCGCGCGTCAGGCAATACTTGGCTCAGGCCATGCGTCAGTGCTACGTGGCACTTTACGGTGAGCCGACGTGAACGCCAGACCGGTCTCTGCCCGCGTGCTCGATGCGGCCATCCAGTGGCAACTGAACATGGACAGCAACGACGGCAATGACGCCGAACTGGCGCGCTGGCTGGCTGCCGATGAAGAGCATGCCCGGGCCTGGAGCCAGTTGGGCATGGTCAATCAGCGCTTTGCTTTGCCCGCAGGTCCGGCACGCAAGGCATTGCAACAGTCGCCGGGAGCCCTGCGACACAGTTTGCGCAAGCTCGGTGGCGGTCTGGCCGGGGTGTTCATGGCCTTGGGTCTGGCATTGTTCGTCGGCGACCGCTATCTGCCGATAGATTACTGGCTTGCCGACCAGCGCACCGCCACCGGTGAACAGCGTGACGTGCGTTTGGCGGACAACACCCTGATTCGCCTTAACACCCACAGCGCAATCGATGTGCGCTTCGATGCGCAGCAACGTCGGGTCATTCTGCAGGACGGTGAAATACTGGTGCAGACCGGCGATCATGACGACCCGCGGCCCTTCATCGTCGAGACGGCGGATGGAAAGATGCGCGCTCTGGGAGCGCGTTTTCTGGTCCGGCGCGAGTCCGATGGAACACGGCTCAGCGTGTTGCAGTCGGCAGTTGTCGCCCACCCGCGCAATGCTTCCGGTGAACAGGTTCTGCGCGAGGGCCAACAGGTGCTGCTGACCCGCAACGGACTTGGCCCGTTGCTTGGCATGCCTTCCGGTGTCGACGCCTGGACGCGCGGCATGCTGGTGGTGGACAACGCGCGGCTGGCGGACATGCTCGCTGAACTGGGGCGTTACCGGGCAGGACATCTGGGCGTCGACCCGAAGGTGGCTGATCTGCGGGTTACCGGTACCTTCCCGTTGAAAGACACTGACCTGGCGCTCAAGGCGCTGCTGCCGACCTTGCCTGTGCAGATAGAACAACACACGGCGTGGTGGGTGTCCGTGCTGCCCAGGGATCAACAGCCCGGTAATCCTCCGGCAAAACTCTGAAACATACCCGTTCATGCAGACAGCGGATCGCCCTGACACTTTTTCGGTTTCGAGCGGCTTAGTCTTACAAGTCATTTCGGGGACGCGCGTAGCGTTGCGTCTCTTCGTCTGTGGATAAACCATGAAAAGCCAAACCGTGCGCCGCTGGTCCATCGTGCATACCTGGAGCAGCCTGATGTGCACCCTGTTCCTGTTGATGCTGGCTGTCACCGGCCTGCCGCTGATCTTTCATCATGAAATCGATCATCTGCTCGGCGACGCTCCGCATTACCGGGAGATGCCTGCCGACACACCACGCCTGGATCTGGAGCAACTGGCCAGGGCTGCCGAAGCGCATCGCCCCGGCGAGGTGATGCAGTATTTCGGCTGGGACGACGAAGACCCCAATGGCGTAATGGCAATCACCGCTGCAACCGCCGGCACCGAGCCCAATTCCTCGCACACCTTCGCCCTCGATGCGCGCACCGGTGAGGCGCTGGAGATGCCTTCTGCCAACGGCGGCTTCATGATGGTCATGCTGCGCCTGCATGTAGACATGTACGCCAACCTGCCCGGCAAATTGCTGCTGGCGTTCATGGGCTTGCTGTTTGTGGTGGCGATCGTTTCCGGGACCGTGTTGTATGCGCCGTTCATGCGCAAGCTGGAGTTCGGCCAGGTGCGGGTCAATAAATCCAGGCGTACGCGTTGGCTGGACCTGCACAACCTGATCGGCGTAGTGACATTGACCTGGGCGCTGGTGGTCGGCGTGACGGGAGTCATCAGCGCCTGTGCCGATCTGCTGATTGCCTCCTGGCGCAATGATGCGCTGGCGACCATGATCGCCCCTTACAAGGACGCGCCGCCATTGACCCAGCGCGCCCCGGCGACTCGATTGCTGGAAATTGCCGAATCCGCTGCGCCCGGCATGCAGGCCGATTTCATCGCTTTCCCCGGCACGCGCTTCTCCAGCGAGCATCATTACGCGGTGTTCCTCAAAGGCAATACACACCTGACTGCGCACCTCGCCACACCGGTGCTGATCGACGCGCAGACCCTGCAAGTCACCGCCGTGGTCGAACGTCCCTGGTATATGGACGCACTGGGCATGTCGCAACCTCTGCATTTCGGTGATTACGGCGGCATGCCGATGAAGATCCTCTGGGCAGTGCTGGACGTGCTGACCATCATCGTACTCGGCAGCGGCGTCTATCTGTGGTGGGTGAGGCGTCGTGCCGCGCGCTCGGTGAGCATGGTTCGGGCTCAGGTGGCGCAATGAGTTCCAGTCCATCGCGATTCTGGAGGACCTTTGCGATACCCGCCGTGATAGCGCTGCTTATCGGCGTCGGCTTGTTCGCCGCGCTGCTGGGTGATGGCTGGTGGGATACGCTGGCGTGGCTGGGCATGGGGACGGCTGCCCTGTTGAGCATCAAGGGCTTGCTGGTGCGGCGCGGCTGATTGAAACGCTGATTGCAGACGCGTCACAGGCTGACTAGTCTAGGATCCTGTCTCATTCGAGGAATACCCATGTCAGCGCCCACGATGACGTTGTACTTCAACGCGGCTTCACCCTTCGCCCGCAAGGTGATGGTGATGCTGCATGAAACCGCTCAGCTCGATCGCGTCGAGTTGCAGACCACAGTGCTGACACCGGTCAGCCCGTCTGCCGAGCTCAATGAAGACAACCCGGCCGGTAAACTTCCCGCGCTAAGGCTGGCTGACGGAAACGTCATTCACGACAGCCGGGTGATTCTTGATTATCTCGACCACCAGCACGTGGGCCTGCCACTGATCCCCCGGGAAGGCTCGGCACGCTGGAGGCGCCTGACCCTGGCTTCGCTGGCCGATGCGGTGTTGGATGCAGCGGTAATGATCCGCTACGAAACTGCCTTGCGTCCGCAGGAAAAACACTGGAACCAGTGGCTGGACAACCAGCAGCAGAAGATTGAGCGCTCGCTGCATTACTTCGAAAGCGACGCGGTCACCGAGCTCAGCACGTCCTTCGATGTCGCATCGATCAGCGTCGCCGCTGCACTTGGATATCTGGATTTCCGCCAGCCGGATCTGAACTGGCGCAGCACTTATCCGCGACTGGCCGCCTGGTATCTGGACGTCAGTCAACGCCCGTCGATGATCGCGACCCAGCCGCCGGTCTGAGTCAATCTGCGTCGCGACTCACGCTCATAACGGCCTACCCACGCGGAGCATGGGCACGATGGTGTTCTCGCGTGCGGCTATCGTTCCTCACGCTCCAGCGTGGGAATACCGTGGGTGACGCTCCGCGTCACAGATCTGCGCCGCGCCGCACAATCCGGATAGGACGCGGAGCGTCCAGAAATGCATACCCACGCGGAGCATGGGCACGATAGTTACAAGGTGATCGTTCCTCACGCTCCAGCGTGGGAATGCCGTGGGTGACGCTCTGCGTCACAGATCTGCGCCGCGCCGCACATTCCGGATAGGACGCGGAGCGTCCAGAAATGCATACCCACGCGGAGCATGGGCACGATAGTTACAAGGTGATCGTTCCTCACGCTCCAGCGTGGGAATGCCGTGGGTGACGCTCTGCGTCACAGATCTACGCTGCGCCGCACATCCCGGATCGGGCGCGGAGCGTCACACGATACTGAGGACTGTGGACAACCTCAGCAATCAGGCTCGTCAGCGGTATAACGGCGGGCCGGGTTGACCGCAGCGTCGAACTCACGCAACGCCTTGGCACCGATCAACAGCGGGAAGTTGAAGTGGCTGCGGTCCACCAGGTTGACCTCGACCGTACGCTTCTTGTCGCCCAGACACAGTTCCAGGTCAACGACAGGGCGCTTGGCGGGGTTGATGCTTTCGTCATCGTCGTCGTCACCTTCGGCGCGTCCCTTGATCTTGCTGATCCGCGAGACCTTGTGCTCATACACCTTGTCGTCCGCACCCTTGGTTGCCAGGCGGAAACGTACCCAGTCATCACCATCGCGTTTGAACAACTCGATGTCCTTTGCCGACAGCGAGGCGGTCAGTGCGCCGGTGTCCATCTTGGCCTTGAAGGTCTGGCCTATTTCCGCAACCTTGATGTTCTCGTAGCGACCATACAACGTCGGTTCAGCGGCCATGACCGGCAGGGCCAGCAAAGACAATAGCGCCAGGATCGGTTTCACGTGAGAGGTTCCTCGCAATAGTCAGCGCCTGATTGGCGCCCGTTTTTAGACAGCGAACCTACAGTAGGTTCGTCAGGATGAATATGACGTCAGCATAAAGGCCGAGACGTGAAACATTTGTAAGCACCTGTGTAATTGGCGTAAAACGCGTGGGTCTTTATTATTGCCGCCCCTGAACCTTCAAGAGTCCGTCATGCGCCGTCTGTTCACCGGCTGTTTTGTTGCCCTGCTGTTACTGATCAATACGCTGGTGCTTATCGGTCCGCTATTGATTTTTGCGCTGCTCAAACTGCTGTTCAGAGGCCGTATGCGCGATCGCTGTTCGGCTGCGGTGATGTGGATCGCCGAAACCTGGGCCGAGATCGACAAGGTCATCTTCGCCACCTGCATACCGACGCAGTGGGACATCCGTGGCGATGAAGGGCTGCGCGGTGACACGTCCTACCTGGTTATCAGCAATCACCAGTCGTGGGTGGATATCCCCGCGCTGGTCCAGGCACTCAACCGGCGCACGCCGTTCTTCAAGTTCTTCCTGAAAAAAGAGCTGATCTGGGTACCGTTGCTGGGCCTCGCGTGGTGGGGGCTGGATTACCCGTTCATGAAGCGCTACAGCAAGGCGTTCCTGGCGAAACATCCGCAGCTCAAGGGCAAGGACCTGGAAATCACCAAGGCCGCGTGTGAACTGTTCAAGCGTCAGCCGGTGACCATCGTCAACTACCTGGAAGGCACGCGCTTCACCACGGCCAAACATGCGGCCCAGGGCTCGCCTTATACCCATCTGCTCAAGCCCAAGGCCGGCGGCGTTGCCTTCGTGCTGGCGGCAATGGGCGAGCAACTCGATGCCATCCTGGACGTGACGGTCGTGTATCCCGATTCAGGCATTCCCGGTTTCTGGGACATGCTCTGCGGCCGGGTTTCCAACGTGATCGTCGACATCCGAACCCGCGAGCTGGACCCGGCGCTGTGGCAGGGCGATTACGAAAACGATCCTGCATTTCGCGAGAAAGTGCAGGGTTGGGTCAATCAGCTCTGGGACGAAAAGGATGCGCGTATTGCGGCGTTGCGGCTGGAGTTGCCTGGGCACTGACAGTTCTGACAGGTAGACGAGGCGAGACGGGCGGATGAAACTGGCCTTTAATGTTGCCGGAATCCGCCCTCATGTCATTGCCCCATGTTTCGCCGATCGGCCTATACCGTTACGACGCACTGAACCGACTGTCAAGCATCACCCCTGCGGGGCAGGAGGTCGTCAGGCGTTTCTATCGAAACAACCGCCTGACCACAGCAATACAGGGCACTTCCCACCATTCTGTCGTTCAGGCAGAGGGTCTTTTACTGGCGTTGCGCCGTGTGGAATCTGATCAGGTCCTGTTCGATCTGCTTGCGACAGATCAAGCCAACTCGGTGCTGCACAGCCTTGATGCCATGCGCAATCAGGCGTTTGTCTACAGTCCTTATGGCCTGCGATCCCTGCAAACATCCGCACTGAGCGTACCTGGTTTTACAGGGCAGACGATTGATCCGATCACTGGATATTACTTGCTGGGCAATGGACTTCGCGCATTCAACCCGACGCTGATGCGCTTTAACAGCCCGGATACGCTGAGCCCGTTTGGTGAGGGCGGGATAAATGGTTATGCCTACTGTGGAGGAAACCCTGTCAATAATGTCGATCCGACGGGGCGAGTATTTAAGGTGGTTGTAGCAGTTTTCAGTACGCGTACGATAAAGTCTGTAAAGCTGATCAGCGAGCAATTTAACGACGTGATTGAAACAGCCCGCAAAGGGTTGATCCCTGCGGTTGGCTCGTCGATGCCTCTGCAAGGCAGTAGAAAATGGCTTGATGACGCGCTTGAGCGATTCAATGACAGCCAGTCTTCCTTCATCAAAAACCTCCGTCAAGTGAATCGCCATTTTGCGACTCACGGAGACGGAAGGTTAAGTTTTGAGCAGGCCGAGTATTACGCGGGGCTGGCGTCGCAAGTGTATTCGGGGAAAAAAAGCGACCCGGCCGCCTTTGGGGCGGCTGCTATCAAATGGGCAAGGCAATTTCCTGAAGACCGCAGCACCGCCATGGTGGGTGTGGCCTTCAATTCAGCAGGTGCGTTGATCTCAGGCGCTGTGCAAAAAAAGCAGTACAAGACCGGAGATATATTGAGGAACGCTACACGTATAAGGTCCGGTTCAGCTCCCGGCACCCCATAACCCACTCAAACTCTGCAACGCCGAGCCACTGGCACCTTGCTGCCCCAGGTATTGCAGAATCAGCGGGGCAAACTGGCTGACCATCGTGCTGTCCATGCCCAACGCCTTGAAGGCGTTGTTCACATCACCCATGCTCTGCACGTTGCCCAGCGCGCTGTTGAGTATCGAACTATTGCCCGACTTGCCGCCCAGCAGGCTGCCCAGCCCGTTGGCGCCGCCCAGACTTTCCAGTGCGGAAGTGCCGGACATTTGCTCCAGGCCCGGGACCGATTTGGCCAACTGCGAATAATCGGTGCTGGTCAGTTTGTTCTTCGCCAGCCCGAGCAGCGCACCTGTCCCGCCAACCGCCTGTTCCGGGGTGACATTGAGCTGCGTACCGAGAGTATTGAGCAGCCCCGCGACTTCGGGTGCCGCCGTGGCTTTCTGATTGCCATTGGTGGCATTGGAGACCGCGTTCGCGGCGTCATTCAGATTGAAGGCAAATGCAGGGCTTGCAGCCGCTGCCATCAACGTTGCCAAAGCCATTGCGCGTGCAGTTTTCATTGCGTCACCTTTATCGAGCTCGAACCGCCCGTGAGTGGGCGATGAAGCACAGGGTTTGACTGGAGGAACAGAAGCTTGTTCCCAGCGCGCGGTAGCGAACAACGGCAGAGCCTGTATTTGCCCGGTGTCTGGCCCGTGTCGTCCGAAAACATCTATGTATTACCTCGTTTTTCCGCGAAACAGCATGGTGTCGGTCATTTGGAATGCACGGAGCATCAGCAATGACCGATACCCACACCTCATCATTTCCTTCCATGCCAACTGCCGGCCGGGAAAGGCTTCAGCACGTGCTGGCAACCGAAGGCAGCGAGCAACTGGCCGCCATTCTGCAACGGCCGCGGCCTGAAGGTTTCACGCTACTGGACGAGATCCAGGTACTTGGGGCTGCCAGCGTGTTCGGGCGATGGGCCGACGACATCGAGCTCCTGAACACCCTGAAATCAGTGCTGTTCGACGATGAACTGAACGTGCTCAGGGACAGCGCAGAACGCGTTACCCGTTCCGTCGCTTCGCCAGCCTTGGAGGCAGGCCCCGAGCACGAACTGGCCAAGGCGGCGCTCGATATTGCGCAGAGTCATCAGCGCGAGTCACATTCGCCGAGCATCCGAATCGAGCGCATAGACCGCACGCGGGGCGATTACCGCAGGTTGCTGAACACGCTGCGGGCACGAATGCGCGACGTGAAGACCGGCACCTGTATGACCAACAGAGTATTCATGACCGTGGCCGACGACTCGCCGCTGTTTGCCGGCGCCACTTTTGGCGGTTCGATATTGCAGCGGTTCAAGGCGTTGCTCAGGGCTATCGCCAGCGCGGGTCCGGCTGGCGAGGTCGATGACGATCTGTTGCCCGGGGTACGCCGTAAAGACCTGCGCTACGTTCTTGATCTGGTCAACACGTCTCGGGTGGACTTCAGGCAGTCTTTCACCTGTGTGCTGCATGTCAGGATGAATGAAGGCAGGCCGGTTTACTCGCTGCGACTGCAGGGCATCTCCGAGGGACGGCAACCTGCGCACGCCACGCTGTCTGACCTGCACCTGCGATTTATCCGTTTCACCGACTGCCTGGCCCGGTTGGTACCGCACCTTGAATCGGCAGATGCCAAGTGCATCCTGGCCATTCGCGACGATCAAACCGTCTCACTGCATGGTCTGCTCGATTACTACGGCGTCGACATTCCACTGGCTGCCACCCGCGACCATCTGCTGCAGGCGATCACTGCGCTGTTGCCCGGAGAGCGCGAAGCCCATCCTGCGGGAATGGCACCCGCGTTGCCTTTCACCCTCGCCGAACAGCAGCGTTTCATGCTCGATACCTCGCAGGTCTACACCTTTCGGCAGCACAAGGTTCAGGCGCACGGCACTGACGACTACGGTGTCATCGACCTTGAGCTGAAGAAAGAGATGCAGTGGCATCTTGGTCGATGCCGCACCTTGCTGAACAGTTACCGGCATTTTGGCGCGTCGCTGCAAGACAACGAAAACGCGCTGCTGACAATGCTCCAGCAAACCGGTGGCATCACGCTGAAACTGGTCGTTTACGACAGCGATGGCCACCACGACATCTACCGCGAGCAGCACACCGTCAATCCCTGGCGCGCGAAGGACCTTGCGGAATACTTCGACGCGGCGCGCCAGGAACTGTCGTCTTACATGATCAACACCATTCGCTATGGCGAAGCCGAGGGGGCGATCAATATTGAGCGGCTGATCGTGGAAGTGATCGTGCCCAATCCTGTCCAGCGTCGTCATCCGCTGGCCGATATCGACATCGAAGCCTTCGATATCCGCAGCAAAGAACCTCCGTTTCTATACGTGGATCCCCTGGCGCTGGGTGCTTATGACGTCATCAGGTCACGGTTCGTGGAGTTGACCGATGAGTTGCGCGAGGCGCAATGGAACGTCGGCCACTCTGTCACGTTGCTGCGTGCGGTCCGTCACCTGCTGGCACATTACCAGGAGGACCTGCCGGCGTTGCCGCACGCGCAGCGTCAGGCGGCCTATACCCGGCGCTTGAATGATGCCGTCAACACCTACTACAGAGTGATTGCGCAGAACCTCGAGGACCAACAGCGCCTGCAAGTCGTTCTGCAGCCGACCCAGCCGGAATTCGTGGCGCGTGAGCTATGCCGTTATCTGGGGTTGAATGAAGCCTGCTGGCCGGTGATTGCACGGTCTTCGTTCGATATCAGTTACCGGGCCGGCTGGATCAATACCGGTACGTTTTTCCGGCACGAAGAGTCGGTCGGTTATCGAACCCTGCTGAGTGTGGTGTATGACGAAGACCTGCGCCGCGAGCTGGCGCTTGCCGACAATCGTGATGAACGGCTCGGGCAACTGGCTCAGGCGCTCGCCGTTAAAACCCGTTACACGGCAAGTCTGGACGTGCTGCAAGCGAAGCTGACGGGTTTATTCGACGCGAACATTGCCTTCGTCAACAACGGCCACCTGCCTGCTCGACTGACCGCACCGCAGGCAGCGTTCAGGCTTGAGGCCGAGAACTACGCCATTCAGGCGACCGAAACCTATCGGATGCTGGAGGCCGAGCGGCTGGTGCTGGTATCCGGTACTGCCGCCGAGCGCCTGCAGATTCTGGAAGGGGTTGCGCTGGCGGACAGTGACAGGCCGGTTCATTGTATCGAGTTATTGAGCGCCGACGAGAAGGTCCGGCTTGAAGCCAGTGCTCTGGCGTTCAGGCAGATGTTGAGCGCCCGAGCGAACGACGATGACATTCAGAACATGTCGACCAGCGCGCAGCATGTGCTGCAGCTGGTGCATCAGGTCGGCGGATTGATTCCTGTGCTGGGCAACTTCATCAACCTGGGATTCGACATTTACGACGGCAATGATGAAGGCATCGCGCTGGATGCACTCAACATCATTGCCGAACTGGTGCTGTGCAAAATGCGCACGCTCCCTCCCAGAGTGGCGGGTGTGCTGATGCTGCAAGGCACCACTATCTGGACGATGAGCCAGCAGGTCCAGGCCCTCGGCGATTCGATCAAGGCCAACGACTACGAGGAGTCGGTGAAGAACTTCGGTTTTCTGCTGGTCGGTCTGCATTCGGCGCTGCATTGCGGCATATCGGCGGTGAAAGGGCTCCGGTCCGCGATACTGCATTATCAACAGACCGTCAGCGAGCGCGCTGTTTCTGACAGCTCTGATCTGAACGAAACGGCCCGACACAGCGAGCACGGCGATGCCATCGAACGCGAAGCCGAGGGCGCACACCTCGCGCGGCGTCGGCTATCCACAAGCAGCTCCTATTGGCGGGTCTCGGAGGATGGGCAGATCTCCGAGCGGCCGACGGGCCGGAAGGTCACGAGCCTCGACTGGAACGGCAACGCGATGGTCGAAGGTGGCGCTCGGGCGGTGCTGCTGGGTGGAATCAGCGAGAAGATTTACATGCACGGCCATGCCTGCCGGACAGTCAGCGGACTGACAGGGCCGGAATTGCGACCTCTGCATGCGCTGGACCTCGAAGCAGGTCAATGGCGCAGGCACCCGCAGTCAACGGTCGACGCCCCGCAGCTTTCACGTTTTGCCCACACCGAGGATTTTCCGCTTGGCTTCAGCGGTCGCCCGGAGCGTTTTCTGGCTCCCACCGACACAGTCAGCTGGTATGACAACTGCGTGGCGGCGCTTGAAACAGCCTCCGTGCGGGTCATCGACGCAGATGGCAGGGTAAGCCAGCAGAGCATGGCGCTTGGTGTGATCGAGCACAAATACGTCACCGAGCGTAATGGTCATGTCGAAGTACTCGAACATGCGGGCACCGATGTTGAGACGACCGCCTTCATTCGCGCCGACGGCAGCCGCATGGAAGTCGCCAGGGTGTTGCCTGCCATACCGGCCTACAAGCCTGAAATTCAGGCACAGATTGTCGCGGCTCAAGGCATGTTCGTGACCGTTCGAATAAGCGACACACTGCAAGGTCTGGTCGGCAGCAAGACCGTTGCGGGTGTTCTGGCGACGCTCAGTAATGGCAGCGGACAGGAACTGGTGATCGAAGCGGATCGCGGCGTTCACTATCGCGGCACGCTGCCCATCGAGCACTTCCTGGCGCTGGCGCCGGGCGAGACGTTACAGGACCAGCAGCCTGTTGCCCTGAGCCTGCAGAAAATCAGCCCGCACGCCGATCCCAAACGAGCGTTGCCTCAGCTGTGGCACGACCAGTCGGATTATCGCAACGGCATCGCCCATGATGACTTTGCACTGGAGCTGTTCTATGGCGCGAAGGCGGCGAACGAAGCCTATGTGCGCAACCCTCAATGGGTCGCCAGGAACATCGATGCTGTGGCCAAAATCAAATCGCGGCTGCCCTCGTCCATTACCACAGTGGAAAATCCGTTTTATGTACTCGATACCCCCGAGGAACTGGCCATTCTTTTTGCTGCGCGCAACCAGGCGGCCTTGGCCAATACCTTGCTGGGCCATACCGTTGAATGGGGAGCAGCATCGAGATCCAGAGAGTTACGCCTGGGGGAAAATATCCTCAGACAGCTTCGTCTGAACGAGCCGCTTCTGGCTGCTCAGGAAAACATTCCGCCGCTCGCCAGCGAGCGGAGCGCCTTCGTCAGTCAGCTTAAGGAGAAGCTGGCCCGCAACAACCTGATGATGGCAGAAGTCAGCCTGAAGTCAGGGGGAAAAGCCTGGTTCGCCCATTCGCCTGCCAGGCGTCTCGGCATGCTGGCAGGGCATCTGCACGACGAGTTTTACCTGAGTCATGCGGGGTCGATCATCGATCATATCGAAGCCTGTTTTACCGACCCGTCGAGAATTGAACGTATCGCCGTGCTGTCCCTTGATGACGTCCCGGAAGCCGATGCGCGACGCATTTTTCTCTCCTCGCAGCGCGGCTATACCTATGAGTCGGTCACCAGTCTGGAGCAGCCGGACGAGCATACACATCTGAGCGGTGCGCAATTGCAACTGCACATCGATGACGCCCTTTATCCCGAGCGGACCCGAGGTGTGGGGATTGCCAGCGCGATTGTCGATCTGACCGGTGCAGAAGCGCTCAGCAGCGGGCCAAAGCGTGGCAGTTACTCGATTGAGGGACGTGACTACATCAAGCTGGATAACGGCAGGATCTACCGCGCCGACTGGGATGAGCGCAACGGGGTGTTTCTGCTGGTACCACCGCAAGGCAGGTCGCGCGCCGAGACCCTGGCACTGCCCTGGGTGCGTCACATCGGCGGACATGAGTTCACGCTGATCAACCGTCCAGCGCTCAAGGGCGGCAATCTCATCGATCAGATGATCTGCAGGATCCGCACCCGGCGGCCGGCCGGTCGTTTGGCAACTCACGAGTCCCATTCCGCTCATGACACAGCGAGCGGAACGCTTCAGGTTCACCACGAAGACCTGCACATCATGAGCGACGACGTTCTGGTGCCCGGCAAGCTTAATGTGCCATCGAGCCTGTTCCACTCCATCGCAGCGGATCGTGACGGTTACGTGAGGCTGGAAGCCAGGGCAGCGGTGCCTGAAAGCTGCATCTCCAGCACAGAGTTCCTGGTATCGAAATATGCCGGAGGGCAAGTCGCGTTCGATTACAAGGGCGAGAGCCTGGGTGATCCGGCTCCAGTGGTGCCCAATGTCGAGGTCGTCGCCAGGCAGGATGGTCAGCTGGTGAGCCTGAATATCACCACAGCAGTGCTTGAGCCTTGGATAAATGCACGCGGCCACTCTGACTATTTTGTCGGCGAGCAGTCATTTCCCGAGATCGGCGAAGGTATCGGTTTCATCGAGCGAGGGGGGCTGGAAGGCAGCCCGTCATCGGACTACCCGTTTCATTTCATGTTCGTGGCGGGGAAAGTACTGGACCGGAACGGGCAGATTACCGGCGTGCTGGCCTCGGACTTGTCCGAGCCTGCACGTGAGCCTGATCAAAATGGAGTTACGCCGCAATTGCCCGCCAGACGGAACTGGAATCTGGGTCTTTTCCCTTCGATCGACAGCATGCGCGGGGTGCCGGAACCTGATAGCAATGCCTATGTGCAGGAGCATTACTACTCGGTATTGGTGAGGCCTGTGCGGCAGTAGGGCGCGTCCCCAGCGTTTTTCGTCCCGCAGGCGGAACAGCCTAGTAGTTCTGCTAGCTGGGCGGAAACAGAGACTCAGCCCAGACTTGCTGCCATGGTTGACTTCAAAGGAGTGAAACCATGGCTTCGTCCGGGCAATCCGTGCTCTGTGTCTACCGCTACGATCCATTGGATCGCCTGGCCGATTGCGCGCCTGCGGGGCAGGGCAGCACTCGCCTTTTTTATCAGAAGACACATCTGGCTACGCAGATTCAGGGGCAGGCCCAGCACACGCTTATGCGCACGGATGAGCATGTGCTGGCTTGCCTGAGTACAGAAAATAATCAGCGCGACGGCGCGTTGTTGGCGACGGATCAACAGCAGTCAGTGACCGCCGCTCAGGGGTTGGCGTTTGCCTACACACCTTACGGACATCGTCATCCTTCAGGCCGCGCAAGCCTGCCGGGCTTTACTGGCCAGCGGGTTGACCCGGTGACGGGGCACTATTTGCTGGGGAATGGGTATCGGGCGTTTAACCCGGTGTTGATGAGGTTCAACAGCCCGGACAGTCTGAGCCCGTTTGGTGAGGGTGGGGTGAATGCGTATGGGTACTGTGGGGGGGGATCCGGTTAATCGGGTTGATCCGACGGGGCACGTTAATACTCGAATACTGGCACTGATATTCCGAAATAGACAAGCTTTGGTCGCTGCGAAAAAAATCACTGAGCACCGCCATAGCGTTCTTGTGCCTGGCAGTCCAACCTCCTCGGGTTTAACGCGTACAGGAGGTGTTTCAGGGGCCAAAGGGCCCGCAGTTGTTCCAGATTTCATCAATAAACTGGCCCAACCTGAAAATGTGCCGGCTCATTTAAAAACTCGACGGCGTTTACCTGCGGTACCAAGCGACGCGCGGCTGCATACAAGATGGGCCGCCCCTAAGTCCTCAATAGCACCTCGTAATATCTACCACCTCCCAAGCGGAGTGGTGCGCCGTCCAAAGCGTATCGAGCTTCCCGCAACGCCATTCCAGCGGGTGCTCACTGGAGATCTGCCAATGGACACAATTTATGAGTACCCAAGACTTTCACGCTCTAAAGCACGTGCCTTGGAGGTAATTAGAAGAGGGGAAATGTTGCGGAGAGATCATTCTTACAGTAGTTCAGTAAGTGTTAACTTCAGGCAGTCAGATCCCACGTCTTCCGTGAATATTGCCGTGCGTTTTTAGAAAGGAAATTCGACTGGCGCTCTCAGGAAGCAGCGCACCTGCATAAAGTGCGCTGCTTTAAAAGATCGAAGATGGATCTACGCCCCGCCAAACAACCCATGCGGATCAATCACAAACTTCTTCGGCACGCCCGAATCAAACTCGCCATAACCCCGCGGAGCCTCATCCAGACTGATCACCTCGACACCCACTATGTCGGCGATCTTGATGCGGTCCCACATGATCGCCTGCATCAGCTGGCGGTTGTATTTCATGACGGGGGTCTGGCCGGTGTGGAAGCTGTGGGATTTGGCCCAGCCCAGGCCGAAGCGAATGCTCAGGCTGCCCATTTTTGCGGCGGCGTCCACGGCTCCCGGGTCTTCGGTGACGTACAGGCCGGGGATGCCGATCTTGCCTGCGACGCGCACCACGCCCATCAACGAGTTGAGAACGGTGGCGGGTGCTTCGGCCTGAGCGCCAGCATGGCCGTGACCGCGTGCTTCGAAGCCTACGGCGTCGATGGCGCAATCCACTTCAGGCTCGCCGAGCAGGGCAGCGATCTGTTCGTGCAGTGGCGTGTCCAGGGACAGGTCAGCAATTTCGAAGCCTTGGGCCTTGGCGTGGACCAGGCGTTTCGGGTTGACGTCGCCGACGATCACCACCGCCGCGCCCAACAAGCGCGCTGACGCCGCCGCAGCCAGGCCGACCGGGCCGGCGCCTGCAACATAAACCGTACTGCCAGGGCCAACCCCGGCAGTCACTGCGCCGTGGTAGCCGGTGGGCAGGATGTCGGACAGGCAGGTCAGGTCGCGAATTTTTTCCATCGCCGCGTCGCGGTCCGGGAGTTTGAGCAGGTTGAAGTCCGCGTAAGGCACCAGCACGTATTCAGCCTGGCCACCAACCCAGTCGCCCATGTCGACATAACCATAGGCACCACCGGGACGCGCCGGGTTGACCGTCAGGCAGACGCCGGTGTTCTGTTCCTTACAACTGCGGCAGCGGCCGCACGCCACGTTGAATGGCACGGAAACCAGATCACCGACTTTCAGATGCTCCACGTCGCGACCGGCTTCCAGCACCTCTCCGGTGATTTCATGACCGAGCACCAGCCCGGTCTGCGCCGTGGTACGGCCGCGTACCATGTGCTGGTCCGAGCCGCAGATATTGGTGGAGACCACGCGCAGGATCACGCCGTGTTCGATGCGCTTGCCGCGTGGGTCTTCCATTTTCGGGAAAGGAATTGATTGCACTTCGACCTTGCCAGCGCCGAGATACACTACACCGCGATTACCAGACATACATGTCACCTCGCTTTTATTGTGGTGGAGCAGAGAGAAGCCGTTGCAGCTATAAAACCACCGTCCTGTTGGCGTTGAGAAACACCCGCCGTTCGATGTGATAACCGACCGCACGGGCCAGTGTCAGTCCTTCGATGTCCCGACCCTTGGCGATCAGGTCTTCGGGATAGTGGCTGTGATCGACCACTTCCACGCCCTGGGCAATGATCGGACCTTCGTCCAGATCGTTGTTGATGTAATGCGCCGTGGCTCCGACCAGTTTTACCCCCTTGTTGTAAGCCTGATGGTAGGGCTTGGCGCCTTTGAAACCGGGCAGCAACGAGTGGTGGATATTGATCGCCTTGCCGTCCAGCTTGCGACACAGGTCCGGAGACAGGACCTGCATGTAGCGAGCAAGAATCACCAGTTCTGCACCAGACTCTTCAATGACCTGCCAGACTTTGGCTTCCTGCGCCGGCTTGTCGTTCGGGTCCAGTGGGAAATGGTAGTACGGAATGCCGTGCCAGCCAGCCAATGGCTCAAGATCAGGGTGATTGGACACCACCGCGACCACGTCCATGGACAGTTGATTGATACGCTGGCGGTAGAGCAGGTCATTGAGGCAGTGATCGGCTTTCGAGACCATGATCACTACTTTTGGCCGGTAGTTGGGCGCCGTGAGTTCGAAGATCATGCCGAACGTTTCACCGCGCTCGCTCAGCCCGGCCCTGAACGCCTGCTCGTCGAAAGCCTCGGGCTGACGAAATTCCACACGGATGAAGAAGCGTCCCGAGAGACGGTCATCGAAGGAGTGATGTTCTGTGACGTAGCAACCCTGCTCGAACAGAAAGCGCGTCACTGCGTCTACCGTACCCAGCATGCTGGGGCAGTCGGCGGTCAAAATCCATGTATCGGGCGCGCGGCTCATTGAATCAATGCTCCAGAGTATTTGTTATCCGCAAATATGACTGACAGTGCCAGCCTGTAGGCTTGGGCAGGACGCTGAGCGTCCGGAACTGCGTTCCCACGCGGAGCGTGGGAACGATAATCCAAGAGTCTTCATTGAGACCGACGCTACGGTTTCAGCCCCGGTTCCCGGCGCTTCACGCCTGAATGCTCAGCCCGTACTCGGCACTCGCATCCTGCAACCACAGCCACCAGTAATCCGAGAAGCTGCGGCGGACCAGCAGCTCCCAGGTGTCTTCACCGGTCCGGCGGATCACCAGTTGCGACTTGGCGAACACGGTGCCGACTGCCTTGCCCACCGGGAAGTTGTCCGGGTGCACGTCGTAGCTGGTGGACTTCATCAGTACCTGGCGCACCTTCGGCCCGCTCAGTTCTAGAATCGATTGCCCGCCGCTGACATTGACGATGGCGATGTGTTGCCCGCTCAGTTCGTCACGCAACTTCTGTTCTGCCGCGAACTCTTCGCCGCTCGGCACAATCAGCAGCCACTCATCCGGGCCAAGCCATTGCAGCGAGCTTTCGCCACTGATGACCAGCATCAGTGCGGCGGGCAGCTCCATGCCCAGCGCCTTGTGTACGCCTGCGGCGAAGGCCGGATCGTGGGCATTGCCACGAATCGTCAGATGGCCCAGCAGCTTTTTCTCGCGCAGGAAAACCCCCGGGCTGGCGCGCCCCTTGCCAATCAGGCTGTCGAGGTTTGCGTGGAACAGCGGCGACTCGGCTTTGACGTCGGTGGTCGGGCGCTGCTGGTAAACGTTGGCTGTGCTCATGATTCACCTGCTTGAATTCTGTGTGCTGCGGATGATCGGCTCACCGTGGACTACTCGACGTTCTGCCGCTCGCCCTTCGGATCGAAGAACACCGAAGAAACGATCTCGGCTTCGATCACGCTGCCATCGGCCAGAGGCGCGAAGACCCGCTCTCCCATGCGCGCCAGACCGCCTTTGACCACGCCCATCGCGAACGAATAGCCCAGCGAGTTGTGCGCGTAACTGGAGGTCACGTGGCCGACCATGCTCATCGGGATCGTCTGTTTGGTGTCGAACACCAGTTGCGCACCTTCCGGCAACCATTTGGCAGGGTCCACCGGCTTGAGGCCGACCAGTTGCTTGCGCTGTTCACGCACGCAGTCTTCGCGATTCATGCCGCGCCAGCCGATCCAGGAGAACGGCTTGGTACGACCGACACACCAACCCATGTTCAGGTCGTCGGGCGTCATCGAGCCGTCGGTGTCCTGACCGACGATGATGAAACCTTTCTCTGCGCGCAGTACGTGCATGGTCTCGGTGCCGTAAGGCGTCAGTTTGTACTGCTTGCCTGCCTCGGCGATCTTTTCCAGAACGCCCATGGCGTAGTCGGCCTGAATGTTGACCTCGTAGGACAGCTCACCGGTAAACGAGATACGGAATACGCGAGCTGGCACACCGGCGACCAGACCTTCCTTCCAGGTCATGAACGGGAAGGCTTCACGGCCCAGATCGATATCGGTGACTTCGCTGAGCAGCTTGCGGCTGTTGGGGCCGGACAGCGTCAGAGTCGCCCAGTGATCGGTCACTGAGGTGAAATACACTTTCAGGTCCGGCCATTCGGTCTGCTGATAGATTTCCAGCCATTGCAGGACCCGCGCTGCGCCGCCCGTGGTGGTGGTCATCAGGAAGTGGTTGTCGGCGAGACAGGCAGTGACCCCGTCATCGAAGACCATGCCGTCTTCCTTGCACATCAGGCCGTAGCGCGCCTTGCCCACGTCCAGCTTGGTCCAGGCGTTGGTGTAGATGCGGTTGAGAAACTCGCGTGCATCCGGGCCTTGAATATCGATCTTGCCCAGCGTCGAAGCGTCCAGCAGGCCGACGCTGTCGCGCACCGCCTTGCATTCGCGAGCGACGGCTGCAGGCAGGTCTTCGCCGTTCTTCGGGAAGTACCACGGCCGTTTCCACTGGCCGACATCCTCGAACTCGGCACCGTTTTTGACATGCCAGGCGTGCAGCGCAGTGAAACGCACGGGTTCGAAGATGTGTTTGCAATGACGCCCGGCTATCGCGCCGAAGGTCACCGGCGTGTAGTTGGGGCGGAACATGGTGGTGCCCATTTCCGGGATCGACACGTTCAGCGAACGCGCGGCGATGGCCAGACCGTTGACGTTGCCCAGCTTGCCCTGATCGGTGCCGAAACCCAGCGCGGTGTAGCGCTTGACGTGCTCAACCGACTCGAACCCCTCGCGGGTTGCCAGTTCGATGGCCGCTGCGGTCACATCATTCTGCAGGTCGACGAATTGCTTGGGTGCCCGAGCGGTGCCTTTCTCATGCGGCACCTGAAACAGCGCCAGCGTTGGCTCTTCCGCACGGCTGAGGGCTTTGGGCATCACGCCTTCGACCACCTTGAAGCCCGCTTCACTGGCAGCGCGCACGCCGCCTTCGAAACCATCGGCCAGACTGTCAGCCAGACTGTAGACGCCGTTGACGCCGCCTACGCAGATACGTTTCTGCGGTGCTTCGCCCGGCACGAAGCCGAGGATGTCCTCGCGCCAGACCGGCTTGCCGCCCAGGTGCGAGGCCAGGTGCACGATCGGGCTGTAACCGCCGGAGCTGGCGACCACGTCGCATTCAAGCCATTCGCCAGGGCTGGTCACGCTGTGCGTCTTGACGTCGATGGCGGCAACGCGGGCAGCCGTCACACGCTTGCTGCCACGGGCCTCGATGACCGCGCTGCCGGTCAGGATGCGAATGCCTTTGGCCCGCGCTTCTTCAACCAGCGGGCCGCGCGGGTTATGCCGTGCATCGGCAATCGCGACCACGTGCAGACTGGCGTCGAGCCAGTCCAGAGCGACGCGATAGGCGTGATCGTTGTTGGTGGAAAGCACCAGTTTCTTGCCCGGCGCCACGCCATAACGACGAACGTAAGTCGATACGGCGCCGGCCAGCATGTTGCCGGGCACATCGTTGTTGCCGTAGACCAGCGGACGCTCGTGAGTACCGGCGGCCAGCACCACACGCTTGGCACGTACCCGGTGCATGCGCTGGCGAACCATGCCGATCGGCGCGCGATCACCCAGGTGGTCGGTAAGGCGCTCATGAATGGTCAGGAAGTTGTGATCGTGGTAACCATTGACCGTGGCACGCGGCAGCAGGGTGACGTTGGGCAGGCTTTTCAGCTCGGCGACGACCGTAGACACCCACTCGGCGGCGGGTTTGCCGTCGAGGCTTTCACGGCTGTCGAGCAGGCTGCCGCCGAACTCTTCCTGTTCATCGGCAATGATCACTCGGGCACCGCTGCGACCTGCTGCCAGCGCGGCAGCCAGACCGGCCGGGCCTGCGCCGACGATCAACACGTCGCAGTGCTGGTTCATCGCATCGTAGCTGTCCGGGTCGTTTTCGGTCGGCGAGCGACCGAGGCCTGCAGCCTTGCGGATGTACTTTTCGTAAGTCATCCAGAACGATTGCGGGTACATGAAGGTTTTGTAGTAGAAACCCGGCGGCATCAGTTTGCCGCCGACCTTGCCCAGAATGCCCATGACATCGGTATTCACGCTCGGCCAGCCGTTGGTGCTGGTCGCGACCAGTCCGGCATAGAGCGCCTGTTGCGTGGCACGCACGTTGGGGATCTGCGTCGCTTCGGTCGCGCCGATCTGCAGCACGGCATTGGGCTCTTCCGAACCCGCTGCGAAGATGCCGCGCGGGCGAGAGTATTTGAAGCTGCGGCCGATGATATCGACGCCGTTGGCCAGTAGGGCAGAGGCCAGCGAGTCGCCTTCAAAGCCCTGGTAGGTCTGGCCGTTGAAGGTAAAGTTGAGCACCTTGCTGCGGTTGATGCGGCCGCCGTTGGGCAGGCGATGGGTCTGGCTCATACCTTTTCTCCCTGATCCGTGAACTGCGGCCTGGTACCGATCGGATAGGTCTCGAGAATCTCGTAGGTCACGGTATTGCGCGTCATGTTGAAATACTGGCGGCAACCGGCGGCGTGTATCCACAGTTCGTGATGCAGGCCGCGCGGGTTATCGCGAAAGAACATGTAATCGCCCCATTGCTCATCGGTGCAGGCACCGGGGTCCAGCGGGCGCGGGATATGCGCCTGACCGGACGGGTGGAATTCCTCTTCGGAGCGCAGTTCGCCACAGTGAGGACAGAAGATATGCAGCATGGTCGGGTTCTCCTGTTAGTGGGCTACGGCTGCAGCGCCGTGTTCGTCGATGAGTGCGCCGTTGTGGAAACGGTCGATGGAGAACGGCTTGGCCAGCGGGTGCATCTCGCCCTTGGCCAGGCTGGCGGCAAATACGTTGCCCGAGCCCGGCGTAGCCTTGAAGCCGCCTGTGCCCCAGCCGCAGTTGAAGAACATGTTCGGCACCGGGGTCTTGGAAATGATCGGGCAGGCGTCCGGCGTGGTGTCGACGATGCCGCCCCATTGACGGTTCATGCGCACGCGGGACAGTACCGGGAACATCTCGACGATGGCCTGGATGGTGTGTTCGATCACCGGGTACGAGCCGCGCTGGCCGTAGCCGACCCAACTGTCGATGCCGGCACCGATCACCAGGTCGCCCTTGTCGGACTGGCTGATGTAGCCGTGTACCGCGTTGGACATGATGACGCTGTCGATAATCGGCTTGATCGGCTCGGAGACCAGTGCCTGCAACGGATGCGATTCGATGGGCAGACGGAAGCCTGCCAGCTTGGCCATGTGCCCGGAGTTGCCGGCGGTTACCACGCCGACCCGTTTGGCACCGATGAAACCCTTGTTGGTTTCCACTCCGATGCACACGCCGTTTTCCTTGCGAAAGCCGATGACTTCGGTCTGCTGAATCAGGTCAACGCCCAGCGCGTCGGCCGCACGGGCGAAGCCCCAGGCCACCGCATCGTGACGGGCGACGCCACCACGGCGCTGAACCGTTGCGCCAATGATCGGATAGCGGGTGTTTTTCGAGCAGTCCAGGTACGGGATTTCCTCGGCGACCTGCTGGCCGTTGAGTAATTCGCCGTCCACGCCGTTAAGCCGGTTGGCGCTGACGCGGCGCTCGGAGTCGCGCATGTCCTGCAGGGTGTGGCACAGGTTGTAGACGCCGCGCTGGGAGAACATGACGTTGTAGTTCAGGTCCTGGGACAGGCCTTCCCACAATTTCATCGCATGTTCATACAGGTGGGCAGACTCGTCCCACAGGTAATTGGAGCGCACGATGGTCGTGTTGCGAGCCGTGTTGCCGCCGCCCAGCCAGCCTTTCTCGACCACGGCCACGTTGGTGATGCCGTGCTCCTTGGCCAGATAGTAGGCCGTCGCCAGACCGTGCCCGCCGCCGCCGACAATGACCACGTCGTAGACCTTTTTCGGGGTCGGCGTGCGCCACATGCGCTGCCAGTTTTCATGGTGGCTGAGGGAATGCTTGAGAAGGCCGAAGCCTGAGTAATGCTGCATGTGAGGCTACTCCTGACTCAGCGATAAACCGGAAAATCGGCGCACAGGGCGGCGACCTGGCTGGCAACGTCAGCCTCGACATCGGCATCACCGAGGTTGTCGAGGATGTCGCAGATCCAGCCTGCCAGCTCGATGCACTGGGTCACCTTGAAGCCGCGTGTGGTCACGGCCGGTGTACCGATGCGCAGGCCGGACGTCACGAATGGCGACTGCGGGTCGTTGGGCACCGAGTTTTTGTTGACGGTAATGTGCGCACGCCCCAGCGCCGCATCTGCGTCCTTGCCGGTCAGGCCCTGACGGATCAGGCTGACCAGAAACAGATGGTTGTCGGTGCCGCCGGAGACCACATCGAAGCCCCGATCGATGAACACCTGCGCCATCGCTTGTGCGTTGTCGATGACCTGCTGTTGATAGGCCTTGAAGGCGGGCTCCATGGCTTCCTTGAAACATACCGCCTTGGCGGCAATGACGTGCATCAGCGGGCCGCCCTGGCCACCGGGGAAGACGGCGGAATTGAATTTCTTTTCCAGCTCCTCGTTGGCCCTGGCCAGGATCAGGCCGCCGCGTGGGCCGCGCAGGGTCTTGTGGGTCGTGGTGGTGACCACGTCTGCGTAGGGCAACGGATTCGGATAAAGACCGGCGGCAACCAGACCGGCAACGTGCGCCATGTCGACGAACAGGTAGGCACCCACCTTGTCGGCGATTGCGCGGAAGCGCGGGAAGTCCAGGGTCTTGGAGTAGGCCGAAAAGCCGGCAATGATCATTTTCGGCTGGCATTCGACGGCAATGCGCTCGACTTCGTCGTAATCGATCAGCCCGGTCGCGGTGTCGATGCCGTACTGCACGGCGTTATAGAGTTTGCCCGAGAAGCTGACCTTGGCGCCGTGGGTCAGGTGACCGCCGTGCGCCAGGCTCATGCCCAACACGGTATCGCCGGCCTGGAGCAGCGCCAGATAGACCGCTGCGTTGGCCTGACTGCCGGAGTGCGGCTGAACGTTGGCGTAGTCGGCACCAAACAGTTGTTTGGCGCGTTCGATGGCCAGTTGCTCGACCTTGTCGACGTGCTCGCAACCGCCGTAGTAACGCTTGCCGGGATAGCCCTCTGCGTACTTGTTGGTCAGGCCGCTGCCCTGCGCCTGCATCACGCGTTTGCTGGTGTAGTTCTCCGAGGCGATCAGCTCGATATGGTCTTCCTGACGCTGCTCCTCGGCGTTCATCGCCGACAGCAGTGCATCGTCATAACCCTGAATCTGGTCTTGCTTGCTGAACATCGCGGATCTCCCAGCGGCGGCGCGGCGCCTGACTTGTCGTTCGGGCTGACAGAGCCCTCTGAGAGCGATGGTAGGGCCGGACCGAAGACGCCAAATGCCTATGGACGCCACACAAAGGTGCGTTTACGACATGGCGGCGGAGGGAGCAGAAATAGCGGAAGGGAGTTACCCGTGACAACGCTGCAGACGAAAAAAGCCCGCTCCCGGCTGGATGAGTCCAGCGCGGTTGAGCGGGCTTGTCGGTTTCAGGCCTTGTCAGCCGTGGTTTTTGCCCAGCAATGCGTGATACAGCTCGGTATCACCCAGAATGCCGACCACTTTATTGCCGTCCTGCAGGACCAGCTTGTTGCCGGTCTGGTAGCGGATCTGCAGCGCGTCGCGCATGCCAATGTTGGAATGCACAAGCGTAGGGCGTCGATCCAGGGTGGCGACGTCCTGACCGGGGGCCCAGTTCTGCAGATCGAGGGCCGTGGCACCTTGCCGCGCGCCTTTGATCACGTTGCCTTCGGCCAGATCGAGCCATGAGTCGCCGCTCGGGTCCAGGCACACCGAACCGTTGACGTGGGTGCACTCGTCGACGGTGCGCATCAGACTGCGACCGCACAGCACGTTCAATGGGTTGGTATGTGCAACGAAGGTGCGCACGTATTCGTCTGCCGGATTGAGCACGATCTGCTCTGGCACGCTGTATTGCACGATGCGGCCGTCTTTCATGATGGCGATCCGGCTGCCGAGCTTCAGTGCTTCATCCAGATCGTGGCTGACGAACACAATGGTTTTGCTCAGCTTGGTTTGCAGGGCGAGCAGTTCGTCCTGCAACCCCTGGCGGATCAGCGGGTCGAGCGCCGAGAACGGCTCGTCCATCAGCAGGATGTCGGCATCCATCGCCAAGGCCCGCGCCAGGCCCACTCGCTGCTGCATGCCGCCAGACAGCTCGTCGGGCTTCTTGTTGCGCCACTGGGTCAGGCCCACCAGCTCGAGTTTTTCATCCACCAGCTTGCGCCGTTCCTTTTCGGGGCGACCCTGCATTTCGAGGCCAAAGCTGATGTTTTCGCGCACCGTGAGCCAGGGCATCAGGGCGAATTTCTGGAAGACCATGGCAATGCGCTTGGTGCGCATCATTTTCAGTTCGGCCGCGCTGCAGTTGGCGATGTTGATCTGTGAGCCTTCATGCTCGACGAACAGCGAGCCACGGCTGACGGTATTGAGACCGTTGATACAGCGCAACAGGCTGGATTTGCCGGAGCCCGACAGGCCCATCAGCACGCAGATTTCGCCCTTCTCGATATCCAGGCTGGCGTTCTCGACGCCGACGATCTGTCCGGTTTTCTTGAGGATCTGGTCACGCGTGAGGCCTTCGTCGAGCAGCTTGAGGGCTTCACGCGGGTCCTTGGAGAAGATGACGTCTACCTTGTCGAATTTGATGATACTCATGCGTCGGACCCTACCTTGGCTTCGGGTTGTTTGCAGATGCGGTCGAGCATGATGGCCAGCAATACGATTGCCAGACCGGCTTCGAAACCGAGCGCGATGTCGGCTGTGTTCAGCGCGTTGACCACTGGCTTGCCCAGGCCGTCGGCGCCGACCAGGGCCGCGATGACCACCATCGACAATGACAGCATGATGCATTGGGTAATCCCGGCTGCAATGCTGGGCATCGCGTAGGGCAGTTCAATGCGTGTCAGCAACTGGCGGCGTGACGAGCCGAAGGCCTTGCCGGCATCCAGCAACTCCTGAGGCACATCACGGATACCCAGGTAAGTCAGGCGAATCGGCGCGGCAATGGCGAAAACCACTGTCGAGATCAGACCGGGTACCACGCCCAGACCGAACAGCGTGAGTGTCGGAATCAGATAGACGAAGGTGGGCACGGTCTGCATCAGGTCGAGCAACGGCCGGATGATGGTGTAGAACAGCGGCTTGTGCGCGGCAATGATGCCCAGCGGCACGCCGATGACGACACACACCAGTGTGGCGAAGAGCACCTGTGCCAGGGTTTCCATGGTCTCCTGCCAGTAATGCAGGTTGAGGATCAGCAGAAACGAAAGGATGACGAAAACCGTCAGGCCCCACTTGCGCTGGATGAAGTGCGCGAGGGCGGCGATAAGGCCGATCAGTACGAATGGATTGAACCAGGTCAGCGCGAAAGTGAACCCGTGGATCATCATTTCCAGTGTCGAGGCTATCGCGTCGAAGTAATCGGCGCCGTTGGCCGTCAACCAATCGACAAATGCGGCGATGTACTCGCCCAGAGGGATTTTATGGTCAGTCAGCATGATTTCGGGTGTCCGCTTGCGGAAGGTGAAGAGGGCAGCAGGCGGGTCAGCCCCGCCTGCTGTCGGCTTACTGGGTCAACTTGGCTTTGGCTGCCTCCAGGCCTGGCTTGCCATCGACGGTGGTCACGCCTGCGAGCCAGGTGTCGAGTACTTGCGGGTTTTTCTTGATCCACGCCTTGGCGGCGGCATCAGGCTTCATTTTGTCGTCCAGCACATTGCCCATCAGGCTGCTTTCCATGTCCAGCGTGAAGGACAGATTCTTGAGCAGCTGACCTACGTTGCTGCACTCCTGACTGTAGCCTTTGCGGGTGTTGGTGTAGATGGTCGCCTGGCCACAGTTGGGGCCGAAGAAGTCATCGCCGCCAGTCAGATATTTCATCTTGAAGCGAGTGTTCATCGGATGCGGTTCCCAGCCGAGGAACACCACATCGTTCTTGCGTTTCACGGCGCGGTCGACCTGCGAAAGCATTGCGGCTTCGCTGGATTCAACAACCTTGAAGCCTGCATCTTTCAGGCCGAAGGCGTTCTTGTCGATCATGCTCTGGATCAGGCGATTGCCGTCGTTGCCAGGCTCGATCCCGTAGATCTTGCCACCCAGTTCCTTCTTGAATTTGGCGATGTCGGCGAAGTCATGCAGGCCTTTGTTATAGAGCGCTTCCGGGACAGCCAGGGTGTACTTGGCGTTCTCCAGATTGGCACGCACGGTTTCGACGGTCCCTGCTTCGCGATAGGGCTTGATGTCGTTTTCCATGGTCGGCATCCAGTTGCCGAGGAACACGTCCATGTTCTTCCCGTCAGCCAGCGACTTGTAGGTCACCGGTACGGAAATCATGGTGGTCTTGGTCTTGTAACCCAGTGACTCGAGTACGGCGCTGGTTACCGCAGTAGTGACGGTAATGTCAGTCCAGCCTACGTCGGAGAAGTTGACCGTATGACAGGCCTCTGGCTCGGCTGCCTGAGCGAGCACCGGCATACAGAGCGTGGCGGCCAACAGCAACGATTTGGAACCTTTCATGGGTGGACTCCTGTGAGTTTCTTCTGGTCATCAGCAGGTGAACGCTGACGCGGCTTATGGGTTGGCGAGGCTTTTCGCGAAGCTCCATCACTGCGCCGGGCGATCGAGTCGGAACCGATCATGTAACAGGGAAAATCAAACGCCTACAGGGGGCGTCGTATCCAGTGCAGGAGGCGTCGTATCCAGTGCGCGCAAGGTCGCTTACAGATTCGTTGCATCGTACGCACGCCCGGTTGCAGTGTCGGAACTGCGAAAAAACGGCCAGTACGTTACACAGTCGCTGCGCAGTTCGGCAGCGGTCGGTTGGCAGGTCGGTGCCTGCGCGAACGCGGTCTTTTGGAGGGGGGTAACGCCGACAAGTTCATTATCGGGTCAGATCCGGCAGTGGTCATGCCCGGTCGCATGCCATTTTGGGCGGCTGCGCGCTTTTCGATCACGCGCCCTGCAGGCCGCCACTTTTTAGCGCGAACGCCTGCCCTCGGCAGGGTTTTATCGGGATGTGCCTTGAGTAGCACTTGGCGTGCGAAGGCCCCTTGGTCGTTTCCGCCAAGTGCTACCGAACTGCTCATCGAACTGCGCCTGCGGCGGCCTTGGCGTCGCTGACAGGTACGAGGGTCGCAGCCGGTTAGACGCTTCGCGACGTCGTTTTCAGGTGTTCTTGAATGAGCGATCAATTTCCGGCATGGGATTTGCGATGTCATCACCAGGCCCTGCAATGACGAGGGCTACAAGAAGAGCCTGTTCTGGGGCCAACCATTGCCATATGAGAGGAGATAGTGTGATGACATCGTTCAATCAAGGGACTCAACCCCAGAACCGCGCGCCACAGTCCATCGGCTTTCTGCTGCTGGATAACTTCACCCTGATCTCCCTCGCATCGGCGGTAGAACCCCTTCGCATGGCCAATCAGTTGTCGGGCCGCGAGCTGTATCGCTGGACCACGCTGAGTGTCGACGGCGGACAGGTCTGGGCCAGCGATGGTCTGCAGATCACGCCGGATGCGGCAATGCACAAGGCTCCTTTGCTCGACACGGTTATCGTCTGCGGCGGTGTCGGTATTCAACGCTCCGTCACGCGTGAACACGTCAGTTGGCTACAGAGCCAGGCACGTCAGTCGCGTCGTCTGGGCGCGGTGTGCACCGGCAGTTGGGCGCTGGCGTGCGCGGGCCTGCTGGATGGTTTCGAGTGCAGCGTGCATTGGGAATGTCTGGCTTCGATGCAGGAAGCCTTTCCACGGGTGTCGATGAGCACCCGGCTGTTCACGCTGGACCGCAACCGTTTCACCAGCTCGGGCGGCACCGCACCACTGGACATGATGCTGCACCTGATCAGTCGTGATCATGGGCGCGAGTTGTCGGCAGCCATTTCCGAGATGTTCGTCTACGAGCGCATTCGCAACGAACAGGACCATCAGCGCGTGCCGCTCAAGCACATGCTCGGTACCAATCAGCCGAAGCTGCAGGAAATCGTGGCGCTGATGGAAGCCAATCTCGAGGAGCCGATCGATCTTGACGAACTGGCTGTGTATGTCGCCGTTTCACGCAGGCAGCTGGAGCGGTTGTTCCAGAAATACCTGCATTGTTCGCCTTCGCGCTACTATCTGAAACTGCGCCTGATTCGCGCCCGACAACTGCTCAAGCAGACCCCGATGTCGATCATCGAAGTGGCGTCGGTGTGCGGCTTCGTGTCGACGCCGCACTTCTCCAAATGCTACCGCGAATACTTCGGCATCCCGCCGCGTGACGAGCGCGTAGGGTCCAACACCGCACAGCAGGTTGCCATGATGCCAATCCCGCAGGCCTTGGTGCTCGCCCCGTTGTCCGGGCCGATGTCGGCCTTGAGTCAGGCGCGTAATGAGTCGACGTTTGCGAGTGTGAGGCTTTAACCGCCCTGCTTCGCAAGAGGACGCAGAGCGTCCAGAAAGGCATGCGACGCAGAGCGCCGCACGATAGTCGAGAGCATCGTTCCGCACGCTCCAGCATGGGAATGCGGTTCCCGACGCTCTGCGCCGCACGATAGTCGAGAGCATCGTTCCTCACGCTCCAGCGTGGGAATGCGGTTCCCGACGCTCTGCGTCGCAAGAGGACGCGAGCGTCCAGAAAGGCGTGCCAACACGGAGCATTGGCACGAGAGTCAGGTACCTGCCTGCAATCAAAGCGCGAAGCGCGCCACCATGCCGTTGAGGTCGATTGCCAGTCGTGACAGCTCGGTGCTGGCTGCGCTGGTCTGGTTGGCGCCGTTGGTGGATTGTGCCGAGAGGTCGCGGATGTTGACCAGGTTGCGGTCCACTTCGCGGGCGACCTGTGCCTGTTCTTCGGCGGCGCTGGCGATGACCATGTTGCGTTCGTTGATTTCCTCCACGGCGCTGTTGATGGTGTTCAATGCCTGGCCCGCGCCCTTGGCGATGTTCAGGGTCGATTCGGCGCGTTCGGTGCTGTTGCGCATCGAGCTGACGGCCTGTTCCGTGCCGGTCTGAATACTGCTGATCATGCGTTCGATTTCGCTGGTCGATTGCTGGGTGCGATGGGCCAGGGCACGGACTTCGTCGGCGACGACGGCAAAGCCACGTCCTGCTTCACCGGCGCGCGCGGCTTCGATGGCGGCGTTCAATGCCAGCAGGTTGGTCTGGTCGGCCAGGCCGCGAATCACGTCGAGCACCTTGCCGATATCGCGCGATTCATTGGCTAGGCTGATGATCAGCTCGGCAGTGCCTTGCACGTCGCCACTCATGCGTTCGATGGCGCTGACGGTTTCCTGAACCAGGTCGCGGCCATCGCCCGCAGAGGTGGCCGCGCTGCGCGAGGCCTGCGAGGTGCTGGTGGCGTTGCGCGCAACTTCTTCCACGGCACTGGTCATCTGGTTGACCGCAGTGGCTGCCTGTTCTATTTCATCATTTTGCTGCACCAGCCCGCGTGCGCTTTCGTCAGTGACAGCATTCAGCTCTTCGGCTGCCGAGGCCAGTTGCGTGGCCGAGCCGGAAATACCCTGCAAGGTATCGCGCAGCTTGTCCTGCATGGTTTTCATGGCCAGCAGCAGACGACCGGCTTCATCGGTGCCATCGATACTGATCGGCCGGGTCAGATTGCCTTGCGCGATGGTCTCTGCTGCAAGCAGTGCGGTGGCAATCGGTGTGGTAATGCTCTTGATCAGCATCCAGGCAAACACTAGGGTCAGCAGGGTTGCGGCGATCAGCAGTCCGATCACCATATTGAATGCCGAGTCGTACTCGCTGGAGGCCTGTTCCTTGACCTCATTCAACTGTGCCGTATTGATCTCCACCAGTTTGCGCAGCACAACGTTCATCTGGTCGGAGTTGCTGACCATTTCGTTGTTGAGCAACTCCTGCAATTGGTCGATGTTGTTCGCACGGCTCAGCGTCTTCAGACGATCCTCAAGCTGGCGATACTGCCCCAGCAACTGCACGTACTGGCTATAGAGGTTGCGCTCTTCGGGCGCGCTGATCAGCTTTTCGTAAACGGTCTGAGCGTCAGTGATCTGCTTGTTGCGCATCGCCATCAGTTCGATGGTTTTCTGCTGGGTTTCCGGATCGCGATTGACCAGCAATCGGTAGGACAATACCCGCAGACGAATACTGACTTCAGCGAAGCGATCGAGGCTCTTGATGCTGGGCACGTTGCTGTCGGCCAGCACCTCGGTGGCGCCGCGGATCTTGCTCATCTGTGACAGTGCAAAGACGCCCAGAATCAGCATGAGGGTGCCGATCATGGCAAATCCAAGAAACGCTCGGGGCGCGATGTTCATATTTCGCAGGGACATAGAAAGCTTCCAGGGTCATTTACGCGTTCCATGCGATTTAGAGACGGGGATAAAGCCGTGAGTGGGGTGCCTATCGGACGTGCGACTGAAGTCTTGAGTTAATAGGCACGTATCGCCTGTGACTTAATCGTGACGAATTCTTCATTTCTCTCGCGGATCGGGCGCAACCCCTTGAAAAGACGGGGCGGGGGCTTTTTCTGCGATGGCAGTCTGCCCATTGGCTGCGCGCATTTGTCGCAGTTTCAGGCAGTCTGACGAACAGCAGGAACCGGATACCGAATACGCAGTCACAAGCCCCCTACGCGTCTACGTTATCGACATGTCGATGTCATGACAGAGCGGTATCGAAGCCTGAGCGCTGGTATGCGCAGCGACTTTTCTTTATCGTACGCGCCCGTTGAAATTTGCTCGAGAAATCAAAATGTTGGAAGCCTCCCTTAGCCAATTGGAACAACTTGTCGGCGATCTGGTGCAGCAGAACCAGGCCCTTCAGGAAACAAATGCACAGCTCGGTGCCGAGCTGGCAAAAGCCAAGGACGAGAACGAGAACTTGCAACTGAGTCTGATGGAGCAGGAAGAGAAGCATGGCAGCACTGCCGCGCGCATCCAGGCACTGGTTGATCGCGCGACCAGCGCAAGTGCTGTCGGCGCATGAACGTCGATGGCAGCGGTGTAACCGTCCTCACTATTCTGGGCAATGAGTACTCGGTCAAGGCGCCGGCTGGCGAAGACCTGACCCTCATGAAGGCCGCCGCGATGCTTAATGCGTCGCTGGCCGACACCAAGCGCAAATACCCGACGTTGATCGGTGACCGTCTGCTGGTCCTTGCTGCGCTGAACCTTTGTTCGCAGCAGATCGAGCTTGAGCAATTGCACAAGGTCGAGCTCAAGCGCTACCGGGAGCAGGTCGAAGCGACGGTGGATGTGATCGCCAAGACCATCGCCCCGAACTGAATGTGAGGCGCTGACGCAGTCGCAGTCAGAAAGAATGCGACTGTCTGCGTCTGCGCCATTGCCCGAGTGCTTCCTCCAGCCGCAAGGGGCTGTCGATCTGCTGGCGACGTGCATGGCTGAACAGGATCAGCGCCAGTTCTGCGGTGACCAGCGCATCAGCGCTGGCGTGGTGACGCTCTTCGGCGTGCAGACCAAAGAAACGGGTCCAGTCATCCAGCCCGGCATGACGCAGGTTGGCGTGCTCGCAGAGCATCGGAGCTATTTCGGCAGCGTCGAAAAACGGATGCTGCAAGCGATAGCCCAGGCTTTCCTTCAAGGCACGCGACAGCATGTGCTGATCGAATGGCGCGTGAAAGCCGAGGATCGGGCTGTCACCGACGAACTCCATGAAGTCCAGCAAAGCCTCGACCGGCTCACTGCCTGCGGCAATCGCACTGGGCGCCAGCCCATGAATCAGAACGGCGGGGCTGATCTTGTGGTCGACGCGCAACAGCGTGCGCTCGAACTGCTGGCCCAGATCGATGGCGCCGTCTTCAATCACCACCGCACCCATGGACAGCACCTGATCACGGTTCATGTTCAGGCCGCTGGTTTCCAGATCCAGCACGACCCAGCGCTGTTCATGCAGCGGTGTGCCGCTGAGGTTCGCGCACACCGGCAGTCGTTCGAGGCGCTCCAGTTGATGTGCATGCAAAGGCGTCTTTTTCGGCCGTGGCTTGAGCCATTCGAACAGATTCATAGTTGATAACGCAGGGTCAGGCTGGTTTGCAATCGCTGCGCCTGGCGAAACGATTCGCGCAGAATGCGCCGGTCCAGATGGTTGAGTGTGTCGGGGTCGATGCGGTTGGAATAAGCCAGATTCTGGCGACTCTGCAGCTGATGTTGCTGCATGCGGGTCTGCTGAATGAAGTGATAGGCCTCCTCATACGCAGCACCGTCGAGCGGGTCGATGACTTCGCGCTCGACCAGTTGGCGCAGGCGTTCCAGCGTGTTGCTCACGCCGATACCGTTGGCCAGTGCCAGCAGGCGCGCCCCGTCGACGAAGGGCGTCAGGCCTTCGACCTTGAGGTCCAGGGTGTCCTTTTCACTGCCTTTGCGGGCCAGCACGAAATCCTTGAAACGACCCACCGGCGGACGCTGGCGCAGCGCATTCTCGGCCATCATGCGCTGGAACAGCCGGTTGTCTGCGACCTGATCAAGAATGCCGCGGCGCAGTTGCTCGCCGCCGCTTTCATCACCCCAGACCACGCGCAGATCGAAATAGATACTCGAGGCCAGCAGGTTCTCCGGCGTCGCCTCGCGAATAAATGTCGAGAAACGCTGTGACCATTCAAGTTGCGACAGACACAGGTCGGGATTGCCGGCCATGATGTTGCCCTTGCACAGGGTAAATCCACATTGCGCCAGGCTCTGGTTGATGCGTTCGGCAATTGGCAGCAGTACTTTGCGAATCTGCTCTGCCTCTGCGGCATCGCGCGCTTCGAACAAAATGGCGTTGTCCTGATCGGTATGCAGCGTCTGCTCGCGACGGCCTTCGCTGCCAAAACACAGCCAGCTGAACGCAATGCCAGGGTCGCCTCTCTCTGCAAGTGTCAGCTCGATCACCCGGCATACGGTGTGATCGTTTAGCAGGGTGATGATCTGGGTTATCTGCGTCGAAGACGCGCCGTGGGCAAGCATGCGATCGACCAGCCGGACGATATCGCCGCGCAAGCCGGTGAGCGCTTCGATGCGTGGCGCGTTGCGAATGGTCCGCGCCAGGTGCACCAGGTCGACCCGTTGCAGGGAAAACAGATCCCGCTCCGACACCACGCCGCACAACCGCCCGTCCCGGACCAGGCACACGTGGGCGATATGGCGTCCGGTCATGGCGATGGCGGCGTCGAACGCACTGGCGTCCGGGCTAAGGTGGAACGGTGACAGACTCATGGTGTGCCTGACCGGCGCGCTGAAGTCGGCATTCACATCGGCAACCGCCTCACGCAGGTCGCGCAGGGTAAAGATACCCAGCGGCGCCTGCCGCTCGTCGACAATCACGATGCTGCCTACCTGCTGCTCATGCATCAGCTTCACGGCGTCGCGCATGGGCGTTTCCGGGCTGCACATCACCGGATGGCGCATGGCAAGTTCACCCAGCCGGGTGTTCAGAGAGTATTGCGTGCCGAGGGTTTCGACGGCGCGCTGCTGGACCTGCTGATTGACTTGATCCAGCAGGCTGCTGACGCCGCGCAGGGCAAAGTCGCGAAAGGTTGTGGAGAGCGCGAACAGCTTGATGAACGCTTGCTTGTTCAATTGCAGGCAGAAGGTGTCCTCGGCAGCCAGATGCTCGGTGCGGGTAGCACGCTCGCCGAGCAGGGCGGCGAGCGGAAAACACTCACCCGTGGTTATTTCAAATGTCGTTTCCGTACCGCCTTTGGCAGAATGCGGACGCTCGCCGACGATCCGACCCTGTTTGACGATGTAAAAGTGCTCCACCGGTCCGTCGCCAGGCTTGATGATGCTTTCACCGGCAGCGTAGAAGCGCAGCTGGCACTGCTCGACCAGATAGGCCAGGTGAGCGTTTTCCATCTGATTGAACGGCGGGAATTTTTGCAGAAACTGCATGGTGCCGTGTATGTTCTGCAGCACGGCTGTCTTGCCTGCCTGGGTGAAAGCATCTGCCTTGCTCATGGCCTGTTCCGCGTTCTTGTTATTGGTGCTCATGGTCGGCCGCTTGCAGCCAGGTGCCCATTGGACGTAAGTCTTACCTTGAACCCAGTGACACAGGTCGTGCTGGTTGCGACATAACTGATTTGACGAGCGCAATGGATTGCGAGCGGAGACTGGCCGGGATGCCGACGAAATGCATCGCAGATTGACCCGTATCTGCTGTCGGATTAGTTCAGGGAATGATGAGACTGCAATGATTGACCACGATATTCTGAGCGACGATGAGCGCGATGCCCTCCATGAGGTCATGCTCACGCCCGCCCGCGACGCCCCGCAACGGGTCCTGATCGTCGATGACGACAGCGACGCGCGAGAGCTGCTGGCCGAAATTCTAAGCCTCAATGACATCAGTTGCATGACTGCGCCCGGTGGCGATACTGCGCTGCAGATGATCCACACGCGTCAGTCCATCGGACTGCTGATCACCGACTTGCGGATGGCTCCTTTTGACGGGCTGGATCTGATTCGCAAGGTTCGTGAGTCGGATCGGGCCGAGCTGCCGATCATCATCGTGTCCGGCGACGCCAACGTGCGCGATGCCATCGATGCCATGCACCTGAACGTGGTGGACTTCCTTCTCAAACCGCTCAATACCAAGCAGTTGGTGAAGCTGGTCAAGCGGGAATTGGGGATAAGTTGAGGCAGTGAGCCCTTGCAGGTTCTGGCCCGGCAAGGACCAGAACCTGCAATTGCCCGGGCGGCGAGTTACAGGCCGTTGATGGCCTTGAACTCCCTGCGGCGACGGTGCAATACCGGCTCGGTGTAGCCGTTGGGCTGCCGGGTGCCTTCGATGACCAGCTCGACCGCCGCCTGGAAGGCGATGTTACTGTCGAAGTCGGGTGCCAGAGGGCGATACAGCGGGTCGTTGGCGTTCTGGCGATCCACCACCGGTGCCATGCGCTTGAGGCTTTCCAGGACCTGAGCTTCGCTGACAACGCCGTGACGCAGCCAGTTGGCCATGTGCTGGCTGGAGATGCGCAGCGTGGCGCGGTCTTCCATCAGGCCGATGTCATTGATGTCCGGCACTTTCGAACACCCCACTCCCTGATCGATCCAGCGCACGACATAGCCAAGAATGCCCTGCGCATTGTTGTCCAGTTCGTTCTGGATTTCTTCCGGCGTCCAGTCAGTATTCGGTGCCAGCGGAATGGTCAGAATGTCATCCACCGAGGCTTGCTCGCGCTGCGCCAGTTCGGCCTGACGGGCGAACACGTCGACCTTGTGATAGTGCAGGGCGTGCAGCGCGGCTGCCGTAGGTGAGGGAACCCAGGCGGTGTTCGCACCCGCCAGTGGATGAGCGATTTTCTGCTCCAGCATGGCGGCCATCAGGTCCGGCATGGCCCACATGCCTTTGCCGATCTGTGCGCGACCTTGCAGGCCGCATTTCAGGCCGATGTCGACGTTGGAGTTCTCGTAGGCAGCGATCCACTTCTCGGCTTTCATCTGCGCCTTGCGCACCACCGGGCCTGCTTCCATGGAGGTATGGATTTCGTCACCGGTGCGGTCGAGGAAGCCGGTATTGATGAACACCACGCGCTCGCTGGCGGCCTCAATGCAGGCCTTGAGGTTGACCGTGGTACGGCGCTCCTCGTCCATGATCCCGACCTTCAAGGTGTTACGCGGCAAACCCAGTACCTGCTCGATGCGCCCGAACAGTTCGTTGGTGAATGCAGCTTCCTCCGGGCCGTGCATCTTCGGTTTGACGATGTACATCGAGCCGCTGCGGCTGTTGCTGCGCGAGGTGCTGCCGTTGAGGTTATGGATGGCTGCAAGGCTGGTCAGCAGGCCATCGAGAATGCCTTCCGGCACTTCGTTGCCATGCTTGTCGAGTATCGCATCGATGGTCATCAGGTGACCCACGTTGCGAATGAATAACAGCGAGCGACCATGCAGCGTGACTTCGCCGCCCTCTGGCGTGGTGTAGACGCGGTCCGGGTTCATGGTGCGGGTAAAGGTTTCACCGCCCTTGGACACCGATTCGGCCAGATCACCCTTCATCAGGCCCAGCCAGTTGCGGTAGACAACCACTTTGTCGTCGGCATCGACGGCGGCGATGGAGTCTTCGCAGTCCATGATGGTGGTCAGCGCCGCTTCCATGAGAATGTCTTTCACGCCTGCCGGATCGGTCTGCCCGACCGGGCTGGCGGCGTCGATCTGCAGTTCGAAGTGCAGGCCGTTGTGCTTGAGCAGCAAGGCAAACGGTGCCAGGGCATCGCCTTGAAAACCGACCAGTTGGGCGTCATCGTGCAGGCCGGTATTGCTGCCACCCTTGAGACTGACGACCAGCTTGCCGTCGATCAGTTTGTAAGCCGTCGAGTCTGCATGTGAACCAGCTGCCAGAGGCGCAGCCTGATCAAGAAAGGCACGAGCGAACGCGATCACCTTGTCGCCACGCACCTTGTTGTAGCCTTTACCCTTTTCCGCGCCGCCTTCTTCGCTGATGGCGTCGGTGCCATAGAGCGCGTCATACAGCGAACCCCAGCGGGCGTTCGACGCATTCAGCGCAAACCGGGCGTTCATCACCGGCACGACCAGCTGCGGGCCGGCCATGGTGGCGATTTCTTCATCGACGTTTTGCGTGGTGATCTGGAAGTCCGCTGCTTCTGGCAGCAGGTAACCGATCTCCTGAAGGAAGGCTTTGTAGGCCGAGGCGTCGTGAGCCTGCCCGGCATGCGACTGGTGCCAGGCGTCGATTTTCGCCTGTAACTCATCACGTTTGGCGAGCAGTGCCTTGTTCTTTGGCGCAAGGTCGTGGATCAGTTGGTCCGCACCGGCCCAGAACGCAGTGGCGTCGACGCCGGTTCCGGGGGTGGCTTCGTTCTGCACGAAGTCGAACAGGACTCTGGCGACTTGCAGGTCACCGACTTGAACGTACTCAGTCATTGCACTTGCCTCACTCTGCTCAGCAGGGTCGAGCACACTCGGGGAGCGCTCTGTTATTGATTTTGGTGTCATGTAGTGCGCAATTCGGGATACTACATGAGCCGTCATCGCGTGAAAACGTCGCTGAATATGTCACTAAACGACTGGATATTCATATTGGGTCACGGTGATATTCATCGTGTTCCCAGAAACGCTCAGGATTGTTCCATAAAGCGTGGCAAACGGTACACGATTTACCGCGAGCGAGCTGCCCTTCGGGCATGCCTATACTCGTAAGACCGACGCTGTCTCCAAATCATCTGTGCAGAAAGAGGAATTGACCGTGGATCATCTCGTCGTAACGCTGGTTGCTCCCGACAAACCGGGTCAGGTCGAACGCATCGCACGCTGCATCGCCGAGCATGGCGACAACTGGCTGGAAAGTCGCATGTCGCGCATGGCCGGACAATTTGCCGGGATCCTCAAGGTAGGCGTCGAGGCAGAAAACTATGATGACCTGATCAAGGCCCTGAATGGTTTGTCAGCCCATGGCATCCGCATGTTGCTGGCCGAGAGCGTGGTCGAGACCACCGATACGACTCGAATGATCAGCATGGAACTGGTCGGCAACGACCGCCCCGGCATCGTACGCGACATCACCCGTTTGCTGGCCGGGCGGGGCGTCAATGTCGAACACCTGATTACCAACGTGTCCCCCGCGCCCATGAGCAGCGAACTGCTGTTCCACGCCGACGCGGTGTTGGGCGTCCCTCAGGACCTTTCACTGGATGACCTGCAGACGGCGCTCGAGACTCTGGCGGATGATTTGATGGTGGAGTTGGTGCTGGGGGCCAAGGAGTAAGTCCGATCACTGTTTTTATTCAGCTGCGGACTGCTTCTCGCTCCGGTACCAGTCTGACTTCTACACGTTGCCCCAGCGCTCTTGCTGCGCTGGCCAGCGTCGCAAGAGTCATTCCCGGATCGTTTTGATCCAGGGCCCTGTCCACTGCCGTCCGGCTTGTGTGCATGCGCTCGGCAAGGGCCTTCTTGGTCACCTTTTGCTGTTTCATGACTTCGGCGATCTGCCAAGAGATGACTCGCTTCAGAGCTGCGGCAGAAACCTCCTCGGCAAAACCTTGCTCGGCAAGGAAATCATCGAAGTCGGAGCCAATGTGCTCGTTCATTACCTTTTCCTCTTCAGTGCTGCCTTGCGCTGTCTGGCAGTTTCCAGATCGGCCGCGGGAGTTTTTTCGCTTTTTTTGATGAAGCCATGAAGCAAAACCATTGTGTGGGCTTCGATGGTAAACAGTACTGGTGCGATCTTTTCCTTCAAATCAATTCTGACTTCCCAAAGGTCTGGCTCCATTTTACGGACCACAGGCATACCTATTGGCCATCCGAACTGAACGGTCCTGATATCAGTGCCGACGGCCTTACGATCATCACGTGGCAGATCAATCAACCATTCACGTACAGGCTCAATGCCTGTTTCGGTTCGGAAAAACTTAACGATCAAAATAGGGGGAGGATTACTCATAGTTGGAGTGTGCCAAAAAATGTGCACAATTCAATGTTCGGAAAGCTGTCTCGGTTATCCAAGTTAACCGTGCACCTGCCTGTGGATAACCTGGGGGAATCGCGTTGCGCGTCACGTCGGCCGTGGCTTGGCGGCGATTGATCAAAAATCCAACAGTTTCAGGGGCTTGTGCACAGATAAGGTGAGTCTGCCTGTGGATAACCCTTGGAGAACCCTTTGCAGGCCACGGTTTGCGTGGCCTGCAAGATGTTGTCTGTTTTTTGATCAGTGACGGCCGCGGGATTTCAGCCAGATATCCACACTGTAGATCGCCAGCCCCGTCCAGATGAAAGCGAAGGTGATGATGGTGCTGGTGGTCAGGTGTTCGCCATACAGCAGCACAGCCAGCAGCAGGACGAGTGTGGGCGCGATGTCTTGCAGGAAGCCCAGGGTGGTGAACGGCAAATGGCGGGCGGCGGCGTTGAAGCACACCAGCGGTACCAGCGTCACCGGGCCTGCGGCGGCGAGCCAGATGGCTTGCGTGGTGGTCCAGAATTCCGGCTGGGCGCTCACGGCCGTCGGGTTGAGCGTCAGCCAGATCAGTGCCAGCGGCACAAGCATCCAGGTTTCGACCACCAGGCCGGGCAGGGCAGCGACCGGGGCTTGTTTACGGATCAGCCCATAGAACGCGAAGGTCAATGGCAGCGCCAGCGACACCCACGGCAGGCTGCCGACGTGCCAGACCTGCTGTGCGACACCCATCGCGGCGAAAGCGACCGCCAGCATTTGCAGGCGTCTGAGGCGCTCGCCCAGCAGCAACATGCCGAGCAGCACGTTGACCAGCGGGTTGATGTAATACCCGAGGCTGGCCTCCAGCATGCGCCCGTTGTTCACTGCCCAGACGTAGATGATCCAGTTGCTGGCGATCAGCGTGCCGCTCAGCGCCAGCACGGCCAGCCGTTGCGGATTGTCGCGCAGGTCGCGCCACCAGCCGGGATGCTTCCAGAACATCAGCACAATCGAGCCGAAGAGCGCCGACCAGAGCGCGCGATGGATGATGATCTCGATGGCCGGAACCGCGGCAATGGCTTTGAAGTAGATGGGGAACAGGCCCCAGATGATGTAAGCACTCAGGCCCAGAATGTATCCACGGCGTGGATTGGCAGCTTGCATGGAGCGTCCCTTAAATGCAGAAAATTCCGGTTTTATTGTGGAGTGATGCGGTTGATGGTTTTGATTGTACTGACGCTGTAGCGCTCGATGTTATACACAGGTTCGACCGATTCACGACATCTGTGCCGCGCCGCTTGCTCAGGATCGGACGCAGAGCGCCGCACGATAGTTGAGATTATCGTTCCTCACGCTCCAGCGTGGGAATGCCTTGGGTGACGCTCCGCGTCACAGATTTGCGCCGCACCGGACATTCAGGATCGGACGCAGAGCGTCCAGAACTGCATGCGACGCGGAGCGCCGCACGATAACCTGGGGCTCATCAGGTCAAAACAGTTTCAACGGCTCTTCATTCAGTGCTGCCATCTGCTCGCGCAGGGCCAGGATATGGTCGCCCCAGTAGAGCTCCGTGCCGAACCACGGAAAGCTGTGCGGAAACGCCGGGTCATCCCAGCGCCGGGCCAGCCAGGCGCTGTAGTGCATCAGGCGCAAGGCACGCAGCGGTTCAATCAGGGCCAGCTCGCGTGGATCAAAATCATGAAATTCGTTGTAGCCGTCCATCAGCTCCGACAGCTGACCCAGACGTTCCTGGCGGTCGCCGGCCAGCATCATCCAGATATCCTGGACGGCAGGGCCGAGGCGGCAATCGTCCAGATCGACGATGTGGAACATCTCGTCACGGCACATCATGTTGCCGGGGTGGCAGTCGCCATGCATGCGGATGTTGGTGTGCGGTGTGGCCGCGTAAACGTCTTCGACACGCTTGAGCAGGTCACGAGCCACTGACTCGTAAGCCGGCAGCAGGCTGCGCGGGATGCAGTCGTTTTGCAGCAGATAGTTGACCGAATCATGGCCGAAGTTCTTCACGCCCAGGGCTTCACGGTGCGCGAACGGTTTGGTCGAGCCGACGGCATGCAGACGCCCCAGTAACTGGCCCAGGCGATACAACTGATCGAGATTGCCTGGCTCCGGTGCTCGTCCACCGCGACGCGGGAACAGCGTGAAACGGAAACCGGCGTGCTCGAACAGGGTTGCGCCGTTGTGCACCATGGGCGCGACCACGGGCACTTCGACCTCGACCAGTTCAGCGGTGAAGCTGTGCTCTTCAAGGATGGCTTCGGTAGTCCAGCGCTGTGGGCGATAGAACTTGGCGATCAGCGGTTGGCCGTCTTCGATACCGACCTGATAGACGCGGTTTTCGTAACTGTTGAGCGCCAGGATACGGGCATCGCTGAGAAAACCGATGCTTTCGACAGCATCCAGGACCAGATCGGGAGTAAGTGTTGCAAACGGGTGAGCCATGACTACTCCTGCGCGCAGCAGGTTGCCGCGTCGGACCGCTGATGGTAACGCAGACCGGTCCCGCTTCGCCAAACCCCATCCGTTTAATCTGCCTTCGGGCTCTTTTGTCATCAAAAAGTCATGAGTCGTTAGCGAGATAGCCATGTTCGACGCCTAGAGTCGCCGTCAATGAGATCGATCTCAAGTGAGCGACAATGACTGATCTGAAAGAGGTAGCGCATCTGGCCGGGGTTTCCCGGGCTACTGCGGCACGTGCCTTCGCAAGCCCCGACGTCGTGCGCTCGGAAACCCGTGAGCGGGTATTCGCTGCGGCCCGCGCCTTGGGTTTTCGCCCCAATCGGCTGGGCCGCCAGTTGCGTCTGCAAACCACCAACCTGATTGGCGTGGTGGTGCCCAACCTGCTCAACCCGGTGTTTGCCGAACAGTTTCAGGCCATGGAGCGGGCGGCGCGGGCGCGGGGTTATAACCTGCTGCTGGCAACCACCGACTACACCGCAGAGCGTGAAAGCGCCGTAGTTGAGGAGTTGTTGCGTCAGCGGGTCGACGGGCTGGTGCTGACGGTGACCGACGCCGAGCACAACCGGGTACTGCAAAGCCTGATCAATGAAGACACTCCGTTCGTGCTGGCCTATCACCAGACCGGTAACCCGGATTACAGCGCGGTGTCTGTGGATAACCGGGCGGGCATGGTGCTGGCCACTCGTTACCTGATCGATGCAGGCCATCAGCGAGTCGCCATGGTCGCAGGCCCGGCCATGCAGTCCGACCGCGCCCGACTGCGTTATGAAGGCTATCGCGACGCCATGGCCGAGTGTGGGCTTGAAGCGCGACCAGTGATTGAAATGCCTGCTCATACAAGCGCCGATTTCGCTGCACTGGAACCCCCGTTACGTGGCCCGGACGCGCCCAGCGCGCTGGTCTGTTCCAACGATTTGCTGGCCATCAGCCTGATTGCCGAATTACGCCGCAACGGCTGGGGCGTTCCCGAGCGCCTGTCGGTGATCGGCTTCGACGGCATCGCCCTCGGCACGCAGATGCACCCGACCTTGTGCAGCGTGGTTCAGCCCATCGCCGAGCTGGCGCACATTGTCATCGACCAATTACTGGCACGGATTGCTGGCGCAGTACCTGTTTCTCATTGTCTGCCGTGCCACATCCGGCCCGGCGAAAGCACCCAGCCCTACCAGGAGATGCTTCATGCTCAGCCTCAGTAAAACCCTCGCGGCACTGCTGTTATGTGGTGCGGCCAGCCTCGCCCAGGCCGCCGAAACCGCCATCTGCTACAACTGCCCGCCCGAATGGGCTGACTGGGGAACGCAGCTCAAGGCGATTGCCGACAGTACCGGTGTCCAGGTGCCGCTGGACAACAAGAACTCCGGCCAGGCGCTGGCGCAGATCGTTGCCGAGCAGGCCGCACCGGTCGCTGACGTGGTCTATTACGGCGTGACCTTTGGCCTGCAGGCGCAGAAGGCCGGCGTGGTCGATACCTACAAACCCAAACACTGGGACGAGATTCCGGCAGGCTTGAAAGACCCTGAAGGGCACTGGTTCGCGATTCACTCCGGGACCCTCGGCATCATGGTCAACGTGGACGCACTGGGCGGTCTGCCGGTGCCGCAAAGCTGGGCGGATCTGCTCAAGCCCGAGTACAAGGGCATGGTCGGCTACCTCGACCCGTCCAGCGCGTTCGTCGGCTACGTGTCCGCCGTGGCGATCAACCAGGCCATGGGCGGCACGCTGGACAATTTCGGTCCGGCCATCGACTACTTCCAGAAACTGGCGAAAAACTCGCCCATCGTGCCCAAGCAAACCGCCTATGCACGCGTGCTGTCCGGCGAGCTGCCGATTCTGGTCGACTATGACTTCAACGCCTATCGCGCTCGCTACAAGGACAAGGCCAACGTTGCCTTCGTGATTCCCAAGGAAGGCACCATCGGCGTTCCCTATGTGATGAGCATGGTCGCCAAGGCGCCGCATCGTGCCAACGCCGAGAAGGTGCTGGATTTCGTGCTGTCCGATGAAGGTCAGGCGCTGTGGGCCAAGGCCTATCTGCGCCCGGTACGCTCGAAGATGCCTGCCGATGTTGCTGCGCAGTTCTTGCCGGACAGCGATTACGCCCGTGCCGGTGTGGTGGATTACCAGCACATGGCCGCCGTGCAGGAAGCCTTCGCCGCCCGTTATCTGCGTGAGGTGAAGTAATGTCGGCCTCGCCGGAACAAGCGCTGGCTCTGCGCAAGGGCGGATCTTTCAGGCTGCGGCTGCGCCCGACCGCTGCGGTGGCGCTGGCTCCGGCGATGGCCGTATTGCTGGCATTCTGGTTGCTGCCGCTGACCCACCTGATCATGCTCGGCACGCAAGGGTCCGATGGCAATGGCAGCGGTTACTGGCAGGTCCTGAGCAGTCCTCAGTACCTGGGCAGTCTGGCGCAAACCTGCCTGCTGGCGCTGGTGGTGACGCTCGCGGCGTTACTGGTCGGCGGCATCAGCGGTGTGTTTCTGGCCCGCAACCACTTCTTCGGACGCTCTGCGCTGGTGGCTTTGCTGACCTTCCCGCTGGCGTTTCCCGGTGTGGTGGTCGGCTTTCTGGTGATTCTGCTGGCCGGTCGCCAAGGTATCTTCGCCGCGCTCGGGTTGCACCTGGCGGGCGAGCGCTGGGTATTCGCCTATTCGCTGACCGGACTGTTCATCGGCTATCTGTATTTCTCGATTCCGCGAGTGATTCTGACGGTCATGGCGGCCTGCGAAAGTCTGGATCGCAGCCTTGAAGAAGCCGCGCATTCGCTGGGCGCGGGTCATTGGCGCGTGGTGTGCGATGTGATCGTTCCGGGGCTGGCACCCGCGCTGGTGTCCTGCGGCGCGATCTGCTTCGCCACGTCAATGGGCGCATTCGGCACGGCCTTTACCCTGGGCACGCGTCTGAACGTCACGCCGGTAGCGATCTACAACGTGTTCACCAATTACGCCAACTTCACGGTGGCCGCAGCGCTGTCGGTAATCCTCGGGCTGGTGACGTGGGCAGTGTTGTTGCTGGCCCGTCGCATGGTCGGTAAATCGGGAGTTCCCTTGTGAAACGTTCTCCGTTGTTTGCAGTACAACTGGCGTTCACGCTGTTGGTCTGCGCGTTCATGCTGGTCCCGGTGGTGCTGTCGTTACTGGCCGGCCTGACGCGCAACTATTTTCTGGGCCTGTCGAGCGGTCTGACCTTCGACTGGCTGGTGCAAGTCTGGCAGGCCTACTCACCGACCGTCTGGCTGTCGTTGCAACTGGCCGTGGCGTGCGCAATCTGCGTGTGTCTGGTGGGCGTCCCGGCAGCGTATGCGCTGGTGCGCATGAACAATCGCTTCAGCCGGGCCTTCGAGGAATTGATGGTCTTGCCCGTCGCCATGCCCGGTCTGGCCAGCGCCCTCGCGTTACTGCTGACCTACGGCCAGTTCGGCGGCTTTCGCAGCAGCTGGTTGTTCATTCTGGTCGGCCACGTGTTGTTCACCCTGCCGTTCCTGGTGCGCCCGGTCATGGCGGTGATGCAGCGTCAGCAACTGCCGGTGCTCGAAGAGGCGGCCGCCAGTCTGGGCGCCGGGCCGATCAAGCGTTTCTTCAGTGTGGTGGTGCCTAACTGCCGGGCCGGGATTCTTGCCGGTGTGCTGATGGTCGTGACCCTGTCGCTGGGCGAATTCAACCTGACCTGGATGCTGCACACGCCGATGACCAAAACCCTGCCGGTCGGTCTGGCCGACAGTTACGCCTCGGCCCGACTGGAAGTCGCCAGTGCCTACACCCTTCTTTTTCTGTTGCTGATTGTGCCGCTGCTGATTGCGTTGCAGGCCATCAGCGCGCGTCTTGCCCGTGGAGAGAGCCGATGAGCGGAACCACCATTCGCCTGAAAGGCTGCCGCAAGGCATTTGCCGACGGCACCGTTGCTGTAAAGGATCTGCACCTGACCATCGAGCCCGGCGAAACGCTGGCGATTCTCGGTCCGTCCGGTTGCGGCAAGACCACCACCTTGCGGCTGATTGCCGGGCTTGAACGTCCGGACGTCGGGCAGGTGTTGTTCGATGATCAGGACGTGACTCGTCTGCCCATCGAGCGGCGCGACGTGGGCATGGTGTTTCAGAACTACGCGTTGTTTCCCAACCTCGATGTGGCCGGCAATATCGTTTACGGCCTGAAGATTCGTGGTCTGTCGGCTGCCGAGCGCAACAAGCGTTGCGATGAGTTGCTGGAACTGGTCGGTTTGACCGGCCACGGCAAGCGCCGCGTCAACGAGCTGTCTGGCGGGCAGCGCCAACGGGTCGCGCTGGCCCGGGCGCTGGCGCCGCGCCCTCGGGTGCTGTTGCTGGACGAGCCGCTGGCGGCACTGGACGCGCAGTTGCGCGAGCGCTTGCGCAGTGAGCTGGACCAGTTGCTGCGTGGGCTGGGCATCACCTCAGTTTTCGTCACCCACGATCAGGGCGAGGCGATGGCCCTGGGCGACCGGATTCTGGTCATGGAAAAAGGCTGCGTCTCGCAATTGGCGACGCCGAGGGACATCTATCAACAACCTGCCAATGCGTTCGTCGCCGGGTTTGTCGGCAATCTGAATGCGTTCAGCGTGGTCGAGCGCACCCCGTCAGGCCTCAAGGTGAGCGGCGGCGAGCTGCCGTGGCACGGTGCTGACCTACCGGGCACGGTCTACTGCCGCCCCGAGCACCTGCGTTTGATGTCAGGAAACGGCCATATTCATGGGCGTCTGGTCGGGCAGTTTTTTCAGGGCGCGCAAAGTCGCTTGCTGGTCGATGTCGGTGGCCCGCAGCCGCTGCTGGTAGACAGCACCGACAACGTGATTTATGCCGCAAACGCAGTCATTGCCTTGAGCGTCGACCCGCAAGTGCTGTTTACCCTGCATTCGTGAACTCGTTTTTCGTAGAGAGATTATTTTGAATCGTCCGTTTCTTATTGCTCAGATCAGTGACCTGCACCTCAAAGCCGACGGGCGCCTGACCTATGGCGTGGTCGATACCCTGCGGGCGCTGCGCCGCGCTGTCGCGCACATCAATGCCAGCAAGCAGCGCCCCGACATCGTGGTGATCAGCGGTGACCTGGTGGACTTCGGTCGCGAGGACGAATACGCCGTGCTCAAGCCCGAACTGGAACGTCTGCAGATGCCGTTCTATCTGGTGCCCGGCAATCATGACGATCGGCACAACCTGCTGGCCGCGTTTGCCGAGCAGGTGTACCTGCCGTTGTCGGCCAGCGGTCCTCTGGACTGGGTCGTTGAGAAATACCCGGTGCGCCTGATCGGCATGGACACGACCATTCCCGGCGAGCATGGCGGGCAACTGGATTATTGTCAGCTGGACTGGCTGCACGCACAGCTGTCCCGTCGTCCTTACGTGCCGACCGTGATCGTCATGCACCATCCGCCGTTCATTACCGGCATAGGGCACATGGACCGCGAATCCTTCGGCAACGCATCGGCGCTGGAGCGCGTGATCGCCCAGCATCCGCAAGTGGAGCGTTTGCTGTGCGGACATTTGCATCGACCGATGCAGCGACGTTTCGGAGGCAGCGTGGCGAGCATCTGCCCGGGCACCTCACACCAGATCGTCCTCGACCTCGACGAAGCCGCGCCTGCGCATTTCAATCTGGAACCGGCAGGTTACGTGCTGCATCGCTGGCATTCGGAACAGGGATTTGTCAGTCATAACGCCGTGTTCGGCGACTATGAAGGGCCATACCCGTTCTACGATGTGAACGGGTTGATTGATTAATTGATTGCTCATCGCTCCCACGCTCTGCGCCCGGCGTGATACTCAAGTCTTGATGAGCCCGGAAAGCGGGGCTCGACGCGCAGTATCAGGCGGAGTAAAGATCCTTGTGGGAGTGAGCTTGCTCACGAAGACGGTGTTTCAGTCGATGCATTTTCGACGATCATACAGCCCTCTTCGCGAACAAGTTCGCTCCCACGGCCTCCGGCCAGAATCAATAGCAGACCTTTATATAACGATGAGCGATCTGCGTCCTCTTCCTGATTGCCGATCAGGCGCCGATAACGCCGCCATCTTCCCGGGTGATGACCATCACCGATGAGCGCGGTTTACCGTTGGGCAAATGCTCGGGGAAGGTAGAGCCACCGTTTTCACCGGGATGCTGGATGCCGATGAACATCGTCCGGTAGTCAGGCGCAAAGCTGATGCCGGTGATTTCGCAACCGATCGGGCCAACCAGAAAACGGCGGATCTCGCCGCTGGCCGGGTCGGCACAGAGCATCTGGTTGTTGCCCATGCCAGCGAAGTCACCCTTGTTGCTGGAGTCGCCGTCGGTCTGGATCCACAGCCGACCCGATCGATCGAAACTCAGGCCGTCCGGGCTGTTGAACATGTTCTGCGCGTTGATGTTGCTCGACCCGGCCTGTGGCGTACCGGCGTGTACGGTCGGGTTGCCCGCGACCACAAACAGGTCCCACTCGAACGCCATCGCCGACGCATTGTTGCCGCCTTCGCGCCAGCGCAGGATCTGTCCGTACTGGTTCTTGGCGCGTGGATTCGGCCCGCCGACAGGTTGACCTTCGTCGCCGCGCTTGATGTTGTTGGTCAGCGTGCAATAAACCTGGCCATCCTTGGGGCTGACCACGATCCATTCCGGGCGGTCCATGCGCGTGGCCTTGACCACGCTGGCGGCCAGCCGTGCATGAATCAACACTTCAGCCTGATTGGCGAAACCCGCAGCGGCATCGAGGCCGTTCTTGCCGTATTTCAGTTCGATCCACTGGCCGTTGCCCTTTGGATGGTCCGGGTTACCGTTGCCAGCGTCGAATTGCGCCATGTACAGGGTGCCGTGGTCCAGCAGGTCGCGATTGGCTTTCGGGTTCTTGCGATCGATCCGGTCGCGGCTGATGAATTTGTAGATGAACTCGCCACGCTCGTCGTCGCCCATGTACACCACGGCGCGCCCGTCCCTGGTCTGCGTGAAGGCGGCGTTTTCGTGCTTGAAACGCCCGAGTGCCGTGCGCTTGACCGGCGTCGATTCGGGGTCGAACGGATCGATCTCGACCACCCAGCCATGGCGATTGACCTCGTTGGGGTTTTTCGCCACGTCGAAGCGCGGGTCGTGCGGGTGCCAGTTGATCTCTTTACTGGCAGCCACGACGCCATAGCGCTTCATGCCCGCATCGAATGTCTGCTCCGGGTTGCTGCTGCCGAAGCAGTCGGTGAAGTTCTCTTCACAGGTCAGGTACGTGCCCCACGGTGTCTGGCCGCTGGAGCAGTTCTGGAAAGTCCCCAGGACGCGGGTGCCGGTCTTGTCGGCGTCAGTCTTGAGCCATTCGTGACCGGCCGCCGGGCCACTCAGCCTGATCGGCGTATTGCCATGCACGCGACGGTTGTAACGCGAGTCCTGCACGAACTGCCATTTGCCGTTTTTCTGCTGTATCTCGATCACTGACACGCCTTCTGCGGCGAGTGCCTTGCGCACTTCTTCTGCCGATTGCGGCTCCTTGCCATGCTCGAAGAGGTAGCGGTAGTTGGTGTATTCGTTGTTGATCGCCAGTAAAGCACGGTCTTTGCGACCCCGCATCGGGAACAGGCACATGCCGTCGTTGTTGTCGCCGAACTGCACCTCCTGAGCCTGGGCGGTACCCTTGCCACTCGGGTCGAACGCCGGACCGCCCGCTCGCAGAGGCTGGCCCCAACTGATCAGTACCGAGGACGTGTAACCTGCTGGCAGGCTGATGCTGTCGGCGGTGGCAGCAGGAATGCTCTGGAAGCCGAGCAATCTGCCAGACGCCGCGCTGACGCTGTTGGCCAGAGCGGTACGGCTGAGCAGGTTGCCGCCGAGAAACATCGCAGCGCCGCACAATGCGCCCGCGCTGATGAAACCGCGGCGGGTGAGGCCGACCTTGTCGGCGCCGACCAGGTTTTCCAGGTCAGTGGTCTGGTTTTCTTCTAATAGTTTCATCATCACGGCTCCCTCGAATATGGCAGCCACCTTAGTGCGCGCATATGACGAAATTGTGTCGTGGTGATGACCTGCCAGCGCTTACAACGGTATACCCAGCAGTACCAGTGAAGCTGCAAATCTTGCCTGCACCGTGGTGCCGGTTTTCAACTGTTGTGCATGCAGGTGCTCAGGTGTCGCCAGGGCGCACAGCGTCTGGCCGCCGGGGAGTGTGATGCGTACTTCGCTCGGGCCATCTTCAGCGTCGGTCACGCTGTCGATTCGGCCGATCAGACAATTGTTTCCATTTGTTTCTTCGCTGCGGTCTGCGTGCAGTTCCAGCCAGCCGGCCTTGATCAGTGCAACCACCTCCGTGCCGTTTTCCAGTTCCAGACGCAGGGTGCTGTCATGGGTGACCTGTGCTTCGATAAACACCTCGTCCGCCAATTGCAGGCGAACCTGATCGTTATGCCCCTGGCGGGTGATGCTGACGATCCGCCCCAGCAACTGATTGCGTGCGCTGGTACGCAGGGTCAGGCGATTGAGCAGGTCAAGGTCGCTGCTGTCTTCGGCCGCTTCCAGCACCTGGGCCTGCAAGGCCTGGACGCGCTGATAGAGACGCAGCACTCGCTCGCCCTCGACCGACAACTTCGCGCCGCCACCGCCGCGCCCGCCGACACTGCGCTCTACCAGCGGTTTTTGCGCCAGATTGTTCAGCTCGTCGATCGCGTCCCAGGCCGCCTTGTAACTCAGCCCTGCGCTTTTCGCAGCGCGGGTGATCGAGCCCTGTTCGGCAATATGCTGCAACAGCGCAATGCGTTGCGGGCGACGGACCATGTGTTGCGTCAGCAAGGTGGGGAGGGCCATGGAAATCCGGTGCGGTCGAGTAGGAGTGGGCAGTATGATCGCTCTCGCTCATGGCGTCGAAACCGGACGCGGAGCGTCCCGAAAGGCATTACCACGCTGGAGCGTGGGAACGATATTAAACCAGGCGCGTAGGGGCCATTAGTCACCCGGCTTGGGCGTGCGAGCCAGGCAATACACGTCCACCCGCCGCGCACCGGCCTTGTTCAGCAGTCGCGCAATGACCTCAGCCGTCGAACCGGTGGTCAGAACATCATCGACCAGCGCCAAGTGCTTGCCCTGTACCCAATCGGGATCAACCAGGGTAAAGGCGCCGCGCAGGTTGCGCCTGCGGGCTTTCGCGTCCAGGCCCTGTTGCGCGGTTGTCTCCCGGCTGCGTAACACATGCTCTTCGTCGACGGGCAGTTGCAGCTGTTTACCCAGCCAACCGGCCAGCATTGCCGCCTGATTGTAGCCGCGCTGGCGCAAGCGTTTGTTGGCCAGCGGCACTGGAATGAGGCAGTCGGGGCGCGGCAGGTCTTCCTCGAAACGGTGCTGCAGGTATTGCGCGCATAGTTCCGCCAGCAGTCGTCCCATGGGCCATTTACCGTTATGTTTGAAGCGGGTGATCAAACCGTCGACCGGGAAATCGTACAGCCAGGGCGCGATGACCTGAGCAAAGCCGGGCGTTTGCTTGCAGCATTGCGCGCAGCTCATGCCTGAACGCGGTAACGGCAGCGCACAGCACACGCAGGCGTTGCCCAGCCACGGCAGTTCTGCTTCGCACGGCACGCAAATGGGCGTGGGCACCTCACTGCGTTCATCGCATAACAAACAGGATTGTTTGTTTTTTAACCAGATGTAAACCTCATACGGGTAGCTGGGTTGACAGCGCATGGCTCTTCCTTAAATATGCCCGACATCCGTGTAGCGCATGGGGTCTTTCCCGCCCTCGCGCATTGCCCAGAAACACCAAGGAGCCGCCCGATGAGCGCCAGCACCACCGCCACTTTGCGTCACGACTGGACTTTAGCCGAGGTCAGGGCGCTGTTCGTACAGCCATTCAATGACCTGCTGTTTCAGGCGCAAACGGTGCACCGCGCTCACTTCGACGCCAACCGCGTGCAAGTCTCCACGCTGCTGTCGATCAAGACCGGCGCCTGCCCGGAAGACTGCAAGTACTGTCCGCAGTCCGGCCACTACAACACCGGTCTCGAGAAAGAAAAGCTGCTGGAAGTGCAGAAGGTGCTTGAAGAAGCCGCGCGTGCCAAGGCCATTGGCTCGACCCGCTTTTGCATGGGCGCGGCCTGGAAGCATCCTTCCGCCAAGGACATGCCTTATGTGCTGGAGATGGTCAAAGGCGTGAAAGCCATGGGCATGGAAACCTGCATGACCCTGGGCCGCCTCGATCAGGAACAGACCGAAGCGCTGGCCACTGCCGGGCTGGATTACTACAACCACAACCTCGACACCTCGCCGGAGTTCTACGGCAGCATCATCACCACCCGGACCTACAGCGAGCGCCTGCAAACCCTGGCCTACGTGCGCGATGCGGGGATGAAGATCTGCTCCGGTGGCATTTTGGGCATGGGCGAGTCCCTCGATGACCGCGCGGGGCTGCTGATTCAACTGGCCAACCTGCCTGAGCACCCGGAGTCGGTGCCGATCAACATGCTGGTCAAGGTCGCCGGTACGCCGCTGGAAAACGCCGAAGATGTTGACCCGTTCGATTTCATTCGCATGCTCGCCGTGGCACGGATTCTCATGCCGAAATCCCACGTGCGTCTGTCCGCCGGTCGCGAAGCGATGAACGAGCAAATGCAGGCACTGGCGTTCTTCGCCGGGGCCAACTCGATTTTCTACGGCGACAAGCTGCTGACCACCGCCAACCCGCAGGCCGATAAGGACATGCTGTTGTTCTCGCGTCTGGGCATCAAGCCCGAAGCGGGCGAAGGGCATGCCGACGAAGTGCATCAGGCCGCCATCGAACAGGCGCTGGTCGAGCAGCAAAGCAGCTCGATGTTCTACGACGCTGCCTCTGCCTGATCCGTTGAATGGGCCGGCCTGTTCCGGCCCGTTTTGAATTGTCATCTTCCGGTTCGGGGCCTGCATGTCTTTCGATCTCCGCACGCGCCTCGATGCCCGGCGCGCCGCACACCTCTATCGCCAGCGCCCGCTGCTGCAAAGTCCGCAGGGGCCGCAGGTCATCGTCGACGGCCAGCCGTTACTGGCGTTCTGCAACAACGATTATATGGGGCTGGCCAATCATCCCGAGGTGATCGCCGCCTGGCAGGCAGGTGCCGAGCGCTGGGGCGTGGGAGGCGGGGCTTCGCATCTGGTGATCGGCCACAGCGCGCCGCACCATGAACTGGAAGAAGCGCTGGCCGAGCTGACCGGTCGCCCGCGCGCCCTGTTGTTCTCCAATGGCTACATGGCCAACCTGGGCGCAGTGACGGCGTTGGTCGGGCAGGGCGATACGGTGCTGGAGGACCGTCTCAACCACGCCTCGCTACTGGATGCCGGTCTGCTCAGCGGTGCACGGTTTTCGCGCTATCTGCACAACGATGTGAGCAGCCTGGAAGCCCGCCTGGAAAAATCCGTGGGCGATACCCTGGTAGTCACCGACGGGGTGTTCAGCATGGACGGCGACATCGCCGATTTGCCCGCGCTGGCCCGTTCGGCGAGGGCCAAAGGGGCCTGGCTGATGGTGGATGACGCTCACGGCTTCGGCCCCTTGGGTGCCAACGGCGCCGGTATCGTCGAGCACTTCGGCCTGAGCATGGATGACGTGCCGGTGCTGGTCGGCACCCTGGGCAAGTCGTTCGGCACTTCCGGAGCGTTTGTGGCCGGCAGTGAAGAGTTGATCGAAACCCTGATCCAGTTCGCCCGGCCCTACATCTACACCACCAGCCAGCCGCCCGCGCTGGCCTGCGCCACCTTGAAAAGCCTGCAGTTGCTGCGTACCGAGCATTGGCGTCGCGAGCATCTGACGCGGCTGATTCAGCAGTTTCGTCGCGGTGCCGAGCAGATCGGGCTGCAACTGATGGACAGCTTTACCCCGATTCAGCCGATCATGATCGGTGATGCCGGTCGAGCGTTGCACCTCTCGCAGTTGCTCCGCGAGCGTGGCCTGCTGGTCACCGCCATTCGCCCGCCTACCGTGCCTGCGGGCAGCGCGCGACTTCGTGTGACCTTGTCTGCCGCGCACAGCGAAGCCGACGTGCAGCTATTATTGAACACTCTGGAGCAGTGCTACCCGCTGCTGGATGCCAGCCAATCCTCGGAGCCTGTTCATGCGTGATCGTCTGATTCTGTTGCCAGGCTGGGGCCTTGGCGTTTCGCCGCTGGAGCCGCTTGCTGCTGCGCTGCGTGGGCTGGACGAGCACTTGCGGGTTGAAGTCGAGCCATTGCCGGATATCGACAGCTGCGACTTGCCAGACTGGCTCGACGAACTGGACAGCAACCTGCCAGACGACGCCTGGCTGGGCGGCTGGTCATTGGGTGGCATGCTCGCGGCTGAACTGGCGGCGCGGCGCGGCGAAGGTTGTTGCGGATTACTGACGCTGGCCAGCAACGCCTGTTTCGTCACCCAAGGTGCGTGGCCGAACGCAATGCCCGCGCAGGATTTCGAGGCATTTCTGGCTGGCTGTGCCGATGATCCGGACCTGACCCTCAAGCGTTTCAGCCTGTTATGCACGCAAGGCGCAGAAGACCCGCGCGGTCTGGCGCGGCTGCTCAAGGCCGGCGCACCGCACCTGTCGAAAACGGCGTTGATCGACGGCCTGAAAATACTTCGGCAACTCGACACCCGCAGCGCTTTGCAAACCTATCGTGGCCCGCAACTGCACCTGTTTGCCGGGCTGGATGCCTTCGTGCCCGCTGAGGCGGCAAGTGATCTGCTGGCCTTGTTGCCGGATGTCGAAGTGGGGCTCATCGAGCAGGCCAGTCATGCCTTCCTGCTGGAAAACCCTCACGGGGTGGCGGCTGCGATCCATGCCTTTCTGCACGAGCTGGACGATGACTGATCTTTCAATCCCCAAACCACCTTCTGTCTTGCCTGACAAACGTCAGGTCGCCGCGTCGTTTTCCCGCGCGGCAGGCAGCTATGACAGCGTTGCCGAACTGCAGCGCAACGTCGGTAATGAACTGCTCACGTGTTTGCCTGCGCAATGCAATCCGTCTCGCTGGCTGGATCTAGGCAGCGGCACCGGCTATTTCAGCCGGGCGCTGGCGCAGGCTTTCAATGGCAGCGAAGGCATTGCACTGGATATCGCCGAAGGCATGTTGCGTCACGCCCGACCCTTGGGTGGCGCACAGCACTTTGTTGCGGGTGATGCCGAGCACCTGCCGCTGCGTGACCAGAGCTGCGGGCTGATTTTTTCCAGCCTCGCGGTGCAGTGGTGCGCCGATTTCACGGCGGTGCTCAGTGAAGCTCACCGCGTTTTGCAACCAGGCGGCGTATTTGCCTTTGCCAGCCTGTGTGTCGGCACGCTGTACGAGTTGCGCGACAGTTGGCAGGCAGTGGACGGCCGGGTGCATGTGAACCGTTTTCGTCATGAGGATGACTATCGTCAGCTGTGCGCGGCGAGCGGCCTGCAAGTGCGCAGCCTCGATGTTCGCCCGCAGGTTCTGCATTATCCGGACGTGCGCAGCCTGACGCACGAGTTGAAGGCGCTCGGTGCGCACAATCTCAACCCCGGACGACCCAATGGCCTGACCGGGCGCGAGGGAATCATGGGCATGATTCAGGCCTATGAAGGCTTCCGCCAGGACGCCGGACTGCCCGCTACCTATCAAGTGCTGTACGCGGTGCTTGAAAAAAACTGACGGACTGACAGGAAAGACTGCTGAGATGACTGCTGCCTACTTCATCACCGGGACCGATACCGACGCTGGCAAGACCACGGTGGCTGCCGGTTTGCTGCATGCTGCCCGAATGTCCGGCCTGAGCACGGCCGCCGGCAAGCCCGTTGCCTCCGGTTGTTTTGTCACGCCACAGGGGCTGCGCAACCCGGATGCTCTGGCGTTGCTGGCCGAGTGTTCTGTCGAGCTGGATTACGCTGACGTCAACCCGCTGGCTTTCGAACCGGCCATCGCTCCGCACCTGGCAGCACGCGAAGCTGGCGTCGCGTTGACCGTCGATTCGGTGCTGCAACCCATGCGGCAGATGCTCGCCAGACAGGCCGATTTCACCCTGATCGAAGGGGCGGGCGGTTGGCGCGTGCCGCTGTCCGGGCAGAGCACATTGTCCGACCTGGCCATTGCCTTGGACCTGCCGGTGATTCTGGTGGTAGGCGTGCGTCTGGGCTGCATCAATCATGCGGTGTTGACTGCCGAAGCGATTGCCCGTGACGGGTTGCGTCTGGCCGGCTGGGTGGCCAACATCGTGGATGCCGACACCTCGCGGCTTGAAGAAAACCTCGCCACGCTGGTCGAGCGTCTGCCTGTACCTTGCCTGGGACGGGTGCCGCGCTTGAACGAGGCAAGTGCCGAAAATGTGGCGCAGTATCTCGACTTGAAGGTGTTGAGCTGACAGCACCGCTATGTCGCTGACCGGCAAGACAGTTTTGGATTTTCAAGACTCAGGCTATCGTGCGGCCTAGTGCCATTAGTCTGTTTGTCGAGTATTTCCGGGCAAATGCTGCTTCAATGGGCGTGTTCGTTTTTTGAACTGAGGATCGGCTTATGCAAATCACCATGAACAACACCCTCTACCCAGGCCTTAGCGCAATGCAGGTCGGGCAAAGTCGTGTGGATCAGGCGGCCACCCAGATTGCCAGCTCCAATATCGAAGTGTCGGGCAGAAGCCAGTCTTCTGACTTTCAGCTTGAGAACCTGCGCTCTGTTGATCGCAGCCAGCGTTCCGACTTGCCGTCCAACATCGTCGAACTCGAGGCTGGAAAGGATCAGTTTGCAGCCGGACTGGCTGCGCAGAAAGCCAGCAATGAAATGCTCGGCACGCTGATCGACACCTACGCCTGATTTTCGCGTCAATTCCCGCCGTGCCATCTGCGCACGGCGTTGCCCTCTGAATTTCTCCGCATCATTGTCCTGTATCTCACCTGCACCCGGTTTCGCCCTCCACTAGACTTTTGCTTACGTTTCGCTCGCCCCCGCACGACGTACGCCTGCGTGGCTTATGCATGGGCCGTGGACGAATGGTGCGTGCTTCGCTATTGACAAGGTTTGGGCGTAAACGTATGTTTCAAACACCTGTTTGACCGCGAGGCATACGAGATTGTCTGGCGCTTGAGGGTATCTCTCCAGCGACCGCCCGGTCATTCGTTCCAGGATTCATCAGCAGAGGTTATCGCTATGCCTGACTACAAGGCCCCCTTGCGTGATATTCGTTTTGTTCGTGATGAACTGCTCGGCTATGAAGCGCACTATCAGAGTCTGCCAGCCTGTCATGACGCCACTCCGGACATGGTCGACGCCATTCTGGAAGAGGGTGCCAAGTTCTGTGAGCAGGTGCTGGCACCGCTGAACCGTGTGGGCGATACCGAGGGTTGCACCTGGAGCGAGTCGGGCGTGAAGACGCCGACCGGCTTCAAACAGGCTTACAAACAGTTCGTCGAAGGCGGCTGGCCAAGTCTGGCGCATGACGTTGCGCACGGCGGTCAGGGTCTGCCCGAGTCGCTGGGCCTGGCGGTCAGCGAGATGGTCGGTGAGGCGAACTGGTCGTGGGGCATGTACCCTGGCCTGTCACACGGTGCGATGAACACGATCTCCGAGCACGGCACGCCCGAGCAGCAGGAAGCGTATCTGACCAAGCTGGTGTCCGGCGAATGGACCGGCACCATGTGCCTGACCGAGTCGCATTGCGGTACCGACCTGGGCATGCTGCGCACCAGAGCAGAGCCTCAGGCTGACGGGACCTACAAGGTTACCGGCACCAAGATTTTCATTTCCGCTGGCGAACACGACATGGCCGATAACATCGTCCACATCGTGCTGGCCCGCCTGCCGGACGCACCGGCTGGCACCAAAGGCATTTCGCTGTTCATCGTGCCCAAGTTTCTCTCGGCTGCCGATGGCGGCATCGGTGAGCGCAACGCCGTGAACTGCGGCTCCATCGAGCACAAGATGGGCATCCACGGCAACGCCACCTGCGTGATGAACTTCGATGGCGCTACCGGTTACCTGATCGGGCCGGCGAACAAGGGCCTGAACTGCATGTTCACGTTCATGAACACCGCGCGTCTGGGGACTGCACTGCAAGGTCTGGCGCACGCCGAAGTCGCCTTCCAGGGCGGCCTGCAATATGCCCGTGACCGCCTGCAAATGCGTTCGCTGACCGGCCCCAAGGCACCGGAAAAAGCCGCCGATCCGATCATCGTTCACCCTGATGTGCGTCGCATGCTGCTGACCATGAAGGCGTTCGCCGAAGGCACCCGTGCCATGGTGTACTTCACAGCCAAACAGGTCGACATCGTCAAGTACAGCGAAGACCCGGAGCAAAAGAAAGCCGCTGACGCGCTGCTGGCGTTCATGACCCCGATTGCCAAGGCGTTCATGACGGAAGTGGGCTTTGAAGCCGCCAACCACGGCGTGCAGATCTACGGCGGCCACGGCTTCATTGCCGAGTGGGGCATGGAGCAGAACGTTCGCGACAGCCGGATTTCGATGCTGTACGAAGGCACCACCGGTATCCAGGCGCTCGATCTGCTGGGCCGCAAGGTGCTGATGACCCAGGGCGAAGCGCTCAAGGGCTTCACCAAGATCGTTCACAAGTTCTGCCAGAGCAATGAAGGCAACGAAGTCGTTCAGGAGTTTGTGACGCCACTGGCTGCGCTGAACAAGGAGTGGGGCGACCTGACCCTCAAAGTCGGTATGGCGGCGATGAAGGATCGCGAAGAAGTGGGTGCTGCGTCGGTGGACTACGTCATGTTCTCCGGCTATGCCTGCCTGGCGTACTTCTGGGCCGACATGGCGCGTGTTGCGGCCGAGAAACTGGCGGCCGGTACGTCTGACGAAGCGTTCTACCGCGCCAAGATCCAGACCGCGCGCTTCTACTTCCAGCGCATCCTGCCGCGCACCCGTACCCACGTGGCGGCCATTCTGTCGGGCGCTGCCAACCTGATGGACATGAAGGAAGAAGATTTCGGCCTGGCTTACTAAGCTTCGCTGGCGTCATGAAAACCGCCTGATCGCTGATCAGGCGGTTTTTTTATGGGTGCGTTTTAGCGCATCGCTGTATTCGAATCTCCAGCGAAACCTGGGAAGGCGTTCAGGCCCCGTGCATAGTCATGATGTTCTTCAGTACACCTCTCGTTCCTCACGCTCCGCGTGGGAATGCAGTTCGTGACGCTCTGTGTCACCCAACGCATGCCGACGCGGCGCATGGACGCAAGAAGCCCGCAATAAACATTTCCCGCTTCCTGCCGTTACAGAAATTAAGTTGTTTGTTGATCCTGCCGATGCATTGTTTGCTGGGGAGGGGCACAATGCCATCAGGCCAGCCAGTCATCCAGATGCCGGGTAGGAGATAACCCCTTTTGTTGCGTCCATCAGCTGCACGCTTGAGTCATTTTCTGCCTTCACTGGGCTTGCTGGTGGCGGGGCTCGCGGCTGCGTACGTAAAGGACCTGAACGTCTTCTTCACTTCGCTGTTCAACGTGCTCCCGACGCTGGTTCTGCTGTTGGGCGGCGCGTACTGCTGTGTTTACCGACGTCAGCGCGAGCTGTTTCTGATGCTCACGGTGTATATCGCCTACTACCTGCTCGATACCCAGACCGATTACTACCGTGACCACGGCAAGGTCCGCGAAGATGCGGCGGTGATCTTTCACCTGGTCTGCCTGCTGCTGCCGCTGCTGTTCGGGCTGTATGCAGCATGGGAGGAGCGAACGCATCTGTTCCAGGACATGGTCGCGCGGCTCGCGGTGCTGGTAGCGCTGGGCGGCGTGGCGGTGGGGCTTGAACAAAGTTATCCGGTCGAGCTGCAAGTCTGGCTGGCCGACATCCGCTGGCCTGTCCTGCATGGCGCATGGATGAGCCTGATCCAGTTGTCTTACGCGATGTTCCTCGTGTCATTCGGGGTGCTGATCTGGCAATACCTGGAAAAGCCGCGACCGCTGCATGCGGCGCAGATTGTCGGCCTGCTGGGTTTGTTCTGGGCATTGCCCAAGACCTTCATCCTGCCGTTCACGCTGAACATCCTGTGCAGCCAGGTGATGCTGATGATTGCCGCTGCTGTCGCTCATGAGGCCTATCAGATGGCCTTCCGCGACGAGCTCACCGGGTTGCCTGGGCGTCGGGCGCTCAATGAGCGCATGCAGCGTCTGGGTCGCAACTATGTGCTGGCGATGAGCGACGTGGATCACTTCAAGAAATTCAACGATACCCACGGCCATGATGTGGGAGATCAGGTGCTGCGTCTGGTGGCCAGCAAACTGTCGAAAATCACCAGCGGCGGTGGCAAGGCCTATCGTTATGGTGGCGAAGAGTTCGCCATTGTGTTCGCCGCCAAGACTATCGATGAGTGCATGCCGCACCTGGAAGCCATCCGCGAGACCATCGCCAATTACGAGATTCAGCTGCGCAACAAGGACAGTCGCCCTCAGGACGATCAGCAAGGCCGGCAGCGCCGCAGCGGGGCGCAGTCAGGCAGTGTGTCGGTGACGGTGAGTATCGGCGTTGCCGAACGCCAGCCGGAGCATCGCACGCCCGAAGAGGTGCTCAAATGCGCCGACCAGGCGCTGTATGCGGCCAAGGGTGCCGGGCGCAATTGTGTGGTGGCTTACGGGCAGTTGAACCGACGTGGCGCTGTCCGCACAACTGAAGCGGCAACCTGAGCAAGCCCTTACACTTCCCGTGACCTGTTATGACTATTCAGTCATGACACGACCCTATGTCTCTGAAATGTTGTTCGGTTAGACTCGTGGAACTCGACTGCTGATCTGCGTCGCTGGATGCATCGATCGGCTTCCCAAAGCATTTCGATCCGTGTTCACGAGGTTTGCCATGGCTGACTATAAAGCGCCACTGCGCGATATGCGCTTCGTCCTCAATGAAGTCTTCGAGGTTTCAAAGCTCTGGGCTCAACTGCCCGAGCTGGCCGAAACCGTCGACGCTGAAACGGTCGAAGCCATTCTCGAAGAAGCCGGTAAAGTGACCAGCAAGACCATTGCGCCGCTGAGCCGCAACGGTGACGAGGAGGGCTGCCACTGGAAGGACACCGTCGTCACCACACCTGCAGGTTTCCCCGAGGCCTATAAGACCTACGCTGAGGGCGGCTGGGTCGGTGTAGGCGGTAACCCCGAGTTTGGCGGCATGGGCATGCCCAAGGTGGTGTCGGCTCAGGTCGAAGAGATGCTCAACTCTGCCAGCCTGGCGTTCGGTCTGTACGCGATGCTCACGTCCGGCGCCTGCGTATCGATAGACACCCACGCCAGTGAAGCGCTCAAGACCAAATTTCTGCCCAATATGTATTCAGGCGTCTGGGCCGGGTCGATGTGCCTGACCGAGGCCCACGCCGGTACGGATCTGGGCATGATTCGCACCCGCGCCGAACCCCAGGCGGACGGCGCTTACCAGATCACCGGCAGCAAGATTTTCATTACCGGTGGCGAACACGACCTGACCGAAAACATCATCCATCTGGTGCTGGCCAAGTTGCCGGATGCACCGCCTGGCCCGAAAGGCATCTCGCTGTTTCTGGTGCCCAAGTTCATGGTCGCTGACGACGGCAGCATCGGCGAGCGCAACGCCGTCAGTTGTGGCTCGATCGAGCACAAGATGGGCATCCAGGCGTCTGCAACGTGTGTGATGAACTTCGACGCCGCCACTGGTTACCTGATCGGTGAGCCGAACAAAGGGCTGGCGGCGATGTTCACGATGATGAACTACGAGCGCCTCGGCGTCGGTATCCAGGGCCTGGCCTCTGGCGTGCGCTCTTATCAGGCCGCCGTCGAGTATGCGCAGGACCGTCTGCAGAGCCGTGCCCCGACCGGTGCGCAGAACAAGGACAAGGCCGCTGACCCGATCATCGTCCATCCTGACGTGCGTCGCATGCTCTTGACCATGAAGGCGTTCAACGAAGGCGGTCGTGCGTTTTCCAGCTACGTCGCCCTGCAACTGGATATCGCCAAGTTCAGCGAAGACGATGCCGCGCGCAAGCGTGCCGATGATCTGGTGGCGCTGCTGACGCCCGTCTCCAAGGCGTTCCTGAGTGATATCGGTCTGGAAACCACCGTTCATGGTCAGCAGGTATTCGGCGGCCACGGTTACATCCGCGAGTGGGGCCAGGAGCAACTGGTGCGTGACGTGCGTATCACGCAGATCTACGAAGGCACCAACGGCATTCAGGCGCTGGACCTGGTCGGGCGCAAGATCGTCGGTTCGAATGGCGCTTTCTATCAGCTGTTTTCCGATGAAGTCCGCCAGTTCATCAGCGGCTCGGACAACGCGCTCGGCGAGTTTACTCAGCCGCTGAGCAAAGCCTTGAACATGCTGGATGAGCTGACCGGCTGGGTGCTGGATCGCTCGCGTAACAACCCCAATGAAATCGGCGCAGCCTCTGTGGAATATCTGCATCTGTTCGGTTACACGGCGTATGCCTACATGTGGGCCATGATGGCCAAGGCAGCACTCGGTAAAGAGCAGCAGGAAGAGTTCTACGCAAGCAAGCTGGGTACTGCACGCTTCTACTTCGCACGTCTGCTGCCGCGTATTCACTCGCTGGATGCCTCGGTGCGCGCGGGCAGCGATTCGCTGTACCTGTTGAAGGCGTCACAATTCTGACTTGGAAAAGCCTTGTAAGCATTTGCTTACACTGCGTGGTGCCAATTGACCTCTTCCCAAGAAAGGGATCCAAAGTTAATCTTCGTTCATGGACGTAGCGCAGGACGCGCAACAAGACATAACAGGGACACGTAGGGAAGCCTGCCAGGATGGCGGGCTGAAAGGGAAATCAGGGAAACAGTCTGGAAAGCCCCGCTTCGGCGGGGTTTTCTTTGTTTGCGTTTTGACGATTCTGTTTTCTTTCCGCTCGCAGCACACGATGCTGTGCCCGCATTGCAACGCTTGTCCTGATCCTCTCCCGAGAAAGAATAATGGCGCGGTGCCAGAGCCGGTTGAACCCTCACCGCCGGCCAGGGTCGATTAGCTGTATGGCCAATCAGAGCCAATCAATCAGGAGCTTTCCATGGACATCATTCGTATCATTTTCGCCATCCTGCTGCCCCCGGTAGGCGTGTTCATGCAAGTAGGCTTTGCTGGCGCTTTTTGGCTGAATATCCTGCTGACCCTGCTGGGTTACATCCCGGGCATCATCCACGCGATCTACATCATCGTCTCGCGTAAGTAACACCTCGTCGCACTCGCTGATCGTTCCCTGATGCGGGAACGATCACACGGCTCGATCAAGCATCCAGCACATCCCGATAGAAACGCCATTCCTTCTCCAGCGCATCTGCCAGGTTGTTCGCCTTGCGGAACCCGTGGTGCTCGTCCGCGTAGAAGTGCGCTTCGGTCTTGATTCCGTTGTCTTGCAATGCCTTGAGCATGGACCGGGTCTGTTCCGGAACCACCACGGCATCCAGCTCGCCCTGAAAGAAGATGACTGGCACGCTGATGCTGTCTGCGTGCAACAGGGGCGTACGAGCCTGATAGCGCTCGATGTCCTTGTCGGGATCGCCGATCAGCCAGTCCAGATAATCACCTTCGAATTTATGCGTCGCCCTGGCCAGTGCCACCGGATCGCTGACGCCGTACAGACTGGCACCCGCGCGGAATACATCGTGGAAGGCCAAGGCGCAGAGCGTGGTGTACCCACCCGCACTGCCGCCGCGAATAAACGCCTGTCGTTCGTCAATCAGGCCGCGCTCGGCCAGATGTTTCACGACTGCACAGGCATCTTCGACGTCCGCCACGCCCCAGGTGAGGTGCAGGCCTTGCCGGTACACCCGACCGTAGCCGCTGCTGCCGCGATAATTGAGGTCTGCCACGGCGAAGCCGCGGTGTGTCCAGTACTGAATGCGTGGGTCCAGCACCGGATAGCAGGCAGAGGTCGGGCCGCCATGGATGAACACCACCAGCGGTGGTTTCTCCGCGCCGGTCATGGCCGGATAGAAGTAACCATGAGCCTCGGCCCCGCCACTGGGGTAACGCAATGTCTGAGGACGGCTGATCTGGTTGGCTGGCAGCGGCGACCCGCCTCCGGCAAGCACCTGAGCACTGCCGTCGTGGCGAGAAATAGCCAGTACCGCCGAGGTGCTTACGGCTGAGGCCGCGATGCAATAGACGAACTCTTCGTCAATGGCGAGGCTGCGAAAGCGGCTGTAACCCGCGCTGAAATCCTCGACGCTGCCGTCGGCCTGACAAAGCCCCAGAACACTTGAACCGTCTTCGAACCAGCTCGCCAGGTAACCATCGTTGATCGGCAGCCAGGTGCAGCTGCCCATTTGCCAGGGCGCGGAGGCATGATCCGCCGGGCGGGCGGAAAGCGGCGCAAACCCGGAAGGTGATTCGCCCCACGGCTGCCAGAAACCTGCACGATCTGTCAGGCAATACAGCCGCCCGTGGGCATCGAAGCGCGGTTGTTGCAGTGACTCTTGCGCGCCGTCGCCTGCGATGCACTGCGCAGTGGCCCAGCTGCCATCGTCCTGTTTCGTCGCAGACATCAAGCGGGTGCTGGTCCACGGCTGATGCGGGCGCTGCCATTCGATCCAGGCCAGGCGTCTGCCGTCGGCGCTGACAATCGGTGATGAGTAGAAATCAGCGCCTTCGGCCAGCAACTGGCGCTTGCCGTCAGCCAGCTCGATAGCCACCAGTCGATGCGTGTTGTGGTCCTCTTCAACGGCCAGAATCTGGCCGCCGCTGAAGAACACGCCGCCGTAGCGCTGGTTGCCCTCGGTCAGCGCCACCGGCTCGCTGGCATCCAGTGCCTGTCGATACAGTTGCTGGTCGCGCTCGTTGACGAAGACTACGGCGTCGTCGGCGAGGCAGAACGAGCCACCACCGTATTCATACACCCGACTGCGCACGCTGAAGCCTTGTGGCGTCAGGCAGCGCTTGCTGTTGGCGTACCAGTGCCAGATGCGGCTGGCGCCGTCTTCGGGGCGGTATTCGTTCCAGAACAGGCCCGCCGAGCTGACATCCAGTTCGGCGAAGTCGACGCCTGCAGCGACCGCTTGGGCGGCGCTCAGGCGTTCAGGAGGATTTTGCGATGAGTCGTGAGTTTCGGTCATTGCGAAAGGCCAGCTCTTCAATGGTTTGAGTAGCGGTTTCGGACTCGTCACGAGCCTGAGTGATGATCCCGTGGTGATAGGATTTGCTGCACACCGGGTCGGCATTGGCGGCGTCGCCGGTCAGCATGAAGGCCTGGCAGCGACAACCGCCGAAGTCCTTTTCCTTCTCGTCACACGAACGGCAAGGCTCGGGCATCCAGTCGTAACCGCGGAAGCGATTGAAGCCGAACGAGTCGTACCAGATGTGCTGCATGCTGTGATCGCGCACGTTGGGGAACTGGATCGGCATCTGCCGTGCGCCGTGGCAGGGCAGCGCTGTGCCATCCGGTGTCACGGTCAGGAAGATATTGCCCCAGCCGTTCATGCATGCCTTGGGACGCTCTTCGTAATAATCAGGCGTGACGAAAATCAGCTTGCACGGATGATTCTCTGCCTCCAGCCGGACGCGGTATTCATTGGTGACGGCTTCGGCGCGGACCAGTTGATCCTTGGTCGGCAGCAGGCCGAGGCGATTCAGGTGCGCCCAGCCATAGAACTGACAGGTCGCCAGTTCGACGAAATCCGCCTCCAGCGCGAGACACAGCTCGATGATCTTGTCGATGCGGTCGATGTTGTGTCGATGGGTGACAAAATTCAGCACCATCGGGTAGCCGTGCTTTTTGACCGCCTTGGCCATCTCCAGCTTCTGCGCGAAGGCTTTTTTCGAGCCGGCGAGCATGTTGTTGACCTGCTCGTCGCTGGCCTGAAAGCTGATCTGGATGTGGTCCAGGCCTGCTTCCTTGAAGGCGATGATCTTTTCTTCGGTAAGGCCGATGCCCGAGGTGATCAGGTTGGTGTAGAAGCCCAGACGCCGGGCCTCGGCGATCAGCTCGGCGAGGTCCTGGCGCACCAGCGGCTCGCCGCCGGAAAAACCGATCTGCGCCGCCCCTATTTCCCGCGCTTCCTGCATGACCTTGAACCACTGCTCAGTGCTCAGCTCCTGGCCCTGTTTGGCAAAATCCAGCGGGTTGGAGCAATACGGGCACTGCAACGGGCAGCGATAGGTCAGCTCGGCGAGCAGCCACAGGGGCAGCCCGACCTCGGGAGTGGGCGGTATGTACGGGGTGTTGGTGACGGGGGCCAGGTCAGACAAGATCGATCCAGTTTTTCTTTTTGGCGCCTTCCATGAACTCGTCGACGTCCATGCCCAGTTCGGGAACATTGGGGAACTGCTGCTGAAGCTCATGAATGATGGCGGTGATGGTGCGCTTGCCATCGATCAGCCCGCCAATCAGGGCCGCGCTGTCATTGAGTTTGATCATGCCTTCAGGGTAAAGCACCACATGCGCCTTTTGCGCAGGCTCGTACTGAAAGCGATAGCCTTGATGCCATTTGGGTGTCAACGCTCGGAACTGCGGATCGTGCTTCATAGCGTAATCCCCTTATGCCAGACCCTTTGGTCTGTGACGCTGTGATACGGCGGGCGGTTCAACTCGTAGGCCATGGACATCGCATCGAGCATGCTCCACAGGATATCGAGTTTGAACTGCAGGATTTCCAGCATACGCTGCTGACCTTCGTACGTAGTGTAGTGCTGTAACGTGATGGCGAGGCCGTGCTCTACATCGCGTCGGGCCTGACCCAGGCGAGTGCGGAAATACTCGTAGCCGGCCGGGTCGATCCACGGGTAGTGCTGCGGCCAGCTGTCCAGGCGCGACTGGTGGATCTGCGGTGCGAACAGTTCGGTCAGCGAGCTGCTGGCAGCTTCCTGCCAGTTGGCGCGGCGGGCGAAGTTCACGTAGGCGTCGACGGCAAAACGCACGCCTGGCAGCACCAGTTCCTGCGAGCGCAGTTGGTCCGGGTCGAGCCCGACGGCCTGGCCGAGACGCAGCCAGGCTTCGATGCCGCCGTCTTCGCCGGGCGCACCGTCATGATCGAGCAGGCGCTGAATCCACTCGCGACGGATCTCGCGATCCGGGCAGTTGGCCAGAATCGCCGCGTCCTTGAGCGGAATGTTCACCTGATAGTAGAAACGGTTGGCGACCCAGCCCTGAATCTGCTCGCGGGTCGCACGGCCCTCGTACATCGCCACATGGAACGGGTGATAGATGTGGTAATAGGCACCCTTGGCGCGCAAGGCCTGTTCGAATTCGGCGGGGGACAGCGCAGTCGCTTCGCTCATGTCAGCTCCTAAAGCTCGATGCTCATGCCATCGAAGGCCACTTCGACGTTGCGACGAACCAGCTCCGCACGTTCCGGGGAGTCTTCGTCGAGAATCGGGTTGGTGTTGTTGATGTGGATAAGCACTTTGCGCTGCTCGGGAAAGCCTTCGAGGACTTCCAGCATGCCGCCGGGGCCGTTCTGTGCCAGATGGCCCATTTCCCGGCCGGTACGTGTGCCCACACCACGGCGCTGCATTTCGTCGTCGTCCCACATTGTGCCGTCGACCAGCAGGCAGTCGGCGTCACGCATTTTCTCGGCCAGTGCGTCATCGACCTTACCCAGGCCCGGGGCATAGAACAGCTTGCCGCCAGTGCGGGTGTCTTCGACCAGCAGGCCGATGTTGTCGCCCGGGTGCGGGTCGAAACGGTGTGGCGAGTAGGGCGGGGCGGCGCTGCGCAGCGGAAAGGGCGTGAAGCGCAGGTTCGGGCAGGCCGGAATCACAAAGCTGCCCTGTAATTCGATGCGATTCCAGGTCAGGCCGCCGTTCCAGTGCTTGAGCATTTCGAACAGCGGGAAGCCGGTGCTCAGGTCCTCATGGACCATGTCGGTACACCACACCTGATGCGGGCAGCCTTCACGCAGGCTGAGCAGACCGGTGGTGTGGTCGATCTGGCTGTCCATCAACACGATCGCGCTGATGCCGGTGTCGCGCAATGCGCGCCCGGGCTGCATAGGCGCAAAGCCCTGCAATTGCGCGCGAATGTCCGGTGAGGCGTTGCACAGCACCCAGTTGATACCGTCGTCGGACAGCGCAATGGACGACTGGGTCCGCGCATGGGCACGCAGGCTGCCGTCGCGAAAACCCGCGCAATTGACGCAATTGCAGTTCCACTGGGGGAATCCACCGCCAGCAGCAGAACCTAGAATCTGGATGTACATGACAGCTCCTGGGACACGCTCTGAAATAAAAAACAGCCACAACCATAAAAAAAGCCCCGGCGAACCGAGGCTTCACAGCGCACTGAAATCAACGGCTTGCGAAGTACATGGTGACTTCAAAACCGATACGCAGATCAGTGTAAGCAGGTTTAGTCCACGACATAAAAATCTCCTCGGATAAGTGCAGCGGTGGGTGACTACATCTTAGTGCATCGCTGGAGGCATACGTTCAGATGCTTAGGGAGCTATGTTACTCATTTTCACAATTCAGCAGGGCTAGAATCTGCATGAAAGACCGTTACCGTTCAGGTAAGGATTGCGGAACGGCCGCGCTGGCAGGGCGATTGGCCACGATCAGCCAGCCCCCTGTGGCGTTGATCAATTGATCCGCAGAGGCCAGCAACGAGTGTGTATCCAGATTTGACAGAGCGCGCTGCAAGGTCTGCGCATGGTCACCCCGGTGCCCGGCGAGGTGTGCCTGCCACTGCAGGTCGGCACGCTGTTGCTCCGGCAGGCTCGACGGCTCGAACTGCGCTGCAAGGGCTTTGGTCTGCTCAGGCAAATCTGCATCGCGGACCCACTGCGGCAATCCGCCGATAAAGGCCTCGATGTGCGCAAACAGTTGCTGGGCATTGCAGGTGGGTGATTGCACGCCGAACAGCAAACCGGTCCGTCCGTCGATCTGCCTGAGGCCACTGAACACCGCGTAACCCAATTGCAGTTCGACCCGCAGCCGCTGATAGAACGGCGCTTGAGTCAGGTGCGCGAGCAGACGCCAGGCCGCTTCATCTTCGATGGAAGTCGTGGGCGCGGGGCAGAACACCAGCACGGCGTCTTCCGGGGAGGACGATGCTTCCGTCGCCCAGTGCTTGCCAGCGCGAATGGCTGGCAGATCGGGCGGGGAGGTTTGCCGAACGCCGGGTGCTGCATTCAACACCGCGTCCAGCATTGACTGGCTGGCCCGTTCAATACCGCTGGTGAAACTGATCCAGCGCGAAGCCGCCCATACGCCTGGCAGGTCGCTTATGCTCGCCTCCGACCCATTGCGCAAGAAGTGATCGGCAAGCTGCTTGAGCAACTGACGAATCGGGATCAACACCGGCTCGTCGTTTTCCTGTGCGTGGGTATCGGGGTGTTGCAAGCGCTGCAGGCTTTGTTTCAGGACCGCTGGCATCGGTTCGCGCAAACCGTTCAATTGAAGCTGCCAGTACGGACCGTACGCGGTGAAGGTCAGGGTTACTCCGGCCTGACGTGCGTCTTCGACCAGTGGCTTGAGCGCCGCATCGAGCATCCGCCAAAGAGCGGGCTGCGGGGATGGCAGTTGCCAGCGCAGGTACAGCGCGGCTTCAGCGGGGTCGTCCGCTGCCGTATGAAGAAACGGATTCGGCGCTGGCAGGCGCCAAGTGACCGGCTCTGGAACGAGGTTATCCACATCAGCGGTGAGCTTCGCCAGTAATGCACTTAACGTTTTTTGGCCTTGCTCGCTCAACTGCGCGGGCGTTTCGCGACAGTGATGGTTTGCCAGAGCCAATGCTCCGCACGTCTGCAGACGGCGTCGTTCGAGGCGGTGGTATTCCTCGATTTGCGTTGGCCAGTGAGCTTTGAAAAAACCGAGCCAGCTGAAAAGCAGGCTACTGATAGCGGTCGCGTTCGCCGGGTCGCCTTTAAACTCGATATCCAGCAAAAGCTGCCCGCCGAACTGGTACAGCGGCGCGGCGTTCAATGAGGTGCAAAGGCCCCTGCGCACCAGCTCGGCGACCAGTCCGCCAGGCTGCGCGGCATTGAGCCAGTGACAGAAGAAGGCCACCGCTTCGTCAGTTTTGTCTGGCAAGTCCTCGAAGGCAAACAGCAGATGGTTTTGCTCGCCAGCCTGTCGAGGGCTGGCCATCAATGCTGGAGGCGGGTGCTGTGTGACCTTCATTCCGGTGGCGAAAACCGCGCCGTGGTTTATCGCCAGCGCCTGCAGTTCAGCCACCGGCAGCGGGCCACTCAGGCACAGGGTTATCTGCCCGGCCTGGTAGAAGCCTCGATAAAAGTCTTTCAACGCTTGCTGAAAAGCCGGGTTGGGCACTGACAGGCTGTAGCGATTGCCGGCGTGAAAGCCGCGCAGCGGATGCTGTGGGTTGATCGCTGTCAGCAGGCGCGCCTGATCGCCGGATGCGCTATCGCCGCGCCAGGCGATGAATTCGGCATGCAGCACTTCGCGTTCGCGTAATTGATCTGCGATGTCCATGCGCGATCGGGCAAGCATGTCGCATAGCCGCTCCAGCCCTTGGGCGAAGGCCGCTTGCGGCAATTCGAAGAAGAAGTCAGTGGTGCGCTCACGGGTGCTGGCATTGACCTGCCCGCCATGACGCTGCACGAAGGTCATCAGGTTGTCCCCGGCCGGGAAGCGTTCGGTGCCGAGGAAAAACAGATGCTCCAGAAAATGCGCCAGCCCCGGCCACGCTTGTGGCGCATCGTGACTGCCGGCTGCCACGCGCAATGAGGCCGCACAGCGCTTGAGCCGTGGCTCGTGACACAGCACCACATTCAAGCCGTTGGCCAGCGTGAGGCGTTGAGTGTCGGCGGCGTGTGCGGCAGGCATGAAGGGCGTCCGGAAAGCTGTGCGAGGCGAGGCGTCATGCTAGCGGATTAACAGACCCGTTCGCGAGCCTGCTGCTCAAAGCTGCGAAATAGAGGACGCAGAGCGTCCAGAACGGCATGCCAACGCAGAGCATTGGCACGATAGGCAACGAGAATGACGATAAGCAAACGCGCTATTTCCAGAGGCTGTACCGGCCTCTTCAGGATCAAGTCAGCGACGTATAAAGCGCCGGGCGGCGATCCACGAAGTAGTCGTTCGCGGTTCGGGCCTGTGCCAGCAGTGACTTGTCCAGCGTGCCGACCAGCAATGCTTCGTCCTGACCCGCCAGCAACGGGCGGCTGCCGTCCGGCGCGCAGAGGCTGCTGAGCCCGCAGTAACGAATCGCGCCCTCGCTGCCGCAGTAGTTGGTGTACACCACGTAGCAGTGATTCTCGAAAGCCCGCGCCCGGACGGTCACGTCGCAGACGAAATCGTAAGGCAGCATGTTTGCGGTGGGGACCAGAATCAACTCGGCCCCCGCCAAGGCCAGCCGACGAGTGTTTTCGGGGAATTCCACGTCGTAGCAAATCAACAGGCCCAGGCGCCAGCCATTCAATTCGACCACCGGGTAATGATCGTCGCCTGCAGCGAACATCGACCTGTCGAGCTCGCTGAACAGGTGCGTCTTGCGATAGTTGCACAGGCGTTTGCCCTGGCTGTCGATCAACTGCACAGCGTTGTAGATCTGCCCATCGGCGGCGCGCTCCGGATAGCCGTAGAGGATCGCAATGCCACTAGCCTGTGCGATAGCGGCAATGCGCGTCGCTGCCGGACCGTCCTGCGCCTGTGCCAGCTCACCGACAGCTTGGGCGCCGATGTTGTAGCCGCTGAGGAACATTTCCGGACAGATCAGCACCTGTGCCCCTTGTTCGGCGGCGGCCTGAGCCTGCTGTTCCAGGCGAGTCAGGTTGCCGCTGACATCCAGCGGCAATGGCGGGCATTGATACAGCGCAACGCGCATGGGGGTTTCCTTCTGTCAGTCGCCCAGTGCAATCGGGCCGATTTCGTGGAACACATCACCGGGGCCGGGGTTCTCGGCGTGAGTTTTGCCGCCAAAGTGGTTCATGATGCCCCACACAGCATTCAGCGAAGTCTGCACAGCGCCTTCGACCCACGCCGGTGTCCAGGACACATCGTCGCCGGCGATGAACATGCCGCGCTGTTCGCTGGGCATGTCCTGCTGCATGAAGTGCGCGTACATGCGCTGGTTATAGCGGTAATGGCCCGGCAGCGCACCCTTGAAGGCACCCAGGAAGTGCGGATCGGCTTCCCATGACACGGTAATCGGATCACCGATGATCCGCGCTGCGATGTCCACTTTCGGGTAGATCTTCTTCAAGGCATCCAGCGCCAGCTTCACCCGCTTCTCGATGGGCTGCGGGAGCATCTTCAGTGCATCGCTCATCCACGAGTAGGACAGGCAGATCACGCCGGGCTTGTCGTCGCCGTTATCGAACAGGTAAGTGCCACGGGTCAGCCGGTCGGTGAGGGTCATGCTCATCAGGTCGCGGCCGGTTTCCGGGTCCTTGTCCTTCCAGAACGGGCGGTCGACCATCACGAACGTCTTTGACGACTGCATGTAGCGGGTGCGGTCCAGGGCCATCCACATTTTCTGCGAGAACAGCGACTCTTCGCACTCGATCTGCGTGGTCAGCAGCCAGCTCTGGCAGGTCGTCAACACGGCAGCGTATTGCCGGGTGTCGCCCCAATTATCGGTCACCGCAAAACTGCCATCCTCGGCGCGTGCGATGCGCTTCACGCCGGGACGTGGTGCGCCGCGGTGCAACGACGACAGGCTGGTGCCCTTGGGCCAGTGCGCGCAATGCTCGGGGACGTGGCTCCACAAGCCGACCGGCACTTGCTGCACGCCGCCGACGATCAGATGCTGGTGCTCATCGCAGTTGGTCATCACCACACGGAAGATTTCCAGCATCGAGTTGGGGAAGTCCGAATCCCAGCCGCCAGTGCCGAAGCCCACCTGGCCAAACACTTCGCGGTGAAAGAAAGACAGCTTGGCGAAGGCCTTGGAGGTCGCGACAAAGTCATAGAACGTGCGGTCGTCCCATAACGGCACCAGCTTGTTCCACAGCTCTTTGAGACGCGGCACATCGCGGTCACGGATCGCCTGCTGGATGTCACCGAATTGCGAGCCGCTTTCCAGTGCGTCGGCCCAGGCGTCGGCGACTTCCTGAAACAGTGCCGGCAGGTCCGAGAGCATTTGTGCGTAGTAGGTGGTGCCTTCCAGGTCGATAACGGTGCTGCCGGACGCCGCGGTCAGCGGGTTGGGGAACGGCCTGGACTCAAGGCCCAGCTTGTCGACGTAATGGAAGAACGCTGTCGAGGACACCGGAAAGCGCATGCCGCCCAGTTCGGCCACGATGCCTTTGGCGCCTTCGAACTCCTGCGAGCGCAGGCGGCCACCCATTTTCGAGGCTTCGTACACCACCGGTTTGAGGCCCATCTTCATCAATTCGTAGGCCGCCACCAGACCGGCTATCCCGGCACCGATAATTGCCACTTCAGCGCCTTGGTTCTCCACCGGAATGCTGCCCAGACCTTTCGGGTGCTCAATCCAGTCATCGAAGGCGAAGGGGAAGTCGGGGCCGAACATGGTGATCGGCTTTTTGCCGTTGGCGGGGTGACGGTTGTTCTTCATGACGGACCTTGATGGGCAACGGCGAAAAACAACAGTCTAGAGAAGGGCGGACACGTTAATAAGACGCAAAGTGTCGTCGATATGCTGTTTGTTTGGACTAAGTGACGAATTTTCTGGTCAGTTTGTATCACTGCTTGATAGAAGCGTGCAGTTACACCGGCTGGCCGCGGTCGATCTTGCTGCTGAGGATGATCGATGTCGTGGTCTTCTCGACACCATCCACGCTGCCGATCAGGTCCAGTAGCTGGTCCAGTTGCTCGGGAGAGTCCGTGCGCAGCCAGGCGACATAATCGAACTCGCCACTCACCGCACAGAGTTGCTGAACCTGCGCCATGGCACTCAGCCGCCGCAACACTTCCTTGCCCGAGCGAGGTTGCACGGTAATGCCGACATACGCCTGCAACCCGCCACTGACCACGCGCTGGCCAAGGCGCACGCCGTAACCGGTAATCACTTTGCTGCTTTCCAGGCGCGCCAGCCGCGAGGTCACGGTGGTACGCGCGATGCCCAGTTGCCGGGCGAGCATGGCGACGCTTTCGCGCGCATTGATTTGCAGCGCGGCAATCAGCTGGCGATCGATTTCATCCAGCACAGGCGGGCGGGTATCGGGCACGGGCGGTTCCTTAAAACTTCCAGCGTTTGGCGGTCTTGGCCAGACGTGCCTGCAGGCCGTCGAGGTTGAGCGCTAACTGCTGGGTCATCAAGTGGTAGCCCTTCAGCTCGGTAGGAATGACGGCTTTCACTGGTGGTGTTTCCGGCGTCTCCGGTGTTTCGGTCGTGCGTTCCAGACGCTCGGTGGCACCGGTTTGCAGGGCGCGCGCCATGCCGATCAATTGCCGGCGAATCTGGCGGTAGTCAGCGTCCAACGATACCTTGAGCGTCTCGTCGGCAAGCTGATTCAGGTTCGCCGGGCGAATATTGGCGAGAATCTCCAGGGTGCTCAGGCACATGCGGAAGTGGCCCTGAATGGCGTCCAGCTCGACCATGGACATCTTCACTTCCTTGGACACCGACGGCAGCAGCGAGCGCAATTGCAGCATCGTGCCGTTGAGCCTGGCGGTCAGTTTCAAATGCTCATCCGCCGTCACTGGCTGGCCTTGCACAATGCGCCCGTAGACCTTGGCGCAGTCACGCAAACCACTGGCCAGGTTGTAGCGCCAGGAAAACACCGCATACAGGGGCAGGGCGAAGGAGAACGCCAGGGCCAGCGCGATACCAATCAGAATATCGACGGTACGCCACAGCCCGTCACTGATCGGGTTGTAACCATGACCGGCGACGATGAACAGCGTGATCGCCGACAGCAGCGCGGTGTAACCCCCTTTGCCGATGGCGTGATAGGCGAAGAAACCGCACATCATTGCGTAGGTCAGCAACGGCATTTCCAGATAGCCCTGCTGAACCACCACGATCAGACCGAGACCGGCACCGATCAGGGTTCCGTAGGCCCGTTCGACCGACTTCTTGCCGATATTGCCGTGGTGCTGCAAACCGCCGATCACGATCAGCATGGTCACCGATGCCCACTCACCGTGAGGCAGGTTGAGGCCGGTGGTCAGCAGGATAGTCACCAGCAAGCCCACCGCAATCCGCGCCGCGTGGATCAGCCGCGCATGCCGATAACGGCGATACGGGTCCAGCAAAGGACGCAGAACAGGGCGAAGCCAGGAGGGTATGAAAGCAGAGCGCGAATTCGTCATGCGTTAAGAGACCGCGAGGGTAGGGAAGAGATTCCCTGATTGGATGATGGCAGGCTTCAGTAAGCCACATTTTGATGGGGGATGGGTGGGGTATGTCGATGATCAGTGACGTGGCATTGCGCATTCTAGGTGTAGGAATGACGCGCTGAGGGCAGTAGTCACGATTTTTATGAGTAGTTAAGGTGTCACTTAGTGAGGCTTTATGAGGATTAACGTGCTCTTTCGTGAGCTGTTATTTTCGGGTCCACACTTCCCATGTCCGTCGGCATCGAAGGGTCGCGGCTCAATCGAGGCAATCTGCTCAGTCAGCACGCTCACTTTGCCTTGAGCAAGGAACAAGCCGAGGCGGCGCTGGACGAGGTGGCCGGTTGGGAAGCCGAACTACATGATTACTACAGCCAGTTCCTGTCCGGTGCGGAACTGGATGCTGCAGTCGATGCGACCAGTGGCGCACGTCTGAAGCGCTAGCAACTCCTTCTGCTGTGTAGGGTTCTACGGCAAGGGCCGATTGATCTGGTAACGAGTGCTGCGGCCTCCACCGGGCAGGTGAACCAGGCAGTTTTTGGCAAGCAGATCGCTTAAGTGGCGGGTAGCGGTGGCCTTCGAGACATTCGCCACTGCCTGATACTGCGCTGCGCTGCGAGGATGAGCCGATTGTGGTGATTACTCGGCTCACCGTCCAGACGTGCTCATCGGCGTCTGGTTTCGATGTCAGGCAGTCAGGGAGGAAAAGCGGATGGAATTTGATCTGCGTGTGTCGCAACACAGCGACCTGGAATCGTTACAACGCCTGTCGGCGCGGGCGCGTCACCGGTACAAAAGCATTCCTTCCTTGGCGCATGTCGCCGAAAACCCTCCGCTGGGCGCAGACAGGTTCGAAGCCTGCCGGGTGGTGGTGGCTGCCAACAGGCGCAGCGGTGACATCATCGGTTTTGCAGCCATGCGCTTGCTGGATGATTTCCTGTACCTGGACAACATCTCGGTCGAGCCTGGTGCATCCGGCAAGGGTGTCGGAAAAAGCCTGCAGGCGTCTGTCGAGGCGTACGCGCAGGTTTGCCAGCTGCACGCGATAAGCCTGACGACATTTCGCGAGCCGCGCTGGAACGGTCCATGGTTTCGGCAACATGGCTTCCACCCGATGCCAGCAGAGCGTATTGGCGATGGACTGAGAGGCGTCATGGACCGTCAGGCGCAGTCTTTCAACCCCGCGACACGCGAGACCTTGTGGCGTCTGCTGTAACCCGCACAGCAATGTGGGCCATTCGCCACCTTCGTTTTGTTGTTCAAGATTCGTACAGCCAGCCTTTGCCATATTCGCCTTGCCAGCTTGTTCTCTTGCCTCGGTGAGAGCTGCAGTGCTCCAGCCAAAATGTATCAAAACGGACATATTCCGGACACGCAACGACCACAGAATTCGCGCCAATCGCTGACGGACCGGCTCATAACCAGAAATCTCAGGCACCTCCTTCAGACGAGCTAATACCTGCTGCCATGAATAACCTGAACCTGTCGACGCTAGGCCAGAACGAACAATCGCTGGACGTGATTTACGGTCCAATCCAACCTGAGCTGCTACGTGAGGAGGTGCTGGCCGATTTGCTGGAAGCCAGTGCCCGGCGCAACCCGCAGCAAGTGGCACTGATCTTCGGCGAGCATCAGATCAGTTATGGCGATCTGGACCGGCAGGCCGATCAGGTGGCGTCTGCGCTGATCGGTGCGGGTGTTCGGCCGGGGCACATTGTCGGTCTGTGGTTGCCGCGCGGCATCGAGCTGCTGGTCATGCAGGCCGGTATTGCCAAGGCGGGCGCCGCGTGGCTGCCTCTGGATCAGGACACGCCGGTAGAGCGTCTGCAGGTTTGCCTGGACGACGCCAGCGCAGTCGGGCTGGTGTCCTGCGATGCGTTGATGCCGGTGCTGGCCGATACCGGTTTGAAGGTGTGGACTGCCGAACACCTGCTGGCGCCGACCGACGCAGCGTTGGTGCGTCGCAGTGGGGTGCTTCCCGACCATCCTGCCTATGTGATTTACACCTCCGGCTCCACGGGCAAGCCCAAGGGCATTCTGATTTCCCAGCGCAGCATCTGCCATTTTCTGCGCAGCGAGAACGCGATACTTGGCATTCGTACCAGCGACCGGGTTTACCAAGGCTTTTCCGTGGCCTTCGACATGTCCTTCGAAGAAATCTGGATCGCTTATCTGGTGGGCGCGACGCTGTGGATAGGCCCGAAGGAAACCAGCGGTGACCCCGAAACCCTGCCGCGCTTGCTGAACGAGCAGCGCATCAGCGTTTTGCATGCGGTGCCCACTTTGCTGGCGCTGTTCAGCGAAGACGTTCCCGGCCTGCGCCTGATCAATCTGGGCGGCGAGATGTGTCCTGAGTCGCTGGTCGATCGCTGGGCCACGCCGCCCCGGCAGATGTTCAACACCTACGGCCCTACCGAAGCCACCGTGTCGGCCAGCCTGGCGCGTCTGTCGCGCGGTCGCCCGGTGTCGATTGGCACACCGTTACCCAATTACGGGCTGTTGGTCATCGCCAATGACCCTGCGGTCGGAAGCACCCTGGCGCCCAGCCTGCTGCCGCGTGGCGAAGTCGGCGAGCTGTGCATTATTGGCCCTGGCCTGGCTAAGGGATATCTCGGTCGGGCGGACCTGACCCAAGAAAAATTCCTGCCGAACCCTTGGTCCACCGGCTATCACGATGCGCGCCTGTATCGAACCGGCGACCTTGCCCGGATCGACGACGAAGGGCAGGTGCAGTGCCTCGGGCGGGCCGACGATCAGGTAAAAATTCGCGGTTTTCGCGTCGAACTGGGCGAGATTGAATCGCTGTTGGCGCAACAGCCTGGCGTGGGCACCGTTGCCGTCCTGTTGCGCAACGAGGCGGGCGTTGATCAACTGATTGCTTATCTGGTGAGCGACACGTCGACACCTTCCGCATTCACGAGTCAGTTGCGCAAAACTCTGCAGGCGCAGTTGCCGCCGTACATGGTGCCGGGACACTTCGAGCTGCTCGACAGCATGCCGCGCCTCACGTCCGGCAAAATCGACCGCAAAACGCTCAAGGCCCGGCCGTTGACGGTGGATGCCAAGGCCGCCAGCGCAGAGTCCGATGTGGCGCAAACCGAAGGAGAGATCGCACTGTTTGCCGCGCTGAGCACACTGTTCCCCGGCATGCCGATCCGCCGCGATGCGGACTTTTTCACCGATCTGGGCGGGCATTCCTTCTTTGCCGCGCGTTTGGCCTCGGCGCTGCGGGCCAACCCGCGCTTCGCTCAAGTCACGGTGCGCGACATTTACCAGCATCGGCGTATCGGCGCGATTGCCGAAGTGCTGGATCAGGCGCCACAAGAGGTGGATGCGCCGGTGGACTGGACGCCTCCGTCAGCCTGGCGTCGCTGGCGCTGCGGCGTGGCCCAGGCGCTGGCATTGCCGGTCATGGTCAGCCTGCGCATGACCCAGTGGCTCGCACCGTTCTTTACCTATCACCTGCTCACCGGCTCGCCCGACGACTCTGTCGCATTGGCGACGCTGGCGTCGATCTCGGTATTCCTGATTGCTACCGTTCTGCAGTTTTTCATCGCGCTGGCAGCCAAGTGGCTGATCGTCGGCCGCCTGAAGCCTGGGATCTATCCGCTGTGGGGCGTTACCTATTTTCGCTGGTGGGCCGCAGACCGCATGGTCGAGTCGGCGCCGACTTATCTGCTGAGCGGCTCCTCACTTTATCCCCTGTGGCTGCGCGCACTGGGCGCGAAGATCGGGCAGGACGTGATTATTGGCGGCGCTACAGTACGGGCTCATGACCTGCTGGAAATCGGCGACGGGGTCAGCGTCGGCAACGGTGTCAGCTTCGAAAATGCGCGCGTCGAGCGGGGCCAGTTGCATCTGGGCCGTATCGCCTTGCAGGACAATGCCTGTGTCGGCTCTTACGTGATCATGGAAGGCAATACGGCTGTAGGCCCGTGGGGGCATCTGGAAGCCCAATCGGCCATGGCCGATGGTCGGGAGGTTCCGGCTGGGCGCATCTGGCAAGGCTCGCCAGCGCGTGATGTCGGCGCGTTCGATACGCTCGGCCAACCTGCACGGCCTGTGACCAGCCCGGCGCGTTTGCGGGCAGAAAAGCTGTTCTTCGTGTTCGGCGTTCTGCTGGTCGCGACGCTGTTCTTCATCCCGGTCTTCCCGACCTTTTTCCTGATTGACTGGTTCGACACGCAGAACGTCTTGCCATGGTTCGAGGGCAGCGGACCATTGGGACAACTGGCGCGCTATTTCCTGCTCGCGTTCCCGGCCAGTGCGGTGCTGATTGTCGCGACTGTTCTGGCCTCTGCCGCATTGCGCTGGGTCGTCTTCCCACGCCTCAAGCCGGGCCGTTATGAGGTGCACAGCAATACCTACTGCGCCAAGTGGCTGATCAGCCAGATTCAGGAAGCGAGCCTCAACGTGCTGTCCGGCATCTATGCCACGGTGTATTCGCCCTTTTGGTATCGACTGCTGGGCGCGAAAGTAGGGCGCGACGCCGAGATTTCCAGTGCACAGGGCGTCATCCCGGACATGCTGACCCTGGGCGATGAAACCTTTATCGCGGATGCGGTGATGCTCGGTGATGAGCGTATCGACGGCGGCTGGATGACCATGCAGCCCACGGTCGTGTCGCATCGCAGCTTTGTCGGCAACGGAGGGTACATCGCGGACGGCACGGTACTGCCGGAAAACGTCCTGATCGGCGTCCATTCCTGCGCGCCGCACAACAGCAAAATGGTCGACGGCGACACCTGGCTGGGCTCACCACCGATCCACCTGCCTGCCCGCGAGCAGGTGAGTGGCGCTCCCGAATCACTGACCTTCAAGCCTTCACCGCTGCGCCGCCTGGCACGAGGACTGGTCGAAGGCGTGCGCATTGTCACCCCGCACGCGGTAGTGATCGCCGTTGGCTACACGGTCATGCTTGACCTGATGCCTCTCGCCGACGACGAGCGCTGGGGCGCGGTGCTGGCCTACCTTGCAGTGATCGGCGTGGCGTACAGCGTGGGTAACTTTCTGCTGATCGCGGCCCTGAAATGGCTGGTGATGGGCCGCTATCGCAAACGCGCTGACCCGATGTGGACGCCCTTCGTATGGCTGTCGGAGGGTATCACCAGTCTGTACGAAGGCATGGCCGCACCGAACTTCATGCGCTACCTGCGCGGCACACCGTGGTTGCCGCTGGCGTTCAATGTGCTCGGCTGCAGGATTGGTCGCGGGGTTTACATGGACACCACCGACATCACCGAATTCGACTGCGTCAGCATCGGCGCAGACAGCGAACTGAATGCCGGCGCCTGCCCGCAGACCCACCTGTTCGAAGACCGAATCATGAAGATTGATCACGTCAGCATCGGCGAGCGCGTGTACATGGGGCCACGCAGCGCCGTGCTGTATAGCGCTGTCGTCGGCAACGATGCGCACCTTGGCGCACTGACCCTGGTGATGAAGGGCGAGCATATCCCTGCCGCCAGCCGATGGGCCGGTTGCCCCGCGTCACCGGACAGGGCATGAAGTGCGGGGCGAGCTGGGTATTCGATGAAGATGGCCGGCTCGCCCCTCCAGAGTCCTTCCCTTGGCAGAATGTATTGCTGGTCAGCTGCGTCACCAGGCCAGGCTGTGCAAGAGATGAGGCCAGAAACCGCATTCGGGCTTGTGTGCGTACCGCCGTGGAACAGTGGCTCGAATTGCCATCCGGGGCGATCACGTTCATCAGCGCCTCAGGTGTCGCGCCGCGATTGCTTATCGACGGGCTGCCGGAGCCCGGGTTTTCCATCAGCCACGAAGCCGGGTTCTCTCTTGCTGCCGTCAATCTCCACGGCGCAGTGGGCGTGGACTTGATGCAGGTTCAGGCGGTGCCGGACTGGCATGCTGTCGCGCAGGATTATCTGGGGGCTGAGGTTGCTACCCGTCTGTCAGGCATGCCCGAGTCGATTCGCCCGATTGCGTTCGCCAAGGCATGGTGCAGGCGCGAAGCGTTTTTGAAGTTGCATGGATTGGCGCTCGATGAATGGACAGCACAGGGAGGGTTGCAGGGTCTGGGGGTTGAGGTTGAATTGGCGGAGGGGATGGTTGGAGCGGTGGCGTTGAGTCAGGTTTTGATGGAGTACATGAATCAGGCTGAGCGGCGCACGGCACCTTGATTGATGCGCTGCTGCCAATCGAAGATGAATGCACGAATGTTCTAGACGTCACCTTCTGACGTCAGCGATAACCAATCGCTTTCATCGATTCAGGTGTTTTATGCCTTCCACACACTGGATAGACCTCGCTCGCGACCTTGATACAGGCATCGAGACGCTGCACGCGCACTTTCAGGGGCATGCCTATGATCCCCATTGGCATGACAGCTATCTGGTGGGCGTTACCCGGCAAGGTGTGCAGCAGTTCAATTGCCGCCGTCAGCGCCATGCCAGCACGCCCGGGCAGGTGTTCACACTGGAGCCGGGAGAAATCCATGATGGCAATGCCCCGTGCGCCGAAGGGTTCACCTATCAGATGCTGTACCTGGACCCGCATTGGCTGAGCCGGGAGCTCAGTGGGTTGTTCGAACAGGCTCCCGACCAGCATCTGCCTTCTTTCGCCAACACCCTGCAAACCGAATCACGGCTGGCTCACGCGGTCACGTTCGCTTTCACGGCGCTGCACCAAAATGAGCTACGCATCGTTCGTCAAAGCGCGTTGGATGAATTACTGGCGCAGCTCATTGATCGGGTGCAATGGCGACGCATGACCGATCCCGATCCGCGCTTGCCGCAAGTGGCCTTGCGGGCGAGGGATTATCTGCACGCGCATCTGCATCAGGACGTGGGCATGAACGAGTTGGCAGCTGTTTGTGGCGTCGACCGCTTTCGCCTGACGCGGGCGTTCAAGGCTGCCTTCGGCCTGCCGCCTCATGCATATCTGGTACAGCTGCGCCTGGCCAAGGCTCGTCGAATGCTGGCAGCCGGAATCTGGCCCGCTCAGGTGGCCAGCGATCTGGGCTTCGCTGACCAAAGCCATCTGGGCCGCTGGTTCATGCGCGCCTACGGACTGAGCCCGGCGGCCTATCGCTTGCGCTGCTCAAACCTTCCAGACTGATCCTGTGGTATGTCGCAGCATGGGCTTTTCAGCCCTGGATTGCCGATCATGCTGCCTTTCATACTGTTCGCCTTCGTCGCCTCGATCACCCCCGGCCCCACCAACATCCTGGTATTAAGCAACAGTGCCCGCTTCGGCTGGCGCGCCGTTGTACCGTTGATTCTGGGAGCCTGCACCGGCGCTGCACTGTTGGTGTTGCTCGTCGGCATGGGTATCGGCCACTCACTGCTCGCGATCCCCAATGCTCAGCGCGTCATGGCATGGGTCGGCGTGCTGTGGCTGACCTGGCTGGCCTGGAAGATAGGTGCCAGCCCGACCGACTCAATCGAGCGGCAAAACAGCCTGCCGATGGGCTTTATCGGTGGCGCAGCACTGCAAGTAGTAAATCCCAAGACCTGGGTCATGGCGCTGGCGGTGGTCAGTGTATTCAACCAGCGCAACCCGGTGTCTTACCTGGCGCTGGTGTTCTTTCTGATTTCCTTGCCCTGCCTCGGCAGCTGGGCGCTGATGGGCGCAGGCTCGACCCGCTGGCTCACATCGCCTTGGCGAGTGCAGTGCATGAATCGAGTGCTGGCGGTTTTGTTGCTGCTGGCGGCGTGGATCGGTTTTATGGACAGTGTCTGAACGTGTGCGGTCTGGGTTGGCAGCAGGCACGCGAGGAGTCGGCTTCATTTCAAATCAAAGGCTGCTCTTGTCGAGCAACTCGACTATTTGCTTGTGACGTGAGTTTTGCTCTTCAACTTGCTGGTTTGCTCTGCGGTCGTCATCTCTTTTCACCGCAGAGCTTATATGGCGTCAGATTATTCCGGTGCTTGCGCGCCGCTGGTCCTGGACAGCTCAGCAGGTCGTGTTGCCGCATTGAAGAAGGCCAAGTGATAGGCCAAGCCGACGAACACCGCGCCGCCCACCGCGTTACCCAAAAATACCGGGACGAAATTGTCGCCGAACTGCGCCCAGCTCAAGGCGCCGGCAAAGATCGCTGCAGGAATGACGAACATGTTGGCGACGATGTGCTGAAAGCCGATCGCGACGAATGCCATCACCGGAAACCACATGCCGACCACTTTACCGATCACGTCCTTGCTCGCGTAGCTGAGCCACACCGCCAGGCACACCAGCCAATTGCAGCCAATGCCGGAGATGAACGCCTGTTCAAAGCTGGCCCCCACCTTGGCATTGGCGATGGCCACGGTCTTGGCCATGAATGGGCCTTCAGTCAGCCCCACCACATGGCCGAAACAATAGGCGACGAACAGCGCGCCGATCAGGTTGGCCAGCGTCACCAGTACCCAGTTGCGCACCAACTGACCCAGACCGATACGCCCGGCGAATAGCGCCATGGGCAGGCTCATCATGTTGCCGGTCAGCAACTCGCCACCGGCCAGCACCACCAGAATCAGCCCGACCGGAAACACCACAGCGCCAAGCAGATTGCCCAGCGACGCCCACTCGTGAGGGATCATGGTGCTGACATGAATATCGAGAAGAAACCCGAGGGCGATGAAAGCCCCTGCCAGAAAGCCCAGGATCATCAACGACGGCAGGCTCAGGTGGGCCTTCTTGACGCCGCTTTCGACGGCAATTTCAGCGATTTGCTGCGGGGTGTTCAAAGACATGGTGGGCTCGTGCGTGGTCGTGGGCTGAGCGGGGGGGATTAAAAGCTCAAGCGGTGCGCGCATCTGTCGCACCGGGAAACAACGTTACGGAATGTTTCGGAGGATGGCTAATCGGATGTTTTGATCGGGTGATTGAGAGGGTCGATGACCGGGCAGGTTTGCGCGGGGGTGGACTTATAGTTGTTCGGTCGGCAGGTTTGTAGTGGGTCAACTAAACCCGATCACTGAGTTGTCAGCGACCGAGCCATCTTGAAAACGCTGACTCAAGCGCTCAAGCCAGAGGATTTTGACGCAACGGTAGGCAACGGAGCAAGGCGCCAAGGCTTCTGTAAGACGTTTACTCGTTTCGCAACACGATCCTGTTTTTTACTTCATCCGGCTTGGTATTGGCCGGCATCACCCCATAACTATCCCTGTCTCCATAAACCGCAAGGACAGACCATGACCAACCCAACCGAAACCGCCATCCTTGCCGGCGGCTGCTTCTGGGGCATGCAAGATTTATTGCGACGCTACCCCGGCGTGCTGCACACGCGAGTCGGCTACACCGGTGGTGACGTACCGAACGCCACCTACCGCAACCACGGTAATCATGCCGAAGCGATTGAGATCGTGTTTGACCCGGCGGTGATCAGCTACCGGCAGATTCTTGAGTTCTTTTTCCAGATCCATGACCCGAGCACCCCTAACCGGCAGGGCAATGATCTTGGGCCAAGCTATCGTTCGGCGATTTACTACCTGAGCGAACAGCAAAGGGATATTGCCGAAGATACCGCGGCTGACGTGGACGCCTCGAAGCTGTGGCCGGGGCGTGTGGTCACGCAAATCGAGCCCGCGAGTGAGTTCTGGGAGGCGGAGCCGGAGCATCAGGATTATCTGGAGCGGATACCGAACGGTTATACCTGCCACTTCATCCGGCCAAACTGGAAGTTGCCCAAGCGGGCTTGAACCTGAATTGCACTGGGAAAGGCCGCGATAGGGGCAGAGCGCAAAAGCTGATCTACCTCTGTCATGCAGGCAATTGTAGGGGTAATCAGACACTTCTATCTGGCGATATTCTCGCCTGAATGAGTGTCTGGAGTTACTAGACCACTACAAGGCTGCATCTGAGAGGACCTCACCAGAAACACAAAAGCCGCGCAATGCGCGGCTTTGGAGTTGGTGGGCCCACACGGACTCGAACCGTTATGTGGTGCGTAAATTTCCGGTTTGAGTACTGTCCGTCCGGTCTTGGGGCATGTAATCTCTAGAGAAATGGGCGTTTTTTGTAAGCTGACAGACTCGGTGGAAGCGTATTTTAAATACCACCTGGGTGTCGCATTTGAATAGCCGCCACCCTCACCCCGGATTTCAGTTATCTGTTGCACCGACAACGCGAGGTATTCGATTTTTGCCCAGCAGGCGCCCTTCGGAGCGTATTGGGAATATCCTAGGGTTTGTCTGAAAAGTCAGCCCGCAAGCATCTTTCGATGCAGGCCAGTGTGACCATGGCTTTAAAGCTGCTGGCCAGTTTGTCGTAACGCGTACAGATCCGACGTTTTTCCTTAAGCCAGCTGAATACTCGCTCAATAACGTTGCGTTTTTTGTACTGAGGCCTGTCAAACAGCCGAGGCAAGCCGGGTCGAGGCTTGCGATGCATCTTGCGCAGCGGAATCACCGGCTGCATGCCGTAGCGGTCGCAGTACTGACGTATAACCTGACTGTCATAACCCTTGTCGGCAAGCACATAACGGCAACGCTTGCGCGGGCGACCCCTGCTGCCAGGAAGGCTGATCTGATCCAGCAACGGCATGAAGTGGCGCGAGTCAGCCTGCTCGCCGGGCGACAGCATGATGGCCAGCGGGAAGCCATGACTGTCGCAGGCGAGGTGTATTTTGGTGGTCAGTCCGCCCCTGCTTCGGCCGAGACAGTGGTGTTGCGGTTCCTGCGGGCCCCTTTTTTCCAGCACCGCTGGCAGCCCGGGCGGCCCGGATTGACGTGGAATCGACCATCCAGGTATCCAGATCGATAAACCCGTCTTCTCGCAAACGAAGATGAAGGTGGCGCAGAACCTGCTTGAACGTGCCGTTGTCACGCCATTGCCTGAAGCGCTGGTAAACGGTCTTCCAAGGCCCAAAACGTTCTGGAAGATCCCGCCATTTGGCGCCAGAGCACAAAATCCAGAAGATTCCATCAAGCATCTGACGATCATCGCGCCTTGGCCGCCCCATGTGTTGAGGAGGGGAAACAATGGCTTCAATGATCGCCCAACGCTCAGATGAAATTTCATAACGGCCTGTCATGACGGCTCTCCTGGCAACCAGAGGGCATCATTCTAACGAACGCGACTTTTCAGACAATCCCTAGTATTGTCAGGGGAGGCGCCGCTTGAATTCCTCAGACGCAGCCGAATGGAACCCAGCGCTTCATCGCCGATGTCGCCAACCATGCACTGGAACCCAAGTGGTCATACAAAAATCCCGACCTTAACCAATGGCTGGTAGCCAGGGGATAAATCATGGGCATGGCGTCTGCACCCAGCTCAATTGATCTCTGTACTGGTCTCCAAACGCTGCACGCAACCTTTAAAAAATGATCGCGTTGGTCACAGCTACCCTGCTGGCATCCAGCATAGGCTTTTCGGATAAGCTTAGAAGGTAGTTTTGCTCTTTGGCTACCTCTCGGAGGAGACTGTCCATTGCTACGGATAGATGCAGCAAGCCATTGAATTTGTCCTCGGTATTAAAGATAAAGCGGGAGCCATCAGGTACTACTATTCGCCTCGCTTCTTCCTTATTGTTCCACAAATAATCCAGATATCTTTGGGTCTCGGCCAATATCGCTAGTTCAAAGTAGGCGCCAGCGGAGAGGCTATGCATGTTTGCATGGTACATTATTGAGGCAATATCAAAGCTTGAGATCGTTACAGGTTTTCCCTCTGCTTCGAGCTCTGCCTTTATGTTTTTACATAATCTTATTGATTTGCGGAGCCCACCACCCGTGGTTTCACATCGTTCTCGTACCTTTTTGATGTGCAGGAAAGGCCAGTTTTCAATCGTGGTACTTTTATGCGAATCTAGGATAGTGACCGCGCGGTCATATTTCTGGCCAGAGGCTTGATAAGTGATGGTGTCATGCCAGTGGGAAGGCACGACATCTACTGGACGTGCTAATGACCCTCCTTGCAATTTGATGGCCTTAGAGCCAGAGGTGTCAATTGTCGCAGCGGGAAACGCATCACGAAGAGCTTTACTAATTTCCCCCCTGCGAGCGGTTAACACCCCAACTGAAGTGCGTGAGGTCGGTGAGCGGTACTGACCCGATGTACTCATGTGCCCACGGGCATCATAGGTATGAAAGTCAGCTTCTATCGCTAAAAGATCGACATCACTGACTCCTCGAATATGGACATTCAGTGGTACTGATCCCTGAAGCTCGAATTCGAGATTGCCGCTTGTCCTCTTCGACAACTGGTTGCTAACCCGTTCTGCGGTTTCGATGCTGATGCGGGTGTAGGTAGGATCTACCTCCTGCATCGCTCCTAAAGCAAACGTTGTATTCGGCTTGTCTTTAACCCTATGTTCCCACGCCTCTTTTGTGAGGCTTCGGTTCACGATGAAATCCTTCGCATCCATCGCGATCACAGAGGATCTATCAAGGCCCGAGCGTCTGGAGCGTAGACGGTTGATTCGTTCATTAATTGATGTGCTCATTCTTTCTCCTCAGCTCCATTCGCCCATAGGTGGGCCGACCGTAACCGTTAAAATAGTCACCCTGTGCGCAATCTAGTGATTTAGTAAACAAAAGGTTTGCGCTGCCAACATGTCCCCGAAGCTCAGGTTCGCCGGGATTAGGATCATTCCGGTAGTTATAAAGAAGGCGGTATCCGTCAGCTTCGTCGTGAACCAACGCCGCAGTGATACTGTTGGAGCCTGACTGATGTGTCTTCAAGCGCACTCTAATCTTGTCCCAAGTTTGACAAATATATACATCAGCTTTCCAGGAGCGAATCGGATTTCCTTCGGTGTCCAGTGTCGTTCCAGTGCACTGCCACTCTCCCGACAGGTCAGGAACTTTTAGATATTTAACTGCCCAGCGCCATTTCCAAATTGTCGTATTGAATAGAGCATATAACAAGGCAAAGACTATACCTGCGCCAATGAGCGACAGGGCTGTCGGTGGAAGATTTACAGGTAGGTTATACTTTTCAGCCAAATCTGCAGCTGATAGCAGCAGAAAAACCGCAATGCCGGAAATCGCGCTTGCCAGGATTGTCAAATATCTGCCGATAAGAGCTCGATTGATTCCTCCCAACAGGCTGTATTCGTGATCATGAATCATGAGACTCAACCTTCAATAGACTTAATGTCCCGGAACCCCATCAACCTGAAAAGATGGGCAGCAGTAAAGCCGCCCAGAGCCCCTGATGAGACTTCAAAAATTACTGGGTATGACACACCGAGGAGCACGTCCGACAACCGTTCGATTGTCGGTAGGTGTTGCGAGCCTGGCGAACAGCGGTCGCACAGGTGGTGTGATAGCCAAGATCAAGGCGATTGTGAACTGCCGGCAAATAGATGCACGTACTGGTATGCACCTCGTGGTCACCGTTGGTCTGTGCGTTGCGGTTGACGAAATATTGAGCCATTTTACTTACCCCGCTCTTTGTTCGATTGGGCGAGTACCGAGGCAGCTAAGGTCTTGGTGGTGGCGTTGTACTTGTTGCTGTCGAGAACATGACTGGCTTTAGTCTCCATATCGGCACCGGTTTGCTTGCCGGTCGAAGCTTGAGCCATGGCAGACCCTGCCAATTCCTTCTGGATGGCCGAGGAGCTGTCACTACGCAGGATTTTGGAGGCCAAGCTGGCCACGGGAGACGAAGTTTGTTTAGGATTTTTCGGCACGTTTGGGTGCTCCTGTATCTAGAAAAAATCGAGTAGGCAGGAGCAACCCTTGAGCGGAAAACCGAGCTGAATGGTTGACATCCAAAGTCGGTTTTTCTCTAATGCGCGTCCCACCAGTGTCCGCATTGGCTCAGGGATTGGCGGGTATGTGTGCTCGGCGTCCAAACTTTGCACGCATACCCGCTGTGTTCACTGACACCTCAGCCTCTCGCAAAAACACAACATGTAGTGCTGATGTCGAGATGACCTACAAGATAATGGGGTCAAAATGACATTGCAAGGTAACAACCCTGTGGATAACTTGTGCGCAAATCAGTGCTTGGATCCATTTTACCCCTGTATGTATGCCCAGCCCTTCTAAATCGGGGGGTAGGACGTTCATCATTGAAATAATTTGAAACACACTCCACTCGCATACCCGTGTTGTGCTGTTGAACAGCCATCCTAAGTATTTAAAAGTGACAATCTAGTGGCGTCATTTCTCCATTAACTCTAGTTTGGTTTTACCGTCAGTTGCTGTTCCTGAGCTCTTTCCACGGCCAGTGGGCGACGCTAAAAAACGTCCATTGAAAACATTCGGGCGGGGTATTGCGGGGCTATTTCCTCTGTCATATGATCACGCTAGGCGGTGATGGTCGCCTGGCGCCTGTTTCGCGAAGCAATAGCCCATCTGTGACACCTTCAGTTTTACATCGGCATGTCCCTAACCAGACGCTGCCCGGTGAACAGGCAATCGGACACCTAAGCGTCGTTGATTTAGGAACCTTTGCCATGTCTGATTTTTCCCCGCTAAACATCTTCAAATCCCAAGCTAAACAGCTTGCTCGTGATCAGGGCCTGAAGCTTTCTATCGCTCAAGAAACCCTTGTGCAAAAAGCGGGCTTCGCTGATTACCATGAGCTTTCTGTCGTCGCTCAACGGAATCCCAAGGATCCGCGTCTGATGTTGGCCGTTTTTGGGATCAAAGACTTTTCCCAAGCGATCCATGAGGATGATGTCTACGCCGACCTGGATCTAGAGCTGGAGGATCAGCTCTCCGGTGCGATTGCGGATACCAATGCAAGTGGATTCACGATTGATGCTCTTGAAGTGGAAGCCGCCGACTACAGCGATACAACCGGGAAGCTCACATTGGGGCTCTCCCTTACGTACCAGGGGCAGCAAGATCAGGAAAGGATGTATCACGGTGCAGCGTTCTTCCTCAATGCAACGGTTGAGCTACTGCGCCGCGAAGGTAAGTGGCTGCTGAGTGAGGAGGGCGTTTCCATCATCAGCGGTGAATCTGATGCTGATCGCGACCGTAGATCTGAGCAGGAGTATTGGGCAACAGTGGAAGAAGCCCGGAGTAGTAACCGGATGTCCATGGCTCAAGCCCTTGCGATTGAACTCGGGATATCCGCCGACGACGCCGAGCTCTTGTCCGGAGCAGAGATCACGACCAACGAATCGGATGACGGACTCGTATATAGCTACTGGATCAATCTTGAACCGGAAGCTGAAGGCGAACTGAGAGCAGACCTGCTGGCGCGATTCGGCTCTTTGAAGTACGAGCTAGGCCCGAGCTTCTTCGACGATATTGAGCACGAGTTCTGAGATTGATGAGGTGATGGCCAGCTGAAAGCTGGCCATTCAAAACAATCACCCTCATCCCCCTGTTCACAAAACTGGCCCCTATTTGTCACCGCCACTGTAAAAATGACCCCCTAACGCCAACCTAGAATTGACCCCCCTGGGTAAAACTGGCGGCTTTGAGCTGCCAATATGTTGACCCAGGAGCAGTCTGTGGAAATTAAAGTGTTGGCCCGTCAGGGCCATGGCATCAAATTCATCGCCCGTGAGCTGGGTATTTCGCGTAACACCGTGCGCAAGTACCTGCGAAAGGCCCGGTCGCTACCCAGTGACAAGGTGAGACCCGCACGTCCGTGCAAAATCGACCCCTTCAAGGACTACCTGCACGAGCGTATTGAGGCGGCGCGCCCACACTGGATTCCGGCGACCGTCCTGCTGCGTGAGATCACGGCATTGGGGTACAGCGGCGGCGTCAGTCGTCTGAAGGCTTATATTCGCCCCTTCAAACGTAAGGCAGAAGAGCCGGTGGTACGTTTCGAGACACTGCCCGGCAAGCAGATACAGGTGGACTTCACCACCATTCGACGAGGCCGTCAGCCGCTTAAGGCGTTCGTGGCGACACTTGGTTTTAGTCGAGCAAGCTTTGTCCGTTTCTCCGAGCGAGAGGACAGCGAAGCCTGGCTGACAGGGCTTCGGGAGGCGTTCGCTTACTTTGGCGGCGTGCCCGAGCAGGCATTGTTTGATAACGCCGGAACCATCATCACCGAGCGAGATGCTTTTGGGGAGGGCCAGCACCGTTGGCATCCCCGATTGGCTGCGCTGGCCGATGAGTTTGGTTTTATTCCCAAGGTCTGCCGCCCTTACCGTGCCCAGACCAAGGGCAAGGTTGAGCGCTTCAACGGGTATCTGAAGGGCAGTTTCATTACCCCGTTGGCCGCTACGCTCAAGAGTGCGGGTCTGACGCTGGATGTGGTGACGGCCAACGCACATATCGGCCAATGGCTCGACGAAGTCGCTCATCAGCGGATTCACGGCACGACGGGTGTTCAACCGGCGGTACGTCTGGCCCAAGAGCAGCAGGTACTATTACCACTGCCAACACAGAGCCTGCGCCCGCAACCCGCCCAAGGCCTACGCCTGGGACGGGTCCTGCCGTACGAGAGCTTGCAGCATCCGCTGTCGGTTTATGAGCAACTGCTGGAGGTGAGAGCATGAACCTTCAACATGCTCGCCTGACAGAACTATGCAAGGGGCTAAAGCTTGAGCGCGTCGGGGTGGACTGGCCGCACCTGGCCCAACAAGCAGCAAGCGGCGAAGACAGCTTTGCCGACTTCCTCGAAAAGCTGCTGGCTGCCGAGACCGATGCCCGAAGTGAACGCTCTCGACAGGCCCTGCTGAAAACTGCCGCGCTGCCCGCTGTGAAAACGCTGGAGCAATACGACTTCGCGTTTGCCACCGGCGTCCCCCGGGCACAGCTCCAGGAGCTGGCAGCACTGAGTTTTGTTGGACGTGCCGAGAACATCGTGTTCCTGGGGCCTAGTGGTGTAGGCAAGAGCCACCTGGCTATCGCCCTGGCCTACCGGGCAGTGATGGCCGGTATCAAAACCCGCTTCGTCACGGCGGCTGACTTGATGCTGCAACTGACCGCTGCGCACCGCCAGGAACGGCTCAAGGAATACTTCAGTCGTGTGGTGATGGCCCCTGGGTTGTTGGTCATCGATGAAATCGGCTACCTGCCGTTTGGTCGTGATGAAGCCAACCTGTTCTTCAATGTTGTCGCCAAGCGCTACGAGCAAGGCAGCCTGATCCTCACGAGTAACTTGCCGTTTACCCAGTGGGCCGGAACCTTTGCGGATGATCAAACACTGACAGCGGCCATGCTGGACAGGCTGTTACATCATGCCCATATCGTGCAGATGACAGGTGAAAGCTATCGACTCAAGGACAAGCGCAAAGCAGGAACCAAATCTTCTCGGGCCGAACCGGCTCGAAAATATGAACCCGAGGGGGGTCAAAACTAAGTTGGCGATTTAGCACGGAAGGGGGTCACTTTTTAGTTGGCGTTGACACCTATTAACAGGATTTCCCTATCTTCTGGCCGGCAGCTATCAGATCGACCTTTCGTGAACGTCCCGCCAAGCAGATATGCCCGGGGGAACGTGCAGCCGGCTTCCGTTACCCTTGCTCAAAAAATGCGGACGGCTCTGCCATCGCTGTCTTCATCGGCACCGGCGCGTATCGTCGGAAAGTGACATTCTTATTCGGGGATGCGCTGAAGGGCTGTGGGCTTCGATCCCGTCAACTGGAGACACCAGCGACACTTTCCCGCTGGAGCAAGAAACCGGCCCGGTAGACCGGCTTTCTTAGTCATCTAAACTTTACGAACTGGGGATGAGCTTGCTGAAGGTAGTCTTTGACGAGCCCCGTGATGAACTGGTGGCCTTCATCAATCGTCATCGATATGCGTCCGGCCAACACGCGTTCAAAATTTATTAACTGGGATTATGGTGGCTGCGTATAGCCGAGCTGCTGTCGTCTAACCGGAACCGCTGAGCGAAGGTAGAAGCGCTCGCTTACACAGTCTATCCGGGCATAAACATGGCTCATGGGCTGACAAGGGCAGCCCTGACGCTCGGGCTCTACCTGCAATGCCGCTTGCCCTCCACGAATGCGCGGAAATCACCGTAGGGAATGGGCAATTTGCCGTGGAAGAAAATGGACGACGCGTGGTTGTAGAAACCATGGGGCGATCTCACATACGCCTTTGCTTTAGCTCGGGCTGCTCGAATCATTTCACGATTACTGTACCCGGCTTTTGCAACCTGGTTGGTGACGATCTGCTCTACGACCTCAGCACGCCCTGCGGCATTGAAGCTGTTTACCATAAAGGTGGCCAGGGTTCGGTAAAACCATTCTCCGCAGTGGAATAGCGTTAAAGGGGGAGCTAACAGGGCAAGCCCTGCCTGCAAATCCCCAGACTGAACCACGGACTTGTAGAACCCTGGAATGACGTCCCGAAGGTAGCCAGCTCGCACCTCATCAGGTGCGGCGATGAGATAGTTGAATGGACAAGGCGCCATAATGCTCACAAACCTTGAAACCTCAAACCCGTGGCACACAGCTAGCACTACCGCCGTGTTATTCCGGGTAGCCTGGTTGATTGCCGCAATCTCTTGGACAAGCTCTTCCCATCCGACATATTCCTTGCTGGCGTGGAGGAAGATTCCTTTCGCCGGGTCGCCATGGCACTCGAAATGGAGTACGGGAGAGAGGACACCTGATCTGCATTCAGCGTGCACCAGCCTCAGTGCTGCAATAAGCATCTGCTTGCTTTTGATCTTGTGGAAGCTGCAGTACCCAGCCCGGCCAATGGCAGCGGAGTGGTCGAGCAAGTCCTCGTAAAGCCGCCGCCCAGTCTGCATCTCGCCTTCACCGAGCGCATCGAAAATGATCAAGCCGTTGTTTTGACATATCGAGGTGTAAACCAGCTCTTCCATAGTCACCATTATCCAGATGGGACGGGTTGCCTATCATGCTTCTGCGCCCTGGCGAAGCGCGCAACACGTCTGCCTACGAAATATCGAAAGTCCGTATCTTGATCGAAACACCGAAACTTGTGTATTCGTCTTCGACATCGCCATTGCGACCTACCGGTAGTAGTACGCAGATGAGCTTCTGGGTGTTGCCGCTGACCGAAAACTGACCCAGTAGAGGCTGTTCTGCCGACTGAAAACTGACCCAGGTGTTCAACTGCTTCTGCTCACTTTTTGAGCAGGAGAACACAGGGTGATCAGCATGGAAATGTTGGGAAAAATCCGGCGGATGTACTTCCGCGACAAGCTCTCGCTGCATCAGATAGCCAAGCGTACCGGGCTGTCGAGAAACACCATCCGAAAATGGGTCAGAGCGCCCGAAGCCAATCAACCGGCGTACCAACGGTGCGCATCCTTCAATAAGCTCAACCCTTTTCACGAGACCTTAGAGCAGGCGCTCAAGGCTGATTCGTTCCGGCCAAAACACAACCGTAGGAGCGCCAAGGCACTTTTTGAGCAGATCAAGGCCGAGGGTTATGACGGCGGTTACAGCCAGCTCACGGCGTTTGTCCGCTCTTGGCGGTGCGAGCAAGGCAAGTCTGTACGCGCTTTTGTACCGCTGACTTTTGCCCTCGGTGAGGCCTTTCAGTTTGACTGGAGCGAAGAAGGCCTGCTGATCGGTGGCCTGTTTCGACGTATCCAGGTCTCCCATATGAAGCTGTGCGCAAGTCGCGCGTTCTGGTTGGTTGCGTACCCCAGTCAAGGCCACGAGATGCTGTTTGATGCCCATACACGTTCGTTTGGAGCGTTGGGTGGCGTGCCACGTCGCGGCATCTACGACAACATGAAAACGGCTGTCGACAAGGTTAACAAAGGCAAAGGCCGCACGGTCAATGCCCGGTTTTCCGTGATGTGCGCGCACTATCTGTTCGATCCGGACTTCTGCAACGTGGCCTCTGGCTGGGAGAAAGGCATCGTCGAAAAGAACGTGCAAGACAGCCGGAGGCGAATCTGGCTCGATGCTCAAAATTGCATGTTCCATACCTTCGAGGAGCTGAACGTCTGGCTCGGCCAACGCTGTCGTACGCTCTGGGCTGAACTTGTACATCCGCAGTACAACGGTTTGACGGTGGCAGAAGCCCTGGAGCTGGAGCAGGCTGAAATGATGCCGATGCCGACGGCCTTTGATGGCTACGTGGAACGCACCGTCCGTGTCTCTAGCACCTGCCTGATCAGCGTGGCGCGCAATCGTTATTCGGTGCCTTGCGAGCGTGTGGATCAATGGGTCAGCAGCCGTTTGTACCCTTCGCGAATCGTGGTCATTGCCGACGAAACGGTGATCGCCAGTCACGAGCGCCTCTTTGATCGAGATCAGATCGGTTTTGACTGGCAGCACTACATCCCACTCATCGAACGCAAGCCTGGTGCACTGCGCAATGGCGCTCCATTTGCTGATCTGCCAAAACCGTTACAGCTTCTTAAACGCGGACTGAGGCGTCACACCAACGGTGATCGAATCATGATGCAGGTACTGGCTGCTGTGCCCATCGCCGGTCTCGAACCAGTGCTGGTGGCGGTGGAGCTGGTACTTGAATCGGGAAGTCTGAGCGCCGATCACATCCTCAATGTCGTTGCCCGCCTGACCTCCACCGCACCACCTCCCTGTGTAGAAACCAGCCTGCAACTCAAAGTGGCGCCGGTTGCCAATACAGCACGCTACGACCGGCTCCGTACGACCGATGAGGAGAATCGCAATGCGTGACCTAATGACTGAACTCAAAGAACTGCGCCTGCACGGCATGGCCAGTGCTTGGGAAGAACTGGTCTCTCAAGGAACAGCGTCGACGGCTTCATCGAAATGGCTGCTGGAACATCTGCTTCAGCAGGAACATGCGGATCGCGCGGTGCGCTCGGTGAATCATCAGATGAACATGGCAAAACTCCCCATGCACCGTGACTTAGCTGGCTTTGACTTCAGCGCTTCCAGCGCTGATGCCCGGCTGGTCAGCGATCTATCCAGCTTGGCGTTCACTGAAACCGCGCAGAATGTCGTGTTCATCGGCGGCCCTGGCACCGGGAAAACACACCTGGCCAGTGCCTTGGCTGTATCCGGAATCACGGCCTACAACAAACGCGTGCGCTTCTTTTCCACGGTGGATCTGGTGAATCTGCTGGAGCGTGAGAAGTACGATGGCAAGGCAGGGCGAATCGCCCAGGCACTGCTGCGCACAGACCTGGTGATACTGGATGAACTCGGATATTTGCCCTTCAGCCAAAGCGGTGGCGCCCTGTTATTTCACCTGCTGTCCAAACTGTACGAACACACCAGCGTGGTCATCACCACCAACCTGAGCTTCTCGGAATGGTCGAGTGTGTTTGGCGACGCCAAGATGACCACCGCGTTGCTGGATCGGCTGACACACCACTGCCACATCGTCGAAACGGGCAACGAGTCCTACCGCCTACAACACAGCACATTGGCTGCCCAGACAAAGATCAAAACACGCGAACGAAAGCGAAAGGACGGAAATGATATCGAGGACGATGAGCCATTTTGATCCGCACCATAAATGCCCTGCTGCATGCGGTGGGGCTTGATGCGTCTTCAATCGGAACACTGCTGCTAAGCTTATCCACAATTGCTGGGGCAAAAATCAGCAATCCGTCCTGGGTCAATTTTCAATCGGCAGGGTGGGTCAGTTTTCAATCAGCGCCAACAGCTTTGGCAAACATCGCGGTGTGAGAGCCTCAAATCGCCCGCTATCCGCGAGCGATTGGCGAAATGTGGCATGGCCGAGTAGAGACGAAAACCGGGAGCCTTGATGCGGATTAAGTAAGAAACCTCAACTAGATAAGAGATCGCTCCAAGCCAGCCACGGACGAAAATGAGGCGACCTCACCGGAGCCCTAATGGTGCCGTTCACCGATAGGTGAGCGGTTAGCCTAGGGAGCGTGAGATAAAAAGGGGATCTTTTAATGAAAACCGCACTCATGGAGTGCGGCTTTTGAATTGGTGGGCCCCCCCGGAGTCGAACCGGGCACCAACGGATTATGCGTACCACTTCAGTTTTCACTGCCTCTTTCGAGTTCGTGGTCTGGACTGTCTCTTACCTTTCGGCTCGCCCGTACAGTCTCTACACCTTCCTTGAAATCTCAAGGCTTGGCTCGGGATTACCACGCTGATGCAGAGGCTTCCCCGAATTTGAGCGATTCTACCAAGGGACAGAGTCAACTTATCCCAGGGCAACCCATTTGCTCATCACCATGCCCTGCGAAGGGGGGAGGTTCTGAGCCGTTAAGTCCGCTGCTCTAACCAACATGAGCTAGAGGCCCGAATTTGCTGCGTAAAGCTATCAAATCCACGGTTCAAATACCACACTGTGATCCATACCACATAAGAACCGTGGACCAAAGGATTATGAGTCCTCTGCTCTAACCAACTGAGCTATGGGCCCTCAGTAGGTCGCGGATTATAACGGCGGTTTCGCGGCTGTGCTATCCGAAAAGTCCGAAAGATTCATAAGAAGAAATCGCTCGCGGAATTCTTCGGCGTCGAGGGGCAGGCTGACGATGTAGCCCTGGATCTGTTCGCGGCCTTCGCTGGTCAGAAATTGCTGCTGTTCGCTGTTCTCCACGCCCTCGGCGATCACGGTCAGTTGCAGGCTGCGCCCTAGCGCGATGATGGCGCGGACGATGGCGGCGTCGTGGGTGTCTTCCGGCAGGCCGCGGACGAAGGACTGGTCGATCTTGAGGATGTCCAGTGGCAGGCGTTTGAGGTAGCTCAGTGAGGAGTAGCCGGTGCCGAAGTCGTCGATCGCCAGTTGCACGCGGAGTGTTTTCAATTGGTGCAGCACGGCCAGCGCTTCCTGTGTCTGGCTCATGATGAAGTTTTCGGTGATTTCCAGTTGCAGGCAGCCGGGTTCGAGGCCGTTGTCAGTGAGCAGTTGTTCGATGCGTTCGAGCAGGTTGGTCTGGCGCAGTTGCGCGCCTGCCAGGTTCACCGACAACGGGCCGAACGGCTGGCAGGCCTTGCGCCATACACCCATCTGGCGGCAGGCCTGCTCCAGCACCCAGTCGCCGATCTGCAGGATCATGCCGTTTTCTTCTGCCAGGGGAATGAAGTGCTCGGGCGGCACATCGCCAAAGGTCGGGTGGTTCCAGCGGATCAGGGCTTCTGCGCCTGCCAGTGTGTGGTTCGTCAGGTTGATTTTGGGCTGGTAGGCCAACGTCAGTTGATTGCGCTCCAAGGCTCTTCTCAGCTCCTGCTCGAGGGCGATGCGCTCGCTGGCCTGGTCACTGAGGTCGCAGGTATAGCTTTCGACCCGGTTACGGCCTTTTGCCTTGGAGCGGTACATCGCCGCGTCGGCATTTTTGACCAGCGTGGCTACGTCTGTGCCGTCGGTGGGGAACACACAGCTGCCGATGCTGGGGCTGATGTAGAGCTCATGTTCGCCAGCCTCGAAGGGCGTGTTGAAGCAGGCCAGTAATTTATTGGCGATGGCTTGTGCGTCGCTGGCTTGCAGCAGGCCGGGCAGCAGAACGATGAACTCGTCGCCGCCCAGGCGCGCGACGGTGTCGATGTCGCGCAGGGTTTCCTTGAGCCGGTGTGCGATGCCTTTCAGCAACAGGTCGCCGACCGGGTGGCCCAGGCTGTCATTGATGTGCTTGAAGCGATCCAGATCGAGGAACAGGACTGCGCCGAGGCTGCCGGATTCTTCGCTGTGCAGCAGAGCGGCCTGAAGCCGGTTCTCGAACAGTGTTCGGTTGGGCAGGCCAGTGAGCGGATCATGATGGGCCTGATAGTCGAGGCGCGCCTGGGCATGTTTGAGGCTGGAAATGTCGGCGAAGACGGCGACGAAGTGGGTCAGGAGGTTGTCCTTGTTGCGCACGGCACTGATGGTCAGCCAGCTCGGGTAAAGCTCGCCGTTCTTGCGGCGGTTGCTGATTTCACCCTGCCAGTGGCCCTCGGCCGCCAGTTGGTGCCACATCGCGGCGTAGAACGCGCTGTCGTGTTGGCCAGAGGCAAGCAGGCGAGGGGTTTTGCCGATGGCTTCACTTTCGCTGTAGCCAGTGATTTCCGTGAATGCACGGTTGACGGCGCTGATGGTCTGGTCGGTATTGGTGATGAGCACTCCTTCGGCAGTGCTCTCGAAAACGGTGGCCGCCAGATGGAGTTTCTCCTGCATTTGCCTGCTTTCGGTGATATCCCGGGTAGTCGTCAGCAGACAGTCTTCACCGGCAATGATGACGGGTTGAGATGACAGCTCGCACAGTCGAACATCGCCATTGCTGTTACGAATCCGGACCCGCAGATCCCTGACGAAACCATATTGTTTCATTTGCTCGATGAGTCTTGAGCGTTCGCTGAGGTCGACCCAGATGCCCAGGTCGAATGTCGAGTGGTCAAGGCAGTACTTTTCGCTATACCCGGTCAAGCGGCAGAACCCTTCGTTGACCTCCAGCAGCATGCCGTCCTGCTGCCGGGTAATCGCCATCCCGTCAGGCGAGGCATGAAAGGCTTTGGCGAACTTCTCTTCGGAAAGCTGCAATTGTTGCCGGGCCTGTTTGAGCTGGGTAATGTCACGCACTATCACCAGCACGGCAGGTATCGGGCTATGCTCGAACGGTTGGGCGGACATGAGCCCTGAAAAGGTTTCGCCGTTTTTGCGCCGAAAGGGTATCTCCAGATTATGGATATCGCCGGTCTGCAATTGCAGCAAGGCTTTTGGGCCGATGCCTGGCACTGCCCACAGATTCAGTTCTGTCGGTGTCTTGCCAATTACTTCATCAAGGGGGATGCCGGTTCGCTCTACGAACGCCTCGTTGGCATCCATGATGTGCCCGTCAGCAAGGCTGACGATAAGCATGGCATCCGGGCATTGAGCGAAGATCGAGGCGAATTTTCCTTCGGGCAGGCATGACGCTTCCCGGTCACTTTTGTTGATTACTCCACGCATATGCGGCTTACGTCCGTGTCTGACTATCGCTGATGATGGTGTGGCGTAACCCTGTAACTTCAATGATCCAAGGCTTGATTTGAAAAGCGCTGTTGTCTGGTGTGATACATAGTTGTAGGTCAATTTGTCAGGCGCTGCAATTAGACTGACGTCTGACCTCTTCTTGTTTTGGTCAATTGACGACTGGGCCTGCAAAGTTTGAATTTTCTTCTGCCCGGAAACGCAAAACCCCCGGCATGCCGGGGGTCTTGTTGACTCGCTGGTGCGATTACTCGTCGAGGAACGAGCGCAGGTGCTCGCTTCTTGTCGGGTGACGCAGCTTGCGCAGTGCCTTGGCTTCGATCTGACGAATCCGCTCGCGGGTTACATCGAACTGCTTACCAACCTCTTCAAGGGTGTGGTCGGTATTCATATCGATGCCGAAACGCATGCGCAGAACCTTGGCTTCACGGGCAGTAAGCCCCGACAGCACTTCGCGTGTCGCTTCTTTCAGGCTTTCGACAGTGGCGACATCGATTGGCGACTGCATGGTCGAGTCTTCGATGAAGTCACCCAGGTGCGAATCTTCGTCGTCACCGATCGGGGTTTCCATGGAGATCGGCTCTTTCGCGATCTTCAATACCTTGCGGATTTTATCCTCAGGCATTTCCATGCGTTCACCCAGCTCTTCCGGGGTCGGTTCGCGACCCATTTCCTGCAACATCTGCCGGGAAATACGGTTGAGTTTGTTGATCGTCTCGATCATGTGCACCGGAATACGAATGGTGCGTGCCTGGTCGGCAATCGAGCGAGTGATCGCCTGACGGATCCACCAGGTGGCATAGGTCGAGAACTTGTAGCCACGACGGTATTCGAACTTGTCCACAGCCTTCATCAAGCCGATGTTGCCTTCCTGGATCAGATCGAGGAATTGCAGGCCACGGTTGGTGTACTTCTTGGCGATGGAGATCACCAGACGCAGGTTCGCTTCAACCATCTCTTTCTTCGCGCGGCGGGCCTTGGCCTCACCGATCGACATGCGACGGTTGATGTCCTTGATCTCGGCGATTTTCAGGCCGGTCTCTTCTTCCAGTGCGGACAGCTTCTGCTGGCAACGCTGGATGTCAGGCTGCAGGCGACCGATGGCCTCGGCGTATTTGCTCTTGCCCTTGGCCAGTGCGTCAGTCCAGCTTTCGTCAACTTCGTTGCCTGGGAACTGGCGCAGGAAGTCGGCGCGCGGCATACGTGCATCACGTACACACAGCTGCATGATGGCGCGTTCCTGGGCACGAAGACGCTCAAGGGCACCGCGTACACGCTCCACCAGACCTTCAAACTGTTTTGGAACCAGCTTGATCGGCATGAACAGTTCGGCCAGTGCAACCATTTCGGCAATGGCGTGCTTGTCGTCGCGACCAAATTTCTTCAGGGCCTTGCGGGTGATTTCCATTTGATCGGAAACCGCACCGAAGCGCTGCTGGGCGATGACCGGATCAGGACCGCTCTCGACTTCGTCTTCTTCGTCGCTGGCGTCTGCCGACTCTTCCTCGTCGTCATCGGCACCTTCGGCCTTGACGGCCTTGGGGTCGACAGGCGGCGGGACTTCGGCAGGCGGCGCAATGCCGTCGTCCGGGTCGATATAGCCACTCAGAACATCGGAAAGGCGACCGCCTTCACTGGTGACGCGTGTGTATTCGGAGAGAATGTGGTCAACCGTGCCTGGGAAGTGCGCGATTGCGCCCATCACTTCACGGATGCCTTCTTCGATACGTTTGGCGATTTCGATTTCGCCTTCACGGGTCAGAAGTTCAACGGTGCCCATTTCCCGCATGTACATACGAACAGGATCGGTGGTACGACCGATGTCGGTTTCGACCGCTGCCAACGCTGCAGCCGCTTCTTCTGCGGCTGCCTCGTCGGTATCGGCGTCGGCCAGCATCAAGGCGTCCGCATCCGGAGCACTCTCGTGTACCGGGATCCCCATGTCGTTGATCATGCGGATGATGTCTTCCACCTGCTCGGGATCTGAAATATCCTCGGGCAAGTGGTCGTTGACCTCTGCGTAAGTCAGATACTTCTGCTCACGACCCAGGGTGATCAACTCTTTGATACGAGATTGCTGTTGCGCTTTTCCGGACATAACACCCTATCCACTGAAGGTCTTGGCGGGCAAAAAACAAGCCGAGGATTATACCCGAGCTATGACCTCACGCGCCAGTTGAGGTCGGGGTTTGTGCGGGAACATTGCGATTTAGCAGTTCCCTAAGCTGAATTTTCTCTTCTGCGCTCAGCTCGGTCTGCCGAGCCTTGCTGATCAGATGTTCCAGACTGCGCTCGCGTTGGCGAGCGGATAAGCTAGTTATAGTGTCGAAAAACTGTTGTTCAAGGTTGTCGGCCTCAATCAGCCATTCCTTTTCTGCCAGTGCGCGCAGCAAACGGCCCTGCTCAGTCCCGTGCCATCGCGCTATCAACTGTAACGACCGAAGGTTCGGATTCTTTTGCCTGGCCTCGATAAGAGCGACCAGCAGTTGTGCGTTGGATTGGTCTTCTGCAGCGAAATGGCTGGCATTTTCGACCTTTTCCGCCAATTCGGGGTGATGCAGCAAGGTTCTCAGTGCGGCCTGCATGGGCGGCTCGACGGCGGTGGGGACGCGCGGCGTGCGAGGTTCGAAGTCCTGGCGCTTGCCTTTTTTGCCCCAGGATTTGTTGTCCCATTTTTTTTGATTCGGACCGCCGGTTTTCTTCTGCGTCCATTCCTGTTGAGGCTCGTAACCGCCTTGTGGCTGGTAATCGGCAAAATCAGGCATGGCGTCGTAGTCGACATACGGGTCGTAACTCGGTGGCGCCTCCGCTGGCGCGCTCTGCACCAGCTGGCTGACGGCCTCGCCGGTCAGCCCGGTAATTTCGGTCAGGCGCTGACGCATCAGAATACGCAGGTTCGCGCCGGGCACCTTGTCGATCAATGGCGCCGCGAGGGTGGCCATGTGCGCCTTGCCCTCCAGCGAGCGCGGGTCGGACTCTTTGGTCAGTTGCTCGAAAAAATAATCGGCCAGCGGCTGCGCGTGCTGATTGATACGTGCCTTGAACGCATCTGTGCCCTCGGAGCGCACCAGCGTGTCCGGGTCTTCGCCCTCGGGAAGAAACAGAAAGCGCGCCCGGCGTCCGTCCTGCAGGTTCGACAGGGTCGCTTCCAGTGCCCGCCATGCAGCGTTACGCCCGGCCTGATCGCCGTCGAAGCAGAACAGCACGTTGGGCACCACCCTGAACAGGCGCTTCAAGTGCTCTTCGCTGGTCGCAGTACCCAGCGTGGCCACGGCATTGCGCAAGCCTTGCTGGGCCAGGGCGATGACGTCCATGTAGCCTTCGACGACGATGATTTCATCGAGGTTGCGATTGAATTTGCGCGCCTCGAACAACCCGTACAGCTCCTGACCCTTGTGGAAAACCGGTGTTTCCGGGGAGTTCAGGTACTTGGGTTTGTCATCACCCAGTACGCGGCCGCCAAAGGCAATGACACGCCCGCGTGAATCGCGAATCGGAAACATCACCCGGTCGCGGAAGCGGTCGTAGCGTTTGCCGGTTTCGGCGTTCTCGATCAGCAGGCCGGCATCGATCATCACCTTTTGCTGCAATGAGTCGCTGCTCAGGTGCTTGTACAGGTTGTCCCAGCCGGGAGGGGCGAAGCCCAGGCCAAAGTCCCTGGCGATTTCGCCGGACAGCCCGCGGCCCTTGAGGTAATCCACCGCAGCCTTGCGTGACGGGTGGCTTTTCAGGGCCTGACGGTAGAACTCGGCTGCGGCGGTCAGCAGCGGGTAGAGCGGGGAATCGGTCGGTTGCCGGGGCTTCTGGCCTTTTATGCTCTGTTCGCGAGGCACTTCCATGCCGGCGGCCTTGGCCAGGTCCTCGACGGCCTGGGGGAAGTCCAGGTTGTCGTGGTCCATGATGAAGCCGAGCGCGTTGCCACCTGCGCCGCAACCGAAACAGTAATAGAACTGCTTGTCCGGGCTGACGCTGAAAGACGGTGTTTTCTCTTTGTGGAACGGACAGCACGCGGTGTAATTCTTCCCGGCTTTCTTGAGCTGCACGCGCGAGCTGACAACATCGACTATATCGGTGCGGTTCAGAAGGTCGTCGATAAAGCTCTGGGGAATCAGCCCGGCCATGGCGTTCTCATCATTCAAGCGTGGTGCAAAAGTATCGGATGACTCTACGAGCGTTCCGTCAGCCTGTCAGCCGTCTTTTTGAAGACGTTGGCAATAAACGGGCACGTCTTTGCATCCGAAGGGCGGTGTTGGCCTGAAAGGGATAAAGCTTGATCCCGCGAGTGGATCAGAAAGGCCGCAAGCTTCGTTGTCCACGAGAAGTGGTCAGAGCTTGAAGGCACGGAAGACGCTGCCTTGGCTGAGCTTCTTGCGAAGTCATCAAGGCATACTCGTCTGGTCATCGGTCGATGTGCTGCCCGAGTGGGCATGACCGATGTAGCCTGTGAACAGGCTGGACGTGCTTGACTGACATATCCGAGTCGCATCGGCGGCTTGGACAGGATCAATCAATAACGCTAACGCAAAACAGCGAAGCTGTAACTGCCGACAGCCCGGCTGGTTGGCCGGGCAAGGCAGAAGCTTGCGACGAAGGTCTGTAAATTAATACAGACGAACGGCGCGGCGCTGTTCGCGCTGGACTTTCTTGGCGTGGCGTTTGACAGCAGCTGCTGCCTTGCGCTTACGCTCCGAAGTCGGCTTCTCGTAAAATTCGCGGCTACGAACTTCAGCCAGAACACCGGCTTTTTCGCAGGAGCGCTTGAAACGACGCAGAGCTACGTCGAAGGGTTCGTTCTCTTTAACTTTGACGGCTGGCATCCAGAGCTACCTTCATTCATTACCGGGGTCAACGCTCAGTGCAAACACTGCACAAAAGTACGTCGGTTTTTAAGGGTTGCGGATGTTAACCCCTCATTGAGAGGAATGCAAAGCCTCTGATCGAAAACCGCTGGTCGGCACCTCGGTCGGCGACTATTATGCGCGCCTTCAAATCTGCCCCCTACAAGGCGCAACCCCATGCTAGTACTGGGATTAGAAACCTCCTGCGATGAAACCGGCGTCGCATTGTACGACAGCGAACGCGGTTTGCTTGCGGACGCATTATTCAGCCAGATCGACCTGCATCGTGCCTATGGCGGTGTGGTGCCGGAGCTGGCTTCACGCGATCACGTCAAGCGCATGCTGCCCCTTATTCGCCAGACACTGGCCGAGGCGGACTGCGTGGCCACGGATATCGACGCCATTGCCTACACGGCCGGCCCTGGATTGGTCGGCGCCTTGCTGGTCGGCGCTTCGTGCGCTCAGGCGCTGGCATTCGCCTGGGATATCCCGGCGCTGGGCGTGCATCACATGGAAGGTCATCTGCTGGCCCCGATGCTGGAAGAAAACCCGCCACAGTTCCCGTTCGTCGCCTTGCTGGTGTCTGGCGGTCATACGCAGCTGGTGCGCGTCGACGGCATCGGTCAGTACGAGCTGCTGGGCGAGACCCTGGATGATGCCGCAGGCGAGGCCTTCGACAAGACCGCGAAGATGATGGGCATGCAGTACCCCGGCGGCCCGGAGATTTCAAAGGCGGCCATGCAGGGCGTGGCGGGGCGCTTTGTCTTCCCTCGGCCGATGACTGATCGGCCCGGGCTGGAATTCAGCTTCAGCGGCCTGAAAACCTCAGCGCTCAATACCTGGCAGCAATGCCGGAACGCTGGAGACGACAGTGAGCAAACCCGCTGCGACATCGCTCTGGCCTTCCAGCAGGCGGTAGTGGAGACTTTGACCATCAAGTGCAAGCGCGCGCTCAAGCAGACCGGCCTCAAGAGCCTGGTGATTGCCGGTGGCGTGAGCGCCAACAAGGCACTGCGCGCCTCGCTGGAAAGCATGCTTGGCGACTTGCGCGGGCATGTCTATTACGCACGGCCCGAGTTTTGTACCGATAACGGCGCCATGATTGCGTTTGCCGGTTGTCAGCGTTTGCAGGCCGGACAGAAGGAAGATTTGAGCATCAGCGTGCAGGCGCGCTGGCCCATGGAGCAGTTGTCGGGGCTGTGACGGCAGGCGAGGTGGGTTACGCCTCAGAAATGTCGTTCGCGCCCGGCGAGCAGGTCGCGTAGATTGCCGCGATGGCGCCAGACGATGAGCAGGGTCAACACGCTCATCGGCAGCAACGCATGAGGCTCCTGCCACGCCAGCAACGGCAGGGTCAGGGGTGTGGCGATCAGGGCTGCGAGCGAGCTGGTGCGGGTCAGGTAGAGCGTCAGCAGCCAGGCGACTATCGCCAGGGCGGCGGCAGGCGGATACAGGCCCAGCAGCACACCGGCGGCGGTCGCTACGCCTTTGCCGCCGCGAAAGCGGAAGTACAACGGGAATAGATGGCCCAGCACTGCACACACGCCGATCCAGCCCTGCTGTGCGGTGTCCATATTCCAGGCGCTGGCGATCAGGATCGGCACCAGGCCTTTGCAGAGGTCGCCGAACAGGGTCAGGATGGCGAGTTTTTTTCCGGCCAGACGCAGCATGTTGGTCGCGCCAGCATTGCCGGAGCCACTGGCGCGCGGGTCCGGCCTGCCGCTCAGGCGGCTGAGCAGAATGGCGAAGGACAGCGAGCCAAGCAGGTAGGCGAAGGTGGCCAGTAACCAAAACATGCGAACCATTCCGGGCGAGGATGCCCTGATTCTAACGGCGCATCGCGCCCTTGTCGTGCAGTGGAGAGTAGTGCTTGGACAGAGTTTTCATCGAGGGCCTTGAGGTCGATACGGTCATTGGCGCCTATGACTGGGAGCGCGGCATTCGTCAGTGCCTGCGTCTTGACCTCAGCTTCGCCTGGGACAATCGCCCCGCAGCTGCTGGGGACGATCTGAGCAAGGCTCTCGACTACGCCAGTGTTTCGACACGTATTCAGGCATTCGCCGAGCAGGCACAGTTCCAGCTGGTGGAGACCTTCGCCGAGCGACTGGCTGAAGTGCTGATGGGTGAATTCAATATTCCCTGGCTGCGCCTGAAACTGACCAAGCCCGGTGCTGTAGCGGCCGCTGCCGGTGTGGGCGTGGAGATCGAGCGCGGATGTCGCTGACGCGGATTTTCCTCGGCCTGGGGAGCAACATCGAGCGCGAGCGCCACTTGGTAGCGGGGCTTGATGCGCTGGATGGCTTCCTGACCGACCTGAGCTGTTCGCCGGTTTTTGAGAGCCATGCCGTGGGTATCAAGAGCGGGCCGTTCTTCAACCTCGTGGTGTCGGCGCTGACCGATCTGCCCTTGATGGAGCTGGATCGGCGCCTGAAATTCATCGAGGCGGACAATGGCCGCTATGCCCCGGATCGCAAAGGGTTGCCGCTGGATATCGATGTGCTGCTGTATGGCGAGCAGGTCGGTAGTTTCGACGGGTTGATTCTGCCGAGGGCGGAAATCTTAAAGAATGCCTTCGTGCTGCGCCCATTGGCGTTGATCGCCCCTGAACGTCTGCATCCTGGTGTAGGGATTGCCTTCAGCAAACTTTGGGCTGATGCGCAAATTGATCAGCAGCTTTGGCCGGTGGCGTTCGAGTGGCGCGGGCTGGCACTGACGCCTGAGGATTTGCTGCGTAGCTGAGCGTGTCCGCGCCTTCCCGCTCTAACGCTTCTCGTGCCAAGGCTGAAGATCGGACGCAGAGCGTCCAGGGCTGCGCTACCACGCGGAGCGTGGGAGCGATAACCGTGCACAAGAGCCTGTCAGGCGATGTGCTCAGCCTTGTAGGTTTTCAGTGCCTTCAAACGCTCGTTTTTCAGCGCATCACCCAGTTCCTTGCCCTTCAGACCCTGTTCCAGCAACGGCTGTACTGATACCGCGCGTGCGGCCTCGGCTGCGCCGCGCAGGTAACCGGCCTGTGGATAACTGCGTTGTTCAAAGCCGTGACGTCCTCGCGCGTCCATCTCGCACGCCGCAATGAACTCTTCAAAACGCTGCGGGCGGCGGTAGACGTCGAAGCTTTGCAGCAGCTCCAGCAGGGTCGAGGGTTTCAGCTCCAGCGCTCGGTGGCCGTGCGTGTGGTACTGGCCGACCAGCAGCGCCAGTTCCTGGCAGTCCCTGGGTACACGAAAACGCTCGTTCACCACTTTTATCAGGCGCAGGCCGGTGTGCTCATGGGCGATGTGCCTTGGCCATTCGGCTTCCGGCGTCAGCCCTTTGCCGAGGTCGTGCAGCAGGCAGGCCCAGCGAACCGTTAGCGGGTGTTTGTGGCGTGCGGACTGTTCGAGGACGCTGAGCACGTGTACACCGGTGTCTATTTCCGGGTGATGCGCCGCCGGCTGCGGTACGCCAAACAACGCTTCGACCTCCGGCATCAGCTCCTTGAGCGCGCCGCAATCGTGCAGCACCTGAATGAACACCTGAGGCTGTTCCTCCATGAGTGCGCGAGAGATCTCTTTCCAGCTTCGCTCGGCAGTCAGCGCCTTGAGTTCGCCCGATTCACTGAGCTGTCGCATCAGCCCAAGGGTCTCGGGGGCAATGGTAAAACCGTAACCGGCGTAACGTGCGGCGAATCGGGCCACGCGCAAGACCCTGAGCGGATCTTCGGCGAATGCGGGGGAAACGTGACGCAATATCCGCGCTTCCAGGTCCTTCTGGCCGTTGTAGGGATCGGTTAAATTACCGTCCTTGTCTTCCGCCATGGCGTTGATCGTCAGGTCACGCCGAATCAAATCCTGCTCAAGCGTCACCTCGGGGCTGGCGTGGAAAACAAAGCCTCCGTAGCCCACGCCGCTCTTGCGCTCGGTGCGCGCCAGCGCGTATTCCTCATTGGTCAGCGGATGCAGAAACACCGGGAAATCTGTACCGACCGGACGATAGCCCTTGATCAGCATGTCCTCGGTGTTTGCGCCGACCACGACCCAGTCGATGTCCGTGACAGGTTGACCCAGAAGACGGTCGCGTACAGCACCGCCCACTTTATAAATCTGCATAAAAAACCTCCGTAAGCGCGACAGGATAAACCTTGTGCCGTGCTTGCGGAGGCTAAAGCTGAATGAATAGGCGTTTTAAGCGCTATTGCCCTGGCGCTTAAAGGTGGACGACCGCCATATCAAGCCGGGGATATTCACTGTCGGCATGCTCGCCTTTCGGGGGGACGTGATGGGTTTTGACCACTTGATCGCCCTGCAAGGTTTCCAGGTGGATGTCAAAGCCCCACAGCCGGTGCAGGTGTTTGAGCACCTCGTCTGTCGATTCACCGAGCGGTTTGCGATTGTGCTGTTGGTGGCGCAGGGTCAGCGAGCGGTCGCCTCGGCGGTCGATGCTGTAGATCTGCACATTGGGCTCCCGATTGCCCAGATTGTACTGCGCAGCAAGTATCTCGCGGATGGTTCGGTAGCCGTTTTCATCATGAATGGCGGGCACCAGCAAGTCATCCTGCTGGTCGTCGTCCATGATGCTGAACAGTTTCAGGTCGCGAATCACCTTGGGCGACAGGTACTGGAGGATGAAGCTCTCATCCTTGAAGCTGGTCATCGCAAACTTGATCGCCGTCAGCCAGTCGGTGCCGGCGATTTCCGGAAACCACTGCCGGTCTTCATCGGTAGGGTTTTCGCACATCCGGCGGATGTCCTGATACATGGCAAAGCCCAGCGCGTAGGGATTGATGCCGCTGTAGTAGGGGCTGTCAAAACCGGGCTGAAAAATCACGCTGGTGTGCGACTGCAGGAACTCCATCATGAAGCCGTCAGTGACCAGCCCTTCGTCGTACAGGTCATTCATCAGCGTGTAATGCCAGAACGTCGCCCAGCCTTCGTTCATCACCTGGGTCTGGCGCTGTGGATAGAAGTACTGCGCAATTTTGCGCACGATGCGCACCACTTCACGCTGCCAAGGCTCCAGCAGCGGGGCGTGTTTCTCGATGAAATAGAGAATGTTTTCCTGCGGCTCGGCCGGGAAGCGTGCATTGTCTTCCTTGCTGCTTTTGTCGGCATTTTTCGGGATCGTGCGCCAAAGATCGTTGATCTGCCGCTGAAGGTGCTCCTCACGGTCCTTCTGCCGACGGCGCTCCTCTTCGGCGGAAATCGGGTACGGGCGCTTGTAGCGGTCCACACCGTAGTTCATCAACGCATGGCAGGAGTCGAGCAAGTCCTCCACGGCATCGATGCCATGGCGTTCCTCGCACTGCATGATGTACTGCTTGGCGAACACCAGGTAATCGATGATCGAGCTGGCGTCGGTCCAGGTCCGAAACAGGTAGTTGCCCTTGAAGAAACTGTTGTGGCCATAGCACGCATGGGCCACGACCAGCGCCTGCATGCAGATGGTGTTTTCTTCCATCAGGTAGGCAATACACGGGTCCGAGTTGATTACGATCTCGTAGGCCAGGCCCATCTGGCCGCGAGAATAGGACTTTTCAGTGCTGAGGAAGTGTTTGCCGTAGGACCAATGGTGATAGCCCAGCGGCATGCCCACCGAAGCATAGGCGTCCATCATCTGCTCGGCCGTGATCACTTCGATCTGGTTGGGGTAGGTATCCAGCGCATACCGCTCGGCAATCCTGCCGATTTCGCGGTCGTAGGCGCGGATCAGTTCGAATGTCCACTCTGACCCCGTGGAAAGGGGTTGGCGCTTCTGCTCTCTGGCGGTCATGACACTAACCTTCGCTGAAAGAGTTCGCGGAATACCGGATAGATATCACCGGCAGAGACCAGCTGTTGCTGGGCAAACGTGTCGGCAAAATCTTCACCGATGCGTTCGTATTCATACCACAAGGCCTGGTGCTCGCGCGGCGTGATTTCCACGTACGTGTAGTACTGCACGAAAGGCATGATCTGTTTGGTGAGAATTTCCCGGCAGATGGGCGAATCGTCGTTCCAGTTGTCGCCATCCGACGCCTGTGCCGCGTAGATATTCCAGTCACTGCTCGGGTAGCGTGCGGCCATGATTTCCTGCATCAGTTTCAAGGCGCTGGAAACGATGGTGCCGCCGGTTTCCCGGGAATAGAAAAACTCTTCCTCGTCCACTTCGCGGGCGCTGGTGTGGTGACGAATGAAGACCACGTCGATCTTGTCGTAGTTACGTTTGAGGAACAGGTACAGCAGAATGAAAAAGCGCTTGGCGATGTCCTTGGTCGCTTGGGTCATGGAGCCGGAGACGTCCATCAGGCAAAACATGACCGCTTTGGAGCTGGGGTTGGGTTGCTTGACCAGCAGGTTGTACTTGAGGTCGAAGGTGTCGAGGTAGGGCACACGACGGATGCGTGCTTTCAGTCGGTCGATCTCTACTTCCAGTTCCTGAATATCACCGAAGTTATCCGGCTCTTCACGCTTCATGCGCTCAAGCTCGGTAGTGGCCTCCCTGAGTTTCGCGCGACTGCTGCCGGACAGCGCAATGCGCCGTGCATGCGCCGAGCGCAGGGTACGGATGATGTTGATCCGCGACGGATTGCCTTCGTTACTGATCCCGGCACGCACGGTCTTGAAGGTGTCGGTGCCGGTCAGGTTGCGCTTGACCAGGTTCGGCAGCTCAAGGTCTTCGAACATGAACTCGAGAAACTCTTCCTGAGTGATCTGAAACGAAAACTCATCCATCCCTTCGCCGGAATTGCCCGCCTTGCCGGGGCCCTTGCCGCCACCGCCGCCTTGAGGGCGGGCGATGTGCTCACCTGTGGTGAACTCCTTGTTGCCAGGATGAACAACGGTCTGTTTGCCGCCGCGACCGTGGTGCAGGACCGGTTCGTCGATGTCACGCCCGGGAATGCTGATCTGCTCGCCGTGTTCCATATCAGTGATGGAGCGACGGCTGACTGCTTCCTCCACTGCTTTCTTGATGTGGTCACGGTAACGCCGCAGAAACCGCTGCCGGTTTACCGTGCTCTTGTTCTTGCCGTTGAGACGTCGGTCGATCACATAGCTCATAGGCTCCTCCGGGGAGCTTCAAGTTGTAAGCATCAAGCTGCAGGCGAGCATGCAGTCGATCCCGAGCCCGGGCCTCGATCGCTTTTCGCCTGCAGCTGATAGCTTGAAGCTTGCAGCTGCTTTACTGCGATTTCCGCACGCGCAGATACCATTCGGAAAGCAGACGTACCTGCTTGTCCGTGTAGCCCCTCTCGACCATTCGTGTCACGAAGTCGTTGTGCTTCTGCTGATCCTCTTTGCTGGCCTTGGCATTGAAGCTGATGACGGGCAGGAGATCCTCGGTGTTGGAGAACATTTTCTTCTCGATCACCACCCGCAGCTTCTCGTAGCTGAGCCAGGTAGGATTCTTGCCATTGTTGTTGGCGCGGGCACGCAGCACGAAGTTGACGATTTCGTTGCGGAAATCTTTCGGGTTGCTTATGCCAGCCGGTTTCTCGATCTTTTCCAGTTCCTCGTTCAAGGCGACGCGGTTGAGGATCTCGCCGGTTTCCGGATCGCGGTATTCCTGATCCTGAATCCAGAAGTCCGCATACAACACGTAGCGGTCGAAAATGTTCTGACCGTACTCGCTGTAGGATTCCAGGTACGCCGTCTGGATTTCCTTGCCGATGAACTCGATATAGCGCGGTGCCAGGTATTCCTTGATAAAGCGCAGATAGCGTTCGCGCGTTTCGGCAGGGAATTGCTCCTGTTCGATCTGCTGTTCCAGTACGTAAAGCAGATGCACCGGGTTGGCCGCGATTTCGTGCGGATCGAAGTTGAAGACCTTGGATAGGATCTTGAACGCGAAACGGGTCGACAGGCCATTCATGCCTTCGTCGACGCCCGCGCTGTCGCGGTATTCCTGAATCGACTTGGCTTTCGGGTCGGTGTCTTTCAGGTTCTCGCCGTCATACACGCGCATCTTGGAGTAGATGTTGGAGTTGTCCGGCTCCTTGAGGCGCGACAGTGTGGTGAACTGCGCGAGCATTTTCAGAGTGTCCGGCGCGCAGTGCGCCTTGGACAGCGAACTGTTGAACAGCAGCTTGTCGTAAATCTTGATCTCGTCGCTGACACGCAGGCAGTACGGCACCTTCACGATGTAGATACGGTCGATGAAGGCTTCGTTGTTCTTGTTGTTGCGGAAGCTGTGCCATTCCGATTCGTTGGAGTGCGCCAGCAGGATACCGTTGAACGGGATCGCGCCCAGCCCTTCGGTACTGTTGTAGTTGCCTTCCTGGGTTGCGGTGAGCAGCGGGTGAAGGACCTTGATCGGCGCCTTGAACATCTCGACGAATTCCATCAGGCCCTGGTTGGCCCGGCACAGCGCGCCCGAGTAGCTATAGGCATCGGCGTCGTTCTGCGGGAATTCTTCCAGTTTGCGGATATCCACCTTGCCGACCAGCGCAGAGATGTCCTGGTTGTTTTCATCGCCGGGTTCGGTTTTCGCCACGGCAATCTGGTTGAGAATAGAAGGGTAGAGCTTCACGACCTTGAACTGACTGATATCACCGCCGAATTCGGCCAGGCGTTTGGTTGCCCAGGGCGACATGATGGTGCTCAGGTAGCGTCGCGGAATCCCGAAGTCTTCTTCGAGAATCGCACCGTCCTCGGTGGCGTTGAACAAGCCCAAGGGCGATTCGAAGACGGGCGAGCCCTTGATGGCGTAGAACGGTACTTTTTCGATCAGTTGCTTGAGTTTTTCCGCCAGGGACGATTTACCGCCGCCCACCGGGCCGAGCAGATACAGGATTTGCTTCTTCTCTTCCAGGCCTTGGGCGGCATGGCGGAAATACGAAACGATCTGGTCGATGCATTCTTCCATTCCGTGGAAGTCGGCAAAGGCCGGATAGCGGCGTATGACCTTGTTGGAGAAAATGCGCGACAGCCTGGAGTTGGTGGAGGTATCCACCAGTTCAGGTTCGCCTATAGCCAGCAGAAGGCGTTCTGCGGCAGAGGCATAGGCGCTGCGATCCTGTTTGCAGAGCTCCAGATACTCCTGTAGCGAGAGCTCTTCTTGCCTCGTGCTTTCGAAGCGTTGTTGGAAGTGGCTGAATATACTCATGACGTCACCTCGCTCGATACGTGGAGCCGGCGGCGGATCGTCAGTCGATGCTGGCAACAACCGTAGCACTACGGCTGCTGTTTCCCCCCAGAACACCTTAAAAGTAACTACCGATGACCCACGCGCCGGTGTACCGGCTCTCCCCTGAATACGGATGGCCTAGGCTAAGGATAGTTCGGATTCGGAAAGATAAAGAAGGGATGCGCGAGAAGAGGGGGTGACCGTTCGTCAGATGGCTCGCGAGCCCGCGTAGAACGCGGGATCAGCTGTCATAAAAATATTTTCTATCAGCCTTGCACGGTTTCTTGCGGGTAAGTGGCGCGCCACAGCTCGAAACCACCGTCAACGCTGTACACATCGGAGAAACCCTGGCCGACCAGATAGGCTGCAGCGCTCTGGCTGGAGTTGCCGTGGTAACAGACGACCACCAACGGCTTGTCCAGGTCGGCCTCGCGGATGAAGTCGGCGATCGAGTGGTTGTCCAGATGCACGGAATCGGGAATGTGATTGCTCTGAAAAGCCTGTGGATCCCGAACATCGACCAGCACGGCGCCTTGCTCGCGCAGAGCCTGCGCCTGTTCAGGTGGGATTCGTTTGAATTCAGTCATTGCCTGGGCTCCTGAGCCTGAGGTTACGAAAGGGGAGTAGCGCCGGGTTGCACGCGGGTAACAAGCCCGTCGGCGGCATTGCCGATAGCATCGCAATTGCACTGATGACGTTCAAGCGTATCGACATTGAGCAGCGTCATCGAGCCGCCCCAGACACATCCGCTGTCGAGGGCAAAGACGTCCGGTTCGTCGCAGCGACCTTCCAGTGCAGCCCAGTGGCCGAAAATGATTTTCACGTCTCGGGTCTTGCGGCTCTGATGGCTGAACCAGGGCGCGTAGCCAGGTATCGCGGTGCCGACCCCTTCCTTGCTCTTCAGGTCGAGCTTGCCGTCGCTGGTGCAGAAGCGCATGCGGGTGAAGTAGTTGGTGATGACCCGCAGACGCGTCACGCCTTGCAGGTCGTTGTCCCACTTGGCTGGTTCATTGCCGTACATGCCGTCGAGAAAGGCGCCGTACAACTGATCGTCCTGCAGCGCGTGCTCGACTTCGGCGGCGTGCTTCAAGGCTTTTTTCAGTGTCCACTGCGGCGCGATACCGGCATGCACCATAGCGACATTGCGTTCTGCGTCGTAATGCATGAGCTTCTGCCGACGTATCCAGCCAAGCAGGTCGTCACGGTCTGGCGCTTCAAGGATTTCAAGCAGCGTGTCGCCTTTCTTCAGCAGCTCTTTTTTACGGGCCACTGCCAGCAGGTGCAGGTCATGATTGCCGAGCACGCACACCAGCGATTCGCGGATGCTGTACAGATAGCGAAGCGTTTCCAGCGATTGCGGGCCACGATTGACGAGGTCGCCCACCAGCCAGAGGCGATCCTGCTCCGGGTTGAAGTGGACGTGCTCGAGCAGGCATTGCAGAGGTTCAAGGCAGCCTTGCAGGTCACCCACGGCGTACACTGCCATCAGTGCAGCGAGCCCGGAACGGCCAGACGGAAAGGCTCGATAACGGCATCGAAGCGTTTGCCGTCTTCGGCAAGCATCTGGTAGGTGCCCTGCATATTGCCGACTTTGGTGGTCATGACCGTACCACTGCTGTAGGTATGGCTTTGGCCGACCTTGATCAGTGGCTGCTGGCCAACCACGCCTTCGCCCCGTACTTCCTCGACATTGCCATCACCGTCGGTAATGACCCAGTGCCGCGACAGCAGCCGGGCAGGTAACTCGCCGTTGTTGTGCACGGTGATGGTGTAGGCGAAAGCGAAGCGGTTCTGCTCGGGTTGTGACTGCTCCGAGAGGAAGCGTGTGACGACGCTGACGTCGACCTTGTAACGAGAATCGGGCATGCAATAGGCCTTGAAATCCATAGCTGCGAAAAAGGGCGTGTGCGGCAGGTAGATCAGTCTAGGACAAGTAAGCGGAAAATGAAGACCGAGCCTGCCGTTTACTTGTCCCCAGGGTTCACTCGGTCACAACTTTTTCGCTGAGAGTGTCTGCCAGACGAACGAATGCAGCCAGATCGAGCTGCTCGGGACGCAAGCTGCCGTCTACTCCGGAAGCGGTAATCTCGTCGCTGGTCAACAGCAGCTTGAGCGTGTTGCGCAGGGTCTTGCGACGCTGGTTGAACGCTTCACGCACGATGCGCTCCAGCACACGGTGATCCTTGGCAGGGTGCGGCAGTGTTTCATAAGGGACGAGGCGCACAATGGCCGAGTCCACTTTCGGCGGCGGGTTGAACGCGCCCGGTCCGACGTTGAACAGGTGTTCCACGCGGCAATGGTACTGAACCATGATCGACAGGCGGCCCCAGTCGCCACCGCCGGGTCCGGCAGCCATGCGCTCGACCACTTCCTTTTGCAGCATGAAGTGCATGTCGCGGATCAGGCTGGCGTTCTGCAGGAGGTGAAAAATCAGCGGTGTCGAGATGTTATACGGCAGGTTGCCCACCACCCGCAGGCTGCGCGGTTCGGCGCCGAGGGTGTTGAAATCGAACTTCAGCGCGTCGCCCTGATGCAGGTTGAAGTTCGGCTTGTTGGCGAACTGACCGTTCAGGATCGGGATCAGGTCCTTGTCCAGCTCGACCACGTCCAGCTGAGCGCCGCTGTCGAGCAGGCCCTCGGTCAGTGCACCCTGGCCCGGCCCGATTTCCAGCAGCCGGTCTTCAGGTTTGGCACGGATGGCGCGCAGGATCTTGTCGATAACGCCTGCATCGTGCAGGAAGTTCTGCCCGAAGCGCTTGCGCGCCCGGTGTTGGTATTGCTCGGTCATGAATGGGTCTCGGCCATCTGGTAGGCGGTTTGCAGTGCGACGTGCAGGCTGCCGGTGTCGATGTTTGCGGTGCCAGCCAGGTCCAGCGCCGTGCCATGATCGACAGAGGTGCGGATGATTGGCAGGCCGAGCGTCACATTGACCGCTGCGCCGAAACCTTTGTACTTCAGCACGGGCAGGCCCTGATCGTGGTACATCGCCAGCACTGCGTCGCAGTGCTCCAGATATTTGGGGGTAAACAGAGTGTCTGCAGGCAGCGGGCCGCGCAAGTCCAGGCCTTCGCTGCGCAGGCGCTCCAGAGCAGGTTCGATGATGTCGATTTCCTCACGACCCAGATGCCCGCTTTCGCCGGCATGAGGGTTGAGGCCGCAGACCAGAATGCGTGGGTGCGTAATGCCGAACTTGTTGACCAGATCGGCGTGCAGGATGCGTGTCACGCGCTCCAGACGATCCGCTGTGATGGCGTCGGCCACATCGCGCAACGGCAGGTGAGTGGTCACCAGTGCTACGCGCAGGTCGCCGGTCGCCAGCATCATCACCACCTGTTCGGTGTGAGTCAGTTCAGCGAGAAATTCGGTGTGTCCGGAAAACGCGATACCGCCGTCGTTGATCACGCCTTTGTGCACCGGGGCGGTGATCATGCCGCTGAACAGCCCATCCAGGCAGCCCTGGCCCGCGCGAGTCAGGGTTTCCAGGACGAATGCAGCATTGGCCTTGTTCAGCACGCCGGTTTCCACCGGAGCGGCCAGTGGCGTATCCCAGACATACAGACTGCCGGCAGGTGCAGGCAGGTCGGGGAGCGCGTCGGGCGTGACTGAGATCAGACTGACCGCCACACCCAGTTGCGCGGCCCGCTCAAGGAGCAGGTCACGGCTGGTGATGGCAATCAGGGGGTATGGCTGAGGCTGCGTGGCGAGCAGCAGGCAAAGGTCGGGACCTATGCCGGCCGGCTCGCCGGGTGTCAGTGCGAAACGCTTGGGTTTCACTGTGCAGCCTGGGTCGCGCCAGGGAGTTTGATTTCAACGTAGGCTTCGTCGCGAATCTGACGCAGCCAGGTTTGCAGCTCTTCGTCGTACTTGCGGTTACGCAATACGTTCAGCGCCTGCTGTTCACGAGCCTGATCGGTAGCGTCCGTTGAGCGACGACCGAGTACTTCGAGAACATGCCAGCCATACTGGGTCTGGAACGGTTTGGACAATTCGCCTTGTGGCGTTTCGCTCATGACCTGACGGAATTCCGGAACCAGAGAGTTAGGATCAACCCAGTTCAGATCGCCGCCATTGAGCGCAGAACCCGGATCTTCCGAAAAGCTTTTCGCCAGCTCGGCGAAATCTTCGCCGTTCTGGATGCGGTCGTAGATCTTCTGGGCAAGACGCTTGGTCTCTGCCTCGTTACGAATTTCGCTTGGCTTGATCAGGATATGACGCACATGCACTTCATCACGCATTTGCGCCTGACCCTGGCCGCCACGCTTTTCCAGCAGCTTGAGAATGATGAAACCGCCCGGCGTACGTGCAGGAGGTGTCACGTCACCGACAGGCATCGAGCTGAGCATGTCACCGAACGGCGGTGGCAGTTGTGCAGCCTTGCGCCAGCCCATGTCGCCGCCTTCCAGTGCGTTTTCGCTGGACGAGGAGGTGGCTGCGAGCCGGGTGAAGTCAGCACCTTTCTTCAGCTGGTCGTAGATACCCTTGGCCTTGGCCGCTGCAGCCTGGATGGCGTCCGAAGAAGCGCTGTCAGGCGTAGCGATCAGAATGTTGGCCAGGTGAAACTCTTCAGACAACTGAGCCTTGCCCAGATCGGAGGCGAGGAAGTTCTTCACTTCCTGCTGGGACACCTGGATACGTTCGGCCACCCGGCGCTGACGCACGCGGCTGATGATCATTTCCCGGCGCACCTGTTCGCGCGCATCGTTATAGGACAGACCGTCATGCGCCAGCGCGGCGCGGAATTGATCCACGCTCATGTTGTTGCGCTGGGCAATAGTGCCAATGGCCTGATTCAACTCGTCGTCGGAGACGCGAATGCCAGAGCGTTCGCCCATCTGCAACTGCAGGTTTTCCAGGATCAGACGATCCAGAACCTGTGGTTGCAGGGCTTCTGCAGGCGGTACACCAGAACCACGCTTGGCAATGGTCTGCTGAACTTCACGTACACGCTGGTCCATCTGGCTTTTCATGATCACGTCGTTGTCGACGATAGCCACGACACTGTCCAGAGGTTGAACCGCAGCATGCACTGCACCGCTCAGGAGTAACGCGCCCAGCATCAGCGGGCGCAGACAATCAGAAAGCTTGGTCTTCACGTTCACGATAACCTTGAATGCCTTTGTCGAGGAAGCTGTCTACCTTGGCGCCAGTGACACCGCCGAGCCCCTTCAACACGATTTGTAGGAATATGCCGCGGTCGCCTTTCTCGTTCTGAGGTGCTGCCTGGCTGAACTCGTCGTAGTCGATCCAGTAGCGATTGACCAGACGCATTTTCCAGCAGCAGTTGTCGTACTCGAACCCGCCGAAAGCTTCGATGGTGCGTTCACGGTTGTAGTCATACTGCCAGCGGCTGATCAGGCTCCACTGCGGCACGATCGGCCAGATGACCGAGAAATCGTGCTGCTGAATCTTGTAGTAGTCCTTCACATAGTTTGGCGAACCCGGGGTGCCGTAGTCGCCACCACCCACGACCCAACGGCCGGTGCTTTCGTCGTAACGAATCTGGTCGTTGCGATAGCGGTAGCCAAGGTTGACGACCTTGTTCGGGTTGTCTTCAGGCTGGTAGTGGAACATTGCGCTGCCCGAACGGGTGCTTCGGCTGTCCGGATCCCAGTTGAAATCGGAGTTGAAGCGCCAGTCGCGGTTGAAGCGGTATTCGTATTCCAGTGCATAAGGCGAAACGTTGGAGCGCGCATCATCACGATCCGCGAACACCACGCCCGGCAACTGCACCTTGCGGTCTTCGAAATACAGCGCCTGACCGATGCTGAAGCGTTGACGTTCGAAGCCGTTTTCCTCGATCCAGCGGTTGGTGACGCCCAGCGACAGCTTGTTCTCGTCGCCGATGCGGTCGGAACCGGTGAAGCGGTTGTCACGGAACAGCGAAGCGAAGTTGAAGGTGCTTTCGCTGGTGTCGAATACCGGGATGTCGGTCTGGTCTTTCTCTGGAACATAGAGATAGAACAGGCGCGGCTCCAGGGTCTGGCGATAATCCTTGCCGAACCAGTTGGTATTGCGGTCGAAGTACAGGCCGCTGTCTACGCTGAAGATCGGCACGCTGCGGCTTTGGCTGCTGCTGTACTCTTCGCCTGCCAGGAGCGTGTTTTTGCCCTGACTGTCGAGATCCAGATCGTATTGCGTGTAGACATACTTCAGCTTCGGCGTCAGGAAGCCATAGGTCCAGTTCATCGGCAGGCTGACCGACGGTGCCAGGTTCAGACGATCGCCGTTGGCGCGAGCCAGGCCGGCGATGTTGTTGTCCAGACGTGTCTCGGAGTTGCCGTCTTCATCGATGAACGCGCCGCTGCGCAGGTCACGTTCGAAGCGCACCGCTTCAGTCTGATAATCGAACTTCAGGCCGCCGGGGTTGTAGGGCAACGTACCGTTCAGTGTCAGCTGAGGCAGGCGGTTGTACGGCGTAACGTTGGCAACCGTCGCCAGCTTGTAGGCCTGAGCATTGAGCACTGCCGAGAAGCTGTCGCCACGGTAGGTCAGGGAGCCTTGCTGGTTGAGGAAGTCAGTCCTTTTAACGCCGATCTGATCGGTTTCCAGATCCTGGAAGTAGTACGGATCGCTGATGTCGGTGTAATCGACCTGGGTCAGCCAGCGCGTATCAAGCCCGCCCTTGTGCTGCCAGTTGATCATCCAGCGGGTCTTGTCGTAGTCCGACTGCAGTTTGCGGTCGTCGTTTTCGTCATTCAGGTACGCGCCGCCAAACTGACCTTCGCTGCCTTTGGTCAGGTAGCGGAACTCGCCTTCCATCAGCAAGCCACGATCAGCCATGTAACGCGGGTACAACGTGGCGTCGTAGTTCGGCGCCAGGTTGAAGTAGTACGGGGTGACCAGCGTGAAGCCGTTGTCGCCGCCTGCTGCAATGGACGGCGGCAGGAAACCGGACTGACGACGGTCGTCGATCGGGAAGTAGATGTACGGCGTGTACAGAACCGGTATGTCCTTGACCCGCAGGGTAACGTTGGTCGCTGTACCGAAGCCGGTGGCCGGGTTCAGCGTGATGTTGTTGCCCTTGAGCGTCCAGGCGTTGCTGTTCGGCTCGCACGTCGTGTAGGTACCGTCCTTGAGCCGGATGATCGCGTTCTCTGCACGCTTGGCGTACAGGGCGTTACCGCGAATATTCGACTTGTGCAGGACGTACTCGGCGTTGTCGACACGGGCTTCGCCGGTATCGAGTTGCAGTTCGGCCTTGTCACCGACGATCAGTGCACCATTGTCGCGCAGACGGACATCGCCGTTCAGCTCGCCACGGTTCTCGGCCTGATGCAGTGCAGCCTCCTGGGCCTGCACCTGCATGCTGCCCTGGCGCATCACGACATCACCCGCCAGCGTGGCGACCTGCGCTTCCTGTTCGTAACGCGAAGCCTTGGCTCCGACGAACATCGGCGCGTCTTTCATCGGCGTCTTGTCGTCCATGCCAGGACGGATCGGCTCGACGTAGGCACCCGAGCAATACGGGCCGGTCTCGGCCAGTTGCGCTGCGGTAAGCTTTTCGCGAGGAACCCAATCGAGGTGGCTGTAGTCAGCACTACGCGACTTCAGACCTTTGCCCTTGGCTTCAGTGACCAGTTGCGTACCCGCAGACTGTTCACCCGAAGAGGTGCCTTGTGAGGTGACCGTGCCGTTGGAACTGACCGACGTCGTGTCATGCACGGGGCGCGGAGGCAGATCCACTGCAGCAGCATTGGATTTCGGCGCACAGTTCCAGGCACCCGAAGCAGAGACTGAGCAGTCATACTGTTCCGCGGCGACCACGAACTGAGTGGCCAGAGGTTGCATCGCCAGCAGACTGCCGGTTACGAGCAACGGAAATTTTTTACGAAACGCGGGGGATTTCAATGCCATCTTATTAGTCCGGGCTTCCTGCGCGCCATCTGCCCGCGGGGGGGCCGCACGCCTCTCGATGGGCTGAAAAAGATTCCGGATAATAAAGCATGACCCGCTTGACGGCTAGCGCCGTCGGAGACCCTTGTAATGTCAGATCAAGATATACGCCTGCAATCCCTGAAAGTTTGGCTCGATGAGCAGTTGCCAGCGCTGTTTTCGGCGCACGGTTGGGGCGCTGTGCCCCCGGCTACATTGACTGCGGCCAGTAGTGACGCAAGTTTTCGCCGTTATTTTCGCTGGGAGGGTGCGGGCCGAACTTTTATTGTCATGGACGCCCCTCCACCGCAGGAAAACTGCAAACCGTTCGTGGATATCGCTCATTTATTGGAAAAGTCGGGCATTAATGTTCCAAAAATTTATGCCGAAGACCTGACACAAGGCTTTTTGCTGCTCAACGATCTGGGCCGCCAGACTTATCTGGATGTCATTGACGCCGATAATGCCGATGCCTTGTTCGCTGATGCTATCCAGGCGTTGCTGGCCTACCAGCAACTGCCTATGGACGCGCCGTTGCCCAGCTATGACGTGGCGTTGCTGCGCCGTGAGCTGGAGCTGTTTCCCGAGTGGTACGTAAAGCGGCACCTGGGTATCGAGATGGACGAGGCGCAGTTGAGCGACTGGCAGCAGGTCAGCGAGCTGTTGATCAACAGCGCCCTGGCACAGCCCAAAGTACTGGTGCATCGCGACTATATGCCGCGAAACCTGATGATCAGCGAGCCCAACCCGGGCGTGCTGGATTTCCAGGATGCGGTCTATGGCCCGGTCACCTATGACGTGACATGCCTGTTCAAGGACGCATTCCTGAGCTGGCCGCAGGAGCGTGTCAGTGACTGGCTGCGCACCTACTGGGATCAGGCGCGTGCCGTCGGCATTCCGGTACAGGAAGATTTTGCCGCATTCGAGCGCGCCAGTGATCTGATGGGCGTACAGCGACATTTGAAGGTGATCGGCATTTTTGCCCGCATTTGCCACCGAGATGGGAAACCGCGCTACCTGGAAGACGTTCCGCGCTTTTTCGCTTATATAGAGGCGGTTTTGTCGCGTCGCCCAGAGCTGGCGCAACTCGGGCAGTTGCTCACCAGTCTGCAACCGGTAGACGCGGCTGTCTGAAAGGACAGAGACGGCCAGCGTGAGAGAGCCGTTTTAGACATGGCCGCCTTGAAAGATGGCCATTTTGGAAAAGATCTTGATTGTGTCGAAGAGGACTGCATGAAAGCGATGATTCTCGCCGCCGGTAAAGGCGAGCGAATGCGCCCGTTGACCCTGCACACACCCAAACCGTTGGTACGTGTCGGTGATGTGCCGTTGATCGAATACCACCTGAGCGCCTTGCGCGATGCAGGGTTTCACCAACTGGTCATCAACCATGCGTGGCTGGGCCAGCAGATCGAGGATTACCTGGGTGACGGTCAGCGTTTCGACCTGAGCATCCGTTATTCGCCTGAAGGCATGCCGCTGGAAACGGGCGGTGGCATTCAGCGTGCATTGCCGCTGCTTGGCCTTGAGCCGTTCGTGGTGATCAACGGGGATATCTGGACCGATTACGACTTCGGCGCATTGCGCGTGCCGCTTGCGGGCCTTGCGCATCTGGTATTGGTCGATAACCCTGCGCACCATCCGACGGGTGATTTCTCACTGGTTGACGGTCAGGTGCGCGACGACGATTCGGCAGGTCAGCGGTTGACGTACAGCGGCATCGCCATCCTCCATCCACAGCTGTTTGCCAACTCTGAGCCCGGCGCGTTCAAGCTCGCGCCGCTGTTGCGCGAGGCGATGCATAAGGGACTGGTCACGGGCGAGCACTACCGAGGGCGCTGGGTCGATGTCGGTACCCACGAGCGCCTGGCTGAAGCCGAGCAGATGCTTGCGGAGACTCGCTGAATGCTTTGGCCCGGCACATTGATCGGCGCTGGAGTCGGTTACGCAATGGCCAGTATTCCAGGTGCAATGCTCGGTGCTCTATTGGGGCAGGCGCTGGACCGGCGCCTGAAGCTGCAAAGCTGGGCGCATCTGCGTGAGCGTCTGGGTGGGCGTGCAACGATTCCCCAGGACGACCTGCTGTTCGTGTTACTGGGCCGTCTGGCCAAAAGTGACGGACGGGTTCTGGCCAGCCATATCCACCAGGCACGTATCGAGATGCGCCGTTTGAATCTGAACGAGACGGATCAGTTGCGCGCCATCAACGCTTTCAAGCGCGGCCGCGACGGCTCCGATGGCCTGCGCAGTTATCTGCGTGGTCTGCAACGGCAGCCGGACATTGCCGAAGACATGTTGCGCGCCTGTTGGCGGATGGCCTGGGCGGACGGCAAGGCTTCTCGGGTCGAGCGCGAGCTGATCGGGGTATGGGGCATGTGGCTTGGCTGGACAGGGCCGCAGGTCGAGGCGCTGGCGGCTGACCACGACCCTATGAAGCGTTCACCGATCAGCAGCGGCGACGACTACAAAAGTGCGATGACGCTGCTGGGGATAAGGTCGGACACGGATCCTCTGAGCATCAAGCGTGCCTACCGGCGTCTGCTCAGCCGGCATCACCCTGACAAGATTGCCGGCTCGGGCGCCAATCCGCAGCAAGTGCGGGTGGCGACCGAGAAGACCAGCGAGTTGCACAATGCCTATCGGGTGGTGAAAGCCCGACGCGGGTTCAACTGAACCTGCGCTTACTTTTCCTCTTTGGCGTCTATCCAGCCACGGACACGGCGAAATAGCTGTTCTTGTTCGGTATCTCCGCTGCCGGCGATGTTGATCAGACCAATCTGGGTAAAACCCGGCCCCTTGGTGCGTTTACTGGCCTGCAGGCGGGCTTTTGCAGCCTCGTCAGGCGAGTTTTTGTAGATGAAGTCGACGGCTTTTACTTTCAACTGAGGCACCATGTCCAGCAGCGAAGGCTTGGCATTCAGGGGTTCACGCGCCGCCAGCATCACCAGCTTCTGCACCACAGGCGATGTCCGCTCGTTGAGGAACCTGGCCGTCCAGTACGCGCCGCTGCTGTGGCCGATCAACACGATACTGCGTGCCTTGTTCTGCTGCGCAAAGCTGATCGCGGCTTCGATCCGCGCAAAGATGCGCTCGGCCTGGGCCTTGTTAATCTCTTCGTCGGCTGCAGCCTTGGCTGTTTCAGCAGCCGCCAGAGCCTCGGCTTCTGCCGCCGGGTCCTTCGCTGTCGCGCTGGCGTCCTTGGGTGTTTCCTTCGGCGTTTCAGTGGCTTTGCTGGCGTTTGCATCTGCCGGAGTTGCATCGGGCTCGCGTGCCCCCGGCGTGTTGTCGAGCGGATCCGGCATGGTGATACTCAGGCTCGACCAGCCGACATCCGGAAACTTGCGACGCAGCGGGCCGACAGCGTCGGGCCAGTCCGGTGATTCAGCGTCGCCAGGCACAATGATGACCGCGCCTTCAGGGACGTCGGTGTTGGCGGGTTTCCAGAGCGCGAGAAAGCTTTCGTCTCCGGCCTGAAGTTGCTGCTGGTCTTCGCGAGGCAATTGGCGTTCCAGTGCTATTGCGTCTTCCTGCGAGCGGCTGAGCAGCGGGGCTCTTTCGACCGGCGCATCCGCGGCAGCGTCTTTGGCAGGGGCCGGGTCGGCTGCGACGGCAGGCAAGGCGCAAGGCAGTATCAATGACAGAAACAATGCAGGAAACGTTGCGCGAAAGGTGTAGGACATCGGATATTCCAAGCCAGAAACTATCCCGGCAGCCTAATGGGTTGATCGGCTTTTGTCAGGCCTGAGCCTGCGCGGCACATGACCGCGATACGCACACACGAGAGCGACATACTGATGATTCGTCTTCTGCGCACCGGTTTTATCGGCTGCCTGGCTTTGCTCTTGATGGCTCAGATGGTCGATACGCAGGCTGACGAACCTGAAACACCTGCCGTTGCGCAGTTGAGTTCGGCGCAGCGTAATTGGCTCGACCAGCATGGTCCCTTGCGCGTAGGGCTGGTACTGCGGGCGCCTTACGCGCAGTTCGATCAACGTTTGCAGCAGTTGTCCGGCGCCAATGTCGATTTGATGAATGCGCTGGCGGCGACGCTGCCGGTCGAGTTGCTGTGGCGAAACTTTCCTGACCAGAGCGCGCTGGAGAACGCGCTGGCCAAGGGTGAAATCGACGTTGCGCCCGGCTTGATGCAAACCCCGGCAGGCCTGCGTCTGTGGTTGTTTTCCGACCCGTATTTGCGTGTTTCGCAGTTGTTGATCGGCGAACGTGATGGCAGCACTGCCGTGGACCTGGAGAAACTCGATAGCCTTTCCCGCGTTGCGGTGCGCATGCCCGGCACCACGGCGGACTACCTGCGCAGCAATTTCCCGCACCTCAATCTGCAAGGAGTGCCTTTGGAGCGCCAGGCGCTGCAATTGTTGCTCAGTCAGCAAGCACGTCATGCCGTGGTGGACGAGGCGCAACTCAGCCGTTTGCTGCGCGAGCCGGAGTTCGCAGGGCTGGCGGTGGTGGGGGATATCGGGCTGCCCCAATTGTTACGTGTGGCTTCACGTCGCGACATGCCGGAACTGGCGGCCATCGTCAGCGCAGCATTGCGGGCGATCCCTGCCAAGGAGCTGGAGCAACTGCATTCTCGCTGGATGCCGCTGACCCCCGCACATTTCATCGAGTCGACCAAGCTCTGGAAGAACCTGTGCATTCTGCTGCTGGTGATGTTGCTGGCGTGTTTTGCCATCGTGGTCTGGCAGCGACGCCAGCAGCAGGCGCTGGAGCAGGAACTGCTGGCTGCACGCGAAGAACTCGCCCTTCGTGTCGAAGGCGAGGAAGCCCTGCATCTGGCGCAATTCTCCATTGATCAAAGCACCGTCGGCATCCTGTGGGTCAACTGGGACAGCCGCGTGCGTTACGCCAACCGGGCGGCGGAGTCCATGCTGGGCTATGCGCCGGGGCAGGTGGTAGAGCGCCCGCTGATCGATTTCGAGCCCGGTCTGCATATGGATCGCTGGCTCAACCTGTGGAAGAACGCGCGCTCCAGCGAAGACAGCCCGCAAGTCTTCGAGACCCATTGCCTGCGCGCCGATGGCAGCCTGCTGCCCACCGATATCTCGTTAAGCTTCTTGCGCTTTCGTGACGCCGAATACTTGGTGGTATTCCTCACTGACGTCAGCGAACGACGCCGCGCGCATGACCAGTTACGTGACTTGTCGGCGCATCTGGAAAGCGTGCGTGAAGAGGAGAAGGCGCATATTGCCCGCGAGGTTCATGACGAACTGGGTCAGATGCTGACGGTATTGAAGCTCGAGACGTCGATGTGCGAGCTGGCCTATGCCGACCTCGACCCTGGCCTGAGCGAGCGACTGGACAGCATGAAGCGTCTGATCGCTCAGTTGTTTCAACTGGTGCGCGATGTGGCCACGGCCTTGCGGCCGCCGATTCTCGATGCCGGCATCGCATCAGCCATTGAATGGCAGGCGCGCCGTTTCGAGGCGCGCACGCAGATCCCTTGTCTGGTGCAGGTGCCGGACAATCTCCCGGCGCTCAGCGATGCCCGGGCTACAGGCATGTTCCGGATCCTTCAGGAGGCCCTGACCAATGTGATGCGCCATGCCCGTGCACACACGGTAGAGATCAGTCTGACGCTGCAGGACGGCATGATGTGCATGAGCGTCGCCGATGACGGGCAGGGGTTTGTCATCGAGTCAGGCAGGGCGGTTTCGTTCGGTCTGGTCGGGATGCGCGAGCGGGTGCTGATGCTCGGTGGCCGACTGGAGCTGGACAGTGAGGTGGGTGAGGGCACAACCTTGCGCGCCTATATCCCGCTGGACACCCTCGCACAGGAGCGAAGACAGTGATTCGTGTTTTGGTAGCCGAAGACCACACCATCGTGCGCGAAGGAATCAAGCAATTGATTGGCTTGGCCAGAGATCTGCAAGTGGTGGGCGAGGCGAGCAATGGCGAACAGTTGCTCGAAACCCTGCGTCATGTGGCCTGCGAAGTGGTGCTGCTGGATATCTCCATGCCCGGCGTCAACGGGCTTGAGGCGATACCGAGGATTCTCGCATTGACCAACCCGCCGGCCATTCTGGTGCTGTCGATGCACAATGAGGCGCAGATGGCTGCGCGTGCATTGAAGGTCGGCGCGGCAGGTTATGCCACCAAGGACAGCGATCCGGCGCTGCTGCTGACGGCCATTCGCCGGGTGGCAGCCGGCGGGCGTTATATTGATCCGGATCTGGCCGACCGCATGGTCTTCGAAGTCGGCCTCACCGACAGCCGGCCTCTGCACTCGCTGCTGTCGGAGCGCGAGTTTTCAGTATTCGAGCGCCTCGCCCAGGGCGCCAACGTCAATGACATCGCTCAGCAACTGGCCTTGAGCAGCAAGACCATCAGCACCCACAAGGCGCGGCTGATGCAAAAAATGAAACTCAACTCGCTGGCCGATCTGGTCAAGTATGCAATGGAGCACAAGCTGCTCTGAGTCTGAAAACGACACCTGACACCCCGCGCCCCTTTGCGACGCAGAGCGTCGAGACCTGCATTCCCACGCGGAGCCTGCGGAACGATAGGCGTCCTTGAGAACGCTATTGTTCTTGTGCTCTGCGTGGGCATACCGTGCGGAACGATAGGCGTCCTTGAGAACGCTATTGTTCTTGTGCTCTGCGTGGGCATACCGTGCGGAACGATAGGCGTCCTTGAGAACGCTATCGTGCCCATGCTCCGCGTGGGTATGCCGTTCGGGACGCTCTGCGTCCTCTTGCGATGCCGCGCGTCGAGAAGGGGAGGAACCGACATATCCAATCGCGCCATCTCTGTAGGGCAATCCCTACCCCTGGCCTTCCAGCCAGCCTAGGCGATTCTCTCCCGGCCCCCGATTTTCCGGGGCTTCAGGCTGCTCTAGGCTTGAGCCCACGCAGACAAAACAAAGGTGTGGGTAATGAGCGACGTCGATACAAGCGCTGGAGCAAATGATGTTCTGGTCAGCTTTCGTGGTGTGCAGAAGAGCTACGACGGCGAAGCACTGATCGTCAAAGACCTCAACCTGGACATTCGCAAGGGCGAGTTCCTGACCCTGCTCGGTCCGTCTGGCTCGGGCAAGACCACCAGCCTGATGATGCTGGCCGGTTTCGAGACCCCGACGGCTGGTGAAATCCTCCTCGGTGGCCGCGCCATCAACAACGTGCCGCCGCACAAACGCGACATCGGCATGGTGTTTCAGAACTACGCCTTGTTTCCGCACATGACTGTGGCCGAGAACCTGGCGTTCCCGTTGTCGGTGCGTGGCATGAGCAAGACCGACGTCGGCGAGAAGGTCAAAAAGGCACTGGGCATGGTCCAGCTGGACACGTTTGCGCATCGCTACCCGGCGCAGTTGTCCGGTGGCCAGCAGCAACGCGTGGCGCTGGCACGCGCGCTGGTGTTCGAACCCCAGCTGGTGCTGATGGATGAGCCGCTCGGTGCTCTCGACAAGCAGCTGCGCGAACACATGCAGATGGAGATCAAGCACCTGCACCAGCGCCTGGGTGTGACCGTGGTCTATGTGACCCACGACCAGGGCGAAGCCCTGACCATGTCCGACCGGGTCGCTGTCTTCCATCAGGGCGAGATTCAACAGATCGCACCGCCCCGCAGCCTGTACGAAGAGCCGAAGAACACCTTCGTGGCCAACTTCATCGGCGAGAACAACCGCCTCAATGGACGTCTGGTCAGCCAGGACGGCGACCGCTGTGTGGTCGAGCTGGAGCGTGGCGAGAAAGTCCACGCACTGGCGATCAACGTCGGTCAGCCTGGCGGTCCGGTGACCCTGTCGATCCGTCCCGAGCGCATTAACCTCAATGGTCGCAGCGAGAGCTGTGCCAACCGGTTTTCCGGTCGTGTGGCCGAGTTCATCTATCTGGGCGACCACGTTCGCGTGCGCCTGGAAGTGGCAGGCAAGAACGACTTCTTCGTCAAACAGCCGATTGCTGAACTGGACCCGACGCTCAGCGTGGGCGATGTCGTGCCGATCGGCTGGCAAGTCGAGCACGTCCGCGCGCTCGACCCCTTGCAGCAAGTGCATTGATCTATCAATAAAAGCAATAACAGAGGCGACCTGATCGCCCATCCCAATCGCTTACCAACACTGCTCGTGGAGAAAAGAACCTATGTTGAAGTCTTTGAAGTTCACCGCTATCACGTTGGGCCTGATGTGCGCCGCGCAGGCCATGGCTGCCACCGACCTGACCGTCATCTCCTTTGGCGGTGCCAACAAGGCCGCTCAGGAAAAAGCGTTTTACGCGCCTTGGGAAAAGGCCGGCAACGGCAAGATCATCGCCGGTGAGTACAACGGGGAAATGGCCAAGGTCAAAACCATGGTCGACACCAAGAGCGTTTCCTGGGACCTGGTAGAAGTCGAATCGCCGGAACTGGCGCGTGGTTGCGACGAAGACATGTTCGAAGAGCTGGACCCGAAACAGCTGGGCAATGCCGCTGACTTCGTGCCTGGCGCCATCACCACCTGTGGTGCCGGCTTCTTCGTCTGGTCCACCGTGCTGGCGTACAACGCTGACAAGGTCAGCACTGCACCCAGCGGCTGGGCCGATTTCTGGGACACCAAGAAATTCCCAGGCAAGCGCGGCCTGCGCAAAGGCGCCAAGTACACCCTGGAATTCGCCCTGATGGCCGACGGCGTTGCGCCGAAAGACGTCTACAAGGTATTGGCCAGCAAAGATGGCCAGGACCGCGCGTTCAAAAAGCTGGATGAGCTCAAGCCAAACCTTCAGTGGTGGGAAGCTGGCGCACAGCCGCCGCAGTACCTGGCTTCCGGTGATGTGGTGATGAGCTCGGCCTACAACGGCCGGATCGCCGCCGTGCAGAAGGAAAGCAACCTCAAGGTCGTGTGGACTGGCGGCGTGTACGACTTCGACGCCTGGGCCATCCCTAAGGGTTCGAAAAACGCCGATGCCGCGAAGAAGTTCATCGCCTACATGCTGAGCCCCGATCAGCAGAAGACCTACTCGCAGAACATTGCCTACGGCCCGGCCAACACCCAGGCGGTCAAGCTGCTGGACAAGGAAACCCTGCAGAACATGCCGACCACGCCTGAGAACATCAAGGATCAGGTGCAGATGGACGTGGCGTTCTGGACCGACAACGGCGAATCCCTCGAGCAGCGTTTCACTGCCTGGGCTGCCAAGTAAGTCATTTGCGTTGAGTCAGAACCGGGCGCTCCCTGAAACGGGGAGCGCCCCCTCGTTGAAAGATCCCGGAGTTTGCTATGGCCATCGCCGTGCCCCTGACTGAAGGCGCCAGCCCCAACTTGAAGCAACGTCTCGCTCGCGCCGAGCGGGTCAACCGCTGGAAGGCTCAGGCACTGATCGCGCCGTTGGTGATTTTCCTGTTGTTGGTGTTTCTGGTGCCCATCGCCGCGCTGCTCTACAAGAGTGTTGGCAACCCGGAAGTCGTGACTGCACTGCCGACCACTGTGGTCGAAGTGCAAAAGTGGGATGGAAAAGGGCTGCCGCCCGAGTCGGTCTACAAGGCAATGAGCCTGGACCTGGCCGAAACACGCAAGAATTCCACGCTGGGCGATCTGTCCAAGCGTTTGAACATGGAACTGGCCGGTTATCGCAGCCTGCTGAGCAAGACCGCCCGCGCGCTGCCGTTCAAGACCGAGCCTGCCTCTTATAAAGAAGCGCTCGAAGCACTGGACGAGCGCTGGGGCGACCCGGCGTACTGGCAGGCGGTGCGCCGCAATACCAGCAGTGTTACGCCGTATTACCTGCTGGCGGCCGTCGACCATCGTATCGATGACCTCGGCGAAGTCGCCCCGGCGACCCCGGACCAGGCGATCTATCTGGACATCTTCGCCCGCACGTTCTGGATGGGCCTGGTGATTACCGCGATCTGTCTGGTACTGGCTTATCCGCTGGCCTATCTGCTGGCCAGCCTGCCCGCCCGGCAGAGCAACCTGCTGATGATTCTGGTGCTGCTGCCGTTCTGGACCTCGATTCTGGTGCGCGTGGCTGCCTGGATCGTGTTGTTGCAGTCCAGCGGTCTGATCAACAGTGCGTTGCTGGCGATGGGCATCATCGACAAGCCGCTGGAGCTGGTCTTCAACCGCGTCGGCGTGTACATCTCGATGGTGCACATCATGCTGCCGTTCATGATCCTGCCGATCTACAGCGTGATGAAGAACATCTCCCCGACCTACATGCGCGCTGCGATTTCGCTGGGCTGCCACCCGTTTGCGAGCTTCTGGCGCGTGTACTTCCCGCAGACTTACGCCGGGATCGGCGCCGGCTGCCTGCTGGTGTTCATTCTGTCGATTGGCTACTACATCACCCCGGCTTTGCTGGGCAGCCCGAACGATCAGATGGTCAGCTACTTCGTCGCCTTCTACACCAACACCAGCATCAACTGGGGCATGGCCACCGCGCTCGGCGGGCTGCTGCTGTTGGCGACCATCGTGCTGTACCTGATTTATAGCTGGCTGGTCGGCGCCAGCCGCCTGCGTCTGAGCTGAGGAGTGTCACCATGCTGAACCCTTACACATCGCCGATCGAGCGCCTCTGGTATTACGCCTTGCGCATCATCTGCACCCTGGTGCTGCTGTTTCTCGTGCTTCCGGTATTGGTCATCGTGCCGCTGTCATTCAACTCCGGCAGCTTTCTGGTCTACCCGCTGCAAGGCTTCTCGTTGCAGTGGTATCAGGACTTCTTCAACTCCGCCGAGTGGATGCGCGCGCTGAAGAACAGCATGATCGTCGCCCCGGCCGCGACCCTGCTGGCGATGGGCTTCGGCACGCTGGCAGCGATCGGCCTGACCCGCGGCAACTTCCCTGGCAAGGCGCTGGTCATGGCCTTGGTGATTTCGCCGATGGTGGTGCCGGTGGTGATTGTCGGCGTCGCCAGTTACCTGTTCTTCGCGCCGCTGGGCCTGGGCAACAGCTACACCTCGCTGATTCTGGTCCATGCGGTGCTGGGTGTGCCATTCGTGATCATCACCGTGTCGGCGACCTTGCAGGGTTTCAATCACAATCTGGTGCGTGCGGCTGCCAGCCTTGGTGCCTCGCCACTGACCGCCTTCCGGCGCGTGACCCTGCCACTGATTGCGCCAGGGGTGATTTCCGGCGCGCTGTTCGCCTTCGCGACCTCGTTCGACGAAGTGGTGGTCACGTTGTTCCTCGCCGGACCGGAACAGGCGACCCTGCCTCGGCAGATGTTCAGCGGCATACGCGAAAACCTCAGCCCGACCATCGCCGCCGCTGCGACCTTGCTGATCGGTTTTTCGGTGGTCTTGCTGCTGGTGCTCGAGTGGTTGCGCGGGCGCAGCGAAAAACTCAGAACGGCTCAGTAACCGAGCGCGACAAGTCTCAAGCAGCCAGCCAGGGCGAATCCATTGGCGTGCAGCTTGAGGCTTACCGCTCCGGGCGAAGCTTGGCGTACAATCCGCGCACCGTGATTCTGCTCAAACAGGTGCGTCATGCAGCCCTTCGTTATTGCCCCATCGATTCTTTCCGCTGACTTTGCCCGTCTGGGTGAGGAAGTCGACAACGTGCTGTCCAGCGGCGCCGACTTTGTCCACTTCGATGTCATGGACAATCACTATGTCCCGAACCTGACCATTGGTCCGATGGTGTGCAGCGCGTTGCGCAAATATGGCGTCACCGCACCGATTGACGTGCACCTGATGGTCAGCCCGGTGGATCGCATCATCGGCGACTTCATCGAGGCCGGTGCCACCTACATTACCTTTCACCCGGAAGCGACCCAGCATATTGATCGTTCGCTGCAGCTGATCCGCGAGGGTGGCTGCAAGGCGGGCCTGGTGTTCAACCCGGCAACGCCGTTGAACCTGCTCGAATACGTCATGGACAAGGTCGACATGATCCTGCTCATGAGCGTCAACCCCGGTTTTGGCGGGCAGAAGTTCATTCCCGGCACGCTCAACAAGCTGCGTGAAGCACGCGCCTTGATCGATGCTTCCGGACGCGACATCCGCCTGGAAATCGACGGCGGCGTGAACGTCAACAATATCCGCGAAATTGCAGCGGCAGGTGCTGATACCTTCGTCGCCGGTTCAGCCATTTTCAATGCACCGGACTACCGTGAAGTGATCGAAAAGATGCGCACAGAACTGGCGTCATCCCGCGCATGAGCGGCTTCGAGCAGCTGTTTGCAGGCAAACTTCCCAAGCTGATCATGTTCGACCTGGACGGCACCCTGGTGGACTCGGTGCCCGATCTGGCCGTGGCGGTGGACACCATGCTCGCCGAGCTGGGGCGTCCGATCGCCGGGCTGGAATCGGTGCGGTCCTGGGTGGGCAACGGTGCGCCGGTGCTGGTACGCCGCGCGCTGGCCAACAACCTCGACCACAGCGGGGTCGATGACGCGCTGGCCGAGCAGGGCCTGGAGATCTTCATGCGCGCTTATGCGCAGAAGCATGAGTTCACCGTGGTCTATCCCGGCGTGCGCGAAACCCTCAAGTGGCTGCAGAAAATGGGTGTCGAAATGGCCCTCATCAGCAACAAGCCGGAGCGCTTCGTCGCGCCGCTGCTGGACGAGATGAAACTGGGGCGTTTCTTTCGCTGGATCATCGGCGGTGACACCATGCCGCAGAAAAAGCCCGATCCTGCTGCACTGTTTTTCGTGATGAAAATGGCCGGCGTACCGGCCTCGCAATCACTGTTCGTCGGCGACTCGCGCAGTGATGTTCAGGCGGCCAAGGCTGCCGGTGTGGCCTGCGTCGCGCTGAGCTATGGCTACAACCATGGGCGGCCGATTGCCGAGGAAAACCCGGCGATGGTCATCGATGATCTGCGCAGGCTGATTCCCGGTTGCCTGGACATGGACGCTGAGATACTGTTGCCCGACATCAAACGTCCCTCCTCAAGAGAATCAATCGTGGTGGTCACTCGCAAACTCTGGATGAAAGTCATCAAGGCCCTGGCCCGCTGGCGTTGGCGCGCCTGACCTGATTCTGGCCGGCCTGCCGGCACGTTTGCCTACCTGACCGTTTTGTCCTCAAACCACGAGGTTGCTCATGAACCGTGAAGAATTCCTGCGTTTGGCCGCTGAAGGCTACAACCGCATCCCGCTTGCCCGCGAAACCTTGGCCGACTTCGACACACCGCTGTCGATCTACCTCAAGCTTGCCGACCAGCCCAACTCCTACCTGCTGGAGTCGGTTCAGGGCGGCGAGAAGTGGGGGCGTTATTCGATCATCGGCCTGCCATGCCGCACCGTGATGCGCGTGCATGGTCATCACGTCAGCGTGACCCATGATGGCGTCGAGATCGAAAGCCTGGATGTCGAAGACCCCCTGGACTTCGTCGAGACCTTCAAGGCGCGCTATAACGTGCCGACGATTGCCGGGCTGCCACGCTTCAACGGCGGGCTGGTGGGCTACTTTGGCTACGACTGTGTGCGCTATGTCGAGAAGCGTCTGGCCAACTGCCCGAATCCTGACCCGCTGGGCGTGCCGGATATCCTGTTGATGGTGTCTGACGCGGTCGTGGTGTTCGACAACCTGGCGGGCAAGATGCACGCCATCGTGCTGATCGATCCGGCGCAGCAGGACGCCTACGCAAGTGGTGTGGCGCAGCTCGATGAACTGATGCACAAGCTGCGTCAGCCTATCACGCCGCGCCGCGGTCTTGATCTGGACCGGCCTCCGGCTGCCGACCCGGTGTTTCGCTCCAGCTTTACTCAGGACGATTACGAGGCGGCGGTCGACACGATCAAGCAGTACATCCTCGCTGGCGACGTGATGCAGGTTGTCCCGTCACAGCGCATGTCCATCGATTTCAGCGCCGCGCCCATCGATCTGTATCGGGCGCTGCGCTGCTTCAACCCGACGCCTTACATGTATTTCTTCAACTTCGGCGACTTCCATGTCGTCGGTAGTTCGCCGGAAGTGCTGGTGCGGGTCGAGGACAACCTGATCACCGTGCGTCCGATTGCCGGTACTCGCCCTCGTGGCGCCACCGAAGAGGCGGATCGCGCGCTGGAAGAAGACCTGCTTTCCGATCACAAGGAAATCGCCGAACACCTGATGCTCATCGATCTTGGCCGCAACGATACCGGTCGGGTGTCCGAGATTGGCACGGTCAAACTGACCGAGAAAATGGTCATCGAGCGTTATTCCAACGTGATGCACATCGTGTCCAACGTTACAGGCCAGTTGAAAAGCGGGCTGAGCGCGATGGACGCTCTGCGCGCGATTCTGCCGGCCGGCACCCTGTCCGGAGCACCGAAGATCCGCGCCATGGAAATCATCGATGAGCTGGAGCCGGTCAAGCGCGGCGTCTATGGCGGGGCAGTCGGTTATCTGGCCTGGAACGGCAACATGGACACGGCGATTGCGATTCGGACTGCGGTAATCAAGAACGGTGAGCTGCATGTACAGGCCGGTGGCGGCATTGTCGCCGACTCCGTGCCAGTGCTGGAATGGGAAGAAACCCTGAACAAACGCCGCGCCATGTTCCGCGCCGTGGCCCTGGCCTCGCAGACTGCCGAGGGTTGAGCAGGCTTGCTGCTCTGGTAATGAACGGTAGTTAGAGAGCTATCGTTCCTCACGATCCAGCGTGGGAATGCCGTGGGTGACGCTCCGCGTCACCGATCCGCACCGCGCCGCAGTTCTCAGGATAGGACGCGGAGCGTCCAGAACGGCATGCCCACGCGGAGCATGGGCACGATAGTCAGATCATCGTCCCTCACGCTCCCTCCTGCGGCAGTCTAAAAACTCAGACTCAACGCGACATTCACCTCTTGCTGGGTCACGTCATCGTTCTTGCGCCAGTTGTAATTGCCGCGCAGTGTCAGGTCCTGAGTCAGCTTCTGGCTGACGCCCAGGGTTGCCCGGTTCAGGTCGCGTTGCGGCGTGTAGCCTTCCAGCGTGAAACCCACTGACTGGACACTGTTGAGCGCCATGGTTACGTCCTGCTGATCGGTCTCGAACTCCCGCTCATGGGCAACTTCTCCCCATACCTGTGTGCTCGGTGTCACCTGGAATTTGCCCTGCACACCCACGCCTGCACGCCGCGATTTGCGCGTCTGGTCACTGAAGGTCAGCGCGGTCGAGCGGTCGCCTTTTTCCGAGTAGCCGTCGACATCGATGTGCGCGTAATCGGCGCTGACGAAAGGCGACAGATGCCAGCGACTGGTCGGGCCCGCGATGTCGAAGCCCACTCGCCCGCTGGCAGCCCACATTTCACCGTCGGTATCGCCTTTTTCTTGACCTTCGCTGACGCCCAGCGCGAACTTGCGCTCGGCATTTTCGTAGTCCAGTTTGCCGCCCGACACTGCCAGATCACCCCACCAGTGGTTGGCCTGATACTGCAGGAACGCAGTGGCGATGTAGCTGTTGAGTTTGTAGTCCGAGTCTCTTGGGCCGGCCTCAAGATTCTGGCGATACGCGCCGGCGACAACCCCTGTGCGCCAGTTTTCGGCAAACCGGTAGCTGCCGCCTATGGTCAGGTTATAGCCTCTTCCGTCAGCATCAGCCGAGCTGTCCTGCGCGTCGAAGTCCATTTTCTGACCGCCTGCCGAAAGCATGCTCTGCCACTGCCCGACACCTTGCCAGTTGCCCCAGTCGCTGAGCCACTGGGCGCGAATTTCGTCCTGATGCATACGCAGCGTGCCATTGGCCATTTCCGGCAGCAGGGAGACTTCCCAAGGGGCGGAAAGCAGCGAGTAGGCGTAGTCGGCCAGCAACCTCTGTCCGGCCTCGGTCGGGTGCACGCGATCGTTGAAGAACAGCCGGTCCGGATTCGGCGTCGCACTGGACCTGCCGTTGGTGGTGCTCTCCCGGCAGCTATTGCCGCTGAAACAGGTGCTGACCAGATTCTCGTTGGGATCGAACCCGAAGCGTGCCGGTTCAGCGAGGATCTCATTGATCAGCAATGGAACGTTCAGCGGAATGATCTGCGCATTGATCTGCGCCAGTCGGCTGACCAGTTGCTGATTGAAGCCCGCGCTGAGTGCCGAGGTGGCCGAAGCCAGTGGCGAACCGCTCAAGGCTGGCGTTTTACCGATGTCCGGCAGCAACCAGACCATGATGTAGCGCGCACCGGCCTGTTGCAGGGCTTGCGCGCTGTCCGCCAGCTGATTGGCGGCTTGCGCGGCGCTGCTGGCACTCAACACGCGACCTTGCAGAAAATCGTTGCCGCCTCCGGTCAGGTAGTAAAGAGCGTTGGGGTCAGCGCGAAAACCGTTGGCGGGCAGATAACCTGTCCGGCTGCGCAGCAGCGTGCCGGTGTTCGGGTCGACGACGGTGGATTGCGAGTTGATCGAGTCGAGAATCTGATCGGTCCGATAGCCGCCGACCGCCCAGTTATTGCCATCGGGCACTCCCAGCGCAGCATTGACCGGTGACGTCGACGCCGCCAGATCTCCTGACGGCACACCGAGCATCCTGCCGATCAGCGTCGACGAGTTCAGGTTGAACACTTCACCGCTGCCGTCCTGATAGGTGGGGCCGACACGATTGGTGAACCTGAGCGTGGAGCCTCTGGGCCCGGCGGTGTCCGGAAACTGCCCGGCATCGGCGAGACTGTCACCGAACACCACCATGGTCGAATAGGGCGCGGCAGCAGCGCTGCCGCAGGCAAGCGATAACAGGCAGGCCGCGAAGGGCCAGCGCCTCGATGTCTTGGTCATGAACGGATCCCGATTGTTTTTGTTTTGTACTGGAAACGTAGCAAGATTTTTCATGGCTGCAAAGTTCGATGAACATTATCGCGCTGCGGCGGTGCTTTTTTGACCTCAGGCTGCCCTGTTGGTCACGATGGCGCTCAGGTAGTTGGCCAGGTCATGCAGGTACACGAAGGGGTGACCCTGACGACTGCCGCCTGTGCGGCTGACCTTCAAGTCGATGCGTCCTGCGTTGATCTTGCGCAGCAGATTCCTGTCGTTCGACAGGTGCGAAAAATAACGTTCTCGGACGGCGCTCAGTGAAGGGCACGGCGTGGCGAATTCTTTGCGAAGTTGATCCAGTATTTCGTTCATTCCATGACTCCCTGTGGTTTGCATGTGAGTACTCCCGAGATGGGGTGCAGACAAACAATACGATATGTAGCGCATCGTGACAATACAGTTTGTATTTTAAATACGATTTGTATTGTTCGTCTCACAGGGAATCGATGTACCAGGACACGCGAGCAGTGCCGTTTTCAGGGTTGCGGGTGACGCTGATACCTTCGGCCTCGCTGATCTGATCCATGATGCGCTCCCAGTGAGCCACCGATTCGCCAGGCTCCCTGATCAGCAGGACCTGATGCTCGATCTGCGCCTTGTCACTGGTGATAGCGTCCTGAATGCGCTGTGCCAAGGCCAGGTAAGCGTCATGTTGCGAGGTGTCGGGGAACTGCTTGAGCATGAGTGAACTCCTTTTTACTGTATGTGCATACAGTAATTGAGGGGTGTTTCTCACGCAAGCTACAAATGTTTCCTACACGGACACCTGCCCGGGACGAAACAGTGGCGCATGAAAAAGCCCCGGTTATCGGGGCTTGGACGTGGCATGCCGGGTCAGAGACGCATTGTCATCTGCCTGATGACACCGATCAGTTTGCACTCCTCGGTCACCGCAAGGGTCGGGTAGGCGGGGTTCAGCGGCTTGAGAAAGTAGCGTCCGGCGTCTTCGACCAGTTTTTTGAACGTGGCCTCGTTACTTTCCGGCAGTTTGGCGATGACCAGCTTGCCGGCAGTGGGCTCGATTCCGGTGTCGACCAGAATCAACATGCCTTCAGGAATGCTCTGGCCTGCGGGTGCGGTCATCGAATCGCCACGGACCACCAGCCAGAAGGCTCTGCCCTTGGCTTTATAGTCGCTGATCTCGAAGGTGTCCGAATAGCCGGCAGGGTAGGGCTCGACGGCTTCACTCCAGCCACCGGCCTCTACCCAGCTGATGACCGGATAGCGATAGAAACGCGAGGGCTGCACCGTGGGCTCCACGTTGTGCATGCCGGGCTCGCTGGCCGGAATGGAGGTGGTGAGAATCGGCAGGCCGAGTTCGGTCAGGAACCGATTGATAACCTCGATCTTCGGCTCACGCTTGCCATTCAGCCAATGCCCTACCGCGCCGGGCGTCACGCCCATCCGCTCAGCCATCTCTTCCTGGCTGATCTGCTGGGTTTCCATGACCTGTCTTGCGACTTCATACCATTTTCTGTTCATGCGTCGAATCATACAGGCTGTAGGGTGTTGAGCAATATACATAATGTAATGCTTCGTTGTGTCATAAAAATACAAAATGTATTGTAAGGCCTTGGTTCTGCGCAGTGAAAGACGCTGCGCAGCGTTTCAGAAAGGTCCTACAGGAGAGACACGATGATCGAGAAAATAGAAGCCGTGATGCAGCATTGGGGGGAACAGCGCATGCGCATTGGCCTGGGCGGCGGACTGAGCAGCCCGATGGCCGGGATCATGGAGTGGGGCGCGTACATTCCGCGTCGCACACCCGGCTCGCGCGCACTGGTGGGTAATGGCAGCGGCCTGGACTATATAAGCAGCGAAGTCGAGGCGGCTGTGGCGCAGCTTTCGCGCAGCCCTGCAAAGAGCCGCGGGCCTGAACTGGCGCAACTGGCGACATTGCGTTATGTCGAGTCGTTGCCGGTGCGCGAGCAGATGCGTCTGGTGGGCATCAATGAAGGCGCAGACCGCACCTATCGCAACTGGATCAACAAGCTTCACCAGCAAGTGCTGGCGATTCTCGCTGAGCGCAGCGCTTCCAGAAGCAACAACGCCGTCGCCGACAAGGCTGCGCAAGGGTAAATGAAGACACGGTTTCACGCCGTTTATCCGGGTCGATTGCACAGCTGTGGCCGAACTCGTGTTGAACTCCGGTCAAACTCGACCCACCCCGAAACTGCCCCTTCCCAGGCTTTCCGGAGGGGGGTAAAAAGGTCCCACGATATGCGATTTGCGCCTCAGGGCAGCAGCCGGAAACAGGCTGATCAACAGCCACAACCGGTCACTCGCGACCCAAACAAAACCCCGCTTCGGCGGGGTTTTTCATTGGGCCAGGCACACGGAGGCCAGTGCACATGTTGAAGGACTATCGATGCGGGCAGTGCAAGAAGCTGCTGGCCCGCATGGGTGAGTACACAGAGCTCCAGATCAAATGTTCCCGCTGCGGAACGTTGAATCATGTGAAGGCCACGAGCCTCGAGTTATCGCCGTTGAGCGACAGAGGTACAGCAGCGTCGTTGCTGCCTCGCGGTGCTAACCAGAGGTATTAATCATGTCCAATAGCAGTTCTGCTATCAGCCAGCTCAAGAATATTCCGCTGGTAGGTATCAACCTGGGTTCAGTGGCAAACGCCGGGCAGATCGTGCCGGGCGAGGCAGGGACTCATTATCAGTGGCCCAATCGTGGAACCATCACTACCTGGGTCAAGAATCGGGGCGTGCGTCTGATCCGTTTCCCGTTCGAACTTCAGCGCGCTATTCAGCTGTCGACTCTGGACGGCTTGCCAGGCCAAGGGGCGAACCTGAATACCGACTTCGTGAAGCGCTGGAAAGAAATGCTTGGCTGGATTCGTGAAGACTCCAATGGCGAGGCCAGAATCATTCCTGATCCGCACCACTACATGCGTTTGCATCGCTACGAAACCGATGCAAACGGGAACCTGACCGGGCGCATTCTTCCTGCCGCGGAGGCCGGTAATCAGAACGGCTGGAAGGCAACCGAGTCGGTATTGATCAAGGATGGGAACGGTGTCAGTGGCACTTTCTGGAGCGCCGTTCACCTGGCCAACTTTCACCAGAAGCTGGTCACCGAATGCGACGATCCGATGGTGCTGGGCTGGGGGTTGGGTAACGAGCCGTATTCGAATACTACGGTGGGTGCCAAGGACTACATTACGTTCCCTGCTCTTGAGGCGCTGTACATCAGCACGATGAATACCGTGCTGCAGGCGTTGCGCAACAGCTCGAAAAAGCCGGTGTTCATTTGTGGGCTTGAGTTTGCAAGCGCCAGAAACTGGGCCACCGTCTCTGCCAACCTTCAGTCGAAGATCGTCGACCCGGCCAATGCAATTGTCTGGGAAGCCCATGCTTACGGCGATTACGATAAAAGCTCCAGCGGTGCCTACGCCAATAACAACGACCTGATCTCGCCGACCGTTCTGCGCGATGAAATCGTGGGTCCGTTTCTGACCTATGCCAAGACCAACAAGATGGCTGCATTTATCGGCGAAACAGGGATTCCGCCAACGGCTGCCGGTCGCACCGCGCTGAAAAACCTGCTCGATAAAGCGAAGGCGGAAAAAGTGCCAGTGACACTGTGGGTCACGGGGCCAGGCACCGATGGCGAAAAGATGAGCCTGGAGGCCAGCAATCAGGCGGAGACCGTCGCACTGGTCACACCGTACTTTGCCGAGCGCATTGCCCTATGGGGTTATGCACAAGCATGACGGTGCGAGTCATTCCGTTCTGACCCAACAACGGAGCCCCGCATCAAGGGGCTCTTTCCAGTTTATTCAGGCTTTCGATTTTCGAGGGCCCTGAGAGTCCACCACCCTATTACGGAGCACCAATGGACCCAACCGACCTAGGCCCAGGCACAGCTACCTGGCTGGGCGGCACGGGCACAATTCTGCTTGGCGGCTTTCTATGGCTGCGCAAGTTTCTTTCCAGAGATGCAACAGACCGGGCGATGGACAACGCGGACATCGGTACGGTGCGCCGCCTCAATGAACTGCTCGACTCCGAGCGCCAGGCGCGCAAGGAAGCTGAAGCGCGGGCTGATCAGTTCGCCAAGGAGCGCAACGAGCTCGCCGCAGCGGTTGGGCGGATGGAGGGCAAGATCGAAGCCCTCACCAGCCACATCGTTCAACTCACCGACAAGGTCACCACGCAAAGCGCCGAAATAGCCCGGCTGCGATCCCAACTCGGAGGTGCAAACGATGCACAGATGCGCAATTGATTTCATCGCTCGCCATTGGTGGCGGCGCCTGGAGGTCTGGCTGATTTCCGTGCTGCTGATCGCTGGCTGCCTGATGCTCGGTTTTCAGGCCGGGCAGTGGTCGGCGAATGCCGAGCATACGCAGCAGCTGGCCGAGGTTCGCAATGCCTACGACGCAGCACTGGGCAAGCGCGACCGGCGCCTGGACAGGCTGGCCGAAACCACCACCCAGGCGGCAGACAAGGTCGAGAGTGCTGCATCAATTGCCAATCAGGCCGCTCACACGGCCAGCCGTGCTGCAGACAAGGCTGATGAGGCGTTGGGCAAGGCGAACCAGTAGGCGTTTCCCACGCCGCAATCAACCTTCAACACACGCGGAACCCCTCATGAAGATAACCCCGATAGTTGCCCACTTGCAGGCGACCTGCCCGAGCTTTGCCGGGCGAATCAGTGCCGGTATCGACTGGGCGGCGGTCGCCCTCGGTGATCAGCTCGCCCACCCGTCGGCGTACGTGATTGCCACTGGCGATCAGTCCACCGCCAACGATTTGCAGAACGTCATTCGCCAGAACATCACCGACACGATCGATGTCGTGGTGGTGCTCGATGGCGGTGACAAGCGCGGGCAGGAAGCCAGTGAGCAACTGCATGCCCTGCGCGCCGAACTGTGGCGTGCGCTGGTGGGCTGGAACCCGGATCACGATTACGACGCGATGCAGTACACCGGTGGCGCGCTGGTGCAGATCAGCGGCGACCGGGTGACGTATCGCTTCGGCTTTGCAGCGCAGTTTCAACTGGGCCGCAATACCTCCGATCAGCCTGCCGAGACCTGGCACGAAGCGTATCTGGATGGTTTGCCCGGGTTTACCGGCGCCACCATTGAGATGGACTGCGTTGACCCCGCAGATCCGAACCTGAAATCCCCCGGCCCTGATGGCCGTATCGAAGCGAAGTTCACAGCAGAGGTAACCCCATGACTCAACGCATCACTGTAGTACCGGCCGAGGGCCGCACTGTGCCGGATCCGGAGGCGGGCGATTTGCTGCCCGTCGAAGGCCGGCAGGTGACCTTCAACGCCTGGTGGCAGCGTCGTCAGAACGACGGCGACATCACCCTCAAAACCGAGCAATCCACCACCACCCATCAAGCCTTCACGGCTTAACCAAGAGGAAGCCAAACAATGGCTATCAGCTTTAACAACATTCCATCCGATGTTCGCGTTCCGCTGTTTTATGCGGAGATGGACAACTCGGCCGCCAACAGCGCGTCGGCCAGCATGCGTCGACTGATCGTTGCGCAGGTCAACGACGATGTGTCCGGCCCTGAACTGGGTTCTCTGGTGCTGGTGCCAAGCGTGGCGTTGGCGAAAAACATCGGCGGTCAGGGCTCCATGCTGGCCGCCATGTATGAAACCTGGCGCAAGGCGGACCCCACCGGCGAAGTCTGGTGCCTGCCGCTGCTCAATACCGAAGGCGCCAAGGCCGGCGCGAAAGTCACCCTCAGCGGGGCGGCGACCGAAGCCGGTCTGCTGAACCTGTATGTCGGCGGCATGCGAGTGCAGGCCACTGTCGTTAATGGCGCAACCGCTGCCCAGGCGGCCACGGCACTGTCGGTGAAAATCAACGCCACACCTGATCTGCCGATCACCGCGGCTGTCGAAGCGGGTGTGCTGACCCTTTCCTGCAAATGGAGCGGGGCAAGCGGCAATGACATCCAGCTGGAATTCAATCGCCAGGGCAAGACCAATGGCGAAGTCATTCCTGCCGGCCTGACGGCGGCAGTCACCGCCATGACTGGTGGCGTAGGTACGCCTGATCAGCTCAAGGCACTGGCTGCGCTGGGCGATGAGCCGTTCGAGTTCATCTGCATGCCCTGGACCGACACCGCCACGCTGGATGCCTGGAAAGCGGCAATGGACGACAGCACCGGTCGCTGGAGCTGGGCGCGTCAGTTGTACGGTCACGTTTACAGCGCCAAGCGCGGCACGGTCGGTACGCTGGTGGCCGCAGGTCAACTGCGCAACGATCAGCACATCACCCTGCAGGGTGTCGAAAACGGTGTGCCGCAACCTGTCTGGCTGCAAGCCGCTGCCCTGGCTGCGCGCACGGCGGTGTTCATTTCTGCCGACGCCAGCCGTCCGACCCAGAGCGGCACCATGCCTGGTATCGATCCGGCTCCGGCCAGTCAGCGTTTCACCCTGACCGAGCGTGAGTCGCTGCTGCGTTACGGCATCGCCACGGCGTACTACGAAGGCGGTTACGTGCGCATTCAGCGTTCGATCACCACCTACCAGAAGAACGCTTACGGCCAGGCGGACAACTCGTACCTGGACAGTGAAACCATGCACCAGTCGGCGTTCATCATCCGTCGTCTGCAAGGCATCATCACCAGCAAGTACGGCCGCCACAAGCTGGCCAACGATGGCACGCGCTTCGGTGCCGGCCAGCCGATCATCACGCCGAGCACCATCCGTGGCGAGTTGATTGCGCAATACGCACGTCTTGAAGAAGAGGGTCATGTGGAGAACGCCGAAACGTTCGCCCAGCACCTGATTGTCGAGCGTGACGGCAATGACCCAAGCCGCGTGAACGTGATGTTCCCGCCTGACTACATCAACGGCCTGCGCGTGTTCGCGCTGCTCAACCAGTTCCGCTTGCAGTACGACGAAGCGGCATAAGCCTAACCAACCCTTTCAAGCCCGCCTCGTGCGGGTTTTTTCATTCTGGAGATAAACAACATGGGTCAGAAAGTTGCGGGTACCTGCTACATCAAAGTGGATGGCACCCAATTGACCATCAGCGGCGGCGGCGAAGCGCCTCTGATGAACATCAAGCGCGAGACGGTCGTGCCTGGTTACTACAAGGAAACCGAAAAGGCCGCCTGGTTGAAATTCACCGCCGTGCATACCGCGGATCTGCCGCTCAAGCTGCTCACTACCGGTGTGGATATGACCATCACCTGTGAGTTCAAGAACGGCAAGACCTACGTCCTGTCCGGCGCCTACCTGGTGGATACGCCGAGCAGCAAAGCTGACGACGGCACCATCGAGCTGCAATTCGACGGCAATCAGGGGAGCTGGCAATGAGTGAAGTCATCGACCTGGCCAGCCCGATCGAAGCGCACGGCGAAACCCTTTCGCAACTGACCTTCCGGCGCCCTACGGCGCAGGAAGCGCGGGCTATCAAGGCTCTGCCGTACAGGATCGACAAGAACGAGGAAGTTTCCCTGGATCTGGACGTGGCGGCGAAGTACATCGCCGTCTGCGCCGGCATCCCGCCCTCGTCGGTCAATCAGATGGACCTGTGCGACATCAATACGCTGAGCTGGAAGGTTGCGAGTTTTTTCATGGCAGCGGCATCAGCGACCTCGAAGGACTGATCGCCGTCGTTTACGACCTCGCGTATTTCTGGAAGACCGATCCCGAACTGATGATGTCCAGGGAGCTGGACGTCATCACCGAGTCGATCTTGCAGACGCAACGCATCAACCAGATCCTGCAGGGGGAGTGATGGCAGACACTATCAAGACGCTGATTACCGGCGTCGACCAGCTGTCTCCAACGCTGGCAACTATCCGCAACAATGTCAAAGGCCTCGAGACCAGTCTGGGGGCCATAGAACTTGGCAAGGCAGTCACGGACAACGCTTTGGCGGGGCCTTTGATTGCCGGGGTAAAGGCAGCGATCGGTTTCGAGACCAGCATGGCCGGCGTGAAACGGTCGGTCACCTTTGAAACACCGCAACAGTTCCAGCAGATGAGTTCCGACATTCTGGACCTCAGTGAACGGCTGCCGGAAAGCGCCAACGGTATCGCGGCGATTGTCGCCGCGGGTGCCAAGGCCAATGTACCGCGCGAAGAACTGACCGGGTTTGCCAGCGACGCCGTGAAAATGGGCGTCGCATTCGATCAGACAGCGGCCGAGTCGGGCGACATGATGGCCTCATGGCGGTCATCGTTTCAGATGACTCAGCCGCAGGTCACGGCGTTGTCCGAGAAGATCAACGTGCTCGGCGGCAACAACCTGGAAAAGAAAATCGCCACCATGGTCACTGCAATGGGCCCGCTCGGGCCGGTTGCGGGGATGGCCTCCGGGCAACTGGCGGCCATGGGCGCAACCCTGGCCAGCGTCGATGTGCCGGCCGATGTGGCCGCCAGCGGCATGAAGCGTTTCATGCAGTCGTTGACCGAAGGGGGCGCGGCGAAAGCCGGGGCGTTCGAGGCGTTGCAGCTCGACGTCAACCAGCTGACCCAAGGCATGCAGAGTGACCCGTCCGGGACCATTGAAAAGGTTCTGACGGCGGTTTCCAGTGTTGATCCCGGCAAACAGTCGGACGTCATCACGCAGCTGTTCGGTGCCGAATCGCTGGGCGCGATCACGCCGCTGCTGGCCCACCTCGATGTGCTCAGGTCCAACCTGGCCAAGGTCGGGGAGGGCGTGCAAAACAGCGGCTCCATCGAGAAGGAGTTCGCAGACAACTCCCAGACCACGGCCACTGCCATCAAAGAGATGACCAACCGTGTCGATCGTCTGGGCATCAATATCGGCAGTATGTTCCTGCCGGCGATGAACGAAGCAATGGCCGTGATCGGGCCGATGATTTCTCAGGTCGCCGCGCTGGCGGCCGAACACCCTGGCGTGATCAAGGGTGTGGTGGCCGCTGCGATTGCGTTCGGTGTATTGCAAGTTGCGGTCATGACCGCGACGACCGCCATGAGCGTACTTAGCGCGGTGATGGGCCTGTCACCGCTGGGCCTGATCGTGCGCGGCCTCGCGCTGGCGGCAGGTTTTCTGATCGCCAACTGGTCGACCGTCGCACCTTATTTCCAGGCGGTCTGGGAGGCGATTCGCGGACCGGTGATGGCGCTGTGGGACGTACTCAAGGCGGTCTTCGCTTGGACGCCGCTGGGCATGATCGCAGCCAACTGGCAGCCACTGACCGAATTCTTTGCTGCGCTGTGGAACGTGATCAAGGCGCTGGCCACGCCGTTTTTCGATTTTCTGCAGACGCTGTTTGCGTGGTCGCCATTGGGCATGGTTGTGGCCAACTGGCAGCCGTTGTCCGAGTTCTTTGCTGCGCTGTGGGACGTGATCAAGGCGCTGGCCACGCCGTTTTTTGATTTTCTGCAGACGCTGTTTGCGTGGTCGCCATTGGGCATGGTCGTGGCCAACTGGCAGCCGCTGTCCGAGTACCTGGCCGGCCTGTGGGAAACCATCAAGGCCGAGGCGCAACCGTTTACCGATGTGCTGGCAACGCTGTTCAGTTTTTCGCCGCTGGGCATGGTCATCGAGAACTGGCAGCCGATCAAAACCTGGTTCGCAGGTCTGTGGGCGGGCATCAAGCCATTCATCGAACCGATCATGAGCCGGTTTGGTGGCGACACTGATAAGACTGTCCTGCAGAGGGCGACCGAGACGGCCAATCGGTTCGCGGAAGAACAGCGGATACGCAACGCAGGGCCGGGCGGCGGGACCGGTGCGTTTCTGGCGGCCGGTGCCGTCGAGAACGTTCGCATGAATCAGCAGTTGCTCAATCAGGCCACTGGCGTGCCGTCGACCAGCCAATTGCTCGGCGTACCCACCCCGCTGGCGCCCGGCAGCCTGTTGTTGCAACAGGGCGCAGCCGGGGCCGGCCCGCGACTTGAAGGCGAGCTCAACATTCGCTTTGAAAACGCGCCGTTGGGCATGCGCGCCGGACAAGTGCAAACCAACCAGCCGGGTTTGACGATATCGCCAAACGTCGGTTATCGAACCCTCGGCGCAGGAGCCGGATCATGAGTACATGGCGTGACAGCCTGCTGCCGGCGTCTTTCCGTGGCGTCGGTTTTTTCATTGAAAAAGCCGTCGTTCCGGCAGGTCGCAAGGGGCAGTTGCATGAGTTTCCACAACGCGACGAGCCTTATTTCGAGTCGCTGGGCAAACAGTCGAAAGTGCATACGCTGACGGGGTTCATTGTCGGTCCCGACTGTTTCGAACAGCGAGACAGACTGCTACAGGCACTGGAGCAGGAAGGTGCCGGCGAGCTGGTGCATCCGTGGTTGGGTCGTGTGCAGGTCCAGGTTGGCGAGTGCGGCGTCACACACAACCTGAACGAAGGCGGACTCGTCCGACTGGACCTGAAATTCTATCCGGCCAACCCGCTCAAGTTTCCCGTGTCGACGCTCAATACGCGACGGCAGTTGCTGGGCGCGTCCGAGAGCCTGCTGGATTCGGCGCTCAGGCGCTACCGCTCGGTGATGGCCACAGTGGACGCGGTACGTATCAACATTCAGGCGCTGCGCAGTGCCTTGTCGGGCGTATTTGCGACCATTCAGCGGCAGTTCACACCGTTCATGACGATCTATTCGGATGTCACTGCGCTGGTGCATTCGCTGGTCAATGCGCCGTTGACGGTCAGCACGCTGTTTACCACGTTCTTCGCCAGTTTCGACGGGGACAGTCGTCGAGCCAGAAGAGCTAACGGCACCAGTAGTATTGGCGGGGCGAGTGCCGGGACAAGTGCCGGGTCAGGTTCCGGCAGCTCGACAGGGGGCGGCTCAGGCAGCGGATCCGCGAGTGGCAGTAACGGCACCGCTGCGAGCAGCGCGGCAGCAAGGTCCGGCAGCAATGGCGGCGTGTCCTCTGTTGAAACGGTCGATTATCGCTCCGTGATTTCCGAGGCCACGCAACAGGCGGAAGCGGTGTCCGGCATCAATCTGGTTAGCCAGGGCAGCGGGCTGGATACCGGCGTGACAGCTCAGGCCGCGGCCAATCTGGTTCAGGATGCCTTGTTGGTCAAGGTGGCGAAAATCGTCGCGAGCATGCCGGTTGCGACGACCGTCACGCCGCTCACCTTGGTGCCGTCGCTGGATCAGCAAGTGACGCAAGCGCTGCAGCGCGTCGATGTGCCGGTTGCCGATGACGTCATCGAACTGCGTGACACGCTGAGTTCGGCGATCTGGGAAGCGTCGTTGAAAGCCGATCCCGAACATTACCTGGCGCTCAACACGTTGCGTCAGGCGTTGATCAGGCACCTCAACGCGGTGGCGGCCTCCGGTGTACGTCTGGTGGACATGAAGGTCTCCGAGCCTTTGCCCGCGCTGGTGCTGGCCTATCGCCGATTCGGTGACGCCAGCCGGGCGCAGGAAATGGTGCAGCGCAATCGGCTGGCCCACCCGGGTTTCGTACCGCCAGGCACGCTGAAGATCGCACAGGAGTGACCCATGATCGACCCTAACGTTGTCACCCTGACGGTTGACGAGCACGACTACGCCGGCTGGAAGTCGGTGGAAATCTCTGCCGGGATCGAGCGTCAGGCGCGCAGCTTTGACGTGAGCATTACCTGGCAGTGGCCGGGCACTGAAATCTCGCATCCGATCACGCCCGGCGCAGCGTGCGAAGTACGTATCGGCGGCGAGTTGATTCTGACCGGCTGGGTGTTTGCCGCGCCGATCAGCTATGACGGCAAGCAAATCACGCTAAAGATTTCCGGACGCTCGAAAACCGCCGACCTCATCGACTGCTCGGCCATCAACAGGCCGAGCCAGTGGAAGGAGGTGGGGGTGTTGAAGATTGTTGAAGCGCTGGCTGCTCCTTATGGTTTGTCGGTGATCAGCGAAATACCGGAGACCTCGAAGATGGCCGATCACACCATCGAGCCTGCCGAAACCGTGTTCAAGTCCATTGACCGGCTGCTGACCCTGTTCCGGATTTTTTCCACCGATGACGAATACGGCAATGTGGTGCTGGCCAGGCCGGGTAGTCGTGGGCAGAGCGCAGACGCGCTCGAACTCGGCAAGAATGTGTTGAGCGCCGTCATCACGCGGGACTTTTCCGGGCTTTTTTCCGAGTACCGGGTTATTGGTCAACAGACCGGTAATGACCAGACGTTCGGCAAGGAGTCGTCGGAGGTCTCGGCAGAAGTCACGGATAACCGGCATGACGACCCTGCGCATAAAAAGCGTCTTCGCGTACTGGTCGTTCATGAGGATGCGCCGATCACACCGAAACTTGCCCTGAGTCGCGCCAATTGGGAGCGTGGTCAGCGGGCCGGCAAGGTGCTGCTCACCACCTATAAGGTCCAGGGCTGGCGGCAGTCCAACGGGGCGCTCTGGCGGCACAACACCATGGTCCGGGTGATTGATCCGGTCATCGGTTTCACAAGCCGCAACATGCTGATTTCAGCCGTGACCTACTCGCTGAGCGACCAAGGCACGATCACCACACTGGTGGTCGGTCCGCCTGAAGGTTTCCAGGCCGAGCCAGGTGACCCCAACAAGCGCAGCAAGGTGCAGGTCAATCAGGACGCTTACTCCTGGCTGCTGCCCATCGACGAGGAAACAACCTCATGAGCTTACTCAATCGCATGCTGGTGCGCGGCACGGTGGTGCTCGCCAGGGCCAGCAGCAAAATGCAGGCGCTGCAAATGCGCCTCACCGCCGGAGAGGTCAAGGACGACATGGAGCACTTCGAACCCTATGGCTTCACCAGCAACCCGCTGGCTGGCGCCGAGGGCATTGCCGCCTTCATTGGTGGCGACCGGTCGCACGGTCTGCTGCTGGTGGTGGCCGACCGGCGCTATCGCCTCAAGGGCCTGGAGTCGGGCGAAGTGGCGATCTATACCGACGAGGGCGACAAGATTCACCTCAAGCGCGGCAAGGTCATCGACATTGAAACCGACACCCTGAACATCAAGGCGACGGTGGCCGTGAACTTCGACACACCGCAGATCACCCAGACCGGAAAGATCGTTTCCCAGGGAGACCAGCTTGCCGCTGGCATCAGCCAGATCAGCCATCTGCACGGCAACGTGCAGGGCGGTAATGGCCAGAGCGGGCCGCCCGTTGGAGGTGCTGGATGATTATCGAAGGCTCTCTGCAAGCGTCCTTGCTGCGCTCGGTGGTCATCAGCCTGTTCACCTGGCGGCGTGCCGAAGCGGACGACCCGTTCGACGATGCCGAGCGCTATGGCTGGTGGGGCGACACCTACCCGGCACAGGCCAATGACCGCATTGGTTCCAGGCTGTGGCTGCTGCGCCGGGTCAGGCTGACTGCCCAGACCCAGCGCGACGCCGAGTTCTATGCCCGCGAAGCGCTCGACTGGCTGATCGAAGATGGCCAGGTCAAGCACATCAACATCCTTACCGAACAGGTTCAGAGCAACCGCCTGAACCTGGGCGTCGAGCTGGTCGTCTCGGACGGTCAGCTCGTGCGTTTCAACCCTTCTGAACAGTGGCAGGTGATTTATGCCGTTTGAAACACCTACGTTACCGGCGCTGATCAACCGAACCCAGGTCGACCTCGCCGACGAAGCGCTGCGTCAGTCCGATGCGCGGGTATTGTCCCGTGCGCACAGCGGCGCGGCCTACGGTCTGTACGGCTATCAGGACTGGATCGCCGACCAGATTCTGCCGGACACCGCCGACGAGGAAACCCTCGAGCGGCAGGCCATCCTGCGCCTGAGGCAACCGCGCAAGGTGGCACAGGCCGCTACCGGCACGGTGCGCTTTACCGCTGCAGCCGGCGCGGTGCTGGATGCGGACACTGTGCTGCAGTTCAGTGATGGACGCTTCTACCGCGTGACCACAGGCGTCACCACGGTTGCGGGCAATAACACCACCACGGTCGAAGCAGTCGATGCCGGTGTTCTGGGTAATGCGGATGCCGGTCTGGTCATGACTGCCGTGCAACCGGTCGAAGGCATCGACAGCACCTTCACCGTCATTGCCGACGGACTTTCCGGCGGCATCTCGCAGGAAAGTATCGAGTCGTTGCGTGCGCGTGTCGTGCGCTCCTACCGGGTCATTCCGCATGGCGGCAATCAGGATGATTACGTGACCTGGGCGCTGGAAGTGCCGGGCGTGACGCGCGCCTGGTGTGTGCGCCGGTTCATGGGGCCAGGGACTGTGGCGGTGTTCTTCATGCGTGACGACCAGGCCGATCCCATTCCTGACGCCGAGCAGCTGGCTGCGGTCGCTGCGTATATCGAGCCGCTGCGTCCGGTCACCGCAGACGTGTATGTGCTGGCGCCGGTGCAGAAACCGGTGGTCTACACCATCCGGCTCACACCGGATACCTCCGCCGTGCGGGCGGCGGTCGAAGCGCAACTGCTGGACCTGCACAACCGTGAGGGCGGACTGGGCGAAACCCTGTTGCTCACGCATATCGCCGAAGCCATCAGCCGCGCGACAGGCGAAACCGATCATGTGCTGGTTTCACCCGTGGCCAACGTTACTGCGGCGGCCAACCAGTTGCTCACGTTCGGGGGTATTCAATGGTCGTCATAAGAACTGCCGAACACTACGCCGGACAACTGCAGGCGCTGTTGCCACCTGGTCCCGCGTGGGATCCGGAGCGGGTGCCGGAATTGCAGCAGGTCATTACCGGCCTGTCCCGCGAGTTCGCACGCATCGATGGCCGCGCGTTCGACCTGCTCAACGAGATGGACCCCGCCACCGTCAGTGAGCTGGTCCCGGACTGGGAGCGGGTGATGAACCTGCCTGACCCGTGCCTGGGGCTCAAACCCTTGTTCGCAGATCGGCGCCTGTCTGTGCGCCAGCGGCTCGTGGCGACAGGAGGGCAGAACGCAGCGTTCTACATCGACATTGCCATCAGCCAGGGCTACCCCGATGCCACTGTGACCGAGCACCGAGCGCCCCGTATGGGGCGTTCGCGTTTTGGCCAGGCGCACTTCGGCACCTGGAGCGCGCAATTCATGTGGACCCTGAACACCGGCGGGCGCCAGCGCCTGGGCCGACGCTTTGGGGCCAGCTACTGGGGAGAGCGGTTCGGGGTCAATCCCGGGCTCGCCATCGAATGTTTGATCCGTCGAGCAGCACCGGCGCACAGCGTCGAATTCGTAAACTTCAACTGAGGAACACAATGTGGATTATCCCAAGAGTGTGCCGGGCGTAGGCTTGGCAAGCGGCAAGTTTGTAGATGAAAACCCGGCGACCGGCACCCCTGGTTCGCTGATCCCGGCGCAGTGGGGCAACTCGGTGACGCAGGAGATCTTGAACGTGATCCTGGGGGCTGGTCTCGTACCTAACGAGGAGGATGTCACCCAGTTACATCGAGCCATTCTTGGCCTGGCAGCATCCGATTACAAAAAATCGGTGCGTTGCGCCACGACAGTTTCCATTGGGCTGAGCGGTTTGCAGACCATCGATGACGTCACACTGGTGGCCGGTGATCGGGTGCTGGTCAAGAATCAGGATACTGCGTCGCAGAACTGGATTTATGTGGCCGCGGCAGGCGCCTGGGCTCGTGCGCAGGATGCGAACGAAAGCACCGAATGTACGCCGGGTCATATGGTGCCGGTGCAGGCCGGCACGAAGAACGCGGGCACCGTATGGCAACTGGTCAATACGACAGTGCCGGTGCTGGGTACAACTGACCTTGCGTTCGAGCGTCTGCTGGGACGCAGTGGTGTGGCCGCAGGTGATTACACGCGGGTCAAGGTCAATAAATATGGGCAGGTGGAAGAGGGGAGCAATCCGACAACCCTCAGCGGCAATGGTATTTCGGATGTGTACACCAAGGCCGAGGCCGATCTGCGCGATCTTCAGCGGCCGCTACGTGATTCCATTACCTATGTGGGGCTGGCCAATAACAAGCCTGATGCGCCTTACATGCGCCGTGAGTCCGATGGCGCTCTGGTTTCCCTGCAACCGAGCCTGGGATTCACTCCGGTACAACAAGGAGGGGGTACCGGTCAGCTCGACAACAAGGTGAAGATCGGCTGGTCGAATAATGGCCTCAAGGCGATGGTCGATAATACTGACCTTGGCAATATCTGGTATGCGAACAACTTTAATCCAGCCACCAAAGCTGACTGGGGCACTACGCTGGCGTCTTATAAAATTACTGACGCTTATACCAAGGCTGAGGTGTATGCCAAAAGCGAAGTGGATACGCGTTTGGCAACCAAAGCATTGGCTGACAGCATTACTTATGTGGGGCTGGGCAGTGGGGATCTAGGGCAGCCCTACATGCGGCGTGCTGCTGACTCTGTCATTAGCTGGCTTCAGACAAAGTTGGGGTACACGCCCGTCCAGCAAGGTACAGGCACAGGTCAATTCAATAACGTTGTGAAGATAGGCTGGTCGGATAACGGCCTCAAACTGACCGTGGACGCTACAGACTTGGGACGCGTTTGGTATGCGGCCAACTTTGATCCCAATGGAAAGGCCAACTGGGGGACCACGCTTGCTGCGTATGGCATCACCGACGCTTATACCAAGGCCGAGACGGATGTTCGTGACGCGCAGCGACCCACAGCGGACTCCATAACTGTTCTCGGCTTTGCCGGTAATGACGTAAACCTGCCTTATATGCGCAGAGCCTCTGACGGTCAGGTCTATTACCTGCAACCTCGTCTTGGCTACACGCCAGTCGAGCAGGGCGGCGGTGCCAACATGTCCGCTAACAAGGTTCGCCTTGGCTACAACGGTGCCGGTAGTTTGCGCCTTCAGGTCGACAGCTCTGACTTTGGCGACATGATCAACGATCAGAATTTGCCGGCAAAGGTTGCCGCACTGGGACTCGGCGGCATCGGTTCCTATGCATTTGCACGTGTCATCAACTCCCAGGGACAGGTCAATCAGGGAGGCACGGTATCCGGCACCAACCTGATCTATAGCTCCACAAACGGTAGCGATGGCGCCTCTAACAACTCCGGGCTTATCGGCGTAGGCACTTGGCGTGCACACGGCGCTTTTTCAGGCGGCGAACGCACACTTTTTCAACGAGTTGGATAAAGGTATTTATATGAACACAGTAATAAGTGCACGGAATCCTCGCTGGTCCGATCTGGCCCATACCTCCATCGTCCTGTCGGTGATTTTCGAGGAAACAAAGGACATTTTCGGTGAGGTGCCTTTTGGTGCCTCTGCCCATGACCCTGAGCCACATGGTGTAGACCTTTTCAACCGTGCAGTTGCAGGCGAGTTTGGCGAGATTCTAGAACCCACCGAGCAGATGGTTCATGCGCAAGTGATGTGCCAGCGTGGTATTTACTCGGCCGAGGTCACTGCGAAAATCAACGAATTGGTTGCCGCTCTGGATATGTTGCAAGATGCCGTAACCTTGGGTATGGCAACTGACGATCAGCGTAAATCACTGCCTGCTGTAAAAGCCGAGCTCGACGCGCTGCGCCTGTATCGGGTGCAACTTGCCCAACTCGAGACACTGCCAGGCTATCCAATGTCGTTCGATTGGCCGGTGCCGCCTGCGACGCCATTTGTATACGTTAAACCGTCTGCGGCACCGCTGTTGTCAATAGGCGTAAGTGAAGACGAACTGCCCAAGCCATAACGCCCCGCACTGACGGGGCGTTGTTTTATCTGCCGTTCAACTTGCTTTTACACAGGGGACTTTATCGGCTCAGGGGGCGGGTTAGTCCTGTAACCCCTAATAGGAGGACCTATGCCTATCAACCAGCAACAACTACTGCAAATCCTCCCCAACGCCGGCCCTAAAGCCGGCGTTTTCGTTCCTGCTCTCAACACCGCCATGGCCCGGTACGCCATCGACACTCGCCTGCGTATCGCCGCGTTCATCGCTCAGATAGGGCATGAGTCCGGGCAGCTTCGTTATGTGCGCGAGCTGGGTAGCGACAGCTATCTGGCCAAGTACGACACGGGCCAGTTGGCGCTGCGTTTGGGCAATACGCCAGAGGCAGATGGCGACGGTCAGTTGTATAGGGGCCGTGGGCTGATTCAGGTGACGGGGCGGACCAACTACGAGGCGTGCGGGGAGGCGCTCGGACTGGACTTGCTTGCCCAGCCGCAACTGCTCGAACAACCCGACCACGCGGCCATGTCGGCGGCATGGTTCTGGGACCGGGCCAACCTCAATGCGCTGGCAGACAAGGGTGATTTTCTGATGATCACCCGCCGCATCAACGGCGGTACCAACGGCCTGGCGGATCGGCAGGCGCTTTACCAGCGGGCATTGGAGGTGCTGCCGTGAAAGTGCTGGATATGCGATTCCTGATCCTCGCATTCGTGCTGGGGTCAGGGCTGGGTACATGGGCCGCCTGGAAATGGCAGGCGGCCCGCTATGGCCTGCAACTGTCCGCGCAACAGCTGACGTGGCAGCGCGAGCGCGAGCAGGCGGCGCTGGCGCTCGTCGACTGGCAGAACGCCGAGCAGGCACAACGACGGGCGCTGGAAGTCCGTTTGCACACCAACGATACAACCATCCACAAGGAGTTGAGCGATGCACAGACTGCTCAGGCTCGTTTGCGTGATCGCCTGGCTACCGCTGATTTGCGGTTGTCAGTCCTCCTCGCCAACAGTCCCGCCAACCGTGATGGCATGCCAGCCGGCACCGATACCGGCGGCGTGGTTCATGGAAGCTCGCGAGGCGAACTTGACCCAGCGGCTGCTGGACGAATTGTCGCCATCACCGACTACGGCGATCAGGGATTGATCGCTTTGAAGGCCTGCCAAGCCTACGTGCGCGAGATTGCGCACTGATGTTCCTCTCGGCTCCCCACCCTCGGCCATCGTGCCCCTGCCTCAATCCCGCCTCCGCAAGGAGGCGCGGCCCTCTTTTCAGCCTTTAACCGCTTTTCAATCGGCGCAGCCCGGTACATTCATATTGCACCGGCCGATTCGGTACGCTAATGTCCTGAAACGTACCGATGAGACCCCTTCCGTGACGACAGTCAGCAAGCTTTTGATGCGCGTTATCAAGGCTCACGCCCGTTGGCGTTGGCGCGCCTGACTATTTCCTTGCCGGCCCTGCCGGTCCCGTACCTGTATGCCTTCGATTTTGTGATGTTTTTCTCCGTCCCCCGGCCTTATGGCTGACGAGGGGATGCATGAGTGAAGCAGAATCCGGAAGGCCTGAATCAAGTCAGTAAATCAAAAGGTTGATAGCAAAATGCTGCTGATGATCGATAACTACGATTCGTTTACCTACAACGTCGTGCAGTACTTTGGTGAGCTGGGGGCAGACGTCAAAGTCATTCGCAATGACGAACTGAGCATCGCCGAGATCGAAGCCCTGAACCCGGAGCACATCGTGGTCTCGCCTGGCCCGTGCACGCCCAATGAAGCCGGCGTCTCGCTGGATGTGATCAAGCACTTCGCGGGCAAGCTGCCGATTCTGGGCGTGTGCCTGGGGCATCAGTCCATCGGTCAGGCCTTTGGCGGCGACGTGGTTCGTGCGCGTCAGGTCATGCATGGCAAAACCAGCCCGGTCATTCACGAAGATGGCGGGGTGTTCGATGGTTTGAATCATCCGCTGGTGGTCACCCGCTACCACTCGCTGGTGGTCAAGCAGGATACGCTCCCCGACTGCCTGGAAGTGACGGCCTGGACCGCGCTGGAAGACGGTTCGGTCGATGAGATCATGGGCCTGCGCCACAAGACACTGAACGTCGAAGGGGTGCAGTTTCACCCCGAGTCGATCCTGACCGAGCAGGGCCACGAGCTGTTCGCCAATTTTCTCAAGCAGAGTGGCGGCCATCGTCAGGGCTAAGGATTTTTTATGAGTACCCCCATGAATATCAAAAGCGCGCTGAATCGCGTGGTCAACCAACTGGACCTGACCACTGAAGAGATGAGCGATGTCATGCGCGAAATCATGACTGGCCAATGCACTGAAGCGCAGATCGGTGCGTTTCTGATGGGCATGCGCATGAAGAGCGAAACTATCGATGAAATCGTTGGTGCGGTGTCGGTCATGCGCGAGCTGGCCGGCAAGGTCGAACTGAAAACGCTGGATGGCGTGGTCGACATCGTAGGGACGGGCGGCGACGGCGCGAACATCTTCAACGTGTCGACGGCTTCTGCCTTCGTCATCGCAGCCGCCGGTTGCACAGTGGCCAAGCACGGTAATCGTGCTGTCTCGGGCAAAAGCGGCAGTGCCGATCTGCTTGAGGCTGCCGGGGTTTATCTGAACCTCACGCCTGTTCAGGTGGCGCGTTGCATCGACAGCGTGGGCATCGGTTTCATGTTCGCCCAGTCTCATCACACGGCCATGAAGCACACGGCCGGGCCGCGCCGCGAGCTGGGCCTGCGCACACTCTTCAATATGCTTGGCCCGCTGACCAATCCGGCGGGTGTTCGTCACCAGATCGTCGGCGTGTTCAACCAGGCGCTGTGCCGCCCGCTGGCCGAGGTGCTGCTGCGTCTGGGCAGCAAGCATGTGCTGGTGGTCCATTCGCAGGACGGCCTGGACGAATTCAGCCTGGCCGCACCGACCTTCGTGGCCGAGCTGAAAAACGGCGAAGTCACTGAATACTGGGTACAGCCCGAAGACCTCGGCATCAAAAGCCAGAGCCTGTACGGCCTTGCCGTGGAAAGCCCGGCGGCTTCGCTGGAGCTGATCCGCGATGCACTGGGACGCCGCAAAACCGAGAACGGCCAGAAAGCTGCGGAGATGATCGTGCTCAATGCCGGCGCCGCGCTTTATGCTGCAGATCACGCCACCAGCCTGAAAGAGGGCGTGGCCCTGGCACACGATGCGCTGCACACTGGCCTGGCGCGGGAAAAACTGGAAGAGCTGGGTGCCTTCACGGCGGTATTCAAGCAGGAGAACGAAGCATGAGTGTGCCAACCGTACTGGAAAAGATCCTCGCCCGAAAGGCCGAGGAAGTCGCGGCTCGTCGTGCGATTGTGAGCCTGGCCGAGCTTGAACAACAGGCAGCCCGGGCCGACGCGCCACGTGGCTTTGCCAAGGCATTGATCACTCAGGCCAAGGCAAAGCAGCCTGCCGTTATCGCCGAGATCAAGAAGGCCTCGCCAAGCAAGGGCGTCATCCGCGAACACTTCCTGCCGGGCGAGATCGCCAGAAGTTATCAGGCCGGTGGCGCAACCTGTCTGTCAGTGCTCACCGACGTGGACTTCTTTCAGGGCGCCGATGCCTATTTGCAGGAAGCACGTGCAGCGTGCAACCTGCCGGTGATCCGCAAGGATTTCATGATCGACCCTTATCAGGTGGTCGAAGCACGTGCTTTGGGCGCTGACTGCATTCTGCTGATTGTGTCGGCACTGGAAGACGCGCAAATGGCTGAACTGGCTGCCGTTGCCAAGAGCCTGAATCTGGATGTGCTGGTCGAGGTGCACGACGGCAACGAGCTGGACCGTGCACTCAAGACGCTCGATACACCGCTGGTGGGCATCAACAATCGCAACCTTCACACCTTTGAAGTGAGCCTGGAAACCACGCTGGACTTGCTGCCGCGTATTCCGCGTGATCGCCTGGTCGTCACCGAAAGCGGCATTCTCAATCGTGCGGATGTCGAGCTGATGGAAATCAGCGATGTCTATTCGTTTCTGGTGGGGGAGGCCTTCATGCGTGCCGAACACCCTGGCGCCGAGCTGCAGCGGTTATTCTTCCCTGAGCGCAAAATCGCGGTAAGCGCTTCGTCCATCGACTGAGCGCATTGAGCTGAACACCCTCCCGAGGTCCGGCATGCAAGACGCGATCATCGACATTTGTGTCGAACAATGCCTGCAGGCCGAGCAGGATCTTCTCGCCTCGGTATGCTCCGGGGCGGCAGATCACGGGCTGCTGTTCTGGCGGCCCAATGATCGAGCGCTGGTCATGCCACGGCGGATGAGCCGGTTACCGGGTTTTGCCGAGGCCAGCGAGACCCTGTCGGACAATGCATGGCCAGTCCTCTTGCGTGAAACCGGCGGCGAGCCAGTGCCACAGTCCTCTGCCACGCTGAACATCGCGCTGGTCTATGCGCAGCCGCACACTGATGTCGATCGCGACCGCATAGAAACCGCCTACCTGCGATTGTGTCAGCCGATTCTCGATCTGTTGAGCGAGCTTGGCGGCAAGGCTTCGCTGGGTGAGGTGGCAGGCGCATTCTGCGATGGCCGTTTCAATGTCAATCTCGATGGTCGCAAGATGGTTGGAACGGCTCAGCGCTGGCGTCAGAGCCAGGGCGGAACGCGTCCTGTAGTGCTGGCGCATGGTGCGCTGTTGCTGAATAACGAGCGCGTCCAGATGGCCGCTGCGGTAAACCGCTTCAATGAGCTGTGCGAGCTTGAGCCGCGTGTTCAGGCCGAAAGCCACATCGCCTTGTACGAAGCGTTTCCGGGCGCTGATGTCCTGGAGCGTCTGGCGCAGGCTTACCGGAAACTGCTCGCCGGGCTCTGAATAGCAAGGGCTCAGCGTGTCCCGTAGACCACCATGGTCTTTCCTTTGACGTTGACCAAGCGCTGTTCTTCAAGGGCCTTGAGCACACGTCCGACCATTTCCCTCGAACAGCCGACAATGCGTCCGATTTCCTGTCGGGTAATCTTGATTTGCATGCCGTCCGGGTGAGTCATTGCATCCGGCTGCTTGCACAGCTCGAGCAACGTGCGAGCCACTCGTCCGGTGACATCAAGGAACGCCAGATCACCCACCTTGCGCGTTGTGTTGCGTAGGCGCTCGGCCATCTGGCTGCCGAGCGCATACAGAATTTCCGGCTCTTGCCTGGTCAGCTCGCGGAACGTGTCATATGAAATCTGGGCCACTTCGCACTCTGTCTTGGCCCGCACCCAAGCGCTGCGTACGGATTCCTTGCCCGGTTGCTCGAACAGGCCGAGTTCGCCGAAGAAATCCCCGCTGTTGAGGTAGGCGACGATCATCTCCCGGCGCTCGTCATCCTCGATCAGAACCGTGACTGAACCCTTGAGGATCAGAAACAACGACTCGGAGCGCTCACCGGCATTGATGATGTTGGTTTTCGCGGGGCAGCGGCGGCGTTCTGCATGGGGCAGCAGCTTGTCCAGACTGTTTGCTTTGGGCGTAAAAGTTATTGCGACCATGCGAGACTTCCGAAATAAGGTGTATGGCCAAATGGCATACCTATAGGTATCGGCTGCGCCTTTATTCTCGCCAGCTTTTCCAGACGTGTAGGAAGCTATTTGCGAACATTCCTACGCGTTTCCTACAAAAAGCATTTCTTCCGGGCAGCTTTTGGCCCTGTGCTAAGCTGGCGACCCCTTTTTTTACAGTGGAGTCTTGGCGATGAAGGCACGCATCCAATGGGCTGGCGAAGCCATGTTCCTCGGCGAATCCGGAAGCGGTCATGTGGTGGTAATGGATGGTCCGCCGGAAAGCGGCGGTCGCAACCTGGGTGTACGCCCGATGGAAATGGTCTTGATCGGTCTGGGTGGCTGCAGCAACTTCGATGTTGTGAGCATTTTGAAGAAGTCGCGCCAACCCGTCGAAAGCTGCGAGGCGTTTCTGGATGCCGAGCGTGCGGATGAAGACCCGAAAGTGTTCACCAAAATCCATCTGCACTTTGTCGTCAAGGGGCGCGGGTTGAAAGAAACGCAAGTCAAGCGCGCGATCGAACTGTCCGCAGAGAAGTATTGCTCTGCCTCGATCATGCTCGGCAACGCGGGTGTGAAGATCACTCACGATTATGAAATTGTCGAACTGGGCTGAACGCCAGACATCCAACGATCATAAAAACGGCGCACACTCTGGCAGACGGCTTCGGACGTCTGCATAATGCGCCACTTTTTACGGGCGCAGCATGTACTGGTTTTCTGCTGCCGGTCCGAACAGACAACCAAAATCGCCAACGCGAAGAGGTGTTAACCGTCCTACGCAGATGAGCCGGGCTCACCTGACGGGCATGCTTGATCACGCGGCTGGCGCCGCACCCATATAGAGAGTTTTTAACGGTGAAAAGCAAACTCAAGCTCCACGGGTTCAATAACCTGACAAAGACCTTGAGCTTCAACATTTATGACATCTGCTATGCGGAAACCCCGCAGGACCAGCAGGCGTATGTCGAGTACATCAACAGTGTGTACGACGCAGAACGCCTGACGCGGATTCTGACTGATGTTGTCGATATCATTGGTGCCAACATCCTGAACATTGCGCGTCAGGATTACGATCCACAAGGTGCCAGTGTGACCATTCTGATCTCTGAGCAGCCGGTGACGCCTACCGAAAGCCAGATCGAAGAGTCGCCAGGTCCACTGCCGGAAACCATCCTGGCGCACCTGGACAAGAGCCATATCACGGTCCACACCTACCCGGAAATTCACCCGGTTGACGGTATTGCCACGTTCCGCGTGGATATCGATGTGTCGACCTGTGGCGTTATTTCACCGCTCAAGGCGTTGAACTACCTGATCCATAAATTCGAGTCGGATATCGTGACGGTCGACTATCGCGTGCGCGGCTTTACCCGTGACGTGGAAGGCAAGAAGCACTTCATCGACCACGAGATCAACTCGATCCAGAACTACCTGTCCGAAGACACGCGCAACGGTTACCAGATGACCGACGTGAACGTGTATCAGGAAAACCTGTTCCACACCAAGATGCTGCTCAAGCAGTTCGAACTGGACAACTACCTGTTTGGCGACGCCACCAGCAACTTGTCTCCCGAGCAGCGCGAGCAAGTGACCGCCAAGGTCAAACACGAAATGCTGGAAATCTTCTACGGCCGCAACGTCGCCGTATAAGCCCGGATTCCGGACATTAAAAAGGCGCCTGATTCAGGCGCCTTTTTTATGGGCGTTGTATACGCCTCGTCAGATGCGATAAGTCGACTTGGTCATGACCTTGGCCAGCACACTCATGCCGAACTTGACCGGTGCCGGGAAACGAAAACCGCCTGCCTCCAGTGCGGATTCAGCGTGGTGTTCTTCATCGCTGAGCATCTGTTGCAGAATAGCCCGGGACTTTCCGTCCTCGGTCGGCAGTTGCTCCAGATGTTCAGCCAGGTGCTTGCAGACCTGATCTTCAGTCGCCGCGACAAAACCCAGGCTGACCCGGTCGCTGATAACACCGGCTATTGCGCCCATCCCGAAGGACAGGCTGTAGAACAGCGGGTTCAGCACACTGGTATGGCTGCCAAGCTGATGGATGCGCTGTTCGCACCAGACCAGATGATCGATTTCTTCTTCAGCCGCATGCTCCATCGCCTTGCGCACCTTGGGCAGCTTTGCCGTCAGCGCCTGGCCCTGATAAAGCGCCTGGGCGCAGACTTCGCCGGTATGGTTGATGCGCATCAGACCCGCGACGTGGCGCGTATCGACTTCGCTCATCTTGTGTTCGGGCTGAACGACGGCAGGGGAAGGGCGCTGCGAGTGCGCGCTGGACGGCAGCAAGGTGCGCATCGCGCTGTCGGCTTGTAGTAACAGACGGTCGAGGGGGGAGTATTGACGTTCGGTAGCCATGGGCACCTCCGGAAGATCATGCGGGCAGTTTACCCCAATCGGCCGGAGCGGACAGGGCTTGTGTGGTCCGACCAGCGCTGATCCCACGCGCTGGTCGGCCGGAAAGCCCGAAAACGCTGGCTCAGCCCGGTGGCCAGTTCATCTGACGCTGACCGAGTACGTGCATGTGAATGTGGTAGACGGTCTGCCCGCCCAGCTCATTGCAGTTCATCACCACGCGGAAGCCTTCTTCGCAGCCCAGTTCGAGGGCCAGACGCTGCGCCGTGAACAGAATATGCCCGGCCAGGCCTTTGTCTTCCTCGGTCAGATCGTTCAGGGTGCGGATAGGCTTTTTCGGGATAACCAGAAAATGCACGGGTGCCTGTGGGGCGATGTCGTGAAAGGCCAGTACCTGATCATCCTCATAGATGATCTTCGCCGGGATTTCCCGATTGATGATCTTGGTAAACAAAGTGTCCACAGCCGTTTGCTCCTTGTCGGTTGATGGTCGTCACAGGGTATCGCTGTGCTTCAGCGCGTCCGAGTGTACTGAGCGGGACGCGGCTCGCCCAGCCGTTTGTCGCTCAGCGCGGGCAGTATTTCTTGTTGATATAGCCGCTGATCTGGCGAGCCAGCCAGCGTGAAATCAGGCGCGGGCCGAGCGTCCACAACCGGTTACCGAAACCGGGCGTGATCACCGCACGGTTTTTTGCCAGCGCGCGAACGGTATACAGCGCCACTTCTTCCGGGCTCATCAGGTTATCCACATTGACCTGCAACTGCGCGGTGCGAAAAAAAGCCGTTCTGGTCGGACCGGGGCACAGCACCGAGACCTTCACCCCGGCCTTCTTCACTTCCTCGCGCAGCCCTTCGGAAAAATGCAGCACATACGCTTTGCTCGCGTAGTAAGTGCTCATCCATGGCCCAGGCTGAAACGCCGCCACCGAGGCGATGTTGAGTATCTGGCCGCCGCCCTGAATGGCCATCAGGTTGCCGACCGTGTGGCACAGGCGCGTCAGGGCCAGGATGTTCAGATCGATCAGGTCCTGCTCGGCACTCCAGTCCTGAGCCAGAAAAGGTCCGCATGTGCCAATGCCCGCAGCGTTGACCAGCAGATCGATCTGGTGGGCACCGTCTTCCAGCTCCAGCAGAAAGCCCGAGAGCCTCAGTGGCTCGCCCAGATCGCATGCTCGAAACAGCACTTCCACGCCAAAACGCTGAGTCAACTCCAGTGCAATTGTTTCCAGCAGGTCGCGCTGGCGGGCGACCAGGATCAGGTTGCGACCGCGACGTGCCAGCGCTTCGGCCATCGCCAGGCCTATGCCGCTGGACGCGCCGGTGATCAGGGCGTAACGGGTCATGCAGTTCTCCATTGAGCGTGTTGCGACCGGCAGTCTGCCGAACCGTGGGGCAGTCTATTACTTGTCGCTTTGTTCTTCGGGCTCTATGTTGACATCCGCTGGCGCGGTCAAGGCACTGTCGCGGCTTTCTTCGTCGTCATAGGGGAGGGATTGCTCGTATTCATCGGTCTGCAATTCCAGCTCATCGCGCAGCATGCCTGCGCCGCCAGCGGTGAGCACCATCACGACTATGGGGATGAGTAACACCCACAGAATCGCCAGGGTCTTCACACCTCTGGAGTCCGGTGGCGGCGGTGGGCCGAAAGCGTTGGGACCTTTTGTTCCGGGCAGCAGGATCATCAGGAACGGGAAGACGCTGCCTACGAACGGCACCATGGTCAGCAGCAGAAGCCAGCCTGACCAACCCAGATCGTGCAGCCGCTGAACGCCGATCTGTGCGCCGATGACCGCGAACACGACGAGCACCACCGCCATCAGCAGGCCACCGGCGACCAGCGAACCGTTCATGACCAGCAGGCACACACCTACCAGCACCAGCGTCGCGGCGCTCAAGACCATGCTCCACGCCAGATAGCGCAAGCGCCCGATACGCCCGTTGATACTCAGCACCTTCAGCGTCGAATGGCCGGGCTGATCAGCGCCAACCTGTGCCTTGGGCGGTGCGTAGGGTGATATGTCCAGATGCGCGGGTTTGGGGGAGGGCTGGCTGACCACTTCATCCAGACTCAGGCTGATTTCAATGTCGGGTTCGATACGCGCTTCGACGCCTGCATCGTTCAGCGCCTTCAGGTAGCGTTCCGCGTCCTCGTAAGCAAGCCCGCGCTTGAGCGCAACGGGTTGACCACTGAACAGTTTCTGCACTGCAGACGGTTCGCTTTTGAACAGCCCCGCCAGGTTGGCCTTTGCGGTGTCGAGCTCGACGCCTTCACGCACCTGCCCTTCAAATACGATCTTGAAGTGTGAATCGGCCATACGGGGCTTCCTTGTCTTTAAATGGAAAACAATGCCGGGCGCCTGTCTGAGACAGGGCACCCTGTCGCGTTACTGATGAGGCCGGGTGACTCCTGGAATCAGAAGGGTTTGACGATAACCAGAATGACGATGGCGATCAGAATCAGTACCGGGATTTCATTGAACCAGCGATAAAACACATGGCTGCGGCCATTTTCACCACGGGCAAAGCGTTTCATCTGTGCGCCGCAGACGTGGTGATAGCCGATCAGCAGGACAACCAGTGCGAGCTTGGCGTGCATCCAGCCCTGACTGAAATAACCGCTGGGGTCGAAGCTGATCAGCCAGCCGCCGAAGACCAGGGTTGCGATCATTGCCGGGGTCATGATGCCACGGTACAGCTTGCGCTCCATGACAATGAAACGCTCGCGGCTGACTGTGTCCTCACTCATCGAGTGATAGACGAACAGTCTTGGCAGATAGAACAGGGCTGCAAACCAGCAGACCATTGAAATGACATGAAGCGCCTTTATCCATAGATAGAGCATTTTTGATTATTCCCAGGTTCACGGTGGCCGAATAGTAGTGTCTTGTGCGCCCATACGTCACGTTGTCGGTTGTCGCAGAGGCGATAGGCTCCTATTATCGACCGCTTTCCAGTTGTTTCGTTGAGGGCAGGTTATGGTCAAGGTCGGTATCGTCGGCGGCACGGGTTACACCGGGGTCGAGCTGCTGCGTCTGTTGGCACAGCATCCGCAGGCAGAAGTAGTGGTCATTACCTCGCGCTCGGAGGCCGGCATGCCAGTCGCCGAGATGTATCCGAACCTGCGCGGGCACTATGACGGCCTTGCGTTCAGCGTGCCTGACGTGAAAACCCTGGGTGCCTGTGACGTTGTGTTCTTCGCCACGCCCCACGGTGTCGCTCATGCCCTGGCCGGTGAACTGCTCGCGGCAGGCACCAAGGTGATCGACCTGTCTGCCGACTTCCGTCTGCAGGACCCGGTCGAGTGGGCCAAGTGGTACGGCCAGCCTCATGGTGCTCCGCAACTGTTGGAAGACGCGGTGTACGGGCTGCCGGAAGTCAATCGCGAACAGATCAGGAACGCGCGACTCATCGCCGTACCGGGTTGCTATCCGACCGCTACCCAGTTGGGTTTCCTGCCGCTGCTTGAAGCCGGTATTGCCGATAACACTCGTCTGATTGCCGACTGCAAATCCGGCGTGAGCGGTGCGGGCCGTGGTCTGAACATCGGTTCGCTGTACTCGGAAGCCAATGAAAGCTTCAAGGCCTACGCCGTGAAGGGCCACCGTCATCTGCCTGAAATCACCCAGGGGCTGCGTCGCGCAGCGGGTGGGGATATCGGCCTGACGTTCGTGCCACATCTGGTGCCGATGATTCGCGGCATTCACTCAACGCTCTATGCAACGGTCACTGATCGCTCGGTGGACCTGCAGGCACTGTTCGAGAAGCGCTACGCCGATGAGCCATTCGTGGATGTGATGCCAGCAGGCAGTCATCCCGAAACCCGCAGCGTGCGTGGCGCCAACGTGTGCCGCATCGCGGTGCATCGTCCGCAGGGCGGCGATCTGGTCGTCGTGCTTTCGGTGATCGATAACCTGGTCAAAGGTGCGTCCGGTCAGGCAGTGCAGAACATGAACATCCTGTTCGGCCTTGATGAGCGCGCCGGGTTGTCTCATGCGGGCATGATGCCGTAAGGACTGCCGCCGTCCAGCAAATAGTTGACCGATTTTCTAGGAGAAGCGGATAATGCCGTCATTACGCATTACGACGGCTAACGCCGGGAGATATCTGACATGAGTGTCGAATCCTTCACGCCTACCGCTTTGGAGTTCACTCCAAATGCAGCGCACAAGGTGAAAACCCTGGTCGACGAAGAGGGCAATGATCGTCTCAAACTGCGTGTATTCGTTACAGGTGGCGGTTGCTCAGGTTTTCAGTACGGTTTTACTTTCGATGAAGATGTGGCAGACGATGACACCATCGTCGAGCGCGAGGGCGTAAGCCTGGTTGTCGATCCAATGAGCTTTCAGTACCTGGCCGGCGCAGAAGTCGATTATCAGGAAGGGCTTGAAGGGTCGCGCTTCGTGATCAAGAACCCGAATGCCTCCACGACCTGTGGTTGTGGCTCTTCGTTTTCGATCTGATTGAAGCTTGCTGTAAACAAAAACGCCGCTCATTGAGCGGCGTTTTGCATTGTGGCATCGCGTCAGGCGGGGTAGATGGCGCCCAGGACGCGTCTGCCTTTGGCGCCGGTCACCGTCGGACGGTTGGCCGGAACGCCTTCGAGGCAACAATGAGCCAGCCAGGCAAACGCCATCGCCTCAACCCAGTCAGGGTCTACGCCGAACTTCTCGGTACTGCTGACCTCGGTGCCGGGCAGCAGTTCTGCGAGGCGTTTCATCAGCGCCTTGTTATGCGCACCGCCCCCACAGACCAGAAGCTCCCGGGTAATCGCTTGCGCCGATTGCAGGGATTCGGTGATCGTCAACGCCGTCAGTTCCAGCAGAGTGGCCTGCACATCCTCGGGCGCCAGGGTTGGCAACTGGAACAGATGGTGGTGAACCCAGCCCAGGTTGAACACTTCCCGGCCCGTACTCTTGGGGCCCTTGGTCAGGAAAAACTGATCGCTGAGCAGTTTCTTGAGCAGCGCAGAATCTACCTTGCCGCTCGCCGACCACGCGCCATCCTTGTCGTAGCTCTCGTGGCGCTGTGATTGTATCCACGCATCGAGCAGGACGTTACCGGGTCCGCAGTCGAAGCCTTCGACCGGTCGATCGGACTCGATCAGGCTCAGGTTACTGAACCCGCCGATGTTCAATACGGCGCGATGATCCTTGTTGTCGTCGAACAGCGCTTCGTGGAAAGCCGGTACCAGAGGGGCGCCCTGGCCGCCTGCTGCGATATCGCGGCGGCGGAAATCGCTGACCACGGTAATTTCAGTCAGCTCTGCCAGCAGCGCAGGGTTGCCGATCTGAATGCTGTAGCCGCGCGCAGGCTCATGACGAATAGTCTGGCCGTGGCTGCCAATGGCGCGAATCTGAGCGGGCACCATGTTTTGATCTTTCAGCAACGTCTGCACGCCCTGTGCGACCAGCCTGCACCACTTTTGCTCCGCAATGGCCGCACGTGCAAGCTCATCAGCGCCACTGGAGCAGAGCCCCAGCAGCTCGGCATGCAGGTCTTCCGGCATGGGGATGTAGTGAGTGGCCAGAAGCCTTGATCGGTCATCCTGCTTCAAAAGGGCGATATCAATCCCATCGAGACTGCTGCCGGACATCACACCTATATAGAAGAAGTCCATGGATTACCTTTTATTCGAGGCCAGCGTGGTGGCTTTTTCCTGGTCCATGCGTGCCATCAACGGCTGGCTTTGCTGCATGAACCGCTGTTTTTCGGATTTGGCGATCGGGTCCGCCATTGGGAGCTTCTGGCCCAGTGGATCTACGTGAACGCCATTGACCTGAAACTCATAGTGCAAATGCGGGCCTGTGGACAGGCCGGTAGTTCCAATATAGCCGATAACCTGACCTTGCTTGACAGTGCCGCCGGTCTGTATGCCTTTGGCGAAGCCCTGCATGTGGCCGTACAGCGTGCGGTAGGTGTCACCGTGCTGAATGATAACGGTATTGCCGTATCCGCCACGGCGGCCGGCGAGCAGCACCTTGCCATCGCCGGTTGCCTTGATCGGCGTACCGCGTGGCGCTGCGTAATCGACGCCTTTATGGGCGCGGATCTTGTTGAGGATCGGGTGCTTGCGGCCCATCGAGAACATCGAGCTGATGCGGGCGAAGTCTACCGGGGTACGGATGAAGGCCTTGCGCATGCTGTTGCCATCAGCCGTGTAGTAATTGGTATTACCTTGCTTATTAGTGTAACGAACGGCGGTGTAGGTCTTGCCCCGGTTAGTGAAGCGGGCGGACAGGATATTCCCCGTACCTACGCTCTTGCCGTTGACCACTTTCTGTTCGTATACCACATCGAATTCATCACCCTTGCGGATGTCCTGCGCGAAGTCGATGTCGTAGCCGAAGATGTTGGCCATGTCCATCGTCATGCTATGAGTCAGGCCGGCACGTTGCGCGGACTGCGACAGGGAGCTGTTGATCACCCCGTGGACGTAGACGTTACGCACGTTGGGCTTGCTGATTTCGCGATTGAACGCGTAGCCCGTTGCCGTCTTCGACAGGCTGATGGACTCGACTTCGCTGAGTTTTGTGTGCAATTGCTTGAGCTGGCCATCCGGCGTCAGCTCGAACTGCAGCGTCTGTCCGTTCTGCAGCTTGCTGAACTGCTTGGCCTGCTTGTCGCTGGCCAGTACTTCGTGAACAGTGGCGGCGGGCAATCCGACCTTTTCAAACAGGGTCGACAGCGTGTCGCCTTTGCTGACGGTGACTTCCTTGTGCGCAGAATCCTTCGCAGCGGCTGGCGCGGGTTTCTCTGCCTGAGGCTGTGCGTTGGCGGTGTCTTGAGCCTGATCGTCGGCAGTGTCGATCTGGGCAAATGG
>NZ_LT222319.1:640000-860000 GCF_900074915.1 Pseudomonas cerasi
TGAAAGGCTAATCAAGCTCGGAGATAGCTGGTTCTCCTCGAAAGCTATTTAGGTAGCGCCTCATGTATCACTGTAGGGGGTAGAGCACTGTTTCGGCTAGGGGGTCATCCCGACTTACCAAACCGATGCAAACTCCGAATACCTACAAGTGCCGAGCATGGGAGACACACGGCGGGTGCTAACGTCCGTCGTGAAAAGGGAAACAACCCAGACCGTCAGCTAAGGTCCCAAAGTCATGGTTAAGTGGGAAACGATGTGGGAAGGCTTAGACAGCTAGGAGGTTGGCTTAGAAGCAGCCACCCTTTAAAGAAAGCGTAATAGCTCACTAGTCGAGTCGGCCTGCGCGGAAGATGTAACGGGGCTCAAACCATGCACCGAAGCTACGGGTATCATCTTTTGATGATGCGGTAGAGGAGCGTTCTGTAAGCCTGTGAAGGTGAGTTGAGAAGCTTGCTGGAGGTATCAGAAGTGCGAATGCTGACATGAGTAACGACAATGGGTGTGAAAAACACCCACGCCGAAAGACCAAGGTTTCCTGCGCAACGTTAATCGACGCAGGGTTAGTCGGTGCCTAAGGCGAGGCTGAAAAGCGTAGTCGATGGAAAACAGGTTAATATTCCTGTACTTCTGGTTATTGCGATGGAGGGACGGAGAAGGCTAGGCCAGCCTGGCGTTGGTTGTCCAGGTTTAAGGTGGTAGGCTGAGATCTTAGGTAAATCCGGGATCTTAAGGCCGAGAGCTGATGACGAGTGTTCTTTGAACACGAAGTGGTTGATGCCATGCTTCCAAGAAAAGCTTCTAAGCTTCAGGTAACCAGGAACCGTACCCCAAACCGACACAGGTGGTTGGGTAGAGAATACCAAGGCGCTTGAGAGAACTCGGGTGAAGGAACTAGGCAAAATGGCACCGTAACTTCGGGAGAAGGTGCGCCGGTGAGGGTGAAGCATTTACTGCGTAAGCTCATGCCGGTCGAAGATACCAGGCCGCTGCGACTGTTTATTAAAAACACAGCACTCTGCAAACACGAAAGTGGACGTATAGGGTGTGACGCCTGCCCGGTGCCGGAAGGTTAATTGATGGGGTTAGCGCAAGCGAAGCTCTTGATCGAAGCCCCGGTAAACGGCGGCCGTAACTATAACGGTCCTAAGGTAGCGAAATTCCTTGTCGGGTAAGTTCCGACCTGCACGAATGGCGTAACGATGGCGGCGCTGTCTCCACCCGAGACTCAGTGAAATTGAAATCGCTGTGAAGATGCAGTGTATCCGCGGCTAGACGGAAAGACCCCGTGAACCTTTACTATAGCTTTGCACTGGACTTTGAATTTGCTTGTGTAGGATAGGTGGGAGGCTTTGAAGCGTGGACGCCAGTTCGCGTGGAGCCAACCTTGAAATACCACCCTGGCAACTTTGAGGTTCTAACTCAGGTCCGTTATCCGGATCGAGGACAGTGTATGGTGGGTAGTTTGACTGGGGCGGTCTCCTCCTAAAGAGTAACGGAGGAGTACGAAGGTGCGCTCAGACCGGTCGGAAATCGGTCGTAGAGTATAAAGGCAAAAGCGCGCTTGACTGCGAGACAGACACGTCGAGCAGGTACGAAAGTAGGTCTTAGTGATCCGGTGGTTCTGTATGGAAGGGCCATCGCTCAACGGATAAAAGGTACTCCGGGGATAACAGGCTGATACCGCCCAAGAGTTCATATCGACGGCGGTGTTTGGCACCTCGATGTCGGCTCATCACATCCTGGGGCTGAAGCCGGTCCCAAGGGTATGGCTGTTCGCCATTTAAAGTGGTACGCGAGCTGGGTTTAGAACGTCGTGAGACAGTTCGGTCCCTATCTGCCGTGGACGTTTGAGATTTGAGAGGGGCTGCTCCTAGTACGAGAGGACCGGAGTGGACGAACCTCTGGTGTTCCGGTTGTCACGCCAGTGGCATTGCCGGGTAGCTATGTTCGGAAAAGATAACCGCTGAAAGCATCTAAGCGGGAAACTTGCCTCAAGATGAGATCTCACTGGAACCTTGAGTTCCCTGAAGGGCCGTCGAAGACTACGACGTTGATAGGTTGGGTGTGTAAGCGCTGTGAGGCGTTGAGCTAACCAATACTAATTGCCCGTGAGGCTTGACCATATGACACCCAAGCAATTTGCGTCGAATGACCAGATTGCGGTGACTGTGAAGACGACACGAACCGAAAGTTTGCGTCACGAACGACACCTGAATTGACTATCACATACCCGATTTGCTGAAGCGCGCCGTACGGCACGATTCGGTACCCGAATTTCTTGACGACCATAGAGCATTGGAACCACCTGATCCCATCCCGAACTCAGTAGTGAAACGATGTATCGCCGATGGTAGTGTGGGGTTTCCCCATGTGAGAGTAGGTCATCGTCAAGATTGAATTCCAGAAACCCTCTTCGCTTACGCGTTGAGGGTTTTTGTTTGTCTGGGGTTGCAGAAACCTCTGCATCCTCCTGAGCTCATAACTCTACCTCTCCGGCAGTCATCCAGACCCACGTGCTTATGGCAATCCGGCGCGCTTGCCCTTATGGTTCGGCATCAGGTTCCACGCACCCGTCAAGGAAGCAAGCATGTCCGTTACAACCTCTCTGAGTGCAGGCTTCATGGTGGTTCAAGGCAACCGCCCGGATGAACTGCGCAGTCTGGTTGTGTCCTGGATGCGGCGATATCCATTGGCGCCCCTGGAAAACGAGATTGCTCTGGTGCAGAGCAACGGCATTGCGCAATGGTTGAAGCTGGCCTTGGCCGAAGATGCCCAGGATGAAGACAACGGTGGCTGTGGTATCGCCGCCGCCATAGACGTCCAGTTGCCCGGCAGTTTCATGTGGACGCTGTATCGCATGGTGCTGGGTGCAGATGAGATCCCCCAGACGTCCTTGCTCGACAAGACCCCTTTGACCTGGCGCTTGATGCGCTTGCTGCCGTCGCTGATCAATCAGCCGCACTTCGAACCCCTGCAGCGCTTCCTGACCGACGACACTGATCTGCGCAAGCGCTATCAACTGTCCGAGCGCCTGTCCGATCTGTTCGACCAATACCAGGTTTACCGTGCGGACTGGCTGGAAGACTGGGCCGCTGGCCGTCATCAATTGCGCGACGTACGAGGTCAGTCCAGACCATTGTCAGCTGCCAATTGCTGGCAGGCCGAACTGTGGCGTGCGTTGCTGGACGACGTCGGGGCTGAAGGGATGTCGCAGAGCCGCGCGGGCGTGCATCAGCGTTTCATCGAGCGCATCGGCAACATGACCGAAGCGCCGCCGGGCTTGCCGGCACGGGTCATCGTTTTCGGCATTTCGTCACTGCCTGCACAAGCGCTCGAGGCGTTGGCAGGGCTGGCCAGGTTCAGTCAGGTTCTGCTCTGTGTCCACAACCCGTGTCGCCACCACTGGACCGATATCGTCGCCGACAAGGACCTGCTGCGTCACCAGTACAAACGTCAGGCGCGCAAGAGCGGAATGCCGATGGTCCTCGACCCGCAGGCGCTGCATCAGCATGCTCACCCGTTGCTCGCGGCCTGGGGCAAGCAGGGACGTGATTACATCAACCTGCTGGACAGCCATGACGATCCACGCAGCTACCGTTCCTCGTTCAAGGACGAGCGCATTGATCTGTTCAGTGAAGCGCAGGCCACCACACTGCTGAACCAGTTGCAGGACGATATTCTCGAGCTGCGTCCGCTGGATGAAACCCGTGAGCTCTGGCCGCCCGTCGATCCTCTCGAGGACCGCTCGATCCGCTTCCATGTGGCTCACAGTGCGCAGCGCGAAGTGGAAGTGCTGCATGACCAGCTACTGGCGAGATTCAGCAAAGACCCTGGCCTGCGTCCGCGTGACGTGATTGTCATGGTCCCGGATATCGACAGCTATGCCCCACACATACGAGCGGTATTCGGACAGATCGAACGCGAAGACCGTCGCTTCATCCCCTTTACGCTGGCTGATCAGGGCCAGCGCGGCCGCGAGCCGTTGCTGATTGCCGTCGAGCACCTGCTCAAACTCCCGGACAGCCGTTTCCCGGTCAGCGAGATTCTTGACCTGCTGGACGTTCCAGCCTTGCGAGCACGCTTCAGGATTCAAGAGCGCGACCTGCCAACACTGCATCGCTGGATAGAAGGCGCAGGCATTCGTTGGGGGCTTAATGCTCAGCAACGGGCCGGCCTCGGGCTGCCGGATGCCCTTGAGCAGAACAGCTGGCATTTCGGCCTGCGTCGCATGTTGCTGGGTTACGCAGTGGGTGCCGGTGCGGCTTACGACGGCATCGAACCTTACGATGAGATCGGCGGGCTTGATGCGGCGTTGATCGGTCCGCTGGTCGCGTTGATTGATGCTCTTCAGGTCGCCCACACAGAGTTGTCGACACCCACCACTCCGGAGGCATGGGGTGCCCGTCTGCAATCGCTGCTGCAGTTGTTCTTCCTCGCCGACAGCGAGCATGACGACTACCTGCTTGCCCAACTGGAAACACTGCGCGAGAACTGGCTGGAAACCTGTGCAACGGTAAGGCTGACTGAAGAGCTGCCGCTGACCGTGGTGCGTGAGGCCTGGCTGGCCGGGCTCGATCAAGGGCGCCTGTCCCAGCGTTTTCTGGCGGGCTCGGTCAACTTCTGCACGCTGATGCCCATGCGCGCCATCCCGTTCAAAGTGGTCTGCCTGTTGGGCATGAACGACGGCGATTATCCGCGCGCGCAACCGCCGCTGGATTTCGATTTGATGGGCAGCGATTGCCGCCCCGGCGACCGTTCCCGGCGTGAAGACGATCGTTACCTGTTGCTGGAAGCCTTGCTCTCAGCCAGGGACCAGTTGTATGTCAGTTGGGTTGGCCACAGCATTCGTGACAACAGTGAGCGTCCAGCTTCGGTGCTCATCGGTCAGCTTCGCGATCACCTCGCCAGCGGCTGGAAGCTGGCCGGCGAGACCGATCCGGACGTTAAACAGGATGATGAGCGCTTGCTGAAGGCCCTGACTGTGAATCACCCCTTGCAACCCTTCAGCGCCAATTACTTCCACGCCGGCACGGGGTACTTCAGCTTCGCCCGCGAGTGGCGTCTGCTGCATGAAACCGACCTTCAGGTGCCCAGGCCTCAAGCGCTGCCGCCTCACGAACAGGAAGAACCGCTGTCCATTGCGCAGCTACAGGATTTCCTGAGAAACCCGGTAAAACACTTTTTCAGCCAGCGCCTGAAGATCTATTTCGAAGTTGCTGAAGCGCCGCTCGCCGATGAAGAGCCGTTCGTGCTCGATGCCCTTGAGCGCTATGGCCTGAGTGAAAGCCTGCTTGGCGCAGGTATGTCCTCGCCCGACAATATGGATGCTGCTCTACAGACTCAGGCGCTGAAACTGCAAGCCAGTGGCCTGCTGCCGCTCGCAGGTTTCGGCATCTTGATGCAGAGCGAGCTGATCGAGCCGCTGCCTGACGTACTCAGGCGCTACCACGATCTGTTGACCCTCTGGCCCGAGACCCTGAGCAGCGCTTTACCGATCAGCTTCAGCCATGCGGGTGTCAGCATCGACGGCTGGCTGGGTGGGTTGCACCGTAACGCCCGTGCCGAGCTGTTGCTGGTTACCGCCATTCCCAACAGCATCGGCTCGAAAAAGACCCGCAAGTGGCACCGGTTGATTCGGCCGTGGGTCAACCATCTGGTGGCGTGCGCTTGCGACCTGCCGTTGAGCACGGCACTGGTCGCCAGTGATGAAACCCTGATGCTGGAGCCGCTGGACAAGGCGAGTGCCGTCACCACGCTCAACCACTTGCTGACGGCCTGGCTGCACGGCATGCAGGAACCTCTGCCTGTCGCGGTCAAAACCGCCTTCGCCTGGTTGGGCCAGCCTGCCGACAAAGCCGAAGCGGCTGCCCGAAAAGCCTACGAAGGTGACGGACAGACCACCGACGGCGAGCGCCGAGAAAGCACGGCATTGGCTCGGCAGTTTCCGGACTTTGACGCACTGATGGGCAGTGAAGAATTCGCAGGCTGGTGCGAGACGCTTTACAAACCGATTTACGATGCGCCGTGGCAGTCGTTGTCCGGCGGGGAGGGTGGCGCATGAGCGAGCAATCCCTTCCTCTCGCGCTGCGCTTTCCACTGCGCGGCAGCCAGTTGATCGAGGCCAGCGCTGGCACCGGCAAGACCTTCACCATCTCCGCCCTGTACTTGCGTCTGGTGCTCGGCCACGGCACCGAGCAGTCCGGCTTTGGTCGCGAACTGCTGCCGCCGCAGATTCTTGTGGTGACCTTTACCGATGCCGCAACCAAAGAATTGCGTGACAGAATCCGTACCCGGCTGGCGGAGGCCGCTCGCTTCTTCCGTGACGAGATCGCCGCCCCCGATGGCCTGATTGCCGATCTGCGTGAGCAGTTCGAAGCGTCGCTATGGCCAGCCTGCGCCAGCCGTCTGGACATTGCCGCACAGTGGATGGACGAGGCCGCGGTCTCGACCATCCACAGTTGGTGCCAGCGCATGTTGCGCGAACACGCATTCGACAGCGGCAGTCTGTTCACCCAGACGCTGGAAACCGACCACAGCGATTTGCTCGGCGAAGTCCTGCGCGATTACTGGCGCCGCTTCTGTTACCCCATGAGCGGCGACGCATTGCTCTGGGTGCGGGAAAACCTCAGCGGTCCGGCGGCGTTGCTGCCGCGTGTGCGAGGTCTGTTCGGCCGTGATCGCAGTCCACTCAGCCAGGAACCGGCCGAACTGATTGCGGCGTCATTGCAAGAGCGCCGGGCAGCGCTTACCGCGCTGAAAGCGCCGTGGGCCGTGTGGGCCGACGAGTTATATGCGCTCTGTCAGGACGCGGTCGCTCGCAAGGCAGTCGACGGCCGCAAGATGCAGGAACGCTACTTCAAACCCTGGTTCGAAAAACTTGCTGCCTGGGCCGCTGACGACACACAGGAAGCGCTGGATCTGGGCACCGGTTTCACTCGTCTGACCCCCGACGGCATTGCCGAAGCCTGGAAGAGCGAGCCACCTGTGCACCCGGCCTTCGACGCCATGGCACAGTTGAAGGCGGCGCTCGACGGTTTGCCCAAACCCGATGCTGCTGTGTTGCAGCATGCGGCGCAGTGGGTCAGCGCGCGCTTTGAAGAAGAGAAGCGTCGCCGCGCCGAGATGGGCTTTGATGACATGCTGCTCAGGCTCGACGCGGCCCTGCATGGCGCGGGCGGCGAGCGTCTGGCCACCCTGATTCGCGAGCAATTTCCGGTGGCGTTGATCGACGAATTCCAGGACACCGACCCTGTTCAGTACCGGATCTTCGACAGCATCTATCGTCTTGAGGCCAACGATGAGCAGACCGGGCTGTTCCTGATTGGCGACCCGAAACAGGCGATCTACGCGTTTCGCGGCGCCGATATCTACACCTACCTGCGTGCCCGCCAGGCGACCGATGGCCGTTGGCATACGCTGGACACCAACTACCGCTCCAGTCATGCGATGGTCGAGTCGGTCAACCACGTCTTCACGCGGGCAGAGCAACGAGAGCAAGGTCGCGGTGCGTTCCTGTTTCGTGATGAGCACGGCAATCAGGTGCCGTTCTCCGATGCGCTGGCCCAAGGCCGCAAAGAGGCGCTGCATGTCGACGGCGCACCCCTGACGGCGCTGACGGTCTGGCACTTGCCAAGCGACCAGCCGGTGTCCGGCGTGGTTTATCGTCAGCAGTTGGCAGCCAGTTGCGCGAGCGAGATCGTGCGTCTGCTCAATGCCGGTCAGCAGGGCCGTGCCGGTTTCGTTACGCCCGACAACACTCTGCGCGGGCTGCGTCCGGCCGACATTGCGATTCTGGTCCGCGACGGCAAGGAAGCGCAGGCGGTGCGTCAGCAACTGACCGCGCGTGGTGTGCGCAGCGTGTACCTGTCCGACAAGGATTCGGTGTTCGCCGCTCAGGAAGCCCACGACCTGCTGTCCTGGCTCAAGGCCTGCGCCGAGCCGGACTCCGAACGCACACTGCGTGCCGCGCTGGCGTGTATCACGCTGGACCTGCCGCTGGCCGAGCTGGAGCGTCTGAATCAGGACGAGCTGGCGTGGGAGCGGCGCGTCATGCAGTTTCGTGGCTATCGCGCCATATGGCGCAGCCAGGGCGTGCTGCCGATGCTGTGCCGTCTGTTGCACGACTTTGCCCTGCCACAGACCTTGATGACCCGCAACGATGGCGAACGAGTACTCACCAACCTGCTGCACCTGTCTGAACTGCTGCAGCAGGCCGCCGCCGAACTGGATGGCGAGCAGGCGCTGATCCGTCATCTGGGCGACCATCTGGCACTCTCCGGCCAGGCCGGGGAAGAGCAGATCCTGCGTCTGGAAAGCGATGAGCAACTGGTCAAGGTGGTCACCATCCACAAGTCCAAGGGCTTGCAGTACCCGCTGGTGTTCCTGCCGTTCATTTGCTCCTCGAAACCGGTGGACGGCAGTCGCTTGCCTCTTCAGTTTCATGACGCCGACGGCAAATCCCAGATCAGCCTGCAGCCTACCGAGGCGCTGATTCAGCAAGCCGATGATGAGCGTCTGGCCGAAGACCTGCGTCTGCTCTACGTCGCCCTCACGCGATCGGAACATGCCTGCTGGTTGGGCGTCGCCGACCTCAAGCGTGGCAATGCCAACACCTCCATGCTGCACCGTTCCGCACTGGGTTACCTGCTGGGCGGTGGCGCAGTGCTGGCCGAGTCGGCGGAGCTGAACGTCTGGCTGCGTGATCTTGCCCAGGGGTGTGACGCGATTGCCTTGCAACCTGTGCCGGAGCCCACCGACGAGCGCTTCAGTGCGCCGCGCAACGAAGCGGCGCTGGTCAAGCTGCTGGTGCCCAAACGCCGCGCTGCCGAGAACTGGTGGATCGCGTCCTACAGTGCCCTGCGTATCGGCGACACGGTAACGGCCGGTGCCGATGAATCGCCTGACAGCCCGCAGGCACAGAAACTGTTCGACGACGAGCGTCTGGACCCTGAAGCCCCGCGCGACATCCTGACCAGCGGCGGCGATATCCATCGTTTTCCGCGTGGCCCCAATCCCGGCACCTTTCTGCACGGGCTGCTCGAGTGGGCTGGCAACGAAGGGTTTGCGATGACCGCGCACGCGCCGGAGAAACTGCAGGACGCCGTCGCCCGGCGCTGCAATCGACGCGGTTGGGCAGGCTGGATCAATACCCTGAGCGATTGGCTGCAACACATGCTGAACATGCCGTTGCGCCTGTCGCCGGACGCCGCACCGGTGGCCCTGGGCGAACTGGATCAGCCCAATCAGTACCGTGTGGAGATGGAATTCTGGTTCGCCAGCAATAACGTCAACGTCGCGCAGATGGATGCCCTCGTGCGCCGCTTCACCCACGACAACGCACCGCGTGCTGCGACCGAGACGGTCTCGCTCAACGGCATGTTCAAGGGCTTTATCGACCTGACGTTCGAACATGAGGGCCGGTATTACGTGGCGGACTACAAGTCCAACTGGTTGGGCAGTGACGACAGTGCGTACACCCAGCTGGCGATGGAAACCGCCATTCTCGACAACCGCTATGACCTGCAATACGTCCTCTACCTGCTGGCCCTTCACCGTCAGCTCAAGGCGCGGATGGCCGACTACGATTACGACCAGCACATGGGCGGCGCGCTTTACCTGTTTCTGCGCGGCAGTCGCTCGGCCTCTCAGGGAGCGTATTTCACCCGTCCGCCACGTGAACTGATCGAGAGTCTGGACCTGCTGTTTCAGGGCAAACCGATAGCGCATGACCTGCCGGGAGCATTGGCATGAGCCGCTCGTTCGATGATCTGTTGCCTACCGCGCTGGACGACATCAGCCTCGCTGAGTTGAGCCCGCTGACGCGTGTCAGCGATCTGCTGATCCTGCTCGAACGTTGGGTCGAGCGCGGCTGGTTGCGTGCTCTGGACAAAGCGTTCGTCGCGTTCCTCAGTGACCTCGATCCGCACGCCGATCCGTTGGTGCTGGTGGCTGCGGCGCTTACCAGCCATCAGCTCGGCCACGGTCACGTCTGCCTTGACCTCTACGAGACCCTCAAAGAACCGGACTTCGCCCTGTCACTGCCACCCGAAGGCGATCAGCAGAGCGCGCCGATGCTGCTGCCCTCACAACTGCTGGCAGCACTGGATGGCGCCGCCTGGTGCCAGGCGCTGGCCGGCAGCATACTGGTTGCCGAGGTGGGCGATTCAAGTGCCGAAGCGCGACAAAAACCACTGGTGCTGGCCGAGCGGCGTCTATACCTGCGTCGCTACTGGACTTACGAACGGCGTATCGCAGCAGCCTTGCGTCAGCGCCTGGCACAGCGTGAAACGCCGCCGGAGGATCTGCCGCAGCAGCTCGACGCATTGTTCGGCCCGGCCAATTCTTCGCCACAAGCTGTCATCGACTGGCAGAAACTTGCCTGCGCGCTGGCGACCCGCAAGGGCTTCAGCATCATCACCGGCGGCCCCGGCACCGGCAAAACCACCACGGTGGTGCGCCTGCTGGCCTTGTTGCAGGCCCCGGCGGTACAGAATGGCCAACCGCTGCGTATCCGTCTCGCAGCACCTACCGGCAAGGCGGCGGCACGTCTGACCGAGTCCATCAGCCAACAGGTGCAGAGCCTGGATGTCAGCGACGACGTACGACAGAAAATCCCCAGCGAGGTGACCACCGTCCACCGCTTGCTGGGCAGTCGCCCCGGTACCCGGCACTTCCGCCACCATGCGGGCAATTTACTGCCGCTGGATGTGCTGGTGGTTGATGAAGCCTCCATGATCGACCTGGAAATGATGGCCAATCTGCTCGACGCACTGCCGCCGCATGCACGCATGGTTCTGCTGGGTGACAAGGACCAGCTGGCGTCCGTGGAGGCGGGGGCGGTACTCGGGGATTTGTGCCGTGACGCCGAAGAAGGTTTCTACAGCCCCGATACCCAAGCCTGGCTGGAAGCCGTCAGCGGCGAAGACCTCGGCAAGGGCGGTTTGCGCCAGGGCGATGCGCAGCAGCATCCGTTGGCTCAGCAAGTGTTGATGCTGCGCCACTCGCGTCGCTTCGGCCAAGGCAGCGGCATCGGCCAGTTGGCCCGGCTGGTCAACCAGCAACAGGACCAACAGGCCCGCACGCTGCTTGCGGCGGGCAGTCATGACGACCTGTTCGCCCTGGCCCTCAAGGGCGAACAGGACCTCAAGTTCGAACGCCTGGTCCTCGACGGTCTTGGCAGGGGCGAGCAAGGTCCGCAGGGTTACCGGCATTACCTGAACGTACTCGCCGCCGAGCGTCCCGCCGACTATTCGGCACTGGACGACGCGTGCTGGACCCGCTGGGCGCGCTCGGTACTCAGCGCCTTCGACGCCTTTCAACTGCTGTGTGCCGTGCGCAAAGGCCCGTGGGGTGTGGAGGGTTTGAACCAGCGCATCACTCGCGCGCTGTTCAACGCGAAGCTGATCGAAAGCGAACAGCAATGGTACGAAGGTCGCCCGGTGCTGATGACCCACAACGACTATGGCCTCGGCCTGATGAACGGCGACATCGGCATCACCTTGCGCCTGCCCGAGCGCGACGGCGAGGGCAAACAGGTACTGCGCGTCGCCTTCCCCCGCAACGACGGCAGCGAAGGCGTACGCTTCGTCCTGCCCAGCCGCCTCAACGAGGTCGAAACCGTGTACGCCATGACCGTACACAAATCCCAAGGCTCGGAATTCGCCCACACCGCCCTGATCCTGCCCGAAGCGCTCAACCCGGTACTGACCAAGGAGCTCATCTACACCGGCATTACCCGCGCCAAGCACTGGTTCAGCCTGATCGAACCGCGCCAGGGCATCTTCGAAGAAGCCCTGCGCCGCAAGGTCAAACGTCTGAGTGGTTTGATGTTGGGGCTTTGATCATGTCCGTGCTGTCTGGCGATTTGCAGGTACGAAGTCGAGCTTCATAATCCCTATGCTCTTCAACCGGGTTCAAGGGGCAATTGAAAAGGCCAGGGTGTAACTGCATGACGGCGGATAAAGCGTGTGCTGTGGTTCTGCGAGACCGGGGAGTGCTGGAGATTCTGGCATTTGAGCATCCGTTGGCGGGCCTGCAATTGGTGAAGGGCAGTGTGGAACCAGGCGAGTCAACTTGCGCGGCTGCTGTGCGGGAGTTAATGGAGGAGGCCGGGATTCAAGCGACAGCAAAGCGAAACCTGGGTGAGTGGCACTCCACAATAACGGGACATATCTGGGCATTTCATGAGTGTCATGTGGCTCAGGACCTTCCCGATAACTGGGTGCATTTTGCAGAGGATGATGGAGGACACGATTTCAGATTCTTCTGGCATCCGCTGATGAGTGAGCCGTCTGACAGATGGCACCAGATTTTCAAGGATGCCTTGAGCTTTCTCAGGGATAGCCTTGCTTGAATCTGGGTATGGGGCAGCTCTTCTTAAGGTACGAAAATCCGGAGGTGTCTTCTGTGTTTACTCATTGACTGTGCCGAGTTTGACGTGGCGCTGGTAGCACGCCTCAGGGCCGGAAGGGGTCAGACTCACCCGCGCATTGCTTCAACCGGGCAATAACTTTAGGAGATGTTCTGTCGATATCGACTCTACCAGCCCTATCAAGGTAGATGTCTATCGTTGCCCAAGGCTTAGGTGAGATGTCGATGCACTTTCGTAAACCTCTGTCGGTCCACCAAAAGAACAGCATGAAGAAGTTCTCATCAGGGAATGCGTGACCAAACTCCGATGTGGCTTCCCCCGGTAGCATTCGCTGCCTTGTAATCTGGTCGTGCGTGTTCCAAATTAAATGCAGTTCGTCCGTGGCTTCTTTAGGGTAGTGGACAATTACGCCAGGAGCAGCAAAGTACCAAGCCACCAGGGGAGCTATCAATAGGAAAAGGAACAAGTAACGGACCTTAATTTTCTTTGCATTTGTGCTCAATGACACCTACTCCCCATTCCTGTGGCGTAACTGCAAGAACCTCATCCATAACCATTTTCGCTGTTATCCTACCCATGGGGTGTTGGTTAAAGAGTTTAATTCCAATACTAATAGATATCCGATCTGGGGCGTAGCCCCAGGCACGGAGGCCGTCAACGTCTTCAGCACGGTGAGGTCCCCTGTGTTTGCGTCTTTCTAACGGTTTCGTTATATCGCTGACCTTTCCCCAAGAATCCGAAACTATTTGCTCGGCTCCTGCCCCGTCTGCAAGTACACTCTCGGAAAAGCCCGCAACGCGGCCCACATAGCCATAGTGGATGTTCGACCAAATATCATAAAAATAGTCGTACTTTCCTTGTTTATGCCAAATGCCGCCAAATGCTGCACGGATTTTCTGCTTGTGGTCCCACGGGCGATTCTGACCAACACGTTCTGCCCAGATAGCAAAAGCCTTTGCTTGCATACCGGCCGCCATGCTGTAGAAATCCGGGCCGGGACCAAGGCGCAAGTAAAATGGAAGCGCCTCATACTCCTTCATCTTTGCCGCCGCATCGAAGCTATTGAGGTCTCTCATCTGACGAACTTCTGGACTATTGATGTTGGCGTTCATCTCTCCAGCAATATAAGTCGCCAGCTCTTCCATCCTGTCAGGGTGTTTGCAAACAACAGGTTCCGCTTTTGACTCAGGCTCCGCATCTGACTTCTCACCAGCGGCCTCAGGGCCTACCAAAGCGTTCGCCGCTAAGGCTTTCTCCGTGAGCTTCGGGTCAGCCAGCAAGGTCGCCATCTTCTCGTCGTCCACGGAACCGTCTGGCCGGAAGGCCCCCAGCGCCATGAAGTTAAAAAGGGTCGCGCCACCAGCGTCGCCCATGACGAAGCCGCCACCAACATTGCCTGAGCCCGTGATGATTGTCCCGCCGTGACTGGTGGGGCTTCCTAGGTGGGCCATAGGACGGCCATTCACCAGAATGGAAGGAAAGCCTGTAGTGATAACCGCACCACACCCGCAGGTATCACCCACACGTGCCGCGCCCATTGCGTTGATGTTGACGTCATCGGATGCAGAAGCGATAGACGTTGTACCGTGACCCGGCAATGGGCAGGTGTGCTTGTCGCCCAATCGGGCTGAAGAAATCATTGCATCCCGTCCCTGCGTTTTTGATACGTAGACAACCAGCGTTTAGTTGACGCGTGGGAGGCTACCGGAAGCGCAAAAAGCGGTATGTAGGGGAAATCTTAGTTTTGCGAAGGACCTTGAGAATCTGATCGAAAAGTCGGGGTGACCTCAATGGGAGCGGACCAGCATCAGTGTGACAAACCGCCAACTCCGGTCTGCCCCGCTACTATAAGGCCATCTGATCCCTCGAAAATCTGTCATTGAAGGAAGCGAATAGCGCGGTTTTCCCCCAACAGAAACCCCTTATTCAACTCCGTCACCTCCCGAATGTAATCCCACAGCAACGTGATCCGCTTGAGCTTGCGCAGGTCCTCCCGGCAATACATCCAGAATTGACGAGTGATGTTCACTTCCTCCCTCAGCACCGGCAGCAGTCCTGGGTCTTGCGCGGCGAGGAAGCATGGCAGGATGGCCAGTGCGCGGCCCTGCAGGGCGGCGGTGTATTGGGCGATGACGCTGGTGCTGCGCAGTTGTGCCTGGGCGTTGGGCAGCAGGTTGCTCATGTACAGCAGCTCGGAGCTGAACGCCAGGTCGTCGACGTAGCTGATGAAGACGTGCTCGCTCAGGTCCGCTTTGTGTTCGATGGGCGAGTGGTTGTCGAGGTAGGCCTGGGTGGCGTACAGACCCAGGCTGTAATCGCAGAGTTTGCAACACACGTAAGGACCGTGTTCGGGCCGCTCCAGGGCGATGACGATATCCGCCTCGCGCTTAGACAGGCTGATGAAGTGCGGCAGCGGCAGGATGTCCAGCGAAATGCTCGGGTAGCTGTCGAGAAAGTGGCTCAGTTGCGGGGTGATGAAGAAGCTGCCGAAGCCTTCGGTGCAGCCCATGCGCACATGCCCGGATAGCGCGACGCTGGACCCGGAAACCTGTTCGCAAGCCATGTGCAGTGTGCTTTCGATGGACTCGGCATAACCCAGCAGGCGCTGACCTTCGGCGGTCATGATGAAGCCGTTGGTGCGCGATTTCTCGAAAAGCAGTGTGCCCAGTGAGGTTTCCAGCGAGTTGATGCGCCGCGACACCGTGGTGTAGTCAACGCCCAGACGCCGGGCCGCGCTGCTGACTTTTCGGGTGCGTGCCACCTCGAGGAAAAACTTCAGGTCATCCCAGTTCAAAAGCCCCAGGGAGGTGATGTTTTTTTGCATGTTGACCCTGCTTTTATCTGCGTTCTTGTTAGAAGTTTGCACATCTATACTCCAAAGCACGCCCCCTGACCAATTCAAAAACAAGACTGCCGGGAGGCCACGCTCATCCTTCTGCACAAGCTGTGGATGCGTGGTTTGCTGAAGGGAGAATCGCTGAAATGAATGCCTCACTGAACCACACGACGACCTCGATTGCTCGCGTGAAACTGCTGATCAACGGCGAATGGACCGACTCGCAAAGCAGCGAATGGCAAGACATCGTCAATCCCGCCACTCAGGAAATCCTCGCCCAGGTGCCATTCGCCACGGCCAGTGAAGTGGACGCCGCTGTCGCAGCTGCTCACGCGGCCTATCGGACTTGGCGTGAAACACCCATTGGTGTGCGTATGCGCATCATGCTCAAGTTGCAGGCGCTGATCCGCGAGCACTCCAAGCGTATCGCGGCGGTACTCAGTGCCGAGCAGGGCAAGACGCTGGCCGATGCCGAGGGCGATATCTTTCGGGGTCTGGAAGTGGTCGAGCACGCCTGTTCGATCGGCACGCTGCAAATGGGTGAGTTTGCCGAGAACGTCGCCAGTGGCGTTGACACCTATACCCTGCGCCAGCCGATCGGCGTGTGCGCCGGGATCACGCCGTTCAACTTCCCGGCGATGATTCCGCTGTGGATGTTTCCTATGGCGATCGCCTGCGGCAATACATTCGTGCTCAAGCCTTCCGAGCAGGATCCGCTGTCGACCCTGTTGCTGGTCGAGTTGGCGATCGAGGCGGGAGTGCCGCCCGGTGTGCTCAACGTGGTGCATGGTGGCAAGGAGGTGGTGGACGCGATCTGCACGCACAAGGACATCAAGGCTGTTTCCTTCGTCGGTTCAACGGCGGTCGGCACGCATGTCTACGATCTGGCCGGTCGGCATGGCAAGCGGGTGCAGGCAATGATGGGGGCGAAGAATCATGCCGTGGTGCTACCCGATGCCAACCGTGAGCAAACCCTGAACGCGCTGGTGGGCGCAGGTTTCGGTGCGGCGGGTCAGCGGTGCATGGCGACTTCTGTGGTGGTGCTGGTCGGCGCGTCTAGACAGTGGCTGCCCGACCTCAAGGCACGGGCGCAGACTCTCAAGGTCAATGCCGGCCAGGAACCGGGCACCGACATCGGGCCGGTGATTTCACGACGGGCCAAACAACGCATTCTGGATCTGATCGAGAGCGGCGTGCGTGAAGGCGCGACGCTGGAACTGGATGGTCGGGAGGTTTCGGTTCCGGGTTACGAGAGCGGCAACTTCGTGGGGCCGACCTTGTTCTCGGGCGTCACCACCGACATGCAGATCTACACCCAGGAAATTTTCGGGCCGGTGCTGGTGGTGCTGGAAGTCGATACCCTCGATGAGGCGATCGCGCTGGTCAACGCCAACCCGTTCGGCAACGGCACCGGGCTGTTCACCCAGAGCGGTGCGGCGGCACGCAAGTTTCAAAGCGAGATTGATGTCGGGCAGGTCGGGATCAATATTCCGATTCCCGTGCCGGTGCCGTTTTTCAGTTTCACTGGCTCGCGGGGTTCCAAGCTGGGCGATCTGGGCCCGTACGGCAAACAGGTGGTGCAGTTCTACACGCAGACCAAGACCGTCACCAGTCGCTGGTTCGATGACGATAGCGTCAACGATGGCGTGAACACCACGATCAATCTGCGCTGAGCGCTGGCGGTCAATTCGCTCGGGAGAACAATAATGAACATCGCATTTATCGGTCTGGGCAATATGGGCGCGCCCATGGCCCGCAACCTGATCAGAGCCGGTCACGCCTTGCAGGTGTTCGACCTCAACAAGAGCGTACTGGCTGAGTTCGCCGAGCTGGGCGCACAGGTCAGTGACTCACCCGCACAGGCGGCTCAGGGCAGTGAGCTGGTCATCACCATGCTGCCCGCAGCGGCACATGTGCGCAGCGTGTACCTGAGCGACGACGGCGTGCTGAAAGGCATCGCACGAGGCGTCCCGGCGGTTGATTGCAGCACCATCGACCCGCAGACCATCCGCGACATCGCCGCTGTCGCTGCGCAGCAAGGCGTGGTGTTGGGCGATGCGCCGGTGTCGGGCGGCACCGGTGGGGCGCAGGCTGGGACTCTGACCTTCATGGTCGGAGGCTCTGCCGAGCACTTTGCCGTGCTCAAACCGGTGCTGGAACAGATGGGCCGCAACATCGTGCATTGTGGTGACGTGGGCACCGGCCAGATTGCCAAGATCTGCAACAACATGCTGCTGGCGATTTCCATGATCGGCGTGGCCGAGTCCATGGCGCTGGGCAATGCACTGGGTATCGACACCGAAGTGCTGGCCGGCATCATCAATACCTCGACCGGTCGTTGCTGGAGTTCGGAGGCCTACAACCCGTGGCCCGGCATCGTCGAAACCGCTCCCGCGTCGCGCGGTTACAGCGGTGGCTTTGGCGCCGAGTTGATGCTCAAGGACCTGGGCCTGGCAACCGAGGCCGCGCGCGCTGCGCATCAACCGGTCATCCTCGGCGCAGTGGCGCAACAGCTGTACCAGGCCATGAGCCTGCGCGGTGATGGCGGCAAGGACTTCTCGGCGATCATTGAGGGGTATCGCCCGAAATCCTAGGCGTCACCCGTGTCGGGATCAGTGGGGCGTTGCTGTGTATCCGGTTTTTACATTAGGAAAACGCGGCAGAACCGGCTACTTTGGGCCTTGTCAGATCAGCGCAGGGATGCTCGGTACGCTTCGACGAGAAGCGCCGCATCCTCGCCCGGAGGCTGGCGCTTCACTCATCAAACGTCCCTGGCCCAGAAAAAGAAGAGATCGACCATGAAGTTCGAACCCCTCGCCAGATCGTTGATCGCGACGGCACTGATTGTCGCGTATTCCCCCACATTCGCCGCGTCACAAGCCCCGGTCGCTGCCGAAAACGGCATGGTCGTGACGGCTCAGCACCTGGCTACCCACGTGGGTGTCGATGTACTCAAGGCTGGCGGCAATGCGGTCGATGCGGCCGTAGCGGTCGGCTACGCGCTGGCGGTGGTCTATCCCGCTGCCGGCAACCTCGGCGGCGGTGGTTTCATGACCATTCAGCTGGCCGACGGGCGCAAGACCTTCCTCGACTTCCGTGAAAAGGCACCGCTGGCCGCGACTGCCAACATGTACCTGGATAAGGACGGCAAGGTCATCCCTGATCTGAGTGCCAAGGGCCATCTGGCCGTCGGCGTGCCTGGCACCGTCTCCGGTATGGAAATGGCCCTGAGCAAGTACGGTACCCGCAAGCGTGAGGAAGTCATCGCTCCGGCGATCAAGCTCGCCGAGGAAGGTTTTGTGCTGGGTCAGGGCGATGTCGACATGCTGTCGAGCGCCACGGATGTATTCAAGGCGGACATGGCCGATTCCGGTTCGATCTTCCTCGACAAGGGCGAACCGATGCAGGTCGGTCAGAAACTGGTGCAGAAAGACCTGGCCAAGACCCTCAAGGAAGTCTCCGAGAAGGGCAGCGACGGTTTCTACAAGGGCTGGGTTGCCAAGGCGCTGGTCGATTCCAGCCAGGCCGGCAAGGGCATCATCACCCAGGCGGACCTCGACCATTACAAGACCCGCGAGCTGGCACCGGTCGAATGTGATTACCGTGGCTACCATGTGGTCTCGGCACCGCCTCCGAGCTCCGGCGGTGTGGTCATCTGCCAGATTCTGAACATCCTCGAAGGCTGCCCGATGAAAGAGCTGGGCTTCCGCTCGGCGCAGGGCATGCATTATCAGATCGAGGCCATGCGTCACGCCTACGCAGACCGCAACAGCTACCTGGGCGACCCGGACTTCGTCAAGAATCCGGTCGAGCACCTGCTGGACGTCAAGTATGCCGCCAAGCTGCGCGCAGCAATCGATCCGCAAAAGGCCGGTGACTCGAACAAGATCAAACCCGGCGTCGCGCCCCATGAAGGCAGCAACACCACCCACTATTCGATTGTCGATAAATGGGGCAATGCGGTTTCGGTGACCTACACCCTGAACAACTGGTTCGGCGCGGGCGTCATGGCCAGCAAGACCGGCGTGATCCTCAACGATGAAATGGATGACTTCACCGTCAAGGTCGGCGTACCCAACATGTACGGACTGGTGCAGGGCGAAGCCAACGCCATCGCGCCGGGCAAGACGCCGCTGTCGTCGATGAGCCCGACCATTGTCACCAAGGACGGCAAGGCTGTGATGGTCGTCGGCACGCCGGGCGGCAGCCGCATCATTACCGCCACGCTGCTGACCATGCTCAACGTCATCGACTACGGCATGAACATTCAGGAAGCGGTGGATGCGCCGCGCTTCCACCAGCAATGGCAGCCTGAGGAAACCAACATCGATACCTTCGCGGTCAGCCCTGACACGCTGAAGATACTTCAGAGCTGGGGTCAAAAGTTCGCAGGTCCGCAGCCGCTCAATCATGTGGCGGCGATTCTGGTGGGCGCGCCTTCGCTGGGTGGCAAACCGGTCGGTAACAACCGCTTCTACGGTGCCAACGACCCGCGTCGCAACACCGGGTTGTCGCTCGGCTACTGAGTCACGCTGCTAATCGCGCCACGGCCCTGAGCTTCAGGGTCGTGGCGTTTTGCGTTCTAAGGTCTGCTCAGTTACGCACCCAACGCTGCCTGCTCCAACCGCTCAAAGCGTCGACGGCCAACACCAGTATCAGCATCGCCAGAATCACGGTACTGGCCTGCGCTTCCTGAAACAGGCTGAGGCTGACATACAGCATTTGCCCCAGACCGCCCGCGCCGACAAAGCCCAGCACGCTGGCCATGCGAATGTTGTTCTCCCAGCGATACAGCGTATACGCCAGCAGCTGTGGCCAGAGGTTGGGCAGGGTGCCGTAGCTGAACGCCTGCCAGGCGCTGCCGCCCTGCAGACGAATCGCTGCAGCGGGTTGCGGCGCGGTATTTTCCAGCGCCTCGGCAAACAGACGGCCCACAACGCCCGTGGTGTGAAGTGCCAGCGCCAGCGTGCCGGCATTGGGGCCGAGCCCGGCAGCCAGCACCATCAACACGGCCCACACCAGTTCCGGAATGGCGCGCAGCGCATTGAGCAGCAGACGGCTCAGGCTGCGCAGGAACCAGCCGAAGCGTCCGGCAGCGGGCAGTGCCAGGAGCAAACCTGCAATGGCGGCCAGCAATGTGCCGAGTGCAGACATGGCGAGGGTTTCCAGGGTGCCCTGGCCGATTGCCTGCAGATGAGGGGCGCTCAGGTCCGGGCTCATGAAGCGCAGCGCGTAACGGCCCATCTGCGTCAGGTTGTCGTGGCTGCCCAAGGTGAACAGGTCGAGGCCAAGGTACACAAACGATGCGATCACTGCCGCAATCATCGTCAGCACCAGCAGCAGATTGCCTGCGCGCTTCATGTGAACTGCCTGCGCAGCAAGCGGCTGAGCTGGTCGGCGAGCAGCACCAGCAGCAGGAAGGTCAGCAGCATGCTCGCCACTTCGTCACCGGCGAACATGCGCATCGACAGGTCGATCTGCTGACCCAGTCCGCCTGCGCCGACGAAACCCATGACCACCGAAGCGCGCACGGCGCACTCCCAGCGGTACACAGTGTAGGACGTCAATTCGGCTGCCGCGTTGGGCAGGATGCCGTAAGCCAGCGCGGCCAGGCGACCGCTGCCTGCCTGGAGCAGCGCGTGGGCCGGGCGTTGGTCCACCGATTCGAAAATCTCCGCGTACACCTTGCCGAGCATGCCCGCATAGGTGATGGCGATGGCCAGCACGCCGGCCGTCGGGCCCAGGCCGACCGCGCGCACGAACAGCAGCGCCCAGACGATTTCCGGCACGCTGCGCAGGAAGATCAATACTCCGCGTGTCGGCCAGCGCAGGCATTGGCTGAGCCAGCCGGGGCGGCCGCCGTGTGAGGCGGCCGACAACGACAGCGCTTTGCTGGCGAGCAGGCTTGCCGGAACGGCCAGCAGCAAGGCAAGGGCAATGCCGGCCGTCGCGATCGCCAGGGTTTGCAGCGTCGCATCCAGCAGCAGCCCCAGGAATTCCGCAGAGTGCGCCACCGGCCAGAACCCGGAGAGAAAGCTGCCCATCGTCCGCGCATTATCGGCTTGCAGCAGTACCAGCGGATTCAGTTCGGCCAGACGAACGCCCGGCCAGAGCAGGGCGACCGCCAGCAACGTCAGCAACAGGCGTGGCGTTGCCGCCGGGTCGCGCTGATCCCGACTCAGCATCGTGGCGTCCAGCGTGTTTCAGCCGCATCCGAAACCGCCTGAGGGCTGAGTTGTTCGTTGGCATACAGCGTGTCGAGATGCTCCCGGCCGACCTCGCTGGCGGCAAGGTCGAAGTGAATTCGCCCGTCGCGCACCCCGATGACCCGCGGAAAGTGTGCCAGCGCCAGTTCCACCGCATGCAGGCTGGCGACCAGCGTCACGTTGTGCTCGATGGCGTGCTGACACAGCAGCGCCAGGGTGTGATCGGCGAGGCGCGGGTCCATCGCCGAAACCGGCTCGTCGGCCAGCAGCAGTTCGGGTTGTTGATACAGGGCGCGGGCAATGCCGACACGTTGCAGCTGTCCGCCGGACAACTGCTGGCAACGCTCGAACAATTTGTCTGCCAGGTCCAGACGTGCCAATACCTCGCGGGTGCCGCTGATGTTGAGGGGATGCAGCAGGTTCAGCAGGCTTTTGCCCAGCCCCCACTGACCAAGCCTGCCCGCCGACACCGCAGTGACCACCCGTTGGCGCGCTGGCAACGGCGGTGCCTGATGAATCAGCGCAATGCGGCTGCGCAGGCGCTGGCGTCGTGTGCTGGAGAGCTGCCAGGGATCAGCCCCCAGCACCTGCAGTTGCCCGGCACTGGGCGGCAGAGCGCTGGCCAGCAGGTTGAGCAGCGTGGTCTTGCCCGCACCGGATGGCCCGATGATCGCCACCCGCTCGCCGCGATCAATGCTCAGGTCCAGGCCGCGCAACGCCAGTGTGCCGTCGCTATGGCGCAGCTCGATGCCGGACAGACGCAAGGTCATTTCAGCAGGTCGGCAGCGCGTGCGGCTTCTTCGATGCCTTTGTAGTTCTCGGGCTTGGTCTCGATGAAGCGGCTGGCGGCCTGAAGGTCGAGGATCGCCTTCTGCTCCGGGTTGGTCGGGTCGAGATCAAGGAAGGCCTGTTTGATTTTCGCTGCCAGTGCCGGGTCGAGGCTGCCGCGCACGGTCCAGTTGTAGTCGAAATAAGCCGGTGTGGTCTGGAAGACATGAACCTTGTTGGTGTCGACCTTGCCGCTGGCGACCAGTTTGTCCCAGACGCTGGCATTGAGCACGCCTGCATCGACCTTGCCCGCCTGAACCCACGCGGCAGTTGCGTCATGCGCACCGGAATAGGCGACGCGGCTGAAGAACGTTTCCGGTTTGATGTTTTCCTTGAGCATGAAATAACGCGGCATCAGGCTACCGGATGTCGATGACACCGAGCCGAAGGCAAACGTCTTGCCCTTGAGGTCCGCCAGGGTTTTCACGTCCGGATCGGAGGTGATGAATTTGCTGGTGAATTTGGCGTCCTGCTCACGCTGTACCAGTGGCACCGCATTACCGGTCTTGAGGTTGACCTGAACGAAGGTGAAGCCGCCCAGCCAGGCCATGTCGAGCCGGTCAGTGGCCAGCGCTTCGACCACTGCCGGGTAATCCGCGACTGGAACGAACTCGACTTTCATGCCCAGCCGTTGCTCCAGATAAGCACCCAGCGGCTTGAACTTGCGCAGCAGTTCGGTGGGCGCTTCGTCGGGAATGGCCGAGACGCGCAGGGTGTCGGCAGCGTGGCTGGTCAGGGCGGAGAAGGACAGGGCAAGGCCGGCGGCGAGCGCCAGGGTACGCTTGAGCATGGAGGTTCTCCGGTTCAATAGCGGAAAAAGGATAACGTGACGCCCGCCAGCACGAGCAGGCGGCGCTTCACAGGATTCGGTGGTGATGCGCGGGGATTATAAGAGGCATGGCGAGAAAGGCCAGTTCGGCAGATTCATCGCCCGAATGCACGATCGGCGCACGACGCGGTTTGCGCTGATAAGGGAACAGCCCCTAGACTCCACAGCCTGTTTCCCGGTAACCGAGAGTGTCGCAATGAATGAGCCAATCCGCCTGACCCAGTACAGTCATGGAGCAGGGTGTGGCTGCAAGATTTCCCCCAAGGTGCTGGACGTGATCCTCGCTGGCAGCGGCGCTCAGAACCTCGACCCCAGACTCTGGGTTGGCAATGCCTCGCGTGATGACGCAGCGGTCTATGCGCTGGATGACGAGCGCGGCGTGGTCTCGACCACGGACTTCTTCATGCCCATCGTCGATGACCCGTTCGACTTCGGCCGTATCGCCGCGACCAATGCCATTAGTGATATCTATGCGATGGGCGGCGATCCGCTGATGGCCATCGCCATCCTCGGCTGGCCGGTCAATATCCTCCCGCCAGAAGTGGCGCGTGAAGTTATTCGCGGTGGTCGTGCCGTCTGCGACGCTGCCGGTATTCCGCTGGCGGGCGGGCACTCCATCGACGCGCCGGAGCCGATCTTCGGTCTGGCGGTGACCGGCGTGGTGCAGAAAAAGCACATGAAACGCAACGACACTGCCCTGGCGGGGAGCACCTTGTACCTGACCAAGCCCCTGGGCATCGGCATCCTCACCACCGCCGAGAAGAAATCCAGGTTGCGCGATGAAGACATCGGTCTGGCGCGTGACTGGATGTGTACCCTGAACAAGCCGGGCAGCCGTTTCGGCAAACTCGAAGGGGTGCAGGCCATGACCGATGTCACCGGCTTCGGCCTGCTCGGGCATCTGGTTGAAATGGCGGACGGCGCAGGTCTGACCGCGCGTCTGGACTACGCTGCTGTACCGCGTCTGCCCGGCGTCGAGCATTACATTGCCGAGGGCTGTGTGCCGGGCGGCACATTGCGCAATTTTGAAAGTTACGGCGACAGGATCGGCACACTGACCGACGCCCAGCGTGACCTGTTGTGTGACCCGCAGACAAGCGGCGGTCTGCTGGTCGCGGTCAGCCCTGAAGGTGAAGCCGAGTTTCTGATCGTGGCCGCCGAACTGGGTCTGTTGCTCAACCCTATCGGCACCCTGCACGAGCGACAGACCCACGCCGTCGAGGTGTTCTGATGGCCGACAACAGCAGCGACTACCGCGCATTGTTTCTCAACGACGTGCCGATGATGGACGCTCGTGCTCCGGTGGAGTTTTCCAAGGGGGCTTTTCCTGGTGTGATCAACCTGCCGCTGATGAATGACATCGAGCGGCAGAAGGTCGGCACCTGCTACAAGCAACACGGCCAGGACGCCGCTATCCAGCTTGGGCATCAATTGGTCTGTGGTCAGGTCAAGGATGAACGCGTCAATGCGTGGGTCGAGTTCGCCAAGGCCAATCCGGATGGCTACCTGTTTGCTTTCGCGGCGGGCTGCGCTCGCAGACGGTACAGCGCTGGCTGAAGGATGCCGGGGTCGACTACCCACGGGTTCTTGGCGGCTACAAGGCGATGCGCACGTTCCTGCTGGATACCCTGCACGAGGCGGTGAGCGAATGCGAGATCGTCGTGCTCGGCGGAATGACCGGCACGGGCAAGACCGAAGTGTTGACGCAGCTGCGCAACAGCCTGGACCTGGAAGGCATCGCCAACCACCGCGGCTCCAGCTTCGGCAAGCGTGCCACCGGGCAACCGGCGCAGATCGACTTCGAGAACCGGCTGGCCATCGACCTGCTCAAGAAGCGCGCAGCCGGTATCGAACAATTCGTTGTGGAAGATGAAAGCCGTCTGGTCGGTAGTTGCAACGTGCCGCTGGAGCTGCACCAGGCGATGCAGGGCTGCGCGATGGTCTGGCTGGAAGACAGCTTCGAGAATCGCGTCGAGCGGATTCTCGATGATTACGTGATCAACCTCTGCGCAGAGTTCATCACCGTCAAGGGCGAAGAGCAAGGCTTTGGCCTGTTCGCCGAGCGTCTGTTGCAAAGCCTGAACAACATTCACAAACGCCTCGGTGGCGAGCGTCACCAGCGACTGTCGGGCCTTATGCAGGCGGCGCTGGAAGAACAGCAGCGCAGCGGGGCGGTTGATCTGCACCGTGGCTGGATCGAAGGGCTGCTCGGCGAGTACTACGACCCGATGTACGCTTACCAGCGCGAACACAAGGCGGCGCGTATCGAATTCGCAGGTGATCAAGCGCAAGTGCTGGCCTACCTGCGCGAGCGCTCAGTAAAAGGTTAAGCCTCGACCTCTATCCATCTGGCAAGGGACGCCATGCACTCGATTCTCGATTTCTATCAAACGCTGGGCTGGGGCCTTTCGGCTCTGGTGATCGGCACCTTTCTGCTGGCCGGAACGGTCAAGGGTGTCATCGGCCTGGGCTTGCCCACCGTGGCAATGGGATTGCTGGGGCTGGCCATGCTGCCGGCGCAGGCTGCGGCGCTACTGATCATCCCGTCGACGTTCACCAATGTCTGGCAACTGGCGACGGGTGGCAATCTGCGGCCTTTGCTGAAGCGGCTATGGCCGATGCTGAGCATGATTTTCATCGGCACTCTGGCCGGGGCGTTCTGGCTGGGCATGAGTGGCGGTCATTCAATGACCCGCGCGTTGGGTGGCGCGTTGTTTCTCTACGCACTGAGCGGGCTGTTTTTGCCGACCTTCAGGGTTGCTGCCGCTGCCGAGCGCTGGCTGGGCCCGCTGTGCGGTTTGATCACCGGGGTTATCGCTTCGGCCACCGGGGTATTCGTGATTCCCGTGGTGCCTTATCTGCAGGCGCTGGGGCTTGAGCGCGACCAGTTGGTCCAGGCGCTGGGGTTGTCGTTCACTGTCTCGACGCTGGCGCTGGCGGCGGGTTTGTCGTGGAACGGCGCACTGGGCGGCGCAGAGCTGGGCGCATCCACGCTGGCGCTGATTCCGGCCCTGTTGGGCATGCTGCTGGGGCAGTGGCTGCGTCAGCGAATCAGCGCGGTACTGTTCAAGCGTGTGTTCTTCATCGGCATGGGGCTGTTGGGGCTGCATCTGCTGATAAAGGGTTGAGCCTGATGGGGTAAACCCTTTAGCTGTTCACGCATTTCGGTCAATAGTCTTCCTGTCATTCGTGACTGTGAAGCAAGAGTATTTTGCCCTTTGCTGTCTTACTCATGGACGCACATCTCTTTACTCTCGGCTCATCCATTAATCACCTCCACCTCAGCCTCAAGACGGGCGGGGTCGGGTTGCGAGAGATCAGCCATGAAAAAAGTATTGTTCCTCAACGGCGGTAAACAGTTTGCGCACTCGGAAGGCCGCTATAACGCGACCCTGCACGAGGCGGGCGTAGCGTTCATGGACCGTGCCGGTTTCGATGTGAAGCAAACCTTCATTGACGGCGGCTACGACGTGGCCGAGGAAGTGCAGAAGTTTCTCTGGGCCGATGTCATCGTCTGGCAGATGCCTGGCTGGTGGATGGGGGCGCCCTGGACCGTCAAGAAATACATCGATGAAGTGTTCACCGAGGGCCACGGCAGCCTGTATGCCAATGACGGCCGTACGCGTTCGGATGCATCGCAGACATACGGCAGCGGCGGCTTGCTGCATGGCAAACAGTACATGATTTCGGCAACCTGGAATGCGCCACAGAAAGCCTTCGACGACCCGTCCGACTTCTTCGAAGCCAAAGGTGTCGATGCGGTCTACTTCCCGTTTCACAAGGCCAACGAGTTTTTGGGCATGACCGGCCTGCCGACGTTTCTGGCAGTGGACGTAATGAAAATGCCCAATGTCGAAGCAGACGTGCAGCGTTACCAGGCTCATCTGGCCAAGGTGTTTGCTGCGCAGTGAGCGCAACCTTTGCACTGAACAGCGTTAATATCCCCTGAGTGTTGAGCAGGGGACAACAATGAAAGCCCGATCCGATGAGTTACAGGTGTTTGTCTCGGTTATCGAAAGCGGTTCGATCTCCGCCGCAGCCGAGAAAATGGGCCAGACGCCCTCAGGCGTCAGCCGCACCCTGTCGCGTCTGGAAGCCAAGCTGGAAACCACGCTGATCAACCGCACTACGCGGCGCATGGACCTGACCGAGGAGGGCAAGTTCTTTCTGGAGCGTGCGCGTCACATCCTTGAGCAGATGGAAAGCCTCGAAGAACGGCTCTCCTCCTCCAGGCAGACGCCCGCCGGGCGCTTGCGTATCAACGCCGCGTCACCGTTCATGCTGCATTCCATCGTGCCGCACGTGGCAGAGTTTCGTCAGCGTTATCCGCATATCGAGCTGGAGCTCAACAGCGATGACTGGTTCATCGACCTGCTTGAGCAAAGCACGGATATCGCCATCCGCATCGGTGCGCTGTCCGACTCGACCCTGCATGCCCGCTCACTGGGCAGTTGCCTGCTGAATATCGTGGCCAGCCCGGCTTACCTGCAGCGCCACGGCAGTCCCAAAACTGCAGAGGAGCTGGCGCAGCACGTGCTGTTGGGGTTCACCCATGTAGAGGTCCTCAATCATTGGCCGTTGCGCCATGCCGGGGGCGATCGCCTGCCGATCAAGCCCTCCATCTCGGCATCAAGCGGCGACACCTTGCGCCACCTGGTGCTAGAGGGCGTGGGCATCGCCTGCCTGTCCGATTTCATGACTTGTGATGACCTGCGCGAGGAGCGGATGGTCTGTCTGTTGAAGGAGGCCAACAGCGGCTATCGTCAGCCGATCCATGCGGTGTATTACCGCAACTCTCGACTGGCACTGAGGATTCAGTGCTTTCTGGATTTCATGCAGGAGAAGCTTGAGGACTACGCGCGCTGAGGTCTTGAGTGCGTGTCCGGCTATTAATTGGCTTTCACCCGGGCAACAAAAAGCCCGTCACGCTGGACGGGCTTTTTACCGGGCGACTGTCAGTGCGTGCGGGCGACTGCAAACTCGCTCAGTTCGACCAGTGCGTCGCGGTACTCGCTGGGCGGCAGTGCGTCCAGGCAGGCAATGGCACGGGCCGCGTAGTCGCGGGCGAGCTGTGCGGTGTAATCGAGGGCACCGGCGCTTTCCACTGCGTTGCGGATGCTTTCCAGATCTTCCAGACCACCTTTCTGGATCGCCTGACGAACCAGTGCGGCCTGTTCCGGGCTGCCTTCACGCATGGTGTAGATCAGCGGCAGGGTCGGTTTGCCTTCGGCGAGGTCGTCACCGACGTTCTTGCCCAGTGTCTCGGCATCGCCACGGTAGTCCAGCAGGTCATCCACCAACTGGAAGGCCACACCCAGATGATCGCCGAACGTGCGCAGTGCTTCGCTCTGTTCCTGGGGGGCGTTGCACAGGGCCGCGGCGCTGTGGGTCGAGGCTTCGAACAGCATGGCCGTCTTGCCGCGAATCACTTCCATGTAGGTTTCTTCGGTGGTGCTGGCGTCACGAATCTTCGAGAGCTGCAACACTTCGCCTTCGGCGATGATGCGGGTTGCCTTGGACAGAATCTTCATGACCTCCATCGAGCCCAGTTCGACCATCATTTCGAACGAGCGCGAATAAAGGAAGTCGCCCACCAATACGCTGGGCGCATTGCCCCAGAGCGCGTTGGCGGTGGAACGACCGCGACGCATGCCGGACATGTCGACAACGTCGTCATGCAGCAGGGTAGCGGTGTGCAGGAATTCGATGGTGGCGGCGAGCAGGCGAACGTCATCGCCTTCGCGACCCAGTGCCTTGCCACACAGCAGCACCAGCAACGGGCGCAGGCGCTTGCCACCTGCCGACGTGATGTAATCACCGATTTTCGAGACCAGCGGTACGCGCGACGTCAGTTGCTTTTTGATGATAAGGTCAACGGCACTAAAGTCGTCCGCCACCGCGCGGTAGAAGGCTTGGGGTTGCATCAGCGACACGTGCTCCGGATAGGTTGCGCCGCATGCTAGGTCGCGGGGTAGAGCGTGTCAAGGTATGACGAGGCGCCTCTTGCAACACGCGAATGCCTTGCGTACAATCGCGCACCCTAACTTTCCTGGGCAGCACCTGCCTTACGCAATGCAAACGGGCCGTTCCAGCCCCATGCAGCCATGCCAGCCGATACTCTTCTTATAAAGAGCTGGGTGAGCAGGATTTTCGGAGAAATACCATGTACGCAGTAATTGTTACCGGTGGCAAGCAGTACAAAGTCGCCCCAGGTGAATACCTGAAAATTGAAAAACTGGAAATCGCTACTGGCGAATCCGTCACGTTTGACCGCGTTCTGCTGGTTGGCAATGGCGACGACGTCAATATCGGTGCTCCAGTTGTTGCTGGCGCTACCGTTGTGGCTGAAGTGGTTTCGCAAGGTCGTCACGATAAGGTTCGTATCATCAAGTTCCGTCGTCGTAAGCACCACATGAAGCGTATGGGCCACCGCCAGTGGTACACCGAGATCAAAATTACAGGTATTCAGGCTTAATTCAGCCTAATCCTCAACTGGAGAATTGACTCATGGCTCACAAAAAAGCTGGTGGTAGTACCCGTAACGGGCGCGACTCAGAAGCCAAACGCCTTGGCGTGAAGATGTATGGCGGCCAGGCTATCATCCCTGGCAACATCATCGTGCGTCAGCGCGGCACCCAATTCCACGCTGGCTACGGCGTTGGCATGGGTAAAGATCACACCCTGTTCGCGAAAGTGGAAGGCGTGATCAAGTTTCAAGTCAAGGGCGCCTTCGGTCGCCGCTACGTGAGCATCGTTCCGAAGACTGAAGTCTCCGCAGCGTAATCACGCAGTAGCTTAAGAGCCCTGTCTTGCGACGGGGCTTTTTTGTTTGTAGAGGTAGAGAGGCAGGTGAGTCTCTTGCAAAACTGTTTGTGCGGGCTGTTGTGATGTTGACCCGTGGGGTCGCTGGTTTCTGATCGGTATCGCAACGCTCATTTTTGCAAGAGTCTTATGTAATTTATGTGGTTCTGCTCGTCCCTGTGGCGGGAGGCGTGCGTTATGAAATTTGTAGATGAAGTTTCCATTCGAGTAAAAGCCGGTGACGGCGGCAACGGTTGCATGAGCTTCCGTCGCGAAAAATTCATTGAGAACGGTGGTCCCAACGGTGGTGATGGTGGTGATGGCGGCTCGATCTTCATGGTCGCCGATGTCAACCTGAACACGCTGGTCGACTACCGTTACACCCGTCACTTCGACGCCGAGCGCGGCTCCAACGGTGGCAGCGCCGACTGCACCGGTCGCAAGGGTGAAGAGCTGGTGCTGCGTGTGCCGGTCGGGACCACCATCATCGACGCTACTACTCAGGAAATCATCGGTGACCTGACCAAGGATGGTCAGCGCCTGATGGTTGCCCAGGGCGGCTGGCACGGTCTGGGTAACACCCGATTCAAGTCCAGTACCAACCGCGCTCCGCGCCAGACCACACCGGGCAAGCCGGGTGATCAGCGTGATCTCAAGCTCGAGCTGAAAGTGCTGGCCGACGTCGGTCTGCTGGGCCTGCCCAATGCGGGCAAGAGCACCTTCATCCGTTCGGTGTCTGCGGCCAAGCCAAAGGTTGCCGACTATCCGTTCACCACGCTGGTGCCGAACCTCGGCGTGGTCAGTGTCGATCGCTGGAAAAGCTTTGTGGTTGCTGACATTCCAGGTCTGATCGAGGGTGCATCCGACGGCGCAGGCCTGGGGATTCGCTTCCTCAAGCACCTGGCGCGTACTCGTCTGTTGCTGCACCTCGTCGATATGGCGCCGCTGGATGAAAGCAGTGCTCCGGATGCTGCAGAAGTGATCGTCAACGAACTGGAGAAGTTCAGCCCGTCGCTGGCCGAGCGTGATCGCTGGCTGGTGCTGAACAAGTGCGATCAGATTCTTGAAGAAGAGCAGGAGGCGCGCAAGCAGGAAATCGTCGATCGTCTGGAGTGGACCGGCCCTGTTTACGTGATCTCGGCAATTGCCAAAGAAGGCACCGAGCAGCTGACTCGCGACATCATGCGTTACCTCGAAGAGCGCAGCCAGCGTATCGCCGAAGAGCCTGGTTACGCTGAAGAGCTGGCCGAGCTCGATCAGCGCATCGAAGATGAAGCCCGTGCCCAGTTGCAGGCACTGGACGATCAGCGTGCCCTGCGTCGCAGTGGCGTGAAGAGCGTTCATGACATCGGTGACGATGACTGGGATGAGGAAGACGTGGACGATGAAGACGGTCCGGAAATCATTTACGTCCGTGACTGATCGCTTGAAGTAAACTTGAACGCCGCTACGATTGTTAGCGGCGTTTTTGTATCCCGAATTTGAAAATCTCTGGCTAGGGTTGGAAGAAGATGCGCAGCAAAGTGACGGGCGCCCAGCGCTGGGTTGTGAAGATTGGCAGTGCCTTGCTGACGGCTGATGGCAAGGGCCTGGATCGCAACGCCATGGGTGTTTGGGTGGAGCAGATGGTGGCGCTGCACGAGGCGGGTGTCGAGCTGGTACTGGTGTCTTCCGGGGCGGTGGCTGCCGGCATGAGCCGTCTTGGCTGGACGGCCCGACCCAGTGCCATGCATGAGCTTCAGGCTGCTGCGGCCATCGGTCAGATGGGCTTGGTGCAAGCGTGGGAGTCGAGCTTTGCCGAGCATGGCCGGCATACCGCGCAGATCCTTCTGACCCACGATGACCTGTCGGATCGCAAGCGCTACCTGAATGCCCGCAGCACCCTGCGCACGCTGGTCGAGCTTGGGGTTGTGCCGGTCATCAACGAAAACGACACGGTGGTTACCGACGAAATCCGTTTTGGCGATAACGACACGCTGGCTGCGCTGGTTGCCAATCTGGTCGAGGCTGATCTGTTGGTCATCCTGACCGACCGTGATGGCATGTTCGACGCCGATCCGCGCAACAACCCGGAGGCGCAGCTGATCTACGAAGCGCGTGCCGATGATCCGGCGCTGGATGCAGTGGCGGGTGGTACGGGCGGTGCGCTGGGTCGCGGCGGCATGCAGACCAAGCTGCGTGCAGCGCGTCTGGCGGCGCGCTCCGGTGCGCATACTGTCATCGTCGGTGGGCGCATCGAGCGCGTTCTGGCGCGACTCAAGGGTGGCGAGCGGTTGGGTACGCTGCTGTCCCCTGAGCGTGGCATGCTCGCAGCGCGCAAGCAGTGGCTGGCAGGGCATCTGCAGACCCGTGGTACGCTGGTGCTGGATGATGGCGCGGTTGCGGCGCTGGCCAAGGATCAGAAAAGCCTGCTGCCGGTGGGCGTCAAACTGGTCCAGGGCAGCTTCCGGCGTGGCGAGATGGTGGTATGCGTTGCCCCGGACGGTCGCGAGATCGCTCGCGGGCTGAGTAATTACAGTGCCATCGAAGCCCAGAAAATCATTGGTCACTCTTCCGAATCCATCGTGCGCGAGCTGGGCTATATGGCCGAGCCCGAGCTGATTCATCGGGATAACCTGATCCTCGTCTGACTCAAGGCTGCAAAAAAGGACTATTTGATGCGTTTCATTAAAGGTTTATTAGCGGCCGCGTTGCTGATGCCGGTGCTGGTTTCGGCCGAAGAGATCGGTCAGGTGTCGACCGTGTTCAAGATGGTCGGGCCCAACGATCGAATTGTGGTCGAGGCGTTTGATGATCCCAAGGTGGACGGGGTGACGTGCTACCTGTCACGCGCCAAGACGGGTGGCGTGAGGGGCGGTCTGGGATTGGCCGAGGACCGTGCCGAGGCGTCTATCGCCTGTCGTCAGGTCGGGCCGATCCGTTTCAAGGAAACCCTCAAGGACGGCGACGAGGTGTTCAAGGAGCGTACCTCGCTGGTCTTCAAGACCATGCAGGTGGTGCGTTTCTTCGACAAGAAGCGCAATGCGCTGGTGTACCTGGTCTATAGCGATCGGGTCATCGAAGGCAGCCCGCAGAATGCCGTGACCGCCATTCCTATCCTGCCATGGACAACCGCGCCCGCGCCTTGATGTGGCTCAGGGGTGGACGCAGGGCGTCCAGAATGGCATGCCGATGCGGAGCGTCGCACGATAGTTGAATTATCGTTCCTCACGCTCCAGTGTGGGAATGCCTGTCGTGACGCTCTGCATCACAAGTTTCCGTTGCGCCGGCTACTTTCCAGCAGGCAATAAAAAACCGACCCTGAGGTCGGTTTTTTAACAAGCGGGTCGCTTAGGCTGCAGCAGCAAGGCTCAGAGCCTTGATGTGACCGTTCAGACGACCTTTATGGCGAGCAGCCTTGTTCTTGTGGATGATGCCTTTATCGGCCATACGGTCGATAACAGGAACAGCCAGAACATAAGCGGCTTGCGCTTTTTCTGCGTCTTTTGCGTCGATGGCTTTAACTACATTCTTGATGTAGGTACGAACCATGGAACGCAGGCTGGCGTTGTGGCTGCGACGCTTCTCAGCCTGTTTTGCACGTTTTTTGGCGGAAGGTGTGTTGGCCACCGTCGAGCTCCTCGAAAGACTTTGTGAAATAGCAAACAAAATAGGCCGCGAATCATGCCGATGAGTTGAAGTCTTGTCAAGGGCAGTTAAGGTGTTCCGCTGAGTGGTTGCTACATTTGACTGGAGGATTTATTTCCGGCCTGTGACCTGTAAACTCGCGGCCTTTGCTTCGGGCATTTTTGCGGCGCGAAGTATTGCATAAATGGCTGGCTTTATCGCCCATCCTTTGCCGAGGCGCACAACTCTTTCAATGAATCTACTCAAGTCACTCGCCGCCGTCAGCTCTATCACCATGGTTTCCAGGGTTCTGGGCTTTGTTCGCGACACCATTATCGCGCGCACTTTCGGGGCCGGAATGGCCACGGATGCGTTCTTCATCGCCTTCAAACTGCCCAATCTGCTGCGCCGTATTTTCGCCGAGGGTGCCTTTTCCCAGGCATTCGTGCCGATCCTGGCCGAATACAAGAGCCAGCAGGGGGAGGAGGCGACGCGTACCTTCATTTCTTATGTCACCGGACTGCTGACTCTGGCGCTGGCCCTGGTGACGCTGCTCGGGGTGATCTTTGCGCCCTGGGTGATCTGGGCCACCGCGCCCGGCTTTGTCGACACCCCGGAGAAATTCGCGCTCACCTCGGACCTGCTGCGCGTGACCTTTCCTTATATATTGCTGATCTCCCTGTCCTCGATGGCCGGCGCGATCCTCAATACCTGGAACCGCTTCTCGGTGCCGGCGTTCGTGCCTACGCTGCTCAACGTCAGCATGATTTTCTTCGCGCTGTTCCTGACGCCGTATTTCGATCCGCCGGTCATGGCGCTGGGCTGGGCGGTTCTGGTCGGTGGCCTGCTGCAACTGCTTTACCAACTGCCGCACCTGAAAAAGATCGGCATGCTGGTGCTGCCGCGTCTGAATCTGCGCGACACCGGAGTATGGCGGGTAATGAAACAGATGCTGCCTGCCATCCTTGGCGTTTCTGTCAGTCAGATTTCTCTGATCATCAACACGATCTTTGCCTCGTTCCTCGTCGCCGGCTCGGTGTCATGGATGTACTACGCCGACCGCCTGATGGAGCTGCCTTCCGGCGTGCTGGGTGTGGCGCTGGGGACGATTCTGCTGCCGATACTGTCCAAAACCTACGCGCAGCGGGATTGCCAGGAATACTCGCGGATTCTCGACTGGGGCCTGCGACTGTGTTTCGTGCTGGTTCTGCCTTGCACGCTGGCGCTGGGGCTGCTTGCCGAACCGTTGACCGTTTCGCTGTTTCAGTATGGTAAATTCGACTCGCTCGACGCGGCCATGACTCAGCGTGCGCTGGTCGCCTACTCGGTCGGGTTGCTGGGGATCATCCTGATCAAGGTGCTGGCCCCCGGTTTTTATGCTCAACAAAATATCCGCACCCCGGTGAAAATCGCGATCTTCACCCTCATAGTGACTCAATTGCTCAACCTGGCCTTCATCGTGCCCTTGCAGCATGCCGGTCTGGCGCTGGCGATCAGTGTGGGGGCGTGCATCAATGCCGGGTTGCTGTTCTGGCAGTTGCGCAAGCAGGATCTGTTTCAGCCGCAGCCTGGCTGGACGAAGTTCCTGTTCAAGCTGGTAATTGCCGTCGCGATGATGTCGGCGGTGCTGTTGGGGCTCATGCATGTCATGCCTGCATGGGACGAAGGTCATATGCTGGAGCGTTTTCTGCGTCTGGGTGCGCTGGTTGCAGCCGGCGTCGTGACCTATTTCGCCATGCTTCTTTTATTAGGCTTCCGCCTCAGGGATTTCGCCCGCAAAGCCATTATGTAGGGCGCGTCGCAGCGGTTGACCTTCGGTTTTTGTCGCCACACGCCGAGAACCTTCATCCGGTCTTGGTGTGTTGCCTGTCGTCCACGGCCGTGTGTGGTTATAATCGGCCACTTTATGAGCAAGAAGTGCGTTATGCAGCTGGTTAGAGGCCTTCACAACCTGCGCCCCGAACATCGGGGCTGCGTCGCCACGATTGGCAATTTCGACGGCGTTCATCGCGGCCACCAGGCTATCCTGGCGCGTCTGCGCGAGCGTGCAGTCGAACTGGGTGTGCCCAGTTGTGTAGTGATCTTCGAGCCGCAGCCGCGTGAGTTTTTTGCGCCCGAAACGGCGCCGGCCCGTCTGGCCCGTCTGCGTGACAAGCTCGAGCTGCTGAGTGCCGAAGGCGTTGACCGGGTACTTTGCCTGTCCTTCAATCAGCGTCTGTGCAAGCTCAGCGCGGCCAGTTTCGTCGAAACCGTGCTGATCGACGGTCTGGGTGTTCAACACCTTGAAGTGGGCGACGATTTTCGTTTTGGCTTCGACCGGGTCGGTGACTTCGACTTCCTGCAACAGGCCGGCACGACGTATGGTTTTACCGTAGAGGCGGCGCAGACCGTTGAAATAGATGGCATCCGGGTCAGCAGTACCAAGGTGCGCAAGGCTTTGGCTGCGTCGGACTTTGCCCTGGCCGAGCGCATGCTCGGTCGTCCGTTTCAGATCGCCGGGCGGGTATTGCACGGCCAGAAGCTGGCACGTCAGCTGGGTACGCCCACCGCCAACGTGCAACTCAAGCGTCGTCGTGTGCCGCTGAGCGGGGTCTATCTGGTCAGCACGGAGATCGATGGCAAAGCCTGGCCGGGGGTCGCCAACATCGGCGTACGCCCGACGGTAACGGGTGATGGCAGTGCCCACCTTGAAGTGCATCTTCTGGATTTTGCCGGCGATCTTTATGACCGGCGTTTGACGGTGGCTTTCCACCACAAGCTGCGTGATGAGCAGCGTTTCGCCTCACTGGAGGCGCTCAAGACGGCGATCAATGCGGACGTCGCCGCCGCCCGTGCCCATTGGCATGGCTAACCGCTAAACAAGAGCCTGAAATGACTGACTATAAAGCCACGCTAAACCTTCCGGACACCGCCTTCCCTATGAAGGCCGGCCTGCCCCAGCGCGAGCCGCAAACTCTGCAGCGCTGGGACAGCATTGGCCTGTACCAGAAGCTGCGCGAGATTGGCAAGGATCGTCCCAAGTTCGTTCTGCACGACGGTCCTCCGTACGCCAACGGCAATATTCACATCGGTCATGCGGTCAACAAGATTCTCAAGGACATGATCCTGCGTTCCAAGACCTTGGCGGGCTTCGATGCCCCGTATGTGCCGGGCTGGGACTGCCATGGTCTGCCGATCGAGCACAAGGTCGAAGTGACCCACGGCAAGAACCTCTCCGCCGACCGTACGCGTGAGCTGTGCCGTGCCTATGCGTCCGAGCAGATCGAAGGCCAGAAGTCCGAATTCATCCGTCTGGGTGTGCTGGGCGACTGGAGCAATCCATACCTGACCATGAACTTCCCCAACGAAGCCGGGGAAATCCGCGCGCTGGCCGAGATGGTCAAGGGCGGTTTCGTCTTCAAGGGCCTCAAGCCGGTCAACTGGTGTTTCGATTGCGGCTCGGCACTGGCTGAAGCCGAAGTCGAGTATCAGGACAAGAAGTCCTCGACCATCGACGTCGCGTTCCCGATCGTCGATGAGGCAAAACTTGCGGCGGCGTTCGGCTTGCCCGCGCTGGGCAGCAAGCCTGCCTCCATCGTGATCTGGACCACCACACCGTGGACGATCCCGGCCAACCAGGCGCTGAACGTTCATCCCGAGTTCGAATACGCGCTGGTCGATGTCGGCGACAGACTGCTGGTACTGGCCGCCGAACTGGTCGAAAGCTGTCTGGCCCGTTACAAGCTGGAAGGCACGGTCATCGCGACCACCACCGGTCAGGCGCTGGAGCTGATCAACTTCCGCCACCCGTTCTACGACCGCCTGTCGCCAGTCTATCTGGCTGACTATGTCGAGCTGGGTGCCGGCACCGGTATCGTTCACTCCTCGCCTGCCTATGGCGTAGACGACTTCAATATCTGCAAGCAGTACGGCCTGAGCAACGACGACATCATCAGCCCGGTGCAGAGCAACGGCGTGTATGTCGAATCGCTGGAGTTCTTCGGTGGCCAGTTCATCTTCAAGGCCAACCAGAACATCATCGACAAGCTGGTCGAAGTCGGCAGCCTGATGGACACCGAAACCATCAGCCACAGCTACATGCACTGCTGGCGCCACAAATCGCCATTAATCTACCGCGCCACCGCGCAGTGGTTCGTGGGCATGGACAAACAGCCTGAGAGCGGCGAGACCCTGCGCAAGCGTGCGGTCAAGGCCATCGAAGACACTGAGTTCGTTCCGGCGTGGGGCCAGGCGCGTCTTCATTCAATGATCGCCAACCGTCCTGACTGGTGCATCTCGCGTCAGCGCAACTGGGGCGTGCCGATTCCGTTCTTCCTGCACAAGGAAAGCGGCGACCTGCACCCACGCACCGTCGAGCTGATGGAAGAAGTGGCGCAGCGTGTCGAGAAAGAGGGCATCGAAGCCTGGTTCAAGCTCGACGCCAGCGAGCTGCTGGGTGACGAGGCTGCCAAGTACGACAAGATCTCCGACACCCTGGACGTCTGGTTCGACTCGGGCACCACGCACTGGCATGTGCTGCGCGGCTCGCACCCGATGGGCCATGAAAGCGGTCCGCGTGCCGACCTGTACCTGGAAGGCTCGGACCAGCATCGCGGCTGGTTCCACTCCTCACTGCTGACCGGCTGCATGCTGGACGATCACGCACCGTATCGCGAGCTGCTGACCCACGGGTTCGTGGTCGACGAGAACGGCCGCAAGATGTCCAAATCGCTGAACAACGTGGTAGCGCCACAGAAGGTCAACGACTCTCTGGGTGCGGACATCATGCGCCTGTGGGTATCGGCGACTGACTATTCGGGCGAAATGGCGGTTTCCGACCAGATCCTGCAGCGCAGCGCCGACGCCTACCGTCGTATCCGCAACACTGCACGCTTCCTTCTCTCCAACCTGACGGGCTTCAACCCGGCGACCGATATCCTGCCTGCCGAGGAAATGCTCGCGCTGGACCGTTGGGCCGTGGATCGCACCCTGCTGCTGCAACGCGAGCTGCAAGAGCATTACGGCGAATACCGCTTCTGGAACGTGTACTCGAAGATCCACAACTTCTGCGTGCAGGAGCTGGGAGGTTTCTACCTCGACATCATCAAGGATCGTCAGTACACCACGGCGGCCAACAGCACCGCGCGTCGTTCATGCCAGACGGCACTGTTCCACATCTCCGAAGCGCTGGTGCGCTGGATCGCGCCGATCCTGGCGTTCACCGCCGACGAGCTGTGGCAGTTCCTGCCCGGCGAGCGCAATGAATCGGTGATGCTCAACACCTGGTACGAAGGCCTGACCGAAATGCCTGCCGACTTTGACATGGACCGCGCCTACTGGGAGCGGATCATGGCGGTGAAGACCTCGGTCAACAAGGAAATGGAAAACCTGCGCGCTGCCAAGGCGATTGGCGGCAACCTGCAGGCTGAAGTGACCCTGTATGCCGAGGAGTCGCTGGTGGCTGACCTGTCGAAACTGAGCAACGAGCTGCGCTTCGTGCTGATCACCTCGACAGCCAGTGTGGCGCCGCTCGCGTCCGCGCCAGCCGATGCCGTGGTCACCGAAGTTGCCGGCCTGAAACTGAAAGTGCTCAAGTCCAGTCATGCCAAATGCGCCCGTTGCTGGCACCACCGCGAGGATGTAGGGGTAAACCCCGAGCATCCGGAAATCTGCGGTCGTTGCGTAGACAACATCAGCGGTGCAGGCGAGGTTCGTCACTATGCCTAACGCCTCGTTTGGCCGTCTGGCCTGGCTGTGGTTGAGCGTGCTGGTTCTGGTCATTGACCAGGCCAGCAAGTATTACTTCGAGAACGCGTTGACCCTGCACCAGCAGATCATCGTGATTCCGGATCTGTTCAGCTGGACCCTGGCCTACAACACCGGTGCCGCCTTCAGTTTTCTGGCTGATGGTGCCGGCTGGCAGCGCTGGTTGTTCGCCCTGATCGCAGTGGTGGTCAGCGCTGTGCTGGTCGTCTGGCTCAAGCGTCTGGGGCGTGACGACACGTGGCTGGCCGTTGCACTGGCGCTGGTACTGGGCGGCGCACTGGGCAACCTCTACGACCGTATCGTGCTGGGCCACGTGATCGACTTCATTCTGGTTCACTGGCAGAACCGCTGGTACTTCCCGGCGTTCAACGTCGCGGACAGTGCGATCACCGTCGGGGCAATCATGCTGGCGCTGGACATGTTCAAGAGCAAGAAAACCGGAGAGACCGTCAATGACTGAGCAATCTTCGACTCAAGGCTCGTCCGACGAGCTGCGCATCGGTCAGAATACGCAGGTCACTCTGCACTTCGCCCTGCGTCTGGAAAACGGCGATACCGTCGACAGCACCTTCGAAAAGGCCCCGGCCACCTTCAAGGTCGGTGACGGCAATCTGCTGCCAGGCTTCGAAATGGCGATTTTCGGCTTCAAGGCGGGTGACCGAAAGACCGTCGAGATTCTGCCGGAAAACGCCTTTGGTCAGCCCAACCCACAAAACGTGCAGATCATGCCACGCTCGCAGTTCGTGGGCATGGAACTGTCCGAAGGGTTGCTGGTGATCTTCAATGACGCCGCCAATACCGAGTTGCCCGGCGTGGTGAAAGCATTCGATGATGATCAGGTCACCATTGACTTCAATCACCCGCTGGCAGGCAAGACTCTGAGCTTTGAAGTGGAAATCTTCGAAGTGAAGGCGATTCTGGCTTCCTGACCTTCGCCGTCAAGCCCGGCCCAGGCCGGGCTACCCCGTACCAACCATGAGGCACTGCATGCAAATCAAACTCGCCAACCCCCGCGGCTTTTGTGCCGGAGTGGACCGCGCGATCGAAATCGTCAATCGCGCTCTGGAAGTGTTTGGTCCGCCGATTTATGTGCGCCATGAAGTTGTTCACAACAAATTTGTCGTCGAAGACCTGCGCTCTCGCGGTGCGATCTTCGTCGAAGAGCTGGATCAGGTGCCGGACGACGTCATCGTTATCTTCAGCGCCCACGGTGTCTCCCAGGCTGTGCGTACCGAAGCTGCAGGCCGTGGTCTGAAAGTGTTCGATGCTACCTGTCCGCTGGTGACCAAGGTACATATCGAGGTCGCCCGTTACAGCCGTGACGGCCGCGAGTGCATCCTGATCGGCCACGCCGGTCACCCGGAAGTCGAAGGCACCATGGGCCAGTACGATGCCGCCAATGGTGGTGCGATCTATCTGGTCGAGGACGAAGAGGATGTTGCCAGCCTGCAGGTGCGCAACCCTGAAGCCCTGGCCTTCGTGACCCAGACTACCTTGTCCATGGATGACACCAGCCGGGTGATCGATGCCTTGCGCAAGCGCTTTCCGGCCATTGGCGGGCCGCGCAAGGACGACATCTGCTACGCCACGCAAAACCGTCAGGATGCGGTCAAGCAACTGGCCGATGAGTGCGATGTGGTGTTGGTGGTGGGCAGCCCGAACAGCTCCAACTCCAATCGCCTGCGCGAGCTGGCCGAGCGCATGGCGACTCCGGCCTACCTCATCGACGGCGCCGAAGACATGCAACAGGACTGGTTCGACGGTGTAGAGCGTATCGGCATCACTGCGGGCGCTTCGGCCCCCGAAGTGCTGGTGCGCGGCGTGATCCAGCAATTGCAGGCCTGGGGCGCGACCGGTGCGGATGAGCTTGCCGGCCGCGAGGAGAACATCACCTTCTCCATGCCCAAGGAATTGCGCGTCAAGTCGCTGCTCTGAGGCTATTCAGCCACACAGCGCTGCATCGATTTTCGTGTCCTCGACCCTCACGCGGCCGGCCGGTGCGACTATCACTCGATAGTTGCTCACCGGCTGGTCTGCAGCGCAAATGTGCAACGTCCTGGCGGTTCTGCGCCGTAACGTCCCCAAACCGTTGAAACTGATTTCCTCTACACGCTTGCGGTTATCGACCACTCGCGTTGTGCCGCCATTGGCGCGTTCGATCAGCACCGGATCGTTTTCGTCGGGACCTTTGCCATCTGCGTCGAGTATGATCCGCCAGCCGTTGCTCCAGTCGTTCTCGATGGCATGAAGCGTAACGATCTGGTTGCGTGTGATTGCGGCCGCTCTCGCCGAACGAATGCCGCTGGCCAGCTCCCGGGCGGTCGCAAGGCCTCGGCTGGAATCGATGAGTTCCTTGAAAGAGGGGGTTGCGACGTTGGCCAGGATGGCCACCAGTGCAACGACGATCAATAATTCGATCAGTGTGAATCCTGCATGCTTCATATGCTTTCCTCCCTGGAAACCGCCGTTTCAACACACTGCGGGCGTTCGTCGTCGCAAAACAACCGTACGTCCCGCTATGGATTTTCCAGCGGCGTTGCTGCCTTATAGTCGTAACGTCTAGGAGACACTCAATGCGTCATATAGCCAAGGGATTCAGCCTCATCGAATTGTTAGTCACTGTGTCCCTGGTGGGCATCCTGGCGGCTATCGCTATCCCGAATTTCACCAGCTCCATCCAGAGCAACAAGGCCGATACCGAACTCAGCGATTTGCAGCGGGCGCTCAACTATGCGCGACTCGAGGCGATAAACAGGGGAGTGGCGGTGCGTATAGCGCCCACCAGCGGGACGGCGTGGACTAACGAATTGCAGGTGTATCTGGTTTCCGATACTCAGACGACGCCCACTGCGCTGCGAAAAATAGCTGCCATGAGCAGCGGCGCCACGCTGGTGGCCGATAACAATGCCACAGCAATTGATTTCAACAACCTGGGCGCGCTCATTGCCCCGGCTGCGGCGGTGACCATGACTTACACCCGAGGCACCATTAGCAAAACCATAAAGGTCTGTCTGACCGGTCGGATCACCCTGGGTGGAGGCTGCTGATGGCTGGTGAAACCCGATATCGCCAGATCGGTATGACCTTGATCGAGGTGCTGGTTTCGGTACTGATCCTGGCGATTGGTCTGCTGGGCGCCGCGGCCATTCAGCTCAACGCGCTCAAGTACACCGACAGCGCGACCATGAGCAGTCAGGCGAGCTTCATTGCTTACGACATGATGGACCGCATCCGCGCCAATGTTGATGGTAATGCCAGTGCCAATGGGTCGACCAATGTACTGGCGACTTATGCCTTGGCGAATCTGAATGCGGCGCCAGCGGCCAATCCGAACGATGCCAGAGCGCAGGATCTCTCTGATTTCAGAGGCAACATCATCAACTTTGCAGGCTCGAGCGGTACCGGCAGCATTGATATCACCGGAGCTCCTGAAGTGACCATTAACATCGGCTGGAGCGACACAAGGGCTGCGGGATCGAGCAATCAGGCAACCGGGAACACGACCGGCAGCCCGAGCAACCGGAGTTTTACGCTGACCTCGCGGATCGGGGTCAACCCATGAGAAAGCTTTCCAGAGGCTTCGGTCTGGTCGAAATCATGGTGGCGCTGGTCCTGGGGCTGGTGGTCAGCCTGGGTATCGTGCAGATATTCACGGCTGCCAGAGGCACCTACCAGAGCCAGAATGCCGCAGCGCGGATGCAGGAGGATGCGCGTTTCCTGCTGAGCAAACTGATTCAGGAAATCAGAATGACCGGCATGTATGGCTGCCTGAGCTTCAAAAACAACACGCCTGTATCTCCTGCTATCCAGTGGCCGATCGCACTGGATACTCCAATTCTCTGGGATAATCCGAGCAGGACGCTGACGTTGGTGACTGCCGACGTGGGGACCACAGGCAGTACGCCCACCTGGACCATCGTTTCAGACTGTCAGTCCAAGACGCAGATTTACGCCAGTACTCGTGCGCCAGATGCGGGGCAGACGGCCTTTCCGTTGCGGCAGTTGGTCTACACGCTCAGCGGAACAGACTTGACCATAAAATATGGCACGGACGGCACTCCGCAGCCGCTGTTGCAGAACGTCGCGGACTTCAGTGTTTCTTTCGGCATGACGGGTAACCCGATGTCCTATACCACGGCTGTTACCAAGGCCAACGCCGACGCTGTGCGCAGTGTGCGTATCAGCCTGACGCTGCAGGATGGGCAGAACGGCATCGTCAAGCCTCAGCAGTACAACGTTGTCGCTTACTTGCGTAATCGCTTTTGAACGGGCCGGGCATGAACAGGATCGTGCGATTCAAATCGATACAGGCTTTCCCTGCACGGCAGGGCGGTATGGTGTTGCTGGTCAGTCTGGTGTTTCTGCTGCTGCTCACTCTGCTGGGTATCTCTTCCATGCAGAACGCCACGCTGCAGGAAAAGATGGCGGGAAGCGTCACCCTGCGCAATCAATCCTTCCAGAAGGCCGAAGCGGCATTAAGGCTGGGAGAGTCTTCGATTAAGATGACGGGCTTTACCATGGCCAAGTGTACAACTGCATCTTGTGCACCGCCTGTGGAATCCACTTCTTTGACGACGGCTGGGGTAGGAGCATCCGGGGTTAATTGGATCGCTGCGGCAGGCGGTTTCTACGGTATACAGAATCTGGGGACCACTGCGACACCTGTGAATCGGCCACCGATCTGTACTGGGACAGTAACGCTCTATCGCGTGACATCAGTCGCTATTCAAGGCACGTCGCGCACGGTGCTGGAGAGTATTTATGCCAATTGCTGAGAAACTCCGTCGCAGCCTGAAGTATCTCGGCGGTGCGCTTTTGGCTTTTTATGCCCTTACGCCCGTGTATGCGTTTACGCCAGCACAAGTACCCTTGCTCAGTGCGTCGGCCGTGCCGCCTAACCTGATGCTGCTGGTGGATAACTCCGGGAGTATGTACAACATCATCTGGGCCGCCGGCTTTGATCCGACGGTGACCAATCGTCCGTCGATTATCTATGCGCAGCCTGGGTCATGCGGTTTTTTTAACTGCAGAGGCGTCTCCATTCAGGGCGACGACACGCTCTCGCTGGACTCTGCCGGGCCTTACACGTGCAGAAGCGACTACACCTACGTTGCGCGTGACAACGTGGGTTACTGCCTGAAATTGCCCGATCCGGCCGGCAACGAGAGCACCACTCGCTACACTGCAGATTACCTCTCTTATCTGGTTGACCTGACGCGGGCCGCCAACACCACTACCAAAGACTTCACCGTCAATAACATCATTCCCAACGATTACCGTATCAATGTCGCGCGCAACGTTTCATTGAACCTCGTTGCCAACAACAAATCCCTGAGAATCGGTCTGGCCGGGTTCAACCCGCCGACCAACGCTGATCCCGGGCGTGGAGGGAAGATTTCCAGACCTGTTGCAGACCTGTCCCCTGTCGCCAGTAACCCTTACAACAACGGCGGTGTCAGCCAGGCTGATGCAAACGATAATGTCACTGCCCTCAATGCGGCCATCAATGCACTGCGAGGCGACTCCAATACGCCGTTGGCCGAAACGTATTATGAGATAACCCGCTACTTTCGGGGCATGACCCCGTATTACGGTTATAGCGGGGCACCGACGACCTACACCAGCCCTATACAGTACCGGTGCCAGAAAAACTTTGGCGTGGTGATCACTGACGGCTTGCCGACATACGATCGGACGTTCCCGACCAACGATCCTGAGGATGTACTCAATACCTCCCGCTCACTGCCCAATTGGGACTTGAATGCGGCCAATGACGGGGCCAATCTTAATGGTGATGGTGAGGGCGATACGCTTTATCTGGACGACCTCGCCAAGTTCGCCTATGACATCGACATGCGAAGAGCGAGCAGTACACCTGCCACTGACCTGACCAAGAAAAGTTGGGACACAGACGGCTTCTCTCAACAGAACATGACTACCTACACCATTGGTTTCACAGCCGCCAACCAGATGCTGATAGACGCCGCCGACAATAATCATGGGCACGGCAAGTATTTCCAGACCAATGACAGCGCCGGTTTGAACAACGCCTTGAACCTCGCATTGAGCGATATCTATGCCAAGGCCGGTTCGGGCGGCGGTGGCGTGGCAAACTCGTCCACCCTTCAGGCGGGCAGCCGCTTCTACCAGACGCTTTATGACCCGACGGACTGGCATGGCACGATCAAGGCTTACAATCTGGACGCTACGACAGGAGCGCTGAGCGCCCCTGTCTGGTCCACCGATACCACGATCACCAGCAGCACCAAGGCGCCTGTGTTCGAGTCATGGAGCACAGCGGCGACACCGACGAAAATCACCCTGGATTTTCTGAATTTCACGCAGGCGCAACGCGATGCCTTTACCGCTACGCTGCCGAGCGGAGTGACCGGCGCGGAGGTTATTGCCTGGGCCAAAGGCACGGCCAATGCCAAGCTTCGTACTCGTGCCACGCTCTTGGGCGATATCGTCAATTCATCATTGGGTGCCGGGCTGCCGACAGAGAAGACGGCGTCTGATTTGCTCGGCGACACCACTTACACGACGTACCTTTCTGCCAAGTCCAGCAACATGAGTTCCAGTTTGCTGGCCAACGCCAACGATGGCTTCTTCAATGTGATCGACGCCAGCTCCGGTGCGCGTAAATACGCGTATATGCCGTCCACGTCTCTGAGTTCATTGGCGACCATTTCATCCTCTTCCTACGGTTCCGGCGTTCACCGTTTCACGGTGGATGGTCAGATTGCAGTCTTCGATACGCAGGCATCCGCAGGGAGTGTATGGCGCACGGTGGCGTATTCCGGGCTGGGCGCTGGCGGCAAGGCTTTTTTTGCGATCAAGCTTTTCGAAGGTTCGGCAGACAGCATCGGGGCATTGTGGGAGGTCAAGGCTCCCGACACTTCAGACACCAACAACAAGTTCAACAACCTTGGATACACCTACTCCAAGCCGGATGTAGCACGTATGGCCGATGGCGCCGGGATCGTTGTTGTGGGCAACGGTTACGGCAGTTTTACCGGGAGGGCGTCTCTGTATGTACTCAACGCCAACACCGGACAGTTCATTGCCGAAATTCCGACTCCGGTCACTGGCAGCGAAACGGATAACGGGTTGTCTTCGGTGAAACTTCGGGTCAATTCGCAGAATGTCGTTCAAGCAGCCTATGCGGGCGATCTCAAGGGCCGCCTGTGGAAGTTCGACATGAGCGGGGCCGCAGCATCCAGCTGGAAAGTCGCTTTCAATGGCTCACCCCTGTTCACTGCACCTCAAGGCGCCAGTCAGTCGATTACCGTTCAGCCCTTGTTGCTGGACCATCCACTCAACGGCAAGATCGTGTATTTCGGTACCGGGAAATTCAGCGAAACTGCGGACAAGCAGACCAGCTCGTTGCAGGATTTCTATGCCATTTGGGATGGCGACAACGGTTCAGGCAACATCGTTGAGGCCAATCTGCAGCCCCAGGCCATTAACGGGACGGTAGTCGGAAGTGGCAATACGTATTACACCACGACTTCCAATGATGTGGATTGGGGCACCAAGAAAGGCTGGTACCTGCCGTTGGCAACCACGGCCCCCTATGTCGGCGAGCGGATTATCTATCCGGCACAAACCTCTCGCGGTCGTATCATCTTCACCACGGCAGCCGTCAACTCTACCGACCCTTGCGAAAGCACCGGGACCGGGCGCTTGTTCGAGCTGAACGCCGCGACTGGCAGCATGCTTAATTACCAGGTACTGGATACCAACAATGACGGCGATATCAACTCTTCGGATTTGATCATTGGCGGTCTCGGTATCGGTACCGGTATCCCGGTAGTGGCTTCTATCGTTGCCGGTACCAATGGGGCCAACGATAACAAGTACGTGATTGACTCCAGCGGCGGCACGCCCACCAAGATTACTGAGAAGGGCGGTAGCGCTAACGTCTTCCAGCGCATCATGTGGCGACAAATCCAATAGGGAAACTAGACATGCGAGTGACATCCAGGGGCTTTACGTTGATCGAACTCATGATCGTCGTGGCGATTGTCGGTATTCTGGCGGCCATCGCGTACCCCAGTTACACCGAATACGTGAAGCGCACCCAGCGGTCGGCGATTGCCAGCCTGCTGTCCGAGCAAAGCCAGGCGCTGGAGCGGTTTTATTCGCAGAAGGGAAATTACTCGGATTACAAAGGAGTATCTGGTGGCAATACGTACTACAAGATAACGCCGACCCTAACTGCCACCGACTTCACCCTGACAGCTGACCCTCTCCCAGGCACGCTGATGGCTGGCGACAAGTGTGGCAGTTTCGTGATCACTAACACCGGGGCGCGTACCAACACGGGCGCAACCAGCGGCGTCACTGCCAAAGATTGTTGGGGCCGCTAAACCGTTTCCTTGTCACGAGACCAAGATGTCCAAGCAGAAAGTAGTCATCGTAGGCGGTGGCGTCATAGGTCTGCTGACCGCCTTCAATCTCGCCTCCGAGCAGGTCAGCGTCGTGCTGCTGGATCGTTCGGGCGTTGGCCAGGAGTCTTCCTGGGCAGGCGGCGGGATTGTCTCGCCGCTTTACCCGTGGCGCTACAGCACTGCGGTCACCGCGCTGGCGCATTGGTCGCAGGACTTCTACCCGCACCTCGCCGAGCGTTTGCTCGCACAGACCGGTATTGACCCTGAAGTGCACAGGACTGGCCTGTACTGGCTCGATCTTGATGACGAGCAGTCTGCGCTTGAATGGGCTGCCCGCGAAAAACGTTCGTTGAACCGCGTGGATATCTCGGCGGTGAATGATGCCGTGCCGGTGCTGGGTGAGGGCTATTCGCGGGCGATCTACATGGCCGATGTGGCCAACGTACGTAATCCCCGTCTGGTCAAATCGCTCAAGGCCGCCTTGCTGGCATTGCCCAATGTCGAGATTCGCGAGCACTGTGAAGTCAGCGGCTTTACCCGTGAAGGCAGCAGGATTTCGGGTGTGCAGACATCTGCAGGGGATATCACCGGTGATCGGGTGATTCTGGCGGCGGGTGCGTGGAGCGGCGAGTTGCTCAAGACCCTGGGTCTGGAGCTGCCGGTCGAGCCGGTAAAAGGCCAGATGATTCTCTACAAGTGTGCATCGGACTTTCTGTCGAGCATGGTGCTGGCGAAAGGGCGCTACGCGATCCCGCGTCGTGATGGGCATATCCTGATCGGCAGCACCCTGGAGCATGAAGGGTTCGACAAAACCACCACGCAGGCCGCATTGGAAAGTTTGAAGGCGTCGGCCGTCGAATTGCTTCCGCCATTGGCCCACGCCGAGCCCGTCGCCCAATGGGCAGGCCTGCGCCCTGGCTCGCCTGAGGGCATCCCGTTCATTGGCCCGCTGGAAGGTTTTGACGGCCTGTGGCTCAACTGCGGGCATTACCGCAACGGCCTGGTGCTGGCTCCGGCGTCTTGCCAATTGATCACTGACCTGCTGCTGGACCGCGAGCCCATCATTGACCCTGCACCCTACGCGCCTGCGGGGCGCCTGGCAGGCTAGCCATCCTTTCGGTCATTCGGAGCGTGGGGCACGATGGTGTTCTCTCGCGCACCTATCGTTCCGCACGCTCCCGCGTGGGAACGCCTTTCGTGACGCTCTGCGTCACACGTTTTTCGCCGCGCAACGCATTCAATCCAGGCCCAGCTTCTTCAGGCGATAGCGCAGTGACCTGAACGACAAACTGAGCCTTTCTGCCGCCGCAGTGCGATTCCAGCGTGTTTCTTCCAGTGCCTGCAGGATGAGCTGGCGTTCGATGCTTTCCAGGTAGTCTTCAAGGTTGTCGATGTCGGCCAGGTTCGGGCCGTCGCTCTCCTGAGGGCTGGCGGACTCTGTCAGGCGCAGGTCGCTGGCGTGGATTTCATCGTTCTCGCACAGCGTGTAGGCGCGCTCCAGCATGTTTTCCAGTTCGCGCACGTTACCGGGGAAGCGGTAGCTCTTCAGCGTTTCCAGCGCCTGCGCGTTCAGGCGTGCGACGGGTTGTGCGCCGTTCCCGGCAAGGCGCTTGAGCACGCTGGCTGCCAGTTGGTCGATATCCTCACGGCGCTCGCGCAACGGGGGCACACGCACTTCGATCACGTTCAATCGGTAATAAAGATCCTGACGAAACCGACCGGCCGCGACCTCTGCATTCAGGTTCTTGTGGGTGGCACACAGAATACGTACGTCGACAATCTGCTCTTGCTGACCGCCGACGCTGCGGATGGATTTTTCCTGAATGGCGCGCAGCAGTTTGACCTGCATGGCCAGCGGCAGGTCGGCGACCTCATCGAGAAACAGCGTGCCGGTGTGCGCCGCCTGAAACAGACCGGGCTTGTCTTCGTGGGCACCGCTGAAGCTGCCTTTGCGATGACCGAAGAATTCGCTCTCCATCAGCTCGGAAGGAATGGCGCCGCAGTTCACCGGTATGAAAGGTTTGTCGATGCGCGGACCCTGCTCGTGGATCAGACGCGCTACAAGCTCCTTGCCGCTGCCCGACTCGCCGCTGATGTAGATCGGCGCCTGGCTGCGGGCCAGCTTGCCGATCTGATTGCGCAAGGTACGCATTGCCAGCGAGTCGCCCAGCAGGCGGTTGTCGATGCTTCGCGTGGGTGGTGCGCCGGGCAGGCTCAGCGCGCTGTTGACCAGCTCGCGCAACCTGCCGAGGTCGACCGGCTTGGTCACAAAGTCGAAAGCCCCGGCCTTCAGCGCGTTGATCGCCGTGTCCAGATTGCCGTGGGCAGTGATCATCGCCACCGGCACGTGGGGGTAGCCGTGCTGTATGTGTTGCACCAGCTCAAGGCCATTACCGTCAGGCAAACGCATGTCGGTCAGGCACATGTCGAACGGTTCGCGGGCCAGCCAGTCGTGCGCTTCGGCGACGTTACGGGCACTGCGGGTGTCGAGTTTCATGCGCCCCAGCGTGATCTCCAGGAGTTCGCGAATATCCGGCTCATCATCGACTATCAGGATTTTTTGCCGTTGGCTCATGCTCAGCTCGTCTTGAACGGGTGGGCGAAGGTAATGCGCAGGCAACTGCCACCCGTGGGGCGGGGCGCATATTCCAGGTGCGCCTGATTGCTTTCGCACAGTTCACGTGACAGATATAGACCAAGGCCGGTGCCTTTGCTCTCTGTGGTGAAAAACGGCTCAAAGATCTTGCTCAGGTGTTGCTCGCTGACCCCCGGCCCGTCGTCCAGCACTTCCAGCGTAGGCAGCTCGCTTCTGGAGTCATTGTGCAGTTTCAGCCAGACCTGTGCTGATGGATGATTTTTGCCGCTGTAGCGCAGGCCGTTCTGCAACAGGTTGGTCATGATTTGCGTCAGTTGTCCAGAATCCATGCGGGTTGTCAGCGTGCCGGGGCTTATGTCGACATGAATCGACTGATTGGGCGCAGCGGAACTGCGAAATTCAACGACAAAGTGTTCCAGCCAGGTTTTCAGGTCGAGCAGTTCGGGTTGCGCTTCGCGTCTGCGCGACAATTGCAGGACATTTTCGATGACCCGATCAATGCGTCCCGACTGCTCATGAATGATCTGCCCCAGGCGTCGATCCGCTGCACTGAGCTCTTCCGATTCATTAAGCAACTGCGCCGCATGACTGACGGCACCCAGCGGGTTGCGTATTTCGTGGGCAATCCCGGCGGTCAGGCGTCCCAGTGCGGCAAGCTTGAGCTGCTGCGCCTGATGGGCAATCTGCGACAGGTCTTCGAGAAAAACCAGCGTCTGACGCTGATCGCCACGGTTGAGTGTGGCGAAGCTCGGTTGCAGTACCAGCCCCACGGGGGCGGTGGTGATGCTGCGCGGCACCATGATCGGATTGACGAGCCACTGGCGCAGGCGTTCGACCAGTTGTGGCGAGCAGGTGTCGATGAGCTGGCCGACCAGTTGTTCCTGGCCCAGCAGGTGCAAGGCCCCCTGATTGGCCAGCAGCACCTGATGGTTGGCATCCAGCACCAGAATGCCGGTACGCATGCGTTGCAGAATGAGTGCGTTGAGTGCCTCCAGGCTGTCGACATCCGCCGCGCGCTGCTCGGCCAGTACCTCGCTGACCTGCATGCGCGCTGTCAGCGCCTGCACCAGCAGGGCGGCGGCGAAGCACAAGGCGCCCAGCGAGCCAGCCTGCACGTAGTCGTTGGAAACCGAGGGTGTGCCGAAGCTGATGTAGAACGTCAGGTAGATGATGCCGATGGCCGAAACCGCAGCGATCAACAAGCCGATACGGCCGCGCAGCAACACATTGCTGATCGCTACCGAGGCAATCAACAGGTTGCCGATACCGCTGGAGGGCCCGCCCGCGGCGTAGAACAGCGCGGAGAGCATGATCGCGTCGGTCATCGCCAGGCCGAAAAACTGTGCCTGACGGCTGGGGCGTTCCAGTAGCACGACGACCAGAATTTTGAACACCAGATACAACCAGCAACCCGAGCGGAACAGGTTCGGGTTGGCCAGTTGCAGCAGCTCGGTTTCCAGGCTGCTGGAAATCAACAGGACCAGTACGACGCCGATGGTCAGTCGATAGAGGTGGTACAGCCGCAGAATCCGCTGCGCCTGCGGGCTGACAAGGGACGGTGAGTCAGCGGTCACGTGCCGCGGGGCCCTGCAGCCGGTGTGCCTCGCTGCAATACCATTGCTGTGCCTGGCTCAGCGCACGATCCTGCGGCAGATGAACGCCACACTGCGCGCATCGCACCATGGGTGTCGAGGCCAGTTCAGGCGGCTCGGCGCGGGATTTCGGCTTGGGGGGATTGATCAGACGCTTGACGAACCAGACCAACGCCGCGATCAACGCGACCCACATAAGTAAGCGAACCATGACTACCAGCTTAGTGATTGACGATGGCGCAGTGTAGCCAAGCCGCGAGCGGGCGCACAGGGGCAAAATTGATGCACAAAAAAAGAGGCCCGAAGGCCTCTTTTTTTCATGCACTCAGGATCAGTCGAACAGACCCAGGGTCATGTAGCTGAACCACGAACGGCTCTTGGTGCCTTTCGCTTCGGCGTCTTTTTCCGCCTGTTCGTCCAGCTCGGCCTGATTCTCCGGCAGCAGTTCTTTCGGAATGGAATCCTTGGCGTCCTGGTACTGCTTCTTCATGTCCTGATCGGCGCGGGTCTGGCCCGGTGGCAGCGGAGCGCTGCCGTCGATCAGGCCAAGGGTCGCTTTCGACAGCCATGAGCGGTTATCGGCCTCGGCTTCACGCGGGGTGAACTTGCCGTCAGCCAGTTGCGGGTGGTTCGGGTAGTTGGTCTTCAGCACTTCCAGGCTGGTGGCAGCCAGGTCGTCAAGGTGCAGACGCTGATAGGACTCGACCATCACCGCCAGACCGTCGCCGACCGAAGGCGTCTCCTGGAAGTTTTCCACTACATAGCGGCCACGGTTGGCGGCGGCGACATAGGCCTGACGGGTCAGGTAGTAGTCGGCTACGTGGATTTCGTAGGACGCCAGCAGGTTGCGCAGGTAAATCATGCGCTGCTTGGCGTCAGGCGCATAGCGACTGTTCGGAAAGCGGCTGGTCAACTGGGCGAATTCGTTGAACGAGTCACGCGCAGCACCCGGGTCACGCTTGGTCTGGTCCAGCGGCAGGAAGCGCGCCAGGAGGCCCACGTCCTGGTCGAAGGAGGTCAGGCCCTTCATGTAATACGCATAGTCGACGTTCGGGTGCTGCGGATGCAGGCGGATGAAACGCTCGGCAGCGGATTTGGCTGCTTCGGGTTCACCATTCTTGTAGTTCGAGTAGATCAACTCGAGCTGAGCCTGATCGGCGTAGCGACCGAACGGATAGCGAGATTCCAGCGCCTTGAGCTTCTCAGTGGCACTGTTATAGCTGTTATTTCCCAGGTCGGCCTGCGCCTGCTGGTACAGCTCGACTTCGCTGAGGTTTTCGTCGATGACTTCCTTCGACGAACAGGCCGCAGTCAATGCGAGGATGGCGATCAGCAGCAGGTGTTTCACTTGCATGGCGGCTTGCGTCCCTATAACGGCCTGCTGTCTTGGGCGGGGCCGTCCTGTTATGATGAGCGCCCCGCGATACCGGCGGGACAAAAGACGCCGTATTTAACCACAAGCGCGCTGCCGAAACCAAAGGCTAGCCGCCACCTAGTCTGGTCATGTCCGAAAATATAGAACTTCGCGCAGAGGTGCCGTCCGAATTGGGCGGTCAACGCCTCGATCAAGTCGCCGCACAATTATTCGCTGAGCACTCGCGCTCGCGCCTTTCCGCCTGGATCAAGGACGGCCGCCTGACTGTGGACGGAGGCGTTCTGCGCCCTCGCGACATCGTGCACGGTGGCGCTGTTCTCGAGCTGATTGCCGAGCAGGAGGCCCAGGGTGAATGGGTCGCTCAGGACATCGAGCTCGACATCATCTATGAAGACGACCAGATCCTCGTCATCAACAAGCCCGCCGGGCTGGTGGTGCATCCGGCTGCCGGTCATGCCGACGGCACGTTGCTCAACGCCCTGCTGCACCATGTACCGGACATCATCAATGTTCCGCGTGCCGGCATCGTGCACCGTCTGGACAAGGACACCACCGGCCTGATGGTGGTCGCCAAGACCATTCAGGCGCAGACACAGCTGGTTACCCAGTTGCAGAGTCGCAGTGTCAGCCGTATCTACGAGTGCATTGTGATCGGCGTGGTGACCGCAGGCGGCAAGATCGACGCGCCCATCGGCCGTCACGGTCAGCAGCGCCAGCGCATGGCGGTGATGGAAGGCGGCAAGCAGGCGGTCAGTCATTACCGCGTGCTGGAGCGCTTCCGTTCGCACACCCATGTACGGGTCAAGCTGGAAACCGGGCGTACCCACCAGATTCGCGTGCACATGGCGCATATCAACTATCCGTTGGTCGGCGACCCGGCCTATGGCGGTCGTTTCCGTATTCCGCCAGCGGCCAGCCTGACCATGGTCGATTCGCTCAAGACCTTCCCGCGGCAGGCGTTGCATGCCCGCTTCCTGGAGCTGGATCATCCGACCACCGGTAAGCGCATGAGCTGGGAATCGCCATTGCCGGACGATTTCGTCTGGTTGCTGTCCCTGCTCAAGCAGGATCGCGAGGCGTTCATCGGGTGAATGACTGGCTGATACCTGACTGGCCTGCGCCAGCACAGATCAAGTCCTGCGTTACCACTCGCTCGGGTGGGGTCAGCCTGGCCCCGTTCGACAGCTTCAATCTGGGCGATCACGTCGATGACAGCCCGCAGGCCGTGGCGAGCAATCGCCAGCGCCTGACCGCCAGTCTCAAGGCTCAGCCCGCCTGGTTGAAGCAGGTGCATGGCGTAGACGTTGTACCTGCCGATCCATCCCGTGTCGTCGAGGCCGATGCCAGCTGGACGAGCACGCCTGGCGTGGCCTGCACCATCATGACCGCCGACTGCCTGCCCGCGCTGTTCTGTCGTCGTGACGGTACGCGTGTGGCTGCCGCGCATGCCGGCTGGCGTGGGCTGGCGGCCGGGGTGCTGGAAGCGACGGCCGACAGCCTGCAGAGTGCTGCCGAAGACATCATGGTCTGGCTGGGGCCGGCCATCGGCCAGCCGTCGTTCGAAGTCGGTCCCGAGGTGCGCGAGGCCTTTACCGCCAGCCACCCGCAGACAGCCGCTGCGTTTGTCGCCAGTTCGAATCCTGATCGTTTCATGGCCGACATCTATGCGCTCGCCCGGTTAAGACTGGCAGCCCAAGGTGTCTCTGCCGTGTATGGCGGCGGGCTGGATACCTTCACCGACCCGCGCTTCTTTTCCTACAGGCGTGCCGCGCGCAGTGGCCGCTTCGCTTCGCTGATCTGGATCGAACACGCCTGATTGCCGGGCTGTTTTGCACATTCCAGCTAGACTTGCCTGAACACTCGTCTGATCTGTATCAACCCCGGCCCGCTTGAAACGCGCAGAATCGTCCGCATCTAACTGGCTATTCAGCAGGTTTTCTTTATAGGTGTGTTCATTGCTCCGGCCTGCATTAAAGGAAGGTGACTAATGCGTATCGACAGATTGACCAGTAAATTACAGTTAGCGTTATCCGATTCCCAGTCGCTGGCCGTTGGCCTCGACCATCCCGCCATCGAACCTGCGCACTTGATGCAGGCGCTGCTTGAGCAGCAGGGCGGTTCCATCAAGCCTTTGCTGTTGCAGGTAGGCTTCGACATCAACAGCCTGCGCAAGGAACTGAGTGCAGAGCTGGACCGCCTGCCAAAAATCCAGAACCCGACCGGCGACGTCAACATGTCGCAGGATCTGGCGCGCCTGCTCAATCAGGCTGACCGTCTGACGCAGCAGAAAGGCGACCAGTTCATTTCCAGCGAGCTGGTGCTGCTCGCGGCAATGGACGAGAACAGCAAGCTCGGCAAATTGTTGCTGGGGCAGGGCGTCAGCAAGAAAGCTCTGGAAAACGCCATCAACAACCTGCGCGGCGAAGGTGCCGTGAATGACCCGAACGTCGAAGAGTCGCGTCAGGCGCTGGACAAGTACACCGTTGACCTGACCAAGCGTGCCGAAGAGGGCAAGCTCGACCCGGTGATCGGTCGTGATGACGAGATTCGTCGCACCATTCAGGTCCTGCAGCGCCGCACCAAGAACAACCCGGTGCTGATCGGCGAACCTGGCGTGGGCAAGACCGCCATTGCCGAGGGCCTGGCGCAGCGCATCATCAATGGTGAAGTGCCCGATGGCCTGCGCGGCAAGCGCTTGCTGTCGCTGGACATGGGCGCGCTGATCGCCGGTGCCAAGTACCGTGGCGAGTTTGAGGAGCGCCTCAAATCGCTGCTCAACGAACTGTCCAAGCAGGAAGGCCAGATCATCCTGTTCATCGACGAGCTGCACACCATGGTCGGCGCCGGCAAGGGCGAAGGCTCGATGGACGCTGGCAACATGCTCAAACCTGCACTGGCGCGCGGCGAGCTGCATTGTGTGGGCGCCACCACGCTCAACGAGTACCGCCAATATATAGAGAAGGATGCGGCGCTTGAGCGTCGATTCCAGAAAGTCCTGGTCGACGAGCCAAGCGAAGAAGACACCATTGCGATCCTGCGTGGCCTGAAAGAGCGCTACGAAGTGCACCACAAGGTCGCTATCACTGACGGCGCGATCATCGCAGCGGCCAAGCTGAGCCACCGCTATATCACTGACCGCCAGTTGCCGGACAAGGCCATCGACCTGATCGACGAAGCGGCCAGCCGCATTCGCATGGAGATCGACTCCAAGCCTGAAGTGCTCGACCGCCTTGAGCGTCGCCTGATCCAGCTGAAAGTAGAAGCTCAGGCCCTCAAGAAGGAAAAGGACGAAGCGGCGATCAAGCGGCTGGAAAAACTTCAGGGTGAAATCCAGCGTCTTGAGCTTGAGTACGCGGACCTTGAAGAAATCTGGACCTCGGAAAAAGCCGAGGTCACGGGTTCGGCACAGATCCAGCAGAAAATCGAACAGTCTCGCCAGGAGCTGGAAGCCGCGCGCCGCCGGGGCGATCTGAACCGCATGGCCGAGTTGCAGTACGGGATCATTCCCGACCTGGAGCGCAGCCTGCAAATGGTCGACCAGCACGGCAAGCCGGAAAACCAGTTGCTGCGCAGCAAGGTGACCGAGGAAGAAATTGCCGAGGTCGTGTCGAAGTGGACCGGTATCCCGGTGTCGAAGATGCTCGAAGGCGAGCGTGAGAAGCTGTTGCGCATGGAAACCCTGCTGCACAACCGGGTGATCGGCCAGGAAGAAGCGGTGGTTGCGGTCTCCAATGCCGTGCGTCGTTCGCGTGCCGGGCTTTCCGACCCTAACCGTCCGAGCGGATCCTTCATGTTCCTCGGCCCGACCGGCGTGGGCAAGACCGAACTGTGCAAGGCGCTGGCCGAATTCCTGTTCGACACCGAAGAGGCGATGGTGCGTATCGACATGTCCGAGTTCATGGAGAAACATTCCGTGGCTCGCCTGATCGGTGCGCCGCCAGGCTATGTCGGTTACGAAGAGGGCGGCTACCTGACCGAAGCCGTGCGTCGCAAACCGTATTCGCTGATTCTGCTCGATGAGGTCGAGAAGGCGCATTCCGATGTGTTCAACATCCTCTTGCAGGTACTTGAAGACGGACGCCTGACGGACAGCCACGGGCGCACGGTGGACTTCCGCAATACCGTGATCGTCATGACTTCCAACCTGGGCTCGGCGCAGATCCAGGAGCTGGTCGGTGACCGTGAGGCGCAGCGTGCTGCAGTGATGGACGCAGTCGGTACGCACTTCCGTCCGGAGTTCGTTAACCGGATCGACGAAGTGGTGATCTTCGAACCGCTGGCGCGTGACCAGATCGCCGGTATCACCGACATCCAGCTGGGCCGCCTGCGCAAGCGTCTGGCCGAGCGCGAGCTGTCGATGACCCTGAGCCCCGAGGCGCTGGACAAGCTGATCGCCGTTGGTTACGACCCAGTCTATGGCGCACGGCCGCTTAAGCGGGCGATTCAGCGCTGGATCGAGAACCCGCTGGCGCAGATGATCCTCTCTGGCAGCTTCATGCCCGGTACGACCATCACCGGCAAGGTGGTCGACGACGAGATCACTTTTGTCTGACAGCGCTCGTCAACGCTCTATAGAAGGGCCCTCGAACCGAGGGCCTTTTTTTGAGGCGTGGTCAGCAGTAGAATCAGGCCCGAGAGGCGATCTGAAAAAAAATCGCAAATCATTGTCTTAAAAAGCAATTTATAGGGTTGACAGGTGTTTTTAAAATTGTAGAATAGCGCGCCTCAGAGACGTGAACGCAACGATACAAACGAAGCGGAAAGGTCGATGAGATTGAAATCAACGAGTTAACAGCAAGCTGGTTTCAAGGCGACAGGTTGTAAAGTTGAATCTGAAATCGATAGTTCCGCGATAGCTCAGTTGGTAGAGCAAGTGACTGTTAATCACTGGGTCCCTGGTTCGAGTCCAGGTCGTGGAGCCAGATTTCGCAAGGTTCAATGCAGTTTCAGTCGGGGTATAGCGCAGTCCGGTAGCGCGCCTGCTTTGGGAGCAGGATGTCAGGAGTTCGAATCCCCTTACCCCGACCATATTTGGGTCGTTAGCTCAGTTGGTAGAGCAGTTGGCTTTTAACCAATTGGTCGTAGGTTCGAATCCCACACGACCCACCATTTTTGGCTTCAAGGTTCGCCTTGGAGCCGAATCTTAAAGATCTGATGCCACTCGTATCAGGTCGCAGGCAGCTGGTTGAGGTGCCTTGATTTACCGGGGTATAGCGCAGTCCGGTAGCGCGCCTGCTTTGGGAGCAGGATGTCAGGAGTTCGAATCCCCTTACCCCGACCAAATACTGTTGCTACATAGCTCGATCTTTAGATTTTTAGGTAGTCGGTCATTGCAAAAAAGCGGACAAGCGTCTTGGTGCGTTTAACCAGGCAAGCAGCCGTCTGGAGCGAAAGATAGCGCCAGCATCCGGTGATGTCAAATTAGAGCGCCCCGTTCCAAGCGAAAGCTTGTGATCGGGGCATTTTTTTTGGAAAAAATTGCTGTGCTGTGCTGTGCTGGCGTAGGCCCGCCTGAAGCAGTCATTAGGCCTCATAACTAAATAATCTGCAGTGCGAAGCATCTGCTGCATCTGCTGATAATGGCAGATTGAGCATTTTTACAACTGTCTCTATAGCGGCTGGATCACCATGACCTGCCTATCCTTCCGCTCATTTCCAGCATTTCAGGGCGTAGATGCCGAGCATCCTGGCTTGGTACAGGTCTGTCCTCAATCACTGGTTCAGTACCAGTTCCTTCACCGGCAATGTTGTGTTGTACCCACTTGGTGAGTTCGCCCAAGCTTCTCAACAGATCTTCCGGGCTGGAGCATCCTAACGGTAGTTGCCTGACGGCAGGGTCGCCTTCATTCAAGGGGGACGGTATGTACTCGTGACTTCCTGACGTGATATCTGGTGCAGCCTGTATTGTCGTACCCGAGTGCGAATTCAAAGGGGCACTTTGTTTTTTGCGCTTTAACTGCACGGTCTGGGCGGGCGTTTTGCCCAAGACGTGCCCCGATGCTCTGTCGGCAACTGCTGTCCTTTCGTGTATCGACGATCCCGAAGTCAAGTCCCTCACTGGAGCAGCTACAGAGTAATGTTTTTCAGCTCGCTGCGCCGCATCTGCTTTTGCCAGGTAGCTGATCTTGGCCGGTCGCTTGCCTCGCTCATTCATCACCGCTCGCATCATCTCGTAGTCCGGCTCTATGTAATCCATCGTCGTTGCGATATTTGAGTGATTCAGCAGTTTCTTGGTCAAATAGATATTGCGCTCTGGCAGCGTCATCAGCTCGCTGGCGATCGTGTGACGAAACCGGTGAGGAGTCATGCGTACCCCGGTCATCGCGGTGAGCTTTTTGTACATGGCCTCCACCTGATGAGAGTTCATCTCCTGACGACGGTAGTGACCAGAAAATCTGTTTACGTTGAACAGTTGGTCTTCGGGCTGAAAACCCACTGCTTTAGCAGCATTCATGATGGTTTCCAACTGTGCCATGAGCCCATCCGGGATCGGAATCAGGAACTCACGGTGAGTTTTCTCTGTTTCACCTCTGACTCTGATCAGCCGGTCGCCCAGGTACACATCCGCATATCGCAGGCACAGCAGCGCGTTGAGCCTGAGCCCCGTGTAGTAGAAGGTTTCGAACACGGTGAGCCAGAACCAGGCCGGAGTAATTTCTGTCCGTTTTCCAGTGGCGCGCTCTTCTGCTGCCAACACCTGGAGCCAGTTACGAGCGCGGATGCTAGCGTCGTTCGCAACTGTCTTTTTTGGGCGTTTGGGTGGCATCACACTCGTGTTTTTAAGTGGGTTAGCAACCATGTCTACCAGACCGTGTTCGATTGCGTAGCCGTAGATGGTGCGCAAATGGCTGGAGTACGTATTCCAGCTCCGCTTGGAAACTCTCTCCAGTTCGGATCTGCGCCAGTCGAGCATGTCCCGGTGCGTCGTCTCGCTTGCCAGACGGTCGCCGAAGAATCTGACATAGGACTTTGTGGCAGCCCAGTAGATCTTGACGGTGTCGGGTCTCAGGTCATGAGTGAGGATGTATTCCTGGGTCAGCTCAGGCAGTGTCATCGTGTTCATTCAGATGGTTCCTTATCTGCCAAGTCCGCCAAGCTGATGACCGGGTTGTCATAGGGCACTTCGCTAAAAACGTCGGTGGGCTCAATGAGCAGGTAGCCCCGCAGTTGCTTGCTTTTGCGTGGTCCTTTGACCAGGCACGTCCAGATGTTCAGGCCGGCGGGCGTCTTCCGATGTTTTTTCAGCTTCTCAAAAGATCGTTGGACCACTTGCCAGGCTTCTAGATCGCGCTCTTTCGCCTCATGCTCAATCGCCGGATGCTCGAGCGCGTAGCGTTTGAAGATATCCGGACTGACCAGAAACGCCGTGCTGTCCACGGTATGTACACGCGCTTTGGCGTCATTGATGATGATCCGGTGAGAGATCACACCGCCCTTCAGCCAGGTGAGGAAGTTGGTGCCATGATTCGGGGCCGAGTCAGTCGAGTTCTTGGCAGTGTCTGTTGCTGGAGTTGTCGCAAAAACGGGGATGTCAGCCTCAGCCTGCTTGGGCTGACTAAGCCGTGCAGGTGGTTTGGTTGGAGGAGAAAAGGGGATCTGATCGTCGTCAGTGCTCTGCGGGCTACTTTGCACTGGTGCAGTTGGAACAGCAGGTACTGGATCGGGAAATAGATCGAGCAGCTCATCCAGCGCATCAAAATCTTTCACTGGTGCCGGTGCTTGTTTCTGAGAGGATTGCTGCGCCGTCTGATTGACCGCGGCAGGTATCTTATTGTTGTTACCTACCGATAGTGGTTCGGCGGCTCCCACAAGCGCTTGCTCGACTTCTTCCACCGGTCCTGCGGCTTCCACCGTAAGGGTGCCGGTATACGCCTCTGGTCTTTCGGTAGCGTTCGGCCAGATCAATGCCGGCGCTATCTTCAACACCGTGAACGTGTTCTTCCAGCCGCGACCATTGTCGATGTTGGCTTTCCAGATCGCCTTCCCCTCTCCATTAGGCTGGATGATTGCTTGATCCTGGAGCAGATTGAACATGGGGGCATTGGACGTCGGAATGTGCTCAATGCCCTGTGACAGCAGATGAGCCCTGAGCTGGTCTACTGCAGGCTTGCTGACAAGCCACAAGCCGTCCTGCGTCAGCCAGCCGTCTGAAGGACCATCGGGCTGGTTCAGCTTGAATTTCTCAGAGATGAGCATCCTCAAGCCTTCGGCCAGCTGCCGCTGAATGGATTGTTTAGGCGCTGACATTGCCCGACCCGGATTGCCGCCGAGTTCTTGCGCCACCGAAGCCTGATCCGCCTGAGAGACAATTTCTCCCAAGATGTCGGCATGCTCATATTGCCCTGCGAACGCGAACACCAGTTGGGCCCAGAGCTCGGGAAACCCGCTGAGCCAGTCCAGTGCCTTCGCCGGAATGACGTTGGTGTAGATCAGCGACGAAGCAGCTCCATGCAGCCGGTAGTCGCGACCTTTCACGTACTTGAATCGGTAAGGTTGATCCAGAGGTCCGTGCCATGGATGCCAGGTCGTGCCGTCTGCCAGTTCCACCTGGACGTCCACCGCAATCTTGCCGAGGTCATGCACGAGCGCACCGTAGGCCGATGCGGCAGACCATGCTTCGGATTGAGCGGCCTGCGACTCGGGCGGGGCTCCGATGGGCAGCAGGTACATTTGCCGGATCTTCAGTGCGTAGGCGACGATTTCAAGCCCGTGATCCAGCATGCCACCATGATAGGCATGGTGATGGTTCTCCGAGGCAGGGAGATGCTGCACCAAGGCTGCGTAGCTCCTGAATGCCTGCACGTATAGCGTATCGAACTGTGCGCGGGGCAGGGACGTTCGCTGCCAGATGTTTTCAATGAGCTGACGCCGCCGGGGAGTAGACAGTAACTCGTCGCAAGACTCGGGTTTGATAAACCCTGTAGCAGCATTGGAGGGCGTGGTTGGCGATGTTTTTCTTCGCTGAAAGAAACTAAGCATTGAGGCACCCATGATGAAGTCATGGTGGGCCTTTTGCTCTATAGGGCTCAGCGTGACAAGTCGAAACCCATATCTGTCAACGCCAACTAAAAAGTGACCCCCTTCCGTGCTAAATCGCCAACTTAGTTTTGACCCCCCTCGGGTTCATATTTTCGAGCCGGTTCGGCCCGAGAAGATTTGGTTCCTGCTTTGCGCTTGTCCTTGAGTCGATAGCTTTCACCTGTCATCTGCACGATATGGGCATGATGTAACAGCCTGTCCAGCATGGCCGCTGTCAGTGTTTGATCATCCGCAAAGGTTCCGGCCCACTGGGTAAACGGCAAGTTACTCGTGAGGATCAGGCTGCCTTGCTCGTAGCGCTTGGCGACAACATTGAAGAACAGGTTGGCTTCATCACGACCAAACGGCAGGTAGCCGATTTCATCGATGACCAACAACCCAGGGGCCATCACCACACGACTGAAGTATTCCTTGAGCCGTTCCTGGCGGTGCGCAGCGGTCAGTTGCAGCATCAAGTCAGCCGCCGTGACGAAGCGGGTTTTGATACCGGCCATCACTGCCCGGTAGGCCAGGGCGATAGCCAGGTGGCTCTTGCCTACACCACTAGGCCCCAGGAACACGATGTTCTCGGCACGTCCAACAAAACTCAGTGCTGCCAGCTCCTGGAGCTGTGCCCGGGGGACGCCGGTGGCAAACGCGAAGTCGTATTGCTCCAGCGTTTTCACAGCGGGCAGCGCGGCAGTTTTCAGCAGGGCCTGTCGAGAGCGTTCACTTCGGGCATCGGTCTCGGCAGCCAGCAGCTTTTCGAGGAAGTCGGCAAAGCTGTCTTCGCCGCTTGCTGCTTGTTGGGCCAGGTGCGGCCAGTCCACCCCGACGCGCTCAAGCTTTAGCCCCTTGCATAGTTCTGTCAGGCGAGCATGTTGAAGGTTCATGCTCTCACCTCCAGCAGTTGCTCATAAACCGACAGCGGATGCTGCAAGCTCTCGTACGGCAGGACCCGTCCCAGGCGTAGGCCTTGGGCGGGTTGCGGGCGCAGGCTCTGTGTTGGCAGTGGTAATAGTACCTGCTGCTCTTGGGCCAGACGTACCGCCGGTTGAACACCCGTCGTGCCGTGAATCCGCTGATGAGCGACTTCGTCGAGCCATTGGCCGATATGTGCGTTGGCCGTCACCACATCCAGCGTCAGACCCGCACTCTTGAGCGTAGCGGCCAACGGGGTAATGAAACTGCCCTTCAGATACCCGTTGAAGCGCTCAACCTTGCCCTTGGTCTGGGCACGGTAAGGGCGGCAGACCTTGGGAATAAAACCAAACTCATCGGCCAGCGCAGCCAATCGGGGATGCCAACGGTGCTGGCCCTCCCCAAAAGCATCTCGCTCGGTGATGATGGTTCCGGCGTTATCAAACAATGCCTGCTCGGGCACGCCGCCAAAGTAAGCGAACGCCTCCCGAAGCCCTGTCAGCCAGGCTTCGCTGTCCTCTCGCTCGGAGAAACGGACAAAGCTTGCTCGACTAAAACCAAGTGTCGCCACGAACGCCTTAAGCGGCTGACGGCCTCGTCGAATGGTGGTGAAGTCCACCTGTATCTGCTTGCCGGGCAGTGTCTCGAAACGTACCACCGGCTCTTCTGCCTTACGTTTGAAGGGGCGAATATAAGCCTTCAGACGACTGACGCCGCCGCTGTACCCCAATGCCGTGATCTCACGCAGCAGGACGGTCGCCGGAATCCAGTGTGGGCGCGCCGCCTCAATACGCTCGTGCAGGTAGTCCTTGAAGGGGTCGATTTTGCACGGACGTGCGGGTCTCACCTTGTCACTGGGTAGCGACCGGGCCTTTCGCAGGTACTTGCGCACGGTGTTACGCGAAATACCCAGCTCACGGGCGATGAATTTGATGCCATGGCCCTGACGGGCCAACACTTTAATTTCCACAGACTGCTCCTGGGTCAACATATTGGCAGCTCAAAGCCGCCAGTTTTACCCAGGGGGGTCAATTCTAGGTTGGCGTTAGGGGGTCATTTTTACAGTGGCGGTGACACATATCCATCCTGGAAAGGTTATGTACATGAGCCGCCACCTGAATGGTTGGGATCCAAACAGTGTCAGCGAACCGATGTTGCCATGCTTGCCGAAGAAAATGTAGCCTCCAAGTGATTGTTTAGGATGGTTTTTTGTAAATTTCAATTCGTGCAAAGCTGCCTTTCTAGCCCTTTCGGCATCCATTTCCGGCGGGCTCGCCGGCCTTTTCGGGTAAGGCACTTACCCTTATTCCCCATTCCATTCAAACCCTTCGCCTTGCCCTTTTGCTTCAGCCCATTTCCCCTTTGGTGCTGACAATCCGGGGCAGGCAAAGATTGAAATCCAGTGAAAGGCCCATGGCTGCGCTGCATGTCTCCAGGTGAAGCGCAGGATGGCCGGGACAGCTTTTCGGTCAAAACACTGTCAATCCGCGCCTCTCAACGGTCGGTATCTGTTGCCCAACTGCTCGTTGAGGGCTTGATTTTCAAGGGAGATTGAGCTGAAGATACTCACTAATGGGCTATCAATTGATGTCAATACGACATGCTCTAATCGATCAGGCGAGGTGCAACATGACCACAGATGCCAATACAGATTTAAGCGGTGCAGCGCGTTTTGGTCACGTGCTCGGTTGTGGTCTGCGTCGAATACTCAATGTTGAGCGCGCGTTCTGGTCGCTTTTCGACCGCACCGGTGTGCCTAGAGTGATCATCACTCCAGTCAAGTGGGGTGCCCGTGCGGCGGTGGTCGGTACTGGCGCGTTATTCGTGGCTTGGGGATTGCTGTATGTGTTGGCGGTTGTGTGCTTTATTGCAATCGCAATCGGTTTCGTCACAAACCCTGATATTGAACGCGCTTTGCGTGGTTCTCAGCTCGTTCATTTTGATGATGACAACCCTTATCGAAAGGAGCTTCGAGAAGGCTCAGATGGTTTCGGTACCTACGTTGCCGGTCGGCGGGTGGACTAGGATGCCAAGCAGAGAATCGGAGGCCTGCTTGGCATGCTTATGCTTAATGGTTAGTTAAATATGTCTACAGCTTTCCTTTAATAACAGATATAGCATTTCCTGCACCTTTACCTCCCGCCTCTTCAGCTTTAGTTGTCGCTGTGCTTAGTCCGTTCATTAGTGAACCAAGCTTCATTCCGGTCCAGCCAAGCGCAACGACCCAAAAACTGGGCAAGGCGATGAACATTGCCCCTATTACGAAGTCCAGCAGCAGGTCTCCCTGCGCATTGCTCGCTCCGAACACTGGATCAAAATTGGAATGAGGGACGTCACTGCCGATCCCGTTGCCGTACAAGGCGTCCAGTATCGTGCTGTCCACCCAGCGGGCCAGTTGGAACCAGAAGTCGACAAAAATCAGTGCAAACTCGGCGAATGTGATCGTCATCACGACCTTCAGATCAAACATTCCGAATACCAGGACAAATGGAATGCAGATGATCAAAGCCATCTTCAAAAACGCCATTGCCATGGGGGCCGCCTGACGGACGCTGTCAATGGCAGGGTACATCGCAACAGATCCAAACGCTTGCCCGACTGTAGCAGTCAGGCGGGTCACATCGTTTGCTACTGATCCACCCACTTGGCCTCCGTAGTCGGTATACACCTGTCCCTGGGTCAGTTTCTGCTTCCTCGGGGAGACCAGATCGCGAATGACTGAGTCGTTCACCTCATTCGGAGTCATGAATTTTGCCCACTGAGCGAGCTTGCTCAGCAGATCTGGACTGACCTGTTCCAGCAGTCTGGCTCTTAGGCCGATGCTTGCGTCCGACCACCATTGAGTGCACGTAGGAAATCCCCCACCACCAGTGGTTTGTGGCAGGGCCGCATCTCTTGTTGCGTCGTAGGGCCATCTGGTCCGAGGACTGTGAGACCTGAACCCAGAGAAACCATCATCATAATAGCCTGGCGTCTGCAGGAAGAACCGCGAGCCGATCCAGTTGACGTCGTTCAATTGCTCTTTGGTGAGCGTTGGTTGAGTCATGAATAGTCGCGACCGTGCCAATGCGTAGCAGTCGTTGGTAAAGTCGGCGACTTCCTGTGCCAGTAGTGGGTCGTTGATACGCGCTCTATTCACATCCATTCGAACTTGTTGCAGGTCTACACCACAAGGGATCGCCGCGATGGAGGCTGCGGTTGCGGCTTTTGACATCGCATGCACGAATAGCCACCACACAGGAACAACGGCGCTTTTTCCATTCAACGTACTGAATGAGGTATTCCAACCCGTATCGGCAGGGTTGGGGACCGAATACTGACACTGTTCCGAGCGGCTCCGATCAAACTGCAACGTGTCGATGCTGACCGTCACCAAAGGCATACAGCAGACAATGATGACCAGAATCGCGGTGTAGAAGCGGTTCTCCACTCGAGCCAGCGAGAGTACGCCTTTGTTACCTTCGTCGGCACCCTCAGCACGTGCTTTGAGCCATTCGCTGATGATGATGGCGGCAAACGGCGCGGCCACCAAGCCGCTGTCCTCAATCATGTTCCAGACGCCGCTGTTGATGATCCAGCCCACCAGCGTGAGGTAATACTCCAGATAATCATTGGTGTGTAACATCATAGTGCACTGACTCCCTCGAGTAGGCCGGCACGCCGTAGCTCCATCAATGCAATCAACAGCAGGGCGATCACCTCACATCGCATTAGACCTGCGGGAATATCGGAGGATGCCTGTTGAACCAGTTGCTTCCTGATCTTGAGCCATCCGAAGGCCAGCGTTGCGTAGACCAACAGCCGCCAGGCCAGCATGTACCCGTAGTGCGTCCTCTGCCATTCGCTGAATTGCTCCAGATCCCCAAACACCTTGTCGACGAACGTCAGAAACGTCACGACCAGTAGCGCCATCAGTAATGACATCAATAGAAAAGTCAGCGCAGCTTTACCCGCTTTTCTCCATCGTCCAGTTTTTGTTGTGGTTGACGTCATCGTCAGTCCTCCTTCTTGGGGCTTTGCAATTGGTCAAGACGATCAGGCGTCGGGTCGCCTTGGAAGATGCCTTTTGAACCGTCCCTCCTGATTTGAGCCCGTTGCAGAATGGCTGTCGGAGAGTTGCTGGCCAGATTGCGCCGCATGTCCAGCTCGGTCTTCAGGTTGTCAATTTCCTGTTGCAGGTTGTTGTTCTGCTGACTGACCGCCTGCTGGGCCACATCATTGGCGGCGATGTTCGGTTCCTTGCTCCCGGTAAACATCGTGCGTTGAAGCAGCAACGCTTTGCCCAGTACGTCCGACAATGCCAGCTCTGAAGCAAGGCGTTTGGCCAATATGTCTTGGTCGTGTTCGGAACGAAGGGCCTCGACCACGCCACGCGTCACAGGCAGAGAGCTACTGCTGGCTTGCGACAGGTTCTCCTGCGTGAGGGACTTGTTGCCTGAAATAAGCTCCTGCAGTGCCTTGAGTTTTGAGTCGTAGGACTCTTGAATGAGGGGCGTGAGCCCAACGCCAGCAGTAGAGGTGGTTTTGGTGCAACCCTCACACGTGCGTTGTTGCTGCTCTCCCAGAACACGGTTGGCGAATGTGGTTGCATCCTGCGGCGAAGGCCAGGTAGAGCACACCATGCCGTTGTTGCAGCTCGATGGGCTGATAGACGCTGTATCAGCGGCATTACGTCCGTTCAGCAGGTTGTATCCTGCCCGCGTGACATCGCCTACGACCTTGATCGGTTGCTGGCCCGATCCACCGGCCTTGCTCCCACCCACCCAGGTGATACCGTCATTCCCACCTTGCTTTTCGACCTGAGCAACGGCTGAGACCGCGTCTGTGTTTCCGGTTTTCACTGCCTGACTCATGGCCTGGCCTTCGGCGATCTTGTCCCAGCCCATTTGTCCGCCCGCGACATCGAGCATCTTGTCCGCTATGGCGCGACACGTGCCTTTGGAGCGGTCGAAATCAAGACGGCCTTGCAGGATGCCGTTGGTGAGCAGGTTGTAAAGCGCTGGATTGGCGCGCTGGATAATCAGCCCTGGCAATGAGGCCACTGCGCTGGTGGCGTTGGAGATCATCGAGCCCATGATCGTCTGAAAGCCGGAAGTGGCACCGTTCAACTGATTCTCCAGTGTATTGTTCAGGCTCATGTTTCCGCAGACCAGGTTGCTGTTCCAGCCACCGCCAATGCTGATGCTGTCCATGTTCCCGGCGCTTCCCATGGTCACGGCGTTGCCGCCACCGACGCTGTACAACACATCGTCACCGATGACGCTGCCGGACGAGCTGGCACTGATCCCTGGCGTCTCGGCAAGGGCGCTGTTTACCGTCAGGGCGCTCATGATTGCGATAGTCAACATGGCGGCGGCGCGGCGCATGATTGAAGTCCTCTTGATCATCATTGAAAGTCCGTACTGCCAAGAAAAGTTTGACCTGCCCGCTTGCAGCAGGAATAGGGTCGCCATAGCGCCCAGGCGTATGAGCCGTCTGTGGCCTGCATGCCCGGGCCAAAGTTAGGAAATACAGCGCAGCTTGGACTGAGAGCAGGAGTGAGCTCTTGCCACTTACCCGTGGCAGCGACGCCTTCAATCAGTTCTCCTGCTGGCCAATAACCTGGCATCGGTAGTGCGCGTAGGGGTAGGTAGACATGGACTTGTCCAATTCTTGTGACCACATCGCCAGCACGTTGAGCAATGACCGCAGCTGCCTTGTAATCGTCGGCTTGATGGATGAAGCCGCTCCGGGGGTAAACGCTACCCCACATGTCCCCAGAGAAAAGGCCGCCCACCTCTCTGCGGCCAGGGATGAGTGCCTCCGGGTACACCGATTCAGGAACGCCGTGGCGCCAGGCAACCGTATCCAGTGTGCTCAAGAGGTAAGGCATGTATGGAGTAGCAGCACCTGGGCAGGCGTAGCCAGAAGCACTCGCAAACCGGCTGAACGTCGCTCCCCCTGGGTGACCAATGACGTCAGCATTTTTGAATTTAGCCAGGCTGTCTTCGTTGTTGTGATTGATGGTCCCGTCGCCGCCATCCTGGGCGAATGAGGTGGGTGAGCTCAGCGAAGAGACTTCGACCCAAGGGTTTTCGCCGGTATTGGAGTAGCTTGAAACTACCGCGTCCGGAACGAAGTGGCGAACCTTGGTCGATGTCTTCACCTTGCAGCCAAACGGGGTGCAGAGCAGCCAGTAACAGATTCCGACCACCTTGTATTCCAGGCAGTCAGGCGACAGGGTGGAGGCGGCGAGGGTGGCCGATGTCACGGTGCCCGCAGCGGCTGGCCCGGTCGAGATCGACAGGGCCAAGGCCGTCCAAGCAGGAGGCTTGCGCAGGTTCATCACGGTATATCTCCCTGGCCAGCTTCATCTTGATGGTGGGCAGCAGCACGCCACTGGGCAATGCGCTGTTCCGCCGCCAGAACATTGGGTTCGCCATACACAACAAACGTGCGGTCGACCACCACTGCTGGGACCTTCGTGACCCCAATGCTCCAGGCGTCTACGAGGTTTTGTTGAGCTAAGGCCAGGTCGCGTTGCAAGCGCTGCGCATCGGCGCTCTTGAGGCGCTGCTGCATGATGGTGATGGCTTGTTGCTGATTCGCTGGTAGCCCTTCCGAAAGCTTGGTCTCAAGCCGCTCTTGCTCGTCCAGGAAAATCAGCCGGACATGTGCCGATGTCTGAACGGGATGGTTACGGTCCGTAATGACCCACGTCTCCGCGTGTGCGAGGGTGATCTGGGCGGCCATGACCAAGCCCAGGAAGCCCAAAAGGCTACGTTTGGATCTGAAGCAATAGGTTCTGGAGGGAAGCATGTGGCAGTACCTGCAGATGGTGTCAGGTACAGGAAACGCGATTGATGAAGAGCCGTCAGTAGGAAACCGTTATCGGGACGGTTGGGGTTTGGTGGCGCCTGTCTGGGCCGTGCGCCTGCCATCGAGCAGCAGGCGCGGTAGCATTTTCTTATAACGTCGCATAAACACTGGTGGTAGGCTTTCCCGGAGGCCTGCTGCTGACTCTCTTTGGAACGACAGCGAATTTCCGCCAATCCTGATAGGCAGCTATCCGGGGGGGGGGGGGCGAGGAGCAATGGAACAGAAAGTTAACTTAACCCCGACGCCCGTCCGCAAATACGCATGCTGCCTACAGAAACGTTACGAATCAGGCTTGTCAACCGAGCTACTGTATAGCTGCGATTGTACATTGATCGCCCTTCCGCTATAAAACTCCGTCGCTGCAGCCTTGCATGCGTCATTGTAAAAATCTTCAGCATCCTCCACTGTGTAGCCAGCTCCAACGAAACACCCGTGCGCAATTTCCCTAAGAGTGTGGCGTTCACTACTGGCGTTGTCGTAAATAGCATTAAGGCATCCTACTATGGCGATCACGTCTTTCTTGGAAAGTCTGTCCTCACCACTCAACAAGCGTGCATGATTGATGTATGCCGATACGTTATATCCAGTAAATGAATCAGCCAGACCAGAAGAATCCTCAAAGCTGGAAATATCTTCATTCATCTTGAAATGGGCGATAGGGATGTATTTCATTTCACCCAGCTTTTTGGCTGTCAGATCACTTATTGCTTTTTCATCTTTCTTGTAAATCGACTTTTGCAAAAATATGTTAAGCTTGTTTAGTGTAGGTCCTGCAAGGCTAGTATTGCGCCGTGCAATTCCTTTTTCCATATCGGTTTGTGTAAACGGCCTAGTTGCGCCAAGCTTTTGATTTTCCTGAGAAGAAACTAGACCCTTTTTTTCAAGAAAGGGCATCAGTACTTTGTGAGCATCTCCCCAATTTTCTGAACTACAGTACAACGGCCTGAGTATCAGCAGAGCTTGCCCTGCACGGAATTGGGCTTCAGGACTTAGGCCCTCACTTTTCTGTAGGAGCGGCTGCAATGCATCGACACAATTCCTTGGCGTCAATGCCCGCTCACTGTTGATTGCTCGGGCATGATGGTTCTCGCCTTTTTCAATAAAAGGATTAGAGACAGATCGTGATGCATAGCCGTAAGACCCTGTCTCTTGATTTGGCACGCCGGACAAAGAATACTTATTTTTGCAATCATAAGACGCGCCCTTGGTTATATCGAAATCTGGCGGAGCTTGGACAATACCGTGTTTTTTCAACAACTCAGGCTTGACACGCTCACCCATGATGCAAGAAATATTATTAGCTATGGAATCATGCGCTTCCTTGGTGTCGATTAAGTTCTTCATGTGCACTTTTGTAGCGGCGCGAAAATCCAACATCGTAACGAAAAGATTTTCCCCACACAATTTTGGCAATAACGAAGAACGCGTCGGCGCAACACCTCCAAAATTGGCACGATTATGGTAGGCATGATAATTAGCTTCTGCCTTTTTCTCTGCCTTCTGCAGGCGGGCGTCGCTGGTAAAGCCTTGTTTGCCGTCATTTAAGGAAGTGGTAGAAAGAAAAAAATCATTGACTGTTTTATCGTAGAGGTAGGCGCTGCCCGCAAGATAAGCAGCGTACCTCATACTTCGGAAGTATGATTGAGAGCCATTACTAGATTTGCCTTTCGAATCGCCCTCGTGTGTCCGTGCGGTTTGAGTTGCGCTCAGCGCAGCGGATTCATTATTTTTTGCTATTGTATTAGCCGCTTCTTTCGTAGACGAGGCATTAAAGGTATTCTGCACCAGTCTTGAGGCTGAATAGAGATGACTGTTCCTTATTTGCATAATCTATATGTCCTATGCTATGGGGCATTTGTTCATGTAACAAAACCATACGTGGTCATCACAAAGCATGGAGTTCCGCAGAAAATTTCTGTCCGGGGAATGGAAGGTTCAGCGCTTCCAGTCGTTACGTTTGATGCACTTGATAGCGTAGGTCTTCGACTGTTCCCTTCGGAGGTGTTCGGCAGCCGCTTCGCGATCCTCCTCAACGATCTGAGCTTCGTCGCTTGAGCCTGCTCAGGTCCGCCAGTCTGGGAACGTCACTGAGAATAAGTCGGCATCTTGCGCCGTAGGGAACTGCGTAGCGCATCTTGCAGCGCGCTTGCAGCATAGCAAGCTCTTCCACAAGCCAGTACGCGTTGTGGGCAACGATCTTCGCCATCTGATGAAAACCAAGTGAGCCATAGCTACGGACCTGCACCCATAGTAAGCGCGCTTGTAAGGCTTGTTCAAAGGCTGGGTTCATTTATAAATCCTTCGTGCTGACCAGCCAGTCGATTGCGGAAAGCAGCACGTTACCGTCAGGTGCTCCCTGCAGCTTGATCGATCGTCCAGAGACTTTATCCTTGATGACCAGCGTCGGTGTGGCAGTGATGCCGTCCAGGCTGGCCTTGTGAGCCTGCCTAACAACAGTCTGTCGGACAGCCGGGTTACTCGAAGCGCAGTTATCAATAGAGTGCTGTCGATCCTCAAACCCCGGGATCTGCGGATTTCCAGCAGTTCCAGCACCGTTCGACCGAGTACGTTGATAAATGAGCTCGACGGCGAGCCAGAACACGTCATTGCCTCGCTCGATCCCTGCGCACTCAGCCCACCGAGCTTCATAGCTCGCGGTCGGCTCGTGCATTGGAAGAGGTAGTTGGTGCCACTGCAGGTTCACGTCTGGATGCTGATCCACCCATGCTTTGAGCTGTGGGAAGTAATCCTTGCAGTACGGGCATTCCAGATCTGCATACTCGACGATGGTGAATCGGGCACTACGGTTCCCGTAAACCCATCCGCCACTTTGCTTCTGCTGATCGACTGCCTGCTCCAAGGGGCCACCTGAGATGCCAAGCGTGTTCTGCCTCAGTTCTGCCAGCAGAAAAGGCGAGATAGCCACGGCGACCGCACCGATGCAGTAGAGAATTTGGCGACGTGTGGGTCGCTTCATGCGGAGGCCTCTTTATCGAGGAACTGTTTGGCCAGCAACTCCTGATTCAGCAACGTGAGAAGAGCCTTCTGGGCGCTTTCGGGCTGTGGGTGATGCTCAAGCCACTGGTCCAGCGCTTTGTGCAGTTGGGACTGGATCTCTCGACGATCAACCGCTACATGTTTCACGACTTCCAGGTGTTCGATCAGGACCGGTGCGCAAATTTTCAAGGCCAGCAGAGCATCTTCCTGTGGGTTTTTGAGCAGTTGAGTCAGGCTGTCGATCAGATTTTGAGTCAGGGCATCCATGGCTCTCATGCCAGGTTCTCCAAGGGTGAAGCGGGGAATGTAATGGTTGTCGGTTCAATCCCGCGAAGGCGGTCGAGGTCGTGTGCGATCGCCATTGCGGCTCCCAGCTCGTCTACCCCTAATGACTGCATTAGATCGTACCGCTGTTTTTTTTCTTCCGGCTCAGTCATGGCCAATGCCAGGAGCAGGCTTGGGGGCACGGCTCGAAACAAAACCTCCATCGATTTGGAAAGCACAACCCCTTCAGTATACTTTCCGCTCTCTTTACGGGCTGACAGCATCAGTGACTTTTGCGCAGGCGTCAGCTTACGGAACGTGGTGATTTTCTCCACTTCATCCGGTGGCATGTTCAGGCAGATCCACCACTCGATCATGTTAAGCATCGGTGCTGCTGCTGACGGAAGGTCGTCGATGTTCTGAGTGGCAAGCCAGAACCAGGCACCGAGTTTTCGCCACATCTTGGTGATCTTGATGACGTAGGGCGAGAGAAGGGGGTTTTTCGTAATGATATGACCCTCGTCAGTGAAGTTGACGATCGGACGCCCCTTGAATTGGTCCCGTTCTGCAATGTTGTTCACGGTGTTGATCAGCGAGATGTAGGCGACCGACAGTTGGGCGTTATACCCCTCGCGGGCGTAGGTGGCCAAGTCCAGGATTGTGATGTCGGCCTCAGGCCAAGGCGTACCCTCCCGGTTGAACATCTCACCGTCAGCCCCCATGCAGAACATGTCCATGGCTTCAGCCATCTCAAACATGCGTTCTCGGCGCTTTTCCGGAAGGGTGGTGTCCTTGCCAGCGTCACTCAGCGCATCACGCACATCCTCCGTCTTGACTGCTCGTTCAGCGTCAAAGCATGTTCTGGCTGCCGTCAGAATGCAGTGCCTAATGGCGCTGCGGTCTGCGCGAGTGAGTCGAGCCTCTTCTCTCTCTTCGCCGCCGGTGATCATGAGCCTGGCTACGATCTCCATTTCGCCCAAAACATCACGCTCCTCTTCGCCCTGTTCAGGCATTGTTTGCAGATGCTCATCGGATCCTTCAATGTCATCGGCATCCAAGATCGTGACTTTGTCAGGTGTTGACACCAGGCGAATGGCATCAGTGAAGGGGGCCAGACTCACGCCCGACCCTGGCGCCAACTTGAGCCGGTTGACCGTCAGCCCAAGCTTTTGGGCAAAATCTCCCAGTAGGCCGAAACTATTACCGGCTTCAATGATGAACAGGCGCGGCCTGTAAATGGCGATTAACTGCATCAGCAAATTGTTGGCCGTGGCTGACTTACCTGAACCTGTCGGGCCAAACAGGAGCAGATGGGCATTCATCTGCCGATCAAGCTTGTTGAATGGGTCGAACGTCAGCGGTGCCCCGCCCCTGTTGAACAGGGTTATGCCGGGGTTGCCCGTGCCGCTGGCACGCCCCCATACTGGCGAAAGGTTCGCGACATGCTGGGCGAGCATCATCTGCGTGTACCAGTCCAAAGCATGTTTCTTGTTCACATCAAAACTGGCGGGCAGCCACCGCAGGTAACTGCTGAGAGGGGCGACTTCATCACGAGGATAGACAGGTTCCATACCGGCGCTAAGCATGGCATTGGCAAGCTCCATGCTCCGACTTTCCAGTTGTTGCTCATCCTTGCCGGTCAAGTAAAAAACCACGTTGCCCCGGTACAGCTTGTGTTTTCGACCGATCAGTTTCCGGGCTTCGTCGACCGCTTCACGGGTCAGGGCGGAGGCTTGATTGTCACCGACTGATTTACGTGCCAGTTTTTCCAGGTGGGCCTCCAGAACATCCTGTGGAGTGATCACCAGCGTGATGTTGAGTACTGTGTCCTCGGGCAACTTGTCGAACAAGGCATGCAGCGCGTCCCCGCCTTTACGGTTTTCACCCGTCAGGTGCCCGGTCTTTGGCGCATCGCGTAAGCGATCGAGGACGATGACCCGATGAGGGCGCGAGTCGAAGTACCAGAGACCCTTCTTGGCATCCGATTGCGGTTCGCTGTAGAACAGGCACTGAGAGAAATCATCGCCGCTGGCCAGCGGCAGCGTGCCCTCTTCTGGTGGTTCGACCGTGCGGTTATTGACGATTTCGAAGAAACGATCGATGTCCTGGCGCTTTGATCCCAAGTGTTCGGGATGCGGGTTGAACCAGTGCAACAGCCAGTGACGAATGTCATGGCGATCCATGCGCCGGGTTTTGATGCCCGCGTTGGCCAGTCCTCCCGTCAGGCGCTCGCAAATGTTTTTCAAGTACATCGACGGCGTCTGGCCACGAACCAGTCCATCTCCGGTGCAGCGCCGGTAGACGACCATGCGAACCCTGCGTTGCTGGCCGCGCCAGGGCAGTTGAGACACTTTGGTGTCTTCAAATAAACCTCCCGGCTTGGAGATTGCCTCTAGGTGATGTTTGAATTGCTGCAGGTACATTTCTGTAAACGCCGTACCCTGAGCGCGAGGCTGGACGTAATCATGCAACGTCTCCAGATAATCTTCCCAACTGGTTTCATCCCTGGCGTAGAACTGCACCACCCAAGGCGATTCATCCAGTTCGTCAAAACTGTCCTGCAGCGCATTTTCAAGAGCATCGCGCGCTTTGCGTAACCACTCAGGATCCCGACCTTCGGTGCCGATGGGGGTGAGTTCATAGAATGCTGCCAGTGACTTGCCGTCCTCGAGCAGCATCGCTTGCTCCTGAGGGAGGTACTCCGTCCAGGGCAGCATGTCGACGAATGACGGGTTGACGGCATACAGGGCTGCGATATCGTCGACCGTCGCAGGTTTGCGCTTGGGATCTAGCCACGCGCCAGGCTCTGGTATGCCCTCAGCCGCCAGGCGAGCCAGATAACGCTCTCTGGCCTGTGCGAAGATGGCCTCATCTCGTAGCTGATCGGCGATCGTCTCGACTGGAGTATCAACCACGGTGTCAGCGCCTCGATCCCGACGCTTTGTCAAACGCTTCAAAAGTCCCATCAATAATCCTCCACCCGCTCGCCGGGCATCGCATATTGCACGCGTTGATACAGCGGAAATACGGTCGTATACCCCGGTACTGGCGCGGGATCGGAGCCCGCCAGGTGAGGGAATACGTACATGACCAGGTCCGGATTGGGCAGGCGCTTGAACTGGCTGTAGATCTCGTTTTGAGCGGTACGGGTGTAGGCCGCGCTATCCTGTAGGGGCTGGGTAGCGCGTACATCGATTGGACGGCGCAACTCCGAGCGTGCATCGAGCAATTGCCGGCCACTAGCGCTCCCGGCCGAACCGGTCGTCCCTTGGTTCCAGACATCCATCATGGTGTTTTGACCATGCGGAAGCATTTGCTCTTTGTTTGTCGAGCATCCAGCCAGCAAGCCCGCCGTGAGAAGGCAAAACATCAGCGCGCTGCGCGCTGACCCCAATTGATCAATCCAGGTTGGCATTGGCATGGTTCGCTCCTGAGGCGTATTTGACCTTGCGGCCTTTGAGTTCGTAGTCAATTTCCAGCTCCTGATCGATGTGCAGTGAGACTTGCGCACCAGGCAGGACATAAATGGCCGCGAACGCTTGTCCGTAGAGTTTGTTAACCCAGCTCGAAACATCCGTGACGCCTTGGGTCAGGATCTTTCCCATCGCCTCGTTACCAGACAAACCGGTGCTACCCAGCGTCCCAGAAGCGTTCGAGATGTAAGAGGAGGTGCTGCCCTCGGTCTTGATCAACGAGGCTGCTCCAGCACCTGCTGCGGTAATCAGGGCTTGTGAACCGATGTACTGCTGCGCATTGCTGCGTCGCTCGCCGGCGATGCACGGAATGCCGTAGGGATCACTGATCCAGCCCAGACCACCCTGGATGGGTTGTTGGTCGCCAGAGTTGTTTTGGTTGTTCTGGTTATTATTCTGCTGATTACCGCCCTGGGCTGGGGCGGGTAACGTGCGGACAGTGCCGTCGGTAAACACGAAGGTCAGACTTTTGATCTGCCCACGCACGCATGAGAGGGTCCAGTCGCCGGACGCTGTACCGCTGGCCACGGCACCGGCCACGTCTGGGAGATCGATGCCATTGGCCGTCAGGTTGTCCGGACCGATCAGCACCTTGAACGGGTAGGGGTCATTAACCGTCCCATCCACGGGAACCCGGCCAATCAATGCTGACATGGCCACTGATCCCATCAGCGTCGAGTTCTGAGGCAGGGTGTAGGCTCGACGTACCTTCTTACGCTCCTGTTGCTGGAGGACATCGTCATCGCGTGTGATCACCGCTGACGTTGTACTGGCCGGAAATGTCTACGGGGTCACGAGGCTGTGCCCGGGAGGGCGACAGATAGTCCTGCAGGCCCTGGCGGATGCGCGCGATGTCGCTGACCAACCGGGGATAGTCCAGGTGATAGCGTTGGGCCGGGTCTTGTGGAAGATCGACACTGCGTTGCGCGACGGCCTCGAGCGCGTTGAGCTGGCGAATCATCACTTGCACATTGGCTTGTTCAGAAGCCGTGCCGGCTGCTCCGGCATGCGCGGAAAACAGCAGGGGTGTGCACAGCATGACTGCGGTCAAGCAGATCTGCACACGTGCAGACGTTGATCTGAGCGCGGGGGGATTGAAGTTCACGTCGCGGGCCTTGGATGCTGTAGGAATCTATGTCCACAGCATGACCAAGGGCCGAGTTTGAATCAGTACGAAACCCTTTTTAGGTCTGAGAGGGTTTATCCAAAAGGGTCGGTGTGACAATGCTGCGTTTAAAGAAGAACAGGAACCCGGTACTGATTGCATACCCAACCGCCCAGGCCTGGGCGTTTTGATTACCAAATCGCTCGTGGCCACGATTGATCGGCTGAACGCTGACCAGCTCCCACCCCTCTCGACCGTAGCGGTTCAATACGTCGAGAGTCTCAGGGTTGCTTAAGTAACCTTGAATATCCGGTTCGGTCGTCTCATCTGTCGACTTGAACATCAGCACGCCGCTGGTCACGGTTTTATAGGGCAAGGGGACGAAGGTCTGGGTGTATTCAAATATAGTCATAAGTACCAAATGCCAGGGAGGGTATGATCAAGCAGGTGTACCTTCAGGCTACAACAGCCAGTTGCAACGATAAACCTCAAGGTTGGAAAATGTAACGTGCAGTGAGAGTCTCGTTAGACGATGGGGGAAAGCTGCATTACGTAAATTTTGTTCGAGAAGGACAAGTGCAGTGCGGACGATTGACTATCGAAGATTTGAATACAAGGGCGATTACGCGTCGGGGGCTTGCTTTGTACGCGTGGGTATCACCGATGGAGGAATGCTGTTCGGTTTGATCGCTCAGTTGCGAGACTATGACGGTACCTCTGTCACGAATGACATCGAAGAGATCATCAGCGGTGTGATTCATCGCCTTCATACCGAGCGGGCTTTACCCAAGGCGTTTTCTTCGATGTACGAAGTTCTTGAGCAATTTACTTGGGTCGAACACTACGCGCCTGGCATTGGAATTCCTTCTGAAGGGTCGTGGGCCATCGTCACCCTCGATGCCAGCAATACACCTGATTGGGAATATATGACCCTCGATGATGTTGTCGCTCATACCGATGTAGACCCCGACTTCTTCACACTGGGCGAAGACGACTTACGTCTCAAAAAGTAGGTGGCTGGGTAGGCACAGGGTATCGAGGTTTTGAGTGCTGCTTCATTTCCTTGAAGCGCTGCATGATGTCGATCGCCAGTGACACTAAAATCTGGCGCAGACCACCGCTTTCCAGCAAGCCTGCCAAGCAGCCGTTGGCCGCGAAGAGGTTTTTCAGAGGACGGGGTTTGAAACTGGTAGGCATGCATGATCACTGATAGCTTTGAACGCAAAGACACATCCCTTTACAGCCGAAGGCTGCCTATTAAAGGAATCCAACGAAAAAAACGGCACCACCCCCAGCCAAGCATTTGCCGCTTGCTGAGTGGACTCATAGTGCTGGTCTTAGCGAGATAGCCACTAAGGTGCCGAATTTTAGCTAATTGTCCCGGAGCAGGGGGTAGTCAGTTAGCGTTGTTGAGATGGGGTGTTCGGGTCAGCGAGCCATTCTGACCATGATCGCGGCGCTCCTTTGGGATTTTGCTTGGCGTATTCGTAAAAAAGCGAGATGAATTCCAAGCGGTCATTGCGCAGGTTGGCTCTGCCTTCGTGGGTTACATCCTTGTTGAAATCCAGAGCGCGCCCCGGATTGAAAACGAGTTGGCGTTCTATCAGGTCATGAAATGATACGTGGTGAGCGTTCTTGAGCATGTCGTGCATTGCGATGAAGATACCTGTGCGGCCTTGCCCGACTCCACAATGGATATGTACCCGACCCTGCTCGGGTAGCGCGCGCTCCATGGCTACGAAAAGGTCAATGTCTTCGGAACGCGGTCCCATGTGGTCGGTCACCATCAAACGAAGGTACTCCGCACCCGTGGACTTCACTAAGTCTTCTTCACTTGAGATATCCGGGTTGTTCAGCACGACCTTACGAGGATTCTCCATCCCGTGTTTGGCATCCTTGCGGTGAATGATCTCGACTGTTGGCTGCTGCTTGAGCGCAGCGATGCGAGATTGCTCATCGGCGATCACGTCATTGCGACTTTTACCCACATTCGCCCAGTTGTTGCCCAGTCGCCAAGTACATGGATAACCCCCAACGATCGCGTGAGATTCCTCTCGTACGTCCAATACCACGACTGGTCTTTCGGGGGTGGGATGCAAACGTTGCACTTGCTCCAAACTGGCGATACTGGCACTGCCGGAAATGTGCAGCGTGTCCCAGCCTTTCTGATTGAGGTCATGAGGGAGGATAAAACTGTCCGAAGAACGAAAATTTTCCAATTCGCCTGGTGTGCGGTCGTAGATGAAAACGGGTTCGCCGGTTGGCCGCTCCGGGGTGGTCAGTGCTTGTTTGAATTTCGTTATTGCGTGTCGATAAGCTTCGGGTGTCAATTGCGCATAAGCAGGCTTGACATCGCTGGCTGTAACTCCTCTCGACAAAGGTGTGGCGCCTCTGGAAATAATGACATGATTCTGCATGGATTGGATCCTATGAATAAATGCACCTCCTTCGTGGTGCATATGCTCCAACGGTTCCAAAAGAGGACGGGGAGTACATGCCCCGCTGGTGTGATTGCTCATGGTGGTGTAGAACCCGAGTTCTTCACGCTAACCGAAGATGACTTACGTTTTAGAAGGTAGCTGGCTGGGAGAAGGCGGCGCCGCGCCTCAATGTTATGAGCGCTGCTTCATGTCCTTGAAGCGCTGCATGATGTCGATCACGAGTGAGTTGACGGCCAGAATCTTCATGGCTCGTGTGACAGCCACGTACAGAAGGTTCAGCTCATCGTCGCGTTTGCCGGCGTCGATGTCAGGGGAAAGCGGATCTGCAGAAAAGTCGTCATAAAGCCCAACGAAGTCCCACTCCAGACCTTTGGCTCTGTGCGCAGTGGTAAGGGTCACGGTTGCATCGAGCTCCGATGTGACAGACGCAGCACGCAGCTGCTCAATTCGTTTGGGCAGGTCGGGGTAGTTTTCGATGATTTTGATCGACCGCAGCATCTCAGTATCCTGCGTGGCCTTTGCGATCACGACATACTGGTCGTAATCGGCATAGTCAGTGAGCAATTTTCGCTGCTGAACCTGGTCATTCATATGCCGGCTGAAATAGAACAGGTCCTCCAGATCGCGCAAGGAATAGCTGTCGATCCCTCCGATCCACTGCATGCGGTGGTCTTGGTTGACCAGGCGCAGCGCGTTCTCGATGACACCACTCACCGTGCGGTGCAGGTAGGTACGGTGAGGCAGATCGTCCGGTAAGGCTCGTTTCACCAACGTCGGCTGTCCCAGGCCTTGCAGGGGGATCTTTTCACCCTTGAAGGACAGGATGACGTTGGCCACGTAGGCAACAGCCGGTCCAAATCTGAAGCTCTGAGTCAGGAAGTGTTTCTCGGCGTCCTTCATCGCCGGGCTGTTTAAAGCATCCACAGCGCCTCTGAACCGATAGAGCTGCTGATGTCGATCACCGACGGTGACTTGCGTGATTTTTTGGATCTGGACCAGATTCGCAATGACCGGGTTCACGTCTTGCCCTTCGTCGAGCAGGATCGCACCGAAGCGCTGGCTCAGATCAGTGTGAACATTCGCAGGTTGTAAACGGTCATGTGAACCTCTAAGGGCGCAGGGGCAGAATGCGGGTTGAGCCGTTGATGCTGAACAGGGCGCGCGAATCATCCAGGCTGTTGAGCTGCCAGTTGCTCCCTGCGACCATATCGCCCGGGCGTATCAGGTTCAGTTGACTCAGCTGAGTGCTGCCAGGCGGGGCAACTGACAAGAAACGTTCGCCTCCGCGATACTCCACACCCACGATCGAAAAGGGCGGAGGCACCTCTGCCGCTTTAGCTTGTGCTGTTGTTTTGCGGGAGGGGACTGGAGCCTTCGGCTTGGCCGCAGCGGTGACTTGAGCAGATGCGGCTTCAACTGCACGCAGGTCCTGGAGTTTCACCTGCAGCTCCTCGATCCGAGCCCCCATGACCACAACCTCTTGCATCGTGGCCGCCGCTTGCTGGGCTGCGTCCTGCGCCTGCTTGACGAGAGCTTGGACGGCGTCGATTCGATTGGAGAGTGCCTGCTGGCCAGCCCTGAAATCATCGATCGTCACGGACTTCAGCTGGCTGGCAGCATCGATCCGGTCATCCACGCCATTGATGCGTTGGGTGATGGCGTTGACGGTTTCCAGGTTTGCAGCTGACTCAAAACCTGTTTTCAGGTGGAGAATCTGCCACTGCTGGTAGACCAGCATGCCGATCAGGGCGATCAGGACCAGGATTTGCAGTACGGTGGCGCGGGAAAGAGAAGGGCGCAGTGGCAGCTTCATGGAGGACCTCACTCAAGATGTGAGGCACGTTCGCAAAAGCGGTCCATCTATGCAGCAGCAAATCATTATTATGGTTGAATAGGTTTAGGGCGAGGGTGTGCGGACGGGGTGACTGGCGTGTTTCTATTGAGCTCAAGCACCCCACAAATCGCGGCGTCCGTTTATTACTGCAGTACCAAATATCTTGCAAAACGGCACCGCTATGCCTAATATCCTCCGCAACACACCCGCCATGCCAATGGTTGCTTCGGCAGCTAAGCACAAATTGAGCGGGTTTTTTATGCCCGGTAGTTTTTCAGCATGAAGCTTTTCAGCAAGCCCGCCATCGACATTCCTGCAAATACCTGACGCCCGCGTCATTACGGTTTTTTTGTGTTCTTCATCTGGCAGGTTATGGTTAAAGCAACTATGGTGAAAATCGGGCTTCATCCTTGCTTTATTGAAGGGGTTTTGCAACGTAACCTGGGGCGATTCAGTGTGCTGTTGTACGTTCGGTCGTCGATTTTTTGACTGAGGCAGTAAAGGAAGAGGTTCTTTCGCCTTCATAGCGAGGGATTACATCAAAAAGGAGAGAAGGCCGAAATGAAGATCCAGTCCATCCGTATTCAAAACTTCCGTACTTTGAAAGACGTAACAATTCCGTTCGATTCCGTCACGACTTTCATTGGGCCGAACGGGGCCGGAAAGTCAACTGTTCTCCGTGCACTCGACTGGTTCTTCAATGGCAGGTCCGGCTCGTTGACAGAGAAGGATTGCTCATTTGGTGCGACTGATGAACACATTGAGGTTCAAGTTACGTTCGCAGAACTCACAAAAAAGGATCGAGAGGCGCTTGGTAAGTATGCGCCTGAAGGAGTCAACACGTTTACCGCATGGAGACGTCGATCCCCTGACGGTCTCGATGTGCTCTCGGCAAATGCAAAAGGATTTCCAGAGTTTAATGCTATCAAGGCTGCAGGCAGTGCCGCTGCGAAAAAAGATTTTTATGCCACTCTACGGCGAGAACGACCTGAGCTGAATCTTCCTGCGGCAAATACAGGCCCCGCAGTCGAGCAAGCAATGACAGCATGGGAGGCAGCACACATTGGTCAACTTCTCGATGCCCCTGAGGCTTTGCAAACTAATTTTTTTGGTTTCAATAGCGGCGGTATAATGAGCGGGCTTTTCGACTTTGTGTTGGTTACGGCCGACCTTCGCGCAAGTGAGGAATCTATCGACGGTAAGACAAGTATCATTGGACGAATTCTTGAGCGCTCTATTGATCGAGCTGCTGCCGATGAGGCAGTTGCGGAAATTGTTGCAGAGTCAAGAGCAAAGCAGCAAAAGGTTTATGAAGAGAAGTTTACGAAGCAACTCGAGATCATCACGACCCAGCTCAATGAGGTCGTAACAACCTATGCTCCAGGCCGAGGAATTACAGTTTCTCCCGCTGAAGTGGAACTTAAGGCGCCTCGCACAACGTTCCACGTTGCCGTACTTGACGGTACCACTGAAACTTCAGTAGAGAGACAAGGTCACGGCTTTCAGCGCACTCTGCTGATCTCCGCATTGCAACTCTTGGCTCAGTCGGGCGCAGCTTCAGCGGAAGGTGTCATCTGCCTGGCGATCGAGGAGCCAGAGCTTTTCCAGCACCCGATCCAAGCGCAGACCTTCGCAAAGGTACTCAGATCACTTGCCGAAGATGCTGAAAAGCGTATCCAAGTGACCTATGCCACTCACAGTCCCTACTTTTTGGAGTCGCGAAATTTCCATCAGATAAGACGGCTGACAAGGTCTACTGACGAAGTCCCGGTAGTGACAGTTCATTTTGCTACAGTTGAAGATGTGAAGGTGAGACTTCATGGAACAGTGGCCGGCGATGTAGTTGATCGTAGGCTCGACCATAATGTTGCTGACCAGCTTGCTATTGCACTTTTTGCGAATCGTGCATTTCTTGTGGAAGGCACAATAGAATCTGCAGTGTTCTATGGGATTGGGGATAGAACGTTTCCCGGTGACCTTGAAGCCGCAGGACTTTCAATCATTCCTGTGGGTAGCAAGACGTCAATACCCCTCGCACATGCGATTTTGAAATCTATTGGTGTGCCAGTCTATGCATTGTTTGATGCCGACGGTGGATTTGAAGCGCGAGCGAGGGCGAAAAATAAACTACAGAACGCCATAGATCAAGAACGCCAAAATCACGTAGCGGAAAACAGGATGCTGATGAGGTATTTCGGCTTGGCTGAAGAGGATTTCCCTCCTGCGACGATTTCGGACGCAGTGGCTATTTTCGATGACCACCTCGAATCATTTCTCTCGCTCAACTGGTGCGAGTGGGGGGTAGCTTGCGAGAGCATCGCGGTTGAGACAGGAATAAATCTGGCAAAAAATCAGCTCGGGTATCGGACTGCAACACTTAGATCCGATGGATTGGTGCCCGATATGCTATCTCAGATTCTCGCGAAGGCGCGGGGTAGATAGCTGCCAGTATCGCGCCAAATCTTAGTTGAAGAGGCTACTCACTTGGTATAAATAATGGTATTTTTTATGTATTAAATTGTAAATTGTTGATCTTAAAGTAAATATAGATGGTATTGATAATAGAGTGGAATGATGGTTGGTTTGTGTTGACTGGTCAGACGCCAAGCTGAGTGCGTCATAGACTGGCAACGCCGGCCGAAAAGTGACCCACCTATGTTTTAAATCGCCGACTAAAATTGACCCCCTTTGCGTGTGTTATCGAGCCGGTACGGCCCGCGAAATTGGGCTTCAAGCCGATCATATCGAACAGAACCATCAGCATTGATCACGAAATTGAAAATCGATTGGACAGCGTTGCTTCGTCCATCAAAAAGGCCACCCGAAGGTGGCCGTGGTCAAGCGTTGATGAGTTGTCTGGCGAGCGCCATTTCTACAGAATCACCGTCTTGGTTCAACGAGTCCAGTCCGGACTCTGGAACATCTCTTGAAGTGCTCTGTGATACGGCGATCTACTTAGCCATCAGTTGCAGGCAGGTGATTTGAGAACTGCCGATGTAACCGAAAAAGATCACCCTGACATCCTGCTTCTGTCCGATCCTCCAAGAACGCCTTGCCGCCTGTTGCACCGTGTAGACGTTGTAACCCGTCTGCATGTGTCGCCGCTGATGCCCTAGGGCCGGGCGCTTCCTACGAAAGCCTGTGAAATATCTTCATCGTAGTGCGCACTTGGTCAACATCTGCACCATCGCGGCGAAGCCGATGTTGACCTTCAATGGGTCATGGACAATGACATCCAAATCAGCGGATTGGCTTGGTTCACCACCGGGCAGGTCAAGTCATGGCAGACGTCGCTGCTTATTAAACATGATCGAGCCGAGCAGCAGGACCAGAATGCTCGCTATCAACATAGCGGAGTTCGCCCCTTGAAACCGTGCGATCAACCCCCAAGCCAACGCCCCTAGCGTCCCTCCAAGGTAATTTGAAAAAAAGTACAAGGACAGTCTGAAGGCTCTCTGGCCCGGCGGCGAGGCTCTCGTCAGGTCACCGCACAATCGTATGAATAGGATAAACAAGGCGCAGCCGCAAAGTAACAGCGCCAGGCCGTGAATGACTACATGCGATGTCAGCGCGAGCAGTGTTGTAGTTATCGAGAAGATGAGCGTCAACACAGCCTCTTCATACCGGGCGAAGAGTCGGATCGAAAAACGGCCCGAAAAGGTTCCAAGCAGAGCCCCAACTCCCCAAAATACCATCAGCAATGTGTACCGGGTCGCATTGTCGCCGTAGTGAAGTCTGACCAGAGAAGGCAGCAGGGTTTGGACACTACAGCATCCAAACGCTAAGGCTCCGACCAAGAGCAGGTTCTTTGCCGATGTTAAATTGATGAGTGACGTGGGTGGAGCCTTGTCCACCCCATTGTTTTTGATGGTGGTACGCCATTGGGCCTTATCCCAGAAAACGATGACCATTACCGTCCAAAGGCTAGCGACAATACCGACGAGAGCTGGTAGCGCGGTTAGGCTCTGGTGTATGACGTACGCAACGAACAAAGGGCCGGCCAGTTTTGCAATGCTGACCGCCAACCCGTGAACTGACAGCACCGTATCTATATCATCCTCGCCAAACAGGGAGATGATCGTTGCTTGATAGGACGGCCCCCTGATCGCAATGCCGGCATTCAGGATGAGCAACGCGCTCATCCCTAAAGCGAAACTCGGGCTTCGTATGAAGTAGACGGCACCCAACACACAGCTCACGCCAATCAGAACCTGCCCTATGAAATGCAGCCCTTTGCGAGAGTAGCGATCGCCTAGATAACCTACAAACAGAGTGAGTATGGCAAAAGGCGCGTTACTGGCGAAATAGACCCAGAAGGCTGCGTCAACATGGCCCGCGCTCCAGGACCAGGCAAACAGCAATGTTTGCGTCTGAAAGACGATCTGAAGTACCAACGTGCCAACCCAATACCCGGCGAAGGTAGGATTTTTCATGATATCGAGCTGGCGGCTTCTATTGGCGGTGGGGGGCATGTCGCTCCTTATCAGGCTGCGGGCAGCAGACTGTCAACTACGGAGGGTAATGCCCAGGGTGTATCGGCCAAGGCCACGGCCCCACTGTTTTTCAATTCATCGATGCCCCCATAGCCCCACAGTGCACCCACCGGAATTATTGCATTTAGCTGCGCAGCCTGCATGTCATCACGTTTATCGCCAATCATGAACACGCTAGATGGGGGCTTCGCAAGGGATGCCAGCAGCGCCTTCACCAGATCAGCCTTGTCATCCAGTTTACCGTCGGGTGAAGTGCCGAAGATCGACTGGAAAGCATTGAACAATCCGTTGTAGGTAAGCATTTTTTCAGCAAATTCTTGTCGTTTAGAGGTCGCAATGTTGGCGCTGATTGAAAACTGACCCACCCTGCCGATTGAAAATTGACCCAGGACGGATTGCTGATTTTTGCCCCAGCAATTGTGGATAAGCTTAGCAGCAGTGTTCCGATTGAAGACGCATCAAGCCCCACCGCATGCAGCAGGGCATTTATGGTGCGGATCAAAATGGCTCATCGTCCTCGATATCATTTCCGTCCTTTCGCTTTCGTTCGCGTGTTTTGATCTTTGTCTGGGCAGCCAATGTGCTGTGTTGTAGGCGGTAGGACTCGTTGCCCGTTTCGACGATGTGGCAGTGGTGTGTCAGCCGATCCAGCAACGCGGTGGTCATCTTGGCGTCGCCAAACACACTCGACCATTCCGAGAAGCTCAGGTTGGTGGTGATGACCACGCTGGTGTGTTCGTACAGTTTGGACAGCAGGTGAAATAACAGGGCGCCACCGCTTTGGCTGAAGGGCAAATATCCGAGTTCATCCAGTATCACCAGGTCTGTGCGCAGCAGTGCCTGGGCGATTCGCCCTGCCTTGCCATCGTACTTCTCACGCTCCAGCAGATTCACCAGATCCACCGTGGAAAAGAAGCGCACGCGTTTGTTGTAGGCCGTGATTCCGGATACAGCCAAGGCACTGGCCAGGTGTGTTTTCCCGGTGCCAGGGCCGCCGATGAACACGACATTCTGCGCGGTTTCAGTGAACGCCAAGCTGGATAGATCGCTGACCAGCCGGGCATCAGCGCTGGAAGCGCTGAAGTCAAAGCCAGCTAAGTCACGGTGCATGGGGAGTTTTGCCATGTTCATCTGATGATTCACCGAGCGCACCGCGCGATCCGCATGTTCCTGCTGAAGCAGATGTTCCAGCAGCCATTTCGATGAAGCCGTCGACGCTGTTCCTTGAGAGACCAGTTCTTCCCAAGCACTGGCCATGCCGTGCAGGCGCAGTTCTTTGAGTTCAGTCATTAGGTCACGCATTGCGATTCTCCTCATCGGTCGTACGGAGCCGGTCGTAGCGTGCTGTATTGGCAACCGGCGCCACTTTGAGTTGCAGGCTGGTTTCTACACAGGGAGGTGGTGCGGTGGAGGTCAGGCGGGCAACGACATTGAGGATGTGATCGGCGCTCAGACTTCCCGATTCAAGTACCAGCTCCACCGCCACCAGCACTGGTTCGAGACCGGCGATGGGCACAGCAGCCAGTACCTGCATCATGATTCGATCACCGTTGGTGTGACGCCTCAGTCCGCGTTTAAGAAGCTGTAACGGTTTTGGCAGATCAGCAAATGGAGCGCCATTGCGCAGTGCACCAGGCTTGCGTTCGATGAGTGGGATGTAGTGCTGCCAGTCAAAACCGATCTGATCTCGATCAAAGAGGCGCTCGTGACTGGCGATCACCGTTTCGTCGGCAATGACCACGATTCGCGAAGGGTACAAACGGCTGCTGACCCATTGATCCACACGCTCGCAAGGCACCGAATAACGATTGCGCGCCACGCTGATCAGGCAGGTGCTAGAGACACGGACGGTGCGTTCCACGTAGCCATCAAAGGCCGTCGGCATCGGCATCATTTCAGCCTGCTCCAGCTCCAGGGCTTCTGCCACCGTCAAACCGTTGTACTGCGGATGTACAAGTTCAGCCCAGAGCGTACGACAGCGTTGGCCGAGCCAGACGTTCAGCTCCTCGAAGGTATGGAACATGCAATTTTGAGCATCGAGCCAGATTCGCCTCCGGCTGTCTTGCACGTTCTTTTCGACGATGCCTTTCTCCCAGCCAGAGGCCACGTTGCAGAAGTCCGGATCGAACAGATAGTGCGCGCACATCACGGAAAACCGGGCATTGACCGTGCGGCCTTTGCCTTTGTTAACCTTGTCGACAGCCGTTTTCATGTTGTCGTAGATGCCGCGACGTGGCACGCCACCCAACGCTCCAAACGAACGTGTATGGGCATCAAACAGCATCTCGTGGCCTTGACTGGGGTACGCAACCAACCAGAACGCGCGACTTGCGCACAGCTTCATATGGGAGACCTGGATACGTCGAAACAGGCCACCGATCAGCAGGCCTTCTTCGCTCCAGTCAAACTGAAAGGCCTCACCGAGGGCAAAAGTCAGCGGTACAAAAGCGCGTACAGACTTGCCTTGCTCGCACCGCCAAGAGCGGACAAACGCCGTGAGCTGGCTGTAACCGCCGTCATAACCCTCGGCCTTGATCTGCTCAAAAAGTGCCTTGGCGCTCCTACGGTTGTGTTTTGGCCGGAACGAATCAGCCTTGAGCGCCTGCTCTAAGGTCTCGTGAAAAGGGTTGAGCTTATTGAAGGATGCGCACCGTTGGTACGCCGGTTGATTGGCTTCGGGCGCTCTGACCCATTTTCGGATGGTGTTTCTCGACAGCCCGGTACGCTTGGCTATCTGATGCAGCGAGAGCTTGTCGCGGAAGTACATCCGCCGGATTTTTCCCAACATTTCCATGCTGATCACCCTGTGTTCTCCTGCTCAAAAAGTGAGCAGAAGCAGTTGAACACCTGGGTCAGTTTTCAGTCGGCAGAACAGCCTCTACTGGGTCAGTTTTCGGTCAGCGGCAACAGTTCAGGCTAAGAGTGCCGTGCGTGCCGGGTGAAATTCAGTGCCCCAGCGCCTGTCTGCAGCTGTCTCTCATAGCTTGCATTTGCATGCTAAAGGCCAGCTCCTCGTCGGGGCTGATCATCGTGGGACTCATTTTACAAATTCGTGCCTGAACTGCCTCGCTCTGCGCTAGCAACTGGTCCAAAGTCGCAGCCGTACTCAGTGCGGCAATGGCGTTGTACAGCGCAGCCAGGTCCGCAACGCGGCTCTGCTCAAATGCAACCATGGGGTCTTGGTTTTGATCGTTCGCTGGGATACTGATGTCGAGGCCAAGGCGTCGGGCGATTGCATTCTCGTCGGAATCAGCCAGAAGCATATCCTCTGCAAACTGCGCAGTTTGCTGCTTGAATCGCTTCCAAACCTGCCGCTGTAAGGGAGTAAACTGATTAGCACCGGTCTCTATAAAGTCTACTGCAGTAGATAGCTCCTCAAATGCTGATGCACACCAGGCAGTGGACATCTTCCGTGGAAACTGAACCTCTGTTAGCAATTCGCTGATGTTTTTTTTTGGCGATCACTCAAATTCTCCCTGCTCGTGGCGCTCGTTGCGTAGTTCTTCCTCAATCGCACGGATTTCGTTATCGAGGGCTGTGGCGTTCATCAGGTTAGCCGCTTTTTTTCCCAGTTCCCAGCACTTCGCCGATTTGCTGCTTTCAGGTCGAGTTCGCTTTGAGCAACACCTTTAGCGTAGTGAACGCTGAACTGGCTTATGAATGCGTGACATACCCAAACCACAAACGGTGCATTGTGGCAGGTGACAGCTAGCGCGATAAGTCACCCCTTCTTCATTGGTAGGCGACTGCTGCTCCGTTTGGGACTGCCGCAGGCAGCGTAACACCTACGTTGCCTGAGGTTGGTGTGATCAGGCTACCGGAGGACGCGGTGCCTATGGCCAGCGATCCCCCAGTCAAATTGATCATCTCTGAAACAAGACCGGGGGGAGGGGACCCGAAGAACGCGTAACTTCGTCCAGCATCGACTACTCCATCCAATCTTGGGTAACGCGCGTACCAGGTGGGCAGATCCAGCTGATTATCTGGCACCGTTCCTGATGCAGCTTTGTGAGCGTAGGCATACTCGGCCAAGGCATTTCTGTAGACGAGGACGTTATGAGCAATCAAGGAGATTTCTACGGTCTGGGAGCTCTGTTCTGCCTGGTCTGACTTCTCATAAACCATTCCGAGCACTGCTGTAATCACCACCATTGCAAGCCAGTAAATGTTCACTCTACGTCCTCGATGACAGTTATGAGCCTGGTCAGAACTGACAACAGAAAATGGTGGCGTAATCGTTCTGGCCGACCACGATTCCTGGGGTACTGCTGAATCGTTGGCCTGAGCCGGCCGTGTCCCAACCAACTTTTGTGTAGCCGACTGGGCAAGCGTAGGTAGTGACGTCGTTTGCGTCGTAGCCGGGAATGGTTTTTGCCGTACAGGTAGGGGCACTGGAGCCATTCACCACCCAGACCTGGTTATCACACGAAAGCGATCGCCCCGTGCTGGTACGTCCAACCATACCGTTTGCAGCACAGGAAGTGCCGGCAGTTGCAACGCCATTCAGCTGCAGGTATTCACCGACGGTCGCGCGACCTTCCGAAGTCACTGTCCCTCCTCGGATGTTCCCGGCTGTGTAGACGTTCTTGTCGCCGTAGACCCGAACCCAGTCCGTACCAGCCACCACCCCATTTTTCGTTGTACCAGCCGTTGTCGCCCTGGGTGCGAAACCAACCGCCTGTGACAGTCTCTCCTGATATTCGGGCAGCAGCGCCCGTGAGGTTGGCCGAGGCATTCACCGACTGTGCGTATACATCACCTGCAGCGACAACGTTGCTCTGGGCTGTGACGCTCCCCGACGCACTCACATTGCCCTGGGCTGTAACGGATCCCGACGCACTCACATTCCCAGTGGCGTTGACTGATCCAGCAGTGTCGACATTCCCTCCAACCGTCACTGTTCCAGAGGCGTTCAATGCAGCCACATCGTTGACATTGTTTCCTCCCATACTGAGCGCCGTGTTCATGCGATTGAGTTCAGGTTTTCCTGGGATCGCGTTGCGGTACAGGTAGTCGTTGGTGAGCGTGCCATCCTGGAGGAACAGGGCACTCGCAGTGTGGCCAACGCCTGGGTTGATCCCATAGTTGCTGAGCGCAAGTTGCCAGCCGCCTCGCACTCCTTGGATAACGCCGGTGTTGTTGAACGGGATGAAGCCACCCGGCGCACCCATATTTTCCGCAATCGTCCGGGTACCGATCTCATCGATAGCCTGTCCACCGGTAGTGATCACGATGGATTCGAGCTGGTTGACGTTGACCCTTCGAGCAAGCACCACGAAGCTCTGACCGAATGCATTTGTGTCACTGAAGCTGGCTGGCAGATAGTTGGTGTTGCGTAGCATCTGAGGGGTAATCGTCGCGGGCGTGGTTGTGCCCGCCGATCCATAGACCGTTGCGAAATTGTCCTTCAGGTATTTAGAAGCGGCCTCTGCGATCTGCTGCTGTTGCTGAGCTGCGATTTGATAGTTCTGCGCATCCATCCTGTCGGCCATCATCGAGACGCCTACGGCCGACGCAATGGCGAAAATGATCAGGCCGAAGAGCAGCTCGATCACCACAAAACCATTATTTCTGGTCTGGCCATGCTTGAGAGCATTCATCCCCAGAGGCTCCTGTTCGATTGTTGATCCACATCCTGGCTAAGCATCGCGATCTGATTCGAACGGATCTTCTCGCGAATACCAGGGCCGTCAGGTCCAGTCAGTGAAAGGCTCTGGATCTTCAGATGTCGCATTTCGCCTTCACCTTCGAGGGCAAGCGCAGCTACAGCTACCAAGCCCTGTGACAGAATTGATCGGACATTGCTGATGGCCGGCTCCGCAAGCGTCGCTATTCGCTCGATCGCCTGCGGTACTGTTCCCGCGTGAACGGTGCTGATGATGAACAGGCCATTGATCGCCGCTCGGACTGCCTGAACTGCCGTCGGGGTGTCTCTGATCTCACCGATAAGCATCATGTCCGCGCCAGAACGGAGGCCTCTCATCAAAGCCTCTTCATACCCCCCATTGCGTCTTGAAACCTGCATCTGGATGCAACGACCGAGTCCGTGACGACCGTTCAAATCTGTCTCGGCTGGACCCTCTGCAGCCAATGCGATCCCACCGCACGCAATTAGCCTGGCGATGATCAGCGAAGCCGCGCTTGATGTCTTACCGGTGCCCATTTCGCCGCAAAAAATCACCAGGCCGCGCACATGCTTCGTCAGCAACGATTCGACGAGGTCTTCCGGAAAACCCAACTGGTCGAACTGGCGCACCTGCGCATTTGATTTCCGCACTACGAACACAGCCTTGCCAAAGGCATCAGGTACAAGCCTGGTCACCGACCCAACACTCATTGTCGGCCTTATCAACCAGTCACTGCTGCCAACGCTGTGCAAGAAGTGTCGCGTGCCTGCGCGCAGCCAGATCGGTACCTTGGATCCGCAGCTGGTCGAGCGGCTTGAAAAGATGACCGTGCTGGATCAGGTCTATCTGACCGGGCCGGGTTGCTCTCTATGCCGCGACGGGGTGAACGGCAGGGTTGCTGTCGCCGAGATTGTTCTCCCGACCCACCGGTTCATGGAGGAGATCCGAAAGAATGGCCCAAGCCCTGCGCGTCAGTATTGGGTCAAGCACATGGGGGGTATCACAAAAGTTGCCCACACGCTCATCAAGATCAATGCGGGGCTGATTGATCCGCGCATGGCAGAGGCCGTAGTCGGTCCATTGGATTTTGACAGCTACATGCTGGATGCCGAAGCACCTGAGGCAGAAGTCCATGCTCAGTAAGGTGATGGATGCCTGGTCTGGGCTTGTAGATGGCTTTTACAGAAAACAGTTCGGAGGCAATGAGCGTATCCGGCTGTACGAGAGCATGACCGCCCTGCTGGAGAACGGGGTGCCGCTTGACCTGGCGCTCGATCGTATTGGATCAATCTACAGTGATGGAGGCCGTCGAGCTCGGCATCCGATTGCCCTTGCCAGCTATGGCATAGGCAAGGCTGTGGACGGTGGTAAGACGCTGGCCCAGGCCTGCCTGAACTGGGTGCCTTATCAGGAGCACGCCGTTATCAGCGCCGGCGAGAAGTCAGGGAACTTGATCCAGGCATTCAGCGACTGCGTGCGGATCATCGAGGCTCGGCAAAAAGTGATGAAGCTGGTGCTCTCCACGGCCTTGTACCCGATTTTTGTTTGGAGCCTGATGGCCTACCTGCTGAACGTAGTGGCCACTCGGGTGGTGCCTGCCATGAGCCGCTCATCCAACCCCGAAGCTTGGACCGGCGCACCGATGGTTCTGCACATAATCGCCACCTTTGTGACCAACTGGGGGACGCTGGTTTTGTGCCTTGTAGTGGCCCTCATTGTCACCAGTATCGTCACTCTCCCTTACCGGGCGAATGCTTGTACGGGGCCTCACGCATGACATCGGGTACTGGAATCAACGTGCTCGCAACTGACAGGCCGCTGCCTGCCTTACTGACTGGCCCGCGTCGGCGCTTTTTGACCCAGGCGTATCAGTTCGTTGGAGAAGCACAAACCAGCGATGATCAGGGCCGCTCCCGGATAGAGGCTTTCGCGCGGTACTTCATTGAGGGCTACAAATGCCAGCAATGCCGCAAACAGTGGTTCGGTGAGTTCAAGCGCTTGCACCTGGGATGGCTTGAGGTACTCAATGGCCTTGGTCGTGCAGAAAAAGCCGAGGATGGTCGGCAGGGCGGCCAGCGCCAGCAGTGCGGCAATAGCCATTGATGACAGCTCGCCGATCACGAAACCATCGGCGGCGGCCGGCATCAGCAGGTACAGGCTGCCGAAGAAGAGCAATTGACGAGTGAAATGCAGGCCCCCCGAAACGCCCATTTTTTTCATGGCAACCGAAAACGCACCGTAGCCACAGCCTGCGATCGAGGCCAGCGCTGCACCCTCCAGAGTGAAGCCCTGTTGCAAATCAGCGCCGAAGATCACCGCAATACCTGAGATGGCCAGTGCGGCGCCCACGGTTGCATTTGCAGTGATGGCATCCTTCAGTAACAGGCGCCCCAGAATGATCGACGAGATTGAGGCACTGGCCATGAGTACGACCACGACACCCGCCGCAGCGTAATGTCGGTAGGCGGACGTTTCGAAATGGAACAGCACGAAAATACCGAGGAACGCGCAGATCGCGGCCTGGCTCCATTTGGCGGCTGATGTCGGACGCTTGAGGAAACGCAGCACGATCGAGAGCAGTATGCACCCCAGTATCGTTTTGATGACGGCAACGCTGCTGGAGGTGAAGCCATTGCTCATGAGTACCTTGCTGAGCACACCAATGGTTGCGTTCAGTGCGGCGGCGGAGAGCGCAAAGATAACGCCCTTGCTGAAATTGGATTGCATTGATGACGTTCCCTGTCGCTGGTTTGTCGTTTGAGAAGGAGTGAAGCGGTTGCGGGTGGCCTGCAGATCCACGCTGGCCTTGGCAATCATCGGGCAATGTTCGGCGAGTTCGATAAACCGGGTCAAGGCCTGAAAAGTTGTCGAATGCGGCAGCAACCCATAAAGCAGGTAATCCTTGACGCCTGACACGAGCGTCAAAAGCAGTGCGAGCAAGACGTTGGCGCACGACCACGGAAAGCAGTTCCAGCTTACTGGGGCTGCGAATCAGCCGATTGACCAGCAGATACTTCAGGTTTGCCGGTGCGCCGATCAGCAGGGTTGCCAGTAGTAACAGCCGAGGCGTGGACTCGCCCAGGTAAATCGCCAGGCTGTGCCGAAAAGTTGATATTGTTTCGCCATCTTAATCGGCCGGGTTCAGTTGTTGATATACGTTACAGAGACCGTGTTACCCGGGTTTACACCATGGACGATCATGATATATTAACGCGATAATGTGTTTAAAGGTGGATAAATTAAATTTAATTTTTGTTTCTCGATCAGTGAATGTACGCTCGTTTAAGTATTGCCAGAGGGCGATAATGAGCATGCGTACGTCGAGGCGCTACAGGGCTTAATTCAATAGATTACCCGCTAATATGAGTGACTGCCATGAGTGATATTCTAAATAAAATAAAACATTACAAGCTTCAAGAAATAGAGGCGGCAAAAACTAACGTACCATTAAGTCGCATCAAGCAGCGTGCCCTCGAACAGTCCAGTCCCCGCGGTTTTTATAAAGCACTGAAAGCAAAAGAAGAGCAGGGTCTGTTGGGGCTCATTGCAGAAATAAAGAAAGCAAGTCCATCAAAAGGCCTGATTCGCGAAGACTTCAACCCGCCTGAACTGGCGAAGGCTTATGAAACCGGTGGGGCCGCCTGTTTATCCGTTCTGACCGACACGCCCAGCTTCCAGGGTTCCCCGCAGTTTCTCATCGATGCGCGAAACGCTTGCGCCCTTCCTGTGTTACGAAAAGACTTCATGTTTGACACTTATCAGGTATATGAGGCACGTGCCTGGTGCGCGGATTGCATATTGCTGATCATGGCCTCATTGAGTGACGACCTCGCCGCCGAACTTGAAGATGCGGCCATGACGCTGGGGATGGACGTTCTGGTGGAAGTGCATGACGAACATGAAATGGAGCGTGCGCTCAAACTGTCTTCTCCGCTGCTCGGCGTCAATAATCGCAACCTGCATACCTTCGAAGTAGACCTCGGCACAAGCGAGCGACTGGCATCCATGGTGCCCGCAGGCAAACTGCTGGTCGGTGAAAGTGGCATCGGCAACCATAACGATTGCCTGCGACTCAAAAAATCCGGCATTACTACCTTTCTGGTCGGCGAAAGTCTGATGCGCAAAGAGGATGTTACTGCGGCCACAAGAACACTGCTGACCGGCAGTGCTGACTGACGCGTAGGAAACTCACGGCTCAGAGGGGCGTTAATGCGCTCCTCTTACCGTCCTGCATTTGTCCAGACGTATGCAGTTGATTGGCCCTGAATGCTGTGGAATCAGTATCCACAGCATCACGACCTGAAGCAGTAGAAAACCCTTAGAGCGAAAACCTGGCCACCAGCTTATTCATGTCTACAGCAAGCACTGAGAGCTCGGCACTGGCCGCCGCTGTCTGATTGGCCCCCGTTGCACTCTGGATGGAAAGATCGCGGATACTCATCAGGTTGCCGTCGACCGAACGGGCTACCTGCGCCTGCTGCTCCGATGCGGTCGCAATCATCAGGTTCATTTCGTTGATTTCATTGATTGCTTTTGCGATCAGGGTCAGTGCTGCTCCGGCTTCATGAGCGATGGTGAGTGTGCCACCGGCCTGATCGCAACTTTCACTCATGGCCTTGGTGGCCTGTGCAGTGCCCGTGAGGATGTCGCCAATCATTTTCTCGATTTCCTGAGTCGAGGTCTGGGTACGATGGGCCAGCGCTCTGACCTCATCAGCCACCACCGCGAAACCGCGTCCCTGCTCACCTGCCCGGGCGGCTTCGATGGCTGCGTTCAAGGCCAGGAGATTGGTTTGTTCCGCAATGGTACGAATGACTTCCAATACCTTGCTGATGTCCTTGGACTGCACGGCCAGACGCTCTACATCGACACTGGTGCTCTGCACGGTCTTGCTCAGTTTCTCGATGGCGTCGACCGTACTGGTAACCCGTGCTGCGCCGGTGCGGGTTGACTGATCAGAGGCTTTGGCTGCATCCGATGCAGCGGCAGCATTACGCGCCACCTCATCGACCGCAGCGGTCATCTGGTTAACGGCGGTGGCTGCCTGATCAATTTCGTTATTCTGGCGCAGCAAACCTTTGCTCGACTCCTCGGTGACCGCGTTCATTTCTTCAGCGGCGGATGCCAGTTGAGTGGATGAATCACCGATCAGCTTGATCGTATCGCGCAGATTGTTTTGCATGACCTGGGCAGAGCGCATCAGGTCGGAAAATTCGTCTTTGCCCGTGACGGTAATCACGCTGCGCAGATCACCCTTGGCGATGGTGTCGTTGACACGCAGCATGTCGCGCAACGGCGTGACGATACTTTTGGTGAACAGCACGGCCAGCACAATCGTCGCCAGCGTCGCGGCTGCAATAATGAAGATCACAAACGTTAAGCCGCTTTGATACGAATCCTCGGATTCTTTTCCTGAGTTTGCCGCCTCGTCAATGTTCATTTGAACAAGCCCGTTCACAGCGTCGTCGAGAAGACGGGTAACAGGCGTCACGTTTGAACTCAGGTAGGCCAGCGCTTCAATGGTTGCGTTTTGACGGATAAGTGCAGTCACCTGGTCGAATGCAACCAGTGCTTTATCGGTGTTTTCCGACACGGCTTTGAACAGTTGTCCTTCTTTATCGCTGGCGACAAAAGGGGCGTAAAGGGCTACCTGCTTTTTCAACTCATCACTCAGCGAAGCGATCATGCCGGACGTGGTGGCCATGTCCTGTGGATTGGTCTGGGACAGCATTCTGCGGACTTCCAGGCGCAGGCGCAGCATCGTGGCATTGATTCGGTCTGCAACCACCACGCTGGCCAATGCATCGTTTTCAATGTCTCTGGCCGTCTCGCGGATTTCTCCCATTTTCCATACTGACATACCACCCAAGGCGACCAATAAGAGTGCAATAAACATAAAGCTGAGTGCTGCGCGCGCAGATACTTTCAAGTTTCTCATTGTCACTGACCTCCTTGTAGAATTGATTTTTCACGGCTTTAGAACTATCGGCTACCAGAAATATTACTTGAGGTAGTCGGGTTTTGTTTCTGGATTAGTTCGTGCATTAGTTGCGCACGGTTTTGTTCTTTAATTTGTTTAGTGCGCTTTTTTGGGGCGGGATTCATGTAAGTCAGAGGGTGTACAGCTCGCCTATTTTGAGCGTGCAATCAGTAGGCGTTTGAAAAGTAAGAGAAAAGCTATCTTTTTAGAGTGGCCGGACAGCCAGACGCTCTTACCCCTCTCAATCGTAACCATTTAATACGGTCAGCGTTTCAGGGGTGTAAATCAGGGCTCAAGAGCAGTCGCTTTTGTCTGGAGGGTCCCGTGACGACTTGCTGCGTGAGCTATCCCACGCAAGGCTTCATAACGATTCTCTGATCACCAGCGGGCAGTCCACCGGCTGGGAGCCCGACACTTCAAGGCTTTCAATCAGGTGCCGGGCGGCGTTGCGACCGATCTCGTAATACGGCAGTTGCACGGTGGTCAGCGCAGGAATGAACAGCTCGGCGATGCCGATCATGTTGTCATAACCCAGTACGGCAACATCGCCGGGGATTTTCAGGCCTTGGCCCAGCAGCAACTGGTAGGCACAAAAGGCAATGCGGTCATTGCCGCAGATCAGAATGTCGAACTGCGGACGCCCATCTATCATGTGCCGTGCAAGGATAGCGGCGGTTTCCCAGTAGGCATCGTGTTCGGACAGGTTGTACTGCAAGAGTTCGTCGCGAGTCAGGCCGAATGCCTCGCAGGCACGCAACATACCCGCCTGGCGGATTTCCCAGGCCAGGCTCTGTTTTGGCAGGTTTATGAACAACGGGCGTCGATAGCCCTTGCTGAACGCGTGGTGCAAGGCGCGGTACTGACCCGTTTCGTCGTCTGGCACATAACTGACCAGGCTGCTGTCATCAGCTACGCAGTTGGCGAGCACCAGCGGCTTGCTCTTCAGGCGCTGGGGGATACTCACTTTGCGTAACCCCATGGCGCTGAAGATCAACCCGTCGGGGCGGTGCGACAGCATCAGGTCAATGTTCTGGTCAGTGGGCGGATTGCTCAGCAGGTTGAGGATAAATACGTTCCAGCCTGCCTGCTGCGCGGTCTGTTCGATCGACAGCAGCAGCTCGACCGCAAACGGCGTCGTTGCGGTGTCCAGGGCAAATACGCCGATGGTTCGGGTCTGCAGGTTGTCGCCGCGAATCCTGCGAGCCGACAGGCTGGGTACGAATTGAAGCTCATCGATCGCGTTGCGCACTCGCTGATAAGTATCCGGGCTCAGTTTTCCCGGATCATTGAGCGCCCGAGACACCGTCATCAGAGACACACCGGCCAGTTTTGCAACGTCTTTAACTGAGGTCATGCGAAGCGGAGCCTGTCGGGTTGACTGATGATTATCATGCTACAGAGACCTGATTTTTTTCGCGACTTCAATGATTTACCGACAGGTATCCCGAGGCGAGTTGCCATGCGTCGGCGATGCAGACCCGGCCTCCGGTTCCGTTGGCAATAAGCTTTACCCCCAGGCTGTCGGTCTGTGGATAAAGACGGCTGCTGAAGCTGAAACTGCCGTTTTGCTCGAACACCTCGATGGACGAGCGATCAAGGAAGATCCGCAGTTCAAGCTGATTATGTTGTGGATCTATCGCTACACTGCGCTGACCGCTGACGTGGGTGCCCGACTGAGTACGGTCGAGTATCAAACGTTTCAGCGACGCATCGTAGTAAAGCAGCGTCTGCTCCTTGCCATCCTCACTGCAACGCAATGCCACACCCAGGTGACCTTCGATGCAGTCGAGCAGGTCCAGGTGCACGTGGATTTCGAGCATGTCGCCGTGTATGTCGGCCAGCGATTGGCTACCCGCTTCGCTCCACCAGGGGGTGCCTGGCAGTGACGCGTTGCGCAACGCTGTCAGCTCGCGCGCGGGCTGCACGCACAGGCGATCGGCGCGTACTTCAAGTTCTCGCGGCAGGCCCAGCATGCCGCGCCAGTGATGTGCCTCGGTTGGGGTCGGGCTTTCCCACATGTCGATCCAGGCCCACAGCAGACGCCTGCCATCGGCAGCCACCAGCGTCTGCGCCGCATAGAAATCGTGACCGCTGTCCAGCTCGATAAAAGGCCCGCCGGTGAACTGCCATTGACTGTCGACCTGGCCCACTCGATAGCCGGTGTGAAACCTGTTCAGTCGCTCGTAGCGCTGCGCCGGCACGCCCTGGGGGGAGTAAAGCAGTACGTCGCGTTCATTGAGGCCAAACAGGTCCGGGCATTCCCACATATAGCCGTCGCCTTCGCCGCCTGTGGACACATAACTGACGAAGTCCCACGCGTGCAGGTCCCTGGATCGATAGAGCGGCAGCAGCGGTTTGTCGCCCAGGCGTGCGCCGGCAATCAGGTACCAGTGGCCATCCTGTCGCCAGACTTTCGGGTCACGGAAATGAATCATCCCGTCTTGCGGCGGGGTGTCGATAACGGCGCCGTGTTTGATGAAGCTGATGCCGTCGGTACTGGTGGCCAGGCACTGCACCTGACGGATGAAACGCTCGTCGCCCACATCACCCAGCCACGTGTGCCCGGTGTAGATCAGCGCCAGGGTGTCGTCATATACCACTGCACTGCCGGAAAAACAGCCGTCCCGGTCGAAGTCATCACCGGGCGCCAGGGCAATGGGCAGGTGCTGCCAATGGACCAGATCGGCACTCTTTGCATGGCCCCAGTACATCGGGCCCCATTTTGCGTCGAACGGGTGGTGCTGATAGAACACGTGATATTCGCCACGAAAGAACACCACCCCGTTAGGGTCATTCATCCAGCCCGCAGGCGGGGCCAGGTGGTAACCGGGGCGATAATCGTGGACGAGCTGCGACAGGCCCTCTTCCAGCGCATGGCGCGCGCGCTCTAGGGCGGGAGACATCGGCTTGCTCATGGCATTTGCAGAAAAACTCATAGGGTGCCTGCTTGTACGAGGTGCGGTGTGATGCCGGGTGTCAGGTGTTGACTGGCGTCTGTGTGGCGCTTCAGGGCCAGGCCATCGGCGTTGAACAGGTGCAGGTTGCTGTCGTCGAATTGCAGCGCGACCTGATCGCCTGCCTGCCAGCCGGCCTTGGCATCGCAGCGACAAATCAAGGGCTCGCTCGCCCCGGTAGCCAGATGCACATAGACCTCGCTGCCCAGGTATTCGACACCGGATACCGTGACGCCAACGCCGTTGTTCGCAACATTGAGGGTGATGTGCTCCGGGCGAACACCCAGGGTCAGTTGCGCATCCTCGGTCAGATTCGAGCTGTCGAAGGGCAGGGATTTCATACCCAGTGCCGGGATGTCGATCAGGCTGTTGCGACCCGGTGCCTGCAAGCTTACCGGCAGAAAATTCATTCTCGGCGAGCCCAGAAAACCGGCGACGAAGAGGCTGGCAGGGCGCTCGTAGAGTTCGCGTGGTGAGCCGACCTGTTCGACCTGACCGCCGTTGAGCACGACAATCTTGTCCGCCAGGGTCATCGCCTCGACCTGATCGTGGGTGACGTAGATCATCGTCGAGCCCAGCCGCTTGTGGAGCCGGGCGATTTCGTTGCGCATCTGGACCCGCAGCGAGGCGTCCAGGTTGGAAAGCGGTTCATCGAACAACAGGATGTCCGGTTCTCGCGCCATGGCTCTGCCCATGGCCACGCGCTGACGCTGCCCGCCGGACAATTCCCGGGGCTTGCGCTGCAGCAGTTTGTCCAGTTGCAGGATCTGCGCGGTTTTCAGCACGCGTTCGCGCAGGCTGCTTTTTTCCGTCTTGGCCAGCTTGAGGCCGAAACTGATGTTGTCGTAGACGCTCATGTGCGGGTACAGGGCGTAGGACTGAAAGACCATACCGACACCACGCTCGCGCGGTTCCAGGTCATTGACCCGTCGTCCGTCGATCAGCAGGTCGCCAGCACAGATCGAATCCAGTCCGGCGATCAAGCGCAGCAGCGTCGACTTTCCGCAGCCCGAAGGGCCGACGAACACAACGAACTCACCCGCAGCGATCTCCAGGCTGACATCGCGCAGAATGCGCGTGCCGCCCAATTGCTTGTTGATGTTGGCTAGCTTCAATTTCATCACGATGCTGTTCCTTGTCAGTTGTGTGCATCAACCTTTCAACGCGCCGGCAGTGAGGCCGGAAACGATGCGGCGCTGGAAGATCAGCACCAGAATCACCAGTGGGACGGTCACCAGCACCGACGCCGCCATCAACAGGCCCCAAGGCAATTCGTGGGAGCTGCCACCCGAAATCAGGGCGATGGCGACCGGGACCGTTCGTTGCGCGTCTGTCAGGGTGAAGGTCAGGGCAAACAGGAACTCGTTCCACGCGGCAATAAAAGCCAGCAGGCCGGTCGTGACCAGTGCGGGCCACAGCAGCGGCAACAGCACGCGGGTCAGCGTGACCCAGGGCGATGCGCCATCCATGATTGCCGCTTCTTCCAGCTCATGCGGCAGTTGCCCCATGAACGTGGTCAGCACCCAGACGGTGAAGGGCAGGGTAAAAATCGTGTAGCTCAGGATCAGTGCCCATGAGGTGTTGTACAGACCCAGTGCGCGGATGACTTCAAACAGCCCCGACAGCACCGCGACCTGAGGAAACATCGAGACGCCGAGCACCATCATCAGCACCGTGCCGCGGCCTCGGAACTTGACCCTGCCCAGGGCGTAGGACGCCGTCAGGCCCAGGAACAGCGCCAGCACTACCACACTCAGCGCAACCACCAGTGAGTTGGCGATGGCCTGCAGGAATGAAGCCTGGCTGAGGACCGCTGCGTAATTGGAGAAGTCGGCTTCGGTGATCCAGTAGCTCACTTCAAACAAGGCACTGGACGGTTTCAGCGAGGTCAGGATGGCGTAATAGAAAGGGAAGATCGCGTACAGCAGCACGACCCCGACCAGGCCCCAGAAGGCCAGGCGCAGCAGCGCTTTCTTCAGTGGGCGCAGGTTCATGAGCGCACCTCCAGCTGGCGACGTCCGAGGTACAGATAAAGCATGGCAATCACTGCCACGACCAGAAACAGCAGGGTGGAGGCGGCGCTGCCGTAGCCGACGTCCTGGAACTCCACCAGGTGCTGGCGGGCATAGACCGACATGCTCATGGTGCTCGAAGAGTTGGAGGTCAGGACGTAGATGACGTCGAAGACCCGCAACGAATCGAGAATGCGAAAGATCGCGGCGACCAACAAGGCGGGCATCAGCAACGGCAAGGTGACTCGCCAGAACACCCGCACCGGATGAATGCCGTCGACCCTGGCGGCTTCGTAGCAATCGCTTGGCAGCATCTGCAGTGCCGCGAGCATCAGCAGGGTGACAAAGGGCACGGTCTTCCAGACGTCGACGATGATCACTGCCCACATCGACAGGTCCGCATCTGCCGTCCAGGCCAGCGGCGCGTCGATCAGGCCCAGGCTCAGCATCATATGGTTGATGATGCCGAACTGGTCATTGAGCATCCACGACCAGATCTTCGCCGAGACGATGGTCGGAATCGCCCAAGGGATCAGAATCAACGCACGGACCAGCGCGCGGCCGGTGAACTTGACGTTCAACAGCAACGCCACCATCAGTCCCAGGACCATTTCCAGCCCGACCGACACCACGGTGAAATGCAGGGTGTTGCGCACCGCGTTCCACCATTGCGGATCGACCAGCACGCCAGACCAGATGACGCCGTCGTAGAGCAGATAATTGCTCAGGCCCACGAATGAGCCACTGCCGGTATCCGACAGATCGGCATCGGTCAGGCTGAACCAGAATGTGCGCAGCAACGGCCAGGCCGCCACCAGTACCAGGCACACCAGCATCGGCGTCAGAAACAGCCAGGCGGCGCGTAGCCTGCGACGTTGTACAGGCGTTTCCCGGATGACGAGTTCGTCGTCTCCGGGGAAGTCGGTAGAAGAGACGGGCATGTTGATTTCCTTACGTGTGGCTTACCAGTTCCGGCGTTTGATGCGGGTCAGTTCGCGTTCCAGTTCGACCAGTGCCTGATCGACCGGAATATCGCCCGCCAGCACGCTATGCACCCGATCGAAGAATGCGTTGGAGACGCGTGGGTAGCCGTTGGCCGTGATCGCGGCGGGGCGCATGACCCCATTGCTGAGGATGCTGTGCAACTGCGGGTAGTAAGGCATCGCCGCGAGCAACTCGGGGTCGGCATAAAGGGACTCGATGACCGGGTTGTAGGCACCTGCCAGGGAACGCTGTTTTTGCTGCTGGGCGCTGGTCAGGTAGGCAACCAGTTCTGCCGCCAGTTTGGGGTTGCGGCTGTAGCGCGAAACCGCCAGGCCCCAGCCTCCGAGCGTTGAAGCGTGGGTGCCGTTCGCGCCGCCACTGGGCAGGGGCGCGACGCCGACCTTGTCTTTTATCGCGCTGTCCTTGCTTTGCACCAAGGCCCAGACGTAAGGCCAGTTGCGCATGAACAGCGCATTTCCCGACTGGAATACGCCACGGCCTTCTTCCTCGGTGTAGTTAAGGACGCCGGGCGGGGAGATCTCGCCGATCCAGCTTTTTGCCAGGGTCAGCGCGACTCGTGAGGCCTGGCTGTTGACCACGATGTCTCCGCGCGGGTTGACCAGTCCGCCGTCCGGCTGGCTGCTGATCCATTCCAGGGCGTTGCACGTCAGGCCTTCATAGGCGCGCCCCTGGAACACGTAGCCCCACATAGTGGCATTCCCCGCATCGCGTTCGGCTTTTTGCACTTTTTTGGCGGTAGCGGTCATGTCCTCCCAGGTCTGGGGGACCGGCTGCTGGTACTTGTCGAGCAGATCCTTGCGGTAATACAGCAGCCCCGAGTCGGTAAACCAGGGCATCGACACCAGCCGGCCGTCGACGGTGGCGTTGTCCACCTGTGCCTGGAAATAGCCTTGTGTCGCATTTGCCGGAAGCAGTTCGCGCAGATCCGTCAGGTGTTTGGCGAGCATCCCCGGCCACACCATGTCGATTTGAATGATGTCGATGTCGGTGGACTGGGCGCTGAGGATCTGCTGGTAGAACGACAGGCGCTCGGTTGCAGAGTTAGGCGTGGAAACCACCTGAACGTTGTTGCCGGTCTGTTTTGACCAGCTATCGACTGCCTCCTTGCACAGTTGCAATTCAGCGCCGACGGCCCCGCACGAGATCGTCAGATCGGCTGCGTTCGACAGCGCAGAAAACCCGGCGGACAGGGTGAGCAGCGCGGCGGGAAGAAGAGATTTCAGCTGTTTCATAGAGCCCTCTTTATTTTTGTTTTTATAAAAGTTAACGTTAACATAGTCAATGTAACAGCGTATTTTCGATGTGGCACCCTTTTTTCTCCGATTTGCACAATTTTGTGCTGAAGGAAAAAGGCTCGGCCAACGTCACGAAAACAATAAAAACAAAACAGGAAGTCCACATGCAGAACGCATCAAGATGGCTACTCGCAGGGGTACTCGGCACCTCGACAACCGTCTCTCAAGCCGCGACTCTGGAAGAGCGGATGGCCGCATTCGAAGCCCGTGCCAGCGCTGCGGAAAAACGTGCAGCCGCAGCCGAACAGCAAACCCAGGCGCTCGCCAGGGAGCTTCAGCAACTCAAACTCTCGACCCCCGTTGCGCAGCCTGCCGCACCCACTTCTGCGTCCACCGTTGCGGCCAGTTCACAGCCGGCTCTGGATGATCGCGTGGCAAAACTCGAAGCCCGCCAGCAAAGCATGGAGAAACCAGGCAGTGCCGGACACCTCACCGACGGGTTCAGCTTCAAGGGCTACGCTCGCTCCGGTCTGTTGATCAACGACGGTTTGGGCGGCGGTCGCGGTGGGCCTTATACAACCCCCGCAGGTTCAGTCGGTGGTGCGGTCGGGCGCCTGGGTAACGAAGACGACACCTACATGCGCTTCGATCTGTCGAAAGAGATCTACGCGCAGAACGGCACGCGCTCCAAGTTCACCGTCTCCATCGCCGACGGCGTTGAAAGCTATAACGACTGGACGGCCACCGAAAGCAGCCTGAACGTGCGTCAGGTATTTACCGAACTCGACCACATTGCCGCTTTCAAGGGGAATTCAGTGTTCGAAAACGCCACGCTGTGGGCCGGCAAGCGCTTCGACAGGGATAATTTCGATATCCACTGGCTGGACTCGGACGTGGTCTTTCTGGCCGGGACCGGTGGCGGTATCTACGATGTGCAGATGACCAAGGACTGGCGCTCGAACTATTCCCTGATCGGACGTAACTACGGAGATTTCAGTGAGGGCGGCGTCGATGCCGATGTGGAAAGCTACATCCTGACCTCCAACCAATTCTTCGACAATGGTCAGTGGCAGTGGATGTTCAACGCCATTGGCGCAAAGAAAAACGACGTCGGTACGCGCACCAATCAAGCCGGTTTTGCACCCGCAGATTCAGGCCTGCACACCATGTTGGCCAATCACCAGAAGGACTTTTTCGGTCGGGAAGGCTTCTTCAAGACGGCGTTGCTCTATGGGCAGGGCCTGGGTGCGCAGGTCAAGGACATTGGCGCGGATGGCGAACTGATCGACGACGCCCGCGCAGTGCGTCTGGCCATGTATGGCGAGACACCTATCGCGCCGGGATGGCGCATCGGCCCGAGCCTGCTGGCAGAGCAGAGCAAAGACCGCTACGTCAAAGGCGACGATTACCGCTGGCTCACGCTGAACATGCGCCTGGCCAACGAGATCAACAGCAACTTCGAGATGGCCTACGAGCTGAGTTGGCAAACCATGGACCTCGACCCCAAAGGCTATCTGCAACGTAATGCGGTTGACGGTAACTTCTGGAAGTTTACGGTTGCGCCGACCTTCAAGCCGGACATGGGTGACCTGCTCACACGCCCCGAACTGCGAGTGTTCGCAAGCCTCATGAACTGGTCTTCGGATCTGGACCGCTACAGCACGACCGGCAACTTCGGCAAAAGTGATTTCAACTCCGGTGGTGTTTGGCAGTTCGGCATCCAGATGGAGACCTGGTTCTAGGCTCTGCAGGTAAAGCCCGGCACCGTGTGCCGGGCTTTGAATCGGTTTACTGCTACCCGATGAGCATCGGGACAGTTCGTCCTACTGACCAGCTACGCTCTTCATCACCTGCACCCTGAGCACCTTGTTGGCAGCGGTAATGTACGCCCAGCTTGCCTGCTCGCTGGAGCAGAACGTCAGGTTGCTGGTATCGGCAGCCGCGACCAGCAGTTTTCCGAGTGGCTTGCCTGCTGCGGAAAACACCTGAATACCTTCCTTGCTGCTGCTCCACAGGTTGCCAAGCGCGTCGACTTTGATCCCGTCAGGGATGCCGGGCTGGATGTCAGCGAACACCTTGCCGTTGATCAAGCGACCGTCGCGCACCTGATAGACCATGATGCGATGTGCCAGCTTCTTGTTGGTGAAGTCGTGGGCCATTTGTGAGTCGGCCAAATAAAGCAGCTGCTGATCCGGCGAGAAGGCCAGGCCGTTGGGCGAGTGGACTTCGGGAGTGTCGAGACGGGTGATCTGCCCGGTGTCGGGTACGTAGCGATAGATGAACTCGCCGCCTTGCTCAGGCTTGCCGCCATAGCCCTCGCTTTTGCTCAACACCCCGAAGGTGGGATCGGAAAACCAGAGAGCGCCGCTTTTATCCGCCACTACATCGTTCGGACTGTTCAGCCGTTTGCCCTGGTAGGTGTCGACCAATGTACGCCACTCACCATTGGGCTCCTGCCGCACGATGCCGCGCTTGCCATGGGAGGCCGCCACCACACGGCCCTGGCCGTCGAGCGTATGCCCATTTTGAAAGTCGGCTTTTTCCAGCCAGGTGGACACGCCATCCTTTGCCTGCCAGCTGCTGACCTTGTTGGCCTTGATGTCACTCCAGATCAAACGGCCATCGGCCAGGCACAGCGGGCCTTCTGCCCACTTCGCCTGATCGGTGAGCAGCTCGACGCGGGCCTGTGGGGCAACCAGTTGGCTGAAGGCCGGGTCGATAACGACTTGCCGGACAGGGGCGACGGCGTCGGTTGCGCCTGCTGAACCCGCAGCCAGGAGCGCACTGCCCAATAGCCATGAGGAGGGGCGCAGAAAGCGATTTTTACGGGTCGGTTTCATAGGTTCAGGTCCGTATGCGATCAGTAGGCACAGCTGCCGTTGGTACGTTTGTCAGCCGCACCCGGTTTAAGTTTGATGATCAGTTGAACATTGGGTTGATCACCCACGGTGCGCGTCAGGTGGCCTACACGTTCGTCATCCGGACGCGGCCGGGACCGGGTGTCGGCATTGAACTGCATCTCTCCCGGTCCTTGCACCAGCACACTGCCATCGGTGGTCTCCACCGACCATTGCCCCTGCAGGGTGACGACCCATTGTGGCCCCGGCGCGTGGTGCCAGTTGCCGACGTATCCCACCGGCAGCACCGCGTAGGCGATGCTTTCGATATCGTCAGGGGAGACGCCGACCCATTGCGGCGCGGCTGGCGGGGCATAGCTTTTGAACTCCAGGCCTTCCAGGCGGCAGTGGCCCACATGCGTGGCACCGTTTTCGTCAGCCCACAGCGTGGCATATGAAACAGGTGGTTGCAGTTGACCGTTACTGTGAGTCATTTGCGCAGACTCTTTCGGCACCGATTGCACGTCGGCATTGGCACTCGCCATGCCCGCGCAGGCGGCGCAGGCCAGAGCCAGGGTGTATAGAGATTTCATCGGGTCACTCCGTTTACAGGGAAATTCCGTGTGTCTGTCGCAAGACAGCGCGCTACTCAGGCCGGTCGGGTGTGAGGCAGCCAGCGCTGCTGCAAATCCCACCGTATGACTTCGATCACCCACATCCACAGCAAGTGCCCGAACGTTTCAGATAACAACTCCGAGGCAGGCAGCTCCCACAGCGGCGGTGCCCAATGGAACGCAGGCAGGATGACGCCGTGAAACCCCAGGGTCACCAACAGGCCGAAACCCAGACCCTGCCACAGGGCGGCGCGCGGATACCGGAGTACAAGCAGGCAATAGAACATGGCGAAGAAGATGGAAAAGCCATGGTGGACCAGGGCACTGCCGTAATTCACCACATGCTCTGAATACACATAAGTCAGCTGCTGAGCGTTGATGCCCAGCGAATCAAGCATCTCCACGGGCGGGACCGGGCGGTCCGGCGTGCGAGGCGGGAAGGGGATCTCTGTACCCCATTTGATGAAACTGGAAACATTGCCTCCAACAAAGCCGGCCAGTGCGGCGACACCATACGCTCGCGTGTTCAAATCAGCGCCCCTTCTTCGATAGACCAGGCTGTGAGCGATCTCGCTCTAGCCGTTTACCATGAAGTATGTGCAACGCTCATTTATTTGTAACATACTAATTTTATAGCTCATTGATACTAAAAAAATATCAGATGTTTGATTTGAAATTGATGCGCCAGTACGTGGTGGTCGCTGAAACCTTGAATTTTCGCAAGGCCGCGCAGCGCTTGAACATGTCACAGCCGCCCCTGAGCGTTGCGATTCGTCGTCTGGAAGAATGCCTGGGCGTGCAGTTGTTGCTGCGTAGTACGCGCTCCACGCAATTGACCGCTGCGGGCGTCGTGTTTTTGGCCGAGGCTCGGCAGACGCTGTTGCAGGCCGAACGGGCCTGTGAAATGGCACGTCGCTCAGCGGCAGGCATGCTCGGCACGATTCGCCTGGGCTTTGTCGACAGCGTGGTCGATGGTTTGCTGCCGGCGCTGCTGCGTCGCTATCAGGCCGCGAACCCGAACGTCGATATTCAACTGCAGGAGGCCACCCCTCCCGAGCAACTTGAAGGCCTGCGCAACGACCGGCTGGACGTCGGCATTCTGGTGTTGCCGGTCATAGACCCGGGCAATATCCATATCGAGCCGCTGTTCGAGGATCGCATGGTTGCGGTGCTGCCGCAGGATCATCCCTTGGCCGAGCAGACGTCCATCGGTCTTGCGGCGCTGGCAGACCAACCCTGGATTCTGTTCGCCCCGCATCATGGCCCGGGCATGCACTCGCACATTCTGCTGGCCTGCGCCAACGCAGGCTTTACTCCTCGGGTCGTGCAACAGCCTCGCCAGATGCAGACCACGGCTGCGCTGGTGGCTGGCGGAATGGGCGTGGCGCTCATGCCGCAGCGCTATGCCCGACGTCAGCCGGGGCGGCTTGCCTGTCGTGAGCTGACGGGCCCAGGTACACCTGTCGCCTATGTGCTGGCGCTGGCGTATCGCGAGCTGTCTCCGTGTGCGCAGTCCTTGCGCGAAGTGGTCATGGAGCTGGTTCAGTCGCCGGCGTTCACGCTGTCGTCTGCGGAGTCGTGACCCCGTCATCTGAACTCAGGTCCCAACCCGCTATTCGCGTGCCGGTTCAAATGCACTGAACGCCTTGCTACGCCCTGACTCCAAATCTTGCCCCGGCGCTCAAACAATGCATCACGTCGATGGGTGTTCGAATCCTCTGCCAATCAAGGAATTCCCATGACCGATCCACGTAACGTTGCCCACGACAAAAAAGTCCAGCAAGAGAAAAAGAACCACGGCGAAGAAATCGCGCCGAATGCCGAGCACGCGCCTCAGCCGGGGATGAAGCCGGCACTCAAGCACGATGATGACCAGCAGGAAGAGCAGGCGTAAGCCAGTGACCTGATCGTGACCTTTGGCGGTGCTGGCTGATGTCAGCACCGCCAGGTGGCGCATTCGATGCCATCACTTCAGGCAGGCAACAGGGGCCTATAGCATGCTCAAACACATCATTTTTGACGTAAACGAGACGCTGCTGGATCTGGCCGCGCTCGACGCTTTCTTCGAGGGACTGTTCGGCGATAGCCGTGTGCGCACCGAATGGTTCCTGACACTGCAAGAGTGCTGGATGACCAACACCATAACCGGCCAGTATCAGGCGTTTGGTGATCTGGCGCAGGGCGCTTTGAGAATGGTTGCCGCACGGCACAAGGTGGACGTGGGCGACGATCAGTGCCAGGCCCTGGCCGCAGGCATCAAATCTCTTCCTGCGCATAAGGACGTTCATCAGGCACTGCAGTTATTGAAGGACTACGGGTTTGTGCTCATTGCCCTGAGCAATGGCGCGCTGGAGGCGCTGCAGCAACAGCTCGAATTTGCAGGATTGACCGGCTGCTTCGAGCACATCATGGCAGGCAGCGAAATCAGTCAATTCAAGCCAGCCGCAGCAACCTACCAAATGGTCGCACAGCGCCTGGGCATCGCTACGGATCAGATGATCATGGTCGCAGCACACGCCTGGGACATCGCCGGGGCTGCCCAGGCCGGGTGTCGCACCGCGTTTGTCGAGCGCCCGGGGAAGGTGCTCAACCCGCTCGGCACCCAGCCTGACTTGATCGGTAAAGATGTTCAGGATGTCGCCATGAAACTTTGCGCAGGTCCGTTTTAGCGCTGATTCGGGAGTCGGCCTGCAGCCATCCCTGATCACTTGCAGACCTTCACTTGAAGGGTATGACCGATATCTCCCCGTTCCTTTCAATGATCGCGTACCTGATGTCCTTCATCTCCACGATCCCTTGCGTGGTTCGTGCTGCCTCCATCACATCGGATTCACTGATACGGGCCTCTCTCATTCGTTGAGTCAGTGGCTTGCCGTCTTCCACAATGACCGTGGGGCCGCCATCCAGAAACTTTGCCAACCGCTTTGATCGGCGTTTGGCCAGGGAAAAGCCGACGTCTATGGCGATAAGGGTGGAGATGATCAGTATCGCGTTAGTCACCGAAAAATCATCGCCCAGCAGCGCCTGCTGAGTGGCCTCGCCAATGATCAGCAACAAGACGAAATCGAAGGTGGTGAGGTCGGTAAGAGAGCGGCGTCCGGCAATACGAAACAAGACCATCAAGACAAAATAAATCGCTGCTGCTCTGAGCACTGCATCCATAAATCGCTTTCTCTCTACGGGTAGATAAACCTGGGCATCGGCAGCGTTTCGCCACCCAGCATATGCATTTGCCCTCGGTACAGTCCCACCCCATTACTGCGAACAGTCAGGTACAAGGTGGCCAGACCGTCCTTGTCGGCCTGCATCGGAATAACCAGATCACGGCCTTCGCTGTGAAGGGGCGCGGGCTGGGGGTTGAGGTTCTCGATCGACACGCCTTCGAGCAGTCCACTGCCGACGACCAGATAACGCATTTCGGAGGGGGCGCCTTTGGATGTGACAATCATATCGTCCTGACTGCCGTTGCGGCTGAAACGCTCGTAGCTCACCTGCAGTTTGCCATCTGCCGTTTCGGGCTCCACCTGGCTCAATGGCCCTTTGGAAAACAAGCAGGCGAGGGTCAGCACTATCAGCACAATCAGGCCAGCCCAACCGATGCGCTCAAAGCGCCAGACTCGACGCTGCTGCGCCATATCTTCCTCGACGGGATATGACCGGCTGCGGAACTCATGGTCGTCCGCCTCATCACCGCGTAGTGCCATTAACGTGCTGTCCATTAGGGAAATTTTGTAGGCACCTTATTACGCTTCCAACCGGCCCGCTGTCCAGAACGGTTTACATCCTTGCCATGGTTTTGACGTTCCTGGTGAGTGACTGCCAGAAGCTCTGGCGTAAGGGCGTAGATGTGATTCACCGTATGTGATTGAGCGCTTGCCTGTAACAGTCGTGTTGTTTGAGATAAATGGCCGCATCACTCGCAGGTAATCTGATGGCCTGGAGCACGGTTTGAACGTTAGCCGAGCGAATGCCGACAGGAGGGCGATGAAGGGGCGGTTCGAGTGTCTTGCGTTAGTCGTTGATCGGCGCTTAGGACGATAACGCGGAGCGGATTCGGGATCGCACTATGTAAATGCCTTCCAATGAATTCGGGCTGGATGCCACTCCAGGCGAGCCTGTGCAAATGGTTATCCAGCCCGATGCTGCAATTACGATCAGAAGCGGACCGTCACGCCGGCATTCACCGAGTGGAAACGAGTGTCAGTGCCGAACTGCCCCTGGTAAGACAAGCCCAGATCGGTCTGACGGTTCAATCGCAGCTTCGCGCCGACTTCGGTCAAGGCGGTGTCGCGGTTTTGAGCTACGCCTTGCACTTCGAAGTTTGGACCGCCGGCAAAGCTCTGCTCGTTTCGCGGATCCAGATCACCAAAGGCGCGTCGCCATCCCAGTGAGCCGTAGACCTGGGTATCGAGGTTGGCCACTCGGGTGTTCGTCGATGCGCGCAGGCCGAGCGTCGAGAAGACGGTATTCTGCTTGTCGCTGGACACGTCTAGCGCGGCTGGCCCACCTTTTTCGTGCAGATCTTTGGCGTCGTAGCGAACATAGGAAAGCCCGGCGAAAGGTTCCAGAGCCACGCTGCCAAGCGGTATGCGGTAGGCCGCTTCACCACTGGCCTGCAACGATTTCGCGTCGCGTTTGCCAGTCAAGTGATCACTGAATCCGGCGAAGGCCACATTCCGCTCGCTCTCCAGCTTGTGCCAGGTGTAGCCGACGTCGGCGCTGAGGCGCAGTGCATCGATCTGGGCTCCGGTGTACAGGCCAAGATGATAGTTGTCGCTGTGGCCGTCGGCATCGCGATCATCGGCGTCGAACTTCGAGCGGCTATAGCCAGCGTAGACGCCGCCGCGCCAATCCGGGGTGAAGCTGCCGTCCGCACCGAACAGCAGGCCACCTGTGCTTTGATGCAGACCGCCTGCGCCATTGTTGCTGCTTGTTTTGGTCCAGTTGCCGAATGGTTGCACCCAGGCACCGCTTTCGGCGGGTGGAGTGGTTGGCATCAGATTGAGTGCCATGGCTGGCATCCGCAATGTCCCGGTATCGAGAAGATTACGCACACGAGTCCCCAGTACTCCGGACACCACCTGGCTGTTGGCGATCAGGGCGGTCGAGGTACTGGCGAGCGTGTCGCCGGACAGCTGATCGGCAGCATTACGCGCGCTTTCGGCATCCAGAATCAACAGATTGTTATAGAGGCGCAGCGGTTCGCCGCTTTGCTCCAGCACGCTGAGCGCACCCGCTGTATTGAACTGATTCTGGGTCAGCATGACCGTTTGAAAGATACCCGGTGTTGGCGCGGGGGTCGGCTCTGGCTCAGGTGTTGGAGTCGGCTCAGGTGTTGGTGTTGGTGTTGGTGTTGGTTCAGGTGTAGGCTCCGGAGTTGGAGTCGGCTCTGGAGTCGGCGTAGGTTCTACGCTTTTTTGTTCAATGGTGAGGTTCAGGTCATTGGCTGTGCGTTGCAGCCCGACATTCAGGAACGCCGAGTTGGTAAGTGCCTGGGCATAGGCAGTGCCTGCGGCGGCGCCGTCGACCAAACCGCCCTGGGCGGAGAGCAGCGTGTAGGTTCTGCCGCTCTGATAGCTCTGCGCGGGATCCAGCGCGGTCACGTTGACTTGCGTACCGCGCAGGGTTGCGGTGCCGCTCACGTTGATCCGGTCTGCGCTGCCGTCGCCCGCGATGTCTGCGGCGTAGCGTGAACCGGCGGCCATCTCGAGGTTGCCTTGTATCGCCAGCGCACCTATGGCGCTTTCTCCTGGCGACAGCGTACCGCCGGAGGCGACCTGGGTGCTGCCCACCTGACCGACGCCGGCCAGAATACCTCCGTCCAGTACCTGAGCGCTGTTTGTGTAAGTCCCGAACTCAGTGCGGCCCGCAATGCCGTTGACCACCAGTGTGCCGTTACCTACGTTAAACCGCGAAACGCTTTGGGTGGTGGCTGTGTTGCCGTGCTGATTGACCTGGTCGACGTTCCCCGCCAACACCAGTCGCCCGCCGCGCACAACGACGCTACCGGCCAATCCCGAGGTGTCGCCGCTCAGCGTGGTATTGCCGCTGAACGCATACACTCGACCCGTACCATTCAGCGTGTTGGCGAACTGCAGATCGGTGTCAGTATGGTTGAACGCCAGGGAACCGTTGCCGGTGCCAAAGCTGACGGCGGTTTGCGGGTTCAGTCGGCCTGCCGCCAGAGCTGCTCCTGCAGTCATGGAATCAACATCGGTACGGTCAGGGTCCACCGCGACCGGGCCGCCGATGGTAAACGTGCCGCGCGTCGCCAAGTTGCTGTCGTTCACGAAGCTGATGAGCATACCGTTAGTGGCGCTCAGTTCGGCACCGTCGGCCAGCGACAGGTAAGTACGGACAACGTTGGTGCCGAGCGTCAGCGATTGCACGTCGAGACGGGTACCCTGTCCGGTAACATTGACCTGATTGCTTTGGTTGATAACGGCCGACCCCAGCCGCAGCTCGTTACTCGTCAGTACTGCGCCGTTCTCGAGGGTCAGGTCGTTTCTGTTCACAAAGGAGCCGCTGTTGTCCCAGCGGGTTCCTGCGCCTGAAAGCTTGACGACGGAGTCTATGTCGACCTGCTGGCTGTTGATTTTGCCGCCGTCATTGGCCGTGATGCTCGAGCGATAGACAAACACTCCGCCGGCCTGGATGTTGACCGCATCGACCAGGGAGTTCTGACCACTCACCGACAGCGTCGCGTTCGAAAATGCGTTGGAACGGGACCCGAAAACTTCACCCATATCCAGATCCCGAACCGACACCTGCCCTCCGTTACGGACCGTCAGATCGCCCTGGCCGACACCACCGACAACGATCGAGTTACCGAGCACGAATGAGGTGCGAGGCACCACCCAGCGCGAACCTGCCCCTTCAACCACAACATTGGCCTGAGCCATATTGACGCCGGTTCTGCTGGCCTGGCCAACGATGCTGCCGCCTTCGCTGGTCACGGTTGCGCCGCTGTTGATTGTCAGGGTAGAAGTGTTGCCGTCAGTTGCATTGACGTCGATCGCGCCATCGATCAAACGGTCGCTGTTAAAGGTTTCCTGACCATTAGTGAGCACATAGTCAACGGCCTGAGCCTCTGGAAGCAGTGCGAGAGTAATTGCAAAAGCAAGAGGGGATATTCTGAATAGGGGGTTCATAGCGACTCCAGATACTCCATAAAAGCCACCAGGGTGGCTGCCAGCCCCGAGGGCTTAAGCGTTTCCGTTCGGCGGGTTGCCAACAACGGGAGTATCAGGAGGGGAGGGTGCAGTGGATATAGCACGGATGTACTAGCGGCGGCCTGTTACTGATTATATAAGTTCCGATCAACAGACAGGCAGTTATTCAATAGCTCATCTGTACTATGGAAGTAAGTGTCGGCGACTCTTATCATCGCGCGGTTTTATTGAAACTTTAGAAATCGGCGTGGCCTCGGGTAACTTTGACGGTTGCAAATTCGCCATGGACGCTTATAAATCACAACGGCCGCAGATTAAAATGACCCCGTTGAAAACTACACTTGGCCTTGCCGCTGTATTGGTATCCACTCAACTTCTTGCTGGCGGCTTCGCCCGTACCGAGCAAAGTATCGCCGGTATGGGCAGCGGTCAGGCTGGCCGTGCATCGATGGCTGAGGACGCCAGCACGGTGTACGGTAATCCGGCAGGTATGGCGCGGCTGGACAACAGCCAAATCACCATGGGGGCGGCGTTCGTGGACGCATCCACTGACATCAGCCATGCCGCCGGTCGTTCACAAGGGAGTAATGATGGCAATATGGTGCCCTTCAGCACGGTGCCGTTCGGTTTTTACACCCGGAAAATCGATGAGCACTGGGCGTTCGGCCTGGGGCTCTACGCACCCTTCGGTTTGTCCACCGATTATGAAAGCAGTTTTCAAGGGCGCATGTTCGCCAGCAAAAGCGAGATCAAGGTGGTGACGTTACAACCCACCATCAGCTACGCCTTCAATAACAGGCTGTCGATTGGCTTCGGTCCGACGTTCAGTCGAATTGCCGGAACGCTTGAATCAGACATCACGCTTAATCCGGCCATTGCTGACACCCGTGTCAAGGTTTCAGGTGATGACACGGACGTGGGCTTCAATATCGGCGTGTTATTCAACGCAACCGACTCCACCCACGTAGGCCTGACCTACCATTCCAAGGTCGATTACAAGCTGGGCTGTCACACGCAAGTTTCCACCGGCGCAGGAACGCCGCCGCAGTTGCTTGCGAGCAACCGTTACGACTGTACGTTGAAAGTGGCCACGCCGGAGTCTTACGATTTTTCAGTGACTCAGGCGCTTAGTGACGCTTGGACACTTTACGCCAGTGCGACCTGGACAGGCTGGAGCAGCATGCAGGACTTGAGCCTGCGCAATCAACCGGTCTCGGCCGCGCAAGGCGGCACGCTGGCTTCGGCACTGACCGGCTCCATTCAGGAAGGCCTGAACTGGCACGATACATGGGCTTACGCGCTCGGTACTGCGTATCGGCTGGATCCGCAGTGGGTGTTGCGTGCGGGCGTGATTATCGATCAGTCGCCGACCGGTAATACCGGGCGTTCACCCCGTACGCCGACCGGGGATCGCGAGGTCTTCAGTGTAGGGGCGGGTTATGACGTCACGCCACAACTGAGCCTGGATGTCGCCTACTCGTATCTTCAGGAAGAAAGTGTCGATGTCAGTCGCGCCAATGCACTGGGCAGTTACAGTGCGACGTACAAAAGCCGTGCGAGTTTATACGGTATTGGGGCGACGTATAGATTCTGATCCTGAAAGAGACTCTCATAACGCCCGGTTAAATTTTCCGGGCGTTGTTCTAATGCCTGTCAGTTAGCCTGGACCGGCTCGAGGAAGGTCCAGGTTTTTGCGGGGGTGACATAAAAATTTAATGGCTTGTTTCTGTGATCAAAAACAGTACGCCGTATAGCGCATCTGTACTATTGATACGCCCTCAGGTCGTAGATACAGTCCCGTGCGATGTGCAGGTCGTGGTTACTTAAATAATGGATGCGTGGGTAACTCCTGCATCGATCAGTCGGCGGAGTATGTGAATGAAAAGTGCAGCCTTGTTTCCGTTAGTTCTGGCCTTGTCAGGATGCGCGGGGCTTGATCAGGCCATGTCGGTGACAAACGGGGTCTTTGATCAGACCGGAGATTTGCTGAGCGGGGATCTTCGGGGGCTGACAACTGCCAAGCAAACGACATTGACGGAAATCTGGAACGACTGGGAAACCAATGAGGTCACTGCCAAGGAAAAGTGGGACGCTAACACGCTGATCATCCCTGGCATCGTGCAGCGCATTACCAAGACAGGAACAGCCATCGGTCAGAATCAGATTGCGATCATCTTCACCGACCCCAAGAACCCCAAATGCACCGGTCAAGGGCTGACCCGCGATGATCTGCTGGTGAACAAGAAGAAGATCAGCGGATTAAAGAAAGGCGACAAGATTCTGATGAAGGGTGTTCTCGGCACCAGCGAGTCAAAATGGACCGACAACGATTCCTGCTGGCTGTCTTTCGACAAGGCCGAGTTTACACTTCAAAAATGACAGGCTGAACCGCCGGTAATCGCAGCATTACCGGCTTCACACTTATTGCTGAGCGGTCAGTATGTATAGAACCGGTCGACCGTCTCGCCGTTGAAGAGTATGACTATCCTGTTGATCACCTTCTTCATACCCGTACTCTTCGTTCCTGTGACGGTACCGACGTCATCCATCACATCTTCGGCATCTCCCAAGTGACCATCTGCCTGCGCCAATACTGAGTTCGACGTTCCGGCGCCGTACTTGTAACTGTACTTGTAGGCCATTTTCTTCAGCATTGCCACGCCTGATTCGCCACGCTCGTATGACCACTGTGCGGAGTTGTCGCCGACATCATCTTCCGCCGAATTCGGAGCACCAAATTTCGCCCGGATTTGAGATTTGGTCGATTTTTTGGGAATGATATTGGCTTTTATATAGTCAGGCTCAAACTTAGGCTCACCCGTCAACGCATCAAGCCCGCCAAGAGGGTTACTGCCCCCCGTCGAACAGGCCGTTAAAGCGGCCATGACTGTTATCGCAACCGCTAAACCTTTTAGCCGCGCCAGTGAATAATAATTGCCCATGCCGAATGCCCCTGATGGTAAATCAGTTGTTGAAGGTTTTTATAGACAGACAGAAACATGCGAAAAAGCCTTGCGGTGACAAGCTTTTCAGCGTCTATATATAATGAAGTCGTTTCTTTCTTAGCTTAGGCTAACGGCGTAAGTATTCACTATAGTACAGGTGTACTAGCGAACTATAACGCCGTTGTAATCAAACTAACGTGCGCTGTTGGCTGACTGTCGCACTCAGGACCCGGTAAGAGACGCGCGACGTGTCGTCTGCATCAAGTCCATCTTGAAACTCAGGAGCAGTGAACGTAACTCCGCAGGCCGTATCGGTTTGGACAGAACCGGTATCTGTGGGTCATTCAGCGATTGCTGTACATGCTGAATCTCGTGGCCAGTGATGACGATTGCAGGTATCCGGCGGCCATGCAGTTGGCTGAGGTAGCTAATGCAGTCTGCGCCTGTGGCGCTTCGGTCGAGGTCGAAGTCGGTAACGACCAGATCGCAATCGACGCTCGCTTGAGGGGTGGCGGAAGCGGTCTGGACGTCGCAGCCCCATTTGCGCAGCAGCATCGCGGTGGCCTGCAGCACGTTGTAATTATCCTCGATCAGCAGAACACGTAAACCGCCCAACAGGTGTTTGTTCCAGTCGATGTCCGGAGCGTGCGCGATTTGCCGTGCCGCCACAATCGGTAGCCCGCTGATGACAACCGCAGTGCCTTTATCCAGGCGCGAACCAATCCGGATGTGCAGCTTCAGCAGACCGGCGATGCGTTTGACGATACTTAGCCCAAGCCCTACGCCTTCAATGTCCTGATCACGCTCTTCGCGGACGCGATAAAACTCGTTGCACAAATGAGGGAGATGCTTTTCCGAAATACCGCGGCCCATGTCGTAGACGCCGATGTCCAACGTCCCCTTGCGGGGTCTGCAAGCAATAAGCAGGGGTTTGCCGGGGGCATATTTAAAGGCGTTCGAGATAAGGTTTTGCAGCAGGGTGCGAAGCAGCGCAGGGTCGCTGCGTATCTGTTGCCGGCACGGGCGCACGCGGATTTCGACACCGGCCCAGCTGGCCGCCTCACTGTTCTGGCTGACCAGGCCATTGATTAATGCGTCCACATCAATCGTCTCGAGGCGTGGACTCACTTCTCCCTGATTGAGGGTATAGATATCCAGCAGAGAGCGGAAAAGCTGTTCTACAGCGCTGAGTGCCCGGTCGATGTTATCGACCAGGCGGCGCTCGTCTGTGCCCAATGAAGCGTCGCGCAGACAGGCAGTAAACAGGCTGATGGAGTGAATCGGTTGCCGCAGATCATGGCTGGCCTGGGCAAGAAACCTTGATTTCGCCTCATTGGCCGCCTGGGTTTCATTCAGTGCGATGTGCAATCGCGAGAGCAGGAAGTAAACGAACGACGGCAGCACCAGCATGGTCAGGATCATCATCACCGCAACGGCGGGATGCTCTTGAAGGAAAGGGGTGAGCTGGATGATCAGGCACAAAGACGCCAAGGCAAAGCCGGTCGCCAGCAACAGGTAATTGCGCCCGTAACGCATGCCATACCCCACCGTCATGCTGAGCATTACCGAGTAAACCGGCAGCATCGGTTCGCCACCCACAGTGATTGTGACGATCCCGGCCATGTTATCGACGACCAGCGCGAACATTCTGCGCCGGGTAGACACACCGGGCCGTACTGCAATACGCCAGATAAGCCCGATACCAACGATGGCGAAGCCCAGGCAATAGCCGAGAATGACCCACATTCGGCTGCCGGACATGTCGTCCAGTGCGTGCATGATCAATGCGTACAGTGCAGAGGTGGCAATCACTGCCATGCGCAACAACGCCTGGATCATTTCCAGGTCTCTGCATCGGGAGAGAATCGACATCACGTTTTCCTGGTCAGTCCAGTACTGCTGAGAGGCACGTCATGTGTTCAGCGCGTCGATGGCGGTACACAGATATTATATAAAAGAAAAGGGGGGCAGGCTCTGTACGAAAAGTGGGTGCGCTTGGGGACGTTGCGTTAAAGAAACGGGGCGGGATGCGCGTCCAGTCAGCATGCTCTTTACATCATGTAGCGTCGAACGCGACCTCGGCCGCTCCGCGACTGCTTTTGCCTTGCCTGACCTTCGCGCCGGCGTTTCGTCCAGAACCTGGCAATGTCGGCGCGCTGTATAACGCAGGCTTTAGATGTTCGTGAGTACGGAACCCGGAGGCAGTCCGGGTCCTGTCACTTGCATGCGATGGCCTTATCAGTTCTGCCAGGTGGTGTAATAAATTGGAATACCGCGCGAGTTGGTGATAGAGGCGTAGTTATAGCCGGGGGCAAACGACTCGCCGCCTGCGAAGGTATAACCAAAAGCACTGAACTCAATACCGCCTCCCACGCAGTCCAGCTCTGCCTCGTTCAACAGTCGAACTGCCTGACCGGTATGAAGCGTTTCGTGTGCTTTTTTTGGGTTAATTGCTTGAGTCATCGCGTCATTTCCTCTAAGCGGGTCATTGAAAAGTCAAGTCTTCCGTAGCAGCGACCTACGGCAGAGAGCGTTATTAAAATCATCCCCTGACGCGAGTAGCAATAGTACACATGAGCTATCTGTGCCGCTGTCTTTTGGCGACTAGTTCATGTGTGCTATTGAGGTGGTCGGTCGCCAACGCTTTAATACGTCGCGCTTTAAATACGGTGACGTTCAGTCGGTCGGTGCAGGGTTTGCCCGTTACTCATGTGACGGCTATATGAAACTGTCCGGCTTCTATTCGCCCCTCTCTTTAAATACTGTCGAGCCCTGTGGTTTCTTATGGCGCATTCCTGATGATCGACGCGATGCATATTTATGCTCTTTCGACCTGAAGCGCTCGCCGCTCAGAAGCGCAGCACGCTGGGTACGGTCTTGTTGATCAGCCCGGTATCGATGCGCCTGGCAGCCGCCGTCGCGCTACTGTTCTGCATCTGCATGGGGCTGTTTCTGACTTTCGCTACATACACCAAACGTACGGCGGCGAGCGGTGTGGTGCTGCCTGAAACAGGTCTGATCAGGATTTATGCGCCGCAAGCCGGGGTGGTCAACAACCTGGGCATCAGCGAAGGGCAGCCGGTGAATGCCGACGCTGTGTTGATGGCGTTGTCCAGCGATACGCAAAACGGCGAAGCGGGCGGTGCGCAACGGGCGATCAGCCTCTCGATCAAACGACGTCAGGAAAGCCTGACTCAGGAGATCGACAAGACCCTGGCCCTGCATCAGCAGGAGTTGGAAGGCAAAAAGCGTCAAGTCGAAGCGTTGGAAACCGAACAGCAGAAAATACTCGCGCAAATCGACCTGGCGCGTCAGCGGCTGGCGTTAACCAAAGGGATTGCCGAACGCTACGCCAATCTGCAACGCCAGGATTATGTGTCCCGTGATCAGCTTCAGGAAAAAGAAGACGCCGTGCTGGACATGCGCCTGCGTGGTGAAGAGCTGAATCGCTCGCTGCTGACAGTGCGCGCCGAAAGCACCAGGCTGCGCGCGGAGCTGGTCGAGTTGCCGTTCAACCACAGCAAGCAACTAGCCGATCTGCAACGCAGGCTGGCCGAGAATCAGGACCAGTTGGTCGAAAGTGAAACCAAACGGGAGGTCCTGATTACTGCACCAACGGCCGGTGAGGCAACCGCCATCGCGGTCTCCAACGGCTCACGGGTCGACAGTGCGCGGCCGCTCCTGAGCATCGTGCCTGCCAATGCAAAGCTGCACGCGGAGTTGTATCTGCCCAGTCGCTCGGTGGGCTTCGTGCGCGCTGGCGATACCGTGATGTTGCGTTACCAAGCCTATCCCTATCAGCGCTTCGGCCTGCAGCCGGGCAGGGTGTCGTCGATTTCACGTACTGCATTGCCTGCTGAGGAAGTCATGACGCTGGGCAATGTTTCCGAGCAGATGCGCGAGCAAGGCCCTTTCTATCGGGTCACGGTCGCGCTGGCGTCACAAGTCATCGAGGGTCAGGGCAAACGCGAGCGCTTGCGCTCCGGCATGCAGCTTGACGCCGACATCATGCAGGAAAAGCTGCCGCTCTATGAGTGGCTGCTCGAGCCTTTGCGCGGAATAGGAAAACGCCTTTGAACCTCAAAAATGCGTTCACTTTCGGGGTTGGAACCAAACTGCCGGTGGTGTTGCAGACCGAAGCCACTGAATGCGGTCTGGCGTGCATGGCCATGATTGCCCGTTACCATGGACAGCACATCGACCTTTTTTCTCTGCGTAAGCGCCTTTCGCCGTCGATGAAAGGCGTGAACCTCAAGCAACTGATCAGCATGGCCGCGCAACTCGGGCTTGGCAGCCGGGCATTGCGCGTTGAACTGAGTGCGCTGGGTCAACTGCAACTGCCTTGTGTGCTGCACTGGAACTTTAATCACTTCGTGGTGCTCAGGGAGGTTACGGCGTACGGCGTGGTGCTGCACGATCCTGCGCGTGGCCTGTGCAAGCTGTCTCTGGATGAGGTGTCGGCGGCCTTTACCGGCGTGGCGCTGGAGGTGTGGCCCGAGAGTGATTTCCAGCCAGTGGCTGCCCGGCCGCCGATTTCGTTGCGCAAGTTGCTGGGGCGAGTGCACGGGTTTGGCCGGGTGCTCACCCACGTGCTGCTGTTGGCACTGGCGCTGGAGCTGTGCACTATTCTCAGCCCGTTTTTCATGCAGACCGTGATCGACAAGGTGCTGGTCAGCGCTGATCTGGATCTGCTGGCGGTGCTGGCCATCGGCTTCGGCATTCTGTTGATCATGCAGCATACCGTTGCGCTGGCCCGTGGGTGGGCGCTTATGTACCTGAGTACAATGCTCGGTGCGCAGTGGCAGATTAATGTGTTCACTCATCTGCTGCGTTTGCCAGTAGCGTTTTTCGAGCGCCGCCATCTTGGCGATATCGTCTCGCGCTTCGGCTCTCTGAAGTCGATCCAGCAGACAGTCACCACGTCGTTCATTGAAGCCATACTCGACGGGCTGATGACGGTCATTACGCTGGGACTGATGATCGCTTACAGCCCTAAACTGGCGTTGGTAGCCGTGGTGGCGATGGTGATTTATGCCTTGGCGCGCTGGGCATGGTTCGGGCCGTTGCGGCGTGCCAGCGAGAATCAGCTGGTCCATGCGGCTCGTCAACAATCACACTTTCTGGAAAGCGTGCGCGGCGTGCGCACCATCAAGCTTTTCAATCGTCCTGAGCAGCGTTGCAGCGCCTGGAGCGCCTTGCTGGTGGAGGAAATCAACGCCGGCTTGCACCCCCAGAAACTGCAACTGGCTTATCGCACCTTCAACGGCGTACTGTTCGGGCTGGTGACGATCATTGTGATCTGGCTGGGCGCCACGCTGGTGCTGGAGGGGCAGTTCAGTGCCGGGATGCTGATTGCATTCAACTCGTACAAAGAGCAGTTCAACGGCCGCGTCGCCGCGCTGATCGACAAGATCGTCGACGTGATCATGCTGCGCCTGCATGGTGAGCGTCTAGCCGACATTGTGCTGCAGGACGCCGAGCCGGTTTCGGGACTGGATGGGTCGGATGACGCCAGCAGTGAGAACGTGCCCAGCCTTGAAGTACGTGATGTACGCTTTCGCTATTCCGAGTACGAACCTTACGTGCTGGATGGTGTGTCGATCCATGTTCGCGCTGGCGAGTCGGTCGCCATCGTCGGTCCGTCGGGTGGCGGCAAAAGCACTTTGCTCAACGTCATGCTCGGCATCCTGGCACCCAGCGCCGGTAGTGTTCTGCTGGATGGACAGCCGGTCGGGCCTGATCATGTCAGCAGGCTGCGGCGCCTGACCGGCACGGTACTTCAGGATGATGTGCTGTTCGCCGGGTCGATTGGCGACAACATCAGCTTTTTCGAGACCAGTGCCGACCAGCAATGGATTGAGCAGTGTGCACGGCTGGCCGCTGTCCACGATGACATCGCCCAGATGCCGATGGGCTACAACACGCTGGTGGGTGACATGGGGACTGTATTGTCCGGCGGTCAGAAGCAGCGGGTATTGCTGGCCCGGGCGCTTTATAAAAGACCGCAGTTGCTGTTTCTCGATGAAGCGACCAGCCATCTGGACATTACTCGCGAAGCGGCGGTCAATCAGGCGCTTGAGACGCTGAACATCACCCGGATCATTGTCGCCCACCGACCGGAAACCATTCGATCGGCGGATCGGGTCGTGGCGCTGGCCAATGGTCGAATTGCCTACGACGGCCCCGTGCTCGGAGAGCCTTCAGCGCAGGGCTCCGAGCCGTGATGCGCCGTGTCGGCAAATGGGCCTTGTCGAGCGTCGCCGGTATATTGCTGGCGTCGCTGTGCATGGCGGATAACCGCGTACCGGCGTGCCCTGGTTCCAGTCGGCTTCCCGATACCCTGAACCTCGCGACGGCGGTGTCTGTCGCGTTGTGTGCCGATCCCAAGTTGCGTGAAGCGTGGCTGACCGAGCTGGCGCGTCAAGCGGAGATGGACGCCGAGCATTCGGCCTACTACCCGACCGTGGAAGGGCAGTTTCAAAAAGGCCGGGCCGGCAAGACCACGCGTTATCCGGGGTTCTCCGAAGCCAATTCAAGACTGGACGCCAGTACCAGCATCTACGGCGTGAACATGAGCTGGGTGCTATTTGACTTCGGTCTTCGCGCCGCAAAAGTCGAAAGTGCCCGGCAATTATTGAACGCCGCCAGTAGCAGCCGCATTGAGGAAGTGCAGAAGTCGATGCTTGCCACCGCCAGAGTCTTTTACCAGGTGCAGGCCAACACCGCGCTGTTGCAGGCCAAAGTCAGTGCAGAACGTCTTGCCGACAACAGCTTGAAAGCTGCTGACGCGAAATACCGTGCTGGCGCCGGTGAGCAGACTGATCGTCTGCAGGCACAATCCGATTTTGCCGAAGCGCAGCTGGATCGAGTGATGGCGGAAGGCGACCTGGCAGCGGCGCGCGGCGAATTGGCCAGCCAGCTCGGGTTATCACCCGGTGCCCCGCTCAAACTGGTTGCGTTGGATGAGCCGGGCAGTGAGGACGTAGCATTTCTGGGGGACGTCAATGCATTGATGGAGCAGGCCAGGGCGCTGCATCCCTCGATAGAAAAAGCCCGTGCGGACTGGGCGGCGAGTCAGGCAAGAGTTGATGAGGCGAAAGCTCAGAGCCGACCCTCCATCTCGCTGTTCAGTAACTACAGTCGCCAGGATACGCCCATCGAGCAGGTTTCCACCCGTCAGGAGATAGACACCTGGACAATCGGTGTGCAAATCACGGTGCCGATTTTCGATGGCTTTCTCAATCGGCGCAGGGCGAAGGCTGCCAGTTACGAAAGCGCTGCTCGCGAACAGGCGTTGCATGAGGTTGAAAACAGTATTGCGTTGAGCGTCTGGAAGAGTCAGCAGGCGCTGGAATCCAGAACCCGGGCACTGGCCATCAGTCGTCTGTTTGTCGAGAGTGCGAGCAAGTCTTATGAAATTGCCCAAGGGCGTTACAAAGCCGGGGTGGGCAGTATTCTCGAGCTTCTGCGCTCGCAGAATGATCTGGCCTTAGCGACTCAGAAACGTGTGGAATCGTTGGTCAACTGGCATAACGCCAAGCTGCAACTGGCATCTGACCTTGGCAGTCTGAACATCGACGACTGAACGTTTTTCAAGCACTTACTTGATCGCCAGGCTGGAGAATTGCGCTGCGGCGGCCGCTCGGGTGGACACGCCCAGCACCTTGAGCAGGCTAGAAACATGTATACGCACAGTGAAAGGCGAGATACCCAGATCCTTGGCGATTTCCTTGTTGGTTTTACCGGCAGCCACCAGGCCAAGTACTTGTTTCTGACGGGCAGTAAGAGGGCTTAGCGCATTAACGGCCGATTCGTTGAAAATTGATCCTTCAGACTTGTACTTGACGACGACTTCGCCCTGACGGATAGCGACGATGGAGTCGGTTATTTCCTGCGGGTCGATGTTCTTGCCGATAAAGCCATCAGCGCCGTTCAACATGACTTGGGAGATGGTCTCCGGATCATCGATCATCGAGACCACGATGATCGAGGTGCGTCGGAACTCATTGCGCAGTTCGGCGATGGTGTGCATCGACTCCAGACCGGGAAAGCGCAGGTCGAGAATCAGTGTGTCAACTTCGTCACCGGAGCGCGCCAGCGTCAGCACTTCATTGAAATTGCCGGCTTGCTCAATGAGTGCTTCTGGCAGTAGACGTTCGATGGTGCGCAACATGCCTTCGCGAAATAAGGGGTGGTCGTCAGCCACTATGATTCTGCACGCCATGCCTCTGCTTCCGAATTTTTAGTCGGGTTATCATACTCGATAGCAACAATATGTATCGCCTGTGATACAAAATTAGAGTCATTATTTACGCGCTGCCGCGACACTCTGGAAAGGCCGGTTTGCAGGACGCCAATCAGATGATGGTGGCGACTGAAGTGTAATTAAGTTGCCGTGCAAAATGGCACACCACAAGCCTGTACTGCGCACGATCCCAAGCGGTATGAGTTCGCAGTAAATCGAGGTGCGTTGATGGACGACCGGAAAAACGCTGAACGGGGTCAGGCAACGCTGAGGCTGATCGTGGCAACCTGCGCGATCATCTATGTGTCGCTGGTGGGGTTTCTGCCTGGGCTCGATGTAGCGAAGTATCAACCGATCATTCTCTATTACGTCGCCTTTCTGGTGGTGTCTCTGATTCTGCGCCAGCACATCATCACTTACCCGGGTGTTTTTCCGGTGCGCCGTGTCTTCGGGATGGTGCATGACTACACCGCAATTTCCGTCGGCCTGGTCGTGGGTGGTGAAGCAACGCTGCCGATTTTCAGTGTGATGGTCTGGGTGACCCTGGGTAACGGTATGCGCTTCGGCTCGCGTTATCTGGCGATTGCAGCCTCGCTCGCGCTGCTGGCGATATTGATCATCTATCAATTGACGCCTTACTGGCAGGCGCAACCATTTGTGGTACTGATGCTGATCGCTGTCACAATTCTGGTGACCGGCTACGCTCACATTTTGTTGGTAAGGGCTCGGCAGGCGTCAGAGCAGGCGACTGTCGCCAACCGTGAAAAAGAGCGTTTTCTCGCCCAGGCGAGCCATGATCTGCGCCAGCCCATTCACTCCATCGGCATGTTCACTGCGTGCCTGCGCGCCAGCCCGCTTGGCGAATACGAGCGGCAACTGGTCGACAACATCGATCGTTCCCTGCACAACCTTTCGCAGTTGTTTCGCTCGATTCTGGATATCTACACGCTGGACAGCGGCAAGGTGTCGGCCAAGTCGGACGTGGTCAATCTGGGCGACATGCTCAATGAAATCGTGCAGCAAAATACGGCGGCTGCCCGATGGGCCGGCGTGGAGTTGAGAGTCCGGCCTTGTCGACGCTGGGTCAGAGTCGATGCCACATTGCTTGCCACGATGGTGCAGAACATTCTGTCCAATGCACTCAAATATGCCCCCGAGCACCCGGTGCTGATCGGTGTGCGTCGCCGCAACGGTGGCTTGTCGATCAGCGTGCACGATCAGGGGCGTGGCATTGCGGCGGAGCATCTGCCCAAAGTCTGCGACGAGTTTTACCGTATCCGGCATGTGCGCGACAAGGACGTGGAAGGCGTAGGGCTGGGGTTGTCCATCGTCAAGCGACTCAGTCAGATTCTGGAAGTACAGATCACTATCGATTCGCGGGTCAACCGCGGCACCACGGTGACCATTCACGGACTTGAAGAAGTGAGTGCTCCGGTACAGCCTGTGCGCAGAAAACCATTGGGCGACAGCCTGCTTAAAGGCGTCAGGATCTGTCTGGTGGAAGACGACCGCAACGTGCTGATGGCCACCGCCGCTTTGTTGGAACGATGGGGGTGCGAAGTCCAGACCGCGCTTTCAGCCGAGGGCCTGACTACCAATTGCGACATCATCGTCGCCGATTATGATCTGGGTACGACGGCCAACGGCCTTGATTGCATCGAAAGCATAAGGGCTGCCCGAGGCTGGGACGTACCGGCACTCATCGTCACCGGGCGAGAGATGGACGTCGTTCTTGAATCGTTGCATGGCGCGGAAGTGTCCGTACTGTCCAAGCCGCTGCGACCATCGGAATTGCGCCTGAACCTGTTGTCGGTTCGCGAGAGGCGGGTGAATGTGCCCTGATCTGGCCAGGGCACACAGGGCATCAACCAATGAATGGCCCACGAATGTCTGACGGTGGAGGCACGTCAGGGAATGGATAGACGCAGACCGGATCAGGCTTGATCACGCCAACACCGGGTACCGGCATGATGGTGAAATCGGCACCACCGGACACCCGCTGCAATTCGGCATCTGTCAGTTCATGAGTGTTAATGGTTTCTAGGGGCCGGGACATCATGTCAACTCTCCTGGTCGCTATGAGCGTTTTCACTGAGGCCGCCAACAGCGACAGCTGCAAACATGCCGGCGAATCCAATGTAGCTCCATTGAAAGTCCAGGCTGGCGGCGATCAGAAAAGAAACCGCTGTGAGCCAGAACAGTAATGACGAATTGACGGCTTTCCCAAATACCTTATAACGATCGGATGTCATAGGGTTCTCCTAATTACTGCATAAGTGCCTGTAGCACAGTGTTCACGCAGCATGACAAAACGTGTTATTGCGCCATCTGGTAGCTTTGGAACGCATCAAAAGCGCTGACAGCTGCCACACCGGCCAGTATCACTCCGGCACCGACCTCAGTCGCAGGCGCCAGAGCGGTAGCCGCCACCACCACACCAATGGCCGCAACGCCTTCGCCGGTGCTCATGCCACCGTTGATCTGTGACATTTCCTGCTCGTTGAGTTCGCGCATCATCAATTCTTTATTCATGGAACATTACCTTTTTATGGAGTCAGTTACTACCTGACGGGTAAGTAAGCCGATGCTCGTCAAGGCTGTTCAGGCACAGCCTGTTCCGCGCTAAAGGCAGCGACAATACTCAACGAGTGCGCAGTTAAATCAAATAGTGCAGGTGTGCTAAACGGCACGCACTGGCAGAGTTGCGCAACGCTCCGCATCACACGTGCAGGGCTGTCCAGTCTTCGATCAATCCGGCATACAACTCGACGCATTGGTGAAGTTTGTCGACTTCACAATACTCATCGACCTTGTGCGCCATAGCGGGCTCCCCCGGGCCGAGAATAAGGGTGGGCGGATAGCCGATGGCGGGGAGCAGCACGGCAGCATCGGTAAAGTAGGGCACTGCCTTTTCCTCCAGGGGAGCGTCATGCAAGGCCTGGCAGCGTGCAAAAACCTGTTGCACCCAAGGCTCGTCGGGGCTGGCACAAATACCAGGCAGATCAATCAGGGTGCTCAACTCCGCGCTGCTGCCGAGGTGGGCCGCCAGCCGTCCGCGAATCTCATCGTGGTCCAGATTCGGTGCAGTGCGCAGGTCCAGGGTGAACGCTGCGTAGTCCGGCACCGAATTAATGTTCAGGCCGCCGCTGATGGTGCCGACGTTCAGCGTCGGCTTGCGCATGAGCGGATGTGCAGGGCCTACTTCAAAGGTCTGCGCGCGGCCAATGTGTTCGGCGGCCAGGTAGATAGCGTTCACGCCTTCTTCCGGCATGGCGCCGTGGGCCGTCAGGCCATGGCTGGCGCAGCGCAGCCATAACGCGCCTTTGTGCCCGAGTATCGGGTAGTTGGCCGTCGGCTCTCCGATCAGCAGTGCGCCCAGTTCACCGAGCAAGTGGGGCGCGTCACTGCACAGTGCCTTGGCGCCGTTACAGCCGGTTTCCTCTCCGCCGGTGAGTATCAGGCGAACGCCGGGCCCGCGCCGAATGGAATCACGGCTGCGCTGGCAGGCCACGATGAAGGCGGCAATGCCCGCTTTCATGTCGCTGGATCCTCGCCCGTACAGCCGGCCTTCGACAATCTCACCGGCAAACGGCGAGTGACTCCAGGTGGCATTGCCGAGCGGTACGGTATCCAGATGGCCGGTAAACCCCAGCGGTTTGCCGGGGCCGTCGCCCTCAAGCCAGGCGACCAGATTGAAACGGCGCTCACCGAAACGCTGCAGCTCGCAGACAAAACCGTGGCGGCTCAGCTGCTCGGCAAGAAAAGCCGCACACGCTTCCTCGTCGCCCGGCGGGTTGAGGGTCTGGAACGCTAACAGTGCACGGGTCAGGGCTATCGGGTCATCGAGCATCGGAGCCTCCGGTCAGGTACGGCGGGTCAGCCAGTCGAGGCTGTTGATCCAGAAGCGGCGATAGCCTTCCCAGTCGAGAAAAGCTTCCGGCAGCCAGTGTTCGGAAAGGTCGCTGGTCCAGGCCAGAGAGCGTCCGGCACCGACTTCGCGCGCGGCAAGCAGCGGGTGCCGAGAGCCTTCGACGGTGGCCAGCAATTGAGCTTCGGGATGCAACTCAACTTCGTTGTAGCCAAGCAGGTACGGCCATTCGCCGCCCAGGCCTTGCAGTATCGGGTGATCGCTGTTGATCTGCGGCAGAAAGCCTTCCGGCACTTCGACACGATCGTCGTAAGGCAGGCAGCGCACAGGCAAGACTTCCTCGACAGGCGTTCCGCGGTAGCGCGCGCCGCCGTTGATGCCTTGAAAGCTGAAGTAGCCGCCGACCATCATCAATGCACCGCCCTGCAAGACGTATTCGCGAAGGGCTTTGAGGCGGTTGGGCGTACGCTTGCCACGCAGCCAGGTGTCCGGGTGCAGCAGCAGGGTATTGGCTCCGATGTCGGAGAGGATCACCGCCTGATACTGACTGAGTGCTTCAACCGTGGCCGGAAAGTCAGTCTGTGCCTGATCGGCGCACATCTGCGTGATCTGATAGTCGCTGTCTGCCATCGCCGCAAGCAAACGCCGTGCGCCATTGTGCGCGGTGACGCTGTCGAACTGATCGAAGCCCTTGATGTGGGTTGACGTGCTGACCCATGATTCGCCAGCCAGCAATACGGACTGTTTCATGACGTTGCATTCCTCTGCGATGAAAAAGGAGCCTGGAAGCCGCGCTGGAAGACCCGGCGCGGGTTGTCGATCAAAAGGTTTTCGAGTTGTTCACCGGTAACGCCATGACGGCGCAGGCGCGGGACAAAGTGTTTCAGCAGGTAGCCATAACCATGGCCGCCATAGCGAGTCAGCATGGTTTTCAGAAAGACGTCCTGAGACAACAGCACCTGCGAGCCGAAGCCGTGCTCGATCAGAGCGACGATGGCCCGCGCGTTTTCTTCATCGCTGGGCGACTGCGCGTGCTCGTCGGCGAAGTAGTAACCCATGCCGATCATGTCGTATTCCAGAAACGCGCCGCGTGCCGCCAGCGCATGCTGATACGCAGGGTCGCTGTGGCTCGGGTTCATGTGGCACAGCACCGTATGGCGCAGGTCGGCGCCTTCAGCCTCAACGATGTCCAGTACCCGATGGCCGAGGCGCTCCCAGCCAGGCAGGTGCACCGAGAGCGGCACGCCGGTCGCAGCACTTGCACGGGCTGCGGCGCGCAGTGATTTTTCTTCGTCAGCCGTGAACGCGGCAGAAACACCAATCTCGCCGATCAGGCCGGCAATCACCTCGGGCTTCTCTTCACCGCCGCCCACGTCATGAATGATCTGCTCCGCCAGTTGTTCAACCGAGCGTTCGTGCACGTAATGCGGGTGCGAGGGTTCCAGATAGAAACCGGCACCCATGATGATATTCAGGCCGGTGAGACGGGAAATCCGCTGCAAGGCCTGCGGGTCGCGGCCGATGCCCAGGTTGGTCGGATCGACCACCGTTTCCCCGCCCAGCGCCCGGTACTTCAGCAGTTCTTCGCACGCGAGGTCGACATCGAACAACTGACAATTGTCGCGGCTGACCAGCGGGTTCATGTGCAGCTCGCCGAGCAGTTCGATGCTCACCGGGCGCTCGGCCAGGTGCCGTTCGCCGCAGCAACTGGGTGCGACCCATTTGCCCGATGCGTCGAGCAGAATGTGTTCGTGCATCAGGGTGACGCCAAGGCGCTCGACCGGCATTGGCCCCAGCACCGTCATGGCATGGCCGCTGTCGACGCCGAGTGGAAGGGGTGAAGGATGACGAAACAGGCTCATGCTCCAGCCCTCCCGAGTGGGCGGCCGGTACGTAGAATGCGTGTGTTCAGCCAGATCGCCAGCAGTACGATCAGGCCCGTGGCGATTTGCGTGTAGAACGGTGAGACGTGGGCCAGAATCAGCCCGTTCTTGATCGCTGCCATGGTCAGTACCCCCAACAGTGTGCCGACAATCGTGCCGAAGCCACCGAACAGGCTGGTGCTGCCGAGGACCACGGCGGCAATCACTTCCAGTTCGAAACCTTCGCCCTGATTCGAGGAGCCACTGCCCAGCCTGGCCGTGACGATCATGCCGGCCAGGGCGGCCGCCATGCCACTGAGCATGTAGACCCGCAGCAGCACCCCGCGATGATTCACCCCGGCACGGCGCACGCTTTCAGCGTTGGCACCGATACCCGTGAGGTAGCGGCCAAAGCGCATTTTGCCGAGCACCAACACCCCGCCCAGTGTGACCAGCAAGGCCAGCCAGGCGGTCAGCGGCACGCCGAGAAACCAGCCGCGACCCAAGGCCAGAAACGCTGCTTCCTCGTGTGGAACGGGGATCGAATAGCCTTGCGTCAGCAGCATCGCCAGGCCACGAATAATGGTCAGGGTGGCCAGGGTGACGATAAAGGCCGGGATGCCCGCGTAGGCGATGAAGTAGCCGTTCAGCGCCCCGATCATCGCGCCGACGGCAAGCCCGCCTAGCAGAACCAGCGGCCAGGGCAAATGCCAGGCATTGAGTGCCATGGCTGCCAGCGCACCGACCAGCGCCAGGGTCGAGCCAACGGACAGGTCGATGCCGCCGGTGGTGACCACCAGCGTCATCGCCACCGCGACAATCAGTAACGGCGCGTTTTGCCGGATAACGTTGAGCAGGTTGGCACCGCTTAAAAAGTTATCGGTCACCAGCGCGAACAGCACAAAGCACAGGGCGAAAAACAGGCCGATGCTGACCACGCCGGGAAAGTCGTGCAGCAGGCGCTTGAACAGCGACTGCGGCAGAATGCGTTGGCGCGTGAGATCGAGCGTTTTCATGGCGTCATATCCTTTCAGGCGCTAGCGGAGCGGGCAGTGAATTTGTGCCCGACGATGAGTTCGACGACCTCGTTGAGGTCGGTGTCGGCGATCCTTCGCTCGGCCAGATTGGCGCCGTCATACATCACCATGAGGCGGTCACAGACCAGAAACAGGTCCTGCAACCTGTGGGTGATCAGAATCACGCTGACGCCTTGGCGGCTGATGGTACGAATCAACTCCAGCACCGCTTCGACTTCGGCTACCGCGAGGGCAGCGGTGGGCTCGTCCATGATCAGAACCTTAGGCCCGAAGGCTGCCGCGCGGGCAATCGCAACGGCCTGGCGCTGGCCACCGGAAAGGTGTCGTACCTGCGCGCGGGTATCCGGAATGGTGATGCCCAATGCTTCAAGAATCTGCCGTGCTTCGCGGTGCATGCGCGTCTCATCGAGCAACGGCACGCCGAGCACGTGGCGCATCGGTTCGCGGCCCATGAAGAGGTTTCCGGCCACATCGACGGTGTCACACAGCGACAGGTCCTGATACACCATCTGGATATGGCAGCGCTGTGCATCTGCCGGACCGCTGAAACTGACTTCCTCGCCATCGATGGCGATTCGTCCGCTGGTGGGTAACTCCGCACCTGACAGAATCTTGGTCAGCGTGGATTTGCCTGCGCCGTTGTCGCCCACCAGCCCCAGCACTTCACCGGGCTGCAACAGCAGGTCGACACCGCGTAACGAGGCTATCGAGCCATAGTGTTTAGTGATGGCACTCATCTGTACCCGAGGCACTTCGCCAGGCGTCTGCATGCTGAGCCCCTTATTTGAATTCGGCGCGATAGGCTGCCAGGTTGGCTTTGGTCACCAGCGTGACGGGAATACTCTGTTCGCGAGCCACGGTTTTTCCGGACAACAGTGCCAGTGCCGACTCCACCGCCGTCTTGCCCATGGCCTGCGTGTTCTGTTGCACCACCACCGCGACAGAGCCGTCATCCAGACCCTGCACTGCCTGAGAGGACAGGTCCCACCCGAAAATCCTGACCCGCTCGCCCGCACCTTGCGACATGCTCGCGGCAACCGAGCCAATCAGGGCAGGTTCGCCAGTGGCATAAATGATCTGCAGATCAGGGTTGGCGGTCAGCAGGTTTTCCGCCGCCGCCTGGGCGGTGTCCTGCACATTGTTACCGTCGACGGTGTTGACGATCTTCGCCTGGCTGGCGGTCTTTGCCAGGCCCTCGCGGAAACCGTCCAGACGCAGATTCTGTACATAAGAGCCGAGGGCTCCCACCACGCCGATGCTTGCCTTGCCCGCCAGTTCGCGGTTGATGTATTCGCCGGTGTACTGGCCGATCTGTCGGGCTGCCTCGCGGTTATCCACGCCGACCTGTACGGCATTGTCGCCATTAATCACAGCGTCGATTGCCACCACCGGAATTCCCGCCTGCGCAGCTGCGGTGACCGCAGGCTTGATACCGTTGACGTCGATGGCGCAGACCAGAATGGCGTCGACCTTGTCCTGAATATAGGCCTCGATGGCGTCGTTCTGGGCTGACGGATTGTCGTTGGCGTTGAACACCACCAGCTCTGCTCCGGCAGCTTTCGCCGCAGCCTGTGCGCCCTGGGTAATCTGGGTGAAATACAGCGCCTGCTGGTTGACCTGCACCAGAGCCAGACGTTTGCCGGTCTGGGCCTGAATGATGGGTGACAACGCCAAGGCCAGAACAGCGCCGAGGGTCAGGGTGAAACGCTTGCTAAAACGCAGCATTGCCATCCTCCTAGTCTGTTTGCCGGTGCGGCAAATCAGATCGGTAAACCGGTTTACCAGCGGTTTCAAAAAAAAGACAAATGAGCTTTGTCTTCAGGTTTGAGAACTGGAGAAAGCAGATTGTGTGCCATTTTTTTCACGATCCCGGCCAGTCACCGTACGTCCTTGATGCGCCACAGTTTTCCGCAATCATCAGCTTTTCAGGATGCCGATGGCAGTGCACCGATTTAAGGCCGGGTGTTACTGGTTGCCCCGCAATCAGTCACTGCGCGTTGCTACCGTGCCCCGGCAGATCAACTCTACGGGTACGCGCACGACGTCCTGTGTACAGTCGCCGCCCGCCATGCGCTGCAGCAATTGCGCCACGCCGAGACGGCCAAGCTCCCTGGAGGACTGGCGGATGGTACACAGCGGCGGGGTTAGCAGGCTGGCGTACACGGCGTCATCGAAACCCACCAGCGACATGGCACCGGGCACGCTGATATTGCGCTCACGCAGGACATCGAGTACGCCCAGAGCGATGAAGTCACTGGCGGCGAAAATCGCCTCCGGAGGGTGGGGCAGGGTGAGCAGCTGAGCGGTTGCGATACGCCCGAACTCACGGCTGTAATCCCCGAAGCACAGGTATTCCGGCACCTCTGCGATGCCCGCCAGCGCCAGCGCCTCCCGGTAGCCGGCATAGCGCTCGCGGGCACTCATCAAGGCCGACGGCCCGGACACATGAGCGATGCGTCGATGGCCATGGCGGATCAGATAGTCAGTCGCCAGGCGACCACCCTGATGGTTGTCGGCGAACACTTTGGGCTGCGAGGTGCCGGGAACGTCTTCGTCGAGCAGAATGATATTGCGGTAGCTCGCCAACTGACTGGCCAGCGTGCCGTCGTCCGGACGGTTGCTGACCAGTAGCAAACCATCGACGTTACGTGAATCCAGCCAGCGCACAAAGGTGCTTTCACGTTCAAGCAGGTTGCGGGTGACACACAGCACTAGGTTATACCCGTTGGCGGACGCCTCTTCCTCGGCCGCGTCTGCCAGCTCGGCAAAAAACGGGTTGGCGATGTCCGGCAGCACCAGACCGATGGTCTCACTGCCGCCTTTGCTCAGGCGTCGGGCCAGACTGTTGCCCCGGTAGTCCAGCGCCTTGATCGCCGTGTCGATACGTTTCGCGGTCTCCGGCGGCAGGCTGATACTTCGATTCAGGTAGCGCGACACCGCAGCCTTGGAAAGGCCGGCATGGTTGGCGACATCCTGAAGTGTTACGGGTCTGGTCATGGCGGTCGGATTTTATACCTGAAAAACGAAGCATTGACGTGAGGTGCCGGTATCTTCTCATGCGTGCCCGAACAGCCCGACGATTTTCTCTGCGGGTGACGTCGAAAAAATCCATGTGGGGCGTTGGTCGGCCAGATCTCGTTAACCTTTTGCACGTTGGCGACACGCTCTGCTCGGGCAAATGTGTGCGGTCTGGAGCTTTTAGTGCGTCACTGAATATGGCGCATTATGTATATGTTGTCGCATGACTTATGTCTGATCACTTCACACACTACGATCACGCAAGTAGCTTAGGTATTCATTGCATTGGCTTTAAGACAATCGCCACGAATGTCGATCACTTACAGTGATGGTTCTCCATTGAAGAAGTCCCTCTTGTTTGCTTAATGGAACCGCACAGCACACTGCGACACTCATTTACTCAATTTTCCAGTAAATGCGGGCGATGAGTGTTTGCGATGAATGCCGTTCAGCCAATTATAAGTTCTGCTTATTTTCAATATTTTCTCGGTGATAGCAACTGGCTGCTTTCGGGGCGCTGTTCATTATCAGCAGGCGTTATCCATGAGTGGATCAACCCGAAAAGTGGCTATTTGCCTTTTGAGTATCGGCTGATGGCGTTCGAGTCTGATAACAGTCCTGATGCCTGTAACTCCAGGGACGAATGTTCATCGCGTGCCGCAAGACGAACGTTCAGGAGGGCTTAATGATAAATCCCGTAAAACACAATTTCAGTCACCTTGGGTTTTCAAACGCTCAAAGTACCTCAGCACTGGGGCCTGCCAGTAATAAAGTGCCCAACTTTGTTTCGCGAGGGCGAGGCAAGGGAGTTCCAGTGGAGCAATTCAATACTGTCGAAGAGTGTCGTTTGGCGGGGCGGCAGGACAGCGTACTGGATTCGATAGACGGCAAAGAGTTCATGCGACTGCTGCAGAAGTACACGGCCTCTGAAACAACCGAAGAAGAATTTGCCGACCTGAGGGCCGCCATACCGCGCTACTCCATTGAGTTGGCCGAGTCGGATCACCCTAAAGTGCTTTATCGGGGGATATCTCTGCATGATGAGACTGCGTCGCTGTTACTGAATACCTCCAAGGGTTACCGCAGTCGTGAAATAGCCCATGGTCTTATTCACGGCCTGCGCGTGGTTAAAGGCGTTTACACCGCGACCGGGGTGGCCAGTGCCTCGACAGTGTCAGCCGTTTCGCAAGGCTTTGCGCTGGTGAACGCGAACAGGAAAAAAGAAACACCGGTTCTTTTTGTACTGAAAGCGATGCCTGCCGTTCCCGCGCTCAACCACAGTGGTGCGAAGGGGGTGACACTCAGTGAGAGCCGGTTGCCGTTATCGGTGGCCAGCAAGAGTGAACATGAAGTCATTCTGGATATCACCAACCGGTACGAAATTACGCAGGCTCGCCGGAGCGGTGAGTTCATTGTCGTCGACATGACGGTTTTAGGACGGTCCAAGAGGGGAGGTGAATTCGCTCTCGTCGAGACTGACAAATGGAAACAACTCTCTGGCGCCAAGGGCTCTAATCCAGGTGGATTGTTTCAAGCGCCCAATGGCGTTAAGTGGTATGTGAAAACCAACCCGTCTGCCAATAGGCTTCGAAACGAGGTGCTTGCCTCCAGGCTGTACCGTGCCGCAGGAATCGATGTTCCTGACATAGAGCTGGCGTCCCGCAAAGGCAAGCCCGCACTGATTTCAAAACTGATAGTAGGGAACCCCAAAGACCTCGATACGCTGGCAAAAAATAGCCAGTTGAAGTGCGGCTTTGCTGTGGATGCCTGGCTGGCGAACTGGGATGTCATCGGTCTGACGGGGGACAATGTCATCTTCAATCACCGTAACAAACCTGTGCGCATCGACCTTGGCGGCGCGCTGGTCTTCCGCGCCCAAGGGGAGCACAAGGGTAATCAGTTCGGTACCACGCCAATGGAACTGGTCACGATGCTGTCTCGTGAAGACAATTCGTCCAGTCGCGTCTTTCGGAACATCGAGCGTAATGACATCCGCGAGGGTATTGCAGCGATAGAAAAAATACCGGATGCGCGTATTGCCGCACTTTGCGCAGAGCACGGTCCTGGCAATCACAGCGAACGCATTGAGCTCGGTAAAAGACTGATCAGTCGGAAGAAGTGGCTGGTCGATATGAAGCAGACGCTTCCTTATATTCATCGCCAAAAGAACGAGCGCGGCAATGTTGTCACTGTTAAAAATCCCACGTCTCCCAGCGCTTTGGATACGTGGCGTGATCGATACGCCACAGCCGTTTTTGTACCCCACAGCGCTGTCCGTGGCAGCATGAACAACCTGCCGTTCAGATCATTTACGCCCCCCAACACAATGGATGGCTGGCGCCGATTTACAACCCGGGCGGTCAACTTCACAGAGCCGGAATTTAAGCGTTCCCAGCACCTTGCTCCCGCCAGTGGAGCGATCATTTTTGAGCCCGACGGCAGGGTGTGGATCACCGAGCCGACCAATCACCCGTTCGGCGCAACGCACGCTTTTCCCAAGGGAAAGCAGGAAGCCGGTTTGAACTTGAGGACCAATGCACTCAAGGAAGTCTACGAAGAGACGGGGCTTCTGGTGAAGTTCCACGGCTTCATCGGTGACTACGATCGAACAACATCCCGAACTCGTTATTACCTTGCCAAACGGATCGATGGAACACCGTCCGATATGGGCTTTGAATCTCAAAGCGTCAAGCTGGCAAACATTACCGAGGCCAAAAGACTGCTACCCAACGCCGTGGATATTGCCATCTTGCGAGACGCAGAGCGGGCTTATCTAAAGGGCCCCTTTTAATGAATCTCCATCTGCTTGAGCGCTGACAGACGATAAAGAGGATTTCTGAAGCCCTGCACAAAAACCCGTTCACCCAAACGCGTTACCTCCACAAAAAGGAGTAATGAAATGAGTATGAATACCTCTGTAAGCAACAACAGCCCGGGGTGGTCCCCTGTTTCATCGGGCAACCAGGCTCCGAGTCCGGACTATTCAGGTAAATCGTCGAGCAATGCCGTGCACTTTCTTCCTCCGGAAAGTATCCAGCGCGCGCCGAACACGGTGAGTTGGGGGAATGGCGCGCCGACAACCGCCACCACCGGGAATGGACGAGCAGGAGGGGGCGATCAAAGTGACTTGATCGAGGCGTTGACGACGCTGATTCAGGCGCTGCTGAAACGCTTGCTCGGTGATTCTTCCGCAAGTAACTCTTCTGCAAATAACCCTTCCGAGAACCCGTCCCCCGCTTCGTCCGGGCCAGGTCGAGCTTCTGCTTCTACCGGCGGCGCTGCCAGTTCGACGCCAGACTCAGGACTGTCTGAGCAGTCAAATCAAACCCAACCGTTCAATAACACTGGCTTGGGTTCTCATGGCGGCGCGAATACGGTTCCTGACCGAATTGCGTCTCCTGAGGCAGCGCAAAAAATGGTCGAAGACGTGAAAAATGCCGGAGGGGAAACACTTCGCATCCAGATGACCCATGACCAGATCAATGACCCGGCGCAAATGGCCAAGCTCAAGGCGATGGTCGATGCCGGCGACAAACAAGGGGTCAGGATTCAGTTTACGTTTCGTGACAACGCCAATGGCGGTGGTGGCAACGTCTTGTCCGGCGACAAGCTCCGACAAGCCGCCGACGATGTCAAAAACGTGGTATCTGCCCTTGGAAACCATCCGAGTTTTGTACTCGATACGTTCAATGAGGGCGGCAAGAGTGCCACTCAAGGTTGGGCCGATATGCAGAGCACGCTGATCAAATCCGCCCGCGACGCAGGTTACAAAGGCGACATCGTGGTGGAGGACAGCAATTGGGGTGGTGGTCTGACAGCCGGCGGGGAAAGCGGACTGGTCAAATACGCTGATCAGTTGAAAGCCGCCAACGGCAGCAACAACCCTGGCCTGATCGGCAGCATCCATGAGTATGCCAGCGGTGCCGATGCCTCCTCGCGTCTGTCATCGGAGATCAAGGCGCTTACGAGCGCGGGCTTCAAGCCGCAAATCGGTGATGTCGGTAACGCCAACTGGACCGGAGGCGGTAACTTCGGACAGCGCGACGGCGCCAACCAGGCCGTGAAAGACAACATGGGCGCCCTGAAAGCGGCCGGTGCCGATGTGCTGCCATGGATGGACCAGTTCGAGAACGGCAAGATCAAACACGATGTCGGTTTCTCGAAAGGCGATCAGTTTTCCTGATCCTGTTTCATGGAACCTGATGTGCCTGTTGACCACTCAGCGGGCAGCTATCTGCGAGGTCGCCAACGACCAGTGCAGAGCGGCGAGTTGGAGAGGTTGCGCAGAGGCTGCCGCTATCTGCGTAACCCCCTTTTTTCATGACCGATAAGTAGCAGGTATAAAAGCTATGCCTATCAACAGACCCGCCTTCAATTTAAAACTCAATACGGCAATTGCCCAGCCGACTGTGAAGAAGGATGCAGGTGCAGAATTGCGCCGTTTGAATCAGAGCGAAGTGCGTGCCAACACACAGACACGTTTTGCCGTTAATCACCGTGCCCCCACTTATGACGTCGCGCAAAGCGCGCTGGGTGAAAATCACGGTGGCTGGACTGCCGCCAATCATTTCAAGATGACGGGGTCTGAAGTCTTCATCCATATGGATCGCCTGGAGCCGAACTGCAAGGGGGAGTTTGCCGGAGACAAGATCCACCTCAGCGTGGCGCCTGAGGATGTACCGAACGCATTCAATGCGATAGGCAAAATACTGCAGGCGAGCGACAGCCCGGTGGACTCGTGGAAAGTGACTGACATGAAGTGCCTGCAAGCAGAGATGCCGGCGGCAAAGCAGCGTGTGGCGCTGGGCGCTCAGATTCACAATCTACGCCAAGCCTGACCGTGCAGATAACACCTACAGCCCAGAGTACATGGGCAAAATGAGGGGGATGATCAGCAGTATCGAACAGGAGTTGAGCGCCGCCGGTGTGAGGCAGAGCAGCCATCGCCCGGACTCCGATGTCTCCCCTGGGCACTGGAGCTATGCGTCTTACCGCAATGAGCATAAAAGCAACAGATCAGGGACTTCCAATCAGCACAGGAACCTGGAGGCAGAGCCTTTTTTCCAGTTGGTCTCATTCTCTGACGGGGCTTCAGGGTCATCCAGGTCCAGCGCTGGCCATCAGGCTTTGCTGACACCATCGTGGGCCCGATAAGGCTGTTTTTCTGAGCGCTGCCGTGCGCCCGGGGTTTCTGTCGTGAAACGTGGGTGTCGAAAGAAACGCTGGCTGCACGGCGACAGCTTCGGGTTCACCGGTGCAGGATCACCTGATGAATCTCCTGCAACGGGATGATCCGCTGCGCCGCGTTCAGTTTGATCGCTTCCTTGGGCATGCCGAATACCACGCAGCTGGCTTCGTCCTGAGCCACTGTCGCGCTGCCGGCATCAAGCATTTCCTTGAGCCCGCGTGCGCCGTCGTCGCCCATGCCTGTCATGATGATGCCGGTGGCGTTCTTGCCGGCGAATTTGGCCACCGAGCGAAACAGCACGTCCACCGAAGGACGATGGCGGTTGACCAGCGGGCCGTCGATGACCTGGACGTGGTAGTAGGCGCCGCTGCGCGTGACCATCATGTGTTTGCCGCCGGGGGCGATCAACGCGAGGCCGGGCAGGATGCGGTCGTTGTTTCTGGCCTCGCGCACCTCGATCTGACTCAGGCTGTTCAGGCGTTCGGCGAAAGATGCGGTGAATTTTTCCGGCATGTGCTGGACGATGACCATGCCGGGACAGACGCGGGGCAGGGCCGTCAGAACCGCTTCAAGTGCCTGTGTACCGCCTGTCGAGGTGCCGATGGCGACGATGCGTTCAGTGGTCTGCGCCATGGCATGGCCGCTGGCAGCCGGCAAAATGGCATCGGCGGTCAGTTTGCTGGCCGGGGTCAGCACCGGGGCGGCGGTGCGCTTGCCGAGGTTCCTGACGTTGGAGTTGGCTGCTGCGCGTACTGCTGCAACCAGCTCGGCAGCCGAATCGATGAGGAAGTTCTTCAGGCCGGTGGTGGGCTTGGTGATGATTTCCACCGCCCCGGCAGACAGCGCCTGCAATGAGGTTTCCGCGCCTTTCTGGGTCAGCGACGAGCAGATCACCACCGGTGTCGGCCGCTCGCTCATGATCTTCTTGAGAAAGGTGATGCCGTCCATGCGCGGCATTTCCACGTCCAGCACAATGACGTCCGGCCATTCCTGAGCGAGCTTGCTCATGGCGAATATCGGGTCTGACGCCGCACCCATCACGTGAATATCGGGGGTGTCGTTGAGAATGGCCACCAGCACCTGGCGTACCACGGCCGAATCATCGACCAGCAGTACGCTGATTTTTTTGTTTGGCATCTTTTTCCATTGCTTCCATTGGTTGGTGCCTGACCCATACGTTTCCGTCCCACAGGTCGAAGATGATGCTGCGATGGCCGGTGCTGCCCAGATCCTGAGCCATCAGCTTCAAGCGGTGCTGTTCGGCCAGCGCAAGCGCCGCATGAACGTTGCTGTCAGCGACGTTCTGCATGTGCGAGTCATGGCGATGAGCTGGAAACATTTCGCCGCCGCCAAACAGTTTGACCTGATATTCCTCCGGCAGGGTGCCATTGGCCAGTGCATGGCGAATGAGTATTTCCATCGCTTCGTCAGCGTACCTGCCGTCCAGTGGCTGATGCCTGCGTATGCGCCCGGGCAACATGAAGTGGCACATGCCGCCAATACGCCGCCACGGGTGCCAGAAGGTAATCGCCACGCATGAACCCAGCAACGTGCGCAGGCGAGTCGGCCGGGTCTGAAAGACCACTTCGCCAGGCCCCAGCACTATTTCGGCTACACCGACAGGCGTGTTCATGGTTTGCGGTAAATCGAAGGGGAGACCATTTTCAACATGTCATTTACACCGTTCAGGCTTTCTGAGTGGCTGATGATGAAATAGCCTCCTGGCTTGAGACGCGGGATCAACCGCGCCACCACTTTGCTTTTGGTTTCCTGATCGAAATAAATCATCACGTTGCGCAGGAAGATTACGTCGAACTCGCCAAGATCCGGCAGGGTGTCATTGAGATTGACCTGCACGAAACTGACCCGGCTGCGCAACGACTTGTCGATCAGGAAGGTCCCTTCCTGGCGACCTATGCCTTTCAGACAGTATTTGAACAGCAAAGGTTGCGGTAACGTCTCGGTGCGTTCCATGGGGTAGTGACCGCTGCGCGCCTTGCTCAGCACGCGGGTGCTGATGTCCGAACCGACCACTTCCCAAGGCGTGGTGCCCAGTTGTTCGGCCAGGGTCATGGCCAGGCTGTAGGGCTCTTCGCCAGACGAACTGGCAGCGCTCCAGATGCGGAACATTTTGCCGTGCGTGACCTTGGGCAGCACCTGCTGACGCAGAAAATCGAAGTGCTTGGGTTCGCGGAAGAAATACGTTTCGTTGGTGGTCAGCAGGTCCAGCGCCACTTGCAGCTCGCCGTTGCGCTGATCGTTCATGATCAGCTTGAAATACTCGCCATAGTTGTCCAGCTCGTAATGCTTGAGACGCTTGAACAGGCGGCCGGCGACCAGCGCTTTCTTGGCCAGCGTCAGTTTGATGCCCGCAGCGTTGTACAGCCAGTTCTGGAACTGGCCGAATTCGCGATCGGTGAGCGACGCTGTATCAGGCATGTGCAGACCTCACGTCGCATCGACGTCGGGCGGCAGCGACTGGCTTGCCTCGGCAAGGCTGGACATTTCATCGATGGACAACACGCGGTCGACCTCAAGAACGATCACGAACTTGCCGTCGACCTTGGCCATGCCGCTGATGAAGTCGGCGCGAATTCGCGCACCGAAGTTCGGCGGCGGCTCGATCTGCGACGCCGGAATCTCCAGCACCGCCGAGACATTGTCGACCAGCAGACCGATGTCCTGCGGCTGGCCGTCCTCGCTGTTGGCCTCGATGATGATCACGCACGAACGCCGAGTGATATCCGAGTTCTGCCGCCCGAAGCGCGCCGACAGATCGACCACCGGCACCACCGCGCCGCGCAGATTGATCACCCCGCGTACGAAGGCGGGCATCATCGGCACCACCGTCAGGCTGCCGTACTCGATGATTTCCTTGATGCCCAGAATGCCGATGGCGAACATCTCGCCACCGAGCATGAAAGTCAGGTACTGCGCCTCTTCTTCGACCGTCGCTGCGGTCTGCCGAGTCGTGACCAATGAGCCCATGTCGTTCTCCCTTGGAGTCTCTATCGAAGCCGGCAATCAGAAACGGGTAAATTCCGATTCGTCCGGGGCGCCCGCCATGCTTTGCGCAAATGCCTTGCGCGGAGCCTGCTGTGGAGGGCGCGGAGGCTGACGGTTCGGGCTGTTGCGGCTGTCGAAAGTAGCGTTCTGCGCGACGGCCCGTGGCGATGCGTCGAGGGTGAAGAAACTCATGGCCTGTTGCAGTTGTTCGGCCTGGCTGCTCATTTCTTCAGCTGTGGCCGCCAGTTCTTCGCTGCTCGATGCGTTTTGCTGGGTGACCTGGTTGAGCTGGGTCATGGCAGTGTTGATCTGCGCCACACCGGCTGCCTGCTCTTCCGACGCAGCACTGATTTCCTGCACAAGGTCGGAGGTCTTGTTGATCGAGGGCACCATCTCGTCCAGCAACTTGCCGGCCTTCTCGGCCATGTCCACGCTGCTCGACGACAACTCGCCGATTTCCTGCGCGGCCACCTGGCTGCGTTCGGCCAGCTTGCGCACCTCGGCGGCCACAACCGCAAACCCCTTGCCATGTTCGCCGGCACGCGCGGCTTCGATGGCAGCGTTGAGGGCGAGCAGGTTGGTCTGGTAAGCGATGTCGTCGATGATGCTGATGCGCTGGGCGATTTTCTTCATCGCCACAACGGTCTGCTGCACCGATTCGCCGCCATCGGTGGCTTCCTTGGCGGCCTTGCTGGCCATGCCATCGGTGACTTTGGCGTTCTCGGTGTTCTGGTTGATGCTGGCGCTCATCTGCTCGACCGACGCGCTGGTCTCTTCGACGCTGGCGGCCTGCTCGCTGGTGGCCTGACTCATCGACTGAGCGGTGGCGCTGACTTCTTCCGAGGCACTGGCCAGGTTGTCGGCGGCATTACGCACTTCGCCGATGATGTGCGACAGCTTGCCGACCATGTTGCGCATGGCGTTGAGCACCATGCCGGTCTCGTCCTTGGAACCGTGGCCGATGTGGGCGTTGAGGTTGCCCTCTGCCAGCTGCTCGGCGGCCGTTGCAGCCTCTTTCAGCGGGCGGGAGATGATCCGGGCGATGAACAGCGCCAGGCCGAGACCGATCAACAAGGCTGCAACCAGCACGACGACGATCGAGATGCGTGCGTTTTCGTACAGCGTGGTGCCTTTGTCACCAGCAGCAGTCGCCCCGGCGTCGTTGAGCTCGACCATTTTTTGCAACTGACTGGTCACTTCGTCGAAATGCGTTTTGGACTCGCCCTTCAGCAGTGCTCGTGCCTGGGCTTCGAGGCCCTGACGGGACATGTCGAACAACTCGTTGCTGCTCTTGAGGTACGCAGCCCATGTCGAGGTAACGCCATTGAACAGTTGGCGATCTTCGTCACTGACCACCAGCTTGTCATAGGTGGCCAGGCGGGTTTCGAACTGTTTGCGAGAGTCCGCTGCTTCAAGCTCCATCTGCGCCTTTTCCTGGGCGGTGTCGGCTGCAATGTGGCGGTTTTCCTTCAGGCGATAGTTGGCGGCGAAGAAGCGCATGCCCGAAGCCGCGCGCATGGACGGCATCCAGTTTTCCTTGATGTCCTGAGCGGCCTGGTTGACCTGGCCGAGCTGGATGATGGCAAAGACTCCCATGGCCGCGGTCAACGCCAGAACCACCAGAAACGAGGTAATCAGCTTGGTGGAAATCTTCAGATCGTAGAACCATTTCATTGAAGTAACTCCTTGGGAATTGCGAATCCGTCAGCGAGAAGTGGGCAACAGGGATTGAGGCGCCTGGGTCGAGCGGGCCTCCATTTGTACGATCTGGTTGAGCAGGGCGGGTATGTCGAGAATCAACGCCACCGCGCCGCTGCCCAGAATCGTCGAGCCGCTGATGCCGCGCAGCGCGCCGAACAGCTTGCCCAGAGGTTTGATAACGGTTTGGAACTCGCCAAGCAGGTCATCGACCACCAGACCGGCCTTGTGCTCGGCGTAACGCACCACCACCACGTTCTGGCGCCTGGCGGCCGGGCCTTCATGCTTGAAGTGGTCACGCAGGTAGACCAGCGGCAGCACTTCGCCACGCAGGTCCAGGTAGCCGCTGTCGCGGGTCAACTGCCGGTTGTGTTCGTCCAGCTCGATGCATTCCTGCACCATGTCCAGCGGGATCACGTACGTCGACTGATCGATACCGACCAGAAAACCGTTGATGATCGCCAGCGTCAGCGGCAGGCGGATGCGCACGATGGTGCCCTGACCGGGCTGACTGTCCAGATCCACCGTGCCGCGCAGCAAGGTGATGTTGCGCTTGACCACGTCCATGCCGACACCGCGCCCCGAAAGGTTGGTGACGGCCTCGGCAGTGGAAAAACCTGGCTCGAAAATCAGGTTGTAGATTTCCTGATCGGTGAGGCTTGCGCCGGCCGCCACCAGTCCGCGTTGCTGGGCCTTGTCGAGGATGCGCTCGCGGTTGAGTCCGGCCCCGTCGTCGGCGATTTCAATGACGATGCTGCCCGAGTCGTGGTACGCGTTGAGGCTCAAATGACCTTTGGCCGGTTTGCCTGCTGCGCGACGTGCTTCGGCGCTCTCGATGCCGTGGTCCATGGAATTGCGCAGCAGGTGCATGAGCGGGTCGCCGATCTTTTCGACGACGGTCTTGTCCAGTTCGGTCTCCGCACCATTGATGATCAGGTCAATGTCCTTGCCCAGTTCCTGGCTGACATCGCGCACCACACGGCGGAAGCGATTGAAGGTATCGCCGATGGGGATCATGCGCAGGTGCAGCGCGCCATCCAGAATCTGCTCGACCAGCCCCGATACGGTGGAACTGGCTTCCTGAAGCGGGTCGTTGTCGCACGACTTGGCCAGCAGGCTGGCACCAGCGCTGGCAATGACCAGCTCGCCGACCAGATTGATCAGCTCGTCGAGCTTGTCGGCGTTGACCCGCACATAGCGGCCATCCTTGTTTTTCTGCTCGCTGGCCGAAGAAGGGCGCTCTACAGCGGTTGCCGTTGCCGTTGCCGTTGCGGGCGTACGAGGCACTGCGCGCTGATCGCCCAGCAGTTCGCCGCTGGCCACCAGAGGGCTGTGCTCGGGCTGCGAGACCAGTTCGGTGCCGGTAGGCTCGAGGTGGTCTGGCGTCTCGTTCACCGGGGTGATTTCCACGGAGCAGTCTTCACGCACGAAATCGAAGACTTCGTTGATCGCGGCGTGCCCGGCAGCAGAGCGGAAATCGATCTCGAAACCCAAGTGGCAGGATTCCGGGTCCCACGCCTCAACTGCTGGAATACTGTCGGTTACCGTCGTGACCTGGACCATCTGCCCCAGGGTATTGAGGTAGCGCAGGAACGACAGCGGGTCCATGCCGTTGCGAAACACATCCACGCCAAAGCGCAGCGAGATATGCCAGAGCACTTCAGCTGACTGTTCATCATCGCTGACGACCGGCGCACTAGTGCTGTCAGCGGCCCCGGCGCTGGCCGGTGCCTGGAAGACCTGCAATGCCTGACGCAACGCCACCTCACGCTCCAGAGCAGGCGGCTGCAACTGCTCGCCACGGCTGGCAACCACGTCGATCAACTCAAGCATGTGATCGCCGGATTTGAGCAGCACGGCGATCAGCTCGGCGCTTACCGAAACGCTGCCTTCACGCAGACGATCCAGCACGTCTTCGACGATGTGAGTAAAACTGACGATAGGCGTCAGCCCGAACAGTCCGGCCGAGCCTTTGATGGTGTGCGCTGCGCGGAAAACCGCGCCGATCGCGTCCTGGTCGCCGGGCTCGCTTTCGAGTTGCAGGAGGGATTCCTCCATCGCCTGCAAAAGCTCACGCGCTTCAACGATGAACGTCTGCTGTGCCTGATCGAGATTAATACTCACGATGACTTCCTTGATCGATCACTGGGCCGTACTGCAAATGGACGCGCTACAGCACCACACCCGGATTACATAACTCGAAGGTTTCGCTGACCGCCTTGCTTTGCCCGGTCAAATGCAGCGAAGTCCCGGTCTTGCCGGCTTCGCGCTGAATCACTGCCAGCAGTTGCAGACCGGCGCCGTCCATCTCGGTGACCTGTGAAAGGTCAACCTCCAGGCGTGCAGCAGCGCCGATCTGTGGCAGTAATCTGGCGGCCAGTTCGGTCACGGTGTAGATCGTCAACTCACCGTCTATCTGCACGCGTGCAGTGTCGTTGGTGCTCTCGTCTGGCGTGGGCATGCTGGCCTCCAGGGGCCTGGTTCTCAGGGCAGGATCAGCTTGGAAACCGCTGCGAGCATTTGTGCCGGTTGAAACGGTTTGACGACCCACGCCTTGGCGCCTGCGGCCTGACCTTCGGCCTTTTTCGATTCCTGGGATTCGGTGGTCAGCATGATGATGGGCGTGAACTTGTAGCTGGCCAGCTTCTTCACTTCCTTGACGAAAGTGATGCCGTCCATGTTCGGCATGTTCACGTCGCTGATGATCAGGTGCACCTTCTGCCCGGTGAGCTTGCCCAGTGCATCCTTCCCGTCACAGGCTTCGATAACGTCGTATCCGGCACTCTTCAGAGCGATACCGACGACTTGCCGGACGCTGCTTGAATCGTCGACCACCAATACACTCTTAGCCATGATTTACTCCTAGAAAAACGTGATTTCCTGCGAATCCTGCTGTGCTGCCGATTCACCTCGGTGAGTGCGACGCTGCTCGTCGGTCGCGTAGGTGGACTCCATGCGCGCCAGCCATTGCCGGGCGTCGATGGCGACCGCCTCATCAGGGGATTGGCTAGCCTGCAGAAGGTGCGCGTGCAACGAGTCGATGTTGTCGCGTACGTGGGCGAGAATCTGGCTGACCCGGTCCTGAAACTGCAGGTTCACCAGAACCTCGGTCATTTCGTCGCGAATCCCGTAGCTCTCCTGCTTGAGCAGGTCGGCGGACTCGGCCAGGCGACCGGTGATGCTCTGGAAGCGCTCCAGTACGTTCTGAATGCTTTGTTCGGAAGCGGCCACCGAATGGCTGTCCTGATCGGCGCCGCTCGATGCAGCCTGCACCAGCTGGGTGATGGCGTTGTTGATGATGTCGACCTTGGCGGACATCTGCTGACCGGTTTCGCTGGACTTGCTCGACAGGCTGCGCACCGCGTCGGCCACCACGGCAAAGCCACGGCCCGCTTCACCGGCACGCGCCGCCTCGATGGCCGCGTTGAGGGCCAGCAGGTTGGTCTGTGCGGCAATCGCTGCAACGTCGGCGGCCATGGTGCGCAATTCGCCGGTGTAGGCGGTGAGGCTGCGCACCTGGGAGAGCGTCTGGTCGCGGCTGGCCTGGGTGGATTTGAGCGAGTCGATTACCCGGCTTAGTTCGCTGTCGCTCTGCGACAACACTTTCAGCGCACCATCGGCGTTCTGACCGTCCAGTTCACCGGCAGCGTGCTGAGACGCCTGCACGGTTTCCTGCAGGCGCTCGGAAATGCCCATGAAACGCGTGCTCAGCTCGACGATGGCGGTTTCGGTCTGTTGGCGCGAGCTTTCGACCTGCTTGGCCCAGATCGGCATGGCACCAAGGAGGATTTCATTGAATTGGGCGCTGGAGGCCATGGCGCTGCTTTGAGCGCTATGTACCTGATGATGGTCCAGCGCCTGAGCCACTGCGTGGCGCACTTCGTTCTGCTGTGAGCGGGCAGACCAGGCACAAGCGCCGAAACCGATCACCAGCAATGCAGCGCAAACCACCAGATTGGCGGTGCCCATGCCGAACTGAGAGAGAATCCAGGCAATGGCGGGGACGACGGGAATGAGTGAGAACCAGATGAAACGCGGATGACGTTGTGCAGGAGTGCTACTGAATTGATTCGACATCATGGGTTCGATCCCTGAACAGTGCAGCGTTGTACACGACTCAATGGTTATCTGCGCGCCGCAGACAAACTTGATACCAGTACGAGAGCCTTCCGTCCGATTGCTTGGCGCACAACCCGATCCGTTAAAGGTAGCGGGTATTCGGGGCACCGCAAGTCGGCGCAGCAAACGCGTTGGCAGAACAGCCGGATTCACTTAGGAGAGGACGCAGAGCGTCCAGAACGGCATGCGACGCAGAGCGCCGCACGATAGTGAGATGATCGTTCCTCACGCTCCAGCGTGGGAATGCGTTTTACGACGCTCTGCGTCGCAAGAGGACGCGGAGCGTCCGGAATGGCATGCGACGCGGAGCGCCGCACGATAGTTGCGGTGATCGTTCCGCACGCTCCAGCGTGGGAATGCATTTCACGACGCTCTGCGTCGCAAGTTCTACGCTGCGCCGCACAGTCAAGAGCGAACGCAGAGCGTCCACAACGGCATGCCCACGCGAAGCACGGGCACGGCGGTGTTCTCCCGTACGCCTCTCGTCTGGCGTGCCTTAGTGCAGCTTCATCCGCGGCTCGGTACCTTTGCCGATCTTGCTGCCCAGCATCAGCATCAAGGTACGGAAGGTGCCGTACAGCGCCATCTGGTGCATGCGGTACAGCGATACATAGAACATGCGCGCCAGCCAGCCCTCAAGCATCACGCTGCCCATCAGGTTACCCATCAGATTGCCGACCGCCGAGAAGCTCGACAGAGAGATCAGCGAGCCGTAGTCCTTGTAGGTGTACTCAGGCAACGTCTTGCCTTCGATCCGCAAGCGCAGCGATTTGACCAGCAACGACGCCTGCTGGTGAGCTGCCTGAGCACGCGGCGGGACGTTGCGGTCGGTGCCTTTTTGCGGGCAGGCCGCGCAGTCACCGAAGGCGAAGATATTTTCGTCACGAGTAGTTTGCAGCGTCGGCAGCACTTGCAATTGATTGATCCGGTTGCTTTCCAGACCATCCAGTTCCTGCAGGAAGGCCGGGGCACGAATACCTGCCGCCCAGACCTTCAGGCTGGCCGGAATGACCTGCCCGGTAGCAGTGATCAAACCATCAGCCGTCACTTCACTGACTGCTGCATTGGTCAGCACCGTCACGCCGAGTTTTTCCAGCGTCTTGTGCACCGGCGCGCCGATGCGCTCAGGCAGCGCGGGCAACACCCGTGGCCCGGCTTCGATCACCGTGATGCGCAGGTTTTCCGGCTTGATCTGGCCCAGCCCGTAAGCCGCCAGCTCATGCGCCGCGTTGTGCAGTTCTGCCGCCAGCTCGACACCGGTTGCACCGGCACCCACGATGGCCACGGTGATTTCCTGTGCGCTGTCGGCTTGGCCGGCGTGGGCGCGCAGGTAGTGGTTGAGCAGTTGCTGGTGAAAGCGCTCGGCCTGCTTGCGGCTGTCGAGAAACAGGCAGTGTTCTGCCGCGCCCTTGGTGCCGAAGTCGTTGGTGGTGCTACCCACGGCGATGACCAGCGAGTCGTAACCCAGGCTGCGTGCCGGAACCAGTTCTGCGCCGTTTTCATCCAGCGTCTCGGCCAGATGAATCTGGCGGCTGGCGCGGTCCAGACCGGTCATGCGCCCGAGCTGAAACTGAAAGTTGTTCCACTTGGCCTGAGCCACGTAGTTCAACTCGTCCTCATACGAGTTGAGCGAACCGGCAGCCACTTCGTGCAACAGCGGTTTCCAGATATGCGTCAGGTTGGCATCAACCAGCGTGACACTGGCCGTGCCTTTCTTGCCCAGGGTCTTGCCCAGACTGGTAGCCAGCTCCAGACCGCCAGCGCCTCCGCCAACGATAACAATACGATGCGTCATAAGGATTACTCGGAAGGTTTAAGGAATTCGGGGGGAGCTCGTTCTTCGCGAGCGCAAGGCAGCTCATAGCGTCAGAAGGCTCAATAAAGGGTTCATCACCACACTGTCCGGGTCAGGAGCGGCCTGCGCTCGACTGGATGCCGGTGTGCCTGAAGGTACTCTTCGACACACCTTTGCGGTTCCGGGTTCAGGTGGCTGCTCAATTTATGCGTTGTCTCAAGCGTGCTGACGGGCAGGGGGCCAGGGATCAGTAATTTCCAGCGGCTCGACTTGCAACACATCGTCCAGGCGGATGATGCCGCTTTGTAACACTCGCGCAGTGATTCCGCCATGCCCACGCACCGCCTGGAACGTCCCGTGACCAAGGCGCTGTTCAAGTCGCGCACATGGCTGACACCAGCCGGTGGTTTCGAAAATCGCCTGACCGATCCGGAAGCGTCGATTCTTCAGGCTGAACAGGTTGATGCCACTGATCACCAGATTGCGCCGCAAATCCTGCGGCACGATGGGGTTATCCGCCGCGCGGTTCAGCAACGAGCCAACCACCGCCAGATGCTCCCACTGGATCAGCGTCACCTGCCGCGCATTGCGCGCGCCGGGCCGCGAGTGATCGCCGGTCAGACCCGCTTCGCGACGCGCTTCCACGGCATCGAGCTCGATCATCTCGACCCGCGATTGCGGACGCACGCCTATCCAGCGCACGCGACCTTGTTGAGGCACATCGGCCAGCAGTTCCTGCAAGGGGCTCATAAACTGATTCCAACATCGAAAACGACACTGCGCCCCAGATTGGTACGCAGAAAATCCGGAGCGCCGGGATGCGCGAACAATACCCGAGCGAAGGTCGGCCCCACCAGCGACAACGAGCGCCAGCCCTGACGCAGGTATTCGGTCGGTGGTGGAAAGTGACTGTTGAGGTCCAGCACCTCGCGCTTGAGGCTGGCGAAGGCAATGATATCCAGCCCGCCCAGATCAATGCCGCGTTCGCGATAGTTGGTGGATTTCTTGCGCAGGGTAGGGGCGAGTCGGTGCAGCAATTCAGAGGCCGGAATCCGCTTGGGCTTGGCCTCCCGACGTACCAGTTGGCTCAACGAGAACGCGCTTCGTCGTCGCGCCAGCTCCTCGCGCCACTCGTCATTGAGACGCCGCCCCTCGTCCAGCACGAAAAACACCTCGAAGCGCCCGTCACGAAACAGCACATCCGGCGGCTCCTGACTGGCAGGCGTGAAGTCCTCATTGCGATGCGCAATGTTCAGCCCCTGCAACAGGCGCTGACAAACCCAACGCTCACGCTCCCACTTCCGCGCATTGGAAAGAAAGGCGTTGGCTTGTTCGGCCTGGATCGTCAACAGGCGTAGGTAGTCTGAGTCATCCATAGGGCCAAGCTTAGCGTTCAAGTTGCCATGACTGGAAGAGTGAATGCAGGGGTGTAGACTGGCAATTCATTTTTTGATCGCTTGCGATAAATGTCGCAGGCGCCGTTTTTATCGAGGATTGACCTGTGAAGCTTCTGCCCATTCTGCTGCTGGCCTTGCTGCCCCTCACTGCCAACGCCCTGCAAGTCGGCGAGCGCTTGTCTTCCTGGACACTGCTCGATCAATACGACCAGCCCTACACCCTGAACAACCAGACACAAACCCTGCTGGTCGCACGCAGCATGGACGCCGCGAAACTAGTCAACGCTGCCCTTCAGGACAAGCCAAAAGGCTTTCTGGAATCACGCCACACGCTGTTTGTCGCTGACATCCAGAAAATGCCAACCATCATCGCCAAGATGTTCGCCATCCCCAAAATGCGCGATTACAGCTACCGCGTAATGCTCGATCGAGACGCGCGCATCGTGCCGCAGTACGCAGGCGATGACGATAAAGTGCTGTGGTTACAGTTGCGCGACGGGCAGTTGGTCAGCCAGCAACAGTTTGGCAGTGCTGATGCGTTGAGGGCTGCGTTGGAGCATAAATGATCGCGGGACATGAACGTCGTGGGAGCGAGCTTGCTCGCGAAAGGGCCATCACAGGCGTCCTGAGATGCGGCTGAAAGATAGCCCTCGTAGTTGCGTAAAGCGAGTTGCTTCACATCGACTTGTTATCAATGTCCCCGGTGCGGAGCCTCCAGATCACCCGAGAACAATTCATCCTCAGCATCCGGGCTCACCGGAATTGCATGCTCTTCAGAAGCCCAGGCCCCCAGGTCGATCAGTTTGCAGCGCTCGGAGCAGAACGGGCGGCTCGGACTGGCTGCGCTCCATTCCACCGGGGCGTCGCAGGTTGGGCATTGAACGGTCATTGGTTGGCTCATGATTGGCCTCCACGCAAAGTAAGGTAAAAGTGGTGCAGCCGCTCGACTTCGCTGTTCAGCCAAGCGTGATCGCGGTCGTTGACCAGCACATCGTTGGCATGACGTAGGCGGTCTTCACGCTGGATCTGCACCTTGAGAATGGCTTCGACCTGCTCCTGGCTGGAGCTGTCGCGCAGCATGGTGCGTTCTATCTGCAGGTGCGGCGGAGCATCGATCACTAGCAGCCTCTGGACCATGCGGTATTGCCCGGACTCGACCAGCAGTGGCGAGACCAGAATGGCATACGGCGATTTGGCCTTGGCCAGATGGCTGACGATTTCCTGATTGATCAGTGGATGCAGCAGCGCTTCCAGCCAGCGCCGCTGCTCGGGGTTTTCGAAGATCAGCTTGCGCAGCGCGCCACGGTCCAGTTCGCCGCTGGTCTGTAGCACGCCTGTACCGAAGTGCGCCGCTATCTGCTCCAGCGCCGGGCGCCCGGGCTCGACTACCCAGCGGGCGGCGTGATCGGCATCCACAGTGTCGACGCCAAGGTCGCTAAAACACTTCGCCGCTGCACTTTTACCACTACCGATGCCGCCAGTCAGGCCAAGAATCCAGGGTTTTTCATCAGGGTGAGTCATCTGAAACCGGCAAACTGCATGTAAGAGTCGGTTATTTGACCACCCCAGAGCAAAGCGATCCACCCCGCAATGGCCAGATAAGGACCAAAGGGGATCGGCGTACCGCTTTCGACCCTGCGCACACGCATCATGATCACCCCGAGCACCGCGCCCACCAGCGACGATAACAGGATGGTCAACGGCAAAATCTGCCAGCCGCCCCACGCGCCCAGCATGGCCAGCAACTTGAAGTCGCCATAACCCATGCCTTCCTTGCCAGTCACCAGCTTGAACAGCCAGAACACCGACCACAGCGCCAGATAGCCGGCCACCGCTCCCCACAGCGCATCGTTAAGCGAGGTAAACAGCCCGAAAGCGTTGACGATCAGGCCCAGCCACAGCAGTGGCAGCACCATAGAATCAGGTAACAGCTGGTGATCAGCATCGATCAGACTCATCGCCAGCAGCCCCCAGCCCAATACCAGCATCGCCGCCGCCTGCCAACCAAAGCCGAAATGCCAGGCCACGTAGGCCGACAACACTGCGCAGGTCAGCTCTACCAATGGGTAGCGTTTGCTGATGGGGGCTTTGCACTGCGAGCATTTACCACGCAGCAGCAGATAGCTGATCACCGGCAGGTTCTCCCACGGGCGGATTTTGTGTGCGCATTGCGGGCAGCTGGAATGGGGGCGGTTCAGATTGAAGATGGGTTGATCGGGTTCGGCGGGCAGGCCGAGCATTTCACGGGATTGGGCTTTCCAGTCGCGCTCCATCATTATTGGCAGGCGATAGACGACCACGTTGAGGAAGCTTCCGATGATCAGGCCGAGAATGCAGCAGGTGGTGACGAAGGCCAGAGGGGAGCTGGCCAGGAGGTCGAGGAGGGGCATCTCAGACAACGCTTCCAAGTTTGAAGATGGGGAGATACATGGCAATCACTAAGCCGCCGACGATAACACCCAGCACCGCCATGATCATCGGTTCCATGAGACTGGTCATATTGTCGACCATATTATCGACCTCGTCTTCATAGTAAGTCGCGACTTTATCGAGCATGGCGTCAAGCGCCCCTGACTCTTCTCCGATTGCTGTCATTTGTATCGCCAGACTTGGAAATACACCTGTTGATCGCATCGAGAAATTCAGCTGCATGCCAGTAGAGACATCCTGTTTGACTTGATTGACCGCGTTCCTGAATACGACGTTACCGGTGGCTCCGGCAACCGAATCCAGTGCCTCAACCAGTGGCACCCCTGCGGCAAAGGTTGTCGCAAGCGTGCGTGCATAACGTGCGACGGATGACTTGAAAATCAGCGGTCCGATAATGGGTACTTTCAGAAGAGAGCGGTCGACGCTGTCACGAAAATTTTGAGACCGCTTGTATGTCCTCTTAAACATGAAAAAGCTGATAAAAAACAATACGACTATCGCCAGCCACCACTGCTGAACGACCTCCGAAAGCGCGATGACCATCAATGTGAACGCTGGTAATTCCGCGTTGAACCCTGCAAAAACAGACTGGAACTGCGGCACCACCTTGATCAGCAAAATACCTGACACGATAAACGCGACAATTAATACGGCGGTAGGATAAGTCATGGCCTTCTTGATTTTGGCCTTAAGCTTTTCTGTTTTTTCCTTGTAGCTTGCCACGCGATCCAGCAGGCTTTCTAACGCTCCCGCTTGTTCGCCGGCATCGACCAGGTTGCAGAACAAATCATCAAAGTATTCTGGTTTATGCCGCAGAGCCGTCGCAAAGCTGTTCCCTGCCGACACCTCCTGCTTCAGTGAGCCAACCAGTGCACGCATGTTCGGGTTTTCTGCACCCTCGGCAATGATGTCAAATGCCTGCAGAAGCGGCACACCTGCCTTCATCATGGTCGCCATCTGCCGAGAAAAGAATGCGATGTCCAGCGGCTTGATTTTCTTGCCTTTGCCAAAGATCGAAACGGGCTTTTTACGTACCTTGGTGAAGTTGATACCTTGCTTGCGCAGTTGAGCCTTTACGAGCGCAAGATTGTGCCCGCTCACTTCGCCACTGAGTTTGCCGCCTTTTTTGTCCACACCTTCCCACTTGTAAACACTGACTTTAACTGCCTTGCTGGCCATGCTTAATCCTTGGTCACGCGGTTGACTTCTTCAAGGCTGGTAATGCCCTGCATGGCCTTCGACAGCCCGGAGGTCCTCAAATCATTGAAGCCGTCCTTGCGCATCTGCCTGGAAATCTCCAGCGAATTGCCTTCTTCCATGATGATGCGTTCCAGTTCTGGCGTTTTCTTGACTACTTCGTAAATGCCGACCCTGCCCCTGTAGCCGCCGTTGCAATGCTCACACCCTACTGGGCCATAGATCTTAAACGTACCGATCTTCTCCTCTGGAAACCCCTCCTGGATGAGCGTTTCACGAGGTATATCGAGTTCTTTCTTGCATTGGCTACAGAGCTTGCGGGCCAGCCGCTGGGCAATGATGAGATTGATTGCTGTAGCGATGTTGAACGCTGCAACACCCATATGATGCAAGCGCGTCAGAGTTTCTGCGGCACTGTTAGTGTGCAGGGTAGATAACACCATGTGACCGGTTTGTGAGGCTTTGATGGCAATTTCGGCGGTTTCCAAGTCTCGTATCTCGCCGACCATGATCACGTCGGGATCTTGACGAAGAAATGCGCGCAAGGCTTGAGAAAAGTCCAGTCCCTGACGCGGGTTGACGTTGACCTGATTGATGCCTTCCAGATTGATTTCTACTGGGTCTTCAGCAGTGGAGATGTTGATGTCCACGGTGTTGAGAATGTTCAGGCCGGTGTATAGCGAAACGGTTTTACCCGAGCCGGTGGGGCCGGTCACAAGAATCATGCCTTGGGGTTGTTTCAAGGCTTCCATATACAAAGCTTTTTGGTCCGGTTCATAGCCCAATGCGTCAATGCCCATCTGTGCGCTGGTCGGATCGAGAATCCGCATCACGATCTTCTCGCCCCACAGTGTTGGCAGTGTGTTCATGCGGAAGTCGATCGCTTTGTTTTTTGACACTCGCAGCTTGACCCTGCCGTCCTGCGGTTTTCGTCGTTCCGAGATATCGAGGCTGGCCATAACTTTCAGTCGCGCAGCAATTCGGTTGGCCAGATGAATCGGTGGTTTGGCCACTTCATGCAAAATACCGTCGGTGCGCAGGCGCACGCGAAAGATCTTTTCGTAAGGTTCAAAGTGCAGGTCGGATGACCCTAGGCGTATTGCGTCCATCAGCATTTTGTTGACGAAGCGCACCACTGGAGCATCATCGGCATCACTCTGAGTGGCCAGGGAGGTTTCCTTGTCACTTGCAGGCTCAATGTCCAGGCCAAGGTCGATATCCGCCAGTTCCCCAAGGCCACTTTCAGTGTCAAAAAAACGGTCTATGGCAATGGTCAGCTTGTCATCTTCAACCAGAATCGCTTCAGTGTTTAGCCCGGTACTGAACTGTATGTCTGTGACCGCCTGATGGTTGGTAGGGTCCGAGATGCCTACAAACAGCTTGTTACCACGCCGCCACAACGGAAGTGCATGATGCTGACGAATCAGCTTTTCACTGACCAACCCTTTGGGTTGGCTTTCCTTGTCCAGACTGGCAAGGTCCATGAAAGGTACGCCAAACTGGTCTGAAGCCATTTCTGCCAGCGTCAGGCTTTTGACCAGTTTGTTCTGGACCAGATAGCTCACCAGTGAAACCTTGTCGCGGCGCGCCTGCTGATAAGCTTGCTGCGCAGCAGTTTCGGTGAGTAGCTCGGCCAAGACCAATTGTTTGGCCAAACCGGTGAGGACAGCATCAGACATATAGCCACCAGACACAGACAATGTGAGGGTTATAGCTTAGTCAGGCGATGCTGCCAATTGGCAGTGAGCCATATGACAAAAATTGTCAGTTTCTGCTCGTTTCTGATAACGCCCAGTCGTGAAAGACCCGATTTGAAGCGATAGGTAGCGCCTTGCTCGATATTGGCACGGGCTATGCTTGACCGTAGTCAAGGCACTACCTTATTGACGCCTGGAGAAGTACGCATGCAAACACAAAAAGGTTTCACGTTGATCGAGTTGATGATCGTTGTTGCGATCATCGGTATTCTGGCTGCTGTGGCCATTCCTTCCTATCAAAACTACACCTTGCGCGCGCAGGCCTCTGCTCTGCTCGCTAGCTTGGATTCCGCCAAGTTGGCGGTAGCAGAGAACTACTCCAATGGCTCGGCTGCCGCAGATGTATGTGGTACGGGTGCTAGTGCGATTGCTGGCTGCACTGGGGCTGGTGTTCTTTCAGCTAACAAGCCGACTCCAGCTGTGACAGTTAGGCTTACACCAACCTTCCCTGCTGCAACAACCGTTGGTGGTAGTGTGACATGGGGATGCGTCGTTGTGCCGGTCTCAGCTGCACCTAGTGGATGTTCAGGGGCAGCCTCTTAATAACTTGCATACGGCAATGAGAAAGGCGCTTATGGCGCCTTTTTTGTCAAAGCGTTTTAGTGGGATTCCATGATTTTTTTTCTCTACTGCTGTGCTATATTGATATTCAGTTCATGTTTTTATGGTTTTTCCGGACATGATTCTCAGAGAATTGCACAATTTTTGATTGGTTTTTCATCGCTTTTTTTGTTATTAAAGTATTCGGCTAAACAGTTAAGCTTCTGCACTGTGTCGTCCCAAGTAAAGTTGTTTTTTTTTAGTGTTGTGGTGATGGGGTTCGTCTCCAGTTTCATGTCCCACCGTCCCCTTTGGGCGTTAACTGAACTGTCCGTCCTGCTGCTTTCTTGCGGTATCGGCTGCGCATTCGCTTTGCAAAGAAACGTTTACGGTACCCAATTGGATCGCGCCTTCATAGGCTTCGTCATCCTTATCTGCACTGTTAAAACAATCCAGTTTCTATCCGCCTCCACAGCAGCATTCCTCAGCTCCGTCCCAACCCTCGACACCGACCTGCTACTCGACGGCTTTTCCAACAAGCGTTTTTACGGCCAATTTCAGACCTTCACTTTGCCCTTACTTGTACTTCCGCTACTACTGACCTCTACACGGCGCTCGATCAAGATCGGCTTGTTCTGCCTGACCAGTCTCTGGTGGATGATCGCGATCAGTGGAGGGACTCGCGGGACATGGCTGGGTATGGGGGTTGCAGTTGCCTTAATGTTTTGCTTGGGGCATGCAGGGCGACGCTGGTCAGGCTGGCAACTCGCTGCTGCTACGGCCGGGCTTCTGCTATTTACTCTGCTATTCAGCGTGCTACCAGGCCTGTTGGGTATCGAAGTCAGCAATTTTGCCGGCGACCGCCTGACCACGTCACTGTCCGCACGGGAAATCCTCTGGCAACAAGCATGGGCTATGATCAAAGAGCGCCCGCTATTGGGCTTCGGCCCCATGCATTTCGCTGATATATGTAATGCCGTGGCGGCGCACCCACATCAGGCCATTCTGCAATGGGCCTGTGAGTGGGGGATTCCCTCGACGTTATGCGTGGCAGGTCTGGCGTTATATGGGCTGAGCGCCACCGCTGTTCTAGTGCGTAAGCGTGCGCTGTCCCTTGAGCCTGTAGACCTGATGCGCCTGTGCCTGTTCGCCAGTCTTATTGGTGCCCTTACCCAGTCAATGGTTGATGGCGTGATAGTTATGCCGTATTCACAACTTTGGCTGGCGATCATTATAGGCTGGCTGCTGGCGTTGCATGAATGGCAAATAGCCCCCCGTCCGGCCAGTATTGCGCTCAGTCGTGCATGGTTGCTTTGCCTGACGCTTGCGACGGGCATGATTCTCTACACCATTGTTCGCGACGTACCCGACATGGACACACGCAGACAGCAATTTAGTGAGGATTTGGGTGGGCGATATCTTCCACGTTTTTGGATGCAGGGAGTTATTGCGGATCCCCCCGCGAGATGACGACAACACTTGTGCTAGCATTTTGTGCGTGAGGTAGCCTGATCCTGAGACGAGTAAGCAGAGACTCGTCTTGGTGAGTTGTGGATAAAATTTTTTCTTTCGGAGTATTCAATGGCTGCAAAGATGCCTTTACAGGGCACTGAAACTCCATCGAATTTCTCGGTATTTTCTCTGTTGAGGAAAGGCAGTCCTCTGATCGTTCAGTGGATGTCAACGATTTACGGCGCTGCAATGTCGCTTGGGATCTCAGTTCTCCTGGCGAGAAGCATGGGGCCAGACGCCTTTGGCGCTTACACCTACATTTATGTTCTCGCTATGTTTCTGGCACTGATTCAGGACGCGGGACTTAAAACCCTTTTTTTACGTGAGCGAGCCTCTCCTACGGCAGCCCTGAAGGCGTTGAATCAAACGCTGCCGCGCCAGGCGTTATTGCATCTTGTAATCAGCAGCCTGATGTTAATGCTGCTCGCCTGCCTGGCTTCCCGCTGGATAGATGGTTTCGCGCTGGCTGCTGCAGTGTTCTGTTTCAGCGCAATTACGCTGGTTACATGGTTATCGTCATGGCTAAAAGGCGCTGGAGAGTTTTCCAAGGATGCTTTCTTTCAGGTTTGCTCTCGAAGTTTGAGTGCGCTGATGATCCTGTCCAGCATTGCCATCTTCGGCCTGACACCGGTCGCTATCTTCTCTGCCTGGGGGCTTGGCCTGTTATTGACGTTTGTTTGGTTTCGGCGAGAGTTGCCTACGTTGATCAAAGCACCGCTGATGTTGCCCGTATGGGCTTACCGCAGTGCGTTCGTTTTTCTGTTGCTAGACCTGCTTACAACAATCTACCACCGCGTAGACATCGTCATTTTGCATAGCGTGCTGGGTTATGTCCCGCAAGTAGGCTCCTACGCCGTTGCTTGCCGGTTGATTGACGGCGTCATGCTGCTTGCTACTCCTGTAGCGCTAGTGATATTCCGGCGCATGCGGCATCTGGCGGAGACGCCGGACGGCAGCGTTAATTTCAGCCGCAAGGCGATCCTGATCGCTTTTGCGATTGGTGCGTTGCTGGCAGGCGGTGGCTGGATATCAGGCGGCTGGGGAGTAGGCCTGCTTTTTGGTAGCGCTTATGTGGACGAAACACAGCCCATCATGGGTTGGTTGTCGATTTCATTGTTCTTTGCTCTCCCAAATTTTGTTCTTACGCAATGCGCAGTTGCAACTCATCAAGAGCGTTTCTTTCTGATCAGTGCGGCATTTTCGTTATTCGCGAACGTGTGCCTTAATGCATGGCTTGTACCACTACATGGAGCCATGGGGGCTGCATGGGCAACCGTTTCTTCAGAAGCAATACTTACGATCTGCCTGCTGTTGGGCGGTATCCTCGCAGTGAAGCCCGACACTTCCGCTCACTAAGGCTCTCACCGGAAGCCATCCGTCGAGAGCCAGAGCTCAAAGCCCAGTGTTAACGCACCACCCCATCAACCCGCGCCCGCCCTTTAAACCGCCTCCTCACCCCAACCACAACCATCACCACCAGCAATCCCACCACCACAAAAAAGATCGTATTAAAAATCGGAAACGGTTGATCACGGCTCGTCACCGCCTCAACCTCTGTCACGTTGGGGAACATCGACAGGATCGTTATCCGCCAGCCGTAGTAACGAATCAAAGCCAGTTGCTGGGAATCACGCGAGTAGCCCTGGGCTTTGGCCTGGATGTCGGCGGAGTCGAATTTGAAGTACCACGGGAAGCTCCAACCGGTGTCTTCGTTGCGGTAGACCACGACTTTCTTGGTGTCCGGGTCTTCGGTGTTGATGAAGTACACGTCGCGGGTCGGGCCGTCTGCCGGGTTTTCGGCGTTGATGACGCCGTCGGCGTCCATTCTTTTGACTTCCACGCCGGTGATCATCACGACATCATGGCGCGGCAGGACGTAGTAGAGGCTTAATGCGCCGATCCCCAGTGCAACGAATACCACAAGCCAAATCGACCTTCTCAGCCACTTCATACCAGCGTCCTCTGTTTAAAATTGCGTGACTTTGCCCTAATCCGAACATTTCGAAGCAAAACAGTTATTACAAAATTCGACAAGGCCGTTGCTGACGGCGTTGTCTCCCGGAGATTGACATGATTTGGTTCCTTGAAGGGCAATCCAGCCAGCGTGAAGTGATCATGGGTGCGCGCGATGCGCTGCCTGCATCGGTACAGATCATCGCTTCGCATCGCCAGCAGCGTTCCGAAATCACCGGGCAGGCCGATATGGCGCTGCAAGAGCCGGTCGATAACGACGAGCGTATCGACTGGGTGCTGCAAACTGCTCGCTCGCTGGGCGTCAAGATTATTGTCGCCGGGCGTATATGCAGCTTTTACGAAGCGCAGCGTGCGCGTTTTGTCGCTGAAGGGTTGGACCTCGTTACCGGCGGAACGTCCCTACAGACCTTCATGGATGTCGATGACAAGAGTCGTTTCACGGCGGCGGCCGAGGCGGCGGGGCTGGCGTGTATTCCGGGGATTGCCGTCAGCAATGCCGAGGAGTTGCAGACGGCTTACGATGCGTTGGCGGTGTCTGGCGAGGTGTGTATCAAGCCGGTGGTCGGGATTTAAGGGCGCGGCTTCTGGCGCTTCAAGACCGACGTTGACGATTTTCGTTGTTTCGCCAATCCCGATGCGCGTGAGACGACCTTTCAGGCGTACCTTAATGCTTATCGTCAGGCCGATGATGTTCCCGCCATGCTGCTCATGCCGTACATGCCGGGCAGTGAGTGTTCGGCAGACATGGTCTGCGAGCACGGCAAGGCGGTTGCTTTCGTCGGGCGGCGCAAGGTGGGGCTCAATCAGACTTTCGAGCGTGACAGCGAAGCGGTACAGCTGGCGGTACGTGCTGCGGAGCATTTTGCCTGCGACGGGCTGATCAATGTGCAGACCCGCGACGACGCGGATGGCAAGCCGCGCTTGCTGGAGATCAACCCGCGTTATTCAGGCGGCATTGGCTACACCCGTGAAACCGGCATCAACCTGCCAGGTATTTTTGCGGCCCGGCGTCTCGGCTTGAAAGAACCGGAAACACATTGGCTCGAAGATATCCGCGTCAAGGCCATCACGGTCGCTGTACGGGCCTCGGTTTGATCGTGATAATAGATTTTTGCTATCACTAATCGCTCTTATCAGGGAGGATCGGGCATGAAGCTTCTTGCGCCAGGTGCAAACACTGCTTTAGCTAACGCCCACTGCTCCTGGAACCTGGAGAGCGGTAAGTCTTCGGTTTTTGGTGAGTACGCAGCGGTCGCCTTGCTGGCGGTCAACGATAAGCGCCGGCCGATGGGCGACCCAGCGCTGCTGCATCAGGAACAAGGCTGGATGGAGTGGAGCGGCGGCCCTCAGGATGTTGGCTGCACGTTATGGCTGGACAGGTTGCCGAAGGGCAGTGATCGCGTGCTGCTGATGGTCTACGTCTACGCCGCCATGGGGCCGATCCGCGACATTGCCAGCCTGCACCTCAAAGTGGATGGCGATATCGAGCACCGCCTGGACCTGCGCGATAACGGCGAAGCGGCGATCATCATCGGCGAGTTCTACAAGCGCAATGAGCAATGGAAATTCCGCGCGCTGAGCGAAGGCTCGGCATGTGGACTGTCGGCGTTCGGGCGCAAGATCGGTCTGGACGTGGACGACCGTCATCCGCGCCGCCCGTCTGCGGGTTCGGGAGGCGGGCCGCGGCATGAGTCGGCGACCGGCACGGCGTTCGTGGTCGGCCCGGCGCACGTCATGACCTGTGCGCATGTCATCGAAGACATGGGCGTGTTCTATATCACTTCACTGGAAGGCCGTTACAAGGCCGAGCCGGTGGTCATCGACCGTCGCAACGACATTGCGCTGCTGCGCGTGCAGGGCGCACCGCTGTTGTCTCCGGTTACATTCCGGGACGGGCAGGGCTGTGAGCCGGGTGATACCGTAGCGGTTTTGGGCTATCCACTGGCGTCCATTTCAGGTGGCGGGTTGCAGGTGACTCAGGGCGGGATCTCCGGTCTGTTCGGTCTGCACAACGATGCCAGCCTGTTTCAGTTCACGGCACCGATACAGCCGGGGTCCAGTGGCAGCCCGTTATTCGACAACGGGGGCGCGGTGATTGGCATGGTGACCTCAACCGTACCGGACGGGCAAAACATGAACTTCGCCGTGAAGTCCGCACTGTTGCTGGCCTTTCTGCAGGCGTGCCGCATCGACGCTGCGCATGCCCGCCCGGAAAGGTCGTACACCACCACAGAAATCTCACGCACCGCTCAGTCGTCGTTATGGCTTGTTGAAGCCTCTCGCCAATGAAATTGGTGTTGCCTGGCTGGTCTGCAGGCGTCAGGGGCTGCGGCCCCGCTAATCAGGAATTTATCGATGGACAGCAGCGCAGCTTTTTCCAACCCTACAAAGCTTCGTGCTGATCTGCTTCGTGGTCGCCTCGATGTCAGCGTCGATTCGTCGACCATCGCTCCGGATTCACTGTTCGGCTTCGCCGAGCGGCGTAACCCCAAGCGCGCGTTTCTCTTCGTGTCCCGAGTCTTGGGGCGCCATATCCCTGCGCGTCCAGGCGTGATGCTGAAAAGTTTTCAGGACCTGGCGCACAAGATCCCCGCAGACCTGCCCGGTCCGGTGCTGGTCATCGGCATGGCCGAAACGGCTGTCGGCCTTGGTGCCGGCGTACACCGTGCCTACAGCGCAACGCGCCCGGATGCCTTGTACATGGTCAGCACGCGCCATCCGACCGGCAGCGCATTGTTTGCCCGCTTTGAAGAAGAGCACAGCCACGCCAGCGCTCATCTGATCCACCTGCCCGTCGATCCGGCGTTACGCGAGATGATGCTCGGTGCCCGTTCGCTGGTGCTGGTCGATGACGAGGCGTCCACAGGCAAGACCTTCATCAACCTGCATCAAGCGTTGGTTGACGCCGGCTTGAGCAAAATCGAGCGGGTGGTGACCTGTGTGCTCACCGACTGGTCGGCGGGCGCGGTCAGTACCTCGATGGGCGCAGTGGCAGAACAGGTTTCGCTGCTGCAAGGCTCTTACTTCTTCGATGAAGACTTAAGCGCGCCGCTGCCTGAGATGCCGGAAGTCGGCACCGTTGCCATGGGTGACTGGCCGCTGGTCACCGCCAACGATTGGGGACGCATGGGTGTGCTCTCGGTGGCCGATACGCTGGCACCCGGTATTACCATCAAAAAGGGCGAGCGCATTCTGGTGGTTGGCACCAGCGAATTCGTCTGGCGTCCGTTCCTGCTCGCCGAGCGTCTGGAGAAAGCCGGAGCCGACGTGCACTTCAGCTCCACCAGCCGTTCACCGATTGCACTCGGTCACGCCATCGACCATGCGCTGTCGTTCTCCGACAACTATGGCCTGGGCATTCCCAACTTCCTCTACAACGTGCGGCCGGGTCAGTTCGACCGGGTGCTGATCTGTACCGAAACGCCCAGGCAGGCCGTGCCTGCCGAGCTGATCGAAGCACTGAACGCCGAGGTCATCTGCGATGAGTAACGACCGTCCGCTGATCTTCGTCGACCTGGACGACACGCTGTTCCAGACCGCGCGCAAAACCCCGGCTGGCATTGAAAAGCACGTCGCAACGCTGGACATCACGGGTAATGCCAATGGCTACATGACCAACGTGCAGAAGTCGTTCGCGCACTGGCTGCTGGCGCATTCCGATGTGGTGCCGGTGACGGCGCGCAGTGTCGAGGCCTACAGCCGGGTCAAACTGCCGTTCACCGCAGGTGCGATCTGCTCCCATGGTGGGGTGATGCTCGATGTCATGGGACGGCTGGACCATGACTGGAACGAACAGATGAAATCGACCCTGGCCAGTTACCAGTCGCGCCTGCATGAGCTGTCGGCGACGACACTGGCGATCGGTCAGGAGCTGGGGTTTTCATTGCGCGGCTGGGTGGTCGAAGAGGCGCAGTTGTTCCACTACGTGGTGACCAAGCACAACGAGAGCGATGACAGCATCCTCGGCAAAGTGCTGGCCGAAGTGCAGGCGCGTGGCTTGCTCGACGGCATGCATATTCATGGTAACGGCAACAATCTGGCCTTTCTGCCCGAAGGGCTGGCCAAGCGTTACGCGGTCCAGGAGTGGCTGCGACGCGACAAGGCGATCAATGGCGAACGCCCGGTGCTCGGTTTTGGCGACAGCATTACCGATCTGGGTTTCATGGAAGAGTGCCACTGGTGGGCGACGCCTGCCCGCAGTCAGTTGGCGAAAATGTTTGTCGGAGCAGCGCATGAGTGATCCCGTTCACGGGCTCGATACGGTCGGTAGTGGCAGTTACCTGCACGACGACGTGCATTTTCTGTTGCGCGGCGTGGCGATGCAGACCACCAGCGTCGAGGAGAAGGAGCGCCTGATTCAGACGCGACAGAAGCACTATTCGGAAATGATCAGCGAGGAGTCAGCGCCCAGCGTCGCTCACAAGGCGCTGTATGAGCGGGCGCTTAAGCAGAACGGCGCGCGCATGGCCGAAGATGTACAGGCCCTGGCCCAGGCGCTTGACAGCGAGTGCACAGGCGCTGAAATCATTCTGGTGTCGTTCGTGCGCGCCGGTCTGCCGCTGGGTGTGCTGTTGCGACGGGCGCTGATCGATCTGGGCTGCGAAGCGCACCACTACGGCATCAGTATCGTCCGTGATCGCGGCATTGATACGGTGGCGCTTGAAGCCATTATTTAGGCCCACGGCGCGCAGAACATTGTGTTCGTCGACGGCTGGACCGGCAAGGGCGCGATTTCGGGGGAGATCCGTCGCAGTCTGGCGGGCGATACGCGCTTTCCGGATCAGCCACGGCTGGTGGTGCTGGCCGATCCGTGCGGCAGTGCCTGGCTGGCAGCGTCGGCAGAGGACTGGGTGATTCCGTCCGGCATTCTCGGTGCCACGGTGTCCGGTCTGGTGTCGCGCTCAATCTGGCCGACGGACGGCGGGCTGCACGGTTGCGTGGTGTACGAGCAGTTGCGGGACCACGACGTCACGCAGTCTTTTATTGAGCAGATCGACAGCCAGCGTCGTCAAAACAGTTCTACGCTCACACTGATACCCTGGACGCTGCCTCAGCGAACCGAACTCAAGGCCGCCGCATTACAGGTGGTTGACCGTCTGGCCGAGCGCTTCGGGATCAATAACTTCAATCGCATCAAGCCGGGCATTGCCGAAGCCACCAGAGCGGTCATGCGCCGCGTGCCGGATCATGTACTGGTGCGCAACCTGGCTGACAGCGACGTGCAATTGCTGTTGCACCTGACCGAAAAAGCGGGGATTCCCGTCGAAGAAGTTGGCGATCTCCTGGGGCCCTATCGGGCTGTGACCATCATTCGGAGTCTGAGCTAATGGCCTTATTCTCGCCTTATGCGCTGGGGGCAACGCTGTACATGCCCGCGACCCGGGACGATATCGTCGATGTGGTGTTCGGTGAAAAGATTCCCGAGCTGCGTTCGCTGGTCGTCTGTCTGGAAGACGCCGTAGCACTGACCGATGTCGACACGGCGTTACTCAATCTTCGTCAGGTACTCACCCGTATCCGCGATCGTGGCGGTCGTCCGGCCGACGGTCCGCTGCTGTTCGTGCGTCCAAGAGACGCTGCGATGGCGCGAATTCTCAACGACTGGCCGCTGATGGCGCACGTCGACGGTTTCGTTGTTCCCAAGCTCTCGCTGAAAAGTCTGACGAACTGGGAGCAGTCTGTTACCAACCCGGCGCTGGCGTTGATGCCTACACTGGAAACCCCGGAGGTGTTCGATCCTTCGGCAATGGTCGAACTTGGGCAAGCGCTGAAAGCCAGTCTGTACGAGCGGATCATCGCGTTGCGCATCGGTGGCAATGACCTGATGGGCTGTCTGGGGCTGCGCCGCAATCCGGCCATGACCCTGTATTCGACGCCCATGGGCTATGTGATCCCGATGCTGGCGGGAGTGATGGGCTCGCAGGGTTTTGCACTCACCGCGCCGGTGTTCGAGCAACTGGCCACACCTGACATTCTGGAACATGAACTGGCGCTGGATATTACCAATGGGTTGGTCGGTAAAACGGCAATTCACCCCTCGCAGGTCAATATCATTCAGAATGCACTACGCGTCAGTCTGGAGGACATGAACTCCGCCCGGATGATTTTGAACTCTGTGGCCCCCGCAGTGTTCAAGTACAACGACGCGATGTGTGAACCGGCTACCCACTATAAATGGGCAACCCACATCATGGAGCGCGCCAAATGGCATGGAGTGTTATCCGCACCCGCTTCGATCATGGATGCCAGCATTCGACTCGCTGAGGCAGTTAGCTAGATGATAGAACCTGACCTTGAAACCGTAGAACCCGATCTTGAATCAGCAGGACCCGACCTTGAAATCGAAGTTGAACAACGCCTGTTGGCGGTTTTCGATTTTGACGGGACCATCACCCGACACGACAGCTTCGTGCCGTTTCTCAAGTTCGCCTTTGGGCAACGAGCCTTCTCTGTGCGTATGGCCCGGCTGGTATTGCCGAGCATCGGCTTTCTCGCCAAGCGCGTGACCCGCGACGAACTGAAAGGCCGCCTGATCAAGGCCTTCCTCAGTGGCGTCGAAGTGCAGTGGCTGCAGCAGAAGGCTGAAGCGTTCTGCCAGTCGCACTGGAAACGCCTGATGCGTCCTGCCGCGCTGGAGTCTATTGCCGCTGAAATCGAGAAGGGTGCCATTGTCACGCTTTGTTCAGCATCGCCTGCTATGGTCCTGCAACCTTTCGCTGATCGCCTGAAAGTAGAGCTGATCGGTACCAATCTGGAAGTGATCGACGGCAAGCTGACCGGCTTGATCGAAGGCAGCAACTGCCGTTGCGACTCGAAAGTTGCGCGCCTGGAGAGCGTTTACGGGCCATTGACCCAGTTCCGTGTTCGCGCCTGGGGCGACACCCGAGGTGACCACGAATTGCTCGCCGCTGCTCAGGATGCGCACTGGCGTTTGTTCCATCCGACGTGGCGTCGAGGCCGCTATAAAGGCCCCGTTAACGCCAAGTTACACAATCCTGATGGCAAAGACGGGCCAACACGGTAAGGCTGTAACACTTTTATCCGAAATCCAACGTCACATGGAGCGAAAAATGGCACTCACTTTGGCAAAGAACCAGACGATCTCACTCGAGAAAACTGCTGGTACAGGCCTCAAGAAAGTCAGCATGGGACTTGGATGGGACCCTGAAAAAGCCAGTGGTTTCTTCGGTAAATTGCTCGGTGGTGGCGGCGGCGATATCGACCTGGATGCCTCGTGCATCATGCTCGACGCCGACAAAAAGCCCCTCGATCTGGTCTGGTTCCGCCAGCTGCAATCGCGTGACGGTGCCATTCAGCATTCGGGTGACAACCGTACCGGCGAAGGCGCGGGCGACGATGAAACCATCAGCGTCGATCTGGAAAAACTGCCTGCCACGGTCAAATACCTGGTGTTCACCGTCAATTCGTTCACCGGTCAGAATTTCGAAAAAGTCGCCAACGCCTACTGCCGTATTGTCGACCTGGGCAGCCGTAACGAACTGGGCCGCTTTGATCTGTCCGAAAAAGGTCAGCACACCGGCGTGGTGATGTCCTATCTGGCGCGCACCCCTGCAGGTTGGGATTTCACCGCAGTAGGGCAGGTCACCAATGGCCGTACTGCAGATGATCTGGTCGAGCTGGCGATCGGGGCTGTACGCGCATGACCCAACTTGTCCCGGGCGCCAACGCGCCGGTCGCTGCGGGCCCGCTGACGGTGGAAGTTATTTACTCTCCGCTCGCGGATGCGGATATCGATGTGTCTGCGTTCCTACTGACCGGTTCCGGCAAGGTCCGTGGCGATCAGGATATGTGTTTCTACGGCCAGAAAAGCGTGAACGGCGGTGCGCTGCAGCAGACGGAAGCGTCAGCCGGACGCGCAGTGTTCAGCCTTGACCCGAGCCGTCTGGACTCGGTTATCGAGAAGGTGGCCCTGACGGCGACCATCTATGAGAACAAGGCCAGTTTTGGCAGCGTGTCGCGCCTGGCCTTGAACATCACCGGTGGTATCGAAGCCGATATCCCTACCAGCGGCATGAAAGAAACCGCGTTGATTCTGGGCGAGTTCTACCTGCGTCAGGGGGCATGGAAGTTCCGTTGCGTGGCCCAGGGTTTTGCTGGTGGCCTTGAGCCGTTGGCGAAAAACTTCGGCGTTGAAGTCGCCGCGCCGCAGGATCAGCCTGCACCTGCACCTGCACCTGCACCTGCACCTGCACCTGCACCTGTTCCAGCGCCTGTGCCCAAGTCGACCGTCAGTCTGAGCAAGATCACGCTCGACAAGACCCGTGCTTCGATCAGTCTGGAAAAGTCCAGTGCCGGTTTCGGTGAGATTCGGGTCAACCTGAACTGGAACCGTCGTAACGACAGCAAGGGCGGTGGCTTCTTCTCTATGAAGAAGAGCAATGCCATCGACCTTGATGTAGGCTGCCTCTTCGAAATGCAGGACGGTCTCAAAGGCGCTGTTCAGGCGCTGGGCAACTCGTTCGGTTCGCTCAACACCGAGCCGTTCATCAAGTTGATGGGCGATGACCGTACCGGCTCGATCAGCGACGGTGAGTGGCTGCATATCAATGGCGCGCACTGGAGCAAGATCCGTCGCATCCTGGTCTACGCGTTCATCTATGAAGGTGCGCCGAACTGGAAGGAAACCGACGGGGTCGTCACCATTCACGCGCCGGGCCAGCCGCCCATCGAGGTTCGCCTCAATGAAGAGGGCGGTCGCCAGGGCATGTGTGCCATTGCCCTGCTGGAAAATGACAACGGTGCGGTCAAGGTGACGCGTCGTGTGGATTTCCATAACGGCCACAGCAACATGGATAAAGCCTACGGATGGGGCATGCGCTGGGCTGCAGGTTCCAAGTAAACATACCGTGGTATTTCTGGGCTGGCTGTGCCGCCTCATGGGAGATAGACATGCTGGACTGGTTGAAAACAAACGCAACAGCTGCTCGCGACAAGCTGGCTTCGGAAGTCTCGAAGTTCAAGAATCGCGAATTCATGGAGGCTGTGGTTTCCGGCTGTGCTCTGGTATCGGCCGCAGACGGTGATATCAGCTCCAGTGAAAAGCAGAAAATGGCCGGCTTCATTCAGAACTCTCAGGAACTGAAAGTTTTCGACATGAAGGACGTCATCCAGGGCTTCCAGGAAGCCTGCTCAAAGTTCGAGTTCGATTTTGAAATTGGTCGTGCCGAGGCCTTGAAAACCATCGGCAAGATCAAAAAGAAAGAAGATGCAGCCCGTTTGCTGGTGCGCGTCTGCTGTGCTATCGGCGGCGCCGATGGCAGCTTCGATGAGAAAGAGCGGGAAGTCTGCCGCACGATCTGTCGAGAGCTTGGCCTCAACCCGTCCGATTTCGACCTGTAATTTTTTACCCTAAGGAACGCAGTTAAATGGAAAGCACCTCTCTAGGCTTCCCTCCACTCACGATGGCGGTTTTCGTCGGTCTGGCCGTTACGGCCATGGCTATCGACATGTTCTCCCACCGGGGAAACAAGCCAATCACCCTCGCGCAAGCCTCGGCGTGGTCGATTTTCTGGGTCGCCATTTCGCTGGCCTTCGCCGGTTTCCTGTATGTCCAGCACGGCTCTGAAGTCGCCACGCTGTTCGTGACCGGTTACGCGCTGGAAAAAGTGTTAAGCGTCGACAACCTGTTCGTGTTCATGGCGTTGTTCTCCTGGTTCAAGATTCCGGATGGCCTGCGCCACCGCGTTCTGTACTGGGGCATCATCGGCGCCATCGTCTTCCGCGGCATCTTCGTCGCCATCGGTACCGGCCTTCTGGCGCTGGGTCCATGGGTCGAAGTGGTGTTTGCGGTCATCGTTGCCTGGACAGCCATCATGATGCTCAGGGCGGGCGATGACGACGACGAAGAAGTCGACTACTCGCAACACATGGCTTATCGCTTCGCCAAGAAGCTGTTCCCGGTGTGGCCAAAACTGCACGGCAGCAACTTCTTCGTTCGTCGCTCGGTTCTCGAGCAGGAAGTCAAAAAGCCTGAAAACGCCGGTATCACGCTGGCGGCCAAAGGCGCTCTGTTCGCGACCCCGCTGTTCCTGTGTCTGGTTGTGGCGGAAATCTCCGACGTGCTGTTCGCGTTCGACTCCGTGCCTGCAATCATCGCCGTGAGCCGCGAGCCGCTGATCGTATTCTCGGCCATGCTGTTCGCGATTCTCGGTCTGCGTACCCTGTACTTCGTTCTGGAAGCCCTCAAGCGCTACCTGGTGCACCTGGAGAAAGCGGTTATCGCCTTGCTGTTCTTCATCGCCGTCAAACTGGGCCTGAATGCAACCAACCACCTGTTCCATCACGGTTACGAGATCAGCGCCAACACCAGCCTGCTGGTTGTGGTCGTCGTATTGATCATCGGTATCGTTGCAAGCCTGCTTTTCCCGGGCAAAGACGAATCCGCGGAAGAAAAAGCGTAAACACTGGATAAAGGAGATAAACGAATCATGGCTTTGACTCTGCAAAAAGGTGGCAACCTTTCGCTGTCGAAAACCGACCCTACCCTGACCAACGTATTGATCGGTCTGGGCTGGGATCCGCGAGCCACTGACGGACAGGATTTCGACCTGGACGCCAGCGCATTCCTGTTGGCCGCCAATGGCAAGGTCCGCAGTGAAGCTGACTTCATTTTCTACAACCAGCTCAAGAGCGCCGACGGTTCTGTCGAGCACACCGGTGACAACCGTACCGGTGCTGGCGACGGCGATGACGAAGTCCTCAAGGTCGATCTGGCCCGTGTCCCTGCCGATGTGGAGAAAGTTGTTTTCGTCGTGACCATTCACGACGCAGACAGCCGCAAGCAGAACTTCGGTCAGGTGGGTGGCTCGTTCATTCGCGTATTGAATGAGCAGTCAGGTTCTGAAGTTGTTCGCTACGACCTGGCAGAAGACGCTTCCACTGAAACCGCGATGATTTTCGCCGAACTGTACCGCAACAATGGCGAGTGGAAGTTCCGCGCCGTGGGTAGCGGTTTTGCCGGTGGACTGAAAGCCGTAGCCAACTCTTTCGGCATGAATTTCTGATTCACGCCCAACCACTTTTCTGGAAAGGATCAAGAACATGGCAGTAAGTCTGAGTAAAGGTGGCAACGTTTCCCTGTCCAAAGAGGCTCCTGGCCTGACAGAAATCACCGTGGGCCTGGGCTGGGATCCGCGTGTGACCGATGGCACCGAGTTCGACCTGGATGCTTCGATCTTCATCGTTGGCGAAAATGGCAAAGTGCTGGACGACAGCAGTTTCATTTTCTACAACAACAAGAAGTCGGCTGATGGTTCAGTCGAGCACCTGGGCGATAACCGTTCAGGCGCTGGCGAAGGCGATGACGAGTCGGTAACGGTCAAGCTCACTGGCCTGGCAGCGGCAGTGAAGAAGCTGGTTTTCGCGGTTACCATCCATTCCGCTGAAGAGCGCAAGCAAAGCTTTGGCCAGGTTTCCAACGCTTACATCCGCGTTGTGAACAAGGCTGACGGCAAGGAAGTTGCTCGTTACGACCTGTCGGAAGATGCATCGACCGAAACCGCGATGATCTTCGGCGAGTTGTATCGCAATGGCGAAGAGTTCAAGTTCAAGGCCATTGGCCAGGGCTTTGCCGGCGGTCTGAAGCCTTTGGCAGAAGCTCACGGCGTGGCAATCGGCTAAACCCGAGCAGCGCCCAATAAAAACCCCCGCCAGCGATGGCGGGGTTTTTTTATTGGGTGCTGATCATAGCTATCGTTCCTCACGCTCCAGCGTGGGAATGCAGTTCACGACGCTCTGCGTCGTCAAGAGAACGCGGAGCGTCCGGAAAGGCATGCGACGCAGAGCGCCACACGATAGTTGCAAGTGCGCAGCACAGTCTTCGGTCCAATAACGTAGTGCTGAAGTTAACGTTCGCTTCTGCCCACACCCGATGGTCCTGCGGCCAGCATGCGCCCGGCCAGTCGAGAGAAGGGCAGGCTTTGCAGCCATACTGTGCCGGGGCCGGTCAGTCTGGCGAAGAAAACCCCTTCGCCGCCGAACAGCATCGACTTGATGCCGCCACCGACCGTGCGGATATCGTAATCGACGGTCTGGGTCATGGCTGCCAGGCAGCCGGTGTCGACGTCCAGCGCTTCGCCTGCCGTCAGTTCGATCTTGCGCACCGTGCCGCCCATGTGCACGAACACCCAGCCGTCACCTTCCAGCTTTTGCAGGATGAAACCTTCGCCCCCGAACAGACCGGTGAGGATTTTCTTCTGGAACTGGATACCGATGGAGACGCCCTTGGCGCCAGCCAGAAAACTGTCTTTCTGACAGATCAGCCTGCCGCCGAAGTCGCGCAGGTTGAGCGGCAGTATCGTGCCGGGGTAGGGCGCTGCAAACGCCACGCGGCCCTTGCCTGAACCCTGTTGCGAAAACACCGTAGTGAACAGGCTCTCGCCGGTCAGCATGCGCTTGCCTGCACCGAACAGCGAACCCAGCAGCCCGGACGATTGATTGCTGCCGTCGCCGAAGATGGTCTCCATCTGCACGTCGCAGGTCTTGTACATCATCGCTCCGGCTTCGGCGACGGCGCTTTCGCCAGGGTCAAGCTCCAGTTCGATGAACTGGGTTTCCGTGCCGTACAGCTTGAAGTCCACGCCATCGGCGGTCTGCGCCAGGCCATAGCCGCCCGAGGCGTTCGGGTCGCGCGTAAACGAAGGGCGTCTGGCGGGCACAGAGGCCGGCGCGGGTGTCGGGGCTGCCTGCGCCGGCAGCGCGGACGGCCTGGGCTGGATCATGTCCGGCGTCGGCTCAGGAAAAGGCGTCACCCCGTCCTTCTTCATGGCGCGCACCTGCGGCACCTGATAGATCGGCTGCCAGTCCGGCATGCCCTGCTTCCAGCACCACGCGCCGGGCGACTCACGGGCAATCAGCCGCGCAGCATCCGCGTCCATCGGGCCGAGTTGCTTGCCCGCGTTCATCACAAACCATTGTTCCAAAGCGTCTACTCCCGAGCGAATAGTGACAGTTGGCTGTGCGCGATGCGTCAGAGGCTCAGGCGCATGGACAGGTCCACGGCTTTCACGTCCTTGGTCATCGCACCGATGGAAATGTAATCGACACCCGTTTCTGCAATCACCCGCAGGGTGTCGTCATTGATGCCGCCGCTGGCTTCAAGGCTGGCACGGCCTGCGGTAAGGCGCACAGCCTCGCGCATGTCATCAAGGCTCAATTCATCGAGCATGATGATGTCGGCGCCTGCGTCCAGCGCCTGCCTGAGCTCACTCAGGCTTTCCACCTCGACTTCCACAGGCTTGCCGGGGGCAATCCGGTGCGCCGCTTCTATTGCCTGAGCGATGCCGCCACAGGCTGCGATATGGTTTTCCTTGATCAGAAACGCGTCGTACAGCCCGATGCGATGGTTATGACAGCCGCCGCAGGTGACCGCGTATTTCTGCGCCAGGCGCAGGCCCGGCAGGGTCTTGCGGGTATCCAGCAGTTTGACCTGAGTGCCCGCGACCATGTCCGCGAAGTACTGCGCCCGGGTGGCCACTCCCGAGAGCATCTGCAGGAAATTGAGCGCGCTGCGTTCGCCGGTCAACAGCGAGCGGGCCGGGCCTTCAAGGTGAAACAGCGCCTGATTGGGACTGACACGGTCGCCATCGGTCACTTGCCAGTGCACGGCGACGCGCGGGTCCAGTTGCCGGAAGACCGCATCGACCCAGGCAGTACCGGCGATCACCGCTGCATCGCGGGAAATGATAGTGGCCTTGGCCAGCCGTTCTGCCGGAATCAATTGGGCGGTGATATCGCCGCTGCCGACATCCTCCAGCAATGCGCGACGCACATTGGCCTCGATCTCGGCGGTCAGGTCGGCAATTCGTAAATTCGGCATAGCGGGCTCCAGTAGCAAAGTCGTTCGAGTATAAGGCACCGCATCCCGCTTACCCACCTGCGCCATGCCAGGGTGTTACCCCTGGAAACGTGCAGTTGGTCGGTTTGGCAAATTCGTTTGCGATGGAAAGCGAATATCGCGGTCTATCGCTGCATATGAATGCCTTGCCGCTTCATTCGCGAGAGTGAAAGAAAAGTCTCACTGGCGTTGATGACAAGTTTTGAAAGATAATCCGACTTGTAATTGACGCCATGAGTTTGACGTTGCGCAAGGCCAAGGGGGTCGCTTCACAGTGCGAGGGTAACAAGCCACGTTTGTGATGGGGTTCAGGTTGTTTCCTGTCAGGGGGTGTAATGCCAAACGACGAAAAAGTAGTGCCGTTGAGCAAATCGTTCCCTTTGCAGGGGGCGGGTACTCCGTTGGCCCGGTTACCCGTTGTGTTGTTGCAGGTTCGCGACAAGGCGGCCCAGCAGCTCAAGGATGCATTGCAGGCGTTGTTCGATAACGCCGACGATACGCTGTTCGAAATGGCTGACCGCGCCCGCAGCAACACTGAGCAGAACATCTTTTTTGAAGCCATGCGTGACCTGCGCCTCAAGCGCAAAAGCATAGAACGTGGCTTCCTCGACAAGTTCTACGAGTCCTTTCTGGTCCTGGGCCAGTATCAGATTCAGGAGCCTGTGCTTCCGGCCCCTGTGTCCTTCGACAAGCTGTCGCTGGTGCACAACGACGATCTCGAGAAGACCGTGGCCGTGGACGCTATGGTCAGCAAGGTCATGAGCCGTGACGCCCTGGCTCTGGGGCAGCTCACTGCACGCCTGGACGTGCTCATTCCGCAAGCCATTGCCGAAGACTCCAACCCCCTGGGGCCGGCGATGCTGTGCCGGTTCTTTCTGGACGCCGGGCGCAGCCTTGGCGTCGAGATCAAGGTCAAACTGATCATTCTCAAACTGTTCGAGAAGTACGTCCTGGCCAATACGGACGACCTGTACAGCGAAGCCAATCAGTTGCTGATTGCCACAGGTGTATTACCGAACATGAAAGCATTGCCGGCCCGTCGTTCATCCGACAGGGCGGCGCCCAGAAGTCGTGTTTCCGAGATGTCCGACCCTGCCCTGAACGAAGCCGCCGACAAACTCGACAAGGGTGTGCAGGAGGTCTTCTCGGCGTTGCAGGAATTGCTGCTGCACGTGCGCGGTAATCTCGCGCCGCGTCATGAGCCCAACGCCGAAGTGCGTCCGATTTCCAGCCGGGACCTGCTGCGCCTGCTGTCTCACCTGCAGCAATATGTGCCGTCGCAGGACACTTCAGACGATTTCGACCTGCGCAATCAGTTGGAACAACTGCTGACGCGAGTCAACGTCAAGACCGGCAAATCCAGAATCGTCGGTGTCGGTGACGAGGACGTCATCAACCTGATCGCCATGCTGTTCGAGTTCATTCTCGATGACCGCAACCTGACGCCTTCACTGCGTGCTTTGATCGGGCGTCTGCAGATTCCGATGCTCAAAGTGGCGGTCATTGACAAAAGCTTCTTCAGCCGCGGCAGTCATCCTGCCCGTCGCCTGCTTAACGAAATTGCCACTGCCGCATTGGGCTGGGGCGGTCGTGACGACTATCAGCGCGACTCGCTGTATCAGCGTGTCGAGCAGATCGTGCAGCGCCTGCTCAATGATTTTGTCGATGACCCGGCAATTTTTTCCGAGTTGCTGGCGGATTTTCTGGCCTTCACCAGTGACGAGCGTCGCCGCAGCGAGTTGCTCGAGCAGCGCACCCGCGATGCCGAAGAAGGGCGCGCCCGTGCCGAATTGGCCAGGCAGCAGGTGCAGCATGAGCTGAATCAGCGCCTATTGGGCAAAACCTTGCCCGAGGTGGTTGTGCGGCTGTTGCAGGAGGCCTGGAGCAAGGTCCTGCTGTTGACCTGTCTCAAGCATGGCGAAGAGTCCAGCGAGTGGCAGGCCGGGCTGGAGACCATGGACGAGTTGATCTGGAGCGTCGAGCTGCACGACGACCCGCAGGCTCTGCAGCGCTTGCTGGAGCTGGTTCCGGGACTGCTCAAGTCGCTGCGTGATGGCTTGACCAGCGCCGCGTTCGACCCGTTTGCCACCAGCGAATTCTTCAGCCAGCTGGAGTCGCTGCATGTCCAGGCTTTCCAGCACTTCTCGCGCCTGCAGGAAGGCGAGGGCGATACCGTTCAGGCAGACGGCCTGGCCGTCGAAGGCCCGCCGATGATGGCGGTGGTCGAGGAAATCGTTCTGATTACTCCTGAAGAGCAGATGCTCAATGAACCGGTGGTTCAGCTACCCGACGACGATGCAGGCCTGCAGATGGTCGACAAGTTGCGGGTCGGTTGCTGGGTCGAGATTCAGGAAGATGAAGAGCACAAGCTGCGTTGCAAGTTGACCGCGATTGTCGAGCCTACCGGACGTTATGTGTTCGTCAATCGTACCGGCATGAAGGTTCTGGAAAAGACCCGCACCGGCCTTGCCGTCGAATTTCGTCGCGGTGCGGTGCGTATTCTCGACGACGCGCTACTCTTCGATCGGGCTCTGGAGTCCGTCATCAGCAACTTGCGCAACCTCAAGGGCGCCTGATTGACTGATTAAAGCTATCGTTCGTCTGCGCTGCTGATCGTCAGGCAGCCGATTGACCAGCGTGCCGACGCCTCGCGTCGGCACGTGCCAGTGACGCTCCGTCACAGATCCCTGCATCTACGGCGTCTTTCCTACATCGCGGATCCGTACCCCAACCCCCACGTCAGCTGCTGTCACGGGCATAATCAGCGCTACTTATTTACCCCCGTTCAAGGAGCATTCATGCAACTGGACTCCGCAAGCGGCTGGTGCGACGGCGTGCAGCATTGCCCCTCGCCCAACTTCAATGCGCGACCCGAAGGCGAAATCTCGCTGCTGGTGATCCACAACATCAGCCTGCCGCCAGCGCAATTCAAGACCGGCAAGGTGCAGGCTTTCTTTCAGAACCGGCTCGACACCGACGAGCATCCCTACTTTGTGGGGATTGCCGATCTGCGCGTTTCAGCGCATTTTCTGATTGAACGTGATGGCGAGGTCATTCAGTTCGTCTCTTGTCTTGATCGTGCGTGGCACGCCGGTGTTTCCTGTTTTCAGGGCCGGGAAGGGTGTAATGACTTTTCTGTCGGCATCGAACTGGAGGGGACGGATGACCAGCCTTTCACCGATGCGCAATACCACGCGCTGATCGACCTGACGCGACAGTTGCGCCAGGCATTCGAGGCGATCACCCCCGAGCGTATCTGTGGTCACAGTGACGTGGCGCCGGGACGCAAGACTGATCCTGGGCCCTGTTTTGACTGGGCCAGGTTTCGAGCGGCTTTGCTGGATTGATGTGAGGGACGAACAATGAGTTTTCTGGTGCTACTGCTGGCCGTTCTTATCGAAAAGTTTTCTGCCCTGCGTCAGCGCGTTCAGCGTGACGGGCCGTGGCTGAAAGAACTGGCAAAGCTCGAGGCCAGCCCGCGGACCTCGACACGTCCCTGGTTGATGCTGGCGCTGCTGGTGCTCGTGCCCGTGCTGATCCTGCAACTGGCGCTGACCATCATCGGCTCGGTAGCCTATGGCTGGCTGGTTCTGCCCATTCACCTGCTGGTGTTGATATACAGCCTTGGCCGGGTGGATCTGGTCGCGGTGCTCGGGCCGTTTCGTGATGCCTGCCGACGTGGCGATGCGCAGGCTGCGGTGCACTTGGCCGAGCGCGACATGGGCGTGCAGGCGGACAACAGCGAGCAATTGCTGCAGGGTGTGCAGGGCTACCTGCTCTGGCAGGCGTTTCAGAGTTTCTTCGCCGTGATTTTCTGGTACTTCGTACTCGGCCCGGTGGCTGCGCTGGCCTACAGGCTATTGGCACTTGCTGCCGAGCACGGCAAGACTCCAGCACTGGTCGAGCGCGCAGGGCAGTTGCGCCATGCCTTTGACTGGGTGCCGGTCAGGTTGCTCGCCGCCAGCTTCGCATTGGTCGGCAATTTTGTGGCGGTCACCCGGGTGATGCTGCATGAACTGCTGAACTGGAACATCAGTGCTGCGCAACTGATTACGCGCGTTGGCTGCGCCGCCAGCGAGGTTCCGCCTCCGATGATGGGCGCGCAGGGCGTCACCGGCCTCGACATGCTCTGGGAGCTGCTGGTACGTGCGGCGGTGGTCTGGTACGCAGGGTTTGCCCTGTGGACCCTTCTGCTCTGATCCGATCCTGGCCGCACAGGTCAGGCAGGTGACATCAGGTGTGTGACAGGCGAGGCCAGTCGAACAGTTCGCAGGCGTTGTCGGTGCTCGCCTGGGCCAGTCGCTGGGGGCTGATCTTCATCAGCTCCGCGATGGCCTCGCAAATGTCGGGCAAGTGCTGCGGGCTGTTGCGCTGGTAGGGATGCATGGCGGGCGCCATGTCCGGTGAGTCGGTTTCCAGCACCACGCTGTCCAGCGGCAGTTCGGCGATGACCCGATGCATGCGCAGTGCCTGCGGCCAGGTCGCCGCTCCGCCCAGACCCAGTTTGAACCCCAGTTTGATGTATTCGCGTGCCTCTTCGCGGCTGCCGGCAAAGGCGTGAATGATGCCGCTGCGTTTTGGTTTGTGGCGCTTGAGCGTCGAGATCACATCGGCATGGCTGCGGCGCACGTGCAGCAAGGCGGGCAGGTTGAAGTCCGCTGCCAGCTGCAATTGCGCGTCAAAGAGCGTCTGCTGACGCGCCTTGTCCGGGCGCTCTACGTAATAATCCAGACCGATCTCACCCACCGCACATAACTGCGGATGGCCTTTCAGGCGCGTCAGCCAGTCGCCCAGCTCGGTCAGGTGTTCGGTCAGGTGTTCGGTACGGTGCTCATCGATGTACACCGGATGCATGCCGAACGCTGCGTGCAGGGCGGGGTTGGCTTCGGTCAGTTCCCAGAGCCGCTGCCAGTTACGCTGATACACCCCGAGCACCACCATGCGCTCAACGCCAAGCGTCAGACAGTTGTCCAGAACCTGAGCGCGGTCGGCATCGAAATCCGGAAAATCCAGGTGGGTATGGGTATCGATCATCGTCACAGTCACGCCTCGTGAATACGTTGCTTGAAAGCCCTGGCAATCGCATGCACGCCGGGCTGGTAATCGTCCTTCTCGATAGCGGCCAGCGCCAGTTGCAGGGCCTTGTCGGCGATCAACTGGTGTTGCTGGGCCATGGCGTTGACGGGCAACGGCAGAAAATCGAGCAACTGCGTATCGCCGAAGGTGCCCAGATGCAGTGGGGGCGATTGCAGCACCTGACTTTGCAGCACATCGAACACGCCTTGCAGCAGCACATAAGACGTTGTGATCAACGCGTCCGGAAAATGTCCCTGGCGCTGTAGCAGTTCGGTCATCAAACGCTGACCACACTGGCGGCTGAACGCTTCGCCGTGCTCGATGATGGTGGCGCCGGTAAACCCGTCGAGTGCATGTTCGAAGCCGGCTGCACGCGCGCGACTGATGCTCAGTTCAGGGCGTGCGCCGATCAGGGCGATATGTCGCGGTCGGGTTTGCAGGAGGCTGTGGGTCAGTTGCTGGCAGGCGTCATGGTCATCGCTGACCACCGAGCAGAAAAACTCGGGATTCATTTCCCGGTCGATGGCGATGATCGGCGTGCCCTTGAGCTGCAATTCCCGGTAGCTGTCGTCACCGGTCGGCAGGCAGCTGGCCACCAGCAGCGCGTCGCAACGGCGGGCGCGGAACAGCTGCAACAGTTGCAGTTCGCTGGCGGGGTCGTCATCGGAGCTGGCGATCAGCAATTGATAACCGAGGCTGCGCGCGCCTTGCTCGAGCAATTTGGCAATGCGTGCATAGCTGGGGTTTTCCAGGTCGGGCAGGATGAAGCCCAGTGTCTTGCTATGACGGCTGCGCAGGCCCGCCGCTTGCGGGTTGGGTCGGAAGTCGTGCTGCTCGACCACGGCTTTGACACGCTCGACCGTTGCCGGACTGATGCGCTGTTTTTCGGCCTTGCCATTGATCACGTAACTGGCCGTAGTGACAGAAACACCTGCCAGACGTGCGATATCGCTCAGTTTCACCCCGGAATTTCCTTTTATTAGGTACGCGGCTCAGGACAATCGAGTTATTTTTTTCATGGCGCTGATCTTTACACCAGACCGTAGGAAATTCCCAAGTACTTCACGTATTTTGGGAATTGTCCCACAGTGATCGCGCCGTCCGGGCTTCAATGAATCCGCAGAATCGAGTAACGTGCCGGGCAATTCTAGATTAAACGATTCAGCACGCCTGTTGTCTGCTGCAATCGAGATGAAAGTGATGTCCGATACGATGCTCGGAAAGATATCACCCTCATCCCCCCTAAGCTGTCGATCACGTGATCGTCATTAAAACAAGAATCAGGTGGCGCCTTGGCGCTGCACAGGAGTCAAGGCAATGCTCGAACTCACTCTGGAGCAAATATCCATGGCCCAGTCGGCTGTGGATAAAACTGCCGCACTTAAGCTGATTGCCGACCACCTGGTCGCTGATGGTCTGGTTGCCGAGGGCTACCTCACCGGGCTGATGAACCGTGAGCAGCAAGGCTCGACCTTTCTCGGCCAGGGCATCGCCATCCCACACGGTACACCCGAAACCCGCGACCTGGTGTTCACCACCGGTGTGCGTCTGATGCAGTTCCCCGAAGGGGTGGACTGGGGCGACGGACAAATGGTTTACCTGGCGATTGGTATCGCTGCCAAATCCGACGAGCACTTGCGTTTGCTGCAACTGCTGACGCGCGCACTGGGTGAAGAGGACCTCGGCCAGGCGCTGCGCGAAGCGAAGACCCCGGAAGACCTGCTCAAGCTATTGCAGGGCGCTCCGCAGGAACTGGCACTCGACGCCCAGATGATCAGCCTCGGCGTTTCAGCCGACGATTTCGAAGAACTGGTCTGGCGCGGCGCACGCCTGTTGCGCAAGGCCGACTGCGTGAGTAACGGTTTTGCCGCTGTGCTCCAGCAAGTGGAAGCGTTGTCGCTGGGTGATGGCCTCTGGTGGCTGCACAGCGAGCAAACCGTCAAGCGTCCCGGTCTGGCGTTCGTCACCCCCGACAAACCCATGCGCTACCTGGGTCAGCCGCTGACCGGTCTGTTCTGTCTGGCCAGCCTCGGTGAGGCGCATCAGGCGCTGCTCGAGCGTCTGTGTCTGTTGCTGATCGAGGGCCGTGGCCACGAGTTGGGTCACGCCACCAACAGTCGCGCCGTGCTGGAAGCGCTCGGCGGCGAACTGCCCGCCGAGTGGCCGACCCGGCAGATTCAGCTGGCCAACGCCCATGGCCTGCACGCTCGCCCGGCGAAGATACTGGCGCAGTTGGCCAAGGAGTTTGACGGCGAGATCCGCATGCGTGTGCTGGAAACCGGCGAAGCCGCCGTGTCGGCCAAGAGCCTGAGCAAGCTGCTCAGCCTCGGTGCGCGCCGTGGTCAGACGCTGGAATTCATTGCCGAGCCGAGCATCGCCGACGACGCGTTGCCAGCCCTGATCGCTGCCGTTGAGCAAGGTCTGGGCGAGGAAGTGGAACCCTTGCCTGCTGTCTCGCAGACCGAGGCTGCGCCAGCGCCGGCCCCGGCGGCTGTCAAACCGCTCAGCGCTCCGCCAGCAGGCAGCGTGTTGCAGGCCGTTTCTGCTTCACCGGGCATTGCTATGGGGCCGGCGCATATTCAAGTGCTGCAAAGCTTCGATTATCCCCAGCGGGGTGAGTCGGTGGCTGCCGAGCGCGAGCGCTTGCACAAGGCGATTGGCGAAGTGCGCAGCGATATCGAAAATCTCATTCAGCGCAGCAAATCAAAGGCCATCCGGGAAATCTTCATCACCCACCAGGAGATGCTCGAAGACCCGGAACTGACCAACGAAGTCGAGGTGCGCCTCAATAACGACGAAAGCGCGGCGGCTGCGTGGGCCACGGTCATCGAGACCGCTGCCGTTCAGCAGGAACAGCTACAGGACGCGTTGCTGGCCGAGCGCGCCGCAGACCTGCGTGACGTCGGTCGCCGCGTACTGGCGCAGATCTGTGGCGTCGAAACCGTTGCGGCCCCGGACGAACCCTACATTCTGGTGATGGACGAAGTCGGCCCGTCCGACGTTGCCCGTCTCGACCCGGCGCAGGTCGCCGGTATTCTTACCGCACGTGGCGGTGCCACCGCGCACAGCGCCATCGTGGCGCGTGCGCTGGGCATTCCTGCACTGGTAGGGGCTGGTGATGAAGTGTTGCTGCTCAAGCCGGGCACCGTACTGCTGCTCGACAGCCAGCGTGGACGGCTAACCGTCGCGCCTGACGAGGCGACTCTGCAGCGCGCAGTTCAGGACCGTGACGCGCGTGAGCAGCGTCTCAAGGCGGCAGCCGAAGCACGCATGGAGCCCGCCGTGACGCGCGATGGTCATGCTGTCGAAGTTTTCGCCAATATCGGCGACAGCACCGGCACACCGGCCGCCGTGGAGCAGGGCGCGGAAGGCGTCGGCCTGCTGCGTACCGAACTGCTGTTCATGGCGCATTCCCAGGCGCCCGATGAAGCTACGCAGGAAGCTGAATACCGCCGCGTGCTGACCGATCTGGGCGGGCGTCCGCTGGTGGTGCGTACGCTGGACGTCGGTGGCGACAAGCCGCTGCCTTACTGGCCGATCGCCAAAGAGGAAAACCCGTTCCTCGGCGTTCGCGGTATCCGTCTTACCCTGCAGCGCCCTGACGTCATGGAAAGCCAGCTTCGCGCCCTGTTGCGTTCGGCAGACAGCGGCCCGCTGCGCATCATGTTCCCGATGATTGGCACGCTTGAAGAGTGGCGTCAGGCGCGGGACATGACCCAGCGCCTGCGCGAGGAAATTCCGGTCAGCGACCTGCAACTGGGGATCATGATCGAGGTGCCATCGGCGGCGCTGATCGCTCCGGTGCTGGCGAAGGAAGTGGACTTCTTCAGCATCGGCACCAATGACCTGACGCAATACACCATGGCCATCGACCGCGGCCACCCGACGCTGTCGGCCCAGGCTGACGGCCTGCACCCGTCGGTGCTGCAACTGATCGACATGACCGTGCGCGCTGCGCATGCCAACGGCAAATGGGTGGGCGTGTGCGGTGAGCTGGCTGCAGACCCGCTGGCCGTGCCGATTCTGGTCGGTCTGGGCGTGGATGAATTGAGTGTTTCGGCGCGCAGCATTGGCGAGGTCAAGGCCTGCGTACGTGAACTGACCCTGAGCAGCGCTCAGCAACTGGCGCAAAATGCGCTGACGGCGGGCAGCGCCGCTGAAGTCCGCGCGCTTGTGGAGGCTGTGTAATGGCGAAGATTCTTACCCTGACCATGAACCCGGCGCTGGACCTGACTGTGCAGTTGGGGCAGTTGGAGCTGGGCCAGGTCAACCGCAGCACGGCGATGCTCACTCACGCCGCGGGCAAAGGCCTGAATGTGGCGCAGGTGCTGGCTGATCTGGGCCATGACCTGACCGTTGCCGGTTTTCTCGGTGTCGATAATCAGCAAGCGTTCGAGGCGTTGTTCGAGCGCCGTCAGTTCGTCGACGAGTTTGTCCGGGTGCCGGGCGAAACGCGCAGCAACATCAAGCTGGCCGAAGGCAGTGGCCGCATCACCGACTTGAACGGCCCGGGCCCCCAGGTCAGTGAAGAGGCGCAGCAAGCGCTGTTCACTCGCGTTGAACAGATCGCTCAGGGTTTCGACGTGGTGGTCGTGGCGGGCAGTCTGCCGCGCGGTGTCACGCCGGAGTGGCTGCAAAAACTGTTGCTGATGCTCAAGGACCTCGGTCTGAAAGTGGCGCTGGACAGCAGTGGTCTGGCCTTGCGTGCCGGTCTGAAGGCCGGGCCCTGGCTGATCAAACCCAATACCGAAGAGCTGGCTGATGCGCTCGACGCTCCGATCATCTCCATCGCTGCACAAGCCGAGGCGGCTGCGCGTTTGCAGGCGCAGGGCATCGAGCATGTGGTGATCTCTCAAGGCTCCGAAGGCGTGCACTGGTTCAGCCCGAGCGTGGCACTGCATTCACTGCCGCCCAAGGTTACTGTGGCCAGTACGGTCGGTGCGGGTGACTCGCTGCTGGCAGGCATGGTGCACGGCTTGATCAGCGGTCAAGAGCCGCAGAAGACCTTGCGCACTGCCACAGCGATTGCCGCCATGGCGGTGACCCAGATCGGTTTCGGTATCACCGATGCCGCGCAACTCAAACGGCTTGAAGGCGGCGTCACTGTACGCAGCCTTTCAGAACAATAAGAGAGGATCGTCATGAAGTTAGCCATAGTTACGGCCTGCCCGAACGGCAAGGTCAGCAGCGTACTCAGCGCACGATTGCTCGAAGCGGCGGCCCTGCGCCAGGGCTGGGAAACCAGCGTCGAAATCATCGATCCCAATAAGGCCGATCAGCACTTGTCCGCTCAGGACATCGAAGCCGCCGATCTTGTCCTGGTGGTCAATACCGGTCCGGTGGACCTGAGCCGCTTTGTCGGCAAACGCCTGTTTCAGGATTCGCCTGCGCATGCGTTGCAGGATGTCGACAGTTTTCTGCAGCGCGCCGAGCGAGAAGCGCAGGTGCATGTGGCGTCCGACGCAGCGGTGCCTCAGGCAAGCGGTGATACGGGCGCGCAACCGCGCATCGTTGCGATCACGGCTTGTCCGACCGGCGTCGCGCACACGTTCATGGCGGCCGAAGCGATCCAGCAGGCTGCCAAGCGTCTGAATTACGACCTGCAAGTCGAAACCCAGGGTTCGGTCGGTGCGCGCAACCCGCTCAGCGCCAAGGCCATCGCCGATGCCGGCGTGGTGCTGCTGGCGGCGGATATCGAGGTCAATACCGACCGCTTTGCCGGCAAGAAGATCTACCGTTGCGGCACCGGGATCGCCCTCAAGCAGTCCGAGGCGACCCTGAAAAAAGCCTTGGCGGAAGGGCAGGTGGAATCCGATGAGGCCACCGCCAAGTCACCCGCCAGACAAGAAAAGACGGGCGTCTACAAGCACCTTCTGACCGGCGTGTCGTTCATGCTGCCGATGGTCGTGGCGGGCGGGCTGTTGATCGCTCTTTCCTTCGTGTTCGGTATCACCGCGTTCAAAGAGCCGGGCACGCTGGCTGCGGCACTGATGCAGATCGGTGGGGAAGCGGCGTTCAAACTGATGGTGCCGTTGCTGGCCGGTTACATCGCCTATTCGATTGCTGACCGTCCGGGGCTGGCACCCGGCATGATCGGTGGTCTGTTGGCGAGTACGCTGGGTGCCGGGTTCATTGGCGGTATCGTTGCAGGCTTTCTGGCCGGTTACAGTGCTGCCGCGATTAACCGCTACGCACGTCTGCCGGCCAGCGTCGAAGCGCTCAAGCCGATTCTGATCATCCCGCTGCTGTCGAGCCTGTTCACCGGTCTGGTGATGATCTACGTGGTCGGCAAGCCGGTTGCCGGGATGCTCGAAGCGTTGACGCACTTCCTCGACAGCATGGGCACCACCAACGCGATCCTGTTGGGCGTGGTGCTGGGCGCAATGATGTGCGTCGACCTCGGTGGGCCGATCAACAAGGCGTCCTATGCGTTCTCGGTCGGTTTGCTGGCGTCCCAGAGCTACGCGCCGATGGCCACCGCCATGGCTGCCGGTATGGTGCCGCCCATCGGTATGGGCATCGCCACGATCCTGGCTCGCCGCAAGTTCGCCCAGAGCGAGCGTGAGGCAGGCAAGGCGGCGTTCGTGCTCGGGCTGTGCTTCATCTCGGAAGGTGCCATCCCCTTCGCTGCCAAGGACCCGTTGCGGGTGATTCCGGCCAGTGTCGTGGGTGGCGCGCTGACTGGTGCGTTGTCGATGTACTTCGGCTGCAAGCTGATGGCACCGCATGGCGGCCTGTTCGTGATGCTGATCCCCAACGCGATCAACCATGCGCTGCTTTATCTGCTGGCGATCATCGCTGGCAGCGTGCTGACCGGTGTGATCTACGCGCTGATCAAGCGTCCGGAGCCCGCTGACATGGAAGTGGCGCCCGCAGCCGCCTGATAACGCAAGGCGCGGGCTGTCCCGCGCCTTCTTCCTGCTCTAGCGTTCGAGCGCCAGAGCAACCCCCTGACCACCACCGATACACAGCGTGGCCAGACCCTTCTTCACATCGCGCCTGATCATTTCGTGCAGCAGTGTCACCAGCACGCGGCAGCCCGACGCGCCAATCGGGTGGCCAAGGGCGATAGCGCCACCATTCACGTTGAGCTTTTGCGGATCCAGCCCCAGCTCCTTGCCGACCGACAGGGACTGTGCGGCAAAGGCTTCGTTGGCTTCGATCAGGTCCAGATCGGCCAGCGACCAGCCAGCCTTGTCCAGGCAGCGACGCGTGGCACTGACCGGGCCGATGCCCATGATGGCCGGGTCGACACCGGCGTTGGCATAGGCGGTGATGCGCGCCAGCACCGGCAAGCCCAGTTGCTCGGCTCTGGCAGCACTCATCAGCATCACGGCGGCAGCTCCATCGTTCAGCGATGAAGCATTGCCGGCAGTGACCGTGCCGTCCTTTTTGAAGGCAGGCTTGAGCTTGGCCAGGGTCTCGGCGGTGGTGCCGGCGCGGGGCTGCTCGTCTGTTGCAAAGGACAGCGGATCACCCTTGCGCTGCGGGATCAGGATCGGGGTGATCTCATCGACGAAGCGTCCGGCTTCAATCGCAGCCAGCGCTTTCTGCTGAGACAAGGCGGCGAACTCATCCTGGGCTTCACGGCTGATGTCGTACTGCTGCGCGAGGTTCTCGGCAGTGATGCCCATGTGGTAATCATTGAATGCATCCCACAGGCCGTCAGTGATCATCGTATCGACCATGCTGGCGTGGCCCATGCGCAGTCCGGTGCGTGCGCCCGGCAGCACGTAGTTGGACAGGCTCATGTTTTCCTGACCGCCGGCGATGATGATCTCGGCGTCGCCGCAACGAATCGCCTGGGTCGCCAGGTGCAGGGCCTTGAGGCCAGAGCCGCAGACCTTGTTCAGGGTCATGGCTGGTACCGAGAAGGGCAGGCCGGCCTTGATGGCTGCCTGCCGCGCGGGGTTCTGACCAGCGCCCGCGGTCAGCACCTGACCCATGATGACTTCATCGACCTGCGCGCCGTCCACGCCGGTGCGGGCAAGCAATTGACGAATGACCGCTGCGCCGAGATCGACTGCGGCGACAGAGGCCAGTGAGCCCTGAAAACTGCCCACGGCGGTACGGGTGGCGGCGACGATAACGACGTCGTGCATGGTGCTGATCCTCATTGTTATTGAGCGCTCATGGTGGCACAGATAGGCAGACAGGTTCCAACCGTGAACCGCCCGGTCACGGTTTGCCGAAAACCGTCATGCCTCGTTCAAACGTCCATGCGGCGTCTGGCACGTTGCGCCGATCCGTCGCGCACGGCCCAGCGCAGAATGGGCGCAGTACTGTTGACGCCCAGGCGGATCATTCGGCGTTTGAAGGGGCTTTGCGTGACGTCGAGCATGTCGCTGGCCCAGTCCGGCAGCAGCTCGATACCGGCGCGCATCATCAACACGCCAAACGGCTTGGCCAGCCAGTTTGGTGCAGGCGCATCGAGCAGCAGGCGCAGTACTTCGCGGCTGCGCGCGTCACACACCAGTTTGCCGCGAATGTCGGTCAGGTAGTCAGCAATGGCCTGACGCGAGCGCGGAACGTTACGCGCGCCGAGTCGCTCGGCCACCAGCGCTGTTTCAGCGTAGTACGCGTCCTGAGCGGCGAGCGGCATGTCCGGGCTCAGATAGCGCACATGCGCTGCGAGGAAGCTGCTGACTTCGGCCACATGCACCCAGGTCAGCAAATCCGGATCGCTGGCGGCATACGGCCGGCCATCGGGCGCGGTGCCGACGATGTTGAGGTGAATGTTGCGGACCTTGTCGATCAGCCAGTTGGCATCTCGCGTTGAGCCGTAGGTGGTGCCGGAAAGAAACTGCCCGGTACGCCGCAGGCGGCCAAGCATGTCCTGACGAAAGTTGGAGTGGTCCCAGATGCCCGCCAGTGCCAGCGGGTGCAGAGTCTGCAGCATCAATGCGCTGATGCCGCCGACCAGCATGCTGGTGAAATCGCCATGCACTTCCCAGCACACCGCCTGAGGGCCAAACAGACCCGGGTCGCCCTTGGGGCTTTCCAGATCCAGTTGACCCAGGGCAAGGCCGGTGAGGCTGATGACCTGGTTTTCGATGCGGGTGCGGATGAATTCCATGTCGTGCTCGGGCATCGGGGAGGGAAGTACGGCAAAGAGACTTTTGTGGTAACGGACCGTGCGACCCTTCGCTTGCTTGCGAAAGGGCCGGTACATCCGTTAAAGATGTATCACTCGAAATAAAGCTTTCGCGAACAAGTTCGCTCCTACAAGGAGAGCGTACATCCGCTGATGATGTACAGGGCTTCTGCCCGCAGGGCGTGGGAGCGAACTTGTTCGCGAAAGGGCCCTGTGCAGCCGCAGAAGTTTCTGCGTCTGACATAACGCCTTCGCGAACAAGGCAGATCGCCGCCCCGGTCGCTCCTACAAAAGCCCCGTTTCCCCTACTCATCAAGACTTCTGCGTAACGCTGAGCGCAGAGCGCGGGAACGAGAGGGAAACAATCAGCCGCGGTGACGGCCGCGGAAGTAGTTGATCAGGCCTTGGGTCGATGCATCGTCAGCCGGCTCTTCGGTGCCGCCGGTCAGGCGCTGGTACACCGCTTTGCCCATTTCCTTGCCCAGCTCCACACCCCATTGGTCGAAGGCGTTGGTGCCCCAGATCACGCTCTGCACGAACACCTTGTGTTCATACATGGCCACCAGCGCGCCAAGACGACGCGGGCTGATGCGCTCGACCACCAGCGTGTTGCTCGGACGGTTGCCAGGGATGACCTTGTGCGGTGCCAGCTTCTGCACCTCTTGTTCGTCCATACCCTTCTCGCGCAGTTCTGCTTCGGCTTCTGCGCGGGTCTTGCCCATCATCAGTGCCTGGCTCTGCGACAGACAGTTGGCGTACAGCCACTGGTGGTGGTCGGCAACCGGGTTGAAGCTGACGATCGGCACAATGAAATCGGCCGGAATCATCTGCGTGCCCTGGTGCAGCAACTGGTGGTAAGCGTGCTGACCATTGGCACCCACGCCGCCCCAGATCACCGGTCCGGTGTCGGTCGACGTCGGCGTACCGTCCTGACGGACGCTCTTGCCGTTGGATTCCATGTCCAGTTGTTGCAGGTGCTTGGTGATGTTACGCAGGTAGTGATCGTACGGCAGGATCGCGTGGCTTTGTGCGCCCCAGAAATTGCCGTACCAGACGCCCAGCAAGCCCAGCAATACCGGCATGTTCTGCTCGAACGGCGCGCTCTGGAAATGCTGGTCCATGGTGTAGGCACCGGACAGCAGTTCCTTGAAGTTGGACATGCCGATGGCCAGCGCGATAGGCAGACCGATGGCCGACCACAGCGAATAGCGACCGCCGACCCAGTCCCACATCGGGAAGATGTTTTCTTCACGGATGCCGAAGGCCACGGCCGCAGCGTTGTTGCTGGACACCGCGATGAAGTGGCGATGCAGTTCGACTTCCGAGCCGCCTTGCGCCAAGTACCAGGCACGTGCCGCCTGTGCGTTTTTGAGGGTTTCCAGCGTGTTGAAGGATTTCGACGAGACGATGAACAGCGTGGTCTCGGCACGAATCTTCATCGACAGCTCATGGAATTCGCTGCCGTCGATGTTTGCCAGGTAATGGCAGCGGACACCTTTGTGCGCGTAGGCCACCAGCGCTTCGGAGACCAGCTCCGGGCCGAGGAACGAGCCGCCGATGCCGATGTTCACCACGTCGGTGATCGGTTTTTCGGTGTAACCGCGCCACAGGCCGTCATGGATGCGGCCGACCAGTTCGGTCATCTGATTGAGTACGCGGTGTACGTCCGGCATCACATCGACGCCGTTGACTTTCAACTTGTCGCCGACCGGGCGGCGCAGAGCGGTGTGCAGGGCAGGGCGGCCTTCGGATGAGTTGACCAGCTCGCCATCATACTGAGCCTTGATCGCATCCTTGAGGCCCACTTCGCCCGCCAGGCTGACCAACAGGTCGCGGGTCTCGGTGGTGATCAGGTTTTTGGAGTAATCGAGAAACAGGCCAGCGCTGCTGAGGGTGAATTGGCTGAAGCGCTGCGGGTCGGTGTTGAACGCTTCGCGCATGCTGAAGTTCTGCATGGTCTGGCGGTGTTTGTTCAACGCTTGCCAGGCGGGCAGAGCGGTCACATCGGAAGGAGTGCGGTAGTACGCCATCGCTGCGGGTTTCCTTTAACTGGTTCTGTCTTTGGATATTCTTGGAGCGAGGTCGCAAGCTTTCTCACGGGCTACACATCGCAGACTACCCTTCGCGTACCTGTTTGTCTGCGCCTCGCCTGACATGACCCCGGTACTTTTTCGCACACAGGCAACCGGGGTTTGGTCTCGAATACTGTCGGTTGTGGTTCAGGCAACCTGTACCGGTATGGCATTACCGGTGTGTCTTAGTTCATTGCCAGCGCACATCCTGTCAGCTTCTGGTCAGGTGCAGGTTGTCTATCAAGCGGGTTTTGCCCATGAACGCCGCTGCGAGGATGACCAGGTCGTGATTGTCGGCAGTCGTCGCCCGCAGGCTGGTGGCATCGCGTATCTCCAGGTAGTCGATACGAAAACCGGCAGCCTCCAGTTGCTGCTTCTTGCTTGCCAGCAGCGCGTCGAAATCCTGCTCGCCGGCCTTGATCGCGTCGGCGATCTGGCGGATCGCCTGATACAGCGCGGGTGCAGCGGCGCGCTGATCGTCGCTCAGATAACCGTTGCGCGAGGACAGCGCCAGGCCGTCGTCGGCGCGCACCGTCGGTTCGCCGATAATCTGGATCGGCATGTTCAGATCACGGACCATGGCCCGAATCACGGCCAGTTGCTGGAAGTCTTTTTCACCAAAGATCGCCAGGTCAGGCTGCACCATGTTGAACAGCTTGCTGACCACGGTCGCGACACCTTCGAAATGGCCGGGACGGCTGGCGCCACACAGGCCTTGCGACAGGTGCGGCACGCTGACCAGTGTCTGGTCGGCCATGCCGTGCGGATAGATTTCTTCGACGCTTGGGGTGAACAGCAGGTTGCAACCGGCCTGCAGGAGTTTTTCCTGATCGGCAGCCAGCGTGCGAGGGTAGGTGGCCAGGTCTTCGTTGGGGCCGAACTGCAGCGGATTGACGAAAATAGTGGCGACCACGAAATCGGCACGCTGCGCGGCCTTGGTGACCAGCGCGGCGTGGCCGCTGTGCAGGTTGCCCATCGTCGGGGTCAGCGCGATCCGCTTGCCTTCGCTGCGTGCCCGCGCGACAGCGGCGCGCAGGTCCTGTACGGTTTTTACTGTGTTCATGCCGAGAATCCGTGTTCAGTGGCCGGAAAGCTGACGTCTTTGACCGCGGCCACGTAGGCCCGTATAGCCGACTGGATATCGGGCTGACCGGTCATGAAATTTTTCACGAACTTGGGCACGCGTCCGGTGATGGATAGGCCGAGCATGTCGTGCAGCACCAGGACCTGCCCGTCGGTGGCGCTGCCCGCGCCAATACCGATGACCGGGACCTTCACCGCCTGGGTGATTTCCTCGGCCAGTTCGCTGGGCACGCACTCCAGCAGAATCATCGCTGCGCCCGCCTGTTCCAGTGCGATTGCATCGGCACGCATCTGCCGCGCCTGCGCCTCCAGCCGGCCCTGCACCTTGTAGCCACCCAACACGTTGACTGCCTGTGGGGTCAGACCCATGTGCGCGCACACCGGAATGCCGCGCTCGGCAAGCAAACGGATCGACTCGGCCAGCCAGGCAGCGCCTTCGACCTTGATCATGTGTGCGCCTGCCTGCATCAGCGTCGCGCTGTTGATCAGGGTCTGCTCCAGCGTCGCGTTGGCCATGAACGGCAGGTCGGCGAGGATCATCGCGCCCTGGTTGCCGCGTTTCACACACGCAACGTGGTACGCCGTTTCAGCCGTGGTAACAGGCAGGGTGCTGTCGTGACCCTGCAGGACCATGCCCAGCGAGTCGCCTATCAGCAGCACTTCTACACCCGCTTGAGAGGCCGTGTGGGCGAAGGTTGCGTCGTAGCAGGTCAGCATGGTGATTTTTTCACCTTTCTGCTTCATGGCCAGCAGCGACGTAACGGTTATGTTCGGCATGTAAAGTCCTCCATCAGGCGCTGTGAAGACGGGTGCTCAGCGCGTGAGAGTCATCCTGGAAAAGCAGGCACACCGTCGTGTCGCGGTGTTTTGCAAAGGCCTGTTTCGCGTCCGTTCGCCTGTGGTGTGGCGGCGGGAGGCCTATCTTCGTGAGGAGGGGGCGTGAAGTCAATTGAAGGTGTTACCTGTGCGTCCTACCGGTTACACCGGCGCGGTAACAGACAGGCTTCATGCCTCGGCGGGCAGACGTTCAAGGCCTGTGAACGGGCAATCATCGAGCAGACGATTCAGTAGGCGGCCGTCGGCCAGTGTCAGCCCCGGAGCCAGCTCTGCCAGCGGGTACAGCACGAAGGCCCTGGCCTGCATGTGGTAATGCGGCACTTTGAGGCGTGGCTCGTCGATCAGGCGGTCGCCGAACAGCAGGATATCGAGGTCCAGCGTGCGCGGCCCCCAGCGTTCGTGGCGTTCGCGGCCTTGATCCAGCTCGATGGCCTGTAGCGCATCAAGCAGTGTCAGCGGCGCCATGCAGGTGTCGACTGCCGCGACGGCATTGGTGAAGCGCGGTTGACCGGGCAGTAGCGAGTCGCTGATATAGAACGACGATACGCCGCTCAACTGACAATCGGGCAATTGCGCAATGGCCTTGAGGGCGCTGCGCAATTGCTCGGCCGGGTCAGCCAGGTTGCTGCCCAGACCGATGTACACGCGTTCAGTGGCCAACAGCGGTTCATTCACCGCTTTGCGCCTCGCCCGTGGTGCGCTTGCGTTTGGCACCGCTGTTACGACGACGCTTGCGCGGGGCTGTGCCCGCCGCTTCAGGCTTGTTGCTCAGGTCGCGAATCATGTCGCGGCGTTCGCTGTCGTTGCAGTCCTGATAATCGGTCCACCACTGGCCCAGACCATCGGTCTGCTCGCCCGCAGTTTCACGCAACAGCAGGAAGTCGTAGCCGGCGCGGAACCGCGAGTTGTCGAGCAGCAGGTCGGCGCGCTTGCCCGAACGGCGCGGCAGGCGCTCCTGCATGTCCCAGATCTCGCGGATCGGCAGCGTGAAGCGCTTGGGAATAGCGATGCGCTGGCACTGCTCGATGATCAGTTCGTGAGCGGCTTCCTGCATGGCTGCGATCGGCGGCATGCCGCGTTCCTGAGCACGCAGCACCTTGGCCGGCAGCGCAGGCCAGAGCAGGGCAGCGAACAGGAACGCCGGTGTGACCGGTTTGTTCTGCTTGATGCGCAGGTCGGTATTGATCAACGCATTGCTGATCAGCGTATGGGTGTAGGTCGGGTTGTATTCCAGGGCCTTGGAGCTGGCTGGGAACAACGGTTCGAACAGTTCCAGGTCCACCAGCATTTCAAAGGTGGGGGCGGCGTGCCCGGAGAGGAACAGTTTGAGCACTTCCTCGAACAGGCGTGCCGATGGAATGTCACGCAGCATCGGCGCCAGTGCGCGGATCGGTTGAGCGCTGTGCTTCTCGATGCCGAAGTCCAGCTTGGCCGCGAACCGCACGGCACGCAGCATGCGCACCGGGTCTTCTTTATAACGCTGTTCCGGATCGCCGATCAGGCGGATCAGGCGGTTACGGATGTCGTGCACGCCGTTGGCGTAATCCAGAACGCGCTCGCTAACCGGGTCGTAGTAAAGCGCGTTGATCGTGAAGTCGCGACGCTGGGCGTCTTCTTCAAGCGTGCCGTATACGTTGTCACGCAGGATGCGTCCGCTTTCATTGCGCGAGGACTGGTTGCTGTCCTCTTCTTCATCATCCTGGGGATGATTGGCGCGGAACGTCGCCACTTCGATGATTTCGCGACCGAAATGGATGTGCACCAGCTTGAACCGGCGGCCGATGATCCGCGCGTTGCGGAATTCGGCACGCACCTGTTCGGGCGTGGCGCTGGTGGCGACGTCGAAATCCTTGGGCGTTATGTTGAGCATCATGTCGCGTACGCAACCACCGACCAGATAGGCCTGGTAGCCGGCATTCTGCAGGCGCTCGACGATATTCACGGCATAGCGGCTGAATTGACTGCGTTGCAGCGAATGTTGGCTGCTGTTGAGCACTTCAGGCGTGGTGCGCGTATGTTGCTGCGGTTTGCGCAGTGGGGAACGAAATGACTGGAACAACTTCTTCAGCATGGGATGCACTGTTTGAAGGAATATTCGGCCAAAAACGTGGAATGACCGCATGATGGGCGGGGATTCTAGCATTTAGTCGAGTGATGGTGTAGGAAGCTGTCGCGCAAGGGTAAACGATGGCGCGGATCAAGGCGGGGAAGCTACTGGGGGAGCCGAAGCTCCCCCAAAGTGTGTGCTCTTTATTATTGTTTTCTGCCTGGGCTTCTTGTTTTTGTTGAGTGCCCATTCACGAGACTTTCGTCTGTGAAACCTCCCAGTCGGGAGTCAAGAGCAAACGGATTGCTTTGGTCGCTGCATTGCAATGATCATTCGATCCAACCAGTTCAGGCGCTACCTAAGGGTAGTTTTTGTTGTTCTCGGCCTGGTTGTGGGGCAAGCCCCAAATACAACTCCTCTCCAAAAGAATCAGTTAGCTGCGCCTCCGCCGTGTTGTTCTTGTTATGCGTGAGTCGATTCGTATTGTTTTTATTGTGGGTGTCGTACTGCTTGTTGTTCTTCTTGTACTAAGCATATAGCAGAAGCTGTGCCAACTTTTGCCAAGCCCCGTAAACCGGGGCTTTTCGGGCAACAGGCCGGTTTTGCGCACACAAAAAAGCCGGGCCTGCGTTACCGTAAGACCCGGCTTTTGTTACGTGAAACGCTTGAGGTAACAGTTTGTACCCGCCCTGCGCACCGCGTGCCAGAGCCTTGGGCTGGTTTTATGTCTCGCTGGCCACGCCCTTGCGCCGCGGGATACCCAGACGTTGACGGCGTTCCCACAGACATTTGCGACTGACGCCCAGTTTGCGTGCCAGCTCGGTTTCAGTCATGTGGTCCTGATGCTCCAGAACGAAGTGCTGAAAATAGTCTTCAAGCGACAGGTCTTCTGCGGGCTCGTTGCCCGACGAACCGGAAGAGCCCGGTAACGGTGCCATGCCCATGTACTCGTCGTCATCCAGCCCGTCGAGCTCAATGTCGATGCCCAGCAGGTCAGCGGTGATTTCCGGGTTCTCGCAGAGAATCACCGCGCGCTCCACCGCGTTTTCCAGCTCGCGCACGTTACCCGGCCAGCTGTAATGGCGGATCGCCTGTTCGGCGTCGTGTGCAAATTTGAGGTCGTCGCGTCCGACCTTGCTGCTCTGGCGGACCAAGAACGCACGAGCGATTTCCAGGATGTCGTTGCCACGTTCGCGCAGCGCCGGGAGTTTCAGGGCGATAACGTGCAGGCGATAGAACAGGTCTTCACGAAACTCGCCATTTTTGGCCAGTGTTTTCAGGTCCCGGTGGGTCGCGGCAATCAGGCGTACGTCGACCTTTTGTGATTGCACCGAACCGACGCGACGAATCTCGCCTTCCTGCAATACGCGCAGCAGGCGAGCCTGGGCTTCCAGGGGCAGTTCGCCGATTTCATCGAGAAACAGCGTGCCACCGTCAGCGGCCTCGACCAGACCTGCGCGGCCTGCGCTGGCCCCGGTAAACGCGCCTTTCTCGTGACCGAACAGTTCGGACTCGATCAGCGATTCGGGAATGGCCGCACAGTTGACGGAAATCATCGGTGCCTTGGCGCGGCGTGAGAGGTTATGCAGAGCGCGGGCGACCAGTTCCTTACCGGTGCCTGACTCACCTTGAATCAGGACGTTGGAATCAGTCGGGGCGACTTTGCGGATCTTGCTGTAGAGATCCAGCATGGGCGGGCATGAGCCGATGATGCCGATCTCGCCGTTATGGTTCTGAGCCGGGCCTTTTTCAGCATTGCTGGTCCTGGCGGTGGCGCTGCGTTCGTCCTGAAGGTGCTTGACCGTCTGCCGGTCACGCAGGATCCGCGAGACCGCCTGCAGCATTTCATCGTGATCGAAGGGTTTGGCGATGTAGTCCACCGCGCCCATCTTCATCGAATCGACTGCCGAGCGCAGGCTCGCGTAGCTGGTCATGATCAGCACCGGTTTGCCTTCGCCGAGCTTGATCAGTTCGGTGCCGGGCGCGCCGGGCAGGCGCAGGTCGCTGACGATCAGATCGAACGACGGGATGCTGAAGCGTTCCTGAGCCTCTTGAACGGAGCCGGCTTCACTGACTTCATACTGGTTGCGTTCAAGCAGGCGACGCAGGGCTGAGCGGATAATCGTTTCGTCTTCGACGATCAAAATATGCGGCATTGATTCAGTTCTCTCGACGGTCTCAGTTCGCGGTGGACGTCGCGTCGACATGGCGTGGCAAGGTCACCCGAATACGGGTTCCACGCTGTTGCTCGGGATCGGCCGGGCTGTCGATGGTGATCTGTCCATAATGCTCTTCAACGATGGAATAGACCAGCGCCAGGCCAAGTCCGGTTCCCTCGCCAGGATCCTTGGTGGTGAAGAACGGCTCGAACAATCGGTCCATGATTGCCTTTGAAATCCCACTGCCTTCGTCTTCGACGATCAAGTCCACAGTGTGCTCGGATACTTCGCTTCTGACCCTGACTGCGCTGCCTGCCGGGGAGGCATCACGGGCGTTGGAGAGCAGATTGATCAACACCTGCGCCAGCCGCTGCGAGTCGCCGACAGCCCAATGCTCGGGGTTGCACAGGTTGTAGAAGTGTACTTCGAAATTGCGCCGGTTCAGCGCCAGCAGACCAATAGCATCCTGGGCCACCACGGCCAGACAAACGGCTTCGTCGCTATGCTGATGAGCGCCCGCGTGGGCAAAACTCATCAATGACTGGACGATGCGCGAGACTCGTTTGGTCTGTTCGAGGATCTGGCTGCTGATCTCCTTGAGTTCGCCGTCTTCTTCGCGTTCCTCGCGCAGGTTCTGGGCGAGACAGGCAATACCGGTGATCGGATTGCCGATCTCGTGAGCCACGCCGGCGGCCAGTCGGCCGATACTTGCCAGGCGTTCCGAATGCACCAGCTTGTCTTCGAGCATCTGCGTGTCGGTCAGGTCTTCGACCAGCACCACCAGGCCGCTGTTGCCCGGCGCCAGAGGCTCGTTGATGGCGGCCTTGTGCAGATTGAGCCAGCGTGTCTGGCCGTCCAGACCGAGCTTCTGCTTGTGTAAATGCTCATCGGGCAGGCTGGTAAAACCGGTCAGCAGGCCCTTCCACGGCTCGGCAATGGTTTCCAGTCGTGAACCCACTACGCGCTGGGCGACGATGCCGGTCAATTCTTCCATGGCCCTGTTCCACATCAGGATCTCCTGATCTTCGGCCAGCGAGCAAACCCCCATTGGCAGTTCCTGAAGGGTCTGGCGGTGGTAGCGGCGCAAGGCATCGAGTTCGGCGGCAAGGCCGGTAAGGCGCGAGTGGTAGTCCTCAAGCCGGCTTTCAATAAAATGTATGTCTTCGGTGACGTATTTTTCGCTGCCTGATTTGTACGGCAGAAGGGTTTCCACCATGTCCTGCGCAACGCTCGGCCCCATCAGCCCGGACAGGTTGGCCTCGATGCGGTCGCGCAGGCGGCGCAGGGCATAAGGGCGGCGCTCGTCGAACGGCAGATAAAGATCGCGCAGCGCTTGCTCGACTTCCTTCTGCGCGGCTTTCGCGCCCAGCGGCTTGGCCAGTTGGGTGGCGAACTCCTGCGGCGACACCGCGTGCAGTTCCCGGCGTTGCGGGCGGCGCACGTTGTCGACTGCGCAGGCCTCGGCGGCCCCGGCTTCTTCAGGGCTGGCATTGGTGAACAGCGAGATCAGGGTGAACAGCAAGACGTTTGCGGCCAGCGAGGCGATGGCTGCCATGTGCCAACTGGTGTCGTCCAGCACATAAATCATGTTCAGCCAGGGAATATAGAAGCCCTGCAGGTTGCCGATCAGCGGCAACAGCATGCTGACTGCCCAGACCGAAATGCCAGCCAGCAGCCCGGCGATGAAGCCGCGTCGGTTGGCGGTCGGCCAGTACAGTACCGACAGCACGCCCGGCAGGAATTGCAGGGTCGCAACGAAGGCGACGATGCCCAGATTGGCCAGATCCTGCTGAGCGCCGAGCATCAGGTAGAAGCCGTAACCCAGCGCGATGATCGCCACGATCAGTCCGCGTCGTGTCCACTTCAGCCAGCGATAGATATTGCCCTCGGCGGGTGGCTGATACAGCGGCAGCACCAGGTGATTGAGTGCCATGCCGGACAACGCCAGCGTGGTGACGATGATCAGCCCGCTGGCCGCCGACAGCCCGCCTATATAGGCGAGCAGGGCCAGAGACTTGCTGTTGGCGGCGATGCCGATGCCGAGCGTGAAATATTCCGGGCTGGTGGTGGCGCCGAGCTTGAGCCCGGCCCAGAGGATCAGCGGCACTGCGAGGCTGATCAACAGCAGAAACAGCGGCAGACCCCAGCTGGCGCTGACCAGCGAGCGCGGGTTGAGGTTTTCCGTAAAGGTCATGTGATACATGTGCGGCATGACGATGGCCGAGGCGAAGAACACCAGCAGCAGCGTGCGCCACGGGCCTTCCTGCAAAGGCGTGTGCAGCGAGGCGAGGGCGGTCTGGTTCTGCAGCAGCCACAGTTCCAGTTGTTGCGGGCCGTCGAACACGCCATACAAGGCATACAGCCCGACGCCGCCCAGGGCGATCAGCTTGATCAGCGATTCAAAGGCGATGGCGAACACCAGGCCCTCGTGTTTCTCACGGGTCGCGATGTGCCGTGAGCCGAAGAAAATCGTGAACAGGGTGATCAGTGCGCAGAACGCCACCGCGACCCGATCCTGCACCGGCTCGCGCGTCAGAATGCCAATGGAGTCGGCAACCGCCTGAATCTGCAAGGCCAGCAGTGGCAGCACACCGATCAGCATGAATACGGTGGTCAGCGCGCCGGCCCAGGTACTGCGAAAACGGAAGGCGAACAGATCGGCCAGTGATGACAGCTGGTAGGTACGGGTAATTCTGAGGATCGGGTAAAGCAGCACCGGCGCGAGGAGGAAGGCCCCGGACACCCCCAGATAACTGGACAGAAAGCCGTAGCCATACTGATAGGCCAGACCAACCGTGCCATAAAACGCCCAGGCGCTGGCGTAGACGCCCAGTGAAAGGGTGTAGGTCAGCGGATGACGAATGATCCAGCGCGGAATCAGGCCATGTTCGCTGACCCAGGCTACGCCGAACAGCACCAACAGGTAGGCGGCGCTGACCAGCAGCATCTGCGTCAGACTAAAGCTCATCGGCATCTCGCTGGCTCTGCAGAATGAACGTCACCACAATCAGGATCAGCCACAACATGTAGGGCCGATACCAGGCACCGGTGGCATCGATCCACCAGTCCATGATGGCTGGAGAGAACAGATAAATGCCGACCACCAGAAGCAAAACCAACCGGTATATGTACATCTGGTCTCCCTGCGCTGGTAGATGAGGAGCGGCATGTTAACGGATGCCGGATAACCTGCAAGTATCCTTGCGTCGCAGTTTGCGGCGACCGCTCTGGATCAGTCTATCCGGGCTTCCTCAATATTGCGCAGTCGCGGTATCAGGTCAGCGTTCCAGTGACGGATGCCCCAGGCGAGCACTTCCTGCGCGGTGCCATCGGTCATGTGTGCATCGAGCGGTTGCCCCAACGCGCGCAAGGCCCGCAGCAGCAGCAGCGTCGCCTGATCGGCGGGCAGTGGTGGGGAGCGATAGGACTTGCCCAGCTTGTGACCATCGGGTTGGGTGATCAACGGTACATGCAGGTAGCGCGGTTGGGGCAGGCCCAGCAGTTCCTGCAGGTACAGCTGGCGGGGTGTCGAGTCGAGCAGGTCGGCACCGCGAACGATATCGGTGACGCCTTGCCAGGCGTCGTCAATGACCACGGCCAGTTGATAGGCATACAGTCCATCGCGCCGGCGGATTACAAAGTCACCGCTTTCGCGGCCCAAGTGCATTTTGAAGGTGCCCTGAACCCGGTCTTCGAAGCGATATTCCAGCTCCGGAACGCGAATGCGGATTGCGGCGTTGTCCGGCGAATGCCCGGCATTGCGGCAGAAACCCGGATAGACACCCTGAAAGTCTTCGAGCTGTTTACGCGAGCAGGTGCAGGCGTAGGCCAGGCCATGATTGAACCAGCGCTGGAGGATCTCGGCGTAGGCGTCATGACGCTCGCTTTGCCGCACCATCTGGCCGTCCCATTCAAAACCGTAGCGCTCGAGTGTCTCGAGAATCCCCGCCTGCGCGCCGGCTACTTCACGCGGCGGGTCGAGATCCTCCATGCGCAACAGCCACTGACCGTCTGCCGCGCGCGCATCGAGATAGGAGGCGAGGGCTGCGACCAGCGAGCCAAAATGCAGGTAACCACTGGGAGTCGGCGCAAAGCGCCCGATATAGGCCGGTTTTTTCATGGGCGGGATGTTACGGGTGACGGGCTTGGACGGGCAAGTGGAACGCAGTGTGTGGTTATGCCGGGCTGCTATTTGAAGTGCTTTTCGGGCGATGGGAAAGCGGTTCTGCGATGTCAGATGGGGCGGGGTTCGGCTCAGGTCACCTTTTCGCCCCTCGGCGAGTCACTTTGAAGGGGCCAAAGTGACCAAAGCCCCTGGCTCCGTTTCCGGCCCGACTTCGTCGGGTTCCTTCGCCCTGTCACTGATCCGGGGGTCGCCGCAACGGGCCCTCCATGGCCCGGTGCGGCTAGCCTGGCGTCCTGCCAGGCTACCCCCGGATCAGCGCCAGGACTCAGCCGTCACTTACGTCGCAATTTGCGTCGTCAGTGCCATCGCGATCAAAGAGCGCATGGGAGTAAGTTGGGCTGTGGACAGCGATGAGCAAGGAGTGGGAACAAGATTCGCCGTCATCGTGCTTTCAACAGGCACAAAAAAAGACGCCGAAGCGTCTTTTCAGTCAAAGGCGGCCCCAGGTCATTTACCGACCTGTTTTTCCTTGATTTCTGCAAGTGTCTTGCAGTCGACGCACTGGTCTGCAGTCGGGCGAGCCTCAAGACGGCGGATGCCGATCTCTACGCCGCAGGATTCACACCAGCCATATTCCTCGTCCTTGATCAGTTGCAGCGTCTTGTCGATTTTCTTGATCAGCTTGCGTTCGCGATCGCGGGCACGAAGTTCGAGGCTGAACTCTTCTTCCTGACTGGCACGGTCGGCCGGGTCAGGGAAGTTGGCAGCTTCATCCTTCATATGGTCTACCGTTCGGTCGACCTCTTGCATCAAGTCCTGCTTCCACTTGTTCAGGATCTTGGTGAAGTGCGCGCGCATCGGCTCGCCCATGTACTCTTCACCCTTCGTTTGCACGTAGGGCTCAAAGCCGCTGATTAGATGGTTCTGTTGCTTTTCTGGGGTGGGCATGTCTGGACCGCCTCTCACTCTTCTAATCTATTGCGCAGGATTGTTCCATCACCGACACCCGTCGGCCCTGCAGCTGCAAGCGGGCGAACTTACCAGATCAAATCGGAGTGCGCTACTCCCGGTTGTCGAGCATGACGACGCCGTCTTCTTATGGAGATGGCCATTTCGCATCTGCCCTGCATCTAAATGAACTCTAGTCGCTGCGCACCGTCGTAGCTTTCTTTTATTCAGCGTTCGGGGACCGGGTTTTTCAGTCCGCAAACACACCGTCGGGCGGGTGGTTGGGTAGAATCATGGCGCGCCGTGATGACAATCATGTTTTAACACCCGCCCTCCAAAGGAATATCCATGAGCCAGCCTTACAGTGCGCGCAGCCGCGCCATAGAACCTTTTCATGTCATGGCGTTGCTGGCGCGTGCCAATGAATTGCAGGCGGCGGGTCATGATGTGATTCACCTTGAAATCGGCGAGCCCGATTTCACCACTGCGCAGCCCATCATTAAGGCTGGTCAGGCGGCACTGGCAGACGGCAAGACGCGTTACACCGCCGCGCGCGGCCTGCCGCAGCTGCGCGAGGCCATTGCCGGGTTTTACGCCCAGCGTTACGGCTTCGACATTGATCCTCAGCGCATTCTGGTCACGCCGGGTGGTTCAGGCGCGTTGTTGCTGACCAGCAGTCTACTGGTCGATCCGGGCAAGCACTGGTTGCTGGCCGACCCTGGCTACCCGTGCAATCGACACTTTTTACGTCTGATAGAAGGCGAGGCGCAGCTGGTGCCGGTAGGTCCCCAGGAGCGTTATCAACTGACCCCCGAGCTGGTGGCCAAGCACTGGAACCAGAACAGTGTCGGCGCTCTGGTGGCATCGCCCGCCAACCCGACCGGCACTCTATTGAGTCATGACGAACTGGCAGCCTTGTCTCAGGCATTGAAAGCCCGCAATGGCCACTTGGTGGTGGACGAGATCTATCACGGCCTGACCTACGGTGTGGACGCCAGCAGTGTGCTGGAGGTGGATAATGACGCTTTCGTCCTCAATAGCTTTTCAAAGTATTTCGGCATGACCGGGTGGCGTCTTGGCTGGCTGGTCGCGCCAGAGGATGCGGTGGCCGATCTGGAAAAGCTGGCCCAGAACCTTTACATCAGCGCGCCGAGCATGGCGCAACATGCTGCGCTCGCCTGCTTTGAGCCGCAGACACTGGCCATACTCGAGCAACGGCGTGCCGAGTTCGGCCGCCGCCGTGACTTTCTGCTGCCAGCGCTACGCGAACTGGGGTTCGGTATTGCCGTCGAGCCGGAAGGGGCCTTTTATTTGTATGCCGATATCTCCGCGTTTGGCGGCGATGCCTTTGCCTTTTGCCGGCACTTTCTGGAAACCGAGTACGTCGCCTTTACACCGGGGCTGGACTTTGGTCGTTTCCAGGCCGGGCACCACGTGCGCTTTGCCTATACGCAAAGCCTGCCGCGCCTTGAACAGGCGGTCGAGCGAATCGCTCGCGGTTTGCGTAGCTGGGGCGTCTGATGCGTTTTTCTCCGCAGCTTGAACAGGGTCGTCTGCTGGTGCGTTATAAGCGTTTTCTCGCTGATATCGAAACCGATAGCGGTGAGTTGCTGACCATTCACTGCCCTAACACCGGTTCGATGCTCAACTGCATGATGCCCGGCGGGCGCGTGTGGTTCAGTCGCTCGAATGACCCCAAGCGCAAACTGCCGGGCACTTGGGAAATCAGCGAAACCCCGCAGGGTCGCCTGGCCTGTATCAATACCGGACGGGCCAATACGCTGGTTGAAGAGGCCTTGCACGCCGGGGTCATCAGCGAACTGACGGGGTTCACGGCGCTCAAGCGCGAGGTGGCCTACGGACAGGAAAAAAGCCGTGTGGACTTTCGTCTGGAGTATCCGGATGGCTACCTGTATCTGGAAGTGAAAAGTGTCACTTTGGGGTTCGATGGCTCCAGCGTGGCGGCATTCCCCGATGCGGTGACCCAGCGAGGCGCGCGGCACCTGCGCGAACTGGCGACGCTGGCGCGCGAAGGCGTGCGCGCCGTGCTGCTGTATTGCGTCAATCTCACCGGTATCGACGCTGTGCGGCCTGCGCAGGAGATTGATCCTGCCTACGCGGCGGCGTTGCGTGAAGCTATTGATGCCGGTGTGCAAATTCTTGCCTACGGTGCGCAACTGACGTCGGAAGAGATTTTTATCGACCGTCGCCTGCAGGTGCACGGACTGGATTGAGGCATCTGGCTACAGGCGGTTCAGACTCCGTCATGCCTCCAGATGCAGCGACACCCAGATGCCCTCGGCGTCTTCACGGCTTTTGATGACGGTCAAGGACTGGCCTTCGCAAGGCCCGGCAACGCATTCGCCGTTCTCGATCAGAAACAACGCCCCGTGCGTAGCGCACTGGATCAGGCTTGCACTGCTGTCCAGAAATTGATCGGGTTGCCATTCCAGGGGAATGCCGCGATGCGGGCAGCGGTTTTTGTAGACGAACACTTGGCCTTGGCGGCGCACGGCAAACAGCGCATGTTCGCCCAGCGCGAAGCCTTTGCTGTGGGCTTCGGGCAGGTGGCTTGAAGTGCAAAGGAATATCAAGAAGCCTCCATAGGCCAGTTGTTAGAGGGCCCGTTTTAGGGTGCCAGTTTTCAGGGGCGATGCCTGATCGGACAAGTCTGGCATTTTCTTCGGATTGATGCGCTGCGTTACGTTGAAGTCATTACAGGGTACGTCGGTTCTTTCCTGTCTTTCTGTAGCTTTCGTCTCTAAGCGCATCGCCTACGCCTGTAGGCCTTGCAGCCATATATCGTCCGCTCATGTCTTGCAGAGCGGAAATACTATGAAAGAGATGACAGCAGATGATGAGCGACTGGCGCGTCAGGTCATCGGGCTGCTTGAGCTGTTCGCCCTCAACACAGACGACACGGAGCAGCGCATTGTCGGCATCTGTCGGCGTGCATGTACGCCTGTGGGGCCGGTTGCCGCGGTCAGCGTCCAGCAACGTTTCGTGTGTCTGGCACGCACCACGCTGGATCGCCTACATGCTCGTCATATCAAGGTCGTCGCCGTGGTCAATTTCCCTCATGGCAGCAGCAATGTTCAGTCAGTCATCGCCCAGGTACGCGCTGCGCTGATGGCTGGCGCGGATGAGATCGACGTCGTGTATCCCTTTCGCGCATTGCTCGGCGGAGATCGGCAGCCCGGCCTGGCGATGATTTCGGCGTGTTCGGCTTTGTGTGCCGGGCAGGTCAGGCTTACCGCTACCCTTGAAACCGGTGACTTGCGTGACTCGCAAATGATCCTCGATGCGTGTCGCGATGCGATTGTTTCGGGCGCTGACTTCATCAAGACCAGCACGGGCAAGGCCGCCACGCATGTCACGCCGCAGGCTGCACGGATCATGCTGGAGTCCATTGCTGACGTAGGCGGACAAGTGGGGCTCAAGGTTGCAGGCGGGATCCGTACGTTCGACGAGGCGCGTGTTTACATGGCACTGGTCCGCGCGCGATTTGGTCTGCAATGGATCAGCGCCGGACGTTTACGGCTGGGAGGATCGAGCTTGCTGGACGATTTGCTGGCAAGGCTCGGCCTGCTCGAATCCCATGGTGGCGGCGCTGGCTTTTGAATGACCGGTGGTTTTGTGCCGGGCAAAAAAAGACCCGGCAAAGAGCCGGGTCAAAAACCGTGATTAGCCTGATGAGGAGATAATCTGAAAGTCCGAACCAAGGTCTTTCAGGCTACCGTCCAGTCTCGCGACCGGATGTGATAATCATAACGATTCTCATTTGTAAGTCAACATTTCTTTTGGTGGCCCGGACGCCGGTGCCTGCGCCTGATTCAGCACGCATATTTGAGGGCTAAAAAGTGCTGAGCACAGCGAAGACCGGGTTGCGCATGCAAGAGAAGGGGGGCATGAAAAGAGTGCGATACATCGCCAGCCCGCTATGCATCGCGCATGCAGGCTGCAACGTTTTTGCGGTATCAGTGGTTACGGTAGCGCAGGCGCGTGCCGAAATTCACCGACATCAGGATCTCGTCAGCCGAGAGTTCGGCCGGGAAGAACACCCCTGAAATCTGTGCGTGAGCGATGCTCGCACCTTCCATCGGCGTATTGCGCAGGTCCAGGCCGCGAAGGTCGGCAGAGCGAAAATAGGCGTCGGTGAAGTCGATGCCGGCTGTGTCCAGCTCGCGCAGGTCCAGCCCTCTGAAGTCGCCCCCGACCATGTCGATGGTGCCGGTTCGTGGTTTCTCTTGATTGAAACCTTCGACGTCATCTTTGCGCAGCAGCATATAAAGCGGTGAGTCGATCTGTTTGGGGTGGCTCATGATGGCCTCCGACATGTCATTGCGTTGGAATTATGGCGCCAGTATATCGCCATCATCTTGAGGCCGTGAAGCATTAACCGCTCAACGGCCATGCGTCTGTTTAAAGGCCCGGCAGGCGCTGACGCAGGTTGTCGATAAGGCCGTCCAGGTCGCTGCTGACGTTGGTTGCAACCTGCTTGCTGCGCAGGATTTCGTCGGCGCCTAGCGGCTCGCGACTGGCCTGCTGCGCCTCGATGACTTCCAGTGTGGCGTCGGAGGGGTCGTTGTTCTGTGCCTGACGCTGCGCAAGCCAGCCAGCGATCACTGCCTGTGGTGCTTCGCAATCCAGAATCAGGAACGGCACACCGGTGTTTTCCGCAATCTTTGCCGCCGCATCGCGTTGCTCGCGCTTCAGGTAGGTCGCATCGATTACCACCGAGAAGCCCGCGCGCAGTGTTGCGGAGGCCAGCTCATGCAGGCGTGCATAAGTTGCGCTGCTGGCTTGCGCGTCATACAGATCCTGGCCCTGGCCGGCAAACAGGCGCTTGCGCTCTACGTCCGAGCGCAGGCGGATGGCGCCCAGCGATTCCACCAGACGCATTGCTACGTGGCTTTTGCCGACGGCAGAGACACCGTGGGTAATCGTCAGAAACGGCGAAGGGATGGCGCTGTAGCTCTCGGCCAGATTGGCATAATTGCGGTACTGACGAAGCGTCGCCGCGCGCTGCAAACCGTCGGCATTGGCCGGCTGGGTAAACAGTGCCACCTTGGCGCGTACCATTGCGCGATAAGCCTTGTAGAAGTTCAACAGCTCAAGGCCTGCGTAGTCGCCGGTGACTTCGAGGTACTGACTGATCAAGCGCCGCGACAGCGACTTCAGGCCACGGTCCTCAAGGTCCATTGCCAGAAAGCCGATGTCGGCGTAGACGTCGGTCTTGCGGAACGGCTCGTTGAACTCGATGCAGTCGAACAGTACGACCTTGCCGTCAATCACCGTTGCGTTGCCCAGATGGATGTCGCCATGGCATTCACGGATGAACCCGTCGGCCTTGCGGTGAGCCAGCAGCGGCTTGAGTCGCGCAAAGCTCGACTCTGCCCACGCCTGCAGGGCATCAAGCTGTGCCAGGTCGGATTTTTCGCTGAGCAGCGGGCGAATCTGCTCGAAATTCTGTACCACCGGGGCCATCACGCTGTCAGGCGAGCCGAGCTCGCTTTCGGCCCCGACCTGCGGTGAGGTCAGGTGAAAGCCGGCAATCTGGCTCGCCAGTTCGTCGATGTGCGCAGTCGTCACTTCACCGTTGGCCTGCAGCGTGCTCAGCAGACCATCCTGCGAGAACTGCTTCATCTTCAGCGCGTACTCGATGGCTTCGCCGTCGCCGCCCAGTTGTGGCGCGTTCTCTGTGCCAGTGATCGGCAGGACTTCGATGTAGAGGTCGTCGGTCAGACGCTGATTCAGGCGCAACTCTTCTTCGCAGAAATGCTTGCGCAGGGCCAGCGTGGTGAAATCCAGAAAGCCGAAGTTCATCGGCTTTTTGAATTTGTAGGCATACGGACCCGTCAGCAGCACCCAGGAAATGTGCGTTTCGATGACCTGGAAACTCTCCACCGGATGGGGGAAGAGGGCAGGGTTCTGCAGGGCAGCAATCAAAGACTGGCTCACGGTCGATCCTTCAGGAATGTGTTCAAAATGTAAGTACACGATGCTGCCATTATGGCCGCTTGGCGCGAGGCTGCAAACCGCTGGCTCGGGCGTCTGTCGATCCTCGGTAAAGTGCGTATAATCCGCGCCCATGACTCGATCCCGCACCTCTCGTTCTGCAAAAAAACAACCTCCCCGCAGCCTTAACAAGTGGCTGGGCTGGGCGTTGAAGCTCGGTATTGTCGGCCTGGTTCTGCTCGGCGGCCTTGCCATTTATCTCGATGCAATCGTCCAGGAAAAATTCTCCGGCAAGCGCTGGACCATCCCGGCCAAGGTCTATGCACGGCCGCTGGAGCTGTTCGTTGGACAGAAGCTGAGCCGCGATGACTTTCTCATCGAGCTCGACGCCCTGGGCTATCGCCGCGAAAGCGTGGCGAACGGGCCCGGCGCCGCAGCGGTGAACGGCAATACCGTCGACCTCAACACGCGTGGTTTTCAGTTCTACGAAGGCACTGACGCAGCGCAGCAGGTGCGCGTGCGCTTTTCCGGTGACTACGTAGCTGACTTGTCTTCGGGCAATGGTGCAAAGCTTGCGGTGGCGCGGCTTGAGCCGTTGCTGATCGGCGGCCTGTACCCGAAGAACCTGGAAGACCGGATTCTGATCAAGCTGGATCAGGCGCCGCCCTATCTGCTCGACGGGCTGGTGGCGGTCGAGGACCGGGATTTCTATCACCACTTCGGCGTGTCGCCCAAGTCCATTGCCCGGGCGATCTGGGTCAATACCTCGCAGGGGCAGATGCGCCAGGGCGGCAGTACGCTGACCCAGCAGTTGGTCAAGAACTTCTACCTGACCAACGAACGCAGCCTGACCCGCAAGCTGACCGAAGCCATGATGGCCGTTTTGTTGGAGATCCATTACAGCAAGCAGGAAATCCTCGAGGCCTATCTCAACGAAGTGTTCGTCGGGCAGGACGGCCAGCGTGCTGTTCACGGTTTCGGTCTGGCCAGTCAGTATTTCTTCAGCCAGCCGCTGTCCGAACTGAAAATCCATCAGGTGGCGATGCTGGTCGGTCTGGTCAAAGGGCCGTCCTTCTACAACCCGCGTCGTAATCCGGAACGTGCTCTGGAGCGTCGCAATCTGGTGCTCGATCTGTTCGAGCAGCAGGGCGTCGCCACGCCGGAAGTGGTTGCCGCTGCGAAGAAAATGCCACTGGGTGTGACCAAGACCGGGACCCTCGCCGACAGCTCGTTCCCGGCGTTCCTCGATCTGGTCAAGCGTCAGCTGCGCGAAGACTATCGCGACGAAGACTTGACCGAAGAAGGGCTGCGGATCTTTACCAGTTTCGATCCGATCCTGCAGATGAAGTCCCAGGCTGCCATGGACGATACGTTCAAGAAGCTCGCCGGGCGCAAGGGTTCTGATGAGGTGGAGTCGGCCATGGTCGTCACCAACCCGGAAACCGGCGAAGTGCAGGCGTTGATCGGTGGGCGTGAGGTCGGGTTCTGGGGCTTCAACCGGGCGATCGACGCGGTTCGGCCGATCGGCTCGCTGGTCAAGCCGGCTATCTACCTGACGGCACTCGAACGGCCAAGCCAGTACACCTTGACCAGCTGGATCGCCGACGAACTGTTCCAGGTCAAGGGTGCCGATGGCCAGATCTGGAAACCGCAGAACTACGATCACAAGTCACACGGCAATATCTTCCTGTATCAGGGGCTGGCGCATTCTTACAACTTGTCGACCGCCAAGCTGGGTCTTGAGCTGGGCATTCCAAACGTGTTCAAGACGCTGGCCAAGCTGGGTGTGACGCGCGAATGGCCGACCTATCCGTCGATGCTGCTGGGTGCGGGTGGCTTGAGTCCGATGGAAGTGGCCACCATGTATCAGACCATCGCCAGCGGCGGGTTCAATACGCCGATGCGTGGTATTCGCAGCGTGCTCACCGCTGAAGGCGAGCCGCTCAAGCGTTATCCGTTCCAGATTGAACAGCGCTTCGATCCGGGTGCCATATATCTGGTACAGAATGCGATGCAGCGGGTCATGCGCGAAGGTACAGGCAAATCTGTTTACAACGTGTTGCCGAGCTCGTTGAATCTGGCGGGCAAGACCGGCACCAGTAACGATTCGCGCGACAGCTGGTTTGCCGGGTTCAGTCAGGACCTGCTGGCCGTTGTGTGGATGGGCCGCGACGACAACGGCAAGACACCGTTTACCGGTGCCACCGGTGCCCTGCAGGTCTGGACCAGTTTCATGCGCAAGGCTGGTCCGCTGCCGCTGGACATGGCGATGCCAGACAACGTCGTTCAGGCGTGGGTCGATGCGCAGACCGGTCAGGGTTCGGATGCAAGCTGCCCGAATGCCGTGCAGATGCCGTATATTCGCGGCAGTGAGCCCCAGCCTGGCGCGACATGCGGCGGCGCTCCGGCACCTGCCACTGAGGTGATGGACTGGGTCAAGGGTTGGTTGAACTAGGCAATCGAGGTTTTGAAGTGAATAAATGGTGGATTCCAGCTTTAACGGCACTGGCCTTGCTGAACGGCTGCGCCAGTGTGGAACGCGGCTCGATTCCGGTCGTGGATTCGAGCTCCAAGGTGTCCAACGGCGAACGTGCTGCAGCTTCGCGTCGCACCAACACCGCTCCGGTGCAACAGCAGCCGCAAGCTGTACCGCAGGACTCGGGCGTGGTGGTGATGGTGCCGGGCGCTGGCGGCGCCGATGCAGGACAGAGTTATTCTGCGCCCGCCAGTCAGGCACCGTTCAGTGTCAACACTCCGCCTGTCGATGCCGCTCCTGTCAATCAGGCCCCGGTCAGTCAGGCTCCCGCGAACAACAGTTACAGCATGCCGGCCGCCTCTGCCCCGACCGGAATTCCGTCCAGCGGTGGCGGTCTGTCAGAGGACGAGCAACTTGACGGGCCTGTACTGGCATTGCTGACCACTGCACAGCAACAGCAGACCAGTGGCGATCTCAACGGCGCGTCGTCCAGTCTCGAGCGGGCGCAGCGGGTTGCACCGCGCGAGCCGCAAGTGCTTTATCGTCTGGCTCAGGTGCGTCTGGCTCAGGGCGATGCAGCCCAGGCCGAGCAACTGGCACGTCGTGGTCTGACTTACGCCAACGGGCGCACCAGCCTTCAGGCCAGTCTGTGGGGATTGATCGCTCAGTCACGCGAAAAGCAAGGTGATGCGGCCGGTGCTGCCCTGGCTCGTCAAAAGGCTCGCTGATGGACGGACGTTTGCCTGAGGTTGCCGAGCAGCTGTTGTTGATAGAGCGCGAGTTGCGCTTGCTGGGCTGGTGGGATGCGACACCGCCCAGCGAGCAAGCGCTCGCCAGTCAGGAACCGTTCAGCGTCGATACCCTGGAGTTCGCCCAGTGGCTGCAATGGATTTTCCTGCCGCGTATGAAGGTCATCCTTGAGCGCGACCTGCCATTACCCAATGCGTCCGGCATTCTGGAAATGGCCGAGATGGTCTATGCCGGGTGCATGACTGAAACCCGGCAACTGCAAGCGCATCTGGCGCGGTTTGACCAGCTGATTACAGCAGCGCGCTGATCGGCGTGCTTTTAGCGGCAGTATTCGCTGATAGCCCTGTTGGTTTCTTCGATACGCGTCTTGCGGTTCTCATCCGTAAGACGCTTTGATTCGCCTCCAACCTGCTCGCGCACGCGCGGATTGTTCTGCAACTGCGCAAGATTGGTGCGCAACGTCTCGCAATTTTCCGCGCGCTTGGCTTCCTGAGCCTTCACCTGGCTTTTGACTTTCTGGTCAATCTCGCGTTGCTGCGCAGCCCCATCGTCCGCTGGCATGCCCGGCGCGGCAGCGGGAGGCGGTGTCTGCACATTGATTTCCTGCACCGGCTGGCCAGTGGGCGGCTGGGCATCAAAGTGCGTCACGCCCTGGGCATCCACCCACTTGTAGATCGATGCGGCCTGGCTGGTTGCGCTGATGGCCAGCGCGGCGGCGAGAATCATCCAATGCATGTCGGGTCCTTGAAAGTCTGTGCATGCAGAAAGCTACCATAACAGTGCATTTCAGTCCGAAACGGTGCGATTTCACTCGTCGGGTGGCAAGAAAGCGCACGGATCGCTTGACTTGAAGGGGGGGAATCACAACAATCCAAAGTTCGCTGTAGAAGGACTGCCAGAAGCAGACCCTCTCGGTAGATCATGAGGCGCACACCCGCGCCGACCTGTAACACCCGCAACGCGTTACCTCGCGCTGGGTGGGAATGTTCCGCAACACTCAGGGACCTCCCAATACTTGCTCAGTCAGTGCTGACGTAGTCGGCGACCACCGTCGCTCATGCTCTGCTGGCAGTAAACCTATTAAGACCCGTCCCGGAGTGGGCGGTATTCTGGCGTTTTAGAGGTGAACAACGTGGAGCTTTTATCTGGCGCTGAAATGGTCGTCCGCTTTTTGCGTGACGAAGGCGTTGAGCATATCTATGGGTACCCCGGTGGTGCCCTCCTGCATGTCTACGATGCCCTGTTCAAAGAACCGGCGGTGAGCCACATCCTTGTTCGCCACGAGCAGGCTGCCACGCACATGGCCGATGGCTATGCGCGGGCTACCGGCAAGGCGGGCGTGGTGCTGGTGACCTCGGGTCCTGGTGCAACCAATGCCATCACCGGTATCGCTACGGCGTACATGGACTCGATTCCGATGGTGGTCCTGTCCGGTCAGGTAGCCAGTACGCTGGTGGGCACCGACGCGTTCCAGGAGACCGACATGATCGGTATCTCCCGGCCGATCGTGAAGCACAGCTTCATGATCAAGCACCCGTCGGAAATCCCGGAAATCCTGAAAAAGGCTTTCTACCTGGCGCAGTCCGGTCGTCCGGGGCCGGTGGTCGTCGATATTCCGAAAGACATGACCAACCCGGCCGAAAAATTCGAATACGTCTTCCCGAAAAAAGCCAAGCTGCGCTCCTACAGCCCGGCGGTTCGTGGCCATTCCGGTCAGATCCGCAAGGCCGTCGAGATGCTGCTGGCGGCCAAGCGCCCGATCGTCTACGCCGGTGGCGGGGTGATCATGGGCAATGCTTCGGCGCAACTGACCGAACTGGCGCAACTGCTCGATGCACCGGTAACCAACACCCTGATGGGGCTTGGTTGCTATCCGGGCACGGATCGTCAGTTCGTCGGCATGCTCGGGATGCACGGTAGCTATACCGCCAACCTCGCGATGCACCATACCGATGTGATCCTGGCAGTCGGCGCGCGCTTTGATGACCGTGTCATCAACGGCGCCAGCAAGTTCTGCCCGAACGCCAAGATTATCCACATCGATATCGACCCGGCTTCGATCTCCAAGACCATCAAGGCCGATGTGCCTATCGTCGGTCCTGTCGAAAGCGTGCTGACCGAAATGGTCGCCACCTTGAAAGAGATCGGCGAGACACCCGACAAGGCATCCGTTGCCGCGTGGTGGAAGCAGATTGACGAGTGGCGCGGTACGGGTGATCTGTTCCCGTACAACCGTGGCGATGGCACGGTCATCAAGCCGCAGGCCGTTATCGAAACGCTGTGCGAAGTTACCAAGGGCGACGCTTATGTCACCTCGGACGTCGGTCAGCATCAGATGTTCGCTGCGCAGTACTACCGCTTCAACAAGCCGAACCGCTGGATCAACTCGGGTGGTCTGGGCACCATGGGCTTTGGCTTCCCGGCGGCGATGGGCGTCAAGCTGAACTTTCCGGATGCGCACGTCGCCTGTGTGACCGGTGAAGGCAGCATCCAGATGAACATCCAGGAGCTGTCGACCTGCCTGCAGTACGGTCTGCCGGTTAAGATCATTCTGCTCAACAACGGTGTGCTGGGCATGGTCCGCCAGTGGCAGGACATGAGCTACGGCGCGCGTCATTCGCACTCCTACATGGAGTCGCTGCCTGATTTCGTCAAGCTGGTCGAGGCTTATGGCCACGTCGGCATGCGTGTCACGGACCTGAAGGATCTGAAGCCGAAGATGGAAGAAGCCTTTGCCATGACTGACCGGCTGGTGTTCATGGATATTCAGGTCGATGTGACCGAGCACGTCTATCCGATGCAAATCAAGGACGGTTCCATGCGCGATATGTGGTTGAGCAAGACGGAGCGGACATAATCATGCGCCATATCATTTCCCTGCTGCTGGAAAACGAACCGGGTGCACTGTCGCGCGTCGTTGGTCTGTTCTCCCAGCGTAATTACAACATCGAGAGCCTGACGGTTGCGCCGACCGAAGACCCGACCCTGTCGCGTCTGACGCTCACCACCGTAGGTCATGATGAGGTGATCGAGCAGATCACCAAAAACCTCAACAAGCTCATCGAAGTGGTCAAGCTGGTCGACCTGTCGGAAAGCGCTCACATCGAGCGCGAACTGATGCTGGTCAAGGTCAAGGCCACTGGCGCACAGCGGGCCGAGATCAAGCGCACCACGGATATTTTCCGCGGACAGATCGTCGACGTCACCGCCAGCGTTTACACCGTGCAACTGAGCGGCACGAGCGACAAACTGGACAGCTTCATTCAGGCCATCGGCACCGCCGCTATCCTGGAAACAGTACGCAGTGGCGTAACGGGCATTGCCCGTGGCGACAAAGTGCTGAGCATTTAAATCAATTAAGCAAATGGCCTGCGTGGCCAAGATAACAGGGGATTTCCATGAAAGTTTTCTACGACAAAGACTGTGACCTTTCGATCATCCAGGGCAAGAAAGTCGCCATCATTGGCTATGGTTCGCAAGGCCACGCTCAGGCGTGCAACCTGAAAGACTCCGGCGTTGATGTCACTGTCGGCCTGCGTAAAGGTTCGGCTACTGTCGCCAAGGCCGAGGCTCATGGCCTGAAAGTGACCGACGTCGCTTCTGCCGTTGCTGCTGCCGACGTGGTCATGATCCTGACCCCGGACGAGTTCCAGTCCCAGCTGTACAAGAACGAAGTCGAGCCGAACCTGAAAAAGGGCGCAACACTGGCGTTCTCCCACGGCTTCGCGATTCACTACAACCAGGTCGTGCCGCGCGCTGACCTCGACGTGATCATGATCGCGCCGAAGGCTCCAGGCCACACCGTGCGTACCGAGTTCGTCAAGGGCGGCGGTATCCCTGACCTGATCGCGGTTTATCAGGATGCTTCCGGCAACGCCAAGAACGTTGCCCTGTCCTACGCTTCGGGCGTTGGCGGCGGCCGTACCGGCATCATCGAAACCACTTTCAAGGACGAGACTGAAACCGACCTGTTCGGCGAGCAGGCTGTTCTGTGCGGCGGTACTGTCGAGTTGGTCAAAGCCGGTTTCGAAACGCTGGTTGAAGCTGGCTACGCGCCGGAAATGGCTTACTTCGAATGCCTGCACGAACTGAAGCTGATCGTTGACCTCATGTACGAAGGCGGTATCGCCAACATGAACTACTCGATCTCCAACAACGCCGAGTTCGGCGAGTACGTGACCGGTCCTGAAGTCATCAACGCCGAATCCCGTCAGGCCATGCGTAACGCTCTAAAGCGCATCCAGGACGGCGAATACGCGAAGATGTTCATCACCGAAGGCGCCACTGGCTACCCGTCGATGACTGCCAAGCGTCGTAACAACGCTGCGCACGGCATCGAAATCATCGGTGAAAAACTGCGCTCGATGATGCCTTGGATCGCGGCGAACAAAATCGTCGACAAAGACAAGAACTAAGCATTCAGCTTCACAAAGAAACGCGGCCAATCGGTCGCGTTTTTTCGTTATGGGTCAGGCTCTGGTATAAAGCTGCAATTGTTTGCAGGCGAACCCTCGCTGCAGACCTGTGTCGAACCTTTTCATACCGCTGCAAGGTAATCTCCATGAGCGAACGTCCTGAAGAGCCCATCAAGGCCTCTGACGCTGAAAGTCTGCTACCGATCGATGAACATGTAGAAGAAGGGCATGATGCCGAAGGCCGGCAAGTCCGGCATCGCGGTATCTACCTGCTGCCCAACCTGTTTACCACTGCAAATCTGTTTGCGGGCTTCTATTCCATCATCAGCTCCATGAGCGCTCAAAGCGCGATGAGTGCAGGTGACACCGCCGGTGCGAGCAAGTATTTCGCATTCGCTGCGATTGCGATCTTCGTGGCCATGGTGCTCGACGGCCTGGATGGTCGTGTGGCGCGCATGACCAATACGCAAAGCGCGTTTGGCGCCGAGTACGATTCGCTGTCCGACATGGTTGCCTTTGGTGTGGCCCCGGCGTTGCTGGCGTTCGGCTGGGCACTGGGCGACATGGGCAAGGTGGGCTGGATGGTTGCCTTCATCTATGTAGCCGGCGCTGCATTGCGTCTGGCACGGTTCAATACTCAGGTCGGCAAGGCTGACAAGCGCTACTTCATCGGCCTGGCCAGTCCGGCAGCGGCAGGTGTAGTGGCCGGCACGGTCTGGGCATTCAGCGATTTCGGGATTCAGGGCTCCAAGCTGTCGTTTCTCGTTGCGTTGCTGGTCGCCGCCGCCGGTATGCTGATGGTCAGCAACATCAAGTACAACAGCTTCAAGGAACTGGACTTGAAGGGGCGTGTGCCTTTCGTTGCGATTCTGGCGGTGGTCTTGGTGTTTGCTGTCGTATTCAGCGACCCGCCGCGCATTTTGCTGCTGATATTCCTCGCTTACGCTCTGTCCGGCCCCATTCAGTATCTATTACGTCGCCGCAAAGCCTAGTCAATGATCTAATTTCCACCATACTCCGTAGTCTATTGGTGCATCAGTTCCCTGGCCTGCGGAGTCATCATGCTAATCAAGCTTCCTTCTGCGTCCGACTCCAAAGAGTCGGACGTCACGCCTGAATCCATTTATCTCTCGCGACGCACACTGCTCGCCAGCTCGCTTGCAGGTCTTGCCGTCACGGCAATGCCGCGATGGGCCGGTGCCGCCGATGCTTCGCGGTATGCCGATGTCGAGCCAGGTAAAGCGCCGGGCTGGTTCGCGGACAAACTGCCTGCGACGAAATGGCAGGCGGTCAACGTCAAGGACGAGGCGATCACGCCGTTCAAGGACGCGACCCATTACAACAACTTCTATGAGTTCGGTACTGACAAGGGCGACCCGGCAAAGAATGCCGGCTCTCTGCAAACCGAGCCCTGGAGTGTCGTGATCGATGGTGAAGTCGCCAAGCCTGGCCGCTATGCACTCGAAGACTTCATGAAGCCTTACCAACTGGAAGAGCGG
>NZ_LT222319.1:865000-2260000 GCF_900074915.1 Pseudomonas cerasi
TGAGTTGAGAAGCTTGCTGGAGGTATCAGAAGTGCGAATGCTGACATGAGTAACGACAATGGGTGTGAAAAACACCCACGCCGAAAGACCAAGGTTTCCTGCGCAACGTTAATCGACGCAGGGTTAGTCGGTGCCTAAGGCGAGGCTGAAAAGCGTAGTCGATGGAAAACAGGTTAATATTCCTGTACTTCTGGTTATTGCGATGGAGGGACGGAGAAGGCTAGGCCAGCCTGGCGTTGGTTGTCCAGGTTTAAGGTGGTAGACTGAGATCTTAGGTAAATCCGGGATCTTAAGGCCGAGAGCTGATGACGAGTGTTCTTTGAACACGAAGTGGTTGATGCCATGCTTCCAAGAAAAGCTTCTAAGCTTCAGGTAACCAGGAACCGTACCCCAAACCGACACAGGTGGTTGGGTAGAGAATACCAAGGCGCTTGAGAGAACTCGGGTGAAGGAACTAGGCAAAATGGCACCGTAACTTCGGGAGAAGGTGCGCCGGTGAGGGTGAAGCATTTACTGCGTAAGCTCATGCCGGTCGAAGATACCAGGCCGCTGCGACTGTTTATTAAAAACACAGCACTCTGCAAACACGAAAGTGGACGTATAGGGTGTGACGCCTGCCCGGTGCCGGAAGGTTAATTGATGGGGTTAGCGCAAGCGAAGCTCTTGATCGAAGCCCCGGTAAACGGCGGCCGTAACTATAACGGTCCTAAGGTAGCGAAATTCCTTGTCGGGTAAGTTCCGACCTGCACGAATGGCGTAACGATGGCGGCGCTGTCTCCACCCGAGACTCAGTGAAATTGAAATCGCTGTGAAGATGCAGTGTATCCGCGGCTAGACGGAAAGACCCCGTGAACCTTTACTATAGCTTTGCACTGGACTTTGAATTTGCTTGTGTAGGATAGGTGGGAGGCTTTGAAGCGTGGACGCCAGTCTGCGTGGAGCCAACCTTGAAATACCACCCTGGCAACTTTGAGGTTCTAACTCAGGTCCGTTATCCGGATCGAGGACAGTGTATGGTGGGTAGTTTGACTGGGGCGGTCTCCTCCTAAAGAGTAACGGAGGAGTACGAAGGTGCGCTCAGACCGGTCGGAAATCGGTCGTAGAGTATAAAGGCAAAAGCGCGCTTGACTGCGAGACAGACACGTCGAGCAGGTACGAAAGTAGGTCTTAGTGATCCGGTGGTTCTGTATGGAAGGGCCATCGCTCAACGGATAAAAGGTACTCCGGGGATAACAGGCTGATACCGCCCAAGAGTTCATATCGACGGCGGTGTTTGGCACCTCGATGTCGGCTCATCACATCCTGGGGCTGAAGCCGGTCCCAAGGGTATGGCTGTTCGCCATTTAAAGTGGTACGCGAGCTGGGTTTAGAACGTCGTGAGACAGTTCGGTCCCTATCTGCCGTGGACGTTTGAGATTTGAGAGGGGCTGCTCCTAGTACGAGAGGACCGGAGTGGACGAACCTCTGGTGTTCCGGTTGTCACGCCAGTGGCATTGCCGGGTAGCTATGTTCGGAAAAGATAACCGCTGAAAGCATCTAAGCGGGAAACTTGCCTCAAGATGAGATCTCACTGGAACCTTGAGTTCCCTGAAGGGCCGTCGAAGACTACGACGTTGATAGGTTGGGTGTGTAAGCGCTGTGAGGCGTTGAGCTAACCAATACTAATTGCCCGTGAGGCTTGACCATATGACACCCAAGCAATTTGCGTCGAATGACCAGATTGCGGTGACTGTGAAGACGACACGAACCGAAAGTTTGCGTCACGAACGACACCTGAATTGACTATCACATACCCGATTTGCTGAAGCGCGCCGTACGGCACGATTCGGTACCCGAATTTCTTGACGACCATAGAGCATTGGAACCACCTGATCCCATCCCGAACTCAGTAGTGAAACGATGTATCGCCGATGGTAGTGTGGGGTTTCCCCATGTGAGAGTAGGTCATCGTCAAGATTGAATTCCAGAAACCCTCATCGCTTACGCGTTGAGGGTTTTTGTTTGTCTGGGGTTTATCACTCTGCCGGGCTCACCTCATTACAAGGTAGCGGAATTAGCGCCAGAGACTCCCAGGGTTTAGTGAAACGCCCCCATACCTGCCAGTCTGCCGCCCGCTCGCAGGTGGAAGCTGCGCAGCACCGGCAGGCTTCCGTCCGGCTGACGTGGCGCATCCCATCCCGTTTCCGAGACATCCTCAAAGTCTGCGTCGGTTATCGGCGTTGGCAACGTCCATGAGTTGTGTGCCATATCCAGTCCTTCGGTGTTGACGGTCAAGCGTCCCTTGTAAGCGATGTTGTTGGACAGGTTGCCGAGAGGGATCAGCGAACCATCCGGGGCGATACCTGCCATGTTGTAGTTCACGCCATTGGAAAAAGCCGTGTTGTTGATGAAGTCCAGTGCCAGGGTGTGGTGATTGGCATAGAAACCAGCGGACTTATTGTCGAAGGCAACGGAATTACGGACGATGTGTTTCACGCCGTCAGGCACATACTTGCCACCGTATCCGCCCGCTTTGATGCCATTACCATTGCCGGCTTCAAGTTTTGTGCGCGTGCCAGGCAGGTAACCTTGCTGCCATGCCCATGAGCTTTCGATGGTCACTGGCGAAAAGGCATTGATCAGGTCAAAGCCGTCGTCGGAATTGGCCCACGCTCTGCAGCCGCGGAATACATTACCTGGATGGCCTGCCTTGATATGTGCACCGAAGCCGTCTGCACTCTGACCTGCGCCGTTTGAGGTGTAAGGATCGTAGTTGTGGTGAGAGTCGGTATTCAGCACCAGGTTATAACCGCCGTTCTGAATGAACAGGCCGGGTCCCATATTGTGATGCAGATTGAGTTGCTCGAAGGTATTGTGGCTGCCGCTGTTCCAGATGCCCCATGACTCGTGGTTGAGATGGTTTTCGGGCTGTTGCGGCACGCCTTTCACCTCCAGCCCCTTCAGGTGTAACCAACTACCGGTAACGTTGAAGCCTTTGACGCGACAATCGTCTTTCATGGCCGAGAAATCGAAAACCGGTGTTTCGCCCGGATAGGCCCAGTAGCGTATGGGTTTGTTTTCGCTGCCGCTGTTGTTCAGGGTGATGGCATTCACGGTGTCTGTACGGGTAGCGCAGCGGTTGACGCCTGCTGTGTAGGTATAGACGCCGCCGCGAAAGTAAACCGTGTCGCCGGCTTTTGCGGCTTGCTGCGCGCGCATGATGGTGCGCAACGGTGCGCCTTTGGTACCCGCAGCGTGATCATCGCCATTGGGGGCCACGTAGTAGTCAGTTGCCTGCGCTGTTGCAGCAACGACCAGCAAGACCGTCAGCAATATCGTTCTCATGGGGTCACTCCAAGCTTGCCTGGTGTAATCGTATGCGTGTTCGCTGCACCTCATTATGAATTCGATGAATAAAGAGTCTGTCCGCCGGAGGCCTGCAACAGGGCCTCACCCAATTCAAAGACAATAAAAAAGGCCGCATTCTCATGCGGCCTTCTGACAACAACTTACAGCGCTTACGAGGCCAGTTCAGGAACTTCTGGTTTCACATCGTCACGACGCTGAATGTATTTCCAGTCCGCTTCATCAATGTAGATGCCGTTGGGTCCGCTGCCGCCTTCCAGGTCGATGGCAACGTGAGCCGAGACCTGTGGCTTCACACTGGCCAGAATTGGAACGAAGCCCAGTTGCAGGCTGGTTTCCAGCAGGGCTGCCTGGTTCTTCTCGTCGATGTCTGCGGCTTCGTCGAGGTAGTAAGGCAAACGCACCCGACCAGCCTGATCGCGATCCATCAAGTGCAGCAACAGGTACATGTTGGTCAATGCCTTGATGGTCATCGTGGTGCCGTTGGAGGCAGCCCCATCGATATCGGTGTGGATAACCGGCTGACCGTTGACCTTGGTGATTTCGAATGCCAGCTCGAACAGGTCCTTCAAGCCCAACTGGTTGTGGTTGGCAGCCACAAGCCGGGCCAGATATTCCTTGGCTTCTTCGTTCTTGTTGTCCTGCTCTGCGCTCTGGCTCAGGTCGAAGACCGACAGCGTCTCGCCTTCTTCGTACTGCCCGGCGCTGTGGATGATCTGGTCGATGTGCTTGAGCGCTTCCTTGTTAGGGGCGAGCACAATACGGAAGCTTGCCAGGTTCGAGACCTGACGCTTGTTGATCTCGCGGTTGAACAGCGCCAGTTGATGCTCAAGGCTGTCATAGTCGCTACGGATATTGCGCAGGGTACGTGCGATATCCGTCACCGCAGCGCGACGAGCCTTGCCCAGCGTAAGTGCTTCGTCGGTACGGTGCGCGTAGGCATTGATCAATAGCTGCAGGCGACGCTCCATGTCGTCCTCGCTGTCGAACTTGGCCACACCCTTGAGGCGAACCTGTGCGTACAGCGCCTCGATCTGTCCATCGCTGCGCAACAGACCCTGCCAGCTGTCCTGGTAGTCGTTGAGCAGCGGCAACAGGTTATCCATGGAATCGTCGATCGGGTCCATGAACGGTGTGCCGAATGGCAGATCCGCAGGCAGCAACTGACGGCGACGTAGCGCGTCGTCCAGCGTGCGTTGCTTGGATTCCATATCGCCGATCTGACGTGCGATCAATTGCAGCTTGGCGGACAGTTGCTGAACGCGCTCGGTGAACGCGTCGCTGGAGCGTTTCAGTTCATCCTGAGCGGCTTCCATCTGCGCCAGTTCTTCCAGTTTGGTGGATTCCTCCGCGCTCAAGGTCTGGCAGCGGCGGAAGTCTTCAAGCGCCTTTTGAGCATCCAGCACCTGCTGATACAGCGCTTCGGTCTGGGTCTTGCTCGCCGAACGGTCGGCGGCGACAGCCTGCTGGGTTTTCAGTTGTTTGAGTTCTTTCTCCAGTCGCTCTTTCTGATCGCGCAACGCGGCACGATCGGCCAGCGCCTGCAGGGCAGGAGGCTCGATGCTCGACAGGTTGATCGTCAGCCCCGGTACCGCGAACTGATCGCCCTTGAAGCCGTCCAGAATGGTCTCCAGCGGTTTGACCCACGCATCGCCATCATCCAGCGCAATGCCTTGCTCACCCAACGGCAGGCTGAACAGCGCGCTGTTGAACAGACGCATCAGACGTTCTACGTCCGGCTGGGAAAACTCTTCACGCAGACGGGCATAACTGTTGTTGTCCGCATGATCAAGCTGCTGCTTGACCGACTTGAGGCGTTTTTCCAGATCGCGCAGACGTTCGTCCAGGTCTTCGGCGCTGAACTGCCGGGACTGTGCCAGCGCACCGGCCAGCTCATCGTGAGCGTCCTTGGCGGCGAGCAGCTGTTGCTCCAGCACCTTGACGTCATCGACCAGCGCAAAACGGTTTTTCAGTACCGACAGCTCGCCGACCCAGCGCTGGATGCTGCTGATCTCGCGCTCCAGGCGCATCAGCTCCTGAGTGCTGCTGCGCTGATCGTTCTGCATCTCATCCTGCTGGGCACGGTAATGCTCGGCCTGAAGGACCAGCTCTTCCTTGCGCGCACCCGAGTAATCCGACCAGGTGCCGAGCAGTGAATCGAGGATCGGTGACAGACGATGCAGCTTGCCGCGCAACACATCGCGCTGCTTGACGCCAGCGGCCAGCGCCTCGACCAGAGGACCGGCCAGCACCAGCGAGTTGTAGTCCTGTTCCATACGCCGCACATCGCGGAAGGCTTCTTCACAGGCGGCAATATAGTCGACGCTGCCCGAACGCAGGCTGTGCTCGAAAGCATCCAGAAACAGCTGCTTGAGTTTGGCGGCGGTGATTTCACGCATGTGCAGCAGGTTGATGAACAGTGCGCGGAAGGTCTTGAGGCTCTGCTCGCTGGTGGAGCGCAGCGGGATCAAGGTCAGGTCCAGCGGAATCGACGTGTGCCCGCCGACCAGCAGACGGCGCAGTTCGTCAGGCTTGAGCTCGTAGGCTTTCAGGCCTTGGCTTTCCAGGTTGCTGAACAGCTCTTTCTGACGCAGGCAGGTGTCGTTCTTCTGGTAATGACCCAGATCCAGCTCGCCGGCATAGGCGAAGAACTGGTGGCCGAAGCCGCCGCCCGGACCGCGACCCACGACGCCGATGACATGCGGGCCGTGAGGCAGGGAAACTTCCACCAGAATGTAACTGGTGTCGGAAGCAAAGTAGAAGCGTCGTGACTGTTCCAGACTGTACTTGCCGAAGCTCATGTCCGACATGCGCGCCAGAATCGGGAATTGCAGGGCGTTGATCGAGGCGCTTTTACCGAGGTTGTTCGCGCCGTATACCGACAGCGGATTTTCCAGCGGGAACAGGCCAAGGCTGTAACCGGCAGTGTTCAACAGGGCAAAGCGGCGGATGCCATAACGTTCCTGGCTCATGTGTCCATCTCCTGTCGTTGCTCATCGGCGATTGCCCGGGCCAGCGCCTCTTCCTCGGTCTCTTCGCCGAATTCAGCCAGGTCCAGCGGGTCATCGGTTTCCAGCAGCTTTTCGTCGCTGTCGTCATCGATGAGCACAGGCGTCGGCAGGGGCAGGGCGCTATGCAGGCTGGCTGCCAGATCGCGGTCCTGTTGCACCGACAGGCACACATCGAGAAAACGGTGCATCGGCGGCAGGAAGCGGTAGATACCCACTTCCTCACTGGCAAAGCCCAACTGCGTCATGCGCCGCATGATCTTTTCTTCGAGCTCTTCCGGGGTCTGTACTTCAGCCTGGAGAAACAGGTCGCGGTACTTTTCCAGCATCGAAGGCAGCTCGTCGCGGCCCAGGCTGCCACCGTCGAGCACTGACATGGGATCACGGCCCTGATCTGCCAGATGTTCAACGAGGATGAAGGTGAACAGTGCCAGGCGCTGGGCGGTCTTGTTGACCTGCGCAGCGGCCAGTTCAGGCACGAAATAATAAAAGCCACGCGTATCGCAGACCAGTTCGAAGCCCAGTGCCTTGAACAGCGTGCGGTACTGGTCCTGGCAGTTGGAGAGCTGAGCGTACAGCTCCGGGTCGCGGCGGCTGATGTGATAGCCCTTGAACAGCTCGCGAAAGATCGGCGCGAGCTGGGACATTTCGGATAGATCAAGATGCATGAACGGTGCTCTCGGAATGCTCGGCCTGCTCGTCTTTTGCAACGAGCAGGGCAAAGGAGCGCAGGCTGACGCGGTGCTCCCGGGTGAAATATTCGCGACGCTCGAGGCGTTCACGGGCGAAGCGCTTGTCGCGCGACAAGCGCGAGAACCAGTAGAGCAGCTCGTCGGTTTCGCCGGTCGGCTCCTGCTCCAGCAACCAGACCATCAGGTCAGGCATCGGCAAGGCGTCTTCGCAGCGCTCGAGCATCTCCTTGACCGTACGCGGTGCGCGTGGCGCCTGGCCCTTGCGGGTGCCGCTGGCCTTGGGGAATCTCGCGGGTTTGGGTTCAAAGCGCGCCAGGGCATACACGTAAGCCTCGACCTGACTGGCACTGCCCAGAAACGTACTTTGCGGACGGGTGAACATCGGCATGGCAGCCTGAGGCACCGCATCCAGCCCCTTGCGGCGAATGGCAGACAAGGCCAGCGCTGCGCCGCGGGTCACGGCGTTATGGCGCCGCGCTTCCTCACGCAGTGGCAGCAGCAGTTCGCGTGCATGGCGCAAGGTCAGCTGGGCGCTGGTCTGCATTTCCAGAATGCGCGCGTGGGTACGCAGCAGCATGTCGTCGTCGACCAGATGACCGAGACGTTGTTGCTCGGTCAGCAGGCGCAGCAGGACGTTCTCGACCTTGCGCACGCCCTGTTCGAACGCACCGTCTGCGTTGACCAGTTGAATCATCGGCTCGACGTATTCGTCCCACGTCGCCAGCACTTCGGCATAACGCTGGCGCAACGGGATCTGCCGGTCACTGGTCTTGGCCCGGTCGGCCACGGCGACCAGCGCCTGTTCGTCGTTGGCGAGCTTCTTGAGTACGTCGCGCACGCGCATGTCCAGCAGGCGCAGCTGTCTGGCCAGGTCGTTGGCGTCGCGAACCTCGAACGCGTCCTGAATGTAGCCGGCCAGTCGCTCCAGGTGGCGCAGGTAGGCTTCGATTTCCAGGCACAGGCCCAGACGGTGCTCGCGGCGCAGGTACGACAGGAAGTCATGGATCTGTGCGTTGAGCTCGAAACGGTTCGGGCTTTTCGCGACGGGCACCAGAATGTCCAGACGGATCCACACGTCCAGCAGATTGGTAATGTCTTGCGGAGTGCTGTCCTGCTGCTGAGCGCCCAGTTGCAGGCGCAGCTCGCTCAGGCTCAACGTACCCTGGTCGAAATGTTCGCATAAGGGCTCAAGAAGCGCCCAGTGCTCGGCAAGGGCGCGCAGAACGCGCTTGGGTTCGATCATCGTTAGGCCGACTGTTGGCAAGTGAAAAGCGGCAATTGTACTGCATCAGCCGACTGATATTTCACCTGCGGGCGATATGCTGCAGCGCAAAAAGGCGAACAACGCTAGAATTGCGCGCTTAACTTATCCACAGGTGGCTGACCCTTGCTCAACGAGTCCCGTCGCCGCGCTTATTTGACTGCCATGCAGGTGGTCAACTGGCTGCCGCGCACAGAACTGCCATTCGCCGCGCCGTCGCGTCCACAACTGCTCGTGCCGTTGCCGCCGCCGGTCGAGGTGCAACGTGTCGCGCCTGCTGCTTCGCCAGCGGAGCACGCTGCGCCTGCCGAAACGTCGAATGTCGAGCCGATTGCCCGGCAGCCCGAGCGCCCGAGGGTCGAGGTGCCGCGCCCCTCACTGGCCAGCACGCGCACAGCCACCCCGGCCGCCGAAGAGGCCGAGCCGGCGCCGCCCAAGGCGCCGGTGGTACCGCCACCGCGCTTTGCCCTGCAATTGTTGCGCGCCGGACGCTGCCTGTTACTGGTCGAACTCACCACGGGTCAGCCGTTTCAGAGCCGTGATCCTTCTTACCTGCTGCTCAAGGACATGCTGCGCGCCGCCGGTCTGCCCGACAGCCCGCAGATCATCGGCGAGCCCGTGCGCTGGCCGTTGCTGGTCCGCGGCCAGATGGACCAGGGCCCGGAAGCTGCGCGAGATTTCGTGCAGGGCTTCGTCGGCGCGCGGCTCGAGGACGAGCCTTGTGCCTGCCTGTGGCTGATCGGTCTGCCGTCGATGAAGTACGCCGGTGAAGCCGATGCCGAGTCGTACCACCGTGAACTGCAGATTGAAGGTCTGGGTACGGCCTGGGCGCTGCCAGGTCTTGAATTACTGATGGACGAGCCTGAGCGCAAGGCGGATGTCTGGAAAGCCATGCGTCGGCTGATGACGCGCTGGAAATCGATCGATGAGTGATGCCGTAACCTTCCGCCGCATGACCGAAGCCGACATGGACGCGGTGTTGAAAATCGAATATGCCGCGTTCAGTCATCCCTGGACACGCGGCATCTTTCTCGACGGGCTCAAGTCCTACGAGATCTGGTTGATGTTCGAGGGCGCGCAGCAGGTCGGGCACGGCGTCATTCAGGTCATCATCGACGAAGCGCACCTGCTCAACATCACGGTCAAGCCTGAAAACCAGGGTCGGGGTCTTGGCCTGTTACTGCTCGACCACCTGATGAAGCGCGCTTACCAGCTCAATGCACGGGAATGCTTTCTGGAGCTGCGTGACAGCAACCGCCCAGCCTATCGTCTGTATGAAAACTACGGTTTCAACGAGATAGGCCGGCGTCGTGACTACTACCCGGCATCCGACGGCGGCCGTGAAGACGCAGTGGTCATGGCCTGCACGCTGCTGGACTGAGTGTCCGGATCAGCGCTGGTTGCCGTCCAGCGGGCCGATGAGTGCCAGTTCTTCTTCGTCCAGGCCGTTGCCACCGCCAATGTCATCTTCATCGACGACCGTAACATCCAGGTCGGCCGGGAGGTCTTCGCCTGGCTCGTTGGGTGAGCGGGCGCCGTCTTCATGGATCAGGGTTTCCGGAGACAGATCATCGTCGGTCGAATGATGGTCATCGGTGGAAGCCCCCGTGAGGCCTGCTTCGCGCACTCGCTGATCCGGAATTTCATGTTGCAGCTCGCCTTCAGGGATAAGATCGCCGATACGGCCCGGTTCTTCCTCGTCGAAATCGAGTGTTTCCATGGAGCCCATGCGGTCTTCGTTATCGTCGATAGGTTCCGGTTCGGTGGCACCAAACGGACGGCGTGAATCGTTCATGAGAAATCCTCATTTCAGGTGGTCGTAAAAAGTGGACCGACCATGACTTTGAAGATTCCTTTTTGTTGACGACAGGCATTCGCAACGAGTGGCATCACAGCGTGACTTGAAGGATCGGACACCAGTCCAAGGCTGGGCATCATTATCGAGATCGAGGCGTCAAAGCATGAACGAGCTACAAGACCTGATTGATAACAATGCACGCTGGGCCGATGCGATAAAGCAGGAAGACCCTGAGTTCTTCGCCAAACTGGCCCGCCAGCAAACCCCTGAGTTCCTGTGGATCGGTTGCTCCGATGCACGCGTGCCGGCCAACGAAATCGTCGGCATGCTGCCGGGTGATCTGTTCGTTCACCGCAACGTGGCCAACGTCGTGCTGCACACCGACCTGAACTGCCTGTCAGTGATTCAGTACGCAGTGGACGTGTTGAAGGTCAAACATATTCTGGTCACAGGCCACTACGGTTGCGGTGGCGTGCGGGCGTCCATGCAGGACCGCCAGTTCGGCCTGATCGACGGCTGGTTGCGCACGATTCGTGACCTGTATTACGAAAACCGCGAGTTGTTGGCCAAACTGCCGACCGAGGAAGAGCGCGTCGACCGCCTGTGTGAATTGAATGTGATTCAGCAAGTGGCCAACGTTGGTCACACCAGCATTGTGCAGAACGCCTGGCACCGTGGGCAGAGCCTGTCTGTGCATGGCTGCATCTACGGCATCAAGGATGGCCGCTGGAAAAGCCTCGACGTGACCATCAGCGGCTTCGAGCAACTGCCGCCGCAGTACCGCCTGCGTCCGCAGGACTGATAGCCGTTGGTCGCCAGCCAGCCTCTTGTTGCAGGCTGGCTGGCGAGTTTCAACCCATCACAACACGAAGCGCTGCACCATCAGGTTCAGATCATTCGCCAGCATCGACAGTGCGTTACTCGCGACGGTGGTCTGCTGCGCGCCTGAAGCGGTCTGGCTGGACAGCTCGCGAATACTGCTGAGGTTGCGGTCCACTTCAGTCGCCACCTGGGCCTGCTGTTCTGCGGCACTGGCAATCAGCAGGTTGCGGTCGTTGATGTTGGCGGTTGAATGAATGATCACTTGCAGGGCTTCGCCGGTCGAGGCGGCCTGTTCCATCGTCAGGTTGGCCTGCGTCGCCGTATGGCGCAGCGAGCTGGCGGTTTGCTGGGTGCTTTGCTGCACGCCGCTGATCAGCCCTTCGATTTCCGCGGTGGATGCACTGGTGCGTTGCGCCAGTGAGCGGACTTCATCGGCCACAACGGCAAAACCACGCCCGGCTTCGCCTGCACGAGCCGCTTCGATAGCCGCGTTCAGCGCCAGTAAATTGGTCTGATTGGCAATTGCGCGAATCACATCGAGGATGCTGCTGATGCTCTGGGTGCGTTCGGCCAGCCCTTGCGCCTGATGCGACGAATCCAGCACATTTTCGGTCAGCTCCTTGATCGACAGAATGGTTGCCGAGAGCTTGTCCTGCCCTTGTGCTGCCGCCCGGGTCGACGCCTCCGATTCGGTCACGGTATTGCTGGCGTTGCCTGCCACTTCGATGGCCGCCTGGCTCATCTGATTGACCGCGACAGCGGCCTGCTCGATTTCAGTGTTCTGCAATTGCAGATTGAGCGCACTGGCTTCGGCAATGCTGCCCATTTCCTGAACCGACTGCGACAACTGCGTCGCCGCTGCGTAGATCTGGTCGATCGTACTGTGCAGGTTGGTGCGCATGCGCCCGAGGGTGATCAGCAATTGCGCGGTTTCGTCCTTGCCGTCCGGTATCGGGTGCTCGCTCAGGTCGCCATCGGCAATGGTGCTGGCGATGTGTAAAGCCTGCCGCACCGGGTGGATGATGCTGACGCTCAGGCGCCAGGCCAGCAACAAGGTCAGTGCCAGAACTAGGCCGATGGCGCTTAGCGCGATGATCCGCGTTTGCTCGTAGCTGGCGCTTGCGGCCTCTACAGCGGTGGCCGCACTCTGTTTGTTCAGCTCCCGCAACAGCTGCACCTGCATGTCCATCAGGTCGCCTTGCAGTGAGAGCATGGTGTTGGCCAGCATCCTGGCCTCGTCCAGCTTGTTCTGCTCGATCAGCGCGATCTGATCCTGCAAACCGGGCATGAAGGCCTTGTAGGCATCCTGCAACGCAACAATCGAGTCATGCTCAGTGCCCGACTGAACGCGCGCGAGGTATTCCGAGAAGCCTTTCTCAACCTCGTTCCTGAGTTGTTCGACATTGATCTTGCTGTTGATGACGGCACCCGGATCGTCGGCGTTGGCGATCAGACGGGTGGTTTCGCTGCGCAGCTTGACCAGGCCGATGGCGATGGCATCGGCGGTGGCGATACTGGGCAGGGCGCCGCTCTCGACTGCCTCGCCCTGTGTGCGGATCGCTTGCATCTGCAACAGGCAGAACGCGCCAAGCGCGACCATCAGCAGGGAGGTGACGGCGAAGCAGATGACCAGGCGCAGGGTGATTTTGAAGCGGCGCAAGAGTGTTGTCGTTGTGGCTTGCCGACGTAGGAAACGAGGCATCAATCTTTTCACGGCACACAACCCCTATAAACACGCGGACCTTCTCGGAGAGCCGTTTATAGGGCAATTGTGTGATGTCTTTATGACATCTGCTGAATGATGGATGTGCAGCCAATGACTCATGGCTGCGGGGGAGCAATTTCCTCCATCAGTTCATCCAGAAAGCGCTTGACCCGGTGGTGCCGGGCTTTCGCCAGTTGTGCGCCGGTAGCGGTCTGAAAACCGTCAGCCAGTTGCAGCAGCTTGGTGTGGAAGTGGTCGACGGCGAAATTCAGGTCGTCATAGGGGCGCTGGCTGGCATACGGATCATTCGGGTCGTAGAGCGCTCTGCCGAGGCGCCCTGACACGTAGAAGGTGCGGGCCACACCGATCATGCCCAGCGAGTCCAGACGGTCGGCGTCCTGCAGTATTCTGGCCTCGAGGGTCAACGGCGTGATCGCCGCCGAGAAGCTGTGCGCTTCGATGGCGTGGGCGACGGAGGCGATGCTCTGCTCATTCCACCCCATCTCGGTCAACAATTCGCTGGCCCGCGCCGCCGCCAGTCGCGATGCGCTGGCGCGAAACGGCGAGTCTTTCTCGACCGAAACGCAGTCATGCAGCAGCGTTGCCGCAATCAGCACACGGGCATCGCCGCCTTCACGGTCACGAATGGCGCAGACGTTCTTCCAGACACGCAGCAAGTGCGAGACATCGTGCGAGTCGTCGATTTTCTCTGCGTGGGTGTGGGGTATGAGCAGGTTGGCCAGACCCTCGAAGGGGGTGAAGCTGGCGGCGGTCATGCGGTGGTCCTCGGAGGCTGGGCAGGCATCAGCATTACAGACAATGCCGCCTGATAAAACCCTGTCACTGGTCAAGAATATGGCTGATCTGGCCGGCAAGCAGCCCCGCACCTCTGGCGTTGAGGTGGTTGAAGTCCTTGTAGTACGAATGCAGGTCGCCGATCAGGCATTGCCTGTCCTTGCAGAAGGCGTCATCCAGCGTGATCAGGCTGATGTGTTTTGACTGGCTGGCACGCAGGAACAACTGGCGGGTGAAACGCTGCAACAGGTCGTGTTTTTCCACCGGCACCGACAGTTCGCTGACCCGCTGCAAGGCTTGCGCATCGTCTTCCGAAGCGTCCCGCGCCAAGCGATAGTAGAGACTTTCAGGGTTGATCATTTGCTGCGGCACCTGCGCGATGATGAACACCTCGGCGCCGATACTGCGGTAGGCCTCGATCGTGTGTTCAAGGGCCTGGCTGAATACCCTGCGCGAGGTTTCGCGGCTTTTCTGCGGATCGGCGCGCGAGGTCAGGAAATACGTGCTCATCGTCCTCTCGCTGTAATCGTCGCCGGTATACAGCGTCCAGCGCGCCACCAGCACGACCTTTTTGATCCGCTGCCGCTTCACGTACTCGAATTCCCGATCGGCCAGCGCTTCGCAGACCCCGGCAGCGTAGTTGCCGTTAGCCACGTCCACGCCGAGCAAGGGCAGGCAGCCGCCCAGGCCGATGTGCGCGAGGGTCCTGCCCTGATCCCGAGCGGCGGCGTCGAACGTCGATAACAGCGCTTCGGAATGGCTGTCGCCGAACAGCGCCATGTCCGGTACTGCCTCCTTGTCAGCAAGGCCGAACAGGCAAAAATCGACGTTGCCGCTCTTGCCGTCCAGAGGCTGGTCGCATTTGTCGCGTATCAACGGGTCGGCGAATGCTTGATGCAGCTCCGGGTCGACAGCGAAGCGCTGGGGAAAGCCGTTATTCACATAGCCAACCAGCCCCAGCGCGATAAACAGCGTCGAGGCAGCGCCTGCCGTGGTGAAAATCTGACGGCGATTGAAGGTGCCGGCCTTGCGAAACGGCTGCTCGACGAAACGCCAGCTCAGCCAGGCCAGCGCCAGAGACACAAGGGTAAGCGCCAGCATGAGTGGCAGGCCTGGCTCATTCAGGTTGTACTGGCGGGCAAAGGCAAAGACGGGCTGATGCCACAGGTAGGCGCTGTAGCTGAGCATGCCGATCGCGACGGGCGCACGTGAACTCAGCGCGCTCCCCACCCAGGTCTTGCCATGGGCGAAGACGATGATCAACACCGCACCCAGTACCGGCACCAGCGCATTAAGACCGGGGAAGGGCGTGCTGCTGTCGAAACCGACCACGGCATAACCGATCAGCAAAATCCCCAGTAAAGTCGCCGCCTGATCGACAACGCTCGCGCGCCCGATGCTGCGCGGTCGCCATGCAAAGTAGAAGGCGATGAACGAGCCCGCCAGCAATTCCCAGGCACGTGCCGGCAGCAGATAAAACGCGTTGCTGGTGGCTTGATGGGCGCCCAGTTGCGCCAGCGCCAGGCTGGCCAGGGCAGCGACTATCAGTAGCACGATCAGCCACTTGCGGCCCAGGCCCCAGGCCAGCATCAAGAGCAGCGGGAAGAACAGGTAGTACTGTTCTTCCACCGCGAGCGTCCAGGTGTGCAACAACGGTTTGAGTTCTGCCGTGGCGTCGAAATAGCCGCTTTCCAGCCAGAACAGCACGTTGGATGAAAAAGTCGGCACCGCCACCAGACTCTTGGCAAAGTACTTCAGGTCAGATGGATCGAGCGTCAACCACGCGACAGGCAGGCAGATCAGCATCATCACGAACAGCGCAGGCAGGATGCGCCGCGCGCGTCGTTCGTAAAAGTTGATCAGCGAGAACCGGCCTCTGATCTTCTCCGCGATGATGATCGAAGTGATCAGATAGCCGGAGATCACGAAGAAGATATCGACGCCCACGAATCCGCCGCTGAACAGCGGCAAGCCCGCGTGGAACAGAATGACCGGAATGACCGCGAGCGCGCGCAGACCATCGATCTCGGGTCGATAGCCGAGTGCCGGGTTATGAGGGATGCCCATGTGATGTGCTCGATGCAGTAAGTGGCAAGAGACGGTAAATGCACGCTGCAATAGCTACCGCCAACGCGAGGCGCAGGGGTCGTGTAGGGAGAGGACGAAGAGGCGTTGCCGGAAAGAGAGTGCTGTATTTTTTAGTTCAGGTCTTCGCTTCTGTCCAATGACGGAAGCAGGTTTATGACGGCAGATCAGTCACTTCCCACCTGAAACGGGAAAAGCCCTTTATAATGCATGGTTTTACTCCTCCTCGATGCGAGAACCATTGTGAGCTTACCGTCCTGCCCGAAATGCAATTCCGAATACACCTACGAAGACGGCAGCCTGCTGATCTGCCCGGAATGCGCCCATGAATGGTCTGCCGACGCCGCTGGCGCCGATGCGTCCGATGACGTGAAAGTCATCAAGGACTCAACGGGCAATGTGCTGCAGGACGGCGACACCATCACGGTGATCAAGGACTTGAAAGTCAAAGGCTCTTCGCTGGTGGTCAAGGTCGGCACCAAGGTCAAGAACATCCGCCTGGTCGATGGCGACCATGACATCGATTGCAAGATCGACGGCATCGGCGCGATGAAACTGAAGTCGGAGTTCGTCCGCAAGGTTTGATTCTGCCGGGTAATGGCTTTAGCCTGAACGCCTCGCCGGTCTTTCGACTGGCGGGGCGTTCATGTTTCCGGGCGCGCCAGGGCTGTTTTTCCTGAACAGGTGAATACCGTGCCGAACACCCCCGCTCCTTATCTGAAACCCGATGAATGTGTCGTGCTGTTCGATGGCGTCTGCAAGCTGTGCAATGGCGTGGTGAAGTTTCTGATTCGCCATGATCCGCACCGGCGTCTGCGCTTGGCCGCCGTGCAGTCGGAGCAAGGGCAGGCGTTGCTGAAGTGGGCGGGGCTGCCACTGGACGATTTTCATACCATCGCGGTCATCGTCAACAATCGGGTCTTCGTGCGTTCGGATGCCTTTCTGCACATCATGGGGTTGTTGCCTGCGCCGTGGCCGCTGCTCAAGGTGCTGGGGATTTTTCCGCGCTTTCTACGCGACTGGGCCTACAACCGTATAGCGCTCAACCGATATCGCCTGTTCGGGCGCTATGATCACTGCCTGTTGCCGTCGCCCGAGGACCGGCAGCGCTTCCGCGACGGCTGACGACCGGCGGTCAATTGCAAAGTCGGTTATGTGCACACGGGTTGTGATCCACTCTGGCGGTCCGTAGAATTCGTGTCATCTGGCTTCACTCCCCATATCCACAATAATCCACTTTGCACACTGCGCCCGATCCTGAAGGTCGAGCGGAGCATTTTTGCGTTGGTTTTTCAGGGGAGCGAGCCGCGGTTTTCCATACAGGTGTCAGGCGTGCGTGTGCACGCGTGGCGGTCGGCCTTCGGGTCGGAACATTTTCAGGGCGTTGTGATTCTTGATAACTTCACCTCCAAACGAGCAGGCAGGTAGCTGGCTTGGCGTATTCGCGCTGGCCTTGGCGGCCTTCATTTTCAATACCACCGAGTTCGTGCCGATTGGTCTGCTGAGTAACATCGGTCAGAGCTTCGAGATGACCCCGGCCCAGGTCGGGCTGATGCTCACGATCTATGCCTGGGTTGTGTCGCTGATGTCGTTGCCGATGATGCTGGCGACGCGCAACATCGAGCGCCGCAAGCTGCTGATGTTCGTGTTCGGCCTGTTTGTGGTCAGCCACGTCCTATCCGCGATCGCCCCCAGCTTTGCGATCCTGCTGGTGAGCCGGGTCGGTATCGCGTTTGCACATGCGGTGTTCTGGTCGGTTACGGCGTCGCTGGCCGTACGCATCGCTCCGCCCGGCAAGCGGGTTCAGGCGCTGGGCCTGCTGGCGACCGGTACGTCGTTGGCGATGGTATTGGGTATTCCGCTGGGCCGCGTGCTGGGTGAAGCCCTGGGCTGGCGGACCACCTTTCTGGGCATCGCCGGCATCGCTGCGCTGGTAGTCTTCCTGCTGGTTCGCGCGCTGCCTTTGCTGCCCAGTCAGAACTCCGGCTCATTGCGCAGCCTGCCGATCCTGTTCAAACGCCCGCGGCTGATGGCGATCTACCTGCTGACCGCCATCGTGGTGACCGCTCATTTCACCGCCTACAGCTACATCGAACCGTTCACCCAGACCGTGTCACAGCTCAGCGGCGAAATGACCACAATTCTGCTGCTGGTCTTTGGCGGTGCCGGGATCATGGGCTCGATCATCTTCAGCCTGTTCAGCGACCGCTTCCCGAACGGGCTGTTGATCACCGCCATTGGGACGCTGACCCTGTGCCTGCTGATGCTGTTGCCGCTCTCCGGTGATGCCACGACGCTCGGCACGCTGACCATTATCTGGGGCATGGCGATCATGTGCTTCGGCCTGACCTTGCAGGCGCGCGTGCTGTCGCTGGCACCTGATGCGACCGATGTGGCGATGGCGCTGTTCTCGGGCATCTTCAATATCGGGATTGGCGGCGGCGCGCTGCTCGGCAGCGTGGTCAGCAGCCATCTCGGGGTTGCCAATGTCGGCATCGTCGGCGGCCTTTTGGCCCTGGGTGGGTTGGGTTTGTGCTGCTATACCACGCATCACTTCGGCAAGGTCCGGCCTGCTGCCGAGATGCAGACCGAGAGCAAATAGGGCGCGCATAAAAAAGCTCGCTAACCGCGCAAGGCGTTCAGCGAGCTTTTTGGTCTGACTTGCAGGTCAGGCTTTAAGCCGACCGAGCCACTCCAGCGACGTTCTCCAGATACAAATCCCCAGGAAATACGCCGACATTGCCAGCCACAGCCCCATGACCACCGGGCCGTTGTGCGGATGGTTGATGATCAGCAGCGCGCTGGACAGCAACCATACGGTGGTCACCGCGATATTGAGCGGCATGAAGCGGCGCACGCGGAACGGGTGCAGGAACTTCATGCGGGTCATGGTCAGCAGCGCCAGGGCGATGATGGTGATGAACGTCAGCCATGGCGCCGGTGAGAGAATGTAGAGGCACAGTGCAACGACGTTCCAGGCGGCGGGGAAGCCCTGAAAGTAGTTGTCCTTGCTTTTCATGTCGACGTTGCAGAAGCAGAACAGCGACGAAACCAGAATGACCGAGATGCTCAGCAGCAGCGTGTAATCCGGCACCGGTATGTAGCGGTAGATGAACAATGCCGGGATGAACACGTAGGTCAGGTAGTCGATGACCAGATCCAGTACCGAGCCGTCGAAGTGCGGCAGTACCGACGTGGTGTTGACCTTGCGAGCCAGTGAGCCGTCGACTCCATCCACGATCAGGGCCGCGCCCAGCCACAACAGGCAGGCTTTGGGTTCGTTGTTGAACAAGGCAATGGTAGCCAGGAACGCAAGGACTACGCCGGTGGCGGTGAAGCCATGCGCCCCCCATGCGTTGAGTCTGGCTATGCGTTGATTGGTTATCACGGGGGCGCTCTCCAGGAAGTAATGCTTGCCAGGGTGTGCCGCAACCTGACCGGTAGCAACTATCGACCCGGCAATTGCCGATAAGTTTAGCGGTGACTATCCCTTGTTTCCCGGTTGTTTTCCAGAAAGCCACGCTCTTCGTCTGATCGCTGGTCTCTGTATTCTTCCGGTTCTACGAAACAGGTAGGCGCGTCACCGTTGGCATTGAGTTGGTTGATCAGGGTCGGCTGGCCCTGTTCATTGAACAGTACCTGCCCGACACCTGCCGAGTTCCATAAGCGTTCACCGGCCTTGCTGTGCTCGGGCGTGCGCGGAACAACCTTCATCAGGCGGCGCTTGGTGAACCAGTTAAGAGGTGAGCGGGGAGAGTATAACCAGCGATTCAGCCGATCAAAAGTGTCGAGTAGACGACGGGGGAATTCATTCTTGATGCCACTGCTGGTGATTTGCCAGATGTGAGGCCCGCCGCTGCGCTGGCGGATCAGGATTTCGTAGACGAACGAGTAATGCACATCGCCCGACAGGATCACATAATTGCCCGGGGTTCTGGAGTGGCGAAAGATGTTCAGAATCACGTTGGCAGCACCACGGTGCGCCATCCAGTTCTCCGCATCGACCAGCAACGGATAGCCACACCAGCTGAAGATACGTTGTATTGCCTCGATCAACTTGACACCGAAAACGGGGGCAGGTGAGACGATAATCGCCGATTTATGGTCGATCAGCTCCTGTTGCAGCTCACTGAGCGCTTCCCAGTCGAGCAGCCCGGACGGGTGATTGAAGTTCGACTCGCTGCGCCAGCGTCGGGTGCGGGTATCCAGTACTACCAGCGCCGGGCTGGTCGGTAGCACGTAATGCCATTGCTGAAACTTCAACAACTGATCAATCAACTGGTCCTGGGCCTGGCTGTCCAGCCAGTTGTCGTTGGACACGGCCTCGCTGCTCAGGGCATGAGCCTGTTTGACCAGCCCGTTGAGCGCATCCGGGTTATTGCCCCAGCCCTGACACAGCAGATAGGCAAGCAGGGCGTTACCGATGATGCGTTTGGAGAATGGATGGCCGTACGCCGTTTGCTCCCAGTTCGCCGACAGGTTCCAGTCATCGGTGATGTCGTGGTCATCGAAAATCATCATGCACGGCAGATGCGCCATCGCCCGTGCTACGCCGCCCAGGCCCTCGGCAAACGCCTCGACTAAGTGCTGCTCCCTGGCGTAGCGCTCGACTTCCCCGTCTTCCAGTTGCGGCCTGCCGGGTTCGATCAGGGTCCAGGGCGTCGGTGACCACACCAGCAGGTACATCGCCATGACTTCCGCCAGGGTGACCAGATGGTTATCCGCTGTGCTGCTGGTGAATACCGGCTTACTGGTGCCGCCGAAGAAGCGCTCGCGCAGTGTGTCGTTGCTTTTCAGGGCCGGCAGCAGGTCGGCACGCTGGTAATAGCTGGCCGGATGCGCATATAGACGAGGGCTGTCATCGACGATGGCACCGTCAAGTCGCTCGTCGAACAACCCCAGCCGTTCGATCAATACATGGATGGCGCGCAGCATCGGTCCGGCGACATCGTCGGCGTAGATCTGATCGCCGCTCATCATCAACAGCGCAGGACGTTGCAGCGGCTCCTTGATGTCGGCCAGCAGGCGGTCCACGCAGAGCAGACCTTCGGCCGCGCTGTGGTGCGGCTTGCGGCACGAGCCATGCAGCAGATGATCGATGCTGCTGCGCACCACGAAGTTCGGGTAACGGTGACCCTCGTACAGCAGGTGCGGCGCCCATTCGGCAATACCGCCTTCGCCGTCCACCAGCAGGTCGTAATCGATCCAGGTGTCGCGGGGCAGTTCGGCGTCCAGTTGCAGATCGATCAGGTGAATGAACGCTTGGCGCCCAATTGCGATGACCTGACATTGACTGTCTTCGAGTACGTAATCGTTGAAGCCCGCAGTGGCGTCATCAGTAGCGGCATGACGCAGGCGCACGGTCAGGCGCAACGGACGAGACCCCACCAGCCACAACACCAGGCGGTCAGCTTCCTGACGGCGCAACAACGGGCCGGCAAGGATGGACGGCAGCGAAGTGAATGGTTCGATGGAAGAAGCGGACATCCTGACTCACGGCTCTGGGGGACACAGGCCGGGATGGTAACGCAACAGGCCTGGAAAGTTCTTGTTACGCCACGTGACTGCATGTTTCCGGACAGTGCAGGCAACGCGAAACGCCCGGCTCAACCGTGCTCATATGAAGACTTTGTTAACCGCCTGCAGAGTGCTCTGAAAATGCCGATATACACCTATGCAGAGGGCATCAGAATTCCATAAAGTTTTATGGCGTTATGCCATATTTGCTCATGAGGGTTCCCGCTATGAAATGGTTTTACAACGCAAAGCTGTCCGCCAAGCTTTTTATGGCTTTTGCGCTGTGTGCGCTTTTCACCCTTGGGGTGGGCGTAATAGGCAGTCGCGGTATCAGTGCCTTGTCCGTCAGCCTTGATAACGTGTTTACCAACAGCTTGCTGTCGGTTACAAAAACCGGCGAGGTCAAGGCCTCGGTCATTGCTCAGAACCGTGATCTCTATCGTTTATTGGCTGCCATGGCAGGCAATGCGCCACAAAGCGTCAAGGACGATATTCTCGCGAGCATGACCGTTAACAGGACTCAGGCTGAAAAAAGCTACGCCACCTACCGGGCTACGCCGCTTGACGATGACGAGCGCGCTGCCGGTGATCAGATGGACAGAGACTGGCCTGGCTATCAGGCACTCATCGAGCAAGCCAAAGGTGTTGCCCTGTCCGGGGATATTGCAGGGGCAAGAGCGATCATCGACGGTGATGTACGCAGCGGTTACCTGAAGGTCATGGATCAGCTGAGCACCATCGTCAATTCTAATAATCGTCAGGCAGGGGAGGCTGCTGTAGCTTCCGACCAGACACAGGACGCTGCGCAACGAAATCTGTACATCGGCATAGGTTTGTCATTCTTTGCTGCGTTTGTGATGGGCCTGTTCATCAGTCGTGCCATCAGCACGCCAATCAATACTGCAGTGACCAATGCCCGGCGAATTGCAAGCGGTGACCTGACCCTGCCGATTGTCAGCCAGTATCACGACGAAGCTGGCATGATGCTGGTTGCCCTGAGCGATATGCAGGACAACCTGAAAAGCACGATCGGGCAAATATCCAGCGCTGCCGACCAGTTGGCCTCGGCTGCTGAAGAGCTGAATGCCGTGACTGAAGAAAGCAGTCGCGGTCTGATACGTCAGAACGATGAGATTCAGCAGGCCGCTACGGCTGTGAACGAGATGACCGCTGCGGTCGAAGAGGTCGCGCGTAACGCCATGTCGACGTCGGAAGCGTCCCGACAGACCAGCACCGACGCGGCTGCCGGTCGTGATCAGGCCCGCGATGCCGTGAATGCGATCAATACCGTCAGTGCCGAGATCAGCAGTTCGACCACCATGGTCGAAGAGCTCGCCGGGCGCGTCCGTGAGATCGGGCAGGTACTGGACGTGATCCGTGGGATCGCCGAGCAGACCAATTTGCTGGCCCTCAACGCCGCCATCGAGGCTGCGCGTGCAGGTGAGCAGGGTCGCGGCTTTGCGGTGGTGGCAGACGAAGTGCGGGCGCTGGCTGCCCGAACCCAGGCGTCCACCGGCGAAATCGAAACCATGATCGGCAGTGTCCAGGCCAGCGCCGATCAGGCCGTGCGGGCCATGGGCAACAGCCGCACCCTGGCCAGCAACACGCAAACCCTGGCTCAAGCCACAGGGCAGTCGCTGGAGCGCATTGCGCAGAGCGTCGCCGAGATCAACGACCGCAACATGCTGATAGCGACGGCCTCTGAAGAGCAGTCCCACGTTGCGCGTGAGGTTGATCGCAACCTGGTCAACATTCAGGATCTCTCCGCCCAGACCGCCGCAGGTGCCAATCAGACCAGTGCTTCAAGCCAGGAACTGTCGCGTCTGGCGATTTCCTTCAACAACCTGGTGGGCAAGTTCAAAGTCTGACGCAAGGCTCAGGCCGTTGTGTTCGGCAGGCGCTTCTGAAAAAAGAAGCGCTTGTTGCCGGGCGGATAGTCGTCAATCTGGCCAAACTCGGTGTAACCGTGGCGGCGATAGAAATCGGGGGCCTGGAAGTCGAAGGTATCCAGCCAGATTCCCGTGCAGCCCTTTTCAACCGCCAGATCCTCGGCCATCTGCATCAGACGCGAGCCCATGCCTTGCCCACGGGCTTGTTCCGGCACGACCAGCAGCTCGATGAACAGCCACTCATAAAGAATGCGAGCGTGCAGGCCACCGAGGACTTCCCGGGTTTGATCATCGCGAATGAACATCGCCACTTTCTCGGACTTTCCGTCGCCCGCCTGCTCGGCGTTGAAACGTTTCAGTGGTTCCAGAATCGCCAGACGATCCTCTTCCGTAGGGTTGGTATTGACGTCAATGTGAACGCTCATGCGATGGCTCCCAGCCTGGGTGTGCACCGAGATTAAAGTGGCAGGGGCATGGCGTAAAGCAGGATCCTGCGGGATGTCATTTCACGCGAAGCACACGCAATTACGTCCGGCACGCTTGGCTGCATAGAGGGCATTGTCAGCCGCGCCAATCAGGTTCTCGGCACTGGTCATAGGCGCTGTCGCACACGCCACGCCGAGGCTGACGGTGACCAGCGCGTTTTCGCCGAGCACCGGGTGCGGCAACTTGAGTTCGGCAACCGAGGTCTGCAGGGCCTCGGCCACTTCTCTGGCCTGCACGGGATTGCCGATCATCAACACCAGCACCTCTTCGCCGCCGAACCGGAACGCCACAGCACCATGCTCATGCGCGCTTTGCTGGACTTTCTGACAGAGCAATCTGAGGCAGGTATCCCCTTGCGGATGCCCGTAGTTGTCGTTGTAGGATTTGAAGTGGTCGATGTCCAACAGGATGATGGCTACGTTCGCCGGCGTATTGCGAGCGTGCTCCCAGACTGATGTCATCACTTCGTCCTGGTAGCGTCGGTTGAACAGCCGGGTCAACCCATCGGTACGCGCGAACTCCATCAGTTGCACTTGAAGCAGGCGTCCGCGAAGCGCAAACAGGTAGCTCATACGGCCTGCCCGCTCCAGAAAGTAGGAGGCCATCAGCAGCAATGCCACGGTCGAGACGAACAACACAGCGTTGGCCTGCCAGATCACAAAGTCGGCGAAGCTGGCAATGTAGGTAGTCGCCAACTGGATGATCAGCATGCAGGACATGGCGACAGCGGCATGGCGCAACGGCAGTTGCTGGATCATGGTGCAGTAGACCATGATCAACAGCATGCCGAGTTGATAAAAGATTTGATAAGGGCTGTTGCTGTGAATCATCACCAGCAGTGGCATGAGCGAGCACGCTACCGTGGCGAATGCAGCGATGGTTTCCAACGCCCAGCGCGTGGAAACCCGTTGGGCCAGCATCAACAGCGCGATAAACATCGGCGTTATCAGGCACAGACGGCCCACGGCTACATAGAAAAATACATCCCGCAGTATCAGCCAGTCGCTGATCAGGAACAGGTTGTAGATCAGACAGCCGCCAATCCCTACCGCCGTCAGGAATTCGCGCCGCGGCAGCCGGGTTTCTTCCTGGTAGCGTTTCTCAAGAACACGGCTGAAGCGCAACGAGCCGAAACCTGAAGTGATCGTCTGCTCGACCTCGGCAAGGAGTTGCGCATCTTCAAGGCTGGGGCGTTCAAGGGCAGAAACGAGCATGTGACACCGGGACATTAACATCGAGAAACATAGGACATCACGGATGATGTCTTAGTGCTATCAATGTATCGTGTGACCAGCCCAAAGTCGACCGGTGGTGGCTAACGGCGTGGCCTGGGTGACAAATGGCCGCGGGCTGTCATCACTGAAAACATCTCGCAGCAATGCGCGAGATGGCCTTTAGAGGGGCGTTTTTTCTGTCGCAACCGCCCTGTAATTCAATCTGCCACCATCAGACGAAATGCCTTAAACCCGTCTACGCTTGTGTCGATATATACGTACAACCTCACTATGGGTGCCGTCATGTTCAACGCTCGCTTGAAAAAGGAATTACAGGCACAAAAGGCCGAGTTATCCATGTACCGGCAGATGCAGAAAGGGATGGATGCGCAAATGGTCTGTCTGACTCTGGACGCCAACCATCACATCGTCCACGTCAACGAGAACTTTCTCAATACGCTTGGCTACTCGCTCGAGCAATTACTGGGTAAGGACCTGGACCACTTGGTGCCCACTTACGTCAAACAGCTTGATTGCTATCGCAGTCTCAAAGTGGCGGTGCAGAAGGGTGAGTCGGTCATCGACAGGTACCGTTTTCTGCATGCAGACGGCAGGCTGGTTTGGATTCGCGCCCTCTGGCAGCCGGTGCTGGATGAGCAGGGCAGGCTGATGACGTTGCAATGCTACGGATCGGACATCACCCAGATCGTCGAAACGGCTGCCGAGAACTCTGCGTTTATTCAGGCATTGTTGCGCTCCACCGCCGTGATCGAGTTCAACCTGAGCGGCCAGGTACTGACTGCCAACGATCAGTTCCTGCGCGGCATGGGTTACAGCCTGGCGCAGATCAAGGGTAAGCATCACAGTATGTTCTGTGATCCGGCAGAAACCTCTCAAGCGTCGTACCGGGAATTCTGGGCGATGCTTAACCGTGGCGAGTTCGTGGCCGGACGCTTCAAGCGTATCGATAGCAACGGGCGTGAGGTCTGGCTGGAAGCAACCTACAACCCGGTCCACGATGCTCATGGCAGGCTCTACAAAGTGGTCAAGTTCGCCACTATGGTGACCGACCAGGTGGCCCGCGAAGAAGAAGTCAGTCAGGCCGCCAGCGTGGCGTTTGAAATCTCCCAGCAGACCGACGTCAGCGCCCAGCGCGGCGCGGACGTGGTGCAAAACACTGTCCAGACCATGCGCAAGATTTCCGAAGAAATGCAGACGGCCTCCTCGGGCATTGAAGCGCTGGGCAAACAGTCATTGCTGATCAATTCCATCGTGCAGACCATTGGTGGCATTGCCCAGCAAACCAACCTGCTGGCGCTCAACGCCGCCATCGAGGCCGCGCGTGCCGGTGAACAGGGCCGGGGCTTTGCCGTGGTGGCTGACGAAGTCCGCCAACTGGCAGGCCGCACCAGCGCTGCAACCGAAGAAATCGTCAGCGTCGTGCAGCAAAATCAGTCGCTGGCCGATGAGGCGGTACGCGGTATGGCCAACAGCCGCACCCAGGCGGAACAGGGCCTGATGCTGGCCAACGAGGCCGGTGCGGTGATCGTCGAGATTCAGGAGGGGGCCAAACAGGTGGTGGGTGCCGTGGGGCGGTTTGCCAATCAGTTGAAGTAGCGCCCTCTGAGCACCGAGACTTCATTTCAATGGTTGCGTATTGAATGGACGAAAAGGCTTTTTCTCCACCCGGCGGAAAAGCTTTTTCCGTTGTGTCGGGATTTTCCTACAGTTATTTCGCTCAGCACGACACGTTCTCATCTGACGCCAAACCGCTAGCGTGATGCCTGTTTGCTTGGCAAAATCCCCTGCACAGACCATAACTGCAGGGAGCAACCATGAACGGCATGGAAATCGATGGAAAACGCCTGGCCGACGAGTACATAGCGAAAGTCGCGATCAAACCCGTTAAAAAGCGCTTTCCGGTCGCGAGCGAAAGCTCTACCACGCAACGTGGTGGCCGTATCGTCGCCACCAGCAACATGCACACGACGGGTGGGCGCGTGGCACTGGTGGGAGACCTTGCGCATTACCCTGATTGCAGCCAATCACGCATTGTGTCTGGTGTTGGCCCTGCAATGCACCATGAAGGTCATCAAGTCGCCCTGGTCGGCAGCCTTTTTGAAAATGGCGACGTCATCACTGGTCCCGATCACAGCGGTATTGTAGTCGTGGAGTATGCCGACAAGTCGGCGGCTCCAGGCCTGCACGATCCTGTTTCGCCAACGGGAGCATACTGATGCTGCCCCTTATAGTGATTGGCGATATGACTTCCCACGGTGGCGTCGTTGTATCAGGCGCCGCCACTATGTTGATCGATGGCAAGGGGTGTGCGCGTATAGGCGACATGGTGACGTGCCCGCGTTGTAAAGGCGTGTTCCCGATCGCCGAGGGCGACCCCAGCCTGATCGAAGACGGTAAAGCCATTGCCTATCACGGCTGCCGGACTACCTGTGGCGCGATGCTCTATTCCAGCCAGGTCAGCACCATGACCTATCCTTCCAGCGGCGCGGCGTCGGGTGTCCAGGGCGGCTTGATCGATGGATTTGGCCGCATCAGTCCCGGCCTAATGGCGGGTTATCAGGATGAGCCGCTGGATTCATCCGCGAAGATCTTTCGCGGTCGCTTTCAAGTGCTGGATGCAGCGACTGGCAAGCCCATCGCCGGTCAGCCAGTGCGCGTGCGCTCGTCCGACGGCCAGTACCTGACCGGCAGCACCGATGACGAAGGTTTCACCCAATGGGTCGAACGCGACACCGACGAAGCGCTGGCGTTTGACCTCATTGATGAACCCGGCCAATCATGAGCGAGCCCATAAAGCCCGGTGCGCCGTTGGCCAATGGCGGAATGTCCCCAGAGGGCAGCACCACGCCGGTGAAGTTCAGCAAGCCCGAACTGGACTTCGCTGACAAGAAAGTACTGTGTTCGGCAATCTGCAAATGCAAGAGCACGCCAGGCATCGGCAAGGATGGACGCTCGCTCAAGCAGTCCTGCGTCTCCGGACAGCTCAAAGCGCTCGACGGCATCCTCCAGCACCGCAGCCCATACAAGCCGGAGGTCAACTACGACATGACCCGACAACCGCCGGCGCCGATCATGGACCGGAACGTGGAAACCAAGGGGCATGACTGGCTGCCCGGCTGGATTAAAAAATGGTGGGATGCGCCGGATGATCAGGGCTCCCGGCGCCCGCCATTTACCGCCGGTGAAGGCATGGTTCGGCGGCCTGATGTGGTGATCGTCAACGATCCGACCAAGCCTCCAACGCAGGACAACATCAAGCAGGTTGTGGAGATAAAGTTTCCGCCGGACAAGATGGATATAAAGCAGGAGAGGGCATACATCCGTATAGCTGGTGACCAAACCAAGCTGGTTGAACTGGGGCCGGGGGACTGTGACTGTAATCAATCTGAGCCCAATTCTTCCAAAATACCTGTTGAGCAACTCGGCCCGGCAGCGTTGCTTACCGGTATCTTGTACATGCTGCTGACCAAGCGTCCGCCGCCCGGAATGGTGCCTGCGCTTTAAGGACTTGATATGACCGATTTACCGTTCGACCCTATTCAGTTGATGCGGGAGCATCCCGAGAAGATGCGTGTCCCCGGAGGGCTGCTGACCAAACAAGGTCCGCAAGACTATGTAGGCAGCGTGCCTGCGATCACCGGTACGTTGTTTTTCAATGATGCGCATCTACCTGATGTGCGTGAGGCCATCTGTTCATGCTTCGACGAATATGAGGCCCTCGCCAAGGAGCATCTAACTTGGCTGTGGCGCGAAGAGCCGCCAGAGGGGCCAGACAAATTCGCTTACGCCAAGGCGCCGCCCATGCGCACAATGGTGAAGCGCATGAAAGAGAACGACCTGATGGGGTTCTGTTACACCAGCGGAAAACAAGCTCACGACGCTGGTGACTGGGAGTTTTATATTTCGGGGCTTCGTGGCTGGGAAGCGAAGATGGGTAGTTGGGGCGCATCCGTTTTGCGCTTCAGTGTTCCATTACTGTACGTCGAAGAGAACCCTATTGCTTTCCAGTCTATGTTTGTAAGTTTCGCCAAGCGTCTGAAATCTATTCATGGCTATGGTGGTCATGGGCTAGTGTTGTCTGCGGTACGTATAAGCGACAACCAGCCTTTCGAAGCAATGCTTGCGGATAAGTTAAATGGCCTGGATGTAGGGCTACCACTTGGCGCATCCGAGACAGCCGACAAGGGTATCAAGACCGTCTCATGGCTGACGGCCTTGAGCAACGAATGGGTAGAAAAGATAGGCGGGATAGGTGAGATCCAAGCCGAACTACCGATGGACTGGTTTGCACTCTATGACTACGGTTCAGGGCTGGTCATCCAGTCCGGACCGATACCTGAAGCCGCGCCGACCGATCAGCCAAAGCCCGCCCGATTGGTGCTTCCCAACAGGCTGCTCAAGGCAATTCGTGCCCCCAAGGTCAGTCTGCACAACCCTTCCAAGAACGGCGAGCCACGTATCATCGGCTGGGCAGCCGAGCAATGGCTCAAACGCTTCGATATCGAAGAGGATGAGCTGATGGCTTACAAAGCCAGACTGTTAGATGAGCCCAGGCTGACCAAGGCCACTACTTTGCCGGATCGCTTGTGATGTCACTTGCTCATTATCCCTTGGTGCAGGACGGCAAGGACTCGATATGATTGATCTTCTGTCCGACCCGGTTCAGTTGATGCGCGAGCATCGCGAGAAGATGCGTGTTCCTGGAGGGTTGCTGACCAAGCAAGGGCCGCAGGACTACGTCGGCAGTGTGCCTGCGATCACCGGTACGTTGTTCTTCAATGATGCTCACCTGCCTGAAGTACGCGAGGCCATCTGTTCATGCTTCGACGAATATGAGGCCCTCGCCAAGGAACATCTAAGTTGGCTGTGGCGCGAAGAGCCACCTGAGGGACCGAATAAGATAGCCAAGGCCAAGGCCAAACCTATGCGCGATATGGTGAAGCGCATGACTGAAAACGATCTTTTCAGTTTTGGTTATACCAGCGGCGAGCAACCACACGACGCTGGCGATTGGGAGTTTCAAGTCTATGGACTGCGTGGCTGGAAAGCTAGGATGGGAACTTGGGGGCTATGCTCTCTACGTTTCAGTATGCCGATGCTCCACGTCGAAAATAACCCAACTTCTTTTCAGGCTATGTTTGTGAGCTTCGCCGCAAGATTAAAAGCTGTTCACGGCTACGGCGGACTTGGGCTTGTTCTCTCTCTAGTGCGTAGCGACAACAACGAGCCCTTCGAGGCGTATCTCTCGGAGCGATTAAATGGACTCGATGTTGGAGGACCAATTGATATTTGCCGAGCGGCCGCAAGCGGTATAAAGACCGTATCCTGGCTTACTGCGCTCAACTACAAAATGATTGAAAAAGTGGGCGGGGTAGATGAAATACAAGCCGAGCTACCTATAGACTGGTTCGCGCTTTATGACTATGGCTCGGGATTGGTCATTCAGGCTGGGCCAAAACCTGAAGCAGCGCCCATTGATCAGCCGAAGCCTGCTCGATTGGTTCTCCCAAACATGATGTTTAAAAATGTCAGGATGCCGCAGATAGGTAGTTTGCATCGTAACTCCAGTGTTGGCGAACCGCGCATCACCGGCTGGTCTGCCGAGCAATGGCTCAAACGCTTCGATATCGAAGAGGATGAGCTGATGGCTTACAAAGCCAGACTACTTGATGAGCCGAAGTTGACTAAAGCCACCACTTTGCCGGATCGCTTGTGATGTCACTTGCTCCTTATTCATCGGTGCAGGACGGCAAGGACTCGATATGATTGATCTTCTGTCCGATCCGGTTCAGTTGATGCGCGAACATCTCGAGAAAATGCATATTCCTGGCGGGCTGCTGACCAGACAAGGCCCGCAGGATTACGTAGGCGTCGTGCCTGCGATCACCGGCACGTTGTTCTTCAATGACGCTCACCTGCCCGAAGTGCGCGAGGCTATCTGTTTATGTTTCGACGAATATGAAGCCCTCGCCAAGGAACACCTGACCTGGTTGTGGCGTGAGGAGCCACCAGAGGGTCCTGACAAGTTTGCCTATTCCAAGGCTCCGGCAATGCGGAACATGATGAAACGCATGCATGAAAACGACTTGGTCAGCTTTACCTACATTAGCGGTAAGCAGGCTCATGACGCCGGTGACTGGGAGTTCAAGGTTTTCGGTCGGCGAGGCTGGGAGGCAAAAATGATCGTGCGCGGCACTTCAGCGCTGCGTTTCAGCGTGCCGTTGCTTTACGTCGAAGAGCATCCGGCCGCTTTTCAAGTAATGTTCGTAAGTTTTGCCAGGCGCTTGAAGGCTATTCATGGCTATGGCGGTCATGGTCTGGTGCTGTCTGCCGTGCGCATGAGTGACAATCAGCCGTTCGAGGCGTTTCTGACCGAAAAGCTACACGGGCTTGATGTGGGTCATCCTGTTGCCGGGTCTACTCATGCTCATAAAGGCATCAAAACCGTCTCATGGTTGACGGCCTTGAACCATGGACTGGTAGAAAAAATAGGCGGGATAGGGGAAATTCAGGCCGAACTGCCGATGGACTGGTTTGCGCTCTATGGCTACGGTTCAGGGCTGGTCATCCAGTCCGGGCCTACGCCGGAAGCCGCGCCGACCGATCAGCCAAAGCCCGCACGATTGGTATTGCCGAACAGATCATTAAAAGAAATTCGTTCCCCAAAGTTCAGCCTGCACTACGCCTCCAGGGACGGCGAACCACGCATCATCGGCTGGGCAGCCGAGCAATGGCTCAAACGCTTCGATATCGAAGAGGATGAGCTGATGGCTTACAAGGCCAGACTGTTAGATGAGCCCAGGCTGACCAAAGCCACCACGTTGCCTGATCGTATGTGACATTTTGCGCAACGGGTAAGCGAGCGATTACCCGGCAACAGCCCCCGCCTTGCCAGCCTCCACCACAAAACCCTTGAGCGTCGACACGCTCGCCGCAGGGTCCAGCACATCCGACACCACTTGAAAGCGGGTCTGCATATGCTGTTCGTTCAGGTCGACGGCCACATAGCCGCGTTGACGGCTGTCGAAGAACTTCACGTGTGGGTTGAGGCCGAGAATGCTGTTGAAGGCTTCGAACGGTGGCCCGCTGGAGGTTACCGAAGTGCCGACGAATTCGGTGGCGACGATGGCTGAATCCGGATTGCCCGCGTCGGCGTGCAGGTCGGTGGTCCAGAACGAATGGATATCGCCACCCCAGAACACCGGGTTGCGAGTCTGGTGGCGTTGCAGGGAGGCCAGCACGCGCTCGCGGGTGGTCATGTAGCCGTCCCAGCCGTCGGTCCAGTGGCCCTGCGCCTGGGTCTTGAGATCGCGCTGTTCCAGTGGCGCGACCAGCAAATCCTGGGCAATGACATTCCACTGGCCGGGAGACTCGGCGAAGCTGCGGTCCAGCCAGGTTTCCTGTTCCCAACCGAGCATGGTGCGTTTCGGGTCACGCAGATCCGGGCAGTCGCTGGGCGCGACATGACCTCGACGGCTGCCGTTGGCCTGGATGCAGGGTTGCTCGGAACGGTACTGTCGACCGTCCAGCACGTGAAAACGTGCCAGACGCCCATAGTCCAGGTTGCGGTAGATACGCATTTCCTGTCTTTTGGGCAGGCTGCTGGCGCGCAACGGCATGTGTTCGTAAAACGCCTGATAGGCGGCGGCCCTGCGGCGCAGAAAGCTGTCCACCGGCACGTTGGGGTCCTGTGACCACTGGGCGGCGTAGTCATTTTGCACTTCGTGGTCGTCCCAGGTGGCGACGCTCGGCGCACAGGCATGCAGCGCTTGCAGGTCGGGATCGGTCTTGTACTGCGCGTATCGATTGCGATAGCCCGCCAGGTCCATGGGGTCAGGTGTAGCGTGGTGACGCGGGAACCGAGGGTTTTCCGCGGACACGTTTATCTCATAGATGTAGTCGCCAAGGAAGAACACCAGGTCCGGGCGCTCCGCCGCCAGGTGTCGATAGGCGCTGAAGTACCCGGCCTCCCAGTGCGAGCACGACACGAAGCCGAACCGCGCCGAGACCATGGCGCTGGCCAGCGGTGCCGTGCAGGCCTGCCCGACAGCGCTTTGCGCCCCCAGGCTCTCGAACTGATACCAATACGGACGTCCAGGCTGCAAGCCGCTCACTTCGACGTGCACCGAATGGGCAAGGCGCGGGTGGGCGGTGGCCTGTCCTGTGCGGACTACGTGAACCATGGCCGCATCGCTGGCGATCTTCCAGCGCACCTCAACGGGCTTGCTCAGCCCGCCATCGCCCGAGGGCGTCATCACCTTGGGCGCCAGACGTGTCCATATCACGAAGCCGTCCGGCAACGGATCGCCAGATGCCACGCCGAGCGTGAATGGATAATCGACCCCCGCGCTGCGCGCAAACGGGCTGAGGATCGACAGCAATGTTGCACCGGCCACTCCGGTGATGATGCGTCGACGGTCGGGGTTGAAATCTGTCATGACGTGGCCTCTGATGATGCGTATTCCGAGCGCAACAGGCTGAACAGCAGCATGTTTTTGAACACACCGTTTTTCAGAAATGCCTCTCTGGTACAGCCCTCATACGATAACCCGCACTTCTCCAGGACCCTGGCGCTGGCCGGGTTGTCGCTGAAGCACTGGCCAGCGATGCGGTTGAGGTTCATGTCCGTGAAGCCATGCTTCAGCAAGCCTTTAGCCGCTTCGCAGGCATAACCCTGATTTTGGTATCGCGTTCCTGTCCAGTAACCCAGATGGCCGCTGTGATGCGACATCGAAAGGCGCAGCGAGACGATCCCGGTCAGCTCTCCGCTTTCCTGGATGTGAACCCCGAGGCTCACCGTCTGACCGGCGGCGTATTGGTCGTGGGTCTGTGCGATGAATACCTGCGCATGCTCAAGGGTGTAGGGGCTGGGCAGTGCCGCGGTCGTTGCCGCAATGGTCGGCTCGTCGGCCAGGCGTGACAAGGTAAGCGCCTGTTCAGGCTGCAACGCGGCGAGCAGCAGACGCGAGGTTCTGATAATGGGCAGCGGGTGGTTCATCCGTATTTTCCGTCGGGTTGAATGCTCAAACGCTGGCGCGTTGTTATGGCATTTCCGTGACGGCCTGAAGAATCATTTAAGTGCCATGAGATGTACAGGTAACAGCCATGTAACGGTCATGTATCGGTCTTGTAAAACCAGCCGATCGGTCATGTTCGGTTGCTAGATTCTCGGCCTCTAACAAGAAAGCGAGAGGCTGGCATGAGAACGTGGGACGAACCTAAAAAGCGCAAGGCGCACATCGAACTGATCCCCATGATCGACGTGATGATGTTCCTGCTGGTTTTTTTCGTATTGGTAAGCCTGAACGTGATTCCGGCGTTGGGGATGAAAACCCAGTTGCCGAGTGCCAGCAGTTCACAGCAGCTCAAGCCGCAGAACAAATCGATCCTGACGCTGGGGCTCAACGGCGAATTACAGCTTGATGGCAAGGCGACCACGGTCGACGCCCTGGTGCCTGCCTTGAAGGCGCTGGAAAAACCCGACAGCAAAACCACGATCATCGTTAACAGTGACAAGGGCGTTGAAGTCGCCCGTCTGGTCGAGATCATGGACACCCTGCGTCTGGGTGGTTTCACGTCAGTCTCCATCGCCACGCGCAAATCCTGACTATGTATTTCCTGTTTCGTGTACGTCAGTGGCTGGGAGCCCTGCCCGCGCTGGTGGCGCTCATCGCAATCGTGATCGGTGTGCAGACCCGTCCGCTGAAAATGGAGCCGGTCTATGACGAATCGGCCGTGGAGCTGGCGCTGGTCGAGCCCGAGCAGCCCGCGCCCGAGCCCGTCGTGCAGCCCGAGGCGCCTGCGGTACAACCTGACGAGCCGCCACCTCCGCCGCCCGTAGTCGAAAGCGAAGAAGCCGAGCCGGCGCCACCACCACCGCCGCCCAAGCCCGCTCCCAAGCCAAAACCAAAGCCAGAGATCAAGCCAGAACCACGGCCTAAACCCTTGCCCAAACCGGCAGTGGCAAAACCCGTCGAGCCGGTTCAGGCACCCAGCAAGCCGATCGCCAGCGCCCCGGTTGCGCCGCCGTCACCGCCTGTGCCACCCGCAGCGCCGAAGGTCGACACCCAGGGTATGGAAGGTGGCTACCTCAAAGGACTGCGCAGCGAACTGGACGGTTACAAACAATACCCGACCGGCCGCCAGGCCTCACTGGAGCGCCCGAGTGGCGAGGTTGTGGTGTGGTTATTGGTCGACCGCCAGGGGCGAGTGCTGGACTCCGGCATTCAGACCCAGGCCTCCAGCATGCTGCTTAACCGCACAGCCGCCAACAGCCTGCGACGCATCAAGCAGGTCAAGCCGTTTCCCGAGCAAGCCTTTGGTGGACGCAACGAACAGCGCTTCACCGCCACCTTCAACTACAGCGTGCAATAGCACTGACAAGGAACAAAGTGATGAAGTTTTCCAGAATTCACCTTGCGTTGGTCGCCGCGGGCATGAGTCACGGCATGGTTATGGCCGACTCGAGTGCCAGTGATGTCGGCACCATTGGCGTGCAAGGCAGGGCGACGGTTGGCGGTGGCTACATGGTGCAGGAGGAGAGCATCAAGGCGCGCTCCACGGTGACCAAGGAGGCGCTCGACAAGCAGACCGCGACAGGTAACGCGATCGACAAGCTCAAGTACACACCGGGCCTGAACATCTCCAGCGAAGACGCCACCGGTCTTTCCGGTTTCAAGTTCACCATGCGCGGGCTCAACTCCGATCAGGTCGGCATGTCGGTAGACGGGATGCCGATCAACGACTCCGGCAACTACGCGCTGTACTCCAACCTGCTGGGGGACCCGGAAAACATCGATCAGATTTTCGTGACTCAAGGCTCTGCCGAAAGTGACGGCCCGCATATCGGTTCCAGCGGCGGCAACATCGGTATCGTCACCATCCGGCCCACTAAGGAAACCGGCGCATTCGTCAAGCAGGTGGCGGGCAGCAACGGCACTTACAAGACCTTCGCGCGACTCAACACCGGAGAAATCAACGGGCTGAGCAACTGGCTGTCGATGTCTCACACCGAAGGTCAGAAATGGCGCGGCGATGGCGCGGTGCGTGCCGACAAGGTGGAGTGGAACAGCTTCTTCGACATGGGCTCGGGCAATACCGCCAACCTGATCCTCAAGTACCACGAGCAGGACAACAACAGTTACAGCCAGCTCACCAAGAGTCAGTTCCAGCAGAACGGGCGCAAGTTTGACCCTTATCCTTCGACGCCTGCACTGGGCAGCAACGGCAAATTGTCCAGCTACTACGAGCTGGCGCAAAACCCGTTCCAGACGTTCACCGGCGTGCTCAATACCCAATTCAAACTGGCCGACAACCTGTCTCTTTCCGTCGTCCCCTATTATTTCTGGGGTAACGGCAGCGGCGTGAACAGCTCTTCCTATGCGCTCAACCGCGGTTCGAACCAGAACGGTGTATTCGACCTGAGCAACCTGCCGACGGCGGCGGCTTATAACGCAGACGGGTCATCGACCACTGGCGTGTATTACCGTCCTTCGCGCACCCAGACCTGGCGTCCGGGGATCACCACCAAGTTGAACTGGGACGTCAACGACGAACACAGCGTACAGGTCGGCTACTGGTATGAACGCGCGCGTCAGTCGCAGACTCAGCCCTTCATCCGCCTGAAGAGCAATGGCAAGCCTGAAAGCATCCAGCCTGATTCGGACTACATGGTCGATGCCAATGGCAATGAGATCCAGGGCCGTGACCGCTATACCGTGACGCCTGCACAAAAAGTCTGGGCTCAGGACACCTGGTATTTCGCCCCGGACTGGACGCTGGTCGGCGGCCTGGCCTTCATGAACGTTGAACGCGAAGGCACCAACCACGGCAGCCTGACCGAGCGGCCGGAAAAACGGGACCAGACCTACAACAAGCTGTTGCCGAACGTCGGCCTCAAATACCAGCTGGATGAGCGCGACCAGTTGTTCTACAGCCTGTCACGCAACATGCGCGTGCCGCAGAACTACGTTCTGTATGACCCGGGCACCGGCTCCATCGACAGCAAGCCAGAAACCAGCTGGAACCACGAACTGGGCTGGCGCTACACCGAACAGGACATGACGCTGGCGGCCACGCTGTTCTACCTGCAGTTCAAAGACCGTCAGGTGTCATCAAAAGACGTCAATGGCGACTTTGCCGACATCAACGCCGGTGCAGTCGACAACAGCGGTCTGGAACTGGAATGGAGTGGCCTGCTGCCGCACCATTTCAATTACTACACCTCGTACACCTACACCCGCGCCAAACAGAAAGATGACCTAACCGTCTTCAATAACGGCGCCGCCATCGAGTTGCCCACCAGTGGCAAGCAATTTACCAACGTGCCGAAGAACATGCTGGCCGCCAACATCGGCTACGACGACGGCAGTTATTACGGGACCTTTGGTGCCAAGCTCACCAGCAAGCTGTATGGCGACCTGACCAACGACGAAAGCATTCCGGGGCGCACCATCTTCAATCTGGGCGCAGGGATCTACCTTCCGGTGGACAAGAAAATCGTCAAGGACGCCACCTTGCGTCTGAACGTAGACAACCTGTTCGACAAGGAATACCTGGACGGCGTGTACACCACCAAAACCAACGCGGGCACTTACAGCGGTTTCCGCGATGGCGACCCGGCCTACATCGTCGGGGTCGAGCGTACGGTCACCGTTTCTCTTGAAGCCAATTTCTAATCTTCATTGACCAGAGGTCCTTGCCATGGACATGAATCAGCTCCACGACATCACGCTCTATGTGATGTACGCCGCCATCGCGATAGCGATCTTTGTCGCGATCGAACGAGGCATCTACTTTGCCTACGTGCGTCGCCAGTCGCGGGCGCTGCAAACGGCACTCGGTGCTTCGGTACACAGTGCAAAGGATCTGCCGGAGACGCTGACACGGCGAACCAGCCTGCCACTGGAAATGGTCCTGCCGGTGCTTGTGCAAAAAAATGCGCAGGGCTCGCGCAGGGATCTGGATGACGTCATCGAAACCCAGTACCTGAGCACTCGCGCACCGCTGGCCCGCAGCCTCTGGCTGATCGAAACCATCACCACCGCTGCGCCACTGTTGGGCTTGTTGGGGACGATTCTGGGCATCATCGATACCTTCAAGGCCCTGGCCAGTGCCGGGGTGTCCGACCCCGGGCAGATTTCCGCCGGTATCGGTACAGCGCTGTTCGCGACCGGGCTGGGTATTGCCATTGCCTTGTTCTGCGTGGTCTTTCACAACTACTTTCAGGACAGCCTGGAACGTATCAACGACCAACTCAAGATCCTGCTGATCCGCGCTTCCAGCGGAGCACGTGTGCATGACGAGGCCGAGCATCCGGTTGCGTCGGCCCAACCGAAATACCGGACGGCCTGATCCACTTAACGGCGCGTGCTCTGGCATGCGCCATCTTGTCTGTGTCTGGCGATGAGGCTCGCAATGCCCTTTTACCCTTCGTACCGTCGACTGTCCCTGAGCTCCCGCGCCGTGATCGCAGCGTTACTGCTGGGCAGTTCGTGCGCGCAAGCAGACTTCGCCATCCCGGGTTTCGAACTGGTACACACCGTGCCGGTCGGGTCTGACCTGCAGACGCCTGACCTGCGAGCGCCCGGCGAGGTCTGGCGCGAGCTGTTTGACGGGGCTCGCCAGCGTATCGACATCGAACAGTTCTATGTCGCCGACCACGCAGGCTCGGTCATGGACAAGGTGCTTGAAAGCCTGACGGCAGCCGGGCAGCGCGGAGTGAAAATCCGTTTTCTGCTGGAAGAAAAAGGCCTGAAACTTTCCGACCCGCAGACCCTTGAGCGACTGCGCGCCATCCCCAACCTCACCTTACGCGTACTGCCCTACGCAAAGCTCACGGGCAGCGGCATCATTCACGCCAAATTCCTGGTCGTGGATGGCCGACAGGCGTTCATCGGCAGTCAGAACTTCGATTGGCGCTCGCTGGAGCATATCCATGAAACCGGCCTGCGCATTGACGAGCCGACCGTCGTACGCCAGACGCAGGCCATATTCGATCAGGACTGGCTTGCCCAGGCCGCCATTACCGAGGGCAAACCGGTTCCTGTACCGCGCCCCGTCGATAGCACTTTGCCCAACGGCAATTACCTGATCGCCAGTCCGCAGCGCTATAACCCGCCGGGGGTCGTCGACTCCCAGACCGAACTGCCCCGTTTGCTGGCGCAAGCCAAAAGCGAGGTTCGTGTCCAGTTGCTGGACTACGCGCCCCTGTCCTACGGGCCCGACAAAACCCGGCCTTACTATGCGGTCATCGATAATGCCCTGCGCAGCGCAGCCGCCCGCGGCGTTTCGATCAAACTCATGGTGTCCGACTGGAACACCGGTATGCCCGAAGTCGCCTACCTCAAGAGTCTGGCCCTGGTGCCCAACGTGCAGGTGCGCATCGTCACATTGCCGATGGCGGCTCAGGGTTTTATCCCCTATGCACGCGTGATCCACAGCAAGACCATGGATATTGATGATCAGGTTGCCTGGGTAGGCACTAGCAACTGGCTGGGCGGCTACCTCGACAACTCGCGCAATCTTGAAGTGGTGATGCACAACGGCTCGATGGCCAAACGCATCGGCCAACTGCACGAGCAGCTTTGGGATGGGCCGTACGCCAAGCCCATCGACATCAATCGCGACTACCCGGAACCACATCCGGGTAAGCCTTGACAGTAAGCAGATAGGTAGCCGAAAGGGCAGGGCAGCGTTAGTGAGGGGGCTGAAATGAGCTTGATCGTCCGTGCCATGGCAGACAGTGACTGGTCTTCGCTGGCTGTTATGTTTGAACAACCGGTATTCCGTTGGTGGACGCTTCGTATGCCGCACCAGTCAACCAACGACGTAAAAAAGCTTGTCGAAAGTCGAAGTGCTTCTGGGCTGTCCCTCGTTGCCGAGTGCGATGGCATGGTTGTCGGCTGCGCCATGCTCTATCGTTTTCAGGGGCGCAGGCAGCATGTAGCTGATTTCTGGATGGGGGTTGCAGACAGTCATCATCGCCAGGGTATTGGTGACTTGTTATTGAACGAGCTCACCGCCACTGCCTCTCGATGGATGAATTTAAAGCGCCTGGAGCTTACTGTTTTCGTTGATAACAAGCCTGCTATCGCACTGTACGAAAAGAACGGCTTTGTCATAGAGGGCACGCACAGGAAATTCGCCTATCGAGATGGCGAGTACATAGACGCTTTCAGCATGGCAGCGGTCTACTGAAGTCTTTTAAAAGACCCTCGGAATGCAGCCTGTTTGTTATCAGGTACGAAGTCGGAGCCGTGCAGCACCGGCCCAACGCTTACCACTCATGAGCGCTGACTTGCTCGACTCCATCTTTCTCTTGCGCCGCGTCTCCACATCATCCAGGTCGACTTTTCAGACAAACCCTAGGCCCCTCTGCCCGCTTCAGCCACAATGACGCCTTTCACCCACCAGCCTGCTGCGGGCTGTAAACGGATTGGTGCTACTGATGATGCTCTCTTTCAAGCCATGGTTGCGGGGTCTGGCGCTGGTTTTGCCACTGGCTGCGTTGCTTACCGCGTGTGACAAGTCCGATAAGTCCGACAAGCCGGTGACGCCGCCTACGCCGCCGCACACCACGTATAGCCAGGCTGGCTGGGACGCGCTGCCTGCGGTGTCCGACGCGGATTTGCAGGCCGGTTTTGCCTCTTGGCGCAGTGCGTGTGTGCGTTTGAAATCTGATGCGGTGTGGGGGCCAACGTGTGCGGCGGCTGCGAGTCTTGCGGCTGCGCCTGATGCTGCGCAGATCCGCACCTTTTTGCAGGAGCAGCTGCAGGTCTACAGCCTGCGCGCCGACGGGGGCAGTGCCGATGGTTTGATCACCGGCTACTACGAGCCTGTTTATCCGGGCAGCCTGACGCAGACCGCCACGGCCAATGTGCCGGTGTATGGCATTCCGGAAGATCTGATCGTGGTCAATCTGGACAGCATTTACCCCGAGCTCAAAGGCAAGCGTCTGCGCGGTCGGCTTGAGGGGCGGGTGCTCAAGCCTTACGACGACGCTGCGACGATCAGCGCGCAAGGCTTGAACGCGCCGGTGATTGCCTGGCTGACTGACCCGATGGATCTGCAGTTCCTGCAGATTCAGGGCTCGGGGCGCGTGAGTCTGGAGGATGGCTCGCAGCTGCGTCTGGGCTATGCCGATCAGAACGGTCGTCCGTATCGCGCGATTGGTCGCTGGCTGGTAGAGCAGGGGCAGTTGAAGAAGGAAGACGTGACCATGGGCAGCATCGCGGCCTGGGCCAAGGCGCATCCGGAGCGGATCAGCGAGCTGCTGGCGAGCAATCCCAGCTACGTGTTTTTTGCCCGTAACCCCGACAGCAACGAAGGTCCGCGCGGCTCGCTGAATGTGCCGCTGACCCCAGGCTATAGCGTGGCCATTGATCGCAAGGTGATTCCGCTGGGCAGTCTGCTCTGGCTCTCCACCACGCGGCCGGATGGCAGCAGCGTGGTGCGTCCGGTCGCTGCCCAGGACACGGGCGGTGCGATTGCCGGTGAAGTACGCGCCGACCTGTTCTGGGGGACCGGCGATGAGGCGGGTAAGCTGGCTGGCGACATGAAGCAGAAAGGCAATATCTGGCTGTTATGGCCCAAGGGCATGCCGTTGCCTCAGTCCGCAGAAACAGTTCCTGCAACAACCTCGGCTGCCGCTAGTCACTGAAATCCCTTCACCTCGATAGCTACCGTCCTGCTCGATGGATAGGTAGCTATCTTCTTCATGCCCCCGTTTTCCTTCCAAATACGCCTGGAATAGCCAAATGCAATGGGGCGAGAGTGCTGCCAACAGCGCCGCCAGAGCCATAGGTTGGATATACGTCCCGGGCTTCGTATTACTCATTATCGCAAGCGTGCCGTAATAACCTTTGCTGTGGATGCCGTGCAGGTAAAAATCCTGGGTATTTTCTACGGTGGACAGGACTTTTAGGCTGTCTTTCAAGCCGATCTGGATGAGTGATAACACGTGGGGCAGGCAGTGGACTGACCTTTAGCCAACTCACCCCAAACGCGGATCGACCACAAACTCCAGCTCTTTGGCAGTTGCCACAACCGCCCTGAATTCGGGGTGCTGGACGTTGAGCAGGTAGTTGGACTCGCGCGGGATGATCACGCTGGGCACTGCCAGCGCCAGGCTCTGAGCGGAGGCCAGCCAGTCGTCGCCGAACGAGGCGGTTGCCGGTGGCGCGGGTTCTTCACGCCAGTCGCGGGGCAGTGTGTCCGGGCGCGCATTGAGGACGTGCTCCTCGGCAATCTGCAGTTCAAGCATCGTGTAGTGCTGAGCCACAGTGGCGGTGTTCAGGTGCACCAGCACTTCCAGCAGGGCCAGTGACTCGCTGCCCGCGCAGTACACGCAGGCGTTGCCCTTGCTGTTCCAGCGTCCGCCGTAGAGCTTGGCGCCTTCACCGTCGAAGGCCTGCGCCAGCCATTTGCGCTTGACCAGTCGATAGACCGCTATCACGCCACGACCCCGTGCTCCAGGCGGCCGATCAGGTCAAGCACTGCCTGAGCCTCGGCCGAGGTCGCGAGCATTTCCAGCGGCCTGCGATTGCCCAGCCCATAGACCGGGTTGGCCAGCCACAGACGAGTCGCTTCGGCGTCGTTTTCGAACAGGTCCAGCGTCGCCTTGTACACCGCCGCCAGGCGGAACAGCCGATCGCTTTCCTCGGCATTGAAGCGGCGTACCTTGAGGCGTCGCTGCAAGGTCGCCGGAGCGATGCCCAGATGTTCGGCCAGGGTCGAGCGGTTCAGGTCGGTGTAATGCGCCAGACGTTCGAAGACTTCATACGGCAAGCCGTCATGCAGCGCCGAGTACAGCCGCGCACCTCGTGCAGGGATTCCCAGGTGTTGCCAGAAATCGTCCTGCCGGGGCACGGCCGGATGGTAGTCGCTTATGGGCAAAGACATGGCACACCTGCCTATCGAGTGATTACTATTAAATCTATCACTTGATAATATGCACGTTTCCGACGTCGCGACAGTGATTTACAGCAACGGACAGCGAATAAAACTACAGAAACTCCAAAAATCACCGACTTAGGCTATAGGTTTAGTTTGAATGTTACTGATCTCGCGTTATAGGCTCGATGCCAGTCGCTTCCGATGGTGCCACTAAACGTATACGTGCTGTCCGCCGTGGTCAGCCTGATTTTCCTGCAGTGAGAACCACACGATGTCCACGCTTGCGCTATTGATATGCGATGACTCGAACATGGCGCGAAAGCAGCTGTTGCGCGCGCTACCTGAAGACTGGGATGTGTCGGTCACGCTGGCCACCCAGGGGCAGGAAGGCCTGGAAGCGATTCGTAAAGGTCAGGGCCAGGTGGTCCTGCTCGACCTGACCATGCCGGTGATGGACGGTTACCAGACGCTGACGGCGATTCGTGCCGAAAACCTCGACGCCAAGGTGATTGTGGTGTCGGGCGACGTGCAGGACGAAGCCGTGCGTCGGGTCATGGAGCTGGGCGCGCTGGCGTTTCTGAAAAAACCTGCCGACCCGGACGAACTGAAAAGCACACTGGAGCGCCTTGGCCTGCTGGGCAAGCCTGCGGCGTCACCGGTTGCACTGCCGGCTCTTAACAACAAGGGCGGGGTGATCAGCTTTCAGGATGCCTTCCGCGAAACCGTCAACGTCGCCATGGGCCGTGCAGCAGCGTTGCTGGCCAAGGTACTGGGTGTGTTCGTGCAGTTGCCGGTGCCCAACGTCAACATGCTTGAAGTTGGCGAGCTGCACATGGCGCTGGCCGATGCGCACAGCGATCAGCGCCTGACTGCGGTGTGTCAGGGCTACATCGGTGGCGGTATTGCAGGTGAGGCGTTGCTGATTTTCCACGACTCGGAAATTTCCGGTATCTCGCAACTGATGGGCGGCGATCACTCCGACAGTTCCGACATGGAGATGCTGCTCGACCTGTCCACGATCCTGATCGGTGCCTGCCTGAGCGGCATTGCCGAACAGATCGACATTGCCTTTTCGCAGGGCCATCCACAGTTGCTGGGTGCGCAGGGCGGCATCGACGAGCTTATCCGCATCAATCAACAGCGCTGGAAAAAGACCTTGGCGGTCGAAATCAGTTACAGCGTGGAAGGCCACAATCTGCATTTCGATCTGCTGATGCTGTTCACCGAAGATTCGGTCGAGCTGCTTACCAAAAAACTCGCCTACATGATGAGCTGACCCATGAGCAACGCTATTGAAATCAACGAGCTTCATTGGTTGCTGGCCGTCACGCAGAACATTGACGTAGGCATCGTGGTGCTGGACCTGAACTACCGCGTGACGGTCTGGAATACCTTCATGGAAAACCGCTCCGGCGTGGTGCCTTACGTGGCAGTCGACAAGACCTTTTTCGAGATTTTTCCGGAGGTCAACGCGAAGTGGTTCAGCAAGAAAATCGACAATGTCGTGACCCTCGGCACGCCGGCGTTCACCATCTGGGAGCAGCGGCCGTATCTGGTGCGTTTCAAGAATTATCAGCCGATTACCGGGCAGGAGGAGTTCATGTATCAGAACACCACACTGTTCCCGCTGCGTTCGACCACCGGGGCGATCAGCCATGTGTGTCTGGTGATCTATGACGTCACCGACGTGGCGGCCAACCGCAATCAGTTGCTGGCGGCCAACGACAAGCTGCAGCAACTGTCGGGCTCAGCGAAAAGCTGACCCGCGCCCGGGCTTGGCGATGAATGAAACCGGCACTGCGGGCTTGATCCCGCTCGTGCTAGGATCGCGATTTTTCCGCTGACGCTCAGGGACATCATGCGACCTCAAGCCACCCTCACTGTTTTGCCTGTCGAGCGCCCGCTGGTCGGGCGTGTCAGCCCGCCGGGCTCCAAGTCGATCACCAACCGCGCATTGTTGCTGGCCGGGCTGGCCAAAGGCACCAGCCGCCTGACCGGCGCGCTGAAGAGTGACGACACGCGCGTGATGTCCGAAGCCTTGCGTCTGATGGGCGTGCAGGTCGACGAGCCGGATGACAGCACCTTCGTGGTCACCAGCAGCGGGCATTGGCAGGCGCCACAGCAGGCGCTGTTCCTCGGCAATGCCGGGACTGCGACACGCTTTTTGACCGCGGCACTGGCCAACTTCGAAGGCGACTTCGTGGTCGATGGCGACGAATACATGCGCAAGCGCCCGATCGGGCCGCTGGTCGATGCCTTGCAGCGTATGGGCGTGGAGGTCAGCGCACCCAGCGGTTGCCCGCCGGTGGCGATCAAGGGCAAGGGCGGTCTTGAGGCCGGTCGTATCGAAATCGACGGCAACCTGTCCAGCCAGTACGTGTCGGCACTGCTGATGGCCGGCGCCTGTGGCAAGGGGCCTGTGGAAGTTGCATTGACAGGCAGCGAGATCGGCGCGCGTGGCTACCTCGACCTCACGCTGGCGGCCATGCAGGCGTTCGGTGCCGAGGTTCAGGCCATCGGCGATGCCGCCTGGAAAGTCTCGGCTAGCGGTTATCGCGCTACGGATTTCCACATCGAGCCGGATGCCTCGGCGGCCACTTACCTGTGGGCTGCGCAGGCCCTGACCGAGGGCGCTATCGATCTGGGCGTGGCCAGCGACGCGTTCACTCAGCCCGATGCGCTGGCCAGCCAGATCATCGCCAGCTTCCCGAACATGCCGGCCGTGATCGACGGTTCGCAGATGCAGGACGCGATTCCGACGCTGGCCGTACTGGCCGCCTTCAATCGTCAACCGGTGCGCTTTGTCGGCATCGCCAACCTGCGGGTCAAGGAGTGTGACCGCATCTCGGCACTGTCCCACGGCCTGTGCGCCATCGCACCCGGCCTGGCGGTCGAAGAGGGTGACGATCTGATCGTCAACGCCAACCCGGCGCTGGCAGGCACTACGGTCGATGCCTTGATCGACACCCACTCCGACCATCGTATCGCCATGTGCTTTGCGCTGGCGGGCCTGAAGATCGCCGGCATCCGCATTCTCGACCCTGATTGCGTCGGCAAGACCTACCCAGGCTACTGGGATGCGCTGGCCTCATTGGGCGTCACCGTTCAGCGCTGACCGCAGGCGCAGCGGCCGTTTTTCAAATCCCGAAAAACGGCTGCATCATCCGCGCAAGCAGTCCCTGAAAACGCAGCTTCGATTCAGTGGCCAGTACGCAAATGCATTCCCGGTCAGGGTAGGCGATGGGCTGGTGATGGATATGGCTGTCCAGGTCGGCCACATCGTTGAGTCCGAACTCTCCCTGTACGTCGTAATACGCACCCTTGAGGACCATGGTCATCTCGCCGCTTTCGTGGCTGTGGACCGGCATGCTCACGCCGGGGGCGATCTTCAGCAGCATCAGGTTGCCCTGTTCGATGCCTTCGGCGCGTACTCGTTGTACGCCGGGGATCAGGGTCTTCCACTTCAACGTACTCAGGTGTCGACCAAAATGCGCCTGCATGCAGACCGGCATCAGGTCCGGGTCCTGATTGGCCGCCGGCATCGAGTGCAGGGCGGGCACAAGCCCCGCTTGCTGCTCATCAAGCCGCGCCAGCATGGCCGATCTGCCCTTGAGCGGCACCACACTGCTGGTGTGCTGCTGCATCAACACACCGCCAATCGCCTCGGCCTGCCTGAGCCGCGCCCGGCACTCGGCGCAGCGCTCCAGATGCGCGGCAGTGACTAACGAGATGACCTGCGACAGCGCCCCTGCGGCATAACTGACCAGCGTGGCGTCGTCCGGATGATGTAGTGGACCCATCATGATTCCTCTATCCGCGAGCGCAACTTTTGAAACGCCAGTCGCAGGCAGGACTTCACCGTGCCGAGCGGCATACCCAGGCGTTCGGAAATCTCCCGGTGGCTGAGCGCTTCGAAATACGACATTCGCAACACTCGGGCCTGATCGGCGGGCAGGTTCTGGATGGCGATGTTGAGTTGATGCTCCTGGCGCTGGCTGTAATCGAGTGTTCGATCTACCGGGGCCTCCAGACGCTCGAGTTGTTCCAGTGAGTTCTGCACCTGCACCCAGCCACGGTCCTTGCGCACGCTGTCGATGTAAAGATTGCGTGCGATGCGAAACAACCATGTCCCCAGGCTGGCCTTGGCCGGGTCGAACGATTCGGCCTTGTGCCACAGTTTGAGCAGCACCTCCTGCACCAACTCTTCGGCCTGACCTTCTGGCACATTCAGCCCGGTGAGGTAGCGCAACAGGCGCGGAGCGAAGTGGTCGTAAATGCGCATGAAGCTGTCGCGGTCCCTCTGGCGGGCCACGGCGGTGACTTCATCGATCCAAAGTCGGGTGATTGTCGATTCGCTGTGAGAGGGGGACAAGTGACAGAAGGTCCTGAGACTGGCAGTTATGCGCATGATCCACCTTCTGATCACCATTGTGTGGGTTTGGTTCGCTGTGCAGAGGTGTTACGTAACGGGGTGGGGGGTGGATCATAGGATGTGACGAGCGGCGCATCCGTTCAGGTGCAAGAATCCTTGGACTTGGAAGGTGTGTTTAGCGAGTTGCTCGGTCATCCAGACGAAGACCATCAGTGCGCTGAAATTCTCGCAGGTTGTGGGTGGCAACGATCAGCCCAGGAGAACGGGCCTTACGACCATTAGCTGTCATTTCTGACAGTAGAGTGAAAAATGCTTTTTGCTTAATCTGACTTTTGGAGACCATCAACGTCAGGGAGACAATCATGGATACTCATGTCACGCACGCTTCGTTCTCGCAGGTCCGACTCGCCAGCCTGTTGTTATTGGTCATCGTTTGCACGGGGCTTTTTTTCGCGCCAGAGCGATCACAGGCTGAGGTTGCAAACCTGGCGACTTGTCCGGTAGGAACTCACACCGCAACTTGGTCGCCAGGAGTGACCAATACCGCCAAGACTACCGACGTGGTGACGACAAGCAATTGGGGACCGTGTGTTTTACCTTCATTTCCCCTGGTAGTCAGCGCTTCGTCCATACAAAGTTTTCAGGCCCCTTTATCCTGTCAGTCTTTACTGCTGCAAACGTCCAATGTGGTATGGATCATCACCTGGAGCGATGGGGTGACCAGCACTTACACGTTCAATACGAGTTTCAATACTGTGAACGGTCTGATTACAGCCGTTCTGGGTGTCGGGACAATTACAGATGGCCGTTTCAAGGACGCCACTGCGTTGAGTACATTTGAGCTTGTTAATTTTCAGGCCGCGTTGAATAACAGCTGCGGCACTACGACCGGTGTCACAGGTGTCAGCGGCCTTTCAACGCTGGTCATTACCCCGTAATGACAGACGCCAGGCTCGCACGCATGAGGCCTGCTACAAACTCTTGTCTTGCAGGCCGACCCCCAACCTCATCTACCCCCCATGCCTTAAAAAGGCTCAATCCCGGATGCCTAGACAGGTGATGGGCGTTCACCGGGTGGCTGACGGGCTCAAAACATAAGAGGCGTTGCAGTTATCGTGTTGAGGTCATTGGCTTACCCAGTCTTCTACCCTCAGCCCCTCGACGCGTCGGAATTCACGCTGATTATTAGTGATCACCACCAGGCCTAGAGAGCGGGCGTGTCCTGCAATCATTTGATCGTACGGGCCGATCGGTGTGCCCGATCTAGCCAGTTCGGCTCTGATCATGCCGGTATGAGCCGCAGCGTCGCTGTCGTAAGGGAGCACTTCAAGACGCGCTGTGAAACCCTCTACAACGGCAAGGTTTCTTTCGGGGCTCAAAGACTTTTCTGCGCCGTAGACAAGCTCCATCAACGTGATCGCGCTGATACATAGCTGTCCATGATGGAGGTTGAAGGCTTCACGCACCGAAGTTGGCTTGTTCTTTATAGTGAAAATGCAAATATTGGTGTCAAGCATGTACTTGAGCATCAGAGCGATTCGCGCTGCTGTTCGGCTGGTTGTTCACGCTCTGCCATGAAATCATCACTGACACTTTCACCATCGAACCAGCTGTTCCACATTTCACCAGCGGGGGAAATAATGCGGGTTCTGCCCACGGCTACGACATCGACACGTTTCACGTCGTTTGGCAAGGCGACCGCTTTTGGCAGTCGGACAGCCTGGCTTCGATTGCTTTTGAAGACTGTGGATTGTTCCATGAGTGCTTCATCCTTGGCTGATGTATCAGATGAATAAGAATATGTTTTTTTGGGGATATGTCAACGGGATATCCCGGCCTGTTCTGTAACTTGAAATGAGTCAACAGGACACTTATTCATGACCCCCGCCTCAGGTCTTTGTAACGAAGACTGAACTCCAGCGTCACTGATTCCCTCTGCCGCAACAGCTTCAACCCCGGCCGTCCTGGCAAATGATGCGCGTTGACCGGGTGGCTGACGGGCTCGAAACAGAAGAAGTCCAGCCCCGGCGGGCAAAACACCAGAAAGTATTCGCTGCCGGTGGCCTGGCAGTGCAATTCGTAGCCCAGATCCGGCTGGCTGATGATGCTCTGGCCATCCCAGCCGGTGAAACCGTTGTCCAGACGTGTGTCGGGCAACGCGTTGCCGTGACGGAAGTCCCACTCGGCGGGCAGGTCCTGCAAGGCGCGGGGCAAACCGGCTTCGTCGCACAGCCAGACCTGCGCAGCCCTTGCCTGCAAACGAGTGTGGGCCGTGCGTGGCAAGTACGGGTGCAGGCCCAGCCCGTGCCAGATGGCGCGGCTGTCCTGATGGGTGGTGGTCAGTTCAATGCTCAGCGTGCCCTCGCGCAGGGTGTAGCGCAGGTGCGCGCGGTAGGCGAAGGGCGTCTGGCTGTCGAGTTGCAGGCAGACCTGCTCTGCGCTCTGTTCGATGACGGTCCATGTTTGCTGCCAGGCGCTGCCATGGATCGGCAGCGGGTCGTTGGCGCTGTTTGGCTCCAGAGCCAGCCAGCCGTCTGGTGTCTCGAAACCGCCGTTGCCGATCCGGTTCGACCACGGCGCCAGCGGATAGCAGGCCAGCCGACGGGGCGTCCCGGCCGCCAGAGCCTGTTCGTCACTCGGGCGCAGCAGCGGTTGCCCGCTGGCCAGGACGGTCCAGTTGACGATACTGCCGCCGATGTCGGGGGCCAGTGTCAGACGGGTCAGGCCATCTTCAAGGGTCAGTACGTTCGTGGACATGCTTCAAAGCCTTTCTGGATGATTGAGGGTCAGGCGACTGGGCGCGACGCCAGGTCAGCAGTACGATGCCGCTGACCACGATCAGCCCGCCGACCACCTGACCGCTGCTGAGCAATTGATCGAGAATCAGCCAGCCAAACAGCAGGCTGGCCACCGGCTCGATGTTCATCACTGGCGCGTTGCGGGCGATGTCCAGCCGTGCCATGCAGATGAACAGCAGCGAGAAACCCAGCCCGTACAAAACCACCAGGCTGGCCAGTGCGGTCCAGCCGACAGAACTCGTCGGCAGACCCACGCCGCCGGGCAGCACGCCGCTGCTGCCGGCGATGGCCGCGACGACGAACACCACGGCCATGGTCAGCATGCTGCGCACGCTGCCGCGCATGCCCGCCAGTTTGTTATCGGTAATCCACAGCGCAAAGGCGAACACCACCGCAGCAGTCGATGCGTAGGCGACACCTTCCAGCCATTGCGGCTCGCTGCTGCCGGAGTTCGACAGGCGCTGCGGCACGTCCAGCGCCAGCGTCAGGCCAAACAGAATCAGGCCCATCAGGCCTGCGGCGCGCCGCGTCGGCCGGGCACCGCCCAGCGCCCAGGTCAGTAACGCCAGCAGGATCGGCGAGACATTGACCACCAGCAAGGCCAGAGCCACCGGAATACGCGCTACCGCCGAGTAGATGCAAAAGCTCTGAGTGGCGATCAGCAACCCCAGAAGCAGCTGCCAGCGCCAGGTGCTGGCGGGCAGACTGAGCCTTTCACGCTGCCAGAGCACCAGACTGGTCAGCACCAGCAAGGTCACACCGGAGCGACAGAGAATAGCCAGCAGCAGGCCGGTGTCATGATCGAAGGCAATGCGTGCCGCGATGTGGTTGCCGGCAAACGAACAGGCCAGCAGCGCGAGGATCAGCACGGCGATGTGGCGCGGAAACAGGGTAGGGGCGGACATACGCAAACCAGCCTCCTTGGCTGGATAACAGAGGTGCATGCCGGAGCGCTTTCAAGCGCTCCGGCAGCCTTGCAACGGGAGACGTCAGAGCACGACGCTCGGCAGCCACAACGAGATGGCAGGAATGTAGGTCACCAGCATCAGCACCAGGAACAGCGCGACATAGAACGGCACCAGTGCTTTTACCGTGGCTTCGATGGTGACTTTACCCACCGCGGCACCGACAAACAGCACCGCGCCCACTGGCGGGGTAATCAGCCCGATCCCCAGATTGACCAGCATGATCATGCCAAAGTGCACCGGATCGATACCGACGCCAACGATGACCGGCAACAGAATCGGGGTCAGGATCAGAATCAGCGGCGCCATGTCCATGACCGTGCCGAGCAGCAGCAACATCACGTTGATGCACATCAGGATCACGTAGCGGTTGTCCGACAGGGTCAGGAACGCGGTGGTGATCTTCATCGGGATTTCCATCAGCGTCAGGATGTAACCGAAGCTGGCGGCAAAACCGATCAGGATCATCACGATGGAAATGGTGCGTGCCGCCCGGTGCATCAGTTTGGGCAGATCGCGCCATTTGTAATCGCGGTAGATGAACATGGTGACGAAGAACGCCCAGAGCACGGCAATGGCTGCCGACTCGGTGGCCGTGAAAATCCCCGACAGAATGCCGCCGAGAATGATGACCATGGCCATCATGCCCCAAAGCGCTTCACCGGCAATTTTCAGTGCCTGGCGCAGTGGGATAACTTCACCCTCGGGGTAATTGCGCTTGCGCGCGAAGATCATGCACAGGCCCATCATCACTGCGCTGAGCAGCAGGCCCGGGAGGATGCCGGCCATGAACAGCGACGCGATCGACACCGTGCCGCCTGCCGCCAGCGAATAAAGCACCGAGTTGTGACTGGGTGGCGTCAGCAGCGCCTGCACCGAGCCGCTGACGGTCACTGCCGTCGAGAAGTCCCGCGGGTAGCCGTTGCGTTCCATTTCCGGGATCAGCACCGAGCCCACCGAGGCCGTGTCGGCCACCGAGGAACCCGAAATCGCGCCGAAGAAGGTCGAAGCCACGATATTGACCAGCGACAGGCCGCCACGCACGAAGCCCACTAGCACCGCGGCAAAGGCGACCAGGCGTCGCGACATGCCGCCTTCGGCCATGATCGCTCCGGCCAGCACGAAGAACGGAATCGCCAACAGCGAGAATTTGTTCACGCCACCCGCAATCTGGATCATCAGTGCATCGGCCGGGATGTCGATCCACCAGGCACCGATCAGGGCTGAAAGGCCCAGCGCGTAGGCCACTGGCATGCCGATCAGGATCAACGCGATAAAGCTGCCCAACAGTATAAAAGCGTCCATTTATGCGGCACCTTCGCTTTCTTCAATAACGTCGAAACGCATGACCGCGCGATGACTCTGGTCACCCAGCAATAACCTTTCCAGGACGAAGACCAGGGTTACGAGGCCGCCGAGGGGAATCGGCAGATAAGAGATGCCGACACGCAGAAACGGCAGTTCGCCGACGAATTGATTCCAGGTGGTGGCGCACAGCTTGAAGCCCTTGAAGATCATGAACAGGGCGACGATCGCCATCAGAATCTGCACCACCACGCTGGCGACTCTGCGCACCTGCTGAGGCATGCGGTCCACGGCCATCGACACGGCCATGTGCGCACCGGCCCGGTAACTGGCGGCGGCGCCGAAGAAGGTAAACACCACCATCAGCAGGATGGCGGTGGGTTCAGGCCAGCTGGAGCCGCTGCCGAGTATGTAGCGGGCAAAGATGCCCCAGGGGATGATCAGGGTCATGATCAACACCGATAGGCCGGCAATGCCGATGCAGACCCGGTAAAGCGTATCGTTGATGCGCAATAGCGTATTTTTCATAAGGCTCACCACTGCGGCGGCGAACGAGTTGGTGCTCGTTCCCGCTGCTTGATCGGGACAGGCTTATTGGGCCGCTTGGGGGGTGCTCGCCGCCAGTGCAGGATTGGTCTGGACCGCTTCGATACGGCTGATCAGATCCTTGTAAGGCGCGCCGAATTTGTCGCGTACCGGCTGGGTCGCGTCGTAGAAGGCTTTCTTCTGCTCAGGCGTCAGCGTGATGAACTCCACGCCAGCAGCCTTGAGCTTGGTCTCGGCTTCGGCCGACGACTTGTCCCAGAGCACGCGTTCTTCCATCTGCGCTTCACGCGCCAGCTTTTTCACCAGCGCCTGCTGCTCGGGATTGAGCTTTTGCCACGTGGTTTTCGACATCACGATGGGCTCGGGCAGAATCAGGTGTTCGGTCATGGTGAAGAACTTGGCGTTCTGGTAGTGGTTGTGCTGGAAATACGTCGGCGGGTTGTTTTCCGCACCGTCAATGACGCCGGTCTGCAGGGCGCTGAAGATCTCGCCGGTGGCCATGGCGATGCCGTTGCCGCCCATGTCGTTAATGGTTTCGATGAACACCGGGTTGCCCTGAACGCGGATTTTCATGCCTTTGAGGTCGGAAATCTGGCGTACCGGCTTCTTGGTGTACAGGTTGCGGGTGCCGCCATCCATCCAGGCCAGGGCGACCATGTTGAATTCGGAGTTGGTGATCTTGTCGAGAATTTCCTGACCGATCTCGCCATCGATGATGGTGCGCATGTGCGCCTGATCACGGAACACGAACGGCAGGTTGAAGACGTTGACGTCCGGCACTACCGGGCCGACGATGCCGAGGCTGACGCGGGTCATCTGCACGGCGCCGCTCTGCACCTGTTCGACGACCTCCTTCTCGGAGCCGAGCACGCCACCTGCATACATCTTGAAACTGATCTCGCCCTTGGACTGTTCTTCGAGTTTCTTGCCCATTTTCTGTTCTGCCACGACCGGCGCATAGCCTGCCGGGTGAACTTCGGCGAATTTGATTTTGATGTCAGCGTGGGCCATGCCTGACACACAGAAGGCCAGCGGAAGCGCTGCGATGAGAAGCTTGCGTTTGAAATCCATGGATATCTCCGATTTTGTTATTTTTGGTCGAGCTACGGGATTTTCGGTAGGGCGCTGTCAGCCCTGAAACGTGGGTTCCTCCAGGCCCTGGACGCCAGGTCGCAGGGCGAATACGCCACCGGCCAGTGGCTGATCGCCGATGTCGCCACCCGGGCGGATGGACGTCACGAACAGGGTGTCCAGATTGGGGCCGCCAAAGGCACACATGGCTGGCTTTTTCACCGGCACGACCAGAGAGTGGTCGAGTTTGCCGGCGGGGGTGAAGCGATGAACCAGGCCTTCGTCGTTGCCACAGATCCAGTAGCAGCCATCGGTGTCGATCGCCGCGCCGTCGGGACGACCCAGGTGTTGGTTCATGTCGACGAACAGGCGGCGATTGCGCGGCGTGCCGCTGTCAGTGTCGTAATCGAACGCCCAGATCTGCTGCACGCTGGGGTGCGAGTCGGACAGGTACATGATCTTGCCGTCGGGGCTGAACGCCAGGCCGTTGGGGACGATGAAATCCTTGAGCTGCGCGTCCAGCGTGGTCTGGCTGGCGCTGTAGCGATATAACGCCCCCACCCTCGCACCGGCGGCCATGTCCATGAACATGGTGCCCGCCCAGAAACGACCCTGTCGGTCGCAGCGGCCATCGTTGAAGCGCATGCCAGCCTGCGCGTGTTCGACGCTGGCCAGAAGCGTGCTGATCAGGCTGCCGTCTTCGCAGGGCTGCAAATGAAAAATTCCGTTCTCCATCCCCGCCACCCAGCCGCCCCGGCTATCGGCGGCGATACAGGCAAGCATTTGCGGCGCTTTCCAACTGCGTGTGCTGTTCTGCTTGAAATCCCAGCGATGCAACTCGCCCTTGGGAATATCCACCCAGTACAACGCTTGATCACGCACGCTCCAGACCGGGCTTTCGCCGGTGGCGTTCTGTGCATCGACAATCAGTTCGGCATCCATGACGGTTCGTGTCTCCAGAGTGCTGCGAGAGGAAAGCGCTGCTTATTGGTCGCCGAACGGTCCTGACGCCACAAAGGCTCCGCCCTGGTACAGCATTGCCGGGTCATCGGCTGCCGGCAGCGGCTGGGCTTCGACCTTCTCGCGAAAAACTTCCGAGCTGTCTTTCGGGGTGTAGTCCAGTTTGCTGGCCAGGCGGTTGTCCCACCAGACGGTCTTGTTGTCCGAGACGCCGTAGACCACGGTATGGCCCACGTCTGGCGTGTACAGCGAGCGCTCGATCAACTGGGTCAGGTCAGCAAAGCTCAGCCAGGTGCTCATCATTCGGCGGTTTTGCGGTTCGGCAAACGACGAGCCAATGCGGATGCTCACGGTTTCGATGCCGTAGCGATCGAAGTAGAAGCTGGCCATGTCTTCGCCGTAGGACTTGGACAGACCGTAGTAGCTGTCCGGGCGGCGAGGGGAGTGCGCGTCGATGGTCTCGGTCTGCTTATAGAAACCGATCACATGGTTGGAGCTGGCGAAGATCACGCGTTTCACGCCGTGCCGGCGGGCGGCTTCGTAGATGTGGAACACGCCGCAGATATTGGCGCCGAGGATCTCCTCGAACGGTCGCTCGACCGATACACCGCCGAAATGCACGATCGCGTCGACGCCTTCTACCAACTGGTGTACGGCATCCTTGTCGGCCAGGTCGCAGACCTGAACTTCTTCACGGTCGTCGACAGCGGGCGCCATTTCGGCAATGTCGGAAAGCCGCAGCACGTTTGTGTAAGGGCGCAGTGTTTCGCGCAATACCTTGCCCAGGCCACCTGCCGCGCCGGTCAGCAGGAGGCGATTGAAGGGAGTTTGAGTGGTATGAGCCGATGCCATGAGAGAAGTCCCGATTGTTATTTTTGTCATCTGTTGTCGTATGACTTGCCGGATTATCGGCACCGCATACGCTGATTGTCAACGCGGCCAAGGTCTAAAAACGGTCTGGGCACGCACTTGGCCGGATACATTTGTAACAAGGCAAAACCTGCCGTGGCCGACAGGCTCTGCCACCGGTTTCAGAGCAATGAAATAGGGTAGCTGACGAACACGCGGTTCTCGTCGAATTCGTTGGTGCTGAAATCACGACGCAGGCTGGAGTTGCGCCATTTGACGTTCAGATTCTTCAGCGCACCGCTTTGTACGGTATAGGCCAGTTCAGACTCCCGACCCCACTCCTTGCCGTCAGTGATGTTGCCGGTGTGTACATTGTCGCCGCTGATGTAGCGGTTCATCAGGGTCAGACCGGGAACGCCCAGCGTCGCGAAGTTGTAGTCATGACGCAGCTGCCAGGATTTCTCATTGGCGTTGTCGTAGCTGGAGTTGTAACTGTCGTTGGCCAGCGTACCGCCACTGGTGCCGTTGACGCGCATCCACGCCGTGTCGCCCGTCAGCTTCTGCAGACCGACATAGAAGGTGCTGCCGCCGTAGCGGGCAGAGAGCAGCGCGTAGGCCGTCTTGTTATCCAGATCGCCGGCCAGTTTGTTGCCGTCTTCCTTGCCGATGAAGTAACCCAGGTTCGCGCCAAGGGTCCAGTCGCCGAGCGGCTGGCTGTGCAGCAGGTTGAAGAATTGCTGTTGGTAGATGTCCTGCAGTTCCGAGTACCAGACGCCTACCTGAGTGCGTTTGTCGTTGAAGACATACTCGCCGCCGCCGAAGTTGAAGCGGTCCGAGGTGAATGCGCCTCGCCCGTTCAGCGACATGTCTTCCATGCTCGCATCGTTGCGTGGGCTGTTGCCGCGGAATTGCCCGCCGTACAGCGTCAGGCCGTCGATTTCCTTGGAGGTGACCTGGCCGCCGCGAAACGTCTGCGGCAACGAACGACCGTCATCGGAGCGCAGGATCGGCAGCACCGGCATCCACTCGCCGACCTTCAGTTCGGTCTTGGAAATCCGCGCCTTGCCCGCCACGCCCAGACGCCCGAAATCATCGGCTGGACGACCATCGCTGTGAATCGGCAGCAACTGAGTGCCACCCGTATCCTTGCCGCCATCGAGCTTGAGCGAATACAGGCCCAGCACGTCAACCCCGAAACCCACCACACCCTGGGTGAAGCCCGACTTGGCGTCGAGAATGAAGCTTTGCGTCCATTCCTCGGCCTTGTTCTGTGGGGCCGCACTGTTCGGGAAAGCCGGGTTGGTGAAGTTGCGGTTGAAGTAGGCATTACGCAGGTTGAGCGTGGCCTTGGTGTCGTCGACGAAACCTTCGGCCATGCCAAGCATCGGGAATATCAGCGTCATGCCGCCGACGCCCAGCAGGATGCGTGAGCGGGAAGTGTGAGATGTCATTATTGTTGTGCTCCCTTGTTTAGTGAAACCGTCCCCTTTCCTGGCCGCGCGCGCGCGGCGGCCGACACCTTCGAGGATTACGTGATGCCTGTCGCCAGGCATGGCCTCGACCTGCAGGCGGCCGAGTACCGTTCGCTGTGTTTCAGCGAATGTTGTGAATCGAGAAGGGTGTCTGGTCGTGCGAGTTTTCAGTAAACGAGGCGTCACTGATCAAGGCTTCGATGATTGAGCCCTTGCTGATCGAGCGGGCAGGCGCGGCGTGAGTGTTCATGATGGACTGGCCTCGGTGTTGTTTTTATTTTTGGCGTTATAGGTTGTCGTACAACTGCGGGGATTATTTGCAGACCGTCGCCGCGTTGTCAACGCACCCATGGTCGAGGTTTAACGATTCACCGGTCATTTACAGCGCTCTTGAAAGCAAAATTAAATGCGAGTGAACGCTGCGGGCGGGTGTGCAGTCCACCCGATAATCCCGTTCATTTTTTGGAGACTGCCGAATGAATCGTTTCACCCAGAAAGTCATCGTCGTCACAGGTGCCGGTTCCGGAATCGGCGAAGCGACCGCCAAACGTTTTGCCGAGGAAGGCGCAAGTGTCGTGCTGGTCGGCCGTAATCACGACAAGCTGGCCAAAGTAGCCGCGCAACTGAAGGGCGAAGGGCACTTGATCAGAGCCACGGATGTGGCCGACCCGAGCGACGTGGAAGCGCTGTTCAAGGAAGTGGCGACCCGCTTCGGGCGCCTGGATGTGCTGGTCAACAATGCCGGCATCGTCAAGTCCGGCAAAGTGACCGAGCTGGGCATAGAGGACTGGAAAGAGCTGATGTCCGTGGACCTGGACGGCGTGTTCTATTGCACCCGCACCGCCATGCCGGCACTGATCGCCAGCCAAGGCAACATCATCAACGTCTCGTCGGTGTCCGGTCTGGGCGGCGACTGGGGCATGAGCTTCTATAACGCGGCCAAGGGCGCGATCACCAACTTCACCCGTTCGCTGGCCATGGACCATGGCGCTGACGGCGTACGCGTGAATGCCGTCTGCCCCTCACTGACCCGCAGCGAGCTGACTGAAGATATGCTGGGTGACAAAGCATTGATGGCCAAATTCATGGAGCGCATCCCACTGGGTCGCCCGGGCGAAGCCGAAGACGTCGGCGACGTGATCGCCTTCCTGGCCAGCGATGACGCGCGCTTCGTGACCGGCGTCAACCTGCCGGTCGACGGTGGCCTGTCGGCGTCCAACGGGCAGCCGCCACAAGCGTGACTGTCAGGAGTGCAGAAACAATCAAGCCCGGTAAAGACCGGGCTTGATGTCAACGCAGGGTGATCAGATCCGGAAGTGGCTGACCATTGTCTGCAACTGCCCGCCCAGGCGTGCCAGCTCGACGCTGGACGCAGCGGTTTCTTCGCTCGCCGAAGCGGTCTGCTCGGAGACATCGCGCACGTTGACGATGCTGCGGCTGATTTCCTCAGCAACCGCGCTTTGCTCTTCAGCGGCGGCGGCAATCTGCTGGTTCATCGCCTGAATGCTCGACACCGTTTGCGTGATGCTGCCCAGCGACGTGCCAGCCTTACGGCTAAGGGTTACGCTGCTGACGGTCAGTTCGCGGCTGTTAAGCATGATGCTGGACACCTGGCGCGTACCGCTCTGCAACGCAGCGACCAGTGTTTCGATCTCCACGGTGGATTGCTGCGTACGTTGTGCCAGGCCGCGGACTTCGTCGGCAACCACGGCAAAACCACGTCCGGCTTCACCCGCACGTGCCGCTTCGATAGCAGCGTTGAGCGCCAGCAGGTTGGTCTGTTCGGCCACCGCCTTGATGACGTCCATGACCTTACCGATTTTGTCGCTTTCCTGCTCCAGCTGAGTCATGGCATCGGCGGAGCGACCCACTTCGTTGGCCAGACGCTCGATCTGGGCGATCGCTTCACCCACCACCTTGTCACCGTCACGCGCTTCGCGGTCAGCGTTGGAGGCGGCCTGCGAGGCCTGTTCGGCGTTGCGCGCCACTTCTGCAACCGTCGCCGACATTTCGTGCATGGCGGTGGCGACCTGATCGGTTTCGACTTTCTGGCTGTTGACGCCAGCGCTGGTCTGTTCGGTAACCGCCGACAGCTCTTCGGCGGCACTGGCGATCTGTACGACGCTGTCGCGAATACCGCCAATCAGCTCGCGCAGGGTGCTGCCCATGCGCTGGATGCCTTGTTGCAGAACGCCGAGCTCATCACGGCGCGTCACGGCCAGGGTCTGAGTCAGGTCACCCGATGCAATACGGTCGACCACCGCCAGGGTTTCCTGCAGGGGACGGGTAATCTGCCGGGTGATGATCACTGCGGCGATGATGCCCAGAATCATAGCCAGCAATGTGCAGACGATCTGCGTGGTACGCGCCTGTGCGCTTTCCTGATCGCGGCGATCCAGTTGCAGCTTGTACATGTCCTCGCTGATCTTGACGATATCCTGCCCTTGCGTGGTCATTTCTTTGCGCGCCTGGACAATCGTGCCCGTGGCCGCCTTGAAGTTTTGCAAGGTCGTCCGATAGGCCATCAACGAGGTTTCCAGCTGCCTGAGCTGATCGGCCTGAGTGCCGCTGAAGGTCGTCTTGAGCGCGTCCAGATCCTTGATGGCCGAATCCAGTTTCGAAACAGCTGCCTGCTCGGTCTCGGGCGTGGCATTGGTGGTGTAGCCGCGCACTTCATAGCGCGCGACTCTCAAGTCATCTTTGGCATCGGTGACGAGTCGGTACTGCTCGAATCGGTTGGCGTCAGCCGGGTCCATGTTTCTGACTTCAGTCACGAGCTGCTCGAACACCGCGAGGCTTTTGCTCGCGTGGGTGGTCAGTTCATCGCGTGCAGCGGTGCTGGCCTTATAGCCACTGCGCATGTTGTTGAGGGACTTCTGGTAGTCAGCGATCACGATGCCCAACTGATCGAGCATTTTCAGGTTTTCGGGACTTTTGAACGAGGCCCGCAGTTTTTCCTGATACGCCTTGAAGCTGTCCAGCGAGGTCTGCACGGTTTCGGCAACCTTCTCGTCGCCGTCGGCCACCATGTACTGCAGGCGCGTTACGCGCAGTTTGGTCAACTGTGCATTGAGTGAAGTGATGTCACTCATCCAGTTGCTGCGATTGATCAGCCCGCCCATGCTGGTCCAGCCAGTCAGTGCAAGAATGGCTGTAAAAACAAGTACCAGACCGAAGCCAAGAGCCAGTTTCATATTCACGCTGATGTTTGCAAACCAGCTACTCATTAAATTCTCCAACAACTGCCATTAAAACGGTTTTATCCCTGAAAGGCATGGCATACAGGTCAGGGTGAGGTGAGGTACACAGACACTATCGGCAGGGAATGGCCAAGCTGAAATAAAAAATAAAGAAAGTTCCTACACGCTCCGAATATTTTTCCCCGGGCATATCATTTGCGCCGGCACAGCGTTATAAAGCAACGCGTAAGTCATTGAATTAGAAACGCCGCATTCCAGGAGGAGCTGCACACTGTCGGCTGTGTTTGCGAGATTAAAACCCTATCCGTTGCAGGCTCATTGTGGGTGCAGGGCATGACATTTTTTGTGTCGTAACTTGCTTTGACATTCGAGCCTGCTTCCAGCAGTCCTGTTGAGATGCCTTGTCATGAATTTGAAGTTTCGTCATAAGATTCTGCTGGCCGCGGCCGGTGTAGTGGTGCTGGCGTTCGCCTTGTTCACCTTTTACAACGATTACCTGCAACGCAAGACCATCAACCAGAACCTCGAGTCTTCCGTGGGCCAAGCGGGTCAACTGACTGCCAGCAGCGTCCAGAACTGGCTCAGCGGGCGCATTCTGGTGCTGGAAAATCTCACCCAGAACGTAGCTTTTCAGGGCGTCAATTCCGACCTCAGCGGGCTGGTATCGCAGTCTGCGCTGGTATCGACCTTTCAGTTCACCTATGTCGGTGACAGCAAAGGCGCGTTCACCCAACGGCCCAATGTGGGCATGCCTGCGGGTTACGACCCTCGCCAGCGGCCGTGGTACAAGTCCACCGTCGACGCAGGCAAGACCATTCTCAGCGCGCCGTATCTGGCTTCCGTGGGTGGCCTGGTGGTAACGATCGCCAGCCCGGTCAAGGCGGCAGGTCAAGTCACGGGTGTCGTCGGCGGCGACCTGAGCCTCGACACGCTGGTCAAGATCATCAACTCGGTCGAGTTCGGTGGCCTGGGTTACGCCTTTCTGGTCAGTGGCGACGGACAGATCATCGTCAGTCCGGACAAGGAACAGGTAATGAAAAACCTCAAGGACGTCTACCCTGGCCAGACCATTAGCCTGGACGCGCGCCTGCGTGAGGTGACCCTTAATGGTCAGCAAAGGCTGCTGTCATTCACCCCCATCACCGGGCTGCCCTCGGCTGACTGGTACATTGGTCTGTCGATCGACAAGGAAAAGGCCTATGCGCCGTTAAGCCAGTTTCGCAGCTCGGCGATGGTTGCCGTGCTGATTGCAGTCGCCGTGATTGCGTTGCTGTTGAGCCTGCTCATTCGTGCGCTGATGCGCCCGCTGACCGACATGGGCCGTGCGATGCAGGACATCGCCCAGGGCGAGGGTGATTTGACTCGGCGCCTGAGTATTCAGGGCAAGGACGAGTTCGCCGCACTGGGCGGTTCGTTCAATCAGTTCGTGGAGCGCGTGCACGCGTCCATCGTCGAAGTGTCCTCCGCGACGCTTCAGGTGCATGACCTGTCGCAACGGGTGGTCAACTCCTCTAACTCGTCCATCGTCGGTTTCGATGAGCAGAGTGCCCGAACCAACAACGTCGCTGCAGCGATCAACGAGCTGGGTGCTGCAACCCAGGAGATTGCCCGCAACGCATCGGACGCCTCGATCCAGGCCAGTGAGGCCCGCAACCAGGCAGAAGACGGTCAGGTAGTGGTCGAGAAAACGATCCACGCCATGAGCGCGCTGTCGGCCAAGATCAGTGATTCCTGCACGCAGATCGAGCAACTCAACGCCAGCACCGAAAACATCGGCCATATTCTGGATGTCATCAAAGGCATCTCGCAACAGACCAACCTGCTGGCCCTTAACGCCGCCATCGAAGCCGCCCGCGCGGGTGAGGCCGGACGCGGTTTTGCGGTAGTTGCCGACGAGGTACGCAACCTCGCGCATCGTACCCAGACCTCTGCCGACGAGATTCACAAGATGATTGGCGGTCTGCAGACCGGTTCTCAGCATGCAGTGCTCAACATGAATGAAAGCCAGACGTCGAGTCAGGAAAGTGTCGAAGTTGCCAATCAGGCGGGCAGTCGGCTGCGCGAGGTAACACGGCGCATCGGCGATATCGATGGCATGAATCAATCGGTCGCCGCTGCGACAGAAGAGCAGACTGCTGTTGTGGAAACACTCAATATCGATATCAATCAGATCAACACGCTTAATCAACAAGGCGTGGCCAACCTTAATGAAACGCTCAAGGATTGTGCTGCGCTTTCGCAACAAGCCGGGCGTTTGAAACAACTGGTCGACAGTTTCAAGATCTGACCGTATATCCAGTAACAGAGGTCGGGCCACTGACACTTGGTAGTTGGCCCGGTCTTCAAAAGCGAAAGAGTAAAAGCACCAGTGCGTGGATGTTTCAGCAGCCCTGCTGGACCGTCCAGTGCAATCCGCCCATGAAAAAAGCCTGCTCGGTGGCAGGCTTTTTGGTCAGAGATCCTTTTTAACCTCTTTATCGATGTGCTTGTCAGCCTTGTGACGCTCTTTGTCGTCATGCTTCGCACCTTTGTCGACTTCGTCGGCGTCGTGCTTCACGCCCTTGTCCACTTCCTTGGCGTCATGATCGACACCTTTATCCAGCTCACGGTTATCGTGCCGGACACCCTTTTCCAGTTCACTCTCTGCAAAGGCGACTGGCGCTACAGCACCTGTCAGGAAGAGGGCGGCAGTTATTGAGAGTACAAGTTTACGCATGCTTTGCTCCGTCATGAGAAATGCTGGCTCGTCTTGAGCCATCATTTTCGAGCATAGACCAGACATTCAAAGTGAAAAATGCAGTTCGTCGAAAGGCCGACTCGAGTCACGATCCAGTCCAGCCGCGGCTGTCAAACAGCTGATTTAACCAGAATGCTTTCGTCGATCTGTTCAATCGAAGTCACCCCGGTCAACGTCATCGCCACATGCATTTCCCTGGCGAAAATATCCAGCATATTCTCGACGCCACGCTGCCCATCGGCGCCCAGCGCATAGGCCATCGAACGTCCGAGCAATATGCCCTTGGCGCCGAGGGCGAGCATGCGCACCACATCAAGACCCGAGCGAATGCCGGAGTCGGCCAGCACCGTCAGGTCACTGCCGACCGCCTGAACAATAGGCGGCAAAGCCTTGGCGGTGGACAGCGCGCCATCCAGCTGGCGTCCGCCGTGGTTGGATACCACAATGCCGTCCGCGCCAAAACTCAGCGCATCCCTGGCATCCTGCGGATCGAGAATGCCCTTGATGATCATCGGGCCTTGCCAGAACTCACGAATCCACTCCAGATCCTTCCAGCTGATGGACGGGTCGAAGTTGTTCGCCAGCCAGCCCACATAATCTTCCAGCGTGGTGGCCTTGCCCAGGTATCTGGAGATATTGCCCAGATCATGAGGGCGACCGAGCAGGCCGACATTCAGCGCCCAGTCCGGCTTGGTCATGGCTTGCAGAATGCGTCGAGGCGCGGCATAAGGCCCGGACATGCCCGAGTGCGCATCGCGATAACGCGCACCGGGTGTTGGCATGTCGACGGTAAAGACCAGCGTCGTGACGCCCGCCGCCTTGGCACGCTCCAGAGCGTTTTTCATAAAGCCACGGTCTTTGAGCACGTAGAGCTGAAACCAGATCGCCTGCTTGCTCTGCGACGCTACCTCTTCAATCGAACACACCGACACCGTCGACAGGCAGAATGGAATCCGCTTGTTCGCCGCGGCCTTGGCTGCCTGCACTTCACCCCGGCGCGCATACATTCCGCTCAGGCCCACGGGGCTGAGGACAATCGGCATGGCCAGGGTTTCGCCAAACAGCCTGGTTTCAAGACTCACGTTATCGACATTTTTGAGGACGCGCTGGCGCAGGCTGATATCGGCCAGGTCCGAACCATTGGCACGCAGCGTGTGCTCTGCATACGCACCGCCGTCAATGTAATCAAACAGAAAACGCGGGAGTTTGCGTTTGGCCGCTGCACGGTAATCGGATGCCGAAGAAATAATCATGACGTTTTCCTGAGCGAATAAATCTACGAACCAAGGCCGCCAGGGGGGAGCGGCAGGTTCAGATTACGGAAAAACCGACTATGATCAAAACAACTAATACAACTTGAATTCAGTCGGAAATCGAATACTTGTGAACCTTCGAACATTACGCACTTTTGTCGAAGTGGTACGTCAGGGTAGCTTCTCCCAGGCCGCTGACGTGGTATCGCTCACCCAGTCCACCGTCAGCAAGGCCGTCAAGACCCTTGAAGACGAATTGGGCACGCCGCTGTTGAGCCGCATTGGCCACCGCAGCGAACTGACCGCCGCCGGCGAAATCGTCTACCGCCGCGCCTTGACCCTGTTGGCCGAGCGCAACGATCTGCTGACCGAGCTCAACGACCTGCGTGGTTTGAAGGGCGGCGTGTTGCGCATCGGTCTGCCTCCCGTGGGCAGTGGTGCGCTTTTCGCCGCCATGTTCCCTCAATACCGCGCCCGCTATCCGGATATCGATATTCAGCTCACCGAACACGGCGCGAGCAAACTGCATGAGTGCCTGGCTTCGGGAGAAGTAGAGCTGGCAGCACTGCTGAAGATGAACTCGTTCAGTGAAGAGTTCGATTACCAGGATGTGCGTATCGAGCCCGTGGTGGTGGTCATGGCAGCGAACCATCCATTGGCCAAGCGCAAACGAGTCGTCATTGAAGACCTGGCCGAAACGCCGTTTATCCTCTTCGAGGCGGGGTTTGCACTGAACACCATGATTAAACTGGCCTGCGACCGCAAGGGCGTTACGCCCAAAGTGACTGCACGCAGTGGTCAGGTCGACTTTATTGTAGATCTGGTCTCGGCAGGGTTGGGTGTCGCATTCTTGCCGAGAATGCTGGCGCAGAAGCACTATCACGACGGGATTCGATTGGTTGCGCTGAACGATCCGGATACGGATTGGCATATGGTGTTGGCATGGCGCAAGAACGCGCACTTGTCACCTGCGGCCGAGGCCTGGTTGACCCTCGCCAGGGAAACCCGCCTCCCGACGACGTCCTGAATTTGCGCGGATCATCCAGGAGGCATGATTGAAGCATGCGCAGGGAGGCATAAGAGTGGTGACAAAACGGGAAGGCCAGAAACAAGAAAGCCCGCACGAGGCGGGCTTCTTGTTGATTCACAGTTATCAGAACAAAACTGTGAATCGGTACTTGGTGGCTACACAGGGACTTGAACCCCGGACCCCAGCATTATGAATGCTATGCTCTAACCAACTGAGCTATGTAGCCAAGTGGCGCGCATTATTCTCGGAGAACGCATATGTGTCAAGCGTTGTTGTGAAAAATAATTGCGTGCGATCAACCGGTTAGGTCGAAGCCCGGGTTGGAGTCAGGTTTTTCGGGCTTTCAGCGCAACAGGGTCTCCAGCATTTCCAGGTCATCGAATTCTTCTACTCTCTCCAGCATCTCGGCCATCTCCCGTTGATCCCTGAGCCAGGCTTTAAGGCTTTTCGGGTCGGTCAGTAACTGCAGTTCGTCCTGTTCCTCGTCGAGATGCTCCCGTATGGCTTTGACCTGCCTGGCACATTTTGTGTTGGCAGTCTTGGGTTTGAGGTCCTCGTACGGGTCCATCAGGAATTGTTCCCGGATCAGCATCTTGCGATCGTGGATCTCGTCTTCCAGCTCTCTGAGCTGTTCGCTCAGGATCCGGTTGAAATGCTTGAGGCGCTTGTCGGAGATGCTGTCGATGTGGCTCTGATCGATTTGCTCGATCTCCATTTGCATCTGTAGCAGCGCCAGCAGGTTGTCATTTTCATAGGCCTCGTTGACCCGTTGCATGAGCGCCGTTTTTCGCTCGCGCTCATCGGCATCCTGTTCACGGTCCGGGTGCAGCGCGCTGGCCAGCTTGCGGTAAATTTCGCGCAGTGACTGGCTGCCTTCAGCCTCTTCCTGCTCACGACGCAGTTCGCTGGCCGTCGGCTTTTTCGGCTCCTGTGCGCCTTGCGCCTGCTCGGCCTGATCTCTCAGCTTCTCTTCAACATGCCGGGTCACGTCTTCGAGAGAGTCCAGGTCGACATCGTCGTCCAGTTCCACGCCCAGATCTTCTTCCAGCGATGATTTGAACCGCTGTCTTTGCAGGCGCTCCTCCTCGTCGTAGTCGTTGCCGGTGTATTTGAAGTAGAGATGCTTGAGTTCTTCATCGTGTTCGCCGCCAATGAGCGATGTGGTCAGGTCGCAGATAATATCGAGTAGCGTGGCTCTGTCTTTTTTGGCCAGGCGGAACTGATCGAAAGCTACGTCAAGCAAGCGCAGCTTGTTCATCTCGTTCGCGGCCTGCTCACTGAGCATCGGAACCAGTTCTTCGATCCACAGCTTTTCGCAGGTGGCTGAAATCGAGAGCCACTGCTGCAAAAGCTTGCGCCTGGCTTCGAGCTTTTCCATCAGTGTGTTGAATTTCTTCTGACCGGCGCTCAATTGCGGCCTGGACGGTTGCGCGACGATGCGTGGCGAGGCGGGTGGGGTGGTCATGAAGACCTCCTTGATGGCGAGAGCACTGCTGCGTGGTGGTCGATTGTCGTTCTCCAGTCTACTTTTTTCGACCTTTTTGCGGGATGAATAAATGGCTGCCGTAAAGCACTCTTTTCGTCTGCCGAGCGGTCCGGTTCTTGCTTGGATGTGCCTGATAGCTCGTTTGAGAAGCTTTTTGACGCCAAAAACAATGAATGGCGACACTTTGCGTACCAATCTGAGGCGACGCGTATCGCCATTGAAACAAGAACATGGCATTTTGCTGTTAGTGTTTTTCCAACAAAAGGCATCGCCTCTGTTTTTGCAGATCTGGCAGGTGTTCACCGGGAGTCGCAGGACATGAACAGTCTTTTGTCACCAGGCATGCGCCTGATGGGACATTTTGGTTTTGCTCGCAAGTTTCAGGTCTTGTTCCTGCTGTTCATGTTGCCGCTGGCGGGCAGCGCATGGGTCATCACCAAGGAGTACAGCAACAAGCTTGATGTCATTTCCGGGGAGCAATCCGGCGTGCGTCAGTTGCTGGCGCTCGACGATCTGAACGTCGAGCTGTCCGCCCAGCGCGATCATGCCGCACGCTGGAAAGCCGCCGACATCCTGCGCGAGCCGACTCCGGCTGCAAAGGCTGCCATGGCCAGCGTCGATGCAGGCATCCCTCGCATTGCCAAGGCGCTTGAGGGCATTCAGGCGGTACTGGTCGAAGAAAAAGCACCTGCCGATACCATGAACCGTTTCAAGGCGCTTCAAGCCGCCGTCACCGGTCTGGACACGGCATCATTGCGCACGGTGGGCTGGTGGCCTGATGGCTACGACCGATTCACTACGGTGCTGAACCTGGTTCAGGCACTGCGCGAGCAGATCGCAATGGACAGCGGTTTGATTCTCGACCCCTGGCTTGAAACCTACATGCTCATGCAGCTCTCCACTCAGCAAGTGCCGGACCTGATCGAGCGTATCGGTCGTCTGTCGAGTGTGGGGCAGACGTCGGTGGCATCGGGTCAGTTCAGCTTGCAGAGCCGTCTGCAAATGCGCGACCTGCGTGGTCGCATCGATGACTCCAAGGACCAGATGCAAAAGGCTGCCGGCCTGCTGCTGTCCAAGCTTCCCGAGCAGTTACAGCCTTGGGCCGACAAGTACGCTGCAGTAATGCAAGTGCTGGAAGCACAGCTTAAGGTGATTGATGACGGTGTTTTCGGCGGCAGTATCAAGCTCAAGCCGGAAGAGTTCGAGAAGAGCATCGACACCCTGACCGGCAGCACGACGGAGTTGCGCAGGCAGTCGCTTGAGGCGCTCAACGGACGCCTCGATTACTACCATGAGAGCTCCAACACGGAGTTCATCCCGATGGCGTTGGTCTTCTGTGTTCTGGTGATCATGGCGATCTATCTGTTCGCCTGTCTGCAATCCTCGATTCGCAACAGCGCCAGAGGCATCACCACGCTGGCTGAATCCCTGCGTGACGGCAATCTGTGTGTGGAAGTCGCTGTGCAGGGGCGTGACGAGCTGGCTGCCATCAGCCGCGCGCTGAACGTCGCGGTGGTGCAACTGCGTACCAGTCTGCTGGGCGTCAATCAGGAAACCGTTCGCGTCGGCGACGCCGTGCTGACGCTCAGTGCTCAGTCCAGCGGGACGCTCACCGAAGTCGAGGACCAGCAACAGCAGATCAGTCAGATCGCTGCAGCAGCCACCGAACTGGCTGCCACGTCCCAGGGCGTGGCCAGAAGCTGTGAGCAGGCATCGGAGAGCGCCAGGCAGACGCGTCAGATTGCTCAGCAAAGCAGCCAGGACAGCCAGCGCACCACTGACAGCATCCAGCAACTCAATCAGCGGCTGACCGAAACTGCCGCTGCGCTGGGCCGCGTCAGCGAGCAGGGCCAGCAGATCCAGTCGGTGGTGGATGCCATTCGCGGCATCGCCGAACAGACCAACCTGCTGGCCCTCAACGCAGCCATCGAGGCGGCGCGCGCCGGTGAGCAAGGCCGCGGGTTCGCGGTGGTTGCCGATGAAGTGCGCAGCCTGTCCCAGCGCACCCAGGCCTCGACCGCTCAGATCGCCGGAACGGTCGACAGCTTGCGCTCCACCGTGACGCAGGCAGTCAACCTGATGGAGGCGGCCTGTGGACAAGCCGTCAACGATGCGCAGTCGGTGACCGGTCTGGGCGTCCGCCTGGGCGAAATCGCCATAGCAGTGCAGGGTGTGACCGATACGCTGGCGCAGATATCGACCGCCGTGGAAGAACAGGCGACGACCGCTGATGAAGTGAGCAGCAACATCCAGCAGGTCGATCAGGCCGCAGGGCGTTTGCTGGAAGGTGCCCGTGCGGTCAATCAGGCGGCGGATACCTTGAGTCAGGGCAGTCGGGCGCTGAATGACAATACGGCGCGGTTTCGCTTGGGGTGATACGCCAGGTGGTCAGTAAAAAGCCCCAGTGATGGGGCTTTTTTATTCGTCGAGAGACGACATTCATTTCAGCAGGTCGTGATAAACCTGCACAGTCGACGCGCACATTCTTTCTGCGGTGAACACCTCGTGGAACCGTGCCAGCGCGTTCTCGCCGAAGCGGGCCGCTTGCTCCGGGTCTTCCCACAAGCGGCGCATCGCTTCGCGCAACGCCAGCGGATTTTCCGGTGGTACTGCCAGACCGGTTTCTTCGTCGATATTCACGTAGGTAGTGCCGGTGCCGATCTCGCAGGAGATCATCGGCTTGCCATACATCGAGGCTTCAAGCAGCGAGATGCCGAACGCTTCCGAGCGTAGGTGGGAAGGGAAGACCAGGGCATAACACATCTGCAGCAGACACGCCTTGTCTTCATCGTCCAGTCGACCGAAAAACAGCACGTTGCGCAGTTGCAGTTTCTCAGCCTGCTCCTTCAACTCGGCCTCCTGAGGCCCGCCGCCGAGGATTACCACCGGGTAATCAACGCCCTCCAAGGCACTGAGCAGTGTGTGCAGGCCCTTGTAATAGCGCAGCACGCCGACGAACAGAAAGAACTTGCCCGGCACGCGCTGTTGCCATTCTGAACGTTTCTGCGCCGGGACCACCGGATAGGCCGACTGATCCAGCCCGTAGGGCACGACTACGGTCCTGTCGGCGAAGGGTTTCAGGGTCTCGCTGGTCTGCAGGTAATTGGGCGAGGCCACCAGAATGCGGTCCATGCGTTTGAGAAACTGGTTCATCAACGGGCTGTACAGCTTCAGCAGTGTGCGCTGCTTGATGATGTCCGAGTGATAACTGAGCACCGTTGGCCGGCCATGGCGGGTGGCGAAATGCACCAGATCCATCAGCGGCCAGGGGAAATGAAAATGAACCAGATCGGCTTCTGCGGCCATTTCCCTGAACTGACTGAAGACACTGGCAGAAAAGCCTGTGGACGCCAGATTGAAGTTTTCCTTCACGCGCGTGACCTGGTGGTCGGCGACCTGCAGGCGAGCGGGTGAGGGGGATGGGCTAAGCGTCAGCACCTGGCTTTCTACATCCAGCGCACGGCAGCCCTGAGCGAGCTGGAAAATGACCTGCTCTATCCCGCCGGTGTTGTCCGGGTAATAGGTTTTGAAGAAGTGTAGAACCTTGATCATCGTCTGCCTGATTCAGCCATGCGTGCTGAGTCGTTCACCACGGGCTTTAAGGGTGTTTAAAAAGGAAAGGCCTGTCTACCAGGTAGACAGGCCTTATTTTGTAACTGCCCACCAATCAAGCGGAGGGCAACATCCAGCTCAGGGTTTCCCGAAGCGGCGGGGTCTCCCAGTCGTGGACCAACGCGCGCAGGCGAGCGTTGTTGCCGCACAAGGTCTTGACCTCATTGGCCCGGACAAACGCAGGGTTCACCTGAACGTCGATATCCTGGCCCGTGATGTCCCGGCACATGTCTATCACTTCGCGCAGCGAGTGGGTCACGCCAGAGCTGACGTTGATCGTCTGCCCGACCGGGCGGGCTTCCAGCAGACCGCGGTAGGCGCTGACAACAGCGCGCACGTCACTGAAATCACGCCACACATCAAGGTTGCCCAGTTCGATGATGCTGGCCTTGCGTGCGAAGTGCGAAACGATCTTGGGCAGCAGAAAGTTCTCTGCCTGCCCGACGCCGGTGTAGTTGAACGGCCTGGCGATGACGATGGGCAACCTGGTTTGCCAGAGGCTCGCCATGTATTCCATTGCCAGTTTGCTCACGGCATAGTCGTTGGCCGGTGCGGGCGGAGTCGTTTCATCCAGCATGCCGGATGAAGCATTGCCGTAGACATTGGCGCTGCTCGCCAGCAACACACAGTCAGGCACCTTGCCGCAGGCATCGATCGCTTCGAGCAGGTTGCGGGTGCCGATCAGGTTGACCTGATAGAAAGCATCCGCTGCCCCATGCCCGACGAACGCCAATGCTGCGAGGTGCACGACGATATCCGGCTGAGTGTCTGCCAGCAGCTTGCGAAGACCTGCCACGTCTGCCAGATCCACCTGGTAGTAGCCGGGACTGTCCGAAGGCTGACTGCCGACGCCGAGGACTTCACAGCCCTGGGCGGCAAGCTCGTTCGCCATGAAACGGCCTGTAAAGCCGTTGATTCCGGTGATCAATGCGCGCTTGCCAGCAATACTCATCAGAACGAAAAGCCTTTTTCATTACGACGCAGATCCGCTTCGACCATCATGCGGCACAGCTCTTCCAGATTGGTCTTCGGTTCCCAGCCCAGGACTTCCTTGGCTTTTGCAGGGTTACCGATCAGCAGCTCGACTTCGGTTGGGCGGTAGAATTTCGGATTGACCGAAACCAGTACCTTGCCAGTGTCTGCGCAAATGCCTTTTTCCGACTCGGCTTCGCCTTCCCACTTGATGGTCACGCCAGTGGCCTTGAATGCCATGCTCACGAAGTCGCGTACGGTTTCAGTGCGGTTGGTGGCCAGGACAAAGGTGTCCGGCTCATCAGCCTGCAGCATGCGCCACATGCCTTCGACGTATTCCTTGGCAAAACCCCAGTCGCGCTTGGCGTCCATGTTGCCCAGTTCGAACGACTCGATCAGGCCCAGTTTGATCTTGGCAACCGAATCGGTGATCTTGCGGGTCACGAACTCACGGCCACGCAGTGGCGACTCGTGGTTGAACAGGATGCCGCTGGTAGCGAAAATGTCGTACGACTCACGGTAGTTGATGGTCATCCAGTGAGCGTAGAGCTTGGCGACGCCGTACGGGCTGCGCGGGTAGAACGGAGTGCTTTCTACTTGCGGGATGGCCTGGACCTTGCCGAACATCTCGGAAGTCGATGCCTGGTAGAAACGGATCTTGGTGTTGACGATGCGGATGGCTTCCAGCAGGTTGACTGCGCCGATGCCGGTGATTTCGGCAGTGGTCAACGGCTGTTCAAACGACACACCCACGAAGCTTTGTGCCGCGAGGTTGTAGACCTCGGTAGCGCCAGTGGTTTGCAGCAAGCGAATGCTGGCAGACAGGTCAGTCAGGTCATACTCGACGAGATGCAGATTAGGGTTGTTCTGGATCCCGAGCTCTTCTATACGCCAGAAATTGACGGAGCTGGTACGGCGATAGGTGCCGTAAACGGTATAGCCTTTTTCGAGCAGCAGCTCAGCCAGGTAAGCGCCGTCTTGACCAGTAATGCCGGTAATGATTGCTTTCATGCTATGTCTTTTAACTCCATCGAAGAACGGGGCCCCGGATTATTCTCGAGGCTTGTACTGTATGTCTGGTGTGCAATGATACAGGTTAGAAAGCCTATATACGACTGTTTCACCCATAGATCCTTAGCTTTCAAGAGTGAGTGATCCGCGATCCCGAGTGTCTGGCGGTGCAATCGCTATGGCCATGAGGCATCATTGGGAGTCTTCAATCTCCGTCATTTTTCAAACGGGCGCTGGCTTGCCAGAAAATAGCTGATTTTTCGATGTTTTCCACCGTTAGACCCGGCTGGGCTTCATGAACAATTCAACTATAAAGCGGGGATTTGTAGACTAGACGGTGACTATTCCAGCGAAGGCGATATAGTGCGCCCCCAGAAACCTTTTCTGCTTTTTACGTATCGCGGCTTCGTATGCCTCTCACAGGGCGAGCCTCGACCGAGACCCTGAGTAACGTTGCGCGAAACGGAAACACTCAGGGTAAGCACGACTTCACCCTTTTCAGGAGTCATCAATGTTGGAGCTGTTCAGAAGCCTTTGGGGTTACCGGGGATTCGTCTTTTCATCTATACGCAATGAGTTTTCCGCACGATTCTCCCGCAGCCGCCTGGGTGGCTTGTGGATGATCATCAACCCGCTGGCACAGGTTGCGATCTACGCGCTGGTTCTCTCCAACGTTCTGGCTGCCAAACTACCCGGCATCGACAACAAGTATGCGTACGCGGTCTACCTGATGGCCGGTATGCTGGCCTGGAGCTATTTTTCAGAGATCATCGGTCGTTGCCTGACGCTGTTCATCGACCAGGGCAACCTGATGAAGAAGATGCGCTTTCCGCGCATCACACTGCCGGTGATTGTCGCGGGTTCATGCCTGCTCAACTACGTACTGTTGTTCGCAGCCATTTTGCTGGTCTTCGCTGCGTTGGGGCAATGGCCGCACTGGCAAATGTTGTGGCTGATCCCGCTGACTATCGTGATTACTGCGCTGGCCGTAGGGCTGGGGTTGATTCTGGGCGTCTTGAACGTATTCATACGCGACGTTGGCCAGGTCATTCCCATTCTGCTGCAGGTATGGTTCTGGTTTACCCCGATTGTCTACCCGCTCAACATCATCCCTGAACAATTCAAGAGTGTCATGGGCATCAATCCCATGTTCCCGATCGTCAGTGCCTATCACGATGTTCTGGTTTATGCGCGAGCGCCTGATCTGCAAAGTATGGCCGTCATCGCCGTTGTCGCTGCCGGGTTAATGCTGTTGGGTCTCTTCATGTTTCGCCGGGCGGCGCCGGAAATGGTGGATGTACTATGAGCCTGCTAAGTGTCAGTAATCTGGGAAAGGCGTATCGCGTCTACGCCTCTGAGTTTCAGCGCATCGCTCGCTGGTTTGGCATACCCACCAAGCCAAGTGAAGAGCACTGGGTGCTTAAGCACATCAGCTTCTCGATCGAGCCAGGTGAGGCAATAGGGATTGTCGGGCAAAACGGGGCGGGTAAGTCGACGCTGCTCAAGATGATAACCGGGACTTTGCAGCCTACTGAGGGGCATGTTCAGGTCAACGGTCGTATTGCCGCTATTCTCGAGCTGGGGATGGGGTTTACTCCCGACCTGACCGGGCGTCAGAACGTCTATCATGCCGCCGGCTTGATGGGGTTCAGTGCCGAACAGATCAACGGTGTCATTGATGAGGTCGAGGCGTTCGCGGAAATTGGCGATTACTTCGACGAGCCAGTGAGGATGTATTCGAGTGGTATGCAGATGCGGGTTGCGTTCGCGGTTGCCACAGCTATCAGGCCTGAAATACTTATCGTTGACGAGGCGTTATCTGTTGGCGATAGCTACTTCCAGCATAAAAGCTTCGAGCGTATACGTCAGTTCCAGGCTCAGGGAACGACATTGCTTATCGTGTCTCACGACCGAGGTTCCATTCAGGCGCTTTGTAGCCGAGCAATATTGCTTGAAAAAGGTACGGTGATAAAAGACGGCAAGCCTGAAGAGGTCATGGATTTTTATAATGCATTGATTGCTGAAAAGGAAAACGCAACGGTTCAGGTCCGAGAGCTTGAGGATGGTTCGATGCAGACTCGCTCAGGCAGCGGAGAGGCCACTATCGGCTCCGTCAGCCTGCACAATGCTGCCGGCGAGCGTATTGAGTATGTGTCTGTCGGCGAGCCAGTGTCTTTGCGCATCAATGCTCAGGTCAATAGTGCAATTCCTGAGCTGGTCGTAGGCTATCTCATCAAAGATCGCCTGGGGCAGCCTGTCTACGGCACCAACACCCATCACATGGACTGCAAGGTCATTGATCTGCAGGGAGGAGAGTCGCTGGATTACTCCTTCAATTTTCCAGCTAACCTGGGGGTGGGCTCGTATTCGGTTGCGGTGGCACTCCACACAACGGACAGTCACTTGTCACGCAATTATGAATGGGTAGATCTGACGGTCGTGTTCAATGTAGTCAATATCTCGCAAAGCGAGTTTGTTGGGTTGGCATGGCTGCCGCCTGTTGTGGAGTGCAGTAGATGACCGTTCCTTTCTATCGTGCTTTTGAAGACCGTTATCGTGGCTCGCGTGAGTTGATCCATGAGCGTCAGCAGGTTTACATTCCTTTCCTGGAACCTTTAAAGCAGATTTATCCGGAATCTCAGGCACTGGACTTGGGGTGTGGCCGTGGTGAGTGGCTGGAAATTCTTATTCAAAACGGCTTTCAGGCGCTTGGTATCGATCTTGATGTGGGTATGCTTGAGGCCTGTACGGCGTTGGGATTGCCGGTCGAAAACATGGATGCACTGGAAAAGCTGAGAAGCTTGCCAGATGAAAGCATGACAGTTATTTCTGGTTTTCATATCGCCGAGCATATCCCGTTTGGCGATCTTAAAGTGTTGGTTGCCGAGGCGCTGAGAGTACTAAAACCTGCCGGTCTGCTTATTCTGGAAACGCCCAACTCGGAAAATCTTGTGGTGGGCACGCAGACATTTTATCTGGACCCTACCCATACTTGCCCCATACCGCATTTGCTGTTGAGCTTTCTGACTGAATACTCTCGGTTTAGTCGCTCTCAGCTGCTGCGTCTTCAAGAGCCCGTCGCGCTGTCCGAAGGCGGACCTGTCGATCTGTTCAGCGTGCTGCACGGCGTCAGTCCGGATTACGCGATCGTCGCGCAAAAAGCGGCAGCTCCCGAACAGCTGGAGATATTCGACGCCGTTTTCGGTAAAGAGTACGGCATGTCGCTGGAGTCACTTTCGCGTCGCTATGACTCCCAAGTGGCAGGCTGGGTTGAAAAGAGTGACGCTACATGCGCTGAGCTGCGTGAGCAGTTGAATCAGGTTCAGCAACGCGGTCAGGAACTTGAGCAAATTGTGCGTGCGCTTGAAGAGTCAGGTACTGCGACCGAGACTGAACTGCGTGAGCAGTTGAACCAAGTTCAGCAACGCGGTCAGGAGCTTGAGCAAATTGTGCGTGCGCTTGAAGAGTCAGGTGCTGCGACCGAGACTGAACTGCGTCAGCAGTTGAACCAGGTTCAGCAACGCGGCCAGGAACTTGAGCAAATTGCGCGTACGCTGGAAGAATCGGGTGCTGCGACCCACGCTGAACTGCGTGATCAGCTCTCTCATGTTCAGGAGCAAGGCAAGCACCTCGAGAGCAGTGTGCACGCGCTGCAAAATAACGACGAAGTTGAAGCCAGGATACGTGAGGTGACACTGCGTGCCGAACTGGCTGAGTCGCGCGTTCATAGTTTTCAGCTGGGTCAAGAAGCTGCACAGTTGCGTATGAATGAATCGGAAGCGCGCTTGAATGAAGCGTTTTCTTACCTGAAAGAGCTTCAGGCGCAGGTTACGCAATTGCAGCAGGATACCGGCGTTACTAAAGTGACAGACGCAGTCTCTGCGCAAGCGCGGGTCGATGAGCTCCAGGCCCGTCTCAAGGAATCGTTGGATAATGCGCATCACTGGTGGCTGAAAGCCAACGAGAACCAGGTCGAACAAGCGCAGATGCATGAGATTCAAGCCCAACTGGATCAATCGCTGAACAATGCGCATCATTGGTGGCTTACAGCAACCGCTTATGAGGCGCGTATTGCACAGTTTGAAAATAGTAGGTCATGGCGGATAACTCGGCCGCTTCGCACGTCGGCCAGTTTATCCAGCAAAGCGTCCAGAGTACCTTCGAGTCTCTTCAAACGAGTGGTACGTTCTGTGTTGGCCCGCTCGATACGCTTTGTTTTGAATAGGCCGCGCCTACGCACGCGTCTTGTCAATAAAGCTCAGGCATATCCCAATTTTTTGAATAGCGTCAGGCAATTTGCCCTGCGTCACGGAATTATTCAGCCTCGGCCTCATGAAGTGACTCCTGTTACGGCTGCAACAGAGGCGACTGACGATGGTTTTCCGACAGCAAGCCCAAGGGTGGCGCGTGTTTATTCCGATTTGAAGCTGGCTTTTGAGCGCAAGGAAAACCGTTAATGCGTATTGTCATTGATCTACAGGGCGCTCAGTCCGAAAGTCGTTTTCGCGGTATTGGTCGCTATTCTCTGTCATTGGCTCAGGCCATCGCACGAAATGCCGGGAGCCATGAGATATGGCTAGCCCTGAACAACTGCATGTCGGAAAGCATTCCTGACATAAGGGCTGCCTTTGCTGGTCTTATTCCTGAGAGCCGCATACGTATATTTGACGTTCCGGGTGATGCGAACCCGACTCCTTGGGTGGCGAGAGCATCTGAAGTCATCAGAGAGTCCTTTTTGTCCACGTTGAAACCCGATGCGGTAGTGGTCAGCAGTCTGTTTGAAGGCTATTGGGCCAACGCAGTGACGTCCGTTGGGGCTGTGCCGGCAACGCATCAAACCGCAGTAATCCTCTATGACCTGATTCCGTTCATGAACGAGGATGTCTATCTTCCTACTGCAGAGCTGAAAGACTATTACCACCGTAAAATAGACTGGTTGAAGAAAGCCGATACTTTGCTGGCCATTTCCGATTCCTCGCGTCAGGAAGCGGTGACTCACCTAGGCATTGACCAAGCAAAGATAGCCAATATTTCCGCGGCTATTGGTGAGCAGTTTATTCCCGATGATGTGAATCTGAGCAAGAGTTCGGCGATACTTGAGCGTCTGGGCGTGAAAAGCGAGTTCATTCTTTATGCGCCGGGCGGCTTCGACCCCAGGAAGAATTTCGCTCGCTTGCTTGAAGCCTATAGCACGTTGCCCAGCGCGCTTAAGGCCAGGCACCAGTTGGTAATCGCAAGCAAGCTGCATGCTCAGCAGCGAATGGAGCTGCTCGCCTTCGCAGAGCAATATGGCGTCAAGGCTTCGGAGTTGGTACTGACTGGCTACGTCAATGATGCAGACCTGATTGCCCTCTACTCTTTGACCAAGCTATTTGTCTTCCCGTCGACCCATGAAGGCTTTGGTCTTCCGGTGCTGGAAGCCATGGCATGTGGCGCTGCGGTTATCGGTTCTAACTGCAGCAGTGTTCCGGAAGTCATAGGGTTCGACGAAGCGCTGTTCGACCCCTTCTCGGTCGGCTCCATCGCTGCGAAAATGCTAGAAGGTCTAGAAAGCGATGGCTTCCGCTCAAGATTGCTTACCAATGCAGGGGAGCAGTGCAAGAAGTTTTCGTGGGATGAGTCTGCGAAAAAAGCCATAGAAGCTTTGGAGTCGAGGCATTCGTCGGTTGCTGCTGATCAGCCTGACCTGCCTGATCCTGGAGCTGCATTGCTGGAGCGACTGATTTCACTCTCGGACACTGCGCCTACTGACATCGAGCTTTTTCAGGTTGCGAAAAGTATCGCATTCGACTTTGCAGGTGCTGATCACAGGCAGTTGTTGCTTGATGTATCCAGCATCGTTCACAGTGATGCCAAATCAGGTATTCAACGCGTCGTACGCAGTCTGCTCCATGAGTTCTTGAATGACCAACCAGCAGGCCTGACTGTTCGTCCGATCTACTTCGCGGATGGCCAGTATTATTATGCTAATGCCTTTGCCTCCCGCATCTATGATCAGTTTTCCGAAACGACAGATGCAATTATCGACTTCGCCCAAGACGACATCTATCTGTCTCTGGACTTGAACATGCACTTGGCCAGTCAGCTCTATCCGCTGCACAGTCAGATGCGGCAGATGGGCGTACAGGTCAGTTACATCGTGTACGACTTGCTGCTGTTCCACCGCCCTGACTGGTGGGTGGCGCCGAATGCTGAGTTGTTCAACGACTGGCTGCAGAAAATCAGCATGGTAGCTAGCAGTCTGATTTGTATATCGGGTGCAGTTGCGGATGAATTGAAGCAGTGGCTTGCTGACAATGTTGACAAGTGCGCAGGCAACAAGCCGAGTGTAAAAAGCTTCCACCTGGGGGCCGATATCGACAACAGCCTGCCTTCTGCAGGTCTGCCCGATGATGCAGGGGAGCTGTTGGCACGTCTGGCGCAGAAGCCAAGCTTCCTGATGGTCAGTACCGTAGAGCCGCGCAAAGGGCATGCGCAAACGCTCTCTGCTTTTGAAAGTCTCTGGGAGCAGGGGCAGGACATTAATCTTGTCATCGTCGGGAAACGGGGCTGGCTTGTCGACGAGCTGGTCGCACGCCTTGAAAATCATCCCGAGAAAGGCAATAGGCTTTTCTGGCTGGAAGGCATCAGTGATGAGTACCTCGAAAAGATTTACTCAGCATCTACCTGCTTGATCGCAGCATCCGAGGGCGAGGGGTTTGGCTTGCCACTGATTGAAGCTGCTCAGTACGGGCTGCCGATGATCGTTCGTGATCTGCCGGTTTTCAGAGAGATCGCACTTGATCATGCATTCTACTTTAGCGGTATGAACGATTCTGATATCAGCGCCGCGATCACGGCGTGGCTTGACCTTCACAAAGACGACAAGCATCCGGGCTCCGGTGACATGCCTTGGCTGACTTGGGAGCAAAGTGCTGCGCAACTGAAAAAAGCACTGATGTTCAGCGTTTAGTACCCGTCCTGGAAAATACTGCCATACAGCCGATTTGAACCTGGGCGCCGCATCGCGCCCAGGACTGAGCCGCTGTCGGGGGCCAAGGGCTGGTGCTGCAGCCGCAAATATCCCATCAGAACGGCTATCTGACAGCCTTTAAATACCGCTACACGGTAGGCATGTAACGCCATGTTGCTTGCTTAAAGACGCTAAAAACTCTATCCTCCGCGTCTATTTTTGGGCGATTTCTGCGCGTTAATCAGCGCTTGTCAGCGTCAAAACCTTCAATATGGTAGTGAGCAGCGTGATACCTACATTAATACGAAGAATCGCCAACCTCGTTTACAGACTTACTCGAGGGATATTTCCCTTATCACTCATCTCCTTCCTGATCGTCGGATCACTTGGCGTTCTGGTACACATGAGCATTCTCAAGACACTCATGCTGACCTCGACGGACAGCTTCCGGTATGCCAACGCAGGCGCGATGATCGTTGCTGCCAGTTTCAATTATCTGATGAACAATAAGTCGACTTATCGTGAGACAAGTCTGGCAGGCAAGCGAATCATTGCCGGGTATTTGATCTATCTGACGATCACTTCTCTTGGGCTGGGTTTGAGCTTGCTGATTTCTGGAGAAGTTTACGACCGGATACAAATGCCTATGATTTCCGCGCTGTGTGGCATCGTGGTCGGTTCGCTCTGGAATTATTTCATGTCCTATAACTTCGTTTGGAAAATGCTGTCTCCGAAACCCAAACCAATTGAACAGAATTAAGCAAAAATAATGAAAAAATTGATTTTTTTTGCCACCTATAACGAGGCCGGCAACGTAACGTCCATGATCGAGCGGATCACCGCTGCCGCACCCGATGCGGACATCCTCGTGGTCGATGACAGCAGCAAGGATGGCACCCTCGATATTCTGGCCACCTTGGCCAGACCAAGCCTGAAAGTGATCGTACGTCCAGGAAAGCTAGGGTTGGGTACTGCCCACCTTCTGGCATGGAAGTATGCGATTTTTCATTCATACGACATTCTTGTCACCATGGATGGCGACCACTCCCACGATCCCGCCGACATCCCGAAGCTGATTGGCGCTCTGGATGCCACTACTGACCTTGTCATCGGCTCTCGTTACGCTGAAGGTGGAAAGTGTGATTACACAGGTTATCGTCTGCGTGTCAGTCAGGCAGCAAACAAAGCCGCCAGGCTGTTGCTGGGCATCAAGCTGACCGAGTTTACTACCTCTTTTCGCGCGTTTCGCGTCAGCCGGTTGAATGCAATCGACTTCGACACGCTGGTCGTGGGTGGCTACTCATTCTTCCTCGCGGTGATTGTTCAGGCTTATCGACATGGCCTGAAGCTATCCGAGCGTCCAATCCATTTCCATGAGCGCAATGCAGGTGTGTCGAAGATCCCTCCACTGGAGATCTTCCGCGGTATCGCTAATTTGCTCAGGCTGACGGCAATCAGTCATTTCACCAAAGTTTCTCCTGCTGTGAGCAACGTGATAATGAAATGCGAAAAATGCCAATGTGAATTCTCGTTGATCAAAGCCGATCAGCCGGGTGCAAAAGGCACCAAGGACGAAGTGTGTCTGAGCTGTGGGAATCGTCAGATCGGTGCGAAAGGCGCATGACGGTCGTATCAACCAGCGATAATCGTAGCCAGCTACTGCTAGGCGTTCTGCTTATTATTCTGTCGGGTATTGTTGCGGGTGCGGTACTCCCGCTAACCCAGGCGCTGGCAGGGTTTCAGGACGGAGACGGGATTCTTACTTCGCTTATTTCGACTCAGAAACTGACTTGGTATTTTTGGGGCCAGGATCGCTTGCTGAATGTCATACCTGCACTGGCCTCTCCATTTTCGGACGTGGACACCAATCTCAGGGTACAGGTTTTTTTTAGAAGCATGTTTGCGTACCTTTCTCCGTTGGGAATCTTGATCTTCTTTAACCGAAGCCCGAGGTTTCTGCTGGTCGCGATTGCAATCACCAATATCATCGTCCTCGCCTGCCTGAGCCAATATGGTAAGTTCAATTTCTACGTCCAGCACAATACATTTGGCACTTCGATGGTCATGCTGGCATTCGCTTATGCGCTGACCTATTCACAACTGCCTAAGGCGGCCATTATGGTCATCGCCTTATTCGTATGCAGTGTTGCTTACGCTACAAACTACGCGTTACTGACCTACGCCATTCCGGTCATCTTTCTGTTGGGTGTCTTGCGCTGGCCTGACTGGAAACGATACCTTTCGTTCTTTGTTATCAACGGTTTGGCTATTCTGATTGCTCGTTACCACAGCCAGACATTTGGAGTGGCTTCTACAGACTTTGGTATGTTGATTTCGCTTCAGGGAATTATTGAGTCCCTGAATAGCATCTACCAGAATCTGAATTTAGGTGCGTTCCTTATCTTCTTGGCGATGACAGCTATCAGTTATCAGGTGTTGGCCGAAAAGAAATTTCTCGAACTGAGTGCTGTGGTTTGCGTTGGATTAGGAATTATTGTCCTTTTAGCCAACACCGTATGGCTGCAGATGAATCTTTATAACATTCGTTACTTCCTCACCAGCGAGCTTATTATCGCCAGTGTTATGGGGTTTATTATAACGCGCATGCTGATGCTCGGTCAGTATAAATATGCATTGATCATCCCAGGTCTTGGTTTGATCTATTGTGTATTTGTTTCTTCGCGTGGCTTCGGTGCAGACTATGACGAGCTGGTTGCTGCACCTTGGCGCTCTAATTCCGAGGCCGTAGCCAAGCGGGCTGTAGAAGAGAAAGCAGAGGTGATTACCGGAGGTTTCTGGGATGTCTGGCCTGCTCTGTTCGAAACCAAGCATCTGCAGCCTGATTTGCCGGTCTATGGCGCTGCGTTTCGTGGCGGAGTCCTCAGAGATGACTTCCTGGCAACGACAAAGGGCAAAGGCGAATTTACGGCGCTTTGCTTCTTCGACACCACTGAGCTTTGCGTAAACGAGATCGTTGGTAACTTCGGTGTCACAAGTGATAACCAACTGGTTGTCAAGAAGGCCGAACCTATCGTTGTAGGTGAGAAAAAACTGCTCAAGATGGTGCTTGAAGTCAACTGACTCCAGATGTAACTCCTGTCAGCAGCGCTAAACAGCGAAAGGGCGCGATACCGTTAAAAACGGTATCGCGCCCTTTATCGATCTGGCATCTCGAAGCGTCAGATTCAGGTCAGAAGACCTTTTCCTTCAGCACGTTCTTCAAATACTGGCCGTAGCCATTCTTGATCAACGGCTGTGCAAGCTTTTCAAGCTGCGCACCATCAATCCAACCCGCGCGGTAGCAGATCTCTTCCGGGCAGGCGACCTTCAAGCCCTGGCGCCTTTCCAGCGTGGCGATGTACTGGCCGGCCTCTAACAGGCTGTCATGCGTGCCGGTGTCCAGCCAGGCATAGCCACGGCCCATGATCTCGACGTGAAGTTGCTTCTGCTCCAGGTACAGCGTGTTGAGATCGGTGATCTCCAGCTCGCCGCGTGGGGAGGGCTTCAACTGGCGGGCCAGATCGACCACCTGATTGTCGTAGAAGTACAAGCCGGTGACGGCGTAATTCGACTTGGCAACCTTGGGCTTCTCTTCCAGCGACAGCACTCGGCCACTGTCATCGAATTCGGCTACGCCATAACGCTCGGGGTCCTGCACGTGATATGCGAAGACTGAGGCACCCGACTCACGGTTGCTGGCATTGAGCAGCAGCGACTGGAAGTCATGCCCGTAGAAAATGTTGTCGCCCAATACCAGTGCCGATGCATCGTTGCCAATGAAGTCCGCGCCTATGGTGAACGCCTGAGCCAGCCCATCCGGGCTTGGCTGTACGGCGTAGGTCAGGTTCAGGCCCCATTGGCTGCCGTCGCCCAGCAACTGCGAGAAGCGCGGCGTGTCCTGCGGTGTGGAGATGATCAGAATGTCACGGATCCCGGCCAGCAACAGCGTGCACAGCGGGTAGTAGATCATCGGCTTGTCGTACACCGGCAACAACTGTTTGGAGACAGAGAGCGTGGCCGGGTGCAAACGGGTACCCGATCCACCAGCCAGAATGATTCCTTTACGAGCCATGAGAGTCCTTAGCGCTGGATTTCGTCCAGCATGCGTTGTGCGCCTTGTTGCCAAGACGGCATCTTCAATTGAAAAGCAGTTTCGAGTTTACTCAAAGCCAGCCGCGAATTGCGCGGGCGCGGTGCCGGCACTGGATACGCTTCTGTGGGGATGGCGCCGATCTGGTCGGGCGCTACCTTCAATGCCACGCCATTACGTGCGGCGTGTTCCAGAACGAACTGTGCAAAGCCGTGCCATGACGTCTCACCGGCAGCAGCCAGGTGATAGATACCTGCCAACGCTGCCGGGTTTTGATCTGCGCGTACTCGATACAGAATCTGCGTAGTGACGTCGGCGATCAGCTCGGCACCGGTGGGGGCGCCATATTGGTCCGCTACCACGTTCAACGAGTCGCGTTCGGTGGCCAGGCGCAGCATGGTCTTGGCAAAGTTATGGCCGCGCGCCGCATACACCCAACTGGTGCGCAGTATCAATGCCTTGGCACCACTGGCCTGAATCGCCTGCTCGCCCATCAGCTTGCTGCGGCCGTAGACCGACAATGGGCCGGTTGGCGCGCTTTCCTGCCATTGTTCTTCACCACTGCCATCAAACACATAATCAGTGGAGTAGTGAATCAGCCATGCGCCCAGTGCGGCAGCCTCTCTCGCCAAAACGCCCGGAGCTTCGCCATTGATCAACATCGCCAGGTCCGGCTCGCTCTCGGCCTTGTCCACAGCCGTATAGGCCGCTGCGTTGACGATGACGTCAGGCGCCAGCGCACGAACCGTGGCAGCCAGGCGCTCCAGATCGGCCAGATCACCGCACAGGCCATCGGTACCCTGACGATCCAGCGCGATCACCTCGCCCAGCGGTGCCAGAGCGCGCTGCAGCTCCCAGCCAACCTGCCCATTCTTGCCCAGCAGCAAAATCTTCATACGTCGCTGACCTCATACTGTTGCACGATCCAGTCACGGTAACTTCCGTCCATGACACCAGTCACCCATTTCTGATTGGCCAGATACCATTCCACCGTCTTGCGAATGCCGGTCTCAAAGGTTTCCGCAGGCTTCCAGCCCAGTTCGCGTTCAATCTTGCGCGCATCAATCGCGTAGCGGCGGTCATGGCCCGGGCGATCGGTCACATAAGTGATCAGCTCTGCGTAAGCGCTGACCGGCTGACCGGTCTTCTGATTGATGACCTGACGCGCAGCGGCCGGAGCCAGTTCATCGAGCAGGGCACACAGAGTCTGGACAATATCGATATTGGCCTTCTCGTTCCAGCCGCCAATGTTGTAAGTCTCGCCCAGCGCACCGGCCTCCAGAACCCGGCGAATACCGGAGCAGTGATCTTCGACATACAACCAGTCGCGGATCTGCTGACCATCACCGTAGACCGGCAGCGCCTTGCCGGCCAATGCGTTGACGATCATCAGAGGGATCAGCTTTTCCGGAAAGTGGAAAGGCCCGTAGTTGTTCGAACAGTTGGTAGTCAGTACCGGCATGCCGTAGGTGTGATGGTAGGAGCGCACCAGGTGATCACTGGCAGCCTTGCTGGCCGAATAGGGGCTATTCGGCTGATACGGCGTGGTCTCGGTAAAAGCCGGATCGTTCGCGCCCAGCGTGCCATAGACCTCGTCTGTAGACACGTGCAGGAAACGGAACGCAGCCTTGTCGACCGCCTCCAGACCGTTCCAGTACGCACGAGCCGCTTCAAGCAAACGGAACGTACCCATCACGTTGGTCTCGACGAATGCCTCGGGACCGGTAATCGAACGATCCACATGCGATTCTGCAGCGAAATGCACCACCGCCCGCGGACGATGTTCGGCAAACAGCCGCTCCAGCAATGCCGCATCACCGATATTGCCGTGAACGAAACGATGCTGCTCGTTGCCTTCCAGCGACTGCAGGTTGGCCAGATTGCCAGCGTAGGTCAGCGCATCGAGGTTCAATACCGGCTCGCCATTACGAGCGCACCACTGCAGAACGAAATTCGAGCCGATGAAGCCGGCTCCGCCTGTGACTAGGATCATAGTGTAGGTCTCAGTCTATAAAGTAGACGTAAATATTATGTACCTAAATCTAGAAATAAAATACGTTGGATCTAAGTACGGTATGCCCGGTTTGCCAAAAAATGAGGAGACTAAAAGTATCCGATATTCAGTGGTCGCAAAACGTGTCATTGCTTGAAAAAGTTAGCCATTTTTGGGCTGGGCTTCGTTAAGCAATCGTTTGAGCTCCGATATTTCTAGGGTCAAGGTCGCGATTTTCTTGTCTTTTTCACTTTCAAAATTCGATGAGCTCTGAACGTGAGATTGTTGAGGCTCTGGAACCAAGAATCCGCCATTCGCGAACTTGTTTTTCGCAACCAATTCTTGAGATCCGACCACATGGCGCACACCAAGAACATTGTTCTGAGGTTGATTTTTAGTAACGATACACATGGAGTTGATAAATTCAATAGAATGAATTTCCGATAGAAGACCCTCGGTGTCCACGTCGGCCGGAATGTTGAACTCAGCTAACAGCTGGGATTTATTTATGGGCACTCCCCAATGTTCATAGTTAATGATGTCTGTCAGTGATTTTAAAAAATTCATTGACGAGCTTTTGTTGAACAGCCCACCCTCAAATGATTGCCAGTAGCTGCAGTGGAGGTCTTCAATAATATAAATTCCACCGGTATTCAGTTTAGGAAAAAGCAGGAAGAACGAAGTTATTATGTCGCTGCTGGTGTGCGAACCGTCGTCAATGATGATGTCAAACTCATTTGATATCGCGTCAAGCTGTCGTTGAATGTTCGAATCATTTATGTTGCCGATGAGAAGCTTTATTTTTTCACTTTCGTAGTTAAGTTGCGCACAGTCAGGGTTTATGTCGCAACCCACTATTATTTTGAAGTGAGAGAATAATTTGCTCCAGATTTCAAGTGAGCCTCCATTTTGAATACCTATTTCGAGCAAGCTTACCGCTGAGGTTTCAAGGTTTTTAAATAAACGATCATACGTGTTTAAATAGATATCCCATTTATCAGATACATAGCCCTCATGCCCTGCGTAGATGTCCATTAAAGAGTGTCTGGTTTTCATGAGGACCTCTGTATTTAAAAAGTATTCCTGAAGCTTTTGCATTTACGATGCGCTTTCAGACTCTGGGTGTGTGACGTCGAAGGCACGTTTGCAATTTTCGGAATCCATAAAACGAAAAAAGGCTTTGGTTGACGATTTGTGATTTTTGTACTGCTCTGGGCGAAGCGACTTGATCACTGATTTTATATCAAGGCATTTAGGCCCTGGTATGATTTTCTCGAAAAGGCTGGTAGGTACGTAATGGCCTTTGATAAATTTCTGTGGCATGAAAAATATAGGTGCTCTTTTTTTGTAGTAGGCAAAATCGTAGCCCACGGAGCTGTAATCAGTAATGAGGTATTGTGACGTGTTGAAAATGTGGTTGAACGTAGATGTATCATTGTTGTTCACAAAACGAATGTTGCTACTGTGTGCTCTGAGAATAGCTGCCAGGCACTCTACGTGTTGAGCAGGAATAGAGTTGTGAATGAAATAGTATAGCTCCAGCTTGGGACGGCTCTTGGCGATCGCTTTTACAAGTTCTACAATGGTTGTGACATAATCAGAGCTCAAGAACTCTGCAAGCGTCGCTTCGTAAAGACGTCGCCGCCAGGTGAAAAATATGACCGCAGCGTTAACATCCAGCGGGGCGTCATTGCACCACTTATCCATTCTGGGGTATCCGCCGAGATAGATAGTGTCATGACCAAGAAGCTTAAAGTTTCTTTCTTCATAGGTGGAACAGGCGAAGATTCCATCATTGCGGTTGCCGTTGTAGGACGCTATTTCATAAGAGTCTTTGTCGCCAGCGGAAACGCCGTGCCACATAAGGTAGAGTTTATATTTGAGCGCGCTGATATGTATGTCTTTGAGTCCGGGAAAAATAATGCCGGGAAAGCCAAAGGAGCAGAAAAGAGATTTTGCATTCAAGAAGAGCTCCTTATGCTGGGCTGAGCCTAGAATGGCTAAGTGTTTTTTGATGTGCTCATCCTTTTCACGATCAACCACTTCCTTGCTTGTAATATAAAAACAAGAATCGTCCGACTTCAGCGCGTGTTTAAACGCTTCATAGGCATTGTCGCCTGTCAGTGACGCTCGCTCTGAGTAAAGGCTGTACTTGGCTTGTATTTCGTTGTTAATGATCGAGGCGTACAGGGATTTGTCAGTCTGGCTGTAGTTGTTTGAGAGCATTATTGAAATAATGGATTGTTCTTTGTTTTGCAGGTGTAAAGTGTTTTTTTCGATGCGCGGGTAGAGCCCTGAATTTTTGTGATTTAATAGGTTGTAGCACGGGATATCTCCGTAGACGTATTGTAAGTCTACGGGTTTGCCTCGCTCGCTGAATGTCAATCCAGCATTTTTTTCAATGTGCTTTTTATCGAATTCAAATATGAATAGGTGAAGGCCCTGGGTAAGGTAGCTGTCAGCAAGGCCAGTGTAAGTATCTTTGCCTGCTTCTGTACGGCTCGTAGCGGATGTAGATGTAAACTCCGAATCGTTTGATATTATGAGTTCCAGGTTTACATAGCTGTGTTCGGATACAGTCAGCAGGCTAACCATGTTGCCGGACGTAGCGCAGTCTACAATTCTTAGTTTTTTGTTTTTGATGATTGGAGTGTGAGTATTCTGATTGTCGTTTGAAACAATCTTGTTATCTTTTAGCTGGAATGGAAAATTTTTGGATTTGAATATCCCATTCACAATGCCTGCCCTTTCTGGCGACAAACCAGGCAGCATGCTTTTTTTGATAAATAATGCAGTGTTCAATACGTCCATGCATTCACGGGCTGCAGGGTTCAGTCCCGCAATGGATTTGTACATTGAGTGAGGTGGGTAGCCATGTGAGCTTAATAGCTTGGACATGCCCATTTCATAGTTGATAATGATATCTGTTTTGTGCTCCTCATGTTTTACAGAGTAGATAAAGTCTCGCCAGAACGTGGCATTGAAAACGCTTTTTGCTATAGAGAGAAAGTAGCTCTGTATGTGAGGGGAATACAATGAGTTTCCATGCGACTGGGTATTACGGAAGCCAAAATTGTTAATGGTTGTTCCATAGAACTCAGGATTGCCGTCCTCCTCCCTGCACTTGAAAAAGTCATTAATGTCTCCGCATGGACCAACGACAGAGTCATTGCATATGAGAATTTCATCAGCGTTTTTAAGCAGTCCATTTTCGTCTGCGTACGCGAAAGCTCGTTTGTAAGATCCAAAGTCGTATTCGCGATGGCGCACGAAATGTGCGTGACATACAAGGTGTTCTATCTTCCGGAACTCATCGGGCTGGATGCCGCAATCCCCAATCAATACGATCGCATCACACACGGATCTTACTTTTTCCAACAAGAATATAGTCTCGTCAGGTATTGCTCCGTCACCCATGTAACACGCGAATAAACACACGCGTTTGGTGGCGTGGGAAATATTTGAATTGTTTTCATATGTCAAAAATTTTGCAAGCGGATTGCTCAGGCCGGCTGTTCTGTTCTCTTTCTTTCCGTGGAGTTCAAAGTGCAAAAGCGGCATGACGCCATCTTCTTTGACGTCGGGATAACTCTCTAAGTAAGCATCCGCATCGAAGTGCTCGGATGGATTGCGAAGATTATCTTTGCAGGTAATGTAATCTAAGGCAGAGGCAAGCCTGGAGGTGCTTTTGCCATTGTGGTTTTTTTGATAATAGGCGTCGTCGAAATACGTTGAGTTGTAGATTGCTTCAACAGCATAGGGGATTACATACCTCTTCTCTTGTTTTCCATAGGTCTCATAGTGAAGAAGTGGATTCATATTTATTGTTTTTACATCAGGGTAGGCCGCTAGGTACATATCTCCGCTAAAGCCAAAGGAAGGGGATTTTCCTTGCCGCCATCCGTAGTTAAAATAATGTAATGCAAAATCTATGTTGAGATTTTTCAAGTCTCTGTAGTTGCTTTTGTACCAGGCTTCATCATAGAAATCTGAGTTTCTTATCTTTTCTAAAGCGGCCATGTCCACATCGTTTTTTTCGGCGCTAGCTATTTTAATCGTCGTTGAGCTGGTCGCTGATTCATCAAGGCTTTCATTTTTTTTTGCGCTGTGTTTATTTGTTTTAGGTTTGGTCACAGTATCTTTCTCATAATTTAAATCAAGCTGGGGCGCAACCTGATGGCTACGCCTAAAAGTATTGACTGATGTCTTGAGCTAAGTGCCTATGCGTCGCAACTGCCTGTGTCTTGGCGGCATCGCCAACCCCCCATAAGGCCCACTCAAATAATCCAGGCTCAACGCCGGGTGATAGTACGGATCGCTTTGGCCAGATTGGGACCAGCGTTCGATAAAGCCTTGCTGTTCGCGCTGGCCGCGGGCTCGCTTTTCCGGAGTCTGGTCTTTGCCGCGGCTGGCCGATTCGGCGTGGATGAGTTCGGCGAATGGCGTCCATATGATGTTCAAGCCCTGTTGTCGAATACGCAGGCACAGATCCACGTCATTGAAGGCCACCGGGAAAGCCTTTTCATCCAGGCCTTGCAGCGTACCGAAGACCGATTTGCGCAGCAGCAGGCATGCCGCCGTAACTGCGCTTTGGCGTCTGGTGATCTGATTCATGCCCAGGTAGCCGGGGTCACGTTGTTCCAGGTGGTTGCCAGTGTGCGCGGCCAGTCCATTGACACCGACCACCACGCCGCCGTGCTGCACCATGCGGTTGGGCCACAGCAGTTTGGCTCCCACTGCGCCGACGTTCGGGCGCAGCAGTTGGCTGACCATTTCCTTTAACCAGTCGGCCGCTATGATTTCGATGTCGTTGTTGACCAGCCCGATCAGTTCACCGGAGGCGTGGGTGACGGCGTAATTGTTGATGGCCGAGTAATTGAAAGGGTGAGGGTAGGGCAGAACCTTCACACCGCGCCCAGACAACTGTTGCAGATAAACCAGGGTGTGCGGGTCGCTGGACTGGTTATCGACAACGATGATTTCCAGGTCAGGATAATCAGTCGCGGTCAGCAGGCCTTCGATACAGGTGCGCAGCAACCCGAGTTGGTCGCGGGTTGGAACGATCAGGCTGACGCGGGGCAGGGTGGCCGGCAAGGGCCACTGCGTACGCAACAGCGTCGGGAATTTCGGCAACTGCGTGACGCTGGCACCTGATGCAAGGCTCTCGCTCAGCCAGGCAATCGCTTGCAGGCGTTGCGCAGAAGGTTCGGCTTGCTCCGGGCTGGCGGCTGCTAAATGGCTGCGGTGATAAAGCACGTGCGGCAAATGCGCGACGACGGCCTGGCTGGTCTCGGTGGCCAAGGCGATGGCCGCGCTCAACTGGTGCCAATCAAAAGTTCGCGGGCCATCAGTGGCGGGTATCAGGGCCAGGGCCTTGTCGATGATTGCAGCACTGAAGATCGCCCCGGGGGTGAAGATATCGGCCCCAATAAACAGGTCGATATCCCATACCGGTTTCAACCACGGCAGGCTGCGCTCGCCTTGCGGACCATCGCGATCACAATCTGCATAACCCCACGCGCAGCCATCTTCGAGCAGGGTACTCAGGTGTTCCAGTGCGTGCATTCCCAGATGATCGCCGGCCATCAGCGGGACCACTGCATCGCAGCCGGCTTCAAGTAACTGCTTGAGTGCGGGCAGCAGGTCAGCGGCGCCTGCTTTGACCAACTGATCAGGCGCTGTTCGCTGAGCGTTCAGGCTCGCGAGGCTGATGGCTTCGAGCGTGCTGTCGCCGTCACTGATCAACAGCACACCGGTCCTGCATTGCTGCAGTTGATCGTCTTTTGGCGCAGCAGGACGGAAGCGTTCAAACCACTCGGCGTAATGATGAAAGCCTGCGCTTTTCGGCAGGCGCATTGCCTGGTCCGCTGCAATCCGGGTCAGCAATGTCAGATTTTGCTCGGTGGGCGTGCGCTCATGCTGCTTGAGCAGACCTTCCAGCCCGTCGTGCCAGCAGCACAGGGTTATCGGGCTGCCGGATAGCGTATGGCCGAGGTCATTTTCGATGTCAAGCATATGTGGCTTACCATCGGCCAGTTCCCAGGGCAGATCAAAACTGAAGCCGTGATCGCTGGTGGCGCGATAGACCAGCGCCTGGTGATGAACATTGCACGTAGCCTGGCCCAGTACCCGGCTGCCTTCACGCACAGTGATTTGCACATGCCGCTGCGGTGCAGCCGGGTCCCAAGACCAGCCGCCGAGCCGCAGGCCACCGCTGTGCCAGACCTGAGACGCGATGGGCGCCGGCTCTGCGCTGGGCGTGGTCGGTAATTGCAGGTCGCCCGCAAGCCAGCAGTCACTGTTGGCCACCCGGGCGCTGATGTGCTTTGCATTATCCAGCCAGCCTTGGCGTAGCTGTACACCGAAGCCATGGAATGGATCATCCGCACCGGCACGGGGATGAAACTGGTCGGCCCGCACCAGTGAAACGCAGGCGCCGTCGACGTAGACCTCGACAACCAGGCGTTCATCCACGTGCTGGGTATCGAGCGCCCAGCCTTGCAGCACATCGCCATACAGGCCGGTGATGGCACCATTGAAGCGGGTATTGCCGGGGGGCTGAGCGGTCGGGTCGGAGTTAACCTGTGGGTGTTCTGAGATCATGTCCGACTCAATGAAATAGGCAGTGTGTTGATCGGTAATGCTCCGGCTTCATGGGCGAGCGGCCCTGGCATGGCGTACAGCGGCAGACCCAGTTCGACGGCAAGATCCGCAGCGCGCCAGGATGCACCCGGGCTGCGCTCCAGGCTCAATGCGGCTGTGCATCCGGCAAGCAGAATGCAGTCGGCCTGGCTCAAGCCTTGCGCAATGGGCAATGCATGAATTGCGCCAGTGGCGAGCAAGGGTTTGACCCACGGGCCGTCCTCTGCAACGAGCAAAACCAGAGATTGGTTTTCGTGTGTGATGCGTCTGCCCAGTTCCAGCCACTGTTTGGCGATGTCAGGGTCTGAAAGGCGGTCGGCTATCAGCAAGGTGGTTGGCACAGAATCGTTGTTCGGCAGCGCTTGAGGGGCTGACCGGATCAGAATATCGGCCTGTGGCAGAGCGGCGGCGTAACGCTCGCGCAGGGCCTGCCACGGCAACTCGATGCTCTGCGCCTTGCGTGCGAAATCCGCCGAGTCGAATCGGCTGTCTGGCGTGAGCAACGCGTCATCGCGGCAAACGATTCGGTAAGGTCTATCCAGTTGCTCGGCCAGTGCGCAGAGCGCTTCAGGGCAGTTGGCGAGGTTCTGATAGATCAGTTCGTCCAATGGCAGGCTGCGCAGGTCTTGCAGCAGTTGCTCGGTGTCGGCAGGCAGTTCGTAATCAAGGCTGAATGCCAGCGGCAGCACGTTGGCCTGCAGCGTTGCCTGGGCATGCTGGCCCTTATTGCGCCACGTGAGGCTTAAAGGCGCTTGCGACGCTGTACTGTTGGCGATATGCAGCTGCCTTAATGCCTGTGTCGACAACTGCTCGGTCAGTTGCGCAAGGCGCGCGCGTTGCAGGGCCTGACGCGCGGGCCTGATGGGGTCGCGCAGGCAGAAGTTTTCATAGCGCGATGACGCGTCCGGGTAGCGACGCTTGAGGATGGCGTTATTGTGCGCCACCCGCAGCGCCTTTTCGGCGCCGAATGAAATGCCACCCTGGTGCGCAACGAACACATTGGGCGCGCCCACATGACGCCAACCCAGGCCGCGTGCCCTCAGGCACCAGTCAGTTTCCTCACCATAACCGCGCAGCAGTTCGACTTCGTCCAGATAACCCACACTGTCCAGAGCGCTGCGTTTGATGTACAGGCAAAAGCCGCAGCCGGTTTCGAGCTCCATGGCCGGGCTGCCAGTCAGGCGCGCCAGATCGTCCAGGCGGACCTGTTCTGCTGCGCTGGGCATCGAATGGCTGAAACGGCTTTCAGGAAAACTCATCAGCTCGCCGTTATTGGTGAACGGGGTGACCGATGCGATGGTCTCGTCGGCATAGGCAGTCGTGCGCAGCCGGTCCAGCCAGTCACCCTGCACACGGGTGTCGGCATTCAACCAGACCACATCCTGCCTGGGGCTTAACGCCATCGCGCGGTTCATGCTGCGGATGAAGCCCAGGTTGATGGGGTTCTGCACCAGAGTAATTTTGCCCTTGCCCGCGAGAACCTTGAGGGCTTTGCGCAGCGCGGGGACCGGCGTTGCGTCTTCGATCACCACCAGGCGGTGAGGTGTGCGATTACGTTTGCGCGCCTCCAGCGCACTGTTGATGCACTCAAGGGTTTCTTCCAGGCCGTCGCAAACAGGAATGAGTACATCCACCGGCTGCTTGTCGCCAACCTTCAACGCCGCAGGTGGAGCAACGAAAACCGGCATCGCTGACACTGGGCTGCCCAGCAGCGCGGTGCCGTTATCGAAGCGCACATGCACGGCAGGGGTGGCATTGGGCACCTTGATGCGAATACCGCCGTGAGTCGCAGGCAATCCTGCCGCTGTCAGTAACGGGTGCGGGGCGCTGGCAACCATGCTGATCAAGTGACCGTTGGCTTCCAGTTGCAACGACACAGGCGTCTGCACGTTGTGCACGTCGATGGCCCAGCCGTGGATCTCCTGCACATCAGGCAGGTAACGGACCACGCCCAGCGTCCCTGGCAATCCGGTTTGTGCAGCCAGCAGTTTGAGTACCAAGGCGAGTTCGTTTGCAGCCGTAATATCAGGGAGGTGCGCGAGAATGATGCGGCGCAAGTCTTCGGGTGTTTCCGACAGGCTGCGTGCCTGCCACAGCATCATGCGTAGCGAAGCGTCAGCAGGCAGCTTTTGCCAGGCATTACTCATGTAACGGTTGGCCAGTAACGGCTGACCCTGGGCAATGATGCTGCGCCCGAGGAGGGCGTGAATGTCCGCACGTAAAGGAAACGCGTGCGCGGCGTTGAGCAAATAAATAAAGGCAAGCTTTGGGTCTTGCGGCAGGGCCTCGATACCTTTCCAGACCAGTGCTTCCGGACGGTATTCAGGGGTCTGCAGCGCACACTCGAGTGCCACGGTGGCAAGGTCGTGCTCATCGGCCTGGCGGTGGCGATGAAACATATCCATGAGCGTTTCTCGCCCACGGTCGAGGTGTCTGGACATAAGCTGGCGTGTTCACTTTAAAAATAAAAGAGGGGCGACCCGAAAGTCGCCCCTTTTTGTATACGACCCGGCCTTGCGGCCGGGCGTATTTGTTACAACGACGGGGCTAGTTACACCGCGCCGTGCAGCACGATAACGTTGTCGTTATGTGCTACTGCTTCTACCGAACCAACGATGCCGATAGCGACGTCAGCTTGAGTGCCGCCGTTAGCCAGGATGTCGGTAAAGGTTGCCTTGCCAGCAGTATCAGAAGCACGGCCGGTGGCGGTCAGGTACAGGTTGTCGATGAAATCGCTGTCTGCCTTGAGTGCAGCTTCATCGGAGTTCACGATCGCCTTGGCTACGTCTGCACGAGTAGAGCCGTTGAACAGGTTATTCACCCAGTTATCCAGACCAGCCTGATCAGCATTACGACCCAGTGCAGCGGCGTAAAGATCCTGGACGAACTCAGCGTTTGACTGGTCAAAGCGTTGTGCTTCGGCAGAACCAGCGATGCCTGCAGCTACGTCGCCAAGCGTACCGCCATTAGCCAACAGTGTTTGCCAGGTTTGCAGGCCACCACCATCGGCGCCAGTAGTACGGCCCAGCAACTCGTTATAGAGCGTGTTGATAGGAGCCAAAGTCGAGGTGTTGACGAACTCGTCAGAATTCAAGAACTCGTTGGCTATATCGGTCAGCGAAGTTCCTGCATTGACTTGGTTAGCGAAGTTCTGAGCGCCGCCCAGATCCGCATCGCGACCGAGCAGCCCGTCATACAGACGCAGGGCTGAAGCTTCAGCTTCGCTTTGTGCCAATACGACCGTTTCAGTGCCAGCGGTGCCTACGAAGGTCAGGAACTCAGCGCCAGTAATCGCTGCAGTTTGCGCGCCGGTCAGGTTGACGTTGAAGTTGTTGCCAGTAACGAAGGTGTAGTCAGCAACCGAACCGTCCAGCTGTACAACGTCGTAGCCTGCGCCAGCGTTGACAACGTCTGCATGGTTGGTGCCACTCAGAACAATGGTGTCGTTGCCGCTACCAGTGATCACGTTGTTGTTGCCAGCACCAGCGATAACAGTGTTGTTACCGTTGCCAGTGATGATGGTGTCGTTGCCAGCACCAGCGTCGATGAAGTTGTTCTGATCGCCACTGACGATGATCAGGTCATCGCCCGTACCAGTGGTCAGCACGAACTGAGTGATAGCGGAAGCATCAGCCGAAACAGCGATGCGAGCCTGCGAGGAAACATCGGCAGCGGCGTCGGTAGCAACGGTTGGAGTGATGTTGACGTGCAGGTTGGCCTGGCTGTCCAGAATGATTGCTTTGGCAGCAGCCACATCGGGAGTCACGTTCAGGGAGACCAGATCGCCAAGCGCACCCGCGATGGTGCCAGTGATCACGTCGGTAGTACCGGTTTGGCCAGTAGGAATCTCAAGAGCATTTACACCATCCCAGCTAGCCAGGTTTACGGTGGAAGCGCTGTCCAGAGCCAGCAGAGTGCTGATTGCGGCAGTGGTGCTGTCGGTCAGGCTGGTAGCGGTCAAGAACGAGCTGAACTCGGTTGCTGTTACCGGGGCATCATATTGCATGGGAAATTCCTGTTACTTCAGGCCATCTGGCCTGTGCTGCTAATTTTCTGCGTCAATGCAGAGTTTTCCCACGGAGACTTATAGCGGGCAGCGTTCATCTTCGTAGCGGGTGCGATGCAAATGTGTAACGCCACCAGGGGCTCTGTGCCGGTGGGGCCGTACATCATCTGGTTGGCGACAATGACCTGCGGCGCAGCGCCGCGAAAGACAAGGTGGCCAGACAATTCGTAAAAATGCCGATCGGGTCCGACCAGGCTGAAACCTGCTGAAACCAGAGGCAAAGACTTGCCACGGGTACCGGTGAAGGCTCCCGTAGCGACATTAGGGCTAGGGCCGGAGCCGGCGACAGTGGAGGTGTAAACCAGGTCCACGCCTGCCGGCTTGTCGTCCCACAGGATGGAAAACCCTTCAAGGCGCCGGGTGCCGTCAGGTTCACCGGTCCAGCCTTCCGTAGACATCACATCACCTTCGCCTTGCAGATGCGCGACCAGCTTCAGCGCAACGGGCGTGAGAGTCGACGAGATTGCCGCGCTCGGTTCGGCAGTCGCAGCGATCGTTAAATTGCGCATGATGGCGGTGGAGGTGTCGATTCGGTCGATGCGCAAGTCGATAGGGTCGATGACTGCGTCGAACATATGGTATTCGGTGATCAGAACCGTGGTGATGCCGCCCTTGACGCGAGCAACGATGGTATCGCCCAACCGGGTCAGCATGTTCTTACTGACACCTTCGGCTGGAAAGAAATCGATGGAGCCTTTACCAAGGGGGGCTTGCTGCAGTGCGATGCACACAGGTTTGTCTACGGGTGGCTGCGAGGCATAACGGAATATGTACATTCCTGGCTCGAGCAGCGTCACGCGAGAGCTGATCTTCAATCCATCAAGTTCTGGAGACTGCACCCAACAAGATTCCTTCTTATCCTGAGCGGCTATGCCGTTAGTCCATTAAAGGGCTGTAACACACTACTCGGGTACTGCTACCTATGGTCGATGGCTGTGTTGGCCAGACTGCGAGACTAGTCCATTTGTAGGAAAAGTCAATTCTAATAAGTTCGATTTTAGGCGTATTCTGTAGGAATTTTCCGATTGGTCAATTTCCCTCTAGAACGTACTTCTCAGGCCTTTGGGTGGCAGAGTGCCATAAATCTTTTTGGTCTTTGCTTATGCGTGTTTAATTGATACAAGATGTTTCGTAGTTGGTTGATCAAATGTGAGTGGGGCCTGTCGCGTCAGCGGTGCCAATCAAGATCGCTTCTGAGTAATGTCGAAGTTCTATGTAATGTGGAAGTTCTATGGCTGCGCTGTTTAGGTGCGTTAATCGTTTCAGCAAAAAAAAGGGCGCACCGCGTCGGTGCGTTTGTATGCCGTTCATCTGTAACTCAGCGACGCTTTTGAGGCATTGCCGCTCAAGCTGCCTTTTCTGTATTGCGCTCCTTCATATATTGCACTTTTTAAAAAGTTGAACTTTAAGCCGTTACGTGAATACTCGGCAGTTCAGCTTCCGTCACCGTTTTCCCCTTGGATGCATAAAAAGTATTCACCTGCACGCGTTCATATTTGCGTGTTTTGATCGTGCTTTGATGCTGTGGTGGGCCAAAAGCAGGTGCTACACTGCCGCGCGTTTACCGATTTCTCATCAGTACGGATTCTATGAGTCGTTCACACGAAAATAATTTGCAGGTAGCCCTTAAGGCTTGCAAAGGCAGCTTTATCTCAGTCGGTTTCTTCAGTCTGTTCGTAAACGCCTTGATGCTGGTCCCCACCCTTTACATGATCCAGGTCTCTGGGCGGGTGGTGCCCAGTAGCAGCACTCCAACACTGATCATGCTTACCCTGATCATGACTGTTCTGATGATCACCATGGGCTCGCTGGAGTGGGTCCGATCCAGAATCATGGTCCGTATCAGCAACAAACTCGACGTTTTGCTAAGTCGCGACGTCTACCAAGCCAGTTTCAGGAAAGCGTTGAGAAGTGGCGGCATGGATGCGTCGGCCCAATCACTCAATGACCTGACTTCACTGCGTCAATTTCTCACGGGCAATGGCCTGTTCGCATTTTTTGACGCACCTTGGCTGCCGATTTACACCGCGGTCATGTTCATATTCCACCCCTGGTTTGGCTGGATGACGGTGGGTTCTGCCATCGTTCTGGTGGTATTGGCTTACTTGAACCACCGTTTTACTGGCAAGGCACTGACCGAGGCTAACCAGCAAAGCCTGACTGCAAACCTTCTGACTACCAAAAACCTGCGCAATGCAGAAGTCATCGAGTCGATGGGCATGCTTGACACCTTGATGGCCCGTTGGGGCAAGCGGCAGCGCAGGGTCCTGGTTCTGCAGTCTGATGCCAGTGACAAAAGCGGGACGATCAGCTCTATTTCAAGAACCTTCAGAAACTGGGCGCAATCAATCATGCTGGCGCTGGGGGCTTATCTGGTGATTACTCATCAGATCAATCCGGGCTTAATGATGGCCGGCTCGCTTTTGTTGGGGCGCGCTCTTTCGCCCGTTGACCAGATAATCAATACCTGGAAAGGTTTTGTTGCTGCCCGCGTGCAGTACAACCGTCTGAACGAGACGCTTGAAAAGCTGCATAACGAGCCGGATCGCATGGCTTTGCCTGATCCCGAAGGGCATATTCAGGTCGAAAACCTGGTAGTCACACCGCCGGGTGGCAAGAACCCGGTTATTCGCAACATCAGTTTCGTAACGCCGGCTGGCACCATTGTGGGTATTGTCGGGCCGAGCGCAGCAGGCAAATCGACCCTGGTAAGAGCCCTGTTGGGCATCTGGCCAGCGCAACACGGTACAGTGCGTCTGGACGGTGCCGACATCAGTGCCTGGGATAAACAGAAGCTTGGCCCGCACTTGGGCTATCTGCCACAGGACATCGAACTGTTCGAGGGCAGCATCAGCGATAACATCGCTCGATTTGCCAAGGTCGACCCCGATAAAGTCGTTCTGGCGGCGCGCACCGCGGGCGTGCATGAAATGATCCTGCAGTTGCCTGACGGCTACGACACCGTGATCGGCAGTGATGGCGTCAACCTGTCCGGTGGACAGCGGCAACGCATCGGTCTGGCCAGGGCTATTTACGGCAGCCCGCGGTTGATTGTGCTGGATGAACCCAACTCCAATCTCGATGAAGTCGGCGAGCGCGCTCTGAGCGTGGCGCTGCAACTGATAAAGGAGTCAGGTGCCACGGTATTCATCGTCTCTCACCGTCCCAATATTCTGTCGCGGCTTGACCGGGTAATGGTCATGAACGCCGGCACCATCACTTTGTACGGCGCGCGTGATCAGGTCATTGCCGAGCTGGCACAGCAACAGGCGAAGGCGCAGCAGGCTCAGCAGCGGGTGGCTCCGGCAGCCACCGGTGTTGCACCGGCGCAACCTGCGCAACCTGGCGCGTGAAAGGAATTCATGAATGAGCATTAAGACAATATCCACGCTCGAGGCGGATGCAGATGACATGCCCACCTCTGATCGCGGGGTTCGCCGGATCGGTGTGGCGATCGTACTGGTTACCTTCGGTCTGTTCGGCACCTGGGCGGCATTCGCTCCACTGGGCAGTGCGGTGTACGGCTCAGGTGTGGTGATGGTGCAGAGTTATCGCAAGACGGTTCAGCATCTTGAAGGCGGTATCGTCAAGGAGCTGCTTGTCCGTGATGGGGACACCGTTCAAAAGGGTGATCCGCTGATCGTGCTGGACGACTCGCAATTGCGCTCTCAATACGAGTCGACCCGCAACCAGCTGATTTCCACCCAGGCCAGGGAGGCACGACTGCGCGCGGAGCGCGACGAGCTGCCCTCGATTCCGCCACTGACCATCAGTGGTACGGACAGCGTGCGCGCCAAAGAAGCCATAGCAGGCGAGCAACAGGTATTCAGCACCCGGAAAAATTCCCGCCTGACCGAGATATCGGTACAACGCGAACGCATCGGGCAATTGAAGCAGCAGATAAGTGGTCTGCGAGACATGATCCGCACCAAGATCAGCCTTGAAAAATCCTACAGCAGTGAGATCACCGAGCTGAAGGATCTGCTGTCCCAGGGCTTTGTCGACAAGCAGCGCTTGCTTGAGCAGGAGCGCAAGCTGGACATGCTCAAGTCCGAAGTGGCTGATCACGAGTCAACGATCACCAAGACTCAGCTACAGATCAGTGAGACCGAGCTGCAGATCATTCAGTTGAACAAGAACTTCAGCTCTGACGTGGCGAAAGAGTTGAGCGATGTGCAGGCCAAGGTATTCGATTTGCAGGAGACTGCTACCGCGCTGCAGGACCGTCTGTCTCGCGTGGTCATTCGGGCTCCTGAGGACGGTATGGTTCTGGACATGAAAGTTCATACGGTGGGCGGCGTAGTCAGCGCCGGTACGCCATTGCTGGATATCGTGCCGGAATCTTCCGAGCTGGTCGTTGAGGCTCATGTCGCTATCACGGACATTGACCGGATTTCCATCGGCAAGCTGACAGACGTTCGCTTCAGTGCCTTCAACAGTGCCACCACTCCTGTCATCGAGGGGGAGGTGACGCGCATCTCCGCTGACCGTTTGAAAGACGATGCCGGTGAGCCGTATTACCTGGTTCGGGTAAAACTGACCGAGAAAGGCATGAAGCGTCTTGGCGACCGCAAGTTGCAGCCGGGCATGCCCGCTGAAGTGCTGATCAATGCTGGTGAACGGACCATGCTTCAATACCTGTTGAAGCCGGCGTCCAATGTGTTTATCAAATCGATGATCGAGGAATGACCGTGCTGCGCTTCGTTCCTGTGTTCCTTTCCCTCGGGTTGGCCAGCATTCAGGTCCATGCAGACCCCACGCAGCCCGCTACACCCCAGGTGACCAGCGCTTCGGCATACTCCGTGGATCTGATGAAGCTGTATCGCGAGGCTCGTCTGGAAGACCCGCGCATGCTGTCTGCCTACCTGCGTGCCCAGTCTGCAGTCGACAGTGAGCGCGATGCGCTCGGCGGTCTGTTGCCGCAGGTGAGTGCAAACGGCAGTTACAACCGGATCCTGCGCAAGGACGACACGCAGCGCGAGATCTATAACAACTCCAGTTATTCGCTCAACCTGACCCAGTACCTGTACAACAAGCAGGCCTGGGAAACCTACCAGAAGGCCAAGAGCACGACGGAGCAGAAGGGGCATCAGGCCGAAGATGCCCAGGCTGAGGCCACGGTGGACCTGGCCAAACGGTATTTCCAGGCGCTGTCTGCCGACGATGAACTCGAGCTGATCATGGCCGAGCGCCGGGCGACGCAAAAGAGCCTGGATCGGGTCAGTGCGATGTACGAAAAAAAGATGGCCGTGGTCACTGATCTGCTGGATCTGAAGGCGCGTGTCGATTTGCTGGCCGCCCAAGAGGTTGATGCCCGCAACCAGATCAGGCTCAGCCGTGCTGCGCTCTCTGAAATTGTCGGCCGGCCGATCACTGAGCCGCTTAGCCGCATCAGAAACGACATTGCGCTGCCGGTGCCGTCCAAATCGATGGACACTTGGGTGGCCCAGGCCATCGACAGCAACCCGCTGCTCAAGGCACGTGAAAGCAGCCTCGACGTCGCCAACGCGGCCGTACGTGAAGGCAAGGGCGGGCATTATCCGACCCTGACCTTTACTCTGGGTGCCCAGCAAAGTGACGTGGGCTATGACAACACCCTGTCACCGCGCAGCGACAGCTATGTGGCGACGATCGGTGTGCGCGTGCCGATTTACAGCGGCGGCTCGACCTCTGCGCGGGTTCGTGGCCTGTACAACGAGCAACTGGCCACCGAGCAGGATGTGGAAAGCGTGCGCCGTCAGGTGGTCAAGGAAACCACCAACGCCTACCTGACGGCGTTTTCCAGTGTCGAGAAGATCCGCGCCAACAAGAATGCGCTGGCATCGTCAGAGCAATCGAGCATTGCGGCGCAAAAAGCCTTTTCTTATGGTGTCGTTAACGCGGTCGATGTGCTGACCAGCGTGCAGAACGAGTTCAAGGCGCGGCGTGACCTGCTCAAGGCGCAATACGACTTCATCACCAACCTGTTCATCCTCAATCGATGGGCAGGCCGCCCGCCACAGGAGAGCGTCGACAGCGTCAATGTCTGGCTGGGTGGTACCAATCCGGCAGTCGAGAAGGCTGCGGACTCAGCCTTGAAAAAGACGCCCTGATCGCACCTGCGGCGCGCTTCAAGGCTTGTGCCTGGTGGCTCTTCTAGCGACGAGCCGCCAGCACCTTGCGGTAGATATCCAGCGTGTTCTGCGCACAGGCATCCCAACTGAAATGACGCGCACGCCCCAGCCCTGACTGAACCTTGCGCTCACGTTCTTCAGGCTGTTCCAGGACGGCGAGCATTGCAGTGCTGATGCTTTCTGCACTGTGCGGGTCGACAGCCCATGCTGCATCGCCTGTCACTTCCGGCAGTGAAGAATTATTGGATGCGATCAGCGGGCACTGTGCCGCGAATGCCTCGATGGCCGGCAGGCCGAACCCTTCATACAGCGAAGCAAACACCAGCGCTCCGGCACTTTGCAGCAGCGCCAGCACCTCATTCTGTGGCAGGTAACTTAGCCAACGGCCTTCGCCACGTTGTTGTAGCGCCTCAAGCTGCGGTAGCAGTTCTTCGTTGCTCCAACCGTCACGCCCGACAATCACCAACGGATGCTCTTTACGTACCTGTGCGGGCAGTTGCTGGAAGGCTTCAAGCACGCGCTGCAGGTTCTTGCGAGGCTGCAGTGTGCCGACTACCAGAAAAAAGCCGGGTTTGAGGCCATACATGCCCAGCACCCTGTTGCGCTCGGCGGCGCCGATGCGCTCGAAATACACAGGGTCCACGCCCAGGGGCGTGACGCTAATGCGCTCTGGTGCGATGCCCAGGTGGCTAATCATGTCCTGCTTGCTGTATTCGGAGATGGTGATGATGTGATCGGCACGTTTAATGCTGGTTGTGAACAGCCAGCTTTTCAGGCGCTTGAGGTCTTGCTTGATCCATTCCGGGTGTAATACCGGAATCATGTCCATGATCGTGGCGACGACAGGCACGCCTTTGATCCGCGGTATGTGATGATCCGTGGCATGGAACAGCTGAACGTCTTTGGCGATGCTTGCTGAGTTACCCAATGGCAGTTTGAGTACGCTGCTGAGCACCGCATGAATGCGGTAGTCGCTGGACAACTGTTGTGGCTGACCACAGGCCAGCACTGGCAGTTGCTTGCCGAAAGCGTAAGGTTTGACGTGGATATCTTCAGCCTGACTCAGCTTGTCCAGGTTGTGCCAGAGCGCCCGGGAATATATGCCGATGCCGTCCAGATGGCCGGCACGTTCACCTTTCGCCCAGACAGTACAACTCAAGCCTATATCCATGTTCTGTCGTTCTCGATGTCGATCAATTACATCACTTCTCAATGGTGTACCAGGGCAGCGGATTACGCTTGCGTGCGGCGGATATGCGGAATCGGCTGCGGAATCGGGCGCGCAGACTAACATGGGGCGACCCGGCTCGCACGGGGTGGTGAGCAGTTACGGCGGCGGAGTTACTGAATGGTAGGCATATTGTTGTGGCCTTCATGTTGCATAGCAGCCAGAGCACCCGGATAATGGGCCTTTGCCACGCCCTAGTGGCCCAAGAATGGAGCATCTATGTTCACCCCTGTAATTCTGGCTGGCGGTAGTGGTTCGCGGTTATGGCCTTTGTCGCGGCAGAGTTTCCCGAAGCAGTTTCTTGCCCTTGATGGCCAGGATCAGGGAACCATGTTTCAACGCACACTGGCTCGCCTGAAAGGCCTTGAACACGCGCCTGCGGTTGTTGTGAGCAACGAAAATCACCGCTTCATCGTCGCCGAGCAGCTACGTGTTGCGAAGATGGGCAGTCGTCGTGTCATCCTCGAGCCGCTCGCCCGCAACACTGCGCCGGCCATCGCTCTGGCTGCGCTCGAAGCAACGGCTGATGGCACCGACCCGATTCTGCTGGTACTGGCTGCCGATCACCATATCCACGACGAAGAAGCTTTCCGACAAGCGGTAGCAGTTGCTCAGGTGCACGCCGAGGCGGGTCGCCTGGTGACGTTCGGGATTACCCCGACTCACGCTGAAACCGGTTTTGGCTACATTCACTGTGGTGAATCCATTGCTCAGGGTGGCTTCGCGATCGAGGCGTTCAAGGAGAAGCCTTCGCCGGAAATGGCTGCCGAATACCTGTCCTCGGGTGCTTACCTGTGGAACAGCGGTATGTTCATGTTCCGTGCTTCGGTGTTCCTGGCTGAGCTGAAAAAGCATCGCTCCGACATCTTGTCTGCATGCCGCGTAGCCTTGGCTGACTCCGATGCCGACAGCTACTTCCTGCACGTCTCGTCCGAGAAGTTTGCCTTGTGCGCTGATGAGTCAGTGGACTACGCGGTCATGGAGCACACCGATCTCGGTCTGGTCGTACCTTTGGACGCAGGCTGGAACGATCTGGGCAGTTGGGCTGCGATCTGGGACGTGGGCCCGCACGACGAGAACGCCAACCGCCTTGAAGGCGACGTGATGGCCATCGACACGCGCAACTGCCTGGTGCAGTCGCACCATCGACTGGTAGCCACTGTCGGCGTCGAGGACCTGATCGTCATCGAAACCAAGGACGCCGTCCTGGTTGCCAACAAGCACAACAGCCAGCAGGTCAAGGACGTGGTCAAGCGTCTGCAGGCAGAAGAGCGTCCTGAGTTCGTCACTCATCCACTGGTCAACCGCCCGTGGGGCCACTACGACACGATCGATCTCGGCGAGCGTTATCAGGTCAAGCGCATCAGCGTACTGCCAGGCGAGTGCCTGTCGCTGCAGATGCACTACCACCGCGCCGAGCACTGGATCGTTGTATCCGGTACCGCCAAGGTTATCTGCGACGATCAGGAACTGATCCTTTCCGAGAATCAGTCCACTTACATACCGCTGGGCGTCAAGCACTCGCTGGCCAACCCTGGCAAGGTGCCGTTGGAGCTGATCGAAGTGCAGTCCGGCTCGTACCTGGGCGAAGACGACATCGTGCGCTTTGAAGACCGTTACGGTCGTCTGAAGAAGTAATCCGGCATCCGCTGCATGCTGGTCCGAACGCCCCGCAAACCTGTTTGCGGGGCGTTTTTCGTTGGGGAAGGACCGGTTTGTCCTGTCTATGTGTTTGCCACCTGAGTTGGAGGCGTCCTCGACACCGGCCCATTCGATGACGTTACCCGGAAATATCATCAGGGATGTGACGCCTCCCCAAGTGGAGGGCTGACCGGGGAGGGCGTGAACCTGTCTTGCGATAAAGCTCCAGTGCCTGGGAGTGATGACGTACCGTGAGCGTAGGATGATCGATAACCTGTGGTAGCTATGCGGTAGCTGTCACAGGAGCGCAGCCTCAAAACGACAAAACCGCGCCAGGGCGCGGTTTTATCGAGGTGTGCAGTTCGAAGTGTTTCAGGATGCTCCTGAAACCGGATACTCGAATCAGACGTTAAACGGTCTATATCTGTCTATGTGCTTGTTTATTAACGATTAATTGATAAAAAGACAATTTTGTACTCGATTTTATACTCATCTGCCACTTCTCTGCTTCATTCGGCCACCAGATAGCACCGAGTCATTCCCATGTAGTATCGACCGATAACCGCTGATTCGCGTCAGACGAACCATTAGGCGTCCGCACGTCACTCGGTGGTCGACGCGTGGAAGGACAAAGTATCGCTAAAGCACGGTTGACCCTCCCGGTTGTTACTACGGCCTCGTGCAGAGGTTAGCTACGTGACTGAGATGACAGACGCAGATGTGAATGCATTATGGTGCGAAAGTGTGGGTTTCCCGGCAAAATCAATTGTTGAGGCATCGGACTGTGGCCATGCGTCGCTTACCGCCTCGCCCTGGAGGCTCAGAACGCACCAGCAGGTCCTCGCCGGTCCAGGGGACATCCTGGTATAGGGGTGTCCGGAGGCAATTCAGAGGTTCGTGGCCATCATAGCCATCTTTATGGGAGGATTTTTAGATGCCTGATTAAACGCGGTGCTACTCATCGTCAAAAGCTCTCCTGTCTCGCTTCACTATACAGGCATGGCAGAGACACGGAACGGTCATGACTACGAGATGGAATCAAGGAGATTAAAATGGTCGACCAATCCTCTATTCCAGAAGATGCTAATTCTTTAATCAAAAAAATTGATGACCTGATAAGTTCAATTGCAGATAATGACTCACTTGTGAGAGGAAAGTCTGTTCGCTCGAAGCTCTCAAAACTAGTTGATGAGTGTAACGCTCGACACCTCATAGCTAAGACAAAAATTGAGAGCTTTGAACTGTTGGCGTTTACCATAAATACGGAAGCCGTGTTACAGCATCTGAACCAGGATATGAGAAGTGACTGGTTCGTAGATGCGATCCAGCATCGAGATTTATTTGAGAGTAAATCATCACTTAGTGATACTTTGAGAATGCTGTTGTCAGCTGATAACGGTAGATATTTGGGAGGCGATAGAAAGATTTATGACATACCCAAAAAAGGGCTCGGAATCCGATACTCATTAGAGACGGATTTTTATGATCGATTCATATACCAAGCAATCTGCTCCTATTTGATGCCTTTTTTCGATCCCTTACTCTCCCATCGGGTTTTGAGTCATCGCTATAATAAGCACAGAACATCCGAGCGATACATATTTAAAAGCAGGATTGAGCTTTGGAAAACCTTTGAGGGGGTAACAAAGACGGCGCTAAAAAACAATCAGAGCCTACTGGTCACTGATTTGTTGAATTATTATGAAAATATTACTGTCGCTTCGATAAAAAGCGCATTCGAAAAGCTATTGCCGAAAGTTAACGCGACAGGTCCAGAAAAATCTTTGATACGAAACGCTATACATACGCTTTGTGAGCTTTTAGCTAGATGGAGCTATGATGACCTTCATGGGCTTCCCCAAAATAGAGATGCATCATCCTTCGTCGCTAACATTGTGCTTAATTCTGTTGACCAGGCCATGGTCACAATGGGGCATGACTATTACCGATATGTGGATGACATTAGAATAATATGCACATCACCGCGCTCCGCAAAAAAAGTTCTAACGGAGCTCATTAGTCAGCTCCGAACGGTCGGTATGAATATCAACCCCGGAAAGACTATAATACTTACTAAGGATAATTCAGACACGGAAATAGCAGAGCACTTTCCCACAACCGATGATCGCACCATGACGATTGATAGCATGTGGCGCTCTAGGAGTCGGAGAGTCATCGCTCGCTCTGCAAAATATATTTACGATCTTCTAAAGGAATGTATAGATAATAGGCAGACGCAGTCCCGACAGTTTCGGTTTGCTGTGAACAGACTCATACAATTAGCTGAATCAAACCTGTTTGACGTCCATAACTCTGTAGCTACAGATCTCAAAAAGTTGCTAATTGAAACGTTGGAAGAACATGCTGCATCAACAGATCAGTATTGCCGAATACTCGGAGTGTTAGCACTCAATGAGAATGATCTAGATCAGATTTCCAAGCACCTTAGTGATTATGAAAAATCTATTCACTCTTGGCAAAATTTCCATCTGTGGTTGCTGCTTTCAAAAAAAATTGTATAAGTCTGAAAGCCTGATAGAACTTGCACTTGATCGAATTCGCCTTGACCTACTCCAGCCCGAAATTCCCGCAATATTTATATATCTTCGCTGCGTAGGCAAGAGTATGTTGCTAGTGCCGCTGATAGAAAGGTTCAGATCAACCTGGCCCTATTACCATCAGCGAAATTTTCTACTGGCAACTAGTGACCTAGATAGGGATACCCTTAAGCCACTGATCCCTGAGTTATCCATTAAACTCAAGGGGACAGTTGATCGAGCTCGATCGCACTATAATAATGGCTTGCCTCTTCTTGATAGGGAGCCGCGAAGCCCACTAGACCTATATGAAGAAATAACTCCCTATGATTAAAGCAAAGAAAGTGCTTATGTTTGTCCGGGATTATACTGACTCAGGAAATGATAAGTTTTTCTTTTGGGGAGATAGCACGCTGAGTAGTGTTACTATTCAGCAATTGGTGCTCGAAGAAGCTGAAATAGTTTGCCATGATTATTGGCTGATAGCTCCAAGGATATTTGCGTCTGCTCGTAGATTGCCGAAAACTGTAACCGACTTGGAGGAACTTAGAATAATGTCCTCAGGCGTAAAGGGTGATCGTGAAAAACGAGAAAAAATAGATATTTCGAGTGCGCTTCAAGATTTCGCTGACAGCGAGGTGATTAAATCATACATTGATATATTCCAAAAAAAATCTCCAATTGACGAGGTTATATTACAGACGATTGGGGAAGCTCTATTCAATCTATCGGTGAAGACAGAATTAGTTGCTAAAGACAATAATGAATGGGAAAGGTATACAACAGTAGAGCGCCCCGTTGCTGACTACCTGATTAGTTCCGCAGCGGCGGGAATTGCAATTGACACGACAAGGCTTAGGATTCATAAAGAGAATATCGAGTTCGATTATTATATGGCTCTGAAGCAGTTCTCCGCAAAATACGACGTACCCCTTGAGCTGCCATCAAATGACGACATAATTCGTCGGCTTGAACCTATGGGCTACGATTTTTTGGGCGTAGATGTTGAGTATGTACTCAACTTTGTTCCGATGAATGATAACTTCGCGATCGATCTCCTAAGATTGAGAAAAATCGCAAAATCTCGAAGTGTTCTCAACGCTATCCCGCTGAGCCAAAAAAGAATTTATCCCATAGTTGATTGCTTCGGCTCCATTACATCGAGAATTTACTTTAAAGATCCGTCTCTGCAAAATCTAGCAAAGCATCACAGAGATATACTTGTTCCCGATGAAGGCCGCGCTTTTTCTTATGTGGACTATGAGCAATATGAAGCGGGAATTATGGCTGCTTTATCCGGCGACGAGAAGTTGTTAGAATTGTATGCGGATGGCGACCTTTATAAGCAGGTGGCCAATGATATATTTGAAGGTGAGGGCCGGCGAAAAGAAGCCAAACGGCTTTTCCTCTCTTACGCCTATGGTATGAAAAATAGACATCTAATAGATGCAGCTTTCGGGTATGGCGCTGATCGGCGTGCAACCAAAACCTTTTTCAAGCAATTCTGCAAATTTGAAGAGTGGAAAATTTCCGTCCATGATTCATTTGGTACAGATCAGAGAATCGGCACAGTACTAGGTAATTACCTCAAGCGAGATCGAACGGGTCCCCTAACAGACAAAGAAAAGCGATCTGCTGTGAGCCAGTTAGTGCAAGGTACAGCGTCTTTGATTTTCAAGAAATCCTTGATGAAACTTCGGGACGAGGCGGGGGCAGGCTTAAAAGTTCCTATGCATGATGCTGTCCTCTTCGAGCACTCATTAGAGTTCAACCCTCAAGTTGTCTCCGATTTATTTTCGAGCACGATGACTGAGCACTTTAGTGGCAAGATTATCGGTAAGGCGTCGCTTAGCCCTTTCTCATCTAAATTAAACTCATGATTCTAACTTCGGCGTTATCCTGTTTTCGAATAGCTTTAAGGACTGAGCATATCTGTTCTGAGTGAAAGCCGGGTCAGGGGCCGCCGCACCGGCTCATCGGGCCTGCCCGATGAACGGAGCGCCGGGGCGAAGCCTTCACCCTTGATGCGGTTGGAACAATCCCAGCCTCTGCAAGGGTAGCTGATGGGTGCTCTTCCCGTCAGCTACCCGCCGCGTCGCAAGGCAGACTTGGGGCGTCCAGAGGGGCAAGGCCCCTTTGGCCCGAGCGGAGCGGATGGGATTGTCTCGACGGGATTTTCGAGACGCGGCCTCACGAGCCAAAAACTGATCGGCAGCGTATTCGAGTGCGGCCCAATATGCTGGATCTAAAATCAGCAGCTCGCCTTGGACAAACTTATGCGCAATCATGCCTCCACCCCTGGAAGCCAAAGGCCACGCTTCACAAACTGCTTGAATGCGCCTTCGACGTACAATGTTCCGGTGTGTACCTGCCAAGCCCGATAGCTCCACTTGATAGCAAGGATCGAGAAAGGCAAGGCCATCGACAAGATGCTAATGCAGGTCATCGCCATGCCGCCTGTTGCGAGGCTGTACAAGGCGATCAAAGGGCAAAGCGCAGCTAGTATCCAAAACATCCGTGATTGTCGTGTGTGTGATTTGATCAAGCCCATCTGCTCTTGTTCGCTCATGCCATTGAGTCGGGCACGACCCCTTTTGCTAATGAGGGGAATCACTACCTCATTGATTGAGCGTGGATCGCGCTTGGTGAAAACGTTGAAGCCACAGCCACCCGAACAAGTCCACGGGTAAAGCGCATTTTTGTCTGGCTCTGCGTCTTTGTGAACGAACATCACTCCCCTGTCGCACGCAGGGCAATGCGGGTTTCTGATCGTGTTCACCAGGTCTTTTAAATGCTGATGGTTTGTGGAGATGTTACGCCATCCGAAAATCGAAAGAGGCATAGAAACGAACGTGAATTTTGCAGCCTTTTTTGCAGTTTTCAAAATCGTCATTTCAAAGCACCTTACGCGCACTGCGGCGACGTTTTACAGGAGTATTTGTTAGGATTTTTTCAGCTACAGCGATGAGCACCGCCATGATGCCCTGAGAGGGTGATTCTTCTACCTTACATCTGTGTTTCATGGTTCCGATCTCCAAGGTTGTTGGTACAGACTACTGGCCTACGGGATGCGAAAATTACTCTGATGGTGCACGGTGCGGGATGTGCAGCTTTTCTCGTCTGTGTGCTTCGATTATTTGATCACACCACCCTTGCATTACCTCGCAAATGTGAGGTGAAAGTTGTATAAGGACAGGTTCCTGAGCGGGAGCAGTGCGTATGTAACCACCATCCAACCAACTTTTGGAAAGCTCGCAATAGCGCAGAATAACTTTGTTTATTTCTTTGTTATTTGCATTGCCTAAGCCATGCATTGTGCTCATTGCAATAATCGCAAGACTAGACATTGCAAAATTTGCCTCTTTTATGGTCTTTGCCTGCTGTTCATTTTCTTTTTTAAGCTGGGCATAGCCCGCTTTCCATTTATTATTGACCTCGAGCCATTGGCTATTTGCATCTTCAAAACCTGCGTCGTAACCTTCATTGCGTCCTTTTTGGTAACCCTGCCTGCGGCCGATAATGACCCCAGTGGTTTCTGCATTAAAGTCATATGACATGATTTCTATTCCTTTATGAAATTATGGGCTTGTCGTTGTTTGCGTTACGGTCCTGACTATTGAATTTATTGACTTCGGACGAAGAATCTTTTCCATCTGACTCCGCAGGATTAGCTGAAGTCTCAGGCAAAACACCACCTCGTGGGCCCAGCATCAGACTTTCACCATCTCGGCCACCGGGCCGGGTCGAGGATTCAGAAGAGGACGCACCACCTAATGATTCATCAGCCATATTAGGAGCAACGCCTTGTGGGCCTATGTTAAGTGGAGCCCCCCCGTCTTTTCGGCCACCCCGATCACCACCATCGTTATTGCCGCTGTCAACTCGAAGGCCAGATGTTCCTCCTCCTGGAATTGGCTTGGTTCCGCCACTAACACCGCCCAAACTGCTTGGCCCAAATTTTTCTGTGTTGCTTCGCATCTCGCTAGTAGCTTGCGTCGACCCCATAGAGTCGATGCCGATGCCGATCCATTTCAAGACCACATCCGGCAAAGTCTGCGATAGTCCAAAGATCATGTAGATGACAGGCAGCAATAGCAGACCATACATGATTAACCAGTTGCGCCACTGGAAGAACTCAACAAACCAGCCTAAAGACTCCGCACTGGTCACGTTGGCTGCGTGCATCGCCCAAAATGCTTTACTGATGTACAGCAGAATTGGATTTGCTATTGCCATCGCTGCAAACAAACCGAAAACAATCAGTACAGGTCGAGCAAACAGGGACAACAACATTAAATAACCTTGGGTCTGCGATCCAACAAACGAACGTTCTGGCGTCATGTGCGTCAATGCCCATAGTGGCGCAGCAACAACTGATTGCAGAACACCAAGCACCCAGCCGACCACGGCAATAATGAAAATGGTATAGGGCAGTGACGGCAGAAAAACACCAAAGTAAAATGCTAATACTCCTACCCAGCTAGCGACTTCTACCAGTGGTTTTAAGAAATTGTAGATTACCCATTCAAGCAACGTGTCAGCTAGCGGGGTGGCGTCAACACTAGTTCCGAAAAAAGATACTGATCCAACCCCAGCTGCTACGGCCTTGGCACCTGATAACGCAGTATGCACGACACGATTAGTTGTAATAGCGGATGCCTGCATAAGTGCCAGTACATCACCAGTAGTCTTGATACGAGAAATTGCGTCAACATCACCATCCGTGCCAATCAGCGTGGCTGTAACGCGTTCCATGCCCCAGCCGATGAAGTTACTCATAATGCTGTCGCCACGGCTACCCAAGGTGTCGACATTCAAATCATCCAGCGATGCCGGAGCTAAAGCAGCTTTAATATCTGCTGCATTAGGCGTTACGGGTTGTTTGTAGCTTGAGCCATCAAGCGATTTGCTAATAATTGCTTGATAGATGTCACCGCCACTGTAAAAATGACCCCCTAACGCCAACCTAGAATTGACCCCCCTGGGTAAAACTGGCGGCTTTGAGCTGCCAATATGTTGACCCAGGAGCAGTCTGTGGAAATTAAAGTGTTGGCCCGTCAGGGCCATGGCATCAAATTCATCGCCCGTGAGCTGGGTATTTCGCGTAACACCGTGCGCAAGTACCTGCGAAAGGCCCGGTCGCTACCCAGTGACAAGGTGAGACCCGCACGTCCGTGCAAAATCGACCCCTTCAAGGACTACCTGCACGAGCGTATTGAGGCGGCGCGCCCACACTGGATTCCGGCGACCGTCCTGCTGCGTGAGATCACGGCATTGGGGTACAGCGGCGGCGTCAGTCGTCTGAAGGCTTATATTCGCCCCTTCAAACGTAAGGCAGAAGAGCCGGTGGTACGTTTCGAGACACTGCCCGGCAAGCAGATACAGGTGGACTTCACCACCATTCGACGAGGCCGTCAGCCGCTTAAGGCGTTCGTGGCGACACTTGGTTTTAGTCGAGCAAGCTTTGTCCGTTTCTCCGAGCGAGAGGACAGCGAAGCCTGGCTGACAGGGCTTCGGGAGGCGTTCGCTTACTTTGGCGGCGTGCCCGAGCAGGCATTGTTTGATAACGCCGGAACCATCATCACCGAGCGAGATGCTTTTGGGGAGGGCCAGCACCGTTGGCATCCCCGATTGGCTGCGCTGGCCGATGAGTTTGGTTTTATTCCCAAGGTCTGCCGCCCTTACCGTGCCCAGACCAAGGGCAAGGTTGAGCGCTTCAACGGGTATCTGAAGGGCAGTTTCATTACCCCGTTGGCCGCTACGCTCAAGAGTGCGGGTCTGACGCTGGATGTGGTGACGGCCAACGCACATATCGGCCAATGGCTCGACGAAGTCGCTCATCAGCGGATTCACGGCACGACGGGTGTTCAACCGGCGGTACGTCTGGCCCAAGAGCAGCAGGTACTATTACCACTGCCAACACAGAGCCTGCGCCCACAACCCGCCCAAGGCCTACGCCTGGGACGGGTCCTGCCGTACGAGAGCTTGCAGCATCCGCTGTCGGTTTATGAGCAACTGCTGGAGGTGAGAGCATGAACCTTCAACATGCTCGCCTGACAGAACTATGCAAGGGGCTAAAGCTTGAGCGCGTCGGGGTGGACTGGCCGCACCTGGCCCAACAAGCAGCAAGCGGCGAAGACAGCTTTGCCGACTTCCTCGAAAAGCTGCTGGCTGCCGAGACCGATGCCCGAAGTGAACGCTCTCGACAGGCCCTGCTGAAAACTGCCGCGCTGCCCGCTGTGAAAACGCTGGAGCAATACGACTTCGCGTTTGCCACCGGCGTCCCCCGGGCACAGCTCCAGGAGCTGGCAGCACTGAGTTTTGTTGGACGTGCCGAGAACATCGTGTTCCTGGGGCCTAGTGGTGTAGGCAAGAGCCACCTGGCTATCGCCCTGGCCTACCGGGCAGTGATGGCCGGTATCAAAACCCGCTTCGTCACGGCGGCTGACTTGATGCTGCAACTGACCGCTGCGCACCGCCAGGAACGGCTCAAGGAATACTTCAGTCGTGTGGTGATGGCCCCTGGGTTGTTGGTCATCGATGAAATCGGCTACCTGCCGTTTGGTCGTGATGAAGCCAACCTGTTCTTCAATGTTGTCGCCAAGCGCTACGAGCAAGGCAGCCTGATCCTCACGAGTAACTTGCCGTTTACCCAGTGGGCCGGAACCTTTGCGGATGATCAAACACTGACAGCGGCCATGCTGGACAGGCTGTTACATCATGCCCATATCGTGCAGATGACAGGTGAAAGCTATCGACTCAAGGACAAGCGCAAAGCAGGAACCAAATCTTCTCGGGCCGAACCGGCTCGAAAATATGAACCCGAGGGGGGTCAAAACTAAGTTGGCGATTTAGCACGGAAGGGGGTCACTTTTTAGTTGGCGTTGACAGATAGACCGTTTGGTAACTGTTTAATGCCAACCGTGCCGCCGCGTCTTTAGGCAGCATATTGAGGTTTGGCTGCGTTGCAACTGCAACAGGCTCTGCAAACATAGCCCCCATCTCCTGCCTAATGCCGGAGAGACGTTGATAAAATCCCCCCGCCATTGCCCAGCCGTCTTCTGTTACATCATCGACGTACTTAGCCATTATCTTTTGTAGTGTCGTATCGTTCGCCATTTGGGACGTTAGATTTTGAGTGAGCGTATTTTGGGCTTGATTGATAATGAGGTTAAAGCGATCACTCTTAACGGTATCCCATCCGTTCTTGTTTATATCCGTGGGCCAAGTTCTCACCCATGCATCAATATCAGCCATCACCTTGTTCATGGCAATGATTTTGGCGTTAAGCGTGGCAAGCCGTACCGCCTGCATCGCGGCCTTATTGCTAGTAATCGTAGCAGGATCAAAAATTGAACCCGTAGAGGTAGAGGTCGTTATCAGCTCCGCAGGAACACTAAAGCTATAGACCTTGATCGATCCACAAATTGGCGTTCCACCGCCAAGGTTGGTGGCCGTATTGCGATCTTTGATGAGATACGTTGCAGCCTGTCGTCCAATGCCGTCATCTACCTTGGAGTCAGGCGTTGAAAGCGCTTGTACAGCGGTATGCTGGTCAAGCGAGCCGTAAATTGCGTTGAGGGATCTGGCGCACCAGCTCGACGCCAAATAGGCTTGGCCAAACTGGCGAATGTCGTACAACGGATAGTTTGGGTTGGGCTTCGCGCCACTGCCAAATCCAAGCTGGCTACTAACGCTGCTGAGCGATCCGTTAACAATCCCGTTTTCAACACCGGCTTTGAATACGCCGTTGGCAAAACCAATGCCCCAAAGTCCAATTGTCAGTACGATGATCTGGATAATCGAATAGCCGCTTGAAGCGGGCAGTAAGGCTCCACCACCGAACACGATGCGCAGCGGAGTCCAAAGCGAACTCCATGCCTTGCCCATCGCTTCGCCCTCATTAGCCGTGTTAGCGACGCCGATAATGGCGATATACGAAACGAATAAGGACGCCAGTATCAGCAGACCAGAGTTGTACTGTACGAACATTGAGGCCAGCACGTTAGAGGTCGCAGTAACCGTTTCAGGGTCATTGCCTTGTGACAAAGCGTCAATGACCGGCCCAAAGACTGCTCTAAGTACTCCCACACTTGCATCTGAGCAACTGCTTGCGCCGTCCGTTGTGTCACACGGTGAAAAGGGCATTCCTGCCATCTGGATAGTCTCTCGGGGGGAATTCACGAGAAAGTCTATAGGCGTTCGGCATCCTTTAAAAGGTATGTAAAAACTAGGTTATGGACTATAGTCCATCTATTAAGAAAGTTTTGATTTAAACCATTGTTTTTATTATTAAAATATATTTTCATCTTGATGGGGGTGTATGTATACATCGCAACAATGATGTTTATTTAGAATGGTCCGTAACGTAGACTCCGGTCACTCAGCAAATTGCCAGCAGATAAGGTGAAAAGTGAGATTCAAGCTCAAGTATCAAGACAACAAAACTTTAGGTATTCAGTACGTTGGCAACTCTGTGACTTGCGTTCGCATGCTCGATGAGACGACCAAGGGCGGCAATCAAAAGCAAACCTATGTCTGTACGATCAGCCGATGGGATACCGAGCTGCCGCAACATGCAATCCAGTTACTAACAAAGGCTGAAGTAGAGGAGTGGAAGGCGTGGAAGACAGCCCACGATGCTGCGTTTAGACGTAAGCAGCTGGAAGCGTCACTGAATACTTTACCTCTTACGTTGAGTTATGCGGCCACTGCCTTGACCGAACTGGCGTGTACCGTCGGTGAGTCCCGGAAAGCTGCTATCTGGGCAGCTTTGGATGCATTCAATCGCGCCCTGTTGAACGCCGGAGTAGACCGCCCCTCACCAGCTCGCGGTCGGCTACCTTCGATAAAATTGGCGTCCCCAGAAATAGGATTGCCAATAATGCCGAACCTTGAACAGCTCGGCTCTCCGCTTGAATGTGCCTATCGCGGGATAGTGGAACGCTATAAGGCTTTACAGGCTCGCTATGCCGCCACAAAATCAGATACCGATTAGACGGCTCAAAATTTTTTGCCCCAGACAGCAAGCCGTTCTTTCATCAATTGGCCGTCGCGGCGCATTTCTGTACGCAGATCGTCCAGCTCCTCTGGGGTGAGCGAATAATACAGCGACCTCGTGGGTGGTTCTTCAGTTGTGCGCTGCCCATCGACCCCTTCCTGGTCGAACTGCTCTCTATCGAATGTCATACCGTATACCTCTACGTATTCAAAATTCGCATGGCACTCACGCCCCCAAGGATCATGCACCCACAAATCACCAAAACCGTCTCGAATGACGTAATACGCCCCAGGGTCGTTACGCACCATGAGCGGCAAAACATCGTCGAACTCTTGCGTTTCCGGGTTGAACCGCCACACGTACTTCATTGTATCGAGCATGATCCACCCTCACATATCCAAATCCGGCGAGTCCCGGTTCAATGAGTTCTGACGCTCACGCTCTCGTTCTTCCTGATGCTGCTGCAAACGCTGAGCTTCGGTCTGCCGTGCTGCTCGCTGAACGTCCTGATTCGGTACTGCTGGCTCACTATCAACGTGCGTATTCATCAACGTGAGCCTCGCATAATCGCACTTTTTTATCCAAGCATTTACTGATGAATCATGCGTTTTTAACGCCTGATTCCACGCATCATCTCTAAACTTAATAGCGTCGGGATGATGGCTGTTTAAGTGATCGCGCCGAGCCTCGGATGGTCGCTCTACGTTCTTGCCAAAATCATTGTCCCACTGCATGGCCTTGCCCTTCGCCATGTGTTGGCCAATGAAGCCGACTGCCTTCTCCGGGTCTGGCCGCTCACCCCACGACTCCCGGTATGTACAATCTAGCCTGGACCGATACTGAGCCACATCAGCCTCGACAGCATCCATCTCAACATAATCACGGACTGGCCGAACCGGTGCCGGTGCTGATAGCGCCTGCCGGGCCTCATCTCGCGCCATAGCAGCCTGCCGGTGCACTTTCTTGGCCTCGTGCTGACGGATACCATGGAGCTGCTTTTGATCCTCCACGAAGCGCTGACGCTTTTGATCAATGTCGGCCTTGATTGCTTCTTTGCGTTGCTGCTCTAGTTCAGGATCAGCAAACCGCACATCCAGCCGTCGCTCCACCGCCGTCGAAAGCACTCGATCCCTGAATTCCTGCCCACCGTGTACCGCTACAGCGTCGAATTTTTCTTTCGCCAGCAGCAACCCCATCTCGATACTATCTGCATCGTTTCGACTGTCCTTGTTGAAGGTGATGCGCCGTCCTTCATCACGGAACGCCAGCCGGTCATTGACCGTATAGTTCACCGCACCAGTCGAACGATCAACAGCCCACGTAACGCGCTCCGAAAGCCTCGCAGGTCTAGCCGGGTCAAGATCGCTATCCGAAGTAGCCGTGAAGTAGGGTCGCTGTACGTCCGCGACATCCGGCTCTTGCGGATGTTTGCCTTTGCGTTTGTCTGCGTAGGAAAAGCCCCGAAGCTGCGCTATAGCTGCTGGATCGCCGACCTCTGCACAATCTGCAACCCATTCCCGATAAGAAAGATGTTTCTCTTTTCGTAAACTGGCATTTTCAGCTTTAAATATGGCTTTTAGTTCGTCTCGTTTGGCCGCAGCAGTAAACGCTGCGACCGACAGAAGTGCTCTGCGATGGTTGCCGTCTAGCCCACTTCGCCGGATGCCTTCCCGTTCTGCCCTAAGTAGATCGGTGAGGGCTTTACGCCGCAACTTCTGAGTGTGAGCTAGCTCAGCCTTAGCCGGAGCTTTCATAGCCTTCCACTCAACGACAAAACCTTCATATTTGCCGCGCAACTCTGCGCGTTCTTTGGCGCGCTTCTCGCGGTTGTCGGCACGCTTGGTTGGATCGCGCAATGGGCGATGCTTGCTGTAGTTCTGATTCTCTAACGCTTCCCGGTCAAAATACCTGGTTTTAAGTGGCTCGTATGGGCCAAGCTGCTTTATGAGTTTTCCCCCACCCAACCCCATTTCAGATGCCTTGATCGGAGCCTGGGCGGTATCACTTACCGACGCCACGTAGAAAGCGTTGTTTCGGTCATTTGCTGGTCTCAACTCAAGTCCATGAGTGGCAAGTATCGTATGCAGCGCCTGCCACGAAGCTTTCGCGGATTCCATTAGCGCCTTGGCATCATCTTTGGGCGGTCCTTTGGCATAGCTCGCTAACGACTCATTACCACTGTGAACTTCAAACTGCCGGGCCTTCTCCGGCAAATCGGCGCGACTCCCTTCCCGTGCCTTGAGCCGGTGTGCCGCACTCGTATAAGTCCAATCTATAGACTTCTTACCGTCAACCTCTTTGACGGAAAAAGGCCCATTATCGTGTTTCCACCCTTGGTCAATTTCGATCTGCCGCATTGCCTTATCTAATGTGAATTTCGAATACGACATTTTCGGTACTCGGTGTCTATCTGGATGAACCTTATTCACCATGATATGCAAGTGCACATTGTCGGTATCACGGTGTATGGCCGACAGATACTCATGACCGTTAAGCCCAATAGCAGCGAGCGCAAATTTACCCGCATCAAAAGCTTGATCATCGGTTGGGCAGTCTCCTTTTGACCAGCTCAGAACGAGGTGCATTACCGGATCTTTCGTGCGCTTACTTCGAACCGAAGTACCCCACATTTCAATCCACGCGGTGTCCTCAGAAAGGCAGTTAGTTTGCACTGCGACAGCTCCTTCAGTGACCTCACCGGTCTCAGGATCAATACCATGTCGAAAACTATTTATGTACTTGGATAGACTACGGAAACTTGTCTTTCCATCGCTTCGTCGGCCAACGATCTTAGCGATCATCGCTATCCACTTCCTCGACGTCAGGCGCTATACGTTTGAGTGCTCTTGTCTCCTCGTCAACGGCATTCTTAAACGCAATCAATAACTCAGATGTTTGCTGTGAATACGCACCGCGGCTGCTATTAAATAAGTTTTTTTGCAATCCGCCTAAACTACGGAGCTGAGCTGCAAACGTCTTTATGTCTGCACAGATGATGCGATCTGATTGGTTCCTTATGCGGCGACTCAATCCAGCACAACGAATAAACATCGACAACGATATGCCTGCATCCTCAGCTTTAGCTTTCAATGCATCTGCCTCTTCGGGCAAACAGCGAGTGTGAACGACCACAGTTCGTTTCCTTGTATCCGAACCAGAACGACCATTGACCATAACAAACTCCGACTCTAATGGCCGCACGGCGGCAGGGGTCTCGGGGCGCAGCCCTGAGCAGGGCAGGTTAGGGGTGATGACGAGCGAAGCGAGGAAGAGCCCCGGTGAGATACCAGCACGAAGTGCGCGGTAGCTCAAACCACACCCTGTCCTCGATCATCATGATTTCCACGGAGAAGGTAGCTTGGAGTTTTTATATGGTCAAATACGGCTCGGCGCCTAGAGAAAGTACGTACTTACACAATGTTCGCACCATGATGCCACAGAGTTGCCACAGAGTTGCCACAGAGTTGCCGCAATATGTACACAATCTTACCATGCAGTTACCACATTGCTACCACAAAGCTACCACAATGGTTACACGCTATAGCCACAGAATTACCAGTTTGTTAGCACAGTCTTACCATACTAGTACCACTATCTTTGGAACGATATATGGGTCAAAATTTTTCGCTTTTTTCATAAAATGACTTGATGCGTTGAGGCGCTATACAAAAAAGCAAAGGGCTTTTTGAAGGGGAAGGTTGATCAGCCTTCAGAACTGGCCGTGGTTTCCGATGCGCCCCATAGGGGCTTTGCCCCTCTGGACTCCCCACACTCGCCCGCGTGGCGTCGGGAGCCTGGGATAGAAGCGCTCCCAGTCACCCTAGCGAAGGCTATTGGCCTCGAACGCGTCAAGGGGCCGAGTCCTCGCCCCTTCGGTGCTGCGGGCCGCACCAACCCCTTGACTCGACCATTAGACTTCAGACATTTTCAAGATATGATGAGCGACGCGTAATGAAAAAATCAGTATAAAAAATTAAGAGGGGGTTGCGGTGCAGATTTTGACAGTTTCAGATTTTGAAAAAGTGGCCGTTAGGTATTCAACTTTGTTCTATTCAAGATCTCTCAAGGATGGCCCGAAAAATATCGCGTATTGGATATCAGTTTTTTTCTTTGTGCTAACAATGTTTTTTATGTTCTACAGTTTGGTTGAGTTAGCGTTAGGGCGGGATGCGAACACAGGCCTAGCAATGATAGCTGTTCTTTTTGAATTCGTCGGTTTGGCAGTTTGGATTGCTTTTTATGAGCCCGCTTACAGATATGACAAGCTAAAAAGGTCAGGCTTAAATATTTCCGAAGTGCTTTGTAAAAAGCAAGATAGAGAAATTATCAAAAGCATTTGGCTTAAAAAGAATTTATCTGTCCCGCCTGATAAGTATTTTGAGTTGGCCAAGAATTTGTATGAAGTTCAGGGTATGCTCTCCGAGTCTAGAAAGAATAAGCAGCTGGGTGATCGTTTTTTGAGTAGCTTTTTCAGCCTTAAGCCGCTTCAGACCTTGCTTTCAATTCCAGTTATATTGGCTATGATAAATTTCGCATTTAAAATACCTGGCGTGGAATTTACAGTGTCGAATATTGACCTCTCGGTTTTCATGATAACCGCTGCGAAATATTCGCTCACCCTTTTTCTTATTTCATTGACTCTAGTTTTGATTGTTGGGTTGTTGTTGACGATGTCTATAGGTGTTTTCGAGCTGGTTAGTGAAACCTACAGAGGCAAATGCTCAGATTTGACTAAGAGAAGGTTTGTTAGAGCTTTGCTTGAACGAGCCGACTTGGTTGGGTGAGTGTGGCGTGCTGATGTGATCTATGCTCGTACTGTCCGAAAACTTACGATGTATGACTTCGCTCACTTTGGTTGATTTAATTTGGTTAATAACAATTAGTTTGTATTTTAGGTATCTGGATGGTGCATTTTTTATAGGTTTTCTGTGGGGTTTTCGAGAGCGCCTATCTAAGGTAGGACCCAAGGGGAAAACGCTCTCTGAATTATTTGTTAGGTGTTTAACTCTCTCCGAGTAGCCGATTTGTGAGTGAGTGCAAAAGCGGATTTTGGAGAATTAGCGATGGATGTGAACTGTTTGACTATCAGGTCGACTACCATCCGCGCATCATGAATCAGTGTTTTTTGCGCAATGGTCTGGGAGAGCGCGTTGTGGACGTCGATCCGTTTGCTAGGCGGGGTCTTCGACAAATCGAACGGCGTTGCCCCCCTAGTGTCGTGTTTTCTTTTACTAGTTTCTGTTTAGGTTGGTAGTTGGTGTTATCTACAACGCTTCCCGATACGGTATCCATCCCATATTCATCAGGTATCGCAGAGGTATCATCGTCCGAGCGCTGCATAGCCTTGTCTATCCAAGCTTGCTGCTCTCTGTTAGTTAATCGAGATTTCGAATTAGTGACGAAATCCTCTTTCCACTCGGGCGGAACGTTCATGTATAGGAATTTCAAAATGCCTATGGATGAACCATCCTCATGTTCTCTTTTTAAAGACTCTCCGGCTTGCGGCCCCTGCGGGACCGCAGATATCTGATGTACACCGGATTGCACACCCAGAGCGCGACTATTTGCAGCCTGGCTCGGAGTGGGTTGTGGGGAAGCTGAATAGATTTGGCCACGTGTCCCAGGCGCAGCCTTGGCAGACCTGAGAACTCTCACAGTGGCCGGTTGAGATATTTCCCTGAGAATGTGCTTGTAGCTGGCCACCGTTCTCACCGAAACGCCGGCGAGAGCCGCTATCGCAGAACGGACCAGTGCCTTGCCCTGGTCTTGAAGCTGCCTGCAAGCAGCGCGTATTTTGGATTCTGTGGCTTTGTGCCGCAGCTCATTAGTGCGCTGCGCAGCCAGACTCTGCCGCTCTTTGAGCGACAAGCTGCCATCGAGCTGCATTGCGCCTCGATGGCAGCGACGATCACCGGTGTACCGATCCCACGTCCAGCGACCTACGGATTTGACCGTGGAGCGTATCGACGACAGCGGCAGGTTTTCCGAAAAACCCTGTTTGAGAAAGCTGTTGTGGTTGTACGCATACGCATCGAGCGAGCGCATGAACTGTCACCGCCACTGTAAAAATGACCCCCTAACGCCAACCTAGAATTGACCCCCCTGGGTAAAACTGGCGGCTTTGAGCTGCCAATATGTTGACCCAGGAGCAGTCTGTGGAAATTAAAGTGTTGGCCCGTCAGGGCCATGGCATCAAATTCATCGCCCGTGAGCTGGGTATTTCGCGTAACACCGTGCGCAAGTACCTGCGAAAGGCCCGGTCGCTACCCAGTGACAAGGTGAGACCCGCACGTCCGTGCAAAATCGACCCCTTCAAGGACTACCTGCACGAGCGTATTGAGGCGGCGCGCCCACACTGGATTCCGGCGACCGTCCTGCTGCGTGAGATCACGGCATTGGGGTACAGCGGCGGCGTCAGTCGTCTGAAGGCTTATATTCGCCCCTTCAAACGTAAGGCAGAAGAGCCGGTGGTACGTTTCGAGACACTGCCCGGCAAGCAGATACAGGTGGACTTCACCACCATTCGACGAGGCCGTCAGCCGCTTAAGGCGTTCGTGGCGACACTTGGTTTTAGTCGAGCAAGCTTTGTCCGTTTCTCCGAGCGAGAGGACAGCGAAGCCTGGCTGACAGGGCTTCGGGAGGCGTTCGCTTACTTTGGCGGCGTGCCCGAGCAGGCATTGTTTGATAACGCCGGAACCATCATCACCGAGCGAGATGCTTTTGGGGAGGGCCAGCACCGTTGGCATCCCCGATTGGCTGCGCTGGCCGATGAGTTTGGTTTTATTCCCAAGGTCTGCCGCCCTTACCGTGCCCAGACCAAGGGCAAGGTTGAGCGCTTCAACGGGTATCTGAAGGGCAGTTTCATTACCCCGTTGGCCGCTACGCTCAAGAGTGCGGGTCTGACGCTGGATGTGGTGACGGCCAACGCACATATCGGCCAATGGCTCGACGAAGTCGCTCATCAGCGGATTCACGGCACGACGGGTGTTCAACCGGCGGTACGTCTGGCCCAAGAGCAGCAGGTACTATTACCACTGCCAACACAGAGCCTGCGCCCGCAACCCGCCCAAGGCCTACGCCTGGGACGGGTCCTGCCGTACGAGAGCTTGCAGCATCCGCTGTCGGTTTATGAGCAACTGCTGGAGGTGAGAGCATGAACCTTCAACATGCTCGCCTGACAGAACTATGCAAGGGGCTAAAGCTTGAGCGCGTCGGGGTGGACTGGCCGCACCTGGCCCAACAAGCAGCAAGCGGCGAAGACAGCTTTGCCGACTTCCTCGAAAAGCTGCTGGCTGCCGAGACCGATGCCCGAAGTGAACGCTCTCGACAGGCCCTGCTGAAAACTGCCGCGCTGCCCGCTGTGAAAACGCTGGAGCAATACGACTTCGCGTTTGCCACCGGCGTCCCCCGGGCACAGCTCCAGGAGCTGGCAGCACTGAGTTTTGTTGGACGTGCCGAGAACATCGTGTTCCTGGGGCCTAGTGGTGTAGGCAAGAGCCACCTGGCTATCGCCCTGGCCTACCGGGCAGTGATGGCCGGTATCAAAACCCGCTTCGTCACGGCGGCTGACTTGATGCTGCAACTGACCGCTGCGCACCGCCAGGAACGGCTCAAGGAATACTTCAGTCGTGTGGTGATGGCCCCTGGGTTGTTGGTCATCGATGAAATCGGCTACCTGCCGTTTGGTCGTGATGAAGCCAACCTGTTCTTCAATGTTGTCGCCAAGCGCTACGAGCAAGGCAGCCTGATCCTCACGAGTAACTTGCCGTTTACCCAGTGGGCCGGAACCTTTGCGGATGATCAAACACTGACAGCGGCCATGCTGGACAGGCTGTTACATCATGCCCATATCGTGCAGATGACAGGTGAAAGCTATCGACTCAAGGACAAGCGCAAAGCAGGAACCAAATCTTCTCGGGCCGAACCGGCTCGAAAATATGAACCCGAGGGGGGTCAAAACTAAGTTGGCGATTTAGCACGGAAGGGGGTCACTTTTTAGTTGGCGTTGACAATGAACGACTCGAACGACCCCAGCTCACGCTCGCGATTGACGATGCTGTACGCAAAATAGCGCAGTTGCTCGAACAGGATGCAGTGCCGCGAATGGCTGACCTGATCAAGCTTCGGACCTGTGGCCCAGGGTTTGACTGTCAGCTCCACCGCGTTCGCCAGTTCGCCCAGTTCATACACGTGGCTGTGAAATTCGGTCGTCTCCCACCAGGGGTGACCGGGTGTTTTGGCCACCGGGCCACCGTGGTAGTCCATGTCCGCGTCGAGGCGAGCGGCAAACGCGGTATAGATCGCTTTCATGTACTGAATCGGCTTGGCCCGTGCGTTCTCTGTAGTGCACACGGACGGCACGGCATAGAACAACTGGGAATGGCCGCTTTTGCGGTTACGCACCATCAGGTTCGGCGCAGGCAACGCGGCATCGTCCCAGGCCAAGGCGTTGGCATGGTCCAGGTCGAACACCAGCCAGGACACCATGCCGAGGCGATTGACCTGCATATAGGGATAACGCAGCGCGTATTCACGGGGACGAACGCGGGTCGCGGTTTTGTCGTCACTGCACCGCGCCATGTACGGCGCTTCCAGCAATAATCGGTTGAGCGCAGTGCCGTCTTCGAAAAAACGCGCCGGAGGCATGTGGGTGCTAGTGGCCAGCGGATCGACGTTGGCCTTGGGTGAGGTCGCGTGGGCAGGACTGATCGCGTTGTCGTGGATCATGCTTCACCGCCTTGGCCAGCAGGTTGGCCAACGGCGTGAAAGGGTGGGACACAAGGGGTCAACTGGCGGGGCAGGGTGCTGTCATTAAGGACGCACAGCCGCTGAAGAATCTTTTCCATAAGTCCACCGTTCAGCGGTGAACTGAAGACTTCACTTTTAATGGCTTAAAGATTTCCTGCCTTGTCCGTCGGCCCATTTCAGCTTCTCCCTTGTGTGGTTTTGCGGGCTGCTGCACGGGCCTCCAGCCAATGATCAATTTCGTGCTCGAGAAAACCGATCACACGTCCGCCGCCGATGCTGATGGGTTGTGGAAAGTCGTCTTGTTTGCACAGCCTCCACAAAGATGTTCGGCTGATAGCAATTTTTGAGCAGGTATCTTGGATACGAAGAACTCTCATGGCACGCCTCGAAACGTTATGGAATCGAGGGCATGGTCATTTCATCTACCGCCTGGAGCACGGACATCAATTGGTCGTTTTCTGAGGTGTTGGTGTCCGTGCACTAGGTTACGCACTAGCTTAAGGGAGGGGCAGAGAGATGATAGATCTACTGATTTGGTGGCTTGTGGGTAGGCGACGTCCAGCTTCAGAGGCATAGGCAGATGACAACCCATCAGCCCGAGCGCGAAGACTTCACGGCAAAATGGCGTACTGCCTTCGATCACGGTGTCTTGGTCGAACGCAAATGATTGGCCAAGTCGATGCAATTACTCAGTAGTGCTCAAATGGTGGACAGTTTGATGGCGAAGCGCTAGCGTGGCGAGAAAGAACTGCCAAAATGTAGGGATAAAAAATGAATATTGTCGGTGCTCGATGGTGGAAATTTGATTTTCACACACACTCTCCCGCTTCTTTTGATTACAGTCCTACAGATATAAACCTTAAGAATACTATTACACCGAAGCAGTGGCTATTGGACTACATAGAAAAGGGCGTTGAATGTGTTGCAATTACTGATCACAATACTGGTGCATGGGTCGACCAGCTGAAAATAGCCGCAGAAGAGCTTCGGCAGGAAAACAAAATCATCACGCTGTTTCCGGGCGTGGAAATAACTGCTAGTGGTAATGTCCATATATTGGCTATATTTGACCCCTCCAAGAGCAGCAGCGATATTCAAGCTGTCTTGGGTGCGGCAAAATTTCGTGGAACTTGGGGGGATAGCGATTCGGTAACTGAAGAAAGTCCTGAAAATGTGATCGAGGAGATTATAAAATACGGCGGCATTGCCATTCCTGCGCATATTGATATGAAGGCAGGAATGTGTACTCAAATTTCCTCAATGCTGACATTAAAGCAAATATGCAGAAAAGCGTCGGCTGTGGAAGTCATATTTCCAGATGCAGTGGCGGGAGATAAGTCTTTTGAAATATTAAAAGGATACAAGTCTCAGAATTTTGGACTCCCAGAGGTGATAGGTTCGGACTCCCATCACCCAAGTAAAATTGGCAGGGCATTTACTTGGGTTAAAATGTCTACGCCGTCTATCGATGGTGTAAGACTTGCCTTGCTAGATGGTTCCTCATCCATAAAGCGGTTCAACAAAGTTGAGCAGCCTAATGCAACCTCTGACAACTTGCTGATATCTATTTGCATCGGTAACGCCCAGTATTGCGCTCGAGACAAACCGTTAACAATACAATTCAACCCGTGGTTAAACTCGATAATAGGCAGTAGGGGGAGCGGAAAGTCTTCTATTTTGGAATTCATCCGAATTGGGATGGGGCGAGACAAGGATATTTACAAGCTGCCAGAAACAAATGAGATAAGGTCATCTTTTGAACGGTTCGCTCAGATTCCATTAAATCGAGAGGCGGAAGGTGTTCTTCATAAAGATATGACTATTTCATGTGTAGTATTCAAGCAGGGCGCTTATTACAATTTAAGCTGGGGGATGCAGCGTCCAAATATTGTTATATCAAAATGGGAAAATAATCAGTGGCAGGTTGAGGTGGGAGATGCATCTACTCGCTTTCCAATGAAAATATTCAGTCAGAAGCAGATATTTGACCTGGCGAAAAATCCATCTTCCCTTCTTTCTTTAATAGATGCCTCTAGTCAAGTAGATTATAGTTCTTGGGAGATGGAGTGGGCAGACAAAAAAAATCTATATGTTCGACTTAGTACTGAGGTAAGAGAGCTAACCGGTAGGCTTGAGAATAAAGATGTTTTTCTAGGGCAGCTAGCGGATTTAAATCAGAAGATATCTATCATCGAAAGCTCGCAACACTCGGTTGTCCTCTCTAACTTTCAGCAGGCTGGAGCTAAACGATCAGCTTTAGAGCGCTTTCATAAAGATACCGAATCCGCACTGTTGCAGCTAGATATAATGGCAAATCTAAACTTGCCTGATGTGGTCGAACATGTTTTTTCAGGAGAAGTCGAGGATGCAGAAGCTGTTCATGAAAGTCGCAGGTTGATCGCCGATTTAACTGTATATAAAAAACAAATGCATGAAATCTTACAGAAATCGATATCAAGGGTTAGTGAATATCGTCAGTGGATGTTAGGCTCGGCGTTAATGAACAAAGTTGCGGGCGCTGAGTTGCAATATGAGAATTTAGTTTCTCAGATGGCTCGGAGCGGTGTGACCAATCCTTCGGAATATAAAGACCTTACAGTCGCTCGGGATGTGTTAAGTCGAAAAATAGAAGAGCTCAATGCAGTAGAGCTTAAAATAACTGAAACCCGAGGTGAGCTGACTGGCGTATATAACCAGCTCTGGAATCTAAGGAAGGCGCTTACGGCCCGCCGTATTTCATTTATCGATCAAAATGTAAATAACAATCCTGCCTTGCACTTGAGTATTGATCCATTGGCGAATACAAGTGAAATGGAGGGGACCTTTAGAGCTGTAATTGGTAAGCAAGATAGTACTTTTTCGAGCGACATTTACGATTCGGAAAAAGGACAAGGTGTGCTTGTAAAACTTTCAGAAGGGATCGGTTTGATAGCGTTTGATCAGTCAAACATTGATTCCGTCGATCTAAGATTGCAAAAGGTTCACGACTTTAAATTGGATATATTGAATCTGAAAAACTCTGTCCTAGCAGTCTCTGTAGGTAAGAGGTTTTCAGACTACATTTCAGCGATGCCAGCCCAGAATCATGATTTATTAAACTGTTGGTTTCCAGAAGATAGATTGATTGTGCGGTATAATGACGGACATCGCTTCAAGGATATCTCGCAAGGGTCTGCGGGCCAAAAAGCTGCGACTATCTTGTCCTTCCTTCTCTCGTATGGAGATGAGCCATTGATTCTAGATCAGCCTGAGGACGACCTAGATAATGGTTTGATTTCAAGCCTAATTGTTACGCGGCTTCAGCAAAATAAGGCACGCAGGCAAATCATTGTCGTTACTCATAATCCCAATATCGTTGTTAATGGTGACTCTGAATATGTGATTGCTCTTGAGGATAAGGGGCAAATTAAACCCAGCGCTACTGGAGGATTGCAAGAGCTAGAAGTCAGGAGGCAGGTATGTGAAATCATGGAGGGGGGCGAGATAGCGCTTGCTCAACGCTACAAAAGAATGGTGAACATTCACTAGGCTTATTCTTGGTGGCACAGTACGTAGTGATCCTAGGTGCTCTGGGCGTTTCGTGATGGTAAGGGTCATTACACTGTGTAGAAGGATTTAAAAGATCCTGCACAGTGTACTGAGCACCCGGCTTAGTTGACCTAGCTCCTAAAGCTCCGTGTGTATGTGGGTTCCCTAAAACTCCTAAGTACGTTGGTTTTACTGAAATCTCCGCTTTTCAGTTTAGAGCCCAACAAGAAACACTGAACGAGGCTTGCTTAGAATAACGAGCGGTTGTCTGATTTCATATGCTCGACTGGTGAACATATTTCCGCGAAGGGGAGAGCTCAACCAAGGTTAGAAAGTCTCTAAATAGTAAGCTCGCCTTATTGAGCTGGCCTATTAAAATCTCCACTTCATGAGCTGGGTCGTGTGGGCGGATCTTTTCGCGGTGTGCAGCATCCAAATGGTTAAACTGCGACTTGAATACATCCTCTTCTTCTTCTTTAAGTGGGTGTAGATGAAGGCTGTGAATAAGAAGGTTTCGACGCTGGAGAAGAAATTGGAGCCCGTCTTCATTGTTGGAGTTCTGAAAATTCCGCAGTTGCTTCCAACTTATGCTTTTGCCCAAACTACTATTCATAGGGTAAGCGTTCCAATATATGCGGTTCATCACTGCATTGAAGCCGTTATGGTCAAATTTTCTAATATTGAAAAACGCGAAATCTAGAACCTGCCCGATTCGATCCCAGAATGAATAGAGTCTGATATATGCGGCTTCAGCGTGTTCCCAAAAGGCCGCTTGGGCGTTTTTGACCAAAAAGGCGGCAACTTCTGGGCTTTCGGGTTGCTCAATCATTTCCGGCTGTTCTATCAACATCTTGGAGCCTACCATGAATAGGTGGGCACGTATCACAGACTTTCGCGCACGTTTGAATACATCAAATACCTCTGCCATTGAAGTTTCCGGGTACAGGTCGCCAAGAGGTGCGGTCTCACCTGTTCGCAATAGGTAGTGCTCGGGAGGGCCTCCAAGGTGTCTCACGACGAGGTTCATTCGTTTGTCGAACTGCCCATCGTCATTAGGTGGCCAGAGCTGCGGAAATTGGTCTGTTTGGATTCGTTCATAGTTGCCGAGTACTACCGCCTCATTAGCCACGTAAGCTACGGCGTTCCGAATGACAGCCGCAAGGTGTTCTTGGGTGTAGGGTTCTTGTTCGTCAGTAGCCATTTTTGCCGCCTAAATTTATGAGGTGAGCTCTAGGGAGACTATATCGACGGTGGAGCCGTCCGGGTTAGCAGGGCTCAACGTACTGATTAAACAACCAAATCGCTTTTAAAGGCGTTGGTGCTCTTGTTTCACCTCAGGACTTGGTTTCTTCGTATCCGTCCGGGCATCCCACCTTGCGCGACCTCAGAGGATCAGGGGCAGCCGATACCTCACCTCTACCAGTGCTGCGCCTCCCCTTTCGAGATTGCGCTCACTCCCCGTTTCCTCAATACATCCTACGCTGCGATAAAATCGGATAGCTCGCTCATTTCCGGTCAAGACCCAAAGGGTTAAACGCTGATAACCTTGCTCTATCAAGTGCTGCAACCCGGCCTGCCACAAAGCAAAGCCGACTCCAGTTTTCCAGTGTTCAGCAAGAACGTAGAGAGCCATGACCTCAGCTGAATTTTCTGCGGCTATATCCTCATCTCGGCATACCCCGACCGATATCCAGCCGACCACCTCGTTGTTCAGCTCCGCGACGAATACGTTCGATTCGCCCGACTCAATCGAGCGAATCCAATAGGATTCCCGTTGTGGCATCGAAGCGCCCAATGACAGCAAGTATTCCGCAGGCATCAAGTCACAATACGCGTCCTGCCAACTGCTGATATGGACTTGCGCAATGGCTTTTGCGTCAGATGGTAATGCTTTCCGAATCATAGGTGCTCCTTTTCAGATTCTCGACGTTTTGCGTCCCAACATTTTCACACTCCTGTGATTGGCCATTCTGAACGGAGAATGAAAAGCCCCGACCATTCCTGGCGGGACTTTAGTCAATACATTAGTACCTACGGGCGCATCACCTTGTGGCCCGCCCAAGGCGGTCATCAAGGTGCGCATCATGTTCAGTCGGTAGGTAATATTCATTGATTTATAGTCTGGGGATTTATCTCAACTGTCAATGTAGCGCAGCGCCTGTGCAGCCCGCCAGATGCGGAAGCCGTCATGCATCAGAACTTTCATACGAGTGGCCCGGCGTCGCAGGGGCTGGAAATTTAAGGGCTGTAGAGCTTCTGGCTCGAAGGTCTTGCACCTCAGGCCTTTACGATCACATCCAGCAAATCAGTCGGTTGCTCGACTAGCTTGTCGGCACCGCACTTGATCAGCTCTGTGCGGGTGCCGTAGCCCCACAGGACGCCGATGGCAATTAGTCCGTTTTGATGAGCGGCGACAATATCATCACGCTTGTCGCCAATCATGCAGGCGGACCTAGGACAGATCGCCTCTGCCGCCAGCATTGTATCCAGCAGGCGGGATTTGTTGTCCAGTTTACCATCCGGTGAAGTGCCGAAAACGCTTCGGAAATGACCTCTCAGCGCTGTATCGCGCAGAATGCGCTCGGCAAACTCCTGACGCTTAGAGGTAGCGACATACAACGCGTACCCTTGTGAAGTCAGTGACTCAATAACTTGTCTAATTCCCGGATAAGCCACTGATCCAGATATACCGTAACGCCCATAATGAGTTCGGTACAACTCGACGCCTTGGTCGATGCGGTCATCTCCATAAGGCACTAGCAGTTGTGCCATTACCTGAGTCATCGGCGGCCCTAAAAGGTGCGTGATTCCGGCAGAGGGTGTGAAGTCGTGACCGAGAGCCCGAACGGCGTGTGTCAGACTGGCGACGATACCTGGCGCTGAATCAACGAGCGTGCCGTCTAGGTCGAAGATCAAAATTTTCATAGCTTTCCTTTGAAGGTCAGCGGATGGCAAACATGCGCTAGCTAGAATGGCCTAGTTTGCTTATTAATCGTGTAGGACACGCCACAATGTTTCTCGCGTTGTGGCATCCAGCGTAACCCGCTGGCGATCCATGACCTGTTTCAATCCCTCACCTATGTATGCACCCGGCATCGTAAGGAAGCCGTGCTTGCGGAACCAGGGGCCATTCCAAGGAGGCTCACGAAAAGTTGTCAAGCTCACCGCTCGAACCCCAAGGCTTTCAGCATGCTCTATGGCTGCCGAAAGCAGTTTTGCCCCAATCCCCATCCCTGAAGCACTTGGGCGAACCGAAATATCGTCTAAATACAAAAGCCCGTCCAGCGGTCGCATTGCCGCGAAGCCCATTATTTTATGGCTATTGCTATCGAGCGCCACCACGACACGACAGGCCTCAAATCTCAAAGGGGCCAGCGCAGGTGCTTCAGCGATATGGGCTAGAGATGGAAATGTCCTGTAACGCAGACGAGCCTCAGCCGAGATACGGCATAAATCTGGCACATCTTCGGCACAACTCAGCCGAAAATAGTAGTTACGCATGCCTTCCTATCCTTCAGGGTCACTGGATACGTCTTCCAATTTTACCTCGCACTACTCAGTTCAGCATCCACACATGTATCCGTAGCGTAAGCGGATGGCGAACACACCTTCTGAAATCCAGCATTAAGGGCGATGGTGTCCGCGTATTTTTAGCGGACGCGATCACCCTTATCGCCAGGATTTCCATGCGCCAACGAAGCTCTTACCCCAAACCCTTCAAGGCCCAGGTCGTGCAGGAATGCCTGCAACCAGGCGCCACGGTTTCCAGTGTTGCCATCAGCCACGGCATCAACGCCAACGTGATCCGCAAGTGGCTGCCGATTTACCGCGACAAGGCCCCCGCGCCACTGCCCGCGTTCGTGCCGCTACATCCGACGCCCAAGCGGTACGCTGATGAAACTGCGGTTATTGCACTGCCGCTGGGCGAGAAAACTATCACGGTCAAATGGCCCGTCTCCGACCCGGACGGCTGCGCGCGCTTCATCCGCAGCCTCTCGCAATGATCCGTATCGACACCATCTGGCTCGCCACCGAGCCCATGGACATGCGCGCCGGTACCGAAACTGCGTTGGCCCGTGTGGTTGCGGTATTCGGTGCGGCGAAGCCGCACTGTGCTTATCTGTTCGCCAATCGCCGTGCCAACCGGATCAAAGTGCTGGTGCATGATGGCGTGGGCATTTGGCTTGCCGCACGGCGGCTGAACCAGGGGAAGTTTCATTGGCCTGGCACTCATCGCGGCCTGAAAATCGAACTCGACGCTGAACAACTTCAAGCGCTGGTGCTCGGTTTACCATGGCAGCGGGTTGGCGCCAACGGCACAATTACATTGCTCTGAACCTCGCCTTTTAGCTGTGGCAGGAGGGTTGCTTTGGTAAAATCCATGGCATGACTTCCTCGCCCAATCTCGACCAAATGACACCCGATCAACTGCGTGCGCTCGCTGCACAGTTGCTGTCGAAGGTCGACACCATGGGCCGAAAGATCCTTCGTGACGAGACGATCATCGAGCAGCTCTCTCACGAGATTGCCATCCTCAAGCGCCACAAGTTCGCCAAGCGCAGCGAGCAAATCAGCCCGGCACAAGGCAGCTTGCTGGATGACTTGCTCAATACCGACCTCGAAGCCATCGACGCCGAGTTGAAAGCACTTCGTCCCGCCTCGGCGCCAGACGAACCACACCAGCAGCCTAAGCGTGCCCCGTTGCCGCCGCAGTTCCCACGTACCGTAATCCGTCACGAGCCGGAGAGCACTCAGTGCACCTGCGGCTGCCAACTTCAGCGCATCGGTGAGGACATCAGCGAGAAGCTGGATTACACCCCGGGCGTGTTTACCGTTGAGCAACATGTGCGTGGCAAGTGGGCCTGCCGCCAGTGCGAAACACTGATCCAGGCGCCGGTGCCGGCACAGGTCATCGACAAGGGTATCCCCACTGCCGGGCTGCTGGCCCATGTGATGGTGGCCAAGTTCGCTGACCACCTGCCGCTGTACCGGCAGGAAAAGATCTTTGGCCGAGCTGGCTTGGCCATCCCACGCTCGACATTGGCTCAGTGGGTGGGCCAAACCGGCGTGCAACTGCAACCGCTGGTGGATGCACTGCGCGAGGCGGTGCTCGCCCAGCGGGTCGTGCACGCCGATGAAACACCGGTGCAGATGCTGGCACCGGGTGAAAAGAAAACACATCGGGCTTACGTCTGGGCCTACTGCACAACACCGTTCTCGGCACTGAAGGCCGTGGTCTACGACTTCAGCCCAAGCCGTGCTGGCGAACACGCCCGCAACTTCCTGGGCACGTGGAACGGCAAGCTGGTCTGCGATGACTTCGCGGGCTACAAGGCCGGCTTCGAGCAGGGCATCACCGAAATTGGCTGCATGGCTCACGCCCGGCGCAAGTTCTTCGACCTGCATGTGACGAACAAAAGCCAGTTAGCCGAACAGGCGTTGCACTCAATCGGTGGCCTGTACGAGGTCGAACGGCAGGCCAAAGACATGAGCGATGAGGATCGCTGGCGATTACGCCGGGAAATAGCGGTGCCCATAGCAGGAAAGTTGCATGAGTGGATGCTGGCTCAGCGCGACCTTGTGCCCGAAGGCTCGGCCACGGCCAAGGCCCTGGATTACAGCCTGAAACGCTGGGTAGCGCTGACGCGCTACCTGGATGATGGTGCTGTGCCCATCGACAACAATCAAGTCGAGAACACGATTAGGCCGTGGGCACTTGGTCGCTCGAACTGGCTCTTCGCAGGATCGCTGCGCAGCGGTCAACGCGCGGCAGCGATCATGAGCCTGATCCAGTCGGCACGCATGAACGGGCATGATCCGTACGCGTATCTCAACGATGTGCTGAATCGCTTGCCGACGCAGAAGGCTAGTGAGATAGGGCAATTGCTACCGCATCAGTGGGTGCCGGCCTGGCTTACTCAACGAGAGTTTTGAATGGACGACATTTCGAGAATCCAATCGATTATTTCAAGTGATCCCGTTCGTTGGCGTTTACTTGAAATTGTGCACTCGCTCAAATTGCCAGATTGCTGGATCGGAGCAGGTTTCGTTCGAAACGCGGTTTGGGATTATTTGCACGGGCGCGTTTCGTCTCCAGTATCAACAGATGTTGATGTCATCTGGTTCAATGCTGAACGTTGCACTCCCGAGGAAGATGCAGCATTGGAGGCCGTCCTTAGCGGATTAGAACCGACCGTAAAGTGGTCTGTGAAAAATCAAGCACGAATGCATATTCAGAATGGTGACGAACCATACTTGTGTGCGATCGACGCAATGCGCTATTGGCCTGAAACCGCAACGGCGGTGGCTGTCAGGCTACGAGACGAAGGCTCATGCGAGATCGCTGCCCCGCTGGGAGTTGATGACCTTTTGGGGTTGGTCATCCGGCCAGCTGGTAGGTTTGTCACGGAAAAAAATACGATTTATCAAGACCGCTTCAAGTCCAAAAACTGGATGAAGATATGGCCGCAGCTCAGTCTTGCGCCCATAGCGGTACCTCCTACCCCTTCCGAAAAAGCAACTTAGCCGGACGCTGCCCTTTAGGAGAGAACCATCAAAGCCTTATCAATTGTACGGCCCAGCGGCGCTCGAATCGCTTCTGGGGAGAAAACCCTCGAAGTTCGTCGTTGGCATCCAGACTTAGATCCTTCCGAGGATCTCCTGATTGTTGAAAACGGGCGATTTCTCCATATCGATGGTGACGAAGACGATGACGGTATTGCTGTCGCAATCGTGCGCGTGAAAGCTGTGCGCCCATTCGCCCTCGTTGACATGCAAGCAGCCTGTGCAAGTTATTTTCAGGATGGCTGGCTCGCATGGGAGTTGAGTGACTTGAGGCCGGTCACTCACCCAGTGATCACCCGTGCGGCGCGTGGCATCTACGAGGTAGATTTCTTGTTTTCAGATGGAGGATGCTGATGATCATCAAGCGAGAAGTGGAAGTGGTAGGCGTGTAGCTAGATTAAATCTTAGAAATCCTAGAGCATCTTTGTAAATCTGATGCCATGCATCAGAGGGCTCGCTCACCAATGGATGCCAAAAGAATCTGAACTCATGCCCTCCGTCATCTTCAGCATGATGAACCCAGGTATCGGGGAGGTCTTGTGCGACGTGACACTCATGGAATGCCCATGTGTGCCCTGTTATATGGGAGCGCCACGTTCCCAGATGTCGCACTACCCTGCCTTGAATTCCTGCCTCTTCTACCAGTTCTCGCACAGCGGCCACATCAGTAGACTCACCGGGCTCGACACTTCCTTTGACCAATTGCAGACCTGCCAATGGATGCTCAAAAGCCAAGATTTCTAGCGCTTGACGGCTCCGTAGCACCACCGGGCAAGCTTTATCTACCATCATGACGTTTTCTCCTTGGCTGGTAATTTTGCGTGCTGAGCGGGTTGGAAAGCCTAGGTGAAGTCAGCCGGCAAGGGAATCAGATTCACGTGTGGCATCTTCAAGATCTATTAGCATCCGCTTACGACTCAGGCGGGTATGGGATATCTTGCTGACCTCGAAACCGACTTGTATTCATGGAGGAAAAATTGCGGATTTACATTACAGGTGCTTCGTGTGCGGGCGTGACCACTTTGGGTCAAAACCTCGCAACTCTGCGCGGTGTACGACATGTCGATGTCGATGATTTTTTCTGGATGCCCACGAACCCTCCTTTTACGACCAAGCGACCTGCCAGTGAGCGCGTGTCATTGATCCAGCAAGAATTCGGTGACGATGATTGGGTGTTGACCGGTTCTTGTATGGGTTGGGGCGATGCGCTGATTACCCATGTCGATCTTATTGTGTTCGTTGTAACGGCAACACCCGTTCGCCTTGACCGGCTGGCCGCACGTGAGAAGGAACGCTTTGGAAATCGGATTGCACCCGGTGGTGACATGCATGGGATACATGTGGCCTTTCGGGAATGGGCCTCGCAGTATGACAATCCGAACTTTTCAGGGCGCAACCGAGCGTGGCACGAGGCGTGGATATCAGAGCAAACAGCTCCGGTCTTACGGATTGACGGGGTGAACTGTGCTGAAAAGATGTAACCGTCCGGGCAAGTCATCTAGCGTAGCTGGCTCTATTGTTTTACGAGATTGCGCAACGATGAAGCTCAGCCCTCAATGTCGATCAGGGACTGCCGGGCATCATCACCCCAGTCAGACCCGATCAAAGCACTTTCTCGTGCTATCAACAATTGAAACGCTTGAGATTCCTTTCAAGCGTTGCTGGATAACTTAAACTTGCCGACTACGCTGCGAAGTTCATTAGCGAGCAATGAAAGCTCGTCAGCCGTTACGGCGTTGTCCTCTACGCCTTCCATGACGATTAAGCTGCTGTTTCGAATGCCGATGACGTTGCGATTGATATCCTCTGAGACCGAATGTTGCTGCACCGCCGCACTTGCAATCTGAGTGTTCATGCCCACAATTCCGTCTACTGCTTCATTGATCTGGTTCAGGCTGCCAGACGCTTGGCTCGCTGCCTGAATGCATTCCCTAGCTCGGGTTTGCCCAGCTTTCATCTGTTGAACAGCGGCATCAGTAGCGCCTTGCAACTGTTGGATGATCCGTCGAATTTCTTCTGTGGAGTTTTGTGTGCGCGAGGCCAGAGTCCGCACTTCGTCAGCCACGACCGCGAAACCACGGCCTTGCTCGCCAGCTCGCGCCGCCTCGATGGCCGCGTTGAGGGCCAGCAGGTTAGTCTGATCCGCGATGGTACTGATGACCTCGATGACACCACCGATTTCTTTGCTGTGTGTCGCTAACGCTTCGACTTTGCTTGCACTGAGCTCCACTTCGTTGGCCAACGCCTCAATAGCGGCACTTGTTTCAATCATAACTTTCAAGCCGTCGTTAGACGCACTGCTTGCAGATTCAGCGGCACGTGCTGCGCCCTCGGTATTCTGGGCCACGTCGGCAACGCTCGCGGTCATTTCGTTGATGGCAGTAGCAACCTGCTCGGTTTCAGCCTGTTGTGAGTTCATTGAGGCTTTGGCTTGGCCTATGGAGATCTCTAGTCGCTTTGCCGCATCTGAGACTGAATGCGAGCTACGCTCCACCTGGCTCAGTGAGCCAGAGAAGGCCGTTACCATGCGGTTAAGTCCCTCGCCTACATCACCGATTTCATCGTGGCTGTTGATTCGGACGCGCGCGCTCAGATCGCCTTGAGCAATACGTGCCGTCACAGCTAGGAGCTCATCAACCCCAATCCGCAGAGCCTTGTAGATGCCGACGAACGCATAGAGCAGCAGTATCGCAATGGCGATAAATAGCTCAGTGCCGAAAGTACGCTCATTACTCAGTGTATTCAGACGCTCATCAATTCGAATTCGCAGCGATTCCTGCATCTGATCCTGAGCTTTGTAAAACTGAGCAACGACGGCGTTTCCACGCTCGCCCAAGGTGTTGGCATTCACGTTTGAGCGCTTGCTCGGATCAAGGTAGTCCACCAGGTCTTTACGCAGATTTTCCAGGTCGGTAATGGCTGTTGTTACAGACGGCTGAACTACACCAGATAATTTCGGCTCTTCTCGGCGAAGCAGGGAAAGGCTCTGCTGCAACTCTTGACGCATTAGCAGCTCCTGTTTCAACAAAGTCTGGGCAAAAATACGAGTGGTGTCGTCCAGAGGACGGTCAGCGCTAAAACCGCTGGCCAGACCGCGAATCTGTCCGACCAGATTTATTTGCCGAGGCAGACGTATAGAGCTCAGATCGATGAGGTACAACGAACCTGCGTCTTCGTCCAAAATCATGCCGGAAGTGGCCGTAATGTAGTAAACGAAATTCATTAGGTCGGTTAACTGGTCGTTCCACGCGGAAAAGATCACCAAAGGTGCTTCGCCTGCTTTGGCGCGTTCAACCAGCTGCACACTAGCGGTACGCAACGTCTGAACTCGGTCTGTCGTTGCCAGTTGGGTGCTAAATTTTGCGTCCTGCGCAGCAAGAGTCGCATAGGCATCGTTAAGCTTTTCAGCATTGCGTGCTGCATTGGCTACTGCGTTGGTGTCACCGCTGAGCATGCCGTGTGTCAGCGCCCTCTGAATCATGGTTAGACGCAGGATAGGGGTGACGTCCAACAAGTATTGTTGACCCACCTGTTCATGCTTGATGCCCGTGATGCTCGTGTTCAGTGAAAGCATCGCCCGGGTGCCTAGCAGGAGCAGAGGAATCAGGACAATAAATCCCAAAATTGCGAATTTCATGGGGAATCGAACACGGTTGGTAACGAACAGGGCAGGCGCTAATAAATTCATCGGGTTCTCGATCACTCAAGGTCTGTGAGTGCTTTCTTAGGCGTTAAAAAGTGCCCATCTCTCATTTATGGTTATGAGGTAATGAAAGCATTCCAAGAGATCTTCCTCAAAAGCCGCTTACTCTCCTTTGTTACAGGATCGAATTGCCGCGCTTCTCTTGGTACGAAAACTATCGGCTGAACCGGGCGAAGCTGTAGGGAGGAATGCATGGATAACCAGCATAAAGGCTGAGTAGACCGGTAATGGCACCAGTTGGAGGTGCGTCCGGGCATCCCGTCTTGCGCAACTAAACCGGTCGCCACCTATGCGGTAGTAGCTCCGCAATCTCACTTGCCCGCTGCGTCGGCAGGCGCGTGAGGACGTCCTTCAAATAAGCATACGGATCATGGCCGTTGAGTCGCGCCGATTGGATCAAACTCATGATCGCCGCTGCACGTTTACCGCTGCGTAACGATCCCGCGAACAGCCAGTTCGAACGCCCAAGAGCCCACGGCCGGATTTGATTCTCGCACCAGTTATTATCGATGGGCACGGCACCGTCATCGAGATAGCGCGTCAGCGCTATCCAGCGTTTGAGACTGTAATCCAGCGCCTTGGCGATGGCCGAACCCTCAGGCACAAGCTGTCTTTGGGCGATCATCCAGGTATGAAGTGCGTCGGCGATTGGCGCTGCTTTTTCCTGCCGTATTCGCTGCCGATCACCCGGCTCCAGCTCTCGGACTTCTCGTTCAGCTTCGTACAAGGCCGCGATGTAGTTCAGCGCTTTTTCGGCGACCTGGCTCTTGTTGGTCACGTGCAAGTCGAAGAACTTCCGGCGGGCATGGGCCATGCAGCCGATCTCCGTAACGCCCAGTTCAAAGCCTGCCTTGTAGCCGGCAAAGTCATCGCAGACCAGCTTGCCGTTCCAACTGCCCAAGAAGGCTCGGGCATGTTCGCCAGCGCGGCTCGGGCTGAAGTCGTAAACGACCGCCGCCAGGTTGGAGAACTGACTGGTGGCATAGGCCCAGACGTAAGCGCGATGAGTTTTTTTCGCACCAGGCGTCAGCATTTGTACCGGCGTCTCGTCGGCGTGAACGACGTCGTGCGTCAGCACGGCTTCGCGCAGCGCATCAACCAGCGGCTGTAATTGCACGCCGCAGTTGCCCACCCACTGCGCCAAGGTCGAACGGGCGATGGGCAGCCCGGCGCGGCCGAAGATTTTCTCTTGGCGATACAGCGGCAGATGGTCGGCAAACTTGGCCACCATGATGTGGGCCAGCAGGCCTGCGGTCGGGACGCCTTTGTCGATGACGTGCGCCGGTACCGGCGCCTGGATCAGTGTTTCGCACTGTTCGCAGGCCCACTTTCCACGGATGTGGCGTTCGACTGTGAACACGCCGGGCGTGTAGTCGAGCTTTTCGCTGGCGTCTTCGCCGATGCGTTTGAGGGCACAGCCACATTGGCAGTGGCTGTTGTCCGGTTCGTGATGGATCAGTGTGCGAGGAAACTGCGGTGGCAGCGGTGCGCGCTTGGGTTGCTGGCGCACTTTGGCTTCGACAGGTGCCGGTTGCAGCGCCTCAAACTCGGCTTCGATAGCGGCGATATCCGTATCGATCAAGTCGTCGAGCAGGCTGGCTTGATCCGGGCTCAACTGCTCGCTGCGCTTGGCAAACTTGAAGCGTTTGAGCAGCGCGATCTCGTGGGCCAGCTTCTCGTTGACCGATTTGTGATGAGTGATTTGCTTGTCCATCGTCTCGACGCGCTGGATCAACTGCGCCGCCAAGGCACGCAGTTCTTCAGGGTTTAATTGATCGAGATTCGGATGCGAAGTCATGCCGCCGATTTTGCCAGAGAGGGCTAGTGGCGGCGATAGACTGATGGGCCAATTGCGCTGGCAAGCAGGCCATGGCAGGCGAATTAGAGCACCGTGATGGCTGCTCCGGAACCGACGCGTTGCCAAGGCAAGCCGAGCACCAAGGCTTGAAGTTGCTCTGCATCCAACTCGACTTCAGAGCCGTGCCGCACGCCCGGCCAAAAAAAACGTCCTTGATTCAAGCGCCGGGCAGCAAGCCAAATCCCCAAGCCATCATGCACCAGCACTTTCATGCGATTGGCACGACGGTTGGCAAACAGATAAGCACAGTGCGGCTTCGCCGCACCGAACACCGCCACGACCCGCGCCAGCGCAGTTTCAGTGCCTGCGCGCATGTCCATGGGCTCGGTGGCAAGCCAGATGGAGTCGATGCGGATCATCGCAGCAGGTCTCGCAGGAAAGCAGAACACGCCGCTGCATTTTCTGCCGGCCAACTCACCACGACTACGCCTTTTGAATGCGGCACTTCGATTCGGATCGTGGCAGGAAGGGCCTGATGCATCGGCACCGGCGGCGATGTCTTGACCGGGATGAAGGCGGTTTGAAGTGTCAGGTTTTTCTGTGCATGCACCCGAATCCATTTATGGACGAGGTTTGCATTGAGGTTGTGGGTCAAGGCGACATTGGCAATTGAAGTGTCAGGTTGGGCGCACTCAGCAATGACCTGGGCCTTGAAGGACTTGGAATAGGAACGGCGTTCTTGTGGCATGGGCGTCCGCTTAAAAAGGCTAAAAATGGTGTCCACCTATATTTGGGTGGACACCATCGCCTCAAGCGACGGTGTCAGGAAGGTGTGTTGCCCGGACGGTTACGAAAAGATGGCTGCGGATGTGATTCATGCGTTGTCGCAAGCATCGCGGTAGTTCGAAACCGGGACGGCCGACGCACGACTCTCAACGCGCTTTAGTGATGTCCGCTCTGGGCTCAGAGTGTGAAAAAACGCATATGGATTCTCGGTGACGGTTATGCAGCCGGTTCGAAGACACCTGCATCCACGAGCATCTCCACTAACGCCTCTGGCCATACCGTTTCTCCCGTAGATCTCAGCTCGTGAGCGGACCACCAGTGATGATCTGTCATGACCTGAGTCTCGTGTAAGGTCCATTCGGAGCTAGAAAGGGTATTGTTTTCCGCGTGCACAACGAAATACTGCTCAACTGCGAACACCGTCTCGCCGCTGGGCAGGAGCATCGAAAACCTCCGATCTGCCACAGGCCCTACAACTGTGTTGACCTGAATACCGGTCTCCTCACGCAGTTCACGTATTGCAGCGGCGTGGAATGTTTCTCCGTCTTCAAGGCTACCACCAGGGGTGGCCCAATAATTTCTACCAGCTAAAGCCCCGTCTTTATGGCGAAATTTGAAAAGAAGGACATTTAGAGAGAGGCTTATAACTAGTAATCGTGCAGCCTTTCGCTCACGCATTTGACGTATATCTTCCCTGAAATTTTGAAATGTAGAGTGCCGCACCTACAGTCGGATGTCACCCATGGCTCGTAGCGTTACGATAGGGTAATGATACTTCAGTAGGGCTGCCTATGAAGCGCTTCATCCAAGGCGAGCATCGTGGCCAGCTATCGGGCGACTGCTGCCGCATCAGGGGGGCGGCGGTAGAAGCCACGTAAGCCTCCGATGCTTTGGAACTCGCGAGGATGGTGCAATTAACGGAGTAGTCATAACGATGATTTTGGTTGTTGAAGGTATCAGCGCCAGCGGGAAAACCACTTGGTGCGCTAAGCATGGAGGGCAACATGTCATTCCTGAAAACGGCCGTTTTGAAAACGAGCCGGATCGGATAAAGGATCCGGTCGGAGCAGCAACTTTTTGGGCAGAGCGAAACGTGGATCGCTGGCAAGCGGCGCTGACCATGGAAGGCATTTCTTCGTGGGCTTTGTGTGACAGTGACCCTCTCAAGCTCCACTACATTTGGAGCCTTTGGCAGATCGGCGAGGCGAGTGAACACGACTGGCGAATAGAGTTGGACGCCACAAGAGAAACGATCGCACAAGAACGTATTGGCTTTGCTGACTGTTACATTGTTGGCCGCATAGATCCTCTGCTCGCGCGCGAACGAGCCAAAGCAGACACAACCCGCCGACGGAGTAAATTCGAGCTGCACGTGCGCCTCCAACAAGCTCTGCTGACCTGGTACTCAGCTATGGATGAAGTGCTTCCCGGCAGAGTGCGATTCGGGTTTCCCTCAGAAATGCCGACCTTGAAAAGCCTTGATGGAAGATATGCGGTGGCGGCCTTTGATCGAATGATCGCATCGCTCCCACAGCCTACTCATAGCTCTCAGCGAGACGGGTCTTATATAACAGTTGGAAGCGGATCGATGTGAGGGCGAAGTAAAGATGTGTTCGCCATCCGCTTACTCCGTAGCGATGTCTGTGAGCGAACGTGGTAGTGCAGTCGCTCGCGCCATCGTTAGGCAAAGCTCGGAGCAGGCGACGTCAGTACCTCGCCACTTCGGCGAGGCAGCAAGACGTAGTAGCTGTCCCTCCGACGCCTCTACAGTGCGGTTTTGGCAATACGCCGCTTCCAGATAGCGCTGTTCCCGCAGGTACCAGCTAATCTTCCTTTGGGATGAAATTGGGGAGCTCGGCAAGCAGCTTTTGCGAGTCACTCACGCTTGCTTTAAGCGAAATGTCGTAGTGTTCGCACTCTTCATAAGCGTTTTCCCCGGTGCCATAGGTATGGATGACTGCATGCGGAGCTATCTTGCGTAATGATCGAAGTGCAGTGTTCGCATGTGTGATTGAGCGTGCTGAGGGTGTTGCCGAAAACTCAAAAATAGCCGCCAAACAGATCACAGCGTCAGACGGCACCGGGAGCCGTTTATTTTTGCTTTCCGATCCACCATTCGCTACCTGTACGTTGGACCAGCCCTGCGAATGGCACAGGCGGACGAACTCCAATGATGTCCATCGTTCAGCGGTCTGAGGCTGGCGACCACGACCACGACTTCGGGTGCTGGAAGCGTCAACGGTAGCCTTTTGGACGGCTTCCAGCTTTTGGATTTGGAGCCGCTCGAGGAGAGATAACTGCGGTGAAGAGTTTGAAGGAGGCTGCCGAAGCCTGTCCTCATGCTCCATGCTGTAGCGATTAGTGGCATGTATTAACGCCTCAATTCCATCTGGATCCAGCGCTTGTAGTGCAATCTGAAGATCTGAGCATGCGCGTGCAATATTTTTAAGCGCAGGAGCTCTAGCCGCTTTCAGATCCTGGTGTTTTTTTTGTTGGGTGTAATCTGCTGCAAGTTTTAGTATTTCCATACAGAACGGCTGCAGCCGGTTTATAGTGGGTAATCCAGCCTCACGTCGTTTATATGCGATCCCGGCGACTGTATTGATTAACTTCGCTTCTGGCTTACTCAAGCTGCTGACAAAACCATAGGGTAGATATTGTGTCTGTCTCATTCCTCCCTCCAAACGTCAAGGTGGTCTGCCCAATCCTGCATCATCGAGCGTCGCTCGTCGAAGTATGTCGCATGGTTATAGGCTCGGCGGACGTTGTTTTGATCAGCGTGGGCTAGTTGGGCCTCGATGGCATCTGGACGGTATCCAAGCTCGTTTAGCCGAGTGCTGCCAGTTGTCCGTGTGCCATGGGGGCTGTATTTGCCGCTCCACCCTAACACCTTCAATGCCTGACGCATCGATGCCACAGCCATTGGCATTTGCCGATTATCTCGGCCGGGGAATAAATGCGTCCGGTTGCCCGTGATGCCTTGAAGTACGTTGAGCATTTGGATCGCTTGGCGGGGCAGGGGAACAATGTGTTCCTTTCGTGCTTTCATTCTCCGCGAAGGTACTCGCCAAATCGCTGCTTCAAGATCGAATTCCTCCCATTCGGCTTCGGCTACCTCGCTTGGTCGGCCTAGCGTCCACCACATCAGCTGGATGCAGTAATTGAGCTGGAAGCTACAGCGATGGTTGTCGAAATCACGTAATAGCTTGCCGATCTGATCCGTGGTTAGGGCTGTCTTATGCTGCGTTTTGTTGGTGGGCAGTGCTTTACGGACTGGCCAGACTGGATCGCTATCAGCTCGGAGCGTAGCGACGGCATACTCAAACACCGCAGACATGGTGCGACGAGCCTCTGCTGCTACGCTCGGAGCGCCGCGCTTGAATGTTGACTGGAGAATATTGAGTACCTGAGCTGAGGTAACCTCGCGGACAGGAAGTTTTCCTATGTTGGGAAACACCACTCGCTCCAACATATCGAGGCGTCGATTTTTGGTGATGTCCTCCCAGTCTTTGGTCTGCAACCACTCTTTGGCTATGACATCAAACGTATTGGCCGCCTCGTTTGCTTGCCTAACCCGGTCTAGCTGCCTTTGCTGGGCTGGATTCACGCCTTCCTTGACCAGCTTACGTGCCGCTTCGCTTCGTTCTCGTGCTTCTGACAGCTTTACGGCTGGGTAATCGCCTAGTCCGATCATGCTGGACTTGCCATTCAGCGCAAAGCGATACCGCCATGCTTTCACGCCTGTAGGTTTGACCTCAAGGTACAGACCACGTTGGTCATTGAGCCGGTATAGCCTTTCCCTCGGCTTGGCGCTGCGGCAGTGGGCATCTGTTAGCAATCTCAGGTCTCCATGGGCTGAGAACCCACTGTACTCACCACATTAGCGCTTGGCAAATTCATGTACTCAGAAACCTACTCACCTTTTGGATGGAAACAACAGAAACAAAATGGGACGTTCTGAAACAGAAAAACCGCGCAAAGGCGCGGTTTTACTGGGCTTGATTGGTTTCTCAGTGTTTCAAAAAACACCCTGAAACTTAATATGCCGATCAGACGTTAAACCGGAAATGCATCACATCACCGTCTTTAACGATGTATTCCTTGCCTTCCAGACGCCACTTGCCGGCTTCCTTGGCGCCTGACTCACCCTTGAACTGGATGAAGTCGTCATAGGCCACCACTTCGGCGCGGATGAAGCCTTTTTCGAAGTCGGTGTGGATCACGCCTGCGGCTTGTGGTGCGGTGGCGCCGACGCGGACGGTCCAGGCGCGGACTTCTTCGACGCCTGCGGTGAAGTAGGTCTGCAGGTGGAGCATTTCGTAGCCAGCGCGAATCACGCGGTTCAGGCCGGGTTCTTCGAGGCCCAAGGCTTCGAGGAACATGTCCTTCTCTTCGCCGTCATCGAGCTCGGCGATTTCGGCTTCGATCTTGTTGCAGACCGGCACCAGCATTGCGCCTTCTTCTTCGGCTATTGCGCGGACCACGTCCAGCAGCGGGTTGTTCTCGAAACCGTCTTCGGCGACGTTGGCGATGTACATGACCGGCTTGGTGGTCAGCAGGTGGAAGCCACGGATGGTGGCTTTCTCGTCGTTGCTCATGCTCTTCATCAGGCTGCGTGCAGGCTTGCCTTCGCTGAAGTGTGCAATCAACTGCTCCAGCAGGCCTTTCTGGACCACTGCTTCCTTGTCGCCGCCCTTGGCGTTGCGGGTGACCTTTTGCAGTTGCTTCTCGCAGCTGTCGAGGTCGGCGAAGATCAGTTCCAGATCGATGATCTCGATGTCGCGCTTGGGGTCGACGCTGTTGGAAACGTGAATCACGTTCTCGTCTTCAAAGCAGCGCACCACGTGGGCGATGGCGTCGGTCTCGCGGATGTTGGCGAGAAACTTGTTGCCCAGGCCTTCGCCCTTCGAAGCGCCTGCCACGAGGCCGGCGATGTCGACGAACTCCATGGTGGTCGGCAGTATGCGTTTCGGGTTGACGATGGCTGCCAGGGCCGCGAGGCGCGGGTCGGGCATCGGCACGATACCGCTGTTCGGCTCGATGGTGCAGAAGGGGAAGTTCTCGGCCGCGATACCAGATTTGGTCAGGGCGTTGAACAGGGTGGACTTGCCGACGTTAGGCAGGCCGACGATGCCGCAATTGAATCCCATGGTGTTTCCCCTCGAGTGATGTCAGGCCTTCTGGCTGTGCAGGTTTTTCATCGCCCGGTTCCATTCACCGGCGAAGATATCCGGCAGCACGCCGAGGGCAAAGTCGATACTGGCGTCCAGTTTTTCCTGTTCGGCGCGTGGCGCTCGACCCAGGACAAAGCCGGATACCTTGCTGGCATCGCCCGGGTGGCCAATGCCAAGCCGCAAGCGATGGAATGTGTTCTGGTTGCCGAGCTGCGCAATGATGTCGCGCAGACCGTTATGACCGCCATGGCCGCCGCCCACTTTGAGTTTGGCAACGCCCGGAGGCAGGTCAAGTTCGTCATGCGCCACCAGAATCGACTCGACCGGGATGCGATAAAAGCCGGCGAGTGCCGCGACAGCCTGGCCGCTGCGGTTCATGTACGTGGTGGGAATCAGCAGACGAACATCCTGACCCTGGTGCGTGAAGCGCCCGGTCAGGCCAAAGAATTTGCGCTCGGGAACGAGGTTGACTCGTTGCGCCGCAGCAATACGCTCAACAAAAAAAGCCCCTGCGTTATGCCGGGTCTGTTCGTATTCGGCGCCTGGATTTCCCAGGCCCACGATCAGTTGTATGGCGGTCACGACAGGGGCTCTTCCTTTGGAGTTGAGGGTTGAACCGCTGACGACAGCGGCAATGTGGACGAAAACTGCTCATTTACCATGATGTAAACTCAGCGATCTCGCCCGCTTTGCCTGCTATCGCTCGCGATGTTCCCTGAGCAACTCCGACGTTACCAAGTAATGAATTACTCGGCAGCGCCTTCTTCAGCTTCACCTTCTTCTTCGTCTTTGACGATACGCGGTGCGTGGACGTTGGCGATTGCCAGGTCAGTACCGTGTGCCAAAGCGATGAACTCAACGCCTTTAGGGGCTTTCAGTTCGGACAGGTGAACGTTGTCACCTACTTCCAGCGCGCCCAGATCAACTTCGATGAACTCAGGCAGGTCTTTCGGCAGGCAGGTCACTTCCAGTTCAGTGGTAGTGTGCGAGATCTCGCCGCCTTTCTTGACCGGAGCTTCTTCGTTCAGGAAGTGGATCGGCACGATTGCGGTCAGTTTCTGGCCGGCAATAACGCGCACGAAGTCAGCGTGCATCACGTGGCCTTTGGCCGGGTGACGTTGCAGCGCCTTGATGATGACGTTTTGCTTCTTGCCACCAACGTTCAGCTCGATGATGTGGCTGTAGGCCGCATCGTTTTCCAGCAGTTTGGCAACTTCTTTGGCCAGCATGCTGATGGACTCGGGGGCTTTGTCGCCACCGTAGACGACAGCTGGAACCAGGCTAGCGAGACGACGCAGGCGGCGGCTCGCACCTTTCCCCAGGTCGGAACGCTGTTCTGCATTCAGGGTAAATTCGTTCATGTTGTATCTCCAAATTAACCACATCCACCGTTGCGTTTGCGACCAGCGCTCGGATGGTATGGGCAAAAAAGCCCCGCCCTGACCGGATGTCAGGGCGGGGCGCTTTTCGTCTGCGTGATGTCAGTTAACGGAACATCGCGCTGATCGATTCTTCGTTGCTGATGCGGCGAACCGCTTCGGCGACTACCGGGGCAATATCCAGTTGACGGATACGGCCACAGGCTTGAGCAGCGGCGGACAGCGGGATGGTGTTGGTCACCACCAGTTCGTCCAGCACGGAATTTTCAATGTTTTCGATCGCCCGACCCGACAGCACAGGGTGTGTGCAGTAGGCGAAGACCTTGGCAGCACCATGCTCTTTCAGGGCCTTGGCCGCGTGGCACAGCGTGCCGGCGGTATCGACCATGTCATCGACCAGAATGCAGGTACGCCCTTCGACATCACCAATGATATGCATCACTTCGGAGTGATTGGCTTTCTCACGGCGTTTGTCGATGATACCGAGATCGACACCCAGGGATTTGGCGACAGCACGTGCACGCACGACACCGCCGATATCCGGGGAAACGATCATCAGGTTTTCAAAGCGCTGATCTTCGATGTCATCCACCAGAACGGGGGAGCCGTAGATGTTATCTACCGGAATGTCGAAGAAGCCCTGAATCTGGTCAGCATGAAGATCAACCGTGAGCACACGGTCGATTCCCACTACGGTCAGCATGTCAGCGACAACTTTTGCGCTGATGGCAACACGTGCGGAGCGCGGACGGCGATCCTGGCGGGCATAACCAAAGTAGGGAATCACAGCAGTGATTCGGGACGCTGAGGAGCGACGGAAGGCATCAGCCATCACGACGAGTTCCATCAGGTTGTCGTTCGTGGGTGCGCAGGTCGGCTGAATGATAAAGACGTCTTTACCGCGGACGTTTTCATTAATCTCAGTGCTGATTTCGCCGTCGGAGAATTTTCCAACAGAAACATCACCCAGTGGGATATGCAGCTGACGTACTACACGCCGAGCGAGATCGGGGTTGGCATTCCCCGTAAAGACCATCATCTTGGACACGCGCAGTACCTAGAGGCTGAGGGTAACCTGGATGAGTATAGAAAATGGCAGGGGCGGCTGGATTCGAACCAACGCATGGCAGGATCAAAACCTGCTGCCTTACCGCTTGGCGACGCCCCTGTATTGAATCAATCGAGTGCCTGGCACTCAATTCCTGCTACAGAATTTGCAGCTTGCGATGCAACATCGAGATGTTGCTTCCTTTCGCTACGAACCCCGTAAGAGTCTCTGTAAGAAGGGCCGAGACTTTATCAGCTTCAGCTTTGTTTGGGAAGGCCCCAAACACACAACTTCCAGTTCCGGTTAATTTTGCTTCGGTAAATTTACCTAACAAATTCAAAGCGTTACGTACTTCTGGGTAACGCCTCTCTACAACCGCCTTACAGTCATTTCGACTGTTTCCCTTGGGAACGGGGCGCACTTTAATGGGCGGCGTGTCGCGTGTCAACAACGGATCTGAAAAAATTTCTGCTGTACTTACAGATACTTGCGGAACGAGCACTAAATACCACGGTTCTTCCGGGTCAACCGGGGTGAGAATTTCGCCGACGCCCTCAGCAAAAGCGGCATGTCCACGCACGAAAACCGGTACATCGGCGCCCAGCGTCAGCCCCAGTTGCGCCAGACGATCCTCATCCCAGCCGAGCTGCCATAAATGATTCAGGGCGAGCAGGGTGGTCGCTGCGTCCGAGCTGCCGCCGCCGATACCGCCACCCATGGGCAGGCGTTTTTCCAGCCAGATGTCCATGCCCAGCGTGCAACCGGACTGTTGTTGCAAAGCGCGAGCGGCTTTGACGATCAGGTTGCTGTCATGCGGGACACCGGGAACGTCGGTCTGCAGGCGAATCTCGCCATCTTCGCGAACGGTAAAACCCAGTTCGTCGCCGTAATCGAGAAACTGAAACAGGGTCTGCAGTTCGTGATAACCGTCAGGACGACGTCCCAGAATGTGCAGCATGAGGTTTAGTTTTGCCGGGGCAGGCAAAACCAGTTGTGGCGTGCTCATGGTCATTGCCCCAGTTTGCGAGGCTGCCAGTCCTTGATGACCAGCGTGACATCAAGGTCCTGTCCGTGCAGCTTGACGCGCTCCGGCAGCCAATAGCCATTCTGTTCGACGTAGCTGAGGTATTCCACCTGCCAGCCATCCTGTTCAAGGCTGGCCAGCCGGCTGTCGCCATCGAGTGTCAGGTTGCTTTTGCTATCCGGCGCGGGCAGACCACGTACCCACCATACAAGGTGAGATACGGGCAGTTTCCAGCCCAGTTGATCCTGCAGCAGTGATTCTGGCGAGGTGGCTTCGTAACGGCCCTGATTGGCGACTTCCAGCACCACGGCGCCGGGCCTGCCGGTCAGCCGCGCTGCACCACGACCGAGCGGGCCGGACAGGCGGATATCGTAGTAATCCTGGCGCTGCAGCCAGAACAGGGTGCCGCTGCCGGAGTCTTTCGGCGCGCGGATACCGACCTTGCCGTTGATCTGCCAGCCATCGAGGCTGCTCAGTTGTTGTTTGTGCTCGCGCCATTGCGCGGGGTCACCCTTGCCCTGAACGGCTTCGCGGGAGGTGAGGCCGGCGCAGCCGGTGAGCAGGGCGATGAGGCTGAATACTAATACGTGGCGCAAAAACATAACGTCAAAGGGTCTCTGATCCGGTCAGGCGTCGCAGTGTGCTGCGCAGGACGGTGCTGTCGGGTTGTTGTTCCAGGGCCTTGGCCCAGACTTTTTTTGCTTCGCGCTGCTCGCCCTTGGCCCAGAGTACTTCGCCCAGGTGGGCGGCGACTTCGTGGTCGGGGAAGCGCTCGAGTGCCTGACGCAGGTAGCGCTCGGCATCGTCCAGATTGCCCAGGCGGTAGTTCACCCAGCCAAGGCTGTCGAGCACTGCCGGATCGTCAGGGCTGATCTTGTGGGCTTTTTCGATCAGTTCGCGGGCTTCGGTATAACGCGTGGTGCGATCGGAAAGGGTGTAGCCCAGCGCATTCAGCGCCATGGCGTTTTCCGGTTCGCGCTTGATGATGGTCCGCAGGTCTTTTTCCATCTGCGCCAGATCATTGCGTTTCTCAGCCAGCATAGCGCGGGTGTACAGCAGGTTGGCGTCGTCCGGGTATTGCTTGAGCGCCTGATTCAATACCTGCCAGCCACGATCCAGCTGATCATTGCTGGTCAGGGTTTCGGCTTCGATCAGGTACAACTGCACAGCATAATCGGGCTCTTCGGCGCGGGCTTCGGACAGCCGTTTGGCGGCTTCGGCACCGTTACCGTTGCTGACCAGAATATCGGCCTGGCGCAATTGCGCTGCCAGGAAGTCCGGGCCGGGGCCTACCTGAGCGTATTCGTTGAGCGCGCTTTGCGGGTCATCGCGCTCTTCGTGGATGCGGCCCAGATTCAAGTGCGCCGAATCGACATGCGCGCCACGGGCGATCAGTTCCTCCAGATAACCTGCCGCTTCGTCCCAGGCCTTGGCTTCAAGGCACACCAGGGCCAGCGAGAAGCGCAGTTCGTCATCATCCGGATACTGCTGCAAGAGCGCAGAAAACTGCACTTTGGCGTCTTCCATACGGTTCTGCTCGACGAGCATGCGCGCATAGGTCAGGCGCAGGCGTTTGTCGTCGGGGTATTTCTTGATGCTTTTTTCCAGCAGGGGCACCGCTTCCTTGCCTCGGTTCATGCTTTGCAGCAGACGGGCGTGGAGCAGGATCGGCGCGATTTCGCCTTCTTTCGGCGGGTTGTCTTCGAGCAGTTTCAGCGACTGTTCGGAATCGCCGTTCTGCTGCAGCAACAGCGCCTTGCCGAAAATCAGCTGGCCATTGTTCGGGTATTTGCCCAGCAGTCGGTCAAAGCTCTTGAGCAGACCATTGCGCGTGTCCGGATCTGTTTCGGCCGCCGACAGGGCCAGGAAATCGAAGTGCGTGTCGCCCTGGCCTTGCAGGACTCTCTCCATGTACACAAGGGAGTCGTCGTAACGCCCGGCGCGCGCCAGCTGGATGGCGGCGGCTCGTTGCGCTTCAAGATTGCCCGGTGCGTTCCTCGCCCAGATCAGCGCGGTATCCAGCGCCGACTGATCGGCACCCATGTACTCGGCAATCTGATAAGCGCGCTCCGAGACCCCCGGGTCCTGAGTCTTGATCGCCTGGGTCACGTAGTTGTCCAGGGCGATGTCGAAGCGGTTGCGCTGGCCAGCCAGCTCCGCACTCAACAGGCTGACCAGGGTGTCCTGAGTGAACGAGCCATAGACCTGCGGCTTGGCTTCAGGCGCGGGCGGGGCGTCCTTTTGAGCGGGCACAGGCTGTGACGAGGCGGGGGTCATGGACTGACAGCCGCCTAGAAAGGCAAGAGCAAGGAACAACGCGGAGGATCTATTCATATATAAGAAGGGCGGCTTACCTGCGGTGGGAGCATCATGACACAAGGCTGTTGGCAAAACCCACAGCCGTCGGAAAAACTGATGCAATGCGTGTGTTTGCAGTGTCGCGGACCCAAAAGCACGGTCTGCGACGAGCGATTGTAGTGGGACAATAATATGTGGTGGTTGTTCTGAGCTTATCGAAGTAGGACAATTACCGGCTTCACGTCACCACCTGCGACCCTGAATGGCCTTCCTTGCACTCGGTATCAACCATAAGACCGCCTCGGTCGACGTTCGCGAGCGTGTGGCATTTACCCCGGAACAGCTGGTCGAGGCATTGCAGCAGCTCTGCCAACTGACGGAAAGCCGCGAGGCTGCGATCCTTTCTACCTGCAACCGCAGCGAGTTGTACATCGAACACGAGCACCTCGGCGCGGACAGTATTCTTGCCTGGCTCGCCAATTATCATCACCTCAGCCTTGAAGAGCTGCGCGCCAGTGCTTACGTGCACGAAGATGACGCTGCCGTGCGGCACATGATGCGTGTCGCCTCGGGGCTCGATTCGCTGGTGCTCGGCGAGCCGCAGATTCTCGGTCAGATGAAGTCCGCCTACGCGGTTGCCCGCGAAGCCGGCACGGTCGGGCCGTTGCTGGGCCGTCTGTTCCAGGCGACGTTCAGCGCCGCCAAACAGGTGCGTACCGACACCGCCATCGGCGAAAACCCGGTCTCTGTGGCCTTTGCCGCAGTCAGCCTGGCGAAACAGATTTTCAGTGACTTGCAACGCAGCCAGGCCTTGTTGATCGGTGCAGGCGAGACCATTACGCTGGTCGCCCGGCATCTGCATGATCTGGGCGTCAAGCGTATCGTGGTCGCCAACCGCACGCTGGAACGCGCCAGCATGCTTGCCGCCGAGTTCGGTGCGCACGCGGTGCTGTTGTCGGACATCCCGGCGGAACTGGTCAACAGCGATATCGTGATCAGCTCGACGGCCAGCCAGTTGCCGATTCTGGGCAAGGGCGCCGTGGAAAGTGCGCTGAAGCTGCGCAAGCACAAACCGATTTTCATGGTCGATATCGCCGTACCGCGGGATATCGAGCCTGAAGTCGGCGAGCTGGACGATGTTTACCTGTACAGCGTCGATGACCTGCATGAAGTGGTGGCAGAGAATCTCAAGAGCCGTCAGGGCGCGGCGCTGGCCGCCGAGCAGCTGGTCAGCGTGGGTGCCGAGGACTTCATGTCGCGCCTGCGCGAACTGGCTGCAGTCGACGTGCTGCGTGCCTATCGTCAGCAAAGCGAACGGCTGCGTGACGAAGAGCTGAGCAAGGCGCAACGTATGCTGGCCAACGGCAGCAATGCCGAGGACGTACTGATCCAGCTGGCGCGTGGCCTGACCAACAAATTGCTGCATGCACCCAGCGTGCAGCTCAAGAAGCTGTCTGCCGAAGGCCGCGTCGATGCGCTGGCCATGGCCCAGGAACTATTTGCCCTCGGTGAGGGCTCGACGGATAAAACCCCGCAATGAAAGCTTCACTGCTCAATAAGCTGGATGTGCTCAGCGACCGTTTCGAGGAACTGACCGCGCTGCTTGGCGACGCGGAAGTCATCAGCGATCAGACACGCTTTCGCGCCTATTCCCGTGAATACGCCGAAGTGGAGCCGGTCGTTACGCTCTATGCGCAGTTGCTCAGGGTGCAGGGTGATCTGGAGGGCGCACAGGCGCTGCTCAAGGACAGTGATCCGGACATGCGCGAAATGGCCGTCGAGGAAGTTCGCGAAACCAGGCAGCAACTGGTCGAGCTGGAAGCGCAATTGCAGCGCATGCTGCTGCCCAAGGACCCGAATGACGGTCGTAACGTGTTTCTGGAAATCCGCGCGGGCACCGGCGGTGACGAAGCGGCGATCTTCTCCGGCGACCTGTTCCGCATGTATTCGCGTTACGCCGAGCGGCGTGGCTGGCGGGTCGAGATTCTTTCCGAAAACGAAGGCGAGCATGGCGGCTACAAGGAAGTCATTGCGCGCGTCGAGGGTGACAGCGTCTACGGCAAGCTGAAATTCGAGTCCGGCGCGCACCGTGTGCAGCGTGTTCCGGAGACCGAATCCCAGGGCCGCATCCATACCTCTGCCTGTACGGTGGCGGTGTTGCCGGAGCCTGACGAGCAGCAGGCGATCGAGATCAACCCAGCCGACCTGCGGGTCGATACCTATCGCTCTTCGGGCGCCGGTGGTCAGCACGTCAACAAGACCGACTCGGCGATCCGCATCACTCACTTGCCGTCAGGTATTGTCGTCGAGTGCCAGGAAGAGCGTTCGCAGCACAAGAACAGAGCCCGGGCAATGTCCTGGCTATCTGCCAAACTGAATGATCAGCAGACCAGCGCGGCGGCCAATGCCATCGCCAGCGAACGCAAGCTGCTGGTCGGCTCGGGCGACCGGTCCGAGCGCATACGTACGTATAATTTCCCTCAGGGGCGAGTGACGGATCACCGCGTGAACCTGACTTTGTATTCGCTGGATGAAGTTCTGGCGGGCGGGGTCGATGCAGTGATAGAGCCGCTACTCGCTGAATATCAGGCTGATCAACTTGCGGCACTGGGTGAGTAAATGACCATCATCGCAAGTGTACTCAGAAGCGCCGAGCTTCCCGATTCACCGACTGCACGCCTCGATGCCGAGTTGCTGCTCGCGGCAGCGCTGGGCAAACCGCGCAGTTTTCTGCACACCTGGCCCGAGCGCATCGTCAGCACCGAAGCCTCGGTGGCATTCGCTGGTTACATGGAGCGCCGCCGCAAGGGCGAGCCGGTCGCTTACATTCTCGGCCAGCAGGGCTTCTGGAAGCTTGATCTGGAAGTCGCGCCGCACACGTTGATCCCGCGTCCCGAGACCGAAATGCTGGTCGAGGCCGCTCTGGAACTGGTGCCTGCCTTCGCACCCGCTCAGGTGCTGGACCTCGGCACCGGCACCGGCGCGATTGCGCTGGCGCTGGCCAACGAACGCCAGCAATGGAAGGTCACCGCAGTTGACCGTGTGCCAGAGGCCGTCGCCCTGGCCGAACGCAACCGGCAGCGTTTGCAACTGAATAACGCCGAAGTCTTCGAAAGTCAATGGTTCAGTGGCCTGCAAGGTCGACAGTTCGACCTGATCATCAGCAATCCGCCGTACATCTCCGACGCCGATCCGCATCTGTCGGCTGGTGACGTGCGTTTTGAGCCGAGCAGTGCGCTGGTGGCCGGTTCCGACGGGCTGGATGACTTGCGCACGATCATCGAACAGGCGCCTGCACACCTCAATGCGGATGGCTGGCTGCTGCTGGAACACGGCTACGATCAGGGGCCTGCGGTGCGTGAGCTGCTGATTCGCCAGGGCTTCGAGCGTATTCAGACGCGCCGTGATCTGGGCGAGCATGAGCGCATCACGTTCGGATGCAAGCCGTGCTGAGTGACCAGGAGCTGCTGCGCTACAGTCGCCAGATTCTGCTGCAACACGTTGATATCGACGGCCAGCTAAGACTCAAGCAAAGTCGTGCGCTGATCGTGGGCGTCGGCGGGCTTGGCTCGCCGGTGGCCCTGTATCTGGCCGCCGCAGGGGTTGGTGAGCTGCATCTGGCGGATTTCGATCACGTCGACCTGACCAACCTGCAACGCCAGATCATCCACGACACTCAGAGCATCGGGCAGGCCAAGGTGAATTCGGCCATCGCCCGGCTCAGCGCGATCAATCCCGAGATCACCCTTGTCGCTCATCGCGCAGCGCTGGATACCGACTCACTGGACGCGGCGGTGCAGGCTGTCGATCTGGTGCTGGATTGCTCGGATAATTTCGCCACCCGCGAAGCGGTCAATGCCGCCTGTGTCGCTGCCGGCAAGCCGTTGGTCAGCGGAGCGGCGATCCGGCTCGAAGGGCAGTTGTCGGTGTTCGATCCGCGTCGTGCGGACAGCCCTTGTTACCATTGTCTGTACGGGCATGGCAGCGAAGCCGAGCTGACCTGCAGCGAGGCGGGTGTCATCGGGCCGCTGGTCGGTCTGGTTGGCAGCCTGCAGGCGCTGGAAGCATTGAAGCTGCTGGCCGGTTTTGGCGAACCCATGGTTGGTCGACTGTTATTGATCGACGCCTTGAGCACGCGTTTTCGTGAACTGAAGGTCAAGCGAGACCCGGCGTGCAGCGTCTGTGGTCCGGCCAGTGTAAAGGGCGAGCATGCTTGACGTTCATATGAGCCATGGCAGCGATGCGCCGGTCGGAATCTTTGATTCCGGGGTTGGCGGTCTGTCAGTGCTCAATGAAGTCCGTCAGCTGTTGCCCAGCGAGTCGCTGCTGTATCTGGCGGACTGCGGGCACATTCCCTACGGCGAAAAGACTCCCGAATTCATCATCGAGCGGTGCCTGACGATTGCCGGGTTTTTCCGCGAGCAGGGTGCCAAGGCGCTGGTCGTCGCCTGCAACACGGCCACAGCAGCAGGTGTGTCGCACATACGTCAGCGCTACCCGGACTGGCCGATTGTCGGCATGGAGCCAGCGGTCAAACCGGCTGCCGAGGCGACCCGCAGCGGTGTCGTCGGTGTGCTGGCGACCACCGGAACGCTACAAAGCGCCCGCTTTGCGGCCTTGCTGGACCGTTTTGCCAACGATGTGCGGGTCGTGACCCAGCCGTGCCCCGGGCTGGTCGAATTGATCGAAACCGGCGATCTGGTCAGCCCGCAAATCCGTCAGTTGCTGCAGCACTATGTAGAGCCGCTACTGGCAGCGCGCTGTGACACGATCATTCTGGGCTGCACGCACTACCCGTTCCTCAAGCCATTGCTGCGCCAAATGCTCCCCGAATCGGTCACCCTGATCGACACCGGAGCCGCAGTGGCGCGACAGCTGCAGCGTCTTTTGGCACGGTCCGGCCTGCTTGCCAGTGGTGTCGCACGCGACACTGTGTATTGGTCTAGTGACATACCGGACAATTTCAGAAAAATCCTACCTTTTTTGTCGCAAAACGTCGGCGATGTGAGAAGCTTCCGTTTGTAAAAAAACGTGAAAAAAGCCGCTTTTGGGGTGAACTAACGTCGCCTCCGCGGCTTCTATAAAGCGGCTGATGAATTCCAACACTTTTCGTACAATTTAATATATTTAGGACGTTTCTCATGAAGAGACTCTTTTGCCTGGCCGTGATTGCGGCCGCTTTGGCAGGGCAAGCTTCAATCGCGCAGGCTGATGGTGTTGAGTTTTCGGTCGGTCAGACCGGCGAGTCGACCATGACTTATCGTCTGGGCGTGCAGTTCGATTGGGATAAAACCTGGCTGCAAAGCGACATCGGCCGTTTGACCGGCTACTGGGATGGCGCTTACACCTATTGGGATGGTAAGGACTACAAGGATAACCACAGCCTGTCGTTCTCCCCGGTTCTGGTCTACGAATTCGGCAACGGCAACGTCAAGCCATACGTAGAAGCCGGTATCGGCGTCTCGGTGTTCTCCAACACCCAGGTTGAAGACCGCAAGTTCGGTTCTGCCTTCAACTTCGAAGACCGTATCGGTTTTGGTCTGCGCTTCGCGGGCGGGCATGAAGTCGGTATCCGTGCGACCCACTACTCCAACGCCGGCATCAAAGAGCCGAACGACGGTATAGAAAGCTACGCACTGCACTACAAGATGCCGTTCTGATTTGATCGACTCTGGTACGTGCCAACGTTATTGCCATCCAATGCTTTTTCCCACGTGATGGCACTGACGACGCAGAGTGCGACGTCAGTGACGGCTGAGTCCTGTCGCTGATCCGGGGGATGCTGTTCCGTTGAAGAACAGCAGGGAGCGCCCCCCGGATCAGTGACAGGGCGAAGGAACCCGACGAAGTCGGGCCGAAAACGGAGCTGCGGAATTTGCCTACTTTGGCCCCATCAAAGTAGGTCGCCGAGAGGCGAAAAGGTGACCTGAGTCGAACCTCAATCTACCTGACAAAGAAAAACCTCTGTGTGACGCTGAGCGCCACGAACTGCATTCCCACGCGGAGCGTGGGGACGATAATCATCAGAGTGTCAGCCCAGTTTCCGGGCTCTTCAAGGCTTGTGTATAAAGCCGAGTACGGAGCATGGGGACGATAGTCATCAGTCAAGTCAGCAACACTGATCAAAGATAAGCCGTCGCAATCCCTTTGCGTTCATTCAGGCAATCTTCCGCACCCGCTTCGAATTCACGACAGATCAACGGGCGTTTCTCGTAGATCGTGCACATCATGGTGTTGCGATCCAGTGCCGCACACCAGCCGTCATCCAGACGCAACATGACCTCGCCACCCCACTCATCGGTATCGATGTAACGCTCAGGCACGCCCGTATCGGTGATCAGCATCACTTCTAGTTGGCAGCAGCAGGCTGCGCAGGTCGAACACGTGACTGCGGGTTCTTCGCCGTGGATCTCTGCGAGCGGAATGAGTGTAGCGTTCAGAGCGGTTCTCCCGAGTGTCTGGCGGCGCGGGCTGCCAGCCATTGCAGCAGGGGAAATACACCCGCCCAGACCAGGCCCAGCACCAGCATGCCTGGCCACACTCCAAGGGGAAGATGGACCTGTGCCAGTTGCGAGCCGGCATAGTACGACATCGGGCCGCCAATAGCGCCCAGCACGACTGCGCGCCATAGTGGCTTCGCCGTCCAGGCCAGGCAATGATTGAGCGTGGTGCCCAGCACCGCCCACAACAGCGCCAGCCACAGCGGCAAGAGATAGCCGCCCGTGCCGAAATCAAAAACGCCGAGTGTCATCAAGGCACTGTCCAGCACGATACCGATCAAGGTCACGGTCAGAATCAGCCGGCCTTCGGCTGCCCATGAGCTGATCCACATAAAATGCACCGCCAGAACGCCGATGGCGATCAGCAGCCAGAAGCTGTTGCCGCCCAGTACGCAGGCGAACCAGCCGATCTGAAACAACAGCGCATTGGCGATGGATTTAAGCATTGAAGCGCCCAAGCAAGGGTTCGCGCAGCGCTTCGGGCTTGGCGAGCAGCAGTTGCGCGGTGCCAATGGTCCGCTCCAGGAAGCCGCCTTCGCAGTAGCACAGGTAAAACTCCCACAGGCGCAGGAAATGCTCGTCGTAACCCAGCTCAGCGAGTTTGCCGTGAGCGTTTTTGAAGTTGTCGTGCCACAGGCGCAGGGTGCGTGCGTAGTGCAAGCCGAAATCTTCCATGTGCAGCAGGTTCATGTCGGTATCGCTGCCGACGATGTCGAGCATCTTCGCCACCGAGGGCAGGGCGCCACCGGGGAAGATGTAGCGCTGGATGAAGTCCACATTGCGTTTGGCCTGTGCGTAACGCTGCTCGCGGATGGTGATCGCCTGCAACAGCATCATGCCGTTGCTTTTCAGCAGGTTCGCGCATTGCTTGAAGTACGTGGGCAGAAAGCGATGGCCGACCGCTTCGATCATCTCGATGGACACCAGCTTGTCATACTCACCGGTCAGGTCACGGTAGTCGGTCAGCAGCAGCGTCACGCGATCCTGCAGGCCCAGTTCGATCAGCCGTCGCTCGGTGTAGGCGAACTGTTCTTTGGACAGGGTCGTGGTGGTCACCTGGCAGCCGTAGTGCTGCGCAGCGTAAATAGCCATGCTGCCCCAGCCGGTGCCGATTTCCAGCAGGTGATCGGTGGGTTTCAAGGCAAGTTTCTGGCAGATACGCTCAAGCTTGTTCAACTGCGCCTGTTCCAGCGTGTCGTCTTCGCTGAGGAACTGCGCGGCCGAATACATCATCGTCGGGTCGAGAAACTGCTCGAACAGGGTGTTGCCCAGGTCGTAGTGGGCCGCGATGTTTTTCTGCGAGCCTTCGCGCGTGTTGCGGTTGAGCCAGTGCAGCGCATGAATCAGCGGGCGGGTCAGGCGTGCCATTCCGCCCTCCATCGCATCCAGCACATCCAGATTGCTGACAAACACCCGGACCACCGCCGTCAGGTCTGGTGTCGTCCAGTAGCCATGAATGAAGGCCTCACCCGCACCGATGGAACCGTTGCTGGCGACCATGCCCCAGGCTGCCGAATCGAGAATGTGGATTTCAGCCTGAATCAGTGCGCCGTTCTTGCCGAACACATGGCGCTCACCCCGTTCGATTACTACCAACTGGCCGTTACGCAGTCCTGCGAGTTGCCTCAGCACGCCTCGACGCAAGAGGTTGGCAGTCAAACCATTGGTGCCCAGATTGGCAGAAAAACTACTGCTACTGCTTTTCATGGAGTGAGTCCTTGGATTGCGCGGCGGCAGCACGGTACTCGCCGTCAGCGGCCTGATGGGAAAAGATGGGTATGCGTTTGACCAGCAGGCGCATGGCCTGCCAATAAATGGCCAGACAGGTTTTCGCGGTCATCCATGGATAAGCGATCAGATAGCGGTGCAGCGTCTTGCGGTTCAGATTCTGGCGGGTCAGATTGAGCGTGGCGTCGAACATCTTCAGCTCGCCTTGCCAGTCAGCCATGTGTACACCGATCCGTTCGGCGGGCTGGCTGAAGCTCATGCGGTATTCGAGATCACGTGGCAGGAACGGGGAAACATGAAAGGCCTTGGCCACGGCAAAATGCTGATGGCCTTCACCGGTGGCGGGCAGCACGTAGCTGTAGCGCTCGCCCCACGGGGTGTTGGTGACTTCACACAGAATGCCGGCCAGTGTGCCGTCGGCCTCATGGCAGTAGAAAAAACTCACCGGGTTGAACGACAGGCCCCAACTGCGTGCCTGGGTCAGCAGGCAGACGCGACCCGACGGAATGCGGCCCAACGCTTTGCCGACCCGCTCGCGGACCGCCTCGATGAGCGTCAGCCCTTGCCCGGTCAGCTCTGGCAGATAGTCTCGCTCACGAAACGAGAACGGCGCAAAACGCTCCCGACCTGCCAGTGGGGAAAGCCCCAGCACGCTGTCCTGCTCATCCAGATCCAGATAGAGCAGGCCTATCCGATAGGTGAACTCATGGGCGCGCGGTGCAAACCGCCGGTGGCTGATCCAGCCACTGTAGAGGGCGCTGTTCACAGCGTTTCACCAAAGGCCTGGGCGACACGCAGGCCGCTGACCACGCCGTCTTCGTGGAAGCCATTGGCCCAGTAGGCGCCGCAGTACCAGGTGTGATCGACCCCATTGATTTCCTCCCAGCGCGCCTGTGCAGCAATCGCACCGAGGCTGTATTGCGGATGGGCATAGCGGTAGCGGCCAAGGATTTTGGCCGGGTCGATGGCGGCAGTCTGGTTGAGGCTGACGCAGAACGTCGTGTCGCTCTCGATCCCTTGCAGAATGTTCATGTCATAGGTAACGGCGGCCGACTGCTGTTCGCCGCCGCCCAAGCGGTAGTTCCAGCTCGCCCAGGCCAGTTTGCGCTTGGGCAGCAGTCGCGTGTCGGTGTGCAGCACCACATCGTTTTCGGCATAGCGCAGGGCGCCGAGAATCGACTGCTCGGCACTCGATGGCTGCGCCAGCAGGGCCAGGGCCTGATCGCTGTGGCAGGCAAACACCACCTTGTCGAAACGTTCGCTGCCCATGGCGCTGTGCAGCGTCACACCTTCGCTGTCACGCTCGACACGTGTGACCGGGCACGACAGACGAATGCGCTCGCGGAACGAGGCTGTCAGCGGTTCCACATAACTTCTGGAACCGCCCTGAATCACACACCATTGCGGGCGGTGGGTGACCGAGAGCAGGCCGTGATTCTTGAAAAAACGCACGAAGAACTGCAACGGGAAGCCGAGCATGTCGGCCAGCGACATCGACCAGATCGCCGCGCCCATGGGCACGATGTAATGATCGATGAAGCGCTGGCCATAACCGCCGGTCTTCAGGTATTCGCCCAGCGTGGTGTCCGCCGCGATGCGCTGGTTTTCCAGATCATCGACCGATTGGCGATTGAAACGCAGGATATCGCGCAGCATGCCCCAGAACCGTGGCGACAGCAGATTGCTGCGCTGGGCGAACAGGCTGTTGAGGTTGTTGCCGTTATATTCCACACCGGTGCGCGGATCATGCACCGAAAAGCTCATTTCGGCGGGCTTGAAGCCGACACCCAGCTGGCTTAGCAGGCGAATGAAATTGGGGTAGGTCCAGTCGTTGAAGACAATGAAACCGGTGTCAATGGCGTAGGCGCGGCCCTCGACCTGCACGTCCACCGTGTGAGTGTGCCCGCCGATCCAGTCCGAAGACTCGAACACGGTCACCTCGTGCGCGCGGTTGAGCAGGTAGGCACTGGTCAGGCCAGCGATCCCGCTGCCAATGACTGCGATCTTCATTGCGCGTCCTTATTCGACGATTCGTTGCGCGCCATGCGTTTGCCGAGTGCCAGTCGGGCGCGTGCCGGGAGCAGGGCCAGCAAGCTCATGCTGAAGATGAACAACGCCGGAAAGGCGATATCCAAGGGGCGTTTGTTGCGCCCCAGTTTGCTGGCGATATGTTTGGCGGCCTTATCGACCGGCCAGCGCATCGGCATGGGGAAATCGTTTTTCTGCGTCAGCGGCGTGTCGACGAATCCAGGGCTGACCACCGTCACGTCGATGTTTTCGCTGGCCAGATCCAGACGCAGGGCTTCTAGCAGATAACGCAGGCCGGCCTTCGACGCGCCGTAGGCTTCGGCGCGGGGCAGCGCCAGGTAGGTCACCGCACTGGCGACGCCGACCAGATGCGGTTGATGACCTTTGCGCAGCAGCGGCAATGCGTGCTCGATGCAGTAACTGCTGGCCAGCAGGTTGGTGCGCACCACGCGTTCGACCATGGCCGCTTCAAACTGCCGGGCATCGATGTATTCGCAGGTGCCCGCGTTGAAGATGGCGGTGTCCAGGGCTCCCCATTGCTGCGCGATATCGCCGGCAATCGCCTTGACTTGCTCGGGGTCGGTGATGTCACCGGTCACCAGCAGCACCTGCGTGGGATAAACGTTCGCGAGGTTTTGCAATGGCTCAAGCGTGCGGGCGGTCAGCGCGAGCCGATGACCTGCGTTGAGCAGTTCTTTGGCCAGCGCCAGGCCAATGCCGCTGCTTGCCCCGGTCAACCAGATGCGTCGTGCAACAGGAGTGCTCATCCCAACCTCTTCTTCAACCAATGGATGACCCGACCCATGATGGGCAGATGTTCGTAGAGCAATGCACCGGCATCGAAGTAGTCCCGGTGCCGATAAACCTTGTCGCGCCACTTCAGGTGCGAACAGCCTTCTACCTGAATTGTCCGGCCGGCGGCTAGACGCGGATGCGAATAACTCATGGTCCAGACCAGATAGCCCTCGCCGGGGCGCACCTCGTCGAAGGCGTGGAAGTCGAAGTGCAGGTCCTGGACGTTGGCGTACAGTTCGCCGAAATAGCGGTGCATGGCGGCAAGGCCGTGGATATCGTGCATCGGGTCGCTGAACGACACGTCTTCGCTGTACAGCTCGGCAACCTGGTCAAGGTTGTCCTTGTTCAGCGCGGCAAAACCTTCGGCGAAGCGATGCAGGAAATCAGCCATGTTCGACTCCTGCGGCCGGCTGTCGAGCCGGTAGGGCCTTGAACGCTGCCAGGGCGCGGGCGCGGCTTTTGCTCAGGTCGACGATGGGTTTCGGGTAGTCAGCCGCGCCAAACAGGTCACCGATTAACGACGGGTCATGAATCTGCTTTTTATTCAGATCCGCCAGTTCCGGCAGCCAGCGTTTGATGAACACGCCTTCGGGGTCGAAGCGTTCCGACTGCGACAACGGATTGAAAATACGGAAGTAGGGCGCCGAGTCGGTGCCGGTGGACGAGCTCCACTGCCAGCCACCATTGTTCGACGCCAGGTCGCCATCGATCAGGTGGCGCATGAAAAAGCGCTCGCCCTCGCGCCAGTCGATCAGCAGGTTTTTGGTGAGAAACATCGCAACGACCATCCTTAGCCGATTGTGCATCCATCCGGTTTCCAGCAACTGGCGCATCGCTGCGTCAATGATCGGCAGCCCGGTGCGCGCTTCTTGCCAGGCGCGCAGCTCTTCGGGGGCATCGCGCCACTTCAACGCCTCGGTTTCCGGGCGAAAGGCGCGATGACGCGAGACGCGCGGGTAGCCGACCAGCGTGTGTTTATAGAACTCTCGCCATAATAGCTCGTTGATCCAGGTCACGGTGCCCACGTCGCCGGTCTCGAACTCGCCCTGATTGCTGGCCAGGGCCGCGTGCAGGCACTGGCGCGGCGAAATCACCCCGGCCGCCAGATAGGCCGACAGCTGGCTGGTGCCGGGCTTGGCCGGAAAATCCCGTTCGTCCTTGTAATAGCTGATCTGCTCGTCGGCGAACGCGTCCATGCGCCGTCTGGCTTCCGCCTCACCGGCTGGCCACAGGTCACGCAACGCTTTCGCTGGCGTGGCAAAGCCCTTGACCTGATCGGGAATCGGATCGCTTTTTATCGACTGTGCCGGCTGCGCTTTCGGGGTGCGCACCGGGTGTGGCATGGCCTCGTGCAGTCGGGTGTAGCAGACCTTCTTGAACTGGGTGAATACCTGAAAATAGTTGCCGGTCTTGGTCAGGATGCTGCCGGGCTTGAATAACAGCTGATCGAGATAGCTGTTGAAGTGCACACCGGCTTTTTCCATCGCCTTCTGCACTGCCTGGTCGCGACGGGTCTCGTTGATGCCGTATTCCTGATTGAGGTGCAGGCCCTCGACCTTGAACTGTGTGCACAGCTTTGCCAGCACTTCAGGCGCCTGGTCCCAGGTGTCCGCCTCGCGGATCAGCAAGGGAACATTCAACTCGCCCAGCGCTTTCTCGAGCTCGACCAGGTTGCGCAGCCAGAAGTCGACCTTGCAGTCGGCATCGTCATGGCTGCGCCACTGCGCGGGACTGAGCAGGTAAACCGCCAGCGTCGGACCGCGCTCCATGGCGGCGGTCAGGGCAGTGTTGTCTTGAGCGCGCAGGTCGCTGCGCAGCCAGATCAGTTGCATGAGAAGTCCTTAGATAAGTCCGAGCTTGCCCAGCTCGATCTGAGCGCTGAGTACGTCATGGGCAAGGGTCAGTCCAGATATCTCGTTGGCCTGTACGAGCAACTCGGCATTATGGATCTGCACCGTTGGTCCGCCCAGCACGACAGGGCAGGTGATATTGGCCAGCAATCGTGGCAACTGGGTCACGTTCAGCGACTTGCTGGAATACAGCAATATGCCGCGTGGCTTGAGGTATTCGGCTGCCAGCGCCAGCTCGCCGACCGGCAATGGCCAGTCGAACACCTCGACCGGGCAATCGGCGCTGCTCACCAGCCAGGCCGCGAGCCACAGATGCGGCTCCAGCGGCAGATCGGACTGATTGACCAGCAGCAACGGGCTGCCATTGAGCTGACGGTTGTTGTGATAGATGCGCGCGCCGAACTTGCTGCGCAGCCAGGAGTAGAAAAACGTGCGCTCCAGTTGTGCGCCGAACTTGCCTTGCCAGCGCCGTTCCAGTTCGGCCAGCAGCGGCAGCAGCAACTGCTCACACAGTGTGCGCGGCGGGTACAGCGACATCGCTTGATTGAACACGTCATCGACCCGGCGTTCGGCCAGCTCGCCGATCGCGACCAGCAAGGTCTGACGCAATGCGTCCCAGTCGTTGGTCGGCGGCAGAGCGTCCTGGCGATTGTCATCGATCAGGCCCTTGACCTGACTGACCGACACGCCACGGTTGAGCCAGGTCAGAATCTTCATGACGCGCTGCACATGCTCGTCTGAATACAGCCGATGACCTTTGGCGGTACGGTGCGGGACAATCAGTCCGTAACGCCGCTCCCAGGCGCGCAGGGTGACGGCGTTGACGCCTGTCTGTCGTGCGACCTCGCGGATCGGCAGCCAGTCGCCCGGCACCTCTGTGTCTGTTTCATTCATGAGTCAAATCGCATTGCGCAGGCTGAGGTTTTCCGGGTGGGGCTGCATGTACACCTGCAGTGCCACATATGGGTCCGGATGTTGGCGAAAATGATGCTTGAGCAGCGTCAGCGGCACGATCAGTGGCACGATGCCCTGGTGATACTGGGCGATGACCTGCTGGATTTCCTGCTTGTCCTCGCTGGTAATGGTTTGTTTCAAATAACCGCACAGGTGTTGCAGGACGTTGGTGTGCGTACTGCGCGTGGCGCACTTTTTCAAGGCCGCCATCAGCTGGCTGAAGTACAAAGGTGCGATTTCGTTCGGGTCGGTGCGGCCCATGCTGCCGAGCATCTTGCCCAGCGCCTTGTACTGCACCGGATCGTTGGCCATCAGCTGGTATTTATAGCGCGAGTGGAATTCGGTCAGGGCGCGCCGGGTGATGCCTTCTTTCAACAGCTGTTTCCAGGCGGCATAGGCAAACACGCGGGTGACGAAATTTTCGCGCAGCACCGCATCGTTGAGCCGGCCGTCTTCCTCAACGGGCAGATCGGGATGACGTTCGCAAAAGGCCTGCGCATAGATCCCGCGACCACCGCCGTCGACCGGAGCGCCGTTTTCGCGGTAGACCTTTACGCGCTCCAGACCGCAGGAAGGGGATTTCTGCATGAAGATGTAACCGCATATATCGCCCAGCTCATCGGCCATCTGTATGCCGTAATCCGCCAATGCCTCGGTAACGTCCAGGTCACGATTGACCGTGCCGAGCGCCTTTGGATTTTCTGCGTCGCCTACCAGCCTGATCGGCTCGCGGGGGATGCCCATGCCGATAGCGACTTCGGGGCACGCCTGGACGAAATCGAAATACTTGCTCAGCGCCTGCGTACACAGATGAGATTCCTTGTGTCCGCCATTGAAGCGAACCTCGGCACCCATCAGGCAGGCACTGATGCCGAGTTTGGGTTTTTCGATTACGGACGTCGCCATCAGTCACCTCTACAGAAGACTTGTACAGATAGTTCATGCTGTACAACTTGTCTTCATCATAGGGGTGTAACTGTACAAGTCAAATTCTTTGTAGAGGGCGGTAAAAGCTACTTCCAGCCCATTCGCCAGGTATCCGCCTGTTGCAACACCTGCCACGGCAGCCGCTCGCTGCGCTGGGTCAGCACAGCCTGCAGTTCGATTTCCAGCACAGTGCCTTCTTCGTCCTTGAACAGCTCGGTGACCAGGAAGTGCTTTTCCCGGTTGAGCGGGGTGGCGGCTGTCCATTTCGACAGCAGCAGCTTGCGCGGGTTGATCTGATTCATTGCACATGCTCCAGCAGTCGGCGCGCTGCTTCCTGGCCACTCAGCCATGCGCCTTCCACGCGCCCGGACAGGCACCAGTCGCCACAGACATAAATGCCCAGATCGGCGTCCGACAAGGCGCCCCATTCGTGAGAGCCGGCAGGCCGTGCGTACAGCCAGCGGTGGGCGAGGCTGAACACTGGCGGGGGCATGGTGCAATCGATCAATTCCGCGAATGCACCGTGCAACTGTTCGGTGACCTGTTCTCTGGAAGCGTCGAGATTCTGCCTGCTCCACTGGCTGGTGGCGTGCAGCACCCAGGTATCGAGCGTGGCGTCGCGACCAGGTTTGCTGCGGTCGCGGGCCAGCCAGTCCAGCGGGCTGTCCTGCACGAAGCAACCCTGCATGGGCGTCTGCAACGGGGTTTCGAAGGCCAGCGCCACGGCCCAGGTCGGGTCCATCTTCACGCCTGCCACGACGCTGGCCAGTTTCGGCGCAGCAGCCAGCAGGGCAGTGGCCTGAGGGGCCGGGGTGGCGATGATCACATGACTGAAAGGGCCGTGGCTTTCGCCTTCGGCATCCAGCAGGTTCCAGTGTTGTTCGCCACGGAACACTTCAGTGATGCGACACGAGAACGACACCGGCAGATCGCCGCGCATCGCCCGGGTAATGGCGCTCATGCCAGGCGTGCCGACCCAGCGCACCTGCTCGTCCGGAGAGGGGCTGAGCCTGCCGCCATGAAAGTTATAGAGCGAGGGTGTCCACTCGGCGACGTGACCCTGGGTTTGCCACTGCTTGACTGCGGTGGCAAAGCGTCGGTCACGGGCGGTGAAATACTGTGCCCCCATGTCCAGCGAACCTGCGTCGCTGCGCTTGCTGGACATACGACCGCCGCTGCCGCGGCTCTTGTCGAAAAGGTGCACTTGATGCCCGGCGGATGTCAGCGCCTGGGCTGCGGAGAGTCCGGCGATACCGGTACCGATGATTGCGATAGGGACAGTCATAGGGGCCTCGTTACCTTGTCTGTACAGACTACGCCGTAGTTAAAACCTGTACAATCTTCTTGTTTGGTATAACTTGCAGTGGTTTTAGAATTTAGCGGTTGAGTCACATTGCCACTGGCAAGGTCGAACGGTTCAGCGACTCGGGCAAAGGCCTCGAGGCTGCGTTTCATTCTGCTGTGGCCTATGGTTCAGCTGACAGTTTCGTTTTCCGGACCAGCGTCACTGGTAAAAATAAGACTACCCAATTGTCACCTACGCCACGCGAGGTTATCTGCCATGCACATATTGCTGACCGGTGGTACTGGTTTGATAGGACGAGCGCTCTGCCGTTTCTGGTCTGCTCAAGGCCATGAATTGACGGTATGGAGCCGAAAACCCGCCGACGTCGTCGAGCTGTGCGGCCCTTCGGTGCGTGGCATTGCCAGCCTTGATGAGCTGGGTACGCAGCCGGTGGATGCAATTATCAACCTGGCGGGCGCGCCCATTGCGGATCGTCCGTGGACCCGCAAGCGCCGCCTGTTGCTGTGGGACAGTCGCGTCGGCCTGACCGAGCAACTGCTGAAATGGCTGGGCACTCGCGAGCAAAAACCCGCGCTGATGATTTCCGGCTCTGCAGTCGGCTGGTATGGCGACAGTGGCGAGCGCGAAATCGACGAAACCTCGCTGCCTGCCAAGGAAGACTTTGCCAGCCAGCTGTGCAACGCCTGGGAAGAAACCGCACAACGCGCCGAGGCGCTGGGCGTGCGCGTGGTGCTGATACGCACAGGCCTGGTGCTGTCCGATCGTGCCGGCTTTCTGCAGCGTCTGTTACCTCCTTTCAAATTCGGCATGGGCGGGCCGATCGGCAATGGCAGGCAGTGGATGCCGTGGGTTCACATCCAGGATCAAATCGCCGCGATTGATTTTCTGTTGAATCTGAATGAAGCAAAGGGTCCTTATAATGTCTGTGCGCCGTCACCGGTGCGCAATCGTCAGTTTGCCAAGGCCCTGGCCGGCATTCTGCACCGGCCGGCATTTATGCCCATGCCGGCGCTGGCCCTGAAAGTATTGCTGGGCGAGCTTTCGGTATTGCTGCTCGGTGGCCAGCGTGCACGGCCGGAGCGTTTGCAGGAAGCTGGTTTTACATTCAAGTACACCGAACTCGACACCGCCCTGCAGGATTTGCTGGGTCGCCACTGAACGCTGTTGAAATGAATAGGATGTTGCATGACCGATCACGCTTTGTTGCTGGTCAATCTGGGTTCGCCTGCCTCTACTCAAGTGGCAGACGTGCGCAGCTATCTGAACCAGTTCCTGATGGATCCTTATGTGATCGACCTGCCATGGCCAGTGCGCAGGCTGCTGGTCTCGCTGATTCTGATCAAGCGGCCCGAGCAGTCCGCACACGCCTATGCGTCCATCTGGTGGGATGAAGGTTCGCCCCTGGTGGTGCTGAGCAAGCGTCTGCAGCAGGCGATGAAAAAGGAGTGGTCGCACGGGCCGGTCGAACTGGCCATGCGTTATGGCGAGCCGTCCATCGAAACCGTGCTGACGCGGCTGGCAGAGCAGGGCTTCAAGAAAGTCACCCTGGCGCCGCTGTACCCGCAGTTCGCCGACAGCACGGTGACCACGGTCATTGAAGAAGCCAAACGCGTGGTGCGCGCCAAATCGTTGAAGATGCAGTTCTCGGTTCTGCAGCCGTTCTACGATCAGCCCGAGCACCTGAGTGCACTGGTGGAAAGCGTGCGGCCGCATCTGGAGCAACCTTATGACCATTTGCTGCTGAGCTTCCACGGTCTGCCCGAGCGGCACCTGCACAAGCTCGACCCGACCGGCAAGCATTGCCTGAAGGACGACTGCTGCATGACCGCACCCGCCGAAGTGCTCGCCACCTGCTATCGCGCGCAGTGCATACAATCGGCGGCGGCGTTCGCCAAGCGTATGGGCATTCCTGACGGTAAGTGGTCGGTGTCGTTCCAGTCACGTCTGGGGCGCGCCAAGTGGATCGAACCCTACACCGAAGCGCATCTGGATGAACTGGCGGCGAAAGGTGTCAGGAAGCTGCTGGTCATGTGCCCGGCGTTCGTCGCTGATTGCATCGAGACACTGGAAGAGATCGGTGACCGCGGTGCCGAGCAGTTCAAGGAAGCGGGCGGAGACGAACTGATCCTGATCCCTTGCCTGAACGACGACCCCAACTGGGCGAAAGAGCTGAACAGGCTGTGCGAGCGTGCGCCGTTGATGTTGTGATGCGCTGAACCGCGGAGCATGGGCACGATAGTGTTCTTCCACTTATCGTTCCTCACGCTCCAGTGTGGGAATGCCCTGGGTGACGCTCCGCGTCACAAATCTGCGCGGCACCCCATGTTCAGGACAGGACGCAGAGCGTCCAGAACTGCATGCCAACGCGGAGCATTGGCACGATAGTCAAGAAGTGAAGCGTCAAGGCAACTGATCATCCAGTTGCTTGTTCTTCCAGCTGTCATTGCCCGGCAGGATCAGGTTCAGGGCGATGGCGGTCACGGCGCACAGGGCAATGCCTTTCAGGCCGAAATCGTTCGGTCCGTTGCCGGTGCCGATCAATACGCCGCCGATCCCGAACACCAGCGTGACCGAGACAATCACCAGATTGCGCGCTTCGGCCAGGTCGATCTTGTGGCGGATCAGGGTGTTCATGCCCACTGCGGCAATCGAACCGAACAGCAGGCACAGAATGCCGCCCATTACCGGGACTGGAATGCTCTGCAGCAGCGCCCCGAATTTGCCGATGAACGCCAGGATGATGGCAAAGAACGACGCCCAGATCATGATCTGCGGGTTGTAGTTCTTGGTCAGCATCACGGCGCCAGTCACTTCGGCGTAGGTGGTATTGGGCGGGCCGCCGAACAGGCCGGCAGCGGTGGTGGCGATGCCGTCGCCGAACAGCGTGCGGTGCAGGCCCGGCTTTTTCAGGTAGTCGCGTCCGGTCACGCTGCCGACTGCAATCACCCCGCCGATGTGTTCGATGGCCGGTGCCAGGGCGACCGGGACAATGAACAGAATCGCCTGCCAGTTGAATTCCGGTGCGGTGAAGTGCGGCAAGGCCAGCCAGGCGGCGTCAGCGATCTTTTTGGTATCGACCACACCAAAGTAGAACGACAGTGCGAAGCCCACCAGCACGCCGGAGATGATCGGCACCAGACGGAAAATGCCTTTGCCGAACACCGCCACAATCAGTGTGGTCAGCAAGGCCGGCATCGAAATCAGCATGGCGGTCTGATAAGGAATCAACTGCACGCCATCGCCGGACTTGCCCATCGCCATGTTGGCTGCAATCGGCGCCATCGCCAGACCGATCGAGATGATGACCGGCCCGATCACCACAGGAGGCAGCAGGCGGTCGATGAAACCGGTGCCCTTGATCTTCACGGCCAGACCGAGAAAGGTGTACACAAAGCCTGCCGCCATGACACCGCCCATGGTCGCGGCCAGACCGAACTGGCCCTTGGCGAGGATGATCGGGGTGATGAAGGCAAAGCTCGAGGCCAGAAAGACCGGCACCTGACGCCCGGTGACGATCTGGAACAACAGCGTGCCCAGGCCTGCGGTGAACAGTGCCACGTTCGGATCGAGCCCGGTGATCAGCGGCATCAGGACCAGCGCGCCAAAGGCCACGAACAGCATTTGCGCGCCGGATAGAATCGTGCGCCACAGTGGATCGTTGAACTCCTGATGCGTCATCGGGTTACGCGTCCTTCTGCTTGGTGCCGAAAATCTTGTCACCGGCATCGCCCAGGCCCGGAATGATGTAGCCGTGTTCGTTAAGACGCTCGTCGATGGAGGCGGTGTAGATCATCACATCCGGGTGCGCTTGCTCTACGGCAGCGATACCTTCGGGCGCCGCGACCAGAACCATGGCGCGGATTTCCTTGCAGCCAGCCTTCTTCAGCAGGTCAATGGTGGCGACCATCGAGCTGCCGGTGGCCAGCATCGGGTCGATGATCATCGCCAGGCGCTCGTCGATTTCCGGGACCAGTTTTTCCAGGTAAGTGTGTGCCTGCAGGGTTTCTTCGTTGCGGGCCACGCCGACCGCGCTGACCTTGGCACCCGGGATCAGGCTGAGCACGCCGTCCAGCATGCCGATACCGGCGCGCAGAATCGGCACGACGGTGATTTTCTTGCCTGCGATCTTCTCGACTGACACCGTACCGGCCCAGCCTTGAATGTCGTAATTTTCCAGGGTCAGGTCGGCCGTGGCTTCATAGGTCAGCAGCGCGCCGACTTCCTGAGCCAGCTCACGGAAGTTCTTGGTGCTGATGTCGGCGCGGCGCATAAGGCCGAGCTTGTGGCGGATCAGCGGGTGACGGATCTCACGAATGGGCATGGGGAAAGGCTCCAGCGGGGCAAAAATCGGTCTAGGTTAATCTATTCAGCTGTTACTGTCTTAAAGCACGTGCAGTATCGTTACGAAGCTTCGACGTTCGCGGCTTTTGCAAGACACACGCAACGTTAGTCCAGAATCACTTGCTCTGGCTTGAACGGATGCGTACCTTTGCCCGCTTTTCTCAAACTGCCTTACCTGGAGAGCGTCATGTCCGCTGATCTCGAGCATATCCGTCAAGTCATGCGCGAAGCTGACTGCCTGTACACCGAGGCCGAAGTGGATGCGGCCATTGCCCGCGTCGGCGCGCAGATCAATGCCGAGCTGGCCGAGCGCAATCCTGTCGTGTTCTGCGTCATGAATGGCGGCCTGATTTTCTCCGGCAAGCTGCTCACCCACCTGAACTTCCCGCTGGAAGCGTCCTACCTGCACGCAACGCGTTATCGCAACGAAACCACCGGTGGTGATCTGTTCTGGAAAGCCAAGCCGGAAGTCTCGTTCATGGACCGTGACGTGCTGATCATCGACGACATCCTCGATGAAGGTCACACCCTGGGTGCCATCATCGACTTCTGTCGACACGCCGGTGCCCGCGCCGTGCACACCGCCGTGCTGATCGACAAGGACCACGACCGCAAGGCCCGTCCGGACCTGAAAGCCGACTACGTCGGCCTGCCGTGCATCGACCGCTACATCTTCGGTTTCGGTATGGACTACAAAGGCTACTGGCGTAACGCTGCCGGTATCTATGCGGTCAAAGGGATGTAAGGCATTCTGACGGCCGCTTCTGCGAACAGGGGCGGTCGTCGATTCGCAATTATATGGAAACCCTCAATGAAGCTACTGATTCCCGGCGCCGTGGCGTTGGTGCTGTTGTCTGGTCTGGCAGTTGCCGCACCTGCTGCGCCGGTTTCGGCCAGCCCCATGCACGATCAATACCTGCCGCCTGACGACCTGAGCCTGCGCGAAGGTGTGCCCGAGCAGCAACAGTTGATGCGTGTCACCGAATACACCATCGTTGCCGGTAACCAGCGGCAGTCGAGTCAGCAGCCGATTCCGGTCACCTCGCCCTTGTCGCTGCGCCTCAAGGGCAAGTCGCTGAACAAGGGCGCGTCCATCTCTCAGGTGCTCGTGCACTTCGATGGCGGTGATAGCAAAAGCCTTAAAAAGCCGACCTATGATGAGCCGTCGCGCACGTTGACGCTTTATTACCCGCTGTCCCAATACCGTGTGCTGGTGGACTTGCTGCGCAACGAGAAGGTCTATTGCCAGTTCCTCAGTTATGCCAACGGGCACATCTGGGCTGATCTGCACACCACCTCTGCACGTGCGCGTTGAGCGCGGCGCTCGCCGGAGGGTAAACTGCCCGACCGTGAAAGTGTCTGCGACCTGCTGGAGCCTGTAATGCGTAAAGATAAGAAGCAGTTGATTGGCGATGAGATCGGCGATGAGCAGATTAAACTGTTCCTCGATTTCGAGCCGTATGATGCTACCTCGCCGTCGCTGCACAAGCTGATCAAGGCCTACCGTGGGCTGCGCATCAACGATTTCGAACGCTTTCTGGTGTTCTTCAAGGAAGCGGGCCATGACTTCGACGGCAAGGACGAGCACGGTAACGATTTCATTGCCCTGATCAAGGATCAGCGCAACGCCGATGAATACATCGAACTGATCGAAAAAGCCCGCGGTTGACTATCCTGCCAAGGCTCCGCATTGCCAGGGCTGGACGCAGAGCGTCCGGAACTGCATTCCCACGCGGAGCGTGAGGAACGAGAGGCGCACCAGAGAACACCTATCGTGCCAATGCTCCGCGTTGGCATGCATTTCGTGACGCTCTGCGTCACACGGCTACGCTGCACCGCACGCGGAGCGTAAGGACGAAAGCCGCAGTTATTTGCGCGCCTGATACGCCTTGCCGTAATGCCGCTCCAGTCGTGACTGCAACAACTCCAGCCCGATCGACATGATCCAGTACAGCACCGCTGCGGTGGTCAGCATTTCTATGTATCGATAGCTGGAGCGGCCGTAAGACTGGGCCAGAAACATCACTTCCCAGACGCCCATCACTGAAATCAGTGAGGAGTCCTTGAGCATGGAGATGAACTGGTTGGTGGTCGGCGGAATGATCGTGCGCATGGCCTGGGGCAGGGTAACGCGCCAGAAGATCTGCGCCGGGCGCAAGGCCAGGGCCAGCGCGGCTTCACGCTGTCCGGCAGAGACGCCGATGATGCCCGCACGGAAAATCTCGCTCAGGTAAGCCCCGTAGTTGAGCGACAGCGCGATCACCCCCGCCGTGATGGCTCCGGGCACGATGCCGAGTTGTGGCAGGCCGAGATAGATCAGCAGGATCTGGATCAACAGCGGCGTGCCGCGAAAGAACGAGGCGTAAAAGCTGGCGATGCCGAACGCCACCGCGCTGCTGGAAAGCCGCGCGAGTGCCGTGACAAAGCCGAGCGCCACCGAGACCACGATCGAGCACACTGACACGAACAATGTCAGCGCCGCGCCCTGCAGAAAGCCGTTGGGGGCCAGATGCAGCCCGATCAGATTCGGCAGTTTGTCGAGGATGATCGACAGCTTCAGATCGAAGCTCAGGAAGAAACCGGCGAACAGCACAAACATGACCAGCCAGGTCAGGTAAAGCCGTGTGCGGAAGCCGAAAACTCGCTTGAGCAGGCTCTGCTCGGCCTGCTCGGGTGGGCGCTGGGGCTGAAAGGAAGTCATTTGCTGATGTCAGCACCGATCCACTTTTGCGACAGCTTGCTCAGGGTGCCGTCGCTCTTGAGTTCGGCGAAGACTTGGCGAACCTTGGCGTCCCATTCCGGATCGTCTTTTTCGATGGCCACCGAGTTGGGTTCTTCATACAGCGAATCGCCCGCCAGCTTAAAGCGCTTGTCCTGATCCAGGCGCGGTTTTGCGGTCACCAGATTGGTGAGTATCGCGTCCAGCCGCTTTCCAGCACCCAGCCCGAGGTCTTGAAAGGCCACGTTGTCGTTGTCGTACGGGGCGATCTGTACGTCTTCGAAGGGGTACTGCAGTGGCTTGTCTTCGGCGCCATCAATGACCAGATTCTTGTTCAGATAGCTTTCATAGCTGGAGGCGCTGGTCAGACCGACCTTCTTGCCGCTCAGGTCCTTGGCCGAATGAATACGATCATCCGAGGCGTTGACTACGATCACCGCAGGCGAGGCGTAATACTCGACCGGGAAGTTGAACACTTCGGCGCGGGCCTTGCTCGGTGTCATCGAGCAGACGCAGATGTCATAACGGCCACTCCAGTGGCCTGCGGCGATCACGTCCCAGGACGGCGTTTCAAGGCGCAACTTGACGCCCAGTTTCTGCGCCACGGCCTTGGCGACGTCGACATCGAAGCCGTCCAGTTCATTCTTGTCATTCAGGAAAGAGAAGGGCGGGTAACTTTCCATGAGGACGTTGACCAGCTCTTTGTTTTTCTGCACGCGATCCAGCGTGGCGCCGGCCATAGCGTGTGTGGAGGCCGCCAGAGTGACCAGGCCGATGCCCAGCAGAGCGCGATAATTCACAGATTTCCCCTGAAAAAGTGTTTGTAGTTTGATGAAAGGGCCGTATTAAATACGTTATACAAGACTGACTCATAATGAGTTTTTTTCATATACATATAAGCAGATCACATATGACTCAAGGCACAACTGTAATTCTCGATGGCGGCATGGGCCGTGAACTGCAGCGTCGCGGAGCCCCGTTTCGCCAGCCGGAGTGGTCGGCTCTGGCTTTGAGTGAAGCACCCGAAGCTGTGAGTGCGGTACATGCCGCTTATATCGAAAGTGGTGCTCAGGTCATCACCAGTAACAGCTACGCCGTCGTGCCGTTTCATATTGGCGAAGAACGTTTTGCCCGCGAAGGTCAGGCACTGGCTGCGCTGGCCGGGCAACTGGCGCGTGAGTCGGCCGATGCCTCTGGCGGACGCGCCCGTGTGGCGGGCTCCATTCCGCCGCTGTTCGGCTCCTATCGCCCTGACCTGTATCAGCCGGAGCAGGCTGCCGATGTGCTGAAACCACTGGTTGCCGGGCTGTCGCCGTATGTCGACCTGTGGCTGGCCGAAACCCAGAGCTGCATTCTCGAAGCGCAGACCATCCGCGCCGGGCTGCCCAATGACGGAAAACCGTTCTGGCTGTCGTTCACCCTGCAGGATGAGGACACTGACGAAACTCCGCGTCTGCGCTCAGGCGAGCCGGTCGCCGACGCCGCCAGGGCCGCCGCAGCAATGGGGGTCGCCACGCTGCTGTTCAACTGCAGCCAGCCAGAGGTGATCGGCGGCGCAATCGACGCGGCGCGTGAGGTGTTCAAGTCGTTGAACGTCGACATAGCCATTGGTGCGTATGCCAACGCCTTCCCGCCGCAACCCAAGGACGCCACGGCCAACGACGGTCTGGATGAGCTGCGTGAAGACCTTGACCCGCAGGGCTATCAGCAGTGGGCGGCAGACTGGGTCAAGCGCGGCGCCACGCACATTGGCGGCTGCTGCGGAATTGGCCCGGAGCACATTGCCGTACTGTCCGGAAGCCTCTGACGGGCACCTGCAATAAACCCAATAAAAAGCCCCGTGGCTGGTAAAGGCTCACGGGGCTTTTTGTTACAGCACAGCAGCAGCGGTAGGGTCAGGCGAAGCTGTGTTCCTGGCTGCTTTTCTCGACCAGTTCCAGCGCCTCGTCGTTCTGCGCGCTGATGCGCTCGTAGAGCGGCGCATCGGTTTCGAGGATCTTTTCCCTGGCCGGGAAAATCTCTTCGAGCTTGGTCGCCCATTCCGTGCGGGTTTTCTCCGGGAAGCAGCGTTCGAGCAGCTCAAGCATGATCGACACGGTCACCGATGCACCCGGTGACGCACCGAGCAGGGCGGCCAATGAGCCGTCTTTTGCGGAGACCAGCTCGGTGCCGAATTGCAGCACGCCGCCTTTTTTCGCGTCTTTCTTGATGATCTGCACGCGCTGACCGGCGATTTCGAGACGCCAGTCTTCGGCTTTCGCTTCCGGATAGAAGCGGCGCAGCGATTCCAGGCGTTGCTCCATTGATTGCATCACTTCGCTGACCAGGTATTTGGTCAGGTCCATGTTGTCGCGCGCCACCGCCAGCATCGGTTTGATGTTGGCCACGCGGACCGAGAGCGGCAGGTCGAGTAACGAGCCGTGTTTCAGGAACTTGGTGGTGAAGCCGGCATACGGTCCGAACAGCAGGGATTTCTTGCCATCGACCACGCGGGTGTCCAGGTGCGGCACGGACATTGGCGGCGAACCCACGGCGGCCTGGCTGTAGACCTTGGCCTGGTGATGCTTGACCACTTCCTGGTTGTCGCAACGCAGCCACTGACCGCTGACCGGAAAGCCGCCAAAGCCCTTGCTTTCTTCGATGCCCGACAACTGCAACAGCGGCAACGCTGCGCCACCGGCACCGAGGAACACGAATTTGGCATCTATCTCACGCGTGCCGCCGCCATTCACGTCCTTGACGCTGACGGTCCAGCCAGCGCCGTTGCGGGTCAGGTCGGTCACCCGGCTGCGGTACTTGATCTGTGTGCCTGGAGCACTGGTCAGATGGCCGAGCAGTTGATTGGTCAGCGCGCCAAAGTTGACGTCGGTGCCGTTCATCATGCGTGTTGCGGCAATTTTTTCGTCCGCAGGCCGCCCCGGCATCATCAATGGCATCCATTCGGCCAGCTTTGCCTTGTCTTCGGTATATTCCATCGAAGAGAAGGCGTGATGCTTGCTCATGGCTTCAAAACGGGTCTTGAGGAACGAGATGCCTTTTTCGCCCTGCACGAAGCTCAGGTGCGGGACTGGGTTGATGAACGATCTGGCTGAACCAAAGGTGCCCTTGCGTGCCAGATAGGCCCAGAACTGTTTCGAGACTTCGAACTGGGTGTTGATGTGCACCGCTTTCTTGATGTCGATGGAGCCATCAGCCGCAGGCGGCGTGTAGTTCAGCTCGCACAGACCTGCGTGGCCGGTGCCGGCGTTGTTCCACGGGTTGGAACTCTCTGCAGCACCGGAATCCATCAGCTCAACGACTTCCAGCGTGATGCCGGGGTCGAGCTCTTTAAGCAATACCGCCAGAGTGGCACTCATGATGCCCGCTCCGACCAGTACTACATCGACTGCTTCTTTATGCGCCATTAACGCGTCTCCAAAATCTGCAGCACCAAATTGACGGCATACGATCCTGAGGCTGGTTGCCAGGTGTTCGTGGGCTGGATCAAATGTCTACCCTCGTGCGCCTTGCCAGGATCGCCTGACCGATTCTTCGCAATTTTTCGCATCCAAAGCGCAGGTCCCGGTCAGGTCCGGTCATGGTTCATCAATGCTTCATGAACGCATTTCCAGGCCTGCGAGGCCATTCGACCATCGTCAGGGAGCCCCTTGTGCAATTGGCTCCTGCCGATGGCGTCAGGCTCCGGTCATGGAGGCGCAGTCGCGGTCAGTCCTGTTCAAGAGAGTCGGTTCAGACGCTGATGGTGCATTTACAAACGCGTACCTATTCATTTGCTCGCCACACTCTTGTGAAGTAGTGAAACCCGTTTTTCACGTCCTTTTGGGAACGCGAACCAAACCTCGAAATGGCTGCGATGACAGCGCTGGCAGGTCAGGAGCATAAAGAGTGAGGCGCTGACGGGCGGGAAAGGTTCGATTCGATTCGAGCTTTCTTCACCTTTCATCGAGCACACTCGTGCGCAAATGACCTGTGTGGGCGGCTCTCTGTGGGCATTACGAAGGCGCTAATACGGCGATTAGCAGTGCTGCGAGGCCCGATCAGGAGACGTCCTTATAATCGGGGGGAGATTATAGCGATGAAATGGCAGGAATTGATCGCTTTAAATGACTTTTATTCGCTCTCCGGTCAGGCGGTGAGCAACTGGCCGCGCGTTGAGCGTTCGCTACGCTGCGTCACGCGTGCGCTGGCGGGCAGTGGTCGATTCAGCCAGCTGATCCGTTGCTCGGTCACTTCAACCCATTCCACGCCGGTCGGACGTTGCGCGCAGTGTTTGAATGCACGGCAGATACCTGCCTGATCGATACGCGCATAGTGGCGATGCTGGGGGCGTGCAGTGAACAGAGACCGGAACAGATTCATGGCGCAGCTCCTGTGACGTGAATGAGCGTCTGTGCGATGGAGGCGAGTCTGCCGCGTGGATGTGACGCCATGATTACACCGTGCCGGATGAATCTCGTCCTGCGTTGCTGCGTGAAACCCGATGCGTGTCGAATGTCCGAGGCTTAACGGTCAGTGGCCTCTGGTTAGCGGCTGTTACAGGCCGCTATACTGCGGCACATTCAGTGTCTGGCCCATGGAGAAATGAGCATGCTGCGTCGCATTTTGTTCGGTTTGCTTGCTGTAAGCAGTTTGACCCTGGTGGGTTGCGCCCACAGCCCACAACAACTCAGCCCCACGCCCAAGCTCAACGCGCAGCTGGCGCCGGTAGGGCGCGGGCAGCCTGTGGTGGTGCGTGTCGTCGACGGCCGTCCTGGCCCGACACTGGGCACGCGCGGCGGCATGTACCCGGAAACCAGTTCGATCAGCGTCAACGGTGCCGATATCGTTCCCAAGCTCCAGGCCCAGGCTGAAGCCGCCGTGCGCCTGTTGGGCTTTACGCCGACCCAGGGCGGCAGCGCTCCGCAGTTGACCGTGACCCTCGCTGACTTGAAGTACCAGTCGCCCAAGGAAGGTCTGTATGTGACTGAAGCCACCATCAGCTCGACGTTCCGCGCTGACGTGCGCAATAACGGTCGCTCCTACAGTGGTCGTTACGCCGCATCGCTGGATCAGCGTTTCGGTATGGCGCCGAATCAGGAAACCAACACCAAGCTGGTGAGCGACGTGCTGAGCGACGCACTGACCCGCGTGTTCCAGGACCCGACCATCGGTTCGACCCTGTCGCAGTAAGCCTCTAACCATCGCGATAAAAAAAGCCCGGCCCCTGTTGAGGGGGCCGGGCTTTTTGCTGTCCCGGGTTTGGTATCAGGCTGCTTGCTGGTAAAAGTCCAGAAAACTCAACCCCGTGTCCTGATCCAGATCCGGCAGATCATGATGAACATGCCCGCCCAGTGCGCAGTAGACCAACCAGTGGCGGTCCTGAACATTGAAGGCCAGGCCATCGATCAACTCCTGCTGCTCATCGCTTGGGGCAATGAGATAAAGGCGATCCTGATTTTTTGCATGCAGCATGACAAGCTCCAAAGAGAGGGAAGTCCGTTTCTCGAGGAGCCACACAATGCAGGCGAAGTATGACGCTGGGGTGACAGCGGCAGAGAATTGTCATGCAGAATATTTCGGGGGCGCATGATCACGCGGAGCATGGGCATGACACGTGTTCTCCCGCACACCTGTCGTTCCTCACGCTCCAGCATGGAAATGCCTTGGGTGACGCTCTGCATCACGGCGCGCTGAAGCGCTCAAGACCGGACGCAGAGCATCCAGAACGGCGTACCCACGCGGAGCATGGGCGCGATAGACGTTCCGATTCTTAAAGCGCCAGCCCTGCCTTGACGCGGTACTGGTTACGCACCGGTGTCGCGTATTGCTGAATCATGTAAGGGCGGTGCTCGATCGGCGTGCCAGCCAGGCGACTTTCCCACTCCTCCCTGGCGCGTTCGAGTTCATCGGCCGGGAACAGTGCGTCAGCCTTCGGCACTTCCAGCGCCGGATCGGCATCGCTCCACTGCGCGTAAGCCAGATAATGCACCGGGAACAGCCGATAGCCGCCGAGAATCTGCCGGTCCATCTCGATGGCCAGTTGCTTGGTGTCCTCGAAATACTCGGTGATCGGCGGTGCGAAGTTCACGTGCACGCGGCCTTTATAGCCGGTGATGCCGAGGGCAATGCTCACGTCGTCTTCGCCCGGCGTCTTGGTGTAGACGCCGGTTGTCGCACGAATGTACAGCTCGCGGGCCTTGGCGCTGTCGCACGGATCATATTCGTAGCTGATCGACACCGGGATCAGGTTCAGCGAACGAATCACGTCGCCAAACGGCTCATCCTTGCGGCTCATGTGGAACATCTTGAGGATCGCCGACTCGGTACGGTCGTCACCGTCCTTGGCGCGGCCCTCGGCCTGAGCGATCCAGATCGACTGGCAGTCCTTGGTGATCGAGTGATTGATGTACGCCGACAGCAATTGATAAGCCGCCATTTTTTCGCGTCGCCCGATGATCGAGCGATGCACGATGAAGCTCTTGTTCAGGCGCATCAGGTCGCTGACGAATGGCTTTTGCAGCAGGTTGTCGCCAATCGCGATGCGCGGAGTGGGCAGGCCTGCGTGGTACACGGCGTAGTTGACGAACGCCGGGTCCATGACGATATCGCGATGGTTGGCCAGAAACAGGTAGGCGCAACCGGACTTCAGCTGTTCGACGCCGGTGTAGGTGACCCCGTCCGTGGCGCGTTCGATCGTGTGGTCGACGTAATATTCGACCTTGTCCTGCAGCGTGGCGACCGAGTCGATACCGGCAAACTCGCGGCGCAGCTTGCGCGCCAGGGTAGGCTGCAGCAGCCAGCCGAATGCGCCCGCGAGGCGGGGAAAGCGGAATCGGGTCAGAATGGCGAGAAAGGCTTTGTCGCTCAGCAGACGTGCCAAGACGGCGGGGACTTCTGCATCGTTGTAAGGTCGGATGGCATCAAATTCGCCCATCATGCTCTCTTGTTTGAATCGAATAGGGTAAAAAGAAGACGGATTTGTTAAAACTGCCTTCTGAAGAATGGGTCAATTATACGCATAACTGATCCCGGAGACCGTGATGCAGGAATTACAGAGTTACGACTGCCCTTATTGCGGCGAACCTGTCGAAGCCGTACTGGACCTTTCCGGTGGCGATCAACAGTACATTGAAGACTGTCCGGTCTGTTGCCGCCCGATCATTTTCGACCTGCAGACCGACGGCGAAGACTGGAATCTGGACGTTCGCAGCGAGAACGAGTGATGCAGAAGATCTACGAGCCCGAGAACCTGATGGAGGCCGAGTTGCTGCTGGCAATGCTCGCCAGTGAAGGCATCAAGGCGCATCTGGCCGGTCGCGATCTGCTCGGGGCGATGGGCGAGCTGCCGGGGCTGGGGCTGCTGGCACTCAAGGTCGAAGATGCGCAGGTCGCTCGCGCACGAGCGTTGATCACTGCGTACAATAGCGCCTCGCCTCTGTCTGGCGATGAGCCGGACGACTTCCCCGATGTACTGGTGTGCTGAGCACCTTAAAAGAGTCTGATTAGCCCCCATGTGTGGACGCTACGCCCTGTTTCGCTGGACCCCTGCCTTTGCCGCCTTGCCCGGTTTTCCTGCCGATCAGCAGGCGCAATGGAATATTTCGCCAGCCGACTGGGTGTTGATCATGCGCGCCGCCGAAAACGCTGACGGTATCGAGCTGGTGCGCGCGCGCTGGGGCCTGACGCCGGCCTGGCTCACCGACCTGTCGAAAACACCCGCCCATGCCCGCGCCGAAACCTTGGCCGAGCAGCCGATGTTTCGCGATGCCTTCACCCATCGCCGCTGCCTGCTCCCCGCCAACGGCTTTTACGAATGGCGCGGCACGGTGCGCAAGCGTCCGTTCTGGTTGACGCCGGGGGAGGGCGCCGCGCTGTTTTTCGCCGCAATCTGGGAAGCCTATCCGGTGCAGGGGCATACGTACCTGAGCGTCGCGGTGGTCACCCAGGCGGCTGCGACCCAGCGTCGGCCATTGATTCTGGATGCCAAGGGCCAGAAAGACTGGCTGGCCGCCGACACGCCGCTGCCGACGTTGCAAGCGTTACTGGCTGCCCCGCAGACGGCGCTGCGCGAACGGCCTCTGGCCAATCTGGTCAACGATCCCAAGCTGAATGCGCCCGAGTGCCTCACGCCATTAAGCTAGGCGGGGACGGCAAAAAACACCGAATCGGACAAATCCGATATCCGCGTTGAAGTACATCTGATACAAACTGGACACACCTGCGGGAACCATCCACCCCTGTCAAAGACCAAGATGCCAGTTGGCCGGTATCTGGCGCAGAGGTCTGCCCCGGGACTGACCGTTTTACACACAAGGAGATACACCATGCGTCCTTCATTTGCCTTCTGTGCCTTGAGCGCTGCGTTGCTGCTCGGCGGGTGTCAGGCAGTCAATACCACGAGTGGCGACTCGGTCGGTGTGGAGCGCAAACAGTACATGTTCAGCATGCTCTCCACGGATGAAGTCAACAAAATGTACGCCCAGTCCTATCAGCAGACCGTTGGCGAGGCGACCAGCAAAGGGGTGCTGGACACCACCAGCGCCAATGCCAAGCGGGTTCATGCAATCGCCAATCGACTGATTGCCCAGGCGCCCAAATTGCGGCCTGATTCGGCGCAGTGGCAGTGGGAAGTCAACCTGATCAAGAGCGATGAGCTGAACGCCAATTGTGGTCCTGGCGGCAAGATTTTCGTTTACACCGGTCTGATTGATACCCTCAAGCTGACCGACGATGAAATCGCTGCGGTCATGGGCCACGAGATCGCCCATGCCCTGCGCGAGCACGGGCGTGAAGCGATGTCCAAGGCATACGGCGTTTCAATGGCCAAGCAGGGCGCAGGTGCCTTGCTGGGATTGGGACAGGACAGCCTGGCGTTGGCAGATACCGTGGTCAACTACAGCCTGACACTGCCCAACAGCCGCAGTAACGAGAACGAAGCCGATCTGCTCGGTCTGGAACTGGCCGCACGTGCCGGTTACAACCCGAATGCGGCGATCACACTGTGGCAGAAGATGACCCAGAACTCCGGTGGTTCGCAGCCTGAGTTCATGAGCACTCACCCGGCCTCGGAAAGTCGCATCGCTTCGTTGCAGGCTGCGATTCCGAAAGTCATGCCGCTGTATCAGGCTGCCCCCAAATCCTGAGTGAATGAGTCGCCCGTAGCGTTGCGCGTGTCTTTGCAAAGCTACGGGCCAGCATTACACCCAGCCGCTGACTTGCATTGCCTTGTAAACCGCCACCAGCGCCAGCACGAAGAACGCGCAGGCAGCCAGTCGGCGGATCAGGGTCAGCGGCAGTTTCTCGGCGGCGAAATTGCCCGCCAGTACCACCGGCATGTTGGCCAGCAGCATGCCCACCGTGGTGCCCAGAATGACCAGCCACAGATAGGAATACTGCGCCGCCAGCATCACCGTGGCGATCTGCGTCTTGTCACCGATTTCAGCGATGAAGAACGTAATCAGCGTGGTCATGAACGGGCCGAACTTGCGTGCCGTGCTGGCTTCGTCATCGTCCATCTTGTCCGGAACCAGTGTCCACAGCGCCGTGGCGGTAAAGCTGGCGGCGAGTATCCAGTGCAGCACTGCGTCTGACAGATAACTGCTGAACCAGGCACCTACAGCGCCAGCTGCTGCATGGTTGGCCAGCGTTGCGGCAACGATGCCTGCGATGATCGGCCAGGGCTTGCGAAAGCGCGCAGCGAGAATGAGCGCGAGCAACTGCGTCTTGTCACCGATTTCGGCGAGTGCGACCACTGCGGTAGGGATTAAGAATGATTCCAGCATCAGGTTTCCTAAGGGGCGGGCCGACACGGCTATGACACGTACGACCTCCCCGCCCCGGGTAAGGTGTTCGTGTCATAGGTCTTGTCAAACCACCGATCTGTCTGAGCGGATTCCGGGTCGCACGTACCATGGTCTGAGGACCAAGTATGTTGATACGTGCCGGACGAGCATAGCGCTCGTGGGAGACTACTCCCCTAGGACGGAGCGGATTCTGCCTCCGCGAAAACGTTTCGGCAAGTGCTTATTTCAGGGGCGTTTGGCGCTGTAGATTTTGAAACCGTTGCCTTGCGCCCTGACTTCGCACTGCCCGACGTGCTCTTCGATCAACGGCTGATAACGCAGGAAGTTATTCGCCACCAAGCGCAGTTCGCCGCCTGATTTAAGATGTTGGCGGGCTTTTCTCAGCAGGTTTTCCGTTGCCATGTAATCGGTATGAACGCCGACATGGAACGGCGGGTTGCTCAGAATCGTGTTCAAGCCCATCGGTGCTGCGTCGATGCCGTCACCGGTCAGCACCTGGGCTTGCAGGCCATTGGCGGCCAGGGTCAGGCGCGAACTGGCGGTGGCGAAGGCATCGACATCGAGCATGATGACTTCGTTGTGCGGGTAACGACGCTTGATCGCCGCCCCCAGCACTCCGGCGCCACAACCGAAGTCGAGCAGGTTGCCGCTGGGTAGCTTGTCGATGTTTTCCAGCAACAGGGCTGAACCACGGTCGAGGCGGCCATGGCTGAACACGCCGGGCAGGCTGACGACGTTAAGCGGGCCGTCCTGCAATTCGATCTGGTAGGGCTTGGCGAGGCTTTCCAGGCTGACGGCTTGCGGTGCGTGCTCGACCGTCACCTGCCACAGCTGGCAGTGGCGGGCGCTGTCCAGCTTGCGTGCGCGACCGAACGGGCTCAGTTGCTTGGCAGCCGCTTCGATACCGCCACGTTTCTCGCCGACCAGAAACAGCTCGCGCCCGGCCAGTCGCGAGGCCAGCGCATTGAGCAGGTAGTCGGTCAGGTCACGTGCCTTGGGCAGGAACAGCACAGCGGCTTCGAGGTCTGTCTGTGGCGCTTCGACGCCGAAATCCACACGGCCTTCAAAACGCGCATCCAGAGCCACCTGATCGCCGGCGTGCCAGCACCATCCACGGGCATCCGGCAGTTTTCCGAGCAGGTCATCGGCGGGCAGCCCGACCAACAACAGCGAGCCCTGAAACAGCTCGGCCTGACGGAGTAACACTTCACTGCGCGGGTCCATGGAATGGCTCCTGAAAAAGCGCGCAGTCTAACAGGATATGGGCCAGCAGGACGCGGAGCGTCCAGAACGGCATGCGACGCAGAGCGTCGCACGATAGTTGCGATGATCATTCCGCACGCTCCAGCGTCGCACGATAGTTAGAGCAAGCCCTGCGCCGCATCAATACCGGCATCTGTTGCGGATACGCCAGACAGCGTAATCTGCCGGGTCAGACGTCAATCCTCCAGGAGGTCCCACATGTACTGGGCAGAGTTTCTTACCGTTGCGCTGATTCACTTGCTGGCGGTTGCCAGTCCCGGCCCGGATTTCGCGGTGGTGGTGCGTGAAAGCGTGACTCATGGGCGCAAGGCCGGGACCTGGGCGGCGTTGGGCGTCGGCTCGGCGATCTTTCTGCATGTGGGCTATTCGCTGCTGGGGATCGGGATTATCGTTTCCCAGTCCATCGTGCTGTTCAACGCGCTGAAATGGGCAGCCGCTGCCTATCTGCTGTACATCGGCATCAAGGCGTTGCGCGCCAAACCGGCCGCCGCGACGGGCGATGCCGCCATCAAGGCCACGCCCGGCGAGCGCACGGCGCGCGGTGCCTACATCAGCGGTTTCGTCACCAATGGCCTGAACCCCAAGGCGACGCTGTTCTTCCTCTCGCTGTTCACCGTGGTGATCAATCCGCATACGCCATTGCTGGTGCAGGGCGGTTACGGCGTGTATCTCGCGGTGGCGACGGCGGCGTGGTTCTGTCTGGTGGCGCGACTGTTCAGCCAGGCCCGGGTACGCGCAGGATTCGCGCGCATGGGGCACTGGTTCGACCGGGCCATGGGCGGCGTGCTGATCGCGCTGGGCATCAAGCTGGCGCTGACCGAGGTCCGCTGAAACCTGAATTCAGGACGCCTAACACCGAGCATATGCAGCAACCCGGACGCCCCTTGCAGACAGCACGGGGCGTCTCGTCAAATCATCCCTTTTACTGATTTCACTAGCAGCCCGAGGCCCTAGAGTCCATATTTCCAGCCACGCCTGTGGACTTTGAAAAGGGCTTCATATGTTACAGACTCGCGTTCTTCCGCCCGCCGATGGCGCTTATCAGTGCCCTCTGTTGATCAAGCGCCTGCTGCTGTCCGGCAGTCGTTATGAAAAGACGCGCGAAATCATCTACCGTGATTCGGTCCGCTACACCTACGCCACCCTCAACGAACGCATCTGCCGCCTGGCCAACGTACTGACCGCGGCGGGCGTGAAAGCCGGCGACACCGTGGCGGTGATGGACTGGGACAGCCACCGCTACCTGGAGTGCATGTTCGCCATCCCAATGATTGGCGCGGTCATCCACACCGTCAATGTGCGGCTTTCTCCCGAGCAGATCGCCTACACCATCAATCACGCCGATGACCGTCTGGTGCTGGTGAACAGCGAGTTCACCGGGCTGTATCAGGCGATGTCCGAACATCTGAATACGGTCGAAAAGACCCTGCTGCTGACCGATTTGCCAGACAAGACCGCCGAGCTGCCCAACCTCGTGGGCGAGTACGAGACCCTGCTGGCGGCGGCCAGCCCCGAATACGTGTTCGAGGATTTCGACGAAAACTCGGTCGCCACCACGTTTTACACCACCGGCACCACCGGCAACCCCAAGGGGGTGTATTTCACCCACCGCCAACTGGTGCTGCACACCATGGGCGTGGCGACCATCATGGGCTGTATCGACAGCACCCGGCTGCTCGGCACCGATGACGTCTACATGCCGATCACGCCGATGTTTCACGTGCACGCCTGGGGCATTCCCTATGCCGCAACCATGCTTGGTCTGAAGCAGGTGTACCCCGGCCGCTACGATCCCGACTTGCTGGTAGAGCTCTGGCGCAGGGAGAAAGTCACCTTCTCTCATTGCGTGCCGACCATCCTGCAAATGCTCCTGAACGCCAAGTCTGCCCAGGATGTCGATTTCCGCGGCTGGAAGATCATCATTGGCGGCAGCTCCCTGACCCGCAGCCTATATCAGGCCGCCAAATCCAAGGGTATCCAGCTCACTGCCGCGTACGGCATGTCCGAAACCGGACCGCTCATATCCGTAGCGCACATCAACGAGGAGTTGAAAGCGGGCAGTGAAGACGAGCGCATCACCTACCGGATCAAGGCCGGCGTGCCGGGGATGCTGGTGGAGGCCGCCATCATCGATCAACAGGGCAACTTCCTCCCGGCCGACGGCGAAACCCAAGGCGAGCTGGTTTTGCGCGCGCCGTGGCTGACCGGCAGCTACTTTCGCGAGCCCGAAAAAGGCGCCGAGTTGTGGGCGGGCGGCTGGCTGCACACCGGCGATGTGGCGACGCTGGACGGCATGGGGTTCATCGACATTCGCGACCGTATCAAGGACGTGATCAAGACCGGTGGCGAATGGGTTTCCTCGCTGGAACTCGAAGACTTGTGCAGTCGCCACCCGGCAGTGCGCGAAGTGGCAGTGGTCGGCATCGCCGATCCGCAATGGGGAGAGCGGCCGTTTGCCTTGCTGGTGATTCGCGATGGCCACCAGCTCGACGCCAAGGGTTTGAAGGAACACCTCAAGCCGTTTGTCGAGCAAGGTCATATCAATAAGTGGGCCATTCCCAGCCAGATCGCGCTTGTTACCGAAATTCCCAAGACCAGCGTCGGCAAGCTGGACAAGAAACGCATGCGCCTGGACATCGTGGAGTGGCAAAGCAGCAATAGTGCCTTTCTGTCGACCCTCTGACACCTCGGGCGTGCCGTATCCGTCGGCGACGGCACGTGTCTGCGCTGCACGTCCTGCTCTGTGACTTGCCAAATTTGCAAATTACGCCATCCTCCCCGCCACATGTTTTTTGGCGGCCTCCCGGAAACGGGCGGTCCAGAGGCGTTGGTCGTGCAAATCACACTTTAGAGGGATCTAGCGTCAGAGCGTGCTGGCTATAGTCAGCACCGGGAATGGCAAGAGCGGACCTGGCGTGTGTGTTGATTCGATGACTGATTCGTTTCTGGATTTCCCCACCGCCATAACAATAAAACACAAGGAGTAGCGTCGATGACAAGCACATCCCCCTTCTGGCGTCGGGCCAGGCTGCCTCTGGCTGTCAGCCTTGCCTCATCGCTCGCCAGCCCGGCCTTTGCCGTGACCTTCAACGTTGGCGAGATCGAAGGCAGTTTCGACTCCTCGCTGTCGGTGGGCGCGAGCTGGTCGACTGCCAATCCCAACAAGAACCTGATCGGCGCCAACAACGGTGGGCGTGGTCTGTCGCAGACGTCCGATGACGGTCACTTGAACTTCAAGCGTGGGGAGACGTATTCGAAGATCTTCAAGGGCATTCATGATCTGGAATTGAAATACGGCGATACCGGCGTTTTCCTGCGCGGCAAATACTGGTACGACTTCGAACTCAAGGATGAAAACCGCGAGTTCAAGGACATCAGCGACTCGGGCCGCAAGGAGGGCGCCAAGTCGTCCGGGTTCCAGCTGCTCGACGCCTTCGTCTATCACAACTATTCGATTGCCGATCAGCCCGGCGCGGTACGCTTCGGCAAGCAGGTCATCAGTTGGGGTGAAAGTACCTTCATTCAGGGCGGCATCAACAGCGTCAACCCGATCGACGTCTCGGCGTTCCGGCGGCCCGGTTCGGAAATCAAGGAAGGCCTGATTCCGGTCAACATGTTCTACCTGTCCCAGAGCCTGACTGACAACCTGTCTGCCGAAGGTTTCTACCAGCTGGAATGGGATCAGACGGTCGTCGACAACTGCGGCACCTTCTTCTCGCAACCCGATGTGATTGCCGATGGCTGCAACAACAACCTGGCGGTCTTGCGCAGCCGCAGCGGCCTGAACAGCTCGCTGACGGCGGCCGGTTTGCCAGCCGGCGCGCGCGGTGCGGTGTTCAATTCGCTGTCGCAGCAGGGCGTGGTGTTCGGCAACCCGGATGAGGGCGCGGTGGTACGTCGAGGCCCTGACCGCGATGCGCGCGACAGCGGCCAGTTCGGTTTCGCCTTGCGTTACAACTTCGAACCGCTGGACACCGAGTTCGGCGCGTACATGATGAATTACCACAGCCGTGCACCGATTTTCAGCGGGCGCGGCGGCTCGGCCGCTTCGTTCAGTCCGCAAGGGCTGGTCGGTTCGCTGGTTCGCAACGGCATTCCTGCCAGCACGGCCGCCGCGCTGGCCCCCAGCCTGCTGCCGGTGGTGGTGGCGGGCAACTCCAGTTACTACGTTGAGTACCCCGAAGACATTCGCCTGTACGGCCTGAGCTTCTCGACCACGCTGCCCACCGGCACGGCGTGGAGCGGCGAGATCAGCTACCGCCCCAACGCACCGATTCAGGTCAACACCACCGACATCCTATATTCGGGCATTTCGCCGCTCAACCCCAACGTGTCGCTGCTCAGCGGTCAGCCGAATACGGATCAAGCCGGTTATCGCCGCAAAGAAATCACCCAGATGCAGACCACATTTACCCAGTTCTTCGATCAGGTCATGGGCGCAGAGCGTCTGACGGTGGTCGGTGAAGTGGGCTGGACGCACGTGGGCGGGCTCGAAAGCACCTCCAAAATCCGTTACGGACGCGATCCGGTGTATGGCCCTGGGCCGCTGCCTGGCGGTCAATGCGCAACGCTGAACGCCGGCACACTGACCGGTGCCGAGCAGAACAACCTGACCCGCTATTGCGAAGACGACGGCTTTACCACTGCCAACTCCTGGGGCTACCGCGCCCGCGCCATCTGGGATTACAACAGCGTGTTTGCCGGGGTCAACCTCAAGCCGAGCGTGGCCTGGTCGCATGACGTCAAAGGCTATTCACCCGGCCCTGGCGGCAACTTCGAAGAAGGGCGCAAGGCCGTCAGCCTGGGGCTCGATGCCGAGTACCAGAACACCTACACCGCGAACCTTTCCTACACCAACTTCTTTGATGGCAAGTACACCACGGTCGATGACCGGGACTTCGTGGCGCTCAGCTTCGGCATGAACTTCTAAGAACATGGTTTTCAGGATGACGATGAACATGAAAATAACAAAAAGTCTGTTGCAAGCCGGAGTTCTGGGTCTGTCGCTGCTGGCGACAGGGGTGATGGCTGCGGTATCCGAGTCCGAAGCGGCAAAGCTGGGCACCTCGCTGACGCCGATGGGCGCGGAAAAGGCCGGTAATGCGGCCAACACCATCCCGGCCTGGAGCCCGATGCCGAAAAACGCCGGGGCGGTGGACAGCAAGGGTTTCCTTGCCAACCCGTATGCCAGTGAAAAACCGCTGTTCATCATCACTGCGGCCAATGTCGAGCAGTACAAGGACAAGCTGGCGCCGGGCCAATACGCGATGTTCAAGCGTTACCCGGACAGCTACCGGATTCCGGTGTACCCGACCCATCGCGGTGCCACCGTGCCGGATGACGTGTTCGCCGCGATCAAAAAGAATGCCACCACCACCAAACTGGTCGGTGGCGGCAGTGGTCTGGAAAACTTCGACACGGCCATCCCGTTCCCGATCCCGGCCAGTGGCGTCGAGGTCATCTGGAACCACATCACCCGCTACCGGGGCGGCAGCGTCAAGCGTCTGGTCACCCAGGCTACGCCACAGCCCAATGGCTCCTACAGCCTGGTGTATTTCTCCGATCAGTTCGTGTTTCGCGACAAGATGAGGGATTTCGACCCGAAAAATCCGGGCAACGTGCTGTTCTACTTCAAGCAGGAAGTCACCGCCCCGGCGCGTCTGGCCGGTGGCGTGCTGCTGGTGCATGAAACCCTCGATCAGGTGAAGGAGCCGCGTTCGGCCTGGCTGTACAACGCCGGTCAACGCCGCGTCCGGCGTGCGCCGCAGGTGTCCTATGACGGGCCGGGCACCGCGTCCGACGGGCTGCGCACCTCCGACAACCTCGACATGTACAACGGCGCGCCGGATCGCTATGACTGGAAACTGATCGGCAAGCAGGAAATGTACATCGCCTCCAACAGCCACAAGCTGGACGATCCGACGCTCAAGTACGCCGACATCATCAAGGCCGGCCACATCAACCAGGACCTGACCCGCTACGAACTGCGCCGCGTCTGGCACGTGACCGCTACCCTCAAGGAAGGGCAGCGTCATATCTATGCCAAGCGTGACTTCTTCATCGATGAAGACACCTGGCAGGCTGCGGTCATCGACCATTACGACGGGCGTGGTCAGTTGTGGCGCGTGGCCGAGGCACACTCGGAAAACTACTACGACAAGCAAGTGCCGTGGTACGCGGTAGAAACACTGTACGACCTGCAATCGGGTCGCTACGTGGCGCTGGGCATGAAGAACGAAGAGAAGAAAGCCTACGAGTTCGGCTTCACGGCCGGCACCAGCGACTTCACCCCCAACGCGCTGCGTCAGGAAGGGGTTCGTTGATACTTGATCGATACACGCTGTAGCGCAGCGCCTGCCTTGCGCGCCTGAAAAGCCCCTTGACCGGGGCTTTTTCAGTTGTGGAAAGCGGCCTTATAAGCTGTAGGAATTTTGTTACAGTCTTTTCGGTGATGGCCTTTCAAAAGTAGCGATTTACCCGCTAGTCTCCGAACACCGCGATGCCGAAACAACGATTCCTACACGAGCCGGCCATGACTGATCTGTCCCGAATGCAAGGGTTTGCAGACGGCGCGATTCCTGCGTTGGAAGGACGATTTTTCCGTCCACCTCTGCCTGAGGGTTATTTTCCCCGTGCGCGCCTGTGTCAGCGTCTCGATGCAGGGCTTGGCGGCCGACTGCTGCTGATCTGCGCCCCGGCCGGGTTCGGCAAGAGCTCGCTGGCTGTCGAGTTCTGTCAGGGGTTGCCGGACAACTGGCAAAACGTATGGCTGGGTCTGAGCGCGCGGGACAGCGACCCGGGCCGTTTTCTTGAGCGTTTGCTGGCCAGCCTTCAACAGTTCTTCCCGCAACTGGGCATGCAGGCGATGAGCCTGCTGAAGATGCGCCAGCGCCACCAGCCGTTTGCCTTCGAGGAGTGGCTCGACGGCCTGCTCGACGAATTGGCCATGCACCTGATACTGAGCAAGCCGCTGCTGCTGGTGCTCGATGACTATCATCTGGCCCAGGGGCCGGTACTTGATCGCTGCCTGCAGTTCCTTCTCAATCATCTGCCGGCCGGGCTGGTGGTGATGGTGACCAGCCGACAGCGCCCGGACTGGCATCTGGCACGCTTGCGTCTGACGCGGCAGTTGCTGGAAATCAACGAACAGGACCTGCGCCTCACGCACGCCGAATCCATGGCAGTGCTGGAGCGGCACTGCGGGTCGCTCGACAGCGAGGCGTTGCAAAGCCTGATTCAGCGCAGCGAAGGCTGGGTCGCCGGGCTACGCTTCTGGTTGCTGGCGGCATCCGAAGCCGGCGACGAAAGCGCCTTGTCCCAGGCGCTGCGCGGCAGTGAGGTGCTGATTCGCGAGTACCTGCTTGAAGAAGTGATCGACTGCCTGCCTGCCGATGTTCAGGCGTTTCTCTACGATACCGCCTGCCTGGAACGCTTTTGCGCCGAGCTGTGCGACGCCGCGCGGGACAGCCAGGACAGTGTTGAGATGCTGGGTTATCTGCAGGCGCATCAGGTTTTTCTGGTGCCGCTGGACGAGCAGGGCCATTGGTTTCGCTATCACCATCTGTTTTCCGATCTGTTGCGCGCGCGTCAGGCGGCCGGTGCACCACCGACCCGTCTGCACCTCAATGCCTGCCGCTGGTTCAGCGCTCAGGGCCAACTGGACGAAGCGGTCGAGCAGGCGTTACGCGCTGGGCATCTGGATGTGGCGGCCAATCTGGTGCAGAACCTCTCGGAAGAGCAACTGCTGGCCGAACAGAACGTCGCCATGCTGCTGCGCTGGAAGATGGATTTGCCGGATGACCTGCTGACCAGCACGCCACGCCTGATCGTGCTCTACGCCTGGGCGCTGGGGCTGGCCTGCCAGCTGGATGCCGCCGAAGAACTGGCCAATCAACTGAGCCGGTTTCTGCCGGCGCCCTCGGCCACGGCTCAGAAATCCATGCTCGCCCAGTGGCTGGCGCTCAGCAGCATCATCGCCCGTGGCCGTGGAGACAGCGAAAAGACTCAGCGCTATTGCACCGAAGCCCTGCTGAGCCTGCCGGAAAAACGTTATGGGCAGCGGCTGGTGTGCCTGTCGACACTGGCCAACCTCGCGGTTGCCAACGGTGATCTGTGGCGCGCCCGCGTGTTGAATCGTGATGCGCTGGAGCTGGCTCAGCGGGTCGCCAATCCGTTGTTCGAGGCGCTGGCGCATTACGACCGCGCCCGAGTCCTGCAGGCACGGGGCGAGATTCTGCGCGCGCTCGAGGAAGTTCGGCAGGGGCAGCAACGCCTCAAAGGCTTGTCCACCGTTCGGCTGTACGCGGTCCGCGCGCGTCTGACGCTGTATGAAGGCTACTTGCTGACCCTGCGCCTGCAGGTGGACGAGGGGCGGGTGTTATTACTGGCCGGCCTGGCCGAGGCGCGCGCCTGTCGCGACATCAGCGTGCTGATCGGTCATTGCGTGATCGCTACCATGGAAGGCTGCGCCGGCCGCTTTGCCGAAGCCTTCGCCGAGCTTGCCGAGGCCGAACGTCTGATGCACATCTGGGACGTGCCGCCGATCTACTACCTGGCGATGATTACCCTGGTCAAATGCGAGCTGTGGCTGTTGCAGGGGCGCATGGACCTTGCCGAAGCGTGGCTGCTGCGCCTGACGCAAACCTACAACGGCGGTCTCGGCGCTGCGGCCCCCGAATGCCATCCACAATTGCCGCAACACATCGAGTTGCAGCGTGCCGTACTCGAACGACTACAGGGTGACGGCGTTGCCTGCGAGCGGCGCTTGCGGGCGCTTGAGCTGCGCGCTCAGGAGGTGGGGGCGAAACTGCTGGGACTGATCGCCATGACCCAGCAGATCGGCCTGCTGCTGAGCCAGGCGCGACGCGATGAGGCGCGGGAATTGTTGCTGCGCAGCCTGCCCGCAGCGTCCGGCGGCGCACTGATACCGTTCAAGGCGCTGATTGCCGAGCACCCCCAGTGGCTGCATGAGCAACTGCTGCAACTGCCACCCTGTCGGGTTCGAGCTGCGCTGCTGGAAAAACTCCCGGTCTGTTGCACGCCGTTGCACGAGCCGGCACATGGCGGCGATTGCCTCAGCGTGCGTGAACTGGGAGTGCTGCAACTGATTGCACAGGGCTGTTCCAATCAGGAGATCAGCGAGCAGCTGTTCATCTCTCTGCACACCGTCAAGACCCACGCCAGTCATATCAACAGCAAGCTGGGGGTCGAGCGTCGTACTCAAGCGGTGGCGAGGGCCAAGACGCTGGGCTTGCTGGGTTGACGGCGGTGGCGTTCACCGGGCCGCTCAGGCCGGGCTGCCCGCCCACAGCGTATCGACTTCTTCCAGCCCCCAGTCGGTGGGTTTTTCGATTCTGACGATCCCGTCCGGGTCGGAAGGGCAAGTCAGGTCGATGACTTGCGCGGCGAACGTCTTGCCGGTGCGCGCCGACATGAACACCTTCACTTTCGGTTTCAGCAGCGATGCCTGACCTTGTTCGACCACCACGCCGAGGCGCCCGCTCTCCAGGCGTACCAGTGTGCCGATCGGATAAATACCCACGGTCTTGACGAAGCTTTGAAACACCACATCGTCAAAATGCCCTTTCCACGAGGCCATTTCGCGAATCGAATGGGCAACGCCCCAGCCCTTTTTGTAAGGGCGATCGGAAGTAATCGCGTCATACACATCGCAGACCGCGCCCATGCGCGCGAAGATGCTGATCTGGTCGCCTTTCAGGCCATGCGGGTAGCCCGACCCGTCGACCTTTTCGTGGTGATGCAGGCAGACGTCAATCACCGACGCTGCCATGGGCTGCGTCTCCATGAGGATCTTCACACCCAGCTCGGGGTGGGCCTTCATGATCTCGAATTCATCGCGGGTCAGGCGGCCCGGTTTGTTGAGCACCGCCGGGGCGATCATCATTTTGCCGACATCGTGCATCAGCCCGGCCACACCGGCCTCACGGACCTGATCGTCAGGCATGCCCATGCGTTTGGCCAGCGCAACCATCAACGCGCAGACCGCCACCGAGTGCATGTAGGTGTATTCGTCGGATGTCTTCAGGCGTGACAGGCTGATCAGCGCGTGCGGATGGCGCAGGATCGAGTTGGAGATTTCTTCCACCAGCAACTGCACATTGCCGACATCCATGGCCCGGCCCATGCGCGCTTCGGTAAACATGGACATGACCGCATCTCTGGCCCGTCCACAGATCACCCTGGCGCGTAGAACTTCCTTTTCGAGACTGGTCGGAGTCGTGTCGTCGCTGGCCGATGGCGCTGTCGAGGCGGCCGAGGGCCCGGGTGCCAGTACACGGCTTTTGCCGGTTTCGATCCAGACTTCCTTGGTGCCCGATTGCTGGATGCGCCTGAGCACTTCAATGTCATCGAGCATGACTTCGACCAGGCCTATCCAGAATGGATCATTGGTCCAGCGGCGGCAGATTTTGTGGATGTACATGCCCAGGGCAAGCTCAGCCACAGGTATTTTCTTCAGCATGCTCAGCCACCCGCGTGCATAGGCATGCCAGGCGGCGGGTAAGCGCGACGAGCATACGATGGGCTGCTGGCGGGTATCAGCAGGATGCAGGCGCTATGGACCGACATGACTTCACCTCATTGACTGCAAGGATCATCCTGATCTCACAATGCCAGTATACGGAGGTGTCGCAAAAAATCATGTCTATTTGGTGCATTCCGGTGGGTTCATTCTGCAAGTCCGCCAGTCAGCCGGCAAAGCCTTCATGACACTGGCGTTTCGCTCGGCAGGTGATGATAGCGACGGGCGAAGTACACCAATGCGTCTGCGCCGCTCTGATGCCTGATATCCACGACTTCGCAGAACAGGATGTCATGCGTGCCGACGCTGATCGACTGGCTCACCTTGCAGTCGAGCGCCAGTTTCGCACCGTCCAGGATCGGCGCGCCGGTCACTCCGGGTTCCCACTGGCCGCAGGCAAAGCGTTCCTGCTGTGAGCTCTTGCCGCCGAACAGGTTGGACAAGTCCTGCTGACCGTTGCCCAGCGTATTGACGCACAACGTGCCGTTTTCCATGAAGGCGTCATACACCGACGCACTGCGGTTGATGCAGACCAGCAGCGTCGGCGGTTGATCCGTCACGCTGCACACGGCGGTCGCGGTAAAGCCGGCACGTCCGCCAGGGCCATCGGTGGTGATGACGTTGACGGCGGCGGCCAGGCTGGACATCGCCTCGCGAAACGCCAGCTGGCTGACAGCAGCGATAGGCAGAATGGTGGGAGCTGCAGAGGAAGTAGTCATGAGATGAGTCCTTTCAGGGTTGTGTGCCGAGAAAATCGAACAAGGCGCGTTGGAAGGGCTGTGGATCGGTAATGTTCGAGGCATGGCCGCCATAGTCCAGCAGCGCCAGCGTTGCATTCGGCAGAGCGCTGGCCAGGTGCCGGGATTGCTGCCAGGGCACCAACATGTCGTCGCGGTTGGCAATCAACAGGGTCGGGGTGTGGATGCGTGCAAGATTGGCCTCCACGTCGAAGGTTTCAAGGGCATGGATACGCCGCAGCAGGTTGTCGGTGTCGGGAAAATGCGCCAGCGCGTGGGCTTCGTCATCGGCGAGCCGCAGGCCGTTGGCGGCGATCCAGTCCGCCGGGTAGAGGAACAGCGCCTGAGCCTGTACGTAGGCCTCCGGTCCGCTGTTCAACAGCAGTTTCTTGCGCACTGAAAAGCAGCGCGCACTGTGCGGGTTCGGGCTGCTCCAGGCATTGATCAGTACCAGACTTTGCAACAGTTCCGGACGCAGCAGGGCCAGTTCCAGACCCACCAGGCCGCCCAGCGCATGGCCCATGAAATGGCAACGCTGGATACCGAGTGAATCGAGCAGGGGCAGCAACTCGATAGCCATGTGCCGGATCGAATAATCCGCCGGCAGCACCCCAGGGCTGCGTCCGGTTCCGGCATGGTCGTAGACGAGCACGCGGTAATCGCGGGTCAGCAGTGCCAGGTCATCCGCCCAGTAGCGACCGGACCCGCCCAGCCCGGAGCTGAGCACCAGGGTCGGTGCATCGGCATGCTGGCAGGCATGAAACTCATGGAACATGGGTTTTCTCCGGGTGGGCGTCAACTGCCCACAGTCGCGATTCAGCCGACGTGGGCGATGCTGGCGATTTCGATCAGCGCCTCGGGTTTGACCAGGCCGCACTGGATGCAGTAACGGGCCGGTTTCTCGCCCGCGAAATACTCGGCATACACTTCGTTGACTTTGGCGTAGTCGGCCCAGTCACGAATCATGATCATGTTGAACGTGACATCGTCCATCGTCCCGCCCGCGGTCTCGACCACGGTTTTGATGGCTTCCAGCACGTGACGGGTCTGCGCGGTGGCGTCGCCGACGTGTACCACGTTGTTGTCCTTGTCGAACGGCAGCGTGCCCGAGACATAGAGCACGCCGTCGGCCATGGAGCCCGGAACGAACGGCGCGATGGGTTTGCTGGTGCCGGCAGGGATGATCGCTTTTTTGGTCATACTGATGTCCTCACGAAGGTTGCCCGACAGGGCTGAAAGTGGTGCAGAAGTCATCGACGCTGGAAACCCAGCCAAAGAAGGTTTCGATGTTGAACAGCGCGGCTTGCTGAGCGAATTCGGGGCCTGCCTGATGGGTCGCGTCAGCCAGCACCACGCCGAAATACTCCAGATGAAAACCGTCGCGCAGGGTCGACTCGACGCAGACATTGGTGGCGATGCCGGTAAACACCAGATTGCGAATGCCGCGGCTGCGTAGCACGCTGTCGAAGCTGGAATTGAAGAAGCCGCTGTAGCGGATTTTCGGCACCACGATGTCGCCAGGCTGTGGCGTCAGCTCGTCGACCAACTGGTAGTCCCAACCACCCTTGGCCAGCAGTTGCCCTTCGAGTTCAGGGCGCTTGCGCATGGTTTTCAGGGCATTGGACTTGTGCCAGTTAGGTGAGCCGGGGCCACCGGCCTCGACATAGGCTGGGTCCCAGCCATTCTGGAAAAAGATCACCGGAATGCCTGCCGCACGTGCGGCGGCACAGGCCTTGTTGATATTGGCGATGACCGGCCCGGTGCTGCTGACATCGAACCCGGCCAGGTCCAGATACCCGCCGAGCGATGCGTAGGCGTTCTGCATGTCAACTACCACCAGCGCGGTTTCGCCGGGTTTCATGCGCAGCGGTTCGGGACGTGCGGGTAGCTCGCGGGCGGGCTGCACGTCCGGCAGGTCAACGCCTGCGACGGTTGTCGAGGTCGTCATCAGACCACCTCCTTGAGTTGCGCAATGTGCTTGCGACTGGTCATCAGCGGCTGGATTTTCTCGCCGAAGTCTTCGACCCCTTTGACGAAATCATCGAACGTCAGCATCACGCCTTGGGTCCCCGGCACACTGGCGACTTCGTCGAGCATTCTTGCCACTGTGGCCCACGACCCCACCAGCGTGCCCATGTTGATGTTGACCGCTGAGGTCGGGTCGGCCATCTGCCGCAGATTGGAACCGGCACTTTTATCCGCGGAACCTTTCTCGCTCAGCCAGGCGATCGCTTCTTCATCGGCACCGTCCTTGATGTGCTCCCAGCGAGCCCGTGCAGCTTCGTCGGTATCGTCGGCGATGATCATGAACAGCACACAGGAAGTGACGTTGCGGCCGGTCTTTTCATTGGCTTCGATCAGTTTCTGTGCGGTTGGCGCAAAGGCCGTGGGGGTGTTGACGCCTTTGCCGAAGCAGAAGTTATAGTCAGCGTATTGCGCCGAGAACGCCATGCCCGCTTCACTTTGACCGGCGCAGATCAGCTTCATGTCGGCCTGTGGGCGAGGGCTGACGCGGCAGTCCTGCATGCTGAAATGTTCGCCCTTGAAGTCGCTGCTGCCGGTGGCCCACAGGTCGCGCAGAACCTGAGCGTATTCGGCCAGGTATTCATAGCGGGTGTGGAAGAACTCGTCGCCCGGCCACAGGCCCATCTGCTCGTATTCCGGCTTCTGCCAGCCGGTGACGAGGTTGATCCCGAAGCGGCCATTGGAGATCGAATCGATGGTCGAGGCCATGCGTGCGGCAATGGCGGGCGGGATGGTCAGGGTGGCAACCGTGGCGAACAGCTGGATCCGGCTGGTCACTGCGGCCAGGCCGGCCATCAGCGTGAACGACTCCAGGTTGTGTTCCCAGAACTGCGTCTTGCCGCCGAAGCCACGCAATTTGATCATCGACAGCGCAAAGTCGAAGCCGTAGCCCTCGGCCTTCTGCACGATCTGTTTGTTCAGCTCGAAGGTCGGCATGTACTGCGGAGCATTGCTGGAAATCAGCCAGCCGTTATTACCGATGGGGATGAAGATACCAATGTCCATATGAGGCCTCTCTGCGTGGGTCAATGCGTGCCAAGGCGCGACTGGCGGCACTTGAATCGTCTTTCAATCGTCTCTTGATCACCTTCTGCATTAAGCGGGCCAGAAAATTTTGTTGTTTTTATTCAAAGGCTTGAAAGTTTTCATGGTTTATTTCAGACCATTTGGTCCGAATCAGAGCACTTGGTTTGTGCAGGGCGCACGCAGATGGGGCAGGGCTGACGGCGCAGGCAATCCGTATCGACAAAACAGCTGCGCCCGTTAAGATGCCCGCTCATTTCGGCATCACTGGATGGATGTGCGTGAACAAGAAACCTCCCCTGGCGGACCCGGCGAACAAGCGCGTACGCAAGGTCAAGCCGGAGACCGTGGTCAAGACGACCCGCGAACCCAGTGCGACATCCCTGAAGCGGCGCATGCGCCTGATGGAAGGCAAGCGCACGCTGATTCTCGATGCGGCGCTGGAGATATTTTCCCGCTATGGCGTGCACGGCAGCAGCCTGGATCAGGTCGCGAGCCTGGCGGACGTCTCCAAGACCAACCTGCTGTATTACTTCAGCAGCAAGGACGACCTGTACCTGAACGTGCTGCGCCAGTTGCTCGAGGTATGGCTGAGCCCGCTGGTGCACTTCACCGCCGACAAGGAGCCGGTGCAGGCGATCAGCGCCTACATCAAGGCCAAGCTGGAGATGTCCCGCGATCATCCGGCCGAATCACGGCTGTTCTGCATGGAAGTGATGCAGGGCGCACCGCTGATTCAGGGCGAGTTGCAGCACCCGTTGCGTGACACGGTGCAGGCCAAGGTGGCGGTGATTCAGCACTGGATCGACAGCGGCCAGTTGGCCCCCATCAACCCGCATCACCTGATTTTCACTCTGTGGGCGACCACTCAGCATTACGCCGATTTCCGCACTCAGGTCGAGGCCGTGACCGGCAAGACGCTGGATGATCCGGCGTTTTTCGAAGAAGTGCTGGCGAGCCTGCGCAGCATGGTTCTGGACGGGATCCTGCCGCGCAAGGTGTGAACGGGGGGCGCCGGCCCTGACCCGCGCACCCCGCCTGCGCAGTGCGCGGACGTCCTGCACAAACCAAGTGCTCTGATTCAGACCATTTGATCTGTTTTATTCGTCTCGATGGCGTCAGGTCGTTGTTCCGTAGCGTTTTTCCTGTACTGGCATGGATGCTGCTAATGCCTGCGTGTGCGGTCCTCATCGGCCATTACCCTCAGGAAAACGTCTATGTACAAGAAACTGTTGCCCGGGACATTGTGTGCGGCCGTAGCGTTGGGAGCGGTCGGCCTCGCTCAGGCTGAAGGATTGACCCTCGAAGGGAAGCCGAAAATCGCCATGGTGTATATCAGCCCGCGCAATGATGGCGGCTGGACTCAGGCCTTCGACGAAGCACGTGTGAAGCTTGAAAAGGATCTGGACACCAAGATCCAGTACGTCGAGAGCGTGCCCGAGAACGCCGCGGCCATTACGCCGGTGGTCGACCGCCTCATCGCACGCGGTGCCAACATCATCGTCGGCACTGCGTTCGGCTACTCCGACACCTTTCTTGCACTGGCCAAAAAATACCCGAAAGTCGCGTTCCTGAATGGCTCGGGCACCACCAATGCGCCCAACCTCGAATCGTTTTACGGGCGTACCTACGAGAGCCAGTACCTGTGCGGTATGGCCGCTGGTGCGGCCTCGAAGACCGGCAAGCTGGGCTTCGTCGCCGCTAACCCGTTCGGCCAGGTCAACTGGACCATCAATGCCTATGAACTGGGCGCCCGGCAAATCAATCCGAAGGCCACCGTCAACGTGGTCTATACCGGTGCATGGAACGATCCGGTCAAGGAGCGCGCGGCCACCATGGCGCTGATCGACAACGGTGCCGATGTGGTCGGTCAGCACGTCGACAGCCCGACACCGCAGATCGTCGCACAGGAGCGGGGCATTCATGGCACCGGCCACCATCGTGACCTGAGCGAGTTCGCTCCCAAGGCGACGGTCTGCTCTTCGCTGTGGGTCTGGGATCGCTTCCTCGGGCCGGAGCTGAAGAAAATCATTGCCGGCAACTGGACGCCGCCTGCCAATGGCGCGCTGCTGTCGATGCAGCAGGGCGGTACCGATATCAAGCTGACTGCGGACACGATCATTTCCGATGCGGACCGCAAGAAGATCGAGGCCGAGCGCGCCGAGTTGCTGGCCGGCAGGAAAATCATCTACAGCGGTCCGCTGGCCGATCGTGACGGTAAGGAGCGAGTGGCGGCCGGTCAGCAATTGTCTGACCCGGACCTGTGGAAAATGGACTGGTTCGTCGAAGGCGTGAAGACTCAGCAATGAGTCAGGTCAATGCGCTGCAACTCACCGGCATCAGCAAATCGTTCGATGGCTTCAAGGCGCTGATCGATGCCGACTTCACCGCCTGTTGGGGGGAAGTGCATGCGCTGCTGGGCGAAAACGGTGCAGGCAAGTCCTCACTGATGAACATCGCCGCTGGGCTGTACGCACCGGAAACCGGCACCCTGCTGCTGGACGACAACCCGGTTCAGCTTCAGGGACCTAGGGACGCCAGCCGCTACCGGATCGGCATGGTTCACCAGCACTTCAAGCTGGTGAAACCGTTCACGGTGGCGCAGAACATTCTCCTGGCGCTGCCCGAGCAACCTGGCGAAGGCAGCTATCGCAAGCGTCTGCGTGCGCTGGAACAGGAGATTGTCGGCAAGGCCGAGGCGCTGGGTTTTGCGATTGATCCGGCGCGTACCGTCGACAGCCTGTCAGTCGCCGAGCAGCAGCGTGTCGAGATCCTCAAGGTGTTGCTGGCCGGTGCGCGGATTCTGATACTCGATGAACCGACAGCAGTGCTGACCGATCAAGAGGCCGAGCGTCTGCTGCTGACCGTTCAGGCATTCGCCCGACAAGGCGCGGCGGTGGTTCTGGTCACGCACAAGATGGCTGACGTCAAACGCTATGCCGACCGGGTAACCGTGATGCGTGGCGGGCGCACCGTGCAAACCCTTGACCCGCAGAAGGTGAGTGTCGAGCAACTGGTGCAGCTCACGGTAGGTGAATCCGTGCCGGTTGCCGAACATCAACCGTCGACACCCGGCGAGGTGCGTTTGCAGGTCAAGGACTTGCGCAGCGTCGGCAGCAGTACGCTCAACGGTGTCAACCTGAGCCTGCACGCCGGGCAGATTTACGGCATCGCAGGCGTGGGCGGCAATGGTCAGGCTGAACTGGCCAACGCCCTGATGGGGCTTCCGCAAGCCACTGAGGGTGAAATCCACATGGCCGGGTTTGGCGATCTGCGCGGCGCGTCGGCCGATCAGCGTCGGCAGTTGCGCATTGCCTCGATCCCGGCCGACCGCTACGGCGCGGCGCTGGCCGGGTCGCTGTCGGTGGCCGAGAACTTTGCCATCGGCAACCTCCACAGCGGGCAATACGGCTCTTTCTGGCGCCTAGGCTACAAGCGTCTGAAACAGGATGCGCAGCGCGCCGTGGCGGACTTCGACGTACAGGGCGTGCGCTCTCTCGATCAGAAAGCTGCGTTGTTGTCGGGAGGCAACGCCCAGAAACTGGTGATCGCCCGCGAATTCAGCCGCGACCCGCAATTGGTGCTGGTGCACAGCCCGAGCCGGGGCCTGGATGTGCGTGCCACACAGGCGGTGCATGCCCGCTTGCGAGCGGCTCGGGACGCGGGCGCTGCGGTGCTGGTGATCAGCGAGGATCTGGACGAAGTATTGGCCCTGGCTGACCGTGTCGGCGTGATGAACGGCGGGCGCATCGTCGCCGAGTTCGCGCACCCTGCCGACCGGCAAGCCATCGGCAAAGCGATGGTGAGCCATGACTGAATCAGTACATCCGATGAAATCCGCACGGCAACCGTTGCTGGCGCGGCGCTACACCCTGGAACTTCGTCAGCAGACCGGCTGGCTATTGCAGGCGCTGATCATTGCCCTGGCGTTGCTGATCGGGCTGGCGATCTGCACCACCATTCTGATTCTTGCTGGCGTGCCTGCTGACGAGTTGCTCAACGAATTCGTCGTGCAGACGGTGTTCGATGGGCAAAACTTCAAGGCAGTGCTGTTTCAGGCATCGCCAATGATCATGGTCGGGCTCGCCGGTTGCATGGCGTTTCGGGCGCGTTTCTGGAACCTGGGGCTGGAAGGCCAGATGATCTGGGGGGCGATTGGCGCTACGGCGATCTCGCTGTTTCAGGTGGGGCCGGAGGCCTTGCGTTTGCCGCTGATGATGGCGGCAGCCGTCATCTGCGGATTGGTGTGGAGCCTGGGCCCGGTGCTGCTTAAGCTCAAGTGGCAGGTCAACGAGATCATCTCGACGCTGATGCTCAATTACATCGCCGCCAATTTCCTCCTGCACCTGGTGTACGGCAGTTGGAAGGACCCGCGAGACAACTTTCCCTATTCCCCCGCGTTCCAGAGCTTCGAGCGGCTGCCCGACCTGTTTGCCGGGTATAACGCGGCGATCCCTCTGGCGCTGCTGGTCACCGGTCTGACCCTGTGGTTCGTTGGTGTTTCGCGAGCGGGGTTGTACCTGCGCTTCGTCGATGCCAACCCTAAGGTCGCCGGGGCCGTGGGCGTCCCGGTGCGCAAGATGATCATCGGCACCGTGCTGCTGTCGGGCGCGCTGGCGGGGCTCGCAGGTTTTGTCGTGACCTCGGGGCAGGAGGGGCGCCTTACCCAGTCGTTCTATCAGGGCTACGGGTTTTCCGGGATTCTCATCGCTTTTCTGGCCCGCAACAACCCAGTGGCCGCAACCGTGGTCGCGCTGCTGATCGCCATGCTGTTCGTCGCCGGACGCAATCTGCAGGTGTTCTATCAGATTCCGTTTTCGATGGTGCAACTGATCCAGGCCATTCTGGTGATCTGCGTCGCGTCCTCGGACTTTTTCATCCGCCATCGCCTGCGGCGCATTCAGGCAGGAGAACGTTGATGGAGCTTATTTCCCACTGGCTGGGCAGCGCACCGGATTTTGCCGTGCCGTTCGCCCTGGCAGCGCTGGGCCTGATCCTCATCGAGCGCAGCGGCGTACTGGCGCTGGGCGTCGAAGGGCTGATGCTGGTCGGCGCACTGGCGGGCATCGGCATGCAGTTGAGCCTCGGCTCGCCTGGCCTTTCGCTGCTGGCGTCGATGGCGGCGGCAGGTCTGGTGTCGTTGCTGTTCGCGCTGATGGTGCTGGTGCTGCGGATCAATCAGGTGATCGCCGGGCTGGCGCTGGTGTTCTTTTGTCAGGGCTTGACCGGGTTGCTGGGCACGCTGCTGGGCTGGACCAACCGCCCGGTCAGCGGCTTGCAGGCGGTCGAGCTGTGGCCGTTGTCCGAGCTGCCTGTGGTGGGCCGGGTCTTTGTGCAGAACCCGTTGGTGTACCTGACCGTGGTGATTTTCATCGCGGTGGTCTGGCTGCTCGATCGTACGCGCACCGGGCTGCGTCTGCGCGCCGTCGGCGAGAACCCGCAGGCCGCCGATGCCGCAGGTATTTCCGTACTTGGTTACCGCTTGGCAGCGATTGTCGTTGGTTCTGCGTTGATGGGGCTGGCCGGCGGTTTCATTGCCGTGCTCAGCACCAAGATGTGGATCGCCGACATGACTGGCGGGCGCGGCTGGATTGCGGTTTCGCTGGTGATATTTGCACGCTGGTCGCCCTGGCGTGCGCTGGCTGGCGCCTTGCTGTTCGGCGGGATCGAGGCACTGATTCCGCAATTGGCGGCAACCGGCGTGCGCCTGCCTCAGTATTTCGTCCTGATGACGCCCTACGCGGTCACCCTGTTGGTCATGGTCTGGGTGGCGAGCGGCAAGCGGCAATCGAGCAGCCAGCCCGGTGCGCTGGGTGAACCTTACATTCGCGAGGAGCGTCGCTGAGCGATGCGCGCAGAAGCACGCAAGACGGGCGGTTCAGCACGGGTTAAGGAATTTTTGATAGCGGGTATGCTCTAATCCGGTTACCAGCGTTCGTCAAAACCAGGAGCTCCTGAATGTTTACCTCGCGTCGTTTGATCATTGTTGCCACCGCCGTAGCCATGCTTTCCGGCTGTGCAACATCCAATCCCTATGACAATCAAGGCCAGGCGCAAAGCTCCGGTGGTATGAGCAAAACGGCCAAGTACGGCGGGCTCGGCGCATTGGCGGGTGCGGTCGCTGGCGCGGCCATCGATCACAATCATCGCGGCAAGGGTGCCCTGATCGGCGCTGCAGTGGCGGGTGCCGCATCGGCGGGTTACGGCTATTACGCAGACAAGCAGGAAGCTGCGTTGCGCGAGAGCATGGCCAATACTGGTGTCGAGGTACAGCGTCAGGGTGACCAGATCAAACTGATCATGCCGGGTAACATCACCTTCGCGACGGACTCTTCGGCCATTGCCAGCAGCTTCTATTCGCCGCTCAACAACCTGGCCAGTTCGCTCAAGCAGTTCAACCAGAACAACATTGAAATTGTCGGGTACACCGACAGCACCGGCAGCCGCCAGCACAACATGGATCTGTCGCAACAGCGTGCCCAGAGCGTCGCGACTTACCTGACTTCGCAAGGCGTCGATCAATCGCACCTGTCAGTGCGCGGTGCAGGGCCTGACCAACCGATTGCCAGCAACGCCGACGTCAACGGTCGCGCCCAGAACCGCCGTGTCGAGGTAAACCTCAAGCCGATTCCGGGCCAGCAGTACTGATCAATGCCGCTCCGCTCGCAGGCTGGCTGACGGCGGGGCAAAGAAGTGGGAGCTAACCTGCTCGCGAAGGTGATGGCCTCTTCGCGAGCAAGCTCGCTCCCACGAGTCACTATCAATGCTGCGCCGGATACTGCTCATGCAGGCTGTCCAGCAGCCGGTCTTTCTCTTCCCAAAGCGTATTGATCCACTGCTGGAATTCCAGGCGGTATTCGCCGTCCTGGTCGTAATTTTTGCCGAGAAACTGCTGCGGGATTTTGATCTCTTCGAAGTGCGCAACCACTTCCCTCACGTTACCGCACAGCAGGTCCCAGTAGCCGGGTTGTCCGCCAGGGTAATGGATGGTCACGTTGATGATTGACTCCAGCTGTTCGCCCATCGCATCCAGCACGAAAGCAATGCCGCCGGCCTTGGGCTTGAGCAGGTAGCGGAACGGCGAGTTCTGTTGCGCGTGTTTGCCGGCCGTGAAGCGCGTGCCTTCGGCGAAGTTGAAAATCCCCACCGGGTTATGGCGAAACTTCGCGCAGGTGCGGCGGGTGGTTTCCAGGTCCTTGCCTTTCTTTTCCGGGTGTTTGGCAAGGTACGCCTTGGAGTAGCGCTTCATGAATGGAAAGCCCAGCGCCCACCACGCCAGACCGATCACCGGAACCCAGATCAGCTCCTGCTTGAGGAAAAACTTCAATGGGCGAATACGCCGGTTGAGCACGTACTGCAAGACCATGATGTCGACCCAGCTCTGGTGATTGCTGGTGACCAGATACGAGTGCTGGTAATCCAGCCCTTCCAGACCGCTCAGGTGCCAGCGGGTGTGGCACAGCAGTTTGATCCAGGCATTGTTGTTGCCGATCCAGGTTTCATGGATGTGGCTCATCAGCCAGTCGGTGAAACGCTGTGCCGCAGAGAAGGGCAGGCAGATCTTGAGGATCGTGACCGCGAACAGCACCGTGCAGCAGACGATGGTGTTCAGCGCCAGCAACAGCGAGGCAATGACGCCGCGTAATGGGGCAGGCAGGAAATCCATGAAGGAGATGGCTCCGCAAGTTATCGGAAGCCGCAGACTGCTCTGCGGCACTCGTGTCAGGTATCAGGACAGCGTGTCGGCCTGTATGGCTGTCAGCGCGATGGTGTAGACAATGTCGTCGACCTGCGCGCCGCGCGGCAGATCGTTTACCGGTTTGCGCAGGCCTTGCAGCATCGGGCCGAGGCTCACACAGTCGGCACTGCGTTGCACCGCCTTGTACGTGGTATTGCCGGTGTTCAGGTCCGGAAACACGAACACGTTGGCGCGTCCTGCGACCGCGCTGTCCGGAGCCAGCTGTCGGGCGACCTGTTCGTTGGCGGCCGCATCATACTGCAGCGGCCCGTCGATCAATAGATCGCGGCGGGTTTCGCGTGCCAGTTGCGTCGCTTCGCGGACCTTCTCGACCTCTTCGCCGCTGGCCGAGTTGCCGCTGGAATAACTGATCATCGCCACGCGCGGCGAGATGCCGAACGCAGTGGCCGAATCGGCGCTCTGCAAGGCAATCTCGGACAGCTCGCTGGCGCTCGGATGCGGGTTCATGATGCAGTCGCCGTACATCAGCACCTGCTCGGGAAAGAGCATGAAGAACACTGAAGACACCAGCGTGCAGCCTGGCGCAGTCTTGATCAGTTGCAGGGCTGGCCGGATGGTGTTGGCGGTGGAGTGAATGACGCCGGACACCAGCCCGTCTACCTCGTCCAGCGCCAGCATCACCGTACCGATCACCACCGGGTCTTCGAGCTGTTGCTCGGCCATGGGGGCATTCAGGCTTTTGCTTTTGCGCAGTTCCACCATCGGCGCAACATAGCGTTCGCGAATCAGGTCCGGATCAAGAATTTCCAGCCCCTGCGGCAGCTCGATGCCGTGCGCCTGCGCAACGGCGTGCACTTCCTCGGGTCTGGCCAGCAACACGCAACGCGCGATACCGCGCGCCTGGCAGATGGCGGCGGCCTGGATGGTCAGCGGCTCGTTGCCTTCAGGCAGTACGATGCGCTTGTTGGCCGCCTGCGCGCGCTGGATCAACTGATAGCGAAACACCGCGGGCGACAGGCGCAGCTCGCGGGGCGTGCCGCAGCGCTGGTGCAGCCAGTTGGCGTCCAGATGACTGGCAACGAAATCGGTGATGTTTTCCGCGCGCTCGCGGTCATCGATGGGGATTTCCTTGTTCAACTGATTCAGGCGATTGGCCGTGTCATACGAGCCGCTGCTGACCGACAGCACCGGCAGCCCCGCCTGCAGCGCGCCGCGACACAGCTCCATGAGGCGTGGGTCGGGCACGGTATCGCTGGTCAACAGGAGGCCGGCCAGCGGTACGCCGTTTATGGCTGCAAGGCTCACCGCCAGGATGATGTCGTCGCGGTCACCCGGCGTCACGACCAGCACACCCGGCTTGAGCAACGGAACCGTGTTGAGCACGGTACGGGCACAAATGATGATTCTGGTCATGCGGCGCTGATCGTAGTCGCCTGCGTTCAGCACCTGCGCGCCGAGCAGCTCGGCCACATCGCGGGTACGCGGTGCGTTGAGTTCGGCGCGATACGGAATGCAGCCCAGCAGGCGAAAGTCGCCACTGCGCAGCAACGGCGAGTGCTCTTTCAGGCGCGAGGCGAAGACTTCCATGCTCTCTTCGGTGCGCACCTTGTTGAGTATCACCCCCAGCACCTTGGGGTCCTTGGGGCCGCCAAACAGCTGGGCCTGCAATTCGACCCTGCCCGACAGATCGGCGAGCACTTCATTTTCCGGGGCGGAGACCAGAATGACTTCGGCATCCAGGCTCTTGGCCAAATGCAGATTGACCCGCGCGGCATAGCTCGCGCTGCGGGTCGGGACCATGCCTTCGACCACCAGCACATCCTTGCCGACCGCTGCCTGTTGATAAAGATTGATGATCTCTTCGAGCAGTTCATCCAGTTGACCATCACCGAGCATGCGCTCGACATGCGCCAGCCCCAGAGGCTTGGGTGGCTTGAGGCCGTGGGTGCGAGCCATCAGTTCGGTCGAGCGCTCGGGGCCCAGATCGCCGGGGTGTGGCTGGGCGATCGGTTTGAAAAAGCCTACTTTCAAGCCGGCGCGCTCCAGCGTGCGCACCAGTCCCAGGCTGATGGAGGTCAACCCCACGCCAAAGTCAGTGGGGGCGATAAAAAAAGTCTGCATACTGGCTTCTCGATTGAGCAGTGCAAGGGGTCGCAGCACATAGGGAAGCGCTGCCGACCGAAAAAGTCCGGAAACCGTCTAACGCGATTTCTCTGCGGCAAGACTATCGTTATCTGCGGCGTTCGCACACCAGCCGCAACGAAAGGCTTTACCGGTCATCTGTTGACGCTGTGCAGGGTCGAGTACCCAAGGGCGTGACTGCCACGGAGGATCATGACGCAGGTGCTGGGTGTGGCCGCACGACAGCAGCGCGAACCAGTGCCCGTGCTCGTCCTGTCTCAGATCGATAACGATTGAACCTTTCAAAGCGGGCCGTCCGTCAGAGTTGCGTTCGCTTTCGGGCGATTGCTTGGTTAAACTTGCCCGTTCTTCAATCTTAAGCAAAAGGTCTTGTCCCCATGCCGATCGCCGCCAATAAGGCTGTCTCCATTGACTATACCCTGACCAACGACGCTGGTGAGGTCATCGACAGTTCTACCGGTGGTGCGCCGCTGGTTTACCTGCACGGTGCAGGCAACATTATCCCGGGCCTGGAAAAGGCACTGGAAGGCAAGGAAGTAGGCGACCAGCTGAACGTTGCCGTCGAGCCCGAAGACGCCTACGGTGAGTACTCGGCCGAACTGGTCAGCACCCTGAGCAGCAGCATGTTCGAAGGCGTCGACAAGCTCGAAGTCGGCATGCAGTTTCACGCTTCCGGCCCGGATGGCGGCATGCAGATCGTGACTATCCGTGATCTGGAAGGCGACGATGTCACCGTTGACGGCAACCATCCGCTCGCGGGTCAGCGTCTGAACTTCGACGTGAAGGTTGTGGCCATCCGTGATGCCAGTGAAGAAGAAATGGCGCACGGCCATGTTCATGGTGAAGGCGGCCACCAACACTGATTTGTGCTGCTAAGCTCAGGCACTGAAAAGGCGCCCTGGCTGTTCTGCGATGACGACTTTCGTTACGCGTGCGGTCACGGTGCCTTTTTTCGGGTTGTAGCCTGGGGCGACTTGTTTCAAAAGGGGTTCTCATGAGTGCTTTTCACGACATCAAATTGAAAGCGCTGGGTGGCCAGGAACTGCCGCTGGCGAATTTCAGGAACAAAGTGGTTCTGGTGGTCAACGTCGCGTCCAAATGCGGGCTGACACCGCAGTACGCGGCACTTGAAAACCTCTATCAGCAGTACAAGGACCAAGGCCTGGAGATACTGGGTCTGCCGTGCAACCAGTTTGCCGGGCAGGAACCAGGTACCGAGCAAGAGATCGCCGAGTTTTGCCAGCTCAACTATGGCGTGACGTTTACGCTGGGTGAAAAACTCGACGTCAACGGCCCTGATCGTCACTCGCTTTACCGTTTGCTGGCGGGCGAGGGTGCCGAGTTTCCCGGGGATATCACCTGGAACTTCGAAAAGTTTCTGGTCGGCAAGAACGGTGGTGTCAGCGCACGTTTTTCTCCGCGTACCACTCCGGATGATCCTGCCGTGATCCAGGCCATTGAAAAGGCCCTGGCGCAAAGCTGATCGTATAGCCGGGGTAGCATTTCGCATTCGCCCGGCTTTCTTGCGCGCTCGTCGCTTCTGAACTCAAATCAGCCAGATCAATAGTACTGGGCCACCGCTGACGCCCGGCGATATTCTGCGCGCCTGATGGCAATCGACCATTTCACAGGAGTTGCGCATGTCGGCAGAAGCCTTGTTCACGCCTTTCCGTCTGGGCAGCCTGGAGCTGTCATCGCGTGTGGTCATGGCCCCCATGACCCGTTCGTTTTCGCCAGGGCACGTGCCCAACTCGAAGGTCGTCGAGTACTACCGGCGGCGCGCGGCGGCAGGTGTCGGGCTGATTATCACCGAAGGTACGACGGTCGATCACAAGGCATCCAACGGTTATCCGAATGTCCCGCAGTTTTTCGGTGACGCGCCACTGGCCGGCTGGCGCAAGGTGGTCGAGGCAGTACATGCGGAGGGCGGCAGCATCGTTCCGCAACTCTGGCACGTCGGCGCAGTTCGCCGTCCTGGCACCGAGCCGGATGGCAGCGTGCCTGCCTACGGGCCGATGGAGAAGGTCAAGGACGGTCAGGTGCTGGTGCATGGCATGAGCAAGCAGGACATCGACGAAGTCGTGGCGGCCTTCGCCCAGGCTGCCGCCGATGCCAAGGCAATTGGCATGGACGGTGTCGAAATTCATGGGGCTCACGGTTACCTGGTCGATCAGTTCTTCTGGGAAGGCAGCAATCAGCGCAGCGACGAGTACGGCGGCAGCCTCGCCAACCGCTCACGTTTTGCCCTCGAACTGATCAAGGCCGTGCGCGCCGCCGTGGGCCCGGACTACCCGATCATCTTCCGTTTCTCACAATGGAAGCAGCAGGATTACGCCGCGCGTCTGGTACAAACGCCCGAGGCGCTGGGCGAGTTTCTGCAGCCTCTGGCCGACGCTGGTGTGGATATCTTTCATTGCTCTACCCGGCGTTTCTGGGAGCCTGAGTTCGAAGGCTCCGACCTGAACCTGGCGGGCTGGACGCGCAAGCTGACCGGCAAACCGACCATTACTGTCGGCAGCGTCGGACTGGACGGCGAGTTCCTGCAGTTCATGGTCAACACCGACAAGGTCGCTCAGCCGGCCAGCCTGGAAAATCTGCTGAAGCGGCTGGGCAACGACGAGTTCGATCTGGTGGCGGTGGGACGTGCGCTGCTGGTCGATCCGGATTGGGCATTGAAAGTGCGCGAGGGCCGCGAGCAGGACATCCTGCCTTTCAGTCGAGACGCACTGATGACACTGGTCTGATCTTCTTGCTGGCTACCGGCCTGATCTCTTTGGCATTTACAGGTTTTTCGCCGGGGCAGGCCTCACGCAATTGCCGTTCGAACTGATCGATTATCGCCGTCCAGCCTTGGCGACTGGCGTGTTGACGAGCATTGAGGCGCACCCGGCGCAATGTTTCGCTGTCTTCCAGCAACCAGCGCGCCGCGTCGATGAATGCCGCCTCGTCACCCGGCATGGCCAAGGCCCCATTGTGGCCATGACGAATATGCTGCCCGGCAGCGGCTTCATCGTAGGCGACCACGCCGAGGCCTGAGGCCAGCGCTTCAAGGACCACGTTGCCGAACGTTTCGGTCAGGCTGGGGAACAGAAACATATCTGCCGAGGCATAGTGCATGGCCAGCACTTCACCGCGCTGAGTGCCGCAGAAGATCGCATCCGGGATCTGCTCCTCAAGCTGCTGGCGCTGCGGTCCATCGCCGACAACAATCAGTTTGATATTACGTTGCGGGTAACTGTCCTTTAGGGTTTCGAAGCTGGCTTTGAGCAAGCCCAGGTTTTTCTCGGGTGCCAGGCGGCCGACGTGTATGACGCCGATATCACCTGCTTGCAGGCCCCAGCTTTCGCGCAGAGCCTGCGAACGCCTGGACGGGTTGAACATCTGGCTGTCGACACCACGAGACAACAACTCGATCCTTTCAAAGCCGCGCCGCTCCAGTTCCACCTTCTGGCTGATGCTCGGTACCAGCGTCATGCGTGAGCGGTTGTGGAACCAGCGTAGGTAGTGGGTCAGCAGCCGAGTGATAAACCCCATGCCGTATTGCTGCGTGTACTGTGGAAAATTGGTGTGAAAGCCGCTGATCACCGCTATTCCCAAGCGCCGAGCTGCCCGTAGCGCCGACAAACCCAGCGGGCCTTCAGTGGCGATATACAACACATCCGGTCGACGCCGCTGCCAGCGGCGCAACAGCTTGTGCATAGAAGACTGACCCCACTGCAACCCCGGGTAACCCGGTATCGGCCAGCCCCGGCAGAGCAGCAGGTCCTCCGCAGCGCCCGCTCCGATCTCGTCGTTCTGACGTGGCCGCACCAGCTCGACCCGGTGCCCGCGCAACCGCAACCCTTCACAAAGACGCCCCAGGGTATTGGCAACGCCGTTGATCTCGGGAGTGAAGGTTTCAGTAATCAGGGTGACATTAAGAATTTGGCTCATGGGAGCAGTTTCGGCGGGTTACATTTCGGTTATGTGGCGGTTGTGTGAACTTCAAGTGGCTTCACATCAACCGCCCCGATTCATCTCACTCGGCGATTTTTAGGGTCGGCGATTCGCTCCATGGCTGCAGGTTTTGGCAGAAATCCCTTGTCGTCGACCACAGATCTGAGCTGCTCAAGGCTCATGTTTTCCATAAAAAAGGTCGAGCGGGGCTGGATATGTTTGCCCAGAGTGGCAGGTTCGGTCGCTGTAAGGTCTTCGACCCTCTGGCTCAATATCTGAGCAAATCTACCTGATCGCGATTGCGGGAGTGTTTCGAGACCTGCAGGTCGGTTGGTATTGATGGGTTTGACTGTTGCGGTATTTACGATGTTTTCCATTGCTCTATGCTCCTGTTGTCTAGACGCAACAGAGCAAGCGTAATGCCAATATTGATACATTAGTTTGGTCCTACACGCTTGAACCGAGTGGGCAGGGTGTTAATTTTTTTTACCTACAGAGACGGCTTACATGAAATTTTTTGAAACGCTGGTAATGTTTGTTCTTTAGCGGCAACCGCTTGCCGACTGTCAGGTAGACGAGTTTGGTAATGGTTGTAAGGCTTGAGGCTTTTGTTTGTGGGAAGCTTCTTTGTGGCTATATTTTTTTGCAGGGTTTTGATTCGTCTGATAGCATCCGCTCTCTTTTCAAAGGGATATGAAATGTCAGATTTAATGTATGCGCCACCGAAAGCCGGCCTGGAAAAAGATGAAACGGATAGTAGAGGTCCGGAATTTTATGTCGTGTCTCTAAAGAAATTCTTCATTCTGTATCTTTTGACATCGGGCTTTTTCGCGATTTACTGGTTTTATCGAAACTGGTCGCTGAACAAGAAATTTTCAGGCAGTAAGGTGTGGCCCGTTGCGCGTGTGATCTTCGCCGTTATTTACGCCTTTCCACTATTTCGCACTGTGGACAAAAGTTTGCGGCGACAGGGGCGTGGTCACATGGCGTACTGGGCGATTAGCGGCTTGGTGTTGCTGGCGTTGACTATTGCGGGGATGGTGCTTTCGCAAGGTGTTTCCGGGCATATGCAATTCAAACCGGTCGGCGGCTGGCTGGTATGGGCCGTTCTGCTGGCCACTGCGCAAACATTTAATTTAATGCTGGTGCAGTCGAAGATGAATGCTGCGGCGCTTGATCCAGATGGAAGTACCAACTCAAGATTGACATGGGCCAATGGCATATGGATTCTTGCCGGGTGTGCAATCTGGTTGATGAGTATACCGACCTACCTCTCTGCGTCTGCTGCAGGGTAGATGCTATTGATGCCAATGGAAGTGCCGAACAGATCATCCATTATCTATTCGGCACTTTTTCAGGCTTTGTTGTCACTCGGCCATTCAATCAGAGCATTCAGCCCAGGTCACTGACCAGTTGGCCGATCACTTCACCCACCTTGGCCAGGTCCGGAGCAGCCAGGCGATGTTCATCAGCATACGAATACGCCACGCTGAACAGGCCTGCGGTGCGAGTAGAGTAAAACGGAGCGTCTTTCTCGAAAACACGGTTGGCTGCCTCTGCAGTCAGGGAGCTGGAACTGATGACCAAACGTTCTTCCGGGTTATTTACACCGTTGATGTAAACGTTGTCCGGATTGATCGACCATTCGGCCAGTTCACTGACCAGAAAGGCGCGGATCTTTTCCTGAACGGTTGCGTTGTCGGTGGTCAGTGCAGCAGGATTTACTTGAGCATTCATGATTTAACTTCCTTGTTAAGTTCATGTGTCGCTGAGTTTCATGGAAGCTGGCTTCACATGAACGGATTGATTGAGGCCCCATTTAGCCTTGGTTGGCGGGGTGAGTTGCGGTGCATATTTATATGCGTGTGATTTTTCTTCGGGTGTGCCGAACCGCATGGCGCGGCCCGGCAGGTCGGCATTCAGCCCCGTGCGTGGGTCACCGGCAACGCATCCGCGCCGCGCTCGCGCACCCAGAACAGCGTTGCACCGGCCACTGCCGCGGGCATCATCAGCAGGTTGACCACCGGGATCAGCAAGGCGACGTAGACAATGCCGCCGAAGCTCAGGCTTTGCCAGCGCTTGCTTTTCAGCCAGCCGAGCATTTCGTTCCAGCCCAGCTTGTGGTTGTCGGCGGGGTAGTCGATGTACTGGATCGCCATCATCCACACCCCGAACAACAGCCACAGCGGGGCGGCGATGATGTTGGCGACCGGGATGAACGACAGGATGAACAGGCCGAGCATGCGTGGCAACATGTAGCCCAGCTTGCGTGCTTCGCGGGCCAGGGTGCGGGGCACCATGGCAACCAGTTCGGCCCAGCTGAAATCGGGCGATTCGTCTACGCCACGAACCACAGCTTCGACCTTTTCGGACAGAAACCCGTTGAACGGTGCGGCAATGATGTTGGCGACCATGGTGAAAGTGAAAAACACCATCAGCAGCACCAGCGCCACGAACAGTGGCCAGAGGATATAACTGAGAAAGCTCAGCCAGTGGGGCAGGGTCGGCATGAAGGTGTCGACCCACAGCTCGAACTGGTGCACCGCCAGATAGATCAGGCCGCAGAACAACACCACGTTGATGCTCAATGGCAGTAGAACGAACAAGCGCAAGCCAGGGCTGAGGACCAGTTTCAGGCCCTCTTTCAGGTATTGCGGGCCGGTAAGGGCGGGAGCGGGCATGGGAGTCTCCGAGTGCTTGAAAGGCGTGACCTTACCGGCTTTGTGATGGCCATGAAAGAGCGGAGCGCCGACGGTTTTTTGAGCATGTCAGACTTGTGGCGTATCCTTGGCGACGAAGAATATCCGGATGGCGCCGCTTTCAAGCGCCCGCGCTATAGAAGTGACCTATAGGGTGGATTGTGAAACGATATTTCCTTAACCTCTGCGGCCCCGATAGGCTGTTCGGCAATCTAGGACCTGTCCTTCAGGTCAGAATTTTCAGGACCTGCCGAACCAAACGACGCTTCCCCAAGCGTTTCGGTGGTCCTTTTTATCCAGCCGTCCCGACCGCGGCGTAAACGGTCGGTCGATAGGAGTGTGTCATGTCAGACGTACGTCATTCCCGAGTGATCATTCTCGGTTCCGGCCCTGCCGGTTACAGCGCTGCGGTCTACGCCGCTCGCGCCAACCTCAAGCCTCTGCTGATCACCGGCATGCAGGCTGGCGGCCAATTGACCACGACTACAGAAGTTGATAACTGGCCAGGCGACCCGCACGGTCTGACCGGTCCTGCGCTGATGGAACGCATGCGCGAGCATGCCGAGCGTTTCGAGACTGAAATTGTCTTCGACCACATCAATTCCGTTGACCTGGCTGGCAAGCCGTTCAGCCTGCAGGGCGATAGCGCAACCTACACCTGCGATGCTCTGATCATTGCCACCGGCGCCAGCGCCCGCTACATGGGCCTGCCATCGGAAGAAGCGTTCATGGGCAAGGGTGTGTCTGCCTGCGCCACCTGCGATGGCTTCTTCTATCGCAACCGTGAAGTCGCAGTGGTGGGTGGTGGTAACACGGCGGTTGAAGAGGCGCTGTATCTGGCCAACATCGCCAGCAAGGTGACCCTGGTTCACCGTCGCGAAACCTTCCGTGCCGAGAAGATCCTGATCGACAAGCTGCACGCACGTGTCGCCGAGGGCAAGATCGAACTCAAGCTCAACGCCACACTGGACGAAGTTCTGGGTGACAACATGGGTGTGACCGGTGCGCGCCTGAAGAACAACGACGGCAGCAGCAGCGAGCTGAAAGTCGACGGTGTGTTCATCGCGATCGGCCACACACCAAACACCTCGTTGTTCGACGGTCAGCTGGCGTTGAAAGACGGTTACATGGTTGTGCAGGGTGGCCGTGAAGGCAACGCCACGGCGACCAGCGTCGAAGGTGTATTCGCTGCCGGCGACGTGGCTGACCACGTGTATCGCCAGGCCATTACCTCGGCCGGTGCCGGCTGCATGGCGGCACTGGACGTCGAGCGCTACCTGGACGGGCTGGCTGACGTACCGTTCTGATTTGCTCTCGTGCCCAAGCGCTCGTCGCTATACACAAATCATATGGGAGCGATCCGCATTGCTCGCGAAGAGGTCAGCACATCCCCCGGAAACAGGGTGTTTGAACCGATGCCTTCGTGAGCAAGCTCACTCCCACAGTGGGCTGTACTCTGCCTCATGCTGTGTTTAACCCCGTTTTCCGGGCTTACCAGGACGCGTGTATAGCGTGGAGTGCCCAGGTATGGGCACTAGAACGATGTGATTTCAACCCAGCCGATCAAGCCTTGCGCTTGAGCGGCTCGCCTTCAAACTTTACACCCGCCAGACCATTCGCGATCAGCGCACGGATATTGCCGTGGTCGCTGCCTTCAGGTGTGGCTTGTACCGAGCGGTAATGCTCGCCGAACGCCAGCAGTGCCTCCTCGTCAGTCAAGCCTTCCAGTAGCGCCAGGCCCAGCGTCTTGCACGACCCTTCGTTTTGCCCGGCAGCATTGTCGACGTCGCCGTTTCTGAAGGCCTGAGGCTGGTAGTCGTAGCCTTCGGCGATGAACGCCAGGGTGTCGGCAAACGCATGCTCGCCGCTGCGCAGGCGGGTGCGCAGGGAATTCAGATCAGTCATGTTGTTTGGTTTCCTTGACGAACGCCGCCTGTTGTTCGGCGTTCGCTTCTTTCTGATAGCGGGCTTTCCACTCGCTGTATGGCATGCCATAAACCACTTCTCGCGCATCATCGAGGGTGAGGTCGATGTGCTTTTCGTCAGCGGCGGCCTTGTACCACTTGGACAGGCAATTACGGCAAAAGCCGGACAGGTTCATCAGGTCGATGTTCTGGACATCCTTGCGGCTGTCCAGATGCGCGACCAGTCGGCGGAAGGCTGCGGCTTCGAGTTCGAGGCGTTCTTGCTCGGTCATGACGGGCTCTTTTCAGTAGACGGTTGACGTCATGATAAGAGTTTCAGCGTTGACCGGCGAGCGTGATCGATACCGACTCGGCAAAGCGCAGGGCATGCGGCTTGTCGACTTCCACTTCAGCGTAGGTCACCGCCTCGTGGCTCATCACCAGATCCAGCACTTCCTGGGTCAGTCTTTCCAGCAGGGCAAAGCGATTGCCCTCGACGTGCTGGATGATGGCCTTGGTGATGGTGCGATAGTTGAGGGCATGCTCGATGTCGTTATCCCGGACCGCTTCCTGAGCGGCATAGAGAATCGTCAGGTTGATCAGCACGTCCTGTTTGTTGAGGATTTCGTCCTCATTGATGCCGATGAAGGTACGCAGGCGCAGGTCCTTGACCCGGATGCGCGCGGTGCCAGGTTCGAGTCTTGCCATTATTGTCTGCTCCGTCCGATCAATTGCAGAAACTCCATGCGTGTGGTGCTCGAGTCACGGAAGGCCCCCAGCATCACTGACGTGTTCATGGTTGAATTCTGCTTTTCGACGCCGCGCATCATCATGCACATGTGCTGGGCTTCGATGACCACAGCCACACCGGCGGCTCCGGTGACTTTCTGAATCGCATCGGCAATCTGTTTGGTCAGGTTTTCCTGAATCTGCAGACGGCGGGCAAACATGTCGACGATGCGTGCGATCTTCGACAGGCCCAGTACCTTGCCGGTCGGAATGTACGCCACATGCGCCTTGCCTATGAACGGCAGCAGGTGGTGCTCGCAAAGCGAGTACAACTCGATGTTCTGGACGATGACCATTTCATCGTTGTCGGAGGCGAACAGGGCGCCATTGACGATCTCTTCGACGCTCTGGGTGTAGCCATGACACAGACACTGCATGGCTTTGGAGGCGCGTTTCGGCGTATCCAGGAGACCTTCGCGGTCTGGATCTTCACCAAGGCCGAGCAGAATGTCTCGATAGTGCTGGGGCAGGGACGAACTCATCAGAATGATCCTCGGGGCGGCTTACTTGACGTGCCGTCCGCCGTTTACGGTCAGTGTTGTGCCGGTGACATAGGTGCTGTCCAGAAGGTAACGCAGGCTCTGGTAGATCACTTCTGCACCAGGCTCTATGCCCAGGGCCGACTTGGCCAGGGCGTTGGCGCGGTAGGCCGCATCATCCTTGGGTTGAAACATCAACAGCGCCGGTGCTATGCCGTTGACTTTGACAAGTGGGGCGAACCTGGCGGCGAAGGACAGCGTCAGGCTTTCCAGGCCGGCCTTGGTTGCGCAGTAGGCGATATGCTTGCTGCTGCCCTTGCGGGTCACGTCATCGCTGATATGCACGATGTCAGCGACCTCACTGGCGGTCAGCAACGACTCGCAATGCAGATTGATCAGGTAGGGCGCCAGCATGTGCACGTTGAACATGCGTGTGAAGTTGTCGGCTTCATCGCCCGGTGTTTCTGCCAGCCACTCGGAAGCGTTGTGGACAATGGCCCGCAGGCTTGAGGTCTGGGTTTTCAACAGCTCGACAAAAGCCATGATGCCGGCTTCGCAGGAAAAATCCCCGTGGATGGCCACCGCGCCGGCTTGGCGCAGTTCCGTCACACTTTCGTGCTCGGTGCGATAACTGATGATCACCCGTTGCCCGTGTTCCAGCAGACGCAAGGCGCAATGCAGGCCCACGCGCTGGCTGGCGCCGGTGATCAGGATAGGTGCAGAAGACATTGCCATCGACAGCTCACGTATCGGTTATCCGTAGTGGACGGGGATTGTACGGTCGATTGTTTCTTCCGGTTTACAGGCAAAGTTATACCAGAGAATTTTTTTGTACAACCCTGGACATCATGAAACTCGCCGAGGCAGTGCTCGAAGGCGCTGAGCACGGGGAGGCTGAGGGAACGAGCGGGGCTGGGGCGCGACCAAGACCTGTACCGAGGTGTAAAGGTGTACAGGTCTTTATGAGTCTAGCGAGGGGAAGGTGATTGCGTAGGGCGTGCCGGTGCAGGCGTGCTCTGCAGCCAGGGTGCGAGCAGGCGCGTGGACAGCGGGATGAACAGGTAGACCATCAGCGGGGTGAGCACCGCTGTACTGATCATGATGCGCGGTAACAGGTCCAGATGATTGAGCAACGGGCCGAGTAGAAAGTTGAAGATCAGCGACACGGGGAAAAACGCCAGCCAGATCGCGACAGCCTGTTTCCAGCGTGGCGGACGCTGATCGATTGCGCCGAACCAGCCGTCGATGCCGCTGACCCGATGCTCCGAAGGTTGTGCGAAAAGACCGCTGCCGCGCACCAGCCAGGAGCGTCGGGAGGCGGAATGCTCCCAGGCGTGCATGGTGTGCTCATCGGTGAAGCGGAAAATGATCTGAAATTCGTCGTCGCCGGGCGGCGGCGCCAGTACCCCTGAACCCAGATACCCTGGAAAGTCCGTGGCCAACTGTTCGCCTTCGTGCAGCCAGGCCATCATTTCATGGTAGCGACCCTGCGCCACGCGGCGTGCAACCATCAAGGTGACGGGTGAGGTAGACATTGTATATCTCCGGTAGAGGCGTGAAATTCCCGGGTAGGGAGGTCACATGCCGCGATCCGGGATGGTGGGTCGCGACAGCTTCACGTAAACAGCAAGCAAGGATTATTCCTGAAACGCTGATAGACCGGTAGAGCGTTGTCGGGCAGGCAGGTTACTTGTGCAAGGATGGATGCTTGCGACGATGCTCTTGCAGGATGTACTGGCGCAAGCGCTCGGCATCGTCCTTGCCATGCTTGCTGAAATGATAGGCACCGACGTTTTGCCCGATCATTCGCTCCAGCTTGCCGCGCATCGGAATGGGCGCTTGACCCGGCGGGTTGAACCAGGCGGAAAAGTTTCTCGGCAGCTTGCCTTCCTTGCGGTACTCGAGCAACACACCCTTGAACGACAACTCATGAACCCAGAGTGCCGTCAATGCACCCTTTTCTGTTTCGAGAGGGATGGGTTCTTCCAGCACAAGCCGCCATGGGCGGATCTTCGGGCCTTCCTCGAAAATACTCGGCGCGCCGAGCTCCAGATGCAGTGCGTGGAATTCGTCCTCGACCAGATGCAGCGGGAAATTCATCTGCTGATTCTCGAACTGCGCATGGATCGTGACCTGCTCATGAGCGGCCAGTCTGGTCAGCAGATCCTGAATCTGGATGCCACCGTTGACCAGCAGGCTACGCGTACTGTCACGTACGTTCAGCTGAGGGTTGCGGTGCATGCTCTGGATAAAATCCAGCTCAGCCTGGGTGAGTAGTGAATCAGGTTGCATGGGCGGAGGCTCGGTCTAACCGGTTATTGAGAACAAAGACCATTGATTCCGTAATGTGTTCGGACCATTCATCATATTTTTTCATTCAAGTGTTTCAACTCTGCTGTGTTTCTCCGGGCAGACCGAAGACAGAATGGTCCGTAGAAAATTCAGACGGCATTCTAAGGCATAATGTTTCACTTTTTTAAGCTGCTGCAGGAATAACCATGAAAGTCGCCATCGTGTGTGGAACGGTCTACGGATCGGCCGAGGAAGTCGCCAGACACGCCGCTGCCTTGTTGCGTGCCGCCGGCCATGAGACGCTCGTCAATCCCCGGCTCATGTTGCCGGAGCTGCTCGCCTTCGAGCCTCAGGCGATCCTGGCCGTGACATCGACCACCGGCATGGGTGAGTTGCCCGACAACCTCATGCCTCTTTATTCAGCGCTGCGCGACGGTCTGCCAAGCGAACTGCGCGGCTTGCCCGGCGCGGTGATTGCACTGGGCGATGCCAGTTACGGCGACACCTTCTGCGCGGGCGGTGAGCAGATGCGCGAATTGTTCGCTGAAATGGGCGTTACCGAAGTCCAGGATATGTTGCGTCTGGACGGAAGCGAAAGCGTCACCCCAGAAACCGACGCCGAGCCTTGGCTGGAAGCGTTCATCAAGGACCTGGGCTGAAAACATCGCGCGTCTTTATCGGGCATGATTCAGCGCAGCAGTGTTGATTGTGGCTGTGCCGGACGTGGACGACACTCATCGCAAAGTATTCCTGAGGCATGGAGCCAGCGATGAGCGAGTCAGTACGTTTTGACGATAAAGTCGTGGTTGTGACCGGCGCAGGGGGTGGGCTGGGTCGGGCTCATGCGCTGCTGTTTGCGAAACATGGCGCGCGGGTGGTGGTCAATGACCTGGGCGGTTCGGCGCATGGCGAAGGTGCCAGCGCGTCTGCCGCAGATCGCGTCGTCGCCGAGATTCGCGCGGCAGGCGGCACAGCGATAGCCAATCATGATTCGGTGACCGAGGGCGGCCACATCGTGCAGCATGCGCTGGACGCATTCGGGCGCATCGATGTGCTGGTCAACAACGCGGGCATCCTGCGTGACAAGACCTTCGCCAACATGCAGGACGCCGACTGGGATCTGGTCTATCGCGTCCATGTCGAGGGTGCTTACAAAGTCACCCATGCCGCCTGGCCTTACCTTCGCGAGCAGAACTACGGACGGGTGATCTTTACGTCATCGACGTCCGGTATCTACGGCAACTTCGGGCAAGCCAATTACGCGACGGCCAAGCTGGGGCTTTACGGGCTGACCCGCACCCTTGCGCTGGAAGGTCGCAAGAACCGCATCTTCGTCAACGCCATAGCGCCAACGGGCGGCACACGCATGACCGAGGGCCTGATCCCCGCTAATGTCTTCGAGCTGCTCAAGCCCGAACTGGTCAGCCCGCTGGTGGTGTACCTGTGCAGCGAACAATGTCAGAGCAGTGGCGACCTGTTCGAAGTGGGCGGCGGCTGGATCGGCAAGGTCCGTTGGCAGCGCAGTCAGGGGGCCTGCTTCGACCCGCAGACAGGTTTCAGCCCGCAAGACGTTGCGCAGCAGTGGCAGGCGATTGGTGATTTCGCCAACGCAGCGCATCCTGCCGACACTGGCGAAGCGTTGAAAGAGATGATGGTCAACCTGCAGAAGTACGTTAAATAACCCGCCTTTGCTAGCTGACGCAAGACGAGAGTGTTTGTTGAACGCGTGCGCATCTTTAAGCAGGTTGCTTAATTGTATATGGGAAGTTTCACTGTGTTATGTAAGAACTGTCTTTTTGCCCTGTAGGTCGAGTATGGATTTTTGCAGGTCTATTAATTAAGCATCTTCCACTCCGATATGAAGTTCGAACACATTCATATCTGGAGTGACACATGGCCAAATCAATGTGGGGCGAACTTCCACCGGTAAGCGTCGCCGCACCTCCTGAACGAGTCAAGGTCAAGAAGGCTGCGGCACAGGTAACCCAGGTGCTTCAGGAGGTGGGTGAAAATTCGATTGCGCTCAATGCGCTGGCGATGGAAAAGCGCAAGATGAAGCCGCTGTTCAAGGGCTTCAATCCCGAACAGATAACCCCCAAGGATCTCAACAGAGCGGGGATGATTTTATACAAGTTCGGCATGATCGATAATCACACCGCCGAGTTGATGAGTCGCGCAGGCGATGAGTTCGACAAGAAAGGCAAACTGGTCGACCCCAGCAAGGAAATCAACGCACTGGAGTTTTTTGCCAATCGGATCATCGATATGAAAGAGAAGGCGCTGAGCGGCGATCCATATGCCAAGGCGCTATTGCCTGATTACATCAGGACCATCCATATCATGCAGAATCTTCAGGTGTTTGCCGAGTCGGGCGACAGTTACGAGATGCGCAAGATCAAGGACATGGAAAACAAGGGGCTGATCAAAAGAACGCCGGATGCCAAGGGCTGAGGCAGGCTGCACGATATAAACGCGGAGAGTATTAATCTGCGGGCAATAAAAAAGGCCGCTGCACAGAGACCTGCACGGCGGCCAAACAAAACGCAGGATCAAGGGAGCTTGCAAATCCACGTCGATTTAACGCGCGCAGGTTAACCGCCATCACGCGCCCGAAAAATCCCCGCACAGGATATGCAGCATTACCTGGCGGGTAACAATTCGCAGCGAATGAGCAGGTTGCTCAATGAACGCGGTGGTTTAACGGTAAGCGGCTCAGGCGCTCGGCAAGCTGGAGTCTTTGCATCGGGTCTTCACTGAGCAATAGCGCGCGTTCCAGATCGAAACGTTCGGCCTGTGGGCATTCGAGCAACTGATAAAGGCTGGCGCGGGCCAGGTGATCGCTGCTGGTGGCCTGGCCCAGTTCGACGATGCGGTCGGCATCCTTGAGCGCCGCAAGAACATTATCGTTGATCTGGTGCAGATGCCGCAGGTTGCGCGACAACCGTTGCAGCATGCTGGTCGGGGTGGCGCGAGTCATATGCTCGGCGCGCAGTTGCATGGTCGGGCCGAACTGCCTGATCAACAGCTCGCGGCAGTCAGCGGGATAGAGCCTGCGCCCGCTGCAGGGGTCGAGCAGATGATCGGCACCCGGCACGCGCAACAGGAAGTGACCCGGGAAATTCACGCCTTCCAGGGTAATGTCCAGGCGCCGTGCGATCTCCAGCGCAATCATTGCCAGCCCCAGTGGCTGACCTCGACGCTGCAGCACGATCTTGTGCAGAAGGGCCGAATCGGGTTTGGGAGGGTTCCAGTCATTCTGCTGAAAGCCCAGGGCGTTGAGTTGCCGTAACAGCGGTTGGGCAAGTTCAGGCGCAGGCAGGACAGGCAGCGCTGAATTTATCTGGCGCTGCAACTGGGCCATTTCGCTCATTACCTCATGCCACTCGAAATGTGCGTCATGTTCGGTCGACACCCATAACGCAGCTTCAAACACCGAGGGCGGTGTCTGTTGCAGGCAGGCCAGGCAATGCTGACGTGGCGTCATGGACCACTCCGTGCGGCTCGAAATCCAGTGCGAAGACTCTTTGTAGCCCTGTGCGCGAATTTCGTCCAGCGCCACGTGTTTCTACTTGTTCAGGGCTTCTATCAGGTCGGGTGTCACATAGTGAGGACCGTCGAACAGGTACAGCGGATAGCCATCGAAAGCTGCAATCTGCGGTTTCAGTTCGGCCGCCGTTGCCGGGCGGAAGCCGCCGCCTACCTGCGGGCGAAAGGCTTCGACGATGATTCTGACGCGATTCTTGCCCAGCCGTTTGCGCAGGGCGTCGGCGTAGGTGCGGGCAACCGGAGCGGTGCGGGCATAGACGCCCACACCATCCTGAAAGAACACACCGATATCGTCCGGCAGCCAGGTTTTCAGCCAGTCCGCTGTGGCGGCGGGCCCGATATTGGCGCCGTCGTAGACGCTGATCCACAGTGGTCTGGGCAGTTTCGCCAGCAGTGCCGGTAACTCCTTGGCACGACTCCAGCTGGGGTCGACCTCGGCGGGGAAGTACCAGCCGGTGACATTGAGCGGCGTTTTCACCTTGGCCAGTTGCGCCGAAAGCACCGCCAGCTGCTCGATATTGTCCCGCGAGCGGGTTTCGCTGAAGTACCCGGCCAGTCCGAGGATCACTTCCTGGGCCCACGGCTCCTTACCGATCCGTGTCCAGTCCGGCAACACCGGCACACTGGTCATCGGGGTGCCCGGTATGAACGCCTGATCATCGACCGCCGTCCACTGCACGAGCAGTTGCCGTGCGCCGAGCCTGTCCCAGTTGCCGCTTATGCCTACCGTTGCGTTATCCGGTTGCCAGACGATGCCGACAACCCCCGGGCCCTTGGGCTGGATCAGCAGATACAGCTCGCTGGTGCCGAGGGCGATCGCCCCCACCAGCAGGGCGGCCACCGAGGTCTTGATCAATGTTGCCTGTCGCAGCAGTGCGGCCAGAGCCTTCAAACATTACTCCCTGATGGATGACGGGCGTGGATCACCACGAGAACGTCATGCGCGCGAAGACGCCTTCTGCACGGTCATCGCCAAATACCTTCTCGCGATACTGCACGGAGAAATCGACATACGACTGCGGTGCCTTGTATTTGTCTTCACGGAACCAGTAACGCACGCCCGTACCGACACCAAGACCGCCAGCGTTACCGGATGATGTGCTGCTACGGCCGAGGCTGTCGACTTCACTGCGCATCTTTGAATCGTAGTCCACTGCGGCGACTACGTGGGGAAACACCACCAGCCGCGAGCTGATACTGTCCAGACGGAAGCTGCGCCCGACCTGCCATTCACTGTTGAAATAGTTGCGCTTGTCCTGCAGATAGCGCCCGCCTTCAGCGTACAGCTGCGAAGTCCACCAGCTCGGTACATCGACGCGCAGGTCGGTGCCGATGCTCGAGCCGTAGCCCAGGCGCACCAGCCAGTCGCCGTCGGCGTTCGAGTTGCCCAGCGGAAAGGTACGTTCGAAGGCGCCGATCACGTTGACTGCGCTGAACGGTTTGACCCGGATACCGAGCGCGCCCTGCAAGGCGTCCGCGCCTGTGTCGGAGTCGCCTTCCTTGCTCCACAGCGTGTCAGTGACGCGTCCGTAAAGCTCGACGAAGCGCGCGTTACGGTAACCGAAGGGGCGCCAGAACACTTCGGTGCTGTTCTGCACGCTGTCATTGCTGCCGCCGGGCGCGCCGCTCAGGCCGCTGCTGGTGCTGGCACCGCGATAAGTCGTGGTGTTGGTCAGGCCCCATTCACGGGACAGATCAGACACGGCGCGTCGGGTGTCGAACACCTGTTGGGCGGGCATCTGCAGATCGCCGGTCTGCTGATAATCGAGGACGCGTTTGAAATAGGCGATGGCTTGCGCATCATCCGATGTGCGCATCGCGCTGTAGGCGGCATCCTGTACTTCGCGGGGCTTGAGACCGGACTGACGGTCGACACGCTTGAACGTATCCAGTGCACCTTGATCATCGCCCGCCTGACTGAGGAAATAGGCAATCTGCACTTCATCGCCGGGTTGCAGTTCGCCCGCATCGCGAGCTTGCTGCAGACGTTGCAGTGCTTCACTCGGCTGGCCCATGGCGGCATACAACGAGGCCTGCTCACGCAGCGGCAGGTTGCCGACCGCCATTGCCTGAGCGAAGTCCTGACGTGCACCATCCTGATCGCCCAGGCGTTGACGCATTTGTCCGCGCTGGACGAGCAGGGTGGCGTCGTTGCCATTCAGCGCCAGCGCTTCGGTGGCCGCAGAGCGCGCTTCGGCATACTGCCCTTGAGCGATCAATGCGCTGACCAGTAGCTTGCGGTAGGCCATCTGTTTGGGAAAACTGCGCACAGCCTCCCGCGCCTCGCTGACTGCGGTGTCGTTATCGCCGCGTGCCAATGCTTTATAGCCAGTGGCTGCCTTGTCGACCGCCACCTGCTCCTGAATCGCCTGCCGACGACGCGTCAGGACCTGTTGCGGCCCCAGTGCCTGTTCGGCCTCGTTGATCGCTGCCTGCGCTTCGTCCAGACGCTGCTGACGTTGCAGCGCCTCGATAAGCATCATGCGGTAATCGAGATTCTTAGGTGCCTGGGCAATGGCCTTGCGTGCATGACTGGCCGAGCCGTCGTAGTCGCGGTTGGCGTAGGCGCGCAGCGCCTGATTGCCTTCCAGGTAGCCAGGCTTGGGGCGCGCCTTGGGGAAGCGGGCCGGGTGATCGCGGCGGTATTTGTCACGTTCTGCCAGGGCAATCAGATCACGCAACTGATCGGCATCCGCACGCTGACGCAACGCTTCGCGCGCCTTGGCGATGGCCAGGTCGTAGTCCTTGCGGTTGTAGGCCATGTAGGCTTCGTTGGCGATGGCATAGGCGGGTCCGGTCAACGGCAAGGGCAGTGTTTCCGCCTGGCTGAGCGGTGCAACAAGACCCAGGCCGCTCACCAGCAGCGACAGGATGAAGGGGCGCTTCATAGTGGCTGCTCCGTTTGATCGTCAGATCGGTAATGGTTGTGCTGACGTGCCACAGCCTGTTCGATGGTTTCTCTGGACAGCACGCCGATGTCGACCAGGTAATCGCCGATCCGGCCATGCACATGCGGGCGGTAGCCGAGCATGGCTTTCTGGAACACTTCGCGGTCCAGCAGGCCTTGCTCGATCAGCAGATCGCCGAGCAGTGGCGCTCTGGCTGGAAGCGGCTGACCCTCGACCACCTGAAGCTGACGCAATTGCGCGACGATGTCGCTTTCACGGGCAATCAACTGCACCGGCTCGGCACCCAGTTGCTCGGTAATCTGTTGCAGACCGTCAGGCGGCAGCGGGCTGGCCACGGCAATTTCCTGGCGACCCAGCGCATTCATTTGCAACGGCACGACACGCCAGCGCAGGCAGAACTCATCGGCCAGCACATCGTTTGTCGCACGTTTGCCGACAATGTCGAATACCCGTGGCAGGTCGTTCTGAAAAGCGATGGCCTCAGCCAGGGTTTCATCGTCGAGCCAGCCGTGGCTAAGCAAAATCCTCCCCAGCGGCAGCTGACGGGTCTGTTGTTCAGCCAGTGCGGTCTGCAGTTTTTCGTCGTTGATGGCTTGCCAGGACAGCAGCACGCTACCCAGGCGGCGTGGCGCTACGGCAATCAGGTCGGAAGACGGAAAGTCATGCATGGTCTTGTCCCAGACCAGCTTGCGGTTGAGCACCTTGCCCACCAGAAACATCCGCCAGGCGCGCGCTGCAGCCATGAAGTTGACGAAGTTGCCGACCACCATGCGCGGTATCGACAGCAAACCGTGCTGCCAGCCGTAAAGCACGGTAGTGAAGTAGCAGCGGTGCAGGATCCGCCACAGCAACGCGATGCCGTTGGCCACCAGCAGGTACTGAATCAGACCTGTGGTTTCAAACGGGGTCGGAAAGCTGGTGTTCCACAGTCCGCTGGAGCGCAGCACAATCAACGCCAGCAATTGAATGAGGATAAAGTAAGCGAGGATGCTGACGAACGATGTCACCACGCCCTTACGATCCCGAAACAGCAGGTAACGGTTGGCCAACGAGCCAGTCCAGCCCATTTGCTCCCAGCCTTGCAAGCCGATACCCAACGTCCAGCGCGCCTTTTGGCGAAAGGCGGTGCGGAAGGTGTCAGGGAAGAATTCGCGCACGCACAGCGGCATTTCCAGCGTCGACTCATAAGGCTTGCGGAACCAGGACTTGCGCAGCACCCGAAATTGCACCGGGAAACGTACGAAGATCGCCTGCATGCCGTACTTAGCCAATCGCGCGCCGACGTCGTAGTCCTCGGTCAGGCTTTCGGTATTGAACGGCTGGTTCTGGTTTTCATCCGCCAGCACCATCAGTGCACGCCGCGAGAAGCAGGTGCCGACGCCAGCCGAAGGCACGGTGTCAGTCATGCTTTCGCGTACCACCAGATCCTTGCCGTGCCATTCGGCAAACTCGTCCATGTAGGTGCCGGCCACCCATTCGTACCAATTGCGTTCCAGCGACACGACCGGCAACTGGATCATGTCCTTGCGCGGCAGCAGGTAATTGAACAGGCGCAATTCAAGCGGGTGCAGCACGTCTTCGCTGTCGTGCAGGATGGTCCCGGCGAACTGTACGGCGTGAGTCTTTTCGTACAGAAAAATCGCCTGGATCACCCAGTTCAGGCAGTCGGCCTTGCAGGTGGGGCCGGCGTGCGGCACCTCCACGCGGTGCAACTGCTTGTAGCGGCGACGCATCCGCTCCACTTCATCGATGGTGCGCTGGTCGTTGATGTAGGTGCCGACGAACACCACGTAGTTCTGATAGTCGAGCGTCGACACCATGTTTTCGATCATCGGCGCTATGACGTCGTATTCCAGCCAGGCCGGGACCATGATTGCCAGCGGCTGCTCGTCGCGGGCAATCAACTGCTCGGCAGTCAGTGGCCGGTAGCGACGTTCGGCGGTGAACTTGCGGTACAGCCGCCGCGACCAGTACCAGATATCGATGAACAGGTCATCGATACTCGATACCAGAATGATCAGCCCGACAACGATCGTCGCGACTTCCAGCACGCTGTAGTAATGGGCCAGCCAGTAAGGCCAATAGAGCGACGTCATTGCGGCGGCCTGTTACGAGCGATTGCGACGGGCGCTACGGCCAGCCAGCAACAGAATGAGAAAAAGTACGATGCCGGCCGGGATCAGCCATAGCAGCGATGGTTTGCGCCAAGCGTCGATGCCGGTGCTTTCCTCCTCCTCGATCATCTGGCTGCCGGTCGGGTCCTTGGCGTCGAAGGTGGCGATCGGGCCGCTGTCAGCCAGCACCGCGGCGTTGCCACGTTCCAGCAGTAACGGACGTTCGAAAACCGGGGCCTGACCGCCCAACGAGCGATAGACCATGCCGTGCTGGCCGCCGGCTTCGATCACTTGCAGCGAAGCCAGGTGGTTGAGCGACTTGAGGTCGAGCAGCGTCTGTTCTTTGTGGTTGATCAGCAGGTGCCCGTCGTTGCTGGCCTTGACCGACTCGGCCCCGTCCTTGACCGGCAGTTCGAAGGCCAGGAACGCCTTGGCCGGTGTCACGGCGACGCTGGCGTCATCGCTGACGCTGAGCTGTGCACGCAACGGCGAGACGCCGGAAGCGCTGGCGATGCGGATGACTTGCGGCAGGCTGCTGGCCGGGCGCTCAAGGTAGCCCTTGGGCACCATGATCTGCGTGTCGGTGGCGAAGCGTGCCGCCATGCCCGAGAAGTTTTCGTCAGGCGTGACCTTGTCCAGCACGATGTGGCTGGTCGGCAATACCGAGATCGGGAACGCTTGCGGCGTTTCCAGGCACTGGTTGCTGACCGGCTGACGCTGGAAGGACACGCGCAGGACGTTCTGCGCCGCCAGTGCGTACTGCGGAATGCGGGCTTCGATGCGCTCTTTCTTGCCATCGGCAGTCAGTTGCATCGCACCGATCAGGTAATCGTTGAGGAACAGCGTGGCAACCGGTGGTGTACCCGATGCGCCCGGGGCGGCAGCGATGTCGATCATCGCAGTCACCGGTACGCGACCGTCATAGGCAACGCTGCCCAGTGGGAACGAGGCGCTCCAGTCGGTTTTTGCCAGCACATCCACCGTGCCGGGCTTGCCGCCCAGACGGGTCAGCGCGACGCGACCGTCTTCGCTCAGCGGCATGGCGGCTTCTTCGCCAATGGTCAGCTGACGATTGCGCGCCAGTTTGTTCCACGCCGAACTGAACAGGCCAATGGCCTTGTTGGCCGACTCCGGCTTGATCATCAGTAGCGCACGATTGCCCAGCAGGGCCAGGCTTACGTCATCCCCGGTGCTGTTGGCGAGCGGCTTCTTGATGTGACGCTCGCGCCACTGGCCCAGTGCGCTGGCCGCCGAAGCATCCAGACCCTGCACCTGCGCCTGGAGAGCGTCCATGGCGTCGTCGATGGCCTTGAGCAGCTGTGGATCGCTGATCGCCAGGTCGGCCTGCAACGCAGGTGTCTGGCCAAGCATCAACAATGCACCGATTTCCGCCGGGTCGCGCAGGGTGTACTGGCCCTTGCCTTCGAGCCCTGCAAACGCCGGAATCTGCTTGAGCTCCGCTGGAATAGTCAGGCCGCTCAGGTCCACGCTGTCCTGCACCGCAGGAAACGGCAGGATGCGTGCCTGCTTGCCGATGCGCTCCAGCGCTACGCCCAGACGCCAGGCGGCATCGTAGCTGGCGTTCGACAATGTGCCGGGTGCGACCAGCAGGCCGGGTTTGCCGGGCAGTGCATTCCATACCGCGCCGACGTCCTGCAACTGGCTGGCGTCATAGCTGTACGTCAGGCGCGTGTGCGGGTCGATGCGCAACACGTTGCCGATCGCACGTTCGTCTTCGCAAAGCACTTTCGAGATCACCGACGACCAGGCGATCCCCAGTCGTACCGAACCGCTTTCCCGTGCTGCCTTGTCGACACCCAGCGTCGCGCTGGCATTGCCCTGTTCTTCATTGAGGCCCAGCGCGCGTACCGGATATCCGTCCAGCGACAGCAGCAGCGTGTTGCGGCCAGCCTCGCCGTTCAGGTAGCTGGCATCGAAATTCAGCGTGGCCTCGGTCAATGGCACATTGGCCGGCACCGGCAGGTACAGTTCGCGGCGTGCGTCGGTAGCATTGAGGATGATCGGGCGATCGATACCCAGCTCCCTCAGCTCGATCACGCGCTCCTGGCGATTGTCGGCAGTGATTCGGTTGATCGCCTGGGTCAGGGGGCTTTCGGCAGCCAAGGCGAATGCAGGCATCAGCGCCAGCAGGCTCATCCCGCAGGCAAGTACGCCAAACGCGCCCATGTTTACGGCAACGGAAGATTTCATTGTGCAGATCTCGGTAAAGGCTCAAGGCCATTGGGTCTTGATACAGGCTGCCGGTCTGCTACAACGTTTTTCGGGCACTCGGTCTGAACCGGGTGCCCGTATCGTTTGCGGACTGCTTCCTGCGGATTGTTTTAGGGTTTGTTTGCGCTGCCTGCGCGTCCTTTTTGCTAACTGGCCATCGAGCGCAACTCTGCATGTTCGTGCTGAGGCTTGATTCGCGTATCCAGTTGCATGTCCACCGGGTCCTGGCGCTGACGCGGCAGCTCGGCGACAAATTCATCCACCGGACGGCCCACCAGGGCATCGACGATCCGTGAGCTGGCTTTGCCGTCGCCATAAGGATTGGCTGCGCGGGATGCGTTCTGCCACAGGGCGTCGTCGTCAAACAGGGCGTTCACGCCGCGAATGATGGCGTCCGTTTCGGTGCCCACCAGGCGCACGGTCCCCGCTGCGACCGCTTCCGGGCGCTCGGTGACATCGCGCATGACCAACACCGGCTTGCCCAGCGACGGCGCTTCTTCCTGCACGCCACCGGAGTCGGTGAGGATGACATGGGCGCGTTGCATCAGGCGCACGAACGACAGGTAGTCCAGCGGTTTGATCAGGTGCACGTTGGGCAGGTCGCCCAGGTGCTCGGTCACCGGCCCCAATACGTTGGGGTTCAGATGCACCGGGTAGACGATCTGTATGTCGTCACGCTTGGCGAGTTCGCCCAGCGCCTTGCAGATGTTGAGGAAGCCGTCGCCGAAGTTCTCACGGCGATGCCCGGTCACCACCAATACCCTGCGCTCGGGCACCAGAAACGAAAACTGGCGATCCAGGGCATGACGCAACTGGCGATTGCTGTCGATTCGCTGGGCCGTCAGGTGCAGGGCGTCGATCACGGTGTTGCCGGTCACGAACGAGATGCCCTGCAGGCGTTCGCCCAGCACGTTGCGGCGCGACTCGGCGGTAGGCGCGAACAGATGATCGGAAATCAGATCGATGCAGCGACGATTCATCTCTTCAGGCCACGGCTGACGGATATCGCCGGTGCGCAGACCGGCTTCGACGTGGCCGATGGGGATGCGGCGATGAAAGGCCGACATGGCCGCCACCATCGCTGATGTGGTGTCGCCATGAACCAGCACCTTGTCCGGCTTCATCTCGTCCAGAATCGGGTCGATCGCCGCGTAAAGCGCGGCCGTCAGAGAATTCAGCGTCTGATCCGGGCGCATCACATCGAGGCTGTAGTCGGCTTTGAGCTCGAACATGTCCAGCACCTGTTGCAGCATGCTTTGATGCTGCCCGGTAATGCAGATTCTTGAGTCGATACCCGGCTCTGCAGCCAATGCTCTGACCAGGGGAGCCATTTTGATGGCCTCCGGACGAGTACCGAAAATGGAAAGGACCTTCATTCTGGGGTGCAGACCAGCCATTATTTCCTCCCGCGCCTTTAGCGCGCCGCACAGCAGCAAAAACCAGGCTGAGAACAGCTTGGTGAGACTGCGAGTTGATGAGTTTCTCGGGCGGAAAGATCGGAGTTTGTGGCTCGATGTTCACTTCAGTGTGAATGTAGCAATATGCCTTGTTACCCGGAATTGTCGGGATTGTTAGCAGAACAAGATAATAAAGCAAAACGTTTTATTAAGTATTTTTCAAAGTAACAATGGGTAGGAACTTTAGTTTTTCACCACGGTCAGTACAGGGTTGTATTTTTTGAAAAATGGCGCTTCGGCCAATGAATACGGGGTCTTCCGGGGCTTTTGGTAACGCCTTTCCTGCTGTTTTGAGTGCTGGGTTATCCGCTGTAATTCTGGATGATGGCAAAAAGTTCCAACAAAAATATCAGCAGCGAGGTGTGCGTCACTACAGCAGAATCCTGACGCCTGTTTAATGACAGGAAGAGAGAAGGGGTTCACAAAAATGACGCTGATATAATGACGCTTGGGAACTTTGATTATGTATCGAGTTTGACACGCTGAGCGGCAGACGGGATGTTAGGAATTAGCTTAGATGCTGTTCAAGTTTGCGCGGCATATACAGTATTGAGTTGTAGCAGCAATACGGGTGATTGCCCAGCCATTAAATGAGAATGATTGGCGACCCCCTCGCAATGAGGGGAGTCGCAGCCCACAGCGGAATCAGTCTTTCGCCTCGGCCGGTTCCGACAGCTCGCTGAGCGCGGTCGCGTTGTTCTTGAACGCCGCAGCGAACACAGCGCGATTCTTGGCCATGTAAATGCTCGCGTCCTCTGCATGCTTCTCCGAGATTCCCGGCACGTTCTTGATCAGGACGTCGGTGAGAAGCTCGGCCAGCTCGAGCATTTGGTCGTGCGCATCGGCGAGTTTACGGTCCACGAAAGTAGTCTCCAGATCGCGGGTACTGCGGTAAAGGGTTTCAACAGCCATTTTGGCCTCGTCGTCTTATCCAGTGTTGAAAGGGCTAGACCCGGACGTTCAGGGCGTCGTGCTCTGACTAGCGGGTATGCAAAGCATTGATCGTGCATGACCAGCGCGCCGGTCAGGTGTAGCGGGGCACTGCGTGAAGACCTTTAGGGAGGCTGGCCTGCGACGCAACAGCGGAAGCGATTTCTCGATTACTGTTTTTTTATACAGTAAAAGCCATGTGCCAATCAAGCCCCGCCTGAATAGTGGCGTTTACGCATCTTTTTTGCGCTGCAAATGTGCCTTGCGACAACCCGCCGCGCTCTCAACCATAGCCTATGGCCCTGTTCCTGCTTTAAAAAGCAGGCCACAAGGGTGTCACGAGTACCCGGCATCATCCGGTCGGCATAAACGAAGGTTCAGAGGTAACGCGTCATGGGGAATAAATGGGCAGTAAAGATAAGACACCGCGTACATGCGCAGGCCGAGTCACTGGGCAACCTGTGTGTGGAGAGCTTCCACTTTCTCGCCCTGTTCGCGATCGGCGCGATCACTGCCTGGGCGTCAGTGGTCGCATTCCTGGGGATGGTCGAGAAAGGTAACGTCACGGTCGATGACATCCTGCTGCTGTTCATCTACCTCGAACTGGGGGCGATGACCGGGATTTATTTCAAGACCAACCACATGCCCGTGCGCTTCCTGATCTATGTTGCGATCACTGCACTGACCCGGCTGCTGATTTCCGACGTGTCCCATCACAACCCGCCGGACATCGGCATCATCTACCTGTGTGGCGGCATCCTGTTGCTGGCGTTTGCGATTCTGGTGGTGCGCTATGCGTCGTACAAGTACCCGTCAGCGAAGATTCCCGATTCGTCCAGCACCGTCAAAGGTGCAGTGACGGAAGAAAAGGGCGAGATCTGATCGAAGGCAGTGGCGGCACCTGTGCAAGATGCCGCCAGCAATGTTGCTGGACATGAGCCCAATCAGTTCAGCCAGACTCCGGCACGCCAGTGCCAGCCGTCACCGGCGCTTTCCCAGTGCGGATGTACATAGTGATAGCCGGGACGCTCTGCTTCCCAGTGGCCATGCACCGGCACGAAACGCTGGCCGTTCCAGTGCCAGTAACCGCGTGCCCATATATAGCCGGGACGAGGCGCCGGTTCCACCTCGACGACGCGTTCCGGTGGCGGTTGTGGCGCGATCACTTCTTCAACGTATTCGTGATGGACATGCGGCCGTTCATGAACCACGCGCTCCTCGACACAGCCTGACGCTATCGCAAGTGATGCGATCAATACCCCATAACGTAAGTACATGTTGCCTCCTCGGAATCAACCGCAGGTGCAGTGACGCTGAGCTCAGTGCCCAGTCGCTCGAATGTTTCTGCGCAAGGATTGTTGTAGCAGGATGTATCTGTACTTTTGCTGAAGAGGAGGAAGGGGGAATGATAGCGAAAGGCCGGTTTTACTGGGGGGGAAAGCCCGTTCAAGCAGGCTGGAAAGTATCGAGCGGCATCGGGATATTCTTGCTCTGTGCAGTGCCAACAACGGCACTGCACAGCGGGGAAGGGCAGGTGTGCATCAAACCCCGGCATTCACCGTTGCCTGGCTCTGTGGCCACAGACCATTGGCCGGGACAGGTGTCTTTTTCAGCGTCGCACCGTCAGTCATCGCTGCAAGGATCTTGATCGCGCTGTCGCCACGTTCGATGGCGATGCCGAATTGCACGCTTTCTATCAGCTTGCGCAGGCGTTGTGGGTCATTGCGTTGGGCAGCGCTGATCAAGCGCTTGGCAACTACGCCGCATTCGTTGGACAAGGTCAGCATGATGCTGCCGTCCAGCCCTTGAATGCTCAGATTCACCCGATAGTCAGGGTGAAACGTGTCCGTGATCATCTGAAAAGGATTGTCCATATCATTCACCTGCTCAATGGTCTGCATAAGTTGACCGGGTATTAGTCCTTTTGGTTCTCGACGACTGATCAGCGGTTGCGTTACTCCTGCGCTTGCTGCTGACGGTGTTGCTGTCGTCTTTCGCGTTGATGACAGGGTTTCGTTTAGAGAAGCTTTGACGCATTCACGACGTTCAGTTCGCGCCAGAAAGTGGCCGTCCTGATGGCCTGCCTCGTGGCGCGTACTACAGGGCTTTGCATGGTTCGGGCCATATTGCAGGGGCGATGCGCTAGAAGCCGCCGAGCGGGAGCACTCCGCAGCCGCTTCCTGGTTGGCTTTGCCACAGGACGAGCCGTTCAGTTCGGTTGAGAAAAGTGCTCTCCAAGCCAGGCGAAAACAGCTCCCGGACATGGCCTGCTCATCTCGCGAATGCGTTTTGCTTATGACTTTTTCGAGTGATTGTCTGACACTCCGACAACCGAATCTTGACGTCAGAGATTCGTAAAGACGGGGTCGAAACCGTACTCGCCCACTGTCCAGGTTCTGACGTTGAGCGTCGTGCTGCGGAGCTGCGGGATGAGTGTTGAACGCTTGTCGGTATGACTGGCTGACTTGCCTGCTCATTGAAGCGAGCAGCATGTTTTTTTGCTCGCCGATGGTGCTCAGGTACAGCGCTCGGGCTGCACGGCGCTGAATGTTAAATTCGATGGACGGCACCCGGTGATCGAAATGGCGGCGAGGCTAGCGCCGGGTCAAGGCGGCAAAAGCTGTGCAGCGAGCGTTTGTGGTGCGTACTGATTGGGGCGTGAACCCATGGCGAACAAAAAGGGCGAACCGTTGCCGGTTCGCCCTTTTCTTGCAAAACGTGTCAGTGAAGCATCAGGTCAGACGAGCGGCTTCTTTCTCCTGCTCTTTTTCCAGAAATTCTTCTTCGAGCAGCGCGTCCGGACTGACCGGATCTTCATCCTGTTCGGCGATGGTCGGTGCGGCGCCTCGTTTGCCGCGCAGTTTGCCAAACAGATGCTCGAGGGCGTGATCGAGTTTTACAGCAGCGCCATCCACAGCCTGATCTACCGTATCGGCCTTGTGGGAAACAGAAATGGGTTGGTGTCCTTTGGGGCGAGCTTCCATCTGGCACTTGATGTCGTGCGGGCCAGGCTTGTCGCCGTTTTCGTCGCGGATGTGGACTTCCACGCGGGTCAGGTTTTCATCGTAGTGTTCGAGCGTGCTTTCAACGGTGGTACGAACCCACTCCTCCAGTCGGATACTGCTTTCGATGTGATTATCGCTATTGACCTGGATTTGCATAGTTAATCCTTATTAGGGCTTGCTCGTGCGAGGCTGGACTGCACGATTCCTGGCGGAATCGATTTCGTTTGCGCTCATTCAAAGTGTTGGCGGCAATGGCCTGACAATTCAACCCCAATGTGTAAGAAATATTTCGCAGCAAAAAATGGCTGCCCTGGCGCGAGGTTACGAATCGGGAACGGACGCAGAGCGTCCAGAACGGCATTCCCACGCGGAGCGTGAGGAACGAGAGGTGTCCGGGAGAACACTGCTCTCGCGCTCTGGCGTCCGAAACTAGAACGCGACCGACGTCTGTACGTACACCGTGCGCGGTTCGCCGACGTATTTGCCGCGGTTGTTGTCGTCGAACGAGCGGGTGTAGTACTGGCGGTTGAAGATGTTCTTCATCCCGACCGCTACGTTGAGGTCAGACAGTTGCGGGCCGAAATCGTAGTTGGCTCGGGTGCTGAACAGCATGTACCCAGGGATCTTGCCGGTGCTGCCATCGGCGCTTTCAGTCGAGGTATTGGCGTTGTCGGCAAACTGGTCGCTCTGGAAGGAGCTGTCGAAATTGAGCTTCCACGGCCCTTCGGTGTAGCTGACGCCCATCGTTCCCTTGTGCTTTGACGAGAACTGCACGCGATTGCCCTTGTTCGGGCCGTCTTCGCGGATCGTGGCGTCGACGAAGGCGTAGGTCGCGTAGATATCGTAGCCGGCCAGCATCGGGCTCAGGCCTTCCAGTGCATAGTTGACGCTGGTCTCTATGCCCTGATGGCGCGTCTCGCCGCGTGCGATCACCGTGTCGTTGGTCTGGTTGCTGTCGTACTGGTTGTCGAAATTGATCAGGAATGCGCCGATCTCGGCCCGCAGGTTGCCATTGTCGTAGCGTGTGCCCAGTTCCCAGGTGCGGGCTTTTTCCGGTTTGACTTCATCCCCGGTGACGCGGTTAGGCATCTGGCTGTACTGCACGCTGCCGAACGAGCCTTCGGTGTTGGCATACAGGTTCCAGGTGTCGGTCAGGTGATAAAGCACGTTCAACGCCGGCAACGCAGTGCTGTAGTCGCCCTGGTAGCGTGCGTTGGTGAGGTTGTTGTTCTGCGCGGTGTCGATCATCTCGTAGCGAACGCCCGGCGTGATGGTCCACTTGCCGATATCGATACGGTCGTCGATGTAGAACGCATGCGCTTCGGTCGCGCCGCTTGTGTCGCGGTCGTTGCGGCTGGCGGTGGTCGGCAGGTTGCCGGTGACCGGTTCGCGGTAGCGCAGTTCGTGACCGGCTTCGTTGACGTAGCGGTAGCCAACGCCGACTTCATGCCAGGTTTCGCCCAGCGCAAAGCCTTGCGAGAAGCGCGTTTCCAGACCGCGTACCCAGTATTCGCGGGGCGACAGGGAAACGAAGCTGCCCTGATCCAGATAGCCGCTGCGCAGGGTCTTGGTGAAGAACGTGTTGGCGGTGAAGACGCGCGCGTCCTGTTCGTAGCGATAGCCGAAGTTGAACATCGTGCGACGGCCCCAGAACTTGTCCTTCAGGCGCGTCGACTGGTAAGGGTCGGCGTCGTAGTCCTTGACGCTCAGGCCGCCGGGCATCTGCGCTTCGCCATCGTAGTACTGTGCCATGGCGTTGAGGCTGTTGGCTTCGTCGATCTGGTATTTACCCTTGAGGATCAGGTCGTCGATTTCGGTATCGCTGTGTTCACGCCAGTCACCGCCGCGCACGCCGGAATACAGAATCGCACCGCCCAGGCCGTTGTCTGCGGTGCCGCCGGCCAGCAGGTTGCCGGTGGTCTTGAAGCCGTCGTGGCTGGACGACGGGCTGGTCTCGGTTTGTATGCCGCCCTTGAGAGTAGGTGCATCAGGGATCGCGCGGGTCACGAAGTTGACGATGCCGCCCACGTTCTGCGGACCGTAACGGACTGCGCCACCGCCACGCACCACATCGACTGCGTCCATGTTGCCCATGCTGATCGGTGCAAACGACAGTTGCGGCTGGCCATAGGGCGCGAATGGCACCGGGATACCGTCCATCAGCACGGTGGAACGCGACGCCAGGCGTGGATTGAGGCCGCGAATGCCGAAATTCAGCGCCATGTCGTGGCTGCCGGTGCCGTTGTTGTCCGGCGCATTGACGCCCGGAATGCGATTGAGCACTTCACGCGCCGATGTCGCTCCGACCCGCTCGAACTCCTCACGACGAATCACGTCACGTGCACCGGGATGTTCGAAAACGTTGGTTTGCTGCGCCGCGCCCAGCCAGTCGCCTACCACCGTGGAGACACCCAGCTCGATCGGCGCGCCAACAGCATTGACCGGTTGCAGGGTGAAGCCGTTATTGCCATCGGCCATGGCCTGCAGGCCGGTGCCTTCGAGCAAGGCGTTGAGGCCCTGCTCAGGTGTGTACTGACCTTCCAGGCCACGGCTTTTCAGGCCGCTGGTGATCTGCGAACCATACGAAATCAGCACGCCAGACTCACGACCGAACTGGCTCAGCGCCGCTTCAAGCTCGCTCGGCGCAATGTGATACACCTTGGGTGCGACCTCTGCAGCCTGCACCATCGACAGACTGCCGACCGAGAGGCTGGCACCGAAAATGACATGGCGCAATGTGCGCACCAGCGGTGAAAGTTGAGTAGGGCGGGCTGACATGCAGGAGTCCTTTGACCGGAAGGTTGAGAGAGGCTTTCCCTGTCTGTCACGCGAGGATCGAAAAACGGCTCACGCTTTTTGAAAAATTTTAGCCGGCCAGCGCAAATCCAGCTGTCATCCAAAAACCGCTGTGTGACGCAGAGCGTCACGAACGGCATTCCCACGGGGAGCATGGGGACGATAGTCAGCGGAGTTTCAGTCCTGTATTTCGGGCTCTTCAGGATGTGTACGTCACCATGAGCACCCGGCGTGGAAACGAGCAATCACGATCAAACCCGCGCTTGCACGTTCACCCAATACCGCGTGAAGCGTTGCACGCGTACCGGGAGGGCGCGTTCGAGCATGTCGAGGATGCGCTCGCTGTCGGCCAGCGGGTAACTGCCGGAAATAAGCAGCCCTGCAACCTTCGCATCGCAATTGAGACGACCGCGGCGGTAGCGGCCCAACTCTGCAAGAAAATCCACCAGCCTCATGCGCGACGCCACCAGCATCCCGTCCGCCCAGGCGCCACTGCCTGCGTCCAGCGGACGAACCTTGTCCCAGGCATCACGGCTGAACGTCACCTGTTGGCTGGCCAGCAGCATCAAACCGGGGCCGCTCTTGCCGGCAGGGACTATTTCAAGGGCTCCGGCAAATACGGCCAACTGCGTGCGCCCATTCAGTTGACGCAGGTTGAAACGACTGGCGCCTGTCGACGCCCTGACCGAGCCTTCGGCACTCAACAGGTTCAGCGGGCGCGTGTCCGCCGAGGCCGTCATGAGGATTTCGCCCTGCAGCAGTTCGATCAGGCGCTGCTGAGTATCAAAACGCACATCCACCGCGCTGGCAGTATTCAACTGCACCTGACTGCCGTCGCTCAACGCCACTTTGCGCTGTTCACCCACGCCACTGTCGTAGTCGGCCAGCAAAGGTTGCAGGGCGATCTGCTCGCGCAGGCTCCAGCCCGCTGCCGAGCCTGCGCCGAGCAGCAACAGCAGCTTCAACGCATGCCGACGGCTGGCGGACTTCGGCGCATTGAGTGCCGCGTGCGCCAGCGGCGAGGACAGTCCACTCAGGCGCTGATTGACCCGCTGCATGTGCGCCCACGCCCGTTGATGCTCGACGTTGCCATTGAGCCACAGCTGCCAGGCGTGCTGACGGCGGGCATCCAGCGTGCCCTCCTGCATTTCCAGCAGCCAGCCAACGGCCTGCTGTGCCACGGCGGGCGAGATGTCGGATTTGTTCAGGGACTCGCTGTTGGTGTTCATAGGGCGAAATAGCAGCGCAGGGCGGCCTTGTGCAGATGACGCTTGACCGTGGCGATGGAAATACCCAGTTCGGCAGCGATCCGGCCATGGCTCAAACCGTCGACCTGCGACAGCAGAAACGCCTGCTTGACCAGGGTCGGCAGGCCGTCCAGCAGTTGATCGAGTTCCACCAGGGTTTCGAGAATGATCGCCCGCTCTTCTTCCGAAGGCGCCACGCTCTCCGGCAGTGCGGCCAGTGCCTGATAGTAGGCGTGCTCCAGGTCCTGACGCCGGTAGTGATTGCACAGCACGCGCTTGGCAATGGTCGTCAGAAAGGCACGCGGTTCGATAATCTGCGACGTATCGCGTGCGCCCAGGACCTTGATGAAGGTGTCCTGCGCCAGATCTGCCGCGCTGTGCGGGCAGCCGAGCCTGCGCCGCAACCAGGTCGTCAGCCAGACGTTGTGTGCCCTGTACAGGCCTTCGACAGTGTGATTGAGAGCGGAGTGGGCGACGGGCATCACGGGAAACAATCCACGGGGACTCATTGATGGCGTGGATTCTGGCAGACTCTTTTGCGTATGAGAATATTTATCATTAATATTGCGGTTCATTTGTCCTGTCCGGGATGAATGGCGCACACCGCCGGCTTTCGTTGCGACCCCTTCCTGGCCGCTTGTGACCGGCTTCCCTGGTTTCATGAATCAATGCAGAACCTTTGATGGATGTCACCACCGCAAGCCGCCCGTTGCCGGAAAAGCGCACGGCAAAAGCCAGAACCAGGGGCGTGACGGCTGCCTATCGCCTTGCCGTTGTCTCGCGGACACTGGCTGCGGTATTTGCCGGTTACCTGCTGGCGTCGTTGTTCAGTACCTGCATCGCACAATGGCTGCCGATTACCCGCGCCGAAGCGGTGGTGACAGGCATGATGCTGTCGTTCCTCGCTTACCTGGGTGCCGTGCTCTGGTGTCTTGCCTGCCGCACGGCGCTGCAGGCGTGGGTCGGGGTGCTGACGCCCTGCGCACTGCTGGGCGCGGCCTACGCCTGTGGTCGGTGGTTGCTGTGAAGGAGGGTTTTCGCCAGTCGATGGCCTGGTTGCACACCTGGGTCGGTTTACTGTTTGGCTGGTTGCTGTTCGCAATTTTTCTGACCGGCACGCTTTCCTATTTCAAGGACGAGATTACCCACTGGATGCAGCCGGAGATTCCGGTGCGCGCCCTTGATGCAGGCGCCAGCGTGCAACAGGCTCAGCTTTATCTGCAAAGCCATGCCGCCGGGGCTACGCGCTGGTTCATCAGTCTGCCCGATCAGCGCACGCCCGGCCTGATGGTCGGCTGGCTGCCCGAAGGCAAACAGGGCCAGCGCAACAACTTCGTACGCAAGCTGCTCGATCCGCAGACCGGCAGTGAGGTGCAGGCGCGTGACACACGCGGTGGCGATTTCTTCTACCGGTTTCACTATCAACTGCAGATGCCATATCCCTGGGGCCGATGGTTGGCAACCAGCGCCGCGATGGTGATGCTGGTCGCGCTGATCACCGGCATCATCATTCACAAGAAGGTTTTCAAAGAGTTCTTCACCTTTCGTCCGCGCAAGGGCCAGCGTTCCTGGCTGGACGGGCATAACGCGCTGGGCGTGCTGGTGCTGCCGTTTCACCTGATGATCACTTACAGCAGTCTGGTGATCTTCATGTCGATGGTGATGCCCGCGAGCATTCTCAGCCAGTACGACACCGTCCAGGCCTTCTACAGCGAAGCCTATCCGTTTCCGGAAACGGTCAAGCGCGAAGGCACTGCTGCGCCGCTGGTGGCGCTTGCGCCATTGGTCAACGCAGCGAATGCGAAATGGGACAGCGGTCAGGTGGGTCGGGTTATCGTTAATAATCCGGGCGACAGCACCGCTTCGATTCTGCTGACGCGTGACGACAAGGGCAGCATTGTGCCGGACCGGGGCGGGGCGCTGACGTTCAGCGGTGCCAGCGGCGAACTGTTGAACGAAGTGCCCGAGCGCCCGCTGGCGCTGCTGATTTCCAGCGGGATGTATGGCCTGCACGTGGGCCATTTCGCCGAACCGTTGCTGCGCTGGCTGTACTTCATTTTTGGTGTCGCCGGGACTGCAATGATCGGCACCGGGTTGGTGATGTGGCTGGGCAAGCGTCAGCTCAAACACGCCAAGACCGGCGTGCTGCCGCTGGAACTGCGTGTGGTCGAAGTGCTGAACATTGCCAGCATGTCCGGGTTGATGATCGCCGTGGCCAGCTTTTTCTGGGCCAATCGTTTGCTGCCTGGCGGATTCGCCGGGCGTGCTGATTGGGAGGTCAGCGTGTTCTTCACGGTTTGGGCCGTGTCAGTCATGCATGCTGCGCTGCGCAAGGGGCGTAGCGCATGGCGAGAACAACTGTGGCTCGGCGCGCTGCTGTTCGCCGGTCTGCCGGTGCTCGATCTGCTGACCTGCGGTCGCTATCTGCTGGATTCGTTGATGTCAGGAAACCGGGTGTTGGCGGCTTTTGACCTGACGGTGCTGATCACCGGGCTGTTCCTGGGCTGGGCGGCGCTGAAGTTCAAGGCTGCGCCTGCCGGTAAAACCTCCCGCGTCTCGTTGCCGGTCGTACCTCAGGAGGCCCCCTGATGCTGCTGGCGGCCTTGCTCTGTTATGTGGGGTTCACGTGCCTGTGTCTGTCCATGGCCCGACATTACGGTGAACTGCTCAAGGGGCCGTTGACCGAACAGCGGCGACGGCTGCTCAAACTGGCTGGCTGGGGGGCGCTGTTACTGTCGTCGTGGGCTGCGGTTCATGACTGTGGCTGGATGATGGGGACGGTGTACTGGTTCGCTGCGCTGATGGGCAGCGCGGTGTTGCTGGTTGCGTTGCTGTCGTTTCGTCCGCGTTGGGTGCTGGCACTGGCGGGGTGTGGGGCGCTGTTGAGCCCGTTGGCCGCGGTAGGTCAGTTATTGGCCTAACGCCGTTCTGTATTCACCCGGTGTCGCCCCTGTGGCCTGACGAAAGCGGTTGCTGAAATGGCTGGCGCTGGCGAACCCGCAGACCAGCGCGATCTCGCCCAGCGGCTTGCCGGTACCGCGCAGTAACTGGCGCGCCCGCTCGATACGCCGCGCCAGCAGGTACTGGTGCGGCGGCAAACCGAAGCTTTCGCGAAACATGCGTGCGAAGTGGTATTCCGACAGCGCGCACAGGCCGGCCAGTTGGCCAAGGCTCAGCGGGTCGGCGAGATGCATTTCGATGAAGTCCACCAGGTGCCGGCGCAGGTGCGGCGCCAGGCCGCCTTTCAAGCGCAGCCCTTCGCGCAGCCCAGCCTGGCTGAGCAGCGCATGGCTGACCATCTCGTGCGCCAGGCTGCTGGTCAGCAGGCGCTCGCCGGGTTCTGCCCAGTTCAGGCGAATCAGCTGCCGGAAGCGTGCCGCCTGTGCGGGGTCTTCCAGAAAGGTGTTTTCCCGCAGTTGCATCTCGCGCGGCTCACGGTCCAGCAGGGTCACGCAGCCCAGCGCAAACTGCTCCGGGCTGAAATACAGATGCGCCAGACGGATCTCGCCGTTCACTACCCAGGCGGACTCATGGCCGGCAGGCAAGATGCACAGTTTGCCCGGCGCGCCTTTCTGGTCGGGTCTGCCGCGGCGAAAGGTCCCGGTACCGTCCTCGATATAGCACGACAGCGTATGGTGGGTCGGTGCGTGATATTCCTGCGAGTCATGCCGATTGTTCCACAACGCCGCCACCAACCCGTCGCCCAGCGGCGCGCTTTGCTCCAGATGGGCATTGGGCGAACTGTTCAGGGCCTGAAAGACCTGGATGGATTCAATGGTGGGCATGACGATTCCTCTAGGATTTGTATCCTACTCGCTGGCGACGCCGCTGCCAGTAGCGCTTGAAGCAAATGCGCAAGATTGTGCAAGCGCTGGCAGACCGGCACGCAGCAGACTGATGGCTCATCAAGGAGCCTGCACCATGAACCTCTCGCTTTATCTGCTGACCGTGCTGATCTGGGGCACCACCTGGATCGCTCTGAAACTCCAACTCGGCGATGTCGCGATTCCGGTATCGATCGTCTATCGCTTTGCCCTGGCAGCGTTGGTGCTGTTTGCATTCCTGTTGCTGAGCAAGCGTCTGCAGCCGGTCAATCGTCGTGGCCAGTTGATTTGCCTGGCGCAGGGCGTGTGCCTGTTCTGCGTCAACTTCATGTGCTTCTACACGGCCAGCCAGTGGATACCCAGTGGCCTGATCGCGGTGGTGTTCTCGACCTCGACACTGTGGAATGCGCTGAACGCACGGGTGTTCTTTCGCCAGAAAATCGCCAGCAATGTACTGGCCGGTGGCGCCATGGGCCTGATCGGTCTGGCCTGTCTGTTCTGGCCTGAAATGTCCGGGCATGGCGCGAGCCGGCAGACCCTGATCGGCCTGGGACTGGCCTTGCTCGGCACGCTGTGCTTCTCGGCGGGCAACATGCTGTCGAGCCTGCAGCAGAAAGCCGGTCTGCGTCCGCTGACCACCAATGCGTGGGGGATGTTCTACGGGGCAACGATACTGGGCATGTATTGCCTGCTGAGCGGCACGTCGTTCACCTTCGAATGGAACACGCGCTACGTAGGCTCACTGCTGTTTCTGGTGATCCCCGGCTCGGTGATTGCGTTCACTGCCTACCTGACCCTGGTCGGGCGCATGGGGCCGGAGCGTGCGGCTTACTGCACGGTGCTGTTCCCGGTCGTGGCGCTGAATATCTCCGCCTGGGTGGAAGGCTATCAGTGGACCTTGGCTGCCTTGCTGGGGCTGGTGCTGGTGATGGTCGGCAACGTGCTGGTGTTCAGGAAGATCAGACCGGTTGCCGTCGTGGTCGGCGGCAAACTGGCCTGACTTGGTGGCTATCGTGCCTTTCCGGCAGATCGGCAGAGGCGCGGGCTTCAGCCTTTCCACACCTGCGGGTTGACCAGATCCTGTGGTCGTTCACCGAGCAGCGCGCTGCGCAGGTTGCCGTAGGCGCGGTCGGCCATGGCCTGGCGGGTTTCGGTGGTGGCTGAGCCGATGTGCGGCAGGGTCACCGCGTTCTTCAATTGGAACAGCGGCGATTCGCTCAGCGGCTCTTTTTCGTAGACGTCCAGACCGGCACCGCGAAGGGTGCCGTTCTGCAGCGCTTCGATCAGCGCGGGTTCATCGACGATCGGGCCGCGGGCGATGTTGACCAGGATGGCGCCGGGCTTCATCAGGCTCAGCTCGCGGCGGCCGATCAAGTGTTTGGTCTTTTCACTCAGCGGCACGACCAGGCAGACGAAATCCGCTTCGGCCAGCAATTGATCCAGGCTGCGAAATTGTGCGCCCAGCTCCTGTTCGAGCTCGGTCTTGCGGCTGTTGCCGTTGTACAGAATCGGCATGTTGAAACCCAGACGACCGCGGAGGGCAATGGCTGCGCCGATGTTACCCATGCCGACGATCCCCAGCGTCTTGCCATGCACATCGGTGCCGAAGTGCGGCGGTTCGATGCTCCGCGTCCACTGTCCGGCCTTGGTGTAGGCATCCAGTTCGGCGACCCGGCGAGCGCTGCTCATGATCAGCGAGAAGCCCAGGTCGGCGGTGCTTTCGGTCAGTACATCCGGTGTGTTGGTCAGCAGAATGCCGCGCTCGCTCAGGTAGTCGACGTCGTAGTTGTCGTAGCCCACCGAGATGCTGGACACCACCTCCAGCTTCGTGGCGTTCTGCAGTTGTTCGCGACCCAGCTTGCGGCCTGCGCCGATCAGCCCGTGGGATTCAGGCAAGGCTTCTGCAAACTGCGCGTTGATATCACCCTGTTTGGGGTTGGGCACGATCACGTTGAAGTCTTGCGCCAGGCGCTCGGCCATTTCAGGAGAAACACGGCTGAAGGCGAGTACGGTTTTTTTCATTGGGCAGTCACTCTCGAGCGGTTGAATGAGTAGCACGCTAACATTCCTCCCCGCTCTTTGGCAGCCGCTTTTTGCAGTTGTACGATGTCAGTACGATGACTTGAGAGCCTGCACATGCAGATCGGCTTCATCGGCAGCGAGAATTTCCGGCAGGGAACCGCGCAGGTATTCAACCCAGGTTCTGATCTTCGCATCCAGATACTGGCGTGAAGGGTAGATGGCGTACAGGTTCAGCTCTTGCGAGCGGTAATCGTACAATACCCGCACCAGTGTGCCGTTGCGCAGCCCCTCGATCGCCGAGTAGATCGGCAGAATGCCAATCCCCATGCCGCTGGAAATCGCAGTCTTCATCGCATCCGCAGAGTTGACCAGCAGCGGCGAGCTGTTGATGGTGACCATTTCCTGGCCTTCCGGGCCGTCGAACAGCCACTTGTCCAGCGGGAACACCGGGCTCACCAGACGCAGACACGCATGATTCAGCAGGTCGGCAGGCTTGTGGGCCATGCCGAACGTTTTCACGTACTCGGGGGACGCGCACACGATGCTGTAGGTAATGCCCAGGCGCTGAGACACAAAGCCCGAGTCAGCCAGTTCGCTGGCCAGCACGATCGACACGTCATAGCCTTCTTCCAGCAAGTCCGGCACGCGGTGAGTCATGGTCAGATCGAACGCGACGTCCGGGTGGTTACGCCGGTAACGGGCGATGGCGTCGATCACATAATGCTGGCCGACGCCGGGCATCGAATGCACTTTGAGCTGCCCGGCCGGGCGGGCATGAGCGTCGCTGGCTTCGGCCTCGGCTTCTTCTACCGAGGCGAGAATCTGTTCGCAGCGCAACAGATAACGCTTGCCTGCTTCGGTGAGGGCAATGCGTCGGGTGGTGCGATTGAGCAGGCGCGTCTGTAAATGTGCTTCAAGGTTGGAGACCGCGCGCGAGACGTTAGCGGTGGTGGTGTCCAGCACGGCGGCGGCAGCAGTGAAGCTGCCCGCTTGCGCCACGCAGCTGAAGGCACGCATGTTTTGCAGGGTGTCCATGGGTACTTCTCTGAGTAGATGGTAAATTGTGACATGAAGTAACGGATGCATGTATCCAGACCAAAGGATTATCGCCGTTTCAGTAACAAAGATTCACAAATCTCCCCGCTTATCGCCGCGTCGAGCGCCGCCTAGAATCGCCGCCATTCAAGGTGTGTCACCTTCGTTCGGGAACTTGCAGCTGTGCCGCGTCGCATCATCAGAGGGCTCTGGCCCGTCGGTATCCTGGCTTTTACGCTGGTCCTCAACGGCTGTATCGGAACACATGGAATCAAACCGCAGGGCACTGTCCTGCACGCCGACAGCCTGGCCACGGATCAGGCGATTCAGGGCGCTGCCCTCGACGCCCATTGGCCCGCAGCGCAATGGTGGCGTGCCTACGGCGATGCGCAACTGGACCGCTGGGTCGAGATGGCGACGCTGGGCAGCCCGAGTCTGGCACTTGCCGCGGCTCGTGTGCGCCAGGCGAGAGCGATGGCGCAGGTCGCCGAGTCCGCCGAGGCTGTGCAACTGCAAGGCAACGCCAGCCTGATGCGTCATGACTGGCCCGAGGATCAGTTTTATGGCCCCGGCGCGCTGGCCGATACTCGCACCTGGGACAACAATGCGTCACTGGGCCTGAGCTACGCGCTGGATCTGTGGGGACGTGAACGCAACGCCAGCGAGCAGGCCGTTGATCTGGCGCACGTGAGTGCTGCAGAGCAGCGTCAGGCGCAGCTCGAATTGCAGGAAAACGTGGTGCGCGCCTACATCCAGCTGTCCCTCGACTACGCCCGACTGGATATCGCCGAGGCGGCACTGGCCCAGCAGCAACAGATACTCGACCTGGCGCAGCGTCGCCTCAAGGGCGGGATCGGTACGCACTTCGATGTCAGTCAGGCCGAAACCCCGCTGCCTGAGGCGCATCGGCAGATCGACGCGCTGCAAGAGGCCATCGCGTTGGGTCGAAACCAGCTGGCCGCGCTGGCAGGCAAGGGGCCGGGGCAGGGTGCGGCCTTGCAGCGGCCTGCGCTGTCCTTGCACACCTCACTCACATTGCCCTCGACATTGCCTGCCGAACTGCTGGGCCAGCGGCCTGACGTGGTGGCCGCTCGCTGGCAGGTGGCGGCGCAGGCGCGCGGTATCGACGTCGCGCATGCGGGCTTTTATCCCAATGTCGATCTGGTCGGCAGCCTGAGCTACATGGCCACGGGCGGCGGCATGCTGGAGTTTCTGACCGGCAGCAAACTGGGTTACAAGGTCGGGCCGGCCATCAGCTTGCCGATCTTCGACGCTGGACGCTTGCGGGCGGAACTGGGCCAGGCGTCGGCTGCTTACGATCAGGCCGTTGCGCATTACAACCAGACGCTGGTGATGGCGCTGAAAAGTGTCTCCGACCAGTTGATTCGGCGTGCCTCGATGGACAAGCAGCAGGCACTCGCTGCCGAGTCGGTGGCGTCTGCGCAAAAGACCTACGACATCGCGTTGATCGCCTGGCAGCGCGGCCTGACCGATTACCTGAACGTGCTCAATGCGCGCACGCAGCTGTTCCGCCAGCAGCAGATTCAGCAGCAGGTCGAGGCCGCGCGGCTGGAAGCCTACGCCGGGCTGGTGGTGGCGCTGGGCGGTGACGGTGGCGAGAGTGGCAATCCCAATGGTCATTCCGCTGACACTGCTGCCAAGTCCGGGGGCGGGCAATGATCGCCTCGCTACAGCGCATCACCGACCTGCCGTGGCGTCGCGAATTACACAGCTGGGCGCGCAGTGACGGGGTGACCTGGGTTTACATCTTCAAGGTGCTGCTCGCCGCATTCCTCACCTACTGGCTGGCACTGCGCCTGGAACTGCCGCAGCCGCACACGGCGATGATCACGGTGTTCATCGTCATGCAGCCACAGAGCGGACAGGTGTTCGCCAAGAGTTTTTATCGCCTGCTGGGGACGCTGGCCGGGTCGGCGATGATGGTGCTGTTGATGGCCCTGTTTGCGCAGAACCCGCTGCCGTTTCTCGGCAGCCTCGCGCTCTGGGTCGGTCTGTGTTCGGCCGGTGCGGCGCGCTATCGCAACTTTCGCGCTTACGGTTTTGTGCTGGCCGGGTACACCGCCGCCATGGTGGGGCTGCCTGCCCTGGCGCATCCGGAAGGTTCGTTCATGTCGGCGGTGTGGCGTGTACTGGAAATCACTCTGGGTATCCTGTGTTCCACGGCCATCAGCGCAGCGGTGCTGCCGCAGAGCTCCAGCGCAGCGATGCGCAACGCGCTTTATCTGCGCTTCGGCGGGTTCGCGCGCTTCGTGGTCAACGGCCTGCGCGGCGATATTTCACGCACTGAATTTGAAACCGGCAATGTACGTTTTGTGGCCGAGGCCATCGGCCTTGAAGGGCTGCGCAGCGTCACGGTATTCGAAGACCCGCACATGCGTCGCCGCAACGGTCGACTCAACCGTTTGAACAGCGAATTCATGGCGGTCACCACGCGCTTCAATGCCCTGCACCAATTGCTCGAGCGTTTGCGTCTCGAGCAGGCCGAACAGGTGTTGAAGCATATCGATCCCGGCCTTGAAAACCTTGCAGCACTGCTTGACGGGTTCGCCGACCGCGCCTTGACCAACGATGACGCGGCGCTGCTGGTCACGCGTCTGGAGTCGTGCAGGGCGCACTTCCCCGAACGGGTCAGAAGCCTGCGCGCCGAGTTAGAGCACACCCTGGCCAGCGACGCCGAACGACTGGACTTTCACACCTCGTTCGAGCTGCTGTACCGCCTGCTCAGCGAGTTGCTCGACTACGCACGAACCCACGCATCACTGGCCGACCACAGCCATGAGCGTGAACAGTGGAAGGGCTCGTTCGTACCGCGTACCCACTGGATGACCGCGCTGGCAGCCGGCGCCCGGGCGACCTGCGTGGTCGGTCTGATGAGTGTGTATTGGGTGCTGACGGCGTGGCCCAGCGGCGCGAGCATGGTCCTGGCCTCGGCGGCCACCGTTGCTCTGTCGTCGACCACCCACAACCCCAGACGCATGTCGCTGCAAATGGCTGGCGGTACATTGCTCGGCGCGCTGTCGGGATTTATCGAGACCTTTTTTCTGTTCCCGCACATCGACGGTTTTCCGTTGCTGTGCCTGCTACTGGCCCCGGTGTTTGTGCTCGGTGCATACCTGGGCTCACGTCCACAGTGGACGGGATACGGACTGGGGCTGCTGATTTTTTTCAGCCTGGGCTCGGTGCCGGACAACCTGACGGTCTACGACCCCTACACCTTCATCAACGATTACCTCGCGATGGTCGTCGGTATGCTGATCTGTGCCGCTGCCGGAGCAATCATCCTGCCGCCCAACAGCCGCTGGATGTGGCAACGCCTGGAACAGGCCTTGCGCAATCAAGTGGTGTTTGCGATCAGCGCGCCGCTCAAGCGTCTGGGCTCAAGCTTCGAAAGCCAGACCCGCGACCTGATGCATCAGGCGTACGGCCTGGCGATTGGCAAACCGCTGGTTCAGCGCGAGTTGTTGCGCTGGATGTTCGTGGTGCTGGAAATCGGCCACGCCATTATCGAGCTGCGCCATGAACAGGCGCTGCTGCCGATTCACCCTGCCTACGCCGAGTACCAGCCCTGGCGCATCGCGCTGCGAGTCATGGGGCGCGCTTTGGTGCGGCTGTTCATCCAGCCTGATGCGGTCAATCTGCAGCGCTGTCTCTCGGCAGTCGATCAGGCCATCAAGCGGGTGCAGGAGGCCGATGAACCCTTCGCCTCGCATTTCGATACGTCGGTGCTGCGCCGGGTAAAAAGCTACCTGCACTTTATCCGCACGTCACTGCTGGACCCGCAATCGCCGCTGGCCGCTTATGGCGTTGCGCGAACCGCTTCAGGAGTCGCCCATGCCGCGTGAAATAGCCTTCCACGGTCTGTATATGCCGACCCTCACGCTGATCTTTCTGCTGGCCGTGGTTCTGGCATGGGCGCTGGATCGTCTGCTGGCTAGTTTTGACCTGTATCGGCATTTCTGGCACCCGGCCTTGCTGCGTCTGAGCCTGTTTATCTGCATCTTCGGCGCGTTGGCGCTGCCCCTTTATCGTTGACGCCTGAGTCGGGAAAAATCTCTGGATGAAAAAGTTCTTCAGTCTGTTTGCCACGTTGCTGGTGCTGGCAGTCGCGCTCTGGATCGGTCGTACGCTGTGGATCGACTATATGGATAGCCCATGGACCCGCGATGGCCGGGTGCGCGCCGATATCATCAACGTGGCCGCCGATGTGTCCGGCACTGTGGTCGAGGTGCCGGTGCGTGACAACCAGTGGGTAAAGCGTGGCGATCTGCTGATGCAGATTGACCCGGAGCATTACCGGATCGCCGTAAAGCAGGCGCAGGCGTTACTGGCTTCACGCAAGGCAACCTGGGAGATGCGCAAACTGAATGCCAGGCGGCGTGCCGACATGGATGAACTGGTCATCTCGGCGGAAAATCGTGACGACGCGAGTAACGTAGCCACCTCGGCCCTGGCCGATTACCAGTTGGCCCAGGCGCAGCTGGAGGCGGCCGAGCTTAACCTGTCACGCACGCGGGTACTGGCGGCGGTGGACGGTTACGTCACCAACCTCAATGTCCATCGCGGTGACTATGCGCGTATCGGTGAAGCGAAGATGGCCGTGGTCGACATGAACTCGTTCTGGGTCTACGGCTTCTTCGAGGAAACCAAATTGCCGCATCTGAAAGTGGGTGATGCTGCGGACCTGCAACTGATGAGCGGCGAGGTGCTCAAGGGCCATGTCGAAAGCATTGCACGCGGCATCTACGACCGTGACAACCCGCAAAGCCGCGAACTGATCGCCGACGTCAACCCGACTTTCAACTGGGTGCGTCTGGCCCAGCGAGTGCCGGTGCGTATCCATCTGGACGCTATACCTGAAGGCGTACTTCTGGCAGCGGGAATGACCTGCACGGTGATTGTCAGGCCGGTAGACGGCTGATGCTTGAGGACGCAGAGCGTCCAGAACGGCATGCCGACGCGGAGCGTCGCACGATAGGCAGGTGATCGTTCCGCACGCTCCAGCGTGGGAATGCAGTTCGTGACGCTCTGCGTCACAAGTCGGTGTTCAATCCAAAGCGTTTTCTGAGGCCCATATCCAGTAGCCCTTTGGGCAGCAACCACGCCGTCAGCGGCAGCAGGCGTGAGCCGTTGCCAAGACGCAGAAGGCGTGGCGGATGGGTGTGTTGCACGGCCTTGAGCAAGTCTTGAGCGAATGCTGTGGCGGGGGTAGGGTTGTCCAGTGAAGCTCTGGCGCGTGCACGAATGCCTTCGCGAATCGGCCACCACGGCGATTGCTCACTGATCAGCTGCTCGGCTTCGTGGCTGGCATTCTGCGCAAAGCTCGACGCGATCGCGCCTGGCTGAACCTCCATCACCTGTACGCCGAATGGCGCCAACTCCAGACGCAGCGCATCACTGAGCGCATGCACCGCCGCCTTGGATGCGCAATAAGCGCCCGCGAACGGCGTGACCAGCACACCGGATACGCTGCCGATGTTCACCACCAGCCCCTTGCTGCGGCGCAGTGCCGGAAACAGCGCCCGGGTCACCCCGACGACGGAAAACACATTGGTTTCGAACTGTCGCTGCAAGGCATCCACGCCGCCGTCGAGCAGGGGACCCATCGCGCCATAGCCAGCGTTGTTGATCAACACATCCAGGCCGCTGTGCTCCAGACCGGCGGCCAGTTGCTCCAGCGCCAGGCTGTCGTTGACGTCCAGTTGTACGGCGATGAAACCCGCTGCACTGAGTGCCGCGACATCGTCGGTCTTGCGCGCAGTGGCCCAGACTTCATAGCCAGTGGCCTTGAACGCGTCGGCCAGAGCACGGCCGATTCCGCTGGAACAGCCTGTAATCAAAGCGATGGGCATGAGGGAGATCCTTGTGGTCAGTCCGAGAAACTGCCTTGTAGATGTTCTGCGCGAAATTCCAGGGTTTGCGGGCGGTACCCGTTGCGCAGTGCCGGCACCGGCACGCAATCCTGCCACGTGCCTTTGGCCTGAAGTTCACCGGGGCCGCGATAGCGTGCGGATGCGTAGGTGTTGTCGATCAGATTCACTGAATCACCAGGCGCATAGGCCGCTATTCGCCAACGCAGTTCCTGCAGGGTGACCTGATTGGTGTTGGTGATGCTGACCTGCAACGGACGATCTGCCGGGCAGTTTTGCGGATCGTAACTCAGGCGGATATCCAGACGCTCAAGCTGGCGTGTTTCCCGGCTGTCCTGCCAGATGACGATGGCCGCCACCGCCCCAAGCCCGACCGCCGCAGCCAGCGAGACGGGCAAGGCCTTCGCCGGGTAGCTGAGCAGAAGGATGAGCCAGGTCAGGATCAACAGGATGCCGATAAACATGCAGGTCTCCAGCAAAGGTAATGCTGGACATCCTACAGAACCTGGGAGGGGGACGTCGCGCAAATGAAAAGCCCCCGACAACTCTCTGCGTATAAATCTGCGCAAAGAGTTGTCGAGGGCTGTGTTACCTGTAGCGTGCAGCTAAAACCCTATCAACGAGCGATAGTTTGCGTCTTCACACCCGCTTCAAGCGCGTTCGAACGACCATAGATATCTTCGAAACGCTCGATGTCGTCTTCGCCCAAGTAGCTGCCCGATTGCACTTCGATGATTTCCAACGGGATCTTGCCTGGGTTGCGCAGGCGGTGGACCGAGGCGATCGGGATGTAGGTGGACTGGTTTTCGGTGAGCAGGAACACGTTCTCGTCACAGGTCACCTGCGCAGTACCGGATACCACGATCCAGTGTTCGGCGCGGTGGTGGTGCATCTGCAGCGACAGGCAGGCACCCGGCTTGACGGAGATACGCTTGACCTGGAAACGACCGCCCATGTCTACCGAATCGTAGGAGCCCCACGGACGGTACACTTCGAGGTGGTTCTGGGTCTCGGTGCGGCCCTGTTCGTTCAGGGTGGCGACCATTTGCTTGACGCCCTGGACCTTGTCCTTGTGGGCAATCATCATCGCGTCCTTGGTTTCGACGACCACGATGTTGTCCAGACCGATCACCGACACCAGTTTGCCGTTGCCGTGGATCATGCAGTTGCGGCTGTCCTGGATGACGACGTCGCCCTTGGTGACGTTGCCGTTGGCGTCCTTGGCGTTGACTTCCCACAGCGACGACCAGCAGCCGACATCGCTCCAGCCGGCCGACAGCGGTACGACGCAGGCGCGCTGGGTTTTTTCCATGACTGCGTAGTCGATGGAATTGTCCGGGCAGCAGGCGAAGGTCGAGGAGTCGATTTCAAGGGCGTCGCCGTCCTGCACGCTGCGCTCAAGGGTCAGCAGGCAGGTGTCGTAGATGTCCGGATCATGCTTTTTCAGTTCTTCCAGGAAGCGGCTGGCGCGGAACAGGAACATGCCGCTGTTCCAGTAGTAGCCACCGGCTTCGACGAATTCCTTGGCGCGTTTTTCGTCAGGTTTTTCGACGAACTGCGACACGCGGCTGACGCCTTCCGGCAGCAGGGCATCGGCGGTGGATTTGATGTAGCCGTAGCCGGTTTCCGGCTTGTTGGCCGGTACGCCGAACAGCACCATTTCGCCGCGTTCTGCGGCGACGGTTGCCAGAGCCAGTGCGCGTTGCAGGGCTTTCTGGTCTTCGATGACGTGGTCGGCTGGCAGCACCAGCATCAGGCCGTCATTGCCTTCGTTGACCAGCTTCATGGCGGTCAGTGCAACGGCGGGTGCCGTGTTGCGGCCGAACGGTTCCATGAGGATCGCCTGGGTTTCCAGGTTCAGTGCAGCGAGTTGCTCGTTGACGATGAAACGGTGGTCCTTGTTGCAGACCACGATAGGCTCCTGCATGCCCTCGAACACCAGACGCTCCAAGGTTTGCTGGAACAGGGTGTGCTCGCCGGTCAACGCCAGGAACTGTTTAGGGAATTGTTTACGCGAAAGCGGCCAGAGTCGTGAACCACTACCGCCTGACAAGATAACTGGAATCATTTTGTTTCTCCAAAAGCATTCAATTAGGGCCGTACGAGGTGTCTGTCGTTTCTGTCTTGTTCTTGTTCCGCGCGGGTCGGTTCAACGCTGATGCTCTGAACCGACCGGCATAATCCGTTTAGCGGGTAGCGACCGGTGGCTTGACCCACACTGGCGAGAGGCTGCTGCCACTGCCGGTGATGTAGAGCACAGCGGCTTCGCCACGCTCCAGTGCCACAGGTTTCAAATCGGTGACTTTCTTGTCACCGTCGTACAGCGCCAGGCTGACTTTGACCGGGTTGATTTCACGCTCGCCGGTGCCTTTGGCCGCAACGGTGTTGACCACTTCGGTCTTGCCGTCAGCAGTTTTCAGGGTCAGCGACTTGTCGCTCAGGTTCTGCACGCGAACCAGGGATTTCTGCTTGTTCTTGAACGGTGGCTCTTCGACCAGCTGTGGCTTGCCGCTGGCGTTGTTGACGATGGTGTAGTAGTGATCACCCGCCAGTTTCACCGGCAGGCTCTGGCTGCCCAGCTTGGCGGTGTAGTCGCCCTGCGGCATGAAGCTGAACGCAGTGCTGCCCAGTGGCGCCACTTCGTTGAGATTGGTGTTGCCAACGGTGGCGCTGATTTCAGCGTTGCTGGCGTTGTAGACACGCACGAAGGTCGAGCCTTTCGGTGCGGTCGGGCCGTACAGGGCGGAGTCACCGGCGAAAGCCTGCAGGGACATCAGGCCCAGACCTGCGGCCATTGCGCAGGTTTTGAAAATGCGTTTTGCGGCCGAACGGTTGGCAGTAGTGTTGAAAGTCATGAGTCAGTCCTCTCAGTTTTGCGCCCGGTTGGGCGACTCGGATTGTTTGGCGTTGAGCGCCACGTTTTCTTGGGTGTCACGCGATTTCTTCAGCTCGGCGATCCACTTCGGATCGAACTCGCCAAGATCGTTGTGTGCCGGCAGGTAGCGCTCCGGGAACTCCCAGATCACCACTTGCGGCGGGGTGTTCTTAAAGGCGTCGGTCTGCAGGTACTTGAGCACCGGCAGGATCGGGCCATGGCCGTCTTCGGCGTAGTTGACGACATCGCTGCGCAGCGCTTCTTTCAAGGCGCCGACGAAGTTCCAGTTAGGGTTGGCGCTGTAGCTGGTGCCCACCAGACCCACCGGGATGTCGCTGTCTGCGAACAGTGCGTCACCGCCTGCCGCTTCGCCTGCTACCGGATCGGTACTGCGTTTCTGCAACTCGTCCGGCTTGGGCAGCATGTTGCTGAACAACGGATCGAGCGGCAGGAATGTAGTCAGGTCACCTTTGTAGGCTTCGGTTCCCTTGGCTTGTGTGACGAACTGCTCAGGTTCACCTTCCAGTGGTGTTTTCTGGGCAATCGCGGCGCTCAGTTGCTGCGCGGCGACTTCGGCACCCATTGGCGTCCAGTGGGTGTCGGTGCGCAGGAAAACCTGACCCTGTTGCTTGGCAGCTTGCAGCGGCGCCAGCAAGTCCGGGGCAAAGATCCCGGCCTTGGCGACCTGAGCGTGGAACTGCTGATACAGGTCGGTGTGCAGGCTGGCGGGCTTGTTGTCACCGATGTGTTCCGGGTACAGACGGGTTTTCGCCGGAACGATCGCCAGGACCAGTTTGGTGCCCTGTTTTTCCAGCGCGTCACGCACACCCTGAATGATCGCCAGGTTGTCGGCTTCGTTCTGCTCGCCGTTGGCAACCGCATCGAACTCTTCGTCGGTGTACAACCACTGGTCCTTGCCGAGCACGACGCCCGGACGACCTTCGTTGAACAGTTTGAAATCCAGCGCCGCCCAGAGGTTGGTGCCCAGGCGCTTGATCGGGAACTCATCGTCGTAATGAGTTTCCGCCGCCTTGGTCCATTTGCCGTTGAGCACAGTGGTCTCGGCCGACGTCGAGAAGGTGCTGAAGCTGCGCAGCGACCAGACGCCCAGGACCAGCAGAATGGCCAGGAAGATGGCGATGTAGAGGATTCGTAATGAACGCGTCATGTCAGGCTCCTCAGAACTGGAAGTAAAGGAACGGCGAGAAGCTTTGCGCCGAGAGTTTGAGAATCGAAGCCACGAACAGCAGCAGGATCAGTGCACGCATGGCGTAACGTGGCCAGTCGGCAACCCAGTACGCAGGCTGCACCTGAGCTTCGCTGCCCACGGTGTAGCCTGGCAGGTGCAGACTGCCGGGAGCATCGCCGGGAACGGCCTTGATGGTGCCCGGTTGGGCGGTCGCAGGACCGTCAGCCTTGGCGCTCTTGCCGGTGTCTTTTTCGCGGTTCTGGTAGAAGTCGCGCAGACCGAAGAACGCCAGCGTCAGATACGCCACCATCAGTGTTGCCACTTGCAGACCGGTCAGGCTGGCGCGGTTGAGTTCCGACAGCTGCCACTCGCCGAAGCTGAACATGGCGCTGTACATACGACCGGCGACATGCAGGTTTTCAGCGCGGAAGATGACCCAGCCTATGACCACCAGCAGGAAGGTCAGTGCCCAGCGGATCGGGTTGAAACTGTAAGGTTTGGTGTTGATACCGACCGCTTTTTCGATCGCCAGCCACATGCCGTGCCAGGCACCCCAGATGATGTAGGTGACGTTGGCACCGTGCCACAGACCGCCGAGCAGCATGGTCAGGAACAGGTTGCGGTAGGTCGCGAACTTGCCGCCGCGGTTGCCGCCCAGCGTGATGTACAGGTAGTCACGCAGCCAGGTGGACAGGCTGATGTGCCAGCGACGCCAGAACTCGGTGATCGATTGGCTGATATAGGGCTGTTTGAAGTTTTCCATGAAGCGGAAACCCATCATCAGACCCAGACCGATAGCCATATCGCTGTAACCGGAGAAGTCGAAATACAGTTGCGCGGTGTAGGCCAGCGCACCCAGCCAGGCATCGCCGGTGGTCGGGTTTTGCAGGGCGAAGCAGTGGTCGGCGACCACCGCCAGGGTGTCGGCGATGAACACTTTCTTGATGAAGCCCTGCATGAAGCGCGTGGCACCTTCGGAGAACTTGTCCAGCGTGTGTGTACGGTTGTTGAACTGGTCGGCCAGATCGCGGAAACGCAGCACAGGGCCGGCGATCAGGTGCGGGAAGATCGCGACGAATGCAGCGAAGTCGATCAGATTGCGCGTGGCCGGAGTATCGCCGCGGTAAACGTCGATAATGTAGCTGATGGACTCGAAGACATAGAACGAGATACCGATCGGCAACAGCACGTGAGTCAGGATGAACGGTTCCAGACCCATCGAGGTCATGGCTGCGTTGATGCTGTCCACGCCGAAGTTGGCGTATTTGAAGTAGCCCAGAATACACAGGTCCACTATCACGCCAAGCAGCAACCATTTCTGTGCCGGCTTGGTCCGCACACCTGCTGCGCCTACCTTGAGACCGATCCAGTAGTTCCAGACGGTCACGCCGACGAACAGCGCCAGAAAGTCCACTCGCCACCAGGCGTAGAAGATATAGCTGGCAATCAGCAGCAGCAGATTGCGATAGCGTTGCCCGCTCAGGTAGTACAAGCCGAGGAAAATCGGCATGAACAGGAACAGGAACACGTTGGATGAGAAAACCATCCTTATCTCTCCGTTTGTCCAACATTCAAGGGCTAAAGCCCCCCCAAACCCCCCGTTGAAATTGGGGGGTAAAACACGTCGCGTTACGGCTTGTCGGTGAAGCAGCTCAGGCGAGGTCCGGTCTTACGGATTCAGCGCCTAGGCGTGCCTCTTCGCGAGCAAGCTCGCTCCCACAAAGAACTCTGTGAATCACGAACCGTCGTTATCGCCCTTGTCGCCTTTCTCGTGCGTCGGGTCGTAGACCTTGGTCAGGTCACCGCCCAGACGGAATGTCTTGAATGGCTGCTTTTCGTGTTTCTCTTCAAGCACATCCGGGCTGCAGGTGTAGAGCGAGCAGTACGGTTCGAGCCAAGCGAATTTCGGATCTTTCTTCAGGTCCGTCATGTCCTGTTTCTCGCCGTTGTGTTCAGCGAAAATCGAAGGATCCTTGACGCCGGCCAGCACCCGGTCGCCCAGACGCTTCAAGGCGCCATTGTTTTCCGGACGCAGGTCCACGCCATTGGCCTGGGCGAAGCTGGCAATCATCGCGAGCGGCGGCAGTGCATAGTTGTGATACGACAGTGCCCGCTGACGGCGCTTCATCTCGTTGGGCAGGAAACCGTCCTTGTCCACTTGATTGGCAGCGACCTTGTATTCCTTCACGGCCCAGTCGAACAGGTCCTGACGATTGGTGGCGACAGCGGTTGCCATCACCGACCAGGCAGCCCAGTACGAGTGGTTGTTGATTTTTTCCAGCGGCAGATTGCTCCAGTCGCTGACCACCTGATCGGCCAGCTTGCTGAACCAGGTCTCGATGATCTTCGCGTCTTGCTGACGATTGGCCAGCGGGTGCGACTCGGAGAACTTCAGACGCAGGTAGGCGGAGGACATGCTGCCCAGTGCCCATTTGCGCATGGATTTGCCGGTGTGGTTGAACTCGCGCGACTCCAGCGCATCGGCCTTGGCCCAGGTGGTCATCATGTTCAGCGCACAATCGAGTTGTTCCGGACGACCGTCGCGCATGTACTGCATCACGACTTTGCTGACGCCACGCTCAAGGGTGGTGATGTCCTTGGTCGCATCGCGGAACGCTTCTTCGGATACCGCATTGAGCGTTGCGCGTGCCTTGTCCGAACCCTCGTACTTGCTGCGGAAGACCAGCTTGTCGGTGTAGGGCTTTGGAATGGCTTCACAGCTGAAGTTGTGATCGCCCGTCTTCATTTTTTCGATCGGGGCGTCATAGCCCTTGGGTGGAACCAGTGCGGCGGACGCGCCCGTGGCCCAGGCCATCGATGACAGAATTGCCATCGACAGCAGGGTAGGGCGTATCAGTTTAGGAGTCTGCATAAGTCACCTCATAGTCCGGCTTGAGCGGTGTGTGTCGCAGCGCTCGGGAACACGTTGCGTTTGCATACTTTGGCTTCGACTTTTTGTGGTGCCGTGCCTGCTTCCGGTCCCTGGACTTCCAGCGCCAGCAGTTGCTGGTTGGCCCAATCCTCATCCTCGCGCAATTCAAAGGCGAAGCGTCCATCGGTGTCTGACGTTTCCGGTTTCTCGATTTTCAGATCCTCATGGCGACCGTTCATGTACCAGAGTCTGGCCTGAAGGACTTTCACCGAGGTGTCGTCAAACTTGATGTCGATCTGATTGCTGCCGTTGCGAATGTCCTTGATGCCATTCTTGCCATTGACCAGCAATTCGTTGGTACCCGGCTTAAGCGTGGTGCTGGCGCTCATGACGGCAGGCTTGCCTTCACAGCCGTTGTCCAGCAGCGACATCATCTGGCGAAAGATGGTCTCCTGATCCAGGCGATACAGCGGCGAGAATTCCCAGATGAGAATCTTCGGCGGACGCTTCTGGAAGTCTTCACTGCCCAGGTACTGCAGCATCGAACCTTCCAGGCCACCACCAGGGAACGCCACGTTCAACACGTCAGCGCCCATGTATTCCTGCAGGAAGCCCGCGAAGTTGTAGTTCTTGCCGCTGTGGCTGGTACCGACCAGGGTGATTTCCGGGTTACCGGAATCGCCGAACAGGTCGCCGTCGCCCGCCTCACCCTTGGGCTCGGTGGTGAACTGGTCCATGTACTGGATCGCGTAGCTGGTACCGCACAATTGACCTGCCATATTGTGCAAAGTGCCCGTCTTGCCCATGCGTCCGGAAATATGGCTTTCGAACTCACGCTTGGGGATATCGCCGTAGGCCGGAATCTTTTTCACGGTTTCGGCGACGATCTTCGCCGTACGCTGTGCGCCATACGGCGTCCAGTGCTGGTCACCGCGGAAGTAGAAGTCATGCGCCTGCTGCTCGTTGGTCAACGGCGACAGGTCAGGGACCCAGTAGCCCATCTTGCTGAAGCGGCCAAGCATGGCCTGATAGTTTTTCAGCGCCTTGTCGTAGTCGAACTTGTCGCGTTCGGCCGGGAACAATTTGTTGCGATCCACCAGGCCACGGGTCGGCTGATACACCACGACCAGTTCGACGCCTTTGCTCTTGAACGCATCGTGCAGTTGTTTCATGCGGCGATAGCCGGCAGGCGTGGTGTCGAACTCGGTGCGCAGGTCTTCCTGAGTCCGGAACAGCCAGTCACCCTGAGCCTGGACCAGCGTGGTGAAGTTCTGCTGATAGCGCGTGGTGTAGTTTTTTGCATCATGCGCGGCCGGGCACAGCGAGCAGCAAGGCTCGGCCTTGAACGTCGGCGCTTGCGAGTCGTCTGCCCGAGCGACACCAGCGGCGGCCATCAAGGCGGCGGTGAGGCTGGACAGGCTCAACAGCTTGATCAGATGTGCGTGCATAACAATACCCTTCCTCATTCCCGCAGCTCGGTCTGGCTTTCGACGGGGTCGATCAATACGGCTTTCTTCTGGCGTACCAGCAGGTCGAGGATTTCGTCCTGGCGCTCACCGAGGACGCCGTTGAGGCTGATGCCGACTTCTTTGGTAGGCATCAGCATCGAGACGCGATACAGCTCGACACTCAGTGGCGAGTCGATGGACAGCGGGCCGGAACCATTGCTGGACAGTTCGCCGCCAACCATGATCAGCGAGACCTGAGCGTCGAACGGATCGAGCTCAATGTCGCGGTCGGTGTCGCTCAAGTCCTTGATGTGGCCGTAAACGCCCATCAGGCCGTTGCCCATGGCGACGTTCTCGTACAGCTTGATATTCACGCTGTTACGCACGCGGATACCGTGGCGGCGGTTGGCGATCACGCGATTGCCCCACAGCAGGTTGTTGCCGCTTTCGTACAGGGTGATGCCGTCAGTGTGGTTCTGGTAAATCTCGTTGTAGGCGACGATGTTGCCGACGCTGTTACGGTCCAGAACCACGCCGGACAATTTGTTGTTGTGGCTCTTGTTGCGGAAGATGAAGCTGTTGTCGACTTCCCGGGAAATGATGATCCCGTGCTTCTTCTTGGTCCCGTAAACGTCGTTTTCGGCGATGATCAGACCGTGCGAACGGTCGTGCGGGTCAATGCCGTAAATGATGTTGTCGCGGTAGGTGTTGCCTTTGACCACGAAGTCGCGGGTTTCATAGCAGTAGAAGCCGTACCACATGTCCGAGAACTCTGAATCGATGATCCAGCCCGTCGGTTCGGCACGCTTGAGAATCTTCGCGGTGTTGGGTGTGTACTGGGAAATACTGATGCCATAGGACTTGCTCTGGTCGTAGCCCATGCTCGCCATTTTGGTATTGGCGATCCAGGTTTCCGAGCCACCCCAGGTCAGCAGGAAAGGGCGAAACTCGTCAGGCTTGCGATAGGTCGCCAGGCTGTTGCGGGTTTCACTCCAGGCGTTGACCTGAGAGTGAGTGATCAGCATCTTGCCTTCACTGACGATGAACGAGCCCTTTTCCTGAGACAGACGCAATTCCTTGGTCTTGCTGTCGATCTCGAAGATCCCGGTTTCCTTGATCAGGATTGGCAGGCGCGCCACATAGACACCTGGCGAGACCTCGTTGAGGAACTGCTTGGGCACCTTCTTGGCCAGGTCCTGCAGGCTCACGTAGCCGTCGGAAATCATGATGGCCTGGGGGATGCCGCGCTGACGGTTGACCCATTCGGCCATCTTGTTATCGCCGCCGATGAATTCCTTCAGGCCGGTTTCTTCCATCATCCGTGAAACAGTGACCTTGCCCGGTTTGTTGCGCACGATCTTTTTCAGGGCGGCTTCGGCGGTGTAGCCCTTGAGGTCGGGCAACACCGGCTTGGCCATTTCCAACGGCTCGGTCGGCGGGCTGGTGATGGTGTAGGTCTTGGCCTGGTGCAACTCCTTGACCACCGCCTTCTGTGTGTCGGGTACGACAGGCGCGTTGGCCAGCGCCACACCGCTGGCCAGCAGCAGGGCGCTGGTCAGCAGTGCGCTTTCGAGCAGGGTGTGCGGCCAGTGTCGGCTACGCCCGTTGCTTGTATGACTGTTCATCTCTGGCACTCCTTTGGCGGTTCGCATCAGAAGCGCCAGATGACGTCGACAACAGCGCGGTGCATGTAGCTGTCCACGTTGTTCTGATACGCGTCGCCTGGCTTGAAGACACCTGCGCGCAGGCGCACCAGTGCCGAAGGTTCATCGAACGACTGGCTCAGCGAAGCCGGCAGCAGGCCTTGCTTGAAGTACTTGGTCACGACCAGGTCCATTTCCTGACCCAGGTCCTTGCTGCCGTCTTCCAGCGGCAGCGAGCTGAACGTACCGTTCTGGTTGTCGTTCACCGCGTTGATGCCCGAGCCACCGATACCGGTGTTGCCGTCCACGCGACGGAACTTGTGGTAGATCAGCGACGCGTCGTATTCCTCGTTCATCTGCCAGGAGGCGAACAGCGAGCCGGTTTCCACGTTGGCCATTTCGCCCTGGAAGGCTTCACCGAAACGGTGGATGCGCGAACGCGTACCGGTCCAGTTGGAGCGGTTACTTTCCAGACCGTTCTGGACGTAGTCCTTGCTGGCGCGCGAGTAGGCGGCGCCGACTTGCCATTGCGGGTCCAGACGCAGGCGCAGGCCCAGGTCGGTGGCCCAGCCATTCATGTCACGGCTGTTCTTTTCGCCGGCGATGAACTGGTCGTTGGGAGCGGAGGTCACGCCGATCTCGTCGCGCGTTCCGTTCAGCCAAGTCAGGCTGCCCCAGTAGTTGAGCTGATTGGTGTTGCTGCGATAGTTGTAGGCATCGCTGTCAGCCTGCAGGCCGACCCAGGTCAGATCGCCATTGGAGGTCTTGTCCAGATCATCCAGCACCTGGCCCTGCGACTTGAGCTTGCCGTCGTCGGCACTGTGGTGAGCACGGATACCGGCCCAATGGCCTGGTGTCCACTGGTAGCTCACCGAGCCGAACAGGTGCTTGCGATCTTCGTCGTCAGGTGCCAGTTCGGTCAGGTCGGTGCGGTATTCGCTGAAACGCTGGGCAGCACCCAGTTCAGCGCGCAGCAGCGTGGTATCGAACGACCAGTTGATGGCCTCGATATTGGTGTCGTGCCATTGACCGTCGTCGTTACGCAGACGCTGACGACCGACTTTCAGGATCTCGCCAGGGTAGGGCGTGAAACCGCTGTAGCCGATCCAGAACTCACGCAGTGCGGCGTAGGTCTTGTCGGCTTCGCGCTCGCTGGCCGTGCCACGCGAAGTCTGGGTGCCGCTGCCGTCGCTGTTGCTCTGCTCCAGCGGGTCGGTCTGAATGATGTCGGTGGCGGTGACCACCTGGCCCATCGCGTAACCGCTCCAGTCGCCGCGCTCGCCATAGACCCAGGGACGCAGGTCCAGGCCCACACCGTTGACGTCGCCGCCCGAACGGGTGCCCAGATCGCGATCATCCTCGGCCTGCGCCGTGGCTTTGATTTCGATACCGAAATTTTGCGGTTGTTCGGTCAGCGCTGCCAGTGTCGGGCAGGCCCACAACAGGGTGAAGCCAAGGCCCATGCCGGCGGCCATCAGGGGATTCAACTTCATAATGCTTCCTCACCGTCTTTTTCTTCTTGCAGGGCCTGCAATGCCATCGCGTTCTGAGTGGCGTTAGCGCCCCGGACTTTTTGCTCGCGTGCCAACAGGTCTTTGGCGGTGGCGAGCTTTTCAGGCGGCAGTTGTGTATTGAGGGCCTCGGCAAGCTCGGTCGCTTGCGGGGTCTGACTGGCCAGCGCCAGTTGCGCGAACACCCAGGCGTTGACCGGGTCGGGCATAGTGCCCTTGCCCTGCGAGAACAGTTGCGCAAGGGCGAAGTCGGCGCTGTTCTGGCCACCACGGGCGGCGGTCAGCAGCTCGTCCACGGCTTTTTGCGAGTAGACCTGGCCCAGGTAGCCGCGACGGTAGATCTGACCCAGGTAGTAATGGGCAGAGATTTCCGTGGCGGTGGCTTTCTTCAGGTGCTCCTCGGCCTTGAAGGCATCGGGCGTGACCCATTTACCTTCGTAGTACAGGCGTCCAAGCAGCAGCTCGGCGCGAGGCTGGTCTGCCGCGCGGCCGTTGTTCAGGTATTCCATCATCTTGTTGACGTCACCCAGTTCGGGGAAGTCGTAAAGCAGTTTGGCCAGCGTGACCCACGAGATCGGGTAGCCCGGCGCAACGTTTTCCAGCAATTGCTGAGCGGTCTTTTCGTCCGGTGTACCGATGGTGGAGTCACCCAGTACACGCGCGACGCTGTCCACACGTTGAGCATTGACGCGGCCAGCGGCGTAGTCGCTCTTGAGCTTTTCGATCAAGGCCGTGCGCTGCTCGGCCTGGCCACGTGTCTGGTAGACAGTGGCCAGTTCGACGTAGCAGATATCCGTGGCCGACAGCGCCTGTTTGCAGATGCTCTCGACCTCATCGAGGTGTTGAGCATATGTGCCTTGAGTGCGATACAGCAGCACCTGGGCCAGACCTGCCTCCGGATAACCGGCAGCGCGCCACTCACTGATCTTCTGCTGCGCATTCACTTCAGGGAAGGTGTGCGGGTATTGCAGATACAGCATCGCCAGCGGGATCAGCGTGCCGGATTCGCCATTGGCGAAGGCCTTTTTCAGCAGGCCTTCGGCTTCGCGATGTTCGGCTTCGGTAGCGTCGGGCTTGGCAGCCAGCAGACGGCCCAGACGCGACTGCGCCCGGGGGGAGGTCTGCGCGGCAGCGCGGTAGGTAGCCTCGGCCTGCTTGAGCTGAGCAGGGTCGCGAGTCGCGACCTGAATATCAGCCAGGCCGACTTGCGCGTCGCTGTAGCCCAGGTCCGCCAGCTGCCGATAGTTCTGCTCCGCCAATGCAGTGTCGCCGTTTTTCAGGGCTTCATTGGCAAGGCGTTGATCAGGCAGGCCGGCACAGCCGCTCAGGCCGAGCGCGACGGCGAGGCTCAGTAGCGTGGGGGTCGACAGGCGTCGTAGTGGGCTGTTCATGGTTACAGACCCGCAGCCATTGCTTTATCGATCAGCCAGTTCACGGACGGGCCGCGATCGCTGACCACTTCGACAGGGCGACCGGCAAGCGAGCTGCTCAGGCTTTCGTCAGGCTTGATCTGCACACGGATGTCGGTGGACAGGTCGGCGTCGCTCAGGTTGGTGCTGCTGATGATCTGACCCGTGCGCAGTTTGTCTTCGCCAGCGATCTGGAAGCTGACACGTGTGCCTGGCTTGACGTCGTTGAACTGGCGATAGGTGAAGCGAGCTTCAACCGTGGCCGGCGCGTTGCGTGGCACCAGTTGGAAGATCACCTGACCCTTGGACGCGAACTGATCGTCGGCAACCAGCTGGCGAGCCACGACGCAATCGCACGGGCTGGTCATGGTGCCGCTCATCTGCTTGCCATACAGCTCTTCGATCTTGGCTGGCTGCAGGTCTTCACCGGTCAGGCTGCCCTTGAGCATTTCCAGCATGCTGGTGTTGAAGGACGCCAGTGGCGCGCCTTTGGCGGCTTCGCCATTCTGGGCGACCAGGCTTTGTACGGTACCTTCACGCGGCATGGTCACGTCCATGCTTGGAATGGTGACCAGACCAGCCGATGCATGGCTGACGAAGTACAGGCCGTAGATCGTCTTGAAGATGAAGCCGAAAGCGGCCAGACCGACAATGAACACGCCCAGGCTGAAGGTCACGGCGCGCAGGCGACCCATGGCGCTCATGCCGCTGTCCTTGCCCTTTACCTTGCGTGCCTTGGTGAAGTTATCGCGCTGCAGCGTGGCCAGCACTTCGCCCAGGGTGACGACTTCGCCGGACAGGTGCGAGGTGATCAGGTGGCGCAGGGTAGCGATGTCCTGAGGTTCCAGATTCTGGAACTGGCAACCGATGCGGTTGCTGGCGTTGTCGATCGAGCGCACCTGCAGATCGACGTCCATGGCCAGGCCAAGGTTGTCGATGATGAATTGCAGGCGTCCCTTGACGATCTGCCCTTCGCTGAATTTCTGCCCGGACGGAGCAACGAAGCTCAGGCCACCGGCCGACAGGTCTTCGACACGTACCAGTGGCGCGTTGGGCTGATTATTCAGCAGGCGCAGCTTGGCAGGGATCTTGATCCGCGCGTGTTGGCGCTGGGCTTCGGATTCATGTACGACGTTCGCATTCACGGCTGTATTCATGGCTATTTTTCCTACTTAAGCGATTAATCCGTTGGCCCGGTCAAACCATCGTCAACAGCACAGCGACGAAGATGGTGCCAGCCGAGAAAGTCATGGTTCGGGACGACCACGTGTTGAACCAGCCCTGAAAGCTGGCCATGTCGCGGCTTAGTTTGGTGTCCTGGCGAGTCCAGGACTGGCGGTCCAGGCGGAAGAAGACATAGATCTTCATCAGCGCGCCGACGATCTGGTTGTAATAGAGAATGATCGGGTAGGCAGGCCCGATCCTGTGTCCCGAGAGGGACAGCAGCAGGGTGAGGATCAGACGGGTCATGCCGATCCACAGCAGATACATCAACAGGAACGCGCCGCCATACTTGAAGCTGGCGATCAGGGCGACGGTCAGACCGAGGATGGAGGTCCACATCGACACACGCTGGTCGAACAGTACGATGCTGGTGAAAATCCCCAGGCGACGTACGCCCAGACCCAGTGCACGCGAGTTCTGACGCAGGTTGTTGCCGTACCAGCGATACATCAGCTTGCGGCTGGCTTTCAGGAAGCTCTTCTCGGGCGGGTGTTCCACGGTGTTGATCGCTGCGTCCGGCACGTAGAACGTGTCGTAACCCAGGCGCATCAGGCTGAACCAGCTGGACTTGTCGTCGCCGGTCAGGAAGCGGAAGGTGCCCAGACGCCAGTGATTGAGCGAGTCGCTTTCCACGTCGGCAATGAACTCGGGGTCGGTTACCACGGTTGCGCGGAACACCGACATGCGACCGGTCATGGTCAACACGCGTTTGGACAGGGCCATCGAGCACATGTTGATGTGACGCTGAGCGAAACGCAGCTTGTGCCACTCGCTCATGATGTAGCCACCACGTACTTCACAGAACTCGTTGGTGGTCAGGCCGCCGACGTTGTCGAACAGCTGGAACCACGGCACGGTCTTGGCGACCACACCTTCGTTGAGCACGGTGTCGCCGTCGATCACTGCAACCACGGCACGGCTGTCAGGCAAGTGACGCGAGATAGCGCGGAAGCCATAGGCCAGACCGTCGCGCTTGCCGGTGCCCGGAATGCGTACGAAGTCCAGCTTGACGCGCTCCGGCGGGTTGAACTTCGCCCACATGCTCTTGACCAGCAGCTCATCGGACATTTCCACCAGCGAGCAGACGATAGTCGTCGGCAGGCCGCAGTCGATGGCTTCGCGGATAACCGAGTTGTAGACCTGTGCGGTGGTCAACGCGTCGATGCGGAAGCTGGTGACCATCAGAAACACATGGGACGGGTCTGCTGCACTGCCCAGCTTGCGAACCTTGCGGCGCAAGTGCGGGTAGACGATGTACAGGAAAATCATCCCGCGCACGAAGTGCGTGATCCCCATCGAGTAGCGCCAGATACCAACGGCGCCAATCAGGAATATAAAGTTCTTCGACTGTGAGTCGAAGATACTGGTAGGCAATGCCGCGGCAAGGCCCATGAGTAAACTTAAATAGAACAGCCAACCTGCGGCCTGTAACAGGCCGTGCTTGAGCCTCTGCATAATCGTATCCCTAAGTCAGTTGCGAGCCTCAAGCCCCAGGCTGCAAGCACATTGCTTGAGCCTGTGGCCTGGAGCCTGGCGCTTGTGGCTTGCGGCTGATTTACCAGCAGATACCTTCGGCACGACCGTCTTCGCTGGTGGCGTTGGCCATGAAGCCCACCAGATCGATGACGCGCTTGCCTTCAGGGGTCTTGTTGGCGAGGGCGCGGAAACGCTCATCGCGGTTGCCGAGGATGATGACGTCGGAGTCATTGATGACTTGGTCGAAGTCCGAGTTCAGCAGCGAGGAAACGTGCGGAATCTTGGATTCGATGTAGTCCTTGTTGGCACCGTGAACGCGTGCATATTCAACGTTGCTGTCGAAGATGCTCAGGTCGAAGCCCTTGCCGATCAGCATTTCGGCCAGCTCTACCAGCGGGCTTTCACGCAGATCGTCAGTACCGGCCTTGAAGCTCAGGCCCAGCAGTGCAACCTTGCGGGTGTCGTAGCTGGCAACCATGTCGAAAGCGTTCTGTACTTGCGACGTGTTACTGCGCATCAGCGAGTTGAGCAGGGGAGCTTCAACGTCCAGGCTGCCGGCGCGGTAGGTCAGGGCACGAACGTCTTTCGGCAGGCAGGAGCCGCCGAATGCGAAGCCAGGGCGCATGTAGTACTGGGACAGGTTCAGCGCCTTGTCCTGGCAGACAACGTCCATCACTTCACGGCCATCGACGCCGACGGCCTTGGCAATGTTGCCGATTTCGTTGGCGAAAGTAACCTTGGTGGCGTGCCACACGTTGCAGGTATACTTGATCATCTCGGCAACAGCGATGTCCTTGCGGATGATCGGTGCATCGAGTTCTTCGTACAGCGATTGCAGAACGTCGCCCGACGCTTTGTCGAACTCGCCGATCACGGTCATTGGCGGCAGGTCGTAGTCCTTGATCGCAGTACTTTCGCGCAGGAACTCAGGGTTGACGGCAACGCCGAAGTCAACACCGGCTTTCTTGCCGGAGCAGTCTTCCAGAATCGGGATAACGACGTTGGCAACAGTGCCCGGCAGTACGGTACTGCGAACCACGATAGTGTGGCGAGTGGCTTTGTCACGCAGGACATAACCGATTTCGCGGCACACCGATTCAATGTAATCCAGTTCCAGATCGCCGTTCTTCTTGCTCGGCGTACCGACGCAGATCATCGACAGGTCGGTGGCGCGAATGGCTTCGGCGAAGTCTGTAGTGCCGCGCAGTTTTCCGGTACTGATACCTTTCTGCAACAGCTCTTCCAGACCCGGTTCAACGATAGGTGATTTGCCGTTGTTGATCAGGTCGATCTTGGTGCTGGAAATATCCACACCAACTACTTCGTGACCGCGGGCAGACAGGCAACCGGCACAGACTGCACCGACGTAACCCAAACCAAATATGCTGATACGCATCGTATTCTCCTCGATTTTTCACGCCACAAATTGGCTGGATATTAATTTTGGCCAGCAGATGTCACGCGCCATCCCTCACGGCTAACAACGCCGTGGAACTAACGCAGGCATATTTAATGAGTGAGTGCCCAAAACAAGTAAGGCGAACTCAAATGACACTAAGTGCAAGCGGCAAGTAACCTGTCCGTTCGGTCAGGGCCTTGCTCTCCTTGGATGCAGTAAACCACTCCTTGTTCGACGATTGACGGCGGACCTCGGTAAGCATGCCTCTGGCGCAAGCCAGGGCCGTCCTGTTCGAATCCTGCGCATCACACCGGTTCGGCGCTTCGCCTGTCTACAACATCAACTAGTGATGTGAGTTTAGTTCTGGTACCTGACGCCAGGATCACGTGGGCCTGGCTTCCTTGTCGGTAACTTCCCGTTTTTCGAGGCGACCTGTAAGTGATCTCTTACACGTCAGCCCAGAATTGTTACGGGATGTAGGAGCGTATGAATTCGTATTTAGTTCCTGGCCACTCGTCCTGATTTGCAGATTTTGCGGTATCCGATTTGTCACAGGGAGGGTATCGAGATGATGGCTTTTTTCGTAAAAGCCTCGATTCACGAGGGGTGTAGAGGGGTGAATATGAAAGTGCCACTACTGTAAAAAGCTGAAACGCCACTAGTTAAAAAAAATGGATTTTTTTTTAAGAAAAAATCGCACGTGAGTGGCGAGTCGAAAAGTTGACGTTTGTCTGGCGTCATGAAGTTGGCATTTGGTGTTGGATCGTAGGACAGGCCGTGTAACAGCGCTCTGTTACACGACGGTTACATCATCTAGTGTTCTGCGATGTTGCGCAAAAACACCAACTTGTCAGGGGTCGACTGTTCGCGGTTGTAACGATAGCCCTGTGCATCGAACGCTTGTAATGCTTCGGGATCATTGATGCGCTCTTCTATAACGAAGCGGCTCATCATGCCGCGTGCTTTTTTCGCATAGAAGCTGATGATCCTGTACTGGCCGTTCTTGAAGTCCTTGAACTCGGTGTCGATGATCCTTGCCTTGAGCGACGAACGTTTGACGGCAGAGAAGTATTCAGTCGAGGCCAGGTTGAGCAGCAGGTCGTCGCCCTGGTCTGCCAGCGCTTCATTCAGCCATTCGCTGATCCGCGTGCCCCAGAAGGCGTAGAGGTCCTTGCCGCGAGCGTTGGCCAGCCGGGTGCCCATTTCCAGCCGGTAGGGCTGCATCAGGTCCAGTGGACGCAACAGGCCGTACAGACCTGACAGCATGCGCAAGTGGCCCTGCGCGTAGTCGAGCTGCGTTTCGCTCAGCGTTTCCGCTTCCAGGCCCGTATAGACGTCACCCTTGAAGGCCAGCAGTGCCTGCTTGGCGTTGTCGAGGGTGAAGTCCGGGTTCCAGCTGCCAAAGCGTGCCGCGTTCAATCCGGCCAGCTTGTCGGACAGGTGCATCAGTTCGCTGATCTGCGCCGGCGTCAGTTCACGCAGCTGTTCGATCAACACCCGGGAATGGTCCAGGTACTGCGGCTGAGTGAAGCGGCCGGTCGTGGGCGGTGTCTCGAAATCGAGGGTTTTTGCCGGGGAAATCACCATCAGCATGAAATCGTCTCCTTTTATCGTCCGTGGATTCTAGGGGCTGACAGCCTGCGACTCCAGCTATGGTGGCGATAGAGACCGCTCCGCGGGTGATGCCAGCATGACCTGCTGCTTTGTATGCGCGCCGACATAAGAAGCCCGGTGCATATCAGCTATAGTGGCGCGCTGGTCATGACGTTAATGGTTGATCGAGAGGACATCGGGTTTGCGTATCGTTTTAGCAGTGTGTGCAGGTCTGTTCTGGCTTCAGGCGCAGGCGGCAGCGCCGGTCATCGCCACCATTGACCGCAGCGTCTGGCCTGAACGGCTCGAGACGCCGGGGTTGTTCGACGTCGCGTCGCGTGCGGAGATCCTCGCCTTTGCCCACGAGTTGTACCTGAGCGAAAAGCTCGACGAGGAGGGCCTCAAGCAGCGCCTTGGCCTGCGCTTCGTCAACGTGCCGTCGTTGAATGTGGTTCGTCATCGGCTGTGGCTGCGGTTGCTGGAGGACTACCAGAACGCGCAGAAGAGCTGTGAGCAGGACGCCAATTTCTGTGTGCTGGTCGAGGACATGGATCAGTTGCGGCAGCGCGCCGAGGAATACCAGGTATCCAACGATTCGTTCTACGCCAACTGGGCCAGACCCAGCGCCGCATTCCACCAGCGTTACCTGAACGAGCTGCTGTTCATGGCAGCCCTGTTTCCGCAGACCAGCAGCGAGATCGAACGCTACAACTCCGATGAGATGAGCGGCGACGAGATGCCGGATCGCACCTTCATGCTCAACTTCGAAAGTGGCCCGAGCCCGGCCGACGGTGGTACCGACTGGCTGGCTGACTTTATGCGCCAGCAGAAAATGACCGCCACCTTCTTCGTGCTGGGCAAGAGTCTTCAGGAGCGTCTCGACAGCACGTCGGTTGCAGGTTTGCAGGCGCTGTATCGCCAGCAGTGTGTGGGCATCCAGGGCTGGGAGTACCGTTCGCACAGTCAGTGGCTGGACTGGCAGAATTCAGTGCAACGCAGCGCGGCACTGGTTCAGCAGGTGTTGCCGGACAACTTCGTGCCGCTGTTTCGCCCTCCTTATGGCCATCGACGTGCCGACAGCGGCAACTTCTTCCGCACCGAGCATTTGCGCGTGTCATTGTGGAATATCGACGCCGAAGACGACACCGGAAGGCTTTCTGCAGAGCAGGTGGGCGACCGTGTACTGACCCTCATGCTGCTCTGGCGCAAAGGGACGGTGGTATTCCACGATGTGGCCAACAAGGCGCAGTCGGCGCTGCCATTGCTGCTGGCCAATACCGCGCAAAGCGAGTTGATCTGGGACGATTGCCGAAATATCTCTGAAGCGCCCGAAGAACAAGGGCTGCAGAGCAGTGAAGAGGCTGCGCCGGAAGGGGAATGAAGGCAGATTCGGCGTGGGCGGACTTCCGACTTTAAACGTGCGGGGTACGTCCGCCAAGTCCTATTCGTCAGGCTGTGAAATAAACTTCAAAAAACTGTCAAAGAGCTTTTTTCTGTCATCCCTTTTGCTGTATTACGAATACAGACCGCCGAAACCTGCAACACAGGTGGCGTCTTCCAAGACCCACCTTGAGCGACATTTCTGCCCTGCCTGAAGGGGAGAATCCGGCGGCCTTTTCGTGGCGCAGTACTGTCGTGGTTCTGCGTCGCCCGGCTTCTACAAAGGTGAGCGAGTATGGATGACCACGGACGCACCCCTTCCACCAACCAGCCAATCCTTTACGTGCTCGATACCAACGTATTGATTCATGATCCAAACGCACTGCTGAACTTCGAAGAACACCACGTCGCCATCCCCATGACGGTTCTGGAGGAACTGGACAAACTCAAGGCCGGTAAACATTCGGTTGCTGCCGAATGCCGTCAGGCCATCCGTCTGATCGACAAGACTCTGGGCGAAGCTTCGCCGGAGGAAGTCGAGAAGGGCGTGCCCATCGATCGTGGTACAGGCGTGCTCAAGGGCTACCTGTCGATTTTGATGAGCAAACGCGAGGAACCCAACAGCCTGCTGCCCGAGCACCTGAACGACAACATCATTATCAACCAATTGATTGACCTGCATGCGCGCAACAAGGACTTGAGCGTCGTGCTGGTAACCAAAGACATCAACATGCGCCTCAAGGCGCGCGCCTGTGGCATTGCTGCCGAGGATTACAGTACAGACCAACTGGTCGACGACATTTCACTGTTGTCGCGTGGCTACCATGACATGACCGGTTCGTTCTGGGACCGCGTCAGCAAGGTCGATACGCGTCAGGAGCGTGGTCGTACCTGGCACCGCGTGCAGCTCACTGAAATGCTGCCGGCGGTTCATATCAACGAGTTCATTGTCGATGAGCAGGGTTTTGTCGGCTGGATCAAAGGCGTCAAGAACGACGAACTGCTGATTCTCGACATGCACCAGGAGCCTTTGCTGCATCAGGAGGCCTGGGGGCTGAAGCCGCGCGATATCTATCAGGGGCTGGCGCTGTTTGCGTTGCTCGACCCGGATATTCATCTGGTCAACCTGTCAGGCGCTGCGGGCTCGGGTAAAACCATTCTGGCCCTGGCCGCTGCCATCGAGCAGACCATGGTCACCAAGCGCTATCGGCGCATCATCGCCACCCGCAGCGTTCAGGGGCTGGATCAGGAAATCGGTTTCCTGCCCGGCACCGAGGCGGAGAAGATGGAGCCGTGGCTCGGCGCTATCACCGATAACCTCGAAGCGCTGCACATGGATGACGAAAACACCCATGGCAGTGTCGATTACATCCTCAGCAAGGTGCCGTTGCAGTTCAAATCCCTCAACTACATTCGAGGTCGCAGCTTCCAGCAAAGTCTGATTCTGATCGATGAATGCCAGAACCTGACCCCGCACCAGATGAAAACCATCATCACGCGTGCCGGTGCCGGTTCCAAAGTGGTCTGCCTGGGCAACCTGGCGCAGATCGACACCCCTTACCTGTCGGCCACCAGTTCCGGGCTGACCTACCTGACGGAGCGCTTCAAAGACTTCCCGAACGGCGTGCACATCACCCTGCAGGGCGTGCCACGCTCGATACTGGCCGAATACGCGGAGAGTCATTTGTAAATCAGATGCATGCGGGGAGCCCATGTGTGAATGGGTTCCTTGCTTGCAGCTCACGGCTTGTAGCGTGTAACTGCCACTCCCTCTACACTTCTTGCTTCTGCCAAGGAGTAACGTTGTGCTCACTCATCTCGATTCCCAGGGTCGCGCCAGTATGGTTGATGTCACGGATAAAGCCGTGACGTCCCGTGAGGCGGTGGCCGAAGCCTTTGTGCGCATGCTGCCGACGACGCTGCAAATGATCGTCAGCGGTGGTCATCCCAAGGGTGACGTGTTTGCCGTCGCACGTATCGCCGGTATTCAGGCGGCGAAGAAAACCAGCGATCTGATCCCGCTTTGCCATCCATTGATGCTCACCAGCATCAAGGTCCACCTCGCCGCTGAGGGTGATGATGCCGTGCGCATCACCGCGAGCTGCAAGCTGGCCGGGCAGACCGGTGTGGAAATGGAAGCCCTGACGGCCGCCAGCGTTACCGCGCTGACCATTTACGACATGTGCAAGGCCGTAGACCGGGGCATGGTCATCGAGTCGGTCCGGCTGCTGGAGAAGCTGGGCGGCAAGAGCGGTCACTTCATTGCCGATCAGGCACAGGTATCGTCATGAAGGTTCAGGTCCAGTATTTTGCCCGTTACCGTGAAGTCCTGGGCGTGGACAACGAGTCCGTCGAAGGCGAGTTCGCTACGCTGGATGCGTTGCGCCAGACGCTGCTGCAGCGTGGCGAGGCCTGGCAGGTGCTTGCCGAACAGAACCTGATGTGTGCTCGCAATCAGGAACTGTGCAAGCCGACCGAGCCGTTGGCCGATGGCGATGAAGTCGCGTTCTTTCCGCCCGTGACCGGAGGTTGATGATGAGCGTTCGCGTCCAGGCGGCAGCCTTCGACCCAGGCACTGAAGTCAACGCGCTGCATGCTGCCAACCTCGGCATCGGCGCGGTGGTCAGTTTTGTCGGCTATGTTCGGGATTTCAATGAAGGGCGCGAAGTGTCCGGCATGTTTCTGGAGCACTATCCGGGGATGACCGAAAAGGCACTGGCAAAAATCGTTACCGAGGCCGAACAGCGCTGGCCGTTGCTGCGCGTCGATGTGTTGCACAGGGTAGGGGCGCTGGAGCCTGGCGAGCCGATCGTGTTCGTCGGCGTTGCCAGCGCGCACCGTCAGGCGGCGTTCGAAGCCTGTGATTTCGTCATGGACTACCTCAAGACCCGCGCGCCGTTCTGGAAGCGTGAAAACACGTCAGAAGGCACGCGCTGGGTGGAAGGTCGTCACAGCGATCACCAAGCGGCTGATCGCTGGAAGTAAGCATCAGGCGTTGCTGCGTACCACAGCCCTGAGCAAATGAGTCGGCGGTGTCTCGCAACTGATCTTGCGGCCCAGTTTTTCCTCGATGGCGGGCAACTGGTAAGAGTCATCCTCACCGGCAAAACTGATCGACACGCCATCGGCGCCGGCGCGACCGGTACGGCCGATGCGGTGTACGTAATCGTCCGGCACTTCGGGCAGGGTGAAGTTGATCACGTGGCTGATGCCGTCGATGTGAATGCCGCGACCGGCCACATCGGTGGCGACCAGCACGCGGATCTTGCCTTCGCGGAAGCCTTCAAGGGTCTTGATGCGCTTGTGCTGAGGCACATCGCCTGACAGCTGCGCCGCGTTAACGCCATCGCGCACCAGACGCTCTTCGATGCGCCGGACTTCGTCCTTGCGGTTGGCGAAGACCATCACCCGTTCCCAACCATTGTCGGTCACCAGGTTGTAGAGCAGCTTGTACTTGTCGGCACCGGCGACGGCATAGATATGCTGTTCGACGTTGTCACTGGCAACGTTCAACGATTCGATCTCGACGATGGAAGGGTCTGTCGTCCACTGCTTGGCGAGGTTCATCACGTCTTCGGTGAAGGTCGCGGAGAACAGTAGGGTCTGGCGCTCACCCTTGTGCGGCGTCTGACGAATGATCTGACGTACCTGCGGGATGAAGCCCATGTCCAGCATGCGGTCGGCTTCGTCGAGGACCATCACTTCGACCATGTCCAGGTGCACTTCGCCGCGCTGGTTGAAGTCCAGCAGGCGGCCAGGCGTGGCGACCAGGATGTCGCAGTGCCGTGCTTCGAGTTGTTTGAGCTGCTTGTCGAAGTCCATGCCACCGACGAACGTCATGACGTTCAGGTTGGTGTACTTGGTCAGGTCGGCGGCGTCCTTGGCGATCTGCACCACCAGCTCGCGGGTCGGTGCGATGATCAGCGCGCGCGGCTCACCCATGTAGCGTTCTGCAGGCGGCGGCGTCTGGGTCAGCTGTTCGATGATCGAGATCAGAAACGCAGCGGTCTTGCCGGTGCCGGTCTGGGCGCGTCCGATCGCATCCTTGCCCTTGAGGGTGAAGCCCAGTACGCCCGCCTGGATCGGTGTGCAGTACGGGAAACCCAAGTCCTGAATCGCATGCATCAGTTCAGGCGCGAGGTTGAAGTCGTGGAAGCGGGTCTTGCCTTCCTGGGGTTCGACGACGAAATCTTCGAGTTTCCAGGCCGGCGCGGGCGGTTTTGTCACGCGCTCGCGACGCGGGCGCTCGGCCCTCGGCTTGTCGGTGCGCTGCGCTCGGGCTTTGGAGGGCTCGCTGGTCGTGTCCAGAGCCTGAGTCTGGACAGCATGATCCGGTGTGTCGCCTGTGGCAGCGGGAGAGGCGGGAATAGAGGTTATCGGAGTAGGCGCAGGCTGCTCAGCCTCGCTCTTACCGAACATCTTTTTAAGTGCTTTGAGCACGGTCATCTCATCAATTGGTTAAGGAATGTACGCCGAGCAGTGTAAAGCAAGAACCGTGCTCGGCGTAGTGCCATCCATGGCGAGCTACAAAAGCGGTCCGCCGCAACGGGCTCAGAGCGCTTCAGCGAAGCCGTTCAGCCAGCCAGACGCCTATGTCGCGAATTTCCTCCGGTAACACTTGATGCTCCATTGGGTATTCCTGACATTGAACGGTTACACCCTGGGCGGTGAGGTGGTCGTAGACGGCGCGACCCATTGGATAATGCACAACCGCGTCGTGCTTGCCGTGCAGGCAGTAGGCCGGGATGCGTTGCTGACTCGCCGACAGGGTCATCTCGTTGCTGAATGTAGGGGCATAAGTGGACAGCGCGAGTACGCCGCCCAATGGGCCCTGCCAGCGACGGTAGCCAGCGTGCAAGACCACCGCGCCCCCCTGGGAAAAACCGGCCAGGAAGATTCGCGCCGGGTCGATGCCGCTGTCGCGCTGCTGCTCGATCAGGTCCAGCACCTTCTGCGCCGAGGCTTCCATCTGATCATGATCAATGGCCCGGGCCTCTGAACTCATGGACTTGATGTCATACCAGCTGGGCATTTCATAACCGCCATTGACGGTCACGGCGCGCGTCGGTGCCTGAGGCAGTACGAAGCGGGTGGTGCGCAACGACTCCTGCAGCGCCTCGGCGACCGGCAGAAAATCATAGCGGTCGGCACCCAATCCATGCAGCCAGATAACGCAGGCGTCGGCGGGGCTGGAAGGTTCAATGATCAAAGAATCGCTCATGACTGCTCCATTTGTGTGCGCGGGCTCTTTTTGAGCGCATTAATAAGGTGCGCGGGTAGATTAAAAATGAAAGAAGATGTCGCAAGGTTACAAGTTTTTGTCTTGACCTGTCGCTAATTCGACTTAGCCAGCATGCTGGTACGGGCTTTGCTACAGCAGGACTGGAGTCGAGTCGCTCACATCGTTCGGTAACACTATAAGGCTATTACTTATAGCGATCGAAAAGCAGCTCGGGAGTCCATGCGTCAGGATTCGCGGCACGATTCAACCTGTACCGCTCCGGTCCGGGAAAATCATGGGGTTTCAGTCCACGGGGCCGATTCTGAATGATGAAGACGAATGACGGGATGATCCTGCAGGCAGTTCATGATTCAGGCCCAGCGTTGCATGACCCAAAAATAAGCCAGCACGGGTCATTAGCGCCTCACAAAGGTGCGACGCGACTGAGACACCTACACAACAAAGAGCAAACTGGAGGTTTTTGAATGAAGATGTTGAAATCTACCCTGGCTGTCGTCACCGCCTTGGCCGCATTCGGTGTGACCGGGGCTGCCAACGCCGGTGCCACGCTTGACGCTATTCAGAAGAAGGGTTTCATCCAGTGCGGCGTCAGCGATGGCCTGCCAGGGTTTTCCGTTCCGGACTCCACCGGCAAGATCACCGGTATCGACGCTGACGTCTGCCGCGCCGTTGCAGCCGCTGTGTTCGGCGACGCTACCAAGGTCAAGTTCAGCCAGTTGAACGCCAAGGAGCGCTTCACCGCGTTGCAATCCGGCGAGATCGATATCCTTTCGCGTAACACCACCTGGACCAGTTCCCGTGATGCGGGCATGGGCCTGGTGTTCACCGGCGTTACCTACTACGACGGTATCGGCTTCCTGGTAAACAACAAGCTGGGCGTGAAAAGCGCCAAGGAACTGGACGGTGCAACCATCTGCATCCAGGCCGGTACCACCACCGAGCTGAACGTCTCCGACTACTTCCGTTCGAACGGCCTGAAATACACCCCGATCACCTTCGACACCTCTGACGAAAGCGCCAAGTCGCTGGAAGGCGGCCGTTGCGACGTGTTGACTTCCGACCAGTCGCAGCTCTACGCACAGCGCAGCAAGCTGGCCAAGCCGGACGATTACATTGTTCTGCCTGAAGTGATCTCCAAGGAGCCTCTGGGCCCTGTCGTGCGTAAAGGCGACGAAGACTGGTTCTCGATCGTTCGCTGGACCCTGTTCGCCATGCTCAACGCCGAGGAAGCCAAAATCACTTCCAAGAACGTTGAAGCTGAAGCCAAGTCGACCAAGAACCCCGACGTAGCCCGTATGCTGGGCGCCGACGGTACTTACGGCAAGGACCTCAAGCTGCCGAAAGACTGGGTCGTGCAGATCGTCAAGCAGGTCGGTAACTACGGCGAAGTGTTTGAACGCAACCTGGGCGAAGGCACCCCGCTGAAAATCAAGCGTGGTCAGAATGCCCTGTGGAATGCCGGTGGCATCCAGTACGCTCCACCTATTCGTTGATTGACCCGGCGCCCGACAGGCTTCCCAGCCTGTCGGGCGTTGTTCTGTTGGATTTTTCCTGGGGCATTTCATGGAAAAGCAAATCGTCGCACCCAAGCAAAAGCTCTCTCTGAGCGATCCGAAAGTGCGCGCGTGGTTATTTCAGATCATCACTGTCGTGGCGGTGATCGCGTTGGGCTGGTTCATCTTCGACAACACCCGGACCAACCTGCAACACCGTGGTATTACCTCGGGCTTCGGTTTTCTTGAAAACAGTGCCGGTTTCGGTATTGCTCAGCACCTGATCGACTACAGCGAAGCGGACAGTTATGCCCGTGTGTTCGTCATCGGTTTGCTGAATACCTTGCTGGTGTCGGTTATCGGTATTGTCCTGGCGACCTTGCTGGGCTTTGTCATTGGTGTCGCTCGTCTGTCTCCGAACTGGATGATCAGCAAGCTGGCCACCGTGTATGTCGAAGTCTTCCGCAACATTCCGCCACTGCTGCAAATCCTGTTCTGGTACACCGCCGTATTCCTCACGCTGCCCGGTCCGCGTCAGGCGCATGGTTATCTGGACATGTTCTTCGTCAGCAGCCGCGGGCTTAACATGCCCAGAGCGTTGCCTGCCGAAGGCGCCTGGGCATTCCTGGTCAGTCTGGTTGTTGCTGTGATCGCCATCGTCATGATGGTGCGCTGGGCCAACAAACGCTTCGAAGCCACTGGCCAGCCGTTTCACAAGTTCTGGGTCGGCCTGGCATTGTTGCTGGTCATCCCCGGTCTGAGCATGCTGATCTTCGGCAGCCCGGTGCATTGGGAACTGCCACAACTGAAGGGCTTCAACTTCACGGGCGGCTGGGTGCTGATCCCTGAACTGATCTCCCTGACTCTGGCACTGACCATCTACACCGCGGCGTTCATCGCTGAAATCGTGCGTTCCGGCATCAAGTCGGTCAGCCACGGCCAGACCGAAGCTGCCCGCTCACTGGGCCTGCGCCCTGGGCCGACGCTGCGCAAGGTGATCATTCCGCAGGCGCTGCGCGTGATCATTCCGCCGCTGACCAGTCAGTTCCTGAACCTGGCGAAAAACTCTTCTCTGGCAGCAGCCATCGGGTATCCGGAAATGGTTTCCCTGTTTGCCGGTACGGTGCTCAACCAGACCGGGCAGGCGATTGAAGTCATTGCCATCACCATGAGTGTGTACCTGGCGATCAGTATCAGCATTTCCCTGCTGATGAACTGGTACAACAAGCGCATTGCGCTGATCGAGCGGTGAGGAAAAGCGCATGACAACTCATACTTTCAAACCTGATATGCCACCACCGGGCAAAGTGTTCGGCCCTATGGCGTGGATGCGGCAGAACCTGTTCTCCAGCTGGATCAACACCCTGCTGACCCTGTTCTCCCTGTATCTGATCTATCTGGTCGTGCCGCCTATCATCAGTTGGGCCCTGCTGGACGCCAACTGGGTCGGCACGACCAAGGCAGACTGCACCAAGGCGGGCGCCTGCTGGGTGTTCATCGAGCAGCGCTTCGGTCAGTTCATGTACGGCTACTTTCCCAATGAGCTGCGCTGGAGGGTCGACCTGACCGCTATCCTGGCGATCGTCGGCGCTGCGCCGCTGTTCATTTCGAAGTTTCCGCGCAAGGCTGTCTACGGTATCGCCTTCCTGGTGATCTATCCGGTTGTTGCGTTCTACCTGCTGCATGGCGGCGCGTTCGGTCTGACCAACGTACCGACCAGCCAGTGGGGCGGTCTGATGCTGACCCTGGTGATCGCTACCGTGGGTATCGTCGGTGCCTTGCCGCTGGGTATAGTTCTGGCGCTCGGTCGTCGCTCAAACATGCCCGCTTTGCGCGTGGTGTGCGTGACGTTCATCGAGTTCTGGCGCGGCGTGCCGCTGATCACCGTGCTGTTCATGTCGTCGGTCATGCTGCCGCTGTTCATGCCAGAGGGCATGAACTTCGACAAGCTGCTGCGTGCGCTGATCGGCGTCATCCTGTTCCAGTCCGCGTACATTGCCGAAGTGGTGCGTGGCGGCATGCAGGCCATTCCCAAGGGCCAGTACGAAGCAGCCTCGGCGATGGGCCTGGGTTACTGGCGCAGCATGGGGCTGGTGATCCTGCCGCAGGCGCTGAAGATGGTTATTCCCGGCATCGTCAACACCTTCATTGCCTTGTTCAAAGACACCAGTCTGGTGATCATTATCGGCCTGTTCGACCTGCTCAACAGCGTCAAGCAGGCTACCGCCGACCCGGCATGGCTGGGTATGGCCACTGAAGGCTACGTCTTCGCGGCCCTGGTGTTCTGGATCTTCTGTTTCGGTATGTCCCGCTATTCCATGCATTTGGAACGTAAGCTGGACACAGGCCACAAGCGTTAGGAGTTTTGTGATGAGTGAAGTTATCAATAAGCCTCTGGGCGCTGAAGGCATGATCCGCATGGAGGGCGTACACAAGTGGTACGGCCAGTTCCATGTACTCAAGGACATCAACCTGAATGTGCGTCAGGGTGAACGTATCGTGCTGTGCGGCCCGTCGGGTTCGGGCAAGTCGACCACCATTCGCTGCCTCAACCGTCTGGAAGAGCATCAGCAGGGTCGTATCATCGTCGACGGCACCGAGCTGACCTCGGACCTGAAGCAGATCGAAACCATTCGCCGTGAAGTGGGCATGGTGTTTCAGCACTTCAACCTGTTTCCGCACCTGACCATCCTGCAGAACTGCACGCTGGCGCCAATGTGGGTGCGTAACATGCCGAAAAAGAAGGCTGAAGAAATCGCCATGCACTATCTGGAGCGTGTGCGTATTCCGGAGCAGGCCCACAAGTTTCCGGGTCAGCTTTCCGGTGGTCAGCAGCAGCGTGTGGCGATTGCCCGTGCCTTGTGCATGAAGCCGAAAATCATGCTGTTCGATGAGCCGACTTCGGCGCTTGACCCGGAAATGGTCAAGGAAGTGCTCGACACCATGGTCGGTCTGGCTGAAGAAGGCATGACCATGTTGTGCGTAACCCACGAGATGGGCTTTGCCCGTACCGTGGCGAACCGGGTGATCTTCATGGACAAGGGCGAAATCGTCGAACAGGCTGCGCCGAACGACTTCTTCGATAACCCGCAGAGCGACCGTACCAAGCTGTTCCTCAGCCAGATCATTCACTGAGTGGACATCTGCTGAACAAGGAAACCGGGCCATGTGCCCGGTTTTTTTATGCCTGTCGTCGCTGTGCGGGTTGTATGCAATTACGCTGAACCTTGTATTCGCGATGATTCTCCAACAGGATACCGACCCCCTGAAAAGGGTCGACATACCTGATGACCGAGAAACTGATGACTGCCAAGGCTCAACCCAGCCCCCAACCGACTACCGATCAACCCCATTCTGCTTTGAAGCGCCCCTGGCTGCTGTTGCTGGGCCTGGTGCTGGTTGCCCTCAACCTGCGCCCAGCGTTGTCCAGCATTGCGCCACTGCTCAATACAGTTTCAGACAGCCTCGGCATGTCCGCCGCCGAAGCCGGACTGCTGACCACCTTGCCGGTCCTGTGTCTGGGCTTGTTCGCGCCGCTGGCACCGATTCTTGCCCGCCGGTTTGGCAGTGAGCGCGTGGTTCTGGTGGTGCTTCTGACGCTGGCAGCAGGTCTGGCAGTGCGCAGTCTGTTTGGCCAGATCGGGCTGTTTTCCGGCAGTCTGCTGGCGGGCGCGAGCATCGGAATCATCGGCGTGCTGCTGCCGGGTATCGTCAAACGTGATTTCCCGCGCAAGGCCGGAGCCATGACCGGTGTCTACACCATGGCCTTGTGCCTGGGCGCAGCAATTGCAGCGGGTTCGACGGTGCCGCTGAGTCAGTACGTTGGTGGCAGTTGGCAGATTGGCCTGGGTTTCTGGCTGGTTCCTGCGCTGATTGCCGCAGCGCTGTGGCTTCCGCAGGCGCGTGAGGTGCATGGCACGCATCGCGATGTCTACCGGGTCCGCGGTTTGTTGCGTGATCCACTGGCCTGGCAGGTCACGCTGTACATGGGCCTGCAATCGTCGCTGTCGTACATCGTTTTCGGCTGGTTGCCGTCGATCCTCATCGGTCGCGGCCTGACGCCGACCCAGGCCGGTCTGCTGCTGTCCGGCTCGATCATCGCGCAAGTCATCAGCGCGCTGGCGGTGCCCTATCTGGCCACACGCGGCAAGGATCAGCGTCTGGCGATCATGCTGGTCATGTCGCTGACCCTGATTGGCCTGTTCGGCTGCCTGTACGCGCCACTCGGCGGTCTGTGGGGCTGGGCGATCCTGCTGGGGATCGGGCAGGGCGGCACGTTCAGTCTGGCGCTGGCCTTGATCGTCCTGCGCTCGCGTGACTCACATATCGCTGCCAATCTGTCGAGCATGGCGCAAGGCTTCGGCTACACCATCGCCTCGACCGGCCCGTTTGCCGTGGGCGTGGTGCATGACATGACCGGCAGCTGGAGCGCGATTGGCTGGATCTTCGCGGTACTCGGGCTGGGCGCCATCATCGCGGGCATGGGTGCCGGTCGGGCGCTGCAGGTGCAGGTCAGTAGCGAGAAGGTTTGATTTTCGATGATTGTTGATCGTTCTGAGCGGGCTTGAGCTGCTTCAGGTCTGAGCCAGATTGGCCAGGGCCCATTGTTCGGCACTGGTGACGCTCAGCCCTGATTTCGCGTTGTAGGTACGGGCGACGTCCCATGCCACGCCTCGGCCCATGGCAAAGACTGCCCGGTATTTGTGCAGATTGTCATCCGGCATTTCCGTCAGATCGGCCTGCAACTGCGCAACACTCCATACGTGCCGCTCGATGTCGCGCCCCGTGACACGCTCCACAAGATCGGCCAGCCCGGCGTACGTCAATGTGTCGCCAGCGGTGTACACCACCTGATTCACTATGCGCGGCTCGTGCATCACGATGGCAGCAGTCAGCCTGCCAATGTCCTCTGCGGTGGTGACTGTCACGGCCGTATCGAGGCTGCCCAGCGCATTGATACGACCGCCTTGCAGATCGACGACACCGAACGCGGGTTCGAACAGGAAGCTTGTAAACATACCGGTCGAAACGATTACCCACTCGGTTTGCTGCTGGGCGCGCAGCTTTTCTCGTACATCGAGTTGCTCATCGAACAGATCCTGAGGGCTGCCCCGGCCGATAAGGTCGTAGTCAACGCCGAACTGCCAGGGCAGGTAGCGTTTTATGCCGGCCTTGAGCGCCGCATCGGTCAGTTTGCGTTGAGTGCCCCGGCCAGCGGCAAAACCTGCACAACTGATTACCGTGTCATAGCGCTTCATGACAGTAGCTAGTTCGTCCACGGTGGCATCGGCCAGATCGGCGGTTTCGATGGCAATGTTCAGCGCGCGGATTTCTTCGATTTCCACACGCTTGGCAGGCGCTTGAGTGCTCAAGCTGCTCTGGCGTAGCAGCACGGCAATGCTCAAGTCATATGCTCCGGCTTTCTCGACCAGCCCTCGCAGCACGGCGAGCCCAAGCTCTCCTGCGCCTATTACCAGAATGCGTTGTTTGACGTTTGCGTTATCGGCTTGCATGGTGACCCCTTTGGACAGTCTTTCAATTCAGGCGGGAGAGATGCTGGCATGCCTGTCGACATACAAAAAGTAGGCACATCGGTGATTCCGGGCGGGCTGGACGCGCAGGAAGTGGTCAGACGCTCCGAAGCGGCCTGTGCTGCGCTCAGCGATGATGAGGATGGTCTCAAGCGCGATATTCTCGGCCACGCCGGAAACCGCTGGTCATTGGGTGTGGTACATGCCCTCGGCGTCAGCAGCCCTTTGCGCCATGCCGAATTGCGCCGAAAGCTGCACGGTGTCACCCAGCGCATGCTCACTCATACCTTGCGCCAGCTTGAACAGGACGGGTTGATCACCCGCCATGACTACTGCGAGAAGCCGCTCAGGGTGGAATATTCGTTGACCGACCTGGGCATGGGGCTGCTGGTACAAATGATTCCGCTGTGGACTTGGGTGATTGAAAATTCAGAGGCGTTCAGTGCAGCGCGAAATCGTTATGCGGACAGGTAAAAGTGATGGCTGATGCGCCATCAACCCTCGCCATTTTCAGCGGCGCCGCTTATCGTGCACGGATAATTCGCCGAGGGATGTGCACGCATGAACTACGAGGAACAAAGTCAGGCCAACAGCGCACTGATCACCCGCTTTTATGAGGCGTTTGCGCAGCTGGATGCCGAGGCGATGAGTGCCTGTTATACCGATGACGTGCTGTTCAGCGACCCGGCCTTTGGTGAATTGCGTGGCGCTCAGGTCGGCGACATGTGGCGCATGCTGACTTCCCGGGCGAAGAATTTCTCGGTGGTCTTCGATCAGGTGCGAGCCGATGACCAGACTGGCAGTGCGCACTGGGTGGCGACGTACCTGTTCAGCCAGACCGGGCGCACGGTGGTGAACGATATTCAGGCCCGGTTCGTGTTCCGCGATGGCAAGATCTGCGAGCATCACGATCATTTCGACATATGGCGCTGGTCGCGTCAGGCCTTGGGTTTGAAGGGCCTGTTGCTTGGCTGGACGCCTTTGGTACGCAATGCCGTGAGGGCTCAGGCGCTCAAGGGTCTGAAGACCTTTTCAGAGAGTCGCCGTGCCTGAGGTTGCCAGCACCGCGAGTGCGCCGACTGCCGAACAGGCGGTCGGCAAACCCTGGTTTGTCTATCTGGTGCGCGCTGCCAACGGCTCGCTGTACTGTGGCATCAGTGATGATCCGCAGCGCCGATTCGCTATGCACCAGAGCGGCAAGGGCGCGCGCTTTTTCTCTTCGAGTCCGGCGATGGCACTGGTCTACGTTGAACAATGGCCCAGCAAGGGCGAGGCGTTGCGCCATGAGCGGCTGATCAAGAAGCTCAAAAAAAGCGCCAAAGAGGCGTTGGCTGCCAGCTACGCAACGTCATCGATCCATGAGCGTGATGCCGTCCCGTCAGTTTGAGGCTGTGTGCGGGCAGGGTGCTGCGGGTTAAGCTGTGTTTTTCCCATGTGCACAGAGGCTGAACATGTCCGAGTTGATCCTTCACCACTACCCCACGTCGCTGTTCGCCGAAAAAGCCCGCCTGATGCTGGGCTTCAAAGGCCTCACATGGCGTTCGGTGACTATCCCTTCGATCATGCCCAAGCCTGACCTGACTGCATTGACGGGCGGTTATCGCAGAACCCCGGTGTTGCAGGCGGGTGCGGACATCTACTGTGACACTGCGCTGATGGCGCGGCGTCTGGAGCAGGAAAAAGCGTCGCCGGCGTTTTATCCGAAGGGGCAGGAGTTCACGGTTGCCGGCCTGGCTGCCTGGGCCGATTCGGTGTTGTTCATGCATGCCGTTAGCCTGGTGTTTCAGCCTGAATCAATGGCTGTGCGCTTTGCCAAGGTGCCGCCAGACGCCGCCAAGGCGTTCGTCGCCGACCGTTCGACGCTGTTCAACGGCGGCACTGCGTCGCGCCCGCCTGTGGAGCAGGTCAAACACCAATGGCCTACGCTGATGTCGCGTCTGGAACTGCAACTCTCGCACGGCGGTGACTTCCTGTTCGGCGTACCGTCGATTGCCGATTTCTCGGTCGCCCATACATTGTGGTTTCTCAAGCAGACGCCGGTCACTGCACCCTTTGTCGATGATTATCCGAGTGTCAGGGCCTGGCTCGATCGTGTGCTGGGTTTTGGCCATGGCACGTTCAGCGACCTGAGCTCGGCAGATGCCATCGACATCGCCAGAAACGCCACGCCTGCGTCGTTGCCGGATGAAACCTTCGTCGATCCAAATGGCTTCAAGGCAGGCGACAACGTCGCGGTTTCTGCAGTCGACTATGGCGTCGAAGCGGTTGAGGGCGAGCTGGTATTTACCGGCCGCGAAGAACTGATCCTGCGCCGCGAGGACGAACGTGCAGGTGTCGTGCACGTACACTTCCCGAGAATGGGCTATCGGATCGAGAAGCGCTGAGGTTCTACGATGCTCTGCGTCGCAAGGAGGACGCAGAGCATTGGCACAATAGTCAGGTAGGCTACTTCAGCGCCGCCAGTATCTGATCCGGGTCAAACCCCCTGATCAGCGTGCCGTTGACGTCGATCAGCGGGATGCCTCTGCCGCCCAGCGCTTCATAGGCCTTGCGGCCTTCTTCCGACTTCTCGATGTCGAACTCCTGATACGCAATCCCCTTGCTGTCCAGAAAACGCCGGGTCTGCTTGCAGTAGCCGCACCAGTCGGTGGCGTACATCACCACTTTTGCCTGGCTGTAGCGCTGCGCGACGTCTGCCGGGGGAGGGTTGACGAAATTCTCGATCCTGCCCCAATTCTGGTAAATCACCACCACCAGCATGATCAGGGCGAACTTCTTCAGGGTGCGCAGCAGCATGTTGATTACCGCCGCTTCAACTGGTCGGTCAGTTGCGTCGGCAGCCCCTTGATGATCAGGGTGCCGGCGGTTTCGTCGTATTCGATCTTGTCGCCCAACAGGTGGGCCTCAAAACTGATCGACAGCCCCTCGGCGCGGCCGGTGAAGCGGCGGAACTGGTTGAGGGTGCGCTTATCCGCCGGTATTTCCGGGGACAGGCCGTAATCCTTGTTGCGGATGTGATCATAGAACGCGCGCGGACGATCTTCGTCGATCAGCTCGGACAGCTCTTCCAGGCCCATCGGTTCGCCCATCTTGCTCTGACTGCTGGCGTAGTCGACCAGGGTCTTGGTCTTCTCGCGAGCCGATTCTTCCGGCAGGTCTTCGCTTTCAACGAAATCACTGAACGCCTTGAGCAGGGTGCGGGTTTCGCCGGGGCCATCCACGCCTTCCTGGCAACCGATGAAGTCGCGGAAGTACTCGGAAACCTTCTTGCCGTTCTTGCCCTTGATGAACGAGATGTATTGCTTGGACTGTTTGTTGTTCTGCCACTCGGAAATATTGATCCGGGCGGCGAGGTGCAATTGGCCAAGGTCCAGGTGTCGTGACGGGGTCACGTCCAGTTCGGCATTCACTGCCACGCCTTCGCTGTGGTGCAGCAGGGCGATGGCCAGGTAGTCGGTCATGCCTTGCTGATAATGGGCAAACAGCACGTGGCCACCCACTGACAGATTGGATTCTTCCATGAGCTTTTGCAGGTGCTCGACCGACACCCGCGAGAACGCCGTGAAGTCGCTGCCACCGTCGATGTATTCCTTCAGCCAGCCACTGAATGGATGTGCGCCGGACTCGGGATGGAACAGGCCCCATGCCTTGCCCTGTTTGGCGTTATAGCTTTCGTTGAGGTCGGCCAGCATGTTCTCGATGGCCTGGGACTCAGCGAGTTCGGAGTCGCGTGCATGGAGAACAGCGGGCGTACCGTCGGGTTTCTTCTCGATCAGGTGGACGATGCAGTGACGGATCGGCATGGGCTTCTCGGCTGAAAAAGGTGAAGAGCGTGCGGCTCGTTGCAAGGTGCCCAGTGTAACGCACGCATGCGGCTGATGGCCCGGGGCAGGCTGGTTTTCGCCTGCAGCGAGTGTTTGCTGGGTGTTTTTTGTGCAATTAGCATTAAAACCTGACCAAAAGGATAGGTAGAGGCGGATATTTGCCCGGCTCTGTGCTAGTTTTGCGCGGTCTTGCGCACTTAGCGCGTCAAGCATGCAGTTAGCGCACACGTAGGTCGAACCATTACCCGGTTTCAGTATCTACACTTTCGCGATTAATCGTGGCTGCTAGCGGGTGGCCAGGTTCGTTGCCTGGCCACGGGCCGACGTTGCGCTCTGCAATCCAAATGAATTTGATAGGGAAGGAACACCACCATGGCTCTTACTAAAGACCAATTGATCGCCGATATCGCTGAAGCTATCGACGCGCCAAAAACCACCGCGCGTAATGCTCTTGAGCAATTGGGCCAAATTGTTGCCGACCAATTGGAAAACGGCGTGGAAATCACTTTGCCAGGTATCGGCAAACTGAAAGTTGCAGAGCGTCCGGCTCGCACTGGCCGCAACCCTTCGACTGGCGCTGCCATCGAAATCGCTGCCAAGAAAGTTATCAAGTTCGTTCCAGCCAAAGTGCTGACCGACTCGATCAACAAGTAAGCAACCGCTTGCTGTGAAAAAGCCGTGCACCGGTTAACCGGGCACGGCTTTTTTGTGGGCGTCTGATCACAGATCTGTGCTGCACGGCACACTCAAGAGAGGACGCAGAGCGTCCAGAACGGCATGCGACGCGGAGCGTCGCACGATAGTCGAGGTTAAGGCATGTCGGCGGAGTGTCGTACGGTAGTTGAGATTATCGTTCCTCACGCTCCAGCGTGGGAATGCCTTGCGTGACGCTCCGCGTCACAGATCTGTGCTGCACTGCATACTCAAGAGAGGACGCAGAGCGTCCAGAACGGCATGCGACGCGGAGCGTCGCACGATAGTCGTGGCTAAGGCATGTCGGCGGAGCGTCGTACGGTAGTTGAGATTATCGTTCCTCACGCTCCAGCGTGGGAATGCCTTGCGTGACGCTCCGCGTCACAGATCTGTGCTGCACTGCATACTCAAGAGAGGACGCAGAGCGTCCAGAACGGCATGCGACGCGGAGCGTCGCACGATAATCGAGATTAAGGCCTGCCGACGCGGCGTCGCACGATAGTCGAGATTAAGGCCTGCCGACGTGGCGTCGCACGATCGTCGATGCGGCACGATAGCCTTATCAGTGGGGTGTGCGTTGTGCCTTGTCAAGGAAGGTCCAGGCCACGAAGCGGCTTTGTTTCTGGCCCTGGCCCATCTCGACTACCTTCACTTCAAGCGCGCCGGCTTTTTTCAGGGCGCTCTGGATCGGCGGCAGGTTGGATGCCTTGGACACCAGGGTGCTGAACCACACCACCTGGCCCGGCAATGTGGCGCTTTCCTGGATCAATTGGGTCACGAAGCCAATCTCGCCGCCTTCGCACCACAACTCCTGAGATTGCCCGCCGAAGTTGAGAACCGGCAGCTTGCGCTTGGGATCCGCCTTGCCCAGTGCGCGCCATTTTCGTTGGCTGCCACGCTGCGCTTCTTCCAGCGAAGCATGGAAGGGCGGGTTGCAGAGGCTCACGTGGAAGCGTTCGCTGCTGTCGAGCAACCCGAGCAGGATTTGCTTGCGATTGCCCTGCTGGCGCACGCTGATGGCCTTGCTGAGGCCATTGGCTTTGATGATAGTGGTAGCCGCCGCGATGGCCGTGCTGTCGATGTCCGAACCCACGAAATGCCAGCCATAGTCGCTGTGCCCCAGCAGCGGGTAGATGCAATTGGCTCCGGTGCCGATATCCAGCGCCTTGATGGATGCGCCGCGTGGGATCACGCCTTCATTGTCCTCTCCAAGCAAGTCGGCGAGGAAGTGCAGGTAGTCCGCGCGCCCCGGAATCGGCGGGCACAGGTAATCGGCCGGAATGTCCCAATGGGCAATGCCATAGAACGCTTTGAGCAGCGCGCGGTTGAACACCCGTACCGCCTGCGGATTGGCGAAGTCGATGCTTTCCTTGCCGTAAGGATTGAGGATCACGAAGGCTGCCAGTTCGGGGCTGGATTTAATCAGCTTCGCAAAGTCGTACTGGCCCTGATGCCGATTGCGCGGGTGCAAGGTGGCCTTTTCACGCGGCGCAGCAGGTTTGGCTGGCCGCTGAGGCTTCTTGCGCGGTGGTTTGCGGGTATCGGTCATGGATTCGATTGTCAGCCGTGAGGTTGAGTTGCCTGGCTTATTCGCGAGCAAGCGACGTGTCGCCTTCGGCGTGACAGGCCTTGCTCGCGAATAAGTCAGTACAGAAGTTCAGATAACAAAAAGCCAGCCCATAATCGGGCTGGCTTTTCTGGCCACCTTACAGGCTGGCGATGCGTGCGTGTTGCTCGGCCAGCTTGCCCAGTGCCTGTTCGGCTTCGGTCAGCTTGGCGCGTTCCTTGGCGATGACTTCAGGCGGTGCCTTGTCGACGAAGGCGGCGTTGGACAGCTTGCCGCCGACGCGTTGCACTTCGCCTTGCAGACGCTGGATTTCCTTGTCCAGGCGCGCCAGTTCGGCCCCTTTATCGATCAGCCCGGCCATCGGCACCAGTACTTCCATGTCACCGACCAGCGCGGTGGCGGACAGCGGTGCTTCTGCGCCTTCGGTCAGCACGGTCATGGATTCGAGCTTGGCGAGCTTCTTGAGCAGGTAATCGTTTTCGCTCAAACGACGCTGATCTTCGGCGCTGACGTTCTTGAGGAACAGTTGCAGCGGCTTGCCCGGACCGATGTTCATCTCGCCACGGATGTTACGCACGGCGAGCATCAGGCCCTTGAGCCATTCGATGTCGTCTTCGGCCGCCTGATCGATGCGTGCTTCGTTGGCCACCGGCCAGGGTTGCAGCATGATGGTCTTGCCTTGCGCACCGGCCAGCGGCGCGAGGCGCTGCCAGATTTCTTCGGTGATGAACGGCATGAACGGGTGCGCAAGACGCAGCGCGACTTCCAGAACGCGGACCAGCGTACGGCGTGTGCCGCGCTGACGCTCGACGGGCGCTGTTTCGTCCCACAGCACGGGCTTGGACAGCTCCAGATACCAGTCGCAATACTGATTCCAGATGAACTCGTACAATGCCTGGGCAGCGAGGTCGAAGCGGAACTGATCCAGTTGGCGGGTCACTTCGGCTTCGGTGCGTTGCAACTGCGAGATGATCCAGCGATCAGCCAGCGACAGTTCGACCGCTTCGCCGTTCTGGCCGCAGTCTTCGCCCTTGTCCAGTACGTAGCGCGCCGCGTTCCAGATCTTGTTGCAGAAGTTGCGGTAGCCTTCGACGCGGCCCATGTCGAACTTGATGTCGCGACCGGTGGACGCCAGTGAGCAGAAGGTAAAACGCAGGGCATCGGTGCCATAGCTGGCGATGCCTTCGGCGAATTCCTGACGGGTCTGCTTCTCGATCTTTTTCGCCAGTTGCGGCTGCATCAAACCACTGGTGCGTTTCTCTACCAGCGTTTCGAGGTCGATACCGTCGACGATGTCCAGCGGGTCAAGCACGTTGCCCTTGGACTTGGACATCTTCTGGCCCTGACCGTCGCGCACCAGACCATGCACATAGACGGTCTTGAACGGGACTTGCGGCGTACCGTCCTCGTTCTTCACCAGGTGCATGGTGAGCATGATCATCCGGGCGACCCAGAAGAAAATGATGTCGAAGCCGGTGACCAGCACGTCGGTGGAGTGGAAGGTTTCCAGTGCCTTGGTCTTTTCCGGCCAGCCGAGCGTGGAGAAGGTCCACAGGCCCGAGCTGAACCAGGTGTCCAGCACGTCGTTGTCCTGCTGCAGCGCGATTTCCGGCCCAAGGTCGTTCTTGGCACGGACTTCGGCTTCGTCGCGGCCGACATAAACCTTGCCGGACTCGTCGTACCACGCCGGAATGCGGTGGCCCCACCAGAGCTGACGGCTGATGCACCAGTCCTGGATGTCGCGCATCCACGAGAAGTACATGTTTTCATACTGCTTGGGCACGAACGCGATGCGGCCGTCTTCGACAGCAGCAATCGCAGGCTCGGCCAATGGCTTGGTGGAGACGTACCACTGATCGGTCAGCCACGGCTCGATGATGGTGCCGGAACGGTCGCCTTTCGGCACCTTAAGGGCGTGATCGTCGACGCTGACCAGCAGGCCGGCGGCGTCGAACGCAGCAACGATTTGCTTGCGCGCTTCAAAACGGTCCAGGCCGGAGTAGGCGGCAGGCAGGCTGCCATCGACGCTTTCGTTCAGCGTGCCATCGAGGTTGAACACCTGAGCGGCGGGCAATACGTTGGCATTCTTGTCGAAAATGTTCAGCAGCGGCAGGTTGTGGCGTTTGCCGACTTCATAGTCGTTGAAATCGTGGGCCGGGGTGATTTTTACGCAGCCGGTGCCGAATTCGGGATCGCAGTAATCATCCGCGATGATCGGGATGCGGCGGCCTACCAGAGGCAATTCGACGAACTTGCCGATCAGCGCCTTGTAGCGCTCGTCCTGCGGGTTCACGGCGACGGCGGCATCACCGAGCATGGTTTCCGGGCGAGTGGTGGCCACGATCAGGTAATCCAGACCTTCGGCGGTCTTTGCGCCGTCAGCCAGCGGATAACGCAGGTTCCACAGATGACCTTTCTCGTCATGGTTCTCCACTTCGAGGTCGGAAATGGCGGTGTGCAGCTTGGTGTCCCAGTTGACGAGGCGCTTGCCACGGTAGATCAGGCCGTCTTCATGCAGGCGCACGAAGGCTTCCTTCACCGCTTCGGACAGGCCGTCGTCCATGGTGAAGCGCTCGCGGCTCCAGTCGACGGACGAGCCCAGGCGGCGGATCTGACGGCTGATGTTGCCGCCCGATTCGGCTTTCCATTCCCAGATCTTGTCCAGAAACTTCTCGCGGCCCAGTTCATGACGGCTTACGCCTTGCGCTTCGAGACGACGCTCGACCAGCATCTGCGTGGCGATGCCGGCGTGGTCGGTGCCCGGTTGCCACAGCGTATTGCGGCCCTGCATGCGACGGAAACGGATCAGTGCATCCATGATCGCGTTATTGAAACCGTGGCCCATGTGCAGGCTGCCGGTGACGTTCGGCGGCGGGATCATGATGGTGTACGAGTCACCCACGCCTTGCGGAGCGAAGTAGTTCTCGGACTCCCAGGTCTGGTACCAGGAAGTTTCGATGGCGTGCGGCTGGTAAGTCTTGTCCATGCGCGGCGGGAACCTGTGGCATTGATTCGGAAACCGGTAAGTATAGACCTGACGGCCAGCGACAAGCCATAAGTGCCGGGCCACAACTGGCAGATCTGTCAGTAGGCGGCGAGTGGTCCGAGGGTCGGCTGGCGGCTCTGATACGCTCGCAGCCAGTTACCCGAGGTGCAGGTCCCGAGCCAGAAACTTCACTTCTGCTGCTGCGCCAATAGCCGCTCCAGCCTTGCCTCCAGCCGACGCTTGATTTCGTTTTCGATATGCGGGGCGAAGTCGTCGATCACGTCCTGCATGATCAATTGCGCGGCTGCGCGCAACTCGCTGTCCAGATGTAACAGTGCATCAGGGTTGGGCTGCGCTTGCGGCTGGGCTGTCTGCTGCACCTGCGGGGCGGGCGCTGTATGGGCGTCAGGTGTCAGTGTCGGGATGTCGTCTTCGTCGAAGTCCTGTTGATACGCCGCGTCGGGGCGAGCGCCGACGACATCGAACAACAGGGGAATCTGGCCTTCGGGACGAGCCGTGTCGTTCGACACGGGGGAGTGTGCGGGGTCATCGCCGAGCAGTTGGCGGATCGACTCGAGGTCGTTCAGCAAGTGCGCGGATTCAGCTTTTTTTGAAGTATCCATCGTGTCCTCAAAGGCGCTGCAGTCGGTGATCTTGCGGAGGATAGCCCTGTTCGCGATAGGAACGGAAACTCTCGCGTGCGGCAAGACGTATGGCGGGGTCTTCGACAACGACTTCGGCCACGCGGGCGAAACGTTTGAAGAAGGCCGGAATGCTCAGGTCGAGGTTGACCAGCAGGTCACTGTGTTCGCCCGAGTCGTCGCCCAGGCCCAGTACCACGGCAGCATCGTGATCGCTCTCGGCGTCGCCATGGGGTAGAAACACTTCACCTCTGAAACGCCAGAGCCGGGCATCGAGGTCCTCACGCTGCGCAGCATCGCTGCAATGCAGATAGACCTTGTGACCCAGGCGCCAGGCCTTTTCCGTCAGCTTGCAGGCAAAGTCCAGGCGGGCCGCAGGATCGGCGCTGGGCAGGATGTAGAAGTCGACTTGAGTCATGTGGGTTCCAGAACCGGAGGCGTATCGACTGTGCAGTCGATACGCCAGGGTCTCTTTTTATACGCCGGCGCGGTCGAGCAGGTATTGGGTCAGCAGCGGAACCGGACGCCCGGTGGCGCCTTTTTCCTTGCCGCCGCTCAGCCATGCCGTGCCGGCGATGTCCAGGTGAGCCCAGTGGTAGGCCTTGGTGAAGCGCGACAGGAAGCAGGCCGCGGTGATGGTGCCGCCTTTCGGGCCGCCGATGTTGGCGATGTCGGCGAACGGGCTGTCGAGTTGCTCTTGGTACTCATCGAACAACGGCAACTGCCAGGCACGGTCATCGGCCTGTTTGCCCGCGTCGAGCAACTGATTGATCAGTGCGTCGTTATTGCCCAGCAGGCCGGAGGTGTGGCCGCCCAGTGCAACGACGCAGGCGCCGGTCAGGGTTGCGATATCGATGACCGCCTGCGGCTTGAAACGCTCGGCGTAGGTCAGTGCATCGCACAGCACCAGACGGCCTTCGGCGTCGGTGTTGAGGATTTCGACGGTCTGGCCGCTCATGGTCGTGACGATGTCGCCCGGACGTGTCGCGGTGCCGCTCGGCATGTTTTCGGCACAGGCCAGAATGCACACCAGATTGATCGGCAGCTTCAATTCGAGCACCGCACGCAGGGTGCCGAACACGCTGGCAGCGCCGCACATGTCGAACTTCATCTCGTCCATGCCCGAGGCAGGCTTGATGCTGATGCCGCCGGTATCGAAGGTGATGCCTTTACCGACCAGCACGAACGGCTGGTCGCCTTTTTTGGCACCCTGGTAGTTCATGACGATGAGGCGCGGCGGCTGGGCGCTGCCCTGTGCTACCGCGAGGAAAGAACCCATGCCCAGGTCGGCCAGTTTCTTCTCGTCGTGGACTTCCACTTTCAGGTTCTTGTGTGCCTTGCCCAGCGCCTTGGCTTCTTCGCCCAGGTAGGTCGGATGGCAGATGTTCGGCGGCAGATTGCCGAGGTCGCGGGTCAGTGCCATGCCGGTGGCGATTGCCTGAGCGTGAGTCGACGCGCGTTCGACATCGGCCGCCTTGACCTTGTCGGTCAGCAGGGTGATTTTCTTCAGGGCGCGAACTTCGGCCTTCTGGCTCTTGAAGCGGTCGAAGACGTATTCACCGTCGGCCAGGGCTTCGACCAGCAGACGAGCCATGCCATAGGTGTCGCGGTTTTTCACCGCCAGGTCATCGAGCGCGATCGCTGCATCGGTACCGCCCAGGCCCTTGAGGCAGGTGAGCGCTGCGCCGACGAGTTTTTTCAACTGACGGTCCGAGAGCTCGTCTTCCTTGCCAGTACCCACCAGCAGCACGCGTTCGGCCTTGATGTTGGGCAGATTGTGCAACAGCAGGCTCTGGCCGACCTTGCCGGCCAGATCGCCGCGCTTGAGGATCAGCGAAATGGCTCCGCCGCTGAGGATATCCACCGTTCTGGCCGCACCGGCCAGTACACGGCTTTCACCGACGGTGACCACCAGCGTTGCGGTTTTCAAGGTTTCTGGGCTTACGCTTTTAACAACCAATTCCATGTGGGGTCCCCGAATAGACGATGAGAGTCGCAATATAAATGTCGTACGCGGCATGGCCTGAGTGTTTTCAGGGGCGATGCCTGCGCTAAGCCTTGCAGTTTGACCCCGCTGCACGACTGCTGACAACCCCGCAGAGCTGCCTGTCTGGCGTCTATGTGCGAACTATCCCCGGTGCGCAGTGACAGAAACACACAATCACAGGATAATGCCGCATATTTTTTGAGGCCCACGCCTTTTTTCGGCGTGAAGCTCTGGTTGCCGTGGCTCACAAATTTTCCCTGTTTGGCTGCCTGAGCCTGACAACTCTGGAGTGTCTGGTTTGATTGTCTTCCGTTATCTGTCCCGAGAAGTGCTGCTTACCTTGAGTGCGGTCAGCGCCGTACTGCTGGTCTTCATCATGAGCGGACGCTTCATCAAGTACCTGGCGCAGGCCGCATCCGGTGCACTCGATCCGGGCGTACTGTTCCTGATCATGGGTTTTCGCCTGCCGGGCTTTCTGCAGGTCATTCTGCCCCTTGGCCTGTTCCTCGGCATCCTCATGGCGTACGGACGCCTGTACCTGGAAAGCGAGATGACCGTGCTGGCCGCCACCGGCATGAGTCAGCAGCGTCTGCTGGCCATCACCATGGGGCCGGCCACGCTGGTCGGTCTGCTGGTTGCCTGGCTGAGCTTCAGCCTGGCTCCGCAGGGCGCTACGCAGTTTTCGCTGCTGATCAATCAGCAGGACGCCATGACCGAGTTCGACACGCTGGTGCCGGGCCGTTTTCAAGCGCTGCGCGACGGTACGCGTATCACCTACACCAAGGAACTGTCGGAGGACCGCTCGCAACTGGCCGGTGTGTTCATCTCTGAAAAGCGCATGTCCAGCGACAAGAGCAAGGACAACGGCATCACCGTGCTGGTCGCGGAGAAGGGCCACCAGGAGGTACGGCCCAACGGCAGTCGCTTCCTGATCCTCGAGAACGGCTATCGCTATGACGGCAATCCCGGGGCGGCCGACTATCGCGTGATCAAGTACGACACCTACGGGGCGATGCTGCCCAAGCCGGAAATCAGTGAAGAAATCACCGACCGTGAAGCCATCCCGACCAGCGAGCTGATCGGCAACCCGGCACCGCGTTCCGTGGCCGAGTTGCAGTGGCGTATTTCGCTGCCGCTGTCGGTGTTCATCGTGACACTGATGGCCATTCCGCTGTCACGGGTCAATCCGCGTCAGGGCCGTTACCTGAAACTGCTGCCGGCGATCCTGCTGTATATGTCGTACCTGGCCATTCTGATTTCGGTGCGCAGTTCGCTGGAGAAAGGCAAGCTGCCACTCAGTCTGGGGATGTGGTGGGTGCATGCCATCTACCTGTCCATCGGCCTGTTGCTGTTCTATTGGGAGCCTCTGCGTCTGAAGATGGCGAGTCGTCGCAGCGTCACGGAGGTGACTCGTGGTCAAGCTTGATCGATACATTGGCAAAAGCGTCCTGCTGGCGATTCTCGCGGTTCTGGGCATCATTCTGGGTCTGGTCTCGCTGTTCGCGTTCATCGACGAGATGGGCGATATCAGCGACACCTACACACTGGCGGATGCCCTCAGCTACGTCATGCTGACGGCGCCACGTCGTGTCTACGACACCTTGCCGATGGCCGCCCTGATCGGTTGCCTGATCGGTCTGGGTACGCTGGCCAGCAGCAGCGAGCTGACCATCATGCGTGCGGCGGGTGTGTCCATCGGGCGCATCGTCTGGGCGGTCATGAAGCCTATGCTGCTGCTGATGATCGCGGGCGTGCTGGTCGGCGAATACGTCGCTCCCTATGCCGAGAACCAGGCTCAGGCCGCGCGCTCGCTGGCGCAGGGCTCAGGTGATGCGCAGAGCGCCCGTCATGGTCTGTGGCACCGCCAGGGCGATGAGTTCATCCACATCAACACGGTACAGCCCAATGGCCTGATGCTCGGTGTGACACGTTATCGTTTCGACGATCAGCGCCACATGCTGACCTCCAGCTTTGCTAAAGAGGCCAACTTCAAAACCGATTACTGGGAATTGAAGGACGTCACCACCACGCACTTCAATGACGGCAGCACCAAGGTCATCAACACCCCGGTCGAGCGTTGGGACGTGGCGCTGAGCCCACAACTGCTGAGCACGGTGATCATGCCGCCCGAGTCGCTGTCCATCAGCGGCCTCTGGAGCTACGCGCATTACCTGGCTGATCAGGGCTTGAGCAATGGCCGCTACTGGCTGGCATTCTGGACCAAGGTCCTGCAACCGGCGGTGACCGTCGCATTGGTGCTGATGGCGATCTCGTTCATCTTCGGCCCGCTGCGTTCGGTTACGCTGGGGCAGCGCGTGTTCACCGGTGTGGTGGTCGGCTTTACCTTCCGTATCATTCAGGACCTGCTCGGTCCATCGAGCTTGCTGTTCGGCTTCCCGCCTTTGCTGGCAGTGCTGCTACCTGCCGCCGCCTGTGCGCTGGCCGGGGTACTTCTGTTACGCCGCGCCGGGTAATACATCCGCCTTACTGAAAAAAGCCGACCCTCGGGTCGGCTTTTTTCATGGGCGCTTGCGGAGCCCTGCAAATCCCGCATGCAAAAAAGCCCCTGGCATCGCTGCCAGAGGCTTTCTTGTATCTGCGTGGGTGCGTCGTTATCAGCCTTCGGCTTGAACTTCGTCAGCCTGCATGCCTTTCTGGCCCTGCACCGCAACGAAGGTAACTTTCTGACCTTCTTTCAGGCTCTTGAACCCGTTACCCTGAATGGCGCGGAAGTGTACGAACAGATCCGGCCCGCTCTCAGGAGTGATAAAACCAAAACCTTTTTCGTCGTTGAACCACTTGACGGTACCGCTCTGACGTTCAGCCATTTTCTTATTTCCTTGACGCTTGACTTGAATTGGTTACAGCCTCTTTCGTATGAAAGAGCACTGGGGCTGGTTGCAGGAAGTAAGAAACGTAGAACGGGTTGTAGCAAACCTAGAGCTACTGCCCAGGTCCAGATTCGGCGACCCATGCAAACACAGTTCGGAAACTCTACGCCAAGTCCCGTTACAAATACAACCCCCTTGCTTGGCACCCTGTTTCCGGGGCTTTGGCCTTGTATGCGCAGTGTTTGCGCCGCGTGCACGGTGATTGATCCGTCATAACATTTTGCACTTTATAGGTGCATTTTTTGCATATATGACAGGCTGTTCACGTGTTCGAAATACTGACGAAACACTGCTGGGGAACAGCGCTTCAGCAACACCGAAGTGTTGCTGTTTTTTTGACGCCGCTATTTAACTGCGGAAGTAACATTGCGCAACAAAAGGCATTTTTGCGACGAGCATGGGGACTCTCTTGCCGCGCACCATTGCCCAGACAGGTGTATTCAGCGCCGTGTAATCGTTATGCAGATAACCCATGGCCAGCGGCCCGGTCAGCGACGGCCCAAAACCGCCGCTGCATACGGTACCGATAACAGCGCCCTGTTCATCGACGATCTCGGTACCTTCACGCACGGGTGTGCGCTCCTGGGGGAGCAGGCCGACTCGCTTCTTGCTGACGCCGTTCTGTTGCTGGGCAAAGATTCGCTCGGCGCCCGGAAAGCCGCCTGCACGCGCACCGTCGGCGCGACGCACTTTGGAAATGGCCCACAACAGACTGGCCTCGATCGGCGAGGTGTGTGTGTCCATATCATGGCCGTACAGGCACAGACCGGCTTCCAGTCGCAGCGAATCACGTGCGCCCAGACCGATCGGTGCCACTTCCGGCTCATTCAGGAGGCGGCGTGCCAAGGCTTCAGCCTGTTCGGCAGGCACTGAAATTTCATAGCCGTCTTCACCGGTATAGCCCGAGCGACTGACATAGCATTTGACGCCGAGCAGCGTGACGCTAGCGAACTGCATGAAGGTCATTTTGGCAACTTCCGGAGCGAGGCGTGCCAGTACGGTCACCGCGGCCGGCCCTTGCAGCGCGAGCAGGGCGCGTTCTTCGAACAGTGGTTCGATCTTGCAATGCCCGGCCAGGTGCTTGCACAGGTGCGCCAGATCCTGATCCTTGCAGGCCGCGTTGACCACCAGCATCAACTGGTCGTTGCCAAGATTGGCCACCATCAGGTCATCGAGAATGCCGCCGTTCTCGTCGGTGAACATCGCGTAACGCTGCATGCCGACCGGCAGGTCAATGATGTCCACCGGCACCAGGGCTTCGAGTGCCTTGGCCGCGTCCGTACCGGTGAGGCGAATCTGGCCCATGTGCGAGACATCGAACAGACCGGCCTGTGCGCGGGTGTGCAGGTGCTCTTTCATTACGCCAGCCGGGTATTGAACAGGCATGTCGTAACCGGCGAAGGGCACCATCTTCGCGCCGAGTTCGCGGTGCAGGGCGTGCAGGGGAGTGGTCAGCAGTGATTCTGTGGACATGTTCGATTCCTTGTTGAGCGGGCCGTGCCAATGGCACGGCCTGTGCGCGCAGCGCGATCAGGCAATGCCGGGCGGGGGCTGTCACGCTTCCTGATAGTTCTCGATGGACGGGCAGGCGCAGACCAGGTTGCGGTCGCCGAAGACGTTGTCGACACGACCGACCGGAGGCCAGTACTTGTTCTCAATCAACGAATCGACCGGGTACACCGCCTGTTCGCGGCTGTAAGGATGGCTCCACTGGCCGACGATTTCCACAGCGGTATGCGGCGCGTTTTTCAGCGGGTTGTCATCCTTGTCCAGAGTGCCGTTTTCAACTGCGCGGATTTCTTCGCGGATCTTGATCATGGCATCGCAGAAGCGGTCCAGTTCTTCTCTGGATTCACTCTCGGTCGGCTCGATCATCAGCGTCCCGGCAACCGGGAACGACATGGTCGGGGCATGGAAGCCGAAATCGATCAGACGCTTGGCCACGTCATCAACGCTGATGCCGCTGCTGTCCTTGATCGGGCGCAGGTCGAGAATGCACTCGTGGGCGACCAGACCATTGCTGCCGGTGTAGAGCACTGGGTAATGCTCCTCCAGGCGGCGCGAGATGTAGTTGGCGTTGAGAATCGCCAGTTGCGAAGCGCGTTTGAGGCCGTCACCGCCCATCATGCGGATGTACATCCAGGTAATGGGCAGAATGCTGGCGCTGCCGAACGGTGCTGCGCAGACCGCGCCTTCCTTGCGCTCCATGCGTGCATGGCCGGGCATGAACGGGGCGAGATGGGATTTGACGCCGATCGGGCCAACGCCCGGGCCGCCACCGCCGTGGGGGATGCAGAATGTCTTGTGCAGGTTGAGGTGCGATACATCGCCGCCGAATTTGCCCGGAGCGCACAGGCCGACCATGGCGTTCATGTTTGCGCCATCGATGTAGACCTGGCCACCGTTGTCATGAACGATGCCACAGATTTCGCGAATGCCTTCTTCGAACACGCCGTGGGTCGACGGGTAAGTGATCATGATTGCCGCAAGCTGGTCACGATGCTGAATGGCCTTGGCGCGCAGGTCCTCGATGTCGACGTTGCCGCGCGCATCACAAGCAGTCACTACGACGCGCATACCCGCCATGTTGGCAGTCGCCGGGTTGGTACCGTGCGCCGAGGACGGGATCAGGCAGATGTCGCGATGTTCATCGCCACGGCTCTGGTGATAGGCGCGGATCGCCAGCAGTCCGGCGTATTCACCCTGTGAACCAGCGTTCGGCTGCAGCGAGATCGCGTCATAACCGGTGGCCGCACAGAGCATGGCCTCCAGTTCGTCGGTCAGTTGCTGGTAACCGGCGCTTTGCTCGGCCGGAGCAAACGGGTGCAGGTTGCCGAACTCGGCCCAGGTCACCGGGATCATTTCGCTGGCAGCGTTGAGCTTCATGGTGCACGAGCCCAGCGGAATCATGGTGCGATCCAGCGCCAGGTCCTTGTCGGCCAGTTTGCGCAGGTAGCGCATCAGCTCGGTTTCCGAGTGATAGCGGTTGAACACCGGGTGGCTGAGGATCGCTGACTGACGCAACAGCCCGGCCGGCAGACGCGATTGCACGCTGTCTGCCAATGCGGCGAAGTCCGGCAGGCTCTGGCCTTCGCTGGCGAAGATTGCCCACAGGGTTTCAACGGCCGACTGCGAGGTGGTTTCGTCCAGCGACAGACCCAGACGCTGGTCATCGATTTCGCGCAGGTTGATGTGCCTGGCGCGTGCGGCGGCATGCAGTGCAGCGGTTCTGCCGCCGGTGTGCAGGGTCAGGCTGTCGAAGAAAAATGCCTGCTCGGCCTTCAGGCCCAGGCTGCTCAGGCCTTCAGCCAGAATTGCGGTCAGGTGGTGAACGCGATTGGCGATCTGTGTCAGGCCGCGCGGACCATGATAGACCGCGTACATGCTGGCGATGTTGGCCAGCAGCACCTGCGCGGTGCAGATGTTGCTGGTGGCCTTCTCGCGACGAATATGCTGTTCGCGGGTCTGCATGGCCAGACGCAGGGCCTGCTTGCCGTGACGATCTACCGACACGCCGACCAGACGGCCGGGCATGTCACGTTTGAAGGCATCGCGGGTCGAGAAGTAGGCCGCATGCGGGCCTCCGAAGCCCAGCGGCACGCCGAAGCGTTGCGCGCTCCCGATTGCCACGTCAGCGCCGAATTCGCCTGGCGGGGTCAGCAGGGTGAGGGCCAGCAGGTCGGCAGCCACGGCGACCAGTGCATTGGCCGCGTGGAAGCGCTCGACCAGCTCGCGGTAATCGAATACGTCACCATTGCTGGCCGGGTATTGCAGCAGCGCGCCGAAGTAATCGCTGACATCGCCCAGCTCGTGCTCGTCGGCTACGACCACGGTGATGCCCAGCGGCTCGGCGCGGGTACGCAGCACGTCGAGGGTCTGCGGGTGGCAGTGGCTGGACGCGAAAAACTGTTGGCTAGCCTTGTTTTTGCTCAAGCGTTTGCAAAAGGTCATTGCCTCGGCGGCCGCGGTGGCTTCGTCGAGCAGAGAGGCGTTGGCAATCGGCAGGCCGGTGAGGTCGCTGATCAGTGTCTGGAAATTGAGCAGTGACTCCAGGCGGCCTTGGGAAATTTCTGGCTGATAGGGCGTGTAGGCGGTGTACCAGGCCGGGTTTTCCAGCAGGTTGCGCAGGATCGGTGCTGGCGTGTGGGTGTTGTAGTAACCCTGGCCGATGTAGGTCTTGAACAGCTGATTCTTGCTGGCGATGGCCTTGATGGAGGCCAGCGCATCAGCTTCGCTCTGCCCGGCAGGCAGGTTCAAAACGCTGGTGCCCTTGATGCTTTCCGGAATGACGCTTTCGCTCAGCGCATCAATTGAATCGAAACCCAGTGTTTGCAGCATGGCCTGCTCGTCGGCCGCCCGGGGGCCAATGTGACGGGCGATGAATTCGTTGGCAGTGGTCAGTTCAATACGGTCAGTCATGGCGTGCTCCTCAGGCTTCGGCGTTGGCTTTGATCAGGCGGTCGTAGGCGTCCTGATCCAGCAGGCCGTGAATGGCGTTGGCATCTTGTGGAACGAAGCGGAAGAACCAGCCCGCACCGAGGGCATCTTCATTGACCAGCTCCGGTGTGGCGTCGAGGGCGGAATTGACCTCGACGACTTCACCGTCCAGCGGCATGTTGATGCTGCTGGCCGCTTTCACCGATTCCACCACTGACACTTCAGCGTGTTGAGTGTAGGCCTGTAATTCGGGGAGCTGCACGAAGACCACATCGCCCAGCGATTCCTGCGCGTAGGGCGTAATGCCGACCGTTACGCTGCCGTCGGTTTCGGCACGCAGCCATTCATGGTCAACGGTGAATCGCAAATCGCTCATACAAACTCCTAGGAGAACAGGGCTCGCGCAGGACGCAAGCAATATGAGCTATGACTTAGCAATTTAGCGGCCATGTTTTGTTTTTTTAATTAAATCAAAGGGTTGTATTTTTTTTAACTGAGCCTGTAGATCTTGGGTGTAGCGAAAACGCTACAGTCGTCAGGTATTTGAAAATACCTGATTGATCAAGGCCTTGATACGCACGGAATGAAGTGTTTTGGAGTGAAATCGTTACAGTGGATCGTTTTCGTTACGAGTGGGTTGCAGTGAGTGCATCCATCCCGCAGTGGTCATCGTTCTCAAGCAGGCCGGACGCATCAGTCGCGCGTCACCCTTTACCTGACGCGGCTTTCTTTTCCGGTGAGCACAAAAACGTTTCGAGCTCTTCAAGCGGCAGCGGCTTGCTGATCAGATAACCCTGGATTTGATCGCAGTGGTTTTCCCTCAGGAACGCCAGTTGCTCCGGGGTTTCCACACCCTCGGCGATCACCTGCAGGTCGAGGCTGTGAGCCAGCTCGATGATGGCTCTGGCAATGGCGGCGTCCTGTGGATTGCTGGTCACTTCACGAATGAATGCGATGTCGATTTTAAGCTTGTCTATAGGAAAGCGGCGCAGGTACGCCAGGCTTGAATAGCCGGTGCCGAAGTCATCGATGGAAATACTCACGCGATTGGCCCGCAGCGCTCCCAGGGTGGCGATGGTGTGCGTGGTATTTTCCATCAGCGAACTTTCTGTCAGTTCGACCTCAAGCCACTGCGGCGCAACATTGTGTTTTTCGAGGGCCTGACGAATGTCGGCAACCAGGCTGCTGCTGGAAATCTGTTGCCCCGAAATGTTGACCGCTACCTGAAACAATCCCAGCCCGGAGCGTTGCCAGCGCGCGATCTGCGCGCAGACGCTGTCGACCACCCAGTTGCCGACTTCACCGATCAGGCCGAGGCTTTCCAGCACAGGAACGAATACAGCGGGCGAAACGCCTGGATGGCCTGGGCGTGGCCAGCGCAACAGCGCCTCAAGCCCGCATATGCGGTCGTTGTTCAGGTCCAGCTTGGGTTGGTAGACGATTTCGAAGGACTGATTACGCACGGCTTCGCGCAGGGCAGCCTCAAGGTCCAGGCGTGCCGAAACATCGGCGTTCATCTGCGGCGTATAGAACCGGTAGTTGTCCGGGCCGATTTTTCGGGCGCTGTTCATGGCGGTGTAGGCGTGTCTGATCAGCTCGCGTGAGTCTTCGCCGTCCTCCGGGTACAGCGCAATACCGATGCTGGCGGTCATGACCAGGCTCTGGCCTTCTATGTGGAAGGGCGCTCGCAATGCGTTGCGGATGCGCTCGAGCGTTTGCCGGGTATCCGCCTGGCCGGGACGAAGCATCAGAATCAGGGCGAACTGATCGCCGTCCACGCGGCCAAGGGTGTCGCTGGCATTCAGGCAGTTCGACAGTCGGCGGCTGACTTCCAGCAGCACCTCATCGCCCAGCACATGCCCCCAGGTTTCGTTGATGTTCTTGAAACCGTCGATATTGACCGTCAGGGCCGCCAGCTTCCAGCGACTGATGGCCGCCTGGGTCATGCCCATTTGCAGGCTGGTAAAAAACAGGTCCCGGTTGGGCAGGCCGGTCAGCGTGTCGTAGTGGGCCATGGTCAGCAGGCGTTGGTCGCTTTCCTTGCGCCGGGTGATGTCGCGCACGATGCCGACGATGACCCAGTCCTCGCCGGTGCGGTACGCCTGGCGATGGATTTCGACTTCGACATCCCGGCCACTCTTGTCGCGAATCTGGGTTTCCAGTGGCTCGCTGGGGCCTTTGCCGGCAATGATCTGGTCGTACACGACCTCAAGCTGCTCCATGGACGTTTCGCCCAGTTCGGCAGGCGTCTTGTGTGACAGTTCCTCAGCGGTGTAGCCGAGCAACTGGCAGGCGCGGCGGTTGAATTCGATCAGGCTCATGGTGTTGCGGTTGATCAGGAAAATCGCGTCTTCGGAAGCGTCCATCACCGTGCGAAAGCGCTCGAGATCGATGGTGCGCTGCTGCAATTGGTCTTCGAGGATCAGGCTGTGGCTTTTCAGGTAGTCGCCAAAGGACTTGAGGCGCAGCAGATTACGCACACGCAGCCACAGTTCGGCGCTGTCCACAGGCTTGTTGAGGTATTCCTCGGCCCCGGCCTCCAGTCCCGAGAGGCGGGCACTCTGCTCGTCGAGAGCCGAGAGCATGATGATCGGTATATTGGCGGTGCCCTTTTCGGCCTTGAGCTGGGTGGCGACTTCATAGCCGTCCATGCCCGGCATCATGATATCGAGCAGGATCAGGTCGGGTGCCTGTTGTTTGACCATGGCCAGCGCCAGCTCGCCTGATTCCGCCGTCAGTGTCCGATAACCCTGGTTCTGCAAGAGCACCTCCAGCAGGTCCCGGACATGGACGTCGTCATCGATAATCAGGATGGTCGCGGCGCTCTGGGTCATATCGAATGCTCAGGTAATGGACTGTTGAGGCAGATTTTTTTCCAGCAGGGTGTCGATGACCCGGTACAACTCCTTGTAGCGCAACGGCTTGATAACATAAGCGTTGCAGCCCGCCAGGCGGATCTTCTCCTTGTCTTCCTTCATGGCCATCGCGGTCAGTGCGATCACCGGGATCGCGGCTGTGCCGGCGTCTTTCTTCAATAGCGACGTGGCGGTCAGGCCGTCCATTTCCGGCAGATGGATGTCCATCAGGATCAGGTCGGGCTGGCGCTCGCGAGCCAGTTTCAGGCCGCTTTCGGCATCGACGGCCGACAGCACAGCGTGCCCGGCGCTGGTCAGCAACAGCTCTGCCAGACGCATATTCGCCGCGTTGTCTTCAATGATCAGGATCTGGGCCATCGTGCCTCCGCTGATTCAGGTGAGCGGATGGGCAGCCACACAACGAAGCGTGCGCCGAGGTCTTTCACGCTGGCCACTGCGACGCAGCCGCCGTGAAGTTCGGCGAGCTGCTTGACCATCGCCAGGCCCAGTCCGGTGCCTTCGAATTTGCGTGCCAGGCCGCTGTCGATCTGGCTGAACGCCTTGAACAGCTTGCTCATGTCACTTTGGGCGATGCCGATTCCGGTGTCGCTGACACTCAGTTCCAGAAACTGCTCACAGTCGCTGGAGGGAAGCGCAAATCCGTAGGTCGGCCAGTCACCGTCGATAAGGCCTGCCTGAGCAAGCGGCACCAGACGCACCGCCAGTGTCACCCAGCCACCGGGCTCGCTGAATTTCACGGCGTTGGCCAGCAGGTTGTAGACGATCTGTTTGGTCTTGCGCCGGTCGAGCTCAAGCACGCCGAAGTCGGCCTCTGTTTCCAGCTTCAGCTGGATATGTTGCAGTGCGGCTTGCTCGCGAACGATCAGCAGGCTGTTGCCGAGCAGTTCGTCCAGATCCACCGATTCGAGCTCCAGCGTCATCATGCCGGCCTCGACCTTGGACAGGTCGAGGATGTCATTGATCAGTGACAACAGATGCTGGCCGCTATTGAAGATATCGCCTATGTAGCGTCGCTGGGCATCGGTCATGTCGCCGACCATGCCGTCCCTGAGTGCCTCGGAAAAACCGATCACGGCGTTCAGCGGCGTGCGCAGTTCGTGCGACATGGTGGCAAGAAACTCGGACTTCATGTGGCTGGCGTGTTCCAGCTCGATATTCTTTTCTTCCAGTGTTCGCTCGAAACGCTTGCGCTCGGTCACGTCGCGGGCTGCGGCGAAGACACCCTTGAGCTTGCGGTCACGGTCGTGAAAGGTGGCAGCGTTGTAGGACACCACGGTTTCAGTGCCGTCATAGGCCCGCACGGTAAGTTCGTAGTCACTGACCTTGTGCTCGCTGAGCACGCGCTTGATCGCGGCATCGGCACTCGCCGGGTCGGTGAAGAAGTTTTTGCAGGGCGCACCGATCAATTCGTCGCGAGTGCGTCCGGTCAGCGCCATCATCTGCTTGTTGACGTCGGAAATGATGCCTTGCGGGTCGGTCATCATCAGCGCATCGATGTTCGATTCGATCAGCGAGCGGGTATAGAACTGTTGGTCCCGCAAGCGCTGATCCAGTAATGCCTGAGCTTCTTCTTCCTGTTTGCGCGCAGTGTTGTCGGTGCCGATCAGCAGATAACCGATGATGGTTTCGGCGCTGTCGCGCAGCGATGTGACCGAGACCATGGCCGACAGGCGGCTGCCATCCTTGCGGATGTAGGTGAGTTCGTAGATGTCTTCGATGCCACGCGAAGCCTTGAATACCAGAGCCTCGAAGCCCGGTGTGATGGGCGTGTTGAGTTCATGGCTGAGGGCTGCTGCGCGGATGATGAGCTCGGCGGGGTCGGAGATGTCGGCAGGTGTGATTTTGTCGACAACGTCCTCGGAGTGATAACCGAGCATGCGTTCGGCGCCGACATTGAATATCTGGATAACGCCGTGTTCGTCTGTTGCGATGCTGGAGAAATAGGCGCTGTTGAAAATGGCATCCTGCAGTGCACCAGTCTTGAGGAGGATTTTCTGGCGGCGGGATTCGACGATTTTTTCAGCGCGAGACTGAGCATCGACGAGCGGGCGGTCCACTGGCGAGGTTGGCATATGACTTCCCGGTACTACCTGACCTTTATGCCATTACGGCCGTAATCACACTACGGACATCCATTCAAATGGATGATAAGAGGTTCATGGACAATACCAGATCGTTATCGGCAGATTAGTTATTAAATGAAACTTCTCGGAATATATTTTCGATAAATGACGCTAATCGACTAACGCTTGTCGGGAATTCCATATTTTCGCAGGCGATGAGCGATTGCGGTGTGCGAGGTATGCAGGCGATTGGCCAGTTGGCGGGTGGAAGGGTAGTCCGCATAAAGCTTTTCCAGCAGATTCCGCTCAAAGGTTTCGACGGCATGTTCGAGACTGTCGATCGAGCTGTCGTTCTGACGCGCCACGGCGGTGCCGGCGATATCCAGGTCGCCTATATCCACTTGAGTGTGTTCGCAAATGGCGGCCGCGCGAAAAATCACGTTTTGCAATTGCCGCACGTTGCCTGGCCAGCGGTTGCCGAGCAGGGCAGGGTAGGTGCCGGGTGCAAGCCTGCAGACCGGACGCTGAATCTGTGCGCACGCCTGTTCCATGAAGTATCGGGCCAGTAACAGAATGTCCTGACCGCGCTCGCGCAACGGCGGAACCTCCAGATTGAGGACGTTGAGGCGGTAGAACAGGTCTTCACGGAAGGTGCCTTCGCTGACCATTTTTTCCAGATCGCGGTGGGTGGCGCTGAGAATGCGCACATTGACCCTTACTTCCCGATCGCCACCGACGCGGCGGAAGCTGCCATCGTTGAGAAAACGCAGCAATTTGGCTTGCAGATAGGGTGACATTTCGCCGATTTCATCGAGGAATACGGTGCCTTGGTTGGCCAGTTCCATCAGCCCCGGTTTACCGCCACGCTGGGCCCCGGTAAAGGCACCCGGGGCATAGCCGAACAGTTCGCTTTCAGCGAGGTTTTCCGGCAGCGCTGCGCAGTTCAGAGCCAGGAACGGCTCGCCGTGGCGGGCGCTGCTGGCGTGACAGGCGCGGGCAACCAACTCTTTGCCGGTGCCGGTTTCACCCTGAATCAGCAGCGGTGCATCCAGCGCCGCCACCCGTTGCGCCCTTGCCTTGAGGGTGCGAATGGCGGCTGAGTCGCCAAGCAAGGCGTCGAAACCTTCGGCGTGATCATGGTGCAATGCCGACAGGCGTTCGCCGATTCGGCTGGGCAGGTACAGGGTAATCAGCGCGCCGGCTTCGGTAATCGGCGTGGCGTCCAGCAGCAGGGCTTCACCATTCAGGTTGATCTCGCGCAGCGGTAGACGAAAGCCGTTTTCCAGCAGGGCGACATGCAGACTGGGGTCGCTGAACAGCTCACCGATGGATTCACCCGCGGGCTCCCGGCCAATCAGCGCGATGAGTGCCGGGTTGGCCAGCAGCACGTGCCCGGCGCTGTCCAGAGCCAGCACCGGGTCAGTCATGGCGGCGAGCAACGCGTCCAGTTGCAGGTGGCGACGCTGCCCCGGGAGGATATCGACCACAGTGATCGCTTCCACACCTCGGACCCGAAACAGCGCGTCCTTGAGCTCTTCGAGCATCTGATGGCTGAGCGTCGGCGCATCGATGTACACATTGGGCGGCACCATCTCCACTGCGTCCAGATTCAGATTGCGTCCACCCAGAATCGCCAGCACTTCCTGGGTGATACCGACGCGGTCGATGAAGCTGACATGGATGCGCATGGGGCGATGACGGTTCGCGAATGAGAAGGCGGCAAGTATGCCTTGTGGCGGCAGGTTTGGTGAAATCCGCTTGTGGACTTGCACACACCTATCGCTGCTCACGCTCAAGCGTGGGCACGATGGTGTTCTCCGGTGCCTCATTCTTCCCGCTATTGCCCGCTGGCGTTCTACGGGCCTCGACAGCGCTGGCTTACTCCAGATGCTCCGGCTTCACCGGGTCACCTGACTTGGCGTGGAGTTTGTCGCGAATGTCCGCGAACATTCGGTCGTAGTCCTTGTGCTGGGCGATGGGCAGTGCGGCCGAGTTGGGCAAGCCGTGTCTTATTGCGATGCGACTCGCGTCGTGGGCGAAGTTGAAGGCGAGGTCACGGGGCAGCTGGAATTGCTCTTCGAACGACTTGCCGTTGATTGCGCCCTGCATGGTGAAGTGCATGGACGTGCCTTGCTTGGGATCTTCCTCCACGTTGTAGCGCAAGTGGATGTCATAGCTGATATCCGACGGTTGAAGCGCCACGTGGGTGAGGTGCAGATGGCCTGGCTCGTACATGAAGTGACTCCATCAAGTGGTGGGTGTGCTCAGTCAGACACCCCTCGCGAGCGGACGGTTCAGCCTTGCGCAGAGTACCGCTCGCTTCATGCCTGCGCTTAACGATCGATCTTGTCCGGCTCCGGCCTCGACCAGATCCATAGATTGCCCAGCGCCATCCCCGTGAGTGCCAGGTACAGCCACCAGGCATGGCCGATCAGGCTCAGCATCACCACGGCACAGACGAGCATGCTGATGGTGGCGCTGATCTTGGCCTTGCGCGCGACCAGTCGGCCATTACGCCAGTTGTACAGTATCGGCCCAAACACGCGGTGGTTTTCCAGCCAGGCGTTCAGCCGCGGCGAACTGCGTGTTGCCGCCCAGGCGGCCAGCAGAATGAACTCGGTGGTTGGCAGGCCGGGAACGAAGATCGCAACGATGCCTATGCCCAACGCGGTATAGGCGAGGATGCCGTATAAAAGGCGTGAAAGTCTTGAGCCGGGTGGTTTGTACGTCATGGTCTCTACAGGCAGGTTCGGGGAGCCCGGTCAGCTTAACAGCACCGGGCGCTTTTTCATGCCTGCACAGTTTCACCACCCGCAGTGCATCGATCTGCCATGCGCTGAGCATGGTCGCGAGCGTCCATGACCCGGACACCTCTCGCTGCACATGCTTCAGCGCGGCTGCGCCGTTACTGCGCGTTATGCAGTGCCAGGCAGTTGTCGAGCATGCGATTGGAGAACGCCCATTCGTTGTCGTACCACGACAGTACCTTGAGCAGCTTGCCGCTGACCTTGGTGTGGTTGGCATCGAAGATCGACGACAGCGGGTTGTGGTTGAAGTCGTGGGAGACCAGCGGCAGGGCGTTGTAACCGAGCACTTTGGAATGCTGACTGGCTTCTTTCAGCAGCGCGTTGACTTCATCGACCGTGGTTTCACGCTTCAGGGTCACGGTCAGGTCGACCAGCGAAACGTTGATGACCGGTACGCGTACCGCCATGCCGGTGAGTTTGCCTGCCAGCTCCGGCAGTACCAGGCCCACTGCTTCGGCAGCGCCGGTCTTGCTCGGGATCATCGACTGCGTCGCCGAGCGGGCGCGGTACGGATCGGTGTGATAGACATCGATCAGGTTCTGGTCGTTGGTGTAGGCATGAATGGTGGTCATCAGGCCGTTTTCGATACCCAGCTCGCGATGCAGCACTTGAGCGACCGGGGCCAGGCAGTTGGTTGTGCACGAGGCGCTGGAGATGATCTGGTGCGACTGGCGCAGCGTGTCGTGGTTGACACCATAGACGATGGTGGCATCGGCACCGCTGGCTGGCGCGGAGATAATCACCTTGCGTGCACCGGCGGTGAGGTGCGCGGCAGCCTTGTCGCGGCTGGTGAACAGACCGGTGCATTCGAACACCACGTCGATGTCCTGCGCTTTCCACGGCAGCTCGGCCGGATTGCGGATGGCACTGACCGAAATACGGTCACCATTGACGGTCAGGCTGTCCTTGTCACACTCGACTGTGCCGCTGAAAGGGCCGTGTACGGTGTCGAAGCGCAGCAGGTGCGCGTTCATTTCGCTGTCGCCAAGATCGTTGATGGCGACGACCTGCAGGTCCTGACGGTAGCCTTGGGTATACAGTGCGCGTAGGACGTTGCGGCCGATTCGGCCAAAACCGTTGATTGCAATACGAAGAGTCATACAGCCGTCCTTCTGAATTTGTTGTTGGAATTACAAGATTATTCTCATAGAAATAGAAAACAAGCCTTTTTAGTGGCAATATTTTGTTTTATCTACAACTACAAGCCTGAAAGGCACTCCCAGTTGATCGAGATCAGGGTTTTGCTCCCTGACAGTCACTGCTCGAAAACCGGAGCCGTCTTTACGGGTGACCTTAGACGTTAGCCTGGAGTTCATCACATGCATCCCCGCGTCCTTGAAGTAACCGAGCGTCTCATCGCCCGCAGTCGCGATACCCGTCAGCGCTACCTTCAATTGATTCGCGGCGCAGCGAGCGATGGCCCGATGCGCGGCAAGCTCCAATGCGCCAACTTTGCCCACGGCGTCGCCGCCTGCGGACCGGAAGACAAGCAAAGCCTGCGTCTGATGAACGCCGCCAACGTGGCAATCGTCTCTTCCTACAACGAGATGCTCTCGGCGCATCAGCCCTACGAACACTTTCCAGCCCAGATCAAACAGGCATTACGTGACATTGGTTCGGTCGGTCAGTTTGCCGGCGGTGTACCGGCCATGTGCGATGGGGTCACCCAAGGCGAGCCGGGCATGGAACTGGCGATTGCCAGTCGTGAAGTGATTGCCATGTCCACGGCGATTGCCTTGTCACACAACATGTTCGACGCCGCCATGATGCTGGGCATCTGCGACAAGATCGTGCCGGGTCTGATGATGGGCGCGTTGCGATTCGGTCATCTGCCGACCATTTTCGTGCCCGGCGGACCGATGGTCTCAGGCATCTCCAACAAGGAAAAAGCCGACGTACGGCAGCGTTATGCGGAAGGCAAGGCCACCCGCGAAGAGCTGCTCGACTCGGAAATGAAGTCGTATCACGGTCCGGGAACCTGCACCTTCTACGGCACCGCCAATACCAACCAGTTGCTGATGGAAGTCATGGGCATGCACCTTCCTGGTGCTTCGTTCGTCAATCCCTACACGCCATTGCGTGATGCGCTGACCGCAGAGGCGGCCCGCCAGGTGACGCGTCTGACCAAGCAGAGTGGCAGCTTCATGCCGATCGGCGAAATCGTCGACGAGCGCTCGCTGGTCAATTCCATCGTTGCGCTGCACGCGACAGGTGGCTCGACCAACCATACGCTGCACATGCCGGCCATTGCTCAGGCTGCTGGCATTCAACTGACCTGGCAGGACATGGCCGATCTGTCGGAAGTGGTGCCAACCCTGAGTCACGTCTACCCCAACGGCAAAGCCGATATCAACCACTTCCAGGCGGCAGGCGGCATGTCGTTCCTGATCCGCGAGCTGCTGGCTGCCGGTCTGCTGCACGAAAACGTCAATACCGTGGCCGGTTATGGACTCAGCCGTTACACCAAGGAGCCGTTCCTGGAGGACGGCAAACTGGTCTGGCGTGAAGGGCCGCTCGAAAGCCTCGATGAAAATATCCTGCGCCCGGTGGCCCGTCCGTTCTCGCCGGAAGGTGGGCTGCGGGTCATGGAAGGCAACCTGGGGCGCGGCGTGATGAAAGTGTCCGCGGTGGCTCCGGAGCATCAGATCGTCGAAGCACCGGCCAAGGTGTTCCAGGATCAGAAAGAGCTGGCCGACGCTTTCAAGGCCGGCGAGCTGGAGTGCGATTTCGTCGCCGTGATGCGCTTCCAGGGCCCGCGTTGCAACGGCATGCCCGAGCTGCACAAGATGACGCCGTTTCTGGGTGTCCTTCAGGATCGCGGGTTCAAGGTTGCGCTGGTCACCGATGGACGCATGTCGGGCGCTTCGGGCAAGATCCCGGCGGCGATTCATGTCTGCCCGGAGGCGTTCGATGGTGGCCCATTGGCGCTGGTACGCAATGGCGATGTGATTCGCGTGGATGGTGTAAAAGGCACGTTACAAGTGCTGGTCGAAGCGTCAGAATTGGCCGCCAGAGAACCGGCCATCAACCAGATCGACAACAGTGTCGGCTGCGGTCGCGAGCTTTTTGGATTCATGCGCATGGCCTTCAGCTCCGCAGAGCAAGGCGCCAGCGCATTTACCTCTAGTCTGGAGACGCTTAAGTGAAGTTGGCCCTGGTCGGTGATATAGGCGGTACCAATGCACGTTTTGCCATTTGGGAAGACGACACGCTGCATTCTGTCCGGGTATTCCCGACCATTGACTACGCGGGCCCGGAGAAGGCCATCGAAGTCTATCTGCAGGACCTGGAGCTGCAGCGCGGCGATATCGGTCATGTGTGCCTGGCGGTGGCCGGGCCTGTCGATGGCGATTTTTTCCAGTTCACCAACAGCCACTGGCAATTGAGCCGCAAGGCGTTCTGCGCCGACCTGCAGGTCGATGAACTGCTGCTGATCAACGATTTCACCGCCATGGCGCTGGGCATGACCCGGCTCAAGGATGATGAATACCTGACGGTCTGCCACGGTGTCGGCAAGCCTGATCGGCCGCGCGTGGTGGTGGGGCCGGGGACCGGGCTGGGCGTCGGTACGCTGATCAAACTCGAAGGCAGTCGCTGGATGGCGTTGCCGGGCGAGGGCGGTCATGCCGACCTGCCCATCGGCACCGCGCGTGAGGCGCTGCTGTGGACGCGGCTGATGGCCGAGCATGAACATGTCAGCGCCGAAGTCGTGCTCAGCGGTGCGGGCTTGCTGTTGCTGTATCAGGTCAGCTGCGCGCTGGACGACATCGAACCGGTGCTTAAATCGCCTGCGGCGATCACTACCGCTGCGCTCTCGGGCGACCCGGTAGCTGCGGCAGTGTTGGAACAATTCTGCGTGTTTCTCGGCAGAGTGGTCGGCAACCATGTGTTGGCCTTGGGCAGCCTCGGCGGGGTTTATATCGGCGGCGGCGTGGTGCCGCGCTTCACTGAGTTCTTCATCAACAGCGGGTTCAAGCGCGCCATGGCCGAGAAGGGCGTCATGAGCGACTATTTCAATGGCCTGCCGGTGTGGCTGGTCACGGCCGAATACCCGGGCCTCATGGGTTCAGGCGTGGCCCTGCAGCAGGCGTTTGGTGCGCAGATCTGAGCGATATGGCATAACAACAAAAATTAACAGCCAGACAAGGACGCTTCAACTTGAGCTCAGTCAGTAAATCGATCCTGTTGGTGGATGACGATCAGGAAATTCGCGAGTTGCTGGACACCTACCTGAGCCGCGCCGGTTTTCAGGTGCGCACAGTGGGCGATGGCGCGGATTTCCGTCGAGCGTTCAACGACGAACCAAGCGATCTGCTGATCCTCGACGTCATGCTGCCCGATGAAGACGGTTTCAGTCTGTGTCGCTGGATCCGCCAGCACCCGCGTCAGCCGCATGTGCCGATCATCATGTTGACCGCCAGTTCGGACGAAGCCGACCGGGTCATCGGTCTGGAACTGGGGGCCGATGATTACCTTGGCAAGCCGTTCAGCCCGCGCGAGCTTCAGGCCCGCATCAAGGCGCTGTTGCGACGTGCCCAGTTCGGTCAGGAGCGTCCGGGTGGCGACGTGATCCTGTTTGATGAGTGGCGACTCGATATGGTCAGCCACAGGCTGTTTCACAACGACGGCGAAGAGGTGATTCTGTCCGGCGCCGACTTCGCACTGCTCAAACTGTTTCTCGACAACCCCCAGCAGATTCTCGACCGCGACACCATCGGCAATGCCACACGTGGGCGTGAGTTGATGCCGCTGGAGCGCATCGTCGACATGGCGGTCAGTCGCCTGCGTCAGCGTCTGCGCGACACCGGCAAGTCGCCGCGTCTGATCCGCACTATTCGCGGCAGTGGTTACCTGCTGGCCGCAAACGTCAACTCGCAAGCGGGCAACGGCTATTAAACCGACAGGGGCAGGCACGAAGAGAACCGGCCTGCCGCTGCCGCGCTCGTTGCTGGGGCGCATGTTGCTGCTGACCTTGCTGGCAGTTCTTTTGGCGCAGGCGCTGTCCAGCGTGATCTGGCTGTCACAGTTGCGTGCCACGCAGATGGAAGGCCTGGTGACCAGTGCGCGCAGTCTGGCGTACTCGATGGCGGCCAGTGTCAGCTACTTTCGCTCATTGCCGCTGGCTTACCGGCCCATGGTGCTCGACCAGTTACGCAGTATGGGTGGCACACGGTTCGTGGTGTCACTCAACGATCACCCGCTGGACATGCAGATCATGCAGCCCACCCCTCGCAAGCAGGCGGTGCTGGACGTGGTGGGCGAGGTGCTGCGCCAGCGACTGGGCAATGGTCCGGACATCACCGTATGGTTCGCGCGGCCCGAAGAACTGCGGATCTTCAACAGCGACCTGAAGCTCGACGAGCTGCCGCGTTCGTGGGCGCATTACGCGCTGACACTCGAGCCGGTGAACCCGCCGGTGCTGGTTACGCAAATCGAAATGGCGCCGGGCGAGTGGTTCTACATTGCCTCGCTGCTGCCCGAACCCTACACCTCGCTGGAGGAGCAGGAGCTGCCTCTTCAGCAGGTCTCGTTCATTGTCCTGACCAGCGCATTTCTGCTGTTGTTCATCGGCTTGCTGGTGCACTGGCAGAGCCGCCCGCTCAAGCGTCTGGCGCGGGCCGCACGGGACATGTCGCTGGGCGCGGACGTCGAACCTGTGGTCGAGGGCGGCGGCAGCGAAGTCATCGAGGTCAGCCGGGCGTTCAATGCCATGCGCACACGGATCAGTCGCTACCTGACCGAGCGGGGGCAGTTGTTCAGTGCCATTTCCCATGATTTGCGTACGCCCATCACCCGTTTGCGCTTGCGGGTCGAGCTGCTCGAGGACGAGCAACTGCAACGCAAATTCAGTCGCGACCTGGATGAACTGGAGCTGCTGGTCAAAGGCGCGCTGCAGTGCGTCAAGGACACTGATATTCATGAAAACATCGAGCCGGTAGACCTCAACGCGCTGCTTGAATGTCTGGTCGAACCCTGGCTGCTTGCTGACGGCAATGGGCGGGTCACGCAGCAGGGTGAGGCTCAGGCTGCCTATTCAGGCAAACCGCTGGCGCTCAAGCGCTGCATCGGCAACCTGATCGATAACGCGCTCAAATACGGTGATCGCGCGCATCTGAAAGTCGAGGACGATGCCCAGGCGTTCGTACTGCATGTCGATGACGAAGGTCCTGGCGTTCCCGAGCAGCGTCTCGAACACGTTTTCGAACCGCATTTCCGTCTGGCAGGCAATCAGCAGCAGGGCTACGGTCTCGGCCTGGGCATCGCTCGCAACATTGCCCACAGTCATGGCGGCGAAGTCAGCCTGCAGAACCTGCGTGACGGAGGGTTGCGGGTAACGTTGTACCTGCCGAGAACTGTGGAATGACGCGCTGCACAGTGGCTTTTGGCTAGCGATTGCACCGGGATTTCAATTGTCACCATCCTGTGACAATCACGCGTCCCTTCGTTACTGTCGGCGCGTCAGGCTTGGTTAGACTCCCACGAAGCGCAAGCACCAGACTTGCTCATGCATAACAACAAGAAAGGTCAATTCGATGAATTCCATGTCACGTCTCGCTGTTGTCATCTCTCTCGCTTCGTTGTTCCCTCTGAGCGCTAACGCCGCTGAATCCAAAGGCACCGTAGAAGTCGTGCACTGGTGGACGTCGGGTGGCGAAAAGGCTGCAGTCGATGTTCTGAAAGCTCAGGTTGAAAAGGACGGCTTTACCTGGAAGGACGGCGCCGTTGCAGGCGGCGGCGGCTCCACGGCCATGACCGTGCTCAAGAGCCGTGCGGTTGCCGGAAATCCTCCCGGTGTAGCCCAGATCAAAGGCCCGGATATTCAGGAATGGGCCTCTACCGGCCTGCTCGATACCGATGCGCTGAAAGAGGTCGCCAAGTCCGAGAAGTGGGACTCCCTGCTGGACAAGAAAGTCTCCGACACCGTGAAGTACGACGGTGATTACGTAGCAGTACCGGTGAACATTCACCGCGTCAACTGGCTGTGGATCAACCCTGAAGTCTTCAAGAAAGCCGGTATCGACAAGGCGCCTGCAACGCTCGAAGAGTTTTACGCGGCAGGCGACAAGCTGAAAAAAGCCGGCTTCATCCCGCTCGCCCACGGTGGCCAGCCTTGGCAGGACAGCACCGTCTTTGAAGCTGTCGTGCTCTCGGTAATGGGGGCTGACGGCTACAAGAAAGCTCTGGTCGATCTGGACAACGGCGCGTTGACCGGCCCAGAAATGGTCAAGTCGCTCGCCGAACTCAAGAAAGTCGCGACCTACATGGATGCCGATGGCAAGGGCCAGGACTGGAACCTGGAAGCTGGCAAGGTCATCAATGGCAAGGCCGGCATGCAGATCATGGGCGACTGGGCCAAGAGTGAATGGACCGCAGCCAAAAAGGTCGCTGGCAAGGATTACCAGTGCGTAGCCTTCCCGGGCACCGAAAAAGCCTTTACCTACAACATCGACTCGCTGGCCGTCTTCAAGCAGAAAGACAAGGGCACGACTGCCGCACAGCAGGATCTGGCCAAGGTCGCCATGGGCGAGGACTTCCAGAAGGTCTTCAGCATCAACAAGGGTTCGATCCCGGTTCGTGAAGACATGCTGTCCGACATGAGCAAATACGGTTTCGACTCGTGTGCGCAAACCGCTGCGAAGGACTTCCTGGCTGATTCGAAAACCGGTGGTCTGCAGCCAAGCATGGCGCACAACATGGCAACTACGCTGGCAGTGCAGGGCGCGTTCTTCGATGTGGTGACCAACTACATCAATGACCCGAAAGCTGATCCGGCCGAAACAGCCAAAAAGCTGGGCGCTGCGATCAAGTCTGCCAAGTAATTCGTTCTGAACCGCCTTTAACCGTCGTCCGCAGTGTTGAAATCCCTGGTTGATTTCACCTGCGGCTGCGGCCTGGATTCGATACACCGCATGGGATACTCCCGATGAGCTCTGTCGCTGCGAACAGCAAAGCCTCGCCAATGGATGCGCTGCAACGCTGGCTACCAAAACTGGTGCTGGCCCCCAGCATGTTCATCGTGCTGGTGGGTTTCTATGGCTATATCCTCTGGACATTCGCACTGTCGTTCACCAACTCGACGTTCCTGCCTTCTTATAAATGGGTCGGTCTGGCGCAATACGCGCGTCTCATGGACAACGATCGCTGGTGGGTGGCAAGCAAGAACCTTGCTGTCTTTGGCGGGATGTTCATTGCAATCAGCCTGGTGATCGGGGTCCTGCTGGCCGTCCTGCTGGACCAGCGGATTCGTCGCGAGGGCATGATTCGTACTATCTACCTGTACCCGATGGCGCTGTCGATGATCGTCACCGGTACTGCCTGGAAGTGGTTGCTCAACCCAGGCCTGGGCCTGGACAAGATGTTGCGCGACTGGGGCTGGGAAGGTTTCCGTTTCGACTGGCTGATTGACCAGGACCGCGTGGTGTACTGCCTGGTCATCGCAGCGGTATGGCAGTCCTCCGGCTTCGTCATGGCGTTGTTTCTGGCAGGTCTGCGTGGCGTCGATCAGTCGATCATTCGCGCGGCCCAGATGGATGGCGCGAGTTTGCCGATGATCTACTGGCGCGTCGTGCTGCCAAGCCTGCGTCCGGTGTTCTTCAGTGCCGTGATGATTCTCGCGCACATTGCGATCAAGAGTTTCGACCTGGTAGCCGCGATGACCGCCGGTGGCCCCGGTTACTCATCCGACCTGCCGGCGATGTTCATGTATTCGTTCACCTTTAGCCGCGGCCAGATGGGCATGGGTTCTGCCAGTGCGATTCTGATGCTCGGCGCGATCCTGGCGATTCTGGTGCCGTATCTGTATTCCGAGCTGAGGACCAAACGCCATGACTAGTCATGTTGGCAAACCGGGCATCAGCTTCAGTCGTGTTCTGATTTACGCCGTGCTGATGCTGGCCTGTCTGATTTATCTGGTGCCGTTGGTGGTGATGCTGTTCACCAGCTTCAAGACACCCGAAGACATCGGCACCGGCAACCTGTTGAGCTGGCCGAGCGTAGTGACTGCAATCGGCTGGATAAAAGCCTGGGACCTGGTCGATGGTTATTTCTGGAACTCGATAAAAATCACTGTTCCGGCCGTGATCATCTCCACCGCAATCGGCGCGCTCAATGGCTATGTGCTGTCGATGTGGCGCTTCAAGGGCTCGCAGCTGTTCTTCGGTCTGTTGCTGTTCGGTTGCTTTCTGCCGTTTCAGACCGTCTTGCTGCCGGCATCCTTCACACTGGGCAAGATGGGGCTGGCCAATACGACCACCGGGCTGGTGTTTGTTCACGTGGTCTACGGACTGGCATTTACCACGCTATTCTTCCGTAACTACTACGTCAGCATTCCCGATGCGCTGGTCAAGGCTGCACGGTTGGACGGTGCCGGTTTCTTCACCATCTTCGGGCGCATCATTCTACCGATGTCCACGCCTATCGTGATGGTTTGCCTGATCTGGCAGTTCACCCAGATCTGGAACGATTTCCTGTTCGGCGTTGTGTTCTCCAGCGGCGATTCTCAGCCGATCACTGTGGCTCTGAACAATCTGGTCAACACCAGCACAGGTGCCAAGGAATACAACGTTGACATGGCGGCGGCGATGATTGCCGGCCTGCCGACACTGCTGGTCTACGTACTGGCTGGCAAGTATTTCCTGCGTGGGCTTACGGCCGGCGCGGTCAAGGGGTAATCATGGCGACTCTCGAATTACGCAACGTCAACAAGACCTACGGCAGCAATCTGCCGGACACACTCAAGAACATCGACCTGTCGATCAAGGATGGCGAGTTCCTGATTCTGGTCGGTCCATCGGGCTGTGGTAAATCCACGCTGATGAACTGCATTGCCGGTCTGGAAAGCATCAGTGGCGGTGAGATCCTGATCGACGGCCAGGACGTCAGCGGCACCAGCCCCAAGGACCGCGACATTGCCATGGTCTTTCAGTCCTACGCCCTGTATCCGACCATGAGCGTGCGTGAAAACATCGCGTTCGGGCTGAAGATCCGCAAGATGCCGCAAGCCGACATCGACGCTGAAGTGGCGCGCGTTGCCAAACTGTTGCAGATCGAGCACTTGCTCAATCGCAAGCCGGGCCAGATGTCCGGTGGTCAGCAGCAGCGTGTCGCGATGGGCCGTGCCTTGGCGCGTCGACCGAAGATCTACCTGTTCGACGAGCCACTCTCCAACCTCGACGCCAAGTTGCGCGTCGAGATGCGCACCGAAATGAAGTTGATGCATCAACGCCTCAAAACCACCACCGTTTATGTGACCCACGATCAGATCGAGGCCATGACGCTGGGTGACAAGGTGGCGGTGATGAAGGACGGTATCGTCCAGCAGTTCGGCACGCCCAAGCAGATCTACACCGATCCGGCCAACCTGTTCGTCGCCAGTTTCATCGGTTCGCCGCCGATGAACTTTATCCCGCTGCGCCTGCAACGCAAGGATGGCCAGTTGATCGCTGCGCTCGACAGTGGTCAGGCCCGTTGCGAGCTGCCGGTGGGCGTGTCCGATGCAGGCCTTGAAGATAGAGAAATCATTCTTGGTATTCGCCCCGAACAGATTATGCTGGCCGGCGCTGAATCGACCGGGCTGCCGACCATTCGTGCCGAGGTCCAGGTGACCGAGCCGACCGGTCCGGATACGCTGGTGTTCGTCACGCTCAATCAGAGCAAGGTTTGCTGTCGCCTCGCCCCGGATGTCGCACCGCAGGTTGGCGAGAGCCTTACCCTGCAATTCGATCCTGCCAGGGTGCTGATTTTCGATGCCCAGAGCGGCGAGCGTCTCGGGGTGCTGGGAGCGCGACTGGCGGCTGAACGGGAAAACAATGTGTCACCGGTCGAGCCGCAAGTGATAAATTGATTCAGCAACGAGCATCGCTGGCTGGCCGTCTGCTGCCAAAACGCACGGCCGACCAGCGAACACAGGGCAGTGAATGAAGTAACACGTCTACCAAAGCTAATAACAATAAAACGAGGATTGATGGGATGAAGAAGATCAACAAAGGTAAATCGCTTTCCCGGCTCCAGTTGGTATGCAAGCTGTCGGCGTTGGGTGCGATGGGTCTGGCAGGCAGCGTTCACGCCGCCGAGCCGTTTGCCGCAGATTCACCCTGGATGACGGGTGACTGGGGTGGCAAGCGCACCGAGTTGCTGGACAAGGGTTATGACTTCTCGCTGGAATACGTTTCCGAGATGGCCAGCAACCTGAAGGGCGGCTACAACGACGACACCACCGGTCGTTACAGCGACCAGTTCGCGCTGGGCATGAAAGTCGATTTGCAGAAAGTTCTCGGCTGGCAGGACGCAGAGTTCAAGCTGGCAATCACCGAACGTAGCGGTCGCAACATCTCCAATGACCGTATCGGCGATCCTCGCGCCGGTACACTCAGCTCCTCCCAGGAAGTCTGGGGCCGTGGTCAGACCTGGCGTCTGACGCAGATGTGGATCAAGCAGAAGTACTTCGACGGCGCGCTGGACGTCAAGGCCGGCCGTTTCGGTCCGGGCGAAGACTTCAACAGCTTCCCGTGCGACTTCCAGAACCTGTCATTCTGCGGCTCGCAGGTCGGTAACTACGTAAGCACCTGGTACAACTGGCCAATCAGCCAGTGGGCGTTGCGCATCAAGTACAACATCACGCCTGAAGTCTATGCCCAGGTGGGTGTGTACGAGCAGAACCCGTCCAACCTGGAAACAGGCAACGGCTTCAAGCTCAGTGGCAGTGGCACCGAAGGCATGATTCTGCCGGTCGAACTGGTCTGGACTCCATCCTTCAATTCGTTGCCCGGTGAGTACCGTGTCGGTTACTACAAGAGCACGCCAAACGCCAACGACGTCTATGAAGACGTGAATGGTCAGCCGCAAGCGCTGACTGGCGCAGCGTTCAAGTCGCACAGCAGCAAGCATGGCTGGTGGGTCGTGGCTCAGCAACAACTGACCACGCATGACGGCGATGCTTCGCGCGGCCTCAGCATTTTTGCCAACGCCACCGTGCATGACAAGGCGACCAACTTCGTCGACAACTACCAGCAGATCGGTTTCACGTACAAAGGTCCGTTCAACTCGCGTCCGAAAGATGACATCGGTATCGGTATTGCCCGTATCCACGTCAACGACGATGTGCAGGATCGCGTGCGTCTGGCCAACCAGATCAGCGGTATCAATGACTATGACAACCCTGGCTACCTGCCGGTCCAGAGCACTGAGTACAACTCTGAAATCTACTACGGCTTCCATGTCACCAACTGGCTGACCGTGCGTCCCAACCTGCAGTACATCAAGCATCCTGGTGGCGTAGATCAGGTTGATGATGCGCTGGTAGCGGGCATCAAGATCCAGTCGAAGTTCTGATTATTGACTGACGCGTAACGCGATCAAGGGTCGTGTGTGCTTTGCGGGCAGCCTGGCTGCCCGTTTTTTTTGGCTTGATCCTTTTATTTTTCAGGGACGCGATTGGCGATGACCACTCACGACGCGCAACTGCCTGAACATCCATTGCAGCGCTTCTTCCGATCCCGACGTGCCAGACCGACTTTCGAGTGGGAGCGCCATCAACTGCGCGATGTGCTGGTCATCGACCACCCGCAATGTCAGGCCGTGTTCAGTCGTCAGGGCGCGCAACTGCTGCATTTTCAGCCGCAGGGCCAGAAACCCTGGCTCTGGTGTGCCGCTCAGTGGCCACAGGTGGGCGCCATTCGTGGAGGCGTGCCAGTCTGCTGGCCTTGGTATGGCCGGCATCCCGGCGAGAGCGGCTGGCCGGCGCACGGCTGGGGGCGTTTGCTGGACTGGAAGCTGATCGACAGCAGTGAGTGCGAAGAAGGCGTGAGCCTGCACTGGCGCTTGCAACTGTGGGACTGGCAGGTCGATCTGCATGCTGAACTGGGGCAGGGCATGGAACTGCGTCTGAGCACGCGTCACGAGGACAGCGAGCCGTGTCACTTCAGCCATGCGCTGCACGCGTACTGGCGGATCGGTGATGTGGCTGAAGTCGCGCTGGAGGGGCTCGACGGTGCACAGGGTTATGACGAACTCAGCCGACAGGCGTGTCAGCAACACGGCGAACTGCGCGTGGCAGGCGCCTGCCAGCGCGTATTCGAACACGCCGGCGCCCTACAGCTCCAGGACCCGATCTGGCAGCGCAGGCTTAACATCGACACCGGCGACAGCACCAACACCGTCGTCTGGCACCCCGGCAGCAGACCGCTTCTCGGCGTATGCGGCAGCGAAACCACAGGCTTCGTCCGTGTCGAAGCCGTCTCAGGCTCCGGCGACACCTTCAGCCTGCGGCCCGGAGAGCAGGTGCAGCTCAAACTGCAAGCCAGCCTGGCAGGGTGAGTTGCGTCGTCTTCACTCGCGCTCAGCAAGGATCCACCTGAGGATCACAGAACCGCTGTGTGACGCAGAGCGTCACGAAAGGCATTCCTACGCGGAGCGTTGGAGCGATAGTCAACGACACCCAGTCAGCCCTGATCCTCGATCGGATAACGGCTGTCATTCAGGCTTTCCTTGATCTTGCGCAAATGCGGCTGAAAGTCGACACCGCGACGCAACGTCATACCCGTGGCCAACACATCGAGCACAGTCAACTGAATGATCCGCGACGTCATCGGCATATAAATATCCGTGTCTTCCGGCAGAGGAATATTCAGACTCACCGTACTGGCCTGAGCCAGCGGCGAGCCGGCTGCCGTCAGCCCCAGCACCGACGCGCCATTGGCGCGCGCGATACGCGCCACTTCCACCAACTCACGAGTACGGCCCGTATACGAAATGATCACGAACAACTCGCCGGTATGCGCCACTGACGCAATCATCCGCTGCATCAGCACATCGGCATGCGCCGTCACCGCCAGATTGAAGCGGAAGAATTTATGCTGCGCATCCAGAGCCACCGGCGCCGAAGCACCCAGCCCGAAAAAATGGATCTGCCGCGCCTGGATGAGCATGTCCACAGACTTGCTGATCAAGGCCGGGTCCAACTGCTGGCAGGCGCTGTCCAGTGACGCGATGGCACTGCCGAAAATCTTCTGGGTATAGGCCTCCGGATTATCATCCGCTTCCACCGCACGGCTGACATAAGCCGCGCCGCTGGCCAGGCTCTGGGCCAGTTGCAGCTTCAATTCCGGATAGCCGCTGACACTGAACGAACGGCAGAAGCGATTGACCGTCGGCTCGCTGACCTTGGCGGCCTGGGCAAGCGCTGCAATGCTCAGCCGCGTTGCCATCTGCGGATTGAGCAGGATGACCTCGGCCACTTTGCGTTCGGCCTTGTTCAGCTCGTCGAGTCGGCCCTGGATTTGCTCCAGGAGGTTTCTTACGCGGTCCATTCAAAGTCCTTGTCGGGGCTGATTTACCAACGGTTTTGCCTTGGGCTTTTATTAGCCCTTTAGCCTGTAGCAAAGGTGGCCTATCGTACTGAGGGCCTGTGTTGATCACCACTGGAATATGCTTTCAGGCAGAATGTTGTGGTTATTACTACATATGGCCTTGAGTAACGCCTTTAAAAAAGGTATTTGTAGCCTAACTTGATAAAAGAACCAACATTATGCCCTTGATTACGGTTGAACCGTGCACATTTGCCCTGTTTGGTGCCTTGGGGGACCTGGCGGTACGCAAGCTGTTCCCGGCTCTTTATCAGCTTGATCGCGCTGGACTGCTGCATGAAGACACAAAAATTCTTGCCCTGGCGCGTGAACCGGGTGACGAAGAGTCGCATCTGGCGTACATCGAAAAATCCATGCGTCGCTTCATTCCCGAGACGGAACTGGAGCCGGACAACCTGGGCCGCTTTCTGGCGCGCCTCAGCTACCTGCATGTCGACTTCCTCAAGGCCGAGGATTACGTCGCACTCGCCGAGCGCGTCGGCAATGCCGAAACCCTGATCGCCTATTTCGCCACACCCGCCTCGGTCTACGGTGCCATCTGCGAGAACCTTGCGTCGGTCAACCTCGCTGAGCGCACGCGTGCCGTACTGGAAAAACCCATCGGTCACGACCTGGCCTCTTCGCGCCGGGTCAATGACGCTGTTGCGCAGTTTTTCCCGGAAAACCGCGTTTATCGTATCGACCACTATCTGGGCAAGGACACGGTACAGAACCTCATCGCTCTGCGCTTCGCCAACAGCCTGTTCGAAACCCAGTGGAACCAGAACCATATTTCGCACGTGGAGATCACGGTGGCCGAGAAGGTCGGCATCGAGGGCCGTTGGGGCTACTTCGATCAGGCCGGCCAGCTGCGTGACATGATCCAGAACCACCTGCTGCAGTTGCTCTGCCTGATTGCCATGGACCCGCCAAGCGACCTGTCCGCCGACAGTATCCGGGACGAGAAGGTCAAGGTCCTCAAGGCACTGGCCCCGTTTACCCCTGAGCGTCTGGCCACCCAGGTGGTGCGCGGCCAGTACACCTCCGGCTACAGCGAAGGCAAGGCGGTGCCTGGCTATCTGGAGGAAGAAAACTCCAATACCCAGAGCGATACCGAAACCTTCGTCGCGTTGCGTGCCGATATCCGCAACTGGCGCTGGTCGGGTACGCCGTTCTATCTGCGCACCGGCAAACGCATGCCGCAGAAGCTGTCGCAGATCGTGATCCATTTCAAAGAACCGCCGCACTACATCTTCGCGCCTGAACAGCGTTTGCAGATCAGCAACCGCCTGATCATCCGCCTGCAGCCTGACGAAGGCATTTCCTTGCAGGTGATGACCAAGGATCAGGGCCTGGACAAGGGCATGCAGCTGCGCAGCGGTCCCTTGCAACTGAATTTTTCCGACACCTACCGCAGCGCTCGTGTCCCCGACGCTTATGAGCGGTTGTTGCTGGAAGTCATGCGTGGCAATCAGAACCTGTTTGTCCGCAAAGATGAGATCGAGTACGCCTGGCAATGGTGTGATCAGTTGATCGCTGGCTGGAAGAAGGCGGGCGATGCGCCCAAGCCTTACCCGGCCGGAACCTGGGGGCCGATGAGCTCCATTGCCCTGATTACTCGCGACGGGAGATCCTGGTATGGCGACATGTGACCTCAAGCTGCCAGCAGGGCTGGTAGCACACGATTTCGACACAGCGCAGCAACTGGCCGATGCACTGGCTGAAACTGTCGCCGAACGCCTCAAGCAGGCGATCAGCGAGAACGGTCTGGCGACGCTGGTGGTGTCCGGTGGACGCAGCCCGGTCGCCTTCTTCCAGCGTCTGGCGGCACAGCCGCTGGAGTGGTCGAAGGTCGTCATCAGTCTGGCGGACGAGCGCTTTGTGCCGACCGAACATGCCGACAGCAATGCCGGCCTGTTGCACCGCCACTTGTTGCAGGGGCCTGTGGCGAAGGCGAAGTTTCTCGGCCTGTACAGCGTTGCGAGCAGTGTCGAGGAAGCCGCTCAGGCTGCCGATCAGGCACTGGCCGAGCTGCCACCCATTGATGTACTGATTCTGGGCATGGGCGACGATGGGCATACCGCGTCGCTGTTCCCCAACAGCCCGAATCTGAGCGAAGCCCTTGACCTGCAAGGTGAGCGCCGCTGCCTGCCCATGCTCGCACCGAGCGTGCCGCACCAGCGCCTGACCCTGACCCGCCGCCTGCTGGCGTCGGCGCGTTCACCGATTCTGTCGGTGTCCGGTCAGGCCAAACTCGACACTCTGCGCACCGCGCTGGCAGGCGACGACCTCGCCGAGATGCCGGTGCGTGCCTTTCTCAACCCGTCTCTCGAGATTTACTGGTGCCCATAAGCCCCGATAAGCCCCACAAACAAAGGAACCGTCGCCATGACACAGAATGAAAATAATCAGCCGCTGACCAGCATGGCGAACAAGATTGCCCAGATCGACGAACTCTGCGCCAAGGCGAAGATTCTGCCGGTGATTACCATCGCCCGTGACCAGGACGTACTGCCGCTGGCCGATGCACTGGCCGCTGGCGGCATGACTGCACTGGAGGTGACCCTGCGCTCGGCGTTCGGTCTGAGCGCCATTCGTATCCTGCGTGAACAGCGCCCCGAGCTGTGTGTGGGCGCCGGGACCATCCTGGACCGCAAGATGCTGGCTGACGCTGAAGCGGCCGGTTCACAGTTCATCGTCACTCCCGGCAGCACGCAAGACCTGCTGCAAGCCGCGGTCGACAGCCCTTTGCCGCTGTTGCCGGGTGTCAGCAGCGCCTCGGAAATCATGATCGGCTATGCCATGGGCTATCGCCGCTTCAAGCTGTTCCCGGCTGAGATCAGTGGTGGCGTGGCAGCGATCAAGGCCTTGGGCGGGCCGTTCAACGAGGTGCGTTTCTGCCCCACAGGCGGTGTCAACGAGCATAACCTCAAGAGCTACATGGCCCTGCCCAACGTCATGTGCGTAGGCGGCACCTGGATGATCGATAACGCATGGGTCAAGAATGGCGACTGGGGGCGTATCCAGGAAGCGACTGCGCAGGCAATGGCACTGTTTGACTGATTTTCAGGATTTCGGAGTCAGCCCTTGCTGCTGATTCCGACAAGGAAGGTGTTGTTGGTTGTATGGCTTTTCGGTGCTCCCTGGTCCGGAGCACCGTTTTTTTCTCCCCGGACCGTCTCTTTGTTTATCCCTTGTCCTTGAACGACTGGCGTGGACGTGTGCGCAACGGGTCCAATAGCGCGCCAAGGCCGTTGTGATCGATTTCCTGCATCGGCGCCAACAGACCTCCCAACTCTCCTTTGGGAAAGCCTTCCCGGGCGAACCAGTTCAGATAATGCCCCGGTAAATCAGCGATCAACCGACCTTTGTATTTGCCGAACGGCATTTCCTGTGTCACCAGCAGCTTGAGTTTTTCCGGATTCATCCGCGATACGCCTGTATTTCTCTTTCAGCCAGTACGATACGTGCATTCTGCATGCAGGCCAAACGACAGATCATGCAGAAGTCACGAACGGCCAATTGTGAAAATTTCGTAAGTCATTGATTTTAAATAGTTATTTTCGTATCAGAAACTGGCACGGTGTCTGCAATTACCTATACATCGAACACTTTCGTATCAACCTGCCATTAGGAAATTATCAAATGACTGATATCAACAAAGAAACGATCTCTATCCTGAATGACCTGATCGAAACCAGCAAAGACGGTGAAGAAGGTTTCCGTACCAGCGCAGAACACGCAAAAAGCGCCCAGGTGAAATCTTTCCTCGCAAACCGCTCTACCGAAGTCGCTGCAGCCGTTCGTGAACTGCAAGCTGAAGTGACCGCACTGGGTGGCAAGCCTGAAGATTCTTCCAGCGTATCTGGCGCACTGCACCGCGCATGGGTCAACCTGAAGTCGATGGTTACTTCCGACGACGACAAGGCCGTACTGGAAGAGGTTGAAAAAGGCGAAGACGTTGCCAAGAAGGCTTACCGCGAAGCGCTGGAAAAAGCCCGTGCCAAGAACGTTTCGCCTAACGTTATCGCGCTGATTGAAAAGCAGCAGGCTGGCGTTCTGGCCAACCACGACAAAGTAAAAGCACTGCGTGACGCAGCACGTGCAGCCCACGCCGCATCGTAATCCGATGCGTCAGCGGTAACCGAAAAAACGCCAGCCAGTCTGGCGTTTTTTTATGCCCGAACGCAGCTGGTCAGACCGGGTCTGTCACCTTTCTGGCAACCGAACTGCGGTACTCGACCCGGTTGCGCCCATTGTCCTTGGCCTGATACAGCGCCTTGTCGGCCACCCCGAAAAATGCTTCCAGCTTGTCTCCCTGACGGACGACCTCCGAAGCGACCCCGATACTGACCGTGATGGGATACTCGGCATTCATGAACAGCGGAAGTGCCTCCGCAGCCTTGCGGATTTTTTCCGCGATCAGCATGGCACCCGGCAAGTCTGTTTCCGGCAACACAACCACGAACTCTTCGCCGCCATAGCGTGCCACGCGGTCGCCCGGACGACGGATGCAGTATGAGATGGTCTGCGCAATCAGACGCAGCGCCTCGTCCCCGCCCTGATGGCCATGACGCTCATTGAATGCCTTGAAATGGTCTACATCGATCATCAGCAATGACAGCTGCTTGCCGGAGCGTTGCGCTCGCGCCCATTCGACTTCCATGGCTTCGTCAAGCTGGCGGCGATTGTCAAGCCCGGTCAGACCATCTGTCGCGGCCAGGCTGGCCAGTGCATCTTCGGCACGGTGGCGCCTTCTCAGCTCGCGACACAGCAGCCAGGTCAGCCACAAAATGCCCAGACACAATATGCTGGTCGCGGAGCCGACCAGCCAGGCATTGCGCCGCCAGACGGCATACACCTCATCTTCGGATTGCCCGATCACCACGATCAGCGGCAAGTTGCCGACTCGGGAGAAGGTATACAGCCGACGAGCATTCAACTGCGTCGACATCGCGGCAAAGCTGCCATCGCCTTCCTGAAGGATGCGCTGAAAGTTGGGGCTGTGGCTGTAATCCTTGCCGATCAACTCCTGGCCTTCCATTTCCGGGTAGCGAACGATCAGAATGCCTGAGGTATTGATCAGGTTGATGCTGCTCTCACTGCCCAGATTCTGGCTCATGAACAGGTGTTTGAAATACACCAGGCGCATCGCCGCGCTCACGACCCCCATGAACTCGCCGTTGGGTCCTGATAGGCGACGGCTGAAACTGATGCACCAGTCCTTGTAGCCCCAGCGAGTCTTGTACGGCGCGCTGACATGTAGTGTCAAAGAGCGGTCTGTTGCATGGTCCTTGAAATAGGCGCGGTCAGCGAAGTTGTCATGTCGAGGAGTGACAGACAACGAATCAGCCAATATTTCGCCGCGGTTATCGAGCAATACCAGATCGCCCTTGTAAGAGGCGGCGGTGGCGCGATCAAACAGAACAAGTTGGCGCAGTTCAGGTGACAATTGCTGAAGGTCCGGACGCTGCCAGGCGCTGATCATGCCCTGTAGGGAAGAGTCGTAAAGTTCTGCGTTACGCATGACGTCGGCATCGATCAAGCGCACGATATTGGACGCTGCACGTGCCGCTGTCTGTGCCGCGTCGTCGCGCTCCCGGGCCAGTAAAGACGCGACAATCGCCAGAATGGCGAGCATTGAAACCGAGCTGCCGAAAATCAATATCAGCTCCGGACGGGTCCATTTGAGCCGGGCTTGCCGAGAAAACGCAAACACCATCATCGGTTGTTCTACCTGTAGACGAATGATTCTTGATAATCGGTTAATAAAATTATCAGTTAGGTGGGGAACTTATTGACGCGTGTATAACACGCTCCTTATAGCCCCATATGAAGGGAATGTGAATAAAGCAACTGTATTTAAAACGCTGCGAACAGACGCACACTGAGGACCGTGAAAACGGTCAATGTAGTCAGTATTTTCAGGTGTCAGCGAGGCAACTGGATGCCGAAGGTATTGGCGCCCTTCTCGCTGTTCACGAACACGGTGCCGCCATGCATCAAGGCAATCGCCTTGACGATGGCCAGCCCCAGGCCGTGATTGGCGCCGCTGTTACTGCGTGAGGCATCCACCCGATAAAAGCGCTCGAACAGTCTGGGTAAATGTTCCTGAGCGATTTGTACGCCCGGATTGGTCACGCTGACAGTGACATGGGCATCGCGGGATTCGATGTTGACTTCAATCACTTCACCAGCGCCAGTGTGCTGAACGGCGTTATGCAACAGATTGATCAGCGCGCGGCGCAAGTGGTGTTTTTCAATGGGTGCGCTGGCGTCGCCGTGGACACGGACTTGCACGTGCGCGTCTTCCAGAATGAAGTCCAGATAATCCAGCGTCGTCGCGACTTCTTCAGCCAGTGAGGTGCAGATCTGTGCCTTGACCTTGGTGCCCTGATCGGCGCTGGCCAGAAACAGCATGTCGTTGATGATCGAGCGCAGGCGCTCCAGCTCTTCGAGGTTCGACTGCAACACCTCGAAATAATGCTCGGCAGAGCGGCCACGGGTCAGCGCCACCTGGGTCTGACCGATCAGGTTGGTCAGCGGTGAACGAAGCTCGTGTGCCACATCGGCATTGAACGACTCAAGCCTCGAGTAGGCTTGCTCGACGCGTTCCAGCGTGGAGTTGAACGAGGCGACAAATTGCTCGAGTTCCGGTGGCAGCGGCGACAACTGCAAGCGTCCGGACAGCCTTGGCGGGGCGAGCTTCTGGACTTCCTGCGAAAGGCTGGTCAGCTGTCGCAGGCCAATCCGCGCGACCCAGTAGCCCAGCGCCGACGCGAGCAGAATGCCCAGCGTGGCCAGGCTGATCAAGGCGACCAGCAGCGAGTGCTGCGTGTGCCAGAACGTCTCGGTGTCGATGGCAGTCAGAAAGCGCAGGGCCGGACGCTGTTCCTTGGCGGGAAACTCGCTGACCAGCACTTTGAACGAAAACGGGTGGTCCGCCAGCTTCAGGTCGTGCATGCCCAGCGGCCCCTGTGCAAAACGACGAATGTCCGAACTCATAGAGCGGATTGTCACTCACCACCCAGAAGCGCAGGCGTTTGTCCTCTTCACTGAGCAAGGTGAGCTTGGCCTTGATCTTGCGCCAGTGTTCCGGGTTGCCGAAACGATTGACCGCCGATTCCAGCACGCTGTAGCGCGCATCCACCTCTGCACGGGGCAGCAAATCGAGGCTTTTGTCGACCTGCAGGTACAAGGCCCAGCCGATCAGCAGGAACACCACCAGTGGCACCAGCGCGAACAGCCCGCTCAGGCGCAGGGCAATCGAATCAACCCGCACTGCGGTTCTCCAGCACATAGCCCATGCCGCGAATGGTGTGCAGCAGCTTGTGCTCGTGAGGGCCATCGAGCTTGGCCCGCAAGCGCTTGATCGCGACTTCGACCACATTGGTATCGCTGTCGAAGTTGATGTCCCAGACCATCTCGGCGATGGATGTCTTGGAAAGGATGTCACCCTGACGTCGGGCCAGCACACTGAGCAGCGAAAACTCCTTGGCGGTCAGGTCCAGGCGCAGGCCGGCGCGGGTCGCCTTGCGGCTGATCAGGTCTATCCACAGGTCGGCGATGGTGATCTGCACCGGCTCGTGGCCACCGCTGCGCCGCGTCAGGGCCTGCAGGCGGGCGACCAGTTCCAGAAAGGAAAACGGCTTGCCCAGGTAATCATCCGCGCCTTCGCGCAGGCCGCGAATGCGGTCGTCGACCTGCTCGCGCGCGGTCAGCATGATCACGGGCGTCTGTTTGCGCGCACGCAGCGCACGCAACACCCCAAAACCATCCAGGCCCGGCAGCATCACGTCGAGAATGACGATCGCATGGTCATTCTCCAGCGCCAGGTGCAGGCCTTCGATCCCGTCGCGCGCCACGTCCACGGCATAGCCCTGTTCGGTCAGACCGCGACGCAGGTAGTCGGCGGTTTTCTCTTCGTCTTCGATAATCAGCACGCGCATCGGGCAACTCTCACTTTTGCAGGGCCAGCGTCGGTGCGGCGGGCGCCGGTTGGCGTCGATGAAACAGCCGCTCCAGTTGCAGATAAATGACCGGCGTGGTGAACAACGTGAGCATCTGGCTCACCAGCAGGCCGCCAACCACGGCTATACCCAGCGGCTGCCGCAACTCGGCACCGACGCCGAAACCGAGCATCAGCGGCAGTGCGCCGAGCAGGGCGGCGAGGGTGGTCATGATAATCGGTCGGAAGCGGGTGATGCAGGCCTCATAAATGGCCTCGTGCGGCGTGAGGCCCTGCTCGCGCTGGGCCTGCAGGGCAAAGTCCACCAGCAGAATACCGTTCTTTTTGACGATACCAATCAGCAACACCACGCCGATCAGGGCCATGATCGAGAAGTCCTGCCCCATCATCCACAGCAGCAACAGTGCGCCGATGCCTGCCGAGGGCAGGGTGGAGATGATGGTCAGCGGATGCACGAAGCTTTCATAGAGCACGCCCAGAATGATGTACACCGCCACCAGCGCCGCAAGGATCAGCCAGGGCTGGTTGGCCAGCGAACTCTGGAACGCCTGGGCCGCGCCCTGGAAGCTGCCGATGATCGAGGCGGGCATGCCGATTTCGTTCTTGGCCTGATCGAGCATGCTCACGGCATCGCCCAGGGCGACCCCGGGTGCCAGGTTGAACGACAGGTTCGCCGCGGGGAACATCCCGTCATGGCTGATCGATAACGGTCCCATGCGCGGCGCACTGACTTTGGCCAGAGCCGACAGCGGCACCATTTCGCTGGTCAGCGGCGAGCGCAGATAGAAGTACGCCAGGCTTTCGGCCTTGCCGCGTTGTTGGGCGTCCAGTTCAAGGATCACCTTGTACTGGTTGACTTCAGTCTGATACTCGCTGATCTGCCGCTGGCCGAATGCGTCGTACAGCGCCTGGTCGACATCGGCCGTGGTCAGGCCGAATCGCGCGGCAGCACTGCGGTCGATGTCGATGTGCGTGACGCTGCCGCCCAGTTGCAAGTCGTTGGACATGTCGCGAAATGCAGGGTTGCTGCGCAGTTTTTCAGTCAGCCGTTGCGTCCAGGTGTTGAGCAATTCGCCGTCGTTGCTCTTGAGCACGTACTGGTACTGACTGCGGCTCGGGCCGGAGCTGAGGTTGATGTCCTGCCCGGCGCGCAGATACAGAACGATGCCCGGGACCTTGGCCAGTTTGGGGCGCAGGCGGTCGATGAATTCACTGACCGACACATCGCGTTCGGAGCGTGGCTTGAGCGAGATCCAGAAGCGGCCGTTGGCGATGGTCTGGTTGCTGCCTGAAACACCGACCGAATGCGAGAACGCCAGCACCGCAGGGTCCGCGCCGACGATCTTTGCTAGCTCCAGGTGTTTTTCCACCATGTCCGGGTAGGAGATGTCAGCAGCTGCCTCGGTGGTCCCGAGTGCAAACGCGGTGTCCTGGACCGGAAAGAAGCCTTTGGGTATGAGGATGTAACCGACTACCGCCAGCGCCAGGGTCATGCCGAATATGCCAAGCATCAGCCGTTGATGGGCCAGGGCCTTGCGCAGGCCGCGCTCGTAGGAGGCGAGCAGGCGTTCACCAAACCCCGGTTTCTGATGCGGGTGATGGGTGGGCGCGCGCATGAACAGAGCGGCCAGGGTCGGCGCGAGGGTCAGGGAGACGACCACCGAAATAAGAATGGTCGCGGTTGCGGTCAGTGCGAATTCCTTGAACAGTCGCCCGACCACGCCGCCCATGAACAATAGCGGAATGAACGCCGCCACCAGCGAGAAACTGATCGACACCACGGTAAAGCCGATTTCTCCGGAGCCCTTTATCGCCGCCTCGCGCATGCCTTGGCCGGCTTCGAGGTGACGGTGGATGTTCTCGACCACCACGATGGCGTCGTCCACCACGAAACCGACCGCGACCACGATGGCCACCAGTGTCAGGTTGTTCAGGCTGAAGCCGAACAGGTACATCATCGCAAAGCTGGCAATCAGCGAGACCCCGAGTACCGCACTGACGATCAGGGTGGCTGACAGTTGGCGCAGGAACAGCGCCATGACCGCGACCACCAGCAGCACCGCGATCAGCAGGGTCAGTTCCACTTCATGCAGCGAGGCACGGATGGTGCGGGTCCGGTCGTTGAGTACCGATACATCGACGCTGGCCGGGAGCATTTCCTGCAAGCGTGGCAATTCACGCTGGATACGGTCCACGGTGTCGACAATGTTGGCGCCCGGCTGGCGGAAGATGGCGATGTTGACGCCTTGCTGATCGCCGGACCACGCCTTGACGTAGGCGTTTTCCGAGCCCGCGACGACCCGAGCCACATCCTTGAGCTGGACGGGCGCGCCGTTTTTGTAGGAAACAATCAGTTGCGCGTAGTCCTGCGGCTTGAACAACTGGTCGTTGGAAGACAGGGTCGAAATACTGTCCTTGCCGTACAGGGCACCCTTGGCCAGGTTCAGGCTGGTCTGTTGCACCGCTTGGCGAATGTCCGCCAGGGTCAGCCCCAGCGCGGCGAGTTTCTCGGGGGCGGCCTGGACACGAATCGCCGGACGCTGCTGACCGGTGATGTATACCTGGCCCACCCCTTCGATCTGGCTGAGCTGGCGCGCCAGAATGGTTTCGGTGACGTCGCTCAATTCGGTGCCGGGGATCAGACTGGAACTCACGCTGAGGATCAGCACCGGGCTGTCGGCCGGGTTGACCTTGCGCTAGGTTGGCAGACTGGGCAGATCGGCCGGCAGGCGTCCGGCGGCGGTATTGATGGCGGCCTGGACTTCCTGGGCCGCAGTGTCGATGCTTTTGTTGAGGGTGAACTGCAGCGTAAGGTTGGTGGAGCCCAGTGCGCTGCTGGAGGTCATCTGGGTCATGCCCGGTATCGCACTGAACTGCACTTCCAGTGGCGTGGCAACCGAAGACGCCATGGTCTCGGGGCTGGCGCCGGGCAGTTGCGCGGTGACCTGGATGGTCGGGAATTCCGCTTCCGGCAACGGCGCGATCGGCAGACGCGGAAAGGCAATGACCCCCAGCAGTACCAATGCGAAGGTCAACAACAAGGTGGCCACCGGATGGTCGATGCACCACGCCGATACCGAACCACGGCCGTTCATCGTGCGGGCTCCACTTGCGCGCTGGCGACATCCGCAGCAGGCGCGGTGATCACTTCGACCGTTGCTCCCGGGCGTAGCCGCGACTGGCCGTCGCTGACCAGTACATCGCCAGCACGCGGCCCGCTGATCAGCGTCTGCTCGCTGTCCTGATAGAGCACTTTGACGGGTACGACTTCCACCTTGTTATCGGCAGTGAGCCGATAGACAAAGTGCAGGTCAACGCCGCGCTGCACCACTTGTGGTGGCACTTTCAGCGAGTTGAGTTCGATACCGGTCTGGATCTTCACGGTCACCAGTTGCCCTGGCCAGAGTTGCTCGCCGGGGTTTTTGAATTGAGCCTTGGCGCGGATCGTACCGGTGCTGGCCGACACCTGATTGTCGATCAATGAAAGCGTGCCTTCACCCAGCAGCAGGCCGTTGGCCGCGCCGTCGCCCTGATACGCCTTGACGGTCGCAGCGTTGCGCTCGGCAATCAGCCCCTGCAGGGTCGGCAACATCTGCTGTGGCAGGGAAAACTCCACGGCAATCGGGTCGATCTGGGTCACTGAAAACAGTCCGGCAGCATCACTGACGCGCAGGAAGTTGCCTTCATCGACATTGCGAATGCCGACCCGTCCCGTTACCGGCGAGCGAATCTGAGTGTAGGACAGTTGCACCTGTGAGGCGTTGATGCTCGCTTCGTTGCCTTTTGCCGTGGCTTCGAGCTGCCTGACCAGTGCCTGTTGCTGATCGAACGTCTGTCGCGAGATACCATTTTCCTGGGTGAGCTGGCGATAGCGCTTGAGGTCCAATTGCGCTACGTCCAGCTGCGCCTTGCTCTGCGCCAACTGGGCACGCGCCTGTTCCAGCGCAGCCCTGATAGAGCGGTCATCCAGCGTTGCCAACAGGTCTCCGGCCTTGACCTGCTGACCTTCCTTGACCAGCACGCGCGTCAGCACCCCATCCACCTGGGGGCGGATCACGACGCTTTGCAGCGACAGCACCGATCCGATCCCTGTGACGAAGCGCGGCACGTCTTCAAGACTGACTGTGATCACTTTGACCGGCACAGCGGCAGCGGCATTTTTGGGAAGCGTGGCCGGGCGTGTCAGTTTCCAGCCTGCAATCGCCACACAGGCGATCACCAGAACGACAGCGGTGACGGTCAGGGTCTTTCTGCGCATATGAAGAAAACGCCAAATGTCAGTACGGGAGAGATATTTTTTACAGCTTCCTTATAGCCTGCAAACCCGGTCAACAGAATGACTTTCAGCTGTCAGGTTTGTCAGAAAGCCTCCAGCGGGTGTGGCGTGCAGTCAAGAAAAGTCGGAATTGGACGATATCTATGTTGAAGAGATAGTTGTCCAGATGTTTATTAAGTCCTAGGAGTTTTCCTACATTTTCCTAAGTAGGTTTCTGGCAGGTCATTCTCTCATCAACTTAACTTATCGCATGAGTCAATGAATGGAGTACGCCATGAGCCGTCAGAAAACGAACGGAAAAGTGATGTGGAAGTTACGGTCCCTTGATAAAAACCTGTGGGTCGCAATCATGTCGACGCTGTGGCTGGCTACTCCCGCTGTGTCATGGGCAAAGGACAGTTCAATAACGTTGCGTGGCAGTATCGTCAACAGCAGTTGCAGGGTTTCCAGTACAGAGATAACGATGCCCGGTAATCAGTCGAGAACGCTGGAAGTTGCACCCGGGGTCATTATTCATGTGAGCACCGAACGCAATGTCTGTGGTGAGCAGGCAATGCCCTTCGTGACGCAGTATCAGGTATTGCCTGCCGCCGTGGTTATCGACGGAGAAGCCCTGCAGGCGCGCGCTGCCGTCGTTACGTTGAGCTATCAATAACTAGCTGCCTGTTGTGTTTTCTCGTCCGGACTGTCACGTTTTCAAGTGGCAGTCCAGTGCCCGCCAGGTTTGAACGATACATAACCTCGGCCACAGTCAAGGCGTCGCTAGTCTGTACCTGAGTAAAGACGCGCTTCTGTATGGAAAAGGGTTTTTATCAGTGTGCCGGGCACGACTTATAAATATTCCTACAGACCTGTCCTGCGTGTCGTGTTGTGTTGTCTGCGGGGTGAAAGTTACCGGGCTGACAGCATTGAAATAGACCTGGCTCTATAGTGCTCACCGTCCGATAGCGGGCACACACGAAATAACACAAGGAAGGTCGTTAGCATGAAAAAGCGTTCTCTTACATTGGCAGTTCTGGGCGTAATGGGCGTTGGCATGGCAGGTACCGCCAGTGCTGCGAACAACGGCACAATGGTCTTTAACGGAACACTGACCAATATCTCCTGCGATGTGGGGCCGGGCACGGGTGTCAGTGCGGGGACCAACCCTGGCGAAATCAATATCGACCTGGGCAACGTGTCCTTCTCCGATATCGGTGTATCGAGCGAAAGCCGATTCGAGACGGCTGCCCCCATCCAGCTGCTGGTCAACTGCAGTGCCGGTGCAGACCAGTACAACATGGTGAAGATGCGCCTTATTGCCCGTAACGGCAGTGGCCTGGACAACAACGACGCGAAACTCCTGCGCACCACCGGTGCGGCAGATGGCGTCGGTATCGGCCTGCTCAATGCGTCCAGTGTGCTGATGGATCTGAGTGGTGACGAAACCGTCGACACCACGCTGATCAAGGATGGCGCCAACGGTGCCACCGCTGAAATCAATTTTGGCGCGGTGTATGTGCTTAACGGCACGCCCACCAATCCGGGTAATGCCGACGGCTTCCTGCCGTTCGTGATGGATTACGAGTAATCGTGTCGGGCAGGGCGGGCAGTGCTCGCTCTGTCCTCTACCGAATTCAAGGCGAACGCCAGCATGTTTTCCGATTTTTTTCGCTACACGATGCTTGTTGCGTTGGTGTTCTGCGCATCCACCGTTCAGGCGGGCATTGTATTGAATACGACGCGAGTCATTTACCAGGGCACTGATAAAGAGGTCAGTCTGGGTGTTCACAACAGTGGCGGTGGAGAGATTCTCCTGCAGTCCTGGCTTGAACCGCCTGTGGCGGCGGTCAGCACTCACGAAAGTCTGCCGAACCTGCCGTTCATTGTCACACCCGCACTTGCGCGTATGGCCGGGGGTGGCAGGCAGCTATTGCGGATCATTCATTCCGGTGCCGACATGCCCATCGATCGTGAATCGGTGTTATGGCTCAATGTTCAGGAAATTCCCCAGACCGCAGCTGAAAACACACTGCAGATCGCGGTACGTCAGCGCATCAAAGTCTTCTTCCGGCCTGATGGTTTGCAGGGTGATCCACAGCAGGCTCCGGAAAAATTGAACTGGCAGTGGGTCGATGACACCGGTGTACAGGTCGAAAATCCCGGCCCCTATCATGTCTCCATGCTGAGGGTTTCCATACGCCAGCATGACACCGAACTTGCCCGTCTGGACAGTCAGATGCTGGCGCCGCATCAGCGTCTGCGTATTCCGTTACAGCACACATCGGCAAGTGCGCCGTTGCTGTTGAGTTTCGTCAGTCTCAATGACTACGGCGGACAAGTGCCTTATCAGGCAGCCCTTACCCATAAACAACCGGTTAACGCCGGCAAGGCGTCGCCCCGATAAGCTGGCGCATCCACTGTCAGCGTTCACTGTTCAAACCGTCGGGCCTCAGCGACAAGACCGCCCGGCAGACCTGCGTCTGTGTAAAAGGATTGCGCGACGCGCGCGACAGCCGAAGTAGAGTGAAGACCGCTATGGAATGGCGCAAAGAAGTTAACAAGGGAGTCATTGCCCAGTGCGCGCTCCCTCACCCCCGACGCTGTGCGCGGGGTATCGGTTTCGGATTGGCGTTGATGGTTGCGGTCAGCGCGTCGGCCGCCTCTTCGGGTGGCAGCGGCGCAGGCAGATTCAATACGGCTTTTATCCAGGGAAGCGATCAGCCGGCTGACCTTCAGGAGTTTCTGCGCTCCAATAGCTTACTGCCCGGTACTTACCGGGTTGATATCTACGTCAATCGCAAGCTGAGCGGTAGGCGGGATATCCGCTTTTTGAAAAATCCGCTGTCAGGCCTGATCGAGCCCTGCCTGTCGCTCGAGATGCTACAGAGCTTTGGTCTGGACTTGAGTCGTCTGCCGTCAGGTGAGATGTCTGCCCAGGCCTGTTTCGACCTGCCTGCGCGTGTCGAATTTGCCCGCGTCGACTATCAGCCCGGTGCGTTGCGACTGACGATCAGTGTGCCGCAAGCGGTGATGTCACGCGGTGCCCGTGGTTATGTGTCGCCGGAGCTTTGGGATCAGGGCGAGACCGCAGGCTTTATCAATTACAACTTCAATGGCAGCCGTCGGCGTAACAAAAGCCTAGAAACGGATCAGTACTACGTGGGGCTGCGAAACGGGCTGAACGTTGGTGCCTGGCGTTTGCGCAACGAGTCCTCTCTGGTGGGTGGCAGTGACAGACCCTGGCGTTATCGCAGCAATCGTACGTTCGCACAGCGCGACATCACCGCCCTGAAAAGCCAGCTCACGCTGGGCGAGACGTTTACCGATTCGCAGGTCTTCGACAGTGTCCGCTTCAGGGGCGCGGCGCTGGTCTCTGACGATGGCATGTTGTCTGACAGCGAGCGGGCCTATGCCCCGGTCATCCGCGGGATTGCCGAAACCAATGCGACCGTGGAAGTTCGCCAGAACGGCTTTCTGCTTTACAGCGGCAGTGTGTCGCCCGGGCCTTTCGAGATTGCCGATATTTATCCCAGTGGCTCGAATGGCGATTTGTCGGTGTCTGTCATCGAAGCAGACGGGCGTGTGCGAACCTTCACTCAGGCTTACGCGTCGCTGCCGATCATGGTTCCCGCAGGCTCGTTGCGCTACAGCCTGGCCAGCGGGCAGGTCGACAACAATGACGACCAGCAGGCCTCTCCGGCGTTTGCCAGCGCAGCCCTGATCTACGGGCTTTCCGAACGGATCACCGGGTTTGCCGGGCTGCAACTGGCCGAGGATTATCAGGCCTGGAACATAGGTACGGGAGTAAACACCGGGCTTGGCGCGGTGTCGATGGACCTCACCCGATCGATCAGCAAGGTGGATCAGCAGGCGCGCAGTGGTCAGAGCCTGCGGGTGCGTTATGCCAACACGCTGGACGTCACCGACACCACGCTGGCAGTGGCCGGTTACCGGTATTCGACCGAGCAATACCGGACCTTGAACCAGCACGTCAGCGATATCGGCCCGCAGCGGCTGGTACTGCCCTCTGGTCTGGCGCGGGATCGACTCGAACTCAACATCACTCAGATAGTGCCTGGCCAGTCGGCGTCGCTGAGCCTGACTGCTTCAGAGCAGCGCTACTGGAACCTGCCCGGCAAGACCCGGCAACTTTACCTGTCCTATAACGCAGCCTGGCGTTCGCTCAATTACAGCCTGTCCGTCGAACGCAACGAGGATTTCGGGCGAAGCGGTGACGCGAGCACCGACAATCGTATTGCTCTGAGCGTGACCCTGCCGCTCGGATCCAGCCCCGGCTCGTCGCGATTGTCTTTCAACGCGGTGCGCGACAGCCGCGGCGAGTACAACGCGCAGACCGGTCTTAACGGCCAGGTGCCGGGCGATCGCGACACGTTCTATTCGGTACAGGCTGGACGTGACAGTACCTCCGGCAGTTTCGGCGCAGGCAAGGTCAGCACCAGCACGGCATTCGGCCGTTTCGAGGCCGGTTATAGCCAGGGTCAGGATTACGATGCATTCAGCCTGTCCGCCGCTGGTTCGCTGGTAGCGCATGCCGGTGGCGTGAACCTGGGGCAGGCCTTGGGGGAAACCTTTGCACTGGTTCAGGTGCCCGATGTCGGTGGCGCCCGCTTGAAGTCGTTCAGTAACGTCGAGACCGCCGGCAACGGCTATGCGGTTCTGCCTTATGCGCAGGCTTACCGCACCAACTGGGTCAGCCTGGATACCCGGCAGCTGGGCGCTGATGTCGATCTGGAAAACGCCATCACCCAGATCGTGCCGCGCAGGGGCGCGATCCCGGTGGTGCGCTTCAAGGCCAATGTGGGCCGTCGGGTGCAGTTCGAACTGGTGCGCACCGATGGCAGCAAGGTGCCGCTGGGCGCCAGTGTCGAAGATGAGCAGGGCAGGGCGCTGGCAGTGGTCGATCCCGGCAGTCAGGCGCTGGTGCTCAGCGAGCAGGACGCCGGCAGCATGTGGGTACGCTGGTCCGATCAACGTTGTCAGGCAACATTCTCGCTACCGCCCAGAGATCCGTCGCGAGCCTACGAGCGGATCAGGGTGATATGCCGATGAGCGCTTTCGCTGGCTCATGCAAGGCGCTGCTGACGGCTGTGCTTTTGACGAGCGACCTGGCGGCGCACGGCGCTGTTTCGCTGAGTGGAACACGGCTGGTTTTCGACGGGCAGTATCGCGAAGTTACGCTCGAAGTGCGCAATCGCGGCAAGTCCGAGGCGCTTTTGCAGGCCTGGCTCAGCGACGCCGCGGACGATGACGACACCCCGGGTGAGCTTCGCAAAGCGCTGCCATTCGTGGTCACGCCTCCGCTTGCACGCCTGGCGGTGGGCGGCAGGCAGACCTTGCGCGTGCTGTATCAGGGCTCGGGCATGCCGCAGGAGCACGAGTCCCTGCTGCATCTGTATGTGCTTGAGGTACCTCGACGCCAGGACGGCGTGGGGCAGTTGAACATTGCCGTGCGCCAACGCATCAACGTGTTCTACCGGCCCCCCGGCCTTGACGGTGATCCGGCCGACACCCCCGCGCGGCTGCTGTGGACACTGACTCATGACCCGTCGCACGCCTTGTTGCTGACGGTCAGTAACCCGACGCCCTATCACGCCGCTCTGCAAGCGCTGCATATCGACGGTGTGCAGCTCGGCGATCATCTGCTGCTGGCGCCGGGCGCCCAGGTTGCCATGGCTGTGCCCGCAAGTGTCGAGCCCTCTGCCACACATCGTTTTTCATACCAGGCGCTGACCGACTACGGCGGCCGACGGACCCATTGCGCACAGCTCACCGGGCAGACAGCCACTACGGCCGGGCTGCCGAAAAACAATTCCATTCAGGACGAATGCTGATATGAAACATCTCTCTGCCGGAGGCTGGCTGCGATCCCTTGCCGTGGTGCTGTTACTGCATCCGGCTTCCACTTTCGCGCTGATCTGTACCACTCAAGGGACGGGCGAAACTGAAATTCACGATGACCTGAGCAGTTCGGTGGCAATCCCGGAGTCGAGTCCTGACGGGGAAGTGGTATGGCGTTCCGAACCCCTGACTGTTCAGGTCGAATGCGCGAGAGAGGGCTGGCAGTCCGGCGCGGAGGAGATTTTTATCTACCTGAATCCGGACAATCGTTTGATCGGTCAGGGGATTCGCGCCGGGATGACGCTGCAGGGCATCGATCACCTGCAAGGCGGTGGACGGATCAGTACCGGGAGCTACCTGCCGATGTGTCGTGAGGGTGAGAGCACGCTCGACAACTGCCCTAAGGTGCGCTTCAGCCTGGCGTTTTCGGTGTTCATCCAGAAGTTCGGCGCTACACCGTCCTCCGGCGTGGCCAGTGATCTGCTCGATTACCGGTTTTTTCAGCTGGGCGGCGCGACAGACCCGAGTCGGCTGTCAGGGCGCAGCCTCAGTTATGTGATCAATAACCTGCGGGGGCTGAGGTTCGTGGCCTGCGATGCCGATCTCCAAGTGCTCCCGGAAAGCGTGGAATTTGGCGATGTTGCGATACATCAGGTAGCCATTGGCAAAGTGACTGCCACCCAGACATTCTCCCTGCTGACCAGTCGCAGCTGCGATTCGCCCTTCAGCATCGACGCGCGTTTCAGGCCGGTGACAGGCACTCTGTCTGGCGAGCTGCTGATCCCTGTCGGTAATGATTCGTTGGGGATCCGGATGACCAGCGCAGTCAATGGTCAGCCGTTACGCTACAACGAACCCTTCCATCTGGCGGAATTGCTGGGCGAAACCAACACTGCCAGGGCGGACTTCAATGCCGAACTGCTATGGAACACCAGCACGCCACGGCCCGGACCGTTCAATGCCGAAGTGATGGTCGATCTGTTCTACAAATGACGGCGACAGGAGGCTCGGGCGGTTGTGCGGCGATTGATGTATGCTGCGCGGCCGCGGGCATTTGCCCGGCCAATTCGACTTTCTGGTGACACCATGACCACTCCTGAACAACCCCCTGTTCAAGACGCCGCAGCCGACTCCGCCGCAGACACTGAAAAGAAGGCTGTCATTGCGCCTTTCAGCTTTCCGTTCAAGCCTTCGGAGTTTGCCCAGGCCAAAAAGGAGCCGGCGTGGCATCAGAAAACCAACAAGCACGGCCACCACAAGACCCCGGGCGCAGCGCCGGCCGGCACCCGCAGGTCGATGGGCAAGCGCTGATTGCCTGATTGATCCTGTCAGGCAGCCTGCAACGGGATGAACAGGTAGGAAACCGGCTGCCGGTCAGTCACTTCGGCACCTTCCTGTTGCAGGGTGTCCAGGACGTGCTGGCCGGCCACGTGAAACTTCCACTTCGAGCCCTGGGCTCGCTCATCCTGCGCAGGATTTGCGACTTCTTCGATGGCAGCGGCAAACGCGCCCATGTCCGGCAGATAGGCGACGAAACCGTTGCCCTTGAGGGCGGTGGTACGGATGCCGAGCTTCTGGCAAATCAGCTGTTTGGTCTCTATCTCATCCCGGTCGGCCTGACGCGACTGTTCGATCAGGTCTATCAGTTGCGTATCGACCAGCCTGTCGTTGACGATCAGGTCAGGACCCTGCTCCCAGGACTCTGGCGGGCAGCCTTTGCTGTCCGGGCGTAACGGAATGTGCGGGTTGATCTCCATCGGATAGATTCGGCACACCAGCGGCCGACGCTCGTAGATGCGGCACAGGTTCTTCTCGTCAAGATTCCGGCAGCGCCCCACGTTGTAGGCCGCGAAGGTGATCGCCACGAAGGCTGTCGTGCTGCCACTGCTCACCTCGGTCGAGCGACGGCTGGCATGGGTCAGCTGGGTCTCGGAGACCCCGTAGCCATTGCTCAAAAATGCCTCGGTCAGAACGATGACGTTGCCGCCATCTGCTGCCCACTGCGTGGCTTCGCCGAGCGTCAGCGGTACGTGATGGTCGGTGCAACAGCCGCCACAACCCACGCAGGAAAACTTGGTGTTCATTATCTCGATGATCCGTCGAAGAGGTATGTGGTGGGCGACAACAATTGGTCACTCACTTGCTTGATACCTCTCCGGAAGCAAGTTGTGCGCCAGTCGCCGGGCGGGTCAACAGCGCGTTCAGGCTGCAGGGATGTCGAAACGCTTGAGATAGGCCATTGCGGATTTCTCATAAAGACGCCGCGCCGCCAGGTTGTTTTCCATGACGTGAAGGTCGACAGATGCTTCGTTGCGCGTACGCAGATGGACGAACAGGTGATTGAGCAGGGCGTGGCCGATCCCGCTGTGTCGCACACCAGGGTGCACGACCAAGTCCCTGATGAATGCGCTGGTCCAGCACACGATCACACCGACTACCGTTGCATCACGCATGGCCAGAAAGCACAGCGACGGGTCGCATTCCGGATCGTGTTCGAAGGCGGCCAGCCAGTCCGGATAATCCGGAACGCAGCCTGCCGCGCTGCCGTAACCCAGGGTCAGCAGGCGATGAACCTCTGAGGCTCGCTCAATGGTGAAGGGGTGTGGCTGGATGCCATGCGGCCAGGCTGCGAATGATACTGGCACTGCAAGATCCCGACGCATCAGCCAGTAATGCGCGGCGGATGCGTCGGTCAGGTTCGGACGTTGTGTCGCTGTGCGCTCAGGGATCAGAGCCCTTGGGCGACCACCGTACGTGCGGCCTCGATCAGGCATTTGGTCAACTCGGGTGACGAGAACTTGGTCAACACGGCATTGGCCCCGGCGACCTGGGACTTCTCGCTGTTCATCGCGCTATCGAGCGAGGTGTGCAGCAGAATGTACAGGTCACTGAAGTCCGGCGTATCCCGGAGTGTGCGGGTGAGGGCGTAGCCGTCCATTTCCGACATCTCGATATCGGAAACCACCACGTTGATCTGCCGTGCAGTGCCCTGCAGGTCGAGCAGAACATCGATAGCTTCTTTGGCACTGCGCGCCGTGTGGCATTCGATGCCGAGATTACGCAAGGTAATGATCGACTGCTGCAGGGCAACCTGGCTGTCATCGACGACCAGAATCCGCGCCTTGCTCAGCAGTTCCGCATCCTCTTTGGCCAGCTCCGTCGATTGCACGACGATCTGCGCAGGGGCGATGCCGTGGATCACCTTTTCGATGTCCAGCACCTGCACCAGCACGCCGTCGACCTGAGTGACCCCGGTGATGAACGACTTGCTGCTCGACCCGTAGGGCGGCGGACGGATATCGGTGGTCAGGCAATGCACAATCTTGCTGACGGCCTGAACGTGCAGGCCCTGCTTCGAGCGACTGACATCCGTGACGATCAGGCAGCCACCGTCGGGATCGGCCAGCGGACGCTCGCCGATCGCACGACTCAGATCGATAACCGACAGTGACGAGCCACGTAACGTCGCGATGCCTTTGACGTGCGGGTGCGATTCGGGAAGATGGGTCAGGGGAGGGCAGGGGATAATCTCGCTGACCTTGAGCAGGTTGATCGCCATCAGCTTGCCGCTGCGCAACGTGAAGAGGAGCAGCGAAAGTGAATCTGCTCGGACGTTCTTGGACATATGAACCTTCTGGCTGTAGGTGTTTCGTCGCCTGGTAGCGGCAAACAACTTTCTATGACAGGTTATCGACCTGAGACGGGCTGGCTTGAGGATTTTTAACCGACAGCCGAGCACGCCGTCCGCTTGCCATTGGAAGTCGTTGCACTACACCGCGGCGGGCCCGACAAACTGACTGCCCACGTCCCGATAGTGGCAGTCTGGCTTCGGTTGCGTCAAACCGGAGGAGGGCGGCAGATTGTCGCTCTCTGCATTCCGACAACCTGCGTCGCGGGTTCGCACGCAGTAGTGCTTTGCCAGAAAGGCACCCTGCGACAAAATACCGCAGCTATATATAGAAGAAGAGCTGCGACAAACTGACGCACCCCTCTATATATAGAAGGGCATTGCTTCCGGCTCCCGCAAAAACGTCCTGTCGGTCGTGGATCTGCCGACGCGCAGACCATCCGGCTGGCAAATGCGTCCGTATGGCTGGCCAATGCTTGAGTTGCCGGATCAGACAGATGATCATCGCGCACGCCTCGGCTCAGCCAGGCCGTCCACCCCCGTTCAGGTTGCTGACGCACGCTGCATGGCGTTGACCAACCCTTTCATCAGTTCAGTAAGGTATGTGAATGAGCGACAACACGTTGTACCTGAGACGCGAAAAGCGCTTTCTGGTTTTGCTGGGGATTATCTGCCTGGCGCTGATCGGCGGCGCCCTGTACATGCAGATCGTCCTGGGCGAAGCGCCTTGCCCGTTGTGCATCCTGCAGCGTTACGCGCTGTTGTTCATCGCCATTTTTGCGTTCATCGGCGCGGCCATGCCCGGGCGTCGCAGCGTCACGGCGTTTGAAACCCTGGTTACCCTCAGCGCCCTTGGCGGCATTGCCGCGGCCGGCCGGCATGTCTGGATCCTCGCCCATCCGTCCGACAGCTGCGGTATCGACGTGCTGCAGCCAATTGTCGATGGCCTGCCATTGGCTACACTGTTCCCTACAGGGTTTCAGGTCAGCGGTTTCTGCACGACGCCATATCCGCCGGTTCTCGGATTGTCACTCGCGCAATGGGCGCTGACGGCGTTTGTCCTGACCGCAGTTCTGGTACCGGCGTGCATCATTCGCAATCGCCGCAAACCTTACTAACTACAGGGGCTTTCGCAAAAAATGCCCCGTGAATACGGGGCTTTTTTCGAGTGAAATGAGGCGTTTGCAAGACGATTGTTACGCATATAGAGAATAACTGTTACAAAATTAGGCATAGTCATTAAAAATTTACGTATCTACAATCCCCGTCACTTGTCGTTCAGCTTGGCCGAACGATCAGCATTTTGAGGCTTGGAGCGTCCCCTGTGCACTCTGAACAGGCAGCGCAACGCTTGCCTCTGAGGGCGTATAATGGCCGCGTCGAAAGCGTCTGCCCGAAGTTTTGGGCAGTTCCAGCAACTCAAAAAACAAGAATCCATAGCTAAACCCGGACTTGTCGATACGCCGCTGTGCGTACTGGCGGCCCTTGTTCAATTCAAAAAAATTAGCCGGCACTGGCAGGGCGAAGTGTTGGCGGTCGAAACCCAACTGCACCGCGCAAGCTGCTTTTAGAGGTCGTGAAATGAGTAAAAAAAGGTACCCCAGGTTTTTTGGCTTCTTGGCCCTTTTCTGTATGCTTTTGCTCAGTGGATGCGATGGCGTACCTCTGCTCGATCCAAAAGGGCAGGTGGGTATCGAGCAGCGGAACCTGATCGTAATCGCAACGTTGCTGATGCTGATTGTCGTGATCCCGGTCATCCTGATGACCCTGATCTTCGCCTGGAAGTATCGCGCGTCGAACAAGGCCGCCAAGTACACGCCGGACTGGTCTCACTCCACCAAGATCGAAATCGCAGTCTGGGGCGTACCCATGCTGTTGCTGGTCTTCCTGGGGTACATCACTTACGTTTCGACTCACTCGCTGGACCCTTACCGTCCGCTTGATTCGGACGTCAAGCCGGTCACCATCCAGGCGATCTCGGTTGACTGGAAATGGGTATTCGTCTATCCGGACTACGGCATCGCCACGGTCAACAAGATCGTGTTCCCTGCCAAGACTCCGATCAACTTCCAGGTGACCTCCGACAGCGTGATGAACTCGTTCTTCATCCCGGGTCTGGGTGGTCAGATCTACGCGATGGCGGGCATGCACACCAAGCTGCATCTCATTGCCAACGAGAATCACGAATTCAACGGTATTTCGGCCAACTACAGTGGCGCAGGCTTTACCGGCATGAAGTTCAAGGCCATCGCTACCAGCCAGGCTGATTTCGACAGCTGGGTCAGCGAAGTCAAGAGCTCACCTAAAAAGCTTGGCACGGCCGAATACGCCGAGTTGATCAAGCCGAGCGAACGCAACCCTGTCGAACTCTTTTCCTCGGTCACCCCGAACCTGTTCCAGATCGTCATCGACAAGTATGAAGGTATGAATCCAGGCAAGAAGGTTGTTGCTGGTGAGAAGGAAGTGGCCGGTGACGCTGGTGCGGAAAAAGGCAAAAATTCAGCTGCTGGGGCAGAGGAGTAAACGATGTTTGGCAAATTAAGTCTGGAAGCGGTGCCGTTCCACGAGCCCATAGTCATGGTGACACTTGCCATGATCGCGCTCGGCGGCATTGCGGTTGTCGGGTTGATCACCTATTTCCGCAAGTGGACGTACTTGTGGTCTGAATGGCTGACCTCTGTCGACCACAAGAAAATCGGCGTGATGTACATCGTCGTTGCCATGGTCATGCTGCTGCGCGGTTTTGCCGACGCCATCATGATGCGTACCCAACTGGCGATGGCCCAGAACGGTTCCGAAGGGTTCCTTCCGCCTGAACACTATGACCAGATCTTCACCGCTCACGGTGTGATCATGATCATCTTCATGGCGATGCCGTTCTTCACGGGTCTGATGAACATCGTTCTGCCTCTGCAGATCGGCGCTCGCGACGTGGCGTTCCCGTTCCTGAACTCCCTGAGCTTCTGGCTGCTGGTCGCAGGTATGCTGCTGATCAACATCTCCCTGGGTGTCGGTGAGTTCGCCAAGACCGGCTGGGTCGCGTATCCGCCTCTCTCCGGGTTGCAATACAGTCCTGGCGTAGGGGTTGACTACTACATCTGGGCGCTACAGTTATCCGGGTTAGGTACGACGCTGACGGGGGTAAACTTCCTCGTGACCGTTCTGAAGATGCGTACCCCTGGCATGAAACTGATGGACATGCCGATCTTCACCTGGACCTGCACCTGGGCAAACATCCTGATCGTGGCTTCGTTCCCGATCCTGACCGCTACCCTGGCGTTCCTGACCCTTGACCGCTACCTTGACTTCCACATTTTCACGAACGAAATGGGCGGTAACCCCATGATGTACGTGAACCTGTTCTGGGCGTGGGGTCACCCTGAGGTGTACATCCTGATCCTGCCGGCCTTCGGCGTGTTCTCGGAAGTCATCTCGACGTTCTCCGGCAAGCGTCTGTTCGGCCACAAGTCGATGATCTTCGCCTCCGGTGCGATCTGTATCCTGGGCTTCATGGTCTGGCTGCACCACTTCTTCACCATGGGTGCGGGTGCCAACGTCAACGCCTTCTTCGGTCTGGCGACGATGCTGATCGCGATCCCGACGGGTGTGAAGCTGTTCAACTGGCTGTTCACGATGTATCAGGGCCGTCTGCGCTTCACTCCGCCGGTACTCTGGACCCTGGGTTTCATGGTCACCTTCTCGATCGGCGGCATGACCGGCGTTCTGCTGGCGATCCCGGGTGCTGACTTCGTGCTGCACAACAGCCTGTTCGTGATCGCTCACTTCCACAACGTCATCATCGGCGGTGCGGTATTCGGTTACATCGCCGGCTTCGCGTTCTGGTTCCCTAAAGCGTTCGGTTTCACCCTGAACGAGAAGTGGGGCAAGGCTGCGTTCTGGTTCTGGATCGTCGGCTTCTTCGTCGCATTCATGCCGCTGTACGCGCTGGGCTTCCTGGGCATGACTCGTCGTCTGAACGCTACCGACATGCCAGAGTGGAACATCTACCTGGACGTCGCGCTGTTCGGTGCGGTTCTGATTGCAATGGGTATCGCTTCGCAGCTGATCCAGCTGTTCGTGAGTATCCGTGACCGCGACAACAACCGCGATCTGACCGGTGACCCATGGAATGGCCATACCCTGGAATGGTCCACGTCTTCGCCTCCACCGTTCTACAACTTTGCCGAGCTGCCAAAAGCTGACGACATTGACGCGTTCACCGACGCAAAACTTGCCGGCACCGCTTACAAGGTTCCTGCCCGCTACTCGGCGATCCACATGCCTAACAACACGCCGACCGGCCTGTACATGGGTATGTTGCTGACGGTCTTCGGCTTTGCATTCATCTGGCACATCTGGTGGCTGGTAGGCGCAAGCCTGGTTGCGACCATTGCAGTCTTCGTTGCTCACGCTGTCCGTGACGACCAGGGCTACATGGTGCCTGCTGAAGATGTAGCGCGTATTGAAGGTGAGCATCACAAGGTCCTGGCGGCCAATGGTGCATACACTCCTGTCAAGTCCTCGCTGGAACAGGTTTAAACAATGTCAAATATTGCAATCAACTCCGGAGCCCACGATCACGGTCACGACCATGATCATGGGCATGACGATCACCACGACAGCGGTGGCATGACGGTCTACGGCTTCTGGCTGTACCTGATGACCGACTGCGTGTTGTTCGCCTCGTTCTTCGCGGTATACGCCGTGATGGTCAACAGTGTCGCGGGTGGCCCATCGGGCCAGGACATCTTCCTGCTGCCATTCGTGGCTGTGGAAACCGCGTTCCTGTTGGTCAGTAGTATCACTTACGGCTTCGCCATGCTGGCACTGTACAAGGGCAATAAAAGCCAGGTACTGGGCTGGCTGGCACTGACCTTCCTGTGCGGTGCTGCCTTCATCGGCATGGAAATCTATGAGTTCCATCACCTGATCGAAGAGGGCTACGGTCCGAGCCGCAGTGGCTTCCTGTCAGCGTTCTTCGCCCTGGTAGGCCTGCACGGTGCTCACGTGACCAGCGGTCTGATCTGGATGGCGATCATGATGTTCCAGGTCCAGAAAAGGGGCCTGACCAACACCAACAAGACGCGCCTGAGCTGCCTGAGCCTGTTCTGGCACTTCCTGGACGTTGTCTGGATCGGCGTGTTCACCGTTGTCTATCTGATGGGAGCTTTGTAATGTCAAATTCGCATCACTCCGCTGAAGACAATAGTCACGGCTCAGTGAAGTCGTACGTCATCGGTTTCGTACTGTCGATCATCCTGACCGCCATTCCGTTTGCCCTGGTGATGTCACCTTCACTGCCGAAGGACATGACGATCGCAATCGTTCTGGTCTTCGCGATCATCCAGATCCTGGTGCACCTGCATTACTTCCTGCATCTGGACTTCACGAGCGTGCAGCGTAACAACGTGATGGCCTTCGCCTTTACCACGATGGTTATCGTCCTGCTGGTCGGCTTGTCGCTGTGGATCATTTTCAGCGTCCACCGCGAAATGATGGCGCATTGAGGAATACCAGATGTCACTGAAGCACTTTATCCAAATCACCAAGCCGGGGATCATTTTCGGTAACGTGCTTTCGGTGGCAGGTGGCTTTTTTCTGGCTTCCAAGGGAAATATCGATTTCGGCGTGTTCCTCGCTGCTGTCATCGGTACTTCCCTGGTCGTTGCGTCCGGTTGTGTGTTCAATAACTGCATCGATCGCGATATCGATCAGCGAATGGAAAGAACCCGTAACCGGGTTCTGGTGCAGGGCCTGGTTTCACTGAAACTGGCGCTGCTCTACGCAACCCTGCTCGGTATTGCAGGCGTTGGCCTGCTGTACACCGAGGCCAATCCGTTGGCCGCACTGTTTGCAGTGATCGGGTTCGTGATTTACGTCGGCCTTTACAGCCTGTACCTGAAACGCAGATCCGTTCACGGCACGCTGGTGGGCAGTCTCTCGGGGGCCATGCCGCCGGTGATTGGCTACTGCGCAGTGAGCAACAGCTTCGACTTTGCGGCCCTGACGCTACTGGTGATGTTCAGCCTGTGGCAGATGCCGCATTCGTATGCGATCGCCATCTTCCGCTTCAATGATTACCGTGCTGCGAAGATCCCGGTTCTGCCGGTCAAGCGCGGCATTCTGGTTACCAAGCGCCACATCATGCTCTACATCCTGGCGTTCCTCGTAGCGACCCTGATGCTGACCGTCGGTGGCTATGCGGGTCTCAATTACCTGGCTGTCGCAGCGGGTATGGGCATGTACTGGTTGTACATGGCCTGGAAGGGCTACAAGGCCGTTGACGATACTGTCTGGGCTCGCAAGTTGTTCGTGTTTTCGATCTTCACCATTACAGCGTTGAGCGTGATGATGTCGGTTGACTTTCAGGTGACAAAAGAATTGCTGGTGACTTACGCCTTCTGATTCCTCCTGATACGCGTTATGAAAACCCCGTTCTGCGAAGAACGGGGTTTTTTTTCGAGTGCCGAACTACACTGGATGAAACACAGGGCGTGTCGGCAGTGTTGAAGTGCTTGTAAACGCCTGTTTGCAGGGCGTTTTTGACCTTTCATGGAAAATCAGGAGCGCTTGCCGCATGATGTGCCGTTTTCAAGCGACCTGTTACAGATATCCGGTTTCCGAGCCCGCCAGGGCTGATCATGATTATGGCTGCTACCCATGATGTCCTCAGAAAGTCAGAACCCCACGTCCAGCCCCTTGGTTTCCATCGTTGCCCCTTGCTACAACGCCGAGCGATTTCTTGAGGCTGCGATTCAGAGCATCTTTGCTCAGGACTACGGAAATTTCGAGGTCATCGTTGTTGATGATGGCTCGACCGACAACAGCATTGCGATGCTCGAGTCCCTGCAGCAACGCTATCCTTTCCAGCTTTACCGTCAGGCCAATCAGGGTGTCAGTGCTGCCCTTAACCACGGTCTGCGGTATGCCAAAGGCGTTTACCTCTCCACGCCGGACCTGGATGACATCATGCTTCCCTCATCGGTGCGGATCCGTGCCGAGTATCTGGACAATCACCCCGCAGTAGGCTGTGTCGGCGCATTGATCAGCTACATGGATGGTGACGGCAATGAAATCAAACGTCAGTCGCGCGATTACATCGAGAGGCTGACGTTTGATGACATATTGCGCGGCGCAGTGGTGGTCGGCGCGCCGGTCGCTCTGTACCGCATGAAGGCCATCAAGGATGCGAACGGCTATGACCCACAGATAAAGGTTCAGGATTTTCAGGCGACACTGAAAATAGCCCATCTGGGCTATGAAATTCATGTGCTCCCCGAGATCGTTACGCGCTACCGACGTCACTCGAACAACCTTTCACGCAAGTACAAGTTGTTGCTAGAGGCTGACTTGAAAAGCATCGAGCCTTACCGGGACCATCGCGAATACCAGAGCGGTCGCACTCAGGCCATCAACAAGGCCTTGAAATACGCCGCGGTCGCGGACAAGCGATATGCCTGGCGTCTGCTGTTGTCCATTCCGTGGAGGCAGATCAACAGAACGACCTTGCGGCGCTGCAAGCGTTTGCTGTTGAGCTATCGGTAGGCGCTGCCTGCTGGTCAAAACATATGTGATTGAAGATATGAAAATCATCGAGCTGTTAAAAAATAGAAAAATACGCAAGCAGCTACGCAAACTTGACAAACTGGAGAGGCTTGCGGAGAAGATCAGACTGCAATACCCGCGAGCTGAAGTGGGGGTAGGCACATATGGCACGCCGGATATCGTCGAGTTTGGTGATGACTCCGTGCTGCGTGTAGGGTCCTACACTTCGATTGCCGAAGGAGTGAGGATTCTGCTGGGGGGTGAGCACCGCACAGACTGGATCACGACCTATCCATTTCCCGCCATGGTCGAGCAATTGGCAGATATCAAGGATTACTCCCCCAGCAAGGGTGATGTCACCATTGGCAGTGACTGCTGGATCTGCGCCAACGCGCTCATCGTATCGGGCGTCACGATAGGTCACGGTGCAATCGTCGGTGCCGGCGCGATGGTTGTGCGCGATGTGGCCCCCTATTCGGTTGTCGGTGGCAATCCGTGCAAATTCATCCGTTGGCGCTTTGAAGAGGATGTTCGTCAACTGCTGCTGCAAACGGCCTGGTGGGACTGGCCCATGGAGGAGGTCAAATCTGTGGCACGGACCTTGTGCAGCGGTGATATGGAAGCCTTTCTCTCATATGTTCGCCGGCGCCAGGCCACATCACGGCCAGTGGGCAACTGACTGGACGAAAAGCGCCTGTGCGTTCGGAGCTGCTTCAGAAATGCCATGTCGGTTTGCATTTATTTCGAGCCTCATGGCCCGAATGATCTGGCAGAATAAGGCATTGGCCTGACTCGACCAGGCAGTCGCTAAAATGATAGAGGGCGTTATGAGTCAAGAAAGCATCAACTGGGACACTCTGGGTTTTGATTACATCAAGACTGACAAGCGCTACCTTTCTCATTGGCGCGACGGTGCCTGGGATCAGGGCTCACTGACCGAGGACAACACGCTGCATATCAGCGAAGGGTCGACCGCGCTGCATTATGGTCAGCAGTGCTTCGAAGGCCTCAAGGCCTACCGCTGCAAGGATGGCTCGATCAATCTGTTCCGTCCCGATCAGAACGCCCAGCGCATGCAGCGCAGCTGCTCCCGCCTGTTGATGCCCCACGTCCCGACCGATGTATTCATCGACGCCTGCAAACAGGTGGTCAAGGCCAACGAACGCTTCATCCCGCCTTACGGTTCCGGCGGCGCGTTGTACCTGCGCCCGTTCGTCATCGGTGTGGGTGACAACATCGGCGTGCGTACGGCGCCTGAGTTCATCTTCTCGATCTTCTGCATTCCGGTGGGCGCCTATTTCAAGGGCGGCCTGAAGCCGAACAATTTCGTCATCTCCGGCTACGACCGTGCTGCGCCCAACGGCACAGGTGCGGCCAAGGTCGGCGGTAACTACGCTGCCAGCCTGATGCCCGGTTCCGAAGCCAAGAAGCACAGCTTTGCAGATTGCATCTATCTCGATCCACAGACCCACTCCAAGATCGAGGAAGTAGGTTCAGCCAACTTCTTTGCCATCACCAAGGACGATGTGTTCCTGACGCCCAAGTCGCCATCAGTGTTGCCGGGTATCACCCGACTTTCGTTGATCGAACTGGCGAAATCCCGTTTGGGCCTGACGGTCGAAGAGGGCGATGTGTTCATCGACCAGATCGGCGAGTTCAAGGAAGCAGGCGCATGCGGTACGGCTGCGGTCATTACTCCGATCGGCGGGATTTCCTACAAGGACAACCTGCACGTGTTCTACAGCCAGACCGAAGTCGGCCCTGTCACTCAGCGTCTGTACAAGGAGCTGACCGGCGTTCAGTCCGGTGACATCGAGGCGCCAGCCGGCTGGATCGTCAAGGTCTGATGAGCTGACCCGGATCGTTCCAGCGTCGAACGCAGGAACGACCACCGACCACACGTTCAGGCTTCAGGTGTTTTTCCTTGCTCAACCGGTTCTTTAGCCGGCCCCAGCACAATCGCCAAATGTCGCAAGTCGTCGACCTCCAGGCCATAGCTTTTGCCTGACGGGCTCTGTGTGACCGTTCCCAGCGCGTACACCGTGAAAAACTTCACGTCATCCGCGTGGCTCAGCAGCTCACTGATGTAACGGCTGGAGCGATAGGCCTGCATCTGCGCGGGCGACACGTAGAGCGTCACCAGTTTGCCGTCAAGACGGTCGAAGAACCTGAACTTGAAGCCCAGCCCGTACCGCTGCTCGATTAGGCCGCCGCCGAACAGCACCCGGCCGTTATCGCCTGACTGCGCGTATTTGATATGGCGAAAATATGAGCGCAGCGACACTTCGCCCAGGCCCGGAATTTTCAGCTTCAACAGCTTGAAGTCTTCCAGTGACAGCTCGGCCTTGGCCTGCCGATAGCTGTCCACCAGCCGCTCCAGATTGTTGGTGCGCGTTTCGCTGTAGCGAGCAATCGGTGCCTTGGCAGGTTCTGTGACTGGAAGCGTTGCAGCGGGGCGCTGAGCGCCAGCATCGGGCTTTTCCGGGCCGGACGTGTCCTTGGTCGGCGCCTTGATGAACGGGTCGAAGATATCGATGTAATCGTCCAGCTTGCGTTTGGCCTTGCGCAGGCGTGTCTGTACATCGGTTTCTTCGACCGGCTCGTTCGGTTCTTCCTCTGCTTCTGCGCGCTCATCCACCCATTCGCAGCCCGGGTGATGGTCGTAATGTGGGTTGGCGCGAAAGTGCGCGGCGACGAAGGTCGGGTTGTCCTGTGGCTTCACGTCATAGCGAACCCCGGTGACCTTCGCGCCCATTGCCCTGCACGCCTCGGTCGAGCAGAGAAACTCGAACCGTGCGCGTGGCGGTTCCTGAGAGAAGTATTCGCGTCGCGCCGCGGCGATCGACAGCTCCTGCTGCAGTTCCACACAGTACGCACGGGTGATGGGTTTGCTGGGCTTCATGCTCGTTTGGCTGCCTTCCAGTGAGAGTTGCCTTAACACGCTATTTCACCCGGACACGCCTTGCAACCATTGCACAGCAGGACGTCGAAGGCAGTGCCCGGCAAAACCACTTCACACTCACTCGGCGGGCACTGCCAGCCATTCTCCCAGCGCCTGCTGATACTCGCCGGTGGCCTTGCTCAGATGCAGCCACTGATCCACGTAGCCTTTCCAGGTGACATCGTCACGTGGCAACAGGTAGGCCTTTTCGCCGTATTGCATGTAGCGGGTCGGATTGACCGCGCACAGGCCGGGCATGCGTTTCTGCTGGTAGAGCGCTTCGGAAGCATCGGTGATCATCACGTCAGCTTTCTTGTCCAGCAGCTCCTGGAAGATGGTCTTGTTGTCGTGAAATGCCAGGGACGCCTTTGGCAGATGAGCGCGAGCGAAGGCTTCATTGGTGCCACCGGCGGGTTCGATCAAACGCACAGAGGGCTGGTTGATCTGCTCGACCGTCTGATACAGCGCCTGATCGGCGCAGCGGACCAGCGGGATTTTGCCATCGACGTCCAGTGTGTTGCTGAAAAACGCTTTTTTCTGGCGTTCCAGACTCACAGAGATGCCACCCATACCTATGTCGCATTTACCGGCCACCATGTCCGGCATCAGGTTTTTCCAGGTCGTGGGCACCCACTGCACCTTCACCCCCAGGCTCTTGGCCAGTGAACGGGCCATGGTGATATCGATGCCTTCGTACTCACCGTCTTCGCGCAGCAGGGTGTAGGGCTTGTAGTCGCCTGTGGTGCAGACAGCCAACTGGCCAGCTTGCAGCACCTTGTCCAGATGCGAGGTGTAGTCCTGAGCCTGAGCCTGAGCCATGCCTGTGATGCCCAGCAGCAGGGCGGTCAGTGCGCTGTATTTAAGATTCATCATGAGTCTGGATGCTCTCAGCGGTGCAGTCGGTTTTATTGGAGCCGACAGATTGCTTCATTTGTCAGGCCGCTGTGAAGCTGTAATCAAAACATGCCGTTGGCCGGGGGAGGGAAATCAGGGGTTGAACATTTCGTAAAAAAGCGTAATGTTGTGCCCCATGATTCTTGAGCAAATCAAAGCGGTCGGCAATGACACTCGCATGTTGATCATGGAGTGGCTGAAAAACCCGCAAGCCCATTTCCCTCCCCAGGACCACGGTGATCCGGCGATAGGCGTGTGTGTGTCGCACATTCAGGCCAAGGCCAACCTGTCGGCTTCTACCGCGTCTGCGCATCTGGCCATCCTGCAACGTGCCGGGCTGGTTCAGGCAACGAGGATCGGCAAGTGGACTTATTTTCGCCGTGACGAGCAGGCCATAGACCGGTTTGCCGACAGGCTCAAGAAAGAACTCTAGGCTTTGAGCGTTATTTATACATTTCGTCATTTTGCGTAATGTTGAATTGATAGGAGATTGACCATGAGCAATACAACCATCTACGTGCAGGCTGGCGGCGGCTACGATCAGGTCAGCGTGGGCGAAAGCGAAGTACTGGCACCGAAAGCCGGTGAGATCACTGTGCGTCTGCATGCCAACTCGCTCAACTATCACGACTTCGCGGTCGTTACCGGCATGTGGGCACCGACGGAAAAACGCATTCCCATGGCCGATGGTGCAGGCGTAGTCACTGCAGTGGGCGAGGGCGTCAGCGAGTTCGCGGTTGGCGACTCAGTGGTCAGCACGTTCTTCCCGGAATGGATCAGCGGCGAGCCGCTGGTCGAAGGTTTTGTCACGGTGCCGGGTGATGGCGTCGACGGTTATGCCCGCGAGCAGGTGACTGCCCGTGCCACCTCGTTCACCCTTGCGCCAAAGGGCTACAGCCATGCTGAAGCGTCCACGCTGACCACCGCCGGTCTGACCGCATGGCGTGCGCTGATGGTCGATGACGCGCTGAAAGCCGGCGATACCGTTCTGGTGCAGGGCACTGGTGGTGTATCGATTTTCGCGTTGCAGTTCGCCAAGATGGTCGGTGCGACCGTTATCGCCACGTCGTCGAGTGATGAAAAGCTGGAGCGTCTGCAAGCCATGGGCGCTGATCACCTGATCAACTACCGCAAGGACAGCAATTGGGGCGAGACGGCGCGCAAGCTGACCGGCGGCCGTGGCGTGGATCACATCATCGACGTGGGCGGGCCCTCGACACTGCAGCACTCCATGAACGCGGCCCGGGTCGCTGGCCATATCTCGGTCATCGGTATTCTGAGCGGTGTTGCCGGCCAACTGGAGTTCGTCCCGGCGCTGGTCAAACAGCTGCGCATGCAGGGCGTTCTGGTCGGCAGTCGCACTCAGCAACAGGACATGATCCGGGCCATCGATGCCAATGGCATGCGTCCAGTCATGGACCGTTCCTTCCCGATGACCGACATCGTCGAAGCGTTCCGTTACCAGGAAACCAATCAGCATTTCGGCAAGATCTGCCTGGATATCTGATCCGCAACACTGTGCTGTTAACTGAGCACAGGTGAACAGCGCTGGCCTGCCGACCCTGGTGTCGGCAGGCCAGTTGTGATGTTTTGCATTACTTTCCCAAGTACTCCCCGCTCATTTCCTCGCATCAAGTTCGCCGGTCTGTGGTCACACCTCTGTGGCATGAAAGACGTTCGTGCTGTGCAGCATCAGTGCTGCCTGGCGCCACGTTCAATTCGATTATCAGATCAGGGACGCATTGAAATTATGAAACCTCATCTTTTGCTAGGTCTGCTTGGCGTTTTCTCCTTCGGTGTTCAGGCTGCATCGCTGGACGTTCCGATCAATCTGGTCAGCGCTGATGGCGCCCCCAAACCTGTAGGCAGCGTTACGGTGAGCGAAACGCAATACGGCTTGCTGTTCACTCCGAATCTGAAAGAGCTGCCTGCGGGCATCCACGGTTTTCATGTGCATGAAAACGGCAGTTGCGAAGCGGGCACCAAGGACGGCAAGAAGGTCGCAGCCCTCGCGGCTGGCGGTCACTTCGACCCGGGCAAGACCGGCAAGCATCTGGGTCCTTACGCCGATGGCCGTCTAGGCGATCTGCCTGCGCTGTACGTGGCTGCTGACGGCACTGCAACTTACCCGGTGCTTGCCCCACGCCTGAAGAAACTCTCGGAAGTCAAAGGCCACGCGCTGATGGTTCACACCGGCGGCGACAACCATTCCGACCACCCCGCACCTCTGGGCGGTGGCGGTGATCGTGCTGCCTGTGGCGTGATCTGACGGACCGTGCCTGCATCCGTTTCGGGTGCAGGCGCGCCAATCGGTAAAGCTTTCTCGCGTAAGTGAGACGTGCGCTACACCGTTCTCTCCACAACGCGTCGCGGAGCAATCACGCGTGCTTGAGCGCATCCCCATGATGCATCGCCGAATGGCCGGTCTTGTCGCTCTTCACTTCGTACTGCGGATCGTCCTTTGAAGCAGGCCGATGTTTGCCCATGAACTCAACGTCCTTCACATGTACTTTAGTGACTTTGCCATGCACCTGGCCCGCCTCGGAGTTCCAGTGTACGGCGTCGCCAACTTTGAATGCGGTGGTCATTCAGACTTCCTCAAGTGGGGAGCGAATGATCTGCAGCATTCGCTCGGTATTGTTCTGAGTGTCCGGCGCGGGAAGAATTCACTGCGGTTGATCGTGTGCCTGGCCTTTATCTTGCTCATGTATCTGCAGTCCGTTATCAAGGAAGTGATTACATGAGGAAGTGGCATACAGGCGCACAGATTATTGATGATCAAACTCGGGCTGTTGCTGACGGCGTCTTGCAACACGGCCGCGCATTGTCCGAAGCGAAAGGGGGAATGGCTGATCCTATTGCCTGCATGATCATGGAGAACGATCTATTGATTGGCGGCGCCACAGGCCGAACCGAGTTCCAGCGGCTGTTTGTGAGTTACCTGTGGATCGATGCCGGGTGGCGCGGAAAAGGGCTCGGGGCGCAGACCCTGAATAGGCTTGAAGCGTTGGCCATCGAGCGAGGCTGTACTGACGCTCTGATCGAAACGCTGGATGACGATGTTGCCAGATGGTACGCGCGTTGCGGTTACGTGCCGATCGCATGTCTTCCACGCTACTGTGGCCCCTGGAGCCGACATACGCTATTGAAATCGTTCGGTGCACAGGAGCGCATGTGAAAGAAGTCAGGTGTGCACTGCTATGGCCCGACACACCGTCTGCTTGTTGCGAAGCACAATGAACTTCACGCCCCTGCATTAGCCCCTTGGACTTTCGGTCGAAGCGCGCTTTCAGGCGCATCAGCAGCTTAATCATATGAGCACTCCAGTGCATCGCTTCGTTTTAGAAGGGGATTCTCGCATCACTGCTCTTGGTGTAAGTTGAAACGCTTCCTGATCAAACGATCAGAAAATCCGCACGTTGCCTGCCAAGGAATGCCTTCAATAATGAACCTGTCACTCAAAAAACTGGCTGCCTCCACCTTGATACTGGCCAGTCTCTCGTCGTTCGCCAGTCTGGCAAATGCCACTGTCACTGCACAACAGAGCGCTGTCATTCTCCAGACATTCAGTGAGACATCGGTAAAGGATTTCAGGCAGTTTCTGAACAATCTCGCCAGCGCTGATGTGGTGAAAACTGCCGATTTTGGCCCGGCCATCAGCGCCTTTCTCGACAACAAGCAACTTTCCGCATCGCAACAGAACGATATTCATCGTCTGCTTGGTCTGTATACCCGCATGAAGTATGGCAGCGCGGCTACTGAAACCCTGCGCGAGCTGGTGGCGATTCCCACTGTCCGTGTCGACGGCGTTGCCCAGCATGAAAACCCGGCGTTCATAAAGATCGCCGACACGATCAAGCGCCTGGCCGAGGGCTTCAATCTGAAGTTCCGTAACGTCGATAACCGTGTGTATGAAGTGTCGCTCGACGGGGCCGGTGACGAAGTGGTGGGCATTCATGTGCATGCCGATGTTGTGCCGGTCACGCTGGACAACTGGGTCTTGCCTGACGGCACTCGTCTGGACCCGTTCAAGGTGACGTTGATCGGTGATCGCATGTATGGACGCGGCACCGAGGACGATAAGAACGGTATCGTGGTGGCGCTTTATGCCATGAAAGTCATCAAGGAAGAAAAGCTGCCGCTGGCCAGAAACTTCAAGTTGCTGATCGATACCACGGAAGAAACGGCCGGCGACGCCATCCCGTACTATTTTGAGCGTAACCCGACGCCCGCCTACAACCTGGCGCTGGATGGCGGTTATCCCGTCGTGATCGCAGAAAAAGGCTACGGCACGGTCATGGCCAGCTTTGCTCGACGCCAAGCCGAGGGCGAGGGCGCCGAGATCGTTTCAATGACCGGGGGCATGGCCACCAATCAGATTCCATCGAAGTCGGTGGCCACTCTGGTGACCGACAAGCCTGCCGAGCTGGCTGCCAGCCTGCAACAGGCCGGTGCCGAGTACGTGAAAAGTAATGGCGGCGACTTCGAGGTCGATGCCCGCGTCGACGGCAAAGACGTCAAGCTGACGGTCACCGGTGTATCCGCACACTCGTCGGCACCCCAGTCCGGCGTCAACCCGGTCGCGAGGATGCTGGACTTCATCAACAGTCTGCGGGGCAAGGTTGCGCTCAAACAGAACCAGATCACCGACGCTGCCCGCTATGCCGCTGACAACTGGGGGCTCGATTATCTGGGCAGCAAGTTGGGCGTCGGGTTCTCCGACGACTTCATGGGGCCTCTGACCGCATCCCTGACTTACGTAGCAATGGATGAAAAGGCGTTCAAACTGGCGGTCAATCTGCGTGTGCCGAAGGGCAAGTCCCCGCAGGTCCTTGAATCCGAAATCGCTGAAAAGCTCGAGGCCTGGAGTACAAAAACTTCTATCAAGCCAGTGTTTGACTATTCCATCGCCGAGCCGATGTATCGCAATCCCGAGGGTGAGTGGGTCAAGGCGCTGCTGGCTGTTGCCAGTGAAAATCTCGGCATGGAGCACACCTTTGGCACGTCGGCTGGCGCTACGTCGATCCATTCATTACCCAACGGTGTGCAGTTCGGTCTGGCAAGACCCGAAGTCAAATACACCGGCCATACGGATAACGAGTTCAAGACCACCGGACAGTTCTTGCTGGATCTGCAGATCGTCACCGAGATGATGGGGCGTATCGGGCAGTTGCCGAAGCTCTGACACGATGTCCGGGCCTGTTGCAATGACAGGCCCGGTTTCGATGAGCGGTGTTCACTCCGATGCGTGGGCGAACGACGCGGATGAAGAAGAAAGCCGGGTCCTTGCCTAAGCGCATTCCACACGGTTGCGGCCCAGACGCTTGGCCTGATAGAGCGCCTGGTCTGCGCGCTGAATCAGGCTGGCGGCCGTTTCCCCGGCGCTCAGTTCTGCAACGCCCAGAGAAATGGCCACCGACCCTGTTTCCGGAATCACCAGGCTTTCAACGCTCTTGCGAATGCGCTCCGCGAGTTCGGCCGCCTGTTTCAACGAGCTGTCGGGCACCAGGATCAGAAACTCTTCTCCTCCCCATCGGGCGGCGACGTCCAACAGGCGGATACGCTGTTTGAGGATGGCCGCAACGCTGGTGATTACGCTGTCACCGGCAGGATGGCCGTACCGGTCATTGACCGCCTTGAAATGATCGATATCGCAGATGATCAGACTGAACGGCTTGCCCGACATACTCACCGCAGGTATCTGTCGCTCAAGCGTATGCTCGGCTGAGCGACGGTTATCCAGCCCGGTCAGCGGATCGCTGTGAGCAATCTCCAGCAACTTTTGTTCACGGCCCAGGCGTGTGGTCACATCCTGGCTGATGCTGACGTAGTGGGTGATTGCGCCCTCCAGGTTACACAGCGGAGAAATGCTGTGTTCCGCATAGAACAGCGAGCCATCCTTGCGCTTGTTGATGAAGGTCGTGCGAAGCGGGGCGCCACTCTTCAGCGCTTCCTTGAATTGCGCATAGAACGCCTCATCGTGTTTTCCAGAGCTCAGTATCCGCGGGTTTTCGCCGAGGATTTCGCTGCTGCTGTAGCCAGTGATCTGCTGAAAAGCCTCATTGGCAAACACGATGGTGGAATTGCAGTCGGTGATGATAATCGGGTCAAGCGCAGCGTTCAGTGCCTGCGCCAGCAGGTGTTGCTCACGCTCGGCCCGGATGCGCGGGCTGATGTTCTGCTGCACAGAGACAAAGTTGCACACCGAACCTGCATCGTCGCGCACGGGAGAAATTTTCCATTCGACGATGTAAGGACTTCCGTCCGCGCGGTAATTGACTGTCGACCCTTCGAAAAAAAGGCTTTCACTCAGGCATTCGCGCATCCGCTCGATCACTTGAGGATCGGTGTCCGGGCCTTGCAGGATCCGTGGCGAGGCACCGATCAATGCCTCGGCCGTGTAGCCGGTCATGGAGCAGAATGCCGGATTGACGTACACAATGAAGGGGCCGCCATTGGCCAGATTGGCGTCGGTGATCAATACGGCATTGAATGACTGTTCGACAACTGCTTCAAGCAAGGCAAGACGCTGACTGGATGAGGTCATCTGATTTCCTGTCGAGTGATCCGTTAATTGATCGCGGCTCTGATCAGATAATGTGTGACGCAATGCCGGTTGGACAATGGGTGCAGTGAGTTGGACCGCAGGCACCGAGCACTGGTTGCACGGGCACTATACCTCCAAGAAAAAACGCGCGCATGACTCCCCGTGCAGCGCCCAAGTATCTGAGCGGTTTGGCAAATATTAACTGCGACGCGATGTCGCATTCCGGTATCGTTCGATCAATTGAAACTAATTGTTTCTGATTCTCTCGGGGTACTCGCTGAAAAGCGTCCTGAAAAAACGAATGCCAGGAGGTCTGCGTTGGATTTGTCGTCTGCTGCCTGGGTGTTTCACGACACCCGTCTGATTATCTGCTGCCTGATTGCCATTGCCACGATCATCGTGCTGATCAGCGCTACCCGGTTGCCACCTTTTCTCTCCATTCTCGTCGGCACGTTCATCGCCGGTATCGGCGCGGGTTTACCAGCCGAGGCTGTCGCAAAAGCCTTTAGCAAAGGCGCGGGCAGCATCCTTGGCGAGGCCGGAATCATCATCGCGCTGGGGGCAATGCTTGGTGCGTTGATGGCCGAGTCGGGGGCGGCGGATCGTATTGCTTCCACCTTGCTCAGGCTGGGCAAGGGCCGCATGTTGCCCTGGATAATGGCGCTGGTGGCGATGGTCATCGGCTTGCCGCTGTTCTTTGAAGTCGGTCTGGTGCTGATGGTGCCGATCATCTTCGTCATGGCGCGTCAGTCCGGTCAGCCGCTGCTGAAAATCGCGATTCCGGCACTGGCGGGTATGACCACCTTGCACGCTTTGATGCCCCCGCATCCCGGCCCGTTGATTGCGGTCAGCGCGTTGCATGCCGATCTGGGGCTGACCATGCTGTTGGGGTTGTGCATTGCCGTGCCTGCGGTGATTCTCGCTGGTCCCTTGTACGGCAACTGGCTGTCCGGACGCATGCACGTTGCAGAGCCGGCCGAGCTCGGTGAATTGTTCAGTGCCAAGCCTGAAACCAGTCGCCAGCCAGGGTTCGGCATCTCGCTGCTGATCATCCTTTTGCCGGTGATCCTCATGCTCGGCAGCACCTTTGCCAAGATCGCCCTGGAGCCTGAAAGCAACATCGCGCTGACCTTGAAGTTTCTCGGTGAGCCGCTGGTAGCGCTGGGTATCGCGGTGCTGGCGGCAACGGTTTGTCTGGGCTGGGCCAACGGGCTTTCCCGTGAACACGTCGGCGGTACATTGCGCAAAAGCCTCGCGCCCATCGCGGTACTGTTGCTGACCATCGGCGCGGGTGGCGGCCTCAAGCAGACGTTGCTGGATGCGGGAGTCAGCCAGACCATCAGCAAAGTAGCGGAAGGTGCGCACATGCCTTATCTGCTGCTCGCCTGGCTGATTGCCGTGGCACTGCGTCAGGCCACTGGTTCCGCGACCGTGGCGACCACCACGACCGCAGGCATACTCGCGCCGATGATGGCCGGGCTTGCGCCGGTGCAGGCCTCACTGGTGGCGCTGGTGATCGGTGCCGGCTCGGTGTTCTTCTGCCACGTCAACGATGCAGGCTTCTGGATGGTCCGCGAATACTTCGGCCTGCAACTCAAGCAAACCATTTGGGTCTGGTCGGTGTTGCAGACCATCGTTTCGGTGGTCGGGCTGATCGGGACATTGCTGCTGTGGCACTGGCTGACGTGAAGCCCTGCGGGAGGGCCGGGAATCATTCCGGCCCATCAACGTCGGCGTAAATCAGGCAGTGCATTCGGCTGCGGACTTGATGATATGCAACAGTGCCTCTAAGCGCATCGGCCTGTTCAACAGATAACCCTGAAAGTAAGGGCAGCCCATTTTGCGCAGCAGGTTGTATTGTTCCGCTGTCTCCACACCTTCCGCCGTGATATCCAGATCCAGTGCTCGGCCCAGCGACAGGATGCTGCTGACAATGGCTTCGCTGCGCTCATACGTCATCATTCGGGACACGAAGGAGCGATCGATCTTCACGGCATCGATCGGGTAACGGTCGATGTAGCCGAGCGAGCTGTAACCCGTACCGAAGTCATCCAGCGCTACTCTCACGCCGAGCTGCCTGATCTGTCGGAGAATCTCCGCGATCGCGTCAGGCTGATAGAGAAACACCGATTCGGTGACCTCGATCTGCAGCTGGCCCGCAGGCAGGCCGGTGGAGGCGATGATCCGTGTCACCTGATCGACGAACCCGGGATGGCTCAACTCTTTTCCGGACACATTGACATTGAGCCTCAGGTCCAGGTGAGGGAACTGCTTGCGCCAAGCCTGCACTTCGCTACAGGCCTGATGCATCACCCAGGCCCCCAACTCATGAATGATCCCGAGGTCTTCGGCAATCGGGATAAACGCATCGGGGGAAATGATGCCCATGGTGGCGTGGTTCCATCTGACCAGGGCTTCGGCTCCCACCAGATGCTCACAGTCGCCGCTGTAGATCGGCTGATAAAAAACCAGGAAATCCTTGTTTTCCAGTGCCTGGCGCAATGCATTCTGAATCACCAGCGTGTCGATGGCCGCCTCGCGCATCGAGGCGTTGAAAATGTTCCAGCGTCCTCTGCCCTGTTTTTTTGCGGAATACATGGCGACATCGGCGTCACGCAGCAACTCTTCGGGCTTGGTATGGCTTTCACCTGCGGTGACAATGCCGATGCTGCACGAGATGAAAATGTCCTGGCCTTCGATCTGTATTGCCGTGTGCAATTGACTGACGATACGTTCAGCCATTTTTACGGCAGTCTCCGGCTGATCCTTGCCCATCAGCAGAATTGCAAATTCGTCGCCGCCGATTCGCGCCAAAACGTCATTCGAGCGAACGCAGGTCTGCAATCGGTTCGCGACCGCCTTGAGCAACTTGTCACCGGCCAGGTGCCCCATGCTGTCGTTGACCACCTTGAAGCCGTCCAGGTCCAGAAAGAGTACCGTTGCCCGTTCGTAACGAGAGTCACGGGTTACAAAGGCCGTGGTCAATTCGTTCATCAGGTAAGCGCGGTTGAACAGTGAGGTCAGCTCATCGTGAAAAGCGATATAGGTCAGCTCTTCGGAAATACGCTCGCGTTCCTCCAGCCGGCTCTGTAACGCAAGCTTTTCCTCCCACTCCAGCCGAGCTCGCTGAGCCAGTTGCTGGGACTCCTTGCGCTCGGTGATATCGCGCTGCACGGATACCCAATGAGTGAACCAGCCCTTTTCGTTGGCCACCGGCACAATGCTCAGCTCGACCCAGAACTGGCTGCCATCCTTGCGGGTGTTGAGCAGTTCGACTTCAACCGGTCGCCAGTGACTGAGAGCCTCGCGAATAACGTCCAGCGTTGCCCGACTGGTGTCCTCACACTGCAGAATCCGTGGCGTGCGACCTATGACTTCGTCTTCCGTGAAACCGGTTATTGCCAGAAACGCAGGGTTGCAATAGACGATACGCGGGCCGGGCAGATCGATGGGTTCCGCTTCGGTGATAAGAATCGCGTCATTGGCGTTGATGACAACCGATTCAAGCAAGCGCAGGCGTTCGAACGAGGTGACCAGCGGGTTATTGGCTTCGGCATCACGTCCCGGTTGCAGGTAAGTACGAATATGAACAGCCTGGGCCTGCAGCGCATAACGTTGCGCTGCGCTCAGCACTGTTGCGTCATCGCTGTTGCTCAACAACATCGCGCCCAGCAACTCATGCCTGAAGCCACGAATCGCGACGTAGATCAGGGTAGGCCCTGAGCCATTCGCTTCGATTGCCTTCGCCGGGCTGTCCTGACCGACCAGCACCACGTCTCCATACGATGAGATCATCCTTAACCATGCTTCGTCCGCCTTGGTCTGGCTTTGACCAACGCTGACCAACTGCTCCCAGCCTGTAGCGCTGGATACCATCAGCAAAGCGGCGTTGCACGAGGCGGAATGAGCAGCGGCCTGCAATACCTTGGCAACATCTTCAATATTCTTTGGTATGACGTGGTCGTGCTCATAGCCCTGAGAGTTCATCGATCGCTATTCCTGAATGGCATGCATGTATAGTCCGGATCCTGTTCGGCAGCGCATAAGCCGTGGACGCGTTCCGTGGACCTCTTCCAGCTGCGCTGAGAGATCGTCTGACGGGTTCAGCTGATTTTTTTCAGCCAGCACCACGTACAGACTTGATGTTGCTAAAAGACGTTTGGTCGAAGCGACGAGTGACCTACTGGATAACGTACCCCTCAGTCAGCTGCGGATCGCACCTGCTGTTACGGCTCATGTTTAATACAGTGAGTTCTTGCTGATGCCTAAGTGCTATTACGCACTAATGTTTACGACAGGGCGGGTTTCAAAAGGTTGCATGGAAGAGTGGATGTCCGGATGGAGTGCTAGCCTTACTGCCGAGAGAGAGTGCAAGGCAGATAGTCGAAGTTGGCTTGTTTATATGAATGGCCCGTGCAGAGAAGTTGAGGGAGTCGTTCGCAGTCATACCCGTTGTGGCATTACGATGCTGCTAGCGCTGAGTTTTAAAGACACCCGCTTTCTCGAGTACTCTCACTAGGTTATCGGGCTTGATGATTTCCATTGTCGAGTTCAGTTCATTGGCGGACCACCAATGATGCTCTGTCATGACCTGAGTTTCCTGCAGCGTCCATTCTGATCGAGAGACTATCTGACGCTCTGTGTGCACAACGTAATACCGCTCAACGGCGAGTACGGTTTCACCATCAGGGAGGAGCATCGGAAAACGTCTGTTGGCAACATGCCCGGCAATCGAATTGACCCTGATGCCGGTTTCTTCGCGCAGTTCACGCAGGGCGGCGGCCTCGAAAGTTTCGCCGTCCTCTACGCCCCCTCCAGGTGTTGCCCAATAATTGTCGCCGGCCAACGCCCCGGTTGTATGCTGAAATCTGAACAGCAGTACCCTCATCGACGGACTGACGATTAACAGGCGCGATGATTTGCGCTCACGCAATGGTTTGTCTGCCTTGAAATTGGGCATGAAACCTCACGCCTCATACCGCCGTCGTGCATCACTGAGCATGGAAATCGTCAGTTTGCGTACTTCCAGTTTGCTGATCTCTACATGGGAGCGCAGCAGCAATAATGCTTCGTCGCGTTTGCGCGCCTGAAGGGCATTGAGGATTGCGGCGTGTTCGAGGTAGGTATGTTCGATACGGGCGCTTTTGAAGAAGTCCAGGCGGCGCACAATACGGATGCGCTCGGTCACTTCCTGATGGATGCGGGCCATTTCCAGGTTGCCTGACGCCGCCACCAGTTGGGTGTGAAACTGCTCATCGAGGTCGGCGACCACTTGCATGTCTATCTGCCAGCGGTCGCGATCGACCAACCAGTGCTGGCGCAGAATAGTGAGTTCCGGATGCACCTCGGCGGATGCACAAATGCGCTCGACCGCCGCGCACTCCAGCACGATGCGCAGATCGTAGAGTTGGTCGATCTGGTTGAAATCCAGAGGCTTGACTGACCAGCCACGTCGGAACTCGACGTCCAGGTAGCCTTCGCGCTGGAGGCGGTAGAGTGCGTCACGCACCGGTGTTCGCGAGACCTGATAACGGTCGGCCAGTTGGGTTTCGGTGAACCGGTCATAAGGCAGCAGGTAGAAGTCGAAAATCTCCTGCTTGAGCCGCCGATAGACGTCTTCTGCCAGCGCGTTGGTGGTGTTCGGGGAATTCAAGGGCGTGGCTCCAGGCTGCTCAGGTCAATGCTGACATGTGCAGCAACGACTTTCCAGCCGCCCTCCAGTCGCGCCCAAGTCTGCATCTGCCGACCGAGGCGCTGGGTGACGCCATCGTGAAACTCGGTACTGACCGTGGCGAAGTCTTCACCGAAGGTACTCACCACGGTGCGCAGCAGCATGCGGCCCGGTCCGACCGGCTGGCACTGGCGCCGATAGCGCGCAATCGTGTCGGCGCCATGCAGGTTCTCCGCGACGCCGTAGCGGACGGTCTGTTCGGAATCCCAGAAATATGCATCCAGCGTGGTCAGTTCATTGGCCAGCAGGGCGCGTTCGTAGTCGTGAAAGGCGTGGGTCACTTCAGCGACCACGTGAGGGAGGTTGATGTCCATCAATGTGTACTCCTTGTCTGCAGCGCCTGCTCCAGGTCCGTCAGTGAGGCGACGCGACCAACAATCCCGCCTTGTGCGGTGATCATCTCCAGCGTGGCCCGTTTGAATGCGGGGAAGTAGCTTTCGGTCGCGTCCTCGATCAGCAGGCAGCGATAACCCCGGTCATTGGCTTCACGCATGCTGGTCTGCACGCAGACTTCGGTGGTGACGCCTGCAAAGATCAAATGGGTGATCCCGGCGTCGGTCAGCCGCGGCTGCAGATCCGTGGCGAAGAACATACCTTTGCCGGGTTTGTCGATGACCCACTCGCCAGCGAGCGGCGCCAGGGTGTCGATAATCTGATTGCCGGGTTCGCCGCGAATCAGGATGCGTCCCATCGGGCCAGGATCGCCGATGCGCAGGCCCGGCGAGCCATGGTCACGTTTGGCTTGCGGGCAATCGGCAAGGTCCGGGCGGTGTGATTCGCGGGTATGGATCACCGCAATGCCTTCATCGCGGGCCAGCGTCAGCAGGCGTTGCACGGACGGTACGATGGCTTGTAACGGTGCGACGTCGTTGCCCAGTGCGGCACCAAAGCCGCCGGGTTCGAGAAAATCGCGCTGCATGTCGATGATCACCACAGCAGTCCGGGACGTGTCGAAGGCGAAGCTGTCAGGGCGCGCATTGACCTTGATCATGCCGGTTGCCCCGCGAGATGCTCGGCACCGGCCATGTGTCGGCCCAGCTCGGTACGGTCAGCGTCCGCTGCACTGGTTTCAAACACCAGCTCGCCGTCGTGGATAACCACGATGCGGTCTGCCAGGCTCAGCAGTTCGTCGAGGTCCTCACTGAGCAGAAGGACCGCTGTGCTGCTGTTGCGAGCGTCGATCAGGCGCTGGTGAATGAGCGCGACACTGGCGAAGTCCAGACCGAATACCGGGTTGGCGACGATCAGTACCGCGACGTCGTGGGTCAGCTCTCGGGCCAGTACAGCGCGCTGCACGTTGCCCCCTGACAAAGTGCCGATGGGCCGGTTCGGGTCGTTGGGCGATACCTGAAACTGCTCAATCAGGCTGCGTGCTTGCACACCTGCGGCGCGACGATCCAGGCGCCAGCCCTGACGGCAGAGCGGCGGCTGGTCGAAATTGCGCAGGGCCAGGTTGTCAGCCACGCTGAACGTGCCGATGCAGGCGTTGCGCAGGGGCTCTTCGGGCAGGCTGAACACGCGCAGGCGTTGCATCTGTTCACGCCGCGCGTGGTAAGGCTGACCGTCGACCGCTATCTGCCCGGCGCTGAAGGCTCGCTGGCCGAGCAGCGCTTCGGTCAGTTCGCGTTGACCGTTGCCGGAGATGCCTGCAACTCCGACGATCTCACCCGGGTGAACGGCCAGAGACAGGTTTTTCACCGCCAGCGTGCCTTTGTCGCCAGGCACATCCAGGCCTGTCACCTGCAACTGCGGCGGACGAGCTGCCATCACCGGGCGCTCGGTGCTCACTCCGCGCACCTGTGCGTTGCCCATCATCCACGCTGCCATCTGTTGTGTGGTGGTGTCAGCCACTGCTGCACTGCCCACCCAGCGGCCTTTGCGCAAAACGGTGACGTCATCGGCGTAGGTGCTGACTTCGCGAAATTTGTGCGTGATCATCAAGACGGTCAGTTCGCCACGATGCGCCATCGCCTGCATCAGCCCCAGCACTTCGTCGGCTTCCTGCGGCGTGAGCACCGAGGTGGGTTCGTCGAGAATGACCAGTCGACGCTCCAGATACAGCTGTTTGAGGATTTCCAGTTTCTGCTTTTCGCCGGCCGCCAGGCTACTGACCGGACGATGGATGTCCAGCCGAAAAGGCATTTTTGCCATGAACGCTTCCAGACGCTGGTGCTCGCTGGCCCAGTCGATACGCCACGGCAGATCACCGCGCGACAGCACCAGGTTTTCCGCCACGCTCAGGCCCGGCGCGACGGTGAAGTGTTGATACACCATGCCGATCTGCAACTGATGAGAGTCGCGCGGGGTGCGAATCTCGTGTTCGCGGTTGTCGATCAGAATGCTGCCCGACTGCAGCGGGCTGTAGCCGATGATGCCTTTGACCAGCGTACTCTTGCCGGCGCCGTTCTCGCCGAGCAGGGCGTGGACGGTGCCGGCGCGGACCTTGAAGGACACCTCGTCGAGTGCGCGAAACGCTCCGAAATGCTTGCTGGCACCAATCGTCTCAAGGCTCGGGGCGCGCATGTTCATGCTCCCAACAGGTCGCGAAGCATTGAGGAATGGCCGACTGCGCCGAACACGCCACCCTGCATTTTGACCATGCTCAGGGCCGCCGCATGATTGCCAGGGTCGGTCGCCCCGCAGCAGTCTTCCAGCAGCAGGCACTCGAAGCCACGGTCATTGGCTTCGCGCATGGTGGTGTGCACGCAGACGTCGGTGGTGATACCGGTCAGGATCAGATTGTCGATGCCGCGAGTGCGCAGAATCAGTTCCAGATCGGTGGCGCAAAAGGAGCCTTTGCCGGGCTTGTCGAGCACGATTTCGCCGGGCAGCGGTGCCAGCTCGTCGATGATTTCCCAGCCTGGCTCGCCACGTACCAGAATCTTGCCGCAGGGACCTGGGTCGCCGATTCCCGCGCCGATGCGCTGCGAGCGCCAGCGTTTGTTGGCGGGCAAGTCGCTGAGGTCCGGGCGATGGCCTTCGCGGGTATGGATGATGGTGAAGCCCAGCGGGCGCATCGCCGCGAGCAACGCCTTGATCGGCTCGATGGGCGCTCGGGTCAGGGCCAGGTCGTAACCCATGCTGTCCACGTAGCCGCCGACGCCGCAGAAATCGGTCTGCATGTCGATCACGATCAAGGCTGTGTTGTGCGCATGCAATTGGCCGTTCCAGGGCCAGGGGTAGGGCGCCGATGCAATATGACGTTCGCTCATGGCATTACTCCTCCCAGTTGCTGGGGGTAGGTTTGAAGTCGCGCTCGGGGGCCGCGAACCCGCACGAGCTGCCATCGGTATGCACGACATCGTTTTCCCACGGCAGACGGTACTGGCCTGCGCTCAGATCGTGCATGTAGGTGTAGGGACAGTCGCGTGCGCCGCCCTTGACCGCCACATAGCCGCGATGCCCGAATTGATAGATGTTGTTCTCCACGCCCCAGTGCACACGGGCTTCGCGGACCAGGTCGGGGCGCAGTTCGCAGCAGACGATTTCGTCGGCCCGGCCACCCCCTTCAGCCATGATCGTGCCGTCGAAGTCGACAAACATCGCTTCGCCCATGGAGTCGAACGTGCCGTCGGAGCCGCACATGCAGACGCTTGCGGTCTGCATCAGGTTGGTGAAGGCGTTGCTCTGATTGGTGATCTTCCACGAGTGGCGGATCGGTGCGGTGTAACCCGCGGTGCGCAACATGATGTCGGCGCCCTTGTAGGCGCACTCGCGGGCCATTTCCGGGAACATGCCGTCATGGCAGATGATCAGCGCCAGCTTGCTGCCGCGCGGTCCGTCGCAGACCGGAATACCCAGATCGCCCGGCTCCCACGGTTCGACCGGCACCCACGGGTGCAGCTTGCGGTAGTACAGGCGGATGTCCCCGAGGTCATCGACGATCAGGCCGCTGTTGAACGGGTTGCCGTGCGGGTTGGCTTCCATGATCGAGAAGCAGCCCCATATCCGGTGCGTCTTGCACGCCTCGCGCAGCGCAAGGACTTCCGGGCCGTCGAGGCTGCACATGATCTCCGGCGCCGTGCTCATCGACAGGCCGTGCAGCGAGTATTCGGGAAATACGATCAGGTCCATGCCCGGGTTGCTGCGTCGCGCTTTGGCAACCATGCCGACCACTTTCTGCGTCTGCGCCCACAGCGCCTCGCGCGTATGCGGATCGGGCAACGCTAGTTGCGCCAGGCCGATCACCACGCCCTTGGGCGACTTGTTCAAACCACCAAGACCACTGGCCATGCAATGTCTCCTCGAAAAGATCAGTTCATCGCGTCAGGCTGAGTTCGCCCGGCGCGCCATTCAGAGTGCGACCACGGCGGCAGGTGGCGTACATCACCACCAGCGTCAGCGCATAAGGTGCTGCGGCAAACAGGTAGTAGCCGGCGCTGATACCGACCGCTTGCAGGGCCGGGCCGATGGCACCGGCAGCGCCGAACAGCAATGACGCCCACAGACACGCCAACGGGCGCCAGCGGGCAAAGATCACCAACGCCACGGCCATCAGTCCCTGACCGCTGGACAGCCCTTCGTTCCAGCTGCCGGGGTAGTAGAGCGACAGATAGGCACCGCCGATACCGGCCAGCCCACCACCCACCGCAGTGGCCACAATGCGTACCTTGAGCGGTCGATAGCCCAGCGCCTGAGCGGTTTCAGCATGGTCGCCGACCAGACGCAGCATCAGCCCCCAGCGCGTGGTGCGCAGCCCCCAGTGCAGAACGAACGCCAGGGCTGCACCGACGAAGAACAGCACATTGATGTTCAGCGCCGAGCGCACGCGTTCTTCGCTGCTCCAGGCTCCCAGCGCCAGTGAAGGCAGCATGGGCGCCTGTGGCTGGATAAAGGCTTTGCCGAGAAAGAACGCCAGGCCGGTGCCGAGCAGAATCAGCGCGATGCCGAACGCGATGTCGTTGACCCTTGGCAACGAGCACGCCAGCCCATGCAGCAGGCCCAGCAGAATGCCGACCCCTGCAGCCGCGCCCACCCCCAGCCATGCCGATCCGCTCAGGCACGCGACGGCATATCCGGACATGGCGCCAGCCACCAGAATGCCCTCCAGCCCCAGGTTGATCCGGCCGCTCTTCTCGGTCAGGCATTCGCCCAGGCTGACGAACAGAAAAGGTGTGCCGACGCGGATAGCGCCGGCCAGCAGGGCGAGGAGAAAGGTAGTCAGGTCGATATCAGCCATGTTGCAGTGCTCCCTTGTCGAGTGACGCGGGCGACGCCGTCAGCCTGATCTTCCAGGCGGCGATACGCCCACCCAGGGCTTCCCAGAGCAGCAGATTGGTGAACAGCAGACCTTCAAGAATCAGCGTGGTGGCGTCTGGCAGACCGAGTCGTCGTTGCAGCAATCCGCCACTGGCCTCCAGCCCGCCAAGCAGGATGGCGCAGACGATAATTGCCAGCGGATGATGGCGAGCGGCGAAAGCCACGAGGATGCCGCTGGTGCCATAGCCTGCGATCAGCGCGGCGTTGGCGCTGCCTTGCACTGCGGTGACCTCGAACATGCCGGCCAGACCCGCCGCCGCACCGCCCAGCAGGCAACTGAGCATGATCAGCCGGTCCACGGGCAAGCCGATCATCAGCGCGGTACGCACGTTGCCGCCGACCACGGCGAGGGCAAACCCCTTGACGCTGTGGCGCACCAGCACATACGCCAGCAGGCAGGCGACGACGCCCGCCACCAGTCCCCAGTGCACTTCGAAACTGTCGCTGATCGTGCCGATCATGTAGGCATCGTCCAGCGGCGGCGTCGAAGGCTTGTTCAGGCTTGCCGGGTCGCGCAGAGGGCCTTCCACCAACTGCCGGAACAGTGCCAGGGCGATGTACGAAAGCAGCAGGCTGCTGATCGTTTCATTGACCCCGCGACGCTGGCGCATCCAGCCACTCAGACCGATCCACAGTGCGCCCACGGTCATTGCCGCGACGGCCATGCAGGCAAGCATCAAACCGGCTGGCAGATGGCTGAGCCACAAGGGTGTCACGGCGGCAGCCAGGCCGCCCAGTACGAGCGCACCTTCACCGCCGATGATGATCAGCCCGGCTCGCGCGGGCAGGGCGACGCACAGCGCGGTCAGCATTAGCGGCGCGGCGCGTTGCAAGGTGTTTTCCAAGGCGAACCACGAGCCGAACGCGCCTTCGCCGACCAAGTGCAGCGCCTGCCAGGCAGGCTTGCCCTGAACCGCCAGAAACAGCCCGAACAGCACGCACGAGGAAAACACCGCCAGCACTGTAGGCAACCCTGGCAACAGCGCGCTGGCCAGGCGGCGCAGACTTATCGATGAACTCATGAACGTTCCTCAGATCTGGCCAAGCACGCCTTCGACCAGGTAATTCATGCTCTCCAGCGCAATGTCGGTCTGGCCTTGTGCAACACCATCGGCAATCACCACGTTGCCCTTGTTGTCCTTGAGCGGGCCTTTGAAAATCACGAACTGACCGGCCATCATCTGCGCCTTGATGGCATCCGCTTTCTGTTTGGCGTCGGCTGTTACCGCAGGCCCGTAGGCGGACGTTTTGACGAAGCCTTCCTTCAGCCCGCCGCGCAGGAAGTTGATCATCGGCGCGCCGCTCTGGGCTGCCGCGACGTGAGCACGATAAGGCGTCTCCCAGTTCCATTCGGCACCGGTCAGGTAGCCCTTGGGCGCCAGCGCAGCCTGGCTGGCGTGGTAGCCACAGGTCATCACACCGCGTTTTTCAGCTGTCTCGACAATCACCTTGGGCCCGTCGACATGGCAGGTCAGCACGTCACAACCCTGGTCGATCAGGCCGTTGGCAGCTTCTGCTTCCTTGACCGGCAGCGACCAGTCACCGGTGAAGATCACCGTGGTGACGATGCTCGGGTCGACCGAGCGGGCACCCATGGCGAACGCGTTCAGGTTGCGCAGCACCTGAGGCACAGGCTTGGCGGCGACGAAACCGAGCTTTTTGCTCTTGCTCATGTGCCCGGCGATCACGCCGTTGAGGTATTGCGCTTCGTCGATGTACCCGAAAAAGCTACCCGCTTTCATCGGGTCGCGACCTTTCTGCCAGAGACCGCCGCAGTGCGCGAAACGGACGTCCGGGTACTTTTTGGCGACCTTGACCACGTGCGGTTCGAAATAGCCGAACGAGGTCGGGAAAATCAACGTGGCGCCGTCCTGACGGATCATGGCTTCCATGGTCTTCTGTACGGCCACGGTTTCCGGAACGTTTTCTTCCTCGATCACTTTGACGTTGGGCAGCGTCTTGATGATGGCCGCTGCCTGAGCGTGGGCCTGGTTGTAACCAAAGTCGTCGCGAGCGCCGACGTAGATAAAACCCACTACCAACGGCGCATCGGCTGAATAGGCGCGACCGAAAGGCAGCGCTGCGCTCAGGCCGATAATGCCCGCCAACTTGATGAAACTGCGACGATCAACATTCGACATGTGTGCTACCTCGGGTCATTGAGCGATGGAAGATGTGTGCGCGGCGCGGTAGGCGCGCCAGCCTTTGTAATCGGTGATGTCCAACGCGCCTTCAAGGCCGCCAGGCTCACAGATGAAACCCTTGACCCACTGGCCGTCGGCCAATTGCAGCGAGCCGATGCCCAGTGGTGCGGGAATGGCCGCGACGAAGGCGCCGAACTGGCTCAGCGGCATTTCCCAGACTTCTATCTCGATGCTCGCGCCCTGTTCAGCGACGCGCACCAGTCCCGGTTTCGGCGGTGTCGTTGCTGCCAGCGCATACAGGCGGTAATCCGCGCTGGTGGTTGTGGTGCGCAGCAGGCGCGCGCCACCTTCGAGCAATTGCCAGTTGAGTGGCTGGCCAACGAGGTGTGCACCGACCACTGCAACCTGCACGGTCGGGCTGTTATAGGGCAGGGGAGCCATCGCCACGGCGTCACGCTGGTCAGCCTGGCCGAACAGCGGCTGCCAGGCAGCGGCGATCTCCGCCAGGCGCTGATCGGCACCGGCAGGGCCAATCAGCGTGATGCCCGCAGGCAGTCCGTCCGCGCGGCGATCTGCCGGGATGGCGATGGCGCACATGTTCATCAGGTTGACGAAGTTGGTGTAATAGCCAAGCTGCGAGTTGAGCTCGACCGGATTGCCGAGCACCGCTTCGATGGTCGGCATGCACGGCGCGGTCGGCACCACCAGCACGTCGATGTCGGTCAGCAACTGCTGCGCAGCGCGGGTCAGTTCTGCCAGGCGATAGCGGGCGTTGAACGTGTCCACGGCGTCGAATGAATCCGCGCTCTGCACAATGCCGCGCACCACGGGATGAATGTCGGCCGCGTTGCTGGCGAAGAATTCGCCGATGGCAGCGCGGCGTTCCGCCACCCACGGGCCCTGGTACAGCAGGGCAGCCGCCTCGGCGAACACGTCGAACTCGATAGCGCTGACCGTCACCAGCGGGTCGTTTTGCAGGGCTTCCAGAGTTTTGAGGTAAGCCGCCTTTGCCTGCTCGTCACCGAAAAACTCGCAGTGCCGCGCGACGGCGACACGCCGAACCCTGCGCTGTACCGGCAATGCCTGCACGGCCGCACTGGACGCATCCAGCGGGTCGTAAGCTGCAATGACCTGCGCCACCTGCCAGGCTTGCATCACATCGTTGGCAAAGATGGATGGGCAGTCCAGCGTGCGGCAGGCAGGTACGACCCCGCGGCTGCTGAACAGACCAAGGCTGGGCTTGAGGCCGACGATGCCGTTGAAGCCGGCTGGCACGCGGCCTGAACCTGCGGTGTCCGTGCCCAGTGCAAAACTGACGTAGCCACGCGCTACCGCCACTGCCGAGCCGGAACTCGAACCGCCGCTGACATAGGCCGGATCACGCGCATTGCGCACTGCGCCGTAGGGTGAACGGACGCCCACCAGGCCAGTGGCGAATTGATCGAGATTGGTCTTGCCCATCAGTATCGCGCCGCTGTCGAGCAGCAGTTGCACAACGTGAGCACTGTCCTCGGGCACGTAGGCGTACGCCGGGCAGGCAGCCGTGGTGGGCATCTGCGCTACGTCGAAATTGTCCTTGACCGCAAAAGGCACGCCGAACAGCGGCAACCGGTCATACAGCGCATCGCCCAGTTGTTCGGCGATACTCTCCAGCGCCTGTGCCCGCTCGACAAGCTGTGCCAGCGGGACGCGATGAATCCAGACCTCTGCCCGGTCATCCGCATCAATGTGCGCGGTCAGGTTCTGCACCAGTGTCGTCAGCGTGGTTTCGCCCGAGCGGAGCGCCGACTGAAGTTCAGGGATATCGAGTGCGGTCATGGTGGTGTTCATTCATGTATACAAGATGAACTGACGCGTTTGCACGTTACGGGCCAAGGTCAGCCGGAGGGCGATTTACGGTGGGGTTACTGGCTATTGGCGGGGCGTTGCGCTGCAGTCATGCGTCATGTTTGCGCTTGAATGTGTCTGCGTGCACAAAGATAGGTCATATCAGCCGCAGGGCGAATGTAGCGCCGCGCGGCTGACATCAATGCAGGTTTCTCAGCTCTCGCAGAACCTGAGCCGGTTACCGAACGGGTCGCAGACTTCCAGCGTCTTTCCCCAGCCTTGCTGAACGATGTCCGGGCGGGCGTAGCCATACTGCTTGCCGATCAGTTCATCGCGCAATTGCTCGATGTTCTGCGTCGGGATGAACACCGCCGCACCTGGACAGGCATCACCGTGATGCTCGGAGAGGTGCAGGTTCAACCCGTTACGGCTGATGCCCAGATACAACGGCAGATCCGCTTCGAAGCGGTGCTCGAATTCGATGCTGAAACCGAGAAAGTCGATGTAAAACTCACGCGCCTTGCGTTCATCGAACATCCGCAGGATTGGGACGGCACTGTTGAAGGTGACGGTGGCTGGCTCCTTTGCAGACATTGCTATTCCTTTATCGACAGGGTGGGCGTGTAGTCATCGACGCCAATGCACACATTTATACATGGCGGTTATCTGCGGCGACAGCAGGCATGGCTATGCAGGCTGCTTGACCGGGAACGAGACGAACGGTTTTATTTCCTTGAGCACGAACATGCTCTGCATTTCCTTGATGCCGGGTAATCGTCTGACCACGGTCATGGCGAAGTCAGCAAAGGAATCCAGATCGGGAGCTACGACCTGAAGCAGAAAGTCCGCATCGCCGCCGATGCTGTAGCACGCCACGACATCTTCCAGCTGCATGACTTCCTTCTCGAATTTTCTGGCCTCGGCCTCACTATGACTGTCGATGCTGATACGAATGAACACCATGACGCCAAGCCCGATCTTGCGGCGATCCAGAACGGCTCGGTAACCCTGTATATAGCGATGTTCTTCAAGCTGCTTGACCCGTCGCCAGCAGGGCGAGGCAGACATGCCGATCTGATCGGCCAGGGTTTGATTGGTGATACGGCCGTCCTGCTGCAGAGCCGTGAGGATCCTTACATCTATCGGGCTTAATGTCGGATGGGTCATAAATACCGTTACTCCTCATGTTGCAGGAAATTTATACCGGTTTTAGCCGTCCAGCCAGTAAGAACAGATAATTCTTTCCGCGTTGAAACACGTAATATTTTTCGACACAGGGGTTTGCCTGCTGGATCTCAGGCAAGCTCTTCAATCAGCGTCAAGTCTCAAGGAGTGCAACATGCTTGATCTGACTCAGGTTCTTACGTATTCGGCAGCGTTGGGTATTGCCGCCGCCATTCCTGGCCCCGGTATGGCAGCGCTGGTCGCACGGAGTGTCAGCGGCGGGGCGGTGTCAGGCTTTTGCCTGCTGTGGGGCTGATCCTCGGTGACCTGACCTATCTTTCATTTGCAGTATTTGGTCTTGCCATGATTGCCGAACACTTCAATGCGTTATTTCAGGTCGTGCGTTGGGGGGCCGCGATTTATCTTTGCTACCTGGCCTGGCAGTTCTGGTTCGCAGATCATCAAGCCATAGAAATCGGCAAGCCGGCAAAGAAGAAAGAGTTGCTGTCTGCGGCCGCTTCCGGATTGACCATCACCTTGGGCAACCCCAAGACCATCGCCTTTTATCTGGCGCTTTTACCGTTGGTCATCAATCTTGAAACAGTCTCTCTGCAGACGTGGGGGCTGGTTCTGGTGCCGCTGACGGTACTGGTGCTGCTGGGGGTAGGGGCCGTGTTCATATTTGCCGCCTTGCGCATTCGACATTTGTTGTCGAGTGAGCGCGCGCAGAGGAAACTGTTTCGCGGTGCGGCGGCCATCATGGTCGCCGCGGCAGCTTCGATGCTGGTGCGCTGATCTGCCTGGAGAGTAGATGAGGCCTTTGACGGCCTCATCCGGTCGCTGTTACAGCTCCTTCTTCAAATGCTTTTCGATTTGCTCCAGTGACTTGCCCTTGGTTTCCGGCAGGCACAGGAACACGAAAATCAACGAGCCAATGTTGATGGCGGCGAAGATGAAGAACGTCGGGTTGCCGATGGTATCGACCGCAATCGGGAATGTGAACGCTACCGATGCGTTGAACAGCCACTGCATCGATACCGCCGTGCCGGTCAGCAAGCCGCGTACCTGCATGGGGAACAGTTCTGACATCAGCAGCCAGTAAACCGGCGAGATGCACATCTGCATGAACAGCAGAAACACCAGAATGCAGGCGAGGGCGGTGTAGCTCTGGGTCATGTTCTGCGGCATGAACTGCAACACGCAACCGAGCGCTGCCTGCATCAGGATGACGATGACCAGACCGGTCATCAGCAAATGCCGGCGCCCGTAGCGGCCGATGGCCCAGATGCCCAGCAAGGTCGCGATGACTGATACCACGCCGTTGCCGATCGTCGCGGTCAACGCAGCGTTGGTGCCCATCCCGGTGTTCTTGAGAATGATCGGCGTGTAGTACATAAACGCGTTCACCCCCGTGAACTGCGCTGTGAAGCCCAGCCCTACACCGATCAGCAACAACTTGATGACCCAGCGCTGACGCAGCAACTCTCTTGCTTTCGGGCGATGGCGAGCTTCTTCGTCCTGCGCCTTCATCTCGTCGACTTCACGCTGCGCGTCCTGTTTGCTGGGGCGCAGTTGCTCCAGCACGTCCTGCGCTTCGTCGAAACGGCCTTTGGAGGCCAGCCAGCGCGGCGACGCAGGTACGAAGAACGTACCAACCAGCAGCAACACCCCTGGCACCATGGCGACGGCCAGCATGTAACGCCAGATCCCCGGCGTATGCAGCAAGGCCGCCATGACCGCACTCAGCACATAGGCGAGCAGCTGGCCGCTGACGATCATCAGTTCGTTACGGCTGACCAGCCGCGCACGCCGTGACGGACCTGCGATCTCGGCGATGAACACCGGCACTGTTGCAGAGCCGCCGCCCACTGCGATACCCAGCAGGAAGCGCGCTGCGATCATGAACGGAATGGACGGCGCAATAGCAGTGCCCAGTGCGCCCGCAATGAACAGCACTGACAGCAGGCGTAAGGTGAGGCGGCGTCCGAAGCGGTCGGAGATATAGCCACTGGCAAGCGAGCCGAACGCGGCGCCGACAATCAGTGACGCGGTGACCATCCCTTCGCTGTAAGCATCCAGGCCCAGCCCGCCCTGATCGGCGGGCAGTGTCATGAACGGCAGGGCACCGGCGATGATGCCAGTGTCATACCCGAACGCCAGTGCGCCCATGGTCGCCACAAGCACAGAGATAAAGATGAGTCGATTCGATGAAGCGCGTTGCCGGCCTTGCTGACCCGCCGCTGCTGAGGTGCTACTTGAAGACATGAATCTGAAGTCCTTGGCTTGAAACCAGCGTTGCGCCAGTACATGGATGTCACGCTTAGGGCGGTGTCGGCCGTGCTAGTTCCCTACAAACCTGCTCAGGATTGTTTTCCTGGCGAAAGCCTTGAGCTTGAGGCTGCTGAAACGATTAACTTTTCCTTGTCATAAACGCCCCTGTTTCCCCTTTTCGCTGTCAATGAAATTCAGTTTTTTTGACTGGTAAAAAATGCTTTTCATTGATTTCCAAGCAGTTTTTATCTGGCACATGCGCTGCTGTCATTACTCACTCTCTGCGCCGCTCATAAGCGCTACAGTAAGACAGCAGAGGTGTGCGGCCTTTTCAACGAGGCTGCGTCGGTATCTTTTGAAAAAGAGGGCGCAACATGAACCTGGCCGAGCAGTACCGTGCCTACATCGCCTGTCTCAACGAGCGTCGCTGGCAGGACCTGGGCAATTTCGTCGACGACGGTGTGCACTACAACGGCGAGCGGATCAGTCTGGCTGGTTACCGGGCGATGCTGGAAAACGACGTCAGGATCATTCCCGACCTGCGTTTCAATATCGACCTGCTGGTGGTCGAAGCGCCACAGATTGCCGCCCGTCTGCTCTTCAACTGCTCGCCGCAAGGGCGTTTTCTCGGGCTGGAGGCGCGTGGCCAACGCATTAAATTCAGCGAAAACGTGTTCTATACCTTTGCTGACGGCAAGATCATCGGCGTCTGGTCGGTCATTGATAAAGCGGCAGTGGAGCGCGAGCTTCGTGGCGAAGCGGCGGGCGCCTCGAGTGACAGAAGCACCTGAATGAATTCGTTACGTTCATCGAAGTAAAATCATTTCAGGGCACTCCGGGGTAGTAGCGCAGTCTTTTTTAGACACTCTCACCCGGCGGAGCCTCACATGATCACTGTCCATCACCTGAACAACTCACGTTCGCAGCGTATTCTGTGGCTGCTCGAAGAGCTCGACCTGCCCTACGAAATCAAACGTTATCAGCGCGACCCGAAAACCAACCTTGCGCCACCCGAGCTCAAGGCCGTACATCCGCTGGGCAAATCACCTGTCATCGAAGATGGCCCGCATGTCGTCATCGAGTCCGGTGCCATTGTCGACTACCTGATTCGCCGTCATGGCGACGGTCGTCTGCAGCCGGACCCGGCCAGCGCTACCTACGACGAGTACGTGCAATGGCTGCACTTCGCTGAAGGCTCGGCGATTCTGCCGCTGATGCTCAACCTGTACGTCGGGCGCCTGGGTGACGCGGGTGCGCCGTTGCATCCGCGTATCCAGTCGGAGCTGGCCAACTACCTGGGCTATCTGAACGAAGCCCTGGGTCTGACGCCGTATCTGCTTGGCGATGAGCTGAGTGGTGCGGACATTCAGATGAGCTTTATCGGCGAGTTTGCCAAGGCTCAGGGAATGCTGCAGCCGTACCCGAACGTGACCGCGTGGGTTGAAAGGCTGCAGGGCAGACCTGCGTACCGCAAGGCTTTGGAGCAGGGCGGGGAATATTCCTTTGCCAAGTAACGGCCGTGCCTGAAGCGCTTGCACCGCACGATACTCGGGCTGACCGTTCCTCACGCTTCAGCCTGTAGATGCAGTTCTCGACGCTCTGCGTCGCAAGAGGACGCGGAGCGTCCAGAAAGGCATACGACGCAGAGCGTCGCACGATAGTTGCGATGATCGTTCCTCACGCTCCGCGTGGGAATGCAGGTCTCGACGCTCTGCGTCGCAAGAGGACGCGGAGCGTCCAGAAAGGCATACGACGCAGAGCGTCGTACGATATTTGCGATGATCGTTCCGCACGCTCCGCGTGGGAATGCAGGTCTCGACGCTCTGCGTCGTCAAGAGGATGCGGAGCGTCCAGAAAGGCATACGACGCAGAGCGTCGTACGATAGTTGCGATGATCGTTCCGCACGCTTCGCGTGGGAATGCAGGTCTCGACGTTCTGCGTCGCACGATGGCGCTTACGTGGCAGGTCAGCCTTCGGACGGGCTGGTCGAGTCCTGATCCGCTTCGGCCGCCAGCTTCACGCGGTCGGCCTTGCTGATGTATTTGGTCTTACTCTGCGGGGCCAGTTTGGCGCTGGCTTTTTTGGCATGAGCTTTCAGCAACTGCTGGATTTTCTTGCGACGATTCATATTCTTCAACTCGCTTGCACAGGCGCGAATCATAGCAGTTTGCCTGTCGCGCCATGCATGCGACTACCCGCCGTTCTGAACCATTTGCCACAACGACGCACCGACGCCGGTAATGCTCTCGCCGGCAATCAGGCCTGCCGCTGCGGTGATGGCGAAGCGTTCGGTAAGTGACGGCCAGCGACAGTTCACCAGCCAGGTGAGCACCGCACCGAGCGCCATCATCAACGACACCGAGGCGGGCAGCACGAAGGCTAGGCCCAGGGCTGCGGCGCTGGGCAAGTACCGGGCGCGATACGCAGGTAGTGTGCTGTCGAGGATGCCCAGCAGCAAGCCGGCCAGACCGCCGATGAAAATCGCCCAGCGGATGCTTGCCGACAGCGAATCCAGACCGTGCGTCAGGGTCTGCGCCACAGCCTTCCAGGTCGCCACCGCCGGGGCTGGCCACTCCTCGGTGAGCAGCATCGATTGCGGGTCCGGGATCAGCGCCATATAAGCCAGGACCCCGACGATACTGCCGACGAAAATCCCCAGTGTCTGGGCGATCAATTGTTTGCGCGGCGTGGCGCCAATCGCCCGGCCTACCTTGAAGTCGTTCATCAAATCGGTGCATTGCCCGGCTGAACCGCCTGCGGTGTTGGCGCTCATCAGGTTGATCGGCACCTGACCGGGCGCGACGATACCGAAGCTCAGTTGCGATAACTGCCCGATTGCGCCGATGGGCGGGATACCCGTGGCACCGACCACACTAGCCGCCACGGCCGCCAGGCAGATCGCCAGAGGAATGGTCAGCAATGCCATCCACAGATTGATACCGAACAACAGCGCCTGCAGGCTGACCACCAACAGGATCGCCAGCGCAAAACCGGCGGCCGGCCCGGGCTTGGGCATTGACCAGGGCGTCCCGCCGCTGGCTTTGGTAGACGCGTGCAGTGTCCACAGGCGGATAGCCAGCGAAGCCAGCGTCGAACAGACCATCAGGCTCACGCCCGGCCACAGCAACCATTCCACCAGCGCGGCGAACTGCGGGCCGCTGCTGTCGGACGGCAACGTCACCAACCCCTGTTCCAGCAGCCACGGCGCCAGGCCCCCCCAGGCCAGCACGGCACCGATCAGCAGGGTCAAGCCGACGCGAATACCGATAATCGCCCCGAACCCCACCAGCAACAGCGAAGGGTCCGCGGTAAAGGTCAGACGCTCCAACTGAGCGCTCGGCGACCAGCGCGGGAACGCCCATACGAACGTGTCGATCCACTTGGCCAGCGCCGACAGCAACGCGGTACTGAGCAGCACCTTGAGGCGCGTCGCAGCTTCACGGCCGTGATTGTAGATGTGCAGGAGGGTTTCCAGAGTGGCCATGCCTTCGGGAAACTTCAGCGATGTGTCATTGAGCAGTGACGGCCGCAAATACCAGGCAATCCAGATTCCCAGAAAGCTCACCGAAAAGACCCAGGCGATCATCGGGATGGCGTCCAATTGCTGGCCTGTCAGCAAGGTATAAGCCGGAATCGGCGCGACCAGCCCGCCGGAAATGATCGACGCAGCGGCCGAGGCGACCGTCTGATTGATGTTGCTCTCATGCAGCGTCCACGGCAGCTGCCCGGAGGCGCGCTTCGACAGCCCTTGCCAGATCGCATAACCGATCAACAGCGCAATGATCGACATGTTGAACGACCAGCCGATCTTCAACCCGGCGTACACATTGGAAGGCGTCAGCAGGATACCGAGCACAACCCCGGTAATCACCGCGCGCAGACTGAGCTCACGCTCGACAGGGCTGGCAAGAGGGTTCGATGGTGAGGTCGAAAGCATGCGAATTCCTTTCGGCAATGAGACAAGGCGACCTATAAAGTGAGCGCCATATCGGCCGAAGGTTCATATGGCAGGCTTCGTTGTGGAGTGGCGTTAAGGCATCCGTTTGTCCCGATCTTTGCCGACCGGCTACGCAGGGTGCCTGTTGCGGGAGCATCAGAAATCAGACTCTTGGAAGGACGTCGCCACGCGCCCTCTGATGAATGACAGGCGGTGAACCAGGATATCCAGCCCCTCGTCAGTGTGTGGAGTCTGGAAGTAGCGCGTGATCAGCCTGAACTCCGCATCTGTAGCCGCAAAGTCATGCTCGGCTCTTTCGTTACGAGCATGCAGTCTGGCAAGGCAAATATCATCTTCCACATCGAGATAGTGCAGTCGATGCTTAACCTGAGCGTCTTCAGCCAGGCTGCGAAGCCATTGGCGGTCGGCAAGCGTATTGGCTGGGAAATCCAGAACCACGCACATGCCGGACTTCAGCATGTCGATGACCAGAGGGCCGATGATTTCGCGAATCCGATGGGCCAGACGCACGTAGTCCGCCACTGATTTGATCTCGTCAGGGTAGAGCCGAGAGAGCCATTGATCTTCACTGAGCAGGATCGCTGAATGCTCGGTCGCGATTGATTTTGCCAGTGTCGATTTACCGGATGCGATCTTGCCGCACAGCAGGTGAAGTTTCGTGGCGAGCATCAAGGCGTGTCCCTTTTCCAGTCGTAAGGTGTGCATTCCTGAGCAGAGGCGAGGCCGTGACCCTGCGGAAGCCTCTCAGCCAAGCACATTCAGCGCATCATTGAAATGGCACTCGCGATCGTCACCGCCAAGGTTTTCCGGCAGGAAAGCGGTGAGGTCGTAGGGCAAAAACAGCGTATCCAGCGCCAAAGAGAACGGCACGTCTATCAGCCAGGGCCAGGTTGATGTCACGTCTTTGGTACCCCATGCCCAGCCGTGTCGTGTTCCGGGATAGACGCAACGTTCACCATCGAGGTGATACATCAGGCTCCAACAGCCGCTCAGTGAGATGGCCGTAGTAAGTAACAGGCATTGCTTGAGCATACATTCCCTTGTTTCCGAGTTGATGCAACATGCGCGTCATTCTAGTCGCATAACCCTGCTGCGATCATCCTGCGCACGGCCCGGGCAATATCTTGCGTAGCCTGCGCTGTCTGCTCGCCTGGCAACTGATCGAACATATGCGGCACGCCTGGGTAGACATGCAATTCCACCGGCACCCCAGAGCGCGACAGGGTCAGCGCGAATGCCAGGTCCTCTTCCAGAAAGAGATCGAGTGCGCCAACGCAGATGAAAGTGGGCGGCAGATCGCTCAGGTCGGTGGCCAGTGCGGGGGAGAACAGGGCTTTGCGATCATCGTCCAGTGCGTAGGCACCGCGCAGGCATTCCCAGCAAAAATGATTGGCCTGACGCGACCAGCTGAAAGTGCCGGTAGTCGGGTTGGCTGACGGAGCGTCGGGTGTGCCTGTACGGTGATCCAGCATCGGGTAGATCAGCACCAGGCCGGCGATGGTCCGCAGACCTCTGTTTCTTGCCAGCAGGGCGAGCGCGGCAGCAAGCCCGCCGCCGGCGCTGTGACCCATGATCACCAGGTTGCGGGTGTCCATGCCCTGCGTCAGCCCGTTGCTCAATACCCACTCCAGCGCTGCGTAACAGTCCTCCAGCGGGATCGGGAATGGATGCTCGGGTGCAAGCCGGTAGTCGACGGCAATGACTATTGCCTGGAGCTCGACGGCCAGCGTTGCGAGGTAGTCATCGGCCATCTCCGGGCTGCCCAGTACAAAGCCGCCCCCGTGGATATACAGGATGACGGGGAGTCCAGAGTGAGAGAGCGAAAGGTCCGGACGATAAAGACATAACCTGACGCCGTTGTCCGAATCGGAGGAGGTCCAGTGTTGCTCGCCGCGCTTTGTGGCGGCGGTTGCCCATGAGGCGCTGACGCGAGCCCTGATGTCGGCAAGGGTGTGCAGCGTCCAGTTGCTCGACGGCTCGTCCATGAACCAACGATAGGCCGGGTCCAGTAATTCATCGGCGTTCAATACGTGCTCCCGAGGCGCAGGGAGATAAGCCCCTGCGCCTGTCAGTGCTTAAAGCCACGCCTTGATTTGCGTACAGACGGCGGGCGTGGAAATGCCATAACGATCATGCAGTGTAGGCAGCGCTCCAGCGTCGAGAAAAGCGTCCGGCAGGGCGATCTGCCTGAACGTGGGGGTCACGCCATTGCGCAGCAGCACCGTCGCCACTGCTTCGCCCAGCCCGCCAATGACCGAATGGTTTTCGGCCGTCACCACCAGCCGGCCCGGCTTTCTGGCTTCAGCGAGTAGGGTCTGTTCGTCCAGCGGTTTGATGGTCGGTACGTGCAGCACTGCCACGTCGATACCGTCAGCCTGTAGCTGCTTGGCCGCTTCCAGTGCACGCATGGTCATCAGACCGGTGGCAATGATCAACACGTCGTTGCCAGTGCGCAGTGTCTTGGCTTTGCCGATCTCGAATGTGTAACCGTATTCGTCCAGCACCAAGGGCACGTTACCGCGCAGCAGGAGCATGTACACCGGGCCCTGATGTGCTGCGATCGCAGGGACCGCCTGTTCTATTTCCAGTGCATCACAGGGGTCGACGATCATCAGATTGGGCATGGCGCGAAAGATCGCCAGGTCGTCGGTGGCCTGATGGCTCGGCCCGTAACCGGTGGTCAGGCCCGGCAGACCGCAGACGATTTTGACGTTGAGGTTATCTTCGGCAATCGCCATGCAGATGAAGTCGTAAGCGCGACGCGAGGCGAACACCGCATAAGTGGTCGCAAACGGTACGAAGCCTTCCCGAGCCATGCCCGCAGCCGCGCTCATCAGCAACTGTTCGGCCATGCCCATTTGATAGAAACGTTCGGGATGCGCCTTGGCGAAGATGTGCAGGTCGGTGTATTTCGACAGGTCAGCCGACAGCCCGACGATATCCTGACGTTGCTCCGCGAGCGCCGCCAATGCATGGCCGAACGGAGCCGGGCGAGTGGCCTGACCCTCGGACGCGATAGACGCGATCATCGCCGAGGTGGTCAGTTTTTTCTTCGTGGCAACGGACGGAGACGATGTGTGATTGGCAGAGCTCATACGATTTTCCCCTCGTCGAGGTTATTCAGTGCGATGTCCCATTCGTGCTCATCCACGCGGATGAAGTGGGTCTTTTCACGGGTTTCCAGAAACGCCACGCCCTTGCCCATTTTGGTGTCGCAGATGATGACCCTGGGCTGCGCGCCGTCGTGCTGGCGCGCGTTGTCGAAGGCGGCGACGAGCGCGTCCAGATCGTTGCCGTCGACCCGTTGGGTAAACCAGCCAAACGCCTGCCAGCGCTCGACAATGGGTTCGAAAGCCAGTACCTCACTGGAGTGACCATCGGCCTGTTGGTTGTTCACATCGATGATCGCGATCAGGTTGTCCAGCTTCCAGTGCGAGGCGGACATGGCCGCTTCCCAGGTGGAGCCTTCGTTCAGCTCGCCGTCCGACAGCAGGTTGTAGACGAAAGAACGCGAGCTCTTGCGTTTCAAACCCAGACAGGCCCCTACGGCAATGCCCAGCCCGTGACCCAGTGAGCCACCGGTGATTTCCATGCCGGGGGTGTAGGTGGCCATTCCGGACATGGGCAATCGGCTGTCGTCGGAGCCGTAGGTTTCTAGTTCATCGAGCGGGACGATTTCCGCCTCTATCAATGCCGCGTACAGCGCAATGGCGTAGTGGCCGATCGACAGATAAAAGCGGTCACGCTGTTCCCATTCAGGGTCTTCAGGGCGATAGTTCAGCGCGTGAAAATAGGACACGGCGAGCAGGTCCGCAGCGCCCAGCGCCTGTCCGACATAACCCTGGCCCTGAACCTGGCCCATGCGTAATGCGTGTCGACGAATGTTATGAGCACGCTGCGCCAGCGAAGTGGAAGGCGCAGGTAAAGTAGTGGCTGTCATGGTGATTACTCCGTTGACTCAACGATTGACCGAGGCGGCAGGGATGCGCAGCACCAGATAGGCGCCGATGAACAGCACGCCGGTAATCAGGTACATGCCAATGGCGCTTGAGCCGGTCGTGGTGGTGATCCAGCCGATCAGGTAGGGCGAACAGAAGCCCGCGAGATTGGCGAAGCTGTTGATTCCGGCGATCCCGGCGGCCGCCGATACCCCGCCCAGCAGGGTGGTGGGCAGCATCCAGAACAGCAACGATGCCGAGAGAATGCCTGCTGCGGCGAGGCACAGGCTGAGCACCGAGAGCAGCAGATTGCCGCCGAACAGCGCTGCCAGGCTCAGCCCGAGCGCGCCTGCGATCATCGGCCCGACCAGGTGCCAGCGGCGTTCTCGATGCTTGTCGCCGCTGCGCCCCATCAACAGCATCACGACGATTGCGCACAGGTAGGGAAGGCTGGTCATCAGGCCGATATGCAGCGGGTCGGAAACGCCAGCATTGCGAATCAGCGTAGGCAGCCAGAAGGTGATTGCGTACTGGCCCATCACCACGCAGAAGTAGATGCATGCCAGCAGCCACAGACGCTTGTCGCGAATGAAGGCGCCTACCGACGCGTGTACCACTTTCTGGCTGTTGTCCTCTTGCAGCTCCTTGTTGACCAGTTCCTTTTCTTCAGCGGACAACCATGTCGCCTGATGCACGCCATCCTTCAGATAGCTGAGTACCAGCAAGCCGACGATCACCGTCGGGATCGCTTCGAGGACGAACATCCATTGCCAGCCGGCCCAACCATGAACGCCTGCGAAGCGGGTCATGATGTAGCCCGACAGCGGGCCGCCGATCATGCCGGACAGCGGGATGGCGATGAACCACAGCACGGTCATGCGCGCGCGACGATAAGAGGGGAACCAGTACGTCAGGTACAGCAGCAGGCCGGGTGCCAGACCGGCTTCCGCCACCCCGAGCAGAAAGCGCAGGGCGTAGAACTGCCAGGCAGTTTCGACCAAGGCGAAGAGCGCGGAAATAATCCCCCAGGAGATCATGATGCGGGCGATCCAGCGTCTGGCACCGACCCGGTGCAGGATCAGGTTGCTGGGCACCTCACAGAGGAAATAGCCGATGAAAAACATGCCTGCACCCAGCCCGTAAACGGTTTCGCTGAAGGCCAGGTCGTTCATCATTTGCAGCTTGGCGAAGCCGACATTGACACGGTCCAGGTATGCGCACAGGTAGCACAGCATCAGGAACGGCATCAGTCGCCAGGCGGTCTTGCGGTAGGCATTGGCGCGCGTGGTCGACACCGCGTCGAGGGTCATGGTGGTTATCATGATGGTCTGATCTCTTGTTTTTATAGATCGCCAGGCAACCGCCTGGCGTATCGTCGATCCAGAACAAACACAGGCTGTTTGCCAGCCCGTCCACTCGCGGTCAGTGAATCAGCATGCCGCCGTTCACATCCAGCGTGATACCGGTGAGGTAGGACGACAGGTCGCTGGCCAGAAACAGCGCGGCATTGGCCACGTCCTGCGCTGCGCCCAGGCGGCCCAAGGGAATGCCGTCGATGATCGCGTGGCGTCGCTCATCCTGCATCAGACCGCCGGTGATATCGGTATGAATCAGGCCGGGAGCGATGGAGTTGACACGCACCTGATCGGGGCCGAATTCCCGCGCCATTGCCTTGCCAAGGCCCAGCACGCCGGCTTTCGCTGCGCTGTAGTGAGGCCCGCCGAAAATACCGCCGCCGCGCTGGGCGGAAACCGAAGACATGCACACGATACTGCCCGAGGACTGGGCGCGCATGGTCGGGATCACCGCTTGCGACATGAGCAAGGTGCCGCGCAGGCTGACGTCGAGCACCTTGTCGTAATCGGAAGGGCGGATGTCCAGGGTCTTGATGGGTTGTGTGATACCGGCGTTATTCACCAGAATGTCGATGCGACCATAGTGCGCGATGATTTTGCTGACGGCCTCGTGAACCTGACGTTCGTCGGCGACGTTGGCCGCCAGGCCGAGATGACCTTCGCCCAGTGCGGCGGCGGCATCGCGTGCTGCGGACTCGTCGAGATCGATAATCACCACGCGTGCGCCGTTGTTGGCGAAGGTGATCGCGGTTGCGCGACCGATACCGCGTTCCGACGCCGCGCCGGTGATCACTGCAATTTTGCCTTGAAGTAGCATGAGGGTTACCTCTGATTATTGTTATTGGGTTCGATTCGGGTGATCGATGACTTCAGAGTGTTCCCGGTGCCGATCCTGAGCAATGCCGCAAAAATCACTGGATGCTGAAAAAAATTCACCTCTCGTCAATTCGACAGGCGAGTGGTTGAATGAACGAAACTCGAATAATCGGACACGTCGGAGCATCCATGCGGCCTGATGACGATGCACCGCTGAGCCTGCCACCGCTGAAAGCGCTTCAGGCTTTCGAGCAGACGGCGCGCTTTGGCAACCTGGCAAGAGCCGCCGAAGTACTGGATCTGACGCCGTCGGCGGTCAGTCACCAACTGGCCCGGCTGGAGGCCTTGATTGGTCGCCAGCTGTTCGTTCGGGCCGCCCGTGGTGTGACCCTGACGCCGGTCGGTGAGCAGTATCTGAAAGATGTCTCCGGAGTGCTGCACAGTCTCGTCGTCGCCACCGAGCGTGCCGCCAGCGATGTCAGCCTCGATTGCCTGCGTCTGCATTCTGCGCCCAGTTTCGGGCTGCTGTGGCTGATGCCCAGGCTGGAAGCCTTTCGCGTAAGCCATCCGGACATTCAGATCAACCTGTCGTGTTCTTACGAGTCGCTGCATTTCAGCAGGGACAAGATCGACGTCGATATCCGGCATGGCAGGCCGAACTGGCCGAGTTATGAAGTGCGTACCTTGCGTGACGAGAAATTCGCTGTGCTGGCGTCTCCGCAGCTATTGGCGCGACGTCCGGTGGAGAGCGCCGCTGGCTTGCTCGACCGCGAACTGATTCTCTCCGAGGCCACACTGCTGAAATGGCCTGAATGGTTTGCCCGGCATGGTCTGGCTCGTCCGGAAAAGCCCTACGCGCTGAGTTTCGACCGCTCATACATGACGCTCGAAGCGGCCAGCCACGGTCTGGGGTTTGCATTGGAAAGTACGTTGCTGGCGCAAAAATACCTGGCCACGGGTGAGTTGATCGAAGTTGCCCCTCAAGCCCTGACTGCACCGGTCGCCGCGCACCATCTGGTATTCCCCAAGGCGCACTCCAGCTTCCCCAGAGTCAGGCGATTTCTGGAATGGATGGAAGGCGAACTGGGGCAGGGATTTGTGTTTTGAACCGTGCTGCCTGTGGTCTGGCAATGGGATGCTCAATGTCCCGGGTGGCGTGCCAACGTTGAACATCGGCACGCCAATCAAGCGCTTCTAAACGACCAGCCGATGCGGTTGCCAAGCGCTGCCCTGCTGGTCTTGCGCGTCAATCACCAGACTTTGCCTTGCCGGTGCGTCAAACATCGAGCGCAGGTTCTTTTCGATGGTGTTGCACAGGTCTTCCATGCGGATCCGGTGCTGGCTGGCGCCGAACGGGGCTTGCAGGTCAGTGCCGATGCGGTCCATTGCCAGCAGCATGCAGCCGACCACCGTGGATATCGCCGGGGTGAACCAGCCCAGAGTGGTCACCATGCTCAGCGGCATGATGATGCAGAACAGGGTACTGAACAGTCTGGGGAAATAGACATACGGGTAGGGCAGCGGCGTATTGGCGATGCGCTCCATTCCGCCCTGGCAGTTGGACAGCTCGACCATGGTCGACTCCAGTCGCGCCAGGCGGATGCTGTCGATTCGCCCTCCGGCAAACTCTTCGGAGATCATGGCCGCCGAGCCATTGAGGATGTCATTGGGAAAGTTGTTGCTCTCTTTTGCGCGCTGAATCTCGGAATCCGATAACAGCCCTTCAAGTTTCGCTTTGCTGACATCGCCTTTCAAATGAGCGCGCAGTGCCCGCAGGTAAGCCATGTGACGATTGAACAGCACTTCTTTCACCGGGTTGCCGCGCTCATCGGCGTTGCCTTCAATCAAGGTCAGTACCTGACGGCCATAGCTGCGCGAGCTGTTGACCATCGCGCCCCATAACGTGCGTGCCTCCCACCAGCGGTTGTAGGCGCTGGAATTGCGAAAGCTGATCAGCACGATAAGCGCCGAGCACAACAGCGTAAGCGGCATCAGCGGGAGATCTATCCCAGCACCCTGGACCAACATGAAGTCCATGGTCACGGCCACGTCCCAGAGCAGAAGCCAGAACAGTGACCAGCCAACGTAGGTGACCGTTCTGCTGATGCACCGCCATTTTTTTTCAAAAGGACCAGACATTGCGGCACTCCTTTGCTGGGTTGGAAGAGGTTTGGCGCGGTCAATCAACACGCCACGCTGCAAACTTACTGACCGAGGCTTAAAGCTCGCTTAATTCTCCATGGTGGCGAAACAGTCACGCCTGTCTTGACCATGGCGGCCCATGCCGACAGCTGGAACCCCCGGCACAGTTGCGACCACACAGCCTTGTCGGTCCTCTTCGCTGACGGGCACCCGGACGTTTGCAATTCCTATCACTCTCGGACCGACGCCCCATTGCCTTGCCTGTTCACAAGCAAGTCGTCCGGCCAGACCCGTCTCGTCGCGTTGCTACGCAACTTACGCAATAGAGAGGGAGTTTCCATGAACATCAACCGAACCGGCAGCCCGCACCCCAGCATCGAGCTGGAGCGGTTTTATTCCGCATCGGAATCGTCTGCCTCCAGTTCCGTACGCGAGCTCAGCAGTGCCGAGCAGACCAATCTGCAAGCTATTACCGATTACTTGAAAGATCATGTGTTCGCTGCGCACAAACTGCCGTTGAGTGAGTCGGCCGTCGATCAGGACGCTGTTCATGCGCATAACGAGCAGATCGACAACATCATCGATACTCGCGCCAGACGCTTGCTGGACGAGGGCGAAACGCCTGCCAGCATTGGCGAAACCTTCGCCAAGGCGTAGAAGTTCGACAGGATGGCAACCACCGCTTCGACCGCGCTACGTGCCACGCCGTTTGCCGCTGCGTCGGTGTTGCAGTACATGCAGCCTGCCATCAACAAGGGCGACTGGCTGCCGACGCCGCTCAAACCCCTGACGCCATTTGTATCCGGAGCGCTGTCCGGTGTCATGGATCAGGTGGGCACTACGGTCATGAATCGCGCCACGGGCGACCTGCACTACCTGAGCACCTCGCCTGAGAAACTGCATGATGCGATGGCTGCTTCCGTGAAGCGTCATTCGCCGGGTGTCATGCGTCAGGCGGTCGATCTGGGCATTGCCGTTCAGACTTACAGTGCGCGTAATGCGGTGCGTACCGTGCTGGCGCCAGCACTGGCATCCAGACCCGCCGTGCAGGGTGCGGTCGACATCAGCGTGTCGGCCGCAGGTGGCCTGGCGGCCAACGCGGGGTTCGGCAATCGGATGCTCAGTGTGCAGGCGCGTGATCACCTGCGCGGCGGTGCATTCGTGCTCGGCATCAAGGACAAGGAACCCAAGGCAGACTTGAGCGAAGAAACCGACTGGCTTGAGGCCTACAATGCGATCAAGTCAGCCAGCTACGCCGGCGCGGCGCTGAACGCCGGCAAGCGGATGGCGGGTCTGCCGCTTGACGTCGCCACCGACGGCCTGAAAGCGGTGAGAAGCCTGGTGTCGGCCACCGGTCTTGCGCAAAACGGGCTGGCCCTGGCGGGCGGCTTTGCCGGCGTGGGCAAATTGCAGGAGATGGCGACCAAAAATATCACTGACCCGGCCACCAAGGCGGCGGTCAGCCAACTGACCAATATGGCCGGCTCGGCAGGTGTGTTCGCAGCCTGGACCACGGCCGCAGTCGCAACCGATCCCACAGTGAAAAAGGCCGAGTCGTTCTTGCAGGATACGGTTAAATCGGCGGCGTCGAGTTCGACCAGCTATGTAGCCGATCAGACTGTCAAGCTGGCCAGGGCGGGCATCGACGCGAGTAGTGAGGCGATTGCTGCGACGGGGGCATCCCTGCGTGACACATTACGTCGTCGCAATGCTCGTGAGCCGGACATCGAAGAGGGTGGCATTGCAGCGGGTTCACCTAGCGCGGTGCCGTTCCAGCCAGGGCGCTCATAAGCGTCTCCAACCATAGCCGGTAAAGGAAAGGGGCGCCCTCTATGGAATGCGCCCCTTTGCTTGTTCCTCATGTATGCGTCGTATCAAAGCTCGGTGTGCTGGGTAGACGCCTTGGTCTTGTCATAGGCGTGCTTGACGTCGCTCATGGCGATGTCGCCAGTGGCCAGCTTCAGGTTATCGCTGTCGCTTTTGACGAGTGCGAACTTGCCATGGGTGGCGTCCACGCCATTGAGCTCGACACTCATGTCATCAAACTGTTTGCCGCCATTGGTGCGGACCAGCGTACCGAAATCGGTGGCTTTGAAACCGTCGACTTTCAGGTGAGTATCGGCGTTGAGTTGAATGACCTTGTCATCGGCACCGTTGGCGCTGCTGTTAGTGATGTTCAGGTTGGTCACTTTTGCGCCTCCTTCGCCCTTGACCGTGATCATGTCTTCACCGACGTTCTGGGCGTGCACGTTATCAATGGTGACTTGCTCCGAGTTTTTGGCATTCACGTGGATGCCGTCGGCTTCGTTCTCACCCAGGTTCACGTTTTTCAGCACAGCGCCTTCGGCCAGTTCGAACAGGGGCTTCTGATGTTCGTCCTGGTCGCCGGTGCCCATCGACTTGTCGGCGGTAAAGGTTGCACCGTGACCGTCAAACACCTGGCCAGCACCTACTTTGATGGTGTCTTTCACGACATTGACGTTGCCGGATTGCTCAAGGGATCCCGTTGTATCCGAAACCGTGCCGTTGCCCGAGCTGCGGCCGGGATTGGCCAGTTGCGGGGTGACTTGAGGCGTTACGCCATCACTGCCACCGCCACCGCCACCGCCACCGCCACCGCCACCGGTTCCGTCCTCGGTCGAAGGCGTGCCGCCGCCCTCGTCACCGCCTGAAGCTTCCTGCGTACCACCGTCACCGCCTTCGGTCGATGGCGTACCGAGTCCGCCATTGTTTTGAAACGGGTCTTGCCACTCGTTGGAGTCCTGACCCGTGTCCTGTTTTTTATTGAGGTTCATGAGCATTTGCAGCAGCGATGTGACGAGCGCGCTGAGCAGCTTGACGACGTTGGACTGCGGGTCAGTTGCAGCGCTGCTGTCGGTGGGGCTTTGAACCGTATTGTCGGGTTTTCCGAAACTGACGTCTTTCTGGCTGGCAGTGTCGAACAGCAGGGTACTCGGGTCGACGGCCTGTGCAGTGCTCTCCTCGCTGAACGTATTGGTCTGTGGGCTCTTGCCGCTCAGCGCCGAGAAGTCCAGCTGGGTTGAAGCGGGTTGGTAGGTGGTGGAGGAGTTGATACCGATGCTCATGGTGCTTTACCTCGATGGGATGGACATATGAACCAGCGTCGTCTTCCGGAGTTACCGGCGTTGATCGCCGCGTCCTTGTCGGGCTCTATAGGTCGATGAGGACTCTGCCTTGGCGTTGCCCGAAGTGAGTGGCAACACGGTGGGATGGGTTCCCGTTTGTGTGCGTTGACTGGCGATGATCCCGATGTACGTGTCTGGAGAGGCCGACTCGCCCCAAGGAACCAAAACACCTTGCCCTCCGACTCAGTGCGCGCACGCCAGCAAAAAAATGGTGTGGACCCACATCGCACTCAGAGGCCGTGAAATGAACAAAAATGATGAGTATCAAACGCTTATAAATGAGATTTGCGCGCTCAGCCTGATCTCCGAACCCGAACGTTTTTACGAGTCAGCCAATTTCAAAATCAGCGACGTCGACTTCACCCTTCACTATCAGGATCGCGACGAGGGGCGTGCGATTCTGATCTATGGGGATATGGGCGCGTTGCCCGCGCGCAATCGCGACAGCGCATTGCTGGCGTTGATGGACATCAACTTTCATATGTGTTCGGGTGCCCACAGCCCGGCTTTCTCCTGGAATGCCCAGACCGGCCGAGTGCTGCTGATGGGATCGATAGGCCTTGAACGAGCGACAGCCGAGGGCGTGCTGTTGTTGATGAAGTCCTTTGCCGACCTGGCCAGAGAGTGGCGCGAACACGGTTTCATGGGACCGGTGGGCACTGCGGGTGCCCCGCTCAATATGCCCGCTTCCAAGGCAACCATGCGTGATAATCCTGCGAGCGCCGGGAGGTTCCAATGATCGGCACACGAGTCGGCGGATCAGGCAGTACCGAGATCGTCCAGGCGAACCAGCCGCAGCCAGCTGCCGCTGTCGCCCAGGCTCATCCACACGCGGTAAGCCCGGGCAGCAACCCGCCGCTGACCGCCAGCCAGTCGGCGGCGCAGGCGCCGGAAAGCTCGGCGGCTGGCGCCGCTCGCCTGCCAGTCGCGCCGCGACATCTGCCGACATTGCAGAAGTTTCGTGCCGAACAGCCCACCGTACAAGGCACTTCCACACCGACTATCAGCTCTAACGCGGCCCTGCTGATCGGCAGTTTGTTGCAGTCTGAAAAGCTGCCCTTCGAAGTCATGGCCGCCCGGTTGGCGCCTGAGCGTTATGAGTTGAAACAGTTTCATGGCTCCGACTTGCAGCAAACGCTCGGACGATTCGCTGAGCCAGGGCATGTGCCAGGCAAGGCCGAGACCGAGCAACTGATCAAGGGCTTTGCCCAGTCGCTCGCAGACCAGCTGGAACACTTCCAGCTCATGCACGACGCGACGGCTGATGGATTCGGCCCCGGAGGGCTGCGCGACCGCAACACGCTGGGTCAGTCAGGCTGCGCTGGGCGAATACGCCGGTCGGGCGAGTAAGTCCATCGAAGCGGGGTTGAACCACAGTCTCGCGGTGCTGGACGAACGCATCGCCGCACTGGACAGTCAATTGGAGGGCGCCAATGAGGGCAGCAGACCGAGTCTGCTGATGGATAGACAGGCGCTGGAAACGGCCAGAGCGATGCTGAGCGACCTGCACGCCGACTTCTGCAAATCGCCTGAAGCCAAGCGGCTGAATGCCGTTGCCGCTCACACGCAAATGGATGCTCTGATCGACAAGCTGAACGTTGATCGCAACTCGGTCGGCGGCTGGAAGGGGGTCGGTCCGATCGTCGCGGCAGCGGTGCCGCAGTTTATGGTGTCCATGCTCCACCTGGGGTATATCCTTACGGCCACCGGTGACGCGATGAAAGATGCCGTTCCCGGAAAGAGCGCCGACGCCAGCATGAAGCGGGCCCTGGCCGTAGGACTGACTGCCGGGGTGGCTCATGAGGGCATTACCAACCTGTTGAAGCCGATCGTGCAGGCCGGGTTTCAGAAAACCGGCCTCAATGAGCGGCTGAATATGGTACCGCTCAAGGGGATTGATACCGACTCGGTGATTCCCGACCCTTTTGAGTTGAAGAACGACAACGGCGCACTGGTCAGAAAAACACCTGAAGAAGCCGCTGAGGACAAAGCCTTCGTCGAAAGCGAGCGAGCGGTTTTGAATCAGAAAAAGGTTCAGGTTTCGTCCACCCACCCACTGGGTGAGATGATCCCCTACGGTGCCTTTGGTGGCGGGCAGGCGGTACGCCAGATGCTGAATGATTTCAATCTGCTCAATGGCCAGACCCTGTCGGCCAGAGCGGTGACCTCCGGGATCGCCGGGGCCATATCAGCCACCACCCAGACCATTGCACAGCTGAACTCGACCTATGTCGATCCGCGCGGACGCAAGATCCCGGTCTTCACCCCGGACCGCGCCAATGCCGACCTGGGCAAGGACCTGGCCAAAGGCCTGGACCTTCGCGAGCCGGCGGTACGCACCGCGTTCTACAGCAAGGCTGTTTCAGGTGTGCAGAGCGCAGCGCTGAACGGCGCGCTACCACCGGTGGCAGTCCAGCCCGAAGGTACATCCGGCACGCTCAGCGCGGGTAATATCCTGCGCAACATGGCGCTGGCGGCAACCGGTTCGGTGTCTTACCTGTCGACCCTGTATGCCAACCAGTCGGTTACGGCCGAGGCCAAGGCCTTGAAAGAGGCGGGCATGGGCGGCGCCACGCCAATGGTAGCCCGCACTGAAACCGCCCTGAGCAACATCCGCCATCCGGACAGAGCTTCACTGCCGCATACGTTCCAGCCAGCTACCCTGGGTGGCGTCCCCAGAGCCGTGGAAAACGCCTATCACATGGCCAGGGGTGCGCTGCAATTACCGACCCAGGTGGTGGTCGATACGGTGCGTGTCGTGGAAGACGGCGTAGCAAGCGGCGTGTCCTCGTTGCGCGATGCACTCAAACCAGCGGAAACATAATCGCCAGCAGTTGATGACGCCGCTGCTGTCGAACTGACGGCGATGGAGGAGGGGCGCCGACGCTGACGAAAGCAACCAGGGCTGAGCCTTTCTTTTGGAACCGACAGCGCCAGGCAGCCACTCACTGCCTGGTCAGCTCAGGCTTTTCTTAAAGGACTATGACGATGAATACCTCGCAACATGAGTTTTCCCGTTTCATCACTGCGCTGGGTACCCAGCTTGGCACTTCGCTTACCTGGCAGAACGGGGTATGCGCGCTGTATGACGGCCAGGATAACGAAGCCGCCGTCATCGAGCTGCCCGAGCACAGTGAAATGGTCATCTTTCATTGCCGCGTCGGGCGCTGCCCTGAACGCACTGCCGATTTGCAGCATTTGTTGAGCCTGAACTTCGATGTCGCCCGTTTGCACGGTTGCTGGTTTGCCGTCGATCAGGGCGATGTACGTCTGTGTGCGCAACGTGAGCTGTTGTCGCTCGATGAGCCAGCCTTTTGCGACGTGACGCGTGGCTTTATTGCTCAGGCACGCGAAGCCCGCGCATTTCTGCACGCCTGAGCAGACGGGGGTGCACGCAAAAGCGCCGCTTCCATGCGGCGCTTTTGCGTTGTTTCAGCTATCAGCTTTTGACTTCGAAGCCCGACAGTTTCAACTCGCCTGCCGCCTCTTTCAGCGATGCCGAGGGCCGCGACAGCTCCCCGTCGAACGTGTAGCCGATGGGTTTGTCCTGGTCTTCGCCATAGATGAAATTGATTCGCCCGAGGGTCTTGTTCACCCTCAACGACGCACCGCTGTTGTAGCTGATCAGTGGCGTGGGTGACGTGAAGTTCTCGGTCTGCGGTGGCGCATGGAACACCACCAGCCTTTTGATCCTCATGTTGTTGCGATTTTCCAGAAGGCCGGAGAGTTCGGTCTGCGTCAGCGTACCCCTGCGGCTGCCTTCGTCGATCTCGTCGATCAGCGAGTCTTTTGGTTCAAGGCGTACCCGGGCGAGGGTGCCCTGGCTGTTTTCAAGCTGCTTGACCATGGCGCTGAGCGTCGGGTCCTGACGCATGTACTCGGCGACCCTGGAGGCGTTGCCGGGCGCACTGGCGTCACGTATCGAACTCATGATTTTGGTGAGGATGCTTTCCTTGCTCAGGCCGGACAGGTTGGTCTTGCTGGTTTCGAAGCGGGCATTGTCCAGTACGCTGTGATTGTTGATCGACGCTTCGTGTTGCACGACCGCCCGTTTCAGGTCTCGAAGCGCCTTGTATTGCGTGTCGTTCTGCGAAGGTCTGTCGGCAAACAGCGCTTTGAGCTCGTCAAGTCGTGCCTGAGTGGCCTGCTCAGGGTCCATGTCGGCGTAAAGCGCGTTCAGCGGATCCTGCAGCGCTGCAAGGCGGGCTGTCGTGGCTTTATCCTTGAAGGCTGCAGCGAGACTTTTCGACAGTTTGTCCAGGCTCTCGGTGCTCATCGGGGTCGCTACGTTAAAGCGGAACTTGACCCGTTTGACGGTTTTGTCATCGATGGTCACGTTCGCTGCGACCCCCAGGTTATTGGCCGCCGATTGAGTCGCTGGCGTCGGCCCGGCAGCGGAGGCCGGGGTCGCTGTGGCGTTGGTGTGCGTGCCACCGATCTGCCCGCGCGCCTGTCCGCCGAAGATCAGACTGTTGAAAAAGCGCGGCCGGTTCTTGCCGCCTTCGCGCAGCTCTGTCTTGTCGTTCTTCTGGGTCAGGGAGTAATCGGTGTAGCTCAGCAGGTTGACCGTGACATTCGCCGCCACGCCCAGACGCGCAACGGCGGAAAGCGGCGCGCTGTCGGCCTCCGACAGACCGAAGCCGACGCGCATATCAGCGCTGAAGCCTGTCGTGATATCGAAATTGAAGCGGCGCGCTTCATAGGTTTCGTGGTCCTTGACCTTGTTCAACAGCTGCAAGGGGTTGAGCTTGCCTTCGAACAGGTCGTCGACGAATCCGTCGATTTCGTCGTCCGCTACATTGAAGATCACCCCGGCACGCTGGCTGGCGGCAGCGGTTGCGGTCACGTCTCCGCCAAGACGGAAGTTCGGGGTCATCTTGCTGTTGTTACCGATATCGACGCTGCGGGCAGGGTGGTTTTCGTCGAAAAAGCCAGGCCAGTAGTCCTTGCCACCCCCCACGCCGCCGCTGATATTGCCGGCCGCTTCTCTCATCAGGTACAGGGTCACGCCACCTTCGCAACGTTCAGCACTGAAGAGGTAGTTGCGATTGCCGGTAGCCCCGGCGGTCGGCCACGGGCCTGTCGACTTGTCGGCAAGGACGGCGAACGGGCTGGTCAGGTTCAGCCCGTAACTGCGTTGCACGCCGATTTCATCGTCGCCATGCTCCAGGTTTTTGAGCATGGCCTTGAGCGTGTCGGCCAGCTCGGACTGATCCTGGCTGCCGGTTGCCGCGCGCATATTGACGCTGACAGCGTGGTCGGATTTCTTGAGTGCATTCGAGAACGCCTTGACCGCGTCATACGCGCCTTCCAGTGCTGCGTTATCGGTAAAGCCCATGTCGGTGACCTGCTTGACCGGGTTCTCGCCATAGGTCACATCGCGTAACGAGGTCAATTCCGCTTGCAGCCTGGGCAGGTCGCTGCTGCGTGCCAGCAGCTCAACCTTGCCAATCAGCGCGCCGAGGTCTTTCAGGGTGACCAGATCCAGCGCCAGGCGGGCCTTGCTCAGCCCGTGATCTTCATTGGCATCGCGGCGTTGACCCAGGCCGATATCGGTTTTGGTGTGAGAAAGCTTTACCCCGTTGTCTTTCAGCCGCTTGAGCGTTGCGGCCGTTGGGTTTTCTGCGGACGGGGCGACCCGGGTCAGTGCGTTATCCAGCTCATTGACGAAATCATGGCCGGAGCTTTTGAAGTTGAGCATCGACCCCAGTTCAGCCAGCTTCTTGCCTAGCTGAGTGCGTTTCGACGACTTTGCCAATTCGCTGTGCTGGTTGAGCACGCCGTCGTTCTGCCTCAGGTTTTTGAGCTTGCCGTAATCCTTGCCGATGTTCTCCAACGCGGTCCTGGCGTGCTTCTCCAGTTCGTCGCGGAATACTTCCAGTTCTTTTGCCAGCTCAGCGCCTTCAGGGCCAAGCTGCAGGCGCGCAATCCGCGCCTTGAGATCGTTGCCCGGGGTCGGCAGTGCGCCGCCGGCTTCATGAATCAGTTCAAGTTGTTTGAACGCGATCAGCTCTTTCTTGTAGAGCTCCTTCAGGCCCTCGCGACCATGGTAGCGATGCTGGATGTTGTTGCCGACGTTCTTCATCCAGCGAGGCGGTTCCAGCGTGTGCTTGTAGACATTGGCCCGAATAGCCTCGCTGGCGGCGGGACGATTGCTTTTCTCCATGCCGCTGCGCCCGAATGCATTGATGTCCAGCTTGGCCGTCAACCCGGTGCCTGGAATCCGCCAGGTCTTGTGCGCTCGCGTGATGCGATTGTAGACGTCGTTCAAGCCGTTTTTTTCCACGGGACGCTGTTCGAACGCTTGCCACTGCCCCTCTTTCAGTTGCATCAGGCCTTGACCGGCGGCGTCCTCGACCTGGACGCTCAAGCGATTGTCATCATTGCTATACAGCGCTTTGACCGGTTGCCCGTCAGGTGCTGCGAGCGGCGTCCATTTGGCGGCCAACTGGCCTCCGAATCGGGTTGCCTGCCATGCCTCTCTGGGCATGCAGTAAAGCTTGCCGGTGCTGCTCAGTGCGTAAAGGTTGTGTTTTTCGTCCAGGGCCAGTTCCTTGATGTCTCCCTCGATTGCGGACGTATCCAGATCAATGGGTTTGTGGTCCTTGCTATGGGCCGTCAGCCTGTTCTGATCATCGAGCACAACAAAGCGCTTGTCGCTGACCATGGCAAAGGCGGTCACGACCCGATTCTCCAGCCCTGCGATTTCCTTGCCCATCGCCACCTTGGTCGAGCGTGCTATCTGGGCCAGCGCCGTATTGTGGTCGAAGGCGACATTGGGGTGTTTAGGGGCCACATCCAGCCTGAGCAGCTTGCCACCTTTCAATACGTAGGCGTTGCTGTCGGCTCCGCGTTGCAAGCGATCCACCTCCTTGATGCCAGCATCTTTCCAGCACTGTGGCGTCGCATCCCAACGCTGGATACGACCGGCGCTCAGGCCGACCAGCCCGGCACGGTCGAGGTGCAGGCGGTCAGCCCCGGCGGGCGCTGGCATAACCGTCAGGCCGCGTGTGTTGTCCAGTACCAACGCATTGGTCAGGTTCCAGCCGCTTTCCAGTTTCGTACCCTGCTCATCGAGCGCATGGGAGTGCACCTCGCCCTGACGATTCCTGATCAGCGCGTGCACGCGACCGTCATCGCCACTGATGAATCCGCTGACGCTGTTGTGGCCGCCCATGGGTTGATCGTCCAGCCTGTAGCCGGCCCGCTCCGGCATCAGGCGCAACATCGGGTCGTTGCTTTCGAAGGCGCTGCGATCAGTGCTGTAAAGCCTGCCCTGCGTGTCTGCAATAAATAGCCTGTCGTTGCTCAGGGCAACTTCGGCGGCCTGTGCCTGACCACCGTCGAGTTCAAGGGTTTTGGTTTTTTTCGGGGTCAGTCCACCAATCACCGGACTCATGTCGGTCAGCAGGACGGTCTGCACGTCCGAGCCGCTGAGCAGTGCCGCGGTATCGTCAGGCGCAACCGAAAATGACTTCAGGTCGTTGAACTCGGCGTGCGGCATGAACGGGCTGGAGAGATCGACGACGACATCGTCACTTTTGGCGTAGACCGAGCCGTTGCCTCCGGTTATCAGGCGGTTGAAAGCGATGTCCTCGATATCATTCACTGGTTTCCAGCGAGCGGCGAGCGGTTCGAACTGGTACAGCCGGTCTTCGTGCACGCGCATGCGGTCGCCGCTGGTGGTCTGATGGACCTCGGTGAGGTGGGCGATATGGGCCTTGCCTGGCAACTCCTGGCTGCGCCGCCCGTCAAGGGTGTCGAGATGAATGTGGTTTTCTTCACGCTGCATGTTCACCGGCGGAGGTTTCCCGCCTGCTACCGGCAGTGTGGGCTCGCTGCTGCGGATGACGGCCAGCGAGCTGTCGTCCTGCGCCAGATGCAGCAGATGCCCGTTGGCTTGCAGAAGTTGGTGGCTTTGCGCGCCTTGCTCACTCTGCTGCGCCAGATAGGTTTGTCCGGGCTTGGCGAGTATGTCGTCCAGCAGCGCGGCCATGCCGGGCGTCTTGAACGAAGAGAAATCCGGCTTGCCGTCGGCACTCAGCCTGACAGTGGCCTGTGGTTGCGCATTGCGTAGCCGTTGCTCGCTCCTGAGCGCGGAGCGCCCGCTGGTGCCAGGTTCCAGACCGGGGTTGCGCGGCGCAAGCGGCTCTTCAGGATCGTCGGCTTTGGTGCCGGAACTGCTTGCCGTGTTCGTTTCGACAGGTTGCATTGACTGGCGTGTACCATCGGAGCCTTGCAGGCGGCTGCCAGGGTTACGGCGTTCGCGCATAGCGCTGGCGACCGCCTCTTCGTCAGTCATGGGCTCTGCGGAGAGCTGCTGCGAAGCGCTGTGTGTGAGCTGATCCTGCGGAAGATTGAATGTGACACGGCGATTGTTACGGGGGGCAGTGCCTGTCCGCGTCGATCCTTCTTCTATTTCATGCGTCGTCGTCCCTGACGCGTTTGCCCTGTTCGCACTGGTGCGCAGAATGGACTTGGGAGGCTGGTCGCTGCGCGGCGCCGGGTTATCCGGCAAATGATTGCCACGACCGGTATTTCTGCCGGCCTCGCGACTGGAGCGCGGCGCCGAGCTTGAGGGTGTTTGTGTACTGGGCGATCTGGCGGCCGACTGCCGGGGTGCCCTGGATTTCTGGAAAACCTTACCGACGCTTTTCAGCAGCCGTTTTCCCATGCTCCCCAGGGAATGTGAGGAGCGCTGGGTCGGCTGTTCAGTTTGCTGCCGCAGATTTGAAGGGTTGTCGGCTCTTGCTGTTGCTTCTGGCGAAATGACGTTACCGGTATTGCGGTTGACCGTTGGTGCCTGCACGGTGCATCTCCCTTTCCATTTGCCGCCCGACGACGGCGATTTTGTAACCCTTTGAAAAGTCCTTCAGCTTCTGTGTAGCATGGGAAAGGCACCGGTTCCACAGAAAAACAGCTGGCTGAAACGTTTCAGGCTTGTGCGTACGCAAGCGAAATACGCGTTGCAGGGAACTGGAAAGGCGGGCGTGCCACGTAGGGGGACACGTTCAGGACATTCCGCACATGGCCGCCGTTGCCCTCCACGTTTCGTCTCCTCGTTTGCTGGCTCGTTCGATACAGATCGCCGTCCTGGCCTTGGGGTCGCTGTGTGTGGGCTGTCAGTCAGTCGATGACTCACAGCCGCGCCTGGACCGCTTACCGCGACTGGTCGCCGGGCTGGGGCATCGCTCTGACGACGCGCAGGCAAACCCTCTGGCTGCAACGACTGTTTCCGATTTGCCCGTCTACAACGGCGAGGACATTTGGCAACGGGTAGCGCAGCGATGCCGGCTGGTGGACGGGCAGGGCGTCAATGAACGTATTGCTCGTCAGCGTGACTGGCTGCTGAACAATAGGGGCTTCCTGACCGGGGCCAGCAAGCGCGCCACGCCTTATCTGCATTTCATTGTCGAGCGCCTGGATGAGCGCAACATGCCATTGGAACTGGCACTCTTGCCCATGATCGAGAGCTCCTACAATCCCTTGGCCAACTCCCCGGCGGCGGCAGCGGGCCTCTGGCAGTTCATCCCGTCCACCGGTCGCCAGTTCAACTTGAACCAGAGCGCTACCTACGACGCCCGCCGCGATGTCGTAGCGTCAAGCAAGGCGGCGATGGATTATCTGACTCGCCTGCATGATCAGTTCAATAACGACTGGCTGTTGGCACTGGCGGCCTATAACGCAGGCGAGGGTACGGTTGCACGAGCGATCGACGCCAACCGTCGGCGTGGCTTGCCTGTCGACTACTGGCATTTGAATTTACCCCGCGAAACCCAGGACTACGTTCCGCGCCTGCTGGCACTCTCGCTGGTGGTGCGTAATCCAGGCGCCTATGGCGTGCAACTGACGCCGGTCGCCAACATGCCGTATTTTGATGTGGTTGAGCTCAACCACACGGTAGACCTGACTCAGCTCGCCGCCACCACCGGGGTAGATGAGGCGCAGTTGTTGCGCCTCAACCCGGCATTCCTGCGAAAAAAGACCCCGGATGGGCCGGGACGCTTGCTGATTCCCAAGACCCACACGCAGGTTTTGACTGCTGGTATCGAGCGGATCACCGGAGAGTCGCCGACAACCGCTGTCATCCCGCCCAGCCCTGGAAAGCGCGTGCTCGAGCGTCAGCCATCGTCGCAGGTGGCCGAGCGCGCTCCGACGCCTGGACCGTTGCAAGCAGCAGCGCGCGAGCAGACCGTAGGCCTGATGCAGGTTCTTGGGCGGGAGCCGGCACCGGAATCGGTGCAACCGGTCAGACGTGAACCTCAACCGAAAGTGGTGCAGGTTGCCAGGCAGGAACCCTTGCCCGGCGCCGCGCAACCCGTTAACGCTGCCGAGCGGGTGCCTGTATCCGACCCCATCCAGCCTGAGCGTCTGGCGTCGTCGCAGGCGACACAGCTTGAATCGCAAAACAAGCGTTCGTTACTGGACCGCCGGATACAAAAGAGGCTGTACATCGATGACCGTTCGTCGCCACGCAAGCGCGACGAGATCGCGTACCGCGATGAGCCGCGTGAGCTGCCGAACGGTCCTCGTGTCGTGGTGTACGCGAGCGATCCACGCCAATAACCTCTCGATTTTTTTCTCCTGAGCCCTTAAAGCACCTGAAAATTGACCTTTTTTAGTGCTTTTTCGCGTTTTCAGTGTGTATCCGAAATCCTCGGAGGCAGAATTTTGCTCCTTTTTTTACCGTTATAGGGGCGTAAAAAGGGCGGCTGACCGACCTGCACCAGATATGTTTCTCAATGGATCATGCAAACTTTGTAAAGAATTGTAAGTAAATACTTACACATATTTTGAAACAATCTCAGTGATGATGAGGTATCAGCGCTGCTATGGAAGGAAAAGTTCACAGCGCCATAATCCTTGATTGCCAGATTGTCCTACAGTGAATCCTTTCAGCCGATTAGCCATTTTCAGAACCTGACAATCTAAATTCTGAAAAGGCGACGCGTTCGGATTACCGAATGCAGGTGTGGCAAAAAGCTATCGCGAGATGGGCCCAAGAAATGGGGGGATTCTGGATCCAACCAAATCAGCGATGTGGCACTGTTCGGAAATCCGACTGATAACTTGGTTGTATCCGCCCAGTTATCGGGCACTGTTTTGCAGTCCGGCACTTTATATTCGAACGTGTGGAGCAGGTTGGACATTGACAGGTTTATGCCTGAGTTTGTTAGTTGTAATGTTATTGAAAGTTAATCTATTAAGTGCATGTGCTTTATTCTTTTGGTTTGATCGATTTTTACTGTTGCAAAGAACTCACGCGTTGCGGCACACCGTGCAGGGGCATCGAAGTTCATGGGGTAGCTAACTGTTTTTTCTACGATTGGCAAGTTACAAATTTTTCGATTTCATTATGGCTCCTGATCGGGCATGCGCCCGGATCCCCAGCAGCTGTGGGGCCTGCGGCGATGCTTGGCCAGCGTAAGTCTATGATAATTTTGGAATAAGTATATATTAATAAGGTCATGTAAAATCGCGTTCGCTATACCGAGTGAATCTTAAGGTGCTGGCGCTACTTGATAGTGATTCTCGAGTTTGTGAAATTTTTTACCGCCGTTGGGGAACTAAATTACTATAGGTGTGCCTTGTAAGACGTGGTATTAATATCCCGCCTTCCTCCCGCTATGAGAGTGATCGATGAACACAGACATTGATAACGACGTTCGAACGCGTTGGAACGTAACTGCATTATCGGCTGGTCATCAAATTGCAATGCACAGTGCGCTACTGGATATGGACTTGCTTCTTTGCGGGGAAACCGGCACCGGCAAAGACACCCTGGCCAGCCGGATTCACGAGCTGTCGAGCAGGACAGGGCCCTTTGTCGGCATGAACTGTGCGGCCATCCCCGAGTCGTTGGCAGAGAGTCAGCTATTCGGCGTGGTCAATGGTGCGTTCACCGGCGTGTGCCGCGCTCGCGAGGGCTACATCGAAGCCTCCAACGGCGGCACCCTCTATCTGGACGAAATCGACAGCATGCCGTTGAGCCTTCAGGCCAAGCTCCTGCGCGTGCTGGAAAGCAGGGGGGTCGAGCGGCTGGGCTCGACCGACTTCATACCCCTGGATCTGCGAGTGATCGCCTCGGCCCAGCGCCCGCTGGATGAACTGGTGGAACAAGGACTTTTTCGTCGTGACCTGTTTTTCAGGCTCAATGTGCTGACACTGCAGTTGCCAGCCTTGCGCAAGCGTCGCGAGCAGATTTTGCCATTGTTCGACCAGTTCACCCAGGACATCGCCGCAGAGTGCGGCCGCTCCGCTCCAACGCTCGACAATGGGCGTGTACAGATCCTGTTGAGTCATGACTGGCCCGGCAACGTGCGCGAACTGAAGTCCGCTGCCAAGCGATTTGTCCTCGGATTGCCGTTGCTGGGCGCCGATCCGGTCGAAGCGCGTGACCCGGTAACAGGACTGCGCATGCAGATGCGCGTCATCGAGAAAATGCTCATCCAGGATGCCTTGAAGCGGCATCGCCACAATTTCGACGCTGTGCTCGAGGAACTCGAACTGCCCCGGCGGACCCTCTACCACCGCATGAAAGAGCTGGGGGTTGCTTCGCATATCGACCTGGCAGCCGAGTCCTGAATCGCCGCTGCGCTCGCGCAACGCCGATGCCATTGGAGTCATGAAATGAATCTCGATGATGAGTTTGACGATGACCTGGATGCGGAGCGCGTACCCAATCTGGGGATCGTTGCCGAAAGTATTTCGCAGCTCGGCATCGATGTCTTGCTGTCGGGCGAAACCGGCACCGGTAAAGACACCACTGCCCGGCGCATTCACAACATGTCCGGGCGCCAGGGGCGCTTCGTCCCGATGAACTGCGCGGCCATTCCGGAATCGCTCGCCGAGAGCGAGCTGTTCGGGGTGGTGAGTGGAGCCTACACCGGCGCGGACCGTTCTCGAATGGGCTACATCGAAGCGGCGCAGGGTGGAACCTTGTATCTGGATGAGATCGATAGCATGCCGCTCGCCCTCCAGGCCAAGCTGCTGAGGGTGCTTGAAACCCGAGCACTGGAGCGTCTGGGCTCGACCTCCACGATCCACCTGGATATCTGTGTGATTGCGTCGGCTCAGGCCTCTCTGGACGATGCCGTCGAAGAGGGGAAGTTTCGGCGCGACCTGTACTTTCGCCTGAACGTGCTGACCCTCAAACTGCCGCCGCTGCGCGATCAGCCCGAGCGTATCCTGCCGCTGTTCACTCGGTTTGTGGCGGCGTCTGCCAAAGAACTGAACGTCGCGATTCCCGATGTATGCCCGTTGCTGCAGCAGGTACTGACGGGGCATCGCTGGCCCGGCAATATCCGCGAGCTCAAGGCCGCTGCAAAGCGTCATGTGTTGGGCTTCCCCTTGCTGGGGGCTGACTCGCAGACCGAAGAGCACATGGCGTGCGGGCTCAAGTTCCAATTGCGGGCGATCGAAAAGGCCTTGATTCAGCAAGCGCTCAAGCGCCACCGCAATTGCATCGACGCGGCCAGCCTGGAGCTCGATATTCCACGTCGTACGCTCTACCGTCGCATCAAGGAATTGGGCATCTGATTTTTTGCAGAAGATCTGGAACCGATTCGCGGACACATGCCACCTAGCTGTACCAAGCAATTACGCTGGTACAGACGAAGGGGTATGACGTTATGACTATCATGAGTTCTCTGGCGGGTGCGGGTCGCGGTGTAGTCAACACGATCGGTGGTGCCGCTCAGGGCATCAACAGCGTAAAGAGCAGCGCCGACCGTAACGCTGCACTGGTGAGCAACACCGGCAGCACTGACAGCATCGACGCTACTCGCTCCAGCATCAGCAAAGGCGATGCAAAAAGTGCCGAGCTTGACGGCACCGCGAACGAAGAGAACGGCCTGCTCCGCGAGTCGAGCATGCTGGCGGGCTTTGAGGACAAGAAAGAGGCGCTTTCCAACCAGATCGTCGCAAGCAAGATCCGGAACTCGGTCGTCCAGTTCTGATTTCTTGACGCCCCTTCGTACCTGAGGGGGCTGCTACTTTTAGGAGGTTGTGATGCAGAGTCTCAGTCTTAACAGCAGCTCGCTGCAAACCCCGGCAATGGCTCTTGTCCTGGTACGTCCTGAAGCCGAGACGACTGGCAGTACGTCGAGCAAGGCGCTTCAGGAAGTTGTCGTGAAGCTGGCCGAGGAACTGATGCGCAATGGTCAACTCGACGACAGCTCGCCATTGGGCAAACTGCTGGCCAAGTCGATGGCCGCGGATGGCAAGGCGGGCGGCGGTATTGAGGATGTCATCGCTGCGCTGGACAAGCTGATCCATGAAAAGCTCGGTGACAACTTCGGCGCGTCTGCGGACAGCGCCTCGGGTACCGGACAGCAGGACCTGATGACTCAGGTGCTCAATGGCCTGGCCAAGTCGATGCTCGATGATCTTCTGACCAAGCAGGATGGCGGGACAAGCTTCTCCGAAGACGATATGCCGATGCTGAACAAGATCGCGCAGTTCATGGATGACAATCCCGCACAGTTTCCCAAGCCGGACTCGGGCTCCTGGGTGAACGAACTCAAGGAAGACAACTTCCTTGATGGCGACGAAACGGCTGCGTTCCGTTCGGCACTCGACATCATTGGCCAGCAACTGGGTAATCAGCAGAGTGACACTGGCAGTCTGGCAGGGACGGGTGGAGGTCTGGGCACTCCGAGCAGTTTTTCCAACAACTCGTCCGTGACGGGTGATCCGCTGATCGACGCCAATACCGGTCCCGGTGACAGCGGCAATACCCGTGGTGAAGCGGGGCAACTGATCGGCGAGCTTATCGACCGTGGCCTGCAATCGGTATTGGCCGGTGGTGGACTGGGCACACCCGTAAACACCCCGCAGACCGGTACGTCGGCGAATGGCGGACAGTCCGCTCAGGATCTTGATCAGTTGCTGGGCGGCTTGCTGCTCAAGGGCCTGGAGGCAACGCTCAAGGATGCCGGGCAAACAGGCACCGACGTGCAGTCGAGCGCTGCGCAAATCGCCACCTTGCTGGTCAGTACGCTGCTGCAAGGCACCCGCAATCAGGCTGCGGCCTGACCGACAACCGCCTGACGGAGAACTCACGTGACCATTTCCCACCTTGGTAATGTTAAAAGCATCTCGCCGGAACTCGGGCAGGATGTGCCACAGGGGCTCGTTTCAGAACCGGCCCAGGCGGATGTCGACATCTTCACCGCTGCCACGCAGCCGGACGGCGTTTCAAGTGGAGCGCCGCTTTCCGAGCATATCGCCAGCGCAATTTCCGGCGGTCTGGGCGAAACCGAAAAAATGTCTCAGCAAGCGATGCGGTCGATGAAGAAAGCCTCCGGGACTGGAGACGCGCTGGATATCGCGGCGATGACCAGAACCTTGTCGCAATGCTCGTTGCAGACTGCGCTCACCACCAAGGTGGTGAGCAAGACTGCGCAGGCGCTCGACAAGCTGACTAACTTGCAGTAGAGGTTTCCGTGAAATTTCTGAGCGCAGGGCTGTTGCTGATTTGCATGGTGTTGCTCGGCGGCTGCAGTGATGAAACCGATCTGTTCACCGGCCTGTCCGAGCAGGACTCCAACGAGGTCGTTGCGCGCCTTGCCGATCAGCATATCGACGCGCGCAAACGTCTGGAAAAAACCGGCGTTGTCGTCACCGTCGCCACAAGCGACATGAACCGCGCCGTCAGGGTGCTCAACGCTGCCGGCCTGCCACGTCAGTCCCGCGCCAGTCTGGGGGATATCTTCAAGAAAGAAGGGGTCATTTCGACCCCGCTCGAAGAGCGCGCCCGCTACATCTATGCCCTGTCTCAGGAACTCGAAGCGACACTTTCGCAGATAGACGGCGTCATCGTGGCCAGGGTGCACGTGGTACTTCCGGAACGCATCGCACCGGGCGAACCGGTGCAACCTGCTTCTGCTGCGGTGTTCATCAAACACTCCGCAGCGCTTGACCCGGACAGCGTGCGCGGACGCATTCAGCAGATGGTCGCCAGCAGTATCCCCGGTATGTCGACGCAAGCGGCAGAATCGAAAAAGTTTTCCATTGTGTTCGTACCGGCTACCGAGTTTCAGGAAACCACACAGTGGGTCAGTTTCGGACCGTTCAAGCTGGACAGCGCCAATCTGCCGTTCTGGAACCTGATGCTCTGGCTGGTGCCGGCTGGCTTGGCGGTATTGCTGCTGATCACCGCGCTGCTGTTGCGCAGTGACTGGCGCGCCTCAGTGCTGAGGCGGATCGGCTTTGCCGGCCGGAGTCGCTCGACCGTACCGGCGCGCGCGTGATGGACCTGACCGCCGAGGACTATTGGACTCAGTGGTGGTGCAATCCCTGGCCATGGGCGCATCCGGGCTGGCAAAGCCGGTTCGCCGAGCGCTGCGGACTGCCCGTCAGCGACTGTGAAGCCCTTATGGTCAGCCGTCACAGTGTGTTCCTGCAGAGTATCGGCATCACGCCAAGTCAACCGCCAATGCCTGCGGAGCCTGTTTTGAACTGGCTGGCACTGACGCCCGTGCAGCGTGATCAGGCGCTGGATCTGGCGCAGCGCATCTGTTTTTCTCGTAACGAAAGCGACGGCCATGACGGGCAGTGGTGCTGGGCGCTGACCAAAGCGTTGCGCCCCGGTGTCTGGCTGGAGCTGGAGCGTGAAGATGCGCGCTTGCTGTTGGGTGCCTGGCTCGGGCCTGAGTATTGGTCGCGATTGCGTCTGGCCTGGGCGCCCGATGAGGTCGCCGACAGACCTTGCGCGGCCCCCGAAAATAAACTTCAGACGTTGTGGCAGGCTGTTCTATGGCGTGTCACCGCGACCTGAGTATCCGCTCCTCTCTGCACCAGGAACTCTCCCATGCTTGCCAAACGCAGTATTACTTTGACTGCCGACGCAGTGCTGCCCGAGCCGGTATTGCGCCGTGAAGACATCGCCAACAGTTTGCTGGCTCGCGACATTCTGACTGACGCGCGCCGTCAGGCTGAGCAACTGCTGGTGCTTGAGCAGGCTAAAGCCGATCATCGGCATCAGGAGGCGCTTGCGCAGTTCTGGGAGCGTGCCAATGCCTTTCTGGACGAGCTGCACGTTCAGCGCGAAGCCTTGCAGCAGCAGGCCATGACTGCTGCAGAGGAACTGCTGACTGAGGCATTGTGCCAGTTGCTCGACGAAACAACCCTTGCCGAGCGCGCTCGGGCACTGGTCAGGAACCTGGCAGCCAGTCAGCTCAACGAAGCAGTGGCCACACTCAGCGTTCATCCGGAGATGGCCGAGCCGGTCGCCGAATGGTTGGCAGAGAGCCGTTTTGCCGAGCACTGGGAGCTCAAGCGCGATGCGACGCTGACCACCGAAAGCCTGCGCCTGAGCGACGCCAACGGCGCTTTCGAAATCGATTGGGCAACCCTGCGCAATGGGCTGGCAGGCGCGGAGCCAGCTGCCTGAAACAGACTCTTGCGGCGAAAATGGAACCGCTCCACCTGTTTGCTCCACTCAAGGTTTGAACCTTTCTGCTGGAGTATCAGGACATGATAAATTTCAAATCCCTGCAAAATAACCTCGATTCCACGCTCACTCGCGCGTTGTCCGACGTGGATGACGTGCTGGACGGGGGCAATGGGCATTTCACCGCCGACGACATCGATGCCTTCAGTGAGGCGAGCCAGCAGGCTGCGGTCAGCTCCAACATCGCTGATCAATGCCAGCAGGCTGGTTATAAAATGACCAAAAATGTCATCGATGGATTTCAGTGAGTTCGAGGAGGTCGTCGGCCTGTGGCGTGATCAGCGTCCGGCGAGCCCGCTCGACTGCTGGGTCGACGACGCCAACGCACGGCTGGAAATGGTGGGTGGCGGAGTCCGTTGCAGCATCGAATTACTCGACCCCTATGACGCCAACGACCCTCAGCGTATCGAAGCATTGCTCAGTCACGGCGGTGCCAGCCTGGCGTGTGCCTGTGACGGCGCGTTCGCCATCGATCCGCAAACGCGCTGCATGGTGCTGGTCAGCTGGATGCCTGGCCCCTGCGGCCTTGCCGATCTGCTGAACCGTCTGGAAAGCCTGGCCAATCAGCGCGCGGCCTTGCTCAGCCTGATGCACACCACTCTGGTCAATTCCGTGCCCGCCTTAGCCGGGCGCACGACCCTCAATCACCGGCAACCGGGAGTTTGAAATGCGCAAGGCCTTGATGTGGTTGCCTTTATTGTTGATCGGGCTGTCCCCCGCCACGTGGGCGGTGACCCCCGAAGCCTGGAAACATACGGCTTACGCCTACGATGCCCGGCAGACCGAGCTGGCGACAGCGCTGGCCGACTTCGCCAAGGAATTCGGCATGGCGCTGGACATGCCGCCCATCCCGGGAGTCCTCGATGACCGGATACGCGCCCAGAGCCCGGAAGAGTTTCTCGACCGTCTGGGCCAGGAATATCACTTCCAGTGGTTTGTGTATAACGACACGTTGTACGTCAGCCCCTCCAGCGAGCACACCTCGGCACGCATCGAAGTGTCCTCCGACGCGGTGGATGACCTGCAGACTGCCTTGACCGATGTGGGGCTGCTGGACAAGCGCTTCGGTTGGGGGGTATTGCCGAACGAAGGCGTGGTTCTGGTTCGCGGCCCGGCAAAATATGTGGAACTGGTGCGCGATTACAGCAAGAAAGTCGAAGCGCCGGAAAAGGGCGACAAGCAGGACGTCATCGTATTTCCGCTCAAGTACGCCAGTGCTGCGGACCGCACCATTCGCTATCGCGATCAACAACTGGTGGTCGCCGGTGTCGCCAGCATTCTCCAGGATTTGCTGGATACCCGTTCTCATGGCGGGTCCATCAATGGTATGGATCTGCTGGGGCGAGGCGGTCGCGGTAACGGTCTGGCGGGCGGTGGCAGCCCGGACGCTCCGAGTCTGCCAATGAGCTCCAGCGGCCTCGATACCAATGCGTTGGAGCAGGGCCTCGACCAGGTGCTGCACTATGGTGGCGGCGGCAGCAAAAGCAGTGGAAAAAGTCGCTCTGGCGGGCGGGCCAACATCCGTGTAACCGCCGATGTCCGTAACAATGCCGTGCTGATCTACGACTTGCCCTCGCGCAAGGCCATGTACGAAAAGCTCATCAAAGAGCTGGATGTTTCGCGCAACCTGATCGAAATCGACGCCGTGATTCTCGACATCGATCGCAACGAGCTGGCAGAACTGTCCAGCCGCTGGAACTTCAATGCCGGGAGTGTCAACGGGGGCGCCAACATGTTCGACGCTGGCACCAGCTCCACCCTGTTCATTCAGAACGCCGGCAAGTTCGCTGCCGAACTGCATGCGCTGGAAGGTAACGGCTCGGCGTCGGTGATCGGCAACCCGTCCATTCTTACCCTTGAAAACCAGCCGGCCGTGATCGACTTCAGTCGCACCGAATACCTCACCGCGACCTCGGAACGCGTGGCCAATATCGAGCCCATCACCGCAGGCACCAGTCTGCAGGTGACTCCGCGCTCGCTGGATCACGATGGCAAGCCTCAGGTGCAACTGATCGTCGATATCGAGGATGGTCAGATCGACATCTCCGACATCAATGACACGCAGCCAAGTGTGCGCAAAGGCAATGTCAGTACCCAGGCCGTCATAGCCGAGCACGGTTCGCTGGTCATCGGTGGTTTCCATGGTCTTGAAGCCAACGACAAGGTCCACAAGGTTCCGTTGCTGGGCGACATTCCCTACATCGGCAAGCTGCTGTTCCAGTCACGCAGCCGTGAACTGAGCCAGCGCGAGCGCCTGTTCATCCTGACGCCAAGACTGATTGGCGATCAGGTCAACCCGGCTCGCTATGTGCAGAACGGCAACCCTCACGACGTCGATGATCAGATGAAAAGGATCAAGGAACGGCGTGACGGCGGTGAGCTGCCTACCCGTGGCGACATTCAGAAAGTCTTCACGCAGATGGTTGATGGCGCTGCGCCAGAGGGCATGCATGATGGCGAAACACTGCCCTTTGAAACCGACAGCCTGTGTGACCCGGGCCAGGGCCTGAGCCTCGATGGCCAGCGCTCGCAATGGTATGCCCGCAAGGACTGGGGTGTGGCTGTCGTGGTCGCGCGCAACAATACCGACAAACCGGTGCGGATCGACGAGAGTCGCTGCGGTGGTCGCTGGGTCATCGGCGTCGCCGCCTGGCCCCATGCATGGCTGCAACCGGGCGAGGAAAGCGAAGTGTATATCGCGGTACGTCAGCCACAGATATCGAAAATGGCCAAAGAGAGCCGGCCATCACTGCTCCGGGGGGCAAAGCCATGAAGATCAGCAGCGTTGCAGTCGTGTTGGTGGTGTTCGCTACCCTGACCGGTTGCGCCACCCACGGTTGTTCGGGAACTGCCTGCAAACGCCCGGACTCCACCAGCCGCGAACTGGTCATCTGGTGGCCTCCGGACATGCGTGACGGTCTTGACGACCAGGACCACGAGCGTGATTACACCGTCGTGAAGTTAAGGGACTAGACATGATCGAGGTCGAGGAGAAAACAGCGTTCTACTACAACGTTGCGGCGCAGAGTCCTGCGGTCTGGCCGGTGGCAAACGGAGTGTCTTTCGTCAGCCGGCGCGAGCATCATGACTGGGGCATTGCGCTGCACATCGAGGGTCGAGCGCTGCGTCCCGAACAACTCAGAGAGGCGCTGCAACTGAGGTTTTCACAAGCCGAACGATTCAATGACTACTTTCTGTTCCTGGATATGCGGCGTGATTTCGTGGTGTGGCACGCGGTGAGCGACGCCCCGTATGCCGTCACCAACCTGGATGATATCCGGCGAAACGAGCTGATACTGGCAGGCCTGGATCATCTGGCTTAGGAGATAACACCCGAGTGAAAAGAAGACCGCCCCATCTGGGGCGGTCTTTTTTTGCGCAGATGCAATCCAAAAGCATCAGGCAGTTACTGGTCATGCGGAGCTCGGTCGGTTTTCGACACTGCACAGCTGTCACCCCGGCAGCGAGCACTGCCATCAGGATGGGACGACCAGGCCAACTGCGGACGCCAGCGATAAAAAAGACCATAGCCGAGATCAAGCAGCGGACTGGTCAAGCGCCATGGCAACGGCGCAGCCCCGACATCCAGGCCGACAATGGGCAATGCAGCCTGGTATGACCCGGTATGACTCTGTCTGTGATTCATGCAGGCTTCGACGACCACGAGATAACGTCGGTTGAGGTCACTTGGCTGGAAGGGTACGCGTATGGCTAAACAGCCATCACAGCTCGACTTCGACCTGAATCACTTCATCGGTGACTTCGTCCAGTTGCCGAACCACTTTGTAGATGTGGCCGACAGCCTGCAGGGTGGGGCGGGGGATGTATTTGCCGACCTTGGAGCGGTACAGCGTGCGGGTCAGCCAGATGCTTTGCACTACCGGGATGCCGGCTTTTTTGGCCCGGGCAATCAATGCCAGGGCTTCCTCGTCTTCCCCTTTGCAATGAATCAGAGGCAGAGGCGTTTCGCCTGGTCGGTAATACAGGGCCACCGCATAGTGGGTCGGGTTGACCAGCAGCATGTCGGCGTCTTCCACCGGCTTGGGCGCAGCGCTGGGCTCCTGATTGAGGATCTCCTGGGCAAGTTGCCGACGATGGCCTTTGACGTGGGGGTCGCCTTCCGATTGCTTGTACTCTTTCTTGATGTCTTCGTGGCTCATGCGCAGTTTTTTCGCATGGAAGTATTTCTGCATGGCGAAGTCGATCATGGCGATCGCCAGCAGCAGTCCCAATATCACTCGCAAAATATGCCTGAACAGCTCGACCAGCGCGTGCCAGTAGGTCGTCAGATCGCTGTTGGCCAGCACTGCAAGGGTACCCAGCACAGGTTTGACTTGCACATACAGCGTCGCGCCGATGGCAATGGCCTTGAGCACACTGAGCAGCAGGTTGAGCAGGTTTTGCCCGGAAAACATCTGTTTGGCGTGGGAAAACGGGTTGATCTTGTTGGGATCGATTTTCAGCGCCTTGGGCGCGAACAGAAAGCCGATCTGCATCCAGCTGCTGATCAAACGCATCAGCATCGCTATACCGACGCTGCACAAGGTAAAGCTGAGCAGTACGGAGAATCCTTCGCTGGCAATCAACTCGACCGACGCGGCAAAGCTGCGGTCGATACCTTGAAAGGACAGCGACAACAGCGCCTCCAGGCGGTTGACGCTTTCATCAGCCAGGGCCAGGGTGATTTCACTGACAGCCATCAGCACCAGCAGTTTGCCGAGGTCCTGACTCTGCCCGACCTGACCCTTTTCCCGCGCGTCACGCAGTTGCTTGGGCGTGGCCTTTTCGGTTTTTTCGCTCACGGCACTTGCACCAGAAGCGTCAGTAGCGACTTCAGATCAACCAGCTTCAATAGTTGACCTGTGCCCAGTTCCAGCAGCGTCGGCAGATAGATCAGCAGAAACGCGAGGCCGGCCATACTCTTGGCCGGCATGGCGAGAATCGAAACGTTCAGCTGTTGCGCATACAGGCCGATGATCGCGAACGCTGCTTCGATCAACAACAGCAGCGCAATGAAAGGCGCGGCGTACAGCAGCATGTGCTGCATCGTCTGGTTCAACTGCTCCAGAAATACATCCAGGCCGCCAGCGTTCATGCCCGGCAGCCAGGCCGTAGGAGGCCAGACGCTGTAGCTGTCCCAGATGATCTGAGTCATCAGCGATAGCCCCCCGGTGAGGATGACCAGCATGATCAGGGTTTCTTGAAACAATTCGCCCAGTGGCGTGGCGTCAGGGCCCAGCGCCGGGTTCAACTGGCCGCCGCTGAGCGCACCGCGCTGGCTGTCGAGCAGTGCGCCGACCGAGGCGAACATCCAGAACGGCGCATACAGCAAAAGCCCCAGTAGGGTGCCGAGTACCGCTTCCTTGATCAGCAGGCCGCCGATTGCGAACCAGTTGTCGTCGAGGGACTCCAGAGCCCGGGTGATGGCCGGTGCCGGGATCATCGCCATCACCGCCACGACGGCATAACGCAACGGGCCTTTGAGGTATTTGAAGCAGAAGGCTGGCACCAGCAGCATGCAGGGCATCAGCCGCGCCATTGCCAGTCCCATGCCCAGCATGAATTGAAAGGCGCTGTGCGCGTCGAAGGGCATTTAGTGACTGACCCCGGAGCGGGCAATCAGGTCGAAGGCCATATTGATGAACTGGATCAGCTCGACGCCGATCCAGCGGCCGGTCATGGCCAGGGTCAGTCCGACGGCCCCCAGTTTGATGCCGAAGGGCAATGTCTGATCCTGAATCTGCATAAGTGCCTGCAGCAGCGAGGTGACCACACCCACCAGCACCGCAACGGCCAGCGGCGGGGCGGTCAGGATGACGACCAGAAACATGCCTTGCTTGAACAACGCCAACGCTTCCATGACCGCCTCACATATAGGAATAGAACAGGCTGTCGAGCAGACGCGACCAGCCCGATACAAGCACGAACAGCAGCAGTTTGAGCGGCAGCGACAGTGTCATCGGCGAGACCATCTGCATGCCCAGTGCCAGCAACAGGTTGGAGACAATCAGGTCAATGACGATGAAGGGGATATAGATCAGAAAACCGATCTCGAAACCGGCCTGCAGTTCCGACAGCACAAAGGCCGGGATCGCCAGCAGAAGATCGTTTTTGTTGGCCTGATCGGCCATTTCCTTGGGCCACATACGCTGGGTGTTTTCCAGTAGGTGGGCGACGACGTCCGGGTCGGTGTTGCGTGTCATGAAGCGTTGCAGCGGCTCGATGACCACTTTGAGGCTGCTCTGCAGTTTGTCGGCGTTGCTCAGTTCCAGCGGATGTTCATGGACCCGCTGTTGTATGTCGTGCGCCACCGGGGCCATGACGAACATCGTCGCGGCCAGGGCGATGCCATACAACGCCATGTTCGGCGGTACTTGCTGAACGCCGATCGCGTTGCGGGTGATCAGCAGCGTCATGGCGATCTTCAGAAAGGCGGTGCAGACGATCAACAGGAACGGGATCAGCGACAGCGAGCCGAGAAACAGCGCCAGCATGATCGGGTTGACGCCCTCCATGATCATGAGCGCGCCACCAGCCGGGTAATCTGCAAACCGAGGCGGCCCTCGACGTCGACCAGTTCGCCTTCGGCAACCACCTGCTCACCGTGGCATAGCGTGGCGTGGCCTGGCGCGATGCCGCTGACTTCAAGAATGCTTCCGGCGTCCAGTCGACGCAGTTCGGCAAGGGTCAATCTGAGCTCGCCGCAGCGCAAGGTCAGGTCCAGCTCCAGTGAATCGAGCATCGGCGATTCATTATGGTCTCCCGACTGCTCTTCATGCTCCGCGTCGCTGTCCGCGTAGCCGAATGCGTGCTCGGCGTATTCGTCGTCACGCTGTTGCTGATCAGCCTGTTCAGGCACCGGTTCTTCATAGTCGTCGAGCATCTCGACGTCGTCCTGATACAGATCTTCAGTACTCATGGTGACTGTGCTCCTCATGACTGAGCTGCAGAAAAAGATGCTGTTCCTGTTGGTCGGTGCGGGCCGCCCATTGACGGCCAGCGAGTGTCACGGACCCTTGTCCGGCGCTGTCGAAGCGGCAGCGGGCGGGCAGCACCACGTCACCGGGGCGTAGCGAGGCGATTTGTTCCCGGGTCAGTGACAGTTCGCCGACGATCAGCGGTGTCGACACCGACCAGGATTCGTCCAGGTTACGATTCAAGACCTGCCAGTCAGCCGAACCCAGAAGCCTGAGCAGGGTGGCGGGTGCGGCGTGCAGGCGGGTATCCAGTCGCTCGCTGCCCAGCCTCACGTGAACGCGGCAGCCGATGGCCAGCTCGGTCGGGGTGTCGGAAAACGGCGCAACAGGCGCCAGCAGGTCGGCGACCACCGGGCTCAGGCGCTGGTTGAACAACTGCCAGTACCAGCCCTGGTGCTCGCCGCCAAGCGTGAAGGGCACTTCGCCCAGCAGGCTGAGCAACGCTTCGGCATCGCTCAGCAACAAGGGGCCGACCGCCGTATTCAACCAGACACCGTCTGCCGGTATCCGCGCGTCTTCCAGCAGCGGTAGCAGGCTCAGTTCGGTGTGCTGACCGCGGCTGCTGAAGCCCAGGCGCCGTCCGGCACCGAGTGCGCGTGTGGCTTGGGCCAGCAGAGCGTCGACCTTGCGCAGACGCAGGGCGCTCATGCTGTGAAGTCTTCATGCATGTCCAGTTCGACGTCCTGACCGAGCGCCTGTGCCAGCGATTCCCGGCATGCGCCGGCCTGGCCCTGCAAGCGCTTGAGAACGTCACGCCGAACAAACCCCAGTTGAATATTCCAGCGGTTTTCGGATTTGCTGGCGTTGACCCGCACGCTCCCCAGATTGGGCATGAGCAGGCTGAATGCCAGCGGACCGTCCGGCTGGTCGGGCAAGCGCTGAGCCAGCTCGTCGATCAACTGCGTCGGTACGTTTTCGGACTGTGCGGAGAAGGCCACACCGCTGCCTCCGAAGCCCTGCTGATCCGGCTCTTCGCCTACCTGCGGTATCAGCAGTTGCGAGAAGAACATGCCGTCGGCGCTCATCGGGCTGTCGGTCACTGAACGGTTCAGCGCGAAACGAACCTTCTGCACATCGCTCCGAGGCGTACCGGTAAAGGCTGGCGGCTGGTCATCGAACCTCGCGGGCTGACGCCGCGAAGGCAGGGGGCGCGAGGCGGCTGGCGGCGCACTCGGCGCGGGTGGCGCTTTGGCGGGGGTTTTGATCGGTGCGGTCATCGTCACTTAACCTTCTTCGTTGAGCGTCTCCTCCATGCAGGCGAGTTTCTCGACCGCGCGCTGAGACGCCTTGGCTTGCAGCCGTTTCTGTTCAAGCAACGCCTGTTGTTCAGCTACTCGCATTTGCTGTTGCTGCACGTCCTGGCGGATGTAAGCCAGGCGGTCGAGCATGGTTCTTTCCTTTTCGTGCCAGCCGTCCACATCAGTCAGGCTGAGAGTTCTTTGCAAATGCGTATGGGACAGACTCTCTCGGCGGCGCTTGTGGTTTTCGCGTTCCTGATTCAGCGACGCCCTGGTCTCTGCTAAGTGGTCGAGCATCGATTTCAGTTCCAACTGCGCCTGGCGATGAGCCCGCTCGGCACTGGCCTGACGGTGTTGACGCAGTGGCGTGAGCAGACCGATCACCTGCTGCAGAGCAGCCTGTTGCGGGTCGTCTTCCAGTGGTTCGTCCATGGCTACTCCGGCAGTTGAGAGGTGAGTTGCAGCAGCCTGTCCAGGGTTTCCTGCAACGGCACGGGCTCACGCAGGTCCTGGCGCAGGAACGCGTTTATGGCTTCGTTCAGTTGCACGGCACAGTCGGTGACCGGGTCGGCCCCGGCCTGGTATTCACCCAGACGCAGGAGCATTTCTACTTGTTTGTAGGCGGCCAGTAACTGGCGCAGGCGATTGTTCGCCCGTTGATGTTCACGACCGGTGACGTTGCTCAGAATCCGGCTGATGCTGGCCGACACATCGATAGCCGGGTAGTGCCCGCGCTCGGCCAGCTTGCGCGACAGTACGATGTGTCCGTCGAGCAATGAGCGCACTTCGTCGGCGACCGGATCGTTCATCGAGTCCTGTTCGATCAGCACCGTATAAAGCGCGGTGATCGAACCGTTCTCGCTCATCCCGGCGCGCTCCACCAGCCGTGGCAGCAGGGTGTACACCGAGGGCGGAAGACCGCCGCGCCCCAGTGGTTCGCCCGAGGCAATACCGATTTCCCGTTGCGCGCGGGCGAAGCGGGTCAGGGAGTCGAGCAGCAACAGCACTTTCTGGCCACGGGCGCGAAAGGCTTCGGCGATGGCGGTGGCGGTGAACGCAGCGCGGGCGCGCTCCATACTGGAACGATCGGAAGTTGCACAGACCAGCACCGAGCGGCGGCGCAGGGTTTCGTCCAGTTCGTGATCGAGAAACTCGCGCAACTCGCGACCCCGTTCGCCGATCAGGCCAAAAACGATGACGTCACAATCCATGTTGCGCGCCAGTTCGGCCATCAGTGTGGTCTTGCCGCAGCCCGCACCGGCGAATAGCCCGACACGCTGGCCCTCACCGAGCAGAATCGCACTGTCGATGGCGCGTATCCCGGTGGGCAAAGCCCGGGTGATGCGCGGTCGCTGGGTCGGCGGCAGGGCGTCGGCGATCACCGGCAGAGTCGTGCGGCGGTCTTCGGGGCCGGCGAACGCGCCGAGGCAATCGCCCATCAGCGGCCGCCCGAAACCGTCCAGTACACAGCCGAGCAGGCTGTCATCGACGCCGATCCGGTGTGCCACGCCCAGCGGTCGGATCGGCGCGCCCACCTGAATACCGTCGGGTGGGCCCAAGGCACTGAGCAGCGTGCATTCCTGGGTGAAACCGACGATTTCGGCCAGCAGCAACGAGCCATCGGCTTTGCTCACTTCACAGAGATCGCCGACCTTGGCCGATGGAATCCTGCACTCCAGCAGAATCCCGCGCACGGCGCTGACCCGGCCAATGACGCGCACCGCGCAATACTGGCTCAAACGCTTGGCATGCGCGTCTTTCCACAGGTTCAGTGCTGCATTCACCAGTTCACCTCGATATGGCGATTACCGTCGAATTGCAGACGCTGATTATCGATTCGGGTGAGGCGCAGGCCATCCACTTCGTCACCTACGTAAACACGTCGACCGTCGGCAGTCACCAGATGCGCATGCGGCCCGGTCATGATCTGAACCACCACAAAGGGCAGGGTGTTGCGATTGCTGCCCACGTTGTCCAGGACGGTTACCGGCGAGTCATACAGCGCCTTGAAGCGCTGAAGCATGCGCTGGTAGACCAGCAGCGATTCTTCTTTCAGATCGCCGTTGAGGATCAGACCGTCGGGCGTCTCTTCCACGCTGATGTCAGTCAGCAGGCGGTCGCTGAGCATGGTGCTCAACTGATGGCGGACGGCATCCGCGTTGCTCAGGCGTATGCGTTTGTCGGTCACAGGGTTTGCAGCCCTGGCTGGTGCCTTGGGCGTATCGGGCAAGGCCTCTGTCGTGGCGGCAGCCAGGTGTGCCGGGCTCTGATCCATCGCAATAGCAGGCGGGCGGGTCAGGCTCCAGGCGCTGCCGATGACGCCCACCAGCAGCCCGGCGATGATGCCCGTGGTGCGGTTGAGAAATTGTGAGCGGGACTTGACCTTCTCCAGCGGCACATCGTTGTGTGCCGGCCCGGATTCGGCCTCGGGCTGTTTGGGAAGCACGGCGGGCACCGAGGGCCACTCATCGCCCGCAGGCGAAACGCACAGCCACACCGAACCCAGCATGAAAGCGTTATTGAGCGTCAGGTCGATGCTCGGCCGGGCGTTGCCCTGTTCGTCGCAGACCGCGCCTTGTTCAGCGTTCAGTGTCCAGTTGTCGTCGACACGTTGCAGGCGGCAATGCAGGCTTTCCACGCCCGCATCGTCCAGCGCCAGATCGTGTTGCCCGGCAGAGCCAATCGACCATTGCTCACCGATCAGCGGTAATGCCGCGCCTTGGTGCTGGCCATTCAGTACGCGTAATTCAAACATCTGAAAGTCTCCGTGCATTCAGGCCTTGCAGGCTCAGGCAGCGTGCTCGTTGTCCAGCGGCTCGAGATCGTCTTCAAGGTCGAATCGACCCATGACCTTGACCTTGGCCGCGTTGCTGATTTCCGCAAAAGATAGTACGGGTACATGGTAGAACTCCTCCCTCAACAAGGTACGCAGAGGGCTGCGCAGATCCTGTGCCACCAGCAGAACCGCCTGTTCGGGAGCTCGTACCGGGAAAGCAATGTGCAGCTGTTGCACGAGCATCTGGCTGGTCTCGTTGCTCAGCGCGAAGAATGTTTCGGTTTGCGTCTGGCGCAGGCCATCGCGCAACAACCCCTCGCTTTCCGGCGTGAGCAGCCACACTTGCAGGCCTTCGGCACCGCAGTACTGGTGGTAGATCTGCGACTTGAGCGCTATGCGCACATAGTCGGTCAGCACATTGGTATCGCGTTCATGCTGGCAGTGCTCGATCAGGGTTTCGGCAATGACCCGGATCGCCCTCAGCGGCACACACTCCGAGGCCAGGCGTTGCAGGACGGCCGAGAAGCGCGTCAGGGTGAGGACCCGCTGCATTTCCTGAGCGAGTTCCGGTTGCTCGGACTCCAGCCAGCTGAGGATCGATTTGGTTTCCTGCAAGCCGATGAACTGCGGCGCGCAGGACTGCAATGCACGCTCCATGCGTTCGATGATCAGCGTCGTGGAACTGACCGGGTTCAATTCGCCAGACTGCTCGGCAGGCAGCCAGACCCATTGATCTTCCTGGCGGTCGGTATTGCCCGGGATGGCCGCTGGAAGGTTTTCGCCTTCCAACTGGCGCGCTTCCACGGCGACATGGCTCTGCGTGAAGGTGGCCTTGAGCATCGGTACGTCATAGACGGTGAAGCGAAACTCGTCCGGGGCAATGTCATCGACATGCTCGATGATGAACGAAGGCAGGGTCAGGCCGTACTGCACCACCAGACGGTTGCGGCGCTTGCGTATTTCGCTGACCAGCGCTTCGATCTGTGCGCTGTCCTGACCGGGGTGGAATTGCAGCACAAACTGGCGGCTGGGCGAAAAGGTACGCAGGTCTTCCTTGCCGTTCATTTCTGGCGCCACAGCGGCTGTACGTTGCTCATCGGCCTTGGGTTTTGCCCGTTGCAACTGCAGCAGTCCACCGGCACCGCAGATGATCGCGATGGTAATGAAAACACCGGTCGGCATTCCCGGCAGGGCCGCGAAGCCGAGCATGGCCACCGAGGCGATGATCCAGGCCTTGGGCTGGCTGGTGATCTGCTCGGCGATCTCGCGGCCAATGTTGGCTTCCACACCCGCCTCGGTATTGGGCACGCGGGTGATGATCATGCCGCTGGTCACGGAAATCAGCAGCGCAGGAATCTGCGCGATCAGACCGTCACCGATGGTCAGCACGGTATACAGCTGCAAGGCGTCGCCCGCCGCCATGTTGTGTTGCAGCACGCCGATGGAAATGCCGCCGATCATGTTGATGGCAACGATGATCAGGCTGGCGATCGCATCGCCGTTGACGAACTTCATGGCGCCATCCATCGCACCGAACAACTGGCTTTCCTTGTTCAGTTCAGCGCGTCGTTTGCGGGCCTCGTGGACGGTGATCAGGTTGGCACGCAGGTCACTGTCGATGGACATCTGCTTGCCGGGCATCGCGTCCAGGGTAAAACGCGCACCGACTTCGGCGACCCGTTCCGAGCCTTTGGTAATCACTAGAAAGTTGACCACCGTCAGGATCAGGAAGATCACCAGACCCACCGCCAGATTGCCGCCCACCACAAACTGCCCGAACGCCTCGACGATGTGTCCGGCGTCCTGGTTGAGCAGAATCAACCGCGTGGTGGAAACCGACAGGGCCAGGCGAAACATCGTGGTCAGCAGCAGCACGGCAGGGAAGGTCGAGAACGCCAGTGGCCTGGGCAGGTGCATCGCCAGCATGATCAGCAGGCAGGAAATACAGATGTTCACGGCGATCAGCACGTCGATCAAGCCGGTGGGCAGCGGCGTGATCATCATGAACACGATGGCGATCACAAAAAACGCACCGACCAGTTCCGAGCGGCGCATGGCCGACAGCGCGACCATGTTCAGAAAGTTGATGACCCGGTTCATCAGGCAAGCCCCTCGTATAGTTGCTTCTGTTCCTTATGCGTAAGCTCGGCCATCAGCGTGAGTAGATTATTCAGCGCGGCCTGGCGGCTTTTCAGGTCCCGCCAGAGCAGGATCGGCAGTTGCATCAGCATCGGCCGCAGGCCATTGAGAAACGCCAACTGGTGTTCGAGTTTGTTGCCCCCGATGTGCTGGGTCAGCTGCAAGGTCTGATTCACGTTCATGCCATTGGCCGTCAGGGTCAGCATGTGTTTGAGGAAGGCCGGAGGGTCCACGGTCAGTTTGGGATTCTTTTTGCGCATGCGTCCCAGCAGGTGTTCGCACCCGCGCAGCAACGTAGTGACATGGCGCGCGGTGGTCAGGCCATGCATCAGCGTGCGCAGCTGTTCATGGGAAGCCGACGGGGTAATCGCCGAAAGATCGTCGGCGATGGCTCTACGCATGTCGCGCAGATTCAGGTCGAACTCGCCGGGTTCCTGTTGCTCGCCAATCAGGGCTTCGATCAAACCCGTGACGTTGGGTTGTCCCGACACCGCTACGCCATACAGATTGCGCAAGGCAGTGCGGCGCTTGTTATCGATGTTCTGGCGCCCGAAGGCTCTTGCGGTATTGATACCGGCGCGCGCGCGCGGACCGAATCGGCGGCGCAGATGTTTAAGCGTCTGGGTCAGCGCTGCATATTCTTCTTCAGCCCCATCGTCTTCTGCCTGTTTGCGCGCTGCCTGCAACACAACGTGAGCCTTGGCAGCGTCGCCGTCAGCGAATTCCAGAACCTGTTCCAGATCTGCGTCGTTGTCCTGCAGCAGTTTTTTGCGCAGCAGTCTGGCGGCGTTATCCAGCCCGGTGTCGCTGGTGCTCATCAGCAACTGATAAAGCTCGCCCAGTTTGACGGCCCGCGACTGCAACGCGTTCCTGCTCGCGATCAGCTCTCGCTCACGCAGTATCCGGCTGTGCTGCACCAGCGCTGCGGCGAAGCGCGAGACCTGCAGTGACGAGGTGCCTTTTTCATCAGGCAACCCGCTGCCGGGAATCGCTCGCGCAGCCGGTGTGATGGCGCGGATTGGCGCTACCGGACGAATGGGTAATGTAGGCGGGGCGACGATTTTCATAGGACGATTCTGGGCCTGGTCATGACCGCTGAGTGGGTCATTGACGCGGTTCGGTTCCCTGGTGCCGAAGGCTTGTGCGTTTGTGCCAAAAGCTGCAGAGCCAAAAACCGTGTTGCGCAAAAAAATGTATTTCAAAGAATTTCAAATTTTGAAATAGTCTTATAAAACAGATAGTTATAAATATTTTTTGGCTGGCATGGTTATCGCTATAGGGCTTGCACTCCATCAAATGAGGCAAGCCCATGCTCCCGAATCTTGTGATCCTTGATGTAACCGAACCACGCAAACCATCCTCGTCCGCTGGTATTCGTCAATTGACGGCCGATCAGATCCAGATGCTCAGGGCGTTCATTCAGAAGCGGGTAAAGAACGCCGATGATGTGGATGACATCCTGCAGTGTGTGTTTCTCGAAGCGTTACGCAATGAGCACAAGTTTCAGCACGCCAGCAAACCGCAAACCTGGTTGTGTGGCATTGCACTGAATCTGATCCGCAACCACTTCCGCAAAATGTATCGCCAGCCTTATCAGGAAAGCTGGGAAGACGACGTCCATACCGATCTGGAATGGCACGGCGATATTACTCATCAGGTAGACGGGCACCGGCAGTTGGCACGTGTCATAGAGGCCATCGATTGCTTGCCGACGAACATGCAGAAGGTCCTGGAAGTTTCGCTGGAAATGGACGGCAATTATCAGGAAACCGCCAACACGCTGGGTGTCCCGATCGGCACCGTCCGCTCACGGTTGTCCCGGGCACGGGTGCAGCTCAAGCAACAGATAGACCCGTTTGCCTGAGTGGTTATCTGTCTGGAACCAACTCGCACGCAAAACCACACAGTTGCCATCCCTCACCACTTGGATGGCAACCATGCGTATATCCAGTTCTCCCAGTCCTGCCCTCGGCAGCATCGTGAATCAACCCACCTCTGGCGAACTGGCTGCTGAGACGCCATTGGCCAAAGCCTCGCTCACGCAGAGCGGCGCAGGTGGTGGTCAGGCTTTTGTACAGTTCGGCCAGGCCAACGACAGCCCATCGTCCTTTTCGGGAACCGAGCAAAGCGGCTCATCGCTGATGAGTCTGCTGACTCGCAGCAGCAGTAGCGAAAGTACCTCAAGCGTCGATCAGGACAGTGATCAGGTGTCCCCGATGACGTCGGTCTCGTCAACCGCGAGCGCGTCACCCACGGCGGCCTCCAACCCGGCGAATGCACCGAGCGCGACCGATGCAGCGTTTCTCGATAACTCCGAATACTCTTCGCCCGAGGCGCTCAAGCGCTGGGAACCGATGGTTGCCAACCTGCCGCCCGAAGAGCGCGAGCAGGCCGCCAAAGAACTCAACCGGCCCATCGCCGCAGCCTGGATGGCCAGAGAGAATGGCCCCAACGCCGAAAAGGCGATGGCGTTCATCAATGCCAATCCTGCGTTGAAGACGGCGGTCGACGTCGGCAAGGACGGTGGTAATGCAGATGGCAAAATCACCAACAAAGACCTCAAGGCGTTCGCCAAAAACATGGAGAAGGCGGCCGACAATGCCGACAAGGACGTGGCCAAGTACATGGAAGACAACCCCGGCGCCGATCCTCAATCCCTTGAAATGGTGCGCAGCGCAGCGGTGATGCGCGCCAATATGCCGTTGGCCACGGCTGCCGACCCTCATCATGCAGTCGGGGCGGCGGACAAGACCGATGTCGATGGCAATGTCAGCGCCGAGGGTCTGAAAGCGCTGATTAAAAGTAACCCCGGGTTGTCAGGTACGCTCAAACAGTCGTCCAACATGTGGTCGCAGGCGGGCTTCCTCAGCCAGGTGGATGAAGCCGGTCTGACCGGGCGCAAGAAGGCTGCACATAGCCCCGACCAGGTGTTCGATGCGTCCAATATGAGCGAGTGGATCAGGAAGAGCGCCCCCAAAAATGGTGGCCAGTTCGCCAGCATGCTCAGCGACGCCGCGACGTTGAATTCGGTAGCCGGTATCGATATCAGCAAACTCAACGCCCAGGTTTTCGAGAAGCCCAAGGCTTACACCGGCGCGCAGAAGGCCGCTGTGATGATCAAGTTGCAGCAGACTCAGCAGAGCGTGATAGCCGGGCGGGATTTGCGCAATACCGAGAAGACCGAGGCGGGCCTTAACGAGCGAATCGCTCAGTTGCAAGCCGATCCCGATGTTCAGGAGTACCTCAACAAAAGCATTCCCGAACAGGAGCGCAGCCTGGTCAGCAGCGATTCGGCGCTGCAAAAGGCCGTGACTGAGCAGGTTCAAAACGTCAACAGCGGAAAGGCCTTGCAAACCGACCTGACAACCGCAGACAAGGCCGTCGACAAACACAACCCCGACCCCGATTACAGCGGCGCCATCACCGGCCTGTCGGCTCAACTGCAGCTGCAAAAAGACCTGTTTCCCGATGCCCAGGTGCCCACTGCCCAGCAAGTATTCAACAACCAGCCTGATGAAGTGCAAACGAAGATTGCCGATTCCTACGTTCGCAACTTCAGCGAGGGGGGCGCTCTGAAACAACTGCTTGGCCAGAAAAAGTCTGACGCCGGTGAGTCTCTGCAAACCGCAGATAACCAGAAAGCGGCGTATGAAAGCGTGCTGCCCGCTGATTTCGTTAATGGTGAGCGTGAGAGCTACACGGCCAGCACCTTGTCCGAACTGCAGAACTCCAAAAAAGGCCGCAAGTTGCTGGAGGGCAAGACCGATGAAGAGGGTGGCCCTTCGCTGGCCGAGCAGCTCGCCGAGCAAGGTATCGGAGGCAAGGCATTCAATTCGGTCATGGGCTTCGCGTCAGTGTCTGACAGGCTCGCCAGCGGCGACAAGCTTGGCGCGGCTCAGAGCATCATCGACAGCTCCAGGTTGGGTGCGGAGGCAATCAAGGGCGGCATAGACACCGGCGCGAAAATGATGGGCCGCGAGGCGTCCGCCGGCCTTGGTCGTCTGGGCGGGCAGATGATCGGCCGCGCTGTCGGCCTGGTTGCCGGTGAAGCCACAGGGCTTGCCGCAGGCGCAGCGCTGGGCGCTGCAATCCCGGTGATCGGCTGGGCCATCGACGGCGCCATGGCTCTGGGTTTTGGTATTTCGGTGATTATCGACGCAGTCAAAAAGCACAAGGCGCAGAAGGCGTTTGATCATAACGTTGACCCGGTGCTGGATCAGTTCGGGATTGACAGGGCGCATTGATTGACCGCTTGGATTTTGAATTCTTCGGGATAACGTGGGTTGCTCATGGCACCTCCTGATTGGCCTCAGTTTAAGGCATGGAGGTGTCTACGAAACCCGGGGCGATTCACATTGGTCGGACTGGACATAAAAGTAGCGGTGTTCGACCCCGTGCGCTTCGTCTTCCTCACCCACGCGCCTGCTCGAAGGTTATCGCGGCTACTTGATGATGAGTGATTACGCTGGCTTCAACGCATCGGGCGCATAGCCGGGTGTCGAGCGTTTAGGCCGCTGGGCGCATGCGCGTCGCAAGATTGTTGAGGCGCAGAAAGTGCAACCAAGCGCAAAACCGGTCGGGCTGATACTGCTCTGAATTTGATCGACAAGCTCTACAGTATCGAGCGTGATTTGAAAGAAGGCAGCGATGAGCAGCGTTATGAAATTCGTCAGCAAAACGGCTTGCCGGTGCTAGCCCAACGGCATGCCTGGATGGAGAAAACACGCCCTCAAGTCACTGCGCAAAATGCGCGCTGCAGGACGCGACAGCATTTGTCACGACATCATGATTTTGATTGGCTGACCCGGCGACAGTCTGAGCTTCGGACGGACGATGATAATGTATCGATTCGCATGTTAAGCAATAAAAAATTCATCGCTCTGGGTATGACTAATTTTCAAGAACGCAGGTCATAGAGCCAGGTATTGTAAAGCTGCACTGCGCAAGCGTTCGGGATTGGACGGGCTCGGAGCGTCTGGTAAACGAAGTAGAGCCAGACGGTCTGACCGACGAACCACGGTATTCAATCACCCTCGTACTTTTCCTCGACCTTTAGGAATAAACATTGATGCGTGCGTATAAAACTCTGACTGCAAAGATCGGCGGCCTTCTTCTGGCGTTGACCATCGTGGGTACTTCGTTACCTACGTATGCTGTAAACGATTGTGACATGGACAACGACAACAGTACTGATGCTACGTGTGGTGGTAACGACAAGGACCTGGATAACGACAACGTCACTGACGCTGCATTTGGTGGCAATGACAAGGATATGGACAACGACAACCATACCGATGCGGCATTTGGTGGTACTGACAAGGATCTCGATAATGATAACCACACGGATGCATCATTTGGCGGTAATGACAAGGATATGGACAATGACCACCACACGGATGCGGCGTTTGGCGGAAATGACCGCGATCTTGATAACGACAACAACACCGACAAATACAACGGCGGCGCGCCCTCTGCCGCTAAAAAGTAGTAGCCCAATCTATCATGTTATTTTGTGGAGGCGAGCGTCTTGCGTTTGCTGATACGGGCAGGTCTTGTGCACGTGAGTACGCTTGCCTCTTGTTGAGGCAGGCGTTTTCGTATCAGAGGGCAGAGCGGCGTCCGTGGCACGAGGTCACTATTATTCAGCTTGCAGACGACTGAAATTTTTTCGCCACCAGCGTCACGCCTTCGGTGAAACTGTAGCCATAGCCGAAGACATAGGACTGGTCTCCTGGGCTTAGTTCAGTTCTATTGTGACGTATTTCGTATCGGTATTTGAGCGCATAATCATAAGCCCCGGACAATATAGGTAATACCGTTTGAATCTCATAACCGTCAGCGTTGAGTTGCGCCACTGCGTCTTCGACGTCTTTCGATAGTCGTTCACCGTCTATCTGACAATCAGACCACCCGGTTTGCTGCCATCGGGTCTCTTTTCTCATGACTTCTTTCTCGCCGAAAAAGCCTTGTTTGATTTCGCCGGTAGGCACTTTAACTGTGACCTCTTCTCCAACGGGTTTGAAGTAAGCTTTTACGTAGACGATCTTGTTCATGGCGTTATCCTTGGTTGTGTGACTCCGTTCCCACATTCTGCGCCAGAAAGGGTGGGGGCTGGGTGTTCTGCGGCCGATTCCGGGCAGGTGGGGAGATCACGGATTCAGTCAGCCCACTTTCCACCAGACGAAAAAAAAGACCTTGAATTTCAAGGTCTTTTTTAAAGGTGGTGCCCCGAGGGAGAATCGAACTCCCACTTCTTTCGAAAACGGATTTTGAATCCGCCGCGTCTACCAATTCCGCCATCAGGGCTCAATGGCGGCGAAGTATAAGGATGAGTTTTCTGTTGGTCAACAGGGATTTACGCAGGTTTTTTACTAATGCCGTCAAACCGGATAAACTTCCCGGCCCTGCTAAACGAACCCGATCATGCGCGTCGCCGACTTTACCTTCGAACTCCCCGATTCCCTGATTGCTCGCCACCCGCTGGCCGAGCGTCGCAGCAGTCGTCTGTTGACCCTCGATGGGCCGACGGGCGCGCTGGCACATCGTCAATTCACCGATTTGCTCGAGCATTTGCGCCCGGGCGATTTGATGGTGTTCAACAATACCCGGGTCATTCCCGCACGTCTGTTCGGGCAAAAGGCGTCCGGCGGCAAGCTGGAGATTCTGGTCGAGCGCGTGCTGGACAGCCATCGTGTGCTGGCGCATGTGCGTTCGAGCAAGTCGCCCAAGCCTGGCTCGTCGATTCTGATCGACGGCGGTGGCGAGGCCGAGATGGTGGCGCGGCACGATGCGCTGTTCGAGCTGCGCTTCGCCGAAGAAGTGCTGCCGTTGCTGGAGCGTGTCGGCCATATGCCGTTGCCTCCTTATATAGACCGTCCGGATGAAGGCGCGGATCGCGAGCGTTATCAGACCGTATACGCGCAGCGTGCGGGTGCTGTGGCTGCACCGACTGCCGGCCTGCATTTCGATCAGCCGCTGCTGGAGGCGATCGCCGCCAAGGGCGTCGAGACTGCGTTCGTCACGCTGCACGTTGGCGCGGGTACATTCCAGCCGGTGCGCGTCGAGCAGATCGAAGATCACCACATGCACAGCGAATGGCTGGAAGTTGGCCAGGACGTGGTCGACGCTGTGGCCGCGTGCCGTGCACGGGGCGGGCGAGTGGTTGCCGTCGGGACCACCAGTGTGCGCTCGCTGGAGAGTGCCGCGCGTGACGGCGAACTGAAGCCGTTCAGCGGCGATACCGACATCTTCATCTATCCAGGCCGGCCGTTTCACGTGGTCGATGCCCTGGTGACCAATTTCCATTTGCCTGAATCCACGCTGTTGATGCTGGTTTCGGCGTTCGCCGGTTATCCCGAGACGATGGCGGCTTATGCTGCGGCCATCGAGCACGGCTACCGCTTCTTCAGTTACGGTGATGCGATGTTCATCACCCGCAATCCCGCGCCGACGGCCCCACAGGAATCGGCACCAGAGGATCACGCATGAGTCGCACCTGTCGTATGTCTTTCGAGTTGTTGGCCACCGATGGCAAAGCCCGTCGCGGTCGCCTGACTTTCCCGCGCGGTGTGGTGGAAACCCCGGCGTTCATGCCGGTGGGCACCTATGGCACGGTCAAGGGCATGCTGCCCCGTGATATCGAGGCGACCGGCGCGCAGATGATTCTGGGCAACACGTTTCACCTGTGGCTGCGTCCGGGTACCGAAGTCATCAAGGGCCACGGCGACCTGCACGATTTCATGCAGTGGAAGGGGCCGATTCTGACCGACTCCGGCGGCTTTCAGGTGTTCAGCCTGGGCGCCATGCGCAAGATTAAGGAAGAGGGCGTGACCTTCGCCTCGCCGGTCGATGGTGCCAAGGTGTTCATGGGGCCTGAAGAGTCGATGCAGGTTCAGCGTGATCTGGGCTCGGACGTCGTGATGATCTTCGACGAATGCACGCCGTACCCGGCCGACGAAGATGTAGCGCGGGTCTCCATGGAGCTGTCGCTGCGCTGGGCCAAGCGTTCCAAGATCGCCCACGGCGAAAACACTGCCGCGTTGTTCGGCATCGTTCAGGGCGGCATGCACGAGAACCTGCGCAAGCGCTCGCTGGAAGGCCTGGACGAGATCGGCTTTGACGGTCTGGCGATCGGCGGTCTGTCGGTGGGAGAACCCAAGCACGAGATGATCAAGGTGCTGGACTACCTGCCAGGCCTCATGCCGGCAGACAAACCTCGTTACCTGATGGGTGTAGGCAAGCCGGAAGATCTGGTCGAAGGTGTGCGCCGTGGCGTCGACATGTTCGACTGCGTGATGCCCACCCGCAACGCCCGCAACGGCCATCTATTCACCGATACCGGTGTATTGAAAATCCGTAACGCGTTCCATCGCCACGACAATTCGCCGCTGGATCCGACCTGCGATTGCTACACCTGCAAGAACTTCTCGCGCGCTTATCTGCATCACCTGGACAAGTGCGGGGAAATGCTGGGGAGCATGCTCAATACAATCCATAATTTGCGGCACTACCAGCTGCTTATGGCTGGTTTGCGCGAGGCTATTCAACAGGGTACATTGGCCGCCTTCGTCGATGCCTTCTATGCCAAACGCGGTCTTCCAACGCCGCCTCTGGGTTGAAACAGAACGAGTTTTTCCTGCTTTTTATACTAATTATGTAACTGGAGCGACAAATGAGCTTTTTCATCTCTCCCGCTTTTGCGGATGCTGCTGCACCGGCTGCCGGTCCTGCGGGCAGTGGTTTCGAGTGGATCTTCCTGGTCGGCTTCCTGGTCATCTTCTATCTGATGATCTGGCGTCCACAGGCCAAGCGCGCCAAAGAGCAGAAAAACCTGCTGGGCAACCTGCAGAAAGGCGACGAAGTTGTCACCAGTGGCGGTATCGCGGGCAAGATCAACAAAGTGACCGATGACTTCGTGGTCATCGAAGTGTCTGACACCGTTGAGCTGAAAATCCAGAAGGGCGCCATCGCGGCCACTCTGCCTAAAGGCACCCTGAAAGCGATCTGAGCAACAACTTTTTACCCATCGACGGGGCGCGCAAGGCGCCCCGCGTTTTAAGCGGGCGGCGTGATGCTGAACAAATACCCTCTGTGGAAATACGTACTGATCCTGGCGGTGCTGGTGGTCGGTTTTATTTATTCCGCACCCAATCTCTACCCTGATGATTCTGCCATCCAGATCAGCGGCGCAAGCACTGCGCTGCAAGTCAATCAGGCGGACGTGGATCGTGCAGCCAAGGCGCTTGCCGATGCCGGCATCTCGGTCAAGGCTTCTTCTCTGGCCGAGAATGGCAAGGGCGGTTTGTTGCGTCTGAACAAGCAGGAAGATCAGTTGCCAGCCAAGGATGTCGTGCGCAAGGCGTTGGGTGACGACTATGTCGTTGCACTGAACCTGGCGCGTACCACACCGACCTGGTTGCGTCACCTGGGTGCAAGCCCGATGAAGCTTGGTCTCGACCTGTCCGGCGGTGTGCACTTCCTGCTGGAAGTCGACATGGACAAGGCGATCGATGCACGTCTGAAAGTCTACGAAGGCGAAGTCAAATCCCTGTTGCGCAAGGAAAAGGTGCGTTATCGCAGCCTGCCGCAACTGGGCAATGTGATTCAGCTGGGCTTCACCGACGACGCAGAGCGTGAGCAGGCGCGTGCACTGGTACGCAAGACCTTTACCGATTTCGAAATCACGCCTGCCGAGCTGAACGGTATCCCGGTACTGCGCATGGCGTTGACGCCTGCCAAGCTGGCCGAGATTCGCGAATACTCGATCAAGCAGAACCTGACCACCGTGCGTAACCGGGTCAACGAGCTGGGTGTTGCCGAGCCGCTGGTTCAGCGCCAGGGTGCCAACCGCATCGTGGTCGAGCTGCCGGGTGTGCAGGACACGGCCGAGGCCAAGCGTATTCTGGGCAAGACCGCCAACCTCGAATTCCGTCTGGGTGCAGGCCCGGATGATTCGAAAGGCACCACCGAGATGTTCGAATTCCGCGAAGGCGGTCGTCCGGCAGCGGCGGTGGAGCGTGGTCTGATCATTACCGGTGATCAGGTGACTGACGCCAAGGCCAGCTTCGACGAGCATGGTCGTCCACAGGTGAATATCAACCTCGATGGTCACGGCGGCGAACTGATGAGCCGTGCAACCCGCAGCAATGTGGGGCGCAGCATGGCGGTGATCTTCATCGAGCAGCGTCCGACCACCACCTACACCAAACAGATGGTCGATGGCGTCGAGAAAGACGTGCCGGTGCAGACTTTCAAGGAAGACAAGAAAATCATCAGTCTGGCGACCATTCAGTCGCCACTGGGCAGCCAGTTCCGGATTACCGGTCTGAATGGTCAGGGTGAGTCTTCCGAGCTGGCGCTGCTGTTGCGTGCCGGTGGTCTGGCTGCGCCGATGTACTTCGCTGAAGAGCGCACCATCGGTCCTAGCCTGGGTGCCGACAACATCACCAAGGGTATCGACGCTTCCCTGTGGGGCATGCTGTTCGTCTCGCTGTTCATCATGGCGATCTACCGCTTCTTCGGTCTGATCGCGACCGTGGCACTGGCCCTCAACATGGTCATGCTGCTGGCATTGATGTCCTTGCTGGGTGCCACACTGACACTGCCGGGTATCGCCGGTATCGTGTTGACCATGGGTATGGCGGTGGACGCCAACGTGCTGATCTTCTCGCGGATTCGTGAAGAGATCGCCAACGGCATGACGGTTCAGCGTGCTATCAACGAAGGTTTCGATCGTGCCTACACGGCGATCCTCGACGCCAACCTGACGACGCTGCTGGTCGGCGGCATTCTCTTTGCGATGGGCACCGGCCCGGTCAAGGGGTTTGCGGTGACCATGTCGCTCGGGATCTTTACCTCGATGTTCACGGCCATCATGGTGACCCGCGCTATGGTCAACCTGATCTACGGCGGTCGTGACTTCAAGAAGTTGTGGATTTAAGGGGCTGCCATGTTACGTACCATCAACTTCATGGGCGTTCGCAATGTTGCGTTCGCCATCACAATGCTCCTTACCGTACTGGCGTTGTTCAGCTGGTTCCATAAAGGGCTCAACTTTGGTCTGGACTTCACCGGCGGTACGCTCATCGAGCTGACCTACGAACGTCCCGCCGATCTGGGCAAGGTTCGTCAGGAGCTGGTTTCGGCGGGCTATCACGAAGCCGTTGTACAGAGCTTCGGCGCCACCACCGACTTGCTGGTGCGCATGCCGGGTGAAGACCCGCAACTGGGCACCCAGGTTGCCGAGGCGCTGCGCAAGGCCGGTGCCGATAACCCGGCAGTGGTCAAGCGTGTCGAGTTCGTCGGCCCGCAGGTCGGTGAAGAGCTGCGCGATCAGGGCGGCCTCGGCATGCTGATGGCGCTTGGCGGTGTCCTGATCTACCTGGCATTCCGCTTCCAGTGGAAATTCGCAGTCGGGGCGATCGTCTCGCTGATTCACGACGTGGTGGTGACGATGGGGATCCTGTCGTTCTTCCAGATCACCTTCGACCTGACGGTGCTGGCGGCGGTGCTGGCGATCATCGGCTACTCGCTGAACGACACCATTGTGGTCTTCGACCGGGTACGCGAAAACTTCCGCCTGCTGCGCAAGGCTTCGTTGATCGAGAACATCAACATCTCCACCACGCAGACACTGCTGCGCACCATTGCCACCTCGGTTTCGACCCTGTTGGCGATCGTGGCGTTGTGGGTGTTTGGCGGTGACAGCCTGGAAGGCTTCTCCATCGCGTTGTTCATCGGCGTACTGGCGGGTACCTACTCGTCCATCTACATCGCCAACGTGGTGCTGATCTGGCTGAACCTGACCACCGAGGATCTCATTCCTCCAGTGGTCGTCGAGAAGGCTGACGACCTCCCGTAGGTCCGGCCATCATAAAAAAGGCGCGAGTGCTGAACTCGCGCCTTTTTTTATGCTCCAAGGCTAGGCATTGCGCAGCCATGCTGCGTTTCGATTGGTCAGGAGGTTCAAGTGAACAAGTCTATGCTTGTTGGTGCTGTGTTAGGTGCTGCTGTCGTGACTGCTGGCGGCGCCGTTGCCACCTATAGCTTGGTCAAGGGTGGTCCTGAGTATGCGGATGTATTGGCGGTAGAGCCGATCAATCAGCAGATCAAAACCCCCCGTGAAGTTTGCAAGGACGTAACCGTTACCCGTCAGGCGCCGGTCAAGGACCAGCATCAGATCGTCGGTAGCGTTATTGGCGCGGTTGCCGGTGGCTTGCTGGGTAACCAGATCGGTGGCGGTAACGGCAAGAAGATCGCTACAGTTGCGGGCGCGGTAGGTGGTGGTTATGCGGGTAACAAGGTTCAGGAAGGCATGCAGGAGCGTGATACCTACACCACTACGCAGAACCGCTGCACGACGGTCAATGATGTGAGCGACAAGGTTGTGGGCTACAACGTCAAGTACAAGCTGAACGAGAAGGTGGGTCAGGTTCGTATGGAGCGTGATCCGGGTAGCCAGATTCCGGTCGACAAGAACGGTCAGCTGATATTGGGTCAGGCGCAGTAACGCCAGCCGCTGAGCTTCACAAGACATAAAAAAACCGGCTTGCGCCGGTTTTTTTATGCCTGCCGCTTAACGCTTGAGCGAAGCTGGCAGGTGCGGTGCGATCGCGGTCAGTACCGCCTTGAAGCACTTGGTGTTGCCGGCAACGATGTGGCCTTTCTCGAGGAAGTCGTGACCACCGGTGAAATCGCTGACCAGACCGCCTGCTTCCTGAATCAGCAGGGCGCCTGCAGCCATGTCCCACTCGGACAGGCCTGACTCCCAGAACGCATCGAAGCGACCGGCAGCGACATAAGCCAGGTCGAGGCTGGCAGCACCTGCGCGGCGGATGCCGGCGGTCTGGCCTACCAGGCTGCGGAACATGCCCAGGTAGTTCTCGATGTTGTCCATCTGGTTGTCACGAAACGGGAAGCCGGTGCCGAGCAGGGCGCCTTCCAGGCTCTTGCGCTGGCTGACGCGCAGACGGCGACCGTTCAGGGCTGCGCCACGACCACGGCTTGCGGTGAATTCTTCCTGGCGGACCGGGTCGAGAACCACGGCGTGCTCGAGGCGGCCGCGGTATTTGCAGGCTATGCTGACGGCAAAGTGCGGGATGCCGCGAACGAAGTTGGTGGTGCCGTCCAGTGGGTCGATGATCCACAGGTAGTCGGTGCCTTCGCCGCTGCCTTCGTGCAGGCCGCTTTCTTCGCCGAGGATGCCGTGAGTCGGGTAGGCCTTGCGCAGAGCGGTGATGATGCTTTGCTCGGCAGCGCGGTCGATCTCTGTGACGTAGTCTTTGGCTTCTTTTTCGTCAACCTTGATGGTATCCAGGCGCTCGATGGAGCGGAAAATCAATTCGCTGGCGCTGCGGGCGGCGCGCAGCGCGATATTCAGCATGGGCTGCATGGATAATTCACCTAAGGTTGTTAAAGATAGCCGGGCATTCTATGGGCTGATTCGAATTATTTCCAGCCTTGCGTTGTTACGGTTGTCGGGTTCGTGTGTGTTTTTTTGCGTCCGGCGCGGTCGCCCATGCTGTTGCAGCTCTCACAGCTTCATGGCGTTAGTCGAGCCGTTTCTGTAAGATTTGCCCCCCTAATTCGTATCAGTGAGCGTTCGCTTTGTTGCAGAACATTCGTGTTGTCCTGGTCGGCACTACCCATCCCGGAAATATCGGCGGGGCTGCTCGCGCCATGAAAAACATGGGGCTTTCGCGTCTGGTGCTGGTCGATCCGCGCATTTTTCCTTCGCTCGATGCCGATGCGCGTGCGTCCGGCGCTACCGACATTCTCGAGGGCGCGCAGGTGGTGGCTACCCTTGAAGAAGCGCTGGTCGGCTGCCGTCTGGTGCTGGGCACCAGCGCGCGGGATCGAAGCCTGCCTTGGCCTATGCTGGATCCGCGTGCCTCGGGTGAAAAAGTCATCGAACAGGCCGGCGACGGTGCCGAGGTGGCGCTGGTGTTCGGTCGCGAACATGCGGGTCTGACCAACGAAGAGCTGCAGCGTTGCCACTTCCATGTGCACATCCCGTCTGACCCCGCGTTCAGTTCTCTCAATCTGGCGGCTGCCGTACAGGTGCTCAGTTATGAGGTGCGCGTGGCCTGGCTGGCTGCCGCGGAGCAGGGCGAGGCTTCAAGGCCGGCGTCGGCGCACAGTGCCGAACTGGCGACCATGGATGAAATGGAAGGTTTCTACACCCACCTCGAGGCCACGCTGGTGGCCATCGGCTTTCTTGATCCGGAAAAGCCACGGCATCTGATGGCCCGGTTGCGCAGGCTGTACGGGCGTAGCGAAGTCGAGCGATCCGAGCTGAGTATCCTGCGCGGTGTGCTCACTGAAACCCAGAAAGCCGCGCGCGGTGAACCCTACAAGCGAAAGGATCAGTGATGTTCGAGCGTCTGCGAGAAGACATTCAAAGCGTGTTCCACCGCGATCCCGCAGCGCGCAACGCCTTTGAAGTCCTGACCTGCTATCCGGGGATGCATGCGATCTGGCTGCACCGCTTCGCCCATATTCTGTGGCGCAACGGCTGGAAATGGCCGGCACGGGTGGTCTCGAACTTTGGCCGCTGGATGACTGGAATCGAGATCCATCCGGGCGCGCGCATCGGCCGCCGTTTTTTCATCGATCACGGCATGGGCATCGTGATCGGCGAAACCGCCGAGATCGGCAATGACGTCACCCTCTACCAGGGCGTGACCCTGGGTGGCACCAGCTGGAATGCCGGCAAGCGCCATCCGACGCTGGAAGACGGTGTAGTGGTCGGGGCGGGTGCCAAGGTGCTCGGGCCGTTCACGGTGGGCGCCGGCGCAAAGATCGGCTCCAACGCAGTGGTCACCAAGGCTGTGCCTGCGGGCGCGACTGCCGTGGGTATTCCGGGGCGCATCATCGTCAAGTCGGACGACGAGGTTGAGGCCAGGCGCAAGGCCATGGCCGAGAAGCTCGGCTTTGATGCCTACGGTGTCAGTGCAGATATGCCCGATCCGGTCGCGCGCGCCATTGGCCAGTTGCTTGACCATTTGCAGGCTGTCGATGGGCGCCTGGAAGGCATGTGCGATGCACTCGGCAGGCTTGGCAGCGATTACCGCGCCAAGGAGCTGCCCGAGCTGCGTGACGAGGTTTTCGACTGCGTCAAGGACTGCCAGGAAGGCAAGGTCGGCTAGCGCTCACGGTGGGCAGGGTGCGTGCCATTACGCCGCACCTTTGCTATGATGCAGCCCGCGCTTTTCGCTAATCCCGACTGTTTTACTTGGTCTAATAGTTGACTCTTTTACTCGGGAATAGCATACTCGCTCTCATTCCGAACCTCTGCGGTATACGCCATGCGACTGACTACTAAAGGCCGATACGCTGTAACAGCCATGCTTGACCTGGCGTTGCACGCGCAGAACGGGCCAGTGTCTCTGGCCGACATCTCCGAGCGGCAGGGTATTTCCCTGTCCTACCTCGAGCAGCTGTTCGCCAAGCTGCGTCGCGGCAATCTGGTTTCCAGTGTTCGTGGTCCGGGTGGTGGTTACCAGCTGTCGCGCGACATGAAAGGCATCCAGGTTGCTCAGGTTGTCGATGCAGTCAATGAATCTGTCGATGCCACGCGGTGTCAGGGTCTGGGCGATTGCCATGCTGGCGATACCTGCCTGACCCACCACCTGTGGTGCGACCTGAGCCAGCAGATTCACGAATTTCTAAGCGGTATCAGCTTGGCGGATCTTGTCACTCGCCGTGAGGTACAAGAAGTCGCTCAGCGCCAGGATATGCGCCGTGGTCATAACAACATGTCGCAACTGGGTAAGATCGAAACGTCCGCCGTCGAATGAACGCAGATGAATGAGCGGTGCGCCTGCCTGATAGGAGAGCTTCAATGAAATTGCCAATTTACCTCGACTACTCCGCGACGACCCCGGTCGATCCGCGTGTCGCGCAGAAAATGATCGATTGCCTGACCGTCGAAGGAAACTTCGGCAACCCGGCCTCGCGCTCCCACGTCTTTGGCTGGAAAGCCGAAGAAGCGGTCGAGAACGCTCGTCGTCAGGTCGCTGATCTGGTCAACGCCGATCCGCGCGAAATCGTCTGGACCTCGGGTGCCACTGAATCCAACAACCTGGCTATTAAAGGTGTTGCGCATTTCTACGCCAGCAAAGGCAAGCACCTGATCACGTCGAAGGTTGAGCACAAGGCTGTCCTCGACACCACTCGCCAGCTGGAGCGCGAAGGTTTCGAAGTGACCTACATCGAGCCAGGCGAAGACGGTCTGATCACGCCTGCCATGATTGAAGCGGCACTGCGCGACGACACCATCCTGGTTTCGATCATGCATGTGAACAACGAGATCGGCACCATCAACGATATCGCCGCGATCGGTGAGCTGACCCGTTCACGTGGTGTGCTGTTCCACGTCGATGGCGCGCAGTCGACCGGCAAGGTTGAAATCGATCTGGCCAGCCTCAAGGTTGACCTGATGTCGTTCTCTGCACACAAAACCTACGGCCCCAAAGGCATCGGTGCACTCTACGTCAGCCGCAAGCCACGTGTTCGCCTTGAAGCGACCATGCACGGCGGCGGTCACGAGCGTGGCATGCGCTCCGGCACCCTGGCGACTCACCAGATCGTCGGCATGGGCGAAGCATTCCGTATCGCCAAGGAAGAAATGGCTGCTGAAAACGTGCGCATCAAGGCACTCAGCGATCGTTTCTTCAAGCAGGTCGAAAACCTGGAAGAGCTGTACGTCAACGGCAGTCTGACCGCACGCGTACCGCACAACCTGAACCTGAGCTTCAACTATGTCGAAGGCGAGTCGCTGATCATGGCGCTCAAGGACCTGGCGGTATCGTCCGGTTCGGCCTGTACCTCGGCCTCGCTTGAGCCTTCGTACGTGCTGCGTGCCCTGGGTCGCAACGACGAACTGGCGCACAGCTCGATTCGTTTCACCTTCGGCCGTTTCAGCACCGAAGAGGAAATCGATTACGCCGCGCAGAAAGTTTGCGAGGCTGTCACCCGGCTGCGCACGCTTTCGCCGCTGTGGGACATGTTCAAAGACGGCGTCGACATCTCCAAGATCGAGTGGGCGGCGCACTAATTTAAAGTCGCCTCCAAGACAGGTCATGGGCAATTGCGACGTGACCTGCAGAGCGGCTCCCTGATGTGAGAGGAATAGAATCATGGCTTACAGCGAAAAGGTCATCGACCACTACGAAAATCCACGTAACGTCGGCAAGATGAACGCGGAAGATCCTGATGTGGGCACCGGCATGGTCGGCGCTCCTGCGTGCGGCGACGTGATGCGCCTGCAGATCAAGGTCAACGAGCAGGGCGTTATCGAAGACGCCAAGTTCAAGACCTACGGCTGTGGTTCGGCCATTGCGTCCAGCTCCCTGGCGACCGAGTGGATGAAAGGCAAGACTCTGGATGAAGCAGAGACCATCAAGAACACTCAGTTGGCTGAAGAGCTGGCACTGCCGCCAGTGAAGATTCACTGCTCGGTACTCGCTGAAGACGCCATCAAGGCGGCCGTTCGCGATTACAAGCAAAAGAAAGGTCTGCTGTAAGCAGGCTTTTCAAGAGAAGCTTGCGACAGAGTCAACTGCAACAGGCTAATGCAACAGGCTAAGGAGTTCCGATGGCTATCAGCATGACAGAAGCTGCCGCTAACCACGTACGACGTTCCCTCGAGGGGCGCGGCAAGGGTGACGGCGTTCGTCTGGGTGTTCGCACCACAGGCTGTTCAGGTCTTGCCTATGTGCTCGAGTTCGTCGATGAGGCGGCCAGCGAAGACACCGTGTTTGAAATGCACGGCGTCAAGGTGATCATTGACCCGAAGAGTCTGGTCTATCTGGATGGCACCGAGCTCGATTTCGTGCGTGAAGGGTTGAACGAAGGCTTCAAGTTCAATAATCCCAATTCGCGCGGTGAGTGCGGCTGTGGCGAAAGCTTCAACGTCTGAGGCTTTTTATTGTGGGTACTCCCTGTCACTTCGCCCTGTTCGACCTCAAGCCCGAGTTTCAGCTTGATCTTGACCAGCTGGCCACGCGCTACCGTGAGCTTGCGCGTAACGTGCATCCGGATCGCTTTGCGGATGCCTCCGAGCGTGAGCAGCGTGTGGCGCTGGAGCGCTCGGCCAGTCTCAACGAGGCCTATCAGACCCTGAAAAGCCCGCCGAAAAGGGCGCGCTACCTGCTGGCAATGAACGGCAACGAAGTGCCGCTCGAAGTCACGGTGCATGATCCCGAGTTTCTTCTGCAGCAGATGCAATTGCGCGAAGACCTCGAGGACTTGCAGGAAGAGGCTGATCTCGCCGGCGTTGCGACCTTCAAGCGTCAGCTCAAGGTCGCTCAGGACGAACTGAACCAGAGCTTCGCGGCCTGTTGGAATGATGCTGCACAGCGCGAGCACGCTGAAAAGCTGATGCGGCGTATGCAGTTTCTCGACAAGCTCTCTCACGAAGTGCGCCAGTTAGAAGAGCGCCTCGACGATTAACCCCGCGCGGCTTCGGCCGCGCGCCAGTGATTATTCTGAACAGCATGGCTTTACTGCAGATCGCCGAACCCGGCCTGAGTCCTCAACCGCACCAGCGTCGTCTGGCTGTGGGTATCGACCTGGGCACCACCAATTCTCTGGTTGCTGCAGTACGCAGCGGCCTGTCCGAACCGCTGGCCGATGCAGAGGGGCAGGTCATTCTGCCGTCTGCCGTGCGCTATCACGCTGATCGTGTCGAAGTAGGGCAGTCAGCAAAGATCGCCGCCTCCCAGGACCCGTTCAATACCGTTCTGTCGGTCAAGCGTCTCATGGGGCGTGGTCTGACCGACGTCAAGCAACTGGGCGAGCAACTGCCGTACCGGTTTGTTGGCGGTGAGTCGCACATGCCGTTCATCGACACCGTGCAGGGGCCGAAAAGCCCGGTCGAAGTGTCTGCCGACATCCTCAAGGTCCTGCGCCAGCGCGCAGAAGCCTCGTTGGGTGGCGAGCTGGTAGGCGCGGTGATCACCGTTCCTGCCTACTTCGATGACGCTCAGCGTCAGGCGACCAAGGACGCTGCCAGACTGGCGGGCCTCAACGTACTGCGCCTGCTCAATGAGCCCACGGCGGCGGCTGTCGCCTATGGCCTGGATCAGAAAGCCGAAGGCGTGGTTGCCATCTATGACTTGGGTGGCGGGACCTTCGATATCTCGATCCTGCGCCTGACCGGCGGTGTGTTTGAAGTACTGGCCACTGGCGGCGATACCGCTCTGGGTGGCGATGACTTCGATCATGCGATAGCTAACTGGATTGTCACTGATGCCGGTCTGTCTGCCGATATCGACCCTTCCGCGCAACGCAGCCTGCTGCAGGCTGCGTGCTCGGCCAAGGAAGCGCTGACTGACGCCGAGTCTGTCGAGGTCGCCTACGGTGACTGGCGTGGCACGCTGACCCGCGAGGCGCTCAATGCGCTGATCGAGCCTATGGTCGCGCGCAGTCTCAAGGCCTGTCGTCGTGCGGTGCGTGACACCGGTATCGAGCTTGAAGAAGTCGAAGCGGTGGTCATGGTCGGCGGTTCAACCCGAGTTCCACGCGTACGCGAAGCGGTGGCCGAGCTTTTCGGTCGTCAGCCGTTGACCGAGATCGACCCGGATCAGGTGGTGGCCATCGGGGCTGCGATCCAGGCCGATACTCTGGCCGGCAACAAGCGTGACGGTGGCGAGCTGCTGCTCCTCGATGTGATTCCGCTCTCGCTGGGGCTGGAAACCATGGGCGGTCTGATGGAGAAGGTCATTCCGCGCAACACCACCATCCCTGTGGCGCGTGGTCAGGAATTCACCACGTACAAGGATGGCCAGACGGCCATGAAGATTCATGTACTGCAGGGTGAGCGTGAATTGATCAGCGACTGTCGTTCGCTGGCGCGCTTCGAGCTGCGTGGCATCCCGCCGATGGTCGCGGGTGCGGCAAAGATTCGTGTCACCTTCCAGGTCGATGCTGACGGTCTGCTCAGCGTTTCGGCGCGTGAAATGGGCTCGGGTATCGAGTCGAGCATTCAGGTCAAGCCTTCCTACGGGCTGACCGATGACGAAGTCACCCGCATGCTCAAGGACTCTTTCGAGTATGCCGGCGACGACAAGGTCGCTCGTGTGCTGCGTGAGCATCAGGTTGATGCCGAGCGTCTGCTCGAAGCTGTTCAGGGTGCCCTGGATGCCGATGGCGAGCGTCTTCTCGACGAGGAAGAGCGCCTGGTCATCAATCTGCAGATGGACGAACTCCGTGAACTGATGCAAGGCACCGATGGTTATGCCATCGAGCAGCAGACCAAGCGTCTGTCGCAGGTAACCGATGCATTTGCTGCCCGACGCCTCGATTCGACGGTAAAAGCCGCACTGGCCGGGCGCAACTTGAATGAGATTGAGGAATAACTGATGCCGCAGGTGATTTTTCTGCCCCACGCCGAGCATTGCCCGGACGGGCTGGTTGTAGAAGTGGAGCCCGGCACGTCTATTCTCGACATTGCCCACGAGCACCACATCGAGATTGAAAGCGCCTGTGGTGGCGTGTGTGCGTGCACCACATGCCATTGCATCATTCGCGAAGGTTTCGGTTCGCTGAATGAAGCCGATGAGCTGGAAGAAGACATGCTCGACAAGGCGTGGGGGCTGGAAGCGCAATCGCGTCTGTCCTGTCAGGCCATTGTCGGCAACGAAGACCTCACGGTCGAAATACCCAAGTATTCGCTCAACCACGCCGCTGAAGCGCCACACTGATTCAAGGATTGCTCATGAGTCTCAAATGGGTTGATGTGCAGGAAATCGCCATCCAGCTGGCTGAAAGCCACCCGGATGTCGATCCGTTGACTGTGAGTTTTCCCAGGCTGCGTAATCTGGTCATGGCCTTGCCTGAGTTCGATGACCACCCTGACCGTAGTGGGGAAAAGGTTCTCGAGGCGATCCAGGGGTTATGGATCGAAGAGGCCGATTGACGTTCAGTAACGTACGCAGTTAGGCAATACACCAGAACCCGCGTATAATTCGCGGGTTTAATTTTTCGCTTCAATCACTGCTTCTGGAGTTTCACCATGGCTGTTCAACGTACTTTCTCCATCATCAAGCCTGACGCCGTTGCCAAGAACGTAATCGGCGAGATCACCACTCGTTTCGAAAAAGCCGGTCTGCGCGTTGTCGCTTCCAAGCTGAAGCAACTGTCCAAGGCCGAAGCTGAAGGTTTCTACGCTGAGCACAGCGCTCGCGGTTTCTTCGGCGACCTGGTTGCTTTCATGATCTCCGGTCCGGTTGTCGTTCAGGTTCTGGAAGGCGAAAACGCTATCGCTCTGAACCGCGAGCTGATGGGCGCTACCAACCCTAAAGAAGCTGCTGCCGGCACCATCCGTGCTGATTTCGCTGATTCCATCGACGCCAACGCTGTTCACGGCTCCGATTCCGAAGCAGCCGCCGCTCGCGAAATCTCGTACTTCTTCGCAGCTACCGAAGTAACCGCTCGCTAAGTCATTTTTGACTGACGAGTGAAGGGTGAATTCATGATTGCATCGACTGGTAAAACCAACCTGCTGGGGCTGACTCAACAGGAAATGGAGAAATTCTTCGACTCTATCGGGGAGAAGCGCTTCCGTGCCGGTCAGGTCATGAAGTGGATTCACCACTTCGGCGTCGACGATTTCGACGCGATGACGAACGTCAGCAAGGCCCTGCGCGAAAAGCTCAAGGCCTGTGCCGAAGTTCGCGGTCCCGAAGTGGTCAGCGAGGACATCTCCAGCGACGGCACCCGTAAATGGGTGGTGCGCGTAGAGTCCGGCAGCTGTGTCGAGACCGTCTACATTCCGCAGGGCAAGCGTGGCACCTTGTGTGTTTCGTCCCAGGCGGGCTGTGCCCTGGATTGCAGCTTCTGTTCCACGGGCAAGCAAGGCTTCAACAGCAACCTCACCGCCGCCGAAGTCATCGGTCAGGTGTGGATTGCCAACAAATCCTTCGGCAGCGTCCCGGCGACCGTCGACCGTGCCATCACCAACGTGGTGATGATGGGCATGGGTGAGCCGCTGCTGAACTTCGACAATGTCATTGCCGCCATGCATCTGATGATGGATGACCTGGGGTATGGCATTTCCAAGCGCCGGGTGACCTTGTCCACCTCCGGTGTGGTGCCGATGATCGATGAGCTTTCCAAGCACATCGACGTGTCCCTGGCCTTGTCGCTGCACGCACCGAACGATGCGCTGCGCAACCAGTTGGTGCCGCTCAACAAGAAATACCCGTTGAAAATGCTTCTCGAGTCCTGCCGTCGCTATATGTCCAATCTGGGCGAAAAGCGTGTGCTCACCATCGAGTACACCATGCTCAAGGACATCAACGACAAGGTAGAGCACGCGGTCGAGATGATCGAACTGCTCAAGGACACACCTTGCAAGATCAACCTGATTCCGTTCAACCCGTTTCCGCACTCCGGTTACGAGCGTCCCAGCAACAACGCAATCCGTCGTTTTCAGGACCTGTTGCATCAGGCCGGTTATAACGTCACTGTGCGCACCACACGCGGTGAAGATATCGATGCTGCATGCGGCCAGTTGGTCGGGCAGGTGATGGACCGCACACGCCGTAGCGAACGCTACATTGCAGTGCGTGAGTTGAGCGCCGAGGCCGATGCGGCCCCTGTCGCGGTGACTCGAACCTGACTGCGAACCTGACCGAGAGAGACTCCATGCCTGTGCGTGCCTCGCTGCTGCTCTGTGTTGTCGTCCTGCTGACAGCGTGCGTGTCCACCGGTAACGTCAACCCGCTGACGACGGCCCAGGGGCGCGAGGAAGCGCGCAAGGCTTACGTGCAGCTTGGCCTGGGTTATTTCCAGCAGGGGCAGACCGAGCGCGCCAAGGTTCCGCTGAAAAAGGCGCTTGAACTCGACAGCTCGGATGCGCAGGCCAACGCCGCGCTGGCCCTGGTGTTCCAGACAGAGATGGAGCCGGAGCTGGCAGAGCAGTACTTTCGCAAGGCGTTGGCCGCCAGCAATAACGAAACACGTATCGTCAACAATTACGGCAGTTTTCTGTTCGAGCAAAAACGTTACAAGGAAGCCTACGAGCGTTTTGAACAGGCGGCTGCCGACAACCTGTATCCTGAGCGGTCACGGGTTTTTGAAAGCCTGGGCATGACCTCGCTGAAACTGGGCAACCGCGAGCAGGCTCGCGAGCATTTTACCAAGGCATTGCGCCTGGACCGTCAGTTGCCATTATCCTTGCTGGAAATGGCTCAGCTGTCCTACGAAGACAAGCAATATGTGCCGGCGCGTGACTATTACGACCGTTTTAGCCAACTCAGCGAGCAAAATGCACGTAGTCTATTGCTCGGTACACGGCTGGCGAAGATATATGATGATCGTAACAAGGCAGCCAGCTTTGGCCTGCTGTTGAAAAGACTCTATCCCGGTACGCCGGAATATCAGCAATACCTGTCGGAGCAATGATGAAAGCGGCGCATCCCGAAGTTGTAGCAACCAATCGCGTGAATCCTGGAGAAACCCTGCGCCAGGCCCGCGAGAGCAGGAGCTGGTCGCTGCCAGATGTGGCCTTGAGACTCAATCTCACCGTGACCTCCCTGACCAATCTGGAGAACGGCCAGTTTGAAAAGCTGCCTGGGCATACGTTTGCCCGGGGCTACGTGCGTGCCTACGCTAAACTGCTTGACCTTGATCAGGCGGCGCTGGTCGAACAGTTCGACCAGTTCACCGGCACTGACGGTAAAGGCAGTTCGGTCCACGCGCTGGGCCGTATCGAAGAGCCGGTCAGGCTGTCGCACAACATTCTGCGTATCGTCAGCCTGCTGTTGCTGGTGATCCTGGTCGGCGGTGGTTTCTTCTGGTGGCAGGATCAGGCGACCTTGCGCGGCAAGGATCAGTCCGGGCTGAACATGGAGCACGTCGAAGTCGAAAGTGCCGACGGCACCACGCAGATTCACCCGCTCGACGAGCCGGAAGAGCCTGCTGTGGCTGAAACGCCTGCCTCCGGACAAACTTCCTTGCCGTTGAATACCGGTGCGCCTGCCAGTGAGGCGCCAGCTGCTGCGCCAGCGGCCCCGGCTTCCAGCGTTACAGGTCATGCAACCGCACAACCACAAACACAGACGCCTGCTGCTGCCACGCCACCGGCGAGCACGCCGCAAGCCCCCGTTGCTGCGCCGACCGTGCCGTCGATGCCGACTGCACCTGCCGAGCAGCCAGCGCCTGTCGTGGCGGGTGCCGGTCAGGTGACCGTACAGTTCGTTGCCGATTGCTGGACCCAGGTCACTGACGGAAACGGCAAGGTGCTGGTCAGCGGCCTCAAGCGCAAGGGCGACAGTCTGGATGTCAGCGGCAAGCCGCCGTTGACCCTGCGTCTGGGCTACGCGCATGGTGCGCAGGTCAGCTACAACGGTCAGCCTGTGGATGTAGCACCTTTTACCAGCGGCGAAACTGCTCGCCTGAAGCTAGGGCAATAAGTCATGCACGGCGAATCTCCAATCAAGCGTCGCGAATCCCGGAAAATATGGGTCGGTTCCGTACCAGTCGGCGGTGATGCACCGATCGCGGTGCAAAGCATGACCAACAGTGATACCAACGCTGTGGCCGCTACCGTGGCACAGATCAATCGTCTGGAAGCGGCGGGTGTCGACATCGTGCGTGTTTCGGTGCCCGACATGGACGCTGCCGAAGCGTTCGGCCGCATCAAGCAACTGGTCAAGGTGCCGCTGGTCGCCGACATCCACTTCGATTACCGCATCGCCCTGCGTGTGGCGGAGCTGGGCGTCGACTGTCTGCGTATCAACCCGGGCAATATCGGTCGTGAGGACCGTGTGCGTGCCGTGGTCGATGCTGCGCGTGATCGAGGCATCCCGATCCGTATCGGCGTCAACGCCGGTTCGCTGGAAAAAGACCTGCAGAAGAAGTACGGCGAGCCTACGCCAGAGGCCTTGGTAGAATCTGCGCTGCGCCATGTCGAGCACCTGGAACGCCTGAACTTTCCGGACTTCAAGGTCAGCGTCAAGGCTTCCGATGTGTTTATGGCCGTCGCTGCCTATCGCCTGCTGGCCAAGGAGATTGTTCAGCCGCTGCACCTGGGCATCACCGAAGCCGGTGGCTTGCGTTCAGGTACGGTGAAATCGGCTGTCGGTCTCGGTATGCTGCTCGCCGAAGGAATTGGCGATACTATCCGCATCTCGCTGGCGGCTGACCCGGTCGAGGAAGTGAAGGTCGGGTACGACATTCTCAAATCGTTGCGCCTTCGTTCGCGTGGAATCAACTTCATCGCCTGCCCGAGCTGCTCACGGCAGAACTTCGATGTGGTCAAGACCATGAACGAGCTGGAAGTTCGCCTCGAGGATTTGCTGGTTCCGCTCGATGTTGCGGTCATCGGTTGTGTGGTCAATGGTCCGGGCGAAGCCAAAGAGGCGCATATCGGCCTGACCGGTGGTACGCCGAACCTGATCTACATCGACGGCAAACCCGCGCAGAAACTGACCAATGACAATCTCGTGAATGAGCTGGAACGCTTGATTCGCGAGAAAGCGGCTGAAAAAGCCGAAGCCGACGCCTCGGTCATCGTGCGCGGCTAACCCGGATTGCTAAGGATTTTCTGTGAGTAAGTCTCTACAAGCCATTCGTGGCATGAACGACATCCTGCCCGAGCAGACGCCGTTGTGGCGTCACTTCGAAGGCACTGTTGCCCGTCTGCTGGATAACTACGGTTACCGCCAGATTCGTATGCCTATCGTCGAATTCACCGAGCTGTTCAAGCGCTCCATCGGTGAAGTGACCGATATCGTCGAGAAAGAGATGTACACCTTCGCCGATCGTAACGGTGACTCTCTGACCCTGCGCCCTGAAGGCACTGCCGCATGCGTGCGTGCGGTCCTCGAACACGGCATCACTGGCGGCGGCCAGGTTCAAAAACTGTGGTACATCGGTCCGATGTTCCGTCACGAGCGTCCACAGAAAGGCCGTTATCGTCAGTTTCATCAGATCGGTGTCGAGGTTTTCAACCTGGACGGTCCGGATATCGATGCCGAACTGATTGTCATGACCTGGCGCCTGTGGGGCCTGCTGGGCATCCGCAACGCCGTGAAGCTCGAGCTGAACAGCCTGGGCACCAGCGAGGCGCGTGCGCGTTATCGCGACGCGCTGGTCGAATACCTCTCGGCCCGTCTCGACCAACTGGACGAAGACAGCCAGCGCCGCCTGAAAACCAACCCGCTGCGCGTGCTGGACACCAAGCACCCTGAAACCCAGGCTGTGCTGGTCGATGCGCCGAAACTGGCGGACTACCTGGATGACGAATCCCGCGTTCACTTCGAAGGCCTGAAGGCCCGTCTGGACGCCGCCGGTATTCCTTATGTGATCAATCCCAAGCTGGTGCGTGGCCTGGACTACTACAGCAAGACCGTTTTCGAGTGGGTCACCGATCAACTCGGTGCCCAGGGTACGGTCTGTGCGGGCGGTCGTTACGACGGTCTGGTCGAGCAGATGGGTGGCAAGCCTACTGCAGGCGTCGGTTTCGCGATGGGTATCGAGCGTCTGGTTCTGCTGCTCGAAACCCTTGAACAGGTGCCGGAAGAGATTGCCCGTCAGGTCGATGTCTACCTGTGCGCATTCGGCGAAGCGGCCGAGCTGGCGTCACTGGCATTGACCGAAAAGGTCCGTGATCAGCTGCCGACCCTGCGGTTGCAGGTCAACGCCGGTGCCGGCAGCTTCAAAAGCCAGTTCAAGAAGGCCGACAAGAGCGGTGCGCTGTTCGCACTGATCCTCGGCGAAGAAGAACTGGCGGCGAAGGTCATTGGCGTCAAGCCCCTGCGTGGCCAGGGTGAACAACAAAATATTGCCTGGGATGCTCTGTCAGAGCACCTGGCCTCCTGCGTCGTGCAGGGTTGAAGCTGATTTAACAGCCGTTTAGCGAATAGGAGTATTGGGGTGTCGGGTACCGAAGATGAAGAGCTGGCGGTAATGAAGGACTGGTGGCAGCGCAACGGCAAACCTCTGTTGACCGGCGGTCTGCTTGCGTTGGTCGTGGTTCTGGGTTGGCAGTTCTGGCACAGGTATCAGGCCAGCCAGTCGCAAGGCGCCTCGATGCTTTATCAGCAATTGCTGGAAACCGCACTGACGCCCAGTGGTCAGGCAGACACCGCACGTGTCGCTGAGATCTCCGGCAAACTGAAAAGCGAATTCGGTGGCACTACCTACGCACAGTTCGGTAGCCTGTTCGTCGCCAAGGTGGCGGTCGATGCTGGCAAGCTGGACGATGCTGCAGCCGATCTGAAAACCGTGGCCGACAAACCTGCCAATGACACGCTGGGCGAGATTGCCCGTCAGCGTCTGGCACGCGTGCTGGCTGCGCAGAACAAGACCGATGACGCGCTGAAGCTGCTCGACGGCGATGCCGACAAGGCTTTCCTCGCCAGTCGTGAAGAACTCAAGGGTGACCTGCTGGTACAGCTGGGTCGTACCGACGAGGCGTATGCTGCATACCAAAAGGCCAAATCTGCTCTGTCCGAAGACGCAGCAGTGGGTGGCCTGCAAATGAAGCTCGACGATCTGGCGAAAGGGGATGCGTGACGTGATTCGTTGGAAACATGCAGCATTGCTGGCTCTGGCCATTCTGGCCGCGGGTTGCAGCAGCAACAGCAAAAAGGAATTGCCTCCGGCCGAGCTGACCGACTTCAAAGAAGAAGTGGTTCTGCATAAGCAGTGGAGCCGTTCCATTGGCGACGGTCAGGGCAAGACTTACAACATGCTCGTGCCGGCCATTGATGGCGACCGCATCTATGCGGCTGACGTCACGGGCGAAGTCGTGTCGCTGGACCGTCTGACTGGCGACGTGATCTGGAAGAAGGATCTCGACCTGCCCGTTTCCGGTGCAGTCGGCGTGGGCTACGGACTGGTGATGATCGGCACCCTCAAGGGTGAAGTGATTGCCATGGACGCCACGTCCGGTGAAGAAAAGTGGCGCGCTCGCGTCACCAGCGAAGTGCTGGCTCCGCCTGCCACCAACGGTTCCGTGGTCGTTGTCCAGACTCAGGATGACCGCATCGTCGGTTTTGACGCCTCTACCGGTTCGCAGCTCTGGATCTACGAAAGTACCCCGGCGGTGCTGACCCTGCGCGGTACCGGTGCTCCGCTGGCGACCAACCGTCTTGCCGTGGCAGGTCTGTCGACCGGCAAGGTCGTCGCTCTGGATATCACTAACGGCGTGCCGATCTGGGAGCAGCGTGTTGCCATCCCGCAAGGTCGCTCGGAACTGGATCGTGTGGTCGATATCGACGGCGGCCTGTTGCTGTCCGGCGGTACGCTGTACGTTGCTACCTATCAGGGTCGCGTCGCCGGTCTCGATCTGGAAAGCGGTCGTGTGCTCTGGCAGCGTGATGCTTCGAGCTACTCGGGTGTCGCCCAGGGCTTTGGCAGCGTCTATGCCACTCTGGCCTCCGGTACTGTCGAAGGTATCGACGAGCGTTCGTCCTCTGCACTGTGGAGCAACGAATCACTGGCTCGCCGCCAGCTCGGCGCGCCGGAAGTGTATTCCAGCTACGTAGCGGTCGGTGACATGGAAGGCTACCTGCACCTGTTGAGCCAGGTGGACGGTCGTTTTGTCGGTCGCGAACGTATCGACAGCGACGGCCTGCGTGCGCGTCCGCTGGTGGTTGGGGACATGATTTACGTGTATGGCAACAGCGGCAAACTGGAAGCCCTGACCATCAAGCAATAAGTGTCCATGCCCGGGGCCAATGGCCCCGGGTGCCCTTGCTTCGGCAAGGCTGCGGTGCCTTTGTGGCATCGCCCCGAACTCCGGCCGCTGCCCTGCAGCGGCTTTTGTATTTTCTGAAATAACGAAGTGGAGAGCCGCATGGTTCCCGTAATCGCCCTGGTGGGTCGACCGAACGTCGGCAAGTCCACCATGTTCAACCGCCTGACCAGGACTCGCGACGCCATTGTCGGCGATCTGTCCGGTCTTACCCGTGATCGCCAATACGGAGAGGCGAAGTGGCAAGGGCGCTCCTATATTCTGATCGACACCGGCGGTATCTCCGGTGACGAGCATGGCATGGACGAAAAGATGGCCGAGCAGTCGCTGCTGGCCATTGAAGAAGCCGATGTGGTGCTGTTTCTGGTGGACGCCCGTGCGGGCTACACCGCTGCTGATCAGATGATTGGTGAGCACCTGCGCAAGCGCAACAAGCGTTCCTACGTGGTTGCCAACAAGATCGACAACATCGACGAGAACCTGGCACGCGCCGAGTTCAGCCCGATGGGCCTGGGCGATGCCATCCCGGTGGCCGGTGCCCACGGTCGTGGTATCTCGCAGATGCTCGAAATCGCTCTGCGCGAATTCCCCAGGGACGAAGACGAGCCTGAAGAGGGCGTTGAGGTCGAGGAAGTCGCCGAAGGTCAGGAAGCCAAGCGCATTCCCGGCCCTAGCGAGAAAGACGGCATCAAGATCGCCATCATCGGTCGTCCCAACGTCGGCAAGTCGACGCTGGTCAACCGTATGCTGGGTGAAGACCGGGTTATCGTCTATGACGAGCCAGGCACCACGCGCGACAGTATCTACATTCCCTTCGAGCGTAACGAAGAGAAGTACACGCTGATCGACACCGCGGGTGTGCGCAAGCGCGGCAAGATCCACGAGGAAGTTGAAAAGTTCTCGGTGGTCAAGACGCTGCAGGCCATCAAGGACGCCAACGTGGTGATCTTTGTGATGGACGCCCGCGAAGGTGTGGTCGACCACGACCTGAACCTGCTGGGCTTCGCCCTTGAAGCGGGTCGTGCGCTGGTCATCGCGCTGAACAAGTGGGACGGCATGACGCCGGGCGAACGCGATTTCGTGAAGATCGAGCTGGAGCGCCGGTTGTTCTTCGTCGACTTCGCCGACATCCACTTCATCTCCGCACTGCACGGCACGGGCGTGGGCAACCTGTATCAGTCGGTACAGAACTCGTTCAAGTCTGCGGTAACCCGCTGGCCAACCAGCCGCCTGACCCAGATTCTCGAAGATGCGGTCAGCGAGCATGCGCCACCGATGGTCGGCAGCCGCCGCATCAAGCTGCGCTACGCTCATTTGGGTGGTGCCAACCCGCCGCTGATCGTGATCCACGGTAACCAGGTCGAGAAAGTACCCAAGTCCTACGTCCGTTACCTGGAAAACACTTACCGGCGTGTGCTCAAACTGGTCGGTACGCCGATCCGTATCGAGTTCAAGGGCGGCGAGAACCCGTATGAAGGCAACAAGAACACGCTCACCGACCGTCAGGTCAACAAGAAGCGTCGGATGATGTCGCACCACAAGAAGGCCGACAAGAAGCGCCGCGACAAGCGCTGAGTCAGCATCGGGAAAAAGGCGCTTCGGCGCCTTTTTTTGTGTCCGTTTAATGGGCTATCCTGCCTGACCCCGTGCCGCCCGGTGCCGGGAGATTGCAGGGAAAGGGTTCCATGATCGACAGCAAGTTGCCCAACGTGGGCACCACTATCTTCACCGTCATGTCACAGCTGGCCGCCGAAACCGGAGCTATCAACCTGTCCCAGGGGTTTCCTGATTTTGACGGGCCGCAGGCGCTGCGTGATGCGGTCTGCCGACACGTCACTCAAGGCCATAACCAATACTCACCGATGACCGGGCTGCCTGCGCTTCGTCAGCAAGTTGCGGCAAAGATCGCCCGCAGCTATGGGCGTACGGTCAACGCGGACACTGAAATCACTATCACACCGGGTGCCACCCAAGCGATTTTCTGCGCGATCCATAGCGTTATTCGTGCTGGCGATGAAGTGATCATTTTCGACCCTTGTTATGACAGCTACGAGCCTGCCGTCGAATTGGCCGGTGGGCGCTGCGTTCATGTGCAACTAGGGCTGGATGACTTCTCCATCGACTGGCAAAAGCTCAGCGATGCGCTGAGCCCGCGTACCCGCATGATTGTCATCAACAGCCCGCACAACCCCAGCGGCGCTCTGATCAGTCGTGCAGAGCTTGATCGACTGGCCGCGCTGATCGCCGATCGCGACATTTACCTGCTCAGTGATGAAGTCTATGAACACCTGGTGTTTGACGGCGCACGCCACGTCAGTGTGCTCGACCACGAAGCGCTGTATCAGCGCGCCTTCGTCGTCAGCTCGTTCGGCAAGACCTATCACGTCACAGGCTGGAAAACCGGTTACGTGGTCGCGCCGCCTGCGCTGACGTCCGAACTGCGCAAGGTGCATCAGTATGTGAGCTTCTGTGGTGTCACGCCGTTGCAATACGCATTGGCCGACTTCATGGCCGAACACCCTGAGCATGTCGATGAACTGCCAGGCTTCTATCAGGCCAAGCGCGACTTTTTCTGCAGTCATCTGGCCGAGTCGCGTTTCAGCTTCCGGCCGGTGGGCGGGACTTATTTCCAGTTGGTCGATTACTCGCAGATCAGGCCCGACCTCAATGACGTCGATATGGCCTTGTGGATGACCCGTGAGCATGGCGTGGCGAGCATTCCGATTTCGGTGTTCTACCAGAGCCCGCCAGAAGGGCAGCGCCTGATCCGCCTGTGCTTCGCCAAACAGGAAGAGACGCTGCGTCTGGCGGCGGAGAAACTATGCGCGATATAAGCGGGCTGCCCAACCTCAACCTCGCACTGATCCAGACCACGCTGGCGTGGCATGATCGCGAGGCCAATCTCGAGCATTTCGAGCCATTGCTGGATCAGGCGCGCGGCGCGGACCTGGTGATCCTGCCAGAGATGTTCACCACCGGTTTCTCGATGGAGTCCGAGGCCCTGTCAGAGCCGGAAGCCGGGCCTACATCGCTATGGCTATTGGCGCAGGCCAGGCGTATCAACGCCGTGGTGACCGGCAGCGTCATGATGCGCGCTGCCGATGGCAGTCATCGCAATCGCCTGTTGTGGGCGCGGCCAGACGGTGAACTACTGCATTACGACAAGCGTCATCTGTTTCGCATGGCCGGTGAACACGAGCACTACACGCCGGGTGATCGCCAGGTGATGTTTGAGCTCAACGGCTGGCGTGTACGCCCGCTGATCTGCTATGACCTGCGCTTTCCGGTCTGGAGCCGTGACGCCCAGGACACCGATCTGTTGCTGTACACCGCCAACTGGCCGGGCGCACGGCGTCTGCACTGGAACCGCCTGCTGCCCGCCAGAGCCATTGAAAACCTGTGCTACGTGGCGGCGGTCAATCGCGTCGGGTCGGACGGCAAGGGCTTTGCGTACACCGGTGACAGTCAGGTCCTGGATTTTCAGGGCGAGAGCCTGTTGAGCGCGGGCGAAGCGGATGGAGTGTTCAGGGCGACGCTCAGCGCGGCAGACCTGCAAGCCTACCGTACGCGGTTTCCGGCCGGGCTGGACGCGGACTCTTTCAATATTCAATAAAAGTACTTCAGAATGTTTCCAGTCGGCCGATAGCTGTTCCAGACTTCCAGGAGACCGTCATGACTACTATCAATACCTCCACGCTGAACAGTTACTCAAGCTCGTTGACGCTAACGGTCAAGCCTACTGATGCTGAAACGGCCAAGACCGCGACTGCTGCAGCCACCACGACTACCGAAACAGAGAAAAGCTCTGATCAGGCGTCGACTGAAGGTGGCAAGGCCGGTGCAGCGGGTGGCGGCGGCAGCGTGGGTGGCTCCAGCGAATCGTCTCTCAATCAGACGATCGAGCAGATAAAGCAGCAGATCAAGGACGCTCAGAAGCAACTCGCCGAGCAGAAGGCGCAGCTGGCTGCTGCTCAAAGCGGTAAAGGGTCAGCGGAAGAGAAGGCGCAGAAATCCATGGCGATTCAGGGCCAGATCGCGACCATCAGCGCCAACCTGCAGACGTTGCAGGCCTCGTTGCTGCAGCTGGAAACCGGTGGCGGTGTAAACACCACCGCGTGATATCGCCTGCTTTGCGTCCGAAGTGACGCTCATCATGCCCGCGCACAGTGTTGCGTGGGCATTCAGCTGCTTGCGCCCCTGATCAGGCGGCGCAGCGTCCAGCGTTGCCTGTCACTCGTTCACGTTCATGAACTTACGGGCCCACTCTACGTAGTCTTCAGGCTGCGTGTAGGTGTGGGTCAGTTCAGTCGCACTCATGTTCGATTCTTTACCCAGTATCTGACGCTGCTCGCGCAGGCAGTCATAGGTGGCCTTGATCGCCGCGAAGTACGCTGCGTGGCCATGCACGCAAATCCTCACACCCATCTCGGCAAGGCGCGCGTTGTCGTGCAGTTCCGGGTTGCCGTACGTCACCAGCATCAGCGGTACGGTCACGCCTTCGGATATCTGCGCCAGGTGATCGAAGTCACGAATGCCGACGATGGTAATGCCGTCAGCCCCGGCAGCCTGATACTGCTGAACCCGGCTGATGGCTTCCTGAACCGGAATGATCGCTGCGTTGGTACGAGCGAAAATCGACATCTCTGGATCGACGCGAGCCTCCAGCGCTGCGCGGATCTTGCCAACACCTTCGGCAGTGGAAATCAGATCAGTGGATTTGCGTCCGAACTGTGCCGGCAGCAAGGTATCTTCGATCGTCAGTGCAGAAATACCGGCACGTTCCAGTTCGACAACGGTGCGCATGACGTTAAGGGCATTGCCATAACCATGGTCTGCGTCCGCGATGACCGGGAGCTGTGCGACACGGCCGATGCGCGTGGCCTGTTCAACGAATTCGCTCAGGGTGATCAGGGCGAAGTCAGGGGCTGCCAGGACTTGCAGCGACGCCACGGAGCCGCCGAGGATGCCTACTTCAAAGCCCAGATCCGCTGCGATTCGCGCTGACATGGGGTCGAACACCGAGGCTGTGTGAAAGCAAGCGTTCGACGAGGTGAGCGCGCGGAAGCTACGGCGCAAATCTTGATGGGAAGCCTTGGGCATAATCGCTCCAAATGTGATTGGATCAGCTCAGCGTACCGAGGCCGATGGTAATTTCAATGCACGGTGGGTCTGCCCGAGCATTCTTTTCGTCCGGAAATCAATGCAATAGTCGTCTTGGTTTTATAGGAAAGGTGCAGCTGGCAGGTAAGTCCGAGCAGGCATCGTCAGCATATGAATTGCTGTTGGATTGGGCGCGCTCTGGAGTAAGGGCAGCATGCTACCACAGCATAAATGAAAAAGATTATGCCGAAACAGGCAGGGTCATGCGCGGAATGCAAGAGGCTGGTGCAGTGTGAGGCGGGGAGGGAAGAGGGCGATGCGGATGACGGACCTGCGTCCGCCATCCGGCTATCGAATCAGGCCGCTTTGGCCTGGGTCTGGCTGAGTGAACGATTCAGGGCACTGAACAGGGCGCGGAAGCTCGCCGTGGTGATGTTTTCATCGATGCCCACGCCATGGACGGCGCGTTCGCCATTCACGCGCAGCTCGATGTAGGCGGCCGCCTTGGCGGTGGTACCCGAGCCGATCGCATGCTCGTTGTAATCCATGATTTCCACGGCCACCGGCAGACCGGCAACCAGTGCTTCCAAGGCGCCCTTGCCCTTGCCGCGCCAGTGCTGGGTTTCGCCGTCGACGTGCACCTCGGCATCCACCGAGCTGTTGCCGTTCTCCTCCTGCAACTTATGGCTGATCAGCGCATAAGGAACGTTGGCTTGCAGGTACTCACGACGCAACAGCGAGTGAATCTGCTCGGCCGTCATCTCCAGACCCAGACGATCGGTTTCACCCTGAACCACCTGGCTGAACTCGATCTGCATGCGGCGTGGCAGGGAGATGCCATATTCCTGTTCCAGCAGGTAAGTGATGCCACCTTTGCCCGACTGGCTGTTGACGCGAATCACCGCCTCGTAGCTGCGACCGATGTCGGCCGGGTCAATCGGCAGGTAAGGCACTTCCCACAACTCGCCCTCCTTCTGCTGGGTGAAACCCTTGCGAATCGCATCCTGGTGCGAACCGGAGAACGCGGTGTGCACCAGGTCGCCAACGTACGGGTGACGTGGGTGCACAGGAATCTGGTTGCATTCTTCGACGACCTTGCGCACACCGTCGATATCCGAGAAATCCAGCTCCGGGTTGATGCCTTGGGTGTAAAGGTTCAGGGCCACGGTGACCAGATCGACGTTGCCGGTCCGCTCGCCGTTACCGAACAGGCAGCCCTCGACGCGATCTGCGCCGGCCATCAGGCCCAGCTCGGTAGCGGCAACGCCCGTACCACGGTCGTTGTGGGTATGCAGGCTGATCAGCACGCTGTCGCGGCGGGTAATGTTGCGGCCGAACCATTCGATCTGGTCAGCGTAAATGTTGGGTGTCGCCACTTCCACGGTGGCCGGGAGGTTGAGGATCACATTGTTCTCGGGCGTCGGGTTCCACACCTCGATCACCGCATCGCAGACTTCCTTGGCGAATTCCAGCTCGGTCGCACTGAAGGTTTCCGGCGAGTACTCGAAGGTCCACTGGGTTTCAGGCTGTTGTGCTGCATATTTAACGAACAGCTTGGCCGCGTTGACCGCGATCTCTTTCACCCCGGCCTTGTCCTGATTGAAGACGATGCGGCGGAACGACGGGCTGGTCGCGTTATACAGGTGAACAATGGCCTTTCTCGCGCCGCGCAGCGATTCGAAGGTGCGGGCGATCAAGTCTTCGCGAGCCTGGGTCAGTACCTGGATGGTGGTGTCATCCGGGATATGGCCGTCTTCGATCAGGGTACGCACGAAGTCGAAGTCAGTCTGCGAAGCCGATGGAAAGGATGCCTCGATTTCCTTGACGCCAACGCTGACCAGGGTTTTCCAGAAGCGCAGTTTCTTGGCCGCGTCCATGGGTTCGATCAGCGACTGGTTGCCGTCGCGCAGGTCGGAGCTGCACCAGATCGGCGCTGCATCGATGGTCTTCGAAGGCCAGGTGCGGTCAGGCAGATCAATGGTCGGGAACGCACGGTACTTCTTCGAAGGGTCTTTGAGCATGGTCATCAGGAAATCCTTTTGTATTCACGGGGCCGGGGTTGGGCGGCCTGCCGTTCTGGATAGATAGCACAGGGAATTGCGAACACAGGGACGAGGCACAGCATGCTAGCCAGGCAGTCGGGCGCTGACCAGGCTGAGGCACCGGTGTTGGCGCGACAGAATAAGGGTTTGAGAGGTTTTCATGAGGCCAACCGTAACCATTGGCATGGATGATGGCAAGCACTTGAAAAAGATTGGAATAAATTCTCGAAAATACGCCTTTGACGATTTTTTATAGCGGTATTTAAAGCGTTATATCCAGGTTATTGTTGGTCGAAAGCGATGTGCGCAAGTGAGGGCTTGCGTGAGCGAGCGCCGTAACGCTCGCTCACCAACAGGCTTATGGCTGAAAAGCGCCGATGAAGATCGCCGGGTCCACGCGCGCATCGTTGAGGCTGACGTTCCAGTGCATATGCGGCCCGGTTGCGCGACCGGTGGCGCCGACCTTGCCGACCACTCCGCCACGCGGGACGAGGTCGCCGACCTTCACGTCGATCTTCGACATATGGCAAAACATGCTGATGAAGCCTTGCCCGTGATCGACGAATACGGTGTTGCCATTGAAGAAGTAATTGCCGGTCAGGATGACCTTGCCCGCTGCCGGGGACTTGATCGGTGTGCCGGCCGGAACCGCGAAGTCGAGTCCCGAATGCGGGTTGCGCTCTTCGCCGTTGAAGAAGCGACGCACGCCGAATTTGCTCGACAGTGGGCCGTTGACCGGCTTGTCCAGAATCAGGTTGCTTGGCGTGCCTGGGCTGAAACTGCGGTAAGCGCGCAGTTGCTCGGCCAACTCGCCCTCGATGCGTTTGTTGTCTTCAGGGTTGGGATTGACCTGACGTTTGTTCTTGAGCGTGATGTGTTGCTCCGGGTATTTCTTGCTGCCAACGGTGAAGTTGAGCGTGCGCCCGCCGGACGTGACTTGCTGAGTGCCGGGTTTGACGGTCAACGGAATGCCCACGATGGCCAGCCAGCGCGTGCCCTGTTCCTTGACCACCAGCACCGGTTTGCCTTGATAGGTGGCGGTCGGAGCCTGAGCGCCAGTGCCCAGATCGACAACCGCCACGCCGCCTGGCACCGGTTTGTCGAGTGCGCGGGTAATAAAGCTGTCAGCGTGAGCGGGAAGACAGAGCAGCAGGGCGAACAGCGGGGCGATAAAACGTAGCATCAGGCAGTCAGTCCAGAAGGGAGAGGGTCACGGGTGTGAGGTGATTGTCTTCAACGCGCACCTGCAGTTCGCCTTCGCCGAGCCTGGCGGTAAGCCGTTGGCCCGTTTGCGTCTGTGCCGCGCTGCGGATCGCATGGCCGCGCTCGTCGAGCAGGATGCTGTAACCGCGTCCCAGTGTGGCGAGCGGGCTGACCACGTTGAGGGTCTGCACCTGACTTTGCAGTTGCAGCTTGCGCGCCTTGATCTGTTCACGAATGGCTCGCGGCAGACGCTCGGCCAGGGCATCCAGACGCTGGCGCAAAAAGGCCAGGGTCCGCCCCGGGTGCTGGGCAGCAAGGCGGCTCTGCAGGTGCGCCAGACGCACTTGGCGTTGATGCATGTTCTGTTCGAAGGCGCGGCGCAGGCGCATGTCCAGATCATCCAGCCGTTGCGACTGTTGACGCAAGCGCTCGCCAGGGTGGCGCAGACGCCGGGAAATACCCTCCAGACGCAGCCGCTCGCGCATCAGGCGGTCCTGCATGCGGCTGACCAGTCGCCGGTGCAGGTTGTCGACGCGTCGATGCAGGTCGCTGGAATCCGGGGCGAGCAGTTCGGCGGCAGCGGAGGGCGTCGGTGCGCGCACGTCGGCGACAAAGTCGCTGATGGATACATCGGTTTCATGCCCGACAGCGCTGACAATCGGCGTCACGCACGCGTCGATGGCGCGGGCGACAGCTTCTTCGTTGAAGCACCACAGGTCCTCCAGCGAGCCGCCACCACGGGCCAGGATCAACGCATCGAAGCCCCTGCTGTCGGCCAGCTTCAGCGCGCGGACAATCTGGTTGATCGCCTCGCGACCCTGAACGGCTGTGGGAATCAAGGTCAGCTCGACCCGCGGCGCGCGACGGCGGAACACGCTGATGATGTCGCGGATCACCGCACCGGTCGGAGAGCTGATAATCCCGATACGTTGCGGGTGCAGCGGCAGTGCGACCTTGCGCTCGGCGCTGAACAGGCCTTCGTCGCTGAGCTTGGCTTTCAACGCATCGAATGCCAGGCGCAACGCACCATCACCGGCAGGTTCCACCGTGTCGAGAATCAACTGATAGTCGCCGCGGCCTTCAAACAGCGAGACCTTGCCGCGCACCTTGACCTGCAAGCCGTCCTTGAGCGCCTGACGCACACGTGCCGCGCTCTGCCGGAACAAGGCACAGCGCACCTGCGCGCCAGAGTCCTTCAGCGTGAAGTACACATGGCCCGACGCCGGGCGCGAGAGGTTGGAGATCTCCCCCTCGACCCAGATGCTGCTGAACACGTCTTCCAGCAGCACACGGGCACGGCCGTTGAGCTGGCTGACAGTAAGGACTTCCCGGTCGAGGCCGAGTCTTGCGAAAGGGTCTTTGATCATGTCCGGCATCATAATGGCAATGCCGGTCTGGCGCACAGGTCTGTCTCGTCGGTAAAGGCAGGATTGCTTCTTGACCTGAATGGCCAGCCTATTAAGCTGCGGCCTCGAACAGCTTTAAGCGACGCTCCGTTATGAACACCCAAAGCATCATCGTCCCGCAAATTTCCACCTTTCCCGGGCACGAGGCCAGGGCGCGGCTGATCCTGCGCTGGCTGGTCAAGCTCGATGTGGTCGAGCCGGAGTTGACCACGTGTGGACGCACCTATAACAAGATGGCCTACGCAGTGGCACCCGGAGCGAAGCGGGTGGTGAAGAACCCCGATGCGTTGCCGTTCGGGCAGGTCGTCAATGGCCTGGAAATCGTCACCAAGCGCTGCATCTATACCCCGCTGAACGACTTTGCCGAAGAGGCCGGTTGCCCGGAGTGTCGCCGCGAAGTAGGGGAGGCGCTGTTCGACAGCCTGGAAGACTGGATGCCCGGTCACACCGATAATTTCACCTGCCCCGAATGCCGCCACGAAGATGACATCAACGGCTTTCTTTTTCTCGACGCCTGCGGGTTTTCCAACCTCGGTTTCATCTTCAATAACTGGCTGGATGCGTCGTTCACGCAGACCTTTCTGGATGACTTCGCCGAACGTCTGGATCGCCCGGTCTCCTGCGTTAATGTGCGTCTATAAACAGCTTTGATAATAGGCTGAGGTTTACATTGAGCCGGGCGGGGTCTGTGGGTATAATGGCGCGCTTCCAATTTCCCGCCCGGGAGCCCCCGCGATGCTGCGTATCAGTCAAGAAGCCCTTACATTCGACGACATTCTCCTTGTGCCCGGTTATTCCGAGGTACTTCCCAACGAAGTCAGTCTGAAAACCCGTTTGACCCGTGGCATCGAGCTGAATATACCTTTGGTCTCTGCTGCAATGGATACAGTCACCGAGGCCCGTCTGGCAATTGCCATGGCCCAGGAAGGCGGTATCGGTATCATCCACAAGAACATGACCATCGAGCAGCAAGCTGCCGAAGTGCGCAAGGTCAAGAAGTTCGAGGCCGGCGTCGTTAAAGACCCGATCACGATCGAAGCCGACGCCACTGTTCGCGATCTGTTCGAACTCACCCGCATGCACAACATTTCCGGCGTACCGGTTCTGCACAATGGCGACCTAGTCGGCATCGTGACGTCCCGCGACGTACGCTTCGAAAACCGTCTTGATGTCCCTGTTCGCGAAGTGATGACGCCCAAAGAGCGCCTGGTCACTGTGCGCGAAGGCGCCGACAAGAACGAAGTGCGCGAACTGCTGCACAAGCACCGTCTGGAAAAAGTCCTGATCGTCGACGGCAACTTCGCGCTCAAGGGCATGATGACCGTCAAGGACATCGAAAAAGCCAAGGCTTACCCGCTGGCCAGCAAGGACGATCAGGCTCGCCTGCGCGTCGGCGCTGCAGTCGGTACCGGCAAGGACACCGGCGAGCGCGTCACCGCACTGGTCGCGGCTGGCGTTGACGTCGTGGTCGTCGATACCGCTCACGGCCATTCCAAAGGCGTGATCGACCGCGTCCGCTGGGTCAAGGAAAACTTCCCTCAGGTGCAGGTCATCGGCGGCAACATCGCCACTGGCGAAGCTGGGAAGGCTCTGGTTGCTGCTGGCGCCGATGCAGTCAAGGTCGGTATCGGCCCGGGCTCCATCTGCACCACGCGTATCGTTGCCGGTGTCGGCGTGCCGCAGATCAGCGCCATCGCCAACGTCTCCGCTGCCCTTGAAGGCACTGGCGTGCCGATGATCGCCGACGGCGGTATCCGCTTCTCCGGTGACCTGTCCAAGGCTATCGTGGCTGGCGCCTCCTGCGTGATGATGGGCTCGATGTTCGCCGGTACTGAAGAAGCGCCAGGTGAGATTGAACTGTTCCAGGGTCGTTCCTACAAAGCCTATCGCGGCATGGGTTCGCTGGGTGCGATGTCCCAGGCGCAAGGCTCGTCCGATCGCTACTTCCAGGATTCGTCCGCAGGTGCCGAGAAACTGGTGCCTGAAGGTATCGAAGGCCGTGTGGCCTATAAAGGTCCGTTGTCGGCCATCATCCATCAGTTGATGGGCGGCCTGCGTTCCTCCATGGGTTACACCGGCAGTGCCGACATCGAGCAGATGCGCACCAAGCCCGAGTTCGTTCGCATCACCGGTGCCGGTATGGCTGAGTCCCACGTCCATGACGTGCAGATCACCAAGGAAGCGCCGAACTATCGCGTCGGTTGATCCGGACTGCATCGGGGTGTTTGCCGCGATGCAGGCCAGCAAGTTTCATAGCCGGGGCTGTTGACGCAGCCCCGTGTCGTTTCTGTTTTTTGACGAGAATGAGTCATGGCCCTCGACATTCACGCCCACCGTATCCTGATCCTCGACTTCGGTTCCCAGTACACCCAGCTGATCGCCCGCCGCGTGCGCGAAATCGGCGTGTATTGCGAGCTGCATCCGTTTGACATGGACGACGAAGCGATTCGCGAATTCGCTCCAAAAGGCGTGATCCTCGCCGGCGGCCCCGAGTCCGTACACGAAGCCGACAGCCCGCGCTGCCCGCAAGCGGTATTTGACCTGGGTGTGCCGGTTTTCGGTATCTGCTACGGCATGCAGACCATGGCCGAGCAGTTGGGCGGCAAGGTTGCCGGTTCCGAGCTGCGCGAGTTCGGCTACGCTCGCGTTGACGTAGTCGGCAAAAGCCGTCTGCTCGATGGTATCGAAGACCATATCGACGCCGACGGCCTGTTTGGCCTCGACGTATGGATGAGCCACGGTGACAAGGTCACCAAACTGCCGGAAGACTTCCACATTCTGGCCAGCACCCCGAGCTGCCCGATTGCCGGTATGGCTGACGACGCGCGCGGTTACTACGGCGTGCAGTTCCACCCGGAGGTGACCCACACCAAGCAGGGCGGTCGCATCCTGTCGCGCTTCATCCTCGACATCTGTGGCTGTGAAGCACTGTGGACCCCTTCGAAGATTGCTGAAGACGCTATCGCTCAGGTTCGCGCTCAGGTCGGTACTGACAACGTGTTGCTGGGCCTTTCCGGCGGCGTTGACTCCTCCGTGGTCGCGGCGCTGTTGCACAAGGCCATCGGCGATCAACTGACCTGCGTATTCGTCGACAACGGCCTGCTGCGTCTGCATGAAGGCGAGCAAGTAATGGCCATGTTCGCCGAGAACATGGGCGTCAAGGTGATCCGCGCCAACGCCGAAGAGCAGTTCCTGAACAACCTGGCAGGCGAGAGCGATCCAGAGAAGAAGCGCAAGATCATCGGCCGCACCTTCATCGACGTGTTCGATGCCGAGTCCTGCAAGCTGGACAACATCAAGTACCTGGCGCAAGGCACCATCTACCCGGACGTCATCGAGTCGGCTGGCGCGAAAAGCGGCAAGGCCCACGTCATCAAGTCGCACCACAACGTGGGCGGCCTGCCGGAAGAAATGAACCTCAAGCTGGTCGAGCCACTGCGCGAACTGTTCAAGGACGAAGTCCGCCGCCTGGGCCTCGAACTCGGCCTGCCCTACGACATGGTCTACCGCCACCCATTCCCAGGCCCAGGCCTGGGCGTGCGCATCCTCGGTGAAGTGAAGAAGGAATACGCCGACCTTTTGCGTCGTGCCGACCACATCTTCATCGAAGAACTGCGCAAGGCCGACTGGTATCACAAGGTCAGCCAAGCGTTCGTAGTGTTCCAGCCGGTCAAATCGGTTGGCGTCGTCGGCGACGGCCGCCGCTACGCCTGGGTCGTCGCGCTGCGCGCGGTCGAAACCATCGACTTCATGACTGCTCGTTGGGCGCACCTGCCTTATGAGCTGCTGGAGACGGTGAGCGGCCGGATCATCAATGAGATCGAAGGGATTTCGCGGGTGACTTACGATGTGTCGAGCAAGCCGCCGGCTACGATTGAGTGGGAATGATTGGACGTCCGGCATCGTCCGGCACGATCTAGCAAGAAATGCCCTGGAGCCCGCGTAATTGCGGGCTTTTGGCTTTTTGGGTCTGGCAAATTCTGGCAGCTTTGTGCATCGCCAAGCACCGTGTTTGTATGGCATGGTACGGGGCATTGACTGAGCCAAATGCCATGTTCGGTGCCCGATACCATGTCGATCTAGTAGGGAAGGGCATGGTATCAAATCTCATCATCAGCCCGGTTTCATTGGGTTTTATCGTGGTGCATGAGTACTTTTCTGAGTATGGTATTTTTTCCATGGAATCCGTAACTGCCATGCTGACCGATACCAAGCTGCGTAATCTCAAACCGCAAGAAAAACTCTACAAGGTGAACGACCGCGACGGGCTGTACGTGGCCGTCACTGCTGCCGGTTCCATCTCATTTCGTTACAACTACTCAATCAATGGCCGTCAGGAGACCATCACGTTCGGTCGTTATGGCGTGGGTGGCATCACACTTGCGGAAGCCAGAGAGCGCCTGGGCGAGGCTAAAAAGATGGTTTCGGCGGTTAAGTCACCTGCCAAAGAGAAAGCCCGTGCCAAGGCTCGCACCAAAGGGGCAGAGACGTTTGATGCGTGGGCTGAGAAATGGCTGCGTGGGTATCAGATGGCTGACTCGACGCGTGACATGCGCCGATCGGTTTACGAGCGCGAGCTAAAGCCGCACTTCGGTAATCAGAAACTGGCGGAAATCAATCATGAGGATCTGCGAGCGCTGACTGATGCAATCGTGGAGCGTGGAGCTCCGGCCACGGCCGTGCACTCCCGCGAGATCGTGATGCAGGTGTTCCGATGGGCGATAGAGCGTGGCCAGAAGGTTGAGAATCCGGCTGATCTGGTGCGTCCTGCAAGCATCGCTAAATTCGAGCCACGTGATCGCGCTCTAGGGCCTGACGAAATCGCGTTGATGTATCAGTACCTGGACCGCATCGGCACTGCCTCATCCGTGAGAGTCGCCGCTAAGCTGCTGTTGCTGACCATGGTTCGCAAAAGTGAATTGACCAACGCTACCTGGAACGAAATCAATTTCAGCGAATCCCTGTGGACCATTCCGAAAGAGCGGATGAAGCGGCGCAATCCCCATTTGGTGTTCTTATCTCAGCAGGCGCTGGATTTTTTCATTGCTCTGAAGACGTTTGCCGGTGGTTCGGATTACGTCTTTCCCTCTCGGTACGATTCCGATTTGCCAATGAGCACCGCGACGATCAATCAGGTGCTGACGCTGACCTACCGGATAGCGGCTCTTGCCGGTCGGACGCCCGACCAATTGGCGACGTCGGTGCTGTATTTCTGCACCGAAGAAGGATTACCAGCACCGTCCGTACTGATCTACAGCGGCCGGGGTATCCAAGCGAAATGGCTACTCGACGGTACTATCCCGCGTCAGGCATTGCCCCGCTGGAATGCATGCCAACGCTACCTAGTGGATCGCCTCGCACACGTCGGAGCCGATCCGATGGCCAAAGACGCAAGCCGCGTTCTGCGAACCATCCAGACAGTCAACAGCAAGAGTGGCGAAGTCTGTCGCGTGGTTCACGTCACGAACGATACCGATGGCCAGCCGGTTCGCTATAACTTCGAGTATCTGGCCGAGGCCCTGCTACCAAGTGCCCGCTGGACAATAGAGCAGCAGCGGCAGGAACAGGCCGAGCGGGTCAAGCGCAAGCCTAAACCCTTCCTTTTGGTGCCCGGCGGTAAAGCTGACAATCTCCGCGGATTCTCCGGCCGCCAGCTCGCGTGGGATCGCCTCGAAGACCTGCGCAAGCTCGCCGAGCTGCGCGGCTGCGTCAACGAAGGCTGCCGGATGCAACACCTGTTTTGGCGCTTGAACTTCCTGCTACTTTCCGGCGCGACCACCCGCTCCAGAGGATGCGGCGTTGCCCATTGACGCTGCTGCACCGGTGCCGGAGTTTGTAGCACCGGCAAAGCTGGAGTTGATTGCGCCAGCCAATCCTCCGCTACCAGCAGCCCCAGCGGTACTTGCACCACCACCTGCAACGCCAAGCGCGTTAGCGGCGGCTGGCGCAGCGGCACCAGCCGTGGCAATGGTGGTGACTGCGGCAGCCGCACCGGCTGCGGCAGCCGCAGCCATTCCGCCGATGGCCGAACCGCCGCCCATTGACGTGCCGCTGATCATCCCGCCAATCAGTTCGGGAATAGTCTTGGTCAAATAGGCGCATACCAGAGCTAACCCCGCCAATGTCATCAGGGATGCTTCGTCATTTGTGTAAGCCGCTAACCAGGACTTAGCCGATGTGACAATAATTCCGACGATCAATGTTAAGACGAAAAGCTTGGCGCCTACTGCAACAACGAAACGGAGCGGTGCAATTGCAAAATCCCGAGTCCATTGCGAACCACCGAAACCGAAGAACAGCACGGAGGCATTGATGATGACGTACGACTCTACAAGCGTTACAAACATGAATGCCGCGATGAAGGCGAAGCACAGTAAAACCAAGCACCCAACAAGCGCGATAAGTACTGCTTTACCCGGAGAAAAAACTGAAATTCCCTCCACGATGGTACGTGAGAAGTTGACAGCCACCGCGAACATATCACCGGGCTGAAGCGCACGGCCCAAACCGCTAGCCGTGCCCGCAGCTTCTCGGAAACTGTCCACTACGGCTGTCGCCCATTGAACGGAATGCTCAATGACTGCGTAGAAAAAGCCAATGACCATGAAGAAGCGGATCAGCTCGCCGACAACTTCGCCTAAGTCAGCTTGTTTCATCACTAAAGGCATGAACGTCCAAACCAATTGGATGAGAGCGAGAGACGCCAGTAATTTGAGTGCATAACCCTGTAGCCGTGGTGACCACTCACTTGCAGCCTGATAAAGCAACCGCAAAAGCCCGTTCATTTCATTGCTTTGAGTTACGTCTCCTGCCGCCATCGCACTACCGGCCGAAAGCAAGAGCATTGCACTAACGAGTGCTAGAAATGCTGAGCGTTGCATAGTTAGAAATCCTCAGATGGGCCCCAGTTGTTTTTCCGGGCTTCAAAGTCCTTATCTGTATCTGGTTGCATCGACCGCTCTACAGCCACGCAGTCGGTGCGGATAGAAATAATGAATCCGGACAGAACCGCGCCACTAAGAGCAGAGGCGATGCATAATCCAACGATAAGATTTTTAGATATGAACATGGTTAGAAATCCTCGGAAGGCCCCCAGTTGTTTTTACGCGCTTCGAAGCGCTGTTCGGCTGCTTCGCTAGCGGCCTTCCGGTCGCCCTGCTGAGCCATGTAGTTGCCCTGCATGTTGATTTGCGTGGCCACCAGGTCGCGCAACTTTTGCAGTTGCTGAACGTTCTGCGAGGCGATTTCGTTGCCCGCCTGAATCGCTTGCATCCGCCCCACGGCCGACTGCGAACGGGAAACCATGCTGGCAAGCTGCGCGTCTTCAGATTCGAAAGCGCCTGTATTGAGGTTCGCCGCTTCCATAGCTGCTTTCACGTTGTCACGCCCCTGCTCTGACCACTTCAGATAACGATCTTGCGTCGGGACCTCCGCCGAGTTCGCGGCTTGATTTAGGTAGGACTCGAAGCCCGGAAATGTCATGTTGAACTGCGAGTCTATGTTCTGGATTTGGCGGCCCAATGCCTGCGAGCGGTTGTAGATGCTGACCACGTTTTTCAGATCGGCCGCGATGCTGCCAAACATGGAGTCGGGCAGGCCCGTACCTTGCGTGACCATGTTTTGATATTGCTGAATCTGCGTTTGCAACTGCTCGGCGGTATTCAGCGCCGTGTTGACCTGTTCGGCGTATTCAAACATCTGTTGATAGAACGTCGAGCAGTTCGAGCAATATATGGCGTATGCCGGGAACGGGGCGATGTATACGGCCAACCCAACAAAGGCGGCTCGAGCTATGTTGGCACCATAGGCCGCATGGCGAATGAGTTTCCGGTCAGCAGGAACGGTCTTTTTGCGCGCAGTAAATCTTGCTGGCAGCGTTTTTTCTGTGATGAACGCTATGATTTTTTGATGCATATCCCGGCCTCTATCAGTCACTTTGATTCGTGCCTGATCGTGCCCCGATATGCCGGTTGCATCGATGGAGTGATTGACTAATTAGGTTGACATGGGAGATATCGACTGGTGGCGATACATTTTCCGAATGTTCTCAAAAAAGCCGACTGGATGTACTTTCAATCAGTCGACGTCGACTTGTCGATGTGCCGGATATTTAGTGTTGCTGGTAACAAGCTCGACCTGATCGGTTCAGATCCGCGCAAGATGGAAGTCATCGCCATTACCGACAAGGCCGAGAAGAAGGCCAAGAAATCTTCCGGCACAAGCAACGGAAAAGCAGGCAAAGGCCAGTACGGCATTGGTAGCAAGAACAATGATGCTCCCGGGCAACTGACCCAGCAGGCAGAGCTGGCCTATGAAGTGGGTGAAATCGAGAAGGCTATCTACGCCAAGATCGTCGACAAGTGCGGTAACCGCCACCACTGGGAGGAGTGGGCTGGTGATATCGCCAAGATTGCCCGTACTCACATTGACCGCATTCAGGGTATTCTGGAAAATCCGGAATATGGCAAAGAGAAGGCTGCATTCGCAAATTTTGCTGCCGAGCTGCGCGACGACTTGAACGACAGTATCACCGATGGTGAAATTATTGAAATGTTAGCCCAACATTTGATAACTAAGCCGGTGTTCGACGCGTTGTTTGAGGAGTATAGTTTTGCTAGTAATAATCCCATGTCTAAAGCTATGCAGGGTGTGTTAGACGCGCTTCATGAACATAATCTTGAAAAAGAAGCTGATACACTAGAGAAGTTCTATAGTACCGTTAGGTTGCGCGCCTCAGGTATTAATAATTCTGAAGGTAAGCAACGGGTTATCAAAGAGCTCTATGATAAGTTTTTCAATGGTGCGTTCCCAAATTTAGCGAAAAGATTGGGTATTGTTTATACTCCAATTGAGGTTGTAGATTTCATTCTCCACAGCGTCAATCATTTGCTTAAGAAAGAATTTGGTCAAGATTTGGGTGCTGAAGGGGTGCATATTATAGACCCCTTCACAGGTACCGGGACGTTTATTACGCGCCTTATCCAGTCTGGCTTGATCGGTCCGGATAAATTGACCCATAAGTACCGTCACGAAATTCATGCCAATGAGTTGGTGTTGCTTGCCTATTATATTGCTGCCATAAATATTGAGACAACATATCATGATGAAGCCTCAGTTCCCTATACTCCGTTCGAGGGAATCTGTCTTACTGATACTTTTCAAATGTATGAAAGGGATGATCTGGTAAGTGGGCTTCTGGAAGATAATAGTGCGCGCCGTAAGCGCCAAAAAATGTTAGATATCAGGGTCATTGTCGGCAACCCACCCTACTCTTCTGGAGATAAGGATGATGAAAATAATAAGAATGTTGAGTATCCGTCTTTAGACACTCGTATATCTGATACGTATGTCAATAAGTCATCTAAGAAAATGGGTAAGAGCAAGATTTATGACTCTTACATCAGGGCTATCCGTTGGGCTAGTGATCGCGTTGGGGATGCTGGAATTATTGGCTTTGTTACGAATGCTGGCTGGGTTGAAGCAAATACAACAGACGGACTTCGCAAATGCTTAGCTGAAGAGTTTTCTAGTATTTACGTATTTCACCTGCGAGGTAACCAGTACACGTCGGGTGAGCGGTCGCGTAAAGAAGGCGGAAAGATTTTTGGCGGCGGTAGTCGTGCGCCAATTGCTATCTCCTTCTTAGTAAAAAATCCAACGAAAGGTAGTCATGGCGAAATATTTTTCCACGATATTGGCGAATACCTCAGTCGAGAAGAGAAGCTTGAAAAAATTTCCAACTTGATTAGCATTGAGAATGTGAGCGAGTGGCAAGAAATTACACCAAACGATCATGGTGACTGGTTAGGTCAGAGGGATGAAAGCTTCTCTAGCCATATTTGCATCGGGGCTAAAGAGGGTAAGGGTGACGATTGCATTTTTGGCTCTTACTCAATGGGCATTAAAACAAATCGCGATGAGTGGACATATAATTGCTCAAGAAGTAAGTTGGTTGAAAATGTATCTAGCATGATCTCCTTCTATAATTCTGAGCTCTCAAGATTCAAGCTGTTGGGGCTAAGCAAGGACGAAGTTGAAGGTTTTTTATCTCGGGATAAGACGAAGATAAAATGGACTTCTGATATTGTTGGTGATTTTAAAAAAGAAAGATTTCACGTCGTTAAAGAAGAGGATTTTGTGATTTCTATGTATAGGCCTTTCTCCAAGGAATGGGTCTACGCAAATAAAAGCTGGAATTGGACGCGTCACTTGATGCCGCGATATTTTCCCAGAAATGCGCGCGAGAACATAGTTATCTGTGTCACGGGGACAGGTGAGACGAAAGGGTTTACTGCTCTTGTTACAAACTATGTGCCTAACTTGCATTTGGTTGCGGGTGCTCAATGCTATCCTATGTATCTTCACAAGGAAGAAATATCTTCTGCGGATGACGGACTTTTTAAGACGGAAGATGTTACTGAGCAAGGTCGGTCCAGTGCTATCACTGAGAGAGGTCTAGAGCATTTCTTATTGGCTTATCCAGGTGAAAAAATAACAAAAGAAGATGTGTTTTATTACGTCTATGGAATCCTACATTCTCCAGACTATCGCGAGCGTTATGCAGACAATTTGAGCAAGGAATTGCCTCGCATTCCAAAAGTCAAAAGCGCCGTTGATTTTTGGAGGTATAGTACGGCTGGAAGGAATTTGGCAGGCCTACATCTAAATTATGAGTCTGTTGAACTTTATCCTTTGCTCATCGAGATTAGTGGAGGCCTATCAACTGCGGATTATCGCGTAAATAAAATGAAGCCTGCAAAAAAAGGCGATAAGACGACTGTGCTCTATAATCATCGGATCACAATAAAGGGTATTCCGGAGACCGCTTGGGATTATATGGTCAACGGCCGTCCAGCGTTAGAGTGGGTTATGGAGCGACAGTCTGTTCGAGCTGATAAGGTCAGTGGTATCGTCAATGATGCCAATGACTGGTCGACTGAAACAATGCGCAATTCTAAATATCCGCTAGAGCTCTTCCAGCGCATTGTGACTGTCAGCGTTAAGACGATGGATATCGTGAGAGCGTTACCTCCCTTGGATATTTGAGCTGAGCCTCTGATGCCAGCTAGAGCTGGCTCAGATCATCAAACTTTTACGTTGAAACAGGGCAAGCAATGAAAGACCGCAGTCATGATGAAGCAATGGCAAAGCTTTTCCAGGCGAATCCGTCTTACGCTGATGAGCTGCTTGCTGAGGTGCGTCGGACTGGCGATAAGGATGAGATGGCTATTTTGAGGCGTCAGCTTTCACCGGATCTAGCCATCAAAAGTACGCGCTCTGGCGAACGTAAAAACTAACAGAATATGGCACTTTCCATGGTATCGTCACGGTTTATACGTGCTTAGGCCCTTTATCAGGGGGGGGCTAGACTAATTGATAATAGAGTGGGAGTGAGCCCACAGTGCTGCATGGCTGCATGAAAGAACCGGCTTTGGCCGGTTTTTTCATGCCCGCACTAATGGCTTATTCTCGCTATTGAAAGAGCCGCATTGCGTTGGCAGCGGCTCTCCTTCGGGAGCTGGATGTCGTCAAATACGGAAGACCAGTATGAAAGTCCTCACAGATGATGAGATTAACGTTGAGTACGCTCACGTCAGGGCAGTAGACGAAGGGCGTGTGGGACCAGATAGAGCAAATTATCTTGCGTTAACGGACGCTGATTTTGAACTTCTCCTGTACAGCATCTATCGAGGGCGTGCATCTGAATTGTCGTGGTACAGCACTGCTCGCTTGATGGTCACAGGAGCTGATCAAGGGCGGGATGTTTGGCTCACGAAGGATGAGCGACCAGTTGGGCTTATTCAGTGCAAAAAGGTTAAGGCTGGTTTCACCCGTCCGGACACGCTCCGTGAGGTAATCAAGTTCCTTCTAAATGCCGTGCTTGAGCCGGCGCTTATGCCGGACCTGGCCGGTTTCCGATTTATTCTTGCACTTGCTTCAGATCCTGCCAGCACTACAACCGATTTTTTCGATGCGCCACAGACTTGGCTAACTGCCAATGAAACAGTGCTTTTAGGTCTGGCTACCGACGTCATTAAAAAGTATGAAGCATTCTCGATGCTGAAGATCGAGGCTGTCATGCCAGTCATCAGGACTGCCCTGAAGAACCTGAAATATGAGCTTCTTAGACCAGTCGACCTCGACGCGTTACTGGAGTGCATCCCTGCTGTCCGTCAGCGGTTTTTCAAAGTTCAACTTGTCGTGGCTGTGGAGGATGCCGAGGCCATGATTGAGGCTCGGTTCGCTGCAGTTGGCTTGGTCTCAAAGAGCACACAAACATTCAACAGAGCTGATGTTGAGGAAGACATCACGCGCGGGTCGCGCGGTCTGGCCGACTGGCCTCAACTGATTTGGGGGCAGCATATAGAGCGGCCAGAGTTCGACGATCTGATCCAGCGGATCAATCGGCATCCTGCAGGCTCCACGCTGGTCGTCGGAGGAGCAGGGACTGGGAAGTCAGCGCTTCTCGCTGAGCTGTATTGTGCCCTCAAAGCCCGCGGCCAGACTGTGCTAGCGATAAAGGCCGACATGCTTAGCCCTAATATTGTGAATTTCGCCGACCTCGCTCGCGATCTTGGTATGTCAGGTGATATCGAACAGGAGCTTCTCTCGCTGGCGGTTGAAGCCCCGGTTGTGCTGATCATTGATCAGCTTGACGCTGTCAGTGAAGTAATGGACCAGAGTTCACAGCGCATGCAGGTCTTACTTCGCCTTGCGTCTCGGCTACAGGAGGCAGAGAGTCAAGAGGGCAATAAACTTCCCATTCATGTCATCGTTTCTTCGCGACCATTTGAGGCGAAGTTCGACGCTCGATTTAGGTTGCTTGATGCGGATGAGTTACTACTTACTCTTCCTCCGTTCGAGCAGATATCCACACTGCTTGGTGAGCTCGGTATCGACTCCACTGTCGTGCCGGATAGTATCAAAGAGGCACTGCGTACACCTTTTGCTCTCGGTATATACGTCGATCTTGCCAAATCTGGCTTGAATCCTGCGGATTTTACGGCAGCAAACTTACTTGATCGATGGCTCGACAAAAAACTACCTGTAGGGGCCGCGCGTGCTTCTTGTCTGGCGTTCTTGCGCCAGCTCGCAGCTGACATGACGCAGTATGAGAGCCTCTGGCGGCCGGCCGCTTACTATGACCCGGACTACAGCGAGATGCTGCGTTGGGCCGAGTCGATTGGCATCGTCATCCGTGAAGACGCCAGCATTGGATTCAGTCATCAGTCATGGCTCGATGATTTCCAAGCTAAGACACTCCGAACCGCACAAGAGTTGGCTGATTACGCATGGAGTCGCCAGGAAGGGTTATTTGCGCGGGGAACAGTCTTGCGCGGCCTTGAGCACATGCGAAGGGTTGATATGGCTTCCTATGAGGTGTCTATTCGCTTGTTGCTACCAAACCCCAAGACACGCAGACATTTGCGCCATCTTGTGGCCGATTATTTGGCGAGTGCTGATGATCCGAGCGTAAGTGATATTGCTTGGGTCGATTGGATGGCGCGTAACGATCATGCACTTGCGAATCGGGCATTCAGGCAGGTAGCGATAAGATGGCCGCGCTGGAGGGCAGGGCTCCTGCCGCTCCTGCCTTTTCTTATGCAGGACGAGAAGCATCGCTGGAATGCGACTATGTTGCTCGTTCGAGAGGTTGCGGAGGACCCAAGTCACGTCATGGATCTGGTCGATCGCTATTGGTCAGATGCTTCACATGACGGAGACGTGTTTAGTCTCTGTGAGCGTTCTGGGATTGCGTCCAATCGTGCAATCGCTCATGTCCGTAAGATATTCAGTCGAACGGCGCTGGCAGATTGGGCGATATCCCACTACGCCAAAGCTTTGCATGAGAGCGGTAATACCCGCGTTGCTTTGGATATCATCTCATTTTGGGCTGAGACACAGACTGGGAATCAGCACAACGGCATCACAGTTTATGATGTTGAAAAGATTGCGGCAGCCGCACCGCTATATTGTGCCGAACGGCTCCTGCCCTGGTTTGTCAGAGTAGCATCGCGAGAGGTTGGCGATGGACGTTTTGGGCATAGGTATCCGCAGTCAATATCTATTCCATATGATTGGAAATATGACTCTGGCGAGGGCCATTTGACGCAGCTTCTGAGGAATTCGCTCGAGAGGGTAGCAGTATCCGACCCTGTAGGTGTGAGCACCTTACTTACTAGTGTTGTTGATGTAGAAATTGACGAGGTCCAGTCGCTAGTTGCCGACACTTTGGCAGCAAATCCGATACTTCTTAATGAGCATGCACTTGCTTTTCTTTTTGCGGATCAGCGACGACTTCATCTGGGTAGCGACATGTTCGACGATGAAAGAAGTGTTGGTCAGATAATCTGTGGCTGGTCATCAAGCAATCTGATCGCCCAGATTGTTCCCTACCTTTGCCTAGCTGACATTGAGCGTATTCGCGACTATATCGAGTCTTGGGAGCCCTGGAAAGAGGGCTTGCAGGAGGAGTGGGACCCCTCCCAGCGGAGAAACTTCCTGCGTTGGTCCGAGGAACTTCGACTGCGTTTGCTCGCCGAGCTGCCTGCACAGAGTTTGAACGCGAGGCGTCGCAGGCAGGTTGATGAATGGAGCGTCAATCAACCTAAGCTCCGCGCGATTCGTGGAGGTCGACCGATGGCGCAATTTGTTGGCTCACCCATGACCCATGATCAAATGGCGAGAGCTAGTGAGGATGCAATCTTTGCCATGCTCGATGAGGTTCATGATCATGCTGGCCACCACGGTCACCCAAAAAATTGGATGAGAGGTGGTGTCATCGAGTTGGCCAGTGCTTTTGCTGCATTCGCAAAGTCTTTTCCGGATCGTGCACTTCGCATCATTAATCGCTTCAATTCTGGTAAACATGAACGGGCTGCGGATGCAGCTATTCGCGAATTGTCAGCGATCGAAGCGGTCGATGCCTCTACGCTGAAGGCGATGATTTGGAATCTTCATATCCGTGGTTTCTCGTCGAGTGATTTTTGCCATGACGCTGCCAGTGCTATGGCTGCACTGGCAAAACGCATGAAAGGGCTCGAGGACCGTGACATCGAGATGCTTCGGAGTTTGCTACAGCGTGACCCAGAAATTTTGGCCGGAGAGGCGGTACGCCATTCGGAGCTGAACAAATCGAATCGAGAGCGTAACGAGAAGCCGAATCAGCGCCCCGAAGTCATATTGTTTGGTCGCGGTGGCGGAGGACACATCCTCCCTCAGCGCAACTTCACGTTGCTGTCAGCAATTGCTGAAGGATATTTCAATCGTGATGGTGTGGACTGTGATGGTTGGCTTGCAGAGTTAGAACTACATGTCAGTTATCCTGAGGATCCCGAAGTATGGGCGGCAATATTAATGTTCAGGTCGCATGAGCTCTGGTGGGCGGATGCCTCAAGAGTTGGCGAACTGATTGAGGCGATCTGGCGAAGGTTTCCTACCGCGTTTGAAGATGCTGCAGTAGTCCATTCATTGTGGCATCTGCGCGGTCGTATGGGGATGGCTATAAAACAGGAGATAGTTAATTTCTGGCTCAGGCATAGCAATAATAAACTCAAACAGATTGGTGGTGAGTTCTCTGCAGCTAGCTTGATTGTCGATAACGCTGCTTCTGGTGAGATGGGCGATATAGTCGAAGCGGTGATGGCAGGGAGCGATATTTTTGCCAAGTGCGGCGTGTTATTTGCGGCTGCTGCGGGATGGCGCGAACCTGATCGCGATATTCGAAGTCGCTCGCATGTCTACCTCATCGCTGTAGCCAGTATTGTCGGAGGTTTTGAGGCACATGCCTTATCTACGGCTTTCAATAGTGGCCAGCGATTGCCTGCCGACGAAATGACGCGAGCCCTGCTGGCGTGCATTGCCTTAAATATTGATCTGCTCAAAGAGTCTATGATGCTGCTGTTTGTACGCTCGCTTCGGCACCTGCTGCTGTATCCTGGGTTTGAGCTGCTGGTGCTTGAAATCGCAGAGGCTGCAACTGAACTTGCACTTACATCGCCAGAAAGGACGGTTAGAGGGATGCATGACGGCGAATTTATAGAGCTTGTGATTGCACTTCAGCGCTCACCAATAGAGATTAAAACTCGTGCGATGACTATCTATGAGCGTCTGCTTGACGCTGAGGTTTATGGCGCAGAGGACGCAGCAGCATTTGCTTTGCGCCGTTGAGTAGCCCCGCCTGGTGCCTTGGAAGGCGAACTATCCTAGCGATACGGTCCTTTGGAGAGGTAATTCACCCTAATAGTATTTTCATGGTTTTGGAATTATATGTGCCTTTAAATCCATAAATTATTTGTATGAGCGCGTCTTATTTATAACTGCGTGGAAGTCATTAGATTATCCGGCACTGATCTACGCCAATTAGTAAGGAAGACCCTGAATACCGCTTAATTACGGGCTTTTGGCTTTTTGGGTCTGGCAAATTCTGGCAGTTTTGTGCGTCGCCAAGCACGGTGTTTATACGGCGTGATTTATCAGACGAGCCGAGCCTGCGAAATATCCAGCGCTGCTTCACCTGCTTCTCTTCCAATTTTTCGAGAGCATCAGACAGCCTCTGAGTAAACTTCAGACTTGGGTAAAGCGATCATTTGCCGCCGCCGTAACCAATGACGCCGTCCTTCGTCGACCGCAAAGCACCTCATTTGAAACTGATCTGAAGTTCGAGGAAAATCGTTACGGAAAATCCGCTCAAAGGCCCCCCGAGCCCCTAACTTTGACGCCGGGGCATCCAGCAAAAAGATTCAATATCCGCAGCCGCAAAAACTAAGGATCCCCTTCATGAAATCCCGATTTCCTTACAGTTCATCCTTTCTGATCATATTGTCGCTGACAGGATGCGCAGCGAATATGGACGCTGCACAGCACCATCAGCCTGGAGAAAGTGCGCTTTACGGTAGCTGGCATGTTGCAGGTGTAGCGGTATCAGACTCGGGCGTGCAGGCACTGGGGGATGATGATCCGAGCTTTATGGGGCGACGTCTCAGTTTCAATCACGACCAGCTTGCATGGAAGGCGTCGGCAAACTCGACGGAAGATGTGTGCAAGGGGCCTGTTTTTCATAAGCTTCCGCCGATCAGTGGAGCTGAACTAGAGCCACAACTCCATAAGCTTGGTATCGAAAAAGCCGACCGCTATAGCGTTGAATGCAAATCTGGAAGCTGGGGTCCTTTTGATAAAGAAACGCCGGCATTTTTCTTGGCACAGGATGGGGCGTTAGCTCTTTCCTGGTATGACGGCGGACTGCTGAAGCTGGTGCGCGACTGACCACGGAAGGGGCGCGCTGCAACCTGTGAGGCCTTGGCAGGGCGTGATTTTCGCGCCCGCGAGCATACGGAGGAGTGCACAGTGGCCTGCACCGTGACATGGCTGAGACTGTCTTTTCAGAAAGTCTCAGCCACTGCCTCCACCGGCCAGTCAGTTATCCAGCAGAAGCGACACAACACCCATCCAATCAAGCAAAGAACTCACCTGCCTCGATAAATATTCGACTCCGGCTTCTCATAAAACACCGTCTCACCCGGTGTCCGATCCATCACATCAATCAGCTTGAGCCAGGTATCCAGGTCATCCGTGCTGATCTTCGTGTCGCGCTTGTCTTTCTTCCAGAGGTTATCCAGCAAGTCGAAAAAGCCTTGGTCACTAAGAATAAACTCGGCCGCAGCCTTTTCCTTCTCGTCGCCACCACTCAGAATCTTCTCGAAGTCCTTTTTGCTGACGATATCGTCCTTGCCGTTCCATTCGTCCCACTTCTCGCGGATGGTTTCGATCTCTTCCTTGTGCGCGTCGTAGTACGCCTTGTTGTAAACGTCCATCGGCAAGCCGTTGGTATTCTCGCCAACGATGCCGTTTTTGTCTTTATGCACGCTTTCGTCCAGGCGGATCATCGACGAGCCCTGATCCTGTGGGGTTTCCTGGAAGTGTTTCCACTCTTCGGTCTGGTAGTCGAAGATGCTTTGATCGTCCGGTGCATCCCGGCCTTCATATTCGTAGAAGCTGTAACGCCCGTATTCAAGCTTGTCGCCCCAGTCGTCCTGCGCGAAGCCCAGTTCGGCCTGATCCTTGAACCACTGGCCTTCCTTGTCGGTGGCCTTTTGTTTCTTCTGATGATCGACGAACACGCTGATGATGCCAGTAATGATCCCCAGGCCTGCCGTCACCAGAAATAGCGGCGCGGTTGCTCCAGCAATGGCGCCGATAGGGCCGAGCAAACCGGCGATCCCGATCCCGGCGGCTGCTGTGCCCGCCACACCTGAAACAATTTGCAGGCTGCCATTGGCAATTGCCAGATCGCTGTCGGACTTGATGCCATCCTTTATGGCGATCCCGCCCATGACGATATCGGCGATGCTCATGATGTCCGGTGCTACGCCGAGTACCTTGACCACTGTCCCGGCAATGCGCGCCGATACACCGGGCACCACCTTGTCCGCCCCGTCCGGTGCAGCACTCTGAACGCCTTGTGCAACAGATTGTGGGTCTACCAGGCCCGCACCCCCTGCATTACCGGCCACGGCCTGGCCGACCGAGTTGCGCATGTTATCGACGATGTCATCAGCCGGTATCGGTTGATTATCGGCTTCGAGCATCACGTTGATCGACTCGCGATCGATCTCGTCGCTGCCAAGCATTTCACTCAGGTTGACGCGATCGTTTTCCGCCGGGACCGGCTGACCGTTGCGCTCCAGCTGGTCCTCAATGCCGGCAGCAAACGCTTCACGGGTTGGCGGGGTGATGTCTTGTGCGACGAAGCGCTGCACGGCATCGTCGTAGAGTTCGTACAACGAGTCGCTGTAGCTGGCGTAACCGGAGCCGGAAGCAGAGTCCGGAACCGGCGTGCTGGCAGCACGCTCCACCTCGACGGCCATATTGTTCAGGCTTTCAGCATCCAGGGCGGGGAGGTCGACTGATGCGCGCTGAGAATTGATGCTCTGCACCACCGCATCCTGATCGATATTCAGCCTCAGATCTTCGGCCAGTTCGTTCAGATTGCCGTACTTCGAATAATCTGCGGGCGGAGTGCCGCCAGATCGGGTCACGATCTCGTCCAGCAGTTCGCGACTGACGTCCTCGGAAAGCGAGCCGGCGTCGTTGACCTCATTGATCAGGCCAATCTGATCCATTACGTCGCCGATACTGCTACCTGCTCTGATGCTGTGCAGCTCATAAACGCTGTCCAGTCGGTTCTCCAGACCGTCCGCAACGTCTGGTACGTTATTGGCAGCCTGCGCCGTTTCAATCTTTTTGCCCCACAAACCTTCCTTGCCCCAGATCTCCGGGACGCTCTTGCTCAGCCCGAGCAAATCCGCAGTTTTGGTGTGGGTCATCAAATCAAAGATGCCAGTCTTTTCAAACTGCGCACCGGAGCCCAGGAAGGTGATGAAGTCCTTGGCGATAGCCAGGCGTTCCAGTGGATCATCAGCAAGTTGGCCGTTCTTGGCCGTCAGCATATAGATAGCGCCACCGAGAGAGGTGAAGCCCGCAGCGGTGCCGAATACGCCGCTCTGATTAAGTTTACCGATGGCTTTCTTGAAGCCTTCCTTGTCTTCGGCACCCACGTATTTACCTGCCAGGTTTTCCTCGAGCTGCGCCTGAGTCATTTCGCCTGATTTGACCTTGTCCACCTGGTCCGAAAAATCGCTGAGTTTGGTTTTGTCCTGTAGCAACTCGTTGATGAATTTCTCGATCGTCTCCTGAGTACGGCGGGGTATATCCGCCATACCTTTGATCCCCTGTTTGAGTGCAGAGAAAATGTCCTTCAGGGCCAGCTCTTTATATTCGTCCGGGATACCGCCAGGGTCGGCCATCAACTTATCGACTTCGGCCATGACGCTGTTTTTCTGCAGCTCATTCTGGGCGTCTTTCGCCAATTGCGGATCGAGAAGTTCCAGGCTGGAAAGCAGGCGGGCTACATCGGATTGTCCTTCGGACTTTTTACCGGCCTTGTCCAGATCAGCGAGGTAATCGACAAACTCGCTGCTGACCAACTTGTCATGCAGGTCCTTGGCCAACGCTTCCTTATCGCCACCGCTGACTTTCTCGATGGCCGCGTCCATCTCGGCCTGATATTCCTTGCCGATCTTGTCCTTCTCGCCATTGCCATTGGCAAACAGCTCCGTCAACGCCTTATCGATGTTATTGCCGTCGAGGATGTCCTGCATATCGGCGCTTGTCAGGGTTTCGCCCTCGCTGTCGAACCTGCGCCAGGACTCGGCGCCGCGAGGCTCTTCGATATAAGGCGTGATGGTGCGTCCACTTTCCATACCGGCCTTGGCCTGGATCGCCATGACCAGTTTGTAAACGTCGCTGTTCTTGTCGACTTTCTTGTCGTCGACCAGCTTCTGATACTTGTCCATCAGGTTTTTGGTGGCCAGCTCGACCACGGTCAGGTCTTCGGAGTCCTTGTCTTTCTCGTCAGACTTCACGCCTGTGGGTTTACTGAGAATATCCAGTTCGTCGAGATTGCCCAGGCCGTGTTCGTCACGGATCTTCTGCACGTCGCCCTGCACCCCGGAACTGCTCTTGTCGGCAACCCGGTCATACAGCTCCTTGTTCTGATATTCGGAGACCACGTATTGCTTGCCGTCGCGGCTCTCGAACTCGATCACGCCGTTACCCAGTTCGTCCTTGGTGCCAGCCTTGATGATGTCGTGATCCGCGACATAGACGTTCTCGTCTGCCACTTCGCGCCCGTTGTTATTGACGCGGTTTTCCACGGTAACGCGCGAGAGGCCCATTTGCTGAGCCGCAGTGAACAATTCCGGTGTGAGTGATTTTGAAACAGTGACCTTCTCACCATCCTGTTTGACGTAAGTGACCACCTCGGCTGTTTCCAGCTGACCTTGCCATTCAAAGTTCTTGATATCGCCCCACGCAGGTATCTCGGTGTTTCGATCTGCGATTGGGGTCCCGTCGGAGATGGCTTTTTCGACCAGCGATTTCTGTGTCGGAGACTGGCTCAGGTCATCGAGTTGTTTGAGAAACTGATACAACTTCGGATTAGTCGACGCCGCCACAACAACACCTTGCCCATCACGCTCGTAACGCATGTCACCTTTGTCCGTGACCGAAACAGTGGTGCCCTCAATCGGCGGCCATTGCTCGTTGTCGGTTGCGGTGCGGTCTGGCTTTTTCTGCTCATCGCCTTTGGCGGAAACGATGCTGCGCTTAAGCCTCGACTCGAAATCTGCAAGACCTTCGCGAGGGAGCGTGTCGTTTTTGGGCGTGATGTTCATGAGCGCCTCGTCAGTTAAGGCGAGCCTTGAAAGGTAAGGCCGCAAGAAAGCGAAAAAAGGAGTTCTTCGATTCTTACTGCGATCACCTGCAAATCGTTGTGAAAAGTTGTGAAACGTTGTGATAACGGTCAGTGCGATAGTGGCGTTGTCACAGTCCTGCAGATGGGTCTGAATATCCGTTGGAAGTGCCAGCGTGAGCAGGCACTGGATGCTTTTTATCAGCAGCCCATCGCTGAATACTGCCAGGAATAGCCCTGCATCGCGCGTGGCACTGTTGGTGTGTAAGGTGTTTGGCATGCAGGAAGAACTGGGGTATTACCGCGCCCATCTACCGCTTGATGCAGAGCCGGCGTATAGCGAATGGCTGCAGCGGGTTAGTCAGTCATAGCGGTTGATCGATGCAAAAAGCCGGAGCGGGTGTCACTGCCTTGCCCGGCTTTTTTACGCCTCGACTTCAGTTCGTGGTATCTGCCCTTATCTTTACGCAAATGCAGGTGTATCGTATTCGCCCCTCGCATTTGCTCGCAGATGCGCTCAGTTGTCGTTTTTGAGGTTGCGCCGTTCATGTCCTTTACCCGTCGTCAAATCCTTACAGGCATCGCCGGTCTGGCCGTCATAGGCCTTGGCGCGGGTGGGGCCTCGCGTTACTGGATGGGGCGGCGCGAGTCGGAGGCCGGTTCGGACTTCGTGCTGATCGCCGCTCCGCTGGATGTGGAACTGGTGGCGGGACACAAGACACCTGCCTGGGCCTTCGGCGGTTCTGCGCCGGGCACTGAGTTGCGCGTGCGCCAGGGCGAGTGGCTGCGGCTGCGCTTCATCAATCAGTTGCCGGTCGAGACGACCATTCACTGGCATGGCATCCGCTTGCCGCTGGAAATGGATGGCGTGCCGTATGTGTCTCAGTTGCCGGTCAAGCCGGGAGAATACTTCGATTACAAATTCCGTGTGCCGGACGCCGGTAGCTACTGGTATCACCCGCACGTCAGCAGCAGCGAAGAGCTGGGCCGCGGGCTGGTCGGGCCGCTGATTGTCGAAGAGCGCGAGCCGACCGGTTTTGCCCACGAGCGTACGGTCAGTCTGAAAAGCTGGCACGTGGACGAGCAGGGTGCCTTTACCGAGTTCAGTGTGCTACGTGAAGCGGCGCGTGAGGGCACGGCGGGGCGGCTTTCAACGCTGAACGGTATTTCGCAGGCGGTGATTGAGTTGCCTGCCGGGCAGATCTCACGCGTGCGCTTGCTCAATCTCGACAATACCGTGACCTACCGCCTCAACCTGCCGGACGCCGAGGCGCAGATCTATGCGCTGGATGGCAATCCGGTAAAGCCTCGTCCCTTCGGTGACGAATACTGGCTGGGGCCGGGCATGCGCATCTGTCTGGCGATCAAGGCTCCGCCGGCGGGCGAGGAGATCTCGCTGCGTAACGGCCCGGTGCGCCTGGGTACGTTCCGCTCGGTCGCCAATAATGACGCGCCCGGCCAGTGGCCGCCCGAGCTGCCGGCTAATCCGGTGGCCGAGCCTGATATGGATAACGCCGAGAAGATCAATTTCAACTTCGAGTGGGTGGGCTCCATGTCGGTCAACACCGACAATGGCAAGCCGCCCAGCCTGTGGCAGATCAATGGCGAAGCGTGGGACATTACCGACAAGACCTGCGCCGATCGGCCTATCGCCAGGTTGAAGCTCGGTAAAAGCTATATCTTCGAACTGAAGAACATGACTCAGTATCAGCATCCGATTCATTTGCACGGCATGAGTTTCAAGGTGATCGCCTCCAATCGGCGTAAGATCATCCCGTACTTTACTGACACGTTCTTGCTGGGTCGTAACGAGCGGGCGCGAGTGGCGCTGGTGGCGGATAACCCTGGTGTATGGATGTTCCATTGCCACGTGATCGATCACATGGAAACCGGCCTGATGGCCGCCATCGAGGTGGCATGATGCGGCAACCGCAGATCATCGACCGCAGCAAGGATCAGTACTTCATGCGTGAAGCGCTGGCGCTCGCCGCGCAAGGCGCACTGTTGGGTGAGGTGCCTGTCGGGGCAGTGCTGGTGCAGAACGGCGAGATCATCGGTCGCGGTTACAACTGCCCGATCAGCGGCAGCGACCCGAGCGCGCATGCTGAAATGGTCGCAATTCGTGATGCCGCCAAGACGCTGGACAATTATCGCCTGCCGGGCAGCACGCTCTACGTAACGCTGGAGCCGTGCAGCATGTGCGCGGGGCTGATCGTGCACTCACGCGTGGCACGTGTGGTCTACGGGGCGCTCGAGCCCAAGGCGGGCATCGTGCAGAGCCAGGGGCAGTTTTTCAGTCAGGCATTTCTCAATCACCGCGTGCTGTTCGAAGGCGGGGTGCTGGGCGAGGAATGCGGGACGATGTTGAGCGAGTTTTTCAGAGTGCGCAGGGCAGCCAAGGACGCTGGCAAAGACAGCGTTTAGAGCGCAGATTCGTCCGTGCTGCTGGAGGAGGGGACGGGAGAGGCTGGCGGGACGGGCGGTTGGGTCTTGTCGACGCCAGGAACGTGCAGATTGCCATCGGCGACCTGACTTCCTTCAAGCTGTGGCTGCGTCACCCAGGTCAGAATGTCGTAATAACGGCGAATGTTGGCTACGAAATGCACCGGCTCACCGCCTCGGGCATAGCCGTATCGTGTTTTGCTGTACCACTTCTTCTGTGCCAGACGCGGCAGCATTTTTTTCACGTCGAGCCATTTATCAGGATTCAGCCCCTCATTCTGGGCCAATTTGCGCGCATCTTCGAGGTGGCCGCTGCCAATGTTGTAGGAAGCGAGAGCGAGCCACGTACGATCCGGCTCTTTAATCGAGTCGTCCAGCTGATCTTTGATGTAGGCAAAATACTTCGCCCCGCCCTGAATGCTCTGGCGTGCATCCAGCCTGTTGGATACGCCCATGGCTTGCGCGGTGTTCTGGGTGAGCATCATCAGGCCGCGCACGCCGGTTTTCGAGGTCACGGTCGGCTGCCACATCGATTCCTGATAGCCGATGGCGGCCAGCAGTCTCCAGTCGACCTGTTCTTTCTTGGCCGATGTCTGGAAGTGTTTCTCGTATTTGGGCAGACGTTCCTGAAGGTGCTGGGCAAAGGTGTAGGCACCCACGTAGCCGAGTACGTCGACATGGCCGTAGTAGCGGTCCTTCAGGCGTTGCAGCGTGCCGTTCTTTTCGACCTTGTCGAGGTAGGCGTTGATTTCTTTGAGCAGGCTATTGTCTTCACCCGGCGCTACGGCCCAGCGCTGTGCGCGGGCTTCGCCCAGGTCGAAGGCCACGCGCACATTGGGGAAGTAGACCTGATTCATTGCCAGCTCATTGGAGTCGACCAGGGTCAGGTCGATCTGGCCTTCGTCGACCATGCGCAGGAGATCAACGACCTCGACCGCGTCAGATTCTTCATATTCAATGCCGGGATTCTGCGCCTTGAGCGCCGCCAGTTGCTCGGCATGCGCACTGCCTTTGAGCACCACGATGCGCTTGCCCACCAGATCGCCGGGATCGGTCGGCCGTGACTGGCCGTTGCGATAGACCACCTGAGGGGTGACTTCCAGATAGGAATGCGAGAAACGCGCCTGCAATTTGCGCTTTGGCGTCTCGATCAGGCCGGCGGCACCCAGTACCGGACCGCCCGGTTTGTTCATCTGGTCGAAAAGATCGTCCAGATTGTCAGCCGTTTCTATCTTCAATTCGACGCCCAGGTCCTCGGCAAAACGCTTGACCAGCTCGTATTCGAAGCCGGTTTCACCGTTGCGATCCTGGAAATAAGTCGCCGGGCTGTTACGAGTGATCACCCGCAGTACGCCGTCCTCCTTGACTCGCTCCAGTGTGGTGGGTTTTTCCACACAGGCGCCGAGCATCAGGAAGAGTCCGGTTGCGATGAGCCATTTGGCGCAACGTGGGCGGAAATCTGGTTTGAAGAACATCGGTGCAGTATACGCAAAGCGCACCGGGCGCCATATCTCGACAGTGAAGCTTGCGTCTGATAGGCGAGTGGCTTTTATGGGCATTTCCGGAGTTTTTTTGCGTGGGGCGACATTCGGGCGCAGCGGATGCCGCCGTTTTGGGTGATCAAATGCCCGGTTTAGGCTAGAATACGCGGCCTCAAAGCACACCCCCTTCTCGAGGCTGTCCCGAAGATGTTGATCCTGCGCGGTGCTCCTGCCCTTTCTGCTTTCCGCCACAGCAAATTACTAGAACAACTGAAACAAAAAGTTTCAGCTGTCAGTGGCTTGTACGCCGAATTCGCCCACTTCGCTGACGTCAACGACGTTCTGACCAGCGAAGAACAGCAGGTTCTCGATCGCCTCCTGAAATACGGCCCCAGCGTGCCGGTTCAAGAGCCGAGTGGCCGTCTGTTTCTGGTGTTGCCGCGTTTTGGCACCATTTCACCCTGGTCGAGCAAGGCCAGCGACATCGCTCGCAATTGCGGTCTGAGCAAAATCCAGCGCCTAGAGCGCGGGATTGCCTTCTATGTAGAAGGCCAGTTCAGCGAGACCGAGGCCCAGGCAATCGCCGACAGCCTGCACGACCGCATGACGCAACTGGTATTGGGCGACCTCGAGCAGGCTGCCAACCTGTTCAGCCACGCTCAGCCCAAGCCGCTGACCGCTGTGGACATTCTGGGTGGCGGTCGCGCGGCACTGGAAAAAGCCAACGTCGAGCTGGGCCTGGCCCTCGCCGAAGATGAAATCGATTACCTGATCACCAGCTTCAATGGTCTGGGGCGCAACCCGCACGACATCGAGCTGATGATGTTTGCCCAGGCGAACTCCGAGCACTGCCGTCACAAGATTTTCAACGCCAGTTGGGACATCGACGGTCAGAGCCAGGAAAAAAGCCTGTTCGGCATGATCAAGAACACCTACCAGATGCACAACGAAGGCGTGCTGTCCGCATACAAGGACAACGCTTCTGTGATCGTCGGTAACGTCGCCGGTCGTTTCTTCCCGGACCCTGAAACCCGTCAGTACGGCGCGGTTCAGGAGCCTGTGCACATTCTGATGAAGGTCGAGACGCACAACCACCCGACCGCCATTGCGCCGTTTCCTGGTGCAGCGACCGGCTCCGGCGGCGAGATTCGCGACGAAGGTGCAACCGGTCGCGGTGCCAAGCCCAAGGCCGGGCTGACCGGTTTCACCGTCTCCAACCTGCGGATCCCCGGTTTCGTGCAGCCTTGGGAGGTGCCGTACGGCAAGCCCGAGCGCATCGTGACGGCGCTGGACATCATGATTGAAGGCCCGCTGGGTGGCGCGGCGTTCAACAACGAGTTCGGTCGTCCGGCGCTGACTGGCTATTTCCGTACCTTCGAGCAGTCCATCACCACACACCACGGTGACGAGGTTCGTGGTTACCACAAGCCGATCATGCTCGCGGGCGGTATGGGCAACATCCGTGAAGATCACGTCCAGAAGGGCGAGATCACCGTGGGTTCCAAGCTGATTGTACTGGGTGGCCCGGCGATGCTGATCGGCCTGGGTGGCGGCGCGGCCTCCTCGATGGCAACCGGCACCAGCTCCGCAGACCTGGATTTCGCTTCGGTTCAGCGTGAAAACCCCGAGATGGAGCGTCGTTGCCAGGAAGTCATCGACCGCTGCTGGCAGTTGGGCGACCGTAACCCGATCAGCTTCATCCACGACGTCGGTGCCGGTGGTCTGTCCAACGCCTTCCCTGAACTGGTCAACGATGGCGATCGCGGCGGACGTTTCGAACTGCGTAACGTACCGAATGACGAGCCGGGCATGGCCCCGCTGGAAATCTGGAGCAACGAATCCCAGGAGCGTTACGTGCTGGCCGTTGGCGTCGAGGATTTCGAGCGCTTCAAGGCTATCTGCGAGCGCGAGCGCTGCCCGTTTGCGGTTGTCGGCGAAGCCACGGCAGAGCCGCAACTGACCGTTACTGACAGCCATTTCGGTAACAGTCCGGTAGACATGCCGCTGGAAGTCCTGCTGGGCAAGGCGCCGCGCATGCACCGCTCGGTCTCCCGCGAAGAAGAGATCGGCGATGATTTCGATCCAAGCACGCTGGACATCGAAGAAAGTGTGCAGCGCGTATTGCGCCACCCGGCAGTCGCCAGCAAAAGCTTCCTGATCACCATCGGTGACCGCAGCATTACCGGTCTGGTCGCTCGCGATCAGATGGTCGGTCCATGGCAGGTGCCTGTGGCTGACTGCGCCGTCACCGCCACCAGCTTCGACGTCAACACCGGCGAAGCCATGGCAATGGGCGAGCGTACTCCGCTGGCGCTGCTGAATGCTCCGGCGTCGGGCCGTATGGCGATCGGCGAAACGCTGACCAACATCGCGGCCTCGCGTATTGAAAAGCTTTCTGACATCAAGCTGTCGGCCAACTGGATGTCGGCGGCTGGCCACCCTGGAGAAGACGCGCGTCTTTATGACACCGTGAAAGCGGTGGGCATGGAGCTGTGTCCGGAACTGGGGATCACCATTCCAGTGGGCAAGGACTCGATGTCCATGAAGACCCGCTGGAGTGACGAGGGCACCGAAAAGAGCGTGACCTCGCCGCTGTCATTGATCGTGACGGGCTTTGCGCCAGTGGTCGACATCCGTCAGACCCTGACGCCCGAGCTGCGCATGGACAAGGGCATCACCGACCTGATCCTGATCGATCTGGGTCGTGGCCAGAACCGCATGGGCGCCTCGATTCTTGCGCAGACTCACGGCAAGCTCGGCCGAGTCGCTCCGGACGTCGACGACGCTGAAGACCTCAAGGCCTTCTTCGCCGTGATTCAGGGTCTCAATTCCGACGGTCATATCCTGTCCTATCACGACCGTTCCGACGGTGGTTTGCTGGTCAGCACGCTGGAAATGGCTTTCGCCGGTCACTGCGGTTTGAACCTGCATCTGGACGGTGTGGCCGACAACGTTTCCGAACTGAGCGCGATCCTCTTCAACGAAGAGCTGGGTGCGGTCATCCAGGTGCGTCAGGACGCTACTCCACTGGTGCTGGCGCAATTCAGCGCGGCCGGTCTGGAAGACTGCGTGGCAGTGATCGGTCAGCCGATCAACAACGATGAAGTATCGATCAGCTTCCATGGCGAGCCGGTATTCAGTGGCCAGCGTCGTCTGTTGCAACGTCAGTGGGCCGAGACCAGCTATCAGATCCAGCGCCTGCGTGACAACGCCGAATGCGCGGATCAGGAATTCGATGCGCTGCTGGAAGAGGACAATCCGGGCCTGACCGTCAAGCTGGGCTTCGACGTCAACGAAGATATCGCCGCGCCGTACATCAAGACGGGTGTTCGTCCTCAGATTGCCGTTCTGCGCGAGCAGGGTGTCAACGGTCAGGTCGAAATGGCGGCAGCCTTTGATCGTGCCGGCTTCAACGCAATCGACGTGCACATGAGCGATATCCTTGCCGGTCGTGTCGACCTGAACGACTTCAAGGGCATGGTCGCCTGCGGTGGCTTCTCTTACGGCGACGTATTGGGTGCCGGCGAAGGCTGGGCCAAGTCGGCATTGTTCAACAGCCGTGCGCGTGATGCGTTCCAGGGCTTCTTCGAGCGTTCCGACAGCTTCACGCTTGGTGTGTGCAACGGTTGCCAGATGCTGTCCAACCTGCACGAGCTGATTCCGGGCAGCGAGTTCTGGCCGCATTTCGTGCGTAACCGCTCCGAACAGTTCGAAGCGCGTGTGGCTATGGTCCAGGTTCAGGAGTCGGCGTCGATCTTCCTGCAGGGCATGGCCGGTTCGCGTATGCCAATCGCCATCGCGCATGGCGAAGGGCACGCGGAGTTCCGCAGTGACGATGCACTGCTTGAAGCTGACGTTTCCGGCACCGTGGCACTGCGCTTCGTCGACAACCACGGCAAGGTGACTGAAACCTACCCGGCCAACCCGAACGGCTCGCCACGCGGTATTGGCGGCATGACCACCCTCGACGGTCGTGTGACCATCATGATGCCGCACCCGGAGCGTGTATTCCGTGCAGTGCAGAACTCGTGGCGTCCTGAGGACTGGAACGAGGACGGTGCCTGGATGCGCATGTTCCGCAACGCGCGGGCCTGGGTTAACTAAGGCGCGTGTACAAGCTCGCCTTCTTCGTTCCGCCGAGCCATGTGGACGAGGTCAAGAACGCCGTATTCGCTGCTGGTGCAGGGCGAATCGGCGCTTACGATCACTGCTCGTGGCAAGTGCTCGGCCAGGGCCAGTTCCGCCCGCTGGATGGCAGTCAGCCATTTATCGGGCAGAGCGGTGTGGTCGAGTCGGTAGAGGAGTGGAAGGTCGAGCTGGTCGTCGCTGACGAACTGATTCAGCACGTGGTGGAGGCTCTCAGGCAGAGCCATCCCTACGAAACGCCTGCTTATGAAGTATGGCGGCTGGCAGAGTTCTGAAGTTGGGCGCAGAGCGTCCGGAAATGCATCACCACGCTGGAGCGTGGGGACGATAACCATCGCTCAGAGTGTCTCGCGGGAGCGAGCTTGCTCGCGAATGCGCAACGCCGTCTATTCAGGGCCGAATTTCGATCATCGTCCCGTCTTTCACCAGATCCCATATTTCCCGCATGTCGTTGTTCTTCAGCGCGATGCAGCCGTTGGTCCAGTCCAGCGTGTGGAAATACCATTCCGGATACTCTTCATCCACCGGTGTGCCGTGGATCATGATCATGCTCCCCGGTTTTACGCCTGCGGAACGTGCGCGTGCCGAGTCCGAGATATTCGGGTAGGAAATGTGCATCGACAGGTTGTAGTTATTGCTGGGCTTGCGCCAGTCGAGCCAGTAGAAACCTTCCGGCGTGCGTTGATCGCCTTCCTGCAGCTTGGTGCCCTTGGGGTTCTTGCCCAGTGAGATTCGGTAGGTCTTCAATGCCTCGCCACCGCTGATCAGCTGCAATTGGCGCACCGACTTTAGCACCAGCACCTTGTCGATAGGCTTGCTGGCGATACTCTCGGTATTGATGACCTTGTTATTGATGATTTTCTGTTCGCTGCCCTTGGGCACGATAGTTTGAGTAAACGCGGCCTGCGAAAGCGGCATGAACGACATGCAAAAGAGTGCGAGCAACCAGCGCATTACGATTTCCCTGAAGATACTTCTTTAACAAAAGCGCCGATGTTGTGTGCGACCCTGGCTTTCAGGTGTCCAGCAACGGACGTGACGGGGGAAGGGCGCTGGTATGAACCGGGTAGGTCTGCCGACGCCGATCCGCAAAGAAGTATTCTAGGGTACGCCCGACTGTCATGAAAGCCAGGTCCGACCACGGAATGTCGGCTTCGTCGAATAACTGCACTTCCAGGCTCTCGATGCCTGCGGCGAATGCCTCATTCGCCATCTCCCCGCGATAGAACACATGCACCTGATTGATATGCGGCACATCGATCAAGGTGTACAGATGCAGTTCGCTCAGGGTGGCGCAGGCTTCTTCCATGGTTTCGCGCCGTGCAGCCTGTTCGATGGTTTCGCCGTTTTCCATGAAACCGGCCGGCAGCGTCCAGAAACCCAGGCGCGGCTCGATGGCCCTGCGGCACAGCAGGACCTTGCCGCCCAACGTCACCAGGCAGCCCGCAACGATGTTCGGGTTCTGGTAATGAACGGTGTGGCAATGCTCGCAGACATAGCGCAAACGGCTGTCGCCTTCGGGAATGCGCTGGATAACAGGGTTGCCGCACTGGCTGCAAAATTTCATGGGATCAGTCGATAGTGAACGCAGTCGCTATCTTGGCCTGTCGTGCGGCGGCTCGGCAACCCTCAGTATGACCGGAGTTGTCCTACAAGGGCTTGGGCGCAGCGTTGCTTTGGTGCATGATGCCAGACAGGCAACAAATCGAGATTTCCCATGCTGGATGAGCTACTTCGCCGTGTAGTCAGTCATACGCCAGAAACCCTCGACTCGGATCGACAATTCCCCGAGGCGGCTGTTCTGGTGCCGATTACCCGCAGCGAGCAACCCGAGCTGATTCTGACCCTGCGCGCCAGTGGCCTGTCGACGCATGGCGGTGAAGTGGCGTTTCCGGGTGGCCGCCGCGACCCGGGCGACCCCGATCTGATTTTCACGGCGTTGCGCGAAGCCGAGGAGGAAATCGGCCTGCCTCCCGGGCTGGTCGAGGTGATCGGGCCTTTGAGTCCGCTGATTTCCAAGCACGGTATCAAGGTCACGCCTTATGTGGGGGTGATACCTGACTTCGTCGAATACCAGCCCAATGACGGCGAGATCGCTGCCGTATTCAGCGTGCCGCTGGAGTTCTTTCGTCAGGACACGCGCGAGCACACTCACCGTATAGATTACGAAGGCCGCAGCTGGTACGTGCCCAGTTACCGTTATGGCGAGTACAAGATCTGGGGGCTTACCGCGATCATGATCGTCGAGCTGGTCAACGTGCTGTACGACACCAGAATCAGCCTGCATCATCCGCCCGAACGCTCGACGATCTGAGTCGCTGGCACCTGAAGCGTCACTGTTTATAGTTCGTCCCCATGAGTACGACCCGCCCGAGGAGGCTGCATGAAATTTCGCCTGGGAGAATCCCGTGTCCAGACCGATCCGCAGAGCTGGGTGGCTCCCAATGCGACGCTGATCGGCAATGTCAGGCTCGAGGCCGGCGCGAGTGTGTGGTTCAACGCGGTGTTGCGTGGCGACAACGAACTGATTCACATCGGTGAAAACAGTAATGTGCAGGACGGCACGGTGATGCACACCGACATGGGCTCGCCGCTGAGTATCGGCAAAGGCGTGACCATCGGCCACAACGCCATGCTGCATGGCTGCAGTGTTGACGACTACAGCCTGATCGGCATCAACGCGGTCATCCTCAACGGGGCGAAGATCGGGAAATACTGCATCATCGGCGCCAATTCTCTGATCGGAGAAAACAAGGTCATTCCTGATGGTTCGCTGGTCATGGGGACACCGGGTAAAGTGGTGCGCGAACTTACCGATGTGCAGAAGCAGATGCTGGAAGCCAGCGCAGCCCATTACGTACACAATGCCCAGCGTTACGCCCGTGACCTAGCGGTGCAGGAAGATTGATGAGCACTGATACCCCGATCGAAAAGCCGGTCCGCTCCCCCTGTGTGAGTATTTGTGCACTGGATGAGCAGGATATATGCACCGGTTGCCAGCGAACCGTCACCGAGATCACCCGCTGGAGCCGCATGAGCAACGACGAGCGGCGTGTCGTGCTCGGCCTGTGCGACGAGCGCGCCAGAGCCAGCGGCCTGATGTGGACGGTTGGCGGGGCACGCTGATGTTCTGATGGCCTTGTAGCCGCGAACAAGTTTGCTCCTACAGGTTATCCGCGAGCTTTTGTAGGCGCGAACTTGTTCGCGAAGAGGGCGGTGCAGTCGATGCATTTGCTACGTCAGGAATAACGCTTTCGTTTTCGCTTGGGCGCGGCTCTTGCCCGTGTTTGCTATCATTGCCGCTCGCTTGCACAGGCCCAAACCCTCCATGCTTTTCCTGATCGCTTACATCAGCAGTGTCGTGCTGATCAACTTCGCCTTTTCCAGTGCGCCGCACCTGGACATGATCTGGTCTGCCTGGGGCGGGCTGGTGTTCGTGTTGCGGGACATGGTGCAGATTCGCTTTGGCCATGGCGCGATCATTGCCATGCTGGTGGCGCTGGTCCTGTCCTATGTCACCAGCGACCCCACCATCGCACTGGCCAGCGCCACGGCGTTTGCGGTTTCCGAATGCATTGACTGGCTGGTGTTCAGCATTACCAGGCGTCCGTTGCGTGATCGGTTGTGGATCAGCTCGGCACTCAGCATTCCGCTGGATACCTTTATCTTCTTCGGCATGATCGACGCCCTGACAGCGCCGGTCGTGCTCACCGCGCTGCTATCGAAGTTCGCTGGCGTGACCATTGTCTGGATGATCATGGCCTGGCGGGCGCGCAACAGTGCGTGTCCGGGCTGAGCGCCCATTTGCCGGGGCTTCGTGGTAAATTGCGCGCCTTTCTCCACAGCGGTTGCTTGCATACGGCGGGCAGCCCTCGACATCTGCTTCACGAGGACCTGAGATGACTCAAATCGGAACTCCACTGTCGCCCACCGCGACGCGCGTACTGTTCTGCGGCAGCGGCGAACTGGGCAAGGAAGTCGTGATCGAGCTGCAGCGCCTTGGCGTTGAAGTGATCGCTGTTGACCGTTACGAGAACGCGCCGGCCATGCAGGTCGCGCATCGCAGCCATGTGATCAACATGCTCGACGGCGCAGCACTGCGCGCAGTCATCGAGGCCGAGAAGCCGGATTTCATCGTTCCGGAAATCGAAGCCATCGCCACCGCGACGCTGGTTGAGCTTGAGGCCGAAGGCTTCACTGTGATCCCGACCGCACGCGCCGCGCAACTGACCATGAACCGCGAAGGCATTCGTCGTCTGGCGGCTGAAGAGCTGAAGCTGCCGACCTCGCCTTACCACTTTGCCGACACTTTCGAGGCGTACAGCAAGGCGGTCGAAGACCTCGGTTTCCCGTGCGTGGTCAAGCCGGTCATGAGTTCTTCGGGCAAGGGGCAGAGCCTGCTCAAGAGCACCGATGACATACAGAAAGCCTGGGACTACGCGCAAGAGGGCGGTCGCGCCGGCAAGGGTCGCGTCATCGTCGAAGGGTTCATCGACTTCGATTACGAAATTACCCTGCTGACCGTGCGTCACATCGGTGGCACCACGTTCTGCGCGCCGGTTGGGCATCGTCAGGAAAAGGGCGACTATCAGGAGTCCTGGCAGCCGCAGGCTATGAGCCCTGTTGCGCTGGCAGAGTCCGAGCGTGTTGCCAAGGCGGTGACCGAGGCATTGGGTGGGTGCGGGATGTTTGGCGTCGAACTGTTCATCAAGGGCGATCAGGTGTGGTTCAGCGAAGTCTCGCCGCGCCCGCATGACACCGGTCTGGTGACGTTGATTTCTCAGGACCTGTCGCAGTTTGCCCTTCACGCACGCGCGATTCTTGGCCTGCCGATTCCGTTGATCCGCCAGTTCGGCCCTTCGGCGTCGGCAGTGATTCTGGTCGAAGGCCAATCCACGCAAACCGCTTTCGCCAACCTTGGTGCTGCGCTGGCCGAGCCCGACACCGCATTGCGTCTGTTCGGCAAGCCGGAAGTCAACGGTCAGCGGCGCATGGGTGTTGCCCTGGCGCGTGACGAGTCCATCGAAGCCGCCCGTGCCAAGGCCACTCGTGCCTCGCAGGCAGTCGACGTCAAGTTGTAAGGCTCACGCCGCAGGCGGCAAGAAACAACGCTGCGCGTATTCTTGCCGCCTGCATTCACCATGACCTCAACGCTATAGCTCGCTGTCCCGCGTTTCCTTCAGGCTCAACACCGCCAGCACGCTGATCAGCGCTGCTGCAGACACATACCCGCCCACCCAGCTCAGGCCACCCATCGCCACCAGTTTCTGGGCGAAGAAGGGGGCGACCGACGCTCCGACGATTCCGCCCAGATTGTAGGCTGCCGATGCGCCGGTATAGCGAACCTGTGTCGGGAACAGCTCCGGTAGTAGCGCGCCCATCGGGGCGAACGTGATGCCCATCAGAAACAATTCGATGCACAGAAACAGCGCCACAGCCCAGGTGCTGCCGTGGGTCAACAGTGGCTCCATGGTGAAACCTGACAGGATCGCCAGCACGCCACCCGCAATCAACACCGGCTTGCGCCCGAAGCGATCGCTCGCCAATGCAGCCAGCGGTGTGGCCGCCGCCATGAACAGCACCGCAAAGCACAACAGCCCCAGGAACGTTTCCCGGGTATAGCCCAGCGTGGCCACGCCGTAGCTCAACGAAAACACCGTCGAGATATAAAACAGTGCGTAGCAGACCACCATCGACGCCGCACCGAGCAGCATGGGTTTCCAGTGCTGACCGAAGGTTTCCACGATGGGCAGGCTGACCCTTTGATGGCGAGCCATGGCCTTGGCGAAGACGGGTGTCTCTTCAAGCTTCAGACGCACGTACAGTCCGACCATGACCAGTACGGCACTGAGCAGAAAGGGAATCCGCCAGCCCCACGCGCGGAATTGTTCGTCATTGAGGGTCATTGCCAGCGTCAGAAACAGGCCGTTGGCGGCGAGAAAGCCGATTGAAGGGCCCAGTTGCGGAAACATGCCGAACCAGGCGCGCTTGCCTTTCGGGGCATTCTCGGTCGCCAGCAGTGCCGCGCCACCCCATTCGCCACCCAGGCCAAGCCCTTGGCCGAAGCGCAGCACGCACAACAGAATCGGCGCCCATGCCCCGATCGTCGCGTAGCCTGGCAATACGCCGATCAGTGTGGTGCAGATCCCCATCAACAGCAGCGAGGCCACCAGCGTCGACTTGCGCCCGATCCGGTCGCCGAAGTGACCGAACAGCGCCGACCCCAGAGGGCGAGCGAGAAAGGCGATGCCGAAGGTCAGAAATGACGACAGCATCTGTGCAGTGCCCGACGTCTGTGGAAAAAAGACCGGACCGATCACCAGAGCGGCGGCGGTGGCATAAACGTAAAAGTCGTAGAACTCGATGGCCGTGCCGATGAAGCTGGCCGTAGCGACGCGGGTCGTCGAATTCACCGGCTTTGCGGGCGCGTCGTGATCTTCACGAGAGAGCGGGGTGCTGGTCATGCGGATTCCCTGACAGTCGACTCGCCGGTCGGCAAGGACCGTGTCCGGCAAGCATGTATTTATTGTGATTGTGGGTGCAGCGTCGAGCAGAGTAACCCGAATGGGTCGAGAGGCAAGGATGGGGCGATCTATTTGAAGGCAGACATTTATTTGAAAGTGCGGACCAGCGTGTTCTGCCACATGGCGACACGCTTGACGCGGTTGTCCTCGGTTTCGAGGATTTCCAGCCGGTAAGGCCCTATTTTCAAGCAGACTGGAGCGTCCGGGATGGTTTCCAGTGCCTCGGTAACCAGCCCGTTGACGGTTTTCGGACCGTCTGAAGGCAGGTGCCAGCCAAGGCTCTTGTTCAAGTCGCGAATGGACGCTGCGCCTTCGACTTCAAGACGCCCGTCGTCCTGTTGTTTGACGTGCGGATTATCCAGCCGCTGCTCGCTTTCGAACTCGCCGACAATCTCTTCGAGAATATCCTCGAGAGTGACGATGCCCAGCACTTCGCCGTATTCATCGACCACCACGCCGAGACGCCGTTGCTGTTTGTGGAAATTCAGCAACTGCAACTGCAATGGTGTGCTTTCCGGCACGAAATAAGGCTCGTAGCAGACCGCCAGCAACTGCTCTTTGGTCAACGTGCCCTTGGGCAGCAGGTGGCTGATGTCACGGGTATTGATGACGCCTTGCACCTGATTGATGTCGTTGTGATAGACCGGCAGGCGCGTGTGCCGTGAAATGATCAGGCGTTCGATGATCATTTCCATGGGGTCATCGAGGTTGACGCCATCCACTTCGTTGCGCGGGATCAGGATGTCATTGACCGTAATGCTGTCCAGCGCACGAATGCCTGACAGCACGCTGGCGCGCGGAGAGTATTCCTGGGCAGCATCGTTGCGCGGGTTATTTTGCGTGTCGTCTTCGAAAGCCTGATCCTGCTGTTGTACGGCGCGAGACAGGAAGGGACGCAGCAGTGTCTTGGCCAGAACATTGAACACGTAGGCCAGCGGCCAGACGATCTTCATCGGAATGCGCAGCACACTGTTGCCCAGCAGCAGCGTCGAGACAGGGTGGCGGTTCGCCAGGCGGCGGGGCATGTATTCGGCGAAGACCAGCATGATGCTCACGGTAGCGAGCCAGGCCACGGTGGGACCGTTGTAGAACCAGTAACTGGCGGCGATAAGCGTGGCGATGACAGTGATCAGTACCCTGATCAGGGTATTGCCCAGAATCAGGCTGTTCAGGTTGAACGCCAGCTCGGGAAGCGGTGCCGACTTTTCCGGGCGGCTGGCGGCGCGCATCACCTTGACTTGATGATGAGCAGCCTCGACTGCGGTCAGCAGGCCGGCCCACAGCAGTAGTAGGGCGAGGACACCGAGCAACGGGCCCAGGGGCAGATTATCCATGATCAGGGCCCGTCAGATGTGCAGGATGAATTCGCGTACCAGCTTGCTGCCGAAATAGGCGAGCATCAGCAGGCAGAAACCGCCCAGGGTCCAGCGAATGGCCTTGTGACCACGCCATCCAAGGCGGTTACGCCCCCACAGCAGCACACTGAACACGATCCAGGCCAGACAGGCCAGCAGGGTCTTGTGCACCAGATGCTGGGCAAACAGGTTTTCGACGAACAGCCAGCCGGAAATCAGCGACAGCGAGAGCAATGACCAGCCAGCCCACAGGAAACCGAACAGCAGGCTTTCCATGGTTTGCAGCGGCGGGAAGTTCTTGATCAGCCCGGAAGGGTGCTTGTGCTTGAGGCGGTAGTCCTGCAACAGCAGCAGCAGCGCCTGAAATGCAGCAATGGTAAACATCCCGTAAGCCAGCAGTGACAGCAGGATGTGGCTGAGGATGCCCGGCTCTTCCATGATCGGCTGCACGGTGCCGCTAGGGGCGAACTGGGCAAGCAGTACGGTGACCATGCCCAGCGGGAACAGCAGCACCAGCAGGTTTTCCACCGGGATGCGCGACGTGGCGATCAGGGTCACGACGATCACCGACGCCGCGATAAGGCTGGCCGAGTTGAAAAAGTCCAGGCCAAGGCCGACCGAGTGCGTCAGTTGGGAAAACAGACCAATGGCATGTGCGATGACCGCCAGTGTACCGAGCAGGCAAAGCAGCCGCTTGTCGGGCTTGACGGCCTGGCTCAGGCGCAGGCTCTGATAGACGGTCGCAGCGGCATAAATGATGGCGGCGGCGAGGCTGGGAAGCAGGCTGGGTGGCAAAGGGGACATAGATCCTGATGGACGGGCCTGAAAAGACGCTGAGTTTGGCATAGAACCGGCAAATCACGAAAGACCACAGAAGCAGTCTGCGTGGTGTCCGTGCGACGGAGTCTTCGCTATAATCCGCGACCTGCTCAAGCCGCAGGCTCGCCGAGCGCCATTTCTGCATTACGGGCCGGGCCGCATCAACCGGGGTTCGACGAGAGCCTGAAAGGATCGCGCATGTTTGAAAATCTGACTGACCGCCTCTCGCAGACGCTGCGCCATGTTACTGGCAAGGCCAAGCTGAACGAGGACAACATCAAAGATACCTTGCGCGAAGTGCGTATGGCGTTGCTCGAAGCCGACGTCGCCTTGCCGGTGGTCAAAGACTTCGTCAATAACGTCAAGGAACGCGCCGTCGGCACCGAGGTGTCGCGCAGCCTGACCCCGGGTCAGGCGTTCGTGAAGATCGTCCAGGCCGAACTCGAAAGCCTGATGGGCGCGGCCAACGAAGATCTTGTCCTCAATGTCACGCCGCCTGCCGTCATCCTGATGGCGGGTTTGCAGGGCGCGGGCAAGACCACCACTGCGGGCAAGCTGGCGCGCTTCCTTAAAGAGCGCAAGAAAAAAACCGTAATGGTGGTGTCGGTCGATGTTTATCGTCCCGCAGCCATCAAGCAGCTCGAAACGCTGGCCAACGACATCGGCGTGACGTTCTTCGCCTCCGACATCAGCCAGAAGCCGGTGGACATCGCCCAGGCGGCCATTAAAGAAGCCAAGCTCAAGTTCATTGACGTGGTCATCGTCGACACCGCCGGTCGTTTGCACGTCGATGTCGAGATGATGGGCGAGATCCAGGCGCTGCATGCGGCGGTCAAGCCGGCCGAGACGCTGTTCGTGGTCGATGCCATGACCGGCCAGGATGCTGCCAATACCGCCAAGGCCTTCGGTGACGCATTGCCGCTGACCGGCGTGATCCTCACCAAGGTCGACGGTGATGCCCGCGGTGGTGCCGCCTTGTCGGTGCGTGCCATTACCGGCAAGCCGATCAAGTTCATCGGTATGGGCGAGAAGAGCGAGGCGCTGGAGCCGTTTCACCCGGACCGCATCGCGTCACGCATCCTCGGCATGGGCGATGTGCTCAGCCTTATCGAGCAGGCCGAACAGACCCTCGACAAGGACAAGGCCGACAAGCTGGCGAAAAAGCTCAAGAAGGGCAAGGGCTTCGATCTCGAAGACTTCCGCGACCAGCTGCAGCAGATGAAGAACATGGGTGGCCTTGGCGGCCTGATGGACAAATTGCCGAGCATCGGCGGCGTCAACCTGTCGCAGATGGGCAACGCCCAGGGCGCAGCGGAAAAACAGTTCAAGCAGATGGAAGCCATCATCAACTCGATGACCCCTGCCGAGCGTCGTGATCCGGATCTGGTCAGTGGTTCGCGCAAGCGCCGCATTGCGATGGGTTCGGGCACTCAGGTTCAGGACATCGGGCGTCTGATCAAGCAGCACAAGCAGATGCAGAAGATGATGAAGAAATTCTCCGCCAAGGGCGGGATGGCCAAAATGATGCGCGGCATGGGTGGAATGTTCCCCGGCGGCGGCATGCCAAAAATGTAATTGCGTCGCGTGCAAGAGGCTTTGCACGCGTCCCATCTGGGGGATAACCCCCAGTCAGCCCGCGTCATGCGGGCTTTTGCCGGCTGTCATACCGACAGCTCCCTCGCAAATCTGGAAGGCATGCCGATAGGCGCCGGAAAAAGACATTTGCAAAAGTCGGGATATTCCTTAGAATATGCGGCCTTTCGGGCACCTATGCCCGCTGTGCATCTTAGATTTGCAGCACCGACTACAGGAACGATGTTCAATGCTAACCATCCGTCTTGCCCTTGGCGGCTCCAAAAAGCGCCCGTTTTACCACCTGACCGTAACCGACAGCCGCAACGCTCGTGACGGTTCCCACAAGGAACAGGTTGGTTTCTTCAACCCTGTTGCCCGTGGTCAGGAAATCCGTCTGTCCGTTAACGAAGAACGCGTCAACTACTGGTTGAGCGTGGGTGCACAAACTTCCGAGCGCGTTGCCCAGCTGCTCAAAGAGCACAACAAGACCAAGGCCGCGGCCTGAGTCTTATGAGCGCGACGCCTGCATCTGCCGACGATCTGATCGTTATTGGCAAGATTTACTCGGTTCATGGCGTTCGCGGCGAAGTGAAGGTTTATTCCTTTACTGATCCGATTGGAAACCTGTTGGACTACAAAACCTGGACGCTTCGGCGCGAAGGCAGCGTTGATAAACAGGTGGAGCTGGTCAGCGGACGCTTGCAAAACAAGTTTCTGGTCACAAAGCTCAAGGGTCTCGATGATCGTGAAGAAGCACGTCTTCTGTCCGGTTACGAAATCTGCGTGCCGCGTAACCTGTTCCCTGATCTGGACGATGGCGAGTACTACTGGTACCAGCTTGAAGGCCTCAAGGTCATCGACCAACTCGGGCAATTGCTCGGGAAAATCGATCACCTGCTCGAAACCGGTTCGAACGATGTAATGGTTGTAAAGCCCTGCGCGGGTAGCCTGGATGATCGCGAACGCCTGTTGCCCTATACAGAGCAATGCGTGTTGGCAATCGATATGGCTGCTGGCGAAATGAAGGTGGATTGGGACGCGGACTTCTGAATGCCATGGCCAGCCTGCGCATAGAAGTCATCAGTCTGTTTCCCGAGATGTTTTCCGCCATCAGCGAATACGGCATTACCAGCCGTGCGGTGAAACAAGGGCTGTTGCAGCTTACTTGTTGGAATCCGCGGGATTACACCACTGATCGCCATCACACTGTGGATGATCGCCCATTTGGCGGTGGTCCTGGCATGGTGATGAAGATCAAGCCCTTTGAAGATGCTCTGGTTCAGGCCAGGCAAGCGGCAGGGGATGCGGCGAAGGTGATTTACCTGTCGCCACAAGGCCGCCAGCTGAATCAGTCTGCGGTACGCGAACTGGCGCAGGAGGAAGCGATTATCCTCATCGCCGGTCGTTATGAAGGCATTGACGAGCGTTTTATTGATGCTCATGTCGATGAAGAGTGGTCGATTGGTGACTATGTTCTTTCCGGTGGCGAGCTGCCGGCGATGGTCCTGATTGACGCGGTTACGCGGCTGCTGCCTGGAGCTTTAGGGCATGTGGACTCCGCGGAGGAAGATTCCTTCACGGACGGTCTGCTGGATTGCCCGCATTACACCCGACCTGAGGTGTATGCGGATCAGCGTGTTCCCGACGTGTTGCTAAGTGGCAATCACGCGCACATCCGGCGTTGGCGTTTACAGCAGTCCCTTGGGCGGACCTATGAACGACGCGCTGATCTTCTGGAAAGCCGCTCGCTTTCTGGAGAAGAGAAGAAGCTGCTGGCGGAATACATCCGCGAGCGGGACGATAGTTAACGTATCGATGGTCGATCCAGACGGATTACCTTAGGAGCACCAGCATGACTAACAAAATCATTCTTGCCCTCGAAGCAGAGCAGATGACCAAAGAGATCCCTACCTTTGCACCAGGCGACACCATTGTCGTCCAGGTTAAAGTGAAGGAAGGCGACCGCGCTCGTCTGCAAGCATTCGAAGGCGTTGTAATTGCCAAGCGTAACCGTGGCGTGAACAGTGCTTTCACTGTTCGTAAAATCTCCAACGGTGTTGGCGTTGAGCGTACTTTCCAGACTTACAGCCCGCAAATCGACAGCATGGCTGTGAAACGTCGCGGTGACGTTCGCAAGGCCAAACTGTACTACCTGCGTGACCTGTCCGGTAAAGCAGCGCGCATCAAGGAAAAACTGTCCTGATACAGTTTTTCGATGCATAAAAAAGGCAGCCCCAGGGCTGCCTTTTTGCTGTCTGCTGTTTGATGATTCACCCCTTGTCTACCGACACACGCACTGAGTGAACATGGCTGCCATCGACCATCCGCTGATTGACCGGTTTCTGGACGCGCTCTGGCTCGAAAAGGGCCTGTCCGACAACACCCGGGATTCTTACCGCAGTGATCTGGCGCTGTTCAACGGCTGGCTGCAGGAGCGCAACGTTGATCTGATCAGTGCCGGGCGTGAAGTCATCCTCGATCATCTTGCCTGGCGCGTTGAAAATGCCTACAAGCCGCGCTCCACGGCGCGTTTCCTGTCTGGCGCACGTGGCTTCTACCGCTACCTGCTGCGCGAAAAGCTGATTTCCGTCGATCCCACCCTGCAGATCGACATGCCTCAGTTGGGCAAGCCGTTGCCCAAATCGCTTTCCGAAGCTGACGTCGAAGCATTACTTGCTGCTCCCGACCCGAGCGAGCCCATCGGCGAGCGTGACCGCGCCATGCTTGAGGTGCTGTATGCCTGCGGTCTGCGCGTGACCGAATTGATCAGCCTGACCCTGGAGCAGGTCAATCTGCGTCAGGGCGTGCTGCGCGTGATGGGCAAAGGCAGCAAGGAGCGACTGGTGCCCATGGGCGAAGAGTCCATCGTCTGGGTCGAGCGTTACCTGCGCGGCGCCCGCGACGAGTTGCTGGGCGGAAAGCCCAGCGACGTACTGTTCCCCAGCACCCGTGGCGATCAGATGACCCGCCAGACCTTCTGGCACCGTATCAAGCACCAGGCAACGGTTGCAGGCATTGGCAAATCCCTGTCACCGCACACCCTGCGCCATGCCTTCGCCACCCATCTGCTCAATCACGGCGCTGACTTGCGCGTGGTGCAGATGTTGCTCGGGCACAGTGATCTCTCGACAACGCAGATCTACACCCATGTGGCGCGGGCGCGGTTGCAGGAATTGCATGCCAAGCATCATCCACGCGGTTGACTCACGACGTATTTTGCGAAGCTTCTTACGTCGCTCCGAGTCGGCCCCGCGAGCCTTATGTGGTAGGCTTTGCCGGTTTCGCCTATCAAGGCTGGCACTCCTTTTTTCGACAGTTGCCAGCCTGTCCGCCGTCATAGGAGTTTTCATGCGTTTGCCACAGATTTTCGCTGCCGCGGCTTTGATGCTGGCCGGCACCTTCAGTATGTCTGCCCTGGCTGATGCAGCCCCTGATCAGGCCATCCGCAAGACGCTCGACTCGCTGGAATTGCAACTGCCGGTCGAGAGTATCTCGCCGAGCCCGCTCAATGGCCTTTATGAAGTGAAGCTCAAGGGCGGCCGCGTCCTGTACGCCAGTGCCGACGGTCAGTTCGTGGTTCAGGGCTATCTGTTTCAGGTGCAGAACGGCAAGCCGGTCAACCTGACCGAGAAAACCGAACGTCTGGCCATTTCCAAGACCATCAACGCCATTCCTGCTTCCGAGATGGTGATCTATCCGGCAGTGGGCGAGACCAAGTCGCACATCACAGTATTCACCGACACGACTTGCCCGTATTGCCACAAGCTGCACGAAGAAGTCGGCCAGTTGAACAAGATGGGTGTCGAAGTCCGTTACCTGGCATTCCCGCGTCAGGGCCTTGGCTCTCCGGGTGACGAGCAGTTGCAGGCGGTGTGGTGTTCCAAGGATCGCAAAGGCGCGATGGACCGCATGGTCGATGGCAAGGACATCAAGGCCGCCAAATGCGACAATCCGGTCAGCAAGCAATATGAGCTCGGCCAGTCGATCGGCGTGAACGGGACGCCTGCGATTGTCCTGGCCGACGGTCAGGTAATTCCGGGTTATCAGCCTGCAGCTCAGGTTGCCAAGCTGGCAATGGGCGCCAAATAAGCCGGTGTTTTCAGGCGCGCCTTGTGCATACACGGCGCAAGTGGCCGAAGTGTCGTCAAAATTTCAGCCGCATGGCGCCATGCGGCAGTTTTTCCACAGCCGATTCAGGTTCGGCTGTTTTTCGGGGAGTTCATCAGTGAAACCGGTCAAAGTAGGCATATGTGGGCTGGGTACTGTCGGTGGCGGTACCTTCAACGTACTTAAGCGTAACGCCGAGGAGATTGCCCGCCGTGCCGGGCGTGGAATCGAAGTTGCGCAAATTGCGGTTCGTACACCAAACCCCAATTGCCAGATTACCGGTACGCCTACCACCAGCGATGTGTTTGCCATTGCGACCAACCCTGAAATCGACATCGTCGTGGAGCTGATCGGCGGCTACACCGTTGCCCGCGAACTGGTACTCAAGGCCATCGAGAATGGCAAGCACGTGGTGACCGCCAACAAGGCGCTGATCGCGGTGCATGGCAACGAGATCTTTGCCAAGGCGCGTGAGAAGGGCGTGATCGTTGCTTTTGAAGCCGCTGTTGCCGGCGGTATTCCGGTCATCAAGGCCATTCGTGAAGGCCTGTCGGCGAACCGTATCAACTGGGTGGCCGGCATCATCAACGGCACCGGCAACTTCATCCTCACTGAAATGCGCGAGAAGGGCCGTACCTTTGCCGATGTTCTGGCCGAGGCTCAGGCCCTGGGTTATGCCGAAGCCGATCCGACCTTCGACGTCGAAGGTATCGACGCTGCGCACAAGCTGACCATCCTCGCCTCCATTGCCTTCGGCATTCCGCTGCAGTTCGACAAGGCCTACACCGAAGGCATCACCAAACTGACGACTGCAGACGTCAACTATGCCGAAGCGCTGGGCTATCGCATCAAGCACCTGGGCGTTGCACGCAGCACGGCTCAAGGCATCGAACTGCGTGTACACCCGACGCTGATCCCGGCCGATCGCCTGATCGCCAACGTCAACGGCGTCATGAACGCGGTGATGGTCAATGGCGATGCGTCCGGCTCGACGCTGTTCTACGGCGCGGGTGCCGGTATGGAGCCTACGGCTTCTTCCGTGGTGGCCGATCTGGTCGATGTGGTCCGTGCGATGACCTCGGATCCGGAAAACCGGGTCCCTCATCTGGCCTTCCAGCCCGATTCGTTGTCAGCCCACCCGATCCTGCCGATCGAAGCCTGCGAAAGCGCCTACTACCTGCGCATTCAGGCCAAGGATCACCCGGGCGTGCTGGCCCAGGTCGCGAGCATCCTGTCCGAGCGTGGCATCAACATCGAATCGATCATGCAGAAGGATGTCGAAGAACACGATGGCCTGGTGCCGATGATCCTGTTGACTCACCGGGTAGTGGAGCAGGGTATCAATGACGCCATTCAAGCCCTGGAAGCCCTGCAGGATGTCGTTGGCCCGGTGGTTCGTATCCGCGTCGAGCACCTTAATTAACATCAACTGCAAGCTGTCAGTTCCAGGCCGCAAGCCGATCGTTTCGACCTTGCAGCCCTGGAGCCCTGGCTTTCAGCCCAGACCAAAGGTTTGATCCCATGCGCTATATCAGTACTCGCGGCCAGGCGCCGGCCCTGAATTTCGAAGACGTGCTGTTGACTGGTCTGGCCAGCGATGGTGGCCTCTATGTGCCGGAAAACCTGCCACGCTTCACGCAGGAAGAGATCGCTTCCTGGGCAGGTCTGCCTTATCACGAACTCGCCTTCAGGGTGATGCGCCCCTTCGTGGCTGGCAGCATCCCGGATGCCGACTTTAAAAAGATTCTCGAAGAGACCTACGGCGTGTTTGCCCACAGCGCTGTTGCGCCGCTGCGCCAGCTGCATGGCAACGAGTGGGTGCTTGAGCTGTTCCATGGCCCGACGCTGGCCTTCAAGGACTTCGCACTGCAACTGCTTGGCCGCCTGTTGGACTATGTACTGGCCAAGCGTGGCCAGCGTGTCGTGATCATCGGCGCGACCTCGGGCGACACCGGTTCTGCGGCCATCGAAGGCTGCCGTCGCTGCGATAACGTCGACATCTTCATCCTCCACCCGAACAATCGTGTATCCGATGTTCAGCGTCGGCAGATGACCACGATCTTCGGCGACAACATCCATAACATCGCGGTCGAAGGCAACTTCGACGACTGCCAGGAAATGGTCAAGGCCAGCTTTGCTGACCAGAGCTTCCTGAAGGGCACACCGCTGGTCGCGGTCAACTCGATCAACTGGGCGCGGATCATGGCTCAGATCGTTTACTACTTCCACGCCTCGCTGCAGTTGGGCGGACCTGCGCATTCGGTATCGTTCTCGGTACCGACCGGTAACTTCGGCGATATCTTTGCCGGTTATCTGGCGCGCAACATGGGGCTGCCGATCAACCAGTTGATCGTCGCCACCAATCGCAACGACATCCTGCACCGCTTCATGAGCGGCAATCAGTACGTCAAGGAAACCCTGCACGCCACGCTGTCGCCTTCCATGGACATCATGGTGTCGTCCAACTTCGAGCGCCTGCTGTTCGACATGCACGGTCGCAACGGCGCTGCCATTGCCGGGCTGATGAGCACGTTCCGCCAGGGTGGCGGTTTCAGCGTCGAAGAAGAGCGCTGGACCGAGACCCGTAAACTGTTCGATTCGCTGGCAGTCAGTGATGAGGATACCTGCACGACCATTGCCGAAGTGTTTGCCAGCACCGGCGAGCTGCTCGACCCGCATACCGCTATCGGGGTGAAGGCCGCGCGCGAATGCCGCCGCAGTCTGGACACGCCGATGGTGATTCTGGGCACCGCGCATCCGGTCAAGTTTCCGGAAGCGGTGGAGAAGGCCGGTGTAGGAAAAGCGCTTGAGCTACCTGCACATTTGTCTGATTTGTTCGAGCGTGACGAGCGCTGCACTGTTCTGCCAAATGACCTGAAAGCCATACAGGCGTTTGTCAGCCAGCACGGCAATCGCGGTAAACCGCTCTGACAGAAGCGTCGTGTAACAACTTTAGGCCCGCCACTTGGCGGGCCTTTCTGTTTCTACGTGCCAAACTTCGCTGGTTTTTCGAACCATTGAGTTGAGTCATTCGTAGTGAAGCAGGCAAGTATGCAAGGCGTAGTCAGGGAGGCAGGCAACACATCGAGATGCCGCGCATGGCGCAGGGTATGGATGTTGCTGGCGATGGTTTTTGCCGGGGCAGCCAATGCGGCGCAAAGCTTGCCGTTTTCACTGACAGCCCCTTTTGTGGCTTCGGCGGATCTGATCCTCGAAGATCAGGACCGGGCCTGGCTCGACCAGCGAAAGGTGCTTCGGGTCGGCATTGCGATCGCAGACTACGAGCCGATCGATATCACCAGTGACCGCAACCGTTATCAGGGCATCAGTGCCGACTACCTGGGGCTGGTCAGCGACCAGTTGAACCTCCCGGTGCAGGTCACCGGGTTTGCCAAGCGTTACGAGGCTATCGAGGCGCTGCGCGACGGCAACATAGACCTGCTGACCAGTGCCAACGGTTTCGAGCGCGGTGTGAAAGGACTGTCCTTCTCAACCGAATACATGCCTGATCGATCGGTGGTCGTTGGCCGCGGCAACGATCTGAGCCCGTTGTCGAGCCTGGCCGGCAAGAAGGTCGTACTGCTTGACGGCTATGCCGATTCGGACGTCGTGCATCGCGTTTACCCTGACAGCCAGATCATTATCGCGCCTAACCTCTACAGTGCTCTGGAAGCGCTGAGTCAGGGTGAAGTGGACGTGTTCATCGGCAACGAAGTCATCGTCCGTACCTATACCGCCCTGCGGCCCTACCTCTATTTGCAGATCAAATTCGAAAGTCGTTTGCCCCCGGTGGGGTTCTCCTTTGCGGTGCGTGACGACGAGCAGCGCCTGCTGACCTTCATCAATCGGGCCCTGGACAGCATTGCACCTTCGACCAGTCGTGAAGTGCTCGGCCGCTGGACCATGGGTCTGGGCGCTGACGTGGAGGGGCAACGCATTCGCCTCACCAGTGCCGAGCGACGCTGGCTGCTCAAGCATCCGAGTGTGACCATTGCGACCGTGCAGCACCCACCGTATATCTACAAAGACAGTAACGGCCACTGGGTGGGATTGAACGCAGATGTGCTGTCACGTATCTCGCGCATGACCGGATTGCAGTTCGTCCATCAGGAATCGCCTTCCACGCAGCAGTCCATCGACATGCTGCGCGCCGGTCAGGCCGACATGAATACCACGCTCGCGGAAAATGCCGAGCGCCGCCGGTTTCTGGACTTCACCTATTCGTTCGGCGGCAATAGCTGGATGTTCGTGGTGCGCTCCGACCGCTCGTCGCGCATATCGCTCGACAGTCTGGCCGGGAAAGTACTGGCCCTTCCGGCCAGGCATGCGCTCGAGGACCTCATCAGGCGCGAGCACCCCTCGATCCAGCTGCGACTGGTGGACACCTATGATCAGGCCCGTGCGCTGGTGGAAAGTGGTGCTGCCGATGCGACCATTCAGAATGAAGTGGGGGCCTACCTGTTTCCGTCCGGACAATTGAAGGTTGCCAGAAGTGTTGAAGGCCAGTGGTCGCCCGACAGATTTTCAGTGATCAAGACCCAACCCGAACTGCTGGGGATTCTGAACAAGGCGCTGGAAGAGTTCCCGGTAGCCGAATTGCGTTCGGTCCGTCTGAAGTGGCTGGGATCGGCGCTGCCTCAGCCGTCGCTCTGGGCGCGCATACCGCAATGGGTATTCTGGGTAGTGTCCCTGGCACTGCTGACCGGTCTAGTGTCGCTGATCTGGAGCAGTCGCCTCAAGGTGCAGATTCGCCAGCGCCAAAGGGCGCAACGACAGCTCAATGATCAACTGGCCTTCAAACACGCTCTGTTCGACGGTATCCCCAATCCGATTTATGTACGCGATCTCAAAGGGCGTCTGATTTCCTGCAACCGTAGCTACGAGCAGAGTCTGGGCATCAGTTTCGAACAGATGAATGGTCGACGCCTCACGGACGTCAATCTGATCCCGCGCGCGCTGGCCGAGCAGATGCACACCGATTACCTCAATCTGCTGGAAAATCATCAGCCGGTCTTTTCCGATCGCACCATCGAACTGCCTGGCAAACGTATGGACGTCTGGCAATGGACGGTCCCGTTCTTCGCCGCCGATGGACAGTTGCAGGGGCTGCTTGGCGGCTGGATCGATATCACCGAGCGCAAGCAACTGGAGCAGCAGCTTCAGGAGGCCATGCATCTGGCCGCTCAGGCCAACGAGGCAAAAAGCGCTTTCCTGGCCAGCATGAGCCATGAAATTCGCACGCCGATGGGGGCAATCATTGGTTTGCTGGAACTGGAATGCGAACAGGCCTTGCGCCTGGGCAGGATTCCCTCGCAAGGCTTGCAAGTGGCCCACCGCTCAGCTACGGAGCTGGTAGCGCTGATTGGCGAAAGCCTTGATCTGGCCAGAATCGAAGCGGGCGGCATGCAGTTGTCACTGGCTGTCACTTCCCTGGAAGGGCTTTTCGACGGGGTGATCGAGCTTTTTTCCGCGCAGGCTCGGGAAAAGGGGGTGGAACTGCGCCTGGAGTTCTCCGGGCAGGCGCGGGGCGACTACTGGCTGGATCCCTTGAGGTTGCGTCAGGTGCTGCACAATGTGCTGGGCAACGCGTTGAAGTTCACTCGGCAAGGTGCGGTGGTCGTGACGCTTGATGTGACCAGTGACTCGCCTGAGTCCACGCGTCTGCGCATTGGCATTCAGGACAGTGGCGAAGGGATCGATCCGCAGCGTCAGCAGCAGGTATTTCAGCCTTTCACCCAGGCAAATGACGACACGGCCGCACACTACGGGGGCAGCGGGCTGGGGTTGAGTATCACCCGGCAACTGGTTGAACTGATGAAGGGCGACATCAGCCTGCACAGCGAGCCGGGCAAAGGGACGCTGGTCACCATCGACCTGCCGCTGACCAGGGTGAGCGAGCCGGTTTTGCCCGCGGACGATGTTGCGGATGCGCCCGTCGACACGCGTAGCCTTCATCTGCTGGTGGTCGATGACATGTCGGCCAATCGTCTGGTATTGACCCGGCAGCTGGAGTTTCTTGGCCATCAGGTAACGGCGGTCGAGGACGGCAGGGCGGCGTTGTCGAGCTGGTGTGAAGGGGCGTTTGATGCGGTTATCACCGACTGCAACATGCCGGGTATCAGCGGCTACGCATTGACCCAGGCCATTCGCCAGATCGAAGAGAAAGAGCAACGTCAGCGATGCCCGGTCATAGGCTGTACCGCCAACGCGATGAGTGACGAGGCGGCACGTTGCGAGCAGGCAGGCATGGACGGCCTGCTGATCAAGCCGCTGTCACTGGCGCGTCTGGCCCAGGAGCTGGCGGATCGGGTGCGTGAGCCGACGTTCGACATCGGCACGCTGCAAACCATGACTCAGGCTAATCCGCAACAGATGCAACGGTTGCTGGGCGAGTTATGGAAGAATCTGAGGCACGAATACGCTTTGCTGGAGCCTGCGGTGTCGGCCAATGACTGGAAGATGCTGAGCGCCTGTCTGCATCGCCTCAAGGGGGCGGCGAGCCTGGTTGACGCAGTGCCGCTTGCCAAGGCGTGTGCCGCGCTGGACGACAGTGTCCGGCTGCAGAGCACGGCCAGTCTGGCGGAACGCTGGCAGGCACTGGAGGTAGCCATGACCAGTCTGCGCGCTGATATCGAAGTGCAACTGGTGGTCGTGCCGGAGACTGCGGTGCCAGGCGGTTGAATCTTGCGAACAACGTGTGGCGGGTTTAGGACATGTCCTATGGGGCGGGTGTCCGGGACCCGCTACAGTAAGTGTTATCCCGGGCCGCTGGCTCTGACTCCGCAGGCGTGATCGTGCACTCACTCAAGGTTCTGATTCTCGAGGATCATCCCTTCCAGCTGATGGCTCTGCATCAGATGCTCAACGCCAATCAGGTGTTCGATGTGCTGACGGCCGATAGCGTGGAAGTCGCCAGGCTTTCCCTGCAAAGCCGTGGTCCGGTCGACATCGCGATCTGCGACTTGCAGATGGAAGGGCCTGACGGCCTGGAATTGATCCGCTTCATGGCTGAGAACGGTTTGGCGCGTGCGCTGATCATCGTCAGCTGTTCCGCCGCCTGCGTGCTGGAAGGGGCCGCGCAACTGGCGCTCGCCCAAGGCCTGAACGTTCTGGGGTATGTGCAGAAACCTGCGTCCGCCGGGGCGTTGTACGAGTTGCTTGAGGCGTATGGGCCCGGTCGGACAGACTGTGTAGAGCAGGCCCCGACGGGCAGCGCGTTTAGAGCTCTTTCCGCCATCGAATTGTTTGACCCGACGCGCAGCGGACCGATAGACGTGGCGTCCATTGCCGAACAATGGATCACCTATTTTCAACCCAAGGTCAGTCTGCAGGGCGAGTTGCTGGGTGCCGAAGCGCTGGTTCGCTGGCAGCACCCCGTGTATGGGCTGCTGGCACCCGGGCGATTCATCGACGTCATCGAGGCTGAAGGGCTGACCGTTGCATTGACCTGGCGGGTCCTGGATCAGGCCCTGCAGTTCTCTGCGCAGGTCATGCGCGAGCGGGGTGAGCCGCTGTCGGTTGCCGTCAACATTGACCCGCAAGTGCTGCAGCAGCTGGATTTCGCCGAGCAGATCATGCAAGCGCTTGCCCGGCATGGCGTACCGGCCACCGCGCTGACCCTGGAAATCCTCGAGCAGGACGCCGCGCGCCCGGAAACCTGGCAGCTCGAAGGCCTGCTGAGGTTATGCATGCAGGGTTGCAAGTTGTCTATCGATGACTTTGGCATGGGCGCTTCGAACATCGACCGCCTTCTGCAATTACCTTTCAGCGAGCTGAAAATACCAACCGAGTTCGTGCGCGGCATGGCCGACGACGCGCGTAAATCGGCGGTCGTGGCCGGTGCTTTGTTCATGGCGCAGCGGCTGTCGATGTCGGTGGTGGTTGAAGGTGTCGAGACGATTGAAGACGTTGACAGTCTGCTGGCGCTGGGCGATCCCGCCATTCAGGGGTATTTCATTGCCCGCCCAATGCCGGCCTCGGCCTTCATGCGCTGGGTGGCGGAGCGTGACAGCGGCCATCTGCAAGCTGTTTCCAGAGACAACCCGCCTCAGGACAGACCGCTTTCCTGCAAATAAATGAACAGAGCAGCGTCATTGGCCAGTCCGAGCTTGCGCATGGCGGCGACTTTCTGGGCGCTGACGGTCTGTTTGCTGCGATTGAGTTGCGCCGCGATCTGCCCCACCGTGTGGCCAGCCGAGAGCAGGCGTAACACTTCCAGCTCCCTTGGCGACAAGCGATCTGCCTGCAGCAGCGCGTCGGGCCCATGCTGGCGTGCTTCTCTGAGTACCCTGCGTACCGAATCGGCGACAAAAAGCCCACCGCGCCTGACCCCCTTGATGGCAGCAGGCAGTTCTCCGGCAAGGCTGGCCTTGCTCAACAAACCCCGGACACCCAGGTCCAGCATGGACTGAAACAGTCCGGCATTGCTCAGGGTGGTGACAACGATCACTGGCAGCGCCGGGAAATCCCGGCGAATACGTTGCAGCAGACGCAGGCCGTCGTTCTGCCGTTCGACGGGCATCATGAAGTCAGTCACCAGCACATCGCAGGCGTGGCGTTCGAGTACCTGGAGCAGTTCGTCCGGATTGCAGGCCTCGGCGACGACGCTGGCCAGATTGTCCTGCTCCAGTACAACGCGCAGGCCGATGAGAAAAATCGGGTGGTCATCAGCCACGATGACCCGCAACCGGCGATCAGCGGAATCGCTCAAGGGATGGCTCCGTCAAAAGGGCTATACGGGTATTGCACGCGATGGAATTGTTTAACGCAGTGATCAAGAGCATAGGCACCTTGTAGGACGCGTAGCGGAGTTGTGTTGGATTCTTCCTACAAGCTCACTTTCGGCTGGCATCGGCGTCCGTTTTTTTCCTTGTCACATTCAGCAGGCATGCTCGAAATGACAGACAGGTGCTGCGATCTGGCGATAGAAAGAACTTTCTGCTGTCGCCGATGGTCATTGGTTAGCACCTTTGCATTCAAACTGTTGAGTGGTGATCCGGATGGAAAATATCAGCTTACTGCTAAGCGAAGCGCTGGCTCCCTATCAGGCCAGTACTGGCCCGGCCGGTTCTCGGGGCGAACGTCTGGTGACTCTGAAAGATAAAGCGGGCACCTGTGTGATCGAGCGCGCATTCAGCGCTGATCAACTGAGCGACAAACGTCAGCTCACCGACGTGGTAGACGGTCTGCGCCGCGATCTTATGGTTGCCGAGGGGCGAATCGAACCCTGCGTCATTGCCGCCATGCGCAATGCTGCAATCAGCCGTACGTTTGTCGGCACCCCATCTTTTGCTTAACAGTTGCTTAACCGGCGTTAAAGGAACTGGAACCTGAAGGGTTCGCTGCACTCCTATGCATTACGTCAGTTTTGATCATTGTGCTCCGGTGATCAACGGCTGACGTCATGACCGATAAGGTCACGTTTACCCCGAGCAGGTCCCCCTCTGCCCGGGGTTTCTTTTGTCCGGTCATTCCTTGTCCAGCAGTGCCTTGAGGTCTTCCAGGTAGCTGGCCCGTTGCGCGGGCTCCAGCCACTGCGCATAAAAGCCCATCAGGCTGGTTTCACGCAGCACGCGCATCTCGCGGTTGATCAGTTCAATGGCCTGCTTGCCCTTGGGCGAGTTGCTGCAACTGACATAGACGAACTGGTATGCAGGATTGTCCTTGATCGGCAAGAAGGCCAGTTCCTCCGGCCTTATGCCTTGTTGCATGGCCTGATAGCGCGCTTCCGGCCAGAAGCTGATAAAGGCTTGCAGACGCCCCAGACGCTCCATTTGCAGCAGGCTGCCGACCGCATCGTTACCGTAGTGCGGCACGAGGATATCTTCATCGACGTCGTGCAGCGTGTGGTCGATCATTTCTCCATAGCTGCGTTCGGCAACGATGCCCAATTTGATCGTCCGGCTGGCCATCAAGGCCGCGAAGTTTAGCTTTCCGTCCTCCACGTAGGGCTCGAACTTCGACATCTCCTCCTTGCGCACAATCAGACCGCTGCTGAGGATGGCGCCGATCGGTATGGAAAAAAGCAGGGTTCTGGCTCTTTCTGCCGTCCACAGCATGGTGGGATCACAACTGAGAGACGTTTCGTCGCTCAGCATTTGCAGAGCCCTGGCGCGGTTGACCCGCATCAGCACGTGGTTGTACTCGGGCATTCGTGCTGTCAGCAAGGGCATCAACTGATCAATTGCACCTTGGCCGCGCATGGCACCGGAAAAAATCGTTGAAGGGGGGATGTCGCGCATCAGCCAGGTCAGCGTCTCCCTGGCCTGGCTGACGCACGACATGGCAGCCAGCGACAGGGCGAGCATCAATCGAGCCGTTGTACAGCACGAGGCAGGAAGGGGCATTCGCGGGTGTCATCCTCGAAAAGGGTTCAACAGTCTGAGGTAGGGTTGGCAGCTCTTTGAATGGTGCTGCGCCAGTGGCGTCACATTCAGGTGCCCCGGTTGGGAGTTCGGGTGCTCGCTGCAGATCGTCTTTAGCACAGATATGTATCAGAAATTTGTTTCAAATTATCGATTTTTGTTCGTCCTGCAAATGGGGGGCAAGCACATCCTTGCGCGAGCAAGTTCGTTCACAGGCCCGGCATCGGGTAGACTTGCTGTCTTCCCTCCAGACTCTAGAAGCCCGTTCATGGCCCAGCCGTCCACGACCTACAAATTCGAACTCAACCTCACCGACCTTGATCGCGGCGTGTACGAGAGCGTCAAGCAGACCATTGCCCGTCATCCTTCGGAAACCGAAGAGCGCATGACCGTGCGTCTGCTGGCCTATGCCTTCTGGTACAACGAACAGTTGTCGTTCGGTCGCGGCCTGTCTGATGTGGACGAACCCGCGCTGTGGGAAAAAAGCCTCGATGACCGCGTTCTGCACTGGATCGAAGTCGGCCAGCCGGACGCCGACCGACTGACCTGGTGCTCGCGCCGTACCGAACGCACCAGCCTGCTGGCCTATGGCAGCCTGCGCGTCTGGGAAGGCAAGGTCATCCCGGCGATCAAGAACCTGAAAAACGTCAATATCGCCGCCGTCCCGCAGGAAGTGCTGGAAGTGCTGGCCAAGGACATGCCGCGGGTCATCAAGTGGGATGTGATGATCAGTGAAGGGACGGTGTTCGTCACTGACGACCGCGGCCAGCATGAAGTCCAGTTGCAATGGCTTGCGGGCGAGCGCGGCTGACAGCCGCCGGTTCCTATCGAAAACACATTCATCGACACTGCAAAGAGAATCAGCTGACCCGCATGCGCATCGAACCTCGTCTATTGCCCGACACCTTGCCGTTCCTCGGCGACCTGCCGCCCTTGCTCACTCGACTGTACGCAGCACGAGGTGTGGCCTGCGAGGCCGAACTGGACAAAAGCCTGGCGCGGCTGATTCCTTATCAGCAACTCAAGGGGATCGATGCTGCGGTAGACCTGCTGGTGACTGCGCTACGCGAGGGCCAGCGTATGCTGATCGTCGGCGATTTCGACGCCGATGGCGCGACCGCCAGCACCGTGGGTGTTCTGGGCCTGCGTCTGCTGGGCGCGGCGCATGTGGATTATCTGGTGCCCAACCGGTTTGAATATGGCTACGGCCTGACGCCGGAAATCGTCGAAGTGGCGTTGCAGCGCGAACCTCAGCTGTTGATCACCGTGGATAACGGTATTTCGAGCGTCGAGGGCGTGGCGGCGGCCAAGGCGGCCGGCTTGCAGGTACTGGTGACCGATCACCATTTGCCTGGTCATGAGCTTCCTGCCGCAGACGCCATCGTCAACCCGAACCAGCCAGGCTGTACCTTTCCCAGCAAGTCGCTGGCCGGTGTCGGGGTCATTTTCTATGTACTAATGGCCTTGCGTGCGCGTCTGCGCGAGACCGGCTGGTTCGAGAGCAATCAGCGTGCCCAGCCCAATCTGGGCGAGCTGCTGGACCTGGTTGCGCTGGGCAGCGTGGCCGATGTGGTGCCGCTGGATGCCAACAACCGCATTCTGGTTCATCAGGGGCTGATGCGTATCCGTGCCGGGCGTGCCCGACCCGGGCTGCGCGCCATTCTGGAAGTGGCCCGGCGTGAACCTTCGCGCATCACCTCCACCGACCTGGGGTTCATCCTCGGGCCACGCCTGAACGCGGCAGGGCGCCTGGATGACATGAGCCTGGGCATCGAATGCCTGCTCTGTGACGACCCGACACTGGCGCGGGAAATGGCCGTGCAACTGGACGAGTTGAACCAGGATCGCAAATCCATCGAGCAGGGCATGCAGCGTGAAGCGCTCGCCCAGCTCAAGGACCTGCCGGTAGAGTCGATGCCGTTCGGCCTCTGCCTGTTCGATGCCGAATGGCATCAAGGGGTCATCGGCATCCTCGCTTCGCGTCTCAAGGAGCGTTACCACCGACCCACCATCGCGTTCGCCAGCGCCGGGGAGGGTGTGCTCAAAGGTTCGGCCCGCTCGGTGCCGGGGTTTCACATTCGCGATGCGCTGGACGCTGTGGCGGCCAGCCATCCGCATCTGATCAGCAAGTTTGGCGGCCACGCGATGGCGGCAGGTCTTTCGCTGCCTGAAGAGAACTTCCCGGCGTTTGCCGAAGCGTTCGATCTGGAGGTGCGTCGTCAACTCGATGAGCAGGACCTGACCGGACGTCTGCTGTCCGACGGCTCGCTGGCCGTTGAGGAATTCCACCTAGAACTGGCCCGCGCGCTGCGCAATGCCGGTCCCTGGGGGCAGCACTTCCCCGAGCCCCTGTTCCACGGCGTGTTTCAGCTGGTCGAGCAACGGGTGGTGGGCGAGCGTCACTTGAAGATGGTGCTCAAGACCGAGTGCGGCAGCGTCAAGCTCGATGGCATTGCGTTCGGCGTCGACCGGGATGTCTGGCCCAATCCGAATATCCGCTGGGTCGAGCTGGCCTACAAACTCGACCTCAACGAGTTTCGCGGCAACGAAACCGTGCAGCTGATGGTGGTGCATATCGCACCGCGTTGACGATAGCAGGAACCCCTCTCTCCACCGGGTTGTCGACACTACACGGTTTGCCAAACCTGTTCTTTGAATGAACGGAACCTGGACACCTGAATTTTCATTACGAGAGGTTGCCATGAGCCTGCTGCTTGAACCCTATACCCTGCGCCAATTGACCCTTCGCAATCGCATCGCAGTGTCGCCGATGTGCCAGTATTCCAGTGTCGACGGCCTGGCCAATGACTGGCATCTGGTTCACCTTGGAAGCCGTGCCGTCGGCGGTGCCGGACTGGTCATCACCGAAGCGATGGCGGTGACGCCGGACGGCCGCATCACTCCCGAAGACCTTGGGCTGTGGAACGACGAACAGATCGAACCGCTGCAACGCATCACACGCTTTATCAACGCTCAGGGCGCAGTTGCAGGCGTCCAGCTGGCGCACGCCGGCCGCAAGGCCAGCACCTGGCGCCCGTGGCTTGGCAAGCATGGCAGTATTTCTCTCAATGAAGGCGGCTGGACGCCAGTCGGGCCTTCAGCGATTGCATTCGATCCGCAGCACACGACCCCTGTGCAATTGAGCGAAACGCAGATTCAGGAGTTGATCAAGGCGTTTGTCGATTCTGCGCGGCGTGCCTTGGAGGCGGGCTTCAAGGTAGTGGAAATCCACGCCGCCCATGGCTATTTGCTGCATCAGTTCCTGTCGCCTCTGAGCAACCAGCGCACCGACGAGTACGGTGGTTCATTCGAGAACCGCATTCGCTTCACACTGCAAGTGACCGAAGCCGTGCGTGCGGTATGGCCTGCAGAGCTGCCAGTGTTCGTTCGCGTGTCCGCCACCGACTGGGTGGAAGACGGCTGGAACGCCGATGAAACCGTCGAGCTGGCGCGTCGCTTGAAAGCAATCGGGACGGACCTGATCGATGTCTCGTCGGGCGGTACGTCAGCCAATGCGGAAATTCCGGTTGGCCCAGGCTACCAGACGCGCTTTGCCGAGCGGGTTCGCAAGGAGTCCGACATCGCGACGGGCACGGTGGGCATGATTACCGATCCGGCTCAGGCAGAACATATTCTGCGCACCGGGCAGGCCGATATTATCCTGCTCGCGCGTGAGCTGCTGCGTGATCCGTACTGGCCACTGCGCGCCGATGAAGACTTGGGTGGCCGCCTGGCAACCTGGCCTGCGCAGTATCAACGCGCCACGCATCGTGATCAGCCCATTCATGAGTCTGACCTGCGCGACTGATCGCCAATCGGTTCTCTGCTGGCAATACCCGATAAATGAGCGCCGCACGGCGCTCAATTTTTTTGTTACTCGCCTTCCAGCAGTTCGGTGACGCGGCCGATCAGTTCGGCAATCGCGAACGGCTTGGGCAGCACATGCATGCCCGGCTCAAGCGTGTCATGCGCCAACGCGGCGTTTTCAGCATAACCAGTCACGAACAGGATTTTCAGGTCGGGCCGGACATCCCGCGCCGCGTCTGCGACCTGACGACCATTCATGCCGCCCGGCAGACCGACGTCGGTGATCAGCAGGTCGATCGCCGCTTTGGACTGCAGAATGGTCAGGGCATCGGCACCCCGTTCAGCCTGCAAGACAATATAGCCAAGGTCTTCAAGCAACTCGGCAATGAGCAAGCGCACGGCGGGCTCGTCATCGACGACCAGAATGGTTTCGTCACTCGTGCTGGAAGCGGGGACTTGCAACGGGCTGTCATCGAAGACCACCGTTTCAGCTTCGCCTTCGTGCATCGGCAGCAGAATGCAGACTTTCGAACCCTCGCCAACCTTTGACGTAATGTAAACGCCGCCACCGGACTGCCGTGCAAAACCGTAAATCATCGACAGCCCCAGCCCGGTGCCCATGCCTGTCGGTTTGGTGGTGAAGAACGGGTCGAAGGCCCGCGCCATGACGTCGTTGCTCATGCCGGTGCCGGTGTCGCTGACGGACAGTTCCACATAACGGCCTGCGGGCAGTTGATACTTGGTCGCCATGACTGCCGTCAGGTGGCGATTGCCCGTCTGGATCAGCAGTTTTCCGCCATCGGGCATGGCGTCCTTGGCGTTGATGCACAGGTTGAGCAGCGAATTTTCCAGTTGATGCGGATCAACCAGGGTCGCCCATAGCCCGCTTGAGGCATTGACCTGCATATCGATGGCCGGACCTACGGTGCGCCGAATCAGCTCGTCCATGCCCGCGACCAGAAGATCGATATCCGTGGCCTTGGGGGCCAGCGTCTGACGGCGCGAGAATGCCAGCAGCCGATGTGTCAGGGATGCGGCGCGTCTCGAGCCTTCCAGCGCTGCGTTGATGTAGCGGTCCAGTTCCGTGAAGCGTTCCTGTCTGATCCTCGACAGCAGCAGCTCCATGTTGCCGGTGACACCCATCAGCAGGTTATTGAAGTCATGAGCCAGCCCGCCGGTCAGTTGCCCGACCGCTTCCATTTTCTGCGATTGAATCAAGGCCTCTTCGGCAATACGCAATGCTTTGATGCGGTCCTTTTCGTGGGTCAGGTGCTTGCCCAGCGCAAAAATGATTCCGTTGCCGGGTGCCGCAGTCCAGCCGAACCAGTGGTAGCTGCCGTCGACATGCTGATAACGATTTTCAAACAGCGGCAGTACATGGTTGACAGTGTGTTTCAGAGCATTCTGGGTGTTGCTGACATCATCCGGATGCAGCAGGGTCATGATGGAGGTGCCCAGCAGCTCTTGTTCCGGGTGGCCCAGTAGCGCTGTCCAGGCCGGGTTTACCCGCAGAAAGATACCGTTGAAATCGAGTATCGCCAGCGGGTCAGGAGATATTTGCCAAAACGTGTCCAGCTCCAGCGTCCGTTGTTCAAGTCTGGCGGTCTGCTGTCGTTCCAGACTGACCAGATCGTCAATCAGTTTCAGGCTTTTGCGCTCGCTTTCCTGCAGCGCTTGCTGATTGAGAACATGCGCAGTGGTTTCGTTGGTGATGCAGAACATGCCGACTACCACGCCATGCTCGTCGATGACCGGTGAAAACGAGAATGACCACCATGTCTGCTCGACCTTGCCGTAGCGTGCCATGGACAGCGGCAAGTCCTGGTAGTGGCAGGGCTTGCCGGCGAGCGCGTCGATCACCAGCGGCGCGACTTGGTCCCAGACGTCTGCCTACAGATCCGGAATGAGTGCGCCGATAGCGTCGTGCTGGCGCGGGCCGAGGATCGGGGTATAGGCGTCATTGTGGAAAAACACCAGATCCGGTCCCCAGAGCAGGTACATGGACTCCGGAGAATTGAGGATCAGATTCAGGGTGTTTTTCAGCGATACCGGCCAATGCTTGATCGGTCCGAGTGAAGTCTGACTCCAGTCCCTGGATCGGATAATCCCGGCGGCCTTGCCGTTGGCGGTCGGGAAACCAGTGGGCGATATCACTTCGGACAAGCTCCTGAAGATCTGCATGAAGAGGCAAGGGTATTCATATGAATAGGGATGTGTGTTTGCTCAGTTCAGGAAAGGGGCTGCATACCTGCTTTTACCTGCAGCCTGTACTTTATTGACTCTTAGCCACAGGTGCGGGTTGCACGCAGTTCACCAATACGCGGGGCAGATTGACGAACGGGTATCTGCTCAAACCCGTAACATCCGGAAGCACACCGGTAATAGCCAGACAGTGACTTCTCTTCAACTTGTTGGTCAATGACTCATCTGACAAACCTTGTAGGAGGCTTCCTGTGAATACGCGTGGTTTACTCGATCAATTGCTCAAGTCCGGACAAAGCATGTTGCAGGACAAGAACAAAGGCAAATCCGGCAAGCAATCGTCGGGCAGCGACTCACTGATCAATGGCCTCGGCAGCCTGCTTGGCGGTGGCAAAGGACAGGGCGGTTCCCAGAATGGGCTGGGTGGTCTGCTGTCCGGCGCCGGTGGTGGCGCTCTGGCCGCAGGTGCCATGAGTCTTCTGCGCGGCAAGCGTACCCGCGGGATGGGTGGCAAGGTGTTGACCTACGGAGGCCTGGCGGCGCTGGGAGTACTGGCTTACAAGGCATACAACAACTGGCAGTCCAGCCAGGGGCTTGCCGCTCAACGTGAACCGCAAACCATCGACCGGCTGCCCGAGGCTGAAGCCGAGCAGCACAGCCAGGCAATCCTGCGCGCATTGGTCGCCGCCGCAAAGGCCGATGGCCATGTCGATGAGCGTGAGCGCGAACTGATCGAAGGTGAGTTCACCAAACTGAACAACGATCAGACGCTTCAGCAATGGCTTCACGCCGAGCTGAACAAGCCGCTGGACCCGGCAGAGGTGGCCCGGGCCGCGACCACGCCGGAAATGGCGGCGGAAATGTACATCGCCAGTGTGATGCTGGTGGATGAAGAGCACTTCATGGAACGCGCCTACCTCGATGAGTTGGCGCGTGAGTTGAAGCTGGAACCCGGCCTCAAGACCGAGCTTGAAGGCCAGGTGCGGAACGCTCAGTAAACCGGCTCTCCGGCCAGTGAGTTGCCTGGCACGCCTTGTGTGCCAGGCAACTGCCCCGATCAGGGGTGTTCCATTCCTTCGGCGTTGGTCAGTTCCCTGATCAGCGCCGTCTGCTGCTCCTTGAATGTGGCTTCGAACTCTACAATCCGTTCTTCGTACTCCGGGTCTTCGAGACTGATATTGCGTTGTTCGAACTCGTCGGTGAGCTGGTTCAGTTCAGTCCTGTAGGTACGTTCGAGTGCTTCGAAGCGTCCAGTGTGGGTTTCACGCAGGTACGGTTGCCATCCAGCTCCAGCCTTTCAAGCGTCGCAATCCGGCCGAAGAAATCGATGTGCTGTTGCTCTACCAGCATCCCTTGATCCATCAGCGATAGTGTACGAAGAGATCGAAGCTCAAGCAGCGCCGGTGGCAGTTGCAGTAGGGGGGCGACATGCCCGCTTATTTCCAGCGAGGTCAGATCCGTCATGCGGCGCAACAGTTGATCCAGGTCAGCGGCTGTGCCAATGATTCTGCTCAGATGCAGATAGCGTACCTGGCGATAAAAGAAATCCGGCAGGTGTCGGGGAAAGTCGGCCAACGCAATGTCTGCGAGGCGCAGTGGACTGTGGATTTGCCCCAGGCTGAAGGTTCGCCAATGATCGGTCAGAAGCCTGCCGATCTGACGGCGTGATTCGAGGGTCTGCTCGCTCGGTAAGGCCATCGAGCTGGAGGCATGCGTCCACCGATCAACGGCGGCAAATAATTCTGCACCTTCGTTCAATTGCCTGTTTACAGCGGCCTGCACGGCAACCGGAGTGTCCATGACAAAACTGAAGGAACTGCCGGCTACCGCTTCATTGATACGTGCATGCATCGCAGTGTGTCGGGACAGGATGTTGCCGCGCAAGTCAATCACTGTCCGATGCTCAGGGCTGGGAGGATTGTCGAGGATCCACCCGGGCAGTTCCGTCAGGTTATTGTGCGCCACCGACAGTTCGCGAATGTTGTTCGGGATTATGTCGGTCAGCCAGGACGGCCAGCGGTGCATGCTGACCCGCTCCAGCACCAACCGGTCGAGGTGCAGCCAGCTCAGGTCCATGGGCAGCACGCTGATCAGGCGATTGCCACTGAGGTTCAGCATCCTCAGGCCAGGCATGCTGCGCAAGGGGTCCATTTGCGCCTGGTCCAGAAAAATGCCCTGGTTGATCAGCCCCAGTTCGGTCAGTTGGGGCAGCACACGGGACACTTGCTGAGGCAGGTTGAGAAAGATCGAGGGCTCGGGGGCCAGACGGGAGGCGGGCTCACTGATCAGGTTCAGTGCGCGGGTATGCGGGAATGGTCAACGGTACACGTCGTTCTGTAACGAGTTGCAGTCTTTCGGCAGGCGAGGCATGGCTGGCCAGTTCCTCGGTTACCAAAGGCGGCAGACCGGGAAATGCCTTCTGCAGGGTTTGCGCACCTTGCGCCTCGCTGGTGTTCAATGCGCGGTAATGAGACTCGAACAGCCAGCCCCGCGTGGTACGGGCGCGTGCCGCCAATTGCGCCCGTAGCGTGATCAGTCGCGGTGACATGCCAAGCTGGCCTGCACCGAACTCTTCGTTGAGCAGGGTGCGGATTTCGTTGTTGCTCAGCTTTTCCAGCACCTGGCGCAGGGCATCCGGCTGGTCGGCATGAACAGTGATGTTGAGGGTGTCAGACACGACCGGCTGATAGGCCGGAGCGAATGTCTGCAGCGTGCGGCCCTCGGCATCCACCAGTACCAAGGCGCGATTGCTCGGCCAGCCACGGTCCTGGCTCAACAGTTCAAGTTGAAGGGGCGCTGCGGCGTTCGTATCGTTGGCTTCCAGCTGTTCGATGAAACGCTCGATCTCCTGGTCCAGCCTGAACCGGCGCGCCGTGTCCTCAAGCAATGCCGGAGGACGACGCTGATCGGTCAGTGCCTCGCGCATCACGGATTCAGGCGTGTTGCTGACTTTGACGATGCGCCTGGCGGTGCTGTCCGAAAACGTTTCACTGGAATAGCCCAACCGTCGAAACAGGTTCAGGCCTTCCATCTCCAGCGGCTGATCGAGCTCATGCAGCCATGCGCCTGCGCCGTTGTGCCGCAAGGCGGGCCGATAGCTGTCCGCGCGGGTCGGGTGCTCGATCAGGTAACCGTCGCCGCTCGTGGCAGGGCTGACTGAATAGGTACGTCCTTCAAGTGGCAACCACTGCTTGCCTTGCCAGGTGTACAGCCCGGTAGCGTCGGGCTGCAGACCCTTGGGCAGTACGATGTCATGGGCAAAGGGCGTCAGGTCAGGCTTCCACAGGCGGGTCGTGCCGCCCGGAAAATCCACGGGCTTGAGGCTTTTTACGAACTCGGGCGCCTGTACCGCCGGGATACCTGCGGCGCCCGTCGACGCAGCGCCAAGAGCCGATATCAGGGCAACGTTCTCGACTACATCGAACAGGTAGGCGAACGCCTGCTGTTTCTCGTCCTTGGCCCAGCTTTCCACGCCCTCATACACTTCGTGAACCAGCTGAATGGCGGTGACGGCCATCATCACTTCGCCCAATACCGGAACGACGAAGCCTGCGATATTCAGGACATTGAAGGCGGTGTCCATGAAGTACTGCACGCGCTCATCGAAGGTTTTCTGATCCTGTACTGCTGTAGGCACACCATGAAACAGTGCGTCGTCGCGCAAGGCCTCGCGTTTGCGCTCGTGCAGGTTGTCCAGCAGTGGACCTTGCAGCACGGTTTCTCTCAGGTGGAGTCGGGCGTTTCGGTCCGCCTCACGCTCCAGCCACTGGCGCTCGAAAATGCCGCCTTTCTTGACTTTGGGGTATAGGCGCTCGGATAACTTTTCAAACAAGGCACTTCGATGGCGCGCCGGTATGAAGCGCATGAAGAAGTTCAGGTAGTCGTTGATGAACATCCGGTCGCGTAATTCATTTATGAAGACTTCGACCGAGTCGTATTCCTTCAACGGCGCAACGGGATCATCCGGGATATACACCACAATCCGCTCTGCCTGAGTGGCAATATCCCGGTCCTTGCCAATAACCAGAAGACCGCTCAGTTCGATATCGCCCAGGCACACAACGCTGCAGTTGACTGGCCGGTTATCGAGGCGGACTTGTTGCTTGCCATCGAGAAGCTCCAGTAATGCGCCTTGCAAATCCGGGCTGATCTGTTGTTGCAGGGATGCAATCTGCAACTGCAGCCGGATCGACGATGCTTCCAGCTGCATGAAGGTCTGGCGCAGCCTCGATGCCGCAGCGTCTTCCGTTTCGTCAGGGGTCGAAGGCGTGCTGAAGACGGCCTGGATATGCGCCTGATATTGGCCGCCCAGGTCCAGCTCACGGCACAGCGCCGCAAAGCCGGCCGGGGAAATAGGCAGCGACTTGCCGGTGATCTGTGGGCCGAGGATTTCAAAGGAAGAAAACACCTGGGCCTTGATACCGGTGCTGGCGTCCATTGCGCCCGGTGCGGTTTCCCAGGCTTCGAAATTCTGTAGCGCAGCCTTGAGCAGGCTCTGGGTCGCGGCCCTCAGTGCAATGTTTGCCTGCGTTAGAGGGTCTCTGGATGCCGTATTGAACGATTGATCGACTCGCGCCCGACTGGCGTGGAACAGCCAGGTATCGGTGACGTCCACCTCCAGCCCGAAGCGGTCCTTGATGGCGGCTGTCAGCAAGGGCCTTGCGAAGTCCTCCAGTGTCGACAGGCGATCCAGCATCGGGCGAACCTGGTGCTCGTGCTTTCGGTGCTCGGCATACAGGCGCTGCAGTTCGGCGACCTGATCAGGGCTGGACTTGCGTGCGACTTTCAGCCATTGCACGGGGCGCCGCGAGGCCTTGCGCAAGGCCGCATGGGTTGGCGGCTCAGCCTGAAGCAGCCACTCGGGGGCTTTGTCTTTTATCAGTTGCAGATGCGGGAGTGCAGAAGCCTTGCCCGACAGAGATAGATCCAGCATTTAAGTGCCTTGTCGTGAATGAACAACGACAAAGCTTACGGTCGTGACTTGCCGTACAAGTGCTAACTATCTATGTGCTTTCGCTGTTTCTGAAGACCATCGCTCAAGTAGTGGTGGCGATGGCCGACAAGACATTGGATGGGTGAAGGAGCGGCGATCAATAGCGGCCGTGACTTCGTTCTGTATTACCCATGTAACGTTTGACGGCTGGGCTATACTCACGCCGTTTGGACCGTCCGTCGGTCCACTTCTTGAACACGGCCCGACGCCGTCGTTGAACTCTTGAGGGCTGACTGTGAAGAACTGGACCTTGCGCCAACGGATTCTGGCGAGTTTCGCCGTCATCATCGCAATCATGCTGTTGATGGTCGTTGTATCTTATTCACGGTTGTTGTCCATCGAGTCCAGCGAGGAAGATGTGCGTCTGGATGCGTTGCCCGGCGTGTATTACAGCACCCTGGTGCGCAGTGCCTGGGGCGAGAGTTACATCCGCACGCTGGAGCTGATTGCCGAAGGGCAGGCGCGGCCGCTGACCAAGCAGGAAAAGGAACAGTTTCAGGGCTTTGACGAAAACCTGCAGGCACAGATGGACGGCTACAAAAAGTCCATCTTCGATGATGCAGACAGAGACAGCTTCGCGCTCTTCGAAAAGCGCCGCGAAGCCTATTCGCGCATGCTCGCCGATGTTCACGCCAAGTACGATAGCGGCGACTACGCAGGCGCGCGCGCCGAATTCTATGGCGAAGTGAACCCGGTCTGGCTCACGGGACGCAAGCAGCTCAATGATCTCATTGTGGCCAATAAACAGCTGGCTGATCAGGCCACCGCCAACATTGTCAATGCCGTGCTGGCTGCCAAGATCAGCATGATCCTGTCGCTGCTGGTCGCCGTGCTGGCGGCTGCGGCCTGCGGTCTGCTGTTGATGCGTTCGATCACGGCACCGATGCAATTGATCGTTCGGATCCTGGACGTCATGCGTACCGGCGACCTGAGCACTCGATTGAACCTGTCGCGCAAGGACGAGTTCAATGCGGTCGAGACTGGCTTCAACGACATGGTCACCGAGCTCACCGCGCTGGTTGCCCAGGCGCAGCGCTCCTCGGTACAGGTCACTACCTCGGTCACCGAGATCGCTGCAACGTCACGCCAGCAGCAGGCTACCGCCACCGAGACCGCTGCAACCACCACCGAGATCGGCGCCACGTCGCGGGAAATCGCCGCCACCTCGCGGGACCTGGTGCGCACCATGACCGAAGTCACTTCGGCGGCGGATCAGGCGTCGGTTCTCGCCGGTTCCGGCCAGCAGGGCCTGGCACGCATGGAAGACACCATGCATCAGGTGATGGGCGCTGCCAATCTGGTCAACGCCAAGCTGGCGATCCTCAACGAGAAGGCCGGCAACATCAATCAGGTCGTCGTCACCATCGTCAAGGTCGCCGACCAGACCAACCTGCTGTCGCTCAATGCCGCCATCGAGGCCGAGAAGGCCGGTGAATACGGTCGCGGGTTTGCAGTGGTTGCCACCGAGGTCCGTCGCCTGGCCGACCAGACTGCCGTCGCCACTTATGACATCGAGCAGATGGTGCGGGAAATCCAGTCTGCGGTGTCTGCGGGTGTGATGGGCATGGACAAGTTTTCCGAAGAGGTGCGTCGTGGCATGTTCGAGGTCACCCAGGTCGGTGAGCAGCTGTCGCAGATCATCCATCAGGTTCAGGCGCTGGCACCTCGTGTGCTGATGGTCAACGAAGGTATGCAGGCCCAGGCCACCGGCGCCGAACAGATCAATCAGGCGCTGGTACAACTGGCGGATGCCAGCAGCCAGACCGTCGAATCACTGCGCCAAGCCAGTTTCGCGATCGACGAGTTGAGTCAGGTCGCGGTCGGGCTGCGCAGCGGCGTTTCGCGTTTCAAGGTCTGAAGGATCAATGAGCGATCAATCGCCGAGGCGCAATGGCACGCCACTGACCGCCAGCAAGCTTTTTCTGCTGTTTTGCATCGGCGAAGACCGCTATGCGCTGGACGCGACCGAGATCGCCGAAATCCTGCCGCGGGTAAAACTCAAGGCGATTGCCCAGGCACCGCACTGGGTGGCGGGAATCTTTGCTCATCGCGGCGAGATTGTCCCGGTGATCGACATCAGCGCGCTGAATTCCGGTCAGCCAGCGCGCTCGCGTACCAGTACGCGCATGGTGCTGGTGCATTATCGCTACGACGACGCGCACCCGGCTCAGTTGCTCGGGCTGATTCTGGAGCAGGCGACCGAAACGCTGCGCTGCCCGGTTGCGCAGTTCAAGGCGTACGGGCTGGACAATCGCCTGTCACCTTACCTGGGGCCGGTCCGCGAGGACGAGCAGGGCCTGCTGCAGTGGATTCATGTTCACGAACTGTTGAGCGAGCCGGTCCGCGAGTTGTTGTACCCGGTGCCGCCGATTGACCTTGAGCTGCTTGAGGACGCGCGATGAAGGTGGATGATTCGCGCTTCTTCAGCTTTCTCAAGGAGCGTATCGGACTGGATGTGACGTCCGTCGGCGAAGCGATCATCGAGCGCGCCTTGCGTCAGCGTGCGACGGCTGTCAATTGCCCTGACAGTGATGCGTACTGGCATCTTCTGGTCTCGTCGCCGCAGGAGCAGCAGGCGCTCATCGAAGCGGTGATCGTTCCCGAGACCTGGTTCTTTCGTTATCCCGAATCATTTGTCACCCTGGGTATGCTGGCCCGCGAGCGTATCGCCGGTCTTGCCGGTGCGCGCCCCTTGCGCATTCTCAGCCTGCCGTGCTCGACCGGTGAGGAGCCGTATTCCATCGCCATGGCGTTATTCGACGCCGGGGTCGACGCCCGGCAATTCAAGGTCGATGCCATCGATATCAGCCCTGTTTCGATTGCCAAGGCCGAGCACGGTGTCTACGGCAAAAACTCGTTCCGTGGCAGCGACATCAGTTATCGCGAGCGCTATTTCAGTCCTGTCGCTGACGGCTTTGAAATCGCTGACAGTGTTCGCGACTCTGTGAGTTTTCAGCCGGGTAACCTGCTCGACCCGAAACTCGCTTCACAAGTGGCCTATGACATCGTCTTCTGCCGCAATCTGGTGATCTATTTTGATCGGCAGACCCAGCAACATGTATTCAAGGTCCTCAAACAACTGACCCGTGAAGACGGCCTGCTGTTTATCGGTCCGGCGGAGGGCAATCTGCTGGCGGGTATCGGCATGCGCTCGACGGGTATCGCCCAGTCCTTCGCCTTCCGGCACGCGCCCGTCGATGCGGTGGTGCCGGTGCCTGTCGCTGCACCGATGGCATCGCGTCCGGTGGTCGAGGCACCTGCCAGAGCGGTCGCGCCACGACCTGCGCCGCGAACATCCGCAGCCTTTGCGCCCGTCGCAAAACCCGTCGCTGCGGCGGGCAACAGCGATGTTTCGGCCTTGCTCGACAGGATCGCGGGGCTGGCCAACGAAGGTAAAAGTGCTGAGGCTCGGGCTGCGTGCGAGCGTTACCTGCAGCAGCATGAGCCGGTCGCGCAGGTGTTTTACTGGCTGGGTCTGCTCAGCGAAGTGGAAGGCCAGGTGCCACAGGCGCAGGGCTTCTATCGCAAGGCGCTGTATCTGCAACCGCAGCACTCCGAATCGCTGGCCCAACTGGCAGCATTGCTGGCTGCCCAGGGTGACACTGCTGGCGCCCGGCGCTTGCAGGACCGCGCAGCACGTGGCACGAATAAACAAGGAAACCAATGATGGCGGGCGTGTCCGGTTTTTCCAGTCTGACCCATGATCAGGCCCTGGATATCGATGATTGCTGGAACCGCATCGGCATTCACGGCGATCGCTCCTGCCCGTTGCTTGCAGAGCATATCCACTGCCGCAACTGCGCGGTTTATTCGGCTGCCGCCACCCGTCTGCTGGACCGCTACTCGCTGGTCCAGGAGTCGCCTGAGCAGTTTCAGGGTTCGGTGTTGCTGCGCGACATCGAGACGCGCTCGATTCTGGTATTCCGGCTTGGTGAAGAGTGGCTGGGGCTGGCGTCGCGCTGCTTCTCGGAAGTCGCTCCCAGTCAGACCATCCATTCACTGCCACACCAGCGTTCGCGTGCATTGCTGGGTGTCGCCAATGTACGCGGCGCTCTGGTAGCGTGCATCTCGCTGGTCGAGCTGCTCGGGCTGGACAGCACCGCGGTGAGTACCCCGTCGACGCGGGTGGTACCGCGCATGTTGATCGTCAGCGTCGAAGGCGGCCCGGTGGTGGTGCCGGTCGACGAGGTGGACGGTATTCACGCCATCGACGAGCGTGAGCTGGAAGCTGCTTCGGCATCCGGTACGCATGCCAATGCCCGTTTCACCCGTGGCGTGCTGCAATGGAAGGGCCGCAGCCTGCGCTGGCTGGACGAAGAAGAGTTGTTGTCGGCGGTGTATCGGAGCCTCACATGACGCCAGATCAAATGCGTGACGCCTCGCTGTTCGAACTGTTCACGCTGGAAGCCGACGCGCAGACCCAGGTATTGAGTGCGGGCCTGCTGGCACTCGAACGTAACCCGACCCAGGCGGATCAGCTGGAAGCCTGCATGCGTGCCGCTCACTCGCTCAAGGGCGCAGCGCGGATTGTCGGCGTCGATTTCGGCGTGAGCGTCGCGCATGTGATGGAAGACTGTCTGGTCAGCGCTCAGGAAGGGCGTCTGCTGCTTCAGGCCGAGCATATCGACGCGCTGCTGTCGGGGACCGACCTGTTGATGCGTATCGCCACGCCCGGCAGCGACGGTATTGGTCAGCCTGATATCGACAGTTATGTCGAAAGGCTCAATACGTTGCTGGCTTCCGGCGCTGGCACGGCGCGTACGGTCAGTACACCACTGCCGGATCCAGCCTCGGAGGCCTTGCTGGCCAGCGCGATGCTGCAGCTTGAGACATCAAGCGGGTCGGTTGCGCCAGCGCCTGAGTCTGTCGCAGCGCCGTTGGCCGCCGAGTCGCCTGCGCCTGCCAGTCCAGCCGCCATGCCGGCTTCGGAACCAGAGGCACCGTTCACGCCCTTGCGTGAACGCCGTGTGGCCGAGGGCGGCGAACGCGTGTTACGAGTCACCGCCGAGCGCCTCAACGGGCTGCTGGACATGTCCAGCAAATCGCTGGTCGAGACTCAGCGCCTCAAGCCTTTGCTGGCCGGTATGCAGCGTCTCAAGCGCCTGCAAAGCAGCAGCGACCGTGCGCTGGAGGTATTGGGGGCCAGTTTTGGTGAAGAAGGTCCTTCGGCCGATGTGCAAAAAGCCCTGGAGGACGCGCGCAACCTCCTGTCCCAGGCGCAGCAGGTGTTGGCCCGGCAGACTGCCGAGCTGGATGAATTCGGCTGGCAGTCGGCACAACGTGCGCAACTGTTATACGACACGGCACTCGCGTGCCGCATGCGACCCTTCGCCGACGTACTGAATGGTCAGGCGCGCATGGTCCGGGATCTGGGGCGTGAGCTGGGTAAACAGGTCCGCTTGCAGATCGAAGGCGAGAAGACCCAGGTCGATCGCGATGTGCTGGAAAAGCTCGATGCACCCTTGACTCACCTGCTGCGCAACGCCGTGGACCACGGCATCGAGTCGCCCGAAAAGCGCGTGGCGTCCGGCAAGGACCCTGAAGGTCTGATTCGTCTGCAGGCGTCGCATCAGGCTGGCTTGCTGGTCGTTGAGTTGAGCGATGACGGTGGCGGCGTGGACCTTGAACGTCTGCGCCAGAACATTATCGACCGCAAGCTTTCGCCGGCCGAGACCGCTGCGCAGCTGAGCGAGGAGGAACTGCTGAGTTTTCTGTTCCTGCCGGGCTTCAGCATGCGCGACAAGGTCACGCAGATCTCCGGCCGTGGTGTCGGCCTCGATGCCGTGCAGCATATGGTTCGCCAGATGCACGGCAGCGTTGAGCTGCAGCAATGGGCGGGCGAGGGCAGTCGCTTCAGGATAGAAATGCCGCTGACGCTTTCAGTGGTACGCAGCCTGGTCGTGGAAGTGGGTGGTGAAGCGTATGCCTTCCCGCTGGCTCATATCGAGCGCATGCGCGACCTGCAGCCTGACGACATTCTGCAACTGGAAGGGCGTCAGCATTTCTGGGATGAAGAGCGCCATGTCGGTCTGGTTTCGGCCAGTCAGCTGTTGAATCGGCCGGCTGCGCAGAAGGCCGGAGAAACGCTCAAGGTTGTGGTGATTCGTGAGCGTGATGCTGTTTACGGCGTGGCCGTTGAACGCTTCATCGGTGAGCGCACGCTGGTGGTGATGCCGCTCGATGCGCGCCTGGGCAAGGTTCAGGACGTGTCGGCGGGGGCCTTGCTCGACGACGGTTCGGTGGTGCTGATCATCGATGTCGAAGACATGTTGCGCTCGGTGGAAAAACTTCTGAATACCGGCCGCCTGGAGCGCATCGACCGACGCACTCGTCAGGCAGACCAGGTGTCACGCAAACGCGTGCTGGTCGTCGATGATTCTTTGACCGTGCGCGAGCTGGAGCGCAAGCTGCTGCTCAGTCGCGGCTACCAGGTGTCGGTGGCCGTGGACGGAATGGACGGCTGGAACGCGCTGCGCGCCGAGGACTTCGACCTGCTGATTACCGACATCGACATGCCGCGTATGGACGGTATCGAGCTGGTGACCCTGTTGCGCCGCGATACCCGCTTGCAGTCCCTGCCGGTCATGGTCGTGTCCTACAAGGACCGTGAAGAGGACCGGCGTCGCGGCCTGGACGCTGGCGCCGATTATTACCTGGCCAAGGCCAGTTTCCACGATGATGCCTTGCTCGACGCTGTCGTCGAATTGATAGGAGACGCGCAAGGATGAAGATTGCCATCGTCAACGATATGCCCATGGCCATCGAAGCCCTGCGCCGTGCACTGGCTTTCGAGCCCGCGCATAAGATCATCTGGGTGGCGTCCAATGGTGCCGACGCCGTGCAGCGTTGCGTCGAGCAGACCCCGGACCTGATCCTGATGGATCTGATCATGCCGGTGATGGATGGCGTCGAAGCCACCCGCCGGATCATGGCCGAAACACCCTGCGCTATCGTTATCGTGACCGTCGACCGCGAGCAGAACATGCGCCGCGTGTTCGAAGCGATGGGGCACGGCGCGCTGGATGTGGTGGACACGCCGGCCATTGGTGGCCCCAATCCAAAAGAGGCGGCGGCGCCCCTGCTGCGCAAGATCCTCAATATCGACTGGCTGATCGGCCAGCGTGTTGGCGTTGAACGGGTCGCGGTTGCGCCGGTTTCCGCGCCGTTGAAACGTGACCGGCTCGTGGCGATCGGTTCCTCGGCAGGCGGGCCTGCTGCGCTGGAGATTCTGCTCAAGGCGCTTCCGGTGAGTTTCCCGGCAGCGATTGTCCTTGTACAGCACGTCGACCAGGTCTTCGCCGCCGGTATGGCCGAGTGGTTGAGCTCGGCCTCCGGCCTGCCGGTACGTCTGGCAAGGGAAGGCGAAACGCCACAGCCGGGTGTGGTGTTGCTGGCAGGCACCAATCATCATATCCGTTTGCTCAAGGACGGCACGCTGGCGTACACAGCGGAGCCGGTGAATGAAGTTTACAGGCCCTCGATTGATGTGTTTTTCGAGAGCGTTACCCGATATTGGAGTGGCGAGGCGGTTGGCGTTCTGCTGACCGGGATGGGGCGCGACGGTGCACAGGGACTCAAGGCCATGCGTGAGCGGGGGTTTCTGACCATCGCTCAGGATCAGGCCAGTTCTGCTGTATATGGCATGCCCAAGGCTGCCGCAGCCATTGATGCTGCCGTGGAAATCTGCCCATTGCCCGCCATAGCACCTCGCTTGATCGAGGTATTTACTCAATGACTGCTCTGCTGAACTCAGTGGCAGTCGGCGACCAGGAGAAAGATCATGAATGACCTGCAAACGGATGAGCTCAAGACGCCGGATGAAAACAGCGCAATGGTGCTTCTGGTGGATGATCAGGCCATGATTGGTGAAGCCGTACGACGCGGCCTGGCCGGCCATGAGTCCATCGACTTTCATTTTTGTGCCGACCCGCATCAGGCGATTGCACAGGCCGTGCAGATCAAGCCGACGGTGATTCTGCAGGACTTGGTGATGCCGGGCCTGGACGGGCTGACGCTGGTTCGCGAGTACCGCAGTAACCCGCTGACCCGCGATATCCCGATCATCGTGCTGTCCACCAAGGAAGACCCGCTGATCAAGAGCGCGGCGTTCACGGCCGGGGCCAACGACTATCTGGTCAAGCTGCCGGACAACATCGAGCTGGTGGCGCGCATTCGCTATCACTCGCGCTCGTACATGACCCTGTTGCAGCGCGACGAGGCCTATCGGGCCCTGCGCGTCAGCCAGCAACAACTGCTCGATACCAATCTGGTTCTGCAGCGCCTGATGAATTCCGATGGCCTCACGGGGCTGTCGAACCGCCGCCATTTCGACGAGTATCTGGAACTGGAGTGGCGCCGTGCAGTTCGCGAGCAGACCCAGTTGTCGTTGCTGATGATCGATGTGGACTACTTCAAACCCTACAACGACAACTTCGGGCATCTTGAGGGTGACGAGGCCCTGCGTCAGGTCGCCAAGGCAATCCGTAACAGTTGCAGTCGCCCGTCGGACTTGCCGGCTCGCTACGGCGGCGAGGAGTTCGCCATGGTCCTGCCCAACACCTCGCCGGGTGGGGCGCGTCTGCTGGCTGAAAAGCTGCGCCAGAGTGTCTCCAGCATGAATATCCCGCATATGGCGCCAGCGCCTGGCTCCAGCCTGACGGTGAGTATCGGCGTAGCAACCGTGACGCCGCAGCTCGGAATGCACAGCCGTCAGCTGATTCTGGATGCCGACAAGGGGCTTTATCAGGCCAAGAATAACGGGCGCAATCAGGTCGCGGCGGGCTGACGCCGGCAGCGACTGGTAAATAGGCCTCACAACGCCCGCTCGACGGGCTGCTTTCGTGGCCTTGCCTGGGGTATACTCGTCGGCTTTGAAAATTTCGCCTGCGAGTGCTGCCTACCATGGAAATCAACCCGATCCTAAACAGCATCAAGGATTTGTCCGAGCGCTCCGAAACCATTCGGGGGTATCTTTGACTACGATCACAAACATGATCGTCTGACCGAAGTCAACCGCGAGCTCGAAGATCCAAACGTCTGGAACAACCCGGCCTACGCCCAGGAACTGGGGCGCGAGCGCTCCCTGCTGGCGCAGATCGTAGAAACCCTGGACGAAATGTCCTCGGGTCTGGCCGATGCCAAAGACCTGTTGCTGATGTCTGCCGAAGAAGAAGACCAGGCTGCCGTCGATGACGTCGCCGCCGAAGTCGAGCGCCTGCGCGAATCGCTGGAAAAGCTCGAGTTCCGCCGCATGTTCAGCGGCGACATGGACCCCAACAACGCTTATCTGGACATCCAGGCCGGCTCCGGTGGCACCGAAGCGCAGGACTGGGCGAACATCCTGCTGCGCATGTACCTGCGCTGGGCTGACAAGCGCGGTTTCGACGCTACCATCATGGAACTGTCTGCCGGTGAAGTCGCCGGTATCAAGGGCGCTACCGTGCACATCAAGGGCGAATACGCCTTCGGCTGGTTGCGTACCGAAATCGGCGTTCACCGTCTGGTGCGCAAGAGCCCGTTCGACTCCGGCAACCGTCGCCACACCTCGTTCTCTGCCGTATTCGTTTCGCCGGAAATCGATGACAACATCGAAATCGACATCAATCCGGCGGATCTGCGCATCGACACCTACCGTTCTTCCGGGGCCGGTGGTCAGCACGTAAACACCACTGACTCGGCGGTGCGGATCACCCACGTTCCGACCAATACCGTGGTCAGCTGCCAGAACGAGCGTTCCCAGCATGCGAACAAGGACACCGCCATGAAAATGCTGCGGGCCCGTTTGTATGAGCAGGAAGTGCAGAAGCGCAATGCAGCGTCCCAGGCACTCGAAGACACCAAGTCCGATATCGGCTGGGGTCATCAGATTCGCTCCTACGTACTGGACGCCTCGCGTATCAAGGACCTGCGGACCAACATCGAACGCAGCGACTGCGACAAGGTGCTTGATGGCGATATCGACGAATACCTGATCGCGAGCCTCAAGCAAGGGCTGTAAACCGTCAGCCGACACCTCAAGTCCCTCGTCGCAAGGCGAGGGCGAACCTGTGATGGAATCTTTAAAGACATGAGCGACCAACAACTCGACCCGCAAGCCCTGCAACAGGAAGAAAACACCCTGATCGCCTTGCGCAAGGAAAAGCTTGCAGCAGGCCGTGCCAAGGGTCAGGCCTTCCCCAACGACTTCCGCCGCGACAGCTACTGCAATGACCTGCAGAAACAGTACGTCGACAAGACCAAGGAAGAACTGGCAGAGGCAGCGATTCCGGTCAAGGTTGCCGGTCGCATCATGCTCAACCGTGGCTCGTTCATGGTGATCCAGGACATGACCGGGCGCATCCAGGTCTATGTCAACCGCAAGACCCTGCCTGAAGAAACCCTGGCCGAGGTGAAAACCTGGGACCTGGGCGACATCATCGCTGCCGAAGGTACTCTGGCACGCTCCGGCAAGGGCGACCTGTACGTCGAGATGACCAGCGTTCGTCTGCTGACCAAATCTTTGCGTCCGCTGCCCGACAAGCACCATGGCCTGACCGATACCGAACAGCGCTACCGTCAGCGTTACGTCGACCTGATCGTCAACGAAGACGTGCGCGAGACCTTCCGCGTGCGCTCGCAGGTTATCGCTCACATCCGCAGCTTCCTGATGAAGCGCGACTTCCTCGAAGTCGAAACGCCGATGCTGCAGACCATTCCCGGTGGCGCGGCGGCCAAGCCGTTCGAAACCCATCACAATGCGCTGGACATGGAAATGTTCCTGCGTATCGCCCCGGAGCTGTACCTCAAGCGATTGGTGGTCGGTGGTTTCGAGAAGGTCTTCGAGATCAATCGCAACTTCCGTAACGAAGGTGTTTCGACCCGGCACAACCCCGAGTTCACCATGCTCGAGTTCTACCAGGCCTACGCCGATTACGAAGACAACATGGACCTCACCGAGGAACTGTTCCGCGAACTGGCACAACTGGTTCTGGGTACCACCGACGTGCCTTACGGCGACAAGGTGTTCCACTTCGGCGAACCGTTCGTGCGCCTGTCGGTGTTCGACTCGATCCTCAAGTACAACCCCGAGCTGACCGCTGCCGACCTGCAGGACATCGACAAGGCCCGCGCCATCGCGAAAAAGGCCGGTGCCAAGGTGCTGGGCTTCGAAGGTCTGGGTAAATTGCAGGTTATGATTTTCGAAGAGCTGGTCGAGCACAAGCTGGAACAGCCTCACTTCATTACCCAGTACCCGTTCGAAGTGTCGCCACTGGCGCGCCGCAATGACGAAAACCCGAATGTTACCGACCGTTTCGAGTTGTTCATCGGCGGTCGCGAAATCGCCAATGCCTACTCCGAGCTCAACGACGCCGAAGATCAGGCCGAACGCTTCCAGGCTCAGGTGGCCGACAAGGATGCCGGTGACGACGAAGCCATGCACTACGACGCCGACTTCGTCCGCGCGCTGGAGTACGGCATGCCGCCGACGGCGGGCGAGGGGATCGGCATCGACCGGTTGGTGATGCTGCTCACCGACTCGCCATCGATCCGTGATGTGATCCTCTTCCCGCACATGCGCCCGCAAGCGTAATCAGTGGAAAAACAGCCGCCTTCATTGGGCGGCTTTTTTTTAAGTGTTTTTTCAGATCGACTCATTTCAGAGCGACTTATAAGGAAGCTGTCGTGACGATTGCCAGAGAAGGGGCCGCCGGAGTAGCGAGCGCGGTGGCCAAAAGTGTCAAGTATCAGGGGCGCAAGGCTGCGTGTGAGGGCAGTGAGCAACGCAGGCAGGTCATTCTCGATGCCGCCATGCGTATCGTGGTGCGTGACGGCGTACGCGCCGTACGCCATCGTGCAGTGGCCGCCGAAGCCAGCGTACCGCTGTCGGCAACCACCTATTACTTCAAGGATATCGATGATCTGCTGACCGATGCCTTCGCCCAGTATGTACAGCGCAGTGCCGACTATCTGGCGCGGCTGTGGCAAAACACTGAAGGCATTCTGCGCGAGATGATGAGCCGCAGTTCCGGGAGCCCGACTGACCGGTTTCGTCTGGCGGACGACATTGCGCGTATGGTGACGGAGCATATTCGCCATCAATTGCTGACCCGGCGTGACTATCTGATCGCCGAGCAGGCGTTCTACCACGAAGCATTGATCAACCCGCGCCTGACGCCGCTGGTCATGGCCCATCAGGAAATTCTTCTGCAAGGCAGTTGTCAGTTCTTTCAGGTGATCGGTTCCCTGCAGCCCTATCAGGATGCTCAGGTGTTGACGGGGCTTATTCGTCGCATTGAGTATCAAGGTCTGCTGCATGGGCCACAGCGTCAGGCGGACGAAGAAATGCTCTGTATCCTGACGCGGCAGATGCGTCTGGTCCTGGGGACCCCGCAGCCGCTTCGAGGGTGACTATACTGCTGCGCGAGTGCCTGGGATCGGCTGTTCAGATGGCTTGACGATCCTGCCGGTTTCGATATTTTCCAGAGGTGGCGTGTTGTTCGGCGCCGCCAAGCAGTAGCGTGACAGCCAGCCAAGGAGTACCGGTGGACGAGTATCAACAGACTATTCGTGCTTTATCGGATCGGATCGTCGTTGCACAGACGCCGATTCGCATTCTGGATGCAGTTAAATGGGATGAGAACGTCCGCAAGGAGTTTCTGGCCGCCAAGGGCAAGGCGCTTCCTGCCGTGGACCGCGCCTACTACGAAAACCGTCCGCTGGGTTTCGACTCTTCCGCCTTGAAGCAGGAGTTTCAGAACATCGAGCGCGACGTCACGCGTCAACTGGGGCAGTTCAATCCGGTCGGTCAGATCATGCGCCGCATGTGCCGTGAGTACCGCATGGTGGTGCGTATGCTCGAGGCCCGCGGTACGTCCGACTTCGGCCTGATTTCTCAGGAACTGTACGGCGCGGCATCCGACGCCTTTCATGCGGGTGACCCGACGCTGGCCGATCTTGGCTTGATGCTTTCGGATTACCTGAACAACATTGCCGGACGCGGCGACCTGAAGGACGAGCCGAAAACGCTCACCGCCAAGGACGCCGTTTCGCTGCTGCAATCGCGTTTGAACCGCGTGTTCGGTGAGGCCGAGGAGACCATCCGGGTTTTCGAATCCGACGGGATCGTCGCTGATGCGGCTGCCGGTGCCGACTACATCAAGATCCGCACCGACGCCATGTTCAACGAGCGCGACGTCCGTGCGCTGGAAGTGCACGAAGGGCTGGTGCACGTGGGTACCACGCTGAACGGGCAAAACCAGCCGATCTGTACGTTCCTGTCAAAGGGGCCGCCGTCATCGACGGTGACGCAGGAAGGCCTGGCGATTCTCATGGAAGTCATCGCCTTTGCATCCTATCCCAGCCGCCTGCGCAAGCTGACCAACCGCACGCGCGCCATTCACATGGCCGAGCAGGGCGCTGATTTTCTGCAGGTGTTCGAGTTCTATCGCGAGCAGGGTTTTGGCATGTCGGAGAGCTACGGCAATGCCAGTCGCGTCTTCCGCGGCTCGGTGCCCAACGGCTTGCCGTTCACCAAGGACCTGTCCTATCTGAAAGGCTTCATCATGGTCTACAACTACATTCAGCTCGCCGTGCGCAAGGGCAAGCTTGAACAGGTGCCGCTGCTGTTCTGCGGCAAGACCACGCTGGAAGACATGCGTACCCTGCGCCAACTGGTGGACGAAGGGCTGGTGGTTGCACCCAAGTACCTGCCCGAGCAGTTCCGGGACATGAACGCCCTGTCGGCCTGGATGTGCTTCTCCAACTTCCTCAACCACCTGAGCCTGGACCGCATCGAAGCGGACTACTCGAATATTTTGTAGGCCGAACTGACTATCGTGCCAATGCTCCGCGTTGGCACGCAGTGGGTGACGCTCGGCGTCACAAATCTGCGCCGCGCTGCACAGTCAGGATCGGACGCAGAGCGTCCAGAACGGCATTCCCACGCTGGAGCGTGAGGAACGATAATCTTGTAACTATCGTGCCATTGCTCTGCGCCAGCACGGCAGTGATGTGGCGATGAAAACAACAAGGAAACCTCATTTGAAACTGCTCGGCATCTTCACCCTGATCCTTGCGCTCACCGGTTGCAGTTCGATGTTGTTCTACCCCGAACCAGGTGTTCCGTTCACGCCTGACAAGGCGCGCCTGCAGTATCAGGACGTGAACCTCACTGCGGCCGACGGTACACGCCTGCATGGCTGGTGGCTGCCCGCCAGGGAAGGCGTGCCGGTGAAGGGTACGGTGCTGCATCTGCATGGCAACGGTGGCAACCTGTCCTGGCACCTTGGTGGCGTCTGGTGGTTGCCCGAGCAGGGTTATCAGGTGCTGATGCTGGATTACCGCGGCTATGGCGAGTCGCAGGGCGAGCCAAGCCTGCCGGCGGTCTATCAGGATGTTCAAGCCGCTTTCGACTGGTTGAACACTGCACCGCAAGTGCAAGGCAAACCCCTTGTGGTTCTGGGACAAAGTATCGGTGGAGCACTGGCGGTGCATTACCTGTCCGAACATCCGCAGGAGCGCTCGCGGCTCAAGGCGTTGGTGCTGGACAGCGTGCCAGCCAGTTACCGCAGCGTCGCGCGAAACTCACTGAGTAAATCGTGGCTGACCTGGCCATTGAAAACGCCCCTGTCCTGGTTTATCCCGGAGGCCGACAGCGCGGTCAACGGCCTGCCACGATTGGCCGGCACGCCGATGCTGATCTTTCACAGCATGGACGACACACTGGTGCCACTCGCCAACGGTATCGAGCTGTACAAGGCCGCGCCACCACCGCGCGTATTGCAATTGACCCGGGGCGAGCACGTACAGACATTCGCAGACCCTCTCTGGCGTCAGGTGATGCTGCGCTATCTGGACGATCCGACGCATTTCAACGGCCTGCGCCGCCTTGCGGAAGTGCCCAACTACCCGACCCCCGCCACACCGCCAGCGCCATGAGTGGCGACCGTAACCTCAATGGCATGATCCTCAGCGCTGTCGGTGCAGTCATCGGCACGGTGGGCTGCCTGTGGTTTTACGGTTACCTGCACTTCGCAAAGCCAGAAGATGCGCTGCTGCTCGGTGAATTCACACTGCTAAAAACCGTACCCGGCGAGGATTACAAAGTCGCTGCCACGCCGGCCGCCGAGGTGGCGCAGTGCGTTGATGGCGTACTGGTGTTGTTCGATACGTCACGAAAAGGTCTGTCGGGCGTATTGATCGATGATCGCAGGCAGGCAGTACGTTGCCTGGGTCAGCAAACGCCCCGGCAATAAAGACAGCGGTAAAAACCCTCGCCCATGAAAAAGCCCCGCCTGTATGCGCAGGCGGGGCTTCGGTGCAGCAGCTCAGTCGCTTATTTCATCGAAGAGCGTGGTGCAACAGGCTGGTTGTCGTTGGAGATGGTGACTTCCACGCGACGGTTCATGGCGCGGCCCGAGTTGCTGGAGTTGTCAGCAACCGGGTATTCCTTGCCATAACCCATGGTCACAACGCGCGCTGGGTCTACACCCATGCGTACCAGAGCCATGCGCACCGAGTTGGCGCGACGCTCGGACAGCGACTGGTTGTAGGAAGCCGAACCGGTGCTGTCGGTATAGCCTTCGACAATCACTTTACGGTCCGGGTTTTCCTGCAGGAAGCCAGCCAGCTTGCCAATGTCGCCCTGGGCGGTTGGCTTCAGTTCGGCCTTGTTGTAGTCGAACAGTACGTCACCGAAAGTCACCAGCGTACCGCGTTCGGTCTGCTTGGCGTTCAGGCTGTTTTTCAGTGCAGCGATCTGCGCGTCACGCGCTTCCAGACGGGCCTTGGCGCGGTCGGCAGAAGCGTTTTGCAGAGCTGCTTCAGAGGTACGCAGGGCGATGGTCTGCTTGGCCAGCTCGATGCGCTGGTTGGTCAGGTACGACAGTTGATCGACTTTCTGTACGTCTTCATCGTTACGGAAGGCCTGTTCTGCCTTGGTCAGCCATTCGCTGGCGTCCTTGGTTTCCAGGGCTGCGACTTGAGTGGCCTGAGGGTTGGTCTGCAGCGCAGTGAAGTTGCTGCGAGCCTGTTCCAGGTTAGGGTTCGGCTTGGTTGCACAGGCTGCCAAGGCAACGCTCATGGCCAGCAGAGCAGGGATCATCAATTGTTTACGCATAATAGGGTCGTCCTTTAATCAGTTACGAATTCATGAAAACAGAAGGGGGCGCAGGGCAATCACTGCACCTGGCGCAGGCCTTCTTCACGGAGTTCGTTGACGCCTTGACGAGCGTCCTGCACGGCCTTGGCAGCTTTGGCGGCCTGGGATTTACGTTCTGCTACGCGAGCGTCCCACTCGGCTTGTTCAGCCAGACGGCGTGCTTCATCGTATTTGTGATCCTGCATGGCCAGATCAGCAGCTTTGAGCTTGTCCTGAGCCGACTTCATTTCTACCGCCGCGAACTCGGTACCGCCAGCGCTGACAGCGCTGTTGACGGCCGATTGCGAAACCGCGTACTGCTCGGAGGGCGGGTTACCGGCACAACCGGCCAGGATAAAGGTGCTACCGAGTGCCAGCGCAGCCAGCTTGAGACCGCGCAGGCCTTTGAACTTGGTTTTGGCAGTTAGGGTGTTCATGTTGATCAACTCCAATGTCTGACTCCAACGTGGTTATCCATGACAGTCGTTGCATCAAGTCCGGGCATCAGGTTGTACAACCGCCTACTGCCTTTCGGGCTTTCCTGTAATGGTTAATCGTTCCGACCTGCGCGGTTTTTGAATAGTTCAGATAAATATCTACTGAGTGGTCAGGATTTTTCAGAGGCCTTCAGACGATTGCCAATATGTTGTCCATCATATGAAGGGGCGTGAAGCCACGATCAATAACCCTGATGGCGTTCAGGTTTTTGCTGAAGCATTTGTCCAATTGCAGGCTTTTGGTGCACTGTTGGCACAGCGGATTTGAATTCACGTATGCCCGTGCTGCCGAGCGGGTACGCAACTGAGCCCAGATAAAAAACGGGAGAGGAACGATGGCCGATATCGATGCGCGTCTGCGCGAAGACGTTCACCTGTTGGGTGAGCTGTTGGGGAATACGATTCGTGAGCAGCGAGGCGCTGAATTTCTCGACAAGATCGAGCGTATTCGCAAAGGTGCCAAAGCGGGCAGGCGCGGTTCCGCAGAAGGGGCCGAGCAACTCAGTTCCAGCGTCGACGGGCTGGGTGATGACGAGCTTCTGCCGGTTGCACGTGCGTTCAACCAGTTTCTCAACCTGGCCAATATTGCCGAGCAATATCAGCTCATGCACCGCCGCGACGATAAACAGCCTCTGCCGTTCGAGTCGCGAGTACTGCCCGAGCTGCTTGATCGCCTGAAGGCCGAAGGCCATTCACCTGCTGCCCTGGCACGTCAGCTGAGCAAACTGGAAATCGAGCTGGTGCTGACTGCGCACCCCACCGAGGTCGCACGCCGTACGCTGATTCAGAAATACGACGCCATCGCTGCGCAGTTGGCAGCACTCGATCATCGCGATCTCAACAGCACCGAGCGCACACAGATTACTTCGCGCCTGCAGCGGCTGATCGCCGAGGCCTGGCACACCGAAGAGATCCGGCGCATCCGACCTACGCCGGTCGATGAAGCCAAATGGGGGTTCGCGGTCATTGAACACTCGCTCTGGCACGCCATTCCAAACTACCTGCGCAAGGCTGACCATGCGCTGCATGCGGCCACCGGCCTGCATTTGCCGCTGGAAGCCGCGCCGATCCGTTTTGCCTCCTGGATGGGCGGCGACCGTGACGGTAACCCGAATGTCACGGCTGCGGTCACCCGCGAAGTGCTGTTGCTGGCGCGCTGGATGGCGGCTGACCTGTATCTGCGTGACGTGGACAATCTCGCCGCAGAACTGTCGATGCAGCAAGCCAGTGACGCTTTGCGTGCCAGCGTGGGTGACAGCGCCGAGCCCTATCGGGCGGAGCTCAAACGCCTGCGCGAGCGTTTGCGTGCGACGCGCAACTGGGCCAATGCCTCATTGAGCGAAACCTTGCCTGCGCCGGAAGCGGTGCTGCGGGACAACCGTGAACTGCTGGACCCTTTGCTGCTGTGCTTCCAGTCGCTGCACGAATGCGGCATGGGTGTGATCGCCGACGGGCCGCTTCTGGATTGCCTGCGTCGCGCAGTCACATTCGGTCTGTTTCTGGTGCGTCTGGATGTTCGCCAGGATTCCAGCCGTCACTGCGCAGCGATGACCGAAATCACTGATTACCTGGGGCTGGGTCGTTACGAAGAGTGGGATGAGCAGGCCCGCATCGACTTTCTATTGCGTGAATTGAATAACCGCAGGCCGCTGCTGCCGAGCTACTTCAAGCCGGCAGCCGACACCGCAGAGGTGCTGGCAACCTGCCGGGAGGTGGCAGCCGCTCCAGCGGCGTCCCTGGGGTCTTATGTGATCTCGATGGCCGGCTCGGCCTCGGATGTGCTGGCCGTGCAACTGCTGCTCAAGGAGTCTGGGCTGCAGCGGCCCATGCGTGTGGTGCCGTTGTTCGAGACACTGGCCGATCTGGATAACGCCGGGCCGGTGATCGAGACGCTGCTCGGGCTGCCGGGCTATCGCTCGCGTCTGCACGGCCCGCAAGAGGTGATGATCGGCTATTCCGACTCGGCCAAGGATGCCGGCACGACGGCGGCGGCCTGGGCGCAGTACCGCGCTCAGGAAAGGCTGGTGGAGATCTGTCGCGAGCAGCAGGTCGAATTGCTGCTGTTCCACGGCCGTGGCGGTACAGTCGGTCGTGGCGGCGGTCCCGCGCACGCGGCGATCCTGTCGCAACCGCCGGGTTCTGTGGCCGGGCGTTTCCGGACCACCGAGCAAGGGGAAATGATTCGTTTCAAATTCGGCCTGCCGGACATCGCCGAACAGAACCTCAATCTTTATCTGGCGGCCGTGTTGGAAGCGACCCTGTTGCCGCCGCCACCTCCACAACCGGCGTGGCGGACGATGATGGACCAGATGGCCGGCGACGGGGTCAGCGCCTATCGCGCGGTGGTGCGTGAGAACCCTGAATTCGTCGAGTATTTCCGCCAGGCGACACCCGAGCAGGAACTGGGGCGTTTGCCACTTGGCAGTCGTCCGGCCAAGCGCCGCGAGGGCGGTGTAGAGAGTCTTCGTGCCATTCCGTGGATCTTCGCCTGGACGCAGACGCGTCTGATGCTGCCCGCCTGGCTGGGGTGGGAAGCTGCACTGAGCAAAGCCCTGGAGCGCGGCGAAGGCGAGGTGCTGGCACAGATGCGTGAGCAGTGGCCGTTTTTCAGAACCCGTATCGACATGCTGGAAATGGTCCTCGCCAAAGCCGATGCGGACATCGCCCGACTCTACGACGAACGTCTGGTCAGCGCCGAGCTGCAGCATTTGGGCGCACATTTACGCGACCTATTGTCGCAGGCGTGCAATGTGGTTCTGGGGTTGACCGGGCAGAAGCAACTGCTGGCCCACAGTCCTGAAACACTGGAATTCATCAGTCTGCGCAACACCTACCTTGACCCGTTGCATTTGCTTCAGGCAGAGCTGCTGTCGCGCTCGCGTAATCGTGAAGCCAGTCTGGACAGTCCTCTGGAACTGGCGCTGCTGGTGTCTGTAGCGGGGATTGCTGCCGGTCTGCGCAACACCGGCTGATGGATGAGGCCCATGCCATCGTCTGGCCTTTTCGGTCCGGCGATGGCCAGCGCCGGATTTGCAGGCTGGCCTGCCGTAAACCTTGATACAGGTCATATCACTCTGAAATCAAGGCTGACAAGGCGGTACGCCTGCGCTCACTGCGACTTTCGGCGGCTTGTGCGGCCTCGGTCTGCTGTGTATCTTGATCAGCCTTTCGGCCTATTGGCCTGATTCATTTTTTAGATTGGCCCCCGAGGCGAATCCGATGATTTCACTATAAAAAATTTGAGGAGCATGACGATGCGCGTGATTCTGCTGGGAGCTCCCGGGGCCGGTAAAGGTACTCAGGCAAAATTCATCACTGAAAAGTTCGGCATCCCGCAGGTTTCGACAGGCGACATGCTGCGCGCTGCAGTCAAGGCTGAAACCGAGCTGGGCCTGAAGGCCAAAAGCGTCATGGACTCGGGCGGTCTGGTTTCCGATGACCTGATCATCGGCCTGATCAAGGATCGTCTGGCCCAGCCGGACTGCGCGAACGGCGTGCTGTTCGATGGCTTCCCGCGCACCATTCCACAGGCCGAAGCCCTGTTGAAAGCCGGTCTGGAAATCGACCATGTGCTGGAAATCGCCGTCGATGACGAAGAAATCGTCAAGCGCATGTCCGGCCGCCGGGTTCACGAAGGTTCCGGGCGCATCTATCACACCATCTTCAATCCGCCGAAGGTTGAAGGCATTGATGATGTGACCGGCGAACCACTGCTGCAGCGCAAGGACGACGTCGAAGAGACCGTGCGTCATCGCCTGTCGGTGTACCACGCCCAGACCAAGCCGCTGGTCGAGTTCTACAGCAAGCTGGAAGCGAAGAACGGCAAGCCCAAGTGCAGCCATATTCCGGGCGTCGGTTCGGTTGAGGACATCACTGCGAAAGTACTGGAAGCCCTGAAGTAAGGCTCTCGGCCTGAACAATAAATGGCCCGCTTGCGGGCCATTTGTCATTTATACTGCTGCACTTTTTCACATTGACCACGACGGAAACACCGATGACCACCTTGCTGGCCCTGGACACCGCCACTGAAGCCTGCTCGGTCGCTTTGCTGCATGACGGCAAGGTGCTGAGCCACTACGAGGTGATCCCGCGCCTGCATGCCCAGCGGCTGCTGCCCATGATCAAAAGCCTGATGGCCGAGGCGGGCATTGCCATGTCGGCGCTGGACGCCATCGCTTTCGGGCGCGGTCCCGGCGCGTTTACCGGCGTGCGTATTGCCATCGGCGTCGTGCAAGGCCTGGCATTTGCCCTTGAGCGTCCGGTGCTGCCCGTGTCGAACCTCGCCGTGCTGGCGCAGCGCGCCTTGCGCGAACACGGCGTGTCGCAGGTGGCATCGGCTATCGATGCGCGCATGGACGAGGTGTACTGGGGTTGCTATCACGAGGCCGCCGGGGAAATGCGCCTGTTGGGCGAAGAGGCGGTGATGGCGCCCGAATTGGCCGCGCTGCCTGCGCACGCCAGCGGGCAATGGTTTGGCGCCGGTACGGGCTGGGGCTATGCAGAGCGTATTCCGCTCAGCCTGACAGGCCATGATGCAGCCATGCTACCGCACGCGCAGGATCTGTTGACGCTGGCAACCTTTGCCTGGCACCGCGGCGAAGCCCTGCCTGCGGATGACGCTCAGCCGGTTTACCTGCGTGACAAGGTGGCTACGCCGAAGGCGCGTTGACGCAAGGGCGGGGCTTGCACGACAGCCTGCCGCATTCCATTCAGGTGTCTTTCAATACTCGCCAACCGCGCAACCAGTATTGGAAAAATATCAGTTTGCCATCTACCGTTTATCGTCTGAATGGTCTTTAATCTCATTTGGCGATAACAAGTTGCAAGATATGTGGTCTAGTTATCGCTACGCAATTTGCGAACTACAAGGCAGTAACGCTAAATTGCCACTATCGACGCCGAGTACATAATCGATGCGCATAGACGGAACCTCATCACGCTCGTATCCCATCAAGCGAAAGCCGCAGAAAACGCCTTCGACCGTCGAAGGGTCTTTTGAGGAAGTCGTAGTTGATGCCGAGTTGCCGCCGCCCCCAGCGCGCGCTCGCCGTGAAACGGGTGATTCACCGATTGGCAGCACTGCCAATGTGCCTGCGCGTCCGCAAGACATCATTTTCCCGCGCTCCATGAGCTCTCGTGTCGCCCACGCGCTGGCCAGTTATATGGCCACTGCCAGTTTTGTCGATTGGGACCTTGAAGTATCGGGGCTCGATCTGCACGTTTGATTGTGTCCCGTCTGCCTTACTACGTTGGTTGTCCGTCATGGAGTGAAAACGCCTGGCGCGATTCGCTGTATCCAGAAGATGCCCGCCCCAATGATTTCCTGAATCTTTACACTCAGGTATTCAACGCTGTCGAAGGCAACACCACTTTCTACGCCCGTCCCGCCGCCACCACGGTGCAGCGCTGGGCAGAAACGATGCCCGACGATTTTCGTTTCACCGCCAAATTCCATAAAGACATCAGTCATAACGGCGACCTTCGTGAGCAGGTCGGCGCCGCTGAGGAATTCATCCGGTTACTTGCGCCTCTGGGCGGGCGGATTGCGCCGTTCTGGCTGCAGTTGCCAGCCAGCTTCACGCCGCAGCGTCTGGCCGAGCTGGCCGGCTTTCTCGACGAACTCAACGTGCCGCTTGCCGTAGAAGTGCGCAATATGGCGTTTTTCCTGAAGGGTGATGAAGAGCGCATGCTCAATCGCCTGTTGCTGGACCGAGGCGTCGAGCGCATCTGTCTCGATTCCCGCGCGTTGTTCAGCTGCTTCTCAAGCGATCCCGCAGTCTTGCACGCCCAATCGAAAAAACCCAAGGTGCCACCTCGTCCGGCCGCGCTGACCCTGTTTCCTCAGGTCCGTTTCATCGGCGGTCCTGACCTGGAGGCCAATGATCAGTTTTTGGTGCAGTGGGTGGAAAAGGTCGCCGTGTGGATCGAAGAGGGGCGCACGCCTTATGTCTTCCTGCACACCCCGGACAACATCAGGGCTGCCGAACAGGCCATGCGCTTTCATCAGCAACTGATGGCGCGATTGCCTGGCCTGCCGGCATTGTTCGAACTGGATCGCGGGCCTCAGGTGGAACAGTTGGGCTTGCTCTGAGGTCTTCCAGGTGTGGGCTGACAGAGTCCGACCTTGTGGAGAGCCCGCTTATGGATTCGCAACTGCGCTGTTTTGTCCCTGTTCACAGATTTTCTGTTCGATTCGCACCCGTTGCGCGGGTCAAGGTTTAAGCATGCGCGTACTGCTGGTATTCCTGCTGCTCTGTGCAATGGGGGCGTTCGCCGTCTGGCGCGGCTGGGTCGATGTACCCGAGCGCTGGAACCCGTGGGCGCCGTTGGATGTGCGGGCCGAGCCCAACTTTCTGACGTCTTACAAGCTGTCGCGACTGCAAAATGATCCCGCGCTGTGCGATCAGGTGCTGAGTTCGTCAGGGTTGCGTTTCAGTCGCCAGGCCGACAGTGATCCTTCTGCCCGTTGCCCCCTGGAAAATACCCTGCGCATTCAGGGTGGCGACGTGGCGCTGAGCAGCAGCTTTCTGGCCAGTTGCCCGTTGGCGGTCGGCTATGCGCTGTTTGATATTCACACGTTGCAACCCGCCGCTCAGGCCGTTTTCGGCCAGCGGGTAGCGCGGATCGATCATTTGGGCAGCTTTGCCTGCCGCAACATCTACAACCGCGCCAATGCTCGGCTCAGCCAGCACGCCACGGCCAATGCGCTGGACATGGCAGGTTTTCGCCTGGCAGACGGTCAGCGCATCGTTGTTCTCAAGGATTGGGGCGACGAGGGGGAAAAGGGGCGTTTTCTGAGGCTGTTACGTGACGGTGCCTGCAAAAACTTCAGCACGGTGCTCGGGCCTGAGTACAACGCGGCGCATCGCGATCATTTTCACGTCGACATGGGGCGCTGGTCGGTGTGCAGGTAAGTGTTCGGGCTTATGCCGCCATCCGCAGGTTCTGCAGGATCAACGGACGTGCCCAGCCGTTCTCGTAGTCGAACTGGCGCTGTTGGGCGGCGATCGTCTGCTCATCCAGAGGTTGGGCAGGCTTGTCGGCCAGTTCCCATTCGAATTCGGCAATCGGCAGATGCAGCGGGCGTGGCTGCGGGCCTGGGCCTGGTTTGACGCTATCGTCATAAGGGTTCAGAACGGTAGGGCGTACCCAGTGGCTCTCGAACTCCAGATGGCGTTGCTGTTCGATCATTTCAGCCATGCTGAACGGCTCTGCAGGCGGAGGCAGCAGATCAAGGTCAAACTCGGCAATCGGCAGGAACAGCGGCTCTGGAGGCTTGACCTCGGTATCGGTGACCGGGCAGGTACGTTGCTCGACGATCTTGCTCAGGGTTTTGGCGCCAGCGACCGGCTCGCCTGTTTCTACATCCACCTCAACAGCCGTCGGGTGTACGGGTACTGAAGCGCTTTCACTGACCTGATCCGCCATCGCCCGGGCAAATGCATCCGACCACAGCTGTGTCACACCACCCAGTGTGCGGCTGTTGCGTACGCTAAAGTCGCCTGAGTGCGACAAATAGCCGATGGATGATTGAACAATCTCTGACATAGCGATCAGTACTGGCCTTGGGTCTGGCAAAATGCCGGATACTTGGTTATCGGCAGACTTTGCCGATCATTAACAATTTTTGAGTGTGTAGACGCAATGATTGAGCAGCAAGCAGGCAGTCGTATCCGGGTCGAAGCCCTGGCCGTTGGCGAGCAGGAGCAGGCGGCGCAATGGGCGCAGCGCCTGGGCCTGCCGTTGAGCGATGCGCACGCTGATTTTGCACTGCAACTGACTGACGACGGGCTGCAATTGCAGCAGTTGGGCGATGATGCACCGGGCGCTGTACGTGTCGACTTTGTCGAGGGCGCAGTCGCTCATCGGCGGCTGTTCGGTGGTGGGACCGGGCAGATGATTGCCAAAGCGGTCGGTATTCAGCCAGGCATTCGCCCCAGCGTGTTGGACGCAACGGCAGGCCTTGGCAAGGATGCGTTCGTGCTCGCGAGTCTCGGTTGCGACATGAGCCTGATCGAGCGCCAGCCGATCATCGCTGCATTGCTGGAAGACGGTCTGGCCCGTGGGCGCGGTGATCGTGATGTCGGTTCTATCATTGCCCGGATGCGCCTGTTGACCGGCAACTCGATCGATATCATCCGCGCCTGGACAGGGGAGCCGCCTCAGGTGATCTACCTGGACCCGATGTTTCCGCACCGGGAAAAGACCGCACTGGTGAAAAAGGAAATGCGTCTGTTCCGGCCATTGGTCGGTGATGACATGGACGCGCCTGCGTTGCTTGAGGCAGCACTGGCGCTTGCCACCCACCGCGTGGTGGTCAAACGCCCGCGCAAGGCCCCCTGCATCGACGGCCTCAAGCCAGGTTATGCGCTGGACGGCAAATCCAGCCGCTACGACATTTACCCGAAGAAGGCCTTGAAGCCCAAGGCAGCCGCAGAGGAAAGCGGTGCATAGCGCCTATTCTCAACGGCCCGGGCCCGAGTCAAACGCAGAGGCGCCCGTGAATACAGGCGCAGACCTTATACTCAAAGCGCGCCAAATACCTTCTTCGCCAGGCCCGTAGCGGCAGCAGCAGGGTTGGCGCGGATGCTTTCTTCCTGTTTGGCGATCATTTCGAACAGCCCGTTCAGCGCTTGTTCGGTCACGTAGCCTTCAAGGTTGGCACTTTTGCTGTCAAGCGCGCCAAGCGCCGCCGCTTTGCCGGCAAAGGCATTGTACTTCTGGGCCAGACCCACCTGATCGGTGGACTTCTTGACGATAGGCAGGAACCTGGCGCGGATCTGCTCGCGGCTGGTGCTGCTCAGGTACTGGGTGGCCGAGTCCTTGCCGCCGCTGAGAATGGCCTTGGCGTCGGTTACGCTCATCTTCTTCACTGCATCCACAAGCAGTGCCTGAGCTTGAGGCACGGCGGCTTCGGCGGCCTGGTTCATGCTGGTTTCCAGCTGATCGACCTGAGTGCCCATGCCCAGCATTTTCATCTTCTTCGCGATCTGGCCGAGTTTGCCCGGCAGCTCGATGCGCACCTCTTCATTTTTGCTGAAACCACCGGGAACGCCGAGCTGTTTGACGGCGACCTGTGCGCCCTGAGTCAGGGCATCCTTGAGTCCACCGGTTGCGTCCGATTGCGAGAGGTCGCTCAACGACAGAGCGAAAACGTTGGCCGACAGCAGAAGGCCAGCGCACAGGCCGGCCAGGGAGAACGAAAAACGAAGCATGAGAGCGTCCTTGTTGAAGTGGGTTCTGACCTGAACCCGGGGCGATAGTGGTGCGGTGCGTGAGCAAGCGTATCAGGAAGTCGCGACAGGCACTTGCACCCGTTAGCGATGGACGTCAATCGATGTCGAGGGGATGAAGCTTTGTGAGACGACAACGGCGCGCCGAGGCGCACCGTTGAAGGGAGCATTCAGTGTTGAACGGATCAGCAGGCTGCCTGAGTTGATAGGCACCAGTCATTGGTGCAAACCAAACCCTGGCAGGGGCCAGACAGCACAAAACACTCGTCTAAAGATCCCTGCCAGATTAAGGAAAATCCCTACGCTGCGCCTTGATCAGTTCCCACATCCTGCTCCTCTTCGTTGCTGTGCAAGGCCACTTGCCGTATCGAAAGACGGATTTCGGCAGGCAATACGCGCTTGGCCGCCCCTTCCGCCAGTTCGCCCAGCATCGGGTGATAGCTCAGCTTGCCGGCACTGTCCTTGCGCAGCACGCCCAGGTCCAGCAGGGTCTGGATGAAGTGCCGGAACAGGCTCTTGTCGAAAAACTCCGGCGCATTGAGGCCGTGCAGAATCGACAGGCGCTGGGCCATGACCGTGCACAGGTCCTCGAGCTGTTCGGGACTCAGCGTGTTCTGCCCGCTGTTGAGCAACAAGGCGATCGCCATGTAGAAGCGCTGCAGGGTCTGGGCGATGGCGCGCGACAACAGGGTCAGCAAGACGAACTCGCGCGAGCTGGGCTCGGGGCGCACGTAGGCGTCCTTTTTGAAGCGCAACAGACCTTGTTCCACGAACGCAGCGAGCCATTGATCGACCACCTCATCCAGCTCATTCAGCGGCCAGCGAATGAACAGCTCCGATTGCAGGAACGGGTAAAGTGCACGTGTGTAGCGCAGGATCTGATCGCGGGTCATGCGCGACGAGCTCTGGAAAAAGCTCGCGAGCAGCGACGGCAGGGCAAAGATGTGCAGAACGTTGTTGCGGTAGTAGGTCATCAACACCGCATTCTGTTCGTTCAGGTACAGAATTTTGCCCAGCGCGTCTTTTTGCTCGGCGAGCAGGTCCATGCCTTTGACATGCTCGATCAGCGAGCGGCCGTCGCCTTCGGGCAGCGTCGTGTGCGGGGAGTACGGAACGGCGCGTAGCAGGGTCAGGTACAGGTCGAGAACCCGCTCCATGGCCTGATCGTCCAGCGCCAGCCTTTGCGTCGACAGTAACGCCACGGCAACCAGGTTCATCGGGTTGACGGCAGCGGCTTCGTTCAGGTGCTGGGCCACACGCTCACCCAGGCGGTGCGTGGTCTCGCTCAGCCATTCGGGGCGAAATTGCGGGTCCAGTTGCTGTTCACGCCAGTCCGGTTGCTCGCCATCGAGGAACTCGGCCAGTTTGATGGGCGCACCGAAGTTCACCGAGACTTGGCCGAAGCGCTTTTTCAGCGCGCCAATGACTTTGAAGATATCGAAGATCGACTCTTTCTTCTTGGTTGCCCCGCGCAGCTCGCCCAGGTAGGTGCGGCCCTCCAGAACACGCTCGTAGCCGATGTACACCGGAATGAAGACGATGGGCATCCGCGAGTTGCGCAGGAAGCTGCGCAGAGTGATGGCGAGCATGCCGGTTTTCGGTTGCAGCATGCGCCCGGTGCGCGAACGGCCGCCTTCGACAAAGTATTCGACCGGAAAGCCCTTGATGAACAGCGTGTGCAGGTACTCGGTGAACACCGCCGTATACAGCGGGTTGCCCTTGAACGTGCGGCGCATGAAAAATGCCCCGCCACGTCGCAGCAGGCTGCCGACCACAGGCATATTCAGGTTGATGCCGGCGGCGATGTGCGGCGGCGTGAGGCCATTGCGAAACAGCAGGTAAGACAGCAGCAGATAATCGATATGGCTGCGGTGGCAAGGTACATAAATGACCTCATGTCCCGGCGCCACTTCCTGAACGCCTTCGATGTGGCTGACCTTGATGCCATCGTAGATCTTGTTCCAGAACCAGCTGAGGACCACTTCCATGAAGCGGATCACCGAATAGGTGTAGTCCGAGGCGATCTCGTTGCCGTAGCTCAGTGCCCGTTCCCGCGCCTTTTCCTGGGTGATGTGTTCACGCTCGGCCTCTTCGATGATCGCCTGCTTGACCAGTGGCTCATCCAGCAGACCCTTGACCACCGTGCGCCGGTGCGAAACGTCCGGGCCGATCACGGCGCTTTTCAGGTTGCGAAAATGCACGCGCAGCAGACGTTGAGTCATGCGCAGCGTCAGTTCGTAACCCTTGTTTTCACCCACCAGTTCGCGCATGTGAATCGGCGCAGAAAACTGCACGCGGGTCTTGCGGCCCAGAATCAGGATGCTGACCAGACGGCGTAAGCGACCGGTCACCGCCCAGCTGTCGGCGAACAGCAGCTTCCAGGCACTGGACTCGCGGTCAGGTGACTGGCCCCAGAACACGCTGACCGGGATGATCTGCGCGTCTTCGCCGGGGTTCTGGCTGATGGCTGCAACCACACGCTCCAGCGTCGGGGGCGCACCGCGCTTGTCCTGGCGACCGAGCCAGTCAGGGGAGGGGGTCAGGTAAAAGAATGCGGCGGGCTCAATCAGGTTACCGACCGCCACCGACAGCACCGGACGAGGCAGACCGGCCTTGCGGCATTCTGTGTCGATCACTGCCAGATCGCTGATCGACGGCGATTGCAGTGCGTAGAACACCGGACGACTGCGGTCCAGATTCAGCGTGAAAGACGATTGATTGATGGTTTCCGAGCGAACCCAGAGATACAACAACCGGCGCAGGGTGCCGAACACAAGACGACGGAATGGAGAACGGGTCATACGGCTTCTGCTGAGTGAGGGGCGGGCGATTGCCCTGGATGGGCGCCAGTGTGACGTATCCCGCAGCGATCGGCAAAAGCGCCGTATGCCGGCTGAACGGATCAAGTCTGAATGACCGCGTACCGAGCCGGGTTCACCTCACGACGGCACGCATCGGCAACGTCGCAGCGAAAAATCCTACGAGGTTCGCCAGGTTATCTCTTCTTCGCCGTCGGCACTCACGCGTATCCAGCGATCGGCAGTCTCGTCGCTTTCTTCTTCAACCCAGGTGCCCGGGGCGCAACGTACTTCAACGTTCAAGGCCTTGAATGCAGCGCGGGCGCAGGCGATGTCGTCTTCCCACGGGGTCTGGTCGCTGTCCAGATGCAGGCTGTTCCATTTGCCGACCGCTTTGGGCAGCCAGGTGACGGCCACAGTGCCCGCTGTGCATTTCCAGGTCTGGCCTTTCTGCTTCCATTCGCTGCAGGAGCCCAGCGCGTCGCCGAGCCATTGGGCGATTGCCTTGTGATCGACGTCTTCGTCTTTCAGGTAAATCTCGATATCGGGTTGGCGCATGGGGGCCTCTGTTGAATGCTTATTGCAGCACGAAATAATCGTAGCGCATGGAAACGGTGACCTTGAAAGGTCCTGGTTGCTCGATGACCGCTGCCCGACGTTCGGCGCTGGCGCGCCAGCCGTGCGGTGTCATGGCCAGCAGATCGGCGCGGGACTGGCCGTCGATCAGCTTCAGCGTGTAGCGCAGGGTTTCGCTGTGTTGCAGCTGCATGCCTTGCGGCACCAGCGACAGGTGCTTGTCATCGGCATAATCGCGCACTTCATCATAGAGCCGCTGACGCAGCTCCATCAGATGCTCATTGGTCGGGCCGACCCGCATCAGTCCGCCGCCAGGGGTCAGCAGGCGTTTGGCTTCCTGCCAGTCCAGCGGGCTGAACACGCTGGCCAGAAACTGGCAACTGGCATCCGGAAGTGGCACACGCGCCATGCTGGCGACCATCCAGGTCAGCGTCGGGTCACGACGGCAGGCGCGCTTGACCGCTTCACGGGAGATGTCCAGCGCATAGCCATCGGCATGAGGCAAGGCTTCGGCAATCTGCGCGGTGTAATACCCTTCGCCACAGCCGATGTCCAACCAATGCGCGGGGGATCGCTCGGCGGCCAGTTCAGCCAGACGCCGGGCTACCGGAGCGTAGTGCCCGGCGTTGAGAAAGTCGCGTCGCGCCTCGACCATGGCCTGATTGTCGCCAGGGTCGCGGCTGTTCTTGTGCTGCACCGGCAACAGGTTCAGATAACCCTGACGGGCGCGGTCGAAGCGATGATTGGCCGGGCACACAACGCCGTTGTCGGCAGTGCTGAGCGGCGCTGAGCAGATCGGGCAGGTCAGCATCAGGCGAGCAACTTGACCAGGGTCTGGTAGTAGATCTCGGTCAGCACATCCAGATCGCTGGCCAGAATACGTTCGTTGACCTGGTGGATCGTCGCGTTGACCGGCCCCAGCTCGACCACCTGGGTACCGAGGGTGGCAATGAAGCGACCATCGGAGGTTCCGCCGCTGGTCGAGGCTTTGGTGTCACGGCCCGTGACGCTTTTGATGCTTGAGGACACGGCGTCCAGCAACGCGCCCGGCTCGGTCAGGAATGGCAGGCCGGACAATGCCCAGTCCACGTGCCAGTCCAGTTCATGCTTGTCGAGGATGTCGGCAACGCGCTGCTGCAAGCCTTCGACGGTAGATTCGGTGGAAAAGCGGAAGTTGAAGACCGCCACCAGATCGCCCGGGATGACGTTGGTGGCGCCGGTGCCAGCGTTCAGGTTGGAGATCTGGAAGCTGGTCGGCGGGAAGAAATCGTTGCCATGGTCCCAGTGCTCGGCGGCCAGTTCGGCCAGGGCCGGCGCGGCCAGATGAATCGGGTTCTTCGCCAGATGCGGGTAAGCCACATGGCCTTGCTTGCCGCGCACCGTCAGCGTGGCCCCCAGCGAGCCGCGTCGACCGTTCTTGACCACATCGCCGACCAGTGTGGTGCTCGAAGGCTCGCCGACGATGCACCAGTCCAGACGCTCGTTACGGGCCGCGAGGCGCTCTACGACAGCCTTGGTGCCGTGATGCGCCGGGCCTTCTTCGTCGCTGGTGATCAGAAATGCCACCGAGCCCTTATGATCAGGATGATCGGCGACAAAGCGCTCGGCCGCCACCAGCATGGCCGCCAGACTGCCTTTCATGTCTGCCGCGCCGCGCCCGCAGAGCATGCCGTGCTCGTCGATCAACGCATCGAACGGATCGTTCTGCCAGTTCTGTACTGGACCGGTCGGAACCACGTCGGTATGACCGGCGAAACACAGCATCGGGCCGTCGGTGGTGCCGTGTGTGGCCCAGAAGTTGTCGACGTCTTCGATACGCATTGGCTCCAGCTTGAAGCCGGCATCGCCCAGGCGCTGCATCATCACGGTCTGGCAATCGGCATCGACCGGCGTCACCGAAGGACGGCGGATCAGATCGCAGGCGAGTTGGAGGGTGGGCGAGAGGTCGGCTGGGGCCGTCATGTACAGAACTCCGGTAGCAAGACTTTGGGCGCGAAAAGGCAGATATCTTAAAGCAAAACGACGACCTGAGGCCGTCGTTTATCGTGCGCTGTGGATAGGTCAGGTTGTGGATGGGGCGGGGCGGGTTGCGCGAGCGGACAGGATTGCCATGGTAATGGCTGCCAGATAAGGGAGTGATTGTGCGAACAGCATGGTTATCCAGAAACCGGAATTCGTATCGATGGATGCCCTGCCTGTGAGCAAAAGCACAATCGCGATCCAGGAGATCGCCAAGGTAGACAGTTCTTCCCTTACATCGAGCAGGTTTTGTCCGATCCGGTTTGCAGAGGTATGTTTGGGCGTTCTGTAGAAAGGCATTGCCGAGGTGAAAAGCCCCGCCAGCACTGCCTTGCCCAAGGTCGGATAAAGCGCCATGCCGGCCAGTATCGCCGCCAGTGCCTCTTTGGTGTGTGTGCTGACCAACTGCCGGTAGAGCACAATCATCTTTAACGAGCGCAGGGCAAACATCAGTATCAACGACGTGGAAAATATCCATGGCAGCGGCCCGAAAGTCTCGGGCTTAAGGATCATTGCCATCGACCAGGCCAACGCAGCCAGCGTTAACAGATAATTCATGCCTTCTGCCACCCACGGCATCCACCCCGCGATGAAATGGTAGCGTTGCATCGCGCTCAGGGACGCGCAGTTTCCTGCAATCAGGCTTCCGGCGTGCCGCTTGACGATCTGCATAGCTCCATATGCCCAGCGATATCGTTGTTTCTTGAAGTCCATGAACGTATCGGGAGTCAGCCCTTTGCCATAGCTGATAGCGGCGTAACCCGTGGAGAAACCACTTTCCAGCATACGCAGGCCAAGTTCGGCGTCTTCGCATATGCACCACTCCGCCCAGCCCAGTCGGTCCAGTGCTGATCGGCGGATCAGTGTCATGGTGCCGTGCTGGATAATTGCATCGTGATCGTTACGGATCACCATGCCGATGTTAAAAAAACCTTGGTACTCGGCCTGACAGCAATACTTGAACAGGCTTTCGTGACCGTCGCGATAATCCTGCGGCGATTGAATGACTGCAACCTTCGGGTCCGTGAAGTGGGGCACCATATGTTTGAGCCACTGTCGATGGACGCAGTAATCAGCGTCGATGACTGCCACTACTTCTGCGTCTTCAGCGGTATGTCTCAGGAGATAGTTAAGTGCACCCGCTTTGAATCCGGGAAGTGGACTGACATGAAAAAACTGGAACCGAGGGCCGAGCTGCTGACAGTATCGCTCGATAGGCTTCCAGATGGCCGGGTCCTGAGTATTGTTGTCGATGACCAGCACCTCGAAGTCCGGGTAGTCCAGCTTTTGCAACGAGTCGAGGGTCCGTTTCACCATATCCGGAGGTTCGTTGCAGCACGGAACATGCAGGGAAACTTTCGGGGCGGGACCAACAGGACGATGGACGGGGCGGAAAGACCGTGGGGTGTCCGGTCCCCAGCAGGCTTCGAGGAATTCGTGCGTTTCGATACCCACGTAAGTCAGCACGCTGGCAGCCCAGATAAAGGCGACAGGCAGCGCGAGCCAGGCGGGCAGTGGCTGTGAGTAGTGCATGCCGAACCCTGACAATACGCAATAAGCCAGCACGATTATCAAGGCGCCTGTAGGCCACGACTCCGGTTTAAGGCGGGTGATAAGCCTGAGTATTTCCGAGAGCATGTTGACCGGCATTTTTACCGGGCCGTTGATGTGCAGTTTTAATCTGCGCTTTGCATCGAACAAACCCCAATTAGGCCAGGGCAGACCTTCTTCAGTCTTCCAGTGCTGATCGAAGGCTTCTATCACGAAATAGTCATGGTCGTGCTGATCCAGTAATGGAATCTGGTTGCGCAGGTATATCGAGTGCTCTGCGTCAGAGGTCGTCATCCGCCTCTTGGCGATGGCCTTGCTCGGCCAGCCAATCTCGGAAAGTATGAGGGGGGTGTCGGGGAATCTCGTTCTCAGTTCGTTCGCGTGTGCCAGAGTGATCGCGGTCGCGTCCAGCGCTGAAACGCTTTCCCAGAAAGGCAAAATATGGGCGGCAATGAAGTCGACATGCCTGACGAGTTCCGGCGTCTCGTACCATTGTGTCCATATCTCGGAGGTCGAAACAGGCACATTGACGGCGCGTCGTGCGGTCTGCAGATAGAGAATAAGCAGGTCGATGGGAACATCATCACGAAACAGGACTTCATTTCCCAAGACCAGGCGTTGCACGCTGGAGTAACGGTTGGCGAGTTCGATCCCTGCATTTATTTCCTCGATATTGTGCGTTTCGTCCTCTGTTATCCACACGCCAAGCGTGACATTCATGCCCAGTGCTTCGGCGAGTTCGGGGATATGCATCAATGTCCCTTCCACCGAGTAAGTTCTTATATTCCGTGTAATGCTTCGAAGTCGCGGCAGGTCTTCTCTTATCTGATCACGCGTCGGAAAAATCTGTTTGTAGGGGCTTTGGCCCGGTCGAAAAGGGGCGTAGGCCACGCCAGAGATCATTGCAGGCCAGTTGGGCGGATAGTTGAACCTGGTTTTGAACAGGTTTTTCAGCCACGTGCCTGCCTTGTTTGAATATTCATCCATGTCTGCAATGTGCTCCATGCTTGTTGCGCCGGTGCCGCGAGTTCCCTTCGCGTTGATTAACCTTAGTCGTCCTCGTTCATTGCCGTTTGCAATGCTTAGACTCTTTTCCTCGGGCTTTTCCAAAAACGGAATGGCGTTTAAGCAGTCAGCGTTGATCGCGTTCTGAGATCATTATTTTTTACTTCCCTTGAGTCTCTGGGGCAGCTCGTCAACGGACAACGACCTCGCCTGCCGGGAACAAGTCAGGTGTCTTGCCGTCGACAAACCCCTATAATGCGCGCCGGTTTTTGAGGTATTGATCATGAGCGCAGAAGATCCACGGTTCGCGGGTATCGCCCGTCTATATGGCATCGAGGGGTTGGCACGCCTGCGCGCGGCTCATGTGGCGGTGGTGGGTATCGGCGGTGTGGGCTCCTGGGCGGCGGAAGCGATGGCGCGCAGTGGCGTGGGCGAGATTTCGCTGTTCGACATGGACGATGTCTGTGTCAGTAACAGCAACCGCCAGTTGCATGCGCTGAGCGGTACGGTCGGCCAGCCGAAAGTCGAGGTGATGGCTGAGCGTATCCGCGCGATCAACCCCGATTGCATTGTCCACGCCGTGGCTGATTTCGTGACCCGCGACACCATGGCCGAGTGCATTACCCCTGACATGGACTTCGTGATCGACTGTATCGACAGCGTCAATGCCAAGGCTGCGCTGATTTCCTGGTGCAAACGACGCAAGATTCAGATGGTCACCACCGGCGGGGCGGGTGGGCAGATCGATCCGACCCTGATTCAGATCGCCGACCTCAACCGCACCTTCAATGACCCGCTGGCCTCCAAGGTGCGCTCGACCCTGCGTCGGGATTATGGTTTTTCACGTACGCCGAACCGTCACTACAGCGTGCCTTGCGTGTTTTCCAGCGAGCAACTGCGCTACCCCAAGCCGGATGGCAGCATTTGTCTGGAAAAGAAATTCGTCGGCGAGGGCGTAAAGCTCGATTGCGCCGGTGGTTTCGGTGCCGTGATGATGGTGACCGCGACCTTTGGCATGGTTGCCGCCACCCGTGCAGTGGACAAGTTGGTGGCGGGCACGCGACGGCCTTCGGAGCGGGTCAAGCCAGCGGCTGCAACGCCCGATCAGGCTTGAGTCAGATGGCGCATCTTCTGCAGTACGGCATTCAGGCCGTTGCTGCGCGAGGGTGAGAGTTGGCGGGCGAGTCCCAATCGATTGAACCAGTCAGGTAAATCTACGGCTGCCAGTTCTCGTTCCGACAGGCCGTTGACACGCGCCAGCAGCAGCGCTACCAGACCGCGAATCAGTCGAGCGTCGCTCGCAGCTCGAAACAGCCAGGCGTTGTCGCTGACTTCGCCGGTCAGCCAGACCTTGCTTTCACAACCGTGCACCAGATTGTCGTCGGTCCTTTCTTCGTCACTCAACGGCGCCAGTTGATCGCCCCATTGCATCAGCAGGCGCGCGCGCTGTTCCCAGCCTTGTTGCCGGGAAAAACTGTCGAGCGCAGTTTGCGCCAATGCGGGCAGGCTCATCGAAGCAGCTCCAGTGCCTGATCCAGTGCGCTGAAGAACTGCAGCAGATCGTCCGAATCGTTGTACAGCGCCAGTGACACCCGAATCGCGCCGGGCAGGCCAAGGGTCTTGAACAGCGGCATCGCGCAGTGATGACCGGCGCGTACGGCTATGCCCTGTTCGGTCAGCAGGTGGGCCACATCGGCATTGTGAATACCGTCGACGACGAAGCTGACCAGTGCCAGATCCGGCGAGCCCAGGACCTGAATGCCGTCCCGCTGCTGCAGGCCCTCGAGCAGGCGACGGTGCAGTCTGGCTTCATGTTCTGCAACCGCCTGGTGGTCGAGACTGTCCAGATAACCCAGCGTAGCGCCCAGACCGATCACGCTGGCGATGGGCGGGGTGCCGGCTTCGAAACCCAGGGGTGCCGGACGAAATTTCGCGTGCTGATAATCGGCCGTCAGCACCATCTCGCCGCCGAACTGCCAATGCGCGAGGCTGGGCAGCGCCTCGTTGCGTCCGTAAAGCACGCCGAGTCCTTCCGGGCCGTACAGTTTGTGGCTGGAAAACACATAAAAATCGCAACCCAACGCCTGCACATCGTGGCGTCCGTGCACCACGCCTTGTGAGCCGTCCACGACGGTGAGTGCGCTTTGGGTCTTGGCCAGTGCGATGAGGCGGGCCAAGGGTTGCCAGGTGCCGAGCACGTTTGAGAGCTGGGTGACTCCGAGCAGGCGTGTGCGCGGTCCGATCAGGTTGGCTGCCGCATCGCAGTCGATCACGCCATCAATGTCCAGCGGCAGAATTACCAGTTTCAGGCCGCGTCGCTGAGCCAGTTGCTGCCATGGCAGCAGATTGGCGTGATGTTCCAGCGCGCTGATGGCGATTTCGTCGCCCGCAGCGAATTCATGTTCCAGCCCGTAGGCCAGCAGGTTCAGCGCAGACGTTGCGCCATGGGTGAAGATGATCTGGCCGTTTTCACCGGAATTCAGCCAGTGGGCGACCTTGCCACGGCTGGCCTCGAACGCCTGGGTGGCGTGCGCGCCGGGCAGATGCTGGGCACGATGCACGTTGGCGGCACCGTTGGTGTAGTAATGAGTCAGGGCGTCGATCAGCGCCTGAGGCTTCTGCGTCGTGGCGGCATTGTCCAGATAGGTCTGGCCTTGCCGTTGCAGAGCGGCGAGTGCGGGGAAGTCGCTGCGCCAGGGAGAGAAGAGGGGCATTGTTCGTCCAGCGTGTGGAGGCGGGTTCAACGCCATCGGCCTCGAACCCGCACACAGCATCAGTTATGAGCGTGCAGTGCTTCGTTCAGCTCTATGGCCGACTTGTGGGTTTTGCATTCCACTGCGCCGGTCTGAGAGTTGCGACGGAACAGCAGGTCTGTCTGACCTGCCAGCTCACGGGCCTTGACGATCTTGACCAGCTCATTGTTTTCGTCGAGCAGCGCGACCTTGGTACCTGCGGTCACATACAGACCCGACTCCACGGTGTTGCGATCACCCAACGGGATGCCGATGCCGGCGTTGGCGCCAATCAGGCAGCCTTCACCGACCTTGATGACGATGTTGCCGCCACCGGACAGCGTACCCATGGTCGAGCAGCCGCCGCCCAGATCCGAACCCTTGCCGACGAATACGCCGGCGGAAACGCGGCCTTCGATCATGCCCGGGCCTTCGGTGCCGCCATTGAAGTTGACGAAGCCTTCGTGCATGACGGTCGTGCCTTCGCCGATATAGGCGCCCAGACGCACGCGAGCGCTGTCAGCGATACGAACGCCGCTCGGCACAACGTAATCGGTCATTTTCGGGAATTTGTCGACCGAGAATACTTCCAGCAGCTCGCCCTTGAGGCGTGCTTCGAGTTGACGCTCGGCCAGTTCGACCAGGTCGACCGCGCCCTGGCTGGTCCAGGCCACGTTTGGCAGCAGGGGGAAGATGCCTGCCAGGTTCAGACCGTGCGGCTTGACCAGGCGGTGCGACAGCAGATGCAGCTTGAGGTACGCCTCGGGAGTCGACGTCAGTGTGGCGTCTTCAGCCAGCAGGGTCGCGACCAGCGGCTTCTGGCTTTCGGCCAGGCGAGTCAGCAGTGCGGCTTGAGTCGTGTCCACGGATTTGACCGCTTCGGCCAGCTTGTAGGCCAGATCGACATTGAAGGTGATTGCCTGGTTGCCGCCGGTGTAACCCAGAACCGGTGCGATGGCCGCGACCAGTTCCGCAGAAGGATTGATCAGAGGCTGAGCATAAAATACTTCAAGCCATGCGCCTTGACGATTTTGGGTGCCGACGCCGAAGGCCAGGCTGAACAGGGTGGTGGACATGTAAATACCTCGTGGCTTTATCAAGGGGCTTTCAGTAGCGCTCTGGCTTACTGTAAAGCCGCTGCATACAGGTCAGGCTTGAAGCCGATCAGGGTTTTATTGCCCAGATCAAGCACTGGACGCTTGATCATGGACGGCTGCGCGAGCATCAGTTCTATGGCTTTCGCCTGGTCGAGATCGGCCTTTTGTCCGTCTTCGAGCTTGCGAAAGGTCGTACCTGCGCGGTTCAGCACAACCTGCCATCCGTGTTCATTGCACCACTGCTCGAGGTGCTCACGGTCGATGCCCTGGGTCTTGTAGTCGTGAAATTCGTAGCTCGCCGAATGCTCGTCGAGCCAGGTACGGGCCTTTTTCATTGTGTCGCAGGCTTTGATGCCAAACAGAGTGTAAGTCATTGTTTAAGGTGGGGTGGCTGATCTTGCTCGATACTCCCCACGTCCTCTCCTCGCAATTTAGCCGACTATTATGCCACGTCATTCCGTTCAGTGTTGTGACAGCGCCAGTACGGAGACTGAACGGAAACTAGATAATAAGGCTAACCATCATTAAGAAAACTTCACCCGCTCACGCTTGAGTCGCTGGCTGCTACGGGCAATTATTACCCGCCATTTGAAGTTTGGGTGCGTTATGTCTGAGCAAGAGAAGAAGCGTCAGGAAGCGCTTGTCCGGCAGCGTTATTACAGGGAACGTCAACGTGCCGAGGGATTCAAGCAAAGTACCCTCTGGATTCACGGTGAAGCCGAAGCCCAGGGCCGGCTGGCTGCCCGTGAAGGAAAGCCGTTGCTGCCCATGCAGTCTCATGATCCTGTCAGTTGGGCGGTCGGCTGGGTGGCTGAAAAGCTGCGAACCCGAGAATAGTCAGCACTTTTTTCAGGCGGTCACGCCACACGTGCGAAACGTATGGCGCACTGTTGATTGCAGCAGGATCAGTACCTGTTCGAACGCTGTCCTGTCAGGGCGTTTCGAATTTCGAGTTGCTCCGGTCCGCATAGATGGCGCTCATCACGGCGATATCATTGCTGCTGAGCGTCTTGCCCACATTGATGATCTCGAAATCGCCGAGGGTCAGGCCGTTGGGGATATCGAAATGCATGACCGAATCACGATCGTAAGCCGAATGGTGGAAATCGGCGGCCTCGTACCTGTCGAAGAAATTGGTATTGATCTCTTCGTCACTCAACCCGGTTTGCGAAAGCAGTGAGCGCACCAGTGGTTCGTTCCAGGGGATGTTTGCCTGCGGATGTTGATGCTCGTGAACCGCGCCCAATGCGTGTCCGAATTCATGCAGAACGATACGTGTCAGGTCCAGCATTGGTTTCAGGTCAGCCGCGTACAGTTCTTTGACGTTGAACTCCATGGTCGATTCATCAGGCTCGGCCAGCAGGGTATCGGTGCCTATGGCGCTCCAGTTCAGATGTTCATTGAAGCCAATTCGGATATCGCTCGCTCCGTCCGTCACGAACTCGAATTTCAGGTTTATGTGCGGCAGCCATTTGCTTGCCGCTTCCACGATGGGGGCTGTGAGGGTGGCTGGAGGATTCTTAAGGAAAAGAACTTTCAGGGTTCGCCCGCGAGCCCAGTATTTGCTGAACGAAACCAGCAGGCGCGCCTGCTGCCTTGGCTGGCCGGTGTCGTCGGTTTCCGAGTTGTACGCAGGGTTGATAGCCGCGTTGGCGGGATTTTCGTGAATCGCTGCTTCATACGAAGCCTGGTGATTTCCAGCGCTGCGCATGCAGCAGGATGCGGGCAATTTTCCGCCTTTGGGAGCAGTGGATGCGGGCATGGGATTGGCCTTCATGGTGATTCGCTCCGTGTCCGGAAGCATGAAAAATGAAGGTTGAGAGTACGTTCACGCAGCGGGCGGGAGGTGGTAACTAATTACCCTGCCGCACATTGCATGCGGCGGGGTGATTTTTTTGGGTTTGGCTTTTACTTGCTCAGGAAGGCGCGGATACGTTCGGCCGCTTCGATGCATTCCGCCAACGGTGCCACGAGTGCCAGACGCACCCGGCCTGCGCCAGGGTTGACGCCGTCCACTTCGCGGGAAAGGTACGAGCCCGGTACTGCGGTGACGTGCTGATCGACGAACAGATCGCGGCAAAATGCAGCGTCATCGGTACCAACATTCGGCCACAGGTAAAAGCCGCCGTCCGGGCGCTGAACGTCGAGCACCGGGCTCAGGATGTCGAGCACCGCAGCGAACTTCTCGCGGTACAGATCACGGTTGGCGCGTACGTGCTCCTCATCACTCCAGGCCGCGATGCTGGCCAGTTGAGTCTGAACCGGCATGGCGCAGCCGTGGTAGGTCCGATACAGCAGGAAGGCCTTGAGGATCTCCGCGTCACCCGCCACAAAACCGGAGCGCAGGCCCGGCAGATTGGAGCGCTTGGACAGGCTGTGGAAGACCACGCAGCGTTTGAAATCCTTGCGGCCCAGCTCGACGCAGGCGCTGAGCAGGCCCGGCGGCGGGGTTTGTTCGTCGAAGTACAGCTCGCTGTAGCACTCGTCCGCAGCAATGACAAAGTCATGTTCGTCAGCCAGGGCAATGAGCTTTTTCAGGGTTTCAACCGGAATCAGTGCGCCGGTCGGGTTGCCTGGCGAGCACAGAAAGAGGATCTGGCAACGCTTCCAGATATCCGGGCTGACGGCATCGAAATCGGGATTGAAACCGTTCTCGCTCAGGCATGGCAGGTAGTGCGGCTGGGCTCCGGCCAGAAAAGCGGCGCCTTCATAGATCTGGTAAAACGGATTCGGGCTGATCACCAGGCCGTCATCACTGCGATTGACCACGGTCTGGGTGAAGGCGAACAGCGCTTCGCGCGTGCCATTGACCGGTAGTACATTGCGCGCCGGATCGATCCAGTCCTGTGGCACGTCGAACCGACGGCTGCACCAGCCGGCAATGGCTTCGCGCAGTGCCGGAATACCCAGCGTGGTCGGGTAAACCGCCATCTGATCAAGGTTGTCGGCCAGCGCCTTGGCAACGAAATCGGGGGAGCGGTGCTTCGGTTCGCCAATCGACAGCGCTACCGGACGCTTTTCCGGATTGGGCGTTACGCCGGCCAGCAAAGCGCGCAGCTTCTCGAACGGGTAAGGCTGAAGCAGTTGCATGGCGTTATTCATGGAACGTGTTCCTCAATGAGCTGCGTTGAGTCGATTCGTATGACCGAGTATTCATATGCTGATCCGTAAATCGCCGCCTGGCTCTGAGTTGACGCTCAGTTGCTTGACGATTGCATCCTGCAACTGGCGGCACAATTGTGGATCGGACAGCGGGTGATTGTTGGCGTCGGTGATGAAGAACACGTCTTCCACACGTTCGCCCAGCGTCGCAATCTTGGCGTTTTGCAGGGACAGGTCGAATTCCAGGAAAATTTTGCCGATGCGCGCCAGCAGGCCGGGGCGATCCGGTGCCAGCAATTCGAGTACGGTCACCGGACGCTGGGCGTCGTTGTGAATGGTGACTTGCGGTGCGAAAGCAAAGTGCTTGAGCTGCCGTGGCACGCGGCGCTTGATGATTGTCGGGTAATCATCCGGGTTGCGCAGGGCCTCGGTCAGGCCTTCGCGGATATCCTGAATCCGCTCCGGATTGTTGCCGATCGAACCGCCTTCATGGTCGAGAACGATGTAGGTGTCGAGTGTGAATTTGCTGCTGGACGTAATAATACGCGCGTCATGAATGTTCAGGTTCAGCTGGTCCATCGCCGCCACGGTCACCGCGAAGAAATCATGCTGATCCGGGGCGTAAATGAAGATCTGTGTACCGCCCTCGAATTCACGTTGCGTGGTCTCCTTGATCAGCACCAGCGGACCGCCGTCGGCCGGTTGCTGCAGAATTGCATCGCTATGCCAGGCCACATCGCCTGCGGTGTGACGCAGGAAATAGTCGTCGCCCAGCGCTGACCAGAGCTGCTCGACGTCATCCGGATCGGTGCCGTTGCGTACCAGAATATCCAGCGCGGCAGTCTGTGTGCGACGAATCTGTTCTTCGCGGTCGACCGGATTTTCCAGGCCGCGGCGCAAGGCTCGCTTGGTCTCGGTGTACAGCTGGCGCAGCAGGCTGGCACGCCACGAGTTCCAGAGCGTCGGATTGGTCGCATTGATGTCGGCGACGGTCAGCACATACAGGTAATCCAGATGCACTTCATCGCCCACGAACTGGGCAAAGTCGTGGATGACCTGCGGGTCGGAAAGGTCCTTGCGCTGGGCGGTGGTCGACATCACCAGATGGTTGCTCACCAGCCAGACGATAAGCCGGGTGTCCCACGCAGGCAGATGATGGCGCGTGCCGAACGCCTGTGCGTCGATTGCGCCCAGCTCCGAGTGATCACCGCCACGACCCTTGCCGATGTCGTGATAAAGCCCGGCCAGGTAGATCAACTCCGGCTTGGGCAGACGGCCCATGATCTTGCTGGCCAGCGGAAATTTCTCGGACACTTCGGTGTATTGCAGCTTGCGGAGGTGTTTGATCAGATTCAGCGTGTGCGCATCGACGGTATAGATGTGAAACAGGTCATGCTGCATCTGGCCGACGATATGGCCGAACTCGGGCAGGTACAGGCCGAGAATGCCGTAGCGGTTCATCCGGCGCAGGTTGCGATGAATGCCGATTTCGCATTTGAACAGCTCGATGAACAGGCTGGTGTTGCGAATATCGTTGCGGAAGTCATCGTTGATCAGGTGACGATGTTCACGCAGCAAACGAATGGTGTCGGCACGCACACCCTTTATTTCCGGATGCTGGGCCATGAGCACGAAGATTTCGATCATGGCAAACGGGGTGCGCTTGAAGACGTTCGGGTGGGTAGCTTCTATATAGCCGTCGTGCAACTGAAAGCGTGAATTGATCGGCTGTGCCGTACCGCTGTCGTCGGAAAGAATCACTTCTTCGAAATGCTGGATGATCAGATCGCTGAGTTCGGCGATGCTCATGACCACTCGGTAGTACTTCTGCATGAAGCGCTCTATGGCCAGCTTGGCATCGTTGTCTTCATAGCCCAGCAAGCCGGCGATGCGTACCTGATAATCGAACAGAAGCCGGTCCTCGGAGCGTCCGGCCAGCATGTGCAGCGCGTAACGCACCTTCCACAAAAACTCCTGAGAGGAGGCGAGCAGGGCGTTTTCGCTGCCCAGCAGGAAGCCTTCGCCTGCCAGCGCATGCAGGTTCAGCGTGCCGTACTGGCGTCGCGCTACCCAGAGGATGGTCTGAATATCGCGCAGGCCGCCTGGAGAACCCTTGACGTTGGGTTCCAGGTTGTATTCGGTGTCGTTGTACTTGTGGTGACGTTTTTTCTGTTCCGCGTGCTTGGCGAGGAAGAACTCCTTGCTTGGCCACATGTGCTCGGTGCTGGTGACTTCCAGCATGCGCTGGCGCAGATGCTCGGGGCCGGCGATGGTGCGGCTTTCCATCAGATTGGTGATCACGGTCAGGTCGGCGCGGCCTTCCTGTGCGCATTCGTTGACCGAGCGTACGCTCTGTCCGACTTCCAGGCCGATGTCCCACAGCAGCGTCAGAAACCGCTCGATGGGTTCGCGGAAAACTTCGTGGTCGTCGCTGTCCAGCAGGATCAGCAGATCGATGTCCGAGTACGGGTGCAGCTCGCCGCGGCCGTACCCACCCACCGCCAGGAGCGCGATGTCGGCGTCTTCACTCCATTCGAACTGATCCCAGGCCTTTTGCAGGATGTTATCGACAAACCATGCCCGGTCCTCGATCAGTCGTCGAATGTCACGGCCCGACCGGAAGCGCTCATCAAGGACGTCTCTCGCTTTGCGGATGGCCTTCTTGAACGCAGCGATGGGGCTGGCTTTCAAGGCCAGTTCGGCCTGGAACTGGCCACGATCGAACAAGTCTGGATCTACTTGCGGCATTGAGCAGTATTCCTCGTGTCGGGCTGTGCAAGTGACGGGCGTGGGTTCAGCCGGGCAGACTCGGGTCAGGGAGCCTTTTGGGCAATGGTGTCGTCGCTGCGCAAGGTGAAGATTTCGTAACCGTCGGCGGTCACCAGCAGCGTGTGCTCCCATTGCGCCGAGAGCTTGCGATCCTTGGTGATCGCCGTCCAGCCATCGCCGAGGATCTTGGTTTCAGGGCGCCCTTGGTTGATCATCGGCTCGATGGTGAAGGTCATGCCTTCCTGCAGTTCGATACCGGTTCCGGCCTCGCCAAAGTGCATGACCTGCGGCTCTTCATGAAACACCTTGCCGATGCCATGACCACAGAACTCGCGAACCACGGAGAAACCGTTCTTTTCAGCGTGTTTCTGGATGACGGCACCGATGTCCCCCAGGCGCGTGCCGGGCTTGACGATTTCGATGGCCTTGTACAGGCACTCCTGAGTCACCTTCGACAGGCGCTCGGCCCATACCGGAACGGTGCCGACATGGAACATCCTGCTGGTGTCGCCATGGTAGCCGTCCTTGATGACAGTGACGTCGATGTTCAGCGAGTCACCGTCCTTCAGCTTCTTGTCGCTCGGGATGCCGTGGCAGACCACCTGGTTGATCGAGGTGCAGATCGACTTGGGGAAGCCCTTGTAGTTCAGCGGGGCCGGGATCGCCTTCTGTTCGTTGACGATATAGTCGTGGCAGAGGCGGTCCAGCTCTTCGGTGGTCACACCGGGCTTGACGTGCGGCGCTATCATTTCCAGAACATCGGCGGCCAGGCGACCGGCGATGCGCATCTTTTCGATGTCTTCCGGGGTTTTGAGGGTGATGGTCATACGAATTCTCTCGGCGTGGCAGGCACGCGGTTGGTGCGCAAAGGCGCAATTCTATCAGACCGCCGGTGCCGGGTAATCATCGCTTCCTTCTATAGGCTGTCCATGAAGCTGCAAAGTCACCGCAAAACAAGCACTTGATGGGAGTTCCGTTCTCTTCCCTTTTATGATATAAAATGCGCCGCTTTCCAAGGTCCGTCCTTGAAGCACAAACCCACACACGTGTCGACACGATGACCTGGGTGCCCTTGGCAGATGCCATTGGTTGGTCATTGGGATACGTGGAGGCCTAACCCGACTTATCAAGGAACTATTTATGTCCCAAGTCAATATGCGCGATATGCTGAAGGCTGGTTGCCACTTCGGCCACCAGACCCGTTACTGGAATCCGAAAATGGGTAAGTACATTTTCGGCGCGCGTAACAAGATTCACATCATCAACCTTGAAAAAACCCTGCCTATGTTCAACGAAGCTCTGACTTTCGTTGAGCGCCTGGCTTCGGGCAAAAACAAGATTCTGTTCGTCGGCACCAAGCGTTCCGCTGGCAAGATCGTTGCTGAAGAAGCAGCACGTTGCGGTTCGCCGTACGTCGACCATCGCTGGTTGGGCGGCATGCTGACCAACTTCAAGACCATCCGTCAGTCGATCAAACGTCTGCGTGAGCTGGAAGTACAGGCTGAAGACGGTACTTTCGCCAAGCTGACCAAGAAAGAAGCCCTGATGCGTACCCGTGATCTGGAAAAACTGGATCGCAGCCTGGGTGGTATCAAGGACATGGGCGGTCTGCCGGACGCTCTGTTCGTCATCGACGTTGATCACGAGCGCATCGCGATCACCGAAGCCAACAAGCTGGGCATCCCGGTTATCGGCGTCGTCGATACCAACAGCAGCCCGGAAGGCGTTGACTACATCATCCCGGGCAACGATGACGCAATCCGCGCCATCCAGCTGTACATGGGTTCGATGGCTGATGCTGTTATCCGTGGTCGTAACAATGTTGCTGGCGGCACCGACGTTTTCGTCGAAGAAGCTCCAGCTGCAGCTGCTGTAGAAGGCTGAGTACAAACGCCTGGCGTTTACTCAGTACGCGAAAAGGGGGCTTAGCCCCCTTTTTGCCACCTAGGAAATGATTTGTCGGTCTGTAACCATGACCTCGCTGTCATGTGTTGCTGCCACCCTGATTTTTCAAGAATTGCACGCCCGGCCTGTCGGGTGGAATGGTTGAAGACCTATCCAAGAGGATTTTGAAATGGCAGAGATTACTGCAGCGTTGGTCAAAGAACTGCGCGAGCGTACCGGCGAAGGCATGATGGATTGCAAAAAGGCCTTGACCAAGGCTGGCGGCGACATCGAAAAAGCAATCGACGATATGCGTGCTTCCGGCGCCATCAAGGCCGCCAAGAAAGCAGGTAACGTGGCTGCTGAAGGCGCTATCGCCATCAAGGACGACGGTAAAGCCGCTGTCATCATCGAAGTCAACTCGCAGACCGACTTCCTGGCCCTGCAAGACGACTTCAAGGCTTTCGTTGCTGCAAGCGTCGAAAAAGCCTTCGCTGACAAGATGACTGATGCCGCTCCGTTGATCGAAGCTCAGGAAGCTGCACGTTTGGTACTGGTCGGCAAGGTTGGCGAAAACGTCAACATCCGTCGCCTGAAGCGTATCGAAGGTGATGTTGTAGGTACTTACCTGCACGGCAACAAGATCGGCGTAGTTGTTACCCTCAAGGGTGGCGACGTCGAGCTGGCCAAAGATATCGCCATGCACGTAGCGGCAAGCAACCCTGAGTTCCTGTTCCCTTCGGAAGTGTCTGCTGAAGCGATCGAGCGCGAGAAGAATGTCTTCCTGCAACTGAACGAAGACAAGATCAAAGGCAAGCCGGCTGACATCGTTGAGAAAATGGTTGGCGGTCGTATCACCAAGTTCCTGGCAGAAGCCAGCCTGGTCGAGCAAGCCTTCGTCAAGAACCCGGAAGTCAAGGTCGGTGATCTGGCCAAGAAAGCCGGCGCTGAAATCGTTTCCTTCACCTACTTCAAAGTAGGCGACGGCATCGAGAAGCCAGTTGATAACTTCGCTGACGAAGTGGCTGCTCAACTGGCTGCCGCCAAGCAGTAAGACGGTTTTTCAACTGTCGCCCCAAAGAGGCTGCCCGCTCACGCGTGCGGCCTCTTTGTCGAAAGAGAAAGGGAAATTTTCCTTGGAGATTGTGCTCACAAGGCTGCATTCTCCCGACGCGCGCAAAGCGTCAAGCTAAAGTAAGCGCAGGCTTGAAATAGCCCGCACAGATTTTTTTCAGAAAACGCCGCAGGAGAGATTCGCAATGGCTCAGCAGGGCAGTGGTTATCAGGCTCGCTATAAACGCATTCTACTCAAGCTTAGCGGTGAGGCCCTCATGGGCTCGGAAGAGTTCGGCATCGATCCCAAGGTGCTGGATCGCATGGCGCTGGAAGTCGGCCAGCTGGTCGGTATCGGCGTTCAGGTCGGTCTGGTGATCGGCGGCGGCAACCTGTTTCGTGGCGCGGCCTTGAGTGCTGCGGGCATGGATCGGGTGACAGGCGATCACATGGGCATGCTGGCCACTGTGATGAACGCCCTGGCAATGCGCGATGCGCTGGAGCGCGCTAATATCACCGCCATCGTGATGTCGGCCATTTCCATGGTAGGCGTGACCGATCATTACGACCGCCGCAAGGCCATGCGCCATCTCAGCTCGAAGGAAGTGGTGATTTTTGCTGCCGGCACTGGTAATCCGTTCTTTACGACCGACTCGGCTGCCTGCCTGCGAGCGATCGAGATCGACGCCGATGTAGTGCTCAAGGCCACCAAGGTGGATGGTGTCTACACTGCAGATCCGTTCAAGGACCCGAATGCCGAGAAGTTCGATCATCTGACCTACGATGAAGTGCTGGATCGCAAGCTGGGTGTGATGGATCTGACCGCAATCTGCCTGTGTCGCGATCACAAGATGCCATTGCGCGTCTTCAACATGAACAAGCCGGGTGCTCTTCTGAATATCGTCCATGGTGGCGCTGAAGGGACCCTGATCGAGGAAGCACAATAATGATCAACGAAATCAAGAAAGACGCTCAGACCCGCATGCAGAAGAGTCTGGAATCGCTGACCCATGCGTTCACCCGTATCCGTACCGGCAAAGCGCATCCGAGCATCCTCGGTGGAGTCATGGTTCCTTACTACGGTGCCGATACCCCGCTCAGCCAGGTGGCCAACGTCACCGTCAAGGACTCGCGTACCCTTCAGGTCGTAGCGTTCGAGCGCAACATGCTGGCCGCTGTCGACAAGGCCATCCAGAGCTCCGGTCTGGGTTTCAACCCGACCAACCTGGGTGAGTTGCTGCTGATCTCCATGCCGGCGCTGACCGAAGAAACCCGTAAGGGCTTCACCAAGCAGGCGCGTGATGCCGCAGAAGATGCCCGTGTGGCCGTCCGTAACATTCGCCGTGACGCCTTGAGCCAGTTGAAAGACCTGGTCAAGGAGAAGGAAATCAGCGAAGACGAAGAGCGTCGTGCGGCTGACGACATACAGAAGCTGACTGACAAGTTCGTGGCGGAAATCGAAGTTGCGGTCAAGCAGAAAGAAGCCGATCTGATGGCTGTTTAAGGTTTCGGACGCTTTCATGGAAAAGATAAAACCGGCCGTGACGCCCTCGGTGCCGCGCCATGTCGCGATTATCATGGATGGTAATAATCGCTGGGCCAAGAAGCGCCTGCTGCCAGGCGTTGCAGGCCACAAGGCGGGTGTCGATGCTGTGCGGGCCGTTATCGAGGTCTGCGCTGAAGCCCGGGTCGAAGTGCTGACACTGTTCGCGTTTTCCAGTGAAAACTGGCAGCGCCCGGCCGAAGAGGTGGGTGCGCTGATGGAGCTGTTTTTCACGGCGCTGCGCCGTGAAACCAAGCGCCTGAACGAAAACGAGATCAGCCTGCGTATCATCGGCGACCGCTCGCGCTTTCACCCTGAACTTCAGGCGGCCATGCGCGAGGCGGAAGTGCGCACCTCCGGCAACAGCCGCTTCGTGCTGCAGATCGCTGCCAACTACGGTGGGCAGTGGGACATCGCGCAGGCCGCCCAGCGGCTGGCGCGTGAGGTTCAGGCCGGACATCTGCAGCCGGAGGACATTACTCCCCAGTTGTTGCAGACCTGTCTGGCCACCGGCGACCTGCCGTTGCCGGATCTGTGCATCCGCACCGGCGGTGAGCACCGCATCAGCAACTTCCTGCTTTGGCAGCTGGCCTACGCCGAGCTGTACTTCTCCGACCTGTTCTGGCCGGACTTCAAACACGATGCCATGCGCGCTGCGCTGGCAGATTTCGCTTCTCGCCAACGTCGCTTCGGTAAAACCAGCGAACAGGTAGAAGCTGGAGCCCGGGCTTAATGCTGAAACAACGGATCATCACGGCACTCATTCTGTTGCCGATCGCCTTGTGCGGGTTTTTCCTGCTGACCGGCATGTACTTCGCCCTGTTCATCGGGGTGGTCGTGGTTCTGGGTGCCTGGGAATGGGCACGACTCGCAGGTTTTGCCGCACAGTCGATGCGTATCGGCTATGCAGCTGTGGTCGCTGTTCTGCTTTTTCTCATGTACCTGCTGCCGGGGCTCGAGCCCTGGGTGCTGGTTGCCGCAGTCATCTGGTGGGGCGTTGCGACCTTTCTGGTCCTTACCTATCCGGACTCGAGCAGTCACTGGGCAAGTGCAGCGTGCAAGCTGGTCATCGGTCTTCTGATTCTGCTGCCTGCATGGCAGGGTCTGGTTCTGATCAAGCAATGGCCGCTGGGTAACTGGCTGATTCTGTCGGTAATGGTGCTGGTCTGGGCCGCCGACATTGGTGCTTATTTCTCCGGCAAGGCCTTTGGCAAGCGCAAGCTTGCGCCCAAGGTGAGCCCTGGCAAGAGCTGGGAGGGCGTATATGGCGGTCTGGTGGTCAGTCTGGGCATCACGGCAGCAGTGGGCTTTTCCCGCGACTGGACGGTTGCGCAGTTCATTGCGGCGCTCTTCGGCGCAGCGGTGATCGTATTCATCTCGGTGATTGGCGACCTGACCGAAAGCATGTTCAAGCGCCAGTCCGGGGTCAAGGACAGCAGCAATCTGTTGCCTGGCCACGGCGGGGTGCTGGACCGTATCGACAGCCTCACGGCGGCCATCCCGGTATTTGCCGTTCTGCTCTGGGCCGCTGACTGGGGTGTCATGTGAGTGGGCCGCAACAAATTACCATTCTGGGTGCAACCGGTTCCATTGGACTGAGCACTCTGGATGTCGTTGCCCGTCATCCAGCGCTTTATCAAGTGTTCGCGCTCACCGGCTTCAGCCGTCTGAACGAACTGCTGGCCTTGTGCATCAGGCACACGCCGCAATACGCCGTAGTGCCTGATCAGGTGGTCGCCCGCAAACTGCAGGATGACCTGGCGGCTGCCGGGCTCGATACCCGGGTGCTGGTCGGCGAGGGCGGTTTGTGCGAAGTGGCCGCTGACCCACGGGTCGATGCGGTCATGGCCGCCATTGTCGGGGCTGCCGGCTTGCGTCCGACGCTGGCTGCGGTGGAAGCGGGCAAGAAGGTATTGCTGGCCAACAAGGAAGCGCTGGTCATGTCCGGCGCCCTGTTCATGCAGGCTGTTCGGCAAAATGGCGCTGTGCTTTTGCCCATCGACAGCGAACACAATGCGATCTTCCAGTGCCTGCCCGGCGACTTCGCCCGCGGGCTGGGTGCCGTCGGTGTCCGGCGGATCATGCTGACTGCCTCGGGCGGACCGTTCCGCGAAACGCCGCTGGAGCAGTTGCAGAATGTTACGCCAGAGCAGGCCTGTGCCCATCCGGTCTGGTCGATGGGGCGCAAGATCTCCGTCGATTCGGCAACCATGATGAACAAGGGGCTCGAGCTGATCGAAGCCTGCTGGCTGTTCGATGCGCGTCCGGATCAGGTCGAGGTGGTCATTCACCCGCAAAGCGTGATCCACTCGCTGGTCGATTATGTCGATGGCTCGGTGCTGGCTCAATTGGGAAATCCCGACATGCGTACCCCCATCGCCAATGCACTGGCATGGCCTGCACGTGTAGACTCTGGCGTTGCGCCACTGGATCTGTTTCGTATCGGCCAGCTTGATTTTCAGGCGCCGGACGAGGAACGTTTCCCTTGTCTGCGGCTGGCCCGACAGGCGGCGGAGGCTGGGGGCAGTGCACCTGCCATGCTCAACGCGGCCAATGAAGTGGCCGTTGCGGCATTCCTCGAAGGGCGTATCCGCTACCTGGAAATCGCCGGTATTATCGAGGAGGTTCTCGATCACGAGCCTGTCACTGCGGTCGAAGGGCTGGATGCGGTGTTCGCAGCTGACGCGAAGGCGCGTTTGCTGGCAGGCCAGTGGCTTGAGAGGCACGGGCGATAGCGACCTGAAAACCCGTCAGGGTGTGAGTGAAAGGGTTGATGTGGTGCGTCAACGGCGGGCCTGAAGGCCTGCAATGATTAACACACTGGCCGACCAGTCGGTACCCGGAGAAGACTGATGAGCGCTTTATACATGATTCTCGGCACCCTGATTGCGCTGAGCGTGCTGGTGACCTTCCACGAATTCGGCCACTTCTGGGTGGCGCGTCGTTGTGGCGTCAAAGTGCTGCGTTTTTCAGTAGGCTTCGGCACGCCTCTGCTGCGCTGGCATGACCGTCAGGGCACAGAATACGTGGTGGCTGCCATCCCTCTGGGCGGCTATGTGAAAATGCTCGACGAGCGCGAGGGTAATGTTCCGCCCGAGCTCGCTGACCAATCGTTCAATCGCAAGACAGTAGGGCAGCGCATCGCCATCGTGATCGCCGGCCCGACAGCCAACTTCCTTCTCGCCATCGCATTTTTCTGGGTGCTGGCGATTATGGGCAGTGAGCAGGTGCGTCCGGTTATCGGCGCAGTGGAGGCCGGAAGTATCGCCCAGCAGGCTGGCCTGACGGCTGGACAGGAAATCGTCGCTGTCGATGGCGAGCCTACTTCTGGTTGGGCCGGGGTCAACCTGCAGCTGGTCCGTCGTCTGGGTGAAAGCGGTACTATCGCTTTGAAGGTCAGGGATCAGGGTTCTACGGTCGACACCTCGCGTGAGCTGGTACTCAATGACTGGCTGAGGGGCGCAGAAGAGCCTGATCCGATCAAGTCGCTGGGTATTCGTCCGTGGCGTCCCGCGCTGTTGCCGGTGCTGGCAGAAATCGATCCGAAAGGTCCAGCGCAGAGCGCGGGGCTTAAAACAGGTGATCGCCTGGTTTCGATGGACGGTCAGCCGCTCAATGAGTGGCAACAGGTTGTCGATCGGGTACGCGAGCGTCCTGAGGCGAAGATTTCGCTGCGCATCGAGCGCGACGGCGTGCAGATGGACGTGCCGGTGACTCTCGCGGCCAAGGACGAGGGCAAGGCTGCCGCGGGTTACCTCGGTGCTGGTGTGAAAGCTGTCGATTGGCCACCGGAAATGCTGCGCGAGGTCAGTTACGGGCCTTTCGCGGCGATGGCCGAGGGTGTGAAGCGCACCTGGAACATGAGTGTGCTGACCCTGGACTCGCTGAAGAAAATGTTGTTCGGCGAGCTCTCGGTAAAAAACTTGAGTGGACCGATAACCATTGCTAAAGTGGCGGGCGCTTCGGCCCAGTCGGGCATCGGAGATTTTCTGAACTTCCTCGCTTATCTGAGTATTAGCCTGGGTGTTCTGAATCTGTTGCCCATTCCCGTCCTGGACGGGGGGCATCTGCTGTTTTATCTGATCGAGTGGGCGCGTGGTCGTCCCCTTTCGGAAAAGGTTCAAGGTTGGGGGGCGCAGATCGGTATCAGTCTGGTAGTGGGCGTAATGTTGCTCGCGCTGGTCAACGATCTGGGCCGACTGTAAAGCGTTGCCGAGTTGCGAATCTGCCGCATTTTGCGGCAGTTTGTTTATTGCCAGTTGGAATAAGAAAGGACTTCATGAAACGTCTGCTGCTAACTGCGGTTCTTTCCGCACTGATGATCGCTGAAGTTCACGCCGAGTCCTTCACCATCTCCGATATCCGTGTCAACGGCCTGCAGCGGGTATCCGCCGGCAGTGTCTTTGGTGCATTGCCGCTGAACGTAGGCGAGCAGGCGGACGATGGTCGTTTGGTCGATGCTACCCGTTCGCTGTTTAAAACCGGTTTCTTTCAAGATATCCAGCTGGGTCGCGACGGCAACGTGCTCGTCATCAATGTCGTCGAGCGCCCTTCGGTTGCGAGTATCGAAATCGAGGGTAACAAGGCCATTTCCACCGAGGACCTGATGAAGGGGCTGAAACAGTCCGGTCTGGCCGAAGGTGAGATTTTCCAGCGTGCAACCCTCGAAGGTGTGCGTAACGAGCTGCAACGTCAATACGTTGCCCAAGGCCGTTACTCTGCCGAGGTTGACGCCGAGGTCGTTCCTCAGCCGCGCAACCGCGTAGGCCTGAAGATCAACATCAATGAAGGCACCGTAGCCTCCATTCAACACATCAACGTGGTGGGCAACACGGTCTTCTCCGATGAAGACCTGACCGACCTGTTCGAGCTCAAGACCAGCAACTGGCTGTCGTTCTTCAAGAATGATGACAAGTACGCCCGTGAAAAGCTGTCGGGTGACCTTGAGCGTCTGCGTTCGTACTACCTCGATCGCGGCTATATCAACATGGATATCGCCTCGACCCAGGTGTCTATCACGCCTGACAAGAAGAACGTGTACATCACGGTCAACATCAACGAAGGCGAGAAGTACAGCGTCAAGTCGGTCAAGCTGAGCGGTGACCTCAAGGTCCCTGAAGACCAGGTCAAATCCCTGTTGCTGGTGCAGCCGGGCCAGGTCTTCTCGCGCAAGGTCATGACCACGACGTCCGAACTGATCACCCGTCGTCTGGGTAACGAAGGCTATACCTTCGCCAACGTCAACGGCGTGCCGACGCCGAACAACGAAGACCACACGGTCGATATCACCTTTGTCGTCGACCCGGGCAAGCGTGCCTACGTCAACCGTATCAACTATCGCGGCAACACCAAGTCGGAAGACGAAGTGCTGCGTCGCGAAATGCGTCAGATGGAAGGCGGCTGGGCATCGACCTACCTGATCGACCAGTCGAAAACCCGTCTGGATCGTCTGGGCTTCTTCAAGGAAGTCAACGTCGAGACGCCACCTGTTCCAGGCACCGACGATCAGGTCGATGTGAACTACGCTGTTGAAGAGCAGGCATCCGGTTCGATCACCGCCAGCGTCGGCTTCGCGCAAAGCGCCGGTCTGATCCTCGGTGGTTCGATCAGCCAGAACAACTTCCTGGGTACTGGTAACAAGGTCAGCATCGGTCTGACCCGCAGCGAATACCAGAGCCGTTACAACTTCAGCTACGTCGATCCGTACTACACGCCGGACGGTGTCAGCCTGGGTTACAGCGCGTTCTACCGCACCACCAACTACGATGACCTCGACGTTGATGTTGCAAGCTATGCGGTTGACAGCCTGGGTGCCGGTATCAACCTCGGCTACCCGATCAGCGAGACTTCGCGCCTGACCTACGGCCTGACCGTGCAGCAGGACGAAATCAAGACCGGCAAGTACACCGTTGACGAGATTTTTGACTTCGTCGAGAAGGAAGGCGACAAGTACCTGAACTTCAAGGGCTCGGTTGGCTGGTCTGAATCGACTCTGAACAAGGGCGTTCTGGCGACCCGTGGTCATTCGCAAAGCCTCGTGTTCGAATCCACCTTGCCGGGCAGCGACCTGTCGTTCTTCAAGCTGGATTACCGTGCTCAGTACTTCCATCCGATCACCGATAACTACACCCTGCGTCTGCACACCGAGCTGGGGTACGGTGACGGATACGGTTCGACCTCGGGTCTGCCGTTCTACGAGAACTACTACGCGGGCGGTTTCAACTCGGTACGTGGCTTCAAGGACAGCACTCTTGGTCCACGCAGTACGCCAAGTAATGGTTCCAAGCCAGGTACATTGGCGGACCCGGATCAGGATCCACTGCCGTTCGGCGGTAACGCCCTGGTTCAGGGCGGTGTAGAAGTCATGTTCCCGCTGCCATTCGTCAAGGATCAGCGCTCGCTGCGTACGTCTGTGTTCTGGGACGTGGGTAATGTCTTCGATACCAAGTGCGACTCGACCAGAACAAGCTCGTCAGGCAAGAAAGTCGAATGTAACGACATCGACCTTTCCGGCATGGCCAGCTCTGTGGGTATCGGCGTCACCTGGATCACCGCACTCGGTCCGCTGAGCTTCGCTCTGGCGATGCCGATCAAGAAGCCGGACGACGAAGCCGAAACGCAGGTTTTCCAATTCTCCCTGGGTCAGACCTTTTAAGCGTCTGATCTTTGATAACGCAACGAATTTTGTAGGAGTTGTATTGTGCGTAAGTTGACTCAACTGGTAATGCTGGCAACCGTACTGGTCGCAAGCCCTGCATTCGCCGACATGAAAATTGCGGTACTGAACTATCAGATGGCCTTGCTGGAATCTGACGCTGCGAAGAAATACGCTGTCGATGCCGAGAAAAAATTCGGTCCGCAACTGACCAAGCTGAAAAGTCTGGAAAGCAGCGCCAAGGGTATCCAGGATCGTCTGGTCAGCGGTGGCGACAAGATGGCTCAGCCTGAGCGCGAGCGTCTGGAGCTTGAATTCAAGCAAAAGGCCCGCGACTTCCAGTTCCAGTCCAAGGAACTGAACGAAGCCAAGGCCGTTGCTGATCGTGAAATGCTCAAGCAGTTGAAGCCGAAGCTGGATCAGGCTGTAGAAGAAGTCATCAAGAAAGGTGGTTTCGACCTGGTTTTCGAGCGCGGTGCGGTGATCGACGTCAAGCCTCAGTATGACGTGACTCGCCAAGTCATCGAGCGCATGAACCAGCTGAAGTAACCATGAGCATAACCATCAAGCTCGGCCAGTTGGCCGAGTTCCTTGGTGCTACGTTACGTGGCGACAAGGATATCGAAATCACCGGGCTGGCCACTTTGCAAGAGGCCGGCCCTGGTCAAGTCAGTTTCCTGGCAAATCCCAAGTATCGTAAATTGCTGGTCGATACCCAGGCCACTGCCGTGCTGCTCAAGCCGGCAGACGCCGAAGGTTACACCGGTAATGCGCTGGTGGTTCCTGATACTTATCTGGCCTATGCGCGCATTTCGCATTTTTTCGATCCCAAGCCTAAAAGTAGTGCAGGCGTTCATCCGACGGCAGTGATTGCCGCAGATGCACTGATTGATCCTGCTGCCAGCATTGGCGCTTTTGCTGTGATCGAGAGCGGTGTGCGCATTGCAGCAGGTGTCACCATCGGTGCGCACTGCTTCATCGGCGCTCGCTGCGAGATCGGTGAAGGCGGCTGGCTGGCCCCGCGGGTAACGCTTTACCACGATGTGCGCATTGGCAAGCGCGTGGTCATCCAGTCGGGTGCCGTGCTGGGTGGCGAAGGCTTTGGCTTTGCCCAGGATAAAGGTATCTACCACAAGGTTGCACAGATCGGTGGCGTCACCCTCGGTGATGACGTCGAGGTTGGCGTCAATACGGCAATCGATCGGGGTGCGCTGGCTGATACGCGAATTGGCAATGGCGTCAAACTGGACAACCAGATTCAGATTGCCCACAACGTGCAGGTCGGCGACCACACGGCGATGGCTGCGTGTGTTGGTATCTCTGGAAGCACCAAAATCGGCAAGCATTGCATGCTGGCGGGCGGGGTTGGTCTGGTGGGGCATATCGATATTTGCGATGGTGTTTACATCACGGGTATGACCATGGTCACGCACTCCATCACCGAGCCTGGTTCTTACTCCTCAGGTACGGCTATGCAACCAGCGGACGAATGGCGCAAGAGCGCAGCTCGTCTGCGCAAGATCGACGACATGGCGCGACGTCTGCAAAAGCTCGAAAAGGTTGTAGAGACGGTGACCTCCTCGGGTAATCGCTCATCTGATGGCTGATACCTTTTTAATATCAAGCGTGCTCAGTCGATAAACTGCCTCCTTGATGTAGAGGGGTGCTGCGCAGTCGCGACGCACTCCTAATCTTTACTACAGGCTTCCCCTCGAAATGATGGACATCAAAGAAATTCGCGAATACTTGCCTCATCGTTACCCGTTCCTGCTGGTGGATCGCGTGACCGAGCTGGATATCGAGAACAAGAACATTCGCGCCTACAAGAATGTCAGCGTCAATGAGCCTTTTTTCAACGGTCATTTCCCTGAGCATCCCATCATGCCGGGTGTGCTGATCATCGAAGCGATGGCGCAGGCTGCTGGTATTCTTGCGTTCAAGATGCTCGACTCCAAGCCGTCGGACGGGACGCTCTATTATTTCGTCGGCTCGGACAAACTGCGTTTCCGTCAGCCGGTCCTGCCGGGCGACCAACTGGTTCTCGAGGCGAAATTCCTGAGCAGCAAGCGCCAGATCTGGAAGTTCGAATGCAAGGCTACCGTTGATGGCAAGGCAGTCTGCTCTGCCGAAATCATCTGTGCGGAACGCAAACTATGAGTTTGATTGACCCTCGCGCAATCATCGATCCGACGGCCGTTCTGGCCGACAATGTTGAGGTCGGCCCTTGGTCGATCATCGGACCCGGTGTGGAAATTGGCGAGGGTACAGTTGTCGGTCCTCACGTTGTCCTCAAGGGGCCAACCAGAATCGGCAAGCACAACCGTATCTACCAGTTTTCATCGGTGGGTGAAGACACGCCTGATCTGAAATACAAGGGCGAGGAAACCCGCCTTGTCATCGGCGATCACAACGTGATCCGCGAAGGCGTGACAATTCACCGCGGGACCGTTCAGGACCGTGCCGAAACCACGCTGGGCGATCACAACCTGATCATGGCCTATGCCCATATCGGGCACGACAGCGTGATCGGCAACCACGTGATTCTGGTCAACAACACCGCCCTGGCAGGCCATGTTCACGTGGATGACTGGGCTATCCTGTCGGGCTTCACTCTGGTCCATCAGTTCTGCCATATCGGTGCGCACAGCTTCTCCGGCATGGGCACTGCGATCGGTAAGGATGTACCTGCGTTCGTCACGGTGTTTGGCAATCCGGCCGAGGCGCGCAGCATGAACTTCGAGGGCATGCGTCGTCGGGGTTTCTCCGAAGAAGCCATTCATGCGCTGCGCAGAGCCTACAAGACGGTTTATCGCCAGGGGCTGACCATCGGCCAGGCGCTGTCCGATCTGGCAGAGCCTGCGGCGCAGTTTCCTGAAGTGGCGGTATTTCTTCAGTCCATTCAGACGTCGACTCGCGGCATCATTCGCTAATCATGACCAGTCCACTCTGTATCGCTCTGGTCGCGGGTGAAGCATCCGGCGATATCCTCGGATCCGGTTTGATGCGTGCCCTCAAGGTGCGCCATCCCGATATCCGCTTCATTGGTGTCGGTGGTCCGTTGATGGAAGCCGAAGGCATGCAGTCCTTCTTCCCGATGGAACGCCTGTCGGTGATGGGGCTGGTTGAAGTGCTCGGGCGACTGCGCGAGCTGCTGGCCCGGCGCAAGCTGCTGGTCCAGACCCTGATCACTGAAAAGCCGGACGTCTTCATCGGCATCGACGCCCCTGATTTCACGCTCAATATCGAACTTCAGCTGCGTCGCGCCGGCATCAAGACCGTGCACTACGTCAGCCCCTCAGTCTGGGCCTGGCGCCAGAAGCGTGTGCTGAAGATTCGTGAAGGCTGTGATCTGATGCTGACCCTGTTGCCGTTCGAGGCGCGTTTCTACGAAGAGCAGGGCGTACCGGTGCGCTTCGTCGGGCATCCGCTGGCAGACACCATCCCCCTGGAGTCCGATCGTGCAGGTGCTCGCGCTGGCCTGGGATTCGCGCAGGATACGCCGGTTGTGGCATTGATGCCGGGCAGCCGGGGCGGTGAAGTGGGGCGTCTGGGCGCATTGTTTTTCGACACGGCCGAACTGTTGCTTGCCCGGCGCCCGGGCCTGCGCTTCGTACTGCCGTGCGCCAGCCCGCAGCGGCGGGCTCAAGTGGAACAGTTGCTGCAGGGTCGTGATTTGCCCGTCACGCTGCTCGACGGCCAGTCGCACGTTGCTCTGGCCGCCTGCGATGCGGTACTGATCGCCTCCGGCACGGCGACCCTGGAAGCGCTGCTTTACAAGCGTCCCATGGTGGTTGCCTACCGCCTGGCGCCGCTGACCTTCTGGATACTCAAGCGAATGGTCAAGAGCCCTTATGTGTCGCTGCCGAACCTGCTGGCCCAGCGTCTGCTGGTGCCTGAACTGCTGCAGGACGACGCTACGCCAGAAGCCCTGGCGCGTACGCTGCTGCCATTGATCGAAGACGGTCGCGAGCAAACCGCCGGTTTTGACGCTATTCACCGGGTTCTGCGCCGCGATGCGTCCAATCAGGCCGCCGATGCGGTATTGAGCCTGCTCGGACGGTCGCCTTCACTGTGAGGTCGCCCATGATGCAAACAGGTCTGGATTTTACCCTCGTCGAGGACCTGGTGGCGGGTGTCGATGAAGTGGGTCGCGGTCCGCTGTGCGGTGCAGTGGTAACCGCCGCCGTCATTCTCGATCCGACCAGGCCCATTCTCGGTCTCAATGACTCGAAGAAACTGACCGAAGCCAGGCGCGAAAAGCTCTACGTCGAAATTCAGGAGAAAGCCCTGTGCTGGTTCATCGCCAGGGCTGAAGTCGAAGAGATCGACCAGTTGAATATCCTGCACGCCACGATGCTGGCCATGCAGCGCGCCGTCGAAGGGTTGAGTATCACGCCCAGACTGGCGCTTATCGACGGCAACCGCTGCCCGCAGTTGTCGGTGCCTTCGGCGCCGGTGGTAAAGGGTGACTCCAAGGTACCCGCCATCGCTGCCGCATCGATTCTCGCCAAGGTAAGCCGGGACCGGGAAATGGCGGCGTTTGAACTCATCTATCCGGGTTATGGCATCGGTGGGCACAAGGGTTATCCTACGCCGGTGCATCTGGAGGCACTGGCCCGGCTTGGGCCTACGCCCATTCATCGGCGTTCCTTCGCTCCGGTGCGTGCAGCCCATGAAGCGCGCGCCACGCTAATGCTCGGCGGCTCGCTTCCGTTGTCAGCCGGTTTGCTGCAGGACTGACGTTTCACTCCGGGCCAGCTACAATCCTGCCCTTCGTTTTTTGTATTTTCGCGTTTTATAGGATCACCATGCCGGCTTCTTTCGTTCATCTACGCCTGCACACCGAATATTCTCTGGTTGACGGTCTGGTCCGGGTCAAACCGTTGATCAAGGCGCTGACCGGCATGAACATGCCCGCCGTGGCGGTGACCGACCAGAACAACATGTGTTCGCTGGTCAAGTTCTACAAGGCTGCCCAGGGCTCCGGCATCAAGCCGATCTGTGGCGTCGACCTATGGCTGGCAGGCAGGGACGAAGATGCCGCGCTCAGCCGCATCAGCCTGCTGGCCATGAATGCCCAGGGCTACCGCAACCTCACCGAGCTGATTTCCCGAGGCTTTATCGAAGGCCAGCGCAACGGCCAGATCGTCATTCAGCGCCAGTGGGTCGCACAGGCCAGCGAAGGCGTGATTGCGCTTTCCGCGGCCAAGGAAGGCGAGATCGGCATGGCCTTGCTCGGCGGCAATCCGGGGGAGGCCGACGAACTGTTGCGCGAGTGGCTGGAAGTCTTTCCTGACCGCTTCTACATCGAAGTGCAGCGTACCAACCGCGCCAATGACGAAGAACACCTGCACGCTGCGGTGGCCCTGGCCGAGCGTCACGGCGCGCCGTTGGTGGCGACCAATGATGTGCGCTTCATCAAACAGGCCGATTTCGAAGCCCACGAAACCCGCGTATGCATCGGTGAAGGCCGTGCGCTGGACGACCCGCGTCGCTCGCACAATTACAGCGATCAGCAATACCTGAAAAGCCCGGAAGAAATGGCCGAGCTGTTCAGCGACCTGCCGGAAGCGCTGGAAAACACCGTCGAGATTGCCAAGCGCTGCAACATCGACGTCAAGCTGGGCACGCACTTCCTGCCCAACTTCCCTATTCCCGATGGCATGACCATCGATGAGTATTTCCGCAAGGTCTCCTTCGATGGCCTGGAGGAGCGTCTTGCAGTCCTGCTGCCCAAGGACACGACCGAAGATTACGAAGCCAGGCGTCAGGTGTATGTCGATCGGCTGAATTTCGAGCTGGATATCATTATCCAGATGGGCTTCCCCGGTTACTTTCTGATCGTGATGGACTTCATCCAGTGGGCCAAGAGCAACGGCGTACCGGTGGGGCCGGGTCGTGGTTCGGGGGCCGGATCGCTGGTTGCCTATGTGCAGAAGATCACCGACCTCGACCCGCTGGAATACGACCTGCTGTTCGAACGCTTCCTGAACCCGGAGCGGGTCTCCATGCCCGACTTCGACGTCGACTTCTGCATGGATGGTCGTGACCGGGTGATCGAGTATGTGGCCGAGAAGTACGGTCGCAACGCGGTCAGCCAGATCATCACCTTCGGTTCCATGGCCGCCAAGGCGGTGGTGCGTGACGTGGCGCGGGTGCAGGGCAAGTCTTACGGGCTGGCGGATCGTCTGTCGAAGATGATCCCGTTCGAAGTCGGCATGACCCTCGAAAAAGCCTACGAGCAGGAAGAGATTCTTCGCGATTTCCTCAAGGTGGATGAGGAAGCTGCGGAAATCTGGGAGATGGCGCTCAAGCTCGAAGGCATTGTGCGTAACGTCGGTAAGCACGCCGGTGGTGTGGTGATTGCCCCGACCAAGCTGACCGACTTCTCGCCGATCTATTGCGATGAGGCCGGTGACGGTCTGGTGACCCAGTTCGACAAGGACGATGTCGAGGCTGCGGGGCTGGTGAAGTTCGACTTCCTCGGTCTGCGTACCCTGACCATCATCGACTGGGCACTCAAGACCATCAACCGCGACCGCGCCAAGGTCAACGAAGAACCGCTGGACATCGCGTTCATCCCGCTCGACGACATGCCGACCTATCAGTTGCTGCAGCGCGCCGAGACCACGGCGGTGTTCCAGCTCGAGTCGCGCGGCATGAAAGAGCTGATCAAAAAGCTCAAGCCAGACTGTCTGGAAGACTTGATCGCACTGGTGGCGTTGTTCCGCCCCGGCCCGCTGCAATCGGGCATGGTGGACGACTTCATCAACCGTAAGCACGGTCGCGCCGAGCTGTCCTATCCGCATGTCGATTACCAGTACGAAGGCCTCAAGCCGGTGCTGGCACCGACCTACGGCATTATCCTGTATCAGGAACAGGTGATGCAGATCGCTCAGGTCATGGCCGGTTACACCCTTGGCGGTGCGGACATGCTGCGTCGCGCAATGGGCAAGAAAAAGCCCGAGGAAATGGCCAAGCAGCGCGGTGGTTTCATCGATGGCTGCAAGACCAATAACATCGACCCGGACCTGGCCGGTAACATCTTCGACCTGGTGGAAAAATTCGCTGGTTACGGTTTCAACAAGTCCCACTCCGCGGCCTACGGGCTGGTGTCGTACCAGACTGCCTGGTTGAAGACTCACTACCCGGCGCCGTTCATGGCGGCGGTGTTGTCGGCGGATATGCACAACACCGACAAGGTCGTGACCTTGATCGAAGAAGTGCGCACGATGAAGCTGCGCCTCGACGCGCCGGACGTGAACACCTCGGAGTTCAAGTTCACGGTGAGTGACGATGGCCGCATTCTTTATGGCCTTGGCGCGATCAAGGGCGTAGGCGAGGGGCCGGTCGAGGCGATTACCGATGCGCGCCAGAACGGGCCGTTCAAGGACTTGTTCGACTTCTGCGCCCGCGTCGACCTCAAGCGCGTCAACAAGCGAACGCTGGATGGCCTGATTCGCAGCGGTGCGCTGGATCGTCTCGGGCCGTACTTCGAACTTGAGCCCAAGGCTTATCAGGCCAATATCGATCGTAACCGTTCGGTGTTGCTTGCGGCGCTGGAAGAGGCCATTCAGGCTGCCGAGCAGACGGCGCGCAGTCGCGACAGTGGTCACTCGGACCTGTTTGGCGGCCTGTTCGTCGAAGCGGACGCCGATGTTTATGCGAATCATCGCAAGACCCGTGAGCTGAGCCTCAAGGATCGTCTGCGTGGTGAAAAGGAAACCCTGGGGCTGTACCTGACCGGGCACCCGATCGATGAATATGAAGGCGAGATCCGCCGTTTCGCCCGGCAACGGATCATTGATCTCAAGCCCGCAAGAGACACCCAGACGGTCGCAGGCCTGATCATTGCCCTGCGCGTCATGAAGAACAAGAAGGGCGACAAGATGGGGTTCATTACCCTGGACGATCGCTCGGCGCGCATCGAGGCGTCGCTGTTTGCCGAAGCGTTTCATTCGGCTCAGTCACTGTTGCAGACCGATGCTATGGTGGTGGTCGAGGGCGAAGTCAGTAATGATGACTTCTCCGGTGGGCTGCGCCTGCGGGCCAAGCGTGTCATGAGTATCGAGGATGCCCGCACCAATCTGGCCGAGAGCCTGCGTGTGACGGTGCGTGCCGAAGCGCTCAAGGGCGACCGGCTGCGCTGGCTGGGCGATCTGTGCAAGCGCCATCGCGGTGCCTGTCCGATCACGGTGGACTACACGGGGCAGGACGCCCGCGCATTGCTGCAATTGGGAGAAGCATGGCGGATTGATCCTGCGGACAGCTTGATTCAAGCTCTGCGTGACCAGTTCGGACGTGAGAACGTCTTTCTCCAGTATCGTTGAGCGTCGCAGGCTCGACTTGCGCTCAACCCTGAATTTTAATTTCGACCTGAACGCGCCGGTTCCGAACAGGAACGGCGCAGACGGATCAACCGGCCGGCCTCTTGGCCGTCGACCCAAGACGGATGCCTATGAACCCGAATTTTCTTGATTTCGAACAGCCTATCGCTGACTTGCAGGCCAAAATCGAAGAACTGCGCTTGGTGGGTAATGACAACTCGCTGAACATCGGCGACGAGATCTCCCGGCTGCAAGACAAGAGCAAGACGCTCACTGAAAGCATCTTCGGCAACCTGACCAGCTGGCAGATCGCGCGCATGGCGCGCCATCCGCGTCGTCCCTACACGCTGGACTACATCGAAAACATCTTTACCGAGTTCGATGAGCTGCACGGTGATCGTCATTTCTCCGATGATGCGGCGATCGTCGGCGGTATTGCCCGTCTCGACAACCAGCCAGTCATGGTTATCGGTCATCAGAAAGGCCGGGAAGTGCGCGAGAAGGTTCGTCGCAACTTCGGCATGCCGCGCCCCGAAGGCTATCGCAAGGCCTGCCGCCTGATGGAAATGGCCGAGCGCTTCAAGATGCCGATCCTGACCTTTATCGATACGCCGGGCGCTTATCCTGGTATCGACGCGGAAGAGCGCAACCAGAGCGAGGCAATTGCCTGGAACCTGCGTGTGATGGCCCGTCTCAAGACCCCGATTATCGCTACTGTTATCGGTGAAGGTGGTTCCGGTGGTGCGCTGGCGATTGGCGTATGTGACCAGTTGAACATGCTGCAGTATTCGACCTACGCGGTAATCTCTCCGGAAGGCTGCGCGTCGATTCTGTGGAAAACCGCCGAGAAGGCACCGGATGCTGCTGAAGCCATGGGCATCACCGCTGACCGCCTGAAAGTCCTGGGTATCGTCGACAAGGTCATCGCCGAGCCACTGGGTGGCGCGCATCGTGATCCGGTCGCCGCCGCTGCCTTGATTCGCGAAGAGTTGAGCAGTCAGCTGGCGATGCTCAAGGAGTTCGATAACGATGAGCTGCTGGCCCGCCGTTATGACCGCTTGATGAGCTACGGTCTGTAAGCTGCGTCGCCCGATTGCTTCCACGTCTTGCGGGCTTCTGCCCGGAAGGCGTGGGAGCGAACCTGTTCGCGAAAGGACTGGCTTGGGCACTGAAGCGTTTAGTGTGCGAACCCGCAGACCGGTGAAAAACACCCATGACCACTCCATCACGCGCCGGTCATGATCTTTCTGTCAGGCTTCTTCAAGTTCTGGCCCCCTGGCGCAATGCGCCTGTCTGGCATGTCGGTTTCTCTGGCGGCCTCGACTCAACCGTGCTTTTGCATCTTCTGGCTGAACTCGCCGGCCGCGAAACCCTGCCTGCGCTCAACGCAATCCATGTGCACCACGGTCTGCAGACCGCTGCCGATGCCTGGCCGGAGCATTGTCAGCAGGTCTGCAAGGCGCTCGGCGTGGCATTCGAGTCTGTTCGCGTTCAGGTCGAGCCCGCTGCAAGTCTCGAGCAGGCTGCCCGTCAGGCGCGTTACGGCGCCTTCACTGAGCGGCTGGGTGAGGGCGAGGTGCTGCTGACGGGGCAGCATCGCGATGATCAGGCCGAGACCCTGCTGTTCCGTCTACTGCGCGGCGCAGGCGTGCGTGGTCTGGCTGCCATGCCCGATCGGCGAGTGCTAGGCCGTGGGCATCTGCTGAGGCCGCTGCTGGATGTGTCGCGTATGCAGCTGGAAGATTACGCGCATCGACATGGACTGAACTGGATCGAAGATCCTAGCAATGACGATCAGCAGTTTTCGCGCAATTTTCTGCGCAATCAGGTACTGCCGTTGCTGACCTCCAGATGGCCGCAGGCAGCCGCCAGTTTGGCACGTACCGCACACCACCTCGGCGAAGCGCAGCAATTGCTCGATGAGCTTGCGCTGCAGGATATTGCCAATGCTCAGGCTGCTACGTCGTTCGGCTGGGTTGGCCTGCCGGTGTTGAGTCTAGGGCCGATTGCCGCTTTGTCCGCAGCCCGGCAGCGCAATGCAGTGCGTCATTGGCTTGCGCCACTGACGCGTCTGCCGGACACCGATCACTGGGCTGGCTGGGAGGCGTTGCGCGATGCGGCGCAGGACGCGGGTCCGCTGTGGCGGCTCGCCGATGGAGCGTTGCACAGGGCGCAGGGCTGCATCTGGTGGGTGCCGGCTGCCTGGGAGCCGCTCTGTCATCAGGTAATGGACTGGACGGACCCTGGTGTGGCGCTGGACTTGCCCGGCAATGGCCGCGTGGTTCTGGAAGGCGACGCGCCGTCGGGGTGTCTGCAAGTCCGCTATCGGCAGGGCGGTGAAGTGTTACGCCTGGACGGACGTGGCAGCCGTGATCTCAAGCGCCTGCTCAACGAGCAGTCAGTACCGGCGTTTCTGCGCGGCAGATTGCCGCTGCTCTACCTCGATAACGTGCTGCTGGCCGTCGCCAACCTGCCTGGACTGGACGGTTCGCCCAATGAAAACTGGCGTTTGCGCTGGGTTGTGCCGACCGGCGACCAAAGTTTGAGCTGAAAGGCCCTTTCAGGTAGACTACGCTCCCTTCTTGATACAGCTTCTGTCGGTTCTTTTGAAACGACATGAGTTGCCGGTTACCAACCAGTATTTACTGGGTAATTCTTAAAATGTAGCGCACACCATACTGGCTTCGGCCGGTCGGTTTCAACGCAGCAGTTTCGGGAGTGCACCGTGAATTTTGTCGGTAATCGGGGGCTTCGGCCTTCCTTCGCTATCCCCGGCGGCTCTGACCGCTTTAACGCAGACTTCTAGGGTTTTTCATGACGCGCTACATCTTCGTCACGGGCGGTGTTGTTTCTTCATTGGGGAAAGGCATTGCCTCGGCTTCATTGGCGGCCATCCTGGAGGCGCGGGGACTCAAGGTCACCATGCTCAAACTGGATCCCTACATCAACGTGGACCCAGGCACCATGAGCCCGTTCCAGCACGGTGAGGTGTTCGTCACTCACGACGGCGCCGAGACCGACCTGGACCTTGGTCACTACGAGCGGTTCATCCGCACCACCATGACCCAGAACAACAACTTCACCACCGGCCGTGTGTACGAGCACGTCCTGCGCAAAGAGCGCCGTGGTGATTACCTGGGCGCGACCATTCAGGTCATCCCGCACATCACCGATGAAATCAAGCGCCGTATCATCAAGGGTGCAGGCGATGCCGATGTGGCGCTGGTCGAGATCGGCGGTACCGTAGGCGACATCGAGTCCCAACCGTTCCTTGAAGCCATCCGCCAGTTGCGTTTCGAAGTCGGCGCACGCCGCGCAATGCTGATGCACCTGACGCTGGTGCCGTACATCGCTACTGCCGGCGAGACCAAGACCAAGCCGACCCAGCATTCGGTGAAGGAACTGCGCTCCATCGGCCTGCAGCCTGATGTGCTGGTCTGCCGCTCCGATCACCCGATCGACGTTTCCTCGCGTCGCAAGATCGCTCAGTTCACCAACGTCGAAGAGCGTGCGGTCATCGCCCTCGAAGACGCGGACACCATCTACAAGATCCCGGGCATTCTGCATTCGCAAGGCCTGGACGATTTTGTGGTCGAGCGCTTCGGTCTGCAATGTGGTGGTGCCGACCTGTCCGAATGGGACAAGGTCGTCGACGCCAAGCTCAACCCGGAACACGAAGTGACCATCGCGATGGTCGGCAAGTACATGGAGCTGCTCGACGCCTACAAGTCGTTGATCGAAGCCATGAGCCACGCCGGTATCACCAATCGCACCAAGGTCAACCTGCGCTACATCGACTCTGAAGACATTGAAAACCAGGGCACCGGCCTGCTGGAAGGCGTGGACGCGATCCTGGTTCCGGGTGGCTTCGGTCTGCGCGGCGTCGAAGGCAAGATCACTGCCGTTCAGTTCGCCCGTGAGAACAAGGTTCCGTACCTCGGCATCTGCCTGGGCATGCAGGTCGCGGTCATCGAGTTCGCGCGTAACGTGCTGGGCTGGAAAGACGCCAACTCCACCGAGTTCGACCGTACCAGCGCACACGCTGTAGTGGGTCTGATCACCGAATGGGAAGACGCCACCGGTGCAGTCGAAACCCGTACCGAAAGCTCCGATCTGGGCGGCACCATGCGTCTGGGCGCACAAGAGTGCCAGCTTGAAGCCGGTTCGCTGGTCCACGATTGCTACACCAAGGACGTGATCGTCGAACGTCATCGTCATCGCTATGAAGTGAACAACAATCTGTTGCCGCAACTGATCGAGGCGGGCCTGAAGATCTCCGGCCGCTCGGGCGATGGCGCACTGGTTGAAGTGGTCGAAGCACCGGATCATCCATGGTTCGTCGCTTGCCAGTTCCACCCGGAATTCACCTCAACGCCCCGTGACGGTCATCCGCTGTTCAGCGGCTTCGTCAAGGCGGCATTGGCTCAACATCAGAAAAATTCCTGACAGGGACTGCAGACATGGCTCAGAAAATCATCCGCGTAGGTTCGATCGAGATCGCCAACGACAAGCCAATGGTGCTGTTTGGCGGCATGAACGTACTCGAATCCCGGGATATGGCCATGCAGGTCTGTGAAGAATACGTAAAGGTCACCGAAAAGCTCGGTATCCCTTACGTGTTCAAGGCCAGCTTCGACAAGGCCAACCGCTCTTCGGTGAACTCCTACCGTGGGCCGGGCCTTGAAGAAGGCATGCGTATTTTCGAAGAGATCAAGCGCACCTTCAACGTGCCGCTGATCACCGATGTTCACGAGCCTCATCAGGCCGCCGTGGTGGCCGAAGTCTGCGACATCATTCAACTGCCGGCTTTCCTGTCGCGGCAGACCGATCTGGTCGTCGCGATGGCGAAAACCGGTGCAGTCATCAACATCAAGAAAGCCCAGTTCCTTGCACCCCAGGAAATGAAACACATCCTGACCAAGTGCGAAGAGGCGGGGAACGATCAGTTGATTCTCTGTGAGCGGGGCTCCAGCTTCGGTTACAACAATCTGGTCGTGGACATGCTTGGCTTTGGCATCATGAAGCAGTTCGAGTACCCGATCCTGTTCGACGTGACCCATGCCCTGCAGATGCCGGGCGGTCGTTCCGATTCTGCGGGCGGGCGCCGCGCCCAGGTGCTGGATCTTGCCAAGGCCGGTATCAGTCAGAATCTGGCCGGTCTGTTCCTTGAAGCCCATCCGGATCCTGACAACGCCAAATGCGACGGGCCATGTGCCCTGCGTCTGGACAAGCTCGAGCCGTTTCTGGCCCAACTCAAGTCCCTGGATGAACTTGTAAAGAGTTTTCCGATCGTAGAGACCGCTTGAACATGGTTCTCCGGTAAAGTGCCGTTCCCCGTCATTCGTGACGGGGTTGTCGCATTCAGACCTGCCTTTTCCTGCGTCTGATTGCGAGCATTGTTTTCCCAGCTGCGTCGTTTTCGTCAATCTTGGAGTGTTTACAACAATGGCAAAAATCGTCGACATCAAAGGTCGTGAAGTTCTCGACTCCCGTGGCAATCCCACCGTGGAAGCAGATGTGCTCCTCGATAACGGCATCATCGGCAGCGCCTGCGCGCCGTCCGGTGCTTCAACCGGCTCGCGCGAAGCGCTGGAGCTGCGTGATGGCGACAAGAGCCGTTACATGGGCAAGGGCGTTCTGAAAGCTGTGGCCAACATCAATGGCCCTATCCGTGACCTGCTTCTGGGCAAGGATCCGGTCGACCAGAAGGCGCTGGATCACGCGATGATCGAGCTGGACGGCACCGAAAACAAGGCAAGCCTGGGCGCAAACGCCATCCTCGCGGTCTCCCTGGCAGCTGCCAAGGCGGCGGCACAGGATCAGGACCTGCCGCTGTACGCGCACATCGCCAACCTCAATGGCACACCGGGCGTGTACTCCATGCCGGTGCCGATGATGAACATCATCAACGGTGGCGAGCATGCCGATAACAACATCGACATCCAGGAATTCATGATCCAGCCTATCGGCGCCAAGTCCTTCGCTGAAGGCCTGCGCTGGGGCACCGAGATTTTCCATCACCTCAAGGCGGTCCTCAAGGCGCGTGGCCTGAACACCGCAGTGGGTGACGAAGGTGGCTTCGCGCCTAACCTGGCATCCAACAAGGAAGCGCTCGACGCTATCGCCGAGGCTGTTTCTAATGCGGGTTATACGCTGGGCACCGACGTGACCCTGGCGCTGGACTGCGCAGCGAGCGAGTTCTACAAGAACGGCAAGTACAAACTGAGCGAAGAGGGCGAATACAGCTCTGCCGAGTTCGCCGAATACCTTGCCGAGCTGACTCGCAAGCACCCGATCATTTCCATCGAAGACGGTCTGGACGAGTCCGACTGGGATGGCTGGAAAATCCTCACCGACAAGATCGGCGAGAAAACCCAGCTGGTAGGTGACGACCTGTTCGTGACCAACACCAAGATCCTCAAGGAAGGCATTGACAAGAAGATCGCCAACTCGATCCTGATCAAGTTCAACCAGATCGGTACGCTGACCGAAACCCTGGAAGCCATTCAGATGGCCAAGGCTGCCGGTTACACGGCGATCATCTCTCACCGTTCCGGCGAGACCGAAGATTCGACCATTGCCGACCTGGCTGTGGGCACCTCTGCCGGTCAGATCAAAACCGGTTCGCTGTGCCGCTCCGACCGCGTGTCCAAGTACAACCAATTGCTGCGCATCGAGGAGCAATTGGGCTCCAAGGCTGTGTATCGTGGTCGTGCCGAGTTTCGCGGCTGAGCCATAGATGGTAAAAAGACGCAGAGTGCTGCACGGATTCGAGTCCCCTGACTTGCCCGTGCAGCCCCGATGCTGACGCTCCGCGGTAATCTGGAGTGATTGAGCCTGGCTTATGTCAGGCTCAATGCCCTCAGTCGTTTGTTGTTCACGTTGGCTCTGCTGTCTTTTTTACTGGGTACCTGATATTTCAATGCGCAGTCCTAACTGGTTGTTCCTCGTCCTGCTCCTGTTGCTGGCTGGCTTGCAGTACCGCCTTTGGGTCGGTAACGGAAGCCTTGCGCAAGTGGCCAGCCTGACTCAGCAGATTGCCGACCAGCATGCTGAAAATCAGGTGCTGCTGGAGCGCAACCGCGTGCTTGATGCTGAGGTCATGGAATTGAAAAAAGGTCTGGAAACCGTCGAAGAGCGTGCCCGACATGAATTGGGCATGGTCAAGGACGGCGAAACCCTTTACCAGCTCGCGCAATAATCAAGTTGGTGCGATGAAAGACTTTCTTCCTGCCTTCTGGGCAGTGATACCTGCAGCGGGCATTGGTGCTCGCATGGCAGCCGACCGTCCCAAGCAGTACCTGCCACTGGGCGGCCTGACAATTCTGGAACACAGCCTGCTTTGCTTTCTCGATCATCCCCGGCTCAAGGGGTTGGTGATCAGTCTGGCTGTGGACGACCCTTACTGGGCTGCATTGCCCTGCGCGCATGACACTCGCATTCAGCGCGTGGACGGCGGCAGCGAGCGCTCAGGCTCGGTACTCAATGCGCTGCTGCACCTGCATGCGCAGGGCGCCAGTGACAATGACTGGGTGCTGGTTCATGACGCTGCGCGTCCGAACCTGGCGCGCAGCGATCTGGACAATCTGCTCGGCGAACTGGCCGATGACCCTGTCGGCGGCCTGCTGGCCGTGCCGGCCCGCGACACGCTCAAACGTGCCGACAGCAGCGGTCGCGTGCTGGAAACAGTGGATCGCAGCCTGATCTGGCAAGCCTTCACGCCGCAGATGTTTCGTCTTGGTGCCCTGCATCGTGCCCTGGCGGACAGCCTGGTCTCTAACGTCAGCATCACCGATGAGGCATCGGCCATCGAGTGGGCGGGGCAGTCGCCACGCCTGATCGAGGGACGTTCCGACAACATCAAGGTCACGCGTCCCGAAGACCTGGAGTGGCTGCGCCAGCGCCGCAGCAAGTTCGGGCGCCAGGTTTCCGCTACTGGCGATACTCATCCCTCATCGCCAACCCTTCCTTAAGATAATCCACCAGCTTGCGCACCTTGGGTGACAGATGCCTTTGCTGCGGATAGAGCGCCCATACTGCAGTGTTAGGCGGTTGATGCGCCTCCAGCAATGAAACCAGCGTGCCGTCGTTGAGATGTTTCTGCACGTAGTAATCCGGCAACTGACACAAACCGACTCCGTGCAGCGCGGCATCCAGCACGGCCTGGCCGCTGTTACAGCGCCAGTTGCCTTGTACACGCTGGGAAAACTCACGCCCGTTCTGCTGAAGCTGCCAGGTATCGCTGCCTCCTATCAGGCAATTATGGCGATTCAGTTCCGAAAGGCTGTGCGGTCTGCCGTAACGCTCGATGTAGGACGGCGAAGCGCACAGGTACATCTGCCGTGGCGCGAGGCGGGTCGCGACCAGACGCGAGTCCTGTAACCGGCCAAGCCGAATCGCCAGGTCCATGCCTTCATGAACCAAGTCCAGCGTGTCGTTGCTCAGCTCGATATCGACCCGCAGGTGCGGGTAAACGTCCATGAAACGCGTGACCAGCGGCGTGATGAAGCGCTCGCCATAGGCCACGGCGCAGGTCATGCGCAACAATCCCTTCGGTTCGCTGGCCAGATCGCCCACGGCGCGCAGAGCTTCTTCGCGGCCGTCCTGCAGGCGCTGGCAGTGGTGCAGAAAGGTTTGTCCGGCTTCCGTCAGCGCGACCTTGCGTGTGCTGCGGTAGAGCAGACGGGTCTGCAGGCGCTCTTCAAGACGAACGATTTGACGGCTCACATGCGACGAGGAGACCCCGAGCCGCTGAGCTGCCGCCGTGAACTGCCCGCATTCTGCAACGGCAACGAACTCATCCAGACCTTCCCAGCGATTGGTGTACATCGATTATCCCTGTACAGCATTAATGTTTTGCTTTTAGCCGCATTACTCGTCAATTGGCACTGTACTACACTGCAATCCTTGTTTTACCCGTCGGAGAAGATTGATGATCAAGTCGCGCGCTGCTGTCGCTTTTGAAGCCAAAAAGCCATTGGAGATCGTTGAAGTCGATGTCGCCATGCCCAAGGCGGGAGAAGTGCTGCTCAGAGTAGTGGCCTCCGGCGTCTGCCACACCGATGCCTATACCCTGTCCGGCGCTGACCCTGAAGGGATTTTCCCGTCGATCCTCGGCCACGAAGGCGGTGCGATTGTCGAAGCGGTGGGTGAGGGCGTGACCTCGGTGATGGTCGGCGACCACGTGATTCCGCTGTACACCCCGGAATGCCGTCAGTGCAAGTTCTGCCGCTCGGGCAAGACCAACCTGTGTCAGGCGATTCGTGCCACTCAGGGTAAAGGCCTGATGCCGGATGGCACCACGCGCTTTTCCTACAAGGGCGAGCCGATTTTCCACTACATGGGCACATCGACCTTCTCCGAGTACACCGTACTGCCGGAAATCTCGGTGGCTAAAATCGACAAGCAGGCACCGCTGGAAAAGGTCTGCCTGCTGGGTTGCGGTGTCACCACCGGTATCGGTGCGGTGCTCAACACCGCCAAGGTCAAGCCTGGCGATACCGTGGCCATCTTCGGCCTGGGCGGTATTGGCCTTTCGGCATTGATCGGTGCGGTCAAAGCCAAGGCAGCTCGAATCATTGCCATCGACATCAACCCGGCCAAGTTCGAAATCGCCAAACAGCTGGGCGCGACTGATTGCGTCAATCCGAAGGATTTCGACCGTCCGATCCAGGAAGTCATTGTCGACATGACCGATGGCGGCGTCGATTTCTCGTTTGAGTGCATCGGTAATGTGCAACTGATGCGTGCAGCGCTGGAATCCTGCCACAAGGGCTGGGGCGAGTCAGTCATCATCGGCGTGGCCGGTGCCGGTCAGGAAATCGCTACCCGTCCGTTCCAGCTGGTGACCGGGCGCGTCTGGCGCGGTTCGGCATTTGGTGGCGTGCGTGGTCGTACCGAATTGCCACGCTACGTGGACATGGCGCAGACCGGTGAAATCCCGCTGGATACGTTCATCACCCACACCATGGGCCTGGAAGACATCAACAAGGCATTCGACCTGATGCATGAAGGCAAAAGCATCCGCACGGTCATTCATTTTTAAGGAGCAGCGGCAGGCGCTCGGCCTCAAGCAGCAAGCAGGATGCTCTGGTCCATGCCTGCAGCCTGAGGCTTGACGCCTGCAACTGGAGGAAACCCTATGCCTTTGGAAAATATTTCCTGCCAAAAGAGTTTCGGCGGCTGGCACAAGCGCTACAAGCGTCATTCTCAAGTGCTCGGTTGCGACATGGTGTTTGCCGTCTACCTGCCGCCACAGGCGGAGCAGGGCGGCAAGCTGCCGGTGTTGTACTGGCTGTCCGGCCTGACCTGCACGGATGAGAACTTCATGCAGAAAGCAGCGGCCCATCGACTGGCGGCCGAGCTGGGCATCATCATCGTGGCGCCTGATACCAGTCCGCGCGGTGCCGACGTGGCAGATGACCCTGACGGCGCCTGGGACTTCGGTCAGGGCGCGGGCTTCTACCTTAACGCTACCGAGCAGCCTTACGCGCGGCATTACCAAATGCATGATTACGTGGTCAAGGAACTGCCGGCGTTGATCGAGGGGCATTTCCCGGCGTCGCAGGTGCGCAGTATCAGCGGCCACTCGATGGGCGGTCACGGCGCGCTGGTCTGCGCATTGCGCAATCCTGGCCGCTATCGCTCGGTGTCGGCGTTTTCGCCGATCAGTAATCCGATCGATTGCCCCTGGGGGCAAAAGGCATTCTCCCGTTATCTGGGCGAAGACCGTTCTCGCTGGCGCGAGTGGGATGCCAGCGTACTGATTGCGCAGGCGTCCGAAAAGCTGCCGACCCTGGTCGATCAGGGCGATCGTGATGATTTTCTGGTCAACCAGCTCAAACCCGAGGCGCTGGTTCAGGCGGCCAAGGCTTCGGATTACCCGCTGACCCTGCGCATGCAGCCAGGTTACGACCACAGCTATTTCTTCATCGCCAGCTTCATCGAAGACCATCTCAGGCATCACGCTGCAGCCTTGAACAGCTAACGCGCGCCAAAGCAGGTAGAATCACGCCCTGACTTTTTTCAGGGCGTTTTTTTATGCGTATTGGCCATGGCTATGATGTGCACCGTTTCGCTGAAGGCGACTTCATTACCTTGGGCGGCGTGCGGATTGCACACGGGTTCGGCCTGCTGGCCCATTCCGATGGCGATGTCCTGCTGCATGCCTTGAGCGACGCGCTTCTGGGCGCCGCAGCGCTGGGCGATATCGGCAAGCACTTTCCTGACACCGACCCGCAGTTCAAGGGCGCCGACAGCCGCGTGCTGCTGCGTCATGTCCTCACGCTGATCCATGGCAAAGGCTGGAAGGTCGGTAATGTCGACGCGACCATCGTCGCTCAGGCACCGAAAATGGCGCCGCATATCGATGCCATGCGTGCATTGATCGCCGAAGACCTTCAGGTTGAGCTGGATCAGGTCAACGTCAAGGCCACAACGACCGAAAAGCTTGGCTTTACCGGGCGTGAAGAAGGCATCGCGGTGCATGCCGTTGCGTTGTTGCTGCGCGCATGAATGAACTTGAACTGCTGGGCCCGCGAGCTTACGGCGATGCACTGGGGCGTGCAGTGCTCAAGGCGACTGCCGAAGACTTTCAGGTCGATGAAGTGCTGGACATTCCGCTTTCCGGGGATGGCGAGCACTTGTGGCTATGGGTCGAGAAACGCGGCCTGAACACGGAAGAGGCGGCGCGCCGGCTGGCCCGGGCTGCGGGCGTTCAGTTGCGCACAGTCAGCTACGCCGGTCTCAAGGATCGCCAGGCATTGACCCGTCAGTGGTTCAGTATTCAACTGCCGGGCAAGGCCGATCCTGATCTGTCTGCTGCGCAGGACGACACGCTGAAGATTCTCAAAAGCGGTCGTCACAAACGCAAGCTGCAACGTGGCGCCCATGCGGCCAATGGCTTCACCCTGCGTCTGACTCAGCTGGATGCAGACCAGGGCGCGTTGAATCAGCGCCTTGAAACCATTGCCCGGCAGGGCATCCCCAATTATTTTGGCTCGCAGCGTTTTGGCTATCAGGGCGGAAATCTTGGCGAGGCACGCGATTACGCCGCCCGCAAGGCACTGCCTGAGCAGCGCGCCGTGCGTTCGCGACTGTTGTCCACGGCGCGCAGTTACCTGTTCAACCGGGTGTTGGCCGCCCGGGTTGCCGATGGCAGCTGGCAGAAGGCTCAGGTCGGGGATTTGCTTGCGTTCACCGACAGTCGCAGTTTTTTCCCGGCCGGATTGGATGAATGCAGCGATCCTCGTCTGGCGATCCTCGATCTGCACCCCACCGGTCCTCAGTGGGGTGAAGGCCCTTCGCCAGCTGGCGGTGCGACGGCAGCGCTGGAAAATACCGTTGCCAATGACGAATCCGTGTTGCGTGACTGGCTGGTCAGAGCGGGCATGGAGCACGAACGTCGCATCCTGCGACTGCCCATTGGACGGCTGACGTGGCATTATCCCGAGTCTGACATTCTGCAACTGGAATTCGTCCTTCCGCCCGGATGCTTTGCGACCGTCTTGGTACGCGAACTCATCGATCTGGTGCCGGTTGGGCAGACGGACAGCTCATGCGTATTCTGATATCAAATGATGACGGGGTGAATGCGCCCGGTCTTGTCGCGCTCCATGCGGCGTTGGCGAACTACGCCGACTGCGTGGTGATTGCGCCTGATCAGGACAAAAGTGGTGCCAGCAGTTCTCTGACACTCGACCGGCCCTTGCATCCGCACACCCTGGAAAACGGCTTCATCAGTGTCAACGGTACGCCCACCGATTGTGTGCATCTGGGCATTCACGGGCTACTGGAGCGGCAACCGGACATGGTGGTTTCAGGCATTAACCTGGGGGCCAATCTGGGCGACGATGTACTGTATTCCGGAACGGTCGCCGCAGCGCTTGAAGGGCGTTTTCTGCAGCGCCCGTCGTTTGCCTTTTCGTTTCTGTCACGTCAGCCGGATAATCTGGCGACGGCGGCGCATTACGCGCGCTTGCTGGTCGAGGCCCATGAGCAACTCGACCTGCCACCCCGCACGGTATTGAACGTGAATATTCCCAACCTGCCGCTCGAGCACATCCGCGGCATTCAACTGACCCGATTGGGGCATCGTGCCCGCGCTGCGGCGCCGATCAAGGTCGTCGACCCGCGTGGCCGCGCTGGCTACTGGATCGCTGCTGCCGGTGATGTCGAGGACGGCGGCGCCGGGACCGACTTTCATGCGGTCGTACAAGGCTATGTATCGATCACGCCGTTGCAGCTGGATAGAACCTATCAGGACGGATTCAGCAGCCTGAACACCTGGCTGGAGGGGCTTCGTTGATGTCACGCGAGCAGGATGATTTATTGCGTCGAGGGATCGGAATGACATCGCAGCGTACCCGCGAGCGTCTGATTCAGCGCCTCTGTGAAGAGGGCATTTCCAACCAGCGGGTACTGGACGTCATTCGCAAGACGCCACGGCATCTGTTTGTCGATGAAGCGCTGGCGCATCGCGCCTACGAAGACACCGCATTGCCCATCGGTCACAACCAGACCATTTCCCAGCCTTACATGGTCGCGCGGATGAGCGAGCTGCTGCTGGCAGCCGGGCCGCTGGACAAGGTCATGGAGATCGGTACGGGGTCAGGCTATCAGACTGCTGTGCTGGCGCAGCTGGTAGAACGAGTGTTCTCGGTCGAGCGCATCAAGGTGCTTCAGGATCGCGCCAAGGAACGTCTGGTCGAGCTCAATCTGCGCAATGTGGTGTTCCGCTGGGGTGACGGCTGGGAAGGCTGGCCAGCCCTGGCGCCCTATAACGGCATCATCGTCACGGCGGTGGCAACCGATGTACCGCAGGCATTGCTCGATCAGCTGGCACCGGGAGGCCGTCTGGTCATTCCCGTGGGCTCGGGGGAGGTTCAGCAGTTGATGCTGATCATCCGTGAAGAACACGGTTTTTCCCGGCACGTGCTGGGGGCTGTGCGCTTCGTGCCATTGCTCAATGGACCCATCGCTTGAAGATTGTCTGCGGTAAACAATGAATTCTGGCGTCAGTCATCTGTCTACAGCGCGCGGCCCGGAATGTTGAGTGGCCTGATGGCATCATTTCCATGCAGCTGATTGATACTTAACAGCGTTTTTCAGCGGATATCACTGGCTGCCCGTCGCTATTACGGCACAATAGGCATCTTTTTTGAATTCAGTCACCAGTAAAGGGAGTGGCGGGTGAGTCTCACAGTCATTCAGCAGCTCAGGTCTTCAAGAAGTTATCAGCGTCTGGTGATTGGCATTGCTCTCAGTGTCCTTTTGGTCGGCTGCTCCAGCTCGCCCTCAGGCGGCGTTCGCGTCGTTGATCGCAACGGCAATGCCGTGGCCCAGCGCCCGACGGTGACCACTGGCCAATACGTGGTTAGGCGCGGTGACACACTTTTTTCCATTGCATTTCGTTACGGCTGGGACTGGAAGGCGCTGGCTGCCCGTAACCAGATCCCGGAGCCGTTTACCATCAAGCCTGGTCAGACAATTCGCTTTGACGGACGCTCCTCTTCAACACCGAGCGTGGTTTCAACGTCGAGCGCCGGGCGTCCAGTGACGTCCACGTCAACCACTACCAGCAGTTCCGGATCCGTCAAAACCACGGTCATGTCCAAGACTGTTGCGGTTGTACCTGTGGTTATACCTCCCTCGGCGACCACCGGGACAGGCCCGGCCGGCAAGTCCCCGACAGGTTGGACCTGGCCTTCGAGTGGCATTTTGATAGGAAAATTTTCCTCAAACGGCAGTTTGAATAAAGGAATTGATATCGCTGGTGATTTGGGACAGCCTGTTTTGGCAGCGTCTGATGGTTCAGTTGTTTACGCCGGAAGTGGATTACGGGGCTACGGCGAATTGATCATCATCAAACACAGCGATACCTACGTCAGTGCCTACGGTCATAACCGCAGGCTTTTGGTACGGGAAGGACAACAGGTCAAGGCAGGGCAGACGATTGCCGAAATGGGGTCAACAGGAACTGACCGGGTGAAACTGCATTTTGAGATTCGCCGCCAAGGGAAACCTGTAGATCCGTTAGGATTCTTGCCACGTCGTTGATAGTTGCCAGCCTGTTCCAGGCGTAATAGGAACAGGCTCAAGTGTTGCCATGGAACCAGGCGATGCTGGAGCTTGAGGTCGAACTCACCAAAGGACTAAAACAATGGCTCTTGGCAACGAAGCGCCGGAGTTTGACATCGATGATGAAGTGCTCCTTATGGAAGCCGGCATTGTCCTGAAGGAAGCGTCAAACGAGAAGCAGCCAGCCGCTGTCTCGGGACGTACCAAGGTCAAGCAATCAACATCGCTCAAACAACACAAGTACATTGACTACACGCGGGCGCTTGATGCTACCCAGCTGTACCTCAATGAAATCGGTTTTTCTCCTCTATTGTCCCCGGAAGAAGAAGTGCATTTTGCGCGTCTGTCGCAAAGTGGAGATCCGGCCGGGCGCAAACGCATGATTGAAAGCAATCTGCGGCTGGTAGTGAAAATTGCCAGACGTTATGTCAATCGTGGGCTGTCATTGCTTGATCTGATCGAGGAGGGCAACTTGGGGTTGATCAGGGCGGTTGAGAAGTTCGACCCGGAGCGCGGTTTTCGTTTCTCCACCTACGCCACCTGGTGGATTCGTCAGACCATTGAACGCGCGATCATGAATCAGACGCGGACCATCCGACTGCCGATTCATGTGGTCAAGGAGCTGAACGTTTATCTGCGTGCGGCCAGAGAGCTGACCCAGAAGCTGGATCACGAACCTTCTCCTGAAGAGATCGCCAACCTGCTGGAAAGACCGGTAGGCGAGGTCAAGCGCATGCTGGGCCTGAACGAGCGTGTTTCGTCAGTGGACGTTTCGCTGGGCCCGGATTCGGACAAGACGCTGCTCGATACCTTGACCGACGACCGTCCGACAGACCCCTGCGAGTTGCTGCAGGACGACGATCTCTCACAGAGTATCGATCAATGGCTGTCTGAACTGACCGAGAAGCAGCGCGAGGTGGTGATTCGCCGCTTCGGCTTGCGCGGGCATGAAAGCAGCACGCTTGAAGATGTAGGGCTTGAGATCGGCCTGACGCGTGAGCGTGTAAGGCAGATTCAGGTTGAAGGACTCAAGCGTCTGCGTGAGATCCTCGAGAAAAATGGTCTGTCTAGCGAATCCCTCTTCCAGTAATCCCCCCTCTGCAGCATCCATCTAGGGCCGATATAACACAGTGTGTGTATATCGGCCTTTTTATATGTCTTTCGTCATTTCAATATTGCTGCTCACGGGACCCGCCAATACGGTTTTGCCTGTTCAATCTCGCGGTCGGTGTACTTGGAAGGTTCAAAGCCTGTAAGTCATTGCGCACGCTTGCTGTAAGTCATTCAGGTAATCGAAGTAAGGCTAGTCGCCAATTTCACGGTTTTTTCGTTGCAAGGCTTTGTTTTTGAAAGGGTTTTAATCCTGTAAGACAATCGACCGGGAAATATTCTGGAGCGTTTCGGGTGTTGCTCTCCAGGGTTAAATCTCTAATATCGAAGCTGTGCCAACGGACAGGCACGGGCCATCAAGGATGACGGTCAAGGACATCGCGGGATGCGATTCATCAGGATGATGACAAGGGAATACAGGGATCAGGGAAAAACGTGGGCGGGTCATACCGCCCCTTTTTTTGTCTGCAGAAAAGCGCATTCAATAAAAAAGGCCCTCTTGAGGGCCTTTTGTCTGTCTGGAATCTAGCGTTCCAGATCAGCGATCTTGCCGGTTTTGCCATCCCACTCTGCCGCATCCGGCATAGCGTCTTTCTTTTCGGTGATATTGGGCCAGACTTCGGCAAGCTCGGCGTTGAGCTCGATGAAGTTTTCCATGCCGGCAGGGATCTCGTCTTCCGAGTAAATGGCTACGGCAGGGCACTCTGGCTCGCAGAGCGCGCAGTCGATGCACTCGTCCGGGTGGATCACCAGGAAATTCGGGCCTTCGTAAAAGCAGTCCACCGGACAGACTTCTACGCAGTCGGTGTACTTGCACTTGATGCAGTTGTCGGTGACGACGAAGGTCATTTCTAATTTTCTCCTCAGGCGGCTGCGGCAGAGCCCTTCCAGACAGGGGTGCCAGGTTCGGGAGGTTTCCCGGCCCTATGAAAACACGTGCTTTTGGTGGGTGGCCTTGAAGCCGTAAGACTGCGGCGTCTGCTACCTGTCCCTGCTACCTACCGATGGTTCGCTGCATTTTCACGCGGCTCGAAAAACGCCTCGACCAGGCTAAAAGCCGAGAGCGTCCCAAACCGCGCGGGATTCTAACAGTATGTAACGCTTCGCGTCACAGGCGAGTTTGCAATGTGTATAGCAAATCCAGCGCCTGCCGCGGGGTCATATCGTCGACCTTGACCTTCGACAGCTCGTCGAGCACCGGGTGCGGCAGACTTGCGAACATATCGCTCTGCTGCGGGACTGCGGGCTTGCCGGGTTTGGCGCGCGGCTGCTCGTGCGGCAGGCTGGTGGTTTCCAGACGCTGCAAGTGTTCCTTGGCGCGGCTGATGACCTTGCCCGGCACGCCGGCCAGTTGCGCCACGGCCAGGCCGTAGCTCTGACTCGCAGGCCCTGGCAGGACCCGGTGCAGGAACACGATGCGCTCATTATGCTCGGTGGCGTTGAGGTGCACATTGGTCACCAGCGGTTCGCTTTCCGGCAATACCGTCAGTTCGAAATAGTGCGTGGCGAACAGTGTATAGGCGCGCAGCTGCGCGAGGCACTCGGCTGCCGCCCAAGCCAGCGAAAGGCCGTCGAAAGTACTGGTGCCGCGCCCGACTTCGTCCATCAGCACCAGACTTTTATCGGTAGCGTTGTGCAGGATGTTTGCCGTTTCGCTCATTTCGACCATGAACGTCGAGCGTCCGCCCGCCAAGTCGTCGCTGGAGCCGATGCGGGTGAAGATTCGGTCGACCAGCGACAGTTCGCAGCTGGCAGCGGGCACGAAGCTGCCGATATGGGCCAGCAGCACGATCAGCGCCGTCTGACGCATATAGGTCGATTTACCGCCCATGTTCGGGCCGGTGATGACCAGCATGCGAGTGCTGTCGTCCAGCGCCAGGTCGTTGGCAACGAAAGGCGTGCTCAGAACCTGTTCCACCACCGGATGACGGCCTTGCTCGATGCGCATGCAGGGTTCGGCGACAAAGCGTGGGCAATTGAGGTCCAGATTCAGCGCGCGCTCCGCAAGGTTGCTCAGCACGTCCAGTTCGGCCAGCGCCGCCGCCGTATCCTGAAGCGGCGCAAGATGACCGATCAGGTCTTCGAGCAGCGTTTCGTAGAGCATCTTTTCCCGAGCCAAGGCGCGGCTCTTGGCCGACAACGCCTTGTCTTCGAACTCCTTGAGCTCGGGTGTGATAAAGCGCTCGGCGCCCTTCAGGGTCTGGCGGCGTATGTAATCAGCCGGCGCCTGCTCGGCCTGCTTGCTTGGCAGCTCGATAAAGTAGCCATGTACGCGGTTGTAGCCGACTTTCAGGTTGCCAAGACCGGTGCGGGCTTTTTCGCGGGCTTCCAGGTCGATCAGGAACTGGCCGGCGTTTTCGCTTAGCGACTGCAGATCATCCAGCTCAGCGTCGTAGCCAGTCTTCAAAACGCCACCGTCACGAATGACGGCTGGCGGGTTGTCGATGATCGCGCGCTGAAGCAGATCGGCCAGCTCGGGATAGGTGCTGGCGGTCTGCGCAAGTTGCTGCAGATGCGGCGCTTCCAGATCGGTCATCGCCTGTTGCAACTCGGGCAGGGCGCTCAGGGCGTCGCGCAGGCGAGCGAGGTCACGTGGCCGCGCGTTACGCAGGCCGATGCGCGCCAGAATCCGCTCGATGTCGCCGATTTCCTTGAGCTGTGGCTGCAGGTTTTCGAAGCGATAGCGTTCCAGAAAACAGGTGATCGACGTCTGGCGTGCCTGAAGGATGGTCAGGTCGCGCAATGGCCGGTTCAGCCAGCGGGTCAGCAACCGTGTCCCCATTGCGGTCTGGCAGCGGTCCATGACCGATTGCAGGGTGTTGTCACGGCCTCCGGACAGGTTGGTGTCCAGTTCCAGATTACGGCGACTGGCGGCATCGAGGATCACGGTATCGTCGAGACGTTCGTGACGCAGGCTGCGCAGATGGGGCAGGGCGGTACGCTGGGTTTCCTTGGCATAGCTCAGCAGGCAGCCGGCAGCACCGATGGCCAGCGTCAGGTTTTCGCAACCGAAACCCTTCAGGTCCTGGGTTGCAAACTGCTGACACAAACTTTTATGCGCTGAGTCGCGCTCGAAATCCCAAGGCGCGCGACGTCGAGAACCACGGCGCTTCTCGGCAGGCAGACCTTGTGGCCAGTCGTCCGGGATCAACAGCTCGACCGGGTTGATGCGCTCGAGCTCGGCCAGCAGGTTCTCCCAGCCCTTGATCTCCAGCACACTGAAGTTACCGCTGGTGATATCCAGTACCGCGAGGCCGAACAGGCGTTCGTCACCCAGCACGGCGGCGATCAGGTTATCGCGGCGCTCGTCGAGCAGGGCCTCATCGCTGATGGTCCCTGGCGTGATGATCCGCACCACCTGACGGTCCACCGGCCCCTTGCTGGTAGCCGGGTCGCCGATCTGCTCGCAGATCACCACCGATTCGCCCAGTTTCACCAGCTTGGCCAAATAACCCTCGGCGGCGTGGTAGGGAATCCCGCACATGGGAATGCTCTGACCTGCCGACTGGCCGCGTGCGGTCAGGGTTATATCGAGCAGCTTGGCGGCTTTCTTCGCATCTTCGTAGAAGATCTCGTAGAAATCGCCCATGCGATAAAACATCAGTTGATCCAGGTGCTGGTTTTTCAGTTTCCAGTACTGCTGCATCATCGGAGTGTGTGCGGAGAGGTCGGAAATTGCTTTATTCATCAGTGGCTTAGGCAAGTTCTTGAGAGGAGTGAGGCAACCTTGAGACGCGACGGGTGGCCCTTGTCTGAATCAAGGGGCGTCTGCCGGGTATGTGCGATGGCGGCAAGGTTATCACGCTCGACCGGGTGGTGCAGTGACCGCGTGGCTTCCCGCGTATTGGTGACCGGGCGTTTCCAGACAGCCATGCATCCCGATTTGGCGTATAGACTTTCATCGCTGCCACCCGATCACCGGGCGGCAACTTATAAAAAAGGATTTTTATATGAAGAACAAACGAGCAAGGGATTCTGTCAGCGGGCGCTTCATTCCTTTGGAAGAAGCCAGAAAAAGGCCGAGAGAAACCACGGTGGAAACGGTCAAAAAGCCCGGGCGCAGGAAAAATGACCAGTAAAGCAGCATGCTCAGCCCCGTTGCGCGGCAGGTGCACTGCCTCAGGATTCACCTTTACAGGCTTTCCAGCATGAACGATTACACCGAGGATGAGATAACCGGGCTTGCCGATACGCTTGGCAGGCTTCTGGGTGCAATGGGTGCGCAAGTGACCACTGCCGAATCCTGTACGGGGGGCGGAATAGCCGAAGCGATCACGCGCATTGCCGGCAGCTCGGCGTGGTTCGAAGCGGGCTACGTGACCTATTCGAATGCCCAGAAGACCCGTCAGTTAGGGGTACCCGAGGTGTTGTTCGCACAGGTCGGGGCGGTCAGTCAGCCGGTTGTCGAGGCCATGGTGCGAGGCGCGCAGCGTGAAAGCGGTGCACGATTCGCCGTCGCGGTCAGCGGTGTCGCGGGGCCTGGCGGCGGTTCGCCGGACAAACCGGTCGGTACTGTGTGGCTGTGCTGGGGCAAGGATGATGCGCTGATCGCCCGGCGTTGCTACTTCGATGGCGACCGTGATCAGGTCCGTCGACGGACGGTCGAAGCCGCGTTGCACGGGCTGATACAGCTTGCGCGCGGAGAAATGCCAAAACAGGGGTAGGCGCGCGCTCACTGCTGTGGAATAATACTGTCTACTTATACAGGTGTTGTGGCCATCAAGGCCCTAATTGAATTTGATTACGTGAGGACTTCAATGGACGACAACAAGAAGAAAGCCTTGGCTGCGGCCTTGGGTCAGATCGAGCGTCAGTTCGGTAAAGGCGCCGTGATGCGCATGGGCGATCATGATCGCCAGGCGATCCCTGCCATCTCCACCGGTTCGCTGGGTCTGGATATCGCACTCGGTATTGGCGGTCTGCCGAAAGGCCGGATCGTGGAAATCTACGGTCCTGAGTCTTCCGGTAAAACCACACTGACGCTGTCGGTCATCGCTCAGGCCCAGAAAATGGGCGCTACCTGTGCCTTTGTCGACGCCGAGCACGCACTGGATCCGGAATACGCCGGCAAGCTGGGCGTCAACGTCGACGACCTGCTGGTTTCGCAGCCGGACACCGGTGAGCAGGCGCTGGAAATCACCGACATGCTGGTGCGCTCCAATGCCATCGACGTGATCGTGGTCGACTCCGTTGCTGCGCTGGTGCCTAAGGCAGAGATCGAAGGCGAAATGGGTGATATGCACGTGGGTCTGCAGGCACGTCTGATGTCGCAGGCGCTGCGCAAGATCACCGGTAACATCAAGAACGCCAATTGCCTGGTGATCTTCATCAACCAGATCCGCATGAAGATCGGCGTGATGTTTGGCAGCCCGGAAACCACTACCGGTGGTAACGCGCTGAAGTTCTACGCTTCGGTACGTCTGGACATCCGCCGTACAGGCGCGGTCAAGGAAGGTGATGAAGTTGTCGGCAGCGAAACCCGCGTCAAGGTCGTGAAGAACAAGGTGGCTCCGCCGTTCCGTCAGGCCGAGTTCCAGATTCTCTACGGCAAGGGTATCTACCTGAATGGCGAAATCGTCGATCTGGCCGTTCTGCATGGTTTTGTCGAGAAGTCCGGCGCCTGGTACAGCTACCAGGGCAGCAAGATCGGTCAGGGTAAGGCCAACTCGGCCAAGTTCCTGGCAGATAACCCGGAAATCTGCAAAGCGCTCGAGAAGCAGATCCGCGACAAGTTGCTGACCCCTGGCGTCGATACCAAGGCTGTCGGCTCACGTGAAGCAGTGGCTGCCGATGATATGTCTGAAGCAGATGTCGATATCTGATAGCCATGCCTGCCGTACTCGATACACCCGTCGCCATCCGGCGCACTGCAATGGACCTGCTCGCACGTCGCGAGCACGGTCGAGTCGAGCTGACGCGTAAACTGCGTCAGCGCGGCGCTCCCCCCGAGCTTATCGATGCAGCCCTTGATCGTCTGGTCGAGGAAGGTCTGCTCTCTGAATCCCGTTACCTCGAAAGCTTCGTTTCTTACCGGGCACGTTCGGGCTACGGTCCTGTTCGTATTCGCGAAGAGCTGGGTCAGCGAGGCTTGCAACGTGCCGACATTGAGCAGGCGCTCAGGGAGTGCGGCGTTGATTGGCAGGAGAAGCTTCACGAGCTCTGGCAGCGCAAGTTTGCCGGTGCCCTGCCTGTCGATGCGCGCGAGCGGGCCAAGCAGGGGCGTTTTCTGAGTTATCGCGGCTATCCGCTGGAAATGATCGGCCGCTTGTTAAGCGGCCGTGGCGGGGATGACTGATATATCCGGGCGCTTACTGTGGCGCCCGATTCCGAGCTGCGTCCCTTGTCACTGAAGCGTCTTCCCAGTTTTCCTGTTGATTGATGTAATCCACCAGTTCCCGAAGCCTGCCCTGATTGCGTCCTGTGAAGGTGAACGCCAGTCGTGTCAGGTGACTGAATTGCGCTTCATCGTGCTCTTCGCCCTGATAACTGTGCTGATGAAAGTTTTCATTGATGCACAGGTCAGCGAACGCTTCCTGCATGTGCTCCAGGGCCTGTTCGTTCAGCGCATGATGCATACGGATCACGAACTTGTTTTTCAGCCAGCGGCTGGAATGGAAGTTCGCATAAAACCGGTTGATCTCTTCCACCGCTTCATCGGCGCTGTAAACCAGTCTCATCAGCTTCATGTCGGCTGGCAAAATGTAGTGATTGTCCTGCAACTGATGCTTGATGAAGTCCAGTGCACCTTGCCAGAAACTTCCGCCAGGCGTATCCAGCAATACAACAGGCACCAACGGGCTTTTGCCGGTTTGTATCAATGTCAGCACTTCCAGGGCTTCATCCAGAGTTCCGAAGCCGCCGGGGCATAGCACCAGCGCGTCGGCTTCCTTGACGAAGAACAGCTTGCGCGTAAAGAAGAAGTGAAAGGGCAGCAGGTTTTCGCTGCCCTCAACTGTCGGATTGGCGTGCTGTTCGAAGGGCAGGGTAATGTTGAACCCAAGGCTGTGTTTCAAGCCTGCACCGGCATGGGCTGCCGCCATGATGCCGCCGCCTGCGCCGGTGATGACCATCATGTCGGAGCGGGCCAGCTTTTCACCCAGCTCTCTGGCCTGTGCGTACAGCGGATGCTCCGTCGGTGTGCGAGCGGAGCCGAATACAGTGACTTTGCGGCGGCCCTTGAAACGCTCGAGCACCCGAAAGGCCTTGTCCAGTTCGCGCAGGGTTTGCAGCGTTATCTTGACGTCCCAGCGGTTGCGGTCATCCTGGGCCATGCGCAACACCGTGAGCATCATGTCGCGGTACAGCGGCAGGTTTTTCGTGCCCGGAGCCACCTCATTGATGTGCTCTTCAATCTGGCTGGTCAGGTCGAGACCGTCGCGTTGGAAGTGTCGGGATAGAAGATCGTCAGGTACATACGGCATTCGGGATTTTTCCTCCTGCTGGATCAATGGCCCGATGGGGCGTGTTGAATCGATGATGTCCCGGTTTGCAGCGAAAGGCTACCCATTCCCTGTTCATTGCCAGGGTGGATTAGTTGCAGGAAGTCTTGAGAGTTGCTCGACTGACGCGCCTGAGGGACAGGCGCGCGGGGGAGGTTACATGTCGGATATGGCTTATTGCTTGGGTTTTACAGTGCAGTCGGAAGCCTGAAAGGTTTGCGTCGCAACCGGGCGGTTGGTCTTGTACTCAGTGAACTGATACTTGAGGACGGCACCCTTGGTCATCAACTGGCGGAAACCATTGTTGTGGCAAACGCTGTTGCCCAACTGGTTGCGCATCACGTCCGGATTGGCGCGCATCTGCTGAGCCTGGCCTTCACGAACGCTCAAGTGGTTAATCAACTGGTTGCCGGTGACGGTGTAGCCCTGATCGAGGATGTCTTCGTTGATCGCTCTCGGCGTGCCGACACTGCTTTCCTTAGCGACTTTTTCCAGCATCTTGCTGAGTTCGAACTCCTGTTTCGACGCCGCCTGGGCGCACAGTGGAGCAACGAGCAAAAGCGTAAGGGTGGGTACGATAAGGCGCAGCATTAAACTCTCCTGGTTAAGTAACTGGCCGTTGGACCAGCGACTTCAAAGTGCGTTCCGGGCAGCCCACCGATAGCGCGGGGTGCGATGCCGCAGCAGTATAGAGCAGGAGCCTTCATCGGGCCTAGGCTCTGTACGAAAACAGGCCTGCGGACCGAAAGCGCGTTGAAGTGCCGGGGCTCTGATAAACTGCGCGGACTTTAATCCTGCCGAGTCTTTGTGGTGTCGATGTCTTTCCCCCGCAGGCGTGTCCTGTAATGAGCCATGCCGTTTCCCGCCTGCGCGATGAGCGCCTGGCCCGCAGTACCAGGCCTTTTATTGCCCGAGGCTCGCGCGCGCCGCGCTGCCCGGATTGCCGGGTGATTTCCAGCTATTGCCTGTGCGAATGGCGACCCAGCGTCGCTGCCGAGTCAGGCATCTGCCTGCTGATGTATGACACCGAGCCCTTGAAACCGACCAACACCGGCTGGCTGATCGCCGACGTCATCAAGGACACTCATGCCTTTCTCTGGTCGCGGATAGAGGTCGATGAGCAATTGCTCGCCTTGCTGGATGACCCGCAGTGGCAGCCTTACATCGTTTTTCCCGGTGAGTTTGTTGCCGAGGACCGCGTGGTGAATAAGGTTTCGCGCCTGGATGGCAAGCGCCCGCTGTTCATTCTGCTGGATGCCACCTGGACCGAAGCACGCAAGATGTTTCGCAAGAGCCCTTATCTGGAGCGTTTTCCAGTATTGAGTCTGGAGCCCGAGCAGATCTCGCGCTACCGTTTGCGTCGATCAAGGCGCGACGATCACTTCTGCACGGCGGAAGTGGCCGCCCTGTGTCTGGAGCTGGCCGGTGATGCCAGCGCCAGCGGAGTGCTGGATGCTTATCTGGACGTGTTCAGCGCTCATTATCTGGGCGCCAAGTATCAGAATCCGATTGATCCCGACGACGTGGCGCATACCCATTTGAAAGCGTTCATTTGAAGGCTGTTCATAACAAGGGGCTGCCGAAGTCCACTGGTTTGGCTAATTGCCATCTATGTTCTCGGGTATCGACGCTTCGTGCTTGACCGTCATGGCCATGCTGGGCATGCTTGGCGCCGCCTGGAAGCCGATTCATCTGGTCTGGCATTGCGCCGGCGCCCGTTTTGGGTTGCGCACTGCGCGTTCGCCAGCCTCGCTGGGTGGCCGATTCGTCGGTCCCTCACTATAAAAACAGGATCATTACATGACCTACGATATCCTGATCGCCGATGATCATCCCCTGTTTCGCAGTGCGCTGCATCAGGCGCTGAGCATCGGTCTGGGGCCTGACGCACGGCTGGTCGAGGCAGAAAGCATTGCCCAGCTTGAGTCGCGCCTGGCGGAGAAGGCTGATTGGGATCTGGTTCTGCTGGACCTGAACATGCCAGGGGCCTATGGCTTCTCCGGGCTGGTCTTGTTGCGTGGCCAGTACCCGCAGATACCGGTGGTGATGGTCTCGGCGCAGGAAGAAGCCTCCATCGTGGTGCGCTCCAGAGAGTTTGGTGCCAGTGGCTTCATTCCCAAATCCAGCTCGCTGGAAGTCATTCAGCAGGCGGTACGCACGGTGCTCGATGGTGACGTCTGGTGGCCACCGCAGGTCAATGAAGTGATCAGTGTTTCAGACGAGGCAAAGGCTGCCAGCGCAGGCCTTGCCAGCCTGACGCCGCAGCAGTTTCGAGTGTTGACGATGGTTTGTGAAGGCTTGCTGAACAAGCAGATTGCTTCCGAACTCAGCGTGTCCGAAGCCACCATCAAGGCTCATGTCACGGCGATTTTCCGCAAGCTTGGCGTACGCACGCGCACCCAGGCAGCATTGTTGTTACAGCAGCTTGAGTCCATTTCGTCCAGCTGACGGCTTTCAGGTTCCAGTATTCACGCTTTTTTGACCTTTATTGCCTTAGCTTTCCTCATCTTTTTACACAGCAGCCTCTCTATGTCGCCCTTCAAAGGCCAAACCGGTCTGAAACGTATTCTTAATGCCGCAGGTTATTCACTGGACGGTTTATGCGCTGCCTTCAAAGGTGAAGCGGCTTTCCGTCAGTTGGTACTGCTCAACGTGGTTCTGGTCCCGCTGTCGTTTTTTCTGCACGTCAGCAAGGGTGAGCATGCCCTGCTGGTTGCCGTGTGCCTGCTGGCGCTGATCGTCGAGCTGCTCAACTCGGCCGTAGAGGCGGCCATTGACCGCATCTCGCTGGACCTGCACCCGCTGTCCAAGAACGCCAAGGACATGGGCAGCGCTGCCCAGTTCATCGCTCTGAGCATGATCGGTCTGGTGTGGGCAATCATTCTGCTGGGCTGATGCCTTTCGATACAGACGCGTCAATACAGGCTTGGCAGCACGATTTCGTCGCTGCGCTGAACTCCGGCGGTGAATGCGCGGCACAGCTCAAGAAACTCGCGCATGGCTGAGGTCTGGTATTTCTGTTTGTGCCAGATGAAATAGAACTGCCTGGCCAGGTCCAGCTCGGGCGTGGCCAGCTCCACCAGATTGCCGCGACGAAAGGCATCGCGCAGCGCCAGTCTGGAGATGCAGCCAATGCCCAGCCCGGATTCGACTGCACGTTTGATCGCTTCGGTGTGCTCAAGCTCCAGCCGGACATTCAGCCCGTTACGGTGATGACGCATCGCCTGATCGAACGTCAAGCGCGTGCCCGAGCCTTGTTCCCGAAGGATCCAGGCTTCGTGGGTCAACTCTTCCAGCGTTACCTGAGCGCGTTTGGCCAGCGGATGCTGCGGGGCACAGAACACCACAAGTTCGTCTTCGACCCAGGATTGCACTTCGATATCCGGGTGGCTGCAATCGCCTTCGATGAGGCCCAGATCGATCTCGTAGTGAGCGACCTGTTGCACGATATGCGCGGTGTTCTGGACATGCAGCTTGACCTGGCTTTCCGGGTGGCGCTGCATGTAGCCGCCTATCAGCAGGGTTGCGAGGTAATTGCCGATCGTCAGCGTGGCTCCGACCGCCAGTGAGCCGAAGCCTGATTTGCCATTGAGCAGGTCTTCGATTTCCTTGGCTTGATCGAGCAGTGCGACGGCTTGCGGCAGCAATTGCCTGCCAGTGGCGTTGAGGCTGAGCCGCTTGCCGGCGCGGTCAAACAGCTGGCAGCTCGATTGGCGCTCCAGCTCGGTGATGGAGGTGCTGGCAGCCGACTGCGAAAGCGAAAGCAGTACCGCGGCTTTGGAGACGCTTTCCTGCCGGGCGACGGCCACAAATACCTGGAGCTGACGGAGAGTAAATCGCATATCTATATAACCGATAACCTATATCTTGATAATTCATTTAACAGATATTGTGTCTGCCACTAGAATGTCGCGCAATAGCGCAGTGCTTCTGCGCGCACTATTTTTTCAGGAGTCCTCACGTACATGAGCAACATGAACCACGAGCGTGTCCTCAGCGTCCACCACTGGAACGACACCCTCTTCAGTTTCAAGTGCACCCGCGACCCTGGTTTGCGTTTCGAGAATGGTCAGTTCGTGATGATCGGTCTGCAGCAGCCAAACGGTCGTCCGCTCATGCGTGCTTATTCGATTGCCAGCCCGAACTGGGAAGAGCATCTGGAATTCTTCAGCATCAAGGTGCCGGACGGCCCGCTGACCTCCCAGTTGCAGCACCTCAAGGAAGGTGACGAAATCATCATCAGCAAGAAGCCTACGGGTACGCTGGTGCTGGACGACCTCAAGCCGGGCAAGCATCTTTACCTGCTGAGCACTGGCACCGGCCTTGCGCCGTTCATGAGTGTCATCCAGGATCCCGAAACCTACGAGCGTTTCGAGAAGGTCATCCTCTGCCACGGCGTGCGTTACGTGAACGAAGTCGCCTATCGCGAATTCATCACCGAGCATCTGCCGCAGAATGAATTTTTCGGTGAAGCGCTGCGTGACAAGTTGATCTACTACCCGACGGTCACCCGCGAGCCCTTCGAGAACGAAGGTCGTCTTACCGACCTGATGCGCAGCGGCAAGCTGTTCAGCGACATCGGCCTGCCGCCGATCAACCCGCAGGACGACCGTGCCATGTTGTGCGGCAGCCCAAGCATGCTCGACGAGACCAGTGAAGTGCTCAATAGCTTCGGCCTGACCGTATCGCCGCGTATGCGCGAGCCGGGCGACTATCTGATCGAGCGTGCTTTCGTCGAGAAGTAAACCGGCTGCACAAGACCCGCCTCGTCCTTGACTGGATCAGGCGGGTTTTTGTTGCGCGGGATTTGTCGCCTCGATCAGTTTAGGCAAGCAGCAGCTTCAGGCGAGCAGCACTTCCAGCACGCAAATCACACCCGCTTGCGGGTAGTGCCAACGCACGTCCAGATCCCAGAACTGAGCACCATAGCGACGTTCCGGCGTGGGCAGTTGATAGGCCGGGCGCGGGTCTTGGGCCAGACACTGCTCGATCAGTTCGACCAGCGGCTCATTCAGGCGCAGCGCGTGTTCGCGAGCCTGTTGCAGCGCGGCGTCTTGCCAGTGCACCGGTATCAGGGCTGGCGCAGCACTGGCGATGCAGTTGGTCGCACCGCCAATTGCATCGGCGTAGGGTACGTAGGGCTTGATGTCCAGCACCGGCGTGCCATCCAGCAGGTCGATGCCGGACAGCCAGAGCCGCCCAGGCTCGACCTTGTCCAGCTTGACCACCGACTGGCCGATGCCATTGGGACGATGGGTTGCGCGGGTAGCGAACACGCCCATCGACTGGTTGCCACCCAGGCGCGGCGGGCGCACCTTCAGGCGTGGCTTGTCTTCCAGCGCCAGGTGGAACAGAAACAGCAGCCAGACGTGACTGACCTGTTCCAGCCCCTGAACCGCTTCACCCTGATCGAACGGTGCCACCAACTCCAGCACTCCGCGGGCCGCCGGGGCCAGTTGTGGCTGGCGAGGGATGGCGAATTTCTCCTTGAAGCAGGAGCGCACGAAGCCGACAGGGGAGACCTTGTAGCTCATCGTGGCAGGTTCAGCCACGCACGCGCAGGGTCAGGCCCTTGAGGAAATTGCGCAGCAGTTGATCGCCACAGGCGCGGTAGTTGGTGTGTCCGACCTTGCGGAACAGGGCGCTCAGTTCTGGCTTGGAGACCGGGAAGTCGACTGATTTGAGGATGGCGTGCATGTCATCTTCTTTCAGTTCGAACGCCACGCGCAGTTTTTTCAGGACGATATTGTTGGTGATCGGCAAATCGATCGGCTGTGGCGGACGGCTTTCGTCCTTGCCACGCTTGAAGTAGACCAGGCCATCAAGGAAGTGCGCCATGATTTCATCGCTGCAATCCAGGTAGCCTTCTTCTTCCTCTTTTTTCATGAACGCGATGACATCGCTTTTCGACACTTCAAAACCGGTCAGTGCGGTGATCTCGACAATCTTGCTGTCGCTGATATCGAGCATGTAGCGCACGCTGCGCAGTACGTCGTTGTTCATCATGAGGCGTGGTTCCTGATAAGTCGTAGGGCAGCGCATGACGGTGGTCATGCGCGCTGTAATAAGGTGGGTGGCGCGAGGGTCAGAACTTTTCCTTGGTCGTCATGTAGCGCCACTGGCCCTCGGGCAGTTTGCCCATGGACACGCCGCCAATACGGATACGGCGGATGGCGACGATCTTCAGGCCGACGGCCTCGCACAGCAGGGCGATGATGCCGGGCTGCGGATTTTTCATCGCAAAGCGCAGGCGGTTCTCGTTCTGCCAGCTGGCTTTCACGGCCGGCAGCTCCTTGCCTTTGTAAGTCAGGCCGTGGTTCAGCCGGTTGAGGCCATGAGCAACCATCTCGCCCGAGATCTCCACCACGTATTCCTGCTCGATCTTGCTGCGGTCATCGGTGAGCTTGCGCAGGATCTTCCAGTCCTGGCTGAACACCATCAAGCCGCTGGCGTTGGCCTGCAGGCTTGAAATCGCCTCAAGGCGCATGAAGTGGCCCTTGAGCGGACGCTTGCTGTAGCTGTGCTCTACGGAAAGCGTGCCCGGAGTGATCATCTGCAAAGCCTCTTCGGCGCTTGCCGAGGCGGGTTTGTGCAGGATGATCGTCACCGGCTCCGGGGCGTCGGCCTTGGCGTCCGGGCTGAGTTCGATTTTCTGGGTGCTGACCTTGAAGTGCGGTTCTTCGATGACCTCGCCGTCCACCGTGACCCAGCCGCCCTCGATAAACAGCTCGGCCTCCCGGCGGGAGCAACCGACCAGCTCGATTAGGCGTTTGGAAAGGCGAATGGGGTCTGTCATGACAAAAAAGCCGTTTGCTAAAATAAAGTCGCCATTGTAACCGTCTGGCGACGGTTAATCGCGGCAACATTGCATCTGCGTTGCAATCGATGTCATTGACGATCGATCAGGCGCATTCTGAGCATGGGGTAAGGCTGGCCCAGGCCATCGACTTCAGAGCGGCTGACAACCTCGAAACCATGCCTGCGGTAAAACCCCAACGCCTGCGTATTCTGCTCGTTGACGTCCAGTTCACGGATATTGAACTGCTCGATTGCATGAGCCAGCAACTGCGTGCCCAGCGTCTGGCCGCGATGGTCCGGGTCGATGAACAGAATATCCAGACTGGTCTTGCGCGTGCCCGCAAAGCCGGTGATGTTGAGCTGTTCATCCCGGGTACAGAACAGGGTCACACTGCCCAGATACTGCGGCAGCAGCCCCTTGAGCCGGGTGATGTAGGCGTCTGGCAGAAAGTCATGGGTCGCGCGCACCGAGCGTTCCCATACCTCGGTCAATTCCGGGTAATCGTGGGTATCCGGTGTATACAGCGGCATCTCGCGTCCTCCTTTCAGCTGGTCCTGGATAGACAACAGCCGGAGACAAAAAAGCCCTGCCGGTTAAAGGGCAGGGCTTTCGTTTGCAACCAGGGCGAGCGCTTAGAGCATCTCGGCCCACAGGTCGTATTCGTCGGCATCGGTCACCCGGCACATGATCTTGTCGCCGGGCTGAACGGTACTGCCGTCTTCCAGGCCGATGAACACGTTGCCGTCGATTTCCGGGGCGTCGAAGAAGCAGCGGCCCACGGCACCACGATCGTCGACTTCGTCGATCAGCACTTCGATTTCCTTGCCGATCTTCATCTGCAGGCGCGCAGCGCTGATTGCCTGCTGATGAGCCATGAAACGATCCCAGCGATCCTGCTTGACGTCGTCCGGCACGATGGCCGCGTCCAGCAGATTGGCGGGCGCGCCTTCAACCGGCGAGTACTGGAAGCAGCCAACCCGGTCCAGCTGCGCTTCGGTAAGCCAGTCCAGCAGGTACTGGAAGTCTTCTTCGGTTTCGCCGGGAAAGCCGACGATGAAGGTCGAACGGATGATCAAGTCAGGACACTGCTCACGCCAGTTCTTGATGCGTGCCAGCGTCTTGTCTTCGAAGGCCGGACGCTTCATCAGCTTGAGGATTTTCGGGCTGGCGTGCTGGAACGGGATGTCCAGGTACGGCAGGATCTTGCCAGCGGCCATCAACGGGATCAGTTCGTCGACGTGCGGGTACGGGTAGACATAGTGCAAGCGCACCCAGACGCCCATCGAGCCCAGCGCCTGGCACAGCTCGGTCATGCGGGTCTTGACCGGCTGACCGTCCCAGAAACCGGTACGGTATTTGACGTCAACGCCATAGGCGCTGGTGTCCTGGGAAATGACCAGCAGTTCCTTCACGCCGGATTTTACCAGGCGCTTGGCCTCGTCCAGCACATCGCCCACCGGGCGGCTGACCAGCTTGCCGCGCATCGACGGGATGATGCAGAAGCTGCAACTGTGGTTGCAGCCTTCGGAAATTTTCAGATACGCGTAGTGACGCGGGGTCAGTTTGACACCTTGTGGCGGCACCAGATCGATCAGCGGATTGTGATCCTGACGGGGCGGCACTACGTCGTGCACCGCGTTGACCACCTGTTCATATTGCTGCGGGCCGGTCACCGACAGCACGCTGGGGTGTACGTCGCGGATGACATTGGCGTCGACGCCCATGCAGCCGGTAACGATGACCTTGCCGTTTTCCTTGATGGCTTCGCCGATCACTTCCAGCGACTCGGCCTTGGCCGTATCGATGAAGCCACAGGTGTTGACCACCACCACGTCGGCGTCCTCGTAGGTCGCAACGACTTCGTAACCTTCCATGCGCAGTTGGGTCAGGATGCGTTCAGAGTCAACGAGTGCCTTTGGGCAACCCAGTGAAACGAATCCAACCTTGGGGGCGGACGGCGTGGTGACGGTGGACATGGCAAACCTCGGCGTGAAGGGCACCCGGACGCGAAGCGCAGGCGCTGACTGGGCGCTTGCTGCGCCTCTGATCAAAAAGTGCGCAATTCTAGCGGTGAGTGGACAGGATGACCAGCGTTTGCATGAGAATTACGACGTACGCGAGACGCAGCCGGGGCCAGCGCCCACCCATTCGATCGCATCATGATCGACAGTAGCTTCGGTGCACGCAGTGTATTGAGGGGCATGGACGAGGTTGCAGCGTGCGACTGAGACATTTTTGAATGCAGTCCAGGCCCGCATGGATAGGCCTGGACTGACTTTCACATGTTCTCAGCGCCGCGGTTCGTGCATCGGGCAGCCGTTGTGCTGACTGCGAAAGCCCGCCGAGTGTTCATAGGCCGGTTTGCGCACGCGCATGACGCCGCCCAATGGACGATGCGCCTCAAGGCCGTGCCACGGGCTGAATGCCATGGCTTCGTCAATTTCCTGAACGTTTTGCTCGGACCACGACGACTGGCGGGGCACATCGATGCGAGCGACGGTGACGTAGGGGCTGAGGTCTTCCGGCCAGATCGCCGAGGCGTCCTCGATCGGCATTTTTTCCAGGTCCGTGGCCAGCTGAACGCGGACTTCCCAGCTGGCGTCGTGTTCAAGAAAAAACGCTTTGACCGCTTCGCGCAGACCGTCCGGATTGTCTTTGAGGTCCAGCGCCTTGTCGGTCAGCGCAATCAGCTCGGCGGAGACGGGCACGACGCTGAGCTTGGCGTAGTAGGGGCCATATAGAAAAGGCACGACGGTGTAGAACGTCTCGCCGAGGATGTGGGTCATCGGGTGCCCGCCGAGACTTCTCAGTGTGCCACTTTCGCCCCCTGCAGACTCGATCACCGACTCAATGCCGCGCAGGACGGCAGACGACGCACGTTTCATGCCCGGAGCCTTGTCGGTCGTTTTGGCCAGCAACTTCAAGGTCTTCAGGAAGGCCTTGGGGTCCTTGGCGGTAAAGGCCTTGGCGTTTTGCATGACGAAATCCTGAGTGGTTGCCTCTGCGCTGCCAGGCAAGCGCGCGCCTTCGACGCCGACCAGTTTGATGGCCAGGCCTCTGGGCGTGGATACCTTGTCGTCGAGAATGTCGCCCGGGTTGGTCGAGAAGCGCATGACGACCGGGAAGTTGCCGGGCCTGGCAAAGGCACCCTGGGCCAACGGCTCGGGCAGGTCGCCGTAGACCTGAATCTGACCGTGAAGCAAGCCGTGAGCCTTGGCGTGCACACTGCGAATGGCGTGCCCCGTGTCTTGATACGTGGTCTCGAGGATGGAATGCATGGCTTCGACCAGCTCTTTGCTGGTCTGCGCTTCATCGTCCGGAACGACTTCAAATGAGGGCTGGAAGGGTAACGGCTGGACAGTCAGGTTTTGTGTGGTCATCAGAGCATCTCGGTGGGAGGGGATCAGGGTGCCCTGGCGTCGATGCGGTTCTTGAAGACCCCTGATGCGGCAGGCTTAAGTAATGACCGGCCGATATTTTTGTCGTTCCATGAGAAATGTTGCTTCGAAAAACTGCTTCAAGGGGCCGTGATCAAGGCGTGGTGGCAGGCCGGATCGATATAACCATCTGCGTTTCACCAAGAATTACGACGAGTGCTGCGTTATGCTTCGCGCCATCGCGCCGAGGCATGTCAATGTCTGGCTGAATCTGAATTGTTACGCCTTGTGATGTTCTCAGTGTTGAACCTCATGTCTGGTTTCCGGGAGTAGTGGATGAGTCAAGCAAACAGTCATGCGGAGGCCGGAGGCGCTGCCAAGCCCATCGGACTGCTGATCGCCGCAGTCGGGGTGGTTTACGGCGACATCGGCACCAGTCCGCTGTACACCCTCAAGGAGGTGTTTCAGGGGGGATACGGCGTGGAAGTGACCCATGATGCGATTCTCGGGGTACTGTCGCTGATCTTCTGGTCGCTGATCTGGGTGGTTTCCTTCAAATACATGGCGTTCGTCCTGCGTGCCGATAACCAGGGCGAGGGCGGCATCATGGCGCTGATGGCCCTGGCGCGGCGTGCGTCGGCCAAGCATCCCCGCCTGCAAATGATGATGGTGGTGTTCGGACTGTTCGGCGCCGCATTGTTCTACGGTGACAGCATGATCACCCCGGCAGTTTCGGTGTTGTCGGCGATGGAAGGGCTTGAACTGGCGTTCGATGGCCTCGATCACTGGATCGTGCCTATGGCGCTGGTGGTGCTGGTGGGCCTGTTTCTGATTCAGCGTCATGGCACCGCGCGCATCGGCGTGCTGTTCGGCCCGGTGATGGTGACCTGGTTTCTGGTGCTCGGTGCGCTGGGTGTCTATGGCATCATGCAGTCGCCGGAAGTGCTGAAAGCGGTCAATCCGGCATGGGGTGTGAATTTCTTCATCATTCATCCGGGCATTGGTGTGGCCATTCTGGGTGCTGTGGTGCTCGCCCTGACGGGGGCCGAGGCGCTGTATGCCGACATGGGTCACTTTGGCCGCAAGCCGATTTCACGTGCCTGGTTCATCCTCGTGCTGCCTGCGTTGCTGCTCAACTATTTCGGTCAGGGTGCGCTGGTGCTGGGCAATCCTGAAACGGTTCGTAACCCGTTCTACCTGCTGGCGCCGGGCTGGGCGCTGCTGCCACTGATCGGTCTGTCGACGATGGCGACCATCATTGCCTCGCAAGCGGTGATCTCCGGTGCCTTCTCGATGACGCTGCAGGCGATCCAGTTGGGCTACATTCCGCGCATGCACATCCAGCACACCTCCAGCGACGCGCAAGGCCAGATCTATATCGGTGCCGTCAACTGGGCGCTGATGGCGGGCGTGATTCTGCTGGTGATCGGCTTCGAATCGTCTGGCGCGCTGGCGTCCGCCTACGGCGTGGCGGTGACCGGGACCATGCTCTGCACCACCATTCTGGTGTCGACGGTCATGCTGATGCTCTGGAAATGGCCGCCATTGCTGGCCGTTCCATTGCTGATCTGCCTGCTGCTGGTGGACGGTCTGTTCTTCGCGGCCAACGTGCCGAAGATCTTCCAGGGCGGGGCCTTCCCGGTGCTGGCGGGTGCGGTGCTGTTTATTCTCATGACCACCTGGAAGCGCGGCAAGCAATTGCTCGCGGAGCGAATCGACGAGGGCGGCCTGCCATTGCCGATCTTCATCGGCAGTATTCGCGTCCAGCCCCCGCATCGGGTGCAGGGCACGGCAGTGTTCCTGACGGCGCGTTCGGATGCCGTGCCCCATGCGCTGTTGCACAATATGCTGCACAACCAGGTGTTGCATGAACAAGTGGTGCTGTTGACGGTGGTGTATGAAGATTCGCCGCGTGTACCGTCCGCTCAGCGCTTCGAAGTGGAATCCTATGGCGAAGGCTTCTATAGGGTGATCCTGCACTTCGGCTTTATCGATGAGCCCGATGTGCCGGCTGCGCTGGCCTTGTGTCACTTGCCGGAGCTGGACTTCAGTCCGATGCGCACCACGTACTTCCTCAGCCGCGAGACGGTGATCCCGTCCAAGATGGATGGCATGGCGCGTTGGCGTGAAGCGTTGTTCGCCTTCATGCTCAAGAACGCCAACGGCAACTTGCGCTTCTTCAAGCTGCCGTTCAACCGGGTGATCGAGCTGGGTACGCAAGTGGAGATGTAAACGTTGTCCGGGTTGTCCGGCAGCGCAGATAAAAAAATCCCGGCAACCTCACGGTGCCGGGATTTTTTTGGGTCGCAGACTGCAGCGTTACTGAGCGGTAGTCTTGCCCTGACGCTTGTTGATCGCGTCGATCAGACGTTTGGCCAGTGCCGGGTAGTCTTCATCGAAGTGATGACCGCCTGGTAACTGAACCGCTTCGCCAACGGCGGTGGTGTCGGTGCAACCGCTGTCTTTCTTCTCTTCTACGCCGTAAACGCAGAACACCTTGGCGGCTGGCAGCTTGGCCATTTCCTGTCCGGTGGTGGCTTCCTTGCCTGCGTTACCGAGCCAGCCGTCAACGTGAATCTCGAAGCTGCCAGTGCGCGCGAAGGCCAGCAGAATGATTGCGTCAACCCGGTTCTGATCGTCTACGGCCAGGCGATTGTAGATGGCTGGCATAACGTCCGCACCGAACGAGTAGCCAGCCAGGATGAAGCGCTTGGTGCCCCATTTCTGACGGTAGTGGTTCATCAGGTCGGTGAGGTCGACGGCGGTCTGTTCCGGCGTCTTGTGTTCCCAGTAGTAGCGCAGCACATCGATGCCGACCACCGGGTAGCCCATCTTGGCCATGTCGCCAGCCACGACCTTGTCCAGGTCGCGCCATCCGCCGTCACCGGACATGAACAGCGTCACCGTGTCAGACGGCTGGCTGGCCGGGACTTCGACCGTTGGTATGCCCAGTCCGCCGCTGTCATTCTCGCCGAGCAGCAGATGACGAAGTTCGGTATTGAGCACCTGAGGCAGCGGAATGTCGTAGTCGCTGATGCTGGTGTCGGCGTTGGTCTGGTCGCGCACGAACGCTGCGCTCGGATCATCCGGCGCGTCATTCCAGGCGGCCAGCCAGTGCCCGTGCTCAGCCTTTTGTGGCAGTGGCACGTCACAGATCTGTGGTGGCTTTTCATCCTCTTCCACAACAGGCGGCGGGTTCGAGGCATGTTCAAGCGCAAAACCTACGGAAATGGCCTGCGCCTTGTCATCGGTCTGTCCGGCCAGCCAGCGCCAGGCCAGCGTTGCACCAGGGCCTATGCCACCGACGACCTTTGCCGGGCCGTCGAGCTTCGCCAGAGCGTCCTGGAAGGTCTTCTGCTGCAGGACGCAGTCGTCCTTGGGCAACACCACCTGAATGATGCGTGCTGACGCATCCTTGCTGATCGCCAGCAATTGTTTGTCGGTCAACATGTCTTCAGCGGTAACGGCCAGTGCGATACGGGTCTTGATGCTGGTGGCCGGTGTTACGCTGGTCAGCGGCGCGCCACCGTCAAGGTTCGAGTGTTCCAGTGATGCGGGCGGGGCGGGGCGGGTCCAGACCCAGACTCCCAGCGCTACGATTAAAAGAACAATTACCAGAGCTGCGAGCAAAAGGCGCCAGGAGCGTCGAATCATCAGCGTTTCACCAATCCAGTCAGGCCGCCCGCAATCAGGGCGGCGGTGTCAGCCAGTGCCACGAGCGGATCAAGTCCGGCAGGCACGGCCATATAACGAGGTTCCCAGTCAGGCTGGAACTTGTCCTTGAAGCGACGCAGCCCCTGGAAGTTGTACAGCTGTTCGCCACGGCGGAAGATCATCGAACCCAGACGCTGGGTGATGGGTGCACCGCGTCGTGGCTGCAGACCCGACAAAGGCACCATGCCCAGGCTGAAGCGCGCATAGCCCTGGGCTTTGTAATGCAGAATCAGGCCGACCATCATGAACTCCATGGTCAGCTTGGGCGCATCCGGGTGAGAGCGCATCAGGTCAAGGCTGGCCAGTTCCGGGCTGGTGGTTTCCAGCAGGTTGGAGAACGCGACCGGCTTGCCCTGAAAGTGCACGATGGCAATGCGGAAGTACTTTAGGTACTCGGTGCTGAAGCGGCCCAGGGAGAAGCCTTTTTCACGGACATTCTTGCCCGTCAGCCAGGCGTCGGAAATCACTTTCAGCTCGTCGATCGGCGCCTGGCCCGGTTCGTAGATTTCCAGCGAAAGACCATCGCGGCCACCCCGGTTCCAGGTGTAACGCAGGTCCTTCATCTCCTTGCCCTTGGCGTCGATGTCGAAGCGCCGCAGGTCGACGCGCGCTTCTTCACCCAGCTTGATGGCGGTGAGACCGATGTCCATGTAGAACGGCAGGTTTTCTGCACGTACCTGGTAGAACACCGGACGTGCATGGTGCACGTCGCACAGATCGCGGAATTGCCAGATCAGCTCGGCACGCTGCTGTGTAGGGCCGATCGGATCGTAAAGCGCCACCAGACTGCGGCCGCGATGCGAGTACATCAGGAATGCATTGCCGGCCGGATGAAACAGGATCGCCTTGTCGCCGGTCAGCACCAGGCCGCCATCCGGCTGTTTGGATGCCTTGAGGATCTCGGCCGCCTTGTCCAGATCTGCTGCGTCGGGCAGCTTGATGACCGGCCTGGCAGTACGCAGCAACCAGGTCAGCGAAACCACCACCAGCAGTACTGCGCTGCCCAGCGCCGAACGCAGGCCGCGCGGGGCGTCTGCATCGAGGGTGAACTGCCACCACAACTGGTGACTGTAGGGCACGTCCTGATAGGCGAACAGCAGCAGCCAGATCGAGGCACCGACCACACAAATGCTGGCAATCAGGTAGACCGGCGAGAACGGCAGCTCCAGCAGGCGGCTTGGACGGTAGAACGAGCGGCGGAAGGTCAGCAGCAGGCAGGCGGTCAGCAGCAGCATGCTGGCTTCTTCCCAGTCGAAGCCTTTGAGTATCGACAGCACTGCACCGACCAGCAGCAAAATAGAAGTCAGCATCCATGCGGCCGACAGTCGCCGACGCAGGCCCTGGGCAAGCAACAGGCACAGTACGCCCACCAGACTGGCACCGAAGTGCGACGCATAGATCAGTCGATGCGGGATCATGAAGCCGACGTTTTCCAGACGGGTATCGATTTCAGGGGTGGCACCAGAGAAGAGCAGCACCACCCCCGACAAGAAAACCAGTAGTGCCAGAATCGGTGCCGCCAGCCCTGAGGCGACGCGCATGGCCTGCCGGGTCGGCAGCAGACGTTGGGCTTCGGTAAACAGCAGGGTAAGACAGGCCAGCAGCAGCGGCAGGATCACGTAGATCAGGCGGTACAGCAGCAGCGCAGCGGCGAGCGGGGCGGCACCCAGTTCGTTGGCAAAGGCTGCGAGCAGAATCGCTTCGAACACACCGACGCCGCCAGGCACATGGCTGAGTACGCCAGCAGCGAGGGCCAGCAGATAGATAAGGATGAATGCACCCAGCGGCGGCGCGTGCGGCAGCAGGAGGTACAGGACCATCGCTGCGGCGGCGACATCCAGCGCGGTGATCACCAGCTGGATCAGCGTCAGCTTCAAATCCGGCAGGCGCAAGGTACGACGACCGAGACGAACCAGAATATTGTGCGGGATGTCCTGTTCCGGCAGGCGGCGACGGTAGACAAACACCGCCAGCAGCAGGCTGCCGATCAAAACTGCTGTGGCGACGACAGCCAGCACGTCGACGGGAAGCTTGAGTGCCAGTGACGCGCCTGAAAGGTTGCTCAACGTGGCCAGTGCAGCCAGCGGCGGCAGCGCACAACCCAGTGACAGGCTGGCGAACACGGTCATGCGGGCAATTTCGATTGCGCCTACGCCGTGGCGTGAATAAAGCCTGTAGCGCACCGAGCCACCGGACAGCATCGACAGGCCGACCGCATTGCCGATGGCAAATGAGGTGAAGCCGCCGAGAAGCAGCGTCTTGATGGGCAGGTCGACATTGGCATAGCGACTGGCCGACAGTTCATAGCCCATCAGGATGATATAGCCGACGATTGCCGCGAGCAGCGCACCGCCCAGGGCGGGCAGGGGGACTGCGAACAGCGAGTCGTGCAGCGCATACCAGTCCATTTCGACCAGCATGTGGCGGCAGGCTATAAGGGCCAGGCTGAACAACAGCAGCATCACTGCCAGCCCGATGGGCTGTCGGTATTTGCTCAGCAGCTCCCGCCAGTTATGGCGCGGTGGGCTGATGGGTTGCTCTGCATCAATGGTTTCATTGGAATCGGACATGTTGTCGCGCATCAATCACTCCTTGGATCGTGCGCGACAGGATGGAGGTATGCAGCCAAGTTACCAATCCCTACGCAGAAAATATTTCAGGATGTTAGCGCGTCAACGTCTAACGAGCGAATAGCGAATCGAGCCGGGTGATGCTGTTCAGCTACGGTTCAGTCGTGATTCAGCTTAGTAACACCTATCGGCAGCGCACGCAAAAACTGTCGTAAATGCACGCATTACGTTACAGATGTGATGATAGGGTTTCAAAGGGCTTTGGAAATAGTCTTTTTTGTCAGACAGTTATCCGTTGCCCGCACTGCTTTTTTACCGGAAACAAAAAAGGCCACTCTTTCGAGTAGCCTTTCTTGATGTTTGGTTGCGGGAGCCGGATTTGAACCGACGACCTTCGGGTTATGAGCCCGACGAGCTACCAGACTGCTCCATCCCGCGTCTGTGTGGCGGCATTCTACAGCCGAACGCCGATGTGTCAACCCTTAATCCGGAAAGCCTGCAAATGAGTAGCAGATTGTGCAGATTTTGCACGATTGGGTTCGGATGCGCAGTTTTCAGGGCTGCGCGCTTGCGTGGGGCATTATCAGGAAAGCGTAAGGCCTTTGGTCAGGATTTGCCGCAGGTCGCCGGGAGCGATCTATATCTGCGCGAGGAATGGTCCATGTCCAGGCCTTAGAAGGGTGCTTTTCAGGCGCGCACAAAAAAGGCCACTCTTTCGAGTAGCCTTTCTTGATGTTTGGTTGCGGGAGCCGGATTTGAACCGACGACCTTCGGGTTATGAGCCCGACGAGCTACCAGACTGCTCCATCCCGCGTCTGTGTGGCGGCATTCTACAGAGAGATGGCGAGGTGTCAATGGTTAGTTTTAAAAAAGTGCTTTTTCTTCAAATGCTTAGCGGATCCAAATGATCGGTCTGCACGGCATCGGCGCTTGCATGACGGGGCTTTGCGGCTTTTTCGGTCATGCGTGATGGGCTTTTGACTACTTTTCATGGCGACCTTTCGCATCATTGGATGTTACTTGGCGGTACGAATGAGATACTGCGCGGCCATTGATTGCAAAATCCCATCAGGTCATGACGCAGCGCAAAATCATCCACATCGACTGTGACTGCTTTTATGCAGCCATTGAAATGCGTGACGAGCCCGACCTCGCTGGCAAGCCGCTGGCGGTAGGCGGCTCTGCGGAGCGGCGCGGGGTGATTGCGACCTGTAATTACGAGGCGCGCGCCTATGGGGTGCGTTCGGCCATGTCGTCCCGGCATGCGCTCAAACTCTGCCCGGACCTGACCATCGTCAAGCCGCGCATGGATGCTTATAAAGAAGCATCGCGGGAAATCCACACGATCTTTCGCGATTACACCGACCTTATAGAGCCGTTGTCTCTGGATGAGGCCTTTCTGGATGTGTCCGAGGCCGGGCATTTTTCCGGCAGTGCCACGCGCATCGCGCAGGACATCCGTCGCAGGGTCTCGAATCAGTTGCACATCACTGTGTCGGCGGGCGTTGCGCCCAACAAGTTTCTCGCCAAGATCGCCAGCGACTGGAAAAAGCCCAACGGGTTGTTCGTCATCACACCGGATCAGGTCGAGGATTTCGTCGCTTCCTTGCCGGTCACCAAGCTTCACGGCGTCGGAAAAGTCACCGCAGACAAGCTCGGCCGGCTGGGTATCGTCGACTGCGCCGACCTGCGAAGCCGCAGCAAGCTCGCGCTGGTCCGGGAATTCGGCAGCTTTGGCGAGCGCCTCTGGAGTCTGGCGCACGGGATCGATGACCGCCCCGTGCAGAATGACAGCCGACGTCAGTCAGTCAGCGTTGAAAATACCTACGACACGGATCTGCCCGATCTGGCGGCCTGCCTGGAAAAGCTGCCGGACCTGCTGGAAACGTTGAGTGGCCGCATGGCCAGAATGGAAGGGCAGTACCGGCCCGGCAAGCCGTTCGTCAAAGTGAAGTTTCACGACTTTACGCAGACGACTCTGGAGCAGTCCGGAGCCGGCAGGGATCTGGGCAGCTATGAACAGTTGCTGGCTCAGGCGTTCGCCCGTGGTGGCAAGCCGGTCCGCTTGCTGGGCATAGGCGTACGTTTGCACGATCTGCGTGCAGCCCATGAGCAACTGGAATTGTTCTCTCGATAATGACTGGCCGCGGTTATACGCCGCGGCCTTTCATGTTACGGGTTCTTGCTACTGACTCTGGGCAGGAACGGCGACCAGGCGGCCAGCGTCTCTGGCGAGAGACTTGAGAAACTCACCCTGCAACTGCGGATCGTTGCGCGTCAGTTCGATCAGGCTCTGTTCCAGCTCGCTGGCTTCTTCTTCCAGCCCCATGTCAGAAAGACGTTTGACGCGATGCACCCACTGGCTGACCTCGTCATCTTCCAGGTCGTCGTAGATCAGGGCGTGCGCCTCCAGCAACTTGCCGCGTAGCGAGTGGCTGATTGGCAAACTGGCGTTCGCGTGCGCGCTGTCCTGATCGTCTTCGACATTGATATAGATGCGCGTGATGCGGCTCAGGTCCTGTTCCGCAAACGGGCTGTCCAGCAGGTTCAGGCGCAGGATGCCGTTGCGGTCAGTGCTCATTTCGTGAGTTTCATTGCCAGCCTTGACCATCACCGGGCGTTCATTCCAGGGCAGGGTGGAGTTCTCGATCCGCTTGTCCTTCTGAACCTCGTCGATGCTCGCCAGATTCTGCTCGGCGCGACCGTGGGACGGGGCATTCATGAACGGGTTCAGACCTGCCACGCCATAGTGAATCCAGTCCTTGGTCATGCTTTCCGGCAAATTGCCCAGCGCAAACACGTTGACCACGTTGGCCCCGACACCTGCGACAACCGCTATCGCGCCGAGCGGGATCTCGTAGACCTCCCGCCACGGTTGGTAAGGCGTGTAGCGGTCATAGTGTCGAGTGACTTCAAAGTCGGTGACCTCGAACGATTTGTGCTCGTGAATCCGCACGCGGCGTTGCGGCAACTCCAGTGTCTTGGGTTCGCCGATATCGACTTGCAGGGTATGTTCGAGCAGTTTGCGTTCGACTCGCTCCTCGTGCTCGCTGCGCTGAGAGAGCTGGTTGGCACAGCCGCCGACGAGAAATGAGCCGCACAGAACGGCGCTGCCGAGGCTTAAGGTGCTTCGTTTGAGCATGGGATCTCTGATGCGGATTGGGCGAGTGAAGAGCGGCGCACCTGCGAGCAGGTGCGCCTTTTGACTCAGCGGTTCACTTTGCCCTGGATGAACGACAGCACGTCCGCGACCGCAATGGCTTGCGGTTGCGATTCGGTACGGCTCTTGTATTCCAGATTGCCTTCGGCCAGGCCTCGGTCGCTCACCACGATGCGATGCGGGATACCGATCAGTTCCATGTCGGCGAACTTGATGCCCGGGCTGGTCTTCTTGTCGCGGTCGTCGAGCAATACTTCAAAACCGGCAGCCGTCAGGTCGGCGTACAGTTTGTCCGTCGCTTCACGAACGGCGTCTGTCTCGTAGCGCAGCGGAACCAGCGCAATCTGGAACGGTGCGAGGGTGTCGTTCCAGATGATGCCGTTTTCGTCGCTGTTCTGTTCGATGGCAGCCGCCACCACCCGGGAAACACCGATGCCGTAGCAACCCATCGCCAGATTGACCGGCTTGCCGTTCTCACCCAGCACCTGGCACTTCATCGCTTCGCTGTACTTGGTGCCCAGCTGAAAGATGTGACCCACTTCGATGCCGCGCTTGATTTCCAGCGTGCCTTTGCCATCCGGGCTTGGATCGCCCGCAACCACGTTACGCAGGTCGGCGACGGTCGGCACCGGCAGATCGCGCTCCCAGTTGACGCCGAAGTAGTGCTTGTCGTCGATGTTGGCACCCACGCTGAAGTCGCTCATCAGCTCGACAGAGCGGTCGATGATGCACGGCAGTGGCAGGTTCAATGGGCCCAGCGAGCCCGCGCCTGCGCCGATGGCGTCGCGCAGTTCGGCTTCGGACGCCATGACCAGCGGGCTGGCGACCTGTTCCAGCTGGCTGGCCTTGATTTCATTGAGCTCGTGATCGCCGCGGATGATCAGGGCGATCAGCTTGCCTTCTTCGGCCGCATGGACCACCAGAGTCTTGACGGTTTTCTCGATGGGCAGACCGAAACCCTCCACCAGTTGGGCGATGGTTTTGGCGTTTGGAGTGTCGATCAGACGCAATTCTTCAGTAGCGGCCGGACGAGTCTTTTCGCGAGGCACCGCTTCGGCTTTTTCGATGTTGGCTGCGTAATCGGAGCCATCGCTGAACACGATATCGTCTTCGCCGGATTCGGCCAGTACGTGGAATTCGTGCGAGCCTGCGCCACCAATCGAGCCGTTATCCGCTTCGACCGGGCGGAATTTGAGGCCTAGGCGGGTGAAGATGTTGCTGTATGCCAGGTGCATGCGATCGTAGGTGACCTGCAGCGATTCGTGATCGGCGTGGAACGAGTAAGCGTCTTTCATGACGAACTCGCGTCCACGCATCAGGCCGAAGCGTGGGCGGATCTCGTCACGGAATTTGGTCTGGATCTGGTACAGATTGATTGGCAGCTGTTTATAGCTGTTGAGCTCATTGCGTGCCAGATCGGTGATGACTTCTTCGTGGGTCGGGCCCAGGCAGAACTCACGGTTGTGGCGGTCGACCAGACGCATCAGCTCCGGGCCATACTGCTCCCAGCGTCCGGATTCCTGCCACAGCTCTGCGGGTTGAATGCCGGGCATCAAGATTTCGAGTGCGCCTGCGGCGTCCATTTCTTCACGAACAATGGCTTCGACCTTGCGCAGCACGCGCAGGCCCATGGGCAGCCAGGTGTAAAGACCGGATGCTAACTTGCGGATCATGCCGGCGCGCAGCATCAGCTGATGGCTGACCACGACCGCATCGGAAGGGGTTTCTTTCTGTGTGGCGAGCAAAAATTGACTGGTGCGCATGGTTGGCCGTTGTCGGTTGCTGAGACATGAAATGACCTGGCATTGTACGGCGGTGTGCCGGTCGCGTACAGGGCGGGGCTGGCTTGCAGGTGGCGTCAGAGCGCTTTGATGGGAGCATGAAAAAGCCCGGCATGTGCCGGGCTTCTTCTATTAACGAGTGCTGAGCGGTGATTACAGGATCGAGATCGGGTAATCGACAATCAGGCGGAACTCGTTGACGTCGCCATCTGCCTGGGCATCGTTACCACGGTGCCATGCCTGACGCATACGGAAGGACAGATCTTTGGCTGGGCCAGTCTGTACAACGTATTTGGCTTCAAGGTTGGTTTCGTGGTGCTTACCGTCGGCTCCATACATGTTGGCATAGGCACTGGACGCGTCTACTTTGGTGCCATCAATGTTGTCACCGTTGAGGTAGCGGGTCATGAAGCTCAGGCCAGGAACGCCGTAAGGAGTCATGTTCAGGTCGTAGCGCACTTGCCACGATTTCTCGCCTGGACCGTTGAAGTCGGAGTACTGAACGGAGTTGGCCAGGAAAATCGAGTCGCCGCCACGATTGTTGTCGCCTATACCGATGTAGTCGAACGGTGTATCGCCGTCGACTTTCTGGTACGCAACGGTAATGGTATGCGCTGCCAGGAATGAATAGGCTGCCGATGCCGAGTAAGTGGTGTTGTTAATCGACCCAGCTTTAGCGCTGCCTTCGTCAAGGGTGCGGTACAGGTTGACGTCGAAAGCCAGTGACTGATCATTCCCCAAAGGCAATGCGTAGTTCACGTTACCGTAGTACTGATCCCAGATGTCTTCGAGTTTGGCTGCATAGAAAGCTACGCCCAAACCGTCGGTCACTGCGTACTTGCCGCCAACAAAATCTGCGCTGCTGGCTTTCAGGCCGTTGAAGCCGTTTGCGTAAGTTGCCCAGATGCTGCCGTCGTGACTGGTGTCATCCTGGCTTGTGCCCGAGTAGAAGTGTCCTGCTTCAAGATCAAGACCTGCAATCTCACTGCTTTGCAGGCTTAGACCACTAGCGGTTTGAGGTAGCAGGCGTGATCCGCCAACCGCAAATACTGGACTGGTAGGCTGCATATCACCGATTTTCAATTCAGTCTTCGATACGCGGAATTTTACAGCGCCGCCCAGCTTGCCCTGCGTAGCCTCGTTATCACCATTGGCGTCAGTGACCAAGTTTCCAGAGCCTGAGTATTTGTCGAGACCCCAAAGCCTGAGGCCCCCGTAGCCGAATGCCTCAACGCCTACACCGATGGTGCCTTGAGTGTAGCCGGTGCTGAAGTTGGCCCAGATGCCCTGGGTCCAGTCTTTGTCGCTGCGGCCGCCTGGAGCAGGGTTGTTTTTCTTGTCGCGGTTGAAATAATAGTTGCGCAACTTCAGGTCAAGCGTGCTGCCTTCCACAAAGCCCTTGGCATCAGCCTGATCGCTGACGAAAGGTGCGGCTGTTGCCATTTGGGCGCTGGCTGCTGTAACGGCCAGTGCGATTGCGCTCCACTTCATCACTCTCATCGTGATTGCTCCTTTGGTTTTTAGAAGATTTTTCTGCCGTCCCACCTGTTTTTTTATCTGGGCGGCTCTTTCTATTTTTGTCGGCGGAATCTATATCACGCTGACTTGGGTGCTATAGCTACAGCCTTATCCTTTCAGAATCTTTACGACGCGCAGCCGAGCTAGCCTGTAGTGGCATTCTGCACATTGTCGGATCGATCAAAGTGCGGTCCGTCACGGCGTCCCTCAGGGTCGCAAGCCTTGTTTCCCTTGATGCTGTCACCCCTGTTTTCCGCCAGGGGTGTCGTGATCATATGGGTGATAAAGCAACAAGCGTGCACAAAGTTTCCGAAAATGAAAAAATTTTGTGAAAAATCAGAATCAAGATCGCCTTTTTGCTCTATCTAGCTGTTTTAAATGACTATTTTTATTTTTTGAAAATACCTCTGGCTTTTCTCCGCCAAGGCTGGCTTCTGCCCCTCTCGCCCAAAAACGTTACCGGTATAGGCTTACATTGAGTAGAAAACGAATCCACCGTGTTGCTGACGCAACAGCAGTGTGTGATTTTGGTGCATTCCCCATCGGGTTCGCCTGAACCTGGAGCATTGCTATGGGTGGCGGTCATGGTGAGGCAATGGATGTTTCATTTTCATGTACGCGAGGTAGGCAATTGTAAGGGGGTGGTTCAGGGTGAGGCTGTTTTCAGCGGGATCCGCCGTCAGTCAGTGGCGTCAAATCGGTGCGGCGACCGTTGCAGTGGATGCATTCTGGTGCGCAGGTGAAGCCTTACGCGAAGCCTAGTATCCTGACTGCCTATCGCAGCACCCTGTTACCGACAGGGCAGGTGCATTCACCTGGCAATCAGGAGCTTTTTATCGTGTTCGTTCTGGATTCCCGTCTTCAACAAGACACCTTGCCGATTGGCGACTTTCCGCTATGCCGGTTACTGCTCTCCAACGACAGCCACTACCCCTGGTTCATTCTGGTGCCGCGCCGCGCAGACATCACCGAAGTCTTTCAGCTGAGTGCAGCAGACCAGATGCAGTTGTGGCAGGAGACGAGTGCGCTGGCCAAGGTGCTGAACGAGCTCTTCGATGCGGATAAAATCAATGTTGCCGCCTTGGGCAACGTAGTGAGCCAGCTGCATATGCACGTCATCGTGCGCAAACGTGACGATGCCGCCTGGCCTGCGCCCGTGTGGGGCAAGCATGCTGCCATCGCTTATACCGACGAACAGCTCTCGGCAATCCGTCGGCAGTTGAAGCCGGTACTGACAAATGATTTTCGATTTGAGGAGGAGTAATCATGAGCCTTGAAGAGCGAGTCATGGAGCTTGAAAGCCGTATGGCCTTTCAGGACGATACGATCCAGGCACTCAATGACGTGCTGGTAAAGCAGCGGCGCGAATTGGATCATCTGCAACTGCAGATGGCGGCGATGCTCAAGCGTCAGGAGGAAATGGGCAGCCAGTTCGAGACCTTCGAGGAAGATGCTCCGCCACCTCACTATTGATCGGCTGGCATAAAAAAACCGCGACTTCCGTCAGGAGGTCGCGGTTTTTTATTGCTTGAAACAATTAGCGGCGGGGCAGGGCTGCAATGACATCTTCGGCCTGCAGGCCTTTGTCGCGGTTCATCACGGAAAATTCGACGCGTTGCCCTTCGACCAGTACGCGATGACCCTCACCGCGAATGGCGCGAAAATGCACAAAAATATCGTCGCCGGAATCCCGGGAGATGAAGCCGAAACCCTTGGACGTGTTGAACCACTTTACGGTGCCGGTATCACGATTTCCCATGTCGTGGCTTTGCGGCGCGGACGAAGGGGTGTAAGACCTGTAAAAGCTGACACCCAGGTGCAGGGCGACGGCTACGATGGCGATAGCCAGGCTCACCAGAATGGCGGGTTGGCCTGCGATGCCTGGTAGAGGAACAAGCAAGGTTAGCGTTTGTACGATTACCGCAATGACAAGCAGTGCACTGACCAGATTTTGCAGATTATGACGCGGGCCTCGATTCCAGTAAGGAATGACCGGAGCGAGTATCAGGTTAAGCAGCCCTAGAAAAGCCAGGCAGATCGCGTCAGGATTTTGCAGGTAGAGAGATGCCGCTTCACTACGCAGGCTGGGTATGAAAGAGAGCAACAGGGCTGCTGCTCCCGTTACCAGGTGGACGATTTTCAACATTTTAAAAAGCTCACATGCAAGAAGGATTACAAGAAATAGCTGGTAACGCCCGGTACGCTTCTGAACAAGATGAGGCGTGATGCACGGACGCTGGGCCGGCCTATGTGCCAGCGCTGGATGACAACTCGTTGGCGACACGCCGTGTATTTAACAGCAAAGCCTGATCCTACTCAAATCAGCAATCGATAATGGTGCAGGCGCCTGTCCTGCCTTGGCATCACGCTGTCCTTTAGTGCCTCTGCAGAGGCCGAAACAGAGGGCTCTGGCGGATTTTGCTGATGATTCTTACAGGCTGGCGGGGATTTTCCGCGCCGGGTGCCCGCTGCGGCCCCGTTGGAACAGCCGTGGCATTGGTGCGAGTCGCTGTCAGCTGGCAGCATCGCACCAACGGAAAGCTGCGCCATTCGGGTTCTCTTGATAGAGTAGTGGTCTTTACTGCTTTTCAATCCTCACTAAAAGGGCATGAAACATGGCAATCGATATTGGTATCAGTGAAGAGGATCGCAAGTCGATCGTGGACGGTCTGTCGCATCTGCTGTCGGATACTTATGTGCTTTACCTCAAGACTCACAACTTTCACTGGAATGTCAGCGGGCCGATGTTTCGCACGCTGCATTTAATGTTTGAAGAACAGTATAACGAACTGGCACTGGCGGTTGACTCTATTGCCGAGCGTATTCGTGCGTTGGGCTTCCCTGCTCCTGGCACTTATTCGACCTATGCGCGCCTGTCTTCCATCAAGGAAGAAGAAGGCGTGCCAAGTGCTGAAGATATGATCAAAAGTCTGGTGCAGGGTCAAGAGGCTGTTGTCCGTACTGCTCGTAGTATCTTTCCTCTTCTGGATAAGGTTAGCGATGAGCCGACAGCTGACCTGCTGACACAACGCATGCAGGTTCATGAGAAAACGGCCTGGATGTTGCGCTCGATGCTTGAATCGAAGTAACGGCCAGGGGCGGGTGGCTTCAAGTGCCACTCGTCCCGCTCTTCAACTGTTCCTCCCTCTCGTCACCCGCCTTCATTGCGCAATCACTCGGGCAGCTCAAGGCCCGAATGTCCTGCGCTGCAGTTCTCCTCGCTTTCTTCATAGTCCCTTCAAGGTTAAACGATATTCCGCTATTTCCTGTTGCCATCTCCTACAGTGATAAGGTGTAGGGGCTTCTGGCTATAAAATCGCCAATCATGTTTTATACATCGGGACATTTATTTGTTTTTGAATATTTCTTTTGGTGTTTAAAACTCAATGATTTGAAGGTGGCGGTTATGGTGTTACGAAGTGCTGAGCGAGAGCTTAAGTTGTTACATCGAGAGGTGGAAATACGCCATGATCCTTTTGTCGAGGATTTCAATATGACGCTGGCGCAGCCACATTCCAAATCCGTTCGGCTTAACGGTCTGGCGACGTGCCTGCGTCTTGAGAACGTGTACTGGAACATTCTTTCAGGTATCGCCAGTTCCAATGAATGCTCTGTTAATGCGGTATTGTCCTACATTGATCGGGAGGTTCACTTACGGTACGGGGGGGTAAAGAATTTCAGTGGCCTGATTCGTGTTGTCTGTGTGGCGCATCTTTTGAAGGGCGACTGCCTGGAAAATTCCCACGTCTAGCTTGGTTTTATCCTTATTTCTGCGGGCTCGCTCAGGCGTGCCTGCGCTGTCCCCCGCAGCGCGAGTGAACAGCGCGGCTGCGCGGGGTGGTCACAACCTTATCCGGTCGTTAATGGGTTCGTTCGGCTGCACGGTGCCAATTAACTCTATATAATCCTCCGTCTTGCTAGCGGGCGTGACTCTGCGTGGGCCAGGGCTGGCTTTAGCCTTGTGCCGGTGCCTTGTACCACTGAGCGCAAGCCAGGAGCGAAATCGCCACCGAATTCGAATTACGAGAAGTGAAAACACCATCATGATGCGCAGCCATTATTGCGGCCAACTGAACGAGAGTCTGGAAGGCCAGGAAATTACCCTTTGCGGATGGGTCCACCGTCGTCGTGACCACGGGGGCGTTATCTTCCTCGATATCCGCGACCGTGAAGGCATGGCTCAAGTCGTGTTCGACCCTGATCGTGCCGACAGTTTCGCAGCCGCCGACCGTGTGCGCAGCGAGTACGTGGTCAAGGTCGTGGGCAAGGTTCGTGCTCGTCCGGCAGGTGCCGTGAACGCGAACATGGCGTCTGGCGCCATCGAGGTTCTGGGTTACGAGCTCGAGGTGTTGAACGAGTCCGAAACGCCGCCGTTCCCGCTGAATGAGTACTCCGACGTCGGCGAGGAAACACGCCTGCGTTATCGCTTCATCGACCTGCGCCGTCCGGAGATGGCCGAGAAGCTGCGTCTGCGTTCGCGCATCACGACCAGTATCCGTCGCTACCTGGATGACAACGGTTTCCTCGACGTCGAGACGCCGATCCTGACCCGCGCTACCCCGGAAGGCGCTCGCGACTATCTGGTTCCAAGCCGTACACACCCGGGCAGCTTCTTCGCTCTGCCGCAATCGCCTCAGCTGTTCAAGCAACTGCTGATGGTGGCCGGCTTCGACCGTTACTACCAGATCGCCAAGTGCTTCCGCGACGAGGACCTGCGTGCCGACCGTCAGCCGGAATTCACCCAGATCGACATCGAAACCAGCTTCCTCAATGAAGAGGACATCATCGGTCTGACCGAGAAGATGGTTCGTCAGCTGTTCAAGGAAGTCCTGGACCTGGAGTTCGGTGATTTCCCGCACATGACTTTCGAAGAGGCCATGCGCCGCTACGGTTCCGACAAGCCGGACCTGCGTAACCCGCTGGAACTGGTGGATGTTGCCGATCAGCTCACCGGCGTGGAATTCAAGGTGTTCAGCGGCCCGGCCAACGACCCCAAGGGGCGCGTTGCCGCACTGCGTGTACCGGGCGCCGCCAGCATGGCGCGCAGCCAGATCGACGACTACACCAAGTTCGTCAGCATTTATGGTGCCAAGGGGCTGGCCTACATCAAGGTCAACGAGCGCGCGAAGGGGCCGGAAGGCTTGCAGTCGCCGATCGTCAAGTTCATCCCGGAAGACAATCTGAACGTCATCCTCGATCGCGTTGGTGCGGTTGATGGCGACATCGTTTTCTTCGGTGCGGACAAGTTCAAGATCGTCAGCGAGGCCCTTGGCGCGCTGCGTATCAAGATCGGTAATGACCTCAAGCTGCACACTTGCGAGTGGGCACCGATGTGGGTCGTTGACTTCCCGATGTTCGAAGAAAACGACGACGGCAGCTTCACCGCGTTGCACCACCCCTTCACCGCACCCAAGTGCACGCCTGAAGAGCTGGAAGCCAACCCGGCGACCGCGCTGTCCCGTGCCTATGACATGGTGCTCAACGGCACCGAGCTGGGCGGCGGTTCGATCCGTATCCATCGCAAGGAAATGCAACAGGCGGTCTTCCGTCTGCTGGGCATTGCCGAAGACGAGCAGCAGGAGAAGTTCGGCTTCCTGCTCGATGCCTTGAAATACGGCGCGCCACCGCACGGTGGTCTGGCTTTCGGTCTGGACCGTCTGGTGATGCTGATGACCGGCGCGCAATCGATTCGCGAAGTGATCGCGTTCCCGAAAACCCAGAGCGCGGCCGATGTCATGACCCAGGCGCCTGGCGTTGTCGATGCCAAAGCGTTGCGCGAGCTGCACATCCGTCTGCGTGAGCAGCCGAAGGCCGAGTGATGCCGGGCAGGGCGTATCGTCGATACGCCCTGTATCTGCCCTTATTGAGTGAAGCTTTTTGCCCGGGCTGTTCGGGGCGAAAGGTGAAGGTGTTTCAAAAAGAATCTGGAGCGAAAAATGGCAGGTCATTCTAAGTGGGCGAACATCAAGCACCGCAAAGAGCGTCAGGATGCCAAAAAAGGCAAGATTTTCACCAAGTGGATCCGTGAGCTGACCGTTGCCGCACGTCAGGGCGGCGGTGACCCTGGTTCCAACCCGCGTCTGCGTCTGGCGCTGGACAAGGCGCTTGGTGCGAACATGACCCGTGACACCATTGATCGTGCGGTGGCGCGAGGGGTAGGGGCATCCGACGGTGATGATGTCGAGGAGCTGGGTTACGAGGGCTACGGTCCGGGCGGCGTGGCGATCATGGTCGAAACCATGACCGACAACCGCAACCGTACCGCGGCGGCTGTGCGCCACGCATTTACCAAATGCGGCGGCAATCTCGGCACCGACGGCTCTGTTGCCTACCTGTTCGATCGCAAGGGCCAGATATCCTTCGCTGCCGGTGTCGATGAGGATTCGCTGATCGAGGCTGCCATGGAGGCCGATGCAGACGATGTCGTGACCAACGAAGACGGCTCGATCGATGTGTTCACATCGTTCTCCGGGTTTTACGCGGTGCGTAACGCATTGGAGGCTACGGGTTTCAAGGCGGCAGATGCAGAAATCGTCATGCTGCCGACCACCAGCGCCGTGCTTGATCTGGAAACCGCTGAAAAGGTACTCAAGCTGATTGATATGCTCGAAGACCTGGATGACGTGCAGAACGTCTATTCAAACGCGGAAATCCCCGACGAAGTGATGGAGCAGCTGGGCTGATCGCTCACCGGTAACACCAAGTCGGAAGCCGGGGGAACGAAGCTGTGAGCAACACGCAGCTATCGGCCCCCGGCTTCTGCCTTTATGCTGCACCTATTGTTTTGCGTGACCTCCTCAAGCTGCAGGCGTTATGACTCTTATTCTTGGTATCGATCCCGGTTCGCGAATTACTGGCTATGGTGTGGTACGCGACACCGGGCGCGGCTGTGTCTATGTCGCGTCGGGCTGTATCCGCACTGGCAGCGGCGAGCTGCACGAGCGTTTGCAGATCGTTTATCGCGGTGTGCGGGAGGTCATCAAGACCTACGGACCGGTGACGATGGGTATCGAAAAGGTGTTCATGGCGCGTAACGCCGATTCGGCATTGAAGCTGGGGCAGGCCAGGGGCGCGGCCATCGTGGCGGGTGCCGAAGAAGCGCTGGAAATTGCCGAATACACCGCAACCCAGGTCAAGCAGGCCGTTGCAGGAACCGGCGGTGCCAATAAAGAGCAGGTGATGTTGATGGTCATGCACCTGCTCAAGCTGACCCAGAAACCGCAAATCGATGCGTCCGATGCCCTTGCCATCGCCCTGTGCCACGCGCATACGCGCTCCAGTCTGATTCCTCACGGGTTGGGCACTGCGCGCAGTCGCGGCGGCCGCTTGCGGCTCTGACTGGCATTATGTGTCCGCCTATTTTCTATGATGACGGTGTTCAACTTCTTCTTCGCGCGAGCGACAGGCAACACGAAAGGATCTGAAACGTGATTGGACGTTTACGCGGCTCTCTCGCCGAAAAGCAGCCTCCGCATCTGGTGCTGGATGTCAACGGTGTCGGCTATGAGGTGGAAGTGCCGATGACCACCCTGTACCGGCTGCCGCATGTTGGCGAAACGGTGACTTTGCACACCCACCTGGTGGTTCGCGAGGACGCGCACCTTTTGTACGGCTTCTACGAAAAGCGCGAACGCGAGCTGTTTCGTGAGCTGATCCGGCTCAATGGCGTCGGCCCCAAGCTGGCACTGGCGCTGATGTCCGGTCTGGAAGTCGATGAGCTGGTGCGTTGCGTGCAGGCGCAGGACACATCAGCGCTGACGCGTATCCCCGGCGTGGGCAAGAAGACCGCCGAGCGGCTGCTGGTCGAGCTCAAGGACCGTTTCAAGGCCTGGGAGTCCTTGCCAGGCACCTTTACGCTGGTTTCCAATGGCCCCAATCAGGCCGAGCCTGTCGCGTCGGCAGAGTCCGATGCGGTCAGCGCACTGATTTCGCTGGGCTACAAACCTCAGGAGGCGAGCAAGGCCGTCTCCGCCATCAAGGAAAAAGATTTGAGCAGTGCGGATCTGATTCGCCGTGCGTTGAAGGGGATGGGTTAAGTGATAGACGCCGACCGCCTGATAACCGCCACTGGTGGCCGTGATCGTGATGAGCAGATGGACCGCGCGATTCGGCCACTGAGCCTCGCGGACTACATCGGCCAGCCGACCGTACGCGAGCAGATGGAGTTGTTCATCCAGGCTGCCCGTGGTCGCAACGAAGCGCTGGATCACACGCTGATCTTCGGTCCGCCCGGCCTGGGCAAGACCACGCTCGCCAACATCATCGCTCAGGAAATGGGCGTGTCGATCAAGAGCACGTCCGGCCCGGTCCTCGAACGGCCTGGCGATCTGGCAGCGATCCTGACCAATCTCGAACCCAATGACGTACTGTTCATCGACGAGATCCATCGTCTGTCGCCGATCGTCGAGGAAGTGCTGTACCCGGCAATGGAAGACTTCCAGCTCGACATCATGATCGGTGAAGGCCCGGCAGCGCGTTCGATCAAACTTGATCTGCCGCCGTTCACGCTGGTCGGCGCGACCACTCGCGCCGGCATGTTGACCAACCCGTTGCGCGATCGCTTCGGCATTGTGCAGCGACTCGAGTTTTACAACATCGCCGATCTTTCGACGATTGTCTCGCGCTCGGCAGGCATTCTGGGGCTGGTCATCGAGCCGCAGGGCGCTTTCGAGATCGCCAGGCGCGCCCGTGGCACGCCGCGTATCGCCAACCGCCTGTTGCGTCGGGTGCGGGATTTTGCCGAAGTTCGTGGCAACGGGCAGATTACCCGGCAGACAGCCGACAAGGCCCTCAACCTGCTGGACGTCGACGAGCACGGCTTCGATCATCAGGACCGGCGTTTGCTACTGACCATGATCGAGAAGTTCGACGGTGGTCCGGTGGGTATCGACAGCCTGGCAGCGGCCATCAGCGAGGAGCGTCATACCATCGAGGACGTACTCGAGCCCTATTTGATCCAGCAAGGCTATATCATGCGCACACCTCGCGGGCGTGTGGTCACCCGGCATGCGTATCTGCATTTCGGCCTGAACATCCCGTCGAGGATGGGGGAGATACCAGTGCCGGACGATTTTGGCGACGAGCCTGTGGATTTATAGCGATGGCTTGCAATTTATTTGCGGTCTCTGTGGTCACATTGCCAGTCCTGCCGCCGATACCTGTAACTAAGTGGCAAAAGGTTGAAAAACAGTTGCCTGACCCGATTGGCAACCTGAGGAGTAAGCTCTAGAGTATGCGCGCGCAAAACGGGGTTCAGTCGTTCGCACATCGCTGTCGCGTTTATTACGAGGACACCGATGCCGGCGGCATCGTCTACTACGTCAATTATCTGAAATTCATGGAGCGGGCTCGTACCGAGCGGCTACGGGAATTGGGCTTTGCCCAATCCGAACTGGCGCAGGAAAACCTTTTATTTGTCGTGCACTCCAGTGAGGCTCGTTATCACAAGCCGGCGCGGCTGGATGACGAGTTGCTCGTCAGTGCGGAAGTAACCGAATTGAATCGCGTCAGCCTGCGCTTTAAACAGCAGATCAGGCGGGCGTCGGATGCAACGCTGCTCTGTGAAGGGCAGTTCTTGGTGGCGTGTGTACGCGCCGATAGTTTTAAACCCCGGGCCATTCCCGAAGCTCTGCGAGCGGCCTTTGCCGACCAGGGCGGCGCGGGCATACATTCAGAGCAGGAGATAAAGCGTGGAAGCTAACGTCGTCGACCATTCCTCCATGTGGAGTTTGGTCAGCAATGCCAGCATTGTTGTTCAGTTGGTAATGCTGATTCTGGTAGCTGCTTCGGTCACTTCGTGGATCGTGATTTTTCAGCGCAGCAACATGCTGCGCGCAGGCCGACGTGCACTGGACAGCTTTGAAGAGCGTTTCTGGTCGGGTATCGATCTGTCCAAACTGTACCGTCAGGCGGGCAGCAATCCCGATCCGGACTCGGGCGTCGAGCAGATCTTCCGTGCCGGTTTCAAGGAGTTTTCGCGCTTGCGTCAGCAGTCCGGCGTCGATCCTGATGCGGTCATGGAAGGTGTGGCGCGCGCCATGCGTGTTGCCATCTCCCGCGAGGAAGAGAAACTCGAAGCGGGTCTGCCATATCTGGCGACCGTGGGTTCTACCAGCCCTTATGTCGGTCTGTTCGGTACTGTCTGGGGGATCATGAACTCCTTCCGCGGTCTGGCGACGGCGCAGCAGGCAACGCTGGCGACCGTGGCACCGGGCATTGCCGAAGCACTGATTGCAACGGCCATCGGCCTGTTTGCAGCCATTCCGGCCGTTATTGCCTATAACCGTTTCGCCGCGCGCAGTGAGACCTTGATCAGCCGTTACTACACGTTCGCTGACGAGTTCCAGGCCATCCTGCACCGTAAAGTGCACACCAGCGAAGAGTGAGCAGGTAATTCCCCATGGCTTTAATCGCTCGAGATCGTCGCAGAAAACGCAAGCCGGTCGCCGAAATGAACGTAGTGCCCTACATCGACGTGATGCTGGTGTTGCTCGTGATTTTCATGGTGACGGCTCCCATGATCAACCAGGGCGTGAAAGTCGACTTGCCCAAGGTCTCCAGCGAGGCTTTGCCGCAAGACAACAACAATCAGGTCCTGACCATTTCGATCAAGGCTGACAAGACCTATTACTGGAACCTTGGCAGCGAAGTCGATACCGACAAGCAGATGGACAAGGCAATGACCCTGCCACAGCTGACTGCCGCAGTGACCAAGATCGTCGCTGCCGGTCGTGATGCAGGCAAGCAGACGCAGGTTTTCATTCGTGGTGACAAGACCGTCGATTACGGCTCGGTCATGGGCACGATGGGCGGGCTGCAGAAGGCTGGGGTCGGGAATGTTGGCTTGATTACCGAGGCACCCTGATGCAGCCGATTCGAGAGCCGTCCGCCTCGGAAAGCTACTTCTGGCCCAGTGTCTGGGCCGTGGCATTGCATATTCTGATCTTTGGCATGCTGTTCGTCAGCTTTGCCATGACTCCGGATCTGCCCGAAGCCAAGCCTATCGTTCAGGCAACGCTCTATCAGCTCAAGTCCAAGAGCCAGGCCACTACCCAGACCAACCAGAAGATTGCCGGTGAGGCGAAGAAAACCGCTGCGCGACAAACCGAAGTCGAACAGCTGGAGCAGAAAAAGATCGAGCAGCAAAAACAGGAAGCTGTAAAAGCTGCGGAACAAAAGAAAGAAGAGGCTGCTCAAAAAGCCGAAGAGCAGAAAGCTGCCGACGAAGCCAAAAAGGCCGAACAGAAAGCAGAGGAGGCCAAAAAGGCTGACGATGCCAAGAAAGCCGATGAAGCCAAGAAGGTTGCCGACGCCAAAAAGCTTGAAGAGAAGCAGCAGGCTGATATAGCCAAGAAAAAGGCCGAAGAAGAGGCGAAGAAAAAAGCCGAAGAAGACGCCAAGAAAGCTGCTGCCGAGGAAGCCAAGAAACAGGCTGCTGATGAGGCCAAGAAAAAGGCCGCAGAAGACGCCAAGAAAAAGGCTGCCGAGGACGCGAAGAAAAAAGCCGCTGCCGATTCCGCCAAGAAGGCGCAGGAAGCAGCCCGTAAATCCGCTGAAGACAAGAAGGCGCAGGCATTGGCCGATTTGCTCTCCGACAAACCGGAGCGGCAACAGGCTTTGGCTGACGAGCGGGGCGATGAAACGGCTGGCAGTTTCGATGACCTGATTCGTGTCAGGGCTTCCGAAGGCTGGAGTCGTCCACCATCGGCACGTAACAACATGTCGGTAACGTTGCAGATCGGGATGTTGCCCGACGGTACGATTGCCTCTGTATCGATTGCCAAATCCAGTGGTGACGGACCGTTTGACAGCTCTGCGGTTGCTGCGGTGAAGAACATTGGACGTTTGACAGAAATGCAGGGTCTGAAGCCGGCTGACTTCGCGCCCTATCGTTCATTCAAGATGACATTCACACCTGGAGATCTAGCCTTGTGATCAACCTTTTTCGAGGACTGCTGGTCGTTCTCTGTTTCGCATCCGCAATGGTGTCGGCAGAAGAAAAGAACATTCTGGTCACCAGCGGCAGTGACCGTGCAGCGCCCATCGCTGTTGTGCCTTTCGGATGGCAGGGCGGTAACGTTCTGCCTGAAGACATGGCCGAAATCATAAGCAACGATCTGCGCAACTCCGGCTACTACGCGCCGATCCCGAAGCAGAACATGATCAGCTTGCCGACCCAGGCCAGCGAAGTCATTTTCCGTGACTGGAAAGCGCTGGGTGCCCAGTACGTCATGGTCGGCAACATCACGCCTGCCGGCGGACGTCTGCAGATCCAGTACGCACTGTTCAACGTCGCTACCGAGCAGCAGGTACTGACCGGCAACGTATCGGGTACCAATGACCAGCTGCGTGACATGGCGCATTACATTGCCGACCAGTCGTTCGAGAAACTCACCGGTATCAAGGGTGCGTTTTCCACTCGTATGCTCTACGTGACGGCCGAACGCTTCTCGGAAAACAACACGCGTTACACCCTGCAGCGTTCGGATTACGACGGTGCTCGTGCGGTAACCCTGTTGCAGTCCCGTGAGCCAATCCTGTCGCCGCGTTTCGCGCCGGACGGCAAGCGTATTGCCTATGTCTCGTTCGAACAGAAGCGTCCACGCATCTTTGTTCAGCACATCGATACCGGTCGTCGCGAACAGATCACCAACTTCGAAGGCCTGAACGGTGCGCCTGCCTGGTCGCCGGATGGCAGCAAGCTGGCGTTCGTGCTGTCCAAGGACGGCAACCCGGAGATCTATGTAATCAATCTGGCGTCGCGTCAATTGAGCCGTGTCACCAACGATTCTTCGATTGATACTGAACCTTTCTTCGGTAAGGACGGGTCTACGCTATACTTCACGTCGGACCGTGGCGGCAAGCCACAGATCTACAAGACCAATATCAATGGCGGCGGTGCCGAACGCGTGACGTTCGTGGGTAACTACAACGCCAACCCGAAATTGTCAGCCGATGAAAAGACGCTGGTAATGATTCACCGGCAGGACGGCTTCACTAATTTCAAGGTGGCAGTGCAGGATTTGGCCCGCGGTAGCGTAAAAATCCTCACAGATAGCAACCTTGATGAGTCGCCTACTGTTGCGCCCAACGGCACCATGGTAATCTACGCCACCCGCCAGCAGGGCCGGGGAGTCTTGATGCTCGTGTCCATTAACGGACGCGTAAGGCTCCCGCTTCCTACCGCTCAAGGCGAAGTCAGAGAACCTTCCTGGTCCCCTTACCTGAACTGACGCGGCGCTACACGATTTGCTTAACACACTGGGGTTCATTAGGAGTTTCAAGATGGAAATGCTGAAGTTTGGTAAATTTGCTGCGCTGGCTCTGGCCATGGCCGTAGCTGTAGGTTGCTCGTCCAAAGGCGGCGACAATGCCGGTGCAGGCGGTGCTGCTGTTGATCCTAACGCTGGTTACGGCGCCAACTCGGGTGCTGTTGACGGCTCCCTGAGCGAAGAAGCTGCTCTGCGCGCAATCACCACCTTCTACTTCGAATACGACAGTTCGGACCTGAAGCCAGAAGCCATGCGCTCCCTGGACGTGCACGCCAAAGACCTGAAAGCTAACGGCGCTCGCGTTGTTCTGGAAGGCAACACCGACGAACGTGGTACTCGCGAGTACAACATGGCACTGGGCGAGCGTCGTGCGAAAGCCGTTCAGCGCTACCTGGTACTGCAAGGTGTTTCCCCAGCTCAGCTGGAACTGGTTTCCTACGGCGAAGAGCGTCCAGTTGCTACCGGCAACGACGAGCAGTCCTGGGCTCAAAACCGTCGCGTCGAACTGCGTAAGTAATTTGACATGCGAACGTGCCGACGTGCTCTAACCGTTTTGGCCCTCGCCCTTCCGCTTTCAGCGTTGGGTGCGGCACCTGTGGTCGATAATAATTCTGGCTCTGGCAGCAGCAGTTATCCGCCAGCGGGTTATGGCACGTCCGGCGCCTATGCCGGGGGAGGGGTTACGGCCCCTGCCTCGGCACAAGGTCAGCTGTTCATGCAGTTGCAGCAAATGCAGGACGAAATCGCGCGTTTGCGCGGTGTTGTCGAGGTCCAGCAAAATGATATCCAGCGCATGAAGCAGGAAGCTCTGGAGCGTTATCAGGAACTCGATCAACGTATAGCCAGTGGCGCAGCCGCTCCGGCTACCAATAATTCCCAACCTGCTGGTGGCGCTATCGACGCCGGCGGGACGCCTTCGGCCTCAGCGGCTCAGCAGGCACCGGCAGCAGGCACCGAGCCTCCTGATCCGGCGAAGGAAAAGCTTTATTACGAAGCGGCCTTCGATTTGATCAAGGCAAAGGATTTCGACAAGGCCAGTCAGGCCTTCACCGCTTTCCTGCGCAAATACCCCAACAGCTCGTATGCGGGCAACGCCCAATACTGGCTGGGTGAAGTAAATCTGGCCAAAGGCGACCTTCAAGGCGCCGGCCAGGCGTTCGCCAAAGTCAGTCAGCAGTATCCGAAGCATGCCAAGGTGCCTGATTCGCTTTACAAGCTGGCTGATGTCGAACGCCGTCTGGGTCATACCGATAAGGTAAAAGGCATATTGCAGCAGGTCGTTGCCCAGTATCCGGGCACTTCAGCTGCACAATTGGCGCAACGAGATCTCCAGCGCCTTTGATGTCCTGACCCGCTGATCAAGAAAGCCGCGCTAGTCGCGGCTTTTTTCGTTAGAATCTCGCACCCGAAATTCCGGTACACCTTACGCTTTTCTGGATTCCGCGATTGCCGAGTCCCTTGAAGTGCCTGATGGAGGCGGACGGCCTGTCTAGCTGTTACGCCCGTGGCTGATATGCAAGACACATTACGCATCACCGAAATCTTTCACTCGTTGCAGGGTGAAACCCGTACGGCTGGCCTGCCCACCGTATTCGTACGCCTTACCGGCTGCCCGTTGCGCTGTCAGTACTGCGACAGTGCCTACGCGTTCAGTGGCGGCACCATTCAGACGCTGGACGACATCCTTGGACAAGTGGCCTCCTATCGCCCTCGTTATGTCTGCGTCACCGGTGGCGAACCTCTCGCCCAGCCCAATGCCATTCCGTTGCTGAAGCGTCTTTGCGATGCAGGCTATGAAGTGTCTCTGGAGACCAGTGGTGCTCTGGATATCTCGGCGGTGGACCCTCGTGTCAGTCGCGTAGTAGACCTCAAGACCCCAGGGTCAAAAGAAGTCTCGCGTAATCGCTACGAGAACATGGAACTGCTGACGGCCAAGGATCAAGTTAAATTCGTGATCTGTTCGCGCGAGGATTATGACTGGGCCGTTTCCAAGCTGATTCAGTACGGTCTTGATCGTCGTGCGGGCGAAGTTCTGTTCTCGGCCAGCCACCACGAGCTCAAGGGCCGTGATCTGGCGGACTGGATCGTGGCGGATAACCTGCCGGTACGCCTGCAGATGCAGTTGCATAAAATTCTTTGGGATGACGAGCCGGGGCGCTGATATGAGTGAATTGACCAAGACTGAAAAAAGAGCCGTGATCCTCCTGTCTGGTGGTTTGGACTCTGCGACCGTCGTAGCCATGGCACGCGCCGAGGGTTACACCTGTTACACCATGAGCTTCGATTACGGCCAGCGTCATCGCGCCGAGCTGGATGCCGCTGCACGCGTTGCCGGTGATCTCGGTGCCGTGGAGCACAAGGTCATCGGCCTGAACCTCAACGGTATAGGTGGCTCGGCATTGACCGACAGCTCGATTGCCGTGCCTGAGTCGCCTTCTGAAGGCATTCCGGTCACCTACGTACCGGCACGCAACACCGTCTTCCTGTCGCTCGCCCTGGGCTGGGCAGAGGTCCTGGGCGCGCGGGATATCTTCATTGGCGTCAATGCTGTGGATTACTCGGGTTATCCGGATTGCCGTCCCGAGTTTGTCGAGTCATTCGAGCGCATGGCGAATCTGGCTACCAAGGCCGGTGTGGAAGGGCAGGGCTTCACCATCAGGGCGCCGCTGCAGAATCTGAGCAAGTCGGACATCGTCAAGGCTGGCACTGCGTTGGGAGTCGATTACTCGCTGACGGTTTCCTGCTACCAGGCTGACGACCAGGGTCGTGCCTGTGGCAAATGCGACAGCTGCCGTTTGCGCGCAGAGGGCTTTACCGCCGCCGGTATCGCAGACCCGACTCGCTATTTTTAAAGTTTTTTAAAAAAGGTGTTGAATTACTGATAAAAATCAGTAATATACGCGCCACACAACAGAGGGTCGTTAGCTCAGTTGGTAGAGCAGTTGGCTTTTAACCAATTGGTCGTAGGTTCGAATCCCACACGACCCACCATTTTTGGTTCCAAGGTCCACCTTGGAGCCGAATCTTAAAGATCTGATGCCACTCGTATCAGGTCGCAGGCAGCTGGTTGAGGTGCCTTGATTTACCGGGGTATAGCGCAGTCCGGTAGCGCGCCTGCTTTGGGAGCAGGATGTCAGGAGTTCGAATCCCCTTACCCCGACCAAATACTGTTGTTACAGAGTTCGATCTTTAGATTTTTAGGTAGTCGGTCATTGCAAAAAAAGCGGACAAGCGTCTTGGTGCGTTTAACCAGGCAAGCAGCCGTCTGGAGCGAAAGATAGCGCCAGCATCCGGTGATGTCAAATTAGAGCGCCCCGTTCCAAGCGAAAGCTTGTGGACGGGGCTTTTTTTTGGAAAAAATTGCTGCGCTGCGCTGCGCTGGCGTAGGCCCGCCTGAAGCAGTCATTAGGCCTCATAACTAAATAATCTGCAGTGCGAAGCATCTGCTGATAATGGCGGATTGAGCATTTTTACAACTGTCTCTATGGCAGCTGGATCACCATGACCTGCCTATCCTTCCGCTCATTTCCAGCATTTCAGGGCGTAGATGCCGAGCATCCTGGCTTGGGACAGGTCTGTCCTCGATCACTGGTTCAGTACCAGTTCCTCCACCGGCAATGTTGTGTTGTACCCACTTGGTGAGTTCGCCCAAGCTTCTCAACAGATCTTCCGGGCTGGAGCAGCCTAACGGTAGTTGCCTAACAGCAGGGTCGCCTTCATTCAAGGGGGACGGTATGTACTCGTGACTTCCTGACGTGATATCTGGTGCAGCCTGTATTGTCGTACCCGAGTGCGAATTCAAAGGGGCACTTTGTTTTTTGCGCTTTAACTGCACAGTCTGGGCGGGCGTTTTGCCCAAGACGTGCCCCGATGCTCTGTCGGCAAATGCTATCCTTTCGTGTATCGACGAGCCCGAAGTCAAGTCCCTCACTGGAGCAGCTAAAGAGTAATGTTTTTCAGCTCGCTGCGCCGCATCTGCTTTTGCCAGGTAGCTGATCTTGGCCGGTCGCTTGCCTCGCTCATTCATCACCGCTCGCATCATCTCGTAGTCCGGCTCTATGTAATCCATCGTCGTTGCGATATTTGAGTGGTTCAGCAGTTTCTTGGTCAAATAGATATTGCGCTCTGGCAGCGTCATCAGTTCGCTGGCGATCGTGTGACGAAACCGGTGAGGAGTCATGCGTACCCCGGTCATCGCGGTGAGCTTTTTGTACATGGCCTCCACCTGATTAGAGTTCATCTCCTGACGACGGTAGTGACCAGAAAATCTGTTTACGTTGAACAGTTGGTCTTCGGGCTGAAAACCCACTGCTTTAGCAGCATTCATGATGGTTTCCAGCTGTTCCATGAGCCCATCCGGGATCGGAATCAGGAACTCACGGTGAGTTTTCTCTGTTTCACCTCTGACTCTGATCAGCCGGTCGCCCAGGTACACATCCGCATATCGCAGGCACAGCAGCGCGTTGAGCCTGAGCCCCGTGTAGTAGAAGGTTTCGAACACGGTGAGCCAGAACCAGGCCGGAGTAATTTCTGTCCGTTTTCCAGTAGCGCGCTCTTCTGCTGCCAACACCTTGAGCCAGTTACGAGCGCGGACGCTAGCGTCGTTCGCAACTGTCTTTTTTGGGCGTTTGGGTGGCAACACGCTCGTGTTTTTAAGTGGGTTAGCAGCCATGTCTACCAGACCGTGTTCGATTGCGTAGCCGTAGATGGTGCGCAAATGGCTGGAGTACGTATTCCAGCTCCGCTTGGAAACCCTCTCCAGTTCTGATCGGCGCCAGTCGAGCATGTCCCGGTGCGTCGTCTCGCTTGCCAGACGGTCGCCGAAGAATCTGACATAGGACTTTGTGGCAGCCCAGTAGATCTTGACGGTGTCGGGTCTTAGGTCATGAGTAAGGATGTATTCCTGGGTCAGCTCAGGCAGTGTCATCGTGTTCATTCAGATGGTTCCTTATCTGCCAAGTCCGCCAAGCTGATGACCGGGTTGTCATAGGGCACTTCGCTAAAAACGTCGGTGGGCTCAATGAGCAGGTAGCCCCGCAGTTGCTTGCTTTTGCGTGGTCCTTTGACCAGGCACGTCCAGATGTTCAGGCCGGCGGGCGTCTTCCGATGTTTTTTCAGCTTCTCAAAAGATCGCTGGACCACTTGCCAGGCTTCTAGATCGCGCTCTTTCGCCTCATGCTCAATCGTCGGATGCTCGAGCGCGTAGCGTTTGAAGATATCCGGACTGACCAGAAACGCCGTGCTGTCCACGGTATGTACACGCGCTTTGGCGTCATTGATGATGATCCGGTGAGAGATCACACCGCCCTTCAGCCAGGTGAGGAAGTTGGTGCCATGATTCAGGGCCGAGTCAGTCGAGTTCTTGGCAGTGTCTGTTGCTGGAGTTGTCTCAAAAACGGGGATGTCAGCCTCAGCCTGCTTGGGCTGACTAAGCCGTGCAGGTGGTTTGGTTGGAGGAGAAAAGGGGATCTGATCGTCGTCCGTGCTCTCCGGGCTACTTTGCACTGGTGCAGTTGGAGCAGCAGGTACTGGATCGGGAAATAGATCGAGCAGCTCATCCAGCGCATCAAAATCTTTTACTGGTGCCGGTGCTTGTTTCTGAGAGGATTGTTGCGCCGTCTGATTGACCGCGGCAAGTATCTTCTTGTTGTTACCTACCGATAGTGGTTCGGCGGCTCCCACAAGCGCTTCCTCGACTTCTTCCACCGGTCCTGCGGCTTCCACCGTAAGGGTGCCGGTATACGCCTCTGGTCTTTCGGTAGCGTTCGGCCAGATCAATGCCGGCGCGATTTTCAGTACCGTGAGCGTGTTCTTCCAGCCGCGACCATTGTCGATGTTGGCCTTCCAAATGGCTTTTCCCTCTCCATTAGGCTGGATGATTGCTTGATCCTGGAGCAGATTGAACATGGGGGCATTGGACGTCGGAATGTGCTCAATGCCCTGTGACAGCAGATGAGCCCTGAGCTGGTCTACCGCAGGCTTGCTGACAAGCCACAAGCCGTCCTGCGTCAGCCAGCCGTCTGAAGGACCATCGGGCTGGTTCAGCTTGAATTTCTCAGAGATGAGCATCCTCAAGCCTTCAGCCAGTTGCCGCTGAATGGACTGTCTAGGCGCTGACATGGCGCGACCGGGATTGCCGCCGAGTTCTTGCGCCACCGAAGCCTGATCCGCCTGAGAGACAATTTCTCCCAAGATGTCGGCATGCTCATATTGCCCTGCGAACGCGAACACCAGTTGGGCCCAGAGCTCGGGAAACCCGCTGAGCCAGTCCAGTGCCTTCGCCGGAATGACGTTGGTGTAGATCAGCGACGAAGCAGCTCCATGCAGCCGGTAGTCGCGACCTTTCACGTACTTGAATCGGTAAGGTTGATCCAGAGGTCCGTGCCATGGATGCCAGGTCGTGCCGTCTGCCAGTTCCACCTGGACGTCCACCGCAATCTTGCCGAGGTCATGCACGAGCGCACCGTAGGCCGATGCGGCAGACCATGCTTCGGATTGAGCGGCCTGCGACTCGGGCGGGGCTCCGATGGGCAGCAGGTACATTTGCCGGATCTTCAGTGCGTAGGCGACGATTTCAAGCCCGTGATCCAGCATGCCACCATGATAGGCATGGTGATGGTTCTCCGAGGCAGGGAGATGCTGCACCAAGGCTGCGTAGCTCCTGAATGCCTGCACGTATAGCGTATCGAACTGTGCGCGGGGCAGGGACGTTCGCTGCCAGATGTTTTCAATGAGCTGACGCCGCCGGGGAGTAGACAGTAACTCGTCGCAAGACTCGGGTTTGATAAACCCTGTAGCAGCATTGGAGGGCGTGGTTGGCGATGTTTTTCTTCGCTGAAAGAAACTAAGCATTGAGGCACCCATGATGAAGTCATGGTGGGCCTTTTGCTCTATAGGGCTCAGCGTGACAAGTCGAAACCCATATCCATCCTGGAAAGGTTAAGTACATCAGCCGCCACCTGAATGGTTGGGATCCAAACAGTGTCAGCGAACCGATGTTGCCATGCTTGCCGAAGAAAATGTAGTCTCCAAGTGCTTGTTTAGGATGGTTTTTTGTAAATTTCAATTCGTGCAAAGCTGCCTTTCTAGCCCTTTCGGCATCCATTTCCGGCGGGCTCGCCGGCCTTTTCGGGTAAGGCGCTTACCCTTATTCCCCGTTCCATTCAAACCCTTTGCTTTGCCGTTTGCTTCAGGCCATTTTGCCCTTTTGGTGGTGCAGCCTTTATCGGGGAAAGTAGTTTTCATCACTTCCAGTTCCCGCAGCTAGCCCCTATTGGGATTTAACTGTGGAGGCTTGCAATCGAAAGCAGCCGTGCTCGCAATCAGCGCTCTTTTCGGCTCAGATTAACTGCACTGATGGCGCCCTCATGAGAGCGAGCTCGTTGGCTCATTAGTTGCGCACCCACCGAAGCGGCGCGTCAAGGGCGTCCTTCTGTGGCATTTCCTGGGAGTGTCAGCAGCGTGACTGCATAGATGGGCTCATACATTTCACCCCGGCGTAGGGAACTGTTCTGGACGGGACACCACCCATCTCCTTTTATAGAAAAAAGCTACACCGCTGATGGAAGGAATAGACCAATGAATCCAGCTCAGATCACCCACTTCTCTCATTCATTTCCGCCGAGTTCTTCTGGTACTTCCTCTTCAGCCGAAAACAGTCATGCGCAATCGCCGCAGCATGTTCTTACTCGTGCGTTCGTCGCATCTGGTGAGCTGAATGCGGCGTTCGGACGGACCTCCACTGCCTCTGAGGAGGACTTCACAAGCCTCCTGGGTACCCTTCAGCGTGAGTTGGAGAGAAAGACCACGTCTTTTCCGGATATCGCCGAACTAGCTAATCAGCTTGCCGAGGCTGCGAAGGGCGATCAGGGCGGGCATTGGCTGGGCCGTGACGAACAGCAGACACTCAAAGGTGTGATTGACCGATGCAAAAGCCAACTGGCACACACACCTGCATCTGATGCTTCTTATGATCCGCTGGCTCAGGTTTGTGAAAATCTGAAAACGGCGCGGCTGCATCAATCAATAAGCCAGATGACCGGTGAGGCGCACGCGAAGGTGCGGGGCGTTCCGGATCTTTTGGCGCTGATCCAGCTTGACCCCGATGTTCTAGCCGAAAAGCCAGTCGGCATGACTTCCTACGTGAATTTTGGAAGCTTCATTTGCATAGCAAAGGCCCGCACTGCGGAGCTGAGTGAAGATCTCCGTAGTGATCCCTACGAAGTTGCTCTTTTGCTCCATCCCCACGCCGATACGATTTTAGAACTTGAGAGGTTGCCGGATGCTTTGGCGGCATTGACGGAAAATTGTCCAGATATGCCTACTCGGGATGATCTCCGCTCTCTGGCGAAAGAGGCCGGAGAGCTACTGCAGCAGTTGAGGGCCAACGATCTCTTGCCGCGATCGGAGGAGGTATCGAGCTACCAGGGCGAAACGTCTGTGCGCAGCCGTGAAGTCGTCGAGCCGAAGTTGACGCTTTGCCAAGCGGGCGGTAATGGGCAGGGGCAACTCGAAGCCTCGAGTGCCCGTCCCGAAAGTTTGCGCTACGCTCCTACACGTACCGCTTCCAGCGGCTCTGAAGCTCGCGTGCCCGGGCACGCGGTGGGCGGTAAAATCGCCGACGATGCGCAAAAAGTAGCTGGTCTTTATGCAGAGAAAAAGAGGACAAATTGGACACAGGCAAACGGAGTTGCCGGGAAAATCAGCCACAAGATTCAATCCCTGCTGGGGATGCGAGATGCCGAGTCTCGTGTCCAGGCGTTCGTCGCATTCATGGCCGATGGAAAGGGGAGGCCAGACGCAACGATACTCGATCTAGGCGATGGGTGGATGAGGGCAACGCGTGTTATCAAAGGGGAGGCGGCCTTGATCGATTTCCAGTGCGACAGCGATGGTAAGGTCGTAGACGCACGACATCCCGGTAGATTTCCTGTGCTACCTCAAGGAAATGAGCGGGAAGCCTTTAAAACTGTACTTCAAGAACTGAAGTTCAGGGGCGCTGAAACGTTGTCTAAGGTTCCTGTGTATTACGTTAACAGGAATACGCGGGGTTACGTCATTCCTACGCATGGCTATGTAGTCGCTGGTCATCCCAGCCGGGGGCGAAAAAGTGGCGCAGTTTTGTATGGGGTAGGAGGTGATCCGAAACGTGGCCCTGTGGCCTTGGATGAGAAGCTTCTCGGTTATCTTGTAGGCAGGTCCGATTCGAAAACTTCTAGCAAGTTAGCGGCGCCTGTCCGGGCTGCGATTTCAGCGCTTGCTGGAGCGTCATTTGCTACTCGCGAAGACTTTTATGACGCCTATTGTGCGGTCAGGGGTGATGCTGTTGATCCATTGGAGCTGCACAACGAGATTTCTTCTATCTATCGCCTTTTGCCTTTGTCCTCAATGGAAATGTGGCCAAAAAAGGCAGATGATTACAGGGTCGCAAGGCCGGCAGCGCCGGAGCGGGATCTTCGCGCATTTGAAAATCTACCAAAAGACATCGGGCGAAAGGCTCAGCTGAAGAAAGTATCTAACGTGGACAGCATCGACCTGCTGGAAGCTAAGAGACAGTTTACCCTTCATCAGCTTTATCAGGACGAGATGTTGGGCCGCGACGGAACAGGAGTTCGATCTGCAGGCTTCAAGCCGAAAGTAGATGCTCAACGCCGTGACCAGTTGGTGGCTTCCACCCCCAAATTTCAAAGATTGCCGCCGCACAAAACTGACAAGGTGGGGAATTGTAACACCGGTGCATCATCCCTCCTTCAGCGAGCAGTGGACACCTATACAGAGAAGAATAACTTGCCCCCCGAGAAGGTCACTGCAGCTAGTATTTTTGGCATTGGGTCGAGTCATCGACTGGCCATCTGGGACCCATTGGACGGTTCCTCATCAAAAAAAGTCCTCCGAGGACCTTTGAAGGGTGCCTAGTATAGCGTTTCAGAGACCACTGAAAATCTGGCCTAGTTTTTGTATAACCGGACGGCAAAGCAGTCTGTAGCAGTTGTCCACCTGTTCGTCGGGAGCTTGATTTCATGTGCAGTTGAGTTGAATATACCAATCAATAGTGCTATAGATTGATATCAATACGATATGCTTCAACCGACCAGACGAGGTGGCACATGAGTACAGATGCCAACATAGATTTACGCGGAGCAGCGCGTTTTGGTCACGTGCTGGGTCTTGGTCTGCGTCGAATACTCAATGTTGAGCGCGCGCTCTGGTCGCTTTTCGACCGCACAGGTGTGCCCAGAGTAATCGTCACTCCAGTCAAGTGGGGGGGGCGTGCGGCGGTGATCGGCACTGGCGCGTTCTTCGTGGCTTGGGGATTGCTGTATGTTTTGGGAGTCGTCGCCATCGCTATGGTCGTAGTTGGTCTTATAAATAGCGAAAGCTCGTCGGCAGTCTCAAGTTTGTCGAATTTCGAATATGAAGACGATGAGCATGCTGCGAGGTTGCAGGCATCGGTCTTTGAGGAAAACGATGACCATAACTGGGATTTTGTTCTTGGGCGTGGCGTATATCCTTCTCAGAACGAATAGCTATTTCTATTTATTTTTAACTTCCTGTGACAGTTGGTCAGCAGGAAGTTAAACTTATAGTTCTAACCTTTCGCTTTCAGCCTCTTCTCGACTTCGGCCCCGCCTCGTGCGCCTGCTTTCTTCGCCTCTGCGGTTCCATCAGCCAGCCCTTGCATGATGTTGCCTAACCTGTTGGCGCTGATTGAAAACTGACCCACCCTGCCGATTGAAAATTGACCCAGGACGGATTGCTGATTTTTGCCCCAGCAATTGTGGATAAGCTTAGCAGCAGTGTTCCGATTGAAGACGCATCAAGCCCCACCGCATGCAGCAGGGCATTTATGGTGCGGATCAAAATGGCTCATCGTCCTCGATATCATTTCCGTCCTTTCGCTTTCGTTCGCGTGTTTTGATCTTTGTCTGGGCAGCCAATGTGCTGTGTTGTAGGCGGTAGGACTCGTTGCCCGTTTCGACGATGTGGCAGTGGTGTGTCAGCCGATCCAGCAACGCGGTGGTCATCTTGGCGTCGCCAAACACACTCGACCATTCCGAGAAGCTCAGGTTGGTGGTGATGACCACGCTGGTGTGTTCGTACAGTTTGGACAGCAGGTGAAATAACAGGGCGCCACCGCTTTGGCTGAAGGGCAAATATCCGAGTTCATCCAGTATCACCAGGTCTGTGCGCAGCAGTGCCTGGGCGATTCGCCCTGCCTTGCCATCGTACTTCTCACGCTCCAGCAGATTCACCAGATCCACCGTGGAAAAGAAGCGCACGCGTTTGTTGTAGGCCGTGATTCCGGATACAGCCAAGGCACTGGCCAGGTGTGTTTTCCCGGTGCCAGGGCCGCCGATGAACACGACATTCTGCGCGGTTTCAGTGAACGCCAAGCTGGATAGATCGCTGACCAGCCGGGCATCAGCGCTGGAAGCGCTGAAGTCAAAGCCAGCTAAGTCACGGTGCATGGGGAGTTTTGCCATGTTCATCTGATGATTCACCGAGCGCACCGCGCGATCCGCATGTTCCTGCTGAAGCAGATGTTCCAGCAGCCATTTCGATGAAGCCGTCGACGCTGTTCCTTGAGAGACCAGTTCTTCCCAAGCACTGGCCATGCCGTGCAGGCGCAGTTCTTTGAGTTCAGTCATTAGGTCACGCATTGCGATTCTCCTCATCGGTCGTACGGAGCCGGTCGTAGCGTGCTGTATTGGCAACCGGCGCCACTTTGAGTTGCAGGCTGGTTTCTACACAGGGAGGTGGTGCGGTGGAGGTCAGGCGGGCAACGACATTGAGGATGTGATCGGCGCTCAGACTTCCCGATTCAAGTACCAGCTCCACCGCCACCAGCACTGGTTCGAGACCGGCGATGGGCACAGCAGCCAGTACCTGCATCATGATTCGATCACCGTTGGTGTGACGCCTCAGTCCGCGTTTAAGAAGCTGTAACGGTTTTGGCAGATCAGCAAATGGAGCGCCATTGCGCAGTGCACCAGGCTTGCGTTCGATGAGTGGGATGTAGTGCTGCCAGTCAAAACCGATCTGATCTCGATCAAAGAGGCGCTCGTGACTGGCGATCACCGTTTCGTCGGCAATGACCACGATTCGCGAAGGGTACAAACGGCTGCTGACCCATTGATCCACACGCTCGCAAGGCACCGAATAACGATTGCGCGCCACGCTGATCAGGCAGGTGCTAGAGACACGGACGGTGCGTTCCACGTAGCCATCAAAGGCCGTCGGCATCGGCATCATTTCAGCCTGCTCCAGCTCCAGGGCTTCTGCCACCGTCAAACCGTTGTACTGCGGATGTACAAGTTCAGCCCAGAGCGTACGACAGCGTTGGCCGAGCCAGACGTTCAGCTCCTCGAAGGTATGGAACATGCAATTTTGAGCATCGAGCCAGATTCGCCTCCGGCTGTCTTGCACGTTCTTTTCGACGATGCCTTTCTCCCAGCCAGAGGCCACGTTGCAGAAGTCCGGATCGAACAGATAGTGCGCGCACATCACGGAAAACCGGGCATTGACCGTGCGGCCTTTGCCTTTGTTAACCTTGTCGACAGCCGTTTTCATGTTGTCGTAGATGCCGCGACGTGGCACGCCACCCAACGCTCCAAACGAACGTGTATGGGCATCAAACAGCATCTCGTGGCCTTGACTGGGGTACGCAACCAACCAGAACGCGCGACTTGCGCACAGCTTCATATGGGAGACCTGGATACGTCGAAACAGGCCACCGATCAGCAGGCCTTCTTCGCTCCAGTCAAACTGAAAGGCCTCACCGAGGGCAAAAGTCAGCGGTACAAAAGCGCGTACAGACTTGCCTTGCTCGCACCGCCAAGAGCGGACAAACGCCGTGAGCTGGCTGTAACCGCCGTCATAACCCTCGGCCTTGATCTGCTCAAAAAGTGCCTTGGCGCTCCTACGGTTGTGTTTTGGCCGGAACGAATCAGCCTTGAGCGCCTGCTCTAAGGTCTCGTGAAAAGGGTTGAGCTTATTGAAGGATGCGCACCGTTGGTACGCTGGTTGATTGGCTTCGGGCGCTCTGACCCATTTTCGGATGGTGTTTCTCGACAGCCCGGTACGCTTGGCTATCTGATGCAGCGAGAGCTTGTCGCGGAAGTACATCCGCCGGATTTTTCCCAACATTTCCATGCTGATCACCCTGTGTTCTCCTGCTCAAAAAGTGAGCAGAAGCAGTTGAACACCTGGGTCAGTTTTCAGTCGGCAGAACAGCCTCTACTGGGTCAGTTTTCGGTCAGCGGCAACAGCCAAACCTCATCTTTGAATTTAGCGCTGTGTCGGTAGCCTGGTGCAGACTCATCCTCCAGCGGATCATAGTCACCTTTCCATCGAAAGTGCACCGCTGGGTCTCCAGTTCGCCAGCAGCGTGCACGGTTCTTGGTACTTTTCCATCGACAGGTAAGCCACCCTTTAGCCAAAACGGTGATGGTTGAATGAATCTAGAGTTATCAGCGTAACCGGGCGACATTAAAATCCTAAAACTTATGACTTTTTCCTGAGAATTTTAATGAGTATATCAGTAGCGCAGTAGACAGAGATTCAGCTACCTGCAGCACTATGTATACACTTCTGTAAGAGTGCGTTAAAAATGCGAATAGTGCATAATGTATTAATAGTATCAAAACTCCCGCAGCAAGCGGTGTAGTAAGATTTCCTTTTCGCGCGTAGCAGGCAATAAACACCCACGTTAACCAAGGAAGAAAACCAGCACCGAGTACTGAGAACTCAAAAAATTCCCACACCGTTCCATCTACCTCACGCCATCCAATATAGCCAGAAAACGATAGAGTTAGAAACACTGAAGTCGCTAGTGCTATGCAAATCACGCGTAGAAAAATAGTTATCTCCGCCATCAATTATGTCCACTACGTGGTACTGGGTTTGGCGGAATACCTTGTGGCCATAAGTTACCACCGTAAAATAATGGGCCAATACCCACATCACGAAAAACATCGTTATGGTATGCATCGATCATATCACCGGTGACGCCGTTTGGCCCGCTATTAGAGGAAAAGTTTTTATCGTTAGATATTAGCTCGGCGCGAATTTTATTGTAGATATCGGATTCAGATAAATTCGTCGTTCCGCGTATCCAGGCGCTGGCTATGCCGACCGTAAGGAGACTGTTCACTGCACGATCTTCACCCTTACAGATATCTTCTGCTCGCTTATAATAGTCACTTAGGGAAACTCTGAAAAAGACTTCCAAATCTGGTGAAATACGCCAGTCCCAAGCACTGAACGGTTGAGTCCCGATGAAGCAGATGTCCTTCGCTGACGCCGAATACGCTGGCAAACGCAAACAAACCCGCCGTGAACGCTTCCTGATCGAGATGGATCAGGTCGTGCCCTGGAATGGCTTGGTCAAACTGATCGAGCCACACTATCCAAAGGGCGAAGGTGGTCGCCCTGCCTATCCGTTGATGGCGATGTTGCGGGTTCATCTGATGCAAAACTGGTTCGGCTACAGCGATCCGGCCATGGAAGAATCGCTCTACGAAACCACAATTCTGCGACAGTTTGCAGGACTGCACCTGGATCGGATTCCGGACGAAACCACGATCCTCAATTTCCGCCGACTGCTGGAGAAACATGAGCTGGCCGGTGGGATTTTGCAGGTCATCAATGGCTATTTGGGCGACCGTGGTTTGTTGCTGCGCCAGGGCACCGTGGTCGATGCAACGATCATCCATGCGGCGAGTTCGACCAAGAACGAGGACGGAAAACGTGACCCTGAAATGCACCAGACGAAGAAAGGAAATCAATATTTCTTCGGGATGAAAGCGCACATCGGTGTCGATGCCGAATCCGGTTTGGTGCATAGCGTGGTGGGCACGGCGGCGAATGTAGCTGACGTAACTCAGGTCGACCAGTTACTGCACGGAGAAGAAACTTACGTCTCTGGCGACGCGGGCTACACCGGTGTCGAAAAGCGTCCCGAGCATCAAAATCGCCAAATGATATGGTCGATTGCAGCGCGGCCCAGCAGTTATAAAAAGCATGCAAAGGAAAGTCTGATCGGGCGCATGCGTCGCAAAATCGAATACGCGAAAGCTCAACTGCGCGCCAAGGTTGAGCATCCGTTTCGAGTGATCAAACGCCAGTTTGGTTATACGAAAGTACGCTTCCGAGGCCTGCTGAAAAACACTGCGCAGCAGACCACGCTATTTGCTCTGTCCAATCTGTGGATGATGCGAAAACGACTGCTGAATACAGGAGAGGTGCGCCTGTAATGTGGACAATTGACGCTAAAAAGCGCTTGTCCGAAGAAAAAAGAGGAGTTGGGCGAGGCAAAGGTCTGATTTTCGATTGAAACGACGTTTTTTGAAACTTTGAAGCAACGGGAGGGTTAAAAAGTCTGCCTACTTCAGACCTTCCTTAGGTCGCCGGTGGTTTCGCACACTCGCTGCTCATAATAGCTGCAGACTCCCGTGTTTCCTCTACCATTCCAATCCCAAGGAGCTAGCCCTCGAGGATCACTCCAACGCAGGGGGTTCGCACTAACATATCCGAATGTGTTGAGCCCACCACCCAACCCAATCGGATCACTCTGCACATACCGCCCGGTGTCCGGGTTGTAATCCCGGTGATAGTTATAGCTCAGCTGCGTTTGCGCATCGTAGATCTGTCCTGGAAACCTCAGTGCGATGGCCGTGGCTTTGCCGTCGCCATCCACATCCTCCTCAGGAGTTCCCACACCATACGCATCGCTGTTCCAACGCCACAGCAGGGCCTGGGAACTGTCTGTCGCCAGTCTCGGTGTGTTCAGGTGATCGACATGAAGGTAAATCAGTTTGCTGCTGCTCACTTCACCCAGCGCAGAGAAGTTCGCCGTCAGCTGTGCCAGCGGCATGTTGTCCAGCCAGAACCAGTATTGGCCACTGGTTTTCTGGCCATTTCCGTCATAGAACGTTTGGCCGATCAGCTTGCCGCTTGGGTCATACAGGTAGGTGGTTGTGCCCGCCAACGCCTGACTACCCATGACGTAAGAGCGTTTGATGATTCGCTGGCCTAGTGCGTTGTATTTGTAGTCGGCAATTTTGTAGATGTTTGCCTGATAAACCTCGCTCAGACGGCCTTGGCTGTCGTAGGTGAATCGGCGGCCATTGATCTGCGTGTGGTTACCCGCAGCGTCCACAGGCAGTGTGGAGCCATTGACGCTGGTTAGCCGGTTGCTGTCGCTGGCATAGGTTAAAGACTGAGTCTGCGTGGCATCACTTGTGGTCAGGCTGGTAGTGGTACGCTGAGTTCTGTTGCCAGTGGCGTCGAAGCTGTAAGCCTTCTTGATGCTGTTGGTTTGCTCCTGAGTCAAACGGCCCAGTGCATCATATTCATACTGCACCGCACCCCCACAGACTGGTGGCTGTCTCGGCGATATTACTGTCAGCGTCGTACCGATAAGTTGTTTGCCAGTTGCCGACTTGCTGCTGGGTCAGTTGATAGTCCTGGTCATAGGTTCTCGACAGCAGGATACCGTTGCCCCAGGTAAGAGAATTGACTGGACCAAAAGGCTGGTAAGAGATGTTGCTGGCCAGCGTTGCTGTCTTGTTGCCGATGGCCAGTTTGATGCCCGTGACCTGTGCCGCGCTGTTACGCGTGTAGGTCAGGTTGATATTCGATGGATAGCCGATCTGCACCAGATTACGGGCGGCGTCATACCCGTAATTCAGTGTTTCATAATAGTCGCCGCTGTTAACGCCAACCGAGCGATACTGCCTGACCAGATTGCCCTTGGCGTCGTAGGTATACGTCAGAACCCCGGCACTGTCCTGTAGGCCGGTGAGGTGGCCAATTCCAAGATTGCCATCAGCAGTCTGATCATAGAGAAACTTGATATTGAGCGCCGGTGTGGCCGGATAGCTTTTACTGGTCAGACGATTGAGCGCGTCGTAGGCATACTCGGTCACAACCCCACGTGCATCAGTGCTGCGAATGAGATTGTTGGCCTCGTCGTAGGCATAAGTGCTGGTACCGCCGTCCGTGCTTTTGCTGCTGATGCGGTTGCCTAAACTGTCGTAGGTATACAGCGTCGTCACGCCACGTGGGTCGACTACCTTGGTGACTTTGTCGTCAGAGTTGTAGCCCAAGGCAGTCACGCCCTGCAGAGCATTGACGATCTTGCTGGCCCGATTCAGAGCGTCGAACGCTTGCTGCGTTTTGTTGTTACGCGGAGTGGTATAGCTCGACTGATTGTCGTTCAGGTCATAGCCATAACGTTGCGTCTGATCACCAGCACCCACAACCCGGATCAGACGACCTAACTCATCGAACACACGTCGCTGAAGATGGACCACGGCTCCATTGGTGTCTTTGGTCTGTTCCGCCGTCCGATTACCCATTGGGTCGAGAGTGTAATTGATGCTTTCACCAAGCCGATTGCGCACCCCGATAAGCCTGCGGGCATCGTCATAGCTGTACTTGACCCAGTTTCCATCAGCCGTGGTCACTTGCAGCAAATCACCGACTTCGTTGTACCCATACTGGGTAGTCGACGAATCAACAGTCAGACTGGCAAGCCAGCCTTGAGGGGTGTAGCTGAGGGTCGTCACCACCCCGTTTGGGTCAGTGACACTTTGCGGATTGCCGTAGCTGTCGAAACTGGCAAGCGTGTAGACCTGACCCAGCGCGTTGGTCACCGTTGTAAGGTTGCCTTGGGCGTCGTATGCATACCGAGTAACATCATCCACGTCAGTACGCGCGCCATCCACACTCGCAACCTGCCCCAAGGCAGTATAGGTCCGGCTGATCGTGCCGGCCTGGGCAGAACATGCCAGCCAAGCGCAGGCAATACCTACTGCAGTTTTACGCAAGAAAGAAACGGTCATGCTCAGATCCTTGAAATAGGGAGTGCTCATCGGGATGTGCTCTGCCGAGTGAGCTCGCGTCCTTGATTGTCATAGCTATACACAGTCACGCGATTGGGTTCAATTACCCTGATTGGCAGAAAACGATCAGGGTCCCATTCCGTTGTAGTGGTGCGTGCCAAGCTAGGGTTTGTCTGAAAAGTCAGCCCGCAAGCATCTTTCGATGCAGGCCAGTGTGACCATGGCTTTAAAGCTGCTGGCCAGTTTGTCGTAACGCGTACAGATCCGACGTTTTTCCTTAAGCCAGCTGAATACTCGCTCAATAACGTTGCGTTTTTTGTACTGAGGCCTGTCAAACAGCCGAGGCAAGCCGGGTCGAGGCTTGCGATGCATCTTGCGCAGCGGAATCACCGGCTGCATGCCGTAGCGGTCGCAGTACTGACGTATAACCTGACTGTCATAACCCTTGTCGGCAAGCACATAACGGCAACGCTTGCGCGGGCGACCCCTGCTGCCAGGAAGGCTGATCTGATCCAGCAACGGCATGAAGTGGCGCGAGTCAGCCTGCTCGCCGGGCGACAGCATGATGGCCAGCGGGAAGCCATGACTGTCGCAGGCGAGGTGTATTTTGGTGGTCAGTCCGCCCCTGCTTCGGCCGAGACAGTGGTGTTGCGGTTCCTGCGGGCCCCTTTTTTTCCAGCACCGCTGGCAGCCCGGGCGGCCCGGATTGACGTGGAATCGACCATCCAGGTATCCAGATCGATAAACCCGTCTTCTCGCAAACGAAGATGAAGGTGGCGCAGAACCTGCTTGAACGTGCCGTTGTCACGCCATTGCCTGAAGCGCTGGTAAACGGTCTTCCAAGGCCCAAAACGTTCTGGAAGATCCCGCCATTTGGCGCCAGAGCACAAAATCCAGAAGATTCCATCAAGCATCTGACGATCATCGCGCCTTGGCCGCCCCATGTGTTGAGGAGGGGAAACAATGGCTTCAATGATCGCCCAACGCTCAGATGAAATTTCATAACGGCCTGTCATGACGGCTCTCCTGGCAACCAGAGGGCATCATTCTAACGAACGCGACTTTTCAGACAATCCCTAGTACCGCTGGCCTCGGTGCGGCTGATTTCCAGGCCCCTGTCGTTGTACTCATAAGTGGTAATCAAGCCTTTGGCATCGGTTTTGGTCAGTACGAGGCCGCGGTCGTTATAGGTGTAGGAGGAGTTGGTAGCTGGGCAGTCGGGGGTAGGTTCACCTTTAACTTCGACTAATCGCTTCACGCCGGAAATAATTTCGTACCTATATGTTGTATCTTTACCAAGCTCATTTGTTACGACACTGGATAAGTCAGATGTATAAGATATCTTGACCGCACCCGCATTACCTGCATGCTGACTGGAAATAGCCCTACCTGCCCTGTCATAAGCCCAAGTGGCAAAGCGAACACCTCGCTCATCTGTAATCCCTGTAAGTAGATTACGGCTGAAAGAGTCTTCGTAGTGGTACTTTCTGATAGAGACACTACCGTTAGAAGTCAGTTGCCGCTCGGTCAAATTTTGATTATTATCATATACGAAAGTAATATCTTGCGTAGTTGTCTTTACTGATTTAATCCTACGTCGCGCGCCTTCCACCAAGACAACAGACTCGCCATAGTTATTGTTTACAACTATCTCACGCCCTGTACCTCGATTACTGTAAACCAACTTATATACAACCCCTTGCGGATCATTAACTTGAGTCAGATCACCCGAAGCTGAAAAAAATAATACCTCATGATTTAAGCCGTCATATCGCCACGAATCGTTTTCCTTTTTTAGAATTCCGACATCAGTTTTGGAAATGTAATTTTCAGTACTCGGCGAAAATAGATTTTCTTTACCGTCCGATCTTACCATAACCGCAGATCGATCCGAAAAGAAAAGGTAGGTAGAAAAATTATGTCTCCAAAGACTGTCCGAGCTATTATAGAAACGCGAAATCCTCATGGTTCTCGATTCAAAGTCAGTTTCATCTTGAATCTTATTTCCATATGTGAAATTGATAGGATTCCCTGCTAGAGTTGATGGGCTCGAGCAACTCATAGAGTGATCATCGCGCCCTTTAGCAGACTCCTTTGTACAAGCACTGTACCGTGGATTTGGTCTCTCTCCCTCAGGACAGTTTAGTGTAATCAACACCCCATCGCCAAACGTAGTTGGATAAGAAGAGTTAAAACCACATGCGTAATAGAACTGAGATATATATCGATTATTTTCGGGTTTATAGAACTGTGTCATATGCGGCCACGACTCATATAGTGTTTCGCACATCTGCTCTGGCGTTTCAAAATAAGCGTCAGGAAGGTTGCCGTCCGTCCTCCAAGTTTTATAAACGTCTGCACGAACAGACGACAAGTATATAGCTTGAGCAATAAAGACAAAAAAAATCTTGAAAAAAATCTTTTTACTTTTCATGAAATGCCTTTTTCAATTTGAGCGTCGTATGCGTAACGAGTGACGTCATCCACATCAGTACGCGCACCAACGATACTTGCGAGCTGCCCAAGGGCTGTATAAGTGCGACTGATGGTGCTTGCTTGCACAGAGAATGCCAGCCAGGTGCAGGCAATTCCCACAGTGGCTTTGCGCAAGAAAGAAACGGTCATGCTCAGACCCTTGAAATAGGGAGTGCTCATCGGGATGTGCTCTGCCGAGTGAGCTCACGTCCTTGATTGTCATAACTATACACGGTAACTCGATTGGGTTCAATTACCCTGATAGGCAGAAAACGATCAGGGTCCCATTCCGTTGTAGTGGTGCGTGCCAACGTAGTACCACTGGCCTCGGTGCGGCTGATTTCAAAGCCCCTGTCGTTGTAATCATAAGTGGTGATCAAGCCTTTGGCATCGGTTTTAGTTAGTACGAGGCCGCGATCGTTGTAGGTATAGGTGGAGTTGCTGTAGGGGCAATTAGGCGTAGGCTCTCCTTCAATAGATGTAATCTTCTGTATGCCTCCAATAACGTCGTAATGATAAATCGACTTGCGTCCCAAAGAGTTTATAACCGTAGAATAACCTGTTCCGTAGGTAATCTCAGTTTTCTGAGATTCATTTGCATGCTTTGAGGAAACGGCACGACCAAGGCTGTCGTACTCCCAACTGGCATAAACGATTCCTCGTTCATTAAGTATCCCTGTTAGGAACTTATCAGAGCTAGGGCTTTCATACTTATAAGAGCGCACCATCTCGACACCCCCGTTTGACTTAGCTACACGAGATAGCATGCCACTTGAATTATAAGTGTAGTTTACCATGAAGTCTTTGCTTTTCATGCTTAACAACTGGTGCCTAGAGTCTTCCTCTAGTTCAACAATATTTCCATACTCGTCTGATAACTGTATTCTAGTACTCGAACTACCAACTACGTAATTCAGAGTCACATTTCCGCCGTCAGGGTTGGAAACCTTTATTAATTTCCCAATGGCGGAGTAAAAATATGTTGAGCGGTCTACAGAATTATAGATCCATTGGCTATTGACTCCGTCATAGCTCAATTTTCCGATATCTGAAACGGAGGTATAAACGCCTGACTTTTCTGTATAAGCTGATGCTCCGGAATCTCCTTTTATCACAACCACAGAGCCGCTAGCGAAATCCAGGCGTGAGGAAAAATTATGGACCCAGGCCCCATTCAAGCTATTATAAGTACGAAAAACTTTTATGCTATGGCCCCCGCCAGCTGTAAGGTCAATCTCCTGTTGCATTTTGTTTCCGGAAATAACATTTACTGGGTTACCTACAAAAACATCCGGCGTGCTTGTTGGTACATCACAAGTAGAAATTTCAGTTGCACGCCCAATGGCACCAATTCGCTTACACTGCATGCTAGGAAAGTCTAGAACCTCCGAATCATCACATGTCACTTCCCCATAGTCTACAGATCCAAAATATCCTTGATTCAAATCAGAACCGCATTGAAAACGCTTAAATTTGAAGTCGGGATCATAAAAACTCTTTTCCGGACGATAATACGAGGAAATCCCCGGAAGCTCGACATAATATATATATTCACAGCCCTGTTCCGGAGTTTGGAATATAACAGGAGGGATGTATCCTTCCCACCAAAATTTATAGGTCCGAGCTTGGGCTGACTCTTCGCCTACCAAAGCTAAAGTTATTAGTACAGCAAAAAACCTTGTAAAATTATTCAATGTCATAATCCACACGATAGATGAATTGCAAGAGTCCAAAAGTCTTAACCGGTCTAAAAGACAGTAGGCCGCTCTGCGAAATCACGGTTCGACCTGGAAAGTGGCGGCGGCTATCCAGATCGACCACACCGACAAGTCGAACCGGCTGATACGAGAGCAAGGCAAGGTCATGCACAGATCCTTCTGGTAGAGGGTATTCAATAGCTAAAGGGTCATGTCAGCGAGGACTGACTTGCCGGCCGGTTTCCCTGCCCTGACTGTCGTAGGTGTATACCGTGGTACCGGCGGTTCTACAACCTAGGTGCGCAGGAAGCGGGTGGGGTCCCGTTCGGAGGTAGTGACTGGGGCATGAGGAGTGCCGCTGTCTTCGCCGACAATATCAAAATGATATCCATTATCGGCAATTTTCGGAGCCGAATTGCATGGTAGTACGACTTGCCAGCCCGTAGGTTATCCGTTCCTGTACAGTGCTTTGACAGCAACCAGGCTAACAAAGGGACTACGTACGAGTAAAAACGTATTCCCGTTACGCGCTTTGGTTATTCTTAGGCGCTCTGGTCCGTGGTAGATATTGATTTTGGGCCAACCTGCGTCGCTTAGTCGTTACAAACGGAACTAAGTAGGGCATCACAGCGTACTAACCAAAACATTATATTCCCGACAATACTGCACTGGGAAGACCGAGCCACCGAGTGGTCAATGATCCCGGACAAGGTTGAAGTCAAAGTGGACGTGGTCAATGTGCGAACTGGTGATGTGACCAGCTCTGGAGTCATCAAGGGCAGCAGCGGGCTGGCCACTTGGGGCGGCGATCATCCACAGGACTTGCTTCCAGAGCCTGTAGCTGAATTCGTCTCTTCACTGTTCTGAGACGTATTGTTCAGCTCGATGGGGCGACGAACCGCACGCAATTTTTTCCGGTCGTTGCCGATAGGGGTGCAGGGCAAATCAAGGAGAGAAGAATGCCGTTTACAGATCATCGCGTCGCCAATTCGCTGGATATCTTCATCAGCCGCAGTGTAGTCCCGTCGAAATTGAGGCTACATCGCCCAACACAGCCAAATTTTCTCTTCACGAACGCTACCTAAGGTCCGAGACGCTCGGGAGGTTTTTCCGAGCTGAACTCTATAGTGTCAATGGTGGGGCTGAAGCGAGCGTGCGTCTAACGGATAGAGTGTCAATGTCTGTCGTAGTCGACCTACAGATAGTCAATCTTTAGCAATAGCATTGACAGTCAATGCTGGTTTCGCCTGGGCTGGCTGAAGCCTATATTTTCCGGAGGTCATACGTTGTCAATCCATCAGGTAGATAGGTGATACGAAGCTCTTGTGTTGACAGTGATCCTCGACGGCGCTTACAGCCGCTTACCCTGTTGGCGCTGGGTCGAATTGACCCTGTTGCCGAGATGTCGCTGACTCAGTCGGACGCCCTAAAAACCATTGCGCCTACTGCCGATATGGAGATGGGATAGTTTTGCGTCAGTACGTGGGTCAGTCCGGCATTAACAATCAGTAGCCATAATATCAGGGAGCTGCAGTCGCGGTTCCAGACGAAGCTCCAGTAAACTAGATAAAGAGCCGGGTGGCGAGAACTGACCAGTACCTCGCGCTTCAAAACCTGAGCGCTCATTTGTCGCCACCGGCAACTGAACCAGCAGCCAGCCAGTCCATTGCGGAAAGCAGCACGTTACCGTCAGGTGCTCCCTGCAGCTTGATCGATCGTCCAGAGACTTTATCCTTGATGACCAACGTCGGTGTGGCAGTGATGCCGTCCTGGCTGGCCTTGTGAGCCTGGCTAATGACGGCCCGTTGCACGGACGGGTTGCTCGAAGCGCAGTTATCAATATATTGCTGTCGATCCTCAAGCCCCGGGATCTGCGGATTGCCAGTAGCTCCAGCACCGTTCGACCGAGTACGCTGATAAATGAGTTCGACTGCGAGCCAGAAAGCGTCATTGCCGCGCTCAATCCCTGCGCACTCAGCCCACCGAGCTTCATAGCTCGCGGCCGGCTCGTTCATAGGAAGAGGGAGGTGGTGCCACTGGAGGTTTACGTCTGGATGCTGATCAACCCATGCTTTGAGCTGTGGGAAATAATCCTTGCAGTACGGGCATTCCAGATCTGCATACTCCACGATGGTGAATCTGGCACGGCTGCTCCCGTAAACCCACGCGCCATTATGCTTCGTCTGTTTGGTTGTCTTTCTGACGCTGTCGGCGGTGTTGGGCATTTGCATGGCCTGTCTGACATCTGGCAGGCATTCAAAAGCCAGGATTGCCAAGGCGACCGCACCGATGCCGTACAGGATCTGGCGATGTGTGGGTCGCTTCATGCGGAGGCCTCTTTGTCGAGGAGCTGTTTGGCCAGCAGCTCCTGATCCAGCAGCGTCAGAAGAGCTTTCTGGGCGCTTTCAGGCTGTGGGTGATGCTCAAGCCACTGGTCCAGCGCTTTGTGCAGTTGGGACTGGATCTCTCGACGATCAACCGCTACATGTTTCACGACTTCCAGGTGTTCGATCAGGACCGGTGCGCAAATTTTCAAGGCCAGCAGAGCATCTTCCTGTGGGTTTTTGAGTAGTTGAGTCAGGCTGTCGATCAGATTTTGAGTCAGGGCATCCATGGCTCTCATGCCAGGTTCTCCAAGGGTGAAGCGGGGAATGTAATGGTTGTCGGTTCAATCCCGCGAATGCGGTCGAGGTCGTGTGCGATCGCCATTGCGGCTCCCAGCTCGTCTACCCCTAATGACTGCATTAGATCGTACCGCTGTTTTTTTTCTTCCGGCTCAGTCATGGCCAATGCCAGGAGCAGGCTTGGGGGCACGGCTCGAAACAAAACCTCCATCGATTTGGAAAGCACAACCCCTTCAGTATACTTTCCGCTCTCTTTGCGGGCTGACAGCATCAGTGACTTTTGCGCAGGCGTCAGCTTACGGAACGTGGTGATTTTCTCCACTTCATCCGGTGGCATGTTCAGGCAGATCCACCACTCGATCATGTTAAGCATCGGTGCTGCTGCTGACGGAAGGTCGTCGATGTTCTGAGTGGCAAGCCAGAACCAGGCACCGAGTTTTCGCCACATCTTGGTGATCTTGATGACGTAGGGCGAGAGAAGGGGATTTTTCGTAATGATGTGACCCTCGTCAGTGAAGTTGACGATCGGACGCCCCTTGAATTGGTCCCGTTCTGCAATGTTGTTCACGGTGTTGATCAGCGAGATGTAGGCGACCGACAGTTGGGCGTTATACCCCTCGCGGGCGTAGGTGGCCAAGTCCAGGATTGTGATGTCGGCCTCAGGCCAAGGCGTACCCTCCCGGTTGAACATCTCACCGTCAGCCCCCATGCAGAACATGTCCATGGCTTCAGCCATCTCAAACATGCGTTCTCGGCGCTTTTCCGGAAGGGTGGTGTCCTTGCCAGCGTCACTCAGCGCATCACGCACATCCTCCGTCTTGACTGCTCGTTCAGCGTCAAAGCATGTTCTGGCTGCCGTCAGAATGCAGTGCCTAATGGCGCTGCGGTCTGCGCGAGTGAGTCGAGCCTCTTCTCTCTCTTCGCCGCCGGTGATCATGAGCCTGGCCACGATCTCCATTTCGCCCAAAACATCACGCTCCTCTTCGCCCTGTTCAGGCATTGTTTGCAGATGCTCATCGGATCCTTCAATGTCATCGGCATCCAGGATCGTGACTTTGTCAGGTGTTGAAACCAGGCGAATGGCATCAGTGAAGGGGGCCAGACTCACGCCCGACCCTGGCGCCAACTTGAGCCGGTTGACCGTCAGCCCAAGCTTTTGGGCAAAATCTCCCAGTAGGCCGAAACTATTACCGGCTTCAATGATGAACAGGCGCGGCCTGTAAATGGCGATTAACTGCATCAGCAAATTGTTGGCCGTGGCTGACTTACCTGAACCTGTCGGGCCAAACAGGAGCAGATGGGCATTCATCTGCCGATCAAGCTTGTTGAACGGGTCGAACGTCAGCGGTGCCCCGCCCCTGTTGAACAGGGTTATGCCGGGGTTGCCCGTGCCGCTGGCACGACCCCATATCGGCGAAAGGTTCGCGACATGCTGGGCGAGCATCATCTGCGTGTACCAGTCCAAAGCATGTTTCTTGTTCACATCAAAACTGGCGGGCAGCCACCGCAGGTAACTGCTGAGAGGGGCGACTTCATCACGAGGATAGACAGGTTCCATACCGGCGCTAAGCATGGCATTGGCAAGCTCCATGCTTCGACTTTCCAGTTGTTGCTCATCCTTGCCGGTCAAGTAAAAAACCACGTTGCCCCGGTACAGCTTGTGTTTTCGACCGATCAGTTTCCGGGCTTCGTCGACCGCTTCACGGGTCAGGGCGGAGGCTTGATTGTCACCGACTGATTTACGTGCCAGTTTTTCCAGGTGGGCCTCCAGAACATCCTGTGGAGTGATCACCAGCGTGATGTTGAGTACTGTGTCCTCGGGCAACTTGTCGAACAAGGCATGCAGCGCGTCCCCGCCTTTACGGTTTTCACCCGTCAGGTGCCCGGTCTTTGGCGCATCGCGTAAGCGATCGAGGACGATGACGCGGTGAGGGCGCGAGTCGAAGTACCAGAGACCCTTCTTGGCATCCGATTGCGGTTCGCTGTAGAACAGGCACTGAGAGAAATCATCGCCGCTGGCCAGCGGCAGCGTGCCCTCTTCTGGTGGTTCGACCGTGCGGTTATTGACGATTTCGAAGAAACGATCGATGTCCTGGCGCTTTGATCCCAAGTGTTCGGGATGCGGGTTGAACCAGTGCAACAGCCAGTGACGAATGTCATGGCGATCCATGCGCCGGGTTTTGATGCCCGCGTTGGCCAGTCCTCCCGTCAGGCGCTCGCAAATGTTTTTCAAGTACATCGACGGCGTCTGGCCACGAACCAGTCCATCGCCGGTGCAACGCCGGTAGACGACCATGCGAACCCTGCGTTGCTGGCCGCGCCAGGGCAGTTGAGACACTTTGGTGTCTTCAAATAAACCTCCCGGCTTGGAGATTGCCTCTAGGTGATGTTTGAATTGCTGCAGGTACATTTCTGTAAACGCCGTACCCTGAGCGCGAGGCTGGACGTAATCATGCAACGTCTCCAGATAATCTTCCCAACTGGTTTCATCCTTGGCGTAGAACTGCACCACCCAAGGCGATTCATCCAGTTCGTCAAAACTGTCCTGCAGCGCATTTTCGAGAGCATCGCGCGCTTTGCGTAACCACTCAGGATCCCGACCTTCGGTGCCGATGGGGGTGAGTTCATAGAATGCTGCCAGTGACTTGCCGTCCTCGAGCAGCATCGCTTGCTCCTGAGGGAGGTACTCCGTCCAGGGCAGCATGTCGACGAATGACGGGTTGACGGCATACAGGGCTGCGATATCGTCGACCGTCGCAGGTTTGCGCTTGGGATCTAGCCACGCGCCAGGCTCTGGTATGCCCTCAGCCGCCAGGCGAGCCAGATAACGCTCTCTGGCCTGTGCGAAGATGGCCTCATCTCGTAGCTGATCGGCGATCGTCTCGACTGGAGTATCAACCACGGTGTCAGTGCCTCGATCCCGACGCTTTGTCAAACGCTTCAAAAGTCCCATCAATAATCCTCCACCCGCTCGCCGGGCATCGCGTATTGCACGCGTTGATACAGCGGAAATACGGTCGTATACCCCGGTACTGGCGCGGGATCGGAGCCCGCCAGGTGAGGGAATACGTACATGACCAGGTCCGGATTGGGCAGGCGCTTGAACTGGCTGTAGATCTCGTTCTGAGCCGTGCGCGTGTACGCGGCGCTGTCCTGCAGCGGCTGAGTGGCCCGCACATCGAGCGGGCGGCGCAGCTCTGCGCGAGCATCGAGCAGTTGCCGACCACTGGCGCTGCCACCCGAGCCCGTGGTGCCCTGGTTCCAGACATCCATCATGGTGCTGTCGCCATGCGGCAGCATTTCCTCCTTGCTGGTCTGGCATCCTGCGAGTGTGAGCAAGGCGACAATGAGTGACAGGCCGAGCCGTCCGCTACGGGGTGGCCTTGAAAGATCAATCCAGGTTGGCAGTGGCATGGCTCGCTCCTGATGCGTACTTGACCTTGCGGCCTTTGAGTTCGTAATCGATTTCCAGCTCCTGATCGATGTGCAGTGAGACTTGCGCACCAGGCAAGACATAAATGGCCGCGAACGCTTGTCCGTAGAGTTTGTTAACCCAGCTCGAAACATCCGTGACGCCTTGGGTCAGGATCTTTCCCATCGCCTCGTTACCAGACAAACCGGTGCTACCCAGCGTCCCAGAAGCGTTCGAGATGTAAGAGGAGGTGCTGCCCTCGGTCTTGATCAACGAGGCTGCTCCAGCACCTGCTGCGGTAATCAGGGCTTGTGAACCGATGTACTGCTGCGCATTGCTGCGTCGCTCGCCGGCGATGCACGGAATGCCGTAGGGATCACTGATCCAGCCCAGACCACCCTGGATGGGTTGTTGGTCGCCAGAGTTGTTTTGGTTGTTCTGGTTATTATTCTGCTGATTACCGCCCTGGACTGGGGCGGGTAACGTGCGGACAGTCCCATCGTTGAACACGAAGGTCAGGCTTTTGATCTGCCCCCGCACGCATGAGAGGGTCCAGTCGCCGGACGCTGTACCGCTGGCCACGGCACCGGCCACGTCTGGGAGATCGATGCCATTGGCCGTGAGGTTGTCCGGACCGATCAACACCTTGAACGGGTAGGGGTCATTAACCGTCCCATCCACGGGAACCCGGCCAATCAATGCTGACATGGCCACTGACCCCATCAACGTCGAGTTCTGAGGCAGGGTGTAGGCACGACGTACCTTCTTACGCTCCTGTTGCTGACCACCCATGTCATCGCGGACAGACTGAGCGCCTGTCGTCAGGGCTTTCTGGCCTCGGTCTACGGACTCGCCGAAGGCCGTAGGAAAACTGTAGCCGCTCGGAGAGACGCTCGTGCCAGCGGCGATCGGTTTACCGTTGCTGTCCAGGGCCGTCGCGTCCTGCGGATCGATCCAAACGATGTCTGAACCGCTTGAGTCGGACTTGAACTGTTGGCCATCTCCTTGCTGAACGCCCAGGCCAATCGGTAGATCCGGGTTCGTAGCGCCGTTTTGTCCCATCCGGGTCAGTTCGTCCATCTGTTTCTTGAAACCCTCCACCACGCTTTGCTGTTGCTGCTGACTGTCGAGTTTGAACTGCTCCTGGGCATTCTTCAGACGCTGCTCTACCGTCTGATCGATGTTCGCCAATCGTTGTTTGAGCGCCTCGTTGTCCTGCTTGACGGCTGAGTTCTGCGCCATCACATCGGTGATCTGCTGCTTGAGCTCGCGCCCTTCAGCCACGACCGTGCGTAGCGTGTCGCTCGGCGTGTCGCCTTCCACACCCAGAGCCTTGGCCTGTTCCGCTGTAAGTTTTGGGGCCGGTGCGTTGTCAGCCTGCTGTTCGGGTCCACCTCTCATCATCTTGATGCCGATGAACACCGTGAGCAGGAGAAGCGGAACCACCAGGTACTTGAGCAGCGGGTTACTCTTCATGCTTGGCTCCCCGGGTTGCACGCGGATCTGCTGGGGCGGCGGAGAACACGGTTGCTTGTGTCAGCCCGTGTCCCCGTGTGACCAGGTACAAGGTCGTAGTGTCACTGGCATCACCACAAGGTCCGAGATACGGGTGCTGAAATGCTGCGGTCGCGAACTCACCCATCAGTTCACGAGGGTCCCCGGCCTGATTGCCACTCGATTGTCTGGTCGACTCCAGACGCTTGCTGGCAGTGTCCTTGTAGTCGTCGATGCGCGATGGCGTCTGGCGCAATGAGCGTCCTGCCCAGTCGGTGCGAAACGGCCCCGGCTCTACGCACGTGACGGAAATCCCCAATGGCTTGACCTCCGCGAGCAGCGCGTCGGAAAAACCTTCGACGGCGTGCTTGGAGGCTGCGTAGTAGCCCGATCCCGGAAAGCCGATAAGGCCGGCAACCGAAGTGATATTGATGATGTGACCGCTGCGTTGTTCGCGCATGATCGGCAGCACGGCGCGGGTGACGGCGAACAGACCAAACACGTTGGCATCGAACTGGGCACGGATTTCAGCGTCTTCGCCTTCTTCGATCGAGCTCTGATAACCGTAACCCGCATTGTTGACCAGTACGTCGATTCTGCCGAACTGCTCCTTTGCGGCAGCCACGGCGGCTTCTATCTGGTCTGCCTTGCCGACGTCGAGGTCGACCACCAGTACCTGGCCTTTTGCACCCTCGGTCAGGTCTGCGACTCGCGACTTGTCCCTGGCCGTTGCCACGAGGCGCCAGCCGCGCGCGATGACAAGTTTGGCCAGTTCGCGGCCGAAGCCGGTGGAACAGCCGGTGATGAACCACACCGGGGTATTGGTCGATTCGCCTGCCATGTCATTTTCTCCTTCACAAGGGGTCTGATGGTTGTGACAGGGCATAGCGTGGGTCGTTTCATTGAGTCGCCAGTCGGAATCACGCCTCGGCAAGCGGGTCTTCATGAACGCTTCTCATCGCTGCCTGATGAGCCAGAAACAGCTGTTAAATCAGTTTTTTGGCGCTAGAATCGGCGCGCCTCAAGAAGTCTGGCCGATATCCACCGGATATCAGCCATAAGCCTTTGTACAGATGGCGCAGCCTCTGTCAGGCTTTTTTTATTGCCTGTATTTCGGGTGTAAACTTGCCTTTCGCGCACTGGCGCTTTCAGGTCCCGTGAACATGACACAGATCTCCGAACGTTTCCTGGTGCAGGCGCATCTTGATGCCAAACAGCCCAGGACGTTGAGCCCGGCAGAGCAGGCGCGTTACCGTGCCGACATTGCTGAGGAACTCAAGAAGCAGGACGCCGTGCTGGTCGCTCACTATTACTGTGATCCGGTTATCCAGGCGCTGGCCGAGGAAACCGGTGGCTGCGTGGCCGACTCTCTGGAAATGGCGCGCTTCAGCAATAACCACGCGGCCAGTACTGTGCTGGTGGCGGGTGTACGTTTCATGGGCGAAACCGCGAAGATCCTCAACCCGGAAAAACGCGTGTTCATGCCGACGCTTGAGGCCACCTGCTCGCTCGATGTGGGGTGCCCGGTCGATGAGTTTTCCGCTTTTTGCGACCAGCATCCGGAGCGTACGGTGGTGGTGTATGCCAACACCTCGGCAGCGGTCAAAGCCCGTGCGGACTGGGTAGTGACCTCAGGCTGTGCGCTGGAGATCGTCGAGAGTCTGATGGACAACGGTGAGAAAATCATCTGGGCGCCAGACAAGCACCTGGGCCGCTACATTCAGCGTGAAACCGGTGCCGACATGCTGTTGTGGGACGGTGCCTGCATCGTCCACGAAGAGTTCAAATCCAAGCAGCTCGAAGACATGAAAGCCTTGTACCCCGAAGCTGCGATTCTGGTTCACCCGGAGTCGCCGGAAGCGGTCATCGAGCTGGCTGACGTGGTCGGCTCCACCAGCCAGATGATTGCTGCAGCGCAACGCTTGCCCAACAAGACGTTCATCGTCGCCACTGACCGCGGCATCTTCTACAAGATGCAGCAGCTGTGTCCGGACAAGATCTTTATCGAGGCGCCTACGGCCGGTAACGGCGCGGCGTGCCGGAGTTGCGCACATTGCCCGTGGATGGCGATGAATACGCTTGAGCGCACCTTGCAGTGCCTGCGTGAGGGCGGTAACGAGATATTCGTCGACCCGGCGCTGATCCCCAATGCCGTGCGCCCATTGCAACGCATGCTGGACTTCACTCAGGCAGCGCGCTTGCGACAGGCAGGCAACGCCTGACCGCTGTGATGAAAAAGCCCGACTGAAGCGCCGGGCTTTTCATTTGTGGTCGCGTATCGGGCGCCTTGCGCCGGACGATCAGTTCATCATGTCCTTGACCATCCGCTCCTGCTCGATCAGATCCTTTTGCCGCGCATCGATCCGCGATGCCAGCTGAAAATTATTGGCCGCACGGCGTTTGGCGAAGTCCAGCTGCTGGATCGCCTGACGGAAATCACCGACCAGCGCAAAGTACTCGGCGCGCGCCTGATGCAGTCCGATGGTGTTGCCATTCAGGCCACGGGTTTCCGCCACGACGTACCAGATGTCCGGATCGTCCGGGCGGGTCTTGAGCAGGGCTTCAAGGCTTTTCTCGGCTTCGGCCGTGCGGTTCTGCTTGAGCAGCACGTCGATACGCACGTCGTTGAGCGGATAATTGCCGGGGTACAGCGTCAGCATGCGATCGACACGCTGCTGCGCATCGGCCAGCCGGTTATTGGTGATGTCCAGATCGATCTGCGTCAGGTTGTAGGTAATGTCGTTCGGCGCTTTTTCGAGCAATGGCTTGAGGGTTTCCCTGGCCTCGTTCAACTGTCCGCCCTTGATCTGTGCGATGGCCAGGCCATAGCGCGCCGGATCGGATTTCGGGTTTTCAACCAGTTGCGCACGGAAGCGCTTGGCGGCGATGCCAGGCGTTTCTTCATAGATCAGTGCCACGCGGGCGCGCATCAGTTGATACAGCGCGCTGTCTTCCTTACCGCCCGGTTTGGCCTGTTCGGCACGGTTGCGTGTGTCGGCGATCCGCGATTCGCTGACCGGGTGAGTCAGCAGAAACTCCGGAGGTCTGGCGTCGAATCGATATTGGCGCATTAGGCGCTCGAACATGGTCGGCATGTTACGCGGGTCATAACCGGCCTTCTCCAGGTTGAGAATGCCGATGCGGTCGGCCTCCTGCTCGTTCTGGCGTGAAAAGCGCCGTTGCTCCTGGATCGCGGCGGCCTGTGAGCCGGCGATGGTGGCGATACCCGCATCACCCGCGCCTGCGGCTGCCATGACGATACCTGCCAGCATCGCGGCCATGACTGGCACCTGCATGCGTTGCTGGGCTTCTATGCCTCTGGCGAAGTGGCGCTGCGACAAGTGAGCCAGCTCGTGAGCCAGTACCGAAGCGTACTCGCCCTCGGTCTGAGCATTGAGAAACAGACCGCCGTTGACGCCGATGATCCCGCCGGGTGCGGCAAAGGCGTTGAGTTGCGGGCTGTTGATCAGGATGAATTCAAGCCGCCGGTCCTGAACCTGACTGGTCTCGGCAAGGCTGTAGACCGAGGTTTCGACGTAGTCCTTGAGCTGCGGGTCCGACAGCTGCGCCACCTGGCCGCGCAGCAACCCCAGCCACGCACGGCCCAGACGGTGCTCCTGTTCGGGAGAGACAATCGAGGAGCTGGCGTCACCCAGTGAGGGGAGGTCATCCGCCATGCCGTGTGTAGCGAACAGGCAGGCGAGAGTGAGCAGTGTAGGACGCAAAAAATTCATGCACGAAGCTCTGGTCAGAAGAACCTGTACTGTAGCTGGCTCAATGGCGTGCTGACCAGAGTGAGGTATTCTTGCCGCCTTGTTCGTGCTGCCTTTTCGGACCCGCTTTGTAATTCGATGTGTCCGCCTGGAGAGAAACGATGTCTGACGCTGTAGTGCGCCCCGAGGTCTGTGATGCCGAACTGGATGCCAGTGGTCTCAACTGTCCGCTGCCCCTGCTGAAAGCCAAGATGGAGCTCAACCGCCTGGCCAGCGGCGCGGTGCTTAAAGTCATTGCCACCGATGCCGGTTCGCAGCGCGATTTTCGAACCTTTGCCAGGCTTGCCGGGCATGAGTTGCTGTATGAAGAGGTCGATGCTGGCATTTATCGTTACTGGCTGCGCAAGGCCTGATCCATTGCTGCGGTTTTTTTCGAAAAGGATGTTTGATGTTCAATGTGCTTCGCAATTGGGTGCAACGCTATTTCTCTGACGAGGAAGCGGTGGTCCTGGCAGTTTTGCTGTTTCTGGCGTTCACCCTTGTCCTGACGCTGGGCGGCATGCTGGCGCCGGTTCTCGCCGGTCTGGTGCTGGCGTTTCTGATGCATGGTCTGGTCAGCGCTCTGGAACGCCTGCGCATGCCTGAAATGGCCGCCGTCGGTCTGGTCTTCACCCTGTTCATCGGCGTATTGCTGGTGTTCCTGCTGGTGTTGGTGCCTCTGCTCTGGCATCAGTTGATCACCTTGTTCAACGAAGCACCGGGCATGCTTGCCAAGTGGCAGTCGGTACTGCTGTTGCTGCCCGAGCGTTATCCGCATCTGGTGTCCGACGAGCAAGTGCTGCTGGCCATTGAAGTCGCCCGTGGTGAAGTGGGCAAGATCGGTCAGTTGGCTCTGACGTTCTCGATCTCCAGTCTGCCTCTGCTGGTAAACCTGATGATCTATCTGGTGCTGGTACCGATTCTGGTGTTCTTCTTCCTCAAGGATCGGCACATGATCGGCCGCTGGGCGCGTGGTTATCTGCCCCGTGAGCGTGCCTTGATCAACCGGGTGGCGGATGAGATGAAGCGCCAGATTGCCAATTACATTCGCGGCAAGGTCATCGAGATTTTCATCTGTGGTGGCGTGACCTACATCGCTTTCGCCGCGCTCGGGCTCAATTACGCGGCGCTGCTGGCAATGCTGGTCGGCATATCGGTGGTCGTGCCTTATGTCGGCGCAGTGGTGGTCACCGTGCCGGTGGCGTTGATCGGTCTGTTTCAGTGGGGTTGGGGTGATCAGTTCATCTACCTGATGATCGCTCACGGGATCATTCAGGCGCTGGATGGCAACGTGCTTGTGCCTCTGTTGTTTTCCGAGGCCGTCAATCTGCACCCGGTCGCAATCATCTGCGCCGTGCTGTTGTTCGGTGGGCTGTGGGGGTTCTGGGGGATCTTCTTTGCGATTCCGCTGGCCACGCTGTTCAAGGCCGTGCTCGACGCCTGGCCACGCAATGAGCCGACGGTAGCCCCGTTGCTTTGACGCGATTATTGCGACAGCAGGACTGAATCGCTGCGGCACCTTGCGCGCCGCAGCGGGGCATGCCGATCAGCCTTTGTTCAGGGCTTCGGCCTGCGCCAATACTTCAGCCACATGGCCTGGCACTTTCACACCGCGCCATTCCTGACGCAGTACGCCTTCCTTGTCGATCAGGAAGGTGCTGCGGTCGACGCCCAGGTATTCCTTGCCGTAGAGCTTCTTGAGCTTGATGACGTCGAACAGTTGGCAGACAGCTTCGTCCTTGTCCGAAATCAGCTCGAACGGGAACGACTGCTTGGCCTTGAAGTTTTCGTGGGTCTTCAGGCTGTCCCGGGAAACACCGAGCACAACCGTGTTGGCTGCCTGAAACTGCGCGATGTGGTCACGAAAGTCCTGGCCCTGCGTGGTGCAGCCGGGCGTGTTGTCTTTCGGGTAAAAATAAATCACGACCTGCTGACCCTTGAGCGCAGACAGCTCGACAGTCTGTCCGCTGGTAGCGGGTGCCTGAAAATCGGGAACCGGATGATCTACTGTGACAGTCATGAGGACTCCTTACATTGGGGCTTGTGGGCGCCAGGGTTCGATCAGTGCGTCCAGATTCAACGCGTCGGCGAAATCGAGGAATTGATCGCGCAGCCAGCTGATCTGCGTCCCGGCAGGCAGTGTCACCGTGAACGTGGCGTTGAGCATGGTGCCGCCGGTCTGCGGAGCCTGATAGGTGTCGCAGATCAGGTTCTCCAGCTCGACATTGTGGTCGATGAAGAACTGGCACAGCTCATTGATGATGTCCGGGCGGTACGCCGAGCTGACGTAGGCCACGTAGGGCAGGGCTTCCGGACGGTTCTCCAGCGTGGCGCTGCGCACGACGCTGGTCGTGAACGCATGCTTCTTGGAGAGACTCGCCAGGCCGGTTTCAAGGCGCGCCAGAGCGTCCCAGCTGCCCGACACCTGAAGAATCAGCGCACTGCACTCGCCGTGGCGGGTGAGGCGCGAGGTGACGACCGAGCAGCGGTTTTCATGGCTGGCGCGGCACAGGACGTTGGTCAGCTCCATGGGGTTTGCGCCAAGGGCACTGATGACAAGGAATTGTTCGCGAACTGTGGGGGTGGACGACATGCAGCATTCCTAGACGATGAGCGGTCGGTACTTTTTCGGACTTGCGGGGCTGTTTCGACAATCGATGGCGCAAGATAACTTGCCGGGTCCCTCGGCGCCTGGCCTGCATGGATATACCATGACTGGGCTGGAGTGCGCTGGGGCAGGGCTTCTGGCGACAAATTCGACCGATTGAGCGAGGTGCGCAGGTGACCAGTACCGATCAAAGGACGAAGGGTAGCGAAAACCATCGCTCAGGGGAATGCTCAGAGCGCGGTACTTCGCTTGTACAAGGCTGATAGCGCCAGTACCATTACGGCTCTCTTTTTCCGGCAGGAGCGGTTGCATGATTGCGGGCAGTATGGTGGCACTGGTCACACCAATGGATGCACAAGGTCGTCTGGACTGGGACAGCCTGAGCAAACTGGTTGACTTCCACTTGCAAGAGGGCACCAACGCCATTGTTGCCGTAGGCACCACCGGTGAATCGGCGACGCTGGATGTGAACGAACACATCGAAGTCATCCGCCGGGTGGTCACTCAGGTTGCAGGTCGCATTCCGGTCATCGCCGGTACAGGCGCCAATTCGACGCGTGAAGCCGTCGAACTGACCACCAACGCCAAAAATGCGGGTGCCGACGCGTGCCTGCTGGTGACGCCCTACTACAACAAGCCGACTCAGGAAGGCCTGTTCCAGAATTTCAGCCACATCGCCAATGCCGTCGACATCCCGCAGATCCTCTACAACGTGCCGGGCCGTACGGCCTGCGACATGCTGCCAGAGACCGTTGCGCGTCTGTCGACGGTAAAAAACATCGTCGGCATCAAGGAAGCCACCGGCAACCTGCAACGCGCCAAGGACATCCTGGCCAGCGTCAGCAGCGATTTTCTGGTGTACTCCGGCGACGACGCTACAGCAGTCGAGTTGATGCTGCTGGGTGGCAAGGGCAATATTTCCGTCACCGCCAACGTTGCACCGCGCGCCATGAGCGATCTGTGCGCAGCGGCCATGCGTGGCGATGCGCAAACGGCCCGGGCGATTCACGAAAAGCTCATGCCGCTCAACAACACCCTGTTCATCGAATCCAACCCTATCCCCGTGAAGTGGGCCTTGCATGAAATGGGTTTGATGCCAGACGGTATCCGTCTGCCGCTTACCTGGCTCAGCGAAGCCTGTCATGAACCGCTGCGTCAGGCCATGCGCCAGTCCGGCGTCCTGGTTTAATTGAGGAAGTATCACGCAATGAAGCGATTGGCCGGACTTTCCGCACTTGCTCTTATTATCTCCAGCACCAGCGGTTGCGGTTGGCTCTGGGGCGAAGATGGTTACTTCCGTGATCGCGGCAGCGATTACCTCCAGGCGACCCAGACCCCGCCCATGCAGTTGCCCGCCGATGTTAGCGGCGTCAAACGCCTGGATCCTTTGCTGCCGATCCCGCGTAACGTGGCTGACAGCACCCAGAAAGACGGCGAGTACATCGTGCCGCGTCCTCAGCCGCTGGGCACGACTTCCGAGTCGAGCGACTTCAGCCTGCAGAAGAGTGGCGATGCGCGCTGGATCCTGGCTCAGCGCCAGCCTGCCGAAGTCTGGCCGGTGGCTCATCAGTATTTCGAAGACAACGGTTTCCGTATCGCCGAAGAGCGTCCGCAGACAGGCGAGTTCAGCTCCTCGTGGCAGCGCCTCGATGAGTTGTCCGCTTCGGTGGCCAAGCGTCTGAGCGCCGCTGGCGTCACCGCCGATGCAGAAACCCGCGTGCGGGTGCGTATCGAGCCGGGCGTGCAGCGCAATACCAGTGAAGTCTACGTGGTCAGCGTCGAGCGTCCTGCCGGCAGCACTGCCGACGTGGCTTTCCCGACGCGCACCACCAACCTGGGCCTCGATGCCGCACTGACCGACGATCTGCTGGCCAGCATGGGCCGCAACGCCGAGAAGGGCGGCTCTATTTCCCTGTTGGCGGCACGTGACTACGACACCCCGAGCCGTGTTGCCTTGAGCGAAGACGGCAGCGGTAACCCGGTATTGAACCTCGGTGCCGATCTGGACCGCGCATGGTCGAGTGTTGGCCGCGCCCTGGATCAGGGCGACTGGCGTGTCGAGGACATCAACCGCAGTCTGGGTCTGTACTACATCAACCTGGCTGAAAAGGCCAAAACGCCTGAAAACGAGCCTGGTTTCTTCGGCAGGATGTTTGGCAGCAAGTCGACCAAGGAAGAGATCGATGCCCGTGCCGAGCGCTATCAAGTCCGCCTGAGCAAGGTCGGTGACAACGTTCAAGTGACCGTCGAGAAGAACATCAACACCGTTGCGCCAGCGGATATCGCGCGCCGGGTGTTGAGCGTTATTCAAGACAACCTGGGTTAAGTGCGTTTCGCGGTTCTCGGCAGCGGTAGTCGTGGCAACGGCACGCTGGTCGCAAGCAACGATACGTGCGTACTGGTCGATTGCGGTTTCTCCTTGCGGGAAACCGAGCGGCGCCTGGCTCGTCTGGGCGTCTCGGCAAGCCAGCTGAGCGCTATTCTGGTAACCCACGAACATGCCGATCACGTGCATGGCGTGGGTTTGCTGTCGCGGCGCTACAATGTGCCGGTCTACCTCAGCAACGGGACCTTGCGCGGAATGCGCAAGCCGGTGGAAATTGCCGGCCTCCTGGCAGGCGGGGAGAGTTTGCGGATCGGCGCACTGGACATCGACGTGGTGTCGGTCGCTCACGATGCGCTCGAGCCGACGCAGTTCGTCTTCAGTGACGGCAAGCGCCGCTTCGGCCTGCTGACCGACCTTGGGTCTTACTGCTCCAACGTATTACAGCGTTATCAAGGCCTGGATGCCTTGATGATCGAGGCCAATCACTGTCGCGACATGCTTGCCCGAGGCCAGTATCCGGTCTTTCTCAAGCAGCGCGTGGGCTGTGAAACAGGTCATTTGAACAACCATCAGGCCGCCAGCCTGGTGAGCGAGCTGGGATGGCAGGACCTTCAGCACTTGGTGCTGGCGCATCTCAGCAGCAAGAACAACCTGCCGCATCTGGCCCGGCAATGTTTCGTCGACACCCTCGGGTGCGACCCGGACTGGCTGCAACTGGCCGATCAAGATTCAGGGCTCGACTGGCGACATATCGCCTAGCCCAACTACTTAGCAAGCGGAGCCCATCATGGAAAAACGTGAAGAACTCTACCGCGGCAAAGCCAAATCGGTTTACAAGACTGACGACGCTGACCGCTTGATCCTGCTGTTCCGCAACGACACCTCGGCGTTCGACGGCAAGCGCATCGAACAGCTGGACCGTAAAGGCATGGTGAACAACAAGTTCAACGCCTTCATCATGCAGAAGCTTGAAGAGGCGGGTATCCCCACCCAATTCGACAAGCTGCTGGGCGACAACGAGTGCCTGGTCAAGAAGCTCGACATGATCCCGGTCGAATGCGTCGTGCGTAACTGCGCCGCTGGCAGCCTGGTCAAGCGTCTGGGCATCGAAGAGGGCACCAGGCTCAATCCGTACACCTTCGAACTGTTCCTCAAGGACGACGCCAAGGGCGACCCGTTCATCAACGAATCCCACGTTGTGGCATTCGGCTGGGGTACCGCCGAGCAACTGGTTCGCATGAAAGAGCTGTCGATCAAGGTCAACGACGTGTTGACCAAGCTGTTTGACGACGCTGGCCTGCTGCTGGTCGACTTCAAACTCGAGTTCGGCGTATTCCACGGTGAAATCGTCCTTGGCGACGAATTCAGCCCTGACGGCTGCCGTCTCTGGGACAAAGACACCCGCAAGAAAATGGACAAGGACCGCTTCCGTCAGGGTCTGGGCGACGTTATCGAAGCTTATGAAGAAGTCGCAAACCGTCTGGGCGTGCCGCTGTAAGCGGAAAAAGCACGCAAGCGCTTGATAGCACGAAAAAAAACAGCAGAAGGGCTTCGCCTTCTGCGTTGATGCTGTTATGATGCGCGCCGTTGGAGAGATGCCAGAGTGGCCGAATGGGACGGATTCGAAATCCGTTGTACCTTCACCGGTACCTAGGGTTCGAATCCCTATCTCTCCGCCATTATTTATCCAAAAAGCCCCGCAATGCGGGGCTTTTTGGTTTCCGGGATTTGATGATCCTCAGCCCAGCCCCTCACTTCTATCCTGAAAGGCTACTTTACCGTGAGACCAGCCGAGCCACCGCTTGAGCGCGGTGCCTCATCAGTAGCGTGATTGGAAGGGCGTATGCGCCCCGGTTGTTTCAGCGCACCACGCGTCAGTTGTCGCTCACCGATGCGGGGGAAACCTTCTACCGTACCTGCACGACGGTCGTTTCAGATCTGCAGGAAGTCGAGATTGCGCTGACTTCAACCCAGACCGAGCACAGGGCAAGGCGCGTATTGATTGGCCAGCGGCATCTGAATAGCGGCAGGCTGGTGGAGGTGCTACTGGATCTTGCTACCGAAGGCCTGCCGATGAGTCTTGTCTGGCTGCGAAGTCGCGAGGCGCTGCCAAAAGTCAGCGCGTTAAGTGCCTGCCTGGGAGCCAACCTCACGCCTGCCGGGCGTGTTGGGACGTGATGGAAAACTCGGGGAGAATGTGCTCCTGAAGTTCATCGATCACCTCCAGAGAGGGACGCCGCGTCGGTTTGAGGTTCAATGCGACATGATTGATCCCGGCTTCGCGTTGCCGGGAGAAGAAGTCCTTCAGCGCCTTTCGACCAACCCGTAGCATCCGCCCCGTTTGTAGCGGCGCGTCAGGATTGGCGTCGAGGTCGAACATCGCGCCGTAGCCGAAAGGGATGAATCCCCTGGAAGCGGTTGCCTCACGCCAATGCGGTACAGCCTCCGGCATGCGCAGCGCATCGCCATGCCAGATCCAGGCATCGACATTGGCCGCAAGCCACTCCAGGCTCTGTCCAGCACGACCGATGGCGATGACAGGGACCGGTTGAGCAGCGGGTTTGGGTACCAGATCGATGTCGCCCCGCAACTGGCCGAAATGCTGTGTCTTCAGCCGCGGAAACGACTCTGAAAGCAGCGTTTTGATCAGCGTTACCGCTTCCCGATAGCGTTCAGCCCGGCTGGCAAAGTCGACTCCGAAAGCCGGATATTCTGTTGCCCGGTCACCCGAAGCCATGCCCGCGAGAAAGCGGCCTCCGAGGAGTTGGTCCGCCGTCGCAATCTGCTTGGCGGTGATAACCGGCTCCCGCAACGGGCTGACGATGCCTGCGGTGCCGATGGCGATTCTGCTCGTGAGCGCTGCCAGCCAGCCCGCGTACACCATCGGATCAAGGACCTGGCCGGTATCACCAAATGACGGATCGTAAAACGGCACATCGCGCAGCCACAGCGCCGCAGCATCGCTCTGATCGAGGCGCTGCACGATCTCGGCCTGGTCCTCCAGGCTGGGAAAAGGGCCGTCAGGATAGCCTCGCGCGGGCGAGATGAACCCGATGGTCAACTGATCACGCTGGAATGTACCGCTGAACGCCGTATGGTTCTCCAGGCCAAGCGATGGATTGTTCTGAGTCATCGTTTTACTCCGTTTCGGAAATCGATCATTTGATTCTATAGATGACCTTCAGGCTGATCTCAGACCTTTTGGATCAGTCATGGTGAAAAAAAATCACGAATAGTCGGTCTGCAGCACCTAACCGAACCACTGGCATCCCGTGCAGGGTAGAAATACTGTCACCATCCTCCTGCGAAATCGCTTGGTCTCACTCGTCCCATTCGGCCATTCGCAAACTAATCCTGCCTCCCGGTTTCGCTTTCGTCCTTTCTGATCTATACCTTGGGTTCAACGTTTTGTGAGGCGAGGAGCTTTCAGATGTCAGACGTAGATCAGGTACAAAAGTCGCAACCTTCTCCCAGCCAGAGCCACGATGACGTGATTGCTCAGTTCAAATGGCAGGGCAAGCAGATCGACTGGTTGCTGCAATGGCTGGTCAAGTTTGTTGCCAACACCAAGGTTGAGATGGGCGTGACGCTGTCGGTGGGTGGAAATCTGGTTTCCGGGCATCTGATTTCTCACGATGCGTATTTCGAGCAGTTGGCCGACGATATCTCGGCACCGTTCAGCTCGTTCGCCAACGGCACTGACGCGACCATGAAAGAGATGATCCTGTCCTTCAAGCCCGGTGAGTCATCTGAAGACACCCCGGCCTTCCATTTCATTCACTTGAAGGACTGCCGCACCTATTCCACTGACGGCAACCCGATTTGTGATGCCGGTGTGCTGTGGCGGGGCCGAATCTCGGCCGTCGATGGGTTCACCATCGGGCTTATCGCCGAAAAGCCTGACGCAGCCTGACCCTATGGAGCCTCGACGTCCGTCGGGGCTTTTTCAACCCGAGACCATGATGGCTTCCAGCGTGCTGAATGCACTGGTTGGTCACGGAATGCTGCACCTGCAGTAGCGTCACTTAGCCACTCTTTGCGCGACAAAATGTCGCAAGCCGCTGTCAGGCGAGTAATATGTTCGCCCTGACCTTATCTGCCGAATGGTTTTCGGCATGGCCTGATAGAGAGCTGGCGACAAGAAAAAACAACAAGAACTGAGCCAGGCTGCCCGCCCCGGTCGACGTAAAGAATTAATGAGTAGACGAAAAAGGCGATTAGAGAAAATGACCAAAACTTCGCGACCTTTGTACATTTCCTACGCAGGACCTTCACTGCTGGAAATGCCCCTGCTGAACAAAGGCAGTGCCTTTACCCCGCAAGAGCGGGTCGAATTCAATCTGATCGGGCTCCTGCCGCAGAACGTGGAGACGATCGAAGAGCAAGTCACCCGGGTCTACAGCCAGTACAAACAGTGTGCCAGCGACCTGGACAAGCATATCTACCTGCGCTCGATCCAGGACAACAACGAAACTCTGTTTTTCCGTCTGCTCGACTCCCACCTGGACGAGATGCTGCCGATCATCTACACGCCGACGGTGGGGCAGGCCTGTCAGGAGTTTTCCAAGATCTACCGCACGCATCGCGGCCTGTTCATTTCCTACCCTGAGCGCGACCGCATCGATGATATTTTGCGCAGCGCGACCAAGGACCGGATCAAAATCATCGTCGTGACCGACAGCGAGCGAATTCTCGGTCTGGGTGATCAAGGCATCGGCGGCATGGGCATTCCGATCGGCAAACTGTCGCTGTACACCGCTTGTGGCGGGATCAGCCCGGCGTACACGCTGCCGATCGTGCTGGATGTCGGCACCAACAACCGTGAGCTGCTGGACGACCCGATGTACATGGGCTGGCGTCACGAGCGGGTATCGGGCAAGGAATACGAAGACTTCATCTCGCTGTTCATCGACGCGGTGCAGCGTCGCTGGCCGGACGTGCTGTTGCAGTTCGAAGATTTCGCCCAGTCCAACGCCATGCCGCTGCTCGAAAAGTATCGGGACGAGCTGTGCTGCTTCAACGATGACATCCAGGGCACCGCGTCGGTTGCCGTGGGTACGTTGCTGGCGGCCTGCAAGGCCAAGAATGAAACCCTCGGCCAGCAGAAGGTGGTGTTTGTCGGTGCCGGTTCGGCAGGCTGCGGGATCGCCGAGCACATCATCGCAGCGATGCGCATCGAAGGCCTGAGCGAAAGCGAAGCGCGCAAACGTATCTTCATGGTCGATCGTTTCGGCCTGTTGACCGAAGGCATGGATAACCTGCTCGACTTCCAGAAGCGACTGGCGCAAAAGACTGCCGACGTATCTGGCTGGACTGCCGGCTCCGAAGCCTTCCCGCAGTTGCTCGACGTGGTCACCCACGCCGGGGCCACCGTAATGATCGGTGTGTCCGGGCAACGGGGTCTGTTCACCGAGCAGGTGATTCGCGAATTACACAAGCATTGCGCCAAACCCTTGGTAATGCCGCTGTCCAATCCGACTTCCAAGGTAGAAGCCACTCCGGAAGAAATCCTGCGCTGGACCGACGGTAATGCGCTGGTGGCCACCGGCAGTCCGTTTGCGCCAGTGGAGATCAACGGCCGCACGGTACACATAGCGCAGTGCAACAACTCCTACATCTTTCCGGGCATCGGCCTCGGCGTGGTGGCCTGCAAGGCATCGCGCATCACCGACCGGATGCTCATGGCGGCGTCCAATGCGCTGGCCGAGTGCTCGCCGATGGTGACAGGGAAGGGCGATGCGGTGTTGCCGCCGCTCAAGGAAATCCAGCAGGTCAGCCGCAAGATCGCCCTGGCTGTGGCCAAGGAAGCGCAAGCCGAAGGGCTGGCGCTGGAAACCACCGAAGAGGCGCTGCTTGAGGCCATCGAGCGTAATTTCTGGTTGCCGGGCTACCGGGCCTATCGCCGCCGCTCGGTCTGATCGGGCGTATCTGCGAGGATGACGTCTCCGCAAGCTTGCTTGCGGAGACACGCTGCTCTGCAAATGCAGTAACGCTGCAATGAGTTTATTTACAGTGAAATAAGCTTCATTCAACCCAATCCTCTCACCTTTTTCACATAAAATTGATGATGCGCTGCCTACAGTGCGCGCCATCGGAGCGTTCACTGGCTCCTGAATGCCCGATGCATATTAATTCGATAAGCAGACCACGATGCCGACACCCAGAACTGTTCGTCCAGAGGTTGTAACCCTACTTGCCAGTGCGTTTCTGTTACTGGGTTTCAATATCAATCTTTGGCAGCATCTTTTCTCGATTACCAGCGCCGATAGCAAAGGGTTGGCCATGCGCTTTGCGTTTGGCTTGATGATTTTCTGCGTGTTCAATATCGTGTTGACGCTGTTGGCATTTCGTCGTGTGCTTAAACCGGTGTTGATCAGTCTGTTTATGATCAGCGCGGGGGTGGTTTATTTCATGACCGAATACGGGGTCATGATCGACGCGGGCATGTTTCGAAACTTCGCCGAAACCAACGTCACGGAAGTGCAGGGGCTGCTGTCTTTAAAACTGGCTTTGTATATCCTTCTGCTGGGCATAGTGCCTTCGCTGATACTCTGGAAACTGCCGATCAGCTACCGTCGCTGGCACCTCGAATTGTTCAGCAAACTGTTGGTGACGGTGGCGTGCTGCGTGGCAATCGGCGCCGTTGCACTGGCCAATTACCAGGGCTTGTCGTCGTTGTTCCGCAACCACCATGAATTGCGCCTGATGGTAGTGCCAAGCAATTACATTGGTGCGTCGCTGGGCTACCTGAGTGAGCAGGTGATATCCGCCAGGCGTCCCTTCGTCAAGATCGGCGAGGACGCCAAGCGTTCTGCGGACTGGGCCACGCACGCCCGCAAATCATTGACCGTGCTGGTGGTCGGCGAAAGTGCCCGGGCCGAGAACTTCGGAATCCTTGGCTACGGTCGTAACACCACGCCCAACCTGAACAAGGAAAGCGGGCTGGTGGCGTTTACCGATGTGTATTCCTGCGGTACCGAAACCGCAGTATCGGTGCCTTGCATGTTTTCCAATATGGGACGCAAGAACTACAACGCTACCCAGGCGCGTAATCAGGAAGGCTTGCTGGACGTACTGAAGCGCGCGGGTATAGACGTGATATGGCGTGACAATCAAGCGGGCTGCAAGGGCACCTGTGATCGAGTGACCTTCCAGGACGTGAGCAATCTCAAGGACCCGCTGTTGTGCAACAACCATGAATGCCGGGACGAGATACTCTTGCAAAACCTGCAGGCCTTTATCGACGGCCTCGACAAGGACACGGTGCTTGTTCTGCATCAGATGGGCAGCCACGGTCCTGAATACTACAAACGTTACCCGAAAGACTTTGAAACGTTTACCCCGGTGTGTGAAAGCAATGCGCTGAACAATTGCAGCCGGGACAGCATCGTCAATGGGTACGACAATACGTTGCTGTACACCGACCATGTATTGTCCACGCTGATTGATCTTCTGCGCACCAATCAAAACAAGGTCGATACCGCCATGGTGTACCTGTCGGATCATGGCGAATCTCTGGGCGAATATAATCTGTTCCTGCATGGCACGCCTTATGTGCTGGCGCCTGATCAGCAAAAGCATGTGCCGATGATGGTTTGGTTGTCCGATACCTATCAGAAGTCCTTTGCCGTTACGCCGGAGTGTCTGGCCAAACAGCGCAATGCACCGTTGAGCCAGGACAATCTTTTCCATTCCATGCTCGGTCTGCTGAAAGTCGATACCAAGGTCTATGACCCCAGTCTCGATATGTTTGCCGCATGCCGCAGAGAGTTGGCGACCACCGACAAGTAACGACATGCGCGGCGTGCCGGGTATTGATCGTCCTCTCAAGCCGTGGGGGCGATCATTGGCAGCCTGTCTGTGAGGCAATAGCTCCTCCTGTCCTTCATTTGCATGAAGATGCGCCAGACCCGGACGACAGACGCGCGATAATCTCCCATGACGATATATACTGCGCGCCATTGTTGAAGGGAGAGCCGTGTGGCCATCGATATTCACTGGATTCGCGACGACGACAGCCTCGCCCGGCATTGCGCACAATGGCAGTCACTGCCTTTCGTGGCGCTCGACACCGAGTTCATGCGGGTCGACACTTTTTATCCGATCGCTGCGCTGCTGCAGATCGGCGACGGGCAGAGCGCCTGGCTGATTGATCCATTGCTGATCAACGACTGGCGGCCGCTGTCTGCGTTGCTCGAAAACCCCGACGTCATCAAAGTGGTGCATGCGTGCAGCGAAGACCTTGAGGTATTGCTGCGCCTGACCGGCAGCCTGCCGGTTCCGCTGTTCGATACCCAATTGGCAGCTGCCTACCTGAACCTCGGTTTTTCCATGGGCTACTCGCGTCTGGTGCAGGAGGTCCTCGATATCGACCTGCCCAAGGGCGAAACCCGCTCCGACTGGCTGCAGCGTCCGCTGTCGGAAACGCAGATCAGCTACGCGGCCGAAGATGCCGTGCACCTGGCCGAGCTGTTCACCATCCTGCGCCCGCGCTTGTCCGACGACAAATACGCCTGGCTGCTGGATGATGGCGCTGAACTGGTCGCCAACCTGCGCCGTGAGGTGGACCCATACGAGGTGTATCGCGACGCCAAGCTGGCCTGGAAGTTGTCCCGCGCCCAGCTGGCGGTGCTGCGCGAGCTGTGTGCCTGGCGTGAGCGCGAGGCGCGTGCCCGCAACCTGCCGCGCAACCGTATCGTGCGCGAGCACTCGCTCTGGCCATTGGCCAAGACCCAGCCGGACAACCTCGGCGCGCTGGCGCGGATTGAAGACATGCACCCGCGTACGGTCCGCCATGACGGCGAGTTTCTGCTCGAGCTGATCAAGACCGCGAGCGTGCTGCCTCCAGAAGAGTGGCCACCTGCGTTGCCCGAGCCATTGCCCATCGATGCCGCCGGGTCGATCAAGCGTCTGCGTGCAATCGGTCAGCAGTATGCCGAGCAACTGGACATGGCCCCGGAACTGATGCTGCGCAAGAAGACCCTCGAAGCCCTGCTCAAGAGCGGCTACCCCGATGGTCCTTACCAATTACCCGACTCGCTGCGTGGCTGGCGTCGCGAGTTGATGGGTCAGGCGCTGCTGGACAGCCTGGCCACCCCCGGAGAACCGTCTTGAAGTGCATCTGCTCGATTTATCGCAGCCCGAAAAGAAACGAGATGTACCTTTACGTCCTGAAGAGCGACGTTCTCAAGCGTGTGCCTCCAGAGCTGATGGTGGCGTTCGGCAAGCCGGTTCATGCATTCGATCTGGTGCTGAGCCCCGAGCGGGCGCTGTCGCGTGAAGATATCAATGTGGTGCTTGAGAACCTTGACAGTCAGGGCTATCACTTGCAGATGCCGCCGGCTGAAGACGATTACATCGAGCACCTGCCCGAAGAGCTGCTGCGCCGCAACGATCCCATGTAATCGTTGCCCACGTTGTAAAGCAGCCCACATCGACGTGGGTTGCCTGTCCTGTTTTTAAGGTTTTTGAAACATGCGCGTTCTGATTGCCGAGCACGATTACCACGTTTACACCCAATTGTTGCGCAAGGCTGCGCCTGATCTGGAAGTTTTCAGCACTGGCGATTCTGCCGAGCTGTCGCGCATGGCCAGCGACTGCCCGGTCTGGCTGGGACAGCCGGACCTGATGGCCAACCTGTTGCGGCAGGGGCACAAGCCGCAGTGGCTGCAATCCACCTGGGCGGGCATCACACCGCTGCTGGCTGACAGCCTGTCGCGGGAATATCGCCTGACCCGTGCAGTCGGGATTTTCGGTCAGGTCATGGCCGAATTCGTTTTGACCTACATGCTTGGCCATGAGCGCGAGGTGCTGGCGCGCCTGATGAGCCAGGTCGAACGCAAGTGGGACAACCGGACCGGGCAGAGTCTGTCGGGCCGCAAGGCGTTGATCGTCGGTGCCGGTGATATCGGTCAGCGGGTTGCCGAGTTCCTCTTGCCGTTCGGTGTGCAGGTGTACGGTGTGGCTTCCAGTGCGCGCGCACAGGAACCGTTCATCGAAGTGACGGCGTTGTCAGACATGACGCGTCTGCTCGGCGAGATGGATTACGTCATCAACCTGCTGCCCAACACGCCCGAGACGCACGACCTGTACGATGCCAAGCTGTTCGCCAGCTTCAAGCCCACGGCGCTGTTCATCAACGTCGGGCGCGGCGTGGCGGTTGTCGATGCGGATCTGGTCGAGGCGTTGAAGGAAGGGCATCTGGCTGGCGCTGTGATTGACGTCTGCCGTCAGGAGCCTTTGCCGCAGCGGCATCCGTTCTGGACTGCCTACGGTCTGCTGTTGACCGGTCATAGCTCGGCGCCTACCTCGCCCGTGGCCATGACCGAGCTTTTCGTCCATAACGTGCAAGCTTTCCAGGCAGGAGAAGCGCTGCGCGGCGAGGTCGATTTTTCGCGAGGTTACTGACGCCCTTGCCAACGAGCCGACGTTTCAGGCGCCGGCTCGCAGGCATCGATTACTGCAACCAGTCGGTTACAGCGAAAAATCACCTTCGGCGGCCAGTTCTGCCAGCGGCTTGCGCGGGCTTGGCACTTCGCGGCCTTGCAGGTAGTCCGGCAGGGTCGACTTGTCACCCAGCTTGCCGATCGCGATGGCCGCGTGCACAGCGTAGCCCTCGGGAATATTCAGTTCCTTGCGGGTCAGATCCTGATCGAAACCGGCCATGCCGTGGGTGTGCCAGCCGCTCAGGCTGGCCTGCAGTGCCAGGTAACCCCATGCCGAACCCGTGTCGAAGGTGTGCCATAGCGCCGGGCTCTCTTCGCTTGCGCCGGGGGCGACGAAGGTGGTCTTGGAAATGACGATCACCAAGGCCGCCGCGTGTTGCGCCCAGCTGCGGTTGAACTCGTTCAGCAGGCCCAGATAACGCTCCCAGTTTGGCGTATCGCGACGTGCATAGAGAAAGCGCCAGGGCTGCGAGTTATACGCCGAGGGTGCCCAGCGTGCGGCTTCGAAAAAGCTCAGCAGGGTTTCCTGGTCGATGCTCTCGCCACTGAAGGCACGTGGCGACCAGCGCTCGGTGAATTGCGGGTCGATAGGGTGATCGGCGATGCGAGGGTTCGTGCTCATGAAAGTCCTTGATAGCGAAGGTTGAAAACGAGCGTGGCTTGATGGGCCGTGGTCGGCAGGCATCGCTTGAACGCACTGAAAACCCGTTAACGCTACTGTTTTGCCCCGTCGCTGATAAGTCCCGGCTACCGGCAGTCGCAAGTGCTTGGCCCGCCCCGCGTGTACCTCTAGACTGGCGGCCTTTTCATTATCGATACCGTTGTCCGAACCATGGCCGCTAAAGTTGAACCCTTCTGGATTCGCAAGACCCTTGACCAGCTCGATACCCAGGAGTGGGAGTCGTTGTGCGATGGCTGTGGCCTGTGCTGCCTGCAGAAGCTTGAGGACGAGGAAGACAGCGCGGTTTATTACACGCGAATTGCCTGCAAGCTGCTCGATCTGAAAACCTGCCAGTGCTCCGACTACGCAAACCGTCGTGCCTCGGTCCCTGATTGCATTCAGCTAACGCCTGGTCAGGCAGATGAATTCAAATGGCTGCCGCCGACCTGCGGCTATCGTCTGGTCAGCGAGGGCAAGGATTTGCCGCTCTGGCACCATCTGGTGTGTGGTGATCGCACGGCCGTGCATCACGAACGCATCTCCCAGTCAGGCCGCATGCTCAGCGAGAACAATGTGGCCGAAGACGACTGGGAGGATTACCTGATTTTTCGTGCAGGTTGAACGCTTAAATGACCGGCTTTGGCTCGGTCAACGCTTCCACGCCTTTGACAGCCGCCGTCTTCACGGCATTTTCAGCGTCGTCCTTGAGGGTGTTCAGTTCTGCACCGGCACGTTCGATGGTCGAGCGTGCGCTTTGCAGATCGCTGCGGCCTTTTTCCATCAGGCTTTTCGCCGAGCAGTGACCACTGATACCGCGAGCCAGTGCCGCGCCGCCGATGGCCAGTTGAATCAGGCCCAGAAAGCCGCCACGACGGACGCCTTTACCCATCAGCAGTACGCCGCCAGCCAGTGAGCCGATGCGCTCCCAGCCCTGTACATTCTGCTCGGGGTTGCGTTGAAGCAGTTCAGGTGTGTCGATGCGTTCGATGATCGGGGTGTCGCGCATGATGGCTCTCCATGAGGTAGTAGGTCGGAGTTGGCAAATTGGAAGCAGTTGCTCGATTCAGAGAAACTGACTGCCCGCGCGCGACACAGGTTCAATGCTTTTCCGTCAGCGGTCACTGGCCGGATCAATTTTCTCGCGACCGAACTGCGGGCCCGAACGGGTATTGATACCTTTGGCCATGCGGTCGTAGAGGACGACGTTGACGGTCGCCGCCAGATTCATGCAGCCCTCGGTCGGGATATAGACCACGTCTTCACACCAGTCGCGAATCTCCTGATCCAGCGAGCCATCTTCCGGGCCGAAGATATACAGCGCGCGATCAGGGTGCGTGTATTCGGGCAGTGCGCGGGCGCCTTCGACCAATTCGACGGCCACCGGGATGCAACCCAGCGGCAGAATGCTTTTGAGGTCTTCGATGCCGATCAGCGGGATGTCCTGATGGATTTTCTTGGTGTCGGTGATGAAGTCCCGCGCGCGCTCATAGCGTTTACCGGTATAGAACACCGACGCCACGCCGTAACAGCCGGCCGCACGCATCACGGAGCCGACGTTTTCCGGGGACTTGGGGTTGTAAAGACCGATGCAGGCGTACCGTTTGTTGGCCACGGGGAGGGTGCTCTGAAGAAAACCGGTGATTATACGGCAGCCTCAGAGCAATGCCATTGACTGTGTTCAGAACCACATGCGCACGCCGACCACCAGTCGCGCGTCCTGGGTGTCCTCGTCGTCCTCGCGCGCGTAATCGGCGGTCTTGCCGTAGGAGCGGTCCCAGCTCACGCCGACATAAGGGGCGAATTGCGGGGTGATTTCGTAGCGCAGCCTGAGGCCGAACTCACTGGTCGACAGGCCCGAACCGTTGCCGCGTTGCGGGTCGTTCTTGCCATAGAAGTTCAGCTCCGCGGTGGGCTGCAGCACCAGATTGTTGGTCAGCTGGAGGTCGTAGTCGGCCTCCAGGCGAGCGGCGGTCTGCCCGGCTTCACCGATGAACGCGGTGGCCTCGATATCCAGATCCGAAATGGCTTGGCCCTGCAGGCCGAAGGCGGCCCAGGTTTGCGGCGCGCCCGGTTTGAAATCCTGACGTGCTCCGGCGACCACGTCCCACCAAGGGCTGATCGAGTGGCCCCACAACGCCTGGATTTCCGCTTCTTCGGTCTTGCCGTTGGTTCGCTCGCCTTCGGAGCGCAACAGCAGGCGGTCGATATCACCGCCGATCCAGCCGGACAGGTCCCAGGCCAGCGCGCTGCCGTCATTGGCATCCTGCCATTCCAGCTTGTCGGCCAGAAAGTAACTGTTGATGGCGCTGTCATGGACCTGATGGCCGGCGTGGCTGGTGTACACCGCAGCTCGGTCCGCATCGGTGATCGGCGGGATCGGGGTTCGGCTCTGGGCGGGCGCAGACTGCGTCGAGGACGCGTCCTCGCTGTCGCTGGCATCCATATGCATTGCATGGCTGCCGTGGTCCATGCCTTCCATACCGGCGGCCATGCTCGAGGTCCACGGTGCAGCGGTCAGCCCGGCAGCCAGCAACAGCATCGGCAGGCGGGGCGAATTCAGCGTTCTGCTCAACATCAAGGTCCTCATTCTTCCACCCGCACTTCGCGGAACATGCCCATTTCCATGTGGTACAGCATGTGACAGTGATAAGCCCAACGGCCCAGCGCATCGGCGGTCACCCGATAGCTGCGGCGTGATCCCGGTGGCATGTCGATGGTGTGTTTACGCACCATGAACCGGCCGTTTTCGTCTTCGAGGTCGCTCCACATGCCATGCAGATGGATGGGGTGGGTCATCATCGTGTCGTTGACCAGCACGACACGCACCCGCTCACCGTATTTGAGCATCAGCGGTTTGGCATCCGAGAACTTCACTCCGTCGAACGACCAGGCGTATTTTTCCATATGCCCGGTCAGGTGCAGCTCGATCGTGCGGCTTGGCTCACGACCGTCCGGGTCTTCGAAGGTGCTGCGTAGATCAGCGTAGGTCAGGACTCTACGGCCATTGCCCCTCAGGCCGATGCCCGGATCGTCGAGCTTGGGCGAGGTGCTCATGGCTTGCATGTCGACCAGCGGGTTATTGTTTTCGCTCGCGGGGTGCGATTGCGGGTTCGGCGTTTTCGGGGCCGGCATCTGCGTGTGGTCCATTGCGGGCATCGCGTCGTGACCCATCTTGCTGTGGTCCATGCCTGACATGTCGTGCGTTGTCGGGGCTGCGGCGTGGTTCATGCTGCCATGATCCATGCCCGCCATGCCCATATCATCCATGCTCAACAGCGGGCGTGGATCGAGGGGCGGAACGACAGCCTGCAGGCCGGGGTGCCGCGGGCATAACCGGTGCGGTCCATCGACTGGGCGAACAGGGTATAGGCACCTTCCGCCGGCTCGACAATCACGTCGAAGGTTTCCGCCACTGCGATGCGCAACTCATCGACGGTCACCGGCTTGACGTGCTGGCCGTCGCTGGCCACCACGGTCATCTTCAGGCCCGGAATACGCACGTCGAAGTACGTCATTGCCGAGCCGTTGATCAGCCGCAGTCGAATCCGCTCGCCAGGCTTGAACAGCCCGGTCCAGTTCATGTTCGGCGCCTGACCGTTCATCAGGTAGGTGTAGGTAGCACCGCTGACATCCGCGAGATCGGTCGGATCCATCCTCATCTTCGCCCACATCCAGCGATCCCTGGTGGTCTCGCTCCAGCCTTTTTCACCGACATCGTTGATGAAGTCGCCGACGGTGCGCTGGTTATTGTTGTAGTAATCGGACTGTTTCTTGAGCGTTTTCATCAGCTGGACCGGCTTTTCGTCGGTCCAGTCGCTGAGCATGATCACGTGTTCGCGGTCGTATTCGAACGGCTCCGGCTCTTTCGCGTCGATCACCAGTGGCCCGTAGACCCCCGACTGTTCCTGGAAGCCGGAGTGGCTGTGATACCAGTAGGTGCCGTTCTGCCTGACCTTGAAGCGGTAGACATACAGGCCATCCGGCGCGATGCCGTCAAAGCTCAACCCTGGCACGCCGTCCATGTTGGCCGGCAGGATAATGCCGTGCCAGTGGATGGACGTGGTTTCGTCGAGCCGGTTCTTGACCCTCAGGGTCACGGTGTCGCCTTCGCGCCAGCGCAGCAGCGGGCCAGGAATGCCGCCGTTGATGGTCTGCGCGGTCCTGGCGCTGCCGGTGATGTTGACTTGGGTTTCGCCGATATACAGATCGAACTCAGTGCCGGACAACCCGTTGGGCTGACCCGGATTGGTCACCGCCCACGCCGGACTGCGCCATAGCCCGAGGCCGCCGAGCAGGCCACTGGCGGCCAGCCCTTTCACAAAGGTTCGTCTTGAGGTTCGGGTGGGCATGGCGAAATATCCGGTCGGTCGGGTGGCCACAGGCCAGGAGAAGTGCGGGTAGGGCGGGGGAGCGTGGGGCGTTGAAGGTACCGAGGTCACTCGTCCTTTTTCATCAGCCCGGCCAGTGCAGCGAACGGGTTGTGGGTCGCCTTGGCGGTTTTCGGACTGCCCAGGGAGCCATCGGCGAAGTACTGCTGATCGGTGTAGCGCGAGTGCTCGTTGTCGTGGCAATACAGGCACAGCAGCTCCCAGTTGGAGCCGTCCTGCGGGTTGTTGTCATGGTTGTGGTCGCGGTGGTGTACGGTCAGTTCGCTGAGGCGTTTACCTGCGAACTCGCGCGCGCAGCGGCCGCAAACATGCGGGTACATGCGCAGCGCCTTGTCGCGGTAGCCCATCTCGCGGTCGCGCTGGGCGTCGGCCAGGATGCGGTCCAGCTTGGCAGTATGGGAAGGAGGATTGGCCGTGCTCATGGTGTCACCTGTGCGTGTGCGCATTGAAAGCGGAATGTCGGCAAGTTTAGCGCCAGATGGGCAAACTCACACCTGCTGGGAGAGTAATTGACCATCGACCATGCGCAGGCGCTTGGACAACGAGATGGCCAGGGCGCGAATGATCTTGGCGGCGATTTTCGGCGCGTCCTCGAGCATCTTGTCCAGCGAATCACGGCCCAGGTTCAATAGCTGGCAACTGGTGGCTGCGATACAACTGGCCGAGCGGCGCTCGCCATCCAGCACCGCCATTTCTCCGAAGGCGCGTCCGCGCCGCAGAACGGCGATTTCCACCTGTTGACCGTCTGCAGCAAGCTTCTGCACAGACACGGTGCCCTGATGGATGATGCACATGAAGGTTCCGGCATCGCCCTCGGCGAAGATGGTCTCGCCTTTATCGATATCGGTAATGCTGAAATAGCCCGCTACGGTAAAGAAATCGCCCGGCAGCAGCGTGTCGAACAGGCCGCAATCCAGCAGCATGTCGCGTATGGCGTTGTTCAGGTTGGACAGTGGTTCTGACATGTGAGGTCTGGTAATCCTGACAAAGGGGCAACTCCGCTGCCCCCGATCCTAGTAAGACAGGTGTTTCACACCAAGTTCATTCAGCGATCTGCAATACCTTGAAGATAAACGCGTATTCCAGCGCCACGTCACGCAAGCCCTGATAGCGACCGCTCATGCCTCCGTGTCCGGCACCCAGTTCGGTCTTGAGCAGCAGCGGATTGTCGTCGGTCTTGGTGGCGCGCAACTTCGCGACCCATTTGGCGGCTTCCCAATACTGCACGCGGCTGTCGTTATAACCGGCGATGACCAGCATGGCCGGGTAGGCCTGGGCCGTGACGTTTTCGTAGGGCGCGTAAGCCTTGATACGCGCGTAGACCTCGGGCTCCTGCGGGTTGCCCCATTCGTCGTATTCGGTGACGGTCAGCGGCAGGTCCGGGTCGAGCATGGTGTTCAGCACATCGACGAACGGCACTTCGGCAATCGCTGCCTTGAACAGCTCTGGCCGCTGGTTGAGCACCGCACCGATCAGCAGGCCACCGGCGCTGCCACCGCTGATCACCATTTGTTCAGCGCTGGTCAGCCCCTGGGCAACAAGGTGTTCGGCGCAGGCAATGAAATCGCCGAAGGTGTTCTGTTTGTGCTCCTGCTTGCCGTTGCGATACCAGGCCTCGCCCAGCTCGCCGCCGCCGCGCACATGAGCAATGGCGAACGCCACGCCACGGTCGAGCAGGCTCAGACGGGCGTGGGAAAACCACGGGTCGAGGCTCTCGCCATAGGCGCCGTAGCCGTACAGATACAGCGGGGTGGCCTGTCCGGCCAGTTCGCGCTTGACCACCAGGCTGATCGGCACCTGGGTGCCATCGCTGGCCGTGGCCCACAAACGCTGGCTGACGTAGGCATCGGCGTCGAAGGTGCCCAGTACCGGGGTTTCCTTGAGCACTACCTGCTCGCCGCTGGCCAAGGTCAATTGGCGGACCTGGGCCGGACGGTTCAGCGACTGGTAGCGCAAGCGAATTTTGTGGCTGTCGAATTCCAGCGTGTCCTGCACGTACAGGCTGTACGCGGCGTCAGGCAGCTGCACGCGATAAGTCGGCAGCGCCTGCGGACGCACTTCGATGATCGGCAGGCCGCCCTCGCGCAGGCTCAGACTGATGCCTTTGGCGTTGAGGCTGACGCCTTCGAGCATGACCTGGTCGTCGTGCGCGACCAGTGTCTGCCAGTCCTCGCGCCCCGGTACATCACTGGCTTGTTGCGCAGCGTGATACAGCGCGAAGTTGATGCCGCTCTGATTGCTGCGGATGAACCAGGTCCAGACGCCATTGAGCAGCCCGTGGTCCGGATAGTATTCGTGGCCTTCGCTGCGTGGCGCGAGGCAGGTGAAGGCCTGTTGCGTATGATCGGCGTCCAGCACCCAGGCTTCGCTGGTGGTTTTGCTGTTGAGCAGAATGATCAGTTGGCGCTCTGAGCTGCTGCGGAAGCAATGCAGGAAGAATCTGCCGTCCGGCTCGTCGAACACCAGCTCGGCTGATGACGTGCCCAGGGTATGGCGATGCAGCTTGCCCGGACGATGGGTTTCGTCCAGCTCGCCGAAAAACAGGGTCTGACTGTCGTTGGCCCAGGTCATGCTGCCGTCGCAGTTTTCGAAAGGCAGGCTGCTGATCTGACCGGTGCTCAGCTCTTTGACGTACAGCTCGTATATCTCGTCGCCACTGGTGTCCAGGCTGTAGGCCAGACGCTGGTGATCCGGGCTGATGCTGAACGCGCCCAGTGAGAAAAAGCCGCCATCGGCCATCTCGTTGGGGTCGAGCAACAGCTCCTCAGCATTTTCATCCACCGTGTTGCTGTCGTCGGCCGGGCGCGGGCAGCGGTAGTGCCGGGCGTATTCGTCGCCTTGTGTGGTGCGGGTGTAATAAAGGTACGGCCCCCAGGGGGAGGGCAGCGACAAGTCGGTTTCGAGGATACGGCCCTTGATCTCTTCAAACAGGCTATCGCGCAGTCCGGCCTGCTCTGCCAGTTGCTGCTCTTGCCAGGCGTTTTCGGCCTTGAGGTAGTCGAGCACTTCGTCAGTGTCGCGGTTCTGCAGCCAGGCGTAGGGGTCGGAACCGTCGGCCTTGCGAGCGATCGGGGCGCTGGAGGTTGCATTCGAGAAGGACATGCTGGGCTCTCTGTTAAGGCATCAATCAGGAAAATATCGGTACACGCTGAACCGAATACTGCAGCGAGGCAAGCCGCGTCAGGCAAAAGCCGTTATCATAAGCGCCTCTTTACCTGGCTTACCACGGACGTCATGACCGAAAACGACTATCTGATCGCCTGGAGCGTCTACGCCTTCGCCGCGTTGGGTTGCCTGCTGGTATGGTTTCTGATGACCCGCTGGATGTGGCGGTATCTCAAGGAGCCGTTGCTGGTGGCGGTCGCGGTGCTGCTGTTTACGCCGACCATGGTCGACCCTGCCAAGGACGCGATGGCGCCAGCCGTGGCGATCACCGCGCTCGACCTGATGTTCAAGGTCGGCAGCAATGTCTGGACCGCCGTGTCGGACCTTGCCATGTACGGCATGTTCGCCTTCGCCGCGTACCTGCTGTTCGTGCTGATCCGCTGGCCGATCGAACGCAGCCGCAAGGCTCGCCAACCCAAGCCTGCGGCCCAGCCTGTGGACACCGACCCTGCTGACGAACCGTTTGCCGAAGACGATCACTACGCTCGCAGAAACGCTGCGCCCCTTCCGCCGACCAGGGCTGCACGGGTCGAGCCGCGGCTGTAGATCCCGCTTCGTTGGCAAGCGCCGTTAGCAGCGGCGCGTGACCTGCTGCAAAACGTCTTGAAGCGAGAACCTGAGCATGTGTGAACTACTGGGCATGAGCGCCAATGTCCCGACCGACATAGTCTTCAGCTTTACCGGGCTGATGCAGCGGGGCGGCCGCACTGGTCCGCATCGCGATGGCTGGGGCATTGCCTTCTACGAGGGCCGCGGCTTGCGCCTGTTTCAGGACCCGGCAGCCAGCAGCGAATCGGAAGTCGCACAACTGGTGCAGCGCTATCCCATCAAAAGCGAAGTCGTGATTGGCCATATTCGTCAGGCCAACGTCGGCAAGGTCTGCCTGTCCAATACCCATCCTTTCGTGCGTGAACTCTGGGGCCGTAACTGGTGCTTTGCCCATAATGGTCAGTTGGCGGATTTCACCCCGGGCGTTACCTTTTATCGGCCGGTGGGCGATACCGACAGCGAAGCGGCATTCTGCGACCTGCTCAATCGCGTCCGCGAAGCCTTTCCCGAACCGGTCGAAGTCGAGGAATTGCTGCCTTCTCTGATCCAGGCGTGTGCCGAATATCGCAGCAAAGGCGTGTTCAACTGTCTGTTGAGCGACGGTGACTGGCTGTTTTGCTTTTGCAGTACCAAACTGGTTCAGATCACTCGCCGTGCCCCATTCGGTCCAGCGAGGTTGAAAGATGTCGACGTGATTGTCGATTTTCAGGCTGAAACGACGCCGCACGACGTGGTCACGGTCATCGCGACCGAACCCTTGACCGAGAACGAAAACTGGAACCGCTATGAGCCGGGCCAGTGGAGCCTGTGGCGCAAGGGCGAGTGCGTGGCGCAGGGCTCGGTCGATACCGTCACTGAAACGACCAGGCCCTGAGACACCGGCCCATCGGCTTACTGGATAAAAAAGAAGAGGGATATTGATGCTGCGAAGTTATCTGCGATTGGTCCTGTTCACCATGGGCCTGCTGTTCGGGGTACAGATTCCCGGTTTCATCAGTGACTACAGCAAGCGTGTCGAAGCGCATCTGATCGAGGCGCAGCAATCCGTCAAGGGCTATACCGCCACTGCGCAGCAGTTCTTCAAGGGCGATATTCAGGCGCTGATCCAGCATTATCGCAGCAGTGAGGACCCGGTTTTTCGCAGCGATGCGGACACTATCGACACCCTGATGAACCGCACCCACATCCTTGAGCGTCAGTGGCTCGGGCTTCAGGGGCCTTGGTATTCCAAAGCCTTGTTCGTGGCCACCTCTTCTGATCCGGATATCCGTCGCGAAACCTTCAACGGTTATACGTGGCAGGTTCTGCTGGCCCCCGAGGTCATTGCCTGGGGCATTATCAGTGCATTGCTGCTGGCGCTGGTGATCGAAAGCTTCGTGCTGTTGCTCGGCTGGGTGATCCACGGCGGGCGACGCAAGCCGCAGTTCGAACGCCACAGGAGTTGACTGCAGGCCGTTGTGACGAGCAGAGCGGGCGTCGCTATGGTCGCGCGCCCGCCTTCACTTCGCCAGGTAGCGCATGCCTTCTTCCAGACCGCTAAGGGTCAGTGGATACATCTGACCCTCGATCAAATCACGCACAACATGCGTCGAGGTGGTGTAGTCCCAGGCATCTTTCGGATAGGGATTGATCCAGATGATCTTCTTGAATTTGGCCATGAAGCGCTGCATCCACACATAGCCTGGCTCTTCATTCCAGTGTTCGACGCTGCCGCCGGGCTTGGTGATTTCATAGGGCGCCATCGAGGCGTCGCCGATGAAAATCACTTTGTAGTCCTCGCCATACTTGTGCAGCAGGTCCTGGGTGGCGGTCCGCTCCGAGTTTCTGCGCTGGTTGTTCTTCCACACCGATTCGTAAATGAAGTTATGGAAGTAGAAATACTCCATGTGCTTGAACTCGGTCTTGCATGCGGAGAACAGCTCTTCACAGACCTTGATGTGTGAATCCATTGAGCCGCCGATGTCGAACAGCAGCAATAACTTGATGGTGTTGCGCCGCTCCGGACGCATCTGAATGTTCAGCAGGCCCGCATCGCGTGCGGTGTGATCGATGGTGCTGTCGATGTCCAGTTCATCCGCAGCGCCCTGACGAGCGAACTTGCGCAGGCGACGCAGGGCCACCTTGATATTGCGCGTCCCCAGTTCAACCTGATCGTCCAGGTTTTTATATTCGCGCTGGTCCCAGACTTTGACGGCCTTGCCTTTGCGCTCGCCTGCATCGCCGACGCGGATGCCTTCCGGGTTGTAGCCGCCCGAACCGAACGGGCTGGTGCCACCGGTGCCGATCCATTTGTTGCCACCGGCATGGCGTTCCTTCTGTTCTTCCAAGCGTTTCTTGAACTCCTCGATCAGTTTGTCGAGGCCGCCCAGCGACTGGATCTGCGCGCGTTCCTCGTCCGTCAGCGAACGCTCGAACTCTTTGCGCAGCCAGTCTTCCGGGATCAGCGCCTGCAAATGCTCGTCGAGGTTTTCCAGGCCGTTGAAATACGCACCGAAGGCCCGGTCGAACTTGTCGAAATGGCGCTCGTCCTTGACCAGAATCGTGCGCGCCAGGAAGTAGAACTCATCGATGTCGGCGAACACGACCCGCTGTTTCAGCGCATTGATCAGGTCCAGCAGTTCACGCAGAGACACCGGCACCTTGGCCGCGCGCATTTCGTTGAACAGGTTGAGCAGCATGGCTGTCGCCCTTTTACATGGCAGGTTGGATAGACACGATCAGCGATTGCCGCGACGGCTCATGAACGCCAGACGTTCCAGCAGATGCACGTCCTGCTCGTTCTTGACCAGCGCGCCGGCCAATGGCGGAATCGCCTTGGTCGGGTCGCGTTCGCGCAGCACGGCTTCACCGATGTTGTCGGCCATCAGCAGCTTCAGCCAGTCGACCAGCTCGGAGGTGGAGGGCTTCTTCTTCAGCCCCGGCACCTTGCGCACGTCAAAGAATACGTCCAGCGCTTCGCTCACCAGGTCTTTCTTGATGTCCGGGTAATGCACATCGACGATGCGTTGCAGCGTGGCCCGATCCGGGAAGGCGATGTAGTGGAAGAAGCAGCGACGCAGAAAGGCATCCGGCAGCTCCTTCTCGTTGTTGGAGGTAATGATGATGATCGGTCGATGCCTGGCTTTGATGGTTTCATTCGTCTCGTAAACGTAGAACTCCATCTTGTCGAGTTCCTGCAACAGGTCGTTGGGGAATTCGATATCGGCCTTGTCGATCTCGTCGATCAGCAAAATCGCCCGCTCGTCAGACTCGAAGGCCTCCCAGAGCTTGCCCTTCTTCAGGTAATTGCGTACGTCGTGGACCTTGTCGACGCCCAGTTGCGAATCGCGCAGACGGCTCACCGCATCGTACTCGTACAGGCCTTGATGGGCCTTGGTCGTGGACTTGATATGCCAGGTAATCAGTTTCGCGCCGAAGGACTCGGCCAGTTGTTCGGCGAGCATGGTCTTGCCGGTGCCGGGCTCGCCCTTGACCAACAGTGGACGCTCCAGCGTGATGGCCGCGTTGACCGCCAGCTTGAGATCGTCAGTGGCAACGTAGGCCGGCGTACCTTCGAACTTCATTGATCCATCCTTTTCGCGTGGGTGCGCGTAACCGGTCGGCACGCGCGCCGTAATAGGGCAAGCAATGCCCTGACTATAACGTGGCGGCCCGATGGCTGTGAACGAAGACGCCTCATTCAGTTCTTGAATGGGGCGTCACGCAGTGACCGGGTTGAAATTGTAACGCTGCTTTAAGGATGTTCAAGTATTGGCCGGCCACCGGCTGGCGTTGACGTTGATAGATGATCAGCAACACACCTTCGACATGAGCTCCGATGTGCAGGCCTTCCCAGGCACAGTTGGGCGACCATGGCTGGAGCGTCGAATGGCCTGAACTGGACATCCAGATAGGCGCGGATACTTTGTTTTCCGACAGTTAAGTTAACGCTGCCCCTGATGAAAACGTACGCTTTTTCATCGTTGGCGCGCCTGAAAAAACCGCTAAGACCCCTTGCTGCTCTCATAACGCGCATTGAATGCCTGCACGAAAGCATTGCGCAGGATCTGCAGAAACGCCTGGAAGCCGCTGATGTCCTGCTGATGAACGCTGCCGCTGAGGTCGACGCGTGTGGCGAACTGGTTTTCCCGCTGGTTTTTCAACACGGTTTCGCTGGTTCCGACCAGCGCTTCCCAGATCGAGCGGAAAACACCCTTGTCCTTGTTTTCGACATCCTGCTGCCAGTTGAACACGTCCACGTTGCGCAGCAGCGGCTTTATGTAGCCCTTGAGCTGGCCTTTGTCGGCCTGCGCTTCAATCACCACATCGCCATCGCCGGCGTTGAAATCGAACTTGCCGTAGGCCGACGAGAAATCGTTGAGTTTCTTGAGCTGGATGCCGGTGGCGCGCAGTTTGAAGTCGAAGTCTTCAAAGTTGCTGAACGGATCGAATCTGGCTGAGCTCTCCAGATCGGCATGGCCCAGCAGACGTGCCTTGCCCTTGAACTCGGCATCTCGATTGCCTTCCACGTCGACCACGTTGGTCAGGTTATAGATGCTGGCATTGACCTGATCCGCCTCGATTTTTACTTTGGGCGTGGAGTTGAAGTTATTGAAGGTGATGCGCCCGTTATCGATGCGCAATTCGTTGAGGGTGATGGGCAGCAGCTTGTCCATCTGGGTACGCCAGTCGGTGCCCTGACCGGTCTGCGAGTCCTGCTTGCTGCCGCCGTCCACGAAGTTGATCTGCGGGCCGGTGAAGAGTGCTTTCGCGACCACTGCATGGTCATACCAGAGTGAATGCCAGCTGACAGCCAGTTCGATCATCGGTGCGTCGAAAAAGGGCACCGGGACCTTGCCGTCGGTCTTGACGATCTTCAGCCCCTTGATCCGGTACGCCCCTCGCCACAGTGCCAGGTCCACATCGGTGATCTCGCCCCGGTAGTCACCCATGTCGGCCAGTTTGTCGTTCAGATAGTCACGCACCAGATACGGCAGGGCGATATTGACAGCGATCAGCAGGACTACCAGAGCGGCCAGGGTCCATAGCGGCCAGCTGTAGCGACGTTTCATGACATGAGTCTCCTGTTTCAATGAAGGATTGACTGCTCGCGCCGTCATCCGTTCGGTCAGACTGGACGCCCCACAGTTGGCGGCATAGGCTTTGGGTCTTTAACCGATGTGCACAAGGACACCCTCATGAGCCGTATCTACGCTGATAACGCCCATTCCATCGGTAATACGCCGTTGGTGCAGATCAACCGTATCGCGCCGCGCGGTGTCACCATTCTGGCCAAGATCGAAGGGCGTAATCCGGGTTATTCCGTTAAATGCCGTATCGGCGCCAATATGATCTGGGACGCCGAAAGCAGCGGCAGGCTCAAGCCGGGCATGACCATCGTCGAACCGACCTCGGGCAACACCGGCATAGGTCTGGCCTTCGTTGCCGCTGCCCGTGGCTACAAACTGATGCTCACCATGCCCGCTTCCATGAGCATAGAACGTCGCAAGGTACTCAAGGCACTGGGCGCAGAACTGGTGCTGACCGAAGCGGCCAAGGGGATGAAAGGTGCGATTGCCAAGGCCGAAGAACTGCTGGCAGACAACCCCGAGAAATATTTCATGCCGGCGCAATTCGAGAACCCGGCCAACCCGGCCATCCATGAAAAAACCACCGGCCCGGAAATCTGGGCAGACACCGACGGTGCCATCGACGTCCTGGTAGCAGGCGTAGGGACTGGCGGGACTATCACCGGTATCTCCCGGTATATCAAGCACACCGAAGGCAAGCCGATCCTGTCGGTCGCAGTCGAGCCGGACGGTTCGCCGATTATCACCCAGGCGATGGCCGGTGAAACGATCACCCCCAGCTCACACAAGATTCAGGGCATTGGCGCCGGCTTCATCCCGAAAAACCTCGACCTGTCGATTGTCGACCGGGTAGAGCGTGTCACCGATGAAGAGTCCAAGGCCATGGCCCGGCGTCTGATGCAGGAGGAGGGCATTCTCTGTGGTATTTCCTGCGGCGCGGCGATGGCGGCCGCCGTTCGTCTGGCTGAAAAACCGGAGATGCAGGGCAAGACGATCGTGGTGGTCCTGCCGGACTCCGGCGAACGTTACCTGTCGAGCATGCTGTTCAGCGATCTGTTTACCGATCAGGAGCTTTCCCAGTAACACATCTTCGCAAGTGCGTACTTCATGCGGGCAACGCAAGGGTTTATGATGGCCAGCTTACGACTCGCCGGACGATCAGCGCTGTCCGCCCGGCGCTCCAGTCATTATTCAGAATCATGCATCAGCACTGCCCGCGTGACGTTTGGCGTTATCTGCCCGCTTCAAGGAGAGCTTCATGACCCTTTCATTTGTTGCCAAGGCATCGATCCTGATGCTGTTTCTGGGCAGCACGCTGTACGTTCATTTGCGCGGTCGGGCCCGACTGCCTCTGTTGCGGCAGTTCGTCAACCATTCGGCATTGTTCGCACCGTACAACGCACTGATGTACCTGTTTTCCCGCGTCCCGTCCGAGCCCTATCTGGACCGCAGCAAATTCCCTGAGCTGGACATCCTCAAGGACAACTGGGAAACCATTCGCGACGAAGCCATGCACCTATTCGACGAAGGCTATATTCGTGCAGCGGAGAAAAACAACGACGCCGGTTTTGGCTCGTTCTTCAAGAAGGGCTGGAAGCGCTTTTACCTGAAGTGGTACGACAAGGCCCTGCCGTCTGCCGAGGCGCTGTGCCCGAAAACCGTCGAACTGGTCAACAGCATTCCCAACGTCAAGGGCGCGATGTTCGCGCTGCTGCCGGGTGGCAGTCACCTCAATCCGCACCGCGATCCGTTCGCCGGCTCGCTGCGTTATCACCTGGGCCTGTCGACACCCAACTCCGATGACTGCCGGATCTTCGTCGATGGCAAGGAATACGCCTGGCGTGACGGTCAGGACGTCATGTTCGATGAGACCTACGTTCACTGGGTCAAGAACGAGACCGACCAGACCCGTGTAATTCTGTTCTGTGATGTCGAGCGTCCGTTGACCAACCGCTTCATGACCCGTATGAACCGCAGCGTCAGCGCGTTTCTGGGCCGCGCCACCGCTCCGCAGAACCTTGATGACGAGCGCGTCGGCGGAATCAATCAGGCGTATGCATTCAGCAAGCGTTTCAGTGATGGTTTCAGTGGCAAGGTCAAGCAGTTCAAGCGCGCCAACCCCAAGGCTTACCGCGTACTGCGCCCTGTTCTGGCCGTCGTGGTACTGACGCTGCTGGGCTACTGGTTGTTCGGTTAAGCGACAGTCTTTCCGGTTATTCCCCCTCTGATCCGGTTGTTCGCAGCCTCTGCGAACAACCGGCATTCCGTTACCCGTCCAGACTCACATGCCGGCTCAACAGCGCGCGCAGCGCTGCAGGCTTGACCGGCTTGGGCAGGTAATCGAGCCCCGCCGCGTGCACCTGAGCGATCAACTCCGCACGCCCATCGGCACTGATAAGCACGCCCGGTACCGGTTGACCCAGTCGGGTGCGCAGCCAGGCCATGAGTTCAGTACCGGTTTCGCCCTCATCCAGGTGGTAATCCACCAGAGCAATCTGCGGCCGGATGCCATTGTTCAACAGCGCTTCGCATTCCTGGCGATTGCGCGCGGTCCAGACCTGACAGCCCCAGCGTGACAGCAGACTGTGCATACCGATCAGGATGCTGTCCTCGTTGTCGACACACAGCACCTGTGTGCCGTTCAGCGCGGGGCGGCTGACATCGGGCAGTGTTGCGGGGACTGCCGCCTGAGGCGCGGCCAGCGGTACCCGGACGCTGAACACGCTGCCTTTGCCGGTCCATGAGCGCACCTGCAAAGGATGCTCGAGAATGCGGCACAAACCATCGGCAATCGCCAGCCCCAGACCCAGCCCCTTGGCCGCGTGAGTCTTGTGGCTGTCGAGGCGTTTGAATTCTTCGAAGATCACCTTGCGCTTGTCTTCGGGAATGCCCGGCCCCCGGTCCCAGACTTCCAGGCTCAGGCTGTCACCGTAGCGCCTGACACCCAGCAGAATAGGGCCTTTGGCATAGCGGAAAGCGTTGGTCAAAAAGTTCTGCAGCACCCGGCGCAACAGTTTGATATCACTGTCGACGCGCAGTGAACTGCCCCTCACACGAAAGCTCAGACCCTGTTCCTGGGCCAGCGCCTTGAATTCGGCACCCAGGGTGTCAAACAGCGCGCTGAGCGGAAACGGCTGACGATCCGGGGTGATCTTGCCGTTTTCGATTCGGGAAATATCCAGCAGGTCGCTGATCAGGTCTTCGGCGGAGCGCAGCGAGCTGTCCAGGTGCCGAACCAATTGCTGGGCTTCGCTGGAAATCCCTTCCTGCTGATGTGACAGCGCAGCGGAGAACAGCCGTGCAGCGTTCAACGGCTGCATCAGGTCATGACTCACCGCGGCCAGGAAGCGGGTTTTCGATTCGTTGGCGGCTTCAGCGGTGCCCTTGGCGTCGGTCAGCGCCTGGTTGAGCTGGGACAATTCGTGGGTACGTGCGGCTACCCGCTGCTCAAGGCTTTCATTGACGCCTTTGAGGGCGTGTTCGGCGGCGCGGAACTCGGTGATGTCGGTGAAACTCATGACGAATCCGCCGCCCGGCATCGGGTTGCCAATCAGTTCGATCACCTGACCATTGGGAAACAACCGCTCCGAGGTGTGAGCGCGGCCCTGGCGCATCCAGTGCAGACGCCGCGCAACGTGAACCTCTGCCTCGCCCGGTCCGCAGAGTCCGCGCTCGGCGTTGTAACGGATGATGTCGGCAATCGGCCGGCCAACGCCGATCAGGCCTTCGGGGTAGTTGAACAGCTCAAGGTAACGACGATTCCAGGCCACCAGCCGCAAGGACTGGTCCACCACGCTGATGCCTTGGGTAATGTTTTCGATGGCACCCTGCAGCAGCGCGCGGTTGAACTGCAGAACTTCGGAGGCTTCGTCGGCGATGCGTACAACGTCTTCCAACTGCATGTCGCGACCTTCGATAGCGGCCTTGACCACGGCGCGGGTCGAAGAGGTGCCGAGCACGCCGGCCAGCAGCCGCTCGGTATGCGCGATCCATTCACCATCGGCATTCAGGCCGGGGTTGAAACCCTTGCCCTGCCTGTGGGCGAAGCGGATGAAACTCTGTCGCGCGCGGTCCTCACCAACGAAGCGTGCCGACAGGCTCAGCAGGTCCTCGATCTGCACCGCGAGCAGGGGGCGGCTGAAGTCGCGTCCCTGGGTTTCCTGGCCGATGAAACGACCCGCCTGCCAGTGCTCGGCTACTCGCGTGCGCGACAACATCGACACCCAGGCGAACAACGTACAGTTGCCGGCCATCGACAGCAGCACGCCCTGGGTCATCGGCGAGATAGGCAGGTCGAACGGGTTGCTGTGCAGCCAGGAAAGCAGCGGGAAAGTGCTCAGCGACCAGCCCATGCCATGCGCCGCTACCGGTAGCACAAGGGTGTAGAACCAGATGAAGATGCCCGCCGCCAGGCCTGCAAATACGCCACGCCTATTGGCCTGCTTCCAGTACAAGGCACCGAACATGGCGGGAGCCAGCTGGGTGATCGCGGCAAAGGCGATCTGGCCGATGGTTGCCAGACTGGCCGTCGACCCCAGCATCCGGTAGCTGACGTAGGCCAGCAGGAGAATCATCACGATGCTGATGCGTCTGACAGAAAGCATCCAGTGACGAAACGCCTCGAACGGCCGCTCGGTGTTTTTGCGTCTCAACAGCCACGGCAGCAGCATGTCGTTGGAAATCATCGTCGACAGCGCCACGCAGGCGACGATCACCATGCCGGTTGCTGCCGATGCTCCGCCGATGAAGGCCAGCAGCGCCAGCGACGGGTGAGCGTGCGCCAGCGGCAGGCTGATCACGAACGAGTCGGGCAGCATGGAGCCGGGGAGGAGCATTTGCCCGGCCAGCGCAATCGGCACCACGAACAGCGCAGCCAGCGCCAGATAGGCCGGGAACACCCATTTGGCGAGATTCAGGTCCTGAGGCTCGATGTTCTCGACCACCGTCACGTGGAACTGACGGGGCAGGCAGACAATCGCCATCATCGCCACGCCGGTCTGCACGAACATCGACGGCCAGTTGATCGTGTCTTTCCAGTATTCCTCGAGGCGTGGCGCCAGTTTGGCCTGATTGAACAGGTCGTCGAATCCGTCGTACAGGCCGAACGTGACGAACACACCGACTGCCATGAAGGCGAACAGCTTGACCAGCGCCTCGAAAGCAATGGCCAGCACCATGCCGCGATGGTGTTCGGTGACATCCAGATTGCGCGCACCGAAGACGATGGTGAACAGCGCGAGAATCAGCGACACCACTAGCGCGGTGTCCTGAGCACGAATACCGGTGGAATCGGCCACGGCACCGATCAGGATATTCACCCCCAGCACGATGCCTTTGAGCTGCAGCGCGATGTACGGCAGCATACCGATCAGGCAGATCAGCGCCACCATGACTGCGAGGGATTGGGATTTGCCATAGCGCGCCGCGATGAAGTCGGCGATCGAGGTGATGTTTTCCTGTTTGCTGATCAGCACCATTTTTTGCAGCACCCAGGGTGCCAGTACCATCAGCACGATGGGCCCCAGGTAGATCGGCAGGAACGACCACAACTGCTCGGCGGCCTGACCCACTGCGCCGAAAAACGTCCAGCTGGTGCAGTAGACCGCCAGCGACAGGCTGTAGACCCAGGCGCGCATGGTCGGGCGCAGCGACGCGCTGTAGCGGTCGCCGTAAAAGGCGATAGCAAACATGATGGCCATATAGGACAAGGCAACGGCCGCAATCAGCCCGCTGGACAGCGACATATCAAATTCCACACCGTATCGATAACGCGCAGTCTCGCACGATGGCTGCGCTTCGTCTTTGTCGACCAAGGTCGAGCGTGGCGCGGTGTCGCAGCTGCCCCGACCAAGCCCGAGGTGATAAAAAAAGCGACACAGGTTTTGTAAAAAGAAATGTCCTATCGACATTCGTCAGCGTTACGTCTTCAATGTGCCTCGGATTGGCCGCTGCGTCAGTTCACCCCAGCCTCTCAGGACCACGGACGATGAGCCAACAGTCACAATTCAGCCTGCTCGGGAAACGCCGTTTCCTGCCGTTTTTCATTACGCAGTCCCTTGGGGCGTTCAATGACAATATCTTCAAGCAGTCATTGATCCTTGCCATCCTTTACAAGTTGAGCATCGACGGGGATCGTTCGATCTACGTCAATCTGTGCGCTTTGCTGTTCATCCTGCCGTTCTTTCTGTTCTCGGCGCTGGCCGGGCAGTTCGGTGAGAAGTACCCCAAGGACAAGTTGATCCGGATCATCAAGTTCGGTGAGATCGTCATCATGGCGGTCGGTGCCGCAGGTTTTCTGTTCAATCATCTGGAGTTGATGCTCGCCGCGCTGTTCGCCATGGGCACGCATTCGGCGCTGTTCGGACCGGTCAAGTATTCGATCCTGCCCCAGCACCTGCGCGAGAGCGAATTGGTCGGCGGCAACGCGCTGGTCGAGATGGGCACCTTTCTGGCGATTCTGGCCGGCACCATCAGCGCGGGTGTGATGATGTCTTCTTCGCACTATGCCTGGGTGGTGGCGGCTGCCATCGTGCTGGTCGCCTGCCTGGGGTTCCTGGCCAGCTTCGGTATCCCGCGTGCCGATGCCGCCTCGCCGGAGATGAAGCTCAACTGGAACATCTTCACCCAGTCATGGGCGACCTTGCGCATGGGGCTGGGGCAAACGCCTGCGGTTTCGCGCTCGATTGTCGGCAACTCGTGGTTCTGGTTCGTGGGGGCGATCTACCTGACGCAGATCCCGGCCTATGCCAAGGAATGGATGTACGGCGACGAAACGGTCGTTACCCTGATTCTGACCGTGTTCTCCATCGGCATCGCGCTGGGCTCGCTGCTCTGCGAGCGCTTGTCCGGGCATAAGGTCGAGATCGGGCTGGTGCCGTTCGGCTCGATGGGCCTGACGATTTTCGGCCTGCTGCTGTGGTGGCATTCGGGCGGTTTCCCGCAGAACGTGCAGGCCAACGACTGGCTGGCGGTGCTGTCTTCCGGGCAGGGCTGGCTGGTGCTGTTCGACATTCTCGGTATCGGCATCTTCGGCGGCTTTTATATCGTGCCGCTGTACGCCTTGATCCAGTCGCGCACGCCGGTGAAAGAGCGCTCGCGCGTCATCGCCGCCAACAACATTCTCAACGCGCTGTTCATGGTGGTCTCGGCGATTGTCTCGATCCTGCTGCTGAGCGTTGCCAAACTGTCGATCCCGCAGCTGTTTCTGGCCGTATCGGTGATGAACATCGCGGTCAATATCTACATCTTCAAGATCGTCCCCGAGTTCACCATGCGCTTCATGATCTGGCTGCTTGGCCATTCCATGTACCGCGTTGAACACCGCAATCTGGACCGTATCCCTGACGAAGGCGCGGCGCTGCTGGTCTGCAACCATGTGTCCTTTGTCGATGCATTGCTGATTGCCGGCGCAGTGAGGCGCCCGATCCGCTTTGTCATGTACTACAAGATCTACCAACTGCCCGTGCTTAACTTCATCTTCCGCACTGCAGGGACCATTCCCATTGCCGGGCGTAACGAAGACATGGACATCTACGAGAAATCGTTCAAACGCATCGCCCAGTACCTCGCAGAAGGCGAACTGGTGTGCATCTTCCCGGAAGGCAAACTGACCACCGACGGCGAAATCAACGGCTTCAAGAACGGCATGAGCCGCATCATTCAGGAAACCCCGGTACCGGTCATTCCACTGGCACTGCAAGGCCTGTGGGGCAGCTTCTTCAGCCGCGACCCGAGCAAGACCCTGTTTCGCCGCCTGTGGTCTCGCGTCGTGTTGGTTGCCGGCTCGCCCATTGCAGCAGACGTGGCAACCCCCGTGGACGTGCGCGAAGAAGTGAAAGCACTGAGAGGGAAAGTGCAGTAGCGTCGGCGCTCCGTACGACTGACGTGCCAATCACTTCGCGTTGGCACGATAGCCAAAGGTGACCTGAGCCGGAACCCACATCCACCTGATGTCACAGAACCGCTGTGTGACGCGGAGCATCACGAACGGCATTCCCACGCGGAGCGTGGGAGCGATAGTCGAGCCTGAACCCCAATCCGCCTGATGTCACAGAACAGCTGTATGAAGCAAAGCGTCACTGCGGCCTGGACGTATTCTCTTCCTCCGGCATCTTCCTGAAATACGTCGACAGCAACGCCCCGGAAATATTGTGCCAGACACTGAACAGCGCACTTGGCACCGCCGCCAGCGGCGAGAAATGAGCACTCGCCAGCGCAGCGCCCAGCCCCGAGTTCTGCATACCGACCTCCAGCGCCAGCGACTTGCGTTGCGCCAATGGCAGCTTGAAAACCTTGCCAGTGAAATAACCCAACAGAAAACCGAACGTGTTGTGCAGAATCACCACCGCCATGATCAGGAGGCCGGATTCAGCGATTTTCGCCTGGCTGGCGGCGACTACGGCGCAGACAATCATCACAATACTGACCACCGAGACCAGCGGCAGCACGTCCACGGCATAGCTGACCCGCGCACCCAACAGGCGCTGTGCAACCACACCGAGCACAATCGGCAGCATGACCAGTTGCAGGATCGACCAGAACATATCGAGGAAAGACACCGGCAGCCACGCCGAAGCGAGGAACCAGATCAGGGTCGGGGTCAGCAGTGGGGCGAGCAGGGTAGTGACCGCAGCGATTGCCACCGCCAGCGCCAGATCACCCTTTGGTCAGCCAGGCCATGACGTTGGATGAAGTGCCGCTCGGGCAGCAACCGACCAGAATCACGCCCACGGCGATCTCCGGCGGCAGTTGAAACACCTGGCACAGCAACCAGGCTACACCGGGCATGATTACAAAGTGCGCGATCACACCCAGCGCCACTCGCCACGGGTTACGCGCCACTTCGGAGAAGTCGTCAAGTTTCAGGGTCAGGCCCATGCCGAACATGACCAGCCCCAGCAGCGGCACGATCCAGCTTTTCAGGCCGATGAAAACCTGCGGAAACAGAAATGCCAGAATGGCGAACAACAAAACCCAGTAGGCAAACGTGTTGCCGACAAAACGACTCAAGGCTGCCAACGCACGCATGGCCTGCTCCTTCTTGTTGAATAACCGGGATGAAATGAATGCGCCGTCTGACGAGACGGCGCGGTGTTTCGAGCGGCAATGTTGCAAAAGCGCGTATCAGATGCCTTGCGGAATCTCTTCGCCGCCCAGTGCCTCGAACAGCTCCGGCAGGAACTCGCCGAAGGTCAGCATCATCAGCGTGAAGCTGGCGTCCAGTTGCCCCAACGCTTCGTCACCACCGTCCTGTTCGGCCTGATCCTGTAGCAGGTCCTCGAACTTCAGACGCTTGACCACCAGTTTATCGTCCAGCACGAACGACAATTTGTCCTGCCAGGCCAGCGACAGCTGGGTCACGACCTTGCCTGTGCTCAGGTGCAGCTGGATTTCGTCGCCGGTCAGGTCCTGACGCTTGCAGCGCACGATACCGCCATCTTCATGGGTGTCGCGCAGCTCGCACTCGTCCAGCACGAAGAAGTTGTCGGCTGCTTTCTGGGTCTTGACCCAGTCGGTCATGGTCGCACTTGGTGAAACCTTGACCGTCAGCGGACGTACCGGCAGCGAGCCGATGACTTCGCGCAGAGTGGACAACAGGTCTTCGGCGCGTTTCGGGCTGGAGGCATTGACCAGGATCAGGCCCTGTTTCGGCGCGATGGCGGCGAAGGTGGCGGAGCGGCGGATAAAGGCGCGCGGCAGGAACGCCTGGATGATTTCATCCTTGAGCTGATCACGTTCCTTCTTGTAGACCTTGCGCATCTGCTCGGCTTCGATCTCGTCGACCTTTTCCTTGAGCGCGTCACGCACGACGCTGCCCGGCAGAATGCGTTCTTCCTTGCGTGCGGCGATCAGCATGAAGTCCTGACTGATGTGTACCAATGGAGCGTCTTCACCCTTGCCGAAAGGAGCGACGAAACCATAGGTGGCTACCTCCTGGCTGGCGCAGGCGCGCGCCGGCTTGGTCGCCAGTGCTGTCTCCAGCGCTTCGGCATCAAAAGGCACGTCCTGGGTCAGGCGATAGACAAGCAGGTTTTTGAACCACATGAGGTGAATCTCTCTTTCTATACAAAGGCGGGCATTATTCGCTCCTCAGCCGCTGGGGCCAACCCTGTACAGAGCGTTTGTAAGCCTTTGGAAGGATTATAAAAATTATTTGAAAAAGTGCTTGCCAGAGTACAGGTCGCTCCGTAGAATGCGCGCCACACCGAGAGTGAAGGGTGATTAGCTCAGCTGGGAGAGCAGCTGCCTTACAAGCAGCGGGTCGGCGGTTCGATCCCGTCATCACCCACCAAACTCGCTTTTAGTGTTACGCGCAGCGGTAGTTCAGTCGGTTAGAATACCGGCCTGTCACGCCGGGGGTCGCGGGTTCGAGTCCCGTCCGCTGCGCCATATTCCGCTTCAAGGCCCTTGAACTCCTTGAAGCAAACAGAAAGCCCGCCTAGTGCGGGCTTTTTGCTTTTTGTCGTCTGGAAATCCCAACCCTCCTCGTGCAATGCCCCTGCGGCAGTTCTATTGAAGTTCTGTAAGAATTATTCTTCGCGAATGTAAGTAATTTCCTTAAATATTGAAGTTAAAACCAGGCTTGTTAGTTAGCTCCGGTGAACGCTTGATTTATCCTCTTTGCTGGTATTAGCTGCATGGGTTGATCGGGTATTCAGGCATCAGGAGTGCTCTTGATTACCCAGAATAATTAATCCAAGCCGACCGCCGAATCGAGGCGGTCTGATACGGTAGTGAGTTAAGGGATAACTATGAAAAATCGTTTTAAACTGCTTGCAGGCACCACAGCCTTGATCCTCTCTGCGGGCGCGCACTGCACACCGCAACCATCGACCAGCACGGCAATGTCGTTGCTCAGTCGTCGCCGTGGATCAAGTCTGTAAGTTACAGCAGTCAGAAAGACTACTTCGCGACTTATAAAGTGCTCTTCAAGGAAGGGCAGTTTGAAAAGTCTCCAGGTTTTTGCTCGGTATCTTCCATCGATACCAGTGATCATGAGCGGTTGTTCTACGGGCACGCCAAGTTGGGCGGCGCTGCAACAACAGAGCAGGTCAATGTATTGGGGCTTATGGTCGGCAAACGGGGAGCCTCGGGTGATGCCTCGATGAGTTTCCAGTTGGCCTGCAGTAATTGATTCAATGAACCCCGCCTGGTGCGGGGTTTTTTACGGCGGTCCGATCTGGCAGCGCACCGTCCGGCTTTCCATCCAGCGCATTTGCGCAGATCATTCCTCCACCTCCCAACAAGAAAGGACGTGTCATGAGCCTGCCTCTTCAGGGCATCAAGGTGGTGGAGCTGGGTCAGCTCATTGCCGGGCCGTTCGCGGCGAAGATCCTCGCCGAGTTCGGTGCCGAGGTCATCAAGGTCGAGCCGCCGCTGACCGGGGACCCCCTGCGCAAGTGGCGTTTGCTGCATAACGGCACGTCCGTCTGGTGGGCGGTGCAGTCCCGCAACAAACAGTCCGTGACCCTCGATCTGCGCCAGCCTCAGGCGCAGGAAATGGTACGGCGGCTGATCCGGGATGCCGATGTACTGGTCGAGAACTTCCGCCCCGGCACACTTGAAGGCTGGGGGTTGAGCTGGGAAGCGCTGCACGCCCTCAATCCGAAACTGATCATGCTGCGTGTCTCTGGCTACGGGCAGACCGGCCCGTATCGCGACCGGCCGGGTTTTGGCGTGATCGGCGAGGCGATGGGCGGTTTGCGTCATCTGTCCGGTGAGGCAGGGCGCACGCCAGTACGTGTCGGCGTATCGATTGGCGATTCGCTGTCTGCGCTGCACGGTGTGATCGGCGTTCTGCTGGCGCTTCGTCACCGCGAGCAGAACGGTGGCGAGGGGCAGCTGATAGATGTCGCGTTGTACGAGTCAGTGTTCAACATGATGGAAAGTCTGATTCCCGAATATTCGGTATTCGATACTGTCCGCGAGCCGGCTGGCAGCAGTCTGCCTGGCATCGCTCCGAGCAATGCCTACCGCTGCAATGACGGCAAGTACGCGCTGATCGCGGGTAATGGCGACAGCATCTTCCGGCGCCTGATGGAAAAGATCGGCCGCATGGACCTGGCCAGCGACCCCGAACTTCAGCATAACGACGGGCGGGTCAGGCACGTTGCGCGCATCGATGCGGCCATTTCGACCTGGACCGCCGAACGCTCGATGGACGAAGTCGTTGCGGCGCTCAACGAAGCACGCATTCCGGCAGGCAAGATTTACGACGCTGCTGACATTGCCAGTGACCCGCATTATCAGGCGCGGGACATGCTGTTGCAGGGCACGCTGGACGACGGAACACCCGTCACCCTTCCGGGGATTGTGCCTAAACTTCAAGCCACGCCGGGCCAGGTAACATCGTCTGCGCCAACACTCGGTCAACACACCGATGCCGTGCTTGAAGCGCATGGTATAGACGCTGCTACACGTGCCGAATGGCGTCGGCTTGGCATTATCTGATCCGAAACGTGGCCGTTGTCGTAAAAAAGAACTCTATTTCAAACGGAGCTGATCCCGTGATTGATCATCTGGACCACCTGGTACTGACCACTGCCGATATCGACGCCTGCAAGGACTTTTACGTACGCGTTCTGGGTATGACCCCTGAACGCTTTCGTCAGGGGCGTCTGGCATTCCGCTTCGGCAATCAGAAAATCAATGTCCATGAACGCGGCAAGGAGTTCGAGCCCAAGGCCCATTTGCCGGTTCCGGGTGCGCTGGATCTGTGTTTCATCGCCACCATCCCGCTGGAGCAGGTGATTGTGCACCTGCAGGAGCAGGACTGGCCGATCGTCGAAGGCCCGGTCGAGCGCACCGGTGCTACCGGGCCGATCTGGTCGGTGTATGTGCGTGATCCGGATCTGAACCTGATCGAAATTTCCGAGCCAGCGGCGGATGTGTCGATTTAATCGCACTCTATGAGGGCGGCTGCATCACTGCATCAGCAGCCCTTCGCAGGCGCTCCGTCTTTCGGCACGAACGCGCCTTTGTCACCTGGCTTGGTGATGATGTACGCGCGTCGCCCCGGCTGGTCGTCGATCAGTTTCCAGCGATGGCCAGGGCCGGTGGTGTCCTGCGCCAGCAACACTTCTCCGGGGTGCAGGACAAAGTTCTCGCCGCCGGTGGTGGAAAATTCCAGAGTGCCGGACAGGGTGATCACGTACTGCTCTTCGGGTGCCGGATGCCAGTCATAGGTGGAGTGCGCCGGGGTTTCCTTGAAGTGCAGGGTGCTGACATCGGTCATGGCTTTTTGATCGATCGAACCCTCGATGACGTGTGACAGATTGTCGGGGCCTGTGCACAGGCGGTAGGCCTTGATGCCCTCAGTGACAACTATCGGCGGCTTCTTGGCGGCATAGGCTGCGCTGACCGGCAACAGGGCTGCTGTGGCGATCAAGGCCAGGCTTGCCAATTGGCGAGCTGTCGAGCGCGTTGAGCGAAAACGAGTGGTCGGTTGCATAAAAATGTTCCTGAGCACGACAAACTGCGTAAGCCCTGGTCGCCAGTCGCGATGGTCGACGCAGGGTCTGGGCCGATTCGCCCACGCCGCGGATCGAAGCACATCCCGGAACGCTTAAAAATTATCTTTAATTTCATGTTGTTCGGCGCTGGCCGATCTACATAACGTCATATTCATCTATGTCACTCGCTGTCTAGGGTTTCCTTACGCTCATGGCTCAATCAGTCAGGCTTTCAAGGAGCCGTGCATGCACCCCAGAAAAAGACTCTTCAAGCGATCCATCGATCACCACCCCGATATGCCGACGCTCAGCGCGCCGTTCGATCATCCTGATGATGCGGCGCGTTATGCTCATGAGCGGATCGGCGACCGGCGTGATCGCGAATACGGCGGTTTCATTCTGGTTCGCAGGGATGGCAAATACATCGCGACCGAACCCATGAATGGCAGCCAGTTCAGCTTCGATCCCAATGAAGTCTTCCCGCGCAACGAGCAGGAAGGTTATGTGCTCTACCCGCATGGGCATGACGACTATGCGGTCTACCATTCTCACCCGTCACTGCAGGCCGGGCTCGACGAGTGGCCGGAGAGTGAGAAGGTTACTTACCCGAACAGCCTTTCAGTCGGCGACATTTACGCAGTGATCGATGATCAGAAGGTGTGTTCGGCGACCTATCTTTCCGGGCCTGACGGTTCCCTGATCAAATACACACTGTCCCGCTCTGCCGCCGAAGACGCCTTGTTTGCGCGCGTCTCCGGTCCGCCGAGCATGCCGCACCTGTGTGAACTCAGCCAGATCCACCAGGCGTTGCAGAACCTCAGCATGATGCCCAGTGATGTGGTTCGTCTGCTGGCCGGTGCCGGGGATCTGCGTGTGATAGTGCCCAGCCTCCTGTGGGGACGGGCGGGCAAAGTGCTGGCCGACTGGCACCCGTATCCTGACGCAACCGCTGCTCGCGCGGCGCCGGTCAAATCGCCCGCAAGCTGCGACGTGCAATGGCCGCCCCGATCTTTGAGCCTCAGCGCGCCGTTCGATAGCGCCGATGAGGCTGCACGCTACGCACATGGCCGTATCGGCAGTCGTATTCATTCACAGATCATCGGTTTTCTTCTGTTCAATCCGGTCACCCGAGCCTATCGGATTGCCGAGCCGATGCTCGATGACGGCATGCCAGTGTATGCGCCGTGTTCGGCGTTCCACCCCGATGCGTATTACCGGCCTGCATTACCTGACGGCTATCGTGTGGACGGTATGTATTTCTGTTCAGCCAATCTGGCCGTCGAGGGTGGGCGTGAAGTGATGAACGATTTCTTCGAGCCGGATGACCTGCATCGGATGTTCAGCTATCGGCACAAACCGGCCCAGCGCCGCAAAGGCGTGCCGATTCGCTATGGTTTCGAAATGTCCGCCGTTTATTTCTCGGCAGCCGACGGCGCACTGCTTTGTTACACACCCAGCCAGTCCGACGAGGAGTTTCAACTGTTGCAAAGCGTATCGCGTGTCTATTCAGGGGCCGGGTCCATTCAGGCGCAACTCGCGGCCGGTACCCTCAGCGTGCAGGATTTCGTCCTTCGGGTGGCGCGGGCCGGGCATCTGCGCGTGCTGCAGACCAGTGAGCGCTGGCCCGATGCCGGTGTGATCAGTCCCGTGGCCTGAGCCCTGTGCAGCGTGCCGGCGCCTTGCCGTCGCGAATCACAAACTGAACTGCAACTGAACAATGCGGTACAGATCCGGGAAAACCTTTGGATACCTGAACTTATCGGCGTTTTCTCCCTCTCATGCCGGTAGCCATTGATCGCGGCGGCCTGATAAGCTCGCGGCTTTACTCGTTTGCCCTTTTGGCGCATGAACAAGGAATTAGCATGAAACAGCATCGGTTGGCAGCGGCGATTGCCCTGGTCGGTCTGGTACTCGCAGGTTGTGACAAGCAAGCCAGCACCGTTGAGCTGAAAACCCCAGCACAAAAAGCGTCTTATGGCATCGGTCTGAACATGGGCAAAAGCCTGGCTCAGGAAGGTATGGATGATCTGGATTCCAAGGCTGTAGCCCTGGGTATCGAAGACGCTATCGGCAAGAAAGATCAGAAACTCAAGGACGAAGAGCTGGTTGAAGCCTTCTCCGCGCTGCAAAAGCGTTCCGAAGAGCGTCTGGCGAAGATGAGCGAAGAGGCTTCTGCCGCTGGCAAGAAATTCCTCGAAGAGAACGGTAAGAAGGACGGCGTGGTCACCACCGCTTCCGGCCTGCAGTATCAGATCATCAAGAAAGCCGACGGCCCTCAGCCCAAGCCTACCGATGTTGTGACTGTTCACTACGAAGGCAAGCTGATCGACGGCAAGGTCTTCGACAGTTCTGTTGAGCGCGGCAGCCCGATCGACCTGCCTGTTGGCGGTGTGATTCCGGGTTGGGTCGAAGGCCTGCAACTGATGCACGTCGGCGAGAAGATCAAACTCTTCATCCCGAGTGATCTGGCTTACGGCGCACAGAGCCCGAGCCCGGCGATCCCGGCCAACTCGGTACTGGTGTTCGATCTCGAACTGCTGGGTATCAAAGACCCTGCAGCGGCACCGACTGCGGGTGCTGATGCCGACGAAGAAGAAGAGGCAGCCCCTGCCGCTTCGGCTCCGGCCAAGAAGTAACGCTCCACCTGGCTACAGAAAACGCCCTGTCTCGACAGGGCGTTTTTGTGTCCGGCTTATTTCCCGAACGCTTGGCCATTCGGGCAGTCCCACTACCATGGATGCATGCAAAAGCATTGTCCGACAGTCCGGCAGGATCAAGGCACTCGTCTCATAGAGGGTGTCGGGTTCACACGTTTGTAGTTTTTTTGTGAGTAAAAAACGCCCGATTTGACTGTGGCCCCCCGAAAACGGGGGGTTGAGGCTGGAAAAAAGCCACTGTTCACAAGGTTATCCACAATTATTGTGGATAACCTTGTGGCTTTGGCCAGACAGGTCCAGCGGACCTGCTTTTATCGAACGACATTTTGCTGAGCGGGAGTGGGTATGAAAGCACCGTGGAATTTTATCCGTTATCTGCCCGGAGCCCGGCGTCTGCTGGCAGCCGGGCGATTGCCAGGGCTATTGTTCGCTGTCGCGCGCAAGGGCAACAGTGAAGGTAATCGTCTCGGCAAGCTCAAGGAAGACCTGCGTTTGCTGCAGGCCTTGTGCCTGGCTTACTGGCGGGGCGAATACCGCAGCATCAGCCCCAAAGCAATTCTGTCCATCGTCGCCGGTCTGATGTACTTCCTCAGCCCGCTGGATGCGATCCCCGACTGGATACCCGGCCTCGGCATGCTCGATGACATCGCCGTGCTTGCATGGGTTACCAAGCACTTGAGCAATGAACTGGATGCCTTTCGTGCATGGCGGGCGCAGCAATCGCCCGAGAAACTCATCGTGGTCGAGCAACTGCCGAAGACTCAGGCACTGCTGGAGCAAGAGCGGGGTAAGGTGTAAGTCTCACGGATTGAACACAAGCCCTGGCGTTCCGCTGTTAAGATGCCTGCCTATGGATCAGGCCTGATCAGTATGCGGTCGTGTAGTACAAGGTGACTCTATGGATCTTCAAGTGATATCCCGTGACGGGGAGCCTGAATATGCAGTGCTGCCCTGGGCGCAGTATCAAGCGCTGCTCAAGGCTGCCGGACTGGCCGGCAAACCTTCCAGCGAGCCAGCTGTATCGACTTCCGGCACTACCGCCGGTGAGCTTCCCGGGTTCGATGAGTTGCGTGCACTGCGCGAGGCCAAGGGCCTTGAAGCGGCGAGCCTGGCGCGTACCGTCGGGATCAGCCCGTCCTATCTGGAATTGATCGAGAACGGTACTCGTGAGCCGGACGGCGCCATCAAGCGCAGCCTGGCGTGGGAGCTTGGGGTGCCGGGCTGGCGAGGTGAGTCGTGAGCGTGCGCATCAGTCGTCAGCATTGGGACGGGCTGCTCAATGAGCTCGATCTGGCCCGTCGCCAACGGCATCTGCTGACCTATCGCGCGCTGGTGGAACGCCTGCAACTGCCCAGTCCGGCCATGCAGACCCTGACGGCGGCTCTTGAGCACCTCGCCGCCATGGATGCCCGCGCTGAACAGCCCTTGCGCAGTTCGCTGGTCATCAGTCAGGGCGCAAGCCGCCTGCCGCGTCCTGGTTTTTTCGAGTGTGCCGAACGCCTGGGCCGTTTCTCCGGACCTTCGGACGGCGTCGCGGCAGCCTCATGGCATGCCTCGGAAGTGGTTCGGGTGTTCGAATACAGTTATCCGGAAGTTGAAGCGCAGTAGGGGAATGGCACCGGCACTCACGCCTGCATCAACAAATCCAGCCGCGTCGAATCTATGACGTGAATGCTTGCTCCGGCGACATCCTTGGCGAAGTGCTTGGCCTGTGAAGCGAGGTCGGCCAGTTGGCTGGCATCGACCAACGTGCAGCTTTCTTCATGCAGGTGCACCACGCCGATCGACAGCGACAGCAGTGGGAATTCCTGGCGTTGGCCCTGCCGGTTGAGGGCGATGAAGCACCCGGCTTCCAGGTGTTCTGCGCGGTAGAAACGACGGCATTGATTCTGAAAATCATCCAGCAGGCTTTTCAGGCGTCGTTCCCAGTCATCAAAGCCCAGCACCATCAGAAAATCATCTCCGCCGATGTGCCCGACAAAGTCCCTTGCCGGATCGATGCGGTCGTTGAGGCATTGCGCCAGACACAGCAGCACCTCGTCGCCACGGGCATAACCGTAGATGTCGTTGAAGGGCTTGAAACTGTCGATGTCCACGTAGCAGATCATCGATGCGCGGCCTTGCTGCAGCAGTCGAGTCAGGCACTGCTGAATCGGGACGTTGCCGGGCAGCAGGGTCAGCGGGTTGGCGTAACGTGCCTGCTGGATCTTCATTTCGGTAATCAGCTTGAGCACGTCGATCACCCGGCCCAGCCCAAGATAGGTACCGTTCGAGGTGATGATGAAATCCTCCTCGATGCGTTGCCGGGCACGGCTGGTCAACAGCCGGCTGACCTGTTGCAGCGACTGGCTGACTTCCACGGCCAGAAAGTCACTGCTCATCAGACGGCTGATCGGTTTGCGGGCAAACAGCTCGGTGCCGAAGGGCTTGAGCAGGGCCTCGGACAATGAGTGCCGGTGGACGATGCCACACGGTCGGGCGTCGTCATCCAGCACCGCCAAAGAGTTGAGGTTGGCCTGCCTGCGAAACGCTTCCAGCACTTCAGCAGTGGGAGTTGACTGGCTGACCGATGGCTGCGGGTTGAGCAGGGCAGACAGGTCGGCCGCTTCTTCGTTGAGCGGCGTCACTGCGATCTCTGTTCTGGGCAGCATGGCGCGAGTGTCGCGCGGCGGGCGCTCCTGAGGGCGCGCCAGCAGATAGCCTTGAACCAGGTTCACACCCATGTCTTTCAGCGTCGCCAGCTCTTCGGGCAATTCGATGCCTTCGGCAATCACCGTCGCTCTGGAAGCCTTGGCCATCTGCAGCATGGAGCCGACGAACTCGCGCTTCACCGCATCCTGATGAATGCCGTCGATGAAGTGCCGATCGATTTTCACATAGTCCGGGCGCAGCTCCGACCACAGTCGCAAGCTCGAATAACCGGCACCGAGATCGTCCAACGCAATGGAGAAGCCCATGTCGCGATAGTGATGCAAGGCGTTGTACAGCAGGTCGAAATCGTCGGTAGGCATCTGCTCGGTCAGTTCGATGACCACGTCCTTCGGCGCGATGTGGTATCGGCGCAGCATTTCCAGCGTCCGACCCGGAGGATGAGAGGTTTCGAGCAGCGATTCGGGGGAGACGTTGAGAAACAGCTTGCCCGGCAACTTCTGCTGACTGAAACGTCGGCAGGCGCTGTCTCGACAACTTAACTCCAGCTCGCTCAGACGCCCGGCCTGGCGGGCGATGGCGAATAGATTCAGGGGCGAGTGCAGGGCGCTGTTGGACGGGCCGCGGGTCAAGGCTTCATAGCCCAGAATCCGGTGCTCCGACAGCGAGACGATGGGTTGGAACAAGCTGTGCAAATCACCACGAGCCAGAATGGAACTCAGTGCGCTCAGCTGCTCTGTTATGGTCATGGTCGTCTCGGAGAGAATGAAAAAGGGCTGAGCGCTTTCGCGTTCAGCCCCGTATTTCACGACAGCTTCATGACTGTTTGATGACGTTGCGGCTAACTGGCCATCAATGAGCCTGCGTTACTTTTTCGCGACAGCCGCACTCAGACCCAGATAGTCGATGAGAATGCGCCCGGTCTCTGCCAGGTAGGCATCGTCCTCGGGTTTGGTTTTCTCGTCTTCTACCGGCAGCGCGTCTTCATCTTCCTTCTTCAGCTCTTTGAGCGGCTCTTCACCCTTGGCCTTGCGGCGGGTGTTTTCCAGCACAAGTTGCTTGCTTTCGATAGACGCATGCTCGGCACGACGGTCGGCTTCATTGAGGCTGACGGTCTTCTCGTTCATCAGCTTCTTGGCCAGCGCCAGGCGATCCTCGATGAACACGAACTCGGCGTCTTTTGCCGAACGTGCTTCATGACGCGCCTGCAATTGGGCCAGGAACGGCTTGAACGGGTCGATTGCCGGCTTGATCGCCGGTTTGATGCTGTCCCACGGCATGGCTTCGGGCAGCGCGCTCTCGCCGATCTCCTTGGTGTCGATCAGCGATGGGTACGTGATGTCCGGTATCACGCCCTGATGCTGGGTGCTCTGACCGGAAACCCGATAGAACTTGGCCAGTGTCAGTTTCAGTTCGCCGTGATTGAGCGGCTGAATGGTCTGCACGGTGCCTTTACCGAAGGTCTGGCCACCGATCACCAGCGCGCGGTGATAATCCTGCATCGCCCCGGCGAAAATCTCCGACGCCGACGCAGACAGACGGTTGACCAGCAATGCCATCGGGCCTTTGTAGAACGCGCCCTTGGCTTCGTCTTCCAGGACGTCGACCTTGCCGTCGGCATTACGCACCAGCACGGTCGGGCCCTTGTCGATGAACAGGCTGGTCAGCTCGGTGGCTTCCTGCAACGAACCACCACCGTTGTTGCGCAGATCCAGTACCACACCGTCGACCTTCTCGGCCTGCAATTCGGTGAGCAGTTTCTTCACGTCACGGGTGGTGCTCTTGTATTCCGGATCGCCAGCACGGTAGGCCTTGAAGTCCAGATAGAAGGCCGGAATGTCGATGACCCCGAGCTTGTAATCCTTGCCGTCCTGCTTGAGGTGCAGGATCGACTTCTTGGCCGCCTGTTCTTCAAGCTTCACCGCTTCACGGGTAATGGCGACGATCTTGCTGGTCTGGTCGTTCGGTGCATTGCTGGCCGGGATGATCTCCAGGCGTACCACCGAGCCTTTCGGACCGCGAATCAGCTTGACCACTTCATCGAGGCGCCAGCCGATCACGTCGACCATTTCCTTGTCGCCCTGGGCAACGGCCACGATTTTGTCGGCCGGAGCGACCTGTTTGGTCTTGGCCGCCGGACCTGCCGGGACCAGACGCACGATCTTCACGTTGTCGTTGTCGCTCTGCAACACGGCGCCGATGCCTTCCAGCGACAGGCTCATGTTGATGTCGAAGTTCTCCGCGCTGTCAGGTGACAAGTAGTTGGTGTGCGGGTCGTAGGACATGGCGAACGTGTTGATGTAGGCCTGGAAGATATCTTCGGCACGGGTCTGGTTCAGACGCGCCTGCTGATTCTTGTAGCGCTTGGTCAGGGTTTCCTGAATCTTCGCCGGGTCCTTGCCCGCAATCTTCAGACGCAGGACTTCATCCTTGATGCGCTTGCGCCACAGTTCGTCGAGCTCGGCAGTATCCTTGGGCCATGCGGCGTCCTTGCGGTCGACCAGCAGGGTTTCCTTGGTATTGAAGTCGAGCTTGTCGACGCCCTTGCCCAACTCGGCCAGCGCAAAATTCAGACGCGCATTGACGCGGTCCAGATAGCGCTTGTAGATGGTGAAGCCGGCGTTCAGGTCGCCGCTTTTCAGGAAGTCGTCGAACTGGAACTGCCATTTGTCGAAATCGGCAATGTCGCTGGCCATGAAATAGCTGCGCGAGGGGTCCAGTTGCTTGATGTAGCTCTGGTAAATAATCGCCGAACGCTTGTCGTCCAGGGGCGGCTTGCTGTAGTGATGTCGTTTGAGCAGCTCAACCACGTTGAGACTGGCAATCACTTCGTCGCGGTCCGGCTGAAGACTATCCCAGCTGTTGGCGGCAAAGGTACTGGCTGACATCGGCAAAACGCTAAGGCCGACAAACAGTGCGAGGGCAGTGCTGGGGAATAATTGCTTCATGCTGATTCGACGCGAGGACAATTGATAACGCATATTAGGCCGTCTTTGAGGTCGCCGGTTCCTTTGGACCCGGCCGCATAATGCAAAAGCCCGGGCAAAACAGCCACGGGCTCAGTCTGGACTCACTATGGAGGCACCGTGAAGGCATTGCAAGGCGTTGAAGGACATGTGGAATGGGTCGAGGAGCCGAGTCCGGCCCTCGATGTGGGGCAGGTACGCATCAAAGTGGCTGCGGCAGGTTTGAATCGTGCCGATCTGTTACAGCGCGAAGGCAAGTATCCGCCGCCGCCCGGCGTCACTCAGACGCTGGGTCTGGAGTGCTCGGGCGTGATCGCCGAAGTCGGTCCGGGTACGTCCTGGGTGGTCGGAGACCGCGTCTGCGCGCTGTTGGCGGGCGGGGCGATGGCCGAAGAAGTGGTGGTCGATGGGCGACACGTGCTGCCGGTACCGGAAGGTCTGTCGCTGCACGAGGCGGCCGCCATTCCCGAGGTCTATGCCACTGCGTGGTTGAACCTGTTCGAGCTCGCCGGGCTCAAGCCTGGCGAGAAGGTTTTGCTGCACGCTGGCGCAAGTGGGGTTGGTTCAGCCGGGATTCAGCTTTGCAAGGCGTTTGGCAACCCGGTCTGGGTCAGTGTCGGCTCGACCGAACGTCTGGCCTATTGCGTCGAACTGGGTGCTCAGGGCGGTGTGGTACGCAGCGAAAGCCTTGAAGGCCTGAACGACTTTGCACCGTTCAACGTCATCCTCGACCCGGTGGGGGCGAGCTATGCCGAGCTCAACGTCAAACTGCTGGCCCTGGACGGTCGCTGGGTGCTGATCGGCGTCATGAGCGGCCGCGAGGCGCAGGTGGATCTGGCTCACGTACTGGGCAAGCGTATCCGGCTGATGGGTTCGACCTTGCGCAGTCGCGACGACACGTTCAAGGCCGACCTGCTCAGCGACCTGGGCCAGCACGTCTGGCCGCTGTTCACTGAGGGCCGCCTCAAGCCGCAACTGGCGAAATCCTTTGCGATCAAGGATGCCGAGGCGGCGTTCGAAGAGCTGGCGACCAACACGGTTTCCGGCAAGATCGTGCTGGTCATCGACGAAAGCCTGGTCTGATCAGGCGGTGCCTCTGGACTCAGCTCCAGTCGTGCACCGGCCAGCCGGCTTTCTGCGCGTGTTCCAGTAACACGGCATCGGGGTTGACCACGTTAGGGTGGTCAACCTTGAGCAGCAGCGGCAGGTCATTGCGCGAATCCGAATAGAAACTCGCACCCTCAAGATTTTCCCCCTCGGCATCCAGCCATTCCATCAGGCGCGTGATCTTGCCTTCCCGATAGGTCAGCACGCCGACGGTTGCACCGCTGTAGACGCCGTGCTGCACGTCCAGTTCGATACCCAGCACTTCGTCGATCCCGAGGCGTTCGGCGATCGGCTTGACCAAGTGCACGCCCGACGCCGAGATCACCAGAATGCGGTCACCCTTGGCGCGGTGCTTTGCAATGCATGTGCAGGCGTCGCTGTAGATGATCGGCTCGATGACGTCCTCGACCCAAGGGCCGACCAGATGGTCGATTTCTTCAGGGGTACGGCCAGCCATGGGTTCCAGGCTGAAGGCCATGTAGTCTTCCATCGCGAGCTTGCCCTCGCTGTAGGCGGCCATCAGTTCGTCGTTGCGTTGCATGAACGACGTCGAGTCAACCCAGCCCAGGCGACCCATCTGCTCGCTCCAGAGCGTGGCGCAGTCACCACCGATCAGGGTCTCGTCCAGGTCGAAAATTGCCAGGGGCATGTGCGTTTCTCCTAAAAGTCTGTTGAGTCGGCTGTCAGCTTCACGCATGGCGTCTTGATCGGCAAGCGCGTGGCGTTATGCGTGCAGAACGAATTCAGTTCACGGCGCGTTCAGTTCAAGGCAACGCTCAGTTCAAGGCGCAGAGTGCCGACGGTTCAATGTTCAGTGTTACACGCCTTCCGTCCGGGTGCAGGTCGTCGGCGCTGCGGTTCAGTACGTCGACCACAAGGTCTACGCCACGCGCCTGGACCCGGTAGCGGATGACGTTGCCGAGCAGACTGTGACTGCGTACTTCGCCTTCCAGTTCGCCCGTCAGGCTCAATTGGATCGACTCAGGGCGGATCGCCACACGGCTGTTGATCGGGCGCTGCATCAGGCGAGTGGCATTGTCGGCTTCCAGCAGGTTGTAGTTGCCGATGAAGCCTGCGGCGAAAACGTCCACCGGCGCGGTGTACAGTGTCTCGGCGTCACCGCTCTGCACGATCCGGCCCTGGTTCATCAGGAAGATACGGTCTGACAGGGTCAGTGCCTCTTCCTGGTCGTGGGTCACGAAAATAGTGGTCAGGCTCAGCTCGCGCTGAATGGCGCGTATCTGTTCACGCAGGTTCTTGCGAATCCGCGCATCCAGCGCCGACAGCGGCTCATCGAGCAACAGCAGACGCGGGCGAGTGACGAGCGAGCGCGCCAGCGCCACACGCTGGCATTGCCCGCCGGACAGTTGATGCGGGTAGCGCGTGGCAAAATCGTGCAGCTCGACCATGCGCAGAATCTCGGCAACACGCCTTGAGCTCTCGTCGGCACCGACTTTCTGAATGCGCAGCCCGAAGGCAACGTTTTGCTCGACGGTCATGTTGGGAAACAGCGCATAGCTCTGGAACACCATGCCGATGTTGCGCTTTTGCGGCGTGAGCGGCACCAGGTCGCTGCCATCGAGCAGAATGCGCCCGCTGTTTACCGGGGTCAGCCCGGCAATGCAGCGCAATAACGTGGATTTGCCGCAGCCCGACGGGCCCAGCAAGGTAACGAATTCGCCCTTCGCGATGCTGCAGTTGATGTCGCTGAACACTGACGTGCTGGCGTAGCTTTTCTGCAGGTTTTCAATACTGACAAAACTCATCTCAGTCTTTGTCCTTGTTCAGTCGATTGGCGGCCCAGGTCAGCACCAGCACGAAGAGGAAATAGGAAATCACCAGCGCGCTGTTGAAGTGACCACTGCTGTTGCGCATGTTGTTGAGGTAGACCTGCAGGGTTTCATAGCGCGTGCCGACCAGCAGGTTGGCGAACACGAATTCGCCGAACAGGAACGAGAACGACAGCAGCAGGGCAATCATCAGGCCCTTGCGCAGGTTGGGCAGCACGACCATGAACGCCGCCTGCCAGGTGCTGGCGCCGAGCAACTGGGCGGCGTCCATCAGGTCTGTCAGGTTGATGGCCTGCAGGTTGTTGGTGATGGCGCGGTACATGAAGGGCAGGGCGACCGTGAAGTAACAGCCAATCAGAATCCACGGTGTACCGACCATCGCCATGGGGCCTGAGCCATACAGCTGCAGCAGGCCGACCGAGGAGACCACGGGCGGCACGGCGAACGGCAGCAGGATGAGGATGTTCATCAGCCCGTCGAGGCGCGGAAAGCAGTAATGCACGACGAACAGCAGGGGCAGAATCAGCACCACCGAAAGGACCAGTGCGCCGACGCAGACCAGCAACGACTGGCCGAACGCCGTCAGAAAGCGTGGGTCGCTCCACAGCGCCACGTACCATTTGAAGGTCAGGCCGCTGGGCAGAATAGTTGCCGACCAACTGGTCGCGATCGAGTACAGGAAGGTGCCGGCCAGTGGCAGCAACAGGATCAGGAACAGCAGGTAGACCACTGTCTTGTGATAAATGCTCGCAGGCCCTCGTTCAACGCGTGACATGGTAGCTCCTTCTCAACAACCACTGATGGACCACGGTGACCAGGGTCATGAGCCCGACCAGAATCATGGCCAGCGCGCTGGCCATGTTCGGATCCAGCGTGATATCCCCCGCGACCATCGCCGCGATACGGATCGGCAATACGTTGAAATTGCCGGTGGTCAGCGCGTAGACCGTGGCATAGGCGCCCAGCGCATTGGCCAGCAGAATGACAAACGTGCCGAGCAGCGCCGGGGTCAGCACCGGCAGGCCGATGTAGCGCCAGAACTGATAGCTGCTGGCCCCCAGCAACGCTGCCGACTCGTTCCAGTCTTCGCGCACGGCATCGAATGCGGGGTAGAGCAGCAGCACGCCGAGGGGGATCTGGAAGTAGGTATAAAGGATGATCAGTCCGGTCTTGGAATACAGGTTGAAGTCATCGATGATCCCGGTCTGCTTGAGGATCAGGGTCAGCGCGCCGTTGAACCCCAGCAGGATGATGAACGCGAACGCCAGTGGAACGCCGGCAAAATTGCTGGTCATGTTGGCGAACGAGTTGACGAAATCGCGCAGCCGCGAATCCACCTTGCGCAGCGAATAGGCACCCAGGATCGAGATGATGATGCCGAACAGGCTCGACCAGAAGCTGATCTCCAGGCTGTACTGAATGGCTTGCCGGTAGAACTTCGAGCTGAACGCCCGGATGAAGTTTTCCCAGCCCCAGCCAGCATCGCTTTGCAGGCTGTGGATCGCGACCCAGAGCAGCGGTGCGATCTGAAACACGATGAAAAATACGGCGAAGGGCAGCAGGCACAACAGCCCCAGCCACTTGCCTCGGGAAAAGGTTGTCAATTGAGAATCTCCCGGCAGACCGGTTTGTCGTGCGGCACGCCAAGCAGCTCGCAGACGGTGCCGCACAGATCGATCTGGCGCGGCGCGGCGTCGACATTCAGGCTGAAGGCATCACCGATGACGAACAGCGGCACCTCACGCTCTTCCGGCAACAGCCCGTTGTGCGAGCGGTCATTGTTCATGCCGTGGTCGGCCGTCACCAGCACTTGATAACCCGCATCCAGCCAGCGTTGCAGGTAGTCAGCCAGAATGATGTCTGCGCTGCGGGCGCTGTTGCGGTACTGCGCAGTGTCGAGGCCGTGCTTGTGCCCGGCGTCGTCGATGTTCATGGGGTGGATCAGCAGAAAGTTCGGGGCGTGCCCGAGGCGCAGGCTTTCGGCGTCGGCGAACAGGTGCGAATCAGGGTAGTGATCGGCCCAGTAGAACAGTCCGTGCTGAATCGGCAGATCCGTGGCTTCCGTATGGCGATCGCGTGCCGGGTCGAACGGGGTGCGGTTGTACAGCTCGCTGACCCAGTGATAGGCCGCTGCTGCAGTGCTCAGCCCGGCGTCGCGAGCATAGTGAAAGATGCTGCGCTGATTCGACAGGCGCGAGACGTTGTTATGCACGATGCCGCTGTCGATGGGCGCGACACCGGTCAGTATGCATTCGTAAAGGGGGCGTGAGAGGGCGGGCAGTTCGCATTCCATCTTGTAGAGCGCGGCCCGGCCCGCATCATGCCAGGCTTGCAGGTGCCCCATCGCATGGCGTGCGACTTCGTAATTGAGGCCGTCCAGCACGATCAGGATGACGTTGTGTTTCATGGGCGACTCGCTTTGAAAGAACGGGCGAGACTGGCTCGCCCGGAGTACACGACTTCATCCCTGAGCCGCAGGAGAGGATCAGTTCATCTCGATGATGACCTGCTCGTTCCACATCTGCGGCAGCGCTTTGGAAGTTTTCTCCCACGCCTCTGCGTTCTCGATTGGCTTGGCGTTTTTGTACTGGTCTTGCGGCAGCAGTTTGGCTTGAACATCTTCAGGCAGTTTGATGTGCTCTACGCGAATCGGGCGTGCATTGCCCTTGGCCAGATTGATCTGACCCGCGTCGCTGAAGGTGTATTCACGCGCCAGCTTGGCGGCGTTCGGATGTTTGGCATACTTGTTGATGATGGTGGTGTAGCCGGAAATCACCGAGCCGTCCGAAGGGATCAGCACGACGTAATCATCGGGTTTGGTCATCTTGGCTTTGTAGCTCAGGCCGTTGAAGTCCCAGACCACACCGACTTCGATTTCGCCTTTCTCGATGGTCTGAATGGTCGGGTTGGCCAGCGACAGACGCTTCTGTTTGGCCAGATCGGTGAACAGTGCCAGGCCCGGTGCGATGTTGGTTTCGTCACCTTTCATGGCGATGGCCGCTGCCAGTACACCGTTGGCAGCCTGAGCCGCAGTGCTCACGTCGCCGATGGACACCTTGTATTTGCCGGTTTTCAGGTCAGCCCAGCTTTTCGGGATTTCAGAGCCGTGCAGCAGGTTTTTGTTGACGATGAAGGCGATGGTGCCGGTGTAGGCCAGCGCCCAGTGGCCGTCCTTGTCCTTGGCCCAGGTCGGGATCTGATCCCAGGTAGTTGGCTTGTAAGGCTGGGTAACGCCTTTTGCTGTGGCGATAGGGCCGAACGCTGCGCCTACGTCGCCAATGTCACCGCTGGCGTTGTCTTTCTCCGCCTCGAACTTGGCGATCTCCTGGGCCGAACTCATGTCGGTGTCCATGTGCTTGAGGCCATATTTGGCTTCCAGGTCTTTCCAGATGCCGCCCCAGTTTGCCCAGTCATCCGGCATGCCGAGGCTGTTGACCGCGCCTTCAGCCTTGGCCGCAGCCTCCAGCGTTTTAAGATCCGTGTCCGCAGCCATGACCAGCGAACTCATTGCCATGGCTGAACCGAGGAGTGATGCCAACAAAAGATGTTTCATTCGGAGCTCCTAGTGCACTTCTTGAGAAAAGTGTTCGTTGCGGGTTATTTGGTCTAGATCAGCAATACCTGAGCCAAGTTAGGCTTTTTGCATGACATTTTCGTGTCGTGTTGCACGGACAAAAGCGTTTTTCACGGGCCCCGGCAGTGCCTGGCGCTAAGCGTAGACCATCGCAATGGGCCTGTTGGGCAGGGGGTTATGGGCTCTTTTCGGCGCAGTTGGCATGCAACGTGATTTGTCCTGTAACAGTACAGTCATGTCCCCGGCCTAGGCTCACGGCAAGGGAGTCAACGGCGTTGGCTGCACTGATGTATGCCTCGTAACAGGGCTGGTCTAGTCCAGACGGATACCGGAATGCGCGAAGATGTGCCACGGGCGGTAACAACCATTTGCCATGCGCTGCAGGAGCAGATCGAACATGGTTTGTTGCCGCATGGCAGCAAGTTGCCTGCAGAGCGCAAGCTCAGCGAGGTATTCGCCACCACCCGCATCACCTTGCGTGAAGCGCTGTTGCAGCTTGAGGCGCAGGGGTTGATCTATCGGGAAGAGCGGCGTGGCTGGTTCATCTCGCCGCCGCGACTGGCCTATGACCTGATCAGGCGTAGCCATTTCCACGCAATGGTCTGTGCCCAGGGAAGGGTGCCGCACACCCGGCTTCTGTCTGCACGCCTGCAACCTGCTTCAGCGATGATCTGCGAAATGCTGGAACTGCCGGCGCTGTCGAGCGTGATCCAGATCTGTCGCGCGCGACGGATCGATCAGCGTCTGGTGCTGTATGTCGAGCACTACCTGAGACCGGAGTTGTTCCCCGGCATTCTCGAACACGACCTGAACGAATCGCTCAGTGAACTCTACGCCCGCCGCTATGACATTCATTACGGTCGGGTGCGCTTCGACATGGTCCCCACGGCGCTGCACAGCGAAGCAGCCGCTGCACTGAAGGTTTCACTGGGTAGCCCGGGCCTGCGCATTGCACGTGTCAATTATGATCGGAAAGATCGGTTGATCGACTGTGACCTCGAATACTGGCGTCATGATGCTATTCATGTGCGCGCAGAGGTGCACGGCGACTGAATGCCGGTGTGGCAAACCCACTTCCCAAGCGCGGTCTGTGCCACCGTTAGTTCGCTTTTTTCTATAAATAAATACTCATTTCGTTGATAAGAATGTGTGCAATGTACAGCCTGTTTAATAGGTTTTGTATAATGCATACATTTGATTAACAAAAAAAATTAATGAGCGTTATTCTATTGTTGCTGGCGGGGTGGCGTTAAATTAGTTGGTTTTTTTGATGAAATGTCCCAGAGTAATTATTCTAGTTTTCAGCGGATTTAAGAAAAATCTTAATATTAATTAATGTTTGTTAATGGGGTGTGGTAGGTTTTTGGTGTGGAAGGATAGGCGCTGGTTAGTTGGTATTATTTGCACGATCGTTCCACGTTTGGATTAAGGCTGACATGGCAGCTGTCCTATAAAGCAATGCTTGATAAGTGCGGCTGCTTTTATTTAAAGGATCTATGAGGATGCTGTAATGACTCTCGACAAGGCGTTGGTGCTGCGTACCTGTGCAAATAACATGGCCGATCACTGCGGCCTTATATGGCCCGCGTCCGGCACGGTGGAATCCAAATACTGGCAGTCAACCAGGCGGCATGAGAATGGTCTGGTCGGTTTACTGTGGGGCGCTGGAACCAGCGCTTTTCTAAGCGTGCATGCCGATGCTCGATGGATTGTCTGTGAAGTTGCCGTTGCAGACATCATCAGTCTGGAAGAGCCGGGAATGGTCAAGTTTCCGCGGGCCGAGGTGGTTCATGTCGGCGACAGGATCAGCGCGTCACACTTCATTTCGGCACGTCAGGCCGACCCTGCGTCAACGTCAACGCCAATGCCCACGGCCATACCCACGCCCATGCCTGCGGCAGCAAGTGTCACGTTACCGGTGGCCGAACAGGCCCGTCATGAAGTGTTCGATGTCGCGTCGGTCGGACAGCTCGCTGATCGCCGGCTACGGCAGTACCCAGACTTCCGGAGAAGACAGCTCGCTCACAGCGGGTTACGGCAGCACGCAAACGGCTCAGGAAGGCAGCAATCTCACCGCTGGGTATGGCAGCACCGGCACGGCAGGTTCGGACAGCTCGCTGATCGCCGGCTACGGCAGTACCCAGACTTCCGGAGAAGACAGCTCGCTCACAGCGGGTTACGGCAGCACGCAAACGGCTCAGGAAGGCAGCAATCTCACCGCTGGGTATGGCAGCACCGGCACGGCAGGTTCGGACAGCTCGCTGATCGCCGGCTACGGCAGTACCCAGACTTCCGGAGAAGACAGCTCGCTCACAGCGGGTTACGGCAGCACGCAAACGGCTCAGGAAGGCAGCAATCTCACCGCTGGGTATGGCAGCACCGGCACGGCAGGTTCGGACAGCTCGCTGATCGCCGGCTACGGCAGTACCCAGACTTCCGGAGAAGACAGCTCGCTCACAGCGGGTTACGGCAGCACGCAAACGGCTCAGGAAGGCAGCAATCTCACCGCTGGGTATGGCAGCACCGGCACCGCAGGCTCGGACAGCTCGTTGATCGCCGGTTATGGCAGTACACAAACCTCGGGAGGCGACAGTTCGCTGACCGCGGGCTACGGCAGTACTCAGACGGCCCAGGAGGGCAGCAATCTGACGGCGGGGTACGGCAGCACGGGTACAGCAGGTGTCGACAGCTCTCTGATCGCGGGATACGGCAGCACGCAGACCTCGGGAAGTGACAGCGCCCTGACCGCAGGCTATGGCAGCACGCAAACGGCCCAGGAAGGCAGCAATCTCACTGCTGGGTATGGCAGCACCGGCACGGCAGGTTCCGACAGCTCGCTGATCGCCGGTTACGGCAGCACGCAAACCTCGGGCAGTGACAGCTCGCTCACGGCGGGGTACGGCAGTACGCAGACGGCTCAGGAGGGCAGCAACCTGACGGCGGGGTACGGCAGCACGGGTACAGCAGGTGTCGACAGCTCTCTGATCGCGGGATACGGCAGCACGCAGACCTCGGGAAGTGACAGTGCGCTGACAGCGGGGTACGGCAGCACGCAAACGGCTCAGGAAGGCAGCAACCTGACGGCGGGCTACGGCAGCACTGGCACGGCAGGTGCCGACAGTTCGTTGATCGCCGGATATGGCAGCACGCAGACGTCAGGCAGCGAAAGTTCGCTCACCGCAGGCTATGGCAGTACCCAGACTGCCCGTGAGGGCAGCACCCTGACGGCCGGATATGGCAGTACCGGAACAGCTGGCGCTGACAGCTCGCTGATCGCCGGTTACGGCAGCACGCAAACCTCGGGCAGTGAAAGCTCGCTCACGGCAGGTTATGGCAGTACCCAGACCGCACAGCAGGGCAGCGTACTCACATCAGGCTATGGCAGTACGCAAACGGCCGGGGCTGCCAGTAACCTCACCACCGGTTACGGAAGTACAGGTACCGCGGGTCACGAGAGTTTCATCATTGCGGGTTATGGAAGTACACAGACAGCGGGCCACAAAAGTATCCTGACCGCTGGTTATGGCAGTACTCAGACGGCCAGGGACGGTAGCGACCTGATTGCGGGCTATGGCAGTACGGGAACCGCAGGCTCGGGCAGTTCGCTGATCGCAGGTTATGGCAGCACCCAGACCGCGAGTTACAGAAGCATGCTGACCGCCGGCTATGGCAGTACGCAGACCGCCAGAGAACACAGCGACCTTGTCACAGGCTATGGCAGCACTTCAACGGCAGGGTCAAACAGTTCGCTGATCGCCGGCTATGGAAGCACTCAGACGGCGGGCTTCAAAAGCATACTGACCGCCGGTTACGGCAGTACCCAGACGGCACAGGAGCGCAGCGACCTGGTCGCCGGCTACGGCAGCACGTCGACTGCGGGCTATTCCAGTTCCTTGATCGCCGGCTATGGCAGCACGCAGACGGCAGGCTACGAAAGCACGTTGACCGCCGGTTACGGCAGTACGCAAACCGCTCAGGAAAACAGCTCGCTCACCACAGGTTACGGAAGTACTTCTACTGCGGGCTATTCCAGCTCGCTCATCGCGGGTTACGGCAGTACGCAGACGGCAGGCTACGAGAGCACGTTGACCGCCGGTTACGGTAGTACGCAAACCGCGCAGGAGCGCAGTGATCTGGTGACAGGTTATGGAAGTACCTCCACCGCCGGCTATGCGAGCTCGCTGATTGCGGGTTATGGCAGCACGCAGACTGCGGGTTATGAGAGCACGTTGACCGCCGGTTACGGCAGCACGCAAACCGCACAGGAAAACAGCTCGCTCACCACCGGGTACGGAAGTACCTCCACAGCCGGCTTTGCCAGCTCGCTGATCGCCGGTTATGGCAGTACGCAGACAGCCGGCTATAAAAGTACCCTCACGGCCGGTTACGGCAGTACTCAGACCGCAGAGTATGGAAGCTCACTCACTGCGGGCTACGGCAGCACTGCAACGGCCGGGCAGGACAGTTCATTGATAGCCGGCTATGGCAGCTCCCTGACCAGCGGAATCAGAAGTTTTCTGACGGCAGGCTATGGCAGTACGCTGATCGCCGGACTTCGCAGCGTTTTGATCGCCGGTTATGGCAGTAGTCTTACATCGGGCATTCGCAGCACGTTGACTGCGGGTTATGGCAGTAACCAGATTGCAAGTTACGGCAGCTCGTTGATTGCAGGCCATGAAAGCATTCAGGTCGCCGGAAATAAAAGCATGCTGATCGCCGGCAAGGGCAGCTCGCAGACAGCAGGTTTTCGCAGCACGCTGATTGCTGGTGCGGGCAGTGTACAACTGGCGGGTGATCGCAGCCGGTTGATTGCCGGTGCAGACAGTAATCAGACTGCGGGTGACCGCAGCAAACTGCTGGCCGGTAATAACAGTTATCTGACTGCCGGCGATAGAAGCAAACTGACCGGCGGGCATGACTGCACCCTGATGGCGGGAGACCAAAGCAGATTGACCGCTGGTAAGAACAGTGTCTTGACGGCAGGCGCTCGTAGCAAACTGATTGGCAGTGAAGGCTCGACGCTCTCGGCTGGAGAAGACTCCACACTAATTTTCAGGCTCTGGGACGGGAAGAGGTACAGGCAACTGGTCGCCAGAACGGGTGAGAACGGTGTTGAGGCCGACATACCGTATTACGTGAACGAAGATGACGATATTGTCGATAAACCCGACGAGGACGATGACTGGATAGAGGTAAAGTAGCCCGCGTTATTCAAGCACTCCACGACTGAATCATCGACAGGGCGCGTCGATGGAATTCGGGACATGAAGTCCCTTTATAAACAAATGACCTGTTGTCCGGTACGAGGTGGTTCAAAATGGCGCAGGCAAAAGTATCTTTTTTATCGTTATGATGAGAGACATTTTATTTCTTTCAATGGGCACTCTAGCGAGCGTCAACACCGAAACGCGGGAGCAACAGGTCACCCCCGCGTTATCGATTATCGCCTCAGCCGTTATGGCAGCTCGTGGCTGGCATAGAACGCGCTCAATACCTTGACCAGATGCGCCAGGTCATGGCTACCGGCCAGTTCGCGAATCGAGTGCATGGCGAACGTCGGCAAGCCGATGTCTACCGTGCGAATACCCAGATGGCTGGCAGTGATCGGTCCGATGGTCGAGCCGCAACCCATGTCGCTGCGTACCACAAAGCTCTGTACCGGGACCTCTTCGGCCATGCACAGATGGCGGAAGAAACCGGCGGTTTCGCTGTTGGTGGCGTAACGCTGGTTGCTGTTGACCTTGATCACTGGCCCTGCGTTGAGCTTGGGACCATGATTGGCGTCGTGCTTGTCAGCGTAGTTGGGATGAATGCCGTGGGCGTTGTCGGCTGATATCAGCAGCGACTTCTGAATCGTGCGCACGTAGTCTTCGCTGCTTGGCAGCAGACGCTGGACGATCTGCTCGAGCATCGCACCGTCTGCGCCACAAGCGGAAGACGAGCCGACTTCTTCGTGATCGGTGCACACCAGCAGGGCGGTTTCGTCGCTCTCGGTGTTGAGCAGTGCCTGCATCCCGGCGAAACACGACAACAGGTTGTCCAGGCGTGCGCCTGCCAGGAAGTCCCCATTGAGGCCGACCACAGCGGCGCCTTGGGTGTCGTAGAAACTCAGCTCGTAATCGAGCACCACATCGGCATTGAGGCCGTGCTCGCGGGCCAGTTGGTCGGTCAGTAATGCCCGGAAGTCGGCGCGCTCGTCACCGGCGACCTGCGCCAGGATGGGAGGCAGTTCGTTTTGCGCATTGATTGCCCAGCCTTCGTTGGCAGTGCGGTTCAGGTGAATCGCCAGATTGGGGATCACGGCGATCGGCAGTTTGAAGTCGATCAACTGACTTTCAACCTTGCCGTCGCGGCGGAAAGTGACACGGCCGGCCAGCGACAGATCACGGTCAAACCAGGGGGCCAGCAAGGCGCCGCCGTAGACTTCGACGCCCAGTTGCCAAAAACCCTGACGTTGCAGTTCCGGTTGCGGCTTGACCCGCAGGCACGGGCTGTCGGTGTGTGCGCCGACCATGCGGATGCCGCCCGTGAGTGGTGACTGACGACCCATCCGGAAAGCGACGATGGAAGAGTCATTACGGGTGACGAAATAACGGCCCCCGGTTTCTACTGCCCACGTGTCACGTTCGTCCAGCCGCTGAAAGCCTGCGGCTTCGAAGTGTTGCACGAGGGTGGCGGTGGCGTGGAACGGGGTGGGAGAAGCCTTCAGAAAATCGATGAGGCCTTTGTTCAACTCTGCGCGCATAAATAGCTCCAGACAGCAATGGCGCGAGTTTACCGCATTGGCTCAGTCGTTGCCGCTGCCACAGAAACGCTTTTCGGCCGCGAAGGGCCTGACGAAGTTGAGCCGGAAACCGGAGCCAAGGGCCTTGCTCGCTTTGGTCCCTCAAAGTGAGTCGCCGAGGGGCGAAAAGGTAACTTGAGCCGAACGCCAATCCACCTGATATCGCAAACCCTGGGTGACGCGGAGCGTAACGAACTGCATGCCTACGCGGAGCGCAGGCACGATAGTCTAAGCTGACGCACAGCGCCGAGAGTAAAAGCGCTTTTCAACCGCGGTGGCACTGACGACGCAGAGTGCGACGTTAGTGACGGCTGAGTCCTGGCGCTGATCCGGGGGTAGCCTGGCAGGACGCCAGGCTAGCCGCACCGGGCCATGGATGGCCCGTTGCGGCGACCCCCGGATCAGTGACAGGGCGAAGGAACCCGACGAAGTCGGGCCGGAAACAGGAGCGGGGGGCTTTGGTTACTTTGGCCCCATCAAAGTAACTCGCCGAGGGGCGAAAAGGTGACCTGAGTCGACCCTAAATCCACCTGAAGTCGCAGAACCGCTGTTTGACGCGGAGCATCTGCACGATATTCAGCGTGTCATTCAGATCAGAACGGCGCGGTGCACTCGAAGGTCAATCGCTCGCCGGTCCCCGGATGGGTAAAGCTCAGCATGCTGGCATGCAGACACAGACGCGGATACGCCGCCAGCGCTTCCGGATGCGCGTACAGACCATCACCCAACAACGGATGCCCGATCGACAGCATGTGCACACGCAACTGATGCGAGCGGCCAGTGATCGGCGTGAGCTCGACGCGACAGTAAGTGTCATGCCGCTCGACAACCTTCCAGAACGTCAGCGCGTGTTTGCCACCCTCGTGGTCCACCACATGCCGGGGCTTGGTGGGCGGGTCATAGCGCAATGGCAGATCGATACTGCCGCTGTCCAGGGACGGTTGACCCCAACACAGTGCGGTGTAGGCTTTCTCGGTTTCGCGGTCATGAAACTGACGCGACAGCTCTCGATGCGTATCGGCATCACGGGCCAGCAGAATGATGCCCGAGGTTTCCCAGTCCAGGCGATGGACGATACGCGCTTCGGGGTAACCGTTTTCCTGCAGGCGGGTAATCAGACAATCCTTGTTATCGTCGGCACGGCCGGGAACGGAAAGCAGCAGGGTAGGCTTATCGATCACCAGAACGGCGGCGTCCTGATGAATGATGCGGATGTTCGACAACGGCATGCAACGGCCTCGAAACGCTAGAAACGCCAACGGCGGCAAGGGCGCAGCTTCCGTAGAAGTGCGCCGATACCGCCGCGAGCGACTGCCTGATCAGCGATCGGGCAGGGTGATATTGAGTTCCAGAATCGAACAGCTGCCCTGGCTTTCCAGAGCGACCTGTACCTGGTCAGACTCGATATTGACGTATTTACGGATCACTTCCACCAGCTCTTTCTGCAGCGCAGGAAGGTAGTCCGGGGTACTGCGTTGGCCGCGTTCGTGAGCAACGATGATCTGTAGACGCTCTTTCGCGACCGAGGCCGTGCTTCCTTTTTTGCGGTCACGAAAGAAGTCAAAAATATTCATTAATTACCCCCGAACAGGCGTTCAAAGAATCCTTTCTTATGCACATCCAGAAACCGGTGCTCAAGTGTTTTGCCCAGCAGGCGGTCAACCGCATCGCTGTAGGCCTGACCCGCATCGCTCTGGTCATCGAGAATGACCGGCACGCCCTGATTGGAGGCTTTCAGTACAGCCTGGGATTCGGGGATCACGCCGAGCAGGGTAACGGCAAGGATTTCCTTGACGTCTTCCACGCCGAGCATTTCGCCCTTGCTGACGCGCTCAGGGTTGTAGCGGGTCAGCAGCAAGTGTTCCTTGATCGGGTCTTCGCCACGTTCGGCGCGACGCGATTTGCTGGCCAGCAGGCCCAGCATGCGGTCGGAGTCACGTACCGACGAGACTTCAGGGTTGGTCACGACGATGGCTTCGTCGGCGAAGTACATGGCCAGGTGAGCACCGGTTTCGATACCGGCCGGCGAATCGCAGACGATGTATTCGAAGGATTCCTTCAGCTCCATGAGGACTTTTTCAACGCCCTCCTTGGTCAGTGCTTCCTTGTCACGGGTCTGGCTGGCGGCCAGCACAAACAGGCCTTCGATCTTCTTGTCCTTGATCAGCGCCTGTTGCAGGTTGGCTTCGCCATTGACCACGTTGACGAAGTCATACACGACACGACGTTCGCAACCCATGATCAGGTCGAGGTTACGCAGGCCGACGTCGAAGTCGACGATGACTGTCTTGTGGCCGCGCAGTGCGAGACCGGTACCGATGGCGGCGCTGGTGGTGGTCTTGCCCACACCACCCTTGCCGGATGTAACAACGAGAATCTTGGCCAAGGTGTATCACCCCTAGAGGAAAAGGACATTGAGTCCCTGAAAGGCATCTCCTGGCGCCGCGCCCGCCGAAGCATTCTGGAAATCCTGGGGTCTGATTCCGGAAAGCTAGCACTAAGCTATTACTTTCGACTCATATACCCGCTGAAAAGCAGTGCTTTTCAGAACTTCCTGCCGCCTTCACGACAATTTCGCGACGAATCAGAGATGCTTTGAAAATTGCGGCAGTATCCGTTAAAGACGAATGATGTTCAACACATCACCTGACAAGCTGATCTGGACCGGCGAGCCCCATAACGGGTCCCTGCGCAAGTCCTCGGACACCTTGTATTGCCCGGCAATCGAAATCAGCTCGGCACTCAACTGCTGACAGAAGATCCGTGCCTTGGTATCGCCCTTTATTCCCGCCAGTGCCCTACCACGCATCGGGCCGTAGACATGGATGTTTCCATCGGCGAGAAGTTCCGCACCGGGACTGACCGGCGCGACTACCACCAGGTCGCCGCCCTGAGCGTAGATCTGCTGACCGCCGCGTACCGGAGCGGTTATCACGCGGGTCGGCTTGATCAGTGGCTCTGGCGGTTTTTCCGGGATTTTTTTCGGGGCTTCGGCCTCGATCGGGTCGATCACGCGCTCACGTGCGCCGGACGGCGGCAGCACCGGGAGGTCGACGGCAATCGCTGCGGCAATGTCTTCGATACGGTTGGCGCGGATCGCCAGGGTGCGCAGGCCATGCTGGCGACAGATACGCACCAGACCCGGTAGATCCACCGGGCCTTCGTTCGGTGCGAGTTTGTCCAGAGCCAGGATCAGCGGCGTATTGCTGAAGAAGTTGGGGGCTTGTGCCACCTTGGCCGCCAACTGCCTGTCGAGCGCTTCAAGGTTGGTTCGGGCCAGCTCCATCACGGTGATGGCGAGCATGCTGCCCTTGAGCTGAAATACAGGTTCCGGGTTTTGCGATTCAATCTGGCTCATGGTTGATATACACAACAGCTTGTCGCTAAAAGTGCCGAGACTTATAGCGAGAACGCCCGCGAGCCGCAAGCGGCCAGAACCGTTGTAGAATGCGCGGCCTTTGTTCTGACGGAAGCCCAAATGGATCGCCCGCGTCTTAAAGCCAGTTTCCTTCACCCCCGTTTCTGGCCGCTATGGCTGGGGCTGGGGCTCTTGTGGCTGATTGTTCAATTGCCATTTCGCGTTCTGCTGGTCATCGGTCGGGCACTGGGCGCCATCATGTACCGTGTGGCCACTGATCGAAAAAAAATCGCGTCACGCAATCTGGAGCTGTGCTTCCCGCATTTGTCCGCGGCCGAGCGCAAGCGTCTGCTCAAGGAAAACTTCGCCTCCACCGGGATTGCCTTCTTCGAGATGGCCATGAGCTGGTGGTGGTCGAAAAAACGTCTGGCCAGGCTTGCCCACGTCGAAGGGCTCGAGCATTTGCAGAGTGCCCAGGAAAAAGGCGAGGGCGTGATTCTGATGGCGCTGCATTTCACCACGCTGGAAATCGGCGCGGCACTGCTGGGCCAGCAGCACACCATTGACGGCATGTATCGCGAACACAAGAGCCCGTTGTTCGACTTCGTCCAGCGTCGCGGACGCGAGCGCCATAACCTTGATTCACTGGCTGTCGAGCGCGATGACGTACGCGGCATGCTCAAGTTGCTGCGCGCCGGTCGGGCGATCTGGTACGCGCCGGATCAGGACTATGGCGCCAAACAGAGCATTTTTGTGCCGCTGTTCGGCATCCAGGCCGCGACCGTGACCGCCACCAGCAAATTCGCCCGCCTGGGCCGTGCGCAGGTTGTGCCCTTCACTCAGCGGCGTCTGGCAGACGGTAGCGGTTACCGGCTGGTGATTCATCCGCCGCTGGACAACTTTCCGGGTGAGAGCGACGAAGCCGATTGCCTGCGCATCAATCAATGGGTGGAAAAAGCCGTCACTGAATGCCCGGAACAATATCTTTGGGCCCATCGACGCTTTAAAAGTCGACCAGCCGGTGAACAGAAGCTATATGAGAAGCATAGATAAAAAGCGTCGTTGATCACCGAGGTCAGTCGTAGATGCAGGATCGCGCAGTAACGAGCAGTGCAGTAAGTGGTGTCGAGCCTGTAACCGGGCTGATTTTATCGGGTGGCGGGGCGCGTGCGGCCTATCAGGTCGGCGTACTGGCAGGCATTGCCGACCTGCTGCCGCCCGGTTCGCCCAATCCCTTTCCGGTCATCGTCGGTACGTCGGCTGGCGCGATCAATGCCGTCAAGCTGGCCAGTGGCGCGCTGCATTTTCGGATTGCCATCCATCAATTGACCGAATTCTGGCAGTCATTTCGCAGCCATCAGGTGCTGCGCAGCGACTGGTCCGGAGTGATTCATCAGGCCAGCCGTTTTTTCGGTCGCAGTCTGCTGGGGTTTGGACGAAACATCCCGGTTGCCTTGCTCAACAGTTCGCCCCTGCGTGATCTGCTCAATGAGCGGCTGGACCTGTCCGGAATCGAAGCCGCCATCGACGCTCATCATTTGCGTGCAGTGGCGGTGACTGCCTTCGGTTACGAATCGGGTCAGGCGGTCACGTTTTATCAGGGCCGCGGTACGATCGAACCCTGGCTGCGCCATCGCCGTATCGGCCGTCCGACGCAATTGACCGTGGATCACTTGCTCGCCAGTTCAGCCATTCCCTTGCTGTTCGCCCCCGTGATGCTCGACGAGGAATACTTTGGCGACGGGGCCGTGCGTCAGTCGGCACCGATCAGCCCGGCGCTGCACCTGGGCGCCAATCGTGTTCTGGTGGTCGGCGTGAGCGGCAACCCGCGCGGCCTTAAAGCCGAAAGACCGGCACCCCGCGCGCCACGCGGCGCTCAGCCAAGCCTGGCGCAGATCAGCGGCCACATGCTCAACAGCACGTTCATCGACAACCTGGAAAGCGATATCGAGCTGCTCGAACGCTTGAACACCGCCAGTGCGTTGCTGCCCGAGGATCAGGTCAGGCAGCCGGGCATGGAGCCGGTGGAAGTGCTGGTGATTTCGCCGAGCCGTCCGCTGGATGAGATTGCGGCCCGCCACCGCCGCGAATTGCCCCCCGCACTGCGCACGTTCCTGCGCGGGCCGGGTGCGACCAAGAGCAGCGGCGCCAGTGTGCTGAGCTATCTGCTGTTCGAGTCAGGTTATTGCAGCGAATTGATCGAACTGGGGCGTCACGACGCCATTGCTCAGGGTGCCGAACTGAAGCGCTTTCTGCGTCTGGAATAACTCGGCGAGACAGAGGCGGGGCCTCTGTCTCTTGATCAGCGTGCGCAGGGCTCAGTGAGCGAAGTCGTCACGCCGTCAGACGATCTTCCCGGAAGTCACGAATCGCCTGCTCGATCTCTTCCTTGGTGTTCATCACAAAGGGGCCGTACTGCACGATCGGTTCACGCAGGGGCTTGCCTGCAATCAGCAACAGCCGCGCACCAGCGGCGCTGCTGATCTGCACCTCACCGATGTCGGATAGGCGTGCCATTTGGCGTTTACCGATCGGCTGGGTGCTGCCTTCCAGCTCGACACTGCCTTCATAGACGTACAGCAGCACAAGGTGCCCTTCGGGTACGTGCGGGCTGATATGGCTGCCGGCAGGCATATCAAAGTCAAAGTACAACGGCTCGGTGTCCGGACGCTGTACTGCCCCGGCCTGGCGAACCTGGCCATCGTCGAAATGCCCGGCCAATACCACCACTTGTACACCGGTCTGGGTGGTGACACTCGGAACGTTTTCCGGCTGGATGTCCTGGTAGCTGGCATCGCTCAATTTGTTCTTGCCCGGCAGGTTCAGCCAGAGCTGAAAGCCGCGCATGGTGCCTTCTTCCTGTTCAGGCATTTCGCTGTGAATGATCCCGCGTGCCGCCGTCATCCACTGCACACCGCCGCTCTGCAGAAGGCCGACATTGCCCATATGGTCTTCATGACGCATACGGCCTTCAAGCATGTAGGTCACCGTTTCGAAGCCACGGTGCGGGTGAGGTGGAAAACCGGCGATGTAGTCATCCGGCTTGTCTGACCCGAACTCGTCCAGCATCAGAAACGGATCGAACTGCTCCACGCCACGTCCGCCGAAGACGCGCGTCAGCTTGACGCCCGCGCCATCGGACGCTGGTTGACCCGCTTGAATGGACAGGACTTTACGAAATTGAGTCATGGGAGACAGAGCACTCCTTATCAGGTTATACGAAGTGTCATGGTATGCCTGTCCATTCGATAAATTTATTCGAATGCCGGGAAAGAATGATCGTATTGGTCGATAGGTTGCGCTGCATGACGCAGTGGCGCGGAGTGACCGGCAGCCTGCCCGGAATGATCTCCGGGGCAGGCTTGAAGCCAGAGGATGCTCAGTGCTTGCTGCCCTGTGTCGACATGCTCAGCAGCTGTTTCTCCTGATTCCAGTCGAACGGTTCCTCGTTCTGCTCCGCTTCGTAGCGGCGTTCTTCCAGCGCCTGATACAGCTCGATTTCATCATCCGGCATGAAGTGCAGGCAGTCACCGGCGAAGAACCACAGCAGGTCGCGCGGTACCAGATGCGCGATTTGCGGATAGCGCTGGATGACCTGGCAGAGGATGTCCTGACCCAGGTACTGGCTTTCGATGGGGTCCTGCGGCAACAGCTCGACCAGTTCGTCGAAACGCTCCATGAACAGCGCGTGGCTTTCTTCCGGAACCTGCTCGGCCTCGCCCAGCGCGACCAGAATGCTGCGCAAGTGTGCCAGCAGGCCAAGTTGGTGATCGAGAGTGGCGTCGGCCATTGGGTAATCCTCAAATGCAAAAACAGGCGCGAGAGTATAAAGCTTTACGCGCCTGCTGTGTGGTGCGACCTGACTATCAGCGAATCTTGCCGGCTGCCAGGGTCAGTTCTTCCTTGTCGAAATCATCCACATCAATCACCTTGCGGCGGGCTGCCTCGGCGGTACGCAGGGTTTGCGCTTCGTCGGCCTGCAACACACCGATGCGCAGCGCGGCGTCGATGACAGGCTCGCCAGCGTCCGGCTTGACCTGACCACTCTTGATTGCCACTTGCAGCTTCTTGTGCAGCGGATACGCAGCGCTGAGCAGGTCGATGGCTTGTTGCAGCGCGCCGACCGGATCGTCTGCCGATTGCGGGCGATAGCAGCCTGCCAGCAACTCTTCCAGCGTCGGATCGCCCTTGGCGCGGCCCAGCACCTGGGCAACTTCCGCATCAAGCTTGTCCGATGGCCCCTTGTGCCGGCGACCGAACGGGAACACTACGGCACGCAGCACCCCACCCAGTATGCGGTTGGGGAAGTTGCTGAGGATCTCGTCCATCGCACGTTCCGAATGCCCCAGGCTTTCTTCCATGGCCCAGCGGAACAACGGGCTCATATGGTCCGGCGAACCGAGGTCGTGATAACGCTTGAGCGCTGCCGAGGCCAGGTACATATGGCTGAGCACGTCACCCAGGCGGGCCGAAAGGCGTTCGCGGCGTTTCAATTCGCCACCCAGCAGCATCATGCTCAAGTCGGCGAGCATCGCGAACGCTGCTGCCTGACGGTTGAGCGCGCGGAAATAGCCCTGGCTCAAGCCGTTACCCGGCGCTCTTTCGAAATGACCGAAGCCCAGGTTGAGGATGAAGGTGCTGGCGGCATTGCTCACCGCAAAACCGATGTGTTTGAGCAGCAGGCTGTCAAACTCGATCAGCGCCTGCTGCTTGTCTTCGCGCCCGGCGAGGGCCATTTCCTTGAGCACGAACGGATGGCAGCGAATCGCGCCCTGGCCGAAAATCATCAGGTTGCGCGAGAGTATGTTGGCGCCCTCGACCGTGATGAATATCGGCGCACCTTGCCAGTTGCGACCCAGGTAATTGTTCGGGCCCATGATGATGCCCTTGCCGCCATGCACGTCCATGGCGTGACCGATACACTCGCGACCGCGCTCGGTCAGGTGATACTTGAGGATTGCAGAGAGCACCGAAGGCTTCTCGCCCAGGTCGACCGCATTGGCGGTCAGCATGCGCGCGCTGTCCATCAGCCAGGCATTGCCACCGATACGCGCCAGCGCTTCCTGGATGCCTTCGAACGCCGAGATAGGCACGTTGAATTGCTCACGCACCTTCGCGTACTGGCCAGTGACCAAGCTGGTGTACTTGGCTGCGCCGGTGCCGACTGCCGGCAGCGAGATCGAACGACCCACCGACAGGCAGTTCATCAGCATCATCCAGCCTTTGCCCAGCATCGGCTGACCACCGATCAGGTAGCTCAGCGGGATGAACACGTCCTTGCCCGAGTTGGGGCCGTTCATGAACGCTGCGCCCAATGGCAGGTGACGGCGGCCGATTTCCACGCCGGGCGTGTCGGTCGGAATCAGCGCCAGGCTGATGCCCAGATCTTCTTTTTCGCCGAGCAGGTGCTCAGGGTCGTGGGCCTTGAAGGCCAGACCCAGCAGGGTGGCGACCGGGCCGAGGGTGATGTAGCGTTTTTCCCAGGTCAGGCGCAGACCGATGACTTCTTCGCCCTGCCACTGACCCTTGCAGATGATCCCGGTGTCGGTCATCGCGCCTGCATCGGAACCGGCCAGCGGACCGGTCAGCGCGAAGCAGGGGATGTCTTCACCGCGTGCCAGACGTGGCAGGTAATGATTGCGTTGCTCGTCGGTGCCGTAATGCAGCAGCAATTCGGCCGGGCCGAGGGAGTTGGGCACCATCACCGTGGACGCCAGGTCGCCGCTGCGGGTGGCCAGCTTCATGGCTACCTGGGAGTGGGCGTAGGCGGAGAAGCCCTTGCCTCCGAATTCCTTGGGAATGATCAGCGCGAAAAAGCCGTGCGCTTTCATGTGCGCCCAGGCTTCAGGCGGCAGATCCATGGCCTGGCCGATTTCCCAGTCGCTGACCATCGCGCAGAGTTCTTCGGTCGGCCCGTCGATAAAGGCCTGTTCCTCTTCGGTCAGTTGGACTTTCGGGTAGGCCAGCAGCTTGTCCCAGTCCGGGCGACCGCTGAACAGCTCGCCATCCCACCAGACCGTGCCGGCATCGATCGCATCACGCTCGGTTTGCGACATCGGCGGCAGGACTTTTTGAAACCAGCTGAACATCGGCGCAGTGAAATGCTTGCGGCGAAGATCGGGCAGCATTACCGGTATGAACACTGCCAGCCAGAGCAACCAGAACATCGTCAGCAGCCATCCTGGCGCGTGACTGAAAATGCCCATGGCCAGCAGGTAGACAGCTACCACGCCAAGCGCCGGGAGCGGGGCGGTTCGCCGATGAGCCAGCCAGGCAATGCCGACGACCAGCACAACAATCCACAACAACAGCATAAGTATTCCTCCGTGATGACCGCCACTGTGGCGGCGATCAAACTGGTCGCCGGGCAGTGGTGAGGCGACATCGATAGTGACCCCTGGTTGACGAGGAAGTTGCCGCCGCTTCGGGGTAGACTGTGAGCCTTTATTTATCAGCGACTGCGAGGGGAACGCAATGCTCAAGATCTGGGGACGGAAGAATTCCAGCAATGTGCGCAAGGCACTCTGGATTGCCGAGGAAGTGGGCGTACCCTACGAGACGCAGGACGCCGGTGGTGCATTATTCGGCCTGGTCAACGAAGCGGCCTATCGCGCGAAAAACCCCAACGGCCGGATTCCGATGATCGAAGACGGCGACTTCGTGATGTGGGAGTCCAACGCCATCGTGCGCTATCTGGCCGCCCGCCATGCCCCCGATTCTGATTTATACCCCGCTGATCTGCAGGCCCGTGCCAACGCAGAGAAGTGGATGGACTGGACCACCTCGACCATCGCCGCGCCGTTCAGCCCGGTGTTCTGGGGTGTAATACGCACGCCCGCCGATAAACATGACTGGCCGGCCATCGAGCAAGGCATCAAGACGCTGCACAGCCTGCTGCTGGTGGCCGACGAGGCGCTGTCGCGACAGCCCTATCTGTCTGGCGATGCGTTCGGCATGGGTGATATTCCCTTGGGATGCTTCGCCTACGGCTGGTTTGAAATGCCGATTGAACGTCCGCCGCTGCCTCACCTCCAAGCCTGGTATGAACGTCTCAAGACTCGCCCGGCTTATCGCAAGGCGGTCATGACCCCTTTAACCTGAGCATGTGATGTGAACAGGTGATAGGGCTGATCGGGCGCATGTCCGGCGCTCGATATTTACTATTAACAGATGTGTCTGTACTTGAACGGCGCAGCCAAGCACCATTGCGCGGCTGGGTCGTCACGGCAGGCGGCTGGTGACAGTCATCTTCAATTCCTTTTTCTGATGAGTACCTTTCCCGATATGTCTTCCGCTCTGTCCATTCGGCAGCTAACCAAAACCTACGGCAACGGTTTCCAGGCCTTGAATGGCATCGATCTGGACGTCGCCGAAGGTGATTTCTTCGCCTTGCTGGGCCCCAACGGCGCTGGCAAATCCACCACCATCGGCATCATCTCGACGCTGGTCAACAAGACCAGCGGTACGGTGAATATCTTTGGCCACGACCTGGATCGCGAGCCCGCTGCGCTCAAGCGTTGCATCGGTGTCGTGCCGCAGGAGTTCAACTTCAACCAGTTCGAGAAGACCCTGGACATCGTCGTCACTCAGGCGGGCTACTACGGCATCCCGGCGAAAATCGCCAAAGAGCGCGCCGAGCAGTACCTGACGCAGCTGGGGCTTTGGGAAAAGCGCGATGTGCCTTCTCGTTCGCTGTCCGGCGGCATGAAGCGGCGTCTGATGATCGCCAGTGCGCTGATTCATGAGCCGCGCCTGCTGATCCTCGACGAACCCACCGCAGGCGTGGACATCGAGTTGCGCCGTTCGATGTGGACCTTTCTGACCGAGCTGAACAGCAAAGGCATCACCATCATCCTCACCACGCACTACCTGGAAGAGGCTGAACAGCTGTGCCGCAACATCGGCATCATTGACCACGGGGTGATCGTGCAGAACACCGGCATGAAGCAGCTGCTCAGCACGTTGACCGTCGAGACGTTCGTGCTCGATCTCAAGGCCTCCTGGCAGACCGCGCCACAACTGCCCGGTTTCCCTTGCCGCCTGCTCGACAGCCACACCCTGGAAGTGCAGGTCGACAAGAACGTCGGCATCACTGCGCTGTTCAGCCAGTTGGCCTTCCAGAACATCGAAGTCTTGAGCCTGCGTAATAAATCCAATCGCCTTGAGGAGTTGTTTGTGTCCCTGGTGGAAAAAAACCTCGCGAAGGTGGCGGTATGACCGTATCCAACGGCGAGTTGCGCCCCAACCTGATTGCCCTGAAAACCATCGTCTACCGTGAAGTGCACCGCTTCATGCGGATCTGGCCGCAGACCCTGCTGCCGCCAGCCATCACCATGGTTCTGTACTTCGTCATCTTCGGTAACCTCATCGGTCGCCAGATCGGCGACATGGGCGGCTTTACCTACATGCAGTACATCGTGCCGGGGCTGATCATGATGTCGGTGATCACCAACTCCTACGGCAACGTGGTCTCGAGCTTCTTCGGTGCCAAGTTTCAGCACTCCATCGAAGAACTGATGGTCTCGCCGGTCTCGCCGCACACCATTCTGGTCGGTTACACCCTGGGCGGTGTGTTGCGTGGTCTGATGGTCGGTTTCATCGTCACCATGCTGTCGATGTTTTTCACTGACCTGCAAGTGCACCACTTGGGCGTGACCATTCTGGTGGTGGTGTTGACCGCGACGATTTTCTCGCTGCTGGGGTTCATCAACGCAGTGTTTGCACGCAACTTCGATGACATCTCGATCATTCCGACCTTCGTCCTGACCCCGCTGACCTATCTGGGTGGCGTGTTCTACTCGATCAGCCTGTTGCCGCCGTTCTGGCAGACCGTGTCGCTGGCCAACCCGGTCCTGCACATGGTCAATGCCTTCCGCTACGGCATTCTGGGCGTCTCCGACATCAAGATCAGCATCGCTCTGGCGTTCATGATCGTGGCGACCTTCGTGCTGTATATCGGCTGCGCCAGGTTGCTGGTGAGCGGTCGCGGTATGCGTCAGTAACACATTGGCTTCGACCCGCCAGACTGGCGGGTCGAGCGCTGGCCGGGAGCGGCCGTTCAGATTCTGCAACACACCACCTCTTCCGACATTTCCCCGGTGCGCTGATCCTTGAGGCTTTCCGCTGCAAGGAACCGTCATGCGCACAGGGATGATCGCGCTTGCGCTCGGGCTGCTTGCCCTGCGTTTTCTACCGGCGTTGCCGCCGACCTGGCTATTGCTGTTGATGCCGATACTGGCGTTGATGCTGCTGCCGTTCCGTACCTATCCACTGGCGTTGTTCCTGCTCGGTTTCACTTGGGCCTGCGTGTCGGCGCAGTGGGCGTTGAGTGACCGGTTGGCGCCGCGTCTCGATGGTCAGACGCTGTGGATGCAGGGCAAGGTGGTCGGTTTACCGAGTGTCGCCGAAGGTGTGGTGCGTTTCGAACTGGAAGGTGCCACGTCACGACGTGCCAGGCTGCCCGCGCGAATCAGGGTGGCCTGGTACGGCGGCCAGCCGGTGAGCAGCGGCGAGCGCTGGCGTATGGCGGTCAAACTCAAGCGACCGGCCGGGCTGGTCAATCCGGATGCTTTCGACTATGAAGCCTGGCTGCTGGCGCAGCGCATCGGTGCGACCGGCACGGTAGTGGATGGTCAGCTATTGGCACCCGCGCGTGCCGCCTGGCGCGATGCCATTCGTCAGCGCCTGCTGGCGGTCGATGCGCAGGGCCGGGAGGGTGGTCTGGCAGCGCTGGTGCTGGGCGATGGCTCAGGGCTATCGAGCACCGACTGGCAGGTGTTGCAGGATACCGGCACTGTGCATCTGCTGGTCATTTCCGGTCAGCACATCGGGTTGCTGGCCGGGGTGATTTACGCCTTGGTCGCAGGTCTGGCGCGCTGGGGGCTGTGGCCGCGCTTTTTGCCCTGGCTGCCGTGGGCGTGTGCACTGGCGTTCAGCGCTGCACTGGGCTACGGACTGCTGGCCGGTTTCGAGGTGCCGGTCCGGCGCGCCTGTGTGATGGTCGCGATGGTGCTGCTGTGGCGCTTGCGTTTTCGCCATCTGGGTGTGGTCTGGCCCTTGTTGCTGTCCTTCAACACGGTGCTGATCTTCGAGCCGCTGGTGACGCTGCAGCCGGGTTTCTGGCTGTCCTTCGCAGCGGTCGGCATTCTGATCCTGATTTTCAGCGGACGTCTCGGTGCCTGGCGCTGGTGGCAAAGCTGGACACGGGCGCAATGGCTGATCGCCGTTGGCTTGTTGCCGATCCTGCTGGCGCTGAACCTGCCGATCAGCCTCAGTGGGCCGTTTGCCAACTTGCTTGCCGTCCCTTGGGTCAGCGTGATCGTCCTGCCTCCGGCATTGCTCGGAACGCTGTTGCTGCCGGTCCCTGTGGTCGGGGAAGGTCTGCTGTGGCTGGCGGGCGGGGCGCTGCAGTGGCTGTTCGTGTTCCTCGACGCGGTGGCTGCCGCATTGCCGGCCTGGTTACCCAGTGCGGTGCCAATCTGGGCATGGTGGTTGAGCCTGCTCGGGGCCTTGCTCTTGTTGCTGCCCAAGGGCATACCCGTGCGGCCGCTGGGCTGGCCGTTGCTGTTGCTGTGCGTTTTTCCGCCACTCGAATCAGTGCCTGAAGGCCAGGTAGACGTGTTGCAACTGGATGTGGGGCAGGGCCTGGCGATTCTCCTGCGCACCCGCAACCACACACTCCTGTATGACGCAGGTCCACGTTTCGGTGAGTTCGATATCGGTCAGCGCGTGGTCGTGCCCGCCATGCGCAAGGCAGGTGTCCGCCATCTTGACCTGATGTTGATCAGCCATTCCGACGCCGACCATGCCGGAGGTGCGGCGGCGGTTCATCAGGCCTTTCCGGTGAGCCGGGTGCTGGGTGGCGAGCTGGCCAGACTCGCGCCGCAACTCGATGCCCGATTGTGCGAGAGCGGTGCACGCTGGGAGTGGGATGGCGTGGTGTTTTCCACGTGGCGCTGGGAGCAGGGGCCTAATGGCAATCCAGCCTCCTGCATCCTCAGCGTCGACGCCGGGGGCGAGCGTCTGCTGCTGGCCGGCGATATCGATGTGAACGCCGAGCGCGCGGCGATGGACAGCGGGTTCGACCTTCGTGCCCACTGGTTGCAGTCGCCACATCACGGCAGCCGGACCTCGTCGTCCAAAGCGTTTCTGCGCGCCGTGGCACCGGTAGGCGTGCTGATTTCCCGTGGTCGCAACAACGCGTTCGGTCACCCGCATCCGTTGGTCATGGCGCGCTATCGAGGCCTGGGCATCGCCAGTTACGACAGTGCCGAGCTGGGCGCGGTCCGCCTGCAACTGGGGACGTTCGGAACGCCACAGGCCGAGCGCGCGCAACGGCGCTTCTGGCGTGATTGAGTGAATGGATATCGATCTCGGCGTTCGGCACTTGGCGACCCTATGGTAGAGTGGCGCCAATTTTTCGAGGGAGTGATCACTGTGTGGGAACTGGTCAAATCTGGCGGCTGGATGATGCTGCCGATTATTCTGAGCTCCATCGCCGCCGCCGGCATCATCATCGAGCGCCTGTGGACGTTGCGTGCCAGCCGTATCACGCCACCGCACCTGCTCGGGCAGGTCTGGCAGTGGATTCAGGAAAAGAAGCTGGACAGCGAAAAGCTCAAGCAGCTGCGCGCGGACTCGCCGCTGGGTGAAATCCTGGCCGCAGGTCTGGCCAATTCCAGGCATGGTCGCGAGATCATGAAGGAATGCATCGAAGAAGCCGCTGCGCGGGTCATTCATGAGCTGGAGCGCTACCTCAGCGCACTGGGCTCGATCGCTGCCATGGCGCCGCTGCTTGGTTTGCTGGGCACCGTGCTGGGCATGATCGATATCTTCGGCTCGTTCAACAGCTCCGGGGCTACCGCCAACGCCGGCGTGCTGGCAGGTGGTATTTCCAAGGCGCTGATCTGTACGGCGTCGGGTCTTATCGTCGCGATCCCGGCGATCTTCTTTCATCGCTTTCTGCAGAGCCGCGTCGATGAGCTGGTGGTCGGCATGGAGCAACAGGCCATTCGTCTGGTTGAAGTGGTGCAGGGCGACCGCGATGTCGATCTGATCGACGCCAAGATCGATCTCAAGTCGCTGGCCAGAGCGGGCGGGGGCAAGAAGAAGTGAAATTTCGCCGTCGCAGACCCCGGGAAAACATCGACATCAATCTGGTCTCTCTGATTGATGTGGTGTTCATCCTGCTGCTGTTCTTCATTGTGACGACCACCTTCACTCGCGAAACCCAGTTGCGGGTGGATCTGCCACAGGCCGTTACCGGAACGCCGGACGTGGACGCCAGCGCCAAACAGCTGGACATCGCCATCAACGCCGACGGGATTTTCTCGCTGAACAATCAGTTGTTGCCGAAAAACGACCTGGCAACGCTGATCGAGGCGCTGCAGCGCGAATCGGCGGGCGATACCAGTCTGCCGCTGTCGATCAGTGCCGATGGCAAGACCCCGCACCAGTCGGTCATCACGGCCATGGATGCGGCGGGCAAGCTGGGCTTCAGTCACTTGCGCATGACCACTGTCGAGGCCACACCGGCTAACTGATGGCATTCACTGACCGTTTGCTCGACGCCTGGTACAAGGGCCACCCTGCGCTGGCGCTGTTGCGCCCGCTCGAAGGCCTTTACCGGCGTGTCGTAGAACGCAAACGGGCGCGGTTTGTGGCGGGCGAGGGGGATATCTACCGCGCGCCGGTGCCGGTTATCGTGGTGGGTAATATCACCGTCGGTGGCACTGGCAAGACGCCGTTGATTCTCTGGATGATCGAGCACTGCCGCCGTCGCGGCCTGCGTGTCGGTGTGGTCAGCCGCGGTTACGGCGCCACGCCGCCAAGCCTGCCGTGGCGCGTCCTGCCTGAACAAAGTGCCAGCGAGGCAGGGGACGAGCCCCTGCTCATCGTTCAGCGCTGCGGCGTGCCACTGATGATCGATCCGGATCGCAGTCGTGCCGTACAGGCCTTGCTCGCTGCCGAACCACTGGATCTGATTCTTTCCGACGACGGCTTGCAGCATTACCGTCTGGCTCGCGACCTGGAACTGGTGCTGATCGATGCCGCCCGTGGTCTGGGCAATCGCCGTTGTCTGCCTGCCGGGCCGTTGCGCGAACCGGTCGAGCGGCTGAGCAGTGTCGACGCCTTGCTTTATAACGGCGCGACGGCTGACAGGGACGACGGCTACGCCTTCAGGCTCAAGCCTTCGGCACTGATCAATCTGCGCAGTGGCGAACGTCAGCCGGTGGATTATTTCCCGGCCGGTCAGGCGCTGCATGCGGTCGCCGGAATCGGCAATCCCCAACGTTTCTTCAATACCCTCGAAGGATTACACTGGCAACCGGTGACTCACGCGTTCGCCGACCATGCTGTCTACAGCGCCGAAGCACTGACATTTGCACCTGCGTTGCCCTTGGTCATGACCGAGAAGGATGCGGTGAAATGCCGTGCCTTTGCCGCTGATGACTGGTGGTATCTGGCAGTGGATGCACTACCTTCCGATGCCTTTGTCGGTTGGTTCGACCAGCAACTGCTACGTCTTTCTCCATGATTGCTTCAGGATCTCCTATGGACACCAAACTACTCGATATCCTCGCTTGCCCTGTCTGCAAGGGACCATTGAAGCTCAGCGCCGACAAGACCGAGCTGATCAGCAAGGGCGCAGGTCTTGCCTATCCGGTGCGCGACGGCATCCCGGTGATGCTCGAAAGCGAAGCTCGTACCCTGAGCACCGACGAGCGGCTGGAAAAATGACCGCAGCGTTTACCGTTGTCATTCCGGCGCGCTACGGCTCCAGTCGCTTTCCGGGCAAGCCGCTGAAAACCATTGCCGGCAAACCCATGGTTCAGCTGGTCTGGGAGCAGGCGTGCAAGAGCAGCGCCGAACGTGTGGTGATTGCCACCGACGATGCGCGCATTGTCGAAGCCTGTCAGGCTTTTGGTGCCGAAGTGCTGCTGACGCGCGACGATCACAACTCCGGCACCGATCGTCTGGCTGAGGTGGCCGCGCAATTGGGCCTGGCGGCTGACGCGATTGTCGTCAATGTGCAGGGCGACGAGCCGATGATCCCGCCTGCGGTGATCGATCAGGTGGCGTCCAATCTGGCCGCTCATCCCGAAGCCGGCATGTCTACACTGGCCGAGCCTATCGACGACGTGGCCGCGTTGTTCAACCCCAACATCGTCAAGGTGGCTACGGACATCAACGGCTTGGCGCTGACGTTCAGCCGGGCTCCCTTGCCATGGGCGCGCGATGCGCTCGCAGCAAATCGTGACCAATTGCCTGCCGGTGTGCCTTATCGTCGGCATATCGGTATCTATGCCTACCGTGCGGGCTTTCTGCATGACTTCGTCAGTTGGGGGCCGTGCTGGCTGGAAAACACTGAAAGCCTGGAGCAATTGCGTGCGCTATGGAATGGCGTGCGGATTCACGTTGCCGACGCGCTTGAAGCGCCACCCGGTGGGGTCGATACGCCTGAAGACCTGGAGCGCGTAAGGCGCTTGCTGGAGGGTTGATGCGCTGCGTCCATTGCTTCGGGAAGGCGAGGGTATGACCTTGCAGGTGCAATCCGCGATTTCCCTCAAACCGTTCAATACGTTCGGTGTGGATGTTCAAGCCCGGCTATTTGCCGAAGCGCACAGCGATGACGATGTTCGCCAGGCGCTGGCCTATTCGGCCGAGCACGATGTGCCACTGCTGGTGATTGGCGGTGGCAGCAACCTGCTGCTCAGCGCTGACGTGCAGTCACTGGTCGTACGCATGGTCAGCCGCGGCATTCGCATCGTGCATGAGGACTGTCTCGAGTCGATTGTCGAGGCAGAGGCTGGCGAGCCCTGGCATCCGTTCGTGCAGTCCTGTCTGGAGCTGGGGCTGGCGGGGCTGGAAAACCTCAGTCTGATTCCAGGCACCGTTGGTGCGGCACCCATGCAGAACATCGGTGCCTATGGCGTCGAGATCAAGGATGTCTTCCATAGCCTGACTGCGCTGGATCGTGAAACGGGCGAATTGCGCGAGTTTTCTCTGGAGGACTGCGCGTTCGGCTACCGCGACAGCGTGTTCAAGCATCAGGTCGCGCGCTGGTTGATCCTGCGTGTGCGTTTCAAGCTCAGTCGCGTAGCTCGCCTGCACCTCGAGTATGGCCCGGTTCGTCAGCGTCTCGACGAGCTGGGTATTGATCGGCCGACGCCGTTCGATGTCAGCCGTGCGATCTGCGCCATTCGCAGTGAAAAGCTGCCTGACCCCGCGGTGCTGGGCAATGCCGGCAGTTTCTTCAAAAACCCGATTATCCCTGCCGAACTGTACGCAACGATCAAACAGCAACACCCAGGTGTCGTTGGCTACCCGCTGGACGATGGCCGGGTGAAACTGGCGGCCGGATGGCTGATCGAGCAGGCGGGCTGGAAGGGTTATCGCGATGGTGATGCTGGCGTGCACAAGCTTCAGTCGCTGGTGCTGGTCAACTATGGGCAGGCCAGTGGCTTGCAGCTGCTGAGTCTGGCGCGCCGTATCCAGACCGACATCGCCGAACGTTTCGGTGTCGAGCTGGAGATGGAGCCGAACCTCTACTGATAGCCTGAAGATGGTCTCTTGTGGGAGCGAGCCTGCTCGCGAAGGGATCAGATCAAGCGCTGTGTATTGAAGATGAACGCAGTGTAGCCCTCAATCAACGGGCATGAAAAAGCCCCGCCTGTTTGCACAGGCGGGGCTTTTTCATGGGCCGGGATTAGGCGAGGGGTTTAGGCTCGTTTTCTTTCTCGGCTTCATGTTGCGGTTTGACTGCTGGTTGCTCAGTGGCCGCTTCTTCGGTCTTTTCCCCGGCTGCCGGTGAAGGCTGGGCCGATTCTGCTTCAGCAGCAGGCGCTGCCTCGACGACTGGAGCGCTAGCAGCAGCGGCTTCCTGTTGACGACGTGCTTCTTCTTCACGCTTGCGGCGACGAACTTCACGAGGATCGTTCGGTGCGCGGCCCGTGCTGCTGACCACTGGTGCAGGCGCTGCTTCTTCAGCCGCAGGTGCCTGCTCTAGTGGGGCAGGTGCCTGTTCTTCAACGACCGGCTGAGGCGCGACGTAAGGAGCAGGCTCTTCTTTCACGGCTACCGGCTCGACGGCAGCAGCAGGTGCAGGCGTTGGCAGTTCGGATGATTCGGTGGCTGGCACTTCCTCATGAGCCGCTGCTTCGACCGGCGCCTGTGGTGCTGGCTCTGGCGTCGGCTTGAACGGCACTACGCGTTCTGCGTGAGGTGCTTCGAACAGTTCGGACTGCGCAGCAATGGCCGGGGCTTCGACCGCTGCCGGCTGAACTTCAACCTCTGGAGCAGGCTGTGCTACAGGAGCATCGTCCGCTACAGGGGCTTCAACGGCAGGTGCCTCGACAGTCGGTTCGGCAACGGTCGGTGCTTTTTCGGCAGTCGGTGCTTCGGTGGCTGGCGTTTCAGCTACTGGCGTTTCAGTCACAGGCGCTTCGGTCGCAGATGCTTTGGCAGCAGCTGCCTGATGCGCTGGCTCGGCGTCTGCAGCGGCGGCGTTGCTGTTGGCACGTTCGGCCTGCTGATGCGCGTCGGCTTCGGCAGGCGCGCTGATCACGCTGCTGGCAGCGGAAGCTGCGGCGGTGAAGCCCAGACCCGCCGACAGGTCGGTGGCGCTGCCTTCTTCTTCGTTGCCGTTCTCTTCGGAGCCTTCGATCACGTTGCCATTGGCATCGCGCTGACGCTCACGACGATTGCTGCGACGACGCTGGCCACGCGAGCGGCGGCGAGGGCGGTCGCCTTCGCTACCGTCGTTGCCTTCCTGGTTCTCGTCATTGATCTGCTCTTCGTTGAGCAGCACTTCCTCTTCGCTCACGGCAGCCGCGGCCTGTTCGGCGCGTGGTTGACGTTCTTCACGAGGGGCGCGCGGCTGGCGCTCTTCGCGTGGTGCGCGTTCAGGACGCTCCTCGCGAGCGAGGTTCACCGCAGGGGCTGCATCCAGAGGCTCGCGCAGTTCGCGAACCGGGCGATCTTCGCGCGCTTCACGCGGCTTGCGCTCGCGGGTGGTACGGGCTGGACGCTCTTCGCGCGGTGCCGACTCCTCGCGGGCTTCACGCGGTTCGCGAACGGTGCGCTCTTCACGAGGTGCACGCTCTTCACGAGGTGCGCGCTCTGCACGCTCTTCGCGGGGGGCGCGTTCTTCACGAGGCTTGCGCTCTTCGTCGCGGCGATTGTTGCGGCCACGGCTCTGCTGGCGGCCGTTGCGGCGTTCCTCGTTGCGGGCTGGACGCTGTTCTGCAACAGGCTTCTCAACCACAACCGGAGCGACAGGCTCTTCCTTGGTCGCGAACAGGCTGACCAGGGATTTCACCAGACCCTTGAACAGGCTTGGCTCGTGAGCGGCAGGTGCCGGTGCAGGCGTTGCCGCAGGGGCAGCGGCTTCTACCGGGACCGGCGCATTGGCGCGAGCCGGAGCAGTCTTGACGGCCGCTTCCTGACGAACCAGGGTGCGGGTTGCGGCGGCCAGTGGTGCAATTTCTTCCACTTCGGCAGCGGCAGCAGCGATTTCATAGCTGGTCTGGCTGCTGTGCGCTTCAGGGCTGTCATCACGCAGACGCTGAACTTCGAAGTGCGGCGTTTCCAGCTGATCGTTCGGCAGAATGATGATGCGCGCACGGGTGCGCAGTTCGATCTTGGTGATCGAGTTGCGTTTTTCGTTGAGCAGGAAAGCCGCGACCGGAATCGGCACCTGAGCGCGCACTTCGGCAGTGCGGTCTTTCAGGGCTTCTTCTTCGATCAGGCGCAGGATGGCCAGCGACAGCGATTCAACATCACGGATGATGCCGGTGCCGTTGCAGCGAGGGCAGACGATGCCGCTGCTTTCGCCCAGCGATGGACGCAGGCGCTGACGGGACATTTCCAGCAGACCGAAGCGCGAAATGCGACCGATCTGCACGCGGGCACGGTCGGCTTCCAGGCTTTCGCGGACTTTCTCTTCCACGGCGCGCTGGTTCTTGGCCGGCGTCATGTCGATGAAGTCGATGACGATCAGGCCGCCGATGTCACGCAGACGCAGTTGACGGGCGATTTCCTCAGCCGCTTCAAGGTTGGTCTGCAGGGCGGTTTCTTCGATGTCGCTGCCTTTGGTGGCGCGCGCCGAGTTGATGTCGATGGACACCAGGGCTTCGGTCGGATCGATGACGATGGAGCCACCGGAAGGCAGTTCGACTACGCGCTGGAAGGCGGTTTCGATCTGGCTTTCGATCTGGAAGCGGTTGAACAGCGGAACGCTGTCTTCGTACAGCTTGATCTTGCTGGCGTACTGCGGCATCACTTGACGGATGAACGTCAGCGCTTCTTCCTGGGCTTCGATGCTGTCGATCAGGACTTCACCGATATCCTGACGCAGGTAGTCACGGATGGCGCGGATGATGACGTTGCTTTCCTGGTAGATCAGGAAAGGGGCGGAGCGATCGAGGGACGCTTCCTTGATGGCGGTCCACAGTTGCAGCAGGTAATCGAGGTCCCACTGCATTTCTTCGCTGCTGCGGCCCAGGCCGGCAGTACGAACGATCAGGCCCATGTCGGCTGGCGCGATCAGGCCGTTGAGGGCTTCACGCAGTTCGTTGCGCTCTTCGCCTTCGATACGGCGCGAGATACCGCCGGCACGAGGGTTGTTCGGCATCAGAACCAGATAGCGGCCTGCGAGGCTGATGAAGGTGGTCAGGGCTGCGCCCTTGTTGCCACGCTCTTCTTTCTCGACCTGAACGATGACTTCCTGGCCTTCGCTCAGGACGTCCTTGATGTTGACGCGGCCTTCAGGGGCTTTCTTGAAGTACTCGCGGGAGATTTCCTTGAGGGGCAGGAAGCCGTGGCGCTCAGAGCCGAAATCGACAAAGGCAGCCTCGAGGCTGGGTTCGATGCGAGTGATTCGGCCTTTATAGATGTTGGCCTTCTTCTGCTCGCGTGCACCTGACTCGATGTCCAGGTCGTAGAGGCGCTGGCCGTCTACCAGTGCAACACGCAACTCTTCGGGTTGAGTTGCGTTAATCAGCATTCTTTTCATGTAGTACCGTCGGTTTCCGGGCTGCCGGAAACGGCGTTCGGCACACACGACTTCTCACGGTCGGTGTCAGGGCACGTCAGGAGTGGTTGGACACTCCAGTGTCTAGCGAGGTCCTCGCCCAGAGGGGGCGGAGGGTCGCGACGACGTTTCCTGCTTGCTGTGGTGGCATAAGACACCCCTTTCAGCAAAAGCTTTGTCAGGAGGAGGAATCGACCATCGGTAGCGGACGAGATGAAGCGTCTAGAACAAGCCTTGTGCTACACAGTCCGATGGTTGTGCGTCTCCACCCTACACGTATCCCTGATAATTCGGGTGCTGCCGCGCGCAGAATCCGCAGCGGGTTGGCATTTACCGCGACCTTCGATAGGGAAGGTCGCGCATCATGGCTTGAGGCGTTGTTCCCGAAGCATTCGCTCGTAGCGTCTGAAAGCGACTGCACTTTGTGAACTGGCCATGAACTGTCCGCACTGGCCGCGAGCTGTCTGCTCTGCGGTCAGGCGTGTTTCCGGCCTCATGTCACCTGCGCTCGTTACGTTTTCAGCGTGCTCCGTTGTCACCGAACACTGCGTAGGACGGCCTCCCGTCCTTGTGAATTGCGTTGGTCAGGGCCGGTTGTCAACCGTTGGTCCGCTGTCCGGCCGCTTTTGGCGGCGTTCGCGACTATAGCAGCAATCATTAAGTGCTTCAAATCCATAAAAAATTGTTATCATTTGCGGCATGACGAATATTGCCCCTCCAACCCCCGGCGTCCAGCTGGTTGAGGTTGCCCCGGAACTTGCCGGTCAACGCATCGATAATTTTCTGATCACTTATCTCAAGGGTGTACCCAAAACCTTGATTTACCGCATTTTGCGCAAAGGCGAAGTGCGTGTGAACAAGGGGCGGATCAAGCCGGAGTACAAGTTGCAGGCAGGCGATATCGTGCGCATTCCTCCTGTGCGCGTGCCTGAGCGCGACGAGCCTGTGCCGGTCGCGCAGGCACTGTTGCAGCGTCTCGAAGCTGCGATCGTTTACGAAGACAAGGCGCTTATCGTGCTCAACAAGCCCGCAGGTATCGCCGTGCATGGCGGCAGCGGCCTGAGTTTTGGTGTGATCGAAGCGTTTCGCCAGTTGCGCCCGGATGCCAAGGAGCTCGAACTGGTGCACCGTCTCGATCGCGACACGTCCGGTCTGCTGATGATTGCCAAGAAACGCAGCATGCTGCGTCATCTGCACGAAGCCCTGCGCGGCGACGGCGTCGACAAGCGCTACATGGCGCTGGTCCGCGGTAACTGGGCAACGGCCCTGAAGCAGGTGCGTGCGCCGCTGATGAAAAGCAACCTGCGCTCCGGCGAGCGCATGGTCGAAGTGAATGAAGAGGGCAAGGAGGCTCTGACGATTTTCAAGGTGCTGCGTCGTTTTGGCGACTTTGCCACCATGGTCGAAGCCAAGCCGGTCACCGGACGTACCCACCAGATCCGCGTGCACACCTTGCACGCGGGTCATGCGATTGCAGGTGACACCAAGTACGGTGACGAGAATTTCAGTCGCGAAATTCGCGATCTGGGCGGCAAGCGTCTGTTTCTGCACGCCTACATGCTGACGGTGCCGATGCCCGATGGCAGCAAGCTTAATGTGCAGGCGCCTGTCGATGACATGTGGGCCAAAACAGTGGAGCGTTTGAGTGCGCCGTGATTACGATCTGTTGATTTTCGACTGGGACGGCACACTGGCCGACTCGGTCGGGCGCATCGTCCTGTCCATGCGCACGGCGGCCATCGAGACCGACCTTGAAGTTCGTGACGATACGGCGATCAAGGGGATTATTGGCCTGGGGCTGCCCGAGGCGATTCGAACCCTGTATCCGCAGATCAGCGGCAACCAGCTGATCGATTTTCGGCAGCGCTACGCGGACAGTTACATGGCGATGGATAACGTGCCGTCGCCGCTGTTCGACGGTGTGGTGGAGTCGATGCAGGCGTTTCGCGAGGACGGCTATCGTCTGGCGGTCGCTACCGGCAAGGCGCGTCGTGGGCTTGATCGTGTGCTGAAGGCCAATGGCTGGCAGGATTACTTCGATGTCACCCGGGCAGCCGACGAGACCGCCAGCAAGCCTGATCCGCTGATGTTGAACGAGATCATGGCGCACTGTGAGGTTACGCCGCAGCGTTCGCTGATGATCGGCGATGCTTCGTTCGATCTGCTGATGGCTCGCAACGCCGGTATGGATTCGGTTGCGGTGGGCTATGGCGCTCAGCCGCTGGAGTCGCTGCGTCAGTTCGAGCCGCGGCTGGCTATCGAGCATTTTTCCGAGCTGCGCACCTGGTTGAACGGGCGCAGCGTCTAGTTTTCGGGTTGGAGTGATTGGAACATGTCTGACGAATGGAAGGCACCCGTTTCGCAAGGCGCGGACGAGGGCATCAATGGCAGGGAAGAGGCGAAGAGCTGGAAGCTTCTTGAAAAGACGCTGCTGGCCAGTGTTCAGGAGCAGCGCCGCGCGCGTCGCTGGGGGATCTTTTTCAAGCTGCTGACGTTCGCGTTCCTGTTTGTTGCAGTGATCGTCCCGATGCTGGATTTCGAGGGCGGCACTTCTCGTCGTTCCAGCCACACTGCGCTGATCGATGTGCAGGGCGTGATTGCCGACAAGGAAGCGGCCAGTGCCGAGAACATTGTCACTGCGCTGCAGAAGGCCTTCGAGGATGAAAAGACCAAGGGTGTGATTCTGCGAATCAACAGCCCCGGTGGCAGTCCTGTGCAGTCGGGCTATGTCTACGACGAAATCCGTCGTCTGCGCGCGGCGAAGCCGGACATCAAGGTGTATGCGGTCATTACCGATCTCGGTGCTTCGGGGGCTTATTACATCGCCAGTGCCGCTGACCAGATTTACGCCGACAAGGCCAGTCTTGTGGGGTCGATCGGTGTGACGGCAGCAGGTTTCGGCTTTGTCGGTGCCATGGATAAGCTCGGCGTTGACCGCCGTACCTATACTTCCGGCGAGCACAAGGCATTCCTTGATCCGTTCCAGCCGCAGAAGGCTGATGAAACGCAGTTCTGGCAGGGTGTGCTGGACACGACTCATCGCCAGTTCATCGCCAGTGTCAAACAGGGTCGTGGCGACCGGCTGAAGGACAAGGATCACCCGGAGCTGTTCTCCGGGCTGATCTGGACCGGCGAGCAGGCTGTCGCGCTGGGTCTGGTGGATGGTCTGGGCAGTGCAAGTTATGTTGCGCGTGACGTAATCAAGGAAAAGGACATCGTCGAGTACACCGTCGAAGAGTCGCCTTTTGATCGCTTTTCGAAAAAACTCGGCACCAGTATCGCCGAGCGAATTGCCATGCTGGTCGGTTTCAACGGCCCAAGCCTGCGTTGATGGCTTGATGCAGAAATAAAGAACCCGGCCAATGGCCGGGTTCTTTGTCTGAGTCTCAGGGTACGCTGAGGCCTTCCTTTATTAGCATGTCCACCAGGCGTATCAGCGGCAGGCCGATCAGGCTGGTCGCATCGCTGCCTTCGGTGCTGCGAAACAGGCTGACGCCAAGGCCTTCTGCCTTGAAGCTGCCTGCGCAGTCATAGGGCTGTTCAGCATGCAGGTAGCGTTCGATGCTGGCCCGGTCGAGTTCGCGCATGTGTACTGTAAAAGGCACGCAGTCGACCTGGCACTCGCCGGTCGAGCTGTTGAGCAGGGCCAGACCGGTCAGGAAGGTCACGCTTTTGCCGCTCGCTGCCGTCAGCTGTTCCAGTGCGCGTTCGAAGCTGTGCGGTTTGCCCAGGACCTGTTCGTCAAGAACGGCGACCTGGTCGGAGCCGATGATCAGGTGGTGTGGATGTTCCGCGGCCAGCGCCTGGGCCTTCTCCAGGGCAAGGCGTTGTACGAGGTCGAATGCGGCCTCGTTCGGTCGCCGGCTTTCATCGATATCCGGAGACCTGCAGGTGAATGGCAGGCGCAGGCGGGCGAGCAGTTCGCGGCGGTATGAGGAGCTGGAAGCGAGGAGCAGGGATGGCATGCGGTTCTCCGTAGGCTGAGCGTTGATTCTAAAGAGTGGCCGGAGTGACGAACAGGCCTGAATTTCCTTTGACATGCCCGGGGGGCATCCCTAGAATGCTGCGCCTATGTTGAATGACCCGATTCCATCTCACGTTGACCCGCGCAAATTGTCCGATCGCGGCACTACCCTTCAGGGTGAAGTGCTGCTGGGCGATCTGAAGAGACTCTGCGACCCGCTGGCCGACACTGTCGGTACGGTGCAGGCGAAATTCGTTTTTGAGCGTGACGAACGCCGTTCTGTGGTTATCCACAGTTCGATAGACGTCCCGGTCAAGATGGTTTGCCAGCGTTGTCTTGAGCTGGTGACCCTGCCGATCCACAGCGAATGCAGTTACGCCGTGGTGAAGGAGGGTGCGAATACCCAGTCGTTACCGAAAGGTTATGACGTGCTGGAACTGGGCGAAGATCCTTTGGATCTGCTGGCATTGATCGAGGAGGAGCTATTGCTCGCCTTGCCCATTGTGCCTGCTCATCATCCTGAAGAATGCCAGCAACCGGCGGGTCTCGATGAGCCCGAACCGAGCGTGGACGAGGTAACGCGGTCCAACCCGTTCAGTGTATTGGCGCAGTTAAAGCGTGACCCAAACGTTTAGGAGTTAATCAATTATGGCTGTTCAGCAGAACAAAAAATCCCGCTCTGCCCGTGACATGCGTCGTTCGCACGACGCTCTTGAGGCAAGCACTCTGTCGGTAGAAAAGACCACTGGTGAAGTTCACCTGCGTCACCACGTATCGCCAGAAGGCGTATACCGTGGTCGTAAAGTGATCGACAAGGGCGCTGACGAGTAATTTCTTGTCCGCTCCGATCATCGCGATCGACGCAATGGGCGGGGACTTCGGTCCCCGCAACATTGTTCAGGCAAGCCTCGCGTGCCTGACAGCTACTCCCTCGCTTCACCTGGCCCTTGTCGGCCAAGCTCCCCTTATTGAAGAACTCGTCTCTGCTCATGAAGCCGTGGACCGTTCGCGCCTGCGTGTCATTCATGCCAGTGAAACGATTGCGATGGACGAGCGTCCGTCTCAGGCGTTGCGTGGCAAACCTGACTCCTCCATGCGCGTTGCTCTCGAGCTGGTGGCCAGCGGTCAGGCCCAGGCCTGTGTCAGTGCCGGCAATACCGGTGCGCTGATGGCGCTTTCCCGGTTCGTGCTCAAGACCTTGCCAGGGATCGACCGCCCGGCAATGATCGCAGCCATTCCCACTTGCTCGGGTCATTGCCAACTGCTGGACCTGGGGGCGAACGTCGATTGCAGTGCCGAGGCGCTCTATCAGTTTGCAGTGATGGGTTCGGTGCTTGCCGAGATCCTCGGTGTCGCAACGCCCAGAGTGGCCTTGCTCAACGTGGGCACTGAAGACATCAAGGGCAATCAGCAGGTCAAGCGTGCTGCCGGTCTTTTGCAGTCTGCGTCGGGGCTTAACTACATTGGTTATGTAGAAGGCGACGGGTTGTACAGGGGGGAGGCTGACGTGGTGGTGTGTGATGGTTTCGTCGGCAACGTATTGCTCAAGTCGAGTGAGGGGCTGGCGACCATGATTGCAGCCAGAATCGAGGCGCTGTTCCAGCGTAATCTGCTCAGCAGGGCAGTCGGCGCGCTGGCGTTGCCCTTGCTGAAGCGCTTGCAGACCGATCTGGCACCCGCCCGTCATAATGGTGCGAGCCTGCTCGGGTTGCAGGGGGTCGTGGTGAAAAGCCACGGTTCTGCGAGTGTTTCAGGTTTTCAGAGTGCGATTCAGCGAGCGGTCGTCGAGTCCCGTGAAAACCTGCCAGAGCGTTTGAGGGGGCGGCTTGAAGCGATGTTTCAGGACGGCCGAACCTGAAAATGTGACGCATCAGACTGGTCAGTCATCCAACCGATCAGTCATGTAAATTAGAATTCCCGCGTTCGGCTTGTCCGGACGCCCATTTTGGCGACAATAATTCAGAGGCTTGTCAAATGTCTGCATCCCTCGCATTCGTCTTTCCGGGTCAAGGATCGCAATCGCTCGGTATGCTCGCCGAGCAAGGCGCGCAGCATCCGCTGATCCTCGACACTTTCGAGCAGGCTTCCGAAGCCCTCGGCTACGACCTGTGGGCATTGACTCAGAACGGTCCTGCCGAGCTGCTCAATCAGACCGACAAGACCCAGCCGGCCATTCTCACCGCTTCCGTTGCCTTGTGGCATGTGTGGCTGGCCGAGGGCGGTGCGGTTCCTGCGTTCGTCGCCGGTCACAGCCTGGGTGAATACAGCGCACTGGTGGCCGCGCAAAGCCTGAGCCTGGCCGACGCCGTGAAGCTTGTCGAGCGTCGCGGCCAGTTGATGCAGGAAGCGGTGCCAGCGGGTCAGGGCGGCATGGCCGCCATTCTGGGTCTGGATGATGCCGACGTTATCGCAGCCTGCGCCGAAGCGGCGCAGGGCGAAGTCGTCAGTGCCGTGAATTTCAACTCGCCGGGTCAGGTGGTGATTGCCGGTTCCGCCGAGGCCGTCAAGCGTGCCATGGAGCTGTGCAAGGCCCGTGGTGCCAAGCGCGCCTTGCCGTTGCCGGTCAGCGTGCCATCGCACTGCGAACTGATGCGCCCGGCCGCGGAACGTTTCGCCGAGGCCGTTGAGGCCATCGAATGGCAGGCGCCGGAAATCGCGCTGGTACAAAACGTCAGTGCCAGTGCTGTCAGTGATCTGGCGACGCTCAAGCGTGATTTGCTGGAGCAGTTGTACAAGCCGGTACGCTGGGTCGAATCAATTCAATGTCTGGCGAGTCGCGGTGCGACCCAACTTGTGGAGTGCGGTCCGGGCAAAGTGCTGGCCGGTCTGAACAAGCGTTGCGCCGACGGCGTGATTACCTACAACCTTGATACCCCGGACGCCTTTGCCGCCGCGCGCGCGGCACTGGCCTGATTAGGAGAAGCCTGCATGAGTCTTCAAGGTAAAGTGGCACTGGTAACCGGTGCAAGTCGCGGCATTGGTCAAGCCATTGCTCTGGAATTGGGACGCAACGGTGCTGTTGTCGTGGGCACCGCGACGTCAGAGTCCGGCGCCGAGCGCATCAGTGCGACGTTCAAGGAAAACGGCATCGAAGGCTTTGGCCTGATGCTGGATGTCTGTGATGCCGAGTCTGTGAATTCGGTCCTGTCCACCATTCAGGAGCGCGTTGGCGCACCGTTGATTCTGGTCAATAATGCCGGTATCACCCGTGATAACCTGATGATGCGCATGAAAGATGACGAATGGTATGACGTCGTCAACACCAATCTGAACAGCCTTTTCCGTCTTTCCAAGGGCGTTTTGCGTGGCATGACCAAGGCGCGTTGGGGACGTATTATCAGCATTGGTTCGGTTGTGGGTGCCATGGGCAACGCCGGTCAAGTAAACTATGCTTCCGCGAAGGCCGGTCTGGAAGGCTTCAGCAGGGCTCTGGCCCGTGAAGTGGGCTCGCGGGCGGTCACCGTGAATTCGGTGGCACCGGGTTTCATCGACACCGACATGACGCGTGAGCTGCCTGAGGCTCAGCGTGAGTCACTGATTACCCAGATACCCCTGGGCCGTTTGGGGCAAGCCGAAGAGATTGCGCACGTAGTCGCTTTTCTTGCGTCCGAAGGCGCAGGCTACGTTACCGGGGCCACAATCCCTGTTAACGGCGGCATGTACATGAGCTAATGTGACGACCTGTTTCAAAAAAATGTCATACGAGCTGTCTAAAATCCGTTATAAAGCTGCAATCTATGAATGGGCGAAGGTACGGTTGGGCATAAGGGGAGAGCGTTAAGCTTGAAATTCGCAAAACCTCTTCTATACACTTACCCACTGGCCAGATGCCTGAACATTTCCACTAGGAGTTAAAACTAGGTATGAGCACCATCGAAGAGCGCGTCAAGAAAATCGTTACAGAGCAACTTGGCGTCAAACCAGAAGAGGTTGTCAACACTGCTTCTTTCGTTGAGGACCTGGGCGCTGACTCCCTGGACACCGTCGAGCTGGTAATGGCTCTGGAAGAGGAATTCGAGACCGAAATCCCGGACGAAGAAGCGGAAAAGATCACTACCGTTCAAGCAGCAATCGACTACGTCACTAACCATCAGGCTTAAGATTTGTAGTCGCTGACTGCTGTCACGGGAAAACCGCACTGCTTTAATCGGCGTGCGGTTTTTTCTTTAAAAAACGCTGTGATTGTTCCGTAAACAAGAGAGAAGGAGAGTCCTGTGTCGCGTAGACGCGTCGTGGTCACCGGGATGGGCATGCTTTCGCCACTGGGCAATGACGTGCCCAGCAGTTGGCAAGGCATTCTGGCGGGCCGCAGTGGCATTGGCCTTATCGAGCACACGGACTTGTCAGCCTTCACCACCCGCTTCGGCGGCTCGGTCAAGGGTTTCAATGTCGAAGAATACCTCGCGCCCAAAGAAGCGCGCCGCCTCGATCTCTTTATTCAGTATGGCCTCGCGGCCAGCTTCCAGGCAGTGCGTAATGCCGGCCTTGAAGTCACTGATGCAAACCGTGAGCGCATCGGCGTTGCCATGGGTTCGGGCATCGGTGGTCTGACCAATATTGAAAACAGCAGTCGTCTGCTGCACGAGCAGGGTCCGGGACGGATTTCACCGTTCTTCGTTCCTGGCTCGATCATCAACATGATTTCCGGTTTCCTGTCGATCCATCTGGGCGCACAGGGACCCAATTACTCCATCGCGACGGCTTGCACCACTGCAACCCACTGCATCGGCATGGCCGCGCGCAACATCGCCTATGACGAAGCGGACGTGATGATCGCTGGCGGCGCCGAAATGGCCGCCTGCGGCCTCGGTCTGGGCGGCTTCGGTGCAGCGCGTGCGCTGTCGACCCGCAACGACGACCCCACCCGCGCCAGTCGTCCCTGGGACAAGGGCCGCGATGGCTTCGTCCTGTCAGATGGTGCCGGTGCCATGGTGCTCGAAGAGCTTGAGCACGCCAAGGCGCGTGGCGCGACCATCTATGCAGAGCTGGTCGGGTTCGGCATGAGCGGTGACGCCTATCACATGACCTCGCCACCTGATGACGGCGCCGGTGCTGCGCGCTGCATCGTCAATGCGTTGCGTGATGCCAGGGTCAATCCCGATCAGGTGCAGTACATCAACGCACACGGTACGTCGACGCCTGCAGGCGATCTGGCCGAAGCTTCTGCGATCAAATCGGTATTCGGTGATCACGCCTACAAGCTGGCAGTCAGTTCGACCAAGTCGATGACCGGCCACCTGCTGGGCGCCGCCGGTGCTGTCGAAGCGATCTTCAGTGTGTTGGCAATGGTTGATCAGGTGGCTCCGCCGACCATCAACCTGGATGAGCCAAGCGAAGGCTGCGATCTGGACTTCGTGCCCCACGAAGCGCGCCGCATGCCGATCGACGTCGTTCTGTCGAACTCCTTCGGCTTCGGTGGCACCAACGGCTCGCTGGTATTCCGTCGGTTCGCCGAGTAATGCCCGCCTGGGTCGATGGCTGCCCCGCAGACGCCTTGTCCCTCAAGGACCGGGGGCTGGCCTACGGCGATGGACTGTTTGAAACCATCGTCGTCAAGGCCGGGCAGCCATTGCTCCTGGAGCGCCATCTGCAGCGTCTCGAAAACGGATGCGCGCGCTTGTCGATCGCAACCGATCATGCGCTTATCCGTGCAGAAATGACCCGCTTCGCTGCAGAGCTTGGCGATGGGGTCATGAAGCTGATCCTTACCCGCGGCGACAGCCAGCGCGGTTACGCTCCAGCCCCCAATGCCCAATCGCGTCGAATCCTGCAGGGCGGCCCTGCGCCAGCCTATCCGGGTGTGCATGCCGAGCAGGGCGTGCGCCTGTTTGCCTGCCAGACGCGTCTGGCGGAACAGCCGCTTCTGGCTGGACTCAAGCACCTCAATCGTCTGGAGCAGGTACTGGCTCGCTCCGAGTGGAGTGACAGCGAGCACGCCGAGGGCTTGATGCGTGACACGTCCGGGCGACTGATAGAGGGTGTCTACAGCAACCTGTTTCTGGTCAGTCAGGGTCGTCTGCTGACTGCCGATCTCAGCCGCTGCGGGGTCGCCGGTGTGATGCGTGCCGAGTTGCTGGATCAGGCACCAAAGCTGGGGCTGGCTGTCGATATCCGTGACCTGCACATGTCTGACCTTGAATCGGCGGACGAAGTGTTTCTATGCAATAGCGTGTACGGCCTCTGGCCGGTTTGCAGCTTTGCAGCGTTGAACTGGCCGGTCGGGCCGCTCACCCGTAAACTGCAAGGTATTGCCCGCACCCTTCTGGATATCTGATTTTGATCCGAAAAATATTGGTGTTGCTGGAAACAGCGGTTGTCCTGGCAGGTTTGCTGCTCGGCTTTGCGTTCTGGCAGCAGTATCAGGCGCTGAACCAGCCACTTGAGGTGGCTCAGGAACAACTGCTGGACGTTCCTGCTGGTTCAACGCCGACCGGCGTACTCAATCGATTGCAGGCCGATGGCGTGATCAAGGACGCTTTCTGGCTGCGTCTCTACTGGCGTTTCAACCTGTCCGGACAGGCGCTGCACAGCGGTGAATACCGCATGGTGCCGGGTATGAACGTCAAGGGCCTGTTCGACGTCTGGAAGCGCAAGGAGGTCGTGCAATACAGCCTGACGCTGGTCGCAGGCTGGAATTTCCGCCAGGTGCGTGCTGCGCTGGCCAAGCAGGCCAAGCTCGATCAAACGCTGGCAGGTCTGTCCGACAGCGAGCTGATGGCGAAAATCGGCCATCCCGATGTGTTTCCAGAAGGCCGCTTCTTTCCCGACACCTACCGCTACGTGCGCGGCATGACCGATGCCGAATTGCTCAAGCAGGCTTATAGCCGCCTGGAAGATGTACTCGACGAGGAATGGAATGCGCGGTCGTCAGAGGCTCCCTATTCAAACCCTTACCAGGCGCTGATCATGGCGTCGCTGGTCGAGAAGGAGACCGGCGTACCTCAGGAGCGCGGCCAGATAGCCGGTGTGTTCGTGCGTCGCCTGAAGCTGGGCATGCAGTTGCAGACCGACCCGACCGTTATCTACGGCATGGGCGAGCGCTACAACGGCAAACTGACCCGCGCCAACCTCAAGGAAGCAACACCCTACAACACCTACATGATCGCCGGCCTGCCGCCGACGCCCATTTCGCTGGTGGGGCGCGAAGCGATTCATGCTGCGCTCAATCCGGTGGACGGCAGCAGCCTGTATTTCGTGGCCAAGGGTGACGGCAGCCATGTGTTCTCGGACGACCTGGATGCCCATAATGCGGCCGTGCGTGACTATCAGCTCAAGCGCCGCGCGGATTATCGCTCCAGCCCGGCACCTGCAGCACCGGCCACACCGGCACCGGCAACTGACTCGCCCTCTTCGGAAACCGTGCCTGCGGATGCTCCGGATGCGCCGCAGTCCGAGCCGAGTGCGCAATGATGACGATTAAGGATGACCTGTGACTGGCTTGTTTATCACTCTTGAAGGCCCGGAAGGTGCAGGCAAAAGCACCAACCGCGACTACCTGGCGGCGCAATTGCGTGCGCAGGGTATTCAGGTACTGCTGACCCGCGAACCGGGCGGCACTCCGCTGGCCGAGCGTATTCGCGAGCTGTTGCTGGCGCCCAGCGACGAGGCCATGAGCGCCGACACCGAATTGCTGCTGGTGTTTGCCGCGCGTGCACAGCATTTGGCCGAAGTCATTCGTCCAGCGCTGGCGCGTGGCGAGGTGGTGCTCTGTGATCGGTTTACCGATGCGACCTACGCCTATCAGGGCGGCGGTCGCGGCCTGTCCCATGAGCGTATTGCAGCGCTGGAGCAATTCGTTCAAGGCGACCTGCGACCTGACCTGACGCTGGTGTTCGATCTGCCCGTGGAGATCGGCCTTTCACGTGCCGCTGCACGCGGTCGGCTGGATCGGTTCGAGCAGGAAGGCCGGGCATTCTTCGACGCCGTGCGCAGCACCTATCTGGAGCGCGCCAAGGCTGAACCTGCGCGCTATCGCCTGGTAGACGCCGCACAGGCCCTGGCCGATGTTCAGGCTTCCCTCGATACCTTGCTGCCTCAGTTGCTGGAGCTGCAACGTGGCTGAAGCCTACCCCTGGCAGGCTTCGCTCTGGCAGCAGATGGCCGGTCGCGCCCAGCATGCTCACGCCTATCTGCTGCACGGGCCGGCGGGTATCGGCAAGCGCGCCCTGGCTGAACGGCTGATGGCCAGCCTGTTGTGCAAGACGCCCGAAGGGCTTGATGCCTGCGGGCACTGCAAGTCCTGCCTGCTGCTGGCGGCTGGCAGCCATCCTGACAATTACGTGCTTGAACCGGAAGAGGCGGACAAACCGATCAAGGTCGATCAGGTGCGTGATCTGGTCAGTTTCGTGGTGCAGACCGCCCAGATGGGCGGGCGCAAGGTGGTGCTCGTCGAGCCGGTGGAAGCGATGAATACCAACGCCGCCAATGCCTTGCTGAAAAGTCTGGAAGAGCCGTCAGGCAATACCGTTCTGTTGCTGGTCAGCCATCAGCCGAGTCGTTTGCTGCCAACGGTCAAGAGCCGCTGCGTGCAGCAGGCCTGCCCATTGCCTGGCGAGCAGATGAGTCTCGACTGGCTGAGCGGGGCCTTGCCCGATTGTACCCAGGACGAGCGTTTCGAGTTGCTGACGCTGGCCGCCGGGTCGCCGCTGGCTGCGGTGGCGCTGCATACGCAGGGCGTTCGCGAACAGCGCGCGCTGGTGGTCGACGGCGTCAAGAAGCTGCTCAAGCAACAACAGTCGGCTACCCAGCTGGCCGAGGGCTGGAAGGATATTCCGCTGTTACTGTTGTTCGACTGGTTCTGTGACTGGTCGCATCTGATCCTGCGCTATCAGATGACGCAGGACGAGGAAGGCCTTGGCCTGGGTGACATGCGCAAGGTGATTCAGTACCTGGCGCAGAAGTCTTCTCGCGCCAAAGTGCTGGATATTCAGGACTGGATTCTGGCGCAGCGTCAGAAAGTCATGTCCAAGGCCAACCTCAATAGGGTCTTGCTGCTTGAAGCGTTGTTGGTGCAGTGGGCAGGCCTGCCGGGACAGGCGTAGACTCTGCGTTATCCGGAACCGTTGAGGTGTTGTCATGAGTTTGCCGCCGAGCACAGGTCCACGTAATGGCATTCTGTCCCTGACCATCAAGGACAAATCCGTTCTCTACGCTGCGTACATGCCGTTCATCAGAAACGGCGGGCTGTTCATTCCGACCAGCAAAAGCTACAAGCTGGGCGATGAAGTGTTCATGCTGCTCAATCTGATGGACGAACCGGAAAAGGTTCCGGTAGCCGGCCGGGTTGCCTGGATCACGCCAAAAGGCGCCCAGGGCAATCGCACCGCTGGCGTGGGCGTGCAGTTCAATGACGGCGACAACACCGCCCGCAATCTGATCGAAACTTACCTGGTCGGCGCTCTCAAGTCCGATCGTCCAACCCATACGATGTAGTTGTGTTTTAACCCATGCTTGTAGATTCCCATTGTCACCTCGATCGCCTTGACCTTGCCCAGCACGACGGCTCTCTGGATGCAGCCCTCAATGCCGCCCGTGGCAGAGGGGTCGGGCATTTTCTCTGCATCGGTGTCAGCGCCGACAATGCGAGTGCGGTCAAGGCACTCGCCGAACGCTACGCGGATGTCGATTGCTCGGTGGGCATTCATCCGCTGGACGTGAAGCCCGGCGAAATGCCGCCCCTGGACTGGTTGCTCAAGGAACTGGATCACCCGCGGGTGGTAGCGATTGGCGAGACCGGTCTGGACTATCACTACGAACCTGAAGCGGCCGAGCTGCAACAGGCGTCTTTCCGGGTTCATCTCGAGGCAGCCAGAATCACTGAAAAACCAGTGGTCATCCACACTCGGGGCGCACGTGCCGATACCCTCAGCCTGTTGCGCGAAGCCGCCTTGCCCCACGCCGGTGTCCTGCACTGTTTCACCGAAGACTGGGAGATGGCCAAGGCCGCGCTGGACCTGGGTTACTACATTTCGCTGTCCGGTATCGTGACGTTTCGCAATGCCGATGCCCTGCGCGACGTTGCCAGGCAGGTGCCCGCCGATCGTTTGCTGGTCGAGACCGACTCCCCGTACCTCGCACCGATCCCGTACCGGGGCAAGCCGAATCTGCCCCAGTACGTACGTGAGGTTGCCGAGTTTTTGGCCATGCTGCGAGGCGAGCCCTATGAGCGCTTTGCCGAGCAGACCACAGCCAATTTCGCTCGCCTGTTTCCGCTGGCGCACGTTCAGCGCTGACGGATACGGACGTCGACGGGCAGGCAAATCGCAGGCAAAAAAAACCCGGATTCTGGGGGGTGAAGCCGGGTTAAGACCATTAGGAGTAAAACAAAGGTGCGCTCTTCCTTTGGCACCTCTACTGCCGAGTCATTTGGGGAATGATGACGCGTCAGCAGCTTAAGTATTGTTCAGGGCGGCGTAGCGTCCAGTGTCTTTTGGTCGTTTTTTAAACAGTTTTGGAATACTAAAGCGATCCTTGAGTGCTAGATGAACACTCTCATCGGGCGAAATACCAAGGCGTCGCAGTAATGGAGTGGTGGGGTGGAGTTTTCCAATGGTTTTCTGCTGAGTCTTTCCTTGTGCCTGGACATCGGTCTGGCAAACATCGCCATGATTACGCTGTCCATGCAGCGCGGTTTTTCCAGAGGCCTGTGGCTGGGCCTGGGAACCTGCGTTGGGGATCTGGCCTACGCAATCCTGGCCATGCTCGGCATGGCCGTGCTGCTGCAATATGAAGCGGTGCGCTACGTGCTCTGGATTGGCGGCACTGCGGTGCTGGCCTGGTTCTGCTTCAGGATGGTCATGTGTGCCACTGCCGTCAGCACTGGTCTCGGCAGCCAGGACGTTGCATCGGAAAAATCCAGCCTGGCGCTGTTCCTGCGCGGGATCTTTCTGGCGATGTCCTCTCCCAGCGCCATCCTCTGGTTTGCCGCAGTCGGCGGAGCGCTGATTGCCCGGCAAGGCTCTGATCTTGCCAGCGCTTCGACCTTTCTCGCCGGGTTCGTCGCCGCAGGCGTGGTCTGGTCGATCTCGCTGTGTGCGCTGGCTCACCAGGGAGGGCGTTTCATGGGCGAGCGAATGTTGCGCTGGTCTTACATAGCCTCGGCGCTGATCTTTGCCTACTTCACGTTGTATGTGGTGATCACGGGTTATCTGGAATTTGTCGTCGCTGCCCCCGCGTTGCCAGCGCACTAGATTTCCAGCGCAGCGGAATGCTAGCGGGCGCGCGATGACCGGTGCGGATTTCCCGTGCGAATCGTTCATGCAGGTCGACAAGTATGGATGAACCGTGCAATTTAGCGCCGATTGGGCATAATACCCCGCTTCGATTTCGATCCTGACAGACCTCTCTATGCAGAAAGAACCTCGTAAGGTCCGTGAATTTCGCCGCCGTGAGCAGGAAATTCTCGACACCGCGCTAAAGCTGTTTCTCGAGCAAGGCGAAGACAGCGTCACTGTCGAGATGATCGCGGACGCCGTCGGCATTGGCAAAGGCACCATCTACAAGCACTTCAAGTCCAAGGCGGAAATCTACCTGCGCCTGATGCTCGACTACGAGCGGGACCTGAACGAGCTGCTGCATTCGGCCGATGTCGACAAGGACAAGGAATCGCTCTCGCGCGCCTACTTCGAATTCCGCATGCGTGACCCGCAGCGCTATCGCCTGTTCGACCGCCTGGAAGAGAAGGTGGTCAAGGGCAATCAGGTGCCTGAGCTGGTCGAAGAGCTGCACAAGATCCGCGCTTCCAACTTCGAACACCTGACGCTGCTGATCAAAGGCCGCATCAGTGAAGGCAAGCTCGAAGATGTCCCGCCTTACTACCATTACTGTGCTGCCTGGGCGCTGGTGCATGGCGCCGTTGCGCTGTATCACTCGCCGTTCTGGAGCAACGTGCTGGAAGACCAGGAAGGCTTCTTCCACTTCCTAATGGATATCGGCGTACGCATGGGCAATAAGCGCAAGCGCGACGGCGACGTCAGCGCTGAGCCCACGCCGGATCCCGCCGCCGAATAACCCGCCAGCCCGGTCTTGAGCGCCAGCTTCAAGGCTTTGATGGCGGCTGTGCCAGATATGGCGCGGAAGCTGCATCCGACGACCATTCGCCGGTTTTCCGTCACCGGTATTTGGGAGGGGATAATGCGTAGCCTGGTTATGCTGCTCGCGCTTCTGGCGTTGAGTGGCTGCATGAAAGTCAGTGACATGGGCGAAGGTGTTCGCGAGCAATTCAGCGACGCAGGTCTGCTCGACCATAGCGAAACCCGTCGTACTGCCAACTGGCGCGTGCAGCCTGACTCGTTCATTTACATCGCTCAGGGCGCCTTCGTGCCGCCAGGCAATGCCTATCCGCGCCCCAACGTGGTGGCTGAAGAAGCCTTCAAGGGCTTTATCGAGTACTTCCCGATGGTTCGTCGTGCCCGAGGCCCATTGGGGCTGGATGAAGCCATGGTCGAGGCGCGTGCTGCGGGCGCACATTATTTGCTCTATGCGCGTTTCGCCAAGGCTGACGACCGAATCGGCAATGGCGATCAATGGGCCGATCAGGAAGCGGTGGATCGTCTGGGCGTCGACAGCGGCGTCATTCAGCTGATGCTGATCGAGACCGGCACCCGCTACCTCATCGACAGCGCACGCATTCGCAGCCGTGGCGGATTGCTGACGCTTTACGACAAAAGCCCCGAGGATTTGCTGGGTCCGCCTCTTGAGGACTACGCTCGTACCTTATTGGGTGTCGAACGCTAGAGCCTAAAGCTCGCATCAGGAGAGTGGAGTGACCGATTCAAACAAGGCGGGTGATCTGTTTGCACAGATCCCCAAAACCAAGGGGTTGCCGCCTGTTCATTTGTGGAATCCGGATTTCTGCGGCGATATCGACATGCGTATCGCTCGCGACGGTACCTGGTATTACCTGGGTACGCCGATTGGCCGCAAGCCGATGGTCCGGTTGTTCTCGACCATCATGCGCCGCGACGGCGACGACTATTTCCTGATCACTCCTGTGGAGAAGGTCGGCATCACGGTTGATGATGCGCCTTTTGTCGCCGTCAGCCTTGAGGTGCTGGGGGAGGGTGAGGGCCAGGTGTTGCGCTTTCTGACCAATGTAGAGGATCAGGCCGAGGCGGGACCGGAACACCCTTTACGCGTTGTAACCGACCCTGATACCCATGAACCGGCGCCCTACATTCACGTGCGGAGCAATCTGGAGGCGCTGATTCACCGCAATGTTTTCTATCAGTTGGTCGAGCTGGCCGTTTCCCGCGATATAGATGAACAGCGCTGGCTGGGCATCTGGAGCCATGGCGTGTTCTTCCCGATAGGGCTCGAGCCTTGAAATACACACCTGATTGCCGGCTTGAATTGCCTGTCGGCAATGCGGCGGTTAAAGTGCCGCTCCCTGATTTTCCTGAGGTTTTTGCATGAGCCAGTCCTTTGATATCGCCGTAGTCGGCGCAACCGGTACTGTCGGCGAAACCGTTGTGCAGGTTCTGGAGGAGCGCAATTTCCCGGTCGGCAATCTGTACCTGCTGGCCAGCATCGAATCCGCAGGCCACTCGGTGCCGTTTCGAGGCAAGAATGTGCGCGTACGTGAAGTCGACGAGTTCGATTTCAACACGGTGCGCATGGCGTTTTTCGCTGCAGGACCTGCGGTCAGTCGCAGTCACGCCGAAAAGGCGGTAGCGGCGGGGTGCACGGTCATCGACCTGTCGGGCGCATTTACCGCAGTCCAGGCACCTAATGTCGTGCCGGAAATAGATGCTACGCTTTTGCACAACCGTGGCGTCGCTCCTTGTCTGGTTGCCAGTCCCAGTGCTTCTGCCACTGCGGTTGCCCTGGCTCTGGCGCCGTTGCTCGGCCTGATCGATATACAGTCGGTGGCGGTAACGGCGTGTCTGGCGGTATCGGCACTGGGGCGTGAAGGCGTCAGTGAGCTGGCTCGTCAGACCACCGAGCTATTGAATGTTCGCCCGCTGGAAGCGCGGTTTTTTGATCGTCAGATGGCGTTCAACCTGCTGGCGCAAGTAGGTACACCAGACGCGTCGGGGCACCTGCCGCTGGAAAGGCGTCTGGTCGAAGAATTGCGCGAACTGCTGGCGCTGCCATCGCTCAAAGTGTCTGCGACCTGCATTCAGGTACCGGTGTTCTTTGGTGACAGCTTCACGGTAGCGTTGCGCACGGCCGGGGCGGTCGACGTGGCGGCGGTCAATGCTGCACTCGAGTCTGCAGACGGAATCGAACTGGTCGATGCGGGGGATTACCCTACGCCGGTGGGCGATGCGGTGGGCCAGGACGTGGTTTATGTGGGACGCGTCAGGGCGGGAACCGACGATTCCGAGCAGCTCAATCTGTGGCTGACCTCGGATAATGTGCGCAAAGGCGCTGCGCTCAACGCTGTGCAGGTTGGCGAATTGTTGATAAAAGACTATGTGTAAAAGATACTTGGCAACAATTTGAATAATTGTTTTAGCGGCGATACGCCTTACACCCAAATGCAGGACTACCTCCCCGGATCTCGGGGAATCTTTAAACAAGGGATGGGCTATGGTTCAGGTTCGTAAACTGGTATTAGCAATCGCTGCGGCATCAGCGCTGTCATCGGGTATGGCGCAGGCGCTGGGGCTCGGGGAATTGTCGGTCAAGTCGACCCTGAATCAGCCATTGGTAGCGGAAATCGAGTTGACCGAGGCTCAGGGGTTCAACGCAACGCAAGTTGTGCCCAGCCTGGCCACCACGGCTGACTTCGCGCAGGCAGGTGTGACCCGTCAGGCATTTCTCAACGATCTCACCTTTACCCCGGTTATCAATGCCAGCGGTAAAAGTGTTCTGCGCATTACTTCCAGCAAGCCGGTGCGCGAGCCTTATGTGAAGTTCCTGGTTCAGGTGCTCTGGCCCAATGGCCGGTTGCTGCGTGAGTACAGCCTTCTGCTCGATCCGCCGAAATTCTCTCCCGAGGCAGCCGCTGCGGCTGCTGCCCCGGCCCCAGCTGCAGCGCCCGCGGCGCCTGCGCAACTGGCAACGGTAGCCCCGTCGGCTGAAGCGCCGGCAGCCGAGGCGCCAGCACCGGCAGCCAACACATCCGCATTGCCAGCGCCAGCCGCCGACAAGCAGTCACAGTACGTCACCGCCAATAACGACACTTTGTGGGAAATTGCTGCGAAGGTGCGCAATGGCGGGACTGTCCAGCAAACCATGCTGGCGATTCAGGCGTTGAATCCGGATGCGTTCATTGGTGGCAACATCAACCGCCTGAAGAAAGGGCAGGTGCTGCGCCTTCCGACGCCGCAGCAGACCACCGCGCTGCCGCAATCACAGGCAGTGGCAGAAGTTTCCCGGCAATACAGCGCCTGGCGTGAAGGTCGCCGTCTGCCGGCCGGTACACGTCAGGTCGATGCTACCCGTCGTGACCGCGCGGGTGCGGCGCCTTCCAAAGTCGATACCTCCGATAACCTCAGTCTGGTCTCGGCAAGCGGCAAGCCGGCGGCAAAAGGTGCGGCGGGCGACAGCGATCTGGGCAACAAGCTGGCCGTGGCTCAGGAAGCGCTGGATACCACACGCCGTGATAATGCCGAGCTGAAAAGCCGCATGAACGACCTGCAAAGCCAACTCGACAAGCTGCAGCGTCTGATCGAGTTGAAAAACGGTCAGTTGGCCAAGATGCAGGCCGCTGGCGCAGCCGTGCCTCCACCTGCCGCTACTCCGGAAGCTGCAACGCCGGCCAACGCGGCAGTGCCTGCCTCGCTGGTCGACGCCAACGGTGCTCCGGTCAAACCGGCTGGCGAGATTGCGCCTGAAGATGCATTGCCTGCCGGTGCTGCCGAAGTTGCGACGCCGGCGCCAGAGCAGCCGCTGGCGGTGGAGCCGGTTGCTGCAGCAGACGAAGACCAGGACGCGCTGCAGAAAATCATCAACAACCCTGTACTGCTTGGCCTGATCGGTGGGGCGGTACTGCTGATTCTGGCCTTGCTGTTGTTGTTCCTGGCGCGTCGTCGCGCGGCGAAGGCCGAAGCCGAGAAGCACAAGCGCATGGCGCGTGCGCTGGCCGAGGAGTCGGATTTCGTCTCGGACATGGACATGAATGCACCGCCCGCCAGCTTCGACGGGCTTGATGTGCCGCCGCCCAACGTGCGCATGGGAGGCGCCGCAGCAGCCGTTGCCGGTCGTGAACGTCCTGCCGATCCGCTGGTTCAGGCCGAGATCCATATCGCTTACGGTCGTATGAATCAGGCGATCGAGCTGCTGGAAGAAGCCGTCAACGAAGACCCCAAGCGCGACGATATCCGTCTGAAACTGATGGAAATTTACGCCGAGCAGGGTAACAACAAAGCCTATGCCGCCCACGAACGTAAACTGGTGGCTGCGGGAAAGCTTGAAGCTGAGGTCGAGCAGCGGGAAGAACTTAACTCGACCCTGAAGCCGGTGGCTCCTGTTGCTGCGCCGCTGGCTTCTGAAACCTCTACTGCATCGGCTGCTCCTGCCGTCGCTGCAGCCGCCGCGGCGGCTACAACGGCCGCACTGGTTGCAGAGCTCGATGCCAAATATCTTGAAGAGCTGCTGGCCGATGATTCGGCAGAGCAGGAGCCCGAGCCCGAGCCTGAAATTGTTGCAACGCCTGAGCCTGAGCCGGAAGTCACCGCTCCGCTGGCCGCAGAGCCTGTCGAAGAGGCAGACCCGTTCGATAACGATTTTGACTTGAGCCTGGACGAGTTCGAAGAACCGTCTGTGCCTGAAGTCTCTACCGTTAACGATCTCGATGACCTGATGCTCGACGAGCCCAAGGTCTCGGCGGTAGCGGATGACGAAGAGCTGAGCTTCGAGTCTGTCATGCAGCAGCAGGAAGAGGCCCGTGCAGCGGCAACGCCGCAGGACCTCGCCGACTTCGATCTGGACTTGTCCGAGGAAGACCCGGCCCTCAAGAGCGAAGATGATTTCCTGCTCGGCCTTGGCGAAGATCCGCTGGATTTGGGTGAAACCTCGCCTACACCACCGGTCACTGATGACCTCGAGCTTCCAGAGGATTTCGACCTGTCGCTGGCGGACGAGATTGAAACCGATCAGGCAAGCCAGGCATTCGCGACTGAAATCGACGACGTCAACGCCGAGCTTGAGCGTCTTTCGCAGAATCTCGAACATCCGCCGCTCGATGAGCCAAGATTCACCGCCGAGGATGCGGCAGCGCTGGATGACGAGCCGGACTTCGACTTCATGGCTGGTACTGACGAGGCGGCGACCAAGCTTGATCTGGCGCGTGCCTACATCGACATGGGCGATGCGGACGGCGCTCGGGATATTCTTGATGAGGTCGTCACCGAGGGCGATGACGGTCAGAAAAGCGAAGCGCGGGAGATGCTTTCGCGGCTGGCCTGATTCAACCCCGGCAACCTGCACACGGCCGCTTATGCGGCCGTTTGCATTTCAGATGTCCGGCTTGAGTAGCGTGTTTTTTTTGCGGCCGTATAATGGCCGACTTTTCGCGAACCGACAGGCTGTACCACTTTGGCGAACATAGATAACCCGGCCGCCGAGATGGCAGCCGAGGGCTTTTCCCGAATCGCGCTGGGCGTCGAGTACAAGGGCTCGCGCTATTGCGGCTGGCAACGTCAGGCGTCCGGCGTGCTGACCGTGCAGGAAACCCTTGAAGACGCTTTGTCAAAAGTGGCCGCGTCACCGGTGTCACTGATGTGTGCCGGTCGCACGGACGCGGGGGTGCATGCCTGTGGTCAGGTGGTGCACTTCGACACCCAGGCCGAGCGCACCATGAAGGCCTGGGTCATGGGCGCCAATATCAATCTGCCCCATGATGTCAGCGTCACCTGGGCCAGAGTCATGCCGGCCACCTTTCACGCGCGCTTCAAGGCCATCGCCCGGCGTTATCGGTATGTGATCTACAACGATCAGATCCGCCCGGCGCACCTGAATCAGGAAATTACCTGGAACCACCGCCCGCTGGATGTCGAGCGCATGGCGCAGGCTGCCGAATACCTGGTGGGTACTCACGATTTCAGTGCCTTTCGCGCCGGTCAGTGTCAGGCCAAGTCGCCGGTCAAGCAGTTGCACCATCTGCGCGTGACCCGCCACGGCAAGATGATCGTGATCGATGTGCGCGCCAATGCCTTTCTTCATCATATGGTGCGCAATATCGCCGGAGTGCTGATGACCATCGGCACCGGCGAGCGTCCGGTCGAGTGGGCGCGGGAGGTGCTGGAAAGCCGGATTCGGCGTACCGGTGGTGTCACGGCCCATCCTTACGGGCTGTACCTGGTCGGGGTCGAGTACCGTGATGAGTTCCCGTTGCCCGAGCGCTATATCGGTCCTCATTTTCTTACGGGCTTTGCGGAATTGGACGGCTGACGATCCCGGCAGCATTTGCTAACATCCGGGACTTTCCGAAAGGCTTGAGGTTACTCACGACATGTCAGCCGTTCGCAGCAAGATCTGCGGGATTACCCGCATAGAGGATGCACTGGCTGCCGCCGAGGCAGGTGCCGACGCGATCGGTCTGGTGTTCTATCCGAAAAGCCCGCGTGCGGTGACGGTATTGCAGGCGCGTGCCATCATTGCCGCGTTGCCGCCGTTCATCACCACCGTTGGCCTGTTCGTCAACGCCAGTCGCTGTGAGCTCAACGAGACGCTGGATGCCGTCGCGCTGGACATGCTGCAGTTTCATGGCGATGAAACACCCGATGAGTGCGATGGGTATCATCGCCCGTACATCAAGGCGCTGCGGGTCAAGGCCGGTGATGACATTGCCGGGGTCTGCCGGACCTATCGCAATGCACGCGGCGTGCTACTCGATACCTACGTTGAGGGGGTGCCCGGCGGTACCGGAGAAACCTTCGACTGGGCATTGATTCCGGACGACCTGGACAAGCCGGTCATCCTGGCGGGCGGGCTGACGTCCGCCAATGTGGCGCAGGCCATCGCTCAAGTCCGGCCCTATGCAGTGGATGTCAGCGGCGGCGTTGAAAAGAGCAAGGGCATCAAGGATCGGGAGAAAATCCTGGCGTTCATGAGTGCGGTGCACGGCACCTGATGTGACGGCTATTGATCGGCCGCCGTCCATAAGCCTGTTCCCGCCACGAGGCATGCGGGTCGAATCGAGTAAGCGGTGGTGCCACTGAGCAACGCCGTCGTTGTGAAAAATCGGGGTGAGGGGCGCGCAGGTCCGGCCATGAGTCGATCGCTATCCTTTCATCGTCGTCCATATACGAATTTATCCGAGGGCATGCGACTGGCGTTTGATTTGTCAGTCGTTCGAGCCACACCGGTACTGGAGATATAAAGCATGAGCAACTGGTTGGTAGACAAACTGATCCCATCGATCATGCGTTCCGAGGTCAAGAAGAGCTCGGTTCCCGAAGGCCTCTGGCACAAATGCCCGTCCTGTGAGGCGGTGCTGTATCGCCCTGAGCTGGAAAAGACCCTGGACGTCTGCCCCAAGTGCAACCACCACATGCGTATCGGCGCACGTGCACGTCTGAACATTTTTCTGGACGTCGAAGGGCGCGAAGAGCTGGGTGCCGATCTCGAGCCGGTCGACCGTCTGAAATTCCGCGACGGCAAGAAGTACAAGGATCGCCTGACCGCTGCGCAGAAGCAGACCGGTGAAAAGGACGCGCTGATTTCCATGAGCGGCACCTTGCTGGGCATGCCGGTGGTGGCTTCGGCATTCGAATTCTCGTTCATGGGTGGTTCGATGGGTGCCATTGTCGGCGAGCGTTTCGTACGTGCCGCCAACTATGCGCTGGAAAATCGCTGCCCGTTCGTCTGCTTCGCCGCTTCCGGCGGTGCGCGCATGCAGGAAGCGCTGATCTCGCTGATGCAGATGGCCAAGACCTCGGCTGTTCTGGCGCGTCTTCGCGAAGAAGGGCTGCCGTTCATCTCGGTGCTGACCGACCCGGTCTACGGTGGCGTTTCCGCCAGCCTGGCCATGCTGGGTGACGTCATCGTCGCCGAGCCCAAGGCGCTGATCGGTTTTGCCGGTCCACGGGTCATCGAGCAAACGGTTCGCGAGAAGCTGCCTGAAGGCTTCCAGCGCAGTGAATTCCTGCTGGATCACGGGGCCATCGACATGATCGTCTCGCGCAGTGAGCTTCGTCCGCGCCTGGGTAACCTGCTGGCACAGATGATGAATCTGCCGACCCCTCGCTTTGTCGCACCCGTCATCGAGCCAATCGTCGTCCCGCCGGCACCCGCGACGATATGACCTCTACGTCCCTGAGCGACTGGCTCGCCTATCTGGAGCAACTGCATCCGTCGGCCATCGACATGGGCCTGGACCGGTCTCGACAGGTGGCGCTGCAATTGGGGCTTACACGCCCGGCGCGACAGGTGATCACGGTGACGGGCACCAACGGCAAGGGCTCGACCTGCGCCTTTGTCGCTGCCTTGTTGCAGGCTCAGGGCTTGAAGGTTGGTGTCTACAGCTCCCCGCATTTGATTCGCTATAACGAGCGGGTGAAAGTGCAGGGCGCCGAGGCAACCGATCTGGAACTATGCGACGCCTTCGCTGCGGTCGAAGCGGCGCGCGGCGATGTCACCCTGACTTATTTCGAAATGGGCACGCTGGCGGCGTTCTGGCTGTTCGAGCAGGCCCGGCTCGATGCAGTGGTGCTGGAAGTCGGTCTGGGCGGTCGTCTGGACGCGGTCAATCTAGTGGATGCGGATCTGGCGCTGGTCACCAGTATCGGGGTCGATCATGCCGAGTATCTGGGCGACACCCGTGAGTCGGTCGCTTTCGAGAAAGCCGGGATCTTTCGCGCCGGTTGTCCAGCGCTGTGCGGTGACCCGGCGCCCCCCGAGCCGCTGCTGGCCAAAGCCCGCGAGCTGGGCTGTCCGTTGTTGCTGCGTGGCCGGGATTTCGATCTTTCCATAGGTGAAGACAGCTGGGACTGGTGCGGTGTCGCTCAGGGCGAGCAGATCGAGCTGCGCGGTCTGCCGCTGCTCGATCTGCCCATGCAGAATGCCGCGCTGGCGCTTCAGGCCTTTGCCCTGCTGGGGTATCCATTGCAAGCGGATGCGACAGGCAAGGTGCTTGCCGAGACCCGGCTCGCCGGTCGTCTCGATCGCAGGGTCGTCAGGTGGCACGGCAAGTCGCTCAACCTGCTTCTGGATGTAGGCCATAACCCCCATGCGGCCCGGTTTCTGGGCCAACGCCTCGCGCGGCAGCCAGTCGGCGGCAAACGTCGAGCGGTGTTTGGTCTGCTCGGCGACAAGGATCTCGACGGCGTGGTCGCGCACCTTGCACCGGTCATTGAAGAGTGGGCTGTTGCGCCGCTTCCGACCTCGCGCAGTCGGCCAGCAGAAGAGTTGCAGACGGCCTTGCAGAACCTTGGCGCCCGCGTGACGTCCTATCAGAGTATCGCGTTGGCGCTGGAAGCTCAGTGCGCGCATGCCACGCCCGATGACGAGATTCTGCTGTTCGGTTCATTTTACTGTGTTGCCGAGGCCCTTGAATGGTTGGCCCGGTACACCGATGAGGACGCTGCAAATGGCTTTGCTGGATAACGTATTCAAGCAGCGAATGGTTGGAGCACTGGTGCTGATCGCCGTGGCGGTCATTTTCCTGCCCATGCTTTTCACGCGTGAAGATGAAACACGTCAGGTGCAGGTCGAGGCGCCAGCCGCGCCTCAGGCACCCGCAGCTGCGCAGGTGCGGGTCGATCCGGTGCCTGTTCCGGAGCCTCAGGTTCTGCCTCAGGAGCCTGTGCCGGGTGACGATGACATGAGCAGCAACCAGCCGCCTGCCATGCCGATCGCGCCTGCGCCGACTGTTCAGGCTGCACCTGCAGCGCCTGCTGCTCCGGTCTCCAAACCTGCTGCCAAACCGGCACCCGCTCCGGCGCCAGCGACGGCTGCTGCACCAGCAGCGACACCGGCTCCTGCCAAACCTGCAGCACCTGCTGGCGTCGATGCCAATGGTCTGTCGATCAGTTGGTCGGTGCAATTGGCAAGCATGTCCAATCGGGCCAATGCCGACAATCTGCAAAAGACGCTGCGTACCCAGGGCTACAACGCCTACATTCGCACCGCTGATGGCGTGAACCGGGTGTTTGTCGGCCCGCTCATCGAGCGCTCCGAGGCCGATCGCCTGCGCGATCAGCTCGATAAACAGCAAAAGCTCAAGGGTATTGTGGTGCGCTTTCAGCCCGAGCGCGGCTGACCGTTCGGCACCTGGTGCCCCTGGCACAAAGGAAAATGCCTCGCGCCGGTAATCGCTGCTTACCGGCAGGCGGACGCTCTGCTAAAATGCGCCGCCTTATCCGTCTGCAGGCTGCAACGTGCCATTTACTCCGGTTGACTGGGCAATTCTCGGAATTGTCGCCATCTCCGCCCTGATCAGTCTGAAGCGCGGCTTCGTAAAAGAAGCACTGTCGTTGACGACGTGGATCATTGCAGGTGTTGTGGCCTGGATGTTTGGCGCAGGGCTGTCGCAGTATCTGGTCAATTACATAGAAACACCTTCGGCCCGCGTGATCGCGAGCTGTACCATTCTTTTTGTCGCCACCCTGCTGGTAGGCGCCATGGTCAATTTTCTGATAGGCGAGCTGATTCGCGTCACCGGGCTTTCCGGGACCGATCGTTTTCTCGGCATGGTCTTCGGCGCAGCGCGCGGAGGCCTGCTTGTCGTTGTGGCGGTAGGGCTGTTGAGCCTGGGGCCGGTGCAACAGGATCAATGGTGGCAGCAGTCGAGGCTGGTGCCGCAATTTCTCATGGTCGCTGACTGGTCGAAAAACCTGATTCTCGGGATGTCCAGCAAGTGGCTCGCCAGCGGCATCAGCGTACCCGCTGACATGCCGTTCAAGGAACAGATCCTGCCGTCTACAATGCCGCAGGATGTGCTCGGTAAATCCAGTTCCACTAAGTAGGGGTTGTGTCGCATGTGTGGCATCGTCGGTATCGTCGGCAAGTCGAACGTCAATCAGGCGCTGTATGACGCGCTTACCGTCCTCCAGCACCGCGGCCAGGACGCTGCCGGTATCGTAACCAGCCATGATGGCCGGTTATTCCTGCGCAAGGACAACGGATTGGTGCGCGATGTGTTTCATCAACGTCATATGCAGCGTCTGGTCGGGCATATGGGTATCGGTCACGTGCGTTACCCCACCGCGGGCAGCTCGACGTCGGCCGAGGCTCAGCCGTTCTACGTCAACTCGCCTTACGGCATCACGCTGGCGCATAACGGCAACCTCACCAACGTCGAGCAGTTGGCCAAGGAAATTTACGAATCCGACCTGCGCCATGTGAACACCAATTCCGATTCGGAAGTGCTGCTCAACGTATTCGCCCATGAGCTGGCCGTGCGTGGCAAGTTGCAGCCGACCGAAGAGGATATCTTCGCGGCAGTGACCGATGTGCATAATCGCTGCCGTGGTGGTTACGCGGTCGTGGCCATGATCACCGGCTACGGTATAGTCGGCTTCCGTGACCCGGACGCCATTCGTCCTATCGTGTTCGGCCAGCGTCATACCGACGAAGGCGTCGAGTACATGATCGCCTCGGAAAGCGTATCGCTGGACGTGCTGGGCTTTACCCTGATTCGCGACCTGGCGCCGGGCGAAGCGGTCTACATCACCGAAGACGGCAAGCTGCACACCCGTCAGTGCGCGGCCAACCCCAAGTACGCACCGTGCATCTTCGAGCACGTCTATCTGGCGCGCCCGGATTCGATCATCGACGGCATCTCGGTCTACAAGGCGCGCCTGCGCATGGGCGAGAAGCTGGCCGACAAGATCCTGCGCGAGCGTCCGGATCACGATATCGATGTGGTCATCCCGATTCCGGACACCAGCCGGACCGCCGCTTTGGAGTTGGCCAACCATCTGGGCGTCAAGTTCCGCGAAGGCTTCGTCAAGAACCGTTACATCGGCCGGACCTTCATCATGCCGGGCCAGGCTGCGCGCAAGAAATCCGTACGCCAGAAGCTCAACGCCATTGAGCTGGAGTTCCGTGGCAAGAACGTGATGCTGGTGGATGACTCCATCGTGCGTGGCACCACTTGCAAGCAGATCATCCAGATGGCCCGCGAAGCCGGTGCCAAGAATGTCTACTTCTGTTCTGCAGCCCCGGCTGTGCGCTACCCCAACGTCTACGGCATCGACATGCCGAGTGCTCACGAGCTGATTGCCCACAACCGCACCACTCAGGACGTGGCCGACCTCATCGGTGCCGACTGGCTGGTCTATCAGGATCTGAATGACCTGATCGAAGCGGTCAGCGGCAGCAAGAAAATCAAGATCGACAACTTCGATTGCTCGGTTTTCGACGGCAAGTACGTGACCGGCGACATCGACGAGCATTATTTGAACCGGATCGAGAGCGCGCGTAATGACGCCTCCAAGATCAAGACTCAGGCAGTGAGCGCGATCATCGATCTGTACAACAACTAATTGGGCAAGGAGTGGGCGGCATGACTCAGGAATGGGATGCAGGTCGGCTGGACAGCGACCTTGAAGGCGTAGGTTTCGATACCCTAGCCGTACGTGCCGGGCATCACCGTACACCGGAAGGAGAGCATGGCGAACCCATGTTCTTTACCTCCAGTTACGTATTTCGCACGGCCGCCGATGCGGCTGCGCGTTTCTCCGGTGAGGTGCCGGGCAACGTCTACTCACGTTACACCAACCCGACGGTGCGTTCGTTCGAAGAGCGCATTGCCGCACTGGAAGGTGCCGAGCAGGCTGTCGCCACAGCGACCGGCATGGCGGCAACCCTGGCCGTGGTGATGAGCCTGTGCAGCGCCGGTGATCACGTTCTGGTGTCACGCAGCGTGTTCGGCTCGACCATCAGCCTGTTCGACAAGTACTTCAAGCGCTTTGGTGTCGAGGTTGATTACGTTCCTCTCGCCGATCTGAGCGGCTGGGACGCGGCGATCAAGCCCAACACCAAAATGCTCTTCGTCGAATCGCCGTCCAATCCCCTGGCCGAGCTGGTCGACATCGCGGCCCTGGCCGAGATCGCGCACGCCAAGGGCGCGATGCTGATCGTCGACAACTGTTTCTGTACGCCGGCCTTGCAGCAGCCACTGTTGCTGGGTGCTGACATTGTCGTGCATTCGGCCACCAAGTTCATCGACGGCCAGGGCCGTTGCATGGGCGGCGTGGTTGCCGGGCGCAGCGAGCAGATGAAAGAAGTGGTCGGCTTCCTGCGTACTGCCGGGCCGACGCTCAGCCCGTTCAATGCGTGGATCTTTCTCAAGGGCCTCGAAACCCTGAACCTGCGCATGCGCGCTCACTGTGCCAATGCCCAGGCACTGGCCGAGTGGCTCGAGCAGCAGGATGGCATCGAAAAAGTCCATTACGCAGGGCTGAAGAGCCACCCGCAGCACGCGTTGGCCCAGCGTCAGCAAAAGGGTTTCGGCGCTGTGGTGAGCTTCGAGGTCAAGGGTGGCAAGGACGGCGCATGGCGCTTCATCGATGCCACACGACTGATTTCGATCACCGCCAACCTGGGCGACAGCAAAACCACGATCACTCACCCGAGCACCACCTCTCACGGTCGTCTGGCACCTCAGGAACGTGAGGCCGCAGGTATTCGCGACAGCCTGATTCGGGTTGCAGTGGGGCTGGAAGACGTGGCTGATCTGCAGGCTGACCTGGCCCGTGGTCTGGCGGCGTTGTGAGTAGCGAGGCCAGCAAACCGGCCAGTGGCAAGCCGGGTGAGGCGTGGGCGTTGAAATTTTCCAGCGTCCACAATGGTCGTGTCGCCCTGGTGACCGGTGCCGCTCGCGGTATCGGGCTCGGCATTGCAGCGTGGCTGATTGCCGAAGGCTGGCAAGTCGTGTTGACCGATCTGGATCGTGCGCGTGGTTCGAAAGTGGCCGGTGCCCTGGGTGAAAATGCCCTGTTCATTGCCATGGACGTTGCCAGTGAAGAGCAGGTCGCAGCGGGTGTGGCCGAGGTGCTTCGGCAGTTCGGTCGTCTCGATGCGCTGGTGTGCAACGCCGCGATTGCCGATCCGCACAACACTACGCTGGAAAGCCTTGAGCTGTCGCACTGGAACCGTGTACTGGCAGTCAACCTCGGCGGTCCGATGCTGCTGGCCAAGCATTGCGCGCCTTACCTGCGTGCGCATTGCGGCAGCATCGTCAACCTGACCTCCACACGCTCTCGCCAGTCGGAGGCCGACACCGAAGCTTATGCGGCCAGCAAGGGCGGTCTGATGGCGCTGACACATGCGCTGGCGATCAGTCTGGGGCCGGAGATTCGTGTCAATGCTGTCAGCCCTGGCTGGATCGACGCGCGCGACCCCTCGTTGCGCAGAGCCGAGCCTTTGTCCGAGACCGATCATGCCCAGCATCCGGCGGGCAGGGTAGGGACAGTGGAGGACGTTGCGGCGATGGTTGCCTGGCTGTTGTCCAGAAACGCCGGTTTCGTGACCGGGCAGGAGTTCGTGGTCGACGGTGGCATGACGCGCAAGATGGTGTACGCCGAGTAGTTTGCGCGGACGAGCTTCGATTGAGCTATTGCTTGTGCTTGTGCTTTTGGTGTGTGGTGAGGGTTTTGTGATTGAGGCGGTTTTTAAAAAAACTTCAATCAGGCTATTGACTTAGGTTCGTTAGGTGCGTAAATTTCGCGGCCTCAACGAAGCAAAGGGTGATTAGCTCAGCTGGGAGAGCAGCTGCCTTACAAGCAGCGGGTCGGCGGTTCGATCCCGTCATCACCCACCATCGTTGAGTTTGAAAGCTGAAGTACGAGGGCTTTCAAAAGTGATTTTAAAAAGCTTACACGGACGCAAGTCCACAATGCGCAGCGGTAGTTCAGTCGGTTAGAATACCGGCCTGTCACGCCGGGGGTCGCGGGTTCGAGTCCCGTCCGCTGCGCCATATTTGTACAGATCGGGTTCTCCGGGTCTGCGATTGAAAAGCCCAAGGGTCTTTCGGTCACATGTACAGGAAGCAGCCTACCTAAGGTTTGTTTCAAACAGGTTTACAGCGATACGCAGCGGTAGTTCAGTCGGTTAGAATACCGGCCTGTCACGCCGGGGGTCGCGGGTTCGAGTCCCGTCCGCTGCGCCATATTTGCTTCCACTAAGGCCCACTGAACGCCTGGAAGCTACGGAAATAGCGGCCTTGAGCCGTTTTTTTCGTTTTCTGAATTCCACTGGAATCCATTTCCAGCCACGGTTTTTAAGTACACATTTAAGTACACCGCTGGCACAGCCTTTTACGATTCCTTGCGCATCAATTTTCGTATTGGTCCGTCTACCGCTGGGTTGTATTCCCCTCCTTGATCCAAAAGGAGGTGTCTGATGGCTCTGACAGATACAGCGATCAAGCAAGCCAAGCCCGCCAGCAAGCCTTATACGTTAACTGATGGGGATGGCTTATCTCTGCAAGTGCCTACGACGGGTTCGAAACGCTGGCATTTCCGTTTCTATTGGCATGACAAGCAATTGCGCATTTCCCTCGGCACCTATCCTGACGTTAGCCTCAAGGAGGCTCGCCAGCGGAGAGAGGCTGCACGTGCGCTGGTGGCCAACAATATCGATCCCCGCTCACATCGTCGCGCCGAGCGCCAAAAAGCCTCTCACGCCGCCAACAACACGTTTGAAGCGGTTGCTGGTCGCTGGCATGAGTTCCGAAGTAAAAAGCTGACGAAAAGTAAGAAGGGCAGTGCAGGGCAAGCCAGTAAATACCTGAAGAAGGACATGCTGCCGTGTTTGGGCAATCTTCCGATCTCAGATATTTCTCGTGGTGACGTGCTGGAGCTCATTAGGCGAATTGAGCGCAGAGGGGCGCTGGTTTCTGCTCGAAAGGTACGCACCTGGCTCAACCAGATCTTTCGTTTTGCCATGGCGGAAGGGCTAGTTGATGTGAACCCGGCAGCAGATCTTGATCTCGTTGCCGAGACGCCGCGGCCAGTTCGCCATAATCCCTTCCTCCAGGTAAATGAACTTCCAGGAATGCTCAGGACCGTTACCAACTATGGGTGTGCAGAAGCGACACGGCTTGGTATTCGGCTATTGCTGCTGACAGGGGTGCGTACAGGAGAGCTGCGGGCGGCGACCCCAGACCAATTCGATCTCGACAAGGGGATTTGGCTGGTGCCGCCGGAGGGTGTGAAGCAACTCCGGAGCCGTGTTCGAACACAGGGGAATGAGATCCCACCTTATGTGATTCCACTGTCTATTCAAGCAATTGCAATTGTGCAGCGGCTGTTGCAGTTAAGGACGCGCGGTGCGCGTTATCTGCTGGTTCACCGATACGAACCGCAGGAAATGATCAGTGAAAATACCCTTAACACCGCGATCAGCCGGATGGGTTACAAAGGAAGGCTCACCGGTCATGGCATCAGGGCTACGATCTCCACGGCGCTTAACGAGGTTGGCTTTGTAGAAGAGTGGATTGAGGCGCAGCTTTCACACGCTGATACCAACCAAATTCGGGCTGCATACAATCATGCAGAATACGTCGAGCCGAGACGTAGGATGATGCAATATTGGGCGGACTTATTAGATGCGCTAGAGGTCGGCTTTGCTCCACCTAGGCCAGAAACATACATGGCGCAGAGCGGTCGACGTTCAATGGATTTTCTGAACGCGCAGCAGGAGTATGCTGGTGATGGTATGAGGTGCTAGGGTTAGAGTTTTGGAATCAATCCGTCCCGACTATATTTTTCAATGAGTTAGCCCAATCTGAAAAGGTTGGGCTTTTTCATGTCTAAAAAATACTCCCACATTTACTCCCACGGATATCTTGGACCTCGGTAGATATGCCACTTGAGAGGCCTTCAACCGAGCCGGTCGAGCAGCATTTCGACCATTTCTTTGTTCGAGTAGGCGACAATGTCGAGCGGAAGGTTTTCCTGCCGCATAAGCGCGATTAGGGCACAGGCTGTGAAGGCCCAGAATGATGAATCGGCTGGCAGAGTGTAGCCACGGATCATTGCTGTCAGCCGTTCGGTAATCGGTGGATATTCGCTATTGCCCCAACGTGCATGGGGCGGCGTCATCGCATGAATGATGACGGCGGCGAGCGTGATGCCCATCGCACGCTTGTTCTGGACCTGGGCGAAATCGTGTCCGTGTACCTTCGCATAGGCGGCGAGCTCGCTTGTCATGAAAGTTCGGGCATAGGTGTCGCAGGCGATTTCCTCTTCAGGTCGCGTAGAGGGCGCGCGTTTATCGTCGCAGAACATGACTTGGTGGAATTCGTGTAGCAGGGCGAAGGCCAAGGCGAGCGCAACAAGGTCGAATGCCGCCATGTGCTGAATGTTGCCCAGGCCATCACGGTCGGCGCTCGGCAGGGGGATGTCCACCGGCCAGGATACGTCTGAGGTCTTTTCGGCTGTGATGAGCGACTGGGCGGCGGCGATGCGCTGCTTGTAGTCGAATTCATATTGGCCGCGTTCTTCATCGACACTGAGGGCTTGGTCGAGCGGTAACCCGTTGGATGTCGCGACAACTAAGGCTGGTGCGTACACTTCGATGGCCCGCCACGAGCTGAAGCCAAGTAGCCAGAACAAGTCGATCGTCTTAGTGTCGAACTGGATACGTTTCCCGTTGGCATTCATCGTCACGCCCTTTCTACTTGGCGCGACCTCGACGGCATGGCCGTATTGGCTCCAAAGACCGCTGATTTCATCGGCTCGTTCGGGCACGGCGCCTCGGAGGAGATGTAGGATGATCGTCCGATTAGATGGCTCATTCGTCATTGTCGTTGTCTATTCTGTGCTCGTGGGGGCAGGAGGTTGGCGACGGTCACGCGGCTTGCTCGTCACAGCGGGTTTGCCGTCCAACTGTAGATGAGTGATCGACGAGATGACTGAATTCGCCCAAATCGTGCTGCATTCGATGTCGCCATCGCGTTCAAACCAGTGGGTCACGCCGGGGATTAGATCAAACGGGATGGGATGTGTGGCCAATGGGTTGTGAAACACTTCCAGTTCCTGACACCAAGCTTCGCCCCACGGCCAGAGTGCTTGGTATTCGGCACTGTCGACGGCAAGGTTGAAATCGATAGGCTCTAATGCGCCCGGAGTTCGGTCGACGAGAATGTCGCGCCTGATCATCGCCAGCCCGGGCGGTCGCCATCCTGCCAAGAAACCCATGCGGTTGAATTTGGCGAGCGTTGCAGAATTACTGAAGATGACGGCCGAGAGGTGTGCGAAATTTGGGTCGCGGAAGAGCCCAGCAGGAATGCTGTGTGGGTCCGTCAGATTTGAGATCGGCACTCCAATCGCGCGACGATCAGTGCCATCTCCGGTGACGTCCGCGCGTAAGCTGTAGAGGTAGGTGGGAAGAGCCTCGCGGCTCCAAACCATGGAGCCGAAATCATGGAAGTCGGCGATCGCTAAGGCGAACGGCTGTCCTTTTACAAGGTCCAGTTCATGATAGTTGCGCTGGAGCTTGCCGCGCAGCGTCTTTGCGAATCGTTCCGCCGGGTTGCCTGTGAACCGTTCAATGCAATCCTTTGGGGCGTGAACTCATTTCCCAATACCGCCGGCGCGTGGAAGCTCTGAGTTTGCTGTAACTGCCTCAATCCAGCATGCGTTACCTCCTTCTCGATCAAGAAGTCGGGAGAGACATGGTCTTGTCGGACGTTCAAACCCTGCTCACGAAAGCAGCTGAAAAGGTAGAGCTCGAACAGAGGGGACGCAAAGTTGTTGGTTTGAAAATCCGAGACGAAATTGGCGTCGGGGTTGGGAAGCGCCAGGTAGCATTCGCCGACCGCCATGAGCGCCGGCAGATGGTTGATCGTGGTTGTCAGCAGCTGGAACTCTGGAAATGTCCACGCGGCCCCGGTTTCAGCAAATGCGGGCGACGCCTGACTCCTGGCGGCGATGGTTCCGGTGGATCACTGGCAGGCATAGCGACGGTGAGTAGGTCTAGTGCAGTCTCGGGTGTGGAGTAGGGCCCGCTTTCATCTACTTTGATCCAACAGTGGTCGATGCGGCGGCGCATGGCCAGATATGTGAAAGCTCCTGTGTCCGGATCAAGAAGAATGCAGCCGGTTACGCCGCCGGTTTCGGCCTGATAGGCACTGAAAATATGTGCGGGGTCGAAATTGGGACCGTGCTCGAGCGACAGGGCATAGAGCTCCAATTGGCGCTGGCTAATTAAGGTGAAAAGTCGAGTTTCGCCGGTTGCGGACATGGTCGGCCTCTTAGCCCTTTATGTAGCAGATGCGCGAATTCAAGTTCCTCTTCACAAGGACTCCGCTGCGGCAAGAATGTCGGTGGACTCCCAGTTGTCGATCTCGCGGATGGTCACGAACTAACGGTCCCAGACGCCCCAATTCACGGTCAATGGTGCCTGTGCCAGGATATGGTGAACATAGGTGATTGGCGGAACCTGACGCGAGAGGTTGCCAAGGCCAACCCGTGACCAGATCACGCCAGAGATATCTGCGAAGCGCTCGTCAAGAAATGCCGAGCGCGGGATCGGATTGCGTTCTCGGTGGATCAAGGGAGAGACGTGAAAGCCTTCTTCGATGACATCGCCTGTATCGCGATCGATAGTGAGGAAAGCATCGCCGATGGGGAACAGTGTCGTCATGATGAGTGGTAAGGGATGTTCGGGGACATAGATGCCGAAGCGGCTGGCGCTGATCGCGACGATGCGAGCGTCTTCCGGGTCGATCACGCCCTGTTCGATATAGCGGCTGATCTTCGTTGCTTTGGTCCAGAATGCCCTGGAGGTCCGAAGTTGCGCTTGACGGATCGGCGCAGCAATAAGGCCTCCGCCCTCATTGATCGGCACAGGACGCACAATCCGTTATGGTCCCGCAGCGCGTCCGTCTGGAGCTATAGCTTCGATCCAGATACGGCGATTCTCTTCAAGCACGCATAGGTCGGGCTGGCCGCCTTCGCGCTGACGGTCGGCAACGGGCAACAATGTGCGCCCCGCCTCAAAAAGTGTGCAACCCAGATACATCCCCCGGAAGCGTACATCCACGTCACGTGCGAATCCCTGGCGGAAGTCTGGATCGGCATAGAGCTCCTAGTGGGTCCAAAGCTCTTGCAGTGTGACGCGAAGCTGCTGCTCAACCGGGCTTTCGGCGGCCTTCAGGTTCTCGAACCCCAGATCGAGATTGGAACCTTCAACATCGAGTAGGTCGCTCATTGTCTGATTGTTTCCATATGCAAAAGCGCGGGTGAGGGGGGTGACGACAAAAGTTTTGTCATACGGCTCTCTATGCTCTCTTAAATGTCTGAGTTATGACTTTTTTTTTTGGCTGAGATTTGGTGGTCCGATGAGAATTAAGGAGAGTTTTAATCCGATCAAGGATTTTAAACTGGAGGAACTTGATGATCCAGATTTCAAGGAGGACTCTGTTAGGGAGGAAATTATTTTTCCTATATTGAAGCATCTAGGGTATTCGGCTAGTAAGCCATATAAAATTATTCGCAGTAAACCGCTTGTTCATCCTTTCATATCGATTGGTAGCTCTCGAAAAAAGATTACCTGCATCCCGGATTACCTCTTTGAAGTAAATGGTCAGTATTCGTGGCTTCTTGAAGCAAAGGCTCCGGACGAAAATATCACTTCAGGGGCTCACGTTGAACAGGTTTATTCTTATGCTATTCATAGTGAGATTCGTGTGCCAATGTTTGCATTGTGTAATGGTCGGGAGTTTGTGCTTTTTAATATAAGTAAGCCGGACCCTATATTGCATTTTGCAATGGCTCTGTTGCCTCAGTATCTGGATGAGCTTAAGAGGATTCTGGGGCCAGAAAACTCATTGAGTTATGAATTTAAGTTAGCGAAGGATCTTGGCCTGCATCTTAAGAGGCTTGGCTTTCATCAGGTCGAGCATTTAATATTTCCAGGTGTTCCTATAAGTTTCATTGCCCAGCTTGATGGCAATATGTTCACAACTGGAAGTAGTACTGCGTTGCCTGGTGGCGACAGCTATGTTGTTTCGCTAGATTTCGGGCTGAGCGCCCTTGCTCAGTTGACAGCTAAAATACCCGCAGACGCAATGAAAAATCTCCTTGAAAGAAAATCCGCAGGGAGGTCTTGCGTCAGGTTTACAAATGCGTCGATATTGACAACTGTGGATTGTCGTGTTGGTGAGAAGCTAGAAGAAAATTCAGATGAGATTTTTATGCCCCTCATTGTAAATAATTTTATTTGACGTGCTCTGTTGCTGGTGAAGCAGCTGACCTCTTCGGTAGGGGTATAAAATTAGAAGAAAATGTACGGCAGTCCACGCAGTTTTCGGAATTACGGTCGTTGTAGGCCGTTGGTTGTTGGCAAACAGCCACGTCGAGCGCCCGGTACGGGCGCTTTCTTCTGCCTGATGTTGGCGCTGATGCCGAATTGCCCGACCTGCTTGGGCAAGACTGACCCTGGCATGAATAAGTAGATAGCCAGCACAGACGGCCGCAGCTCAAGGATTTGCTTTAGCGCATCGTTCAGCTCAGAGGCCGGAACGACGGCCTCACCGGCACTGACTGCCGACAAGCTGGCTTCCTTGTAAAGCTTGCGCCACAGGAAAAGCTGGTTGGCATTCATACCCTTGCGCCTGGCGACTACTGAGACGCTCTGCCCGGGCTCCAGGCTCTAGCGCACCATGGCCAGCTTCTGCTCGGGGCTCCAGCGCCGCCGCTCTTGACTAAGCAATTTGCCCCCACCCTTGTCGTTACTGTTAGTCATAAACATATCTATGGTCACCCCCATTTTTGCAATGCTGATTAACGGGCGATGTGGTGGCTTGCTTAAATCTATCAGGCGTCTGTTGGGGCAAGCCCCGCGCCACGATGAGAGTCGCGCCCGGCGATCCTTAAAAACCCGTGCGGCTTAAAAAGCCAGATGTTTATCCAGGATCTTCGCCAGGCCGGTTGGCCGTTCACATCATCTGTTGTTCAACTATCGCAAAACCTGAAAGGTGAATCGTGGTACAGCAACAACCGAAGGATCAGGCTTTCACCACGTCTGGCCCTGCTTCGTATTGGGTGTGGTGCGCAGAAATTGCCCAGGCTATGCGGGCCAGCTTGTTGGCCAGCGCGCAGGCAACCACGTTGGAATGCCGCCGTGTCAGCAGCGATCGCACCCATTCGGCCAACCCGCCCTTTTGGCGCTCCAGATGCCGCATATAGACTCTTGCGCATTGCACTAATAGGCTTCGCAGGTTCTTGTCTCCCCGCTTGCTGATACCTAACAAGTTGGCTTTGCCACCGGTGCTGTACTGCCTTGGCACTAGGCCTAGCGAAGCCGCGAAGTCTCGACTACAGCCGTACTGCTGTCCGTCGCCCATTTCCACAGCCAGCAGGCTGGCGGTGATCGGGCCGATACATGGCATGCTCAGCAAGCGACGGCCTAGATCATCGTCAGCCAGTTGGCCCGCCAGTTCTTTATCCAATTGCTTGATTTGCTCGTCCAAGTAGACGAAATGATCATGCAGACGGTGCAGCAACACCGTCAGCCGAACAGGCAACTCATGCTCCGCCAGAACGGCCGACAGGCGTTTCATCACGGCCAGGCCTTGCGGCAGACTGATACCGAACTCGAGCAAGAAACCGTGCATCCGGTTGACCGCCTTGGTGCGGTCTCGGATCAGCGATTCGCGCAGCCGATGCAATACTGAAAGAGTCTGCTGGCCTTCGGTCTTCGGCGAAACAAAGCGCATTGTCGGGCGCGAAGCGGCCTCGCAGATGGCCTGCGCATCGACGAAATCATTTTTGTTGCCTTTGACGAAGGGCTTAACGAACTGCGGGGAAATCAGCTTGGCCTGATGCCCTAGGGCGGTCAGTTCGCGTGCGACGAAGTGCGCTCCGGCGCAGGCTTCCATCACCACGGTGCACGCGGGCAGGTTGGCAAAGAACCGCATCATCTGCTGTCGTGAAAGCTTCTTGCGAAACAGCTCTCGGCCAGGTTTGTCTTGGCCGTGCAGATGGAAGGTTTGTTTGCCGAGGTCGATACCGACCAGTGCCAAATTGCTCATGGTGATGGTCTCCGAATTAAAAACACCCTACGAAAGCGTAGCCTTCGCAGGATGTCGGGGGTGACCATCTCATTACCCGTCTGCCTACCCCTTATCTTAAATATCCTGTCTTTCAAGTGGCTCGTTCACGTCCTTGAAGAATCGATGTTCGAGAGAGTGAGCACGTTCAGGTTTTTGGAGGCTTTACCCGCTTCGCTTTAGAGATCAAGTGATGGGTCTTAATACCGCTATCAGCCTCGGACCGGGATGCGCTGGCTGGGTGATGCTGGTCGGGTGGCGCTGAGGCTGCTATGGGCGCTGCGTTTCGTGCTAGGCGGGATGGCGGACTACTTGCGCGACCACCGCATCGAGGTGTTTCAGCAGTAATGAAGGAGGTGTTGATCCGAACCCCGCTTCATGGCCACGGAACGGAGATCATCCAGCGCACTTGCCCAGCTTGATGGTTTTGCCTAGGGCGAACAGCGTGCTGTCGATGTGCATCAGGTAATCCGCTGACTCTTTAAGTTGCGGGTCGAAGCATTCGGTTTTCAGCCAGCTCTTGTAATCGTTGATACCAGAGACCTGGTTGTTGAGCAATGTGATCCGGCGGATGGAGTCCATCTTTTTTTCGTCGTTGCGATCGGCGCGCCATAGCAGGAAACCACGCAGGACATGCTGGTCGATGATGGGCTCGCGCTTGTCGGCAAGGTGGCGGCCAAACTGGTGGAACACCTGTCCCGGGCCGTTTTTCCGGGCAGTGTCGGCATGGGCGCCGCGCACTCCTTCGACGATGTGCGTCACCTTCGCCAGGTCGCCGTTCTTCCAAGCAATGGAATAGAGCAGCTTTTCCAGCGGTGACAGCGTCCTGGCGCTGATTCGGGGGTGGAGCTCGCCCTCGTCGGTCAGCAGCCCGTCGGCTATCAGGGTGGCGATCTCATCGCTGTTGATCGAGAGCCGCAGTTCCGGGTAGTCATTACGGTCCAGTCGATTGACATGAAGGTCGGGGCGCTGGGAGACGATGGCCGAAAACTCATCGGTAGAGCGTGCCCGTAGAATGTCGGCGAACACCGCATCGACCAGCTTCAGGGCTTGGACGTTGTTCACCTTCAAGCGTCCTCGCCGACGTTGTTGTAGGTCTTGCGGTTGACCAGCCAGGGCAATGCTGGCTGGCTGCGAACGTGCTTGTAGCGGCCCCTGGCGAATTCATAGGTTTTCAGCTCCTGGAAATAGCGACTGCGCCCGTGCCATTCATAGGTCACGAGAAATACCAGCAATGGCTTGTCCGCGTGTTCCCATACCCCGTGTATGCGCTCCAGCGCCATCTGCAGCTCAGTGACCCTGGTGTAGCCGATGAAGGTCTGAAACACTGCATCATCAGCGCGTTTCAGCAGCTTTTCGAACTCATTGATATCGGTATGGGCGCGTTTCCATTCCCATTCCACATAGGACAGGGTTTGTTCCGGAAAACGTATGACTGCATCGGTACGGCCGCCTTGCTCGAATAGTGCGCGAGCGCCGAGCAGGGTCGCGCATTGCCTGACCACCAAGCCGATATGAATAGTCCAGTTGGCAGGGTTGGCCATGGAGTGCTCCTCTGTCACGGGAAAGTCTCGATACCAGAGGCAGTTGAAGAGGGTTACGAAATCTCGTTCGATGCGTTTCACCGGCATTCCTTGCATGGGGCAGGAGGAGGGGGGGCATCATATTGCAATAATGTGGCGATGGCACACCGCCTCATAATTACTGTTGCTGCAGGGCCATGTGTTTGCGGTACCTGCAGTGTGCTGAACTGCTGCGTCAGCAACGTCTAGACGGGGGATACAGCAATATCGGGAGTGTGTCCCCGGTCCAGCTGGCGCAACTGGAATTTCACGGCTGTCATGGTGCCCATCGACGCCAGTGCCTTGTTCATCCAGATGATGGGTCGTAGTTTCGAAGCATTGTCCCGCCCCTGGCGCCACTGCCTTGCCAGGTCGGGCTCCATGGCCAAAACGGTACCGTTCCCAGCCATGGCAATACCCGAAGCGATCACCTGTTCTACCACGGCGCGATGTCGGATGCCGCCGGCAACCATCAGCGGCATTTCCGTCACGCCCTGCAAATCCCGGGCAAAGTCGATGAAGTAGGCGTTCTGGGCTAGGGGCCGTCCGTAGGGCGCTGTAGGTGTTCCTCTAGCAGTGCTCCGGCCCAAGCTCGATTGTGCCGCTTCTAATAAGTCTCGGCGTCGGTTTACGCCGAGGATGAGGCATAGCATTATGATGCCATTCGAAAGCAGGAGCATTAGTATGGCAGCTTGGATGGCGAGGTTAATGAATAGGCCATTTCAATGGTTTGAGTCTTTCGTTAAACCAGGAGATGATCTTGGCGTCAAAGGACTATATCGAATTTTTATTTTCGCATTATTAGTTGTTTCGGCGATTTTTTTAATCGATGTGGCATTGACCCTCTCCACAAATAAGGAGAGCGAACCAAGTCACGGGGTTTTTGGTGATTTTTTTGGCGGAGTGGCCAACCCTTTTTTGACGTTCCTTACATTTATGGGCTTGCTTCTGACAATAGTTGTTCAGAAAGTGGAACTAAGAGATTCAAGGGAGGAAATGAAGCGCTCCGCAGATGCTTTGAGTGAGCAGGTAGTGGCCTTCAGGAAGCAGAGCTTTGAGGTGACTTTTTTGAAAATGCTCGAGATTCACTCCGCGCTTACCCAGTCGATAGATCTGTTGTTAGTAAAAGCCAACAAGACCGTCACCGGGACAGACTGTATGGCTCGCTTCCATTTGAGGCTAAAAACAAAATACCGTAGTAAATTTAAAGGTAATGGAATGTCTTTTGACGGCATGACACTGCAAGGTATGGAGGAACTAAAATCTATGTATGTTGAGTATTGGGAGCCTACTAGAAAAAATTTGCATAGCTGGCATGAAAGCCTTTCAGTAATTCTGGGATATATTGAGTCGGAGTCCAGTTCAAATGAACCCTACCTGTCGATGGTATCTGCTCAGCTATCGGAATATGAAAAAATATTAGTTTTTTATCATGTTGCTCTTCACGATCAAGCTCGGTTGAAAAAGCTGGTTTTAGAGTTGGGTTTTTTGAGAAACTTACCCGCTGATCTTCTCCTTCATAAAAGTCATATGCAGTTGTTGCCGACGACGAGTTTTTTGTAGGACGACTGCAAGCGAGCGGGGTTGGTCTCTCGGAAAGCTAGGGTGCATCATTAGCCTGCAAGGTGTCTAAAAAATGGACGTGATTTAGACCTCTCGAGCATGGTGTGTACATTCGGCTGCCCAATCTCTGAATGTGCTACGAAACCGATGCGCAGTGATGACTCTGTCACTGCTACCACGCGGGCCTTTGCCCTCATCTTCGAGGTCTCTATGATCCACGCGACGCAGGGCCATCAACATGGCTATGTTGCTAATCGGTCCGTGCTCCTGGAAACAGTCGCGAGCTTCTTTGGATTCGTGGGAGCCTGTTTAGCTCAACTGCGGGGCACGTTGCAGAGCAAGCGTCAGCCAGCCGTAAACCTGAAGATCGATGGCTCGCAACGGCGCGTCGATCTGAAGGTGGATAATATCGACATAGCCTTCCTCATGGGCAAACTGCAATGGTTCATCGACCACTGACAGCAACGTTCAGAAACTCTACAATTCTCATCTTGGCCCTCACTGTATTAAGGGGTTAAGGCGTAAGCCCTGCATTGGTTTTGATCGAGCATTTCGTAGCGCTCACTTGCTGAAACCCAAAGAATTCAAAATCGAAAGGACTCTTCATGACTGCAGGTAGCAGAAGCCAATCCACCTCCACGGAACTGACTGGTGGGGCAGGATTCAACTACGAAGACCAAGTAGTGGCTTACTACCTCGTGGCGCTACTGCTCGAAGGACATGCGGCGGGATGTACCGGGGTGGTCAGGTCCGTTGCGGTACAGCAGGCGGCCGATCATCCGATGGATGATCTTATCGTGGAGATGAAGGACGAAGCCGGTAAGCGAGTGCTCGGCCTGCAAGTAAAACGTTCGTTGCGGCTCACTGCGGCGGCTAGCAATTCAGATTTTCTCAGCATTATGACTGCCGCTGCCGCTACCCGGCGGCTGCCGACTTTCCAGGTCGGCCGCGATGCCTATGGCTTTGTGACCGAGCATGTTGCGGTGGCGAGTTACCGTTCGATCAACCGGTTGATTGACTGGGCCCGCGCAGATGTCTTTGGAAAAGATTTTGCTAGGCGCTTCGAGGTCGGGGGAACTGCGGCCGCTTCAGAGCGTTCTTTGCGGACAGAACTGCAGCCGTTGACTGAGACACAGACAAAGAACGAAGAAAAGGACTTCTATCAACACCTTGTAGCGCTGCGTATTGACGGACTCGGTGAGGGCGGCATTTATCGTGGCGCCGTAATCACCCAGTTGAAAGGGGTGATCGCTAGCGATCAGGAAGGGCTTCCAGAGTTGTTGTTCAATCGGTTAACCGTTGTAGCGCTCCAGTTGCACGGGTGCTGTTCGCCAACTTGCTTTTGCGAATGCCGAAAAGAGCACTAATTTGGCCGAGGTTTTTCCATCTGCTCCGATGCTGGTGATGGGGACAGCCATGTTCATGACGTCCTGCGGTGTCATGCGATGCGAGGCATCAGCTTGCAGGTAAACACGCAATACATTGCCATCGCGACTAAAGTCGTTGGCATAAGCCGAGCCAAAATTGATTGCCAAAGTGGCATTGACGTCGGCAATTTGCAGGCCTAGGGCGCGCGCGTGAATGCGGTCGATCTCGACATACAACTGAGGGGCGTCCCCTTGGCCATCAGGGCGAACGCCTGCCAAGGCTGGGTTCTTCATCGCCAGGGCGATGATTGCGTTGCGCGCTTCAACAAGGCTACCCCGGTCCGATCCGCTGCGGTCTTCGATCTTCATCGAAAAGCCAGTTGCGTTACCCAACGAAGGGATAGGAGGAAGGTTGAGCGGATACACCGTCGCGCCTGCGATCTCGCTCACGGCTGCCATGGTGCCGCCAATCAACGCCTCCACGCCGTCGCCTTTGCCCGTCCGCTCTTCCCAAGGTATCAAGTCCACGAACGACATAGCTGCGGACTGGCTTTGCCCTGAAAAGTTGTAGCCGATAATCGACATCACATTGCGCACTTCAGGTTGTGTACGCAGGTACGCTTCGGCCTTGGCAACCGCTACTTTTGTTTGGGCCATGGTTGCACTGGGAGGGGCGTCGTAGTTAATCATGTACGAGCCCTGGTCTTCGGTCGGGAGGTAACCACCAGGCAAGCGCATGAACATCAACACGGTGATGGCCAACACCACCAGGAACGCGGCCAACCAACGCAGTGGCGCGCTGGTCATTGTGCCCACGGCGTTCGCGTAGCGATCCGTTGCGCGGCCAAAACGTCGATTGAATCCGTCGAAGAAGCGTTGCAGTAGGCTTCGATGGGCCGGGTGAGGTTCAGCATTGCCACGGTAAGCCGGTTGCGCATGGGCTTTCAGCAAAGTAGCGCAGAGGGCCGGGGTAAGCGTCAGTGCCAGGACCGCAGAGAAAAAAATCGATACCGCGAGCGTGACTGAGAACTGTCGATAAATACCCCCGGTAGAACCGGGCACGAAGGCCATGGGGACGAACACAGCCACCAACACCAACGTAATGCCAATAATGGCGCCACGTATCTGACCCATTGCCTTGACGGTGGCGCGCCGAGGTGACAGTCCTTCCTGTGCCATCAACCGCTCGACGTTTTCCACGACCACGATGGCATCGTCAACCAGAATAGCAATGCCAACCCCAAGGTTCCGCCCAGATTGCGCGACATGTTGTAAAGGCCTGCGGCATCGCCAGCATCCTGGGTTTCGACCGAGCGCATTGACAGCTGACTAAGGGGCATCATGACCAGGATTTGCCCGAAACCCCTTAGCAGTTGAGACAGTACGAAATCGTGACCAACGCTAGTCGCTGTCAGATACGTGTCCACATAACAACTTGCCCAATAGAGAACCAGCCCTAGCCCTATAAGCAGGCGGGCATCGCCTCGGCCCAGTATTTTGGGTAAAAGCGGCAGCAGCAGGAAGGCCGGGATACCTGATAGCAGCATGATCGATCCGGATTGCTGTGCGTTATAGCCAGACAGGACTCCCAAGAATTGAGGAACGAGATAGGCCGTACCATAGAGCCCTGCACCTACCGCTGTGCCGATCAGTAGCACGCTGCCAAAAGTACTGTTGGCCAGTAATCTCAGACGCAATATCGAGTCATTCGACGTAAATTGGCTGAGCGCGAGCATCATGAATCCAGAAATCATCGCGACGCTCAGCCAGATAATCAGCGTCGAATCAAACCAGTGCTCACGTTGGCCCTCTTCAAGGACGACGGTCAGGGAGCTAAGGCCCATGGCGAGACCAATGATTCCGAGCCAATCTGCTTTGATGAACCGCTCAAGGTTTGCTCGCTCTGCCGGAAGTCCGGTCAGCAACAACGTAATCAGTGCAATGCTGATAGGCAGGTTGAGAAAGAAGCACCATTTCCAGCTGATATTTTCGGTCAGCCAGCCGCCAATCACCGGGCCGAGTAACGGTCCTAGAATGGCTGTCATGCCGAACAACGTCGTGCCAATGGGGAGTTGATGGGCGGGCAGGCGGGTACGGATAATGGTTTGCGCGGTAGGAATCATCGCTCCCCCTGCAAAGCCTTGTCCGACGCGCCCCGCGATCATTGCCCCCAAACTTGAAGACAGTCCGCAGAAGAGCGAAAATAAGGTAAACATCATGGCGGTCCCTATTAGAAACCGCCTCAGGCCAAGTACTCGCGTCAGCCAAGCTGCGAGCGGAATCATCACGATTTCAGACATCAGGTAGCCGGTTGCGATCCAGGTGCCTTCTGTGCCGGTAGCGCCAATCTGCCCTTGAATTTGAGGGAGGGCCGAGTTAGTGATGGATATGTCCAGGGTGGCTAAAAGAGCGCCTAATGAACCCGCTGCCACAGCTATCCAGTCAGTTAGCGAGGCGTTTGGGACAGCTTGTTCTATCGAGGAGACGGTTGATGTCTCAGCCATGGTAGGCATCCGAGCCGCCAGTGCGAGTATCAACATCTACAGTGGCGGAAAGGCCGGGAACAATCGCATTTCGCAGTTCGGCAGGGATCTCCAGGCGAATTCGCACCGGAACACGCTGAACGATTTTGGTGAAGTTGCCGGTAGCGTTCGAGGGGGGGAGCAGTGCGAATTGCGCACCCGTGCCAGGTGCCAGGCTGTCGATTTTGCCATGCAACTCAGAGCGGGGTAATGCATCGACATGCACTGTGACCGATTGGCCTGCGTGCATATCGCCAATTTGGGTCTCCTTGTAATTAGCAGTGAGGTAGATCGCATCCATTGGTACTACGGTTAGCAGTCGTGTACCCGGCTGTACATACTGACCGACCCGAACACCTCGGTCTGCAATTCGACCGTCCAGCGGGCTGCGGATTAAGCCGTCATCGACATCAAGCTGCGCCTGCGTGTCACCGCCACTGTAAAAATGACCCCCTAACGCCAACCTAGAATTGACCCCCCTGGGTAAAACTGGCGGCTTTGAGCTGCCAATATGTTGACCCAGGAGCAGTCTGTGGAAATTAAAGTGTTGGCCCGTCAGGGCCATGGCATCAAATTCATCGCCCGTGAGCTGGGTATTTCGCGTAACACCGTGCGCAAGTACCTGCGAAAGGCCCGGTCGCTACCCAGTGACAAGGTGAGACCCGCACGTCCGTGCAAAATCGACCCCTTCAAGGACTACCTGCACGAGCGTATTGAGGCGGCGCGCCCACACTGGATTCCGGCGACCGTCCTGCTGCGTGAGATCACGGCATTGGGGTACAGCGGCGGCGTCAGTCGTCTGAAGGCTTATATTCGCCCCTTCAAACGTAAGGCAGAAGAGCCGGTGGTACGTTTCGAGACACTGCCCGGCAAGCAGATACAGGTGGACTTCACCACCATTCGACGAGGCCGTCAGCCGCTTAAGGCGTTCGTGGCGACACTTGGTTTTAGTCGAGCAAGCTTTGTCCGTTTCTCCGAGCGAGAGGACAGCGAAGCCTGGCTGACAGGGCTTCGGGAGGCGTTCGCTTACTTTGGCGGCGTGCCCGAGCAGGCATTGTTTGATAACGCCGGAACCATCATCACCGAGCGAGATGCTTTTGGGGAGGGCCAGCACCGTTGGCATCCCCGATTGGCTGCGCTGGCCGATGAGTTTGGTTTTATTCCCAAGGTCTGCCGCCCTTACCGTGCCCAGACCAAGGGCAAGGTTGAGCGCTTCAACGGGTATCTGAAGGGCAGTTTCATTACCCCGTTGGCCGCTACGCTCAAGAGTGCGGGTCTGACGCTGGATGTGGTGACGGCCAACGCACATATCGGCCAATGGCTCGACGAAGTCGCTCATCAGCGGATTCACGGCACGACGGGTGTTCAACCGGCGGTACGTCTGGCCCAAGAGCAGCAGGTACTATTACCACTGCCAACACAGAGCCTGCGCCCGCAACCCGCCCAAGGCCTACGCCTGGGACGGGTCCTGCCGTACGAGAGCTTGCAGCATCCGCTGTCGGTTTATGAGCAACTGCTGGAGGTGAGAGCATGAACCTTCAACATGCTCGCCTGACAGAACTATGCAAGGGGCTAAAGCTTGAGCGCGTCGGGGTGGACTGGCCGCACCTGGCCCAACAAGCAGCAAGCGGCGAAGACAGCTTTGCCGACTTCCTCGAAAAGCTGCTGGCTGCCGAGACCGATGCCCGAAGTGAACGCTCTCGACAGGCCCTGCTGAAAACTGCCGCGCTGCCCGCTGTGAAAACGCTGGAGCAATACGACTTCGCGTTTGCCACCGGCGTCCCCCGGGCACAGCTCCAGGAGCTGGCAGCACTGAGTTTTGTTGGACGTGCCGAGAACATCGTGTTCCTGGGGCCTAGTGGTGTAGGCAAGAGCCACCTGGCTATCGCCCTGGCCTACCGGGCAGTGATGGCCGGTATCAAAACCCGCTTCGTCACGGCGGCTGACTTGATGCTGCAACTGACCGCTGCGCACCGCCAGGAACGGCTCAAGGAATACTTCAGTCGTGTGGTGATGGCCCCTGGGTTGTTGGTCATCGATGAAATCGGCTACCTGCCGTTTGGTCGTGATGAAGCCAACCTGTTCTTCAATGTTGTCGCCAAGCGCTACGAGCAAGGCAGCCTGATCCTCACGAGTAACTTGCCGTTTACCCAGTGGGCCGGAACCTTTGCGGATGATCAAACACTGACAGCGGCCATGCTGGACAGGCTGTTACATCATGCCCATATCGTGCAGATGACAGGTGAAAGCTATCGACTCAAGGACAAGCGCAAAGCAGGAACCAAATCTTCTCGGGCCGAACCGGCTCGAAAATATGAACCCGAGGGGGGTCAAAACTAAGTTGGCGATTTAGCACGGAAGGGGGTCACTTTTTAGTTGGCGTTGACACCTGCGCCTCGCTTGCCTGTGGGACGCCTACTTGCGCATGTGCCTGCTTGAGTTGAGCTTGCAGGGTTGCGTAGTGACTTTGGCTCGAACGAAGAGCCGCTTGTTTTGCTGTTACGCTACTGCTCGCCTGCGCTAATTCGTTCTTGAGTTGCGCAAGACGCTCTTCAGGTTCTGCGCCCGAGCGAGCAAGCGGGGCGTAGCGCTCAACCTCTGCCTGTGCGTGACGAAAATCCGCCCGACTCCCTTGAAGTTCTGCGCGTGCCTGCGCAATTGCGGCATTTTGTTGATTGAGATCCGCCTCTGCTTTGGCCAAGTCCGCCTCCTTGGCTGCGGTAGTAGCTGCTGCCTGCTCACGGGCGGCTTGATACTTTCTCGTGTCGAGACGGACAAGGATGTCTCCGCGCTTCACGCTCTGGTTATCGACGACCAGAAGCTCTCCCACGTATCCATTTATCTTTGGGGCAATGCTGATGGTGTCTGCTTGCAGGTAGGCGTCGTCCGTCGTTTGGATAAAGCGGCCCTCAAACCACCAATACCCCGCCCAGGCGATGCCAGCCACCACCGCGACGGCTCCCAGCCCTAACAATATCCGGCTTGTTTTCCCACGTTGGTTGCTGTCGACGCCAGCGGGTTGAGGCACGTCAGATATTGCGCCCATCTACAACTCCAAATTTATACCAGTTGTAACAAAATCAGATTTCCGTGAATGTTTGTCAAGTGGTATATTTTGGCTCTGCACATTTTGGGGCACGTGATGGCACGGCACAGACCAGCTGTTGAGGGCGGGTATCAGCGCGGAGAAGAGACGCGAGCGAGGATTATCAATACCGCATTGGTCGTCTTCGCAGATCGCGGTTTTGAAGGTGCGTCCACGAGAGAGATAGCAGCAGCCGCTGGAGTCAATGCACCTGCCATCCAGTATTACTTCGACAGCAAAGAAGGCGTGTATCTGGAGTGTGTTAAGCACGTCATCGCGTTGCTGTGGGAGCAAGTTGGCGACTCCGTTGAAACCGCCGAGCGAGCACTGGTAGGCCCTGACGACGACGCGATTTTTATCGCAGGCGTATTAGGCATTCTAGGCGCCGTCATCTCATTGATTCGCGATGATCCCCAGACCGCCGCATGGAGGCCTTTCCTTGATCGCCATCAGGCGGACGTCGGGCCAGCCAGCGCTTCAATTGTTTTTGATGAATGGTTCAAGGGTCGCATAGGTCGCGTTTTTCAGGAGTTGCTAGCGCGTTTGATGAAGCTTCCAGTGGAAGATGAAAGCATCGTCATCCACTCCTTCGCTTTCTTTTCGCATGCACTGGCATTCAGGGCTCAAAGGACCGGCATCCTCCGATCTTTTGGTTGGACGGAAATAGATCAACCGGGTATGGAACGCATCAGGGATGTTGCTCTCATCCATGCCAGATTCACGTTAGAGGGCCTGATTAGGCAGAGGGCGTGATTGCCAGCGTGCAAGATAGTCGTTCGGGGGTGAATACCACTGTTGCACTGGGCCTGCGGATCATTTGCGCATGAGGGCATTGAAGTAGCTTGTGAATACCCTTGGAATTTCAATTTTTATGAAGTCATCCCGCGCATCGGGATGGTCCTGACAGATTTGTAGAAGACCTATCGGCAAGCCCAACGTCGCCATGACATGCCGCCTACGTTGTGCCTCATCGTAGTCAGGCATCCTGGTCCGCAGGGCAAAATCATAGGTTTGGAAAATATCGTCAACCAGTTCGGGAGCCCCATTTTTCTCCCGCTCTTTTTCGTTATCAGCTGAAACCAGGCAATCTGGGTTCTGCGCCAGATACTCCACCAGCGGCATGGTGAGTTTTTGCACCATTTCCTCGGTACTGATAGTGATCCAATCTTCAGCGCTAACACGACGTATAACCTGCATCAGGTCGTTGATGGCCTGAACGTGGCGTAGTCGCAGGGCGCCAAGAACTGCTTCCTTATTGGGAAAAAAATGATACAGCGACCCTATCGCTGTGCCGGACTCTTTCGCGATCAGGTTCATCGTCAGTCCTGCGCGGCCGTTTCTGACAATCAGCCGAGCGCAGCCCTCAAGGATGCGAGCGGTGCGTTCATAGCCTCGCGCTTGCTGGGGCACGCGGGGAGTATCTTGAGCTGGAGATGACATTGGATAGGCTAGTTAGTCAGGGGATGACAATTATGACTGAAAAAGTACATCTCCGAGATTAAGAAAAAAATAGAATAAATCGTCCACTTTTGTCTGATGTTGGGGCACCATGTTCACTCAAACAGGTCTGAGCGGCTTGTCAGAGGTTCGGCGCGGCGAAAAGTGTTCATGGAGAAGGAATCTGGATATGCACAAAATTGCAGTGGCGTTTTTGGTGGCGTTTGGCAGTGCCTGTAGTTTCGACGCGCCAGCGGCAGAGATTACAGGAGCTGTAGGTGCTACCAGCCAAGGCGGTATGACGTATCGGCTTGGTGCAGGATTCGCATGGGATACGTCCTGGCTGAATACCTCAACAGGACGACTGACCGGTTACTGGGACGCTGGTTATACCTACTGGGCCGCCGGGGATAAGGGCTCGTCGGCTAGCTCTGTCTCGTTCGCTCCAGTTCTGGTTTATGAGTTTGCGGGGGATACCGTTAAGCCCTATATAGAAGCTGGTATCGGTGTCGCTGGGTTTTCCAGTACTCATGCGGGCGAGCAGGACCTAGGATCGTCTTTCAACTTTGAGGACCGCATCGGCTTGGGTCTGAAATTTGGTGAAGGACAAAAAGTGGGTTTGCGCGCGATCCATTATTCAAACGCTGGCATCAAAGAGCCCAATGACGGCATCGAATCCTTCTCGGTGTTTTACAGTCACGAGCTTTGACGTCCCTGGATACCAATGAGGGCGTGTGACAGCGCCTTCAGAGCGCTTGATTCAAAGCCGCAGCGGGTGGGGGGGGCGGCCGCGTACTGGTAATCTGTCTTCCTCCCCTTTTGGCTACTGCCGTTTAGATACGAGGCGCTGTCTAGTGCCGCGAAACTGTCGCAATGATATCCCAGAAAAACTGAACTAGAATAAATCCTCTACGGTCACACCCAGTGATGCGCTTATCAGACGCCCAATCAGACGCCCAATGAGTTGGGTGGACGCGTGAATCGCGGCGATTTGGGCCGAGGCTTGATAAGCATGCAGGTCTACAAAATCAATACGCATTTCGGTCGAGGTATTCATGAATCTGAATTTTCTGAAAACGGTGACATTGGCCCCGCACGCGCTGCGTTTTGGGCGCGGGAAGGTCATTGCCCTTGCTTTAAGTGCTAGCGCACTTCTTGCAGGTTGTGCCGGAAATCCGCCAAGCGAGCAATACGCGGTGACTCAGTCAGCAGTGAATAGTGCTGTTAGTGCTGGAGGGACAGAATTTGCAGCGGTTGAGATGAAGTCCGCCCAGGACAAGTTCAAGCAGGCAGAACTGGCCATGCACGACGAACGCTACGACGAAGCCAGGCGTCTCGCTGAGCAGGCAGAGTGGGATGCACGGGTAGCGGAACGTAAAGCCCAAGCATCAAAAGCAGCTAGGGCTGTCCAGGATGCTCATCAAGGCGTTGAGGATCTTCGGGATGAAGGGATGCGGGCGACTCAGTAAAAAACGTTCGGTATCAACCTCACGAATCGACTGAAGGAATAATTGATGAACAAGCATTTTATGATCCCCGCCTTGCTGGCCATCACCGCAGGCCTCGCCGCATGTGCTACGGATCCAAACCCCAGCCTGGAACAGGCTCGAACCGCTTACTCGGCGCTGCAAAGCAACCCGCACGCCAGCACCTTGGCGGCGCTGGAGACCCAAGATGCGTCGCAGTGGCTGGACAAATCCGACAAAGCCTTCCGCGAAGGCGAGGACAAAAAGGCCGTTGACCAGATGGCGTATCTCACTAGTCAGCGCATTGCCTTGGCGAATGAAACCATACAACTGCGCAGTGCTGAAAATGAACTCAAAAACTCAGCCGCTCGCCGCGCTCAGGCACGACTAGATGCGCGCGATGCGCAAATCAAGAGCCTGCAAAACAGTTTGAACGCCAAGCAAACTGATCGCGGTTCAGTGGTGACTTTTGGAGACGTACTGTTTGACTACAACAAATCTCAGTTGAAATCGGGAGCGTTTGTAAACATCACTCGTCTGGCGCAGTTCCTTCAGAGCAATCCTGACCGAAAAGTAATTGTTGAGGGATACACCGACAGCACTGGATCGGCTTCGTATAACCAAAACCTGTCAGAAAGCCGCGCCACTTCGGTTATGTCTGCGCTGGTTCGTGCTGGTATTGAGCCCTCGCGCATAGTCGCCCAGGGTTACGGCAAAGAGTACCCGATTGCCGACAACATCAGCGATGCAGGGCGCGCTCAAAACCGTCGTGTTGAAGTGACTATTTCTAACGATAACCAACCGGTTGCCCCGAGGGCGTCCCTACGCTAAGGCGTGCGTCAATATCACCTTTGTGGAACGTGATCAATTCCGGTGGGGATCGAGCTTTGTTGCGTGTCGATTAATGCACCCTCCTTTTTAATGCGAGGGGGCAACCGCCGGACTGCATTGCACGTATTTACTGAGAGTCAGAAGGTTCATTATGAGAATTAAAGCGGCGATTTTTTTGAGTACCGCCTATGTGAGCCTTGCCGCACCGTATGTGTTGGCGGACAGCGTGGTTTTGAAAAATGGCGACCGTCTCAGCGGAAATATCATTTTTTTGGATGGTGCAAATTTAGTGTTGAACACCACTGTTGCCGCTGACCGAAAACTGACCCAGTAGAGGCTGTTCTGCCGACTGAAAACTGACCCAGGTGTTCAACTGCTTCTGCTCACTTTTTGAGCAGGAGAACACAGGGTGATCAGCATGGAAATGTTGGGAAAAATCCGGCGGATGTACTTCCGCGACAAGCTCTCGCTGCATCAGATAGCCAAGCGTACCGGGCTGTCGAGAAACACCATCCGAAAATGGGTCAGAGCGCCCGAAGCCAATCAACCAGCGTACCAACGGTGCGCATCCTTCAATAAGCTCAACCCTTTTCACGAGACCTTAGAGCAGGCGCTCAAGGCTGATTCGTTCCGGCCAAAACACAACCGTAGGAGCGCCAAGGCACTTTTTGAGCAGATCAAGGCCGAGGGTTATGACGGCGGTTACAGCCAGCTCACGGCGTTTGTCCGCTCTTGGCGGTGCGAGCAAGGCAAGTCTGTACGCGCTTTTGTACCGCTGACTTTTGCCCTCGGTGAGGCCTTTCAGTTTGACTGGAGCGAAGAAGGCCTGCTGATCGGTGGCCTGTTTCGACGTATCCAGGTCTCCCATATGAAGCTGTGCGCAAGTCGCGCGTTCTGGTTGGTTGCGTACCCCAGTCAAGGCCACGAGATGCTGTTTGATGCCCATACACGTTCGTTTGGAGCGTTGGGTGGCGTGCCACGTCGCGGCATCTACGACAACATGAAAACGGCTGTCGACAAGGTTAACAAAGGCAAAGGCCGCACGGTCAATGCCCGGTTTTCCGTGATGTGCGCGCACTATCTGTTCGATCCGGACTTCTGCAACGTGGCCTCTGGCTGGGAGAAAGGCATCGTCGAAAAGAACGTGCAAGACAGCCGGAGGCGAATCTGGCTCGATGCTCAAAATTGCATGTTCCATACCTTCGAGGAGCTGAACGTCTGGCTCGGCCAACGCTGTCGTACGCTCTGGGCTGAACTTGTACATCCGCAGTACAACGGTTTGACGGTGGCAGAAGCCCTGGAGCTGGAGCAGGCTGAAATGATGCCGATGCCGACGGCCTTTGATGGCTACGTGGAACGCACCGTCCGTGTCTCTAGCACCTGCCTGATCAGCGTGGCGCGCAATCGTTGTTCGGTGCCTTGCGAGCGTGTGGATCAATGGGTCAGCAGCCGTTTGTACCCTTCGCGAATCGTGGTCATTGCCGACGAAACGGTGATCGCCAGTCACGAGCGCCTCTTTGATCGAGATCAGATCGGTTTTGACTGGCAGCACTACATCCCACTCATCGAACGCAAGCCTGGTGCACTGCGCAATGGCGCTCCATTTGCTGATCTGCCAAAACCGTTACAGCTTCTTAAACGCGGACTGAGGCGTCACACCAACGGTGATCGAATCATGATGCAGGTACTGGCTGCTGTGCCCATCGCCGGTCTCGAACCAGTGCTGGTGGCGGTGGAGCTGGTACTTGAATCGGGAAGTCTGAGCGCCGATCACATCCTCAATGTCGTTGCCCGCCTGACCTCCACCGCACCACCTCCCTGTGTAGAAACCAGCCTGCAACTCAAAGTGGCGCCGGTTGCCAATACAGCACGCTACGACCGGCTCCGTACGACCGATGAGGAGAATCGCAATGCGTGACCTAATGACTGAACTCAAAGAACTGCGCCTGCACGGCATGGCCAGTGCTTGGGAAGAACTGGTCTCTCAAGGAACAGCGTCGACGGCTTCATCGAAATGGCTGCTGGAACATCTGCTTCAGCAGGAACATGCGGATCGCGCGGTGCGCTCGGTGAATCATCAGATGAACATGGCAAAACTCCCCATGCACCGTGACTTAGCTGGCTTTGACTTCAGCGCTTCCAGCGCTGATGCCCGGCTGGTCAGCGATCTATCCAGCTTGGCGTTCACTGAAACCGCGCAGAATGTCGTGTTCATCGGCGGCCCTGGCACCGGGAAAACACACCTGGCCAGTGCCTTGGCTGTATCCGGAATCACGGCCTACAACAAACGCGTGCGCTTCTTTTCCACGGTGGATCTGGTGAATCTGCTGGAGCGTGAGAAGTACGATGGCAAGGCAGGGCGAATCGCCCAGGCACTGCTGCGCACAGACCTGGTGATACTGGATGAACTCGGATATTTGCCCTTCAGCCAAAGCGGTGGCGCCCTGTTATTTCACCTGCTGTCCAAACTGTACGAACACACCAGCGTGGTCATCACCACCAACCTGAGCTTCTCGGAATGGTCGAGTGTGTTTGGCGACGCCAAGATGACCACCGCGTTGCTGGATCGGCTGACACACCACTGCCACATCGTCGAAACGGGCAACGAGTCCTACCGCCTACAACACAGCACATTGGCTGCCCAGACAAAGATCAAAACACGCGAACGAAAGCGAAAGGACGGAAATGATATCGAGGACGATGAGCCATTTTGATCCGCACCATAAATGCCCTGCTGCATGCGGTGGGGCTTGATGCGTCTTCAATCGGAACACTGCTGCTAAGCTTATCCACAATTGCTGGGGCAAAAATCAGCAATCCGTCCTGGGTCAATTTTCAATCGGCAGGGTGGGTCAGTTTTCAATCAGCGCCAACATTGGGCGTACCGCTGCATAAAAAAAGCTCCTATTCAGGAGCTTTTTTTTATTTCGAGTACTCTAGGCAATGTTGAGAGTCTATGTCAGGAGCTCCCGGTCTGCCTATGAAAGCGGAAAACCTATGTATTAAGTTTGGAAGAAATTTTGGCGAGACTGCAGCTATAATTTTTTGGCTGCTTAGTGAGGAATATTTAATGACGGTTAATTGTTCGAAATCAACTATATATGGCGCCGTGCCTTTTTCCAAGGGCGGTAAAAAATGGGTGCTCAGATTATTGGCTTGGTTTATGAGGTTGTTGAGAGATGTAAAGTCTCCCCCTGTTGCTTTTTCGAGATATTTTTCATATTTATCGTGTGTGCGGCACTTGGCGAGCAATAAGCTATAGTCTGTGGAGCAACGCGTAATGTCACACGCCGGTGTTAAAATAATCCAAGTTTCAGTTTCGTACTCAATGATGTCGCCAGTCATTAATTTGCTTCTTGTAACTGGGTAGATATAGCTTTCTTGAGGGTGGCATTTTGTAGTGCTTGTAACTGTTAAAATACTATCAGCTACGTTTTCAAGAATAACTCTTAGTGCTGATTCGGCAGGGATTGAGGTTGCTCCAACAGATAGTCTGGTTGCTACGCCACCGTGAAACAGCGGAGCAAGTTCTTTGTTAAGAAGCAAAAAGGATTGCCTCATTAAAGCTATAAGCTTTAGCTTGGTTTTTATCCATTGAAAAATTTTAGTTTCAGCTTCCGTTTCTTTAGTGAATTTCGCCATCGAAGCATTGTCGATGGCGGATTGCTCTACGTCTGTTGGCTTGCCGGTGAGAATGGCAATCGGGCAAGGAGATATCTGTCTAAGCTGTTTGATAAATTCATTACCGATCTCAACAGCGCTGCATTCTGCATTGCCCGCTTCAATTTTTAAATCTGTTACTATTACATCGAACCTTGATGTTTCTAGAGCGAGTTTTGCTAGTTCTATATTTTCTACGGTTTTTGAAATGATTTGAAATTCATTGCCTTCTTTGTTGAAAAATTCTACTTCTTTGCTGAAGTTGTCTCTTAAGCTTTTTTCATCTCCAATAAATAATAAATTAATTTGATTAAGTATCATTTTTCAGTCCTTTGATAGTTATTTTGAAGATGCATCCGATTTCCGAGTCCAGCAATTCTATTGATCCGCCAATTCGAGCTAGCGTCTCCCTTGAAATCGCTAATCCCAAGCCTTGTCCTTCAGATGTCTTAGTGCTGAAGCCGGCTTCAAATATGGAGTTTCTGTATTGCTCTGAGATCCCTGGACCATTATCTGCAACCGTAATTTCTATTTCGTCGCCCACAGTGGATAATATTATTTTTACAATTGGTGTTTTGGTTTTATGCTTGGATAGCCAATAAATTGAATTGTTGATCATGTTGATTAGGGCTGTCTGAATTTCATCGCCGTAACCAAGGTATTTAGGTTTGGAATTGCCTTCGAACTCAATAGCTACACCCTCTTCAGATGCTAGTATTGATAGTATGTCAACTGAAGATGCTATAGGGTCATGCACGTCTTGAATCGAAGGGGGGCCGGACTTTTTAGTCGCTAAGGGATCGAGCTGTATTAAAAGTTTTTCCATTCTTTTGTTTTGAGCAGAGTTGTCACTGATACGGTTTTTATATTCATCTTTTAAAGCTTTGTTTTCTTCTGCTGGCTTGGTTAGGGAAACTCTGAAAAAGACTTCCAAATCTGGTGAAATACGCCAGTCCCAAGCACTGAACGGTTGAGTCCCGATGAAGCAGATGTCCTTCGCTGACGCCGAATACGCTGGCAAACGCAAACAAACCCGCCGTGAACGCTTCCTGATCGAGATGGATCAGGTCGTGCCCTGGAATGGCTTGGTCAAACTGATCGAGCCACACTATCCAAAGGGCGAAGGTGGTCGCCCTGCCTATCCGTTGATGGCGATGTTGCGGGTTCATCTGATGCAAAACTGGTTCGGCTACAGCGATCCGGCCATGGAAGAATCGCTCTACGAAACCACAATTCTGCGACAGTTTGCAGGACTGCACCTGGATCGGATTCCGGACGAAACCACGATCCTCAATTTCCGCCGACTGCTGGAGAAACATGAGCTGGCCGGTGGGATTTTGCAGGTCATCAATGGCTATTTGGGCGACCGTGGTTTGTTGCTGCGCCAGGGCACCGTGGTCGATGCAACGATCATCCATGCGGCGAGTTCGACCAAGAACGAGGACGGAAAACGTGACCCTGAAATGCACCAGACGAAGAAAGGAAATCAATATTTCTTCGGGATGAAAGCGCACATCGGTGTCGATGCCGAATCCGGTTTGGTGCATAGCGTGGTGGGCACGGCGGCGAATGTAGCTGACGTAACTCAGGTCGACCAGTTACTGCACGGAGAAGAAACTTACGTCTCTGGCGACGCGGGCTACACCGGTGTCGAAAAGCGTCCCGAGCATCAAAATCGCCAAATGATATGGTCGATTGCAGCGCGGCCCAGCAGTTATAAAAAGCATGCAAAGGAAAGTCTGATCGGGCGCATGCGTCGCAAAATCGAATACGCGAAAGCTCAACTGCGCGCCAAGGTTGAGCATCCGTTTCGAGTGATCAAACGCCAGTTTGGTTATACGAAAGTACGCTTCCGAGGCCTGCTGAAAAACACTGCGCAGCAGACCACGCTATTTGCTCTGTCCAATCTGTGGATGATGCGAAAACGACTGCTGAATACAGGAGAGGTGCGCCTGTAATGTGGACAATTGACGCTAAAAAGCGCTTGTCCGAAGAAAAAAGAGGAGTTGGGCGAGGCAAAGGTCTGATTTTCGATTGAAACGACGTTTTTTGAAACTTTGAAGCAACGGGAGGGTTAAAAAGTCTGCCTACTTCAGACCTTCCTTAGTACTGCCCAGTCAAGCGCAATATGACGAAGAACTCCTCCAATAGACTTTAGTGGCGTGCGAAACTCGTGTAGTACCTCCGCTATTATGTTGCCTAAAGTTGCTCTAGCTTCAAGTACTCTCTCATGAGCTATTTGTTCAGTTAGTTTCTTTTTCAGATCTTCCTGGGCTGACTCGATAATTATTCGAGCTGCTGGTCTTTTATTGGCCGGTATTTCCGAAAGCACTTTCTCTTTCCAAGTGAATTCTGCAGCTTCGATAAAATTTTCATGTCGGCTCTTTCTTTTACCTTTTCCTGTGCCCTCACGAACGTTTCGGCGCATGGGTTCAATAGTCGTGCCCAACAAATCTGTAATCTTTTGTAAGCACCATTAGCTTCAAGGCCTTCTCGACTGCTCCGCTCAATGAGGTCACTGCTTTTCTCATCAGCAATGAATATGAAGCCAGCTATTTGGTTAGGGCCAATACGCATTGAGGGATTATCAACCTTACGTCTGCTAAGCTCCAGCCAGTCCTGATCCTTATCACCATATGGTCTAATTCTAAACGAATCTCTATAAATACCCACTCCTGTCATTTCGTCTAGAATTTGTCTCGCCGCTCGTTTACCATATCCGGTCAGCTTTGCTCTTTCAATCAGTTGATCTATAGATGACGCTTCTCGATCAAATATAAGTAGACGTATTTTTACATCTCCACAAGGAGCTAGTCCGGAATCTTCTGCAATATCAAAGTTTCCTGATATTTTCTCTGAAAAAGGCTTTCCTAATGCATTGAATGTCATTAGGCCCTCAAACTTACCAGAATTATCAAACTCTCCCGTAACTACGTAGTCGGCACTCTCCAGTATAGGCGCGGGCTCGATTTTTGTTGGCGTTTTACCCGCAGTATCTATTAATGGTAATGGTATGGATTTTTTAAACGCTTTGGTCAGATCTAAGTATATTGAGAATTTTGGAATTGAATGACTGCTACTTTTTGCGTCTTCTTTCTTCAGTGGAGATACTAGTCGACGCAGCTCCCGATATAGCTCAAGAATTTCATTCGAGACCCATTCATCTCTAAGATTTCTTATTCTTATCGTTGTACCGGTTGTGTGATCAGGTGGTCGAAAAGACTTTCTAATTTGTATTGGCACTTGATCTAGATATTTTTCACCGTCAAAGCTTTTCCAGTTTATTCGTACCGTAGTTATCTCTACGCTTAGCTTATCCTCGCTGAGAGCTGCGGTAACTAACGTCATCGAGTCTCCTAACCTGGACGCTGCAAAGCGACCTATCCCTTTAGAACCAAGTAGTTTTCTACCTTTATCTGAATGTGTTTTTTTTACTTTATGTTCTGTAGCGGGCTCCATCCATGATCCAATTAATGTTTCATACTTCATTCCGTGACCTAGGTCTAGGATCTCTATACTTGTAGATGTTTGCAGGTTGTTAGATATAAACTTTATTATGGAAAAAGGAGAGTCTGCATCATGAGAGTTTTTTACCAGTTCTACTATGGCTGCCACAGGGCCACTGACTAATTTGTCACCGATGGTCCTAATTAGGGTTTGTCTGAAAAGTCAGCCCGCAAGCATCTTTCGATGCAGGCCAGTGTGACCATGGCTTTAAAGCTGCTGGCCAGTTTGTCGTAACGCGTACAGATCCGACGTTTTTCCTTAAGCCAGCTGAATACTCGCTCAATAACGTTGCGTTTTTTGTACTGAGGCCTGTCAAACAGCCGAGGCAAGCCGGGTCGAGGCTTGCGATGCATCTTGCGCAGCGGAATCACCGGCTGCATGCCGTAGCGGTCGCAGTACTGACGTATAACCTGACTGTCATAACCCTTGTCGGCAAGCACATAACGGCAACGCTTGCGCGGGCGACCCCTGCTGCCAGGAAGGCTGATCTGATCCAGCAACGGCATGAAGTGGCGCGAGTCAGCCTGCTCGCCGGGCGACAGCATGATGGCCAGCGGGAAGCCATGACTGTCGCAGGCGAGGTGTATTTTGGTGGTCAGTCCGCCCCTGCTTCGGCCGAGACAGTGGTGTTGCGGTTCCTGCGGGCCCCTTTTTTTCCAGCACCGCTGGCAGCCCGGGCGGCCCGGATTGACGTGGAATCGACCATCCAGGTATCCAGATCGATAAACCCGTCTTCTCGCAAACGAAGATGAAGGTGGCGCAGAACCTGCTTGAACGTGCCGTTGTCACGCCATTGCCTGAAGCGCTGGTAAACGGTCTTCCAAGGCCCAAAACGTTCTGGAAGATCCCGCCATTTGGCGCCAGAGCACAAAATCCAGAAGATTCCATCAAGCATCTGACGATCATCGCGCCTTGGCCGCCCCATGTGTTGAGGAGGGGAAACAATGGCTTCAATGATCGCCCAACGCTCAGATGAAATTTCATAACGGCCTGTCATGACGGCTCTCCTGGCAACCAGAGGGCATCATTCTAACGAACGCGACTTTTCAGACAATCCCTAGTCTTGCTCTAGGCTTAAAATTATAAATTTTCACTAATTTTTCCTTCAATCAGTGGTTTTCGCTTCGTTTTAACTATTTTTTTCTATCGAAATCAATATTTTCTGTTTATAGCATGGCTTTTTGCCACTTTCAAGTATTAAGGCTTTTATTGTAGAGTTGCAGCGCCCAAATCTATAATCTAAGGTTCATATTGATTGACGAAATGAAGTCTTGAAAATTTGAAGTATTACAGATACTAAAAGGCCGGGAAATCACGTCCCGGCCCTACAGTATCAGTCAACACTCCTGCAAATCAATCCCAGCTCAAAGCCCCACCCGTCTGATACTCAATAACCCGAGTCTCAAAGAAGTTCTTCTCTTTCTTCAGGTCCATGATCTCGCTCATCCAAGGGAACGGGTTGGTCGTCCCTGGATACTCTTCCTTCAAGCCAATCTGGCTCAGACGACGGTTCGCGATGAATTTCAGATAGTCTTCCATCATCGCCGCGTTCATGCCCAGCACGCCGCGGGGCATGGTGTCGCGGGCGTATTCGATTTCCAGCTGGGTGCCTTGCAGGATCATCTGCGTGGCTTCTTCTTTCATCTCGGCATCCCACAGGTGTGGGTTTTCGATTTTGATCTGGTTAATCACGTCGATGCCGAAGTTCAGGTGCATGGACTCGTCGCGCAGGATGTACTGGAACTGCTCGGCGACGCCGGTCATCTTGTTGCGGCGGCCCATGGAGAGGATCTGGGTGAAGCCGCAATAGAAGAAGATGCCTTCCAGTACGCAGTAGTAAGCGATCAGGTTGCGCAGCAGCTCTTTGTCGGTTTCGACGGTGCCGGTTTCGAACTTCGGATCGGAGATCGAACGGGTGTACTTCAGGCCCCAGGCCGCTTTTTTAGCGACCGATGGGATCTCGTGGTACATGTTGAAGATCTCGCCTTCATCCATGGCCAGCGATTCGATGCAGTACTGGTAGGCGTGGGTGTGGATCGCTTCTTCGAAGGCCTGGCGCAGGATGTATTGGCGGCACTCCGGGTTGGTGATCAGGCGGTACACGGCCAGCACCAGGTTGTTGGCAACCAGCGAGTCGGCAGTGGAGAAGAAGCCCAGGTTGCGCATGACGATGCGGCGCTCGTCGTCGGTCAGGCCTTCCGGGTTTTTCCAGAGGGCGATGTCGGCGGTCATGTTGACTTCTTGCGGCATCCAGTGGTTTGCGCAACCGTCCAGGTACTTCTGCCAGGCCCAGTCGTACTTGAAAGGTACGAGCTGGTTGAGGTCGGCGCGGCAGTTGATCATCATTTTTTCGTCAACGGCGACGCGGGCGCTGGCGCCTTCGAGCTCGGCCAGGCCTTCAGCGACGTCCAGTGCGTCCAGCGCTTTCTTGGCGCGGATCAGGGCAGCGGAGTCGGCGGCGGTTACGGCGCGAGCTTCCTGGGCTGCGAGGCCACCGGCGCTGTCGAGGCGGTCCATGTTGGCTTCGTTGGCGTGGCCGGCGTTGGTCGCTTTGGCGACTACTTCGCCGTCTTCTTTATCGAATTCGTCCCAGCTCAGCATGGTGTACTTCTCCTGCTTGAGGGTCAGTCGGGTGGACTGGCCTGTTGGATCCAGAGGGGGTGTTGCTTGCTTTTAAGGTGTTGCGCGCAAGGAACATGAATTTTTGGCTTTTGAGGCCTTTGGGTGAGGAGGCGGGCGGTAAGGGTAGGTTTCCCTTACCGGCCTCTTCGCGAGCAAGCTCGCTCCCACAGTTCTAAACGCGCTGTGGGGGCGAGGTGGGTTGCCTACTGGCAAGCCTCACAATCCGGCTCGTCGATTGCGCAAGCCTTTGGCACTGGGGCCGGGCCGGCCGGTGCTGCTTCGGTTGGACGCGGGGCGGTGATCGCCGAGTCGTCCGGGCCGTGGCCGCCGCTCGATACTGCGTTGAGCTTGCCGGTGTTGACGGTGGATTTCTCGGTGCTGGTCGCGGCCAGGGCACGGAGGTAGTAAGTGGTTTTCAGACCACGGTACCAGGCCATGCGGTAGGTCACGTCCAGCTTCTTGCCCGAAGCGCCAGCGATGTACAGGTTCAGCGACTGAGCCTGGTCGATCCACTTCTGACGACGGCTTGCCGCGTCGACGATCCACTTGGTGTCCACTTCGAAAGCAGTCGCGTAAAGCTCCTTGAGCTCCTGCGGGATGCGCTCGATCTGCTGTACCGAACCGTCGTAGTACTTCAGGTCGTTGATCATGACCGAGTCCCACAGGTCGCGGGCCTTGAGGTCGCGTACCAGGTACGGGTTGATCACGGTGAATTCGCCGGACAGGTTCGATTTCACGTAGAGGTTCTGATAGGTCGGTTCGATCGACTGCGACACGCCAGTGATGTTGGCGATGGTGGCGGTCGGTGCGATGGCCATGATGTTCGAGTTACGGATACCTTTCTGCACACGGGCACGAACCGGCGCCCAGTCCAGGGTTTCCTTCAGGTCGACATCGATGTACTTCTCGCCACGCTGCTCGATCAGGATCTGTTGCGAATCCAGCGGCAGGATGCCTTTGGACCACAGCGAACCCTGGAACGTCTCGTAGGCACCGCGCTCGTCGGCCAGGTCGCAGGACGCCTGGATGGCGTAGTAGCTGACCGCTTCCATGGACGTGTCGGCGAACTGCACGGCAGCATCGGAACCGTACGGGATGTGCTGCAGGTACAGCGCATCCTGGAAGCCCATGATGCCCAGGCCGACCGGACGGTGGCGCAGGTTGGAGTTCTTGGCCTGCGGTACCGAGTAGTAGTTGATGTCGATCACGTTATCGAGCATGCGTACCGCTACATCGACAGTGCGCTTGAGCTTGTCGGTGTCCAGCTTGCCGTCGACGATGTGGTTCGGCAGGTTGATCGAGCCCAGGTTGCAGACCGCGATCTCGTCCTTGTTGGTGTTCAGGGTGATCTCGGTGCACAGGTTCGAGCTGTGAACCACGCCCACGTGCTGCTGCGGGCTGCGCAGGTTGCACGGGTCCTTGAAGGTCAGCCAAGGGTGGCCGGTTTCGAACAGCATCGAGAGCATCTTGCGCCACAGATCCTTGGCCTGGATGGTCTTGAACAGTTTGATCTTGCCTGGGTATTCGGTCAGCGCTTCGTAGTACTCGTAACGCTCCTGGAAGGCCTTGCCGGTCAGGTCGTGCAGGTCCGGTACTTCGGATGGCGAGAACAGGGTCCACGGGCCGTCGTCGAAGACGCGCTTCATGAACAGGTCAGGGATCCAGTTGGCGGTGTTCATGTCGTGGGTACGACGACGGTCATCACCGGTGTTCTTGCGCAGCTCGATGAACTCTTCGATGTCCATGTGCCAGGTTTCCAGGTAGGCACAGACAGCGCCCTTGCGCTTGCCGCCCTGGTTGACCGCAACGGCGGTGTCGTTGACCACTTTCAGGAACGGCACGACGCCTTGCGATTTGCCGTTGGTGCCCTTGATGTACGAGCCCAGCGCACGAACCGGTGTCCAGTCGTTACCCAGGCCGCCTGCGAATTTGGACAGCATGGCGTTGTCGTGGATCGCGTGGTAGATGCCCGACAGGTCATCCGGCACGGTGGTCAGGTAGCAGCTGGACAGCTGTGGACGCAGGGTGCCGGCGTTGAACAGCGTCGGGGTCGACGACATGTAGTCGAACGACGACAGCAGGTTGTAGAACTCGATGGCGCGGTCTTCACGGGCTTTCTCTTCGATTGCCAGGCCCATGGCCACGCGCATGAAGAAGATCTGCGGCAGTTCGAAACGCACGCCATCCTTGTGGATGAAGTAACGGTCGTACAGGGTTTGCAGGCCCAGGTAGGTGAACTGCTGATCACGCTCGTGGTTGATCGCCTTGCCGAGTTTTTCGAGGTCGAATTCGGCCAGCACAGGGTTGAGCAGTTCGAACTTGATACCGGTGGCGACGTAGGCAGGCAGCGCCTTGGCGTACAGGTCGGCCATTTCGTGGTGAGTGGCGCTGTCGGCGACACCGAGGAAGCCCAGGCCTTCGGCACGCAGGGTGTCCATCAGCAGGCGGGCGGTGACGAACGAGTAGTTCGGCTCGCGCTCGACCAGGGTACGGGCGGTCATCACCAGCGCGGTGTTGACGTCTTTCAGCGCCACGCCGTCGTACAGGTTTTTCAGGGTTTCGGTCTGGATCAGGTCGGCGTCGACTTCAGCCAGGCCTTCGCACGCTTCGGTGACGATGGTGTTCAGGCGGCCCATGTCCAGCGGCGCAAAGCTGCCGTCGGCGCGGGTGATGCGGATCGACGGGTGAGCCTGGACCTGCTCTTCGGGGGCGCGAACGGCACGCTCCTTGGCGCGCGAGTCACGGTAGATGACGTAGTCGCGAGCCACTTTCTGCTCGCCGGCACGCATCAGTGCCAGTTCGACCTGATCCTGGATTTCTTCGATGTGGATGGTGCCGCCCGAAGGCATGCGACGCTTGAACGTGGCGCTGACCTGTTCGGTCAGGCGTGCAACGGTGTCATGGATGCGCGACGAGGCAGCAGCATTGCCGCCTTCAACTGCAAGAAACGCCTTGGTGATGGCAACGGTGATCTTGTCGTCCGTGTAGGGAACGACAGTACCGTTACGCTTGATCACGCGCAGTTGACCGGGGGCAGTGGCAGACAGATCCTGCTGGGTCTGGCTTGCCTGCGGCGCGCCGGTCGGCGAGTTCTCGCGAGTTGTGTCTGTTTGCATGTGTGACTCCACGTTCTTTAAGTTTGTTCGGGCATTGCTGCCCACCATTTCGTTTAGAGCAGTCAGTCGCAAAAGGCGACCAAAGGGCTCCAAAACGAAGGTGAAAGCGGGGTGCTGTCGCCGCTTCCAGGTTTTGAAGCCAAAAAGGACCGGGCTATGCCCGATCCTTCGAAAATCTGATCAAGAGTGCGTGTTCGATGTTGCAAAACGTGTACGGGATGGCTCTGGTTCACGCGCGAGCGTCTTGGTGCCTAAACTGGCTTGAAGTTCAACCCCTCAGACGCAACAAAAATGCTTGAATTTCCCATTTGAGTTGTGCTGGCGTTTTTATTCAAAACCCCACATGTAGGGTGTGTCTCGTCGCCGGGCTACAAGATAATGCGTTTTGGACATGAATTGCAACGCACCGCTTGTGGATAAAGTGTGTGTAGTTTGTGTATGAATCGAACACCTTGCGTGTAGGCCGCATAACTACTGGATCGTGACCGTTTGTCACCGTTTTCTGTAGGCACTGGTGAGGCACTGCTGATTTTTAAGGGCGCGAACCCTATCACAAAAAAACACAGCTGAAAGGCCGTTCTGGCATGTCATGTGCTATGCCGCGTGCGGTGTCGTGTGATCCGCGCAAGGGTTGCTACACTCGCCTGCGACGTGGTGCCGCAACCCCTGCATTTCAAAAACAAAAAGCGCTCGATAACGACAAGGAAGATTGCTGTGGAGCCACATGCCTGGCACGTGCTGATCGTCGAGGATGACCAGCGACTGGCCGAACTGACCAGCGATTACCTGCAGAGCCACGGTCTGCGCGTGAGCATCGAAGGCGACGGCGCGCTGGCGGCGGCGCGGATCATCGCCGAGCAGCCGGATCTGGTGATCCTCGACCTGATGCTGCCCGGCGAGGACGGTTTCAGCATCTGCCGCAGCGTACGTGACCGCTACGACGGGCCGATCCTGATGCTCACCGCGCGCACCGATGATACCGACCATATAGAAGGACTCGACACCGGCGCCGACGATTTCGTCTGCAAACCGGTGCATCCGCGCGTGTTGTTGGCGCGTATTAAAGCCCTGCTGCGCCGCAGTGAAGCGCCGCAGGTGCCGGCTGCCGAGCTGCGCCGTCTGGTGTTCGGTCCGTTGGTGGTGGACAACGCACTGCGTGAGGCCTGGCTGCGCGAGCAGAGCATCGAACTGACTGGTGCCGAGTTCGACCTGCTGTGGCTGCTGGTGGCCAACGCCGGGCGCACGCTGTCCCGCGAAGAGATATTCACTGCGTTGCGCGGCGTGGGGTACGACGGGCAGGATCGCTCCATCGATGTGCGTATCTCGCGTATCCGCCCGAAAATCGGCGACGATCCCATTCATCCGCGTCTGATCAAGACCGGGCGCAGCAAGGGCTATCTGTTTGTGCCCGAAGCGGCGCAGGACATGAGCGGCCGCGTGTTCAGCGGATGACCTGATGAATTCGATCTTTCTGCGCATCTACGGTGGTGTGCTTGGCGTGTTGGTGCTGGTCGCGCTGCTTGGCGTGCTGGCCCTGCATGTGCTCAATCAGTCGCGCGGCGAGCAGTACCGCGAGCGCTTGGCTCACGGCACTTTTACGATCATGGCCGACAATCTGGTGCCGCTTGATGGCATCGAACGGCGCCGCGCCCTGGCGATCTGGGAGCGCCTGCTGGGAATTCCCCTGAGCCTGCAAAGTCTTGAGCAGGCTCACCTCGACAGCAGCGCACTGGGCCAACTGGCGCGCGGCAAGGTGGTGGTCGAACAGATCGGGCCGCACGCTGCCAGGGTTTATCGTCAGTTGAGCGACAAGGAGCCGCTGTTGCTGACCGGCGAAGTGCAGCAGATCACCGAACAATTGGCGAGAGCCACTATCTACCTGCTGATCGATGAACTGGTGCGCTTTCCGGTCGACGAGCAACCGGCGCGGCTGCAGGCCCTGCGCAGCGACAAGGGATTCGGTTTCGACCTGCACCTGCTGGCGCTGGATCAGGCGGATCTGGACGATGACCAGCGCCGCCGCGTCTATGAGGGCGATACGGTCATGGCGCTGGGCAAGGGCGGCGATTCGATCCGCGTGCTGGCCGGGATCGTCGACACCAACTGGGTGCTGGAAATCGGTCCGCTGTACCAGATGAACCCTTATCCGCTGCATTGGCTGTTGCTGATCGCCTTGATGGGCCTGTGTCTGATCGGTTTGGTGGTGTACTTGCTGGTGCGGCGTCTGGAGCGACGGGTGCTGGAGCTGGAGGCGGCCGCCACGCAGATTGCCCGGGGCAGCCTGCACACCCGCGTGCCGACCGAGGGCTCCGACTCGGTGGGGCGTGTGGCGGCGGCGTTCAACAGCATGGCCGAACACCTGCAACGCTCATTGATGATCCAGCGCGAACTGGTGCGCGCGGTGTCTCACGAACTGCGCACGCCGGTGGCGCGGCTGCGTTTCGGTCTGGAGATGGTCAGCGACGCCGCCACTCCCGAGGCGCGGCGCAAATACATGCGCGGCATGGACAGCGATATCCAGGACCTCGACAAGCTGGTCGATGAGATGCTCACCTACGCGCGTCTTGAGCAGGGCGCGCCGACCCTGAATTTCCAGCGTGTCGATCTGGATGCGCTGATCGATCAGGTGATCGCCGAACTGGCGCCATTGCGCGCCGACGTACGGGTTTCGCGCGGCGAATGCCTGAGGGCCGAAGAGGGTGAGGCTGCCTGGGTCGAGGGCGAGCCGCGCTACCTGCACCGCGCGGTGCAGAACCTGGTGAGCAATGCGCTGCGCCATGCCGAGAACGAGGTGCGCATCAGCTATCGGCTGGAGGCGCAGCAGTGCCGTATCGACGTGGACGACGATGGTCCTGGCGTTCCGGAACAGGCGTGGGAACAGATTTTCACACCGTTCATGCGCATCGATGACAGCCGCACCCGAGCCTCGGGCGGGCATGGGCTGGGCTTGTCGATCGTGCGGCGGATCATCCATTGGCATGAAGGTCGTGCGCTGATCGGGCATAGCGTCAGCCTGGGCGGGGCGTGCTTCAGCCTGTCCTGGCCGCGCACGCAGGTGCCGCGTTGAGCTTGCCGTTGTTTGTCGGGCCATTTGCGCAGTTCGGGCGGACGTTGCTGACGGCGGATGATGCGCGCCCGGTAGTGACGTTGCCTGATCTGCTGCAACCCGAGCGTCTCGATCAACTGCTGCTGGCTGTTTACGGGCCGCAGCTGATGCCCGATCAATTGCCGGTGCTGGTGTCGCAGTGGGCCAAGTTTTACTTCATGCAACTGATTCCGCCGGTGCTGGTGGCCGGCCTGGTGCATGACTGGCATTGGCCGTTGCAGCTTGAGCAGGTGGCGCTGGCGCTGGATGAGCGCGGCGTGCCGAGCGGCGTCAGGCTGGCGGGGGAGGGACGCCTCTGCCGGGGTATGTCGGTTGATCCGTTTCAGCGCTTTGCCGGATTGCTCGATGACAATCTTCAGCCCTTCATTGCATCGCTGAGCGCTTATGGCGGACTGCCTGCCGCGGTGTTATGGAGCAGCGCCGGGGATTATCTGGAGGGCTGCCTTGCGCAACTGGCCACGTGCAGTGATGTGTCGCTGGCTGCGGGGCTGGCGCTGTTAAGCGAGAAGAAAAGGCCGGACGGGCGCGCCAATCCTCTGTTTCAGGCAGTGCGTTATGTGCCGCAGGCGCAGGGCGGCGAACCACGCAGGCAACGGCGTGTGTGCTGTTTGAGTCATCGGGTCGAGTGGGTTGGGCGTTGCGAACATTGTCCGCTGCCCGGCTGATCAACCTTCGACGGCAACCAGGCTCAACAGGTGATCGTCCTGCACACTGAACTGACCGTCCAGCTCCTTGCCCGCATGCCACTCGCTGGACAGGTCGATCAGCAGCTGTAGCCGTGCGCGGCCGTCGGCGGACCATTCCAGCAGTTGCGCGTCTTCGAAGTAGAAGCGCTTGTGCACGATGGGGTAGAGCGCTTTGAACAGCGCTTCCTTGATCGAAAAGGTCAGGGTCACGCGCAGTGCGATCTGATCTTCGGGACCCGCCGCCATCTCTGCCAGCTCGGTCGCCGTCAGAATCTCCCCGGCCAGGCGTGAGGCGCGGTCGTGGCTCAGCAGGTTTTCCGTGTCCAGCCCCAACCCGCGCCACTGCTGCTTGTGCGCCACCACGGCGGCAGCCCAGCCGGTGCTGTGAGTGATCGAACCACAGACATCTGCGGGCCAGATTGGCGCGCGGTCTTCCCCCACCACCGGAACATGTAAGCGGCCATCCAGCTGACGCATGGCTTCGCGGGCGCAGAGACGACCGGCGAGGAATTCAGTCTGACGCTTGGCCACCGAACGCTGAATGCTCGCCGGCATTTGCAGCTCACAACGCTGAAAGTCGCCGTCGACCAGCTTGAGCGGATCAAAATGTCCACTCACCAGTACCGCTCCCGGCAAGGCTTGTGGCAACGGCCAATGCCGGATCAGTTCCGGGCAGCAGATGGGGAGGTCGGATAGTCGAGTCATGGGCGGCATTTTGCCGGGGGAATGGGTTGGAGGGAAGGGCACTGGTAACATCTGCGTCCTCTTGGCGACGCAGAGCGTCGAGACCTGCATTCCCACGCTGGAGCGTGCGGAACGATCATCGCAACTACCGTGCGGCACTCTGCGTCGCATGCCGTTCAGGACGCTCCGCGTCCTCTTGGCGACGCAGAGCGTCGAGAACGGCATTCCCACGCTGGAGCGTGAGGAACGATCATCGCAACTATCGTGCGGCACTCCGCGCCGCATGCCTTTCCGGACGCTCTGCGTCCTCTTGGCGACGCAGAGCGTCGAGAACTGCATTCCCACGCTGGAGCGTGCGGAACGATCACCACAACTATCGTGCGTCGCTCCGCGTCGCATGCCTTTCTGGACGCTCCGCGTCCTCTTGCGACGCAGAGCGTCGAGACCTGCATTCCCACGCTGGAGCGTGCGGAATGATCGTAACTATCGTGCGTCGCTCCGCGTCGCATGCCTTTCCGGACGCTCCGCGTCCTCTTGCGACGCAGAGCGTCGAGAACTGCATTCCCACGCTGGAGCGTGAGGAACGATCATCGCAACTATCGTGCGACGCTCTGCGTCGCATGCCTTTCCGGGCGCTCTGCGTCCTCTTGGCGGTGCATAGCAAAAAACTGGTCACACTTTCATTATTTCCACGTACTCGGTCGGAAGGTACTTTTCACGGCTCTGATGATTCAAGGATGAACACATGGGCCGGAGTAGATACACCATCACCGAACCTGAGAAGCCTCATTTCCTGACGTGCACGGTGGTGGAGTGGTTACCGCTTTTTACCCGGCCTGTTCTGGTAGACATTCTGTTCAACGCCTGGCGCTACCAACAGGCTCATCAAGGACTGCAGCTCTTCGGGTATGTCGTACTGGAAAACCATTTGCACTTCGTGGCCCAAGCGCCCGCCTTGGACAAATGTGTGAGTAGTTTCAAGTCATTTACGGCTCGACAGATAATCGAAGCACTTAAGAACGCCAACGCCGAGAGCACGCTGGAGCGTCTGCGATTCGTCAAGCGTCTGCACAAGAGTGACAGGGTTTATCAGGTCTGGCAGGAAGGGGCTCATGCGGAGCTGGTGTGGAATGAAGCGGTGATGCGGCAGAAGCTCGATTACATTCACCACAACCCGGTAAAGAGAGGCTATGTGGACATCGGTGAGCACTGGAGATACTCCAGCGCTCGCGATTATGAGGGGCAGCGCGGTTTGATCGATATTCAGCGCTGGTATTGACGCATAGCGTGCGGAGCGATGACCTCAACTATCGTGCGGCGCTCCGCGTCGCATGCCTTTCCGGACGCTCCGCGTCCTCCCCGTTTCGGGCGGACGCGGAGTTTCAGTTATCGCTCAACCAAATATCTTTTTGAAAAACACTTTCATGTCCGCCCAGGAGTTCTCATCGGCGGCCTTGTCGTAGCCGATGTCCGGGCCGCCGTGTTCGCCGTGGCTGAGGCGGTCGGCGTCTGGGTTGGTGAAGCCGTGTTTGGCGCCGTCGATGCTGACGAATTTGTAGTCAGCCTTGGCGTCGTCCATTTCCTTCTTGAACGCGGTGACGTTTTCAGGGGTGACCATGCTGTCCTTGGCGCCGTGTTCGACCAGCATTGGCACCTTGATACCTGGTTTCGCCGGGGTGTTGGTGACCAGTGCGCCGTGGAAACTTACCACGCCCAGCAGCGGCTCATCGCGGCGTGCCGCGTCGAGCACGATCTTGCCGCCGAAGCAGTAACCGATCGCGGCGATCTTTTTCGGATCGGTCTGAGGCTGCTGCTTCAATTGCTCCAGCCCGGCGTCAAAACGCTTGTCTGCGGCATCGCTGTCCTTCAACGCGGCCTGCATGAAGGCCATCGCGTCCTTCGGGTGTTCGGTGTTCTTGCCTTCGCCGTACATATCGATGGCCATCGCGCTGTAACCCAGTGCAGCCAGATCGCGAGCGCGGCGCTTGGCGTAGTCGTTCAACCCCCACCATTCGTGAACCACCAGGACGCCAGGGCGCGGGCCTTTTACCGCGTCGTCGTAAGCGTAATAGCCCACCAGCTTGGTGCCGTCGGCACTTTTATAATCGATCTGCTCGGTCTTGATTGCCGCCTGGGCGAGGCCGGTCAGGCCCATCATGATCATTGCAATCCACACACGCATGGTCAGCTCCTTGTTGATGTTTTGAAGTGGCAAACAACGATAGCCGATTCTGCTGCACAGGGTGCGGATGACTGTTCAGCGCCGGTTCATGCAGTGTTCAGTCGGGGTTCAGCCCGGCGCGATTACTGTTGGCCCATACCTTGACAGCGTCCCCGAGCGCAAAAGGAGTCGATATGTTGAATCTCAACAAGTTTTTCCTGGCCCTGGCTTTCCTGGGCGGCAGTGCTGCGGTGCAGGCGGGTGATGGTCGGCTTGACGTGGCCCGTATCGAGTTCAGCAAGACCAGCGAAAGGCTTGACGATACCAACAGCTGGGGACACGCGCTCGGGGAGCAGGCGCATTCCAACGTCTCGGCGGGGACGCTTTATTCGCCGCCGGTTTACGGCAGCCTGACGGGCACTCACAATGGTGCGCCTGTCAGCCGCGAAATCCTGCTGGGCAGCTATGATGTGACACAGCACGTGCCCGTCAGCGCCCGCCTGTTGAGTACTGATGCGACGATGTCGTTTCATTCTTTGTCTTGAGGCTGCGATTGTGCCTGGGAGAGCTGCATGAAGTTGTTGGTAGTTGAGGATGAAGCGCTGCTGCGCCACCACCTGCGAACCCGTCTGACCGAAGCCGGGCATGTGGTGGAAGCGGTGGCCAACGCTGAAGAGGCGTTGTATCAGGTCGCGCAATTCAATCACGACCTGGCGGTGATCGACCTGGGCTTGCCGGGCATCGGCGGCCTGGACCTGATTCGCCAGCTGCGCACATTGGGCAAGGCGTTTCCGATTCTGATTCTGACCGCGCGTGGCAACTGGCAGGACAAGGTCGAAGGCCTGGCTGCCGGTGCTGACGACTACGTGGTCAAACCTTTCCAGTTCGAAGAACTGGAAGCACGGCTGAATGCCTTGTTACGGCGTTCCAGCGGCTTCATCCAGTCAACCATCACGGCTGGCCCGCTGTTGCTGGACCTCAATCGCAAGCACGCCGCCCTGGCCGAGCAGCCCTTGGCGCTGACGGCCTACGAATACCGCATTCTCGAGTACCTGATGCTCCATCATCAGCAAGTGGTGCCCAAGGAGCGCCTGATGGAGCAGCTGTACCCCGATGACGACGAGCGCGACCCGAACGTGATCGAAGTGCTGGTCGGTCGTCTGCGTCGCAAACTGGACAGCAGCGTGGCCTTCAAACCTATCGAAACCGTGCGCGGCATGGGCTATCTGTTCAATGAGCGCTGTACGTGATTCGTTCGCTTCGCCTGCGCCTGATGCTGGGTGCCGCCACGCTGGCGGTGATCTTCATGCTGCTGATGCTGCCTGCACTGCAGGGGGCGTTCAGCCTGGCGCTGCGCGGAGCGATCGAGCAACGCCTGGCTTCTGATGTAACGACCATGATTTCGGCGGCTCGCGTCGAAAACGACCATTTGTTGATGCCCTCAGTATTGCCGGGCGAACAATTCAATCTGCCCGGCAGCCGACTGCTGGGTTACATCTATAACCGCCAAGGGCAGATGGTCTGGCGCTCGTTGTCGACCGAAGGCGAAAACATCGACTACCGCCCGCAATACGACGGGCAGGGCAGCGAGTTTACCAAGATCAAGGAAATCAATGGCGATGAGTATTTCGTCTATGACGTCGAGATCCGGCTGCTCGGCGGGCGCAATGCCGCGTTCAGTATCGTTGCCGTGCAGCCGTTGCGCGGCTATCAGGAAACCATCGACGGTCTGCGCCGCAAGCTCTATCTGGGCTTTGGCGCAGCACTGGCGGTGCTGCTCGGGTTGCTGTGGATGGGCCTGACCTGGGGGCTGCGGGCCTTGCGCGGCTTGAGCCAGGAACTGGATCAAGTGGAAGCCGGTGCGCGCGACAGCCTCAGCGAAGAACACCCCAGCGAACTGCTGCGCCTGACCGATTCGCTCAACCGCCTGTTGCGCAGCGAGCGGGAGCAACGGATCCGTTACCGCGATTCTCTGGATGACCTGGCGCATAGCCTGAAAACCCCGCTGGCGGTCTTGCAGGGCGTAAGCGAGAACATCGCCAAGCGTCCCGAGGATGTCGAGCAGGCGTGGGTGCTGCAATCGCAGATCGAACGCATGAGCCAGCAGATCGGCTATCAACTGCAGCGGGCCAGCCTGCGCAAAAGCGGTCTGGTGCGCCATCACGTGATGTTGCGGCCTGTGGTCGAAAGCCTGTGCAACACGCTGGACAAGGTGTATCGCGACAAACAGGTCAAGGCCACGCTGGACCTCCCCGAGCACTGCCAGGTGCACATGGAGGAGGGTGCGCTGCTGGAAATGCTCGGCAACCTGCTGGAAAACGCCTATCGGCTGTGCCTGAGCGAAGTGCGCGTGAGCTTTACCCGCTCAGCGGACGGCGATGAGCTGTGCGTCGAAGACGATGGCCCCGGCGTCCCGCAGAGCCAGCGTGCCCGCATTCTCGAACGCGGCGAACGGCTGGACCGCCAGAACCCCGGGCAAGGCATCGGCCTGGCGGTGGTCAAGGACATCATCGAAAGCTACGGCGCGCAACTGACGCTGGGCGATTCCCCATTGGGTGGCGCGGCGTTCAGGATTCATTTTCTGGCGCAGTGAGGGTGTGTTCGCCCCAGTTTCAAGAGCGGACGCAGAGCGTCCATAACGGCGTGCCAACGCGGAGCATTGGCACGATAGTGTTAACACACCTGTCGCTCCTCATGCTCCAGCGTGGCAATGCCGTTGGTGACGCTCTGCGTCACACCTTTGCGCGTCACCGAGCACTCCAGTCGCCACAGAAAAAGGCGGATACCCGCCACTGTGTGCGCATTTTTCCCACCATACGGCGGAAAACCGCCACCTCTCCTGTCGAATCCCTACTACCGTTACCAGTGTGCGCCTTGTATTGCGGGGTTTTGATATCAAAATGATTCTATGGCACGCGTATTGCTACCTACATGGCAGAGGCCTGCCTTGCGCAGCTCGACAAAACAAATCCCTCCAGTGCAGGAGGGTTAGCGCTTTATAGGCTCGCGTGCATCAGGTGAAGATGCCGACGACGCCCTTGAGGAAAACTGCAATGACGACTCGTCAGCCCATCTACAAATCCCTCTATTTTCAGGTAATCGTAGCGATTGTCATCGGTATCCTGATCGGTCACTTCTATCCGGACACCGGCAAGGCGTTAAAACCGCTGGGTGACGGGTTCATCAAACTGATCAAGATGGTCATTGCCCCGATCATCTTCTGTACCGTTGTCAGCGGCATCGCCGGCATGCAGAGCATGAAGTCGGTCGGCAAGACCGGCGGCTACGCGCTGCTGTACTTCGAGATCGTTTCGACCATCGCCCTGCTGATCGGTCTGATCGTGGTCAACGTGGTTCAGCCGGGTGTCGGCATGAACATTGACGTCAGCACGCTCGACGCTTCGAAGATCGCCGCCTACGTCACTGCCGGTCAGGATCAGAGCATCGTCGGCTTTATCCTTAACGTGATTCCGAACACCATCGTCGGCGCGTTTGCCAACGGCGATATCCTGCAAGTGCTGATGTTCTCGGTGATCTTCGGCTTCGCGCTGCATCGCCTGGGTGCCTACGGCAAGCCGGTTCTGGACTTCATCGATCGCTTCGCCCACGTGATGTTCAACATCATCAACATGATCATGAAACTGGCCCCGCTGGGTGCGTTCGGTGCCATGGCCTTCACCATCGGTGCCTATGGCGTCAGCTCGCTGGTGCAGCTGGGTCAGTTGATGATCTGCTTCTACATCACCTGCGTTCTGTTCATCGTGTTTGTACTGGGCGCGATCGCCCGCGCTCACGGCTTCAGCATCTTCAAGCTGATTCGCTACATCCGTGAAGAGCTGTTGATCGTACTGGGTACTTCTTCTTCGGAATCGGCCCTGCCGCGCATGCTGATCAAGATGGAGCGCCTGGGTGCCAAGAAGTCTGTGGTTGGTCTGGTTATCCCGACGGGCTACTCGTTCAACCTGGACGGTACGTCGATTTACCTGACCATGGCTGCCGTGTTCATCGCTCAGGCGACCAACACGCACATGGACATCACGCACCAGATCACCCTGTTGCTGGTGTTGCTGCTGTCGTCCAAAGGTGCTGCCGGCGTAACCGGTAGCGGCTTCATCGTGCTGGCTGCGACCCTGTCGGCTGTAGGCCACCTGCCGGTTGCCGGTCTGGCGCTGATTCTGGGTATCGACCGCTTCATGTCCGAAGCCCGCGCCCTGACCAACCTGGTCGGTAACGCTGTTGCTACCGTTGTGGTTGCCAAGTGGGTCGGCGAGCTGGACACCGACAAGCTGCAGTCCGAGCTGGCTTCCGGTGGCTCTGCCATTCTGGAAACCCGTCCTGAAGACGACCTCGGCGTTGCCGAAGGCCCGACTCCAGCGGCTGCGGTGAACACCACCAAGACCGTCTGATAACCTTCAGGCCATAAAAAACCCATCTTCGGATGGGTTTTTTTATGCCTGCAGTTTGCCGGAGGATTATTCCGTGCGCGTCTCGCCGCTGAACACCAGAGGCTCGCGGCAGCGACGGCACAGGTAGCGCCGTCCCTTGCGGACCATGCCGTGACGCTGCGCGGTGAACGGAAAGTCGCTGTCGGGGCACGGGCAGCGGTAGATGTAACGGATCACACTGCGCCGTTTGATCGCATAGGTATGGCAGCGATTGGGCGGCAGCTCATAGACGCCGCGCATGATCAATTGCCATTCTTCGCCGTGCGGCTGAATGCTGCCACCGAACAACTGGTGGGCAATCAGGTGCGCAACCTCGTGGGGCACGGTCTGGCGCAGGAAGTCTTCGGCGTTTTCCTTGTAGAGCTGCGGGTTGAAGCGCAACAGGTTTTCATGCAGATGAGCGACACCGGCCTTCTGACCGCGCAACTGGAAACTGACCACCGGGCGTTTGAAGGTGCGCTTGAAGAAGGCTTCGGCTTGTTGGTAACAGGTCTCGACGCGTGAATTGAGTTGTTCGGGCATGCTGTGGGGTTCTCCAGTGCGCCAAGTATGCCGCAATGTGGCTAAGCTCTGAACACGCCAGCCGCCCGGTGGTCATTTTTGATCCAGTGTGGTCGCCTGTCTGAACAGTAAGAGCGCAGCATATTTAACCAATGGTCGGTTACGGGTAAAATGTCCGGCTTTTCTCAAGCTACCGTCAGCGGATATTCCATACATGGGCACCCTTTCAGTCAATCAGAACAAACTGCAGAAACGTCTGCGTCGGCTGGCCGGCGAAGCGGTTGCCGACTTCAACATGATCGAAGAGGGTGACAAGGTCATGGTCTGCCTGTCCGGCGGCAAGGACAGTTACACCATGCTCGATGTGCTGATGCACTTGCAGAAGGTCGCGCCGATCAAGTTCGACATCGTGGCGGTCAACATGGACCAGAAGCAGCCCGGCTTCCCTGAGCACGTGCTGCCTGCCTACCTGAAAGAACTGGGTATCGAGTACCACATCGTCGAGAAAGACACGTATTCAGTGGTCAAGGAATTGATCCCCGAAGGCAAGACCACCTGCTCGCTGTGTTCACGGCTGCGTCGCGGCACGCTTTACACGTTCGCGGACGAGATCGGTGCCACCAAGATGGCGCTCGGGCACCACCGCGACGACATCGTCGAGACATTCTTTCTCAACATGTTCTTCAATGGCTCATTGAAGGCCATGCCGCCCAAGCTGCGGGCCGATGACGGCCGCAACGTGGTGATTCGTCCGTTGGCGTACTGCCATGAAAAGGACATTCAGGCCTATTCGGATTTCAAACAGTTTCCGATCATCCCGTGCAACCTGTGCGGCTCGCAGGAGAACCTGCAGCGTCAGGTGGTCAAGGAGATGCTGCAGGACTGGGAGCGCAAGACGCCAGGCCGGACGGAGAGCATCTTCCGCGCCCTGCAGAACGTGCAGCCCTCGCAGTTGGCCGACCGCAACCTGTTCGATTTCGGCAACCTGCGCATCGACGAAACCGCTGCGTCGCGGTTCGTCAATGTGGTCAATCTCTGACGGCACTCAGTGGTTGACGGTGAACGCCAGCATGGCTGACAGCTGGCACATCGGCCGACCGCTTTCTGTGTGCCACTGGTTGAAGACGTCCTGCACGATCGCCTGATCGCGTTTGCTGCTTGGTACACGGTCGACGATATCCTGCGCGTTCAGGGCGGCAACCACATCCCAGGTCGGAATGAAGGTGTCCTTGCCGATCATGCGCAGAAAGCGCGGCGCTGACAGGCCGCCCATCTGGTTACCGTGTTTGGCGATGTACTGCCACAGGCCTGTGATGTTATCGACTGGCCACTCAGCGATGAACTTGCCGAAACTGCCATGCTCCTGCTCGATGTCCAGAATCAGTTGTGCATTGCGCGGCACGCTCTTGAGCTTGCCCAGATGACGAATGATGCGCGCGTCCTGCATCAGCCGTTCCAGGTGATCGGCGCCCATCAGCACGACTTTTTCCGGGTCGAAGCGAAAGAACACTTCTTCGAACGCTGGCCACTTGGCGTCCACCAGGCTGTGTTTCAGGCCTGCGCGGAAAACCCGCAGGGCCATGGTCGACAGATAGCGGTCGGCGCTGATGGCTTGCAGTTGCCTGGGTGTTTTGGGGGAGGGCAGATGAGCTTCCAGAGCTTTGGCGGAGCCGAATCGATTCAGGCAATACTCGTTCAGCCATTTGTAGTCGTGCATCGGTTCTCCAAAGAAATTCAACAGGCAGGACAAGGGTTCAGACCGACCCTTGCCCTGCAAGTTTACGATTTAACTGAAAGCATCCGGCGCTCTGCCGATTCAGCTGCGCGGCGCGTCCAGTTGCACTGCGGTCTTGGCCAGACGCTGGCCCAGCGCGCGGCACAGGTCGGTTTCATGACGGTCCAGCGCGCGCTTGCCATCGGCACCGGCGTGATGGCTGGGACCGTAGGGCGTGCCACCCCCGGTGGTTTCCAGCAGCGCCGATTCGCTGTAGGGCAGGCCCATGATCAGCATGCCGTGGTGCAGCAGCGGCAGCAGCATCGACATCAACGTGGTTTCCTGACCACCGTGCAGGCTGGCGGTGGAGGTAAAGACGCCAGCGGGTTTGCCGACCAGTGCGCCGGTCAGCCACAGGTTGCTGGTGCCGTCGAGGAAGTATTTCAGCGGCGCGGCCATGTTGCCGAAGCGTGTCGGGCTGCCCAGCGCCAGGCCGGAGCAGTTTTTCAGGTCGTCGAGGGTCGCGTACAGCGCACCGCTTTCCGGAATCTCGGGGGCGGTCGCTTCGCAGTCGGCGGAAACGGCAGGTACGGTGCGCAGCCGTGCTTCCATGCCGCCTAGTTCGATGCCGCGGGCAACCTGCCGGGCCATTTCGCTGGTGGAGCCGTTGCGGCTGTAATAAAGGACCAGAATGTAGGGTGTGCTCACGGCAGCAGCTCCAGAATGTTCTCGGGTGGGCGGCCAATGACAGCCTTGTCGCCAGCGACCAGAATCGGTCGTTCGATCAGTTTGGGGTGAGCGGCCATGGCGGCGATCAGTTGCTCATCGCTCAGGCTCGGGTCGGCCAGATTGAGCTGCTTGTAATCGTCCTCGCCGGTACGCAGCAGTTGCCGGGCACCGATGCCCAGCTTGCCGAGCAGGTCGCGCACACGGTCGGCGTCGGGCGGGGTTTCCAGGTACAGGACGATGTCCGGCGTCAGGCCGCGGGCCTGAAGCAGTTCCAGCGCGCCGCGGGACTTGCTGCAGCGCGGGTTGTGATACAGCGTCAGATCGGTCATTTGCACGTCGCATCTTGTGTGGGGTGGCGTATTCTAACCAGCGATGGCACTGTCCGACATATCAGATGGTCAATAGTCGTGGCTTGGGTATAAGTAATTGCAGGTTGAACGGGGCGAGGAAACAGGCAAATGGCAAGGCGATTAACAGCAGCGGTAATACTTTTCGGCAGTTTGCTGCTCAGCGGATGTGGCGTGGACCTGGGCACAGATCAGAATGGCCAGAAGGTCGCCAGCGAACGCATCAAAGGGCACTGGCTGGTGGTCAACTACTGGGCCGAATGGTGTGGCCCTTGCCGTACCGAGGTTCCGGAGTTCAATGCATTGTCCGAGCAGCTCAAGGACAAGAAGGTCACCGTGCTGGGGGTCAACTTCGACAACCTGCAGGGCGACGAGCTGAAAAGCGCTGCCAATGCACTGGGCATCAAATTCACCGTGCTCGCCCAGGACCCGGCCGAGCAATACAGCCTGCCGCCCTCCGAGGCATTGCCGGTGACCTACATCATCGACGACAAGGGCAAGATGCGCGAACAACTGCTCGGCGAGCAGTCAGCCGCCACCGTGATCCAGAAGCTCAAGACGTTGCGCGGTGAGGGGTGATCAGATCGGTTCTGGGCGCTCTGCGTCGAAAGAGGACGCGGAGCGTCCAGAACGGCATGCGACGCGGAGCGTCGCACGATAGTGATCGTTCCCTGCGCTCCAGCGAGGGAATGCAGTTCTGGACGCTACGCGTCGCAAGTTACGCTGAGCTTTGGCACGATAGTTACATCAGCTGTCTTCCAGCCAGAAACGCAATGGCTTGCCCTGCGTTGGCCACAGACGCAACTGCTCGATGGGCGAGATATCCCAGCGCTGCACACTGCTGATCGCCTTGATAAAGCGCTGTTCCTGCTCCATCAACGCCGGCGCACACATCTTGCGCGTCTTGCCCACCGGACCGAAACTGATGCTGTGATCGTTCAGCGTATAGGGCGCAAACCAGTGGTTGCAGCCCGCATTGCCATACGCACGGCCATCGGCACCCAGCGTCATGGTCAAGCGACTGTTATCGATCAGCGGACGTTCGCCTATCCACTCCGTTACATAACTGTGATCCTGCTGGATCGGCAGCGTGTCAGCGGTACAACCGGCCAGCAGCGCGCCGCCGATCAGGCTCAGGAGCGCAAACTGTTTCATGCCGCTTTCTCCTGGCACTTCTTGCAGAAATGCTTCTCGCCCTCGGTTTTCCAGCCCAGCTCCGCGATGCGCGCGGTAGCGGCCGGTTTCTGCGCCTTGACGCCCAGCTCGCTCTCTACCATGAACTCGAAGTTCAGTTCGGCGGTGCAGCTGTCGCAATTCACTTTCCACTGATGAATCGCCAACTCGTCGAATACCGGGCCTTTGGCCACCGCAATCCACTGGCCGGGCGGGTTGATCAGGTGCCGGACTTTTTCGACGGTAAGGCGCATGTGCAGGCTTTTGCTGCCTTTGATGGTCACCAATAACTGGTCGTTATCGTGAATCGAGCCGCCGTTGCCGGTGACCTGGTAGCGACCGGGTGCCAGCGTGCGGCATTCGGTCAGCGTGTGCTGGGGGTTGAGCATGCTGTAGCGAAAATCGTGTTCGACCATGGGTCCTCCAAAATTGCGCGCATCCTAACATGCTCTGTCCACGCTGGAGTGTCAGGCACGACAGGCGTCCCGTCGCGCGCTCACGCCATGACCCGCGCCTCGGCTTCCAGGCGAATGATGGCCTTGTCCAGATCGTCCAGAGCCGCTTCGGTGTGCGGCGCATTTTGCTTGAGCAGGGTTTCGGCGCGCTGGCAGGCACTGCGCAACTGCGGAACGCCGCAATAACGTGTTGCGCCGTGCAGACGGTGGATGCGCTCGATCAAGGCGTGTACATCCTGACTGGCGCGCGCCACACGAATGGCTTCGCGGTCGGCGTCCAGTGAAGCCAGCAGCATGGCCAGCATGTCGGCGGCGAGATCCGCCTTGCCCGCGGCCAGGCGCAACCCCTCCTCATGATCCAGCACCAGCGGCCCTACGTGGACCTCAGGCGCTTCATTCTGGCGTTCCGGCGCAGGGTTGCGCAGCGCCAGCCCTGTCCACTTGAGCACCACCTGCGCCAGTTGCCGTTCGCTGATCGGCTTGGTCAGGTAGTCGTCCATACCGCTTTGCAGCAGTGAGCGTTTTTCGTTGGCCATCGCATGGGCGGTAAGGGCCACGATTGGCAGTGAGCTCTGGTTGCGTTCGGCCTCCCAGGTGCGGATCGCCTCGGTGGCCTGACGACCGTCCATGCCGGGCATTTGCACGTCCATCAACACCAGGTCGAACGCTTCTTGCTGTACGGCGTTGACCGCTGCGTAACCACCCTCGACAGCGACCACTTCAGCGCCCATGTCTTCGAGCAGGGTCTGTACCAGCAGCAGGTTGGCCGGGTTGTCATCCACGCACAGCACTCGCGGCGCGCGGCTCGACAATGGCGGACCGATGTCGGCACGCACCGCTCGCGGCGCGATCAGCTCGGACAGGGCTTTTTGCAGTTTGCGGGTGCAGGCGGGCTTGGCCTGCAGTTGTGTGTAGACATCGTGGACTGCCAGCTGGAACAGCGCGTGCTCGGTGGTCGGGCACAGCACCATGACCTTGCAGTTGAGGTTCTCCAGGTCCCAGATGTGCTGGCGCAGCCGTTCCGGAGAGATTTCCAGCGCCGTCACGCCAAGTACCGCCAGATCGATGGCCGCTGGCGTCTCGTGCGCTGCGGTCACGCCGTTGAGCAGGTTTTCCAGATTATTGAACACGATGGTCTGCAGGCCGCAGTCTTCCAGCTGATGCTCCAGCGCCTGGCGCGCCAGGTCATGATGTTCAAGCACTGCGGCGCGCAGGCCTCCGAGCGGAATATTGAGTGATTCTTCCTTGTCTTCGCGGGCCTTGGGCAGTTTCAGGCTGATCCAGAATTCCGAACCTTCGCCCGGTGTGCTGTCGACACCGATTTCGCCGCCCATCTGTTCGATCAGGCGTTTGGAGATCACCAGACCCAGTCCGGTACCGCCCGGTTGGCGCGAGAGCGAGTTGTCGGCCTGGCTGAAGGCCTGGAACAGTGCCCGCACATCCTGACTGGACAGGCCGATCCCGGTGTCCTGCACGCTGATGCGCAGTTGCGCGTGCTCTTCGGTTTCATCCTCGAGCATGGCGCGCGCGACGATCGTGCCTTCGCGGGTGAACTTGATCGCGTTGCTGACCAGGTTGGTCAGAATCTGCCGCAGACGCAGCGGGTCGCCGGACAGCGCCAGTGGCGTATCGCGGTACACCAGACTGACCAGCTCCAGCTGTTTGGCGTGCGCCGCCGGGGCGAGGATGGTCAAGGTGTCCTGCAACAGGTCGCGCAGGTTGAACGGGATGTTATCGAGCACCAGCTTGCCGGCCTCGATTTTCGAGAAGTCGAGAATCTCGTTGATGATGCTCAGCAGGTTGTCGGCGGACTTCTCGATGGTGCCCAGGTAGTCAAACTGGCGCGGGGTCAGCTCGCTTTTCTGCAATAAATGGGTGAAGCCCAGAATGCCATTGAGCGGCGTGCGGATTTCATGGCTCATGTTGGCCAGGAATTCGGACTTGATCCGGCTTGCTTCAAGCGCTTCCTTGCGTGCCAGGTCGAGTTCGATGTTCTGGATTTCGATGGTCTCCAGATTCTGCCGGACATCCTCGGTTGCCTGATCGATGCTCAGTTGCAGTTCTTCCTGTGCGTTCTGCAGCGTTGCCGCCATGCGGTTGATACCCGACGCCAGCTCATCCAGCTCCCGGCTGCCCAGCGGTGGCAGGCGGGTTTCCAGATTGCCGTCCTTGAGTTGCGACACGGCCTGCTTGATCTGGCTCATCGGCCCGTTGATGGTGCGGCTCATGCGTACCGCGAGGGTCGCGGTAAACGCCAGCCCGGTGAGGATCAGCAGCAGGCTGGCAAACAGGCTTCGGTAACCGCGCAGCAGCGTGCCGTTATGGGAGATTTCAAGCTCGACCCAGCCCAGCAGGGTGTCGGCTTCGGCAGGAATGATCGGACTGGTCAGATGCCGTTGACTGCCGAAGACCGGCAGCAGGTAGCGCGTGGCGTCGGTGCCGGTCGAGCTGAGCAATTGCGAGCCGCTGCCAATCGGCGACGGGCTGATCATGGTCGGCCCGGCGTGGGCCAACTCCGTGCGATCGGTGTCGAGAAACGACACGGCGCGCACGTCGGTCTGCTCCAGCGTCTGGGTGGCAATGCGACTGAGCAGCACTTTGTCCTTGCGCCCCAGTGCATTGGCGGCAAGCGGCGCAAGGTCCTGGGCAATCATTTCGCCGCGTTGCAGCAACTGACTTTGCAGTTCGCTCAACTGCATCCAGGTGAAATAACCACCGAGCATCGCCGCCATCAGGCTGGCAGGCAGAATAGTCAGTAGCAGCACACGGCCTTTTATACCCAGCTTGGTCAGCACGCTCTTCCTCCGGCAACACGTATCAGTCCGTCGATATCAGGCATCGGCTGCCTTGCTGTATCGGCACAAGGGGATGAGTTTAGCCATTTACCGTCGGCATGGGCACCTAACTCTCTGTGCTGAGCAGGGCGGCAGTGGAAAAATCAGCGTTTATTCTTTTTGGGAATAAGTAGCGCACTTTGCGTGATATGGGCTTTGGCCGTTTGCCGTTATGATAGGCACCCCCCGCAGTCTGGATTGCGAAGACGCCATGACCCTGCAGTATCAAACCATTGCCGATTGCGTCGGCAACACCCCGCTGGTGCGTCTGCAACGCATGGCGGGCAACACCAGCAATACCCTCCTGTTGAAACTCGAAGGTAACAACCCCGCTGGCTCGGTAAAAGATCGCCCGGCCTTGTCGATGATCACCCGCGCCGAGTTGCGCGGCCAGATCCATCCAGGCGACACGCTGATCGAAGCCACCTCCGGCAATACCGGAATCGCGCTGGCCATGGCCGCGGCGATCAAGGGCTACCGGATGATTCTGATCATGCCGGACAACTCCAGTGCCGAACGCAAGGCCGCCATGACTGCCTACGGCGCCGAGCTGATTTCGGTCAGCAAGGACCAAGGCATGGAAGGCGCCCGTGATCTGGCCGAGCGCATGCAGGCCGAAGGCCGCGGCAAAGTGCTCGATCAGTTCGCCAATGGCGACAATCCCGAGGCGCATTACACGTCCACCGGTCCGGAAATCTGGCGGCAGACGGGCGGTACCGTGACCCATTTCGTCAGCTCGATGGGCACCACCGGCACCATCATGGGCACCTCGCGCTACCTCAAGGAGCAGAATCCGGACGTGCAGATCGTCGGTCTGCAACCGATGGAGGGCGCTTCGATCCCCGGTATTCGCCGCTGGCCGCATGAATACCTGCCGAAAATCTATCAGTCGGACCGTGTCGACCGCATCATCGACATGGGTCAGACCGAAGCCGAAGACACCATGCGCCGACTGGCGCGCGAAGAAGGCATCTTCTGTGGCGTGTCGTCCGGTGGCTCGGTCGCCGGGGCGTTGCGTATTTCCCAGGAAGTCGAAAACGCCGTGATTGTGGCGATCATCTGTGACCGAGGCGACCGTTACCTGTCGACCGGCGTCTATGATTCGCCCAACTGATGGCCAAGCACGAAAGAGGTTTGCGCTTTCAGCCTGCGGGCGGCGTTAAAACCGTACAGATTCCTGCTGGTAAAAAGCAGCGGTTGACCATCGAGCGGCTGTCCGACGACGGTCGCGGTATCGCTTTTCTCGAGGGTAAAACCTGGTTTGTCGCGGGCAGTCTGGCCGGCGAAGAAGTCGAGGCGCGCGTGCTCAATGCGCGCGGCAAGGTCGTCGAGGCACGCACCGAGCGGGTCTTCACCGCCAGCACCATGCGTCGCGCTCCGGCCTGTGAGTATTTCGGTCGCTGTGGCGGCTGCAGTGTTCAGCATGTGCCCCACGAAGAACAGCTTGCCCTGAAACAGCGCATGCTCGCCGAGCAATTGTTGCGCGTGGCGAATGCTGTGCCGGATGAATGGGCGGCACCTTTGAGCGGTGCCGAGCTGGCCTATCGCCGACGCGCGCGGGTCGCGGTTCGCTGGGATGCCAAGGCCAAAAGGCTGGACGTGGGGTTCCGCGCAGCCGCCAGTCAGGACATCGTCAGCATCGAACACTGTCCGGTGCTGGTACAGGCCTTGCAACCCATCATGAATGAGTTGCCTGGCATGCTGAAAAACTTCAGCAAACCGCAGGCGCTGGGTCACGTCGAGTTGTTCAGTGGGGTTGCGACTGCCGTGTTGTTGCGCCACACCGCGCCGCTTACCGAGGTCGACCTAGCGCTGTTGCAGGCGTTTTGCTCCAAGCACGGCGCGCAGCTGTGGCTGCACGGTGAGGGCGAGCCCCAACCGGCCAGCCCCGGCGATACGCTGGGCTACCGGCTGGAGCCGTGGAACCTGCAACTGGCCTGGCGACCGGGAGATTTCATTCAGGTCAATGCGGCGGTCAACACCGCGATGATCGAGCAGGCCCTGCAATGGCTGGCGCCTGCAAAAGACGAACGTGTCATGGACCTGTTCTGTGGTCTGGGCAATTTCGCCTTGCCGCTGGCGGGTCTGGCCAGGGAAGTGGTGGCGGTCGAAGGCGTTGCGACCATGGTCGAGCGTGCAGCCGTCAACGCAATGAGTAATGATCTGCACAATGTGCAGTTTTTTCAGGCGGATCTTTCCCAGCCGCTGACACATGCCGACTGGGCGGCCGAAGGGTTTTCTGCGGTACTCTTGGACCCACCGCGTGACGGGGCCTTTGAAGTGGTCCGCCAGATCAGAAAGACGGGGGCCCGGCGACTGCTTTATGTTTCATGTAATCCGGCAACTTTGGCTCGTGACACGGTCGAACTGATCAGTCAGGGCTACCGATTAAAACGTGCCGGAATCCTCGATATGTTTCCTCAGACGGCGCATGTCGAGGCGATGGCTTTATTTGAAATGAGTAAGTGAGCGGCGTTCACTGGAACGAGTTCGTTGCTGACAGGGAATCTCATTTAATCCGACTGGCCCGCGAATGCCGGTCCTTGCTTGCCCGGCAAGTGGCATTCGCTCAGAAGGCTGGCGACTGATGGCGCTTTTCATCGCGCCTTAGGGAAGGTAAGCAGCATGGTACAGGTGAGAGCGAACCAGCCGATAAACACAGACGGCAGTATCAATCTCGACGCGTGGCTCGATCATATTGTCAGCGTCGACCTGGTCCTGGACCGGGAAGTCATGAAAAAGGCCTGTGAGTTTGCCCGGGAAGCCGAGCAGACCGACAAGGCCCACAAGAATCATTGGGCAGAGGGCACCTCCAGTTTCCAGACCGGTCTGGAGATCGCGGAGATTCTGGCTGACCTCAAGCTGGATCAGGACTCACTGGTCGCTGCGGTCATTTACCGTGGTGTGCGTGAAGGTCTCGTTGCGCTGCCGGACGTCGAGCAGCGCTTTGGCGCAACGGTCGCCAAACTCATCGACGGCGTGCTGCGCATGGCCGCGATCAGCGCCAGCCTCAGCCCTCGTCAGTCTCTGGTACTCGGCAGTCAGGCGCAGGTCGAAAACCTGCGCAAGATGCTGGTGGCGATGGTCGACGACGTTCGTGTTGCGCTGATCAAACTGGCCGAACGTACCTGCGCGATTCGTGCGGTGAAGAACGCCGACGACGAAAAACGCAATCGTGTGGCTCGCGAAGTCTTCGACATCTATGCACCGCTGGCCCACCGCCTGGGTATCGGGCACATCAAGTGGGAGCTGGAAGACCTGTCCTTCCGCTACCTGGAGCCCGATCAGTACAAGCAGATCGCCAAGCTGTTGCATGAGCGCAGGCTGGACCGCGAGCGCTTCATCAGCGACGTCATGTCCCAGCTCGACAACGAGCTGCAGGCTACTGGCGTGACCGCTGACATCAGTGGCCGTGCCAAGCATATCTATTCCATCTGGCGCAAAATGCAGCGCAAGGGCCTGGCGTTCAGCCAGATCTATGACGTGCGTGCGCTGCGTGTGCTGGTCCCGGAAATGCGCGATTGCTACACCGCGCTGGGTATCGTGCACACGTTGTGGCGGCATATTCCCAAAGAGTTCGACGATTACATCGCCAACCCCAAGGAAAACGGCTATCGCTCGCTGCACACCGCCGTGATCGGGCCGGAAGGCAAGGTGCTGGAAGTGCAGATCCGCACCCACGCCATGCATGAAGAGGCCGAGTTGGGCGTTTGTGCGCACTGGCGCTATAAAGGCACCGACGTCAAATCCGGTTCCAATCATTACGAAGAGAAGATTTCCTGGCTGCGTCAGGTGCTCGAATGGCATGAAGAGCTGGGCGACATCGGCGGTCTGGCAGACCAACTGCGAGTCGATATCGAGCCTGACCGCGTCTACGTCTTCACCCCTGACGGCCACGCCATCGACCTGCCCAAGGGCGCGACACCACTGGACTTCGCCTATCGGGTGCACACCGAAATCGGCCATAACTGCCGGGGTGCGAAGATCAATGGCCGCATCGTCCCGCTCAACTACAGCCTGCAGACCGGCGAGCAGGTCGAGATCATCACCAGCAAGCACGGTACGCCGAGCCGCGACTGGCTGAACTCGAACCTGGGGTACATCACCACCTCGCGCGCGCGGGCCAAGATCGTTCACTGGTTCAAGTTGCAGGCCCGCGATCAGAACGTCGCCGCCGGCAGAACCCTGATCGAACGCGAACTGGCGCGCCTGGCGTTGCCGCAGGTCGATTTCGACAAGCTGGCGGAAAAGGCCAATCACAAGACCGCCGACGACATGTTCGCGGCTTTGGGCGCAGGCGACCTGCGTCTGGCGCAACTGGTCAATCTGGCCCAGCAGCAGGTCGAGCCTGATCGCGTCAATGAACAGCTGGAACTGATCCCGCGCAAGGCCACCGGCTACAAGCCCGGCAAGCGGGGGGATATTCAGATTCAGGGCGTTGGCAACCTGATGACGCAGATGGCCGGCTGCTGCCAGCCGCTGCCGGGCGATGCCATCGTCGGTTATATCACCCAAGGTCGTGGCGTCAGCATCCACCGTCAGGATTGCGCTTCGGTGCTGCAACTGGGCGGTCGCGAGCCTGAACGGATCATTCAGGTCAGCTGGGGACCGGTGCCGGTGCTCACCTATCCGGTGGACATCATCATTCGCGCCTACGACCGTTCCGGCTTGCTGCGGGATGTCACCCAGGTGCTGCTCAACGAGCGGATCAACGTGCTGGCGGTCAACACCCGTTCGAACAAGGAAGACAACACTGCGCTTATGTCCCTGACCATCGAGATTCCAGGCCTGGACGCGCTGGGGCGGTTGCTGGGGCGTATTTCCCAGTTGCCGAACATCATTGAAACGCGCAGGAACAGGACGCCATAAGCGTTGCCTGCGCTCACAGGGAGCCCCATGCATACAGTTCAAGACCTGCTGAACCTCATGGCCCGGCTGCGTGATCCGCAGTTCGGCTGCCCGTGGGACCTGAAGCAGACCTACGCCAGCATCGTGCCGCACACGCTGGAAGAAGCCTATGAAGTGGCCGACGCCATCGAACAGGGCGACCTCGACCATCTGAAGGGTGAGTTGGGTGACCTGCTGTTTCAGGTGGTTTTCTATGCGCAGTTGGCCAAAGAGGAAGGCCGGTTTGAATTCGACGACGTCATCGACGGCATTACCCGCAAGTTGCTGCGTCGCCATCCGCACGTGTTTCCGACTGGCGAGCTGTACGCGCCGGCAGAAACGCCACGCCTGACCGACGAGCAGGTCAATCTTCGTTGGGACGAAATCAAGGCCGAGGAGCGTGCCGAGAAGGCCGGTGTGCCCGAGCAGTTGTCGCTGCTCGACGACGTGCCCCGGGCCTTGCCCGCGTTGAGTCGGGCAGCCAAACTGCAGAAGCGTGCGGCGCAGGTGGGTTTCGACTGGCCTGCGGCATTGCCGGTGGTCGACAAGGTGCGTGAAGAACTCGATGAAATTCTCGAGGCCATGGTCGACAATGACGCCGAGGGCATTGCCGAGGAAGTTGGCGACCTGCTGTTCAGCGTCGTCAACCTGGCCCGACACCTCAAGGTCGACCCGGAAACTGCGCTACGCTCGGCCAATAGCAAGTTCGACAGACGCTTCCGATTCATTGAACAGGCTTTGCGCCACCTGCAGCGTCCTATCGAAGCGTGCTCGCTCGAAGAAATGGATGCGTTGTGGGGCGAAGCCAAACGTCAGGAAAAGAGCACACCCGGCTGCGGCTGAGTGTGCGGTAACGGTATAAGTGAGTAGACAATGAGCCTTTCCCTTCGCGATCAGTTGCTCAAGGCAGGTCTGGTCAACCAAAAGCAGGCCAAGCAGGTCGGCAAAGAAAAGCAGAAAGAGCAGCGTCTGGTGCACAAGGGTCAGGCGCAGGCCGATGACTCGCAAAAGCGTGCGGCCCAGGAGGCCATGGCCGAGAAGGCCAAACGTGATCAGGAGCTGAACCGTCAGCAGCAGGAGAAGGTCGAGCAGAAGGCCCGCGCCGCTCAGGTCAAGCAACTGATCGAAGTGTCGCGCCTGCCCAAGCTGATCACCGAGGATTACTACAACTTCGTTGACGACAAGAAGGTCAAACGCATCCCGGTCAACGCCATGGTGCGCAACAAGCTCAGCAGCGGTTCACTGGCCATCGTTCACCACGGCGGCGGTTACGAGATCATTCCGCGGGAGGCTGCGCTGAAGATCCAGGAGCGTGACCCGCGTCGTATCGTGCTGCTCAACATCCCGACCGAAGCGCCGGATGCAGACGACCCGTATGCGGCGTATCAGGTGCCTGACGATCTGATGTGGTAAGCCCACGGCGCTGTCATTGAGGTGTCAAAACAAAACCCGCATTCAGCGGGTTTTGTCTTTTCCTGTTCTTGGATTTGTTCAGTGGTTGCCCTGGCTTTCCAGCGCTTCCAGCTCTTCCTTATAGCGAAGGGCATCGGACTCAACGTGGAACATGCCTACCAGTTGGTCCTGTTGGTGCACGTCCCAGATCTGGATGCCGTCGGCAACGGCTTCGTGAGAGAGGTGGGCGTCGTCGCGTTCAGTAACTCTGACAGTCATAGTAGTAAGCTCCTGACTTTGATGGCCTGAATGGTTAGGCCTCTGGATACTGCGGCGATGTGTCGCAGGACTCTTTTATAGGATTTGTTAGCTGCCTAAGTAAATAGCCTGTTCAGGTTCCCCGGTGGTCACAAACTGATCGATCCTCTGCAGCCCTTGCATGACGAGGCTTGCAGCGCAGTGGTGGCAAAATGAAGGATGTTTCATGTGCTTCTAGCCTGTCCGAATGCGCGTGTAAACGCCGTTCCAGACGCTCCGCGTCCTCTTGACGACGCAGAGCGTCGAGAACTGCATTCCCACGCTGGAGCGTGAGGAACGATCATCGCAACATCGTGCCGATGCTCCGCGCTTCTGTCTGTAGGGCGTGGGAGTGAGCTTGCTCACGAAGGGCAGGTGCTGGCGCGACTATCGTGCGGCGCTCCGTGTTCTCTTGACGACGCAGAGCGTCGAGAACTGCATTCCCATGCTGGAGCGTGAGGAACGATCATCTCAACTATCGTGCCCGGATGCTCTGCGCTTCTGCCCGAAGGGCGTGGGAGTGAGCTTGCTCACGAAGGGCAGGTGCAGGCCCGACTATCGTGCGGCGCTCTGCGTCGCATGCCTTCAGCCAATAAAAAGCCCCGCTAAAAAGCGGGGCTCTGTGGTGCGTGCTGTCAGGGCAATCAGCTGCCTTTGACGGCCTTGCCGTTGACGGTGCCGTCCAGCAAGACGATGTTGTATTCCTTGCCGTCGGTTTCGACCTGTTGCAGGCGGACCAGCAGGTAATCCCAGTCCTTGGCGAACCACAGCACAGTGGTGCGCTTGCTTTGCGTCGGGTCACGCACGCGCTCGACCTTGATCGCATCGACCTGGCCGGTCTTGGTGGTGACTTTTTCCGAACCCAGCACGCGGAAGTCGTAGGTGTCTACTTCATCACCGTCGACAACCTGATAGCTCATGCTCTTCTTGCCCTCAGCGATGTCATGTTGCAACGCCAGCTGATAGGTGGACTTGTCGAGGATGCCACGGTTGAGCGGCAGCTTGATCGCATCGCCACGGTCGGTGCCGGTGACGAACTTGGTGTTCCAGTCGAACGCCAGATCGACCTTCTTGGATTTACCCAGGCCACTGCGCTCGAAGTTGTAGGTCTGCGGCAGCAGGGTGTCCTTGTCGACCTTCAGGGTGCTGACTTCAGTCAGGCTGGCGATCATCATCGAGGCCTTGAAGCTCAGGGTCCAGGTGCCATTGGCGCCGGCTTCCAGGCTGCGTTCGGCCGTGCCGCTCATGGGCAGCTGTTTCCAGTCGGCGGTGTAGCTGGCGGAGAAGGGTTGAAGGTCTGCGGCCTGTACGGCAGGCAAGGCGAGCAGAGCGAAAGCGAAGAGCAGAGCGCGACGCATAGTATCTCCTAATGTCGAATCAGATGGCCGCTGGCCGGGAGTAACTGGCTATCGAGTAACGCACCTTGTTCACCAAGGCTCAGTCGGCCTTCGGCAAACCAGCGAATGGCCAGTGGGTAAATACGGTGCTCTTGAACATGGACCCGTTGCGCGAGCGTTGCGGGCGTGTCGTGCAACTGTACCGAAATAACAGCCTGTACGACCAGTGGGCCGCCATCGAGTTCCTCGGTAACGAAATGCACGCTGCAGCCATGCTCGGTGTCGCCGGCCTCCAGCGCACGCTTGTGCGTGTGCAAGCCTTTGTAACGCGGCAGCAGGGAAGGGTGAATATTCAGCAGGCGGCCATGGTAGTGGCGAACGAATCCTGCGCTGAGAATGCGCATGAACCCGGCCAATACGACCAACTGTGGCTGGAAGGCGTCGATCCGTTCGATCAGCGCTGCATCGAAGGCTTCACGGCCCTCGTATGCGGTGTGATCCAGTACGCAGGTTTCGATGCCTGCGTCCCGTGCACGTTGCAGGCCGAATGCATCTGCGCGGTTGGAAATCACCGCGCGGATGCGGACGGGACTGGCCCCGTCCTTGAAGCTGTCGATCATCGCTTGCAGGTTGCCGCCGGTGCCGGACAACAGCACCACGACTTCGCAGATGGCTGGCATCAATGCGCCTTGAGGTTTTTCAGCTCGACCTGTGCTGCGCCTTCGGCAGCGGTGGCGATCTGGCCGATCACCCAAGGCTGCTCGCCAGCTTCACGCAGCACCTTCAGTGCTGCTTCGACGTGCTCCTGAGCGACACAGATCACCATGCCCACGCCGCAGTTCAGCACGCGGTGCATCTCGTTTTCCGCAACGTTGCCTTGCTGCTGCAGCCAGTCGAACACGGCCGGACGCTGCCAGCTGGCGACGTCGACCACGGCCTGAGCGCCTTCCGGCAGTACGCGTGGAATGTTGTCGAGCAGGCCGCCACCGGTGATGTGGGCCATGGCCTTGACTGCGCCGGTTTCCTTGATCAGCTTGAGCAGCGGCTTCACGTAGATGCGGGTCGGCGCCATCAGCAGTTCGGTCAGTGGCTTGCCGTCCAGCTGGATGTTTTCGATATCGGCGCCTGCCACTTCGATGATCTTGCGGATCAGCGAGTAGCCGTTGGAGTGCGGGCCGGACGATGGCAGGGCGAGCAGGGCGTCACCGGCAGCGACTTTCGAGCCGTCGATGATCTCGGCCTTTTCCACTACGCCGACGCAGAAGCCTGCCAGGTCGTAGTCTTCGCCTTCGTACATGCCCGGCATTTCAGCGGTTTCGCCGCCGACCAGCGAGCAGCCGGCCAGTTCGCAGCCGGCGCCGATGCCGGTGACGACCTGAGCGGCGGTGTCGACGTTCAGCTTGCCGGTGGCGTAGTAATCGAGGAAGAACAGTGGCTCTGCGCCGCAGACCACCAGGTCATTGACGCACATGGCGACCAGGTCGATGCCGATGGTGTCGTGCTTGTTCAGGTTCAGCGCCAGACGCAGCTTGGTGCCCACGCCGTCGGTGCCGGAAACCAGAACCGGTTGCTTGTAGCCGGCCGGGATTTCGCAGAGGGCGCCGAAGCCTCCCAGGCCGCCCATGACTTCCGGACGCTTGGTGCGCTTGGCGACGCTCTTGATGCGTTCGACCAATGCTTCACCGGCGTCGATGTCTACACCGGCGTCTTTATAGCTCAGGGAGGGTTGCTTGCTCATAGAAAATCCAGGCCTTTAGGGGGGATTCGGAGGTATCGACCGCTGCGTTAGGGCCCGTTCAGCACCGCGCTGTCATGCGGTGGTAATGTTGGGGCCATGGCGATTGCCGGTCTGCGAAGGCGCGCGATTTTATCAGGCTTGCTCATCAGGGGCCATCCTTGCGCCGACAACAGGGCGGTGTTGCACCAAATTAACCTCGAGCAGGTGGCCTGTCAGTGCGAGCCTGGACGTTTAGGGTGTACTTTATGCGCGAACTGAATGATAGGTGGTTCACGTCTGTCCCAGACTGGTACACCTGCTGAAACCGCTTCTTTTTACTTTTTTCCGTTCGGGAACTGTCCATGCGTTTTTCCAGAATTCTTCTAGTCGGCTGTCTGTCCCTGATCAGCCTTCCCAGCCTTGCCGAAACGGTCAGCAACCTTTATCAGGTTCGCGAGCCGGTCAATGGCCAGTCGCCCGATGAGCGCACGCGGGCCACGCAGGCCGCCGTCGAAACCCTGGTGCTGCGCCTGACCGGCGACGCCAAGGCCGTGCAGGGCTCGGCCATCGCCGCACTGCGCAAGGACCCGCAGCAGATCATCAGCCAGTACGGCTACGAGGCCGGTCCGCCGGAAACCCTGCTGGTCGACTTCGATCCGGCCACCATCGACCGTGCCTTGCACGATGCGGGGCTGCCGATCTGGGGCAGCAATCGCCCGTCGATTCTCGGCTGGTGGCTGAATGACTCGGTGGAAGGCTCGAATCTGGTCGGCGACGGTCAGGCCGCTGCCGAACCCTTGCGCCAGGCCGCTCAGCACCGCGGACTGCCGCTGCGTCTGCCGCTGGCTGATTTGAGCGAGCAGGGTATCGGTAATGCGAAAACCCTGGAGGGCACTGACCCTGCGCCGCTCAAGGAAGCCTCGGAGCGCTATGGCGCTGACGCGATACTGGCCGTGCACGCCCGGGAAGATGGCGGTCAGTGGCAGGGCAAATGGCGCTTGTGGCTGGGTGATCAGCGCGAACAGGGCACCGCAACCGGTGCCACGTCCGAGGCCTTGGCCGATGCGGTGCTGCTGTCGGTCAGCGAGCGTCTGGCTCCGCGCTTCGTCGCCAAGCCCGGTGCGTCGACCGGCATGCTGATCCAGGTCCAAGGCATGACACTTGAGCGCTATGCGCAGCTGCTTCAGTTACTCGAACCGTTCGGCGTGCGTCTGAGTTCTGTCGAGGGCGATAAAGTGGTGTTTGAGGTCAGTGGCAGCACCGATCAGCTACGCTCGCAGTTGTCGCTGGCCAAATTGCAGGAAGTGCCCGCAGCCGAAGCAGCCGCTACCGCAACGTCGCCTGCTGCGCCTGTCGATGCGACTGCGCCGGTTGCGCCAGCCAATGGAGCTGCTGCTCCGGCACCTGCGCCCGCACCGATGATTGTTCCGGCGTCTGCGCCACAGCTCTATTTCCGCTGGTAACCCGGCAAGAACGCTTTTCCACTGGCTTGAGGGATGTTGATGACTGATACGCGGCGTTGGTTCTGGATCGGCGGCCTGGCCTTGCTGGTTGCATTCGTGGTGCTGTTGCACACGATCCTCACTCCTTTTCTGGTGGCGTTACTGCTGGCCTACATGGGTGATCCGCTGGTGGACCGTCTGGAGCGCGCCGGACTGTCCAGAACCCTGAGCGTTGTGGTCGTGTTCGGGTTGTTCACGCTGGTGCTGATGGCGTTGCTGCTGGTTCTGGTGCCGATGCTCGCCAAGCAGTTGTTCCGTCTTTACGAGCTGGCGCCGCAGATTCTTGACTGGCTGCAACACTCGGCGTTGCCGTGGGTCCAGGCCAAGTTCGGGCTGGCAGACGGGTTCTGGAAGTTCGACAAGATCAAAGCAGCCATCTCCGAGCATATGGGCCAGGCCGGGGACATCGTCTCTATCGTGCTGTCCCAGGCTACGGCGTCCAGCCTGGCGCTGATCGGCTGGCTGACCAATCTGGTGCTGATCCCCGTGGTGTGTTTCTACCTGCTGCGTGACTGGGACATCATGACCGGCAAGATCCGTGGCCTGCTGCCGCGTCAGCGTGAAGGGCAAATCGTCAAGCTGGCGGGCGAGTGCCACGAAGTGCTGGGCGCGTTCATACGCGGTCAGTTGCTGGTGATGGTCGGCCTTGGCGTGATCTATGCGGCCGGTCTGATGCTGGTCGGGCTGGAGCTGGGCCTGCTGATCGGCGTGATTGCCGGTCTGGCGGCCATCGTGCCTTATATGGGGTTCGTGATCGGTATCGGTTCGGCGCTGGTGGCCGGGCTGTTCCAGTTTGGCGGTGACCTGTACCCGATGATGGGGATTGTGGCGGTGTTCATGATCGGTCAGGCCCTCGAGGGGATGGTGCTGACGCCGTTGCTGGTCGGTGATCGCATCGGCCTGCACCCGGTCGCCGTCATCTTCGCGATTCTGGCGGGTGGCGAGCTGTTCGGCTTCACCGGCATTCTGCTGGCCCTGCCGGTGGCGGCGGTGATCATGGTGCTGGTGCGCCACATGCATGATCTGTACAAGGACTCGGAAATCTACGCAGGCGCGGAAGATCCGGAGCTGTAAGATCGATGCAAGCCTCTTCGCCGCCCGGTGAAGAGGCTCATGCCTTGAGTGCATGCCCCCTGCAAACGCCCTGTCCTGGGCTCTGTACGAAAAGTGGCTGCGCTCGGTGATGCTTCGTTAAAAACAGGCTCGGATGCGAGTCCAATCGGAATGCTCATTTACAACACGTAGAGTCGAGCGCGACCCCGGCCGTTCCTCGCCTGTTTTTGCCTTGCCTGACCTTCGCTCGCCGACTTTTCGTACAGCGCCTGGACGGCGCTTTACTCACCCTGACGCAAACCTTTGATTTTGCTTGAGGTCTGTCGCATTGTGCGACCAGCGTCACGGGTATAAACTTTGCGCTCTTTACACAGAGGCCCTTGACGGTTTGCATGAGCCGTTAGTCAGCATGAAACCGATTCAGCTGCCCCTGAGTGTGCGTCTGCGTGATGACGCCACTTTCGTCAATTACTATCCAGGCGCCAACGCCGCTGCACTCGGCTATGTCGAGCGGCTGTGCGAAGCCGACGCTGGCTGGACCGAAAGCCTCATCTATCTGTGGGGCAAGGACGGAGTAGGGCGCACGCACCTGCTGCAGGCTGCCTGCCTGCGTTTCGAGCAGTTGGGCGAGCCTGCAGTGTATCTGCCGCTGGCCGAAGTCATAGATGAAGGCATCGAGCTGTTCGATCATCTGGAGCAGTACGAGCTGGTGTGTCTGGACGATCTGCAGGCGATCGTCGGCAAGCCCGACTGGGAAGAAGCGCTGTTTCATCTGTTCAATCGTCTGCGTGACAGCGGGCGTCGTCTGCTGATTGCCGCGTCCAAATCGCCCCGCGAACTGCCGGTAAAGCTTCCCGACCTGAAATCGCGCCTGACCATGGCATTGGTGTTCCAGATGCGCGGTCTGTCCGACGAGGACAAGCTGCGCGCCTTGCAACTGCGTGCTTCACGGCGCGGCCTGCACCTGACCGACGATGTCGGGCATTTCATCCTAACGCGTGGTACACGCAGCATGAGCGCGTTGTTCGAATTGCTCGAGCGCCTCGATCAGGCGTCACTCCAGGAAAAGCGCAAGCTGACCATTCCCTTCCTTAAAGAGACCCTCGGGTGGTAGATCAGGCGCTGTTGATGCAGACGGCGGCTGCCTTGCGCCATGCACAACGGATTCTGGTGATCACCGGGGCGGGTCTGTCTGCCGATTCGGGGCTGCCGACCTATCGCGGCGTGGGCGGGCTCTACAATGGCAAGACCGACGATGGCCTGCCTATCGAAATGGCCCTGTCCGGGCCCATGTTGCGCCGTGACCCCGAGCTGTGCTGGAAGTATATCGCTGAACTGGGCAGGGCGTGCCTGGGTGGCGAACCGAATATCGCGCATTACGCCATCGCCCAGTTGCAGCGCATCAAACCCGAGTGCTGGGTGCTGACCCAGAACGTCGACGGTTATCACCGTGCGGCGGGCAGTCCGCCGGAGCGCCTGATCGAAATTCACGGGCAACTCTCGCCACTGTTTTGCCAATCCTGCGGTGCTGAGGATTCGCAATTGAGTGAGCACTTGCAGCGCCCTTTGCCCCCCTTATGCCCGGCATGTAGTGGCATTTTGCGACCGTCCGTCGTTCTTTTTCAGGAAATGCTTCCCGAAAAAGCCCTGGAAACACTGTATGAACAGCTGGCTAAAGGCTATGACGCGGTGCTGAGTATCGGCACCACCGCAAGCTTCCCCTACATTCACGAACCGGTCATTCGCACCAGGGTTTCCGGGGGTTTTACCGCAGAAATCAATCCGCAGCCTACGGATCACAGCGCGCAGATGGACGTCTTTTTGCCCTACCGCGCGGCACATGTCATGGCCGAACTCATAAGTCACATCTAGTTCGATTGAATTTGCAAATCACCTTCATAAAAGGCATAGTCTCGCCATCTTAACTAGTCAGCCACGGTTGTGCCCATGCAAGTTGTTCGCTTCGCACCCCTCGTGCCTCTCGCACTCGTTACATTTCTCTTCGGTTGCTCGGCCAATATGCCGGTCGCACAGCAGGAACAGGCCCAGCCAGTTCCACGCTATCAGAGCGCGATCAATGCCAATGCCCAGTCCGCAGCCCGTCGCGCCGACGCGGCAGTCCTGCAGGACGAGCTCGCTACCGAAGACGAACTGGCCCAGTTCGCTGATAACAAGTCTTACCAACTGCCGGCCCTGGCCGACAGCATCCTGGAGCGTGGCAAGTCGCTGATCGGCACACGCTACAAGTTCGGCGGCACGTCGACTTCTTCGGGTTTCGATTGCAGCGGCTTCATCGGTTATCTGTTTCGCGAAGAGGCCGGCATGAGCCTGCCACGTTCCACGCGTGAAATGATCAACGTCAACGCACCTCTGGTGGCGCGCAACAAGCTTCAGCCGGGCGATGTGCTGTTCTTCAGTACTCGCGGTCGCGGTCAGGTCAGCCACGCAGCGATCTACGCCGGTAATCGGCAGTTCATCCACTCCAGCAGTCGCCGCAGCGGCGGTGTGCGCATCGACAGCCTCGATGACGCCTACTGGAGCAAGACCTTCATCGAGGCCAAGCGGCCGCTGGCGATGGCCCCGGGTACTGTTGCAGTAAAATCGACACCTGAAGTAACGCAGACAACGGCGATGACTTCGACTACAGTCAAGACCGCGCCCAAGCGGCGTAAATAAATAGAACGCGCAGTACAAGACCTTCGGGTCTTTCTGCGTTTTTGAGCTTCTCGGCAGCGTAAGCCGCATCCGGATAGGTTGTTGTGGTTATGTCGATTGCGTTGCGCCTGTTAGTCATTTCTATTGCTGCGTTGCTCGGTGCCTGCGCCAGCGCGCCGCCCCCGCCCAAAGCGCCCCGGATCGTTCAGCGTCCGGTGGTCACTGCTCCTCCCCAGATTCTTTCTCCAGCTGCCGAAGACGTGCTGTTTCGTGCGTTGGGGCTGGTTGGCACGCCTTATCGCTGGGGCGGCAACACGCCTGACTCCGGTTTCGATTGCAGCGGTCTTATAGGTTATGTCTATCGTGATGCGGCCGGCATTTCCCTGCCACGTTCCACACGCGAGATGATCGTGATGGGCGCACCGAATATTCGCCGCGAGCAACTGCAGTCAGGTGATCTGGTGTTCTTTGCCACGTCAGGTGGTTCGCAGGTGTCGCATGCGGGGATTTACGTGGGCGAAGGCCGCTTCGTGCATGCGCCGGCCACCGGCGGCACGGTGAAGCTCGACAGTCTCGACAAGCCTTACTGGCAGAGAGCCTACCTCAACGCCAAGCGCGTGATTCAGCCGTCCAGTCTGGCGCAGAATCGGCCCTAGGCAGGAACCGCTGATCAGCGGCTCCCCCCAGCTCCAGCCTCAGGATCGGACGCAGAGCGTTCAGAAAGGCGTGTCCACGCTGGAGAGTGGCACGCTGGGGATCGCCGCAGCTGTGCCGGCCTCTTCGCGAGCAAGCTCGCTCCCACAGGGATCACCGCTCGGCGTTACTGAGCAGCCTTGGCTGATGTCACGCGCCAGATCTTGTTGCCGACATCATCCGCCACCAGCAATCCGCCGCGCTGGTCATTGACCACGCCAACCGGACGGCCCATGGCTTTTTCATCCTTGTTGAGGAAGCCGGTCAACACATCGACCGGTGTGCCGTTGGGTTTGCCGCCACTGAATGGAATGAACACCACCTTATAGCCGCTGTGCGGTTTGCGGTTCCATGAGCCGTGCTGACCAATGAACAGGCCTTCGTTGAACGGTGCAGCCAGTGTCTTGCCGTCGGCGAACACCAGGCCCAGCGAAGCGGTGTGCGGACCGACTGCGTAATCCGGGGCAATCGCCTTGGCGACCAGTGCCGGGTTCTGCGGCTTGACGCGCTCGTCGACATGCTGGCCGTAGTAGCTGTAAGGCCAGCCGTAGAATGCGCCGTCCTGCACCGAGGTGACGTAGTCAGGCACCAGATCGCTGCCGATCTCGTCGCGCTCGTTGACCGCCGTCCACAGTTTGCCGGTCTTCGGCTCCCAATCCATGCCGTTGGGGTTGCGCAGGCCGGACGCGAAGATCCGATGGTTGCCGGTGGCCGCGTCCACTTCCCAGATCGCCGCACGACCCTCTTCCTTGTCCATGCCGTTTTCGGCCACGTTGCTGTTGGAGCCCACGGTCACGTACAGCTTGCTGCCATCCTTGCTGGCGATGACATTCTTGGTCCAGTGGTGATTGAGCGTGCCGCCCGGCAGGTCGACCACCTTGGTCGCCTGCGCGCTGATCGAGGTCTGCCCGGATTCATACGGGAAGCTGATCAGGCGATCGGTATCGGCGACATACAGCTTGTTGCCCACCAGGGTCATGCCGAACGGCGAATTGAGGTTTTGCAGGAAAACCGTGCGCGTCTCTGCCACACCGTCCTTGTCCACGTCGCGTAGCAAGGTAATACGGTTGGCGCTGGGCACGCCGGCACCGGCGCGGCCCATGACTTTTTCCATCACCCAGCCGCGAATGCCTTTGGAGTCATCCGGTTTGGCGGGCGAATTGGTTTCTGCGACCAGCACGTCACCGTTGGGCAACACATACAGCCAGCGCGGGTGGTCGAGGTTTTCGGCGAACGCAGCCACTTGTGTGCCCGGCGCGGCGACCGGCTTGGCGCCTTTTTCCCAGCCTACGGCAGGGGCGATGTTGACGGTCGGGATCAGCGTCTTGTTGGGCTCCGGCAGCTTGGGCGAGGGGCCTGTTCCATCCGAGACTTGCAGTCTCGAAGACTCGCCGCAGGCAGCGAGGCCGCCGGCGACCAGAAGCAACACTGCGTAGTGGGGTCTGAGTTTGAACATTGTCGATCTCCATTAACAAGGGCATGGTCCAGTAACTGATAGAGGCACCGCCAACCCGCTAGGTTCAATCACGTTCCGCGGCGACGGTGTCGATTGACGCTCCCGGTCCAACCCTCTACCCTTCGCGGTTTGTTTCAGGTGCTCTGCAATCCCCGATTGGCAGAGTGAAACAGGGAAGCCGGTGTGGGTCGACAGATCCGATCCCGGCGCTGCCCCCGCAACGGTAAATGAGTCAAGGCTGTGCCTGACGCCACTGTGTTTCGACATGGGAAGGCGCGCAGCCGGGGTGACCCGCTCATGAGCCCGGAGACCGGCCTGAATCACTCAATGACATCACGGAGGGTGATGTTCTGTGCAGGGCGTTGCCGTGCTGTCCAGTGCTGTCCTTCCGTCTGTTGTCGCCTGCCCCGAGCGGAGAACCCAGATGAACGAATCCCCCGAACGCGACGAACGCCATCTGGCGCGCATGCAGCGCAAGAAAGCCGTCATGGACGAGCGTATCGCCAGCTCGCCCAACGAGTGCGGCCTGCTGCTGGTATTGACCGGCAATGGCAAGGGCAAGAGCAGCTCGGCATTCGGCATGCTCGCCCGCGCCATGGGCCACGATATGCAGTGTGGTGTGGTGCAGTTCATCAAGGGCCGCAACAGCACGGGCGAAGAAATGTTTTTCCGCCGTTTCCCCGAGCAGGTGCGCTATCACGTAATGGGTGAGGGCTTCACCTGGGAAACCCAGGATCGCCAGCGCGACATCGCCGCCGCCGAAGCCGCCTGGGCCGTGTCTCAGGAAATGCTTCGCGATCCGGCCATTGGTCTGGTGGTGCTCGACGAACTGAACATCGCCCTCAAACATGGCTACCTCGACCTTGAACAAGTGCTCAGCGACCTGCAGGCACGTCCGCCGATGCAGCATGTGCTGGTGACTGGCCGCGGTGCCAAAGCCGAATTGATCGACCTGGCCGATACCGTTTCCGAGATCGGCGTGGTCAAGCACGCGTTTCAGGCCGGTATTCGTGCGCAGAAAGGTATCGAGCTGTGAACCCTTCATCATTGAGCGCATTGCAATGAGAGCCCCGCGTGATTGTCCGGCGGTATTGATCGCTGCGCCTGCCTCCGGGCAAGGCAAAACCACGGTGACCGCCGCACTGGCACGCTTGCACCGCAACCAAGGGCGTAAGGTCCGGGTGTTCAAGTGCGGCCCTGACTTTCTTGACCCGATGATTCTTGAGCGGGCCAGTGGTGCGCCGGTCTATCAACTGGACATGTGGATGGTCGGTGCCGATGAAAGCCGTCGCCTGTTGTGGGAGGCGGCTGACGAGGCGGACCTGATTCTGATCGAAGGGGTCATGGGGCTGTTCGACGGCACGCCGTCGAGCGCCGACCTGTCCCGGCATTTTGGCGTGCCGGTACTCGGTGTGATCGACGGCACGGCCATGGCGCAGACGTTTGGCGCACTGGCGCTGGGCCTGGCGCGCTATCAGCCTGATCTGCCGTTCGCCGGCGTGCTGGCCAATCGCGTCGGCACGGTACGCCATGCGCAGTTGCTGGAGAACAGCCTGACCGAAGGCCTGCGCTGGTACGGCGCACTGTCCCGGGAAGTCGGCTTCGAATTGCCCAGCCGTCATCTGGGGTTGGTCCAGGCCAGTGAGCTCAATGATCTGGACGTGCGTCTGGACATGGCTGCTGCGGCGCTGGCCAGCACCTGTGAAGTGGCTTTGCCGCCGGCCGTGACCTTTACGGCGCCCGACCCGGTTCATGTTGAACCGCTGCTGCGCGGCGTACGCATTGCCATCGCACGCGATGAAGCCTTTGCCTTTCTGTATGGCGCGAGCCTGGAACTGCTGAGGAACATGGGCGCCGAGCTGAGTTTCTTCTCGCCGATCCATGATCGCGAGCTTCCCGAGGCCGACAGCCTGTACCTGCCCGGTGGCTACCCGGAGCTGCACCACGTGGCGTTGGCCGCCAATGGCACAATGCAGGCTTCGATCAGGGCTCACCATATTGCCGGCAAGCCGATTCTTGCCGAGTGCGGCGGCATGCTCTATTTGCTCGAAGCCCTGACCGATGTCGAGGGCGTGCGCGCCGAACTGGTCGGCTTGCTGTCCGGTGAAGCGGTCATGCAGAAGCGTCTGGCGGCGCTGGCCTTGCAGGCCGTCGAGCTGCCCGAGGGCACGCTGCACGGTCATACCTATCACCACTCGCTGACCAGCACCGAGCTGCAGCCGATTGCGCGTGGCGTCAGCCCCAATGGCGGGCGCGGCGCAGAAGCGGTCTATCGTTTGGGTCGTCTGACCGCGTCCTACGTGCATTTCTATTTTCCTTCCTGCCCCCGGGCGATTGCGGCGCTGTTCAAACCATGACCGAGCAAGCGTTCAGCCCCGAAGAGCGGGCTGCGGTGTACCGCGCTATCGCCGAACGTCGCGACATGCGCCACTTCATCGGTGGTACGGTCGCGCCCGAGCTATTGGCGCGCGTGCTCGAAGCCGCGCATCAGGCTCCCAGCGTCGGGCTGATGCAACCGTGGCGCTTCATCCGCATCAGCGACCCGCTATTGCGCGCCAGGATGCAGGCGCAGGTAGAGGAGGAGCGTATTCGTACCGCCGAGGCGCTGGGGGAGCGAACCGACGAGTTCATGAAGCTCAAGGTCGAAGGCATCAACGACTGCGCAGAAGTGCTGGTCGCCGCGCTGATGGAAGGGCGTGAGCAACACATTTTCGGGCGTCGCACCTTGCCCGAAATGGACATGGCATCGCTGTCCTGCGCGATCCAGAACCTGTGGCTGGCATCGCGTGCAGAAGGCCTGGGCATGGGCTGGGTGTCGCTGTTCGACCCCGAGGCATTGGCCGAACTGCTGGGCATGCCTGACGGCGCGAAGCCGCTGGCGATCATTTGCCTGGGGCCGGTCAAGGAATTCTATCCTGCGCCAATGCTGGTGATGGAAGGCTGGGCGCAGGCGCGTCCGCTGCACGAGCTGCTGTACGAGAATCAATGGGGAGTGAATCAATGAGTGTGGCGCTGTTGAGCGTCGCCGGGGTCGCGCTGGATGCGCTGCTCGGTGAGCCAAAACGATGGCATCCGCTGGTGGCGTTCGGCAACTTCGCCAATCGGGTCGAGCAGCGTTTCAACAGTGGCGGCCGTGGCTGGCGCAGTCACGGCGTTACCGCCTGGGTCATCACCGTTGTGCCGCTGACGCTGCTGGCAACGCTGCTGAGCTGGTTGCCTGGCGTGGGCTGGCTGTTCGAGATTCTGGCGCTGTATGGCGCGCTGGGCATGCGCAGTCTGGGCGAGCACGTTCAGCCGGTGGCGCAAGCGCTGCGCAGTGATGATCTGGTTGAAGCACGTCTGCGGGTCGGTTATCTGGTCAGTCGCCAGACCACTGAGCTGGACGCTACCGAAGTCGCCCGCGCAGCCACCGAGTCGGTGCTGGAGAACGGCAGCGATGCGGTGTTCGCGGCGTTGTTCTGGTTTGTCGTGGCCGGTGCGCCCGGCGTGGTGCTGTACCGGCTGAGCAATACGCTGGACGCCATGTGGGGCTATCGCAACGAGCGCTTTGAGCGTTTTGGCTGGGCTGCGGCGAAGATCGACGATCTGCTCAACTATATTCCCGCACGTCTTGTGGCATTGACTTACGCCTTGTTGGGCAAGACCCGACTGGCGCTGCGTTGCTGGCGTACGCAGGCTCCGGCCTGGGACAGTCCGAATGCCGGTCCGGTGATGGCCGCTGGCGCAGGCGCGCTGGGTGTCGAACTGGGTGGCGCGGCGATCTACCACGGCGAGTTGCATCAGCGTCCGCAACTGGGTGAGGGTGCGCCTGCCGACGCGGACTCGATCGATCGCGGCTGGCAACTGGTGCAGCGCGGCGTCTGGTTATGGCTGCTGGTCATCTGCGTGGCGGCTGAATTTTATGCTTGAGCACGGCGGGCGGTTGCGCGCGGCGGCGCAGCATTACGGTATTCAGCTAGCCGACTGGCTGGACCTGTCCACCGGGATCGCGCCCTGGTCGTGGCCCATCCCGGAGATTCCGACGCGTGCCTGGGCGCGGTTGCCCGAGACCGACGATGGTCTGGAAGCGGCGGCCTGCAGGTATTACGGTGTGTCCCGGTTATTGCCGGTGTCTGGTTCGCAGGCCGCGATTCAGGCACTGCCGCGGGTGCGCAGCGGGGGGCGAGTTGGCGTTCTGTCGCCCTGCTACGCAGAGCACGCGCATGCCTGGCGCAAGAACGGTTTCGTGGTCCGTGAGGTGGGTGAGCAGGAGGTCGACTACTTCCTCGACAGCCTGGACATACTGGTAGTGGTCAACCCCAACAACCCGACCGGTCTGCACCTGAGCGCCGAGCGCTTGCTGGAGTGGCATGCACGACTGGCCGAGCGCGGTGGCTGTCTGGTCGTCGATGAGGCGTTCATGGATAACACGCCGGGCATGAGCCTGGCGGCCGAAACGGGGCGCAGCGGGCTGATCGTCCTGCGTTCGTTTGGCAAGTTTTTCGGCCTGGCTGGCGTGAGGCTCGGTTTTGTCATGGCCGAGCCGGTGCTGTTGAGGATGCTGGCGCAGGAAATCGGCCCCTGGTCGGTCAGTGGGCCAACCCGGATCATCGGTCAGGTGTGCCTCAGTGATCAGCAGGGGCAGGCGCGTCAACGTGAGCGCTGTGACCAGGCCCGCGACCGGCTGGTGGCGTTGCTCGACCGCTACGCCTTGGCCCCGCAAGGCGGCTGTGCGCTGTTCCAATGGCTGGTGACCCCTGAGGCGCAGACGCTCTATGAGTTTTGTGCGCGGCGCGGCGTGCTGCTGCGTCTGTTCAAGGGTGACACCTCCGAGTCGTCCAGTCTGCGTTTCGGTCTGCCCCGCGACGAGGCCGACTGGCTGCGGCTGCACGATGTTCTGCTTGAATACCGCAAGGAATACCCATGAGCACGCTGATGGTACAAGGCACCACCTCCGATGCCGGCAAAAGCACTCTGGTGACGGCCCTGTGCCGCTGGCTGACTCGTCAGGGCGTCAAGGTCGTGCCGTTCAAGCCGCAGAACATGGCGCTCAACAGCGCGGTGACTGCAGACGGCGGCGAGATCGGCCGCGCGCAGGCCGTGCAGGCGCAGGCGTGCTACCTCGAACCGCACACCGACATGAACCCGGTGCTGCTCAAGCCCAACAGTGACACGGGCGCGCAGGTGATCATTCACGGCCGTGCGGTCACCACCATGAACGCGGTGGCGTATCACGGCTACAAAGAGATCGCCATGCAGGCGGTGCTGGAATCGCATAGGCGCCTGGGTGAAAGCTACCCGGTGATCGTGGTCGAGGGCGCGGGTTCTCCGGCCGAGATCAACCTGCGCGCCAACGATATCGCCAACATGGGCTTTGCCGAGGCGGTCGACTGCCCGGTGCTGCTGATTGCCGATATCAATCGTGGCGGGGTGTTTGCCCATCTGGTCGGCACCCTTGAGCTGCTGTCGCCCAGTGAGCAGGCGCGGGTCAAGGGTTTCATCATCAACCGTTTTCGCGGTGACATCGCCTTGTTGCAGCCGGGGCTGGACTGGCTGGAAGCACGCACCGGCAAGCCGGTGGTTGGCGTGCTGCCCTACGTGATGGACCTGCACCTGGAAGCCGAAGACGGCCTGGACCAGCGCCAGACCGACAAGGTCGAGCATGTGCTGAACGTGGTGGTCCCGGTGCTGCCTCGCATCAGTAATCACACTGATTTCGACCCGCTGCGCCTGCACCCTCAGGTCAATCTGCAGTTCATCGGTCCCGGCCAGGCGATTCCTCCTGCTGACCTGATCATTCTGCCCGGCTCGAAAAGCGTGCGCAGCGATCTGAACTACCTGCGCAACAATGGCTGGGACACCGCCATCGAGCGGCATTTGCGTTATGGCGGCAAGCTGATGGGGATCTGCGGCGGCCTGCAAATGCTCGGTGAGCAGGTGCACGATCCTCTCGGGCTGGAAGGCGCAGCCGGGTCCAGCGCCGGGTTTGGCCTACTGGCAATGAGCACGGTGCTGGAAGCGGAAAAGCAACTGCGCAATGTGCGCGGTCGTCTGACCCTGGAAAACGCCGAGGTCAGCGGCTACGAAATTCATGCCGGGGTAACGACAGGGCCGGCGCTGGAGCAGGCTGCCGTGCAACTAGACGACGGGCGTTGCGATGGCGCGCAGAGTGTCGACGGGCAGGTGCTCGGGACTTACCTGCACGGCCTGTTCGAATCACCTGCGGCCTGTAGCGCGTTACTGCGCTGGGCGGGGTTGGCGAACGTGCAGTCCGTCGACTATCACGCCCTGCGCGAGCGCGACATCGAACGTCTGGCGGACCTGGTGGAAAAACACTTGGACGGCCCATTGCTTCGCGAACTGTGTGACCTGGAGGCGAACTGAATGCTGCAATTGATCCTCGGCGGCGCGCGTTCCGGCAAGAGTCGCCTGGCGGAAAAACTGGCCGCCGACAGCACGCTGAAGGTGACCTACATCGCCACCAGTCAGCCTCTGGACGGCGAAATGAATCAGCGTGTTGCCAGTCATCGCGCACGCCGTCCCGAGCACTGGGGGTTGGTCGAAGAGCCGATCGAGCTGGCGCGGATGCTGCGCGAAAATGCGGCGCCCGATTGCTGCCTGCTAGTCGATTGCCTGACCCTCTGGCTGACCAATCTGCTGATGCTCGACAACCCCGAGCGCCTGCTTCAAGAACGTGAATCCCTGCTCGACAGCCTTGCCGGGCTGCCGGGTGAAATCATTTTTGTCAGCAACGAAACCGGGCTTGGCGTCGTGCCGCTCGGCGAACTGACCCGTCGCTATGTCGATGAAGCCGGCCTGTTTCATCAGGCGCTGGCCGAGCGTTGCCAGCGTGTCGTGTTGACCGTTGCCGGCTTGCCCCTGATGTTGAAAGGAACCGCGCTATGAGTAATTCCTGGTGGCTCAAGCCTGCACAGGCCATTGATGTACCGATGCGCGAGGCGGCACTGGCCCGTCAGCAGCAACTGACCAAACCCGCCGGTTCGCTGGCGCAACTGGAGCGCCTGGCGGTACAGCTGGCCGGTTTGCAAGGGCGTGAGCGTCCGGCCGCCGATCAACTGTGGATCGCGATTTTTGCCGCTGATCATGGTGTCGTCGCTGAAGGTGTGTCGGCGTATCCACAGGAAGTCACCGGGCAGATGCTGCACAACTTCGTCAACGGCGGCGCCGCGATCAGCGTGCTGGCGCGTCAGCTCTCCGCGCAACTGGACGTGGTCGATCTGGGCACTGTGTCGCCAATGGATTTGCCCGGGGTGCGCCATCTGCGCATTGGCGCGGGCACCGCCAATTTTGCCTACGGGCCGGCCATGAGTGTCGAGCAGGGGCTCGCTGCCCTGCAGGCCGGGCGTGACAGCGTATTGCGCGCCAAGGCTGTCGGCACTGAACTGTTCATCGGCGGCGAGATGGGCATCGGCAACACCACAGCCGCCAGCGCAGTCGCCTGCTCGTTGCTGGAGTGCGCTGCGCCGTTGCTGGTCGGACCCGGTACCGGGCTGAACGCCGAGGGCATTCAGCACAAGACTCATGTAATCGAGCGCGCACTGGCATTGCACGCCGATCAGGCGGGAGACCCGTTGAACAGCCTGTTCTGCCTGGGCGGCTTCGAAATCGCCGCGCTGACCGGTGCGTACCTGGCCTGCGCGCAGGAAGGTATTGCGGTACTGGTCGACGGTTTCATTTGCAGCGTGGCCGCGCTGGTAGCGGTGCGCCTGAATCCTTCCTGCCGCAACTGGCTGTTGTTCGGTCATCGGGGCGCCGAGCCGGGCCACCGGCATCTGCTGGAAACGCTGCAGGCCGAACCGCTGCTGGACCTCGGTTTGCGTCTGGGCGAGGGCAGCGGTGCCGCACTGGCTGTGCCGCTGGTACGCCTGGCGTGCGAGCTGCACAGCGGCATGGCGACGTTTGCCGAAGCTGCTGTGGCGGATCGCCCCGCATGACCTTGCACCTGGACCTGTTGCGGCACGGCGAAACCGAACTGGGCGGCGGCCTGCGCGGCAGTCTCGACGACGCGCTGACCGAGTCTGGCTGGCAGCAGATGCGTGCGGCGGTGGTCGATGGCGGCCCCTGGACGCGGATTGTCAGCTCGCCGCTGCAACGTTGCGCACGTTTCTCCGAAGAGCTGGCGCAGCGCTTGTCGTTGCCTCTGCACCTGGAGCCAGGTTTGCAGGAGCTGCATTTCGGCGACTGGGAAGGGCACAGCCCTGCGCAACTCATGGAAACCGATGCGCAGGGCCTGGGTCTGTTCTGGGCGGACCCCTACGCGTTCACACCCCCCAACGGCGAGCCGGTGCTGGATTTCTCGAGCCGGGTATTGAGTGCCATTGAGCGTCTGCATCAGGCTTACGCCGGTGAGCGCGTGTTGCTGGTCAGTCATGGCGGTGTCATGCGCTTGCTGGTGGCGCAGGCGCGTGGTTTGCCGCGTGAGCAACTGTTGCAGGTGGTGGTCGGGCATGGCGCGCTGTTGTCGATTCAGGTCGCTGCTGATCGCGTACTCACGGAGATCTGAGATGCTGCCGTTCTGGATCGCCCTGCAATTTCTCGGCAGCCTGCCGATCAGACTGCCCGGCATGCCGCGCCCTGAAGAGCTAGGACGCTCCTTGCTGTACTACCCGTTGGTGGGGGCGGTGTTCGGCACGCTGCTGCTGGGCTTCAACACCTTGCTCAGTGGTACGCCGCTCATGCTGCACGCCGCGCTGGTACTCAGTGCCTGGGTATTGCTCAGCGGCGGCCTGCATCTGGACGGTCTGGCCGACAGTGCTGACGCCTGGCTGGGCGGCTTCGGTGACCGTGAACGCACCTTGAAGATCATGAAGGACCCACGCAGCGGGCCTATCGCCGTGGTCACGCTGGTCCTGGTGATGATGCTCAAGTTTGCTGCGATTCTGGCGCTGATCGAGAGTCATGACAGTGTCTGGCTGCTGTTGGCGCCGGTGATCGGGCGCGCGGCCATGCTTGGGCTGTTTCTGGGAACGCCGTATGTGCGTTCCGGGGGATTGGGGCAGGCGCTCGCCGATCACCTGCCGCGTGGCCCTGGACGCAAGGTTTTGGCCGCCACTGCCATTGCGTGCGTGCTGCTCGCCGGCTGGTCAGGGGTAGCTGTATTGCTGGTCTGCGCCGTTTGTTTCTTCTGGCTGCGGCAGTTGATGATGCGCCGTTTGGGCGGCTGCACCGGCGATACGGCCGGGGCATTGCTCGAGCTGCTGGAATTGGCGGTGCTGCTGACGCTGGCGCTGCTTTGAGACCCTGCACAACGCTTTGTTGACAGCTTTTACCGGCAGCGCGTAGCTTCGCGAATCGCGGGTCAAACCATGTAACACAAAGCGCAGGGAGCTTAACCATGACATCGATCTGGCGTACCAGTGGCTGGGTTCTGCTGGGCAGTGCGTTGATTCTTGCGCTTTCGCTGGGTACGCGGCACGGCTTCGGTCTGTTTCTGGCACCCATGAGTGCCGAGTTTGGCTGGGGGCGTGAAGTCTTTGCCTTTGCCATCGCCCTGCAGAATCTGATGTGGGGCCTGGCGCAGCCCTTCGCCGGTGCGCTGGCAGATCGATTCGGGGCGGCGAAAGTTGTCTTCGTCGGCGGTGTGCTGTATGCAGCAGGTCTGCTGTGTATGAGTACCGCCGATTCTTCCCTCAGCCTTTCATTGAGCGCCGGTCTGCTGATCGGTATCGGTCTGTCCGGCACGTCGTTTTCGGTCATCCTGGGTGTCGTGGGGCGTGCGCTGCCTGCGGAAAAACGCAGTATGGGCATGGGGATCGCCAGCGCCGCCGGCTCATTCGGTCAGTTCGCCATGCTGCCCGGTACATTGGGTTTGATCAGCTGGCTGGGCTGGTCCGGCGCCTTGCTGGTGCTGGGTGTGATGGTGGCGTTGATCCTGCCTCTGGTGGGCATGCTCAAGGATACGCCGAGTGTATCCACCGGCGTCGAACTGACCGTCGGCGAGGCGCTGCGCGAGGCGTGCTCGCATTCGGGGTTCTGGCTGTTGGCGCTGGGGTTCTTTGTCTGCGGTTTTCAAGTGGTCTTCATTGGCGTGCACTTACCGGCCTATATGGTGGATCAGCACTTGCCCGCCAAGGTTGGCACTACAGTGCTGGCCCTGATTGGCCTGTTCAATATCTTCGGCACCTATACCGCAGGCTGGCTGGGCGGGCGCATGTCCAAACCCCGGTTGCTGACTGTGCTTTACCTGTTGCGCGCGGTGGTGATCGTGCTGTTTCTCTGGATACCCTTGAGCCAGACCACGGCGTATCTGTTCGGCGTGGCGATGGGCTTGCTGTGGCTGTCGACCGTGCCGCTGACCAACGGTACGGTTGCGACACTGTTCGGTGTGCGTAACCTGTCGATGCTGGGCGGCATCGTCTTTCTGTTTCACCAGTTGGGCGCCTTCCTCGGTGGCTGGCTGGCTGGGCGGGCTGGTGTATGACCGCACCGGCAGCTACGACCTGATCTGGCAAGTCTCGATCCTGCTGAGTCTGCTCGCGGCGGCGCTCAATTGGCCGGTGCGCGAGCGCCCGGTGGCGCGCTTGCAGGCGCAGGGCAGTCTGGCATGAGTCGGCGATGGCCTTTGCTGATGGCACTGCTGGTGGGCGCGGTGGTGCTGGGATTGCTCTGGTGGGCCTGGCAGCATGTCGGGCTCGCCGCTCTGCAATTGGGAATAGGCGCTTGCTAGGCAGACGCTCCGGCATGGGGTAGCGTGTCGGCAGACGACAACAATATTCAGGGCCGCCATGATGAACATTCGCTTTCTTTCGATCCCTCTTTTGCTGCTGGCCGTGAGCGGTGCAGCGATGGCTGCCGACTGCCCGCCATTGCTGCAAGGCGAATTGCCCAAGCTGCGCGCCAAGGAAAACATCGACCTGTGCAAACGCTTCGCCGGCAAGCCGCTGGTGGTGGTCAATACTGCCAGCTTCTGCGGCTTCGCCCCGCAGTTCAAAGGTCTTGAAGAGCTGAGTCAGCGCTACAAGGGGCAGGGGCTCGAGGTGTTGGGCGTGCCGTCCAATGATTTCAAACAGGAAGCCAAGGATGGTGAGGAGACCGCCAAGGTCTGCTACGTCAACTATGGCGTGACCTTCACCATGACCGAGCCGCAGGCGGTACGCGGTGACGATGCGACCCACTTGTACAAGGTGCTGGCCGAGCAGAGCAGTGCGCCGCGCTGGAACTTTTACAAATACGTGGTTGATCGCCAGGGCAAGGTCATCGCCAACTTCTCCAGCATGACCAAGCCGGATGATCCGGAGCTGATCGCAGCCATTGAGAAGGCGATTGCGTCGAAGCCTTAGGGGGCAAAAAAAGGGCGGTTTGAGTCTTGTTTGAATCGACCTGGCATCGCAAACCCTTGTGTGACGCGGAGTGCCACAAAGAGGACGCAGAGCGTCCAGAACTGCATGCCGACGCGGAGTGTCGGCACGCTAGTCAATCAGTGCAGGTCTGAGCGCTCCAGGCACACAATAAAAAAGCCCGCAACCATCACTGGTTGCGGGCTTTTTTCAGCCTGGCAGTTGCTATCAGAAGCGATAGGTAACCGAAGTGCCCAGGCCGTGAGCAGTGTTACGGTAGTCGGCGCTGTACGAACCTTTGGTCGCGCTGGAGTCGCGGATCTTGGTTTCGTCTTCACGCAGGTACGAGTACGCCACGTCGATGGTCAGGTCGTCTGTCGGGCTCCAGCCTGCACCGAAGCTGATGATCTTGCGATCGCCGGTCGGGATGCGTGGGGAGCGGTTGACGTTGTTGGTCGGCGACTGATCAACGGAGAAGCCGGTGCGCAGCGTCCACTCTTTATTGACCTTGTACGAAGCACCGATGGCGTGCGCCCAGGTGTCGTGCCAGTTCTGTTCTTCGGTGATGGTGCCGATTGGACCTGCGGAACCGCCCAGCAGGGCAGGGACGCCATCGTTGTTGACGGTGATGTCTTGCAGGCGGCTCCAGCGAGTCCAGGTACTGCCGGCGTAGACCGTCCAGTTCTCGTCGATCTGCTGGGTGATGGAGAAGTCCACGGACTCAGGTGTGGAGATGTCCAGCGAAGCGTCATACTTCTGACCGCCGAACGGACCAAAGCCCGAACCTTCGATCTTGGTCTTGCCCTTGAGCTTGTAATCGACCTTGGAGTGGTAAGTCAGGCCCAGGCGGGTGGTGTCGGTAGCCTGGACCAGAATGCCGGCATTGAAGCCGACTGCGGTGTCATCGCCCTCGATCTTCACCTTGCCGTCATTACGGCCCGGTGTTGCGGCGTTCAATGTTGCCGACGTCAGCTCGCCGTCGATACGGTTGATCGTCGGGCCGAAACCGATGGAGACCTTGTCATTGAATGCATAGCTGACAGTCGGCTGGAAAGTCACGACCTGGACGTGACTCTTGTCACCCCAGTAGCGGCCAGCGAAGCCTTTTTCGTAATCGGTGACCAGGCCGAACGGTACGTACACGCCCAGACCAAATGCCCAGTGATCATCGATTGGTTTGACGTAGTAGCCCATGGGTACGCCGACCACCGGAACCATATCGCCGTCGTTGCTGCCGCCAAATGTGCCACGACCGTTGTCGATGTCGGTCTTGGCGATCACGGCAGCTGCGCCTACGCTGATTTGTTCGCGTTTGATGCGGGACATACCGGCAGGGTTGCCGAATACGGTGCTTGCGTCATCGGCTGACGAGGAGCGACCTGCAAAGCCGGTGCCCATGCCGCTGATGCTTTGTTCGTTGAGGGCAAAGCCGGCAGCGAGCAGTTGAGAAGAGGCCAGACCCAGTGCGAGTCCAAGCGTTGTCCGGTTCAGTGCTTTTGTCATTATTTTCATTATTAGAACTCCTTGTTGTTCACCGGTCGAAAATTACCAACATTTTCGACGGCGCGCTATAGGCTGAGGAGCCCGATTTAGAGCTATTCTTGTAGGACAATCCCATCAAGGGAGTAGGAATTGCAATTTAGAGCAAGTTCCAGTGCAGCAGGCATTGTGTGATGCAGACGATACAAAGCGCGCATAAAAAAAAAAAAGCCCCGCCTTTGCAGTGCGGGGCTTTCGGCTTGCGGTGCAGCGTTTTCGTCAGGCGATGAGGGCCTGACGGGTACGCTCGATCACGGCCTGCAGCGGCTCGGCGCTGGCGTACTGATCGGGGTACAGGCGTTCGCTGTGGCGGGCGATGCCGTGTTCATTGACAATGGTGAAGCTGAAGCAGCCTTTGCGAGCGGCCATGATCAGGCAGTTCATCGGGGCAAAAGCGTTGGTCAATGTGTGAATTGCATGTTGAGTCTGAGTATTCATATTCAAGGTGTTTCCTGAAGCAACACGGAACAATACCGTGCAAAAATAAAGATTCCAGTAAACGCGGGCCGACATTTGATACAAAAGCCTGGCTGGGCGGAGAACCTGACTGGAACAAAGACAGGCAGTTGAAGCGCGCTTTATCGTATGGCGCTCTGGCTGACCGGTAGGTACTTAGGAGGGCAGGCAACACAACAGAAGCAAAGGTTCTACGCTCCGGGTGAAGATCCTGATCAATTGCAGGCTGGTTGAAGCAGACCATGAGAGCCATAACTGCACTGTCACCCCAAATGGTGCATCAGCGCGAGAGGTTCATGTCTGGAAACCATCGAGGTGGTCGATCCCTTGTTGCCAACATTCTCGTCGCATGGAGGAGTGTCTGTCGGGGGACTTGTCGACCGGAATTGATTTTCAGCTTGGTACTAACGGCGGCGATATTACCCGCCTCATCGAAACATTGCAAGTGGCAGTGAATGAATGTTCACCAGTGCCCGACCAGTCGATAGATCAGTACGGTAACCGATGCAACCATCGAGCAGCCCAGCAGGTAGGCGGCTACGGTCAGCCGTAGTGACCTGCGGCTTTCGATGGCGCGCATGATATCGCCTGTCGCGTTGATACGCCCGTTGCTCAGATCGCTGCAGATGATCAGCATCAGGGCAATCGCCGACAGCAGCACGCTGTAGGCGAACACGCCGCCGTCCGGGGGTGGCAGTACGATACTGACTGCCAGGGCAACGAGGCAGACGGCCAACAACAGCAGGAAGAACCTGGCGATCTCCTTCATGGATTCCTTCACTGAATCGTTGGTGAATTAGGGTGAGGTGCATTTTTGCCAGTGCTTGGACCGCGGCTTGTGCAATTTGTCGCCTGCGTCGCTTTCATTGTCCCGAATAATGCTCGAAATGCGTCGTCAGCCCTGTCGATCCAGCACCTGAAAACCTGCCGAAAGCCTTGTATTCATTGAGAATACGTTGCAATTGAGCAAACATTACATGACGCGTGAAATGATGAAAAAGGGGCATGCTCATGAGTTGTGCACATTAGCGGCACAAGCTGCCACATCACTGTCACAAGCGAAGCTAAGGGTTTGATTTATGATGGTGAATTATTAAGTCAATGAAAAACATCGTTTTTTTTAGCTGGTGAAAAAATCGTCAGTTTGAGCGCAGGCCCCATGCTGCTTGCGTTTGCGGAAGTTAAAGGGGGGTTGTCCACTGAGTTATCCACAGCTTCTGTGGATTGTCCCGCGCAAAATGTCCCCCTAATAGGGGCTGTATGCCGCGCTGAAAACGCGTACAATCCGTTCCCCCGATTTACCCCCGCCTGTTGATCCCGTCTCACCCGAGACGATGTTTCTGCTGCACTATCACGCTCTACCCAAACTGTCGCTGGCCCTTATTATTCAGCCCGCATGGAGTCTTTATGGCACTGGACCTGAACAGCCTGTTACTGGGGCTCGGCGCAGCAGCATTGCCCTTGCTGGGCCTGCTCTGGCATTTGCAGCGCCGTCTGGCCGCTCGCCAGGCCGAGAGCGCCCTGCTCGACGAGCGTCTGAGCATGGCGCAAATGGCGCAGGAGGGTCTCAATGCCCAGCTGGATGCGTGCCGTGACGAGGTCAGCGACCTCAGTCAGGCCAATGCGGCCAAGCAGGCTGACCTTGCGGCATTGCGCCGCGAGGTCGAGTTGCTGCGCCAGGAAAGCGATAACGCGCGCGAAACGGCGCAGGACTGGAATCATGAACGTGCCGCCAGAGAGGCGGAGTTGCGCCGTCTTGATGCGCAGTGTGCCGCGCTTAACGCTGAGTTGCGCGAACAGCAGGATGGCCATCAGCAGCGCCTGAACGATTTGCAGGGTTCCCGGGATGAACTGCGCGCGCAGTTCGCCGAACTGGCGGGCAAGATTTTCGATGAGCGCGAGCAGCGCTTCGCCGAGACCAGCCAGCAGCAGTTGGGCCAATTGCTCACGCCGCTCAAGGAACGTATCCAGTCGTTCGAAAAGCGTGTCGAGGAAAGTTACCAGAACGAAGCGCGCGAACGCTTCTCCCTGGCCAAGGAGCTGGAACGTCTGCAGCAGTTGAATCAGCGTTTGAGTGATGAGGCGACCAACCTGACACGCGCCTTGAAGGGGCAGAAGACCCAGGGCAACTGGGGCGAGTTGATCCTGGAGCGCGTGCTGGAGCATGCCGGGCTTGAAAAGGGCCGTGAGTACCAGACGCAAATCAGCCTCAAGGGGCCGGACGGTGAGCGCTTTCAGCCTGACGTGCTGATCATGTTGCCGGGCGACAAGCAGGTGGTGGTCGACGCCAAGGTCAGCCTGACGGCCTACCAGCAATATGTGTCTGCCGATGACGAGGTGATTGGACAGGCTGCGCTGAAGCAGCACGTACTGTCGTTGCGTAACCATGTCAAAGGCTTGTCGGGCAAGGATTACAAGCGCCTAGAAGGGCTTCACAGTCTGGATTTCGTTCTGCTTTTCGTGCCGATCGAAGCGGCTTTTTCTGCCGCCTTGCAGGCCGAGCCGAATCTGTTTCAGGAAGCCTTCGACCGCAACATCGTGATTGTCAGCCCCACGACCCTGCTGGCCACGTTGCGGGTGATTGACAGCTTGTGGAAGCAGGAGCGTCAGAGCCAGAACGCCCGTGAGATCGCCGAGCGGGCAGGCTGGCTATACGACAAGTTCGTGTTGTTCATCCAGGATCTGGATGAGGTGGGCAACCGTCTGCAACAGCTGGATAAGGCCTATTCGGCAGCGCGCAACAAGCTCACCGAAGGGCGCGGTAACCTGATCAGCCGCAGCGAACAACTCAAACTGCTCGGTGCGCGGGCCAGCAAGAGTCTGCCCGCCGATTTACTGGAGCGGGCGATGACCGATAATGATGGCCTGATCAGCCCGCCGGACTGAGCTGCTCGAATCGTCGGCGTAATGTTCAGTAACAGGCCGTCCGTCGCAAAGACTAGAAGCGATGCTGCACAACTGTCACATTGACTCCATCGGGAAAATTGTTTCCCGTAGCACTCGGCTAACAGTTCATTTGCTTCTATGATCTCTAGTGAGTGATGAGTACGGATTGACTGCCGGGTATTTCCCTCAAGGGGGCTCTATGAATAGCAAACTGCAAGAATGGCTCCACGATGTAGGCGTTGCACTGGGTCTGATAGAACGCCCAAAACTGCAACCCATTCCGGTTCGTGCCGACGACGATCGTCGCCGTCAACGCCGGTAAGCTTCTCGCCTGATCCTGGCCACAGGGTAGTGCGCATGTTGAGTTTCGTCGGGGCGCACAGGGCGTCCCGATACAAGAGCCGGCGTTAATGCTGATGCCCGGGCTCGTTCTTCGGCTCTATCGAGCCCTTTTCCGTCTCCTGCAATAAAATCAGTCCTATGATCCTGTGCAACGCAAACTGTCCGGGGCTGGCGATCACCGCTGTCCTGATGGTTTCCGTGAGTGTGAAGCCGAGGGCTTCCTTCAGTGCGAGGAAAAACAGCTCGATATCATCGTCATCAAGGGCCAGATCGGCGAGCGTGGCGTCATCCTGAATCGCACTCTTGTCCACTAGAATGATGCCTAGGGCGTTGAATACCTTTTGCCTGATCTCTTCGCGATTCATGAAAGCCCCTGATGTGGATCTTGTCAGATACAACAGGCGTACTTCATTTCTCCAGCCCAGACCCATGAGGCTAGCTCAAATCGCCGCTGCGGCTGTGGATTGCCCCGCCGTTATGGTGCCGATTTGTTTAAAATGCAGGGCTGTTCGACAGGCGGTTGGTGGCAACGCTGATTCGTTGTGCTGTGCAGCACCTTTAACCTTGTGAGATTGACCGAGTACTGATCCATGTCCCGCGCCCGTTGTGAGCGTTGTCTGCGTCCTGCCACGCATTGTCTGTGCGCCCTGATTCCGCAGCTGGACAGCCGCACGCGAGTGTTGATCCTGCAGCATCCCGATGAAGTCGGCCATGCCTTGAACACCGCCCGACTGGCCGCGCTCGGTCTGGTCAACGCGCAGTTGTTGGTGGGCGAAGTGTTCGACGATCTGCAGCAGATTCTGAATCCGCCCGGCTATCAGCCTCGATTGCTGTTTCCGGGTGAGGCTGCGCAGACGCTGACGCCTTATGCACAGGATTCACTGCCCATGCTGCTGGTCGTGCCGGATGGCACGTGGCGCAAGGCGCGCAAATTGCTGCACCTCAACCCCTTGCTCGCCGAGCTGCCAAGGGTGACGCCGGGCGCTGCGCCTGTTTCGCGTTATCGCTTGCGCAAGGCGCCGGGCCCGGAAGCCTTGTCGACGCTCGAGGCCATCGTGCATACCTTGCAGACGCTGGAAGCACCTGACTCGTTCGAGGCCTTGCTGAGGCCGTTCGATGCGTTGATCGAAGGTCAGATCCAGGCGATGGGCAGTGAGACCTACCAGCGCAATCACGGCCGCCAGGGATAAGGAACACAATTCGCGCCGTTAACTGCACCCAGCTGTAACTGTTGCTTTGCCGATCAGCGCCTAGAATGGATGTTCTGTTCTATCTCTTGCGGAAGTTGCAATGCACATCTCGTCTGGTCGCTGGGTCTATGGCCTCTGTCTGTCACTGTTGACCGCGCTGCTGTGGGGCATTTTGCCGATCAAGCTCAAGCAGGTGCTGCAGGTGATGGATCCGGTGACCGTGACCTGGTTCCGTCTGGCTGTGTCCGGGGCGCTGTTGATCATCTGGCTGGCGTCGGTCAAACGCCTGCCCAGTTTCAAGGTGCTGGGACGCAAGGGCAGGGTGCTGGTCGGGCTGGCCGTGTTCGGTCTGGTCGGCAACTATGTGCTCTATCTCATTGGCTTGCGGCTGCTGAGCCCGGGTACCACGCAATTGCTGGTTCAGGTCGGTCCAATTTTTCTGTTGATCAGCAGCATCTTTCTGTTCAAGGAGCGTTTCAGTCTGGGGCAGGGCATCGGTCTGGCGGTGCTGCTGGTGGGCTTCGGGTTCTTTTTCAATCAGCGGCTGGTGGAGCTTTTCACCTCGTTGGGCGATTACACCCTGGGCGTACTGGTGGTGCTCCTGGCCTCGACCATCTGGACGTTCTACGGGTTGAGTCAGAAGCAGCTTCTGACGGTATGGAATTCGCTGCAGGTGATGATGGTGATCTACCTGTTTTGCGCCCTGTTGCTCACGCCGTGGGCGCACCCTGCCGAGGCGTTGCTGTTGAGCCCGTTACAGGGCTGGCTGCTGCTGGCCTGCTGTCTGAATACGCTGGTGGCTTACGGTGCGTTCGCTGAAGCGCTGGCGCACTGGGAGGCCTCGCGGGTCAGTGCGACGCTCGCGCTGACGCCCTTGGTCACGCTGACCGCCGTGGCGGTTGCCGCCTGGCTGTGGCCGGATTACGTGCAGGCTGAAGAGTTGAACATGCTGGGTTATGGCGGTGCGCTGCTGGTGGTGGCCGGATCGGCGCTGACGGCGCTTGGCCCGTCGCTGGTCGCCGGTCTAAGGGCCCGCAAGGCGCGGCTGGCGCAGGCCTGACTTGCGGGTGGTGGGGCAGATCAGCGTCTGCCCAGCCCCTGCGCCTGAATAATCCACTCCTGACGCTGCTGTTCGCTGGCGTTGTGTACCGGGGCAAACTCGGTCAGACGTTTGGTCTTTATCCCGCAAAAGCCGAGTATGGTCCGCACCATCTGCCGGTGAGCCGGCGCGCCGTATATCCAGTGAAAGTAGCGTGGCGGCGTGTCCATGGCGACCATCAGCTCCGCCGTCCGGCCTCGGAGCAGCTCATTGGATGAATGCTTGCGACCATGCACCTTGAACGCAAAACCGGGTGTCAGCACGCGGTCGAAAAAGCCCGTCAGTAATGCCGGCAAACCGCCCCACCAGACCGGATAGACGAAGACCAGATGCTCGGCCCAGTGGATCTGGCGCTGGGCTTCGAGCAGGTCGGGCTCAAGTGTCTGAGTCTGATCGTAGCCGTTGTGCAGAATCGGATCGAAGTCCAGTTCGCCGAGCTTGATAACCCGCACTACATGCCCTTCGCCCCGTGCCGTCTGCGCATACGCGTCACCCAGCGCGTGGCAGAAACTGATGGTCTTCGGCGTACCGTAGACCATCAGGATTCGTTTGCCATTGCCCTCCAGAGGCGTTGCGCCGCTTCTGGCATCAGCCATTACTGCCTGCCTCGAGCATTTTGTCCGGCCGCACCCAAGCGTCGAACTCTTCATCGGTCAGGTAGCCGAGGGCCAATGCCGCTTCGCGCAGGGTCAGCCCCTCGGTGTAGGCTTTCTTGGCAATCTGCGCCGACTTGTCATAGCCGATATGCGGATTGAGTGCGGTGACCAGCATCAGGCCGCGCTCCAGGTGTTCAGCCATTTTTTCGCCATCCGGCTCCATGCCCGCGATGCAGTGCTCGTTGAAATTGCTGCAGCCATCGGCCAGCAGTCGAATCGACTGCAGAATGTTATGAATGATCACCGGTTTGTACACGTTGAGTTGCAGGTGACCCTGACTGGCGGCGAAACCGATGGTCACGTCGTTGCCCATGACCTGGCAGGCCAGCATCGACAAAGCCTCGCACTGGGTCGGGTTGACCTTGCCGGGCATGATCGAACTGCCGGGCTCGTTGGCGGGCAGTCTGACTTCTGCCAGCCCTGCACGCGGGCCTGAGCCCAGCAGACGCAGGTCGTTGGCAATCTTCATCAACGTACCGGCCAGCGTCTTCAGTGCGCCGGACATCGCTGCGAGCGGCTCATGACCGGCCAGCGCGGCGAACTTATTGGGCGCCGTGACGAACGGCAGACCGGAGAGGGCGGCGAGTTCTGCTGCAATGGCCTCGGCAAAGCCCTTGGGCGCATTGAGTCCGGTGCCGACTGCTGTCCCGCCCTGAGCCAGCTCGTAAACGGCGGGCAGGGCGGCGCGAATGGCTTTTTCCGCGTAATCGAGTTGCGCGACAAACCCGGACAGCTCCTGACCGAAGGTGATCGGCGTTGCGTCCATCATGTGCGTGCGCCCGGTCTTGACCAGCTTCATGTGCCGCGCGGCCTGTTCGGCCAGCCCGCTGGACAATTCGGCGATGGCGGGCAGCAGCTGCGCCTTGACCGCCTGAGCTGTGGCGATGTGCATGGCCGTCGGGAAGCAGTCATTGGAGCTTTGCGAGCGATTGACATGATCGTTGGGGTGGACCGGCGACTTGCCGCCACGACCCTGGCCAGCCAGTTCGTTGGCGCGGCCTGCGATCACCTCGTTGACGTTCATGTTGCTTTGCGTGCCACTGCCGGTCTGCCAGACCACCAGCGGAAATTGCGCGTCATGCTGACCATCGAGCACTTCATCGGCGGCCTGTTCGATCAGGCGGGCGATGTCGGCAGGCAAGTCGCCATTTCGATCATTGACACGTGCAGCAGCTTTCTTGATCAGGGTCAGCGCGTGCAGGACGGGCAACGGCATTCGCTGGTCGCCAATCGCAAAATTGATCAGTGAGCGTTGGGTCTGCGCGCCCCAGTAGGCATCTTCGGGGACTTCGATCGGGCCAATGCTATCGGTTTCGGTGCGGCTCACTGGTCTTACTCCTTTAAGTGCGTTGCAGGGTTAGGTGTCCATATGCCCACAGGGTTCCCGCGCAGTGCTTTTTAACCGCTGGGTGAACCGGGGGTTGAGCCAAAAGCCCAGATAAGCGCAGAATGGTCGGCCCTGGGGTAATGCCTCGTTTGCTAGATAAGGAAACTCGATGACCCGTCTTCGTGCCATTTGTACCGCGGTAGCCCTGGTCTGTGCCAGCGGCCAGGTCTTCGCCGACACCGCCAGTCACAACGCGAGCGCCGAAACGTTCCTGAAGCTTGCCAACGCCGATCGCCTGGGCGCTCCGGTCTACGCTCAGGTTCAGCAGATGTTCGCTCAGCGTTTTGCTGAAACCAAGGCACCTGCATCGAAAAAAGCCCTGCTTGAAACCTATCAGGCCAAGGCCAACACCGCTCTGGACCAAGCCATTGGCTGGAACAAGCTCAAGCCCGAGATGGTCAAGCTGTACACCGCCAACTTCACCGAAAGCGAGCTGAAGGATCTGGTTGCGTTCTACCAGTCGCCACTGGGCAAGAAAGTGATGACCAAGATGCCTGAGCTGGCTCAGCAGTCGGCCCAGCTGACTCAGAGCAAGCTGGAAAGCGCTGTTCCGGTCGTCAACAAGCTGCTGGCTGACATGACTGCCGAACTGGAACCTGCCAAGGCAGCTGCTCCGGCTCCGGCCAAAAAGCCCTGACAGGCGATTTCCATCATGACCATGCAACAACGAATCGAGTCGGCGCTTGCGCTGCTGCAACCGCATCATCTGCAAGTGCTCGACGAGAGTCATATGCACAGTCGTGGCCAGCAGACCCATTACAAGGCTGTTCTGGTCAGTGATCAGTTTCAGGGCTTGAACTCGGTCAAGCGGCATCAGAAGGTCTACGCCACGCTGGGCCCGCTCATGGGCGAGTTTCATGCGCTGGCGTTGCACACTTACACGCCTGAAGAATGGTCGAAGGTCGGTGCAGCGCCTGCTTCGCCGACCTGCGCCGGCGGGCACTGATCAGGGCTTTTTACTGATCCGGCCCCCTTGCCGGGGGCGATTGCCCCGCCGAGCTGTCTGCTGTACTCCGGTTTTTGCTAGAATCCGCACCGCGCCGCCTGGCCGGTGCGTTTTTTTGGTCCGCAATTTTTTACCCGGTAGGCCCTTTGCGAGGGTCGCCACTGGAGAGATACATGACTCAAGAGCCGATGACTCAGCCGATCGTCGTGGCCGCGCTGTACAAGTTCGTCACCCTCAGCGATTACGTGCAGCTGCGCGAGCCGCTGTTGCAGGCGATGGTCGACAATGGCATCAAGGGCACGCTGTTGATCGCCGACGAGGGCATCAACGGCACCGTGTCCGGCAGCCGCGAAGGCATCGATGGTCTGATGGCGTGGTTGAAGAACGACCCGCGTCTGATCGACATCGATCACAAGGAATCCTACTGCGACGAGCAGCCGTTCTATCGCACCAAGGTCAAACTCAAGAAAGAGATCGTGACCCTTGGTGTCGAAGGCGTCGACCCGAACAAGAGCGTCGGTACTTACGTCGAGCCCAAGGACTGGAACGACCTGATCAGCGATCCCGAAGTGCTGCTGATCGATACTCGCAACGATTACGAAGTCTCGATCGGCACCTTCGAGGGCGCCATCGATCCGAAGACCACGTCGTTTCGAGAGTTTCCGGAATACATCAAGGCGCATTTCGACCCGGCAGTACACAAGAAGGTCGCCATGTTCTGTACCGGCGGCATCCGTTGCGAAAAAGCCTCGAGTTACATGCTTGGCGAGGGCTTCGAAGAGGTCTATCACCTCAAGGGCGGCATTCTCAAGTACCTGGAAGAGGTCCCCGAGCAGGAAAGTCACTGGCGCGGCGAGTGTTTCGTGTTCGACAATCGGGTCACGGTGCGTCATGACCTGACCGAAGGCGATTATGATCAGTGCCACGCGTGTCGCACGCCCATCAGTGCCGAGGACCGCGCCAGCGAGCATTACTCGCCTGGCGTCAGTTGCCCGCATTGCTGGGATTCGCTGAGCGAGAAGACGCGACGTAGCGCCATCGACCGGCAAAAGCAGATCGAACTGGCCAAGGCACGTAACCAGCCTCATCCGATCGGTCGTAACTATCGTTTACCCTCCGAGGCCTGAGCCATGTCTGCCCGCCTGATCTATGTCATGGACCCGATGTGCTCCTGGTGCTGGGGCTTCGCCCCGGTTGCCGACGCGTTGGTGCAACAGGCTCGGGCGGCGGGTGTGCCGCTGCATCTGGTCATGGGCGGTCTGCGCTCCGAAGGTGCTGCGCTGGAGCCGGCCAAGCGTCGTTACATTCTTGAGCACTGGCAGGCGGTCGAAGAGGCCACCGGCCAGCCGTTTCTTCGTGAAGGTGCGCTGCCGGAAGGGTTTGTCTATGACACCACACCCGCTTGTCTGGCCGTCACTGCAGCAAGGCAGCTGGACCCTGACCGCGCCTGGGCACTGGTCGGGCTCATTCAGCGTGCGTTCTACAGCGAGGCCCGGGACGTGACGCGTCCGTCAGTGCTGGCCGAACTCGCCGAGCAGACAGGGCTGTCGCGTCAGGCATTTGCCGATGAGTTCGAAAGTCCGCAGCGGCAGGCGGCCACCGCCGCCGATTTCGCCTGGGCACAGGATCTGGGCATCGCCGGCTTCCCCACCCTGCTGGCCGAGCGCAACGGTCAGTTGGCGCTGCTGACCAACGGTTATCAGCCACTGAGCAGCCTTTCGCCCTTGCTGGGTCGATGGCTGGAGCGTGCAGCCAGTGCATGATGAAGTGCCTGAGGCTGCCCGACAGTCGCACACCACGCGCAGCGATGCGCTGAGCTGGGCCGAGATCCGTCGTCTCGCCCTGCGGCATAAAAAAGCCCTGTGGCTGGCCAACGGTGTCGCAGTGCTGGCCACGCTGTGCAGCGTGCCTATCCCGTTGCTGCTGCCGTTGCTGGTCGACGAGGTGTTGCTGGGCCGTGGCGATGCTGCGCTCAAGGTCATGGATCACTTGCTGCCTGGCAACTGGCAAAAGGCGGCGGGCTACATTGGTCTGATGCTGTCGTTGACACTGGTGCTGCGGGTCGGGGCGCTGGTGTTCAACGTGCTGCAGGCGCGGCTGTTCGCCGGGCTGGCCAAGGACATCGTCTATCGTATCCGGCTGCGGCTGATCGAACGGCTCAAGCGTATTTCCCTGCGTGAATACGAAAGCCTGGGCAGTGGCACGGTGACCACACACCTGGTCACCGATCTGGATACGCTGGACAAGTTCGTCGGTGAAACCCTCAGTCGTCTGCTGGTGGCCACGCTGACGCTGGCAGGCACTGCGGGCATTCTGATGTGGATGCACTGGAAGCTGGCGCTGCTGATCATGCTGTTCAACCCGCTGGTCATCCTGCTCACGGTGAAACTGGGCAAGCGTGTCAAGCACCTCAAGAAGCTGGAGAACGACAGCACGTCGCGGTTCACCCAGGCACTGAGCGAGACGCTGGATGCGATTCAGGAGGTTCGGGCGGGTAACAGACAAGGCTTCTTTCTGGGACGCCTGGGCGTACGTGCGCAGGAAGTGCGTGATTACGCGATCAATTCACAATGGAAAAGCGACGCCTCGGGCCGTGCCAGCGGGCTGCTGTTCCAGTTCGGTATCGATATCTTTCGCGCCGCAGCAATGCTTACCGTGCTGTTCTCGGACCTGTCCATCGGGCAGATGCTCGCGGTGTTCAGCTACCTGTGGTTCATGATGACGCCAGTCGAGCAATTGCTGAACCTGCAATACGCCTACTATGCGGCAGGCGGTGCCCTGACACGCATCAATGAGTTACTGGCGCGCGCCGACGAGCCGCAATATGCCGGCGGTACTGATCCGTTCGAGGGTAAGGAAACCGTCGGGGTCGAAGTGCGTGGCCTGACTTTCGGTTATGGCGAAGACCTGGTCCTGGACCAGTTGAACCTGAACATCGCGCCGGGAGAAAAGGTCGCCATTGTCGGTGCCAGTGGTGGCGGCAAGAGCACGTTGGTGCAGTTGCTGCTGGGGCTCTATACAGCGCGCACCGGGGTGATCCGTTTTGGCGGTGTCAGCCAGCAGGATATCGGCCTGGAAACCGTGCGCGAGAACGTCGCCGTGGTACTGCAGCATCCGGCGCTGTTCAACGACACCGTGCGCGCCAACCTGACCATGGGCCGCGACTGTAGCGATGAAGCCTGCTGGCGTGCGCTGGAAGTTGCGCAACTCGATTCTGCGATCCGCGATCTGCCACAAGGTCTGGACAGCGTGGTCGGACGCTCCGGGGTCAGAATGTCGGGTGGCCAGCGCCAGCGCATGGCTATCGCACGCATGGTGCTGTCCGACCCCAAAGTAGTGATCCTCGATGAGGCCACCTCGGCGCTGGACGCTGCCACCGAATACAACCTGCATCAGGCGCTCGCACGTTTTCTGCGCAATCGCACGACGCTGATCATTGCCCACCGCCTCTCGGCCGTGAAGCAGGCCGACCGGGTACTGGTGTTCGATGGCGGGCGTATTGTGGAAGATGGTGACCATCAGCAGTTGATTGCCGATGGAGGTCTGTACGCCAAGCTGTACGGACATTTGCAACAAATCTGATGCGCGAAGCCTCTATCAGCGCACAGGTTGGCTCGATTACGGGAGAATCACCTGCCATCATGGGCGAATTTAGCCTAGTCTCTGCGCTAGACGTTTATTCAGGCATGTGGTGACGTGAAACCCATGAAGCAACCATGGATCTTCTCCAAGCCCCGTCTGTTGGGCATCGTATGGCCTTTCATTGCCGTCGCGCTGTTTCAGGCGTTGCTGGGATGCGTCAGTCTCTACACCATGTCTGCCGTGCGCAGCTATGTGGCGGGGGAGAGTCTCTGGTCCAAGGGGCAGAAGGACGCCATCCACTACTTGAGCCTGTACGCCAACCGGCATGATGAGCGTGACTACCTCAAGTATCAAAAAGCCTTCTCCGTCCCCCAGGGCGGCCATGCGCTGCGCAAGGCTCTCGATCAGCCCAATCCGTCCCTGGCCGAGGCCAGAAGTGGAATCATTCAGGGCGGCAATCACCCGGATGACGTAAACGGCATCATCTGGATGTACCTGAATTTCCACAACTTCAGTTTCATGAAGCAGGTCATTCATTTCTGGGAAGTGGGTGACGGCTACCTCATGCAGCTCGACGAACTGGCCCGGCGCATCCATGAGCGGGTCGGGCAGGGCGCTGTGAGCGCCGCCGAAGTCGATCAATGGCGCGAGCAGATCAATGTCATCAATGAAGGCGTAACGCCTGCTGCACGAGCGTTCAGTGATGCGCTGGGCGAAGGCTCCAGGCTGATCCTCAACCTGTTGATAGCGGTCAACCTGGTCACCGCTGTGGTATTGATTCTTCTGGCGCTGCTGCGTGTGCGTCGTCTGATCGTCCAGCGACGTGTGTTTGCCGATGCCCTGCAACTCGAAAAGGAGCGCGCGCAGATCACGCTGGAGTCCATCGGCGACGGCGTGATCACTATCGATGTGGCCGGCGCCATCGTCTACATGAACCCTGCCGCCGAGGGCCTCACCCACTGGAAAAGCACTCAGGCCAGCGGGCTTCCGCTGGCTGCGCTGTTCAATCTGCTGGATGAAAACGGTCAGAAGGACCAGTCAACGCTGGTCGAGCAGATCATCACCGGCAAGCTCAAGGGCGGCAGCGCCAACAGCAAGCTGATCCAGCGGCTTGACGGCAGCACGGTGCCGGTCGCGCTGGTCGGCACGCCGATCTACACCGAAGGCGTGATCAGTGGCGCGGTGCTGGTGTTGCATGACATGACCCAGGAGCAGCAGTACATCGCCGATCTGTCGTGGCAGGCCGCCCATGATCCGCTGACAGGCCTGGTCAACCGCAGTGAATTCGAACGCCGCTTGCAGCGAGTGCTCGACGAAGACTGCGGTCAGGGCCGCAGCCACTGCCTGATGTTTCTCGATCTGGATCAGTTCAAGCTGGTCAATGATACCGGTGGCCATGCGGCGGGTGATGAACTGCTGCGTCAGCTGTGCCGGGCCTTGCCTCAGGGCTTGCGTGACGGGGATACGCTGGCCCGGCTGGGAGGTGACGAGTTCGGTGTTTTGCTGGTCGATTGTCCCGCCGAAACAGCGCTGGATATGGCCGAGGCGTTGCGCGAGGTGGTGCAGCATCTGCATTTCATGTGGAAAGGTCGGCCATTCATGACTACCGTCAGTATTGGCCTGGTGCACCTCGGCGACACGCCTGCGTCTTTGGAGGGGTCATTGTCTGCCGCTGACATGGCCTGTTATATGGCCAAGGAAAGGGGGCGCAATCGGGTTCAGGCCTACAGTGTGGATGATCTCACGCTGTCGATGCGTTTCGGCGAAATGGCCTGGATACAGCGGCTGCACATGGCAATGGACGAGAATCGCTTTTGTCTTTATGCGCAGGAAATCGCGTCGATAAAGGGCGAAGTGGGCGAGGTGAGGCACATTGAAATCCTCCTACGTCTTCGCGATGAGTCTGGGCGAATGGTCGTACCGGACAATTTCATCCCGGCCGCCGAGCGCTACGGACTCATGACTACGCTGGATCGCTGGGTCGTACACAATGTGTTCAAAGTCATAGCCCAGTGCCAGAGTGATGATCGGCATCAGGTACCGCAGGCACTATGTGCTATAAATTTGTCTGGATCGAGTATCGGTGATGATACGTTCCTCGAATATTTGAAACAGCAATTCAGCACGTTTGCCGTGTCGCCCGGGATGATCTGCTTCGAGATCACCGAGACCAGTGCCATTGCCGACCTGCAAAGTGCGATCAGATTCATCAACGAGTTGAAGGGATTGGGGTGTCAGTTTTCCCTTGATGATTTCTGCTCGGGTATGTCGTCTTTTGCCTATCTCAAGCACCTGCCGGTGGATTTCCTGAAGATTGATGGCAGTTTTGTAAAGGACATGCTCGACAACCCGATCAACAAGGCGATGGTCGAGGTGATCAATAACATCGGCCATGTCATGGGCAAACGCACCATTGCAGAGTACGTTGAAACGCCGCAGATCGAATCTGCATTGCAGGAAATGGGCGTGGATTTTGCACAGGGCTATCTGATTTCCCGCCCTGAATTGTTCACTTGCGAGAGTCTTTATATTCAGCCCGTACGGCCTGACCCCCTGATGTTCGGCGCGCCAGGAACGCTACGTTAATCAGTTGAAACCCTCATAAGGAGATACCCAGTGATCGACGCTTTCGATAGAACCGGTCCGCTCATGGAAGCCAGCAGTTATCCGGCCTGGGCGCAGCAGTTGATCAAGGATTGCAGCGCTGCAAAGGCACGCGTGGTCGAGCACGAGTTGTACCAGCAGATGCGTGACGCGAAGTTGAGTCCGCAGATCATGCGCCACTACCTGATCGGCGGCTGGCCAGTGGTCGAGCAATTCGCGGTGTACATGGCCAAGAACCTCACCAAGACCCGCTTCGGTCGTCACCCTGGTGAAGACATGGCGCGCCGCTGGCTGATGCGCAATATCCGCGTCGAACTCAATCACGCCGACTACTGGGTCAACTGGTGTGCGGCCCATGGCGTGACGCTTGAGGACTTGCATGATCAGCGGGTAGCGCCCGAGTTGCATGCGCTGAGCCATTGGTGCTGGCAGACCAGCTCGTCGGATTCGCTGGCCGTGGCGATGGCGGCTACCAACTATGCCATTGAAGGGGCGACCGGCGAATGGTCGGCCGTGGTCTGCTCCAGCGGTGTATACCCCGAAGCGTTTCCTGAAGAGACCCGCAAGAAAGCCATGAAGTGGCTCAAGATGCATGCACAGTATGACGACGCGCACCCTTGGGAGGCGCTCGAGATCATTTGTACGTTGGTGGGTAACAAGCCGAGTGTGCAATTGCAGGCCGAGCTGCGTCAGGCCGTTACCAAAAGCTACGACTACATGTACCTGTTTCTTGAGCGTTGCATGCAGCTGGACAGGGTCAAGCCGCGAGGACGTGTTGCCGCGCTGGAGGCGTAGGGGCGGGCGAGAAGGCAGGAAGAGTGCTAGCTGGCCATGGCGATACGATTGCGGCCTTCGCGTTTGGCGACGTACAGGGCATTATCGGCACGGCGCAGCAGGCTGTCGGCTGTTTCAGTCGGCAGCAGTGTCGAGCAACCCAGGCTGACGGTCATGGTCAAGGCCGGGCTGAGTTCGCGAAACTCGAGGTTTCGCACGGCCTGGCACAGCCGCTGACCAATCAGTTCAGCGGACTCTGCGCCAGTGTTGGACAGAATCACCACGAACTCTTCACCGCCATAGCGGAATACCCGATCAATATTGCGCAGTTGCGCCTTCAGGCTCTGCGCGACGGTCTTTAGCACATCGTCGCCGGTGTGATGACCGTACTCATCATTCACTTTCTTGAAGTGGTCGATATCCAGCATCAGCAAGGACAGGGGCTGCTTGTGGCGACGTGAAATCTCGATTTCACGGGCCAGGCCCTGATCCATGGCGATGCGGTTGCCGGTGCTGGTCAGTGGGTCACGCAGGGCAGTCTGTGTGGCAATGCGGTACAGCAGCGCATTCAGCAGCGGGTACACCAGGCAGACCAGCAGCGACTCAAGGTCGCTCAGTTGTCGGGTGTCGAATGGCCTGGCGCCCTGAAACTCCAGTTCGCCGATGCACTTGCCTTCATGACGCAGATGAAAACTGGCGCTGTCGGATGACATCTCGCCCAGACGCAGATGCAAGTCGCTCTCGATATGCCGATACATCAAGCCGCTCAATGGCAGGAAGCGTTGTACGCCCTGAAAAAACAGGGTCAGTATCCGCTCGGCTTCCAGACTGGTCTGCAGTTGTCGCCCAAGCTGATAGACCAGCTCGGGCAGTGACGGGGGTGGAAGTACTGCGTCAGGTCGATTTCTAAAACCGAGGCGTTGCAGTTCAGCCGTATCGAAGTCGATTGCATGGGTCTGGGTAGGAAAATTCATCTCTTCGCTCCTCAGCACATATTGCTGGCTTGGCTGGGTTAGAGGGGACGTGGTGCCATTCGGTTCATTTTTGGCCAGACTTATTAAAATCAGTGGTTTAGCTGACGCCATCTCTCTGACAGTGGCGCCGGATCGGCAATTCCTTGACTTGGAAAGCCGCTCGAAACAGCCTTTTTGACGGTTTTCCGTCACAACGGCCTTCTCCCTTCACTGGGCATTCAACGCCTGTCCGTTGATGCCTTTGCTGTCCGGCCCCATCAGGTACAGATACACCGGCATGATAGCTTCTGGCGTCGGATTATTCTGCGGATTTTCATCCGGGTAGGCCTGTGCGCGCATGCCGGTGCGGGTTGCGCCGGGGTTGATGCTGTTGGCCCGGACCGTACTGACGCCTTCCAGCTCGTCAGCGAGGGTTTGCATCAAGCCTTCGGTGGCAAACTTCGACACCCCGTAAGCTCCCCACTGTGCGCGTCCCTTGCGGCCCACGCTGCTGGAGGTGAAGGCTATCGATGCATCCGTCGAACGCTGCAGCAGGGGCAGCAGTGCCTGGGTGAGCATGAAGGTAGCATTGACGTTGACGTGCATGACCTGCATGAAGTCTTCGCCTGGCAGGTGTTCCACTGAAGTGCGCGGTCCGATGATCGAGGCGTTGTGCAGCAGTCCGTCCAGATGGCCGACTGTGCGCTCGATCATGGTCGCCAAGTCGTGATACTGCGCTGGGTCGGCGCTTTCCAGATCGAAGGGTATGACCAGTGGCTGCAGGTGACCTGCTGCCTTTATCTCGTCATGGACCTGAGCCAGGCTGGCCTCGGTCCTGCCCAGTAGCAGGACAGTGGCGCCATGCGCTGCGTAGGTTTTGGCGGCTGCTGCACCGATGCCGCGAGCGGCGCCAGTGACCAGAATGACCCGGCCTTCGAGGAGTTCCGGGTGCGCGGAGTAATCAAACATGTAAAGCCTCGTTCAGCAGCTGCACAGTGCGTTATCCAGCACTTTGCGCAATTCCAGCGGATGATCGACCACCACGTCGGCACCCCAATGATCGGGGTTGTCGTCGGGGTGAATATAGCCGTAGCGCACGGCGGCGGTTTTTGTGCCGGCGTCGCGCCCGGACTCGATGTCGCGCAGGTCGTCGCCTACGAACAGAACGCTGGCCGGGTCGAGGTCAAGCATCCGGCAGGCCAGAATCATCGGTTCCGGGTGTGGCTTGCTGTGCGTGACATGGTCAGGGCAGATCAGCAGCGCCGAGCGTTCCGCCAGGCCGAGCCGCTCCATGATGGGCTGGGCGAATCGCACCGGCTTGTTGGTGACCACGCCCCAGATCAGACCCGCCTTCTCGATGTCGGTCAGCAGTTCGTCCATGCCGTCGAACAGTTTGCTGTGAACGGCGCAGTCACGCTGATAGCGCTCCAGAAACTCCAGGCGCAATGCCTCGAATTGTGGATCTTCAGGGGACATTGCAAAGGTGGCCGCCACCATGGCTCTGGCACCGCCGGAAACTTCGTCACGGATCAGTTTGTCCGGTACCGCAGGCAGGTTGCGGTCGGCAAGCATTGCCTGGGCAATGGCGATGAAGTCCGGTGCGGTGTCGAGCAGGGTGCCGTCCATGTCGAATAAAACCGCTCTCAGGCGCATCTTTCATGCCTCCCGTAGGGTCTGGATCATGTAGTTGACGCCGACGTCGGAGGTCAGCTTGTAATGCTTGGTCAGCGGATTGTAGGTCAGGCCGATAACGTCCTTGACTTGCAGACCGGCGTCACGGCTCCAGGCGCCCAACTCGGAAGGACGAATGAATTTCTTGAAGTCGTGGGTGCCGCGCGGCAGCAGATTGAGGATGTATTCGGCGCCGACCACGGCGAACAGGTACGCTTTCGGGTTGCGGTTGATGGTCGAGAAGAACACCTGGCCGCCTGGCTTGACCATGCGGTAGCAGGCGCGGATCACCGAGGAGGGGTCCGGCACGTGCTCGAGCATTTCCAGGCAGGTCACCACATCGTACTGCTCGTGCATTTCTTCGGCCATGTCCTCGGCGGTGATCTGCCGATACTCGACGCTGACACCCGATTCGAGCTGATGCAGTTGTGCGACGGCCAGCGGCGCTTCGCCCATGTCGATGCCGGTCACCGTTGCGCCGCGCAGGGCCATCGCCTCGCTGAGAATGCCGCCGCCGCAGCCGACGTCGAGCACCTTCTTGCCTGCCAGGCCGACACGCTCGTCGATCCAGTTGACGCGCAGCGGGTTGATGTCATGCAGCGGCTTGAATTCGCTTTCGCGGTCCCACCAGCGATGGGCCAGGGCCTCGAATTTAGCGATTTCTGCGCGGTCGACGTTGCTCATGGGTGTCCCTCTTGAACTCAAAATTCTTTTTCATCAGTCAGGCTTATAGATAAGCCTGACTGGCATGTGTTCGGTCCGAATCGAATTATTCGGCTTTACCGGAAATACGCTGGCCCCACGCAATCGCGGTGTCGCGCAGTGCGGGTTCATCCATGCGAGTCAGCCGGCGAGCGTCGAGCAATTGCTTGCCGGCCACCCAGACATGGCTCACGCAATCGCGGCCAGTGGCATATATAAGCTGCGATACCGGGTCGTAGATCGGTTGCTGGGCCAGGCCCGACAGGTCGAACGCGACCATGTCCGCCGCCTTGCCGATCTCCAGCGAGCCGGTCTCGGCCTGAATACCCAGGGCGCGAGCGCCGTTCAGCGTCGCCATGCGCAGCGCGCGGTGTGCGTCCAGCGCCGTGGCCGAGCCGGCAACAGCCTTGGCCAGCAAGGCGGCGGTGCGGGTTTCGCCGAGCAGGTCCAGGTCATTGTTGCTGGCGGCACCGTCGGTGCCTACCGCAACGTTCACACCGGCCTGCCACAATCGTTCGACCGGGCAGAAACCGCTGGCCAGCTTGAGATTGGATTCGGGGCAATGAATGACGTTGGTATTGCTTTCCACCAGCAGGGCCAGATCGTCGTCGTTGATCTGCGTCATGTGCACGGCCTGGAAGCGCGGCCCGAGCATACCCAGCCGGTTGAGGCGGGCGAGGGGGCGTTCCTGGCGCTGTTCGACAGCCTGCTCGACTTCAAATGCGGTCTCGTGGACGTGCATCTGGATCATGGCGTCCAGTTCGTCGGCGATCACCCGGACCTTCTCCAGGTTTTCGTCGCCCACGGTGTAGGGCGCATGCGGGCCAAAGGCGATCTTGATGCGTGGATGATGAGCGAGGTCGTTGAACAGTTCGATGCCGTTGTGCAGGGCTTCAGCCGTGGTGTGGGCACCTGGAATCGGAAAATCCAGTACCGGGACGGTGATCTGCGCGCGCATGCCGCTGGCGTGGACACGTTCGGCGGCCACCTTGGGGTAGAAATACATGTCGGAGAAACAGGTGATACCGCCCTTGAGCTGCTCGGCGATGGCCAGGTCTGTACCGTCACGCACGAAGTCTTCATCGACCCACTTGCCTTCGGCGGGCCAGATGTGGTCCTGCAGCCAGGTCATCAGTGGCAGGTCGTCGGCCAGCCCGCGAAACAGCGTCATCGCCGCATGGCCGTGGGCGTTGATCAGGCCGGGGCTGAGCAGCATGCCGGGCAGTTCCTGCATCTGCACGGCGTTTTGCCGCAGCGCTTCGGCGCGTGGACCGATATAGACGATACAGCCATCGCGGATGCCGATGCCGTGGTCCTTGAGCACGACGCCTGCGGGCTCGACCGGCACCAGCCAGGCGGGCAGGAGCAAAAGGTCGAGCGGTGCTGTAGCGTTCGGCATGAGAAGGTTTCCATCGTTTATTACGTTGATGACGAAGTATACCCGAGCGTCTTCGCAGGCGGCTCGCTATAATCAGCGGCTTTTGATGCTGGGTTTCGGATGTTCAAGATGGAGTTGGCGATGCGCGATCGACTGTTGGCTGCGGAGAAGGTTAAGGCCATCGATTGGCGGGACGACGCTCTGTACCTGCTGGACCAGCGGGTACTGCCGTTCGAGGAAGTCTGGCACCGCTATACCACCGCCGAGGGAGTCGCCGAAGCGATTCGCACGATGGTCGTGCGCGGGGCGCCAGCTATCGGCATCAGTGCCGCCTATGGTGCGGTGCTGGGCGCACGTGCGCGTATTGCGCAAGGTGGAGACTGGTATCCGGCGCTGGAAGAGGACATGCAGTTGCTGGCCGATTCGCGCCCGACTGCAGTGAACCTGTTCTGGGCGCTGAACCGGATGCGTGATCGTCTGATGCGCGTGAAGGACGGCGATGACCCGCTGGCGGCCCTCGAGGCCGAAGCCGTGGCGATTCACCTGAGCGACCGCGAGGCCAATCTGACCATGGCGCAGCTGGGCGCCGACCTGATCCGCAAGCACCAGGGCAATCTGCAGACGGTGCTCACCCACTGCAATACCGGGGCGCTGGCCACGGGCGGCTTCGGCACGGCGCTGGGCGTGATTCGTGCGGCGCATCTGGAAGGCATGATCGAACGGGTCTACGCCGACGAAACCCGGCCCTGGCTGCAGGGCTCGCGGCTTACCGCATGGGAGCTGGCCAACGAGGGCATCCCGGTGACGCTGAACGCAGACTCCGCCGCCGCGCACCTGATGCGCACCAAGGGCATCACCTGGGTCATCGTCGGCGCCGACCGCATCACGGCCAACGGCGACGTGGCGAACAAGATCGGTACCTATCAGCTCGCCGTTGCCGCCATGCATCACGGGGTGCGCTTCATGGTGGTCGCGCCGAGTTCGACCATCGACATGGAAATGGCCAGTGGCGACGACATCATCATTGAAGAGCGCGACGGCCGCGAATTGCTCGAAGTGGGCGGCCAGCGGGTCGGCGCCGAGGTCGAGGCTTTCAACCCGGTATTCGATGTGACGCCGGCAGACCTGATCGACGCCATCGTGACCGAAAAGGGCATTGTCGAACGTCCCGATACCGCGCGCATGGCTCAATTGATGAGCCGTAAACACCTTCACTGAGGCCGACAGGCCCGACCCGTCGCCGCTGTGCAATGCGGCTGGACGGGCCTGTAAGCGTTTCTCAGGCGTGTTATGCGTGTGCGGCTCGCTTTCAGCGCCTGCAAAGGATGTGAGCGCCTCGGCGATTGTGGTAATATCCGGCGGTTATCGGGGACACTGATTGTGGTCGCCCATGCTGCGTAGATTCATGGCATAACTCGTTGATTTGTCGTAAGTCGCTGCCCTGCACATGCTGGCAGCGGCGAGCTTCGTATACCCCGAATGGGTTTGCGAGGTTTCACCAGAAAAAGGAATCAGGCTTCTCATGGGCGAACTGGCCAAAGAAATCCTCCCGGTCAATATCGAAGACGAGCTGAAGCAGTCCTACCTCGACTACGCAATGAGCGTAATCGTCGGTCGCGCACTGCCCGATGCACGCGATGGCTTGAAGCCCGTGCACCGGCGCGTGTTGTTCGCAATGAGCGAGCTGGGTAACGACTGGAACAAGCCGTACAAGAAATCCGCCCGTGTGGTTGGTGACGTGATCGGTAAGTATCACCCGCACGGCGACACGGCGGTGTACGACACCATCGTTCGTATGGCTCAGCCATTCTCGCTGCGCTACCTGCTGGTAGACGGTCAGGGCAACTTCGGTTCGGTCGACGGCGACAACGCCGCCGCCATGCGATACACCGAAGTGCGTATGACCAAGCTGGCGCACGAGCTGCTGGCCGACCTGCACAAGGAAACCGTGGACTGGGTGCCGAACTACGACGGCACCGAGATGATCCCGGCGGTCATGCCGACCCGTATTCCCAACCTGCTGGTCAACGGTTCCAGCGGTATCGCCGTGGGCATGGCGACCAACATTCCGCCGCACAACCTCGGTGAAGTCATCGACGGCTGCCTGGCGCTGATCGACAACCCCGAGTTGACGGTCGACGAGTTGATGCAATACATCCCCGGCCCGGATTTCCCGACGGCGGCGATCATCAACGGTCGCGCCGGCATCATCGAGGCCTATCGCACAGGCCGCGGACGCATTTACATGCGTGCCCGCTCCATCGTCGAAGACATCGACAAGGTTGGCGGTCGCCAGCAGATCGTCATCACCGAGCTGCCTTACCAGCTGAACAAGGCGCGTCTGATCGAGAAGATCGCCGAGCTGGTCAAGGAAAAGAAACTCGAAGGCATCACCGAACTGCGCGACGAGTCCGACAAGGACGGTATGCGCGTGGTCATCGAGCTGCGTCGTGGCGAAGTGCCTGAGGTTATCCTCAACAACCTGTATGCCCAGACCCAGCTGCAAAGCGTTTTCGGCATCAACATCGTTGCCCTGATCGACGGTCGCCCACGCATCCTTAACCTCAAGGACCTGCTGGAAGCCTTTGTTCGTCACCGCCGCGAAGTGGTGACCCGTCGTACCGTGTTCGAACTGCGCAAGGCGCGCGAACGTGGCCACATCCTTGAAGGTCAGGCGGTTGCGCTGTCCAACATCGACCCGGTCATCGCCCTCATCAAGGCATCACCGACACCTGCCGAAGCCAAGGAAGCGCTGATCAAGACGCCTTGGGAGTCGAGCGCAGTGGTCGAGATGGTCGAGCGTGCCGGTGCCGATTCGTGCCGCCCCGAGAACCTCGATCCGCAATACGGCCTGCGCGAGGGCAAGTATTTCCTGTCGCCGGAACAGGCTCAGGCCATTCTGGAGCTGCGTCTGCACCGCCTGACCGGTCTGGAACACGAGAAGCTGCTGGGCGAGTACCAGGAAATCCTCAATCAGATCGGCGAGCTGATCCGCATCCTCAACAGCGCGACGCGCCTGATGGAAGTGATCCGCGAAGAGCTGGAACTGATCCGCTCCGAATACGGCGATGCCCGTCGCACCGAAATTCTCGATGCGCGTCTGGACCTGACGCTGGGTGACCTGATCACCGAAGAAGAGCGCGTGGTCACCATTTCCCACGGCGGTTATGCCAAGACTCAGCCACTGGCGGTCTATCAGGCTCAGCGTCGTGGCGGCAAGGGCAAGTCGGCCACCGGCATCAAGGATGAGGACTACATCGCTCACCTGCTGGTCGCCAACAGCCACACCACGCTGCTGATGTTCTCCAGCAAGGGCAAGGTCTACTGGCTCAAGACCTACGAGATTCCGGAAGCGTCGCGCGCTGCCCGTGGTCGTCCGCTGGTCAACCTGTTGCCGTTGAGCGACGGCGAATACATCACCACCATGCTGCCGGTCGATCTCGAAGCCATGCGCAAGCGTGCCGATGAAGAAGGCGAGGCCCTGGAAGGCGAGCTGGACGACGCGGAAAACAGCAGCGAGACCGAAGAGGAGCGCAAGGCCCGTATCAAGGCTGCCGACAAGAAGAAGGCTCCGTTCATCTTCATGTCCACCGCCAACGGTACTGTCAAGAAGACCCCACTGGTTGCATTCAGCCGTCAGCGCAGCTCGGGCCTCATCGCCCTTGAGCTGGACGAGGGCGACATCCTGATCTCTGCGGCCATTACCGATGGCGAGCAGGAAATCATGCTGTTCTCCGACGGTGGCAAGGTGACCCGCTTCAAGGAATCCGACGTGCGCGCCATGGGCCGTACCGCTCGCGGTGTTCGTGGCATGCGTCTGCCAGAAGGGCAAAAGCTGATTTCGATGCTGATCCCGGAAGAGGGCAGCCAGATTCTGACCGCTTCCGAGCGCGGCTACGGCAAGCGTACGGCCATCTCCGAGTTCCCCGAGTACAAGCGCGGTGGTCAGGGTGTCATCGCCATGGTCAGCAACGAGCGTAACGGCCGTCTGGTCGGTGCGGTTCAGGTGCTCGACGGTGAAGAAATCATGCTGATTTCCGACCAGGGCACGCTGGTTCGTACCCGCGTCGGCGAAGTCTCCAGTCTGGGTCGTAACACCCAGGGCGTTACCCTGATCAAGCTGGCCAGCGACGAGAAGCTGGTCGGTCTGGAGCGTGTTCAGGAGCCGTCGGAAGTCGAAGGCGAAGAGCTTGAAGGCGAAGAAGTTATCGATGGCGTGATCGTCGATGCCGCTGAAGCTGAAGTGGACGATGCTGGTGAAGACCTGCAGTCAGATGCTGCGTCAGACGAAGACGAACCACAGAACTAAGCGGTAACGTAAATCAGGTAAGGGCTGGCTCGTCTGTGCATGCATCTGCATTCCAGGCAAGTCCAGCCCTTGCGGTATTCGGCCAGCCCTGCGGCCGGAGCAAGATTCCCGCAAGGAGCTGCCAGTCGCTGCGGCGTCTGTCTGCTCGTGGCAAGCAACCAGAAACAAGCGCGTACAGACCCAACGTATTTGACGAGAGTGGATATGAGCAAGCGAGCCTTTAACTTCTGCGCAGGTCCTGCTGCGCTTCCTGAAGCTGTTCTGCTGCGTGCCCAGGCGGAACTCCTCGACTGGCACGGCAAAGGCCTTTCCGTCATGGAAATGAGCCACCGCAGTGATGAGTTCGTCTCCATTGCCACCAAGGCCGAGCAGGATCTGCGTGACCTGCTGTCCATTCCTTCGAATTACAAGGTGTTGTTCCTGCAAGGCGGTGCCAGCCAGCAGTTCGCCCAGATTGCGCTGAACCTGCTGCCTGAAAACGGCAAGGCCGATTACATCGACACCGGCATCTGGTCGCAGAAGGCTATCGACGAGGCGTCACGCTACGGCGCAATCAACGTCGCGGCCAGCGCCAAGGCCTACGATTACTTTGCCATTCCCGGCCAGAACGAGTGGAAGCTGTCCAAGGACGCGGCTTACGTCCACTACGCGCCGAACGAAACCATTGGCGGTCTGGAATTCAACTGGATTCCGGACACCGGCGACGTTCCGCTGGTTGCCGACATGTCTTCGGACATCCTCTCGCGTCCAGTGGATATCTCGCGTTTCGGCATGATCTACGCTGGCGCCCAGAAGAACATCGGCCCCAGCGGCATCGTGGTGGTGATCATTCGCGAAGACCTGCTGGGCCGCGCGCGCTCGCTGTGCCCGACCATGCTCGACTACAAGGTCGCTGCCGACAATGGCTCGATGTACAACACGCCGCCGACCCTGGCCTGGTACCTGTCCGGGCTGGTCTTCGAATGGCTGAAAGAGCAGGGCGGTGTCGAAGCGATCGGCAAGCGCAACGAAATCAAACAGCGCGCTCTCTATGACTTCATCGACGCCAGCGAGCTGTACAGCAACCCGATCAACAAGCCTGATCGTTCGTGGATGAACGTACCGTTCCGTCTGGCTGACGATCGTCTCGACAAGCCGTTCCTGGCCGGTGCCGATGCAAACGGCCTGCTCAACCTCAAGGGCCATCGCTCGGTAGGCGGCATGCGTGCATCCATCTACAACGCGATCGATATCAACGCCATCAACGCGCTGGTGGCCTACATGAAAGACTTCGAGAAGGAGCACGGCTGATGTCCGAGCAAGAACTCAAGGCGCTTCGCGTCCGTATCGACAGCCTCGATGAAAAGGTTCTGGAACTGATCAGCGAGCGTGCCCGCTGTGCCCAGGAAGTGGCCAGGGTCAAGATGTCCTCGCTGGCGGAAGGCGAAGTGCCTGTGTTCTACCGTCCGGAGCGCGAAGCTGCGGTGCTCAGGCGAGTCATGGACCGCAATCGTGGTCCGTTGAGCAACGAAGAGATGGCGCGTCTGTTCCGCGAAATCATGTCTTCCTGCCTCGCATTGGAGCAGCCGCTCAAGGTCTCCTATCTCGGGCCTGAGGGGACGTTCACCCAGGCCGCGGCGATGAAGCATTTCGGTCACGCCGTCATCAGTCTGCCGATGGCTGCAATTGACGAAGTGTTCCGCGAAGTGGTCGCTGGTGCCGTGAATTTCGGTGTGGTTCCGGTGGAAAACTCCACCGAAGGCGCGGTCAATCACACCCTCGACAGCTTTCTCGAACACGACATGGTGATCTGCGGCGAAGTCGAACTGCGCATTCACCACCATCTGCTGGTGGGCGAAAGCACCAAGACGGAAAGCATCACGCGCATTTATTCCCATGCCCAGTCACTGGCCCAGTGCCGTAAATGGCTGGATGCCCATTACCCGAATGTCGAGCGCGTCGCCGTTGCCAGCAACGCCGAAGCCGCCAAGCGGGTCAAGGGCGAGTGGAACTCGGCGGCCATCGCTGGCGATATGGCGGCAGGTCTGTATGGCCTGACCCGTCTGGCGGAAAAGATCGAAGATCGTCCGGACAACTCCACACGCTTTCTCATTATCGGCAATCAGGAAGTCCCGCCGACCGGCGATGACAAGACCTCGATCATTGTGTCGATGAGCAACAAGCCGGGCGCGCTGCACGAGTTGCTGGTGCCGTTCCACGAGAATGGCCTGGACCTGACGCGTATCGAGACCCGTCCTTCGCGCAGTGGCAAGTGGACCTACGTGTTCTTCATCGACTTCGTCGGCCATCACAAGGATCCGCTGGTCAAGGCCGTGCTGGAGCAAATCAGCAGCGAAGCCGTGGCCTTGAAGGTGTTGGGTTCCTACCCGAAGGCGGTTCTCTGAAGGTGCGGTCCATGATTCGTTTGTTTTTTACCTTGGCAGGCTGTCAGGTGTATTCGCGTGGTTGATGTGATTGCAGAACAGTCGGTACGGCCGGTGATCGGTCGTCTGGTGGTTGTCGGGCTCGGGCTGATCGGCGGTTCCTTTGCCAAGGGTGTGCGCGAAAGCGGCCTGTGCCGCGAGGTAGTCGGCGTCGACCTTGACCCGCAGTCGCGACACCTGGCGGTCGAGCTGGGGGTTGTGGACCGTTGCGAGGCAGACCTTGCCACCGCTTGCCGTGGCGCTGATGTGATTCAGCTGGCGGTGCCGATACTGGCAATGGAAAAGCTGCTTGCCCTGCTGGCACCGATCGATCTGGGTCATGCCATTCTGACCGATGTCGGCAGCGCCAAAGGCAATGTGGTGAGGGCTGCGCGTCAGGCGTTCGGGCACATGCCGTCGCGCTTCGTGCCCGGCCATCCGATTGCCGGTTCCGAGCAGAGCGGCGTCGAGGCCTCCAATGCGGCGCTGTTTCGTCGCCATAAGGTCATTCTCACGCCGCTGGCTGAAACCGATCCTCACGCGGTGGCGATTGTCGACCAGTTGTGGTCAGCCCTGGGGGCCGATGTCGAGCACATGCAGGTAGAGCGTCACGACGAGGTGCTGGCTGCCACCAGCCATCTGCCGCACCTGCTGGCATTCGGTCTGGTCGATTCGCTGGCCAAGCGCAATGAAAACCTGGACATATTCAGGTATGCAGCAGGCGGGTTTCGTGACTTCACGCGCATCGCAGGCAGCGATCCGACCATGTGGCATGACATTTTCATGGCCAATCGTGATGCCGTACTGCGCACTCTGGACAGCTTTCGCACCGATCTCGACGCCTTGCGCGACGCTGTGGATGCTGGCGACGGCGCGCAGTTGATGGACGTATTTACCCGCGCGCGCGCAGCGAGGGAGCACTTCGGCAGAATCCTCGCCAGCCGTGCCCGTGTCGACACCGCACCCGGCGAGCCTCGTGCCATTCACGGCGGGTCTGCGGAGGGTGTCAGTCATCGCATCAAGGGGCCGGTGGATGTGACGTCTGCGGTGCTGTTCATGGTCGCGACGTCGATCAGTGAAGGCTGCGACCTGTTGCTGGAGGACGTTCCCGTCAGTTCATCGTGCGAGGGTGCGATCGATATTTTGCGCCTGATGGGCGGCGATATCGTGCTGCAGAACGTCCGCAAGCTGGCGGGTGAAACGGTCGCCGACCTGCACGTTCGCTCGACCCGGCTCAAAGGCGCTGACATCCCCGAAGCGCTGGTGCCGCTGGCACTGAATGCATTTCCGGTGCTTCTGGTTGCCGCAGCCTGTGCAGAAGGGCGTACCATTCTGCGCGGCGCGCAGGCCCTGCAAGCCGATGAGTCGGAGTGCGTCAGGCTGATGGCTGACGGTTTGCTGGCTCTCGGCATCGAGGCCGAGCCCGTACTGGATGGCATCATTATCGAAGGCGGTGTGCCGGGTGGCGGCGAGGTTGATGCTCGCGGTGATCAGCGTATCGTCATGGCGTTTCGCGTTGCATCGTTGAGGGCTTCGGCGCCCATCCGTATTCAGGCGTGCGCGGATGCCGCCGCATTGTTTCCCCATTTTCTGGCGCTGTGCGCTCAAGTTGGCATGCGTGTAGCGCAAGAGGACAAAAAGTGAAAATCAAAGCTCCTGTTATTACCATCGACGGACCCAGCGGTTCCGGAAAGGGCACGGTCGCCGGATTGCTGGCCAGGAAACTCGGTTGGTGCCTGCTCGACTCCGGTGCGCTGTATCGCCTGCTGGCTTTCGCGGCGCGCAATCACGGTGTCGACCTGACCAATGAAGAAGCGCTCAAGCTCCTGGCCGCTCATCTGGATGTTCAGTTCGAGGCGACTGCGGCAGGGCAGGGGCAGCGCATCATTCTTGAAGGCGAGGACGTCACTCACGCCATTCGCAACGAGCAGGTCGGCAGCGGCGCATCGCAGGTGGCCTCGCTGCCGGCGGTGCGCGATGCGTTGCTGTTGCGCCAGCGCGCGTTTCAGGAAGAGCCGGGTCTGGTCGCGGACGGTCGCGACATGGGCACCGTGGTCTTCCCGGATGCACCGCTGAAGATATTCCTTACCGCCAGTGCCGAGGAGCGTGCGCGTCGACGTTACTTGCAGTTGAAGGCCAAGGGCGATGATGTTAGTCTGTCGAGTCTGCTAGATGAGATATGTGCACGCGACGAGCGTGACACCCAGCGAGCGGTAGCCCCGCTGAAGCCGGCGCATGACGCCATACAGCTGGATTCCACTGAATTGTCCATCGAACAGGTGCTGGAACGCATTCTGAGTGAAATCGCGCTTCGCGGTATTGCCGGATGACGAAGAAGCGTATGGGAGACCAGTCATAGTCCCGCAGGCTTTCTTTTACTTGAACGAAACCCACGTTGTCTGGAGCGTGGCAGATGGGCGTATCCTTCGCCCTTGATCAACAGGAATTAAAATGAGCGAAAGCTTTGCAGAACTTTTTGAAGAAAGCCTAAAGACCCTCAACCTTCAGGCCGGTTCGATCATCACCGCGATCATCGTTGATATCGATTACCAGGCAGGTTGGGTTACGGTTCACGCCGGTCTGAAATCTGAAGGCCTCATCCCGCTGGAACAGTTCCACAACGACGCTGGCGAGCTGACCATCAAGATCGGTGATGAAGTTCACGTTGCGCTGGACGCGGTCGAAGATGGCTTTGGCGAAACCAAGCTGTCCCGCGAAAAAGCCAAGCGTGCCGAGTGCTGGATCGTTCTGGAAGCGGCTTTCGCAGCTGAAGAAGTGGTCAAGGGCGTTATCAACGGTAAGGTTAAAGGCGGCTTCACTGTCGACGTTAACGGCATCCGTGCGTTCCTGCCTGGTTCTCTGGTTGACGTCCGCCCTGTGCGTGACACGACTCACCTGGAAGGCAAAGAGCTCGAGTTCAAGGTCATCAAGCTGGACCAGAAGCGCAACAACGTTGTCGTTTCCCGTCGCAGTGTCCTGGAAGCCGAGAACAGTGCCGAGCGCGAAGCTCTGCTCGAGTCCCTGCAGGAAGGTCAGCAAGTCAAGGGTATCGTCAAGAACCTCACCGATTACGGCGCATTCGTCGATCTGGGTGGCGTCGATGGCCTGCTGCACATCACCGACATGGCCTGGAAGCGTATCAAGCATCCATCGGAAATCGTCAACGTTGGCGACGAGATCGATGTCAAGGTCCTGAAGTACGATCGTGAGCGCAATCGTGTTTCCCTGGGTCTGAAGCAACTGGGTGAAGACCCATGGGTTGCTATCAAGGCTCGCTACCCTGAAAGCACCCGCGTTACCGCGCGTGTTACCAACCTGACCGACTACGGCTGCTTCGCAGAGCTGGAAGAAGGCGTGGAAGGCCTGGTACACGTTTCCGAAATGGACTGGACCAACAAGAACATCCACCCTTCGAAAGTCGTTCAGGTTGGCGACGAAGTGGAAGTCATGGTTCTGGACATCGACGAAGAGCGTCGTCGTATCTCCCTCGGCATCAAGCAGTGCAAATCCAACCCATGGGAAGATTTCTCTGGCCAGTTCAACAAGGGCGATAAAATCTCCGGCACCATCAAGTCGATCACCGATTTCGGTATCTTCATTGGTCTGGACGGCGGCATCGACGGTCTGGTTCACCTGTCCGACATCTCCTGGAACGAAGTGGGCGAAGAAGCCGTACGTCGCTTCAAGAAGGGCGACGAGCTCGACACTGTGATCCTGTCGGTTGATCCTGAGCGTGAGCGTATCTCGCTGGGTATCAAGCAGCTGGAAAGCGATCCGTTCTCCGAGTACGTCACTGTCAATGACAAGGGCGCGATCGTTCGCGGTATCGTTAAGGAAGTTGACGCCAAAGGCGCCATCATCACTCTGGCCGACGACATCGAAGCGACCCTCAAGGCTTCCGAAATCAGCCGTGACCGCGTTGAAGACGCGCGTAACGTTCTGAAGGAAGGCGAAGAGATCGAAGCCAAGATCATCAGCGTTGACCGCAAGAGCCGCGTAATCAGCTTGTCCATCAAGTCGAAAGACGTTGAAGACGAGAAAGAAGCGATCCAGAGCCTGCGTAGCAAGCCTGAAGTCGCTGAAAGCACTGGTCCTACCACTATTGGTGACCTGCTGCGCGCGCAAATGGAAAAACAGAACTAAGTTCTGCTTGACCAAAAAAAGGACGACTTCGGTCGTCCTTTTTCGTTTCTGCCGTTCAGGCCCTACAGGTTCGGATGCGCCTGGCTTGCTCTCACGCACAGTGTGAGTCGCTAAACGTCTCCAGTAGCCTCTCAGGCCGTCTCGTTTCGCCTATTGCTCAAGCTCCCTTCCCATATCTGTCTCCTGTCATGTCGCTGTAATCTGTTCATGCCTGGTTAGACGGTATTGAACATAAGTCAATAGATGGGCTGTTCAAATTCATCCGGTCATGCTAAAACCTTCCAAGCGCTGATCTAGCTGCTTGAAAAAGAAGGGAAAAATATGACGAAGTCGGAGTTGATCGAACGAATTGTCACCCATCAAGGGCTGCTCTCATCCAAGGATGTCGAGCTGGCCATCAAGACCATGCTTGAACAAATGTCCCAGTGCCTGGCAACCGGTGACCGAATCGAGATTCGGGGCTTTGGCAGCTTTTCGCTGCATTACCGTGCACCACGGGTAGGGCGCAACCCGAAGACCGGACAGTCGGTCAGTCTCGATGGCAAGTTTGTCCCGCATTTCAAGCCGGGCAAGGAGCTGCGGGATCGGGTCAACGAGGATGAAGAAGAGGGCCTTTAAAGCCATCCACCACAGGATTACCAGATGCGTATCTTCAAACGAGTCATTCTGATCGTCGCCGTGTTGCTCGCTGTTTTGGCAACAACCGTGTTTGTGCTTGAGAACCGGCAGTCTGTTGCCGTGACGTTTTTCGGTTGGTCGGCGCCTCAGCTTCCTCTGGCATTGCCTGTTGTCCTTGCGTTGCTCTTGGGCATGGTCATCGGCCCGATACTGGCATGGATAGCCAGTCTTCGTAAAAAGCGCACACCTTCCCCTCGCTCTGTCTGAGCAGCGTCGATCATGCGTCGTCGGAGATTGATCTGGCGACACGATAGCGCGCGTTTTTTACCCCTTTTTGTTCAATAAAGCCGCATGCGATGCTTCGGGGCTGGTGTGCTTCGTTGTGCCTTCGCGCGTTTTTATCGAAAAAAGAGCCTTATAGTTTTGTCAGTTTATTCTTCACTTATATAGAGAATAGTTGCTCAGGCGTGTAGGAATATTCGCTTTTTTAATTCGTGTACCCATTTTAAAGGGGGTGCGGGTTATATTCATTTTCAGTGTTGATTACTGCTGCCCTGACTGCCTTGTGTCAAGGCTTGAAAATGAATCGTTCAAGTGCAGAATGCGCCGAAACTTAATGTTCAGACCTGCTGCCGGATGTACCGCGTATTCAGAGCAGGCTGGCAAGAAAAGGTGACTGCATGTCTTATCCGCAAATCATTCATCACGGCGCTGTCGATACAGTCACGGGTTCGTGTCATCAATTGCACATGGATGCATCGAGCAGCCTGCTGATTGACTGCGGGTCGGTGCAGGAGCGCGGCAGGCAATCCGGGACCGCTTCATTCGGATTCGACCCGGAGGCTGTCAGAGCGTTATTGATCAGCCATGTGCACAATGACCATGTCGGGCGTATTCCAGAGTTGCTGGCATCCGGTTACAAGGGGCCGATACTGTGCAGTGAGCCCAGTGCCCACCTGTTGCCACTGGTCGTGGAAGATCTTCTGAAAATCGAATTTGCACACGACCCCGGGCAAGTCGGACGCTATCTGGATGTCATCAACAAGAGAATCATCGCTCTGCCATTCGATGAATGGTTCAGCCTGGTCGACAACGAATCCCTGCATTGCCGGGTCCGTTTGCAGCGTGCCGGGCACATACTGGGATCTGCCTATATAGAATGCGATCTTCAATACCCTGCACAAACGCGTTCTGTGCGCGTGGTGTTTTCCGGTGACCTGGGGGCGAGTCATACGCCGTTTCTGCCTGCGCCGAAGCCGCCCGAGCGCGCGGATGTGCTGGTGCTGGAAAGCACCTATGGCAATCGTGTTCACGAAGATCGCAGCACTCGTCAGCAAGGGCTTGAGCGCATCATAGACAAGGCGCTGGAGGATAACGGCACCGTCCTGATACCGGCATTCAGCATCGGCCGAACCCAGGAATTGCTCTACGAGCTGGAAGACATACTGCGACGCAAGATGCCATCGAATCATGCCGTCGAAAACGGTAGGCAGCCGGGTGACGGTGATCCGGACTGGTCGAGGTTGCCGATCATCCTTGATTCGCCTCTGGCGAGTCGCTTTACCAAGGTCTATCAGTCGTTTGAAGACTACTGGGATGAGGGCGCGCGGTTAAGGCTCGACGTCGGCAGAAAGCCGTTGGGCTTCGAACAACTGGTTACCGTCGACACCCATGAGGAACATCTGCGCACTGTCAATTACCTGGCCAGTACGGCGCGTCCGGCCATCGTGATTGCCGGTAACGGTATGTGTGCCGGAGGCAGGATCGTCAATTACCTGAAAGCCATGCTCGGTGACACACGGCATAACGTGGTATTTGTCGGCTATCAGGGCAAGGGAACGCCGGGCGAGGCCATTCAGTTGCACGGCCCGTCGGGCGGCTATGTAGAGCTGGACCGTGAGCGCTTCGATATAAATGCCGGGGTCCACACCGCAAAAGGCTATTCTGCCCACGCTGATCAGGTCGAACTGGTCGAGTTCGTGACGGGGATGAAAGAGTGGCCGACGCAGATCAGGCTGGTGCATGGCGAGGCGGCCGCGAAAAAGGTTCTGGGCAATATTCTGAGTCGCAAGTACTCGCTCAAGAAACGCCCGTTGGAACTGTTTATCCCTTGAAGGCGTGATGAGCACGTTAGTTGTCGGCTGATGCGGTAATCGAATTCTTGCAAGTGAGTGCCAATGCATGATTATCGTGCATTGTCCCTGGGGTACGTTGAACGTCATCGTGAAAGTTATAAAATGGCTTGAACATATTTCAGTTGTCAAAACGCGTTACTTAAGCAATATTTGGCCGATTTGGAAGGGCGTGTTTGCATGAGCGGTGATGTTGCATTGGTTGCAATAACAGGTGCGACAGGTTTCGTGGGCAGTGCTGTGGTTCGCCGACTGATCGAACGCACAGGCTGCTCTGTGCGGGTTGCGGTCCGGGGCGCCTATGCTGCTTCCGACTCGCGCATCGATGTTGTCAGTGCGCAATCATTGGCGCCGGACAATCAATGGGCAAGTTTTGTAACCGGCGCGGACGTGGTGATTCATTGTGCTGCCCGGGTGCATGTACTCAACGAGACCGCTGACGCTCCGGATCAGGAATACTTCCGCGCCAATGTCACCGCAACGCTGAATCTGGCCGAGCAGGCCGCAGCGGCAGGCGTCAGACGCTTTATCTTTATCAGTTCCATCAAGGCCAATGGCGAGTCTACGCTTCCGGGCGCGCCATTCAGTGCGAGCGACCCGTGCAATCCGCTGGATGCCTATGGCGTTTCAAAGCACAGGGCCGAAGAGGGCTTGCGCGAGTTGTCTGCCCGCACCGGTATGCAGGTGGTGATCATTCGACCGGTATTGGTCTATGGTCCGGGGGTCAAGGCGAACTTCAGAAGCATGATGCGCTGGCTGGACAAAGGGCTGCCGTTGCCGCTCGGGGCCATCGATAATCGTAGAAGCCTGGTGGCGGTGGATAACCTGGCAGACCTGGTGACCGTCTGTGTCGATCATCCTGCTGCGGCTGACCAGACGTTTCTGGTCAGTGACGGTGATGATCTGTCCACGGCCAGGCTGCTGCGCGAAATGGGCAAGGCCCTGGGCAAACCTGCCCGGCTGCTGCCGGTGCCGACCGTGCTGTTGAACGCGGCTGCAGCACTGTTGGGCAAGAAGGCTTTTTCACAACGGCTGTGCAACTCGCTGCAGGTCGATATCAGTAAAACCTGTACGATGCTGGATTGGCTTCCACCTGTGAGTATTGAACACGCCATGCAGGACACCGCTCGATATTATCTGGAACACGACAAGCATGATTGAGTGGCTGTCGGTCATCGCTATTGCCTTTCTGTCTCTGATTCTAACGGCGTTGTTGCGCAAGTATGCGCTCGCCAAAAGTCTGACCGACATTCCAAACGCTCGAAGTTCGCATTCCATACCCACGCCCAGAGGTGGCGGCGTTGCCATCGTCATCACTTTCGTCATGGCGATGGCTTTGCTGGGGTGGGCCGGCTATCTGCCTTGCTCTGCGCTTGTTGCCATCGTCGGTTCGGGCGGCTTGGTGGCGGTGATCGGTTTCATGGACGATCACGGGCATATCGCCGCACGATGGCGCCTGCTGGGGCATTTTGCTGCGGCTGCATGGGCCTTGTTTTGGCTGGACGGTCTTGCCCCGCTCGACGTCATGGGCTGGACGGTCGACCTGGGGCCATTCTGGCAAGTACTCGCGGCGTTCTATCTGGTGTGGATGCTGAACCTTTACAACTTCATGGACGGAATAGACGGTATCGCCGGTATCGAGGCGGTCACTGTATGCCTGGGCATGAGCATCATCTATGCCTTGGATGGCCACGCCGGGCTGTCCTGGGAAGTGCTCATGCTGGGCGCTGCCGCAGCAGGTTTCCTCTACTGGAACTTCCCGCCGGCGAAGATATTCATGGGCGACGCGGGCAGCGGCTTCCTCGGGATAGTGCTCGGTGTGCTATCTATTCAGGGTTCCTGGGCCTCACCTCAGTTATTCTGGTCCTGGTTGATTCTACTGGGAGTGTTTATCGTCGACGCGACCGTGACCCTCGTGCGACGCCTGTTACGCAAGGAAAAGCTCTACGAGGCACATCGCAGCCACGCGTATCAGTTTGCGTCGCGTCATTACGGCCGGCATGTGCCGGTTACGCTTGCAGTGGGGCTGATCAATCTTGTCTGGTTGCTGCCGATTGCACTATGGGTTGCGCTGGGCGATGGAGAAGGGCTTATATGGGCGGTAGTTGCTTACTGCCCGCTGATTCTACTGGCGCTGAGGTTCCGCGCCGGCAAGGCAGAATAAGGTAACGAAGTGTTTTTCTGGTTGTCTCAGACACGTAGCTGTTTCACAGGTACCGATTTCAGATCATGTTGCAACCGGTAGCATAACGGAGCATTAAAAAATTGATGAGCAGGTTGCGGACCAGATTACTGGCTCTACCACGCCGCAAAAAACGAATAATTCAGGTGGCTGCCGACGTCCTGTTGGTCTGGTTGGCTCTATGGATGGCGTTTGTCGTACGACTGGGTATCGATGAGCTGATCAATCCGCTCGAGAAGCACACGTGGCTGTTCATCAGTGCGCCCGTTGCGGCTATCCCGCTGTTCATCCGGTTCGGCATGTATCGCGCAGTGATGCGCTATTTCGGCAATGATGCGCTGATTGCCATCATCAAGGCCGTGACGATGTCGTCGCTGATCCTTGGGTGCATGGTCTACGTTTACAGTAACCACCAGCAATTGGTCCCGCGTTCGGTGATCTTCAATTACTGGTGGCTGAGCATGGTCATGATCGGCGGTCTGCGACTGGCCATGCGGCAGTATTTTCTCGGCGACTGGTTCGCTGCGGCGCAGCACGTACCTTTCGCCAAGAGCGACAACGGTTTGCAGAAGGTTGCCATCTACGGCGCTGGCGCTGCGGGAAACCAGTTGGTCGCCGCATTGCGCATGGGCCGTCTGATGCATCCGGTGGCGTTCATCGATGATGATGAATCGATTTCCAACCGGGTTATTTCCGGTCTTCAGGTCTACAAACCGCGAAACATCCAGCGAATGATCGATTCCACGGGGGCTCAGGAAATCCTCCTGGCAATCCCTTCATCGTCGCGTGGACGTCGTCGGGAAATCCTCGGTTTTCTGGAAGGCTTTCCGCTGCACGTACGAAGCGTTCCGGGCTTCATGGATCTGGCCGCTGGCAGGGTCAAGGTCGATGACCTTCAGGAAGTCGACATTGCAGACCTTCTGGGGCGCGATGCAGTCCCGGCCCGCGATAACCTGCTTGAGCACTGCATCAAGGGCAAAACGGTGCTGGTGACCGGCGCTGGCGGCTCGATCGGCTCCGAGCTGTGCCGACAGATATTGCTGCTGCAGCCTACCCAGTTACTGTTGCTGGACCACAGCGAGTTCAATCTCTACAGCATTCTTTCCGAGCTTGAACAGCGCTCGGCCCGTGAGTCACTTTCGGTGAAATTGCTGCCCATACTCGGTTCGGTGCGCAACCACCCCAAATTGCTGTCGATCATGAAAACCTGGAAGGTCGACACGGTCTATCACGCTGCGGCCTACAAGCATGTGCCCATGGTCGAGCACAATATTGCCGAAGGCGTCATCAACAACGTTGTGGGCACGCTCAATACCGCCCAGGCGGCGTTGCAGGCAGGCGTGTCCAACTTTGTCCTGATCTCTACCGACAAGGCGGTCCGCCCGACCAATGTAATGGGCAGTACCAAGCGTCTCGCCGAATTGATATTGCAGGCACTGAGCCGCGAAACCGCACCAGTGATCTTCGGGGACAAGGCCAATGTCTATCAGGTCAACAAGACCCGCTTTACCATGGTTCGCTTTGGCAACGTGCTTGGCTCGTCCGGTTCGGTGATCCCGCTGTTCCACAAGCAGATCCAGTCAGGCGGGCCGCTGACGGTGACGCATCCCAAAATCACCCGCTACTTCATGACCATCCCCGAAGCCGCTCAGTTGGTCATTCAGGCGGGCTCCATGGGGCATGGCGGCGACGTGTTCGTTCTCGATATGGGTGAGCCGGTCAAGATTGTAGAACTGGCCGAGAAGATGATCCACCTGTCCGGTCTGGCCATTCGCTCGGAGAAAAATCCGCACGGTGATATCTCCATTGAGTTCACCGGGCTGCGTCCTGGCGAAAAACTCTATGAAGAGCTGTTGATCGGCGACAACGTGGTTGCCACCGAGCACCCCATGATCATGAGTGCAAACGAAGATTGCCTGCCGTGGGATGTATTGAAAGGCCGCCTGACAAAACTGCTGGACGCGGTCGACCGCGACGATTACACCAGTGTGCGTCAGTTGCTGCGCAAAACGGTAAACGGTTATACGCCAGAGGGCGAAATCGTTGACTGGATGTATCAGGAACGCAGCGGCGAAACGTGATTTCATCAGCACCGCCGGTGCTCTGGGCAGAGGCGGAAATACGTTGAACGATCCGGCAACAGGCAGCAACGCTCGAGTGCTTTTCCAGGAGGGGACGCTGGTCTAAGTTTCAGGCACAGCATGTGGATGCTGCCTTGAACTGCTATGGAGCTTTATCTATGCGAACCCCTATTTTCAGTGCCCTGATCTTTGCCTTGCTCACCAGTGCCTCGGTTGCGGTCAATGCCGCCCCTGTGTCTCAGCCCGCCACATCGGCGCCCCCGGTATCCCAGTCGCCGATGATGGAGGACACCGCGTCCACTGCGGCGCATGAGCAACGCAAGGACAGGGTCAATCTCAATACTGCCGATGCGCAAACACTGCAGAAAGGACTGGCAGGTATCGGGAAGAACAAGGCCGATGCCATTGTGGCTTACCGGGAAGCCAACGGTGAGTTCACGTCGATTGATGAGTTGATAGAGGTCAAGGGGATCGGCAAGGCCATTCTGGAGAGGAATCGCGAAAAACTTGCGATCGACTGAACAGCGTTTCAGCCAGTAAAAACACAGGCCGATCAATGATTGGCCTGTGTTTTTATAAACTCTCGCTGAGACGCTCCCCGCGAAAGTGTCTGTACCAGAGGGTCAGTTGGTGCTCTTTTTTATCTCCTGTTTGAGATAGTCGCGGGTCGTATCCAGAATGCGCTGTGACAGCTCCTCGTCAAAAGCGCTGCGGGCGAGTGCCAGACCACCCACCAGTGCGGACAGCACCGGCAGGCTTTTGGACTCCATTCCATTCTCCGCGAGGGGCTTGTCGAACTGCTCCAGCAGGTGAAGGATGATTTTATCCGTCGTCATGCTGGGCTGATCGCGCTGGCCCAGTTCCAGGCACATGGTCGGTAACGGGCAACCCCCGTCCTCCGCATCGCGGCTGGCTATCGATAGGTAGAGATCAATGAATTCACTGAGCGAGTCCTGTCTGGCGAAAACGTCGCTGGTGATTCCTTTTACATTGTCGAGGGCGTGACTCAATGCCTGTTCAACAAGATCATCCTTGGATTTGAAATGCGCGTAGAACCCGCCATGGGTCAAGCCAAGTGCCTTCATCAAAGGTTGCAAGCCCGTAGCACCAATGCCGTCACGACGGAAGCGCATGGACGCTTCCTTGACAATGCGTTGGTGCGTTTGGGCCTTATGATCGAGCGCGTAACGCATGCGCTGAGTCTCCAGAGAGGGCCAATGTGTCAGCGCATTTATACATGGATAGATGAAACGTTGCAGCAGGCTTTCGCTCGCAATGAGAACTTCAGCTCAATCAGTCAGGTGAATACCTTACTATTTATCAAGGTAATGAGTGAGGCTGGCTCTGGACAATTCGCCCAGATGGCTACTGATCAGGCGTCCGTCCGCCGAATAGAAGAGAGTGGTGGGCAGCGCCGCCGAACCGACCTGGCGGGCGAACTCGCCGTCCGGATCCAGAAAAATGTTGCTCAGCACCAGTTGCTGTTTGGACAGATAGTCGCTGACTGTCCCGGCGCTTTCGGCCTGATTGACGAACAGAAATGTAATGTCCTTGCGTTCCCGTTGCATGTCGCGCAGCACCGGCATTTCGCGGCGACACGGAGGGCACCAGGTGGCCCACAGGTTGATGACCACCGATTTGCCCCGGTAGTCGGACGCCCTGACCGGCTCGCCAGTCAGCGTCCGAAGTGTTGTATCAGGCAGTGAAATACGCTTTTGATAATGATCCAGAATCAAGCCGCCCGATACCCAGATCGCCAGTCCGACGCCCATCCCGAACGTCAGGGCGCGACGCTGTTCGGGACGGCGCCAGCCGATGATCAAGGCGCCCAGCAGGGCGCAGATAACCCCGGGCCAGACCAGAAAGCCGCCATCACGGATGTCCAGTGCCTTCCAGGGAGTGTCGCTGTACTGTGCGAAATAGGTCAGGACGAACGCGATACGTGCGCTGGCTACACCCAGAATGAAGAGTCCGAACACGGCGGTCTTTCTGGACAGGGTATGCCGGACAAGCCGCGCCTCTATCCAGGTGGCCGTCATCAAGGCGCCCAACAACAACAGGTGGGGTATCGCGAGGGCGAACGGCCCGGCGTTGATGCTCAACATCGTTTTGGGTCCTTGAAGGGGTTTTTGCCGGGATCACATTCAGCTGCCGGTGCGCTTATCTGCCTGACGACCATCCATTGCGCACTGCACAGGCGCAGCATGGTATCGCTGCCGGCCCCTCCAGGAAAACGCAGAACTGTTCCCGGATGTCAGGCCGCGTGGGCGGCTTGATTGAGCCTGTAAGCTGTTGAAACACTAATTCCTCGACAAGAGGTCGACCGTCCTCCAGCCCTTTGTACAAAAGGCGTGCGCTCGAATGCCGACTTGTTGTGGAAGAAACTATTGTCCTACAAGCCTTTGACTTCTGGCGTCAATCCCGGAGAATCTCGTCCGCTGTTTTCGAGGGGGGCGCTGAACTGCCGGTTTTTTCGACGCGTTTCCCTTTTTGATAAACCGGCCACGGAGAGTCGACCGGATGAATGATCAGGCTAATGGCGTCGTAGAACGTCTGGATGTAGCTCCCGAGAGCATCGCGTCGTGGAATCGTAATGACACGACCTGGATGCTCGGATTGTTCGGTACCGCCATCGGTGCGGGTACCCTGTTTTTGCCAATCAACGCAGGTATCGGCGGTTTCTGGCCATTGATGGCGCTGGCGCTGCTGGCGTTTCCCATGACCTTCTACGCCCACCGCGGGTTGACGCGCTTTGTGCTGTCAGGGCGTGAAGGTGCCGACATCACCGATGTGGTCGAACAGCATTTCGGCAAGAGTGCCGGTGCGATGATCACCTTGTTGTACTTCTTCGCAATCTTCCCGATCCTGCTGATCTACAGCGTGGCCCTCACCAACACCGTTGGCAGTTTTCTTGAGCATCAGTTGCACATCACGCCACCGCCACGCGCCGCACTGGCGTTCGTGCTGATCATGGGCCTGCTGGCCGTGGTGCGTTGCGGCGAGCGGTTCATCGTCAAGGCCATGAGCCTGATGGTTTACCCGTTCATCGTCGCTCTGTTGTTTCTCGCGGTATTCCTCATCCCGCACTGGACCGGCGGCATTCTGAGTACCGCTACGACGTTCCCCGAGCTATCGGCGTTCATACCTACGCTGTGGCTGGCCATCCCGGTGATGGTGTTCTCTTTCAACCACACACCGATCATCTCGGCCTTTGCCGTTGATCAGAAGCGCCAGTATGGTGAAAACGCAGAGGTACGCAGCTCGCAGATTCTGGCCCGCGCCCACGGTCTGATGGTGGTGATGGTGCTGTTCTTCGTGTTCAGTTGCGTGTTGACACTGTCACCTGCTCAACTGGCCGAGGCCAAGGCGCAGAACATTTCGATCCTGTCCTACCTGGCCAACCACTTCAATAACCCGACCATCGCCTTTGTCGCACCGCTGATTGCGTTCGTGGCTATTTCCAAGTCGTTTCTGGGTCATTACATCGGTGCAAGCGAGGGCTTGAAAGGCCTGGTTCTGAAAGCGGGTCGTCGTCCTGCACCCAAGGCGCTGGACCGTATGACCGCGGCGTTCATGCTGGTGGTGTGCTGGCTGGTGGCAACGCTTAACCCAAGCATTCTGGGCATGATCGAAACCCTGGGCGGGCCGGTGATTTCGGCTCTGCTGTTCCTGATGCCGATGTACGCTATCCACAAAGTCCCGGCCATGCGCAAATACGCTGGCGCATGGTCCAACTACTTTGTGGTTGCCGCCGGTGTGGTGGCGATTTCAGCACTGATCTTCTCGCTGGCCCGCTGAATCCGGCAAGCGAAACCTCCAGGTCTGCGCCGATTCAACGGCGCAGACTTTGATCAGGTTATGCGATCGTGATCAATCCACTGGCTCGGGATACAGCGGCCTGGACAAGTGCATGATGCTCGCATAGTCGTAAACGTACTGCCGTCCCGCATGGCTGGTCGAACGCAGTTGGTCGATCAGTTGTCGTTCTTTCTTGTTCAAGTATCTCAACGCCGGATCTTGGCTGGACTTCAGGCGATCACGTTCATGGGCGTCAGGGAATGCGATGACGTTCGTCATGAAAAATCTCCTTGGGTTTTAGTCCTTGTTTGCTTTGATGTTGCCCCGGTTGCGGTGGTGATGGCGACGGTTCACCTTACCCACAAAAACTTGATGCGATCAACCCTGTAGATGCCGGGTGTGTCACAACGTTTGTGTGATCTCGTAGGATTGTCGGCTGCCGTTGATGACAATCTGTACAGCATCGTCTTCGAATTTGCCCAGCAGGTTCTGCCCGAGGGGGGCTCTGGCAGTAATGACGGTGACCAGTTGATCGCCTGCGCTGACCTTCAGCCCGGCAGCATCGGGGCCGAGGAACAGATAGTGTGTCTGCCCGCCCGCATCCTCGACAACTATCAGATCACCGTTCTGAATACCGCGCGATTCATCGAATGGCTTGAGCGACCATTTTCGATAAAGCGCCAGCGACTGACGAATTTCCTCGACGCGGCGTGCCTGTCCGGCTGCCAGATAAGAGGCCTCCAGCCCTAGCGTGTCGTACTTGTTCTCGGCGATGTTCTCTTCGTGGGTTGCCGTTTCGTAGGCGGTCTGCGCCGCTCGTTCGGCGATGTCCAGATCGATGTTCAGTTTATCGATGATCAGTTGCAGTACATCCCGTTTATTCATGGTTCATCCGCAGTACTGATCGATGCTGGCACGGCTTTTCTCGCTCGGTGCGGTGCGATCCTGCTGTATCCAGAAATCACACTTCGAACGGTTGAAGGTACGCTGTTGTTGCTCCTGAGCCTGTTCACGCGCCTGGCGGGCCTCGCTTTCACGCAGGCTTTGCTCATATTTGCGAAACATCTCGGTCTCCGGCGCAGACGGGGAGGCGGCCTTTTGTGCGGGCGGTGCAGTCAACTGCGCGGCGGCATTGTCCAGCGCCTGGGCCTGGGTCGGTGGCAGGCTTTTGTAGTAGAGCAGGGCGGTCAGAAACACCGCCAGGGCGCCCAGCCAGATGCCCAGCGCAATGCACACGATCAATTTCAACGACACGTACAGGTCGCGACGGCGGGTGGGAAATGACATGGCTGAACTCCTTGCAGGCCAACAGATGTGATTGTGCCATGCCTGATGCCCAGGCATGAAAACTGTGCAGCATGTTTGCCTGGCAGCACCAGGCTGGTGACAACGTGCCGTTCTGAACGACAATCAGCATTTTTTGCCATCCAGCCTCAGGGAGTCAGGATGAAAGCCTCGTGGGATATTTTTTGCAGCGTAGTCGACAACTACGGTGATGCGGGCGTGACTTGGCGGCTGGCGCGCCAGCTGGCTGCCGAGCACGGCCTGCAGGTGCGTTTATGGATCGATGATCTGTCGGCTTTCGTTCGCTTGTGCCCCGGTGCAGATCCACAGGCCCGGCAACAGTGGCAAGAGGGCGTGAGCGTCTGCCAGTGGCCGACCGACTGGGTGAGCACCGATATTCCTGACGTGGTCATCGAAGCCTTCGCCTGCCGCTTGCCGACGCGCTACACCGAATCGATGCTGCAGCGTTCGCCAAGGCCGCTGTGGCTGAATCTCGATTACCTCAGCGCCGAAGACTGGGTGTCCGGCTGCCACGGCCTGCCTTCGCCACAGTCGAACGGTTTGAAGAAGTTCTTTTTCTTCCCGGGCTTTTCCGAGGCCACGGGTGGGTTGCTGCGCGAAGCAAACCTGATCGAGCAGCGTCAGGCGTTTCAGCGAGACATGGCTGCGAAACAAGGCTTTCTGAAGGGGTTGGGTATCGAAGCGTTGGCCGAGGCGCGGTTGATTTCGGTATTTGCCTATGAAAACCCCGAGCTCGGCAGTTGGCTCGACGTCCTGGCCAGCGACAGCCGGCCGACGCATCTTCTGGTGCCGGAGGGACGCATTCTCGGCGACCTGCAGCGCTGGCTGGGTATCGACGATCCGCTGTACGCCGGGTTGACTCAGGTCCGCGGGGGGCTGACGGTTCAGGTCCTGCCGTTCATCCGTCAGGAGCTTTACGACCAACTGCTCTGGAGCTGTGATTTCAACATTGTGCGCGGCGAGGACTCGTTCGTGCGTGGGCAGTGGGCGGGGCGGCCGATGCTCTGGCACATCTATCAGCAGGAAGAAGACGCGCATCTGCCCAAGCTCGATGCGTTTTTAACGCTCTACCTCGAGGGTCTTTCCCCGGCGGCCGCTCAAGCGGTGAACCAGTTCTGGCAGCGCTGGAATGTCGGCGGCGACCTTGGCGAGTGTTGGACGGCGCTGGCAGAACACTGGCCGCAGATCGAGCGACATGCCGAACGCTGGTGCCAGCAACAAGCCGCACAGACTGATCTTGCCACGGCGCTGGTGCAGTTTTATGTAAATTCGCTATGATACGCGGCCTTGATACAAGGCTCTGTACGAAAAAGGCCTGCGCAGGTTGTTTCTCGTACAGAGCCTTTGGTTAATTCCATCCAAATTCGGATATATGCAATGAAAACTGGTAAAGAGCTGAAACCCGGTACCGTGATCCGTCTCGAAAACGATCCTTGGCTGGTTCAGAAAGCTGAATTCACCAAATCCGGTCGTAACAGCGCGATCATGAAGACCAAGCTGAAAAACCTGCTGACCGGTTACAAGACCGAGATCGTTTACAGCGCCGACGACAAGCTGGACGACGTGATCCTGGATCGCAAGGAAGCCACCCTGTCGTTCATCAGCGGTGACACCTACACGTTCATGGACACCACTGACTACACCATGTACGAGCTGAACGCCGAAGACATCGAAAGCGTTCTGCCTTTCGTCGAAGAAGGCATGACCGACGTCTGCGAAGCCGTGTTCTTCGAAGACCGTCTGGTTTCCGTAGAACTGCCGACCACTATCGTGCGTCAGGTCGACTACACCGAAGGCTCCGCTCGTGGCGACACGTCGGGCAAGGTCATGAAGCCTGCCAAACTGAAAAACGGCACCGAGCTGAGCGTTGCTGACTTCATCGAAATCGGCGACATGATCGAGATCGATACCCGTGAAGGCGGTTCCTACAAAGGCCGTGCGAAGTAAGCATGGTTTTGTAACCCCGTTACGCAAAAAACCCGCATCGCTGCGGGTTTTTTTGTGCCTGGGATTCTTGCCGGACAGCGGTCACTCAGGCGTCCGACAGGATCAGACCGTTACATGCAGGCGCACATCGACGTTACCGCGAGTGGCGTTGGAGTAAGGGCAGACCACGTGAGCGGCATCGACCAGTTGCTGAGCGTCGGCTTGTTCCAGACCTGGCAGGCTGACATGCAGATCGATGTCCAGACCGAAACCGCCCGGGATCTGGCCGATGCCTACATGGGCGGTGATCGAGGTGTCTGCCGGAATGCTGCGTTTGCTCTGGCCGGCCACGAACTTCAATGCACCGATGAAACAGGCCGAATAACCGGCAGCAAACAGCTGCTCAGGGTTGGTGGCTGCGCCGCCAGCACCGCCGAGCTCTTTCGGGGTCGCCAGCTTGACGTCGAGAATCTTGTCGTTGGAGACAGCACGACCATCACGGCCGCCGGTGGCGGTTGCAACTGCGGTGTAAAGAGTGTCCATGATCTTTCCTCGTTCGATGAAGGTTTAATTGCGCTAAATACTTGCGCGCTAACTAATCGCAGGACAAAGGTAGTCTAGGGATAGTTTGCGCGCAAGCTAATTTTGCAAAAAAGTTCGAGGCTGGTCGTTGGCGGGCGAGGCAACAGGCTTGAAGGGCCTGCCAGACCTCACGCGTGGTGGCCGGGCATGACGAGAGCCGGGTAACGCTTTTTCTAGAGACTATGGTGCAGGTGCTCGCGCAGCTCCAGCAACTGGGCCTGCAGATCGAGAAGCTTTTCCATGGTCAGCCCGCTCGACGAGAGAATGCAACCAGGTACGCTCAAGGCCTTTTGTTGCAATTCGCGTCCCTGTGCGGTGAGGTGAAGCAACACCACCCGCTCGTCTTCCTTGCTGCGCGTACGGCTGATGAAGCCTTCGCCTTCGAGGCGTTTGAGCAGCGGCGTCAATGAGCCCGGATCGGTAAGCAGACGCGTGCTGACGTCCCCTACAGTAAGCCCGTCCTTTTCCCACAGCACCATCATCGCCAGATACTGCGGATAGGTCAGCCCGAGCGCCTGCAGCAGCGGCTTGTAAACCTTGGTCATCATCAACGAGGTGGAATACAGGGCAAAACACAATTGGTTATCCAGCAGCAGCGAATCGCAATCGGCAGGTGCGGAGCGGGTCGGGCTTTCGTCGGCACTCATATCAGGTCCTCAAACTCAGTCGAATGAGTTTAACTTAGTGTTGCACTCTTTAATGCGCCAGATAATTTCGCTCGTGCATGCTCGAAGCGCCGGCATTGTGCGTGACGCGTGAAAAAAACGGCGTCATCGGGTGTCGGTCCAGAGCAGGACTGCGTAGCATTTGGTCATTGACCGGGTGGGGACGCAGTGTGATTGAAATTGTGATGTTTGTATTGCTGGGTGCAGCGATGGGCACCCTGGGAGGGTTGTTCGGCATCGGTGGTGGTCTTGTGGCAATTCCCGCGCTCGGTGTGCTGTTCGGTCTGGATCAGCAACTCGCTCAAGGGACCGCTTTGTTGATGGTCCTGCCCAATGTGTTGCTGGCCTTGTGGCGTTACAACCAGCGCAACCGGATTCTGCTGCGTAATGCGCTGATGTTGATCATCCCCAGTTTCATTTTTGCCTGGCTGACCTCACTGCTGGCGGTCCGCGTCGACCCGCAGGGCATGCGCCTGGGCTTCGTCGGTTTTCTGGTGGTGCTGACCGTGTTCAACGTTGCGCAGATGTATTGGCGCAGCAAGCAGGCCGCTGGCGGGTTGCGTCATGAGAAGTGGTTATGGCTGCTGGGCGTCGGGTCCGGCGTGACCGGTGGCCTGTTTGGCGTTGGCGGCGGGGTGGTGGCGACGCCGATCCTTACCAGTGTCTTCGGCACGACCCAGGTCGTGGCCCAGGGGCTGGCGCTGTCCCTGGCGGCGCCGAGCACCGGCATCACGCTGGTCACCTACGCGCTGCACGATCACGTCAACTGGTCGATGGGCATTCCGCTGGCCATCGGCGGCCTGGCCAGCATCAGTTGGGGCGTGAAACTGGCGCATTCGTTACCCGAGCGAACCCTGCGCCTGATGTTCTGCGTGTTTCTGGTGCTCTGTGCGGTCATTCTCGCGCTCAAGGTTTGAAACCGGCGATGATGTAATCGGCCATGCATTCGGTGATGGGCGAGGGATTTTCAGGGTTGCGCAGCAGGACGATGCTGGCGGTCGGCAACTGTGGCAATTGTTCCGCCTCGCCGAGGATACGCAAATCCGCTGTGGCCAGGCTCTGGAACTGTGCGGTGACTGCCAGGCCCGCGCTGACCACTGCGGTGATCGCTGCCATGCTCGAGCTGCTGTAGGCGATGCGGTAATCGCGCCCCGCGCCGTCCAGCGCATTGCAGGCCCAGTCACGACAGAAGCAGTGGGTGTTGAACATCGCCAGCGGAATGGGCGTTTGCTCATGTGGGGCAAAGCCGATGGCTTCCATCCACATCAGGCGCTCCTGACGCAGCAGTGTGCCGATCTCAGTGCCGGGCTTGCGCGTGACGATGGTCAGATCAAGGTCGCGGCGTTGCAGCAGAAGGTCCGATGGCTCGCAATGCACTTCCACCTGAACCAGCGGATAGGCCTGGGCGAACTGCGCCAGAATGCCGGGCAGGAAGCGCATCACGTAATCGTCCGGCGAGCCGATTTTTACCACGCCGATCATGTGCGGCTCGCGCAAGGTGTTGAACACCTCGCTGTGCAGCTTGAGGATCCGTCGTGCGTAACCGAGCAGTACCTGGCCCTCGGCAGTCAGGTTCAGAACCCGACCTTCACGCTGAAACAGCGGGCGCTGCACGACGTCTTCCTCAAGACGCTTCATCTGCATGCTGACCGCCGACTGCGTGCGATTGACGGCTTCGCCTGCACGGGTAAAACCGCCGTGATCGGCAATCGCCACGAAGGTGCGCAACAGTTCGGTATCAATGCTCGGGTAGGTGGCCAATACATCAATCTCCCGGATGGAAGGCATAAGAAACATTCGTTGGATTGATCCTACGCCCGGCGAGAGACTTTCGTCATCACAATGGAGGGCAGGATGATGAAAGGTCAGAAACAATGCGTGTTGGTGGATGGGGTCAATGGAAGGGCGCGGTCAGGCGCAGTGTTCTCAGTGCTTAAGCGTCATCTGCAACGCTGGCTTGAACTGCACCGCCAGCGTCACTTGCTGGCGCAGATGAGTGACGGAACACTGAAGGATCTGGGTCTGAGTCGGGCCGACATTCAACAGGAAGCCGAGCGTCCTTTCTGGGACGACCCGCTCAAGCATTGAGCGGGCCGTTGCACCGGGGTTTTTTGTTTAGCGCCTGACCTGCTTGAGGGTCTCGGCAATCAGGAAGGCCAGTTCCAGTGACTGATCGGCGTTCATGCGTGGGTCACAATGCGTGTGATAGCGATCCGAAAGGCCGTCTTCAGTGATCGGACGGGCGCCACCGATGCATTCGGTGACGTTCTGTCCGGTCATTTCGATGTGGATGCCGCCGGCGTAAGTGCCCTCGGCCTGATGCACCTGGAAGAACTGCTTCACTTCGCCAAGGATCTGCGCAAAGTCACGGGTCTTGTAGCCACTGCTGGCCTTGATCGTGTTGCCGTGCATCGGGTCCGAGCTCCACAGCACCTTGCGGCCTTCGCGCTCGACGGCGCGGATCAGCTGCGGCAAGTGATCACCCACCTTGTTGGCACCCATGCGCGCGATCAGGTTCAGGCGGCCCGGGTCGTTGTCCGGGTTGAGGATGTCGATCAGGCGAATCAGGTCGTCGGTGTTCATGCTCGGGCCGACCTTGACGCCGATCGGGTTGTTGACCCCACGCAGGAACTCGACATGCGCGCCGTCCAGTTGGCGGGTACGGTCGCCTATCCACAGCATGTGCGCCGAGCAATCGTAGTAATCGTTAGTCAGGCTGTCGCGTCGCACGAAGGCTTCTTCGTAATTGAGCAGCAGCGCCTCGTGAGCGGTGAAGAAGCTGGTTTCGCGCAGTTGCGGCGAGCTGTCCATGCCGCAGGCGCGCATGAACGCCAGGGTTTCATCGATACGCCCCGCCAGTTGGCTGTATTTCTCGGCCAGCGCCGAGTTGGCGATGAAGTCCAGGTTCCATTTATGGACCTGATGCAAGTCGGCGAAACCGCCCTGAGCGAAGGCGCGCAGCAGGTTCAGGGTGGCGGTGGACTGGTTATAGGCCTGCAACAGGCGCTCCGGGTCCGGTACACGGCTCTTTTCGTCGAACCCGATACCGTTGACGATATCGCCGCGGTAAGCCGGGAGCGTCACGCCGTCGATGATTTCGTCGTTGGCCGAGCGTGGCTTGGCAAATTGCCCGGCCATGCGTCCGACTTTCACCACCGGGCAGCCGGCGGCAAACGTCATCACGATTGCCATCTGCAGCAGAACCTTGAACGTATCGCGAATCTTGGCGGCGGAAAACTCCATGAAGCTTTCCGCGCAGTCGCCGCCCTGCAGCAAGAACGCACGCCCCTGGGTTACTTCGGCAAACTGACGGCGCAACTCCCGGGCCTCGCCGGCGAATACCAGCGGCGGATAACTGGCCAGCGTCTGTTCGACCCTGTGCAGGTGCTCGGCATCAGGGTAGTGAGGTTGCTGCTGAATCGGCAGTGCCCGCCAGCTGTCGGGGCTCCAGGGTTGGCTCATTATTGGCTCTAGGGTTGTGCAATCGGATCGGCATGTTAGCAGTTCGTCGTTGCTCTGCCAGTCTGGGGCGGACCATTGGAGCGGCGCCGCACGCCACAACGTGTGACAAAGCCGCGCGCTTGCCCGACAATTCGTATTTTGCGCTCAGCGCAGACAACCAGGAACGGTGATGACGGAAGAGCGTGAGCGCGTAGAGCGGATCCTGGCCGAGGTCCACGACGACTTCGGCATGATTCGCGTGCTGGAAGTGGAGGACTACCGCTTTCTGGAGTTTGGCGATGCCATCGAGCAAAGCTGCACCTTTACAGCCGATCCGAGCTGGCTGGAGTACGACTACACCCGGGCGATGTTGATCGGCGCGCTGTGCCATGACGCGCCGGAAAGCGCGCTGTTTCTGGGGTTGGGTGCCGGCACGCTGACCCAGGCCTGCATGAAGTTCCTGCCGCTTGAAGACGTGGAGGTCATCGAGCTGCGCCCGGATGTGCCACGTCTGGCCATGGAGTTCATGGGGCTCGACGACGATCCGCGTCTGTATATTCGCATCGGCGATGCGCTGGACCTGCTGGACAGTACAGAGCCTGCCGACCTGATCTTTGTCGACCTGTACACCGATGTCGGGCCGGGGGTCGGGCACCTGGCCTGGAATTTCCTGCAGAGCTGTCAGCAGCGCCTGAATCCGGGCGGCTGGCTGATCATCAATCAGTGGGCCACCGACGACGGCAAGCCGCTGGGAGCGGCCCTGCTGCGCGGCTTGTACCACCGTCATTACTGGGAGCTGCCGGTGAAGGAGGGCAACGTCATTCTGCTCGTGCCTGCCGATCTGGATCAGACGCTGGATATCGACGCGTTGAGCGGGCGAGCCGAGGCACTTGCGGCGCATCTGGGTTACTCGCTGGCGTCGTTGATCGGGGCGATTCGTTCCGCGACCTGAGCAGGCGAAAAGTGAGGCGATTGTGCCGAAAACGGGGTGGGACAATTCGCCACACCTCGAAGGCCAGGATGCTGGCGATGCGCAGGAATAGGTTAAACGTTTAAGCAGTAATGCCCGCAATCTCGGGCCCGCGCCCCGATCAGGCGGCCTTCTGCCTGGACTCAGGGCCTGCCGCCGCTCAAGAATGGCGCAACGTTTCGTAAAAAAAGACTCACTAAGGTGCGTATTTCCGGTATAGTGCGCGCCGGCCTTAACACGGCCCTCGTCAAGGTATTGCAGTTCCCCGAAGCCAGCTTCGGTTGCTTGTTCGCACAACGGACTAGCCTGGACGATCCATTCATCAAACGTTTTCGCAAATCCCCGCCGACAAAGCAGCCAGGGTGACCTCAAGGTCGTACACGGCACGCGCAGCTTTGAAGCATGGGTCTTTGCGGATGCACTAGAGGCAGACCCATGACCCAGGAAATCGGCGGCTTCGCCGCTCTCGAACTTCATCCCAATATCGTTGCAGCAGTCGTCGCCACTGGCTACGAAGAGCCTTCGGCCATTCAGCAGCAATCGATCCCGATTATTCTCGCCGGTCACGACATGATTGGTCAGGCGCAAACCGGTACGGGTAAAACCGCCGCGTTCGCACTGCCTATCCTGCATCGTATCGACCCGAGCAAGCGCGAGCCGCAAGCACTGATCCTGGCCCCGACCCGCGAACTGGCACTTCAGGTTGCCACCGCGTTCGAGACCTACGCAAAACAAATGCCGGGCGTGACCGTTGTAGCGGTCTACGGCGGCGCGCCGATGGGCCCTCAGCTCAAGGCTATCCGCAACGGCGCACAAATCGTCGTCGCTACCCCGGGCCGTCTCTGCGACCACCTGCGTCGTGACGAGAAAGTCCTGGCGACCGTGAACCATCTGGTTCTCGACGAAGCGGACGAAATGCTCAAACTGGGCTTCATGGACGACCTCGAAGTCATCTTCAAGGCCATGCCTGAGTCCCGTCAGACCGTACTGTTCTCGGCCACGCTGCCACAGTCGATCCGTGCCATCGCCGAACGCCATCTGCGCGATCCGAAGCACGTCAAGATCCAGACCAAGACCCAGACCGTTACCGCGATCGAGCAGGCTCACCTGCTGGTTCACGCTGACCAGAAGACCTCGGCCGTACTGAGCCTGCTGGAAGTCGAAGACTTCGACGCCCTGATCATGTTCGTCCGCACCAAGCAGGCGACCCTGGATCTGGCCAGCGCCCTTGAAGCCAAAGGCTACAAGGCTGCCGCACTGAACGGCGACATCGCCCAGAACCAGCGCGAGCGCGTTATCGAATCCCTCAAGGATGGCCGTCTGGACATCGTTGTGGCGACCGACGTTGCTGCCCGTGGCCTTGACGTTCCGCGTATTACCCACGTGTTCAACGTGGACATGCCGTACGATCCAGAGTCCTACGTTCACCGTATCGGCCGTACCGGTCGTGCCGGTCGCGAAGGTCGCGCACTGCTGCTGGTGACGCCTCGTGAGCGCCGCATGCTGCAAGTGATCGAGCGTGTTACCGGTCAGAAGGTTGCGGAAGTCCGCCTGCCGGATGCCCAGGCCGTTCTGGATGCACGCATCAAGAAACTGACCAACAGCCTGTCGCCACTGGTCGCTGATGCCGAATCGACTCACGGTGATCTGCTCGATCGTCTGACTGCCGACATCGGCTGCAGCCCTCGTGCCCTTGCCGCTGCACTGCTGCGCAAGGCTACCAACGGTCAGGCACTGACCCTGGCAGCCATCGAGCGCGAGCGTCCACTGGTTCCGAACAACGCCCCGCGCGGTGATCGTCCAGAGCGCAGCAGCGACCGTGGTGATCGTCCTGAGCGTGAGCGTCGTGCGCCGGTTCCATTGGCCGAAGGCCGTGCTCGTTGCCGTACCGCGCTGGGTGCGCGTGATGGTATCGCTGCCAAGAACCTGCTGGGTGCCATTCTCAACGAAGGCGGCCTGGCCCGCGAAGCGATCGGCCGTATCCAGGTTCGTGACAGCTTCAGCCTGGTCGAACTGCCGGAAGATGGTCTTGAGCGTCTGCTGACCAAACTCAAGGACACCCGCGTTGCTGGCAAGCAGCTCAAGCTGCGTCGCTATCGCGAAGACTGATCGGCTCCTGAGCTGATCGGCCAATAAAAAATCCCCGACTGGTTCGGGGATTTTTTTGCTTCGAATTCGGGCGGTCGGATGCTTTCGGGATCAATCGAAGCGGTAGATATCCATCCCTAGCGCGCCCATGGTGAAGCCCTGATAGGCAATGCCGAAGGCACCGCCAGCGCCGCGTGCGAAATACAGCGGTAGCAGGTGTTCGTCACTGGGGTGCGCTCTGGCCGCATGAGGAGCCAGGCTGCGGTAGTCGTGCAGTGCGGCTTCATCGTCGTCTTGTAGCTTGTCGATCATCCAGTCACGAAAGGCTGCAGCCCAGGGCTCGATACTTTCGGGGCCGGCGTTCCAGTCAAGGTCGCGCAGGTTATGCGTGATGCTGCCTGAACCGATGATCAGCACACCCTGTTCACGCAGGCTGGCCAGTGCCCGGCCCACGCGGGTCTGCAATTGCGGCCCCTGGCGGCTGGGCAGCGAAACCTGCACCACCGGAATATCGGCGTCCGGGTACATAAGCGACAACGGCACCCAGACGCCGTGGTCGAAGGGACGTCTGCTGTCGATGCGTGCAGGCAGGTCACTGGCGGCAAGCAGTTCAACCACCTCGCGCGTCAGCTCCGGCAGCCCTTGCGCCGGGTACTGAACTGCAAACAATTCGGGCGGAAAGCCACCGAAGTCATGCCATGTCTCGGGTTGTGGATTGCCGTTGACGATCAGTTCATGACTTTCCCAGTGGGCAGACACCATCACGATGGCGCGAGGCCGCGGCAGGCTGGCAGCCAGTCGCTTCAGGGCCGGGCCGCTTTCGCCGGGTTCCAGCGCCAGCATGGGGGAGCCATGGGAAATAAACAGGCTGGGGAACATTTAAAGCTCCAGAATAGAGGGATGACTCATAGTCGGTCATTTTTATGATCTAAATCTAATATAAGTTCTGGCGCTTTTTTATCGAATTTTCAGGAGGTTTCATGCAGGCGGATTTTTGGCTGCAGCGCTGGGGTGCCGGGCAGATCGGCTTTCACCAGTCAGAGGTGAATAAAGACCTGCAACAATATTGGTCCTCGTTGAATGTTGCGCCAGGAGCGCGGGTTCTGGTGCCGTTATGTGGCAAGAGCCAGGACATGAGCTGGCTGAGGGGGCAGGGGTATCACGTGGTGGGCGCCGAGCTGTCCGAGGCGGCGGTAGAGAGCTATTTCACTGAGCGTAGTGAGCGGCCGCACATTACGTCACATGGCGACTTCAAGGTCTACGCTGCGCCGGGTATCGAAATCTGGTGCGGTGATTTTTTCGCGCTGACTGTGCGCGATATCGGTCATTGCGCGGCGTTTTACGACCGCGCCGCGCTGATCGCCTTGCCAGCGGACATGCGTGAACGCTATGTGCGGCAGCTTGAAGCGCTGATGTCGCAGACGTGCAGTGGTTTGCTGATCACCCTGGAGTACGATCAGACCCTGCTCGAAGGCCCGCCCTTCTCCGTGCCGCACACATGGCTGCACAGGGTCATGTCAGGGAACTGGGAGGTCACCAAGGTTGGTGGGCAGGATACGCTGCACAGCAGTGCCAAGGGGGTGAGGGCCGGATTGGAGCGTATGGATGAGCATGTTTATGTGTTGGAGCGTCTGTAACTCTGAGAGCGCAGGCCTCCCGACTCTCACTTCCGTTGCTGTGCGTTGAGTCAATTCTTGGAGGCAGCACAACGTCATGCCTTGTCCATAGTCACTGCACACAAAAGCGCTTTTTTATCGCGATCGCACTGACGACGCAAATTGCGACGTTAGTGACGGCTGAGTCCTGGCGCTGATCCGGGGGTAACTCGGCAGGATGCCGAGTTACCCCCGGATCAGTGACAGGGCGAAGGAACCCGACGAAGTCGGGCCGGAAACAGGAGCGAGGGGATTTGCCTACTTTGGCCCCATCAAAGTAGGTCGCCGAGGGGCGAAAAGGTGACCTGAGTCGAACCTCATTTCCCCTGACAAAGAAAAACCAGCGTCTCACGCGGAGCGTGGGTGCGACCATCTGATTCAACCGCGGCGGCGCAGGGCCTCGATGCGTTGCTCCAGCGGCGGGTGGCTCATGAACAGGCCGGCGAGGCCTTTCTTGAGGCCGGCGTTGATACCGAAGGCAGTCAGGCTGTCGGGCATGTTCACCGGTACGCCCTGTTCGGAGCGCAGGCGTTGCAGCGCACCGATCATGGCACCCGTACCCGCCAGTCGCGCACCGGCATCGTCAGCGCGGAATTCGCGTTTGCGCGAGAACCACATGACGATGGCGCTGGCCAGAAAGCCCAGTACCAGCTCGGCGAAGATCGTCGTGATGTAGTAAGCGATGCCCTGACCGTTTTCAGTCTTGAAGATCACCTTGTCGACGAAATTACCGATGATGCGGGCGAAGAACATCACGAAGGTGTTCACCACACCCTGCACCAGCGCCAGCGTCACCATGTCGCCGTTGGCAACATGGCCGATTTCGTGTGCCAGTACGGCTTTCACCTCATCCGGCGAAAAGCGCTCGAGCAGGCCCTGGCTGACCGCGACCAGTGCATCGTTCTTGTTCCAGCCCGTGGCGAACGCATTGGCTTCGTACGCCGGGAAAATACCGACTTCCGGCATCTTGATGCCCGCGTCGCGGGACAGTTGTTCCACGGTCTGCAGCAACCATTGCTCATGGCGGGTGCGAGGCTGGCTGATGATCTGAGTACCGGTGCTCATCTTCGCCATCCACTTGGAGATGAACAGCGAGAACAGCGAGCCCGCGAAACCGAACACAGCGCAGAAAACCAGCAGCTGATTGAGGTTCAGATCAACCCCGTTGGCCGCCATGAACCCATTGAAGCCAAAAAGGCTCAGGGTGATGCTGGCAATCAGCACGACCGCAAGGTTAGTGGCCAAAAACAGCAAAATGCGCATCATGGTCGAAACGTTCTCCTCAGGTAAATATGTAACTCGATGCCGGGTATATAAGGTGATGCTTGCTGCTATTCAACAGAGGGACTATTTCAAACTGTGTCCTCTGGTCGCAATCAATGCTAATCCCGCAAGGCTGAACGGCGCCTGAGCCAGAGTGGTCGATGCCTGAAGCGTTTACGGCAGGAGGTTCATACTGTTTCGGGCAGACAGAAATAAACTGCCCCGAGCGGGTCGGGGCAGAGAGGTCAGGCGAGAGGGTTCTGGCTGTTTACTGCCGATAACCCTTCAGGAAATTGCCGATGCGACCAATGGCCTGCTCCAGCTCATCGACGCGGGGCAGGGTCACGACGCGGAAGTGGTCAGGGTACGGCCAATTGAACGCAGTACCCTGAACCACCAGCAGCTTCTCGGAAAGCAGCAGGTCGAGGACGAACTTCTCGTCGTTGAGGATCGGGCAGACCTTCGGGTCAATGCGCGGGAACGCATACAGCGCGCCCATCGGCTTCACGCAGCTGACACCGGGAATGTCGTTGAGCAGTTCCCAGGTGCGGTTGCGCTGTTCCAGCAGGCGGCCAGGAGGAAGAATCAGGTCGTTGATACTCTGATAGCCGCCCAGTGCAGTCTGAATGGCGTGCTGGCTCGGTACGTTGGCACACAGGCGCATGTTGGCCAGAATGTCGATGCCTTCGATGTAGCTCTGCGCGTTGTGTTTCGGCCCGGAAATGGCGATCCAGCCGGAACGGAAGCCCGCAACCCGATACGACTTGGACAGACCGTTGAAGGTCAGGCACAGCAGGTCCGGTGCCAGCGAGGCGGTGCAGATGTGCACTGCGTCGTCATAGAGGATCTTGTCGTAGATTTCGTCGGAGAACACCACCAGATTATGCTGACGAGCCAGCTCCAGCATGCCCAGCAGTACTTCGCGCGAGTACACCGCACCTGTCGGGTTGTTCGGGTTGATGATGACCATCGCCTTGGTGTTCGGGGTGATCTTGGCCTTGATGTCTTCAAGATCCGGCCACCAGTTGGCCTGCTCGTCGCACAGATAATGCACCGGGCTGCCACCGGACAAGGCGACAGCAGCGGTCCACAGCGGATAGTCGGGGGCCGGAACCAGCACTTCGTCGCCATTGTTGAGCAGCGCCTGCATCGACATCACGATCAGCTCGGACACGCCGTTGCCCAGGTAGATGTCTTCGATGCCGACGCCTTCGACCTGCTTCTGCTGGTAATACTGCATTACCGCCTTGCGGGCGCTGAACAGGCCCTTGGAGTCGCTGTAGCCCTGCGCAGTCGGCAAGTTGCGGATCACGTCCTGCAGGATTTCGTCCGGCGCCTCGAAACCAAACGGTGCCGGGTTGCCGATGTTCAGCTTGAGGATGCGATGGCCTTCCTCTTCCAGGCGTTTGGCGTGCTTGAGCACCGGCCCGCGAATGTCATAGCAGACGTTTGCGAGCTTGTTCGATTTGTTGAACTGCATGGTGATGATCCCGAAAATGGACGAGCTGTCGCCGGCTTGCAATGAAGGTCGCTACATTCGCCATGAAAATGGGTTTGTGTACGACAAACGCGGGTGCCAGACTGACGTCTGACCTGGCGCAATGATACGTGCCACCTGATCTGCGGAAAAGGTACAGATCAGGGTTTTTCGAATTCGGAGGTGTACCCGTGGAAAAGTTGCAGAAAACGCTGGAAGAGTGGAAACAGATGCTCGACCCGGAGCAGTACAACGTCTGCCGTCTGAAAGGCACCGAGCGGCCGTTCTCCGGCAAGTACAACGAGACAAAGACCGACGGCATTTATCACTGCATTTGCTGCAATGAGCCGTTGTTTGATTCCACCACCAAGTTCGATTCAGGCTGCGGCTGGCCCAGCTTCTATGCACCGCTCGAGGGCAGTGCGGTGGTCGAGGTTCGCGATATGAGCCACGGCATGATTCGTACCGAAGTGGTCTGCGCCAAATGTGATGCGCACCTGGGCCACGTGTTTCCGGATGGACCGCCACCCACCGGCCTGCGTTATTGCATCAATTCGGTATGCCTGGATCTGGTGCCACGCACCTAGACGCCTTGCAGATTCAGTCACCGCCCTGTTCCAATTTCAGTATCGAGGCCTCCTTTGATGAGTGAAAACCTGCTGAGCATCCCGGTCACGACGATCAAGGGCGAACAGAAAACCCTCGCTGATTTTTCCGGCAAGGCGTTGCTGGTGGTCAATACCGCCAGCAAATGTGGCTTTACCCCTCAATACAAGGGGCTGGAGAAGCTCTGGCAGGACTATCGGGATCAGGGGCTGGTGGTGCTGGGCTTTCCCTGCAACCAGTTCGGCAAGCAGGAGCCAGGCGACGAGGGAGCGATTTCCGGCTTTTGCGAGCTGAACTACGGCGTCAGCTTCCCGCTGTTCAAGAAGATTGATGTGAACGGCGAGCAGGCCCATCCATTGTTCGTGCAACTCATAGCAGCAGGCTCCCGGTTTGCTGGGTACGGAGCGCATCAAGTGGAATTTCACCAAGTTCCTGATTGGCCAGGATGGCCGGCTGGTCAAACGTTTTGCGCCACTGACCAAGCCCGAGGAACTGACGGGAGACATCGAGGCGCTGTTGCGTTGAGCCTTCAGTCTATGCCGGTAATGGGTATCCACTGATCCAGAATGCTGACCAGTTCGGCACGCCGGAACGGCTTGGCCAGATAGTCATTCATGCCCGCCGCCTTGCAGCGCTCGCGTTCATCGGGCATGGCATTGGCGGTAAGGGCGACGATCGGCAGGTTTGGCCAGCGGCCACTGCTGCGGATCTGGCGGCTGGCTTCATAGCCGTCCATGACCGGCATGTTGCAGTCCATCAATACCAGGTCGAAATGGCCCTGCTCCAGCTGTTCCAGGGCTTCGCCGCCGTGGCTGCTGATGATCACTTCGCAACCCAGCTTGCCGAGGATGCCCTTGGCGACCAGTTGATTGACCGGGTTGTCCTCCACCAGTAACACCCGCGCCAGACGTGGCGCAGTGTGTTCGAGCGCCTGTGTGTCCTTGAGGCCCGTTTCTTCCTGGCCCAGTATGCGCCGCAGCGTGTGGTAAAGCGCATTGCGCGCCAATGGCCGGGCCTGCTGTTGCAGCGGGGCCAGGGCGGCGACCTGTTCGCCAGGCATGAAGTTGCCATAGGCGGTCACCAGCAGGATCGGCACGGGCGTGGTGGGGCGAATCGCGAACAGGCACTCGGGGCAATCGGTAATCACCAGGTCCGGGCTGCTGTCGAGATCCACGGCTTCCGGGCGATCGTCGATGCTGCGTCGCTTGAGGTCGACGCCCCAGAACGGCAGCAGACTGCCAAGCAGCTCCACCAGGCCGCTGCCTGCCGAACTGACCACGGTCACCCGGCCTTTGAGCGGGGTCTGAGTGACCGCGGCCACGTGCACCGGCAGCGGCAGTTCGGCGCAGAACTGGCTGCCGAAGCCGGACTGTGACTGGATGCTCAGCGTGCCATTCATGGCCTCGCAGAGGTTATTGGTCAGCGCCAGGCCGAGTCCGGTGCCGCCGTACTGGCGGGTGATGGCGGTTTCAGCCTGGGTGAACGGCTGGAAGATTCGGGTCTGCGCGTCTTGCGCAATGCCAATGCCGGTGTCGCGGACTTCGATGCGCACCCGGTTTTCACCGGAGCTGGCGTCCCGATGGTGAGTCAGACGCACATCCACACGCCCGAAACGGGTGAATTTGAGGGCATTGGACAGCAGGTTGCTGACGATTTGTCGCACCCTGGTCGGATCGCCGGTGACCATGGCCGGGAAGTCCGGCGCGATCAGGCAGGTCAGTTCCACGCTGGGCGCTGCGTTCTGCGACAGCAGGTTGGCGGTGTCCTCGATCAACATCCCCAGGTCAAAAGGAATGCGTTCGATCTCCAGGTGACCGGCATCGAACTTTGACATGTCGAGAATATCGTTGAGCAGCTCGACCAGCACCTTGCCGGAGTCGTGGGCGATCATCAGTTGCTGGCGCTGTTCGGCACTCAGCGGACTGTCCAGCGACAGTGCCAGCATGCCCAGCAGGCCGTTGAGCGGGGTGCGAATCTCATGGCTCATGTGCGCCAGAAACGCAGAGCGCGCGTGAGCCATGTCCAGTGCGGTACTGCGCGCTATCTGCAGTTCTTCATTGGACTCGCGCAGGCGCAGGTTGCTGGCCTTGAGCTCGTTGGTGCGCGCCGAGACGATGTTTTCCAGTTCGTTGAGGTGGTCGGTCAGCCGGTCCTCGGCCGCGCGTCGCCTGGAAAACTCGCTGCTCATGGTTTCAAACTGACGGTTGAACGTCTCGACCAGCACGCCGATTTCATCCTGGGCATGGTAGGGCGGGCAGGTTATTTTCCCCTGGTCAGGGTTGCGCGGATCGCGACTGCTCAATTCGCGGATCACCCTCACCAGTGGCTTGGTCAGGGTCGCGTAAAACAGAATGGTCAGAATCCCGGCCAGCGCCAGGCTGCGGACAAAGCCGTTGAGCAGGGTGATTTCAGCGCGTTGCAGAAAATGGCTGCCGAACGCGAAGGTGTCCACGGTCAGGTACAGTGTGCCGATGGTTTCATTGGGCAGGTGATTGAGGTGCAGCTTTTCCTGAAACTGCCGGCTTTCGCCGAACAGCCAGTCGCTGAACACCCGATAACGCCCGGTGGCCATCGGACGCTCGACGCTGGAGAGCACGGCGTCGTTGTTATCGGTAAGCCTGGCGCTGACCACGGCAGGGGAGCGCAGCAGGCCGAGTGTGAGTTCCTGGGCCAGCTCGGAGTCGATGTTGTAGGCGATGCGCGACGCCGGGTTCTGAATGATTTCCAGCAGTGACTTGATTTCACGATTGATGGAAGCGTCTTCGCTGGCATAATCGATCGCAATCTGAAACAGGCTCAGCAAGGTCCCCAGCACGAAGCCGATCGATACAGCCAGGCGCGCCTGCTTGAACGACAGCCTGTTTTTGAGCGATATATCCATGAGTACTGCCACTTCTGGTGCCCGGTGCCGGCCAAGCATAGCTGATCGGCACCGCTGACTAATCAGTTAAATATAAGGAGATCCCGTGGATTCTCGGTTGGATGCTTTTCTGCAGCGCGCCGACGCCGTGCTGGCCCGACTGGAACCCTTGCTGCCAGCGCTGCGCGAGCCGGTCGACTGGTCGCAGGCACTGGCCGCGCGCTGGGTGCGAGAAGGCCGCAGCGGTTACCTGATGCCTTTGCAGGTGAGCCTGGATACACGCCTGACCGATCTGATCGGCGTCGACCTGCAACGTGATCAGTTGGGGCGCAATACCCGTCAGTTTATCGATGGGCTGCCTGCCAACCATGCCTTGCTGTGGGGGTCGCGCGGTACCGGCAAGTCGTCCTTGATCCGCGCGCTGCTGGCCGAGTACGCCCCGGCCGGCCTGCGTCTGATCGAGATCGAGCGTGATCATCTGGGCGACTTGCCGCGTGTGGTCGAACAACTGCACAAGCTGCCGCAGCGCTTTGTACTGTTCTGCGATGACCTGTCGTTCGAGTCGGGCGAGGGCGATTATCGCGTACTGAAAAGTGTGCTCGACGGCTCGCTGGAGCAGGCACCGGACAACGTGCTGCTGTACGCGACCTCCAACCGTCGTCACCTGGTGCCCGAGAAGGAAAGTGACAACGTTGACTGGAAGCACGTTGACGGCGAACTGCACCCCAGTGAGGCCGTCGAAGACAAGATCGCCTTGTCTGACCGGTTCGGGCTGTGGCTGTCGTTTTATCCGTTCACTCAGGAACATTATCTGAACGTGGTCGAACACTGGATCACGCAATTGGCGCAAAAAGCCGGATTGCAGTGGCAGCGTGACGAAAACCTGGAAAAAGCCGCGATTCGCTGGGCAACCGCGCGCGGCAATCGCAACGGCCGCTGCGCCTATCAATTTGCACGTTACTGGGTAGGACTTGAATTGTTGGAGCAACACACATGATTGATTTGCAAAACACCGGTGCGGGCCTGGACGGCTACGGTCTGTTGGCCGCCCAGCTCGAAGCCCTGCTGGCCGACGAGCGCGATTTCATCGCCAATGCGGCGCAGTTCTCGGCGTTTCTCTATACCCAGCTCGACGATCTGAACTGGGCGGGCTTTTACCTCAATCGCAATGAAGAGCTGGTACTGGGGCCGTTTCAGGGGCAGATCGCCTGCGTGCGCATTCCTTTCGGTCGCGGCGTTTGCGGGGCGGCCGCGCAGAGTCGGCAAACCCAGCGCGTTGAGGACGTTCACGAGTTTCCCGGACACATTGCCTGCGACAGCGCATCGAACAGCGAGTTGGTGGTGCCATTGATCAAGGACGGGCGTCTGATCGGCGTTCTGGACCTGGACAGTCCAAGCGTGGGGCGTTTCAAAGAGGGGGATCAGGCAGGGATCGAGCGTCTCGCGGCTATCTTTCTGGCATCGACCGACTGCTGAGCCAGTCGGCCTGCCGCTGCCGGAGAACAGTTCCGGCAGCGGCGGGGCAGTCATCAATCGTAGATGACTTTCTTCTTCCATTCCGACTCTGTGTCGTCCTGCTTCAGGCCTTCGGTCAGTGCGTTGTCGTCGTCTTCGGTCGGTGCGGTGTTGGTCAGCACTACCGAGTTGGCACGGGCCAGTTGTTTTTCCATCGCCAGCAGCTGCTGTTGATAAGTAACCGGGTCCGGCTGGTTGCGTAAATACTGTACGCCGCGCTCGAACGCCAGACGTGCCTGGCCTGGCTGATCCTGAGAAAGTGCGGTCTGGCCAAGGTTGTTGAAGAACTCGATGTGCAGATTGACCAGAATCGTGCGGATTTCACGGATCCAGTGTTTCGCTTCGCTGGTCTGCAGGAAACCGTCATGTGCAGCGCGCGTCACCTGACCGTGCAGGGCTTCCAGCAGAAAACGCACGTCCTTGGCCTTGGCTTCGGTCTGGATCGGTGTGACCGGGTTGGGTATGTCGATGCCTTCGCCCTTGGCAATCTGCTGTTCCAGTTCGCCGATGCGGTGCTTTAGCTGAGCGTTGCCTTTCTCCATGTTCAGCATGCGCTGTACAACGTTCAGCTCCAGCCGCGTCAGCAACAGCTTCAAGGCGGGTGACATCAGCTGACCCGGGAACACTTCGGTGATCTCGCTGCAGCGACGCAGGCGATCCCCGAGTTCGACCTTGGTGCGAGCCTTCTCCAGTTTGCCGTTTTCAGCGACGTGATTCAGGTAGCCGATCGCGATGAGCAGTGCGATACCTGCTACTACCATCAGCGTGATCATGAGTGGAGTCACTGTGCAAACCTCATTCGTTCAATTAGTTTTAGTGCGAGTGTAGTGGCTAAGCACTACTGCGCATAGATGTCCCTCTCGGAGTTTGTCGGCATCTCTTCTATATAGATTAGGGGAGATTGATCAGCCGGGCGCCTGGCGACAGCCGGTCAGCGTCAGAACGGCATCGAAGTTATTGATTTCAATAAATTTTCACATGGGGGTTGACGACCCCTCAATCCATCCATAGAATGCGCGCCACTTACAGCGTAAAGCACACAGCGTAGCGCAAATAAGTAGTGAATGTTGTACGTGTGTCCCCTTCGTCTAGTGGCCTAGGACACCGCCCTTTCACGGCGGTAACAGGGGTTCGAGTCCCCTAGGGGACGCCATTGCGGGAATAGCTCAGTTGGTAGAGCACGACCTTGCCAAGGTCGGGGTCGCGAGTTCGAGTCTCGTTTCCCGCTCCAATTTTAAGCAGCTTTGCCTTAGGGCAGGGTTGAGTGAAACCAGAACACGTCTTCGGATGATGTCTGGAACTGAAACACACACCATTGTGTTTCAGGCAGTGTCCCCTTCGTCTAGTGGCCTAGGACACCGCCCTTTCACGGCGGTAACAGGGGTTCGAGTCCCCTAGGGGACGCCATATTGCGGGAATAGCTCAGTTGGTAGAGCACGACCTTGCCAAGGTCGGGGTCGCGAGTTCGAGTCTCGTTTCCCGCTCCAAATTCACAAAAACGCCGCTCAACAGAGCGGCGTTTTTGTTTGTGCGTTTTAAGCCAGATGTTTTAACGTTATATAAAGGAACGCCACTCTAAGAGCGGCGTTTTTTCATTTCAGGCTCGAGGCATCTGCGGCAATTCGTTTGCTCTCATGTCGAACACCAACACCTCTGCGTCAACCCCTGCGCTCAGGCTCAGGATCTGTTCGTCGCGTACACGCACGCCATCCCCTTCACCCAGTTGCTCGCCGTTGAGCACCACACTGCCACGGGCAACGTGTACGTAGGCATAGCGGTTGGCTGCCAGCTTCAGGGTCGCGCTTTCATCGCCATCGAACAGACCGGCATACACTCGAGCGTCCTGGCGCACCTTGACCGCACCGTTCTCGCCTTCGGGCGAAATGATCAGTTGCAAGCGGCCGCGTTTCTGCTCCGGGCTGAAATGCCTCTCCTGATAGTCGGGCGCCGCGCCTGCAACATTCGGCACGATCCAGATCTGCAGAAAATGCACGCCCTCGGTCTGCGAATGGTTGAACTCGCTGTGTGCCACACCCGTGCCGGCGCTCATCAACTGCACGTCGCCAGGGCGAATCACCGAGCCAGTGCCCAGTGTATCCTTGTGTTCCAGCGCGCCTTCCAGCACATAGGAAAAGATCTCCATGTCCCGGTGAGGATGCTGACCGAAGCCTTTGCCTGCGCTGACACGGTCGTCGTTGATCACCAGCAGGTCGGAAAAACCCTGTTCCTGCGGATTGCGATAGCCGGCAAAGGAAAAGGTGTGAAAGGATTTCAACCAGCCGTGGTCGGCTGCACCACGATCAGAGGCTTTGCGAAGAGTCAGCATGATTCTTTCTCCATCTATCGACGCTGCACATTCAGCAATCGATCACGTAGGAGCAAGAGTACGGCTTATCGACTGTCGCAATAAGTAGCTGAAATATGAATAACTGTCTCGCTGAGGTTGACAGTACCCAGTGCTGCGTTACGCTCTGCCGAACGCCATTAGCGCTTGATCAGGTCGTAACATATGAACCCTTTCGAAGACATGCGGATGTTCTGCCAGGTGATGGAGTCAGGCAGCCTGACCGCCGCGTCCGACAAGCTGGGCCTCTCAAAGCAGTTTGTCAGTCGGCGCCTGATGCAACTGGAGGAGCGGCTAGGCGTACGCCTGCTCAACCGTTCGACGCGACGTCTGGATGTCACGCCGTTGGGGCAGAGTTACTACGAATCCGCCCTGCGCCTGCTGGCCGAGCTGGAACAGGTGGAGCAGGGCATCGCCGGGCAGAACAACGAACCGCGTGGCACCTTGCGCGTGAGTGCGCCGCTGTCGTTTGCCGTTACGCACCTGGCGTGCCTGCTACCGCTGTTTTTGCAGCGCTATCGCGACGTGGCGGTGGAAGTGGATCTGAGTGATCGTCCGGTGGATGTGATCAGCGAAGGCTACGACGTGGTGCTGCGTATCGGGGTGCTGGAAGATTCCAGTCTGATCGCCCGGCGCATTGCCTCGATCGACCGGGTGTATTGCGCCAGTCCGGCGTACCTGGCCGTGCGCGGCACACCACAAAGGCCCGAAGACCTGCACACCCATGATTGCCTGCCCTATGGCCACAGCCGTCAGGCGCAATGGCGTTTTCAGGGGCACGACAAGCCTTTGACCCTCAATGTCAGCGGGCGCATGCGTGCCAATAATGGCGAGTTGCTGAGGGAATCGGCGATTGCCGGGCTGGGCATCACCTATTTGCCGACCTTCATTGTTGGCGCGGCGTTGCGCGACGGCAGCCTGGTGCGGGTGCTGGACGAGCTGCGCCCCGAGCCCTTGACGCTGTCAGCGGTTTACCCGCAACACCGTCAGGCGTCGCGACCGGTGCAGGCATTCATCGAGTTCCTGCGCGAGCGTCTGGAGTCAGGCATTGAGCTGAATGATCGGCCAGCTTGAAGCAGGCTGGCGGCCGATCTGTTGATGATTAATTTGCATCTTAGGCTAGAACAAAAATGAATTTAGCTAATTTTTGTTCGGGTGTTAGGGTCGTTGCCGATCATTTCGATTTGCCCAATGCCTGTGGAGAACATACCTGTGCCAACGACCCTCGTCCTTTGGAGCCAACGCTTGCTGAAGGGGCTGGCGCTGGGCCTTGTGGCCTCGCTCAATACCCAGGCGGCCAATCTGATCGTCGGCGATCAGAGCTACAGCGCGCGTACCGTGATGGAAGCCGCCGGGGTGCTTGAGAATTTGCCTTACGAACTGGAGTGGAAGCAGTTCACCGCAGGCTCGCCGGTCGCCGAGGCCTTGAACGTCGGCAGCCTGGACATCGGCTTGCTGGGTGATTCGCCTGCGCTCTTCATGGGCGCGCTGGGCGCTCCGATCAAGGTGATCGGAGTGTCACGGCAGAACCTCGACGGCGTTGCCATCGTTGTGCGCAAGGACTCGCCGATCAAGACCGTGGCGGATCTGGCGGGCAAGAAAGTCGCCATCTGGAAAGGTTCGTTCAGCCAGCAACTGATGCTCACTGCACTGGACAAGGCAGGTGTCGCCCGCGATGCCGTTGAATATCGCTACCTCAGCGCACTGGATTCCTCCCACGCGCTGGATGGCGGCTCGGTGGATGCGATTGCCACCTGGGAACCCTATGTGACTCAACAGGAGCGGCAGGGCGCGCGGATTATCGCCACTGCCGAGGGCTTGATTCCTGCGCAAAGCTTCATCGTCGCCAACGATCAGGCGATCAAGGACAAGCGTACTCAGATCAGCGATTTCCTGCAGCGCCTGCAGGCCGCCCGCGCCTGGTCGGTCAGCGATCCGCAGCACAATGAACGCTATGCCAACGCCTGGGCCGCGCTGACCAAGGCCGATGCCGAGGTGGCTCGGCGCTGGTTCTCCCGTGCTCAGGTGGTGGTCGTGCCGATCACTGCACAAGTAGTTGCCGGTGCGCAGCAGACCATCGATTTTTTCAACAACGCGGGGCTCACCAAGCGTTATCCTGCTGCCAGCGTGTTTGACGAGTCGTTCAGTGCAGCGCTGGCCGATCAGACGCAGGCCGCGCGCTGACCGAGCGCCTGCCACTGCGCTTATCCGGGGGCCTTCACCATGAGTTTCACATCACTGCATTGGGGCGCTTATCGTCCACAAGTCGAGGACGGCAAGTTGGCCGGGCTGCTGCCCGCAGAATGGGACAAGGACCCTTCTCCGATAGGCGATTCGGTTGCCGACGCCATTACCTCACCGACCCGCATCAGGCGCCCGGCGATACGCCGCAGTTTTCTTCAGCAGGCCGGTGGACGACCCGATCTGCGTGGTCAGGAGCCGTTTGTCGAGGTCTCCTGGGACGTCGCGCTGGATCTGGTCGCCAGCGAGTTGCAGCGAGTCAGGCACGAACACGGCAATCAGGCTATTTTTGGCGGCAGCTACGGCTGGGGCAGCGCGGGGCGCTTTCATCACGCACAAAGCCAGTTGCATCGCTTCCTCAACTGCATCGGCGGTTATGTGTTCAGCACCGACAGCTACAGCCTGGGTGCCGGGCGGGTGCTGATGCCGCACATCGTCGGCAACATGGACTGGCTGCTGGCGGCGCATACCTCCTGGAAGAACCTGGCCGAGCATTGTGAGCTGTTCGTCGCGTTCGGTGGCTTGCCCGCCAAGAATGCGCAGACCAGCCCCGGCGGTGCCAGCGACCATCTGTTGGGCGACGCGCTGCGACGCATGTCCGACGCGGGCGTGCAGTTTGTCAATGTCAGCCCGCTGCGTGACGATCTGGTTGGCCCGACGCATAACCAGTGGCTGGCGGTACGTCCCGGCGGCGACACGGCGTTGATGATGGCGCTGTCCTGGGTGTTGATCAGCGAAGGGCTGCACAACGAGGATTTCGTCCAGCGCTATACCGTGGGCTATGAGCGTTTTCGCGATTATCTGCTGGGCCACACCGATGGCCAGCCGAAAGACCCGCGCTGGGCCGAGGCGCTGACCGATATTCCTGCGCAGCAGATTGTCGAGCTGGCACGACGCATGGCCAGCAAGCGCACCATGATCAACGTCGCCTATTCATTGCAGCGCTCGATACACGGCGAGCAACCCTTCTGGATGACGGTAACCCTGGCCGCGCTGTTGGGGCAGATCGGTTTGCCCGGTGCCGGTTTCGGCCTGGGGTATGGTTGCATGAACAACACCGGCAGTGGCCGCAAGGCGTTCTCGGGGCCGCGCTTTTCCCAAGGCAGCAACCCGGTCACGGACTTCATTCCGGTCGCGCGGGTGACGGATATGCTGCTCAATCCCGGCACACCCTTCGATTACAACGGACAGCAGCGCGCGTACCCGGACATTCGCCTGGTGTACTGGGCGGGTGGCAATATCTTTCACCACCATCAGGACCTCAATCGGCTGCTGGAGGCGTGGCAGCGGCCGCAAACCATCATCGTTCACGAACAGTTCTGGACCGCTCAGGCGCGCTATGCCGACATCGTACTGCCGGCCACCACTGCTCTGGAGCGCAATGACATCGGCAGTTCGGCCTCCGACCGCTTCATGATCGCCATGCAGCAGGCGATCGAGCCAGTGGGCGAATCGCGTGACGACTACTCGATCCTGGCCGCGCTGTCCGAGCGACTGGGGGTGGCACAGGCGTTTACCGAAGGCCGGGATGCCCAGGAATGGCTGCACTTTATCTACGACGAGTCTCGGCAACGGGCCGAAACGTTCGGCATCACCCTGCCGGAGTTTGAGCAGTTCTGGCGTGAAGGTGTACTGGAAATAGACTACCCGCACACCGACAACATACTGCTCGAATCCTTTCGCCAAGACCCAGACGCGCATCCGTTGCCGACACCGTCCGGGCGCATCGAAATTTTCTCCGAGCGCATCGCAGGCTTTGGCTATGCCGATTGCCCCGGTCACCCGGTGTGGCTGGAGAAGCCTCGGCCAACCCACGCGCTGCACTTGCTGTCCAACCAACCGAAAACCCGTCTGCATAGCCAGTACGACCACGGCAGTTACAGTCGCTCCTCGAAAATTCAGGCGCGCGAGCCGCTGACCCTTAATCCGCTGGATGCTCGCGCACGCGGACTGGTCGATGGCGATGTGGTCAAGGTGTTCAACGAGCGGGGCGCGTTTCTGGCCGGGGTGATCGTCTCGGACGGCATTCGCCCCGGCGTAGTGCAGATTGCCACCGGGGCCTGGTTCGACCCGCTGGTGCACGGCGAACGGGGCAGCCTGGAAAAACACGGCAACCCGAATGTGATCACCGAAGATGTAGGCGCCTCCAGCCTGTCACAGGGCTGTGCAGCGCAGACGGCATCGGTGGACATCGTCAGATGGGACCAGGATCTGCCGCCGGTGACGGCGTTCGAACCGCCGTCACTGCTCTGACAGGTTTTAATGGTCTTTGCTGCGCGCCGCAAAGGCCGCCTTGCCCACGCCCGTCAGTACTGCGTCGTTCTGTGGGGTGTGCACCCGACCGCACAGGACGTTGCGGTAGTGGCGCTGCAACGGGTTGCTGCGTGACAGTCCCGGATTCCCCGAAGCCTCGATGGCCAGCTCTACCGCGCGGATGGCGTTGCCGGTCACCAGGTATTTGATCTGCCCGGCGTGCTGGGCAGGTGTGTGCCCGTGGGCAGCCGATTGCAACAGGCTGCGATTGGCGAACAGCAGGGTATCGATCTGCCCGACGGTTTCCTGAAAGCGCGGCAAGGTCGACAGCGACGCGCCGAGGTTGGAGGGCGTGCGCTGTTCCAGCCAGTGCACCAGCCAGTCGCGGGCGGATTGAGCGATGCCGTCGTAGACCGACGACAGCAGCACCGACATCCACAGCAGGCCCGATCCATCCAGTTCGGATTGTGGGGCGCTCCACGGGCTGACGCTGACGGCGTGATCAAGTGGCACCAGCACGTTGTCGAATCTGACTTCGTGGCTGCTGGAGGCGCGCATGCCCAGATGGTCCCAGTCCTCAATGACGGTGATGCCCGGCGTGTCCTTGTGGACCAGCCAGCTGCCCACCAGCGGGTCATCGTCATCGCTGCGCGCCCACACGGCAAACCAGGTCAGACCGTGGCTGCCGGTGGAGTAGATCTTGCTGCCGCTGATGCGCCAGCCTTGAGCGGTGCGGCGCGCGATGGTGCCTGGCAGGCCACCCCGCGCGGGCGTTCCCAGATCGGGCTCGACGCGCAGAGCGTTGATCAACGCGCCCTCGCGCACGGCTTGTTTGGCCACTTGCACGCGCAGATGGCTTGGCCAGTTGCGGTTCTCCTGCAGCCTTGAATGCTGCAGGTATTGCATGACCAGAATCAGCGCCGTCGACGGCTCTCCCCTGGCCACCGCACTGATCACCTGTTGAGCACGGGGCAAGTCGGCACCGCCGCCGCCCAGTTCGGTCGGAACGGTCAGGCCAAGCAGGCCGTGAGCGTGCAGCAACTGGAAGTTGGCATGGGGAAATTGCGCGCTGATGTCGTATTGCTCGGCGGTTTCGGCCAGTGCTGCGGTCAGTTCCGCCAGCCGTTTGCTGAAGTCCTCGTCGGACTCGGGCGCGTTATGCAACTGGCGCGGGATAGGGCGCAGGGGCGAGAGTGTCATGCGGTGTCCTTGTCGCAGCGTTTATGGGGCGGTGGCCTGCGCGATCTGCGCGCGCGATGCGTTGAAGCTTTTGTCGAAGCCTGTCGAAACGTCGATCCGTTTGCTCAGGATGCCTTCAGCCAGGTAAGTGTCGGCCGTGTTTTGCAGGCCCTGGACAATCTGATCGTCAATCGGCGTACGTTGCATTTTCGTCGCCTTGGCTACCGCCAGATGCACCGCCAGGGGCAGGCCGGTGACTTTCGCCTGGGCCGCCGCGTACTCCTCGGGATGGGCGTTGGACCAATTGAAGGCGCGTTCCACACGCGCAACGAAATCGTCCAGTTGCGCGCGTTTGCCTTCGATGGCCTTGCTGGTTGCGGCAAGGTAGAGGTGGTTGCTCAGCAGCTCGCTGCCGCTGACCAGCACCCGCGCGTCGCTTTGCGTGATGGAGATCGTGGTGTACGGGTCCCAGGTCGCCCAGGCGTCCGCATCGCCACTGTCCAGCAGCAGACGCGATTCACTGGGTAGCAGATTGATGAAAGTGACGTCACTGGTTTTCAGCCCGGCCTCATGCAGGGCGCGGATCGCCAGATAATGGCCGATGGAACCGCGTCCGGTAACGATACGCTTGCCCTTGAGGTCGGCAACGGTCTTGATCGGCGAGTCCTTGGGCACCAGCACAGCGGTGGTGAAGCGGCCCTGGGCATGGGTGATGCTGACCACTTTCAGGGGGGCACCCGCGCCCAGAGCGAATACATAAGGCGCATCACCCAGCGCACCGATATCCACCGCGCCCGCATTCAGTGCCTCTCCCAGCGGGGCTGCCGAGGGGAATTCGGAAAACTGGATCTCGTAAGGCACGTCTTTGAGCTCTCCGGAGACCTGCAGCAGGATTTTCAGCAGCGACTTCTGATTGGCGACCAGCAACGGCGCCTGCTCGGCAGCCAGCACCTGCTGACCTGCCAGCAGGCTGAGCAGTGCGCCCAGCAGCAGGCTTTTAAAGGGGCGGGCGGATTTGAAAAAAGGCAGCATCGAGGTGTTTCTCCATTGAGTTGATTGGTCGTCCAGACACCCATCATTCCTCACGCAGAGCATTGGCACGATGGTCGTTTATCCGCTCAAATCACATAAAACCCGTGTGTGCCGTCACGTCCCAGCTGCTCCACCAGGCCGAATTCCCAGTCCAGATACGCCTGCATGGCTTCGCGCGGTGCGTCGGTGCCTTCGTACGGGCGGCGGTAGCGATCGATGCGTGGCGAGGCCAGTCGGCTTTCGCCGTGTTCCAGCGGCAGACCGGCCTTGATCCAGCTGGCGGTGCCGCCTTCGAGCAGAAACACCGGCTTGTCGGTCAACGCTTCGAGGTCGGCTACGGCAAAGCGCGCCAGACGGCTGCTGCCGCAGGTCAGAACATAACGGTCAGCGGGTGGCAGCTTGCCCAGCGCCTGTTTGAGGTCGGCGCGCAAGGTCCACCAGGCACCGGGAATGTGCTGTTTGACATAGTTGGCGCTGGCGGTGAAATCCAGCACCGCCACGTTGACCTGTGTCTGCCAGTGGGCGAGAGTCTCGACGCTGATCGCCTCCACCTGCGGTGGCGTCGGGAAGGGCGCGTCCCAGTCGCCCTGTTCGCTGAAGTCTGCTGCATCCAGGTCATCGAGCACCGACACGTCCCAACCCAATTGCGCCAGCCAGGACGCCGACATGTTGGCGCGTACGCCGTCGTCGTCCAGCAGAGCGATTCGCGCACCGCGGACGCTGGCGAAATGATCGGTTTCCTGCACCAGTTGCCCGCCCGGTGTAGAGCGCGCGCCGGGCAGGTGGCCTTTGGCAAACTCTTCCGGGGTACGTACATCGAACAGGTAAGTGGTGCGTGAAGCCTCGGCTTGCCAGCGTTGCAAATCAGCACGGCTGGCACGTTTGACGCTGGCGCGATCGGCCACTTTGCGTGCATCGGCACTGGCGGTTTCGCGGGTCTCTTCACTGACGGCCGCAAAGCGCCGGTTCTGGCCATGGTCCAGCGTCTGGCCGGCCAACAGCCAGCCAATCGTGCCATTGCGCAGCGCGTTGATCGGGTTGGGCAGGCCCGCGTTGACCAGCGACTGGGTGCCGATGATGCTGCGCGTGCGACCGGCACAATTGACGATGATTCGAGTAGAGGGATCCGGTGCCAGCTCACGTGCCCGCAGCACCAGTTCGGCGCCTGGTACGCTGATGCCGCCAGGAATGCTCATGGTCTGGTATTCGTCATAGCGCCGGGCATCGAGCACCACCACGTCGGCATTGCTGTCGAGCAGGCGCTTGACCTCTTCTGCGGCCAGCGACGGGGTGGCGCGGTGATGCTCCACCAGCTCGCCAAACGCCTTGCTCGGCACATTCACGTCGATGAACAGTTCGCCGCCAGCCGTGCGCCAGCCCTGCAGGCCGCCGTCGAGCAGCTTCACGTCGCTGTAGCCCAGTGTCTGCAGGCGTTGCAGGGCGACCTGCGCCAAGCCTTCGCCATCGTCGTACAGGGTCACGGCAGTGTCGCGTCGCGGAATGCGGGAGAAAACCTCCAGCTCCAGCTTCGACAGCGGGATGTTCACGGCAAACAGTGGATGAGCCTGGGCAAAGTGGGCCTCTTCGCGGACATCTACCAAGGCCAGCTCCTGGCGGTCCAGCAAGGCCTGGCGAATATCGGCGAATGATCGGGTGGCAGATGTAGTCATGGGGTCGGGCTCCCTGTTGGCTGATCCTGATGGGCAGTGGCTGCGGCGTTCGAATAGCCGGAAATGAACAGTTTTTCGGTGCCGTCGAGGTCATAGACCGCACGCTTCACGGTGCCGATATCGGCGCCGTAAACGTGGATGCTGATCGACACCTGATCGCTGAAGGCGTTGCTGACTTGATGAACATCGTTGCTGTGCGGTGACAGCGCCTCGACCTGGCCGGGTTGCAGGCGAATCGCCGGGCCGCTGGTTTCCAGGCGTCCTTGCGCGTTGCGAAGGTAACCCTGGGAATCTTCCGCGCCGCGCAACATGCCGATCAGCCCCCACACGCGATGGTCGTGAATCGGCGTGCGTTGCCCTGGCCCCCAGACGAAACTGACTACCGAAAAGCGCTGCTGTGGATCGACATGCAGCAAAAATTGCTGGTAGCGATTGGCATCGGGTACGGCGAACTCTTCTGCCAGCCAGTCATCGTGGCTGACCAGTTGCGCCAGCAGCTTGCCGCCGCGGCGCAACAGATCGCCTTCGTGCGGTTCGCTGCCAAGCAGTTCGGTGAGTGCATCGATAAAGGCCCCGAGTCGTTCCGGGTGTCGGTTCTGAGTCATGTCCATTTCCAGATCAAGGTCGGGCAATGGTTTGATATAAGCATAATATGGATATTTAATATGCTATTTTTTAATGATTAGGTTATAACGAAAACGTCTTTTACTTCTTGGTGGTAATCCGCGAAATCTACGCTCGGGCTATCCATGAGCGCCTGCTGGTACTATGCTTTTTGCCTATGTTTAATCTCTTTTTTATGTGCGGTCCGAATGAAAATTGATGATATCGATGCGTTCGTTGCAGTCATCCGCTGCCAGTCGATCAGCCACGCCGCTGAATCGCTGGACCTGACCCAGCCCGCCATCACGCGCCGGGTGCAGAATTTCGAGCAAGCCCTCGGGGTCGAGCTGTTCGACCGCAATACCAAGCCGCTCAAGCCGACTCCGATGGGTATTCAGGTGTACCAGAAGTGCCTGGCGATCCTGCGCGAGATGGATTCGTTGCGCGAGCTGGTGGCCAGTGACACGCCGCCCAGCGGTCTGCTGCGTCTGGGCGTGCCACAAACCATCGGTGACGTGGTGCTGCTCGATGCGCTCAAGCAGTTGCGTGGGGAATTTCCCGATCTGCGTGCTCAGGTCAGCACCGGTTGGGGCAGCCACCTGATCGGCAAGATCGAAAACGGCGAGCTGGATGCGGCGGCTGCGCTGTTTCCGGCGGGCAAGATATTTCCGGACAACATCATTGGTCAGTCGATTGGCAAGATGGAGCTGGTGGTGGTCTGCGCCAAGGGCCTGGTGCCGAAAAAGCCCGGCAAGCTGGCAGACTGTTATGCGCAGGGCTGGGTGCTGAATCCGGACGGCTGCGGTTTTCGTGCAGGCTTGCAGCGCACGCTGACCGATCAGGGCTTGAGCATGAAGGTCAATCTGGAAACTTTCGGCACCGAGCTGCAACTGGGGCTGGTGGCCGACGGCATGGGGCTTGGCCTGGTGCCCAGGCCGTTGCTGGAACGCAGCGCGCATCGCGAGCAGTTGGTGGCGCTGCCGCTCAAGGACTTCAAACCGGTAATGGACTTGTGGCTGTTCTACCCGCGCTTCCTGGGTAACCTGCAAGCGCCGGTCGAAGCCTTTGGCGCACTGGTGGCCCGGTCGCTCAAGCCTGTCTCGGCCGCCGCCTGAACACCGCATCGCGGGCAGGCGGTCTGGCGCTGGGCGTCAGACCGGCCCGCAGGGTATGGGTTGAATCAGGCGACCTGTTCACGAGCCTGCTGTTCACGCTGCGCCACCAATGCGCGAGTCAGCGGGATCAGCTTCTTGCCGTAGTCGATGGCATCTTCCAATGGATCGAAGCCGCGAATCAGGAAAGTGGTAATGCCCAGGTCGTAGTAATCCAGCAGCGCTTCAGCGACCTGTTCCGGGGTACCGACCAGCGAGGTCGAATTGCCCTGGGCGCCGAGCAGGCCGGCAATGCCTGTCCACAGGCGCTTGTCCAGGCGCGATCCTTGTGCTGCGGCGGCCAGCAGACGGCGTGATCCTTCATTCGGTGGTTCGCGACGTACGAAGCCGTTGCGGTCTGCCAGGGCCTTGGCCTTTTCCAGAATGCTGTCGGCGCGTGCCCAGGCCTGTTCCTCGGTCTCGGCCAGAATCGGACGCAATGACAGGCTGAAACGAATGGTCCGCCCATGTCTGGCGGCTTCGGCGCGAACCTGTTTCACCACGTCACGGACCTGTTCATACGTCTCGCCCCACAACGCATAGACATCGGCGTGTTTACCGGCCACAGCAATTGCCGCTGCCGAGGAACCGCCGAAGTACAGAGGGATATGTGGCTGCTGCGGGGATTTGACCAGTGAGTGCGCACCCTCGAACTGATAGTAGGTGCCGTTATGATCGAACGGCTTGTCGCTGGTCCATTCCTGACGCACCACGCTGAGGTACTCGTCGCTGCGTGCGTAGCGTTCGTCCTTGCCGATGTGGCTGCCGTCGGCACGCAGTTCCTTGTCGTCACCGCCGGTGATGATATGCACGGCAGTGCGGCCGCCATTGAACACGTCCAGCGTCGCGAACTGCCGTGCCGCCACTGTAGGGGCGATGAAGCCCGGGCGATGGGCGACCAGGAACTTCAGTCTGGTAGTGACGCTGGCGGCATGCGCTGCGACCAGCGTGCTGTCCGGGCTGTTGGAGTGGTAGGCGATCAGTGCGCGATCAAAACCGGCATCTTCATGAGCCTTGGCCACGGTCTTCACGTAGTCGGGCTGGATGGTCGCGCCGCTGCGCGGGTGGATTTCAGAACCGGGTTGCGTGGCGATATAGCCAATGAATTCGATGCTCATGAAAACTCCTGCCAATGGTTGAGGTCCGTTCGACCTTGTCGAGAGGCACCATAAAGGCAAGGAGCAGACGCTGTGAAATTCGATTTCGGTCTAAGTTAATTATAAAAAATATGCATTATCGTATAGGTTGGTGATCAAATATTTTAACTATTAGCTTAGTTCTAAATCGAATTTCACGTGACGTTCTTATGCTCATAACATGGCCTTCATAATGCATCGGGTCCGCCTTGCCCGATTTGTCCAGGAAGGATGTACCCATGTCTGACACAACACTCATCCCCGCGGAACCCGGTTTTCTGGTGGTCAATAAACCTGCACAGGGCCGCGCCTCGCAACCGGGTCGCCCGCGCTGGCAAGTGCCGGGCTCTGTCTTGCGCCTACTCAGCCCGCTGGCGCTGATGCTGCTCTGGGAGCTGGCCTCACAAACCGGGCTGCTGCCAGTCCGCGTGATTGCCGCGCCGTCGCAGATCGGCGGTACGCTCTGGTCGATGATCGTCTCGGGCGAACTGGCTCACCACTTGTGGGTTTCATTGCAACGGGCGCTGTTGGGCTTGAGCATCGGCGTCAGTATTGGCGTGGTGGCTGCGCTGGTGACCGGGCTTTCCCGACGCGGCGAAATCGTTCTCGACTCGCCCATGCAGATGATGCGCACCATTCCCTCGCTGGCACTGGTGCCACTGTTCATCCTCTGGTTCGGCATTGGCGAGTTCACCAAAGTGGCGCTGATCGTCATGGGCACCACCTTTCCGGTGTACCTGAACCTGTTCTCCGGCATCCGCAATATCGACCCGAAACTGATCGAGGCTGCCAACACGCTCGGGCTGAGCCGCCGCGAGCTGATCTGGCACGTCATCCTGCCCGGCTCGTTGCCTGCGTTTTTTGTCGGGCTGCGTTATTCACTGGGGATTTCGTGGCTGGCCCTGGTCTTTGTCGAGCAAATCAACACCACCGCTGGCATCGGTTATCTGGCCAGCGATGCGCGGGACTTCATGCGCACTGATGTAATCGTTATCTGTCTGTTGATCTACAGCGTCCTTGGCCTGGTGATCGACGGCATCATTCGCACGCTGGAGCGCTATGCGCTGGCCTGGCGACCGACCTTCGTGAGGCATTGAAAACATGGCGACTCTCGATTTGCGCAACACTTCAACTGTCGCGCCCGAGGCAGGGCAGGCACCTGTGCAACTGCGCAACGTGGTGCGTCAGTTTGGCCGGCAACGGGTCATCGACGGGCTGAATCTGGACATTGCTCCAGGTGAATTTGTCGCCTTGCTCGGCGCCAGTGGCTCTGGCAAGACCACCTTGCTGCGCACCCTGGCCGGGCTGGACGAGATCGACAGTGGCGAACTGCGTGTGCCGGTGGCGCGGGCGGCGGTGTTTCAGGAGCCGCGCCTGATGCCGTGGAAAAGCGCATGGAAAAACGTGGTTCTCGGCCTGCGCATCAACGATGCCAAGGCTCGGGCCGAAGCGGCCTTGACCGAAGTTGGCCTGGCGCATCGGCTGAATGCCTTTCCGGCCACCTTGTCCGGTGGCGAAGCGCAGCGTGTGGCGCTGGCCCGGGGGCTGGTCCGTGAGCCAAAACTGTTGCTGCTCGACGAGCCTTTCGCTGCACTCGATGCCTTGACGCGCATTCGCATGCATCAGCTGATCATCGACCTGTGGCGCAAGCACACCCCGGCGGTGCTGTTGGTGACGCACGATGTCGATGAGGCGATCCTGCTCGCGGACCGTGTCATCGTGCTGGCCGATGGCAGGATTGCCGATGACATTCGCGTCGACCTGCCGCGCCAGCGTGACAGCGGGCAGGCCGGGTTCCAGCTGATTCGCAGCCGCTTGCTGGGCTTGCTGGGCGTCAAGGTGCGCGCGGCTGCCGATACTGCTCCGCAAGCGCCGGAACAGGACGTGTCCCTCAGTGCGCTGCGTCGCTTCGCCAACGCTCGTTGATTCGGCGCACGCTGCGTATCATGGTCGTCTGAATTTCCGAAGGGGACGCCCATGTCTGCCGAAAAACCTGAAGTCATCATCACTTATTGCATTCAATGCCAATGGCTATTGCGCGCTGCCTGGCTGGCCCAGGAACTGCTGAGCACGTTCAGCGACGATCTGGGTAAAGTCTCGCTGCAGCCAGGCACCGGCGGCGTGTTCCACATTACCTGCGACGGCGTACAACTCTGGGAACGCAAGGCCGATGGTGGCTTTCCCGAAGCCAAAGTGCTCAAGCAGCGGCTGCGTGACCAGATCGACCCGGCCCGCGATCTGGGCCACAACGACCGCCATACTCCGGAAAGTGCTCAGTAATACAGGCGACTGTCACGACATCGCCACGCACGTGTCACATTCGGTTAACCGGCATGCTCCACTCTTCTGGAAACCCTGCCGGAGGTCGTCACATGACCAGTGCTCAGCTCGCCACACCCAGCCGCAAACAACGCGTGCGCACCTTGTGGATTTCCGACGTTCACCTAGGCACGCGCGATTGCCAGGCCGAGCACCTCTCCGCGTTTCTCAAGCGCTATCAGGCTGACAAGGTGTATCTGGTCGGCGACATCATCGATGGCTGGAAACTGCGCGGCGGCATGTACTGGCCACAAGCACACACCAACGTGATTCGCCGCTTGCTGACCATGAGCAAGCGCGGCACTGTAGTCATTTACGTCACCGGCAATCACGATGAATTCCTGCGCCGCTACTCCAAGCTGGTGCTGGGCAACATCCAACTGGTCGACGAAGTCGAACACGTGACGGCCGATGGACGTCGCTTTCTGGTCATTCACGGCGACCAGTTCGACGTGATCACCCGTTACCATCGCTGGCTGGCCTTTCTGGGCGACTCGGCCTATGAATTCACCCTGACCCTCAACCGCTGGCTCAACCACTGGCGCGCCAAGTACGGCTATGGCTACTGGTCGCTGTCGGCGTACCTCAAGCACAAGGTCAAGAGTGCGGTGAATTTCATCAGCGATTTCGAGGAAGCCATCGCCCATGAATGCGTGAAGCGCGGGCTGGACGGGGTGGTCTGTGGGCACATCCACCATGCGGAAATCCGTCAGGTGGGCGGCGTGGAATACCTCAACTGCGGCGACTGGGTCGAATCCTGTACCGCCCTGATCGAACACCTGGACGGCAACATCGAACTGTTCCGTCTGGCGGATGCGCATTTGAAGGCGCAACAGGTTGCGGTCGAGGAAACGCTTGCCTGAAGCAAGCGGCCTAGAACGGCACCTTGCCCAGGAGCATGTCGCGGTACATCACGAAGTCGCCGAGCAGGCTGTAAAACGGATGCTTGAACGTGGCCGGACGATTCTTCTCGAAAAAGAAATGCCCGGCCCAGGCAAAGCCGTAACCCGCGACCGGCAACAGCCACAACAACCCCCACCGGCCGCTGCCCACACCAAACGCCAGCAGGAAAATCACCAGCGATGTACCGACAAAATGCAGACGCCGACTGGTAGCGCTGCTGTGCTCGGCAAGATAGAAAGGATAGAACTCGGCAAAGCTCGAAAAACGCCTGATGGTATCCACGGTGCCTGTCCTCGTGTGGGTTCTTATTGTTATACACAAATTTAGCCGGCTGTCGTGCCGATGTGGAGTATTCGAGTCCTGCTCATGTTTACGACTATCGTGCCAATGCTCCGCGTGGTAACGATAAATCAAATGCCGTCTTCGCGAATAAGCGAAGCGTCGCTCGGTCCGCTCCGACGCCCAGCCAGACCTCAATGCCGCCAGAATGCCGGTACACAGAGTACCAGCACAGTAATGATTTCCAGACGGCCAAGCAGCATGCCGCCGGATAGAATCCATTTGGCCGCATCCGGCAAGGTAGAGAAATTGCCCGCTGGCCCGATGACCTCACCCAGCCCTGGGCCTACACCCGATACCGTACTGGCAGCGCCGGTCAGCGCCGTCATCCAGTCCAGCCCGAGCAGCGACAGCATCAGCGCGATCAGACAGATAGTAATCGTAAAGAAAAACGAAAAGGTCAGGATCGAGCGCACGATCTCATCGTCCAGCCGATGGCCATTGTATTTCTGCTTCATCACCGCGCGCGGATGGATCAGTTGATTGAGGTTGGTCTTGAGCAGAATGTAGGCCACCTGAAAACGGAAGATCTTCACGCCGCCCGCTGTCGAGCCGGAACAGCCGCCGATAAAGCCCAGATAAAAGAACAGCATCAGCGAGAAATTGCCCCACAGGCTGTAGTCACCCAGTGCAAAACCCGTCGTCGTCACCACCGAGGTCACGTTCAGCGCGACATGGCGCAGCGCTTCGGTCCACGGCAGGTCCGTGGTGTTGGCGTACCAGACCGTCATGACCAGCCAGGTGATCAACAGCAGCCCGATCAGCCCCTGAACCTGCTCATCCTTGATCAACGCCTTGCGATTGCCGCGCAGGGTGGCGACATACAGGGTAAAGGGCAGACTGCCGAGGATCATCACCACGATCGCCACCCAGTGCACCGCCGGTTGCGGCCATTTGGCCAGCGACTGGTCGGACGTGGAGAAGCCGCCGGTGGAAATCGCCGACATCGCATGGTTGATCGCGTCGAACAGACTCATGCCCGCCGCCCAGAAAGCCAGACTGCCCAGCGCGGTAAAGCCGACGTAGGCGAGCACGATGAACTTGGCCACCATGTGCGAGCGGGGCATGACCTTTTCCGAGCGATCCGAGGACTCGGTCTGGAACAGACGCATGCCGCCGATGCGCAGCAAGGGCAGAATCGCCACGGCCATACCGATGAAGCCGATGCCGCCCAGCCAGTGCAGCATCGAACGCCAGATCAGAATGCCCGGTGACATGCTGTCCAGGTTGCTGAGTACTGTCGAACCGGTGGCCGTGATGCCGGACATGCTCTCGAAGAACGAGTCGGTGTAACTGATGTGCTGGGTCAGCAGAAAGGGCAGGGCGGCGAAAATGCACACCACGATCCAGCTGGAGACCGTCAGCATGTACATGTCCCGCGGGCGCAACTGAACGTTGTCGGGGCGTCCGGGCACAACCAGCGCCAGGCCGGCGATAAAGGTAATGGCGCTGGCCCACAGGAACTCGCGCAGGTCCTCGAAACGGTCGTAGATGACCAGCGTGGCCATGGGCACGATCATGGCGACAGCCAGGGTGATCAGGAAGATGCCGATAATGAAACCGATGATACGCAAGGTCGGCAACGACATGACAGGCTCTGGCTGGTGTGAGGAAAGGCGCCATTCTACCTGCGCTTGAGGGCATGTAAACCGGCGCCGCCGAGGACCGGCTGCGAGCGCAGAGGTAACGAATTGTCCGTCGCACTCGTTATTGACGCTAAACAGGCTCTAGAATGCTCGATCACTTTTCAAGGAGACAGTCCATGCAGGCGCTCGACGTTTTGCTCAATCGTGTATCGGTTCCACGACTGGTCGACCCGGCCCCGGACGCTGCGCAGCGGGAAATCCTGTTCGGTGCTGCATTGCGCGCGCCGGACCATGGACAGCTCAAACCGTATCGTTTTCTGACGGTCGAAGGCGCGGCCCGTGACCGCATGGGCGAGATGCTGGCGCAGGCGCTGCAGGAGAGTGGCGCTGAAATTACCCCGCAGGCGCTGGAAAAGGCCCGTCTTGGCCCATTGCGTGCACCCTTGGTGGTGGTCGTGATCGCGCGCTTGCAGGACCACTTCAAAGTCCCGCACTCGGAACAGCGGATCACCGCCGGATGCGCCGCACATGGCGTGTTGCTGGCAGCGTATGCACTGGGTATCGGTGCGGTCTGGAGGACTGGCGAGCTGTCCTATGCGCCGCAGGTGGCCAAGGGCTTCGGCCTTGAAGCCGGCGAAGAAGTGCTCGGCTTTCTGTACCTGGGCACCCCGCTGAACCCGCCGCGCGAAGCGCCAAAAGTCGATGTGGGCGGGTTTGTCAGCGAGTGGCAGGGCTGATCAGACAGACGATAAACTGAGCGGCTCTCTGGGCAGATCCAGCGTGGCGATAAACCCGCCTTCCGGGTGATTGCCCAGCATCAGGGTGCCGCCATGTCGCTCCGCTGCGCGTTTGGCGATCGCCAGCCCCAGGCCGTGACCGGGCGTGGTCTGGCCGGGGGCGCGGTAAAACGGCTCGCCCAGTTGTGCCAGATGTTCGTCGGCAACCCCCGGACCATGATCGCGGACGCTCAGACGGACGTGATCGCCGACCTGAGTTGCCTGCAGATCGATGCGCTGACCGGAGGGGTTGAAGCGCAGCGCGTTGCGCAGTAGGTTGTCCAGCGCACGTTCGATCATGTCCGGCCAGCCTTTGAACTGCAGGCTGTCCTGCACCTCGACGCGAATGTTCTGGTCGATACCGTCCAGTTGGGTGTCGTTCTTCAGGCGCTGCAGCAGCGCTTCGAGGTCGACAGGCTCAGGGCCGCGAAGCTCGGCGTCGAGGCGCGCCAGGGCCAGGATCTCGCTGATCAGCGCCTCCAGCCGGTCACACTCACGGCCCAACCGTGGCCAGAGTTTTTCACGCTCGGCAGGCTCCGCACGTTCAGCCAGCGCCAGGGCGATGCGCAATCGGGCCAGCGGTGAGCGCAATTCATGAGACACATCGCGCAGCAACTGACGCTGACTGCCAATCAGGCTTTGCAGGCGCGCGCCCATGCGGTTGAAGTCCTTGGCCAGCACGCCGAACTCGTCACGCCGGTTGGCCAGCTGTCCGAGGCTGTGCTGTTGATAGCTGGTTTGCCCCAGGTCGTGTACTGCACCGCGCAGGCGACTCAGCGGTCGTGTAATCGACAGCGTCACGAACAGGCTGAACAGGGTCAGCACCACCAGCGCAATGCCCAGCGCGCTCAGCGGCCACATCAGACTCTGACGGTGCCATTCGTCGAGCTCCGGGTGCGGAACGCGGTAGATGAACAGGTAGGTTTCGCCGGTCTTCGGGCTGCTGTACTCGGTGGCCAGACGGCGCCAGGGCAGTTTGCGCCCCTGATCGTCGTCTTCCCGCTGCCGCGCTTCCAGAGCTGCGGCGCGCGGCGGGAAGGTGCCACGCACCATCGGCTCGCCGCTGTCGCTGAGCACTTGTGTGTCGATACGATTGCGACGTTTGATGTCCTGAAGAAATTCCTGAGCGTTATCCGCGCCCTTGTCCTCGAAGCGTTGCGTCCACTGCTCGGGCAACGAGTTGAGCACCGGGTGACGACTGAGGATCCACGCATCCTGATTGAGCATGTGCCCCATGAGCACCGACAGGCCGCCTACCAGAGCGATGGCCAGCCAGAAGCTGGCCAGGATTCGCCAGAACAATGAACGCACGGGATTTCCTCGGTCTCAGTAAAAAAGCCCGGCATGCGCGTGCATGCCGGGTTGTGTTCAGCTCATCGGCCGCGAGGCCTGATGGTTACAGCGCTTTTGCTGCTTTTGCCGCTTTCCAGGCCTTGAACTCGGCCCATTCGGCGCGACGCTCATCTTCTTTCTTCTTGATCTCGTCAAACAGCTTCTGCTGGTCAGGCCTCAGCAGTGCACGAACTTCGCTGTCGGTCTTGGAGCGTTTGGCTTCGATTTCGTCGTGCATTGCTTTCTGGTCGGCAGCAGGCATTTTTTCCAGGTAGCTTTGAGTGACTTCGCGACGCTCGTGCCGTTGCTCGCGCATCAAGCGTTCGATCTGCTGACGCTGTTCACGTGTCAGGTCCAGCTCGGCCATCGGTCCCATCGGGCCAGGGCCGCGATCCATACGTGGGCCAGGGCCAGGGCCGCGGTCATCGCGATCCATGTGCATGGCAGGTGCGTCAGCATCCGGGCCACCGGCAGGTGGCGCTGGTGGTGCGGCCATGGCAATGGTCGGCAGGGCAGTGGCAAACATCAAAGCGATCAGGGTCTTGCGCATTGTGTATCTCCTTGTCTCTAGTGCGGCTCGATGCCGATGAGCCCAGTTTAGGGAGATCAAGGTCAAGCGCAGTCAGCGCTTGGTAAAGCTTGTGTAAGGAGACCGTTGCAAGTTGTCAGCTTAAGGCTACACGCCAGAAGCGCTGGGCTTTCAACTTGCTGCGTCAGGCTTGCCACGTGAAGCGACTCAAAGCGCGTAGTAATAGCCGCGGCTGCGCAGCGCGACGATGCGTGGGCGGCCATCGGCGTGCGGGCCGATTTTCTTGCGCAGGTTGCTGACGTGCATGTCCAGACTGCGGTCGTACAGGGTCAGTTTGCGGCCCAGGGCCAGTTGCGCCAGCTCCTGCTTGTCCAGCGGTTCGCCGGGCTGGCGCATCAGCGCTTCCAGCAAGCGGCTTTCGGACACCGTGAGGGTCAGCTCCTTTTCGTCGACACTGACCACACCGCGCATCGGGCTGAAGGTCAGGTCGCCCAGTTCGAGCTGGCTGGATGATGCGACCGGATGACTGCGGCGCAGCACGGCGCGCAGGCGGGCAGTGAGTTCGCGAGGGTCGCAGGGCTTTGCCAGGTAATCGTCAGCGCCCAGTTCCAGACCCAGAATGCGGTCCAGCGGCTCGCCGCGTGCCGAGAGCATGACCACCGGCAGGTCGGGGTGGTCGGCACGTAATTGCTTGAGCAACTCCAGACCGCTGCCGTCAGGCAGCATCACGTCCAGCACCACGGCAGCGGGTGCGGCGTCGGCCAATGCCTGACGCGCGCTGGTCCCGTTGTGACAGGCGCGCACCTGAAAGCCTTCCTGGCTCAGCCAACTGCTCAGCAGTTCGCACAGTTCCTGATCATCATCAATTAGTAACAGCTCGCTCATGACTCACTCAATTTAGCCACTGCCGACGTTGCCTACGCCAACCGCTGACCAATATACCGCACAGAAGGGCGAACATCGCAACGCCACCGCCTGCGATGAACCATTGTTGCTGCTCGGTCAGCAGGCGCGGGGGCGCTGCGGACAGTGCTTCTTTGAGCTGCAACTTGAGCTTTTGGTTCTCCTGACGCAAACGTGTCAGCAAGGCGTTGTTGCGTTCCGGATCGGCGTTCTGTAACTGCCGTGTCAATTCTTCGCGCTGCCGCTCGCTGTCCTTGAGACGCACCTGGAGGTCGGCCATCTGGCTGGCGGTGCCTGGCTGATGCAAAGGCTGTAATGCGCCACCTTCACCGACCGTCTCGGCGTTTACCTGCACACTCGCCGCCATCAATATCGCCAACAGACACCACGTCGCTGAACGCATCTGAACTCCCTTTTACCGAGCCGTGTAAATTCGCACATTGAGCGGGTTATCGGCAGGCAGGCGGGAATGATGAATGAAGGGCGGGGCGGCAGGACGGCCCTGCTTCGCTGGAAGCAGGGCGTGCAGGTGTTGTCGAAGGGCGGGGATCAGGGCAGGACTTGCTTGAACGGCTTGACCACGACGTTGGCATAGACGCCAGCGGCAACAAATGGATCGGCTTCGGCCCACGTCTTGGCGGCGCTTTGCGATTCGAACTCGGCAACGATCAGGCTGCCGCTGAAACCGGCAGCGCCGGGGTCGTTGCTGTCGACTGCCGGGTGTGGACCGGCCAGCACCAGACGGCCTTCATCCTTGAGCGCGTTGAGGCGATCGAGGTGCGCCGGGCGAACGCTGAGGCGTTTTTCCAGCGAGTTTTCGACGTCGGTGGCGATGATTGCGTAGAGCATGTCAGTCCTCGGATTTGGTCGTATTGGGAGCGGTGTCGTGCAGGTGGCGTGACAGGTAGATTCCCTGGCCGACCAGGAAGATCAGGGTCATGCCCAGGCTGCCGAATACTTTGAAGTCGACCCAGAATTCCTGATAAGTGAAGGCCACATACAGGTTGGCTGCGCCACAGAACAGGAAGAATATGATCCAGGCGATGTTGAGCCGGGTCCAGATCGCCGCCGGCAGGGTCAGTGCATGCCCCATGATGCGCTGGATAAGCGGACGGTCGCCGATGAAATGACTGCCGGCGAAGGCGACGGCAAACAGCCAGTTGACCACCGGGGCTTTCCATTTCAGGAAGGTTTCGCTATGGAAGGCCAGGGTCAGGCTGCCGAACACCAGGCACGCCACCAGCGTGAGCCACTGGCTTTTTTCCAGCTTGCGTTGTTTGACGTAGAGAATGCCGTAGACCACCACCGAACTGATGATCAGCATCGCCGTTGCACTGAAAATGCCGCCTACCATATAGGTATTGCCGAGGATATCCACGGCACGCGGCTCGGTTTTGTAAACGATGAAGAACAGGAGCAGCGGGATGAAGTCGATGAATTGTTTCACAATGGCAGCCAGAAGCAGGATGTGGCGGCATAATAACAAACATCAATGAACACGAAAGCATCACTATGAATGTAGACCTGCACTGCCACAGCACCGCTTCCGACGGGGCGCTCTCGCCTACGGCACTGGTTGCGCGTGCTCATGAAAACGGCGTGCGCGTCCTTTCGCTGACCGACCACGATACCCTCGAAGGGCTTGAAGAGGCCCGTGCGGCGGCGCATTCATTGGGTATGCAACTGGTCAACGGGGTGGAGCTGTCCTGCACCTGGGGCGGCGCGACCATCCATATTCTGGGTTACGGATTCGATACCCAGGCCCCGGCGCTGACCGAAGCCATCGGCCGTTTGCATGAAGGACGCTGGCTGCGTGCGGAAGAAATCAGCCGTAAATTGGCGATCAAAGGTATGCCTGGCGCGCTGGAAGGCGCTCGCGCGATTCAGCAGGAGCTGGGTGACAGCGGTAATGCGCCTGCGCGTCCGCACTTTGCCGACTTCATGGTGCGCTCGGGTTTCGTCAAGGATCGCGCCGAGGCATTTCGCAAATGGCTGGGGGCGGGCAAACTGGGCGATGTGAAGCAGCACTGGCCGACGCTGGAGGACACGGTCGCCACCTTGCGGGCGTCGGGTGCGTGGGTCAGCCTTGCGCATCCTTCACATTATGACTTTACCCGCAGCAAACGGCGTAAACTGGTCGGCGATTTCGTCCAGGCCGGTGGGCACGCCATAGAAGTGGTCAATGGCATGCAGCCTGCCGATCAGGTCGGAACCCTGGCCATCCTTGCACGCGAGTTCGGTCTGCTGGTCTCTGCCGGCAGCGACTTCCACGGTCCTGGCACCTGGGGCGAGATCGGTACTTATCGTCCCGTGCCTGAAGATCTACCGCCTTTGTGGTGCAGATTCAAACATGAACAGCCTACTGCCGCCGTCTGAACAGGAAGTAATCGTGAGTCAATTTTTCCAGGTCCATCCGGAAAACCCGCAGCCGCGCCTGACCAAACAGGCCGCTGAAATCATCAAGGCCGGCGGGCTGGTGGTGTACCCGACAGATTCGTCCTATGCACTGGGCTGCCAGATCGGTGACAAGAGCGCCATCGAGCGCATCCGCCGCCTGCGCCAGCTGGACGACAAGCACAACTTCACCCTGATGTGCTGCGACCTGTCGCAGCTGGGGCTGTTTGCCAAGGTCGACACCGGCGCGTTCCGTGCACTGAAGGCGCACACGCCCGGGCCGTACACCTTCATTCTCAATGCCACCCGTGAGGTGCCGCGCCTGGTGCTGCACCCCAAGCGCCGCACCATCGGCCTGCGGGTGCCAAGCCATCCCATCGCCCAGGCCCTGCTGGAGCAATTGGGTGAGCCGCTGATGAGCGTCAGCCTGATCATGCCGGGCGACAGCGTGCCGCTCAGCGATCCCTACGAGATGCGCCAGATTCTCGAGCATCAGGTCGACCTGATCATCGACGGCGGGATCGGTGGTATTTCGGCGTCCACGGTCATTAACCTGGCCGAGGGTGAACCTCAGGTCGTTCGGGTCGGCTGTGGTGATCCGACGCCGTTCGGTGAACGTGCCTGATGACAGCCGTCGAGGCAGTGGACAGCCAGGCAGACGCCCAGCAGGAACTGCCGTTCGCGCTGGTCTACGGGCGTGCTGTCACGCAGATGCCGCTCGACCTGTACATCCCGCCCGACGCGCTGGAGGTCTTTCTCGAAGCGTTCGAAGGCCCGCTTGACCTGCTGTTGTACCTGATCCGCAAACAGAACATCGACATCCTCGATATTGCCGTTGCCGAGATCACCAAGCAGTACATGGGTTACGTCGAGCTGATGAAAACCGTGCGCCTGGAGCTGGCTGCCGAGTATCTGGTCATGGCCGCCATGCTGGCCGAGATCAAATCGCGCATGCTGTTGCCGCGCTCGGCGGAAGTCGAAGAGGAAGAAGGCGATCCACGCGCCGAGCTGATTCGCCGCTTGCAGGAATACGAACGCTTCAAGGTCGCCGCCGAGGGTATTGACGGGCTGAGCCGGGTGGGCCGCGATGTCATCGTGCCGAAACTGGACGCTCCCGAAGCCCGCGCACGCAAGTTGCTGCCGGATGTCAGCCTTGAAGAAGTGCTGATGTCGATGGCCGAAGTACTGCACCGTGGCGACATGTTCGAAAGCCACCAGGTCAGCCTCGAGGCACTGTCCACCCGCGAGCGCATGAGCGATGTCCTGGAACGTCTCAAGGGCGGCGGTTTTGTGCCGTTCGCCGAGCTGTTTACCGCCGAAGAGGGGCGTCTGGGTGTGGTCGTGACGTTCATGGCGGTGCTTGAGCTGGTCAAGGAGTCACTTGTCGAACTGGTCCAAAACGAGCCCTTTGCGGCGATCCATGTCCGGGCGCGAGCCGAGTAGAGCAAGAACACACCCATGAACCTCAACGAACCCCGCGAACTGGCCCCGCTGCTTGAAGCATTTCTGCTGGCCTCCGGAAAACCGCAGACGCTGGAGCGCCTGTATGAGTTGTTCGAGGAAGGTGAGCGCCCTGAGCCTCCGGTGTTCAAAAAGGCACTCGAGGTGTTGCGCAAGTCCTGTGAGGGGCGCGCCTTCGAGCTCAAGGAAGTGGCATCGGGTTATCGCCTGCAGATTCGTGACCGCTTCTCGCCGTGGGTCGGGCGGTTGTGGGAAGAGCGGCCGCAGCGTTACTCCCGGGCCATGCTGGAGACCCTCGCGCTGATCGCTTACCGCCAGCCGATCACGCGGGGCGAGATCGAAGATGTCCGTGGTGTCGCGGTCAACAGCCACATCGTCAAGACTCTGCTCGAGCGCGAGTGGATTCGTGTGGTGGGCTACCGGGATGTGCCCGGCAAACCGGCCATGTTCGCGACCACCAAAGGCTTTCTCGACCACTTCAATCTCAAAAGCCTCGACGAGCTGCCGCCGCTGGCCGACCTGCGCGAGATGGAAACCGAGCCGGTGCTGGATTTCGAAGAGGCACCGGTGCCTGCGCACCTGCAAGCCCTGGCCGACGCCAGCCTCGACCCGGACGCAGAGCCGGAAGCCCCGCGTGACGAAACCAGCTTCCGCAGCCTGCTGGTGGAACTGGACTCGATGGAGCAGGGCCTCAAGACCGACTTCGACGACCTGCTGCGCGCGGAGCCAGAGCCTGAAGACGACAAAGGCGACGATGAGGTCTGATTGACTCGCGCTCACACGCTGAAGCGTTCAGCGTGATACACAAGTCTCGTGGGAGCGAGCTTGCTCGCGAAGGCGATGGTGCAGGCTCGCTATTTTCGGATTCTGTACGGGCCCTTTCGCGAGCAAGCTCGCTCCCACATGACCTGTATGTAGCCATGAGCGCTCTGCGTCCTCTTGATACCTCGTCCTGGAGCGTGCAGAACGATAATCAGGACTGTCGTGCCAACGCCCAGTGCATTTCGGTCGAATTCATACGCCAGCCCAGGGTCACATCTGATACCACTCGCCATGAGATTCGCTGCCCATGAGTTCGACCAAGAACCCCTGCATCAGCCTGTGCAAGTTCGATGATGACATTTGTCTGGGATGCGGCCGCAGCAAGCGCGAAATCAAGGCCTGGAAGAAACTCGACAAGGACGACAAGCGCACGGTGCTCGAGGAGTCTGCCAAGCGGCTGGCCAAGCTCAAGACCGCCGGTCGTAAAAAGAAGAAGTGATTCGTGCATTTGCCGTTGACGCCGGATGCGTAAACCGGCGCATGGGCGTATGATGGTCGACCCTCGGCGATCAAGTGTCGCCCGGGCTTTCAAGTATTTCGCCTTGCCGCTATCCACAGCGCGCCGGGCACAGGTCTTGCCGGTTCTCGGCCAGCCCTGATTCGACACACCGGGAGGTGCCCAGATGAGTGAAAAAGACAAGCAGGACAGCCAGGAAATCGGACCCGCAGGCGAAAAGCTGCAGAAGGTTCTGGCGCGCATTGGCGTGGGTTCACGCCGTGACGTGGAAGCCTGGATTACCCAAGGCCGTATCAAGGTCAACGGCAAGGACGCGACCCTCGGTCAACGCGTCGACCTGCATGACGCCATCAGTGTCGACGGTCGCGTCATCAAGCGCGAAGAAGCGGCCGAAACGGTCCGTCGCGTCATCATGTACAACAAGCCCGATGGTGAAATCTGCACCCGTGACGACCCGGAAGGCCGTCCGACCGTGTTCGACCGTCTGCCGCGTCCGAAGGAAGGCCGCTGGATCAACATCGGTCGTCTCGACATCAACACCACCGGCCTGCTGATGTTCACCACCGACGGTGAACTCGCCAACCGCCTGATGCACCCGTCGTTTGAAATGGACCGTGAATACGCGGTTCGTGTGCGTGGCGAAGTCGATGACGACATGCTGCTGCGCCTCAAGAATGGCGTGATTCTCGAAGACGGTCCTGCACGCTTCACCGATATCCAGCAGGCACCGGGCGGCGAAGGCTTCAACCACTGGTATCACTGCGTGGTGATGGAAGGCCGTAACCGCGAAGTGCGTCGTCTCTGGGAATCCCAGGGGCTGGTGGTCAGCCGCCTGAAGCGCGTGCGTTACGGACCGGTGTTCCTCAACTCCGACCTGCCGATGGGCCGCTGGCGCGAAATGAGCCAGTACGAAGTCGATATTCTGGCAGCTGAAGTTGGTCTGCAACCTGTGGCCCAGCCGCAGATGAATGCCAAGACCAAAGACAAGATGGAGCGTCTGCAGCGTCAATCGTCGCGCCCTCTGGGCAAAGGCGAGCGTGTTCGTACCTTGCGTCCGGCGGCTGGTGCTCCGGCGACCGGCGGCGAGCGCGCACCGCGTCAGCCGCAGATCACCGGCAGCGAGCGCGATCGTCCGCGCGGTGGCGATTCGACTCAGCGTCCTTCGCCGCGCAAGGATTCGGGCAAGCCCGGTTCACGCGCGCCGCGTCCGGCCGACAACAGCCGTGGTACGCCGGTCGCCGAGCGTCCGAGCGACATGAACAAGCGTCCGGCCAAACCGGGCCCGAAGCGTGTCGGCATCAAGCTGGTCAACGATGATGCGCCGTCAGGCAAACGTCGTGGTCCACCGGCAGGTTCAGGTCAGCGTCCAGGCTTCGGTCGTCGCAAGCCTGAGTGATCGCTCGGTGTGAATGAATGGCAACGCCAGTCCACAGGGCTGGCGTTGTCGTTTTCGGCGCTCTGAAAAGCGCTGTCACACTGCGGTCACGCATCGACCTTCCGGTTTTGAACCTCAGCCGGAATGCCCGTGTACAATGCTGCGCTTTTTTCTGTGAAACAGTGCTGTTCAACGCTCCGGGCCATCCGCCTCGAACGCTGCAATTCTGTTGCGTCACAAGCGCAGCAGGTTCTATTTCGTCACAGCACAAGATCGATCAGGTGGCTATTGAATGAGTGAAACAACCTCACCCTCGGGCGAACTGAAACGCGGCCTGAAGAATCGACACATCCAGTTGATCGCCTTGGGCGGTGCCATCGGGACGGGCCTGTTTCTCGGCTCGGCGGGCGTGCTGAAATCAGCCGGGCCGTCGATGATTCTCGGTTATGCCATCTGCGGCTTCATCGCCTTCATGATCATGCGCCAGCTGGGCGAGATGATCGTCGAAGAGCCGGTCGCCGGGTCGTTCAGCCACTTCGCACACAACTACTGGGGCGGTTTCGCCGGGTTCCTGTCGGGCTGGAATTGCTGGCTGCTGTACATTTTGGTCGGCATGTCCGAGTTGACCGCCGTCGGCAAATACATCCATTACTGGTTGCCGGACATCCCGGGCTGGGTATCCGCAGCGGCCTTCTTCGTGCTGATCAATGCCATCAACCTGACCAACGTCAAGGTGTTCGGCGAGACCGAGTTCTGGTTCGCGATCATCAAGGTGGTGGCGATCATCGGCATGATCGCGCTGGGCAGTTACATGCTGGTCAGTGGCAGCGGTGGCCCGCAGGCCTCGGTGACTAACCTCTGGGAGCATGGCGGGTTTTTCCCTAACGGCGTCGGCGGCTTGGTGATGGCGCTGGCAATCATCATGTTCTCCTTCGGCGGGCTGGAGATGCTCGGTTTCACCGCTGCCGAAGCCGAACAGCCGAAGACCGTGATCCCCAAGGCAATCAACCAGGTCATCTACCGCATCCTGATTTTCTACATCGGCGCGCTGGTGGTGCTGTTGTCGCTGACGCCCTGGGACAGCCTGCTGGCCAGTCTCAATGCGTCTGGCGATTCCTACAGCGGCAGCCCGTTCGTGCAGGTGTTCTCGATGCTGGGCAGCGACACGGCGGCGCATATTCTTAATTTCGTGGTGCTCACAGCGGCACTCTCTGTGTACAACAGCGGCACCTACTGCAACAGCCGCATGCTGGTGGGCATGGCCGAGCAGGGCGATGCACCCAGGGCGTTGGCCCAGGTCGACAAGCGCGGGGTGCCGGTCAAGGCGATTTTCGCCTCTGCCGCGGTGACACTGGTTGCGGTGCTGCTCAACTATTTCGTACCGCAGCAGGCGCTGGAACTGTTGATGTCGCTGGTGGTGGCCACGCTGGTGATCAACTGGGCGATGATCAGCTACTCGCACCTGAAATTCCGCCAGCACATGAATCGGACCGCGCAAGTGCCGCTGTTCAAGGCGCTGTGGTATCCCTATGGCAACTATGTGTGCCTGGCGTTTGTGGTGTTTATCCTCGGCATCATGCTGATGATCCCCGGAATCCGCATATCGGTGTATGCGATACCGGTCTGGCTGGCGGTGATGTGGGTCTGTTACCGGGCCAAAAACAGGCGTAGCGTTATCGTGCCTGCCCAGTCCGGCAAGTAGCCTTGCCCGTTGCCGAGAAGAAGATAACCCGATGCTGGTGATTTCCAACAACGTCCATCTGCCCGACGCCGAGATCGAATTGACTGCTATCCGTGCCCAGGGCGCAGGAGGGCAGAACGTCAACAAGGTCTCCAGCGCCGTGCATTTGCGTTTCGACATCAATGCCTCGTCGCTGCCGCCGTTCTACAAGGAACGGCTGCTGGCGTTGAGTGACAGCCGGATTACCAGCGACGGCGTGATCGTGCTCAAGGCCCAGCAGTATCGAACCCAGGAGCAGAACCGTGCCGATGCGTTGCTGCGCCTGAGTGAGCTGATCGTCAACGCGGCCAAGGTCGAAAAGAAACGCCGCCCGACCCGCCCGACTCTCGGCTCCAAGACCCGACGCCTGGAGTCCAAGAGCAAACGCGGCTCGATCAAGGCCGGGCGCGGGAAAGTGGATTTCTGAAGTGTTTTTCAGTCTCGTGACACGCCGGAGCGCTTAGCGCTATACATAAGTCCGCTCTTGATTCTGGCCGCAGGCCGTGCGGACTTGGTCGCGAAAGGGCCCGTACCGTCGCAGAGAATTTAGCGTTCAAAACAACGCCTTCGCTCCCACGCCCTGAGGGCAGAAGCCTGAAAATTCCGCTTTCCGGGCTATTCAGGACCTGTATAGCTATGAGCACCGATCATCGCTGGCGCAACACCTGCGCCTGCTTGTACAGATAAACGCTCAACGCCAGCCCGGTAAGTGATGCCAGTGCCGCGAACAGGAAGATCGAGACGAAGCCGAAGCCGGCAGCAATCGCGCCTGCCAGTGGCCCGGTGATGCCCAGTGACAGGTCGATGAACAGCGAATAAGCGCCTACTGCTGCGCCTCGGCTTGACGCCGGGACCAGATTGACCGCTTCCACACCCAGCGCCGGGAACACCAGCGAGAACCCGAAACCGGTCAGCGCCGCGCCAGCCAGTGCCAGGTTTGGAGTGGGTGCCAGCCACAGCAGCAACAGGCCCAGGCTTTCCACCGACAGACAGACAATCGCCACTCGAAAGCCGCCCAGGCGATTGATCAGGTTGCCGAACAGCAGGCGCGCGGCGATGAAGCTGCCGCCAAACAGCGTCAGGCACAGCGCGGCATTCGGCCAGTGGTTGCTGGCGTAATACAGGGTGATGAACGTCGCGATAGTGCCGAAACCGATACCGCCCAGCGCGAGGCCCATGCCATGCGGAAACACTCGCCCCAGCACATGCATGAACGGCAGTCGCTCACCCTGCACAATCGGCGCGGGCTCTTTGTGCCATGTCAGGTAAAGCCCCAGCGCGCACAGCAGCATGATGCTCACGCCCACTGTCCACAGGCCGAGTTCGTCAACCATCCACACACCTAATGGCGCACCAATGGCCAGCGCGCCGTAGCTGGCGATACCGTTCCAGGAAATGACCTTGGCGGTGTTCTGCGCGCCGACGCGGCCTATGCCCCAGCCAATCGAACCCGAACCGACCAGGCTTTCCGCGGCACCGAGGATCACCCGGCCAATCAGCAGAATCACCAGGCTCGCCATCGGCCAACTGTCCAGCCATACCGGCACCAGCATGAACACACCGCTCAGCCCGCAGCCGGTCAGCCCGATCTGCACGGCCTTCTTGCTGCCCAGATTGTCGATGATGCGACTTGCCCAGGGCCGACTGATCAGCGTGGCCAGGTATTGCACGCTGATGACCAGTCCTGCGATGACTGCACCGAAGCCCAGATCACTGTGGACGTAGCCGGGCAGAACGGCGAGGGGAATGCCGATGTTCAGGTAGCCGATGAAGGTGAACATCACAATGGAAACGACGGTCAGGGTAACGGCCATCGGGGTTTGCGGTGTGTTTTTCGGTGTCTCGGACATGGGGCGGGCTTTCATTCTGTGCGGGCATGGCGTTCGAGCGGGCAGGGAAAAACCCTTAGCAAGCTCTCGAAGTGCTCATCATACCGATGCATCGGGTGATGCAGGTGCAACAGATTGAAATAAACGTGAATGGAAGGTTATTCGTGCCTGGGTGCCACAAGGTGTGTGGTTACGAGGGCGGCCAGGGCGTTTTCCTGAGTACCGAAGCGGGCAAGCAGGGCGCTCTGTTTTTCCGGGCTGAGGCGTGACCAGATCTCGATCATTTTCTCGGCGGTGCCAATCAGGGCGCTGGCTTGCGTTTCAGTGAAGTCGCTCATAAAAATCTGCTGTTTGCCTGTTGCTGGTTTTCCAGGCGTATTGAAAACCGGCAAAACCGTTTTTCGATACGCCTGAAAACAATCGCCTTCAGTCTTTGCGTCCGGCTTTCTGGCTATCTTGAGCCGAGGGTGCTGCTTTCATTGCGACAGGTTGACCAAGCTCTTGCTGAGCCAGAGTCGACTGTTGTGGTTCCTGTTGGCCTGGTGGGAAGTTAGGGATTTCATGCATCGTCGTCGCTCCTCGCAAGGGGTTGCAGATAGAACCGTGCTTTAAAAAGCCTGCGCAGGATAACCCACCGAAAATGACAATCAGGATATTTTTTTACCCCGATTGCCCTGATCGTGAAACAAAATGGCTTTTTTACTGTCCGGCTTTTTATCTCGCGAGGCGCTGACGAGCTTGATTTCATTGGGCCAGACCGCGTGAGCAGGGTCCGCGGCCCGTTGAACATTTTATTTTCGGCCTTCTGCATCCTTGGCCACTTCGTCAGTGCGCGCGGCCATGATGAAATCGTTGCGGTGCAGGCCCTTGATCGAGTGGCTCCACCAGGTCACGGTCACTTTGCCCCACTCGGTCAACAGGCCCGGGTGATGGCCTTCCGCTTCAGCAATTTCGCCCACCGCGTTGGTGAACGCCAGCGCCCATTTGAAATTCTTGAACAGAAACACTTTTTTCAGCTGCATCACCGCGTCGCGGACCTCGATGTTCCAGTCCGGGATCTGCTTGAGCAGTTCCGGCAATTCGGCTTCGCTGACCTGCGGCGCGTCGGCACGGCAGGCTTCACAGTGAGCTTGATTCAAGGTGGTCATAAGCAGAGGGTCCTTGTCGGATAGCGGGCCGAGGGTCAGGCGGCGTGGCTTTTGGTTTTAGGTGGAAATTTGGGAGCGTGCAAGCCCAACTGCATGCCTTGCCCGACCAGCGCCATGATGTCTTGCTGCGCCAGATCAAACAGACGCTTCAAATCCGGCAGGACAAAGTACAGCGGTTGCAGAATGTCGATGCGATACGGTGTGCGCATCGCTTCAAGCGGATCGAAAGGCTGGTGTTCGGGGGCTGACGACAAGCTGTAAACCGCCTCCTTTGGCGAAGAAAGAGTACCGCCGCCGTAGATTTTCCGTCCTTGTGGTGTGTCGACCAGGCCGAACTCGATGGTCATCCAGTACAGCCGGGCCAGGTACACGCGTTGTTCCTTGCTCGCGCTAAGGCCGAGTTTGCCGTAGGTGTGGGTGAATTCGGCAAACCATGGATTGGTCAGCAGCGGGCAGTGGCCAAATATTTCATGAAAGATGTCCGGTTCCTGCAGGTAGTCCAGTTCTTCTGCGGTACGAATGAACGTCGCCACCGGAAAACGCTTGCTGGCCAGCAGCTCAAAGAACGTCTGGAAGGGGATCAGCGCGGGCACTCGCTCGACCTGCCAGCCAGTGGTCGCGCCCAGAACCTTGTTGATTTCGCCTAGCTGAGGGATGCGATCGAGCGGCAGGCCCAGTTGTTCGATGCCGTCCAGATACTCCTGACAGGCACGCCCGTCGATAATGGTCATCTGCCGGGTGATCAGGGTGTTCCATACCGCATGTTCGTCCGCCGTGTAATCGATGAAACCCGAAGCGTCCGGCTCGCGTGCCACGTAAAGCGTCTGGGCCATGCTGATGTCCTCGAAAGGCTGCTGTTTTTAAAGTGTTCTTGTCAAAGCCTGTGGTCAGGAATAACCCGGTTTCGAAGGCACGTCAGCGGCTGTGAGCGGGGTGGCGCGAGGATTTGATCACTGGTTCGTAACGAAAAGTTTACGATTACGATAGGCGGGGCCTGAAATCAGCCATTCTGCCGCTCGCGAAGTGTGAATGCGTAACGTATTGTTGACATTAATTTTGCTGCCTCACAAAAAACTACCCTCACAGGGGCGATGACTCATGCGCATCAAGGTGCACTGCCAGAACCGCATCGGCATTCTTCGCGACATTCTCGATCTGCTGGTGGCTTACGGCGTCAACGTGGCACGCGGTGAAGTGGGGGGCGAGCACGGTGATGCGATCTATCTGCATTGCCCGAACCTGATCAACCTGCAGTTCCAGGCCCTGCGCCCGAAGTTCGAGGCGATCACCGGGGTGTTCGGCGTCAAGCGTGTCGGGCTGATGCCCAGCGAGCGCCGGCACATGGAACTCAATGCCTTGCTCGGCGCGCTGGAATTCCCGGTGTTGTCCATCGACATGGGCGGGGCCATCGTTGCGGCCAATCGTGCCGCCGCGCAGTTGTTGGGTGTGCGGGTCGATGAAGTGCCGGGCATGCCCTTGTCGCGTTACGCCGAAGATTTCGACCTGCCTGAGCTGGTGCGCGCCAGCCAGTCGCGGATCAATGGCCTGCGGGTCAAGGTATGCGGCGACGTGTTTCTTGCCGACATCGCGCCTCTGCAATCGGAGCATGACGACAGCGAGGCGATGGCCGGGGCCGTGCTGACACTGCACCGCGCTGATCGGGTCGGTGAGCGCATTTACCATGTGCGCAAGCAAGAGCTGCGTGGCTTCGACAGCATTTTTCAAAGCTCGAAGGTCATGGCTGCTGTGGTTCGCGAGGCGCGGCGCATGGCGCCCCTGGATGCGCCGCTGCTGATCGAGGGGGAAACCGGTACCGGCAAGGAATTGCTGGCCCGCGCCTGTCACCTGGCCAGCCCGCGCGGCCAGTCACCGCTGATGGCGCTCAACTGCGCCGGGTTGTCGGAGTCCATGGCCGAGATCGAGCTGTTCGGCTATGACCCCGGCGCGTTCGAAGGCACGCGTGCGGAAGGGCGGCTGGGGCTGTTGGAACTGACTGCGGGCGGCACGCTGTTTCTTGATGGCGTGGGTGAGCTGAGCGCGCGCATGCAGGCCAAGCTGCTGCGCTTCATTCAGGACGGAAGCTTTCGCCGGGTCGGCAGTGACGAGGACATGTTTCTCGATGTGCGGGTGATGTGTTCGACCCAGGTCGATCTGTCGGAGCTGTGCGCCAAGGGCATGTTCAGGCAGGACCTTTATCATCGCCTTAACGTGCTGTCGCTGCATATACCGCCACTGCGCGACTGTCTGGACGGTCTTGAGCCTCTGGTGGAGCATTTTCTCGATCAGGCCAGCCGGCAGATCGGCTGTTCGCTGCCCGGCATATCACCTGCGGCCATCAAGCGTCTGAGTCAGTACCACTGGCCCGGCAATGTGCGGCAACTGGAAAACGTATTGTTTCAGGCCGTATCGCTGTGTGACGGCGGCAAGGTGCAGGCCGAACACATTCGTTTGCCGGATTACGGCGTGCGACAGGGATTGAGTGAGGTGTCGCTGGAGGGCGGGCTGGGCGCAATTATCGGGCTCTTTGAAAAGTCGGTGCTGGAACAACTGTATGCGCAATATCCCAGCAGTCGCCAATTAGGCAAACGCCTGGGGGTGTCTCATACAACGATTGCCAACAAGTTGCGCGACTATGAAGTGGGGCGCGAATCAGATCCGCATTCAGTCGATAAATAACTCGCTGATTGATGACTCTGCAACTTAACGTCGTACATGCGCCTCGCACCTTATAGAGCGGCGAGGCGTCGTGCACAGGCTGTGACAGCGAAAAGCCTCAACCGTTGCTGCAGCCGTTGCCCATCACCTGATAGCTCATAATGTGGCGTGCGCCTTGCGAGTCCTCATACACCATGCGTGCCGGGACCACTTCGCAGACATTGGGGATCTGGCTGATGGAGATAACCCGGGCGATATCCAGATGCGTGCCGTAGGTATATTGCTCGACACGCGCCTGTTGCGCCGCCACTTTGGTCTGCGATTCTTCGGCCATGGAGAAACTGCTGATGCCGCACAGGGCCAGGGCCATTAATAAAGCTTTCATTGTCGTTTACCTTTTTGAAAGTGAGCGCCGTCGCATCACGTTTTTGACGTCATGGGCTCAGGCGGTCTGATGCGTTTTTCGAGTTGGAACAACACTGCGTGGGGGCAGTTGATGTTTGCCTTGTTGGCGGATCGAATTCTATGCCTGTTGCAACAGCGCATATATAAAGACTTTGGATAAGCGCTTTTATCAAAATGGTAATAATCTGACGTACTGCTTCACGCGTGCGGCTTGTCGTCATGGCCCCGGTCCTGCCGGTAAGACCAACGTCGAATGGCCCCTGCGGATGGGGCGGGATACAACAGGGGCATAAAACAACAACTATCCACCGAGGTAACCAAGATGAGTGCAGCTTCCCTGTACCCCGTCCGCCCAGAAGTCGCAGCGACTACGCTGACGGATGAAGCGACCTACAAGGCCATGTACCAGCAGTCGGTGGTCAACCCTGATGGTTTCTGGCGTGAACAGGCTCAGCGCCTCGACTGGATCAAACCTTTCACCGTGGTCAAGCAGACCTCGTTCGATGATCACCGTGTTGATATCAAATGGTTCGCCGATGGCACGCTGAACGTCGCCTATAACTGTCTGGATCGCCATCTGGAAGAGCGCGGCGACAGCATCGCCATCATCTGGGAGGGCGACGACCCTTCCGAGCACCGGGAAATCACCTACCGCGAACTGCACGCCGAAGTGTGCAAGTTCGCCAACGCGCTGCGTGGCCAGGACGTGCACCGTGGCGACGTCGTGACGATCTACATGCCGATGATCCCCGAGGCTGTGGTCGCCATGCTGGCGTGCGCCCGGATCGGTGCGATTCACTCGGTGGTGTTCGGCGGTTTCTCGCCCGAAGCGCTGGCTGGCCGGATCATCGATTGCAGTTCCAAAGTGGTTATCACCGCCGACGAAGGTCTGCGTGGCGGCAAGAAGACTGCGCTCAAGGCCAACGTCGACCGCGCCCTGACCAACCCGGAAACCAGCAGCGTGCAGAAGGTTATCGTCTGCAAGCGCACCGGGGGCGAGATCGAATGGAACCGTCACCGTGATATCTGGTACCACTCGCTTCTGGAAGTGGCGTCCAGCACCTGCGCGCCGAAAGAGATGGGCGCCGAAGAGTCGCTGTTCATTCTCTACACCTCGGGCTCGACCGGCAAACCCAAGGGCGTGTTGCACACCACCGCAGGTTATCTGCTGTATGCGGCGCTGACCCACGAGCGCGTGTTCGACTACAAGCCTGGCGAAATCTACTGGTGCACCGCTGACGTCGGCTGGGTGACCGGGCACAGTTATATTGTCTACGGCCCTCTGGCCAATGGTGCGACCACGTTGCTGTTCGAGGGCGTGCCGAACTATCCGGACATCACCCGTGTGTCGAAAATCATCGACAAGCACAAGGTCAATATCCTCTACACCGCGCCGACCGCGATTCGCGCCATGATGGCTGAAGGCACCAAGTCCGTTGAAGGCGCCGACGGTTCCAGCCTGCGCCTGCTGGGTTCGGTGGGCGAGCCGATCAACCCGGAAGCCTGGGCCTGGTACTACAACACGGTCGGCAAGCAGAACTGCCCGATTGTCGATACCTGGTGGCAGACCGAAACCGGCGGCATCCTGATCAGCCCGTTGCCAGGCGCGACCGCCCTGAAGCCGGGCTCGGCGACACGTCCGTTCTTTGGCGTGATCCCGGCGCTGGTGGACAACCTGGGCAACCTCATCGAGGGTGCTGCCGAGGGTAATCTGGTAATCCTCGATTCGTGGCCGGGCCAGTCGCGCTCGCTGTACGGCGATCACGACCGTTTCGTCGATACGTACTTCAAGACCTTCCGCGGCATGTACTTCACCGGTGACGGTGCCCGTCGTGACGAGGACGGTTATTTCTGGATCACCGGGCGTGTGGACGACGTGCTCAACGTTTCCGGGCACCGCATGGGTACCGCGGAAATCGAAAGCGCGATGGTTGCGCACCCGAAAGTCGCCGAGGCGGCCGTGGTCGGTGTGCCGCATGACCTGAAGGGGCAGGGCATCTACGTCTACGTCACCCTCAACGGCGGTGAAGAACCAAGCGACGCGTTGCGTACCGAATTGCGCAACTGGGTGCGCAAGGAGATCGGCCCGATTGCCTCGCCTGACTTCATTCAGTGGGCGCCCGGCCTGCCGAAGACCCGTTCGGGCAAAATCATGCGCCGTATCCTGCGCAAGATTGCGACTGCCGAGTACGATGCGCTGGGTGACATCTCCACCCTGGCTGACCCGGGCGTGGTGCAGCATCTGATCGACACGCACAAGACCATGAATGCTGCCTGAGCGATCCTGTGACTGAAGCGCCCCGTTCGGTGAGAGCCGAACGGGGCGCTTTTGTTTCAAGTGTCTGACTTGGAAAACGGGATATATATCGGGTTGTTACCGGTCTACACGGTGTTGTCGAACGCTGCTTCGTTGTAGGACACGTCCGAGCTTTCTGTGTAGGAAGGTGCGACACCGCAGGGCTTTTAAACCCCCATGTGACACGCTGGGCTTGCCGGATTAAAAGGGTTTGCCAATAATGGGCGCGCTTTTTGCTGTTATGACAGGTTGAGTCTGTGTTGCTGGATCAGCAGATACAGGTCCCGTCAATACCGTGTAGTGGGTTTTCATGCGCTTCTGTAACTAGTTGTCGCATTGAAGAAATATCGACTTCGAGCCTGTCGTTAAAATGCCCCTCATTCGCCGAAGGGCTGTGAGCTGCCTGCGCGGTGTCACGTACCCGGCGTCGCTTTTCCCCGAGGTTGTCCTTTCGCACATTGGGCGCTTGCTCACTTTGCCACTTGTCGTGCTTTACCGATGGAGTCCCTGGAAATGAAAAAGCTCATGCTTATTGGCGCGATGGCGTTGTCCGTGCTCGCCCAGCCGATCTTTGCTGATGAAAAACCACTGAAAATCGGTATCGAAGCGGCTTACCCTCCGTTCGCGTCCAAGGCCCCGGACGGCAGCATCGTCGGCTTTGACTACGACATCGGCAATGCGCTGTGTGAAGAAATGAAGGTCAAGTGCACCTGGGTCGAGCAGGAGTTCGACGGCCTTATCCCGGCGCTGAAAGTGCGCAAGATCGATGCGATCCTGTCGTCGATGTCCATCACTGACGACCGCAAGAAGTCCGTGGACTTCACCGGTAAGTATTACAATTCCCCGGCGCGTCTGGTCATGAAGGACGGCACTACGGTCAGCGACAGCCTGGCAGAACTCAAGGGCAAGAAGATCGGCGTGCAGCGTGGCTCGATCCACGAGCGGTTCGCCCGCGAAGTGCTCGCTCCCAAGGGTGTCGAAGTGACGCCGTACGGTTCGCAGAACGAAATCTACCTGGACATCGGTGCAGGCCGCCTCGACGGTACTGTCGCCGACGCCACGCTGTTGCAGGATGGCTTCCTGAAAACCGACGCTGGCAAAGGCTATGCGTTCGTAGGCCCGTCGTTCGTCGATCCGAAATACTTCGGTGACGGCATCGGCATTGCCGTGCGCAAGGGCGACAAGGCCAACCTTGACCGTCTCAACGCCGCCATCGCCGCGATTCGTGCCAACGGCAAGTACAAGGCCATCCAGGACAAGTATTTCGATTTCGACATCTACGGCAAATAAGTCGTCGTCCTTACCCTGACCAATGGCGCAAACAGAATTGCCTGGATTGCGCCATTTTTATTCCACGCTTGAGGACCGCACATCATGTTGAAAGGTTACGGAGCTGTCATCCTCGAAGGTGCCTGGCTGACGTTGCAGCTGGCCCTGTCGTCGATGGCTCTGGCGATCGTTCTCGGTCTGATCGGCGTGGCGCTGAGGCTGTCTCCGGTACGCTGGATTGCCTGGCTGGGCGATCTGTACAGCACGGTGATTCGTGGCATTCCCGATCTGGTCCTGATTCTGCTGATCTTCTACGGCGGCCAGGACCTGCTCAACCGCGTTGCCCCCTTGCTGGGGTTTGACGACTACATCGACCTTGATCCGTTGATGGCCGGCATCTGCACGCTGGGCTTCATCTTCGGCGCGTATCTCTCGGAAACCTTTCGCGGCGCATTCATGGCCATCCCCAAAGGGCAGGCCGAGGCAGGCATGGCGTATGGCCTGAGCAGTGGCAAGGTGTTCTTCCGCATTCTGGTGCCGCAGATGATTCGTCTGGCGATTCCCGGCTTCACCAACAACTGGCTGGTGCTGACCAAGGCCACCGCGCTGATTTCCGTGGTCGGTCTGCAGGACATGATGTTCAAGGCCAAGCAGGCGGCCGATGCCACCCGCGAGCCTTTCACCTTCTTTCTGGCGGTTGCGGCGATGTACCTGGTGATCACCAGGGTGTCGCTGCTCGCCTTGCGTTACCTCGAAAAACGCTACTCGGTAGGCGTGAGGGCGGCTGACCTATGATCTTTGACTACAACGTGATCTGGGACAGCCTGCCGCTGTACTTCGGCGGCCTGCTGACCACCCTCAAGCTGTTGGCGATTTCCCTCGCGTTCGGGCTGCTGGCGGCATTGCCGCTGGGCCTGATGCGGGTCTCGAAAAACCCCTGGGTGAACATGCCTGCCTGGCTGTACACCTACGTGATTCGCGGCACGCCGATGCTGGTGCAACTGTTCCTGATCTACTACGGGCTGGCCCAGTTCGACGCGGTGCGCGAAAGCTTTTTGTGGCCCTGGCTGTCCAGCGCTACCTTTTGTGCCTGCCTGGCGTTCACCATCAACACCAGCGCCTACACGGCGGAGATCATCGCCGGCAGCCTCAAGGCCACACCGGCCGGTGAAATCGAGGCCGCGCGGGCCATGGGCATGTCGAAAGCCAAGATGTACCGGCGCATTCTGCTGCCCTCGGCCTTGCGCCGGGCGCTGCCGCAGTACAGCAACGAGGTCATCATGATGCTGCAGACTACCAGTCTGGCGTCCATCGTGACCCTGATCGACATCACCGGCGCGGCGCGTACGGTCAATGCGCAGTTCTACCTGCCTTTCGAGGCTTATATCACCGCAGGCGTTTTCTATCTGGGCCTGACATTCATTCTGGTGCGGCTGTTCAAGATCGCCGAACGTCGCTGGCTGGGCTACCTCGCCCCACGGAAGGTCTGAAATGCAAAGAACCGATCATGTATTGCCGTGGAGTACCCTCGGCACCGAACGCACGCTGAGTGTCTTTCGCTTCGGCACCGGTGAGCGCAAGGCCTACATCCAGGCCAGCCTGCATGCCGACGAACTGCCCGGCATGCGCACAGCCTGGGAGCTGAAAAAGCGTCTGACCGAACTTGAGCAGCAAGGCCTTCTCAAAGGTGTCGTCGAACTGGTGCCGGTGGCCAATCCACTGGGCCTGGGGCAGTTGCTGCAAGGCGCGCATCAGGGCCGTTTCGAGTTCGGCAGTGGCAAGAACTTCAACCGTGACTTCACCGAGCTGAGCGAACCGGTCGCCGAGTTGCTGGAAGGACAGTTGGGCGATGACCCGCGTGCCAACACCCGGCTGATTCGTCAGGCAATGAGCGCTGCGCTCGAGGCTCTGCCTGCGCCGCAGAGCGAACTGCAAGGCATGCAACGCATCCTGCTCAGTCATGCCTGTGTCGCTGATGTGGTGCTCGATCTGCACTGTGATGCCGATGCCGCGCTGCACATGTACGCCTTGCCGCAGCACTGGCCACAATGGCGTTCGCTGTCGGCGCATCTGAATATCCAGGTGGCGCTGCTTGCCGAAGATTCCGGTGGCAGCTCCTTCGATGAGGCCTGCTCGCTGCCGTGGCTGCGTCTTTCGCGGATTTTCCCGCAGGCGCAGATCCCGCTGGCCTGCCTCGCGACCACTCTTGAGCTGGGCGGTCAGGCCGACACCGGCAAGCCGCAGGCACTCGCGCACGCCGAGGGTATTCTGGCGTTCCTCGCCGAACAGGGTTTTATCAGCGGCGACTGGCCGCAGCCGACGCACGAAGCCTGCGAGGGCTTGCCGTTCGAAGGCACCGAATTGCTCTATGCGCCGCACCCTGGCGTGGTGACGTACCTGCGCGCTGCAGGCGACAGGGTCGAGGTGGGCGATCCGCTGTTCGAAGTGATCGACCCACTGTCCGATCAGGTCAGTACCATTTGTGCGAATACTGCCGGGGTGTTGTTCGCCATCGAGCGGCTTCGTTACGCTCAACCCGGTTTCTGGCTGGCCAAGGTGGCGGGGCGCACGGCGCTGCGTCACGGACGTCTGCTCAGTGATTGACCGTTCTGTGGAAACCCAAAGCATGAACAAACTGGAAGTGCAGGATCTGCACAAGCGCTATGGCAGTCACGAAGTGATCAAGGGCGTGTCCCTGACCGCAAAAGCCGGCGATGTCATCAGCATCATTGGCTCCAGCGGCTCGGGCAAAAGCACCTTTCTGCGCTGCATCAACCTGCTCGAACAGCCCCATGCCGGCAAGATCCTGCTCAACAACGAAGAGTTGAAGCTGGTGCCGAACAAGGACGGCGGCCTGAAGGCTGCCGACGCCAAACAGTTGCAACGCATGCGCTCACGTCTGTCGATGGTGTTTCAGCACTTCAATCTGTGGTCGCACATGACTGCACTGCAGAACATCATCGAAGCGCCGGTCCATGTGTTGGGTGTGTCGAAAAAGGAAGCGCTGGAGAAGGCCGAGCACTATCTGGCCAAAGTCGGCGTGTCCCATCGCAAGGACGCTTACCCTGGGCACATGTCCGGCGGTGAGCAGCAGCGAGTGGCGATTGCCCGCGCACTGGCGATGGAGCCCGAGGTGATGCTGTTCGATGAGCCGACCTCGGCGCTGGACCCGGAGCTGGTCGGTGATGTGCTCAAGGTCATGCAAGGCCTGGCTCAGGAAGGCCGCACCATGGTGGTGGTGACTCACGAAATGGGTTTTGCCCGTGAGGTCTCCAACCAGCTGGATTTCCTGCATCAGGGCGTCGTCCTGGAGCGTGGCGATCCGCGCGAAGTGCTGGCCAATCCGCAGACCGAGCGTTTGCAGCAATTCCTGTCCGGCAGCCTGAAGTGACGATCGGCAGCGCATGACGATGCCTTTTTATGCCAGAACAGGGCATGCTGCGCGACGCGCGACACGACCTGGATGTTCCAGACCGAGCTATCTTTCCAGACTCGGCTTTTGCGGCGATACGTATCGGATGTCCCAATGACTGCCCATCGAATAGGTTTCCTCGTCTGGCCTGGCACCAAAGCCCTGACCCTGGCACTGGCCGAGGAAGCCTTGCGCGTTGCGCAGCGCGTTCATCCCGAAGTGGTCTATGAACTGTCGTTCCTGCAGGCCGAGGCCGCAGAGCCTTCGGCGGTTGCCGGTGCGTGGCAGTTGCCGGGTGAGCCCTGGGCGGGGCGGCTGGAAGGCTTTCAGAAGCTGTTTTTACTGGCTGACGAGCCTCCGGCAGGCGTGGCTCCGGCGCTGGGCAGCGCGCTCAAGCAACTGGTGCGTGCCGGTTGTTCGATTGGCGGGCTGTCGGCGGGCGTCTATCCGCTTGCGCAACTGGGCCTGCTGGATGGCTACCGGGCCGCTGTGCACTGGCGCTGGCAGGACGACTTCGCCGAGCGCTTCCCCAAGGTCATCGCCACCAGCCATTTGTTCGATTGGGACCGGGATCGCCTGACTGCCTGTGGTGGCATGTCGGTGCTCGACCTGCTGCTGGCGGTGCTGTCCCGTGATCATGGGGCCGAACTGGCCGGGGCGGTTTCCGAGGAGCTGGTGGTCGAGCGCATTCGCGAAGGCGGCGAGCGTCAGCGCATTCCGCTGCAGAACCGTCTGGGCTCCAGCCATCCCAAGCTGACCCAGGCGGTGCTGTTGATGGAGGCCAACATCGAAGAGCCGTTGACCACCGACGAAATCGCCCAGCACGTGTGCGTGTCTCGTCGTCAATTGGAACGGATCTTCAAGCAGTACCTTAACCGTGTGCCCAGTCAGTATTATCTGGAGCTGCGCTTGAACAAGGCGCGCCAGATGCTGATGCAGACCAGCAAGTCGATCATTCAGATCGGCCTTTCGTGCGGTTTTTCCTCGGGGCCGCACTTCTCCAGCGCTTACCGCAATTTCTTCGGTGCCACGCCGCGTGAAGACCGCAATCAGCGACGCAGCAGCAGCCCGTTCGAACTTTCCCCTGTGCCTGCCGAACGCGGTTGATTGCCTTGTCGCGATAGAAGTGCTGCCGCGACAGCTCTGGTCCAGACAGGCCGGCCTCAATCCGTTTAAACTGCGCCTTTGTGACGCAAATTGTCGCATTGCCGAAAACCTTGAAAAAACCCGGTTTTGCGCTGTAACAAGTTGTCGCCTGGCGGCAAGGCCGAACACAATTCAGTCCTTACAATCTTTCCATCGCTCGCCAGTTTCAGGCAGGCGTTCCTCATCAGGAGACTCCGATGTCCGTTGAGCATGCTGCGGTGCAACGCGCCGATTTCGACCAGGTAATGGTCCCCAATTACGCCCCGGCCGGGTTCATCCCCGTGCGCGGTGCGGGCTCCCGGGTCTGGGATCAGGCGGGGCGCGAACTGGTGGATTTCTCGGGCGGGATCGCCGTCAACGTATTGGGCCACTGCCATCCGGCGCTGGTCGGTGCCTTGACCGAGCAGGCCAACAACCTCTGGCATGTGTCCAACGTCTTCACCAACGAGCCGACCCTGCGTCTGGCGAAAAAACTGGTGGATGCGACGTTCGCCGAGCGCGTGTTCTTCTGTAACTCCGGTGCTGAAGCCAACGAAGCCGCTTTCAAGCTGGCGCGTCGTGTGGCGCATGATCAGTACGGCCCGGAAAAGTACGAAATCATCGCGGCCCTGAACAGTTTTCATGGCCGTACCCTGTTCACTGTCAGCGTGGGTGGGCAGCCGAAGTACTCCGATGGTTTCGGGCCGAAGATCACCGGCATCAGCCATGTGCCGTACAACGACCTCGACGCACTGAAGGCCGCCGTTACCGACAAGACCTGTGCCGTGGTGCTGGAGCCGATCCAGGGCGAGGGCGGTGTGCTGCCGGGTCAGCTTGAGTACCTGCAAGGTGCGCGCAAGCTGTGTGACGAGCACAACGCGCTGCTGGTGTTCGATGAAGTGCAGAGCGGCATGGGCCGCAGCGGTCATCTGTTCGCCTACATGCATTACGGCGTGACCCCGGACATCCTTTCCAGCGCCAAGAGCATCGGCGGTGGTTTCCCACTGGCGGCCATGCTCACCACTGAAAAGCTCGCCAGGCACTTTGCGGTCGGCGTCCACGGCACCACCTATGGCGGTAACCCGCTGGCCTGCGCGGTTGGCGAAGCGGTCATCGATGTTGTCAATACGCCTGAAGTGCTGGCTGGCGTACAGCGCAAGCATCAGCAGTTCAAGACCCGTCTGGAAAGCATCGGCCAGCAGTATGGCGTGTTCAGCGAAGTGCGCGGTCTGGGCTTGCTGATCGGTTGCGTGTTATCCGATGCCTGGAAAGGCAAGGCCAAGGACATCTTCAATGCGGCCGAGGCCCAGGACCTGATGATTCTCCAGGCCGGCCCTGACGTGATTCGTTTCGCGCCGAGCCTGGTGATTGAAGACGCAGACATCGAAGAGGGCCTGAACCGCTTCGAACGCGCCATCGCCAAACTGACATCCTGACTCGATTGCAACCTTGCGGTGCCCGCCTGATGGCGGGCGCCGAACCTGTTTCCTGCGCCATGTGGCCTGACGCCGCGTGGTGCTCTTACTAGCGCCGGTCGTAAAGGCTGGTCGATCTACAAGGAGTGGCACCATGCTGGTAATGCGCCCTGCGCAAATGGCTGACCTGGCCGAGGTTCAACGCCTCGCTGCCGACAGCCCTATCGGTGTCACGTCCTTGCCCGACGATGCTGGCCGCCTGACCGACAAGATCGGCTCGTCGGAGGCGTCGTTTGCCGCCGAGGTCAGCTTCAACGGCGAAGAAACCTACTTCTTCGTGCTCGAAGACAGCGAAAGCGGCAAGCTGGTGGGCTGCTCGGGCATCGTGGCCTCGGCGGGCTACTCCGAGCCGTTCTACAGTTTCCGCAACGAAACCTTCGTGCATGCTTCCCGTGAGCTGAAGATCCATAACAAGATTCATGTGCTGTCGCAGTGTCATGACCTGACCGGCAACAGTCTGCTGACCAGTTTCTACGTGGTCCCGGAGCTGGTCGGCACGGCATGGTCGGAGCTCAATTCGCGCGGCCGTCTGCTGTTTGTCGCCAGCCACCCCGAGCGCTTTGCCGATTCGGTGGTGACCGAGATCGTCGGTTACAGCGATGAGCAGGGCGACTCACCATTCTGGGATGCCATCGGGCGCAACTTCTTCGATATCAATTACGCCGCTGCCGAACGCCTGTGCGGGCTGAAAAGCCGGACCTTCCTCGCCGAGCTGATGCCGCATTACCCGATCTACGTGCCATTGCTGCCTGACGCGGCGCAGGAGGCCATGGGTCAGGTGCATCCGCGTGCGCAGATCACCTTCGACATCCTGATGCGCGAAGGCTTTGAAACCGATCACTACATCGACATTTTCGACGGTGGACCGACGCTGCACGCGCGGGTATCCGGGATCCGTTCGATTGCCCAGAGCCGTCTGGTTCCGGTCAAGGTCGAGCCCGGGCAAGCCAGCGATGTCGGCAAGGGCGGGCGTCTGTATCTGATCGCCAATGGCCTGTTGCAGGACTACCGCGCGGTGCTCCTGGAGCTGGACTGGGCGCCCGGCAGGCCGGTGGTGCTGAGCCTCCAGGCTGCCGATGCCCTGGGTGTTGGCGAAGGTGCCAGTGTGCGGATCGTCGCGGTCTGAACCGGACGTTCGATAGCTGATTAGCGAGTTTCAAGGCTCTTGATGAGCCGCTGAGGAGATAACATGATCGTTCGTCCTGTACGCAGCAGCGACCTGCCCGCGTTGATCGAGCTGGCGCGCAGCACCGGCGCCGGTCTGACGACCCTGCCCGCCAATGAGCAGCGTCTGGCGCACCGGGTAGGCTGGGCCGAAAAGACCTTTCGCGGCGAAGCCGAGCGCGGCGACGCCGATTACCTGTTCGTGCTGGAAGATGATGACGGCCGGGTGGTGGGCATTTCCGCCATCGCCGGAGCGGTCGGTCTGCGCGAGCCCTGGTACAACTACCGGGTTGGTCTGACCGTCAGTGCTTCACAGGAGCTGAACATCTACCGGGAAATTCCGACCCTGTTCCTGGCCAACGACCTGACCGGCAATTCCGAGCTGTGCTCACTGTTCCTGCACAGCGATTCGCGCACCGGCCTCAACGGCCGCCTGCTGTCCAAGGCGCGCATGCTGTTCATCGCCGAATTCCCCAGGCTGTTCGGCAACAAGATCATTGCCGAAATGCGCGGCATGTCCGATGAGCAGGGCCGTTCGCCGTTCTGGGAAAGCCTGGGGCGGCACTTCTTCAAGATGGAATTCAGCCAGGCCGATTACCTGACCGGCGTGGGCAACAAGGCATTCATCGCCGAACTGATGCCCAAGTTTCCGTTGTACAGCTGCTTTCTTTCCGAAGACGCACGCAACGTGATCGGTCGGGTGCACGCCGACACCGAGCCTGCGCTGACCATGCTCAAGAGCGAGGGCTTTTCGTATCAGGGTTATGTCGACATCTTCGATGCCGGCCCGGCCATCGAGTGCGAGACCGGCAAGATTCGCGCAATCAAGGACAGCCAGGCGCTGGTGCTGGCCATCGGCACGCCCGGTGACGATGCTCCACAGTTCCTGATCTACAACCGCAAGCGTGAAGACTGCCGCGTGACCGTAGGCGCTGCGCGTTTTGCCGCTGGCACGCTGGTCGTCGCCCCGCAAACCGCCAGACGGCTGCGCATGAGTGCCGGCGACAACGTACGCGCGGTGCCCTTGTCTGCGGCGCGGGAGGGCGTTTGATGAATAGCCTTTACATCGCAGGTGCCTGGCAGGAAGGGCAGGGTGAGCTGGTCAAGTCGCTGAACCCCGTGACTCAGCAGGTGCTGTGGTCCGGGCGTGGCGCGAGCGCCGCGCAGGTCGAGCAAGCGGTGCAGGCGGCGCGTCAGGCATTTCCCGGCTGGGCGCTGCTGTCTCTGGATCAGCGCATCGCGGTACTGGAAGCCTTCGCTGCACGTCTCAAGCATCATGCCGACGCGCTGGCGCACTGCATCGGTGAAGAAACCGGCAAACCGTTGTGGGAGTCGGCGACCGAAGTGACCAGCATGGTCAACAAGATCGCCATCTCGGTGCAGAGCTATCGCGAACGAACCGGCGAAAAGAGCGGGCCACTGGGCGACGCCACTGCGGTACTGCGCCACAAGCCGCATGGCGTGGTCGCTGTGTTCGGCCCGTACAACTTTCCGGGGCATCTGCCCAACGGCCATATCGTCCCGGCCTTGCTGGCGGGCAACGTGGTGCTGTTCAAACCCAGCGAGCTGACACCGAAAGTCGCTGAGCTGACCGTCAACTGCTGGATCGAAGCCGGGCTGCCTGCCGGTGTCCTGAACCTGCTGCAGGGCGGTCGCGAAACCGGTATCGCGCTGGCGGCCAATCCGGGCATCGACGGCCTGTTCTTCACCGGGTCGAGCCGGACCGGCAATGCGCTGCACCAGCAGTTCGCCGGTCGGCCGGACAAGATTCTTGCGCTGGAAATGGGCGGTAACAACCCGTTGATCGTCGATCAGGTTCAGGATATCGATGCAGCGGTGTACACCATCATTCAGTCGGCCTTCATTTCCGCCGGCCAGCGCTGCACCTGTGCGCGTCGTCTGCTGGTACCCGAAGGCGACTGGGGGGATGCCTTGCTGGCACGACTGGTTGGCGTCAGCGCGACTATCGAAGCCGGGGCGTTCGATCAACAGCCTGCGCCGTTCATGGGCTCGGTGATTTCGCTGGAGGCCGCACGTGCCTTGCTCGACGCGCAGCGCGAGCTGCTCGCCAACGGCGCGCTGACTCTGTTGGAAATGCGCCAGCCGCAGCCCGGCGCCGCGCTGCTGACGCCGGGCATTATCGATGTCAGCGCGGTGCCGGATCGACCCGACGAAGAGCTGTTCGGCCCGCTGCTGCAGGTCATTCGCTACGCCGGTTTTGACGCCGCCATCGCCGAAGCCAACGCCACCCGTTATGGCCTGGCCGCAGGTTTGCTCTCGGACTCCGAAGCGCGTTATCAGCAGTTCTGGCTGCACAGCCGTGCCGGGATCGTCAACTGGAACAAGCCGTTGACCGGAGCCGCCAGCAGCGCTCCGTTCGGCGGGGTCGGTGCCTCGGGCAACCACCGCGCCAGCGCCTATTACGCGGCTGATTATTGCGCCTATCCGGTGGCTTCGCTGGAGGCGGGCAGCCTGACGCTGCCTGCGACACTGACCCCCGGTATCAGGCTGAGCTGACAGTGCGCACGATTGCTTATAAAAACAGATCCACGGAGCCTTGCCGATGAAGTCCTGTGAAGTGAATTTTGACGGTCTGGTCGGGCCAACCCACAACTACGGCGGGTTGTCCTACGGTAACGTTGCCTCCCAGAGTAACAGCCAGCAAAGCGCTAACCCGCGTGAGGCGGCGCTGCAAGGCCTGGCAAAAATGAAGGCGCTGATGGACCTGGGTTTTACCCAAGGCGTGCTGGCACCGCAGGAACGTCCTGATGTGTCCGGCCTGCGCCGTCTGGGCTTCACCGGCAGCGATGAGCAGGTGATTGAAAAGGCGGCCCGTCAGGACATGCCACTGCTGGTCGCCAGTTGCTCGGCATCCAGCATGTGGGTGGCCAACGCGGCCACGGTCAGCCCCAGTGCCGACACTGCCGATCGGCGCGTGCATTTCACGGCGGCCAACCTCAACTGCAAATACCACCGCAGCATCGAGCATCCGACCACCACTCGCGTGCTGGGCGCCATGTTCGCCGATGCAAAGCATTTCGCTCATCACCCTGCGTTACCGGCTGTCGCGCAGTTCGGTGATGAGGGCGCTGCCAACCACACCCGTTTCTGTCGTGATTACGGCGAGGCTGGGGTCGAGTTTTTTGTGTTCGGCCGCAGTGCGTTCGACACGCGCTACCCGGCGCCGCAGAAGTACCCGGCCCGTCAGACCCTGGAGGCGTCACGCGCCGTTGCGCGGCTGCACGGTCTGAGCGAGGCCGGCGTGGTCTATAGTCAGCAGAACCCGGCGGTCATTGATCAGGGTGTGTTCCATAACGATGTGATTGCGGTCGGCAACGGTGAGGTCTTGTTCTATCACCAAGACGCATTCCTCAATACCGAGCCGATGCTCGATGAGCTGCGCGACAAACTCAGTCGTGTCGGTGGGCAGTTGCGGGCGATTTGCGTACCGCGTGCCGAGGTCTCGGTTCAGGATGCCGTGCGCTCCTATCTGTTCAATAGCCAGCTGTTGTCGCGGGCCGATGGCTCGATGCTGCTGATCGTGCCGCAGGAATGCCAGGCTAATGCGAGCGTCTGGGCTTACCTGCAACGGCTGATTGCCGATGACAGCCCGGTTGCCGAGGTCAAGGTGTTCGACCTCAAGCAAAGCATGCAGAACGGCGGAGGTCCGGCCTGCCTGCGCTTGCGTGTGGCGCTCAATGACACCGAGCTGGCGGCGGTGAATCCGGGGGTGATCATGACCGCGCCGTTATACGAAACGTTGACGCAGTGGGTCGACAAGCACTACCGGGACCGCATGAGTGAAAGCGATCTGGCCGACCCCCGATTGCTCAACGAATGTCGCACGGCATTGGATGAACTGACGCAAATCCTTAAACTGGGCGCGGTTTATCCGTTTCAACTGAATTGAAGCACCCTGCGCGTCGGGCAATTGTCCTGCGCACTATTTCATTTATAGAGAGCATTCCTACATGAGCGACGCCCTGCAACTGATCCTTGAAGACACTGATGGCACCCAGCTGGAAACGTCCTGCACCCGCGTTGCCGTCATCTGGCAGGGCAAGGAATTGTGGATTCAGCAGGATGGCCGTGGCCAGTTGCTGATCGGCGTTGACGTCGAAGAAGACGACGCCGAATACGCCAACCTGCTGCTGCGTCCGCTGGCGACCAACCTGGTCAGCCTGCAACTGGAAATGGAGCCAGCCGACATGGGTGTCGAGGAAGACGGTCACGTTCACGGCCCTGACTGCAACCACTAAGGAAGCGCGCCATGCTCGCCCTCGGCAAACTGCTTGAACTGACCCTGGCTGGACGTGAGCCAGCGGAGAAGACTCAACTGACCGTCGAAGGCGTGCGCATGCGCTGGATGGGCGAGGGCGCGCTGGAAGTCCGCCCGCCAGAAGTTCGTGATAATGGCACCGATCTGCTGCTGTCTGCCGGTATCCATGGCAACGAGACGGCACCCATCGAGCTGCTGGATGAACTGATCCGCGGCATCGCGCGCGGCGACCTGAAACCGCGCGCACGTATTCTGTTCCTGTTCGGCAATCCCGACGCCATGCGACGCGGGACGCGTTTTGTCGAGCAGGATGTCAATCGGCTGTTCAATGGCCGGCACGAGCAGAGTGGTGGCGCCGAGGCCTTGCGCGCTTGCGAGCTGGAGCGACTGGCAGCCACTTTCTTCGGTCTGCCGGACCGCTACCGCCTGCATTACGACCTGCACACGGCCATTCGTGGCTCGACGATCGAGCAATTCGCGCTGTACCCGTGGAAGGAGGGACGTAATCATTCGCGGCTTGAACTGGCCCGGCTGCGGGCTGCGGGTATGAGTGCGGTGTTGCTGCAAAACAAGCCGTCCATTGTGTTCAGCGCCTACACCTACGATCAGTTGGGTGCCGAGGCCTTCACTCTGGAACTGGGCAAGGCGCGGCCGTTCGGGCAGAACCAGCAGGTCAATCTTGGGCCACTGCGCTTGTGTCTCGAGCAGCTCATCGAGGGCACCGAGCCCGAGCGGGATGACGATCTTGAAGGGTTGCAGCTGTTCAGCGTGGCGCGGGAAGTGATCAAGCGTACCGATGCGTTTACGTTCAATCTGGCCGATGACGTCGAGAACTTCTCGCCGCTGGAAAAAGGCTACGTGCTGGCCGAAGACGCGGGTGGTTCACGCTGGGTAGTGGAAGAGGAGGGTGCGAGGATCATCTTTCCCAACCCCAGGGTCAAAAACGGCCTGCGGGCGGGGATTCTGATCGTACCCACTGATGCGGATAGCCTCGGCTGATCGCCCGGCACCCTCAAGACCGGACGCAGAGCGTCCAGAACGGCGTTCCCACGCTGGAGCGTGAGGAACGATAGGTGTCCGGGAGAACACCTACCGATGCTTCGTCTTAGCAGGCCGCTTTCTGCTGTGCATCCAGACGGCGCAGACTGCGTACCTTGTTCAGGGTGTCAGCGCAGGTCTTGGCCGCTTCTTCGCCCTTGTGCACGAAGTGATCGAAGAAGAACTTGTGATGCTCTTCGCCTGCATGGAAATGATGCGGTGTCAGGACCACGGAGAACACCGGTACTTCGGTTTCCAGTTGGACCTGCATCAATGCGCTGACCACTGACTGCGCGACGAATTCGTGACGATAGATGCCTCCGTCCACTACCAGTGCGGCGCCGACGATGCCAGCGTAGCGGCCGGTATTGGCCAGCAGTTTTGCATGCAGCGGGATTTCAAAGGCGCCGCCCACTTCAAAGATGTCGATATCGCTTTCGGCATAGCCCTGATTGGCCATCTCGGCGATAAACCCTTTACGGCTCTGGTCGACGATATCCTTGTGCCAGCAGGCCTGGATGAACGCGACACGCTCGTTTGCGTGGCTTTTGCTTTTGCTGTCGATTGCAGTTGGTTGCACGTGTTCTGACTCCTGTTTATGGAAAAAACAGGGCATTTGGATCGAAAGGGATTCAAGCTGCGTAGGAAAGCCTCCTGAACGATGTCGTTCATGGATAGGTTTTACAGACGTTCTTGCTGACACCAATCCCGCTCTCTCTTCATCCGGACTATGACCGTCGGCCCCGGAATCACACCGGGTCTGCTGACCTTGCAGATAGCAGCCAAAGCCGCGATCCCCAAGCGCTCGCGGGCTAGACGCATTGCGCGTCATTACCGCCGGTGGGGAATTGCACCCCGCCCTGAGAACGTTGCCGTCACTTTACGTGGCCGGCGCGAGATTTTTATCATAGTTCGATGGATCATGCATGGACACTTTCGTACGGTACACCTACCTTTTTCTTATAAGGGCACGGAGTATCGAGAGCGGCGGTGCTTGATTATCATGTACCGCGGCCTCAGTAATGCCTTGTTGCAAGCCAAAGGTTGCATGCATTATCGATCTTCAACTTCAGGGAGCTTTTTCGTGACTGTCATCGATCTGCGCAGCGACACAGTGACTCTGCCTACGGCCGGCATGCTCGATGCCATGGCACGTGCGCCCGTTGGCGATGACGTCTACGGTGAGGACCCTACGGTCAATCTGCTCGAAGCAACGCTCGCCGGGCGTCTCGGGTTCGACGCCGCGCTGTTCGTGCCGTCTGGCACCATGAGCAATCTGCTGGCGCTGATGGCGCACTGTGAACGCGGCGATGAGTACATCGTCGGCCAGCAGGCCCACACCTATAAGTACGAAGGTGGCGGTGCGGCAGTGCTGGGCTCTATTCAGCCGCAGCCACTGGAGGTACAGGCCAACGGTTCTCTGGACCTGCGGCAGGTGCTCGACGCCATCAAACCCGATGACTTTCACTTCGCCCGCACGCGCCTGCTGGCTCTGGAAAACACCATGCAGGGCAAAGTGCTGCCCCTGGACTACCTGGCTGCCGCGCGTACCCTGACCCTGGAAAAGGGGCTCGCTCTCCACCTGGACGGCGCACGGCTGTACAACGCTTCGGTCAGGCTGGGTGTGGATGTTCGCGAGATTACCCGGCACTTCGATTCTGTTTCGGTCTGCCTCTCCAAGGGGCTGGGCGCGCCGATCGGCTCGGTGCTCTGCGGTTCGCACCCGTTGATCGCCAAGGCCCGCCGCTTGCGCAAGATGCTGGGCGGTGGCATGCGTCAGGCTGGAGGGCTGGCTGCGGCAGGGCTCTACGCGCTGGATCATCAGGTCGAGCGGTTGGCGGATGACCATGCCAACGCGGCGTTTCTGGCTGAAGGCCTGAGCGGGCTCGGCTACGCTGTCGAGCCGGTGCAGACCAATATGGTCTATGTGCCGATCGGCGAGCGCGCGGCATCGCTCAAGGCGTTCTGCGCCGAGCGGGGCATCGTACTCACGGCCGCACCGCGGCTGCGTATGGTGACCCACCTGAACGTGTCGCGCGCTCAGATCGAACAGGTCATCGCCGCATTCGCAGCCTTTGAACACTCATGACATGCCGATAATCCAGTTACTTGTTTCTATCGCACAAACACACTGTACCGAGGGCGCAACGCCTATATAATGCGGCCCTTTGCCGTCGCTACGTCATTTGACGTTTTGCACTTGCCTCTGGCCGCAGTCTCCGTGGAAGAACCTATGAAAAGCGCAGAAATCCGTGAAGCCTTCCTTGGCTTCTTCGAAGAGCAAGGCCACACTCGTGTCGCTTCAAGCTCCTTGATTCCGGGCAACGACCCAACCCTGCTGTTCACCAACGCAGGCATGAACCAGTTCAAGGATTGCTTCCTGGGCCAGGAAAAGCGTGCCTACACCCGCGCCGTTACCAGTCAGAAATGCGTGCGTGCCGGTGGCAAGCACAACGACCTGGAAAACGTCGGCTATACCGCTCGTCACCATACTTTTTTCGAAATGCTGGGCAACTTCAGCTTCGGTGACTATTTCAAGCGTGATGCCATCACCTACGCCTGGACGTTCCTGACCTCCGAAAAATGGCTCAACCTGCCCAAGGAAAAACTCTGGGTCACGGTGTACGCCACTGACGATGAAGCCTATGACATCTGGACCAAGGAGATCGGCGTGCCAGCCGAGCGCATGGTTCGCATTGGCGACAACAAAGGCGCACCGTACGCCTCCGATAACTTCTGGACCATGGGCGATACCGGCCCGTGCGGTCCTTGCAGCGAGATTTTCTTCGACCACGGCCCGGAAATCTGGGGTGGCCCGCCAGGCTCGCCGGAAGAAGACGGCGACCGTTACATCGAAATCTGGAACAACGTATTCATGCAGTTCAACCGGACTGCAGATGGTGTGCTGCACCCGCTGCCAGCGCCTTCGGTCGATACCGGCATGGGCCTGGAGCGTGTCAGTGCGGTTCTGCAGCACGTGCACTCCAACTACGAAATCGATCTGTTCCAGAGCCTGCTGGCTGCGTCTGCCAAGGCCATTGGTTGCAGCAATGACAACCAGGCTTCGCTGAAGGTCGTGGCTGACCACATTCGCTCGTGCGGCTTCCTGATCGCCGACGGCGTGCTGCCGTCCAATGAAGGTCGCGGTTATGTGCTGCGCCGCATCATTCGTCGCGCCTGCCGTCACGGCAACAAGCTGGGTGCCAAGGGCAGCTTCTTCTACCAGATCGTTGCCGCGCTGGTTGCCGAGATGGGGTCTGCGTTCCCTGAGCTGGTGCAGCAGCAGTCGCACATCGAACGCGTGCTCAAAGGCGAAGAAGAGCAGTTCGCCAAGACCCTCGAGCAAGGTCTGAAAATCCTCGAACAGGATCTGGCCGACCTCAAAGGCACTGTGGTTCCGGGCGAAGTGGTGTTCAAGCTGTACGACACCTATGGCTTCCCGATGGACCTGACAGGCGACATCGCCCGTGAGCGTAATCTGACCCTGGACGAAGCAGGCTTCGAGCGTGAAATGGACGCCCAGCGCGTGCGCGCCCGTTCGGCCAGTTCGTTCGGCATGGATTACAACAGCCTGGTCAAGGTCGATGTGGCCACCCAGTTCACCGGTTACTCGGCGACCACTGGCAGCGCCAGCGTCGTGGCCCTCTATAAGGAAGGCCAGTCGGTTTCTCACCTGAATGAAGGTGAAGAGGGCGTGGTGATTCTCGACGTCACTCCGTTCTACGCCGAGTCGGGCGGTCAGATCGGTGACAGTGGTTTCCTGCAGGCCGGTGACGCGCGCTTTGACGTCAGTGATACCACCAAGACCGGCGGCGCCTTCCTGCACCACGGCGTTGTGGCGTCCGGCAGCCTGAGCGTTGGCGCGCAGGTTGAAACACAAGTGGCCGATGAAGTTCGCGATGCAACCAAATTGAACCATTCGGCCACTCACTTGCTGCATGCCGCATTGCGTCAGGTGCTGGGTGAGCACGTTCAGCAGAAAGGCTCGCTGGTCGACAGTCAGCGTCTGCGCTTCGACTTCAGCCACTTCGAAGCGATCAAGGCCGAGCAACTGCGCGCGCTGGAAGATATCGTCAACGCCGAGATTCGCAAGAACACCGAGGTCATGACCGAAGAAACCGATATCGACACGGCGAAGAAGAAGGGCGCCATGGCGCTGTTCGGCGAGAAGTACGGCGACAGCGTTCGCGTACTGAGCATGGGCGGCGAGTTTTCCGTCGAGCTGTGTGGTGGCATTCACGCCAGCCGCACCGGTGACATCGCGCTGTTCAAGATCGTCAGTGAAGGCGGTGTCGCAGCAGGCGTGCGCCGTATCGAGGCAGTCACCGGCGCTGCGGCCCTGGCCTGGCTGAATTCGGCCGAAGATCAACTTAAGGAAGCCGCGACGCTGGTCAAAGGCAATCGCGACAACCTGCTGGACAAGCTGACGGCGGTGATTGAACGCAACCGTCTGCTGGAAAAACAACTGGAACAACTGCAAGCCAAGGCAGCCAGTGCCGCCGGTGACGACCTGTCATCAGCTGCGCTGGATGTCAAAGGGGTCAAGGTTCTGGCCACGCGCCTGGATGGTCAGGACGGCAAGGCGCTGTTGGCGCTTGTCGATCAGTTGAAGAACAAGCTCGGCCGCGCAGTGATCCTGCTCGGCAGTGTTCATGAGGACAAGGTTGTCTTGGTCGCAGGCGTGACCAAGGACCTGACTGGCCAACTCAAAGCCGGTGATTTGATGAAGCAGGCAGCTGCCGCCGTAGGTGGTAAAGGTGGTGGCCGTCCTGATATGGCTCAAGGCGGTGGTGTCGATGCCGGTGCGCTGGATTCAGCGCTGGCACTGGCCGTTCCTTTTGTAGAGCAGGGTATCTGAGTCGGGTCAGCAGGCCTGCCGCACACCGGCAGGCCTTACTTGGACTCGAATGTTAATGGGTGCTCTTAACGGGATTTGAGGCGGCTTTGAGATGGCTTTAATCGTACAGAAATTTGGCGGCACCTCCGTGGGCTCTGTAGAGCGCATCGAGCAGGTGGCCGACAAGGTCAAGAAATTCCGTGAGGCGGGTGACGACCTGGTGGTTGTGCTGTCGGCCATGAGCGGTGAAACCAATCGTCTGATCGAGCTGGCCAGGCAGATCAGTGATCAGCCGGTTCCCCGTGAGCTGGATGTCATTGTCTCCACGGGCGAGCAGGTGACCATCGCGCTGCTGGCGATGGCCTTGATGAAGCGTGGCGTTCCGGCGGTGTCCTACACCGGCAATCAGGTGCGTATTCTCACCGACAGCGCGCACAACAAGGCGCGCATCCTGCAGATCGACGACCAGAAGATCCGCTCCGACCTGAAAGCGGGTCGTGTGGTGGTGGTCGCCGGTTTCCAGGGTGTCGACGAACACGGCAACATCACGACCCTCGGGCGTGGTGGCTCGGACACGACCGGTGTTGCCCTGGCGGCGGCGCTGAAAGCGGACGAGTGCCAGATCTACACCGACGTCGATGGCGTCTACACCACTGATCCGCGCGTCGTGTCGCAGGCCCAGCGTCTCGACAAGATCACCTTCGAAGAGATGCTGGAAATGGCCAGCCTCGGTTCCAAGGTGCTGCAGATCCGTGCGGTCGAATTCGCCGGCAAATACAATGTCCCGCTGCGCGTTCTGCACAGCTTCAAAGAGGGGCCGGGCACCCTTATTACAATCGATGAAGAGGAATCCATGGAACAGCCGATCATTTCCGGCATCGCCTTCAACCGCGATGAAGCCAAGCTGACCATCCGTGGTGTGCCAGACACCCCCGGCGTGGCGTTCAAGATTCTCGGCCCGATCAGCGCGGCCAATATCGAAGTGGACATGATCGTGCAGAACGTCTCGCACGATAACACCACCGATTTCACCTTCACGATCCATCGCAACGACTATCAGGCGGCCTTGCAGGTGCTTGAGGCTACCGCGCGTGAAATCAGCGCGCGTGAGGTTTCCGGCGATACCAAGATCGCCAAGGTGTCCATCGTCGGCGTTGGTATGCGCTCGCATGCCGGCGTTGCCAGTCGTATGTTCGAAGCGCTGGCCAAGGAGAGCATCAATATCCAGATGATCTCCACATCGGAAATCAAGGTTTCCGTGGTCATCGAAGAGAAATACCTGGAGTTGGCTGTGCGCGCACTGCACACGGCCTTTGAGCTGGATGCTCCGCGGCAGGGTGAATGACCCTGTCATCGAAGGGCGCGGCGTGACCGCGTCTTTCGGGTGCTGCGCAGAAGGGCTTTTGTTTTCTTTGCGTTAGTCGATATACAGGTAGTGGTTATGGCGTTTTGCTACTGTCACTGCCTATAGGTTTGCAGACTGTTGTCCCTGAATAAAGGCGTAAGGAGAAAAGTATGCTGATTCTGACTCGTCGGTGCGCGGAAAGCCTGATCATTGGAGATGGTGAGATCACCGTCACCGTGCTCGGAGTGAAGGGTAATCAGGTGCGTATTGGTGTCAATGCGCCCAAGGAAGTCGCGGTTCATCGTGAAGAGATTTACCTGCGTATCAAGAAAGAGAAGGACGAAGAACCAAGCCATTAATTTTTATTGAATTTTTGGTTTGCAAACGGGGAAAAGGGTGGTTATTATACGCCCCGTGTTGCGGAGAGCTGGCCGAGTGGCCGAAGGCGCTCCCCTGCTAAGGGAGTACACCTCAAAAGGGTGTCGGGGGTTCGAATCCCCCGTTCTCCGCCATTATTTATGTAGTGCGTAAGATTGGGCTTGATCTGTAAGTTGTTGAATTTACTAGAAAAAGTGCTTGACTAAACAATTTTACGACCTATAATGCGCGGCACCAACACATGCACTCGTAGCTCAGCTGGATAGAGTACTCGGCTACGAACCGAGCGGTCACAGGTTCGAATCCTGTCGAGTGCACCATTTAAAGTTGTTTGAAGTGTTGTAAGTAATTACAAGGTTTCCGATAACTGGCTCCAACCAGAGGTGATCTGGTCTAAAAACACCAATGCACTCGTAGCTCAGCTGGATAGAGTACTCGGCTACGAACCGAGCGGTCACAGGTTCGAATCCTGTCGAGTGCACCATACAAACGAAAAGCCCACATCGAAAGATGTGGGCTTTTTGCTTTCTAGCGTTTTCCTTTAACGCATCCGTTCTCGTCAAATGTCACCTTATTGCTGCGGCCTTTTTTCTGGTTGTACACGTAATGCAATTCTCCGTTGCGGTTAGTGACTTTGTCGGGGCGTCCCAGCAGGCTCTCGACATCACGCTGCGTCATACCGGGAGGGGTGCGCTGGTTGATGATCGCAGCCCGGCGCTGTTCGGCACTCAAGCGGTTTCCACAGCCATCATCGCGTGTGCCGACCACGACCAGTGTCTGATCTGCCGGTTTTCCACGCGCGGTTTGCGCAGTGTTGGCGGGCGGCAGTACATCGATACGGGTTCCCGGTGGTGCGTTGAAGGCTCTCTGCAGGCGGGTACTGTGCCCATCCGGGCAGCCGAGGGTGGTAAACGTAATCTTTCCGGATGCATCCTCGCAGCGATGAACGTTGCTGGCGGTTGCAGCGGCAGGAAGGCAGAGCAGGGCGCTCCACAGCAGCAGATGATTTTCAGGTCGCATGCTCAAGGTCCTCCGTGACAGGTGTCGGCAAAGGCTAACTGCGGTCTTTGAAAGGGGCGAGCGTGTTTTATTGGCTGAATGTGACGTCGAACCCTGGCTGGCTTACGGAGTTGTGCAGGTTTGCGCTGCAAACGGTTGTTATGAGCTGAATTTTCTCGCGTGCGCTTCGCTCAAAGCGGTGTATCATTGCGCCCGTCAGCTCCGCCGGGGCTTGTGGAACACCTCCATGGACATACCCAGTCGTTACTCGATAATGTTTTTCAACAATCATGAATTAACTGATTGATCTCCCGGCGTGCTTCGCTGCTGGGAGTGGAGTTCGCCTATGACCGAAAGAGAAGTAAAAAAAACGCAGGAAAGCTTGCAGGATCGCCTGGCTCAGGTTGTCGATCTGCTGCAGCGCCAGCGTATTGTTGAAGACCTGACCCACCGTCAGGAAGGTCAGCATCAGGACCGTGTAGAAAACCTGGTTCACCGGCAGAACCTCGTCGAGTTGCAACGCAAGCTCGAAGACCTTCACTCTGCCGACGTCGCCTATATCCTTGAAGCCTTGCCCCTGGAAGACCGCCTGACCGTCTGGCAGCTGGTCAAGGCCGAGCGCGACGGCGACATTCTTCTTGAAGTATCCGATTCCGTTCGTGAAACCCTGATCGCCGACATGGACGATCATGAGTTGCTTGCGGCGGCACGGGACATGGACGCCGACGAACTGGCCGACCTTGCTCCCGAGTTGCCCCGCGACGTCGTTCACGAGCTCATGGAAACACTGGATTCACAGCAGCGTGAGCGCGTGCGGTCGGCCTTGTCCTATGACGAGGATCAGGTCGGTGCGCTGATGGACTTCGAGATGGTGACGATCCGTGAGGATGTCAGCCTTGAAGTCGTGCTGCGCTACCTGCGCAGGCTCAAAGAGCTGCCTGGTCACACCGACAAACTGTTCGTAGTCGATTCCGAGGGTGTGCTCAAGGGCGTGCTGCCGATCAAGCGTCTGCTGGTCAATGATCCGGAGAAGCAGGTTGGCGAAGTCATGGCCAACGATCCGGTCAGCTTTCACCCTGAAGACGATGCCTACGATGCGGCACAGGCGTTTGAGCGTTACGACCTTATCTCCACGCCGGTCGTGGACAAGAACGGCAAGCTGATCGGCCGTCTGACCATCGATGAAATGGTCGACCTGATCCGTGAGGAAAGCGAGAGCGAAGTCCTCAACATGGCGGGTCTGCGTGAAGAAGAAGACATCTTCGCGTCGGTATGGCGTTCGCTGCGCAACCGCTGGTCCTGGCTGGCAGTCAACCTGGTAACCGCGTTTCTGGCCTCGCGTGTGATCGGCCTGTTCGAAGGCTCCATCGAGAAGTTGGTGGCGCTCGCTGCGCTGATGCCTATCGTGGCCGGGATTGGCGGCAACTCCGGTAACCAGACCATCACCATGATCGTCCGCGCGATGGCGCTGGATCAGGTCAATACCGGTAATACGGCGCGATTGCTGCGCAAGGAGCTGGCTGTCGGCTTGATCAATGGTCTGATCTGGGGGGGGGTGATCGGCGTGGTCGCCTACTTCCTGTATGACAGCTGGTCGCTGGGTGTGGTCATGACCGCAGCCATGACGCTCAACCTGTTGCTGGCAGCGCTGATGGGTGTTTCCATTCCTATGGCGCTTGCACGTTTGGGGCGAGATCCCGCGATGGGGGCGAGCGTCATGATTACGGCGATGACCGACAGCGGCGGCTTCTTCATCTTTCTCGGGCTGGCGACGATCTTTCTGCTCTAAGGCTCGCGACGGCTAGAGTCTATTGAAATAAAAAAACCGCCATGATCAGGCGGTTTTTTTATGCTTCCGCCAAGTCTTCAGGTCGCTGTGTAACGCAATAAGCCGACGACTAATAAAGAAAAGGCTACAACGAAAAAGGCCAGCTTTCGCTGGCCTTTGTCTGTTACGTCAAATCTCAGGACTCTTCGGAAGCGAGTTCCGTGTCATGAGCAATCAGCGAAACAAGAGCGTTCTGTTGACGATGTGAAAGCTGACGAAAGCGCTGCAGCAGCTCGCGTTCGTGCAAGGACAGCTCAGGACTATCGAGGCGCAGGCTTGGTTCATCACCAAGAGCACCTTCCTGAATCAGGCTTTGTTCGAGACGAGCGATGATTTCCGAGTTCATGCTGCGGTGATGATTCTTGGCTACCTCTTGCACGCGATTACGCATGCCGTCTGGTAGGCGAACGACGAACTTGTCAGCCGTGCGGCTGGAATAAGTAGCCTGTTTCATAGGGCTCATATATTTAACCGGTTAGTTCAGGGGAAGCGGTTCTAGCAAGTGGCCGCAAGATTGTCACAGTCAGACAATCATTTTGGCCAAATGTTCAACCGGGGTTCCAAGGGGCCGACATCATGCCGTATTACGTCGAATCCTTGGCGTCAATTCTGTGACAAATATTGACTCAGGTAGCGGCGTATTGCCAGCACCAATTATCAGAAATGCGAGCGAATTTGCAAACTCATCACATTTGTCCCCGGATAAAAGGGCACGCCATTGAGCTTTTTTGCTGTCATGGCCATTTGACTCTGAGTACGCGTCTAAATTCAGCGTGACCGATGTTAGCCGACAAAGGGTTGGCTGCGGTGCAGGAAGGTTCTTTCGGAGGAGGGGAGATTCTGGATGCGAACGGTCAGACGACCGTGCAAATTACCGCGGGTAGCTTCGCTGTCAGCGAAGCACCGGGTCGAATTTGAAGCGGCGACCGACGAACAACGCAACCACGAAGAGACTGGCGAACACGCCTGCGGCGATGTTTGCAGCGATACTCATGGCCTGTGCATTAACAGGAAGCAAAAGGTCGGCGACGACAGCCATGATCGCCAGGACCAGAAATGACAACGCGGATTTTGACATGGCTACTCTCTCTTGGAAGGGTCGTTGCGGGCGTTATCAGAAAACCCAGCTCTGTTCAGCGCGTGGAAACTGAAGTGACTCATCATCGTCATTGGCCAGCACCGCTGCGCTCGCAACGCGTTCGGTCATGATTGCCGGCTTTGGCGCCTGACTGATCTGGTGGTGGACAGGAGCAGGCGTGATGGCCTGAGCATCCTTGATACCAGAATCCTGGAAATGAAATGCTACCAGAGCCACCAGAGCTGCCGCATTCAACACTGAGAGAGTCTTGTTCATTTTCCAGTACCTGTGCCCGACCGTTTGGGATGAGATGTGTTCCACAGATATCAATAATGCAGTCTGCATGCCAATCGGAAAATGACAAAAAATCCTTTAGAATCAATTAGTTATTAAATTAAAAAAAGTGCTCTACAGTGCGTTTTGCAATGATGGCTTTTTGGGGGGTTGCAAATTGCATGATCGGTTTATCAGGCCGTGTTTTCAGGCGACATCGGCTACAGGGTCGAAGGGCAATGACGACATGACAAAAGCGCCACATGCCGCTAAGATGCACGCCGTCCTCGCTGGCACCGATCGGTGTGTCGGCACGCAGTGTCTCAGTAGCTCAATTGGATAGAGCATCCCCCTCCTAAGGGGAAGGTTGCAGGTTCGAACCCCGCCTGGGACACCACACAAACAAGCATCACTGACTCTCCTCAGCCGCCGCTTCCTTCCCAGCCCCCTCATTAATCAATACCATGCTCTGCGGTGCAGACAGCGCTACACCCAATTCCCTCAGACGCCCCAAGACCGTAAACAACAGATCACTCCGTGCGCCACCCACCGAGCGTGGGCTGTTCACGTAGCCGCTGGCGCTGATGATCAAACCGGTATTGGTCAGGTCCTTGAACGTGACTGACGGTGCTGGTGCGTCGAGTATCGCTTCATGCTCGGTGAAGGCCTGCAGCAGCAGTTCACGTATTTGCAGAACATCTGTTTCCAGGGGCAGGGTGAGGGTGATTCCGACCACGCCCAGCGCATTGCCCATGGTCACGTTGCGGACGTTCTGCGTGATGAACTGCGAGTTCGGCACGATCACTGTCGAGCGGTCGCCCATCTGGATTTCGGTCGCGCGGACGTTGATCCGGCGAATATCGCCTTCGACCCCCGCCAGGCTTACCCAGTCGCCGACTTTGACCGGGCGCTCGGTCAGCAGAATCAGGCCGGAGATGAAGTTTTGCACAATGGCTTGCAGGCCGAAACCTATCCCCACCGACAGCGCACTGACCACCCAGGTCAGATTGGTGAGGTTGATATTGAGCGTGGACATCACCACGGCCACCACCAGCACAAAGCCGATGTAACCGATCAGGGTCACCAGCGAGGCCTGCATGCCCGCGTCCATGTTGGTTTCGGGCAGCAGGCGTTCTCCAAACCATTCCTTGAGTACCCGCACACTCAGCAGGCCGACGACCAGGCAAACCAATGCCACCAGAATGTCGCTGGGGACAATGTTCAGGTTGCCCATGGATTTGGATGTGACATCCAGCTGAGTAAAGCTGGCGAGCAGGTCGCCCGGGCTCGACCCTGAAGGCATGAACGCCAGCAGTACAGCGGTGAGCAGCAGCAAGGTACGGCCTATGCCGGCCAGTACGGTACTTGCCTGCGCCTGATGGCGAGTGGACAAGCCCAGCGCTGAGCCCAGCGCCAGGCCGCCAGGTTGTTTGGGCGACAGGAGGGTTTCGCAGATGTCACCGAAGCAGGCGATCAGCAGGTATGCAGTGGACGCCACCACGCTGATCCAGAGCAGTTTCACTGCCAGAAAGTAAGCCAGCGTCAGGTAGCCGCTCAACAACGCCAGCAAACTCAGGCCGACCCACACCGCAACGATAAACGGAATCAGCCCGGCGAAGCCTGCCGGCCGCTCCAGTTCAAAGCGGCGGCGGGTACGGCGGTAGCGCAACAGGGCGTAGAAGAACACCAGCGAAACCGCCAGTGCCGTCAGGCCATTGACCGCAACGGTCAGTGCCAGGCTGCTGGCAATCACACTGTTGATTCGTTCCTGCGTGCCGATGACCATCAGTGCCAGCGCCAGGGCAGGGGGGAAGCGGCCCAGTGCGGTGGCAATCTGGTCAGGAATTTGCGGCAGGCGCCACGAGGCATGTGCCAGCATCAACAGCGCGCGGCCCAGACCGACGATGAAGGCGCAGAAGGTAATCAGCGTCTGCACCTGATCGAGCAGATTGACCACGTCATTGCTGAGCACCGCGTTGTGGACGATTCCCCAGCGCAGCAAGGAAGTGGCAATGGTGATGGTGAGAATGGTCGACAGCCCGACCGCCAGGGCCAGAGCACTGCGGCGCAGACGGCCTTCGGGCAGCCAGCGAATCATCGCCCAGATCAGCAGGCGCTCCAGCAGGCGCCGGACAACCACCCAGATGAACAACGCGCCCAGCACCACGCTGATGAATTGCACACGGTTGTCCGGTGCCATCGCGTTGTTGAGTACCTGGCGCACGTCCACCAGAAGCCTGTTCAGGCGTCCCAGGTCGTCATCGGTCGGGCGAATCAGCGTGGACCAGAATGCCGAACTGAGCGGGCTTGCCGTGCGCGTGCTGATCTGTGAATCGAAGAGGCTGCGGCGCAGGTTGAATATCTGCGTCGCCAGATCCCGGGCTGACTGGCTCAGCTCATTGGTCTGACGTTCATCATTGACCAGCGCGTTTTTCTGCGCGTTCAACGTCTTGCGCTGACTGGTCAGGCTTTGCGCTTCGTCCGGTTGTACCGGCCCGAGAATGTTGAGCTGATCATTCAGGTGTTCGATATCGACAGCCTGCTGAGCAACCAGATTGTCGGCTTGTTTCTGGACCTGCAAAGCCGCCTGGCGCAGGCTTGAAAGCAGGTCGTCGTTGGCGCTGACCGTCACTTTCTGACGGATCTGATCGAGCTGTTGGCTCAGATCATCCAGGCTCGGAGCATCCACGGCAGGGGGCGCGCTGCTGGCGCTATCGGCCTGGGGGGCGGGAGCATTCTGGGCCAGGGCTGGCAAGGTCACGCAGAGCAAAAGCAAGGCGAGCAACCCGGTACGAAAACGGTTCAGCGAAGCGTGCTGCATTCTTTTTCCTTCTTTCTCTGCGCTATGCGGCCTGGCGAGGCCTGTGGTTCGAGCCCGAGTTTTGTACGGTTTTGAGCGGCACTCACTGGCCGCCCGAGATCGGCGGACAGGATATCAAGGCGCTCACGTTTGAGCGCTGTCAATGCGGGCCAATCCATGCCTGAAGGCTGCATTTTCAGCAGAATCTTCTCCGATTGCCAGGCTTGCTGATCAGCCGAGTGGATACTACTGGCCTAACAAGTGTTAGGTAAACGTTGACTCAGAACAAAAGTGCCTCTACGGTGTGGCTACCTAACGATAGTTAGGTAGGTGTTTTACCCTACCTCACAGGCCCGACCATGACCTCTAAATTGCGACTTTTCACCTCTCCTTCGGCTTTTCCGAATCCTCAACGCCTGCGTTTGTTCATCCACGAAAAAGGCATTGCCGATCAGTTCGAAGAAACCATTTATGACATGACGCCGGGTGGAGAGCAGCGTGGCTGGCGTCATCTGAACATGAACCCGTGGGGTGAAACACCGACCCTGGAACTGGCAGACGGCAGCTTCATATCCGAGACGGCTGCTATCGCTCGCTATCTGGATCAGTCTTATCCGGGCCGCAAGATCATGGGCGAGGGCGCTCTGGAGCAGGGCCTCGATAACATGTGGGACAACCGCATCTGGGTGCATATCCTCTATCGGATCGTTACGGCCTTTCACGTGCTGCACACCGGACTCGGTTTCAAGCTTGAACTGACCAAGAACGAAGCATGGGGCGAGCACTGCCGCAAAGAAGCGCTGAGCCACGCGGCATTGGTCAATCGTCATTTGTCCGATGGTCGCGAATGGCTGCTGGGCGGCGATGCGCCAACGTTCGCGGACATCACGCTTGCAACTGCTATTGCCTTCTCCAGGTTCCCGGTCAACGCCACGCCGTTGGATGAGCGTTTCGAGTTTCTGGACCTGTACTGGCAGCGCTGGCAGAAACGTCCGGCTTTTCAGGCGGCCTATGCTGATCGCAGCAGCGGTATTCCCGAGCTGGACTCGCCGGCCGAGTGATTGAGCTGTTTTTACGCTCACCTTATCGCCGGGAACGTCATGCGGGATGTTCCCGGCGATAGCCGTTTCAGCTTGTGAGAAACCGACGATGGCCGTTCAGCAGCGGATGGCTGCTGCCATGCGCCACACCGTCTTTCTACCTAACAAAAGGCAGGTTTTTGAATTAGCATGTGCCGGTCTCCAGAAACGCGTCCGAAGTACAAGGCACTACGATGACCATCAACGCCCGTGAGGCGATCCTGCTTGCTGCGAGAAACATCGCCCAGTCCCAGGGCTACAACGGCCTGAACTTTCGCGATCTGGCCGCCCAGGTCGGAATCAAGCCGGCCAGTATTTACTACCACTTCCCCAGCAAGGCTGATCTGGGTGTCGCTGTTGCCAGGCGATACTGGCAGGACGGTGCCGCTGCACTTGAGACGATCGCCGAAGAAACCCCCGATCCCAGCGAAGCATTACAGCGCTTTCCGGAGATCTTCCGGCGCTCGCTGGAGGTTGAAAACCGCCTTTGCCTGGGCACTTTCGTCGGCGCTGAAACCGACAACCTGCCGCCGGAGATGACTGAAGAAATGCAGCTATTCGCCCAGGTCAACATTGCCTGGCTGAGCAAGCTTCTGGTGGCAGCGAACATTTGCCCGCCTGCGGACAGCGAGGTGCGGGCGCAGGCCATTTTTTCCGCTGTGGCGGGCGCTCAACTGGTTGCCAGAAGCAGGTCGGACATTTCCCTTTTTGACACGTTGATCGACACCTATCGCGCCTGCGGGCCATTGCCGAGCCAAGTCAGTATGGAAAGGCGCTGATACGTCCAGACCATGGCATCTATACCGGCAAGCGAAACTGCTTGCGCAAGCTTTTATCGAACGCTCCGGCAGGCGCGAAGCGCCGTAGCAGGCTGATTTGTCGGGCGGCCTTGCCGGCGGTGTATCGATGCCGTGGGCGAACACCGCTCGCCGCTTTCAGTACCACCGCTGCGACAACCTCGGGCAGGTCGGCTGTCGGCATCACATCGGCGAGCAACGCACGGACACCCGCTCGCGCCTGATCATACTCCGGCAACCGTGAGTCCGGCTCGATGCCGTTTTGATCGAAGACGGTGCGTACGAATGCCGGCTCAATGACCGAAACCCGGACGTTGAAGGCGCGAATTTCGTGATCGAGCGATTCCGAATAGCCTTCCAGAGCATGTTTGACCGCCGAATAATGAGCCGAGTAGGGCGCGGGTATCAGCCCCAGAACCGATCCGATATTGATAATGCGTCCCCGACCTTGTTGGCGCATCGACGGCAGTACTGCGCTGGTCATGCGCATGACGCCAAACAGATTGACGTCGAACAGTGCCTGCACTTGCGGGATCGAGAACTCCTCGGCCCCGCCCAGCATACCGATGCCGGCATTGTTGACGAGCAGGTCGATACGCCCGGTTTTCGCAAACACGGTGGCAACGAGCGCGCGGACAGAGTCGTCATTCGTGACATCGCAGGTCAGCATGGAGACCTTTGCATAACTGTCACCAATTTTGCGGCTTGTGCCAAACACGGTATACCCCGCGCGCGCCAGCGCCTCTGCGGTGGCACGACCGATGCCCGATGAGGCACCCGTGACGATTGCGGTTCTTTCGGAAGAGGTGTCCATTTGATACTCCAATGCTCGACAGATGCGGGCCTGAATGGTGGCTGAGTGGACGTTGAATAAACGCTTACTTGATCTTCACGACGACCTTGCCTTTGGCACGGCCCTGGCCCAGGTATTCAAGCCCTTCGCTGGCCTGTTCAAACGCAAAGACCCTGTCAATCACCGGTGTTATCTGGCCACTTTCGAGCAACCTGGCGATGTCGCCAAGTTGAGCGCCATCCGCGCGAACAAACAGAAACGAGTACGACACATTTTTCTTCCTCGCCAGGCGCGTGATCCTGCGGCTCATCAACCCGAATACGAATGTGAAGAAGGCATTCATCCGCCGAGCCTTGGCGAATGCCTTATCCAGCGGGCCGGCCAGGGATACGATCCTGCCGCCGGGCTTGAGGATGCCGACAGCTCTTTCAAGGTCGTCTCCCCGGGTGGTGCCGAGCACCAGGTCAACGTCGTGCAGCACTTGTTCAAATGCCTGCTCTTTGTAATTCACGACTTCATCTGCGCCCAGGCTGCGAACCAGCTCCATATTCCCCGCGCTGGTGGTCGTGGCCACTGTGGCGCCCAGGTGTTTGGCCAGCTGGATGGCGAAGGTGCCGATACCTCCAGACCCGGCCGGTATGAACACCTTCTGGCCCGCTTTAAGAGGGGCGCGTTCCTTGAATGCCTGCCACGACGTAAGCCCGACCATCGGGATGGAGGCGGCCTGAACAAAGTCCAGATTGGCGGGTTTCAATGCGGCAGCGTGTTCCGGTACGGCGGCGAACTGGGCGATGGCGCCCCCACGCAGTTCGAACAGGCTCGCGAATACTGCGTCGCCTGCCTTGAAACGAGTGACTGCGCTGCCTACTTGAATGACCATGCCTGCCAGATCGCTGCCCATGGTGGCCGGTAGTTGCAACTTCACTACAGGCTTGAAGACCCCCGTAGTGATGATGTTGTCGATCGGGTTCAACCCGGCCGCGTGAACTTCCACCAACAGTTCGTCAGGTTTGATGGCCGGTATGGGGACGTGGGTAATCGCAATCTCAGGCGACTTGCCGTACTTTTCGAATGTCAGTGCTTTCATGACGCTCTGATTCCAGTATCGTCGAACAAGGGTGTGCATCTGCCGCGGCTTGACCCGCCTCAGGCTTGCGGGCGATAGCGCTCGGCCGCCTGAGCCTGTCGAATGTCCGACAACAGCCCTTGCCGCGCCTCATCCAGCGAGTCCCAACGACCCGCTACATGCAGCGGCGGAATGGTCACCTGCTCGCGGCGGTCGTAGCCCACCAGTGCCGCATCAACCAGTTCGTCGACGTCCATCACCTCTGCAATCGTGTTCAGATCGATCCCCGCACGCTCCCAGATTTCGGTACGCGTAGCCGCCGGGAGCACCGCCTGGACGTAGACGCCGTTGGTCGCCAATTCCACGTTCATTCCCTGGGAAAGGAACAGCACGTAGGCCTTGGTCGCACCGTAGACCGACAGGCCGAACTCTGGCGCAAAGCCCACCACCGAACCGAGGTTAACGATCTAGCCCGAGCCGGACTGCGCGAAACGTGGGGCCACGGCGGCCGCAAGGCGTGTCAGGGCGATGATATTGAGGGCGACAAGCTTGTCGATGGACTCGACGTTCTGTTGCGCGAACCCTCCGGATTGAGCAATGCCCGCGTTGTTGATCAGCACACCGATGCTGGCGTCCTCACGCAGGCGGGTTTCCAGAGCTGTGAGGTCGGCAGCTTGAGTCAAATCGGCCTGAATGACTTCAACGGCAACGCCGTTTTCTTCACGAAGGCGTGCTGCCAGATCATCAAGACGTGCCTTGTCACGAGCGACCACTACGAGATTGTGACCGCGACGGGCAAATCGTTCGGCATATACCGCGCCGATGCCGCTGGAAGCACCGGTAATGAGAACAGTGGATGGCGTTGTCATGGAGGATGTACTCGTAAACTGCGTGGAGGAGATGGCAGTTATGATTACGATCAAAATCTAAAATGTCAACGTATTGATGTTGATCGACATCAAAAATAGGCCGTGTCGATCCTGCTCGTGTTTCGGAAGGGGACGTGGGGAACATCATGGGAAGACGTGCGGGCAAATTGCATGCACACCGCCGAAACCGCTTCTGCGCAAGCGCAGTCACGACGGCGGTTGTGTATCGATCTGATGGAGGTCAGTGCGTCTGTTTTCAGTCTGACGGCATAAGCACGGCGCATGTCATCAATTGCAGTACCGACTCGGCAGAGGGAATAGGGGGGGTATTCGTCTTTCTGTCGATGGTCAGGGAAGCGTAGCCATGCGCGGTGCTCCAGGCGAGGAAGGTGCGCTGTTCAAGCAGTTCCGGGTCGGGCTCGCTACCGTATTTTGTTATCCAGGCGTTGCGTATCGACTGGCGGAGGACTTGCAGCGCACGTTCACCCGATTCGAGAAGCCTGGGCAACGTGCGGTTTACACCCGCGCCAAACATCAACCGGAAGTGCTCCGGGTAACTTTTGGCGAAACTTACATAACCAATGCCGCAACCCAGGAGGGTGTCGTCAAGTTCCTGTTGCACGGCAACGATGACGTCGGCCATGCGCTCATACCCATCGGCCACCACCTCCGCCAGCAGATTTTCCAGAGAGCCGAAATGGTGGGCGGGGGCGGCATGAGAGACATTCGCCCTTCTGGCGCACTCGCGCAGTGACATGCCGCGGACTCCCGCTTCCCCCACGATATCCCAGGCGGCCTGACGCAGGACGGCGGGCAGATTGCCGTGGTGGTAGGTCCGTGGGGCGTCTGAAGTCGACATGTAAGGCTCCCTATCATGAAACAAAAGTTATATTCCCATCGGTTCAGCCTATCTTGTCAGTGACAAGATAGGCTGTTCTAATGGCGCCAGATCATCTGACGGGCGTGGGGAATAGCGATGAGCGACATCATCAACAGGCTTCGACTATTGACGCTGCGCGGCATGTTCACGCTGAGCAGCCGTATTCTACCGGGCATCACTGGAAGATACCTCGCTCAACGTTTTGTGACTCCGCAGGCGTCCGGACGTGCCAAGGCTGCCGAAATTCTGAGTACAGCGACGGATGTGCAAACCGGTAGCCTTGAACTGGACGGCATCAGAATTGCCACCTATGTTTGGGGCGATCCCTCCAGCCAGCCGTATGTGTTGCTGGCCCACGGCTGGTCAAGTTACGCAATGCGTTTTATCGGATGGGTCCCGTTACTGCGCTCGATGGGCTACGCCGTGGTGGGGTTCGATCAGCCCGCGCACGGGTTGAGCGCAGGCAATATCAGCCACATGACCCAGTTCGTGGCTGTGCAGCAGCATGTGGGACGCCATTTCGGAAAACCTGCGGCGGTGATAGCGCATTCATTGGGCGCTTCATCGATTGTTTTCGCTCAGGAACAGTCGTGGTGCCCTGATCGTTTTATCCTGATTGCGCCGTTCCTGGCACCTACGGACAGCGTACTTCAACTATTCGATTCGGTCGGTGTTGCCCACACAGTATTCAAACCTTTCGAGGGCGTCCTGCACTCGCTGACCGGTCGCCGCTTTGCAGACTACGACGCCAGTTCGCGACTGCCGCTGCTTGATCGTCCCGCCCTGATCATTCATGACCGCCGTGACCGTGAAACACCGTGGGAAAAGGGCGCTCGTTTTGCAGAACTATGGCCGGGGGCGCGTCTGTTTACCACTGAAGGGCTTGGTCACAATCGGCTGATTGATCATCCGTCGGTGATTGCGGAAGCGATGAACTTTCTGAAACCGGATCATCGTTAACGGCACCCGCAACGGATGGCCTTTCCAACGGTTCCACTCTGAAGCGTCTATACGCAGCTTCATGAAATCCGTATGTGCCAGCTGGATCTGGCTAGTTTAATTGCAAGATGAATAACGGAAGCCAGATGCGTTTCCGCTCATCACGAGCTGAGCTTCTTTTAAAAGTCCTGACACAGCCGGACAGGCGAGTCAGCGTCTTCAGAAGTGGGAGGCCGCTATGGGTTTTAATAATTTTTCCGATGAATTGGCGGTGCTTGAAATCGTCCGCAGCGCCAACTTCGTCCGCCCTGGAAAGTTGACGTCTGGCCAGATTTATCTCGCGCTGATACGCCTTCAATCAGACGTTCCGGCGGCTGGCGATTTTATGGCAATGATTGATGAGCTGGTCAAAGAGGGTTTGCTGGTTTCAGCCGCTGTGCTGGAGCACGACATCTCGTTTCCCTATGTCCAGCACATTGTTCTTGGTGTTACCGAAACAGGTGCGGCCGTACTGGAAGACCGGAGTTTTCAGGCTGACCTTTTTTACGTGTGATCGACGGTGCCGTTCCAGCTACAGCGTCAGGAAAGAACCGACAGTCGCAACTGTCAGTCCCGGACTGACGAACCTCACTTGCCCTGCAGCTTATGCCGCGCATAGAGCACTGCCGTTCCGCCCGAGGCCGGACGGGCCTGTAGCTCGAACGTTTGTGGATAGCCTTTGATCAAATCGCTCAGTTTCTTGTAGCCATGGGTACGAGGATCGAACTCAGGCCGCAGTTTGGTGATGTTTGTGCCAATGGCGCCCAAGGGTGCCCAGCCGTCTTCATCAGCAATATCGTCCATTATCTTTGCAATGAAGCCCACAGGGGCTTTGGGTTTCTTGCTCGGCTCAGTTGCCATCGATTTCACGTTGCTCGGTGTTGCAGCTGCATCCGGCGTAGAGTCTCCGGTGGCCGGTGTGGTGATCTCTTCACGAAGCAATTCGATGTAGATGAACTTGTCGCAGGCCGCCACGAAGGGTTTGGGTGTCTTTTCTTCGCCAAAGCCATAAACGGTCAGACCTTCCTCACGCAAACGTGAAGCCAGGCGTGTGAAGTCACTGTCGCTGGACACCAGGCAGAACCCGTCGAAACGACGCGTGTAGAGCAAGTCCATAGCGTCGATTATCAATGAGCTGTCAGTCGCATTCTTGCCTTTGGTGTAAGCGAACTGCTGGATGGGCTGGATGGAGTAGTCGAGCAGAACTTTCTTCCAGCCGCCGAGTTGCGGGCCGGTCCAGTCACCATAGATGCGTTTGACGCTGGCCACGCCATATTTGGCGATCTCTTCGAAAAGGCCTTCTACGATCGCTGCTGGCGCATTGTCGGCATCGATCAGCACCGCCAGGTGCTTTTGAGAACTGCTGGGGTTTTGGACGGCCATTGATCACCCTCATAGAAAGCATAACCATACCGCCAAAACGAGAGATTGGCGCTATTCCCCGATATCTATGCAAGGCAGGCCGCTGCCGAACAGTTCCCGGCAGCGGCCTTGCCACGTCAGATTCGGAAACTGCCCACCAACTGCGTCAATCGAGTGGACTGCTGTTCAAGGTCAGTGCACGCGCGCAGGGTCGCGTTCAGGTTCTCTACGCCTTGCTGGTTCAGCGTATTGATCTCGGTGATGTCCACGTTGATCGCTTCCACGACGGCGGTCTGCTCTTCGGTGGCAGTCGCCACCGACTGGTTCATGCCGTCGATTTCGCCGATACGTTCGGTGACGTTTTCCAGACTTGTCACGGCCTTGTTGGCAATCTCGACCGTTTCAACGCTCTCGCGCTGGCTGTCGTTCATGATCGCCACGGCTTCACGAGCACCGGATTGCAACTGCTCGATCATCTCCTGCACCTGACTCGCTGATTCCTGGGTTCGGTGCGCCAGGCTGCGGACTTCATCGGCAACCACGGCAAAACCTCTGCCGGCCTCACCCGCACGCGCGGCCTCGATGGCCGCATTGAGGGCCAGTAGATTGGTCTGTTGGGAGATGCCGGTAATCACGTCGAGGATCTGGCCGATGTTGGCTGTTTTGGTATTCAGCGTCTCGATCTGCTCGCTTGCGCTGCTGATGCGTTTGGAGAGACGGCTCATGGCCGAGATGTTCTGCCCGACTACGTCCTGCCCGTTAGATGCCAACGTCCGTGCATCGCTGGAGTGCCCCGATGCACGCGCGGCGTTCTGGGCGATCTCCTGTGTTGCGGCGCCCAGCTCATTGATGGCTGCGGCGACACTGTTGGTGCGGTGGGACTGCTGATCGGAATTGAGCATCGACGAGTTGGATGCGTTCAATACGCGCTGGGCAACTTCGTTGAGCTGCACGGTAGAGGAGGCGACTTCACGCATCGAGTCATGGATTCGCTCTACAAAGAGGTTGAAGCCGTTGCCCAGATAGCCGAACTCGTCCTGGCTCTCGATAATCAGGCGCTTGGTCAGGTCACCTTCGCCGGCAGCGATATCGTGCATGGCGCGGCCCATCAGGTTCAGTGGCCGCAGCAGGACGCTCAGGAGCATGCCCAGCAGCAGGATGATCAGCACCACAGCAATCACAGTGGCCACGATGGCTGAGTTTCTGAACTCGCCCAGCGCCGCGTAGGCGATGTCTTTATCCATCGCCACGCCGACGTACCAGTTGACCGATGGCAGACCGTCCACGTGAGCGAAGGTAAGGATCTGTGTCTTGCCGGCATATTCGCTTTCACTGAGGTCTTGCGACAGCTTCGGTGTGTTCGTCGGGTAGACTTCGGCCAGCGTCTTCATCACCAGCGAGGTGTCCGGATGAACCAGAATGCGGCCATTCGCATCGACCAGGAACGCGTATCCGTCGCCGTGCAGTCGCAGTGAATTGATCATCTTCACCAGGATTTCCAGGCTCAGGTCACCGCCAATCACGCCGGCCACGCCAGATTCACCCTTGATCGGTGTGGCAAGGGTCACGATCAGGCCCTTGGTCACGGCGTCCAGATACGGCTCGGTGAGAATGGTTTTGCCGGCGCGAACGGCATCGACATACCACGGCCGGGTTCGCGGGTCGTAATCGGCCGGCATGTCATCAGGCGGCTGGGTGACAAAGGAGCCATCACTTCTGCCCTGGTAAATGCTCATGAAGGTGGCGATCAGCGTGGGTTGGCCGAGCACCCGATTCTGCTCTTGCGCGGACTGAGGCGAAGAGGCGTTTTCCGCCAGGTTCTCTACCAGAAGAATTCGCCCTGAAAGCCAGTTACGGATATTGCCAGCGGTGCTTTCGCCTGTCTGGTTAAGGTTCTCCTTGAGCTGCACGCGCAACGCATTGCGCTGCAGATAATCGTTGTAGAAGGTGAATAGCGTGAATGCGGCGATTACCACGAGGGACGCTGCCAATAGGATTTTATGGCTGAATTTTAAAGATTTTCTCATGCCGGTATGAGCCTTTAGAGGGGTATTACGCAAGGAGTCATAGGTAGTGGGTAAAGCTGGGGTGGTTATCGGCGGGAATCGATGTTTATGAATGTCATATGTCATATAAATGACAAAACACCTGAAAGTTTCATCCTTCAGTTCAGAATGACGCTGTCAGTTCAGTAGGCAGGGTGATTCAAATCGAGATACCACTGTGCATAAGGCGTGTTTTTCACCTTGCGCCGATTGAAATCCTCGGCGCCATCGGTCCACCAGACGTCACCGCGCTCGCCAAGCGCAACCTTGGCCTTGTCCACACTGGTCCGAGCCGTCTTCAAGGCTTCGGGGTCTTCGGACGCCTTGGCGGTCTTGACTGCGCGACGTGCAGCCATCAGCTCATCCACCAGATGCTGGCGGACGTCGTCGCTCAAAGAGGGATTGGAGCACCGCCAGAGTTGGTCCCTGACCACAAAATACCGACCGTCAGGCGTGGTCGGATTCACCCTACGAAAACCCGCGGGCGACCGCGTCAGCGCCGATCAGGCCTGTCACTCGCCCGGCCAGCGCATCCAGCCCGAACGGCTTGGTGAGCACTTGCGTGCAAGGCCGCAGGTGGCAATCGTCCAGCACGGATGTTTTGGCATAACCGGTGATGAACAGGGTCGGCAGGCCCGGTCGACAGTCGCCTGCCGCATCGGCCATTTCCCGGCCATTCATGCCGCCCGGCAAGCCTATGTCACTGATCAACAGGTCGATGCGTGTGTCCGATTGCAGGATCTGCAAACCTGACTGTGCGTCTGCCGCTTCCAGGCAGTTGTAGCCCAGACCGCTGATGACTTCGGCGACGAGCATCCTCACCGAGGGTTCGTCGTCCACGATCAGGACGGTTTCGCCGGTGTGATGCGGCGGTTCTTCAATGACTTCCGGCTCGACGGGGCGGGGAGCATTTTCAGCAGTGTGGCGTGGCAGGTGCATGACCACGCTGGTGCCCTGGCCTTCGACCGATTCGACGCGAATCTGCCCGCCGGACTGGCGCACAAAACCATACACCATCGACAGCCCGAGACCGGTGCCGGCACCTATGGGCTTGGTGGTGAAGAACGGTTCGAAGGCTTTGGCGGCAATGTCCGGACTCATGCCGATGCCCGTGTCGGTGACCCGTATGCTCAGGTGCTCGCCGGCAGGAATGCCATGGTCCGGATCGGTGCACTCTTCAAGGGACGCGTTAGCGGTCTCGATGATAATGCGCCCGCCGTTGGGCATCGCGTCACGGGCGTTGAGGCACAGGTTCAGAAGCGAGCTTTCCAGCTGGGCATGATCAATCAGCGCAGGCCATAGATCATTCTGGGCGACGACCTTTATGTCTATCTCCGGGCCGACGGTACGGGCGATCAACTCTTCCATGTCATGAATCAACCCGTTGACGTCGGTGACTCTCGGCGACAGTGTCTGGCGTCGGGAGAACGCCAGCAGACGGTGAGTCAGCGACGCCGCGCGGCGTACTGCGCCCTGGGCGACCGACACGTAACGGTCAACATCGCCGACGCGCCCCTGAGCCAACCGTTTGGTGATCAGTTCCAGGCTGCCGGAAATACCGGCCAGCAGGTTGTTGAAGTCATGAGCGATGCCTCCGGTCAGTTGCCCGACGGCATCCATCTTCTGCGAGTGGCGCAGGGCGTCTTCGATCTGCTCGCGTTCGAAAACGGCTTGTTCGATGCGCTGTTCGAGTGTCTGATTGAGTTCTCTGACCGCTTCTTCGGCTTTTTTTCTGGCGGTGACATCAACAGACGAGCCGATCAGACCGATCACCTCGCCGTTTTCATCGAGCAGGGGCGCTTTGGTCGAGAGCCACGTCGCTGCAGAGCCGTCAGGCAGGTTGACGTGTTCTTCGATCTGTTCGCTGACATTGTTCTGCATGATCCGGCGGTCGGTTTCCATGAGCACCCGTGCCTGTTGCTCATCATCCAGAAACTCCAGGTCCGTCTTGCCGATGAAAAACGCGGGCGGTTTGCCGATCAGTTCAGCGGTGCCACGATTGGCGACCAGCATGCGACCCTCGAGATCCTTGGCGTAGACGACGCCGGGAACGGCAGCCGTGAATATCCTCAGCAACTCGTTGAGACGGTCGCGCTCCTCTTCAGCCGTGCGACGGCTGTCTATATCGAGCAATACGCCCGGACTGCGAACAGGTTTGCCGCGACTATCGCGCTCGATTCGTCCGCTGGCTTCGATCCAGCGATAAAGACCGTCTTCATGCAGAACCCGGTATTCGCATCGGTAGGTTTCGCTGCTTTGAAGCGCGTCCTCGATTGACTTGTCGACTCTGGCCGAGTCGTCGGGATGAATGGAGGCAATCACCAGTTCCAGTGGCAAGCCTTTGGCGCACAGCTTCGGGGACAAACCGAAGGTCCGGGCAAAACGCTCATCGCCGGTCAACTGATCGGCAATGATGTCCCACACCCAAGTGCCGACAACTGCCCCTGAATCCAGGGCGAGTTGTAGCTGCTCGGTCGCTTCCTGCTCCGAAGGCGGGGGTGGCTGGGGGGCAAATGGCCTGCCGCCAGAAACATCATTGCTCATCACTATCGACCCACTTGAACGCCTGGTTCACAAAGACTCAGTCATAGGGCAGCGCAGCGGCCTGAAAGTTGTACAAAATTTATTCTATTTTGTGCCTGATGCCTCACAGAGCGATCAGTGACACTCGATCATTCCATGATTCTGGATAGGGTGATGTTAAATTAATATCATTTGAGGTGCGCGCTATTTTCAGCGGAGCAGGCAGGGCAGCGCTTTCAGGTCATGCCGGGCTCGGCGAGTCACCTTAAAGCGCTGGTTTCATTCAAGTATTCAGCGTCCTGCGAACGTCTCAATGCTGGCCGACGGGCGCAGGCAGGTTGGCAGCCTGCACCGGCGACCAGCGGGTCAGCGCATAAAACACTGCGCCGCCCAGGATGCAACCGGTAAACCAGGCGAAGTTGGCAATCGGCTTGAACCACTCGACAAAGGTGAAGCACAGACCGACCAGTGCAGTGAGCAGCAATGCCTTGACCGCGATCCAGTTGACGCCGTTGGTGTACCAGTAACGACCGCTTGGCGTGTCATTGAACAGGGCGTCGACGTCGATCTGCTGTTTCTTGATCAGGTAGTAATCCACCAGCAGGATGCCGAACAGCGGGCCGATACAGGCCGCCAGCACGTCCAGGGTGTAATGGATCACTTCCGGGTTGTTGAACAGGTTCCAGGGGGTGATGAAGATCGACGCTACGGCAGCGATCATGCCGCCTGCACGCCAGCTGATGCGGCTGGGCGCCACGTTGGCGAAGTCGAAGGCAGGGGAAACGAAGTTGGCGACGATGTTGATACCGACCGTCGCGGTCACGAAAGTAAAGGCGCCGAGCAGCACGGCCGTGGTGTTATCGATGCGCGCGACGGTCGCGATCGGGTCGTGGATCATCTCACCGAAAATCGGCAATGTGCCCGAGACGATCACCACCGTTACCAGTGAAAACGCCAGAAAATTCACCGGCAAACCCCAGAAATTGCCGCGGCGCACGTCGGCCATGCTGCGGCAATAGCGGCTGAAATCACCGAAGTTCAGCGTCGGCCCAGAGAAATACGAGACCACCAGCGCGATGGCCATGACCACTTGCCCGAACGCCGCCCAGCCGGACAACTCTTTTTCAGCCAGGGTGAAACTGATGTTATCCCAGCCGGCGCGCCAGACAATCCAGCCTGCCAGCGCGAACATCACCGCGTAAACGGCAGGACCGGCCCAGTCGATGAAACGTCTGATCGACTCCATGCCGGTCCAGAACACAGCAGCCTGAACCACCCACAACTCCAGAAAGCCGGACCAGCCAAGCCACGACAGCCCGAGAAAGGTCACATTCTGATACGCGGCCAGTTCCGGGAAGAAACGCAGCACCACGATCACCAGCGCGCTGGACGCCAGGTAGGTTTGAATGCCGTACCACGCCACCGCGATCAGCCCGCGAATGATGGCGGGAATGTTGGCACCGAAGACGCCGAAGGCCAGGCGGCAGATGACCGGGTAGGGCACGGCGGCTTGCTGACTGGGTTTGGCGACCAGATTGGCGATCACTTGAATGATGCAGATCCCCACCAGCAGCGCGATCAGCACTTGCCAACTGGCCAGGCCCAGAGCGAACAGACTGGCCGCGAAAACGTAGCCGCCGACGCTGTGCACGTCGCTCATCCAGAACGCCAGGATGTTGTACCAAGTCCACTTCTGCGGCACCGGCCCCAGATCATGGTTGTGCAAGCGCGGGCTGTACCCGGTCGGGCGTTGATCTGTCATTGCGTGACTCCCTCGGTGTGTCGTGACGTGATCGGAGTACGATCGACGATTTTTTTGTATACGATCGTGTACGCAAAACATGTGCCATACGATTATCATTCGGCCTGGAATGGCCGCGAGTCTTGTTTCAGGGCGCTTGTACCGAGACGGGCGGGTAAATCAGACAGGTTCGAACCTGCGCCTGAAGTGCACGTAAACAGGGCGCTTTTGCTCATTTACGGTGCGATTCATACGTTTTCAACTGAGAAGCCATTTGGCGCGCTGCTAAATTGCGCTACTCATCATGTTCCGCATCAGGCACTATTCTTGTATACGATCTGTAATGCCAATGTGATGTGAAGCCATGATCCGATCTGACAGTGCCCCGTTGTTTCTCACACCTTCTGCCGATGAAAAAGGCCGTGATGAACAGATTTACCAGCATGTACTGGAAGCTATCGTCGAACATCGGCTCGCTCCGGGGACGCGCTTGCCCGAGGACGCTTTGGCCGACGTATTCGAGATCAGCCGTACCGGTATTCGCAAGGTCTTGCAGCGTCTCGCGCTGGAACGACTGGTGACCCTGCGCCCCAAGCGCGGCGCAGAGGTTGCGCAACCGTCGGCTCAGGAGGCACAGGATGTATTGGGTGCCAGGCAACTGATCGAGCCCGCGCTGATGGCCGATATCGCCACGCGAGTCGCCGGTCAGTGCCTGCAAGCCCTGCGCGCGCTCTGCGATCAGGAGCATGAGGCGCAACACGCCGGGCGCCACAGCGAAGCGATTCAATTGTCGGCGCGTTTCCATGTGCAACTGAGCGCGCTGGCGGGTAATCAGGTATTGACCGAGCAGGTTGCGCAACTCACCACGCGGTCTTCGTTGATTGTGGCGGTGTACGGCTCGCGACGCAGTGTCGGCTGTGATTGTGGCCAGCATGTTGACTTGCTGACCTTGCTCGAAAGCGGGCAGGGCGAACAGGCACGTGAATGGATGGCCGAGCATCTACGGCGCATCCGTGCCAGCCTGAATGTGGATGCGCCGGTCAGCGAGACAGTGGATTTTCATAGCATTTTCAAACGGCGCTGAAGGAGTTCCGGTGCGTATTCAAGTAATCAACCCCAACACCAGCGAAGCCATGACCCACAAGATTGGCCTCGCGGCGCAAGCCATTGCGCGCCCCGGTACGCAGATTCTTGCGTGCAGCCCCGATGATGGCCCGGTGTCTATCGAAGGTCATTTTGACGAAGCGATCGCGACCCTTGGCGTGCTGGAAGAAATACGCAAAGGCCGTGAGCAGCAGGTCGACGCGCACATCATCGCCTGTTTCGGCGACCCCGGCCTGCTGGCGGCACGCGAGTACGCCAGCGCCCCGGTGATCGGTATCGCCGAAGCGGCTTTTCACATGGCCAGCCTGATTTCTACCCGTTTCGCCGTGGTCACCACACTGACCCGCACCCGGATCATCGCCGAACATCTGCTGCAGCGTTATGGCTTCAGTGAATTATGCACATCGGTGCGCTGTATCGATCTGCCGGTGCTGGCGCTGGAGGAAAGCGGGCCGGAGCTCATCGAATGCATGGCCGAACAAGCCCGTCGCGCCCGTGATGACGAAGGTGCGGGAGCCATTGTGCTGGGTTGCGGCGGGATGGCGGATCTGGGCAGGCAGTTGAGCGAAGCGATCGGCCTGCCGGTCATCGACGGCGTGGCTGCGGCGGTGAAACTGGCCGAATCGCTGGTGGATCTGGGCCTGACCACCAGCAAACACGGCGACCTGGCCGACCCCATCGGCAAACCGTTCAAAGGCCGGTTTGCCTACCTGAGCCGGTAATGGCTTCTGCCCGAAGGGCGTAGGAGCGAACGTGTTCGCGAAAGGGGCGGTATGAACGATGAACGTACATAGTCTGAAATACGGTTCGCGAACGAGTTCGCTCCTGCGGCCTTAGGCCAGAATCAAAAGCGAACTTGTATCTCACATAGCCGGAACGCCACCCCCGACCAAGGCTTCGGTCGTGTCGTCGGGCACCACAATCGTGTTGTTGCCCGGCGTCAGGATGACCTTGCGGCAATCCTCTTCCTTCTTGTCGAACAGCTTGTAGCCCTTCGCCGCATCTTCCAGTGACATCCGATGCGTGATGATAGCTTCGGGCTCCAGGCGGCCGGCCTCAATGTGTTCCAGCAGTTCAGGCATGAAGCGATGCACGTGGGTCTGGCCCATCTTGAAGGTCAGGCCCTTGTCGAACGCATCGCCGAACATGAAGCCGTGGATGAAACCGGCATATACGCCTGGCACACTGACCACGCCGCCACGTCTTACCGCCGCGATGCACTGACGCAATGCCTTGCCGCTGCTGCCTTCCAGCTTCAGCGTGGCCAGGATGGTTTCAGTGGTGCTGCCCTTGGCCTCGAAACCCACCGCATCCACAACGCCGTCCACGCCACGCATGCCAGCAGTCTGGCGGATGATCGTGTCGGCCGGATCATCATCTTCGTCGAAGTTGATCGGGATCACGCCGTAGGTTTTCTGCGCATAGGCCAGACGGTACGGGTGGTGATCAACCATGAAGATCTTCTCCGCACCGAGCATTTTTGCGCACGCTGCGCTCATCAGGCCGACCGGGCCAGCCCCATAAATGGCAACAGTCGACCCTTGGCCTATCCCGGCGTTGAGTACAGCCTGCCAGGCGGTGGGGAGAATATCGGAGAGGAACAGAACCTTCTCGTCAGCCAGCGTGCCCGGCACCTTGAACGGACCGACATTGGCCTTGGGCACGCGCACGTATTCAGCCTGGCCGCCCGGGACGCCGCCATACAGATGGCTGAAGCCGAATAGCGCCGCGCCTGGTGGAATCGACTTTTTGTTAAGAATCGCGCCACGTCCGGTGTTGGTGGTTTCGCAGGCCGCGAACAGGTCGATGTTGCAGAAAAAACAGCTGCCGCAGGCGATGACGAACGGGATCACCACGCGATCGCCTTTGGCCACGGCCGTGACGGCCGAGCCGGTTTCTTCCACGACGCCCATGAACTCGTGACCGAAAATGTCGCCATGTTCAACCGTAGGGATTTTGCCGCGATACAAGTGCAGGTCGGAACCGCAGATAGCCGTCGCGGTTACGCGCAGAATGATGTCATCCGCTTGCTCGATCACGGGGTCCGGCACCGTGTCGACCTTCACATTGTTCGCACCGTGGTAAGTCAAGGCTCTCATGGTTAATCCTCAATGGCAGCAGGAATTCCGCTCCGTTACTGAAGATGAACCATGAGATTTTTGTTGGTTCAGCGCGATTGGTCGACGTGGGACTAACGGTAGGTCAGTTGCGGAACGCCGTCATATCCTGCAACAGCATGCCCATCAGGCGGTTGGCGCCGACACTCAGTTGACGGCCCAGGCGGCTGATCAGGTGGGTCTGCGGGGTGCTGAACACCTCATGCTGCAAGGGCAGGGCCCGCAATGTTACGGCCTTTATTTCTTCCTCCACGACAAAGGTCGGCAGCAGCGTGACGCCACCCTGCATGGCGAAATGCTTGAGCATGGCGAAAGTGCCGCAGGTCAGCGTCGGCTGCACAGTGATGCCCAACTGGTGCTCGGCTTGCAGCAGAATCTGGCGGATACCGTAAGACACTGCGGGCAGGGCGACACGGTAGTCTTCAAGTGCCTGCAGCTTTATCGGGCCTGGTTCTTCCGCCAGCGGATGATTCGGCGCGGTGATCACACAGACCGGTTGACGCTGATGCGCATGTGAGCGGATTTTCGGGTCGGCAGCCGGGTTGAAGACCAGGCCGATGTGCGCTTCATCCTCGACCACCTGGCGAATCACTTCGTTGCTGCCACACACGTTCACGATCAGTTCGATCCTGGGGTACAGCTCGGAAAACCGGGCCAGCGGCTGCGCGAGACTTTCCAGAAACCCCTCTCCGGAGACCAGCGTCACCGAGCCGCTGTGCAAGCCTTTCAGAGCCTGAATCGAATCCAGCAGGACCTCCTGCTGCGTCAGTCGCTGGCGGTAGTAGGCCAACACCTTGTCGCCCGCCTCGGTCGGTTTGACGCCGCGTCGATGACGCTCCAGCAGTGGAGAGCCCAGCTCCTGTTCCAGTTGCGCGATCTGACGGCTGACCGCCGAAGGCGCAACGTTGAGGAAGTCGGCAGCAGCCCGGACGCTGCCCAATCGTACGGCTTCGAAAAAATACAGGATGCGTCGATCTTGAACGAGGCTCATGGGCTTCCAGTGTTGCGCTAAAGGCAACATAAATTCGATTTTTGGATTATTGCTGAGAGGGGAGAGCGCTGTCCATACTCGAATCATCAGCACATTGCAGGCCGAAGGGGCCCGCAGCGTCATCCTCTAATTTGTACAAAATCTTTGATCGGGATGCAGACATGACTTTGAAAGCAGGTGTGATCGGATTGGGCAACATGGGCGGCGGCATGGCTGCGACGCTGGCGGGCAAGGGCTTTGATGTCAGCGGTTTCGACCTGTCGCAGGCCGCATTGGCCCAGGCCGAAAGCAAGGGCGTCAAGCCGGTTGCCGATCGCACGCAACTGATTCAAGGCGTGGACATTCTGATCCTCTCGCTGCCCAAGGCCGAGCATGTGGAATCGGTGTGCCTCGGCGCGGGTGGCATCAACGAGGTGGGTCGCAAGGGCCTTCTCGTCGTCGATACCACGACGTCAACGCCGGAAATGAGCCGCAAGGTCGCCGCTGAACTGGCGAAGAGCGGTATCGCGTTCATCGACGCGCCGGTGTCAGGCGGCCCGAAAGGCGCAGCCACCGGCACCATGTCGATGGTCATCGGTGCCGAGGACGCCGATCTGGCGCGCGCCATGCCAATCCTGGAAGGCATGAGCGGGACACGCGTGCACGTCGGGCAATGTGGTGCAGGCAATGTCGCCAAGATCGCCAACAACATGCTCGCCGCCTGTCACCTGATCAGCACTGCCGAAGCCGTGGCGATGGCCGCGCGTGCAGGGGTCGACCCGGAAAAACTTCTGCAGGGCCTGAATGCCGGTTCCGGACGCAGCGGTGCCACGCAAGTGATGTTCCCGACCTTGGTACTCAACAAGGCCTATGACTCGGGTTTCACCATGGGCCTGATGCGCAAGGACGTTGGCCTGGCCAGCGATCTGGCGGACAGCCTGGACATGGACCTGCCGCTGTCGCGTGTCGTCGCACAATTGTGGCAGGCCAGCAGTGAAACCCTGGCGGACAATGAAGACTTCTGCGCCATCGTGCAACGCACCGATGGCAAACTTTACGGTCATGGAGAATAAGCGATGAGCACTGCAAAAATCCTCGAACTGATGCGTCATTACTGGGGCGATCGCAGTGTCATCGCCAGCTACGTAGGCGGCCAGTTCATCGAAGGTCACGGCGCGCCTGTCGAAGTGCGCAATGCCCATGACGACAGCCTGTTGCTGAGTTTCCCGGATGCCGACGAGTCGTTGGTCGAAGTGGCCGACAAGGCCGCCAGGGCTGCACAACAACAATGGTGGGCACTGACCGCTCAGGCGCGTGGCCGCGCCATGTATCAGGTGGGCAATCTGATTCGTGACGAGCTGGAAAACCTCGCTCAGATTGAATCCCTGACCGCCAACAAGCCGATCCGCGATGCGCGTGTCGAAGTGCTCAAAGTGGCCGAGATGTTCGAGTATTACGCCGGTTGGGCGGACAAGCTGCACGGCGAAATCATCCCGGTGCCGACCACGCACCTGAACTATGTGACCTACGAACCACTGGGCACGGTGTTGCAGATTACGCCCTGGAATGCGCCGATCTTCACCTGCGGCTGGCAGATCGCCCCGGCGATTGCAGCGGGCAACGCGGTCATTCTCAAACCGTCGGAACTGACCCCGCTCAGCTCGCTGATGGTCGGCGTGCTGATCGAGCGTGCCGGCGTGCCGAAAGGGCTGGTCAACGTGATTGCCGGTTTCGGTCATTCCATCGGCCAGGCGTTTATTGCCAAGGCTGACATTCGCAAGGTGGTGTTCGTCGGCTCACCCGCCACTGGCCGGCATATCGCTGTGGCAGCGGCGCAGCGTTGCATTCCTGCGGTGCTGGAGCTGGGCGGCAAGTCGGCCAATATCGTGTTCGACGATGCCGACCTGGAAGTCGCCTTGCGCGGTGCCCAGGCTGCGATCTTCTCCGGTGCCGGGCAGAGCTGTGTTTCCGGTTCGCGCCTGTTGGTGCAGGAGTCGATCTTCGAGAAGTTCACCAATGCCCTGGCGGTGGCTGCGACGCAGTTCAAGGTCGGTGACCCGAGCGATCCGGAAACCCAGATCGGCCCGATCAACAACGCCAAGCAATACAGTCATGTGAAAAACATGGTCGAGCAGGCGCTCAAGGACGGCGCAAAACTGGTGGGCGAGCACGCTGATCCGATCCCGGAAAAGCCCGGTTACTACATCAACCCGACCGTTCTGGCGGGCAACAACGCGCTGTATTGCGCGCAGGAAGAAATCTTCGGCCCGGTAGTGGTAGCGATTCCATTCAAGGACGAAGAGGACGCGATCCGCATCGCCAACGACAGTCGTTTCGGTCTGGCCGGTGGTGTCTGGACCCGCGATGTCGGCCGCGCTCACCGCGTTGCAAAGCAAGTGCGAGCGGGGACCTTCTGGGTCAACGGTTACAAGACGATTCACGTCAGTTCGCCGTTCGGCGGCTATGGTGAGAGTGGTTATGGCCGGTCTTCCGGTCTGGATGCCCTGCGCGAGTACAGTGAAGTGAAAAGCGTCTGGGTCGAAACCGCGGCCAAGCCAGCCGCCAGCTTTGGCTATGGCGCGAGTCTGGAGTAAGCACATGTCCATTTCAAAGACGTTGATTGACGAAGCCACCGTGTGGCGCCGCACCCTCCACGCCGCGCCGGAACTGGGGTTCCAGGAGCTGAAAACCTCTGACAAGGTGGCTGAATTGCTGAGCGGTTTCGGCATCGAGATCCACCGAGGTCTGGGCGGCACTGGCGTGGTTGGCACCCTGCGTAATGGTGACGGGCCGACCATCGGCCTGCGTGCCGACATGGATGCCTTGCCGATTCAGGAGCTGGGCGACAGCGTTCACAAGTCGACCCACAAGGGCTGCATGCACGCCTGCGGTCACGATGGCCACACCGCGATCCTGCTGGCCACCGCCAGGCATCTGGCCGAGACTCGCCGCTTTCGCGGCACGGTGCATTTCGTCTTCCAGCCTGCCGAAGAGAACCTCGGCGGCGCACAGCGAATGATCGAAGACGGGCTGTTCGAGCGCTTTCCGATGGAAGCCATCTACGGCCTGCACAACTGGCCGGGTGTGCCTGCGGGCAAGGTTGTGATCAATCCGGGTCCGATGATGGCCTCGCTCGACACCTTTGAAATCACCCTGACCGGCAAGGGCAGCCACGCGGCCATGCCGGACAAGGGCAATGATCCGATCGTGGCCGCAGCCGAGCTGGTGCTGGGGCTGCAAACCATTGTCTCCCGGCGCCTGTCACCGCTCGACTCGGCGGTGGTCAGCATCACTCAGTTCAATGCCGGTGAGGCGATCAACGTGATCCCGGAAACCGCCACGCTGCGTGGCACCGTGCGTTGCCTGCAAACCCCTGTGCGGGAAAAGGTCCAGCGACTGATCGGCGAGTTCGTCGAGCGTTTGCCGACGGCCTTCGGCGTGCGCGGCGAACTGGTGTACAACGTCGGCTACCCGGTGACCGAAAACCACGTCGAAGCAGCAGCCACGATCCGTCGTGCAGCGGTCGCTGCAGTGGGCGAGGCCAACGTGCAGTGGGGCTGTAACCCGTCGATGGCCTCCGAAGACTTCGCCTTCATGCTGCATGCCTGTCCGGGTGCCTACATCTGGATGGGCGTCGACGGCGAGAAGCCGTCGGCGGCGTTGCACAATCCGTACTACGACTTCAACGACCAAGTGATTGAGCCCGGCGTTGCGGTCTGGACCTCGCTGGTGGAGCAGTGTTTGCCGCTGAGTTGAATGGCTCGCATACATATGTCGTAGGAGTGAGCTTGCTCACGAAAGCAATGGTCCAGACGCCCTTTTTTATGGGATTTACTGGCCTCTTCTTGAGCAAGCTCACTCCCATCGGGAACGGACTCCGTCAAGGTGCTGCGAGCAATTCCACTGCAATACCGGATATGTCCGGCAGGCAGGTCAGCAGGTGGTCGCGCAGTTCCAGTACTCGCTGGCGCTTGAAGCTGTCCTGCAGCCAGACCAGGTAATAGGCATCTCCGGTGCCAACCGCCGAGTTGAACGGCAGAAAAACCTGGCCTTCGTTCAGGTCATCAGCGACTAGAAACAGATCGCCAATCGACACACCGTGCCCTCTGACCGCGGCGGTAATGCCCTGATCAAGCGTGTCGAACACCTTGCCTTTGCTCAACGTCACCTGACCGGAGAGGTCCATCCGGTTCAGCCAGCGCCGCCAGTCGCGGCGGTCGCTGGACGGATGGATAAGTTCAGCGGCCTGCAGCCTCTCTGTTCCCCACGGCTGGTCGCCTAACGTGTCTGCCGAGCAGATCGGGATCAGCCACTCATCGAACAGCTTGCAGGTTTCCACCTCGGCACCAAAGTTGCCATTGCCCAGCAGAATCGCGCAGTCGAAAGGCTCCGAATAGAAGTCCACGCTATCAAAGTCCATCCACACGCTGGACAGCTGAACCGGCAGGGCGGGCGCAGGCTTTTTGAAGGACTCCAGCGCGTGCAGCAGCCAGCGCATGGTCAGGGTGGACGGTGATTTGAGGCGCAGATTCGCGCCCTGACCCCGGAAGGGCTGGCAAGCGTCCTCGATAATCCGGAAGCCGATCTTGAGCTGGCTGGACAGCCGCCGGCCCTCGTCACTGAGTGAAAGCCGCGGGCCATTGCGCTCGAACAATCGACAGCCAAGGGTTTCTTCCAGGGTACGAATATGACGGCTGATGGCACTCTGGGTAAGAGATAGCTCCTGCGCAGCACGCGTAAATGAGCATGATCGGGCCGCTACTTCAAAGGCTCTCAGCGCGTAAAGAGGCGGTATACGTTCAGTCATGTGATAACTAACCATGATTATTTGTCATAGTAGGTTACACCTTTTTCCATTTTTCCGCGCACGCGTCTCCGGTCAGAATCGCCGGCTCGTCCACTGTCGTAAAAATCAAACAATAAGGCGGTGTTCTTATCTGCTGCGTGCGTGAGGGAATATGCTGCCCAAGTCCGAAAAGCTGTTGCGCCAATCTGTTGTAAAACATTTGCTGGAAAGTGACACCGCCCTGGAAATGGGCTGGCGGGTTCAGGCTTACAGGCAGTTCGAGCAGGTGCTGAGTGACAAGGGCTTCCCTTGTCTGTTTGGACGCCGTGCCAACAAGTCCGGAAGTTGTCTGCTGCTGTTCATCCCCTGTGAGAATGAGCAACAAGCGCTACGTGACGGCATGGAAGCGTACGTGAAGTTCGTTAATGACACACCCCTTGAAGATCGCCTGTTCAACCCGTTGATTGTCATTTTCGAGAAAACCGATTTCAACAGCCTGGCCGAAGAACAGGCCTATGCCTGGGCCACCCTGCAACACTTACATGAAGGTGACCGATCGCCCTGGCCGGCCAACGCCTGCACAGACCCTGAAGTGTTTGAGTGGACCTATCACTTCGCCGGACTGCCGATGTTCATCAACATGAGCTTTCCCCGTCACAGCGCGATGAAAAGCCGTTCGCTGGGTGGGCACATTGTGTTTGTGGTCAACCCTCGGGAGAACTTTGACGAGGTGGCAAGCGCCGAGACGGAAAGTGGTCGCAAGGTCAGGGAAAAGATTCGCCAGCGAATCGCCGATTACAACAACGGCGTGGTACCCGACACGCTGGGTTTTTTCGGCGACCGTAGCAGCCTGGAATGGAAGCAATATCAACTGTATGAAGAAGGCGGGCTTTCACTGTCCCGTTGTCCTCTGCACATCAAAGTCGACAAGACTGACCATTTGAACGAGCGTTGAGTACCCATGGATATATCGTTGCTGCTGATCTACATGTTCAGCGTGTTCATGCTGATCATCACCCCTGGTCCGGTGGTGGCACTGATCGTCAACACCAGCCTGGCGTGCGGGCCGAAACGCGCGATGTTGACGGCGCTGGGCACCAACTGGGCGTCACTGGTGCTGGTGTTGGTCGCGGCATTGATTCTGACGGGAACACTGTCGGTGAGCGTAAGCATGCTCAACTGGATCAGCCTGGTGGGCTGTTTCTTCATCGCTTACCTGTCGGTGCAGGCGCTGGAACAGGCGTTGCGTTACGCCCCGTCGCGGCCTGAAACAGCGCCAGCGCCGATGCCTGCGCATAGCAGGCACAGCGGGCTGGTGACCGGTTTTCTGGTCGGAATTTCCAATCCGAAGGACATCATCTTCTTCGTCTCGTTTTTCCCGCAGTTCATTCACGTCACCGAATCGTTCAAGGGCAGCATCGCCTTGTTGTCGTTGCTGTGGATCATCATTGATCTGTCTATCCTGTTCGCCTATATCTTCCTGATGCGCCAGAAACTGGCCTTGAAGTACAAGCGCAAGATCGAAGTCGCCTCCAGCGTGACCTTGCTGCTGATCGCGCTGGGCGGGATCCTCTATTCGGGCTCGACACTGTTGAATCAGTAAACGCCTGCGCCCATCAGCACTCAATCAGGTTGACCGCCAGGCCGCCGCGTGAGGTTTCCTTGTATTTGTCGTGCATGTCGGCGCCGGTGTCGCGCATGGTGCGGATGGCGTGGTCCAGCGAGATGTGGTGCTCGCCGTCGCCGCGCAGGGCCATCTGGGCGGCATTGATGGCCTTCACGGCAGCAATCGCATTGCGCTCGATGCAGGGGATCTGCACCAGCCCGCCGACCGGATCGCAGGTCAATCCCAGGTTGTGTTCCAGACCAATTTCGGCCGCGTTTTCCACCTGTTCGGGCGTGGCACCGAGAATTTCCGCCAGGCCAGCGGCGGCCATTGCGCAGGCCGATCCTACTTCGCCCTGACAACCCACTTCGGCACCGGAAATCGAGGCGTTTTTCTTGCACAGAATGCCGACCGCAGCGGCGCTCAGGAAAAAGCGCACCACGTCATCGTCATTGGCCGTGGGTTTGAATTTCATGAAGTAGTGCAGCACGGCGGGCACGATGCCAGCCGCGCCGTTGGTGGGCGCCGTCACCATGCGCCCGCCTGCGGCGTTTTCTTCGTTGACCGCGAGGGCGAACAGGTTGACCCATTCCATGGCGCTCAGCGTCGAGCCGATCACGTTGGGGTTATCGAGGTTCTGCAGGTTCTGATGCAGGCGGTAGGCACGCCGCCGCACGTTCAGGCCACCGGGCAGGATGCCGGTTTCCACCAGGCCCTTGTCGACGCAGGCGCGCATCGCGGCCCAGATCACCATGATCTTCTCGCGGATTTCTTCCTCGCTGCGCCAGACCTTCTCGTTGGCCATCATCAGTTCGGAAATGCTCATGCCGTGGGTCTTGCACAGCTTGAGCAACTGCGCGCCGCTGAAAAAATCATAGGGCAGGACGGTTGTGTCGTTGTCCAGCACGCCGCTGGCGGCCTGTTCGGCGTCGATCACAAAACCGCCGCCCACCGAATAATAGGTCTGCTCGTGGAGTTCGCCGTTCTTGCCGTAGGCACACAGGGTCATGCCGTTGGGATGGTAGGGGAGGCTTTCATCGAGCAGGCACATGTCCCGCTCCCAGACGAAGGTGATGGCCTGTTCGCCCGCCAGCATCAGCTGGTTATCGGCACGCAGCGCGTCGATGCGCTGGTTGACCTGGCTAGGGTCGATCTGGTCCGGCCACTCACCCATCAGGCCCATGACTGTTGCGCGATCGCTGCCGTGACCGATGCCCGTGGCCGACAGAGAACCGTACAATCGCACCTCGATCCGTTCTACGCTGTGCAACCGGTTGTGGCTGCGCAGCTCGGTCACGAACAGCGCACCGGCGCGCATTGGCCCTACGGTGTGGGAACTGGACGGCCCGATGCCGATTTTGAACATGTCGAAGACGCTGATAGCCATCACGAAGGTCCTTGAGGTGAGATGATGCACGGGAATTTGGTATTCCCCTTTTTCTGTTACTCATCTTTGGCTTCGGCTGTCGAAACGACAAACGATTGTTGCTATGCAACGCTTTAGCGGAACTCTTCAATGAGCAGAATCTTCAACGCACAGATGCACGCCTGGCTACAGGTGTTCGCCTGCGCGGCCCGTCACCTGTCCTTCACCCGCTGCGCGGAAGAATTGCACGTCACCCCCGGCGCGATCAGTCAGCAGATGCGCCAGCTTGAGGAGCGCCTGGGCTTTGCGCTGTTTCACCGGGTCGGGCGCGGGCTTGAGCTGACTGCGGAAGGTCAGCGTCTGGCGGTGGTCGCCAACGAAGTGCAGAGCCGTATCAGCGAAGAACTGCGCCTGCTGTATTCCGGGCGTATCGGCGGGGTGTTCAAGCTGCGCTGCATTCCATCATTCCTGAGCAAATGGCTGATGCCGCGCCTGCCACGCTTGCAGGCGGCGTTTCCGGACATCCAGTTGCGGATCATTGCCGAGGACAGCAGCGGGTCGTTGCGTGATGACGATTTCGATCTGGCCATCGACCTGAACGACGGCAGCTATCCGGGGTTGTCGACTACGCCCTTGCTGGAGGAGGAGCTGTTTGCGGTCTGCTCGCCAGACCTGCTGGTGGGCAAGCCGCCGCTGGATACGCCCAGTCAGCTGGTGCACTTCCCGTTGCTGCACGACATCACCGCCTGGCGCGGTAGCTATGAATATGCGGAGTGGGAGTTCTACCTGACGGCCATCGGTGCCGATGGCATCGACGTGCGTCGCGGCCACACGTTCAATCGTAATCATCTGACCATCGACGCCGCGCGTATGGGGATGGGCGTGGCCATTGCGCGCAAGGCGCTGATCACCGATGAGCTGGAGCAGGGCTTGCTGATCGTGCCGTTCGGCCATCCGATCAAGGCCAGAAAGAAATACGTGCTGGCCTATCGCGAAGGGGCGCTCAGCACCCCGTCACGTCGCGCAGTGCATGACTGGCTGGTGAACGAGGCGCTGGGCTGATTCGATCCGGATCATTCGGTGCGAATCAATGAAACAGCTCGGCGATCAATACCGCGCCAATGAACGTACCGAAGTTGGCCAGGAACGACACCAGCACAATCCGCCAGCCCAGGCGGCGGAAGGCCGGGAGGTCCTTGGCAATCGACAGGCCGGCGAAGGTCAGCATCGGGGTAATGACCGCCAGCAGGTTGATCGAGCTGGTGATTCGCGCAATCTCGGCGGCCCAGGGGCAGGCCGGCGACGTCAGGAACATTGCTACCAGTGACACCATGCACACTGCGGGGATCTTGCGGCGAAGCAGGTTACAAAGCACCTCACCCGCGAAGGCGCAGAAAATCATGATGCCCATGCCGGTGAGGGCATCGGCTGACAGGGTCTTGTAGCCGACATAGTTGGCAATCAGCGCCAGTGCACCCGCCGCCAGCCAGGCACTGATCTTGCCCGACCAGCCCAGTTCCGGCACCTCCAGCGACACGTCGCTGTGGCGCAGACCTTCCTCGCTCATGGACGCCTTGGTGGTGCGGCCGATCAGCGGCTCGAGTACACGGTAGCCCCAGACCGCCAGTGGCAGGGAGATGAACAGGGTGAAGTAGGTGCCGATGGTGGTGGTGATCAGGTTCGAGGCTGCCGCCAGAGTCATGACTTCCTTGGCGACTTCCGGTGTCTGTTGCGCGGCAATCGCCCCGGCAGCGGCGGCCATCATGCTGCCCGAGCCGATGCCTGAGCCCATCGCCAGCGAGTTGGGATGGAAGATCCCCAGGCTGGCGATAAACCCGGCGACAATCGCAATGAACAGCGCGCCGAACAGGGTGCCCGTCAGGTATTCGGCCAATACACCGCGACCCTCCGGAGAGTCCATGCCATAGCGTTCGCCGATGATTGCCAGGCTTGGTTCACGGCCGACCGAGAAGGTCGCACCGATGGCCTCGCGCTTGATACCGAGCATCAACGCCACCGGCAGACCGAGCACCACGGTGCCGACGAAGTGGCCGAACTCCTGAAACATCAGCGCCCATCCGGAAGCGAACACCACCGGCAGCGAGCCGCCGACTACCAGGCCGAGCTTGGCGATGAAAATCAGCAGGGCAGGTTGCAGGATGGAGGCCGAGCGCAATTGCGTACCGTGGTCGATACCAATGGTGCCTGGCATACGGCGACTGGCAAGGCCGATCATCGCGCCCAGCAGCAGCGCCCAGACCATCGGCAACAGCACCACTTTGCCGGGGCCCAGCGGAATACTGATGGCACCGATCATTTCGGCAATGATAAGGATAATGGCGGCCCAGACATACAGTTTCACCGTCGATGAAACTGCCTGATTGTCACCCGACACTGCAGCGTGTGAGTTTTGCATGATGATCCCCTTGCCTGCTGAATGGCCTTTTTCAGGCCTTATCAATCGTTATTCTGTTTTTCAGGTCGGCGCGGTGAAGCGCCAGGGCAGCGTTGAAAAGTCCATGAAGTCATGGAGACCGTTATCCGGCCAGGTATTTTTATGAGGTCTGAATGTGATCCAGACCCAGGCTGCTTCGAGCCTTTGCAAGGGGATCACCGGGTGCGCTATTTGAAGGGATGAGCCTTTGAATACGGCACTTTGCTGTCCACACGCAATCGCAGTATGCATAGCACGAGGTTGCACACCAATATTGCGAATTTTATTTATCGTTGCTTTAAACAGAACGCAGAACGCTAAGGGAATGTGACGCCCCGCGTCCTCTTTTGTGACGCAGAGCGTCGAGACCTGCATTCCCACGCGGAGCGTGAGGAACGATAGTCTCAACTCCGTCCCGAAGCTCTGCGTCGATATGCACGGACAATCCGATTATCGTGCGACGCTCCGCGTCGTCATGCAGCTCCGGACGCTCCGCGTCCTCTTGGCGACGCAGAGCGTCGTGAACTGCACTCCCACGCTGGAGCGTGAGGAACGATGATCTCAACTATCGTGCAGCCCCTGTCGCTCTCACTAATTAGTAGGCGGGACTGCTCAGTTCCAGCGCCCTGGCGCACTCCTCCAGTGAGCGCCGCTGGGTGTCGGCATACAGGTCCAGTTCGTTGAGCGTCCCGCGTCCCAGTGCCTGCTCGAAATCCTGCTGATTCGAATTCGTCGCGTAGTGCGCCTGTGCGTTATCGCCCAGGTTGGACTGGAAAATGCCCGCCGCACTGACCGGCAAAAAGTCTTCGTACACCAGTGGCTCGAAGCGCACGTGACCTGCTTCGACAAGCTGCTCCAGACTGCCGGATGCACGCTCGGCAATACCTGATTCGGTCGGGAAATAGCGGAAGTAGGCCAGGCCCTGCCTGCGCATTTCAGCGTGGCTGTCCGGAAACGCCTCGAACGTGTTTTCCAGCAGCTCGGCATAGCGCAGGGCATTCGCCTCATTGGGGAACTCGCCCAGCGCGTCGCGGGCCTCGTTCAGCAGCCGGTCATACAGCTCGCGACCTTTGGGGGTCAGTGCAGCGCCACGCTGTTCGATCTCGCCGAAGCGTGCCGAGTGGCTGCCCGACTGACTGCCACCCTGGCCCATGAAGGCAATCGGTTCTTCCAGCGCCTTGAAGCTGGTCTGGCGCAGCAGAATCGGGCGCTGGCGACGTGGCGGCCCCTCGACAACCGCCTTGGGTGTGATGCCTTTGCCGGGCATACCGGCCTGAACCGCATCAATGTCCAGCGTGCGTGGCGTCAGGTGGTTGATGTGCGGACCTCGAAACGCCACCACATCGGCGATCAGGCGATGCTGAGTGTTCAGCTTCTGGTAGTCGTCCAGCGAAACGGTCGCCGTGTTGTGCCAGCGAAAGGTTTCCAGCGCCTGCTGAATGAACTCGGCCGCATCGGTTTCGCTCAAGCCGCCGTCTGCTTCATGCTTGTCGATCAACGCCAGGGCGCCGGGTGTGAAGATACTGCGTTTGCCCAGCACCTGACCGGCGAACTCACGCAGGCTGTCGCTTTCGATCAGTTCCAGACGCAGCAACGAGGTGAACACGCGAAACGGACTGACCTGCAGCGCCTGCTCATGCACGGCGCGAAAGGCGGTGGAGTGAACCGGCACGCCGGCCGCGCTCAGGTCGTAGTAACCCACCGGCTGCATGCCCATGACCGCGAACAGGCGGGCGAGGGTGGCCAGTTCCTGTGCCGTGCCGACGCGGATTGCACCGTGCCGTTCCATGTCCAGGCGCTGGATTTCACCGGTCTGGCGCAAACTGTCCAGCACACTGCTGTCATGGCTCATGACCTGTTCGTTGACTTCACTCACCAGCGCCATCAGCGTGCCGTACAGCGGCACTTCGTGCTTGTACATCTGCGACATGGCGCGAGAAAAGCCCGCGCGGATCTGGTCCGGGTCGGCAAAGCGTGCTGTGCTCATCAGGGTGTTTTCTCCGTACGGGTTCAAGCCAGCGCTGCCAGGCAGCGCTCGAAAATATCCAGCCCTTCGTGCAGCACGTCGGGCTCGATGGTCAGCGGGATCAGCAGGCGGATGATGTGCCTCGACTTGCCACTGGGCATCAGCAGCAGCCCTGCATCCCTGGCTGAGCTCAGCAGTTCGGCAAGCTGTCGGGTGCCGGGCTCGCCCTCCGGCGTGATCAGTTCGATACCGCGCATGCAGCCAACACCGGTCAGCCTGCCCAGATACGGCGACAGTTTGCTCGTCCGCCAGGCTTCATAGCGTGAAACGATAGCGTGCTCCTGCTGCTCGCCCCAGCTGGACAGGTTGGCATCGGTCATCTGCGCCAGTGACGCGAGGCCCGCTGCGCAGCCGATCGGGTTACCGGAATACGTGCCACCCAGGCCGCCCTTGGGCAGGTTGTCCAGCAACTGCTTGCGACCTACCACCGCGCCCAGCGGGATGCCGCCCGCAATGCTTTTGCCCAGCAGAATCAGATCCGGCTCGATGCCCAAGCGGCTGAACGCAAAACGCTGCCCGGTACGGCCGAAGCCGGACTGAATTTCATCGGCGATCAGTACGATGCCGTGTTTATCGCAGAACGCTCGCAGTGCCTGGGCAAAGTCCGGCTGCATGGCCAGAAAACCGCCTTCGCCCTGAACCGGTTCGAAGATGATGCAGCCCACGTCGTTGACGTCGATCTCGACGCTGAACAGCCGGTCCATGGCCTTGAGCGCCTGCTCGGTGGACACGCCGTTGTCCTTGCTGGGGAACGGAATGTGAAAGACCGGACCGGGCAGCACGCCGACTTTCTGTTTATAGGGCGCTACCTTGCCGTTGAGGTTCAGGGTCGCCAGCGTTCGGCCATGAAAGCCGCCGTCTAAGGCGATGACCGCCGTGCGGCCGGTGGCGCCGCGTACGATCTTCAGCGCATTTTCGGCCGCTTCCGCACCGCTGTTGGTGAGCATGCCGCTGAGGGGGTAACTGACCGGTACGAACTGCGTGAGCTGCTGCATGAAGCGGATATACGGGTCATGAGGCGTGGCGTTAAAGCAATAGTGGGTCAGCTTTGCCGCCTGAGCCTGAATGGCCGTGACCACCTGCGGGTTGCAGTGCCCCAGATTGAGCACCCCGATGCCGCCGACAAAGTCGATATAGCGCTTGCCGGTGGTGTCCCAGACTTCGGCGTTGCGGCCGTGGGACAGCGTCATGTTGTGGACAAACGAAATGGATTCGCTGATGTGTTCGCTCATCGGCCTGGCCCTGACTCCGGGTGATCATGATGGCCTTATCCAAACAAACATCGGGCCGCGCTCGCAAACGAAATAAAATCACCGGGTCATTCCAATAATTCCCGATGTAAGGGCTTTTATGGCTATTAACGATCAGGAGTTCATTCCTAAAAGGAATCATGTTTTTCAAAAACGTCGTTTGTAGCCCGACCCTGAGTAGCTTGATACTGAGGTCATCGATGATTTCCACCGGGTTCATGACAGGAGAATCAACATGGTTGCCGAGTTATTAGCACGTCTGGGCGTGGCGAACAGTGCCCACACACAAGGGGACTATCCGGTTTACACCCCGATTGATGGCAGCCGGATTGCCTCGGTCACGCTTGAAGACAAGGCACAGGTCGTGGCGCGTATCGACAGCGCCCACAATGCGTTTCTAAAGTGGCGCACAGTACCGGCCCCACGGCGTGGCGAGCTGGTGCGGATCTTTGGTGAAGTGCTGCGTGAGCACAAGGCTGATCTGGGCGAACTGGTGTCGGTCGAGGCCGGCAAGATCACTCAGGAAGGTCTGGGTGAAGTGCAGGAAATGATCGACATCTGCGACTTTGCCGTCGGTCTGTCGCGTCAGTTGTACGGCCTGACCATCGCCTCCGAGCGTCCCGGTCATCACATGCGCGAAACCTGGCACCCGCTGGGTGTGGTCGGCGTGATCAGCGCGTTCAACTTTCCGGTTGCGGTCTGGGCCTGGAACACCACGCTGGCGCTGGTCTGCGGCAACCCGGTGATCTGGAAGCCTTCGGAAAAGACTCCGCTGACGGCACTGGCCTGTCAGGCGCTGTTCGACAAGGCGCTGAAGATTTTCGGTGACGCGCCGGCAGCACTGGCGCAACTGGTGATCGGTGATCGTGACGCCGGTGAAGCGCTGGTCGACGACCCTCGCGTGCCACTGATCAGCGCCACCGGCAGCACCCGCATGGGCCGTGAAGTCGGGCCGCGTGTCGCCGCCCGTTTCGGGCGCAGCATTCTGGAGCTGGGCGGCAACAACGCGATGATTCTGGCCCCGAGCGCCGATCTGGACCTGGCCGTGCGCGGCATTCTGTTCAGTGCGGTAGGCACCGCCGGTCAGCGTTGCACCACGTTGCGCCGCCTGATTGTGCACCGCTCGATCAAGGACGAAGTGGTCGCCCGCGTCAAGGCAGCCTACGCCAAGGTGCGCGTCGGTGATCCGCGCGAAGGCAATCTGATCGGCCCGCTGATCGACCAGCAAGCGTTTTTGGCCATGCAGAACGCGCTGACCAAGGCCCGCGACGAAGGCGGCCAAGTGTTTGGTGGCGAGCGTCAGTTGCAGGACAAATACCCTAACGGCTACTACGTCACGCCGGCCATTGCCGAAATGCCTGGCCAGAGCGAAGTCGTGCGTCACGAAACCTTCGCGCCGATTCTCTACGTGCTGGCTTACGATGACTTCGAAGAGGCCCTGCGCCTGAACAACGAAGTGCCGCAGGGCCTGTCGTCGTGCATTTTCACTACCGACCTGCGTGAGGCCGAGGCTTTCCAGAGTGCCGCGGGCAGCGATTGCGGTATTGCCAACGTCAATATCGGCACCAGCGGTGCGGAAATCGGCGGGGCATTTGGTGGCGAGAAGGAAACCGGTGGGGGGCGCGAGTCCGGCTCCGATTCGTGGCGCGCCTACATGCGCCGGCAGACTAATACCGTCAACTACTCCCGCGAGTTGCCGCTGGCTCAGGGCATCGTTTTCGACTGATGTGAACCGGGCGCTTATTGCCGACATTGCTGGAGCTTTTCGATGGTGCCGTTTGCTGAAGGCTGTCTGTGGGAACAATTGACTCCGCAACGTCCGGTCAGCCCGGCCCTGAGCGGTGAGCGGAGCGCCGACGTGTGCATCATCGGCGCCGGGTTCACCGGTCTGTCGGCGGCGTTGCGCTTGCTGGAAGGCGGCAAGTCGGTGTGCGTGGTCGAAGCGCATCAGGTCGGGCATGGCGGTTCAGGACGCAACGTCGGTCTGGTGAATGCCGGGACCTGGGTGGCGCCTGATCAACTGGACAAGGTACTGGGCAGTGTCGAGGCCAGCCGATTGAATGGCGCGTTGGGCGCGGCGCCGGCACTGGTGTTCGCGACCATCGACAAGTACCGCATCGATTGTCAGGACACCCGCACCGGCAACCTGCACATGGCGCACAACGCCAAGGGTCTGGCTGATCTGCGCAGCCGTGCCGCACAGTGGCAACGGCGTGGTGCCAACGTTGAATTGCTGACCGGCAAACCCTGCGAAGACGCCTGTGGCACCGACAAGGTCAGCGGCGCCTTGCTCGATCATCGCGCAGGCACGGTGAACCCGATGGCTTATGTCTCGGGCATGGCGCTTAACGTGGTAGCGCAGGGTGGGCAAGTATTCGGTGATTCTCCTGTCAACGGCTTGCAACGCACCGCTGATGGCTGGAAGGTCTCTACTGCTGCGGGCAGTGTGCGCGCCGAGAAAGTAATCATCGCGTCCAATGCCTACACCGAGGGCGAGTGGACCGACATCAAGGATCACATCTTCGCTGGCTATTACTATCAGGTCGCTTCGCAGCCACTCAGCGGTGCCGAGCAGGCGCAGATTCTGCGCGGCGGGCAGGGTTCGTGGGACACGCGCACGGTGCTCAGCAACATTCGTCGCGACGCTCATGGGCGCCTGCTGCTGGGCAGCCTGGGTAACGCCGGCAATTATCCGCTGTGGTTCGTTCGTCAGTGGGCGGATCGCGTCCAGCAGCATTACTTTCCGCAACTGGGCCGGGTCGAGTGGCAGAGCACCTGGACCGGGCGCATCGGCTTTACGCCGGACCACTTGCTGCGCCTCTTCGAACCTGCGTCAGGCTTGCTGGCGGCGATCGGTTTCAATGGCCGGGGGGTGACCACCGGGACACTGGTGGGCAAATGCTTTGCCGATTACCTGCTGAGCAACGACGCGGCTGCGCTGCCGGTGAGCTTTTCAAGCGGTAAAAAGGTTTCGGGCAGTTCGCTGCGCAGCCTGGCCTACGACGCGGGTTTCACCCTGTATCACGCCGGGCAATGCCTGCGCGTGGTGCTTTGAGCCAGGCAGGGTTCAGCTCGTCCTGCTCTTGATGCGCAGCTCTGCACACAGTCCGCCCTGCGCCGAGTTGCGCAGGTGCAGGCTGCTTTCCAGTTTGCGTACGATCATGTCGACGATCGCCAGCCCCAGTCCTGCGCCGTTGCTGTGACCCTGGCTGTAGAAACGTTCGAACAGGCGAGCCTTCTGCTGTTCGTCGATACCAGGCCCCGCGTCTTCGACCGACAGGTGCGCGCTGCCATCTTCCTGGGCGTGCAGGGCAACGCGAATCTCGCTGGCGGTCGGGGCGAAATTCAGCGCATTGGTCAGCAGGTTCTGCAGGGCAATGGTGATGGCTGCCGGGTCGCTGCGGATCACGCAATCCTCGCCTTCTTCAAATACCAGATCGACGCGCTTCTCCAGTGCCAGCGGCGTGAGTTCGGCCATTTCCTCGCGTACCAGCGTGTTCAGCTCGAAGGTCTGTAACTGACTGACTTCAAGGCGCGGTTCCAGGCGTGCCATGGTCAATAGCTGACTGGCCAGGCGGGCGGCGCGGTCGACGCCATGCACGAGAAAGTCCAGCGCTTCCAGGCGTTGCTCCGGGGTTTCGGCCTGGCGCGCGTTCTGCGCGTGGATACGCAGGATGGTCAGCGGCGTGCGCAATTCGTGGGCCGCGTCAGCGATGAAACGTCGCTCGCGTTCCAGCACACTTTCGATCTGGGTCAGCAGGCGGTTGAGCGCGTACTGCATGGGCTCCAGTTCTTTGGGCAGGGGCGTTACATCAAGCGGTTCCAGGCTCTCGGCATCGCGCTTGCGGATAACTCTGGCCATTGATTGCAGCGGGCGCAGGCCCCAGCCGATGGCCAGCCAGATCGCGACCACCAGCAGCGGCACACCGATCAGCGCCGGCCACAGCGTGTGACTGACAATGCGCTGAATCAGGTCCTGGCGTACGTCATCGCGCTCACCCACCCAGATCAGAAAACCCTGCTGTGGATCGGCGAGGAGAAAGCCGCACCACTCGTGCCCGTTTTCGACTAAGTCGTGGGAGCCTTCGGTTGCGGGAGGTGCGCTGAGCAGCGGGGCTTCGGCCGAGCGCACCAGCAGCTCGCCCGAGGTACGTCAGACCTGAAAGGTCAGCCGGGTTTCGTAGGGGTGGCCCACGCCGCTGGTGCCAACCCGGCTCATGGCCTGATCGAACGCCTGATACAGCTTGTCGAGATCCTGCTCACCCGCTGCGCGTTGACGTAGCACACCCTGCAGCAGACGCGCGCTCTGGGCCAGTTGTGCATCGTAGACTTCTTCGATTTCGTGATGGCTGTCGCGCAGGGCGAGCAGGCTGATCGTCAGGTCGCCGAGCAGCAACAGCATCAGTACCGGGATCAGAATACGCGCGCGTACCGAGGTCATGCCTTGAGCTCCAGCAGGTAGCCGACACCGCGCACGGTGCGGATCAGCTCGGTGGACAGTTTCTTGCGCAGGTTGTGAATCAGCACCTCCAGCGTGTTGCTTTCGACCTTGTCCTGCCAGCCGTACAGGGTATTGGACAAGCGCTCGCGGGTGACCACCTTGCCGGGACGGATCATCAGTTGATGCAGCAACTGGTATTCCATCGGCGTCATCGGTACTTCGCTGCCCTGAAAACTGACCTGTTGCGACGCCGGGTCGAGGCTGATGCCGGCGTGTTCCAGCAGCGGTTGCGCACGGCCCTGGCTGCGCCTGAGCAGGGCGCGGACCCGGGCTTTCAGTTCATCGACGTCGAATGGCTTGATCAGGTAGTCGTCCGCGCCGGCATCCAGACCGGCAATACGGTCGGCAGTCCCGTCGCGTGCGGTCAGGATCAGCACCGGCAAGGTAAGTGCTTCGGCGCGCAACTGGCGCAGCAGGTCCAGGCCATCCATGCGCGGCAGTCCAAGGTCGAGCAGCAACAGGTCGAAGGGCTCGCTGCGCAGGGCGTGCAGCGCGCTCAGCCCGTCCTCCAGCCAGTCGAGGGTATAGCCCTCGGTATTCAGGGCCACGCGGATGCCTTGACCAATGGCTCGATCATCCTCGACGAGAAGCAGGCGCATAGGGCTTTGACCGGTGAGTGTGGGGAAGGGCGCCATGATGCCGTCAGCAGGCAGCAGCGCGAAGTGCCGTGTGTCCGGGAAGATGTTACGAGCTATTACGTATTAAGCTTTTCCTAAGATTCGTTTCGCACAGTAGGCGCTCCTTAACTGCTTGCGAGTATCTGTCATGCGTAAAGTCCTGCTGATTTCCTTGTGTCTGGCCAGCCCGCTGGCACTTGCCGGCCCGCAATGCACCACGGCTGACAAGTCCCAATGGCAGGATCAGGCCAAATTCCAGGAGCAGCTCAAGGCTCAGGGTTACGAGATCAGCAAGTTCAAGGTGACTGACGGCAACTGCTACGAAATCTATGGTTTCGACAAGGACAAGCGCAAGGTCGAGATCTATCACGATCCGGTGACGGGTAAAGCGGTGAAGACCGAGACCAAGTAATGAGCCGTGTTTCCCTGCGCCTGTGGGACCCGCTGGTCAGGCTGTTTCACGTCTCGATCGCGGGTGTCTTCGTTGCCAATTATTTCTTCAATGAAGCAGGTGGCGACTGGCACATCTGGCTGGGCTATTACGCGGTTGCCTGGCTGGCGGTGCGCGTGGTGTGGGGATTCATCGGGCCGCGCAGCGCACGCTGGAGCGATTTCTGGCCACATCCGGCGCGCCTGCGTGCGCACATCCGCTCGCTGATCGACCGGCGGCCGATGCATCGGCTCGGCCATTCCCCGCTCGGCGCGTTGGTCATGGTACTCATGATGGTGCTGATCTTCGGCATGGGCCTGACCGGTTTTCTGATGGAAGAAGTCGATGCCCTGTGGGGCGCCGACTGGCCGCAGGACATCCACGAAATTCTCGCCAACACTTTGTGTGCCTTGGTGGTGCTGCACATGGCCGCCGCCATCTTCGAAAGCGTTCAGGTGCGTGACAACCTGCCCTTGTCGATGCTGACAGGCAAGCGACGCCCGTTGCCCGAAGATCGCCATCGCTGAAACCACACCTTTGTTCCTCTTTACAGTGATGCCTCCCGATGCGTGTTATTTCCCGAAACCTGGCTGCATGGAGCGCAGGCCTGATTGTTGTGGCGATTTTTCTCAGTGCGTGGCTCAGCCATCCACAGCACCGTATTGCGCCGTTCGCGCTCAGCCCCGCGCCGGTTGGCGCTGAAAGCGTGGCGCCCAAGGCGTCCTACATTTCGCGTTTCGCGTCTTCCGATCTGGACGACTTCGTGCATTCCTCGGCCGTGACGGCATTGCCCGGCGGCGACCTGATGTCGGTGTGGTTCGCCGGTTCTCGCGAGGGCGCGGGCGACGTTGAAATACGCACCTCGCGCTTCGACGCGGCCAGTGGTGAGTGGGGCGGCGAGCAGGTGCTGGCAACCCGTGATTCCACCCAGTCGGGCACTGGTAAATACATCCGCAAACTGGGCAATCCGGTGATCGCCCTGGCTCCGGACAATCGCCTGTGGCTGTTCTACGTTTCAGTCTCGGTGGGCGGCTGGGCGGGCAGTACGGTCAACGCCATGGTCTCCAGCGACATGGGCTCCAGCTGGTCGCCGCCGTGGCAACTGGTGACAACCCCGTTTCTGAACATCAGTACGCTGGTGCGCGGCGCGCCGGTGTTTCATGCCGACGGTTCGATCGGCCTGCCGGTCTATCATGAGTTTCTCGGCAAGTTTGCCGAATACCTGTACCTGAGCGCCGACGGTGAAGTGATCGACAAGTTTCGCATCAGCCGTGGCAACAATTCCCTGCAGCCCATCGTCGTGCCTTTGGACGGGCAGCGCGCCGTGGCCTTGTTGCGCTATGCCGGTGAGACGTTCCACCGGGTGCTGGCCAGCCGCACCGAAGACGGCGGTCAGAGCTGGAGCGAGCCGTATCCGTTGACCCCGAGCAACCCCAATTCTTCGCTGGCTGCGGTCGGTGTGCCAGGCAAGGGGCTGCTGGTGGCGCTCAACGACCTGCGCGAGGGGCGCTTTAAACTCAGTCTGTACGGTACTGACGAGGAGATGAACGTCTGGAGGCCACTGATGGATTTCGACAAGTCGCCCGATCCGCTGGGCACACCGTTTACCCTCGAAGCATATAAGGAGGTGATCGGCGAGGGCTTCCGCAGTTCCAGTGGCGCCCTGCGTCAACCGATGGAAGAGGCGTTTCTGAGCAATCTGGACCAGCGGGTCTGCTCGCCCCAGGGCTGCGACTTCGAATACGAATACCCGTACTTCATCCGCAGCCCGGACGGCCTGTATCACCTGGTCTACTCATGGAATAACACCTTCATCAAGCATGTCAGCTTCAACGAGGCCTGGCTGGCGGAGCAACTTTTATGATCGCGTTGGGATTGGCTCATCTGGCATTTGCCTGGACCCTGTTTGTGCTGTTGGCGCCCTTGACCGCATCGTTATGGTGGCGCTGCGGCCTGCTGGCTGCCGTCTCGCTAGTGAGTGTGATCTCGATCGACGGGCTGTCGATGGCGTCCTATGCCCGCAGCCTGACCGATGACCTGGCCATCAGCAGCCTGGTGCTGCTGGGCTGGCTGACCCTGCAGCGACTGGGTGTGCTCAGGCCGATGGCAGTGTCCAGGCGCGGGCTGATGCTGTTGGTGTTCGCTGCGCTGGCACTGACTTTGTACCCGGCCACGCTGGGCCTGACGTATTTCGATCCGTACCGATGGGGCTACAACCCGCGGCCGATGATCATGGTTGTCGCTGTCATCGCGCTGGGGCTGGTCTTTATGCGCAATGCGCTGGCCGTCGTGATGCTCAGCGCAGCGACGCTGGCCTTCACTTTCCGCATCAAGCCATCGGAAAATTATTGGGATTACCTGATCGACCCGCTGCTTGGCCTGTACTGCTGTGGGGCCTTGCTGGTCCTGGCTGTCCGGTTTGTATATCGCCGCACAATGGAGACGCGCCGTCCGGCGGCTCTGTCTGTCGGCAATGTCTAGAGGAATGACGATGAGTTGGTTGCAATCGCGACGCCTGCATTATTGGCTGGGCGCGGTCATGGTGGTGTTCCTGCTGTCGGCGTTGCTGAGGGGCGTGTTCTTCTACGGGTTTTCCGGTATCGAACCGGGCACGCTGTTCACGCATGGCGAGGTCGCAAAGACGCTCGGCATCGGTTTGCGCTTCGACCTGCGCCTGGCGCTGCTGATATTGCTGCCGGTCGCGGTGCTGCTCTGGATGCCGGGTTGTAACCTGATCAGCGTGCGTGCCCTGCGCTGGCTGGCGCGGGGCTATCTGATCGTGGCGCTGGCGATTCTGACAATGATTTACATCGTCGACTTCGGCCATTACGCCTATCTCGGGGTCAGGCTCAACGCCAGCGTGCTGCGCTATCTGGAGGATGCGCAGATTTCCCGGGACATGCTTTGGCAGACTTATCCAGTATTCTGGATCACTGTCGGCTGGCTGCTCACTGTCGCAGTGCTCGGCTGGGCATTGATCAGGCTTGAACGTGCCACCCTGGACCGTGAGGCCAGACCGATCAAACGCGGGTCCGTGGTCTGGGGTTCGGCGCTGATGGTCTGTGCAACCTTCCTCGGCCTGCTGGGCCGGGTCGAGAATCTCAATCTGGAAAACCCGGTACCGTTGCGCTGGAGCGATGCGTTCTTCTCAGGCAACAGCCAGGTGGCGGCACTGGGGCTCAACCCGGCGCTGTTCCTGTACGACACGCTCAAGGTCTCCCAGTCGAACTTCGACGAACCCGAGGTGCGCAAGTACTATGAGCGGGTCGCGCGTTATCTGGGCGTCCGGCAGCCAGATGTACAGGGATTGAGTTTCAAGCGTCACCAGACCGTGCAGCCCTACCGGCTGCCGGGCGAGCGGCCGCCGAATGTCATGTTCGTCATGCTCGAATCGCTGGGCACCAGCGCTGTCGGTGCCTACGGTAACCCGTTGAACCCGACGCCAAACCTGGACCATCTGGCCACCCAAAGCTGGTTCTTCAAGCACTTTTACGTACCGGTGACCGGCACTGCGAAAACGGTCTGGGCGAGCATCACCGGGGTTCCCGACGTGACACGGCAGGAGACCGCCACGCGCCATCCGCTGCTCACACGGCAAAACACCATCATCAATGACTTCAAGGGGTACGAGAAGCTGTACATGATTGGTGGCAATTCCGGCTGGGCCAACATGAACGCCTTGATCCGTCGCAGTATCAACGACGTACGGCTGTACGACGAGCGCGACTGGAAGTCACCGCAGGTGGATGTCTGGGGGATTTCCGACCTGGATCTGTTCAAGGAGAGCGACCGGATCCTGCGTGCGTTGCCAGCCGACAAACCGTTCTTTGCCTATGTGCAGACTGCGGGCAATCACCGGCCGTTTACCATTCCGAAGGACAACGACGGTTTTCAGGTCAGCGACAAGACCGTGGAGCAGGTCCAGGCCGCCGGTTCGCGCAGCGTGGAGCAGTACAACGCCGTGCGCCTGCTGGATTTCAACATTGGACGGTTGATGGAACTGGCCAAGGCGGGCGGTTACTACGAAAACACCATCTTCGTGCTGTTTGGCGATCACAACACGCGCATCAGCCAGATCCCGCACATGGCGCCGGCGTTCGAGCAACTGGGCCTGGAGAGCAACAACGTTCCGCTGTTGATTCACGCCCCCGGCCTGCTGGGCACACGCGTTGTCGACGAAGCGGTCGGTCTCGCCGACCTGCTGCCGACACTGGCGGGGATGGCCGGAATGGACTTCACCAGCGGCACCATGGGCCGTGACATTCAGCAAGCGGCTCCGGAAGGTGAACGTGTGGTGCCGCTGGTACTGCGCGAAGGTACGTTCCCGCTGATCGGCGGTGTCACGCGCAACTACCTGCTGCAAATGGAGCACGACGGCAGTTCGCCAACGCTCCATGACCTGTCTTCACCCACGCCGCTGGACAACGTCGCCGAACAGAACCCGCAAGAGTTCGAACGGCTGCGCGACCTCACCCGCGGTCTGCATGAAACCTCGCGAATGATGCTGTATCAGAACGTGCGTTGACGAAGCGAACCGGCCTTTGTCAGCGTTGCTACGCAAGCCGCTGGTCGAGTCAGCGGCTTGCCTGAGGATGGCATATTTATTGGATGATGTTAAAGTGCTTGCGCCTGTGAACCACGCACGCACGAAACGCATATAGGACTCGGTTTTCGACTATCTTGGTTAGTTGAGCGCGTATTTTGCGGGGAGTTGTAAACCGTCGTCTTGTCACGCTGGCTTTTATCTTTATGGATTGCGGTATTTCATCGCAAACACATGAAAAAACTGTCAGATTTTGCTCTGAATCTGTATTTTGGCGGCCTGTTTTCGCTCGGATGCGTTTTTTGCCCATTGCACACTCAAGAGCCTTCCTGGATGCCGGCAAGTTTTTCATGTGTTAACCCGCCGAAACTGCTTGATGCACTGCGTGCTGAAACGAGGCAGTTGCACGTCAAGCTTGAAAAACGTATGCCGTTTTTTTCACCCGCTCTGGATCACGCTCTTTACCTCCGTCTGCTTCAGGCCTACTACGGTTTTTATGCACCGCTTGAAGCGATACTGCATGGCAGTGCCTTGATACCTGCGGAGCTTATTCCGGTCGAGAGGGTCAAAACTCCTATGCTGGTCGAGGATCTGCGTGCGCTGGGGCTGTCCGATCACGACATCGGGCAATTGCCCCGCTGCGAACGGTTACCCACTGTTGATTCTGCCGGTGCATGCCTGGGTGTTATGTATGTGCTGGAAGGGGCGACACTGGGCGGGCAGGTGTTGCGACGTGAGATAAACCGGCGTTTGGACCTGGATGAGCAACGTGGAACGGCCTTTCTCGATGTGTACGGTGCTCTCACCGGACCTCGCTGGAAGGCGTTTCTGAATCATCTGGACGACGTGCCGCGAGAAGTTGTTCTTATTGATGCCGCCGCGTTTGCAGCGCACTCCACATTTGCATGTTTCGAGCACTGGCTCGAGGGTCAAGAGGTACTGCTATGAGCCAACTCGACAAAGACGCCTTTGAAGTCCTTCTGGCCAATTGTGCGGATGAGCCCATTCAGTTCCCTGGCGCCATTCAACCCCACGGCCTGCTGTTCACGTTGCAAGAGCCCGAGCTGACTATCCTGCAAGTCAGTGCCAACGTGCACACTGTGCTGGGCCATGTGCCCGAGCAGGTGCTCGGCAAGGGGCTGGACTGTGTGCTGGGCGCTGGCTGGACCGAGGTTATTAAAAGCGCCAGTGCTCATGACTCGTTCATCGACGCGCAACGTCTGCTGATGTCGATCAACGGCATCGAGTTTGAAGCCTTGCTGCACCGCAGCCAGGGCGTTCTGATTCTGGAACTGGAGATCCAGGACAAGGATGCGCAAGCGATCAGTTATTCCGAGCGCACCGGCAACATGGGCCGCATGTTGCGCCAGTTGCATGCTGCGAGTGATCTGCAGAGCCTGTATGAAGTCAGTGTCCGCGAGATCCAGAAAATGACCGGTTACGACCGGGTGCTGATCTACCGTTTCGAAGAGGAAGGCCATGGTCAGGTGATCGCTGAAGCGTCGTCGCCCTCCATGGAGCTTTTCAACGGACTGTTTTTCCCGGCATCGGACATTCCCGAGCAGGCGCGCGAACTGTATCGCCGCAACTGGCTGCGCATTATTCCCGATGCCGATTACATCCCGGTGCCCCTGGTGCCTCAACTGCGTCCGGACACTCAGGAGCAGCTTGATCTGAGTTTTTCGACGTTGCGCAGTGTTTCACCGATCCACTGCCAGTACATGAAGAACATGGGCGTGCTGTCATCCATGAGTGTTTCGCTGATTCAGGGCGGCAAGTTGTGGGGATTGATCAGTTGCGGCAACCGCACGCCGCTGTACGTGACTCACGAACTGCGCAGTGCCTGCCAGGCGATAGGTCAGGTGCTTTCCCTGCAGATCAGTGCCATGGAAGCGCTGGAAATAAGCCGTCAGCGAGAGGCGAAAGTCAGGGCGCTCGAGCAATTGAATCTGGCCATGGCCGAGTCCGAAGAAAACGTCTTTGACGGTCTGGCGCAGCAACCACAGTTATTGATGGATCTGGTAGGCGCGAGCGGCGTCGCCATCATCGAAGACCGGCAAACGCATTGTTTCGGCACCTGCCCGGAGCCTTCTGAGGTACGTGCACTGCATGCGTGGATGATTGCTGGTGGCGAACCAGTGTATGCCAGTCATCATCTATCCAGTGTCTATCCGCCTGCCGAGGCCTATCAGCCAATTGCCAGCGGCGTGTTGGCGATGAGCCTGCCAAAGCCGGTCGACAACGGCGTTATCTGGTTTCGCCCCGAGGTCAAGGAAACGGTTCAGTGGAGCGGTAATCCGAAAAAACCACTGGATATGGAGAGCTCGGCAGGCGGCATGCGTCTTCGGCCGCGCACCTCGTTTGAGATCTGGAAAGTCGAGATGACCGGGATCGCTACGAAGTGGAGCTATGGCGATGTGTTCGCCGCCAATGACCTGCGCCGCTCCGCTCTGGAAAATGACCTCGCCCGCCAGGTGCGCAGGGAGCAGCAGGCCGTTCGCGCCCGCGACGAGCTGGTAGCGGTTGTGTCCCATGACTTGCGCAACCCGATGACGGTCATTTCCATGCTGTGTGGGATGATGCAGAAGTCGTTCAGCTCCGATGGACCACACACCTCGCGACGTATTTCCACGGCAATCGATACCATGCAGCAAGCGGCCAGCCGCATGAATGTGTTGCTCGAAGACCTGCTCGACACCTCGAAAATCGAAGCGGGCCGTTACACCATTACGCCGCAGCCGCTGGAAGTCAGCCAGATATTCGAGGAGGCTTATACCTTGCTGGCCCCCCTGGCGATGGACAAGTCCATCGAGATCTCCTTCAACGCCGAGCCTGACCTCAAGGTCCAGGCCGACCCGGAGCGTCTCTTCCAGGTGCTGTCCAACCTGATCGGCAACGCCATCAAGTTCACCCCGAAAATGGGCACAATCGGTGTGGCGGCAATGTCCAACGGCACTGAAATCGTGTTCACCGTACGGGACTCCGGCGAGGGTATCCCTCCCGAGCAGTTGCCACACATCTTCGAGCGCTACTGGACCGTCAAGGAAGGCAACCCGACCGGCACCGGTCTGGGCCTGTACATCTCGCAAGGCATCATCAAGGCACACGGCGGTGAACTGGCTGCGCAAAGCCGGGTGGGCGAGGGCAGCGAGTTCCGCTTCACGGTGCCAATGGCAGTTTGATCGCTTTCTCAGGCTTGCAGTGTGTGTCGGCTCAAGCCTGAGTCGCGTCAGCCCTGATGCCAGTTAGTGGCTTTTTCGATGTATTCAGCGTTCGCCGGAAGTACCTCGCGCAGGAAAGCGAGGTACTTGTCCATCAACGTCTTGCTGGGAAAGCGCGCGGCGAAGCCGGTGGTGATATCGTCGCAATGGATGATGACCATCAGGCGTCTGTGATCGACCGTGACAAATTCATGCAGGTGCCAGGGGGCGGTTTGTCGATGGTGGACAGGGTTTTCCCAGTTCAGCAGTTTGATGGCGGCGATGAAGGCCATCGCTACCGGGCCGACCAGAAAGAGCAACGATCCGGTCAGGACGGCGACGAATCCGAATACCAACATGACGAAAATGGCGATGCCCTTGAAGAAGCTTGAGGCGAAGTCGGGGTAGTGGAGGTAATACTCGACCGTGGCGCCATCGGTTTTCAGGGTGTAGTTGAAGATGGTTTTTTGGCGGACCATCAAACCAACATAGTAAGCATAATTCGCGGCGATGACCGAAGTGAACACAGCCGCCCAGTGTGGCTCCTGAATAAATAAGTCCCACCATGCCCAAACATTGAACAAGAGCATCGCTACGTGACCCAGCCCCAAAAATAATTGCATTCGCATAATTTCTCTCGGAGGATGCGCCATTGCTTTGATTGACCAACTCAGGACGTCGTTGCCTATCAAGCGAGGTAAGCGTTTTAAAGGTGGCTCTGCGATGCATTCGCCTGCTCTGAAATCGGATTTTGAGTGCGGCAATTTTTGAGGTGTATTCATGTTTTTAATTCGCAATTTCAAGCATTAGAATACCTTCTCGGCTAGAAGATTTCACTTCAAGTTCAGCTTCAGTCAGGTCAGCGAAAGATGTACTGCCTTTAGCGTCAAGTTCTAGCTGAAATGAGTAGCCCGTATCGTTCTGGCCGGAATTTATCAGGTGCATTGGGTAATGTATTTGCAATTCCAGATAGCTGGCGTCCTTATCAAGCGGTACCCAAGTTTCCCAAATAACATCTTCGTTTTGAGGTGGCATCAGAGGGTAAGTAAAGTCTTCATAAGTTTTGCCTACAGGCTTGTTTGTAAGCGTCCCGAACTGTTTGACGTTCCTGAATTGTCCTCGGTCCAGAAAATCTGATTGGACTGAGCGGTCTATTTTTTCTACAGGTAGCACGCCCCACGGTCGCTTGCTGCTAATGACGTTAACAGCTACAGATGACCCGCGCAGTGTACCCGGTAGACGAACCTGTATGCCGGCACCATTCTGTACAGCAACACTGATGTAATCACCTTTGCCAAGATATCGGTCTTCGTAATGTACCGTGCTTTTTACATAAATTTGTGGGCTTAGTTGTATTTGCAATAAGCTACGTATCTCATCATTTTGTCCTTGGGCGGTATTTGCATGTTGGTGCTCTGGGGTCCGTGACCAACAGCATTTACGTAGCCACCAGCCAACGCTATCCTGTTTGAAATAATTTAACACCATTGTCGCGAAGAGGTAAATTGTGCCTGCTATGAGTAATGCCAAACTGAACAACGGACTCATAACTACAGCAGTTAGCCTGCTAGCAGGCGATATACCTGTTAGCAATTGAGCTAACGAGGCTAGCCCCATTGCAGCTACAGCGAGCCCCTTTATCACAGTCGCGTTTTTCTCTGCCGAAGTTTTCAGCTTGCTCCGGTCGTTGCTGATGTCGATTGCCTCCAGCGCCGCGGCCGCTATCCCAAACGCCCCCATCGCCACCATCGAACCTCTAAACCCCCTTCTCGCATCCCCCCAAACCGCGTTACCTCGTGCTTTCCAGTAAGCCGCCGATTTATCGAGAATGCCTATGTTATAGCCGCCAATGACAAGTGGCTTCGCCGTACTGATAACCGCCCACGGCGCTTCAACAAACACCGCCATCAACAGGTTAAAGCTATACCCCAAACCATACGTCACCTTGCCGATGTCCTTGGCACTGAAGTCTCCATCCCGAGTAAGGTCGCGATAAGTGAAGGCGGTGTTGATGAAGTTGAGCATGATCACGCTCCAGGTGATCGAGCCGGCAATCCCTCCCAGCCCATCGAGCCAGCGTTTGGCGGTCGCCAGCCAGTCTTTGGCGATGGCTTTGCCGGACTGGAAGTGCAGGCGAATCTCATCCTGCAACTGCCTGGCGTACTCGTTGTTCTGAAAGTCGAGCAGGGCGGGCATGCTCAGTTCGTGCAGGCGAAGCTTTTGCTCAAGCATGCGCAGGTGGCTGGCGATGCTTTTGCGGGGGTTGTAAGCGGTGGGGTAGAGCCAGCTGCGACGGGTATCGCTGATCTGTTTGTTGAGCACCTGCCACTCACTGATCCAGGTTTTCAGCTTCGCGAGCATCTTGTGATCGATCGCGATACGCGCCTTCGAATCGAGCAGGATCTGGCCTATCAATAGCGTGCGTATCAGTGCAACGATGTTCTGCTGCTTGCCCACCGCCAGGCGGCTGTCGATGGGTACCCAGGCCAGCAGGATACTTTCGAACGTTGCCTTGCCGCTGCTGGCCAGTTGGCTCAGGGCTTTGAAGGTGTCCTGAGCGGGGTGTTTCAGCGCCTTCATCCACGGCTTGTCGGCAAAGCCTTGGTGATTGAGCGTGCCGTTGAGTTCGCCGATGCGGGTGGCCAGGTTGGTGACGTCGCCAAGGCCGTTCAGCAGCGCGTTGGCCTCCTGATGCAGCGCGTGTTTGAGCGCCGGCGAGAAGCCATAGCGCAAGGTGCCAAACAGGCTGCTGTCGTTGGCTTCCTGCTCGGCAAGCCAGGTGCTGGCGGCGTTGTCCTGAGCGTAGATGATCTGCAGGTTAAGCATGAGCGTTTGCAGATAAAGCAGGCTTTCGGGGTGGGTGGTGTCGACAAACAGCTTGAGCGGTTCGGTGCCCAGATGGGTCGACCATTGCCTAAAGTCGCTTTGCGTGTCACGCACCTGTTGCAGCAGTGTGTCGCCGGTTGGCAGGTGCTGCTGAAGGTACTGACGCGCACCGCTCAGATCGACCTCGCGCCGCCATTTGTGGCGATCTTTCCAGGCTTGCAGGGCCTCGTCGGCGGGCGCGCTGCCGTATCGCATTTCAAGCGATTTGCGCATGTCCAGGCTCTTGAACATGTCCGGCGTCAGCAGAAAATCGCCGGGAACGTTACTGCTGCTGATCTGCGCTTCCTCAAGGATGCACTGCTCGAAGTAAGCTTCGAGCTCGCCCAGGTACTGATGGGTGAGCGCCGCATTGTCGCGCACCGATGTCGGCAATTTCTCTGGTTCACTTTCAGCGCCGCACAGTGCGGTGACCGTCTGGGCGATCTGGATCTTGTGTTCGTGCTCGGCTTGCCAGTTGCGGTAAGCGGCCTGATCGGCGGCCAGTTGCATGCCCAGATCATTGAAAATGGCCAGCGGGTCATCAAGGGCGATGAGCAGTGAGCTGTGCTGGTCTTCAACGCTGCCCTGCCAGAAAACGTCAGCGCCGATTGGCGAAAACAGCGGCTGGGTTTCTTCGCTGGAGGCCTTGGATGTAGGAATCGCCGAGTCTGCAAAGCGGCCATCGTCAACCACATGCTCCTTATCGATGTCCGCCACCGCTTCGGCAACGCGGTTCAACGGCAAGGTATCCGGCTCGGCCATGGTCATGCAGTAGCGTTTCAGATCCAGCGCTTTCATCCATGAAGCGCGGCTTGCCGGATTCGAGCGCAGGTGTTCGCAAATTCGCCAAGTCCACTGCTGCGCTGAAAAGGCGATGCGCAGCAGGTTGTTTCGCGGATAGAGCAGGAAGGGTTTGCCATCGTCGGCACCGCTTCGCCGGTCACTGCCAAGCTGCGTATCGGTCCAGACAATACGGCTCAGGTTGCCGGTGGCGGCTGACACCGCGTACTCATGCAACGTTTCGGCAGTCTCGTCATAGACATATACGTAACCGTCATACAGCTGGCGAAGGGTATAGCTGCGTGTTTTCAGCTTCGGCATCACCGCCCAGCGGCTGCCCTTGAGTAGCGGTTTCAGCTTCTGGGGAGCGGTATCGTAGCGGGAGCGATCCAGCGCATAGCGCACGGGCACGATGGCGACGTCAGGTCCGCGGAAGGGACACAGGCTGGTGGCCGTGGCGGGAGTTTTGGCGAACGTTGCAGCACGTCGTTGAGTATGGGTGCCGGATTTGTCGGTCATGCATGGAATCTCTGCGCAGAAACGGTCGATATCGCCCGCTGTATGCAGAGGTGCATTCCAAGATATGTGCCGACTGTCTACTTATCTATAAAAAACAAATAGATAGGGATTTAAAGCAAAGACATCGAGCAAGAAAAGCGTGAAATAGTGCGCAAGTATCTGCACACGTGCGCTGACTCGCGCATGCTCGCTGCATCGCTTTGAGTACAAGCCTTGGTCGATTTTATTTAGGTATTGGGTGCGCAAAAGTCTGCACGGCCCGCGCCAAGTGCCACGAACAGGAAATCAGGTCGTTTGCCGAATCAGGCAGGCAGTGCAATTTCCACCTGAATACTCTTGCGTGCCTTGAACGGAGCGAGCAGGGATTCGTCATCCACCGGGTTGGTAATCAGCGTCCATGGCTGGCGCAAGGGTGTCCAGTGCTGCTGACGAGCTCGGCCCAGCTTGGTGACGTCAGTCAGGACGAAGACCTGAGCGGCACGTGCCACCATGTTTTCCTTTAGATACGCCTGTTCGGCGCTGGCCTCGCACAGACCCAGCTCCGCTACCACGCCATCGGCACTGATGAACAGTTTGTCGGCACTCAGGTGTTCCAGGGCTGCCTGCGCCGCCACGCCATAGGTCGACATGCTCGATGCGCGCAGCGTGCCGCCGAGCACGGTGATGCGCCCATCGGGGATCAACGCCAGATCGCTCAGCGCCAGCAGGTTATTGGTGATCACATGCAGCCCGCGCCGCTGATTGAGAATGTGCGCCAGCGCGCTGGTACTGGTACCGCCTTCGAGAAACAGCGTGTCGTGATCCTCGATGTGCGCCAGTGCGGCACGGGCGATGTCCATTTTTTCCTGGCTGTGCTGACGGCTGCGCTCTTCCAGGGAAGTTTCCGGCTCGCGCTGACCGACGTGTGCCGCGCCGCCGTAGGTGCGCAGGATCAAGCCGTGTTCGGCCAGGGCGGTCAGGTCGCGGCGAACCGTGGCTTCCGAGACGCCGAGTTGGGCGCACAGCTCGTCCACGTTGGATTTGCCGGAAAGAACCAGTTCGAGTATCGCTTGACGACGGTTGGCGACTTTCATTACAGCCCTTGCACTAAAGCCTGGAAGCGGGATGCAACCTTACAACGACGCACCGCCGCATACCACCAGGCTTTGCCCGGTAATTGCACCCGCGTCGGGGCCGAGTAGAAACGCCGCCAGACCGGCGATTTCCTCGGGTTGCACGAAGCGGCCGATCGGAGGCTTTCGCGGCGGCGTGCCACTGCGTCCCGGGTCCAGCAGCATCGGCGTTTCGGTCGCGCCGGGGGCGATCAGGTTGACGGTGATGTTACGCGGGGCCAGCTCGATCGCCCATGAGCGAACCATGCCTTGCAGCGCCGCCTTGGTCGCTGCGTACTGGCTGCGTTGCGCCGCGCCCTGCATGGTGCGGCTGCCGATCATCAGGATACGGGCACCGTCGCGCAGGCGTGGGTAAAGCGCATTGACCATGTGGCTGGCAACGGCCACATGCAGATGCCACATCGCCTGGCCATCGGCATCGTCCAGTTCGCCAAGCGCTGCAGTGCGCATGAAGCCGGCCGCATGGATCAGTGCATCGATGCGCGGTGTTTGCTGCAGGGCTGCGTCCAGCGCGTTGAAGTCGTTGAGGTCGCACGCTCGCCAGGTGAAGTTCTCGTGTTCCAGGTCTTGCGTGCGGCGGCTCAGACCGGTGACCTGCAAGCCCTGTGTCAGCAAGCGCGTGACAATGGCTTTGCCAATGCCGGAGCTGGCACCGGTGACGAGTACGGACTGAATCGGTTCGGGCATGGCATGGGTTCCGCAAAGGCGTCGATCGGCAGCAGGCTGATCGACGCGGGTGGGTCAACGGATCGCGTTCAGCGGCAAGTGAATATGTTTGATCTTCTGTCGGAAGTAGGTGAAGGCGACATGCAGGCTGCCATCCGCGGCCTGGATGATGCTGGGGTAGGAGAATTCGCGGTTGAGCTTTTCCTGTGAGTTGTTGGTCAGGCAAAAGCCGTCGCCCAGTTCCAGGTCCAGACGGGTCGGCCAGGTACCACCGCCGTCCCGCGAGACCGCCAGGCTCATTGGCGCACGGGGGATACCCCACACTGCAGCCTTGCCGTCCTCACGCGGTCCCGGTGTGATCCGCTCGTCACCTTCGTCTTCGATTTCGTCGTACAGCGAGGCGCGGCGCTGGGCGTGGCCGTCGGCGCTGACAGGGTTATAGACCAGTGCCAGCTCGTCCGTCGCCAGTCTCACGAACTGGATCGACGAGTTGTTGTTGGGCAATTCGGTCGGTGCCGGCACGCTCCAGGTTCGTCCCCGGTCGCTGGACCGGCTGCTGTAGATGAAGTCTGCCCAGCGGCTGCGGAACAGACCGAGCAGGCTACCATCCGCCAACTGATGAACATTCATGTGCACGCTGCCGGTGCTGTCAGGCACGTCGTGGCGTGACCAGTTGTGTCCTTGATCGGTGGAGATCATTACTGCACTGACGTCATGGTTGCCGACCCACTTTTCACCGGGGCCGGTGATGCAGTACCAGACCGGCAATACCCAGTCACCGTTATCCAGTACCACTGGCGGCTGGCGTACAAAGGTGCCCGGCTCGTCGAACAGGGTGTCTATAGGCCCCCAGCTCTGGCCGTGGTCCAGCGACAGGCGACGGCGGATGATCGCGGTCTCCTGATTACCGGAAATCTGTGCGGTCCAGATCAACCACAGCGGGCCGTCGGGTGCTTGAAACAGAATCGGGTTCTGTTCGGAGCGGGTCGAGTCTTCGGACATTTTCCGGGGCTCGCCCCAGACGCCCGTCACCGGGTCACGGCGCGACAGCAGTACGAAGATGTCGGCCATACCCTCCTGAGTCCCCGCGAACCAAGTGCATAGCACTGTGCCGTCGGCCAGCTCGTGCAGGTTTGCCGCATGGTTCTGTGCGTAAGGCGTTGGCAGGAACGCGTCCTGACGGGTATCAGCGGTTGGCATGGGGGACCTCGGTTTCTACAGGATTGGCAGGTTGGCTCGGCGCGGACTGGGGCAGCAGGCGCTCGATGGCAATCACAATGGCAGGTGTCACCAGGGCGATGTACATGTTGTCGATGCCGTAAGGGTTGTTCAACAGATACCAGACGCTGGTGGTAATCGCTGAGGCGATCAGACCCAGCGTGGCGCCTCGGCCCGAACCGAAGAACGGCAGGTAGATGGCGATCATGGCGACAACGGCAATCGACAGGCGCAGGGCGCGAGTGAAGAATGACAGGTTGAGGATTTCAGGGACGAAGAACACGAAGAACAGCGGCACGAAACCGATCACCAACGCGATCAGGCGTGTGGTTTTGAATTCCTGATCCACGGACGGTTTGCGCCACGGTACGTAAAAGTCACGGACGACCAGCGAGGCGATGGCCAGCGCTACCGTACTGACGCTGACGAAAATCGAAGCGACCAGCGAGATGGTCACTACGCCTGCCAATACCGGGCTCATCGATTGCAGGAAGATCGGCAGCGCGTACAGGCTGCTCATTTCCGGGTGCAGGTACTTGGACGCGACACCGATGAAGCCCAGCGCCAGGGCAATCGGGATGCACAGCAGCGAGGCATAGAAGGTCGAGCGGCGTGCTGCGTTCTGATTCTGCGTCGAGGAGATGGCCTGAATGATGAACTGCGTGGAGAAAATCGCGCCGACCGTGCCGATGATCCAGGCGAGGATTTTCGAACCACCGATGGCGCCGTCCCACGTGAAGTAATGCTCGGGCATGTTCTGCACCACGGGGCTGAAGCCGCCAGTCATTTTCAGTGCCACGCCGAGCACGATCAGCACGCCGATGTATTTCACCCCGGTGTGCAGAATACTCATGTAAGCCACGCTTTTCAGGCCGCCGAACACGTAGTAGAGCGTGCTGATGATCGCGGTAATGAAGGCCGCAGTGGTCAGGTTGATCTTCAGAACCGTGGCAATGGCCGCCGCGCCACTGACGTAGTTGCCGACGTTCACCAGCAACAGCGCGTAGATCATGATGATCGAGACTGCGAGTTTGGTGGAGGTGCCGTATTTTTTGGCGATGAAGCCGGAAATGGTGAATTCGCCGGAGCTGTACAGCTTGCGCGCCATCAGCAGGCCGAACAGCGGGAAGCCGATGGCTGCGGCGGTCACTGACCAGGAGGCGGCAAAACCGCTTTCGAAGGCCGCTTGTGCCGTACCGACCGTAGACTTGGCGCCGATGAATTCGGACATCATCAGCACGCCGACGACAAAGGCGGGCATGGTGCGCGAGGCGACCATGTATTGCTCACTGGTCTTGCTGCGCAGGCGCATGCTCATCCAGGTGGTTATGAGGATGTAGACGACCACCATACCGATGATGATCGAGGTGTCTTGCGCGTTGAAGGTATCCATCAGTCTCGCTCCATTGTTTTTGTTCTGGCGCGTTATGGGGTGCCGCTGGGGATCGTTGGGTCAGTACCGGTAACGACCTCAGACGGCGATGGAATTGCGGGTGTCGCGTTTTCGGGTGGCCAGCTCCACGGCCTGGCGCATGGCTTCGATCAGGCTGCGTTCGTCGGCGATGCCCTTGCCGGCGATGTCGAAAGCGGTGCCGTGATCCACCGAGGTGCGGATCACCGGCAGGCCGATGGTCACGTTGACCCCGGCCTCCAGACCCATGACCTTGACCGGGCCGTGGCCCTGATCGTGGTACATCGCAACCACGGCATCGAAGTCGCCGCGTCCGGCACGGAAGAACAACGTATCGGCGGGCAGCGGGCCTTCCACGCGCCAGCCACGGGCGCGCAGTTCATCAATCGCGGGCTGGATCTTGGTGGCTTCTTCGCCATAGCCGAACAGGCCGTTTTCCCCGGCGTGAGGATTGATGCCACAGACCGCGATCAGCGGGTTGTCGATGCCTGCGCGAGTCAGCGTCTCTCTGGCGCGCTCGATGGTGCGCTTGACCAGCCCAGGTTCGATGCGCGCAATGGCGTCGATGATGCCGATGTGGGTTGTGACGTGAATTACCCGTAGTGTCGGGGTCATCAGCATCATCGACACTTCTTCGATGCCCAGCAGGTGCGCGAGCATTTCGGTGTGACCGGGGAAGATATGCCCGCCTGCGTGCAGGGCTTCCTTGTTCAACGGAGCGGTGCAGATCGCATCCAGCTCGCCGGCCTGAGTCAGTTGCACCGTACGCTCGATATAGCGGAAGGCCGCATCACCGGCGACCGGCGAGAGTTTTCCATAAGGCAGGTCGGCGGGGATCAGACCCAGGTCGATGCAGTCCACGCTGCCCTGAATGAAGCGCGCTTCTGCCGGGCTGGCGATGCTGTTGACGCGCAGTTGGCTGCCGACGATGCGGTTGGCGTCTTCCAGGCGTTGTGCATCGCCGATTACCAACGGCCGGCAAGTCGCGTACACCGAGGCATGGGTGAGCATTTTCATGATGATTTCCGGTCCCACCCCGGCGGCGTCGCCCATGGTGATACCAATGACGGGACGTTCAGACATAGGAAGTTTCCTCGTTGAAAGGGGTGTCGGTCGCAGCCGGTGCGTGGAGCCGTTGCCAGGCGTCAAGCAACGTGTCGGGGTCGCCGAAAGCGCCGGCTTTGGTCACTACATTGAGTGTGTGCCTGCCCAGTTGCGCTTCGGCCAGAACCACGCCGGTGGCCAGTTCGCCAGACAGCATCAGGCGTTCGATACCGGCGGCAATCAGGATCGCCCTGGCGGTTTCACCGCCCGTGGCGATTAGCGAGCCTGCATGGGGCAGGGCGGGTGCCAGCCATTGCGCCAGCGCGTGACTCAAGGTGGCTGCTCGGGCTGGATCGCGCTGTTGTTGATCGACGCGCACCAGTACATCCTGCCCGGCGGCGAGGTGTTGCTGAAGCTGCTCGCTCAGGGCAGCGCGCTCGATGCACCTCTCTTCATTGAGTAGCGTCGAAGGTTGCAGCGTCAGGCACAGTGCCTGACTGGCGTGCGCGAGCCTGTCGGCCTGGGCTTGAGAGTGCCGGGACATGCTGCCGATCACGGTCAGCACCGGTGAGCGTGGTCTGACACTGATCGGCAGGGCTGCGGCCAGACCGAACGCTTGTGGCAGATGGCGAGCCAGCCCGGCAGAGCCGACCCAGAACAGCTCGTCGTGCCAGCCCACTGACGCGTCGGCCAGACGCAGCAGGTCACTGTCCAGTTCAGCGTCGCAGACCAGCACCTGCACACCCTGCTCAAGCGCGCTGCGCAGAGCGGTTTTCAGACCGGCAGGGTCGCGAATGGCATCGAGCCCCAGCCATTGCGTGTGCAGGCCCTGCGCGGCAAACAGCTCAAGCAGGTCGCCGGTGCCCTGCAGGTGCTCGTTGCGCCACACATCACTTTGATCGACCGGCACACCATTTATCAATTGCACACCCATCACGGTGGTGCGCTGCATGGCCGGGAACGCCGGAGCGACCAGCGCCATGCCGCGCAGTCCCTGCAAGGCATCGACCTCGCTGGCGATATTGCCGCGCAGTGTCGAGTCGATTTTCTTGTACAGCGCCATGCCTGCGCGGGACTGTTGCTGCAGCGCTACGCGGTTCTGTTCGGCGGCCTGTTGCGGCGCCAGGCGACGCGAATCGGTATCGAAGGCGATGACCCCTTGCAGGTCTGGGGCGCCGTTGCTCAGCAGCACATGGGTATCGACCCGCGAGGCGAAATCCGCCGCGCAATCGGCGGCACCGGACAAGTCATCGGCGATGATCAACAGGCCGGGAAACTCGACGTGACTCATGGCAGCAGGCACCGGTACAGTTGCTGGATATCGTCAAGGCTGAGCGCCTTGGGATTATTGGTCATCAGGCGGGTGACCCTTGAGGCCGCCACGGCCATGTCAGCCAGATGCTCTTCGGCCACGCCAAACTCACGCAGGTTCTGCGGGATGTTCAGCACTTGAGTCCATTGGCGAATCTGTTCGATCAGCTTGTGGGCCGCCGCCTCATTGCTGTCGTCCTGCTGTGCTACACCGCAGATCAGTGCCGCGCGCTTGAGGCGTTCGGCGCAACTGTCCAGATTGAAGGCCATCACGTGGGGCAGCAGCATGGCGTTGGCTACGCCGTGAGTGACGTGAAACTTGCCTCCCAGCGGGTAGGCCAGCGCATGCACTGCAGCGGTCCCGGCAGCCGTCAGCGCCAGGCCGCCGTACATCGAACCCAGCAGCATGTCGCCGCGAGCGCGCACTGATTCCGGTTGTTGCCAGGCTTCCACAATGCTGCCTGCGATGAGACGCATCGACTCCAGGGCAAAGGCATCGCTGATCGGGTTGGCCTTGGTGGAAATGAAGGACTCCAGCGAGTGCGTGAAGGCATCCATTCCGGTCGCGGCAGTGATCGCTCGGGGCAGGCTGAGGGTCAGCAATGGATCGAGAATCACCAGCGTCGGCAGCAGATGGCGGCTGACCACACCGATCTTCAGTTCTTCATCGGGCAGCGTGACGATCGCGTTGGGTGTCACTTCCGATCCTGTACCGGATGTGGTGGGCACCAGCACCATGGGCTTGCCGGGGTGGGTCACCTTGTCGATGCCCAGCAGGTCTCTGAGTGGCGTGTCATTGGTCAACATGACGGCGAACAGCTTGGCGGCATCCAGCACGCTGCCCCCACCGATGGCGATCAGGGCGTCCGGCGCATGCGGAGCGACGTCGTCACGGAACACACGTTCGATGTTTTCCAGGGTCGGTTCGATTTCGACGTTGTCGAGCATGTGCACGCGGATATTCAGGTCGCGTAGCTGATCGGTGACGCGCTGGGTGACACCAAGGTTATGCATGGCGTTTTGCGTGACCAGAATGACGGTCCTGACCGGCACATCGAGCAGTGGCAGCTTTTCGCCCAGCAGATCCAGGCTGCCGGGACCGTGGACAACATGCTTCACGGTCTGGAAATGGTAGGTAGCAGACATCGCAATGACCTCAGGCTTGGCGGTAAACGGCCAACAGGCTGTGAAGTTTTTCCAGCGCGGCGGCGTCGAGCGGCTGTACCGGCGCACGGCAGGGGCCGACCGGTACATTGAGCAGTTGCGTGGCGGTTTTCAGCACTACAGGCAGGGTGCCCAGCGCGAAGGCATCGCGCAGCGGGCGCAGGGACTCCTGCGCGGCGCGGGCAGCGTCATGATTGCCCGACTGGAAGTGGTTCCAGATCGACATGACCAGACCCGGCACCGCGTTGGCGGTTGCAGCCACCGCGCCGTCACCGCCGGCCAGCAGGTTCCAGTGGATCAGCGAGTCGGTTCCGGCGAATACCGCGAAGTCGTCGCTGCGGTACTTCATCATCTGCACCAGTGCATCGAAGTTGCCAGCACTGTCCTTGATGCCCTTGATCTGCGGATGCTGGCTAAGGGTGGCCACGGCATCCATGCCGATCGACATGCCGGTCTTGGCCGGAATGTTGTACATCATCAGCGGCAGTTCGGACGCATCGGCGATGCTGGTGTAGTGCTTGATCAGCTCGCGCTGGCTGACAGCATTGAAGTACGGCGTGATGATCGACAGGGCATCGGCGCCTACATCGATCATCTTTTTGTTCATTTCAATCACTTCGTGCGTGGCAAATGCCCCGGTGCCGACTACGACAGGTACGCGTCCTGCCGCCGCTTCGACGGTAATACGAGCGATCTTTAGTTTTTCCGCTTCGGAAAGGGCGAAGAACTCACCGTTGGTGCCCAGTACGAAAAGCCCGTGAACACCTGCATTCAGAAGGTTTTCGATCAGATTGCGCAGGGCCTGCTCGTCGAGCTGCTGATCTTCGGTGAAGGGCGTGACCAGAGCTGGAATGATGCCGCGAAATTGCATGGCCAGGTTCTCGTTTTATTTTTAGTAAAACGATAGTGATTGAATCGATCATTACTGGCAAGCATTTTGAGCGTTTTTTTCACGAAGGAGTGGAGTGATGCAGTAAAAATGAAAGAACCGATCAAAAAGCCAGGCACAAGGCCTGGCTCTAGATGAGGGTATCGAAAAGGTCAGGCGGGCCTTGCCACCTTGATTGCCGACAAACGACTGACCCGCAAGGCCACCAGACTGCCGACGATGGTCAGCGCGGCCAGTGAATACAGCGCCAGGGTAGTCGAGCCGGTCTGATCCTTGATCCAGCCCACCAGGTAAGGGCTGAGAAAGCCTGCCATCTGCCCGATCGAGTTGATCAGCGCCAGCCCGCCTGCGGCAACGCTGGCGCTCAGCAGGGCGGTTGGCAATGGCCAGAACATCGGCAGGCTGGTCAGCGCACCCATGGTCGCGATAGTCAGCCCGATGATGGCAACGATGGGCAGCGTCGCGAAGTTGGCGGCAATGATCAGGCCGGTCGCGCCCATCAGCATTGGCACCACCAGATGCCAGCGGCGCTCATTACGCAGGTCGGCGGAGCGGCCGACCAGCAGCATGAACACGCCCGCCATCAGGTACGGCACGGCACTGATCCAGCCGATCACCAGTGCATCGCTGAAACCGAGGTTCTTGATGATCGACGGCAGCCAGAAATTGATCGCGTAGACGCCGCTTTGAATGCAGAAGTAGATAAAGCCCAGAATCCATATGAACGGCATGGTCAGCACTGAAGCCACCGAGCTCTTGCCGTGCACCGGACGGCTCAGTTCATCGTTGGTGATATCGGTCTTGACCCGCTGACGCTGCGCGGGCGTCAGCCAGCGGGCATCCTCGACTCTGTCGCACAGCAGAACGAAGGCCAGCACACCCAGCGCCACGGTAGGCAGCCCCTGAATCAGAAACATCCATTGCCAGCCGGCCATTCCGCCCTGGCCCGCAGCGAAATGGTTGAGAATCCATCCGGAAAAAGGACCGCCCAGCAGTCCGGAGACCGGAATGGCCGACATGAACAGTGCCATGATCCTTCCGCGACGCTGGTTCGGATACCAGCGCGAGAGGTACAACACGATGCCGGGGAAGAAGCCGGCCTCTGCCATACCGGTCAGAAAGCGCAGCACGTAGAACTCGACCGGCGTGGTAACGAACAGCAGGCAGGTCGAGAAAATTCCCCAGGTAATCATCATCAGACCGATCCAGCGACGCGGCCCGAAGCGGTTCAGCGCCAGATTGCTGGGCAGGCCACACAGCACGTAGCCAATGAAGAAGATACCGGCACCGAGGCCATAGACGGTCTCGCTGAAACTCAGGGCATCGAGCATCTGCAGCTTGGCAAAGCCCACGTTCACGCGGTCGAGGTAATTGAACAGGTAACAAATGAAGATAAACGGGATAAGGCGCAGGGTGATGCGACGGTAGACATGATTGCCTTCGGCGTCGCCCACCTCGTGGGTCGAGACAGGTGTAATGGCGGGTGTTCCTCTGTGCTTGTTGTTTTTATATAGCCGGATAGCTACTGGATGCACTCCTGATCATAGGTGGGCAGTGACAAAAACGCTTTGGGGTTTTGCACGGCGGTAGGGGGCACGCGTTGTGTGATTGCACAACGCGTGCCCCCGGGGAGCTTATGGCTTGCCGCGAATATCAGCACGCAACGAAAATCACTGCGCCGGGGCCAATGCTCTACTCGACAGCCTCATACGGCAAGCCCACATAATTCTCGGCAATGGTCCTGCGCCCGGCTTCCGAGCCGACGTAGTAGTCCAGTTCGGTCTGCTGGATGCGCTGGCTGAACGCGTCTGTGTCGGGAAAGTTGTGCAGCACCGACGTCATCCACCAAGAGAAGCGCTCGGCTTTCCACACTCGGCGCAGGCAGATCTGTGAGTACTTTTCCAGCAGGTCAGTGCGGCCTTCCTGATAGACCTTGAGCAGGATGCGGTACAGCGTGCTGACATCGCTGGCCGCCAGGTTCAGCCCCTTGGCACCGGTCGGCGGGACGATGTGCGCGGCGTCGCCGAGCAGGAACAGGCGCCCGTACTGCATGGGTTCAACCACAAAGCTGCGCAGCGGCGCGATGCTTTTCTCAATGGACGGGCCGGTGACCAGGCGCTCTGCCAGATGCTCGGGCAGGCGGGATTTGAGTTCATCCCAGAAGCGCTCGTCCGACCAGTCTTCGACCTTCTCGTCGGCACTGACCTGCACGTAATAGCGGGTACGAATGGCCGAGCGCATGCTGCACAAGGCAAAGCCGCGCGGGTGATTGGCATAGACCAGCTCTTCGTTGACCGGCGGCGTATCGGCCAGTACGCCGAGCCAGCCGAACGGATAAACGCGTTCGAATACCTTGAGGGCGTCGGCGGGAATCGATTGCCGTGACACGCCGTGAAAGCCGTCACAGCCGGCAATGTAATCGCAGTCCAGGCGCACGGTATCGCCGTCTTTCACAAAGGTCAGGTACGGACTATCGCTCTTGAGGTCGTGCGCTTTGACGTCTGCGGCGTCATAGATCGTCATTGCACCGCTGGCTGCGCGCGCGGCCATCAGGTCGCGGGTGACCTCGGTCTGGCCGTAGACCATCACCGTCCTGCCATCGGCAAGGCTCTTCAGGTCGATGCGCTCGCAACGACCGGCGAACGCCAGCTCGAAACCGTCATGGATCATGCCCTCTGCGTCCATGCGTTCACTGACGCCCGCTTCACGCAACAGGTCGGTCATGCCTTGTTCCAGCACGCCGGCGCGGATGCGCGACAGGATGTAGTCGGGGTCCTTGCGCTCGACGATGACGTTATCGATGCCGGCACGTTGCAACAGTTGGCCCAGCAACAATCCGGAAGGGCCTGAACCGATAATGGCAACCTTGGTTTTCATGGCGATAGTCCTGTCTTTTGATCCCTGCCAGGTTTAGTCAGCGGGAAATGTTTGTTTTTGTCTCCTGCATTTTTAATGGATGCCGTCGAGATAAGAAGGCAATATCCGCTGCATTATCTGGACTTTTCGAGGGTCCGGACCAGAGAGGACGACATGGCCAGACCTGCCACAGCAGCGATACCGGTGTTCAAACTCTATGGGGAAACCGCGGCCTGGCCGACCCCCGATCTGATCCACTGTGAGTCGATCCCCGAGCGCAGCAGGATTCACGAATGGGAGATCAAGCCGCATCGGCATGGCGATCTGGTCCAGCTGCTTTACGTGCAGTCGGGCAGGGCGATGCTCAAGGTCGAGGACCGGGTCAGCGAGGTCGAGATGCCTTCGTTGCAGGTCGTGCCCGCACTGAGCGTGCACACCTTCAGGTTTTCCAGAGATATTCAGGGCCATATTCTCAGCCTGGCCAGACCCTTGGTGGAGCAACTCGAGGCTGCGCTCGACGTCTCTGCCCTCAGCGCTGCCCGCTGCTATGCGCTCGGGGTGGACAGCGATTATGTCGACACGCTGTTCAATGCCATTGCCAATGAATACCGGCAGCCCAGAGCGGGCCGCGATCTGATGCTGCACTCGCTGGTCAGTGTGCTGGCGGTGTGGCTCAGTCGGCGCAGCAGTGAAGGTGCTGGCGAAGAGACTCACGCCATGGATCGCGGCCGCGAGCATTTGCAGGTGTTCATGCATCAACTGGAAGCGAGTTTTCGCGAACACTGGTCGATTGACCAGCATGCCCAAGCGATGGGCATCAGCGCCGCGCATTTGAATGCTCTGTGTCGGCGGCTGTGCAACCAGTCGGCCTTGCAGATCATCAGTGAGCGCTTGCTGCTGGAGGCCAAGCGCAACCTGATCTACACCACCCTGACCATCAATCAGGTGTCAGACAGCCTGGGCTTTTCCGAGCCGGCGTATTTTTCGCGTTTCTTCAAGCGCGCTACCGGGCAATCACCCAAGGCATTTCGCCGGCATCAATAGAAACGGGGTGCTCAAGAGCACCCCGTTGGCTTGTCGCAGGTCGCTGTGCGGTCAGGTCACGACCTGGTAGCACGGCACGTACGCCGCGCCGCCTGGCAGCTTCATGCGGTGCTGATCGACGAAGGCCTGCAACAGCTTGTCCAGCGGGCCCATGATCGATGGGTCGCCGTGGATCTGATAAGGACCGTGCTGTTCGATCAGGCGAATGCCCTTGTCCTTGACGTTGCCGGCGACGATGCCGGAAAACGCCCGGCGCAGATTGGCGGCCAGTTCGTGAGTCGGCACATCGTGGTTCAGTTGCAGCCTGGACATGTTCTCGTGGGTCGGATCGAAAGGGTGCTGGAAGCTTTCCTCGATCTTCAGCAGCCAATTGAAGTGAAACGCGTCATTACGCTCGCGGCGGAACCGCTTCACTTCCTTAAGGCCCTGAGTCATCTGCCGGGCAACGTCTGCCGGGTTGTCGATGATGATCTGGTAGTGGCGCTGCGCCTCTTCACCCAGCGTGGCACCGACAAATGCGTGCAGTTGCTGCAGGTACGGCTCGGTGTTTTTCGGGCCGGTCAGGATCACCGGGAACGGCACGTCCTTGTTGTCCGGGTGCATCAGAATGCCCAGCAGATACAGGAACTCTTCGGCAGTGCCTGCGCCACCGGGGAAAATGATGATGCCGTGACCGACGCGGACGAACGCTTCGAGGCGTTTTTCGATGTCCGGCAGGATCACCAACTCATTGACGATCGGGTTGGGCGCTTCGGCAGCGATGATGCCGGGCTCGGTCAGGCCCAGGTAGCGACCGCCGACGATACGCTGCTTGGCGTGCGCGATGGTCGCGCCTTTCATCGGGCCTTTCATCACGCCGGGGCCGCAGCCGGTGCAGATATCCAGGCTGCGCAGGCCCAGTTCGTGGCCGACTTTCTTGGTGTATTTGTATTCTTCGGTATTGATCGAATGGCCGCCCCAGCACACCACCATCTTCGGCTCGACACCGGCACGCAGGGTACGAGCGTTGCGCAGCAGGTGGAACACGTAGTCGGTGATGCCCTGGGAATTGCTCAGGTCGATGCGCTGGCTGTCCAGCTCGCTTTCGGTATAGACGATGTCGCGCAAGGCGCTGAACAGCATTTCGCGGGTGCTGGCGATCATCTCGCCGTCGACGAAGGCATCGGCCGGAGCGTTGAGCAGCTCCAGGCGAACGCCGCGGTCCTGTTGATGGATGCGGACTTCAAAACTCTCGTACGCTTCAAGAATGGTCTTGGCGTTATCGACGTGGGCGCCAGTATTGAGAATGGCCAGGGCGCACTGGCGAAACAGGGTATAGGTGCTGCCTGAACCGGCAGCGCTGAGCTGCTGCACTTCACGTTGGGACAGGGTTTCAAGGCTGCCTTTCGGGCTTACGGTGGCGTTAATCACTTGTCTTGGGATCATTCTATTTTCCATTAGAGCGATGCAGTCGAGCATCAGGATGGTGAATATCGAGAACATTCACCCCTGTGGAGCCTTTTCTACAGCACTTGGCCGGGAAAGCAAACGCCGGACCGCAGACGTCCCCTGTTTGAGCCGTTGTGCGTCATCGCAGGATTGAATCGGCAGGTGAATTCTTTTGAAAGCAGGCACTTGCTTCGCATGACCGTGCGGCTGAATTTTGACGCGGACAACGGGCAATAGTGAACCTGACCCCGTTAACGGAGTCTGTTAGCTGATGGACTTTCTGGACGGCCTGCACGAAAGGGATCATCAGGTGCTTTTTCAGCGCGCCTGATAGGCAGACATTCCGTCCGGGCAGGAGTTGCAAAACCGTTGATCACTTGCCGCTCCCATCCTTAGCCGGCCCGTTAAACGAGGCTTTATTCTCATTTCAGATAAAGATAATTATCGCCATGTCTCGTCATTTTTCCGCACTTCTTTCCCGAGCCCCTGGCCTGTTCGTCGTTTCGCGTCGCTTGCTCGGCGCAGGCCTGGTTGGCGCTGCATTGACCGTTGTCGTGCCTGGCAGCGCACAGGCCGCAGGCAGCGATCGCTGGGTCAGCGACAGTCTTACGACTTATGTACGCAGCGGACCAACCGATGATCACCGGATTGTGGGAACGCTGAAATCCGGGCAGAAGGTCGAGCTGCTCAGCGCTTCGGGCAAGTTCAGCCAGGTGCGCGGCGAAGGCGGTTCCACGGTGTGGATTCCGAGCAGCGACTTGCAGGAAGTCCCTGGCCAGGCCGAGCGTGTCCCACAACTGACTCAGCAGGTCGCCGATCTGACCGAGCAGCTGGCGGGCATCGACAACACCTGGAAGACTCGCGTGCAGGGCATGCAGGAAACGCTGGACGCGCGCAAGAAACTGGTCGATGAGCTGGAGGCGCGCACCAAGACCCTCAACGATCAACTGGCCGACTCTCAGGCTGAATTGCGTGCGACTCAGGCGCGACTTGGCGATGAGAACAAGCAAGTGATGATGCGTTACATGGTGTACGGCGGCAGCATTGCCGGTGCAGGCTTGCTGGTCGGCCTGATCCTTCCGGCGCTGACCAAGGGCCGTAAGAAGAACGACGGCTGGGTGTAAACCACCTTGATCACCTCACATGCCAGCGTCCCGCGCTGGCATGTTGTCCGCCACGCTGTGCGTTTTATCGAGTGCGCAGCCGATGTGTGACGGACCTCTCCGAAAATGCCTTTCCTCTGCCGCAATCACGATCCTGCCCACACTCTTTATGCCTGCCTGGCACAGGGTTCGTGCGCGAAGTTGATGTTCGTTCTACAGTTTCTGCGTGGATGGTCGAAAAACTGAGTGTCGCCTTCAACCTCGTGCTCTGACGCATAGGAGGAGGGGACCGGCAAGTTGTGTTATGGCTCTTTGCCATCATTTATTATGTGCGTCCTGAAAAATGGGCTGCCGAGTCGGGCCTGAATGATTTTCAGGCCGCGGGTCTCATATTTTCACCCTCTCCTGTGCAGGAATCCGGATGCTGGCGTACAACCAAAAAAGCTTTCTTATCGTTGATGATTTCTCTGACTTTCGCAGTTCAGTGAGATCGATGCTGCGTGAGTTGGGCGTCAAGGAAGTGGACACCGCCGACACCGGCGAGCAGGCTCTGCGCATGTGCTCGCAAAAGCGTTATGACTTCGTGCTGCACGATTTCAACCTGGGTGATGGTCGCAAGAACGGTCAGCAGGTGCTGGAAGACCTGATGATCGAGCGGCTGCTGAGTTACGAAAGCGTATTCATCATGGTCACTGCCGAAAACAGTCAGGCGATGGTCATGAGTGCGCTTGAGTGGGAGCCGGATGGTTACCTGACCAAGCCGTTCAACCGCGCCGGGCTGGCCCAGCGCCTGGAAAAGCTGGTGCAGCGCAAGACCTTGCTCAAGCCGATTCTGCAGGCCCTCGACCGTCGCAAACCGGCCGAAGTACTGGCCGCGTGCGACAAGCTGATCGAGCAGGACCCACGTTATGCGCCGTTGTGCCTGCGCTACAAGGCCGATGCCCTGCGTGACCTGAGGCAGAACGAGCCCCTGGAAGCGTTCCTCAAGACCATTCTGGCCGATCGGGCCACGCCGTGGGCCTACGGTGCATTGGGCAGCCTGCTGCTCAAGCGCGGCAAGACCGCCGAGGCGCAGGCTGTCTACGAACAGGCAATCAAGGCATTTCCGACCATGCCTGCGCTGTTCGATGGCCTGGCTGATGTGCTGGTCGCGCTTGGCGATGGCAAGCGCGCGCAGTCCGTGCTGGAAAGCGCAGTGCGCCTGTCGCCGCTGGCGGTGCGTCGGCAGAAGCTGCTGGGCAAGCTGGCATTGGGCAACGAGGACTTCGAAAGCGCTTCCAAGGCATATCGCCAGGCCGTCTCCCAAGGTCAGCATTCGCGTTTCAAGGATCCGGAAACCAACCTGGGGTTGGCGCATGCGCTGATCAGCAAAGGCGGTGATCAGGGGCTCGATGCGCGCACCCGTGTCGAGATCAACAACGCCCTGGTCGACGTGGCCAAGGAGCATGGCGACGACGAGGGTCTGCAAGTGCGCACCCGCTTGATGAAAGCGGCCAGCCTGCAGCATTCGGACCCGGAAACCGCAGCCAAGCTGACCGAGCAGGCAATGGCCAGACTGGATGGCATGGAGCAGGTGCTCAGTGCCGATGCCGCACTGATGGTGGCTGCGCAACTGAAGAAGCTTGGTCAGGAAGAGGCCGGTGCCGGCGTCTTGAAGAGTTGTGCGGGAGCCTATGGCGATGATCCTGCGGTGATGAAAAGCATTGCCAGCATGACCGATGATCCGGCGATTCTGGGTGCCAGCAAGGCGGCTGTCGATTTCAACCTGCAAGGCGTGCGCAGCTACAAGGCCGGCAATCTTACGGAAGCACAGGCATTTTTCCGCAGTGCGCTGGGGCTGCAGCCAAAGAACATCAGTATTGCGCTGAACATGGTGCAGTCGCTGCTTCACCCTGGCCAGAATCTGGGCCAGGCCGGAATTGACGAGTGCCGTGCCAGCCTGACCATGCTTGGCAAGATCCCGGAAAGCGATCCACGCTATGAGCGCTACCAGAAACTCAGGGAGAGGGCATTCAGCGCATGAGTGAGGAGACAGAGCAGGGCCTCGACTTTTCCATGGTGATCGCCTCCACGGTGCACGACATGAAAAACTCGCTGGCGACGCTGATCCAGGCACACAGCCAGTGGCAGGCGAAGTTTTCGGTCCAGCAGCGCGATACGCCGGAGCATGGCGTCATCAATTACGAGTTCGCCAACCTCAACGGGATGCTCGTGCAGTTGCTCGGCCTTTACAAGCTGGGTGTCAACCAGATGCCGTTGCGTCCGGACTACCACGAACTGGACGATTTCATCGAAGCGCAACTGGCCCATCATCAGGACGTGCTGGCCAGCCGCGGGATTGCCGCGCGTCATGCGATCGATGTGGTTAGCCCCCTGGGCTTTTTCGACCGCGAACTGATCGGCTCGGTGGTGGGCAATATCATCGTCAACGCCATCGGCTTTGCCCGCGAGCAGATTGTTGTCAGTGTCGGTGATGAAGGCGGGCAGCTGAAGATCACCATCAATGACGATGGCCCCGGCTACCCGGCGTATCTGATCGAACGCCAGACCGACTATGTGCAGGGCATCAACCAGGGCAGCGGCAGTACCGGCCTGGGCTTGTATTTCGCTGCGCACATTGCCCGGCTGCATGTACGCAACGGCATGCGCGGGCGCATTGAAATCGCCAACGGCGGCGTGCTGGGCGGGGCGATGTTCAGTATGACCCTGCCCTGAGAGGCCGCAGCCTTTCCAAGAGCACCCCGCAACGCCTTGTCAGGATTGCGGGGCGTATTCGGCGCTTAGATATTCAGCCCGAAGTTCTGTTTGATGCTGTTCAGGCTGTCCATCAGGTCCTGATCAGACGCCAACGGATGTCTGACCGGTTCGCAGCCGTGCTTGAGCGTGAAGTGCTCGATGGCCGCAAGAGCATTTTGCCGATGCAGGGTATCGGACGAAATCGTTGAGCCCTCGAGCGTCCAGGGCTCGTCCCCCAGATACAGCTGCGAATTATCGATGTCGGCAAAAAACCAGAACGGCGGGTGCATGTTCTGGTTGATGATGGCAAGGGTGTGATCGACGTGTTCGAAGGCGTTGTGATACGTCTCGTCCATCAGGCCGGCCGCTTCCAGGCTCCGTCTGGAATAGTAGGAAAACGCACCGACGCAATGGCGGTACAAGGGCAGATTGATGCCGTTGCCGTAGTCAATCTTGTACACCGCATTGGCCTCGCCGGACGGCGTCTTGTTCATCAGGCCATGCTGGCTGTAATTGAGGTGCTGAATGCCGGTCAGCGTCGAGGTCAGAATATAAAGCTCGAACACTTCCGGGCTTTTTATATAGATGTCGTCTTCGATCAGGAACAGATGCTCGCACCCGGCATCCATCAGTCGCGACAAGGCTCTGTTCTTGGATTTTCCAACGCCGAGGTTGGTTTCGTTATTGAAGAAAACCTCGCTGTCATACGCGGAAAACTCCGGATACACATCGCCGTCATTGATGATGACAACGCAGTCGATGATCTCGGCAGGCAGGGAATCGTAAAGTTTTTTCAGCAGCGCAGGACGGTTGTAGGTGACGATTCCGCAGCCAACCTTTTGACCATTGATCATGGCGATCCTCTGTTCTCTTGGGCGTTAGCGTGATTGTTTGTTGATTGGCGTCGCAGCGTGGAGAGTGGTTCAGGCCTGCGCTGACGTGAATCGACGTATGTACGCGGTGGATTGCAATATTTGCGCCAATTGCGGGCACGCCAAAGACCTGGAGCGGTGCCGGTTAAAGTTTTAGCGGACACCGCCGAAATCGATGAAAGACTGTATTCGATATCACGATGAGCGGTGGGTGGGTGATGCTGTTAGCTAAAAAGTACTGCCAGGGGCATGGTATAGAGTTGGGCGCAGCGGCTCACAATGCGTTCAATCTTGCCAATTGCCTGAACGTTGCGCCGTGCAACGGTGTGGATTTTTTGCACCCTCGCGACATGGAAGACTATCAGCAGTACTTCGTCGAGCAGATGAAAGTGTCGGGCGACGTTTCGAAGGTCGACATGCTGGGCGATTTTCAGTGCATCCATACGGCCGACTCGTCAGTTGACTATCTGATCAGTTCGCACGTCATCGAGCACGTCCCCAACCTGCTCTCTGCCTACGTCGAATCCTTCAGAGTGCTGAAGAACGGCGGGGTATTCTTCTGCATCTTTCCCAAGCGCACCGCAGCCAAGACTGATCGGGCCCGTCGTTTGACGACGCTGGCGCAGATGATCGAGGACTATGAAAACAAGGTCGACATGACCACCGTCACTGAAGGCGAGTGGCGCGGTCACTATCAGGTCTTTTCCCTGCAAAGCATGCTCCGCGCAGTCAATTATGTTAACTCGTCAGGCCTGGGTTGCTGGTACATCGAGTGTGTCGAAGAAACCGATTCGAAAGTAGGCAACGGCCACACCGTCGTGCTCCGCAAAGTGGAGGGCTTGTCTGCTGAAAAGTGGCAGGACGTCGGCGACTTCAATACCCAGTTCAATCAGTTGTTGATGGCGGGCAAGCTCGAGAACGCGCTGACGCTGACCAAAATCATGCTGTCATTCAATTTTTTCGATGCCACCAGGCTGCACCTTGCCGGCGCTCTGAGTCGTCAGTTGGGCAATGTGGCCGAAGGCGTCGAATTCCTGCGTCAGGCCCTTGTGGTCGACCCGGAAAACGAAGACTACCGAAAGGAGTTCATCGAAGTGACCGGGACGCCTTTCCATAACCCGGTTCTCTGACGTGGCAGGCCGACAGCCTGAAGCGCGGTGCTTGAAGATTGCAGTCTGAAGGTTGAAGCTTGGCGTTTGCTGCTCAACTAAAAGGACTGACCCATGACAGGCAATGACCCCCATTCGCAGAAAGAGATGCTGATGGGCATTGATGAAGTGGAGTGTGTAACCCCGGATTTGAACGGTATACCGCGCGGCAAGGTAATGACCGCTGAAGGTTTTCTCGAGGGCCGCCGTTTGCAGCTGGCGCGCGGTGTGTTGCTGCAATGCATCATGGGCGGCTATCCGCCGGCGCGCTTCTACGGCAGTGACGACGGCGATCTGGCGCTGATCAGTGATCCACAGCAGCTCCACCGTCTGCCCTGGAGCACATCGCCGCGCGCCTTGGCGATCTGTGATGCGCAGGACCTCAATGGTCAGCCCTGCATGCTCTCCACCCGTAATCAGCTCAAGGCAGTTATCGCCCGTTACGCTGCGCAGGGCCTGGTGCCGGTGGTGGCCACTGAACTCGAGTTTTTTGTCTTTGCGCCCAATCCCGAGCCGCTTCATTCATTCGTGCCGCCGACCGGGCTGGACGGACGACGCGAACAGGGGCATTCGGCATTCAGCGTCAGTTCCAACAATGGCTTGCGGCCTTTTTTCGCCGAGGTGCATGCATGCATGGGGGCGCTGGGGCTGCCGCGTGACACCGTGATGCACGAGATGGGTATCAGCCAGTTCGAGATCAACCTGCTGCATGGCGATCCGCCGCTGCTGGCCGATCAGACGTTTCTGTTCAAGCACCTGCTCAAGGAGGTGGCGCTCAAACACGGGTTCATCGTGGTGTGCATGGCCAAACCGCTCGCCCATACAGCGGGCAGTTCGATGCATATTCATCAGAGCGTGGTGACAGCAGAGACCGCAACGAACAGCTTCAGTGATGCGCAGGGTGAGCCGACCGACACGTTTCGTCATTTCATTGCTGGCCAGCAAGCCTGCATGGCGGACTTCACCGCGCTGTTCGCGCCCAATGTGAATTCCTACCAGCGCCTGTGCCATCCGTATGCCTCGCCCAACAACGCCTGCTGGTCCTACGACAATCGCGCTGCCGGATTACGTATACCGTCGAGTGCAGCGGCGGCCAGAAGGGTGGAGAATCGTCTGCCGGGCGCTGATGCCAATCCCTATCTGGCCATTGCCGCAAGTCTGGCGGCCGGGCTGCATGGCATCGAGCAACGGCTGGAACCGACGCCGCCGCTGCAGGGCGAACTCAAGGTGCCGGAAGAATTGTTATTGCCGTGTACCTTGCACGCTGCTCTGGAGCGTCTGAAAAGCAGTCAGTTGGCCAAGGAACTGTTTGGTCATGAATTCATCGAAGGCTACATCGCGTCGAAGACCCTGGAACTGACCAGTTTTTTTGACGAGATAACCCCCTGGGAACGGCGCGTGCTGGCTGCTCAGGTTTAAGAATCGCAGTGTCGGGCTCGCCCAGTCGGGCGACTCCCTATTTTTGGAAAGTTGATGCGCCAAATCTGGAAGTCCTTTCGAGCGCTTTATTTTGCCTCGTTGATGATGTTGATCGGCTCGGGTCTGCTGAGCACTTATCTGGCCCTGCGCCTGGCGGCCGATCAGGTTGACAGCCTGTGGGTCGGTGCGTTGATGGCCGCCAACTATTTCGGTCTGGTGCTGGGCGGCAAGATCGGTCACCGCCTGATCGGCCGTGTCGGTCACATTCGCGCCTACGCCACCTGTGCCGGCATCGTCGGCGCGGCGGTACTCGGGCATGGCCTGATCAGCTGGTTGCCGGCCTGGCTGGTGCTGAGGGTCATCGTAGGTCTGGGCATGATGTGCCAATACATGGTCATCGAGAGCTGGCTGAACGAGCAGGCGGCCGCCAAACAGCGCGGCATGGTCTTCAGCGGTTACATGATTGCCTCCTACCTGGGGCTGGTGCTGGGTCAGTTGGTGCTGGTGGTGCACCCGCAACTGGGGCCTGAGCTGCTGATGCTGGTAGCGCTGTGTTTCGCACTGTGCCTGGTGCCGGTCGCCATGACCCGGGCGATTCACCCGGCACCCCTGCACCCGGCACCACTGGAGCCGCGCTTCTTCATGAAGCGTGTGCCGCAGTCGTTGACGGCGGTACTGGGAGCCGGCCTGATCATCGGCTCGTTCTATGGTCTGGCACCGGTCTACGCCGCTGAGCAGGGGCTGTCCACCGAGCAGGTCGGTCTGTTCATGGGCTGCTGCATTCTGGCCGGGTTTCTGGTGCAGTGGCCGTTGGGCCTGCTGTCCGACCGCTATGACCGTTCCGTACTGATGCGCATCTTTGCCGCCGCACTGGTGGTGGCGTCATTACCGCTGGCGGTGTTTCCCAGTGTGCCGGTCGAGGTGCTGTTCGGTGTCGGGTTTCTGGCTTCGCTGATGCAGTTCTGCCTTTATCCGCTGGCAGTGGCCTTCGCCAATGACCACGTCGAGGCCGAGCGCCGGGTATCGCTGACGGCCATGTTGCTCATGACCTACGGCATTGGCGCCAGTATCGGTCCGTTGGCCGCGGGTGTGGTGATGAAGCAGTTTGGCGGTCACATGCTCTATGCGTTCGTCTGTGGCGCGGGTGTGATTCTGGTACTGCTGATCAGGCCCAAGGCGGTCACTCACTTGCATCAGGTCGAAAACGCACCGCTGCACCATGTTGCGATGCCGGACAGTATGTCCAGTTCGCCACTGGTGGTTGCACTTGACCCGCGTGTCGATGAGCAGGTGGTTCAGGAACAGATGCAGGCAACCGTTGAGCCTGAGCCTGAGCCCGAGGCGGTGTCTGAAGCTGAGGTCGATGCAGAAAGCGAGGTTCTGGCGCAGACCGAGCCGGCTGCCGGAGCGGAACCAGCTGAAGCCGATGAGCATGAACGCGAGCGTGAAAGCGAGACCTGGAAGGCCTGAGGGGAGAGTGCAGGGTAGTGCATGATTGCGGCAGCATTGCCGCAATCGCCGAAGGATTCAGGTGAGTGTCAGAAGTCCTCGTCTTTGTCGAAGCGTCGTGCTTCGCGCTGTAATTGATAGACGAAGCGCTCGACCTGACGCTGCACCAGCCCACTCATGTTGTGGAAGCGGACGCCGGCAAAGGTAGTGTTGAATCGTTCTTCGAAATGCAGGTGGCGCAACTCGACAGGTGCTGTCATGGCGCCGAAAGGCAGCTTGGCGACGAAACGCTCGTATACCTGGCCCAATTGCATGCGATCGGACACGTCGCCCTCGAAGCGCAACTTGCAACCGGTGGCAGAAATGTCCAGCAGCTTGCCGGCCAGCGTGAACTTCAAGCGGTCACCGCCGATTTCTACATCGACCAGTTGTGCCAGCTTCAGCGCAGCCCGAAATGCGTTGCGCCGCTGGTGATAGACCACTTCCTCAGGCATCGGGCCACGGTACATGCGTTGACCGTCAGTGCTGAGGATGTCCATGTGCGCAGTACTTTCCCAGGCAATCCGCACGCCGTCATGAAAGCCTTCGACACGGAAGGATTCGCCGTTGCTCAGAAAGCGTTCGCCATCACGGGGGATCATCTCGTCGAGAGCCATGACGTTGTTGTCACGGTCGACTTCAAGCAGATAACTCTGAAAGCGCTGGGGACGCTCATGGAAGGTAATGATCAGAGGATCATGACTCTCGAGTAGCAGCCGCAGGTTGGCGGCGATTTCCAAAGGTGTATTGAGAACCTTCGGGGGCTGCGGAGCATCGTCCGCGCTTGAGCCATTCACGTTCTTGAATCTCCAGGCAAAATACTACGGCAACGCAACAGCAGGCATTCTGCCACTATGCACGAAACCTTGATACAGGAAGTTACGCCTGACTCAGGGGGCGTGGTTTTGCTCTAAGAGCAGTCGATCCGCGACTGTCATAGAGTGTAGGCGTATCGCCACCGTTCAGTATGCGAAGCTGGTGAGCGGTACTGACCTGTTGCAGCTGGATCAGACTACCATTGCGCTCGTTGAGCGTCTGGCATTCGTTGATCAGTGTATTCAGTTCGTCGGCGGCCAGCAGCAATTGCTCACCGATATCCGACTGGCTGGCCAGTTGCTGGAGACCACTGCGATTGGCTGGCAGGCCCATGCCCGCAAGCACTTGGCTACGCTTGCGGCCGTGCTGGTCGAGAAGAATGACCAGCGCCTGTTTCTGCGCCAGCACCTGCTCCATCTCGCCCATGTCGCGGCCGTGAAGAATCAATGATTCGGCTTGCAACAACTCAAGAAGCTGTCGGGCTGAAACCATGTCGTCAGTGATCATCTGCAGCAAAGTAGTGTCGTGCATCGCATGCTCTGGTTTTTAAGCGTCCAGAATATCCAGCGCCAGCCTTGGCTTAGCGTTGGGTTTCGAAATTCAACAGTTTGCTGGCGACACGGTTGCTGTCCACTGTGTAACTACCGTCGGCGATGGCCTGTTTGAGCTCGGCAACGCGAGCACTGTTGACGGTTGGCAGATCGGTCAGCTTGTCCGTGATTTTCTGCAACTGTTGAGCCTCACTGCTCAAGGAAAAAGTTTCCCCGGTGCTTTTGACACCTGCGGTGACGGCAGGGGCTGGGGCATCGGTTTTGGCGGTGTCTTTACTGGCGCTGGTACGTGAAGTACCGGCAACAGCCTGTGAGTTGTTAAGGCGACTGAAATCTATGACCATGATTGAAAAAACCTCTGGGTGTTTGGACGCTTGCCTTGTTTTCGGCCAACCCCTGTCAAACTTTAGGCTGATTGTGAGAAAGCTTCCCAATAGACGACATTTGCCGTCGGGCATTCCCCGCAGTCTAAAAAAAACACACCCTTCGCGCCACTATCAATGCACTACATAGCGACTTCCACCTGCCCTGGGCCGGTGACACTTGCTTTGATCACCCGCTGGGAATTGAGGTTTTTCACCCGTATCTGTTCGTTGAACCCTCCGTCGGACATTGCTTCGCCGGGCATGCGAACCGCCAGCGAGCCGCTGCGCGCGATGATCACCACCTGATCGCCCTTGTGAACCATCTGTGGCTGCTCAAGCGCCACCGGGGTAATGACCTGGTCGATGACCATTTGTCGGACAACCTTCTGACCGACTGCCTGATCCAGCGACGCCAGGAAACCCTGACCCAGACTGCTGACATCCCGCTCACGCATCGCGACGTCTTCTTCGGTGACGATCGCGTCACGCTTGAGCGGGCGCATCACGGTCACGACGTTGCGATACAGCAATACCTGAGCGGGCACAAACACCGTCCAGGGCGAAGAACCTTCGCAGCGCACGCGCACGGTAACCCGGCCAACCGGGCGCGGACTTTCCAGTGTGGCTGTCAAATCCTTGTCGCAGGCACCCATCCTTAAACGCGGGTCGAGCTGCTTGACCTGTATCTCATGACGCCCGTCAATCTGGTTGGTTGCCAAATAGTCTTCTACTGTGAACTCAAGAAACCCTTGGGTGACGCCGATAAGCTGTTCAGGCAGTGTGAAATTCTCGGCACGAGCGAGGGTCACCGTGCTGGAAAGGCACAGCAGAGCGATTGCGCACAGAAGCCTGCGGGTTTCTAATGCGAGGTGTCGAGAAATTGTCGTCTTTGCGTTCATGACGTAATAAATAGCAAAGCCCGTGCCGCTTGTTGATCTGGTGTCTGGGCGGCGGTCATTTTGTAAGGGGGTTCGGCATGGCAGGTGTAATGGATTCGGTAAACCAGCGAACTCAGCTGGTGGGTCAGAATCGCCTGGAGCTGCTCTTGTTCCGTCTCGACGGCAAGCAGCTCTATGGGATCAACGTCTTCAAAGTGAAAGAAGTACTGCAATGCCCGAAACTCACCATCATGCCCAAATCGAGCAAGATCGTTCGGGGCGTGGCCAATATTCGTGGCGGCACGATCCCGATCATGGATCTGGCGATGGCGACAGGTTCCACAGGGATGATTTCGCTGGTTAACTCCTTCGTCATCATTACCGAGTACAACACCAAGGTTCAGGGCTTTCTGGTGCATTCTGTCGAACGCATCGTCAACATGAACTGGGAAGAGATTCATCCACCACCCAAGGGCACCGGGCGCGATCATTACCTGACCGCCGTCACCCGGGTCGATAACCAACTGGTGGAAATCATCGACGTCGAGAAAATTCTCGCCGAAGTCGCGCCAGTGTCCGAAGAGATCTCGGTCGGTGTCATTGACGCCGAGGTTCAGCACAAGGCTGTCTCCATGCGCGTGCTGACGGTCGATGACTCGTCGGTGGCCCGCAAGCAAGTGAGCCGCTGCCTGGAAACCGTCGGGGTGGAGGTCGTCGCGCTCAACGATGGTCGTCAGGCGCTGGACTACCTGCTCAATATGGTCGCAGAAGGCAAAAAGCCTGAAGAAGAGTTCCTGATGATGATCTCCGACATTGAAATGCCGGAGATGGATGGCTATACCCTTACCGCAGCAATACGTAATGATCCACGCATGCAGAAGATGCACATCACCTTGCATACCTCGTTGTCAGGGGTATTCAACCAGGCGATGGTCAAGAAAGTCGGCGCGGATGACTTTCTCGCGAAATTCCGGCCTGATGATCTGGCGGCCAGGGTCGTTGCGCGGATCAATGCAGCAGAATAACCAGCCGGGGGCGTCGTCCCCGGTGATTCACATGATTTGAGAGGCGGCACTTTGTCTACGGGTAATTTGGATTTTGATCAGTTCCGGGTATTTCTGGAAAAAGCCTGTGGCATTCTGCTTGGGGAAAACAAGCAGTACCTGGTGTCCAGCCGCCTCAACAAATTGATGGAGCAGCAAAGCATCAAGTCGCTTGGCGAGTTGGTCCAGCGTATTCAGACCCAGCCGCGCAGTGGTTTGCGCGAGCAGGTCGTCGATGCGATGACCACCAACGAAACCCTGTGGTTTCGCGACACCTATCCGTTCGAAGTGCTGAAGAACAAGGTGCTGCCCGAGCAGATCAAGGCCAGCCCTGGTCAGCGACTGCGTATCTGGTCGGCCGCCTGTTCATCGGGTCAGGAACCGTATTCGCTGTCGATGTCCATCGACGAGTTCGAGCGTGCCAATCAGGGTCAACTCAAATCGGGCGTGCAGATCGTCGCAACCGATCTGTCGGGCTTGATGCTCAATAACTGCAAGACCGGCGAATACGACAGTCTGGCTATCGGCCGCGGCCTGTCGCCGGATCGTCTGCAGCGCTTTTTTGACGTTAAAAGCCCGGGCCGCTGGGTGGTCAAGGCGCCGATCAAGAGTCGTGTGGAGTTCCGCTCGTTCAACCTGCTCGACAGCTACGCCTCGCTGGGCAAATTCGACATCGTGTTCTGCCGTAACGTATTGATCTACTTCTCCGCTGAAGTGAAGAAAGACATCCTGCTGCGTATCCACGGTACGCTCAAGCCAGGCGGTTACCTGTTTCTGGGGGCTTCCGAAGCACTCAATGGTTTGCCGGATCACTACCAGATGGTTCAGTGCAGCCCCGGGATCATCTATAAGGCCAAGTGACGGTCTGTCAGTTGCCTGCGATGAAAAAAGAGACCTTCGGGTCTCTTTTTTGTGCGCGGCTGAAAACAGCTTTGATCGTCTGCCCATCGGTTCATGTTTGCGTACTGTTGCTCGCCAGTTTTGCAAAAGCGTTGGCGGCGGCGCTCTGGTAGCCGTTTTTACGCCGCAGCAGCGCAACCGTCCGCCCGGGCAAGGCAGGGATCGTCTGAACTTCGCACAACCCAGGCTGCTCGCGAACGATGGCATCGGGAAGAATGGTCGCCATGCGGCCCTGGGCAACGACCTTGAGCAGAATGGCAATCGAGTTCGCCTCGAGGCCGACCGTCGGCTTGAAGTTCTGAGTATGGCACCAGGCATCCAGCAATTGGCGAGTGGCGAATCCGGGGGCGAGCAAGGCAAAGCGAAGCGTTTGCAGGTCCTCAAGTGTCAGCACGGTCTGTTTTTCGGGGGCAGACTTGGCCATGACCAGGCACAGTTGTTCATCGAACAGAGGCTGGCTGTCTATCTCGACAGCATGACTGCCAGCAAAACCGATTGCCAGATCGAGCGAGTCACTGATCAATGCTTCGGTGATCCGCTCCAGAGGCAGCTCCGTGAGGATGATTGCCACGTCGGGATACAGCGCGCTGAAGCGGTCGATCAGCGGCGCTATCAGGTATTCACTGAAGGTGGGCGTGACGCCGAGGCGCAAGTGTCCGCGTGACAGGTCGCTGACATCGTTGAGCGCACGCTTCCCGGCCTCCAGCTCAAGCAGGCAGCGACGCGCGTGGTCCAGATACACGCGGCCGGCATCGGTCGGCACGACGCTGCGGCGGGTGCGGTCGAACAGTTGCACACCCAGGCTGCTTTCCAGCTGCCTGATCTGTTGCGACAACGCCGGTTGCGAGACATGCAGGGCCTCGGCCGCCCGGGTGAAATTGCCATGGTCGGCGACTGCCAGCAAATAACGTATATGGCGTAACAGCATGGCATCACCATAAGGCAGGATTATGGCGATGATCATAAATCAGTCTTGGATCTTATGGTGATAGTTGCCGATGCTGTGATTGACGTGAATTCATTCCGGAGGGTTACCTATGCCGCACAGCAACATTTTCAGAGCGCCGCGCCAGCATCTGACTGAACGTGTGCTGCAGGCCAAGACCGCAAAGAACCTGACGTGGGCAGGGCTTGCAGAAGGTACGGGGTTGAGCGTGGTGTATGTCACGGCTGCATTGCTCGGTCAGCACCCATTGCCGGAAGCGGTGGCCGAGGTAGTCGCCGAGCGTCTCGGGCTGGACAGGGACGCGGTCGCCGAACTGCAAACCATCCCGCTGCGCGGCAATGTCGAAGACGTCTCCAGTGACCCGACGATCTATCGCTTCCACGAAATGGTTCAGGTCTACGGCACAACGCTGAAGGCATTGGTGCATGAGCAGTTCGGCGACGGCATCATCAGCGCAATCAACTTCAAGCTCGACATCAAGAAAGTCGAAGATCCGGAAGGGGGCGAGCGAGCCGTGATCACCCTTGATGGAAAATTTCTGCCCTATAAACCGTTCTGAGGACGCTGGTATGAGTGATAAAGGAAGACCGCCATTTCCACCCTTTACCTTGGAGACGGCTGTCCAGAAAGTCCGTGGCGCCGAGGATGGCTGGAATTCGCGCGATGCGGCGAAAGTTGCGCTGGCCTACACCGAAGACACCTACTGGCGTAACCGCAGTGAGTTCATCAATGGTCGCGCAGAGGCTCAGGCCTTTCTGGAACGCAAGTGGCGCAAGGAACTGGACTACCGGCTGATCAAGGAGCTCTGGGCATTCACGGATAACCGCATAGCCGTGCGCTATGCCTATGAATGGCATGACGACTCCGGCAACTGGTTCCGTTCGTATGGCAACGAAAACTGGGAGTTCGCTGCAAACGGCCTCATGCAGCGGCGCTTTGCCTGCATCAACGATTTGCCGATCGCCGAGTCCGAGCGCAAATACCATTGGCCATTGGGGCGCCGACCGGATGATCACCCGGGTTTGAGTGAGCTGGGTCTCTGATTGAAAGCGTTGTCCGGGCGGAAATGATCGAAAACCGCCCGGACTTTCGTTCGGTGGAGGGTGCGTCGGTAGCTGATGCACTGTCGCCAAATAAGCTTTGATCTCTAGCCATGCCTGCGAAAGGATTCTCTCTACCGCCGTTCACGAATTGAGTTGCTTTTTTCGCGCGTGCCAGCAGTTCGGGATCAGTCGTGTCAGGCACCTCGGCATCATTTTTAGCCTTGTTGACGTCGTAGCTTCGGCCAATGATCTGGTCAAGCTGCTCAGCTGCCTTCGCCCCCAGTGCATCATGATCAAGGCTCGCATCTCTTGACGCCGCACGCGTCGCGCTTTCGCTGAGTTGCACAGAAAGAGAAGAAAGTTTGCCTGAGTCCTGCGCTTTGTTTGAGGTGGCAGAAGGGGCACGGGGGGTGGGTGAGGTGGCGGGGGGCGCCACGGCTTTCGCGGTGTTAATGACCGGGTTGTTGTGAGTGCCTATTGAGTCGACCAAGATGAAGCTCCTTTCCAATTCCCAATCCTTGTGCGCTTGAGTGTATCGGTCATCACCACAATCCTGTAGTGCAGATACGAGATTCGCCAACGCTGCCCCCATACTGGCAAAAAAACGGCACCCACCTTGCCGCTTTGACCCTCCACAGCGGAAATGCCTTGCCGCTTTTCTGGCATTGCCGCCTCGCCGCCGCCTGTGGGCCCTGCAAACATTGGCTTTTACAACATGGCACGCTGATTGCTTTGTCAGTAACAACAGAATCAGGTCAACCGGCAAAGGTTTCCCGAAATGAGCATCAGCTTCGATAAAGCGCTAGGCATACATGAAAAGGCTCTGAACTTCCGGGCTCAGCGTGCAGAGGTGTTGGCCAACAACATCTCCAACGCCGATACCCCGAACTTCAAGGCTCGCGATCTGGACTTCTCGTCGGTGCTGGCTGCCGAAAACGACAAGGTGCAGAACGGTCACTTCGCGCTGAACAAGACCAACAGCCGTCATATCGAAGCCGAGGGCATGGGCAATGACGACGGTACGCTGATGTATCGCACGCCGTCGCAGCCTTCGCTGGACCAGAACACCGTTGATTCCCAGGTCGAGCAGGCCAGCTACACCGAGAACGCCATGGGCTTCCAGGCCAGCTTCACATTGCTCAACAGCAAGTTCAAGGGGCTGGTTGCAGCCCTTCGCGGAGAATAATTCATGTCACTAGCCAATGTGTTCAACATTGCCGGTAGCGCCATGAGTGCCCAGACCACGCGTCTGAACACCACGGCCAGTAACATCGCCAACGCCGAGACCGTGTCTTCGAGCATGGACCAGACCTACCGCGCCCGTCATCCGGTGTTCGCCACCGTGATGCAGGGTCAGCAGTCCACAGGTGGTTCGCTGTTCCAGGACCAGGGCGAAGCCGGGCAGGGCGTTCAGGTCAACGGCATCATCGAAGACAGCTCGAACCTGGAAGCACGTTACGAGCCCAATCATCCTTCCGCTGACAAGGACGGGTATGTCTATTACCCCAACGTCAATGTCGTGGAAGAAATGGCCGACATGATTTCTGCCAGCCGGTCTTTCCAGACCAACGCAGAAATCATGAACACCGCTAAATCCATGATGCAGAAGGTTCTGACCCTCGGTCAGTGATAGAAGGCGAAAGTTATGGCCGTTGATAACACCTCAGCAACCAGCGTTTCATCGACATTCCTGAATACGCTGCAGAACCCGACGCCGACCAAGACGGACTCTACCGGCACGCTGGGCAAGGATTCGTTTCTGCAACTGCTGGTCACGCAGATGAAGAACCAGAATCCTCTGGACCCGCAGGACAACACGCAGTTCGTGGCGCAACTGGCGCAGTTCAGCAGCCTTGAAAGCATGCAGAACCTGACGTCGACGGTGGATACGATCGCCAGCAGCTACAAGTCGTCGCAGGCCTTGCAGGCCTCGTCACTGGTCGGTCGCTCGGTGATCATTGATGCGAGCAGTACTTCGGTCGATACCACCAAAGGCCTGACCGGTTCGATCGTGGTGCCGGGCGAAAGCTCGCTAACGACCGTCAAGGTGTACGACGCGCAATCGAATCTGGTCGACAGTGTTGACCTGGGCACGCAAAAAGCCGGTACCACCAGCTTTGCCTGGGACGGTACGGATTCAAGCGGTACCCAGCTGCCATCGGGCACTTACAGCTTCAAGGCTGAAGGCTCGGTGGAAGGCAAGAACACGCAGTTTTCAACTTACCTGCCCGCCACGGTCAACAGTGTCACGCTGGGTGTCAATGGCGCAGAAACAACGCTTAACCTGGCCAGCGGCAGTGTCGCCCTGTCCAAAGTTCAAACTATCGGATTGTAGAGCCGCTACGGCGCAGGAGTGAAACATGTCTTTCAATATCGGCCTTAGTGGGCTCTATGCTGCAAACAAAAGTCTCGACGTTACCGGCAACAACATTGCCAACGTCGCGACAACCGGTTTCAAATCGTCACGTGCCGAGTTCGCTGATCAATATGCTCAGTCGATTCGCGGTACTTCCGGCAATACCAGCGTCGGCAGTGGCGTGACTACCGCTGCGGTTTCCCAGCAGTTCTCCCAGGGCAGTCTGACCACCGGAACAGCCAACAGTCTGGACCTTGCCATCAATGGCGACGGGTTCTTCATGCTCAGCAATAACGGTGAGAAGCTGTATACCCGTGCCGGTGCATTCCACACCGACAAGGAAGGCTATGTCGTCAACAGCAGCAACATGAAGCTGCAGGGTTACAACGTTGACGCCAATGGCTCAGTGGTGACTGGCGCGCTCAGCGATCTGCGTGTGAACACGTCCAACCTGGAGCCCAAGGCGACGACCACAATCACCAACTCCGCCAACCTGAACTCGACAACCGCGCTGCCGACCGTTTCGACGTTCGATGCCACCGACACCAATAGCTACAACGTCAAGTACAGCACCCCGACTTACGACACTCAGGGTAATGCGCATACCCTGGATCAGTATTTCGTCAAGACCGGCACCAATACCTGGTCGATGTATTCCCTGATGGACGGGCGCAGCATTTCCGATCCGACGTCCACCACGCCGGACAAGAATAACCTGACATTCGACTCCTCGGGCAATCTGGTGACCACTGCCGGCGGCTCTGTTCCTACCGACAGCGCCAACATCAAGTTCAATGCTGACGGTACATTCGCCGTGACCAACTGGGTGCCTGGCGTGCAGGTCGGTACTGGCACGACAGCTACCTGGGCAGCCAACGGTGCGACGGGCGCTGCTTCGATCAAGCTGGACATGTCGAGCACTACCCAGACCGCTTCGGTATCCGGTCTGCTCAAACAGGATCAGAATGGCTACGCCACTGGCCAGCTGAGCGGCATGAACGTTGACTCGAGCGGCAACCTGTTCGCCACTTATACCAACGGCAAGTCGCAGGTGATCGGTCAGACTTCGCTGACCAGCTTCGCCAACGTGCAGGGTCTGGCGCAGGCCGGCGGCACCAACTGGCGTGAAACGTTCGCTTCCGGTGTACCGGTGAGCGGCGCACCACAGTCGGGTACGCTGGGTTACATCACCGGTCAGGCGCTGGAAGAGTCCAACGTCGACCTGACCATGGAACTGGTTAACCTGATCAAGGCGCAGAGCAACTATCAGGCTAACGCCAAGACCATTTCCACCCAAAGCACCATCATGCAGACCACTATTCAGATGACGTAATACGCGTTGTTTGATACGTGTTGAAAGAGCCCCTGTAAAAAGGGGCTTTTTTATGGGTGTCTGCAAAGTATTTTGTCATGTCTTTTTTAGTGCTGAAAGTTACGGATTACTCCCTCAGCCTACTTGGAAACTTCCTACGCACGATGGTGTGAGAATAAAACTCCTCTATGAATTGCCTTTATGGCAAGGGAGTTCTCATGTCATTCAATACAGCGATCAGCGGTATTCAGGCTGCCAATAAACGACTGGAAGTAGCGGGTAATAATATTGCCAACGTCGGCACCCTGGGGTTCAAGTCGTCTCGTGCGCAGTTTTCTGCTTTATATGCGTCCGCACAGTTGGGGCCGGGCAGCACGCTGTCGGGGATGGCGTACGACTTGCTTCGGTGCAGCAGAATTTCAATCAGGGTGAAACCGTGATCAGTTCCGGCAATGCGTTGGATATGCGTATTCAAGGCAACGGTTTTTTTGTGGTCAGTGATCAGGGTTCACTGGCCTATACCCGGGCCGGCGCCTTTCTGAAGGATGCTGCCAACTTTGTCGTCGACAGCGATGGTGGGCGTTTGCAGGGTTATGCTGCAAACGACAAGGGCGAGATTGCCAGTGGTATCCGCGCGGACTTGCAGATGAATACGTCCAATGTCGGTGCTCGGGCCACGACCCGGAAGGATGCTGCCAACTTTGTCGTCGACAGCGATGGTGGGCGTTTGCAGGGTTATGCTGCAAACGACAAGGGCGAGATTGCCAGTGGTATCCGCGCGGACTTGCAGATCGATACGTCCAATGTCGGTGCTCGGGCCACGACCCGGGTGGCCGAAACCATCAATCTGGATGCCTCGCTGCCGTCACTCGCCCGCTTGCCGACCTTTGACCCGGACAACCCCGCGACCTATACACGGGTTGCCACCCGGACCATCCAGGATGTGGGGATCACTCCGGTGCCCGCAGCCGACCATGAACTCAAGCAGTATTTCGTCAAGACCGAGGCTGATCAGTGGTCGATGTATGTACTGGTGGACGGGCGCAACCCGGTGGATCCCGACAGCGTAGCGCCGTTGCAGGTAAGCCTTGAGCTGAAGCCTGACGGTTCCCTGTCGTACAGTGGCAATGATCAGCATCTGCGCAAGCTTTCGGACACCGAGTTTGCCTTGCAGGGTTGGGTGCCTGCCGCGCAGATCAATGGCGCCTGGGCGGCAAATGGCTCCCTGAACGGCGGGGCTGTTTCGTTGCCGTTGAGCGACGCCGGGGCCAGTCTGCTCGACCCGGGCGATACGGTCATGCATCGGCCGGTTCCGCACTTCAACCCCGCAGATCTGAACACCTACAGCAGGATGTTCGGTAACCAGATCTTTGACAGTCAGGGCAACACCCATGAGCTGAAACAATATTTCGTGAAGGACGGCACCAACAGCTGGCGCCTGCACGTACTGATCGACGATCGAAACCCGCAGAACTCCGGGTCCACCACGCCGCTGACGGCAAACATCGTCTTCGATTCCCATGGCGCCGTCGCGTCGTTGACCGGCAGTCCGGGCCTGAGCAGCAATGGCGATCAGCTGAAGCTCACGGGCTGGTCGCCTGTGATGGCGGTTGATCCTGGCACCGGTCGCGAGCGCTGGATATCCAATGGGGCGGCTGGCAGCGCTGACGGCATCACCATCGACTTCACCCATCTGCTTCAGCACAACGCTGCCAGTTCGCGCTCCGCCGCATACGTGGATGGCCATTCGGCAGGAGAATTGAAAAGCCTCGACGTTGGCCGGGACGGCATTCTGCGTGCCGGGTTTACCAATGGCATGACTAAAGATATCGGTCAGGTGATGCTCGCCAGTTTCGCCAATCCGCATGGCTTGCAGCCGCGTAGCGATACACGCTGGACCGCCACTGCCGATTCCGGAGTGGCTGAATATGATGTGCCGGGCGTCGGTACGCTGGGCAGCATCGTCAGTGGCGCGCTGGAAGGTTCGAACGTCGTGCTGGCCGATGAGCTGATTGCGCTGATCCAGGCCCAGACGGCCTATCAAGCCAACTCCAAGGCGATATCCACCGAAGTGACGCTGATGCAGACGCTGATCCAGTCGACCTGATCAGATCGAGCAGTCGGCTTTGATGAAGTGGCCTTTCAAGCGTTTCCAGCCTGGGCCCGGGCTGGCCTGGGCGCAGACGATCCGGCTGTCGCCCTGCCATTTGTAATAGTGGGCGGGAGCGGCCTGAGAGAGCAGGGCAAAGGTCATCAGGCTCGCGCTCGCGATACCGATGATGCACGCACGAAAAGGCATGACGGTTCCCGGTCACGGTTGCGGTGTCGGCAAGATTATCACTGTCGATCCGGTTCTCGGCGCAGTTCGATGAAGTTTTTTTGGCGGTGTTTCCTGTCTGGCAAGCGGCAGGCGGCAGTCCACCGCCGCTATTGGTTGGCGCTCTTTCCTCAAGCCATAGGCGATCGCCAGTTTTTACTGGCTAATCAGGCATTTGTATCGAGCCTGACAAGTTGGTTCAAAAATTGCTTTAACCCTTTCAGAACAGCTACAGGCGGCAAGCGTCTGTCGGAGGAGGAAGACTGTGGACAAGTTGCTTTACGTCGCAATGAGCGGTGCATCCGAAAACGCGATCGCGCAAAAGGCTCATGCCAACAACCTGGCAAACGTCTCGACCAACGGTTTCATGCGTGACCTGGAACAGGCCCGCTCGATGCCGGTGTTTGGCGAGGTCATGCCATCGCGAGCCTACGCCATGAGCGAGCGTCCCGGGACCGACTTTTCCGCCGGTGCGATGGTGCAGACCGGTCGTGAGCTGGACATCGCTGTCAAGGGTGATGGCTGGATCGCAGTGCAGACGCCCGACGGCGGTGAAGCCTACACCCGCAGTTCCGGCATGAACATCGATGCCCTGGGCGTGTTGCGCGACGGCAGTGGTTTGCCGGTTATGGGCAACGGCGGTCCGATTGCCGTGCCGCCTCAGCAGCAGATCGAGATCGGCGCCGACGGCACGATCAGTATTCGTTCGCTGGGCGAGAGTCCTCAGGTGATGGCGCAGGTCGACCGCATCAAGCTGGTCAAGCCTGACCTGAAGACCATGGAGAAGGGCCCTGATGGCCTGATCCACACCAAGACCGGCCGGCCTGCCGATGCAGATGCCACCGTTCAGGTCGAGTCCGGCTTTCTGCAGGCGAGCAACGTCAATGCGGTCGAGGAAATGACCTCGGTACTGGCCTTGTCCCGTCAATTCGAATTGCACGTCAAGATGATGAAGACCGCCGAAGAAGACGATCAGTCTATGGCTCGCGTCTTGCAACTTGGCTAATCAATGACAGCTTGCGCCGACAAACCGGCGCTCGAGGAGAACACACATGCTTCCTGCACTATACGTCGCCAAAACCGGTCTTGCCGCTCAGGACACCAACCTGACCACCATCTCCAACAACCTGGCGAACGTCTCGACCACCGGTTTCAAGAGTGACCGGGCCGAGTTCCAGGACCTGCTGTATCAGATCAAACGCCAGCCGGGTGCCCAGTCCACTCAGGACAGCGAACTGCCTTCCGGCCTGCAACTGGGTACCGGTGTGCGTATTGTCGGCACGCAGAAGAACTTCACTGCCGGTAGCCTGCAGACCACCAACAACCCGCTGGACCTGGCGGTCAACGGTCGTGGTTTCTTTCAGGTGACCCAGCCGGACGGCACCATTGCCTACAGCCGTGACGGTACGTTCCACCTCGACGCCAACGGCCAGATCGTCACGGCCAACGGTTATGCCCTCGAGCCTGCGATCGTTGTTCCGCAGAACGCCCAGACTTTTACGGTCGGTCAGGACGGTACTGTTTCCGTCACGCTGGCAGGCGCAACCGCTACGCCGCAGATCATCGGCAATATCCAGACCGCCGACTTCATCAACCCCGCCGGCCTGCAGGCCATCGGTGGCAACCTGTACCTGGAAACCGGTTCGAGCGGCGCGCCTCAGATCGGCACCCCTGGCCTTAACGGCCTTGGCCCGACCCTGCAGAACACCCTTGAAAACTCCAACGTCAGCACCGTTGAGGAACTGGTCAACATGATCACTACCCAGCGCGCCTACGAGATGAACTCCAAAGTGATCTCGACCGCTGACCAGATGCTGCAAAACCTGACTCAGAACCTGTAAGTCCTTGATGTCGCTGCTCGTAGAACCGCTCAATCCGATGGGGCGCCTGATAAGCGCCTGTTACACCGCGAGGTTTCAAGTGTCATGAACCGCCTTAGTGTTCCGCGTTTTTCAGTGTTGATCGCTTCATTGTGCGGGATCACCCTGCTGTCCGGCTGTGTTGCGCCGACGGCCAAGCCCAATGACCCTTATTACGCTCCGGTGTTGCCGCGTACGCCCATGTCAGCGGCTGCCAACAATGGCGCCATCTATCAGGCCGGTTTCGAGCAGAACCTGTACGGCGACCGCAAGGCCTTCCGTATTGGCGACATCATCACCATCACGCTTTCCGAGCGTATGGCGGCGAGCAAGGCGGCCACTTCGGCGATGACCAAGGACAGCACCAACAGCATTGGTCTGACCTCGCTGTTCGGTTCGGGTCTGACCACCAACAACCCGATTGGCGGTAACGACCTGAGCCTGAACGCTGGTTACACCGGCGCGCGGACCACCAAGGGCGATGGCAAGGCCGCACAGAGCAACAGTCTGACCGGCTCGGTCACCGTGACGGTTGCGGATGTGCTGCCCAACGGCATTCTGGCGGTGCGTGGCGAGAAGTGGATGACCCTCAATACCGGTGACGAACTGGTGCGGATTGCCGGCCTGGTCCGGGCTGACGACATCGCGACCGATAATACCGTGTCGTCCACCCGTATCGCCGATGCACGTATTACCTATTCGGGGACCGGAGCCTTTGCCGATACCAGCCAGCCAGGCTGGTTCGACCGGTTCTTCCTCAGCCCGTTGTTCCCTTTCTGATAGCGGGATAGACATGATCAAGCTCAAGCAACTGATAGCGGCGACCTTGTTGTTGTCCACAGCGTTCGGCGTCCATGCCGAGCGTCTGAAGGACATCGCAAGCATCTCCGGCGTACGGGCCAACCAGTTGATCGGTTACGGTCTGGTCGTGGGTCTCAACGGTACAGGTGACCAGACCACCCAGACCCCGTTCACCCTGCAGACCTTCAACAACATGCTGTCGCAGTTCGGCATCAAGGTGCCGTCGGGTTCGGGCACCGTGCAGCTGAAAAACGTCGCGGCGGTTGCGGTGTACGCAGATTTGCCAGCGTTCGCCAAACCGGGCCAGACGGTCGATATCACTGTTTCCTCGATCGGTAACTCCAAAAGCCTGCGCGGTGGTGCGCTGTTGATGACACCGATGAAAGGTGTCGACGGCAACGTTTACGCCATCGCTCAGGGCAACCTGGTGGTCGGCGGTTTCGACGCGGAAGGCCGTGACGGCTCGAAGATTACCGTCAACGTTCCGTCGTCGGGTCGAATCCCCGGTGGTGCGTCGGTAGAACGCGCTGTACCGAGCGGCTTCAACCAGGGCAACACCCTGACGCTGAACCTGAATCGCTCCGACTTCACCACTGCCAAGCGCGTCGTGGACAAGATCAACGACATGCTTGGCCCTGGCGTCGCTCAGGCGCTGGACGGTGGTTCGGTGCGCGTGACTGCGCCGCTCGACCCAAGCCAGCGTGTGGATTACCTGTCGATTCTGGAGAACCTGGAAATCGATCCGGGCCAGACCGCTGCCAAGGTCATCATCAATTCGCGGACCGGCACCATCGTCATCGGCCAGAACGTCAAGGTTTCACCTGCTGCCGTCACCCACGGCAGCCTGACCGTGACCATCACCGAAGACCCAATCGTCAGCCAGCCGGGCGCATTGTCCGGCGGACAGACTGCGGTAGTGCCTCGCTCGCGGGTTAACGCCCAGCAGGAACTGCACCCGATGTTCAAGTTCGGTCCAGGCACCACGCTGGATGAGATCGTTCGCGCGGTCAATCAGGTGGGCGCTGCGCCCGGTGACCTGATGGCCATCCTCGAAGCCCTTAAGCAGGCCGGCGCGTTGCAAGCCGACCTGATCGTGATCTGAGGATTCGAGCATGGATATGCCCAAGAGCGGAATTTCGTCGGCGGTCGATTCGGGTGCCTACACCGACGTCAACCGTCTGGCGTCGCTGAAGCATGGCGACAAGGACAGTGTGGAAAACCAGAAGAAGGTGGCCCGCGAGTTCGAGTCGCTGTTCGTCAGCCAGATGCTCAAGGCCATGCGCTCGGCCAACGAAGTGCTGGCCAAGGACAATCCGATGAACACCCCGGCCACGCGGCAGTATCAGGATATGTATGACCAGCAGTTGGCGGTCACGCTGTCCACCCGTGGCAACGGTATCGGGTTGCAGGACGTGCTGATGCGCCAATTGTCGAAAGACAAGGGGATAAACCACGCTGCGCCGGTCAATACGACCGACGCTGCAACGGCCGCTACTGACGCTGCGCCGGCCAAGACCGGTCTGGCGACCAGCGTCTATCAGCGTCCGTTGTGGGCCACGCGCTCGGCGGCTGCCGATCAGGCGGCGGCTGCAGCCTCGGCGTCCGGAGAAGGGCGCAACGACATGGCGCTGCTCAACGCGCGTCGTCTGTCGCTGCCCGCCAAACTCACCGATCGTCTGCTGGCCGGCATCGTGCCTTCTGCCACCACAGCCGTCAGCAACAGCCCGGTGCCGGCTCGTGCGACAGCCGGTACTTCAGGCAACAACGGCGACTGGACACTCGATCCGAACCTGGCACCCGCGCCGGAGTACGTGCGCTCCATGGCCCAGCCACCGCTGGCACCGGCCAAGCGCGCGTTCAGCAACGCCGATCAGTTCGTCGAAACCATGTTGCCACTGGCCAAGGAAGCCGCAGCGCGTATCGGCGTCGACCCGGTCATGCTGGTGGCGCAGGCGGCACTGGAAACCGGTTGGGGCAAATCGATCATGCGTCAGCAGGACGGTAGCAGCAGTCACAACCTGTTCGGCATCAAGGCGGCGGGCAGCTGGAAGGGTGCCGAAGCGCGTGCGATCACCAGCGAGTTCCGCGACGGCAAGATGGTCAAGGAAACGGCGGATTTCCGTTCCTATGATTCCTACGCCGACAGCTTCCACGACCTGGTCAGTCTGTTGCAGAACAACAGCCGCTATAAAGAAGTGGTCAATTCGGCCGATAAACCGGAACAGTTTGTAAAAGAATTGCAGAAGGCCGGTTACGCCACTGACCCGGACTATGCCAGCAAGATTTCGCAGATTGCGAAGCAGATGAAGAGTTACCAGACTTACGCCGCTGCAGCGGGCTCTTCCACGACTTTATAAGGTTTGACTCATGTCGCTGATTTCAATTGGGCTCTCAGGTATCAATGCCAGCAGTGCCGCGATCAACACCATCGGTAACAACACGGCCAACGTGGATACCGCGGGTTACTCGCGTCAGCAGGTGCTGACCACGGCTTCGGCGCAGATCGCTCTTGGTCAGGGCGTAGGCTACATCGGTACCGGCACTACGCTGTCGGACGTACGTCGCATCTACAACAGCTATCTGGACACCCAATTGCAATCGAGCACCGCCCTCAGCGCGGATGCAGTGGCTTATTCCGGTCAGGCCAGCAAGACCGATACATTACTGTCAGACAATGCGACGGGGATCTCCGTGCAATTGGCGGACTTCTTCACCAAGATGCAGGGCATCGCCACCAGCGCCACGCAGTCGGCCGAACGCTCGTCGTTCCTGACCCAGGCTGGCGCGTTGAGCGCACGCTTCAACTCGGTTTCGTCGCAGTTGTCCACGCAGAACGATAACGTCAACACGCAGCTCAACACCTTCACCAAACAGGTCAACGAGCTGACCACCACCCTGGCGAGCCTGAACAAGCAGATCACACAAGCGTCTGCGGGCAACGCCACGCCGAACACCCTGCTTGACTCGCGCAGTGAAGCGGTTCGTCAGCTCAACGAGCTGGTCGGTGTGAAAGTGGTCGAGAACAACGGTAACTTCGACATCTATACCGGTACCGGACAATCATTGGTCAGTGGCGGCACGTCCTACAAGATGTCGGCCAGCCCGAGCCCGTCCGATCCGTTGCAGTACAACGTGCAGATTGCCTACGGCCAGACCCAGACCGATGTGACCTCGGTGCTCACTGGCGGCTCGATCGGTGGTCTGTTGCGTTACCGCAACGAAGTACTGGTGCCTGCGACCAACGAACTGGGCCGTACCGCGATGGTATTGTCGGACCAGGTCAACAGCCAGATGAACCAGGGCATCGACAGCAAGGGCAATTTCGGTTCGAACCTGTATTCCAGCATCAACAGTGCCGAAGCCATTACCCAGCGCAGCATCGGCAAAACCACCAACAGTGTCGGCTCCGGCAACCTCAACGTCACCATTGGCGACACCAGCAAGCTGACCGCCAACGATTATGAAGTGACGTTCAGCGACTCGTCGAATTTCACCGTACGTCGTCTGCCCAACGGCGAGAGCGTCGGTGCCGGTTCGCTGGCTGACAATCCGCCCAAACAGTTCGACGGCTTCAGTGTGAGTCTCAACGGCAATACGCTGGCAGCCGGTGACAGTTTCAAGGTTATCCCGACCCGTACTGGCGCGTCGGGGATCTCGGTGGTTCTGACCGACGCCAAGGATATTGCAGCGGCCGCGCCCTTGACGGCAACGGCGGGATCCAGCAACTCCGGTACTGGTGGCTTCACCCAGCCGGTGCTGAACACCAAGTCGGATATCTACGACAGCACCCAGACCGCTGACCTGCGTAATGCGCTCAAAGACTCCACCCCGATGAAACTGGTGATGGGGGCGGTCAGCAGTACCGGCGTGCAGAGTTACACCCTGATCAATGCGAGTGGCGGAGCGGTGCTCGACCAGAACGGCAATGCCGTTGGTGGCTCGATCATCCAGGGCCAGGCCAACACGATCAAATTGAACGTCGGCTATACCGACACCACAACGACGCCGAGCAGCAGCACTGCGTTCCAGCTGGAAATGACCATTTCCGGCTCGCCGGTTGCCAATGACACGTTCAGCATCGGCATGACCGGTGGCGGCTCGTCCGACAACCGCAACGCGTTGGCAGTGGTCGGCCTGCAGACCGCCAAGACCGTCGGTGTCGTCAACGGTGGCGTGGGCACCAGCCTGTCCGGTTCGTATGCAGACACGGTATCGGTTGTGGGTACGCTGGCGAGCCAGAGCAAGAACGATGTGACCGCCACTGCGGCCGTTGTCAGCCAGGCCAAATCGTCACGCGACTCGGTCTCGGGTGTATCGCTCGACGAAGAGGCGTCCAACCTGATCAAGTATCAGCAGTACTACACCGCCTCTTCGCAGATCATCAAGGCGGCACAAACCATTTTCAGCACGCTGATCAACAGTCTTTAAGGAATCGTGAGCCATGCGTATCTCGACTACCCAGTTCTTCGAATCCACGAACACCAATTATCAGCGTAACTATTCGAACCTGAACAAGACCAGCGAAGAGGTCTCCAGTGGCATCAAGCTCAATACCGCAGGCGATGATCCGGTAGGTGCCGCGCGCGTACTGCAACTGGCGCAGCAGAACTCCATGCTGACCCAGTACGAAACCAATATCGGCACGATCAATACCAACGCGGTGACCACCGAGACCACGCTGACCAGCATCATCGACACGATGCAGGCCGCGCGGGAGCAGATCGTATCGGCAGGCAGTGGCGCGTTTACCGACTCGGACCGGCTCGCCAAGGCTTCGGCCCTCAAGCAGTACCAGAGTCAGATTCTGGGCTTGATGAACAGCCAGGACCCTAACGGTCAGTACATATTTTCCGGTTCCAAGGCCTCGACGCCACCGTATTCGCTGAACGCCGATGGCTCCTATAGCTACAAGGGCGACCAGACCAGCGTCAATCTGGCGGTAGGTGATGGTTTGGTCATGGCCAGCAACACGACAGGTTTCGAGGCCTTCGAGCAGTCGGTCAACACAACCCGTACGTCTGCCACACTGCTTTCGCCTGCAACCGATGACGGCAAGATCGGCCTCAGCAGTGGCCTGGTGACGTCCACTCCGACCTATAACTCCAGCTACCAGGGCGGCGAGCCCTATACGCTGACTTTTCTCAGCGGTACGCAATTCAAGATCACTGATGCCAGTGGCACTGACGTGAGTTCCGATACCTCGACTGGCGGCAAATTTTCCCACGGCTCGTTCGATGCCCAGACGTTTACCTTCCGCGGCGTGGAAATGACGCTCAACGTCAACCTGCCGGCCGCTGACCGGGTCTCGGACGCTACCGCAGATGCGGCGCTGGCCAATCGCAGCTACCAGCTGGCGTCGACACCGGACAGTGTTTCCACCTCGCGCAGCGCCGGCAATACGTCAACGGCGACCGTCAGCAGCTCTGTCGTGGGCAATACCGCTGCGGACCGGACTGCTTTCAACAATACCTTCCCGACAGACGGCGCGATCCTCAAGTTCACCAGCCCGACCGATTACGAGCTGTACGCCGCGCCGTTGACCACCAGCAGCAAGCCAGTGTCCAGCGGCACCATGACCGGCTCGACGGCCAACGCCTCCGGTGTGAACTTCAATATCAGCGGTACACCGGCTGCCGGTGATCAGTTCATCGTCGAGTCTGGCACGCACCAGACCGAGAACATTCTCAATACGCTGACAGCGGCGATCAAAGCCCTGTCGACGCCCACCGATGGCAACCTGGTGGCCTCGCAGAATATGACGGCAGCGCTGAACTCTGCGCTGGGCAACATGAGCAGCGCCATCGAACAAGCTTCTACGGCACGTTCCAGTGGCGGCGCGCGTCAGCTGGCGGCAACCGCCCAAGGTACGACCAACGATCTGCTCAAAGGCAACAACACTACTGAGCAAGGTACTTACGTAAACGCTGACATCGTCGAGGCGACCACCCGCCTGACATTGCAGAAAACCATGCTGGACGCTTCTCAGCAGGTGTTTACCATGCTGTCCAAGTTGAACCTGTTCAGTCAGCTTTGAGTTCTGACGTTGAGCATCCGCCGTCTTTTTTCAGCGGTGAGGGGGGCCACTCGACTGAAGGGCCCCCAGCCGCTCGCGAGTCAGTCATAGTGAATTCAGTCCCCCTCGTCAGTATTGTCATTCCCGCCTTCAATTCGCGCTTCTTCCGCGCAGCGCTGCAAAGTGCGCTCGACCAGGTCTACGACAATCTCGAAATCATCGTCTGTGACGATTGCCGTAGCGACGAGATCAAGGCGATTTTCGACGAGCTGGTAGCTCCCGACAGCGACCGGGCCCGTTACCTGCGCAATCCTCAGCGCCTGGGATTTCAGGGCAATCTGCTCAAGTGTCTGGAGCAGGCGAGCGGCGAATACATCAAGTTTCTCTGCGATGACGACCGCCTCTATAACTACTGCGTTGCGCATCAGGCGCAAACCCTCGATACCTACAAGGATGTCCAGCTCGTCGTCAGCAAACGCCATCTGGTGGACGTCGATGATTATGTCCTGACGGCCCGCATGGAAAACGTTGGTCTGGTGCCCTACGACGCTGTGTTCAAGGGCGAGGACATGCTGGCGATTTTCGAGCGCACGCCGCGCAATTATCTGGGCGGTTTCAGTGGCGCGATGATGCGTCGCGCCGATGTGCAGGAATACCTGCCGTCCATTGCGCTGCCGCAGGGCTTCGTTGCGCTGCTGGATTTCACGCTATTCATCTGCCTGCTGCGGCGCGGCAATCTGGTTGTGCTGCACAGCATCCAGAGTACCGAACGCCTGCACCCGGGGCGCTTCAGCAGTCAGGGCGATATGTACCAGAAAGCCACCACCGAATGGGGCTGGCTGAACGAAATGCTCAAGGCGCGTAGCGGCGAAGACGCACCGGCTCAGGGCTGGGTACGTTTTCTGCCTCTGCGCCGCGCGCACGAAGAGCCGCGCGAGTGGGACGAGGTCGGCCTTTACGGGGTGATGGCGGGTCGCCAGGGCGTGATGATGAGCCGCGTCGGCAGTGCCAGTGACAGCTATGCCGAACTGTACGCCGAATGGCTGTCCTGCCGCCGGTTTTCCGAGCCGCAAAAAAAGCTGCTCGAACAACGCATAGTGAGTTGGGCATGGCAGCCACGTATTGTGCCGGTGATCATCGATCAGCAGGGTGATGCCGAAGCCCTCGACATCACCTTGCGCAGCCTGGCCGAACAGGACTATGCCGCAGACTCGGTGGTGGTACTGACCAACGCCAGTGTCGACGATCCGCAGGTGCTGCGTTTTTCTCTGCAGCCGGACTGGGCTCGGCAACTGAACGAAGTATTGCCACTGCTGGAGAGTGCCGACTGGGTCTACCTGTTGCGCGCCGGTGACCGGCTGACGCAGCCGGCGCTGCTGATTCTGGCCGAGCGTATTGCCCAGACTCCCGGTCTGCTGTGTGTCTACAGCGACGAAGGCGCGCTGGTTGAGGACGAGTCCAGAGAGCCTATTTTCAAACCCGGCTTCAACCTGGATCTGCTGCGTGCCTATCCCTATGTCGGGCGCACGCTGGCGTTCGAGCGGCGAAATCTGCTGGACATGGGTGGTTTCGATCCGGCCTTCGATGAGCTCGCCCCGCACGATGTGATCTGGCGTCTGGTCGAGGGGGCAGGGCCGCAGAGCATCGAGCACATCGCCGAAGTGCAGGTCGAGTCGCGTCTGGCATTCGCCGACTGGCTGTCACTGCCTTGTGTCATCGAGCACAGCGAACCTCTGGTTGCGGCCCACCTGTCGCGGATCGGCAGAGAGCACGTCATTCATCACGATCAGTTGCCGTTGCTCAATCGCATCGAGTACGTTCATCCGTCGCTGCCTCTGGTCTCGATCATCATCACCGCCAGGGATCAACTCGGCGCCCTGGAGCGCTGCATAGACAGTCTGCTCAGCAACACCACCTACCCGAATTACGAAGTCCTGATCGTCGACAACGCCAGCGAAAGCGCCGAAGCGCGGGCATGGTTCACGGCGATGAGTGAGCTGGGCAGCGACAAGCTGCGGATTGTTTCCCTGTCCGAGGCTGGCAGCGAAGCAACCGCCCAGAATCATGCCGCCGGTCAGGCGCGTGGTGATTATCTGCTGATGCTCAGCGCCTATGCCCTGATCCATCAGGCGGACTGGCTGCAGGGGCTGATCCACCATGCCCAGCGTCCCGAGGTCGGGATCGTCGGTCCACGCATCCTTAATCCGCAAGGCAATATTCTGTACGCCGGTATGGTCATGGGCATGGATGGCCTGGCCGGTCGGCCGTTCATCAATTTCCCCGCAGGGGCCAGCGGCTACATGCAGCGTCTGCAGTTGACCCAGAACTGGAGCGCGGTCAGTGGCAATTGCCTGATGGTGCGCAAGGAGGTGTTCGACGCTGTTGGCGCACTGGAGGCGGCGACCTTCACGCAGGGTCTGCAGGACCTGGACCTGTGCATGCGCGTCGGGCGCGAGGGTTACCTGATCGTTGGCACCCCGGATGCATCGCTGGTACTGGCCGAGCCTGCTGCCGTTGAACGTAATGAGGCGTCTCGCCAGGCGCTCGATGACGAGCAGAAATCGTTCTTTCAGAAGTGGCTGCCGAAAATGGCCAGGGATCAGGCCTACAATCCCAACCTGTACCTCAACGAGGCGCTGTCGTTCACCCTCGATCCCGGTCTGCTGGCGGGCTGGAGTCCGTTCTGCACCCGCCATCTGCCTTTCATTTTCGGTATGGCGGTCAACTCTTCGGCGGTGGGTCACTACCGGGTCAGCCAGCCCCTGCTGGAGTTGATGGCGGCCGGGCGGGTGGTTGGCCGGATGACTTACGAGACCGCAACGCCCGTCGAAATCGAGCGCCAGTCGCCAGATGTCATCGTCTTTCAGGGCCGGTACACAGAAGCCAAGGTCCCGGACATCGAGCTGGCAAAGAACTACTCCAATGCCATGCGTATTTTCGAGCTCGATGACTACATCGCCGATGTCCCCGAGCGCAATGAGCACAAGCGCAACATGCCGGACAATATCGGCGCCATGCTGCGCAAGGGCATAGGTTTGTGTGATCGCGTGGTGGTCTCGACTCACCCGCTGGCCGAGGCGTTGTCGGGCATGCACAGCGACATTCGCGTCGTGCCGAACATGCTGGCGACGCATTTGTGGAGCAATCTCAGGAGCCAGCGTCGCAGCTCCGACAAGCCGCGTATCGGCTGGGGCGGCGGAACCAGCCATCGCGGGGACCTGGAGCTGATTGTCGATGTGGTGCGCGAACTGGCTGATGAAGTCGAGTGGGTATTCTTCGGCATGTGCCCGGACCTGCTCAAGCCCTACATCCATGAGTTCCATCCGGGGGTCAGCCTGAAAACCTACCCGGCCAAGCTCGCCAGCCTGAACCTTGATCTGGCACTGGCGCCGCTGGAATTCCATATTTTCAATGACTGCAAAAGTAACCTCAGGTTGCTTGAGTACGGCGCCTGCGGCTACCCGGTGATCTGTTCCGACACCGAAGCGTATCGGGGCCATCTGCCAGCGACCCGTGTGTACACCAACAGCTCGGATGAATGGTTGCAGGCAATCCGCATGCACTTGTCCGACCCCAATGCCAGCTACCGCATGGGTGACGAGTTGCGCGAGACAGTACTGCGCGACTTCATGTTGCGCGGCGAAAACCTGCAATATTGGGCCAACGGCTGGTTGCCGGACTGATCCGATCCGTTTGAACACGCACCAGCAGGTTGCCTGCCGGCGCGGTCACGCTACGCTCTTGCTTCAACGCCCGCTGCGGTTGAAGGCGCAATCGATTCGTTATAAGGAAAGACCATGCAAAGCCATTCGGGAAATGAACATAACGCTTTGAATCAGCGTCTGACCCTGCTGTTGATGGCCAGGGATCAGCCAGACTTCCTGCGCCGCGCCTTGAAGTATTACAGCGAGTTTCCGTGCAACCTGGTAGTGGTCGATGCATCGGCCCAGCCTGATGCGGAAATTGCCGCGAGCGCTGGCTTGCATTACCTGCAGAGTGACGCGCTGGTCAATGCCAGCCTTGGCGTCAGGGTCGCAGAAGGGCTCAAACAGGTGACCACACCCTTCGTGGTCCAGGCTCCGGTCGACAGTTTTTTGCTGCCTGATGCACTGCGCGCAGCGCTGAGCTTTCTCGAGTCCAACCCGACCTACGGTGCCTGTCAGGGCTACAGCCTGAGCTATCAGGCGCAGGTCGGTCAGGTGGATTATTTCCGCCGCGATCGCAAAACTTGCGAAGACTATGCCGCAGATGATGCGGGCGAGCGGGTTCTGGGTTTCATGAGCGAAAGTCTGTCGCTGCTCAGCGCAGTGACGCGCACGGAACTGGCGCAGCAGTGGTTCACCTCGGTTGCCGATGACACCGAGCCGCACTGGCAGGAAATCGGCCACATGAACTACCTGGTTGCTGCGGCCCGCCTGCGCATCCTGCCAATCCCTTATGCACTGCACTTCACCTTGGACAAGCAGGTCGAGCTACGTCACGGCACCGCCATTGCCGCAGCCGTCAGACACACTGATCCCAAAGCCAGGGCCGCCCGCGACGCATTCGCCGAAAAACTGGTCGCGCTGCTCGGCGAAGGCTCGGGCTTCGAAGGCGCACAGGGCCTGCAAAAGATCCAGGCTGGCCTTGCAGTCATGGGCGAATGCCTTAAGACCCAGGCTTTCCAGGGCGATGAGAAAATCATCAGCGCGGTGTGGAATGTCGGCCTTGAGCAATCGGACGCGCTGTTCGAGCCTCGTCAGTTTGTCGAAATGCCGTTCTACAACCAGGCGTTGTTCGATGAGCTGGCCAAAATCGAATTCCTGATCCACATCATGCCAGCGGGTCGCTTGCAGTTGGAAGGGCTGGAAGCGGTGCTACTCAAGCAGGCTGAATTGTTGCGCGAGCAGAGCAACCCGGACGCTGAAGCGCGCATCAGCCGCCTGTGGTATGCCTACGAAACCTACGCTTTTAACCTGGGTGTCGTGCAGAGCCTGATCGCGGAGTTAATCAGCGGCAAAGGCAAGGACAGTGAAAAGCAGATCGAAATGGTTTCGGCCTGGAGCCAGCGTCTGCAGGCGGCATCCGGTTTCGACAACGGTCGGCTGTTCGATGGCATGGCTTCCGGTCGACTGCTCAACTGGCTCGATTCGCGCGATCCGGCGCCTGAGGCCCTCAAGCAGATCAGCGACAGGCTCGCCAGCAAACCGGCCGGGTCGCAGATCGGTATCTTGCTGCTGGACCTGGACGCGGACGTCTTCAAGCTGCAGGCCACGTTCGACAGCCTGATCAACAGTCACTACAAGGCCTTCAGGGTGGTGGTGTTCACCACCGGGGAATTGCCAGCCGTGACCACGCTGCACAATACCCTGCACTTTGTGAAAGTCACCGAAAGCAACTACGTCGACAAGATCAACCAGGTCGTCAAGCAGTCACCCAGCGACTGGCTGATGCTGGCACGGGCCGGCGAAGAGTTCACCCGCAGCGGTCTGCTGCTGGCCAGCGCCGAGCTGATCGATGCGGCGCAATGCCGGGCTGTTGCCGTGGACGAGATTCAGCGTCAAGCCAATGGCACACTGACCCCGGTGTTCCGTCCCGGCTTCAACCTTGATCTGCTGCAAAGCCTGCCGGCATTGATGGCTCGTCACTGGCTGGTGCGCCGTGAGTTGCTGGTCGAGGCGGGTGGTTACTCGCGCGAGTTTCCCGAGGCGCTGGAATTCGATCTGTTGCTGCGCCTGATCGAGCAGGGCGGCATGAGCGGCCTGGCCCATCTCAGCGAACCGTTGCTGATCTGTGATGCGCCCGAACTGAAAGACAATCCGGACGAACAGAAAGCGCTCAAGCGCCACCTTGGCAAGCGCGGTTATCAGGCGGAAGTCAGCTCGGCGCAGCCTGGCACCTACAAGATCGATTATCGCCACGCCCATCGGCCGGTGGTTTCGATCCTGCTGCACAGCCACAGCCAGGACAACCTGCCCGAATTGCAGCGCTGCCTGCAAAGCATTCTGCAACGCACCCGCTATCAGCGTTATGAAGTGCTGATCGGTGACAACGCCAGCACCTCTGCCGAACTGTCGACCTGGCTTGACCGGCAGGAGCAGGTGTCGGGTCGCGTGCGGGTGTTCCGTGCCGAACAGCGCATGAGCCCTGCGGCCCTGCGCAATCTGATCAGCCAGGAAGCCGGTGGCGAATACCTGATCCTGCTGGATGCCGAAAGTCAGATCGTCAATGTCGGCTGGATCGAATCACTGCTCAACCAGGCGCAGCGCCCGGAAGTGGGCGTAGTAGGCGCCAAGCTGGTGAATGTCGAAGGCGCAGTGACTCAGGCCGGTCTGGTGTTGGGACTGAATGGCGGCGTGGGTTCGGGGTTTGTCGGTGAGCCGAAGACCGCCACCGGCTACATGCAGCGCCTGGTGGTCGAGCAAAACTACTCTGCCGTGTCATCGGCCTGTCTGATGATTGCCAAGGAGCTGTACAACGCTGTGGGCGGTCTGGATGAAGATCTGTTCGCCGAAGCGCTTGCCGATGTCGACCTTTGCCTCAAGGCTGCGCAGGCCGGCTACCTGACGGTATGGACGCCGCATGTGCAGGTGGTGCATTCCGGTGTGGTGCATGCCCCGCAGCAGGCGCGCGAAGCATTGATGGACAAGTGGTCAGCGCAGTTCGCACAGGATGAGGCCTACAACGCCAATCTGGATCTCGACGGCAAGGGTTTCACTCTGGCCGGCTGAGTCGTCCGCCCTCGTAAAACCGGCTGCTTCGCGGCCGGTTCGCTGCCTTGAAGGCTTCCTCGCAGAGAGCAGTCGGCAAGGATCAAGTGCCTGTTCCCTCGACGCAAATTATCGTAAAGCATGCAGACGGGAGTGACCTGCGGGTCATAACGTGCATCTCCACTGTATTGTTTTACAGGGAGCGACATGCGCCTGACTTGCTTTAACCTGCCAAGCGCCCTGAAAATGTCCGTAAATCACCCCTATTCGGTAGCGCTCCGATTTCATCGGGACGAAAAATGACCTGTTTACTCATCGGGAAGCCATGATGATTGGCATTAAAAGCATAGCGAGTTACGTGCCTGTTGCAGGTGTCGATAACTACGCTCAAGGCGCCAAATTCGGCAAGGATGAAGAATTCATCCTTGGGAAGATCGGCTCCACCTTTCTGCCGCGCAAAGACGCCGGCCAGGAAACCTCGGATCTGTGCGTTGAGGCAGCCAATACGCTGTTTGCCAATAACCCGCAGCTCAAGCGCGAAAGTATCGATGTGCTGATCGTCGTCACCCAGAATGGCGACGAGGAAGGGCTGCCGCACACCGCGGCCATCGTTCAGGACAAGCTGGGGCTGTCGACCAACGTTGCTGCATTCGACATTTCGCTGGGCTGTTCCGGCTATGTGTACGGCATTTATGCGATCAAGGGCTTCATGGAAGCGGCAGGCTTGAAAAACGGCCTGTTGATCACTGCCGATCCGTACTCGAAAATTGTCGACCCGGAAGACCGCAATACCACCATGCTGTTCGGTGATGCTGCGACGGCCACCTGGATGGGCGAGGGGGCCGAATGGCAGCTGGGCAAGGCGAAATTCGGTACCGATGGTTCCGGTGCGCCACATCTCAAGGTCAGCAACGGCATTTTCTTCATGAACGGTCGCCAGGTGTTCAACTTCGCACTGTTGAAAGTGCCAGCGCATCTGCACGAGCTATTGGCCGAGTCTGATTTGACCCCTGACGACGTCGATGCCTTCTGTATTCACCAGGGCAGTGCGGCGATCGTCGATGCGGTCGCGCGGCGCTTTGAAGACAAGCCCGAGAAGTTTCTCAAGGACATGGTCGAAACCGGCAATACCGTGTCATCCAGCATTCCGCTGCTGATCGAAAAGCACGTGCTCGGCTCTTCATGGAAGCGCGTCGCCTTGAGTGGTTTTGGTGTGGGGCTTTCCTGGGGCTCTGCAATTATCTATAAAGGCTGAGTTTACTTCGCCTGACAAAGAACGCCTGCGGATAAATCCCCAGGCGTTTTTAAATTAAATAGTGATCCACGTCACACTTTTAACTTCGTGGCACAACGCACTCGCCTGTCGCCACTTCTGACTGTCACGAATTTCTCTCTGTTGCGTCGCGGGTTTATGCCCCCAAACCCTTGTTTTATAAGGGGTGTCACGGTGATGGCAAAATATTAAAAAAAAACACTCAAGCAACCTGCCATCGCGACGATAACTATTACGAAGGTTCTCTAGGCACACCCGGCGCTTGCAGGGGCCGGAAGCCACGTAGTACCAAACCAACGAGGAATTCATCATGGCTTTAACAGTAAACACCAACGTAGCATCGTTGAACGTCCAGAAGAACCTGGGTCGCGCTTCCGACGCCCTTTCGACCTCGATGACTCGTCTGTCTTCCGGTCTGAAAATCAACAGCGCCAAAGACGACGCTGCTGGCCTGAACATCGCCACCAAGATCAACTCGCAGATCAAAGGTCAGACCATGGCGATCAAAAACGCCAACGACGGTATGTCCATTGCTCAGACCGCTGAAGGCGCGCTGCAAGAGTCGACCAACATTCTGCAGCGTATGCGTGAACTGGCTGTTCAGTCGCGAAACGACAGCAACAGCGCTACTGACCGCGTTGCACTGAACAAAGAATTCACCCAGATGAGTTCTGAGCTGACCCGTATCGCCAACAGCACCAACCTGAACGGCAAAAACCTGATCGACGGTTCTGCCAGCACCATGACTTTCCAGGTTGGCTCCAACTCCGGCTCCGCGAACCAGATCACTCTGACTCTGAGCGCCAGCTTTGATGCAAACACCCTGGGTGTCGGTTCGGCAATCACCATCGTCGGTTCCGACAGTGCTGCTGCAGAGACCAACTTCTCTGCTGCAATGGCCGCTATCGACTCGGCTCTGCAGACCATCAACAACACGCGTTCTGATCTCGGTGCTGCACAAAACCGTCTGACCAGCACCATCTCCAACCTGCAGAACATCAACGAAAACGCCAGTGCTGCACTGGGTCGTATCCAGGATACCGACTTCGCTGCTGAAACTGCACAGCTGACCAAGCAACAGACTCTGCAACAGGCTTCCACCTCTGTTCTGGCTCAGGCTAACCAGCTGCCATCCGCTGTACTGAAACTGCTTCAGTAATATCGGCGTGAGTTTTAGCGGGGGAGTACTTAACAGTGCTCTCTCGCTTTTTTACTTTCTGAGGTGATGGTCATGGATATGAGTGTGAAGTTGAACGTGACTTATCCGGCCGTTCAACCGGCGAGTCAGGCCCCTGTGCCGGACGCGTCCGTTGACAAGCCTGCCGATAAGGCGCCCGTCGAGCGTGTTGCCGCCACGGCTGAAAGTAAAGGCTCCGGTCTGCACAAGGATGATTCCAAGGACGATGCCAAAGTCAAGGCAGCCGCCGAGGACATCCAGAAGTTCTTTCACGAGGTCAAGCGCAATCTCGAGTTTTCGATCGACGAAGATTCTGGCAAAGTCATTGTCAAAGTGATTGCAAGCGATTCCGGTGAAGTAGTACGACAGATTCCCAATGCAGAAATCCTGAAGCTGGCCGATAGCCTGAGTGATGCGAACAGTTTGTTGTTCCGCGCCAAGGCCTGATCGCCGGTACGGTATGTGTTGTCGGGTCATTCGCCTTTTGAAAGGGCGGCGAACCCCGCAGCATTCTTGAAGGGAGAAGCACCATGGCAAGTCCGATTACATCTTCAACAGGCCTGGGTTCGGGTCTGGCAATTTCCGCCATCGTCGAAGGTCTAGTCGGTGCTGAAAAAGCGCCCAAGCAAAACCAGATCGACAAGCAGAGCGCCTCCACGACTGCATCCCTGTCGGGTGTCAGCCAGTTGACGTCTGCACTGGCTGCTTTCCAGAAAACACTGGACACTCTCGCCAGTTCCACCACACCTGCTTTCCAGGGCTTTGCTGCCACGTCTGCCAATGAAGCGGTGGTCAAGGCCACTGCGGGCAACACGGCAGTCAATGGCACCTATGCGATTAATATAAGCCAGTTGGCAACGCCTTCGAAGGTGGCTACCGCCGCGCTGGACTCGACGCAGTCGAGTGCTATTCCGAGTGGTACTCTGAAAATCACTCAAAATGGCACTGATTACAACGTGGCGATCGACAAGACCTCGACGCTGCAGGAAGTGCGCGACAAGATCAACTCGACGCTGCAGGGTAAAGGCATCACCGCCAACATCATCAACGACAACAACGGTTCCAGGCTGGTGTTCAGTTCGACGACCACCGGCAAGGGCAGTGACATTTCGGTGACGGGTGCTTCCGGCCAGGAAGCACTTAACATCGATGGCACCAAGTTGATGAGTGAATCCAGTACTGGCACTGATGCCAATGGAAACGCCATTCCTGGCGCCGGTGCGATTACCGCTGTCGCCAAGGACGCTGCATTCACGGTCGATGGCCTGAGTCTGACCAGCAAGACCAATACCGTGAGCACGGCCATTTCCGGTCTGACATTCGAGCTGGTCGCGCCCAGCGCTTCTTCTGCTGCTTCGGCATCGACCACGGTCACGGTCGCCACCAACACCGATGGTCTGAAAACCTCATTGCAGTCGTTTGTCGACTCTTACAACACGCTGGTTTCACTGGTGTCCTCGTTGACCAAGGGCACTGTCGACAGTGATGGTAAATACACTGCCGCTGCATTGACCGGCGACTCCACCCCGCGTGCGCTGTTGGCAACGATACGCGACCAGATTTCCACTGCCACGTCGAATGCCGGTTTGAGTTCCCTGGCGCAATTGGGGATCAAAACTCAGCAGGCTGACGGCAAGTTGTCGTTGAACACCACCGAATTGACTACAGCGTTGAGCGACAAGAAGCTGGGCAGCCAGATTCAGGCGATGTTCACCGGTGTGACCAGCGCTGACGGCACGACCTCGGGTGGCTTGATCGCACGCTTGAACACTGCGCTTGAACCCTACACGAAAGCCGACGGCGTTCTGGCTGGCAAGACCACCAGCCTCAATAAAGTGCAGACTCGACTGGCCAGTGATCAGGAGGCGCTCAACCGTCGTATTACCACGTTGACGGCAACCCTCACCAAGAAATACAACGCAATGGACTTGGTCGTCGGACAGTTAAAGGCGACGGCTTCAAGCATTACTTCGATTTTTGAAGCGATGAACGCCCAGAAAAACGCCTCGTAAAAAAACGAGTGTGGAAGTATCAGCAACCCGACTCTGTGTCGGGTTTCTGCTTTTGGGCTAAAGTTTCTGCGCACTGCGTCGATAGCTTGAGTATCAGTATTCTGGATTTGTTACGAGGCCCCTTATGAATCCGATGTTAGCGTTGCGGCAGTATCAGAAGATCGGCTCCCAGGCTCAGACCTCAGAGGCCAGCCCTCATCGTCTGGTGCAAATGTTGATGGAAGGTGGCCTCGACCGCATCGCTCAGGCCAAGGGCGCCATGGCGCGCAGGGACGTCGCTAACAAGGGCGTACTCATCAGCAAGGCCATCGACATTGTGGGCGGTCTGCGTGAGGGGCTGGATCTGGAAAATTCACCCAGTGACACGCTGCTCAGGCAGGACAGCCTGTATCACTACATGATGACGCGCCTGGCGGAAGCCAACGCTCGCAATGATCAGAAGATACTCGATGAAGTCGCTGGCCTGTTGATCACCGTCAAGGAAGGCTGGGATGCAATCGGTACCATGCAATAACCCGCTGTTCCGAGGAGAATAAAAATGAGTGCTGCGCTCAAGCGTATCGAAGAAACCCGGGAAGCCTTGGTAGGGGCACTGGCCGAGCGTGACTGGGAGGCTATCGTCAAGCTTGATCTGGCGTGTCGCGAGTGTGTCGACGCGGTGGTGAGCGAAGCGCCCGATGACGAACCTGCTCTGCGCAGCAACCTTGAGGAGTTATTGGGGGTCTATCGGCAATTGATTGATGTTGCCACCGGCGAGCGTCAAGCGGTTGTCGAAGAAATGACTCAAATCCAGAATGCGAAGAGTGCTACGAAGGTATACCATCTGTTCGGTTAATGTTTAATTGTCATTTTTATTGTTCGACAAGAATTTCGCCATAAATTTGACTGTGTTCGTTTTTTTGACTTAACTAGTGATGTTTACTATTTTCTGGCGTCTCAAGGTTTATACATCTGAGAAGCCAAGCTGCCCCCCAATCATGGGCATTGAGTTGACTAGGGAAGTTGCTATTGCATGTGGCGTGAAATCAAGATTCTGCTAATCGATGACGATAGCCAGCGCCGCCGGGATCTGGCGGTGATCCTGAATTTTCTTGGCGAAGAAAATCTCTCCTGTTCCAGTCAGGACTGGCAGCAGGTGGTCGGCTCTCTGGCGTCTCCACGAGAAGTACTGTGCGTACTGGTCGGCAGCGTAAACGCGCCGGGCAGCCTGCAAGGGCTCCTTAAGACCATCGCGGCATGGGATGAGTTCCTTCCTGTGCTGCTGATGAGCGAAAATTCTTCTGTCGAATTGCCCGAGGATTTGCGCAGGCGAGTGCTCTCCGCACTCGAAATGCCACCCAGCTACAGCAAGCTGCTCGATTCGCTGCACCGTGCCCAGGTCTACCGCGAGATGTACGACCAGGCTCGCGAGCGCGGTCGTCATCGTGAACCGAACCTGTTCCGCAGTCTGGTAGGTACCAGTCGCGCGATTCAGCACGTGCGGCAGATGATGCAGCAGGTCGCTGACACCGACGCCAGCGTACTGATCCTTGGTGAGTCGGGGACGGGCAAGGAAGTGGTTGCGCGTAACCTGCACTACCACTCCAAGCGCCGAGATGCGCCGTTCGTGCCGGTCAACTGCGGTGCCATTCCGGCCGAACTGCTCGAAAGCGAGCTGTTCGGACACGAGAAGGGCGCGTTTACCGGCGCGATCACCAGCCGTGCCGGCCGCTTCGAGCTGGCCAACGGCGGCACCTTGTTCCTTGACGAAATCGGCGACATGCCGCTGCCGATGCAGGTCAAGCTGCTGCGCGTCTTGCAGGAGCGCACGTTCGAGCGTGTGGGCAGCAACAAGACGCAGAGCATCGATGTGCGCATCATCGCCGCAACGCACAAGAATCTCGAGACCATGATCGAGCTGGGCAGCTTCCGCGAAGATCTTTACTACCGTCTCAACGTGTTCCCGATCGAGATGGCGCCGTTGCGTGAGCGTGTCGAAGACATCCCGCTGCTCATGAACGAATTGATTTCGCGTATGGAGCACGAGAAGCGCGGTTCGATTCGCTTCAACTCCGCAGCCATCATGTCGCTGTGTCGCCATGCCTGGCCGGGCAACGTCCGTGAGCTGGCCAACCTGGTCGAGCGCATGGCGATCATGCATCCGTATGGTGTGATTGGTGTAGCCGAGCTGCCAAAGAAGTTTCGCTACGTCGACGACGAAGACGAGCAGATGGTCGACAGCATGCGCAGCGAGATCGAAGAGCGTGTGGCGATCAACAGCAATACGCCGAACTTCGCTTCCGGCGCGATGCTGCCGCCTGAAGGGCTCGATCTGAAAGACTACCTCGGTGGTCTGGAGCAGGGCCTTATTCAGCAGGCGCTGGACGATGCCAACGGTATCGTTGCTCGCGCTGCGGAGCGCCTGCGCATTCGTCGGACCACGCTGGTCGAGAAGATGCGCAAGTACGGTATGAGTCGTCGTGAGGGCGATGAACAGGCAGATGATTGACGCCGGTTTTTTGTGCCAAAAACCAAGCCCCTGATTTTTCAGGGGTTTTTTTTAGGCACGGGGATTGCTAAGTCTCTCTTAACACACCGTTTACTGACGGTTCGCCACGAGAGAGATGAATCATGTCCCAGGCCGCCCAACTGACTTCCGCCCTATCTGTTCAGGCTCAGTACTCCCCGGAACTGGAAAGTCGTCAGGGGCTTGAGCAGGCATTCTCGCTGTTCAATCAAATGTCGGCGCAACTGACCGACTCCTACGGCTTGCTTGAAGCGCGCGTCACCGAGCTCAAGGGCGAACTGGCTCATGCCGGTGCCCAGCGCCTTCAGGAGCTGGCGGAAAAAGAACGCCTGGCCAACCGACTGCAGAATCTGCTCGATCTGCTTCCCGGCGGGGTGATCGTCATTGATGGCATGGGCGTCGTGCGCGAAGCCAATCCGGCGGCCATCGACCTGCTTGGTCAGCCGCTGTTGGGCATGCTCTGGCGTCATGTGATCAGCCGCTGTTTTGCACCCCGTGAAGATGATGGCCACGAAGTCTCGCTCAAGGATGGCCGCAGGCTTTCCATTGCCACGCGTTCGCTGGATGCCGAGCCAGGGCAGCTGGTGCTGCTCAATGACCTGACCGAAACCCGTCATCTTCAGGAACAGCTGGCTCGTCACGAGCGCCTGTCGTCACTGGGCCGTATGGTCGCTTCTCTGGCGCATCAGATTCGTACACCGTTATCCGCCGCCATGATCTACGCCAGCCATTTGACCGAGCAGGAACTTCCGGTGGAAACCCAGCAGCGTTTCGCTGCGCGGCTCAAGGATCGTTTGCATGAGCTGGAGCATCAGGTTCGCGACATGCTGGTGTTCGCCCGGGGCGAGCTGCCGTTGACGGATCGTCTGGAGCCTGGTGATCTGTTTCAGGCGCTGCAAAATGCTGCTGCGACGCATGTTCAGGGCGTGTCGGTACGCTGGCAGTGCGACAGCATCGATGGCGAGCTGCTGTGCAATCGCGACACATTGGTCGGCGCACTGCTCAATCTGATTGAAAACGCTGTCCAGGCCAGCGCTGGCCGGACACTGCTGAAGATTCACGCCTACAGTCGCGGCAATGTGCTGCGGATCTGCTTCAGCGATAACGGCAGCGGCATTGACAAGGCCGGTCTGGCTCGCATCGGTGAGCCGTTCTTTACCACCAAGACCACCGGCACAGGGCTTGGTCTGGCCGTGGTAACTGCGGTGTCGCGTGCGCATCAGGGGCGCGTGCATTATTTGTCGCGGGTTGGCCGTGGTACCTGCGCCATTATCAGTCTGCCATTGATCCCGGCTTCCAGTTCGACAGGTAATAACTGATGCCGATCAATGTGCTGCTGGTCGAGGATGACCGTTCACTCCGCGAAGCGCTTGGGGAAACCCTCGAGCTGGCCGGTTATGGCTATCAGGCGGTCGGTTCCGCCGAAGAGGCGCTGGTGGCCGCCGAGGCGCGGCCCTTCAGTCTGGTGATCAGTGACGTCAACATGCCGGGCATGGACGGTCACCAGTTGCTGAGTCTGTTGCGCAGCCGGCATCCGCAATTGCCGGTGTTGCTGATGACTGCGCATGGCGCAGTCGAGCGCGCGGTCGAGGCTATGCGCCAGGGGGCTGCGGATTACCTGGTCAAGCCCTTCGAGCCCAAGGCGCTGATCGCGCTGGTTGGGCGGCACGCACAGGGTCGTCTGGAGCCTGCCGAGCGCGATGGGCCGATTGCTGTCGAGCCCGCCAGTATCCAGTTGCTGAACCTGGCCAGCCGCGTGGCGAAAAGCGATTCCACCGTGCTGATCTCCGGCGAGTCCGGGACCGGTAAAGAGGTTTTGGCGCGTTTCATTCATCAAAACTCGCCCCGTGCCGATAAACCTTTTATTGCGATCAACTGTGCAGCGATTCCGGACAATATGCTGGAAGCCACGTTATTCGGTCATGAAAAGGGTTCGTTTACCGGCGCCATTGCGGCACAGGCTGGCAAGTTCGAGCAGGCGGACGGCGGGACAATCCTGCTGGACGAGATTTCCGAAATGCCTCTGGGGCTGCAAGCCAAATTGCTGCGTGTGTTGCAGGAACGCGAAGTTGAGCGCGTCGGTGCGCGCAAACCGATCCTTCTGGACATTCGCGTCGTGGCGACCACCAACCGCGATCTGGCGGGTGAGGTGGCGGCGGGGCGTTTCCGTGAAGATCTGTTTTATCGCCTGTCGGTATTTCCACTGGCATGGCAGGCGTTGCGTCAAAGGACTGCCGATATTCTGCCATTGGCCGAGCGGCTTCTGGCCAAGCACGTCAATAAAATGAAGCATGCGCCGGTGCGTCTTTCCGCCGAAGCGCAACAGTGTCTGGTGAGCTATCCATGGCCCGGAAATGTCCGGGAGCTGGATAACGCCGTGCAGCGGGCCTTGATTCTGCAGCAGGGCGGGGTGATTCAGGCGCAGGATTTCTGTCTGTCCGGGCCGGTCACCAGCCTGCCTGTTGCTGCGCCTGTCGAGGCGGCAGCGGCTGTGACTGGCACTGTCGTGGCGGAGAATGCAGGTGCCGGCGCCAGTCCGGAATCGGTCGGCGCGCTGGGCGATGACCTCAGGCGTCACGAGTTTCAAATGATCATCGACACCCTGCGTTCTGAACGGGGACGTCGCAAGGAGGCTGCGGAACGCCTGGGTATCAGCCCGCGTACATTGCGTTACAAGCTGGCGCAGATGCGTGACGCCGGAATGGATGTGGAGGCCTATCTGTTTGCCACATGAGCAACGCACAGTGATTGCCGTTCCCGATCGGCGGTCCCTGAATATTTTTGCTGTGATGCAAGCCTGAAATTAAACCCGGCGCCCCGTGAATACGGGCGGTCCGGCGCGACCTCGTGTCAAGCGACATGATGCACTCATCTGGTGTGGCAAATTGCCGCCATCTAGCTGGCATCGTTGTTGCTATACCTTCTGTACCCGCTGAATCAGTGTCAAAAATTTGCGGGCCTTACGAGAGATATGTCCATGAGCCAAGGTGTTGAATTTAATCGCTTGATGTTGGATATGCGGGCCATGCAGATGGACGCGATGTCTGCGCCCAAGCCCGTGTCCGGTGCGCAGGAAGCCGGTGCCAGCAGCTTCGCTGACATGCTTGGTCAGGCCGTCAACAAGGTCGCGCAGACCCAGCAGGCTTCCAGCCAGTTGGCCAATGCATTCGAAATCGGCAAGAGCGGCGTGGATCTGACCGACGTCATGATTTCGTCGCAGAAAGCCAGCGTGTCTTTTCAGGCGTTGACCCAGGTACGTAACAAGCTGGTTCAAGCTTACCAAGACATCATGCAGATGCCGGTTTAAGGGACGTACTGAGTCATGGCTGAAGCAGCTGCCGATACCGTTCCTGCAAGAGCGGGCGCTTCCGAAAGAAAACCGTTGTTCGGTATGTCTTTTCTGGAAAATCTTTCCGAAATGACCATGCTGCGTCAGATCGGCCTCATGGTCGGTCTTGCCGCGAGCGTGGCCATCGGCTTCGCCGTGGTGCTCTGGTCCCAGCAGCCTGACTATCGTCCGCTTTATGGCAGTCTGGCGGGCATGGACAGCAAGCAGATCATGGACACCCTGACTGCAGCGAACATCAACTACACCGTCGAGCCGAACTCCGGTGCGCTGTTGGTGAAGTCCGATGATGTGCAGCGTGCGCGCATCCAGCTGGCTCAGGCGGGTGTGGTACAGAACGACGCCAACATCGGTTTCGAAATCCTCGACAAGGATCAGGGGCTGGGCACCAGTCAGTTCATGGAAGCCACGCGTTATCGTCGTGGCCTGGAAGGCGAGCTGGCGCGTACCATTTCTGCGTTGAACAACGTCAAGGGTGCCCGCGTGCACCTGGCGATTCCGAAAAGCTCGGTATTCGTCCGTGATGATCGCAAGCCAAGCGCTTCGGTACTGGTCGAGCTGTACGCCGGTCGTTCGCTGGAGCCGAGTCAGGTCATGGCCATCATCAATCTGGTGGCCACCAGTGTTCCCGAGCTGAGCAAGTCGCAGATTACCGTCGTTGACCAGAAGGGGGCTCTGCTTTCCGATCAGGCGGAAAACTCCGAGCTGACCATGGCCGGCAAGCAATTCGACTACAGCCGTCGCATGGAAAGCATGCTCACCCAGCGCGTGCAGAACATTCTGCAGCCGATTCTGGGCAATGACCGCTATAAGGCCGAGGTCTCGGCAGTGGTTGATTTCAGCGCTGTCGAATCGACCGCCGAAAGCTTCAACCCTGATCAACCAGCTTTGCGCAGCGAGCAGTCGGTCAATGAACAACGTTCCAGCAGCTCAAGCTCGGGCGGCGTTCCGGGGGCGTTGAGTAATCAGCCGCCCGGCCCGGCGACGGCTCCGCAGACTGCAGGCGGTGGCGCAGCCGGTGCAGCCGGCCCTATCGCTCCAGGTCAACCCCTGCTGGATGCTAATGGTCAGCAGATCATGGACCCGGCAACCGGTCAGCCCGCGTTGGCGCCATACCCGGCCGACAAGCGCGTGCAGTCGACCAAGAACTTCGAGCTTGACCGTTCCATCAGTCACACCAAGCAGCAACAGGGCCGTCTGACCCGCCTTTCGGTTGCGGTAGTGGTCGATGACATGGTCAAGACCAACGCGGCCAATGGCGAAGTCACCCGTGCTCCATGGAGCGCGGCGGATCTCGCTCGCTTCACACGGCTGGTACAGGATGCCGTCGGTTTCGACGCCAGCCGCGGCGACAGCGTCAGCGTGATCAACGTGCCGTTCTCCAGCGAACGCGCTGAAGTGCTGCCTGAAGCGTCGTTCTATTCGCAACCCTGGTTCTGGGACATCGTCAAGCAGGCTGTTGGCGTGATCTTCATCCTGATCCTGGTGTTCGGTGTACTGCGCCCGGTGTTGAACAACATCACCAATGGCAAGCGCAAGGAACTGGCAGGTTTCGGCGGCGACGCCGAACTGGGTGGCATGGGCGGTCTGGACGGCGAATTGTCCAACGATCGCGTAAGTCTGGGTGGCCCGCAGAGCATTCTGCTGCCAAGCCCGACCGAAGGCTATGACGCACAGCTGAATGCAATCAAGAGTTTGGTGGCTGAGGATCCTGGCCGTGTGGCTCAGGTTGTGAAAGAGTGGATCAACACTGATGAATGAACGAGCCATGGTAGCCAAACTCTCCAAAGTTGAAAAAGCGGCTGTACTGTTGCTCTCGCTGGGCGAAACCGATGCGGCTCAGGTGCTCCGGCACATGGGCCCCAAGGAAGTCCAGAAAGTGGGTGTGGCGATGGCGCAGATGCGCAACGTGCATCGCGAGCAGGTCGAAGAGGTCATGAGCGAATTCGTCGACATCGTCGGCGATCAGACCAGCCTTGGCGTCGGTTCCGACGGCTATATCCGCAAGATGCTGACCCAGGCACTGGGCGAGGACAAGGCCAACGGCCTGATCGACCGGATTCTGCTGGGTGGCAATACCAGCGGCCTGGACAGCCTCAAGTGGATGGAGCCGCGTGCGGTCGCCGACGTGATCCGTTTCGAGCACCCGCAGATTCAGGCCATCGTGGTCGCCTATCTCGATGCCGACCAGGCGGGCGAGGTGCTTGGGCATTTCGATCACAAGGTGCGCCTCGATATCATCCTGCGCGTGTCTTCGCTCAACACCGTACAGCCAGCGGCTCTCAAGGAATTGAACCAGATTCTCGAGAAGCAGTTCTCCGGTAACGCCAACACGTCGCGTACCACACTGGGCGGTATCAAGCGTGCGGCCGATATCATGAACTTTCTCGACAGCTCGATCGAAGGTTCGCTCATGGACTCGATCCGCGAGGTCGACGAAGACCTGTCGGTGCAGATCGAAGACCTCATGTTCGTCTTCAACAATCTTTCCGACGTGGACGATCGCGGTATCCAGGCGCTGCTGCGCGAAGTATCCTCGGACGTGCTGGTACTGGCGCTCAAGGGCTCCGACGAAGCAATCAAGGAAAAAATCTTCAAGAACATGTCCAAGCGTGCCTCCGAGCTTCTCCGCGACGACCTGGAAGCAAAAGGTCCGGTGCGTGTCAGCGATGTGGAAACCGCCCAGAAAGAAATCCTCACCATTGCACGTCGTATGGCCGAGGCCGGCGAGATCGTACTCGGTGGCAAGGGTGGCGAGGAAATGATCTAAGGATTCAGCCGACTCATGTCCAGTTCCAATAAAGAATCGGCCAGCGACCTCATTCGCGCCAAGGACGCCGGGTTACTCGACATCTGGGCGCTGCCCAGCTTCGATCCGCACGTGGAGCCAGAACCAGAACCGGAGCCCGAGCTGGTCGACGAACCGGCCGAGATGGAAGAAGTGCCGCTGGAGGAAGTCCAGCCACTGACCTTGGAAGAGCTGGAAAGTATTCGCCAGGAGGCCTGGAACGAAGGCTTCGCCACCGGTGAAAAGGAAGGTTTTCACAGTACTCAGCTAAAAGTGCGTCAGGAAGCGGAGGTCGTTCTTGCGGCAAAAGTCGCCAGCCTGGAACAGCTGATGGGTAACCTGCTGACACCCATCGCCGAGCAGGACACTCAGATCGAAAAGGCCGTCATTCTCCTGGTCGAGCACATCGCGCGTCAGGTTATCCAGCGTGAACTGGTCACAGATTCTGCGCAGATTGCCAGCGTCCTGCGCGATGCCCTCAAGCTATTACCGATGGGCGCGCAGAATGTGCGAATTTTCATAAACCCTCAGGACTTTCTGCTGGTCAAGGCCATGCGCGAACGTCATGAGGAGTCGTGGAAGATCGTCGAAGACGAAGACTTGCTGCCGGGCGGTTGCCGTATCGAAACCGAGCACAGCCGTATCGATGCCAGCGTCGAAACACGCATCGCCCTGGCAATTTCCAAGATGCACGACCAGTTGCATGAACAGGTAACCCATCCTGCGGCAGCCGATCTGAGCGTCGATCTGGATGCCTCGCCAGGCAATGCAGCCAATGTTGACGAATCCGACGCGGATACCCTCGATGCACCTTGAACGCACCAGTTTCGCCAAGCGCCTCGGTTCCTATGCCGAGTCGATCAGTTTGCCTGCCCAGCCCGTAGTGGAAGGCCGCCTGCTGCGCATGGTAGGCCTGACGCTTGAGGCTGAGGGTCTGCGCGCGGCAATGGGTAGCCGCTGTGTGGTCATCAATGACGACAGCCATCATCCGGTTGAAGTCGAAGCCGAAGTGATGGGTTTTTCCGGTAGCAAGGTGTTTCTGATGCCGGTCGGCAGCGTGGCGGGCATCGCGCCTGGCGCGCGGGTCGTACCGCTGGCCGATACCGGTCGCCTGCCGATGGGCATGAGCATGCTGGGCCGGGTGCTCGATGGTGCCGGTCGCCCGCTGGATGGTCGCTCGCCGATCAAGGCCGAAGACTGGGTGCCGATGGATGGCCCGACCATCAACCCGCTCAAGCGCGACCCCATCAGCCAGCCACTGGATGTTGGTATTCGCTGCATCAACGGTTTATTGACGGTTGGCCGCGGTCAGCGTCTCGGACTGTTTGCCGGTACGGGCGTGGGCAAGAGTGTGCTGCTCGGCATGATGACGCGCTTCACTGAGGCGGACATCATCGTCGTCGGCCTGATCGGTGAGCGGGGCCGTGAGGTCAAGGAGTTCATCGAGCACATTCTCGGCGAAGAGGGCCTGAAACGTTCGGTGGTGGTCGCCTCGCCAGCCGATGACGCGCCTCTGATGCGCTTGCGAGCAGCGATGTATTGCACGCGAATCGCCGAATACTTTCGTGACAAGGGCAAGAATGTCCTGTTGCTGATGGACTCCCTGACCCGTTTTGCTCAGGCTCAGCGGGAAATCGCACTGGCCATTGGCGAGCCGCCGGCCACCAAGGGCTATCCGCCTTCGGTGTTCGCCCGCTTGCCCAAACTGGTAGAACGCGCCGGCAATGCCGAGGCGGGTGGTGGTTCGATCACCGCGTTTTACACGGTGCTGTCGGAGGGTGATGACCAGCAGGACCCGATTGCCGACTCGGCGCGTGGCGTACTCGACGGTCACATCGTGTTGTCCCGGCGCCTGGCCGAAGAGGGGCATTACCCGGCCATCGACATCGAAGCGTCCATCAGCCGGGTCATGCCCGCCGTGGTCAGCCCCGAGCACATGGCGCGTGCGCAGCATTTCAAACAGTTGTGGTCACGCTATCAGCAGACTCGCGACCTCATCAGCGTGGGGGCCTATGTAGCAGGCGGCGATCGCGAAACGGACATGGCCATTGCGCTGCATCCGGTACTGGTGCGCTACCAGCGTCAGGGCCTGCGTGACAACGAAAGCATACAAGGCAGCAGCGAGGCGCTGGCGTCGATCTTCGCACCAGCGCCTGGCGGCTGATAATCCATGGCCCAGAGTCGAGCGGCGCGTCTGGCGCCAGTGGTCGAGATGGCAGAAGCTGCCGAGCGAACCGCCGCCCAGCGCCTTGGGCACTTCCAGGGGCAGGTCAACCTTGCCAACAACAAGCTGCAGGAGCTTGACCAGTTTCGCCAGGATTATCAGCAGCAATGGTTGCAGCGCGGCAGTGCCGGGGTTTCCGGGCAATGGCTGCTGGGTTATCAGCGCTTTCTCAGTCAGCTCGATGTCGCCGTTGCCCAGCAATACAAAAGTCTCGAATGGCACAAAGCCAATCTGGATCGGGCGCGCAGCGCCTGGCAGGATTGCTACGCGCGGGTAGAGGGCTTGCGCAAGCTGGTGCAGCGCTACATGGACGAGGCGCGCAGGCTGGAGGACAAGCGCGAGCAGAAACTGCTCGACGAGTTATCGCAGCGCCTGCCGCGCCATGAACAATTCTGACGTTTGACTCAATCAGACCGCAGTGATCTCTCTGGCTGGTCTACGCTATCAATGTCTCGGTGATGAAACACCTCGAGGTTCCCATGACTGTCACTTCCGAACGTTCTGCCGATGGGCAGACGCTGACCCTTTTTATCGAAGGACGCTTCGATTTCAATTCCCATCAGGCGTTTCGCGCTGCCTATGAGGACTATCCGCAGTCGCTGAATTACGTGGTCGACCTGCGCGGTACTCATTACCTGGACAGCTCTGCGCTGGGGATGCTGTTACTGCTGCGCGATCACGCCGGGGGTGACAAGGCATTGGTGCGCCTGGTCAACTGCACGCCCGATGTGCTGAAGATTCTGGCCATTTCCAATTTCTCGAAGCTGTTCGAATTGAGCATACCCAGTGCAACCAGCCCTGAAAAAACTGTGCATTCTGATCGCTGACGACAGCGCCAGTGACCGGCTTCTGCTTTCAACTATCGTAGCGCGGCAGGGGCACCGGGTTCTTAGCGCTGCCAATGGTGTCGAAGCGGTCGCCATCTTCAAGGCTGAAAGCCCGCAGTTGATTCTGATGGACGCCATGATGCCGGTCATGGATGGCTTCGAAGCGGCGCGAAGGATCAAGGCATTGACCGGCGAATCGCTGGTGCCGATCATCTTCCTGACCTCGCTCACCGAAGGCGAAGCGCTTGCACGTTGCCTGGACGCCGGTGGCGACGATTTCATGTCCAAGCCTTACAACCCGCTGGTACTGGCCGCCAAGCTCAACGCCATGAACCGTCTGCGGGTATTGCACGAAACTGTCCGCCAGCAGCGTGACCAGATCGCCAGGCACCATGAGTATCTGCTCAATGAGCAGCGTGTCGCCAAGGCGGTGTTCGATCAGATCGCCCACGCCGGTTGCCTGGGGGCGAGCAATATCCGCTACCTGCAGTCCCCCTACGCACTGTTCAACGGCGACCTGATGCTGGCCGCCTACACACCCGCCGGGCACATGCAGGTGCTGCTCGGGGATTTCACCGGACATGGCTTGCCGGCTGCGGTGGGTGCGATGCCACTTGCAGAAGTGTTCTACGGCATGACGGCCAAGGGCTATGGCCTGGTTGAAATCCTCCGTGAAATGAACGCCAAGCTCAAACGCATCCTCCCGGTCGATATGTTTTGTTGTGCGACGCTGCTGTGTATCAATCTGCCGCAGCGGCAGGTCGAGGTCTGGAGCGGTGGCCTGCCCGACGGCTACCTGTTGCGCGGCGCGCAGGGCGAGCATGTGCCGCTGGCCTCGAATCATCTGCCATTGGGCGTATTGAGCGTCGATGCCTTCGACGCGCGCACCGACGTGTATCCGTTGGCGCCGGGTGACCGCATCTTTCTGCTGTCCGACGGCGTGCTTGATACCAGTAACAGTCAGGAAGAGCTGTTTGGCGCGCAACGTCTGCGACAGGTTCTGTCTGCCAATCGCGAGCCGCACTTGCTGATCGAGGAGATCCTCGTGGCGCTCAACGAGTTTGGCGGCAAGGCGCGTGACGATGTCAGCCTGCTGGAGGTCAGCGCTGTCGAGGCGCCGCTGGAAAATTTGCCTGTCATGATGTATTCGGACAGCGGCGCCTCCAGCCCGCTGGACTGGTCGGCCAGTTTCGAGTTTCGTGCCTCGACGCTCAAGCGTTTCAACCCTCTGCCTTATGTCCTGCAATTGCTGCTGGAGGTACATGGCCTGCGTGATCAGGGTGCCGCACTGCACATGGTGCTCGGCGAGCTGTACAGCAATGCGCTGGAGCACGGTGTGCTAGGGTTGGATTCGGCGCTCAAGCATGATGCAACGGGGTTCGCGCTCTATTATCAGCAGCGGGCAGAGCGTCTCGACAGGCTGCAGTCAGGCTTCATCCGGGTGAGCCTGCAGGTCGAAGCGGTCGAGCAGGGCGGTCGGCTGACCCTCAGTGTCGAGGACAGCGGCCAGGGTTTCGATGTGGAAAAGACCCGGACGCTGACGCCTGCCAGCAATGAACTGTATGGTCGCGGGCTGCATCTGGTCTGTGAATTGAGTCGCGAGGCCAGGTGGTCCAGGGATGGCAGGACCGCCTGCGTGGAATTTTGCTGGGAGGGAGTGGCATAATCCCCGCCTGGAGTCTTGATCAAGGAGTGAACAAGTGTCGATTCATCTGGATTACAGCGTTTTGACTGCCTTGCAGGAGGTCATGGAGGACGAATATCCAACTTTGCTGGATGTTTTTCTCAAGGATTCCGAGCAGCGTATCGCGCAGTTGCGTCTGGCTGTCGGGTCGCGCAATCCTGATTTCCAGGAACTGAGCCTTAATGCTCACAGTTTCAAGGGCAGCAGCAGCAACATGGGCGCCTTGCAGCTTTCCGAGCTATGTCGCCAGCTCGAGGAGCAAGCCCGCCAGCAGCAGTTCGCAGGTCTGGCAGAATTGATTGGCACGATCGACAGCGAATACATGACGATTCGCGGGTTGTTCAATTCCGAGCGGCAGCTGTTCGTCAGCTGAGCCCTGATGTCTCCCTCGATTCCCGTTATGGAGATCATTTAAAAATTGGCCCGCATATTGCTAACTACTCTGGTAAGGCGATAACCAGCAGCTGATGCGGAGACCGAAATGCCCCTTGCTACCAATGCGCTTCTTCAGGCCACAACCTCTGTGACCGCCAGGTCCGGTGTGGCCAATAATGCGGTCAAGTCTGCTGACAGCAGCAAGGACGGGGCCTCCAGCTTTTCCAATGTCTATGCAAAGCAGGCGAAAGACACCGTCCCTGCGCGTGACGATACGCCCGTAAAACCAGCTCGCGACAAGACCGCGCCTGACAAGGACAAGGTTGCCGCTGGCAAGGACAAGCCTGCAAGCGATCAGGCGAATGCCGCCGACAAGTCGAGCGTTGCCGATAGCGGCAATGATTTGCCAGCCAAGTCGGCAAGTGCGGATGATGACGCGGCGCATTCCGACTCGAAGCAGGACGATGCGCAGGCCTCTGCCGATCCGGCGCTGACTGAGGGCCAGGCGGTCGTCGATCCGGCCCTTGACCCGGCATTGCAGGCAATGGCCGCACAGGCTCCCGCGGCGCCTGTAGCCAAGGCGCCACCAAGTGCGGAAGTTGTCACCGCACCAGTGGTCTCGGCGCTCACCACCACTCAGGCGGCACCGCCAGTCGTAGCCGAAGACGCCTTCAATCCCGACGCAGATCCTCTGGACGGTCTGGATGCCGTGCAGTTGGCGCTGGAAAACGCCACTGCCAAGACTCAACTGGCTGCGCAGAACTCCCAGGCTGCCAACAAGGCGACGCCGAGCAACGCTGAAGCTGACCCCAATCAGAATATCGTCAATAACCTGTCGGTCCTGAGCGAGCAACTTCCCTCCGAAGGCAGCAGCACTGAAAGCAGTGACAAGTCGTTCAGCGGTTTGATCGGTGAGGGTCTGAAGGATGTCAAAGGCGCCGCCGGCGACACGCGCGTCGACAACTTTGCCGATCGCCTCGCTGCGCTCAGTCAGGCCGCGCAACCGGCACGCGCAGCGGCAGCACCTGCCGCGCCCTTGATGAACCAGCCGTTGGCCATGCATCAAAGCGGCTGGACCGAAGGCATCGTCGATCGCGTCATGTACCTGTCGAGCCAGAATCTCAAGACTGCCGATATCAAGCTGGAACCTGCTGAGCTCGGTCGTCTCGATATTCGTATCAACATGGCGCCTGAGCAGCAGACCCAGGTGACCTTCATGAGCGCCCATATGGGTGTACGTGATGCACTGGAAAGCCAGATGTCGAAGTTGCGTGAGTCGTTCGTGCAGCAGGGGCTTGGCAACGTCGACGTCAATGTTTCCGACCAGTCGCAACAGCAGGCCCAGCAACAGGCTCAGGAGCAGGCCAGCCGTGCCCAGCGCAGCGGTCGTGGCGGTGGCATGAGTTCCAGCGATACCTCCGATGAAATCGCAGGCGTCGATGCAGCCATTCCGGTCAGCCAGCCAGCGGCACGTGTGATCGGCACCAGTGAGATCGATTATTACGCGTGAGGCTCTTGAGTTGCATGGCAGCCGCGACGCGATGTCATGCATTGCATGAACTTGATGGCGCAGAAATGCTTTTTTAACGCGATGGCACAGATGACCCAGATTGCGACGTAAGTGATAGGGCGAAGTCGGGCCGGAAACGGAGTTGCGGGTTTTGCCTACTTTGGCCCCATCAAAGCAGGTCGCCGAGGGGCGAAAAGGTGACTTGAGTCGAACCTCAATCCACCTGAGAACGAAAAACCATTGTGTGACGCGGAGCGTCACGAACTGCATTCCCACGCGGAGCGTGGGGACGATAGTCGTGGCAGCCGCGACACGACGTCATGAACTGCATTCCCACGCGGAGCGTGAGGAACGGTAGTTATTAGCTCCCGAACTGTGCCTTTAGCCAAACTGCCCTAAAGTGCTTTCACAAGAATCACGATCCCTCCGCGCCCAGGCGCGTAACCGTTTGTGTCCAATACATCTCCGCCTCGTACAACTCTGGCATAACACTTGCTCTGCCTCTGTCACGTATTGAAGAACCTCTTGAATAGTGACGGATTATTGGCATGGCGCAGAGCGAAGAAGTTAAAGACCCCGCGACCACAGGCAAAGGTAAAGGCAAACTCAAGCTCATTATCATCGCCGTCGTGGCGCTGCTGCTGGCCGTAGGCTTGTCGGTGGGCGCGACCTGGTTCCTCATGCACAAGAGCGAAAGCAAGGAAGATCCAGCGGCGGCCGCAGCGGCAGCCAACGTCAAGCCAGTGGCGGTGTTCGAACCGATGACCCCGGCCTTTGTGGTCAACTTCAACGCCAATGGCCGCCAACGCTACATGCAGGTGAGCATCACCATGCTGGGCCGTAACGCCGCCGACATGGAAGCGCTGAAGGTCCACATGCCATTGATCCGCAACAATCTGGTCATGCTGTTTGCAGCCATTCCCTTCGAATCGCTGGCTTCGCCGATCGGCCAGGAAATGCTGCGTCAGAAAGCGACCGCCAGCATTCAGGAAGTCGCGCAGAAAGAACTCGGCAAGACTGTGATCGAACAGCTGCTCTTCACTAACTTCGTATTGCAGTAGGACTCTCACATGGCCGTGCAAGACCTGCTCTCCCAGGACGAGATCGATGCGCTGCTGCATGGCGTCGACGATGGGATGGTCCAGACTGACAACAACAGCGAACCTGGCAGTGTCAAAAGTTACGACCTGACCAGCCAGGACCGGATCGTCCGCGGACGCATGCCGACGCTGGAAATGATCAACGAGCGCTTCGCCCGCTACACACGTATCAGCATGTTCAACCTGCTGCGCCGCTCGGCGGACGTGGCGGTGGGCGGTGTTCAGGTCATGAAGTTCGGTGAGTACGTGCATTCCCTGTACGTGCCGACCAGCCTCAATCTGGCCAAGATCAAGCCGCTGCGTGGCACCGCGCTGTTCATTCTCGACGCCAAGCTGGTGTTCAAGTTGGTGGATAACTTTTTCGGCGGTGACGGTCGTCACGCCAAGATCGAAGGCCGAGAGTTCACGCCAACCGAACTGCGTGTCGTGCGCATGGTGCTGGATCAGGCGTTTGTCGACCTCAAGGAGGCCTGGCAGGCGATCATGGAAGTCAATTTCGAGTACATCAACTCGGAAGTGAACCCGGCCATGGCCAACATCGTCGGGCCGAGCGAGGCTGTAGTGATCTCCACCTTCCACATCGAACTCGATGGCGGTGGCGGCGATCTGCACGTGACCATGCCGTACTCGATGATCGAGCCGATCCGCGAAATGCTCGACGCCGGTTTCCAGTCCGATCTGGACGACCAGGACGAGCGCTGGGTCAACGCGCTCAAGGAAGACGTGCTGGACGTCAACGTTCCGCTCACCACGACCATCGCCCAGCGCCAGTTGCCATTGCGGGACATCCTGCACATGCGCCCTGGTGATGTGATCCCTGTGGAACTGGGCGATTCGCTGGTCTTGCGTGCCAATGGCGTACCTTCGTTCAAGGTCAAGCTTGGCTCGCACAAGGGCAAGATGGCCCTGCAAGTAATCGAACCCATAGCGCGACGCTGACCAGTCTGGTCAACGTCGGAAATTGTTGCGTAACTGAAATACTGCGTGCAGAGGACAACCGATGGCTGATGAAAACGATACGATGTCTGCTGAAGATCAGGCATTGGCGGATGAGTGGGCTGCTGCATTGGGCGAAGCTGGCGACAGCCAGGCTGATATCGATGCGCTGCTGGCTGCGGATGCCGGAAATTCGGGTAGCCGGATGGCGATGGAAGAGTTTGGCAGCGTGCCGAAAAGCACCGGTCCGGTTTCTCTGGATGGTCCCAACCTGGATGTGATTCTCGACATTCCGGTGTCGATCTCCATGGAAGTGGGCAGTACCGACATCAACATCCGCAACCTGCTGCAGCTCAACCAGGGCTCGGTGATCGAACTGGATCGTCTGGCAGGCGAACCCCTTGATGTGCTGGTCAACGGCACACTGATCGCGCATGGCGAGGTGGTGGTGGTCAATGAAAAGTTCGGCATCCGTCTGACCGACGTGATCAGCCCGAGCGAACGCATCAAGAAGCTGCGCTAAGTGAGGCGCTGGCTGAGTGTTCTGCTGACCCTGCCATCGCTGGCCTGGGCCGCCGAACCCGCCGTTCAGGCGGCGCCTGCACAAGTGGCCAATACGGTCTCCGGCGGTATGGGCGGGCAGGTGGTGCAACTGCTGTTCGGTCTGATCCTGGTGATTGGCCTGATTTTCGTACTCGCGTGGCTGATGCGCCGGGTGCAGCGCGTCGGGCCGAACAGCAATCAGGTGATCGAGCTGGTGAGCTCGCGCGCGCTGGGGCCGCGTGATCGGCTGGTGCTGGTGCAGATCGGCAATGAACAAGTGCTGCTGGGCATTACGCCCGGGCGAATCACGCCTTTGCATGTGCTCAAGGAGCCCGTGCAGGTGCCGGTGCGCGAGCAGGCTACCCCTGAATTCGCTCAGCGCCTGATGGAGCTGATGGGTAAGGATAAGGACAAGAAGTAATGGGCGCCTTGCGTTTCCTGATACTGCTGTTGCTGGTGATGGTGACGCCCGCTGCGCTGGCGGCCGATCCGCTGTCGATCCAGGCGATCACGCTGTCCAATGGTGCCGATGGTCAGCAGGAGTATTCGGTCAGTCTGCAGATTCTGCTGATCATGACCGCGCTGAGCTTCATTCCGGCGTTCGTCATGTTGATGACCAGCTTCACGCGGATCATCATCGTCTTCTCGATTCTGCGTCAGGCCCTCGGCTTGCAGCAGACGCCGTCGAACCAGATCCTCACCGGCATGGCGTTGTTTCTGACCATGTTCATCATGGCGCCGGTATTCGACCGGGTGAATCAGGATGCCTTGCAGCCTTATCTGGCCGAGAAGCTTTCGGCGCAGGATGCGGTGGCCAAGGCGCAAGTGCCGATCAAGGACTTCATGCTGGCCCAGACGCGCACCAGCGACCTCGAGCTGTTCATGCGCCTGTCCAAGCGCACCGACATCCCGACCCCGGATGCCGCGCCGTTGACCATTCTGGTTCCGGCGTTCGTGATTTCGGAGCTCAAGACAGCGTTTCAGATCGGCTTCATGATCTTCATTCCGTTTCTGATCATCGATCTGGTGGTGGCCAGTGTGCTGATGGCGATGGGTATGATGATGCTGTCGCCGCTGATCATTTCTCTGCCGTTCAAGATCATGCTGTTTGTGCTGGTGGACGGCTGGGCGCTGATTGTCGGCACCCTGGCCGGCAGTTTTGGTGGCGTATGAGCCGTTTCACTGAGGAGTCTGCCCGATGACGCCGGAAGTAGCCGTCGATCTGTTCCGCGAGGCGCTGTGGCTGACCACTGTGCTGGTTGCGATTCTTGTTGTGCCAAGCCTGTTGTGCGGTCTGCTGGTGGCAATGTTTCAGGCGGCCACGCAGATCAACGAACAGACCCTGAGCTTCCTGCCGCGCCTGCTGGTGATGCTCGTCACCCTCATCGTCATCGGCCCGTGGCTGTTGAAAATATTCATGGAATACATGCTGTCGTTGTACACCAGTATTCCGACCCTGATCGGCTAGCATCGCATGCAGCCGATGCTCGCGCTGACCGATACCCAGATCAGTACCTGGGTAGCCAGCTTCATGTTGCCGCTGTTTCGCATCATCGCGTTGCTGATGACCATGCCGATCATCGGCACCACGCTGGTCCCGCGTCGGGTGCGCATGTACCTCGCCGTGGCGATCACCGTGGTGGTCGCGCCTGCGCTGCCAGCCATGCCGCCCGTGCAGGCGCTCGACCTGAGCGCGCTATTGCTGATCGGCGAACAGATCATCATCGGCGCCGGGATGGGCCTGTCGCTCCAGTTGTTCTTCCATATCTTTGTGGTCGCCGGGCAGATCATCTCGACGCAGATGGGGATGGGCTTTGCCTCGATGGTCGACCCTACCAACGGTGTCTCCTCCGCCACCATTGGCCAGTTCTTCACGATGCTGGTCACCCTGTTGTTCCTGGCCATGAACGGTCATCTGGTGGTGCTGGAAATCCTCGTCGAGAGCTTTACCACGATGCCGGTCGGCAGTGGTTTGCTGGTCAATAACTTTTGGGAGCTGGCCAACGGGTTGGGCTGGGTACTGGCTTCGGGTCTGCGGCTGGTGTTGCCTGCGATTACCGCGCTGCTGATCATCAACATCGCTTTTGGCGTCATGACCCGTGCCGCGCCGCAACTCAACATCTTTTCCATCGGTTTCCCGCTCACGCTGGTGTTGGGCATGGTCATTCTGTGGATGACCATGGGCGACATTCTCAATCAGTATCAACCGATCGCTACGCAGGCCTTGCAGGCGTTGCGCGACATGGTGAGGGCTCGTTGAATGGCAGAAAACGAGAATGGCCAGGACAAGACAGAAGACCCCACGGAAAAAAAGGTCAAGGACTCACGGGCTGACGGCCAGATCGCTCGCTCCAAGGAACTGACCACGCTGGTGGTGATGCTGATGGGGGCGGGCGGGCTGTTGATGTTCGGCTCCGATATCGCCCTGATGATGTCCGAGCTGATGCGTGACAACTTCACGATATCCCGCGAAACCCTGATGGATCAGTCCTACATGGGCAAGGCGCTGCTCAGTTCCGGGATGCACGCGCTGGTCGTGGTTCTGCCATTTCTGATCGCCATGCTGGTTGCCGCACTGGTGGGGCCGATCATGCTCGGCGGCTGGCTGTTCGCCACCAAATCATTGATGCCCAAGTTCAGCCGCATGAATCCGGCAGCAGGGCTCAAACGCATGTTTTCGCCGCATGCGCTGGTCGAATTGCTCAAGTCTTTCGGCAAATTCCTGATCACTCTGGCGGTTGCGCTGGTGGTCCTGAACAATGAGCGCAAGGACCTGGTCGCGATTGCCCACGAGCCGCTTGAGCAGGCCATGATTCACAGCCTGATGGTGGTGGGCTGGAGCAGTTTCTGGATGGCGTGTGGCCTGATATTCATCGCGGCGGCGGACGTGCCGTTCGTGTTGTATGAGGCGCACAAGAAGCTGCTGATGACCAAGCAGGAGGTGCGCGACGAGCACAAGAACAGCGAGGGCAGCCCGGAGGTCAAGCAACGTATTCGCCAGTTGCAGCGTGAAATGTCCCAGCGACGCATGATGGCCTCCGTCCCTGAGGCTGACGTGATCATTACCAACCCGACACACTTCGCCGTCGCCCTCAAATACGATCCCGAGCAGGGCGGGGCACCGATGTTGCTGGCCAAGGGTACTGATCTGGTGGCGCTGAAAATTCGCGAAATCGGCGCGCATAACGAGATCCTGATTCTGGAATCTGCGGCACTGGCGCGTTCCATTTACTACAGCACCGAACTCGATCAGGAAATTCCCGCCGGCCTGTATCTGGCCGTCGCCCAGGTGCTGGCCTACGTCTATCAGATCCGCCAGTTTCGTGCCGGTCAGGGCAAGCGCCCCGACCCTCTGGGCGACATCAAAATCCCTCCCGACCTGCAGCGCGACGCGTAGTCCGGTCCCCTCTCGCGACGTTCGGGCATCAATCTGAAAGGCCCTGGTTTCAGAAGCTCCGCGTCCGCTCTTGCACAGGCAAACGAGAAGATTTTTCTGACTGCGCTCAGCGCACTGGATTTACGTGACTTCTGTGTCTAAAGCCTTACTGCCACTGGCTTTGTAAAAGTTGGACAGCTTTTTGCAACAGGGTCGATACAGGGCGCCATCGGCGTCAATGTTTTGATCTAGTGCGCAGGTAACGAATCAGTGGATCGCTCTCAATTACTCAGTAGCGCACGCAGCAATATCACAGGCCTGGGCCGTGGTCAGTTGGGCGTTCCGTTGTTGTTGCTGGTCATGATGGCAATGATGATGTTGCCTATGCCGCCATTCCTGCTGGACGTGTTCTTCACGTTCAACATCGCACTGTCCATCGTCGTGCTGCTGGTGTGTGTGTACGCCCTGCGGCCGCTGGACTTCTCGGTATTTCCGACCATTCTGCTTGTCGCCACGTTGCTGCGTCTGGCGCTGAACGTCGCTTCCACTCGGGTGGTCATGCTTCACGGGCAGGACGGCCACGCCGCTGCGGGCAAGGTGATTCAGGCCTTCGGTGAAGTGGTGATCGGTGGTAACTATGTCGTTGGTATCGTGGTGTTCGCGATTCTGATGATCATCAACTTCGTGGTAATCACCAAGGGTGCCGGCCGTATTTCCGAGGTGAGCGCGCGCTTCACCCTCGACGCGATGCCCGGCAAACAGATGGCGATCGACGCCGACCTCAACGCCGGCCTCATCGATCAGCCGGAAGCCAAGCGCCGCCGTGCCGAAGTCGCCCAGGAAGCCGAGTTCTACGGTTCCATGGACGGTGCCAGTAAATTCGTGCGCGGCGATGCGATCGCCGGTCTGCTGATTCTGTTCATCAACCTGATTGGCGGCATGCTGGTCGGTATCCTGCAACACAACATGACCTTCGCCGACGCAGGCCGCGTTTACACCCTGCTGACCATCGGTGACGGTTTGGTGGCGCAATTGCCATCACTGCTGCTGTCCACCGCCGCCGCGATCATGGTGACCCGTGCTTCCGGTTCGGAAGAGATGGGCAAGCTCATCAATCGTCAGATGTTCGCTTCGCCCAAGGCGCTGGCGGTTTCCGCTGCGGTCATGATCGTGATGGGGCTGGTGCCGGGCATGCCGCACTTCTCCTTCATCAGCCTCGGCCTGGTGGCTGCAGGCGGCGCGTATCTGCTCTGGAAGAAAGAAAATCAGGTGAAAGTCGAGGCGCTGGCCGAAGTGCAGCGTCAACAGGACCTGCTGCCTTCGCCGACCCGCGTTCAGGACGCCAAGGAACTGGGTTGGGATGACGTGACGCCCATCGATATCATCGGCCTGGAAGTGGGCTACCGCCTGATTCCGCTGGTGGATCGCAACCAGGGCGGTCAGCTGCTGGCGCGTATCAAGGGCGTGCGCAAGAAGCTCTCGCAAGAGCTCGGCTTCCTGATGCCCACCGTGCACATTCGCGACAACCTCGATCTGGCGCCCAGCGCCTATCGTCTGACGCTGATGGGCGTGATTCTGGCCGAGGCCGAGATCTACCCGGATCGCGAACTGGCGATCAACCCCGGTCAAGTGTTCGGCACCCTGAACGGCATTACCGCCAGAGACCCGGCGTTTGGTCTGGAAGCCGTGTGGATCGAAATCAGCCAGCGCAGTCAGGCGCAGTCGCTGGGGTACACCGTCGTCGATGCCAGTACTGTAGTGGCAACCCACTTGAACCAGATTCTCTACAAGCATTCGCATGAGCTGATCGGCCACGAGGAAGTCCAGCAACTGATGCAATTGCTGGCCAAAAGCTCGCCCAAGCTGGCTGAAGAGCTGGTGCCTGGCGTGCTGTCGCTGTCTTCGCTGCTCAATGTGCTTCAGGCGTTGCTGGCTGAACACGTACCTGTGCGGGACATTCGCAGCATTGCAGAGGCTATCGCCAACAACGCCGGGAAGAGTCAAGATACCGCCGCTTTGGTGGCCGCAGTGCGAGTGGGTCTGAGCCGCGCAATCGTCCAAAGCATTGTAGGCGTTGAGCCGGAGCTGCCTGTTATCACTCTGGAACCAAGGTTGGAACAGATATTGCTCAATAGTTTGCAGAAGGCTGGTCAGGGTCAGGAAGAAGGCGTTCTTCTTGAGCCAAGCATGGCTGAGAAGCTCCAGCGTTCGTTGATTGAGGCCGCCCAGCGTCAGGAGATGCAAGGGTTGCCGGTAATTCTTCTGGTAGCAGGGCCTGTCCGGGCGATGCTGTCACGATTTGGACGATTGGCTGTACCGAACATGCATGTTCTGGCGTATCAGGAAATTCCGGACAACAAGCAAGTAACCATCGTAGCGACTGTCGGGCCAAACGGCTGAGGTAGTGAGTCATGCAAGTTAAGCGATTTTTCGCCGCCGATATGCGTCAAGCCATGAAGCTGGTTCGCGATGAGCTGGGCGCTGAAGCGGCCATCATCGGTAACCGGCGCATTGCTGGTGGCGTAGAGCTGACTGCTGCTCTGGATTACAAGCTGTCCGCCCTGGCACCGCGTGTGCCGAACATGGAGCTGGAAGACGAGCTGCGCAAGACTCAGTCGCGCATCGTCTCCGCCCAGGCCGAATTGAACAACCGCAGCGACAGCGACGCATCGGTCAACCTGCAGCTGTTTTCCGGCAAGCCGGTCAACCCTGCCGATACGCACATCGAACCGACGCTCGAAGAGCCGCCGCGCCCATTCGCGTACGCACCGCCACAGGCCGCCGAGCCTGCCGTTGGCCAGCGCGCCTATGACTCGATGCGCTCCGAATTGAACGGCCTGCGCGAGCTGCTGGAAGTCCAGCTCGGCTCGCTGGCCTGGAACCAGTTGCAGGGCAGTCGTCCGCAGCAGGCCAATCTGTGGCGTCGCCTGCAACGTGTCGGCTTGTCCGGCCCGCTGTCACGCGATCTGCTGTCGATGATCCCGGAGATCGACGAGCCTCGTCAGGCCTGGCGCATGCTGCTGGCTCATCTGGCACGCATGATCGCCGTGCCGGAAGTCGAGCCGCTCGAAGAGGGCGGCGTGATTGCAATGGTCGGTCCTGCCGGCATGGGCAAGACCACCACCCTGGCCAAACTGGCAGCACGTTACGTGTTGAAGTACGGCCCGCAGAATATCGCACTGGTCAGCATGGACAGTTTCCGTATCGGCGCGCAGGAGCAGCTCAAGACCCTTGGGCGCATCCTCAACGTGCCGGTCACCCATGTCGATCCTGGCCAGTCTCTGGTTCAGGCGCTGGAACCGCTGCTGCGCAAGCGCGTGGTGCTGATTGACACCGCCGGGCTGCAGGCCAGTGATCCTGCGCTGCGCATGCAGCTGGAAAGCCTCGCGGGTCGCGGCATCAAGTCGCGCAACTATCTGGTGCTGGCAACCACCAGCCAGAAGCAGGTGCTGACAGCCGCGTATCACAGTTACAAGCGTTGTGGCCTGGCCGGATGCATTCTGACCAAGCTTGATGAAACAGCCAGCCTCGGTGAAGTCCTGAGCCTGGCGATCAGTCACGAATTACCTGTGGCCTATCTCACGGACGGACCACGCATTCCTGATGACCTGCATATTCCGCGTCGTCATCAGCTGGTAAGCCGCGCGGTGAGTGTGCAGATGCAGGATGAGCCTAGCGAGGAAGCAATGGCTGATATGTTTGCTGACCTCTATCACACCCCTGGCAAGAGAGTGGGTTAAGTGATGGATATTATTGGAATGTCCCTGCGTCAACGGTCTGCCATGCAGTGTTCATACGCGAACGTGCAGCCCTCGATGTGGTTTCGGTCTACGCAAGACAAGGTAAAGAAATAACATGGGCAGCATGCATCCCGTACAGGTTATCGCGGTGACCGGTGGCAAAGGTGGCGTCGGTAAGACTAACGTGTCAGTGAACCTTTCACTGGCCCTTGCCGAGCTTGGCCGTCGCGTCATGCTGCTGGACGCCGATCTGGGTCTGGCCAATGTCGACGTGCTGCTCGGGTTGACGCCCAAGCGCACGCTTGCCGATGTCATCGAGGGGCGTTGTGAGTTACGCGACGTGCTGTTGCAGGGGCCGGGCGGGGTTCGAATCGTACCCGCTGCTTCCGGCACCCAGAGCATGGTGCATCTGTCGCCCGCCCAGCATGCCGGCCTGATCCAGGCGTTCAGCGAGATTGGTGACAACCTCGATGTGCTGGTGATCGACACGGCTGCCGGTATCGGCGAGTCGGTGGTCAGCTTCGTGCGCGCCGCTCAGGAAGTGCTGCTGGTGGTGTGCGACGAGCCCACGTCGATCACCGATGCCTACGCCCTGATCAAACTGCTTAACCGCGATTACGGCATGAACCGCTTCCGGGTGCTGGCCAACATGGCACAGAGCCCGCAGGAAGGGCGCAACCTGTTCGCCAAGCTGACCAAAGTGACGGATCGTTTTCTCGATGTTGCGCTGCAGTATGTAGGTGCCGTGCCGTACGACGAGTGCGTACGCAAGGCGGTACAGAAACAGCGCGCCGTCTACGAAGCATTCCCGCGTTCCAAATGTGCACTGGCCTTCAAGGCCATTGCCCAGAAGGTTGATACCTGGCCGTTGCCAGCCAACCCGCGGGGTCATCTCGAGTTCTTCGTTGAGCGACTCGTTCACCAGACCAGTGCAGGGCCTGTGCAATGACTGCGAGCGGCTACCAGATGTACAGCAAGGCTTCCCGTAATTCACAATACGAGTTGATCGAGCGCTATGCGCCACTGGTCAAGCGTATCGCTTATCATCTGCTGGCGCGCTTGCCGGCCAGTGTGCAGGTCGAGGATCTGATCCAGGCCGGCATGATCGGCCTGCTTGAAGTCTCCACCAAGTATGATTCCACCAAGGGTGCGAGTTTCGAGACCTATGCCGGCATTCGCATCCGGGGTGCGATGCTCGATGAGGTGCGCAAGGGGGACTGGGCGCCACGCTCGGTACACCGTAATACGCGTATGGTCAGTGACGCAATTCGGGCAATTGAAGCTAAAACCGGCCGTGACGCTAAAGATCACGAGGTTGCGGCCGAACTCCAGTTGAGTCTCGATGATTACTACGGGATTTTGAATGACACCTTGGGCAGCCGCCTCTTCAGTTTCGACGACCTGCTGCAGGACGGCGATCATGAAGGGCTGCACGAGGATGGCGCAAGCGGATCGCTTGAGCCGTCGCGCGACCTGGAAGACGAGCGCTTCCAGGCTGCGTTGGCCGATGCAATTGCCAATCTGCCAGAGCGCGAGCGTCTGGTGTTGGCGCTGTACTACGACGAAGAGCTGAACCTCAAGGAAATCGGAGAGGTTCTCGGGGTCAGCGAATCGCGGGTCAGTCAGTTACACAGCCAGTGCGCAGCTCGTTTGCGAGGGCGTTTGGGGGAGTGGCGAGCGCGTTGACAGGCAATGTGCGGTCTATGGCCGCGCGTTGACTGCAAGCCGGCTGTGCAGAGCGTTACGTGGTAACGGGGTGGACCCGTCAGAAGCCTGTCAGGCATTGCCTCGATGGGCTTGTTTCTCAGGTCCTTGCCTGTTGTTGTGCCAAGCCCGTCGTCGTTTCGTACAGCCGGGGGTGTGCTGTGCCAGTATTGAGTGAACAGCGTGTTCAGGTGCTGAACGCGTTAAAGACTGCTTGGAGGTCGAATTGGACAAGAACATGAAAATCCTCATCGTTGATGACTTCTCAACGATGCGGCGGATCATCAAGAACCTTTTGCGTGATCTGGGGTTTACCAACACATCGGAAGCGGATGATGGTCTGACCGCATTGCCGATGCTGCAGAGCGGTGCCTTTGACTTTCTGGTGACGGACTGGAACATGCCTGGCATGTCCGGTATCGATCTGCTGCGCGAAGTCCGCAAGGACGAACGCCTCAAGAGCCTTCCCGTGCTGATGGTCACTGCCGAAGCCAAGCGTGAGCAGATCATTGAAGCTGCCCAGGCTGGGGTGAACGGTTATGTAGTCAAGCCATTCACTGCCCAAGCCCTGAAAGACAAGATCGACAAGATCTTTGAACGCGTCAATAGCTGATGCAAGCCGCGAGGGCGCTATGGATAACAATGATTCGATGGCCGACTTTGAGTCGACCTTAAAAAGACACGCGCAGGAACTTGTCACCAGCCTTGAAAAGGGTCGTTTCGGTGACGCTGTGCAACTGATCCACGAACTCAACCAGACACGCGACCGCGGCCTTTATCAGGAAGTGGGCAAGCTGACTCGTGAGCTGCACAGTGCAATCGTAAACTTTCACATCGATCCGCACATGCCTCAAGCCGAGGAAGTGTCGCAGATCACGGATGCTACCGAACGCCTGTCGTATGTGGTGAGGCTGACCGAGAATGCGGCCAACCGCACCATGGACCTGGTGGAAGAGAGTACGCCGGTCATGAACGGCCTGAGTTCCGACGCCAAGGCGTTGAGCGATGACTGGGGACGTTTCATGCGCCGCGAAATCGGTGCCGAAGAGTTCCGCGAGCTGGCCAAGCGGGTCGATGGTTTTCTGACGCGTACCGAGAAGGAAACCCATCAGGTTTCCGCGCATCTCAACGACATTCTGCTCGCCCAGGATTACCAGGACCTTACCGGTCAGGTCATCAAGCGTGTGACGCAACTGGTGACCGAAGTCGAGAGCAATCTGCTCAAACTGGTGCTCATGGCCAGTCATGTCGATCGCTTCGCAGGCATCGAACATGACGAACAATCCATCCTCGATGAAAAAGATCCTAAAAAACATCTCACTCAGGGTGAAGGTCCGCAGATTCATGCCGATAAACGTGAAGACGTCGTATCCGGACAGGATGATGTAGACGATCTGCTATCGAGCCTCGGCTTCTAAGATCTGTAGACGGTTAATTTTAGGGAGCACCCCATGAGCTTCGGCGCCGATGAAGAAATCCTTCAGGATTTTCTGGTAGAGGCCGGCGAAATTCTGGAGCAGTTGTCAGAGCAATTGGTCGAGCTGGAAAGCCGACCGGATGATGCTGATCTGCTCAATGCAATTTTTCGCGGTTTTCACACTGTAAAAGGGGGCGCCGGCTTCCTCCAGCTCCATGAGCTGGTGGAGTGCTGCCACATCGCCGAAAACGTGTTCGACATCCTGCGCAAGGGTGAGCGTCGCGTTGATTCCGAACTGATGGACGTGGTCCTGGAAGCACTGGACACCGTCAACAGCATGTTCGGTCAGGTACGTGAACGGACTGACGTAACTCCGGCGACGCCAGAACTGCTGGCCGCGCTGTCGCGTCTGGCCGAGCCACAATCCGCCGACGAGGCCGCGGCTCCCGAGCCAGAGCCGGAGCCCGAGCCGGTGGTCGAAGTCCAGGCTGCTGCGGTTGCAGAGCCAGCGCCTGGCGACGAGATTACCGATGATGAATTCGAGCAACTGCTCGATTCGCTGCACGGCTCCAGCCCGGTGTCTGCAGCGCCTGCACAGGCGCCAGCAGCAGCGGCCGCGCCGGCGGGTGACGAAATCACCGATCAGGAATTTGAATCCCTGCTTGATCAGTTGCATGGCAAGGGCAAGTTTGCGGCCGATGCTGCAACCGCTCCGGCCCCTGCACCTGTGGCGCAGGGCAGTGCAGCGCCTGCCGGTGACGAAATCACCGACGACGAATTCGAAGCGTTGCTCGATCAACTGCACGGCAAAGGTTCGTTTGACGCCGCGGTAGCGACGCCAGCAGCTGCTGCACCCGTAGCCGTTGCTGCCAAGGCGCCCGCTGCTGCGGCCGCGTCGGACGAAATCACCGATCACGAATTTGAAAACCTGCTCGACGAATTGCACGGCAAGGGCAAGTTCGAGCCTGAGGCGATTGTTGCCAAGGCATCTGCTCCGGCAGCCGCAGCGGCTGCTCCGCCACCGCCGCCACCTGCTGCCAAGCCTGCTCCGGCGCCTGCTGCGAAAGCAGAGCCGGCCAAACCTGCTTCGGCGCCAGCCCCTGCGCGCGCTCCTGCACCCAGCGGCGAAAAGCCGGTGGCGACAGAAGCCGAAACCACGGTTCGTGTCGATACCGCCCGACTGGACGAGATCATGAACATGGTCGGCGAGCTGGTGCTGGTGCGTAACCGCCTGGTACGCCTGGGTCTCAACAGCGGCGATGAAGCCATGTCCAAGGCGGTTTCCAACCTGGATGTGGTCACCGCCGATCTGCAGACTGCGGTGATGAAAACCCGCATGCAGCCGATCAAGAAAGTCTTCGGTCGCTTCCCGCGTCTGGTTCGCGACCTGGCTCGCCAGCTCAAGAAAGAGATCAACCTGGAGCTGGTCGGTGAAGAGACCGACCTCGACAAGAACCTCGTAGAGGCGCTCGCCGATCCGCTGGTCCACTTGGTGCGCAACGCTGTCGACCACGGTATCGAAACGCCGGAAGAGCGCGAAGCCACGGGCAAGTCCCGCGGCGGTCGTGTGATCCTTTCGGCGGAGCAGGAAGGCGACCATATCCTGCTGTCGATCTCCGATGACGGTAAGGGCATGGACCCTAACGTCCTGCGCTCCATTGCTGTGAAACGCGGCGTCATGGACAAGGATGCAGCCGATCGGTTGAGTGACACCGATTGCTACAACCTGATCTTCGCGCCGGGCTTCTCGACCAAGACCGAGATTTCCGATGTGTCGGGTCGCGGTGTGGGCATGGACGTGGTCAAGACCAAGATCTCCCAGCTCAATGGCTCGATTAATATCTATTCGACCAAGGGCCAGGGTTCGAAGATCGTCATCAAGGTGCCGTTGACCCTGGCGATCATGCCGACCCTGATGGTGATGCTGGGCAACCAGGCCTTCGCTTTCCCGCTGGTCAACGTCAACGAAATCTTCCACCTGAACCTGTCGACTACCAACGTGGTTGATGGCCAGGAAGTGGTGATCGTACGTGACAAGGCCTTGCCGCTGTTCTACCTCAAGCGCTGGCTGGTCAGTTCTGCGGCTCATGAGGAACAGCACGAAGGGCACGTAGTGATCCTGACGGTCGGCACTCAGCGCATCGGTTTTGTCGTCGATCAGCTGGTCGGTCAGGAAGAAGTGGTCATCAAACCGCTGGGCAAGATGCTGCAAGGTACGCCGGGCATGTCGGGCGCCACCATCACCGGTGACGGTCGCATTGCCCTGATTCTCGATGTACCGAGCATGCTCAAGCGTTACGCCGCACGGCGTATCTGAACCCGGGGTTGCGGGCAGCCTGGCTGCCTGCGACACCTATTGGAGTGTTTATGGCAGTCAAGGTCCTGGTGGTGGATGATTCCGGTTTTTTCCGCCGCCGCGTTACGGAAATTCTTTCTTCGGACCCCAACATTGTAGTTGTCGGCACCGCCACCAACGGCAAGGAAGCGATTGAGCAGGCGCTGGCACTCAAGCCGGATGTCATCACCATGGACTACGAAATGCCGATGATGGATGGCATTACGGCAGTTCGCCACATCATGCAGCGTATCCCCACCCCGGTATTGATGTTCTCGTCGCTGACGCACGAAGGTGCGCGCGTGACGCTGGATGCTCTTGACGCCGGTGCGGTGGATTTCCTGCCCAAGAATTTCGAAGATATCTCGCGCAATCCGCAGAAGGTCAAGCAACTGCTGTGCGAGAAAATCAACAGCATTTCACGCAGCAACCGCCGTTCCAGCGGCTTCGGTTCAGCCAGTGCAGCTCCGGCCGCACCGGCTCCTTCGACGTTGTCCAGCCGCGCGTCTGCGCCAGCCCCTGCACCTGCCAGGACGGTGCCGTCACGCACGGCGACACCTGCTGCGGCTCCGGCTGCCCCGGCCCCTCATGCGCCGGCGCACCCGACTACTTCAGGCACAGCCAAGCGTAAGGCCTACAAACTGGTGGCCATCGGCACCTCAACCGGCGGCCCGGTCGCGCTGCAACGGGTGCTGACTCAATTGCCAGCCAATTTTCCTGCACCACTGGTGCTGATTCAGCATATGCCTGCGGCGTTTACCAAGGCATTTGCCGAACGTCTCGACAAGCTCTGCAAAATCAGCGTCAAGGAAGCGGAAGACGGCGACGTGCTGCGTCCTGGCCTGGCGCTGCTGGCGCCGGGTGGCAAGCAGATGATGGTTGACGGGCGCGGTACGGTGAAGATTCTGCCGGGCGACGAACGTCTCAATTACAAGCCGTGCGTCGACATCACCTTTGGCTCGGCTGCCAAGTCCTACGGCGACAAGGTGCTCTCGGTGGTCCTGACTGGTATGGGTGCCGACGGCCGCGAGGGCGCGCGACTGCTCAAGCAGGCCGGCAGTACCGTGTGGGCGCAGGATGAAGCGAGCTGCGTGATTTATGGCATGCCGATGGCCATCGTCAAGGCCGAACTCGCGGATGCGATCTACAGCCTCGACGACATCGGTCGGCACTTGGTAGAGGCCTGTCTCTGATGGATGTACTGAGCCTTATCGGTCTGATTCTGGCGTTTGTCGCAATCATTGGTGGTAATTTTCTCGAAGGCGGGCACCTCGGTGCCTTGCTCAATGGCCCGGCAGCTCTGATCGTGCTGGGCGGTACGCTCGGTGCTTCGCTGTTGCAGTCGCCGATGAGTGCGTTCATGCGTGCCATGAAAATCATCCACTGGATCATTTTCCCGCCGCGTATCGACCTGCCCGGTGGGGTTGACCGGGTCATCGGCTGGAGCATGACCGCCCGCAAAGAGGGCTTGCTGGGTCTTGAAACCGTAGCCGATTCCGAGCCCGACGGTTATGCCCGCAAAGGGTTGCAACTGTTGGTCGACGGTGCCGAGCCTGCAGCGATTCGCAGCATTCTTGAAGTGGATTTCATCACCCAGGAAACCCGCGATATCCAGGCTGCGAAAGTATTCGAAAGCATGGGCGGCTACGCGCCGACCGTGGGTATCATCGGCGCGGTCATGGGCCTGATTCATGTCATGGGCAACCTGGCTGACCCCAGCCAACTGGGCAGCGGTATCGCCGTCGCCTTCGTTGCCACGATCTATGGCGTGGCCATGGCCAACCTGATCCTCCTGCCAGTGGCGAACAAGCTCAAGGCCATCGCCCACCGTCAGGCGCGCTATCGAGAAATGTTGCTTGAAGGTCTGTTGTCCATCGCCGAGGGTGAGAACCCGCGCTCCATCGAACTCAAGCTGCAAGGCTTCATGGAGTAACAGCGAATGGCTCGCCGTCGTCAGGTCGAAGAACATGAAAATCACGAACGCTGGCTGGTGTCGTATGCCGACTTCATTACCTTGCTGTTTGCGTTTTTCGTGGTGATGTACTCGATTTCCTCGGTCAACGAAGGCAAGTACAAGATTCTGTCCCAGGCATTGGTCGGCGTGTTCAATGACACCGAACGCACCATGAAGCCGATCCCCATCGGTGAGCAGCGCCCGGTTTCAGTCAAGCCCGCCGAGCCGCTGGTCAAGGACAGCGAGCAGACTGACGCAGGCATAGGTCAGGCGTCCGATGACCCGTTGCAGACCATTGCCCAGGACGTGCGCGATGCGTTCGGTGACCTGATCAAGTCCGACCAGATGACTGTGCGCGGCAACGAACTGTGGATCGAGATCGAACTCAACTCCAGCATGCTTTTCGGCAGTGGCGATGCGATGCCCAGCGACAAGGCCTTCACCATCATCGAAAAGGTCGCCGGAATCGTCAAACGCTTCGACAACCCGATCCATGTCGAGGGCTTTACCGACGACCAGCCGATCAGCACTGCACAATTTCCGACCAACTGGGAGCTGTCTTCAGCACGTTCTGCCAGCATTGTGCGCATGCTGGCCATGGACGGTGTCAATCCGGCGCGTCTCGCTTCGGTGGGCTATGGTGAGTTTCAGCCGATCGCCCCCAACACCAGCACCGTCGGACGCGCCAAGAACCGCCGTGTAGTGCTGGTTATCTCGCGCAATCTGGATGTTCGCCGCAGCCTGACCAGCGCTGGATCGGCCAATGTGCAACCGGATGCCGCATTGAGGCGTGCTGGCACACAAACTGCACCGGTGCCAGCAAAGCCGCCGGTACGCGCGAACGCCGTCAATTCTCCGTCACCCGCCCCCTAAACATCGTATCGGTATGGTCGTCGCTGTACGGAAGGAAAAACATTAATGAGAGTCTGGGCAGTAGCCAACCAGAAAGGTGGAGTCGGAAAGACCACCACGACCATTGCCCTGGCCGGTTTGCTGGCCGATTCAGGCAAGCGCGTGGTCGTGGTCGATCTGGACCCTCACGGCTCCATGACCAGTTATTTCGGGCATAACCCGGACGAACTGGAACACAGTGCTTTCGATCTGTTTCTGCATAAAGGCGCGGTGCCGGAGGGTCTTCCCGGCCAGTTGCTGCTGCCTACCAGCGATAAACGTATCTCGCTGATACCCTCCAGCACCGCGCTCGCCACACTGGAGCGTCAATCACCGGGTCAGAGCGGCCTGGGCCTGGTTGTCGCAAAAAGTCTGGCTCAGTTGTGGCAGGATTTTGACTATGCGTTGATCGACAGTCCGCCGCTGCTGGGCGTTCTCATGGTCAATGCCCTGGCGGCCAGCCAGCAGCTGGCGATTCCGGTGCAGACCGAGTTTCTGGCCGTGAAAGGTCTGGAGCGCATGGTCAATACGCTGACCATGATCAACCGTTCGCGCAAGGTGCCGCTGCCTTATACCATCGTGCCGACATTGTTCGACCGTCGTACCCAGGCATCGCTGGGCACCTTGAAATTGCTGCGCGACAGCTTCCCCGAGCATGTCTGGCAAGCCTATGTGCCGGTCGATACACGATTGCGCGATGCCAGCCGACTGGGGCTTACGCCGTCGCAGAACGACAGCAAGAGTCGTGGTGTGATCGCTTACCGGGCATTGCTCAAGCATATGCTCGCCGAGCAGCTCAATGCGCAGGTGGCCTGACGTGAACGTCTACTCTTTCTACATTGTTTGCTCAAGTGATGCCTCAATGCGGCCGATAACTGTATCAGGCTGCACATGCTCCATTTTTTGTTGGGCCCCGGTATGAACCGCCCTGTAGAAGTTGCAACACGACCCAAACTGGCTTTGCAGTCCTACCTGGACGCATTGTTGTACGACGCGACTGAAGTGCTCGAAGAGCCCGTCAGCAGCATCGATGAATTTCAGGCGGCTGTGCTCGAAGAGCAGGCCTTTGATGCGCGGATGCAAGCGCAGGTCAAGCCGCTGGCCGTCGCGGTTGCCGCACCGGCTCCGGTGGCGGTAGCGGTCAAGGTTGAGGCGCCTGCGCCAGTGGTTGAAGTCGCTCCGGTGATCGTTGCCGAAGCGGTGCAGGTTGAAGTGGCTCAGGTTGAGGAGGCAGTGCCAACCGTTGCGCTGGTAGAACCGGTCGCCGAGTTGAGCACGCTGGCAGCCCAGCGTACGCCGACACCACCGCCGACCAGTGATGGTCGTCCGGCATGGGCTGCCGAGCCGTTCGAATGCCTGTTGTTCGATGTGGCCGGTCTGACACTGGCGGTGCCGTTGGTGTGCCTGGGGTCGATTTATCCGCTGGCGGGGCAGGAGCTGACGCCGCTGTTCGGTCAGCCGGACTGGTTTCTCGGGATCCTGCCTTGCCAGGCAGGCAACCTGAAAGTGTTGGATACGGCGCGCTGGATCATGCCTGATCGCTACCGCGACGATTTTCGCCAGGGATTGCAGTACGTGATTTCGGTGCAGGGATACGAGTGGGGGCTGGCGGTGCATCAGGTCAGTCGTTCGTTGCGTCTTGATCCGAACGAGATCAAATGGCGCGCGCAGCGAGGTCATCGTCCATGGCTGGCGGGCACGGTCATCGAGCACATGTGCGCGTTGCTGGATGTTGCAGAGTTGGCCGAGCTGATAGCCAGTGGCGCGGTCAAGCAGTTGAACAAGTCGAAATAATCATGGGTCGGTGCCAGTGGCGTCACCTGCAAAGAACACACGTGAGGGGTTGGGGTTATGAATAAGTCGTCTGCACAAGGTTCCGAAGATCCTATTCTGCAATGGGTTACGTTCCGCCTGGACAACGAGTCCTATGGCATCAACGTAATGCAGGTGCAGGAAGTGCTGCGCTACACTGAAATCGCCCCGGTGCCGGGTGCGCCAAGCTACGTACTGGGCATTATCAACCTGCGCGGTAACGTCGTGACCGTGATCGATACCCGTCAGCGTTTTGGCCTGGCCCCGGTTGAAGTCAGCGACAATACGCGTATCGTGATCATCGAAGCCGACAAGCAAGTGGTCGGTATCCTGGTCGACAGCGTGGCGGAAGTGGTTTACTTGCGTCAGTCAGAAGTTGAAACTGCGCCTAACGTCGGTAACGACGAATCGGCCAAGTTCATTCAGGGCGTTTGCAACAAGAACGGCGAACTGTTGATTCTGGTTGAACTGGACAAAATGATGTCCGAAGAAGAGTGGTCCGAGCTGGAGAACATCTGATTGATCTTTGAGGTAGCTGTCGTCTTCCTGGGCATTCTCTGGGTTGTCACCCTGTTTATGTTCCTGGCCCATACCAGGCGTCAGCGCAAGCTCGACGCCGGGCGTGACGAGGCGGCTGCCTTGCGGGATCAGCGGATCAAGGAGTTGGCCAGGCGTCTGGACAACTACCAGAACGGCACGGTGCGCATGGGCGAAGCGTTGCATGAGCTGCGTGCCGTCGTTGCGCCGTTGCCCGACAAGCTCACCGCCCTGGAGCAGCGCGATCCCTCCACGCTGTCCTTCGCCCAGGCCGCCCGTCTGGTCGGCATGGGTGCCAGCATCGACGAGCTGACCCAGTCCTGCGGCCTGACCCAGGCCGAAGCGCAATTGATGACCAAACTGCACGGTAATACAGCGAGCTAGTTTCTCGTTCGTATGGCTATCGTTCCCATGCTCCGCGTGGGAATGCAGTTCGTGACGCTCCGCGTCACACAGTGGTTCTGTGATGTCAGGTAGATTGAGGTTCGACTCAGGTCACCTTTTCGCCCCTCGGCGAGTTACTTTGACGGGCCAAAGTAACCAATCCCCCTCGCTCCTGTTTCCGGCCCGACTTCGTCGGGTTCCTTCGTCCTGTCACTAACGTCGCACTCTGCGTCGTCAGTGCCATCGCGATAAAAAAGCGCATTTACGATAGCCGTGAGCGCTGGAGAGTTTGGAACCTGTAACTCAGTCCCTGCGCCCTTACTGCTCGTCCAGCGCAAACTCGGTCAGACAGAACGTCGGGATCTTCAGGTCGTTAAGACGCTTGGAACCGCCCAGTTCCGGCAGGTCGATAATCGCAGCGGCCTCGTACACTTCGGCACCCATGCGGCGGATCAGGTTGGCGGCGGCGATCAGCGTGCCTCCGGTCGCGATCAGGTCATCGAACATGATGACCGAGTCACCTTCGCACAGGCTGTCGGCATGCACCTCCAGATACGCTTCGCCGTATTCGGTCTGATACGCCTCTGACAGTACATCGGCAGGCAGTTTGCCTTGTTTGCGGAACAGCACCAGCGGCTTGTTCAACTGATAGGCAACCACCGAACCAATCAGAAAACCCCGCGCGTCCATGGCGCCGATATGGCTGAACTCGGCATCGATGTAGCGCTGCACGAAGCTGTCAATCACCTGACGGGTGGCCTTGGGCGATTGGAACAGGGGCGTGATATCGCGGAAGACCACGCCCGGCTTTGGGAAGTCCACGACCGGGCGGATGAGGGATTTGAAGTTCGATTGATCGAAAGTCATCAGGGGGTTCCATGGCAGTTTTGGCCGACAGTTTAAGCCGACCCGCCAAAGATCGCACGTTTCAGCTTTGCATCGACCCGCCAGCCAGCGCACACAGCTCGATGGGGGCGAGGATGTGAATCTCTTTGCCCTCGGCAGAAATCAGCTGATTTTGCTGGAAACGGGTAAATACACGGGACACCGTCTCGACTGCCAGACCCAGGTGATTACCGATTTCATTGCGCGACATGCTCAGTCGGAACTGATTGGCCGAAAAGCCTCTGGCGCGGAAGCGTGCAGACAGATTGATCAGAAAGGTGGCGATACGCTCATCGGCGGTCTTTTTCGAGAGCAGCAGCATCATTTGCTGATCGTCGCGGATCTCACGGCTCATGACGCGCATCAACTGCCGACGCAGCTGCGGCAGTTTCACGGACAGTTCGTCCAGACGCTCGAAAGGGATCTCGCAGACCGATGTGGTTTCCAGTGCCTGGGCCGAGACCGGGTAAGCCTCGGCGTCCATGCCTGACATGCCCACCAGTTCGCTGGGCAGGTGAAAGCCGGTGAGCTGTTCTTCACCGCTGTCACTGATATTGAAGGTTTTCAGTGCCCCGGAACGCACCGCGTAGACCGACTCGAAGGTATCCCCCTGACGAAACAGAAACTCGCCCTTTTTCAGGGGGCGGCCGCGTTTGACGATCTGGTCAAGGCAGTCCATGTCTTCGGTATTCAACGAAAGGGGCAGGCACAACGGCGCGAGACTGCAATCCTTGCAATGAGCCTGGGTTTGAGCGCGCGACTTGACTGGCTCGGACATCACTTAATTCCTTGTGGGAAATCACACATAAGCTGTAAGGGTAACTCACCCGTGCTTGTCGGGGCCAGCCTGCAAATCTTTCGCAGTCATCAAGGTCGCAGACTGTCTGCCGATAACCCTGTATTCCTTCAGCCACATCAGGATGCCTTGGCATGTCAACGACACTCCCGTTGATCAACAGCATTACGATACGGACTGCGACCTCGCAGACCACCTACAGTTATGCCGAGCAAAGCACTGCCGAGACATCTGCAAGCGAGACAAAGGGCGTACAGGTCAATTTGTCCGCAGAAGGCAAGGCGGCTGCTTCATCGTCCTCCAAAAACGCCGATATCGAGCAGAGCGGCCTGCCTGCTTCCGTGCAGAAGATCCTCAAGGCGATTCGCGAGCTTCAGCGCAGGATCGAGGAAACCATGGAGCAGATCCAGAAGGCCCTGAATGACCCCAGCCTGAGCCCCGAGGAGCGACGGACCAAGGCCGCGGCACTGCAGACCGTGCTCAGCACGTTGCAGGCGCAGGTGAGCAATTCCACGGCCGATATGTCGTCGCTCATGAACGGCCTGGGCTCCAGTGACGCCGACAAGACCAAGGCGGGGATGCTGGTTCTGGCCAAAATGTAGAACCTGGACGCGGGTCATATCACTCGGGAGAACTGCTGTCTGTTGTGCCGGGTCAGGTAAGCATCGAAGACCATGCACACTGCGCGTACCAGCAGTCGGCCTGCCGGTCTGACTTCAATGCCCGTCTCACTCAGCGTAATCAGCCCGTCGCTGGCCATGCCGAGCAGTTGCGGCCACGCTTCGCTGAAATAGTCCCTGAAATCGATGCAAAAGGTCTTCTCGATCTTGCCGAAATCCAGGGTGAAGCCGCAGATCAATTGCTGAATGATGGCGCGCCTGATGCGGTCGTCATCGTGGCAGATCAGTCCACGTCGAGTTGCGGGCTGGTCGCTGTCCAGCAGCCTCAGATACTCGCTCAGGTCGCTGCTGTTCTGGCTGTACAGCTCACCGACCTGACTGATGGCCGAGACACCCAGGCCGATCAGGTCGCAGTGACCGTGCGTGGTATAGCCCTGAAAGTTGCGTTGCAGGGTCAGGTCTTCCTGAGCGATGGCCAGCTCGTCGTCGGGCAGGGCGAAATGGTCCATGCCGATGTAGCGATAACCGGCGTTGCCCAATTGCTCGACGGTGCGCTCCAGCATCAGCAGTTTGCTCGCTGCATCCGGCAGATCCGCAGCGTCGATGCGCCGCTGCGGCATGAAGCGCTCGGGCAGATGCGCATAGTTGAACACCGACAACCGGTCGGGCTGCAGATCGATGACCTTGTCCACTGTGTGGCTGAAAGTCTGCGGGTTCTGTGCGGGCAGGCCGTAGATCAGATCAATATTCACCGAACGAAATTGCAGCGTGCGCGCCGCTTCGACTATCGCGCGGGTCTCTTCCAGGCTTTGCATGCGGTTGATCGCCCGCTGCACCGTCGGGTCAAGGTCCTGCACGCCCAGGCTGACCCGGTTGAAACCCAGCTCGCGCAGCAGTCCCATCGTCGACCAGTCCGCTTCGCGAGGATCAATCTCGATGCCATAGTCGCCGGAATCGTCGTCCAGCAGGTTGAAGTGTGAGCGCAGTTGCGCCATCAAGCGGCGCAGTTCGTCGTGACTGAGAAAGGTCGGCGTGCCGCCGCCCAGGTGCAGTTGCTCTACCACCTGATCGGGCGCCAGGTGACAGGCGAGCATTCGCATCTCGTGTTCGAGCCGTTTCAGGTAGGCCTGAGCGCGGCCGCGGTCGTTGGTGATGACTTTGTTGCAGGCGCAGTAGTAGCAAATGTTCGCGCAGAAGGGCAGATGCACGTAAAGCGACAACGGACGTGATGCCTTGCGGCTTTCGCGCAGCGCATGCAGCAGGTCGAAGGCGCCCACTTGGGTATCGAACTGCGCTGCAGTCGGATAGGACGTATAGCGCGGCCCCGACACATCGTAACGATGGATCAGGTCTGAATCCCAACGAATGGCGTCAAACATGCGCGCGTTTCCCGGTCTGGCTGGCGATGTCGCGAGCATACGCAGGAGGCCGGGGGGCGGCGTTGATGTGGATCAAGTGGCAAGAGTTGCCAGCGTCAGTGCCCCATCAGCCAGTGCTGGTGGGGGCCTGGCAAGGTCCAGACACCGAAGACCATCACCAGCAAACCTCCCGCCATGCGCACACCACGCTTGCGTAACAAGACCGTGGTGCGCTCGGCAGCCAGACCGGTGGCCAGCAGAACCGGCCAGGTGCCCAGCCCGAAGGCCAGCATCAGCAGCGCGCTGTCGAGAGGGTTGCCCTGACTGGCGGCCCACAGCAGGGCGCTGTAGACCAGCCCGCAAGGCAGCCAGCCCCACAGCGCACCGAGCACCACGGCGCGCGGCACACTGGACACCGGCAACAGGCGACCGGCCAAGGGTTGCAAATAGCGCCACAGGCCTCGGCCGAGACGCTCTATATAAGTGAGCCCGCTCCACCAGCCGGCCAGGTACAGCCCCATCATGATCAGCAATACGGCAGCGACGATGCGCAAGCCCGTCGCCAGCGGACTTTGTGCCACCGCCCAGCCGACCAGTCCGGAACACAGGCCAGCTGCGGCGTAACTGAGAATGCGCCCCAGGTTGTAGGCCAGCAGCAAACGAAACCGGCGACTGCGCTGTTCCTTGGGGATGGCCAGCGTCAGGGCGCCCATCAGGCCACCGCACATGCCCAGGCAGTGACCACCGCCCAGCAGCCCGAGAATGAACGCCGAGAACAGCATCGAGGCGAGTTCAAACATCGCGTTTCTCGTCCGGGCCCGACTGCGGAGACTCAGGCGGGACATGCTCCACAGGCGGCGTGTCATCGAACAAGATGCTGTGTGCCGGACCTTCCATGTCGTCGTACTGACCGCTGTCCACTGCCCAGAAGAACACGTAGATCGCCACGCCTACCAGCAGCAGAGCGGCAGGGATCATGATGTAAAGCGCGGGCATGAAACCTCCGGTGCAGATTGGGGGGCAGGGGCACGACGCGGCAGGCGGGTCAGGCGCAAGGCGTTGAGCACTACCGTCAGTGAACTGATCGACATGCCGATCGCCGCCCACACCGGAGTGATCCAGCCCAGGGCCGCGAAGGGCAGCACGAGGCCATTGTACAGACCGGCCCAGAGCAGGTTTTCGATAATGACGCTACGCGTGCGTCGGGCCAGATTCAGCGCGTCGATCAGCACCGGGAGGCGGTTGCACAGCAGCACCGCGTCAGCGCTGGTTTTGGCGAGGTCGGTGGCCGAGCCCATCGCCACACTGATGTCGGCTGCTGCCATGACCGGTACGTCGTTCACCCCGTCACCGATCATCAGCACCTTGCGCCCCTGAGCCTGAAGCCGGCGCAGCACCTCCAGCTTATCGTCCGGGCGCATACCGCCACGCGCCTCGTCGATGCCCAGCGCCTGCGCGACGCTGTCAACCATCGGTGAGCTGTCGCCTGACAACAGCAGCGTTTTCCAGCCTCGCGACCGGCATGCCTGTAACAGGATGTCGGCATCCTCGCGCAGTCGGTCGTCCAGCACCAGCCATGCGAGCGGGCCCTGCGCATCGCCCAGCAACAGCCATTGGCCGCAACGCCCGGTTGGCAAGGGTGTTTCAGCACCGCTCAACGCGCAGACGAATGCCGCCTCGCCGATGCGCAGCAGATGCCCGTCAACACGACCTTCCAGCCCCAATCCCCGTGTGCTGAGCACCTCTTCGGCAGCCTTTGGCGCTCGACCGAACGCGCGGGCGATGGGGTGCTCGGAGCGATTTTCCAGGGCCGCCGCCAGTTCCAGGCAGTGATTGGCGTCCAGCTCGCGCAATGGGTGAACGCTGCGTAACGTCAGGCGTCCTTCGGTCAGAGTGCCGGTCTTGTCGAAGATGACCGTGTCGATCTGGTTGAGGCCTTCGAGCACATGACCCCGGGTCAGCAGCAGGCCGAGTTTGTGCAGCGTGCCGGTCGCCGCAGTCAATGCGGTCGGTGTCGCCAACGAGAGTGCGCAGGGGCAGGTGGCGACGAGCATGGCCAGGACGATCCAGAATGCGCGCGATGCGTCCAGCTGCCACCAGATCACCCCGATCAGTGCGGCCGCGATCAGCGAAAACAGCAGAAAGTTCTGTGCCGCCCGGTCGGCAATCTGCGCGAGTCGGGGCTTTTCTGCCTGCGCGCGTTCGAGCAGCCGGACAATGGCCGAAAGACGGGTTTCGTGGCCCAGCGCCGTCACGGCAACGGTCAGTGGGCTTTCGACATTCAGCGTTCCTGCGGTGACCGCATCGCCCACTCTGCGCATCTGTGGCAAGTATTCGCCGGTCAACAGCGATTCATCGATACTGGAGCGACCCTCGAGGATTTTGCCATCGGCCGGTATCACTGCACCGGGCTGTACCAGCACCCGATCGGCCAAGTGCAGTTCGCTGAGCATGATGCGCTGGCTCTGGCCCTCGTCGCTGAGGCGCAGGCATGAGGCGGGCAGCACGTTGACCAGTTGGGCCGTGGCCGCTGCCGTGCGCTCGCGGGCGCGGCGTTCCAGGTAACGTCCTGCCAGCAGGAACAGTGCAAACATGCCGACTGCATCGAAATACAGCTCGCCAGCGCCGGTGACGGCGGTCCAGATCCCCGCGGCGTAGGCCGCGCCTATTGCCAGCGACACCGAGACATCCATTGTCAGGTGGCGGCTGCGCAGGTCGCGCAAGGCACCGCGAAAGAATGGCGCGCAACTGTAGAAGACGATCGGCGTGGTCAGAAACAGCGCCACCCAGCGCAGAATGGTGTGCATCTGCGGGCTGAGGTCGATATTGAATTCCGGCCAGGTGGCCATGGTGGCCATCATGGCCTGAAACCACAGCAGGCCGGCTACGCCCAGTTGTCGCAACGCCAGACGATTGTCACGCGCCAGGCGTTCGGCTGCACGGTCGGCCTGCCATGGATGGGCGACATAGCCAATCGCGTGCAGCTCGCTCAGCAATTGGCTGAGCGCAAGCTGGTCGGGGTGCCAGCGCACCAGCAGGCGATGAGTGGACAGATTCAGGCGCGCTTCGGCCACTGCTGGCAGCCGCCCCAAGCGTTGCTCGATCAGCCAGCCGCAGGCCGCGCAACTGATGCCTTCGACAAGCAGGGTGGCTTCTGAAAGGTCGTCGTCGTGGCGCACGAAGGGCGCCTGTACGTCGGGGCGGTCGTAGAGCACCAGTTCCTCGAACAATTGGCTGGGCAGGCTTTCCGGGTTGGCCGAGGTTTCACTGCGGTGGCGGTAATAGTCGTCCAGACCGCTGGCGACGATGGCCTCGGTCACTGCCTGACAACCGGGGCAGCACAGTTGTCGGGTGGCACCGAGCACTACCGCGTTGAAATGGCTGCCCGCTGGAACCGGTAAGCCGCAGTGGTAGCAGTGCAGCGGAGCAGGAGAGGAGGGCTTGGCCACGCTCAGTCTTTCCGGCGTTGCGCGGCTTGCAGGGGCTCGTCACCCAGGGTCACGTCGTCAGTGCCGATCTGTTCCTCCTCGAAGAGGCGCCAGGTCTGCTCGCCTTCGACACCCAGCAGTTCCACAAAACGCCGACCATCGACCTTGTCCTGCAACTGACCGATGTAACGGCCCGGTTCCGACGGGCTGCGGGTCAGGAACACCCGGCGATCACTGGCAGGGCGCGTGGGCGAAATGAGGTTGAGTTCCAGACGCTCCGGGTTGCTGTTGCCGCTCAGGTGCAGCCCGACTTCTCCGGTCAGCTCATCCAGGTGCAGGCGCGCGTGCAGTTTGAGGGTCTGGGCGAGCACTTCGCGATTCAACGAGCGATTGATGCCTTTGCCGGCCTCGTAATAGTTATCGGTGACCAGCGGATCCGGGTGGGTCACGGCGATGAACACCATCGACAGGCTCAAGGTCACCGAACCGGTGAGGATGGCGATGATGATCCATGGCCAGAGGTGCCGGTACCAGGGGCTTGCAGCAGTCGCAGCGGGCATGACGGTGCTCTTAACGAATGGGTGGGCCGAGGAAGCGGCTTTGGGTCTCGACCTGAGTATCGCTGTCGATGTCCTTGAGGGTAAAGGTTACCTCGTTGCTGTGCGACGGCAGTTTTTCCGGCGCACTGGACAGCTCCACCGGCAGGCTGACGATTTCGCCTGCCGGGACACTGATTTCCCGACGGCCCTGCAGTCTCAGGTCGGGCAGGCCGCTGGCCTGCAGCACATAGGTGTGGTCCACCTGATCCTTGTTCATCACTTTCAGGCTGTAGACGTTTTCGATCCGGCCTTCGGCGTTTTCCCGGAACAGCATGCGGTCCTTGCTGACCTCCAGACCCACCAGCGTGCGCATGCAGAAAGCAGCCGTCAGCAGCGCAATCATCAGCAGCAGGACCAGCGCATAACCGACCAGACGTGGGCGCAGAGTGCGGGTGCGTTGCCCGGACAGATTGTGTTCGGTGGTGTAGCGAATCAGGCCGCGAGGGTAGTCCATCTTGTCCATGACCGTATCGCAGGCATCGACGCACGCCGCACAGCTGATGCACTCCACCTGCAGGCCGTCACGAATGTCGATGCCGGTCGGGCAGACCTGCACGCACATCGTGCAGTCGATGCAGTCACCCAGCCCCAGTGCCTGAGGATCAGCCTCCTTCTTGCGCGGGCCTCGGGCTTCGCCACGATTCTGGTCGTAGGAGATAATCAGCGTGTCCTTGTCGAACATCACGCTCTGGAATCGCGCATAGGGGCACATGTAAATGCATACCTGTTCGCGCAGCCAGCCGGCATTCAGGTAAGTGGCCAGGGTAAAGAAACCGACCCAGAAATAGGCCCAGCCATCCGCCTGGCCCGTGAACAGATCCACGCACAGCGCGCGGATGGGTGAGAAATACCCGACGAAGGTCATGCCGGTGGCAAGCCCGATCAGCAGCCACAGGCTGTGCTTGGCGAACTTGCGCAGCAGTTTGCCGGCACTCACCGGGGCATGGTCGAGCCTGATGCGCTGGTTGCGGTCGCCTTCAGTGACTTTCTCGCACCACATGAAGATCCAGGTCCAGACACTCTGCGGGCAGGTATAGCCACACCAGACACGGCCGGCATAAACGGTGATGAAGAACAGCCCGAACGCTGCAACGATCAGAATGCCGGACAAGAGGATGAAATCCTGTGGCCAGAACGTCGCGCCGAAGATGTAGAACTTGCGTTCCGGCAGGTTCCACCAGACCGCCTGATGCCCGCTTCGATTCAGCCAGACCGTGCCGAAGAAGATAAGCAGCAACAGGGCGCCGCCGAGCATCCGCACATTTCGAAACAGACCCTTGAACGCGCGGGTCTGGATTTTCTCGCGCGAAGCGTAGAGGTCGGTGAATTCGCCGTTTATTTCGGATGCCGGGGTGATGTCGTGTACTGGAATCTGCTTGGTCATCGATGAGTCCAGCGGCGGTGGCCTGGCCCCGGCCTATAAAGGTCTGGCAGGTTCACACCCGCGTTCAACGTGATGCACGTGAATAAACGGCCGCTTCTTCATTCAACTGGCTGACCCAGGGATTGAGCAGCGCGACCCCGCACGACTGAAAGTCCATTGTGTTGCGTGTGACCACGGTCATGCCATGCACCAGCGCAGTGGCGGCGATCAGCGCATCGCTTTCGCTGCGCGGGTCGGGAACGTGCAATTGCGCGCAGCGCCTTGCGACCTGAGTGTCGACTGTCAGGATACGTCCGGCGAACGCCTTCATTACATGCTGGTCGAGCCACATTCGCAATACAGCGCCTTGTGTCGGGTCGCGGCGTTCGATGCGCAGGATACCTGTTTCGAGTTCAAGAATCGTGATGGACGAGATGAACAGGCTGGAGGCCATCTGCGTTCGCGACCAGCGCAGCACATTAGCGTCAGCAGTGCGCTTTCTGAGCTCTGAAACCACGTTGGTGTCGAGCAGGAACATCAGGACAGATCAACCTGTCGGGGCGTGATCACGGCGCGCTGAGGCTCGAACTCGATATCGATGTCAGTGGGCATTATCAGCAGGTCGGCGATGCTTGCCGCACTGCCGGTCAGCTTCAGGTAATCCTCGATGCAAAGCAGCACATGGGCCGGGCGGCCGCGGTCGGTAATGAACACCGGACCTTCGTTAGCCGCTTTCTTGGCCCCGCTGGTGTCCTGATTGAATTCACGGCTGGAGAGGGTAGTGGGCATGTGCGCGACTTCCAGAATGAGTAGACAGAGTGTCGTGGTCGTGAACGAGTCTAGTCATGTAGAGATGTAACTACAAAGAATTTGTTCTTTCAGAATACTACGGTCACATGCTGACCGGAGCTCTGTCATCTGGATTCAGGTGGCTGCTCCTGGCGGGACAGGCTGTAAACATAGGCAGCCAGAATGTGAACCCGGTCATTGCCTTGCAGTGCTTGCTGAGCAGGCATCTGGCCCTGGCGGCCATCACGAATGGTCTGCTGCAACTGAGCGAAGCTGGAACCGTAGATAAACGCACTGGGGTGGGTCAGGTCCGGCGCGCCGAGAATCGGCATTCCCTTGCCCTCTGGCCCATGACAGGCAACGCACAGGCTGGCGAAGGTCTTTTGTCCGGCCACCGGGTCAGCTTTCGCATCTTCCGGTAGCGGGCGGGCGTCCAGCTGCGTCAGCACATAGGCCGCCACATCGCGAACACCCTGTTCGCCGAGCACGCTGCCCAGAGCCGGCATCACGCCCATACGCCCGGCGAGGATGGAGGTCTTGATCGCCTGGGCATCGCCGCCCCAACGCCAGTCGGCATCGGTCAGGTTGGGGAAGCCGTAGGCACCTTTCGCGTCAGAGCCGTGGCAGACCGAGCAGTTGGAGGCAAACAGGCGTGCACCGATTTTCAACGCCTGCGGATCTTTGGCCACTTCCTCGACGGGCATGGCGGCGTACTTGGCAAACAGCGGCCCGTAACGGGCTTCGGCGTTTGCCACTTCCCGCTCCCATTCGTGGACACTGGTCCAGCCTTGCTGGCCGTCGGAGAATTGCGTCTTGCTGTCCTGGTCACGGTATTCATAACCGGGCAGCAAACCCTGCCAGTTGCCCAGGCCCGGGTACAGGAGCAGATAGCCCAACGCAAAGACGATGGTCGCTATGAATAGGTAGAACCACCATCTGGGTAGCGGGTTGTCGTATTCCTCGATACCGTCGAATGTATGGCCGACAGTTTCATCCGTGGGTTCGTCGGGCTGACCTTTGCGCGTGGACACAAGCAGCCAGAGCATGGCGATGATGGTGCCCAGGGTCAGGACCGCGACGTACAGGCTCCAGAACGTACTCATGACCGGCCGTCCCGTTCAGCCCTGGCAGTTTCGACCTTGCCGATGGCCTCGGGATCATCCGCGAAAGGCAGCAGGGTCGCGTCGTCGAAGTCTGCCTTGCGGGCAGGGCTGAACACCCACAGCATCAGGCCGATGAACGCCACCATCACGACCAGTGTGCCAAGGCCTCGAATCATTCCGATGTCCATCATGTTCACCGTTTGCTCTTGATGAGCGTGCCAAGGCCTTGCAGATAGGCCACCAGCGCGTCCATTTCGGTCTTGCCCTGTACCGCAGCCGCCGCACCGGCGATATCCGTGTCGGTGTAAGGGGTGCCGAGGGTACGCAGCACCTGTAGCTTTTTCGCAGTCTGCGTGCTGTCGATGGTCTTCTCGGCCAGAAACGGATAAGCCGGCATGATCGAGGTCGGGACCAGGTCGCGCGGGTTGTTCAGGTGTACACGGTGCCACTCGTCCGAGTAACGACCGCCGATCCGTGCCAGGTCCGGCCCGGTGCGTTTGGAGCCCCACAGGAAAGGATGATCCCAGACGCTTTCGCCTGCCACCGAGTAATGCCCGTAGCGCTCGGTTTCGGCGCGCAGCGGTCGGATCATCTGCGAGTGGCAACCGACGCAGCCGTTGGCGATGAATACATCACGGCCTTCCACCTCAAGCGCGCTGCGTGGCTTCATGCCCTCGATAGGCTGGTTGGTCACGTCCTGAAAAAACAGCGGGACGATCTGCGTCAGTCCGCCGATGCTCACGGCAATCACCATGAAGAAGGCCAGCAGGCCGATGTTTTTTTCCAGCGCATCATGCTTCATCAATGCGCCCCCGCGACTGCGATGCGGGTGGCCGCCTCGGCCGCCTGCGGGTCCGAGGCCCGTATCGTACGCACGACGTTGTAGGCCATCAGCAACATACCGCTGGTGAAAATCGCGCCGCCGATGGCCCGCACGATATAGCCCAGGTGGCTGGCCTGCATGGTTTCGATGAAGGAATAGGTCAACGTGCCATCGTCGTTCACCGCGCGCCACATCAGGCCCTGGGTGATGCCATTGACCCACATCGAGGTGATGTAAAGCACGGTGCCGACGGTCGCGAGCCAGAAGTGCGTGTTGATCAGGCTGACGCTGTACATATGCGGTCGGGCATAGAGTTTCGGAATCATGTGGTAGATCGACCCGATGGTAATCATCGCGACCCAGCCCAGCGCCCCGGCGTGGACATGGCCGATGGTCCAGTCCGTGTAGTGCGAAAGCGAGTTGACGGTCTTGATTGCCATCATCGGGCCTTCGAAGGTCGACATGCCATAGAACGCCAGCGAGACCACCAGAAAGCGCAGTATCGAATCGGTCCGCAACTTATGCCACGCGCCCGACAGCGTCATCATGCCGTTGATCATCCCGCCCCAGCTGGGCACCAGCAGAATGATCGACATGACCATGCCCAGCGACTGCGCCCAGTCCGGCAGCGCGGTGTAGTGCAGATGGTGCGGACCGGCCCAGATATACAGGGTGATCAATGCCCAGAAATGCACGATGGATAAACGATAGGAGTAGACCGGGCGCTCGGCCTGCTTGGGCACGAAGTAATACATCATGCCGAGAAAACCGGTGGTCAGGAAAAAACCGACGGCATTGTGTCCGTACCACCACTGGATCATGGCGTCGGTCGCGCCAGCGTAGGCCGAATAGGATTTGAACAGGCTAACCGGCAACGAGATATGGTTGACGATGTGCAGCATGCCGGTCACCACGATGAACGCGCCGTAGAACCAGTTGGCGACGTAGATATGCCGGGTGCGGCGTTTGATGATGGTGCCGAAAAACACTGCAGCGTAGGCGGCCCAGACGATGGCCAGCAGAATCGCCACCGGCCATTCGAGCTCGGCATATTCCTTGGTGGTGGTGTAGCCCATCGGCAGGGTCACGATGGCGCCGACGATCACGGCCTGCCAGCCCCAGAAGGTGAAGGCCGCCAGACCATCGGAAATCAGCCGCGTCTGGCAAGTGCGTTGCACCACGTAATAAGAGGTGGCGAACAGCGCGCAGCCGCCGAAGGCAAAGATCACCAGATTGGTGTGCAGCGGGCGCAGGCGTCCGAAGGTGGTCCATTCAAGTTCCAGGTTCAGCCCTGGCCAGACCAGTTGCGAAGCAATGAACACGCCCAGGCTCATGCCGACCACACCCCAGACCACAGCCATGATGGCAAACTGGCGCACCACGGTGTAGTTGTAGGTTGTAGGACTGATTGTTGTGCTCATTGCAGACTTCCACGATTCAGAGGGTTACCGCAGACGTAATCGGGCCAGGGCGATGCAGCGCTGGCAATCGCATCGAAGCACACCGAAGAGGCAGGGGCAGGAACAGACAGGCACATCAATGAGCGTCAAAGGGCTGCGGCAGACGCGTGTCACGAGTTTAGCGTTGAAACAGGGGGTGTGGGAAGTCGCAGGTTCTGTACGAAAAGATGCTGCGCAATGCGTCAGCGAGTATTCCGCACCCCGTTGCAGGGTGCGGAGTTCACGCATCGCCGCTGGACTGGAACACAGCGGTGGCGACCTTCGCGTACAGACGAGTTGATCAGGACCCGCGCAAAGACTGTCACGTATGTTCAGTCGGCAGTAACACCTGTCATTGCCCAGCAAATCGGCCTGAGCAGGCATATGACTCTGGTGACCGACTCAGCGGTGTTGTTGCAATGTGCGAGGCCAGTGCCGTCAATGAAACCGCCCGGCGGTGTCAGGTTTGGGGCGCTCATCGCCTGGGTACTTTACCTAGTGCACCTTGACAGAGTACCCGGGCAGACCTGAATGGCGGCTGTCCGACGGGGCGGGGCGTCTCGATGCGCCGTGCGCTCGCGATTCGTACGGGATTCGCGACCCGGTTCGCCGCTATAGTGATGGGCTACTTTGCGACCCACCTGAATGAGGCAAACATGAGCAACGGCTTTAAGCCCGGTATCGGTCAGGATCAATGGCTGCAGCTGGTCAGTGAAAGAGGCTGGATGTGGACGCCCGCGCAACTTGCGGGTGCGCTGGACGCGCCGACCCTGTTGCTGGCGCATGGTGCAGGTGCACCGATGGACAGCGACTTCATGAACCGCATGGCGGCTGATCTGGCGGCGCAAGGTATCAGCGTCCTGCGCTTCGAGTTTCCTTATATGGCGCAGCGGCGTCGGGGCGGCAGCAAGCGTCCACCCAATCCACAGGCACAATTGCTGGAATGCTGGAGAGAGGTGTTCGCCTGTGTGCGTGCTCACATCCGCGGGCGTCTGGCGGTCGGCGGCAAATCAATGGGCGGGCGGATGGCCAGCCTGATCGCCGATGAGCTTGAGGTCGATGCGCTGGTGTGTCTAGGGTATCCGTTCTACGCCGTGGGCAAGCCTGAAAAACCACGCGTGGCGCATCTGGCCGACCTTAAGACACCCACGCTGATCGTGCAGGGCGAACGCGACGCGCTAGGCAATCGCGAAGCCGTAGAAGGCTATGCATTGTCGAGTGCCATTCGGCTGCACTGGTTGACGACTGCCAATCACGACCTCAAACCCCTGAAGGTCGCGGGTATCAGCCATGAGCACTGCCTGGCTGAGTCCGTGAGAGAGATTGCCGGGTTCCTGCGCGCCTGAGTCACCGGCAAGGCAGGCCGATGGTGGTTCGCATTTTACCCACCTTGCCGTCGGCGATGACGGGGGACTGTTCCAGCTCCGATCTCAGCGTCAGCCGACCTGTCAGTGAGGACGTCCTGAAAGGCTGTGAGTTGATGCTCGCGGCAAAGCGGCCTTCATGGGTTGCAGGTTGAACGCAGCGCTGGCGTGAGGGAGTTGGACGGTGCATGGGCTGGCCCTGGGAAACTCCTGAAAACGGTGACAGGGCGTTACGCCTTTAGCGCAACGCCCTGCCGGATGAACAATGGGTTCAGCAATCGGTCATCTGATGCCTACGCCGAGACTGGAATTGTGACTCTTCAGTTTGAAGTTGCCGCCAGTGACCATGTTTTTCACGTAATACCAGTTCCATCCGCCGATGCCGGCGCTTGAAACAGTCGACGACCAATAGTTGCCGTTGCCCATCGGCCAGCGATTGCCGTACAGGTTATAGATCTCCACCAGTTCGTGAATGGTCGGAATCCTCGCGCTGTTGTTGCCCGCGTTTTTGCTGATCTGAGAAAAGCTGCCGCTGCCCAGACCGATGCAATGGATGGCGCCGGTGACGGTGATCAGGTAGCTTTTACTCGCGCCCGAAGCATCGGTCGCTGTAATGGTGGCTGTGCCGTTGCCTCGAACCGAGGTCAGGCCATTGCTGTCCACTTTCGCGACCAGCGGGTCGCTCGAAGCGTACTGATAGGGTGCCTGTCCGCCACTGGCCTGACGCAGAAGGGTGGTATCGGACGGGAAGTTCGGCAACAGGTCCGGCGAGCCCGGAAGCAGATACACCTTGCCAGCCAGCGTGACCGGCGAGGTGTCCAGCAGCAGCTCGGGCTGCGCCGCCAGAATCTGCAAGGCCAGCGTGCCGGATACCTGCACCAGACCGTTGACGCGATTGACCACATAAGAAATCGCCACCGTCTGCCCGGCGTTTGCCGTTACCAAAGCAAACGCAAACAGCATCTCCAGCGTCTTGCCGGCTTCTGCGCTCGACAGGGTCTTTTCCTGGGTGTCACTGCCGTTCGGCCCTTGCCATTGCACGATCACCTGATCGCCGGCTTTCAGGTTGGCGGTGGCGTCGATCACCACGGTTGCACCGGATGAAGCGTTGGCCGGGTCGAGTATGGTGCCGATGGCTTCTTTTATGGTTGGGGTGGGCAGGGGCGTTGCTTGCGCGAGTTGCAGCTTCACGTCCACCGACTCCGAGATTCCCTGCCAGATCTGTAATCGTGTAGTAGACCGGCGCCTCAATGTCACCGATCAACTCCAGAAACGGCCTGGCGAAGTCGACCATTGTTCGTTTAAGACCCACGTCATCACTGCTCACCACCGCCATCGGACCGGGCAGATCATCCCAGTAGGTGCGGACAACATCGCCCTCCTGCATGCCGTTGTAGCTGGCAATCGTCCCTGAAAGCACGTTACCCATGGTTTGCAGTTCTTCTGAGGTCAGACCGTTCTGTACCTGCGTGGGAAAAATGATGGGGGCCAGCAGCGGATCGCCAGGCGGGGTAAGGTCTACGATTACAACTGTCTCGGCAGAAAACTCGACGACCATATTGATCGGGTTTTCGACCGCGTAAGCCACCGAGTGACGACCTTCCGTCAACAGCTCGGATGGAATGTGCAGCATGAGGTCGTCACCTGGCATCTGCGAAAGCAGTATCTCTTTCTTGAGACCAATAAGCACTCCATCGAAGTACAGCTGATAGGTATAGCCGGGGCGCGCGCCTTGCCAGACGTTCAACAGCACTTCGAGGGGCATGTTCAAACTGTCGACGGGTAATAGTCCACCGTTCAAGGCGGCTGCGATGACTGGCGAAGTCAGCACGTTTTCTTTTTTTTCAGTCGCAAGGTTATACATGGGCGTTCCTTATACGTGTAAAAGTTGCGGGCCCTTGTGAGCCCGCAACGGTTTAGCGACTCAGACAGGTAAAGTCGGTAGGTTTAAGCATATGCACGATGACGCGAGTGACTGTGGAGTTTGCCGGACTTTGATTGCTGCCTTCGACAGGGTCGACGGTATAACTCGCCTCCGCAAACCCTGTGCAAATAAGCAGTGTGTTGATCTGAGGGACCTTGAATACATGCCCTTGCACAACATCCACTTCATCCAGCTTACGAGTCGTCACATAAGTAGCGGCTTCGATGGGATTATTGAAGTCGTCAAAACCCTTGAACGTGAAGGTGATCTTCTGGCCCTCGGCAATATTTACATAAGGTGAGACTTTTACATCGGCACCGTCTGGATTTTCATTGGGCCCCAGCACTCCGTTGGACGTGAGATTGAACGTGGGCCCGGTCAATCCGTTTTCGCCACCGGGTTGCTCTTCTCGAGACCGTACTGTTACAGGCTGAGTCGGACTCGTCATACTGTTTGGGTTTCCTGTACGCGTGACTGTGAAGTACACCGGAATGGCCTCGCCGGTGCCTTGCAACTTCATCAGCTCGTTATCAATCGGAATAATCAAGTCTCTTGCCGCTGCAACGTCGCTAGACCGTATTTGATACCACTGCGTTTTTACCTGATTGCCCCAGTACAGGTTCAAATCATCATTGATTTCGAATCCCGTATTCCAGAGCACTACTCCTCTGCCGTTCAACTCGTAATCGTCTTCGTCGATGAAGTTGTCCTGGGTGTTCGGGTTTTGTACGCTCGTTCCTTGTATCGTCAAATTGTTCAAGGGGGTGGGGAAGGGAAGTGTTGTAAAAACGTCTATGTGGGTGTCCAGCGATGTGCCGGTCAGTTCGCCGTTGCGAAACACTTCATAATGAACCGCGGTGTCGCCTTGCGGACCTTGGGCAATGGCCTCGAATGGCAGTTTCAACGTGAGTATGACGGCTTCATTTTCGTCGCCAGGTGCAACGAAGACAGGGGTCAAGGGATTATTGGTGCCCCAGAATAGCTGGATGCTATCAAGCGCCGCGGCGCCCGGATAATGGGGGATGTCGACCAATACTCCGGCCTGAGCTTCCAGATAATCAATCAGATCGCCTACCGCTTGATCAATGACAGGTGCCGGATAATCAGAAGGCAAGTCGTTCAGCCTTAATTTCACCGCTACAGTGTTCGAGAGGATTGAAGGGTTACCTGCACGGTCGATGACCTGGTAACACACCTGCTTTTCTTCCTCCCCCAACGTTTGCAGAAACGCTCGTGTAAAAGTGACCGAGACCTTGTCCAGCCCCATGTCGGTTTCGTTGACGACGGCAGTGGGGCCTACGATATCTCCCCACCTGGTCAGAATGCGGTCATGCTTGGCCATACCGGTGTAGCCGGGAATCTGCACATCAAGTTGGCCACCCAGTTGATCGAGCTCGGCGGCAGTCAGACCGTTCTGGATCTCGGCTGGGAACTGTATGGCAGCAAGCTCCGGAGCGCCTGGCGCTGTCCGGTCGATCTGAATCCGGAAAATTTCCGATCTCTGTTCTACCTGATTGATCGGATTGACAACGACGTACGCGACATCGTGGAAACCTTCCAGCAACAGCTCGGCCGGGATCTCCAGGTGCAGGGGGTCTCCTGGTGCATGTGAGGGCAGAATCAGTTTTTGGGGGCCAGTCGCGATACTGTTGAACAGCAGTTGATATGTGTAACCAGGAAGTGCCGCTGGCCATACAACGAGATCGACCGTCAACGGTTGTGATGCCTCAGCGACCGGTATGAGCCCTGGCGTATCCTGATCATGAAATGCGACTGCAATATCGGGTGCAGCCAATACAAGATTCAAGTTTCTATGCCTGTTTCCGGAAATTGAAACAGGTGTTGGGAGATAGTTGTTTGAGCAATTTTTCATGTGTAGAGGCCTTATCATTAAAATTTTGTAGGGGATTTCCTACTTTTTTTCGAACGTGTTTCTGAATGAGATTTTTTTGGTTGGTACTTGGCGAAAGAGTCAATGATGTTCTCAGTCAAAATTGGACGTAATAGGGTTTTGGTGGGCTGGTCAAGTGGTTGTGTGGAGATTATTTAATTAGTTTGAGAGTTTTTTGCTTGGCGCCCATTTGGATGCTCGCTGTAAGAAACTTCTTATATTATTTTGGGAAGGCTCCTACGTTTTGGGTATTGAACAGGGCCAGGGTTTATGAATTAAGTAAGCTATCTTTCCACTCTCAAAAAAACGAGGAGATGGACGGTGTCTAGTAGAAAAAGTAACGTCGTTAAGTCGCGGGGTGGCGCGTTTCAACTTGCCGTGATTGCCTTTGGCGCTCTCGCTAATGTACAGGCGTCGGCAGCGGCATCGGGCGATAATAATGGTCTGCCTTTAGACACTGCAGCAGTCACCGGATTGTGGCCGGATGAAGAGTTGCCAGATGAAACCGTTAGACGGGCTGAAATCATTACCGTAGGTCCTGATACTCCTTTCGATTCTTATCACATTGGTTATCAAAGTGTTCTTAATATTGTCGGTGGACGAGCAGACCAGGTGGTCGTGAGAGACGCTACGGTCAATATTCAGTCCGGCGTGGTTGAGAGCGGTATCAGCCTTTCCGATGCGCTGGGTAATCTCTCCAACGCTACCGTGAAAAACGCGACAGGTAGCGGCATCGTTCTTCATGGAGTGATGGGCTCTATCAACCCTGGCTCCACGGTATCGGCTCATTCAAGCGATGTATCGGGATCGGGCTACGGTATTTCAGTCGGGTTGTGGGGGGCGCTGAGTATTTTCAATACCGATGTGCGCGGGTTTGCGTCGCAAAGCAAAAGTGGCCAGGGGATTTTTGTTTCTGGCGCCAATGTGCTGATCGCCGACAACAGTCATGTGACAGGCGACATGAATGGAATCCATCTGGTGGATGGATCCCAAGCCGGAATACTGGTCGGAAACAAGTCCGTTGCTGTGATTGACCGATCGATAGTCCAGGGTTTGGCCGGGGCCGCCATCAAAGTAAACCAGCGCGTTGCGCTCGACATCGAGGCCGACATTGCTGTGCAAAACCATTCCGAGCTATGGGCCGGAAATGGCAACCTGCTGGAGGTGGAAGATCACAGCACTGTCAACTTCAACGTCGATAACAGCACCCTAAATGGCGACCTTATCGCCGATGACACCAGCACCCTGAACATCACGCTGCAAAACGACGCACAATTGAACGGCAACATCGTCAATGGCAACCGTCTGGCGATTACCTCGGGCAGTCACTGGCAGATGCAGGGCGACAATGCCGTCAGGTCGCTTTCCCTGCATGGCGGCAGCGTGGCGTTTGCTGGCGAAGGCTTTCATACACTTTCGCTGAATGAGTTGTCAGGGGGCGGCACGTTTGGCTTGCGCGTGGATCTGGACAACGGTGTCGGAGATCTCATCGACGTCAACGGCCAGGCCAGTGGACAGTTCGGCTTGCAGGTGCGCAACACGGGTGTGGAGGTTGTGTCTGCTGACATGGCACCGCTCAAGGTGGTGCATACCGAAGGTGGCGACGCGCAATTCAGCCTGCTGGGCGGGCGGGTCGACCTGGGCGCCTATTCGTATTTGCTGGAACAGCAGGGCAATGACTGGTTCATCGTCGGTAAAGACAAGGTCATAAGCCCCTCGACCCAGAGCGCGCTTGCCCTTTACAGCGCGGCACCTGCCATCTGGATGAGTGAGCTCTCTACCCTGCGTTCGCGCATGGGTGAGGTTCGTGCAAGCGGCAGGGCGGGCGGCTGGATGCGCGCCTATGGCAACAGGCTGAATGCCACGACCAGTGACGGTGTCGACTATCGGCAGAAGCAAAGTGGCCTGTCGCTGGGGGCCGATGCGCCCGTCGAGGTCAGCAACGGCCAACTGGTGGTCGGTGTGCTGGGAGGGTACAGCACGTCCGGTATCGATTTGAGCCGTGGTACTACGGGTAAAGTCGACAGCTACTATGCAGGCGCCTATGCCACCTGGCTGTCGGACGATGGCTACTACGTTGACGGCGTGCTCAAACTCAACCGCTTTCGCAACAAGGCAGATGTTGCCATGAGCGATGCAAGCAAGGCCAAGGGTGACTATACCAACAACGGGGTAGGGGGCTGGGTAGAGTTCGGCCGCCACATCAAACTGGCGGACGATTACTTTCTCGAACCGTTCGCTCAGTTGTCCAGTGTCGTCGTTCAGGGACAGGAACTGCGCCTGGACAACGGCATGAAAGCGAAGAACGATCAGACCCAATCGGTATTGGGCAAGGTGGGCACCTCGCTGGGCCGCAGTGTCGCGCTCAAGGATGGCGGGGTATTGCAGCCTTATGTGCGCGTCGCCGTTGCACAGGAGTTTTCGCGCCGCAACGAGGTGAAAGCCAACGATGTGAAATTCGATAACAGCCTGTTCGGTTCGCGCGGCGAACTGGGCGCCGGGGTATCGGTGTCGCTGTCCGAGCGTCTGAAACTGCACGCAGACTTCGATTACATGAAAGGTCGGCATATCGAGCAACCCTGGGGAGCGAATGTGGGGTTACGCCTGGCATTCTGATCCTTAAGGCCAGTGCCTGAGTAACACCAGAGCCCCCGGTGAATGATCACCGGGGGCTTTTCGGTTAATGATCGGTAAACCTGCGTTTGCGTTGTTTCTGGCGGGAGGTGACAGGCACCGCGTAGTTGACGTTCACCCGTAACACTGGCGATGTGCCGATCAGGCGATGATCACGATAAAGCTCGTAATACAGGTCAACCAGACCGTACTGAATATAGGGGGTGAAAGTGTAGGAAATACACAGCACACTTACCACGCTGTTTTCGCCTACCCGATGGAAAAGCGTTGTCGATGACAGGTTTTTACCCCAATAGAAATGGATTTCGTCACCCCAGCACATTTTGACTGACCCAGGGATATGGATGGTAATGCCCGCATGTGCCTGTTCGTGACTGATGGAATCAGGATCGATGTTAGGCAGCACAGGTGCTTTCAGCGTGTTGGAAATATCGGATGGTAGATGGAGAGGGCTCGCGTGTCGGTAGCGGCTCTCGTGGGGTGGGGCTTCTTGAACAGTGCTCGCGCTGTCGGGAGTGTTTTTTTCTTTTTGGGTGCGCGCCGCTACATCCGTGGATTGTTGTTTATCCATCGTTAACTCTTTTATTGACATTAAGTTGAGTTGTTATATGCGTGCCGGCAGTTGTCGGCAACGGAATTATTACAAGGCACATAAGTGTTCAGGTCAAGTGTCTGCCGGTATCAAAGACAAGCCAAGCTTGTGTGAGGTTGTGCAGTTACATTTGGTATCATGTGCACAGTGAGTTATCGCTCGTTAGTGTTGGAGATGCTGTAAATAAAGGGTGTGGCTTGGTGTGAGTGTTATTTCAGGGCTTTTTGTGTGTGAAATACCTGTAGGACATTAACTACAGATAAGTCTTACAGAAGGTAAAAAAGTAGGTTTTGGCTGAATTCCCACTCCTGCGTAGGAATATTCACTCAACTTTATCATTAGGGTCTCGCACGCGTTAGCGTGCGAGGCCGTCAAGGTTGTGGGCGGAAATGTAGGCTGCTGTGTTTAAACTTGTATTGACGGTGCCGGGGTGTCCAGACCGAACAGGAATGCTTTGCTGAAAACGATCTGCATGTCGGCGTAAGGGGTAATAAATAACTACCGCATCAACTGAATTTCAACTAGTCGGAGTATGCGTCCACTGTCAATAGGCAAAAGTACTGCATTGCTGTCATTGAAGATGTTAAAAAAATATCCTGCACGTTCTTCAGATGGCTTCTCAAGTTCTGTCAGATTTGAAGGGAGTGCTAACAGTGCACACTATTGACGCTCATAAAAAAGCCCCGACCAACCGAAGTTTGTCGAGGCTTGGCATACAGTCTCAGGCCTTAGCGATTAAACCGCTCTACCAGTGAATACTGTGAGTTGGCCGTGTCGGTCAGTTCACCACTTAATACGGCAGAGCGACGCGCTTCGTCAGAGGTCTGGTCTGCCAGGCTGGCGATGGTGGCGATGTTGCGATTGATTTCCTCGGCCACGGCGCTTTGCTCTTCCGTGGCGGTGGCGATTTGCGTGGTCATGTCGGTGATATTGGCGACGGCCTCGCTGATGCCCACCAGCGCCTGATCTGCCTCCAGTACCCGGGCTACGCCTTCTTCGGCCTGACGGCGACCGGTGTCCATGGTGTGAACCGCGTCGGTTGCGGTCTGCTGCAGTTTGGCGATCAGGCCATGAATCTGTCCGGTGGACTCGGCGGTGCGTTGCGCGAGCTGACGCACTTCATCTGCCACAACCGCAAAGCCGCGACCCATCTCACCGGCGCGCGCCGCTTCGATCGCGGCGTTGAGCGCCAGCAGGTTGGTTTGGTCGGCAATGCCTTTGATCACATCGACCACGCCGCCGATTTCATCGCTGTCCTTGGCCATGCGGGTCACGGTCAGGCCGGTTTCGCCCACCGAGGTGGACAGGCGCTGAATGGCTTCGCGGGTTTCACCGGCGATATCGCGACCGCGACGCGTCAGTTCGTTGGCCTGCTGGGTGGCATCAGCGGCACGGTTTACGTGATTGGCCACTTCCTGAGTGGTGGCGGCCATCTGGTTGATGGCGGCGGCAACCTGCTCGGTTTCCACACGCTGACGTTCCAGCCCGATCGAACTGGCATTGGCCAGCGAGTTGGACTGGCGGGCCTGACTGTTCAGGTGTTCGGCGGTGTCCTGCAAGCGCGTCAGGCAGGTTTTCATGCGCGCTTCCTGGCTGAGGATCGACATTTCCAGACGCGCTTGCGGGCCACGGCTGTCGGTGTACATCTGCGCGATCAACGGGTCGGAAGTGGTCTGTTCGGCCAGGCGTAACAAGCGTTTGGTGCCACGCTGCTGCCAGGAAAGCCCCAGCAGGCCGAGCGGTACCGACAACGCCGCAGCCAATGCAAAACCCCAGTGTGAATTGAGCCACACGCCGATCAGGAAGCTCAGTTGGCTGACCAGAATGAACGGCAGCCAGTCCTGAAGTACCGGCAGCCACTTGTCGCGGTTTGGTACGGCGCTCTTGCCCTTGTTGAGGCGGGTGTAAAGCGCCTCGGCACGGCGGATCTGTTCGGCGGTCGGCTTGATACGTACCGACTCGAAACCCACCACCTGGCGGTTTTCCAGTACCGGCGTCACGTAGGCATTGACCCAATAATGATCGCCGTTCTTGCAGCGGTTCTTGACGATGCCCATCCACGGCTGCCCGGACTTGAGCGTGGTCCACATGTGCTCGAAGACTGCAGGCGGTACGTCCGGATGACGTACTGTGTTATGCGCAGCACCGAGCAATTCAGCCTCGCTGTAACCACTGATGTCGAAAAAGGCATCGTTGCAGTAGGTGATGGTGCCTCGGGTGTCGGTGGTGGAAATCAGTCGTTGTTCGGCAGGGAATGTCCGCTCATGTTGAGTGACGGGCTGGTTGTTGCGCATGGGATTTCGATCCTTCGATCCGGAAGACTGTGGCGTGGTTATCGGCGGGCACGTCGATAAATTGAGCGACGTGCGACAAGTGACCGGAGAGTCAGCCGTGTACGGCCTGCATGGGACAGGTGAACAGCCCGTAATACATCAGGCTGGAGGTGGGCGGAGCAGGAGCGAGTTTATAAAAATTTTCATGCTGGGGCCTGACCCTTAAGCAGGATGCAGGCCCCATTTATGAGATATCAGGAGGCGATCAGCTGGCGCAGCACGTAATGCAGAATGCCGCCCGACTTGAAGTATTCCACTTCATTAAGCGTATCGATGCGGCACAGCACGTCGACGGTTTCCTTGCTGCCGTCTTCGCGGTCGATATGCAGGGTCAGGCTCATGCCCGGCTGCACGTCTGCGTTGGTCAGTCCGGTGATCTTCAGCGTCTCCTTGCCGGTCAGGCCGAGGGTCTTGCGCGTCTGGCCGTTCTTGAACTGCAAAGGCAGCACGCCCATGCCCACCAGGTTCGAGCGGTGAATCCGTTCGAAGCTTTCGGCGATGACCGCCTTGACGCCCAGCAGGTTGGTGCCCTTGGCAGCCCAGTCACGGCTAGAGCCCGTGCCGTATTCCAGACCGGCAATGATCACTAGCGGCGTGCCTTCTGTCTGATAACGCATGGCCGCGTCGTAGATCGCCAGCTTCTCGCCGGAGGGCACATGCACCGTGTTGCCACCTTCCTCGCCGCCGAGCATTTCGTTGCGGATACGGATATTGGCAAAGGTCCCGCGCATCATCACTTCATGGTCGCCACGGCGCGAGCCGTAAGAGTTGAAGTCCTGATACGTGACGCCTTTCTCCTGCAGGTAGCGCCCGGCAGGGCTGTCGGCCTTGATATTACCGGCAGGGGAGATATGGTCGGTGGTCACCGAGTCGCCCAGCAGGGCCAGGATGCGTGCGTTTTCCACGTCTTCGATAGCCGGCAGCGGACCGTCGATGCCGTCGAAGAACGGCGGGTGCTGAATGTAGGTGGAATCGTCCTGCCAGACGTAGGTGGCAGCCTGCGGCACTTCGATGGCTTGCCATTGTTCGTCGCCGGCAAAGACTTCGGCGTATTCCTTATGGAACATGCCGGTGTTGACGCTGGCCACGGCGTCGGCGATTTCCTGCTGACTCGGCCAGATATCGCGCAGATAGACCGGTTTGCCGTCTGCGCCTTCGCCCAGGGGTTCGCTGCTGATGTCGATGCGCACCGAGCCTGCCAGTGCATAGGCGACTACCAGGGGGGGCGATGCCAGCCAGTTGGTCTTGACCAGCGGATGGACGCGGCCCTCGAAGTTGCGGTTGCCCGAAAGCACCGACGCGACTGTCAGGTCGGACTGTTGAATGGCTTTCTCGATAGGCTCCAGCAGCGGTCCGGAGTTGCCGATGCAGGTGGTGCAGCCGTAACCGACCAGATCGAAGCCCAGGGCATCGAGGTATTGGGTCAGACCTGCTGCGTTGTAATAATCGGTCACCACTTTGGAGCCGGGTGCCAATGAGCTTTTCACCCACGGCTTGCGCTTCAGGCCTTTCTCGACGGCTTTCTTCGCGACCAGCCCGGCTGCCATCATGACGCTGGGGTTGGAGGTGTTGGTGCAGGACGTGATCGCCGCGATCACCACAGCGCCGTCTTTCAGATGATAGGTCTGGCCGTTGTATTCATATTGGGTTTCGCCGCTGACCTGGGCCTCGTTGCCAACCGCGACACCGCCACCGCCTTCGCTCTCCAGGCGACCTTCATCGACCTTGGCAGGCTTGACCTGTAGACCGAGGAAATCGCTGAAGGCCTTGGACACATTCGGCAGCGCTACACGATCCTGAGGGCGCTTGGGGCCAGCAAGGCTGGCTTCGACCGTGCTCATGTCCAGTTCCAGGCTGTCGGTGAACACCGGTTCCTGGCCTGCCAGACGCCATAGACCCTGAGCCTTGCAATACGCTTCGACCAGCTTGACGGTTTCGTCGGGACGACCCGACAGACGCAGGTAATCCAGTGTGACGTCATCGACCGGGAAGAAACCACAGGTTGCGCCGTACTCGGGCGCCATGTTGGCAATGGTCGCGCGGTCGGCCAGCGGCAGATCGGCCAGGCCGTCGCCGTAGAACTCGACAAACTTGCCGACCACACCTTTCTTGCGCAGCATCTGGGTGACGGTGAGCACCAGGTCGGTAGCGGTGATGCCTTCCTTCAGTTTGCCGGTCAGCCGGAAACCGATGACTTCCGGGATCAGCATCGACACCGGTTGGCCAAGCATCGCCGCTTCGGCTTCGATACCGCCCACGCCCCAGCCCAGTACGCCCAGGCCATTGATCATCGTGGTGTGCGAGTCGGTACCGACCAGCGTGTCGGGGAATGCGTAAGTGCGGCCGTCCTCTTCCTTGGTCCATACCGTGCGGCCCAGGTATTCGAGGTTCACCTGATGGCAAATGCCGGTGCCGGGCGGCACCACGCTGAAATTATCGAAAGCGCTCTGGCCCCAGCGCAGGAACGCGTAGCGCTCGCCGTTGCGCTGCATCTCGATATCGACGTTCTCGCCGAAGGCTTCCGCGTTGCCAAACTTGTCGACCATTACCGAGTGGTCGATCACCAGGTCCACCGGGGAAAGGGGGTTGATGCGTTGCGGGTCACCACCAGCCTTGGCCACGGCAGCACGCATGGCGGCCAGATCGACCACTGCCGGCACACCGGTAAAGTCCTGCATCAGCACGCGGGCAGGGCGGTATTGAATTTCCCGGTCCGAACGGCGCTCGGTCAGCCAGTCGGCAATAGCCTTGAGGTCGTTGCCCGTGACGGTCTTGTTGTCTTCCCAGCGCAGCAGGTTTTCCAGCAGCACCTTGAGTGACATAGGCAGCTTGTCCAGATCGCCCAGTGAGCGGGCGGCTTCCGGCAGGCTGAAGTAGTGGTAGGTCTTGTTATCAATTTCGAGGGTTTTAAGGCTCTTCAGGCTATCGAGGGAGGGCATGAATGTCTCCTTTGAGGAATGTTCTCCGAACATCGGTTCACGGGCTCCATGTGCATCAGGTCGGGAGCGCCGCATCAGGCTTCAAGTTCTGTGGACTGTTCGGCCGCACCAGTGGTTCCTGGATTGGGCTATCATGCGCGGCTTTCAAGTCTGCGGGGTTACGCCCGAGTGCCCACTGCCCAGGAGTAACCCATGAATACACTGTTTATGCACTGCCGACCCGGTTTTGAGGGCGAAGTCTGCTCGGAAATAGCCGATCACGCCGCGCGCCTGGACGTGGCCGGGTATGCCAAGGCCCGTCCCAGCACCGCCTGCGCCGAATTCATCTGCACCGAGGCGGATGGTGCCGAGCGGTTGATGAACGGTCAGCGCTTCGACAAGCTGATCTTTCCCCGGCAGTGGGCGCGGGGGCTGTTTCTCGAGTTGCCGGAAACCGATCGCATCAGCGTGATTCTGGCGCAGCTGGCGGCGTTCCCGATCTGCGGCAGTCTGTGGCTTGAGGTGGTGGATACCAACGACGGCAAGGAGCTGTCGAATTTCTGCAAGAAGTTCGAAGCGCCGCTGCGCAAGGCCCTGACTCAGGCAGGCAAACTGGTGGATGACCCGCGCAAGCCGCGTCTGCTGCTGACCTTCAAGAGTGGTCGCGAGGTGTTTCTCGGTCTGGCCGATGCGGACAACTCCGCCATGTGGCCTATGGGCATCCCGCGCCTCAAGTTTCCCCGCGAGGCGCCAAGCCGTTCGACCTTGAAGCTAGAAGAGGCGTGGCACCACTTCATTCCCAGAGACCAGTGGGACGAGCGCCTTTCCGGCGACATGACCGGTGTGGACCTGGGTGCCGCGCCGGGCGGCTGGACGTATCAACTGGTGCGCCGCGGCATGCTAGTGACCGCCATCGATAACGGACCGATGGCGGAAAGCCTGATGGACACCGGGCTGGTTCAGCACTTGATGGCCGACGGTTTTACCTACAAGCCTCGGCAGCCAGTCGACTGGATGGTCTGCGACATCGTCGAAAAGCCTGCGCGCAATGCGGCGCTGCTGGAAACCTGGCTGGGTGAAGGCCTGTGCCGCGAAGCGGTGGTCAACCTCAAGTTGCCGATGAAACAGCGCTACGCTGAAGTACGCCGACTGCTCGACCGCATCGAAGAGGGCTTTCAGGCGCGAGGGGTACGGGTGGCCATCGGCTGCAAACAGCTCTACCACGACCGCGAAGAAGTCACCTGCCACCTGCGCAGGCTGGACGTGGCCAAAACGGCGAGAAAGTGATTTCTCACTCTCGTTTCGCACGCTCCAGTGACTATCGTGCCAATGCCACGTTGGCATGTAGTTTGTGACGCGGAGCGTCACGAACTGCATTCCGACGCGGAGCGTTGGAACGATCCTCGCGATCAGCAAGAATTAGCGCGCATCACAAACCCCACTCAGCCAAACCCCACAATAGCCTTGGTCTCCAGATACTCTTCGAACCCCTGCACGCCATACTCGCGACCGTTGCCAGAGCGCTTGTAGCCGCCGAACGGGGCCATCGGGTTCCAGGCGGGGTAGTTCAGGTGCACTTGCCCGGCACGAATGCGCGAAGCGACCGAGCGCGCCAGGTCAAGGTCCTGCCCCTGTACATGCGCACCCAGGCCATAGACCGTATCGTTGGCAATTGCGATAGCCTCCTCAATCGTGTCGTAGGCCATCAGGCACAGCACCGGGCCGAAAATCTCTTCCCGGGCGATACGCATGGACGAATCCACCTCGGAAAACACCGTTGGCCGGGTATAGAAGCCTCGCTCATGGCCCAGCAACCGTCCCGGCCCGCCGCACACCAGCTTCGCGCCTTCGCTCAGCCCGGCATCGATCATCGCCTGGACACGGTGAAACTGCGCCTCGTTGGCGATAGGGCCCAATACCGTGTGCTCCGACTGCGGATCACCCACAACGATTGCCGCGGCCGTTTCGGCAGCCAGCGCTTCGACTTCCGCCAATCGGTTCCTGGGCACGATCATTCGCGTTGGTGCGCTGCACGACTGACCCACATTGCGGAACGCGGCCATCACGCCGGGCGGCACCGCTTTGGCGAAGTCGGCGTCGGGCAGCAGGATATTCGGTGATTTGCCGCCCAGTTCCTGAGTCACTCGTTTAACCGTCGGTGCGGCGGCCTGCGCCACCAATGCGCCTGCCCGATTGGAACCAGTGATCGAGATCATGTCGATATCAGGGTGGGCCGCCATCGCGCCGCCGACCTCGGGGCCGCTGCCATTGACCAGGTTGAACACGCCGGGCGGCAGACCGGCGTCATGCACCAGTTGCGCGAACAGCAGGGCGCTCAAAGGCGACAATTCGCTGGGCTTGAGCACCACCGTACAACCCGCCGCGATGGCCGGGGCGACTTTGGCGGTGATTTGATACAACGGCCAGTTCCACGGCGTGATCAGGCCACACACCCCGATGGGCTCGCGTTCGATTGCCGTGCCGCCTTCAACGGTCTGGAAGCGATAGGTCGCCAGCAGGTCACGTGCGACACGCACATGCTCGGCGGCCAGTGGCACCTGCATGGCCCGCGCCGAACTGATGGCTGCGCCCATCTCCAGCGAGATCGCCTGCGCCAGTTGTTCCTTGCGCTCAAGAATAAGCTCGTGGATCCGACCGATTATCTGTGCCCGGGCGTGTGGCGAGGTGCCGGACCAGCCGGCAAAGGCTGCCCGCGCTGCTGCAACCGCACGGTCGACATCGGCGGCCGAGCCACTGGCGACATGCGCCACCACCTCTTCGGTCGCAGGGTTGATCACCGCAATACTGACCGGGTCGAGCGGGGCGGACCACCCCCCATCGATATACAGTTTCAGCGCGGTGTCCGGATCAACGTGATGGCTGTTCAAGGACTGTGAGGTCATCCAGCGGGCTCCCTGGAGCAATAATGGTCAAGGCCAGGCACTTTGCTGTCAGGCCGTTCGATACCCATAAGCTAACAAAGCAGTCTGGATAAAAAGCGCCGATCTGCCGGGTTGCAAAGAATAATCTGCTGTATGCAACCCGCTAACATGGCGGACCTGTTTTGGCCGTTTATCCGCGCTGTTTTCAGCCGATCGCCTGAGTCACCAGCGCGAATTGCTGCACATCCGGGACGGAGGCGGGCGGCGTCCCGAGCACCATGCGCGGTGCCCTGTCGACACATGGCAGCCCCAGCCCTTCGAGCCACGCTGCCAGTCCGCAGTCAGCCAGAATGTCGAAGCGCACGAACATGCCGGGTATCTGTTGCAACAGGTGTTCAATCAATCGTTGTGCCTGATCGACATCACGGGCGACCACCGGACCGATGATATGACCGCGCCCGAAGCGGCGCAGCAGGGCGATGCCTTGCAACTGACCTGCGTATTCAATCCCGACCGCGCGTTCTGCATCGCGCGACAACAGGTCAGTCAACACGGCAGTGCGATCCAGGCCGCTGCCCGCGTTGGCCAGTCGGATCAGTTCTGCGTGGTCGGTCGGACCCAGCGTACGAATCGGCAGGTCGTCTTTCGGTGCCAACAGACCTGACAGGTCAGCAATGCCCTGATGCTGCTGGATGCGGGCAAAATCTACGAAACCCAGACTCTGGTAAAGCGGCGCGCCCAGTTCCGTAGCGTTGAGGACTGGCGTGCGCGGTGCCGTCGCGTCGAGACACAGCTTCATCAAGCGGCGACCGATGCCTTTGCCCTGATGATCATCGCGGACGATCACCAGCCCGATCGAGGACCAGTCGCCCTGATGGCAGGTAAACGCTACGCCAACCAGCTGGCCATCATGCTCGGCGACAAAGCCCTCGGAAGTACGTTGCACCATTGCCCAGTCCTGTTCGCGATGTGGCCATTTGAGGCTCACTGAAAGGGCATGGGCTGCCGGGATATCCTCCGCAGTCACCGGGCGATACTGGTAGTGAGCGTCTGTGGTTGCAGGCATGGCGCCTCCGTTGCAATGGGGTGGGTGAGTGGTTGGGCTCATACCAGCTTTCCAGTGCTCATCAGGCTGGACATGAGCGGCATCTCGATGGCAGTCGGATCGGTGAAGCGGCGAATATCGAACGGGCTGATCAATGTGCGCGTGCTGCCGGTGCTGATCAGCTCGGCCATGACGTCACCGACGCCGGGGCCAAGCTGAAAACCATGGCCGCAGAAGCCAAACGCGTAGAACAGGCCGTCGACCTTGCCGCTGCGGCCCATGATCGGCAGCGAGTCCGGCGTGTAACTCTCGATGCCGCTCCAGACACGGATGATGTTCAGCTTCTCTGCACCCGGTAGCAGGCGTTTCATCTGTTTCATCTGGTTGATCAGGCTCTCCGGCTTGAAGTAGGCGCGGCGGTTGAGCATGTCCGGTTTATTGCGATTGCCGCCTCCGATGATGATGTTGCCGCGCGGGATCTGCCGGAAATAGATCACTTCTTCCTTGATCCTGGTGAACACCCCGATCACCGTCGGCAGCGCGTAAGGTATCGGTTCTGTCACCGACATCTGCGGTCCGTTCGGCTCAAGAGGCACTGACTCGCCGAATTGCTCGGCGAGCCTGGCGCCCCAGGCACCCGCAGTGATGAGCAACTGTTCGGCGACGAATAGCTGTCCATCGGCGGTGGTGACCTGAAACTCGCCGCCGACCTTCTGCACCTCGATCACTTCAGTGCGTTCCTCAATTCTTGCACCTGCGCGAATCGCCGCACGGGCGAATGCGGGTGCAGCCAACCGTGGGTTGGCGTGCCCGTCATGGGGCGCATAGGAACCGCCTTTGACTTGTGCACCAAGAAACGGAAAACGGTCATGCAGAGCCTTGCCGGAAAGGATCTGCAAATCCAGCTCGCGGGCTTCCGGGGCGGCGGCATAGGCTTCCAGTTCGGCAATTTCGTCTTCGCGATAGCAAACGCGCATGTGCCCGCTGGGAATGAATTCCAGGTCTTCACCGATCAGCTCAGGCAGGCGCTTCCACAGTGCCCAAGAGCGATTGGACAGTTCCAGTTGGCCAAGAAATCGTCCCTGACGGCGCACGTTACCGAAATTCACGCCGCTGGCATATTGGCCGATCTGGTCACGCTCCAGCAGGGTGACCGAACGGCCGTGCTGGCGCAGAAAAAACGCGGAGGACGCGCCCATGAAGCCGCCGCCGATAATCAGGACATCGCTTTTTTGTGGGGTCATGAGGGGCTCCCGGTCATGTTCATTGATCACAGCGCGCCAGGGCTTCGATCTCGATCAGGTAGCCGTGGTGCAATTCCGGGACCGGCACTACGGCACGCGCAGGGCGATGCTCGCCCAGATAGCCCGCGTAGAGGCGGTCGAAGGCAGGCCAGTGTTGGACGCCGGCGATATAAATCGTCACTTTCAGCAGGTCATTCGTACTGCATCCCGCCGCGCCGAGGATGGCCAGCAGATTGTCCAGCGCGACCGCAGCCTGGACCTCGAACGGCTCCCCGACGCTGTGACTGCCATCGGCGCGCACCGGCAATTGTCCGGAAACATGCAGCGTGCCCTGATGCAGCATCGCCTGCGAATAATGCCCACCGGGTGCGGCGGCCAGGGACGTACTGATCGGTTTCATCTCACCAGCCATGCAGGCGACTCCAGGTATGGATTGCGCCTTCGCTGTCGCAGGCGTGGTAGTCCGGGAATTGCGCGCCGGTGGCACAGGCGTGATTGGGCAGAATGCGCAGTCGGCTGCCGATGGGAAAACGCTTGCTGATGTCGGTCTCGCTGCCCGTAGCGAGCGTGATGATGCCGTGCTCCTGATTGGCACCGGTGACCCGTGCACCGTCGATCCACTCGCCGCTTTCGCTGCACACCTGGCCGTAGCCGAAATCCTCGCGCTGGCGCTGAGTGCCACGGTCGCGGCTCATGGCCATCCAGCCCGCGTCAACGATGATCCAGCCCTTGTCCTGCTGGTGGCCGATGACCGTGGTCAACACGCTCAGGGCCAGCTCATCTGCCTGGCATACGCCAATGTTGTGCATCACCAGGTCGAAGAACACATACACGCCGGCGCGAACTTCGGTCACGCCGTGCAGGCTCTGCGCCGACAGGGCCGTCGGTGTCGAACCAATGCTGACGTCCGCACAGGGCAGTCCTGCCTGACGAATCCGCTCGGCGGCGCTGACGCAGAGCCTGCGCTCCTGTTCGGCGAGGGCTTGCAGGGCTGCGGGGGTGTCGAGGTCATAACTGGACCCGGCATGGGTCATTACCCCACGCAGTTGCATGCCACCGTCGACCAGCGTGCGCGCGACCTCGACGAGCGATGCATCGTCGACGGTCAGGCCGGAACGATGACCGTCGCAATCGATTTCAATCCAGACGTCGAAACGTTCGTCATGCGCCTGGCCGAAGACCACAATCGCCCGGGCAGCCGCCAAGCTGTCGGTCAGGAGGCTCAGGCGGCAGCCCTTGCGCCGCAGTCTGAGTGCCTGCTCCAGCTTGCCGGGCGCAATGGCCACGGCATAGAACACATCGTCGATGCCCTCGGCAAAGCAGTGTTCGGCCTCCTTTAATGTCGATACCGTGACGCCGCTGGCGCCCGCTGCAATCTGCGCCTGAATGACCGGCAGGCATTTGCTGGTCTTGACGTGTGGGCGCAAGCGCACGCCCAGTTCATTCATGCGTTGTTGCATGCGCTGGATATTGTGCTGCATGCGCGACACATCGAGCAGCGCGACAGGCGTATCGAGAGAGGACAGGGAGGCTGACATGGAGAGCGCTCATGTGGCTGGGTACGGCAGCCACTCTACGCAGCGATGATGAAGCTGTGGTTCAATGCGTGATCATCAATCATTAAGCTGAAGTGAATGATAGCCATCGAAGACCTGCGTTTGGCCGTGACCCTGTCGCGCTGCGAATCGCTCAGTGCTGCCGCCAGAATCCTCAACGTCTCGCCGCCGGCGTTGTCGATGCGCTTGCGCAAACTGGAGGCGCAACTGGGCATCACCCTGGCCAATCGCGACGCCAGGCGCCTGAGTCTGACCGCTGATGGCGAGCGTTTCGCACGCGAAAGCGCACAGTTGCTGGAGCAGTTGGAGGCGCTCCCGGAGTCCTTCAAGCAGCGTGACGAACGGCTGGTGGGTACGCTGCGCCTGGCAGCGCCATTCGGTTATGGGCGCCAGCGTATTGCGCCGCTGCTGGCGCGCTTCGCCAGGCTGCACCCGCAGTTGTGTCTGCAGCTGGACCTGCGCGAAACACCCTGGCCGGACCGTCATGACAGCGATGCGGTGATACACATCGGTAGCCTCAATGACAGCCAGTGGATCGCCAGGCCGCTGGCGCAGAACCATCGCTGGCTATGCGCCAGCCCGGCGTATATCGAGCAACATGGTGTGCCCTCGACGCCCGAACAGCTGGCTGCCCATCGCTGCATCTCTATTCGCGAAAACGATGAAGACGTTACCCTCTGGCACCTGAGCAAGGGCCAGACCAAAAAGACCCTGCGCATCGAGCCCGCGCTGCTCAGCAACGACGGTTCGGTCGCCCGGCGCTGGGCCGAGCAGGGGCTGGGCATCGTGTTGCGCTCGCAGTGGGACGTCAGCGACGCCATTGCCAGCGGCAGGCTGGTAAGGGTGCTCGCCGATTGGCAACTGGCCAGTGCGCCGATCAACCTGCTGGTGCCTGTACGCAAGCATCGCAGCGCACGGGTGCAGGCGTTGACCGAGTTTCTCGAGACAGCTCTGAAAGCCTGATCCGGCAAAGCAACGGCACGCTGTTGGTCGCAGGGTTGAATACCTTAATTGACGCTCACGGCAACGCGCGGGTATAAACCGCGTCTTGTGTTTTTGTCGGATTTTTCTCCATGAGTTTCAGCCCCCTGATTCGCCAGTTGATCGATGCCTTCCGCGTGCTGCCGGGCGTCGGTCAGAAAACCGCTCAGCGCATGGCGTTGCAGTTGCTGGAGCGTGACCGCAGCGGCGGTTCGCGGCTGGCGCAGGCACTGGGGCAGGCGATGGACGGCGTGGGTCACTGCCGCTCGTGCCGTACGCTGACCGAAGAGGAACTCTGCCCGCAATGTGCAGATACGCGTCGTGATGACACGTTGTTGTGCGTGGTTGAAGGCCCGACGGATGTCTATGCGGTGGAGCAGACCGGCTACCGCGGTCGTTACTTCGTGCTCAAGGGCCATCTGTCGCCGCTCGACGGCCTGGGGCCGGAGGCCATCGGCATTCCGCAGTTGATGGAACGCATCAGCCAGCAGGGCACCTTCACCGAAGTGATTCTCGCGACCAATCCGACCGTGGAAGGCGAAGCGACGGCGCATTACATCGCCCAGTTGCTCCATGACAAGGGCCTGGTCGCGTCGCGCATCGCCCACGGCGTTCCGCTGGGTGGCGAGCTGGACCTGGTCGACGGCGGTACCCTGGCGCACTCGTTTGCAGGGCGCAAGCCGATTTCGATGTGATACCGGCCAGCGCTTCTGCTGTCAGTAGCGCGGTGTAATATCGCGCTCGACAGGTGGCGCGTCCGGGTCCTGACCTGCCGGAAACTTGCCTTTCAGGTGCCAGGCGAACGCGATGATTTCGGCAATCGTGCGGTACAGCGGCTCGGGAATGCTGTCGCCCAGCTCCATGCGTGCCAGCAGCTTGACCAGTTCGGCATTCTCGTAGATGGGCACTTCGTATTCGCGAGCAATGGCCAGAATCGCCTCGGCCAACTGGTCGTCGCCCTTGGCGCTGAGCGTCGGAGCATGCTGGCCGTCATAGCTGAGGGCGATAGCCTGGCGCGGAGTGTGGTCGGGTAGGCTCATCAGGCGTTCTCGTCGATCCAGCGTTGTTCGAGCGCGGTACGCGGACCGCTTGGCGGTGTGCCGTGACTGCAGGCCAGTTCACCCACTGCCAGGCCGCAGGCTATCAGCCGTTCGCGCAGATACCCCAGCTCATGTTCGATCAATGCCGCGCTGTCGGGGCGCTCGGCCCACAGCTGGCTGGACAGCGTGCCGCGCAGTAACTGTGCATGCACCTGCAAGGGGCCCAACGGCTCGAGGTCGAACGCCAGATCGACTTTCCAGAGCTTTTCCCGGGTGTCCTTGATCTCGCCATCATCACGGTCTTCGGCGGCCTCCTGATCCGGCGTGTCTTCGCGCTGCACCTTGACCTGCAAGGGCACGATGTCGTGGGCGTTGCGCATTGGCACTTCCAGTTGCCAGGTGGTCACCTGGGTGCCGTCGGCGTTGGTACGTGTCTGCTCCAGACCGCCCAGTTGATGGCTTTGCAGGCGTGATACGGCAGCCGCAGCGAGCTTGAGGAGGATTTCCAGATCGTCCTCCTTCTCGCCTCCGCTGACCGTGCGCGATGGCAGCGGAAAAATGCTTGGCTGAGTGCGTGCCGCGACCAGGCCCAGGGTGCCCAGCGCATTGCGGATTGCATTGGGCATTGTGCGCGCCAGGGTATTGGACGCCGCCGCTGCGCCATAGGACGTGTTATCCGGCAGGCCGGGAAGGATCTGGGCGATCAGGCGCATCAGATTGGCTTTCATGTCCGGCATGTGCGCCGGGTTCAATCCGGCCAGCAGCTTGGCTTCCAGAAATACACCGCTGGCGTTGAGCGCCTGGGCGACGCCTTTGGGCGTGGTCATCTGCTCAACGTCGGGCAGGTCGGCGAGTAACTGGTTGATACTGGCCTGCAGCGGCGCGCTGATGGCCGGGCTGGTACTGGTCGGGCTGCCGGACTGCAGGTTTTGCAGTGCGTTGATCAGAGTGTCCAGCGAGCCTTGGCGATTTTGCTGTGCGGACAGTTGCTGCGCCACGGCCAGTTGGTCGAAACGACCGGGCAGGGCAACGAAGTTGAGTGCCTGATTGCCTTGTACCTGAGCGCTCAAGAGGCTGCCGACCGTCAGCGGCTGCGGGCTCTCGATGGTCAGGCTGGAACCCGCCAGCGCTGTGTTGAGCAGCATCACGATGGACCGGTAGGTGGGCGTCGCAGCGGCCGGGCTCTGGCCGGCCAGTTGATTGACTCCCTGAGCGATCACCTGGCTGGTCATGACTTTGCCCTGCAGCAGCGTGCCGACCGGTAATTGTCGGGTATCGATGCTGGTCATCGAGTTTTTCAGCGCGCCGTTGAGCTGCTGCAGCGTCAAGGTCAGCTCGTTGGCCGACGCCTGCGCCACTTGCAGCAGGCTGCCGGGCGTGAACGGGACGCTGCTGGTGACCGGTAAATTGGTCAGGCTGCCGTTGGCGAGCACCAGTCGCAACAGCAGCTGGAAGTTCTGGTTGACCTGCTTGAGGGTCAGCACTTCGGCGTTGACGGTTTCGCCTTCGGGGATCAGATTTTCCGCCGATTGCAGCATGGTCAGCACTTGCGCCGGGGAGATGCCGTTGCGCAGCAGTGTCATGGTGGCGTTTGTTGCCGGAACGCTGGTGATGTCGCCTGTCATTGAACTATCGACCCGAGGAAATTGCCCCTTTGATAACAGGACTCGCATGTATAATACCGGCCAAAACCGGACCAGCCGCCATTAACTTCTCTTCATGTAACGGCCGTATCAACCCCGACTTGAACCGCGTTTTACTCCGTATGTGTCTGTTTTGGCACATTTCGCGACGCAAAGCACTGGAAACGCTCGATGATCCCAGCCACCCCATTTTTGCAAGCGACGGCTCTGGCGTGTGAGCGGGACGGGCGGATGCTGTTCGAAAACCTCGATCTTCAGTTGCACACAGGCGACATGCTGCAGATCAGCGGTCCCAACGGCTGCGGCAAGACCAGCCTGCTGCGCCTGCTGTGCGGGTTGATGCAGCCAACGGTCGGGCAGGTAGTGCTCGACACGCAGCCAGTGGGTCGTGAGCCCGCGGCACCGGGCAGCAAGCTGTTGTGGATCGGTCATGCGCCAGCGCTCAAGGATGTGCTGACGCCGCTGGAAAACCTGTCCTGGCTCAGTGCACTTCACAAGCCAGCCGATGCCGACGCCATAGCCACCGCCCTCGATGCGGTCGGTCTGGCAGGTTTCGAGGACGTGCCCTGTCACACCTTGTCGGCTGGGCAGCAGCGTCGCGTCGCGCTGGCGCGTCTGTATCTGCCGGGTCCGCCACTCTGGCTGCTCGACGAGCCGTTTACCGCGCTCGACCGCCAAGGCATCGAGCAACTGGAAAACCACCTTGCCGGGCACTGTGAACAGGGCGGCATGATTGTCATGACCACCCACCACAGCCTGAGCCGGGTGCCTGCGGGCTATCGGGACCTCGACCTGGGGCAGTGGTCAGCATGAGCAATGTGTTTGTCCTGCTGATGCTCCGTGAGGTGCGGCTGCTGGCGAGGCGTCCCGCAGAGCTGGCTAACCCACTGGTGTTCTTCGCGATCGTGGTCGCCCTGTTTCCGCTAGCGCTGGGACCGCAGACGCAATTGTTGCAAACCTTGTCGCCGGGGCTGGTCTGGGTGGCGGCGCTGCTGGCCGTGCTGCTGTCGCTGGACGGGCTGTTGCGCAGTGATTTCGAGGACGGCTCGCTGGAGCAGTGGGTCCTTTCGCCGCACCCGCTGGCCCTTCTGGTGCTGATCAAAGTGCTGGCACACTGGGTTTTTTCCGGGCTGGCACTGGTACTGTTGTCACCCTTGCTGGCCTTGATGCTCGGCCTGCCGGTGCAGTGCCTGCCGGTGTTGATGGTTTCACTGCTGCTGGGCACACCGGTGCTCAGCCTGCTGGGGGCATTGGGGACGGCATTGACCGTGGGGTTGAAGCGTGGCGGCCTGCTGCTGGCATTGTTGATACTGCCGCTGTATATCCCGGTGCTGATTCTGGGCAGCGGTGCGTTGCAGGCCGCGTTGCAGGGCATGCCGACGACCGGCTATCTGTTGTGGCTGGGCAGCCTGGCGGCGCTGGCGATCACCCTGACACCCTTTGCGATAGCCGCTGGCCTGAAGATCAGCATCGGCGAATAATTGTGGTTCCGGGATCGAGACTTCGATGCCGTTCAATACCCTGGATGTACCCTGATGAAAAGCAACGCCATGAAAAGCAGCATCGGTTGGGCCTGGCTGCACACGCTCGGCTCACCGAAAGGGTTTTATCGCGTCAGCGCACGCCTGCTGCCCTGGTTGAGTGTTGCCGCCGTGCTGTTGCTGGTCATCGGCATGGTCTGGGGCCTGGCGTTCGCGCCGCCGGATTACCAGCAGGGCAACAGCTTCCGGATCGTTTATATCCACGTACCTGCCGCGATGCTCGCCCAGTCCTGTTACGTCATGCTGGCCGTGTGCGGGCTGGTCGGGCTGGTCTGGAGAATCAAGCTGGCCGATGTCGCACTGCATTGCGCTGCACCTGTTGGCGCGTGGATGACCGCGCTGGCGCTGGCGACCGGCGCGATCTGGGGCAAGCCCACCTGGGGAGCATGGTGGGTCTGGGACGCGCGACTGACCTCGATGCTGATTCTGCTGTTTCTGTATTTCGGCCTGATCGCGCTGGGCAATGCCATCAGTAACCGCGACAGCGCCGCCAAGGCCTGCGCGGTGCTGGCCATCGTCGGTGTGGTGAACATTCCGATCATCAAGTATTCGGTCGAGTGGTGGAACACCCTGCACCAGGGTTCGACGTTCAGCCTCACCGAGAAGCCCGCCATGCCGGCTGAAATGTGGCTACCGCTGCTGTTCACCACGCTGGGTTTCTACTGCTTGTTCGGCGTGCTGTTGATGATGCGCATGCGTCTTGAAGTATTGCGCCGCGAAGCGCGCACGCAATGGGTCAAGGCCGAGATACTGCGCAGCCTGGGTCACACAACCGCGCAGTCGGAGAACACGCTTTGAGTTTTGCATCGTTCAGCGACTTTCTTGCCATGGGCCGCCACGGCGTGTTTGTCTGGTCGGCCTACGGTCTGTGCCTTGTGGTACTGCTGGTCAACGTGGCGCTGCCGCTATGGGCTCGGCAGCGGTTTATGAAACAGCAGGCGCGTCGCCTGAAGCGGGAGAATCGCCCGTGAACCCGTTGCGCAAAAAACGCTTGTTGATCATTGTCGCGCTGCTGGCCGGTGTCGGTCTGGCCGTGACCCTGGCCCTCAGCGCCTTGCAGGAAAACATCAACCTGTTCTACACCCCCAGCCAGATCGCCAATGGTGAGGCACCGCTGGATACGCGCATTCGGGCTGGCGGCATGGTCGAAAAGGGCTCATTGCAGCGCTCGGCCGATTCGCTGGACGTGCGTTTTGTGGTCACCGATTTCAACAAGTCGGTGACCATCACCTACCGAGGCATTCTTCCTGATCTGTTTCGTGAAGGGCAGGGCATCGTGGCGCTGGGCAAACTCAATGCACAGGGTGTAGTGGTGGCTGATGAAGTACTGGCCAAGCATGACGAGAAATACATGCCCCCCGAGGTCACCAAGGCGCTGCGTGATAGCGGTCAGGCGGTATCGGCTGCGTCTTCCACACCCGTCAAACAGGGTTGACCGATGATTCCCGAACTCGGCCAGCTGGCCATGATTCTGGCATTCTGCTTTGCGCTGGTGCAGGCCATCATTCCGCTGATCGGCGCATGGCGCGGTGATCGCTTGTGGATGAGCCTTGCCCGTCCCGCAGCCTGGGGCCAGTTCAGCTTTCTGATCTTCGCCTTCGGTTGTCTGACCTACGCGTTCATGGTCGACGACTTCTCAGTCGCCTACGTTGCACAGAACTCCAACACCGCGCTGCCCTGGTACTACAAATTCAGCGCCGTGTGGGGTGCGCATGAAGGTTCGCTGCTGCTCTGGGCGTTGATTCTTGGTGGCTGGACCTTCGCCGTGTCGGTGTTTTCCCGGCAACTGCCGCAGGTGATGCTGGCGAGGGTCCTCGCCGTGATGGGCATGATCAGCCTGGGTTTTCTGTCGTTTCTGATCCTCACCTCCAACCCGTTCGCGCGTCTGTTGCCGCAGATGCCTGCCAACGGACGTGATCTGAACCCGCTGTTGCAGGACATTGGCCTTATCGTGCATCCGCCGATGCTGTACATGGGCTATGTCGGCTTCTCCGTAGCCTTTGCGTTCGCCATCGCTGCCTTGCTCGGCGGCCGACTCGACGCTGCCTGGGCGCGCTGGTCCAGGCCGTGGACGCTGGTGGCCTGGGCCTTTCTCGGCATCGGCATCAGCCTTGGCTCGTGGTGGGCGTATTACGAACTGGGCTGGGGCGGCTGGTGGTTCTGGGACCCTGTGGAAAACGCCTCGTTCATGCCCTGGCTGGTGGGCACTGCGCTGATTCACTCGCTGGCGGTCACGGAAAAACGTGGCGTGTTCAAGAGCTGGACGGTATTGCTGGCCATTGCTGCGTTTTCTCTGAGCCTGCTGGGCACTTTCCTGGTCCGTTCCGGAGTGCTGACCTCCGTTCACGCCTTTGCCTCGGACCCGGCGCGCGGCGTGTTCATCCTGATGTTTTTGCTGTTCGTGGTCGGCGGTTCGCTGACCCTGTTTGCGATTCGCGCACCGGTGGTCAAAAGCCACGTCGGGTTCGGTCTGTGGTCGCGGGAAACCCTGCTGCTGGGCAATAACCTGTTGCTGGTGGTTGCCGCGTCCATGATTCTGCTGGGCACCCTTTATCCGCTGGTGATCGATGCCATGAGCGGCGCCAAGATGTCGGTCGGCCCGCCTTACTTCAACACGCTGTTCGTGCCGTTGATGGGCCTGTTGCTGGCGGTCATGGCGGTCGGTGTACTGGTGCGCTGGAAGGACACACCACTGAAATGGCTGCTCGGCATGCTGGCCCCGGTACTGCTCGGCAGCGTCGTTCTGGCAGTGCTGGCCGGTCTGCTGCTGGACGATTTCCAGTGGGCGGTGCTGGCCGCTCTGATGCTTGCCGCTTGGGTGCTGCTGGCCGGTGTTCGCGACCTGTTCGACAAGACCCGCCACAGGGGGCTGCTCAGTGGTGCACGCAGTCTGACCCGCAGCTACTGGGGCATGCAGCTGGCGCACCTTGGCATTGTCGTGTGCGCGCTGGGCGTGGTGCTGTCGAGCCAGAACAGCGCCGAGCGCGATTTGCGCATGGCCCCCGGCGAATCCACCGAACTGGGTGGGTATACCTTTGTCTTCGAGGGCGCCCGGCATTATGAAGGGCCGAACTTCACCTCGGATCGGAGCACCGTTCGCGTGTTACGCAACGGCGTTCAACTGACCGAACTGCACCCGGAGAAACGCCTCTACACCGTGCAGCAATCGATGATGACCGAGGCGGGCATTGATGCCGGTTTCAGTCGCGACCTGTATGTCGCCCTGGGGGAGCCGCTGGGCGATGGTGCGTGGGCTGTTCGGGTTCATGTCAAACCGTTTGTGCGCTGGATCTGGCTTGGCGGCCTGCTGACCGGTCTGGGCGGGGTGCTGGCGGCGCTCGATCGGCGTTATCGCACCCGGGTCAAGAACAAGGTGCGCGAGGCGTTGGGTCTGTCGGGAGCTGCACAATGAAACGCTGGTTCATGGTACTGCCACTGGTGCTGTTTCTGGGCGTGGCGGCGTTGTTGTATCGCGGTTTGTATCTGGACCCCTCTGAGCTGCCTTCGGCGCTGATCGGCAAACCTTTTCCGGCGTTCTCGCTACCGTCGGTGCAGGACGAGCGGATGTTGAGCCGTGCCGATCTGCTCGGCAAACCTGCGCTGGTCAACGTCTGGGGCACCTGGTGCGTGGCCTGCCGGGTGGAGCATCCTGTACTGACCCGGCTGGCGCAGCAGGGCGTGCTGATCTACGGCGTGAATTACAAGGACGTCAACGCGGACGCGCTGAAATGGCTCAAGGAATTCCATGATCCGTATCGGTTGAATATTCGTGACCAGGAGGGCTCTCTGGGGCTCGACCTGGGGGTGTACGGCGCGCCGGAAACCTTCCTGATCGATGCTCAAGGCGTCATCCGTTACAAACACGTCGGGGTCATCGACGATGCGGTGTGGCGCGAAAAGCTTGCCGCGCGTTATCAGCAACTGGTTGATGAGGCGCGGCCATGAAGCGCTGTCTGTTGATCGTCCTGCTCGGCATGCTGTGTTCCGGTATTGCTCACGCGGCCATCGACGCTTATGCCTTTCGCGACGACGCCGAGCGCGCGCGCTACAGCGAACTGACCAGAGAACTGCGCTGCCCGAAATGCCAGAACCAGGACATCGCCGACTCCAATGCGCCGATTGCCGCCGATTTGCGCAAGGAAATCTACCGCATGCTGGGCGAGGGGCAGAGCAATCAGCAGATCATCGATTTCATGGTCGATCGCTATGGCGATTTCGTTCGCTACAAACCGAGCCTGACTGCGCGTACCTGGCTGCTGTGGTTCGGGCCGGCCTGCCTGCTGGTCGGCGGGCTTGTGGTGATCGGGCTTATCGTTGGCTGCCGCCGCAAGGCACAATCCGCACAGGCCGACGGACTCTCCGAAGATGAGCGGCAGCGTCTTGCCACCTTGCTGGATGAGCACCGCCCATGATCGATTTCTGGATGGCAACCGGGCTGTTGCTGCTGGTCGCGCTGAGCTTTTTGCTGATTCCGCTGCTGCGCGGCCATCGCGCGCAACGGGAAGAAGACCGCACGGCTCTGAACGTGGCGTTGTATCAGGAGCGACTGAGCGAGTTACAGGTTCAGCACGAGCAGGGCGTGTTGTCGGCGACGCAATTGCAGGCTGCACGTGCCGAAGCAGCGCGCGAGCTGCTCGCCGACACCGAAGGCGCAGAGCCTGCCCGGACATCGCGTCTGGGCAAGCCCTTGCTGGTGCTGGCTGCGGTGCTGGTCCCGGTGTTGGGACTGGCGGGCTATCTTCAACTGGGTGCCAGTGACCGGGTTGAATTGAGTCGCGAATTCGCTCGACCACCGACCTCGCTGGCAGACATGACCCAGCGCCTTGAGCGCAGCGTGCAGGCTCAGCCGGATTCCGCCGAAAACCTCTATTTTCTGGCGCGCAGCTATATGGCGCAGAACCGCCCCGGTGATGCCGCGCAGATGTTCGAGCGTTCGGTGGCGCTGGCCGGAAGGCAGCCCGAGTTGCTCGGGCAATGGGCTCAGGCGCTGTATTTCGCCCGCGGCAAGCACTTCACGCCACAGGTGCAGGCGCTGACCGACGAAGCGCTGCAGGCTGACCCCAGGGAAGTCACCAGCCTTGGCCTGCTCGGGATTGCCGCGTTCGAAACACAGCGCTATCAGGCGGCCGTGGATTATTGGACCCGGTTACTTGCCGCACTGCCCGCAGATGACGCATCGCGTTCGGCACTGGAAGGCGGCATTGCCCGCGCCAGAGATAACCTTGCCAAACGCGCTGCAGACGCGGCGCCGGCAGTGAAGGCGAAGTCGATAAAAATTCATGTCGAGCTGGCTCCCGGGCTTCAAGGCAAAGTAAGGCCGAGCGACAGCGTGTTTATCTTCGCCCGCGCCATCAATGGCCCGGCGGCACCTCTGGCGGTCAAACGCATTACCGTGGCGGACTTGCCTGCCGACGTGGAACTGAGCGATGCCGATGCGATGATGCCGCAACTGAACCTGTCGAACTTCGCGCAAGTCCAACTGGTTGCGCGAGTGTCTCGCGCGGGGCAGCCAACCACCGGTGAGTGGGTCGGCCGCAGTCAGCCTCTGGCCAGTGATACTGCGGCGCAGCAGGCATTGACCATCGACAGTCCGGATAACTAGAGAAATCGCTTATGTACCGTACCGCACGCATCACCTTGTTGGGTCTGGTCGTTGGCCTGAGTGCCTGTGCTGTCCAGCATCCGGCACCGCCTCACAGCCAGGATCCGATTCTTAACCTGCCGGGTGGCCAACAGCCCGGCGCGCCGCGTCCGAGTACCGCACCTTCGGAGCCTGCCAAGGCACCTGCCGCAGCGCCGAAGACCTCGGCCAGCTTCGCGCCGCCACCGGGTGGCGGCAGCCATTGGGACCCGCGCTTGGGCGTGTACGTGATGGACGATCAGCCCAACACTTTCTATCGCCAGCGCACCTATTACCAGTGGAATGACGGCTGGAGCTGGGCAACCAGCCCCAACGGTCCGTGGCAGGCGACCGATGTCAGTGGTGTACCGGCAGGGCTGGGCAAACAGTTCAGTAAATGATTCAGGCTTCAACAAAAACGGCGACCTCGAAGGTCGCCGTTTTGCATTGCCTGAGCGGCTTATTTACCCGGATAGATCTGGTCGAACACCCCACCATCGATGAAATGGGTCTTCTGCACCATGCGCCAGTCACCGAAGGTTTTCTCCACCGAGAGGAAGTCCACTTTCGGGAAGCGATCGGTGTACTTGGCCAGCACCGCCGGATCACGTGGGCGCAGGTAGTTTTTGGCAGCGATTTCCTGGCCTTCCGGGGACCATAGGTAGTTGAGGTATTCCTCAGCCAGGAGGCGGGAGCCTTTCTTGTCCACGACCTTGTCGACCACACTCACCGGTGGCTCGGCTTCTGCCGACACGGAGGGATAAACCACTTCGAACTGATCGCGACCGAATTCGCGGGCGATCATTTCTGCTTCATTCTCGAAGGTGACCAGCACGTCGCCGATCTGGTTGGTCATGAACGTCGTGGTCGCGCCACGGCCGCCGGTATCAAGCACCGGCACATGGCTGAACAGATCACCGACGAATTTCTTCGCCGCCGCTTCATCGCCACCTTTTTTCAGGGTGTAACCCCATGCCGAGAGGTAGGTGTAGCGGCCGTTGCCCGAGGTTTTCGGGTTGGGCACGATGACTTCCACGCCATCCTTGATCAGGTCCGGCCAGTCTTTGAGGGCCTTCGGATTGCCCTTGCGCACAATGAACACCGTGGCCGACGTGAAGGGCGCGCTGTGGTTCGGCAGGCGGCTGACCCAGTCTTTCGGCACCAGCTCGCCGTTGTCGGCCAAGGCGTTGATGTCGGTGGCCATGTTCATGGTGATCACGTCAGCCGGCAGCCCGTCGATGACCGAACGCGCCTGCTTGCTCGACCCGCCGAAGGACATCTGCACGGTCACATCTTCATTCTTCTCGGCTTTCCAGTGTTTCTGGAAGGCGCTGTTGTAGTCCTTGTAGAAATCACGCATCACGTCATAAGAGACGTTGAGCAGCGTTGGAGCTGCCTGGGCAGCGCTGGCAAAAGCCAGGCCGGCGGCCAGTAGCGAGGCGGCGAAGAGTTTATTCACTGCAGGGTCCTTGAGATGAAGAGTCGTGTGACAAGCCTGATGGCGTAATGCCGCGACACTATCAGCATCGCGCCTGCGGTTTAAAGACCGAAAAGATCTTTGCTTATGCCTTGTGCTCGGTTTTTTTGAACAATTGATTGCCACATCTTGAGCAGAACGCCGCGCCATGCTCGTGAAGGTTTTTCGAGCACACGGGGCAGTCGTGTTTCAGTTGCTCGCCGCGCATGGCATTGGCCAGCTCGGCGGTGAATATCCCGGTAGGCACGGCGATGATTGAGTAGCCGGTAATCATCACCAGCGAAGAGAGCATCTGGCCGAGCGGGGTCTTGGGCACGATATCGCCAAAGCCCACCGTCGTCAGGGTCACGATAGCCCAGTAAATGCCCTTGGGAATACTGGTGAAGCCATGCTCTGGGCCTTCGATCACGTACATCAGCGTGCCGAACACCGTGACCAGTGTAGACACGGTGACCAGAAACACGATGATCTTCTGCTTGCTGCCACGCAGCGCCGCCAGCAAATAGTTGGCCTGGCGCAGGTAGGTGCCGAGCTTGAGCACCCTGAAGATCCGCAGCATACGAATGATCCGCACGATCAGCAGGTATTGAGCATCGCTGTAATAGATCGACAGCACGCCGGGCACGATGGCCAGCAGGTCCACCAGCCCGTAGAAACTGAATGCGTACTTCAGCGGCCGTGGCGAGCAATAGAGGCGCAGGATGTATTCGATGGCGAACATCAGCGTAAAGCCCCATTCGATCCATGCGAAAAGCATCGCGTAATCACGATGAATACTCTCGATGCTGTCGATGATAGTGACCAGCAGACTGAGCAGAATCGCGACCAGCACCGCCTTGTCAAACATCCGCCCGGCAGGCGTATTGGCCTCGAAAATAACAATATGCAACCGCTCGCGGCGGCTGAGAGAGCTGTCCATGGTGCTTCCCGAATCAAAGATCGGGTGAGCCTAGGAGCATGGATCGGCAAGTGCAAGCACACAAGCGAGCTTGCTCGCGAAGAGGTCGTTACAGCCGCGTAAAGGTGACCTGAGCCGACCCCCAATCCACCTGATATCGCAGAACCGCCGTGTGACGCAGTGCATCACGAACTACATTCCCACGCTGGAGCGTGTGAACGATAATCCGGGTAGTGACTGACACGGGGAGTAAACATGCAGTATGCAGGCGAAGGCTTTTCTCTCAGGATATTGGCATTTGATGATGCCGAGCTGATCAGCCGTTATGAAAACACCCATCGCCAGCATCTGCAGCCCTGGGAACCGCTAAGGGACGATGACTATTTCATCCTCGAAAACACCCGATCAAGGGTCCAGCAGCAATGGGAAAGCATGCAGACCGGCAGCGCGGTCTTTTTCCTCATAACAGCTCCGGGCGGCGAATTGCTGGGACGCTGCAGCTACACCAACATCGTGAGAGGCGCTTTCCAGGCCTGCAACCTCGGCTTCTCACTGGCAGAAACCGCTCAGGGGCAGGGCTTGATGAAAAGATCGCTGGAAGTCACCAATCGCTACTGTTTCGAACAGATGGGGCTGCATCGAATTATGGCCAGCCACATGCCAGTCAATGTACGCAGCGAGCGACTTCTGCAATCACTCGGCTTCGAAAAGGAAGGGCAAGCGCGCGCCTACCTGAAAATTGCCGGTGTCTGGGAAGACCATGTCCTCAGAGCACTGATCAATCCGAACCACGCCTGATGGCGTGGCGAACGCGCATCCTACTGCTGCGCCACGTCATCCTTCTCCCAGCCGCCGCCGAGAGCCAGAAACAGATTGATCTGCCCCATCGCCACCTGAGTGTTGGCCTCTGCCATCTGCGCGCGTACGTCGGTGTAAGTGCGCGTGGCTTGCAGGTCGGCGAGGAACGAGGCGCGCCCGGCCTGATAGAAGCGGTGCGTCTGGTCAGCCGCTTCTTTGGCAGATTGCTCGGCTTCTCTGAGGGCGTCGCGGCGGTCGAGCAGGGCGGTGTATTGCGCCAGGCCAGTCTGGGTTTCACGGATGGCGTTGAGTACCACACCATCAAAGCGCGCAAGGGCCGCCTGCGCCGAGGCTTCGGATTGATGGATGCGGGCGCGCGAGCCATTTGACGGGATGGTCCAGTTCAGCAACGGGCCGAAGCCCCAGCGATTGGCCGCCGGTTTGCCGAGGTTCTCGATCAGGCCGGTGGTGCCAATGCTCGCACCGATGCTGATGTCCGGATACAACTCGCCGGTGGCAACGCCGATATCGGCAGTCGACATCGCCAGATGGCGTTCAGCCTGACGCACATCCGGGCGGCGTTTGAGCAGTGCTGCGCCGTCGCCCACAGGAATGACCTGCGCAATCTGCGGCAACTGGTTGCAGGCGCTTACCCCGGCGGGCAGTTGCTCGACAGGTTTGGCCAGCAACATCGACAGGCGAAACATCGCGGCCTGACGGCGCGCTTCGTAACGGGGCATTTCGGCGCGCAATGACTTGAACTGCGTCTGCGAACGAGTGACCTGGGTTTCATCGCCACGCCCGGCATCGCGCAGGCGCTGGTTGAGGGTCACGCTCTGTTGTTGCAGGTCCAGCGATTCGCGGGCGATATCGAGCTCTTCGTTGGCGGCACAAATCTGCGTGTAGGCGCGCACCACATCGGCGACCACTGTGATACGTGCCGTATCCACCGCCGCCTGATTGGCATCGACATTGGCCTGCGCCGCCTCGATGCCACGCTGCAAGGTGCCGAACAGATCGAACTGGTACGAAGTGGTCAGACCCACGTCGCCGACATTGGCCACCGGCACCTTGTCGGTCAGCAGAAACGCCTCGCCGGACTCCTGCACGCGCTGAGCGCCGATCTTCGCGCCGTTGGTAAAGCCGCCAGCCGCCTCGGCTTCCGAGGTCTGATAGCGAGCACGCTGCAGGTTGGCGGCGGCGATGCGCAGGTCGGTATTGGAAGCGATGGCCTGGCGCACCAGCTCATCCAGCCGCGCATCCTGATACAGACGCCACCAGTGCGCCGGCACCGGGGCGGAAACCGTGTTGACCGAGCGGCCAGCCAGTTCACCCTGCAGGTCCGGACGGTTGATCGCGCCCTCCTTGGGCAACCGGTAATCCGGGCCGACCATCTGGCAGGCCGACAGCACGGCGGTAAAGCCGAACGCGGCCACGCGTAAAGCACGTTTCATCGGCTGCGCTCCTGCGTGTCGTCGATGATCGATACCGTCGCGGTACGTCCGGCAATCATGCGGAAGTCGGCGGGCACGTCATCGAAGGCGATCCGCACTGGAATCCGCTGCGCCAGACGCACCCAGCTGAAAGCCGGGTTGACGTTGGGCAGCAGGTTCGAGCCACTGCTGCGGTCGCGGTCTTCGATACCGGCAACGATGCTCACCACATGGCCGGTCAGCCGCGCGTTGTCGCCGATGACGCGGATGTCGACGCCCTGGCCGACATGGATGCCATCGAGCTTGGTTTCCTCGAAATAGCCGTCGATGTGGAACGACGTCGAATCAACCACCGAAAGCACTGGACGCCCGGCAGTGACGAACTCATGTTCGCGGGGCGCGCGGTCGTTGAGGTAGCCGTCCACCGGGCTGCGTATCACCGAGCGATCCAGGTTCAACTGCGCGGCGTCCACTGCAACCTTTGATTCGCCCAGTGCGGAAAGGGCTCGGGCTTCGCGTGACTGGCTTTCTTCCAGTTGTTCGCGGGCGACCAGATTGCCCAGGCCACGGTTACGTTTGTTCTCACGGCGTGCCTGCTCCCAGGTTTCCTGACGTTCGGCGACCGTCGCCTGCGCCTGGCGCAGTGCCAGACGGAAGCGGTCCTGATCGATGGTGAACAGGACCTGGCCCTTGTGCACGGGCTGGTTGTCAGTGACTTCGACCTTCTGGATCAGCCCGGAGACGTCCGGTGCGATTTGCACGATGTCGGCGCGGATATGCCCGTCTCGCGTCCACGGTGCATACATGTAATACATCACCATGCGCCATACGACCACGGCGGCCAGGGTGACAACCAGCAGGGTCAGGACCACGCGGCCCAGTGTCAGTATCGGTTTTTTCATGTCATCAGGTATCGACTTAGAGTATCCACGGCGCCGAGCAACAAAGCGTATAGACCTACGTTGAACAAAGCCCGGTGCCAGACCAGACGGTAGAAGTGGGCACGCGACAGCACCGCATGCACGACAAGAAACAGCAGATAGGCGATGCCCATCATCGCCAGAAACGTGGGGATGAAGATCCCGCTGATATCCAGATCACCGATCACAGGGGCGCTCCATCGATGTTATGCGGCAGTTGCTCGGTCAGTTCCCCGCCCACGGTGACGATTTCGACCCCCGGCAGCAGCGCCAGGCGCAGGCCGCTGAGAGCATGCAGCAGGTGCAGTCGGGCCGGGTTGTCGCCCATCTCCTGATCGGTCAGTGAACGGCGTGCGCGGTCCATGGCCATCAGCAGGCCCCTGGGCGCGGGCAGTCGTTCACCGGCCTTGCGGCACTGTTTGAAATAGCCGCTGACTTCGTCGATCACCTGACGCAGCAATACCTGAGCCGCAGGCGTGGCGCGGCGGGTGTAGGCCAGCAGGTCGAGCATGTTCAGCGCGACGCGCAGCTCACGCAGGGCAATCCCGGTGTCCTGAGCGGTGAGCGTCAGGCGCGGCAATTGTTGCATCAGGCGGTCGAGCATTTGCACGCCCATGCGCCGGTGTTCGGCCAGAGAAGCGTTTTCACTGAGGCTGGCGATGTCACGCCAGCTGAAACGGGTCAGACGCTTGACGGCCAGTTCGACGCCGAACGGGCGGAACACCAGGGTCCAGATGAAGGCGAACAACAGCCCGGCAGGACCCGCCAGGTTGGAGTTGAGGAAGTTCATGAAGTCCGCGTCATAAGCGCTCTGGATGCTGATGAACGACGAGGTGTTGACGATGGTCAGCAGCGTGCCGAGAAAGAAGCGCGGTTGCACGGTCAGGGTACCGACGCAAATGAACGGCACGGAAAAGGCCAGCACCAGCATCGGGAAGTCATGCAGGTTGGGCAGCACCACGAACAGGTACAGGCTGGCGAACACTACCGAGAGCAGGGTCCAGAAGAAGAACCGGTAGATTTGCGGAGCAGGGTCGTCCATGGCAGCGAAGAAGCTGCACGACACCGCTGCCAGTGCCACGGCACTTGCGCCGTCTTTCCAGCCGAGCAGAATCCATAACACCGACGCAGCAATGATCGCCAGTACTGTCGAAGTCACCGAATAGAGCATCAGGCCGCGGTCGAGAAACGGGGTCAGCCGGCCCAGGCGCCAGTGGCGATAGACCGCGCGCCACTGTGACTGATCGTCGGTCTTGATCGCGTATTGCAGGGTTCGGCAATCCAGCCACAGGTCGATCCACTCACCCAGCCTGAACAGCGTATTGGATAGCAGGAGTTGATCGCGATCGTCCAGTTGCGCGGAGTCCGGTTGCAGGCTCTGCAAGTCGCGGTGCAACTGTTGCCATCCTTCCAACTGCGGCGCGTCGGCAGTGCTTTCGAGCCAGTCACAAGCCTTTTGCAACAAGGGCTTGATGCTGGCCAGCAGCTCGGGCGTGCGCCGCTCCAGCGCCCACAGCGCGTCATCCAGCGCATCGATGACCGGCAAGAGGTGGATCATCCGGCCGCGCAGTTCATTGGCGTTGCGCACGGTTTGCTTACGGGCGCCTTCGTGGCTCAACTGGCCGATCATCATTTCCAGCGAGTTGAAGCTGCCGACCATCGAATTGCGCAGCGTGCCGATTTCTTCGGGCTGACAGGTACGGCTGATAAAGCGCTGACTGTAGGTCGCGGCATCACTGAACCATTTCTCCGTGGTGGCCTGAAACACAGGTGCCAGGCGCCTGGGCCAGAACATCGCACCTACGACGGCGGCGCAGATGATGCCGAGAAAAATCTCTTCGGTACGCGACACCGCGATGTCGAACACAGCCTGCGGGTTGTCGACCACCGGCAGCGAAATCAGCGGCATGGTGTAGCCGGCCAACATCAGGGCGTAGCTGTTGGCGGTGCGCAAGTGCAGGGACAGAAACAACAGGGTGCCGGTCCACAGCCCGACCACTATGGCCAGCAACAAGGGCGTTTGTACGAACATCGGCACCAGCAGCACCGACGCCGCAGCACCGGCCAACGTCCCGGCCGCTCTGTACAGCGCCTTGGAGCTGGTCGGGCCGACGAAGGGGCTGGAGACGATGTACACCGTGGCCATCGCCCAGTAGGGGCGGGGCATTTCCATCAACAATGCGATGTACAGCGCCAGCATCGACGCGCCGAAGGTGCGCACACCGTAGAACCAGTCACGTGCCGGCGGAACGCTGGAGAAAAATCCGTTCAAGCCTGGCCCCCGTGTTCGCGCTGCGCCGCATCAGCAAAGGCCTGTAACACACGCAAGGTGGCCTCCAGATCGGCAGGCTGCAGACCTTGCAGCACTTCGGCGCGCAAGCGGGTCAGCTCGGCTTCGATGGAGCAGGCCAGTGCGCGACCTTTGCGAGTCAGGCTCAAGGCCTTGGCGCGGCGGTCATTCGGGTCTTCAGTGCGGCAAACGATATCGGCCTTGCACAACTGGTCGAGCAGACGCACCAGCGTCGGGCTCTCCATGCCAGCCGCCTGGGCGACTTTCACCTGATGTGCGCCATCGCCCAGACGCGCAATGGCCAGCAACGGACCTGCGCAGGCTTCGGAAATGCCATAGGTCACCAGCGTGTTCTGGCAGATGCGTCGCCATTGGCGAGACGCGGCCACCAGGCCACTGCTGATTGTCCGATGCAGGGATTCGACAGACATGGAAACACCAGGAATTTAGTTAGGAGCGATATTGTTAGCAGGGAGATAAATAGCTTGCTAACTAATATCCCGTAACAACTGCTTACAGTCAACCCGAAGCCGCCCGGCGGAGGCGCTTTTTTAACCCGGCGAAAGCGTATTTCGAGGAGGCGTAGCGTTGATGAAGGGGCGAATTTGTCAGTTTCAAGTGCCATAAGTTCATTTTTCATGAAGATAATTGCTACCGTCTGTCGGTAATTTGCGGCTTTTTGCGCTGTATCGGCCTCGATACATTCAAAAAAATGACGCGCTTCGCAAAACACTTCTTCACGTTAATCAACGCTTACAGCTTGGTGGTGGCACATAGCCTCATCGCAACAATTGACATCGTAATGATGGCGTCGGCTATCTTTAGACGTTTTGTTGACGCCAAAGCATTGTCGATGCTGTTTAAAAAATAAACGATTCAGCCGATAGTCTGGATGACCAAACGGGCCAGCACACCCGTTCCAGAGCCATTCAGTTGGTGCGCGATGCGCACCTTGCGAGCTACGCCATGATCGACCTTGCTACCTGGAATCTCTCCGTCCCTGTCGGAAGCCCTGCGACCATCATCGAAACCCCCAAATTGGTAAAGGGCTATCGGGATGGCTATTTCCAGTCCGGGGATACGCTGTTCTTCTGGGCACCGGTGACGGGTTCAACCACCGAAAACGCCAAGTACCCGCGTTCCGAATTGCGCGAGACGACGTCGGACGGAAGAGTCTTCAACTGGGCCTACTCTAGTGCCGACAACTTTCTGCGCGCGACCCTGGAAGTCGATCAGGTGCCTTCCAGCGGCAAGATCGTGATCGGTCAGATTCACTGCTACCAGAGCACCGAACCGCTGCTGAAGGTGGAGTATCAGTACAAGGAGAAGCTGCAGACCGGCAATATCGTCGCCAAGTTTCGTCGTACGCCGGACTCGGAAATCGAGGTCATCAACATCGCCCAGGGTGTGCCGCTCAATAAGCAGTTCAACTACACCATCAACCTGTCGCCGTCTGGCGATCTGACGGTGAATGCCTTCGACGCAGTCTGGTACGCCAAGCTGGATTCAGCCTGGGCCAGCAAACTGTTCTATTTCAAGGCAGGGGTCTACACCCAGGACAACACCGGCTACACCACGGAAGGCGGCTCGGCCACGTTCTACAAGCTGGCCATTGCCCACGAGAAAAAGAATTGATCCTCTCGCGCCGCAGGCTTCAGGCCGCCGGGAATATCAGACTGAAGCAGATTCTGCCGACGGCGGGTTGAGCGACTTCGACCCGACCGCCGTGCAGTTGCATGATTGCCGTGACGATCGCCAGCCCCAGGCCGTTGGAATCCGAACGCTAGTGGCGTGAGGCATCACCGCGATAGAAACGATCAAACAAGCGTGCGAGGGTGGCTTCCGGCAGCACCGGTCCACGGTTCTCCACATCGATCTTCCAGTGCCTGTCCACAGCCGTCACCTGCATCAGAATCTCGCTGTCTTCATCGGCGTAGCGGATCGCATTGGCGACCAGATTGCTCAATGCACGCCGTAGCAAAATCGGATCGGCCTGCAAAGTACCTTGTCCGTGGGGGCTCAGGGTCAGGTTGCGTTCTTCGGCCAGCCCTTCGAAATAGCCGGCAACCCGTTGCAGTTCATCATGCAGATCCAGCGATTGACGCTCCAGAGCGGCCTGGGCTTCGTCCGCCCGTGCCAGAAACAGGATGCTTTCCACCAGCCGCGAGATGCGCTCCAGCTCTTCCAGATTGGAGGCCAGCAGCGCCTGATATTCATCGGCGCTGCGGTTCTGGCGCAAGGCAACCTGACAATGGCCCATCAGCGAACCGACCGGTGTGCGGATTTCGTGGGCCAGATCGGCAGAGAACTGCATCAGGCGTCGGTAGCCATCGTCCAGACGGTCAAGCATGGCGTTGAAGGCGTCGCTCAATTGTTGAAGCTCGACGGGCGTATCACGGCTGTCGAGGCGTTTGTGCAGGCTGGCCGGGGTGATTGCGGCGGTATGGGCAGCCATTCTTCGCAGTGGACGCAAGCCGCGACGCAGCAGTACATACCCCAGGGCTGCGGTGATCAGAAACGCCAGGGCCACGGCTATATAGATGCGCTGACGGAAGCTGGCGAGCATGGCCATTTCCTTGACCATCAGGTGCGCTGCCTGCAAACGTACTTCGACACCGTTGGACATCACCTGTACGGCAGCAGCGCGCAACGGCACGCCTTGCAGGCTCATGCCGCTGCGCAGGTCATCGACACGCAGCGGTTGGTCCTGCGCCACGGTCGGCAGTTCCGGCAAGGGCGCGTGCTGCGGGTTGACGGAGATAACCGGTGACTTGCCCGGCTCGCCGATGATGAAGATGTCTTCTTCGCTGTCGAGCATGTTCTCGAACAGCTGCGGGCTGCCCTTGAGGTTGTCCATGGTCAGGTCATAGCGCAGCAGCTTGCGAAAGTGGTCCAGTCGCGCGAGCACGGCATGGTCACTGCGTTGCATCACTGTTGCTTCGATTGACTGATACAGATACAGGCCGGCACCGCTGACGGTGAGCATCGCCACCAGAGCAAATGCCAGGGTCGAGCGCAGGGTCAGGGAAGGCTGGCGTCGCATGGCCGTACCTCGCACACATAACCAATGCCGCGCACGGTGTGGATGAGCTTGACCGGGTAGGGCAGGTCGACCTTGCTGCGCAGACGCTTGATGGCGACGTCGACGACATTGGTGTCGCTGTCGAAATTCATATCCCAGACTTCCGAGGCAATCTGTGCCCTGGACAGTACGTCGCCTTCGCGGCGCAATAACAGGTGCAGCAGGGCGAACTCCTTGTTGGTCAGCACGATAACCTGTTGCTGACGCGTCACCCGGCGGCGCAACAGGTCCAGTTCCAGATCGGCCAGATGAAAATGGTCCGCCTCGCGCACCACGCCCCGGCGCAGGATGGTGCGGATGCGCAGCAGCAGTTCAGTGAAGGAAAATGGCTTGACCAGATAATCGTCGGCGCCCAGTTCCAGGCCGCGAATCCGGTCCTGCAACTGGTCGCGCGCGGTGAGAAACAGCACCGGCACGTCCTGCCGGGCGCGCAGTACTTCGATGATTTGCCAGCCGTCGATGCCTGGCAGCATCACGTCCAGCACGATCAGGTCGTAGCGGTTTTCCAGCGCCAGGTGCAGGCCGTCGGCCCCGTGCTGGGTCCAGTCCACCTTGTAGCCGGACTCACCCAGACCCTTCTTCAGGTACTCGCCGGTTTTGGTGTCGTCTTCAATCAGCAGGATATGCATCGTTTTGTCCGCTACGCTTTTGCCTGCACCCATGGTGCGCCGATGCCGGAGTCTAACCAGTTGCCGACGAGGTGTCCGGCGAATGACAAAAATGTCATTGCCCGGTCATTCTGCGGTGCCGGTAACGGTGCAAGGATGGGTTTCAGATATCAACTGCCAAGGAAGTACCGATGAAGACTGCACTCTCTACTACGTTCGGCCTGCTGTTGCTCAGCGCTGCTGTCATGACTCAGGCTGCTGACATGAAGGTGGTTAAACCGATGCGCGGGACCGTCGACAGCGTCAGCGCCGACACCCTCGATTTCACCATCCGCTCGGGTCAGCACGAAAGTATCAAGCTGACTGACAAGACCGGTATTCGTCTTGTGTCCGAAGCTGACTTCAAGCAAATCAAAGGCGACAGTTTTGTCGGTTCGGCTGCCATCCCGCAGGCGGACGGCACACTGAAAGCGCTGGAGGTGACTGTTTTTGAAGCCAGCCTCAAAGGCAGCGGCGAAGGTCACTATGGCTGGGAAAACGCTGATGGCAGCACCGGCACCATGACCAATGGCACCGTTGGCACGTTGGCTGGCACCGATGGCCGCACGCTGACCGTCAAATACGAGGGTGGCGAGAAGAAGCTGGTGGTGCCGCAGGATGTGCCTATCGCCTACGTCGAGCCAGGCAAGGTTGATCAGTTGACCAAGGGCGCCAAGGTCGTGGTGTTCCCGGCTGACGACGGCAAGTCTGCTCGTGGTGTGGCAGTCGGCAAGGACGGGTTTACCCCGCCGATGTAATCACCGCCAGGGCTGTCAGGGGCGCAAGGCTGCCCCTGGCAGCCTTTTCCATGCCTGATCAGAGGGATCTCGACATGAAAACCCGCCCCATTCATCCGTGGCCGGTGCGCCTGACGCACTGGGTCAATGCCGTGGGCATGGTCTGTATGTTCATGAGCGGTTGGGCGATCTACAACGCATCGCCACTGATGCCGTTCACCTTTCCCAAATTCCTGACACTCGGCGGCTGGCTGGGCGGTTCCATTGCCTGGCACTTCGCGGTGATGTGGCTGTTGGTCATCAACGGTCTGATTTATGTGCTGTATGGCGTGTTCAGCCGCCATTTCAAACGCGACCTGCTGCCGGTCCGGCCGTCCGAAGTGACGCGTGACATGAGTGACGCGTTGCGTTTTCGACTGGTCCACGTCAAAGGCCGTTACAACGCGGTGCAACGGCTGATGTACTGGCTGGTGCTGGCCATGGGTGTGTTGGTGGTGCTGTCCGGCCTGGCCATCTGGAAACCGGTGCAGTTTCAGGGGCTGGTCAGTCTGCTGGGCGGATTCGATTTCGCCCGTTGGGTACATTTCGGGGCGATGACCGCCATCGGCGCATTTGTCATCGTCCATCTGCTGCTGGTCGTGCTGGTGCCCAGTACTTTGCTGCCGATGATTACCGGCGGCCGCCAGCCGAACGAAGACGGAACTGCGCAATCATGAACGAACCACGTAAACGCATCACTCAGCGTATCCGCCTGGAGCCCGCGCAGGAGCGTCAACTGATCGATATTCAGCGCCGCTCGTTTCTGCGCGCGGGGCTGACCGTGGGCGCGATGTCGATGCTCACGGGCTGCAACTTGCAGGATGGCGATCAGGTCGACAAGGTGCTGTGGGCCATGTCGCGCTGGAATGACCGGGTTCAGGCCTGGCTGTTCAATGGCCAGAAGCTGGCGCCGACCTACAGCAAGGCGCAGTTGACCAACCCGTTCCCGTTCAATGCCTTCTACCCTGAGTACAACGTGCCGGAGCTGGATCTTTCCGATTACCAGCTGGCGGTGTCGGGGCTGGTGCGGGACAAGCAGCCGTGGACGCTGGGGGCGCTGCGCAAACTGCCGCAACGCACGGACATCACGCGGTTGATCTGTATCGAGGGCTGGAGTGCGATAGGGCAGTGGGGCGGTGTGCCGTTGAAGACCTTCCTGGAGTACATCGGCGCTGATACGACGGCGCGCTTTGTCGGTTTCAAGTGCGCTGACCGCTATTACTCGAGCCTGGATATGCCCACTGCGCTGCATCCGCAGACGTTGCTGGCGCTGGACTTCGGTGAAGTGGCGCTGCCACCTGATTACGGTTACCCGTTGCGGGTGCGGGTGCCGACCAAGCTGGGTTTCAAGAATCCCAAGCACATCGTCGAGATTTTCGTCAGCAACGAGAATCCTGGGGGGTATTGGGAGGATCAGGGGTACAACTGGTTCAGCGGGATCTAGGAGCGGACGCAGAGCGTCGCACGATGGCGGTAGTGAGATTATCGTTCCTCACGCTCCAGCGTGGGAATGCCGTTCGTGACGCTCTGCGTCACACAGCGGTTCTGTGGTGTCAGGTGGATGTAGGCTCGACTCAAGTCACCTTTTCGCCCCTCGGCGAGTTACTTTGATGAGGCCAAAGTAACCAAAGCCTTTCGCTCCGGTTTCCGGCCCGACTTCGTCGGGTTCCTTCGCCCTGGCACTGACGTCGCACTCTGCGTCGTCAGTGCCATCGCGTTAAAAAGCGCTTTCAGGCGCGGCGTTTCAGGTCAGTTCAGGCCCAGTTTGCCGCGCAGGGTCGAGAGGTCTTCTGCCAGGGTGTTGACCGGGCCGACCAGGGCTTTGCGGTCGTTCTCTTTGACTTTGTCGTAGGTTTCAAAGCCACCGTCCTTGGTTTTGTACTTGGCGAGGATTTTGTCCACGGTGGCGAAGTTCTTGTCGACTTTGCTGGAGAAGGCCTTGTCCTGTTGTTCGATCTGCGGGCGGAACAGGTCGACGATTTTTTTCGCGCCGTCGATGTTGCCCTGGAAGTCATACAGGTCGGTGTGGCTGTAACGGTCTTCTTCGCCGGAGATCTTGGTCGCTGCCACTTCTTCCAGCAGGGCTGCGGCGCCGCCGACGACTTTTTCCGGCGGGAAGGTCAGGTCGGCCACGCGCTTTTCCAGGTCCTTGACGTCGCTCAACAGCTTGTCGGCGATAGGGCCCTGATCTTTTGTGGTGTTCTGCGAGAACAGCGCATATTCCAGACGATGGAAGCCGGTGAAGTCTTCCGCCGTCACGCCTTGTTCATGGTCGTCGACGCGTGAGTCGATGGATGCGTCCAGGTCACTGAACAGTTCGGCAATCGGTTCTACCGACTCGTAGTACACGCGGGTCGGAGCGTAGAGCTTCTTGGCCGTTGCGATGTCGCCTTTCTTCACGGCATCGGTGAATTTCTGGGTGTGGCTGACCAGCTCTTCAATGTTCTCGGTCACGTAGATCTTGTAGTCCGACACCGGGCCTACCAGATCCAGCGGCGCGGTGGCGGCAAAGGCCGCCAGCGGGGTCTGGAGCAGGCCAAGGGTCAGGAGCAAAGCCAGGGGCGTCTTTTTCATGAGTGTCTTCCGGGGCGGGAGTGGATAGGTCATGCGTTTTTAGTGGGCGCTACGGCCGCCAGCAGCGAGTGACCGATGAAATCCTGGTCGCCGGTTACCCCCGGCAGGGTGAAGAAATAGCCGCCTCCGATTGGTTTGAGGTATTCCTCCAGCGGCTCGCCGTTAAGCCGGCTCTGTACCGTAATGAAGCCTTTTTCCAGATCGGCCTGGTAGCAGATGAACAGCAGGCCCATGTCCAACTGACCGTTCTTGTTAACCCCATTGGAGTAATTGAACGGGCGGCGCAGGATCAGGTTGCGCTGGCTTTCGGCAGTACGCGGGTTGGCCAGGCGGATGTGCGAATCCAGCCGGGTTTTCTTGCCTTCCGGGTCGGCCGCATAGTTGGGCACATCGCTCTCGACCTTGCCGTCCATGGGCGCGCCGGTGCTTTTGCTGCGGCCGAAAATCGATTCCTGCTCCTGCAGCGGCGTGCGGTCCCAGCGCTCGACGAAGTTGCGGATGATGCGCACCGCCTGATAGCTGCCATTGGCGGCCCAGGCCGGTTCATCGCTGCCCTGCTGCACCCAGACCAGCTCGTTCATGGTCTTCTGGTTGTTGGAATCCGGGTTCGCCGAACCGTCCCGGAAACCCAGGAAGTTGCGCGCGCTTTCCGGCGGCTGACCGGGTTTCTTCGGTGCCTGGGGCGGCACGGTGCCTTCCTGTTTCCAGCGCACCAGCAGCAGGTCGGGCAGGTTCTTGACGATGTCGCGCAGCGCATGGATGTTGCTGTCGGCAGTGTTGGCGCAGAACTGGATGCTCAGGTCGCCGTGGCAACTGGCCGGATCCAGCGCATCGTTGGGGAAACCGGTCATGCGGCTCAAGCGTTTCGGCTTGACCGGGGCCAGACCAAAACGCTCATCGAACAGCGATTCGCCCACCGACACGGTGATGGTCAGGTTGTCCGGGGTCACCACCGGACCGAGAATGCCCGAGTCCAGCGGTGGCAGTTTCGGATCGATCTCCGGCACCGGGCCACCGGTCATCAGGAACGCGATGCGCTCGTTCAGCGTGCGAAACAGGCGTTCCAGGTCCTCACGGTCGGCGGCCAGAACATCGAATGCCACAAGCATGCCCGCGGCCGGGCGCGGGTTGACGATGCCGCTCTGATGCTGGCCGTGAAACTCGTTGTGATCCTGCGTTTTTTCACTGTTCGGCGCTTCGGCGACTTGTGCAGGTGCTGCGGCAAGTACATTGCCACTCAGGCTGCTGCCAGCCAGCGCAGCCCCTGCAGCGCCGAGCCCCATCAGCACGCGGCGGCGTTGCAGGGAGGCCGGAGCGTTGGTTGTTTCTGGATTGCTGTCCGGATTTTTCATCGTGATGTGCTGTGCTCCAGTAAATCAGAGGCCGGAGAGGCCGAGTGCCGGGTCAATGCCATTGAGTGCGTCAGCCAGAGCGCCAGCCTTGGCAGCGATCTGCTTGCGCTGCGCCTCATCTACCTGGTCGTAGGGGCGCACACCACCATCAGCGCTGCTCAATGCATCGAGCGTGGTGTCCAGATCCGCCATGGCGGCGTCGATCTTCTGCAACAGATTGCCTGCACTGCGGCTCAGCAACGGACGTAGCAGGTCGACGATCTTGCGGGTGCCGTCCAGGTTGGCGGCAAAACCGTTCAGGTCGCTGTGGCTGTAACGTTCCTCTTCGCCGTTGCTGCGTACCTCAGCCAGGCTACGCAGTGTGCGAGTGGCAATGGCCGCCAGCTGTTCGGGCGCCAGCGATTGCGCCATCAACTGTTGCTTGAGCTGGGTGACATCGGTTTGCAGACGCTGCGCGATCGGCGCCAGGCCCTCGACGCTGTGTTGCTCGTACAGGCCGTATTCGATGCGGTGAAAGCCGCCGAAGCCGGGGTCCTGTTCACGTTTCTCGTAATAGTCGGCGCGGGCGTTGATTGCGTTGTCCAGCTCGGCCAGGCGCTGCGCAGCCGGTGCAATGCGCTGGTAGGCGGCGCGGGCGGGCAGGTAGGCCGCCTGGGCAGCGCTCAGGTCGCCGGCATCGATGGCCTGTTGCAGGGCGTTGACTGCCTTGATCAGCGCCGAACTCTGCAGGCTCAGGTACACGCGGTATTCGGAGAGCGGCCCGATGAAGGCGGTCATGGACGGACGCGCCTTGGCCTTGGCGTCGGACTCTGCGGTCGGCGTGACATGCAAGGTGCCGCGCGGATTGCTCAGCAGACCGCAGGTAATCGCGTAATCGCCGGGTGCCAGGTTGGCATTGATCACCTGGCTTAGCCCAGGTGCGATGTTTTCCCGTTCTTCAATCACCAGCACGCCATCGAGGATTTCCCATTCGACGGCGCGCTCCGAGCGGTTGACGATGCGGAAGGCGTTCTTGCCCGCCGCGACCGTCAAGGCGTTCGGTTCGCAGTTGTGGGCGTGGATATTGACCACGGTTTCAGTACCGGCATTGGCCGCGCGCTTTTTGGCCGCGACCTGCGAGGCGTAGTAGAACAGCCCGCCAGCGGCGATCATCAGGATCACTGAGCCGGCGACTGCCAATCGCAGGACACGGGGCGGCCGGGCTTTCCCGGAAGGCCCTGAGGGACGGTTAGACATGGAGGCCCTTATTCGTTCGTAACAGAAGATGTGTTTGGCTGCATGACCTTGCCAGTCGTCGGGGTGTGCGGCTTGAAGAACAGCAGCAGTGCCCCGATCAGGTAAATCAGGTAGGCACTCAGGGTGCTGACCGTCGGCGCGTCCTGATAACCGAACATGCCCGCCAGTACCGAACCGGCAGGGCCGTCCATCGGCAGCAGCGCACTGATGTCGAAGACCACCTCCTGCAGGTGATTCCATACACCAGCTTCATGCAGTGCCTGAACGGAGTTGGCGAGAATGCCCGCCGCTACCACCAGAATGAACAAACCGGTCCAGCGGAAAAACAGGCTCAGGTTCAAACGCATGCTGCCGCTGTAGATGGCTACGCCGAAACCGACCGCCAGCAATAGGCCGAGCAGCGCACCCAATGGCGCGCCGGAGCCTTCGCTCTGCTGGAACACGGCGAGCAGAAAGAATACGGTTTCCAGCCCTTCGCGGGCCACGGCAAAAAACACCATGGCGATCAGCGCGTAGGTCTGGTTTTTCGAGCCGGTGAGGGCCGCGTCAAGTGATTCGTGCAGCGCATGCTTGATCGACCGCGCGACCTTGCGCATCCAGAACACCATGGAGCTGAGAATGCCGACCGCGATCAGGCCGACGATCCCTTCGAACAGTTCCTGCTGCTTTTGTGGGAACTCGGCGCTCATCAACTCAAGCCCGCCACCGACGAACAGCGAGAGCGCGGCGGCCAGAAATACGCCGATCCACACCGCAGGCATCCACTCGCCGCGGCCGGTCTGCTTCAGGTAACTGGCGATAATGCCAACGATAAGCGCGGCTTCGATGCCTTCGCGCAGCATGATCAAAAAGGGAACGAGCATATCTCACCGAGTCAAAGCTGTAGGGTGAAGGTGTCTCGGCATGTCGTAGGCCGGAAACACTGCGTAACATAATGATACTCATTCTTGAATGCGTGTAGTTGTTTTTTATCGGGATTGCGTTTTTGAAAAGTCGTTCAGGTCAGGTTCAGCTAATCGATCACGGTTTTCTGAACGTTCCGCGGTCTTCGGAAATCAGCGATCATTTTCAACACCCCTGTAAACCGTGGTTGCCCCTCTGACCGCTTTATTCCGGAAATCATCATGTCATCAGAATCAGACAGCGCTGACCGCAGGCATGCCAGCGCTGACCGCAGGCATGCCGAGGCGGTCGCTGCGCTCAGGTCCATAGACCCGCAATGGCAGTCGCTGATTGACCAGGTCGGCCCCTGTCTGCACCCGGTCAGTGCGGCGCAGGACCCGTTTCAGGCGCTGGTCAAGGCCGTCGCCTACCAGCAATTGCATGCCAGGGCAGGCGATGCGATGGTCATGAGGTTGCGTACGCTTTTTGTGGATGACAGCTTCCCGGGGGCGCAGGCACTGGTCGAGCTGGATGATCAGGCACTGCGCTCTTGTGGGTTCTCGGCGTCCAAATGCCGGGCGATCAAGGCGATTGCCGCTGCGCGAGTGGACGGTCTGGTGCCTGAGGTCAGTGCGGCGCTGGCCATGGGCAACGAAGCGCTGGTCGAACGCCTGATCCAACTGCCTGGTGTGGGGCGCTGGACCGTGGAGATGATGCTCATTTACGGGCTCGGTCAGCTGGATGTGATGCCCGCCAGCGACTTCGGCGTGTGCGAAGGCTACCGGCGACTGTATGCTCTGGAACTCAAACCGTCGCACCGGCAAATGGCCCGGCTTGCCGAGCGCTTCGCGCCTTACCGAACCATTGCTGCCTGGTATCTGTGGCGAGTGCCGGCCGATTTCAGCGAAAACGGCTCATCTCGAATTTGAAAGCAAGAGTCGGAGTGCCCGGTGGCCCTGACAGGCGCAGGCTTATCGAAACTCAAGGCAGGCTCGACCATGGACAGCACAGAACGCACCCAACCGGCACGCGCCCCGCGCACTGAAGACGACCCGCGCTGGGACATTCTGGTCAATCGGCGTTCACACGCTGGCGCTGACTTCGTTTATGGCGTGCTGACCACCGGCATCTATTGCAACCCTTGCAGCCCGACACGCCTTCCGCGTCCGGAGAACGTGGTGTTTTTTGACAGTGCGCGCGACGCCGAGGCTGCCGGGTTTCGCCCGTCCCTGCGCAATGCCGGCGACCCGAATGCGCTGCAACTCAGATACGCAGAAGTCGTTGCCCAGGCCTGCAGACTGATCGATTCCGCCGAATCGATGCCCAATCTGACCGAGCTCGCCGAGCAGGTCGGGATGAGCGGTTTTCATTTCCACCGTATTTTCAAAAGGCTGACCGGGCTGACGCCCAGGACCTACAGCGTCGCCTCGTTACGCTCGCGGGTGAAAACTCAGCTCTCAGAGGACGTAAGCATTACCCGTGCGTTGTACGAGGCGGGCTACCACTCCAACAGTCGTTTCTATGAGGCTTCGCAGAACATGCTCGGCATGAAACCTTCTGAATACCGCGCGGGCGGCGCCAATGTCGATATCAGGTTCGCCCTGGGTGAAAGTTCGCTGGGTTCGATTCTGGTGGCCACCAGCAGCAAGGGTATCTGTGCGATTTCGCTCGGTGATGACCCGCATGCGCTGATCGAAGCTTTCCAGGACCAGTTTCCCAACGCCAACCTGATCGGTGCAGACGCAGCGTTCGAACAACTGGTTGCCGAGGTCGTGGGTTTTGTCGAATCACCCGCGACCGGCCTGGCGCTGCCACTGGATATCCGCGGCACGGTGTTTCAGGAGCGGGTCTGGCAGGCGCTCAGGGACATTCCCGCTGGATCGACGGCCACCTACACGCAGATCGCGGCGCAGATAGGACTGCCCAGTGCAGTCCGTGCGGTTGCCAACGCCTGCGGTGCGAACAAGCTTGCGGTGGCCATTCCCTGTCACCGGGTGGTGCGCAGCGATGGATCGCTGTCGGGCTATCGCTGGGGCGTCGAGCGCAAGCGCAAGCTGCTTGAACTCGAAGCGGCCGAGCAGGCAGGGCTGTTTTCAGAGCGTTGAGCAGCAGCCCATTTTCTGCAGAATTCGATAGGCCAGTTTCACCCGCTCCTCGTTCGGGTAGTTTTTGTTGGCGAGGATGGCAATCCCCAGCTGCTGCTCCGGAATGAACGCCACATAGCCACCGAAACCGTTGGTTGATCCGGTTTTGTTGACCCAGACCGAAGATTGCGCTGCCTGCGGCGGCTCGATCATTTCGGCTTTGACCGTGTTCAGCATGGCGCTGGCATTGCCCTCAAGCAGCGTCTCCAGACGCACCGGCAGCGGATACTGTTCCCAGATCAGGTCCTGAGTCATGCCGCCGACCTTGAAATAGCCGGTCCTTGTATCGCGCAGGGCTTTTTGCAGTGCGGCGTCGTTTTGACCGAGGCTGATGTTCGCTTCGATAAAACGGAGTACGTCCCGGGCACTCGATTTCACGCCATAGGCTTGCGCCGCCAGCGGACCTGGATTGACCCTGACCGGCTCGTCGAGCTTGTTGTAGCCCTGCGCATACAGCGCCTGTTTTTCATCGGGCACGTTGATATAGGTATTACTCAGACCCAGCGCTGGAAACAGCCGCTGCTGCAGGGCTGTTTCATACGGCAGCTTCATGCTGCGCGCCGCAACCATGCCGAGCAGGCCCACACTGGGGTTGGCGTAGGTGCGATGGGTGCCGGATAGATATTCGGGCTGCCACGCCTTGAAATATTCCATTAACTGAAGGGTGTTGTGCACTTTATCCGGCACCTGAAGCGGGAAGCCGCCAGCCGTGTGAGTGCCCAGATGGAAAACCGGCACCTTGCCCAGTCGCGTAGCCTGCAACTGCGGAATATAGCTGTCGATGCTTTGCGTCAGCGACAGCTGCCCATTGGCCTGTGCCCAGGTAGCGAGGGTGGCGGTGAAGGTCTTGCTGATCGAGCCAAGTTCAAACAGCGTATCGCGGGTGACTGGCTGGCCAGTGGCTTTTGACGCGACGCCGTAGGCGTAGAGCTGCTGTTTGCCCTGGTGAGTGACGGCGATCGACAGGCCCGCGATATGATTTTCCTGCATCACTTTGCTGGCTTCTGCCTGCACGAATGCGTCGACAGCCACGGTGTCGTCGTCTGCAACAGCCACCGCACTGGCCAGCAGAAGTCCTGTGCAGAGCAGCGTTCCATTCCATTGCATTGGGTTATTCCTTGTTGTTTTGGGGCATGGGCCGATCATCAGAGAGCCTTCCTGGGAGCCCCTCCGTGGTGGTCGGTCGTCAAAGGTTTGCGTAATATGCCCACTTTTTTGCGCTTCTTCCACGGAGCGCCGCTCAGGTAACCCATGAAAACGATCCGTATACGTGCCGAAGTCCTGGCAGGCCTCACCACATCTTTTGCATTGGTGCCCGAGTGCATCGCCTTTGCGCTGGTGGCTCATCTCAATCCGCTGATGGGGCTTTACGGTGCGTTCATCATCTGTACCCTGACTGCGCTGTTCGGCGGGCGTCCGGGCATGGTGTCCGGCGCGGCCGGTTCCATGGCGGTGGTGATCGTCGCGCTGGTGGTGCAGCAGGGTGTGCAGTATTTACTGGCGACCGTATTGCTGGGTGGCCTGATCATGATCCTGTTCGGCTTGCTGCGGCTCGGCAAACTGGTGCGACTGGTGCCGTATCCGGTGATGCTGGGCTTCGTCAACGGCCTGGCAATCGTCATCGCGATGGCGCAACTGGAGCACTTCAAGGTGGGTGAGTCATGGCTCAGCGGTACGCCGCTGTACGTGATGCTCGGGCTGGTGGCGCTGACCATGGCGATTGTCTATCTGTTGCCACGCCTGACCCGCATTGCGCCGCCAGCGCTGGTGGCGATCCTCAGCGTCGGGCTGGCGGTCTACCTGCTCGGCCTGCCGACCCGCACCCTGGGCGACATGGCGCACATTGCCGGTGGCTTGCCGGTATTCGCCATGCCGGACATCCCGTGGAATCTGGAGACGCTGCGCATCATTGCGCCTTACGCCATTCTGATGGCGCTGGTCGGTCTGCTGGAAACCCTGCTGACTCTGAACCTGACCGACGAGATCACCGAAACCCGTGGCTATCCGGATCGTGAGTGCGTAGCGCTGGGCGCTGCCAACGTGGTCTCCGGTGCCTTCGGCGGCATGGGCGGCTGCGCGATGATCGGCCAGACCGTCATCAACCTGAGTTCTGGCGGCCGTGGTCGTCTGTCGGGCGTGGTTGCAGGTTTGATGATCCTGATGTTCGTGCTGTTCCTCTCACCGTTGATCGAGCGCATTCCATTGGCGGCGTTGGTCGGGGTGATGTTCGTGGTCGCTCAACAGACTTTCGCCTGGGCCTCGCTGCGTGTGCTGCGCAAGGTGCCGGTCAACGATGTGCTGGCGATCATTGCCGTGACGGTGGTCACGGTGCTGACCGATCTGGCCACTGCAGTGCTGTTCGGGATCATTATCGCGGCGATCAACTTCGCCTGGCAGCAGGCTCGTGAGCTGTACGCCGACAGCCATGTCGAAGCCGACGGCAGCAAGGTCTACCACCTGCATGGCACGCTGTTCTTCGCCTCGACCACACCGTTTCTCGACCAGTTCAACCCGGCCGAAGACCCGGCGCAGGTGACACTGGATTGCCGCCACCTGAGCTTTGTCGATTACTCGGCCATCGCTGCGCTCAAAACCCTGCGCGAACGCTACGCCAAGGCGGGCAAGCACCTGCGTGTGGTCCACCTGTCCGAGCGCTGCAAGCGACTGCTCAAGCGTGCCGGCGTGCAGCATGCCTGAGTTGAGTTGAGTTGATGAGTTGCGTTGCGCGGCGCAGCCTCGTATAGGCTGGATGTCTTTTCTCCGATAGCGAAGGGTGTGTGCCTGATGGATGCTGTCTCTCCTCTGCAAGCCTACGAACGTGCCGTCCAGCGTGGTTTTCAACCCGATCAGGCGCAGTTGCAGGCCGCCCGGCAATTGCAGGTGTGTTACGAGGGGCTGGCCGACGCTCGAGGTCGGGCCCGGGGCGTTTATTTGTGGGGGCCGGTCGGGCGTGGCAAAACCTGGCTGATGGACCGCTTTTTCGAAAGCCTGAGCGTACCGGCCCGGCGTCAGCATTTTCATCACTTCATGCGTTGGGTGCATAAACGCATGTTCGAGTTGATGGGCACCTCCCAGCCGCTGACCGTGGTTGCCAGGGAGCTGGCGCGTGACGTGCGGGTGATGTGTTTCGATGAGCTGTTCGTCACCGATATTGGCGACGCAGTGATCCTGGGCGGGCTGCTGCAGGTCATGTTCGAGGAGGGCGTGGTGCTGGTCTGCACGTCCAACCAGCCACCGGAGCAGTTATACAGTCACGGCCATAATCGCGAGCGCTTCCTGCCAGCGGTTGCGGCCATTCTCAAGTACATGGATGTCGTGGCGGTCGACGGCGGCGAGGATCACCGACTGCACCCCGGGCAACTGCATCAGCGCTACTGGATTGCCGAAGCCGGTCGACCCAGCGCCCTGCAGGGCATCTTCGAAGCGTTGAGCGCGGATCAGCCGGTTCACGACTCGCAGGTCATGCTCGGTTATCGCAGCATCAACGTGGTTCAGCATTCCGACACCGCCGTGTGGTGCCGTTACCGCGACCTTTGCGAACAGCCGCTGGCGGCCATGGATTTCATCGCCCTGTGCGATCGCTTTTCGGTGATTCTGCTCAGCGAGGTGCCGCTGCTGGGGGCAGCACAGCGCGAAGCGAAAATCGCCCGCGGCACCGAGGATGGCGTCGAGCAGGTGAGCGCAGGCGATCGCGAGCTGCCGCAGTTGTCGCCCAACGATGATGGCGTGCGACGCTTCATCGCGCTGGTCGACGAGTGCTATGACCGGCGCATTCCGCTGTATGTCGAAGCGCCGGTGCCGATGGACGAGCTGTACACCGAGGGCTATCTGTCGTTTGCCTTCCGGCGCACCCTCAGTCGACTTCAGGAAATGCAGTTGGAGCGTTTCACCGAGTCTTGACGCTCAGCTCGCATCCCGGCGTCGCTGGGCCAGCATATGCTTGGCGCCTTCGATCATCAGTACCACGACGGCCATCCAGATCGGCAGGTACGTCAGCCATTCCTCGCGACCGATGCTCTCGCCGAGCAGCAGGGCGACGCCGACCAGCAGCACCGGCTCGACATAACTGAGCAGCCCGAACAGGCTGAACGGCAGCAGGCGGCTGGCAAGGATGTAGCTGACCAGCGCCGAGGCACTGATCACCCCGAGCAGCGGAATCAGCAGGTACAACAGCGGTGCCTGCTGAATGGCCTGAGGATGACCGTTGGCGATGAACCACAGTCCGATGGGCAGCATCAGCAGCATGTCGAACCAGAGCCCGCCGAGGTGATTGGTCCTGAGCTTGCGACGCAGCACGAAGTAAAGGGGATAGCCGCCCGCGACCAGCAGGGTTTCCCAGGAGAAACTGCCCAGCCTCCACAGCTCATGCGCCACGCCGATCATGGCAAACACCGCAGCGACTTTCTGCAGGTAGGAGAGGTGCTCGCCGTATACCACGCGGCCAGTGAGAATCATGCTCAGCGGCAGCAGGAAATAGCCCAGCGATACCTCCAGACTGCGCCCGTGCAACGGTGCCCACATGAAGATCAGCAACTGCGCACCGAGCAGCACCGAAGACAGCAGCAGCGCGAAGATCAGCAGCGGTTGCTGCCTGAGCCGGACAGCCACTTCGCGGACTCGCCGCCAGTCACCGCTGACCAGCATGAACAGCGTCGCGCATGGCACGGTGAGCAGCATGCGCCAGCCGAAGATCTCTTCACCGTCGAGCGGGGTCATCAGTGACGTATAAAAATACATGACCCCAAACAGCGTTGACGCCAGGACCGACAGCACCACACCTTTGTACACAACGGCCTCCGCGACAGCTGATTCGACAGATTACGCACCTGTCTGGTGCGCGTGGTCGTCAGTCTACTGGCCTGAGGTGCAAAAAGCTGCAAATCGGACGGCCATTGCACGACGATGGAACGAGCCTCGTGCAAGTGCATCAGAGGTTTTGGCTAATCGATCAGCTTTGTTAGGCTGTCGCGCTGGCCGGCGTGACCGTACTCGGCAAATTACAAGGAGCATGCATGACCTCTTTCAGCACCGCAGCCCAGGATGCCAAGGCTCGGGCGGAGCAGTCTTCGACGCGTATCGCGTTTTTCATTGCCGGTTTCAGTGTCGCCTCGTGGGCGCCGCTGGTGCCTTACGTCAAACAGCGGATGGGCCTCGATGAGGGCACGCTCGGGCTCTTGTTGCTGTGTCTGGGGGTGGGCTCGATCATTTCGATGCCGTTGGCGGGAGCACTGGCGGCACGGTTAGGCTGTCGGCGCCTGCTGGTCTGTTCGACGCTGCTGATCTGCCTGTGTCTGCCGCTGCTGGCGACGATTTCCAGTCTGCCGCTATTGATCGCCACGCTGTTTCTGTTTGGCGCGAGCATGGGCGGGGTGGATTGCACGGCCAACGTGCAGGCGGTGATCGTCGAGCGCGCCAGCGGCAAGACCATGATGTCGGGCTTCCACGGCCTGTTCAGCCTCGGCGGGATTGTCGGTGCCGCGGGTGTCGCCGGCTTGCTCAGTCTGGGCATCTCGCCGTTCACGGCGATGCTGATCGTGGTATTTCTGACGTTGGTTGCGCTGGCCAAAGCGGCGCCGAATCTGTTGCCTTACGGCAGTCCGGCCGATGGGCCAGCCTTTGCCATCCCGCGTGGCGTGGTGCTGTTCATCGGCCTGCTGTGCTTCACCGTATTTCTGGCCGAAGGCGCGATGCTCGACTGGAGCGCGGTATTCCTGACCTCGTTGCGTGGTGTCGAAGCGGCGTATGCCGGGCTGGGCTATGCGGTATTCGCCGCGACCATGACCCTGGGGCGGTTGTTTGGCGATGCGGTGGTAAAGCGGGTGGGCTCCAATCGGGTGATCATTCTTGGCGGACTGTGTGCCGCAGCGGGTCTGGCCGTCGCGACATTGATCCCGGTCTGGCAGGCGGCGCTGCTGGGGTATGCATTGGTAGGCGCGGGTTGCTCGAACATCGTGCCGGTGTGCTACAGCGCGGTCGGTCGGCAGAAGACCATGCCCGAAAGCGTGGCCATCCCGGCGATTACCACAGTCGGTTATGCCGGGATTCTGATCGGTCCTGCGGCAATCGGTTTCATCGCCCATGTCAGCAGCCTTGAACTGGCGTTCATGGTCGTTGCCGTGATGCTTCTGGGCGTGGCGATAGGCGGCAGCAAACTCAGGACCTGATCCCCGCTACAACCTGCGCGCCATCCCCGACACCCGGATCGAGCTTCCCCGTTGCTGCGGGATTTCGGCGCGCAGGCGCGACGGGCTGCCCATGTCCTCGCCCTGAATAATGTCTATCAAACCGCCATGCGGCCAGTCGATATCGCGCAGATAGCCGCCCAGTGCCGCCGTGGCCGCTCCGGTGGCCGGGTCCTCATAAAAGCCACCGAACGCAAACGGGTTGCGGGTGTGGAACAACTGATCGGTCTCGGCCCACGCCAGCAAAATCGTCGCCCAGCCTTCACGGACCATCAGGTCGTGCCCCGCTTGTTGGTCATAGCGCATGGCCTTGAGCCTGGCCCGGCTGTTCAGCGCCAGCAGCAGGTGCCCGGCACCGCCATTGACATGCGCGGGGCTGATGCGCTCATCCAGATCGGCATGGTTATAGCCGAATAGCGCCAGGGCTTCTTCCAGCAACAGCGCGCTGATCGGCGTGCTGAACGTGGGCGGCGATTGCAGCGCCGCCGACGTCAGCGAGCCCTGCGCATGGCCTTCGACAGTAATCTGCGCCTGATTGAGTGTCAGCTGATACACGCCATCGCCTTGCTGTGCCGCCAGCGCTGCGCCCAGGGCGATGGTGGCGTGCCCGCAAAACGGTACTTCTGCCAGCGGCGAGAAATACCGCACCCGCCAGCCGGCTTCGACAGGCGCAGCGAACGCCGTTTCGGAAAAACCGATGTCGGCGGCAATCTGTTGCATGACGGCATCATCGGGTAACGCATCGCCGATCCATACGCCTGCCGGGTTGCCACCGCGATCTCCATCGCTGAACGCCGCCAGTTTGAGTACTTCAGTTGTCATCGAAGGGTGTCCTTGCCTGGGTCAGTAGGGGACAGTGTGCAATGGCGAGGATTTGATTATCCAGTGAGAACATTTGATGTACGGCATCCATCTGCCTGATGCGTCACACCTCACACCTCGCCAGGCGTCGCTGCATCAGGCGTTCACGCAGTGTGTCGTAGGCCCAGTTGAACAGCAGGGTATAGGGCAGAAACATCAGCAGCAGACCGATGTCCAGCCAGAACGCTTCCATCAGGCTGATTGTCAGCCACCATGCGGCCAGCGGCACCACGGCCAGAATCAGTCCGGCTTCGAACCCCGTTGCGTGCAGGATGCGTACCGTCAGGTTCATGGTAAATCCGTAGCGGTTGCGTAGACGGTCGAACAGCGCGTTGTAGGTCATGTTCCACAACATGGCGATGGTCGAGATCATCACCGTCATGGCCCCCATCATCGCCAGCGATTGGTCCATCAGCCAGGCCAGCAGTGGTGCGACCAGAATCACACCGCCGATCTCGAACAGCGCGGCATGCAGCGCCCGCTCACGCAGGGTTTTGCTGGCGACGCCGGGTTGCCGGTCGGTGTGCGGTTGGTTGTTACTCATGACTACGCTGTCCTTGGTGCTGATGGATGGCAGTATTATCATCGGTGTTTGCGTTAAGCTGAAAATCAGTACCATCGGTTAAACCGATATGAGAGCGCCATGAGTTATTCACCAGAAGCCCTGGAAGCCTTCGCCCAGATTGCCGCGCTGGGTTCTTTCAGCGCCGCCGCACGCCGTCTGGGCAAGAGTCAATCGACCATCAGTGAGGCGATCGCCCGCCTGGAAATCGACCTGGGGCTGGAGCTGTTCGACCGTTCTTCCAGGCAACCAGTCCTGACCGAAGCGGGTAGGGTGATGCTTGGCCGTGTCGATGATCTGCTGTGCGCCTCGGACCGGCTGCGTCGTGCTGCCGCGCGGCTTGCAGCAGGCGTCGAGCCGCGGCTCACGCTGGTGCTGTCGGATGCCAACCAGTTTGCTGATTTCGAGCGGCTGATGACCGAACTCGATCAACGCTTTCCAGAGCTGGAGATGGAATGCGTGTTCGCCGAGCATGGCGACGCCATCAGCCTGGTGCAGTCGGGGAGGGCGTCGCTGGGGCTGCTGTCGGCGCAAGCCAGCTACCCACCGGAAATCGGTCACGCGACCATCGATGAAAGTGCCGATTTCGGTCTGTTCGTGTCGCACAAACATCCGCTTGCCGCGCTGGAACGGGTCGATTACCAACAGTTGTCCCGCTATCGCGCCTTGCGCCTCAATACGCTGATCGAGCACAGCATCCCCACCGACGACTTGCCCACCAGCGGCCATCGGCACTGGTCGGCACCTAATTACCTGCTGTTGATGGACATGGCTGCGTTCGGCTTTGGCTGGTCGGCATTGCCGCGCTGGCTGGTGTCGCGCTATTCGGGCGGACTGCTCAAAGAACTGCACGTCTCCGGTTGGCCGCGGCGCTCGGCGGTGGACGTCATCTGGTCATTCCAGCGCAGCCTGGGGCCTGCGGGCGCGTGGCTGCTGGAGTCGCTGGTGCCGTTCGCGGGAGAGTGAGACGGGTTTAAGCGAATTCCTGTACGCCACAAGCCCTTCCAACCTCGCGACTGCAACAGAATCCCGCTATAAAGAGTGCCTGCAACCCGACGGCAGAAGGAATCAGGCATGGCTTTCGATTGGCACTCCGACCTCATCACGCGTGATACGCCAGTGGATGACACTTATCGGAACACGCAGAACGTGAGGCGTTTCATGACCGGGCAGTGCGGGGCGTCGTTCAGGTTCGATCGGCCATTCATGGCATGGATCAACAATGGCGAGCCCAAGAACATGGGGCAAGTCGCGGACCAATGGTTGCGCCTGCATGCCGCAGCTTCGGCGTCGAACTGATATCACGGGTCAATCGGGATCGGTACAGCGTGGCCCCTGTACTCGTGAATGTTGTTCACAAAAGTACCTATCGCGCTGACTGGGTCAAAAAAACCAGAATTTCTGAGCTCAAAACGCCATTATTTTTGCATGCGAGCGGTTTTTCTCGTAGCGTGCTCGTGCCGCCCCGCATGACGGGAAAGCGGCGCAACCAATACCTCAGGTGCCGCCGCTTTGACCCCGACAGATTTACAACATCTCCAGAGCCGATTGGCGGCTCTGGAGCAGGAAAATGCCTCGCTTAAAGAGAGCCTGAGCGTCACCGGTCGGGAGGCCGAATACGCCCTGGCCCAATCCCAGGAGCGCTATCGTTTTCTGTTCAACGCCATGGATGAAGGCTTTTGCATCATTGAGTTCTTTGACGGTCCACACGGTCCGCTGAGCGATTACATTCACGTCGAAGCCAACCCGGCCTACGAGTACCACGAGTACCACGCCGGCATTTCCAACGTGGTGGGCAAGAAGCTGCGCGAGATGGTTCCCGAGGAGGCTGATGGCTGGCTGGAGTTTTACGGCGACGTGTTGCGGACCGGCAAGCCGATCCGTTTCGAGCGCGAACTGGTGGCCACAGGGCGCTATCTGGCCTTGACCGCGTTTCGCATCGAGCCGGCCAGCCGCAAGCAGGTCGCGGTGTTGTTTCAAGACATCACTGAACGCAAACGCGCTGAACTGGCGCTCAAGCAACTGAACGAAACTCTGGAAGCACGCATTATCGAAGCGGTGGCCGAGCGTAATGTGCTGGCCGACGTCGTCAACGGCACCAATGCGTTCATTCATGTCGTCGACTGCAATTTTCGCTGGATGGCCATCAATGGCGCTGCCCTGCGCGAATTCGAGCGTCTGTTCGGTGTTCGGCCGCAGGTGGGTGACAATATGCTCGACCTGCTCGCCGACCTGCTCGCCGACCGGCCGCAGAGCAAGGCTGATCTTGAACGGCGCTGGACGCGTGCGTTGGCGGGCGAAGAGTTCGCCGAAAGTGTCAGCTTCAGTGACTCGAACGATCCGGCCAGTCATTTTGAAATACGTTACAGCACGCTGCGCAATGCTCAGGGGCAGGCCATTGGGGCCTACCTGTTTGCCTACGATGTCAGCGAACGGCTTCGCGAGCAGGAGCGCCTGAGCCAGGCTGAGGAAGCCTTGCGCCAGTCCCAGAAGATGGAAGCCGTAGGCCAGTTGACGGGCGGTATCGCCCATGACTTCAACAACCTGTTGACCGGCATCACGGGTTCGCTGGAACTGCTCAAGACACGGGTGAGCCAGGGCCGTTTCAATGAACTGGACCGCTACATAGGGGCTGCGCAGGATGCCTCCAAACGTGCGGCGTCACTGACTCATCGATTGCTGGCGTTTTCGCGCCGGCAGACCCTTGACCCCAAGCCGGTCGACGTCAACCGATTGGTCATCGGCATGGAAGAGCTGATTCGTCGCACGGTCGGGCCGCATATCACTGTGGAGGTGGTGACCTCGGTCGGGTTGTGGTCAACGTTCATCGATGCACCGCAGCTGGAAAATGCCTTGTTGAACCTGTGCATCAACGCCAGGGACGCCATGCCGCGCGGCGGGCGAATTACCATCGAGACAGCCAACCGCTGGATTGACGAGCGCGGCTCACAAAGCCGCGATCTGATCCCCGGGCAATACCTGTCGCTGTGTGTCAGCGACACCGGTACAGGCATGTCGCCCGAGGTCATCAATCGGGCCTTCGACCCTTTCTTTACCACCAAGCCACTGGGGCAGGGTACGGGGCTGGGCTTATCGATGGTGTACGGTTTCGTGCGCCAGTCCGGCGGGCAGGTGCGTATCTATTCCGAGCCTGATCAGGGCACGAACATGTGTCTCTACCTGCCGCGTCATTACGTTGGGGCACCGGAAGAGATCGAGGCTGCAGATGCTGCTGGATCGGCGCCTGTGCAGACCGAGCGCACCGTGATGATTGTCGACGATGAGCCGACCATCCGCATGCTGGTGGCTGAAGTGCTGGAGGATCAGGGCTACATTCCGATCGAGGCGGGCGAAGGCGCATCTGCGCTCAAGGTGCTGGAGTCTGATGCGCGTATCGACCTGCTGGTGACTGATGTCGGGTTGCCGGGGGGGATGAATGGCCGGCAATTGGCCGATGCCGCGCGCATCATTCGACCCGACCTCAAGGTGCTGTTCATCACCGGGTACGCTGAGAACGCCATCATTGGCAACGGCCATCTGGATCCGGGGATGTGGGTGCTCACCAAACCCTTCACCATGGAAGCGTTTGCCAGCCGCATCTACGAAATGATTGAGCGCGAAGACTGATTCCAGCAGCCGTCAGCGGGTGGGCGGCGCCTGGAATTCACCCTTGGACAAGCCTTCCACGTCATTGCCCATGCTGTCACGAATGCTCAGGTCTGCGCCCTTGTCGGTCAGCTCCTTGAGCACTTCGGTGCGTTTGAACAGGGCGGCGTACATGGCTGCGGTCTGCCCGGCATTGTTGGTGAGGTTCGCACCGCAATCTGCCTGAACCAGACGCTTGGCGATGCTCAGTTCACCTTTGAAAATCGCACCCATCAGCGCCGTATTGCCGCGATTGTCCTTGGCGCAAGGGTCTGCTCCGGCATCTATCAGGCGTATCACCGAGTCTTCATGGCCGTGATAGGCCGCGAGAATCAAACCGGTATAGCCTTGTTCATCGCGGATGTTGAGGTCGTAATGAGCCTCGATAAACGTGTCCAGCATCGGGTTGTTGCCTTCACGGGAGGCGTCGAAAAACAGCGTGCGCAGCTGGCTGGCCGTCTGCTCGGCAGTCAGCTCCGGGGGCGGTGGAGTGGGGGTCGTTGTTGATGTCGGTGGTGTGGCGTTCGCGGCTGCGGCGAACAGCAGCAAGCCATAGATCAGATGCTTCATGGGCGTTCTCCTGACGGGAACCGTCCCGGCGACTGAGCACCGGGACGGGGTATCAGATCATCAGTCCTTGAGGCTTGCAGCCAGGGACTTGACCTTGCTCAGATCGCCTTTGGCGACTTCGGCTACCCGAGTGCCGTAGTCCGGATCTGCCTTGTACAGGTACGACAGCATGATGTTCTTGCTTTCAGTATCGGTGTCGGCCAGCGACTCGCCGAAGCTCTGCACCAGGTCAGTCTTCTCTTTCGCGCTGTAGGAGCGATACAGATCACCCGCCTGCTTGAAGTTCTGCTCACGCGTGATCTTCGCCTGCTGGGTAGTGCCACTGAGCGGCAGTTCGCTGTAGCGCGCCTTGTCATCCGCTGGACGAGGTTCCAGACGGCTCGGCTCATAGTTGACGCCGCTGGTGGTGTGGCCAGTGTTCAGCGCACCGTCCTGATTACCGTTGTTGACCGCAACCTTGGGCTGGTTGACAGGCAGGCTCAGACCATTCGCGCCAAGGCGATACATCTGGGTGTCAGCGTAGGAGAACACACGGCCTTGCAACAGGCGGTCTTCGGAAGGTTCGATACCTGGAACCAGGTTGGCCGGGGCCATGGCGACCTGCTCGGTTTCCTGGAAGAAGTTATCGACGTTCTTGTTCAAGACCATCTGCCCGATCTTCTTCTCGGGAACGTCCGGCCAGATCTTGGTGGCGTCCAATGGATCGAAGTCGAATTTCGCCAGCTCTTCAGGCTTCAGGACCTGAACGTACAAATCCCATTTCGGGAAGTCACCCTTTTTGATCGCACCAACCAGGTCGTTGGTCAGGTGGCTGTAGTCCTTGGACTGGACCTGAGCGACTTCCTTGGGATCAAGGTTCTTGATGCCCTGCAGGGATTTCCAGTGGAACTTGACGTAGTGCACTTCGCCCTTGGCATTGACCAGTTTGTAGGCGTGTACACCGTTGCCATCCATGAAGCGATAGCCTGCTGGGGTGCCCTCGTTCGAATACAACAGGGTCAGCGTACGGGTGGCTTCCGGTACGTGGGAGAAGAAGTCGAAGCGACGCGAGTCGTTGTCCAGGTTGGTACGTGGATCAGGTTTGAACGCGTGGACCATGTCCGGGAACTTGATGGCATCACGAATGAAAAACGTCGGGAAGTTGTTGCCAACCAGGTCCCAGTTACCGTCAGCCGTGTAGAACTTGGTGGCGAAGCCGTGCGGGTCGCGCAGGGTTTCAGGCGAGTGATTGCCGTGAACCACGGAGGAGAAGCGTACAAATACCGGCGTCTTCTCACCGGATTTGAAAACGGTCGCCTTGCTCAGATCACTGATGTCGGCAGAGGCCGTAAATTCGCCTTTGACGCCGGTGCCGCGGGCATGCACGACGCGCTCGGGGATGCGTTCGCGATCAAAGCGCTGCAGCTTTTGCAGCAACTGAACGTCTTGCAGCAGGACAGGGCCCTGGGCGCCTGCGGTCTGAGAGTTCTGATTGTCGCCGACGACGGCGCCATTGTCGCGGGTCAGGGTGTCGGCTGCATAAACGGTCGGAACAGTAATCAGACCGGCTGCAGTCAGGCACACCATGTGTCTGGACCAGTTTAATAACGGCATTTTGAATCCCTCATATTTTTAGTAGGCCGGATAATCTTAGGCGCGTGAGGGAAATGCGGTGATTATAAAAATATATTGGGGTGATTGAGATAAATACTCGAACAAAAGGTGGACCCGGTAACGGATGTTTGTACCGAGTTGGCCTGATGCGTTGATTGCACGTTCGGTCGCTGTAAATCAAGTTATATTTCCATTTTTTGCTAGTTATGCATCCCTTTGAAAAAATTGGATTTTTATTGAATGTCAACAGTCATTAAACCTCCTTGTATCCCCTTACTCAGGTAGATGTGAATCATTATCAACTTTATTATTTGGTAACAGACTGGCGACTGTGGTGTGTGCTGGTACGATCGTACCGATACTTACAATGGTCTTTCGGGTGGATGGCTATTTGATATTCTTTTTTTAAAATCATCGTATAAGTTGCAACTAAGTTGGCGCGCTGCAGCATGCTGGCAATATGACAATATCGGTCCTGAATGCCTCGACGCGCTATCATGTGGCCACATCCCGTACAAACACACCTATTAATGGAGCCCCTTGTCCCATGTCGACGATCATGCTGCTGAAAACCCCGCCGCCGGAATTCATCCGTAGCCAGATCCAGCAGATGGTCGTCGACTACGTGACGGACATCAGTCTGGTGGCGATCGCGCCAAGCAACCCGCTGTACAACCTTTACCAGTACGGCGTGGGGTATGAGGTGCATTTGTACCTGAATGCCATGGACGGTTCGCAGCAGCTGACCGTGGAGCTGATCGTCGCGCTGGACGATGAAGACCCCGAAACTGTATTGGGGTTTTTGCTCTATCTGCCTGTGCAGGATGATCCGCAGGCCTGCGCCGTAGCCTACATGGCGGTGCGCGACAGCCACCGCCGTCAGGGCATCGCACGCTCGATGCTGGAGAAAATGACGAGTCGCTATCCGCACGCAGAGCTGTATTGCGTGGTCGGCAAAGTCGCGTATTTCGAGGCAATGGGCTTTCAGGTGCTGGGCGCGCGTGGTCCGCAGGTCATCATGAACACGCGTGATCACGGTACTGACGGTCTGCTTGCGGTCATGGATATCGCGCCCATCTACAACTCGGTCGAAGTGCGGCAGATCCACGCTTACCTGCTCAAACAGCACGGCAAAAGCGCGATGGTCGATGCGGAGAAGCAACGCGATCGCCATCTGGACCGCATGACTCTTGAAGCGAGAACGTTCGCCGAGCAACGTCTTGGCAATGATGGCCTGGCAGCCGGCGCGTCAAACACCGTGCGGCTGCACTGATAACGAACAGGATTTGCGAACGGGGCGGTGCCGATAGAAGGCAGTAGTCGCAGATCTGCGACTTGTCAAAGTTTTTCTATCAAAAAGCGAGGAGGTCGGGAACGATCCAAATGAGGTGAAGTCATTATGACATCATCGCTGTTTGATCAACTCATTCCGGCACTGACATCACTCCTCATTCAGCAACAGGTAAGCCCCATGAACGTCCTGCGTCAGTCCAAGTTTTCCACCAAGCTGCTCTCCGCTTTCATCATCTGTGCATTGATTACGCTGGCCGTCGGCGCCTTGGGTATGGTGGGCGTGACACGCCTGGCCAATGCCCTTGAGCTGACCTTCTCCAACAACCTTGTCTCGGTCAGCAACACCAATGAAGCGCTGACCAGCTTCACCGCCCACAACCGCGGGCTTTACCGTTTGCTGGATGCGCAGGATGGCGGTGTTTCCGAAACGGACAAGGATCGAGTTCGTCAGGCGTTGAGTGATGACCTGGCCCGTGCGCAAAAAGTGTTTGCGATCTACCGCGCCACGCCTCTGGAAGATGACGAGCGCGCCGCCGGTGACCAGTTGGAACTGATGCTGCCCGCGTACGTTTCGGGCTCTCAACAGGTTGTCGACCTGATGAAGGCGGGTAATTACGAGGCTGCCCGGACCCAGTTGAATAGCCTTTCCTCGGAAAGCTTTACCAAGGTGCGCAGCTATCTGCGGATCATGATCGATTCCAACAATCGTCAGATCAAGGAAGGCGCAGCCGCTGCTGCCGACCTGAAGGCCAGTTCGGTATTAATGCTGGAGATTGGCGTGGTGATTGCTTTTCTGGTGGCCATCATGCTCGGCGTGCTGATTACCCGCATGATCACCCGTCCTTTGGCTGTCGCAGTCGCCAGTGCTCAGCGCATTGCGGGCGGTGACCTGACCCAGCCCATTGTTTCCAACAGTGGCGATGAGGCCGGACAACTGTTGAACGCGCTGTCCGACATGCAGGGCGGTCTGAAAAACACCATTCAACAGATTGCCAGTGCCTCGGACCAGCTGGCTTCCGCTGCCGAAGAACTGAGTGCCGTCACCGATGAAAGCACCCGCGGGCTGACTCGCCAGAACGACGAAATCCAGCAGGCGGCAACGGCCGTCAATCAGATGACTGCCGCAGTGGAAGAAGTGGCGCGTAACGCGGTATCCACGTCTGAGGCTTCGAAGTCTGCTACAGACGATGCCATCGATGGCCGTGGCCAGGTCGATCACACGGTCAAGGGCATCACCACCATGGTCCATGAGATCACCGCATCCACTGGCGCTGTGTCCGAGCTGGCCGGGCATGTCCGGGAAATCAGCAAGGTGCTTGACGTTATTCGCAGTATCGCCGAGCAGACCAACCTGCTGGCCTTGAACGCCGCCATTGAAGCTGCACGTGCTGGCGAACAGGGTCGTGGTTTTGCGGTGGTGGCTGACGAGGTTCGGGCTCTGGCGCACCGTACCCAGGCATCGACAGTGGAAATCGAAGGCATGATCAGCACCGTGCAATCGGGTGCTGACGGCGCGGTTGCGGCGATGGGCAAGAGCCTGTCGCTCGCCACCAACACGCAGGAACTGGCCCAGCGTGCGGGCGCGGCGCTGGAGAAAATCACCCAGGGTGTTGCAACCATCAACGAGCGCAATCTGGTCATTGCCTCTGCTTCGGAAGAGCAGGCCCAGGTGGCTCGCGAGGTGGACCGCAATCTGCTCAACATTCAGGACCTGTCGACCCAGAGCGCTGCAGGTGCCAACCAGACCAGCGCGTCCAGTCAGGAACTGTCGCGACTGGCCACCTCGTTCAATTCACTGGTGGCCAACTTCAAGCTGTAAGTCGCTCCCAAGAGGCATTGTCTGGCGCACGTCCTGGCCCGATCGGTGGTGAAATTCCGGTCAGGCATAAAAAAGGCGTTGCGCCCGACCGGGTCATTTCGCGCATCATAGGCGGACTCAGCCCGAGAGAGACTTTTCATGCCTGTCATTAATTACTTTCTGCGCCTGTCGCTCCCGCGAGTGTCGTTAGCCTTTCTGGCCGTGTTGTGCTCTGGTGTGTTTGCCAGTGCTGCGCTGGCTGGCGACGAAACGCAACTGATCGAATCCCTCAATGCCTATCGCAGCCAGGCACAGCGCTGTGGCGAGCAGGTGTCCACGGAACTGCCGCCGCTGACCAGCGACGCGCGTCTGGTGCTGCCGGCCAGTGGCAATCTGGACCTGCAACAGGCGTTGACGCGCGCTTCCTACCCAATGGTCACTGTGCAGGCGATAAGCCTGTCCGGTCCGAACAATGCAGAGGCTGCACTCAAGGCGGTTCTGGAGAGTTTCTGCCGCGTGGTGCTGGACCCGCAGTTCGTCGACATCGGTGTCAGCCGCGAAGGGCGAGACTGGCGTATCGTGCTGGCGCGCTCGCTGGTCGCGTCGCGTCTTGGCGACTGGCAGACAGAGGGGCAAAAGATTCTGGAAATGATTAACAATGCCCGCACTCAGGCACGTCAGTGCGGCCCACAATCCTTCGCCGCTACCACGCCGCTGGCCTGGAACCTGGTTCTGGGGACCGCTGCGCAACGTCATTCCCAGGCGATGGCCAATCAAAACTTTTTTGACCACAAGGATCGTGACGGCCGCACGCCTGGCGACCGCGCTGAACTGGCCGGGTATGTGGGGCAGCAGGTGGGCGAGAACATTGCTGCCGGTCAGGACAGTGCGCGCAAGGTGGTGGATGGCTGGCTGCTGAGCCCGGGCCACTGCGCCAATCTGATGAATCCGGATTTCCGCGAGCTGGGTGCAGCCTACGCGATGGACCCCAAAAGTGACGCAGGGATTTACTGGACGGCAATGTTCGGCACGCAGCAGTAGCGTCTAGCGCTGCGCCAGTGGCTGACAAGCCTGGGCAGACCATTCGAAGGAGAGATGCCGGGAAGCGAGCTTCCCGGCAGAGGGGCTTAAACGCGGAATTGCCTGGTGAGACGGTTCAGGCTTGAAGCCAGGGTCGACAGTTCGGCAGTGGCGATGGCCGTCTGATTGGAACCCTCGGACGTCTGGCTGGACAGATCACGAATGCTGACCAGGCTTCTGTCTACTTCTCGAGCGACCTGAGCCTGTTCTTCAGCTGCGGTGGCAATCATCAGGTTACGTTCATTGATCTGGCTGATGGATTCGGTGATTTCGAGCAGCGCCTTGCCGGCACCATTGGCCATCTCCAGCGTCTTGTGGGCCTGAACGCTGGTCTGCTCCATTGCGCTGACAGCATTGCCGGTGCCGGTCTGAATCGAGCCGACCATCTGTTCGATTTCACGGGTCGATTGCTGAGTACGATGCGCAAGTGCCCGGACTTCGTCCGCAACCACGGCAAAGCCCCTTCCGGCTTCACCTGCGCGGGCTGCTTCGATGGCCGCGTTGAGTGCCAGCAGGTTGGTCTGTTCGGCGATGGCCCGAATCACATCCAGCACCTTGCTGATATCCGTCGCCATGACGGCCAGGCCCTGTACCTCGGTGGACGTAATCTGCACCTTGGAGACCATCAGGTTGATCGCCGTGACGGTCTCATCGACCTGAGCGCGTCCGGCCATGGCGGCAGTGCTGGATTGCGAGGTCACCTCAGATGCCGATGCGGCATTACTGGCCACTTCTTCCACCGCCGCGCTCATCTCGTTAACGGCCGTGGCTGCCATTTCGATCTCGTTGGTCTGGCGCTGAATGGTGCGCGATGCGTCCTCCGTGACGGCATGCATTTCCTCGGAAGTGGCAGCCAGCTGGGTGGAGGAATCGCCGATCAGGGTCAGGGCATTGCGCAGGTTGGCCTGCATGGTGGCAAGTGCGGCAATCAGTTTCGCCGCCTCATCAGTGCCATGCTGCGGAATATCCTTGCTCAGATCATTGGTGGCGATGCGTTCCGCGATACTCAACGAATCGCCAATCGGGCCAGTCAGGCTGCGGGTGTACATCCAGGCAAGGAGCAGCGTGGTAATGACGCCCACGGCGATGAAAATACCCACCATCCACAGCGTCTGCTGATAGGCAGTCTGAGCGGTATCACCGGCTTTCTCGGCTTTGGCGTCGTTGACGGTCCTGAGTTTCTTCAGTCCGGCTTCAACCTGATCGGCCGCGCTTTTCATTTCGCCATTGGAGGTTGCCACTGCAGCTTCCAGATTGCCGGCGGCCACCGAGGCCAGGTAGCGATCCTGTGCCACCTGATACCCGGCCTGTGCCTGGGACAATTCATCGAATGCCTGGCGTCCTTGCGGAGTCACGATCAATTTGCCGAGGGCGTCAAAATAGCCGGCGATCAGCGAGCGAGACTGCTGGATATCGCTGAGCGCCTTGGTCTTTCGATCCTGCGGTTCAATCGGATTGCGCACTCGGGCGTTGTTGCCCCGAATACTGACAAACTCCCGATCAATCGACGCGATCTGTTTCACGCTCGGAAGCACATTGGTCTCGATGAATTTTTCCGCAGCATTGAGCTCGGCGGCCTGACGCAGGGCGAGCAAGCCCAAAGCAATGATCATCAGGCAGAACACGCCGAAACAGAGCGTCGAACGAGCAGCCAGGTTAAGTTTTCGCAGGATCATAAGTGTTTCTCCGAAGGGGTAATCAGGTATCGCCCTCATTCGGATTAACTTGGCCGTAAAAGAGTAACAAAGTGTTTCAGAGGGGTTGCAATATTGGCTTTTATCAAAACCGCTTGGTTCTGTTATGCGGACTCAACGTTTCTCCATACCCAACATGAAGGTATCCACCGCGCGTTCGACCATGGCGTGAATTTCTTCGATACTCAGCGGCATGGGCGCCTGCTGGTAAAGACGAATGTCGGTTTCGGCAGTCAATAGCGAGGTCAACTGCAATGCGGCGATGTGCGGATCGGTTTCACGCAACTGGCCTTTTCGCATCGCCAGAGCCATCAGTGAGCTGACTGTCTGCAAACACTGGCTGGGACCGGACTCGTAAAACATCATGCCGATGTCCGAGTGCCCTGACTGGGCCACTACCATGCGATAGACAGCCAGTGCCTTGTCGTCATTGATGAGCACCATGAGCATGCGTTCCCCGAAACGGGTAAACAGTGTTCTCAAATTGATCGGTTTGTCATCCTGGATCGCCAACTCTGAAACCGCGTCGGCCAGATGAGCGGTGGCGAGCCTGTTAACCACGGCGATGAACAGTTCTTCCTTGGAGGGGAAGTAACTGTAGATCGTCGCCTTGGAGCCACCCATTCGTTTGGTGACTTCATTCATCGAGGCACGCTCGTAGCCCATTTCGAGGAAGACACTTGCTGCGGCATCAATGATGGCTTCGCGGCGAGCTTCAGTACGGACCTTCATTCATATCCTCAATTCTCCAGTGGGCAGATTGTGTGCAAAATTCTCTAGACTGGAACTGAACCGTTCGGTACGATTTCAGCAGACTCCGTGGAGCTTACTGGAAAAGCAGGCGCAGATAAATGCCGATGGACTGCACCCGGCCATTCGTTGCCCGAATCCATTCAAAGATGGAGTGAACAGTTCTATGACCATTATCGACTTCAACAAATCCGTCAAACGTGCTTTTCGTAGTAATACGGCAGCCGCTCCTCAGCTGGAAAAAATGCTGACCGTGATTCTGAAGACCGACGCTCCCGTGCTCATGGGGATTTGCAGTGACGGGCTGCGTAGCAACAGCAATGTAGTGGGCGGGGAATTTTACGGCGAAAACTTCAGCGGCTCGGTACTCTCCGGCGGTAGCAATACGCTGGTTGAGTTGTCATCCGAGCTTGCCTTTCTGGAAACCCGTTTCACGCTGGTCACCCAGTTGGGTGAAATGATCAACGTTGAAAGCAGGGGCGCTTTACTCGTTGACGAAGCGGGCCAGCACGACCTGCAGAACGGAGTATGGCCAATCAGCGAAGGCCATTATCAGTGCACCTGTACACCGCGCTTTCAGGTCTCTCTGGGTCCTAACGAGTGGCTGGAGAAGAGCGCATTCATCGGCAGGTTCGAATACCTGTATGGCAATGAAGCGCTGATCAGCTTTTACCGAATGAAGTTCTGATCAGTCCCTGCGAATGTCCGCGTAGCACGCCTGGGCAGGCCTGCTACGCGACAGCCTTTTAAAACGTGACGCTGGCACTCAGGCGCGCGGTGCGCGGTTCACCCACGTTGACCTGCAACTGGCTGCCGGTGCTGGACGGGTAGTACTGCTTGTCGAACAGGTTATCCACATTCAACTGCAGGCGTGTTTTATAACCGGCCATGGGCACGTCCCAGCGCAGAAACGCATCCGCCACTGTGTAGCTGCTCATATAGAAGGTGTTGGCATCGTCGCCAGCACGTTCGCCCACATAGCGTGCGCCGCCACCTGCGTGCCAGTCGCCCAGGCCGGACGGGACTTGCAGATGGTGGGTGAGGTACAGGCTGGCCGTATGCTTGGGGGCCTGGCTAAGACGATTGCCCTTGTTGCTTGGATCATCCAGCACTTCGGTGTGGGTGTAAGCGTAAGTGCCGATCATGTCCCAGCGCTCGGCAATTCGACCGGTCACGTCCAGCTCGATGCCTTGTGAACCTACCTTGCCAGCGGCTTCGCTGACACCCGTCACGCCAGTAGGGGTGACGACGTTTTTCTTCTCGATATCGAACACCGCAAGGTTGAAGTCGAGTTCCGGTGCCAGTGCATATTTGGCCCCGACTTCGTAACTGCGACCTTCTTCCGGGTCGAAGGTGGTGCCGTCATCGTTAACGTCATCATTGGGGACGAAGGAGCGGCTGTAGTTGCCGTACAGCGACAGGTCTTCATTGACCTTGAATACCAGGCCCGCCATCGGCAGGAATATATCGTCATTTTTGTCCAGGTTAGTGTTGCGGCTGGCGCCGAGGCCTTGGGCGATGTACTGGTCATAATGCTGATAGCGGCCGCCGAGGACCAGAATCCAGCGGTCATCGAGGTGCCAGTTATCCTTGAGGTAAATGGACGATGAAGTCAGTTGATTGCTCAGGTTGCTGTTCGCTGCGCTGATCACGCTGGGCTCTGCCAGGCTGCCATAGCTGGGCGAAAAGATGTTGAAGCCGTTCTGGGCGGTGTTGCGATAGGTCTTGCCGCGGTACTTGTCGGAGTCTTCCTGTTCGGCACCGATCAGCAGATCATGTTGCTGGCCAAACAGCTCCTGCTTGCCGATGAAGTCCCAGCTGGCATAACGCGTTTCATAATCGTAGTGGCCGCCATTGGCCTGACGCCGCAGCACGCCGCTGCTGGACAGCGTACTCGGCTGGGCAATCGAGAGGCTGTAGCGGTCGTTGTTCCAGCCGTAGGTCAGACGGGTTTTCCAGTCATCGCTGAGCTGGTACTCGAAGCGCGCGGTTGCGGTTTCGCTGATGCCGACTGTATTGGACCATTTTTCATCCAGTCGCTTGTCGTAGCTGATATTGGCAGGATGACCGCCCGTGAACACCGTGCCACGATCGAACGGGCTCACGTAATCGTTGTATTCGTAAGCCAGCGTCAGGCTGGCGCGCTCCCCCGTCCAGGACAGCGACGGCGCGACCAGCGTGTGCTGGTCAACGCCGTAGTTACGCCAGTAGTCCTCGCTCTGACGCTCGGCCACCAAGCGGTAGGCCAGCCCCGAGTCGCCCAGCGGGCCGGTGGTGTCGATGCCGAAGCTGCCGCCGCCTTCGCTGTACGCCGAGCCACTGAGCGTGGTGCTTTGCGCGTATTGCGGCTGTTTGCTGATCACGTTGATCACGCCACCCGGCTCCATGGCTCCGTACAGCAGCGAGGCCGGGCCTTTGAGCACTTCAACGCGTTCGGTGGTAGCGCCGAAATTTTTCGACACCACCGAGCGCACGCCGTCACGCAGCACCGAGCCATCATCGTTGGTGCCAAAGCCGCGCTTGACCAGCGAGTCCTTGGTGTTGCCAAGCGTGTTGCCCTGGCTGACGCCACTGACAAACTTCATGGCATCGTCCAGCGAGCGCACGTTGTAGTCGGCGATGGTCTGCGGTGTCACCACGTTGACCGACTGCGCTTCTTCCTTCAGCGGTACATCGCTCTTGCTCGCGGTGCTGGCGCTTTTGGCGCTGTAGCCTTCCTGTGTTTCGGTCGCGGTTGCCGACACCTGCGTGGCAGGCAGCGTTGCGGTTTCGGCTGCATGCACTGCACCGCCGGAGAACATCGCGAGAGAAAGCGCGGACAGCAGAAAAGTGCCGGGACGGCGAGGGCATTGGAAGGAAGTGCTCAAGGGAGATGCTCTGCTAGGACGTTAATAGCAATAATTGTAATTTGATATTAATTCTCATGTAAATAAATGATTGAGGCGCCTGCCGGTTTCTTTCCCCCTGCAAACAGGGGGCGCACGGCTCAGGGCAGATTAGGCACATTGGCATCAATCCGCTTACCCATGCTGATAATGGGCTCAGGCGTATAGCCCAGGGTTTGATAGAAGGCCTGCACGCTTTCATTAAAGGTATGGATCTGCAGGTTGATCTTCACACAGCCAAGCTCCGCGAGCGCTTTTTCAGCGTGCCTGACCAGCCGGGTGCCCAGGCCTTTGCCACGCTGTTGGGGATCAACGGCAACCGAATACAGCCAGCCGCGATGACCGTCATAGCCGGCAAGGAGGGTCCCGACCACCTCGTCATCCGCTAGAGCGACGAAAAACAAATGATCGTCGACAGCCCTTTTCTTGTCGATCGACAGGTCTGGGCGATTGTGCGGCTTTTCGTCATTGAAGACGGTCTTCCACAGTTGGATGACCGCGAGACGGTGATGCGGGTCTGAATACTCGACAATACAGTTCATTGCGGGGTCCTTTAGCCATGAATCCGAAGACTAAGGCCACGCGCCCTGCATTGTCTAACCGGCGGTCTTTGAGCCCTTGCCCTGTTTTGTCACCTGAGGCAGCGATGCGGGTGTATCGAGCAGGGCGCGAATGGCCCGGCTGTAAGCGGGCTGCCCGAGCTGCATGCTGTTGTTATGCGTACCGCCAGGCACCAATAGCAGTTTCTTCGGTTCCTGCGCGGCCTCAAACAACTGTTCGCTGAAGCGGGCCGGGACATAGCGATCCTCGGTGCCATGCACGATCAGCACCGGCATATGGATGTCTGCAATCTTGTCCAGTGAGTCGAACTTCTGCGACAGCAGCCAGCGCACCGGCAGCGAGGTATTGGCCAGCGCGGTAGCCACATCGGCCAGGTTGGTGAACGTGGATTCTATGATCAGCCCGCGGGCCTGAATCGGCACATTGCCCTTTTCAGCGTCTTCGCCCAGCTCGGCAGCCAGATCCACTGCCACCGCACCGCCCAGAGAGTGTCCATAAATCAGCCTGCGCTGCGGATCGGGTTGCAATTGCTTCAGGCGTTCCCAGGCGATGCGTGCGTCTTCATACACGGACTTCTCCGACGGCAGCTGGCCCATGCTTTGCCCGAAACCCCGGTAATCGATCGCCAGTATCGAGTAACCCTGCGCCTTGAGCTGCTGGATACGGAACAGCTGGCCGGTGAGGTTCCATCGTGATCCATGCAGGTACAGCATCGCCGGGGCGTTCTTGTCCGCAGCGGGCCACCACCATGCATGGATATTCTGCGAGTTACCGAATGCCGGTGTACTGAGTTCGATTTCCTGTACATCTGCCGGCAGACCGCTGTACCAGCTGGCGGTACCGGGCTCGATGCGAAATACCAGTTCGCGCTCCTTGTGTTCAAGCACTGCGCAGCCGACGGGCAGGCCAAGGATGATGGCTATCATGCTAATCCATCTGAGCGGACGGGCTTTGAAGCGAGCCAGAGGCGAAATCGACATAAGAAGGAGAGTCCGGTCAACAAAGTGAAATAAATGCAGAATCTGCATCCGGGATGCAAGACCAGCCGACGAACGCCGGGTTACAGGATATTGCGTACCTGCGCCGGAAGGATTGATAGACCGAGGCGAGTAAAACCGGTGGCTTCAATACCTTGCGCGATGTGGCCCGAAGGCAGTCTGGACAACGACGCTCATTAGCACGTTTTGTTATTGAGGTAGCCCTTATCGATAGCTGCGGATTATGCTGTGTCGGCGAGGGCGCTGTGTTTTTGTCATCTACCGCCGCCGGATTCGCCGATCTGCTTGCTGTATTCCCGCGCTTTCTTCAATTTCTTCAAGAGGTTACCGCCTATGTTCACCTACCGTCCCCTGGAAGAAAAAGACGTCCCCCTCATCTGCGAGATGCCGCAGAATGCCGATGAGCTGTTCTATATGTTCCCCAGGGCCACGTACCCGTTGACCGCCTCGCAACTCATCGAAGCGCTTGAGACGCGTCATGATTCGACCGTCATCGAGATGGATGGCGAAGTAGTAGGGTTTGCCAACTTTTCTCTCTGCACGTTTCGCGGCCGCTGTTCGCTGGGCAACGTCATCATCGCACCGAAAGCCCGCTCCAGAGGAGTAGGGCGCTTCATGATCACCACCATGATGGGGATTGCGTTCGACAAGCACGAGGCGAGTGAAATGATCGCGTCCTGCTACAACCACAACGTCCCGGGCTTGCTGTTCTATCCGCGAATGGGGTTTCGTCCTTTCCACATCGAAGAAAAGCGCGACAAGCGTGGCGAGCGTGTTGCGCTGATTCACCTGCGGCTGTCCGGCACCGACGCAAAAGAGAACATGCAAGACACACAAGAGTAAGTTTTCGAGCGGGGCACGCACGACTCTTTTAAAGGAGCGGGCGTGCCTTGCGAGCGCGGTAACCATTTTATGTTCAACCGTTCGTCGGTCTTTATTCCTTCCTTTCACGTGCCTTTTATACGCTGCGGTTCACGCCGAGTCCCATTCTGTTGAAGAACATGAGGGTGAATCGTTTTTTCTGTGGGGGCACTCAATAAGAAACCGCGTTAAAAGGGTGATCGATATTCAAGTATGGAAGTTGCCTGAAGTGCAGCGCGCAGTGTATAACGGGTTTAAGCATCAAGTGAGTGGCGACGGATAATTGGCGGGCTGGCGCGGGCCGTTTTTAAAAAGTCATCAACAATAAAAATTATCAAAAATTTGTCACTGTCGGGACATGCTTACACACATAAGGAGATAAAGAGATGATCGCGAGTGGACTGTCCGAGTTAGAACTCAGAAGCATCGTTGAACGTGCGTTCCTGCCGTTACGCTGCACCTGCACGATTGCCAATGATCAGATGAACGTGCAGATAAGCGACCCGGTATCGGGGCGTACCCAGCGCCAGATGAATCTGCCGCTCAGCCGTATCAATACGGTTCGGGACATCTCGGCACTGGTGGCCGAGTTACGCGAAGAACCGGTAATGCCCCGTGTGGCGAAAGCGTATTACAGCGCTGCCTGATACTGCTGCACCCCGCTGATGCCCTGGCATCACGTTACCTGGCCCTGATCATCGCTGATCGGGGCCTTGTCGTTTCTAAGGGCCGCTTTATCGACCGCATTCGGCGCAGGCAGAGAGGCTAGGCGGGTCTTCATGAACGCGAACCTCTGGTGGCGCAGAACCGCTTTATGCTCGTCAAATTAACAGCGTCGAAAGAATGCTGTTTTTAGCGCGGACTATAAAAAATAAGTTGAACGCATTGAATGCGTTAATGTCAGCGAAAACTGCTTTTTTGAAGGGGCATTCAACGATTAAACGATACAAGGTCATTCAAATCATCAGGTTATAAAGTGTTTCAAGCCATTGTCGCCGTCCGCAGCCCATTTGACACCCCCGATTTTCTTTGCAACTATTCAGTTGCCCGACTTATTTTGTAACGCATTGTCACTCTTTTCAGGCTGATAAAAGCGTTGTCTTAAAAAGGGCGGTAGCATGACGCCTTCTTCCTGTCAGGTCTGAACATTGGGCCTGTGTCTGTTGTACCTATTGTAATTTTTTGTGAAGAACACCTTCTCTAACCATGTCGTCTCATGGGCGCCGTGAATGAGCGCGTGTGTAGTGTGCTGCATGTGTTTCGCCTCGAATCGTGCAGGGACGCTGGTTCGCCTTATCAATCAGGTATTCGACATCCAGAACATCTGGACTGCACCCACGTATGAAAATGACGATGGAGCATCATTATGTTTGATAACTGTATGGAAACAGCCTGCGGTTGCGTGGTGGGAGGTGCCGGGCTCGCGGGCATGGGCTTTTTGTTCTACGCCCTGAAGAGCGGCGCGATGCCCGGGCTCGCTGCCAAAGGACTGATTGTCATTGATGCAAGCGACCAGCCCGGGGCGGGTGCGCTGGGAGATTACCGGATTACTGCCAACTCGGTAGGCGATGTATTCATCGACTGCCTTCGTGATCCGGCATTGCGCGAGGTGTTCGAACCCCTCGAGTACTCGGCAGCCTATTGGCGCATCAAGGCGCAGGCACAGAGCGCGCCACAGCTGTCGGATGTGGGCCTGCTCATGGCCGAGGCAGCCAGGCTGGTGCTGGACCACATCGTGCAACGTTATGGCGTAGAAGTATGGTCCGGCACGCGCCTTGATGAGGTGATTTGCGAGGGCGACGAGTTCTGTCTGCACGTTGACAGCGTGTACGGCAAAAGAAGCGTGCGCTGCCAGACGCTGGTACTCAACCTGGGCGGGCGCCAGGATCCACAACACCTGATCGATGATCTTGCCCGGCAAGGTCTGACGCTGCCGGACACCTGCACTAACCAGAGCGCTGACCGCTTGTTGCGCATGAACGCGGTGCAGTTACGCGAAGTATTTGCCCCGGCGCTGGCCGATAACGGGCGTATCACCATCGTCGGGGGATCTCACAGCGCTTTCTCGATGCTTGAGAATCTGGCGGATGCACTGGAGTTTGCTGGCTTGCAAGAACTGTCACTGGTTCACCGGAGCAGTATCAGGCTGTTTTACGAAAGTGCTGAACTGGCGCACGCAGCCGGCTACGCATTCGACGCGCAACTTGACGTCTGTCCGGTTTCAGGTCGGATCAACCGTTCCGGAGGCTTGCGTTACCGTGCCCTGGAGATCGGGCGCGAAGCGCTGCAAAGCGGCCGCGTAGGCAAAACCGGCGTGCACGTGCAGATGGTGCAGACACTGGGCGGACGCCCCGATGAACACGAGCAGGCACGACTTGTCCTGGCTGACTCGACTGTGATCGTGCAGTGCTCTGGTTATCAGCCCGTGTTGCCCAGACTGAAGGATGCCGATGGCAACCTTGTCAGCTTGCGCGAGGCCAAGGGGGGACTCGACTCGGACGCTGGCGGCTGCCCGTTCGACCAGCACGGTCGTCGAATCAAGGGCCTGCATCTTTTCGGTCTGGGCGCCGGACTGGGCGTCGACCCGCAATTGGGCAGCGAACCCGCCTTCGACGGCCGGATATATGGCGTCTGGCAGTTTCATCATGATGCCAGCCGAGTGGTACTGGAGGCGGTCACGCGCAGGCTTGCTCATCAACCTGTAGCTGCCGAGACGTTCATTTCGGAGGGGTTCATGCAGGCAGCTTTAGGCCTTCAGGCCGGTTAGGCCGGTGCAGCAGAGAAGCGCAGAATGGCGGCCATAAAAAACGGCGTCCCAGGGACGCCGTACGGCCGGTCTGCCAATAAACGGCAGATCAGCATTGAATAAGGGGGTGGTGCGGGAATTATTGTGGGTCCTGGTTGGGAGCCAGTTCTGCCTGGATACGTTTGTAGATTTCTTCACGATGCACTGAAACATTTTTAGGTGCATTGATGCCCAGGCGGACTTGAAGCCCTTGAACGCCAAGAATCGTGACGGTGATCTCGTCACCGATGTTTATGCTTTCGCCTACTTTGCGAGTGAGTATCAACATAATCTTTTCCTTGATGGCCTCTTGAAAACGCCTCTCTCAAGAGGCTGGCGTTTGCCTTTGCGTGGTGATTGTTGCCGAGTGCATCCAAATGCATCCGTCTTATGACGTCGCACAGGTGAATTAAATTCCCTCGGTTCATTTTCTTGTCATCGAGATTTGCATCCCGGATACGACGAGTGCGCCAATTCTGCCCGTTTCGACGTGAAAATGCCCGTATTTACTGGCGTCATATAAAAAGTAACGTCAGCCGCTGCACCCTTCAGGGTCGTCATCGTCTCGGTCGACGGTGCTGCTCAAATCATTTCGATATGAGTACAAGCGTAGGCACGACTTCACCAGATTGCCCGGGCTTTCTGAAAATTCAAATGAAAGTGGCGAACGAGTGTGTAGGAAGGGGCTGCGGATCACCGTAGTGTCCATGCTGATGCGGTGTATTGCGGGGGGGCTGGTAAGGGTGATGCACAGGTGTGAGGCGGGGCCAGGCGTTCGCGGGCTGCAGCTCCCGCGAAGGCCTGGTCCGGGGTTTACACCGCCATCGACAACAGCATGATGAAAATCAGGCCGACGACCGAGAGGATGGTTTCCATCACTGTCCAGGTCTTGAAGGTCTCGGCAACGGTCATGTTGAAGTACTGCTTCACCAGCCAGAACCCGGCGTCGTTGACGTGCGACAGGATCAACGAACCGGCACCGGTTGCCAGCACCAGCAGTTCGCGATTGACGCCTGGAATCAGGCCGACCACCGGCGCTACGATGCCGGCACCGGTAATGGTTGCCACCGTCGCCGAACCGGTTGCGATGCGGATGACCGCCGCTACCAGCCAGGCCAGCATGATCGGGTTGATCTGCGCCTGCACAGCCATGTGCCCGATCACGTCACCGACGCCACTGGCCACCAGCATCTGCTTGAAGCCACCGCCTGCGCCCACGATCAGCACGATTGCCGCCACCGGAGCGAGACTCTGGTCCAGCAGCTTCATGATCTTGCTGCGGTCAAACCCGCGCGCGGCACCAAAGGTGTAGAACGCCAGCAACAGCGCGGCAAGCAGGGCGGTGATCGGGTGACCGATCAGATCCATCCAGATGCGGAACATGTTGTTTTCCGGCAATACCACGTCGGCCAAGGTCTTGAGCAGCATCAGGAAGACTGGCAGCAGGATGGTCACCAGCGTGATGCCGAAGCCTGGCAGGTTGTCAGTGCTCGACTCCTTGGCAATCTGGTCCATCAGTTCCTTGGACGGCGTACCGGGGATACTTTTGGAAATCCAGTTACCGAAGATCGGGCCAGCGATGATGGCGGTTGGCAGAGCAACGATCAGTCCGTAGAAAATGGTCTTGCCGATGTCTGCACCGAAGATGCCGATGGCCAGCAACGGACCCGGATGCGGTGGAACCAGACCGTGCACGGCTGACAGGCCTGCCAGCAGCGGAATGCCGATCTTCACGATGGGCACGCCGGTGCGTCGCGCGACAATGAACACCAGCGGTATCAGCAGGACAAAACCGATCTCGAAGAACAACGGGATGCCCACCAGGAAGGCAGAGAACATCATTGCCCAGTGCACTTTCTGCTTGCCGAAGGTGCGTATCAGCGTTTGCGCAATCTGGTCTGCGCCGCCCGAGTCGGCCATCAGCTTGCCGAGCATCGTGCCCAGGCCAAGGATGATACCGACGAAGCCCAGTACGCCACCGAAGCCGTCCTGGAAGGATTTCATGACTTTTTCGACCGGCATTCCCGAGGTCAGGCCAAGAAAGCCTGCCGCCAGGGTCAGCGCGACGAAAGGGTGCACCTTGAAGGTGGTGATCAGCAGCACCAGGCCGACGATGGTCACCAAGGCATCGACGAGCAGGAACGTCTCATGGGTCATACCGAACATGGGTGTCTCTCCGGTTTATTGTTTTAAGGAACTGTTAACAGCGCCGACTTCAATCGTGTGTGCGCAAGACAGCGCTGTCTTTTGCACTCACACCTTTATCAGGCGTGAGAGCCTTTCCACCATGCTGCGGCTTGTTTGCCGATGACATCGATAGGCTGGGACGCGTCCACGATCAATGTCAGCGGTTCGCCATAGGGCGGTTCGAGGGTCGCGAACTGGCTGTCCACCAAGCTGGCGGGCATGAAGTGCCCAGGCCGGTGCGAGCAGCGTTCGCTGGCGAGTTCCTTGCTGAGTTCCAGAAAAACGAAACCCAGGCCAGGCACCGCATCACGCAGGCGCTGGCGATAAATGAGCTTGAGCGAGGAGCAGGTCAGCACCGGGTGTTCACCGTTGGCGAGGGCGGCAGCCATCTCTTCGCCCAGGCGGGTCAGCCAGCCGGCACGGTCTTCGTCGTTGAGGGGGGTTCCGGCGCTCATCTTTTCGATGTTGGCCGGTGGATGGAACGCGTCGCCTTCGATCAGACGGCCGCCGCTGTTCAGGGCAATCTCGGCACCCACGGCGCTTTTGCCGCAGCCAGACACACCCATCACCACAAGGGCGGAAATAGCAGTATTCGCAGTTGTCACAGTAGGCACCTCATCTGGAGACAGCGCTGTCTTCTTTCGGGTGGACATGAGTCCCAGCCCGGGCTGTTCCAGTTATTTGTCGTTGTTTTGGGCTCATCAATAAGCATGGGAGGCTGTTCTCCGCGGGACCCGAACCGGGCAACCCCTGTGAAACCAGCGATAAAGCATTGTCACGTTCCATGAGACAGCGCTACCTTATGGGGCAATCGACACATTTGGCAACCCTTATGTTAGTTGGCAACGCATGATACGCATTGGTTCCCGCTCTACCGGTCGCCCCACGCTCAATGAAGTGGCGAAGCTGGCTGGTGTCTCTCCGATCACTGCCTCGCGTGCGTTACGCGGTATCAGCACCGTGGCGCCTGAACTTGTGGAAAAGGTCCGTGCTGCGGCGCAGGGCCTGGGTTATGTAGCCAACCCGGCCGCCAGGGCACTGGCTTCTTCCTGCAGTCAGACCGTCGTGGTACTGGTGCCGTCACTGTCCAACCAGTTGTTCATCGAGACGCTGGAAGCCATTCAGGACGTGTTGCGCGTGCGGGGCCTGGACGTGGTCATCGGCAACTACCATTACTCACCTGACGAGGAAGAGAAGCTGCTGCGCAACCATCTGGTCAATCGCCCGCGCGGTATTCTGCTGACCGGTTTCGACCACACGGCAGCGTCTCGCCAGATGCTTGAAACCAGTGGCATACCCTGCGTGCACATGATGGAACTCGACACCCGCCTGGGCGCCTATTGCGTCGGGTTCTCGCAACAACAGGCCGGTGCTGAAGCCGCGCGTCACCTGCTCGGGCGTGGCCGCCGTCGGCTGGCGTACATGGCCGCCCAACTCGACCCTCGTGTACTGCAACGTGGCGCCGGGTTCCGTCGGGTGCTGGAAGACGCCGGGCTGTTCGACCCCGCGTTGCAGGTCTCGACACGCCAGGCCTCGTCGATCGGTCTGGGCGGGGAGTTGTTTGCGCGCCTGCTTGACCAGCATCCGGATGTCGACGGGGTATTTTTCTGTAACGACGACCTGGCACAAGGCGCCGCGCTGGAGGCCTTGCGCCTGGGCGTCACGATTCCCGAACGAGTCTCTCTGGTGGGCTTCAACGACCTGCCGGGGTCCGCGCACATGGTGCCGCGCCTGACCTCGATACGCACGCCCAGAGAAGAAGTCGGGCAGCGCGCTGCTCAGGTATTGCTGGGCCTGCTTGACGGGGTCACCCAGCAGCCTCTGGTGGATCTCGGCTTTGAGCTGGTGGTGCGGGAAAGCTCTTGAGGATTTTCCCCGGCCAATTCTCGCGAGCCTTCTCCGGGTCATTGCGCTGACCAATGGTAATGGCGCTCTGCGGGCTCGATGCCTTCGGGCTGGAGTGCCCGACCGCGCTGTCCTGCACTGCCAGCGATACCCTCATTCGAACGGTTCCGGCACATTTTGACTGTCATTTCTGACAGTACCCATCCCCCCGTGTTGAGTATTCAATGACCCTATGTTTTTGGCTCGGAGCGGCATAAGTGTCTTGGCCGCATCGTTGGATGACGGGGATATATCTTCTTATCTATTCCCCGTTCTGGCGGTCTTACAAGACCTATTGAAGGATCAGAGAAATGCAAAAAAAAGCATCTCAGAACGTTAGAGCCTTGACGCATATCGCTGACCCCGTCGGTTCGGGTGTGCCCTTGGACATCGCGTGGCTGACCGGCATTATCCCCCTGGGCTTTGTACCCGCACAGATCGCTATCAGCCCTGATGAAACCACGTTGTATGTCGCCCATGAAAGTGGCCGGGAAGTCAGCGTGGTCGACATCGCCAGTGCCAGCGTAACGGGCGCCATCAAGCGGGCAGGGGCCGGCGCGATTACCCTGAGCCCCGATGGTAAAAGGCTTTACACCATTGGCCAGAAAAGGTGCTACGTGGTCGATACGCGACTGCGCGAAGTGATCAGGATACTCCCGGCAGCCAACGTCAACAGGATCCTGTGCAGTGCCGATGGCCGTTTTATCTGCCTGTCCTTTCAGAATGCGCTCGGCGGTTTGATTCGTCTGATCGAGACCGAGAATTACACGGTCGAAAACGAGTTCGATCTGGGCGCCCTGACCAACGCATCGCTGGCCCTCGGGATCAGTCCGTTGAACGACAGGTTTTACGCGACCATGCTGGTTGATCGCACCGCGCCTACCGATGTTCTTGCGATCAGCAAGGTCGATTACCTGCAGCATGACATTACCGGGTTTTCCGACCCACGTTCGATGGCCTTCAGTTCCGATGGCGCCTGGCTGTATGTCGGCGGCATCGACGAGGTCTACATCGTCGATGCCGCGACCAATAAAACCTTCTATCGGGAAAAAATCGGCACGCAGGGTTACCCGGTGAAAGTCATCGGCGTGACACCGGATGACCGCTATGTCTACGCAATCTACACCTGTAATTACGACGTTTACCGGATCGATACGGTGAAGGGCATCGCCACCTGCATTGCCTACTTTCCGTCGGTAGGCGGCGCTGTACTCAACAAGACCGGCACGTATATCTATTCCAGCCATCCGGACATGAGCTGGATCTCGATCTACCGGCTATGAAGACTCCTGCAGTGGCCTGGCTTGCGTGTGACCAGCCGGGCCGCCCGTCAGTCGGCGTCAAGTGCTGCGACACCGGCCTTGGCGACCTGAGCATCCTGTTCGGCTTTCACGCCTGAAACCCCCAGCGCACCGATTACATGGCCGTCGACGATGACCGGCACACCGCCTTCCAGGGAAGTCAGCAGCGGAGCACTCAGGAATGCAGTGCGCCCGCCATTGACCATCTCTTCGTAACCCTTGGACTCACGTTTGCCGAGTGCCGAGGTGCGGGCTTTTTCGATCGCGATGTAGCTGCTGATCGGTGCGGCGTCGTCCAGTCTCTCGAATGCCAGCAGATGGCCGCCGTCATCAACGACGGCGATGGACACGGCCCAGGCATTGGCCCGTGCTTCATCGCGTGCGGCACCGAGCATCAGGCTGATTTCGGTCTGGGTCAGGACGGCTTTGATCTTCATGGGGTTCTCCGGAGCAGTGATTATTGAATAGGGTTCAGTGTGATTCAGGCGTGCCAAGCGCTGCATCGATCAGTTCGATCCAGTGCCGCACTGGCGTTCGGCCGGCGCTGGCCAGATGGGTCTGACAGCCGATATTAGCGGTGGCAATCACCTGCGGTTTGCCGCTCTCCAGTGCGTTCATGCGGTTGTCGCGCAGTTGACGGGCGATGGCAGGCTGGGTGATGGAGTAGGTGCCTGCAGAGCCGCAGCATAAATGACCGTCCGGCACTGTGGTCAGATTGAAGCCTAGACGAGTCAGGACACGCTCGACTTCGCCGCCGAGTTTTTGCGCGTGTTGCAGCGTACACGGGCAGTGAAACGCCAGGCGCTGATCGGTCTTGATGCCGAGGGTTTCCAGCGGTTCGTCGCGCAGCAGTTCGACCAGATCCTTGGTTCGCGCGCTGATCTGCCCGGCCTTGTCGGCATAGGCTGGATCATGGCGCAGCAGGTGGCCGTAATCCTTGACGAAGGCCCCGCAGCCGCTGGCCGTCTGGATCAGGCTTTCAACACTGCCCTGCAACGCGGGCCACCACGCGTCGATGTTGCGCCGTGCCCGGTCCAGCCCTGCCTCCTGTGCATTGAGGTGATAATCCACGGCGCCGCAGCAACCCGCCTGTCTGACCGCCGTAATGCCGATGCCCAGACGATCCAGCACCCGCGCCGTAGCGCTATTGGTGTTGGGCGACAGGCCCGGTTGAACGCAACCTTCCAGGAGCAGCACCTGGCGCACATGACCGGTGTGCGGACGAAGTCCGGCAGGATGGACCGTCTCCGGCAGCTTGGTGGCCAGGGTTTGTGGCAGCAACGGCCTGAACTTCAGGCCCATGCCGGTCAGGGATTTGAACAGCCCGGGGTGGGGGATGACGCGACGCAAGCCTTCACGCAGCACGCGTTCTGCGAGTGGCCGCGGCACCAGGGCCTCAACCGCCGCGCGGCCGATGTCCAGCAGGTTGTGGTAATCCACCCCGGACGGGCAGGTGGTCTCGCAGTTACGACAGCTCAGGCAGCGGTCCAGATGCACACGGGTTTTCTCGGTGACCGGCTGACCTTCGAGCACCTGCTTGATCAGGTAGATCCTGCCGCGTGGACCGTCCAGCTCATCACCCAGCAATTGATAGGTCGGGCACGTGGCGTTACAGAAACCGCAATGCACACAACTGCGCAGGATACGTTCGGCTTCTTCGGCGCACGGCAGGGTTCTGGCGTGTTCACTCAATGTGGTCTGCATGTTTCAAAGCTCCGCGTACAGTCGGCCGGGGTTGAAAATCCCCTGCGGGTCGAGTCGGGTCTTGAGTGCCTGATGGTAGCGCAGCACAGGTGCGGCCAACGGTTCAAACGGGCTGTCGACGACGCCCTGGCTGTAGCAGGTCGCATGGCCGCCAACCGCCATAGTGATCGCTCTAATGGTTTGTCCGTCAGCATCCGACTTGAGCCAGCGTTGCGCGCCACCCCAGTCGATCAACTGCTCGCCCGGCAGATCCGGCAGGCGGCTGTCAGCAGGTACACAGAGCCGCCACAGCGGCCGAGGGTCATCGAAGAAGGGCAGGCGGTGCGCATTCAACTGTTGCCAGTACGCGGCATCGAGCAGCTCGCCGCCGAGCCGGTCCCGGGCTGCGGCCACTGAACCTTCACCGCCTTCCAGGCGCAGACGCAGTACGTGGCCATCATGGCTGGCCGCGCTGATCGGTATCGGTTGCTGACCCCACTCGGCAAGGCGCGCCAAGGCCAGCGCGCTGTCCATTTCCAGTGCGATGCTGCTGCACAGACGTGGTTTGGGCAGCACCTTGAGCGACACCTCGGTCAGCAGCCCCAGGCAGCCGAAACTGCCTGCCATCAGGCGTGAAACGTCATAACCTGCAACGTTCTTCATGACTTCTCCGCCGAAACGCAGGTGTTTGCCAAGACCGGTGATGACCCGTGTGCCCAGCACGAAATCACGCACCGACCCACTCCACGGACGGCGCGGTCCCGAGAGCCCCGCAGCGACCATGCCGCCGAGCGTTGCCGCGCCGAAGTCCGGCGGTTCGCAAGGCAGCATCTGACCTGCGGCATCCAGCGTCTGTATCAGCTCGTTCAATGGCGTACCGGCGCGCGCCGTGATCACCAGTTCTGTCGGGTCATAACTGACGATGCCTCGGTGCTCGCGGGTATCGAGTATTTCGCCAGCCGTTTCACGACCGAGAGAAGTCTTGCTGTTGCCGCCCTGAATACGTAACGGCCGGTTGTCGCGGAGCGCCTGATCGACCCGCTGGAGCAGTGCCTGGCTGACGTCGTTGTCCATCGTGCTCATCAGAAGCGCTCCAGGTCGGGGAACGGCAATTGCCCGGCATGTATGTGCATGGCGCCAAATTCCGCGCAGCGATGCAGCGTCGGGATGTTTTTGCCAGGGTTGAGCAGACCGCTGGCGTCGAACGCCGCCTTGATGGCATGGAAGAAGGTCAGCTCGTCGCTATTGAACTGGGCACACATCTGATTGATCTTCTCGCGACCGACACCGTGCTCGCCAGTAATGCTGCCGCCGACCTTGACGCACAGCTCGAGGATTTTGCCGCCCAGTGCCTCGGCGCGCTCCAGCTCACCCGGTTGATTGGCATCGAACAGGATCAGCGGATGCATGTTGCCGTCACCCGCATGAAACACGTTGGCGACGCGCAAGCCGTATTGCTCGGATAGCTCCCTGATGCTGCGCAACACTCCCGGCAACTCACGGCGCGGGATGGTCCCGTCCATGCAGTAGTAATCCGGCGACAGGCGACCCACGGCCGGGAAAGCGTTCTTGCGCCCGGCCCAGAAGCGGACCCGCTCGGCTTCATCCTTCGCCTGGCGCACTTGGGTAGCGCCCGCCAGTGTCAATACCTCGCTGACCCGTTCGCAATCGGCGTGCACGTCGGCTTCGACGCCGTCCAGTTCACAGAGCAGAATGGCTTCGGCATCGACCGGGTAACCTGCGTGAATGAAATCCTCGGCGGCACGAATCGCCAGATTGTCCATCATCTCAAGTCCGCCGGGGATAATGCCCGCGGCGATGATATCGGCCACCGCGCGTCCGGCCTTTTCCACTGAATCGAACGCCGCCAGCAGCACCTTGGCCACTTGCGGTCTGGGTAGCAGCTTGACCGTGACTTCGGTAATGACGCCGAGCATGCCTTCGGAGCCGGTGAACAGTGCCAGCAGGTCGAAGCCCGGCGAGTCCAGCGTGTCGCTGCCCAGTGTCATCGGCTCGCCTTCCACGGTCAGGATCTCGACCTTGAGCAGGTTATGCACGGTCAGCCCGTACTTGAGGCAATGCACGCCGCCGGCATTTTCCGCCACATTGCCGCCGATGGAGCATGCAATTTGCGAGGACGGGTCCGGCGCGTAATACAGGCCGTGGGGCGCTGCCGCCTGAGAAATGGCCAGATTGCGCACGCCGGGCTGAACCCGCGCCAGGCGCGCCGAAGGGTCGATATCGAGGATCTGATTGAAGCGTGCCATGACCAGCAGCACGCCTTTTTCCAGCGGCAGCGCGCCACCCGACAGCCCGGTGCCCGCCCCACGAGCGACCACCGGTACGCGACGTGCGTGGCACAGCCTGAGCAGCGTCTGTACTTCTTCCACATGCCGCGGTAATGCCACCAGCATCGGTGTGCTGCGATAGGCCGACAATCCGTCGCACTCGTAAGGCCGCAGTTCTTCGGGCCGATGCAGGATGTCCAGGTCGGGCAACTGCTGTTGCAGCGCCTGCAACAGTTGTTGCTTGTCGACGGCGGGCAGCACGCCATCGATGCGTTCGTCGTAAAGGATATTCATCAAGCCACCCTGGGTTGTTTTTATCGGGTTAATGCATCCTAGCTCATTCGCTACGAAGCTTGAGTTGACAGCGAAGGTCTGATCACGCAATTTACGCATTACGTAATGCGGTTACGAAAATAAAAACACGCACCCATGCGTCAGGCAGGCGACTCCCGTGGACCTATTCACTTATTACCGCTCGACCTCCAGTTACCGTGTGCGTATTGCGCTGGCCCTCAAGGGGCTGGATTACACGGCGGTTCCGGTCAACCTGGCGCTTGAGGGCGGCGAGCAAAACAAACCTGATTGCACGGACTTGAACCCGCAGGGCAGGGTGCCTGCACTGCGGCTGGACGATGGAGTGGTCATCACTCAGTCACTGGCGATCATCGAATACCTGGAGGAGCGTTATCCGCAACCTGCGTTACTGGCGCAGGAGGCTGTGATGCGGGCTCGACAGCGTGCCGTGGCGGCGCTTATCGGCTGTGACATCCAGCCCTTGCACAACGTTTCGGCGCTTGACCGGTTGCGCACGCTTGGTCACGACGAGGCCGCTGTCGTGGCCTGGACCAGGCATTGGATCGGCCAAGGCTTGCAGGCCGTCGAGCAGTTGATCGGGGACCAGGGTTTCTGTTTTGGCTCGAGCCCCGGCCTCGCGGATATTTACCTGTTACCGCAGTTGTACGCAGCCCATCGTTACCACGTTGACCTGACTGCATTTGCGCGTATTCAGCGGGTCGAGCACCTGGCCATGCAGCACCCGGCCTTTCAGCAGGCACATCCTGATGCACAATCCGACAAGCCGGAGTAGGCTGCCTTCATGAAGATTCTTGGTCTGCAACTGATATTCGGTGATTTTCTCGCACGCAGCGTGCGAGGGATTCCGTGTGCGCCGCCCGCAGGACAGTGATTGCCAGGGTTACCCACTCTCACTTTCCTGCAAGGAGCCAGTCATGGCTGATCTTTACGAAAATCCAATGGGCCTGATGGGCTTTGAATTCATCGAGTTCGCGTCACCGACGCCCAACAGCCTTGAGCCCGTGTTTCAGATGATGGGCTTCACCAAAGTCGCAACGCACCGCTCCAAGGACGTGTCCCTGTTTCGTCAGGGCGCGATCAACCTGATCCTCAACAACGAGCCGCACAGCCTGGCATCGTACTTTGCCGCCGAGCATGGTCCTTCGGTATGCGGCATGGCGTTCCGCGTGAAAGATGCGCAGAAGGCTTATAACCGGGCACTCGAACTGGGTGCACAACCGCTGGAAATCGCTACCGGGCCCATGGAGTTGCGCCTGCCCGCGATCAAGGGCATCGGTGGCGCGCCGTTATACCTGATTGATCGCTTCGGCGAGGGCACGTCGATTTACGATATTGATTTCAATTTCATCGAAGGCGTCGATCGCCACCCGGTCGGTGCCGGTCTGAAATTCATCGATCACCTGACCCACAACGTGTACCGCGGGCGCATGGCGTATTGGGCCGGTTTCTATGAAAAGCTGTTCAATTTTCGCGAGCTGCGTTACTTCGACATCAAGGGCGAATACACCGGCCTGACCTCCAAAGCCATGACCGCCCCGGACGGCATGATCCGCATTCCGCTCAACGAAGAGTCGTCCAAGGGGGCGGGGCAGATTGAAGAGTTCCTGATGCAGTTCAATGGCGAAGGCATCCAGCATGTAGCGTTCTTTACCGATGACCTGATCAAGACCTGGGACGCGCTGAAAGCAACCGGCATGCGCTTCATGACTGCGCCACCGGACACCTACTACGAGATGCTGCAAGGCCGCCTGCCCGATCACGGTGAGCCGGAGGCCGAGCTCAAGTCACGCGGCATTCTGCTCGATGGCTCTTCCGAAGGGGGCGAGCGTCGCTTGCTGTTGCAGATATTCTCCGCCACGCTGATGGGCCCGGTGTTTTTCGAATTCATTCAGCGCAAGGGCGACGACGGGTTTGGCGAAGGCAACTTCAAGGCGCTGTTCGAATCCATCGAACGCGACCAGATCCAGCGTGGTGTACTGACGCCGGATTGAGCGATAACCGGAAGTGCCCGCCTTGCGCGATCAGACGAGCCTGCTCAGGCTCGTTCTGAGTCATTTGTGCTTGAGCACGTCAGCCTGCCGATTGTGAGACGAGATATAACGCTCGGTAAATTCATGCGCCGGCATGGGACGACCATACAGATAGCCCTGACCCTCGTCGCACACATAATGACGCATCAGACTTTCCTGCTCGCGGGTCTCTATGCCTTCTGCCGTGACCTGGAGATTGAAGCCGTTCGCCAGCCTGATAACGGCCTCGATGATAACTTCGTCTTTTTTGCTGCGCTCAACGCCACTTACGAATGAGCGGTCGATTTTCAGCCGTGTCACCGGATAGTCTTTCAGCAGGCTCAGGGACGCATAGCCGGTACCGAAATCGTCGAATGCAATGCCCACTCCCAATGAGCGAAGGTGGCGCAGCGGTTCCATGATGCGCTGTTCGTTTCGCAGGATGATGTTTTCCGTGATCTCCAGCTCAAGAGCGTGTGCTGGCAAGGAAAAGTCTTCAAGCGCACTTTCAACCATTTCCGCAAAGTCACGCATGCGAAACTGCGCGGCGAACAGGTTGACGCCGATGCGGAATTCGTCACAGCCGGTATTTCTCCATTGCGCTGCCTGCTCACAGGCTGAACGCAGGATCCATTCGCCCACCGGCACCGCAAGAAGACCTGCTTCCAGTGCAGGTAGAAAAACCGCCGGGGACACCACGCCCAGTGTCGGATGGTTCCAGCGAATAAGGGCTTCGGCTCCAGTAATACGACCGTCCGCAAGGCGTACCTGAGGCTGATAGTACAGCTCGAACTCTTTGTTGGCCCACGCCTGACGCATCGATGAGCTGAGCGCGCCTCTTCTTGACGCGGTCTGTCGATGCTCGGAGGTGAAGGTGCGAACAAGGGAACGTCCGTCAGACTTGGCCTGGTAGAGCGCCAGATCCGCATTGCCGAGCATTTGCTCCTCGTCGTAGTCGCAGCCGGACCTTACGGAGACGCCGATGCTGGCGCCGATGTAGATTGAATTGTCTTCAAACTCAATCGGTTCCTCGATGACCGCGATGAGCTCCAGGCCCAGCCTGGTCGCGTTGTCAGGGTCTGCCGTGTCTGACAGGAACACGACAAACTCATCGCCGCCCAGACGCGCGACCATATGGCTGGCCGGGACGTTTTCGCGAAGACGAAGAGAGGTCACCTGGAGCACAAAATCCCCCGCAGCGTGGCCCAGCGTGTCGTTGACGTCCTTGAAGCCGTCCAGGTCGATCAGCAGGATGGCCGCCGAAAGCTGTGCGCCGCACGCTTCCTTGATCCGCCTTTTGAGCGTCGATCGATTGGCAAGGCCGGTCAGATGATCGTATTCAGCCGCATGCTTGAGTAATTTGTCCGCCTCGACACGCTGGGTGATGTCACGAATGATCGCTCCGAATTGTGGCTCGCCGGCATACGTCCATTGTGAGAGCGAGAGCTCGATGGGGATTGTATGACCGTCGCGATGGATGGCCGTCAGGTTGATGGATTTTCCGATAATGGAGGCCGGGCCGCCTGCAGACACCCTCGACAGACCTGCATGATGTCTGGAGCGCATTTCGGGCGGAATAATGATATCGAGAGGCTTTCCCATGGCGTCCTCGGATCGATGCCCGAAAATGAGCTCGGCCGAATTGTTCCATGAGATGATCCGGTTTTTGCTGTCCGAGCAGATGATCGCGTCGGGTGAGGTCGAGGTGATATTCATGAAGCGGGCGTGGCTGTCTTCATTCTCGAGCTCGAGCCGACGCAATTCCATTCTTTCGATGACCATGACCGCCAGGTCCTGAAGAATCAGTTGGTCTCGCTCCGAGAAGGTCTCCCGAGGTTTATTGTCGATCAGGCACAGGCTGCCCAACACATGACCGCTGGGGGTTATCAGTGGCGCCCCGGCATAAAAGCGAATATAGGGAGCGCCTACCACCAGAGCGTTTGAGCGGAACCTCTCATCCTGCAATGCATCAGGCACCAGAAAAACGTTACGGCCCATCAGCGCAAAATTACAGAATGAGACGTCGCGGCCCGTTTCGCAGACATCGAGGCCAACGCGCGCCTTGAAGAATTGCCGGTCGCGATGAACCAGAGAAATCAGAACAATGGGCGCGTCGAAAATCCGCGATGCCATTTGCACGATCTGATCGTATTCATGCTCAGGTGGGGTATCCATCAACGAAAAAGCATTCAAAATCCGAATACGCTCTTCGTCGTCATCGCCGACTGGGTAAGTACTCATTTGAGGTCATCGATATAAGCTGATCGCGCCTGAAACGCGAAGCGATCGATGTACAATGCCGCTGTGCCGGCATCGGTGAAGACACCCTGCCAACACGCGCTTGCGCCATGCCGGAAAAGCAAAGTTTGATACATTGCAGCACCTCTCACAGTAGTGTATCGGTAGCTGTCTCTAGCAGCTTAGAAGCTGTATCGTCAAAAAACCGAATACCTGTAATGACTTCTTGAGCAACTAGCCTGCGGGGCATTCATTCAACTAAGCCCCGCGTGACCTCGGTGTAACAACGTGTTCGGGTGAGTGGCGCTAAGGTATGGAAACTGCATGGCGGGGTTCACTGCCAATTTGATGACAACCCTATGAAACGGCTTTCCTTTATTTCGACGAGGCTTACACCTTCGGCGCTCAGCAAAGCGTTGATCGGCTTCATTGCCCTGGTCTGTCTATCGCTGACCCTGGCTACCGTCTGGCAGATGAACCAGTCGAAGCTCGAGCGCGCGGCCACCGCCAGGATTGCGGTGTCCAATATCGTGCTTGCCGCTGAGCAGCAGGCTCAAGACACCCTGCAACAGGCTGACAATACGCTGCGTGACCTTGTCGAGCGTGTGGAACAGGACGGGGTCGCAGGCCAGCAGCAAAGCCGCTTGACCAGGCTGATGGCTCAAGACCTGATAAACGTCAAAGGGCTTCAGGGGCTGTTCATCTACGATGCTCAGGGCAACTGGGTCGCCAATTCCTTTGCCAATGGCGTGCACACCAGAAACAACGAAGACCGCGATTACTTCATTTACCATCGCGATAACCCTGACCCGTCCATTCATGTAGGGTCTATCGTAGAAAGCCGTAATACCGGGGACATGGTCATCCCGGTCAGTCGGCGTATCAATGCTGCGGATGGCAGTTTTGCTGGCGTTGCACTGGCCACCGTACCGGTGGCTTATTTCCAGGCGTTTTTCCAGCGCATGGATGTAGACGACAAGGGGGTAATCTTTCTCGCTCTGAGCAATGGCGACCTGCTGGCGCGACGCCCCACATTAACCGCACTGATGACCACCAATGTCGCCAAGGGCGATATCTTCACTCGCTATCTGCCCTACAGCGACAGCGGCACCGCGGTGATCAACTCCGTGGTGGACGGGGTGGAAAGGATCTACGCCTATCGGCGGGTGTCCGGGTTGCCGATCGTCGCCGCTGCAGGCGTCTCCTGTCAGCATGTGTTCGCGCCCTGGTGGGCTTATGCACACCGGTCCATGACCATCACCGGCATCATTATCCTTGCGCTGGTTTTGCTTGGCGTCCTGCTGTACCGGCAAATCCAGCAGTTGATCAATGCGGAAGGTGAACTGAACATCGCCAGGAACGAGCTGGAGATCATCGCTCACACGGACAGCCTCACGCACCTGGCCAATCGACGCTGCTTCGATGCGGCCTTGCAGCAGGAGTGGGGGCGGGCGAGCCGGAATACTGCAACTATCGCGATCATTCTGCTGGATATTGACTGGTTCAAACAATACAACGACACCTACGGTCATCTGCAGGGAGACGACTGCCTGAAGCAAGTGGCTGGGCTCATAGGCAACAGTCTTGACCGGGCTGGGGATATCGCGGCACGTTACGGCGGCGAAGAGTTTGTCATTCTGCTGCCTGAAACCGACCTGGCAGGGGCGCTGAAGATCGCGGAAAAAATCAGATCATCCGTTGAAACCACTCGTATAGAGCACTCGGCCAGCCCGCTGGGTAAACTGACCATCAGCTCGGGCGTGGTGTCGATCAACGCAGCAGAGAAGGATGGACATACCGCCGCGTTGGCGGAAGCGGATCGGCTGCTTTACCTGGCCAAAACCAAAGGGCGTAACCGCGTCGAAGGTCGGCTGATTCACGGCTGGCATGGAGCGAGCCATTTCGCCAGGGTATCAACCGCCTCTTCCTGAGTCAGTCTGACGGACGGCTACCGCCCATACGCTCGCTGATGGCCTGCGCCGTTTGCAAAAGCCGCCTGGCCGCCAGATTCTGCGTCTCGTCGTTCAACACCGATCCCGGCCCGACCACGGTGATCACCCCCACCAGCTTGTCACCCATGGCGAACAGCGGTGACGAGGCTGCATTGATACCCGGCATCAGCAGGCCCTGAATCTGGTGCACGCCGGTGGTACGAATCTGCTCGACATGCTGCTCGACCTCACGCAGCTGGCCGGTGCTCAGCAACGGCACTTCCTGCTCGCGAAGCGCAGCGGTTTCGCGCCCGTTCAGAAAACTGTCGAACACCAGGCCGGTGGACGAGCCAAGCAGCGGCAGCACCGAGCCGATCTGCGTGACCAGCGTCACCGCACCCATCGAGGGCTCGACATACACCACGGTCGGCCCCTTGTTGCCCCATACCGCCAGAAAACAGGTCTGATTCAACTCGTCGCGCAGGCTGGCCAGCCAGGGGGCCGATACCTTCAGGACATCCAGCTTGCCGAGCGAGGCCAGCCCGACCTGCAACGCCTCGCGTCCCAGCCCATAGTGATTGTTGACGGCATCCTGTTCGGCAAAGCCACTGGCAATCAGCGCCTGCAGATAACGATGGACCTTGCTGGCGGGCATGCCCAGGTGTTCGGCCAGTCTCGACAGGGACGTGGCAGGGGAGAGTTCGGCGAGCGCCTTGAGCACGCCCAGCCCGACTTCGGCGGCCTGGACCTTCTGCTGGCGTCCGCCTGCGGGGCTTTCGGTTTGCTGGGTCATGGGATGTTGTGCGCCGATCGGGAAAGGCAGCTTTATAGCTTGACCGGCTGGCAAACTCAAATTACGTTATGCGTAATCTGTTTACGTTAAATGATGTTTCCTCGTGTCTGTGTCCGACCCCACAACAACAAGAGGTCCAGATGGCTATCCACTCCAGTTCCGACGCACTGCTTTATCAGTCGGGCTTTGGCAACCAGTTCAGCAGCGAGGCGCTGCCTGGTGCCTTGCCGATTGGTCAGAACTCGCCGCAGAAGCATCCGCTGGGCCTGTATGCCGAGCAGTTCTCGGGCACCGCATTTACGGTTGCGCGCAGCGAAGCCCGACGTACCTGGCTGTATCGGATCAGCCCATCGGCAGCCCATCCGCGTTACCAGCGCATGGATCTGCAGATCGCCGGTCGGGAGCAGGGGCCGATCAACCCCAACCGGTTGCGCTGGAATGCCTTCGATATCCCGACAGAGCCGACCGATTTCATCGACGGCCTCATCCCTCTCGCCAGCACCTCGGCGGCGGAGCAGGCCGAGGGCGTCAGCGTTTACCTGTACACCGCCAACATCTCCATGCAGCGAGCTTTCTTTAGCGCGGATGGCGAATGGCTGGTGGTGCCCCAGCAGGGCCGGCTCAGAGTCGTCACCGAATTGGGCCTGCTGGACATCGAACCCCTGGAAATCGCCGTCCTGCCGCGAGGTTTGAAGTTCAGCGTGCACCTGCTCGATAGCAGCGCCCGCGGATACCTCTGCGAGAATCACGGCTGCGCCCTGCGCCTCCCGGAACTGGGCCCGATCGGCAGCAACGGGCTGGCCAACGCACGTGATTTTCTGACCCCGGTCGCCTGGTTCGAAGACAGTCGCCAGCCAATGCAACTGGTGCAGAAGTTCCTCGGTGAGCTGTGGTCGACGCAACTGGAGCACTCACCGTTTGACGTGGTGGGCTGGCACGGCAACAACGTTCCCTACAAGTACGATCTGCGGCGTTTCAACACCCTCGGTACCGTCAGCTACGATCATCCGGACCCGTCGATTTTCACCGTGCTGACCTCACCGGGGGCTATTCACGGCCAGGCCAATATCGATTTCGTGATCTTTCCGCCGCGCTGGATGGTGGCGGAAAACACCTTCCGCCCGCCGTGGTTCCACCGAAACCTGATGAACGAGTTCATGGGCCTGATCGACGGCGCGTACGATGCCAAGGCCGAAGGCTTCATGCCCGGTGGCGCTTCGCTGCACAACTGCATGAGCGCGCACGGCCCCGATAATGTCACCGCCGAAAAGGCTATTGCCGCCGAGCTGAAACCGCACAGGATCGACAACACCATGGCCTTCATGTTCGAGACCGGCAAGGTCTTGCGCCCCAGTCGTCACGCGCTCGACTGCCCGCAACTGCAAACCGATTACGATGCCTGCTGGAAGGACATGGCCAGAACGTTTACCAGGGAGCCACGCTGATGAATACCGCGTTCAAGCGTCGTAGCTGGGTCGAATCTGCCAACGGGCATGCCGATTTCCCTTTGCAGAACCTGCCATTGGGCGTGTTCAGTCACGGCCAGACCGGCCCGCGTGGCGGAGTGGCGATAGGCAACAGGATTTTCGATCTGCACGCGGCAACAGAATCCGGGGTGTTTCAGGGACAGGCCGCCGACGTTGCCGACGTTGCCAGCCGCGACCAGCTCAATGATTTTCTTGCGCTGGGTGCCGCAGCGCGTCAGGCATTGCGCACCGCCTTGTTGCAGTTGCTCGATGAAGACAGCCCGCAGCGCGACAGGCTGCAGGGTATGGCCGGTTTGTTGCTGCCGATGAGCGAGTGCACGTTGCACATGCCCGCTCGGGTAGGTGATTACTCGGACTTCTACGTCGGTATTCATCATGCGCTGAATGTCGGCAAGCTGTTCCGCCCGGACAACCCGCTGCTGCCTAACTACAAATACGTGCCGATCGGCTATCACGGCAGAGCGTCGACCTTGTGTCCCTCGGGTACGGCTGTGCGGCGCCCCAGCGGACAAACCCTGGCGGCAGGTCAGGAGTCGCCCGTTTTCGGTCCCTGCCAACGCCTCGATTACGAACTGGAACTAGGGGTCTGGATCGGGCCGGGAAATGTCCAGGGCGAGGCCATCGGGATCGATCGGGCCGCCGAGCACATTGCCGGGTTCTGCCTGCTCAACGACTGGTCGGCGCGTGACATACAGGCATGGGAGTACCAGCCACTGGGGCCATTTCTGTCGAAGAGCTTCGCCACCACGATTTCGCCCTGGGTGGTGACTGCCGAAGCCCTTGAACCGTTTCGTCGCGCCCAACCGCCGCGTCCGGACGGCGATCCGCAACCGTTGGCCTATCTGCTGGATGACCACGATCAGCAGGGTGGGGCGCTGGATATCGAGCTGGAAGTGCTGCTGCTGACTGCACGGATGAAAGCCGACGGGCTGGCGCCTCACCGGCTGGGTCTGAGCAACTCGCTGAACATGTACTGGACAGTGGCGCAGATGGTCGCGCATCACAGCGTCAACGGCTGCAGGTTGCAGCCGGGTGACCTGCTCGGCACCGGTACGTTGTCCGGTCCCGGAGAAGGTCAGTACGGCAGCCTGCTGGAGATGACCGCCGGCGGCAAACAACCGGTGACCCTACCCAACGGCGAAGTACGGATGTTCCTGCAAAGTGGCGACGAGGTGATTCTGCGTGCCCGTTGTCATCGCGACGGGTATGCCTCGATTGGCTTTGGTGAGTGTCGGGGCGTTGTGCTCGACTGAGAATACCGTGCTCGGCTCCTGCAACGTCAGCGGGTTATTTCGTACCAGCCAAGAAACATGTTCAGCGTCGATTCGACCACCGTGTGCTGCTCCTCGGGGGTAAGCAAGGCCGCACTGAACGTTACCTGCGGCCAGAACGCGAATGACTTGAGCAATGCATGCATCTGCGTCGCGGCAAAGGCCGGGTCGACCGGTTTCAGACGGCCATCCTTCTGCGCGGCGCGAATCCAGGCACTGAAGGTTTCTTCTCGTTCATTGATACGCGCCATCCACACCTGAGCCCGCTCGGGGGAGTGAATGGTCGCGCCGACCACCACGCGGGCCAGGTCGAGAAAATGGCTGTTGGTCAGGTTGCGCATCTTGCCCCAGAGCAATTCCCGTAACTGCTCGCGCAAGCCGATCTGTGGATGAAAAACCACTTCGGCCTGCGGTGGGGCGCAGCTCCAGAGGCGCTGCAGCATCTCGGCGAACAGTTCTTCCTTGCTGGGGAAGTGGTTATACACCGTACGTTTGGAAACCTCGGCCCGCGCGGCGATCCGGTCCATGCTGGTGATCTCGAAGCCACGATCGCCGAATTCGGCGATAGCCGCCTGGACGATGGATTCGCGTTTCTGATCGGTGAGGCGCATGGGTTCGGTCATAGGTTCGCTTCAAACGTGCGTTTAGAGAAAATTACACTCAGCAGTTTACTTGTCGCCGAGGATCATGCAAGCTTAAAACTACACCGTGTAGTGTAAAACACTGTTACATATTTTCCCTCGGACATCCTGCAACAGGATCACGTACGAAGTATGCACGGCTGGAGCCTCAACCTGCCCCCAGGAGTCAGCGAACCATGGCCTCGACACATCAGAAAAAGGACTCTTCTACACTGCCTGTCTTGTCCCGTCACGAAGGGCGATACCGCAATCACGCCACCATGAAGCCGTCGAGTCTGCTTCGCACGCTCGGTATTTTCTGGGATCAGGCGTTCAACAAACCCAAGGACACACGCCCGGCAGGCGAAATTCCGGTACAGCCGCTGTCGCGTCAGCAATTGCTGGCGGCACCGAACAACACGGTGTATCGCCTGGGGCATTCGACCGTTCTGCTCAAACTGCGCGATCAGTTCTGGCTTACCGACCCCGTGTTTGCCGAACGTGCCTCGCCCGTGCAGTGGGCGGGCCCGCAGCGCTTTCATCAGCCGCCGATCAACCTCGAAGAGTTGCCGCCGATCAAGGCGGTGATTCTTTCGCACAACCATTACGACCACCTGGATCGTATGGCTATCAAGGCGCTGACCGACAAGACCGAGCACTTTCTGGCACCGCTTGGCGTGGGTGATACGTTGATCGAATGGGGCGTGCCTGCGCACAAGGTGCGTCAGCTGGACTGGTGGCAGTCCACCGAAGTGGCGGGCATCGAGTTCGTCGCCACGCCTTCGCAGCATTTCTCGGGGCGTACGCTGCTCGACAGCAACCGCACGCTGTGGGCGTCGTGGGTGATGATCGATGGCGATCAGCGGATTTTCTTCAGTGGCGACAGCGGTTACTTCGATGGCTTCAAGACCATCGGCGAGCAATATGGGCCGTTTGACCTGACCCTGATGGAAACCGGCGCCTACAACGTCGAGTGGCCTGATGTGCACATGCAGCCCGAGCAGACGCTGCAGGCGCATCTGGACCTGCGCGGTCGCTGGTTGTTGCCGATCCACAACGGCACCTTCGACCTGTCGATGCATGCCTGGCACGAGCCGTTCGATCGCATTCTGGCCCTGGCCTGGGAGCAGAATGTCTTGATCACCACGCCGATGATGGGCCAGCCGTTTTATGTGCAGTACCCGTGTCGGGGTCTGACCTGGTGGTTGGGCGTGGATGAGGTGGTTGAGTCTGAAACCGCACAGACGGAGGGCGCAGAACCCTGCAACTGCCGTCGTCAGAACGCCTGAAAACCAACTCTGGTAACGATGAACTGATTTTTAAATAGCAGGGCCCAGATTTTGATTTGTCACCTGAGCACACGCCCGGCCTAATCGTGACCCTCGACAGGGAGGGTGAAGGTATGCAGATGCGTGGCTCGGTGGTTCAGAATATGGGGTTAATGATCAGTGTCATACTGGTGGCGCTCAACTTGCGTCCGTCGATGGCCGCTGTCGGTCCATTGTTGGTGGCGATTCGGCTGGACGTCCCGCTGGGTTTCGGGACGGCGTCGTTGCTGACCATGCTGCCGGTCATGGCCATGGGACTGGCAATGTTTTTCGGCATGGGCATCGCTCGCTACCTGGGGTCGTATCGCAGCATCATGCTTTCACTGGCGCTTATCGGTCTGGCAACCCTGACGCGTCTGTTTGTGGATTCTGCTGCCGAACTGATTTTCAGCGCTGTGTTGGCGGGGCTGGGTATTGCCTTGATTCAGGCGCTGATGCCCGCGTTGATCAAATCGCGCTTCAAAGCCAACGTCTCCTTGTGCATGGGCTTGTATGTGACTGCGATCATGGGCGGGGCCGCGCTGGCCGCTTCATTCAGCCCCGTGGTGATGGGTAGCAGTGGCAGTTGGCGCTTCGGCCTGGCGGTCTGGTCACTACTGGCTCTTCTGGCAATGTGCTTCTGGTTTGCCCAGCGGCGCGTATTGCGCTCCGATGCGTCAACCACTGCAGGGCTCCGGCAGACTTTCTTCCACACGCCTCGGGCCTGGATGCTGGGGGTTTTCTTCGGCCTCGGCACTGCGTCCTATACCTGCGTGTTGGCCTGGCTGGCCCCGTATTATTTGGAGAACGGCTGGAGTGAGCAGAGTGCAGGGCTGCTGCTGGGTTTTCTGACCCTGATGGAGGTCGTATCGGGTCTGCTGGTGCCGGTGCTGGCCAACCGCAGTCGCGATAAGCGCGTGGCGCTGGTTGTGCTGCTGCTGTTGATGATGACCGGCTTTGCCGGGCTGATTCTGATGCCGCAGCAGTTGGGACTGCTGTGGGCATGCCTGCTGGGGTTGGGGATTGGCGGTCTTTTTCCGATGAGCCTGATCGTGTCCATGGATCATTTCGATGACCCACAGCAGGCGGGCAGCCTGACGGCATTCGTGCAAGGCGTGGGTTATCTGATCGCCAGCCTGTCGCCGCTGCTTGCCGGAGTGATTCGTGACCTGACGGGCAGCTTTGCGGGTGCATGGTGTTCACTGATGGCGTTGGTCGCGGTCATGCTGTTGATGGTGGTGCGACTCGACCCCCGGCGTTATGCTGATCATCTGCGCGACGCACTCGACGAACCTGTCATCACTGGCAGATAGGCGGCATGATCGCATTTTGATGCTATCTTGTGCGCGTTGACCTGACCGCCTGGTCACAGCGCCAGCGAGATACCTTGATGCTTAACAGTAATGCCCTGAGAAAGCTGGACATGCAGGACCTGATGGTCTTTGTCTCGGTGTATGAGCAGCGCAACCTGACCCTGGTCGCGGAAGCGTTGCATGTCAGCCAGTCGACGGTCAGTTACTGCCTGAAAAAGCTGCGGGCGAACTTCGAGGACGACCTTTTCATCTGCACCCGCAACGGCATGCGCCCGACCCGCAAGGCATTGGCCATGCACGACCATGTGCAGCAGATTCTCCGCTCGGTCAATCATGTGCCATGACGGCCTCGATCTGTTCGACCCGACTCGCACACAAACGACCTTCACGGTCTGTGCGCCGGAGTATTTCGAGCTGCTGGTATTGCCGCATTTGATGCGTGACTTCGCTGCCGCTGGTTTCTCGGTGACGGTCAATGTGCAAAAACTTGAGAAGCAGTTGCCTGCCGAGCAGTTGAACGACGGTCGTTTTGACCTCGCCCTGTGCTTCGGGCCTGGCTTTCACCGAGTCCCGGACAGTCTGATTTCGCAGGTGTTGATGGAGGATGATCTGGTTTGCGTCATGGACTCCAGGTTCGCGCCGCTCAGCGCCCTGATCGACATTCAAACCTTCGTCCAGCATCGTCATGTCTACCCGACGCCGTGGACGTCCGACACCAACATGGTGGATGGCTGGCTGCAGCGACAGGGTCTGGAGCGCAACATTGTCGCGCGGGCCAACAGCTATCGGGCGGCCTTGCAATTGCTGGAAGGCACCGATTTCATGCTGGTTCTGCCACGGCGTATTCAGACGCTGCTGGGTAATGAACCGTGGATTTCCGTATTCGAACTGCCACCTGACCTGCCTGGCTTCAGCCTGGACATGCTGTGGAGCGCCCAGGCGGATCGAGACGAAGCCAGCGGCTGGCTGCGTGAACAAGTCGTGAAGGTGTGTGCCGAACGCGGCTTGCTCTGACGGGTTGTCAGTTGCCTGACTTGTCTTTCTGCGGGTCGGGTGAGGTGGCAGGTCGGGCCTGTTCGCCCTGCTGATTGAGCTGTTTGTTCTTCTCGCCCACCTTGCCGGCGTTTTCCGGTTTGTGATCGAGGTCTTCGCGTTTGGATTCATCTGCCATGACCGTATTCCTTTTTGTCGGGGGGTGTGGTTATTGGTCAGTGTGGCGGGTGCAAGATTCGATTTAAATGACGCGCGGTTCATTGCCCGGTGCTGTTAGCGTCGGACGCTGAACCGCGCACATCAATCAGCTCAACAGAGTGATCAAGTCTTTGGCCGCCTGCGCAGAGCTGGCCGGGTTCTGGCCAGTTACCAGCTTGCCATCGGTCAGCACGTAGACGCCCCAGTCGTCGCCCTTGGAATAGTCACCGCCCAGTTGCTTGAGCGTGTCTTCGACCAGAAAAGGCACGACATTGGTCAGGCCGACCGCTTCTTCTTCACTGTTGGTGAAGCCTGTAACACGGCGGTCCTTGACCAGCGGCTGGCCGTCCGGCGACTTTACGTGACGCAATACGCCAGGTGCGTGGCAGACCATCCCGTGTGGCTTGTCTGCCTTGGCAAAGGCCTCGATCAGCGCGATGGAGTCCTTGTCTTCAGCCAGGTCCCACAGCGGGCCGTGACCGCCCGGGTAGAACACGGCATCGAAATCGGCCGCATTGACGCCAGACAGAAGGCCCGTATTGGCGAGCGCTTTTTGCGCATCGGCATCTTTGGAGAAGCGCTTGGTGTCGTCGGTCTGAGCGTCAGGCTCATCGCTTTTCGGGTCCAGCGGTGGTTGACCGCCTTTCGGAGAGACCAGCGTAACGTCGGCACCGGCCTCTTTGAACGCGTAATACGGCGCGACGAACTCTTCGAGCCAGAAACCGGTTTTCTTGCCGGTGTCGCCCAGTTGGTCATGGGATGTCAAAACCATCAGGATTTTCATGTGCATGCTCGTCTTCGAAGGGGTGAGAGGGTGTAGACAGGCAAAAACCTCAAGTGTTGTGAGAATTTTTTACCACCGGAACGAGCAGGGCCGGATGTCGACACAATGACGTGCGTCGACATCCGGCCCTGTTTCACCGCTGCGTTTAAAAACGTCGGATGAGGATCATTGCTCCTTGGTCAGATCCACCAGCGGTTCTTTGCGCACTTCGGTCTCGCGACCGTCCTGAATGTGCTTGACCTGCCCAAGGGCTTTGTCGACAGCACCTTTGTCAGCCAGCAGACTGTAGCTGATCTGGAACTGGCGTTGCTCTTTCGGCGCAATGGTTGGCACCAGATTCAGCGGGCGCTGGAAGCGGCGGTTGTAGGAGAAGCTGGTCCCCGGTTCCAGTCCGGTGACGTAGCCCTGGCCTTTGGTGTCGGTGTTCTTCCACAGCGAGAACACCGGCAACTGCTTGGTATTGAAACCGACCGACACGCCCAGGCTGCCAGCCTTGTTGTGCAGCACGGTCAGCGTGTCACCCTTGGCATCGCCGTAGGGCACGATGTTGTAGACCGTCTCGTCGTAATCCGGCGTCGGTGCGCGGTAGGTCTGCCAGTCGCCCAGGTCACCCTTGGCTTTTTCATTGAACGGCGAGACCTGCTTGACCGGCGCTTCGAAACGCGCCCCCTGTTCGAGGAACGGCGTGCTGAAGTTGCTGTGGTACAGCGCCTGGTATTCTTTCGGATAGTCGCCATTGTTGGTCAGCGTATCGTTGAGCGAAAAGCTCGTGCTGCCTGGCTCGGTGACCAGTTCGGTCTGCACCGAGAAGTCGACCTTCTTGAACGCCTGCTCCTTCAATTCACCTTTGAGGCGGATCGCGTAGGGCGGTTTTTCGTCGATCTGCAGTGTCACCTTGCTCGCCGGAATGTTGGCCGCACGGCCGTGCAGGGTCAGCAGCTCGCCGTTGTCCATGCCTGGGTGGCCCACCCACTCATAGCCGCAGCGGGTCACTAACTCGTTGAAACCTTCCAGCCAGCCCAGGCCGCCGCGGCCATTGAGCTCGATGAAGGCCGGATTGACCACGTCCTTGACCGGAGAATCCCAGCCCATGCGCACATCGCCGACTGATGCCTGCAGCACGTTCATGCCACGGGTCGGGACGACTGACAGCTTCATCGTGCCATTATCGATATCGATAATGCTCACGCCTTCCTGACGACCGCCATGCAGCGTACGCATCGTGACAGTGAACGGCTTGTCGGTCTTCACGCCCAGCTGCTGACTGGTGATCTGCTGATTCTGCGCAGCCTTGTCGGTGTCGAGCAGCACATAATCCCAGGCAAACACACTGGAAGCGGCTGTAAGAGCGCCGAGGCCTACGAGCAGAGGAAGGGATTTCATGGTGATGGTCCTTCTGTAATTATTGGAATTATGGTGTTGCATACCGTCTGAACAGCTATTTAACGCCGAGTTAAACGATTCAGCAATGGGCAGAGTCCAGGCACAGCGCTTTTAACCACGATGGCACTGACGACGCAGAGTGCGACGTCAGTGACAGGGCGAAGGAACCCAACGAAGTCGGGCCGCAAGCAGGAGCGGGGACGTTGCTCACGTTGGTCCCTCAAAGTGAGTCGCCGAGGGGCGAAAAGGTGACCTGAGTCAAACCTCAATCCACCTGACAAAGAAAAACTGCTGTGTGACGCACAGCGTCACGAACTGCATTCACACGCGGAGCGTGAGGAACGAGAATCGGAGTCGAACCTGAATCCACCTGATACCACAGCCCCCTTCGTGAACAAGTTTGCTCCCACGGCCTCCGGCCAGCATCAAAAGCAGATTTGTGTATAACGATGAGCGCGGACGATGAGGAACGAGAGGTGCCTCGCCGAGTATAGCCAGGCACGTTAATCACCGGTCATCGAGATTCAGGTGACTGCCCCCGAACCTGATCGAGCCCAAGCCGCTCGGCTGCCGCCTCACCCAGCAACCGCTCGATCTGCGCATGCTCCCAACCGCTGAGCAAACTCACCGGATCAGTGCGCAGCCAGCTTTCGAACGAGCCTTCCCGACCCAGCGGACAGCGACATGCCCGACAGCGGGTCGGGCTGCCCTCGGTGACTTCCAGCGTCAGCAACCAGCCGTCAATCTCGACCTGTTGCAGCCCGAAGCCGGAGGATGTGCCGATAAGCTTCAGCGACCGAGTACCCATCGCAGCATCCCGCAGTTGCTGATACACCTCACGAGTCGTCAGAGCTTTCACAGGCGTCACTCAAATCCATTTTGCTGAGTAAAGCACGATTCCGAATCGTGCCGGTTAAAGCAGACGCTTCAAAACGTCGACGGCGCACCAAACAGGCTTTCGATCTCGGGCCGGGTCTGGTTGATCGCACCCAACTGACGGATCAGTTCGGCCTGCCTGCTGCCGCGCACACCGGCAGTGGTCATCAGCGCATCGCGCACGTAGGTGTAGACGCCGCTGACACCGAACGGCGTGATGTAGCGAACATGCTTGCTGATGCCTTGGGTGATCGTCTTGAAATGCTCGCTGGCGTAATAGGTTCTGCGCGTCCAGGCCGATTCGAACACCAACTCCATCATGACGATATTCAGGCGCGACTCTTCGACCTCATGATTAACGTCCGGCGCAGGCGGCGCAGGCTTGGCGTTATCGTAGGGTTGCGCAAGGTGCAGGCGCAGTTTCAGTACAGCCTCGGAACCGGCCATGTCACGGGCGAGCTGCTCAATGGCTTTGCGGGCTGCGGGCAGATCATCGCCGGCGAGATGAAAGTGCAGATGCATCTTGTCCAGTGTGGCGGTTTCGTTGGGGATCGGGTCAGGCAGGCGATCCACCAGGGTGCTGGAGCCATCCGGTACGTCGTAGGCGATGGTTTCTTCGAACATATTCTGCTCGTCGGAGAACAGCAGGGCGCTGGCATCCTTGAATTGTTTCTGCGCATCGGCGGACAGAAAGCCGATCTCCACACCACCATCCAGCACGTAGCCCGGTAATGCCTTAACGTCTTCGATGACTGGCCAAAGGTGGCCGTCCTTTTCGCGCGTCAGGTGATGCTGAACGTACCAGCCCAGGCCCTCAAGCCTGGCGCACAGCGGGCCATGAACGTCGCGCCAGTAGGTCGCGAACAGTTCATGGGGAACACCCGTCTTGCGCAGTACGGTGGTGTAGGAGTTGATGACGATGTTTTCATCGCGAGCGGCGTGATTGCCGGAAAAATGGCTGGCGGATACTGCTGAGTCAGGCATGAGAGCTCTCTGTCATGAAGATATTTCTCTCAGGCGTCTCGTCGTAGAAGTAAGTTCAAGGAAAGTTACCGGCGGACACCTTCTTGTGCCGCAATGCACGGCGAGACGAACAGGTAACCCCGGTAGGCGCCGGCCAGAGTACGTACCGCCACGACCGACCACATCAGTGCCAGCAGCGCAACGAGCCACGTGCCAAACACATCGAAGAAGCCCAGATGCAGGTTAGCGCCGAGTTTGAGCGTCGCCACTGCATACACGCCGAGCGGGAAGGTGAACGCCCACCAGCCCAGGTTGAAGCCGATGCCCTGTTTCACGTAGCGCGCCGTAATCAGCACGGCCAGCGCCATCCACCACAGACCCAGCCCCCAGAACAGCATACCGACCACCATACCGATGCCTGCTGCTACCGTGCCGATGGATGCGAGGCCGTGGGCGGCGAAGATGGCCGGGGCGTCGCTGCCCATCACCAGCATGCCTAGTGCGCCTGTACCGATGGGCCCGAGTGCCAGCCAACTGGAGGCGGCCATGCTTTCGTGGGGCAGTTTGTGCAACGCAAGGCGCAACAGCAGAATCACCAGAATGCTCAACGCCACGGGCACCGAGTAGGCCCACAGTACGTAGCTGGTGATCAGCACGGTGAACTGCGAGTCAGCGGTCGCAAGATGCGTTGTCAGCGATCCCCCACAGGCCGCTGCAACTTCGGCCGCCACCACCGGTAACAGCCAGACCGCGGTCATCTTCTCGATGCTGTGCTCTTGACGGGTGAACATCATGAAAGGGATCAGCACCCCACACGCCAGGGCCATCGCCACGTCCAGCCACCACAAGGCTTCGGCAACCGGAACAATGGCACTGCCCCAGCGCGCCGGGCCGAACACCAGCAGACCGTTGATGAGGGTGGCCAGGCCCATGGGAATGGTGCCGAAGAACATCGACACGGTGGAGTGCCCGAAGACCTGACGCGCCTCATGGAAAAACAGCAACCAGCGGCTGGCGTACATCACGCTGAACAGCGTGAACAGGGCGATGTTCAGGAACCACAGCGCTTCGCCCAACGCACGCAGCGGGGCAGGGCTACCCGGCAGTTGCGCCAGCGCCAGCGACAGAATGCCGGTGCCCATGGTCACGGCGAACCAGTTGGGGGTGAATTGCCGAATCGCCTCCAGCGGGCTGTTCAGCGCTGTGAAGGGGGCGTTGCCCTTGATGAGGATTGCGAGTCTGCTCATGGCAGTCTCCTGCGGGTGATTTCGGGATGTGCCATCAGTCTACGGATCGACAGTCAATCTTCTAAACGGGTAATCTCTCTCATCGTTACCTGTTTTTCAGGTAGATCTACCCGGCGAGAGAGACGGCCTTGAGAATCAACCTGCGGCAATTACAGATTTTTTGCGCGATCACCCGCTGTGGCAGCACCACCAGCGCAGGCAGCGCTCTAGCACTGTCCCAATCAGCCACCAGCGCAGCATTAAACGAGCTTGAAAGCGCGCTGGGTACGCGTTTGTTCGACCGGGTTGGCAAACGCCTGGTTCTGAATGACAGCGGCCAGACGTTGCTGCCGCGTGCCATGAAAATGCTGGAAAACGCCCAGCAGATCGAGGACAGCTTTCTATTGCCCGACGCGGCGTTGAAGGCTCGGCTGCGCATCGGCAGTAGCAGCACCATCGGCAATTACGTCGTGCCACAGATCGTCGGAGCATTGCGCAGCTCGACGCCTCAACTGCGAATCGATGTGGACATCGGCAACAGCGCGCTGATCGCGCGCAAGGTTGCGCAGTTTGAAATAGACATGGGGCTCATCGAGGCACCCTGTCATCTGCCGGAGTTGATCGCCGAGCCGTGGCTGGTCGATGAAATGGTCATCGTCGCCGGCTGCGCCCATCCGCTGGCCGAGCAGGAATACGTGTCACTGGGCGAACTGCAGGGCGCGGAGTGGCTGCTGCGTGAGCAGGGTTCGGGGACGCGCGAAGAGGTCGAACACTTGCTGCTCAGGCATTTGCATGACCTGCAGGACATGCGTCAGGTAGGCAGTTCGGAAGCGATTATGCGCACCCTCGCGCAAGGCATTGGCATCAGTTGCCTGTCCCGTCGTGTGGTCGCCGACCTGCTGGCGGGCGGGCAGTTGCGCACGCTCGCCAGCCCGTTGCCGCCGCTCAATCGCCGGTTCTTCATGATCAGGCATCGCGACAAGTTCATCTCGCCGAGCCTGGAGCGCTTCAGGGAGGCCTGCCGCCAGGCTGCCGATCAGGCTGACACGTTACGCCATGGCTTGAGCCACAACGCCAGCCCGACCAGCAGCAGCGCGCCGTAAACACAGCTCAGGCCCAGTTGCAGCCAGGTGTCGTGCAATGGATGCAGCAACAGGGCGGCGATAGCCATCAGCAGGCTGGCCAGTAACCAGTGGCTGCGCCACGGCAAGACATGCAGCAACGACTGGCGACGCATCAGCAGCACGCCGGTGACCAGCGCGCCGCCCAGCGCGGCGAGGGCAATGCCGGTCAGGCCGAAGGCAAAGGGCAGTGCGCCGAGCAGCAGTGCATTGCACAGGCTGCCCACTAGCTCGCAGTTGAGCGGCAGGCGCGTGTCGCCAGCGGCGTAGGCATAGCGCGCCAGCAAGGCATTCCAGGCACCGAACATCAGCGGCACGGCAAACCAGGCGAGCAGTTCCGGCAGCGGCCCGCCCTGGGTCTGGTTGGGCAGCAGCAGGGCCACCAGCACCCCGGCTGCACCGATCAGGCCGGCCACTGCCGGCAAGGTCAGCAAGGTCGCGCTGCCCAGCCCGCGCTTGAGCAACGACAGGCGCTGATCGCCGGCACTGCCGCTCATCAGGCCGAGCAGCACCTGATTCAGGCTCATCAAGGCAATCAACGGCAGGTTGATCAGTTTGCGCGCCAGGTTGACCCAGGTCACCGCGCCTTCGCCGAGCAGCGAAGCCACCATGCGCTCCAGCAGGGCAAGTCCCTGGCTGGCCAGGTTGCTACTCAGCAGCGGGCCGATACGCTGCAACAGCTCACGCATTGCGCCCGCTTCCGATTGCCACTGCCAGGGCCGCCAGCCCGAACGATACAAGGCGGGCAACAGCACACCCGGCATCAGCACGCTACCCAGCACGCACGCGCTGGTCAGCCCGGTCGACGTCGAGGCATGGCTGAATGTGGCGAGGTAGATGACCGGCGGCAGGTTGAACAGCAGCGAGCCGAGCCCGGCCAGCACGAAGCGCGAGCGAGCCTGTAGCGGTACGCAAAACAGCGCATGCAGCATGAAGCCCGGAGCGCACCATGCCAGCCAGCGCAAGCCACTGGCAGCCTGCGTGTAGCCATCGGCGTCCAGCCCCGGACCGATCAGCCGCACCAGTCCCTCTGCGCTCAACAGCAGAACGACGCTCACCGCCAGCCCGGTCAGTAACAGACGCGGTGCCATGCCTCCCAGCCAGCGCCGTTGCCGTTCAACGCTGCGCTGCTGATAAAGGGGCAGGGCAGCGGCGCTGAGCAAGCCCGCGGCCAGTGACATGCGCAGCGCCTCGGGCAGGAACATCGAAACCAGAAACGCGTCGCTCTGACCTCCGGCACCCCAGGCCGCCACCAGCAGCCATTCGCGGGCAAATCCGGCAGCCAGACCGGTAAGGGTGGCCAGTGTCAGCCAAAGTGTCGAACCCAGCATCGTCTGTGCTTCTGATCAGTGAAACAAGGTGAACAGGCCTTTGCCGCCCACCTTGTACTTGAGGCCGCGAGCGCGCTCGCCCTTGATCTCTGCGTTCGGGCCACTGACGATGGCGTAGGGCGGAACCGGTTTGGAGACCACGCTGTTACCGCCCACCACGGCACCTTCGCCGATGTCGGCGCCGAACGAGAGCAGCGCGCGGCTGCAGATCCATGCGTAGTCGCCGATGAACACCGGTCCGCCTACCGCCCAGAATTCGGGTTCGTTGAGATCGTGTCCGCCGGCGATGATCAGCACATGTGAAGCGATGGTGACGTGATCGCCGATCACCAGTCCACCGCGTGCGTCCAGTTGGCAGTGCCAGCCCACCGTGCTGTCATTGCCGATGCGCAGGCTGTCGACGCCGAGCACCTCGGTATTGCGCCAGACGGTCGAGCCCTTGCCGATCTTCGCGCCGCCGATGCGCAACCACAGCAGGCGCAGGGTGTGGCTGGGGATCTTGCAGATGAGGATGTTGTAAGCCTGCTCCCAAGTCCGCAACATGCGGTCGCGCAGGGTCGGCCAGTTGATCCCGTACAGCGGAATAAGCGCGCCTTTGGTTTCGCTGGCCAGCAGCTTGTAGAAGCGTCGCGCCAGCGGGTGTTCGATTCTCGGCTCGATATTCAGATAGCAGATGAACGACAGGGTGCGTTCCTTGATCCGCGTTTCAAAGCACACTTCGTTGTCCAGCATCCACTGATAGGCGGCTTCCAGCTCTTCGAGCGGCACCGCCATCTTGCGCGCGTAATCGGGCAGTGCCTCTCTGAGATTATGAGAATGCAGCATGCGGTGTTTCATGAGGAGGCTCCCGGCTCGGGTGAGGCGTCAAGGTGTCTGGATGTCATGTCGGGCCTGGCGCGCAGGCGTCTGGTTTCGTGCAGGCTGATGCCGAGCAAGAGCCAGAACAACGCAACCAGCACACTGGTGAAGCTGAAGTAATGGTCGAACAGACCGCTGAACAACGCAGCCAGTACACCGGTGGTGCAGCCCAGCGCAATGGCGTTTTCGCGAGTCAGCACGACCCGGCCGCTTCCGGGACGCACTTCCTTCCACCAACTGAGGGTGATAGCGATGAACAGCAGCATGCCGGGTATGCCGATCTTGTAGATGAAGTTCAGCCACAGGTTGGAAATGCCGAATTCTGTGTAGCCCAGCACCGGTGGGTCGGTCTTGAAACCGATGCCGAACGGGAAGGTGGCCACTGCGTCGGGGAAATGGCTGTATTCCAGGAAGCGAATCGCGGTACTGGCATCGTCATTGCTGAACAGCCCCATCAGCCGGTCTTGCAGGGGCGGGTAGAACATCAGCAGAAGAATGCCGGCCACCATGCCACCCATCAACAGCCGTCCCAGATGCGGAATACGTCGCCGGGCCATCAGCAGCATCACTGCGATCAGGCTCAACAGCGCGCCGCGTGAGCCGGTCAGCAACAGGCCGACCACGCCAAGGGCCGCCACCGCAAGGCCCAGCCTGCGGGCCGTGCCGCTGCGCGTCATGCCGAAGCAGAAGGCCAGCGGCAGTAGCATCGCCAGCGCACCCCCCGCCACGTTGGGGTGCATCCACGGCGAACCCATGCGGCTGGCGAACGAAAGCAGGCTCTCGCTCAACACGTCGGCACCGCTGTAGCCCAGGCTGCCGAGGATCGGAATGATTGCAGTGGCCGAGCCTTTGGTGACGTAGACCCCGATCGACAGCACCAGCAACAACAGCGTCCCGCCGAGCAGCGCGATGACTGCGTTTTCCAGCGTTTTGAGGTCGGTCAGCAGACGGGGCACCAGAAACAGGATCGACAGGTTGAACAGCCAGCGGACCCAGTTGATCGGGCCGTTGCCCTCGGCGATGACGGTCAACTGGCCGACCAGAAACGGAAACGCACTGAACAGCATCAATGCCACCAGCAGCCGTTCGGGGCGCAGCATATGGGGCACACGGTGGCGTTCCTGAAAGACTGCATGCAGCAGATAGCTGGCCCAGGTCAGCATGATCAGCGCTTCGGAGACCGTGGTGCGAATGCCGATCTGAATCGTCGAGTAGGGCAGGAAGGTTCCGATCAGGCAGAACAGCAGCAGCCCGCGTACCGGCCGGCGGATGATCGTGGCAACCGCCACGATACCGATTGCCGCCGCCACCACGAAGGGCGCCGGCAGCATCCAGATCATTACGCCGAACAGCAGGCTGAACAGCAGCCCCAAGGGCAAGGCCAGTGGCATCAGCGCAATTCCTCCAGCGCCACGTGCACGCGTTCGCAAAAGGCTTTCAACTGGTAGCGCTGCGTCCAGTCTGTGGCAATCGCCGGATCCTCTTCAGGCGCCTGCGACAGGGTCCCCATCAACCTGATCAGGTTACCGCTGTCGACCGGCGAAAAGCGTGGACTGTCGGGCGGTGCGACTTCGTCCAGCGAGGAGCCCGAGGCCACTGCAACCGGTGTGCCGCTGTTCAGTGCTTCAATCACCGGCAGCCCGAAACCTTCACTTTTGGAGGGTTGCCAGAGCCGTTCGGCATTTTTGTAGACGGCGTGCAGTTCGGCGTCGCTCAGGCCGCTGAGCACATGCAGACCCGGTAACTGGCGCTGCGCTTCGGTCAGCGGATCATCGCCACCGACCAGCACCAGTTCCGGGGTATCGACGAATTGCATGCGCGCGGTCTGCCAGGCATCCACGAACCATTTGATGTTCTTGCGCGGTTCGCGCGTGCCCACGCACAGCCAGTAACGCAGCGGCAGGCGCAGTTGCGCGATGTCGGCCGGCTCACCCTTGAAGGCTTCCACCAACAGCGGTATGACGCGCAGCTTGGCTTTGATCCTGGGGAACATCCGTGCAGCCTCGTTTGCAGTGAATTGCGAAGGCACCCAGATCTGGTCGGCAACCTTCAGCGACCAGGCAATCGACAGGTAGTCGGTCATCCGGTAGATCCTGGCTTTCAGTCGCGAACCGTGACTGTTGTGCTGCGTGAGCTGAAACAGATCGTGCAGTTGCAGTACGTAACGCATATCGGCCGGCTTGCGCCCCAGCGGCAGGCCCATGTTGATATTGGCCATGTAGATCTGAATGCCGGCATCGCGCAGGGCTGCAGGCAGGAACTGGCCTTCGAAGCGCAGGCGATCCGGCAGCCGATGAACTGAATTCAATGGGGCAGCCCAGCGCGGGGCATGCATCAGGCGGCGTACCGGATGATCGTAGGGGGCCACGCCGAACAGCTGCAATTGCACGTCCGGGTGTTCACGGAATGCCCGTTCCAGTGCCAGGTTCTGGCGTCCGATGCCGCTGGTGGGGTAACCGGCTGCGGCGCGGTAGTCGAGTCCTATACGCATGAGCGCAATCCTTGCTTGGAGAACGAAAAGCGGGTGTAAATCACTTCCAGCTGAGCGGCGGAAACGGACCAGTCATGCCGGGCGCGAACATAAATGCGGCCAGCTTCGCCAATCTGCTCAAGCTGCAGTGGTTTGTCGGTGTATTCGGCGATCAGGGTCGCCAGCCCTGAGGCATCCTCGCTGCCCAGGTAATGTTCGCCATGCCGCACCGCCAGCCCGGAAACACCCTGTGCGGTGGTCACCACTGGCAGGCCGGCGGCCATGGCTTCCAGGGTCTTGAGCTTGGAGCCGCCGCCCTGGCGCAGGGGTGCGAAGAACATCGAGGCAGTGGCCTGCAAGGCACGCAGGTCAGCTACATAACCCAGCCATTCAATGCGCGGGTCAGACCAGCGCTCGCGCCAGGCGGGCGGCATGCCGAAGCCGCCGATGGCAAAACGCACATGGGGTGCCAGGGCCCAGACCTTTGGCATGATCTCGTCCAGCGCCCATTCGATGGCGTCGACATTGGGGCCGTATTCATAGTTGCCGATAAACAGCAGGCGATGGCTGTGACGGTCCGCATGGACGCTGGCGTAGTAATCGCAGTCGACACTGTTGACCACATAGGACGTCGCCCTGCCGCTGAGACGCGAAAGCGCCTTAGCATCGTCCTCGGTGACCGCGATCAGCTCACCGGTCTGGCGAAACACGCGGGTTTCCCAGCGCCGGTAGCGCCAGCGGTCATAGACCGCGAAGGCATTGGCCCAGCGCGGCAGACGGTCGTAGCTGGCGGCACCCAGGTCCGATTCGACATTGTGCTCGGTCAGCACGAAGGGTTTGCCGGAGCGCTTGAGCGCATGCTCGAAGGGCTGAAAGGCATAAGTGTGCTGCAACTGAATAATGTCCCAGTCTTCCTCCAGCAACTGTTCGAAGGCCTTTTCCAGTTGCGGTGCGTAGCCGTTCACGCTGGCCAGCATCGGTGGCGGGGCAAACGCCACGGCCAGCAGGGTACGCAAGCTGAGCAACGGGCGTCGATCGATCACGATCAGGCGTTCCAGCCAAGGCTCCAGTGCCGCGCGGGCATCGTCGTCCAGCGGGTTCTTGGACTGCACCAGCAGCGTGATGCGATGACCACGTGCTGCCAGGTTGCGCAGCAAATGGTATTCCCGGGTTTTGCCGCCACTGGTGGTGGGCCAGGGCAGATAGGGGAGCGTCCACAGGATTCGCATGGCTCAGGGCTTCCATTCCAGAATTTGCAGAGTCGGCTTCAGCAGCAGGGTGATCCCCTGGCTGCCGGACAACGGGGTGCGGCTACCGGTCAATGGGTCGTGGACCACCGCATCGGTGATAGCCGGGAAAGTCAGCGATGTGCCCGCCGCACTCCAGAACATCAGCAATTGCGAGCCATCCGCGCGCGTCCATGGAATGGCATACAGGTCGTCCGGTACGCTGCTTACGGCGGGTGGTTCGGCGGGCAGCAGACGTGGCCCGGTGATTTTCAGAAAGTTCTGCAGCGCGGTGTAGGCCGGTTTGGGACTGGCTTGCAGGTCAAGCAGCCCGTAACCCTGATCGCGGGCCGAGGCGCGCTCGTCCAGATCGCTGAGGTTGAACAGGAAGATGCGCTGGAAATCCATGGCGCTCATCAGCGCCAGACGCCGCAGGGTGTAGTCAGCCTGGCCGGAGGTGCCAATCAGGTGCTGCATCTCTACCGGGCCTGCATAGCTCGACCAGCCCCATTCAGTGGCCCACACCTGCTTGACGCCATTGCTGTGCAACAACTGGTTCATGGCATTGGCACGCACCAGAAAATCGCGATCCGGTATGGAATCGCCTTCCGGGTACTCGGAGTAGGGGTGATAGGCCGCGACGATATTCTGCTGGCCCAGGCCATTATCGAGCAGCGTCTGCAGCATGTAGCCAGAGGTGCTATGCATCTGACTGTAGTAAGCCATGCCTGACGTGACAATCGTCTTGTTCGGCAGGACGGCGCGGATCGCATTGGCAGTGGTGGTCAGCAAGCGGCCATAGGCAGCCGGATCCTCTTTGGGCAGCCAGACGATGTTCGGCTCGTTCCAGACCTGCCAGTTGTTGACCTGCGGATAGCGCTGGGCCAGGGCGGTCATGCGTGCGGCGAACACGTTGAAATCCGTCGGGGGGTATTGATCGCGGCTCTTTGCATCGGCCGGCGCGCTGCTGGCGAAAGGCGCTGACCCGACCAGGTACGCCAGGGTGTTGTAATTGTGCGCCTTGATCGCGGTCATGGCGGCGTCCAGCTCGGTCAGGGCGTAGCGGTCCTTTTGCGGCTCGATCACCGGCCAGTGAATGGTCAGCCTAACCCAGTTCAGGCCCAGTTCGTCCAGACGGATCATCTGCTGTTGGTAGATGTCCGGGGCGAAGTACTGAAACTGTACGTTGACGCCCAGAAAGTCCGCCCAGACCACTTCGCGGGGCGCCTTGAGGACTGTTGCCGCCTGGGCGGCGCAGCTCATTGCTGCGCCGAGCAGTATGCTGGTGACGAGTTGCCCGAATCTGGATGGACGCTGCATGTCACTTCTCCTGGCAAGCCTGGCGAAATACATCCTGAAAATGTTCTGCGGTATGGCTCCAGACCCGGGCCTTGCCCATCTGCGCGGCGTTGTCGGCCCACTGCCTGACCAGCTCCGGTGTTGCGCAGGCGCGGGCGAGGGCTTGCGCCAGCCCGTCGACATCGCCTTGCGGATAGATCATGCCGTTGCCATGCGAGACTTCTTCGGCAAACGAGCGCGCATCCGAAGTGATCACGCCACGTCCGCAGGCTACCGCCCAGGACAGCGCGCCGCTGGTGCCGCGCAGCTTGCCGAGAATCTTCAGTTTGCTCGACTCGCGATAGGGCAGAACCATCACGTGGTGGGCCTGGATCACCTGCGCAATCTGTTCGGCAGGCAGGTCCAGTTGCCAGTCGATCAGATCGACAAGGCCCAGTTGGCGGATGCGCAGTCGTAGTTGTTCCAGATAACTGCCGGACGGGCCAAAGGCCATTTCCGGCTCGCTGCCGCCGGCCAGGGTCAGGCGTACGGTCGAGCGCAGCGCAGGCTGGGCGGTGAATACGCTGGACAGCGCATCGAGCAGGTCCTCGATACCCTTGCCGCGATAAATGAAACCGAAATACAACAGACGCAAGGGATTCAACGGCGGTAACGGCATGGGGGCGATGTCGAGGTTGCCGTGATTGATGACGGCCATCTGCGCTGCCGTCAGCCCCATGCGCTGGCGCAGGCTCTGACTGCCTGCCTGGGTCAGGGTCACCAGCCGGGTCATGTGCCGCGCCAGCTGCCGTTCTTCATGCAGGCACAGCGGATCGGCCAGTACTGTGGCGATTTCCGGCAGCGGCGAGCGCATGCCGCTGACCATCGATAATGGCCACGGCAGTTTCTCGCGTCGCCAGACCAGGCGCTCGGGATCGTGCACGGTCGCGGTCAACGGCAGCCTCGGGAAACGCCGACGCAATGCGCGCAGGGCTTGAAACTCCGCCAGTCGACCGCCGCCCAGTTCGGCGTGGACCAGATCGATGCCGCTCCAGTCGGTTTCGGCCACCCGCTGTTGTGCAGCGCGGGGATCGTTGCCAACACCCTGCAGCGGTGTACTGACCTGCAGACCCAGGCCTTCAAGCGCATGCCGCAGATGTCCGGCGTAATCGGCGATGCCGTTCTGTTCGGGCGGCAGCGGCGCAAGCAACGCTATTCGCATCAGCCTCGGCTCCCGATCCGCTTGAGGAAATTCAGGACCTTTTCAGGCACTTCGAAGCGCCGACGGTTGATGATGATGCCGTCGACTTTCTTGAACGCGGTGTTGAGGTTGTTGAGCGTGTCTTCCAGCATCGGCACGGTGGTGTCCTGGGCGCGAACCACCAGCACGATCAGGTCAGCCTTGCGCAAGAGCACGAAGGCGTCCTGATTCGCCGAAAGCGCCGACGCATTGATCAGCACGATTTCGCCAGGACTGGCCGGGCCGCGGCCCTCGGTACGCACCCGATGGCCCTGTTCGATCAGCAGCGCGCTTAACCGCGCGATCACGAACGATACGCCAGCTCCGTACTTGACCGAGGTAAAACCGATGGTCAATCCGCGCTCTTCTACCTGATCAAGCGGCAGAATGCCGTACACCCGATGCAGATTCGAGGTGAACGCTGCACTGCGTTCCTGAGCACGTTCCAGGTCGGGGAGGCTGGTCCAGACCGGAACACCGAAGCTGCTCTCGATCTTGTCGCCGTCGTGAATGCGCTGATCCAGCAGGTAGAAGAAGTACAGCGCCACGGCACCGACCACAATACTCAGCGGGAATGCCAGAAACAGCATCAGCAGGCTTTTCGGGAATACCCGGCTGGGGTTGAAAGTCGCGTCCTCGACGGTCGCGATATTGCTGATCTGGCTGTTGTCGAGCTCACGGTCGATACGCGATTTTTCCAGGCTGTCCTTGTACAGCGCATAGCTTTTCTCCGCTGCATCGAGTTCGTTCTGCAGGCGCGACAGTTCCGGTTCCAGATTCAGCGCCTGCTGGCGGTCGCTTTCCAGCTGGGCAATCTGCGCATTCTGTTGGGCAAGCTGGGTTTGCAAGCGCGCGTAGCTGGTCTGCTGGTCGGCATACACATTCTGCATGCGGTTGTAGATGGGGTTGGGCGTGATGCTTTCGGAACGCTGCACGGTGGCGTCCTGTTCCTTGAGCAGTTTTTTGAGGTTATTGATTTCCTCGTTGATGGCCCGAATCGGTGGCGCCTCTTCCTTGAACGAGCGAAGCATTTCCTGGCGCTCGACTTCCTTGCCGTTGATGCGGTTCTGAAGGTCCTGACGATTGGGGTTGAGGGCCAGTTCACGGCCTGCAGAGACGGTCTTGGGTTGTTCTGCCAGTTGTTTTTTCAGCAGGTCCAGACCTGCCTTGGTCGAGGCAATCGAGCGGGTGGTGTTGTTGCGCTCGGTGCGCAGATCGTTGAGCCCCTGCGAAGTGTCGGCCAGACGCTGGGAAATACTGACCGCGCTCAACTGGTTCAGGTAGTTCTGAATTTGCTTCTTGTACTCGATGATGTTCGCACCGGTCGTCTTCACTTCCCCTTCGTAGAACGCGTACAGGCTGACACGGCCCAGCGTTTTGGTGCGCTGCGTCTGGTACTCGGTGATCCAGGTCTTGAGTACGGTCTGCGCGATTTCCGGGTCGTTCCAGGTAAATCTCAGCTCCATCACCGACGAGCCCGGTTCATGGCTGACCTTGAAGTTTTTCTCCAGATCCTCGGCCAGACGTTCGACCTGAGAGCGGTTTTCCACCAGCCCGATGAACTGCAGAACGTTGCGCACGCCGTTGACGAGCGCTCCGACTACGGTCTTGATGCCGTTCTTCACCGAGGCCAGAACGCCGGTTTCAGGTGGCACCATGGACAGTTCGGCGAGGTATTTTTCGGACACTGCACGCATGATCGGCCGCCCGCTGAGCATGCGCTCCTCGTCGAGCAGCGGATCGCGCAGGCCGCTCGGAATCACAATGGCCTGACGATCAGACAACTCGATCGGCACCGTGCTGCTGTCGCGGCCCGGCTTGACCAGCAGCAGGGCGGTGGACTCATAGCGGTTGGGGAGCAGAAACGCGCCCAGAAGAATGATGACGAAGGTCGCCAGCACGGTAATCCTGACTTCGCGCTGGAAGATGAAGAGCAGGCGCAGAAGGTCGCGGAATGAGCGGATGTTGATCATGTCTGTTTCCCTGACAATTAATTGTTGTTGCGCAGCTCGTAATTCATGCCCAGGCCGATCGACTTCGCGAAGGGGATCAACTGGTTGAAATACAGGGACACGCCGTCAACCTTGTTGCCGACCGACGATTTGGGAACGAACACGATATCGCCGCGTTTCAACAGGACCGGTGCGCTGGGGCCACCGGCGCCGCCGGCCCAGAGAAACTTGCTGTAATCGAAGAAGTAAGTCTTGTAGAGGCCGTTTTCTTCCTGACGCAGCAGGGCGACCTGACCGGCATCGGCGTCAAGCGCCACGCCGCCAGCGCCGACAATCGCCTGGTCAAGGTTGGTAGCGACGTTGACCGGCAAAGTGACCGAGTTGCGCACCGCGCCGCCGACAAACACGGTATTGCCCGGTGACTGGGAAATGTTGATGGTCAGCGCGGTCTCGCGGTAGACGTTCTGCAGCTTGCTTTCCAGCAGGTCGTTGAGTTGCTGGAGGGTCAGGCCTGCGGCCTTGACGGTGCCGATGTAAGGGTAGGAAAAGGTGCCGTCGTTGAGCACCTGAAACAGGGTCAGTTCATAGATGGAGTTGGCGGTGAACGCCGAAATCGAAGGCGCCTCGCCACTGTTGCGCACGATGCGCAGCGTGTCGCCGGGGCGGATCCGCTCCGGTGGCAGCGGCTTGCCTGCCAGCGCGCGCCCCGCCGCCTGACCGGCCTCGATTTGCGCACGGTCATCGGGCAGGCCCACCCTGGAAGGGGTATTGCACGCACTTAACAGCAATAAGCTGGCGATCAGCATCATGCTTTTCATTGGTCCTGAGCTCCTGTCATGCACAAATACGGCTCCCTTGCGGGTAATAAATTCATGTTGGCGGGTCATGCGTGTTCCGGGTGCTGTCAATTGCGTGCCGCGTGAATCAAGCGGCGCTTGCTGCTGCGCCGATCAGCTCTTCTCGGCCTTGTCGGGTACACGTCCATAAATGTCGGTAAAACGTACGATGTCGTCCTCGCCCAGGTACTCGCCGCTCTGCACCTCGATCATCACCAGATCGATGACGCCAGGATTGACCAGACGATGCGTGTGGCCCGGCTTGATGAAGGTCGATTCGTTGGTATCCAGCATGAACTCGCGCTCGCCGTTGGTGACGCGGGCCATGCCGCTGACCACGATCCAGTGTTCGCTGCGGTGATGGTGCATCTGCAACGACAGTGACGCCTGCGGGCGAACCACGATGCGCTTGATCTTGAAGCGCTTGCCCTCTTCGAGGACGGTGTAAGTGCCCCAGGGGCGTGTGACTGTGCGATGCAGGCGGTAGGCATCATGGCCCTGACGTTTGAGCTCCTGAGCGATGATCTTGACGTCCTGACTGCGGCGACCGTCGGCGATCAGCAAGGCGTCGGGGGTGTCGATGATGATCAGATTGTCGAGGCCGATAGCGCCTACCAGACGCTTGGGAGAGTCGATGTAGCAGTTGCTGACGTCGTGCAGCACGGTTTCGCCATTGCAGTAGTTGCCTTGAGCATCGCCGGGAGACAGTTCACGCACCGCCTGCCACGAGCCGATATCACTCCAGCCAAGCTGGCAGGGCACCACGGCGACTGTGTCGGAGCGTTCCATCAGCGCGTAATCGATGGAAATGTCCGGTGTCAGGGCAAACGACTCACTGTCCAGCTCGACTTGCAGCTCACGGTTGCCTTCCTTGCGCGGGCTGGATTCCAGGCATGCGCTGACGGCGCTCAAGACGTCCGGCGCATGCGTGCGCAGCTCGCGCAGCACGGCGTCGGCGCGCATGCAGAACATGCCGGCATTCCAGAAATGCTGACCACTGTCCAGATAGCCTTGGGCGGTGATCGCGTCGGGCTTTTCGACAAAACGGGCGACCTGACATGCGTCGGCATTCAGTGCCGGGCCTTTCTCGATGTAGCCGAAACCGGTTTCCGGCGCGGTCGGCAGGATGCCGAACGTCACCAGCCAGCCCTCTGCGGCCAGCTTCTGTGCAGCGCTCACTGCTCTGGAGAATTCCGCCACGTCGGTGATCAGGTGATCGGCAGGCAACACCAGCAGTTGCGCTTCGTCGCCATACAGTTGGCTGACGTGCAATGCCGCGGCGGCAACGGCAGCTGCTGTATTACGACCGAAGGGTTCGAGGATGAAATCCAGACGTGCATTGCCTTTGTTCAACTGGCGGTAGTCGTCCACCGTGCGGAAATACACTTCCCGGTTGGTGACGGTCAGCAGACGCTCGACGCCGGGCAGACCGACCGCACGCAGAAAGGTCTTCTGCAGCAGGCTTTGGCCGTCTGGCAGGCGCATGAACGGCTTGGGCATCGCTTCACGGGAAACCGGCCAAAGACGGGTGCCGGAGCCGTCGGCAATGATGCAGGGAATGAGCGTGCTCATCAGTAAGCCTCACGGGTGAATAGCACTGCAGGCACAGTGCGCATAAGGATGTAGAGGTCGAACCAGACGGACCAGTTTTCTATGTACTCAAGGTCGAACTCGACGCGTTTTTCGATTTTTTCAACGGTGTCGGTTTCGCCCCGATAGCCGTTGATCTGCGCCAGTCCGGTAATGCCTGGTTTGACGCGGTGCCGCGAGGTGTATTCCTTCACCGCCTGCTCGAACAGAATCCCGGCTGCCTTGGTCGCCGTGGCGTGCGGACGCGGTCCGACCATCGACATGCTGCCCGCCACCACGTTGAACAGCTGTGGCAGTTCATCCAGGCTGGTTTTGCGAATGAAGCGACCGACCCGCGTTATTCTGGCGTCACCGCGGGTGGTTTGCCGTTCGGCCGTTGCATCGGCCTGGTGCTGATGCATGGAGCGGAACTTGAACACTTCGATCAGGCGATTGTTGTACCCGTAGCGCTTCTGACGGAAAAACACCGGTCCTGGCGAATCGAGCTTGATCGCCAGCGCGACCAGCAGCATCAAAGGTGATAGCGCAAGAAGCGCCAGCGATGACAGCACGATGTCTTCAGCGCGTTTGATGAACGGCGACCAGCCACTGAGCGGCAGATCCGAGGCATTGAACATCGGCAGCCGGGCGACTTCGGTGATGCGGTTGTGGGTGTGCCGAAAGGCGATCATGTCCGGCACCAGCAATACGTTGACCGGTAGCCTGCGCAGTTCGCGGATGATGTAGTCCATGCGGTTTTCCGCTGTCCAGGGCAGGGCGACCAGCACTTGGGTCACTTTCTCTTCGCGGATCAGCCGCTCCAGATCGCTGGTATTGCCCAGCAGTGGCAGGTTGGCTACGGTCTTGGGCATGCGCCCGATACGGTCGTCGATAAAGCCGGTCACCCCCGAACGAATGTCCTGATGTTCAAGCAGGTATTCGGCGAGGCGCTGGCCATTCTCCGTCGCGCCAAGAATCACGGCGTGCTGCAGGAACACGCCCTTGCGCATCTGACGCTTGAACAGCATCAGCAGCAGCAGACGAATGATGCCGAACAGCGCAAGGCTGGTCAGGTACCAGATCAGCAGTTCTTCCGGCGGGAGGTAGCCGAACAGGCCCATTGCCTGCTGCATGAACAGCAACAGTCCGAAGGCGGCCGTCCAGGCCAGCGCCATCGCGCCCATGCGCAGATCGTTGCTGAACAGTGCTTCGGAATAGACGCCCATGGCCTGGAACACCAGCACCCCGACAAAGCCGAAAAACAGCAGCATGGTCAGGTAACCCTGCTGTGTTTCCGCTCCGCCATCCTTGATCAGCAGAATGATCACAAGGCCCGGCAGTATGCAGGCGATGCCGTGAGCCAGGCGAATGCCGAAAAGAAAGTATTCGACCAGGCTGGTGCGGGTCAGCGAAAGGCTGTCGACGGGCTGCAACCTCATGGAAATCCCTTACTCCCTGTGCGCGCCTGAATTCTGCTGACCCAGGACGTATTTCTATTTTTTGTAAGACCCGAGAGGTGTTTCTACGGGGACTGTGTCCAAGCGTAGCCAGTTACAGGTCGTGCTGATGAGGAATCCGGACCGTCTTTTGTGAATATCACTTTATATATGTCGTCCCTTACCGGATTTTATTTAAGCCTTTTCAATCATTTGTGAAGGAAATTTCCCTCAAGTGAGGGTACTGCTGTCAGTAAAGCTCATGAAACGAATAGTGACAGGACAAAAGTGCTTCAGCCCTGACGCAGGCGTTGATCCGGACAGCCCGTTGCGAGGTTCTCCCCAGTACCTGCGGGGGCAAGCGAGCTGTTGCAGAGGTGAAAAAAATTTCCGCAACGGATGGGCTTTTTCCGGCTGCCCGGGGTCAGAGTCATGCGTCGTGCGAAATGTATGCGGGCGCCGATTACACCAAGAGCGTCGCTCGCAGGTTTCAATTCGTAGGGTTCGGCAGAGGAGGTGTCATGACACAACGCAGGGCAATGCTCATTCTTCACGGTAAACAGGCACTCAACGAAGACGTGCGTGACGCGGTGGCAGACAAGCGCAAGCAGGGTTGGGAGCTGGACGTGCGACTGACGTGGGAAGCCGGCGATGCCCAGCGCCTGGTCGGCGAGGCCCTGGCCGCCGGTCATCGGCATATCGTCGCAGGTGGTGGCGACGGCACCTTGCGCGATATCGCCGAAGCCTTGGCAATGGCCGAAACCAAGGCCAGCCTGACTATTCTGCCGCTGGGGACTGCCAACGATTTTGCCCGTGCGGCTGGCGTGCCTCTGGAAGTCTCCAGGGCCCTGCAACTGATGGACGTGGCTCCGCGTGCCGTCGATCTGGGTGAGGTCGGCGGCAAGCTGTTCCTCAATATGGCGACCGGTGGGTTTGGCAGCCAGGTCACGGCCAGCACGTCCGAAGACCTGAAGAAAGTGCTGGGTGGCGCTGCCTACCTGTTTACCGGCCTGACCCGATTCAGCGAGCTGCATGCGGCCCACGGCGAGCTCACCGGGCCGGATTTTCACTGGCGCGGCGACCTGCTTGCACTGGGTATCGGCAATGGTCGGCAGGCGGGCGGTGGACACGAGCTGTGCCCGACCGCGCTGGCCGATGACGGTCTGCTCGACATCAGTATCCTGCCGGCGCCTCAGGAAGTGGTCGGCACGCTGAGGAGTCTTCTGGAAGGCGGGCTGGGCATCGACAATATGTTCGTTCGAGCGCGTTTGCCGTGGGTAGAACTCAAGTCCGCCCAGGGCCTGGATATCAATCTGGACGGTGAGCCGCTGTCGGGCGAGTACCTGCGTTTCGAGGCCCGGCCGGGGGCACTTCAGGTACACCTGCCAACCGATTCGCCGGTACTGAGCGGCGCACCTGAGCTCAATCGTCCAGACTGATAATCCGTTCGCGAACGCAGAACAGCACCAACCCGGCCACGTCGAATATCTGCAGGCGCTTCATGACCTGGGCACGGTGAGTCTCGATGGTCTTGACGCTGAGTCCCAGGCCATCGGCAATCTCGCGTGTGGACTTGCCGCGCACGATCAGGCGCAGGATTTCAAGTTGGCGAGCGGTCAGGCGATAACGCTCCTTCGCCGCCTGAGCCCGGTCCGAGGGTGTACCGCGCAATGCGCACTCGATGACCATCTGAGCAATGGCCGGGCTCAGGTAGCGCTCGTTGCTGCGCAGCGCCCCGAGTGCCTGTTCGAGTTCCGCAGCCGTAGTGTCCTTGAGCAGATAACCATGCGCGCCGATGTCGAGTGCACGCATGATCATGTCCGGATCATTCTGCATCGACAGGATCAATACCTTGCAGTGCGGTAGCACCTGCAGCAGGTGCTCGAGTGCATCCAGGCCGTCGACACTTTTCATGCAGATGTCGAGCAGGATGATGTCGGGCCTGAGCTGCTGCGCAAGGTTTGCCAATTGCGCGCCGTCAGTCGTTTCGCCCACGATGGTATATCCGGGCATGTCTGCAACCAGCGCTCGCACGCCGGCTCTGATAAGGGAGTGGTCGTCGACCAGTAACAGATTGCAGGTCATTGTGATTTCTTGTGCAAATGGGACCGCTCAAGCGCGTGTGCAGTCTCTGGTCATACGTGAAGACGATGTCAACAGCAGTAAAGACAATGAACGGAAAATGCTGCTGTGACAACGCTGCCTCAATGACATCGCGATACGATTCTCAACGGCCGGGCGTGATCGAGCGTTATTGGCGGGTTGCATCTTTCGGCAAGGCCGATTGCGCGGAGGCGCTGGCCAGTTTTTCCAGCAGTTCGAGCTGTTCGTGGTCGTCCATCGTCAATTCGCCGGTCAGCGGATCGAGAAGCTCGACTTGCCAATACATCAGCGTCAGGCAGTTCTTGACGGCCAGCAGGGCTTCCTGGGAAAGCTCGTTGGTCTGACTGCCGGTTTTCAACAACTGGCACAGCTGGCGGGAAAAATCGGCAATGCACGGCACAGGAACGGCCTCTGCCTCCTGCGCGAGCTTGCGCAGGGTTGTCAGCAGGCAGCCGGTAGCGTCCTCGTCGTTGGGGATCAGCTCCAGATGCGAAAGACATTCTTCCGACTTGTGCAAAAGTGCCTGAGACAGGCTCAGGAACTGGTCGTGCTTGTGCTGCCAATCGTTGTGGCTCAGCATCCTTTGTCTCCACTGATCATGGATAGCGAACTTCCGCCCGCGGCGAATGGCTGACAGTTAATGTCGATTTCAAACAAAAGTATGTAGGACGTTTCTGAATGTCGCCAGCGCCACTCGATTGCAGGGATTGGGACGCGGACACAAATCGAACGCCATTTATGTAGTGAGAATGCCGTCACAATAGTGGCAATTAGATGTCGATCATATCAGGTTATCCCTGATTGACTTTTTGCGGATATATGATTTTGCTCTGGGCGCAAAGAGGCGCCGAGGCATTTTCGGCGCGGGTTTGAAGCTGTATTTGTGTGTGTTGAAAGCGACATCAGTAAAGCATGATGGTAAAATGACATCAATGCTTGAGAGTGGCCGTTCATCGCCATTAAGGTCCGGCTGATTTCAGCCGATACAGGCTCAACAGAATCAACGCGACCATCGCTTCAGGAGCTAATAATGGCAGGCATTCTCGACACAGTAGATCAGCGCACACAACTGGTGGGCGAGAATCGCCTGGAAATCCTCATGTTTCGCCTTGCCGGTCGGCAGTTGTTTGCGATCAACGTGTTCAAGGTCCAGGAAGTATTGCAGCTACCCAAGCTGACCCTCATGCCGCAACGCCATTCGTTCGTGTGTGGTGTGGTCAACCTGCGCGGCCAGACCCTTCCGGTGATCGACCTCTCCCAGGCCATCGGCATGCGCCCACTGGTACCGGGTCCGGGCAGCACGATCATCGTCACCGAATACAACCGGTCGGTTCAGGCCTTTCTTGTTGGCGGTGTCGACCGTATCGTCAACATGAACTGGGATGCAATCATGCCACCGCCGGTCAGCGCAGGTCGTCAGCATTACCTGACCGCCATCAGCAAGGTCGATGATCAGCTCGTAGAGATCATCGACGTTGAAAAAGTGCTCGCCGAGATCGTGCCTTACAATGCCAAGGTATCCCGCGAGAAGCTTGAAGATCCGGTGCTGGAAAATGCCCGTGGTCGGGAAGTGTTGCTGGTCGACGATTCCAAGGTCGCGCTGGCGCAGTTGCGCGATACGCTGTCTCAGTTGGGCCTCAAGCTGCACGTCGCCAGCGACGGCCTCAAGGCGCTGAACATGCTCAAGGCCTGGGCTGACGCAGGCGAGAACGTGCACGAGAAGCTGCTGATGGTGTTCACCGATGCGGAAATGCCGGAAATGGACGGCTACCGTCTGACCACTGAGATTCGCAACGATGCACGCCTGCGCGGTCTGTACATCGTCCTGCATACTTCGTTGTCCGGCAGCTTCAACGAATCGATGGTCAAGAAGGTCGGCTGTGACAACTTCCTCTCCAAGTTCCAGCCCGACAAGCTGGTCGAGGTCGTGCGCGAACGTCTTTTGATGATTGTCTGACACCGCGCTCGATTCTTCATCGCGAGTGCTGCCGGCTCCGGCTTCGGATAAGCTTTGCTGTCTGCATCAAAGCTTATCCAGCCCCCAAAGGAATCGGCGCACATGTTACGTCTCAGCTCGCTCTATCGTTTCCCCCTCAAATCCTGCAAGGCCGAGCCGATGCAGCGCGCCTCGTTCGATGCGTTGGGGTTGGCGGGCGATCGACGCTGGATGCTGGTCGACGCCAGTAATGGCCGATTCTTCACTCAGCGCGCCCTGCCGCACATGTCCCGACTGTCGGTATTGTGGAACGCCAGCGGTGGTGTAACCCTTTCGGCACCTGGCTTCGAGCCTCTGGACGTCGCGATTCCGCTGGATATCGACTCTAATTTGCGTGGCGTGACCGTCTGGCGTGACTCGCTGCAGGTTCCGGATGCGGGTGATGAGGCCGGCGAATGGGTCAGCCGGTTTATCGGCAAGCCCACGCGCATGGTCTACCTGCCAGCGGAGCGTGCGCGCTGGATCCCTGGCGGCTACCAGACGGTCAACGACCGGGTGAGCTTTGCCGATGGTTTTCCATTGCTGCTGATCGGCCAGGGATCGCTCGATGACCTGTCAGCGCGCATGGGCAGGCCGATGGAAATGCTGCGTTTCAGACCCAATCTGGTGATCGAAGGGGCCGAGGCCTTTGCCGAGGATGGCTGGAAACGCATCCGTATCGGCGACATCGAGTTCCAGTTGCTCACGCCTTGCGCACGCTGCATCCTGACCACTGTCGACCCGGCAACCGGCGAGCGCAGTGCAGATCGCGAACCGTTTGCCACGCTCAAGACTTATCGGGAAGTGGAAGGCAACGTGCTGTTCGGTCAGAACGTGGTCAACGAGGGGTTGGGCGAGCTTGAAGTGGGCATGTCCGTCGAAGTGCTGGAGTAGGGGCGGGCAGCGCTATTGTCCGGCAGGAGTGCTGTGCGCAGCACTCCTGCCGACACCGGTCACTGGTCGTCGAAAAACCGTTCGTGCCAGTCCACCAGAGGCTGCGGCGAGTTGAGCTTCTGGCCGTAGATCACCGAGTACGACAATACGTTTTGCACGTACTGACGGGTTTCATCGAACGGAATGCTCTCTACCCAGACATCGAAGGCCAGATGATTGGCACCTTTAAGCCATTGGCGCACGCGCCCCGGGCCTGCGTTGTAGGCCGCTGAGGCGAGCACCCGGTTGCCGTTGAACTGCGCATGCACCGAGCTCAGGTAGGCGGCGCCCAACTGGATGTTGGTGTCCGGGTCGAGCACCTGCTGAGGCGAGGCCAGCGGGATGCTGTACTTGCGCGCGGTCTCCTTGGCGGTGGCAGGCATCAATTGCATCAGCCCGCTGGCACCGACGCCCGAGCGGGCATCATCCATGAAGGCGCTTTCCTGACGCGTGATGGCGAACACCCAGCTCGAATGCAGGCCGCGCACCTTGGCTTCGCGTACCAGCGTGCCGCGGTGCGCCATCGGGAAGCGAATATCCAGATCGTCCCAGTATTGCGCCTGGCTGATGGTGCGGATTGCCGGGAAATACCACTGCATGTCGTAGGCCAGCTTGGCCTGGGCCACCATCTCGTCACGATTGAAAAGGCGGCTCACGTGATACCACTCACGCCGACCGTTGACGATCTCGCCGCGATCATGAAACTCCAGTGCGCGACGCACGCCCGGCGTGTTGCGTACCTTGTTGATCAGCGCCTGGCTCAGCACCAGCGGCTTATTGTTGAGCTGGTACGGGCTCTGGGTGCGATCGGCAGCCAGAAAGCCGTAGAAGTCACGCTCCTTGGCGACATCCTTGTACAGCGCAGCAATCAGCGGGCTGTTGGGTTGCGCCAGTTCCAGAGAGCGGGCTTCCCAGTAACGCCAGCGATTGGTCGCCGCCAGATCCTTGGGCAGCCGCCTCGCGAGCTCATAGGCGTCTTCCCAGCGACCCAAGCGCAGCAACAGGCGCAGGCGCCATTCGGTCACGGTGTCGTCACGCAATTCGGGGTCATATTTGGTCATGACCTCCAGTGCGCGGTCGTCATAACGACGCGCCAGGGTCAGGCCGATTTCCTTGGCAATCTCGACCTGCTCTTCGCGGGAGAAATGCATGGTCACGGCGTAGCCATCGAGCATCGACAGGGCTTTCTGCGGGTCCTGCTTGGCGAGCCGACGCAGGCCGAGACCGACCACGTCGGACATCGCTTCGTCTACCGGGGCAAATTGCGACGGGTTGTTGACCATCTCCGGTTTCTGCGCGACAGCCAGTAGCAGGCGTCCTTGCGGTGCCAGCGAGTTGAGGCTGTCCACCAGCGTGCTGGCCAGACTGTAATTACGCGTCTGCGCCGCCAGCTTGGCGCGCTGCCAGCGCTTCTGTTCGGTCAGCTGGCCGGCGGCCGCCCACTGGGCAAAGAAACCGTCACAGGCTGCGGGTAATGTCTTGCCGGTCATCCAGAGCTTTTCAGCACTGGCGAAGCCTTCGGCGCGTTTGTTGTTGTTCAATTGGTACTGCCCGTACAGGCAGTCCAGCTCGACGAACTTCATTTTCGGGTCGTAATACTTGACGAAGGTTTGCCAGTCGCCACGCTCGGCCAGCCAGCGCAACCAGCGCAGCTTCATCCAGTTGGCTTGCGGCAGGTCGCCGTGCTCGGCAAGGAACTTCTCGATTTCGGGATTGCTTGCCGTTTTCAGGCGCGCCGTCAGTTCGTCGTATTCGAGGTAAGGCTCCAGCGGATAGTCGGCCAGGGCTGTGGCGTACATCTGGTAGGGGCCGGAATCGCCCTTGGCCAGTGCGCGCTTTGCTTCGTCGTAATACTTGCGTTGTTGGTTGAGGTCTACCGCATGAGCAGTCTGGACGGCGGTGGTGGAGAGGAGCAGGCACGATAAAAAGCTGAACAAACGACTGCGCATGAGACTTCCGAGCAGATGAGTCGGTGAAAAGTATTGCTAGCTTAGCCTTTTGCCAGCTCTTGGTGAAAGCATTGCCGACGAGCTTGTCTCATATGGAAATAATTGGCGGTCATAAAGTCTTGTCGAGGCGCGCAGCGGTGCCATGAATGCCGACATCTGCCTGCTATCTCAGGTAGAATGCGCGCCCGGTTTTTGGAGAAGCTCATGACCCTGCTCAAATTCAGCGATGTGTCCCTTGCTTTCGGCGCCATGCCGTTATTGGACAAGGTGTCCTGGCAGATCGCCCGTGGCGAGCGGGTGTGCATCATCGGCCGTAACGGCACAGGCAAATCCAGCATGTTGAAGCTGGTAAAAGGCGTTCAGAAGCTTGATGACGGGGCTGTCTGGCGTGCGCCCGGCCTCAAGATCGGCGAATTGCCCCAGGAATTGCCGGTAGCCGACGGACGGACTGTGTTCGATGTGGTGGCCGAAGGTCTGGATGGCGTCGGTGCCTTGCTGGCCGAGTACCACCACCTGGCGCAGAACTGCGTCACCGAGGAAGACCTGAACAAGCTGATGCATGTTCAGCAGGACCTCGAAGCCCGTGATGGCTGGCGCCTGCAGCAGTTGGTCGAGAGCACTCTCAGCCGCTTGCAGTTGCCTGCCGACAAGACCCTGGCCGAACTGTCCGGTGGCTGGCGTCGTCGTGTTCTGCTGGCCCAGGCGTTGGTGTCCGAGCCGGACCTGCTGTTGCTCGACGAGCCGACCAACCACCTGGATATCGGCGCCATCGCCTGGCTTGAAGAAGCCCTCAAGGATTTCCAGGGTGCAGTGCTGTTCATCACGCACGACCGGGCATTCCTGCAAAACCTTGCGACCCGCATCCTTGAACTGGACCGCGGCGGCCTGATCGACTGGGATGGCGACTACGCCAGTTTTCTGGTCCACAAGGAAGCTGCGCTGGCTGCCGAAGAAACCGCCAACGCGCTGTTCGACAAGCGTCTGGCCCAGGAAGAAGTCTGGATCCGCCAGGGCATCAAGGCTCGTCGCACCCGTAACGAAGGTCGCGTGCGTGCGCTCAAGGAGCTGCGCGTAGAGCGCAGCGAGCGTCGTGAGCGTACCGGCAAGGCCAACATTCAGCTCGACACTGCCGAGAAGTCCGGCAAGCAGGTCATGGTGCTCGATAACGTCAGCTTCGCCCATCCGGGCGGGCCGACCCTGATCAAGGATTTCTCCATGGTCCTGCAGCGCGAGGACCGTATCGGTCTGCTCGGCGCCAACGGTACCGGCAAGACCACGCTGCTCAAGCTGATGCTCGACAACCTGCAGCCAACCGCAGGCAAGGTTGAAGTCGGTACGCGTCTGGATGTGGCCTATTTCGACCAGTTGCGTCACCAGCTCGATCTGGAAAAGACCGTAATCGACAACGTTGCCGAGGGACGTGATTTCATCGATATCGATGGCCAGAGCCGTCATGTGCTGAGCTACCTCGGCGACTTCCTGTTCAGCCCGCAGCGTGCCCGCACGCCGGTCAAGGCGCTGTCCGGTGGCGAGCGTGCCCGTCTGTTGCTGGCCAAGCTGTTCAGCAAGCCAGCCAACCTGCTGGTGCTCGACGAACCCACCAACGACCTGGACGTCGAAACCCTGGAGCTGCTCGAAGATGTTCTGCTGACCTTCAAAGGCACTGTGCTGATGGTCAGTCACGACCGGGCATTCCTCGACAACGTCGTCACCAGTACGCTGGTGTTCGAAGGCGAAGGCAAGGTTCGCGAGTACGTGGGTGGTTATCAGGACTGGCTGCGTCAGGGCGGGTCACCGCGTCTGCTGGGCGTCGCCGACACCAAGTCGGGCAAGGCCGAGCTGGCCAGCGCTGTGGTGCAGGCCGCATCGGTTGCCGCTCAGGACATGCCGGTGGCGAAGAAGAAGCTCAGCTACAAGCTTCAGCGTGAGCTGGAGGCATTGCCTGCGCAGATCGATGAAGTCGAAGGCAAGATGGCCGCGCTGAACGCGGAAATGGCCGAGCCGGGCTTCTACCGGCGCTCGTCCGAGCAGACTGCAGCCGTGCTGGCGCAGCTGGAAAACCTGCAGGCCGAACTGGACAAGCTGCTGGAGCGTTGGGCCGAACTGGACGAGTGATCGTCCGGCGCGTCTCAGGTTGCAGGAAAAGCCCGGGTCACCGGGCTTTTTGCTATAGCGGGCCCGGGATTATTCAGGCTTCTTGTCTTCCTGTTTGTTGAGGCGTACGGCCAGTACGTCACAGGGCGCGCCATGCACGACGTCGTTGGTGGTCGAGCCTAGCAGCAGGGCCAGGCCATGGCGGCCGTGGCTGCCGACAACGATTACGTCGCAACCCTTGTTCTTGGCCAATTGATGGATTTCCTGACGCGGCTGGCCATACACAAGATGGCTTTCGCCTTCGTTGAGCAGCGGGAATCTTAGCTTGAGCGAGTCCTGTACTTTCTTGAGTTTTTCCTTGGCCTGGTCGAATTGCTGCTGCTGCAACTGCGACAGGTCCATGGGTACATCACCGCCAAAGGCCATTGCCATGGGTTCGACGATGTGCACGATCGACAGCTTCGCGCCGCTGTCTTTGGCCAGCATGCTGGCGCGGTGGATGACCGATTCACACTCATCGGTGAGGTCGATGGCAACCAGAACGTGTTTGTATGGCATGAGGGTGTCCTCCGGGAGAATTGCAATGATGGGAGTATGGCTCTTTCGTTCGCATCTGGGCAGGCCCCCGTGCAAGTCATTGTTTTCAAGAATGTTGTAAAGAGCCTGAAATCGGCTGGGGGCAAGAAATATGACGGTCTGGATAGTCCTGTCAATCATTGGTGTAATGCTGAGTCCGCTGGTGTGGTTACGTCCCTCGCGCCAGCAAAGCGGCAGGATGGCGTTGCGCATGCAGGCGCGGCGGCTGGGCATGGGCATGCAACTGACCCCGCAGGAGTGGCCGCACTGGCTGAGCAAAGAGCCGCCCAGCCCTTGCGCGCAGTACCATCGTCCGCGTCTGGGCTCGCATGCAGATACCTGGGTGTACTGGCAAAGCGGACCGGGCGTATGGCTTAACCGCTGGCGCGAGCCTTGCGAGGACGCGAGGCTGCTGCCCCACCTGCAAACGTTGCCCGTGGATGCCTACAAGGTCGAGGCTGACGGGCAACTGATTGCGGTGTACTGGGCCGAGCGGGGCGAGGCAGAAGTGTTACAGCGTATTGATGCGGTGCTCAGGGCGCTGGCCTGACCCTGAATCGCAGGCATTAAAAAGCCCGATAACAACATCGGGCCGGGGTTGGCCAGGCAGGCCGATAATTCGTCGCGTGCCGACAGGCTTTCGCTGCCATGTCGGCTTTCGCTGTTGCGCACCCGCAAATCAGCTGCATTGCGAGCCTCTTGTGGCGCAGTGCTGCGACTCTAGACCTTTTGCTCCTTTTTGTCGCGATTCCTGCAAATATTTTTTGCATGTGCCCTCGTGCGGTGCGTTCCTGGCTGATTTTCCCCGCGCTTATCGATTGTCACGCATCGCGATTATTGTCATGCAAAGGCCCGTCGTCCCTGGCGTGGCGGCGTATTACCGCGCTCCGCGTCCAGCAACTGCAGGGCATTCAAGTGAGCACTATCATTACCGCGAATGATGGAAGATCTTAGGTTGCAGCGGGCATTATGGGGCCTCGGCATCTTCCTGTTAAAACGCGAATTTTCAGGCGTTTTGTCGAATTGACAATCTTGTGGTTATGCCTGATGGTGTGCGTACCCAAATCAAACGGGCGTATGAAATGAGCGTTTGGTCGTCAGAGGGCTCTCACAGAATCCCGACTACCACGTCGCGGCGGTAAGCGTGTGATTTGGCGTGTTCATCGACGGCGACGTCGTAGCCCCGTCGGACATTGAGGTCCGGCGGGTATTGTTCAGCTTCCATATTGTGGAGATCAGTTGATGATTTACGAAGGTAAAGCCATCACGGTTAAGGCTCTTGAAAGTGGCATCGTCGAATTGAATTTCGACCTCAAGGGTGAGTCCGTCAACAAGTTCAACCGTCTCACCCTCAATGAGTTCCGCCAGGCAGTCGACGCGCTCAAGGCCGACGCATCGGTCAAGGGCGTGATCGTCACCAGTGGCAAAGATTCATTCATTGTCGGCGCCGATATCACCGAATTCGTCGACAACTTCAAGTTGCCGGAAGCTGAACTGGTCGCTGGCAATCTGGAAGCGAACAGGATTTTCAGTGATTTCGAAGACCTGAACTTGCCGACTGTCGTCGCAATCAACGGTATTGCGCTGGGCGGCGGCCTGGAAATGTGCCTGGCCGCAGATTATCGAGTCATCGCCAGCAGCGCTCGCGTCGGTCTGCCCGAGGTCAAGCTCGGCCTGTACCCGGGTTTTGGCGGCACCGTGCGTCTGCCACGCATTATCGGCGCTGACAACGCGATCGAGTGGATCGCCTCGGGCAAGGAAAACGCCGCAGAAGATGCGCTCAAGGTTGGTGCTGTGGACGCGGTGGTTGCGCCCGACAAGCTGCAGGCTGCCGCCCTTGATTTGATCCAGCGCGCCATTTCCGGCGAGTTCGATTACAAGGCCAAGCGTCAGCCGAAGCTGGACAAGCTCAAGCTCAATGCCATCGAGCAGATGATGGCATTCGAAACCGCAAAAGGCTTTGTCGCAGGTCAGGCCGGCCCGAACTATCCGGCCCCGGTAGAAGCCATCAAGACCATCCAGAAAGCCGCCAACTTCGGTCGTGACAAGGCACTGGAGATCGAAGCTGCCGGTTTCGTGAAAATGGCCAAGACTGCTGCTGCGCAGAGCCTGATCGGCCTGTTCCTGAACGATCAGGAGCTGAAAAAGAAAGCCAAGGGCTACGACAAAATCGCCAAGGACGTGAAACAGGCTGCCGTACTGGGCGCCGGGATCATGGGCGGCGGTATTGCCTATCAGTCGGCAGTCAAAGGCACGCCGATCCTGATGAAGGATATTCGCGAAGAAGCCATTCAACTGGGTCTGAACGAAGCGTCCAAACTGCTTGGCGGTCGTCTGGAGAAAGGTCGTCTGACCGCTGCGAAGATGGCCGAAGCGCTTAACGCCATTCGTCCTACGCTGTCCTACGGCGATTTCGGTAACGTCGATCTGGTCGTCGAAGCAGTCGTCGAGAATCCCAAGGTCAAGCAGGCGGTACTGGCCGAAGTCGAAGCCAATGTGGGTGAAAACACCATTCTGGCGTCCAACACCTCGACCATCTCGATCAGCCTGCTGGCCCAGGCCCTCAAGCGCCCGGAAAACTTCGTCGGCATGCACTTCTTCAACCCGGTACACATGATGCCGCTGGTGGAAGTGATCCGTGGCGAGAAATCCAGTGAAGAAGCGGTCGCCACGACCGTTGCCTACGCCAAGAAAATGGGTAAGAACCCGATCGTGGTCAACGATTGCCCGGGCTTCCTCGTCAATCGTGTACTGTTCCCGTATTTCGGTGGTTTCGCCAGACTGGTCAGTGCAGGCGTGGATTTTGTGCGCATCGACAAGGTCATGGAGAAATTCGGCTGGCCGATGGGTCCTGCCTATCTGATGGACGTGGTCGGTATCGACACCGGACACCACGGACGTGATGTCATGGCCGAAGGCTTCCCTGATCGCATGAAGGACGATCGCCGCTCTGCGATCGACGCTCTGTACGATGCCAAGCGCCTCGGGCAGAAGAATGGCAAGGGTTTCTACGCGTACGAGACCGACAAGAAGGGCAAGCCCAAGAAGGTCAATGACCCGGCGGTGCTGGACGTGCTCAAGCCGATTGTCTACGAGCAACGCGAGGTCAGCGATGACGACATCGTCAACTGGATGATGATCCCGCTGTGCCTGGAAACGGTCCGCTGCCTGGAAGACGGCATTGTCGAAACCGCTGCCGAGGCTGACATGGGCCTGATCTACGGTATCGGCTTCCCTCCGTTCCGAGGCGGCGCGCTGCGCTACATCGATTCCATCGGTGTTGCCGAATTCGTTGCCCTGGCTGACCAATACGCCGAACTGGGTGCCCTGCATCAACCGACCGCGAAGCTGCGTGAGATGGCCGCCAATGGCCAGAGCTTCTTCGGTCAAGCGTCTTCCGAGGAATGAACCAATGAGCCTTAATCCAAGAGACGTCGTGATTGTCGACTTCGGTCGCACCCCTATGGGCCGCTCCAAGGGCGGCATGCACCGCAACACCCGCGCTGAAGATATGTCCGCGCACCTGATCAGCAAGTTGCTCGAGCGCAACAACAAGGTCGATCCGGCCGAAGTCGAGGATGTGATTTGGGGCTGCGTCAACCAGACCCTGGAGCAGGGCTGGAACATCGCGCGCATGGCGTCATTGCTGACCCAGATCCCGCACACCTCGGCCGCCCAGACGGTCAGCCGTCTTTGTGGTTCGTCCATGAGCGCGCTGCACACGGCTGCTCAGGCAATCATGACCAACAACGGTGACGTGTTCGTCATCGGCGGTGTCGAGCACATGGGGCATGTCAGCATGATGCATGGCGTCGACCCGAACCCGCACATGTCCCTGCACGCCGCCAAGGCCTCCGGCATGATGGGCCTGACCGCTGAAATGCTCGGGAAAATGCACGGCATCACCCGCGAGCAGCAGGACGCTTTCGGCCTGCGTTCCCACCAGCTGGCGCACAAGGCAACGCTGGAAGGCAAGTTCAAGGACGAGATCATCCCGATGCAGGGCTATGACGAGAACGATTTCCTCAAGGTCTTCGACTACGATGAGACTATTCGTCCGGACACCACCCTGGAAAGTCTGGCGGCACTCAAGCCTGCCTTCAATCCAAAAGGTGGCACCGTGACTGCCGGTACGTCTTCGCAGATCACCGACGGTGCGTCGTGCATGATCGTCATGTCGGCCCAGCGTGCCCAGGACCTCGGCATCCAGCCGATGGCGGTGATTCGTTCGATGGCGGTGGCCGGTGTCGACCCCGCAATCATGGGTTATGGTCCGGTTCCGGCCACTCAGAAAGCGCTCAAGCGCGCTGGTCTGAGTATTGCCGATATCGACTTCTTCGAGCTCAACGAAGCCTTCGCTGCACAGGCCTTGCCGGTGTTGAAAGATTTGAAAGTGCTCGACAAGATGAACGAGAAGGTTAACCTGCACGGCGGCGCCATCGCTCTGGGGCATCCTTTCGGGTGTTCCGGTGCACGCATCTCCGGCACTTTGCTCAATGTCATGAAGCAAAATGGCGGCACCTTCGGTGTGTCGACCATGTGTATTGGTCTGGGTCAGGGCATCGCGACCGTTTTCGAACGCGTCTGATTCCCGAGTGTGATGCGAGCCGGGGCTTGGTGCCCCGGCTTTTGTTTTTTGGAAAAATGGTTTCAGGCAAATTTTCTGGACGTGTTACAAGAGGACCGCGACATGCAATTGCAGCCAGGGCTCTATCGCCATTACAAGGGCCCGCACTACCGGGTTTTCAGCGTTGCAAAACATTCCGAAACCGAAGAGGAAGTCGTGTTCTATCAGGCTTTGTACGGCGATTTCGGCATGTGGGTACGTCCCTTGAGCATGTTTCTGGAGTCGGTCGAGGTTGACGGCGAGCACGTCCCGCGCTTTGCTCTGATTGAGGCTGAACCCAGCCTGTTTTCCCGAACGTGAGAGGCGATTGCACAACAGGCTGTGCTTGACCTCACCTTGTAGCCACTATATACAGCGTGGCCTTTACAAGCTCCTCACTGTCTTTCATCTAGTATTCAGGAATTTTCTGATCCATGGGCAAATCGCTGGTCATCGTGGAATCCCCGGCTAAGGCCAAGACCATCAACAAGTATTTGGGCAACCAGTACGTGGTGAAGTCGAGTATCGGCCATATCCGAGACCTGCCCACCAGCGGTTCGGCGAGTGCCGCCAAAGATCCTGCCGCCAATCGTGGCAAGGCCGCTGCGGGCGAAGGCCCGGTACTGACGCCGAAAGAAAAGGCGCAACGCCAGCTGGTCTCGCGCATGGGAGTCGATCCGGAACACGGCTGGAAAGCCAAGTACGAGATCCTCCCCGGCAAGGAAAAGGTCATCGAAGAGCTGCGCAAGCTCGCCAAGGATGCCGACACCATCTATCTCGCGACGGACTTGGACCGCGAAGGGGAAGCCATTGCCTGGCACCTGCGCGAAGCCATCGGTGGTGATGACAGCCGCTACAAGCGCGTGGTGTTCAACGAGATCACCAAAAAAGCCATCCAGGAGGCGTTTTCCAAGCCAGGCGAACTGGACATCGCCCGGGTCAATGCCCAGCAGGCGCGTCGCTTCCTCGACCGCGTCGTCGGCTACATGGTTTCCCCACTGCTCTGGCAGAAAGTTGCCCGTGGCTTGTCCGCCGGGCGTGTGCAGTCGGTTGCGGTGAAGCTGGTGGTCGAGCGCGAGCGTGAAATCCGCGCGTTCAACCCTGAAGAATACTGGGAGATCCACGCCGATCTGGGCACCGCCAAGGGCGCCAACGTGCGTTTCGAAGTAGCGCGTGAAAACGGCGAAGCGTTCAAACCGCTCAATGAAACCCAGGCCATGGCCGCTCTTGAAAAGCTCAAGGCGTCCAGCTACAGCATCGTCAAGCGTGAAGACAAGCCGACCAGCAGCAAGCCATCGGCGCCGTTCATCACCTCGACCCTGCAGCAGGCGGCGAGCAACCGTCTGGGTTTCGGCGTAAAGAAGACCATGATGATGGCCCAGCGCTTGTACGAAGCGGGCTACATCACTTACATGCGTACCGACTCGACCAACCTGTCGGCTGACGCAGTCAGCATGGCGCGTGACTACATCCAGACCGAATTCGGCAAGAAGTACCTGCCGGAGTCGCCCAACGTCTACAGCAGCAAGGAAGGCGCGCAAGAGGCTCACGAAGCGATTCGACCTTCCGACGTCAACACTCACCCGAGCAAACTGACCGGGATGGAGCGTGACGCCGAGCGTCTTTACGAGTTGATCTGGCGCCAGTTCGTGGCCTGCCAGATGCTGCCTGCGCAATACCTGTCGACCACCGTCACGGTCGCCGCCAGCGATTTCGAGCTGCGCGCCAAGGGCCGCATCCTGAAATTCGATGGTTATACCCGTGCGCTGCCGCAGATGGCCAAGCCGGGCGATGACGATGTTTTGCCGGACATGGCACAGGGCGAAACCCTGAAGCTGAACAAGCTCGATCCAAGCCAGCACTTCACCAAGCCGCCTGCGCGTTACTCGGAAGCGAGTCTGGTCAAGGAGATGGAAAAGCGGGGCATTGGTCGCCCGTCGACCTACGCAGCGATCATCTCGACCATCCAGGACCGTGGCTACGTGGCGTTGCATAACCGCCGCTTCTACTCGGAAAAGATGGGCGACATCGTCACCGGACGTCTGTCCGAAAGCTTTTCCAACCTGATGGACTATGGCTTTACCGCCGGGATGGAAGAAAACCTCGACGACGTGGCTCAGGGGGAGCGCGACTGGAAAAACGTGCTGGACGAGTTCTACGGTGATTTCCGTAAAAAGCTCGACGTGGCCGAGGCCGCTGATGGCGGCATGCGCGCCAACCAGCCGGTGATGACTGACATCCCGTGCAAAGTGTGCGGCCGTCCGATGCAGATCCGTACAGCCTCGACGGGCGTTTTCCTGGGTTGCTCCGGCTACAGCCTGCCACCCAAGGAACGCTGCAAGGCGACCGTCAATCTGACTCCCGGCGACGAAATTGCCGACGATGACGAGGGTGAGTCCGAATCACGGGTTCTGCGCGGCAAGCATCGCTGCCCGATCTGCAGCACGGCGATGGACGCCTACCTGCTGGACGAGAAGCACAAGCTGCATATTTGCGGCAACAACCCTGATTGCACTGGTTACGAGATCGAGGAAGGCACTTACCGTATCAAAGGCTATGAAGGTCCGAGCCTGGAATGTGACAAGTGTGGCAGCGAGATGCAGCTCAAGACCGGCCGTTTCGGCAAGTTCTTCGGCTGCACCAACCCGGACTGCAAGAACACCCGCAAACTGCTGAAAAGCGGTGACGCAGCGCCGCCGAAGATGGACCCGGTGAAGATGCCGGAGCTCAAGTGCGACAAGGTTGACGATACCTACATACTGCGTGATGGCGCTTCGGGCCTGTTCCTGGCCGCCAGCCAGTTCCCGAAGAATCGCGAAACCCGCGCACCGTTGGTCATCGAAATCGCCCCGCACAAGGACGAAATCGATCCCAAGTATCACTTCCTTTGCGAAGCGCCGAAGAAGGATCCGGACGGTCGTCCAGCAGTGATCCGCTACAGTCGCAAGACCAAAGAGCAATACGTCCAGACCGAAGTAGAGGGCAAGCCTACCGGCTGGCGTGCGTTCTACGACGGCAGCGCCTGGAAGGTTGAAGACAAGCGTTGATCGCAAGCGCGCGGCTCAAGAGGGCCGGGCGCTGTTTTCGATAGGCATCAGCCTGTTTCGCCGGCCTGTCCAGGCGCCGCAGGCTATGCTGTTCTCTATCCCATCGTTGTGGAGAGTGTCGCCATGGCCCATGAGCTCTATACCCGTACCAACCAGAAAATCTATTTCGCGGGGCTCTCGCTCGAGGCGTTGGGCAGGGCGGAGAAGGGGCAGGCGGTGAACTCTCCTGCGTTGTTGCAGGCAGAGCGCGAGTCCGCGCTGTTTCATCTGTACGGTGCGCTGCTGGGCCTGTGCCACGAGATCGCAGGCTACTACCGTCTGCCACAAGCCGGCACGCGTCGTGCGGAAGAATTGTTGACGCAGGAAGTGTTGGACGCCATCGCCATCCCCGAAATGGCCGAGCTGGTAGAGCTTGCCCAGAATCGCCAGACATGGCTTGCGCAACTGCTGTCGGCCTATAACGCGTTATATGAGCCGCCTCGTGCGCCGAAAAAGCTCAAGGGTGATGTCACGCAGCCGATGATACAGGCAGTGAACCTGGACGCCGAGCCGGAGTCTGAACTCTCACGTGAAGAGCTTGAAAATTGGCGTCAACAACTCAAAGGGTTGGCCATCCGTTTTCGTGAAGGCCTGAGCGAATGCTGAAAACCAATGAAGTAAGGGCTGGCAGGCTGTTACAATGCCGGCTTATCGCGGAGTAACTGTACCAATGCCTACCTCTTTCCTGGAAATTGTCGAACTACCTGACGGACGTATAGAGCTGCGTCGTGCCGATGACGAGGGTTCCCTGGTAACGCTTGATTTCTCTGCGGATGCCAAAGCGTTCATGCAAGGTCAGCATGTCGAAGTCGCCAAAGCCATGTTGAGTGTGGGTGTGCAGATGGCTGGCCGCCTGGCTGAAGGCGAAATCGAAAAGGATGATGTGCCTCACGTTCTGCACTGATCGACGACTGGGCCTCAGCCCAGCCGGATGTTCAGGCTCTGTGCTTCCCCGATTTTTGCTGCACTGATCAATTGCTGACGCGCTATGGCGCCCAGCGGGTTGATCCAGCTCACCACCGTATGACTACGGCCCAGTCGAAGTGCTTCGCGCGTCAGCTCCAGTACGCTTTGCGTGCCGCGTGGCTGCAGCAGAAGAATTCGCTCCCTGTTGAGCCCCGCATCGCGCAGCCATGTCTGGGTAAGGCTGGATGGCGGTGCGATCAGCGTCAGCCAGCGCGCATCCAGTTCCTCGCTCAATTCCCGAAGGATGGGTGCAAGAAGGTTGAGGCAGTTCCCGGCAGCGCCACGCAATGACAGTTCACTGAAGGGCTCTGGGTCGTTGCCCCACGGCGTTTCGACTGCATCTGTGAGCAGAGGGGCGATGGGCTGGGCCAGAAACGCCTCGAACAGCGGCAATTGCGAATGCGGTGCTTGATGGAACTGCATAACGTCTCCTTAGCGGCGAATGACGCCGACGCTTAAACCTTCGATCACCAGTTCCTGATCCTTGAGATCGACCTCGATGGGTGCGAAATCAGGGTTTTCCGCCAGCAGCCAGACCTTGCTACCTTCGCGCTTGAAGCGCTTGACGGTCACTTCATCGCCGATCCGGGCAACCACGATCTGGCCGTTGCGGGCCTCGCGCGTGGTGTGCACGGCGAGCAGATCGCCATCCAGAATGCCGACGTCCTTCATGCTCATGCCGTGAACGCGCAACAGGTAGTTGGCGCTCGGGTGGAAGAAGGACGGGTTGATGTTGCAGGACTCTTCGATGTGTTGCTGAGCCAGGATCGGTGCACCTGCTGCGACGCGGCCGATGACCGGCAGGCTGCTGTCATCGGGCCGCGCTTCGAAGCCGGGAATTCGAATGCCGCGTGAAGCACCCGGAGTCATTTCGATGGCGCCCTTACGGGCCAGGGCCTTGAGGTGCTCTTCCGCCGCGTTGGGCGATTTGAAGCCCAGCTCCTGAGCGATTTCCGCACGTGTCGGCGGGAACCCGTTGTCTTCCAGGCAGCGTTTGATGAAACCCAGGATTTCAGCCTGGCGTGGCGTCAGTTTGATCATGAGGGGCGCTCTGGCTTTTTATACAGTGACTGGGATTATATACAGTGAAGGCGCGTTGGCAATCATCCATTTCATTTTCGCCGCCAGGCGGTGGTCAACCCGCGTAGCGCTTCTCGTCCAAAACCTCGGCAACACCTGCGTTTTGTCATTTAACATCCATTACCGTGACTGTTCGGCCACAAAATGAACGGCCCGGCTTGACAACCGAGGCGTTTGATACGTATGTTTCAAACGTTCGTTTGTTAGGCAGAGAGCCATGGCCCAGTCGGAAACCGTTGAACGCATTCTTGATGCTGCCGAGCAGCTGTTTGCAGAGAAAGGCTTTGCCGAAACGTCCTTGCGCCTTATCACCAGCAAGGCGTCGGTCAATCTGGCAGCAGTAAACTATCACTTCGGCTCGAAGAAGGCGTTGATCCAGGCCGTGTTCTCGCGTTTTCTGGGACCCTTCTGCATCAGTCTCGATCGCGAACTGGAACGTCGCCAGGCAAAGCCCGAGCACAAGCCAAGCCTTGAGGAACTGCTGGAGATTCTCGTCGAGCAGGCGCTTGTGGTGCAGCCACGCAGCGGTAACGACCTGTCGATCTTCATGCGCCTGCTGGGGCTTGCCTTCAGTCAGAGCCAGGGCCACCTGCGCCGCTACCTCGAAGACATGTATGGCAAGGTGTTCCGTCGCTACATGACGCTGGTCAACGAAGCGGCCCCGCGCATTCCGCCCATCGAGCTGTTCTGGCGCGTGCACTTCATGCTCGGTGCTGCCGCGTTCAGCATGTCCGGCATCAAGGCCCTGCGCGCCATTGCCGAGACCGATTTCGGCGTCAATACCTCCATCGAGCAGGTCATGCGCCTGATGGTGCCGTTTCTGGCCGCCGGCATGCGCGCCGACACTGGCGTCAGCGACCCGGCAATGATCGCCGCTCAGCTCAGGCCGCGTACCAAGAGCAGCACCGGCACACCAGCGGTCGCCAAGGCCTGAAGCCTATGCCCTTGCCCTGAATCAAGCTGCACCGGCGTGTCGGATTGCGTCGGGCTTCAGGATCAAGCACCATGCCCGGATTGTGAACGAGCACTTGTGTGTAAGGGTTTTTCTATGAGTTCTGGCCTGCAAGGCTCCCTGATGGTCGATGTCGCCGGCACCTGGCTGACCAGCGAAGACCGTCAGTTTTTGCGTCAGCCCGAAGTGGGCGGTTTGATCATCTTTGCCCGAAACATCGAGCATCCCCGTCAGGTTCGTGAGCTGAGCGCCGCAATTCGGGCCGTGCGCCCGGACCTGCTGCTGGCCGTCGACCAGGAGGGTGGCAGGGTGCAGCGCCTGCGTGAGGGGTTCGTACGCTTGCCGCCAATGCGTGCCATTGCCGACAAGCCTGATGCCGAGCTTCTGGCTGAACACTGCGGCTGGCTGATGGCGACCGAAGTGCTGGCGGTCGGACTGGACCTGAGCTTCGCCCCGGTGCTGGACCTCGACTACCAGCGCAGCGCCGTGGTCGGCACGCGTTCGTTCGAAGGCGATCCGCAGCGCGCGGCGTTGCTGGCAGGGGCGTTCATTCGTGGGATGAACGCTGCAGGCATGGCTGCCACCGGCAAGCATTTTCCCGGCCACGGCTGGGCTGAAGCCGATTCTCATGTGGCTATTCCGAATGACGAGCGCAGCCTCGAAGAGATCCGCGCCAGTGATCTGGTGCCGTTTGCACGTCTGAGTCAGCAACTGGCTGCAGTGATGCCGGCGCATGTCATCTACCCGAAAGTCGATTCGCAGCCCGCAGGCTTTTCAAGGCGCTGGTTGCAGGACATTTTGCGCGACGAACTGCAATTTGACGGTGTTATTTTCAGTGACGACCTGTCGATGGCCGGCGCTCATGTGGTCGGGGATGCGGCGAGCCGTATCGAAGCGGCGCTGACAGCCGGATGCGACATGGGCCTGGTGTGCAACGACCGGGCGGCCGCCGAGCTTGCGCTGGGCGCTGCGCAGCGTCTGAAGGTCAAGCCTTCGCCACGTATCGCGCGCATGCGCGGTCAGGCATCGGCCAGTACCGACTATCGGCAACACCCGCGCTGGCAGACCGCGCTCCAGGCTCTGCGCGCTGCTCAACTGATCGATTAAGGATTTGCGATGACTGTTTACGCGATTATTGGCGGCACCGGCCTGACCCAGCTCGAGGGCCTGAACATTCGGCAATCCCTGCCGATGAACACCCCTTATGGCGCACCTTCCGGCGAAATCCAGATCGGCGACTATGCCGGTCGCGAGGTGATGTTTCTGGCGCGCCACGGCCACCCGCACCGCTTGCCGCCGCATCAGGTCAACTACCGGGCCAATATCTGGGCACTGAAGCAGGCGGGTGCCGAAGCGATTCTTGCGGTCAACGCAGTCGGTGGCATTCATCCGGCCATGGGCACCGGGCATTTCTGTGTGCCGCATGATCTGGTCGACTACACCAGCGGTCGCCAGCACACGTTCTTTGCCGATGATCTGGAAGAGGTCACGCATATCGACTTCAGCTATCCGTACAGCGAGCCCCTGCGCGCCCGGCTGATTGCAGCATTGACTGCCGAGGGATGCGCGTTCTCCGACCGGGGCGTCTATGCCTGCACCCAGGGACCGCGTCTGGAGACCGTTGCCGAAATCATCCGCCTGGAGCGCGATGGCTGCGACATCGTTGGCATGACTGGCATGCCCGAGGCCGCGCTGGCTCGTGAGCTGGAGCTTGAATACGCCTGCCTGGCGCTGGTGGTCAATCCGGCAGCGGGCAAGTCGACGACCGTCATTACCATGGCGGAAATCGAACAGGCCCTGCGTGAGGGGATGGGCAAGGTGAAGGCGACGCTTGCCCGGGTCCTGTCGGCGTCCTGAGTTACAGCATGCGCTTGAGGGTATTATCCTTGCGCACCAGGTGGTGCCAGAGCGCAGCGATCACATGCAGACCGATGACATAGTAGAAGATCGAGCCCAGCAGTTTGTGCACGTCTTCGAACGTCTCGGCCAGGTGGTCCGAGGTGGCCAGCGGCCAGGGAATCTGCAGATCGGTGAGGGGAATGGGCAGTGCGCCTTTTTCCACCATCACTGTCAGCAGGCCCAGTAACGGCTGGGCAAACAGGAACGCATACAGCGCGTAATGGGTCAGGGTTGCGACGATGCGCAACGCCCCTTCAAGCGGCGGTGTGATCCCGGGCGGACGATGACGTCGACGCTCGGCGACACGGAAAAACGCCATGATCAGAATCAGAATGCCGACCCAGTAGTGGCTCTGCACGACCAGCAAGCGGTATTCCGAGCCCTTGCTGAACTGGGTGCGGCTCAGAATCAGTGTGTACGCCAGCACGATCAGAATGGCCATGGCCCAGTGCAGCCATCTGGCTCGGGCGGTGTAGCGTTGAGAAGTCGATGCATCCACGGTTTGATTCCTTGTCTCTTTTTTTGCAGGACTGATAGACAGCTTAGGCTGTCTATCAGGCGCCTGCGTTTCATGTTGGCCTGATTTTTTTCACGTGTATCTCTGCGCCACTGCATATGGCAAATACACAGCACGTGAGATACGCGACGGAACCTGTGCTCACGGGTGGCTTCATATGCCGTGAATATTCACACGGGAGCAAGTCTTGACCAGTGCCAATCCGCCTGTCGGCCCAGCGACACCTGTGTCCGCCAGTGTTTCATTGAATGTACTGACCATGAACATGCACATGGGCTTTGGCATTTTCAATCGCCGCTTCATTCTGCCCGAGCTGCGTGAAGCTGTGCGCACTGTATCGGCCGATATCGTGTTTCTTCAGGAAGTGCACGGCGAACACCAGAGCCACGCGCGCAGGGTCAAGGACTGGCCGACGATTTCGCAGTACGAGTTTCTGGCCGACAGCATGTGGAGTGATTTTGCCTACGGCCGCAACGCGGTGTATCCGGACGGCGATCATGGCAACGCGTTGCTGTCCAAATACCCGATCATCCAGCATGAAAACCTCGACATTTCCATTCATGGCACCGAGCAGCGCGGCTTGTTGCACTGCATTCTCGAGGTGCCACACGCGGGCCGGGTGCATGCGGTCTGTGTGCACCTGGGACTGCGTGAAAGCCATCGACGTCAGCAGCTCAAACTGCTTAACGAGCTGATGGCGCGTATTCCCGAAGGCGAGCCGGTGATCGTTGCCGGTGACTTCAATGACTGGCGCCAACGCGCCGATGCGTCGCTGCAGGGCAGCGGGCTGCACGAGGTTTTCGTAGAGCGCTTCGGGGCGCCGGCGAAAAGCTTTCCTGCCCGTTGGCCATTACTCCGGCTGGACCGGATCTATGTGCGCAATGCAACGTCCCACCGGCCGAAAGTGTTGTCCAGCCGACCGTGGTCCCACCTTTCCGATCATGCACCGCTGGCGGTGGAGTTGACCTTATGAGCAATACGACAGGGCAGTGGCGCGACGGCAACTCGGTAGAGTTGCTGATCAATGGCGAGGATTTTTACGCCCGGGTATTCGAGTGCATACGTGCCGCGCGCAAAGAGGTGCTGATCGAGACCTTCATCATTTTTGAAGACCGAATCGGCGAGGGCCTGCAACAGGCGCTGCTCGAAGCCGCTGCGAATGGCGCTAAGGTGGTCGTCACGGTGGATGACTATGGCACCTCGGACCTGAGTTCGACGTTTGTCAAAACCATGATCGACGCCGGTATCCAGATTCAGCTGTTCGATCCGCGCCCAAGGTTCATGGGCATGCGCACCAACCTGTTTCGCCGGCTGCACCGCAAGGTGGTGGTGATCGACGGCGAATTGGGCTTTATCGGCGGCATCAATTACAGCGTCGATCACATGACTGACACGGGGGTGACGGCCAAACAGGACTATGCCGTTCTGGTCCGTGGCCCGATTGTTGGCGATATTCACCACAGCGCGTTGAATATGCTCAGCAAGGTCGTTCGTGACAAATTGCCGCCCGTTGCACTGAAGCTGGACCGCGCCGGTGACGCCAGCATGCTGCTCGCCGAGCGCGACAATGACGAGCACAGTACCGATATCGAAGAGCAGTACCTGAAGGCGATTCGCGCTGCGAAGCAACGGATCACCTTGGCCAATGCGTATTTTTACCCCAGCTACCGCTTTCTGCGTGAGCTGCGCAATGCATCACGGCGGGGCGTCAAGGTCACCCTTATTTTGCAAGGTCAGCCCGACATGCCGTTCGTACGGGTTTGCTCGCGGTTGACGTACACCTATCTGCTGCGCGACGGCGTGGTCATTCATGAGTACAAGCAACGTGCACTGCACGGCAAGGTCGCGCTGATCGATCAGGACTGGTCCACCGTGGGCTCCAGCAATCTTGACCCGCTGAGCCTCGCGCTGAACCTGGAAGCTAATCTGTTCATTCGTGATCGCGGGCTCAATGAGCATCTGCAAAACCACCTGATGGAGCTTGCCGCTGCGCACAGCAAGCAGATGAGCCTTAAGGGCGCGGCGCGTGGCCAGTGGTGGCGTGCGCCGATGATCGTCTTGAGTTTCTTTTTCCTGCGCCGTTTTCCGGCCATTGCCGGTTTGTTCCCGGTTCACGGTGTGCGCCTCAAGCCCCTGCGTGCCGGTGATGTAGTGCCCGAAGCGAAAGTGATCGAACAGCAGCAGAACAACCATCCGATGGACCAGGAGAAAACCCTATGACCCAAGCCACGCAGGCAGCGCCGCAAAGCGCGCAGGGAACCAAGTGGAAATGGGCAAAGCGGGCGTTCAATCTGTTTTTCTTTATCGCCGTCCCGGTTCTGCTGTTTATGCTGGTCAAGAAGCTTGACTGGCAAGAGGTGAAACAGGCGTTGGCGTCCTACAAGGCCAGCACCCTGGCTATCGCGGCTGTTGTGGCCTTTGCCAGCTACGCGACCTACTGCGGCTTTGACGTGTTGGCGCGTTATTACACCCGGCACACATTGTCGATCAAGCAGATCGTGCCGGTGACGTTTGTCTGCTACGCGTTCAACCTCAACCTCAGTTCCTGGGTGGGCGGCATTGCCTTGCGTTACCGCTTGTATTCGCGACTGGGGCTGGATGTTTCGACCATCACGCGGATTCTCAGCCTGAGCCTGATTACCAACTGGCTGGGCTACATGCTGCTGGCCGGTTTTGTGTTTTCGATGCGCTTTCTGGAGTTGCCCAAGGAGTGGTCGATCGGCACCACAACCCTGCAATTGATCGGCTTCGGACTGTTGGCGGTGTGTTTTGCGTACCTGCTGGCCTGCCGGTTTTCGAAGAAACGCTCATGGACCATCCGTGATCAGGAGTTCAATCTGCCGTCGATGAAGCAGGCGCTGATGCAGGCCAGTCTGGGCGCTCTGAACTGGTCGTTGATGGCCGCGGTGATTTACACCCTGCTGCCGGACAAGGCGTTTTATCCGGCGATTCTCGGTGTGTTGCTGATCAGCAGCATCGCCGGTGTGATCACTCACATTCCAGCGGGCCTCGGTGTGCTTGAGACCGTGTTCATCACCTTGCTGGCGCACCAGTTCTCCAAGGGCAGCCTGCTCGCAGCGTTGATCGGCTATCGCGCGATCTACTTCCTGCTGCCGCTGCTGCTGGCACTGATGGTGTATCTGGTGCTGGAAAAACGCGCGAAGAAAATGGGCGAGAAGAACCAGCAACGCATGGGCGAGGAAGCCAAATCCTGATGGCTCAGCCCTCAGTCATCAAACCCGACCTGCTCGTGTATTTCATCGACCTTGAGTTCCAGGCGATAGGCCACGGCAATGAACAGCGCCTGGCACAGGCATAGCGTGGCGCTCAGCGAGCGGAAGGCGAACGAGCTGCCTTCGTTGACCAGTAGCACCGAGTTGGCGCGCTTGGCCAGCGGCGACAGGTTGCTGTCGGTGATGATCAGCGTCTTGGCCTGGTGGTGCTGGGCGATGCGCAGGCAGTGCTGGGTCTCCTTGCCATAGGGCGTGAAGCTGATGGCAATCACCAGGTCATTGGCGCGCACACTGCGCATTTGCTCGCGATAGCTGCCCCCCAGGCCGGAGATGAGATGAATGCGCTTGTTGGTGTGTTGCAGGTTGTAGACCAGATAATCAGCCACCGCGAATGAGCGGCGCACGCCCACCACATAGATGTTGTCGGCGTTGACCACCAGGTCCACGGCTTTCTCGAATTCATCGTCATCCAGCTCGACACTCAGGCGTTCCAGGCCGGAGAGGGTGGCGCTGACGCATTCACGTGCCAGATCGCCTGCATTGGCCTTCTGTGACTTGTTGGCGATCAGGCTACGGATACGCTGCTGGTAATTCTGCACCGGCGTGGTCTTGTGCGTATAAGCCTCGCGAAACAACGCCTGCATCTCGCTGAAACCGCTGAACCCGAAACGCTGGGAAAATCGCACGATGGCCGAAGGGTGGACTTCGCACTCGCGGGCGATGTCACTGATCCGGTCAACCATGATCCGGTCGCTCTGCTGGCTCATATAGCTGGCAATCCGCTTGAGCTGACGCGGCAGGCCCTCGTATTCATCAGTGATCAGCCGCAACAAGCCTTCGGCACTGTTCGGCGGCATGTCGACGCTCGTCCCGGGCAGAGTGGGCTGATCGGCGCTGGTCATATTCAAATCCTTTCTGCTTGTTCTTCTTCAGGGCAACGGCGCGCACAGCACGACCGTTGTGGGCCTGACGGTGGAGGCTGCCTTGGGGCAGGAACGACGACTATATCCTACCCGCCTGCGCAGTGTGCCAGCACTTGAGTGGTGGTATGGAAAAAATATTCCACTAAAAATAATTATAGAAAAAATATTGATTGATGTGTCTTGACGTTTTACGCTGCATTCACAAAGCAGCGTGTACACCTGATGCAGGCGCTGCAGGCTGATAAAAATAACAGGAGCCACCATGGGCCAGACACGCTTTGCCACTGGGCGTCAGTTGGATCTGATTTGCCTCGGACGCCTGGGCGTCGACCTTTATGCGCAACAAGTGGGGGCGCGACTCGAAGACGTTTCCAGTTTCGCTAAATACCTGGGCGGCTCGTCGGCCAATATCGCCTTCGGCACGGCTAGGCTCGGTCTCAGGTCGGCCATGCTCAGCAGGGTCGGCGACGACCACATGGGCCGTTTTCTGGTCGAGTCCCTGGCCCGTGAAGGCTGTGATGTCAGCGCCATCAAGCGCGACCCCGAGCGTCTGACGGCGATGGTGCTGCTGGGGTTGAAGGATCGTGAAACCTTCCCCTTGGTGTTCTACCGTGAAAACTGCGCTGACATGGCCCTGCGCGCCGAGGACATCGACGAGCAGCAGATTGCCTCGAGCAAGGCGCTGCTGATCACCGGCACGCATTTCTCCACTGATCAGGTGTTCAGGGCCAGCAGTCAGGCGCTCGACTATGCCGAGAAGCACAACGTCAAGCGCGTGCTGGATATCGACTACCGCCCGGTGCTCTGGGGGCTGGCAGGCAAGGCCGATGGTGAGACCCGGTTCGTTGCCGATCAGAAGGTCAGCCAGCATGTGCAGCGCATCCTGCCGCGTTTCGACCTGATCGTCGGCACCGAAGAGGAATTCCAGATTGCCGGCGGTTCGACCGATTTGCTCGCGGCCCTGCGTAAGGTGCGTGAACTGACGGCCGCAACGCTGGTGGTCAAGCTCGGCCCGCAAGGCTGCACGGTGATTCACGGGGCCATTCCTGCGCGGCTGGAAGAGGGCGCCATCTACCCCGGCGTGCAGGTCGAAGTACTCAACGTGCTCGGTGCGGGCGACGCGTTCATGTCCGGTTTTCTCAGCGGCTGGCTCAAGGAAGCCAGTGACGAACGCTGCTGCCAGCTGGCCAATGCCTGTGGCGGGCTGGTGGTGTCGCGGCATGCCTGTGCGCCCGCGATGCCGACCCCGGCCGAACTCGATTACCTGTTCAACAGCCCTGAACCCATTACCCGTCCTGATCAGGATGTCGCCCTGCAACGGCTGCATCAGGTCAGCGTGCCGCGCAAGCAGTGGCGGCAGTTGTTCATCTTTGCCTTCGATCATCGCGGCCAGTTGGTCGAGCTGGCGCAACAGGCCGGGCGTGATCTGGGCAGCATCAGCCAGCTCAAGCAGCTGTTCGTGCAGGCGGTCGAGCGGGTCGAAGCCGACCTGCGCAAGCGCGGCATCGAAGCCGATGTCGGTCTGCTTGCCGACCAGCGCTTCGGTCAGGATTCACTCAACGCCGCAACCGGTCGCGGCTGGTGGGTGGCGCGTCCGGTGGAGGTACAGGGCTCAAGGCCGCTGGCCTTCGAGCACGGTCGCTCCATCGGCAGCAATCTGCTCGCCTGGCCGCAAGAGCAGATCATCAAGTGCCTGGTGCAATATCACCCCGATGACGAGCCGATGTTGCGTCTGGAGCAGGAAGCGCAGATCAAGGCGCTCTACGATGCTTCGAAAGTCAGCGGCCATGAGTTGCTGCTGGAAATCATTCCGCCCAAGGATCACCCGTCGCCTCACCCGGACGTGATGCTTCGCTCGCTGAAGCGCTTGTACAACCTGGGCATCTACCCGGCGTGGTGGAAGATCGAGGCGCAGAGTGCGCAGGTCTGGCAGCAACTGGACGAACTGATCCAGCAACGCGATCCGTATTGCCGCGGCGTGGTACTGCTCGGGCTCAATGCGCCTGTCGAAGAGCTCGCTGCCGGCTTTGCCGAAGCTCGCCACAGCCACGTCTGCCAGGGCTTTGCTGTCGGCCGGACAATATTCCGTGAGCCAAGCCGGGCCTGGATGGCCGGAGAAATAGACGATGCGACGCTGATCAGTCGGGTGCAGAGCACCTTCAACTGGTTGATCGAGTCCTGGCGCGAAAGCCGCGCCTGATTCGTTCCGGATTTCGACGCCACGACAACGTCGCGATAACAACAAAAAAGGTGCAGCCATGCCCGTTTCGACTTCCACACCCAGAATCCGCATCGGCATCAATCCGATCTCCTGGAGCAACGATGATTTGCCGGCCCTCGGCGGAGAAACCCCGCTGAGCACGGCGCTGAGCGAAGGCAAAGCCATTGGCTACGAGGGCTTCGAGCTCAACGGCAAGTTTCCGAAAGATGCCAAGGGCGTCGGCGATGTGTTGCGGCCCCATGGCCTGGCGCTGGTGTCCGGCTGGTATTCCAGCCGCCTGGCGCGGCGTTCGGTGGCCGAGGAAATCGAAGCCATCGCTGCGCATGTGAACCTGCTCGCCGAAAATGGCGCTTCGGTGCTGGTGTACGGCGAGGTGGCCGAATCGATTCAGGGGCAACGTATCCCGCTGGTCGAACGTCCACGTTTTCACACCGATGCCGCCTGGCATGAATACGCCGAAAAACTGACCGAGCTGGCACGTTTCACCCTGTCCCGAGGCGTGCGCCTGGCGTATCACCACCACATGGGCGCTTACGTCGAGTCGCCGCAGGATATCGACCGGCTGATGGCGCTGACCGGTGAGGAGGTCGGGCTGCTGTTCGATTCCGGGCATTGCTACATGGGCGGTGGCGAACCTCTTCAAGTGTTGAGCAAGCACATCCAGCGTATTTGCCATGTGCATTTCAAGGACGTGCGCAAGCCGGTGGTGCAACTGGCACGCAACAACCTGTGGAGCTTTCCGGACTGCATCATCAACGGCACTTTCACGGTGCCGGGGGACGGCGATATTGACTTCTCGGCGCTGCTCAAGGTCTTGCGGCAGGCCGGTTACAACGGCTGGCTGGTGGTCGAGGCCGAACAGGACCCTGCCGTAGCGCCCAGCTATGTGTACGCCAAAAAGGGCTATGACACGTTGCGCCAACTGCTGGCCGATGCACGATAAGGAGGACTGCAACATGAATCTGCTGACCAAGAGCAAATCCACTGGCCGCGACGTCGTAGCGCTGGCCCCCGGTTCGCTGGAATACGTGAACTTCGCCGCCTACCGCCTGGAGTCCGGAGAAAACCTGCCGCTGAGCGCAGGAGAAAACGAGCTGTGCGTGGTCCTGCTGACCGGGCACGCCAGCGTCAGTGGCGAAGCGCCGGGGCAGGGCGCTTTCAGCTGGGAAAACATAGGCGACCGGCAATCGGTGTTCGAAGAAAAATCGCCGTTCGCGGTCTACCTGCCGCCGCATAGCCAGGCGCAGTTTGTCGCACGCGGCGCGGTACAGCTTGCCGTATGCACGGCGCCGGGCGATGCCGGCAAACATTTTCCGGCACGCTTGATCATGCCGGGCAGCATGAAGCGCAGCGTACGCGGCAAGGGCGCCAATACCCGTTATGTGTGCGACATATTGCCGGACAGCGAAGCGGCGCATTCGCTGCTGGTGGTCGAGGTGCGTACACCTTCCGGGCATTCCTCCAGTTACCCGCCGCACAAGCACGACCGGGACAACCTGCCGCACGAGAGCTTTCTCGAAGAAACCTATTACCACCAGGTCAACCCGCCGCAGGGCTTCGTTTTTCAGCGGGTTTATACCGACGACCGCAGCATCGATCAGGCCATGGCCGTGGAAAACAATGACCTGGTGACCGTGCCCAAGGGCTACCACCCGGTCTCCGTCCCCTACGGCTACGAATCCTGGTACCTGAACGTAATGGCCGGCCCGACGCGCGCCTGGCAGTTCCACAACGATCCGCAGCACAGCTGGCTGCTGGATCTCTGATTTCCCATTTTTGTTCTGGAGGCATGAGATGAACGAGTCACCGGTGATCGGCCACTACATCAACGGACACCTGAGCAATGGCGAGGGTGAGCGTTACAGCGATGTCTTCAATCCGGCAATCGGCACGGTCCATGCGCGTGTTGCGCTGGCCAGCGTGAAGACTGTGGATGAAGCGGTTGCGGCGGCCAAGGCGGCGTTTCCGGCCTGGGCCGAGCAGTCCTCGCTGCGCCGGGCTCGGGTGATGTTCAAGTTCAAGGAACTGCTGGACCAGCACCATGACGAATTGGCGCAGATCATTTGCCGCGAGCACGGCAAAGTGTTGTCCGACGCGCGCGGAGAGGTGGTGCGCGGTATCGAGATCGTCGAATTTGCCTGCGGTGCCCCCAGTCTTCTGAAGAGCGATTTCAGCGACAACATCGGCGGTGGTATCGATAACTGGAACCTGCGTCAGCCACTGGGCGTCTGCGCCGGGGTTACGCCGTTCAACTTTCCGGTCATGGTGCCCTTGTGGATGATTCCCATGGCGCTGGTGACCGGTAACTGCTTCATCCTCAAACCCTCGGAGCGCGATCCATCGGCCAGCCTGCTGATGGCGCGCCTGCTCAAGGAAGCCGGTCTGCCCGATGGCGTCTTCAATGTGGTGCAGGGTGACAAGGTGGCGGTCGATGCGTTGCTGCAACACCCTGACATCGAGGCCATTTCCTTCGTCGGCTCGACCCCGATCGCCGAGTACATCCATCAGCAAGGCACTGCCCATGGCAAGCGCGTGCAAGCACTGGGCGGCGCCAAGAACCATATGATCGTGATGCCCGATGCTGATCTGGACCAGGCCGCCGACGCCCTGATCGGGGCGGCTTATGGCTCGGCCGGAGAGCGCTGTATGGCGATCTCGATTGCCGTGGTGGTCGGCGATGTCGGCCAGCGCCTCATCGACAAGCTGCTGCCGCGCATCGACCAGCTCAAGGTCGGCAACGGCATGCAGGCCGATTCGGACATGGGGCCGCTGGTCACCGCTGTGCACAAGGCCAAGGTCGAGGGCTTCATCGATCAGGGCGTCAAAGAAGGCGCGAAGCTGATCGTCGATGGCCGCAACTTCAAGGTGCCGGGTGCCGAGCAGGGCTTTTTCGTCGGCGCGACGCTGTTCGATCACGTCACGTCACGCCGCAGATGCAGATCTACAAGGAAGAAATCTTCGGCCCGGTGCTGGGTATCGTGCACGTCGCGGATTTCGCCAGCGCCGTGGCGCTGATCAACGCCCATGAGTTCGGCAATGGCGTGTCGTGCTTCACCAGCGATGGCGGCGTGGCGCGCGCATTTGCTCGCAGCATCAAGGTCGGCATGGTCGGCATCAACGTGCCGATCCCGGTGCCCATGGCCTGGCATTCGTTTGGTGGCTGGAAGCGGTCGCTGTTTGGCGATCACCACGCCTACGGCGAAGAAGGCCTGCGTTTTTACAGCCGCTACAAAAGCGTCATGCAACGCTGGCCGGACAGCATCGCCAAAGGCCCCGAGTTCAGTATGCCGACTGCCAAATAGTCTTCATCAATGGAATGTTTGCGGAGAATAAGAACAATGAACCACCCTCTGCGTTTCGCCCTTAATCGAATGGTCGCGCCGCGCCTGTCTCTGGAAAGTTTCGTCGACCTGGCGGTTGAGCTGGGTGCCGATGCCATCGAGATTCGCAACGACCTCAAGGGCATCGAGATCGAAGACGGCACTGCCCCCGAGGTCGTCCGTGATCTTTGTGCTGCCAGGGGGGTAGAGGTGTTGTCCATCAACGCCCTGTACCCGTTCGATGTCTGGAACCAGGAGCGCGCTGCCCAGGCGACGAAGCTGGCGCAGTACGCCCGCGACTGCGGTGCCCGCGGTCTGGTGCTGTGCCCGCTCAATGACCGTGCCGACCCGCGCAACGGTGCGCAGCGCGCTGCGGGATTACGCACCGCATTGACGGCCTTGGCCCCGATTCTTCGCGAGCACGGAATTCTCGGCTTCGTCGAACCCCTCGGCTTTGAGGAGTGCTCGCTGCGACTCAAGCGTCAAGCGGTGGATGCGATCAAAGCTGTCGGCGGGCTGGATGTTTACCGACTGGTTCACGATACCTTTCACCACCATCTGGCCGGCGAGGTCGAGCTGTTCCCGGAGCTGACCGGGTTGGTACATATCTCCGGTGTCGAGGATGCGCAGACACCGCTCAACAGCATTCGCGATGGTCATCGCGTGCTGGTCGGCGAAGGCGACATTCTGGGTAATGCGTCGCAGATCGAGCGCTTGCTGGACAGCGGCTATCAGGGGCATCTGTCGTTCGAACCGTTTGCTGAAAGCGTTCACGTGCTGGATGACATTCCTCAGGCAATAGCGGCAAGCATGACGCATTTGTCACGAGCCGTTTCGCAGCGTCACTGACTTCAGCCGTCAGGCCGGCTTAAACCCTGGCCACCTCAAACAAGAACAAGGTGCGAACATGAGTACAACCCGACTGACCATGGCCCAGGCCCTGGTGAAGTTTCTCGATAACCAGTACGTCGAAGTCGACGGCGTACAGAGCAAATTCGTCGCCGGCATTTTCACCATTTTCGGGCATGGCAACGTGCTGGGGCTTGGGCAGGCGCTGGAGCAGGACAGCGGCGACCTGGTGGTCCATCAGGGCCGTAACGAGCAGGGCATGTGCCATGCCGCCATCGGTTTTGCCAAGCAGCACCTGCGTCGCAAGATCTACGCGTGCAGTTCATCGGTCGGCCCTGGCGCGGCGAACATGGTCACCGCTGCGGCAACGGCCTCGGCCAACCGCATCCCGTTGCTGCTGTTGCCGGGCGATGTCTACGCCAGCCGCCAGCCCGATCCGGTGCTGCAGCAGATCGAGCAGTTTCACGACCTGAGTATCAGCACCAACGACGCGTTCAAGGCGGTGAGCAAATACTGGGACCGCATCAACCGGCCCGAGCAGTTGATGAGCGCAGCGCTCAATGCCATGCGCGTACTGACCGACCCGGCCGACACGGGCGCCGTTACCCTGGCGCTGCCTCAGGATGTGCAGGCTGAAGCCTACGACTACCCGGACAGCTTCCTGCAAAAGCGTGTGCACCGTATCGACCGGCGTCCGCCAAGCAAGGCCATGCTTGACGACGCATTGAGGCTATTGGCCGACAAGCGCAAGCCGTTGCTGATCTGCGGCGGCGGGGTGCGTTACTCCGGTGCGGCGGATGCCTTGCAAGCCTTTGCCGAGCGCTTCGATATCCCGTTCGCCGAAACTCAGTCCGGCAAAAGTGCCATCGTTTCGGCGCACCCGTTGAACATGGGCGGCATCGGCGAAACCGGCACGCTGGCGGCCAATCGGCTGGCCAAAGAGGCTGACCTGATCATCGGCGTAGGCACCCGTTACAGCGATTTCACCACCGCGTCGAAATGGCTGTTTCAGAACCCGGATGTGCAGTTTCTCAACCTCAATGTCGGTGCCTTTGATGTGCAGAAACTGGACGGCGTGCAGGTCCTGGCCGATGCGCAGATGGCATTGCAGGCGCTGACCGAAAGCCTCCAGGCCTGCGGTTATCGTGCGGCCTGGGGCGATGCACCGCGATCGGCGCGTGCCGAGCTGGATGCCGAGGTGGATCGCCTGTACGCGGTCGAGTACCAGCGTGAGGATTTTGTCCCGGAAATCAACGATCACCTGGACCCTGCCGTGCTGCGCGATTTCATCGAGCTGACGGGTTCGTGTCTGACTCAGAGTGGTGTATTGGGCATCCTCAACCAGAGCCTGCCTGCCGATGCGGTGATCGTTGCAGCAGCGGGCAGCTTGCCGGGTGATCTTCAGCGCGCCTGGCGCAGTACCGGAGTCGACACCTATCACGTCGAATACGGTTATTCGTGCATGGGTTATGAGGTCAACGCCGCACTGGGCGTGAAGCTCGCAGCGCCGCACCGCGAAGTCTTTGCGCTGGTCGGCGATGGCTCTTACATGATGCTCCATTCGGAACTGGCCACCTCGATCCAGGAGCGGCGCAAGATCAACGTGGTGCTGCTGGACAACATGACTTTCGGCTGCATCAACAATCTGCAGATGGAGCACGGCATGAACAGCTTCGGCACCGAGTTCCGTTTCCGCAATCCGGAAACCGGCAAGCTCGACGGTGACTTTGTGCCAGTGGATTTCGCCATGAGTGCTGCCGCCTATGGCTGCAAGACCTACAAGGTGAGTACTGCCGAACAACTGCGCCAGGCGCTCGCCGATGCGCAACGTCAGACCGTGTCGACGCTGATCGACATCAAGGTCCTGCCCAAGACGATGATCCACAAATACCTGTCGTGGTGGCGTGTCGGGGTTGCCGAAGTGTCGACCACCGGCACTACCGCTCAGGTGTATGAAAAGCTCAATCGCGAGCTGCTCAAGGCTCGTCAGTACTGATCACTTTTATCGTTCAGCGCCCGTGATCCGTTCACGGGTACATCCAATAACAAAAAAGGAACATGAAAATGGCATTGAAACTCGGCGTGATCGGTACAGGCGCAATCGGTCAGGATCATATCCGGCGTTGCAGCAAGACGCTGGTCGGCAGTCAGGTGGTGGCCGTCACCGACATCAATCTCGAACAGGCAGCGAAGGTGGTGCGCGATCTGGACCTCGGCGCCGAAGTGTATGCCGACGGGCACGCATTGATCGCCGCGCCGGATGTCGAGGCGGTCCTGGTCTGCTCCTGGGGGCCCAGTCACGAAGAATATGTGCTGGCAGCCATCGCTGCGGGCAAGCCGGTGTTCTGCGAAAAGCCGCTGGCAGTCACTGCCGAAGGCTGCCGGCACATTGTCGAAGCCGAGATCGCCAGTGGCAGGCGTCTGGTACAGGTGGGGTTCATGCGCCCTTATGACCAAGGCTATCGCGCGCTCAAGGCAGTGATCGACAGCGGCCAGATTGGCGAGCCGCTGATGCTCCACTGCGCGCACCGCAACCCGCGGGTGGGCGAGAATTACAAGACCGACATGGCCATCACCGATACGCTCATTCACGAACTCAACGTGCTGCGCTGGCTGCTTGACGATGACTACGTGTCGGTGCAGGTGGTATTCCCGCGCAAGACCAGCAAGGCCCTGGCGCACATGAAGGACCCGCAGATCGTGATGCTGGAAACGGTCAAGGGCACGCGCATCGACGTCGAAGTATTCGTCAATTGTCAGTATGGCTACGACATCCAGTGTGAAGTCGTCGGCGAGACGGGTATTGCCAGACTGCCGGAGCCCTCTCAGGTCCAGTTGCGCAGCGAGGCGAAGCTGTCCAACGCGATTCTGATGGACTGGAAAGACCGCTTCATCGCTGCTTACGACGTCGAGTTGCAGGACTTCATCGACGGCGTCAAAGCGGGGACCCTCTACGGCCCTTCGGCCTGGGACGGCTATGCCGCCGCTGTGGCCGCCGATGCCTGCGTGCTGGCGCAGAACACGGGTGCAGTCGTGCCGATCACGCTCGCCATGCGTCCGGTGTTCTATAACTGACCATCCTGCGGTTAAACAGGACATCTCTTGAAAGGAATAAAAGGGAGGCATCATGCGTATTGCACTGGACCCTTACATGTATCGCCATCTGTCACTGGGGGCGATGGTCGATAAAACCGCGGAGCTGGGCTATGACTATATCGAGCTGTCGCCGCGTGAAGATTTCATGCCATTTTACAAATACCCACGGGTGGATCGGGCGCGGATCAGGGAGTTTCGCAAGGCCCTGAGTGATGCCGGGGTGAAACTCTCCTCGTTGCTGCCGCTGTACCACTGGGCTGCGCCAGATGAAGACCTGCGTATTGCAGCGGTTCGCAACTGGAAACGTGCCATTCAGGTCGCCGTTGAGATGGACTGCGACCTTATGAATACCGAGTTCAGCGGGCAATCCGACCATGCGCTGGTCTGTGAAAACCAGTTCATGAAATCCATGGATGAATTGATGCCGCATTTCGAGCGTGAAGGTATAAAGCTCGATATTCAGGCGCACCCCTACGATTTCTGCGAGCGCAACAACGAGTCGGTGGATATTATTCGCGGGCTCGATCGGGACTGGATCAACTACCTGTACGCGGCACCACACACTTTCTTCTACGACGATGGCGTTGGTGATATCGCTTCGATGCTGCGCTATGCCGGCGACAAGCTCACGCATCTGATCATTGCCGACACCTATAATCACCGGGCTTCTTCCAACCTGCGCTACATCGTCAACCCGCCCGGCGTGACGGCGACGGTTCATCAGCACCTGGACATCGGCCAGGGCGAGGTGAACTGGGAGGCGTTCTTCTCGACGTTGCGGGACATCAAGTTCGACGGCATTGCCACAGTGGCGGTATTTGCCTGGGAGGAACGCGCAGATGAATCGAGCCGATTCATGCTGGAGCGGGTCAAAAGCGAGCTGCTCCGTTGAAACGGCGGCATCAACTACACAACCGACGGCTGCGGCCATGAGGTTCATGGAATACAGGAGACATGCATGCGAGCAGGGCTGGTGGGCTATGGCAAAGGCGGGCGTTACTTTCATGCGACGCTGATTTCAAGTTTGCCGGGTGCCACGTTTGTGGGCGTCGTCACACGCTCCGAAGAGCGCAAGCAGGAAGTGGCCAAAGACCTTCCCGGCGTGGCGACCTTCGATACGCTGGCCGATCTGGTCGCTGCCGGGGTTGATGTGGTGGTGATTTCCACACCGCTGGCCTCGCGACGAGCGTTGATCCTCGAAGCGATAGAGCTGGGTGTCGGGGTCGTCAGCGACAAACCCTTCGCCAGTGATGCAGCCCAGGCGCGCGAGCTGGTGGACGCGGCCGAGCGTCGTGGCGTGCTGCTCAGCGTTTATCAGAACCGCCGCTGGGATTCGGACTTCCTCACTGTGCGCAAGTTGCTCGACAGCGAGGCACTGGGCGCGGTCAGCCGGTTCGAGTCCAGCATCGAGCGTTATTCGCCACGGTCTGTCGGCAAGGCCAGCGGCGGTGGCGTGCTGCGTGACCTGGGCAGTCATCTGGTGGATCAGGCGCTGGTGCTGTTCGGCCCGGTCGAACGGGTGTATGCGGAACTGCAATTCGCTGCGCCGCACGACGAACTGGATCACACGTTCTTCGTTTCCCTGCGCCATGCCGGCGGCGTGACCTCGCACCTGTCCGGCAGCTGCCTGCAAAACAGTGCCAAGCCGCGTTTCAGGGTCAGTGGAGCGAAGGGTTGTTACAGCGTCGACGGGCTGGATGGTCAGGAAGAGGCCGCCTTTGCCGGGCTTACGCCAAGGTCCGAGGGCGAGCGCTGGGGTGTCGAGGAGCATCGGCGCTGGGGCTGGTTCGAGCAGGGCGAGCATCGCGAGCGTGTGCCGTCGGAGCGTGGTTGCTGGCTGGAGTTCTACCGCCAGTTGCAAAGCGCGGTTGACGAGCAGGGTATTAATCCGGTCAATCCGCATGATGCGATAGCCTCGGCGCAAATCATGGATGCCGCGCGCCTGAGTGCCAGAGAAGGGCGCGTTGTGGTGCTGTAGCCATTGCGCGCTGCAGCGCATCCAGCGGCCCGTTATCGAAGAGAGCCTGACGCTTGCCATGCGTCGGGCTTTGTCGTCTCTGTAACCGAATAAAATGAAATGGAATAAAATTCTAAAATCAGTTGAATTGGAAAATATTTTCCAATAGAGTCGTTTTCAGGTTGCCGACTATCGAATCCCTCGCGTTTTGAAGGTTTTTCAAAGCACGAGAAGCAAGCCCGACAAAAACAAAACAAAAGATAGGTACTGTCGATGAAAACCCCTACCTCTGGCGTCACCGCCAAGCGTTCTGCCACCTCGTCATTCTGGATCCGGACCCTGGAGCGATTTCTCACCGTCGTCGCCCTGAGCCTGTGCGTGCGCCACAAGGACGCGCAACTGTTCTGCATTCCCGGTGCCACCGGGATCCGCCTGTCACGCTGATTCGCTGCATCCGAACAACAACAATAATTTGGAGACAGATCCTCATGAAGACCAAGATTGCTTTGACCTCATTGGCGATGGCGCTGATGGTGGGCAGCGGTGCAGCTTTGGCCGATATCAAGATTGGTGTGGCCATGTCGCAGTTCGATGACACCTGGCTGACCTACCTGCGTGACGACATGAATGCCAAGGCCAAAGTCATGTCAACGACCGAGAAAGTGGACCTGCAGTTCGTCGATGCCCGCGCTGATGTCAACAAGCAGCTCGATCAGGTCAAGGACCTGATCAACAAGAAAGTCGACGCCCTGATCGTCAATCCGGTCGACACCGCCGCTACTGCGCGGATCACCAAGGAAGCGGTCGCCGCCGGTATCCCGCTGGTCTACGTCAACCGCCGCCCCGACGATCCGAAACTGCCTGCGGGCGTCGCCACAGTGACGTCGGATGACATGGAGGCCGGCCGACTTCAGGCGCAATACATCGCCGACAAAATGAAGGGCAAGGGCAGCGTCATGATTCTTCTGGGTGACCTGGCCAACAACTCCACGCAAAACCGCACCAAGGGCGTCAAAGAGGTGTTGGCCAAGTACCCGGACATCAAGATAGACCAGGAGCAGACCGGCACCTGGCTGCGCCAGAAGGGCATGGACCTGACCAACGACTGGCTTACCCAGGGCCGAAAATTCAACGCGGTGCTGGCCAACAACGATGAAATGGCCATTGGCGCGGCGATGGCGCTGAAGCAGGCAGGCGTGGATAAAGGCAGCGTTTTCGTTGCCGGTGTCGACGGTACACCGGACGGGCTCAACGCCGTGACCAAGGGCGATCTGGCCGTATCGGTCTATCAGGACGCGAAAGGACAGGCCGACGGGGCGATCGATGCCGCGGTGAAACTGGCCAGGAAGGAGAAGGTCGAGCCCCAGGCGATCATCATTCCTTATCGCCTGATCACCCCTGAAAACGTCGCCACCTTCAAATAACAACGATCGTCAGGCCTGGGAGGGCATGCCAATGCGCTCCCGCAGCCTGCCGCTTGAGGAGTTGTGATCATGTTCGGTTCTGCTACTGCCAATCCGCCCGCGCAACGCGATCTGCCGTCCGGCGACGGGGGCGGAGGGGCGCCTGATGCCCAGGCCCCGTATCTGCTGGAAATCAGCCATGTCAGCAAGGGCTTCCCCGGCGTCATTGCGCTCAATGATGTGCAATTGCGCGTTCGCCCTGGCAGCGTGCTGGCGCTGATGGGCGAGAACGGAGCCGGAAAATCGACCCTGATGAAAATCATTGCGGGCATCTATCAGCCGGACTCGGGCGAAATCCGCCTGCTTGGCAAGCCGGTCCGCTTCGATACGCCCCTGTCAGCGTTGCAGGCGGGTATCGCCATGATCCATCAGGAACTGAACCTGATGCCGTTCATGAGCATTGCCGAGAACATCTGGATCGGTCGCGAACAGCTCAACGGCCTGCACATGGTCGATCACCGCGAGATGCACCGCTGCACTGCCGAACTGCTGGAGCGTCTGCGCATCAAGCTCGATCCCGAGGAGCTGGTCGGCACGCTGAGCATTGCCGAGCGGCAGATGGTGGAGATCGCCAAGGCCGTGTCATACGACTCGGACGTGCTGATCATGGACGAACCGACCTCGGCGATCACCGAAACCGAAGTCGCTCACCTGTTCTCGATCATCAGCGACCTGCGTGCCCAGGGCAAAGGCATCATTTACATCACCCACAAGATGAACGAAGTCTTCGAAATCGCCGACGAAGTGGCGGTGTTTCGCGACGGCGCCTATATCGGCCTGCAGCGCGCCGAAAGCATGGACGGTGACAGCCTGATCACCATGATGGTAGGCCGTGAACTGACCCAGCTGTTCCCCGAGCGGGAAAAACCGGCAGGCGACGTACTGCTGTCCGTCAATCAACTGAGCCTGAACGGCATTTTCAAGGACGTGAGCTTCGACCTGCGTGCCGGGGAGGTGCTTGGCATTGCCGGGCTGATGGGGTCCGGGCGTACCAATGTCGCCGAGACCCTGTTCGGCATAACCCCCAGCGACAGCGGCGAGGTGCGCTTCGATGGCAAGACGGTGCACATCGGCGATCCGCATCAGGCGATTGAACTGGGTTTTGCGCTGCTCACGGAGGACCGCAAATTGACCGGCCTGTTTCCATGCCTGTCAGTGATGGAAAATATGGAGATGGCTGTGCTGGCCAACTATGCCGGTAACGGTTTCGTGCAACAGAAGGCCTTGCGCGCACTGTGCGAAGACATGTGCAAAAAGCTTCGGGTCAAGACGCCGTCGCTGGAGCAGTGCATCGACACATTATCCGGTGGTAACCAACAGAAGGCACTGCTCGCGCGCTGGCTGATGACCAACCCCAGGGTGCTGATTCTGGATGAACCCACACGCGGTATCGACGTGGGGGCCAAGGTGGAAATCTACCGCCTGATCTCCCTGCTGGCCAGTGAAGGCATGGCGGTCATCATGATTTCCTCGGAGCTGCCGGAAGTGCTTGGCATGAGTGACCGGGTCATGGTCATGCACGAAGGCGAAATGATGGGCATCCTCGATCGTGGCGAAGCGACCCAGGAAAAAGTCATGCATCTGGCCTCCGGCCACAAGGTTCATTGAGTTCGCACTACAGGGCTCGGTAGAAGAAGAACAAGAGGAAACGAACATGAGCGACGCGATTCTGCAAAATAAACCGGCCATGACGCCGACCCGAAGCAAACGGCGGCTGCCCACCGAACTGAGCATCTTTCTGGTGCTGATCGGCATCGGCCTGATCTTTGAACTGTTCGGCTGGATCGTCCGTGATCAGAGCTTCCTGCTCAATTCCCAGCGTCTGGTACTGATGATCCTGCAGGTGTCGATCATCGGCTTGCTGGCCATTGGCGTGACTCAGGTGATCATCACTACAGGCATCGATCTCTCGTCGGGCTCGGTACTTGCACTTTCAGCGATGATTGCCGCGAGCCTGGCACAAACCTCCGACTTCTCCCGGGCGGTGTTCCCGTCGCTGACCGACCTGCCGGTGTGGATTCCGGTCGTTGTCGGTCTCGGGGTCGGGCTGCTGGCGGGCGCCATCAATGGCAGCATCATTGCCATAACCGGCATTCCGCCGTTCATTGCCACGCTGGGCATGATGGTCTCTGCACGCGGTCTGGCACGCTTCTATACCGAAGGTCAGCCGGTGAGCATGCTCTCCGACTCGTACACGGCCATCGGCCAGGGCGCGATGCCGGTGATCATCTTTCTGGTGGTGGCGGTCATCTTTCATATTGCCCTGCGTTACACCAAGTACGGCAAATACACCTACGCCATTGGCGGCAACATGCAGGCGGCACGTACTTCGGGCATCAACGTCAAGCGCCATCTGGTGATTGTCTACAGCATCGCCGGGCTGCTGGCCGGGCTGGCGGGTGTGGTTGCCTCGGCGCGGGCGGCAACCGGGCAGGCCGGGATGGGCATGTCCTACGAGCTGGACGCGATTGCCGCTGCGGTCATCGGTGGCACCAGCCTTTCCGGAGGGGTCGGGCGGATCACCGGTACGGTGATCGGTGCGCTGATCCTCGGCGTGATGGCCAGCGGTTTCACCTTTGTCGGTGTGGACGCCTATGTTCAGGACATTATCAAAGGCTTGATCATTGTCGTGGCCGTGGTAATCGATCAATATCGCAACAAGCGCAAGACCAAGCGCTGATTCAATCACCTGCAGCAAAGGGCCTTTCAAGGCCCTTTTGTGCGTTGGAGTTTGCAGGAACCGATTCGCTGCCAGTGGGTCAGAGCCTCATCAAGCAACCTGCTGGTCAGGTCTTTCGCCCGCATTTCAAGGGTTTTACGGTATTCGCTGTACAAAAATCCTTCAATTGTGTTGCCGAGCCCGCTAGCCGGCCTTAGACTGCCGCCCCTCGTAAATTGAGTGCCAGGTGGCGCTTGGAGATTATTGGTTTGAACGGCAACGTCAGGCCGCTCCTCAATGCACGTTTTTTTATAGAGAAATAAATGACAAAGGAAAAGTTGCTGGCCATGCCGGCCGATGACTACATGAACGCCGAGCAGCACGCTTTCTTCGTCGAGCTGTTGCAGGGCATGAAGGTCGAGATCCATGAGCGTATCGAGCAGAGCCGCATTGCGATCGAGAGCCTGGACACGCCTGCCGACCCGGCTGACGCCGCTTCGGTCGAAGAAGAGCGTCACTGGCTGGTCAACGTGATCGATCGCGACCAGCGCATGCTGCCACAGTTGGAAATGGCCCTTTCGCGTATTGCTGACGACACCTTCGGCTGGTGCGACGACAGCGGCGAGCCAATCGGCCTCAAGCGCCTGCTGATCAGCCCGACCACCAAGTATTGCATCGAAGCGCAAGAGCGCCACGAGCAGATCGACAAGCACCAGCGCCAGGCCTGATACGCAGGCAACAGCGACTGAGTGACCAGACCGGGAGGCAAGCAATTGCCTCCCGGTTTTGTTGTGCCCGGGATTTGTCGAAAACGCGTTAATCGCCATCGCTCGGTCGCTACGACCAACAGCGCATGGCACAAGGCCGTTATCTGGCGTTTAATAGCGTCATAACGACAATGACAGACGGGGTGACGCAGCATGGCCGAGAACCTATCCATGGCAGCCGGATTACCGCTGGCCGATACGCCCGACGCTGCATCGAGGTGGTGGGTGCCAGCGGTGCAAAGCGTGGTCCTGTGCCTGCTGTTCGCCGCCATGAGCGTTGCAGGTCTGTCGCTGTATGTCGTCGTTCCCCTGGCGCTGCTGGTGGTCTGGTTGCCGCGCCTGGTGCGCAGCAGGAAAGTGCTGCCAGGCAGCGCGGTGGGCGACAGCGATATCGCCTTGCTGACTCGCGACCTGTCGCGCACCACCAGTCATAACGCGCTGTCCGCGGCCCAAGTGGCCTTTTCCGTTGGTCGGCTGGCTGGCAAGGTGCAATCGCAACTGGGGGCTGCCGAACAGATCGTCAGCAGTGCCGAGCAGATGATCGCCACCGAGCAACAGACGGCCCAGTTGAGCCAGCAGGCATTGGTTGCTGCCAGCGAGGCGCGGCAGCGCAGCGAATCGGGTAGCAGCGTGCTGAATGAGTCCATCGAGCGCATGCACCACCTGAGCAAGCGTGCCGTCGGCAGCCGTGAGCTGATCGAGGCACTCAGCCAGCGCAGCGAAGAGATCCAGCGTGTGACGCTGGTCATTCAGTCGATTGCCAGCCAGACCAACCTGCTGGCGCTCAACGCCGCCATCGAAGCGGCGCGGGCTGGCGAGCACGGACGCGGTTTCGCGGTGGTTGCCGACGAAGTCCGTGGTCTGGCCGGCCGCACTGCCAGTGCCACGGGCGAGGTCGGGCAGATGGTGGCGGATATCCAGCAGCGCACCGCACAAGTCGTGGAGCAAATTCGCGAGCTGTCGGCCGATCTGGACGTGGGTGTCGAGCAGGTCGAGCTGACCGGCGAGCACCTGGGCAATATCGCCCGGCTTGCGGTCGAGCTGGAAAGCCAGGTCGGCGAAATCGCGCAGGGCGCGAGGAGCAATCAGGATCAGTTGGCAAGCCTGTTCGACGCTGTCGAGCATATGCGCAGTGATCTTGCCGTCAGCGATGAGCAGACCCGGCAACTGGCCAAGGCCGCAGTGCAGATGGAGGGGCAGGCCGAGACCATCAGCCAGCGCCTGGCGCAGGTCGGTCTGGATGAATACCACCAGCGCATTTACGACCTGGCTCGTGAAGGCGCACGCATGATCAGCGAAAAGTTCGAGGCCGATATCGAACAGGGGCGGGTCAGCCTTGATGACCTGTTCGATCGCAATTACAAACCCGTTGCCAATACTTCGCCCACCCGCTTTACAACGCGTTTCGACCGTTACACCGATCAGGTATTGCCCGCACTGCAGGAACCGCTGCTGTCGCGCCATGAAGGTCTGGTATTTGCCATCGCCTGTACGCAACAGGGCTATGTGCCGACGCACAACAACGCCTTCAGCCAGCCTTTGACGGGTGATGCGACGGTGGATAACGCGCGTAATCGAAGCAAGCGCAAGTTCGATGACCGTACCGGCATTCGCTGTGGCAGTCACCAACAGCCGGTCCTGCTGCAAACCTACACGCGAGACACCGGCGAACTGATGCACGACCTGTCCGTGCCGATCATGGTCAACGGACGACACTGGGGTGGTCTGCGCCTGGGGTACAGGCCGCAAGGCCGTTGATACGGGTAACCGATCATTCGGGTTGGCAACGGGGCTGGCCTGTTAGTTGGTTTTCATTGAAAGAGTGCATCAGAAAGTTATCAGTGCGTGTGTGTAGGGTTTATTTATAAGTAATAAAGTCATGACTATAGAAGTCGTAGGAAAGGTCTGAAAAGGCGCAACATGGCTTGACTGCTCACTGTCTTTAAGCAAGCTGTTTAAATCAATGTTATTTACGTTTTGATTTAAGTGCGGCCTTTTCCTGGCTTGCCTCTAGGGACGGAAAAGTTATGAGCGATAAATGGAGTTTCCAACAGTCAGCAGCCCTTTCAGATGTGGTGACACGCCGCGTCACGGCGCGGGTAGGCATTTTCTTCGATGGGACGGGAAATAACCGGGTCAACAGTCAGATCGGTGCCGACTGCCGGGCATTGATGGAGATCAATGCGGGGCAGCACATTAAAGCGTGTGCGGGTCGTCATGTTCAGCCTGGCAGTAGTTACAGTAATGATCCGAGCAATATAGCCAGACTGGTCGATATCTACCGCCTGCAACCTGTTGCCGAAAATGACGGTGAAGGCCTGATGGTGTATTACCCGATCTATATAAGTGGCGCCGGCACTACTTCCGGTGGCCGTGATTCGGTATGGCCGGGGCAGAGTTTTGGCCGCGGGGCCACCGGCGTGATATCCAAGGTGGAAAACGCGTTCAAAAAGCTGGAATCGGTATTGAAGGCGTTCCCCCGCGACAACCCCGACTGTGTGCTGGACGCGCTGGAACTGGACGTGTTCGGCTTCAGTCGAGGTGCAGCGTCGGCCAGGCATCTGGTCAATGAAATCCTCAAGCAGCGTTCGGGCATGCTCGAGCCGATACTCGAAAGCCGCAGGGTCAGGTTGAGCGACAGTTTCAGCTGGAGCAACGGCAGCGTACGGCTCAAGGTTATCGGTCTGTTCGACACCGTGGCGGCCATAGGCAGCTTCAAGGACATGGGCAATACCCGCGATGCGAGCAACAGGAGGGTCAATCTGTACCTGCCTCCGGGGTGTGCGCAGCAGGTGTTGCATCTGGTGGCTCGCGATGAGTCACGGCGCAACTTTGCGTTGAACAGCGTCCTGCCCGTGTGGCCCAGAGAAATCGTTCTGCCCGGTGCACATTCCGATATCGGTGGGGGTTATCCTCCACAGATGGAAGAAAGCGTACTGCTCACGCGCCCCCGTAGCAGCGTGGTCAGCCGTGACAGTTCCTGCGAGGCGGCACCGAGCTGGACGGAGGCACAGGCTGAGTTAAAGCGGATGAACCGCGATCACTGGATCGACCCGCTCGATAGCCAGGCCTGGCTGAGGGTTCAGGCATGCGAGAGCAAGTATCCGTGCAGGAAAAGCTTGAATGGCATGAGTACGGTCATTGCTGCGGTAGGCATGAGCCGCCAGGTGTTTGGCCACCTGTCGAGGGTATCGTTGCTGGTCATGCACACACTGGCGTGTGATGAGGGCGTGCCTTTCAATCCGGTGCCACTGACACCTGAATTCCAGCTGCCTCCCGAACTCGAGAACATTTCTACCCGGTTGATCGACTATGCGCGAGGCGGGCCTTACCTGCTGGACAGTCATGAAGAGGCATTACTGCGTTGGCGCTACATCCATCAGTCCGCGCACTGGAATGCAGTGGTCGGCAGGGTAGGTACGTTAGGCGACGCTGTTTTCGTCCACGCACCCCAGCCAGGCGGCCGGATATTGCATCCCAATATCGGCCAGCCCGGTTATCCGCAATAGGCCTCAACGCCCGAGTGGCTCACTCGGGCTTTTTGTGAAGACGCACGTTCAGCTCGTCGACCACCATCGCCCATTCGGCATCTTCGTGCAGCTGTTCCTTGAGAAAGTCAGACTGACGCGGCGTCCAGAATTCTGCGTCGATCAGTTTGACGTCGTCGGGCAGAGGATGGCTGGCGATAAATTTTTCGATGCTTTCATCATCGGAATCCAGCGCCAATTGGGCGAACAGGTCGTTGATGGTAGTTGTAGTCTGTTCCATGTCATCTCCTCGCCGGGGGATATCCCCGTATTCATCAGTTCTTATGGGAGTGGTGGGCACAGGCAAGAGTTCGATGCATTTGGCTGTGGAGAAAAGATGGCTTTTTCTGCGACGGCTATAAATGATATATTTCTGCTATCGCAGGATGCACCCAACGCAGGCTGGAACCCGTCCAGCCTTTGCGCCGTGCCCGGGCTGACTGCAATTTTCAGGGCACCAGCGCTGCTGCGACACTGCTGTGTACAAAAGGTATATATCCCGTAGCTGCCATGAGCCGGTAGAATCCGCCACCCGCCTGCACAAGGTTTGCGGCGGCGCTGTCTGCGCTTCTGCGTGCAGCATGCCGGAAAATCTCCGGCCACATGAAGCGGTCTATGGACGAATCACTTTCTCGACTGCCCTGACATCAGGCAGCCTCATTTCATGTTTGAGGGTTTGTACTTTGGCTGTAAGTAATCTGGATACCCATGCCTTGTTCGTGCTCGGCGACCTCCGTGCACAGTTGGTCAAGCAGTTCCAATCCCGTTTTGTCTACATCACCGAACAATCAGCCGAAGGCATCTATATCGCTGAAATCGACACCGAAACCGCACTGGTAGTCGACGATAAACCTCGCCTTGAGCTCAAGGTGGGCGACCATTTCCGCGCTTCTGTTCTGCCCAGTCGCGAGGGCGGCAAGCTCGAATTGAAATTTCGTGAAATCAAGACCACCGTGTATGGGCTGGGCGAATATGCCTTCGTCGACGTCCCCGAAGGTCACGGTATCGTGTTCAAGGAAGGTCAGACCGTATTCATGGTCTTCGCTGCGCAAGAGCAACTGCAGATCGGCATGAGCAAGCTTCTCAAAGGCGCGGTCGGCAAGGCCGCCAAATGGCGCAAGGGCGAGCTGACCTTCAAGGCCAGCGAGTAACACTGGCCAGGCGTCGGTTCAGCCGCCTGTCGATTCTCCGTTGCCGGCACCGCTGCTGACTTCCGCGGGCACGTCGTCACCGGCCATGCGCTTGCGGAACAGCGCCGTGCGCGCCAGCAGCAGGGTGGTCACCGGTACCGTGATCGCCAGCAATACCGGGATCAGCCAGGCGTGGATCACCGGTTCCGACTTCAGCGCCGAGAAGTAGATGATCGACGCCAGCGCAACGCACCAGGCGCCCAGCGTCGATGCCAGGGCGGGCGGGTGCATGCGCTGGAAAAAGTCCTTGAGGCGCAGCAACCCCAGAGCACCGGTCAAGGCGAACAGGCTGCTGGCGATCAGCAGCCCGGCGGTCAGTATTTCCACCCAGAAGGGCACTGTATTCGGCAGTCCGGTCATTCGATTACTTCTCCGCGCAGCAGGAACTTGGCCAGAGCGAACGAGCCCACGAAGCCGAACAAGGCAATCAGCATGGCCGCTTCGAAATACGTGTCACTGGCGTAGCGAATGCCAAGCACCAGCATCATCAGCATGGCAATGATGTACAGATAATCCAGCGCCAGCACCCGGTCTTGCGCCGAAGGCCCCTTGAGCAAGCGCAGCAGGGTGATCACCATCGCCAGAGCGAAGATCAGCAGGCTGATCAGGATGGCGTTGTCGAGCAGTGCACTCATTGAAAGATCTCCATCAACGGTCGCTCATAGGTGGTTTTGAAGTGCTCGATGAATTGCGCTTCGTCCTCCAAATCGAAGACATGCATCAGCAGCACGCTGCGATCCAGTGCCAGCTCCGACCACACCGTTCCGGGTACTACCGTGGTGACCATCGCCAGCGCGGCCAGGCCGTGGGCGTCGTGCAGGTCCAGTGGAATGCGTACGAAGGCCGAGCGTGGCGGACGGCTTTCGAGCCGCCAGACGCTCAGGCCGACCTGCACATTGGAGACCATCACGTCGCGTCCCACCCGCCATAAGAACTTCAGGATCGTACCTGGTTTGCGAATACGTACCGGCAGCGGGCGCAGCGGGGCCATCAATACGGGGGCGAGAAACCCCAGCACCGCGCCCAGCAGCAAGTGACCGGGGCTGATCGACAGGTTCAATACCAGCCACAGCAGCCAGAGTGCCAACGAGAGGAGCGGGGCGGGAAACAGGCGCTTCATGGTTGCCCCTCCGGATCGACTTCCCGACTGGTGGGGCCGGGTATCGGGCGTGTGGCGAGCACTGACTGCACATACTGTTTGGGCTCATGCAGCGCTGCGGCGGTGTCCTGGGTATAGCGCAGCAAGGGCTCGGCCTTGAAGGTCAGCGCGATGCACAGACCCAGAAGGATGATGATCGGCAGGCATTCGTTGCGGCGCAGCATCGGCGAAGGGCGCTCGTGTGGCGTCCAGAAACGTTGCGTGCCGAGCCTCGAGAAAGCGATAAGCGACGCCAGCCCGGAAAAGATCAGCAGGCCGATCAGCATCCAGGCCTGGGTCGAAAGCGCTTCGTCCTGCGCGACGTCCAGCCCTAGCGGGTTCATCAGGGCGCTGAGCAATGTCAGCTTGCCGATGAACCCGGAGAGCGGCGGCATGCCGATGATCAGCAAGGCGCAGACGATAAAACTCAGGCCCAGAAAGGCCATGGTCATGGGAATGACCTGACCGACCACGACCTTCTGTTCGTCGTCCAGGTTGGTGCCGGGCGGCGGATGCAGAGACTCCAGGGTACGAGGCAATTGATCCACATCGTATTCCAGAGGGATCTCGTTGGCTGAACGGGAGCGTTCGATCAGCTCGCCCAGGAGGAACATGGCACTCAGCGCCAGCGTCGAACTGACCATATAGAACAGCGCACCCGAGGTCAGGCTTGGCTGGGCGAAACCCACGGCAGACAGCAGAATGCCCGCTGACACCAGTATGCTCAGGCTGGCGAGGCGTTCCAGACGCTGGGCGGCGATGATGGCGATGGCTGCAGTGAAAATCGTCGCCATGCCGCCATAGATCAGCCAGTCGCCGCCGAAGAATGCCGATGCACCGGCCTGGCCGGAAAACAGCAGCGTCCACAGGCGCAGCAGGGTGTAGATCCCCACTTTGGTCATGATCGCAAACATCGCCGCCACCGGCGCGCTGGCTGCCGAGTAGGCAGGGACCAGCCAGAAGTTAAGCGGCCACATGCCGGCCTTGGCCAAGAACGCCGTGGCCAGAATCGCAGCACCCGCATGCAGCAGGCCCAGATCGGACTCCGCCACCTGCGGGATCTTGATGGCCAGATCGGCGAAGTTCAGCGTGCCGGTCACCCCGTAAATCAACGCAGCACCGATCAGAAACAGCGACGAAGCCAGCAGGTTGATCGAAATGTAATGCAGGCCCGTCGATACTCGTGCCCGGCCGGAGCCGTGCAACATCAGGCCGTATGACGCTGCGAGCAGTACTTCGAAAAACACGAACAGGTTGAACAGATCAGCAGTCAGGAACGCACCGTACAGCCCCATGAGCTGGATCTGGAACAGCGCATGGAAACTGGCACCGGCCCTGTCCCAGCGAGCCAGCGCGAACAGCAGGGCGCAGACACCGACAATCCCGGTCAGCACCAGCATCATCGCTGACAGGTGGTCCACCACCAGTACGATGCCAAACGGCACGCCCCAGTTGCCCGGCAGATAGACACCGATCGAGCCGCTGCTGCCGCTGTGTTGTACCCAGAGGAACAGCACCACGGAAATACCCAGCCCGAAGATGCTGGAAAACAGATTGATACGACCCTTGAGCGGCCGGTGCTTTTCGCCCAGCCAGAGCATCAGCCCGGCGGTCAGCAGCGGCAGCAGGATGGGCGCGATGATCAGTTGGTTCATCCCGCTCATGCCTTGGGCTCCCGGCCATCTACATGGTCGGTGCCGGTCAGGCCTCTGGAGGCGAGCAAGACCACCAGAAACAGCGCGGTCATGGCGAAGCTGATGACAATCGCGGTGAGCACCAGCGCCTGTGGCAACGGGTCGGTGTAATTGAGCAGGTCCTGAGGAATACCGTCCTTGATGATCGGCTCTCTGCCGATGAACAGGCTGCCCATACTGAAGATGAACAGGTTGACCCCGTACGACAGCAGGCACAGCCCCATGACCACCTGAAAGGTACGTGGCCTGAGGATCAGCCAGACGCCGGAGGCGGCCAGCACGCCGATGGCGATTGCAATGACTTCTTCCATCAGAGGATTCCTTGCGGGTTGGCGACGGGCTTGGGCAGTTGCGTCGGCCGATGGCTGCGCACCGACTGGTGCGCCAGTGCGGTGAGAATCAACAGCGTCGAGCCGACCACCACGGCGTACACGCCGACATCGAAGAACAGCGCGCTGGCGATGTGAATATCACCCAGGATCGGCAAGTCGACATGAGCGGTGTGGGTGGTCATGAACGGATAACCCAGCAGCATCGAGCCCGCGCCAGTCAGCACTGCGCACAGCAGGCCTGTGCCCATCCAGCGTAACGGTCGCAGGCTCATTTGCGCCTCGACCCACTGGGTGCCTGCCACCATGTATTGCAGGATGAACGCCACCGACATCACCAGCCCGGCAACAAACCCGCCGCCAGGCTGATTGTGACCGCGGACGAACAGGTACATCGAAATAATGAAGGCAATCGGCAGCAGCAATCGAACCAGTGCCGCCGGCACCATCATGAAACCGAGCGCGGTATCGCTGGCGCTGCGCGGGTTGACCAGATCCGTCACCACGTCACGGGCCAGCAGGCGCTGCTGGGCGGGCAGCAGAATGCTTTCCTTCGGTGGGCGGAAGCGTCGCAACAGGGCGAACACTGTCATGGCGACCGCCGCCAGCACGGTGATCTCGCCAAACGTATCGAAGCCGCGGAAATCCACCAGCATCACGTTGACCACATTGGTGCCGCCGCCCTGGGGCAACGCGCGACTCAGGTAGAAGGACGAGATGGCGTTGGGCGTCTGGCGGGTCAGCATGGCGTAGGAGAGTATCGCCATGCCCAACCCCACGAGCACCGCCAGGCCGAAGTCGCGTATGCGCCGGGTGCGGGCACGCAGGCGTGCGCTGAGCGGAGCGACATCTTCGTTGCGTCGCGGCAGCCAGCGCAGACCGAGCAGGATCAGCACCGTGGTCACCACCTCCACGACCAGTTGCGTCAGTGCCAGATCAGGCGCCGAGAACCAGACGAAGGTGATGCAGGTCATCAGACCGCACACGCTGACCATCACCAGTGCTGCCAGACGGTGATATTTACCCTGCCATGCCGCGCCTATGGCGCAGGCAATCGCGATGAGCCATAGCGTGACAAACACCCCGGAGCCCGGAATCTTCGGTCGGTCGCCCCAGGTCAGGCCGCTGAAATACATCGGAATGAAACCGCCCAGTACCGCCGCGAGCACCAGCAGAAACAGTTGTGGCTGCAGGCGGCGAGTGCTGACCTTGCGTTCGAAACGGCGCGCCCAGTGCATCATCACAACCTGACTGCGCTCGAAAAAGCGCTTGCCGTTGAGGCGTCCCACCAGTGGCGGGGCGGTGATGCGCTCGTGCTTGAGCGGCTTGCGCAGCAACAGATACAGAATGATACCGCCGGCCATCGCCACCAGGCTCATGACCATTGGCAGGTTCCAGCCGTGCCAGATCGCCAGGCTGTATTCGGGCAATGTTCCACCGACTACCGGACGCGCAGCGGCGGCGAGCAGGGGGGCGACCGATTGCGCCGGGAAAATCCCCACCACCAGACACGTCAGGACCAGCAGTTCGACCGGTGCACGCATCCAGCGCGGCGGTTCGTGCGGCATGTGCGGCAGATCCTTGGCCGCCGGACCGAAAAACACATCGACCGTGAAGCGCAGCGAATAGGCAACGCTGAAGATCCCGGCAATGGTCGCGATCACCGGCAAGGCAATCTCGACCCAGGCAGTGGCGGAAATGAACACAGTTTCGGCAAAGAACATTTCCTTGGACAGGAAGCCGTTGAGCAGCGGTACGCCGGCCATCGACGCGCTGGCGACCATCGCCAGTGTCGCGGTGTAGGGCAGCAGCCTTACCAGGCCACTGAGACGCCGGATATCGCGGGTTCCGCTCTCGTGGTCGATGATACCGGCGGCCATGAACAGCGACGCCTTGAAGGTCGCGTGGTTGAGAATATGGAACACCGCAGCCACCGCAGCCAGTGGGCTGTTGAGGCCGAGCAGCAGGGTGATCAGGCCCAGATGGCTGATGGTCGAGTAGGCCAGCAGACCCTTGAGATCATTCTGGAAGATGGCGGCGTAGGCGCCGAGAATCAGTGTGCAGGCCCCCGCGCCACTGACGATCCAGAACCATTGCTCGGTGCCGGACAGCGCCGGCCACATACGCGCCAGGAGGAAGACCCCGGCCTTGACCATGGTCGCCGAGTGCAGATACGCCGACACCGGCGTGGGCGCGGCCATCGCGTGCGGCAGCCAGAAATGGAACGGGAACTGGGCGCTTTTGGTCAGCGCGCCGATCAGAATCAGGGTCAGTAACACCGGGTACAGGGCATGCGCACGAATCGCGTCGCCGGAGGCCAGGACACGGTCCAGGTCGTAACTGCCGGCCACATGGCCGAGGATCATCATGCCGGCCAGCAGCGCCAGACCGCCTGCGCCGGTGACCATCAGCGCCATGTACGCGCCGCGTCGGGCATCGGCCCGATGGTGCCAGTAGCCGATCAGCAGGAACGAGAACAGGCTGGTCAGCTCCCAGAAAAACACGATCTGAATCAGATTGCCGGACATCACCAGTCCGAGCATGGCGCCCATGAAAGCCAGGAAAAACGCGAAGAAGCGCGGCACCGGATCGTCCGGCGACATGTAATAGCGGGCGTACAGCGAGACCAGCGCACCGATGCCCAGCACCAGCATCGAGAACAGCCAGGCGAAGCCGTCGATGCGCAGCACGAAGTTCATGCCCAGGCTTGGCAGCCAGAAATACTCTTCACGAATCACGCCGCCGTCGGCGATCTGCGGGAACCACAAGGCCATCTGCACCGCGCCGATGAGGGCGATCAGACCGGCCAGAAACGATTCCGCGTTACGCGCGTTGTGCGGCAAAAAGGCCGCCAGACAGCTGCCGATGAAAGGCAGAAGCAGTAGAACTATCAGGGACATAGGCTTCTAATCTGCAGGGGAATGTCAAGCATCATACGTGCCAGACACTCCGATACCAAAGAGACGGTTTCCGAAATTTCCTACAAAAAGTGTCTGCTTTTTTAATTCGGTAAATAACTGCTTCTGATGCGGTGATATGTCGTTGGAACAGTTTCGAAGAAACAAGGTGGTTGACGGCCTGCAATTAAGCACGGTTCATTCAGCTTCGCGCACGCCTCGCTGTTGTTGCTCTTCGTCGACTACGTTCTGTTCGGCGCGCGGAGAACGCCGCTTCATTTCGCTGACGATCACCCCGGCCACAATCAATGCCGCGCCCAGCAGCGCGATGCCCGGCAAACGTTCGCCGGCGAGTCTTCCGACAATCCCGGCCCAGACCGGTTCACCGGCATAAATCACGGTGGCGCGGGTAGGCGAAACACTTTTCTGTGCCCAGTTCATGGCAATCTGGATCGCCGCACTCATGGTCCCAAGTCCCACGGCACTGAGCACCAGCAACCAGGAAAAATCCGGCAAGTGTTCCTCGGTTGGAACGATCATCAGAAATGCCAACGCTGAAGCAGTAGCCAGTTGCACCACCGTGACTCGACGCACATCGACCTCACCGGCATAGGCGCTGATCATGATGATCTCGGCGGCAATGGCCACCGTGCTGATCAGCGTCACGATTTCGCCGGAACTGAGTTGCAGGGATGCGCCTTGCGGCCCCGCTACCAGCATCAGCCCGGTAAAAGCCAGGATGATGCCCAGTGTCGGCATTAATCCTGGTCGTCGACCGAGTACCAGCCATTGCAACAAAGGCACGCAGGGCACGTAGAGTGCCGTGATGAACGCGGACTGGCTGCTGGGGATAGTCTGCAGTCCGATCGTCTGCAAACCGTAACCGAGCATGATCGCGGTGCCGATGAAGACGCCCGCCTTGAGTTCGAGGAAGGTAAGACCGCGCAGCACCTTTATTGAAAACAGCGCTACGATAAGCGCTGCGGCGGCAAAGCGCAGGCCGACGAAGAACATCGGCCCGCTAACGGTCATCGCATGCTGGACCAGCAGAAAGGTGCCTCCCCAGAGCATGGTGATCAGAATCAGTACGGTTTCTGCCTTGCTGATGCGGGGTATGCGGCTGATAGACTTCATGTCAGCTCCTGGTTGCTGTTAATTGCCATGCGCGCGGTGAAGGCGGAACAACCTGACAGTGTCCCTGGGCTGGGCAGTATAATGCGCAACGGTTTGATGTGAGCACCTGCATGCACAAAGAAAATTCCCAGCGCCCTCCGGTGCTGCAGCACGTCAGCCAGAACGTCCGGCGTCTGCGTAACAGTGCGGACCTCAGCCAGACGGCTCTGGCGGAAAAGTCCGGAGTCAGCCGACGCATGCTGGTCGCTATCGAGGCCGGCGAAAAAAACGTCAGCCTGGCGACACTCGACCGCGTGGCCGAAGCCTTGGAAGTGGCGTTCAGCGACCTGATCCAGGCACCTGAAAATCGTGATTACAGCCGCATTAACGAGCTGGCATGGGCCGGTACTATCGTCGGCAGCAAGGCGGTACTGCTGGCCAGGGCCGTTGCCCGGCGCGAGGTGGAGTTGTGGGAATTCTGCCTGCAGCCTGGGGACGCCTATGTCTCCGAGGCCGATCCCGATGGCTGGAGTGAACAGGTCTACGTCGTCGAAGGGCATCTGACGTTGCGCTTTGCCGACCCTGCGGCCGTGCAGCAGGTCGGGGCGGGCGAGTTCTTCATGTTTCCCAGCAACCAGCCGCACCGCTACTGCAACGACGCCGATGTGCCCCTGCGCTTCGTGCGTAATGTCGTGCTCTGACCTTTCCGATTCTTTATCGCAACTCGACCGAGGCGCTGTTCGATGACCGAAGATTCCCACCAGACGGCTGACATTCTGATCATCGGCGGCGGTCTGAGCGGCACCATGCTGGCGGCGCAACTGCTGCGCAGACCGGGCCAGCGCCGAATCCTGATTATCGAAACCCGCAGCGAACTCGGCAGGGGCGAGGCCTACAGTGCGACGGAGCCGGGCCATACGCTCAATGGCAACGCTGCGCGGATGAGCGTCGATCCGGATAATCCGGATGACCTCACCCAGTGGCTGACTGACTATCTGGCCGCCGGGGGCTGGCCTGAAGCTTATGAGCAGAGGGTCCCGGTCGCCGAACTGTTTCCGCCACGCGGTGTGTTCGGGCTTTATGTTCAGCAGCGACTGCGTGAAGCCCGAAGCGCTGCTGAAGCCTTTGGCTCGACCGCCGTGCATGTGCCTGGCGAGGCAGTCGACCTGCAGGTCCATGGAGGTGGGGTCAGTGTCTCGCTGGCTGACGGCCGTAAGTTGCGCGGTCGCCGTGCCGTGCTGGCGACCGGCATGTACGCGGCTTCACGCACCCCGCGACGCGATTCGAACGAGCTGAACACGGCAGCGCTGGACCCTTGGGATGTGGCGGTGATGAAAAAGCTTGATCCGCAGTCAAAGGTGCTGATCATCGGTTCGGGGCTGACCATGGTCGATGCGCTGGTCTCGCTGGAAACGGCGGGGCACCGCGGGCCCATTCAGATTTTTTCCCGGCACGGCCTGCTGCCTCACGCTCGGCGTCAGCCGCCGGAATGGTCTGATTTTCTTGCTCAGGACCCGAGTATCCGCAGCACTCGGCAACTGGTGCGCAAAGTGCGTGAACAGTGCGAACTGGCCATCGAGAGCGGCATTGACTGGCAGGCCCCGCTGGACACCGTGCGGGCCAACGTCGGCAGGCTGTGGAATCAGGCCAGCGACCAGCAGCGCCGCCAGTTCGTCCGTCATGTAAGGCCTTGGTGGGAGAGTCACCACCATCGCTCTCCGCCGCCGAGCGCTGCGCTGCTGGCGCGGCTGATCAGGCAAGGGCGGTTGAGTATTGATGCGGCCTCGTTGCAGGGCGTGGCCAGCCTGCCGTCAGGTCAGGTACAGATCAGCGTTCGTCGACGCGGGGAGAGTCAGCCGACGCAGATCACCGGCGATGCGTTGATCAACTCCACCGGTATCGAATACGACTGGCGGCGCGTGGACCGCTCGTTGCCCCGGCAACTGCTGGCACGCGGGCTGATCCAGCCCGGTCCGCTGGCACTCGGCATCGCCGCCGACGCCACTGGCGCAGTGCTCGACGCACACGGTCAGTACTCGGCACGTCTGTTCGCCATGGGCCCGCCATTGCGCGGCATGTGGTGGGAAAGCACTGCGGTGATCGACGTGGCAATTCAGGCCAAGGCGCTGGCGATGCGCTTGTCGTAAAGCGCCGCCTGCTCAGAAGAGGACGCAGAGCGTCCGGAACGGCATGCCCACGCGGAGCATGGGCACGATAGTGTTTTGCCGTGCAGTGATCGTTCCTCACGCTCCAGCGTGGGAATGCCGTTCATGACGCTCCGCGTCATCGGTCTTGACCTTCACACCGACAGGTGCAGCATCCGGTCGCCCTGGACATTTTCACCCGGTCTGCGTTTGTTGACCGCCAGCTCGCCAATCTTGATCAAACGCGTACGCGTGACGTTGCGGGTCAGGCCCAGCAGGCTGGCTGTGTGCACCTGGTTGTGGTGGCAGAAGCGATAGGCCGTTCTGAGCAGCGTATCTTCGACCTTCTCGTGCAAGGCTCCGGCCTGTTCTTCAAACAGCTTTTGAAACGCCCGGTTGAGCAGTTGCTCGGCTGATTCGTCAGACGGGTTCTGGTCATCCTGACGCTCGATTCTAAGGTTCGACAGGCGCAGGTCATCACGCTGAATAACGCCTTCACGGCAGACCAGCAGGGTGTGATGGATGACGTTTTCCAGCTCGCGAATGTTCCCCGGCCAGCTGTAGGTCTTGAGCTTGTGCTCGGCTTCGGGGCTGATCCGCACCGGACCATGCCGCAGCCGCTGGCCGTAGACCTCTATGAAGTGCCGGGCCAGGGGCAGGATGTCGCCCGGCCGGTCGCGCAGCGGGCTCAATTCCAGATTGACCACATCGAGCCGGTAATAAAGGTCTTCGCGAAAATGCCCGGCGTTGATGGCCTTTTCCAGCTGCACGTTGGTCGCCGCCAGGACGCGCACGTCAATCGGCACACTCTTGCGCGAGCCCAGACGCACCACTTCACGTTCCTGAAGCACGCGCAGCAATTTGACCTGCAGCGACATGGGCAGGTCGCCGATCTCATCGAGAAACAGCGTGCCGCCGTTGGCCTCTTCAAACCAGCCAGCCTTGGCGCTGATCGCTCCGGTGAACGCCCCTTTTTCGTGGCCGAACAGTTCGGCCTCGATCAGGTTTTCGGAGAACGCGCCGCAGTTGACCGCCACGAACGGCTTGTCGCGGCGGGCGCTCAGTTCGTGGACGTGGCGAGCAACCAGTTCCTTGCCGGTGCCGGTCTCGCCGATGATCAGCACGCTGGCATCGCTGGGCGCAACCTGCCGCACGTGAGCGAGCAGGGCCCGGGATTTGGGGTCTTCGAACACCTGCGCGGTGGCCCTGATCGAGGTGGCCAGCGCAGGCGAGTGGGGTAGGGTCAGCAGTTGTCCGGACATCACTTGGCCTGCGGGGGCAGATCGTTGGCGATCATTTCGCCGAACGGGCCCGTCAGGTTGGTGATGCCACGCCCGGCGAGGCTGGCGTAAGGCTCGGGCAGCAGCGGGAAGACCAGTTCGGCGAAGCGGTAGGCTTCTTCAAGATGCGGGTAACCCGAGAAAATGAAGCTCTCGATGCCCAGGTCGGCGTATTCCTTGATGCGTGCCGCGACGTCTTCGGGATTGCCGACCAGCGCCGTGCCTGCACCGCCACGCACCAGGCCGACACCGGCCCACAGGTTGGGCGCAATCTCCAGGTTGTCGCGGCGCCCGTCATGCAGTGCTGCCATGCGCCGCTGACCTTCGGAATCAAAGCGTGAAAAGGACTTCTGCGCTGCAGCAATGGTGTCATCGCTGATGTGTTCGATCAGCGTGCTGGCCGCTTTCCAGGCTTCTTCGCTGGTCTCGCGCACGATGACGTGCAGGCGAATGCCGAACTTCACGGTACGTCCCTTGCGCGCTGCCCGTTCACGTACATCGGCGAGTTTCTGCGCCACGGCTGCCGGAGGCTCGCCCCAGGTCAGGTACACGTCCACCTGATCGGCCGCAAGGTCATGCGCCGCGTCGGAGGAGCCACCGAAGTACAGCGGCGGGTAGGGTTTTTGAATCGGCGGGTAAAGCGCCTTGGCATTCTGTACGCGCAAGTGCTTGCCTTCGAAGTCGACCGCTTCACCTTGCAGGACGCGACGCCAGATTTTCAGAAATTCGTCAGTGACTTCATAACGCTCACTGTGGTCGAGGAAGCTGCCATCGCCACGGTTTTCGTCCGGGTCGCCGCCGGTCACCACGTTGATCAGCAACCGGCCGCCGGAAAGACGATCCAGCGTGGCTGCCATGCGTGCCGAGACGGTCGGCGAGATGATGCCCGGGCGGATCGCCACCAGGTACTTCAAACGCTCGGTCAACGGCACCAGCGCCGAGGCGATGACCCACGAGTCCTCGCAGGAGCGACCGGTAGGGATCAATACGCCGTAATAGCCCAGGTCATCGGCGGCCTGCGCCACCTGTTTCAAATAGTTGAGGGTGACGGGACGTGCGCCCTTTGTCGTGCCCAGATAATGGCCATCGCCGTGAGTCGGAAGAAACCAGAAAACGTTCATGACAAATCCTTGGAAGTAATCAGCCAGGTGAAAGCTGACGGGACCCGCTGTCGGTTGGCAGACACCTCACCAACAGCGTTCGGGGGTGGGGCCATTTATAGAACGTCTTTTTTATTCCGCAAAAGAACGTTAAACCATATTTTTAGATCCTAAGTGCATATGCGGAGTAAGCAACTCCTTAGAGTCCTGCGCAAACCCTTGCCATACGAGGCTTCGACGGTAATGCGACCCGGATCCCCATCCCGGCTATCAGAAGCCAAAACGTTGATAGTTGGTTCTTCACGATAAAAAACTCGCCCGGCTCAGCAGGTTTGCCGGCGCTCGTCAGCCTGTCGAAACTTTTCTCCGGCCGGCCCTGTCACTTTTCCAGGATCAACAGGAGTCAGACCATGGCAAGGGCAATCTGGAAGGGTGCAATCAGCTTCGGGCTGGTGCATATACCCGTCGCGCTGGTCTCGGCGACAACGTCGACCAGTGTCGACTTCGACTGGCTCGATAAACGCAGCATGGACCCGGTCGGCTACAAGCGGATCAACAAGGTCACCGGCAAGGAAGTCACCAGCGAAAACATCGTCAAGGGCGTGGCGTACGAGAAGGATCGCTATGTGGTGCTCAGCGAGGAGGAAATTCGTTCCGCGCACCCCAAATCGACGCAGACCATCGACATATTCGCTTTCGTCGACAGTCAGCAGATCCCCCTGCAGAACATCGACACGCCTTATTTTCTGACCCCCGACAAGCGCGGCGAGAAAGTCTATGCGTTGTTGCGCGAAACCCTGGTCGATACCAAAAAGGTCGCCTTGGCCAATGTGGTGCTGCATACCCGCGAACACCTGGCGGCGGTCATGCCGCTGGAATCGGCGCTGGTGATGGTAATCCTGCGCTGGCCTGCCGACGTGCGTGAGCTGGACGCACTGGAACTGAGCGATGCGGTTACCGACGCCAAGTTGAACAAGAGCGAACGTGACATGGCCAAGCGTCTGGTCAAGGACATGAGTGCCGACTGGCAGCCTGAGCTGTATCGCGACACCTTTCAGGACAAGATCATGCACCTGGTCAAGACCAAGGCAGACGAAGGCGAGATCGAAGATGTCGAGTCCGATCCGGCCGAAGAAGAACGCAAGAGTGCCGATGTCATCGACCTCACCGACTTGCTGCGGCGCAGTCTGGCGGGCAAGGGTGGTGCCAGTAAAGGCAAGGCGAGTAAGCCTGCGACGAAGGAAAAACCGGCCGACAAGGACGGTGCCAGACCCAAGCGGCCCGCCGCGCGCAAGAAAACCAGCAAAGCCTCTTGAGCCCTACGGAGTGACCGGTGATGGCCAAGCCCGCCAGTGAATACACCCGCAAGCGCAATTTCGCTATCACCTCCGAGCCTGCCGAAAGCAAGCGCAAGGGCAAAGGCAAATCGCAGCCCGGTGCGCTCGGTTTCGTGATCCAGAAGCATGACGCACGGAACCTGCACTATGACTTTCGACTGGAGCTCGATGGCACGCTCAAGAGCTGGGCCGTGCCCAAAGGCCCGAGCCTGGACCCCACGCAAAAACGCCTGGCAGTGCATGTCGAAGACCATCCGCTGGACTATGCCGGCTTCGAGGGCAGTATCCCGCAGGGTCAATACGGTGGCGGTGATGTGATCGTCTGGGACCGGGGTGTCTGGCAACCGCACGGCGATCCGCAAAAGACCTACGCGGAGGGCAAACTCAAGTTCACCCTGGTCGGCGAGAAGCTCAGCGGTGACTGGGCGCTGGTGCGTACCCGGCTCAAGGGCAGCGGCAGCAAGGAACAGTGGCTGCTGATCAAGGAAAAGGATGACATCGCGCGACCTGCTGCCGAGTACGACATTACCCAGGAGCAGCCGCAAAGCGTGATCAGTGGTGCTCATGTGGGCGAAGAGCGCAGTACTCCGAAAAAGTCCGCGGCCAGTGCTGCAAACGGAAAAGCCAAGGCCTCCACATCAAAATCAAAAGCGCCAAAGCCAGCGGCAAAACCGACGCGCAGGAAAGCGAAATCGGCTTTCCCGGACACGCTTTCGCCGCAACTGGCGACGCTGGTGGAGGCGCCGCCAGCCGGTGACTGGCTGTACGAAATCAAATTCGACGGTTACCGCATGCTGACCCGTATTGAGGGCGATGACGTGCGTCTGTTCACGCGCAACGGGCATGACTGGACCGAGCGGCTGCCGGAGCTGGTCAAGGCGCTCAAGGGCATGAAGCTGCGCGACAGTTGGTTCGACGGCGAAGTGGTGGTTCTCGACGAGCAAGGGCTGCCTGATTTCCAGGGCCTGCAGAATGCTTTTGACGCGGGGAACAGCAAGGACATTCTGTATTACCTGTTCGACATGCCGTTTTTGAGCGCGGAGGACCTGCGCGAAGTGCCGCTTGAGCAGCGTCGTGACGCCTTGAAACACGTTCTCGACGCACAGAAAAGTCGCTTGTTGCGTTATTCGGATGCCTTTCAGGCGGGTCATCAGGACATTGTCGCGAGTGCTGCGGCAATGGGCCTGGAAGGGGTGATCGGCAAGCGTGCCGGCAGTGCGTACGTCAGCAAACGCAATGCCGACTGGATCAAGCTCAAATGTCGCTTGCGACAGGAATTCGTGGTCGTCGGCTACACGGCACCGCAGGGTAGCCGATCGGCGTTCGGTGCCTTGTTGCTGGCGGTCAATGCCGGTGAGGACGGGCTGGTCTACGCCGGGCGGGTCGGTACCGGGTTCACTGAAGTGAGCCTTGAGCAACTGCATAAACAACTGAAGAAGTTGCAGCGCAAGGATTCACCGCTGGCCAAAAAACTCTCCGCGTCCCAGGCGCGTGGTGTGCAGTGGGTGGAGCCGAAACTGGTCTGCGAAACCGAGTTCGCCCAGTGGACCCGCGAAGGCATTGTCCGCCAGGCTGCCTTTGTCGGGCTGCGTAACGACAAGCCGGCCAAGGACGTGGTGCGTGAAGATGCTCAGCCTGCCAAAGTAGCCAGCCAGACCCCAACCAAAACGGCAGCGCCACAGGCGCGCAAAAAGGCCGCGCAGGGAAAAGTTGATGTGGCGGGCACCGGGGTCAGTCATCCGGACCGCATCATCGATAGCAAGACCGGCACCAGCAAGATCGAACTTGCGCAGTTTTACGAGTCCATCGCCGACTGGATTCTGCCGTACCTGAAGAAGCGTCCCGTGGCACTGTTGCGTTGTCCGGAGGGTATCGACGGTGAGCAGTTTTTCCAGAAGCATGCCGAGCATCTGGCGATCCCGCACATCAGACAACTGGATCGTGCGCTGGACCCCGGGCATACCGCGCTGATGGAAATAGATTCGTTGCCGGCACTGATCGGTGCTGCGCAAATGGGCGCCATCGAGCTGCATACCTGGGGGGCGACGCGTGACAGGATCGAAACGCCGGACCATTTCGTGCTGGACCTTGATCCCGATCCGGCCCTGCCCTGGCGCAGCATGATCGAAGCCACGCAAATGGTGCTCGCCGTGCTGGAAGAGCTGGGTCTGGAGGCTTTCCTCAAGACCAGCGGCGGCAAGGGTATGCACATCATCGTGCCGCTGGCGCGCCAGGCCGACTGGGACACCGTGAAGGCGTTCGCCAAGGCCATCGCCGAGTTTGCCAGCCGTCAGTTGCCGGAACGCTTCACCGCCACCATGGGGCCGAAAAACCGCGTCGGAAAAATCTTCATCGATTACCTGCGCAACAGCCGCGGCGGCAGTACCGTGACTGCCTATTCAGTCCGCGCCCGTCCAGGGTTGCCGGTCTCGGTGCCGATCGCGCTGGATGAGCTGGCGGGTCTGAAGTCCTCGGCACAGTGGGACATCACCAACCTTGAGCAGCGTTTGAAGCGGCTCAAGGACGACCCGTGGGCCGGTTACAGTAACCGGCGCAAGATCACGCAGAAGATGTGGAAACAACTGGGTGCCAAACGGCCTTGAGGCAAGGCCACTGTTCGGCGTTTGCCAGGGAATACGTGGCGCCGGCACGCCTGACCATGGCTGGCATGCCGGCCGCACGTTGAAGGCTCAGAGAATCCGGTACAACAGTCGCTCGACCCGCACGCGGCTGACACGCTTGAGAAACTTGCGTACGCCTTCGGGGTAGTTGGCGAGGGTGTCGAGTTCGTCATACTGGTTGACGCGCTGCGTGTTGCGCATCAAATGGGCGATTTCCTCTTCCCGTGGTTCGCTCCATCGGCCCTTTGGATCGTCGATCAGCAAGGCGTTTTCCAGGTCCAGGTTGAAGGCGCGAGGGTTCAGGTTGTTGCCGGTCAGCAGGGTATAGCGCTGGTCGACCCAGATGCCTTTGAGGTGGAAGGTGTTATCGCCGTGTTTCCACAGGTGCACATTGAGGCAGTGCTGGGCGATTGCCTTCTGATGCTTGTGGGCAAAGCGCCGCAGGCTGATTTCATACAGATAGGGCAGGGCCGAGATCACCTTGAACGGCTCATCCGGATCGATGAAGAAGTCGTTGGCAGTCTTGTCGCCAATGATGATGTCGACCTGCACGCCGCGCTTGAGCGCCCGGTTGATCTCGCGGGTTACGGCCACCGGCAGGTTGAAGTATGGCGTGCAGATGGTCAGCTGGATCTTGCTCGACGCGATCAGATCGCAGATGGCGCGGTTGAGATTGTTGCGCGGGCCGACGCCGAGCAGCGGAATCACTCGCATGTCGCCGTTTTCCTTTTCGCCCGCCGAGGTGTCGTAGGCGGCGCGTTTCAGGTCGCCACGAAACGCTCGGATCTCGCTGCGCAAACTGCGTGAGCTGGGTGGCGATTGCAGATCGAGGCGGTGCACGGCCGGCGAAGAGAGTATTTCCCGCTGCACCAGATTCTGGAAAGCGTCGGCCAGTGCCGCGTTTTCGATCAGGTGATAACGGTCCAGACGGTATTTGTCGAGCTTGTGCAGGTAGACGTTGTTGATGCTCGCGCCGCTGTAGATCACGCAGTCGTCGATCACACTGCCCTTGAGGTGCAGCACCCCGAACAGTTCGCGGGTCTGCACCGGCACGCCGTAGATCGGCACTTCTTCATCGTATTCGAGGTTCTGCGCCTGATACCAGGTCGAGTTGCCGGGCTGGCGTCCGGCGCCGATCAGGCCGCGTTGTGCACGGAACCAGTCGACCAGCACCACCACATCCAGCTCCGGCCTCGCGGTTTTGGCGGCGTACAGCGCGTCGAGAATCTCCTGGCCGGCTTCATCCTGTTGCAGGTACAGCGCGATGATATAGATGCGTCGGGTGGCCGAAGCGATCCTTTCCAGCAGGCAGCGTCGATAGTCGGCGGCAGAAGGAACAATGGAGATTGCATCGCTCTGCAAGGCAAAACCACGAAGTGCTGCCAGGGTCGAGCGTCGGAAAGTGGACTGCATAGGCCTCTCGATGGGAAAACCAATAGCCTGTGAGCTTACACGACAGTCGCCCTCCTGTGGCTGTCGCCAACCTGTTTCAAAGCATTGCGCAACGCCATGGAAGCTCATGCGTGCCGGGGGCCTGACACTCCGGCGCAGTAACGCTTGCATGGCGCCGCTCGATTATCACTTTTCACGTTTAAACAAATGATAAGCATTACCAGTAACATCTGATATCATTTCGCATCCACCCGATCGGCGATGTCCAGGACGGTTGCTTCCGATCTCGTTCAACCTGTCTTCAGGACCTATTGATGAACTCACCATCGTTGCCGATGCGCCTTACGTTGCTCGCGTTTTGCTGTTCCATTGGATCTCCGGCCTGGGCCGCTGCAGAGGCTGCCACTCGGCAGGACGGCCCTGTGGTGCTGGGCGATACCGATATCAGTGCCGACAAGTCCGACCCTCACGCGCTTGCGCCGGTTTATGCCGGCGGGCAGGTGGCGCGCGGCGGGCAACTGGGTGTTCTGGGCAATGCCGACATCATGGACGTGCCGTTCACCATCAGCAGCTACACCGAACAGTTGATCGAGGACCAGCAGGCCGAAACCGTAGGCGACGTACTGCTCAATGATGCATCGGTGCGTCAGTCGAGTGGCTATGCCAACGCCTCGAGTATCTTCGTCATTCGCGGCTTCAAGCTGACCACCGATGATATTTCCTATAACGGTCTTTACGGCGTACTGCCGCGCCAGATCATATCGGCCGATGCGCTGGAACGCGTTGAAGTGTTTAAGGGCCCCAATGCCTTCATCAACGGCGTGACACCCACCGGTTCCGGGATTGGCGGCGGCGTGAACCTGCAGCCCAAGCGCGCGCAGGATACGCCGACGCGTCGTTTCACCACCGACATCAGCAACGACGGCCGGATCGGCGAGCATCTCGATCTGGGGCAGCGCTTCGGCGAAGGCAATCGCTTCGGCGCGCGTCTCAACCTGTCGCAGCGCGAAGGCGAGACCGGTGTCGAGGACGAAGAGCATCGCAGCAAGCTGTTCGCGCTGGGGCTTGATTACCGAGGTGACAACTTCCGTCTTTCCGGTGATTTTGCCTACCAGAAGCAGCGCATCAACCAGAGCCGCAACACGGTGTTTGTCGACAGCGCTCTGACCAGCGTGCCGCATGCTCCGGACTCGGATACCAATTACGCGCCGAACTGGACCTGGACCGAAACCGAAGACACCTTCGGCATGAGCCGTGCCGAGTACGATCTCAACGAGGACTGGACGCTGTACGCCGCCACACCCGCGAGGTCGGCGTATATGGCTCGCCAACTGTCCACGATGCCGCAGGCAACACCACGGCCGCACCGTCTTTCATCCCGCACGACGAAGACAACAAGACCGCCATGGCCGGCATCAACGGCAAGCTGCAGACCGGTGCGGTCAGCCACAAGGTCAACTTCGGGCTCTCCGGCATCTGGACCGAGCAGCGCAGTGCGTATCTGTTCGGCGGCACCTCCAGCAACAACCTTTACGACCCTGTCTCCCAGGAGCGCCCGGCACTCGACAGTTTCACCGCAGGCGATCTGAATGATCCCGGCATTGTCGGCAAGAGCCGCATGCGCAGCGTCGCGCTCTCCGACACATTGGGTTTCTTCGATGATCGACTGCTGCTGACCGCAGGCCTGCGCCGCCAGCAATTGCGTGTCCAGGGGTATGAATACGGCAGCGGCCCGCGCAATGCGCTGTACGACGAAGCGATCACCACGCCGGTCTACGGGGTGGTATTCAAGCCCTGGCAATATGTGTCGTTCTACGCCAACCGCATCGAAGGTCTGGCGCAAGGTCCGACGGCTCCGAATACTGTCACCATCAACCCAGGCGAAGTTTTTGCGCCGTCGCGTTCAAAACAGGTGGAAGCGGGCGTCAAGCTGGACATGGGTACATTCGGCGCGAGCCTGGGCGTGTACCGCATCGAGCAACCGGCTGACGGCTACCAGGTTCTGGAAGGCACCGGGTCGCGTTATGTCCGTGACGGTCAGCAGCGCAACCGCGGCGTGGAGATGAACGTCTTTGGCCAGCCTGTCAGCGGCTTGCGTCTGCTGGCCGGTCTGACCCTGATGGACACCGAGGTGAGCGGTACGGACGGTGGCAGCAACGACGGCAATCGGGCTGTGGGTGTGCCGACCTTCCAGTTCAACGCGGGTGCCGATTGGGATATTCCGGGAATCGAAGGCGCGGCCATCAATGCGCGCATGCTGCGCACCGGTGGGCAATATGTCGATGCTGCCAACAACCTGAGCATCCCGACCTGGAACCGCTTCGACCTGGGCGCACGCTATACCTTCAACGTTGCACAAAAGGACGTGACCCTGCGCGCCAATGTCGAAAACCTGATGAACAAGGATTACTGGGAGTCTGCCTATGGCGGTTATCTGACTCAGGGCGAGCCTCGTACCCTCAAGCTGTCGGGCACTATCGACTTCTGATTGACTGGCCGCATCGCCGGATGCGGCCAGCCGCTGGATCAGTAGCCGTTACGCTTCAGAATCGTTTCAATGCTTTCTTTCGCTGGCCGCCCGTAGAACTTCAACAGTTCGGCGGTGCGGTTGGTGAAGAAGCCGTCCGCGCCATCATGGCTGATCCGCTTGAAGTCCTCTGCGTCGTCCACCGTGTACGGGTGGATCACCATGCCTTTCTCGTGGGTCAGGTTGTTCATCCAGGGTTTGACCAGGTCCATATAGCTCTGGTCGCCACCCTTGGCCAGTTGCGACGAAGGGCCGGTGCCGATGGCTCCGTGGGCCTTGGCCCAGTCAATCCACTGCTCGAACTCCTGCGGTGATTTGACTTCCTGGGTCGCGTAATAGCTGGCCTTGTCCTTGGCCCCGGAGTCCTTGAACGCGACGCTGGATTTGGGCTCTATCGAGCCTTCGCCAATCCACAGCAGCATGACCTTGGGCACTTTCGGCATTTCTTTCTGCAGCAGTTCCAGGCTTTGCTTCTCGAACGTCTGCAGGACCACGCGTCCTGGCATGTGCGCGACATTGACATGGCCGGGCGCTGCCGCAGGGCGCTGTTCGAGCCAGCCGCGTTTGGCCAGCAGTTTCTTCAGGTCGGCTTCGACACCGGGAAACTTGTTTGGCACCTTGGTCTCGATGTACAGCCCCGGCTTGTTGGCGCCGCCCTCGGCGATGTCGATGACCTCATCCAGCGTCAGGATCTGCAACCCGTTGTAACTGTCGCGAGCCCTGTCCGGGTAAGCCTTGTTGAACCACGAGCCGGCATCCAGTTGCTTGAGCTCCGCCAGAGTGAACGTGCTGACCGGGTCTTTTACCCGGGTCGGGAACACGTCAGCGATGTTGGTGGTGCGTTCCAGCACGTCATCGTGCAGCGCTATCAGCACGCCGTCCTTTGTTCGCTGGATGTCCATTTCCAGGTAGTCAGCGCCCAGATCGCGCGCCAGGGTGTAGGCCGGGATGGTTTCTTCCGGTGCGTCGAACGAAGCACCGCGATGGGCGATCACCGCTGGCCAGGGCAGGCCGTATTTCCCGCTCAGCACCTTGCCTGGGGCGTCCGCCGCCGCTGCCATGCCTGACGACAGCATCAGGCCCGACATGACAGCCGCAGCCAAAAGGGTCTTTTTCAACAGGGTGGTGGGAAATCCTTGCATGGGCGGGTGTTTCCTTGTTTTTTGAGAAAGCCTGTTTTTATGAGCAGCCTGCGCGCCAGACCGTAGAGCCACTGGTCGCGTCACTGCACGCAACCATAACGCACTCTGCTGATTGCCAAGTCTGCTTGCGCATTAGTCTGTCCGGCAAATGCGTCCACTTTATGAATGCTCGGCGTGTTCGGGAAGGCTTTTTTCAGTTCCGGCGTCAGCGGCTCTGCACAAGCGCGTCGACTCGCGTTAAGGTCAACGTTTTGCTGATCGAGCGGGAGCGCGCATGACAACGGTATTGGTGCTGGTCGAAAACCTGGACACGTATTTGCCGATTCTTGAAAGCAGCGGCTTTCAGTTGATTCGCGCCCCGACGGCCGAACTGCGCGCCGAGGCGATTGCCACGCACGGGCCGAGCATCAGCGCAGTGGTGACACGCGGGCCGCTGGGATTTTTCGCCGAGGAAATGGATGCACTGCCGCAGCTGCGCATCATTTGCGTAAGCGGCGCCGGTTACGAGAAGGTCGATCTGCCTGCCGCGCAGGCGCGGGGCATCGTGGTGACCAATGGTGCAGGCGTCAACGCCGCCACGGTGGCCGATCATACGCTGGCGTTGCTGCTGTCTTTGGTACGCGACATTCCGCAGGCCGATGCCTCGGTGCGCCGCAGCGAATGGCGCAAGGTGGTGCGCCCGTCGCTGGCAGGCAAGCGTCTGGGGATCGTCGGGCTGGGGGCGGTAGGGCTGGCGATTGCCAAGCGGGCAGCCGCCTTCGATATCGCCATCGGTTACCACAATCGCAAGCCGCGCACTGACTGCGATTACACCTGGCATGCGACAGCGCAGGCGCTGGCGGCCGCATCGGATTTTCTGGTCATCGCCACGCCCGGTGGCAGTGGTACGCAGCACCTGATCGACGCCCGAGTGCTTGAGGCGCTGGGCACTGACGGGTTTCTGGTCAACATTGCCCGCGCCAGCGTGGTGGATACCCAGGCGTTGGTCAGTGCACTGCAGAATGAGCAGATTGCCGGGGCTGCGCTGGACGTGTTCGACGATGAGCCGACAGTGCCGGACGTGCTCAAGACGCTGGACAATGTTGTGCTGACACCGCACGTGGCAGGCCTGTCCCCCGAGGCGTCGAGAGACAGTGTGCAGATGGTCAACGATAACCTGCTGGCGTTTTTCGCCGGGCAACCGGTGCTGACGCCTGTGACTGAATGAGTAACCGTGCACGCTTGCACGCGAGGCATTGCTGTAACGCCCATTCTGCTGGTTTTGCTGCCTGTTTATAGTCCGCCCGGGCTGTACGATATCAAACAGGGAGCAGGGCATGGGCAAAGCAGACAACACAGGCGACGGGATACGGATCGGTCTGATAGGCGACTTCAGTGCGGATGTCCCTGCGCATCAGGCCATTCCATTGGCCTTGCAGAGAGCCGCGGAGGTCGCGCAGGTGCCGGTCGGTTTCGAATGGTTGCCGACGCCGCGGATCGGCAGCGGTGCGCAACTCGCCGAATTCGATGGGCTGTGGTGCGTTCCGGCCAGCCCGTATCGGGATATGCAGGGCGCGTTGACGGCCATTCGTTTCGCTCGCGAGCATCGGGTGCCGTTTCTGGGTACGTGCGGAGGCTTTCAGCACGCGTTGCTCGAGTATGCCCGCCACCAGCTGGGCTGGGCAGACGCCGAACATGGCGAAACGGCGCCGGACGCGGCAAACGTGATCATCGAGCCACTCAGTTGCTCGCTGGTTGAGTCGGTGGCAGCGATCCAGTTGCAACCCGACACGCTGATTGCCCAAGCCTATGGCAGGCTCGACATCGAAGAGCGCTATCACTGCCGCTACGGCCTGCGCCGCGAGCTGGAGTCGGCGCTGTTCGGCGAGCACCTGAAAGTCAGTGGGCGCGGTCTCGAGGGCGAAGTGCGCTGCATGGAGTTGCAGGGGCACCCGTTTTATGTCGCCACACTGTTCCAGCCCGAGCGAGCTGCGTTGCAGGGTCAGACGCCTCCTGTGGTGGCCGCGTTCGTCCGCGCCTGCCTGAGCAACCCGGCATGATGGCCACGCGGTTTGCCACGCCTTACTTCGCCGTGGTGTTCACCTCGTTGCGTACGCCTGACGATGATCAGGCGTACGCCGAGGCGGCGCAGCGCATGGTGGGCCTGGCCCGACAACAGCCAGGCTTTCTGGGCATGGAGTCGGCGCGCGGTGACGACGGCCTGGGCATCACCGTGTCCTACTGGCGCGATGAAGCCGCGATTCTGGCCTGGAAACAGCAGGCCGATCATGCCCAGGCCCGCGAGCAGGGACGTTCGCGCTGGTATCAGGCGTTTACCACGCGAATCTGCCGGGTCGAACGTGACTACGCGTTCAACGCTTAACCATTCAGGGCATTACCGGTGGCACATAAGCCAGCGTGGTGCCCAGTGCCCAGAGCAGAAACAGCGCCAGCGGCGTGTGGACCAGCAGCTGTACGAACGAGAAGCCTATCAGGTCACGCGCCTTCAAACCCAGTACGCCCAGCAGTGGCAGCATGTAGAACGGGTTTATCAGGTTGGGCAGGGCTTCGGCTGCGTTATAGATCTGTACTGCCCAGCCGAGGTGATACTGCAGGTCGTTGGCGACTTGCATCACGTAGGGCGCTTCGATGATCCACTTGCCGCCGCCTGACGGAATGAAAAAGCCCAATATGGCCGAATAGACCCCCATCAGAATTGCGTAAGTGTCGTGCGAGGCAATGCTGGTGAAGAACGTCGAGATGTAATGCGCCAGGGTTTGCGCATCGCCGCCCTTGACCGTGGTCAGCAGCGCTGCGATCGAACCGTACAGAGGGAATTGAATCAGCACACCGGTGGTGGTGGGCACCGCCCGCGCGACGGCGTCGAGAAAACTGCGCGGCCGCCAGTGCAGCAGAGCACCGAGCATGATGAACAGGAAGTTGTAGGTGTTGAGTCCGGAAATCGCCGTGATCGCCGGTTTGCTCGAAAACTCGTTGAACAGCCAGCCAACGCCCAGCACCACCATCAGGATGATCAGCAGCGGGCTGTATTCCAGCCATTCCCCAGGCCGTGTACGAGGCGGCAGTGGCGGCAGGTTGAAGGCCGGGTCGACACCGCAGGCCTTGGCGTCGCGGGCGCTGTTCGGGCCGGGCGCGGTGGCGTAGGCAACGATCAGTGAGATGACCACCAGCGCGGCGAGCATGACCCCGGATTGCCAGAGAAAGATGGTTTGGGTGAACGGGATCACACCGGTAATCGCCAGGATCGACGGCGGCAGACTGGCCGGGTTGGCCTGCAATTGCGCGGCCGAAGACGATAACCCCAATGCCCAGACCGCACCCAGGCCCAGATAGGCGGCGGCGCCGGCTGCGCGGTAATCCATGCGCAGGTCAGTGCGGCGGGCGAGGGCACGTACCAGCAGGCCGCCGAACACCAGTGAAAGGCCCCAGTTGAGCAGCGAAGCGAGCATGGAAATCAGCGCCACCCAGGCGACGGCCGAACGACCATTGCGTGGCACCCGGGCCAGGCGGTCGATCAGGCGTACCGCAGGCGGTGAGCTGGCGGTGAGCTGGCGACCACGTAACCGCCGATGACCACGAAGGCCATCTGCATGGTGAATGGGATCAGGCTCCAGAACCCGTCACCGAACGCCTTGGCAGCCTCGGCCGGGCGTGCGCCGATGGCCAGCGTCGCCAGCGTGACGATGACCACCGCCAATGCGGCAAATACCCATGAGTCAGGAAACCAGCGTTCAGCCCACGCGGCGCAGCGCAAGGCAAATCGGGCGGAGCGGCTTTCTTCTATGTTGGCGGCCATCTGGGGCACCTCTTTTTGTAATTATTATCGGGGAGTGACTTAAGCAGCCGACTATTGCGGACGCAGAGCGTCCAGAACGGCGTTCCCAGGCCGGAGCTTGGGAACGAGTATCGTGCCAATTCTCCGCGTTGGCATGCATTTCGTGACGCTCTGCGTCATACCTTTGCGCAGGCCACACAGGCGTGTGGCAACGAGAGGCGCATCAAAGATGCCTGACTCAGAAACTCATCTCGATCACGTCATCCGGCACGATCAGCTTGCCTGCGGTTTTGGCCACGATTTCTTCCACGCTAACCCCCGGCGCGCGTTCGCGGAGGATGAAAGCGCCGTTTTCGATTTCGAGGTAGGCCAGATCAGTCAGCACCTTGCGGATGCAGCCTGCGCCGGTCAGTGGTAGGCTGCAACGGGTGAGCAGTTTGGATTCGCCGTCCTTCGACGCGTGGGTCATGGTGACGATGATGTTGTCGGCGCCCGCCACCAAGTCCATCGCGCCACCCATGCCCTTGACCAACTTGCCGGGGATCATCCACGAAGCAATGTTCCCCTCGATATCCACCTCGAAAGCGCCGAGCACCGTCAGGTCGACATGGCCGCCGCGGATCATGGCGAAGGATTCGGCCGACGAGAAAATGGAAGCGCCGATGCGCGCGGTGACCGTCTGCTTGCCGGCATTGATCATGTCCGCGTCGATGGTGTCTTCGGTGGGGAAGGCGCCCATGCCCAGCAGGCCGTTTTCCGACTGGAGCATGACGTCGATGTCATCGGGCACGTAGTTGGCCACCAGGGTCGGAATACCGATGCCAAGGTTAACGTAATAGCCATCCTTGAGTTCACGGGCGACACGTTGAGCCATTTGTTCGCGGGAAAGTGCCATCGTCTGAAGCCTCTTTATTGTTGTACGGCCAAGGCTGCGCTATCAGGATTTTCTGACGGTGCGCTGTTCGATGCGTTTTTCGAAAGTGCCCTGAATGACCCGGTCGACGTAGATGCCGGGGGTGTGGATCTGGGTCGGCAGCAGCACGCCGGGCTCGACGATTTCCTCGACCTCGACCACAGTGATCCGTCCGGCGGTGGCCACCACCGGGTTGAAGTTCTGTGCGGTATGACGATAGATAACGTTGCCGAAGTGGTCGGCTTTCCAGCCCTTGATCAGGGCGAAGTCACCGGTAATGGCCTCTTCCAGAATCACGTTGCGGCCGTTGAACTGGCGGGTTTCCTTGCCTTCGGCGACCGGCGTTCCGTAACCGGTTGCGGTATAGAACGCCGGAATGCCCGCGCCACCGGCACGCAGTTTTTCCGCCAGGGTGCCTTGTGGCGTGAGTTCGACTTCCAGCTCGCCGCTGAGCAGCTGTTTTTCGAACAAGGCATTCTCGCCGACGTAGGACGAAATCATTTTGCGGATCTGCCGGTCTTCCAGCAGGATGCCTAGTCCGAAGCCGTCAACGCCGCAGTTGTTGGAAACCACGGTCAGGCCCTTGATGCCCATGCGCTTGATCTGCGCGATCAGGTTTTCCGGAATGCCGCACAGGCCGAAGCCGCCGCAGAGTACCGTCATGTCGTCGGTCAGCCCGGCAAGAGCTTCTTCGTAGGTCGCTACTCGTTTATCGAGTCCAGCCATGATGATCCGCCTTTTGTAGTTGTTGACCGACAGTCGCACTGCCGGAGGATCGGGTGATCTGCATCTTCTCTCGGCAGGACTGATTTGTTAATTTTGTTTTTCTGATCAATTCATAAGAAAAGAAAATATATGAACGTCAAGCAGCTTCGCGCTTTTCTGGCCGTCGCGCAGTACCTGAGCTTCGCTCAGGCCGGCGAGCGACTCAACGTGTCGCAGCCGGCCTTGAGCCTGACGATCAAGAGCCTTGAGGAGGACCTTGGCGGACAGCTGTTGACGCGCACCACGCGCAACGTCGGTCTGACGCCCGAAGGCGAAACCCTGTTGCCGCTGGCGCGCCAGTTGCTGGCCGACTGGGACAACACCGAAGAACTGCTGCGTCAGCGTTTTACCCTGCAAACGGGCCGGGTATCGGTGGCCGCCATGCCGTCGTTTGCCGGCAACCTGCTGCCAGCGGCCTTGAAGGTGTTTCGCGGGCGCTACCCGCGCGTCAATGTGGCGGTGCATGACGTGATCAATGAGCAAGTGCTGGAAATGGTCCGCCATCGCCGTGTCGAACTGGGTATCGGCTTTGAGCCCGAGTCGAACAGTGCCCTGTCGTTCACCCCGTTCTATATGGATCGCTTCGTCGCCGTGGTGCCACGGGAGTCGTCGCTGTCCGAGCGGTGTGAGGTCACCTGGGAAGAACTGTTGCGTGAAGACTTCATCGCCCTGCAACGCCCGTCGGCGGTGCGTTTGCTGCTGGAGCAGGCTATCGAGCCGCGCCACGGCAAGCTGGCGGTCGCGTTCGAGAGTCATCAGTTGTCGACCATCGGGCGCATGGTTGCCAATGGTCTGGGCGTCAGCGCGGTGCCGTCACTGTGCATCGGGCAGATGCAGGAACTGGGGGCCTGCTGCGTAGCGCTGGTGGAGCCGCTGATCGAGCGGCGCATCGGGCTGATGATGCTCGCCGATCACAAGCTTTCAGCGGCGGCTCAGGCGTTGCGCGAGGTGTTGATCGAGAATGCTCGCAACAGTCGATAGCGACTATCACGGCGGATGATTTTTGCTGCGTCAGGGGCAGGCGTAACCTTGCTTCATTCCTGAAATGAAGCCGACCGGAGGCCCTGATGAACCGTATGCTTGCCCTTGCGCTTGTCCTGACATTCACTGTTGCGCTGGTTTCCGGCTGCTCCACTCACCACGCTGTCGAGCAGCGCGCGTTCAGTGCTGAAGAAAGCCATCAACTGGCCCTTGAAGATCTCAACCGTCGCGGCCTGTCATTCGATGAGTATCAGGCACGCAAGGCGCAATTGATGGCGGATCCGCAGATCCAGCAGGCGCGGGACTTCGATGAAAAAGGCGAAACCAGCGTTGACCTGGGGGTCATGGGGCAGCAGCCACAAGGTTAACAGTCAGCCTGAAAAGGGTTTTACGGAAAAACTGTACTGCTGCAATTGGCCTTTAACTGTCCGTGTGTTTCCTGCACCGCCTTCGATAGGGTGAGTACCTGACTCACTGATCCGGACAGGCAGCATGTTTCTCTCTTTCGATTTGCTTCTGGCGTTCACGCTCTTCGCGTTCGTCACCTCCATTACTCCCGGCCCCAACAACATGATGCTGTTGGCCTCGGGCGTGAATTTCGGTTTCAGTCGCACCCTGCCGCACATGCTGGGTATCAGTGTCGGTTTTTTCGTTCTGGTGCTGGCCGTCGGTTTCGGTCTGGGCAGTGTGTTCAAGGCTTGGCCGGTTCTCTACACCATCCTGCGCTACGTGGGCGCTGCCTACCTTCTGTACCTGGCCTGGAAAATCGCCACGTCGGGGCCCGCGTCCGATAACGTCGACAGCCATCGCAAGCCGCTGAGTTTCATGAGCGCCGCGCTCTTTCAATGGGTCAATCCCAAGGCCTGGATCATGGCGATCGGCGCGATCAGCACCTACACCCCCATGCAGGGCTACTTCTACAATGTGCTGGTGATTTCGGCAGTGTTTGCGCTGATCAACCTGCCCAGCGTGGGCGTCTGGGCAGGCTTTGGCAGTTTGCTGCGCAATGTTCTGCGTGATCCGCTCGGGTTACGTATTTTCAACGGCGTGATGGCAGCGCTGTTGGTGGCCTCGTTGTATCCGCTGTTTATCGAGCATTGATGCCGAGGCTATTCCGCGGATCTACAACGCCAGTTGCAAATGCCCGCCAGCCTGCTTGTGACGCGCCTGCAAGCGGCGTTGCAGGCCGTGGTGGAAATGTTCCAGCCCTTCATGCAGGCGCTCGGTGAGAACTTCGTCCAGCGTACCGCCTTGTTCGTTGTCGTCGTAGCTGACCTGGGTATCGATGGCGAAGATGCCGTGCAGCACTTCCTGCGACTTGAGCGCCGACAGCACCGGTTTGAGCGCGTAATCCACGGCCAGCATGTGCGCGATACTGCCGCCGGTGGCCAGCGGCAAGACCACTTTGCCATGCAGCGCGCGCTCGGGCAGCAAGTCGAGCAGGGTTTTCAGTGCGCCGGAAAATGACGCCTTGTACACCGGCGTACCGATCAGCAGGCCATCGGCCTGGCTGACCGCTTCGATCAATTCCAGCACCTGCGGGCTGTCGAAACGGGCGAAAAGCAGGTCCTCTGCATTGAAGTCGCGTATGCGCAATGTGGTGACTTCAACGCCGTGGCTCTGCAGCCAGCGGCTGGCGTGGGCCAGCACAACGCCGGAACGGGATTTTGGGGAGGGGCTGCCTGAAAGTGAAACGACGCGCATGTGGGATGTCCTTGCGATAAGCGTAAACCTGCAAAGCAGCTTATGTGCCAGCATCTTCGTGTGGCTGGCTATGGCCCGCAGCTATTGGGTCTGCGTGTGTTGCATGCAGGGGGAGAGAGTTCGCCGCGCTGATGCAAAAGCCGTCAACTGTTGAACAGCTGTTGCTCTGGCAACAGTCTGGCGCGGTGTGACAGGCAAAAAAATCCCTGCACAACCGCGTGCAGGGAGATGGGTGAACGGCCGTCCGGGTCAGTTGCGAAAGGCCGCACCGGTCTGTATCACACTGGCCGAGCCGAGCAACTGGCTGATGAAGCGGCTCCAGCGGGTGATATCGGCAGGGCCGACGAACACCACATCCTGCGCCTTGAGCTCGAACTGCCCCGCCAGCAGGTAGGCGGTGGGCTTTTTCGCATTGAGGTGGTAGACGGTGGAAGGCGCCTGGGCAAAGTTTTCCGCACCGCGTATGACGTACACCGCATCGCCGTCTGCGCTGTCCGGGCTGAGGCCACCGGAGTTTCCCAGCGCTTCGAGCAGGGTCAGGCGGGTGGTGCCGAACGAGATCACCTGAGGGTTACGGACCTCGCCCAGCACGTAGATCTTGTTTCGCGAGTTGCTGTTCAGGTGCAGGTAATCGCCGTCCTTGAGGAAGATCCGGCTCAGTTGCGAATCCCGGCGGTTCAGCGAGTCGATGTCGATCAGGTAATCCTTGCCCTCCCGGCGCAGGGTCAGCCCGGCCAGGTTGGCGTCGGTCAGGTCGACGCCGGCGACACTCACCGCCTGCACCAGGCTCAACGGAATATTGGTAATCGGTTGCGGGCCTGGGACCTTGAAAGAACCGGACAACAGTATTCGCTGGCTGTTGTAGCGCAGCACTTTGACGTCGACCTTGACCTCGGTGTATTGCGGCGCCAGGCCCATGCGCAACTGCTCACGAACCTCGCTGATCGTTCTGCCACTCGCGCGGATTCTGCCTACATAGGGGAAGTAGAGCGTGCCGTCGTTGAGCACTTCCCGGGTGTTGGCATCCAGTTGGTCCTGTGAGCCCGGCGCGGTCAGTTCGGGGTGTTCGAACACGGTGACCAGCAAGGTATCGCCAGCACCGATCACGTATTCCGGAGTTCTGTAGTCCAGCAGCGCCTGCGGCAGGGCCTTGGCCTCTGCGGTGGCGCGCAGTTGCTGTTGCTGCAGGGTTTTCGGGGTGACCTCGATCAACTGTGCCCGGGGCTCGTCAGGTTTGTCGAGGGTGACGTCATCCGGCGTCATATGTTGCCCCGGCGCGAATGCACAGCCTTGCAGCGCCAGACTGACCAGCAGTAACGCAGTAACGCTTCGATTCATGACGTTTTTCCTTTCATGGGATTGCTCCGTTCGTGTTGCGTACCGAGGGTGTTGGGTGTGTGCTCGGGGCAGCGCCGGCATCAGAAGGCGTTCTTGTTGACGAACCCCTTGAGCAGCGTCAGCAGAATGATTTTCAGGTCCAGCCAGATCGACCAGTGCTCGATGTAGTCCAGGTCGAATTCGACGCGCATGCGCATCTTGTCCAGCGTGTCGGTTTCGCCGCGCCAGCCGTTGATCTGCGCCCAGCCGGTGATGCCGGGCTTGACCTTGTGGCGCAACATGTAGCCGCTGACCTCCCCGCGGTACTGCTCGTTGTGGGCAATGGCATGGGGGCGAGGGCCGACGATGGACATGTCGCCGTGCAGCACATTGAAGAACTGCGGCAGTTCATCCAGCGACGTGCGTCGCAAAAAGCGGCCCAGCAGCGTTACCCGCGCGTCGTTGCGCGTCGCCTGAAGCACCCCGTCGGTGTTCTCCTGGACGCGCATGCTGCGAAATTTCCAGACCATGATCGAGCGGCCGTCCAGCCCGTAGCGGCGCTGGCGGAACAGCACCGGGCCGGCCGAGGTAAGCTTGATGGCTGCCGCGATGGTCAGCAGCGGCACAGCGATCAGCAACAGAATCAGGCTCGACAGCACGATGTCTTCGGCACGTTTGGCCAGGCTCCAGGCACCGTCCATGGGCGAGTCGAAAATGCTGATGCTGGCCAGGCCGTTGATGCTTTCACTGCGCGCATGCAGCAGGTCGAACATGAACACATCCGGAATCAGGTACACCGAGGCGGTGGTGTCGCTCAGGCCGGTAATCAACTCGCGCAGTTGCGGTTCGGCGCTGAAGGCGAGGGTGATGTACACCTTGTCGATCCGGCCTGCGCGGGCATCGTCGATCAACTGCTGCAGATCACCCAATACTGGCGGGCGGCGCTTGTGCGCCTGCAGATTCATCTGCTGCGGGTGCGCGTCGTAAAAGCCCAGCAGGATCAGGCCCATCCAGGGCGCCAGGGCGATGGACCGGGCCAGCCGCTCGCCGACCTGCCCGGTGCCGACGATCGCCACCCGACGCGTGTTGAAGCCACGCCGACGCAACGTGTGCAGGGCTAGACGAATCAGCAGCCGGTAGCCGCACAGCACGGCGAGTGCCAGCGCAAACCAGCTCATCTGGCCGTTATCGGGCAATTGCGTCTGGTTGAGCAGCAGGCTGTTCAGCGACAGCAGGGTGATGAAGGTCATCGCCCAGTAACTGAAGACTTTGGTCAGCTCGCGCAGAATGCGCTCGCCGCGCCATGAGCCATACAACTGGTGATACTCGCTGACCCAGTGAAAGACCAGCACCGCGAGGAAAATGTGCGACCAAGCCTCTGTGCTGTCGGTGACCGTCAGCCCGGTTTGCCAGTAACCGATCAGCACGATGACGGTCAGGTCCAGCAAGCGATGGGCGAGCGAAAGCGCTGACTGGTGGGCACGCAGAATGCCGCGGACTGAAGTACGCATGGGAAGGGCTCGCTCAGACGGTTTTCAGGGAGACAACACGGCCCGGCAGTTCGCTGCCCAGGCCGGACGATGCCTGGGCGACCCATGGCGACTGAGGCAGGCGCCCCAGATGGATCCCGCTTGAGGCGGTCAGACGGTCCTCGACGAAGGCCTTGATCTCCTCCTCGAAGCGCGCGACCGAAAACCGCTCGGCATTGGCCCGGCAGGCCTCGGAAGAGATGCGTGATTGCGCCGCTTCGAATTCGCCGATGGCGGCGATCAGTGATGCGACCGTTTGCTGTCGGTAGAACACGCCGGTCGGTTGCGGGTGATCCAGGCCGTGCACGGTCTCCATGACGCCGCCCTTGGCGAAGGCGATGACCGGCGTGCCGCAGGCCTGGGCCTCGACCGGGCTGATGCCGAAATCCTCCTCGGCGGCAAAGACAAACGCTTTGGCGCTGCGCATGTGCTCAAGCAGCACGTTACCTGGCTGAAAACCCAGCAGCGTCACGTTGCTCACCTGGCTGGCAATGGCCTGCGCCTTGGCCAGGTCCGGTCCGTCGCCGATCATGATCAGGCGTTTGTCAGGCATCGCGGCAAAGGCTTCGACGATCATCGGCATGCGTTTGTAAGGCACCATCCGTGAGGCGCAGAAGTAGAAGTCCCCGCGCGCGCCTTGGGCAGTGAAGCCGAGCGTGTCCACGGGCGGGTAGATGACGGTGGAGTCGCGTCGATAGGCCTTGCTGATGCGCGCACCGATAAACCCGGAATTGGCGATGAAGGCATCCACACCGGTCGACGTGCGCTGGTCCCACAGGCGAATGTAATGCAGGATCAGACGTGCCAGACCACCCTTGATGCCCTTGTTCATCCCTGACTCCTGAAGGTACTGGTGCTGCAAGTCCCAGGCATAGCGGATCGGCGAGTGCACATAACTGATGTGCACTTGGTCCGGGCCGCACAGCACGCCCTTGGCCACTGCGTGGCTGCTGCTGATGATCAGGTCATAACCGGACAGATCCAGTTGCTCGATGGCCAGCGGCATCAGCGGCAGGTAGCGCGCATAGTGTTTGCGGGCGCCGGGCAGCTTCTGGATGAACGTCGTTCTGGCGGCCTTGCCGTGCAGGTGCGCGCGGTCCTGATCGCTGAGGAAGTCGATGACGGCAAACAGGTCCGCAGCGGGCCAGACGTTGATCAGTGATGCAAGCACGCGCTCGGCACCGGCGTAACTCACCAGCCAGTCGTGGACGATAGCGATTTTCATGGGCGTTCCTTGCTGTAATGGCCCGCGCTACTGCGGACGCGACGGCGCGCATCCTGGCGTTGCTGTTGTGGAGTCAGGGTTTGCCGGTGGACGATTCGGCGGTGACGTCCAGTCTGCTTTGCTGCGCGGGGTCGGACGCCAGCAACGTGTCGATGCGCTGGGAAAGGCGCTGCGCGGAAAGCTCCCAGGAAAAGCGCTGCACGTTTTGCAGGCCTTGTACACGCAGCGCGTTGCGCAACGGCGCATCCAGCAGAATGCGCTGCATGGCTGCGGCCATGTGGCTGACGTCCAGCGGGTCGAAATACAAAGCACTGCCTTGCAGAACCTCGGGGATCGATGCGGCATTGGCCGCCAGCACCGGGCAGCCGCAGGCCTGGGCTTCGAGCGGCGGGATGCCGAAGCCCTCGTAAAGCGAAGGGAACACGAACGCGGTCGCGCCCTGATATTGCTCGATCAATTCGGCATCACTGAGGCGCCCCAGAAAACGGATGCGCGGGTCACGGCAGGCGAGGTGTTGCAGGTTCGGGTCGGCGAACAGCGCGCTGGCTGCGCCGACAATGTGCAGTTGCAGATCCGTGTGCCCACGCAGGCTGAGAAAGGCCTGAATCATCCGCCTGAAATTCTTGTGCACGGCCGGTGAGGACACGGCCAGCAGGTAGTTCGGCTGACCTACAGCGGTCGACCCCGGGATGAAATCGTCGCTGACCGCAGCCGGTACGACGAGAACGTTGTCTTCTGCGTAGCCATAGAACGAGGATATTTCTTTGCGCGAGAAGTGGCTGCCGGTGATCAGCGTTTTGGCGCGCGACAGCAGGATCGGGGTGATGGTCCGATAGGCCAGCCGGAACAGCCGGGTGTAACTTTGCGGGTAGCGCACATAGTTGATGTCGTGGTGGGTCGCAATCTGGTTGCCATACAGCATGGGCCCAGTGTTGCTGATCGAGATCAACAGCGGACTGCCCCGACGTTTCAGGTACAGCGGCAGGTCGATCTGCTCCCACGCATGCCCGGTGGAGCGCCCGATGCAGTGCGCCTCCAATGCGCTGGCGCAGTCATGCCGTCTGATGTTGTGCGGGGCAACGAATAGCAGATCGTCGCGCAGTCGCTTCAGCGCTCGGCACATCTGCTCTGCGTAGCGCTGTACACCACTGATGTCCTGGGTAAGAAACCGTGCATTGATGAAAATCATCTTGAGCATCCTGCTGATGAAGGTGAGCTGATGGGTGCCACACCGTGTCCGTGATGTCGTCAAAGGGGGCGATTGCGCCCGTTCGCCGTGCTACGTGCTGCGGTCCTGCAAGGTCTGGGCGAAGATACTTTCGTACTGGTCCAGCATCAGGTCCAGATTCATCAACGACGCGACGCTGCTGCGTGCCTGGCTGCCAAGGCGTGCCAGCAGTTCGGGCTGCTGATGCAGCCTGAGCATCGCCAGCCCCAGTGAGTCAGGATCATCGGGGCTGCACAGCAAGCCGTTGAGCGGTTCCTGAATGATTTCCGTGAGCCCGCCCATGCGGCTGGCGATGACCGGCAGCGAGTGCGCGCATGCCTCGACCGCGACCATGCCGAACGGCTCATTCCACAGGGAAGGCACAATCGCCACATCGATCTGGCGATAGAAGTTCTCGGGTCTCTGAAAACCGACGAAACTGATGTCGGGGGACGTGACCATGGCTTTGAAGCGCTTTTCGTCAGTCGACTGTCCGCGACCGGCAATCTGCAGGGTGGCTTTGAACGGTAGGCGCTGGAACTGCTCGATCAGCCACTCCAGCCCCTTGTTGGTCGACAGGGTGCCCAGGTAACCGAAACGCAACGGTGCGTCATTGACAAGTGCCTTGGGCTGCTCGCGAAGCGCTGGCGTAAACGGGCTGGCGTTATGCACCACATAGCCTCTGGCATGCTTGAAATAATCCTGCTCCCGCAGCGTGTCGAGCATGAAGCGGCTGACACCGACCACCGCGCTGACCTGTTCCGACTGGTGTGCATGCTGGCTGCGCAACCGTGTGCACGTCGTGCAGCGGCGCTGACAGCTTTTGCCCTTTCTGAACATCGTGCTTGCCGGGCACAGCAAGTAAAAGTCGTGCAGCACCTGCACGATCGGGCAGTTGGCCTGGGTGATCTGGTCCCATGCCGAGACCGACCAGCCCGTCAGGTTATGGCACACCACCAGTTCTGGTTGCTCCAGCTCCATCACGCGCTCCACGTACTCACGCATGCCTGCGTTGTAGCGATCGCGCCAGTGCCAGGCAAAGCGCGCCAGACGGCCCGGACGCTGGGCGATGAAGTGCCAGTAACGGTTAAGCAGGCCGGCTCGATAGACCTTGACCCGGTTGACCTCCGCCAGTTGCAAGCCAGGCCGGTCAGTGGTGGCCAAAACCGCGACGCTGTGCCCGCGCTGCTGCAAGCCCTCGACGGTACGTTGCAGAATGATTTCTGCGCCGCCGCCGATATCGGGCGCGTAGAGGCTGTTGATGAAAAGGATTTTCATAGCGGGTAGGCCCTGTTCAGGCCCAGCCTGCCGGCTTCGCCCTCGCGAATGGCGTCGTTGAGCAGGTCCAGACGCTGCGCTGCGCCACAGCGCCAGGCATACAGGTTCAGCAGGCAGAGAAAAACCCAGCGATTGAGCCGATAGCTGATTGGGGAGGCCGCCCAGACATGTTTGTCGAACCAGGCCTGATTGCGCGCTGCGTAGTAGGCGCGCAGATCCGATCCGCCCAGCAGGTAGCTTTCATAGACATTGCGGGTACGTGCCTTGATGTTCCAGGAGTCTTCCAGATCGTCCAGCCGCGCATCGGGCACCAGAAACAGCTTTCCGCCACCGTCGGTGATGCGCCAGGTGTATTCGCTGTCATCGCTGTACAGCTTGAGAGCATCCAGCGGCAGGCCGATCTTTTGGTAAAGGCTGCGATGGGCAAGCAGCCCGCCGTAAGTGGCAAAAGGCAGTTGCACGTGTTCCGGCATCAGCCGGGTGGCATCGGGCTTTCCCCACGGCAGGCGTCGCCAGATCTTGTACGGCAACTGTGCGATGTGAAAGCCGAAGAAGCTTGAGCGCCGCTGGATCGCATATTGCAGCGGCACACCTGCGGCGATGTCGGCTTGATGCGTGGGGCGAAAGCCGAGCACCGCGCAGTTGTCCTGGCCGTCGATGAGTTGCCGTTCACGCAAGGATCGATGCAATGCCTCGATGGCATGCGCGGTCGGTGCGTTATCGTCGTCCATCAGCCAGATGCAGTCGTCTCCGGTTTGCAGCGCGGCGTTAATGCCCACCGAGTAGCCATTGGCCGAGCCGGTGTTGTGCGGCAGCCAGATCACCTGAACCCGATCGGGCCACTCATCGCACAGCGCTTGCAGTGGCGCGGTGGAAGCATTGCTGACAACGATCACACGGCCAATCAGCGGGCTTTCCAGCGAGCGGCTGATCAGGGTGTGCAAATAGCTGAAACGGTCACCATAGGTGAGCGTCACCAGGGTGGTCTGGCGCGGCATGGTGCGATTCCGAGGCTGGTGAAACAGGCGTGCGACGCATGCTTTCAGTACACGTCGTGCGGCAGGTTGCGGCGGGTTCGAGCGCTAGGCGCTCGCCTCGATTCGCGACAGGCTGCTGATCGGCAACACCACTTTTTGCTGACGTTGCAGCATATTGAGCAGGATCACCGCGCGCTGCGCGCCATCTTCACTCAGAAAGATGGCCTCGACTTCACCCCAGCTGGCATGGGTGATCAGCACCGCGTCCCCCTGGGTAAACTGTGTTTTCGGCGCGGGTGTGGCGAGTCGTTGGCGGATCTGCTCGATCAGATGATCCCGAACCGGGACCGGATGACCACCGAAAGTCACAATGCGCGAGACGCCGCGGGTGGAGCGAATCGGGTACCAGTTGTCCTGCACCTGATCCATGTGAATGAACAGATAACCGGGGAACAAGGCCTCGCCGGCCTGAACCCTGGTGCCGGGTTTTTTTGCATCGGCCTGTAACGGTCGATAGCACTCGAACTGCTGACGCCGCAAATGTTCTTCGGCACGGGCTTCCTGCCGTGGTTTGGTCTGGATCAGGTACCAGCGGACATCCTGGTCGGAGTGGGACATGGTTAATTCCTTTTAAATGAAACAGCTCGGTCAGCGGCAAGCAGCGCCCCGGCTATCGGGGCGCGGGGTGGTAGTTGTAGCCGTAGGCGGCGTAGTCGTAGTCGGAGGTCGTGGCCTTGCGCACCACCGCGTTGAAAATGGCGCCCTTGATCAGAATTCCGTTCTGACCCAGACGGCGTTTGCTGGCTTCGATTTCCTGGACGGTGGTCATGCCAAAGCGCGCCACCAGCAGGCAAGTGCCCGCCTGACGGCCCACCAGCGTCGCATCGGTCACGGCCAGGATGGGCGGGGTGTCGATCAGAATCAGGTCATACAGCGGCGACAGTTCGGCAAGCATCTTGTGGAAGTTGTCATGCATCAGCAGCTCCGAGGGGTTGGGCGCGGCGAAACCACAGGAGATGAAATCCAGATGCCGGACACGGGTGCTGTTGATGACCTCGGTACAGCGCAGACGCGCCGCCAGTGTGTCGGACAGCCCGTGTTTGGGTTGCAGACCGAAGAGGCGATGCAGGTAGCCTTTGCGCATGTCGGCATCGATCAGCAGGACCCGTTTGCCGGTCTGGGCAATGATGGTCGCCAGATTGCTCGACACAAAAGACTTGCCGGCACCCGGTGTCGGGCTGGATATCATCAGCACGTTGTTGCGCGCTTCAAGCATGGCGAAGTGCAGGCTTGTGCGCAGGCTGCGCAATGACTCGATCGCCAGCTCGGCGGGCGCGGCAATGCTCAGCAACTTCGACTCCTGTCCGGCATGGTCGCGCTTGTCCAGATGCTCCTGTTGGCGCGAGTGCGGCAGCGACGCGTAGACCGGCATGCCCAGATTTTCAATGATCTCGGCGCTTTCGATGCCGCGATAGAACGCCTGGCGCACGAAAACCATGGTCATCGCGACCAGCGCGCCGAGCAGCGTGGCAATCAGCACGATCAGTGTTTTCATCGGTTTGACGGGTCTTTCGACATTGGTGTCGGCGTTATCGATGACCCGTACGTTGCCGATGTTGCCGGCGCGCAGAATGTCCTGCTCCTGGCTTTTGTTGAGCATCAGTGTGTAGGTCTGGCTGATGACCTGCATATCACGGGTCAGGCGCAACAACTCCTGCTGGGTCATGGGCAGCGCGTCGATTTTTTTCAGCAGGCCCTGGCGCTGTTGTTCCAGCTGGTTCATCTGGCTCATCAGGCTGCGATAGGTCGGGTGCTCGCGGGTATACAGCCGTTCCAGTTCGACGCGTTTGAGTTTCAGTTCCGACAGCATTGAGTCGAGACTGACCACTTGGTCAAGCACCCCCTTGGTTTCGATACTCAGGTCCACCGACCGGGCGCTGGTCTGGAAGGTATTCAGTGCGGTTTCCGATTCTTCGAGCTGCTTGCGTACGGCGGGTAACTGCGAGCGCAAAAACTGCAGTCGCTGGGCGGCTTCGGCAGAACTGCGCTCGACGTTCTGGCGTACATACAGATGGCTGACTTCATCAAGAATCCGGTTGGCCCGATGCGCATCCTGGTCCTCGATCGACAGGTAGATGATCCCCGAATCCCTGCCGGCCTCGGCGATCTTCAGGCGGTTCTGATAGATCAGCGCGGTGCTGAGTGTGCGCTGTCTGGAGACAGTGAAATCGGTACCGGGCCGGGCCTGCAACGTAGCGACCTGAATCTTGATTCCGTGGCCTTCGACCACGCGATTGATCGCCCCGCCGAGCAGCAGATTGTGTTTGCTATCGTAGAGCGAGAACTGGCCGGGTTTGCCTGCGGTCAGGGTGAGTTTTTCACCCAGCAGGTGCTCTGGCACTTCCAGTTGGAACACCTCTATTTTTTCGCCGCCCCACGCATATTGGGTCAGGCCGAATAAAGGCTGCGCCAGTTCACCGTCGCGTGCGGGCTTGAAGGTGCGATACAGATAAGGACCGATCACAGGAAACAAATCAGGTGTCTGGAGCCTATTGAGCTTCAGATCGTCGACGACCTTGCCCAGCAGCGCGCGGGACTTGATCAACTCGATCTCGGTGGTCGCCTGCGACACCGAGAGTGGCTTGGCACTGACTTCCGGCGTACCCTCGATGCCGATTTTTCGGGGTTCTATCTGAATCATGGCGGTGGCCTGATACACCGGCGTGGCCAGAATGGCGTAGCCCAGGCCGAGCAGAAAAAACAGGCCGACGGTCAACAGGATCAGGGTCTTGTGATCGAACAGCATCCGCAGGACCGTTGCCAGATCAATCCGGGAGTCCGCTTGGAAATTCAGGGAAGGATGGTTCATGACGGTCATTTATCCTGTTGCTCCTGACTGAAAATGGGGAAGCCAGTCGTCGATGCAGCGTGAGAGCTGCGCGTAGGTCTGTTCGAAGGCTGACGCGGGCCGCCGGTAAGGGTCGGTGATGTCGAGCGGGTCCTGCCATTTACCGATCAGAAACGCTTTGCCGCGCACTTCGGGGGCCAGTTCGAGGACGTTGGAAAAATGCGCCTGCTCCATCAGCAGGATCAGGTCGGCCTCGCGCAGCAGCTCGCGATTCACCTGGCGAGCGGCATGCCGCCGAGGCTGCACCCGGTGCGACTGCAGCACCGCATGTGCCGTCGGGTCGATCGACGAACCCGATAGCGCGGCGATGCCTGCCGACTGGATACGCACCTGCGTGGCCTTCAGGCGTTCATGCAGCATCGCGACCGCCATCGGGCTGCGGCAAACGTTGCCGACGCACAACACCAGCACACTACTGAACATGAGCGTTGCCAGTGTCCGGCAACAGGCGCCTGCGCAGATTGCCGATCACGTTGCCTGCCACCTTCCACACCGTCTGCAGCTTGTGGCGGGGGGCGAGTGCGGCCAGCGACAGGCACACCGTCTGCATCAGGAAATACTGGTACAGCGGCTGATTGCCCAGGCGGTTGTAATAGTTGGCCAGGCTTGAGCAGGTCTGCAGGTTCATGTGCAACTTGCGTTTGTCACTGCGCATCGAGAACACCCCGCCAGGGTGCATGCGATAGGCGGCCGGCTTGATCCCGGCCATGAACTTGCCCTTGCCGTAGGCCCCCAGCAACGACCACCAGCACATATCGTTCAACGGCGCGCTGCACAGGCTCAATTCGGGCGGCATCTGGCTGAACACATTGCGAAAACAGACAGTCAGGGTCGAGAGGCGTCTCGCTTTTTGCAACTCCAGCGCCGAGGCATCGGCGCGCAGATGACCTTGCAACTGCACGCCATACTGCCCGTGCTCATCGAAGACGAACGCGTCGTGATAAGTGATGACGTAATCCGGATGAGCTTCGAGAAAGTCCACTTGCAGCTGCAGTTTTTGCGGATCGGTCCAGTAGTCATCGGCTTCGCAGTAGGCGATGTAGCGACCGCGTGCTTCGCCAAACAGGCCCGGGACGCATGCGCTGCCCTGACTGTACTGATTGACCTGCTGATAGAAGGCCCGAATGATCGTCGGATACCGCTCGGCGTAGTGCGCAATGATGCGCGCGGTGCCGTCGGTGGAGGCGTCGTCGTTGATCAGGATTTCGTACCTGAAATCGGTCTGCTGTGCCAAAAGCCCGTCCAGCGTCTGAGCGATGAAGCCCTCTTGATTGTAGGCGGGGCATACGATGCTCAGCAGCGGCGGCGCCAGGCAGGTTTCGTCGGTATTCTTTACAGTGTCGTCCATGGCTCAAGTACTCGGTTTACTGAACAGAACATAGAGTTTCGATGCCAGCGGCCGATGACTCGTCGCCACCAGTGTCAGGGTGACAAGCCCGCTGAGCGCGAGTGCCAGAAGCACGCTGATTCGGCTTTCACCGGCAATCAGATTGAAGACAGGGGCGCTGACCACCAGGCCTGCAGCGCTCATCGCGCTGATCCGCAGAATGTCGCTCAACCACTGGCGATGAAGACCGGGGGCCAAGTGTCGATGCACGATGACTGGCCATATCGCGAAGGACGTCGCCCGCAGAAAAAACCACGCCAACGCCGCGCCGTACACGCCCTGGTAATGGATCGCCAGAACCATCACCGGCACGCTGACCAGCGTCGATATCAGGCTGTACCACAGGTGCAAATGCATCCGGCCATAGGCGTATTGCAAATAGAACTGAAAGGCACTGGCTGCCATGATGGCGCTGCCCAGCGCATACCAGCCCAGCACCGGACGACTCCAGCGCGCGGCAACCGGATCGCCGGTCCAGGCGAGGATCAACGGCTCTGCATACAGGGCAATGACCGCAGCCAGCGGGAATAAAAAGGTACAGGCGAGGCGATTGGCGGCCAGAAACAGGGCGTGCATATCGTCGCGTCGCCCTTCGGCCATCAACACGGTCAGGCGCGGCAGCAGCGTCTGGACCAGCGGGTTGGTCAGCATCACGATGCCGGTAGTGATCAACGCCACCAATGAGAAATAGCCGTACTGGTCCAGCGGCAGCAGATTCGACAAAAGAGCCTTGTCCACCTGAGTCAGCACGATCCACAGCACAGCACTCAGCGACAGGCTGGCGGCGAACGGCAGGATCGGCTTGATCAATGGCCAGTCCAGGCCGGTCAGCCAATGCGGTGCAGGCATTTGCCCACGTGCCTTGCCGGCAAACAGCAGGGTTTCGACCAGCCCCACCGCCAGTTGAAATTCAAAGAAGTCCCGTGGGTCCCGGGAAAACTGACTGACCAGCACCAGGCCACCGAAGTAGCGCAACGTCGCGATCGAAACATTGGCGGCGTTGAGCCAGGCATGTTGTTCAAGACCCTGAATCGCGCTTCTGTACAGCGTCGAATACAGGCGCAGGGCAATGATGATGCCCATCAAACTGACGCAATGGGTCAGCGTGTCGGGTTGTAGCGTGTTTGCGTTCAGCCAGTGTGCGGCGATCCAGGGGCTGGCGACCGCGACAAGCAGGGCGCTGAACATTGCCAACGGCAGAAAGATCAGTTCGAACGAGCGCAGCAGACGACCCAGGTGTTGTTTACGTGCTGGAGTGTCTCGCGCATTCGCCACCGCACGTACCAGGCTGGGCGACAGGCCGACATCCAGCAATTGCAGCCAGGCCTGCAGCAGGGTGAAAAAACCGATCAGGCCGTACGCTTCTGCACCCAGGTGGCCCAGATAGAACGGCATGATCAGAATCCCGACCAGCAGCACGTAAGCCTGCCCGCCGTAATTCAGGAGGGTGTTACGAATGAGGGAATGTTTGCCTGGCATGATCGTCAGCAGACCCGTGCAACGGTGCAAGCCCGATAGTCAGTCTCGCTGCAGGCTTCGATCAGGGTGCGGATGACCAGGTCCTGCTCGCTTCTCAGCAGACCGGGATAGATCGGCAGGCACAGCACTCGCTCGCTCAACGCTCTGGACACCAGCTGGCCGGGTTGCGGCTGCAGGTATTCAAGGGTGTCCAGCGACGGGTAGAAGTAGCGGCGAGGGTTGATCTTGTGCTGGTTGAGTGCCGTGCGCACGCCCAGCAATTGTTGCTCGTCGCGCAAGGCCACGGGGTAATAGCTGTGATTCAGCTGGCTATCGGCCTGGGGTGTCTGCAGATCCAGATAATCTTGCAGCGACGAAGTGTAGTGGTCGGCTATCTCCGCGCGCGCTTCGAGAATGTTGCCGATGTTGTCGAGAATGCATAGCCCCATGGCGGCGGAGAACTCATTGAGCTTGGCGTTTATGCCGAGGCCATCGATCCGGTCGACGCCGGAAATGCCGAAGTTGCACATCAGATGGGCTTGTCTGGCCAGCTCGTCATCGTTGGTGATGATCGCGCCACCTTCAATGGTGTGAAACAGCTTGGTGGCATGGAAGCTCAAGGTACTGATGTCCCCGTGATTGAGCACCGACTGGCCTGCGTGACGCACGGCGAATGCGTGTGCGCCGTCATAGACGACCTTGAGCTTGTGCTTGCGGGCTATTTGCTCGATGGCTTGCACGTCGCAAGGATTGCCGAACACGTGGGTGGCGACGATCGCCGTGGTGTCTTCGGTAATGCTGTTTTCGATGTGGTTGGGCGAGATGTTCCAGGTGTGCGCATCGATGTCGGCAAAGATGGGCCGAATGCCTTCCCATTGCAGCGAGCTGCTGGTCGCGACAAAACTGAATGGCGTAGTCACTGCGCTGCCGCTCAGCCCCAGCGCCCGATAGGCCACTTGCAGGGCCAGGGTGCCGTTGTTGGTCAGAATAATGTGCCTGACGCCCAGGTAGTCCTTGAGTCGGTCTGTCAGTTCCCTGGCCAGCGGCCCGTGATTGGTCAGCCAGCCACGTGCGTAGATGCCTTCGACATAGCGTTTGAACTGGTCGATATCACCCAGGTACGTCTTGGTCACGTTAATCATCGAAGCCTCCATGTTTCTATGAATCAGTGCGTTGCCAAGCGGGTGACCGGGCATCCGTTGCAGACGTACGTTGATTGCCGGGCACGCTACCGCCGAATCGGTCGATCCAGTCAGGGAGCCGTTTACCGAGCATCAACGCATAAGCGTCGAGTGGGTCGCATTGCAACAGGCAACGCTACCGCCACACCGAACGCATTCAGCATTTAAAAAAGGAATGGAGAGTCAACAGGCATCCGCCAGCGCCGGATAAGCGCCGTGGAAATAACTGACAGGGTGAGACGGGACAGCAGTCAACTTCGGCTGATTATTCCGACGCTATGCTCTGCGGCATGTGCGTAAAACCGGAGTGTGCCTGACGGTCCTATATATCGGTGGCGGCAGGGTATCTGTCAAATTATTTCGTCAGGTTTCTGTTAGATTTTTGATAAATGGTAGATTGGAGAATCTAAAGTATTGATTTATAAGACTGTCAAAAAAATATCATCTTTCGATGTGTATTTAATGACACAGACTGCCGCCTCAGTCGGGCGTGCAGAGATCAACAGATTTTACGATGGAAAATTTCTTTATATTCTATTTTTGTCTATATAAATATTAATTGATAATTTTTAGTTCTATTTGATTTCGTGCATGATCCTCTTCATGGTCTGTGAACGAGGAGCGCGCATGAACGAGCCAGTGCTGTATTTCGATTACGCCGCCACCACCCCTGTGGACGAGCGCGTTATCAGAGTGATGATCGATTGCCTGGGGGTGTCAGGCAACTTCGGCAATCCGGCCTCCAGCTCCCATTCGTTCGGCCAGAAGGCCCGCCTTGCAGTGGAGCTTGCCCGTGAGCAGGTTGCGCATCTGGTGGGTGCGCAAGCCTCGCAGATCATCTGGACTTCCGGCGCGACAGAGTCCAGCAATCTGGCAATCAAGGGGGTGGCTCAGGAGCGTGCCAAGCGCCAGGCAGCCGCCGCCGGAGGCAAACCCGGTCATATCATCACCAGCCTGATCGAGCACAAGGCTACCCTCGACACCGCCCGTCAACTTGAGCAGGAGGGCGTCGAGGTCACCTGGCTGGCGCCGGACAGCGAGGGCCTGATCAGTGCCGATGCCGTCAGTGCAGCCTTGCGTGACGATACATTTCTGGTCTCGCTGATGCTGGTCAGTAACGAACTGGGTACCGTTAACGACATCGCCGAAATCGGCAGACGCGTACGGGGGCACGGGGCGCTGTTGCATGTCGACGCTGCACAGGGCGCTGGCAAGCTGCCAATCGACCTCAGCCAGCTCGCGGTAGATTTGATGTCGCTCTCGGCACACAAAATCTACGGGCCCAAGGGCATCGGCGCTTTGTACGTCGGTCCGCGTGCGCAGCAGCGTGTTCTCGCCCAGATACATGGGGGAGGGCACGAATGTGGCTTACGCTCGGGGACACTGGCAACGCATCAGATTGCCGGAATGGGCGCGGCCTTTGCCTTGGCGGCAGAGGTGCTCGAAGGTGAGGTGGTTGAAATACAGCGGCTGAGCGATCTTCTTTGTAAGCGCCTGGCCGGGATTCCCGGGGTGTGTATCAACGGCAGTCCCACACAGCGGATTGCCCACACACTCAGTTTTACGTTCACCCATAACGATCTGGACGTCGCCGCGCTGGGTGAGAGCCTCGCCTTTTCATCCACTTCCGCCTGCAACTCGGCGAAAAACCTGCCGTCGCATGTCCTGCTGGCCCTTGGGCTGAGCCCGCAGGCCGCCAGCCAGACCATACGCCTGAGTCTGGGGCGCTTCACTCGCGAGCAGGACATAGCGCGCGCGGCTGACTCGATTCGCGCCTCTCTGATTCAGCCAGCGTTCTGGGCGGTTGCTCAGGCTCGATGAGTGCTCCATTATCTGAACCGGTGAAAGCAGTCAATTTCCGGGTCAGCAGGAGAGTCAATGAGTACGCAATCCAATGCCAGTTCAGACGTGGCAGAACGTTTGGCGCAAACCCGCGCCTTGATGAGCAGGGAGCGCATCGATGCCTATCTGGTGCCGTCAGCGGATCCGCACCTCTCCGAATACCTGCCCGGCTATTGGCAGGGGCGCCAGTGGCTGTCGGGTTTTCACGGCTCGGTCGGTACGCTGATCATCACCCAAGATTTCGCCGGCATATGGGCTGACAGCCGCTATTGGGAACAGGCCACCAAGGAACTGGCTGGCAGCGGCATCGAATTGGTGAAGCTGATGCCCGGCCAGCAAGGCCCGCTCGAATGGCTGGCAGATGAAGCCAAGGCAGAGAGCGTGGTTGCCGTTGATGGGGCGGTTCTGGCCGTTGCCTCTTCGCGGACATTGGCAAGCAAGCTCTACGAACGTGGTGCGCGGCTGCGAACCGATATCGACCTGCTCACCGAGCTGTGGCAGGACCGCCCCGCATTGCCGTCTCACCCGATTTACGAGCATTTGCCTCCCCAGGCGTCACTGGACCGTAACGAAAAACTCGCGCGGGTTCGTCAGATCATCGTCGAGCGAAAAGCTGACTGGCATTTCATCGCCACACTGGACGACATCGCCTGGCTGTTCAATCTGCGTGGCGCAGACGTTTCCTACAATCCGGTGTTCATCGCATTTGCCTTGATCGGTCCGCAAAGCGTTACGCTGTTCGTGGACTCGAAGAAAGTACCGGATTCGGTACGTGCGCGCCTGGAGCGCGACGGTATCAACCTCATGGAATACACGCAGATTGGCGCTGCCTTGCGCGAGCTGCCGAAGGACGCGAGGCTGTTGGTCGATCCGGCCCGGGTTACCTGCGGGCTGCTCGATTACCTGGACAGCGAGGTCACGCTGGTTGAAGGGCTCAACCCGAGCACGTTGCTGAAATCGCAAAAAACCGAGACCGATACGGCCCACATCCGTCAGGCCATGGAGCAGGACGGCGCCGCGCTCTGCGAGTTCTTCGCCTGGCTGGACAGTGCGCTGGGGCGAGAGCCTGTCAGCGAACTGACCATTGATGAAAAGCTCACTCAGGCACGCGAGCGACGTCCGGGTTATGTGTCGCCCAGCTTTGCCACCATTGCGGGATTCAACGCCAATGGCGCGATGCCGCATTACCGCGCGACCGAGGCGGAGCATGCGCGGATAGAAGGCGACGGTTTGCTGCTGATCGATTCGGGCGGGCAGTACCTTGGTGGTACCACCGACATCACGCGCATGGTGGCGATCGGAACACCGAGCGCTGAACAGAAACAGGACTGTACACGCGTGCTCAAGGGTGTGATCGCGCTATCGCGTGCGCACTTTCCCAAGGGTATTCAGTCGCCGCTGCTGGACGCAATTGCCCGAACGCCTATCTGGAGTGAGGGTGTCAATTACGGCCACG
>NZ_LT222319.1:2265000-5075000 GCF_900074915.1 Pseudomonas cerasi
AATAGATCCTGAAACCGTATGCGTACAAGCAGTGGGAGCCCACTTTGTTGGGTGACTGCGTACCTTTTGTATAATGGGTCAGCGACTTATTTTCAGTGGCGAGCTTAACCGAATAGGGGAGGCGTAGCGAAAGCGAGTCTTAATAGGGCGTCTAGTCGCTGGGAATAGACCCGAAACCGGGCGATCTATCCATGGGCAGGTTGAAGGTTGGGTAACACTAACTGGAGGACCGAACCGACTACCGTTGAAAAGTTAGCGGATGACCTGTGGATCGGAGTGAAAGGCTAATCAAGCTCGGAGATAGCTGGTTCTCCTCGAAAGCTATTTAGGTAGCGCCTCATGTATCACTGTAGGGGGTAGAGCACTGTTTCGGCTAGGGGGTCATCCCGACTTACCAAACCGATGCAAACTCCGAATACCTACAAGTGCCGAGCATGGGAGACACACGGCGGGTGCTAACGTCCGTCGTGAAAAGGGAAACAACCCAGACCGTCAGCTAAGGTCCCAAAGTCATGGTTAAGTGGGAAACGATGTGGGAAGGCTTAGACAGCTAGGAGGTTGGCTTAGAAGCAGCCACCCTTTAAAGAAAGCGTAATAGCTCACTAGTCGAGTCGGCCTGCGCGGAAGATGTAACGGGGCTCAAACCATGCACCGAAGCTACGGGTATCATCTTTTGATGATGCGGTAGAGGAGCGTTCTGTAAGCCTGTGAAGGTGAGTTGAGAAGCTTGCTGGAGGTATCAGAAGTGCGAATGCTGACATGAGTAACGACAATGGGTGTGAAAAACACCCACGCCGAAAGACCAAGGTTTCCTGCGCAACGTTAATCGACGCAGGGTTAGTCGGTCCCTAAGGCGAGGCTGAAAAGCGTAGTCGATGGAAAACAGGTTAATATTCCTGTACTTCTGGTTATTGCGATGGAGGGACGGAGAAGGCTAGGCCAGCCTGGCGTTGGTAGTCCAGGTTTAAGGTGGTAGGCTGAGATCTTAGGTAAATCCGGGATCTTAAGGCCGAGAGCTGATGACGAGTGTTCTTTTAGAACACGAAGTGGTTGATGCCATGCTTCCAAGAAAAGCTTCTAAGCTTCAGGTAACCAGGAACCGTACCCCAAACCGACACAGGTGGTTGGGTAGAGAATACCAAGGCGCTTGAGAGAACTCGGGTGAAGGAACTAGGCAAAATGGCACCGTAACTTCGGGAGAAGGTGCGCCGGTGGAGGTGAAGCATTTACTGCGTAAGCCCCTGCCGGTCGAAGATACCAGGCCGCTGCGACTGTTTATTAAAAACACAGCACTCTGCAAACACGAAAGTGGACGTATAGGGTGTGACGCCTGCCCGGTGCCGGAAGGTTAATTGATGGGGTTAGCGCAAGCGAAGCTCTTGATCGAAGCCCCGGTAAACGGCGGCCGTAACTATAACGGTCCTAAGGTAGCGAAATTCCTTGTCGGGTAAGTTCCGACCTGCACGAATGGCGTAACGATGGCGGCGCTGTCTCCACCCGAGACTCAGTGAAATTGAAATCGCTGTGAAGATGCAGTGTATCCGCGGCTAGACGGAAAGACCCCGTGAACCTTTACTATAGCTTTGCACTGGACTTTGAATTTGCTTGTGTAGGATAGGTGGGAGGCTTTGAAGCGTGGACGCCAGTTCGCGTGGAGCCAACCTTGAAATACCACCCTGGCAACTTTGAGGTTCTAACTCAGGTCCGTTATCCGGATCGAGGACAGTGTATGGTGGGTAGTTTGACTGGGGCGGTCTCCTCCTAAAGAGTAACGGAGGAGTACGAAGGTGCGCTCAGACCGGTCGGAAATCGGTCGTAGAGTATAAAGGCAAAAGCGCGCTTGACTGCGAGACAGACACGTCGAGCAGGTACGAAAGTAGGTCTTAGTGATCCGGTGGTTCTGTATGGAAGGGCCATCGCTCAACGGATAAAAGGTACTCCGGGGATAACAGGCTGATACCGCCCAAGAGTTCATATCGACGGCGGTGTTTGGCACCTCGATGTCGGCTCATCACATCCTGGGGCTGAAGCCGGTCCCAAGGGTATGGCTGTTCGCCATTTAAAGTGGTACGCGAGCTGGGTTTAGAACGTCGTGAGACAGTTCGGTTCCTATCTGCCGTGGACGTTTGAGATTTGAGAGGGGCTGCTCCTAGTACGAGAGGACCGGAGTGGACGAACCTCTGGTGTTCCGGTTGTCACGCCAGTGGCATTGCCGGGTAGCTATGTTCGGAAAAGATAACCGCTGAAAGCATCTAAGCGGGAAACTTGCCTCAAGATGAGATCTCACTGGAACCTTGAGTTCCCTAAAGGGCCGTCGAAGACTACGACGTTGATAGGTTGGGTGTGTAAGCGCTGTGAGGCGTTGAGCTAACCAATACTAATTGCCCGTGAGGCTTGACCATATAACACCCAAGCAATTTGCGTCGAATGACCAGATTGCGGTGACTGTGAAGACGACACGAACCGAAAGTTTGCGTCACGAACGACACCTGAATCGACCATCACATACCCGATTTGCTGAAGCGCGCCGCACGGCACGATTCGGTACCCGAATTTCTTGACGACCATAGAGCATTGGAACCACCTGATCCCATCCCGAACTCAGTAGTGAAACGATGTATCGCCGATGGTAGTGTGGGGTTTCCGCATGTGAGAGTAGGTCATCGTCAAGATTGAATTCCAGAAACCCTCTTCGCTTACGCGTTGAGGGTTTTTGTTTGTCTAGTGCCTGCAAAAACCAGCGTGAGAACACGTCATTCAACATGTACTTCCGATCGACAGGCACAAAAAAACCACCGGCAAGGTGGTTTTTTATTTTCAGGGCAATCAATCCCCGCGGTATTCACATCCGCTGGTGCACGTCTCGTGAATACGGACGGCCGACAGTTCCGGCAGCAGAGGTTTCAACTCATTCCAGATCCATTTCGCCAGGTTTTCGCTGGTTGGATTCTCCAGGCCCGGGATGTCATTCAGGTAGTTATGATCAAGGCGTTCGTACAGCGGTTTGAAAATCGCCTTGATCTCCGAAAAGTCCCGGATCCATCCGGTATGCGGATCAACCTTTCCGGCCAGATGAATGCCGACACGAAACGAATGGCCGTGCAGACGTCCACACTTGTGCCCCTCTGGAACGTGGGGGAGGCGGTGTGCTGACTCGAAGGTAAATTCTTTGAAAATTTCCACTGTGTATTGGCCCCGGAAAAATGGCGATCGCTGACGCGATAAATGCAATCTGCGAGTTTAACAGCAATGGCCTGAAACTCCATGCAAGGGTGAACCTGTCAGAGTGTTTGATGGCACTCGGCCAGATCTATTCAGTTTGAGTTAAGTTGTACCGGTTAAGGTGGGCGCCATAGAAGCACCGATCGTTATGGATACCCTCTATGAAAACGCTGACTACCCTGCTGGCGGCCCTCACATTGGTTTTGACGTCCTGTTTCATTCAGGCGTGCGGCGTCGACCCGCAGGAAGTGCTGCGCCTCAGTGATGCAGGTACGCTTCATTCGGCTGAGAAACTAGACGCCAAAGCGCTGAGCAAACACCCCGATGCCAGTATTATCGGCACGCAGTTCAAGAACATATACGGCAGGTACGTTTACAATGTCGAGCTGCGTGACAAACAGGGTATTGAGTGGGTCCTCGAAATAGACGCCGCCACGGGCCAGGTCTACAGGAATCATCAGGATAACTAATGAATGTCGACAAGCGTCTCTGTGTCATCCTTGGTTTGAGCCTGACCTGCTCTTTTGTGTATGCCAGAGATCTGAATCAGGATGAAGCGCTCAGTTTGCGTCAGCGCGGGGTCATCCTGCCTCTCGAACAGTTCATCGAGCGCGCGATGGGCCTTCATCCGGGCTCTCGTCTGCTCGAGGCCGAGCTAGAGGAAAAGAATAATGTGTACGTGTATGAGTTTGAATTGCTGACCCCTGAGGGCGTTGTCCGCGAGCTCAAGTTCGATGCGCGTGATAGCCGATTGCTGAAAGACGAGGACGATGACTGATGCGCCTGCTACTGGTTGAAGACCATGTTCCCCTTGCCGATGAGCTGCTCGCTGCGCTGGGGCGTCAAGGCTACGCGGTCGACTGGCTGGCCGACGGGCGCGATGCGGTTCATCAAGGCGCAAGCGAGCCGTATGACCTGATCGTTCTGGATCTGGGGCTGCCTGGCATGCCAGGGCTTGAGGTTCTCCAGCAGTGGCGCAGCAAAGGTCTGGCGACCCCCGTGTTGATTCTGACCGCGCGCGGCTCCTGGTCAGAGCGCATAGAAGGCTTGAAGGCAGGTGCCGATGATTACCTGACCAAGCCTTTTCATCCTGAAGAACTGCAACTGCGTATTCAGGCATTGCTGCGACGTTCGCACGGGCTGGCCAACCAGCCCACGCTGGAATCCGCCGGTCTTAATCTGGATGAAGGCCGTCAATGCGTCAGCCGGGACGGCGTGGATATCCAGCTCACCTCGGCAGAGTTTCGTCTGCTGCGTTATTTCATGTTGCACCCTGGACAGATTCTCTCGAAAAGCCATCTGTCAGAGCATTTGTACGATGGCGAAAACGAGCGTGATTCCAATGTCATCGAAGTCCATGTCAATCACCTGAGGCGCAAGTTGGGCCGCGCAGTCGTCGAGACACGCCGCGGTCAGGGCTATCTGTACGGCGGAGCCGGCGGTTGAAATCCATACAGCGACGTCTGAGTCTGGGGCTGATCGCCGTCATGGTCGTTGTCGGTCTGGTGATGGCGCAGACCAGTCTCTGGCTGTTCGAAGTGGGCCTGCAGCGCTACCTGGAGTCAGGTCTGCGCAACGAGAGTGAAAACCTGCTGGTAGCGCTGGTGCGAGGTCCTGCCGGGCTGCAACTGGATGACCATCGCTTGTCCGGTGCCTATCAGCGTCCACTGTCCGGCCATTACTTCCGTATGGACTTGCCGCAGGGGCACTGGCGCTCCCGTTCCCTGTGGGATTTCGAGTTGCCCCAGCCCGGGGTAGGTTTGCATGCCAATCTTGAGCTCGGCAAGACCGGGCAATCGCTGTTGATGCTGACCAGCGAATACCGCAAGTTCGGCAAAGAGGTTTCAATCACCGTCGCACAGGATTACACACCGGTCAGGGCGAGTTTTCGCCTCATGCAGCAGATCGGGCTGGGACTTGGGCTGGCCGCGCTGATCCTGGTGCTGGTATTGCAACGCATCACCGTGCGAAGAGCGCTTCGCCCGCTTGAAACCGTTCGCGAGCAGATTTTTCAGCTCCAGCAGGGCCAGCGTTCACAACTGGACAACCAGGTTCCCCTCGAACTCGAGCCGCTGGTGGCGCAGATCAACCACTTGCTTGCGCATACCGAGGACAGCCTGAAACGCTCACGTAACGCACTGGGTAATCTGGGACATGCCTTGAAGACACCGCTCGCGGTCTTGCTCAGCCTGGCCCTCAGCGGACAATTGGACGCCAACCCTGGATTGCGCAGGACCTTGCAGGAGCAGCTGGAAAATATCCGCCTGCGTCTGGAGCGCGAGCTCAATCGCGCACGTCTCTCCGGTGACGCTCTACCGGGAGCCCGCTTCGATTGTGACGCCGAACTGCCCGGGCTTTTCTCCACGCTGGGCATGATCCATGGTGCTCATCTCCAATTGATCAACGATGTGGAGGCGGGCACGTATCTGCCGTGGGATCGGGAGGACATTCTCGAGCTGCTCGGCAACCTGCTGGACAATGCCTGCAAATGGGCCGACAGCGAGGTGCGTCTGGACATTCTCAGTCAGGATCAGGGCTTCTGCCTGTTGGTGGATGACGATGGACCCGGTATTCCGGAGGCGCAACGCGCAGAAGTGTTCAGCCGTGGCGCTCGTCTTGACGAGCAGATTACCGGCCACGGGCTGGGGCTGGGTATCGTGCGCGATATCGTCGAGGCATGGGGCGGTCAACTGCAACTGCAGGAGAGCCCGGCAGGTGGGCTTCGGGTACGCATCGACCTGCCCGAGCGGACTGCCCCCTAGGGCGTCAGCCAGTATCGTTCAGCGTCTTCATACAAAAGGCACGACAGGTCTTAATGTCCATCGGAGAGTGCCGATAACCTGATTGGGCACCTCTGACTTATAAAAATAACCATAAGGCCAATCCTATGCGTCTCAGTCTGAAAGCCAAGGTTCTGTCGCTGGCAGTCCTGCCGGTTCTGATGTTTGCGCTGGTGATCAGCGCTACGACCGTATTCATGCTGCATCGGCAGGCCGAGCGAGAGGTCAGCGATACGCGAGAGCGCTTACTCAACGAGGCCAAGGCAACGTTGCAAAACTACGTTGCTATCGCCATGACCGCCATCAAACCACTTTACGATGCCGCCGCGCCCGGCGACGACGCTGCGCGTGCCAACGCTATCAAGCTGCTTTCCTCGGTCAGTTACGGCAAGGATGGTTACATCTTTGGCTACGACTCTCAGGTGATCCGGATTTTCAGAAGCAACAGCCCTGACGGTGTGGGCAAAAGTTTTGCTGATGCCCGTGATGCGAACGGCGTCTATATCAATCGCGAGTTGGTGGCGGTCGGCAAGGCGGGCACCCACTATGTAATGTACTCGTCGGCCCTGCCTGGCAAGACTGAACCGGTCCCCAAGATCGGCTATACGGATTATCTGCCGAAATGGGATCTGGTCATCGGCTCTGCCGTCAATATCGATGGCATCGATGCTCAGGTCGCCGTGGTCAGGCAGGGTGTCGAGGCACGCTTGAAGGAGATGCTCTACAGCATTCTCGGCATTACTGTTCTGGTCCTGGTCATTATCGGCATCATCGGAATAGTGCTGACAGGCACTTTGCTGCGCCCGCTCGGCCTGATGAAAAACAGTCTGGATGACATCGCGGCAGGTGAAGGCGACCTGACTCGTCGGCTGGTGATTACCAGCAATGACGAGCTCGGTGATCTGGCAGGCTCGTTCAACAGGTTTGTCGACAAGATTCATGGCATGGTTCGTCAAATCAGTGAAATGACCGGGCAGCTCAATGGCCTGGTCGGCGAAGTCAGCTCGCAGGCACAGCGCTCGGAAACGGCCATGGACCGGCAGCGTCACGAAACCGATCAGGTGGCTACTGCAATCAATCAGATGTCGGCTGCTGCTCAAGAGGTTGCCAAGAGCGCACAGGGTGCGTCCGTTGCTGCTCAGCAGACCGACGAGCAAGGGCGAGCCGCCAAGCGCGTGGTGGATGGCAGCATTCGGCAGATTCACGCGCTGGTCGATGACATCCGCAAAAGCGGCTCTTCACTGGACGTCTTGCAGAAGGATGTTTCTTCCATTGTCAGTGTGCTGGGCGTCATTCGCTCGATCGCCGAACAGACCAACCTGCTGGCACTCAATGCTGCCATCGAGGCCGCCAGGGCAGGGGAGGCAGGACGCGGTTTTGCCGTGGTCGCCGACGAAGTACGGGCACTGGCCAGCCGGACACAGCAGAGCACGCAGGAGATCCAGGGCATGATCGACCGCTTGCAGCAGGGCACTCAGGAGGCGGTGACAGCCATGCGCCGTTCCAGCGAAGCAGGCGACGGCACCTCGGCGCAGGCCAACGAAGCCGGTACATCGCTGGTGAGCATCGGCGAGCTGATCGCGACCATCAATTCGATGAACGCGCAGATCGCCAGTGCCGCAGAAGAGCAGACGGCGGTTGCCGAGGAAATCAATCGCAGCGTCCATCAGATCGCGGGTGCAGTCGAGAGTGTCGCCGATGAAACCCGGCAAAGCGCCCAGACATCACGCAGCCTGGCCGAACTCGGCGCACGCCTGGACGGTCTGGTCGGTCAGTTCAGGGTCTGATACCTCTCCGGCAGGGGTGTAAACCCCTGCCACAGCCTGTACCCGGCATCGCCGTCATATTGCCGTCATGGAAGATGGCACTCGTGCGCTCGTGTGCTGACTAAGCTCTAGACCGGGCGCGATGCGCGGTCTAATGACATGGACAGGACATGAACGAAACCACGCTGCAATACAAAACCCTCATTCTGCTACTGGTACTGGTGACCATTGCCTTCATATGGATTCTGCTGCCGTTTTATGGCGCAGTGTTCTGGGCGGTCATCCTCGGGATCATCTTCGCGCCTGTGCAGCGCAAGTTGCAGATCAAGTTCAACTGGTCACGCAATCTCACCTCCCTGTGCACCCTGACGATCTGTCTGGTCATCGCGATTCTGCCGGTGATCGTGATCAGTGCCTTGTTGGTTCAGGAGGGCACCACGCTGTACAAGAACGTCGAGACCGGGCAACTGGATATTGCCGGCTATCTGGCCGAGTTCAAGGACCTGCTGCCGCACTCCATTCAGGCGCTGCTTGATCGTCTGGGCATGGGCGACCTGGAAGGGTTGCGCGACAAAATCGCCAAGGGTGCGATGCAGGGCAGTCAGTACCTGGCGACGCAGGCATTCAGCTTTGGGCAGGGCACATTCGACTTTGTCGTCAGCGTCTTCATCATGCTCTACCTGCTGTACTTTTTTCTGCGCGACGGACAGGAACTGGTGCGCAAGATCCGCACGGCCTTCCCGTTGGGCGAACAGCAGAAGCGTCGTCTGCAGCTCAAGTTCACCCGAGTGGTACGTGCCACGGTCAAAGGCAACGTGGTGGTCGCGGTGACGCAAGGTGCGCTGGGTGGCTTCATCTTCTGGGTGCTGGACATCCCGAGTGCGCTGCTGTGGGCGGTGATCATGGCGTTCCTGTCGCTGTTGCCTGCGGTAGGGGCCGGGATTGTCTGGGCGCCAGTGGCGGTCTACTTCCTGCTCAGCGGCATGATCTGGCAAGGCGTGGTGCTGGGCTTGTTTGGCGTCTTCGTGATCGGTCTGGTGGATAACGTACTGCGCCCCATCCTGGTGGGCAAAGACACCAAAATGCCGGACTACCTGATCCTTATTTCCACGCTTGGCGGCATGTCGGTCTTTGGTCTGAACGGCTTTGTGATCGGACCCCTGGTGGCTGCGCTGTTCATCTCCAGTTGGGGATTGTTCAGCGGCTCCGGCTCCAAGAAACCCGTGAGACTGCCAGGCTGACATTGGCAGGTCGCGTGGTCGACACAGACCCGCGCATGAGAGCAGGTCTCATTCTGAGCTTTTTGCCGCGATCGCAGCCGAGTCCATGAAGGCGGCCAGATCGGTATTGAAGCGCGATGCTTCTTCCAAAAATGGCGCGTGGCCTGAGTTTTCGTACACCTTCGATTGAATTCGAGGATTGAGCTGCCGAGCGCGTGCGATGCTGGGCTGAAGGTTGACCAGTTCATCCTTGCCGCCATACAGCATCAATACCGGCACCTTTGCCTTGGGCAGGCCTTCGGCCACATCGACAGTCATTGCAGGCGTAGCACGGGTCATTGCCCACGATGCCATCGCAGCACTCGACACCAGCCGCTCGAAAGTCGGTGCGTCCGGTTGTGTGTGGAAGCACAGTCCGAGAAAGGTACGTACTGCATCAAGGTGGGTTTTCAGGTCCTCTGAACTCAGGCCGGCATATAGATGAGGGTGGGCTGTAATCAGGGCCGCGTTAAGCTCGATGACACCATCAACATACACAACGCCGCCGATCTTCGCGTCACCATAGGCGGCGAGGTAGTTGGACATGACCACGCCGCCCAATGACCAGCCGACCAATACCGGACGCTTGCTTGTAGTGGCTTCAAGTACCGCTGCCAGGTCGTCCGCATAGCGACGCCCGTTACGGTACGCCTCGACACTGTCGGGCTTGTCGGAAAGCCCGTGACCGCGCAGGTCATAGGTAATCATTCGGTAGCGCTGCAGTTGGGGACTGGCGATCTGCTTTTCCCAATTGAGGCGACTGCCCAGCAGACCGTGAATGAAAATCAGGGCCGGGCCGTTCGGATCGCCTGATTCCTGCACAGCGAGTTTGACGCCGTCAGGGGCTGTGACGGTGTAGTGTTTGTCTACTGCCAGGGCCAGTGACGATAGTCCGGTCAGCAGCGCAGCAAGCAAGGTATTGCGCAGCAGGTGAACGAAGCGAATGTGATTCATGAGGCTATTTCCACGCGGTAGAAGTGATGGGCGCACTGTAGGTCGATGACGCAGGACGGTCTATGACGTAAAATCCTGATAAATTGATTGATCGTCCTGAACTCGAAGTGGCCTCTCTCCATGCAAGCCCCGTCAAATGACCCCATCAGCGAGCTGCTGCTCGGTATGCGTCTTTTCGGCGTTCAATTCCGCAGGCTGGAAGTTGTGCCGCCTCTGGGTGTTGGCTTCACTAACGCAATCGGACGAGCGCAGTTTCATTTCGTCGGGCGTGGGCCGGTCTGGCTACGCAGCGCTGAGAGCGTTCTGTACAGGCTCGATACCGGCGACGCGGTTCTTATTCCGCGCGGTGGGCACCACGCTGTGTTGACGGCCGAAGACACGGCTGCAAGCGATGTACAGCTGTTTGATCCGTCTACCGGCATCAGCGATGGCGTTCACGATCGGGCTGATGCCGAGGAGGGCGGAGCGGTTGATCGGGCGATTATCTTCAGCTGTTGCATGGAGTTGGAACTGGGCGGCATGCAGCCGCTTGTTGCCGCCATGCCGGATGTCATGCAGGTCAGTACTCTGCTGGAAACGTGCCCCGAGCTGCGGCCCATGCTCGCGGCAATGGAGCGTGAAGCCTTGATGCTACAGGCCGGGCACGCAGGCATTCTGGCACGTCTTGCTGAAGTCGTGGCCGCGCTGCTGGTGCGTGGCTGGGTCGCGGGTGGCTGTGGGAATGCCACAGGCTGGCTCGGTGCTTTGCAAGACCCTCGGCTGAGTCGCGCCATCGTCATGATGCACCAGCGTCCAGGCAGACGCTGGACGGTGGCCACGCTTGCCCATGAGGCCAGGCATTCCCGCTCTGTGTTCGCACAGCGCTTTCTCGAGGCAACGGGTATGCCGCCATTGCAGTACCTGACGGAGCTGAGAATGCGCCTGGCGTTTCACCGCCTGAGCCGCGAACACTGTTCTCTGGAGGCTGTTGCCAGTCAACTGGGTTACGGTTCATTGGCCGCCTTCAGCCGTGCATTCAAAAGAACGGTGGGCCTATCCCCAGGCGCTGTGCGTTCCGCGAAAAGCGTTGCCGGGTAGCCGTTCCAGCCGTTTTCGGAGACAAAAAAAGCCCTGCTCAAGAGCAGGGCTTTGCGTTTGCGCAGGATCAGCCTGCTACGTGCAGACCGGCATTGACCACCAGATCGAGCAGCGGTTGCGGGTAAACACCCAGCACGAAGGTCAGGATCGCAACGGCCAGCAGCATCACACCACCTGTGCGCTGAGCCCAGTTGATGGCTGCGTCGTGGCGAGGAAGCTTGTTGTCGACCAGATACATGGTGACCATCACACGCAGGTAATAGAACACGCCGATGGCGCTACCGATGACCAACGCCCCGATCAGCCACCACAGCTGCGATTCGACACCGGTGGCGATGATATAGAACTTGCCGATGAAACCAGCGGTAAGCGGGATACCTGCCAGCGACAGCATCATCAGGGTCATGACTGCCGTCAGGTAAGGGCGACGCCAGAACAGACCGCGGTATTCGAACATCGCGTCGGCATCACGTCCGCTGTAAGGCGAAGACATCATGGTGATCACGCCGAAGCTGCCCAGCGAAGTGAGGACGTAAGTTGCCAGATAGACACCAATCGCCTCGACCGCCATGCCTTTGCTGGCCACCAGCGCAATCATCAGGTAACCGAAGTGAGCGATGGAGGAGTAGCCCAGCAGACGCTTGAGGTTGGTCTGAGTCAGCGCAAGCAGGTTGCCGACCAGGATCGACGCTACGGCGATGACTGCCAGTACGTCATGCAGGACACCGCTGCTGGCTGCCGGTGAAATCTGGAACAGACGCACCAGTACCGCAAATACCGCCACCTTGCTGGCGGTTGCCAGGAAGGCCGCGACCGGCGCAGGGGCGCCTTCGTAAACGTCCGGGGTCCACAGGTGGAAAGGTACCAGTGACAACTTGAAGGCCAGGCCGACTACCATCATGCCCAGACCCAGGCTGGCAATCGGGCTCGGCATACCGGTCGCTGCGATGGCCTTGCCGATACCGTCGAAGCTCAGCGAACCTGCCTCTGCGTACAGCAGCGCCATACCGAAGAGCAGGAACGCGGACCCTGCGGCCGACAGGACCATGTACTTGATGCCGCCTTCCAGCGAGCGCTTATTGAAGAAGGCATAAGCCACCAGCCCGTAGACCGGCACCGACAGCAGTTCCAGGCCGATGAACAGGCCCGCCAGATGCCGAGCACTGACCAGCACCAGCCCACCGGCCGCTGCCAGCAGGATCAGCAGGTAAAGCTCTTCGCGATTGCCCGGATACCCGGCCTTGCCGTCACCCAGATAGGCGTGCGCCATGGTCACGCAAGCGAGGGTAGAGGCGAGGATGATCGCCATGTACAGGCAGGCAAAGTTGTCGATATGCAGCAGTGGCGTCACGACCAGAGGGGCAACTTTCAGTGCTGGATAGATCGACAGCAGGGCCAGGTTGAGGCCTGCTACCGAAAGCAGGAACGTTTGCGAGTGATTGCGGCGCCATGCGATCGCCAGCATCACCACGACAATGGTGAGGCTGGTGATCAGCAGTGGCGCAAGCGCAATAAAGTGTTGAATCGTCAGGTCCATAGCGCTCTTACCGGGCCGAAGCGAGTTGAGTGAAGGCAGTGCCTAGCCATTGCTGCACGCCGTGCATGGTCGCTGCCGAAGTGTCGAGGAACGGCTGCGGGAACACCCCGAGCACGACCAGCAACACGGCAAGGCCCAGCACCATGATCATTTCCCGTCCGTCCATGCCCTTCAGAACCTCGTCGGACTTCGACGGGCCGAAGTAGGCGCGGTGGATCATGATCAGCGAGTAGACAGAACCAAATACCAGACCGGAGGTGGCGATCGCCGTGATCCATGGTGAGCTGGCGAAGCTGCCCAGCAGAATCAGGAACTCGCCGACGAAGTTGCCAGTGCCCGGCAGACCCAGAGAGGCGGCGGCAAAGAACAGGCTGATGGCCGGGATGTAAGCGATGCGTGACCACAGGCCGCCCATCTCACGCATGTCGCGGGTGTGCAGGCGCTCGTACAGCTGACCACTGAGAATGAACAGTGCCGCAGCCGAAAGACCGTGGGCGATCATCTGGATCAGTACGCCTTGCAGCGCTTGCTGGCTGCCCGAGTAGATACCGATCAGTACGAAGCCCATGTGCGAAACGCTGGAGAACGCGATCAGGCGCTTGATGTCAGTCTGGGCAAATGCCAGGAATGCGCCGTAGAAGATACCGACCAGCCCCAGCGTCATGGCAATCGGTGCGAACTCGGCCGATGCGTTGGGGAACAGCGGCAGGGCAAAGCGCAGCAGGCCGTAAGCCGCCGTCTTCAGCAGGATACCCGCCAGGTCGACGGAGCCTGCAGTCGGTGCCTGGGCATGCGCATCCGGCAGCCAGGAGTGCAACGGCACCACCGGCAGCTTGACGGCGAAGGCAATGAAGAAGCCCAGCATCAGGATGTACTCGGTGCCCGGTGCCAGTTTGGTCTTCAGCAGGTCGGCGTAGGCAAAGGTGATCACGCCGGTCTGATTGAAGTGCACCAGCACCAGACCCAGGATCGCCACCAGCATGATCAGGCCGCTGGCCTGAGTGAAGATGAAGAACTTGGTGGCTGCGTAGATACGGGTTTTCTTCCCATCCGAAGAACTGTGACCCCAGAGCGCGATGAGGAAATACATCGGCACCAGCATCATTTCCCAGAAGAAGAAGAACATGAACAGGTCGATGGCCAGGAACACGCCGACGACACCGCCCAGGATCCACATCAGGTTAAGGTAGAAGAAACCGACCTTGCGCTGGATTTCCTTCCACGAGCACAGCACCGACAGCACACCCAGAAGGCCGGTCAGCAGGATCATCAGCAGCGACAGGCCATCGAGTGCCAGATGCACGTCGCTGCCGAAGCGGGTGATCCACGGATGGTGGAATTCCAGGGTCCAGGTCGGATCGGCACCCGGCACCGGCGCGTAGCCGAAGTTGCCGGTAGCCCACAGCCAGAGGCCGAGAACCAGTTCCAGGGTCATTGTCAGCAACGCAATCCAGCGCGGCAGGGTAGAGCCGAAGCGCTCACCCAGCCAGCACAGCAGGCCGCCGATGAAGGGGATCAGGATTAGCCAGGGCAGAATCATGACGGGCTCAATTCCTTTCGCAAATTCGCAAGGTTCATATCAGATCGCAACCAGAACGACGGCACCGAGTACCAGAACGGCACCCACGGCGATCGAGGCAGCATACCAACGCAACTGGCCGGTCTCGGTGCGGCTCATGGTGTCATGACCGCCTTTGACCAGACGTGGGATCAAGCCGATGGTGCGGTCGAACGGATCACTACGCAGTACATGGCTGATTGCCAGATACGGCTTGACGAACAGCTTGTCGTAGATCCAGTCGAAGCCCCATGCCGCGAACCACCAGGCCGAGAGGAAACGGCCCGGAGCGCTGTTGGCGATAGCCGTCGCCAGGCGGCGCTTGCCGAGGAACAGCAATGCTGCCAGCAGGATACCGGCCAGCGCGATGGCGCCAGAGGCGATCTCCAGGCTGTGCTTGGCTTCGCCACCGGCATGGCCGACGCTCTGCGGCAGCACACCGGCCAGGGGCGGAGTGATCCACGCGCCGATGAACGTCGACAGTACGATCAGCACCGACAGTGGCAGCCAGTGAGCGATACCGTGACCTGCGTGTGCTTCGGTCTTGGCTTCACCGTGGAACGCGATGAAGATCAGACGGAAGGTGTACAGCGACGTCATGAACGCGCCCACCAGACCGGCATACAACAAGCCATTGTTACCGCTGGCAAATGCTTCCCAGAGAATTTCGTCCTTGGAGTAGAAGCCCGCCGTCAGCAGCGGCAGGGCGGAAAGAGCAGCGCCACCGACGATGAAGCTGGCGTAGGCCAATGGCAGTTTCTTCCACAGGCCGCCCATCTTGAAGATGTTCTGCTCGTGGTGGCAGGCAACGATCACCGCACCGGAAGCAAGGAACAGCAGCGCCTTGAAGAAGGCGTGGGTCATCAGGTGGAAGATCGCGCCTTCCCAGGCGCCAACGCCCAGTGCCAGGAACATGTAACCGATCTGGCTCATGGTCGAGTAGGCGAGGATACGCTTGATGTCGGTCTGCACCAGTGCGGCGAACCCCGCCAGAACCAGCGTGACGCCGCCGACAATGCCGACCAGATGCAGGATGTCAGGTGCCAGTGCGAACAGGCCATGAGTACGCGCAATCAGGTAGACGCCCGCCGTGACCATGGTCGCTGCGTGGATCAGCGCCGAAACAGGAGTAGGACCGGCCATCGCATCCGCCAGCCAGGTTTGCAGTGGCAGCTGTGCAGATTTACCGACCGCACCGCCCAACAGCATCAAGGTCGCCAGCACGATCCAGAAATCGCCGACCTTGAAGTGTTCCGGCGCCCGGACCAGCAGTTCCTGCACATTGAGCGTGCCCAATTGCTGGAACAGGATGAACAAGCCGATAGCCATGAACACGTCACCGATACGTGTGACGATGAACGCTTTGAGGGCTGCGTTGCCGTTGTTGCGGTTGCTGTAATAGAAACCGATCAACAGATAGCTGCACAGGCCCACGCCTTCCCAACCGAAGTAGATGAACAGCAGGTTGTCGCCCAGGATCAGGAACAGCATGCTGGCAATGAACAGGTTGGTGTAGGAGAAGAAGCGCGAGTAGCCCGCTTCACCGCGCATGTACCAGGACGCGAACAGGTGGATCAGGAAGCCGACACCAACCACGACGCCCAGCATCGTGACGGACAGCCCGTCCAGATACAGCGCGAAGTTGGGCTGGAAGCCATCGACGTCCATCCAGCGCCACAGCACCTGCGTGTAGTGACCGCCTTCAGGTGGTGCCACGTTGAACTGCCAGATGACCCAGGCCGTGACGATGGCTGACAGGCCGATGGAGCCGACACCGATCAGCGCAGCGAGGTTTTCCGAGATGCGTCCACGGGAGAACGACAGCAGCAGAAAACCGATGAGGGGGAATACGAAAGTCAGAAAGAGAAGGTTCATCCGCGCATCTCGCTGGCAGCATCGATATCGAGAGTGTGGAAGCGGCGATACAGTTGCATCAGGATCGCCAGGCCGATACTGGCCTCGGCTGCCGCAAGGCTGATCACCAGGATGAACATCACCTGCCCGTCCGGTTGCCCCCAACGGCTGCCGGCCACAACGAACGCCAGTGCAGCGGCGTTCATCATGATTTCCAGGCTCATCAACACGAAGAGAATGTTACGGCGCACCATCAGGCCGACCAGACCCAGGCAGAACAGGACCCCGGCGACCGCCAGACCGTGCTCAAGAGGGATAGCATTCATTGGCTTGGCTCCTTGGCCTCGTTGCGGCCCAGATGGAAGGCCGTGATGGCTGCTGCAAGCAACAGCATCGAGGCGAGTTCCACCACCAGCAGATAGGGCCCGAACAGGCTGATGCCGACTGCCTTGGCGTCGACCGTGGTGTGACCGACACCAGCGCCGGTCGGGTTGGCGAACAGCACATACAGCAACTCGGCCAGCAACAGCGCGCCGAGAATGACCGGGCCGATCCAGATGCCGGGTTTTAGCCAGGCACGTTCCTGCTGAACCGAGGCCGGGCCGAGGTTCAGCATCATCACCACAAACACGAACAGGACCATGATTGCGCCCGCGTAGGCAATGACTTCCAGCACGCCGGCGAACGGAGCGCCGAGGCTGAAGAACGTCATTGCTACGGCGATCAGCGAGATGATCAGGTAGAGCAGGGCGTGCACCGGATTCGTGTTGGTGATCACCCGCAGGGTGGACACAACAGCGATACCGGATGCGAAGTAGAAAGCGAATTCCATCTTTACTTCCTTAAGGCAGCAAGCTCTTGACGTTGATCGGCTCGGCTTCGTTCTGTGCGGAGCCCTTGGGCTTGCCGCCGATGGCCATACCGGCAACGCGATAGAAGTTGTAGTCAGGGTTCTTGCCGGGTCCGGAGATCAGCAGGTCTTCCTTCTCGTACACCAGATCCTGACGCTTGAAGTCGGCCATCTCGAAGTCCGGCGTGAGCTGGATCGCGGTTGTCGGGCAGGCTTCTTCGCACAGGCCGCAGAAGATGCAGCGCGAAAAGTTGATGCGGAAGAAGTCGGGGTACCAGCGTCCGTCCTCTGTTTCTGCCTTCTGCAGCGAAATGCAGCCGACGGGGCAGGCTACTGCACACAGGTTGCATGCCACGCAGCGCTCTTCACCATCGGGGTCGCGGGTCAGGACGATGCGGCCGCGATAGCGGGGCGGAAGATAAACCTGCTCTTCGGGGTATTGCAGGGTGTCGCGCTTGCGAAAGCCGTGGCCGAAGACCATGACCAGGCTGCGCAACTGGGTACCCGTACCCTTAACGATGTCACCAATATATTTGAACATGGGTCAAATCCTCACTGAACCGAGCCTGCCGGTGTGTTCAACAACACAATCGCAGCAGTCACCAGCAAATTGATCAGGGTCAGCGGCAAACAGAACTTCCAGCTGAAATCCATGACCTGGTCATAACGCGGGCGCGGGATGGAGGCGCGCAGCAGGATGAACAGCATGATGAAAAACGCGGTTTTCAAGGCGAACCAGAAGAATGCCAGCGATGGCAGAATGTCGAACGGGCCGTGCCAGCCACCGAAGAACAGCGTCACCAGCAGCGCCGAGATCAAGATGATCCCGATGTATTCGCCCACGAAGAACATGCCCCATTTCATGCCGGCATATTCAATGTGGTAGCCGTCAGCCAGTTCCTGCTCGGCTTCCGGTTGGTCGAACGGGTGGCGGTGAGTGACCGCGACGCCTGCGATGAAGAACGTACAGAAGCCGAAGAACTGCGGAATGATGAACCACAGGTTCTGCGCCTGATACTCAACAATGTCGCGCATGTTGAACGAGCCTACCTGAACCACGATGCCCATCAGCGCAAGGCCCATGAACACTTCGTAGGACACGGTTTGTGCCGAAGCACGCAGGCTGCCCAGCAGGGCGAACTTGTTGTTGCTCGACCAGCCGGCGAACAGCACCGCATACACGGACAGACCGGCCATGGCGAAGAAGAACAACAGACCGATGTTCAGATCCGCGACGCCCCAGGTCGGGGTGATCGGGATGACCGCAAAGGCGATCAGCAGGGCGCTCATGGCAACCACCGGCGCCAGGGTGAATATCACCTTGTCGGCGAACGGTGGGGTCCAGTCTTCCTTGAAGAACATCTTCAGCATGTCGGCTGCGATCTGGAACATGCCGAACGGACCCACACGGTTCGGACCATAACGGTCCTGCCACCAACCCAGCAGACGACGTTCGATGAAGCTCAGCAGGGCACCACAAACCACGACCGCCAGCAACACCACGATGGCCTTGACCACTGCAATGATTGCGTCGATCACATCAGGGGTAAACCAGGTCATTGCGCTGCCTCCTGCAGACCGTCAACGGATTTGCCGAAGAGTGCTGGCGGAATGCCAGGCAGTCCTGCCGGCAATGCCACAAGGCCTGCGCCCAGTTCTTCGCTGATGCGCAACGGCAAGGTCAGCGTTTCACCGCTGATGCTCAAGGAGAGCAGGGCACCGTTGTTGACGCCGAGACGATCGGCTTCGGACTTGGCCACTGCGACATAGGCCTGCGGGATGCGTTCCTGAACCGGCGCGGCCAGAGACGAGGTTTCGTCGCTGCCAAACAGGTGGAAGAACGGCACGACCTGCCAGGTGCCGCGCTCTGGAGAGAACGCACGTGGCACGCTGGAGAACCACGACAGACCATCGCCCTGGCTTTCGATCAGGCGAGTGCCCGGGTCGCCGGCGCGCAAGTGACCGCCGACTTCGTCCTGAAACTTGTTCCAGGCCTGCGGCGAGTTCCAGCCCGGCGACCAGGCGAATGGCACCTGCTGACGAGGCTCGGCCGAGCCCGAGTAGCCTTCCATGGAGAAGGAGAACGCTGTGTCGATGTCTTGCGAGGTGCGCGGCTCATGCACGCTGATATTGGCTCGCATCGCGGTACGGCCGCTATAACGCAGCGGTTCGCGAGCCAGTTTCAGGCCTTTGATGCGGAACGACGCAGACGGCGCGGCGTTGACGATACCCGCCAGTTGCGGGGTGCTGCTGGCGCAGGCCTCGGTGACGTGGTCGAGTTGCGTCCAGTCAACCGGCTTGTTCAGCAAGGTGGCACGCAGGGCATGCAACCAGCGCCAGCCTTCGTGGACCAGGATGCTGGCATCCAGATAGGTCGGATCGAAGACCTGGAAGAAGCGCTGGGCACGGCCTTCCTGGCTGACCAGTGTGCCGTCGCCTTCAGCGAAGCTGGCAGCTGGCAGGACCAGGTGGGCGCGGTCGCTGGTCGGGGTTTTCTGATGGTCAGCGACGATCACGACCTTCGCAGCGCTCAGTGCGGCGTCGACGATCTTGGCGTCCACACGACGATACAAATCGTTTTCCAGCACCACGATGGCGTCGGCCTTGCCGGAGATCACCGCTTGCAGCGCGGCATCTACGGACTCGCCGCCGAACATCGCCAAGCCCATGCTGTTGGCTTCAGGCACGATCAGGCTGATGGAACCCTGCTTGTCGCGCAGCTTCAAGGCCTTGGCGATGTTGGCAGCAGCTTCGATCAGCGCTGTCGAACCCAGCGAACTGCCGGAAATGATCAGCGGTCGTTTGGCAGCCAGCAGCGCATCGGCAATGCGTTGCGCCAGTTCCAGCGCCTCGCTGTCCAGACCATCGACGGCAGGTGCGCTGGCGTCCAGGGCATGAGCCACGGCAAAACCGATACGCGCCAGATCATCGGGCGCTGCATGTACGCATTCTTCTGCAACATCGTCGAGACGGGTTTCGGCGAGGCTGGCGATGAACAGCGGATTGAGCTCGTGCTGACCGATGTTCTTCACGGCCGCGTCGAGCCACGGCTGGACTTTCATCGCCGCAGCCATGTCTTCAGCCTTGCCTTTGACGGCCTGGCGCAAGCCCAGGGCCATACGTGCCGCCGTTTGGGTCAGGTCTTCGCCGAGGACGAAGATGGCATCGTGATCTTCGATATCGCGCAGGGTCGGGATCGGCAGCGGGCTGTCGTTCAGGACCTTGAGCATAAGTCTGATACGCTCCAGCTCACCGGCTTCGATACCGCTGTAGAAATGCTCGGCCCCCACCAGCTCACGCAGCGCATAGTTGCTTTCGAGGCTGGCGCGAGGAGAGCCGATACCGACGATGTTACGGCCGCGCAGCAGGTCCGCCGCCTTGTCCAGCGCCTCGTCCAGGCTCAGTTTGACCTGGCCGTCGACAAGCAATGGTTGGCGCGGGCGATCCTTGCGATTGACGTAGCCGTAGCCGAAACGTCCGCGGTCGCAGAGGAAGTACTGGTTGACCGAGCCGTTGTAACGGTTTTCGATGCGGCGCAATTCACCGTAGCGTTCACCCGGGCTGATGTTGCAGCCGCTGGAGCAACCGTGGCAGATGCTTGGTGAGAACTGCATGTCCCACTTGCGGTTGTAGCGCTCGGAGTGGGTCTTGTCCGTGAACACACCGGTCGGGCAGACCTCGGTGAGGTTGCCGGAGAACTCGCTTTCCAGCGTGCCGTCTTCAACGCGACCGAAGTACACGTTGTCATGGGCACCGTAGACGCCCAGGTCGGTGCCGCCCGCGTAGTCTTTATAAAAGCGTACACAGCGATAACAGGCGATGCAGCGGTTCATCTCGTGCGCGATGAAAGGCCCCAGCTCCTGATTCTGGTGGGTACGTTTGGTGAAGCGATAACGGCGCTCGTTGTGGCCGGTCATCACGGTCATGTCCTGCAGGTGGCAGTGACCGCCTTCCTCGCAGACCGGGCAGTCATGCGGGTGGTTGGTCATCAGCCATTCGACGACACTGGCCCGGAAGGCCTTGGACTCATCGTCTTCGATGGAAATCCAGGTGTTGTCGGTGGCTGGCGTCATGCAGGACATGACGATACGACCGCGTGTGTCGTTCTCGTCGGTGTACTGCTTGACCGCGCACTGGCGACAGGCGCCAACGCTGCCAAGGGCAGGGTGCCAGCAGAAATAAGGGATATCGAGGCCCAGCGACAGACATGCCTGTAACAGGTTGTCTGCACCATCGACTTCGAGCGCTTTGCCGTCTACGTGAATAGTAGCCATGGTTCAAAGGTCTTCGTTGGCCCGTTGTCAGCGGGCGTGGCTAATGGAATCTCGGTAGTACCCGTATCGTTCAGCCCGGAGGGCGTCAGCAGGTACGAGGACGGCAGCCCGAACAGCCGCCGACCGTTGTGTCTTGTTATGCGCCGACCACTGTCGGACTTTTGCCCGGAACGAGCGTGGCTGCGCTGGCTGGCGCGATACCGGCTTCGAACTCTGAACGGAAATACTTGATCGCACTGCCCAAGGGTTCAACGGCGCCCGGTGCATGGGCACAGAAGGTCTTGCCAGGGCCGAGGAAATTGACCAGACCCAGCAGGGTTTCGATATCACCCGGCTGACCCTGACCGTTCTCGATGGCGCGAAGCATTTTCACGCTCCATGGCAAACCGTCGCGGCATGGCGTGCAGAAGCCACAGGACTCCTGAGCGAAAAACTCTTCCATGTTGCGCAGCAGCGAGACCATGTTGACCGAATCGTCGACCGCCATCGCCAGACCCGTACCCATCCGGGTGCCGACCTTGGCGATACCGCCTGCATACATCTGGGCGTCCAGATGCTCAGGCAGCAGGAACCCCGTACCGGCGCCTCCGGGTTGCCAGCACTTGAGCTTGAAGCCATCGCGCATGCCGCCGGCGTAGTCTTCGAACAGTTCGCGAGCCTGTACGCCGAAAGGCAGCTCCCACAAACCGGGGCTTTTGACCTTGCCGGAGAAGCCCATCAGCTTGGTGCCGTGGTCTTCACTGCCTTCGCGAGCCAGCGACTTGTACCAGTCGTTGCCGTTGTTGACGATGGCAGGCACGTTGCACAGGGTCTCGACGTTGTTCACACAGGTCGGCTTGCCCCAAACGCCTACTGCAGCAGGGAAGGGCGGCTTGGAGCGCGGGTTGGCGCGGCGGCCTTCCAGCGAGTTGATCAGTGCGGTTTCTTCACCGCAAATGTAGCGACCGGCACCGGTGTGCACGAACAGTTCGAAGTCGAACCCGGTGCCGAGAATGTTCTTGCCCAGCAAACCGGCGGCCTTGGCTTCCGCCACTGCGCGATTGAGGTGCTTGGCCGCAGTGACGTATTCGCCGCGCAGGAAGATATAGCCGCGATAGGCTTTCAGCGCGCGGGCACTGATCAGCATGCCCTCGACCAGCAGATGGGGCAGTTGCTCCATCAGCATGCGGTCTTTCCAGGTGTTGGGCTCCATCTCGTCCGCGTTGCACAGCAAGTAGCGGATGTTCATGGATTCGTCTTTGGGCATCAGGCCCCATTTCACACCGGTGGGGAAGCCTGCGCCACCGCGGCCCTTGAGGCCCGAGTCCTTGACCGACTGGACGATATCGTCAGGCGCCTGTTGCGTCAGCGCCTTGCGCGCTGCGGCATAGCCGTCCTTGGCCTGGTACTCGTCGAGCCAGACCGGTTCGCCGTCGTCGCGCAGACGCCAGGTCAGCGGATGGGTTTCTGCCGTGCGCGCAATGCGGTTGGCAGGGCCGAAGGAAGTGATGGTCATAGGTAACCCTCCAGCATCTTGGCAACGCCAGCAGGCTGTACATCGCCGAAAGTGTCGTCGTCGACCATCACGGCCGGCGCCTTGTCACAGTTGCCGAGGCAGCAGACCGGCAGCAGTGTGAAACGACCGTCGGCGGTGGTCTGACCCAGGCCGATGCCCAGTGACCTCTTGATCTCGTCGACCACGTTTTCGTGGCCGCCGATGAAGCACACCATGCTGTTGCAGACGCGAATGATGTGATGCCCGACCGGCTGGCGAAAGATCTGGCTGTAGAAGGTGGCAACGCCTTCGACGTCGCTGGCGGGAATGCCCAGCAGGTCGCCGATCGCGTAAATCGCGCCGTCGGGCACCCAGCCACGTTCCTTCTGAACAATTTTCAGGGCTTCGATGGACGCCGCGCGCGGGTCCTCGTAGTGATGCATCTCATGCTCGATGGCCGAGCGCTCGGTTTCGCTCAGCGCGAAACGGTCTGTCTGGATTAGCGGGCTATTCATGCTTAGCGGTCCACGTCGGCCATAACGAAATCGATACTACCCAGGTACGCGATCAAGTCCGCGACCATGCTGCCTTTGATCACCGAAGGGATCTGCTGCAGGTGCGGGTAACTCGGGGTGCGGATCCGGGTACGGTAGCTCATGGTGCCGCCGTCGCTCGTCAGGTAATAGCTGTTGATACCCTTGGTCGCTTCGATCATCTGGAAGGACTCGTTGGCCGGCATGACCGGGCCCCACGAAACCTGCAGGAAGTGCGTGATCAGGGTTTCGATGTGCTGCAGGGTGCGCTCTTTCGGCGGCGGCGTGGTCAGCGGGTGATCCGCCTTGTACGGGCCTTCCGGCATGTTGCGCATGCACTGGTCGATGATCTTGATGCTCTGGCGCATCTCTTCGACGCGGACCATGCAGCGGTCATAGGCATCGCCATTGGCGGCCAGCGGCACTTCGAATTCGAAGTTCTCGTAGCCCGAGTAAGGGCGCGCCTTGCGCAGGTCGAAATCGCAACCGGTGGAGCGCAGGCCTGCACCGGTGACGCCCCATTCGAGGGCTTCCTTGGTGTTGTAGGCGGCGACGCCGACGGTACGACCCTTGAGAATGCTGTTCTGCAGGGCAGCCTTGGTGTATTCGTCCAGGCGCTTGGGCAGCCAGTCGACGAAGTCCTTGACCAGTTTTTCCCAGCCACGCGGCAGGTCGTGAGCGACCCCACCAATGCGGTACCAGGCAGGGTGCAGACGGAAGCCGGTAATCGCTTCGATCACGGTGTAGGCTTTCTGGCGGTCGGTGAACGTGAAGAACACCGGTGTCATGGCGCCCACGTCCTGAATGTAGGTACCCAGGAACAGCAGGTGACTGGTGATACGGAAGAACTCGGCCATCATGATGCGGATGACGTCGACCTTTTCCGGCACCTTGATGCCTGCCAGCTTCTCGACCGAGAGCACATAAGGCAGGTTGTTCATCACCCCGCCCAGGTAATCGATACGGTCGGTGTAGGGAATGAAGCTGTGCCATGACTGGCGTTCGGCCATTTTCTCGGCACCACGGTGGTGGTAGCCGATGTCCGGAACGCAGTCGACGATCTCTTCGCCGTCCAGTTGCAGAATGATACGGAACGCGCCGTGAGCAGAAGGGTGGTTCGGCCCCAGGTTGAGGAACATGTAGTCCTCGTTGGCACCAGAGCGTTTCATGCCCCAGTCTTCCGGACGGAAGCGTGCGGCTTCCTCTTCCAGTTGCTGTTTGGCGAGGGTCAGGCTGTACGGGTCGAATTCCGTTGCACGGGCAGGGAAGTCCTTGCGCAGCGGATGACCTTCCCAGGTCGGCGGCATCATGATGCGGCTCAGGTGCGGGTGGCCTGGGAAGTCGATGCCGAACATGTCCCACACTTCACGCTCGTACCAGTTGGCGTTCGGCCAGATGCTGGTAATCGTCGGTACGCTCAGGTCGCTTTCGGAAAGCGCTACCTTGATCATCACGTCGCTGTTTCGCTCGATCGACAGCAGGTGATAGAACACGGTGAAGTCTGCACCGGGCAGACCACGACGGTTTGTGCGCAGACGCTCGTCCACGCCATGCAGGTCATAGAGCATGGAGTAGGGCTTGGGCACGTTGCGCAGGAACGTCAGAATTTCAAACAGTCGGGCGCGCTCGACCCACAGCACGGGCATGCCGGTGCGAGTCGGCTGGGCAGTGAAAGCCTCGGCACCAAAACGGTTGTTCAGTTCAACGACGACATCTTGGTCGTCAGCCTTGTAAGGCGGGATGTACAGAGCGTTGTCTGCAGTCATAGGTCTCAATCACTTCGGTCAACGTACAGAATCAACCCCGGTTCTTGTCTTTTTTATAAGAAGAACGGGCTGGATCAGACTTCGTCGGGGCTGCGCAGGTTGGTCACCTGAATACGCTGTTCGCGGCGCTGTTCCTTTTGCGATGGCATCTCGGCGCGATACACGCCTTGATCGCCAACGACCCAGGAAAGAGGGCGACGCTCCTTGCCGATGGATTCCTGCAACAGCATCAAGCCTTGCAGAAACGCTTCGGGGCGGGGCGGGCAGCCGGGCACGTAGACATCCACGGGAAGGAATTTGTCCACCCCCTGGACCACTGAGTAGATGTCGTACATGCCACCGGAGTTGGCACACGAACCCATGGAAATGACCCACTTGGGTTCGAGCATTTGCTCGTAGAGACGCTGGATGATCGGCGCCATCTTGATGAAGCAGGTACCGGCAATGACCATGAAATCCGCCTGTCGTGGCGACGCCCGGATCACTTCAGCGCCAAAGCGCGCGATGTCGTGGGGTGCCGTGAAGGCGGTGGTCATTTCCACATAGCAGCACGACAGGCCGAAGTTGTAGGGCCACAGGGAGTTTTTACGTCCCCAGTTGACCGCACCGTTCAGCACGTCTTCCAGCTTGCCCATGTAGATGTTTTTGTGGACTTGATCTTCTAACGGATCGGAAACGGTTTCCCGTTTGCCGATGGGGTACTGCTCGTTAGGAGCGTCCGGGTCGATCCTGGTGAGATTATATTGCATCGCCAAAGCCTCATTGTTTCAGCTTCGCTTGCCGATTACGGCGACCTTCAGGAGCCCAGTCAAGAGCACCAACCCGCCATAGGTAGACAAGACCTGCCAACAGAATTGCTATGAAAACGAGAGCTTCGACGAATCCGGTCCAGCCGCTTTCGCGGACGGACACAGACCAGGCAAAGAGAAAGAGGGCTTCGATGTCAAAGATCACGAAAAGCATCGCGACCAGATAGAATTTTGCGGAGAGACGCAGGCGCGCACTGCCGGTAGGCAGCATGCCGGATTCGAAAGGTTCGTTCTTGCTGCGGCCCCAGGCCTTGCTTCCGAGCAGGCTGGAAAGACCGAGCATGAAGGCGCAAAGGCCGACAACACCCAAAAGGAAAATGGCGAAGCCCCAGTTATGGGCAATCAGACCTGTCGATTCGGGCATGCTGTCAGTCCTTGTTAGAGAGCAAAGGTCTCTGTGCTTGATAAAGAGTCGAGGCAGTGACGAAATGTCGCAGTGCGGTCAACGGATTGATTTTATGTGCAAACAGTTGGCAAGTAAATTTTCTACATCAAATTTATTTACGGAATTAATTGCCCAAGGCCTTTCAGGGAGGCTGCAGGGCCTGCCGGGCGGGCATCAGCGGGGATTTCGTTAATTATGTTTCTTGACCGAGAAAAGCAGGAAAACGCAATTTGAATGATAATTAATATCATTTGAAGCGGTCTTGATAGTTCAGCGTTCGGTAGTCGGCGCATAGTGGGTAACGGTACTGCTTATAAAGTACGCCTTTTGTAGCATTCGCCCGGCAACTGCATATTGTCCGAAATCAATACCGGCACCTTCTGACACAAAAGACAGACCGCCCTGACGGACGGCCTGTGTTTTCAACGCGTTGCGCGGTGTATCAGTGGAATTGCTCTTCTTCGGTCGAGCCGGTGAGTGCGGTTACCGACGATACGCCGCCCTGAATTACGGTCGTCATGTCGTCGAAATAGCCGGTACCCACTTCCTGCTGGTGAGCCACGAAGGTGTAACCCTTGGCAGCGTTGGCGAATTCCTGTTCCTGCAGCTTCACGTAGGCGGTCATGTCGTTGCGGGCGTAGTCATGCGCCAGATTGAACATGCTGTGCCACATGTTGTGAATGCCTGCCAGGGTAATGAACTGGTGCTTGTAGCCCATGGCCGAAAGCTCGCGCTGAAACTTGGCGATGGTTGCGTCGTCGAGGTTTTTCTTCCAGTTGAAGGACGGCGAGCAGTTGTAGGAAAGCAACTGGTCCGGGTACTCCTTCTTGATTGCTTCGGCGAAGCGGCGTGCCTCGTCCAGATCCGGCCTGGCGGTTTCGCACCAGATCAGATCGGCATAAGGCGCGTAGGCGAGGCCGCGCGAGATTGCCTGATCCAGACCAGCACGTACTTTGTAGAACCCCTCATGGGTACGTTCGCCGGTCACGAATGGCTTGTCGTACGGATCGCAATCGGATGTCAGCAAGTCGGCAGCGTTGGCATCAGTCCGGGCCAGAATGATGGTCGGTACACCGGCCACGTCGGCGGCCAGGCGTGCAGCGACCAGTTTCTGTATGGCTTCCTGAGTCGGGACCAGCACTTTGCCGCCCATGTGGCCACATTTCTTCACTGAAGCCAGTTGATCTTCGAAGTGCACCCCGGCGGCACCGGCCTCGATCATGCTTTTCATCAGCTCATAGGCATTGAGTACACCGCCGAATCCGGCTTCCGCGTCTGCCACGATCGGAGCGAAGTAGTCGATGTAGCCTTCGTCGCCCGGCGCCTTGCCGGCTTTCCACTGGATCTGATCGGCACGGCGGAACGAGTTGTTGATGCGCTTGACCACGGTAGGCACCGAGTCAACCGGGTACAGCGACTGATCCGGGTACATGGACTCGGCAGAGTTGTTGTCGGCGGCGACCTGCCAGCCGGAAAGGTAGATGGCCTGAATGCCGGCCTTGACCTGCTGCACAGCCTGGCCGCCCGTGAGGGCGCCCATGCAATTGACGAAATCCTTGTCCGGCCGAAAGAACGGTTTGGCACCCTGGGTCACCAAATTCCACAGCTTGTCCGCGCCCAGCCGTGCAAAGGTGTGTTCGGGTTGAACCGAGCCGCGCAGGCGGACCACATCTGCAGCGGAATAAGTACGGGTCACGTTTTTCCAGCGCGGATTTTCAGCCCAGTCTTTCTCGAGAGCCGCTATTTGTTGTTCGCGTGTCAGTGCCATGGTGATAAACCTCTAGAAGTAGGTCTCGTTGGAAAGTCCTGCTCCGCCAAAACGCCTCGTTTATCGAAGGCACGGTAGATGGCTGCTCGCTGATCCGGGGTTTTGCCTGAAGCCGCACGTTATGAGTGGCGCGACGGGTGAACGAGGTGCTCGAGGGGAGAGCGGGCGTCCGGACATGAGGCTGTCAGGTGGACAGTCGGGCCTGCAGTGGCGTTGTGCATCACCGTCGGCCTTGCCGGGTTACCGTTTACGCTTCCGTCCCTCGGGACAACTTCGTTCCAGTCGCAACCTCGTCAAACTGCCCTGTGGGCGATGCGGACACGAATCGGCTCTGCGGGTGTGTGAGAGCGGCGACTCGAAGGCTTTTTGCAAAGCCTCTGATTAGCGGGAGCGAGGCAATCATGCCTCGCACTTCAGGGGGCGTCAAACGTTTTGTAGTGCTTTTTTTAAATCACTACATGTTCGTGAAAAGTAGACCGGGCAGTCATCAAAAGGCCCGTAAGTATTGGGTTTTCAGCCCGTGCAGGCTATTCGAGGGTTTCGACCTTTACACGCAAAATCATATCGTCACGACCCTGTGTGGAATAGCGTTGCGCCAGGCCACTTTGATCCGCGACGGATTCATTGCTGTTGCTCGCCAGTGTGATCCATTCTCCCAGCCGTCCGCTGACCTGGCTGTCAGTACTCTGCACCTTGATAGCGTCGGGTCGCTCCTGGCTCATGCGGTCATGATTGGTGCTGATACTCAGGTGAACCGTGTCGCCGGTCACGCTGGCCGTGACGTAAAACCCTTGGGTTACATTGCGGTACTCGGTGTCGCTTCGGGAATATCCGTACGCGTCCGTGGATGAGGAGGTCAGCGGCACACTCTGGCCAACCTGTATGAGTGCAGGGGTGCCCTCGCTGGTCTGCACTTGTTGCACGCCGCCTTCACGGCTGGCGGTACCGTACTGAATAACCCGCGAGCCACTGCTGCTGCGGGTCGCGCTGTCGCTGGTGTCGACGCTGATCAGCAAGCGTTTCGGTGCCGTATCGAGCTGCGAGATCAAGGCGCGAAGTTCTTCGATCTTGCGTGACTCTGCATTCACGATCAGTTGATTGCCGTAGGCGCTGACGGTGCCTTCGTCCCCCAGAAAGGATTTGGCGACCGGCAACAGATCGGCACTGGTGCGGTAGTTGAGCGGGACGACTTCGGTCGCCGCGAAGACCTGAGCGCTGAAGACGATCAGCATCGAGGTGAGCGCTGCATTGAGCAAGTTGCGTACTGACATGTTCATTCTCCGCGGTGAGCGCGTAAAGCATGATTGTGCCACTGTGTCGGCTGCAGGCAATCAAGCTGAATGGTCAGGCATAAAAATGCCCTGCGGCTTTTCGCTTCGACCTTGAGGGGGCGAGCGAAAAAGAGCAGGGCGATCATCATGTAGTGCCGCTGCAAGCGCCTACATAACGGCGTTGATCACGCTTCGCGGAGCATATCAACGTGTGGCAGGCCGGCTTCGAGAAACTCGTCGCTGATAACCGAAAAGCCGAAGCGCTGATAAAACTCGACGGCCTGCACCTGAGCGCTCAGCTTGAGCGGCTTGAGCCCACGCTGTTCGGCTTCATGGATCACTGCACCCAGCAGAGCCTCGCCGACCTTCAGGCCACGCCAGTCTCTCAGGACTGACAGGCGACCGATCTCGCCATCGGGCAGCAGTCGGGCAGTGCCCACCGCATATTCACCCTCGTGCGCAAGAAAATGCACGGCACCTGCGTCTTCGGCATCCCACTCCAGTTCCGGCGGCACCGATTGTTCGGCAATGAATACCGAATCGCGTATGCGCCGGATATAGGCGTTGTTCTTCTGCCATTGGGCGACAGTTACAGTGACTTTATTCATCGGCAAATCCCAGGCTTCCTTGTTTTACGAGTTCGCAAAGCAAATTGCGCCCCTCGTCATCGGCCAACCATTGGCCAAGGTTTTCGCTGTGCAATGCATCGGCGGCACAGATCAGTTTGAGCAGGTCACGCAGGCTGCCCGGCAGCAGGCGGCTCTGGCCACTGGCAAACAGTAGCAGATCGTCATCGACTTCAGACCACGCCAGCCGTGCGCTCGGGTTACGAATCAGCACCGCCCCCTGCTCAAGGCTGTCGAGCAGGTCCTGTTCGTCGAGCTCTGGGCCGGTCACCAGTTCCGGGTAGCGCGGTTCGGTCATGAACTGGCCGAACCAGGTCAGCAGCAGGCGTTCGTCACTCATGTGCTCGGCCAGCAGCGTTTTCAGGCGATCAAGCGCTTCATGCTGGATCTGATGAGGATCGCTGACCGGCTGGGCGTCAGCATCGGTGTAGCGCTCTTCGTCCGGTATGAACTGGCTGAGGAAGTCGGTGAAGTGAGTCAGGACTTCGGCGGCGCTTGGTGCACGGAAACCGACCGAGTAGGTCAGGCAGTCGTCGACGGCGACGCCGCAGTGCGCCAGGCGCGGCGGTAGATAAAGCATGTCGCCCGGTTCCAGCGTCCACTCTTCGGTCTTCTCGAATTCGGCAAGGATGCGCAGGTCGGCATGCTGCAGCAGCGGGCTTTCCGCATCGCACATCTGGCCGATCTGCCAGTGGCGTTTGCCATGCCCCTGAAGCAGGAACACATCATAGTTGTCGAAGTGCGGACCGACGCTGCCGCCAGGGGCTGCGTAGCTGATCATCACATCGTCAATCCGCCAGCTGGGCAGAAAGCGGAAGTTTTCCAGCAACTCGCTGACTTCCGGAACGAATTGGTCCACGGCCTGGACCAGCAGCGTCCAGTCGCGCTCGGGCAGTTTGCTGAATTCGTCTTCAGCGAACGGGCCACGACGCAGCTCCCACGGGCGCTCGCCGTTTTCGATGACCAGGCGCGACTCCACTTCTTCTTCCAGGGCGAGGCCGGCAAGCTCGTCCGCGTCGATCGGGCTTTGAAAGTCCGGCAGAGCCTGGCGGATCAGCAGCGGTTTTTTCTGCCAGTAGTCACGCAGGAAAACGCGAGCAGTGATGCCGCCCAGAAGTTGTAGAGGAATATCAGGATTCATGTGTAAGCCCTTGAAATGAAAACGCCCGGCACAGCCGGGCGTGTGCAATTTTTTTGCGTGTCAGATGCGCTTGGCCTGAGCGGCTGCGTTACCGATGTAATTGGCAGGCGTGAGCTTCTTGAGCTCGGCCTTGGCTTCGGCAGGCATGTCCAGGCCGTCGATGAAAGTCTGCAGCGCTTCAGGGCCGATGCCCTTACCGCGTGTCAGCTCTTTCAGTTTTTCGTACGGGTTTTCGATGTTGTAACGACGCATGACGGTTTGAATCGGCTCTGCCAGAACTTCCCAGCAAGCGTCCAGATCGGCGGCAATGCGCTGCTCGTTCAGTTCCAGCTTGCTGATGCCCTTGAGGCTGGCTTCGTAGGCAATGACGCTATGGGCAAAGCCGACGCCCAGGTTGCGCAGTACGGTGGAGTCGGTCAGATCACGCTGCCAGCGGGACACAGGCAGCTTGCTCGCCAGATGCTGGAACAGTGCGTTGGCGATGCCCAGGTTGCCTTCGGAGTTTTCGAAGTCGATCGGGTTGACCTTGTGCGGCATGGTCGAGGAGCCGATTTCGCCAGCAATGGTGCGCTGCTTGAAATAGCCCAGCGAGATGTAGCCCCAGATGTCGCGGTCGAAGTCGATCAGGATGGTGTTGAAGCGGGCAATGGCATCGAACAGCTCGGCAATGTAGTCGTGCGGTTCGATCTGCGTGGTGTAGGGGTTGAAACCCAGGCCCAGCTCGTCTTCGATGAAGGCCCGCGCATTGGCTTCCCAGTCGATGTCTGCATAGGCAGAGAGGTGGGCATTGTAGTTGCCGACTGCGCCGTTGATTTTGCCGAGCAGCGGGACTGCTGCGATCTGACTGATCTGGCGCTCGAGGCGGTAAACGACGTTTGCCAACTCCTTGCCCAGTGTGGTCGGGGAGGCGGGCTGGCCGTGAGTGCGGGACAGCATCGGCACGTCTGCAAAGCGAATCGCCAGCTCGCGGATGGCGTCGGCGATCTGGCGCATCAGTGGCAGCACTACGGTGTCGCGACCCTCGCGCAGCATCAGTGCGTGAGACAGGTTGTTGATGTCTTCGCTGGTGCAGGCGAAGTGGATGAACTCGCTGACCTTTTCCAGCTCTGGCAATTTGGCAGCCTGCTCCTTGAGCAGATACTCCACAGCCTTCACGTCATGATTGGTGGTGCGCTCGATTTCCTTGACGCGCTCGGCATGTTCCACGGAGAAGTCTTCAGCCAGGGCATCCAGGATGGCATTGGCTTGCGCGGAGAAGGCCGGGACTTCGGTGATTTGCGGGTGAGCCGCAAGACGCTGGAGCCAGCGAACTTCAACCATCACGCGGAAACGGATCAGGCCGTATTCGCTGAAAATAGGGCGCAAGGCCTGGGTTTTGCCGGCGTAGCGGCCATCAACAGGGGAAACCGCAGTGAGCGAAGAAAGCTGCATGGGATGCTCTCGGACAGTCGGGCGACGAAAAGGGCGCATATCATACATGAAAAGTCAGTCGGACCGGAGCCCGCCGACCAGCGTAGACAGCGTCGTGCCTTGGGGTGGTGAAGGTCATTGGCGCGCGGCGGGTCAGCCGTGCAGCAATGGGTAGAGTTCTTTCAACAACTTGCGGCGGCTGAACACCAGTTGCCAGCGATGACCGCCAACTTGCCGCCACAGGCGGGCAGAGCGAATACCGGCCAGCAGAATGCCGCGAATCTTCGAGGCATTGTTCGGCTGCTGCAGGTTACGCATGTCGCCTTGTACCTGAATGCGCTGGCGCAAGGTACTCAGGGTGTCCTGGTACAGCGCGCCGGTCGCGGCAATCACGTTCTCGTGGGCGATGCCAAAATGCTCGACCTGGGACTGAATCACCGGAATGCGTTTGCCGATCACTTCAAGCAGGTCATCGCGCTTGGCCAGCTGGCGCTCGAGGCCGAGCATCGACAGGGCGTAGCGCAACGGTTCGCGTTGCAAGGTTGCCGGGTCACGTTCCAGGGCGCTGGCCATGGCGCGATAGCCTTCGTGCAGGTTGAGATCGTCGCCGCCGTAAACGTCCAGCGTATCCTTGGGGTCGACCACCAGCAGGCTGCCGAGCATGCAGCTCAGGGCTGCTTCGCTGATCTGACCGGTCTTGGCGATCCGGTCGACCAGCACGGCGGCCTGGAATACACCGCCCAGAGCGATCAGTTGTTCCTGAGTCGGGCTCATCAACGCTTGTCCTTGCTGGTCCAGGGTTCGGCAATTTCGATCACGCCGCCGCCCAGACAGATTTCGCCGTCGTAGAACACCACGGACTGGCCGGGGGTGACGGCGCGCTGCGGGTCATCGAATGTGGCGCGGTAACCGTCAGCGGTCTTTTCCAGCGTGCACGGCTGGTCGCCTTGACGATAACGGACCTTAGCGGTGAGCTTGCGCGGGCTGCTCAGGTCGATCGGGTTGACCCAATAGATTTCCGAAGAAACCAGCGCACGGGAAAACAGCCAGGGGTGATCATTGCCCTGACCGACAATCAGTTCATTGTTGTCCAGGTCCTTGACCAGCACGTACCACGGATCATCACTGGCGTCCTTGAGGCCGCCGATGCCCAGGCCCTGGCGCTGGCCGATGGTGTGGTACATCAGGCCGCTGTGACGACCGATGACTTCACCCTCGGTGGTCTTGATTTCGCCGGGCTGGGCGGGCAGGTACTGGCGCAGAAAATCAGTGAAGCGGCGCTCGCCAATGAAGCAGATTCCGGTGGAATCCTTCTTCTTGGCAGTGGCCAAGCCGTGTTTTTCGGCAATGGCCCGGACTTCCGGTTTTTCCAGTTCGCCAACCGGGAACAGCGTCCGGGCGATCTGCTCGCCGCCAACGGCGTGCAGGAAGTAGCTCTGGTCCTTGTTCGGGTCCAGGCCCTTGAGCAGCTCGGTACGTCCATCGATATCACGGCGGCGCACGTAATGGCCTGTAGCGATAAGGTCAGCGCCCAGCATCAGTGCGTAGTCGAGAAACGCCTTGAACTTGATTTCGCGGTTACACAGGATGTCCGGGTTAGGGGTGCGCCCGGCCTTGTACTCTTCAAGGAAGTGCTCGAAGACGTTGTCCCAGTACTCGGCCGCGAAGTTGGCCGTGTGCAGCTTGATGCCGATCTTGTCGCACACGGCCTGGGCGTCCGCCAGGTCTTCGCGGGCGGTGCAGTATTCCGTTCCGTCGTCTTCTTCCCAGTTCTTCATGAACAAGCCTTCCACCTGATAACCCTGCTCCATGAGCAGTACGGCGGAAACGGAAGAGTCCACGCCGCCGGACATGCCGACTATGACGCGCTTCATTTCTGAGTTCGAGGGGGCTGGATCACGCATGGGGGTTCAACGGCTGACCTGTAAAAGGACGCGATTCTATCAGGCTGAGGGCGTCGAGTCTCACGCCTTGTCGCGCAGCAGGTCGAGACTGAAATGTTCGCCATCTAGGTAGTCGTCCAGACAACGCAATACCAGCTCGCTGCGCCAGCGCTCCTGTTGGGCCACTAGCTCATCGCGAGTCAGCCAGACTGCGCCGACGATGCCTTCATCGAGTTGATACTCCGGGTGGTGGCGCAGGCCCTTGGCGGCAAAGCAGATTCGCTGGTAGGTCACGCCATTGCTCGGCGCGGTGTACAGGTAGATGCCCACCACGCTGGTCAATTCGACGTCCCAGCCGGTTTCTTCCAGGGTTTCACGCACGGCGGCACGTTGCAGGCTTTCGTTCGGGTCCAGGTGCCCGGCGGGTTGGTTGAGTACGGCGCGTCCGCCTTTGATTTCCTCAACGAAAAGAAAGCGGCCTTGATCTTCGACGATGGTGGCGACGGTAACGTGGGCTTGCCAGGTCATGGTAATGGTCTCTTTGCAGGGGATTGGGTCAGCCGTAACAGCTTATTGGTGCTCGAACTGCAGGTCATGCCTCAGGGCGCTGACGCAGAAGTCCACAAAGGCTCGCACTTTGGATGAGCGACGACGGCCCTCCAGGTAAACAACGTGAACCGGTTCCGGCGTTATTTCGAACGTCTCCAGAACACACTTGAGCCTGCCTTCCTGCAGGTGATCGCGTATCTGATAGTACGGCACCTGGGTCAGCCCCCAGCCTTGTAATGCTGCGCTGATCGCCGCCTGATAAGACGTCAGGCTGAGTCTTGAGGCGACATCGACCGAATAATTATTGTCATCGATCCGGAAAAGCCATTGAGGCGGGCGTTCGGCGGTGGTGGTTGAAACCGTCGAATGCTGTCGCAAATCGTCGGGATGCTGCGGAACTCCATGCTTTTCGAGATAGGCCGGGGATGCGCAAACCATGCGCCGCACGCTACCTGTCGGGATTGCGGTCAGAGACGAATCGGGCAGGGCACCGATCCTGACGGCCACGTCGACGCCCTCATCGAGCATGGACACTACCCGGTCGACCAGAATGGCACGGATGTCCACAGCCGGAAAACGCTCGAGAAAGCTCGTCATTACGGGCACGACATGTAGCGCGCCGAACATCTGGGGTGCGGTGATCGTCAGCAGGCCGCCTGGCACTGCATGCAAGCCGCCTGCCGCGCTTTCAGCCTCATCAAGGTCGGCAAGCAGTCGGCGGCAATCAGCGGCGAAGCGCTGGCCCGCCTCGGTGAGCCGCATGTTGCGAGTGGTGCGCACCACCAGCAGGATGCCCAGGCGGCTCTCCAGACTCGCGACAGCCCGGGTTACCGTGGCGGTCGACAGGCCAAAGTGGCGGGCTACCCCGGCAAAACTGGTTTGCTCGGCAAGTCCGGCAAAAAGCGTCATTTCCTGAATACGGTCCATAGGCAGCCTGCTTGCCACGAAAGATGCGAAATCGTATCAGCATTTCAGAAATTGAAAGGGTGAATTGATTTTTGCGGTAATTCTGCAGTCCAGTCGCAATGACTAGGATGGCGACTCATTCATCCAGCCCGGTCAGACTCTGCTATGAAAAATTCCGGTTCAGTCGACGCTGAAAATGCCGCATCCGGTGTCAGTCGGCGCAAGGTTTTACAAGCGTCAGCGTTAGGCGCTGCTTCTGCTCTCGGGGCGTCGTTGGTGAGCGCCGCTTCTGCAAGCAATAAACCTCTATCCAGGGAAAGTGCAATGAGCATTGATGATGCCTTCCGCGTGACGTTTCACACTCAGCAGGTAGGGGACGTCAATGTGTTCTATCGCGAAGTCGGAGCCAGGGACGCCCCGGTGCTGCTGTTGCTTCATGGTTTCCCGAGTGCCAGTCACATGTTTCGTGACCTGATGCCATTGTTGGCGAGTCAGTACCGTCTGATCGCTCCCGATCTGCCCGGATTCGGTAATACCAAAGCACCACCGCGCGGGCAGTTCGATTACACATTCGAAAACCTTTACAAGGTAATCGAGGGCTTCACCGAGGCGCTGGGCCTGAAGAAGTATGCGTTATACATATTCGACTATGGCGCACCGACAGGTTTGCGGCTCGCAGCGGCGAACCCGGAGAAGGTCACCGCAATCATCAGTCAGAACGGCAATGCCTACCTGGAAGGATTCAGCGATCAATGGGGCCCGTGGCAAGCCTATTGGCGCGAGCCTTCGGCAGCCAATCGCGAAGCCTGTCGCGGCTCGCTGTCACCGCAAGTCATCCGGGACTGGCAATACGGTACGGGAGCCGATCCTGAAAAGCTTTCTCCCGATGGCTGCAACCTCGACATTCTGTATATGGCGCGGCCGGGCGCAGAAGAGATCCAGCTTGATCTGATTCTCGACTACCGCAGTAACGTAGCGGCTTACCCCTCGTTTCAGGAGTACCTGCGCAAATATCAGCCACCCTTGCTGGCGGTCTGGGGCAAGCACGATCCTGCGTTCATACCTCCGGGCGCGCATGCTTTTCGCAAGGACGTTCCGGCTGCTGAAGTGCATCTGCTGGATGCAGGCCACTTTGCATTGGAAACGCACGCGCCGGAGGTCGCCGAATACATTCGCGACTTTCTTTCGCGCGCGCTGAAAAACTGAAGGGGGCAATCATGTTCTTGAGCAGGGATCTCCCAGGCTTGCGAGATCACACCTGTAACTGAAATTTTTCATGGATAAAAAAATCCCCGGCAACAGGCCGGGGATTTTTTTGCGAGGCGGTGCATTTTTATGCACCGCCTCGGATTGCCTCTTAAAGCGCGGCGATAGCCGCGTTGAGCGTGGCGCTCGGGCGCATGGCCTTGCTGGTGACTTCCGGGTTAGGGAAGTAGTAGCCGCCAATGTCTACCGGCTTGCCCTGAACCGCGTTCAGCTCGGCAACGATTTTTTCTTCGTTGTCGGTCAGGGTTTTCGCCAGAGGTGCGAACTGCGCCTTGAGGTCTGCATCGTCGTTCTGAGCCGCCAGTGCCTGAGCCCAGAACAGGGTCAGGTAGAAGTGGCTGCCGCGGTTATCGATACCGCCGACCTTGCGCGAAGGCGACTTGTTACGGTCCAGGAACTCGCCAGTGGCCTGGTCGAGGGTCTTGGACAGAACCAGTGCTTTCGGATTGTTGTAGGCATGGCCCAGATGCTCGAGGGACGCTGCCAGAGCCAGAAATTCACCCAGCGAATCCCAGCGCAGGAAGTTTTCCTCGACGAACTGTTGCACGTGCTTCGGAGCCGAACCACCTGCGCCGGTTTCGAACAGGCCGCCGCCGTTCATCAGTGGAACGATCGACAGCATCTTCGCGCTGGTGCCCAGTTCCATGATCGGGAACAGGTCGGTCAGGTAGTCGCGCAGTACGTTACCCGTGACCGAAATGGTGTCCTTGCCTGCGCGAGTGCGTTCCAGGGTCAGCTTCATCGCGTCGACAGGTGACAGGATCTGGATATCCAGGCCCGATGTGTCGTGGTCGCCCAGGTACTTGCGCACTTTTTCGATCATCACGCTGTCATGGGCGCGGGACGAATCCAGCCAGAAGATAGCCGGGGTATTGCTGGCGCGGGCACGATTGACGGCCAGTTTCACCCAGTCCTGAATCGGCGCGTCCTTGGCCTGGCACATGCGCCAGATATCGCCCGCTTCGACCTTCTGCTCCATCAGCAGGTTGCCCTGGCTGTCAGTTACACGAACAACGCCGTTGGTCTGAATGTGGAACGTCTTGTCGTGGGAGCCATACTCTTCGGCCTTCTGAGCCATCAGGCCGACGTTCGGTACGCTGCCCATGGTGGTCGGGTCGAATGCGCCATTTTTCTTGCAGTCTTCGATGACTGCCTGATAGATGGTGGCGTAGCAGCGATCCGGAATCACGGCCTTGGCATCGTGCAACTGACCGTCTGTGCCCCACATCTTGCCGGAGTCACGAATCATTGCCGGCATTGAGGCGTCGACGATGACGTCGCTCGGCACGTGCAGGTTGGTGATGCCCTTGTCGGAATTGACCATCGCCAGCTGTGGGCGAACGGCGTAGACCGCTTCGATATCAGCCTTGATTTCTGCCTGCTTGTCAGCGGGCAGGCTAGTGATGCGCTCGTACAGGTCGCCGATGCCATTGTTCAGGCTGAAGCCGATCTGCTTGAGCGTATCAGCGTGCTTGGTCAGCGCATCCTTGTAGAACTCGTCGACGATCTGGCCGAACATCATCGGGTCGGAGATCTTCATCATGGTCGCTTTCAAGTGCACCGAAAACAGCACGCCCTGCTTGCGGGCGTCTTCGATTTCGGCAGCAATGAAGCTGCGCAGGGCCTTGGCGCTCATGACCGAGCAGTCGACGACTTCGCCAGCCTTGACGGCGGTTTTTTCCTTCAGAACGGTGGTGGTGCCGTCCTGAGCGACGAGTTCGATCTTGACGGTATTGTCGGCCGCGATCTCGGCGGCTTTCTCGCTGCCGTAGAAGTCGCCGTTGCTCATGTGTGCAACGTGAGCCTTGGAGTCAGCTGACCAGGCGCCCATCTTGTGCGGGTGCTTGCGCGCGTAGTTCTTGACCGACAGCGGGGCGCGGCGATCAGAGTTGCCTTCGCGCAGAACCGGGTTCACGGCGCTGCCCTTGGTCTTGTCGTAGCGTGCGCGGGTTTCTTTTTCCGCGTCAGTGGCAGGATTTTCAGGGTAGTCAGGGATGTTGTAGCCCTGATTCTGAAGCTCCTTGATGGTCGCCTTCAATTGCGGGACCGAGGCGCTGATGTTAGGCAGCTTGATGATGTTGGCTTCTGGCGTGGTAGCCAGTTTGCCCAGCTCGGCGAGATGATCCGGCACTTTTTTGTCGGCAAGCAATTCCGGGAAGCTGGAAAGAACACGGCCCGCCAGAGAAATGTCGCGTGTTTCCACGTCGATATCGGAGGTCGCTGTGAACGCTTCGATAATAGGCAGCAGGGAGTAGGTGGCGAGGGCCGGAGCTTCGTCGGTGAAGGTGTAGATGATCTTCGAGCGGTTGGACATTCGTATTAACTCTCTTTTGCTGAGCATGCACAAAATCTCGATACGCGCATTCTAAGCGCGCTTGCCCACGGTTCGGCCATGAGCCAGGTCGAGGTTTATTCGCGGTGATGTTGGGTGCATCAGTCGAGCGTCAAGCTGTCGGGTCAGGTAGCAGCCCGACGCATAAGGAAGGCCGAGGGTCAGAATTCGGACGGGTCGGCCTTGATGACTCTGCGGTCACGGCGCGAGTATATCAAACCATTGGCACCAAGCATTAATGCTATGCGAGCTATCGAAAAATGAATATCCGCCGTTGGTCGAACGTGCGGTTTGCCAGACAGGCAATCGGAGTGGCTGGCGCATCGGCCCCAGCAGGCCTGAAGGTAGGGCGAATTCGATGGGAGAGGGGCGAACTTCCATTGTACGGGCTGGGCTGCGCAGGCCATATGAACGTCCTGGAGTCTGGGCATCCGCGGTGCAACAACCGCTAATTCGATACCCTGTGGAGCGCGACGGGTATAAAGCAGACCAACATAGCTGTCTCTTTATGTGTCCGGCAAAGCTCATTGCGTGCTTCTGGCAGTTCGGCTGCTCTGATGGCTGCCGTTATACATCAACTGACTTTTTCAACACGAGCATCAGGCGTCCGCGTGAGCGTGGTCCTGCTGAAGCAGCGGCTGCGTGTCCTTTGCCGGATCCAGCTTTTTCTCTTCCGAGCTGTTGATTTTTATTGCCTGCAGCCCTTTAGGGCCGTGGGCGACTTCAAATCTGACTTTCTGGCCAGCCTTGAGGGTTTTGTAACCTTCCATTTCGATAGCCGAGAAATGAACGAACAGGTCCTCGTCACTCTTGCCTTCAGCGTTTATGAACCCAAACCCTTTTGCATTGTTGAACCACTTGACTTTTCCTTCAATCATCACCATCTCCCTCTGCAAAGGACTCCGTCAGGAGTATCATCCACTTCAATCCGCTGCCCACCCAAAAAATTTTGGTTGACTGTGCGGACCCTTTTTACCCAATGTGGGCTCTATTGGTTGTAACACCGTTTAGCTGATAGTCAAGGTCATGTGGCAGCCCATTTAAAAACCGTTCAGACTGCGACTAAATTGCTCAATCCGCCCTCAAACGAACATTTCTTTCCATGCATGCATTCAGCAAGATTCGACTAACATTCAATCAGGATGATCCGCAGTCGCACGAGGACGACTCGGCGGGCATTGCGGTGCAGGACGCCAAGCCGACCCTGCAGGCGCCACCGATGTACAAGGTGGTTTTATTCAACGATGACTACACCCCGATGGATTTCGTCGTAGAAGTGCTCGAGGTGTTTTTTAACCTGAATCGTGAGCTGGCTACCAAAGTCATGCTGGCCGTCCATACAGAGGGACGGGCAGTCTGCGGATTGTTTACCCGCGACATCGCCGAGACCAAGGCAATGCAGGTCAATCAATACGCCAGGGAGAGCCAGTATCCGCTACTCTGTGAGATCGAGAAGGACGGTTAAACGCCGACCACTTGGGTATGAGGTGAAGCTATGTTAAACCGTGAGCTCGAAGTCACCCTCAATCTTGCCTTCAAGGAGGCACGTTCGAAGCGTCATGAGTTCATGACGGTCGAGCATCTCCTGCTGGCTCTATTGGACAATGAGGCTGCAGCCACTGTACTGCGTGCCTGCGGCGCAAACCTCGATAAACTCAAGCATGATCTGCAGGAGTTCATCGACTCCACCACTCCGCTGATCCCCGTTCATGACGAGGACCGCGAGACACAACCGACGCTCGGGTTTCAGCGCGTGCTGCAACGGGCAGTCTTCCACGTGCAGAGCTCCGGCAAGCGCGAAGTGACCGGTGCCAACGTGCTGGTTGCGATTTTCAGTGAGCAGGAAAGCCAGGCCGTATTTCTGCTCAAGCAGCAGAGCGTGGCCCGGATTGATGTCGTCAACTATATCGCCCACGGTATCTCCAAGGTTCCAGGGCATGGCGAACACTCTTCTGAAGGTGAACAGGATATGCAGGACGACGAGGGCGGTGAAGCATCTTCCTCAGGCAATCCTCTGGATGCCTATGCCAGCAATCTGAACGAGTTGGCGCGTCAGGGGCGCATCGATCCACTGGTCGGCCGCGAAAGCGAAGTCGAGCGGGTGGCACAGATTCTGGCTCGTCGCCGCAAGAACAATCCTTTGCTGGTCGGTGAAGCGGGTGTCGGTAAAACGGCCATCGCCGAAGGTCTGGCCAAGCGCATCGTCGACAATCAGGTGCCTGACCTGCTTGCCAACAGCGTCGTCTACTCGCTCGATCTGGGCGCGTTGCTGGCCGGGACGAAATACCGCGGCGATTTCGAGAAGCGCTTCAAGGCGTTGCTCAATGAACTGCGCAAGCGTCCTCAGGCGATCCTGTTCATTGACGAGATCCACACGATCATCGGTGCTGGCGCAGCGTCCGGCGGGGTAATGGATGCTTCCAACCTGCTCAAGCCACTGCTTTCTTCCGGCGAGATCCGTTGCATCGGTTCGACGACCTTTCAGGAATTTCGCGGGATTTTCGAGAAGGATCGTGCCTTGGCGCGTCGCTTCCAGAAAGTCGATGTGTCCGAGCCTTCGGTCGAGGACACCATCGGCATCCTGCGCGGCCTGAAAAGCCGTTTCGAGCAGCATCACAGCATCGAATACAGCGACGAAGCCCTGCGCGCCGCCGCCGAGCTCGCCTCGCGCTACATCAATGATCGTCATATGCCTGACAAGGCCATTGACGTGATCGATGAGGCGGGTGCCTATCAGCGTCTGCAGCCTGTCGAGCAGCGCGTCAAGCGCATCGATGTGCCTCAGGTCGAAGACATTGTCGCCAAGATCGCGCGCATTCCGCCAAAACACGTCAACAGCTCCGACAAGGAACTGCTGCGTAACCTGGAGCGTGATCTCAAGCTCACCGTCTTCGGGCAGGATGCGGCCATCGATTCGTTGTCGACTGCGATCAAGCTGTCCCGTGCAGGTCTTAAATCGCCTGACAAGCCGGTCGGTTCGTTCCTGTTTGCCGGTCCTACGGGCGTCGGCAAGACCGAGGCGGCGCGTCAGTTGGCCAAGGCACTGGGCGTCGAGTTGATTCGTTTCGACATGTCCGAGTACATGGAGCGGCATACCGTTTCCCGTCTGATCGGTGCGCCTCCGGGTTACGTCGGTTTCGACCAGGGCGGTCTGCTGACCGAGGCCATTACCCGCCAGCCACATTGTGTGCTGTTGCTCGATGAAATCGAAAAGGCTCACCCGGAAGTCTTTAATCTGCTTCTGCAGGTGATGGACCACGGTAGGCTGACCGACAACAACGGGCGCAAGGCGGACTTCCGCAATGTGATCGTGATCATGACCACCAACGCCGGGGCTGAGTCTGCTGCGCGCGCTTCGATCGGTTTCACGCATCAGGACCACTCGTCCGATGCGATGGAAGTGATCAAGAAGAGCTTCACGCCAGAGTTCCGCAACCGTCTGGATACCATCATTCAGTTCGGTCGCCTCAGCCACGAAGTCATCAAGAGCGTGGTCGACAAGTTCCTCACCGAGCTTCAGGCCCAGCTGGAAGACAAGCGCGTACTGCTCGAAGTGTCCGAGGCGGCGAGAAGCTGGCTGGCGCAGGGTGGTTACGATGCGGCAATGGGTGCCAGACCGATGGCTCGCCTGATTCAGGACAAGATCAAACGGCCTCTCGCCGAAGAGATCCTGTTCGGCGAACTGTCAGAGCATGGCGGCGTGGTTCACATCGATATCAAGGATGGCGAGATCACCTTCGATTTCGAAACCACGGCAGAAATGGCCTGATAGCCGACGCCTCGCCCCGCCTCATTGACGGATGCGGGGCAGGTCGAGGACATCGATTGTAAAAAACAGGCATACAAAAACGCCCGGCTTATGCCGGGCGTTTTCGTTAATACCTGTTTAGCGAGCGCGGTAGGTGATGCGCCCTTTGCTCAGGTCGTAAGGCGTCAGCTCTACACGCACTTTGTCACCGGTCAGAATACGGATGTAATTCTTGCGCATCTTGCCGGAGATATGCGCGGTTACGACGTGCCCGTTTTCCAACTCCACGCGAAACATGGTGTTGGGCAGGGTGTCGACGACAGTGCCTTCCATTTCGAAGCTGTCTTCTTTCGACATGCAGTAAAGCCCTCGGTATACAAATGAGTGGCCCGGTGCAAGTGGCGCCAGGCAAAAGCGGCGTGCATTGTGCCCGAAAAAACCAGTTTAAGCCAAGGGGTTCAATACAGAGTGACCCATCTTTGATTGGTGAGCAGCTCGATGGGGCGATATTGAGTCTTGTAATTCATCTTTTTGCAGTTCTTGATCCAGTAGCCGAGGTACACCGCCTGCAGTTGCAGCCTGGCCGCTTCGGCGATCTGCCACAAAATGGCGTAACGGCCCAGACTGCGGCGTTCTTCATCGGGTTCGTAGAACGTATAGACCGCCGAAAGCCCGTTGGGCAGCAGGTCGGTGACGGCAACTGCCAGCAGACGTTGATCGACACGAAATTCGTAAAAGCGCGAGAAAGGCAGGTCGCGAACCAGAAATGTCGAAAATTGCTCCCGGCTCGGCGGAAACATGTCGCCGTCAGCGTGCCGTTGTTCAATATAACGCTGATAAAGATCGAAGTATTCCTGAGTGAAAACAGGTTTGGCGCTTTGCACCTGAATGTCGGCATTGCGTTTCAGAATACGTTTTTGCTGACGGTCGGGAACGAAGAGGTTTACCGGAATGCGTGCGGGTACACAGGCGCTGCAGTTCTGGCAGTGCGGGCGATAAAGGTGATCACCGCTGCGGCGAAAACCCATGTCCGACAGGTCGGCATAGACCTGTACATCCATCGGCTGGCTGGGGTCCAGAAACAGGGTCGTCGCCTGCTCTTCGGGCAGGTAACTGCAGGTGTGCGGTTGAGTGGCATAAAACTTCAGCCTCGCCAGCTCTGTCATGGTCGTCGCCTAATGGTGAATCCTTACCCATGAGTGTATGCCAGCCTGTCAAACTCGCCTAGCTGACCAGTCAGCGTCGGTCGGCTGATCAAGATGGCGGGACAGGTAATCGGCGAAAGTCTGCCGAGGAATGGCGCGCGCGCCGAAGCTGTGCAGATGCTGAGTGGGCATCTGGCAGTCGATCAACACAAATCCCCATTCAGTCAAATGCTCTACCAGGGTGGCAAAGCCGACCTTGGAGGCGTTATCTGCCCGGCTGAACATAGATTCGCCGAAAAACAGCTGCCCCATTGCCAGGCCATAAAGCCCACCGACCAGCTCATCCTGATCCCAGACCTCGACGCTGTGCGCATGTCCACGGCGGTGCAGCTCGATATAGGCCTCCTGCATCGAGCCGGTTATCCAGGTTTCGTTGGCATAACTGCGAGGGGCGGCGCAGGCCGTGATCACGCTGGCGAAGTCCTGATCGAAGGTCACCCGATAGCGCGACTGGCGCAGAACCTTGCCAAGACTTCGCGAGACGTGCAGTTCTTCGGGAAATAACACAGTGCGCGGATCGGGGGACCACCAGAGAATCGGCTGACCGTCCTGAAACCAGGGAAAGCAGCCGTGTCGATAGGCGCTGATCAGGCGATCGGCCGACAAGTCTCCGCCTGCGGCAAGCAAGCCGTTGGGTTCGCGGAGGGCTTTTTCCAGTGGCGGAAAATCGAGGCTGTTGCGGTTCAACCAGGTCAGCATGGCATCACAACTTTGCGGAAGGGGAGGGCGCACCTGTCTGTAAGTGCAACTCTGTGCGACAGGCGTGGTCACAAGCGGTTGTCATTATGGCGCGTACCTTGTGCATGCGGTAGGGCGCGAGTCTCGCAGCGGTCGTATGGTCGTTCAAGTTGCGGGCCGTTGATAGAAACACTCCATAAGCCTTTGTCACAAAACGTAATGCATGCTCAAATTGAACATCATCAGTGAAGGTGAAAGCATGTTGTGTCTTGCGGAACCGTCTGAAGTGGAGATGGTGTGTTTTCGTACAGACTCAAGTGGCTGTAAAGCCGTACAATGCCTGTTTTGGGCGTTATCATTCAAGCGTCTGTCGACAGGCTTTCCCGCTGTCTGCACTCCCTGTCCATTCGGGAGCCGTCAGTGCCGTCCGACAGCCGTTTCTGGTCAATCAACGAGATGTTCGCGCTACCGCGCAGGAAATAAAGCGTTTTGAAGAAATCCACCCCCGCACCCAGCGCTGTCCCGCTTTGGCGGCAGCAATTGCACTACCGGCTCAAGGAAGGGGCCCTGATCGCCTTCGGCGCACTGTGCCTGTATCTGATGATGGCCTTGCTGACCTACGATCAGAGCGATCCCGGCTGGAGCCACACCAGCAGCAATGCGGCGCAGGTTCAGAATGCCGCAGGGCGTGCAGGTGCGTTCTGTGCCGATATTCTGTTCATGGTTCTGGGCTACTTCGCCTACATCTTCCCACTGTTGCTGGCGATCAAGGCCTGGCAGGTGTTTCGCCATCGCCATGAGCCTTGGCAATGGAGCGGCTGGCTGTTTTCCTGGCGCCTGATCGGGCTGGTGTTCCTGATCCTCGCGGGTGCTGCGCTGGCGCATATTCACTTCCATTTTTCGGCCGGTTTCCCGGGTTCGGCAGGCGGTGTGCTGGGCGAAGTGCTCGGCGATCTGGCCAAGAAAGCCCTGAATATTCAAGGCAGCACCTTGCTGTTCATTGCCCTGTTTCTGTTCGGCCTGACGGTGTTTACCGACCTGTCCTGGTTCAAGGTGATGGATGTCACCGGCAAGATCACCCTCGATCTGTTCGAACTGTTTCAAGGCGCTGCGAACCGCTGGTGGACCGCCCGTGCCGAGCGCAAGCAGATGGTTGCGCAGTTGCGTGAGGTGGACATGCGTGTCAACGATGTGGTGGCGCCTGTGGCGCCCGATCGTCGCGAGCAGGCCAAGGCCAGAGAGCGCCTGGTGGAGCGTGAAGCGTCGTTGAGCAAACACATGACCGAGCGCGAAAAGCACGTGCCTGCGGTCATCGCGCCAGCGCCTTCGAAGCCTGTAGAGCCCAGCAAGCGCGTCATGAAGGAAAAGCAGGCCCCGCTGTTCGTGGACAGCGCAGTGGAAGGCACGCTGCCGCCGATTTCCATCCTCGACCCGGCAGAGAAGAAGCAGCTCAACTATTCCCCGGAGTCTCTGGCGGCCATCGGTCATTTGCTGGAAATCAAGCTCAAGGAATTCGGTGTGGAGGTGTCGGTAGACTCCATCCATCCCGGTCCGGTGATTACTCGCTACGAGATCCAGCCAGCTGCCGGCGTCAAGGTCAGCCGCATTTCCAACCTCGCCAAGGACCTTGCGCGCTCGCTCGCCGTGACCAGCGTTCGTGTGGTCGAGGTGATTCCGGGCAAGACCACCGTCGGTATCGAGATCCCTAACGAAGACCGCCAGATCGTGCGTTTCTCCGAGGTGTTGTCCACACCTGAATACGATAACGCCAAGTCGCCCGTCACCCTGGCGCTGGGCCACGATATCGGCGGCAAGCCGGTGATTACCGATCTGGCGAAGATGCCCCACCTGCTGGTGGCCGGTACGACCGGTTCCGGTAAATCGGTGGGTGTGAACGCCATGATCCTGTCGATCCTGTTCAAGTCCGGCCCGGAAGACGCCAAGCTGATCATGATCGACCCGAAAATGCTCGAGCTGTCCATCTACGAAGGTATTCCGCACCTGTTGTGTCCGGTGGTCACCGACATGAAGGACGCCGCCAACGCCTTGCGCTGGAGCGTTGCCGAGATGGAGCGCCGCTACAAGCTGATGGCGAAGATGGGCGTACGTAACCTGTCCGGCTTCAATCAGAAGGTCAAGGAAGCTCAGGATGCCGGCGAGCCGCTTGCCGATCCGCTGTACAAGCGCGAAAGCATTCATGACGAAGCGCCGCTGCTGAGCAAACTGCCGACCATCGTCGTGGTGGTGGACGAGTTCGCCGACATGATGATGATCGTCGGCAAGAAGGTCGAAGAGCTGATCGCGCGTATCGCCCAGAAGGCGCGTGCGGCGGGGATTCACCTGATCCTCGCGACCCAGCGTCCGTCGGTGGATGTGATCACCGGTCTGATCAAGGCCAACATTCCGACGCGTATGGCGTTCCAGGTGTCGAGCAAGATCGATTCGCGGACCATCATCGACCAGGGTGGCGCCGAACAACTGTTGGGCCACGGTGACATGCTGTACATGCCGCCGGGCACCAGCCTGCCGATCCGTGTGCATGGCGCGTTCGTTTCCGATGAAGAAGTGCATCGCGTGGTAGAAGCCTGGAAGCTGCGTGGTTCTCCGGACTACAACGACGATATTCTCGCTGGCGTCGAAGAGCCCGGCAGTGGCTTTGATGGCGGTGGCGGCGAAGGCAGTGAAGACAGCGAAAGCGACGCGCTTTACGATGAGGCCGTCAAGTTTGTGCTGGAAAGCCGTCGCGCCTCGATTTCTGCCGTACAGCGCAAGTTGAAGATCGGCTATAACCGCGCAGCGCGCATGATCGAAGCGATGGAAATGGCAGGGGTCGTGACCTCCATGAATACCAACGGTTCGCGCGAAGTCCTGGCCCCCGGGCCGGTGCGCGACTGATTTTTATCACCCCGTATTGCGGCGACGGCGTGCACGTCACGCTGTCGCATCATCATCGACTTCAAAGAGGAATCCAATGCGCCTTATCCGCATGCTGTTGGCCACCGCACTGACCTTCTCCATGATCCCCGCCCATGCCGACAGCAAAGACGTGGCGCGCCTGACTCAGTTGCTGGAGAAATCCCAGACCCTGACCGCTCGTTTCTCGCAACTGACGCTGGACGGTGGCGGTACCCAGTTGCAGGAAACCACCGGCGAAATGGCGCTGCAACGCCCAGGCCTGTTCAACTGGCATACCGATGCGCCACAGGAACAGTTGATGGTCTCGGACGGCAAGAAAGTCTCGCTGTGGGACCCTGATCTGGAGCAGGTCACGATCAAGAAGCTCGACCAGCGCCTGACCCAGACTCCAGCCTTGCTGTTGTCCGGTGATGTGTCGAAGATCAGCGAAAGCTTCGACATCACCGCGAAAGAGGCGGGTGGCGTGATCGATTTCGTGCTCAAGCCCAAGACCAAGGACACGCTGTTCGACAGTCTGCGCCTGTCGTTTCGCAACGGTATCATCAACGACATGCAGTTGATCGATAGCGTGGGTCAGCGCACCAATATCCTGTTCACCGGGGTCAAGGCCAACGAGTCGATCGCAGCCAGCAAGTTTCAGTTTCAGATTCCCAAGGGCGCTGATGTCATTCAAGAATAAAAGGGCCGATTTCTGACCATGGATCTGTTCAGCCGCGAACCGATAGCTCAGCCTCTGGCTGCACGTTTGCGTGCTACCAACCTGGATGAATATGTCGGTCAGGAACATGTGCTTGCCCACGGCAAGCCCCTGCGTGAGGCGCTGGAGCAGGGCGCACTGCACTCGATGATTTTCTGGGGCCCGCCCGGCGTCGGTAAAACCACCCTGGCGAAGCTTCTGGCCAAGGTGTCGGACGCGCACTTCGAGACGGTTTCGGCAGTGCTCGCCGGGGTCAAGGAAATCCGCCAGGCCGTCGAAGTCGCCCGTCAACAGGCCGGACAGTACGGCAAGCGTACTATCCTGTTCGTCGACGAAGTGCACCGCTTCAACAAGTCACAGCAGGATGCCTTCCTGCCTTACGTCGAGGACGGCACGCTGATCTTTATCGGCGCGACCACCGAAAACCCGTCGTTCGAACTCAACAACGCCCTGTTGTCCCGGGCGCGTGTCTACGTGCTCAAAAGCCTGGACGAGGCGGCGCTGCGCAAGCTGGTCAATCGTGCCCTGACCGAAGAGCGCGGGCTGGGCAAGCGGCAGCTGACCCTGAGCGATGAGGGGTTTGCGATTCTGATGTCCGCCGCCGATGGCGACGGTCGGCGCATGCTCAACCTGCTGGAGAACGCCTCGGATCTGGCCGAAGACGGCAGCGAAATCGATGTCGGGCTGCTGCAGAGCCTGTTGGGTGACAGTCGACGCCGCTTCGACAAGGGCGGCGAGGCGTTCTACGACCAGATATCGGCGCTGCACAAGTCGATTCGCGGTTCCAATCCCGATGCGGCCCTGTACTGGTTTGCGCGGATGATCGACGGCGGCTGTGATCCGCTGTATCTGGCGCGCCGCGTGGTGCGCATGGCCAGTGAAGACATCGGTAATGCCGATCCTCGCGCGCTGCCGTTGTGCATGTCCGCCTGGGATGTACAGGAACGCCTCGGCAGTCCCGAGGGCGAACTGGCGGTCGCGCAGGCCATTGTCTATCTCGCCTGCGCGCCGAAAAGCAACGCGGTCTACATGGCGTTCAAGGCGGCCATGCGTGAAGCGGGCGAGCACGGTTCGCTGGAGGTTCCGCTGCACTTGCGCAATGCGCCTACCAAGCTGATGAAGCAGCTCGGTTACGGTGAAGAATATCGCTATGCCCATGACGAGCCCGATGCTTATGCGGCTGGCGAAGACTACTTTCCAGACGAGCTGGAGCCACGGCAGTATTACCAGCCTGTACCTCGCGGTCTGGAACTCAAGATCGGCGAAAAGCTCAGGCATCTGAACGCATTGGACGATGCCAGCCCTCGTAAGCGGAGAAAGTGATGATTCAGACTATTCTTGCGGTGTCGATTGCCGGGATCGCTGGTACATTATTGCGCTTTGCGACTGGCACCTGGGTCAGCGCCAACTGGCCACGTTATTTTTACGCGGCGACGCTGGCGGTCAACATCGTCGGGTGCCTGATCATCGGTGTACTGTACGGACTGTTTCTGCTGCGTCCGGAAGTGCCCATCGAAATTCGTGCCGGCTTGCTTGTCGGCTTTGTAGGCGGTCTGACGACCTTTTCATCCTTTTCACTGGATACGCTGCGCCTGCTGGAAAGCGGGCAGGTACCGCTGGCCCTCGGCTATGCCGGTATCAGCGTATTCGGCGGGCTGCTCGCAACCTGGGCTGGCCTGTCCCTGACCAGACTTTGATAGACGAGAGAACGATATGCTCGATTCCAAACTGTTACGTACTCAACTTCAGGACGTAGCGGATCGCCTGGCTTCCCGTGGTTTCACACTGGATGTGGCGCGCATTGAATCGCTGGAAGCTCAGCGCAAGGTGGTGCAGACCCGCACCGAACAGCTGCAGGCCGAGCGCAATGCACGTTCCAAATCCATTGGTCAGGCCAAGCAGCGCGGCGAAGATATTGCGCCGTTGATGGCTGATGTCGAGCGCATGGGCAACGAGCTGAGCGAAGGCAAGGTCGAGCTGGACGGCATTCAGGCCGAGCTGGATGCGCTGGTGCTGAGCATCCCGAACCTGCCTCACGAATCCGTGCCGGTCGGTGCCGACGAAGAGGGCAACGTCGAAGTGCGTCGCTGGGGTACGCCGACGCATTTCGATTTCGAGGTCAAGGATCACGTTGCGCTGGGCGAGAAGTTCGGCTGGCTGGATTTCGAGACTGCCGCCAAGCTGTCCGGCGCGCGCTTTGCGCTGCTGCGTGGCCCGATCGCGCGTCTGCACCGTGCCCTGGCACAGTTCATGATCAATCTGCACATCAACGAGCACGGCTACGAAGAGACCTACACGCCCTATCTGGTGCAGGCTCCAGCGTTGCAGGGCACAGGTCAGTTGCCCAAGTTCGAGGAAGACCTGTTCAAGATCTCCCGCGAAGGCGAAGCCGATCTGTACCTGATCCCGACTGCCGAAGTATCGCTGACCAATATCGTGTCGGGTGAAATTCTCGATGCCAAACAGCTGCCTCTCAAGTTTGTTGCCCACACCCCTTGCTTCCGTAGTGAAGCGGGCGCGTCCGGGCGTGATACCCGCGGCATGATTCGCCAGCACCAGTTCGACAAGGTCGAGATGGTCCAGATCGTTGCGCCTGACGACTCCATGGCCGCGCTTGAGTCGCTGACCGGCAACGCCGAACGCGTGCTGCAACTGCTTGAACTGCCTTATCGCACGCTGGCGCTGTGCACCGGCGATATGGGTTTCAGTGCGGTGAAGACCTACGACCTGGAAGTCTGGATTCCGAGCCAGGACAAATATCGCGAAATCTCTTCCTGCTCCAACTGCGGTGATTTCCAGGCGCGTCGCATGCAGGCTCGCTGGCGCAACCCGGAAACCGGCAAGCCGGAGCTGGTCCATACCCTCAACGGGTCGGGCCTGGCGGTAGGTCGCACACTGGTGGCAGTGCTGGAGAACTATCAGCAGGCGGACGGTTCGATTCGTGTGCCTGAAGTGCTCAAGCCGTACATGGGCGGCCTTGAGGTCATCGGTTAAATGGAATTTCTGCCGCTGTTCCATAACCTGCGTGGCAGCCGGGTGCTGGTGGTTGGCGGCGGTGAAATTGCCCTGCGCAAATCACGCCTGATTGCCGACGCCGGTGCAGTGCTGCGCGTGGTTGCGCCGGAAGTCGAGGCACAACTGAGCGAACTGGTTGTCCAGAGCGGCGGTGAGATGATCCTGCGCGGATACAGCGAGTGCGACCTCGATGGTTGCGTGCTGATCATTGCGGCGACGGACGATGAGCCGCTCAATGCTCAGGTGTCCCGCGATGCCCGCTTGCGTTGCGTTCCGGTCAACGTAGTCGACGCCCCGGCGTTGTGTACGGTGATCTTCCCGGCCATCGTCGACCGCTCGCCGCTGGTGATCGCCGTGTCCAGTGGCGGCGATGCGCCGGTGCTGGCACGTTTGATTCGCGCCAAGCTGGAAACCTGGATTCCCTCCAGCTACGGGCAGCTCGCCGGACTGGCTGCGCGCTTTCGCAATCAGGTCAAAGGCCTGTTTCCGAATGTGCAGCAGCGCCGAGCGTTCTGGGAGGATGTTTTTCAGGGCGCCATTGCCGACCGCCAGCTGGCCGGGCAGGGTGCTGAAGCCGAACGTATGCTGATCGCCAAGATTGCCGGCGAGCCGCCTTCTGAGACCGGTGAGGTCTATCTGGTGGGTGCGGGTCCCGGTGATCCGGATTTGCTGACTTTTCGCGCCTTGCGCCTGATGCAGCAGGCGGATGTGGTGCTGTATGACCGCCTGGTCGCGCCAACGATTCTTGACCTGTGCCGTCGTGATGCCGAGCGTGTTTACGTTGGCAAACGCCGTGCGGAGCATGCCGTTCCGCAGGAGCAGATCAACCAGCAACTCGTGGCACTGGCAAAACAGGGCAAGCGAGTGGTGCGTCTGAAGGGCGGGGATCCGTTTATCTTCGGCCGTGGCGGCGAGGAAATCGAAGAGCTGGCGGCGCATGGCATTCCGTTTCAGGTGGTGCCTGGCATCACCGCTGCCAGCGGTTGCGCGGCGTATGCGGGTATACCGTTGACGCACCGTGATCATGCGCAATCGGTGCGCTTCATCACCGGGCACTTGAAAAACGGTACGACAGATCTGCCCTGGTCAGACCTTGTAGCGCCTGCGCAAACACTGGTGTTTTACATGGGGCTGATCGGTTTGCCGGTTATCTGTGAGCAATTGATCCGGCACGGTCGCTCTGCCGACACGCCTGCTGCGCTGGTTGAGCAGGGCACCACCGTCAATCAGCGTGTGTTCACGGGTACCTTGGCAAACTTGCCGCAACTGGTCGCCGAGCATGATGTTCATGCGCCGACGCTGGTGATCATTGGTGAGGTGGTCAAATTGCGTGAAAAGCTGGCGTGGTTCGAGGGCGCTCAGGCGACTCTCTAATGCCATTGGTGGGTAGCCCGTCCGGGCTATCCACCACTTCTCCGGCTACTTCAGTTGCTCCATACACCTTCACCGGAAAGTCGCTCACGATCGTGATCTGCCTGCAGATCGAGTGCTGGCCCCTTCGGTATGATGCCGGTCGGGTTGATGGTGCGATGGCTCCCGTAGTAATGCCCTTTGATGTGCTCGAAACTCACTGTCTCTGCGATTCCCGGCCACTGATAAAGCTCGCGTAGCCAGTTGCTGAGATTGGGGTAGTCCGCGATGCGCCGCAGGTTGCATTTGAAGTGGCTGTAATACACTGAATCGAAGCGCACGATGGTGGTGAACAGGCGTATGTCGGCTTCAGTGAGGTGTTTGCCTGTCAGGTAGCGCTTTTCGCCGAGCAGGTTTTCCAGCACGTCCAGTTCAGCGAACACATCGTCGAACGCCTCCTCATACGCGCCCTGCGAGGTGGCGAAACCAGCCCGGTAAACGCCGTTGTTGACCTTCGGGTAGATCTGCTCGTTGAGTTCGTCAATGCTCGCGCGTAACGCTTGCGGGTAGAAATCCAGCGTATTGCCGGTCAGCTCGTCGAATGCGGAGTTGAACATGCGGATGATTTCCGCAGATTCGTTGCTGACGATGCATTGCTGCTGCTTGTCCCACAGCACCGGAACGGTGACGCGGCCGGTGTATCGAGGGTCGTCGGCGGTGTAGCGCTGGTGAAGGAACTGCAGGTCATCCAGTGCATCGCCGCTGGAGCCTTTCTGCTGATCGAAGGTCCAGCCGTTTTCCAGCATCAGCCAACTGACCACCGAAACATCGATCAGGCTTTCCAGGCCCTTGAGCTTGCGCAAAATAAGCGTGCGGTGTGCCCACGGGCAAGCCAGAGACACGTAGAGGTGATAGCGGCCCGCCTGCGCAGCAAACCCGCCTGCACCTGACGGTCCCGGCTGTCCATCGGGGGTGACCCAACTGCGTCGCTGAGCATTTTCGCGCTGAAATGCGCCATCTTTGCTGCTTTCGTACCACTGGTCTTGCCAGTGTCCTTCGACCAGAAGGCCCATGTCTGACTCCCATTTCCAGGTTATAGAGCTTGGAGGTCAGCGCAGGTGCATCGGTTCGACTGGATTATGGCCTTTCATTGCCGAAAGGCCGACGGGTCATAGATTCGTGTCGCGGCGATCCCAGAACACCTGCGCTTTGGCGAAGGCTTCGTCACGATCAGCGCCCAGGCCGCGCAAGGCGAGCGCCATGGTCGATATCAATGCCAATTGCGGGTAACTGTCTTCGATCTCTCCTCGCCACAAGGCCAGCAGTTGCTGCGGGTCGAGCGTCGCCGGTTTTACGTGGCGGCGCGGTGAGAGCGCTGGCCATTCTTCATCCCACGGCTGACCGCCGGTGGTGCCGTACAGGTGGCTGATGGTGTCAGGGTTGATCTCGATTTCGCCGCCATCACCTTTGACCACGATGGCGTTGTCACCGAGCAGGCTGCTGGCATCGCGATGTACGCTTTGATAGCCCGGGTGAAAAATGCTTTGCAGGCCGCAGCGCGCCTGCAGCGGATTAAGAATGCGTGCCAGCGAATGAATGGGCGAGCGTAGCCCCAGCGTGTTGCGCAGATCGATCATGCGTTGCAACTGCGGTGCCCAGTCGGCGAGCGGAATGAACGCCAGATGTTCTTGCTCAAGCGAGGTCTTGACCGCTGACCAGTTGCGGCACAGCGGGATCTTCAATAGGTCCAGCAACTGCTCGGTGTACAGGCGCCCTGCGGTATGCGCGCCGCCGCCGTGCAGGAGGATCCTGACGCCGTTTTGCGCCAGGCATTTGGCTGCCAGCAGATACCAGGGCAGATGACGTTTTTTCCCGGCGTAGGTCGGCCAGTCGATGTCGACCTGCATGGCGGGAGCGTTGAGACGTTCACGCACCGCTTCGGTAAACCCCGCCAGTTCCTCGGGACTTTCTTCCTTGTGGCGCAGCAGCATCAGAAAAGCCCCGAGCTGGGTGTCCTCGACTTTTTCATCGAGCAGCATGCCCATGGCTTCCCGTGCTTCCTCGCGAGTCAGGTTGCGCGCGCCACGTTTGCCTTTGCCCAGAATGCGAACGAAGGTCGCAAAAGGATGTTCTTCAGGTGTTTCAGTGACAAGCGCAGCGTAATCATTCATATGCAATTGGTCGGTTTTGGCAGGCCCGCCAGCTTGGCGGCGAGTTTGGCGGGAGTGCCGTTGAACAGGCGGTTGAGGTGCATGCTGTTGCCTTTTTCCGCACCCAGCTTCAGCGCGGTGTATTTGATCAGCGGCCGCGTTGCGGGCGAAAGCTGGAACTCGGCGTAAAAGCCGCGCAGCAGTTCGAGGATTTCAAGGTGCTCGGCACTTAGCTCGATACCTTCCTCGGCGGACAAGGCGTGAGCGACGTCCAGCGACCAGTCGCTGAGGTCTTGCAGAAAACCATCCTTGTCCAGTTCGATGCTGCGCCCGTCAATGTTCAACTGTTTCATAACCAGGTATTGACCTTGTCGAAGCGAAGAGACAGTTCCACGAACGCCGGATAATCGAGGCTGTTGACTCCGGCGGGGAGGGGCAGATTGCGTGCGCTGAGATCTTCGTCGAGGGCGAACAGTTGCGATGAGTCGACCAACGACTGAAGGGCTTTGAGTTGCGTGCTGGACGGCATCAGCGCATAGGTGGCATCGCCACAGAGCAGTACGCCATCCTGATTGCCCAGCAAGCGCAGGCAACTGTCCAGCCGGGTGTCGGCAAACGGCGAGTGAGAGAGAACGTGCAAAGTAGCCATCAGATCGTGATCACCTCGTCGTACCGGTCAAAAAGCGCTGACAATTCCGCGCGCGTGGTCAGTTGGCTCATCTCTTCGCTCAATACGCCAGGAGAGATGCCGCGCTCGGCCAGGCTCTGTCCGCAGACGTAAAGGTCTTCGACACCGAACATCGGCAGGGCCTTCAGGTTTGCGGTCAGGTCTTTCTGTTGCAGGGCGTTGGGCGACTGCTGTGGCGACAACTGAAAAACCCCGTCGTCCAGAAACAGCAGGCCTACCGACAGATCGAATGCCCCGCCCGCCAGTACGATATCCAGTGCTTCGCGGGCACCTGGACCGGACCACGGCGACTGACGGCTGACAACCAATAGTGATCTGGGCATCTCATGGCCCTCCGAAGCAGATCAGGCGATCAGCCGATTGCATGGCATCGTGCAACTGGCCCAGCCCGGACAATTCCCATGGCTCGCGCAGGTTTGCCGCCGGCCGCTGATAACGCTCGGCCTCTTGCGTGTCGAGCACACCGCGGCGCAACGCGGCGGCAATGCACACCACGCCGTCCAGCTTGTGCTCGACGATGAAGTCACGCCACTGCCGTGCCATATCCTGCTCGTCCTGCGGCGTTACGACGTTGGCCGACGCGCTGTGTACGCCGTCTTGGTAAAAGAACAACCGGACAATTTCATGCCCGCCTGCCAGCACCGCCCTGGCGAACTGCAAGGCTCGCCGAGAGGACGGCGCGTGGGCGGCGGAAAAAAGGGAGATGGCGAATTTCATGATCGGCTCTGCCAACAAAACATGCGCAATGATAAAGAATTCAAGGGCTGGCGTGTGAGTTTGGCGCGTGTTGACCTGCAAGCGCTGGGCCGGGATGCAACGGTTTACGCCTGGATTGATGTCCATTAGGCATCAATCGATGAAAACATAGCACTTATCGTTTCAAAGTGTGTCCGGCAGACTCCTTCCTCACAAGCGCTTACAACACTCTAATAAGATCGCTGGAGAACACTGATGCACGGCTCATCCTCATTACGAAAAGAATCCTCCCGGTCGAAGGCAGGCGCGGTATTTCGGGTTACCTCCGGTAATTTCCTCGAGCAATTCGACTTCTTCCTGTTCGGCTTCTACGCCACCCAGATCGCCTCCGCCTTTTTTCCGGCCAGCAGTGAGTTTGCTTCGCTGATGATGACCTTCGCGGTCTTTGGTGCGGGCTTCCTGATGCGTCCGTTGGGTGCCGTTATTCTGGGCGCTTACATCGATGACGTCGGTCGGCGCAAAGGCTTGATTGTGACGCTGTCGATCATGGCCAGTGGCACGTTGCTGATCGTTCTGGTGCCCGGTTACGCAAGCATCGGCCTGTGGGCGCCTGCACTGGTATTGGTCGGCCGCTTGCTGCAAGGCTTCTCTGCCGGTGCCGAGTTGGGTGGCGTGTCAGTGTATCTGGCGGAGATGGCGACACCCGGCCGCAAGGGCTTCTATACCAGCTGGCAGTCAGGTAGCCAGCAGGTGGCAATCGTTGTTGCCGCTGCACTGGGTTACGGCTTGAACCAATGGATGGCACCTGCTGCTGTCGCTGACTGGGGCTGGAGAATTCCGTTCGCCATCGGCTGCCTGATCATCCCGTTCATTTTTCTGCTGCGCCGCAGCCTGCAGGAAACCGAAGAGTTCGCCACACGCGCTCACCGGCCGACCATGCGGCAGGTGTTCGCGACGCTGCTGCAAAACTGGCGCGTGGTGATTGCCGGAATGCTGATGGTGGCGATGACCACTACCACGTTTTACCTGATCACCATCTATGCACCGACATTCGGCAAAACCGTACTCAATCTGAGTACCTCCGATGCGCTGCTGGTGACGTTGCTGGTCGGTGTCTCCAATTTTATCTGGCTGCCGGTCGGCGGCATGTTGAGCGACCGTTTCGGGCGCAAGCCACTGTTGGTCGCGATGACGCTGCTGACCATCATCAGTGCTTACCCGGCGCTGTCTTTCCTCGCCCTGGCGCCCAGCTTCGCTCATATGCTGGAAGTGCTGTTGTGGTTCTCGTTCCTCTACGGGTTGTATAACGGCGCGATGATTCCAGCGTTGACGGAAATCATGCCGGTAGAGGTGCGTGTTGCCGGTTTTTCTCTGGCCTACAGCCTGGCGACGGCGGTTTTCGGTGGTTTCACTCCGGCGATCTCGACCTGGTTGATCCACCTCACCGGCGACAAGGCTGCACCTGCTTACTGGATGACGTTCGCTGCAGCCTGTGCGCTGGGTGCCACACTGGTGCTCTACCGGCACATCTCGACCCGCCCGCAACTGGCTGTTTAATCAAGGAAAATCACTATGAAATCGTTATACAAAACTCAATTGGCCGCGCTTTTTCTCGGCTGTATCGCGGTCAGTGCGGCGGCGCAGGCTGAACAGCTCAAGGTCATGACCTCCGGCGGCTTTACGGCTGCCTACAAACTGCTCGGACCGCAATACGCGGCGTCTTCCGGGGACTCGCTGGACACCATTCTCGGCCCATCGATGGGCAAGGCGCCCGAGGCCATCCCGAATCGTCTGGCCCGTGGCGAGCACGCCGATGTGGTGATCATGGTCGGCTATGCGCTGGATGATCTGATCAAGCAAGGCAAGGTAGACCCGGCATCGCGGGTCGAGCTGGCTGACTCGCGTATCGGAATGGTGGTGAAGGAGGGTGCGGCCAAGCCTGCGATTGGCACCGACAGTGAGCTCAAGGCGACCTTGCTCAAGGCCAAGTCGGTGGCTTACTCCGACAGCGCCAGTGGCGTGTACATCGAAAAAGAGCTTTTCAAAAAGCTCGGTATCGAGAAGGAACTCGCGCCGAAGGGCAAGATGATCGAGCGCATCCCGGTTGCTTCGGTGGTTGCCAAGGGCGACTACGAAGTGGGCTTTCAACAGGTTGCTGAGCTGCTGCCGATTCCCGGCGTGACGTTCGTGGCGAAGATCCCGGAAGACGTTCAGTCGGTTACCCGTTATGCCGCGGGCATCCCGGTCAATGCCGAGCACCCGAAGGAGGCGAAGGCCTTGCTGGATTACCTGGCCTCCCCGAAAGTCCAGGCCACGGTGCAGTCTACCGGGCTGGATTCAGTTCCCCGCTGAGCGTGACGGCATTTTCCTGACCAGCTGTTCCAGCTCGAGGGCTGCCGGTGTCAAGGTCCTGCCACGACGCTTGAGCAGCCCCACATTGCGCATCACCTCGGGCGCAACCAATGGCACGCTCACCAGAAACGGGTGAGCGGTCATCGGCATGGCAATCGACGGCACCGCAGCCGCGCCAAGCCCGGCCTCCACCAGGCCGATCATGGTCGTGACATGGCGGGTTTCGCAGATGCTTTCCTTATGCGGGCGCGACGGGGCCAGCGCCTGATCCAGCACCAGACGATTACCTGAAGTGATGTCCAGGGCGATGTAATCGTGACGGTACATCTCCTCCCAACTGACGCTTTCGCACATTGCCAGCGGGTGATCCCGTCTGCAGGCCATCACGTAGCGTTCCTGCAGCAGCAGTTCGAAATCCACTTCCGGCGCCAGATTGCCGCTGAAACTCACCCCGAAATCGGCTTCGCCCAGGGCAACCGCACTGTTGACCTCATTGGCGCTGGCGTCCATGACCCGAATTCTGATTTTCGGAAACAGCTGGTGGAAGGCGCTGATCACCTGAGGCATGAAGTAATAGGCGGCTGAAGGCACGCAGGCAATCGTCACGCTGCCCATACGCGTGGAGCCGACGCCGTCGATGGTCATCAATGCGCTGTCCAGATCGTCCAGAATGCGCTCGACCTGAGGCAGAAATGCGCGGCCAACCGTGGTCAGGCTGACCCTGCGGGTGGTCCGCTCGAACAGCTTCACATTCAGCGCAGATTCGAGCTTTTCTATCCGCCGACTGAGCGCAGGCTGGGTGATCTGTACGGTTTCAGCGGCCTTGCGGAAGCTGCCATTCTCGACCACGGCACGAAATGCCTGGAGGTCGTTGAGGTCGAAATTGATGGGCATTTGAAGGTCGATCTATTAATACGGGATGCGCATCAATATATCAGACGGCGCGCGCCGAGCCGCCAGGCCTGCCGTCAGGTCGTCAATGTCTTCGCAAGCGCAATCGCGTTGGGTATATCCAGCTGGCTGGAGGCAAATGATTTGATCAACAGCGATTTTGGCAGGGCCCAGTCCCACTTCTCCCGGATCAGATTCTTCACATCTTTCAGCAGGGGCTCCACATCGGTCGCATCCAGCTCTGCAATTCTGGCCAGTGCTGCCAGCACGCTTTCCTGAGAAGCGCTGATTTCCAGTACCAACCCCGACGCTGTGCACATGACCCCAGCCTGGTTGAGCAGCAGGCACAGCGCATCATTGGTGTAGTCGCCTGCCCAGGTCAGCAGGTAGCTGCTTGAGGTCGAACCCGTCAGGCGCTGGTCAGCCAGCCCCAGCCGGTGAAAGGTCTGGCGCGCTTCCGCCAGCAGGGCCTGTGCATTGGCATCGAGGAACGGGCAGGGGGTGACTTCCGTGAGTACCGCGCGCATTTCTTCACGCACCCGGTCATGGATTTTGGCGCCCAGCCCGTCGAATACCGGAGGTTCGCCGCCACGGGCGCGTTTGACCGCAATGACTTTCTTTTCCAGGTCTACATCCATGACCTGCCAGCGTTTACCTGCGAAGATGATGCGTTGCCCCAAGATCAGCGGGCGACTGACAGGAATGGAACCTAGCGGCCTGCCATCGCGAAGCAGCCTGAATTCCTCGTCGCTGCTGAACGCGCTGTAGAACTCATAATGGTTGACCAGCTTTTCACCGATCTCGCCAGGTAATAGCAGGCCAGAGCTGTCCTGGACGATCAGTTTATTTTCACCCAGCGCCTTGAGAAGGGCCATGAAGTCGGTTTTATCAACGGCTGCAAATGTTCCGCTCGCTATCAGCTCATTCCACAGCTGCGAGGCATGTGCACCACCTTGCTGTGCAATCGTCGACAGGCATTGCTGAACCAGCGTTGAGGCGTGTAGGCCGTTGGCTCTCGGAGGTTCGAACCACTTCTCGATCAATAATCGAATCATGGCGATCGTCTGCACCAGGTTTTGCCGGAGCTGATCCGAGAGGTCCGAATCAGGTGTCAGGGTGTCTTCCTGGCAATAGGCGCGAAGTGTGGCAGGCTCACCTGCGCGACGCCCGGAGCGACCCAGTCGCTGGCGCAGGCTGGCCACTGATGGCGGAGGGCCGATCTGCGCAACTGCTTTGATGTTGCCGATATCGATGCCAAGTTCGAGGGTCGTGGTGCAGACGGCCGAGGCGGGCGGACTCCCCGCTTTCAGTGCTCGCTCCGTATCTTCACGCAGGTCTCGGGACAAGCTTCCGTGGTGAGGCAGGAACTCATTCGGCAAACCGTCGTTTTCGCACAAGTGCCGCAGCCGGTCGGCGTACCATTCAACCTTGTCGCGGCTGTTGGGAAAGATCAGATTGTTACTGCCACGCAACACCTTGTACATATGCGCGGCTATGGCGTGCCTGGTCCCGGAGACATCTTCTTCCTGCTCTTCTTCCTGATCGTTGCCATCGTCTTTTGTCACGACCGTCTGCAGGTTTGCTGTCAGTTTCTTCATCGGCAACATGGTGTAACCGCGTACCTGAACCTGAAGGTCCTGGCCCGAGGCTCGAGAAATGATTTCGTCCATGCGTCGGCCTTGCCCCGGACGCAGGAACTCGCGGGCGAGTGCCATCTCGCCCAGGGTCGCAGACAGGCCTACGCGGGGCAGTTTTTTGCCGACAACCGTTTCTACGCGGTGCATCAGCGACTGCAATTGTTTGCCGCGCTCGCTGCCGATGAACGCGTGTAATTCGTCGATGACGATATAGCGAAGGGGCTGAAAGAGCCCCGCAAGCGCCGAGCCCCGGTTCACGAACAGGGCTTCCAGCGATTCTGGGGTTATGAGCAGGATCCCTCTGGGCGATTTCAGAAAGCGGTGCTTCCTGCTTGCCGAAACGTCCCCGTGCCAGCCGACCACCGGGATTTCCAGGCGCTCGCAAAGACGTGTCAGCCTGTCCCACTGATCATTGATCAAGGCCTTGAGCGGGCTGATATAGAGCACAGCGCCTGGTGCATCGGTGTTGTTGAGCAAATGGGTCAGAATGGGCAGAAACGCCGCCTCGGTTTTGCCCGCTGCAGTGGAGGCCGCAATGATGACGTCGCGATCCGCGTCGATCAGCGCAGGTATGGCCCATTCCTGAGCATCCCTTAACGATGTCCAGCCTTGCGACCACACCCATTGTTGTACATCGGGGTGAAGCCGTTCGAACGCGGATGAGTCAGAGCTTGAAGCTTGTGAGTTCATCATCGGCCTCTACAGTAAAATCGCTTTTGCCGCCGTCATCCCTGGCAATGTCAATGGCGCCCAAAAGGTTTCTCCAGTCGGCCTCAGGGTTTTGCTCAAGAACCGCCAGCAGGTTGATGAACGCAGTGATGGTGGTGCGTGGCGTTCGAAAGTAAGCCTCGCCCAGACGCTGACCGCAGTGCTCGATGAAGGCCGGGATGGCCTCTTCCGGAAGCAGGTAGTGTTGCGCATCGCCGTAGGCATAGACATTACGCAGGTTCAACAGGAGGACATAGAAGTCCTCCGGCGTCAGGCTGGTCAGCCGAATGACAGGGCCGGAAAGGTCGACGTAGCCGGCCTTGGCAAAGGTGTTTTCTGCCAGGCGCGACTGTAAAGCCGGGTAGCTGTAGAGGCCGCGGCGAGTGTCCATCAGGAATTCCGGCGTGCCGCCCAGAACGAAGCCCAGTCCGTCAGTCGACCCTTGCAGTGAGTCATTGAGGATGCGCAGGATTTGTTCGTAGTTCGCATTGCGAGCCTGCGTGTTGGCAAGCTTGTAGAGGTTGACCAGTTCGTCCAGGCACACCATAAGCCCGCCGAAGCCTGCCAGACGCACAAATCGGGAAAGCAGTTTGAGCTGATCGTACACGGACGCGTCGTCAACGATGCTTCTGACCCCCAAGGCCGCTCGTGCATCCGTCCTGGTGGTGAACTCCCCCCGAAGCCAGCGTATTGCATCGGCTTTGAGCTGTTCGTTGCCTTCGTTAAAGCCACGGCAGTAAGCGGCTATGACTTCGGCAAAGTCATAGCCGTTGACCATTTCGGTAAGCTCGGCGAGGTTCTGGCGTATGACGGTCTCGCTGTCTACGCCTTTGCTGCTCGCGTGTGTTCTGGCCTGGGAAATAAACTTTTCGACGATGCCCTGAAGCGCGCCGCCGTCCGGCTTGGTGCGTGTAGACATGTTCTTGGCAAGCTCGGCGTACAGGGAGCGCGCCTGACCGCCTGAGGCGTGCAGGCGTCGATCGGGGTTCAGATCAGCATGCATCGTCACCAGCTTGCGTTCCATCGCAATGCCTCTGACCAGATTGAGGAAAAAAGTCTTGCCCGCGCCATACTCGCCGACCACGATACGAAAGGCAGAACCGCCTTCGGCCAGCCGATCGACATCCTTGATAAGGGCTGCCAGCTCACCCGCCCGTCCGACCTGGATCAAGTGTTGCCCGACACGAGGAACGACACCTGCGCGCAGTGATTGAATGACCGCATCGCGATCCTTGGCTCGTATCTTGTTCATAGGGCAAGCTCGCTTAAAATATCCGGGTTGATTTCGATAGGGTCATCACCCTCGGAAACCGGCATGTCGAACAATTCGAATGCCATATCGTTGATTTGCTCCAGCGCACCGTCGAGCATCAATGCCATACCTGCCGTCGCGACTTCCAGCTCTCGTCGACTCCATTGGTTGCGTGATACCAGCAGACGCAGAAACGCAGAGTGCCCCGCATCGAGTCCATGGAGATGGGCGCCAGTGTCTGGGGTGTCTTGTGAAGCATCGTCTTCGGCTATCTGCGTGTCGTCCTGCTGCTCGTCTTCCTGGTCGTTGCGAAAAACATCAGCCAGCAGCGCCGACACCTCTGCCGTTTCGCGTCGCAACTGGGCAACCCTGCCCATGTCCAGCACGATTCCAGAGCCTGGCTTCTTGTCGGGGCCTGTTGCTGTAGTGGCTGACAGCGCTGTCGAGACTTGTCCTGTCTGTAAACCGGTCGCAGCACCATGGAGGTTGCTGTAAAGGGCGTGTTGATCGAGTTGAAGTGCCCTGTAGATCCGCTCAAGCAACCTGACTTTCTCAGGCGTAACCGCTCCGTCAGCGTGGGCAAGGTGAGTCAGGCAACCGACGATGGCCTGCTTTTCTTCCTGATTCAGCGAACCCAGCTTTTTCTTCAGGCTTGCCAGGTTGGGCGGCTGCTGCAGCTGCATCAACAGATACGCCTTGAGACGTGTTCGATGCGCGACACGCAGATGCCCCCATGAGTCGATATGCTGTTCAAGCAGTGCAACTGCATGCTGGCTCGGGCCGCCATCAACCGTTGTCACGCTGCTGGCAAGATCCAGAGTGACGACAGCCGCGTTATAGTCCACCGTCACCCGCGACATGCCTGGATCGGGCTCGGTCGCGAACAGAACGATGCTGTCCTCAGGTTTGGGCGCACGATTGCCCGCCAGTACATCCGGTTCCATTCCTAGGTGCATGTCTTCAAGCACTTTTATCAGCGCGATGATCTGGTTGCGTGCCTGGGCACCGTCAGACTTGAAACGCATGGCCAGTTGATCAAGCGTCATCAACTTCGTGGCAGGCCCGACCTCCGATTGAAGCTGTCGCAGTTCATGTCTGGCGTATTCGGGCCATAGCGACACCGGCAGCAATAGCAGTGCCTCCAATGACTCATGCTTATCGAGATCATCGGCATTGCGGCCTATGTACCGACTGAATGGAGCAAGCACTGAAGCACAGCCCTGCACGAGTACCTGGATTTTCTTGCGGGTGGCGGACGTAATGCTGACGTCTGGCAGATCGCCCACCGGTATTTCCGGTACATCGAGGTAAGCAGACGATGGACGATAGGCGACCCATAGTCGGGTCTTGTTCCTCAGCAGCTTCAAGCCATCGGGAAACTGCTCTTCATATTCGGCTCTGAACAGGCGCTGAAACAGATCTGCGCATCTGCCAACAGGTTTGCCACGCGAGATATTCGGATCCGTCAGCGCCCAGGATAAGGCCCAGGATGCGTTCAACGGGTATTTGTCGATGGCCATCTGGCCCAGCGCCACTCGCAGCACGATGGGCATTTCATAGCGGTCGGCCGACTCCATTGGTGGCTCGCGCAAATATATCTGCCCTGAAATGACAGGCATGTTCAGGTATTCGAGAAGCCGCGAAGCCTGGTTGTAAAACGAAAAATCCCGATGATAAACAGTCCGCAAACGCTCGATTTCCTCTTTTATCGCGGGAATCTCTTTTCGCGCATCGGGATCAGAAAGGCTGTCGATCAGTAAACGCCGTTCAAGGCCGTGGAAAAACATGAACAGGTAACCACTGCTTGCCTCAGGATCACACCGTCCCCCCGCCAGCCACTGCAGATAGCCCCTGCGCGCGGCAGGTTCAAGATCCTTGTAGGTCGACCAATAGTAGGCCGCACCCGCAACGGGAGGCGTGTCGGAACCGGCCACCGGCAAGGCTGCGTCTATGAAAGAAGGTTCGGATAGTCTGAATTCGGGGTTTTGCGTTCCTGTGTAGATCATGCCGCCGGGCAATATGATATCGGCCACGGTGAGCGGCTCCCCTGGACGCAGCCATCTGGCTTTCGCCGGGCGATCAGGTGCCTTGGGGATGCTGAACGAGTTGGCGCCGGGTGAGTCCTGCCGGATGGTAAAGAACTCGGATTCACGCTCTGGATGGCGCATCTGCGGGGCGAAGGGCGAGGGTGCCTGTTCCGACGGCGTGTCCGCCTGCGGTTGCGTACCACCAACCAGGTTGGGAGACGACCTGCTGAAGCGCGCATAGCGCCCTATGGCCAGGTCGGCGTGGTGCCCATCGCAAACCGTGGTATGAATAGGGTCGGTTGAAGGCTGAGTGCCGCCCGCGAGATTGTCTGACGCTCTACTGAAGCGGGCATATCGGCCGATCGCGAGGCGTTCGAGCTCTTCATCGATACGGTGTATTCCCAGGGTGGCTGGCGCTGAATCGTGACCATCAGCCTTGATAGCGTGCCGAATCTCATCCGCATGGGGTTGCGTGCCTCCAACAGGATGGACAAGCGTTCGGCTGGGGGCCATTGGGGTCTTCCATGGTTCATCGGCTGGCAAACTGGCAGTATCCACATTTTGTCAGCGTGGGCCAAGTATGGGCTGATGAGCTTGCGGAGGCATTGGCCAAACCCCAGAAACGACAAAGCCCTGAATAATCAGGGCTTTGCGCTGCCAAATATGGCGGAGGCATAGAGATTCGAACTCTAGGACCTGTTACAGTCGGCAGTTTTCAAGACTGCTGCCTTAAACCACTCGGCCATACCTCCACTTCGTTGCGGGCGCCATAATACCGGAATGAAACAAGCTGTCAAACTCTGTGACTAGCCAGTTGCAGCGCCTCTGTTATGATCTTTGCAACTCAACATTTCAACAGCAAGGAGTTTCGCCATGCGCGAACAGGATTACAGCCTTAAAACCGGCATGCAGGCCGACCAGCTCGAGGTTAGTCGTGTCCTGCGCAATACTTACGGTCTTCTCGCCCTGACACTGGCTTTCAGTGGTGTCATGGCATTCGTCGCTCAGCAGATGCGCGTCGGCTACCCGAACATTTTTGTGGTGCTGATCGGCTTCTACGGTCTGTTCTTCCTGACCAACAAGCTGCGTGATTCGGTCTGGGGCCTGGTGTCGACCTTCGCCCTGACAGGTTTCATGGGCTTCCTGCTGGGCCCGATCCTCAACCGTTATCTGGGCATGGCCGGTGGTGCTGAAGTGGTCAGCTCCGCCTTTGCGATGACGGCTCTGGTATTCGGCGGCCTGTCAGCCTACGTACTGATTACCCGCAAGGACATGAGTTTCCTGGGCGGTTTCATCACCGCAGGTTTCTTCGTTCTGCTGGGTGCGGTAGTGGCCGGCATGTTCTTCCAGATCAGCGGTCTGCAGCTGGCTATCAGCGCGGGCTTCGTACTGTTCTCGTCGGTGTGCATTCTGTTCCAGACCAGCGCGATCATTCAGGGTGGTGAGCGTAACTACATCATGGCGACGGTCAGCCTGTATGTATCGATCTACAACCTGTTCATCAGCCTGCTGCAGATCTTCGGCATCATGAGCCGCGACGACTGATCAACAAGGCCTGACTACTCAGGCCGCTCTGCTTGAAAAAAGCCCCGACTCGTCGGGGCTTTTTGCGTTTCTGAGGTAAGCAAAAGTGTCAGCCTTGGCCAATGATAATGTTGGCGAAAGTGCCGCTCCCTGCGATTGGCTGGCGAGGGTAACTACCCCATGGCATTCGTGCTCGGTCTGCACCGTAAAATCCTGACCTATCAGTCATATTTATCAACCTTGTTACAGTCTGCTCAGGCGTTTATCGGCTATCTCGTCATCACAAAAAATAATATCAGGCGATTCCCCAATGGCTGTAGGTGCTTGCCCATTTGGGGCCACTTGACATCATCGAACAGCGCTGGACACAAGATTTCAAGATGTGTCAGTTTTGTTACGCAACGCGATTTTACGCTTCGCAAAGCGAGTGACTGGACTCTCTCGCTACAGGGGAGAGTCCTGTCGTACCTAACCTGTCACACAGCAAACAAGGAAGTGTCATGACGAAAGTCAAAGAAAATGCTGCAATCCAACTTTCCGCTGCTACCAGCACCTCTTTCGACCAGATCAATGCGTTCGCGCACCAGTATGACCGTGGCGGCAACCTCACGATCAATGGCAAGCCCTCGTATTCGGTCGATCAGGCCGCTGATTATATTCTTCGCGACAACGCCGCCTGGACGGATCGCGATGGCAACGGCACCATCAACCTCACTTACACGTTCCTGACGGCCAAGCCTGCCGGGTTCGACAATTCGCTGGGGACTTTCAGTGCGTTCAACGCGCAGCAGAAAGCACAGGCGGTATTGTCGATGCAATCCTGGGCAGACGTCGCCAAGGTCAGCTTTACCCAGGCGGCTTCCGGCGGCGACGGGCATATGACCTTCGGTAACTACAGCAACGGCAGCGCGGGCGGGGCAGCCTTTGCCTACCTGCCCAGCGGCAACAGCCGCACTGACGGCCAGTCCTGGTACCTTGTCGATAACAGCTACAAGGTCAACACCACCCCGGACAATGGCAACTACGGCCGTCAGACCCTCACTCATGAAATCGGCCATACCCTGGGCCTGTCTCACCCGGGTGACTACAACGCGGGCGAGGGCAATCCGAGCTACAAGGACGCCACTTACGCAGAAGACACCCGTGGCTACAGCGTCATGAGTTACTGGAGTGAGTCCAACACTGACCAGAACTTCGTCAAGGGCGGCGCTCCGTCGTACTCTTCGGCACCGTTGCTGGATGACATCACTGCCGTTCAGCAGCTCTATGGCGCGAACATGAGCACCCGTGCCGGTGATACGGTCTATGGATTCAACTCCACTGCCGGGCGCGATTTCTACAGCGCCACGTCCGCCTCTTCCAAGGTGGTGTTCTCGGTGTGGGATGGCGGGGGCAAGGATACCCTCGACTTCTCCGGCTTCACCCAGAACCAGAAGATCAACCTCAATGCCGCGTCGTTTTCGGATGTCGGTGGCATGGTGGGCAACGTTTCGATCGCCAAGGGTGTGGTGGTTGAAAACGCGGTGGGCGGTTCGGGCAATGACCTGTTGATCGGCAATGCTGCCGCCAACGACCTCAAGGGTGGTGCCGGCAACGACATCATCTACGGTGGTGGCGGCGCCGACAGCCTGACCGGTGGTGCGGGTGCCGACATCTTCGTGTTTGGCGCCAGCTCCGACTCCAACCGTGCGGGCCAGGATACGATTCGTGATTTCGTCAGCGGTCAGGACAAGATCGACGTATCGGCCATCTCCACGCTGAGCGCGCTGCAGTTCGTCAACGCATTCAGCGGCCACGCTGGCGAGGCGCTCCTCAACTATAACCAGAGCAGCAATCTGGGCAGTCTGGCGATCGACTTCACCGGACAGGGCATCGGCGATTTCCTGGTCGGTACCGTAGGTCAGGCAGTCGCTGCTGACATCATCGTTTAACCGGTAAAAATCATGGGCGAGTCTATCGGCCCGCCCATGATCTGGAACGTTCGTCCTTATGAAGCTCAACCGTTTTTTTCAATTCGCTCCAGCCGCTCTTGCGCTGCTGGTGAGCCTTTCTGGAGCATGCATGGCCATGAGTCTGAAACTGCCAAGCCCCGCTGAACTCAGCGGCAGGTGGCACCTTTTTATTCATTCGCAAACCGATCGAGCCTGCGAATTGCAGCTGAATCCCGAGGCGCCCCAACTGGGCGGCGATACCGCCTGCGCCACCAAATGGCTGAACGAAGCACCAGTCGGTTGGTTCCCGACGCCTGACGGTCTCGCCTTGACCGACAAAGAGGGCAATCGACTGATTCATTTCAACCATATGGGAGAGCAGCGCTATGAGGCGAGCCTGCCGAGCGGTCAGGTTCTGAGTCTGGAGCGCGTAGCCGAATAAAGGGCGCCGTCCGTGCACCGAAAAAATGTCCGAAATGAATATCCCCAAGGATGTCGCCCGGCCGCCCACGCGGCTTTCAAGGAAGAACCATGAGTATGTCCTCCCAAGGCAACCCTGCGCCGTTGTACAAAGCACTGGCGGATTACAAGAGCGCCCTGATCGGGGTTGGTTGCTTCACTGCCCTGATTAACATATTGATGCTCGCCCCATCGATTTACATGCTGCAAGTCTATGACCGCGTACTGACGTCGCAGAACCAGACCACCCTGGCCATGCTGACGCTGATGGTAGTCGGGTTCTTTGCGTTTATCGGCTTGCTGGAGATGATCCGCAGCTTTGTGGTGATCCGCATCGGCAGCGAGCTGGAAAAGCGTTTCAATCTGCGCGTCTATCAGGCCGCGTTCGAGAGCAATCTGCACGCCGGGCAGCGTCAGGCCGGACAGGCGCTGGGTGACCTGACCTTCATCCGCCAGTTTCTCACCGGGCCGGCGTTGTTCGCGTTCTTCGACGCCCCTTGGTTCCCCATCTACCTGGCGGTGATCTTCCTTTTCGACCCCTGGCTTGGCGTGCTCGCCAGCGTGGGCACGGTGTTGCTGGTCGGACTGGCCTGCCTCAACGAATGGCTGACCCGCAAACCGCTGGCCGAAGCCAGCGGTTACTCGCAGCAGTCCGCACAATTGGCGACCCGACACCTGCAACAGGCCGAGGCGATCCAGGCGATGGGCATGCTCGAAGTGTTGCGGCGCCGTTGGTTCCATGTGCATGGGCGCTTTCTGGCCCTGCAAAACCGGGCCAGTGACACTGGCGCGGTGATCAGTTCGATCAGCAAGGCCCTGCGTCTGTGTCTGCAGTCGCTGGTGCTGGGCCTGGGCGCATTGCTGGTGATAAACGGAGACATGACCGCCGGCATGATGATCGCCGGTTCGATCCTAATGGGGCGGGTCCTCAGCCCCATCGATCAATTGATCGCCGTCTGGAAACAATGGAGTTCTGCACGCCTGGCTTACGGGCGCCTCGACCAGTTGCTCAAGACCTACGCCGAGCCCGCGCCGCGCATGCCACTGCCGGCACCGCGCGGTCAGATCAGCGCGGAACAGGTCAGTGCTGCGCCTCCAGGCAGAACGTCGCCAACCATTCAGCAAGTGAGCTTCCAGTTGCAGGCCGGTGAAGTGCTCGGCGTGCTGGGCGCATCCGGCTCCGGCAAATCGACCCTGGCACGCGTGTTGGTCGGTGTCTGGCCAGTGCTGGGCGGAACGGTACGTCTTGATGGTGCTGACATGCATCGCTGGGACCGAGAGGCGCTGGGCCCCTATATCGGTTATCTGCCGCAGGACATCGAGCTGTTCGGCGGCAGCGTGGCAGAAAACATCGCGCGTTTTCGCGAGGGTGATGCGAGCGCTGTGGTTGCTGCCGCGCAACTGGCGGGCGTACACGAATTGATTCTGCGCCTGCCGCAGGGCTATGACACGCGGCTGGGCGATGATGGCGCTGGCTTGTCCGGAGGTCAGAAACAGCGCGTCGCGCTGGCCCGCGCGTTGTATGGCGATCCACGACTGGTGGTGCTCGATGAGCCCAATTCCAATCTGGATGCCGCGGGTGAAGCGGCGCTGACTCAGGCGATTGCTGAACTCAAGACCCGCGGCTGTACCGTTGTGCTCGTCACCCACCGCACACAGTCTCTGAACCAGACCGATCGTCTGCTGGTGCTGAGCGAAGGTCGCATGCAGGCATTCGGCGCCACGGCTCAGGTGTTGCAGGCCTTGTCCGGGCAGACCTCACCCGCGCAAGCACCGCAAGCACACCCCCAATCGCAATCTCGCCCGGCACCTGCCGGGCTTTCCATGAGCCGTCAGTACGGCACGCAGAACAGGCAGTCCGACGTATGAACAGCCTTATCGACACTCATTACGCCGTGCCGGGCAAGGAGCGCGGCGTGCAGTTCTTCGTTCGCGCGGGCTGGATTCTCATGCTGGCAGGGGCGGGCAGCTTCTTTTTGTGGGCCAGTCTCGCTCCTCTGGATCAGGGTATTGCCGTGCAGGGGACGGTAGTTGTTTCTGGCAAGCGCAAGGCCGTGCAGTCGCTGGATGGCGGTGTGGTCAGCAAAATTCTGGTCAGTGAAGGCCAATTTGTGAAAGAGGGCGAGCCGCTGTTTCGCCTCGATCAGACTCAGGTCGAAGCCGACGTGCAATCGCTGCGAGCCCAGTATCGAATGGCCTGGGCCAGCCTGGCGCGCTGGCAAAGCGAGCGCGACAACCTTGACGAGGTGCGCTTTCCTGCAGAACTGATTGCCGCCGGGCAGGGGCAAGATCCCGATCCACGGCTGGCCCTTGTGCTTGAAGGGCAGCGGCAGTTGTTCAGCAGCCGACGCCAGGCCCTGGCGCGCGAGCAATCCGGCTTGCAGGCGAGTATAGAGGGGGCCGGACTGCAGCTCGCCGGCATGCGCCGTGCCCGCTCGGACCTGCTGGCTCAGGCTGACTCGCTACGCAAGCAACTGAGTAACCTGGAGCCGCTGGCGCAGAACGGGTTCATTCCCGGCAATCGCCTGCTGGAGTTCCAGCGTCAGCTTTCTCAGGTGCAACAGAGCCTGGCGCAAAACGCAGGCGAAACCGGACGTATAGAGCAAGGTATCGTCGAGTCGCGCTTGCGCCTTCAGCAGCAGCGCGAGGAGTACCAGAAAGAGGTGCGCAGCCAATGGGCCGATGCCCAGGTCAAGGCGCTTACCCTTGAGCAGCAACTGGCCTCGGCCGGTTTCAGTCTGCAACACAGCGCAATCCTTGCGCCGGCTGATGGCATCGCTGTCAATCTGGGCGTGCACACCGAAGGTGCTGTGGTGCGTGCCGGTGAAACCCTGCTGGAAATCGTCCCGCAGGGTACACGTCTGGAAGTCGAAGGGCGGCTGCCGGTGCAACTGATCGACAAGGTCGCCAGCCATCTGCCGGTCGACATCCTCTTTACTGCGTTCAATCAAAGCCGCACTCCACGGGTTTCCGGCGAAGTGAGCCTGATTTCCGCCGACCAGATGCAGGATGAAAAAACCGGCCAGCCGTATTACGTGCTGCGCACCTCGGTGGGCGACGCGGCGCTGGAAAAACTCAACGGGCTGGTGATCAAACCCGGTATGCCCGCTGAAATGTTCGTGCGCACGGGTGAACGCTCGCTGCTCAATTATCTGTTCAAACCTTTGCTGGACCGTGCCGGCTCCGCGTTGACGGAGGAATAGGATGTTTCGCCATCCCCTTAAAGCCGCTTTGCTGACGGCCATCCTGCTGGGCATTGCACCTTTGAGCCAGGCCATGGGCCCGTTTCAGGTCTATGAACTGGCGCTTCGCAATGACCCGACTTACCTGGGCGCGCTCAAGGAGCGCGATGCGGGCCTGGAAAACCGGGTGATCGGTCGTGCCGGCTTGTTGCCTCGCGTGTCATACAGCTACAACAAGGGGCGCAACGATTCCAAGGCGACCCTCAAAGGCAGCGCTCAAGACACCACTGACCATCGCCACTACAACAGTTTTGGTTCGAGCCTGACGGTTCAGCAGCCATTGATCGATTACGAGGCGTACGCCAATTACCGCAAGGGGCTGGCCCAGGCGCTGTTTGCCGACGAGACCTTTCGCAGCAAGAGCCAGGAATTACTGGTGCGGGTGTTGACCCTCTACACCCAGGCACTCTTCGCCCAGGACCAGATCAATATCGCGCGTGCCAAGCAGCAGGCGTTCGAACGCCAGTTCGTGCAGAACCGACAGATGTTCGAGCAGGGAGAGGGCACGCGCACCGATATTCTCGAAGCCGAATCGCGCAACGAACTGGCGATTGCCGAGCAGATCGAAGCCAGCGATGAGCAGGACGCGGCCTTGCGCGAGCTTGCCGCGTTGCTGGGCGAGCCGAGTATCGATGTTACGCAACTGGAGCCGTTGAGGGACAGCTTTCAGGCGTTGGTCCTGGCGCCGTCCAGCTTTACCGAGTGGCATGCGCTGGCGATGGCCAACAGCCCGATTCTGGCTTCGCAGCGTCAGTCCCTGGAAGTGGCGCGATACGAGGTGGAGCGCAATCGCGCGGGGCATCTGCCGACGGTGAATGCTTACGCAAGTATCCGTCAGAATGAATCGGACAGCGGCAACACCTACAATCAGCGTTACGACACCAACACGATAGGCATCGAGCTCAGTCTTCCGCTGTACGCCGGAGGTGGCACCAGTGCCTCGGTACGCCAGGCCAACAGCAAGCGCGAGCAGGCTGAATACGAGCTGGAGGGCAAGACCCGCGAAACCCTGATCGAGCTGCGTCGCCAGTTCAACGCCTGTGCGTCAGGGGTGGGCAAGTTACGCGCCTACCAGAAGGCGCTGATCTCGGCGCAGGCACTGGTCGAGTCGACCCGCCAGAGCATTCTGGGTGGCGAGCGCATCAGCCTGGATGCCCTCAACGCCGAGCAGCAGCTCTACAGTACCCGTCGCGATCTGGCAAAAGCCCGTTACGACTATTTGATGGCCTGGATCAAACTGCATTACTACGCGGGCACCTTGCGCGACACCGATCTGGCGCGCATCGACGAGGCGTTCGTGGTGGCGCGCTGATCAAGCCTGCCTGGCGAAGCGTTGTAATGAAAAGGCCGAGAGATCCATATCGCTCTCGCCATCAATACAGCGCTGCGCCAGCGCCAATCCGAGCCCGGCCGAATGCTTGAAGCCGTGGCCGGAACAGGCCGAGACCACCGTCACATTTTTCAGGTGCGGATGTTCATCGATGATGAAGTGGCAGTCCGGCGTGACCGTGTAAGCGCACACCGAAGACTTGACCACCTTTGGCGTCAGTCCCGCTATCCTGCCCTGCACCTGGGTGCGGAACATTTCCTGTTCTTCCCGCGCGGAAATGGTGCGGTCGAGCTGGTCCGCCGCTGACGTCTCGCTGTATTGCTCGGTGGCGACCTTCATGCTGTTTTCACCGGGCAGCGGCGGGAAGCCGTAATTGACATCGGCGTCGCCCGGCCCGTGACTCAGGATGAAGCTTGGCGACCGCGCAGCAAAGGCAGCCTCGTGCTGCAACTCGAACCAGAACAGCTTTTGCCGGCACACCCGCAGCAGGTCGCTGAACGGTGCGCCGAGCAGCCCGGATGACCACATGCCCGCGCTGACCACGACCTTGTCGGCGATGATCGAGCCCTTGTCGGTGGTGATTCGTACCTGATCGCCATGCGGCTGTAAGTGCGTGACCGTTTCATGGGTCAGCAAACGCGCGCCATGTTGCCTTGCCAGCTTGAGCTGTACGGCGATGCAGCGCTCGGGCCGAACGAATCCGCCTTCGGGTTCGAAATAGCCGATAGCGCTGTCCAGTACAGGAGCGAACTGAGGGAAGCGCTCGCGAATCGCTGCGGCCGCCAGTACCTCGTGCTTCACCCCATAAGTACGGGCCAGCGCGATGGTCTGATGGGTGAAGTCGTTGACGTCCTCGGGATCGTAGGCCGAGCTTGAGGTCATCACCAGCACACCGCACTGCTCGAACAGCGATTCGCCGCTCAATGCTTCAAGTTCGCGCCAGATGCGCTGCGAGCTGCGTACCAAGGGCAGGTATTGCGGACCTTCACCGGCCGACAGCCGCGTGATGCGTGTATCGCCGTGACTGGAGCCTTGTGTGTGCGGAGGGTCGTAGCGGTCGATGCCAATCACATCGACTCCGGCCTTTGCCAGCTGATAGGCAGTGGCTGCACCCATGGCACCCAGGCCGAGTACGGCCACTTTACAACGCTGTTGCATAGGGGAGCCTCGATAAATTGGTCTATCTCACTATGGACAGCCTGCCGAATCAACCGCCAAACGTGCATAAGGTTATGTCAGGCGACCTCGTGGGCCATTACAGATGCCATCACACCGGGATTGCAGGCACCCGTCAAAAATTTACGCTTGCACTGCTCAGGGTTTTTAAGGTCCGAAATCGATGAAAAGTTGTCCACGGAAATCGTGGGTATGTCTGTGGGTAACTTTTTGAAACCCTTGTTACACGTGGCTTACAGCTGTGTGGTTATTTTATGAACAGCCCATGTTTTGCACTTCTATGGTGCTGTCGTCCGGGTACAAAACCGGTCCGCTGTAAGCGAATTCGGGCACAAAAAAGAAATATTTTCCAAAAAAAAAGCGCGACCCTGATCAGGTCGCGCTGCTTTGCTGCGGGTTCAACCGGCGGCTATCAAGCGACAGGCTGATCGCTCCATTCGCCATTGACCAGACGACGCAGGCCCAGCGGGTTGGCGTTCTGCAACGCGGGTGGCAACTGGCTGTCCGCCAGGTTCTGATAGCAGACCGGGCGCAGGAAACGGTCGATGGCGAGGGTGCCCACCGAAGTACCGCGCGCGTCCGAAGTCGCCGGATACGGACCGCCGTGAACCATGGCTTCACAGACCTCGACACCGGTCGGGTAGCCGTTGAACAGAATGCGGCCGACTTTCTCTTCGAGAATCGGTTGCAGCCAGCTGTACTGGCTCAAGTCCGCAGGCTCGCCGATCACGGTCGCAGTCAGCTGACCACGCAAAGCTTGCAGCGCGTCTTTTAACTGCGCATCGTCAGCGACTTCGATCAGCAGCGTGGTCGGCCCGAAGACTTCCTCTTGCAATAACTGATCGCCGTCCAGCAGCAGGCTGACGTCAGCCTTGAACAACTGCGCCTGAGCCTGCTTGCCTTCCTGAGGCTTGCCGGCCAGATGTGTCACGCCAGGATGCGCCAGAAGATGTTCCACACCCTTGCTATAGCTGCGCAGGCCACCCGCGTTGAGCATGGTCTGCGGAGCCTGACTGCCCATCTGTTCGGTCAGTTGCTCGATGAATGTCGAGAACGCCGGAGAACGCAGGCCGATGACCACGCCGGGGTTGGTGCAGAACTGGCCGGCACCCATGACCACCGAGCCGGCAAGCTCCTTGGCCACGGTTTCACCACGTGCCTGCAAGGCGCCTGGCAGCAGCACGACCGGGTTGATACTGGACATTTCGGCAAACACCGGAATGGGTTGTGGACGCTCGGCAGCCATTTTGCACAGCGCGTTGCCACCGTTCAGCGAGCCGGTGAAACCGACCGCCTGGATGGCCGGGTGCTTGACCAGACCTTCGCCAACGCCGTTGCCGAAGATCATGTTGAACACGCCTTTCGGCATCTGCGTACGCTCGGCAGCGCGAATGATGGCGCTGGCCACCAGATCGGCAGTCGCCATGTGACCGCTGTGCGCCTTGAACACCACCGGGCAACCGGCGGCCAGTGCCGCTGCGGTATCACCGCCCGCAGTGGAAAACGCCAGCGGGAAGTTGCTCGCCCCGAACACGGCAACCGGGCCCACGCCGATGCGGTACTGGCGCAGGTCGACGCGTGGCAGCGGCTTGCGATCCGGCAGCGCCAGGTCGATACGGGCACCGACGAAATCACCGCGACGCAGAACCTTGGAAAACAGACGCATCTGGCCACTGGTGCGACCGCGCTCACCCTGAATGCGCGCCTGGGGCAGGGCGGTTTCCTGGCAGACGATGGCGACGAAGTCATCGCCCAGGCCGTCAAGCTCATCAGCAATGGCGTCGAGGAAGTCGGCGCGACGGGCCGGGCTCAGTTGACGATATTCTGGGAACGCAGCCTTGGCAGCCAGTGCCGCGGCGTCGATTTCGCCGTCGGTGGCCTGATGAAAGCTGTAAGGCAGCTCTTCACCGGTGGTGGCATCCAGGCTTTTTTGCAGGCTCTGGCCCAAAGCGCTGCGGCCGCCAGCGATGAAGTTCTGGCCGAGAATGTTAGGCATCGGTATCTCCTGTTGTTTTGAGGTTGGAGGTCGGCAGGGAAGGTATCCGGACCGGCGCTCCTTATGGGTTGCCGAGTTGCTTTACAGATTGTCAGTGATGGGGCGTCTAAAAGCAGGCCAGCCATCATTTTTTCAGTTATCAGTGGGCAGTCATCGTACAACCTGATTCGCTGCCTGTGCAACTGTCGACCTTATTTGCCAGGCCGAGTGCCTTTACCTTTTACAGTGCATGAGCGCAGTCAGGTCCTATCGTGGCGCGCGTTCATGACCTTTTAAGGTCTTGCAATGCATCCAGCACCTGACGCAGGGCCTTGCTGACCGGTTTGTCCTGGCGCAAGGCAATTCCCAATGTGCGACTCAGCGCTGTGGCCAGGGGCAGCATTTGCAAGCCGCGGCGATGGTGCAGCGCAGCAACGGCCATCCGCGGCACGATGCTGTAGCCCAGGCCTGCAGCGACCATTTCCTTGATCGCCTCGATGCTGCCCAGTTCCATGACCGGTTTTACCCGAATCCCGGCGTGCAGGAACCATTCATCGATCAGCAGGCGCGTGCTGCTGCCTGCTTCGAATACGACCAGTGGCTGTGCGCTGAGGCGCTCCGGGGTCATGTGTGCCGGCATCGGTCGCTGGCTGCTGGCGAAAATCGCCACGAACTCATCTTCGAGCAGCGGTGTGATGTGCAGGCTGCGTCCGGAGGCGGGCAGGGTGACCAGTGCCAGGTCCAGAAGGTTTTCTTCGACCGCCTTGAGGATGCCGTCGGTGTTGCTGGTGCTGACGCGCACATCCAGTTCGGGGAAGCGCCGACGCAGCGCCTGCAACATGGGCGGCAGCAGATGGATGCAGGCTGTTGCGCCGGTGCCGATGGCGACTTTCCCGGCAATGCCGCTGGCATGGCTGGACAGCGCCTGCAGGGCGTCTTCGACCACGGCATCGATGCGCGCGATATGCTCCAGCAGTACATTGCCTGCGGAGGTGGGTTTGAGGCGTTTGCCGACCCGTTCTATCAGTTGCAGCTTCAGTTGATCTTCCAGTTGTCGCACGTGCAGGCTGACCGCTGGCTGGGTCAGGTGCAAACGCTCTGCCGCCGCGGAAAAACTGCCATGGGCGATGACCAGCGAAAACGTGTGCAGGTGATTGAGGTTCAGCCGACGCATGACAAAGTATTTCTTATACTGTGGATGATAAATCATAGCTTTTTTAATGCTGTGACGGGCTGCATCATTACGGCCTTCACAGACATTCGTACAGAGCCTGGACATGACTTCAACCCTTGACCTGCGTGACGCCCGCGACGATGACATGCCCGCCGTGCAGGCGATTTACGCTGACCACGTGCTGCACGGGATTTCCAGCTTCGAGCTGGAGCCGCCCGATCTGGCCGAATTGCTGCAGCGTCGTCGCATGGTCCTCGCCAAAGGCTTGCCGTATCTGGTCGCCGAGCGCGCCGGAGAAATTGTCGGCTATGGCTATGTCACGCCGTATCGACCTCGCCCAGGCTACCGCTTTACCGTGGAGGATTCGGTGTACGTGCGCGACGGACTTGGCGGTCAGGGGATCGGCCAGGCGTTGTTGAGCGCCCTGGTGCAGCACTGTGAAGCGGGCGGCTGGCGGCAGATGATTGCGGTTATCGGCAATAGCCAGAATATCGCTTCGTTGCGCCTGCATGAGCGTCTTGGCTTTCGCCGGGTCGGCGTGTTCGAATCGGTCGGTTTCAAGCATGGCCGTTGGGTAGACACGGTACTGATGCAGCGCATGCTGGGCGAGGGCTGGGCCAGTGTTCCGGTGGAGCGCACCTGACCCTGCCATGGCTCTGCTGTACAAAATTAAATTGTCGAACAATCTGGCTCAATAGCGTTGCCAGCGCTTGCCTGAATCGTTAGGGTACGCGGCTGTTCAAGAAGGAGCCTGATATGACTCGGCATGACCCCACGGAAACGGGCACGGCAGTCACTCGACAGCGACGCGCGCCAAAGGGCGAGAAGCGCCGCGAAGAACTGCTCGATGCGGCCCTGCAAGTGTTTTCCCTTGAAGGCTACACCGGCGCTTCAGTGGCCAAGGTGGCAGCCATCGTCGGTATTTCCGTCGCCGGACTGCTGCACCATTTTCCGAGCAAGATCTCGCTGCTGATGGGCGTGTTGGAGCGACGCGATGAGGTCAACGGCCGAATTGCTGCTGAAGTCCGCACCGATAACACCCTGACCGGTCTGCTCGGCGGCTTGCGCGCGATCAACCGCTCCAACGCTACGGCGCCCGGCGTGGTACGTGCGTTTTCGATCCTCAATGCGGAAAGTCTGCTGGAAAACCAGCCTGCCTTTGAATGGTTTCAGACGCGCTACAAGCGCATTCACGCGCACTTGCTGGGACAGTTTTCGGCCTTGGTGGAACGCGGGGAGGTACGTGCGGATGTGGATCTGGATAAGATCATCCGCCAGATTCTGGCGATGATGGATGGTTTGCAGATTCAGTGGTTACGCTTTCCCGATCAGGTGGACCTGGTCGAGTGTTTCGATACCTACATTGCGCAGGTCGATGCAGCGGTAAGGGCTCGTCCCTGAGCCTTTATTTGTCCGTTTACCCTTCAGTCAGCTAATGCTTACTCGACGGTCTGCTTGAATACACCGCCGGTCTTGACCGGTGGTTTCTCGACCAGAACCGAGTTCAGAGCGGAGCGTGGCAGCGGGTTGCTGGTGGTGGTCGACAGTTCCTGACGGAACGAGTTGACCAGCTTGGCGTTCAGGCGGATGTCCTGCGACGACGAACCGAGCGAGATGTTGAAGGTGTCGGCATCGACCACCCACTGCTTGCTCTTCTCGTCAAAGTAGGCCAGCGAGCGGTCATTCAACTCGATGGTCACACGCTTGCTTTCACCCGGCTTGAGGAACACCTTCTTGTAGCCTTTGAGTTCCTTGATCGGACGCTCGACTTTCGGGTTCTGCTGGCCAACGTACAGCTGAGCGACTTCCGAACCACCGACCTTGCCAGTGTTGCTCAGGTCGAAGGACACCTTGATCGGCGTATTGCCGACCGCGACACCTGGCGTGACCTTGATGTTGCTGTAGCCGAACGTGGTGTACGACAGACCGTAGCCGAACGGGTAGAGCGGCTTGATGCCTTTCTTCTCGTATCCGCGATAACCCAGCAGCAGGTCATCCTTGTAATCCATTTCGGTCAGAGTGTTCTGATTGTCGAATTTCGGGAAGGAAGCGTAAGCCGGGTTGTCTTCGGTGTTGCGTTCGATACTGATCGGCAACTTGCCCGACGGGTTGACCTTGCCGAACAGGATCTCGGCCAGGGCCTGACCACCGTTCTGACCTGGGTAGAAAGCGTGCAGCGCTGCTGGAACCTGTTCGATCCAGTCGCTCATCTTCAGACCCGTACCGCCATACATGGTCACCACGGTATTGGGGTTGACCTTGGCGATGTTCTGGATCAGCTCGTTCTGGAACTCAGGCAGATCGAAGCTGTGGTCGAAACCTTCACCTTCGTATTCGTTGCTGTTACCCACGGCAACCACGACGGCGTCATAACCGGACAGGTCCTGAGGAGCGTTCAGCGAAGCGGAGCTCAACTGCACACCTACCAGGCCGCCCATGGTCGACAGGTAGCCGGCACGACGCGAGTACTCGAGCTTCACGTCGTAAGACTTGCCTGCTTCCAGATTGATCTTGGCGAACTCTGGAATGGTTGGCGGAATGCTGTTGCCCGGAAGCGGCTTGCCGTCACCGTTGTCGATGATTTTCTTGCCGTTGACCCACAGACGCACGGCGCCGTCGGCACGCACCTTGAACACCTGCTCGCCGCTCTGGGTCGGGGTGACCTTGCCGGTGTAGCGAATCGATGTCGACGATGTATCGCCGTTCAGTTCGCCAGCAGTCGAACCTTTGCTGGTGTACGGATCGGACGTCGACGTGTTGCTTTCGAACGGCAGGTTTTTGTCGTTGGCCCAGTCCAGGTCAACATGCTTCTCGGTGCGGGTGACCGCTGCATCACCAGACCAGTTGGTGTTGCTGAAGTACTCGACCTTCATGCCCTGAACTTCATTGCCCGTTGCGTCGGTGGTGGTCCAGGCACTGGTGCTTGGGTCCAGCGACAGGCCTTCGATGAAGTCGACCTTGGCGTTAGGCGCGATTTGTTGCAGGCCGCTCAATTCGCTGACGTAATGGCTGGCCATAACGTTGGCGCTGCCGAAACCGGTTGGTGGCGAGTACTTGGCCAGGGTGCCGACAACGGCGATTTTCTTGACTTTCTGCTTGTCCAGCGGCAGCAGATTGTCCTGGTTTTTCAGCAGGACGATACCTTCACGCGCAGCGTTCAGAGCAACCTTGTTGCTGGTCGAGCTGTTCATGTTGTGCGTGGTCAGCGGCGTCTTGCTGTCGAACTTGTACAGGTAGATCTGCTTGAGGATGCGGCGGACCTTGTCGTCGATGGTCGCAGCGCTCAGGTCGCCGGCGTCCAGATGCGGCTTCAGCACGGAGCTGGTCATCTGGTAGCCCATCATGTCCAGATCGGTACCGGCGCGGGCAGCGTTGAAACCGTGAACGACAGCGTTGTAGTCGCTCTGTACGAAGCCTTTGAAGCCCCATTCCTTCTTCAGGATCTGGGCGATCAGGTGGTCGCTTTCGCAGGCGAAATCACCGTTCACCTTCTGGAAGGCACACATCATCATCGCCACATTGCCGTTTTTCGACGACGATTCGAACGCAGGCAGCGACATTTCGCGCAGAACGCGCTCTGGCATTGTCTGGTTCAGATTGAAGCGGTTGCTTTCCTGATCGTTGGCCGCGTAGTGCTGCGTTGGCCCATACACCACGAGACTGGATACCGTTGATGACGCCTGGTGCCAGGCTGGCGCCGAGGAACGGGTCTTCACCGGAGAGGTATTCGAACGCACGGCCGCCGTACGGAATGCGATACAAATTGACGCCGGGACCAGTGATGAACTGGTAGCCGCCGACGGCAGTGTCATAACCCAGCGCGCGGCCGAGGTCGATGGCACGACGTGGGTTGAAGGTGGCGGCCAGGTTAGGACCGGACGGGTAAACAACACCCTGATCGTTGCCTTCGCTGGTGTAGCGCACGCCGACACCGCCGTCAGCGCCGTGGATCTGCGGAATGCCGTAGTTGGTCAGCGGCTTGACGTCCCAGCCGCCGGTGCCGCCGATGTAGGCCAGCTTTTCTTCGATGGTCATTTTGGCCAGGGTTTTCTGTGCGGCTTTTTCGGCGCGATCTTCACGCCCTTGTTGCACGGTAGGGTCAGCGGCGTGCACCTGGGATACTGCCAATGCCAGCAAGGCCAGCGCCGAGTGCGCGCCTATCATCTTTCGCTTGTTCATATTGCTCTCCAACTGCGTTTCAAATAACGGTCTGCCTGCGCACGTGCGCAGGATCACTGCGTTCTTATTTACCGCTTTCCGCCAACTTTTTCTTTCGGCAACAGTTTCCCGTCGTCGCGTTTATTCCCTGTTGTCAGGGCGCGAGTTAGGACTCCTTAGTTGCCGTATTAGTTTTGTTTGGCGTTTCTTTTTTTACTTGTGGTGCGCTACTAAAGTGACATCACGTAGTGGCGTTTTGAATCTACGAAACGGTACAATTAAGTCTAAAACAAGGCATAAATGTCAAATAAAAGCGTATTTTTCTTCGATTTCGTATTTTTTCTTTACAAATGAGGAACTCTTGTTAAACCTACTGGTCGATGGGTTTAAGATTTTTCAGGACGAAGAAAGACAGCTCGCAAGTTGCGACGTTTGCTGTGCGCTAGTTCTTGCCCGGTTTCTACAACTGCCCCGCTTTTTTTTGCGGGGCTCTTTTTGTTTTTTGAGGAGTTAATACGATGAAGTTTTCCATGATGAGTGCCGGTGTGGTGTTGGGTCTTGCCCTGAGTGGTGCGGTCTTTGCTGACGACGCGACAGACGCAGACGCGACTTCCGGTGCCAGCGACGAGACCGTGATGACCCAGACCCAGGACGCCAAGGCAGCGCAGAAGGCGCAAAACCAGAAGACCGAAACGACAAAAGGTGGTCGCCCGCAGAACGCAACCACTCAAAAGCAGTCAAACTGATCGTTTGAAGCCTTTGAGCGCAGCACTCTCCAGTCGGAGAGTGCTGTAATATGTCCCTCCGAAGTAGCAAAATGCCCTCATTCATGCAGTCAGCTCCCGTCGATGTTTCCAGTCTGCTCATTCCGGATGCCCAGCAGGTCTGTGCCTGGCTGATAGAAAATGCTGGTCTGAAAACGGCCGATCTGGAGCGCGCGCAACGTTTGCAGCAGGAGTCGGAAGGCACTGAGTTGCTCGGGCTGCTGACGCGTCTGGGCCTGGTTTCCGAATTCGAACTGGCCCGCGCGTGGGCGGCATTGCTGCAGGCGCCGTTGTTGCTCGCCGATGCCGTGCCGCCACTGTTGGATCCTCTGCCGCCGCTGACCGAACGCTTCATGCGCCACTATCAAGTCGTGCCAGTCGGCTGGAGCGATCAAGGCCTGCAAGTGCTCAGTGCCAACCCCGGCACGCTGTACCCGTTTCAGGCCATCGCCTATGCCTGCGAGGTGCCCATGCGACTTTCCATCGGCCCGCGCAACGAAGTCGAGACCCTTATCGAACGCTACTACGGCCAGGGCCGCTCGGCGATGGGCACCTTGATCGAAAACCTGGATGAAGAGGGCGGCTCGCTGGAAGACATTGAGCACCTCAAGGACCTGGCTTCCGAAGCGCCGGTCATTCGTCTGGTCAATCTGATCCTGCAACGCGCGGTCGAACAGCGTGCGTCCGACATCCATATCGAGCCCTTCGAGAGCCAGTTGAAGGTGCGCTATCGCATCGACGGTGTCTTGCACGAAGCCGAAGCACCGCCGTCCAGTTCTTCGGCCGCGGTGATTTCCCGGGTGAAGATCATGGCGCGGCTGGACATCGCCGAGCGTCGTCTGCCGCAGGATGGCCGGATCATGCTGCGCATCCAGGGCAAGGAGCTGGACCTGCGGGTATCGACAGTGCCCACCAGCTTTGGCGAATCGGTGGTCATGCGTCTGCTGGACCGGCAGACCATCAACTTCGATTTCCCGAGCCTGGGTTTCGATGGCGAACGGCTGGACGAATTTCTCGACGTGCTGGAGCGTCCGCACGGCATTCTGCTGGTCACCGGGCCGACCGGTTCTGGCAAGACCACCACGCTGTACACCGCGCTGTCACGGCTCAATACGGCCGAGCGCAAGATCATCACCGTTGAGGATCCGGTCGAGTATCAGCTCGAAGGTATCAATCAGATTCAGGTCAAGCCATCCATCGGGCTGGATTTCGCCGGAGCGCTGCGCTCCATTGTGCGTCAGGACCCGGATGTCATCATGATCGGTGAGATGCGCGACCTGGAAACCTGCCGTATTGCCATCCAGTCCTCATTGACCGGTCACCTAGTGCTCTCGACCCTGCACACCAACAGCGCGGCGGCGAGTATTACCCGCTTGCTGGACATGGGCGTCGAAAGCTACCTGATCGCGTCCACGGTCAACGGGATTCTGGCTCAGCGCCTGGTCCGTCGCCTCGATCCTGCAACCCGGGAAGCCTTTGATGCGCCACCGGAGTTGATCGCTGAACACGGGCTGGAGCGCTTCACTGACGAGCGTCCCATCCGTCTGTATCGCCCGCGTGCCGGTGCGCCCGGCGGTGGCTATCGCGGGCGCAGTGCAATCACTGAACTGCTGGTGATGAACGAAGAACTGCGCAGTCTTTTGATGCGCCATGCCGACGCTTCGACGCTGGAACAGGCTGCCCGACGTGGCGGCTTGCGCACATTGCATGAAGAAGGTCTGCGTCAGGCCGTGGCCGGGGTGACTTCGCTGGAAGAAGTGCTGCGCGTCACCCGTGGTGAAGGCACATGAGTCTGTTCAAGTACCGAGCGCTGGATGCTCAGGGCGCGCCGCAGAATGGCACTCTCGAAGCCCGCGATCAGGATGCCGCCATTGCCGCGTTGCAGAAGCGTGGCCTGATGGTCTTGCAGGTCGATGCCGCCGGTATGGGCGGTTTGCGCCGTGCGCTGGGCAGCGGCTTGCTCAATGGCGCGGCGCTGGTCAGCTTCACCCAGCAGCTCGCAACGCTGCTCGGCGCGGGGCAGCCGTTGGAACGATCGCTTGGAATTCTGCTCAAACAGCCTGGACAACCGCAGACCAAGGCGTTGATCGAGCGCATTCGCGAACAGGTCAAGGCTGGCAAGCCGCTGTCCGTGGCGCTCGAGGAAGAGGGTAGCCAGTTTTCGCCCCTCTATATAAGCATGGTTCGCGCCGGTGAAGCCGGTGGCGCACTGGAAAGCACGCTGCGCCAGTTGAGCGATTACCTGGAGCGTAGCCAGTTGCTGCGTGGCGAAGTGATTAACGCGCTGATCTATCCGGCCTTTCTGGTGGTAGGCGTATTGGGTTCTCTGGCCCTGTTGCTGGCCTATGTCGTGCCGCAATTCGTACCGATCTTCAAGGATCTGGGCGTGCCGATTCCATTGATCACCGAGGTCATTCTCAACCTCGGACAGTTTTTGAGCGACTACGGGCTGGCTGTGCTGGCGGGCCTGATCGCATTGATCTGGGGCATGGCCATTCGCATGCGCGACCCGCAGCGTCGCGAGCGCCGTGACCGCCGATTGCTGGGCATTCGGGTGATCGGTCCTTTATTGCAACGCATCGAGGCAGCACGCCTGACTCGAACCCTCGGTACGCTTTTGACCAATGGCGTGGCGTTGTTGCAGGCGCTGGTGATCGCTCGCCAGGTCTGCACCAATCGTGCCCTGCAAGCGCAGGTCGAGCAGGCGGCCGAATCGGTCAAGGGTGGCGGCACGCTGGCCAGCGCGTTTGGCGCGCAGCCGTTGTTGCCGGATCTGGCGCTGCAAATGATCGAGGTCGGCGAACAGGCAGGCGAACTGGACACCATGCTGATGAAGGTCGCCGATGTGTTCGACGTCGAGGCCAAGCGCGGTATCGACCGCATGCTGGCCGCGCTCGTCCCGGCGCTGACGGTGGTGATGGCGGGCATGGTCGCGGTGATCATGCTGGCCATCATGCTGCCGCTGATGAGTCTGACCAGCAATATCTGAATTCATGAAAGAGGAAACCATTCCGATGACTTTTAGCCGTACACGTTTCAAACCCGCACGTCGACAGGGCGGTTTCACGTTGCTGGAAATGCTCGCCGTTATCGTATTGCTGGGCATCGTTGCAACCATCGTCGTGCGTCAGGTGGGCGGCAACGTCGACAAGGGCAAATACGGCGCAGGCAAGGCTCAGTTGGCCAGCCTGGGCATGAAGATCGAAAGCTACGCGCTGGACGTTGGTTCGCCGCCCAAGACCTTGCAGCAATTGACTGAGAAACCGGGCAATGCGTCGAACTGGAACGGCCCTTATGCCAAGCCTTCGGACCTCAAGGACCCGTTCGGTCATGCATTCGGCTACCGCTTCCCGGGCCAGCACGGCAGCTTCGACCTGATCTTCTACGGCCAGGACGGTCAGCCGGGCGGCGAAGGCTACAGCGCCGACCTGGGCAACTGGGAGTAAAGCTCGGCATGAGAACGCCTGTCGCAAGCCGGGGTTTTACCCTCATGGAAATGCTGGTGGTGCTGGTGTTGATGAGCATCGCCGTCGGTCTGGTGGGTTTCGGTCTGCAACAGGGTTTGAGTACCGCCAGTGAACGGCGCGCGGTCGGTGACATGGTCGAAGCGCTGCGGGCAACCAGAGTGCGTGCAATTGTGACCGGTCAGCCGGCGCGCACCGAGTTCAACCTGCGCAAGGCGACTTTCAAGGCGCCGGGCAAGCGCGAGATGCACTGGCCGGAAAACCTGCGCGTGACCATGCAGACTGCGTCCGACCTTGGCTCCGCCGTGGAGTTCTATCCGGACGGCGGCTCCAGCGGTGGCAACGTGGTGGTCGCTGACGGCGACCGGCGCTGGCGTATTGATATTGGCTGGCTGACCGGCAGCGTCCAGGTCCGGACGCTTTAATGAAAACATCGCAGTCAGGGTTCACCCTGCTGGAAATGCTTGCTGCACTGACCGTCATGGCGGTGTGCAGCGGTGTTCTGCTGGTGGCGTTCGGGCAAAGCGCGCGCTCCTTGCAGCAGGTGTCGCGCAGTGACCGGCTGAGCCATGCGGCACGCACGATAATGGATCAGGAAAGCGCCGGTCCGCTGGAAAACGGTACGCGAAAGGGCGAACTCGCAGGCATCGACTGGACACTGGATATCCGTCAGTTGCCGGGTGCCAATGGTCAGGCGAGGATGTTTCGCCTCGACCTGATGCTCAGTGAACATCAGCGCAAGGCGCAGTTCAGCACGTTTAAATTACGCGGCGCTGTCAGCGGTGCGGGGTCATGATGCGTACCCAGCGTGGCTTCACGCTGCTGGAAGTGCTGCTGGTGATCAGCCTGCTCGGCGTGTTGTTGGTACTGGTTGCTGGGGCGTTGCTGGGCGCCAATCGTGCCGTGCTCAAGGCTGAGCGCTACACCGTTAACCTGGACGAGATCCGCGCCGCGCAAGCGTTTCTGCGCAGCTCGATCGCTCAGGCGCTGCCGTTGGACACGTCTGGTGAGGATGACGTCAACAGCGGTTTTTTTGAAGGCTCGGCGCAGCAGTTGCGGTTTGTCGCAACGCTGCCGGGCGAGCTAGGCGGCGGTATCCAGGTTCACAGCCTGGAGCTCAAGGGGCCGCAAGACCATCGGTCTTTGCAAGTGTCGTTCGCACAGGTTCTGTCCAGTGCGAATGGCATTGCCCTCAAACCCTGGGGCGAGCCTCAGGTATTGCTGCAAAACGTCGAGTCGTTGACGTTCAGTTATCGCGGGCTGACGCCCAAGGGCAAGCCGACCGGCTGGATGGCCGAATGGCCCTGGCCGAATCGATTGCCGGGCGCGGTGCGCATCGATATGCAGACCCATGGCGCGGTGAAATGGGTCTCTGAAGTGGTGGCCTTGCGTCTGGACCTGTCCGGCGGGGCGGGCGGCGAATGAATGTAACCGGCCAATCGCAGCGCGGTGTTGCGCTGCTGGTGGTGCTCTGGGTGCTGGCACTGCTGAGCCTGTTGCTCGGCGGGCTGGCCGGGTGGGTGCAATTGGAGAGCCGGCAGTCGCTCTGGTTACGGCAAAATACCCAGGCGCTGATGGCCGCCGAAGCTGGCATGAATATGGCTGTACAGGGCTTGCTCGATCCTGAACAGCGCAAACGCTGGATTGCCGACGGGCGTGTGGTCTCGTTACGGATGGATGACACGCAACTGTTGGTGAGCATCAGAAGCGAGCGGGGCAAGCTGGACCTCAACAGCGCACCGGTTGCTGATATATCGCGTCTGCTGCAGGCCTGTGGCGCGGCTAAGAATCAGGCCAGCGGTATCGCCCAGGTGCTGGAGTCGCAGCGCAATGGCGGTCAGTCACCGCTGCGGGTGGTAGAGGAAGTTCGCCAGCTGCCGGGCATGAGCCAGGCGCTCTATGCCCGGTTGCTACCGGAAATAACATTATGGAGCGGTCTGGATCGGCCCGACCCGGCATTCGCTTCGGCGTTGCTGCGTCGGGCCTTGAACCTGCCGAACCAGAGCGCGGTCGGGGCCGATCCCGGTGAGGTACTGGCCATCGACACGCGCGCAGAACGACCGGGCGGTGTGACCGCCCTGTTACAGACCACTGTTTTATTGAGCCCATCGGAGGGAGGCGCACAGCCCTGCAGGGTGTTGCGTTGGCAAGAATGAATTCATCAGTTTCTGCACGTCTGGCGCCTGTTTACGCGTTACGCGAACAGGTCGCCCGGCAGTGGCGTGGCAGTCCGGCGCAACACGCCTGGCAGTGGTGGGTGACGGAGCTTCGCGCCTGCCTGCCGCCGCGTGTGCGTCGATGGCTGGGCCGCGAGACCGTGGAGCAGACGCTTGTCTGGCCGTTGGTCGAGCCGCTGCCCGATGCATCGCCTCAGGTGCGGCGGGTGTTGCTGCTGCCGCCGTCGGCTGTGCTGTTGCAGACCTTGCAGCTTCCTGCGGCTGCGGCACGCAATCTGTCGACTGTGGTCGGCTACGAGCTTGACCGTTTCACGCCATTTGACGCTGGGCAGTTGTACTTCGTCGCCCGTCAGGACAGTCGCAGCGCCAGCTTTGTGCAGGTCACGCTGGTGGCAATACTGCGCGAGCGGCTGGACGCGATACTCCGTGAGTGCGCCGAGCGTGGGTTGCGTCCCGACGCTGTCGATGTGGGCACTGATGTGGGCGCTGACAACCTGACTACAGGGCAGCGCATGGGTGTCGATCTGCTGCCGATGCCGTTGCGCCCGCAACAGTCGCGCTCCGGCCATCGCTTGCAGCGCGGGCTGATCTGGCTATGTGCCGGCCTGCTGCTGAGCGCCATGTTGCTGTGGCTGAACGACCGCCAGAGCCTGCTCGATGACATGCAGGCCAGCGTCAAGGCGCAGAAGGCTCAGGTTGGCGAGGTCCAACAACTGCGCCAGCAATTGACCAACACTCTGGGCGCTGCCAACTACCTGTTGCGCCGCAAGGCTGCTCAACCGCCGCTTTCGGCGCTGCTCAGCGAGCTGACCGCCTGCCTGCCTTCGGACACCTGGATCGAGCACCTGGAAATCAGCGACAGTGCCGAGGTGGCCTTTTCAGGGCAGAGCGCCAAGGCCAGTGCGCTGATCGGCCGCGTCAAGGACTGCCGAAGTCTGGATAATGCGCAGTTTCAGGGGGTGATCCAGCCCGACACCAAAACCGGCAAGGATCAGTATTCCCTGCGCGCGCATTTGCACCAGAACCAGCAGCAGGAGAACGCCGATGCGCCGTCCACTGACAAGCCGTGAGCGGCGGGGCGCTGCCCTGATGATTCTGGCTCTGGTGTTGTGCCTGGCTTACTGGTTGCTGATAGACAGCTGGTTCGCCGGTCCACTGCGTGACATCAACGAACAGACCGACCAGCTGCGCGAACAGCAGCAGCGCTACGCTGGCCTTCTGCAGCAGGGTGGCTCGTTGCGTGAGCAACTGGAGCAGGCGCGTCGTGATCCTGCCAGCAGCACCAGCCTCCTGCCGGGCGAAGATCCCAGTGCCGTGGCCGCTGATCTGATGCAACGCATTGCCGACCTGATCAGCAGCCAGGCCAGCACCGGCGGTGGCTGCGAGTTGACCCAGCGCATGCCGATCACCCCGGAGCAGGACAGCGCCGAGCCGTATCGGCAGGTCAAGGTCAGCCTGACCCTGAACTGCGCCATCGAACCATTGACTGCGATCCTGCATGCGCTGGAGTATCAGCGCCCGTTTTTGTTTATTGATGAGATGAGTATGCGTCGCGACGCCAACGCTCCGGCCAGCGGTGCTGCCGGCAAACTGGTGGTGCACCTGCTGGTGCGTGGCTACCTGCAACCGGCCAGTGCCGGCGAGGGCGAGCAATGATCGGTTCACTGCGTCCGCTGGAGTGGGCACTGCTGGCTTTCGCCGCAGTCCTGGCAGCCTTGATCGCATTGGTTGTCAGCGGCGCCGCGCACTCACCGGACTGGCTGCCCGAGCAGGCACCGCGCGACCCGGTCGATCAGAGGGCGCAGGTCCACAGCGCGCCTTCGGCGACACTCTACAGCCTCGCCAATACCTGGAAAACCCCGCTGTTCAGTCCTGATCGCAGCCCTGACGTGGCCGTTCGCAAAGCCGATGCGCAGGCCACCAATCTGGCTGGCCTGACCCTGACCGGGGTAATCATGGACGGCTCGTTGCGCGTGGCATTGCTCAAGCAGGCCAGCGGTCCGGCATTGAAAGTCCGTCAGGGCGATCGCTTGCCCAACGGCTGGACGCTGGACCGTCTGGAGCCCACCCAGGCCACGTTCAAACGTGATGACCGCTCGCAAGTCCTGCGCCTGCCCGCGCTGCGTCTGCCGCCGCCGTCGAATACACCGCCGATTACCTTAACCAACGATTCCACCCTGTGATGGGTACCTTTTCTGGAGTTCCTGCCATCGCTACCTTGCGCACACCCTTGCTTTGCCTGGCCACCGCCGTCGCCCTTGGCGGCTGCGCGTCACAGTCAGACACACTCGATCCCGACAATGGCATGCTGCAGGAAGCGCTCCAGGGAACCGGTTCACAACGCCCGCCGGTAGACCCGCGCAGCGAAAGACCGCCCGTCGAGCCACCTTCCCAGCAGGCGACCAGCTCGCCGCAGCGGCAGATCATCAAAGGCAACCAGCGTTTCATCCGGCAGCCCGCCGCAGCTCCGGCAGCGCGTCAGGCCGAGACCGGTGACATCGTCTTCAACTTCACCAACCAGCCGATTCAGGCGGTGATCAACAGCATCATGGGCGATCTGCTGCACGAGAACTACAGCATTGCCCAAGGTGTTAAAGGCGATGTGAGCTTCTCGACGTCCAAGCCGGTCAACAAACAGCAGGCACTGTCGATTCTCGAGACACTGCTGTCCTGGACCGACAACGCGATGATCAAGCAGGGCAACCGCTATGTGATTCTGCCGTCCAATCAGGCGGTGGCGGGCAAGCTGGTCCCGGAAATGCGCGTCGCGCAACCTTCGGCAGGCATGTCGGCGCGGCTGTTTCCGCTGCGCTACATCTCGGCGACGGAAATGCAGAAGCTGCTCAAGCCGTTCGCCCGGGAAAACGCCTTCCTGCTGGTCGATCCGGCGCGCAACGTACTCAGCCTGGCGGGTACGCCGGAAGAGCTGGCCAACTATCAGGGCACCATCGACACCTTCGATGTGGACTGGCTCAAAGGCATGTCGGTCGGTGTCTTCGGCCTGCAACGCGCCTCGGTCGGCGAGCTTATGCCTGAGCTGCAGAAAATGTTCGGCCCGGAAAGCGGTATGCCGCTGGCGGGCATGGTGCGTTTCCTGCCGATCGAGCGGACCAACTCGGTGGTGGCGATTTCCTCGCAGCCTGAATACCTGCACGAGGTCGGCGAGTGGATTCACACCATCGATGAAGGTGGTGGCAACGAGCCGCAGATGTATGTGTATGACGTGCGCAACATGAAGGCCACTGATCTGGCCAAATACCTGCGGCAGATCTACGGTACGGGTGCCATCAAGGAAGACGCTGCGGCCAAGGTTGCACCGGGCCTGCGCACCACCACCTTGTCATCGCTCAACTCCAGTGGCGGCAGCGGTGTCGGCGGCATGAGCAGCTCCAACGGCCTGGGCAGCACTGGCAGCGGCCTGAGCAATGGCGGAGGTTTTGGCAACAGTCAGGGCATGAACAACAGCCAGACCAATAGCGACAGCGAATCGGAAGGCGACGATCAGAGCGGCGGCGATTCGGATTCGGCCAGTCAGGACGGCAGCGGGTCTGGCGGCAACAACAAGTCTCTGGACGCCAGCACGCGCATCACTGCGCAGAAGAGCAGCAACCAGTTGCTGGTGCGCACCCGTCCGGCGCAGTGGAAGGAGATCGAGTCGGCCATCAAACGCCTCGATAATCCGCCGCTGCAAGTGCAGATCGAAACGCGCATTCTGGAAGTTCAGCTCACGGGCGAGCTGGACATGGGTGTGCAGTGGTACCTGGGGCGTCTGGCGGGCAACTCGGGTACGACCGGCAACGTGACCAACACTTCAGGCAGTCAGGGGGCGATTGGTACTGGCGGGGCTGCGCTGGCCTCCACTGACGCGTTCTTCTATTCCTTCGTCAGCAACAATCTGCAAGTCGCCTTGCGGGCGCTGGAAACCAATGGCCGCACCCAGGTTCTGTCGGCACCTTCGCTGGTGGTGATGAACAACCAGCAGGCGCAGATTCAGGTCGGCGACAACATTCCGATCAGCCAGACCTCGATCAACACCAACACCTCCACCGACACCACATTGAGCAGCGTCGAATATGTGCAGACCGGTGTGATTCTCGATGTCGTGCCACGCATCAATCCGGGCGGCCTGGTGTACATGGACATTCAGCAGCAGGTCAGCAGTGCCGACACCAATGCCAACAACAACGATGCCAACGGCAATCCGCGTATTTCCACCCGTTCGGTGGCCACGCAAGTGGCCGCGCAGAGTGGTCAGACCGTGCTGCTGGGCGGTTTGATCAAACAGGATAACGCCGAGTCGGTCAGCGCCATACCTTATCTGGGACGCATCCCGGGTTTGAGATGGCTGTTCGGCAACACCAGCAAGTCCAAGGACCGTACCGAACTGATCGTGCTGATCACGCCGCGAGTCATCACCAGCAGCAGCCAGGCACGTCAGGTGACGGATGATTACCGTCAGCAGATGCAGTTGATCAAGCCGGAAGTTTCGCGGACCAGCATGCAGAACTGACGCTGTGCTGGCTTCCGCCACCACGCCCACTCACGACGCTGCCCGTTGGCAGCGTCAAACAGAGGTCATGAACATGCTGAAATTCTTCGCTGCCTTGCTGTTCGCCTTTACCGCAATGGCACAGGCGCAGGACACCTTGCACACCGATCTGCCACTGGATTACCTGGCGCAGACCAATGTCGACAAGCCCGACCAGCCGCTGGTGATTTTCATCCACGGTTACGGCAGCAATGCGGCCGACCTGTTCGGGCTCAAGGAAGAGCTTCCGGCCGACTACAACTACGTGTCGGTACAGGCGCCGATGGAGTTGCGCGCTGACAGCTACAAATGGTTCACCCAGAAGCCCGGCGTCGCGGATTACGACGGTGTGACTGAAGACCTGAAAAGCAGCGGTACCCGGTTGGCTGCGTTCATCGGCAAAGCCACTGAGAAGTTTCATACCCAGCCAGGCAAGGTCTTCCTGATCGGTTTCAGCCAGGGCGCCATGATGAGTTACGAAGTCGCGCTGCGACAGCCAAAACTGGTCGGCGGTTTTGCAGCATTGAGCGGGCGGCTGCTGCCGGTCGTGAAGTCCGAGGTCAAAGCCTCCGACGACCTCAAGGCTCTGAGCGTATTCATCGGCCACGGCACGCAGGATCGCCAGGTGGCCTATGCCAGCGCACCGCAAGCCGAAGCGACGTTGAAATCGCTCGGCCTGACGCCGCAGTTCCATGCCTATGACGGCATGGGGCACAGCATCAACGAGGCTGAAGTGATGGATCTGGCGGCTTGGTTGAAACAGTCAAACCGCCAGTGAATACGTGCGTCGTCCGAGGGGGGTGCGACGCGAGATCCTCGGTTACCTAGTTGACCTTGACCTCTTTGAACTTGAGCACGTTTTCCTTGCTCTCGCGGTCGCGAAAGGTCAGTTTCAAGGCCGGTGATTTCTTCAGTCGACCCTTGGTCGCCTCAAATATCAACGTGACTCTGGTTGGCACGTTACGGATCAGCTGGAAGCTGTCCCAGCGATCATACTTCGCATCGCCAACATGCATTTGTGTCAGGCCCAGCGCGCCACCGGTTTCTTCAAACAGGCTGACAGGGTTCAGAAAGCGAAAGTCGCGATCGGCGCTTTTATTGATCAGCTCAAGCGTGCAGGTAGGCGACTGACCATTCTGATCACAGTCGAGCAGCTCAATACTCAGATTGTCGACGGTCTCGGACCGCTTGCCGAACATGTTGGCGTTGTCATTCTCGGTAAACAGTTTCTGACTGCGGGCGAACTCCACCGAAGGTTTTGCGTATTCGCCGCCCAGCTTGAAGAACACCGCGCAGAGAAACAGTGACAGCGCCATCCACACGCCAAGCTTCAGTAACGAGGGGAGCTTTCTGGCGAGGATGGCGATACCCAGCCCGCTGAACAGCATGACTGTGCTGACGATGATGATCAGTGTCTTCCAGTTGATGAAGTCGACACTGAGGCCAAGAATGGTCGGGTCCGGAAACAGGTAGGTGAAGATGCTCCAGATGACCCCGATCATCCAGACTATGCCTGCCGATATTTTGACCAGAATCGCGGAAATCTTGCTTGTTCGTGGTGCTGCGTCCATTGCTGTTTTTGCCTTGTTCGGGTTGCGCGAATGCATGCCGATACGCTTGAGCAGCGGTATCGACGGGTGGGAGCCTTGGGATGAGGCGTGTGTTCAATCGCGCAGATCCAGAGGTGCCGGATACGCGAGCCTTTAGGTGCGAGAGAGATCCAGAAGGGCGATGGGCTATGCCATCGCCGCGGCATTATCCTGCAATTCAGTTACAAAGTGCAGGGTTTACACATTCTGCCTGGATCGATCCCTGAACAGCGCGAGCAATGCAATCAGCGGCAGCGCCGTGCCTGCGATCAGCACCCAGGTCCAGCCACCGTGATCAAACAGCGGGCTGGCGACTGCCGAGCCAATGGCGCCACCGATAAAAATACTGGTCATGTACAGCGCGTTGAGCCGGCTGCGGCTGGCGGCATCCAGCGCGTAGACCGTGCGCTGACCCAGGACCATGCTGGTCTGTACGCAGAAATCCAGCACTACGCCGGTTATGGCCAGGCCAATCACGCTGTAAGCAGGGTGGACCAGGCCTGGAAGAAAGCTGAGTGCGCCGAACAGCAGTGCGCCCAGTGAGGCGATGCGGGTGTAGCCGGCGTCTGCCAGACGGCCGCTGATCGGTGCCGCGATGGCACCGATCGCGCCGATCAGGGCAAAAATCGCGATCTGGCTTTGTGACAGCCCGTGATTGCGCGACAGCTCCAGCGGCACGGCGGTCCAGAACAGGCTGAAAGTCGCGAACATGCAGGCCTGATAAAAGGCACGCTGGCGCAGCACCGGCTGGGTACGAAGAAGAGTCCATAGCGAGAACAGCAATTGTCCGTAGGACGCACGATGATCCGGAAGGCGTTTTGGCATGGTGGTCGCCAGTACCACGCTGATGCCGATCATCACCACGGCCGCCGAGCCGAACACCGCCCGCCAGCCGAAATGGTCAGCCACCAAACTGGCAATCGGCCGCGCCAACAGAATCCCCAACAGCAGTCCGCCCATGATCCCGCCAACGACCCGCCCACGCGACTCCTCCGGAGCCAGATGCGCCGCCAGCGGAATGAGCATCTGCACCGACACCGAACTGAAGCCCACCAGCAGCGAAACCAGCAAAAACACATTCGGCTGCTCGGCGAAAGCGGCACCCAGCAGGCTGAGAATCGCGACGACAGTCGTTACCAGCATCAGCCTGCGGTTCTCCAGCAAATCACCCAGCGGCACCAGAAAAAACAGCCCCAGTGCGTAACCGATCTGCGTCAACGAAACGATCAGACTGGCCGCCGTGCTCGACAGCCCGATGTCCGGGGCAATCAGCTCGATGATCGGCTGGGCGTAGTAGATGTTGGCGACAATTGCGCCGCAGCAGAAGGCAAACAGCATGACCATGGCCGGTGTCATGGTCACAGCGTTATGCGCGGATTGGGACGAGTGGGGCATGAAAATCTCGCTTGAGCAGGGACTGTCAGACACTGGAAACGTGTCTGTCAGACGGTTTTTGATCGATGCAGCGCAGGCTAACGGTTTTGTCGGCGATTAAGTAGGTGCGGCGAGTTGATACAGGATATTTCCGGGAATGATGATCGGCGAAGCACTGCGATGTGTCGGTATAGTCACGCACGCTCGCGGACTATTGACCTTCGCTTGCCACGGATGAATACTCTTTTCAAAAATTCATATAGATGACTGGATGAATAAAATAATGAACAAGCTTTCCAGCGACGCACGTCTACCACTTTACCAACGCCTGCGCGACAGCCTGGCGGAGCAGATTGCCAATAATCGCTGGCGTCCGGGTGAGGCGATTCCTACCGAAGCGGCGTTGTCTGCAGAGTATGGCCTGTCCACCGGTACGGTACGCAAGGCCATTGATCTGCTGGTCAGCGACAACATTCTGGAGCGCCAGCAGGGGCGTGGCACGTTCATTCGTCGTGCGCAGTTTCAGTCTTCGCTGTTTCGTTTTTTCCGTTTTCAAACCGAAGCGGGTGAACGCCGGGTGCCGGAAAGCCGGATTTTGTCCGTCGAGCCTGTGGACGCGCCTTCGTCGGTCGCTCAGGCGCTGGGGATGGGCGCAGGTGCGCCGGTGATTCGTATGGTCCGCTTGCGGTTGCTGGATGGCCAGCCGGTGCTGGCCGAGGAGATCTGGCTGCCACGTGCGCGGTTTCAGGCATTGCTGGAGCTTGACCTCGATACGCAGGGGCCATTGCTTTATCCGATCTACGAAGACGTCTGCGGTCAGGTGGTCGCCTGTGCGCAAGAAAGCCTGACGGCCGAGACGGTCAACGACGTATACGGCCGGTTGCTGCAGATTCCGGTCGGCAGTGCGGTGGTGGTCATCGAACGCCTGGCGCGCAACTACGCCGGTGAGCCTCTGGAGTGGCGCCGCTCGCGAGGGCACGCCAGTCATTTCCGCTACAGCGTGGAAATTCGCTGACAGCGCTGCAGTCTGCCCGAGCCGTTCAACGTCTTTAAGGATAAAAGCCATGTTCAACTGGTATCGCGACGTCACCCCCAAAGAACGCAAGACTTTCTGGGCCTGTTTTGGCGGCTGGTCGCTGGACGCGCTGGAAGTGCAGATGTTCGGTCTGGCCATTCCGGCCCTGATTGCTGCGTTTGCCCTGACCAAGGGCGATGCAGGGCTGATCAGCGCGGTAACACTGGTGACGTCAGCGTTGGGAGGTTGGGTGGGCGGGACGCTGTCCGACCGCTATGGCCGGGTGCGCACGCTGCAGTGGATGATCCTGTGGTTTTCGTTCTTTACCTTTTTGTCTGCGTTCGTGACCGGTTTCAACCAGTTGCTGATCGTCAAGGCACTGCAGGGCTTTGGCATCAGTGGTGAGTGGGCGGCAGGCGCGGTGCTGATGGCCGAGACCATCCAGTCCCGCTACCGCGGCAAGGTCATGGCCACCGTGCAAAGTGCGTGGGCCGTAGGCTGGGGCCTGGCGGTGGTGCTGTTCACCCTGATTTATTCGTTTGTACCGGAGGATATTGCCTGGCGGGTGATGTTCTTCGTCGGCCTGCTGCCGGCCCTGATGATCATCTGGGTGCGACGCAACGTCGAAGAACCGGACAGCTTCCAGCGCATGCAGAAAAGCGCAGCGCCGAAGGGCAATTTCTTCAAGTCGATGGCCGGGATTTTTCGCCCCGAGCTGCTGCGCGTTACCTTGCTCGGCGGTTTGTTGGGGCTTGGTGCGCATGGCGGTTATCACGCGGTCATGACCTGGTTGCCGACCTTTCTCAAAACCGAGCGCAACCTCTCTGTGCTCAGTTCCGGCGGCTATCTGGCGGTCATTATCGTTGCGTTCTGGTGCGGTTGCGTGTGCAGCGGTCTGTTGATCGACCGGATTGGTCGACGCAAGAACATCATACTGTTCGCCTTGTGCTGCGTAGTCACCGTGCAGTGCTACCTGATGCTGCCGTTGAGCAACACGCAGATGCTGTTTCTCGGCTTTCCGCTGGGTTTCTTCGCCGCAGGCATTCCGGCCAGCCTCGGTTCGTTTTTCAACGAGCTGTACCCGGCAGAGGTGCGGGGTGCCGGGGTGGGCTTCTGCTACAACTTCGGGCGCGTGCTGTCGGCGGTGTTTCCGTTTCTGGTGGGGCATATGAGCCAGTCAATGTCGCTCGGCAGCGCCATCGGAATCGACGCTGGCATTGCTTACGGCGTGGCAATGATCGCCGCTTTCTGTCTGCCGGAAACTCGTGGGCGCAACCTTGAGGCCATGCCGCCGATTGCCGAGCCACTGGACAAAGACGCAGCGCAGCAGGCTTGAAAATCCTTTCATTCGCGGTGTTGCGGCGCCGCATTGACTTTTTGTAGACGATCCCATGACTGATTCCTGTACAACGCCCATACTGGGCATCGATGCCCACGCGCATGTCTTCAGCAAGGATTTGAGCCTGGCGTCAGGACGACGTTACAGCCCGGATTATGACGCAACGGTGCACGCCTATCTGGCCAACCTGAGCGAACACGGCCTGAGCCACGGCGTATTGGTCCAGCCCAGTATTCTGGGCACTGACAACCGGTTTCTGCTCGACGCCCTGGCGCAGGCTCCTGACCGGTTGCGCGGCGTGGCGGTGGTCGACACGGACATCAGTCGCGGTGCGTTACAGCGTATGGCCGGGCTGGGCATTGTCGGCATCCGCCTGAACCTGATCGGCAAGCCGCTGCCAGACTTCGCCGCGCCGGAATGGAAGACGCTGTTCAAGCACATCTGGACGCTCGGCTGGCATGTCGAACTGCACCGCGAGGTCGCTGACCTGCCGGCGCTGATCCGGCAGTTGCTGCCGTTTGGCTGCAAGCTGGTGATTGATCATTTCGGGCGGCCCGATGCGCGTCTTGGCGTTGACGATCCGGCGTTCCAGGCCTTGCTGGAATTGGGCCTGAGCGGGCAGCTGTGGATGAAGATTTCGGCAATCTATCGTCTGGGCGGCAGTGTCGAGCAGAACGCGACGTTTGCTCGCGCTGCATGGCCTTTGCTGCTGCAAAGCTTCGGACCGCGCCGGCTGGTATGGGGCAGCGACTGGCCGCACACCCAGCATGAGCACGCGGTCAGCTACACCGATGTGGTCGAGCAGTTCCGCGCGCTCGAATGCCCTGACCCGCTCAAGCGCATTATGTTGGTCGAGGCCCCGCAGGCACTGTTCGATTTCCTGCCTGTCGAAATCTGACCTGCTAAACGACAGGTGGCCTGATCCGATAGCTGACCATATACAGCGCCGGGAGGAAAAACAGGGTCAGCAGGGTGGCGATGGCGATGCCGCCTATCATGGCGATGGCCATCGGCCCCCAGAACACTTCGCGGGCAATCGGGATCATGCCCAGGCTCGCGGCCGCTGCGGTCAGCATAATCGGTCGGCAGCGATGTTCGGTGGCCTTGACCAACGATGTCCAGGCGCTTTCCCCTGCGGCGATGAATTCATCGATCTGCGTGACCAGAATCACCGAGTTGCGGATGATGATGCCGATCAGCGCCAGCACGCCCAGAATTGCCACGAACCCCAGCGGATAGCCGGAAATCAATAAGGCTGCGACCACGCCGATCAGGCCCAGCGGCACCACGCTGACCACCAGCAGCAGTTTTTTCACGCTGTGCAACTGGATCATCAAAAAGCTGACCACCAACAGCAGCATCAACGGTACGACCTTCAGGATCGGACCCTGTGAGCGCGCGCTGGCCTCGACTGCGCCGCCGGTGGCGACCGAGTAACGCAACGGCAGGCCGGCGCTGAAGGCATCGACGTCGGGCTTCAATTGCCTGACCAGCGCTGCCGGCTGCAGCTTGCCGAGCACGTTGGCCTTCAGGGTGATGGTCGGCAGCCTGTCACGGCGCCAGACCAGCGGCTGTTCCTGCTCATAACTGAGCGTGGCGAACGCCAGCAGCGGCACGCTCGCACCGCCAGGTGTCGGGATCTGCAGGTTGGCGAGGGTCTGCACCGAGCTGCGTTCGTCGCTGTCTGCACGTCCGACCAGGTCGATCAGATAGGTGCTGTCACGCACCTGAGTGATGGTGGTGCCACTGACCAGACTGTTGAGGATTTGCGCCACGTCTTCAGAAGACAGGCCGAACTGGCGTACCTTGTCCTGCGCGATGTCGATCTTCAGCACCTTGCCCGGCTCGTTCCAGTCATAGATGACCTGACCGATATGCGGGTTGGCATCGAGAATCGCCGCCAGCGCCATGGCCTGGCTGCGCACCTGTTCGATGTCCGGTCCGCTGACCCGGTATTGCACCGGCCAGCCCACCGGCGGCCCCATGTTCAGTGGCTGAACGTAGCCACCCACGCCGACGTAATCGTCACGAAAGCGCTGACGCAAGCGCTCGATCAGCCGGTCACGCGCTTCGCCACCCTGGCTGACGATCACCAGTTGCCCGTAGAACGGATTGCTCAATTGTTGATCCAGCGGCAGGTAAAAACGCACCGCGCCCTTGCCCACGTAAGAGCTCCAGCGCAGCACATCGGCATCCCCTTTGAGCGCCGCTTCAAAGCGGTCCATGGTCTGGCGGGTACCTTCGATGGAGCCGTTTTGCGGCATGTAGATATCCACGAGGATTTCCGGTCGGTCGGAGTCCGGGAAGAATTGGTTCTGCAGCAACCTGCCTGCAAACAACGACCCGATGAACATCAGCAACGTGATGCCGATCACCCACCCGCGGTGCTCGAGTGCCTTGACCAGCAGGCGGCTGAAACCACGCATCCAGCGCCCCGGCGCCGCATGTTGCGCCGAGGCTTTGAGGATGTGCACGCCAATCAGGGGCGCGAACAGTACCGCCACCAGCCAGGACAGCAGCAACGCCACGGCAATGACGGCAAACATGGTGAACACGTATTCGCCTGCCGAACTGGAGTTAAGGCCGATGGGCACGAAACCGGCGACCGTGACCAATGTGCCGGTCAGCATCGGGAACGCGGTCGAGGTGTAAGCGAAGGTAGCGGCCTGCGGTAATGAATCGCCGCTTTCAAGGCGGGTGACCATCATCTCGACGGTGATCATCGCGTCATCCACCAACAGCCCCAGAGCGATGATCAATGCGCCCAGCGAGATACGTTGCATGGTGATGCCGCTGTACTCCATGAACACGAAGACCAGCGCCAGCACCAGCGGGATCGAACAGGCCACGACCAGACCGGCACGAATGCCGAGGCTGATAAAGCTGACGACCAGCACAATCAGGATCGCTTCAAAGAGTGCATGGGTGAAGCCGCCGATGGCTTTTTCGACCACATCGGCCTGGCTGGAGACCAGGTGTACGTCGATGCCCAGCGGCAATTCAGTGGTCAGATCGTCGATGCGCTGCTGCAATTGGGTGCCGAATGCCTGGATGTTGCCACCTTGCTTCATGGCCACCGCAAGGCCAATGGCTGGTTGGCCATTGAAGCGGAACAGTGAGGAGGGCGGATCGGCATAACGGCGCTCGATAGTCGCCAGATCGCTGAGACGAAAGAACCGGTCGCCGAAGCGCAGATTGACGGCCTCGAGGTCTTGTTCATTGCTGAACTGCCCACTGGCCCGCACGGCAATGCGTTCCGGACCGGCCTCCATCACGCCAGCAGGCGTAACCGAGTTTTGCGCTTGCAGGCTTTGCAGCACCTGGCGTTGATCGATGCCCAGCGCCGCGAGCTTGCGGATCGAAAAATTCAGATAAATGACTTCGCGCTGGGCGCCGAGCAACTCGATCTTGCCCAGGTTGGGTACGCTGCGGATGTCGGCGCGCACTTGCTCGACGTAATGACGCAGTTGGCGGAAAGACAGGCCATCGGCGGTGAACGCGTAGATGCTGCCGAACACGTCGCCAAATTCGTCGTTGAACGCAGGGCCCTGAATGCCGCTGGGCAGCTCACTGCGCACATCGCTGATCTTCTTGCGCACCTGATACCACGCCGCAGGGATGTCGGCGCTTCGGGTTTCACTCTTGAGGAAGACGAAAAGCGTCGATTCGCCAGCCAGCGTGTAGCTTTTCACGTAATCCAGCGCGTCGATTTCTTCGAGCTTCTTTTCCAGCCGATCAGTCACCTGCTGCAGGGTATCGGGCAGCGTCGCGCCCGGCCAGCGCGCCTGTATGACCATAGTCTTGATGGCGAATGAAGGGTCTTCCTCGCGCCCCAGATTCAGGAATGACCAGCTGCCCATCAGCAATGAAACGAACATCATGTACCAGACCAGCGTGCGATGCCTGAGCCCCCAGGCCGACAGATTGAAGCGCTCCTTCACAAACTGACCTCTCGCTGCAGGCGGATCTTTTGTCCGGACTGCATGCCGTTGACGCCGGCAGTCACTACCTTTTCGCCCTCGTGCAGCTCGCCGCTGACCCTTACCGTCGAGCCCGATCTCGCCAATACCTGCACCGCTCGCGGGACCAGTGTCGATGTCGTTGGGTCGATCACCCACACCTGAGAGGAGCCGTTACGCTGCAGCACTGCGCTGCCGGGTAGCTCATGAAACGCCGGCGCGTCGCCACTGATCTCTATCGTGACGGTCGAGCCCAGGCGAAAGCTGTCCGGAGGGTTCTGCAAGGCCAGGCGGACGCGCTGAGTGCGGGTCTCGGCATTGATTTGCGGTGCAAGCTGGCGGACGTTCGCAGCCACTGAAAGCTGATCGTTCAGTTGCGAAACCACTCTGATGCGGTGGCGTTCATCCAGCGAACCGAGTGGCAAGTCGACGACCGCTTCACGGCTGTCGGGGCGCGCAAGGCTGACGACTGCCTGACCGGTCGCCATGACCTGGCCGACCTCCGCTTGCCATCCGGTAATCAGGCCATCGAACTCGGCTGACAAGCGGGTGTAGGACACATGATCACGGGCTTGCTGCACCGCCACGCGGGCCTGATTGCACAACGCTTCCTGAGTGCTCAGGTCGTTGTCCAACTGATCCATTCGCGCCCGCGAGCCGATACCGCGCTCATAGAGCTGCTGGTAGCGCGTCAACTCGTCGCGCGCCTGTTGCCAGGCGGACTGGGCCTTGCCGAGTTCCGCCTGGCGGGCGCGTAAACGGTGTTGCTGGTCGCCGGGTTCCAGTGTGGCGAGCAGATCGCCCTTGCGCACTTGATCGCCGATCTCCGCGTGCCGGGTTGCCAGTCGGCCAGCGACGCGAAACCCCAACGCCACTTCATACTGCGGCTGGATGACGCCAGCAAAGCGGCCATAAGAGGCGCTGCGCTGGTCGGCTATTTCGGTGAACAGTACCGGGCGTTCGACAACCTCGCGAAGCGGTTTTTCGCGGCAGCCCGGCAGTGCCACAATCAGAATGCAGATCAGCCAGCAGCGGGATCTCGTTCGTGGTTCTGCGCACGAGGTGCTCATTGCGCAGCTCCCGACGAGGCCAGCGAGACGGGGTTTTCGGCCGGTGCTCGCTCTGCGACCTCGACCCGTTGCCCCGGGTAGAGAAACTGCAGCCCTCGGGAAACTATTCGATCACCTTCGGACAACCCCTCTGAAACGATGACCTGACCCTGCTCGTAACGCAGCACTTTCACAGGCGTCAGCCTGACCCTGGCCTCAGCGTCCACCCGCCAGACTGCCGGTTGTCCTTGTGTGCGGCTCAAGACGGACCAAGGCAGGGCGAACGCTATTTGCGACTGCGTCTGCAAGCGAGCGCTAACCACGGAGCCCAGCGCAAGCGGTGCAGCAGCTCCCTGCAGTGCAACGCGCACCCGCAACGTGCCGTTCGCGGCGGAGACGATGGGGGTGATTTCCTTGATGATGCCGGTCAGCTGAATCTCTGGCTGGCCGAGGGGGCTGACAATCACTGCAGCACCGATCTGATCGGCGCGCAGCAGGGACTCGTACGCGGAAAATACCGCTTCGCACTCGCCATCGTGAGCGACGCTGAAAATCGCAGTGGCGGCCTGAACCACCTGACCTTCTTCGGCATAGCGCGCCGTCACGACGCCATCGGCTGCGGCGAACAGCTCGGTGTACCCGACCTGTTCACGCGCGTTCGCCTGCTGCGCCTGCAGTGCGGCGAGATCCGCCCGCGCACTGTCGAGGCCAGAGCGGGCCTTCTGGTATTCACTGAGGTTGGTATAGCCCTTGGGCAGCAGCACTTGTTGACGCTGGTAGTTTTGTTCGGCGAGGTACAGCCGCGACTGTCGCACGGCCACTTCGGCACTGGCTGACGCCAGCTCGGTCTTTTGCTCGCGCGCGTCGAGCCTGGCAAGAACCTGTCCGACCCGCACTCGATCCCCGACATCCGCATATCGCTTGATCAGCTTGCCGGAGACGCGAAACGATTGCTCAGTCACCTTGCGGGCCTGGATATCGCCCGTCAGCGTCACACTGCTGGCGACGTTCAGTAGGGCAACCGGTTGCGCGACGACTCGCACCAGCGCCTTTTCTGCGGGTTTTCCTGCAGAGCAAGCGCTGAGCGAGAGTAGCGAGATGAACCCCAGCACCACGCCGGGCTGAGTGTACAGAGAGTGCAACGGCCGGATATTTCCGGAAACACGGCAGCACGAACGCAGGAGCGTTGCAAAGGGAAAAGTCATCAACGAATAGCACTGCCCGATCAAAGAAGCCAACATCATCCATGAGTCACAGCGTCAGGCCGGAAAAGCGCAAGGGCTTCCCGGGCTCAGGCGAGCGAGCTTCAGGCCATCGCGGTGACGCTGGGCCAAACCTCCTGGGTAGCTTCAGTGCCCAGAAATGTCAGTGCGGTTCTTTGCGAGTGGTGCCACGCCGCCTTGCTTTCCAGGTCCAGAAAGTGCCCGGTGTCCGGAACGACATTGAAACTGCTTTTGGCGATGTAGTTGGAAAACATCCGCGCATCGTCAACGGTGGTGTATTCATCTTTTTCACCGTTGATGAACAGCACCGGAATGTTGATCGAGGAAAAACGCTCGACGTAGTTACTGGCGCTTAGTTGGCGAATCTGGCTGATGTGAAAGTCGATCTGGCGATATTCGTGCTCGGCAAGGCTGATCAGGTGCTTGTAGTTATAAAGTTTGAACAGGCGCGGCAGGTACTTGCCCACGGTGTCGTTGAGCAGTGAGCCGATCTTGCGCTTTTCGCGTGCGGCGAGGTAGATCTGGGCGTTGTCGATATAGTCGAGCATGGCCTCGTTGAGCACCGGCGAGAACGAACTGATGATGGCCTTTTCCACGGAAGGAGGGCATTCGGAGAGGGCCAGTAGGGCCGATACACCGCCCCAGGAGACTGACAGCAGGTGGTTTACCTGATAGAGATCAATCAGTTGCAGGAGAATGTTTACTTCATCTTCCTTGCTGACAATCATGTCGTCCGGGTTGTGCGCTCGGGATTGCCCCGAAAATGGCAGGTCGAACAGCACCAGATTGTAGTGCGGTTGCAAGTATTTGACCGTCTGCCCGAAAGAGCCAGTAGTCGACAGTGCGCCGTTGACCAGCAGAATGGTCTTGGCGTCGCTGCCTTTCCAGTAAGTCTCGGCGTACACCTTGTACTTACCGATGGTTAGAATCTTCGATTGTGCGCCCATAACAGCCTCCCAGCTAAAATTTGATCCAGCAATTAGTACAGTGTTCTCTGCTTCGGCAGCCATGCCAAAGCCTCGCCTGGTAAGTGGCGAAATCCGGTGAGTTATTATTAGGGGTGCAGCGAAAACGTTACCGCAGGAACTGTGCTTGCCCTGACATAGATAACGCAGTGCCAGCATTGCGACAAGTCACTGACGTCATAAAAATGTCTAGCTGTTCACATTGCACCTTGGCGTTTGGCCATCATCTTTTGACCAATAGACGGATTTAATCGGGGAAAAACGCCATATCGAACCTGAAAAGCGTATTTATTGGGGTGAACTTGCTGGTGCTGAAACGGTCAAGCTTGATACGGATTTGTAACATTCAGTTACATTTTTGTGCTTGGCATAATGCGCCAGATTAATATCGAAATCGCTGAAACCCTCGAGCCAGACGCTTTAATCTCGTCAAAAAGCAGGCACGATCGTGCAATCAAGGGTTTGGGAAGTGCCTGAATCTCAGGCCAGCGTATTCACTGTGCGGCATTCCAGCAGCAAGCTTGCGCCGCCGTATTCGCTGGTGCCTATTTGCAGGGTAAAACCATGCAGATTGACGATGGCGGCCACTACCGAGAGACCGAGGCCAAAACCGCTTTGCTCGGTGCCGGCTTCGCTGCGATAGAAGCGCTGGAAGACAGCGGCGCGCTCGGCGACAGGGATGCCAGGCCCGGAATCCTGTACTTCGATGCACGGCGTGGTGCCGCCTGGGGCAGGGTAGGCGCTGACTTTGACGATTCCGCCGCCAGGGGTGAACTTGATTGCGTTGCCCAGCAGGTTGGTCAGTGCTTCGAACAGCAGGGCGCGGTCGCCTACCAGCGTGGGTAACGTTTCATGCAGGTCGAGTATCAGGGTGATCTGGTCTTCTTCAGCCAGCGGCAGGTAGAAATCATGCAACTCCTGCAGCAGCGGGCGCAGTTCCAGTTCAACGAATGCCGAGCGCCGCTGGCGGTCTTCCAGCTCGGAAATGCGCAGCAGCCCGCGGAAGCGTGCCATCAGTGTGTCAGCTTCGCTGATGACCTGGGCAATCTGCGTGGCGTGGGTCGAATCGTGGGCTGACTGCTGTTGAATACGGTAAAGCTGCGCACGCAAGCGGGTCAGCGGTGTGCGCAGGTCATGGGCGATGTTGTCGCAGACGCCCTTGACCTCGTTCATGAGCTTTTCGATGCGGTCGAGCATGGCGTTGACGATTACCGCCAGCATGTCCAGTTCATCGCGCCTGTTGGAGACCGGCAGACGGCCGGCCATGTCACCGGCGATGATCGATTCGGCGCTGGCCTGGATCGCACGGATGCGTCGCAACGGTCGACGGCGCAGCAGATGCCAGCCGGCAACACCGGGAATGATGGTCAGCGAGATGCCCCACAGCAAGGCATGCAGGATCAGCGTGCTCACCGCAAACAGCGAACCGTTCTCGCGAACCAGCACCAGCCAGCGGCCGTCCGACGTGCGATTGACGATCGCATCGCAACTGCCTTGCGGCATGCCTGGATCATCCGATTCGATGCAATCGTTCAGTACATGAATCTGGCCGTCGATAGGCAGGTTTTTCGGGACGCTGGTGATAGGCCCGGCAACCGGGCGGAAGTTCTCGTCGAACAGACCGTAGGCATCCACCGAGCGGGTATCGAAGGTCATGCTGGTGGCCAGAGCGTCCACCAGGCCCTGGCCCTCGAAGCGTGAAAACAGTTGCTGGCGATGGGTAAGCGACTGGCGGGCGAGGGTGTCCAGATAGGACGTCACCTCCCAATACAGGACGCCAAGCAGAATCACACTCCAGGCTACGAACAGCGAGCTGTACAGCGCCAGTAATCGACTTGTGGATGATCGCCAGCCGTCAGACGGGTTCGGCAATGACATAGCCGGACCCTCGCACGGTCTGAATGAGCTGTGCGGTACCGGGTTGGTCGATCTTCTTGCGCAGACGGCCGATGTGTACGTCGATCAGGTTGGTGCCCGGATCGAAGTGGTAGCCCCAGACTTCCTGAAAAATCATCATTCGCGTGATGATCTGTCCGCTGTTGCGCATCAGGAACTCAAGTAGCTTGAATTCGGTGGGCAGCAGCGTCAGCGGTTCGCCGCCGCGACATGCTTCCCGGGTGATCAGGTTTAGTTCCAGGTCGGCAACCTGCAAGACCGTCTTGGCGGCACTGACCGGGTTGCTGCGTCGCAACAACACCTCGACGCGTGCGGCCATCTCATCCGACGCAAAGGGTTTTGGCAGATAGTCGTCCCCTCCGGCACGCAGGCCGCGGACGCGCTCGTCAACGTCAGAGAGTGCGCTGATCATAAGGATCGGCGTGGAAATGCCCTGGGCACGCAAGTGGGTGACGATGGTCAGACCATCCATCTCCGGCAACATGCGGTCCAGGGTAATAAGGTCATAATCGCCACTCACTGCACGCGCCAGACCATCACGGCCATTGTCGACCCAGTCCACTTCCAGCCCGTGGCTGCTGAGTTCGGTCACGATTTCCTTTGCAGTGATGGCATCGTCTTCGATTGCCAGAATTCGGGTCATGGTCCCTGCCTGAATAGGTGCGTTCAAAGAGTCATTCTGCCTTTAAAATCCGCCGCGTTTCCTGAAAGAAAGTTTAATGATAGGGATCATATTTCTCGCTTTGCCGTGGAATCCTCTTCCTTGAGCTTCTGCGCTTTCTCCAGACGACGTTTTTCTTCCTTGTTTTTGCGATCGCGCTCCATTTTCTCGGTGGTGTCTTTTTCACTGCGGATCTGCGCATGGCTGATCAACGCGAAAATAAAACTGCCACCGATAATGTTGCCCGCCAGCGTGGGGCCTGCGAACGCAAACCAGAAATCCTTCCAGCCCAGCTCACCCGCGAATACAAGATAGGATACTTCGGCCGAACCCACCACGATGTGCGTAAAGTCGCCGAGCGCCATCAGGTAAGTGATAAGCACAATGATCGCTATCTTGGCGTTTTCCATCGACGCGATCATCCAGACCATGGTCGCAATCATCCAGCCCGACACAATGCCCTTGGAAAACATCTGGCCCAGGTCGTTTTCCATGACCTTGTGGCCAATTTCCAGAAACGCCTTGTCCGTGCTGGTATCGAAAATCGGCAGGTTGAGCATGACGTAGGCCACCGTCAGCGTGCCGACCAGATTGCCGGTCAGAACCACACCCCACAGGCGCAGCAGCCGCCAGATGTTGGCCAGGTTCAGCTTGCTCATGACCGGCAGTACAGCCGTGATGGTGTTTTCCGTGAACAGTTGCTGGCGCGCCAGGATTACCGCCAGAAACCCTGCCGAATAGCCGAGGCTGCTGATCACATGACTACCGGGGATGCCTTCGAGGCGCGAGTTCAACAAACCCATCGCCATCAGCGACAGGCCCATGGTCAGCCCCGCAGCCAGTGCCGACCACCACAGCGCGGCTACGCTGCGCTCCAGTTCGTGGTCGCCCTGCATGCGAATGGTTTCGTGCAACACTGCCGCGCGGGGCGGCTGATTCTCATCGATCTCGCGCTCTTCCTCGGCGGAAAGGCCGGGGGTCTTGCCATCTACTTCGTGATCCATACAACGTCCTCAGCGCCAGTGATGAAATGGCCCGACCGGGGCAATGTCGGGCCGATGGTTCAGACAGGCGCCGCGCGCTGTCGTTCGCCAGCGGCGGGGCGTATCGAGAAATGTTTGAGCCAGTCGGCAGAATGTGTTGGTCTAGCCCAGCAGATCGGCGCTCTGCACGCGTTCGATACCCATGCCGAGCAGGGTCTTCCAGGCCTGCTCCAGCGAGCCGTTCATGTCGATGGCGCGACAGGCATCTTCGACCACAAAAGTATTGAAACCGGCACTGCGTGCATCCTGCGCCGACCAGGCGACACAGAAGTCCAGCGCCAGACCGACCACGAACAGCGTATCGATACCGCGCTCTGTCAGGTACCCGGCCAGCCCTGTACGGGTCGTGCGGTCTGCCTCCAGAAATGCCGAGTAACTGTCGATGTGCGCATTGCAGCCCTTACGCAGGACCAGTTGCGCGTGAGGCAGATCGAGGTCGGCATGCAACTGAGCACCGTGGCTGCCTTGTACGCAATGATCCGGCCACAGCGTCTGCGGACCGTAGGGCAGGGTAATGCTCTCGAACGGCAGGCGCTGCGCATGGCTGGAAGCAAAGGAAATGTGCCCGGCAGGGTGCCAGTCCTGCGTGATGACCACTTGGGAAAAGCGCGCACCCAGGCGATTGATCAGCGGCGGTAGCGAATCGCCGTCAGCCACAGCCAGTTGCCCGCCGGGCATGAAGTCGTATTGCATGTCGATCACCAGCAAGGCGCAACGAGGATCGGCAGGCTTGTGGGAAAGGGGCATCGTGGGTTCTCTGGTAAGGAGCAATGAGCGCAGTTTGCCTGTTTATCGCCACATTGGCTAAGCGTCATGTCTGGCCTGTGCAAGAGTATTTTTTGGGAATTTGTATCAGGCGTTAATACGAATCTGTACTATTCGCAAAAAAATCCTGCCGGGTCCCAAGAGGCCTGGTTTCTTGCCAAGGGCTGCACGTCGATGCGTCGTACTCTCGTTTCACTTTGCGTTATCCAGGCGATCTCTCAAGCGGCCTGGGCCGATCAGGTGGCTGGCGTCCAGCCTGCCATGGAGTTGCAGAATATCGATATCCAGGGCGCCGCCAATGCCGAAACGGCACAAGGACCGGTCGATGGTTATCGGGCCACACGGTCTGCCAGTGCAACGCGTACCGATACCTCGCTGCACGAAACCCCGCAATCGGTCAGCGTCGTGACCCGTGAAGCGGTCGAGGACATCGGTTCCACACGTTTGCAGGATGCTCTCGACTACGCGGGTGGCGTCGGGCGAGCCAACAACTTCGGCGGCCAGGGGCTGACCACCTTTACGGTGCGCGGCTTCACCACCGGCTAGTTCTATCGCAACGGCTTCCCGATCAATCGTGGTTATCCGAACATGCCGGACGCCAACACCATCGAGCGCCTTGAGGTGCTGCGCGGTCCGGCCACCACGCTCTATGGCCGTGGCGATCCGGGCGGCACCTTCAATGTGGTTTCCAAGCAGCCGTTGGCCGAGCCCTCCGTCACGCTGGGCAGTCAGCTCAATGATCAGGGCATGAAGCGCGGAACGCTGGATGCCTCGGGACCCATGGATGACGAAGGGCGTTTTACCTACCGCCTGAATGTCGTGGGCGAGGGCGGCGATACGTTCCGTGACCACGTCGAGACCGAGCGCTATGGCGTGGCGCCGGTATTGAGCTGGCAGGTCAACGACGTTACGCGGATCACCTTCGAAGGCGACTTCATGCGCAATAACGCGCCACTGGATCGTGGCCTGACTCGCTATGCCAACCAGACGGGCACGGCTTCCCGCGACACGTTCTTCGGCGAGAAGAGTGTGGGCAAGCTGCATAACGACAACAACATGGCACAACTGCGCTTCGAGCATGACCTCAACCCGGACTGGACGCTGGGCGGCGGTGTGCAGATCCTTGACGGCTCCCTGCAAGGCGATGCCATCGAGGCCAACGGGCTGGCGGCGGACGGCCGCACCCTCGGGCGCAACTTCAACTATCGCAAGCTGGAATGGACCGATCGCGATGTGCAACTGAACCTGACCGGGCATTTTTCTGCGGGCGGTTTCGAGCACACGCTGCTGACCGGTGTCGAGTACGAAGATTATGACTACAAGTCGATCATTCAACGCTCCAGCGGTGCAGTCAGTGCCTACCCGATCGACATCTTCAATCCGGTCTACGGCCAGGCTCGTCCGGCACTGACCCGAACGACAACCCACGACAAGGAAAACCTCAAGACCTGGGCTGCCTTCGTGCAGGACCAGGTGGCCCTGACCGAGCGCCTGAAGCTGCTGGGCGGTGTGCGTCTGGAGCGTTTCGAACATGATTATGATTCTTTTCTGCCCGGCACCAGCAGTTGGACTGCCAGCGATAACGCGGTCACACCGCGCCTCGGCCTGAGCTACGACCTGACCGACGACCTTGCCGTCTACGCCACGACTGCTCGCTCGTTCAAGCCCAACAGCGGTGCCAGCCGACTGGGTGGGGGGTTCAAGCCGGAGGAGGGCAAATCCTATGAGATCGGAACCAAGTGGGAGGGGCTGGACGGGCAGTTGAGTGTCGACACGGCCTTCTATCAGATCGAAAAGCGTAACGTGCTGACCACTGACCCGGTCGATTCAACGTTCAGTGTGGCGGCGGGCGAGGTGCGCAGTCGCGGCCTGGACCTTAACGTGGTCGGCAACCTGACGCCGGAGTGGCGGGTAATGGGCAGTTACGCCTACGTGGACGCCGAAGTCACCAAGGACAACACGCTACGGTCCGGTACACGGCTGATGAACATTCCCGAGCAAACCTTCAGCCTGCTCAACGTCTACGAGTTTCAGGACGGCGCCTTGCGTGGTCTGGGCCTGGGCGGCGGCGGTCGCTATGTCGACCAGCGCGCCGGACGTACAGCCAACACTTCTTTCTCGATGGACAGCTATACGGTGTTTGACCTGCTGGCCTATTACAAGGTCAACCCGCACGTGAAACTCAATCTGGACCTGAAGAATCTGTTTAACACCGACTATGGGGAAGGCTCGTTCGGCAACGTCTATGCCTATCCGGGGGCACCACGGACGGTGCAGGTGGGGATTGCCTATACGTTGTGATGCCATGTGCCGATATCGGGTTCTGATAGCGCAAGCCTGATCCTTTCAGGGGCAGGTTCAGCAGCGTGTGTCATCAGTACTGATCGGCCGTTGAAAAGCCGGCACGGTGGCGAAGTTTGCCCCCTTGGAACTGTTCCTTGCCGGGTAAAATGTCCGCTCCGGCTGCTTTGAGAGCGCTCATATTATCCCGCAGGGCATTAGTGGCGGCGTCCTTTTGCTGGAAGGTATTGGCTGCTGTCAGGTTGGCATTACCCACTTCGCCAATCTGGAATTTGTAGCCAGCCTCTTTCATTGCCTTGATCTGGTTGGCGAGTCGCGAAGAGGCTTCGCTTTCCCTGGCATACACATGAAAACTGCCAATCAGTGCAGGGTTGTCGTCGCCATTGGCAGCCTTTAATTGAACCGCAAACTTGACCAGGCCGCTTTGCGGACCCGCGGTCAGGCCACCCCCCCAATTGCTGTCCTCGACAACAATACTTCCTTTATAACCGGCATCGCGCGCAGATTTAATTAACGTGGTCTGCATGTCAGCCCATTCCTGACTTGCGCTTTTACCGCCCTGATGGAAGGTATCCAGCACAAAGCCTGTGCGACTGCCAAACCTTTTGACAATGGTACTGATGTCGGCCGAGGCCTGCTTCAACTTGTCTCCCGTCAGCACGTTTCCGCTACCCTGGTTTGCATCGTCGCGGAACGTGAACTGAACTTTTACACCCTGTTTGCCCCCTTCATTGAGCAACGCCCTGAGCTTGTCCAACTGCCTGCTATCCTGAATCTGGTCGTGCGTCATCTGAAAGCGCAAGGTTCCGCCTCCAATCGCTTTCAGGTCCTGAATCATCTTCGTGGCTGCGGCAGGTGTGGCGATATCATCAGGATTGACGTTGGCTCCCCCGCGCAAGACGGGCTCGGCAGTTTTGACCGGCTCTGAAGCGGAAATCTTGTCTTTGTCTTTGACTTTGTTATCTGGCTCGGCAGGGGCCGTATTGTCTTTGACAGTGGCGACGTCATTGAGCACGGCCTTGGTATCATCCTGACTGACACGCGTTTTTTGACTGGTAAGTAACGCCTTATCCGACGGGGAGGCTTCGCTCGCCAGTGCTTGAGCATTTCGCTTGAACAGTGCTCTGGTATAGACCGGAGAGGTTTCCGCTGCTTCAGCGGAGTGCCTGTCGGAGGGCGTGTAAGTATCGAGTTTCGCCTGCGCATTTGAAGTTGTGTCAGTCGCGCCAGCGCTCGCCGGCTGTAAGGTCCTGTCGGCCATGACAGGTTTCTCGTTAGCGGCCATGAGACTGTCATATAGCCTGGCTGAGCGGATATTCATCGGGTGTCTCAGTGATCGGTGCGAAAAGTGATTGCGCCTGGTGAAACAGGAGAATAAATCTCAAGGCAAGCGATAACGGATGGAATGACAGTATTCATATAAACACGTCGGAAACTTGATGGAGCGATTGAGCGACTGTTTCTATTTTTCTGTTGTTTATTGATACTCGGGCTCAGGGTGCAATTATATTCCGGGCATTGTCCATCGGAAGAGCAGGTTCGCCTAGATATAATTTTCAATGTTGGCAAAAACCGGAGGATTAATCCTGTGCTGACCTTTTTTGTCCGAAGCGCTAATCGTTACTGATATGCAAGTGGGGGCCTGCGGCGGGCCCCGTGACCACTCTTTACAGAGGCTGAAATCCGACGCCAGACGCAGCCTGGCATCCATAGGTTACAGCCTGATGTTGCAGGACTCGTCAGCCAAACACCCGAATCGGCGACCCCGCATGCCACGCCTGAATGTCTTCGATCATCTGCCCGTAGAAGGTCCGGTAGTTATTTTCGGTGACATAACCGATGTGCGGAGTTGCCAGTACGTTGTCCAGCGTGCGGAACGGGTGGTCGGCCGGCAGTGGTTCGATGTCGAAGACGTCCAGCGCTGCACCGGCGATTCTGCGCTGTTGCAGTGTGTCGATCAGCGCGGCCTGATCGATGATCGGGCCGCGTGACGAGTTGATCAGATAAGCCTCGGGCTTCATCCAGCTCAGCGCCTCTGCGTCAACCAGACCGCGGCTGCGATCGCTGAGCACTAGGTGCACCGACAGCACATCGGCCTGCTCGAACAGTTGCTGTTTGCTGACATGGGTGACGCCTGACTCGGCAGCCGCCTCTGGCGTCAGGTTCTGGCTCCAGGCAATGACCTTCATGCCGAATGCCTGTCCGTAGCGGGCGATCCACTTACCGATACTGCCCAGGCCGAGAATGCCCAGGGTTTTGCCATGCAGGTCGCTGCCCAGTCCGACCTGCCAATTGCCGGCACGCAACGAGTTGGCCTCGGCTACCAGGTTGCGGGTGATGCCCATGATCAGCGCCCAGGTCAGCTCCGGTGCCGCATGCTTATAGCTTTCGGTTCCGCACACGACAATGCCCCGACGCTTCGCCGCAGCGGTATCGATCGCCGCATTGCGCATTCCGCCGGTGACCAGCAGTTTCAGCGTCGGCAGTTGGCTGAGCAGCGTCGCATCGAACAGGGTTCGCTCGCGCATCACGCAAATGATGTCGAAGCCTTGCAGGCGCTGCGCCATGGTCGATGTATCGGCAGGGTAGTCATGCAGAAAGCTGATCGTGCCCACTGAGTCGAGTACGGACCAGTCCACGACATCGCTGGCGACGTTTTGCCAGTCATCGAGTACCGCTATTTTCAATAGGGTCATTGTCTGAAGGCCTCTTGATGGGATTGTTTTTCAAGGCAAACGCTAGTTGAACAGGCTGGCGGCGATGTTGATCGAAAAACCCAGAATCGCGGTGTTGAACACAAAACAGATCAACGACTGGCCGAGCACGACCTTGCGCATTTCGCGCGTCGCTACGCCAACGTCGGAGGTTTGCACCGCGACGCTGAGGGTGAACGAAAAGTACAGGAAGTCCCAGTAATCGGGGTTCTTTTCACCGCCCACAAATGCCAGTGCGGGTTCTTTGCCTTTCCAGGTGTAGAACATGCGTGCGTAATGCAGGCTGAAGATCACGCCGATCATCAGCCACGAGCCGATGACCGTCAGGCCGGTGAAGGCGTGGTGAAGCATCTTGGCGTCGTTGGAAAGGCCTTTGCTGTTGGCGATTTCAAAAATGATTGCGGCCAGGCTGGCCAGCGCCGCGACGCAGACTGTAACCAGAATGACGCCCGCGTTTTCGTCTTCCCTCATCGCAACTCGCCGAACATCGTCAGCGTCGCTGCGCAGCGTGCGGATGAAAATCATGATCAGATAAAGCCATACCCCCGTGTCCCAGTCAGTCAGCAGGCTCTGGGTCAGTGTCGAGTGAGGTATGAGCCAGGACCAGGCGATGCCTGCGGTCAGGCCGACCAGAGCGGCAAGGGTGAGGCGAGGGCGGGTGCGGGCGAGATGGCGCATGCGGTCTAATCGTTACTGGACATTACCAGACAGTAGCATGCCGCTTCGGCAAGCCAAATTCGATTAAAAAAACGGCGCGCAAGGGGGTTGCGCGCCGTGTGCCAGCCAGAGAGTGAACAGGCGGCGAGTCAACTGCGAGTGTCAGACCGATTCAACGCACCAGGCAAGGCTGCTTGTTATTGAATTTCCAGTCCGGGATCAGAAACTGCATGGCCACGGCGTCGTTACGCGCGCCCAGGCCCATGCCTTTATAGAGTTCGTGAGCCTTGGCCAACTGGTCCATGTCCAGCTCGACACCGAGCCCCGGTTTCTTAGGGACCTCGACCTTGCCACCGACGATTTGCAGTGGCGCCTTGGTCAGACGCTGGCCGTCCTGCCAGATCCAGTGCGTATCGATTGCGGTGATAGTGCCCGGTGCTGCAGCGGCGACGTGGGTGAACATCGCCAAGGAAATATCGAAATGGTTGTTGGAGTGCGATCCCCAGGTCAGGCCCCACTCGTTGCACATCTGCGCCACGCGTACCGAGCCCTGCATGGTCCAGAAGTGCGGGTCGGCCAGTGGGATATCCACTGACTGCAACTGAATGGCGTGGCCCATTTCCCGCCAGTCGGTAGCGATCATGTTGGTAGCTGTCTTGAGGCCGGTAACACGGCGGAACTCGGCCATCACTTCACGCCCGGAATAACCGTTTTCCGCGCCACACGGGTCTTCGGCGTAGGCCAGCACATGATGCTGATCGCGGCACAGGCGGATCGCTTCCTTGAGCGACCAGGCACCGTTCGGGTCCAGCGTAATGCGCGCCTCGGGGAAGCGTTCGGCGAGTGCGGTCACCGCTTCGATTTCCTGGTCGCCGCTCAGTACGCCGCCCTTGAGCTTGAAGTCCTGAAAGCCGTAACGCTGATGCGCGGCCTCGGCCAGGCGTACTACGGCCTCCGGTGTCAGTGCTTCTTCATGGCGGATGCGGAACCAGTCATTATCGGCCTCGGGTTCGCTGCGGTAGGCCAGATCGGTTTTGCGCTGGTCGCCGACATAAAACAGGTAACCGAGCATTTCGACCTGATCGCGTTGCTGACCTTCGCCCAGCAATGCGGCAACCGGTACTTCCAGATGCTGGCCGAGCAGGTCGAGGAGCGCCGCTTCCAGTGCGGTGACCGCATGAATGGCAATGCGCAGGTCGAATGTCTGCAAGCCGCGGCCACCGGCGTCCCGATCGGCAAACGCCTTGCGTGCCTCGTTGAGGATCTTCTGGTAGGTGCCGATGCTGCTGCCGACGACCAGCGATCGCGCGTCTTCCAGCGTCTGGCGAATCAGCTCGCCGCCAGGTACTTCGCCCACGCCGACATGCCCGGCATTGTCCTTGAGAATGACCACGTTGCGAGTGAAGTAGGGGCCATGTGCGCCACTCAGATTGAGCAGCATGTCGTCATGGCCCGCCACGGGCACGACCTGCATCTCGGTAATGACGGGGGTCTTGCTGGTGATATTGGATTGCTGAATATTCATGACGGGTCCTTTAAACGTAAGGCCTTGAAAATATGACCGATGAAAAAGTGGCTGCGCATGTGTGTCAGTGGGTCGCCGGCGTCTGAATGGCGGCGACCGGTGTCGCGCCAGGTTTGGGGGTGTTGCGCGCGGCGAAAACAATGATCGCGGCAATGATCGACGTGGCTGTCAGGCCATACAGCCCGCCCTGGATCGAGCCGGTGTGTTCTTCCAGCAGGCCGAAGGTAGTCGGTGCTACGAAGCCGCCGAGGTTGCCCACCGAATTGATCAGCGCGATGACCGCTGCGGCGATCCGTGCGTCCAGATAGGCCTGCGGGATCGGCCAGAACAGCGAAGAAGCCGACTTGAAACCCAGCGCTGCAAAGCAGATGGCAACGAAAGCGAAGATCGGGCTTCCGGTGGTCGACATGAACATCCCGGCAGCGGCAATCAGCAGGGCAATGGCTACCCAGGCCTGCTGGCGTTTCCATTTGGTGGACAGCGTGGCGAACACGTACATGCCGATGATCGACAGCAGCCACGGAATGGAGTTGAACATGCCGACTTCGAAGTCAGTCAGGCTGCCCATTTTGCGGATGATGCTCGGCAGCCAGAACGTCGCTGCGTAAATCGTCAGCTGGATGAAGAAGTAGATCAGGCAGAACAGAATGATCTGACCGTCCTTGAGCAGCTTGCCGATGGAAGCCTTGACCGGCGTCGCGGCTTCGCGAGCAGCCTGTTCGGCATCGATGGCGTTGACCAGCGCATCCTGTTCTTCGCGGGTCAGCCACTTGGCATCGTGCGGTTTGGAGTCCAGCCAGAACCAGACGAAGAAGCACAGACCGACCGAGAACATGCCTTCGATGAAATACATCCACTGCCAGCCTTTAAGGCCGAAACCGGTGATTTGCAGCAGCAGGCCGGACAACGGGCCCGAGATCAGCGAGGCAATGGCCGAGCCGCTGAGGAAGATGGCAATCGCCTTGCCACGCTCGACGCCAGGCAGCCAGCGGGTGAAGTAGTAGATCACGCCTGGAAAGAAGCCGGCCTCGGCCACACCGAGCAGAAAGCGCAGGATGTAGAAGTGGGTTTCGTTCTGGATGAAGGCCATGCAGGCGGCGACGATGCCCCAGGTGAGCATGATTCGCGTCAGCCAGATACGCGCACCGACTTTCTGCAGCAGGATGTTGGAAGGGACTTCGAAGAGGGCATAGCCGATGAAGAACAGTCCGGCACCCAGGCCGTAGGCTGCTGCGCCGATGCCCAGGTCATGCTCCATGTGCGAACGCACGAACCCGATGTTGACCCGGTCGATGTAGTTGACGATGAACATGATGACGAAAAGCGGCAGGACGTGACGTTTGACCTTCGATACGGCTGAATTCAGAGCCGAACCTGTGCCGTCGGCCATCCTGGAATTGGATGTGCTCACAGTTGAATCTCCCACTCGTTGTTTTTATGCGGGTATGTGCGAAGTGTGTCCTTCGCATTGTCGGTCATCATACAAGTAAATGGTGGTTGTGCAATCCCCTTGCGGTGACGATCCGCAAGATTATTAAACTCTGATCGGCTGCCGATGTGCAGGTGTGTGGGGGCTGTATGATGGTGTTAATTTAAAGTTTATGACCAGTAAATACTGGGGTTTTAGATCGTGCGTATCCGTTGATGCCTGGTCGGGACCTTGAACGTAGTGGCTGATGGTAGGCGGTGTGGATGGACACAGGAACTTTGACAGTCGGGAATGACTTATAATACAAGTAAGACAACTGTGCAGGGCGTTTAAATCCGGCTTTCAAACGCAACCAGCCCGGCATTTGCGCTGCCACGGCCGTGATACGGCAGCTTAACCAGACAAGTCAGGATTCACTCACCATGCAAGAGCCCGCCGGTACTGCGCCCAAACGCCGTCAGCACAGCCTGGCCACTGATCTGGTCACCGAACTGAGCCAGCGCATCCTGCTCGGCAAGATCGCACCGGGTCAGAAGCTGCCGTCCGAGAACCAGATCGTCCGTGAGCACGGCGTCAGCCGCACGGTGGTGCGTGAAGCGATTTCCAAATTGCAGGCGTCCGGGTTGGTGGTGACCCATCACGGCATCGGCACGTTCGTGCTCGAACGCAGTGACCAGACGGGACTGCGCCTCAAAGTCGAAACGGTATCCAGAGTGCGCGATATCATCGAACTGCGTATCGGCCTGGAAACCCAGGCCGTGGCGCTGGCGGCTGTGCGCCGCACCGATGAGCAACTGGCGGCCATGCGTCAGGCGCTGGACGACTATCAGGACCTGCTGGCCAACGACGACAGCTGCGTCGAGGCTGACAAACACTTTCACATGCTGATCGCCGAAGCCACTGGCAATCCGTATTTTCTGGAGATCATGCAACACCTGGGTAGCGCGATCATTCCGCGCAGCCGCATCGCATCGAGCGAGCGCGCAGGCAACAACCTCGCGCATCAGGGCTATCTGGCCAACCTCGAACACGAAGCACTGCTCAGCGCCATTCGCCGCAAGGACCCGGATGCAGCACGTGCGGCGATGTGGACACACCTGAGCAACAGCCGTGAGCGGCTGGTTCCGCTGGAGTAGATGCGAACAAGTTCGCTCCCACAGAAGCCCCCCATGCTCGAGCGTACGGCAAAAATGCAGGAGCGAACGTGTTCGCGAAAAGGCCCGTACAGTCGCAGAAGATTCGGCGTTCAAAACACCGCCTTCGCGAACAAGCGAAGCGTCGCCCGGTTCGTCGCTCCTACAGAAGCCTGGCGCCCCCGGTATCGACGATACAAGGGAGGCGGTTGCGTACTACGGTGTTGCGTTCAGCACGCCGAGCATCACTTGGGTCTGCCACTCGAAATACGGGTTGAACGTCAGGCGCGCATGGATCTTGCCCGGTTCGGTGTAACCCCAGTCCGAATACCATACCGGCTCGCCTGCCATGCACTTCGCGGTGTCCGGCGTGCTCTGGCCGTTCCAGCAGATACGCTGGCTGCCGGATACGCCGTAAAGCGGATTGTCCGCTGAAAAAAGCAGGCCCATGTGTGAAAAGCGGCTGATGCGGTATTCCGGCAGGTAGTCCTTGCGCACCTCGACGCGCGGCGTATTGGCCGCGCGGGCGGGCAGGTCGCCGTACCAGATCAGGCGACTGGCGGGATTGCTGAAGCGCTGGCTGAAATTATCCAGCACGTAATCAGTGTCGAGTACTGAGTCGTGCTCGGCGATGGCGATGAATACCGGCTTGTCATAGCGACGCTGATGCAGGCGGTCCTGGGCCAGCGCGCTGCTGCGATAGAACTGGGCAAAACCATTGGTAGGCACGTTCATGTAGCGAACCGGCGTCTGCATCGGGCGCAGGCCTTGGTTCGGCGCGGCGAGCCAGGGGCGTGCCCAGCCGATCCACGGCGTCAGCCAGGCATAGCCGCTGTTGGAGCGAAATGCCGGCGAGAACAAGAGCAGCCCGGCGATTTCGTCATGCCCATAGGCGTAATCGAGGACCAGATTGGCACCGGTCGAAAAGCCTCCCAGATAGACCTTCGGCACTTCACGAGCGAGCAGTTGCGCCTGTTCGCGCACCACGCGCTGCCACTGTTCGAGGCGCACGTCGAGCATGTCTTCGGGCTTGGTGCCGTGCCCCGGCAACAAAACGGTTCGGACCAGATAACCCTGAGCGGCAAGCATCTGTGCAACGTCATGAAACGACCACGCCGAATCCCCCAGGCCATGCACCAGCAGCACGCCGCCCTTGGGTGTCCCGCTCGGGGTCCACTGGCGTGGCTCGTTCCAGTCCAGCTCGGCCTGGTGGTCGGCGGTCTGAAAGTTGCGCTGGTTGCGAATCAGCTCGAGGGTCTGCTGACGGTAGTCTTCAAAGCGTTGTTTCGGCTCATCGCTTTCCGCCATTGACGTGCAGGCTTGCAGGGTCAACAGCGACAGCAGGCTGGCGAGTCGGAATTTGATCAAAAGGGGGCCTGTGCGCACATATATGAGGGTTCAAAAGGTCGACGCGGGCACTCTGCCATGTACGTCGCGCCCGTGACTACTTTCAGGCACACTCGGGCGTTCTATAACTTCAACAAAATGTATCCATATGCCCAAGCATTGCAAGCCTCGCCACGCGCCTGGAGTCGTTCATGTTCGCCCTTGATCGAGCGCTGGCCCAGGACATCGTCGACCGGGCCATGGCCATCCTGCCGTACAACGTCAATGTCATGGACTACCTGGGCATCATCATCGGCAGCGGTGATGCCGAGCGATTGTGTACCCGTCATGAAGGTGCGCAGCGAGTGCTGGCCAACCGGCAGGTGGTGGAAATCGATTCTCTGGCAGCGTCACAGCTAGGGGGTGTCAAGCCGGGTGTCAACCTGCCGCTGATGCTCGATCATCAACTGGTAGGCGTGCTCGGCATCACCGGCGAGCAGGTTGCCAACGGCGACCTGACCCATACCATCGAGGTCGATGGCGAAGACGAAGTCACCCGGCTGTTGCGTGCCCTGGCGACGATGCAGATCAATCTGCGTGAAGCGATGCGCCACATCGGCAGTTCGGCCACGCAACTGGCATCGGCCGCCACCGAGCTCAACTCGGTCACCGAAGACAGCTACCGCGGGCTGAACCAACAGAATGCGGAGATCGATCAGGCCGCCACGGCGATCAACGAAATGACCTCGGCAGTAGAAGAAGTTGCGCGTAATGCCGTGTCCACATCGGACGCCTCAAACCAGTCCAGCACCTCGGCGCTGGCGGGCCAGACGCGGGTGATCGAGACGGTGCAGTCGATCCAGACGCTGACCGACAACGTGCAGGCCACCTCGACGCTGGTGCAAAACCTTGCCAATCAGTCGCAGGATATTGGCAAAGTGCTGGACGTGATCCGCTCGATTGCCGAGCAGACCAACCTGTTGGCACTCAACGCCGCCATCGAGGCGGCACGGGCAGGCGAGTCGGGCCGCGGTTTCGCGGTGGTGGCGGACGAAGTCCGGGCATTGGCGCATCGCACCCAGCAGTCGACCCTGGAAATCGATTCGATGGTCAGCGCCATGCGCAGCGGTTCGGCGCAGGCACTCGACTCGATGAACACCAGCCGTGACCGGGCCGACTCGACGTTGGCACTGGCCAAGGGCGCGGGTGAGTCCTTGAGCGAAATCACCTCGTCGATCAACCAGATCTCCGAGCGCAATCTGGTGATTGCCAGCGCGGCTGAAGAGCAGGCGCAAGTGTCGCGTGAAGTTGATCGAAACATCGTCAACATTCGCGATCTGTCCATGCAGTCGACTCAGGGCGCCAACCAGATCAGTGCGTCGAGCCATGAATTGTCGCGTCTGGCCGCTGACCTGAATCAGGTGGTCTCACGCTTCAAGGTGTAAAACCCTACATTGATACAGGTTGTGTCCGCTTGCCGACGATCGACCGGACGCGCATTATGCCCTCGGTCGAAATGACCTCCGGTACAGTCTGGGCACAACCTTATCGAAGGGGGCGGCATCGCTTCATGAATAACAATAATCAAACCTTCAGCAGTTGGCTGCGCTCGCCAGCCCATCACCAGTGGCTGGCCCTGGAAGGCAATCGTCTGTTGACCTTCGCCAAGGCCTCCAGACTGGACAACGGCTTTGGCAGTCTTGATGACTACGGTCGGCTGATGGTCGGTGCCACCGCAGGAACCATGAACACTGCGCGCATGACCCACTGTTTTGCCATGGCCCATGCGCAGGGCATTCCCGGTTGTGCTGCGCTGGTCGATCACGGTATCGCCGCGTTGCAAGGCCCGTTGCACGATGCCGAACATGGCGGCTGGTTCAGCGCCGCGCTCGAAGACGGCGGCAAGACCGACAAACAGGCTTATCTGCATGCGTTCGTTGCCCTGGCGGCCAGTTCCGCCGTGGTGGCGGGGCGGCCTGGGGCGCAGGCATTGCTGTCCGACGTCATCCAGATCATCCAGACGCATTTCTGGAGCGAGCAGGAAGGCGCCATGCGTGAGTCGTTCGCGCGGGACTGGAGCAATGAAGAGACCTACCGCGGTGCCAACAGCAACATGCACAGCACCGAAGCTTTTCTCGCGCTCGCTGATGTGACCGGCGACGCGCAGTGGCTCGACCGGGCGCTGAGCATCGTCGAGCGGGTTATCCACGAGCATGCCGGTGCCAACAATTTTCAGGTCGTCGAGCATTTCACCCAGGACTGGCAGCCGCTGGCCGATTACAACCGGGAAAACCCGGCCGACGGTTTCCGGCCCTTCGGCACCACGCCGGGGCATGCTTTCGAGTGGGCCCGGCTGGTGTTGCATCTGGAGGCTGCACGCCGTCAGGCCGGACGCGCCAACCCCGAATGGTTGCTGGACGACGCCCGCCAACTGTTTGCCAATGCCTGCCGGTACGGTTGGGATGTCGACGGTGCCCCGGGCATCGTTTACACCCTCGACTGGCAGAACCAGCCGGTAGTCCGTCATCGTCTGCACTGGACTCACTGCGAAGCGGCCGCTGCTGCTGCCGCATTGCTGCAACGTACCGGCGAGCAGCAGTATGAAGACTGGTATCGCTGTTTCTGGGAGTTCAACGAGACACTGTTCATCGATCACGAGCATGGCAGTTGGCGCCATGAGCTGAACGAGCGCAACGAGCCCAGCGCAGACATATGGCCCGGCAAGCCGGACCTTTATCACGCCTATCAGGCCACGTTATTGCCGGTGTTGCCGCTGGCACCTAGCCTGGCCAGCGCCCTGGCGGGGCTGGAATGAACGGCTAGCGTCTGTTGAGCTTGAGATCGGAAGTCAAAGCGCAGGGATGCGTTTGTCGGTCAGGCGGATGATCTGCCTGGCCAGGAAGCTTCCGGTCAGGATCACGCCGAACAGGCGCAAGGTCTGCATCGCCAGCACGAAGCCGACGTCGGCATGCGTATCGATGGCAATAATGGCCATGGTGTCCAGGCCGCCCGGGCTGGTCGCCAGGTATACCGAGAGATAATCCTTGCCCATCATCACCGCAATCAGCCAGGCCGACACAGCACAGAGCACGATCAACAGCAGTGAGGCCAGAATCATCATCGGCAGTCGTCTCCAGACGTATTGCACCGTTGGCCGGTCGAAACGCAGGCCGACGTAGCAGCCGATGGCACCGTAAGCGATGGGCAGCAACCAGGCTGGAACGCTGATCTGCATCACGCCACTCAGTTGCAGCGCGCCGCCGAGCATCAGCGGCACGAGCAGGGCACCTGCCGGGAGACGCGAGCCGAGTGCCACGCCTGCGGCAATCACTGCAAGGCTCAGCGCCAGATCGACAAGGTCAAGGCTGGGCAAGACCGCCGCACCGCTGTGCAGGGCCGCAGCGGAATCCGGGGTGCCGATGAAATGGCTGACCAGCGCGCCGATGGTGACCACGCAGACCACGCGCACATATTGCATGGTGGCGACAATGCGTGAGTCGGCACCGTAATCTTCGGACATCGCGACCATCGCCGAGGCCGCGCCCGGTGACGTGCCCCAGGCTGCCGTGTTGCTCGGAATGCCGGCAAAGCGCACCAGCACCAGTCCAACTGCCGCGCTCAGCACCACCGTGAGGATGGTCGCCAGGAGCATGACATGCCATGAATGAAGGGCGGTGAGCAGCACACTGACCGACATGGCATGCGCGATCAGCACGCCGACCGTGCCCTGACCGAGTTGAAAGGCCCGCTTGGGCATGCGGATGCTGGCACCTGATACGCCAAAGCCTATGGCGACCAGCATCGGCCCGAGGAACATCGCAGCAGGCATATCGAACAGTTTGAGCAGTTGCCCGGCAATGCCGGCCATCAGGATCAGACCCGCCCATTGAGTCAGCGGGGAAAGGGAGGAAAGCGAAAAGCGTGAAGCGTTTGACAAGGACGTTCTCCTTGATTGGGGTGAATCACATGCGCACAGTATCGACTTCCCAACCCATCAAGTCTATTTTCTAATAATCATGAATTGATAACTTTGGTTGATAGATATGGACCTGCGCGATCTCACCTATTTCGAAACCATTGCCGAGCTGGGGCATCTCGGACGTGCTGCGGAGAAGCTAAATCGCAGCCAGCCAGCGCTGACCAAGAGCATTCAGCGCCTCGAGGAGTCATTCGGAACGCGACTGTTTCAACGTGACGGCCGAAGGATCAAGCTGACGCCCGTGGGCGAGTTGCTGCAGGCACGCGGCAAGGAGTTGCAGCAAAGCATTGCCCAGACCCAGCGCGAGGTGCGGGATTTCGCCAGTGGCATGGTGGGCAACATTCGGGTCGGCTGCGCCGCGACGATGGCGGAATATTTGATGCCGAAACTGACGTCCGCCTTGTTGCAGCGCACCCCGGACGTCACCTTGAAACTGGTGATAGGTCAGGATGACCTGCTGCGCGAATCATTGCGCTCCGGTCAACTGGACATGATCATTTGCGCGCTGGCGCCCGACAGTGAAGACGTCACCAGCTTTGCCATACTCAGGGACGAAGCCGTGGTGGTCGCCAGCAAGAATCATCCGATCTTCAAGCCGTCGTTGAAAATGAGTGACCTGTGCGCGTATCGCTGGGTACTGCCGCCTGTGAGTGTTTCATCGCGCAAATGGCTGGACGCAACCTTCGCTGCTCATGGCCTGCCGCTGCCGACGGTGCAGATCGAAGCGAACTCGATCTCGCTGTTGCCGGGGCTGATTGCCCGCAGCAACCTGTTGAGCTTCATTGCCCGCGAGTCGCTGGAGTTCGGCAAGACCATGCAGCACCTGCGTGAAGTGCCGCTGGAGCAAACCACCCTCAAACGCACCATTGGTGTGACGTTGCGCAAGGGCGGTTACCTGTCACCCGCAGCAGAAGGCATGTTGCAGATGCTGCGCGATAACGGCGGGGACTTTCTGGGGTGGGGCTGACCGCCCCGGTCAGCCGCTTGTGGGCAGGGCCTGAAAGCCACTCAGGTACTTTGCCAGCGCCTCTGCACCCAGCTCCACGGTTGAGCTGGTGCCCGCCCAGCTGCAGGCGAGCATCAGGTTGCGCGGCAGGTCGAAGTCTTCAACCGTAAACCCATTGGCGTCGAGACCGTTTTCATCGTGGGGAACCAGTTCGCACAGCGACGCCACCGGTTCAAAGTACGCCCACACTGGCTTGTTCAGTGCGACCGCCATACCGACTTCGAAGGCCGTGCCCGAATCCGGCTCCAGGCCACGGAACACGTTGAGGTTGACCAGCATCGCTGAGCAGCGGTGGATCATCGCGACATTCATCGAGTAAATCTGCTGTGCGGTTTCATGCGCTGTTCGTCCGTGCGTGACCTCATTGTCAAACGGGTACAGACCCTCAAGTCCGTGTGCGGCGCACAAAGCCTTCAGATAGCGTCCATGTTCCACGGCATCGGTCCTGAACACGTCGAAGCCTGCGAGATAAACCAGTGGCGCGTGCATATTCGTCTCTCGGCTGCAGATGTTGTCGCGCCGATTCTAAGGCCGACCGTCTGCCCGCGATACATGCCATTGATCGGTCGAACACGATCAGCAGGCGTTTGCACTGGAATCTGTACGGATAACCAGTATCCTTGTTCAGTCTGCTCATTTGTCATGTGAACGCTGGCCTTGAATACTTCGCCCCTCGACAATCCGTTTTATTACCTGGAAAACTTCCGTCAGGTCCTTGACTGGATTGCCCGGCGCTACGATGACCTGCTCGACGCAACCGAGCGCCGCTTCATCAGCGAGTTTGCCGAGCTGCCGGTGCCCGCCCAGGGGTTGCTGGTGCGCATGGTGATGCGCAAGGGTGTGTTGTTTCGGGCCAGCAAACTCGGTTATGTCGAGATTGGCGACCCTCACGACGCCGTATTGCCGCTGCTGGCGCGGGAGTGGGTCGACACCGCTCCGCCACTGGGCCTGAGCGAGTTGTTCCAGCTGCTGCGTCGGGATGAGTTGAGCCACTGCTTCAAGGACCACGCGGTCAAGGGCCCTGAGCGCAAGCAGGATTGGTTCGAGCGCCTGCAGCCCATGTACCCGTCGCCGCAGTCCCTCGAACAATGGCATCCGACGTTGCCCGACGCCGTGTTCGGCCTGAAGATCATGCCGCTGTGTGATCGCCTGCGCTTGCTGTACTTCGGCAATCTGTACCAGGAATGGTCTGAATTCGTGCTGGCTGACCTGGGTATCTACCGCTACGAAAAAGTCGAGTTTTCGCTGGAGTCGCGTGGCATCAACGAGCGTGCGGATATCGATGTGTGTCTGCAATTGCATGCCTGTCGTGAAGCGCTGGAAACCTGCCTGGAACTGCATGCGCTGGCCGAGCGGGTCATTGCCATCGAATGCGGCAACCCATGGTTGCTCATGCGTCGTGGCAAACTGCTGTTTCGTATCGGGCAACAGGCCGAGCGCATGCAGGACTGGCCTCTGGCGATGGCGGTGTATCGTCAGTCGAGTTACCCCGGCGCGCGTTCAAGGCAGATCCGCGTGCTGGAGCGCAACGCTGAGTACGCAGCGGCGCTGGCGCTGGCGGAGCAGGCCCGTCTCGCTCCGGAAAGTGATGCCGAGGTCCAGCACCTGTCACGCGTCTTGCCACGCCTGCAACGCAAGCTCGGCCTGACTGCCGCGCGCAAGCGCACGGTGCGGGCCATTGCGCGGCTGGACGTGCAGGTCACGCCAGTGTCGGGCATGAGTGTCGAGCGTTTGATACGCCTGCACCTTGAAGAAGAGCAGGGCGGGGAGGTGCATTACGTCGAGAATGCGCTGATCAATTCACTGTTCGGGCTGCTGTGCTGGCGAGCCATTTTCGCCCCGTTGCCGGGTGCATTCTTTCATCCGTTTCACAGTGCGCCGAGTGACCTGTACAGCCCTGACTTTTATCAGCGCAGAGCATCGTTGTTCGATGCCTGTCTGACGCAACTGGAGTCTGATGAATACCTGACGACCATTCGTGAGCATTTTGAGAGCAAATACGGTCTGCAATCACCCTTTGTATTCTGGGGAGCGCTGACGCCGGAGCTTCTGGAACAGGCGCTTCATTGCCTGCCGGCAGAGCACTTGCTTCGCTGGTTTCGTCGGCTGTTGCAGGACATAAAAGCCAACCGGACCGGGATGCCCGACCTGATCCAGTTTTTTCCGGAGCAGCGTCGTTATCGAATGATCGAGGTCAAGGGGCCGGGTGACCGCCTCCAGGACAACCAACTGCGCTGGCTGGACTTCTGTGCCGAGCATGGCATGCCGGTGGAGGTGTGTTACGTGCAATGGGCGACTGACGACAGTGCCTGCGTCAGTAGCGACCTGTCAGGTCATCAAGGGGCCTTGTGCCCGTCCTGAGTGTCCTGATGATCCGCATCATGGGGCTGTTTCGAATCATGAGGCTTGTCGTCCGCGCTGCCGTTATTTCCCGGCAAGGGGTCCATGCCTTTGGTGCCGGGGCTTGTGCCTGGCGCGCCGGGGCTGGTGCCGTCGACGTTTTTTTCCATTCCGGTGCCCGGGACTTTCGGACCGTCGCTGACCGGGTTGGTCGGTTCGGTCGAACCTGCAAGCGCACTGGTCGCCGACAGGGCCAAAAATGTCGCCAGGCTTATCGCCCCCAATCTATTCCTGATCATGGTGCAAACTCCGTGAGTACTTTGATCGAAACAGTACGTTGAATGAAACTGTACCGCGAGAAGGGTAGACCCGCGGGCAGGGCATGGTCCTACCCGCGTAAGACGCCTGATTACTGAGTCTTGGTCTTTTCAGTGGTGGTGCTCTTGTCGTGCGTACCGTGTGTCGTCTTGTTGTCGTGCTTCATCGAACGCTCGGCTGCCGCTTCCTTGCTTTCAGCTTGCGCGCCTGGAGTCTCGGACGAGGTGCGGTCCATCGGCTGGGTATTGGTGCCCGGCAGTTTGGTCGCATTCTTGTTGATCGGGGTTTCAGGGGTGGTGGTCGACTCGGCAAAGGCGGCACCCGAAGCTACAGCCATCAGGCCAGCAAGAGTCAGGGCAGTCAGTTTGGTCTTGATCATGATGATTACTCCGTTGTTTTAAAGTACTCACGTTGGTCATTGGCCAGTGGCCATAGGTGCCGTCGAACCCGACGAACGGTAGATATGTTCGATGCATCAAGGCTTACGCCGTTGCTATCCGCCGTGAGAGTCATCGCGCGCCTTTTTCGGTCATTCACGCCCCCCTTAACGCCTTCGACAGCGAAGTTTTAAGTTGATTTAGCTATAACGTGACCACTCGGTCATTTACAAAGCTTCTTAAAATCACACTTTCTTACATTTTTATAACGAAGCGGGCATTCCGCTACCTGATGAGTGGTGGCAGAAGGCTATTCGGGTTTGCCGGTCGAAAATGTCCCGTAAACATTGGGTTTGGAAGGGGTTTTCGTAGCTGGCGACGTAGGAAATCACTTACAAAAAAGTTCCCCTAACGACACGATTCGTTGGATTGTCATTAAACAGCAACATTTGAGGTTTTAAATCCGCCTCGGGCCTCCTTAAGTGGACCACCACACAATCTCCTGGACTGAGGTATTACCGTGATTCTGCTGACTAAAAAACGCTTGTCGCTTCTGATCGCATCGCTGTGCCTTAGCGGTGTGGCTCACGCGACTGATGTAACAGGCGCTGGTTCGAGTTTCGTCTACCCGGTTATTTCGGCGTGGTCCCAGGACTACAGCAAGAGCAAGGATAACCGTATCAACTATCAGTCCATCGGTTCGGGTGGTGGTATTGCCCAGATCAAGGCTGCGACCGTTGACTTCGGTGCATCCGACGCCCCGATGTCTGCAGAAGATCTGCAGGCCGGCGGCCTGGGTCAGTTCCCAAGCGTGATCGGCGGTATCGTGCCGATCGTCAACGTCGAAGGCGTCGAAGGCGTCGAAAGCGGCGAGCTGAAGCTGGACGGTCCAACCATCGCCAAGATCTTCATGGGCGACATCAAGAAGTGGAACGACCCGGCAATCACTGCGCTGAACTCGGGCGTCAAACTGCCTGATACCGCAATCACCGTCGTTCACCGTTCGGACGGTTCGGGCACCACGTACAACTTCACCAACTACCTGAGCAAAGTCAGCCCGGAGTGGAACGAGAAGCTGAAGTTCGGTTCGACCGTGCAGTGGCCAGCAGGCGTGGGCGGCAAGGGTAACGAAGGTGTTTCGGCCTACGTGAAGCAGATCAAGGGTTCGATCGGCTACGTCGAGTACTCCTACGCAACCACCAACAAGCTGTCCTACACCCAGTTGAAAAACGCTGCCGGCAAATTCATCAAGCCTGACGCCAAGGCATTTGCTGCCGCCGCCGACACTGCCGACTGGGCAAGCGCCAAAGACTTCAACCTGATCATGACCAACGCGCCGGGTGAGGCTGCATGGCCGATCACCGCGACCACGTGGATCATCATGTACAAGAAAGCCAAGAACGAAGAGAAAAGCACGGCTGCTTTCGACTTCTTCAAGTGGTCCCTGGAAAACGGCCAGAAGCAGGCCGAGAAACTGGAATATGTAGCGTTGCCGAAATCGCTGGTTGATCGCGTGGAAAGCTACTGGAAAACGGAATTCACCAAGTAAGTGATTCAACCCGTACCACCCCTGTCATCAGCCGCGATATCGGCTCGGTGACAGGGGCTTTTCCTTGCGAGTGGCCTCAACATGACTGAAAACACCCAATACCTGTCCGCTAACGTCTCCGCTGGTGAGTCCGAGGGCGAGAAGCGCGCCAAACGGGATCATCGTCATGACCTGTGGTTCAAGCGTTCATTGCAGGCTGCAGCGATGCTGGTGCTTGCTTTGCTGGGTTGTATTGCCTTGTCGACCCTGTGGGGCGGCAGTCTGGCATTCCAGACTTTCGGGTTTGGCTTTCTGACCAGTACCGAGTGGGACGTGAACGCCGGCAAGTTTGGCGCTCTGGTTCCGATCTACGGCACCCTGGTGACCTCTTTTCTGGCTTTGCTGATCGCCGTACCGGTGAGTTTCGGCATTGCAATCTTTCTTACCGAAGTGGCGCCGCCCTGGTTGCGCATGCCGATCGCCTCGGCCATCGAGCTGCTGGCCGGTATCCCTTCGATCATCTACGGCATGTGGGGGCTGTTCGTCTTCGGCCCGTTCATGGCTGAACACCTGTCGCCGTGGATCACCGAAAACCTTGGCGCACTGCCGCTGATCGGTCCGATGTTCCAAGGGCCGCCGTTGGGTATCGGCATGCTGACCGCCGGTATCGTACTGGCGATCATGATCACGCCGTTCATTACCTCGGTGATGCAGGAAGTCTTCCGCACCGTGCCCGTGGCCCTCAAAGAGTCGGCCTATGCACTGGGCGGTACAACCTGGGAAGTGGTCTGGGATATCGTGCTGCCGTACACCCGTTCGGCCGTGGTCGGCGGTGTGTTTCTGGGGCTGGGGCGCGCGCTCGGCGAAACCATGGCGGTAACCTTCGTACTGGGCAACGCGCATCAGTTCTCGGCTTCGCTGATGATGCCGAGCAGTTCGATCGCTTCGGTGATCGCCAACGAGTTCAACGAGGCTTACACCGACTTGCACCGTTCGGCACTGATCGCCCTTGGCTTCCTGTTGTTCGTCGTCACCTTCATCGTGCTGGCCCTTGCACGCCTGATGCTGTCGCGCCTTTCGCGTAAGGAGGGGTTATGAGTAAGGATGTGACCGGCAGCGAGCACCTGTATCGGGTTCGCAGCATCAAGAACAAGATTGCGATGGTGCTCAGCTGTGGTGCCACTGCCTTCGGCCTGCTGTGGCTGGTGTGGATTCTGCTGACCACTATCATCAAGGGCATCGACGCGCTCAACCTGCAACTGTTCACTGGCATGACTCCGCCGCCTGGTACCGAGGGTGGACTGGCCAACGCGTTCTACGGCAGCGTGCTGATGTCCGGCATCGGCCTGCTGATCGGTACGCCGATCGGCCTGATGGCCGGCATTTGGCTGGCCGAGTTTGCCCGCTACACCAAACTGGGCAACGCCGTGCGCTTCATTAACGACATCCTGCTGTCGGCACCTTCGATTGTGCTCGGTCTGTTCGTCTACACCGTCGTGGTACTGCCACTCAACGCGGTGACAGGCCATCAGGTGGGCTTTTCGGCGATTGCCGGTGCGCTGGCGCTGGCATTGCTGGTGATCCCTGTGGTGGTGCGTACCACTGACGAAATGATGCAACTGCAACCCTCGACCATGCGTGAAGCTGCGCTTGCGCTGGGTGTGCCGCAATGGAAGCTGACCCTGCAAATCGTCCTTCGCGCGGCCAAGGCTGGTGTGGTAACCGGCGTATTGCTCGCATTGGCACGCATCACCGGCGAAACCGCGCCGCTGCTGTTCACCGCTTTCGGCAACCAGTTCTGGAGCAGCGATCTGCTCAAACCCATCGCCAGTGTTCCGGTGGTGGTTTTCCAGTACGCCATGAGCCCGTTCGATGACTGGCACTCCCTGGCATGGGCCGGGGCGCTGGTCATGACGTTGTTCGTACTGATACTGAGTCTGCTGTCTCGCTTAATTCTTCTGCGCAATAGGGCGTCCTGATGAACAACCTTTCCCTGGCCAACGAAAAAACCAAGATCCAAGTGCGCGGTCTGGAGTTTTTCTACAACAACCAGAAGTCGTTGAAGTCCATCGACATGACCATCCCCGAGAAGCGCATCACGGCGATCATCGGCCCGTCGGGTTGCGGTAAATCGACCCTGCTGCGCGTCTTCAACCGCATCTACGCGATGTACCCGAAGCAGGAAGCGCGTGGTGAAGTGCTGCTCAATGGCGAGAACATCCTGGCCCCAGGCTATTCGATGAACCGCCTGCGCAGTCATGTGGGCATGGTGTTCCAGAAGCCTGTGCCGTTCCCGATGTCGATCTACGACAACATTTCCTACGCCATCAAGCACCACGAAAAACTGTCGCGTCGGGAAATGGAAGATCGCGTCGAGCAGGCCCTGCGTGGCGCGGCCTTGTGGGACGAGGTCAAGGACAAGCTCAAGCAGAGCGCGACCGGTCTGTCCGGTGGTCAGCAGCAGCGTCTGTGCATCGCCCGCACCATCGCGCTGCGTCCTCAGGTATTGCTGCTTGACGAGCCGACCTCCGCGCTCGATCCGATCTCGACTGGTCGTATCGAACAGCTGATCACCGAGCTTAAAGAGCAGTTCACCGTGATCATCGTGACTCACAACATGCAGCAGGCGGCGCGTTGCTCCGACTACACCGCCTTCATGTTCATGGGTGAACTGATCGAGCACGGCGACACCGACACCATCTTCACCAAGCCCTCCAAGACCCAGACCGAAGATTACATCACCGGTCGTTTCGGCTGATCATCCGGCCAGGGCGGGCGCTTCCTGGCGCTCGCCCATGAACTCCTCGATCCTGCTGCGCAGCCAACGCTCGGCAGGGTCGCTGTCCATCACACTCAGCCACGTCATCGACAGGTCCAGCCCCGGCGTGGGGAAGGGCAGTGGCTCGTCATACAGCAAACCCAATGCGCTCATGGCCTTTGCCGCATAGTCGGACAGCCCCGAAATCATGTCGGTGCCGGCCATCAATGCGGGCAGGGTGGCGAACTGCGGCACCGACAACACCACCTGACGCTTGCGCCCCAGCGCGGTCAGCCACTCATCGGCGAAACTGCTGACACTCGCGACGTGCGACACCACAACATGTGGGCGCGAGCAGTATTCGTCCAGGCTCATGGGGCTGGCAGGCTTGTCGGCGCGCACCAGCCTCGGCTGCACGTTACGCAGCGTCTTGCGCTTGGCATTGGCGGGCAGTTCACGGGTCAGGCAGACGCCAACGGTGATATCGCCGGACATCAGCACCTCGGAGATATTCAGGTAGTCGACGTGCTTGACCACGATCACCACGCCGGGCGCTTCCTGGCGGATGGCCTTGAGCATCGCCGGCAGCAGGCCGAATTCGACGTCATCGGTCAGGCCGATGCGAAAGGTCATCTTGCTGACCGACGGGTCGAAGTCGGTGGTCAGGCTGAGCGCTGTGGACATGGCGTCCAGCGCAGGCGTCAGGTGCTTGAGAATCTCGTGAGCGCGCGAGGTGGGTTCCATGCGATGGCCGACGCGGATGAACAGTGGGTCATTGAGCAGACTGCGCAGGCGATTCAAGGCAGCGCTTATCGTAGGTTGGCCGAGAAACAGTTTTTCGGCTGCGCGGGTGACGTTACGCTCCTGCATCAATGTTTCAAATACCACCATCAGGTTGATGTCGGCCTTGCGCAGTTCATTTCGATTCATTGCTGTTCCTTGGCATCAGACCTGGACGGCCAAGTCTAGGCAGTCCACGCAGAACGCGTCCAGCATTTTGCCTCTGCATGATGAAACGTCTGCTTACGGTTCTTCGGGCAGGAAAAGGGCGAATCTGTAAGGGGAAACAGGGTCTACTGGCAGGCATGCGGTTTAACGTAAAAACCGCCTTGGATTCCCGATCCCTAGCTACAGGAGGTGCCCCTTATGCGGGCTGCAAAGATTGCCGGTATGTTGATGTCGCTGACGCTGTCAGGCGCAGCACTGGCTGAAACGCCCGGTTATGGCCAGCAACTGGAAGGTTTTACTTACCCTCACGCGCTGCATAAATTCAGTTTCCAGTCCCAGGGCCAGACGCTGGAAATGGGTTACATGGACGTCGCGCCGAGCGGCAAGGCCAATGGCCGCACGGCGGTGCTGCTGCATGGCAAGAATTTTTGCGCTGCGACCTGGGAAGACACCATCAAGGGGCTGAGCGCTGCGGGCTATCGCGTTGTCGCACCGGATCAGATCGGTTTCTGCACCTCGACCAAGCCGGAGCACTACCAGTACAGCTTCCAGCAGTTGTCGATGAATACCCATGCGCTGCTGGAAAAACTGGGTATCGACAAGGTGTCGGTAGTCGGTCACTCCACGGGCGGCATGCTGGCCACGCGTTATGCGTTGATGTACCCGAAGCAGACCGAGAAGCTGGTGATGGTCAACCCTATCGGTCTGGAAGACTGGAAAGCACTCGGCGTGCCGTATCGCAGCGTCGATCAATGGTATGAACGAGAGCTGAAGACCACTGCCGAAGGTATTCGCGCTTACGAGCAGAAGACCTACTACGATGGCCGCTGGAAGCCGGAATATGACAAGTGGGTCGACATGCTGGCCGGTCTGAACAAAGGGCCGGGGCACAAGATCGTGGCCTGGAACTCGGCATTGATCTACGACATGATTTTCACCCAGCCGGTGTTCTACGAGTTTCCCAGGTTGCAGGTGCCGACGGTGCTGATGATTGGCGATGCCGATACCACTGCCATCGGCAGCGACATCGCGCCGCCTGAGGTCAAGGCAAAGATCGGCAATTACAAGGTACTGGGCAAGCAGGTGACGCAGATGATTCCAGGCGCCAGGCTGGTGGAGTTCAAGGGCAAGGGCCATGTCCCGCAGATGGAGGATCCGCAGGGCTTCAACAAGGCACTGGTCTCCGAGCTTCAATAAGCTGCACGTCATGCCATGCAGCAACCTGGTCCGACAGCCACCAGGTTGCCTGCGACCGGCACTGCCGATTACACGGCAATTTCTACCAGATCACCCTTGAGCCTCACCGGCCAGACGTCGAGCCGCTGTTCCGGGTATTCGATGCAACTGCCGTCGTGCAGGCGAAAGTGCTGCTTGTACAGCGGCGAGGCGATGACCAGCTCGCCCGCGATCTGCCCGATCAGACCACGCCCGATCACGTTGGCCCCGGATTTGGGATCGCGGTTGTCGATGGCAAAGAGCTGCTCGCCCTGTGCGGTTTCGGGCACGTAGAACAGCGCGACCTGCGCGCCGTCCAGCCACGCCACGACGCCTGAATTGGCAACCAGATCCGCGCGTCCGCACAGGGGCTGCCAGTGTAACTGCGCTGCCGCGGACGCATTGTTGCCGGCGATTATTGTCTGAGACGCGTTCATCACACCACCTCCTTGAACAACGGGATAAGGGCCAGCTCTTCGGGTTTTGCCGGCCGGCGCTGGGCGCGTTCCTTGACGAACTGCACGTCGGGGTCAGCACGCCCGTCATTGACGAAGGTGCGGAAGCGCTTGAGCTTTTCCGGGTCCTTGAGGGCGTTGGCCCATTCGCATTCGTAGCGGTCGACCACCAGTTGCATCTGCGACTCCAGCTCTGCGGCCAGGCCCAGGCTGTCGTCGATGATGACCGCCTTGAGATAGTCGAGGCCGCCTTCCAGCGATTCACGCCAGACCGAGGTACGCTGCAGCTTGTCGGCAGTGCGGATGTAGAGCATCAGGAAACGGTCGATGTAACGAATCAGGGTTTCATCATCCAGATCGGTGGCGAACAGCTCGGCGTGACGCGGACGCATGCCGCCGTTGCCGCACAGGTAAAGGTTCCAGCCGTTTTCGGTGGCAATCACGCCGACGTCCTTGCTCTGCGCTTCGGCGCATTCGCGGGTGCAGCCGGATACCGCAAACTTGAGTTTGTGCGGCGAGCGCAGGCCCTTGTAACGGTCCTCGATGCGCAGCGCCATGGCGACACTGTCCTGCACGCCGTAGCGGCACCAGGTGCTGCCGACGCAGGATTTAACCGTACGGGTCGACTTGCCGTAGGCATGGCCGGTCTCGAAGCCTGCCTCGATCAGCTCGCTCCAGATATCCGGCAACTCGTGCAGTTGCGCGCCGAACAGGTCGATGCGCTGGCCGCCGGTGATCTTGGTGTACAAGTCGTATTTTTTCGCCACCGCGCCAATCGCTATCAGGCCGTCAGGGGTAATCTCGCCACCCGGAATACGTGGCACCACCGAGTAGGTGCCGTTTTTCTGCATGTTGGCCATGAACGTATCGTTGGTGTCCTGCAAAGGCACCAGCGAAGGCTCGGTGATGGGGCGGTTCCAGCACGACGCCAGGATTGAGCCGACTGCGGGCTTGCAGATGTCGCAGCCATGCGCGCCTTTGCCATGGCGAGTCAGCAGCTCGTCAAAGGTTTCGATGCCTTCGACGCGGACCATCGAGTACAACTCCTGGCGGGTATGAGCGAAGTGTTCACACAGGCTTTTATCGACCGCCACGCCGCGCGCCACCAGTTCATGCTCGAAAACCTGTTTGAGCAGTGCGGTGCAACCGCCGCAGCCGGTGGCGGCCTTGGTGCAGGACTTGATTGCGGCCAGATCGGTGCACCCATTGTCGATGGCCGAGCACACGGCGCCTTTGCTGACGTTATGGCAGGAGCAGATGGTCGCTGTGGCGGGCAGGGCATCGGCGCCCAGCGTCGGCGCGCCTTCGCCACGCGGCAGAATCAGGCTCGATGGATCGGCGGGCAGCGGGATGCCGTTCTGCGCATATTGCAACAGCGTGTCGTAATAGCTGTTATCGCCGACCAGCACAGCGCCGAGTACCTGCTTGCCATCGGCCGACACCACCAGGCGACGGTAGCTGGCGGTGGCTTCATCAATGAAGCGATAACTGACGGCCCCGGCCAGCGCACCATGCGCATCACCGATGGAGCCGACATCCACACCCAGCAACTTGAGCTTGGTGGACATGTCGGCGCCGAAGAACGCGTCGGTATCCTGTTCGCACAACTGTGCTGCCACGCCGCGGGCCATTTGATAGCCGGGCGCGACCAGGCCGAACACGCTGCCGTTCCAGGCTGCGCATTCGCCGATGGCATAGATATCAGCGTCGCTGGTGCGGCAGTGCTCGTCGATTGCGATGCCACCGCGTGGGCCGAGCGCCAGCTCACACTGACGGGCCAGGGCGTCTTGCGGGCGAATACCTGCGGAGAACACGATCAGGTCGGTCTCGAGAAACTCGTCGTTGGCGAAGTTCATCCGATAGCGATACTGCTTGCCGTCGCTGATCGACTGCGTGGCGCGGGACAAATGCACGCCGACGCCCAGCGCTTCGATACGCGCCTTCAATGCAGCGCCACCGAGGTCGTCCAGTTGCACCGGCATGAGACGCGGCGCGAACTCGACGACATGGGCTTCCAGCCCCAGGGATTTAAGCGCATTGGCCGCTTCGAGTCCGAGCAGACCGCCGCCGACCACTACGCCTCGTCGGGCCTTCGACGCGGCATAGCGAATGCTGTCCAGATCCTCGAGTGTGCGATAGACCAGCCGGGAATTGCCCCGCGCGCCTTCGATAGGCGGTACGAACGGGTAGGAGCCCGTGGCCAGGATCAGTTTGTCGTAACCGAAGCAGCCTTCGGCGGTGATGATTTCGTGACGATCACGATCGATTTCCAGCACCGGTACGCCGAGGTGCAACGTCAGGCCGGGTTGTTCGTAGACAGACATCTCGCTCATGGCCAGCGATTCGGCGTCGCGGCCTGTGAAGTATTCGGACAGGTGCACGCGGTCATAGGCGCGCTGTGTTTCCTCGCCAAAGACGTGGATGCGATAGCGTTCGAGTGCGCCGCCTGCGATCAACTGCTCGACGCAATGATGCCCGACCATGCCATTACCGACGACGATCAGGGTTTTTACATCGTTGAGGGGGAAGACTGTGGTGTTCATAGCGAGTCCCGGCCGAGGCCAATCAGGTTTTTCAAAGCAAAAAAAAAGCGCCCGGAACCGTTCGGTTCCAGGCACCTTTGCCTGTTGTCTTATTGGGTATTCGGGGGTGCCATCGAGCCACGTTGCCGGAAGCACCCGAGTAGCCCTCTGGTCTCTGCGAGACTGGCGATCCACGTCGATCAACCGGGGCGGCCCGACCACATTCATGGTGGGGTTGTTGAGGATTATGCAGAGGTTGTGCCAGCTTGCGTCGGCAGCGCTCCAAGCCCGAATTGGCAATGCACGCAAGGCTGCGCAGCGTTTACGACGGCGTCCGGCGCATGATTTTTCCTGCCTTGCATTGGTGCGCATCGAAGGGTTTGCGCTGTAAAGCTGTGCGCCGTACGCGGAGCGTGGGCACGATAACGGCGTGCCTGCGGTCTGTCATTGATTCTGCCCGCAGGGCGTAGGAGCGACCGGGGCGGCGATCCTCATTGTTCGCGAAGACGGCGGGTAAGACGACGCATTTCCTTAAGTTGTACCGGCCTCTTCGCGAACAAGTTCGCTCCTACACAGAATGCGGTGGTCTGAACGCCGAGTTCCGGGTCGATGCGAAATATCGACACTTGTCGTTCCTCACGCTCCGCGTGGGTGTAGTTAAACCGTGCGTTCAAAAGCCCAAGTCTGGCGTAACATTTGTATCACCCTGCAATTCCCCCAATAAGTCCGTGCTCATGAACATCACTATTACTGAGGTACACCCCTCCGAGATCCCGCACACCGTCGATTTCGTCATGCGTGCGCGTGCCGGAATCTTTCCCTTGCTCGACACTGTCACCGTTCCGCCCGATCTGGCCGGTTTCGAGCAGGTGTATCTGGACGGGGAGGACGGCAAGTTTCTGATCGCCCGCAGTGAAGGGCAGATCATCGCGGCTGTGGGCTACCTGCCGTTTGATCATCGTTTCCCGCAGCTCGATTATCGCGGGCGCAGAACCGTTGAGATCGTGCGCCTGTTCGTCACGCCGGAGTTTCGCGGCGACGGGCTGGCCAGCCGTTTATGTCAGGCGCTCTGGGCCCATGCCGAGGCAGGTGGCATAGAGGTTTTGTACCTGCATACCCATCCGTTTCTGCCCGGCGCGATCCGTTTCTGGGAGAAACAGGGCTTTGCCGTGACCGATGTGGAGAGCGATCCGGTGTGGAATACGACCCATATGGAGCGTGTTCTTTAAGAGGGCTTTGTCAGAAGACGGGAGGGGGCTGGCAGGGCGCCAACCCCTTGCATCGATCAGTGCGGAGAACGCTGACGCGCAGTCTTGAGCAGGTCTTCCGGTGTGATATGGCCGACCACCGATTTGGCCGCCGCGCTGCCGGGGAGCGGCAAGTCGAGAATGTGACCTTTCATCTTGCCGATCACGTGCATTTCGCAAGGCTTGCAATCGAACTTGAGGGTCAACACTTCATCACCGTGCACCAGTTGCATCGGCGCGACCTTGGTGCGCACGCCCGTCACACCTTTGGCCTGTTTCGGGCACAGGTTGAACGAGAAGCGCAGGCAATGCTTGGTGATCATCACGGGCACTTCGCCGGTCTCTTCGTGGGCCTCGTAGGCCGCGTCGATCAGCTGTACGCCGTGGCGATGATAGAAGTCGCGAGCCTTCTGGTTGTAGACGTTGGCCAGAAAAGACAGATGCGACTCCGGGTACACCGGTGGCGGGGTCGTCTCCGCCTTGCGGCCACCGCGCGGATGAGCCTTGATTCGCGCTTCGGTCAGTGCCTCGATGGCGTCGCGGCGCAGGGTCTTGAGCTGCGAGTTGGGTACGAAGAACGCCTGTGGCGCGTCAAGCCTGACGTCCTGGGCATGATAGATCGTGGTGCCCAGTTGAGTGAGCAGGTCACGCAACTGATCCAGCGCCTGTTCGGGCTTGTTGGCCGCGCCAAACGGTCCATCGAGACCGACCGTGACGCTCACGCCTTCTTCGCTGGTGGCTTCCAGGCTCAAGTGATCTTCGCGCAGCGTAACCTGCCACTGAACGCCGATACGACGTTCGGCCGAGGTCTTGAGCAGCGCCTGTTGCCAGTTGTGGTCCAGGTTGCGGTTCAGCGGATGATTGGGGCGTACGCGCGACAGCGCTGCGGGCATCTCGTTGGGCTCTACGCGATAGCGCCAGCGCTTCTGGCCGTCCTCTTCGAACTCGCCCTTGAGCTCGGCGATGTTGGCACGGAAGCCCACCACTTCACGCTTGATCTGCACATTGAGGCCGTCGCCGTTGGACAGCGGCTCGTGGGTCACGGCGATCAGGTCGCGCTTGCCGAGCTTTTCAACGGTGCCCACCGCCAGACCGGTGAAGGTCGGCGTGTCGAACGCGCCGATGTCGATCTTGCGGTCGCTGACGAAATAATCGGTGCTGCCGCGATGAAAGGTCTTTTCCGGGTCCGGCACGAAAAAGTGCGCGGTACGGCCGCTGGAAGCGGGTGCGAGGTCCGTGCGGTCTTCGAGAATCTCGTCCAGACGCTGGCGATAATAGGCCGTGATGTTTTTCACGTAGCCCGCATCCTTGTAGCGCCCTTCGATCTTGAACGAGCGCACGCCGGCGTCCACCAAAGCACGCAGGTTGGCGCTCTGATTGTTGTCTTTCATCGACAACAGATGCTTTTCGAAGGCCACAACGCGACCCTGATCATCCTTGAGGGTGGACGGCAGGCGGCAGGCCTGCGAGCAGTCGCCACGGTTGGCGCTGCGGCCGTTTTGCGCGTGGGAAATATTGCACTGCCCGGAGAACGCCACGCACAGGGCGCCGTGGATGAAGAATTCGATGGCCGCATCGGTTTCATCGGCGATTGCGCGGATTTCCTGCAGATTCAGTTCCCGGGCCAGCACCAGCTGCGAAAAACCGGCCTGATCGAGAAACTTCGCCCGGCTCAGGGTGCGAATATCGGTTTGCGTGCTGGCGTGCAGCTCGATGGGCGGAATGTCCATCTCCATCACCCCGAGGTCCTGCACGATCAACGCGTCCACGCCGGCGTCGTAGAGCTGGTGAATCAGCTTGCGCGCGGGCTCCAGCTCGTCGTCATGGAGGATGGTGTTGATGGTGGTAAAGATCCGCGCGTGGTAGCGGTGCGCGAATTTGACCAGCTCGGCAATGTCGCTGACCTCGTTGCAGGCGTTGTGCCGCGCACCAAAGCTCGGCCCGCCGATATACACCGCATCGGCACCATGCAGGATGGCTTCACGGGCGATGGTCACATCCCGTGCAGGGCTGAGCAATTCCAGGTGGTGCTTGGGTAACGACATGGCAACGGGATCCGGCTGCGGGCAAAGCGCGCATTGTAGTGCCACAGACCGCGCGGTGCACCTGTTGCAGATGGCAGCAGGTGCCGGACTGACCATCGGCGTGGTTCAGCGCGAGCGCAGGCGCAGAATCTTCGCCCCGTCACTGGGGTCGGTCAGCCAGTGCGCCACGACGCCGAAGGTGCTCAGCAAGCGTTCCGGAGTCAGTACCTCGAGCGGCGCACCCAGCGCGACCAGCCGACCCTTTTCCATGACCGCCACACGGTCGCAGTCCAGCGCCTGATTCAGATCGTGCAGGGCAATCACGGTGGTCACCGGCAAGGCCCTGACCAGGCCGAGGATGGTCAGTTGATGCTGGATGTCCAGATGATTGGTCGGTTCGTCCAGCAGAAGGATCTGCGGCCGTTGCGCCAGCGCCCTGGCGATGTGAACGCGTTGCCGCTCGCCACCGGACAAGGTGTGCCAGGCGCGTTTTTGCAGGTGCAGCATGTCCACATCCTGTAGCGCCTGGCGAACGATTGCATCGTCCTCGGCGCTCCACGGCTCGAGTGCCGACAGCCAGGGCGTGCGGCCCAGTTCGACGGCGTCCAGCACGGTCACGGCGTCGCTGGTTTCAGCCTGCTGCTCGACCACCGCCAGAAGGCGCGCCACGTCCCTGCGGCTCAAGGCCTCAAGTGCTCGCCCGCCCAGGCTGACCGAGCCGCTGACCGGCTTCTGAATACCGGCCAGTAGCTTGAGCAGGGTGGATTTGCCCGAGCCGTTGGGACCGACCACGGCCAGGGTTTCACCTGCGGCAATGCTCAGGTCGACATCGCGCAGCAGCGCTGCGCCACGTACCGAATAACCCAGACCGGAACAACCGAGTACCGGTGCACTGAGCGGATGAGGTAAGGCATTCATCGCGTGCTGTTGCCCCGGATAAGAATCAAAGCGAAGACCGGTGCGCCGATCAGTGCGGTAATCACCCCGATCGGCAGCGCCTGCCCCTTGATCAGGGTGCGCGAAAGGATATCGGCAGCGATCAGAAACAGTGCGCCGCTCAAGGCGCTCAACGGCACCAGCCGGGCGTGCCGGACACCGACCAGCATCCGCACCGCGTGCGGGATCACCAGCCCGACGAAGCCGATGGAGCCGACAATCGAGACCATCACCGCGGTGACCAGCGCAGCGCTGGCGATCAGGATGATCTGCACGCGCCGTACCGCGATCCCCAGCGATGCCGCCGAGTCGCTGCCGAAGGTGAACGCGTCCAGCGCTCGCCGGTGCCAGAGGCACACCAGCAGGCCTGCCAGCACCGTCGGCACAGCCAGCCAGACCGAGTGCCAGCGCACGCCGCTGAGGTTACCCAGCAGCCAGAACATGATACCGCGTGCCTGCTCGGAGCTTGCCGATTTGGTGATCAGAAACGAGGTCAGGGCATTGAACAGTTGCGACCCGGCGATCCCGGCCAGAATGATCTGCCCGGCTGCCGTCGTGCCGCGTGAGGAATGCGCCAGCAGGGCGACCAGCGAAAACGCCGCCACGGCCCCGACAAAGGCGCCTGCCGACATCGAGATCGCACCTGCACCAAAGCCCAGAATGGCGACCAGTACCGCGCCGGTCGAAGCCCCTGCGGAAATCCCCAGCAGATACGGGTCTGCCAGCGGGTTGCGCAATAACGATTGCAACACCACACCACAGATCGCTAGCCCGGCCCCGCAGGCCGCCGCGACAATGGCGCGGGTCAGCCGGTAGTTCCAGACGATGCCTTCGTCTATAGGGTCGAGTACATAGCCAGCGCCCCAGAGTTTGTTGGCCAGCACCTGGAAAACCACGTTCAGGCTGATCGAGGTTTCGCCGATCGCGGCCCCGATCATGATCGCCAGCACCAGCACTGCCGAGACCCAGAGCACATGAACCAACGCTATCGGCAATCTCATTTGGCAGCGTTGAAACGGTTGGCGGCGTCAGCCAGTTCCTCGAACCCGGTGAACAGGCGCAGGCCCGCCTGCATGCCCTCGGCGTCGATGATCACGATCCGGTCATGCTTGACCGCGTCCATGTTGCGGGTCACCGGGTCGGTCTTGAGGAATTCGATTTTTTTCAAGTAATCGTCAGCCGGGAAGCGGCGGCGATCCATGCGCGCGATGACCAGAATGCTCGGGTTGGCTTTGGCGATGGTTTCCCAGCCCACAGTCGGCCATTCCTCGTCGGACTGAACGATATTGCGCATGCCCAGGCTGTTGAGCATGAAGTCCGGAATGCCTTTGCGGCCGGCCACGAAAGGGTCGCTGGCGAGGTCGGAGCTGGAGAACCAGAACAGCGCCGAGACGTCATTGGCCTTGTTCTGCCGGACGTTGGCAATCGCTGCGCTCAGGCGGGCCTTGAGGTCGGCAACCAGCGCGTCGCCGCGATCCCGCACATCGAAAATCTGCGCCAGTTGCTCGATGCTCTTGTAGATGGTGTCGATGCGGAACGGCTCCAGGCGTGTGCCATCGGCACCGACCAGATTGTCCTTGCCTTCGCAGTCGGACGGCAGGATGTAAGTGGGTATCTTCAGGTCATGGAACTGCTCGCGGGTGCCGACCACGCCCTGTTTGCCGACCATCCACTCCAGTTGCACGGCCACCAGTTCCGGTCGCTTGCCAATCACTGCCTCGAAACTGGGCTCGTTGTCGGCCAGGCGCTCGACCTTGTCGTTCTGCGCCTTGAAACGTGGCAATACATTGTTGAACCACAGGGAAGTGCCGACCAGTCTGTCGCCCAGGCCCAGTTCGTAAAGCATTTCGGTGCCGGCCTGGCCAATGGTGACAGCCTTGGTCGGCGCATGCTGGAAGGTCAGGGTTGCGCCACAGTTTTCAAGGGTCAGCGGGTACTGAGTGGGGGCGGCGAGGGCCAGGGTGGACAGCGTCAGGCTGGCAGCGAATGCGGCGAGGCGGGGCAGCGACATGAAATGCGGTCTCCGTTGGAGCAGGTGCCAGGGCGCAATGCACATCAGGAAACACATCCCCGGATGATCACCGGGCACGACAGGAAATGCCGACGCGTGCGGATGTCCTTCCCGGACACCCCGCCGGTTAGTGGATTGAAGCGGGTCGGCAGGTCTCCTGACTGACACGTCATCGCCAGGCTCCGGCCTTCCCGGATCACGATCCAGTGGCAGTCATGGAGCAGGCTCGGTGCCTACAGTTGCGGGGGCAGTTTCGTTTTTCGCCTGGTGAGAAAGGCGTGCGAATTCCCTGTTAGTTCCTCTCGGAAACCGACGCGCGGCATGGTAAACGATAAGCGTTTTAGTGGCTAATCCTTTGCGCACAGCTGCTGCAGCAGACGGTCTGTGAGTCCAAAACCGTCCCGATGGGCACGGAACTTTCGGGAAAAACGCTTAAATTATCTTCATGTTCACGTCCGTAAAACCGCAAAGGCCCATTCCAGAGCGTTCGCGTGAAAAACATGGCGCTGGGCCACAACACGTTTTTCACATCTTCTTCACCGCATCGGGACGATGCTGAACCTATCTTGCCTGCATGGGAGCGGCACAGACCTCGGGCACTCCCTGGGTCAACGCCACACATAGGTTCATGGCAGGAGTGGTCCCTTGACCGACACGATAATCAACAAGAATGTACTTCCCCGTTCGGGCATCAGTCAGCGCTACAAATTGCATCGGCACATCGTATCGATGTCCGTTGCCGTCGTGCTGACGGCTATCTGTGCATGGTTCTACTCGGCGTTCTCGGGTGTGCATGTGGTGGACCTGGGGGTCGGCAGCAACCTGAGCGTTTCCGGCCTTCGCGAGCACTGGCGGCAAGGCAATGTAGTGGTGATGATTCGCCACGCCGAACGTTGTGACCGCTCGAGCAACCCGTGCATGAGCGACGCCGACGGCATTACCTCCAACGGCCGCGACGCCGCTCTGGCGGTGGGCGCCGGGTTGCAGAAAATGGGCATGGACCACGCGCGCATGATCGCCAGCCCAAGACCCGCACGCAACAGACTGCGCAACTGTTGGCCGGGCACGCGGTGGCTGGCCAGGACTGGATCAATGACTGTGACAGCGGCTTCATGAAAGCGGTGCAGGCCCACAAGGTCAGCGGCGAGAACATGGTGCTGGTGACCCACAGTGGCTGCATCGATCAGTTCGAGCGCAAGGTCGGCGTACCTGGCGGCGAGCGCTCCAGTGAGTACGCCCAGGCGTTTTTCGTACAAATAGACGGCAGCCATCCGCCGAAAATCCTCGGCTCCCTGAATGCCGGGCAATGGGCAAACCTCAACAGCGAGCAATTCAATTGACGACATCTTCCAGCGCCAGGCTGCGGTTCTACGGCATCAACCTGGGTGTACCGGTGTTTTTCGCGTTACTGGTCTTCGTCACCTTCGACCTGACCACGATCGACCGGCAACTGAGTGACCTGTTTTTCGATTCGACGGCCGGGGTGTTTCCCATCGGCCAGAGCCATCTGTTCGAGAACATCACACACAGATGGGCGCGGATCCTTCCGAACTGGACCGGAGAGCTGGCGATCATTGGTGCGATGCTGTCCTTTGTCTGGCCGTTGCTGGAAAAATATAATGATTCGCGCCTCGCGAGGCGGCTGACGGGCTCTCGGTTGGGCACCTTCCTGCGCTTTGCACGCAGGCACCGGCTGGACTTCTTTTTCGTCATCGTTGCCTTTGCGCTGAGCACCGCCATGATCCATTACCTGAAAAGCCATACCAGCGTTTACTGTCCTGTCGAGACTACCTTGTACGGTGGCAGTCAGGCGCACATCGAGTGGTTCAGGAACTTCAACCTGCTGCACGAGGCCGGCGCCGGGCGATGCTGGCCGGGCGGTCACGCGTCAAGCGCGTTCAGTCTGCTGGCCCTGTACTTCGTGGCTCGTCGCTATTGCTGGCGGCATTCGAATACCCTGCTGGCGACCATTCTGCTGCTCGGGATGATTTACGGCACCACGCGGGTGCTGCAAGGCTGGCACTTCATGTCGCACACCTTCTGGGCAGGTATTGTGGTGTGGCTAAGCACGTTGCTGGTTGCCTTGTGCTTCTATGGCCGATCGAGGTTGCAACAGCCGATTCGCCAGGCGTTGGGCGTCAACAAACCTGATGCATTCGTCACTCGACCTGCAGACGCACTGGCGACAGGTTCCCGGTCGGCCGGGTAGAACAACAAGGCGCGGCAATGAACATTCTGGTTATTGAAGACCATCGTGATATCCACGATAACCTGCTGGAATTCTTCGAGCTCAGGGGGCACGCGGTAGAAGGGGCGCTGGACGGCCTGAGCGGGCTGCATCTGGCCGCGTCGAAACGCTTCGATGCGATCATTCTCGACATCATGCTGCCCGGCATCGACGGCAACCAGATCTGCCACAGCCTGCGCCAGTATTCGAAGTCGGAAGTCGCGATTGTGATGCTCAGCGCGCGCGATGAACTGGATGATCGGCTCACCGGTTTCAAGGTGGGGGCCGACGACTACATCACCAAGCCGTTTGCAATGTCCGAAGTGCTCGCCAGGGTAGAAGCGATCGTCAGCCGACGGCAGCGCCAGGACAACCGGATGATGGTGGTTGCCGACCTGCAGTTCGATCTCGACACCCTGGAGGTCACCCGCAAAGGCGTGCCTTTGAAGCTCAACCCGACCAACATGAAGCTATTGGAACTGCTGATGCGCAAAAGCCCGCATATCGTCAAGCGGGCCGAGCTGGAAGAGGCGCTTTGGGGCCGTGATGCCCCGAACAGCAGCAGTTTGCGCAGCAACATCCACGTGCTTAGGCGGGTACTGGATGGCGGGCACGACACGCCGTTGCTGCACACGGCCCATGGCCTGGGTTACAAGCTGTGTGCGCAGCGCTGAGGCGGACTCATTCGAAGTTGAACAGGCGCTGGATCAGGGTCGGTGTGCTGCCGGTCCAGCGTTTGAATGAACGGCGGAAATTGGCCGGGTCGTTGAAGTTCAGGTAGTCCGCCACAGCTTCGTTGCTCATCCCCTTGATCTGGTACAGGTACAACGCGACGTGTTTGCGCGCCAGGTCGTGCTGCGCCTGAAAGTGCGTGCCGTGCTTGTGCAACTTGCGCTTCAGCGTGGCGGGGCTCATGGCGAAAGCGTGAGCGACCTGTTCCAGGCTGGTGGCCTGTCGCACATGTTCACGCAGGTGCTGGTGCAAGCGGTCCAGCAGGCTGAACGACATGCCCAGCGCGGCGAGTTGCCCGTCGGCTTCCTGCTGCGCGACCTGCACGGCAATGGGCGATGCGCCAGGCCAGGCATGGGTAAGGTAATACCTGGGCAGGCGCATCATGTTCAGCGGGCGGCCAAATGCCGTGTTTTCGCCCAGATGAACCCAGTACTGCTCGATGTAGCGTGGCTCTTCGTGACAGAAACTGCATTCCCACGGCAAACGCTCGCCGCTCAGCGACTGACTCATCGCCACCAGTGCGGTCATGCCGGCTTCGAGCAGGAAGCGTTGCTGTTCACCTGCACCACAACTGTCCAGCCAGTAGAGATAGGCGAACTGTTCGTCCAGCTCCAGACGCGGTATCAGCAGCGGGCTGAGCAGCGCCTGTTGGCGGATCAGTATCTCCAGCGCCTGATGCAGGTTTTGCGCATGACGCAGCGCGTGACTGGCCGCGCCGTAGTGGCCGGGAAACAGCCGCTGGCCGAACAGGAAGCTGGTGTCGTCGGCTTCCATCTGACGTTGCGCGTTACCGATCAGGACGAAAAACTGTTGCGGGCTCAGGCGCGTCTTGCCCGCAACGATGTCCTCGTAAAACAGCCCGGTACCTTTGAGCAGGCGATGGCTGTCAATGCCGCGCGACAAGGCCAGATCAATCAGCGTTGCCGGCTGGTAGTGGCCGGGGATGAAGCGGCTGTCGATTTCATACCAGTCACTTTTAAGCGTCATGGCAGGCGCTCAGGCAGTGCAGGTCAGAGGGCGTCGGGCGCGGGCCAGCGACAGATTGAGGCGGCGCAGCAGGTTGTCCGGCGTTTCATTGAGTGCCATGACGACCGCCACGCTGGCCGACAGGTGAATGCGTTCGCCCTGTTGGCGGGTCTTGTGCGCCAGACTGGCGACCGCCTGCTGCAACTCCAGCGCCAGCAGCTTTGCCTGGCTTTCTCCGGTGTTGGGCAACAACACCACGAAACGGTCGCCAGCCAGACGGCAGAGCAGGTCCTGACGGCGCAGATTGAGCACCAGCAAGTGGCTGAGCGCCGACAGCACCTCATCGCCTTCGGCATGCCCGAAGGCATTGTTGATCGCGCTGAAACCATCCACGTCCAGCGCCAGCAGCGACAGCGGCTGCTGTTGGCAGACACTCTGTTCCAGGCTGACCACCAGTTGGCGCTTCAGGTAGTCGGCGCTGCCCAGCGGGGTGAGTTTGTCGTACAACCGGTGCTCCCGGAAGCCGCGCTCGCGTTTTTCCATTTGTGCGCTGATTGCCAGTTGTTCGCGATGCCAGTGGTAGATGCCCAGGGTCAACAGAATCAGGCCGACCGGCATCGGGCCGGATTCCAGCCAGTGATCCCATTCGATCGCAGCGGGCAGGCGGATGAATTCGTCGAGCGCGTCGATCCACCACGAGAAGAACACGCAACTCAGGCCGATCGACAGGTAATTGGTCACCCGGCCGGCCGGTCTACTCTTGAACACCAGAAACAGCCAGACCAGCGACAGCAGGGCGGAGCCACCTTCACCGACGATGTCCAGCCACTGCCATTCGCTGACATGTTTGAGCGTGCCGAATGCCAGAAACGCCAGCAGGCCGAGATTGGAGGCGACCATCAGCACGGCGAGTTTCCAGCGATGAGGTTGGATGATCCTGAACATGAACAGACGGCTCCCGAAGTGCTGATTATCGGCCAGCAGAACAGATGCACATGACACTTCGGTGACGGGTAACGCGAACCGCGAAAGGTCGAATCAGCTCACGTGTGTTACAGGTTTTTGCTTCGCATCTGACGTATAAGCCACCTCTGATCAGCGCCAGGACTCAGCCGTCACTTACGTCGCACTCTGCGTCTTCAGTGTCATTGCTGCGTTGGCAGCGGTTGCGGGTAACGCATGAGGTTGTGTCGTATCAGAGTTACCTGCCTGTCGGCGTTTGATTCTGGCCAGCGGTCGTGGGAGCGAGCTTGCTCGTGATCTGTCGGGAACCGACAGTAGGGTCGGTATATACAGTGCGCCAGACACACCGAGCATCAGTACGGCCTACAGCTCCAGCCCCGCCTGAAAGTCAAATCAGCTCATTTACCTGCTCGATTCCCCTCAAACCCGCTGTTTTCAGCCCCTGGGCCCGTTACCTGTCACAGAACCGTCACTGCACGACTCTAGCTTGCGCCTCCAGTTGCCGGGCCATTTGCCTGGTCTGTCGGGTTTATGGGGGAGGACTTACATGCACAGGCGTCGCAGCAGGGCCCAACTGGTCGGTTTCACACTCAGCGCGCTGGCGTTTGCCATCGGCAGCGAACGTTTGCAGGCCGCCGAAGCCGATACCACCGAGCACGTGCAAGTGGTCGGCCAGGCCGCGAGCATCGACAACGCGCTCAAGGAGCAACGCAGCTCCGACAGCATCAAGAGCGTGGTGCATGCCGACGGTGTTGCGCAGTTACCGGACCAGAACGTCGCCGAAGCGGTGCAGCGCCTGCCGGGCGTCAGCGTCGAGCGCGATCAGGGCGAGGGGCGCTTTGTCACCGTTCGTGGCCTGGCCCCCGACCTGAACAGCGTGACCATCAACGGCACCATGGTGCCTGCCCCGGAAAGTGATCGACGCGCCGTGGCGCTGGATGTCCTGCCCGCCGAACTGGTGCAGTCCCTGTCAGTGATCAAGACCCTGACCCCGGACATGGACGCCAATTCGCTGGGTGGCACCATCGATGTCGAGAGCCTCTCGGCCTTCGACCACAAGGGCCTGTTCTACACCGGCAGCAGCGAGGCCAGCTACGACAAGAACACCCGTCAGACCAGTCCCAAGTTTTCCGGCGCGGCGAGCAATCGTTTCAGCCTCGGCGACGGCATCGACAACTTCGGCGTGGCGGCAGCGCTGAGCTGGCAGAAGCGTGACTTCGGCTCCGACAACGTCGAAACCGGCGGTGACTGGGATGGCGCGCGGCTGCAATCATTCGAACAGCGCGACTACGACATCAGTCGCGAGCGCGCCGGTGGCGGCCTGAACTTCGATTACCGGCCCGATGACGTCAGCAAGTATTACCTGCGCACCCTGTACAGCCGCTTCAAGGACGACGAAGTCCGCACCACCAACGGTTTCGAGTTTGCCGATGCGCAAAGCGCAGGGCAGACAGGCGATGCCGAAGGCACGCGCAAGCTCAAGGCGCGTACTGAAACCCAGGAAATCCAGTCCTACGTATTCGGTGGCGAGCGCATGGTCGGCCTGTGGACCCTCAGCGGCCAGGCCGGTTACAGCGAATCCAGCGAGGACAGCCCTGGCCATATCGCAGGCGCCACGTTCGTCGGCAACGATGACTTTGCCGACACCGGTTTCTACGACCGCGACAAGCCGCGGCCGATTGTCGGCTCCTCGTTCTACGACAACTCGAACTTCACCCTGGACAAGGTCGACTGGGAAAAGCAGTACACCAAGGACTCCGAGAAAAACCTGCGTCTGGACCTGGCCCGTGATTACGATTTCAAGGGCTATGCCTCGCAGTTCAAGTTTGGTGGCAAGGTCAGCCGTCGCGACAAGAGCAATGACCTGGAAGTCTGGAAATACGAGGATTTCGATGACCTGGGCTTCAGCGACCAGCAACTCAACCTGACGCAGTTCCAGAAAGGCAACATCGACTACCGGCTGGGCAACTTCGGCAGCGGCATCAGCCCCGGTGCGATCAAGGGGCTGATCGGTGGCCTCAACGCTGCTGACGCCTACGACGAGGCCGAAAGCCGCGCCAATGACTTCAAGATCAACGAAGACATCAACGCCGGTTATTTCATGAATACCCTGGATGTCGACAAGTGGCGCTTCATCGCCGGCCTGCGCTACGAAGGCACGGAAATGGACGCCAAGGGCACTGGTGTGCGTGATGGCGCGTTCGAGTCCAGTACCACCAGCCGTCGCTATCATCACTGGCTGCCGGGCCTGCATGCCCGTTATCAGATCGACAAGAGTACCCAACTGCGTGCTGCATGGACCAAAACCGTGGTACGTCCCACGTTCGGACAACTGGCACCGGGTTTTGTGATCGATGATGACGAAGCGTCTTTCGGTAACCCGAATCTCAAGCCGCTGGAGTCAAGCAACCTGGACCTGGGCATCGAACACTTCATGGGCCGCGCAGGCACGGTGTCGGCGTTCGTGTTCTACAAGGACATCCAGAATTTCGTCTACAACACCGACCTGGCCGGCACCGGGCAGTGGGCGAACTTCTCCGAGGCCAACACCTTTGCCAATGGCGACAAGGCCAAGCTGTATGGCCTGGAGCTGGCCTACTCGCAGAAGCTCGACTGGTTGCCTGCGCCATGGAACGGTCTGCTGCTGGGCGCCAATGCCACGTTGAGCCGCTCGGATGCCAGCATCAACGGTTTCGACCAGAGCACCGGCAGCAATCGCAAACGCGATATCGACCTGCCCAGCCAGTCGAAAACCGTCGGTAACGTCATGCTCGGCTGGGAGAACGACAAGCTCAGTCTGCGTCTGTCCGCCAACTACAAGTCGGCCTACCTCTACGAGCTGGCGGCGATCGGCGACAAGGACCATGACCAGTATGTGGACGCGCAGACCTTCGTTGATTTCAGCGCGCGCTATTCACTGACGAAGAACCTCAAGGTCAGCTTCGAGGCACAGAACCTTACCGATCAGCCGTACTTCGTCTACAGCGGCCATCGCGCCTACAACGGCCAGTACGAAGAGTACGGTCCGACTTACAAGGTCGGCCTGACCTTCACCCATTTCTGATCGATCTGAAGCGCTCATTCAAAGGATTCAACCGTTCATGATGATTTCGCTATTACCCAAGCCAGTGTGCCTGGCGCTCTTGCTTTGCCTGACGGCCGGGGCTGCGCAGGCCTCGTCGCCGATGGATCTGAACCTGACGCGCTGGGCTGAAAACGCCTCGTTCAAGGCTCAGTCTGTCGCCTTCTTGCCGGACAGTGACGGCAGTCGGCGTCTGGCCGCGAGCATCAAGGCCGGCCTGTTGCTGCTGGATGAGCAGGGCCGCGAACTGGCAAGCATGCCCGGTTCATTTCAAGGGCTCGACAGCCGCTCAACGGGCGAGAGCGTCTTGCTCGCGACGCTGGACAACGCACGTCAACAGGCACTGCTGACCCAGCTGGACCCGGCGAAGATGCACTGGTCGAAGCCGGTCTACCTGCCGGCACGCGACTATTCAGTGGCCGGCCTGTGTCTGTATCGCGATGACGCCAGCAACCTGTTTGTATTTTTGGTGGGCGAAGAGGGCAAGGGCGAGCAATGGCTGATTGGTGCGAACAACCGGCTCAATGGCGAGCCGCGCCTGGTGCGCAATCTGCCGCTGCCTCCCAACGCCGAGTTTTGTCAGGTCGACGATGCCGCGCACAGGTTGTTCGTCAATGAAGCGAACATCGGCTGGTGGGCTTACCCGGCGCATCCCGAGGCCGATGTCGCCCGGCAGCCGGTGGCGCTGCGCGAGCCGTTTGGCGAGCTGAAACAGGCCGCCGGGGCAATGGCTGTTGTGCCTGGCGGTCTGCTGGCGCTGGACCCGAAGGGCAAGTCGTTGCATCTCTATCAGCAGCAGGATGATCAACAGCAGGCAGCCTGGGTGCCGGTGGCCGATCTGTCATTGATGAACCTGAAGAAGCCCGAAGGTCTCTCGGTGCATGAGAACAAGGGCGGTTTGCAGGTGCTGGTCAACGACAAGGACGGTGAGCGTCTGTATCAGGGGGCGCTGAACTGGACGCCCAAACCGGTCGCGGTTGCTGCGCCGCTGCCAAGTGTCATGCCGGCCATCCAGAGCCAGTCGGTCGGGCGTCAGGGGGACGCCGCCGACGACCCGGCGATCTGGGTCAACCCGAAAAATCCGGCACTCAGCCGGGTGCTGGGTACCAACAAGAAGCAGGGTCTGCTGGCTTACGACCTGAGCGGCAAGCAGTTACAGGAGCTGCCGGTCGGGCGTTTGAACAATGTCGATGTGCGCCCCGGTTTCATGCTGGGCAACAAGAACGTCGACCTGGCCGTGGCGAGTAATCGCGATCGCAACAGCCTGAGCCTGTTCAGCATCGACCGCGCCAGCGGCACGCTTCACGAGGCGGGGGAAATCGCCACGCCATTGGCGGAAATCTACGGCGTCTGCCTGTTCAAGCCTGCCAGTGGCGAGCTGTATGCCTTCGCCAACGGCAAGGACGGCAGCTTTCTCCAATACCGGCTCAGCGCCCCGGACGGCAAGGCCAAAGGCGAGCTGGTGCGCCGCTTCAAGGTCGACACCCAACCGGAAGGCTGCGTGGCCGATGACCAGCGTCAGCGCCTGTTTCTCGGTGAAGAAGACGTAGGTGTCTGGGAAGTCGATGCGCGGGCGGATCAGCCTGCAACGCTGTCCAGCGTGATCAAGGTGGGTGAAGTGGTGCACGCCGATGTCGAGGGGCTGGCGCTGTACCAGAGCGATGGCCATGACTATCTGCTGATTTCCAGTCAGGGCAACGACAGCTATGTGGTGGTGGATGCCGAGCCGCCTTATGCACTGCGCGGCGCCTTTCGGGTCGGCCTGAACGCGAAGGCGGGGATCGACGGCACCTCGGAAACCGACGGCATCGAAGTGACCGCCATGAACCTCGGCGGCCCCTGGAGCAAAGGCATGCTGGTGGTTCAGGACGGGCGCAAGCGTATGCCCGAGCAGGCGCAGAACTTCAAGTTCGTGCCGTGGGCGGAGGTCATGAAGACCTTGAAGCTGCCGTAAGTCGTTTGTCATCAAGCGGTGCTAATCATTCGTTCCATTACAGAGGACTACCCCGATGCACGCCACTCTCGAACACATGACCATCTGGGGCCTGATCAGCGATGCCAGCCTGCTGGTCAAGGCTGTGATGCTGATTTTGCTGCTCGCCTCGCTGGTCAGCTGGTACCTGATCATTCAGCGCAGTCTTGTCCTGCGTCATTACGAGCGCTCACTGGATGCCTTCCAGCAACGCTTTCGCAGTGCCGCTGACCTGGCGCCGCTGCAGGCGCAGGCATCCTCTGCGCAGCGCGATGCGGCTGGGATCGAGGACGTATTTCAGACGGGTTACGCCGAATACATGCAGCTCAAGCAGCGGGCGGGTATCGAGCCTGATGTGGTGCTCTCCGGCGTCGAGCGCTCGCTGCAGGTCGCCATCAGCGAGCAAGAGCTGCAATTGGAAAAAGGCCTGCAGTTTCTCGCCACGGTAGGCTCGGTCAGCCCGTATATCGGCCTGTTCGGCACCGTCTGGGGGATCATGAATTCGTTCATCGGCCTGTCGCAGGTGCAGCAGGCCACGTTGTCGACGGTCGCGCCGGGTATTGCCGAAGCGCTTATCGCCACGGCCATCGGCCTGTTCGCCGCCATTCCTGCCGTTATCGCCTACAACCGTTTTGCTGCGCGTGGCCAGACCCTCACGGCCCGTTACTACAGCTTCGGCAATGAACTGCAGGTGCGCCTGAACCGCACCCTGCAAGGCCTGACCCGCAACATGGCCGCTGCTGCCTGAGGACTTGTCATGCTGGTCAAACCGCAACGCAAACATGGCCCGAAGGCCGAAATGAATGTCGTGCCTTACATCGACGTGATGCTGGTGCTGCTGGTGATTTTCATGGTGACGGCGCCGATGCTCACCCAAGGCGTGAAAATCGAGTTGCCGAAAGTTGCCAGCGAAGCGCTCGTCACCGACACCCGGCAGCGTATCGTGACGTTGTCCGTCAAGGCGCAGGGCGGCTACTACTGGAACCTGGGCGATACCGTCGACACTCAGGCGCAGACCGATCAGGCCGCGAGCCTGGAAGACATGCAGGCGCGCATTGCCCAGCTGGTGGCCGAGCGCAACGACACGCAAGTGTTCATCCGCGCGGATGACAAAGCCGATTACGGTCGTGTGGTCGCTGCCATGGCGGCCCTGCAACGCAGTGGCGTGACGCAACTGGGGCTGGTGACCGAGGCGCCGCAATGAACACCCTGACCCTCGACTATCAGCCGCCGCGCCGCGAATGGGGGAACCGGCCCTGGCTGCGCCGCAATGGCCTCGCGGCGGCGGTCGCGCTGGCGTTGCACGGCGCTTTGCTGAGCGGTCTGATGTTCGGCTGGAACGCCTGGGAAAAACCGCCCGAACCGGTCAGAACCCTGACACCCAATTACTGATTCTGCCGCCAACGCCAATGCCAACGCCCGCGCCTGAGCCGGTTCCAGTGGCGGCGGCACCGGTAAGCGAGCCCGTGCAGGTGCCGCCACCCCCTGCACCGGCATCGTTGCCGGTCAGCAAACCGCTCGAAGCTGCGAAACCGCAGGCAGAGCCGCAACGTCAACCCGACCAGGCTGCAGTGGCCCGCAAGCGCGTCGAAGAGCAAAAGCGCGAGCGCGAGCAACTGCAGAATGCCCAACGCCTGCGCGAGGCCGAGCAGCGCAGGCAGCAGGAACAGCAATTGGCCGAACAGCAACGTCAGCAGATCGAGCAGCAGCGTCAGGCTGAGCAGGCACGCCAGTCCGCCGAGCGTGCCCGCCAGGCGCAGCAGTCAGCACAGCAGCAGGCTGCCGCTGCCGACAGCAGCCAGTACCAGCCGCTGAGCAAGGAGGCCCCGGACTATCCCGAACGGGCGCTGGACAAAGGCATCGAGGGTGATTGCACGGTGGTCTACGACGTGTCACCGCAAGGCACCGTGGTCAACCCGCAAGTGCAGGGTGCCTGCCATCCATTGTTCATCCGTCCGTCACTGGCCGCAGCGCAAACCTTTCGTTATCAGCCACGGGTTGTCGAGGGCAGGGCGGTGACCGTGCCCGGGGTGAAGAATACCTTCCACTATCGGATCAAGTAGGGCTACCGTGTCTGGCAGGCTCCCTTCTGAACCGTGCTCCTGTTTGGCCGCAAATGGCGCACGGATCAACGAGCAAGATTTTTTTCTGCTCTGCTTGACTTCCTTTTCCGAATCAGTAACATAGCGCTCATTCCGCGATAGCTCAGTTGGTAGAGCAAGTGACTGTTAATCACTGGGTCCCTGGTTCGAGTCCAGGTCGTGGAGCCAGACGATATTTCAAAGGCGATGTGTAATGCCTTTGAACAAGAAAAAACCCGCCTGATGGCGGGTTTTTTCGTTTTGGCGCTAATGCAGCGCGGCTTCAGCATTCCTGGCGCCTCAATACGGCGAAATAGTCCCCAACAAACCCACCGCGATTGCCAACAATAAAAAACCTATCAAAGAAAGTCCGAGCTTGCCCATGAGCGTCTCCTGCTGATCGATCTGTCTGTAACGAGTCGCAGGCGCCACTCTTGACGGTTGGCCTGCGCGTTTCAATGCGCTGCCATTATCGTGCTCGGACAGATTCTGGTACAGATTCAGAAACAGCTTAAAAATACGGATCAGTTGTCTTTGTGCAAGGCATGAAAACGCTCAGAACGACGCGATGATACGGCCCAGCATTGCCATGGCCTGCTCGCTGCGTTCGTCCCAGGGAGTGCCGTAGTTGAGGCGCGCGCAATTCTTGAAGCGCCTTGACGCGGAAAAGATCGGGCCGGGTGCGAGGCTGATGCCCTGCGCGAGCGCGAGTTGAAAGAGCTGCAGCGAATCAACCCGCTCGGGGAATTCGAACCACAGAAAGTAGCCGCCGACGGGGCGGGTGACGCGTGTCGCCGCCGGGAAATAGCGGGCGGCAGCGGCGAGCATCGCGCCTTGTTGCAGTTCGAGGGTGTCGCGCAGCTTACGCAGATGGCGGTCATAGCCGCCGTGCTTGAGGTAGTCGGCGAGCGCGGCCTGAGCGGGGACCGAAGGGGAGAGGGTGGTCATGAGCTTGAGGCGGTCAATCTGCTCGGTGTAACGCCCGCCTGCCACCCAGCCGACCCGATAGCCGGGCGCGAGGGTCTTGGAAAACGAGCTGCAGTGCATCACCAGTCCGCTGCGGTCCAGGCTTTTCACCGGGTGAGGCGCCTTGGCGCCGTAATACAGTTCGGCGTACACATCGTCCTCGATCAACGGGATTTGATGCTGTTCCAGCAGGTCGTAGAGCCTGATCCTGTTTTCCTGAGTCATGCTCGCGCCCAATGGGTTCTGAAAGCTGCTCATGAACCAGCAAGCCTTGATCGGCAGGCGTGTCAGGCTGTCCTGCAGCGAATCGAGGTCCACCCCGTCACGCGGATGCACGGGGATTTCGACGGCTTTCAGCTTCAGACGCTCCAGCACTTGAAGGCAGGCATAGAACGCCGGAGCTTCGATGGCGACCAGGTCGCCGGGCTCGGTGACGCACTGCAGGCACAGGTTCAGGGCTTCCATGGCGCCATTGGTGATGACCAGTTCGTCAGCGGGCAAGCGCACGCCACTGATCATGTAGCGCAGGGCGATCTGTCGGCGCAGCTCGGGGTTTCCGGTGGTCATGTCGCTGACGATGCCCGCAGGCGTCAGCGCACGCACAGCTGAAGCCATCGACTTTGCCAGGCTCGCCAACGGATACAGGTGCGGGCTGGGAAACGCCGAGCCAAATGGCACGGTGTCCGGGTCCTTGAGCGAGCCGAGCACTGAAAAGATCAGGTCGCTGACACCCAGTTCGGTGCCTTCGCTGGCGTGTCTGATCAGTTCAGGTTCGATCAGTGCATTGGCGGCATGCTCGCGCACGTAATACCCGGAGCGTGCGCGGGCCTGAATCAGTCCCTTGTCTTCCAGCAGGTAATAGGCCTTGAAGACCGTCGCCGGGCTGACGGACCAGGTGCGACTCGCGACGCGTACGGACGGGACTTTTTCCCCGGCGGGCAGGACGCCGCTGCGAATCATTTCCGAGATGTCGGCGGCGAATTTTTCGTAACGTTTCATAAGCGGCATCGAATGAACAAGGCTGCATCATGAGCGAAACCGGCCATAACGAACAGAGACAAAACAACTGTAAAAAACAATATCAGATGGCTTTTTCACGTGTTTCAGGGTGTTGCGCCATCCGTCACTCAGGTCGTTCGGGGAGATGACTTGCGCTTGAATCACTCAAACGGATAGGTCTATGATGCCAGCGCCTTACGACCCATCGAAGGAAATAGACGTGTCCCGTTCCAACTGGCTGCCTACGCCGCCTTAGCGCTACGCCCCCCTCGCAACACCTGACTGCCTTCTTGCTGCAGTCGCCCGTTGCTGCGCCCGTTTTTTGGTCGCCGCCACTCCCACTCTGACTACTTAATCGAAAACCGATGCTCCTGCTCGTCCGGCAATCGCTGCCGTGCGTCTTGCTGCGTCTGTCACAGGTATTTCCATGCTCGAAAAAATCAAAGCTACGTGTTTTTCCAACGTTCGTGCCGATGTATTGGCCGGGCTGGTTGTTGCATTGGCCCTGATTCCAGAGGCCATCGCGTTCTCCATCATCACCGGGGTAGACCCGAAAGTCGGGCTTTACGCGTCGTTCTGTATCTGCGTGGTCATCGCGTTCGTGGGCGGGCGCCCGGCGATGATTTCTGCGGCTACAGGTGCGATGGCCTTGCTGATGGTGAATCTGGTCAAAGAGCACGGGCTTCAGTATTTGCTGGCCGCCACCTTGCTCTGCGGCGTACTGCAGATCATCGCCGGCTATCTGCGCCTGGGTGAGTTGATGCGCTTCGTTTCACGCTCGGTGGTTACCGGGTTCGTGAATGCACTGGCGATTCTGATTTTCATGGCCCAGTTGCCGGAATTGACCCATGTGACCTGGCCGGTTTACGCCATGACCGCAGCGGGCCTGGCAATCATCTACCTGTTCCCGCGCGTGCCGGTGCTGGGCAAGTTGCTGCCTTCGCCGCTGGTGTGCATTCTGGTGCTCACCGCAATTTCCATTTACATGGGGCTTGATGTACGAACCGTGGGTGACATGGGCGCAATGCCCGACAGTCTGCCGACCTTCATGTGGCCGGACGTCGCGCTCAATCTCGACACACTGCTGATCATTCTGCCGTATTCCGCCGCGCTGGCCGTGGTGGGCCTGCTGGAGTCGATGATGACCGCGACCATCGTCGATGACCTGACTAATACCACCAGTGACCGAAACCGTGAGTGCAAAGGGCAGGGCATTGCCAATATCGCCACGGGTCTGATCGGCGGCATGGCTGGCTGCGCCATGATCGGCCAGTCGATGATCAACGTGAAGTCTGGCGGCAGAACACGTCTTTCAACCCTCAGCGCAGGTTTACTGCTGTTGATCATGATGCTGTTTCTGGGCGAATGGCTGGCGCGTATTCCGATGGCGGCGCTGGTGGCGGTGATGATCATGGTGTCGATCAGTACCTTCAGTTGGGGCTCGATCCGCAACCTCAAGGAATACCCGCTCTCGACCAACATCGTGATGGTGGTCACCGTGGTGGTGGTCGTGGCGACCCATAACCTTGCCTATGGTGTGCTGGTCGGTTCTCTGCTTGCCTCGATGTTCTTTGCCAGCAAGATCGCTCACTTCCTCGATGTCACGTCGCATCGTGATCCCTTCCACAGCCATCGCACCTACTACGTGACCGGCCAGGTATTCTTCGCCTCCGCTGACCGTTTCATGGCCTCATTCGACCTGCGCGAAAGCCTCGAGACACTGGTCATCGATCTGCGCGAGGCGCATTTTTGGGACATCACCGCTGTGGCCGCATTGGACAAGGTGGTTTTGAAACTGAGAAAGGCGGGCATCAGCGTCGACGTTATCGGCATGAACCGGGCCACCGCTACGCTGGTGGACCGCTTTTGTGTGCATGACAAGCCGGACGGTATCGATTCGTTGATGGGGCACTGATCTGCGGGGCCGGACAGGCAGGCTCAGCCCGGAATCTCCAGGCGGATGACGGATCCTCCGCCTGGCCTGTTGCGGACCTCGATAGTGCCGTCGTGCTCGAGACAAATCGCTCTGGCGATGGACAGGCCAAGGCCGCTGCCTCCCGAATAGCGCGCTCGCGAACGTTCGGCACGCCAGAAGCGGTCGAACACCTGTTCGAGGTTCTCCGAGTCAAAGCCGGGGCCGCGGTCCGAGACGGTCAGTTCCATGCGCCCTGCGCTGGCTTTGCCGACAATCAGCAGCTCACCACCCATCGCCGAATAGCGCAGCGCGTTATCGACGAGAATATTCACGACCTGACCGATCCGGTCACGGTCGGCGTTGACGGTCAATTTCCGCGGGATATCGATCGTCACGGCGACACCTGCCTCATTGAGCGGCGTGGCAAACCAGCCCAGACGTTCGACCACCAGTTTCTCAAGGGAAAACTCCGTCTTGTCCAGGGTCAACTGACCCGCGCTGGCGAGCGAGAGCAGGTGCAGATCACTCACCAGTTTGTTCAACTGGCCGAGCTGGCGGTGGACCATTTCCAGTTGTGCCAGGTCACGCGGGAACACTTCGTCGATCATGCCTTGTATGCGTCCCATGGCGGCATTCAGTGGCGTGCGCAGCTCATGGGCAATCATGGCACTGGACTCGCTGACTTCCAGTTCGTAACGGCCGAGCTGAGTGGTCATGGTATTGAAGTCGCTGACCAGCGCCTGCAATTCGTCCGGGTCGTTGGCGCTCATCGGCAGGCGCGTCTTGAAGTCACCCTGGGCGACCTGACGTGCGCCTCTGGCAATCGAGGAGAACTGGCTGGAAAGCGGACGGGAAAACAGAAAGCCGAAGAATATGATGATCGGGATCGCGATCGACACCAGCGCTGCCAGCACCCACCATTCCTTGTTGGCAATGCCCGGCAGCAGGTTTTCGATCGGGTAATACTCGAAGAACAGTTCGCGCAGCTTGACCATGTCCAGGGTGGGCTCGGCCTGCAGCCGCAGGAACTCCATGCGCACGTCGGCCGGCATTGCCTGCAGGGTGAGCCAGTCAGAGACTGTGACGTGTAGCCACATGCAGAACGCGATGACGATGACCGCACCGACGGCGAGCATGCTCATGCGCATGCCGACCCAGTGCCACAACGGTTTTTGTCTGTGCCTGAAAAAATCTCGCATGAAGATCACCTGAACCGATAGCCGACCGAACGGACGGTGACCAGCACATTTTCCACGCCATGGATCTCCAGTTTGCGCCGAAGGTTATGCACATGCGCATCGACAACCCTGGCCAGCGCCTCGCTGTCGGGAAGGCAGATTTCCAGCAGTTCTTCGCGAGTGAAGGCCTTGGACGGCGTTTTCAGCAGCGTTGAAAGGATCTTGAACTCGGTAGGTGTCAGGTCGAGTACGGTCTCTGCGCCATCCTGACCTTCAATGATCGCGGTGACCGCATCCAGCTCCACCAGCAGGTTCTGGTAGCGCAAATGACGCTCGTTGTTGCCGTTCTGCTGGGAGCGCCGCAGAACCGCATGCACGCGGGCCACCACTTCTCGCGGGTTGTAAGGCTTGACCACGTAATCGTCGGCCCCATAGCGCAAGGCGCCGAGTTTTTCCGGTTCGTCGCCCATGGCGGTGACCATGATCACCGGCGTGTCGCTGCAGCGCCGGACGGCCGACAGCACGTCGGTACCACTGACAAGCGGCAGCATGACGTCCAGCAGAATCAGGTCGGGTTTCCACTGACGGTGCATATCGATACCGCGCTGACCGTTTTCGGCCAGCCCGACGTTGAAACCGTCACGACGCAGGTAAGCCTCGAGAATGCTGGCACTGTCGGCGTCGTCTTCAACGATAAGAATGCGTTTTCCTGACACGAGCGCGCCTCTTGATCAAATCTTGATAATTCACGAACGGTTTGTTGAAAGTCGACGTTCAGGATGCTGTCCAGAGCCCACTGTCGCGGACAGATCCTATGCCGATGAGTACACCGCTGTCCAAGCGTATCCGCAACCGCCGCTGGCGTTGCCTGGCCATGCTGGCGAGCCTGACTCTTTCGGGCTGCTCGTTGATACCGGCCTATCAGCGTCCGGCGTTGCCGGTCCCGGTCGATCAGGCGTCCGCTGTGGTCCCGGCCTCGAACACCTCCAGCGCCGTCGTGCTCAGTGCCGACGAAGAAGCGCTGGCTGGCGAGTTGTCGCCAAAAGGCGAACTGCGCCGGTTGCTGCAATCGGCCCTCGCGTTCAATCGCGATTTTCGTGTGGCGGTGCTGCGTGTGGAGGAGGCCAGGGCAATGCGCGGCATTACCCGCGCCGATCGCTTTCCGACCCTCGCTGCAGGTGTCGAGCGCGATCGTCAGCACTTCGATAATGCGGCCGCCGACGAGCGTTATGGCCAGGACATTTCCATCGCGTCGGTGGGCGTCTCTGACTTTGAACTGGATTTCTTCGGGCGCGTGCGCAGCCTGTCAGAGGCGGCGCGGCACGATTATCTGGTCACCACCTACGGCCAGCAGGCGGCACGCAGTGCGTTGATTGCGGAAGTCGCCCGCGCCTGGCTGGCCGAGCGTCTGGCCGCTGCCGTGCAACAGGATGCGCAGGCGGTTCACGAGGCCCGGCTGATGCTGGTCAAGGCGGCCGAAGAGCAGCAGCGTCAAGGTGCGCTTTCGCTGGATGATCTGATGGCACAGCGCCTCGACACCCTGAGCGCGCAACAGCAGGTACAGGATGCGGCAAGCGATCACGCCAACGCGTCGCAGGCCTTGTTGTTACTCACCGGCTATTCGACGGTATTGCCCGTCAGCACGCCAGACACCCCTGCGCTCACCACCGCGCTGGTCGAGACGCCGTCCTGGCTGTCGAATCTGCCGTCTCAGCGTCTGCTGGAACGCTTTGACATCCGTCAGCGCGAAGAAGCCCTCAAGGCCAGCAATGCCAACATTGGTGCTGCCCGTGCGGCGTTCTTTCCGTCCATAAAACTCAGTACCGGCGTGGGCTTGCAGAGCGACAGCCTGCGCAGCTTGTTCAGCAACGGCAGCGGGGCCTGGCTGTTTACGCCGCAGTTGAATCTGCCGCTGTTCGACGGCGGGCGTAATCAGGCCAACCTGGACCTTGCCAAGGTGCGTCAGCAGATCGCGGTGGCCGAGTATGAAAAGGCTGTGCAGAACGCCTTCCGTGAAATGTCCGCTGTGCTGACCCGCCGTCAGCAGGCCCTGAACCATGTCCGCAACGAGGTCGAGCGGGTTGCGCTGGTCCAGGAAAAAGTGCGGCGCCTGTCCTTTGAACTCAATGCGGGCGCCGTCGAGCGCACTGCATTGCTGGTTTCCACTCTCCGTATTGCTGAAGCCGACGCAGCCGCTCGCCAGTCCCTCGATGCGCTGCAGCAAAACCGCATCGATCTGTTTCGAGTGCTGCACGGAGCAGAACCGACAACCCCACCCCAATCCTGAATGAAACCGGAGTATCCCCATGAGCCCTGCAATCTCTCGTACTCACCTGCGGTCTGCGCTGCTTAAACCTGTGCTGACCGTGTTGATCACCTCTGCGGCCATGACCCTGGCAGGTCAGGCCTGCGCCCAGGACAGCACTGCTGAAAGTCAGTCGATACTGGGTGACCGGTTCAACGTCAATTTCGGGCTCGGCATGGCCGTGCTGCCGCGCTACATGGGGGCCGATGAATACCGCAGTCAGGTGGTGCCCATGCTGACGGTCCAGCGCGGCATCTTTTTCGCCGATACCACGCGCGGCCTGGGGCTGCAATGGCAGTCGGATTCCGGGTTCGGTGCCAGCGCTGCACTCAATTACGATTTCGGTCGTACCGAGAAAAACAGTACGAATCGGCCTGGTTCCAACGAGCTGAGAGGGATGGGCACCGTCAAGGGCGCGACCGTTGGCGACTTCATGGTTTCCCAGCAACTCATGCCGTGGCTGTCCGTCAGTGCCGAGGCCGAACTGCGGGTGGCTGGTGAAAAACGTGGCAATCGTTACCGGTTGGGTTTCGAGGGCATCGCCTACCACAGTCAGACCGATACGGTGACCCTCGACATCGATGCGCACGCTGGTGACGGCCGTTACAACCAGACCTATTTCGGCGTGAGCCCGATCCAGAGTCAGCGCACCGGCTTCTCCAGTTTCAGCGCAGACAGCGGCATTTACGCCTACTCGGCGTCGCTCGCCTGGCAGCATACCTTCGACGCCCACTGGTCAACCGTCGCAAGCGTCGGGGTAACGCATTACACCGACCAGACCCGCGGCAGTCCGCTGGTCGAGACCGATGCCGAAGGCAGTGGCCTGATTGCCTTGAATTACGCTTTCTGAAGGGTTGAAGCCTGCCATGCGATTGAATCCTGATGCGTTTCCGGCCCTACGGCGGTGTGTGTCACGCGCTTTCGGCGTCGTGCTGATCACTCTGATGATCAGTGGCTGCGGTGATAAACAGACGGCCAGCGTTCCGCCTGTCCGGGCTGTCAAGGTTGAGACGGTGCGGGCAGGAGAGGGCGCTGCGTTGCGCTTCATTGGCACCGTTCGGCAGCAGGATCGCGCCAGTCTGGCGTTTGAATCGGCAGGCACCCTGACAGAGCTGCGGGCCGACATTGGTGATAGCGTCAAGCCGGGCCAGGTGCTCGCCCGCCTTGATCCGCAGCCTGCGCAATTGCGTCTGCAGGAGGCGCAGGCCGCTTTGCGGCTAGCTCGGACTCAGGCGCTGGAGCGCCAGCGTAACTACCAGCGTCAGCAAAACCTGCTCGCAGCGGGCAGTGTCGCTCAGAGCGTGGTCGAGTCGGCCCAGTCGTCCAGTGAACAAGCCAGCGCCGAGCTGATGCGCACGCAGGCCGAGCTGGATCTGGCCCGTCGCGAACTGGATCGCACCCGCTTGATCGCACCTTTTGCCGGGCGTGTGGTGGCGCGCCATGCACAACCGCAGAGCGTGTTGTCCGCCGGACAGGTGGTGCTGGATATAGAGTCCGCCGCAGAGCAACAAGTGGTGGCGGCTGTTCCGTTGGCACTTGCCGAGTCGCTTGAGCCGGGCGACCTCGCCAGCGCCTCCAGCAGCGCAGACGGTACGGTAGGGTTTGATCTCGCCCTGGAAGGCATTTCGCCCCGCGCCGATGACGGGCTGGTCAGAACGGCTGTGTTCCGAGTGCTGCGGCCTGCCGGCAGGCTGCCCAGTGGCGTCACGCTGCTTGTGCAAATGCACCCCGCTGCCGACGCACAGTCGCTGTCGGTTCCAGTGCAAGCGTTAAGGATGGGTGCCAACAGCCACCTTGCTGAAGTCTTCGTTTACCAGGCGGGAGGAACAGTCGCCGTACGCTCCGTGACGCTGGGTATGGTCAGAGAAGGTCGGGCACTGGTCGTCAGCGGGCTGGTCGCAGGTGAGCAGGTGGTCACTGCCGGCACCGCCTTTCTGCAGGACGGTCAGCCCGTCACGCTGTTTCATTCAGACACTCGCCTGACCGGTGACGCGCAATGAACCTTACCTCCCGCGCCATGGGCGCAAGCCGCCTGACCCTGTTCGCTGCCTTGCTGATTTTGCTGGCCGGTGTTGTCACGTTTTTGAGCTTTCCTTCTCAGGAAGAACCTTCGGTGACCGTTCGCGACGCATTGGTCAGCGTGTCTCTGGAAGGGCTGTCCGCAGAGCGCACCGAGGAACTGCTCGCCAGGCCGCTCGAAGAGCGTATCCGTGAACTGGCCGAGATCAAGAACGTGCTCACCACGGTCCAGCCTGGCCGAGTGATCGTGCAGGTTACGGCGTATGACAACGTCAAGGATCTCGGGCTGCTGTGGCAACGGCTCCGGGCGAAGGTGAGTGAAACGAGCGGTGGTTTTCCGCCCGGCACCCAAGGGCCTTTTGTCGATGATGATTTCGGTCGCGTCGCCGTGGCTTCGATCGCGCTGACCGCGCCGGGCTTCACCATGGGCGAGATGCGTGGCCCGATCAAGCGCTTGCGTAATCAGCTTTATGAGCTCAAGGGCGTCGATCAGGTCCAGCTGTATGGGCTGCAGGATGAACGCATTTACCTCGACTTCAATCACCAGACGCTGGCCGCCGCCGGGCTTTCCCCGCAACAGCTGCTTCAGCAACTGCAGGCCCGCAACCTGATCGCGACGGGAGGCAACCCGGTCATCGGGCAGCAGAGCACCACGCTTTCGATCAGTGACGAGGTGCTTTCGCCGGAGCAGCTTCGGCAGTTCCCGGTGCAGTTGCCCAGTGGTCAGAAGGTCGCGTTGCAGAACCTGAGCAGGGTATCGGTGAGCCCTGTCGACCCGCCGGAAACCGAAGCGATCTATCAGGGACAGGATGCTGTGGTACTGGCCGTTTCGATGCAGCCAGGCCTCAATGTGCAAAGCTTCGGTGATGCCTTGCGCAAGCGACTCGCTGAGCTGGAGCAGCAACTTCCGACGGGTTTTACCTTGCACGTGGTGACCTTCCAGTCCAGCGTGGTCGAGCACGAGATGAGCAAGATGTATCACGTCATGGCCGAGACGGTGGTGATCGTAATGTGCGTGGTCATGCTATTTCTGGGCTGGCGCACCGGGCTGGTGGTCGGGGTGATTGTGCCCTTGACCATCCTCAGTACGCTGCTGGTCATGCGCGTACTGGGGATCGAACTGCAGACGGTGTCGATTGCCGCGATCATCCTGGCGCTGGGCTTGCTGGTGGACAACGGCATTGTCATCGCCGAAGACATTGAGCGACGCCTGCATGCGGGGGAGGATCGACAGCGCGCCTGTGAGGAGGCCGGGCGCACCTTGATGATCCCTCTGCTGACTTCTTCACTGGTCATCGTCCTGGCGTTTTCGCCTTTCTTTCTGGGGCAGACCAGTACCAACGAATACCTGCGTTCGCTGGCGGTTGTGCTCGCCACGACGCTGATCAGCTCCTGGCTGCTCAGCATCACGGTGACGCCTCTGTTGTGCTTTTACTTCGCCAGGGTGCCGGCCGGCAAAGCGTCGGCGGATGATGCCGATGAGTATGCATCGCTGTTCTACCGTGGCTATCGCAAGGTCATCGAGCGTTTGCTGAATCACTCGCTGCTCTTCATCGCCTGCATGATGGGTTTGCTGGCGTTGGCGGTCGTGGTGCTGACCCGGGTGCCGTACGATTTTCTGCCGAAGTCGGATCGCATGCAGTTCCAGATTCCGCTGGTGCTCGAGCCCGGCAGCAGCTCGCGAGACACGTCGCGAGCGGTGCGTGATATCAGCCAGTGGCTGAGCAGCGATCAGGATGTGGAACACAGCATTGGTTATGTCGCCAGTGGCGGGCCGCGGATCGTGCTTGGCCTCAATCCCCCGTTGCCCGCGCCGAATATCGCGTATTTCACTGTCAGCGTGCGCGAAGGTGCCGACCTCGATGCGGTGATCGAGCGCACACGGCAGTTTATCCTCGCGCAGCACCCCGAAATCGAAGCGCAGCCCAAACGATTCTCGATGGGCACCACCGAGGCGGGGATTGCGGTCTACCGGGTCATCGGTCCTGATGAGGAAGTGTTGCGCGGTATTGCCCGACAGATCGAGCAGGCGTTGTCGGCGTTGCCCGGAACCCTGGATGTCCACGATGACTGGCGGACCCGATTGCTGCGTTACGAAGTTGTTGTCGATTCGTACAAGGCCCTGCAGGCCGGTGTTGCCACTCAGGACATCGCCCAGGCCCTGCAACTGAGAAACAGCGGGCTGTCCGTGTCGTCGCTGCAGGATGGCGATACTGCTGTCGCCATTGTGGCGCGCGAGCAGAGCACCCTGAGCAAACCGGGCAATGATCTGGACCGCACATTGATTTATCCGGCTTCCGGGAGCGCGCCGTTGATGTTGTCGGCCATTGCCACTGTCGAGCCCAGGGCCGAGGCATCGACTATTCAGCGGCGTAATCTGCAACGCGCAATCACGGTGGTGGGGCACAATCCGTCAATGACGGCGACCTCGATCGTCGAACAGTTGGCACCGCAGATAGCTGCAATCAGCCTGCCGGCGGGTTACCACATCGAACCGGGTGGCGAAATTGAAGACTCGGCCGAAGCCAATCAGGCGCTGTTGCAGTACATGCCGCATGCACTGGTCGCGATGCTGTTGTTGTTCGTCTGGCAGTTCAATTCGTTCCGCAAGCTGCTGATCGTCATCTCCAGCGTGCCCTTCGTGCTGATCGGCGTGGCGCTGGCGTTGGTGCTCACCGGCTATCCGTTCGGCTTCATGGCCACCTTCGGGCTGCTGTCGCTGGCCGGCATCATCGTCAACAATGCCGTGCTGCTGCTCGAACGTATCGAGGCTGAACGCGAGCAAGGCCTGGCGGTGTGTGATGCAGTGGTTAATGCAGCGATCAAGCGCTTGCGGCCGATCGTGATGACCAAACTGACCTGCATCATCGGGCTGGTGCCGCTGATGCTGTTTGCCGGCCCGCTCTGGGAGGGCATGGCGATCACCATCATGGGTGGCCTTGCGTTGGGTACGCTGGTGACACTGGGCCTGATTCCGATCCTCTACGCGCTGCTGTTCGACCGCTTCGAGCGCTGGCGCAGGGCGAGGTGAGCCATGACGGCCGGTACGTGTGTAGGGTATGGTCCTGAAAAAACCTCGATGATCGAACACAAGGATGAAACACATGCGCTCATTTACCCGCTCGCCACTGGCCGCCCATCTTGCCCTGGCGCTTGCGCTGGCAGCCCTGGCACCGGCGGCCATTGCCGAACCGCACAAGGCTATCCAGGCGGATGCCGAGCAATACAAGGACGACGCCTTGAAGCTGCTGGAGCGTCTGGTGAACATCGACTCGGGTTCCGGGTATGTACCGGGCCTGACCAAGGTCAGCGACATCGCGATCGAAGAACTGAAAAAGCTCGGTGCCACCATCGAGCTCGTTCCAAATACGCCAGAGGCCAGCAACCACGTCATCGCCACCCTGAAAGGCACCGGCAAGGCGAAGATTCTGCTGATGGCGCACATGGACACCGTGTTCAAGGAAGGCTCCGCGGCCGAGCGTCCGTTTCACATCAAGGACGGGCGTGCCTATGGCCCAGGGGTGATGGATGACAAAGGCGGCATCGTTGCAGCTATCTATGCACTGAAGGTGCTGCACAACTTGAAATTCACCGACTACGCGCAAATCACGGTGTTGCTCGACGCCAGCGAGGAGACCGGCTCAGGCGTTGCTACCGAGCTGATCAAGAAAACCGCGAAGGAGCATGACGTGACGCTCAACCTGGAGCCGGGGCGTCCGGCCGACGGTCTGGTGGTGTGGCGCAAAGGCTCGGCAACCGCGCTGGTCGAAGTCAAGGGCAAGGCCTCGCATGCAGGCGTTGCGCCTGAGCTGGGACGTAACGCCGCGACCGAAGTTGCCCATCAGATCCTGCAACTCGGCAAGCTGGGTGACGAGGAGAAGAAAACCACCATCAACTTCACCGTGCTCAAGGCGGGGGATCGCACCAACGTGATTCCCGATCAGGCCAGCGCCAAGGCCGATGTGCGCGCTGCCGTACCGGAAGAGTTCGACCGCGTCGAGCAGGACCTGGCCAGGGTGTCGGCCAACAAGCTGGTGCCCGATACCGAGGTCAAGACCAGTCTGGTCCGTGGCCTGCCACCGATGCCGCAGACCGCGCAGTCCGATGCATTGGTCGCGATGGCGCAAGGCATCTACGGCGAACTGGGTCGCACCCTGACCATCGAGGGCAGCGGCGGGGCGGCGGATTCAAGTCTGTCTGCCAGCGTGGGTACACCAACGCTGGATGGCTTCGGGATTGTCGGCGGCAATATCCATACGCCCGAAGAGTATGCCGAAGTGGGCAGCGTGGCGCCGCGGATCTACTTGCTGTCGCGAATGATCATGAAGTTGTCCGGGCAACAGTGATTCGATAGGCCTCCCGTGCGTGGCGCGGGAGGCTTTAGAGTCGATGACTCGCTTTTAAACAAATGCAGGGCTGCACACCTCGCGATACTGCATACAGCGGGAGACGGCGCTGATTCTGGCATAGCGGTTCATTGTCGAGTGTTGGCCGACAACTAGTTGTTATTGCTCATCCCCGTTTTGCTCATGCGCCACACCACAGGGTTTGATCGAAACCTGCTGCCTCTGTTTTACACCCTGGCCATGCAAAAAAGGACCGTCGGCGCCGATCCAGAGCCCTGGAAGGTCCGCATGCCTGCGCCTGTTTCCTTAGACCATAGTCATTTTACTAGTGTATCTGCGGCCTTGACACGATCCGGTTTTCGCGTGCTAGCCGATCAGCATTTCTGCATATATTTAATTATGACCTTAATACTATGTCGAAAAGATACGCTGTCCCCTATCAATATTAAGCACATGACCCTTGAGCGCTGGCTAAAGGTCAGTGTTGTAAAAATAAGCTTTAAAAAAAGTTCAACAAATCGGATACAAGGTCGATACAAATATTTGACGCCGCTATGATGGCGTTCTAGTATTGCCCACCTTTTTGATAGCAATATGCTACCGCAAGGACGCGCCGTGTATCCTCATGCCCTAAAACTGGCTTTGCTGCTACTGCTCGCCATCGCGCCAGCTACCTCGCTTGCAGCCACTGCTCCTGCCAGTTTGCCAGGTGATCAAGACCTTATTCGTGACCGTCAGGATCGCCTGCTCGAAGAGCAGCGCCGCCGTCTTGAAGAGCTCAAGGACCTGCCCGGCAAACAAGCCACGCCCGCTGCCCCAGCTTCCCCGGCCGATACACGTTGTTTCACCATCAATCGTATTGAGCTCAAGGGCGCCGACTCGCTGTCGGCCGCCGAGCGCGATGCGTTGACCAAGCCCTATATTGGCAAGTGCCTTGGTGTCGCGCAGCTCAATGAGCTTCTGAAAGTCATCACCGATCACTACCTCGAAAAAGGCTTGGTGACGACTCGCGCCTACCTGCCGCAACAGGACCTGTCGACAGGCGACCTGCAAGTGCTGGTCATCGAAGGCAAGCTGGAGCATCTGCGTGGCGATGCCGCCAGCAGCCTGTCGGCGCGTGAGCTGGCCATGACGTTTCCCGGCAGGGAAGGCCAGATGGTCAACCTGCGCGAAATCGAGCAGATGGTCGATCAGCTCAATCGCCTGCCATCCAATCAGGCGCAGATGGAACTGACCCCCGGCCAAGTCGTCGGCGGCAGTGACGTAGTGGTCAAGAACACTCCGCAAAAACCATGGCGGGCCAACCTGTCGCGTACCAACGAAGGTCAGCGCAGCACCGGCGAGCAGCAATGGAACGCTGGCCTTGAGTGGGATAATCCGTCGGGGCTGGCCGACCAGTTCAGCCTGCGCGGCGGCCACGATGCGATCAGCGATCGGCAGAAAGCCTCCCGCAACGCCTCGCTTGCCTACAGCCTGCCGTGGGGCTGGTGGACGTTCAGCTACCTGTACAACACCAGTGAATATCGTTCGGTGGCGCAGGCCTCGAACGTCAACTTCAAGCAGGACGGCGATAGCCAGAACCACCAGTTCAAGGCCGAGCGGGTCGTGTATCGCGACGCGCTGAGCAAGACCTCGCTCAATGCCGGTCTGTCCTACCTGCGCACCAACAATTATGTCGAAGACAGCAAGCTGGCGGTCAGCAGCAATCGCATCACCGAGGCGCAGTTCGGTATCAACCATGGGCGGCGGGTTGGCTCGGCGTTCGTCAACATCGATCTGGGCATGCAGCAAGGCATCGGTGCACTGGACGCGCAGGGCAACCACGATCCTCGCCCGGGTGAGGCTGATGCACGTTATCGCAAATACACCGGCACCCTCAGCTACCTGCACCCCTTTCAACTGTGGGGCGAAAACCTGAGCTTCACCAGCCTGGCCACCGGGCAGCGCAGTGAGGATGTGCTGTTCAGCTCGCAACGCACCAGCCTGGGCGGATCAGCATCGGTGCGCGGTTACAAGGATGAGTTTCTGTCTGGCGACAGCGGTGGTTACTGGCGTAACGAGTTGCGCCTGACTCGCCCGGTCACCCTGGACTGGCTGCGCCCGGTGTTCGCCGAGTATGGCGCGGGGCTGCCGGTTACGACCAGGGTGTTATCCGCAACGATCGTTACAACGGCAGTCAGCATGGTCGCTTGTCCAGTAACTCGTTCGAGCTGTTTACGCGTGGCCAGCACGTTGCTGCCTCAGTGACGTTCGCTCATTCCCTGGAACGTCCCGATGTGATCGAGCGCGAAGCGCCGATCTATTTCCGTATGGACTTTTTCCTCTAATCACACCGTATTCAACCTACCTGTTCCGAGGTCATTTACATGGACGTTCACCAACTGGCTCTGCTTGCTCGTCAGCCTTCTGCTGTGCTGGTCGAGCGCCGGTCTTTCTGGGGAATGCCCAAGCGCGGCCTCGCGCTGATTCTCGCCAATGCGATGTTCTGGCAGCCGATGCTGGTTCAAGCCGAAGGCATCGTGGTCAGCGGCACGAATACCAGCCTGAATCAGGCCGGCAATGGCGTGCCTATCGTCAATATTGCCACGCCTAATGCCAACGGCCTGTCACACAACCAGTATCAGCAGTTCAACGTCGACAGCCAGGGCGTCATCCTCAACAACTCCACCAACCAGACCCAGAGCACTCAACTGGGCGGCATCATCGTCGGCAACTCCAACCTGCGCGGCACGGCGGCCACCACCATTCTCAACGAAGTGGTGGGGGCCAACGCCAGTCAGCTTAGAGGCTATACGGAAGTGGCCGGGCAGGCGGCACGTGTCATCGTCGCCAACCCCTACGGCATCAGTTGCAACGGCTGCGGTTTCATCAATACCCCGCAGGTCACGCTGACCACCGGCAAACCGGTGCTGGATGCCAACGGGCAGTTGCAGCGTTTCAATGTGCAGGGCGGCAGCATATCCATCGACGGTGTGGGGCTGAACGCAGACAACGTCGACCAGTTCGACATCATCACCCGTAGCGCGAAGATCAATGCCGAGATACACGCCAAGCGCCTCAACATCATTGCCGGTCGCAACGATGTCGACGCACAGACGCTGAACCCCACCGCCTTGCCTGACGACGGCAGCGCCAAACCGGAACTGGCCGTCGACAGCTCGGCGCTGGGCGGCATGTATGCCGGTGCTATCCGTCTGGTGGGCACCGAGGCGGGTGTCGGCGTCAGGCTGGCTGGCGATCTGGCGGCCAGTGGCGGAGATATCCAGCTTGATGCCAACGGCCACTTGAGCATGATGCAGACCGCTGCCAGCGGTGCTGTGGCGGTCAAGGCCAACAGTGCCGAGGTCAACGGGCCGGTTTATGCTGGGTCGTCACTGGGCATGACCACGGCAGGTGATCTCATCACCCGGCAGAACGTCGCCGCACGCGATGCACTGACACTTTCCGCAGGCGGTCAGATCAATAACACCGCGGTGATCGAGGCGGGAGTCAATGCAGACAACAGCCGCAACACATCGGGCGATGTGACGCTGTCTGCCAACGGGCTGAACAACAGCGGCAGCATCACCGCCAGCCGCGCCCTGCAAGCCAGCATCAGCCAGACCCTGAACAATCAGGGGGCCACACTGAACGGTCAGTCGAGCACACGCATCGTAGCTACTGCCATCGACAATCGTCAGTCAGGCCGAATTTTGAGCCAGGGCGGCACTGTCGACATCAACGCGTCTCAGGTACTCAACAGCCAGAGCGGGCTGATCAGCAGCAATGGCACTATGACGATCACTGCGAGTTCGCTGGACAACAGCCAGCAAGGCAAGCTGTTCAGCAGCAGCGCTTTGTCCGCCCGTATTTCCGGGCCGTTGCTCAACCAGTTGGGGCTTATCAGCGCCAATGGCGATCTGCTGCTCAACGCGGCAAGCTTAGACAACCGCAGCGCGGAAATCTCCAGTCTCGGCAGTCTGACCTCGACCGTCAGCCAGTTCGACAACCGCGAAAAAGGCCGTCTGCTGGCCAACGGCGCGCTGCAACTGACCTCTGACCACCTGAACAACCAGAATGGCTCGGTCGCCGGACAGCAAGGCGTACAGCTGAATCTGGGGCAACTGACCAACACCGGCAACGGCAGTGTCTACGGCAAAAGCAACCTGAATGTGGCCGTCAACGGCGCTTTGGGCAACGATCAGGGCGTGCTGCGCAGCGACGGCACACTGGCCGTGCGCGCGGCCTCTCTGAGTAACAATAGCGGCAGCTTGACCAGTGCCGGCACGGCAACCGTCAGCACAACGGGCGCAGTCGCCAACCGTGGCGGACAGATTCTGAGCGATGCGGGCCTGACGCTTTCCAGCGGCAGTTTGGATAACAGTCAGAGTGGTCGCATTGCCGGCAATGGCGTGGTGCTCACCACTGGCGCTTTTGACAACCATCAGGACGGCCGCCTGACCAGTACCGGCGCGCTTCAACTGAACGCCGGGCTGGTCAACAACAGCGACGCCGGTCGCATCGCCAGCGCCATGGCGCTGACTGCCGTGGTTACCGGCCTTGATCAGACCAACGATGGCCGACTGTACAGCAACAGCGATGTCAGCCTGGACCTGAGCAATGGCCTGTTGACCAACCAGGGCGGCCAGATCACTGCGCCTGGTCAGTTGCTGCTGAAAAACCTCACGGCGGTCAATAATCAGAGCGGCAAGATTTCCAGCGCCAACAGCTTCACGCTGGCAGCCACTTCGCTGGACAACACCGACGGTTCGATACTCAGCGATAAAGCGCTCGTTGTGCGCATCAATCAGTTGCTGACCAACCTTCGCGGTCTGGTTTCTGCGACCGGTCTTGATCTGACAGCGGGCTCACTGAACAACCGCAATGGCGAAATATCCAGCCTTGGCAGTCTGACGGCCAACGTTGGCCAGTTCGATAACCGTGAAAAAGGCCGCCTGCTGGCCAGTGGCGCGCTGCTGTTGACTGCGGACGGCTTGAACAACCTGAACGGGATCGTTTCCGGTCAGCAGGGCGTGCAACTGAACCTGGGGCAATTGAACAATACCGGTGGGGGCAGCGTTTACGCTAAGGATGCGCTGAACCTGACGCTGGGCGGTGTGTTGCAAAACGATCAGGGCGTATTGCGCAGTGATGGCGCAATGGACCTCAAGGCAGCCGGTCTGGCCAACACCAACGGCAGTGTGACCAGTGCCGGCACAGGTGTGCTCAATTTCAATGGCACGATGGTCAATCAGGGTGGGCAGATAGTCAGCGATGCACAACTGACACTCACCAGTGGCAGCCTTGATAACAGCCGGAGCGGTCGTATTTCCGGTAAAGGTCTGGTGCTCGGTACTGGAGTCTTCGACAACCATCAGGACGGCCGCCTGACCAGTACCGGCGCACTCCAGCTCAATGCCGGGCTGGTCGACAACAGTGACGCCGGTCGTATTGCCAGCGCCATGGCTCTGACTGCCGTGGTTACGGGCCTCAATCAGACCAATGACGGGCGCTTGTACAGCAACAGCGATGTCAGCCTGGACATGAGCAATGGCCTGCTGAACAACCAGAGCGGGCAAATAACCGCTCCTGGTCAGCTGCTGCTGAGAAATCTGAACGTCGTCAATAACCAGAGCGGCAAGATCTCCAGCGCCAACGATTTCACGCTGGCAGCGACTTCGTTGGACAACACTGACGGCTCGCTGGTCAGCGACAAAGCGTTGATCGTGCGTATCGCTCAGCTGCTGACCAACCTGCGCGGGCAGATCTCCGCCAACGGCGTTACCCTGAGCGCCGCAGCGTTGGATAACCGCAACGCCGAACTGTCCAGCCTGGGCAGCCTGACGGCCACCATAGGCCAGTTCGATAATCGCGAAAAAGGTCGCCTGCTGGCCAATGGCGCGCTGCTATTGACCGCGGGCGGCTTGAATAACCTGAACGGGATCGTTTCCGGGCAGCAGGGCGTGCAACTGAACCTGGGCCAACTGAACAATACCGGTGGGGGCAGCGTTTTTGCCAAAAACAGTCTTGGCCTGACCGTCAGCGGGGCACTGAAGAATGATCAGGGTGTGCTGCGCAGCGATGGTTCACTGACCGGGAGTGCAGCCTCGCTGGCCAACAGCGCGGGCAGCATCAGCAGCGCCGGTGTTGCGTCTATCATTGTCAATGACGGCGTCGTCAACCGGGGCGGGCAGATACTCAGCGACGCGCAACTGACACTCACCAGCGCCAGCCTCGATAACAGCCAGAGCGGGCGCATTGCCGGTAAAGGTCTGGTTCTCAGTACCGGAACCTTCGACAACCATCAGGACGGCCGCCTGACCAGTACCGGTGCACTTCAGTTGAATGCCGGGCTGGTCAACAACAGCGACGCCGGGCGCATCGCCAGCGCCATGGCCCTGACTGCCGTGGTCACCGGCCTTGATCAGACCAACGACGGCCGGCTGTACAGCAACAGCGATGTCAGCCTAGACCTGAGCAATGGCCTGTTGACCAACCAGGGTGGCCTGATCAATGCGCCTGGCCAGTTGCTGATGAAAAACCTGAACGTGGTCAACAACCAAAGCGGTGAAATCTCCAGTGCCAACGGTTTTACACTGGCTGCCAACTCGCTGAATAACACGAACGGCTCGCTGCTCAGCGATAAAGCGCTCGTTGTGCGTATCAATCAGTTGCTGACCAACCTGCGCGGCAAGATTTCCGCCAATGGCGTCAATCTGAGTGCTGCAACGCTGGACAACCGCAGCGCGGAAATTTCTAGCCTGAACACCCTGACCGCCGACATCGGCCAGTTCGATAACAGCGCGAAAGGGCGTCTGCTGGCCAACGGCACAATGCTGCTGACAGCCGATAACCTTAATAACCAGAACGGCGTGGTTTCCGGACAGCAGGGCGTCCAGTTGAATCTGGGGCAACTGACCAACTCCGGCGGCAGCGTTTATGCAAAAAACACACTGGGTCTGACGCTCACCGGTGCATTGAATAACGATCAGGGCGTACTGCGCAGTGACGGCACGCTGGACCTGAAAGCAGCTTCTCTGGCCAACACCGGCGGTCGGGTCACCAGCGCCGGTGCTGCCACGTTGAAAGTCGATGCTGCCGTCGTCAACCAGGGCGGGCAGATCATCAGCGATGCAGGCCTGACGTTTTCCAGTGGCAGCCTGGATAACAGCCAGAGTGGTCGCATTGCGGGCAATGGCGTGGTGCTTACCACTGGCGCTTTCGACAACCATCAGGACGGCCGCCTGACCAGTACCGGCGCACTCCAGCTGAATGCCGGGCTGGTCAACAACAGTGACGCCGGTCGTATTGCCAGCGCCATGGCCCTGACCGCAGTGGTCACCGGCCTGAACCAGACCAACGATGGCCGGTTGTACGGCAACGGTGATGTCAGCCTGGACCTGAGCAACGGCCTGCTGACTAACCAAGGCGGCCTGATCAACGCGCCGGGCCAGTTACTGCTGAAAAACCTGAGCGTGGTCAACAACCAGAGCGGTGAAATCTCCAGTGCCAATGGCTTCACGCTGGCCGCGACCACGCTGGATAACACCGAAGGTTCGGTGATCAGCGACAAAGCCTTGATCGTGCGTGTCGCCCAGTTGCTGACCAACCTGCGTGGCCTGATTTCCGCCACCGGTGTCGAGCTGAGTGCCGCGACGCTGGACAACCGCAACGCGGAGCTCTCCAGCCTTGGAGAGCTGACCGCAACCGTTGGCCAGTTCGATAACAGTGGCAAGGGCCGTTTACTGGCCAATGGTACGTTGCTGCTCAACGCCGACAGCCTGAACAACCAGAGCGCAGGTGCCGTTTCCGGCCAGCAGAGCGTGCAGTTGAACGTCGGGCAACTGATCAACACGGGCGGTGGCAGCGTCTACGCCAAAAACAGTCTGGGTCTGAAAGACACGGGCGTCCTCAGCAACGATCAAGGGACATTGCGCAGCGATGGCACGCTGGTGTTGAGCGCCGCTTCTCTGGGCAATACTGCCGGTAGTATCACCAGCTCCGGCAACTCGTCCCTGACGGTCGATGGTGCCGTGGTGAACCGTGGCGGGCAGATTCTAAGTGATGCAACCCTGACGCTGACCAGCGCCAGCCTGGACAACAGCCAGAACGGTCGTATCGCCGGCAAGGGCGTGAAGCTCGTCACCGGTGCTTTTGACAACCAGCAAGGCGGCCGCCTGACCAGTACCGGAACCCTTCAGCTCGATGCCGGGTTGGTCAATAACAGTGACGCCGGTCGTATCGCCAGCGCCATGGCCCTGACTGCCGTGATCACCGGCCTGAACCAGACCAACGATGGCCGTCTGTACAGCAACAGCGATGTCAGCCTCGATTTAAGCAAAGGCATGCTGAACAACGACGGCGGTCTGATTACCGCACCGGGCCAGTTGCTGCTGAAAAATCTCAATGCAGTCAGCAACCGCAGCGGTGAAATTTCCAGCGCCAACGGCTTCACCCTGGCCGCTACGTCGCTGGACAATACCGCTGGCTCGGTGCTCAGCGACAAAGCGCTGATCGTGCGTGTTGACCAACTGCTGACCAACCTGCGCGGTCTGGTATCTGGCAACGGCATCGATCTGACGGCCAATGAGCTGAATAACAACAGTGGCAGCCTGAGCAGCGATGCCGACCTGCTGGTAAACGTCACTGGCCAGCTGTCGAGCCGCAGCGGCGAGCTGACCAGCGCCGGTAACACGACCCTGAATGCGCTGAGCCTCGATAACGCCGCTGGCCAGGTCATGGCTGACCGGTTCCTGAAACTGGTGATCACTGAAACCATCGATAATCAGGCCGGAACGCTGGGCGCAGGGCAGGGTATCGACATCGGTGCTGCGAGTCTGGACAACCGCCAGTCCGGTGCACTGGTCACAGATGGCCAACTGACTCTGAAACTGAGCGGAGCGCTGGACAATCGCGCGGGTGGCAGCCTGCAAGCCAAAGGCTTGATGGACCTGTCGAGCAAGACGCTGGACAACCGCGGCGGCCGTATTGCCGCGCAGAACCTGTTGATCGTGCATAGCGACAGCGTCGACAACCGTGGCGGTTCGATTCGTGCCGAGAAAGGCCTGCAGCTGTTCGTCGATGCCCTCGACAATAGCCAGACCGGCCTGAGCACCACGCAAAAAGGCATGATCAACAGCAATGCCGGTCTTGAACTGGTCGGCACGCGTCTGGACAACCAGAACGGTCTGCTCAACGCCGCTGGCCTGATGCAGTTGCAGGTCGACAGCGTTGTCAACGGCAACGGTCGTATCGCCAGTCAGGCAGATATGGTCGCCAATATCGGCAGTCTGACCCAGCAGGGTGGCGAGCTGGTTGCGCAGGGCAATCTGACCCTGACCGGCAAAACCCTCGACAACCAGGCAGGCGGCCTGGTGGGCTCCACAAAAGCGCTGAAAATCGATGTTACCGACATCGACAACAAGGCCGGTGAACTGTCCAGCCAGATCGGTGTGGACATCATTGGTCAGACGCTCGACAACAGCAACGGCGGCAAGGTCCTCGCCGGTACGGCGCTGGGGCTGAAAGTGGCGCGTGTGATCAACCTCAACAAAGGCCTATTGTTCGGTAACACCCTGCGTCTCGACGGTGCGCGGCTGGATAACGCAGGCGGTACGCTGGCCAGCCAGAAGGACATGAACATTGATGTGTCCGGTGCGCTGGACAACAGCGCTGGTCTGCTCAGCAGTGAAGCGGCGTTGACGATCAATGCCGCCTCGCTGCAAAACGCAACAGGCAGCCTGTCCAGTGCCGACGCCTTGAGCGTCACCACCACCGGCGCTCTGGAGAACCAGGCGGGCTCCGTTACTACCGACGCCACGCTGACACTGACCAGCGCCAGCCTGAACAACAGTCAGGCGGGCAAACTGGCTGGCAAGGGCGCCACGCAGGTCACCACCGGCACGTTCGACAACAGCCAGGGCGGTCGCCTGACCAGCAGCGATACCCTGCAGTTGACGGCAGGCAAGGTCATCAACCAGAGCGCCGGACGTATTGCCAGTGCGCTGGCGTTGACGGCCAGCGTGACCAGCCTCGACCAGCAGGGTGGTGAGCTGTTCAGCAACACCTCGCTGAGCCTCGATCTGAACAACGGCCAGTTGAACAATCAGGGCGGTCTGATCAACGCCCCGGGCATGTTGCTGCTGAAGAATCTCAACGGCGTGGCCAACCAGAACGGCGAAATTTCCAGTACACAGGCCTTCACCCTGAACGTCGACAGCCTCGATAACAGTGGCGGCAAACTGCTCAGCAGTCAGGCCCTGACGCTGATCGTCAACAAGGCGCTGAGCAACGTCAAAGGTACGATTTCCGCTGCCGCGCTGAACACTCGCAGCGACAGCCTGGACAACACCGAAGGCTTGATCAGCAGCCGCGCAGCTCTGGACTTGATGGTCAATACCGCCCTGACCAACGTCAAGGGCACGCTCATTGGTGACGGCGATGTGAATTTGACCGCCGCAACAGCCGATAACCGGTTCGGGCAACTGGCGAGCAAGCAAAACCTCGACGCGCGGATTGCCAATCTTCAACAACAGAACGGCCAGATGCTTGCCCAAGGCACACTGACCTTGCGCGGCGACGCGCTGGACAACCGTCAGAACGGTTTCATCGGCGCAACCCAAGCCCTCGATATCAATGTCACCGACATCGATAACCGCGGCGGTGAACTGTCCAGTCAGGACGTGATTACCCTGACCGGCCAGCAACTGAACAACAGCGACAGCGGTCAGGTGCTGGCACAGAAAGCCCTAACGCTGAACGTTGCGCAGATCACCAACCGAACGAATGGTCTGCTCTCCAGCCAAGGAGGCTTGACGCTGGTGGGCAGCACGCTTGACAACACCGGTGGTGCGCTCAGCGCCCTCAAAGCTCTGGGTATCGACCTGTCAGCGACGCTCGACAACACTCAAGGCCTGATCAGCAACGAAGATGTCCTGACGGTTAAGACCAGCAGTCTGACCAATACCGCAGGCAGCATTTCCAGCGCCGGAACCCTGACCCTCGACAGCACTGGGGCGATCAACAACCAGGGCGGTAAGCTGTTGACCGATGGTGCGCTGGACCTGAAAAGTGCCAGTCTTGATAACAGCCAGAAAGGCAACATCAGCGGCAAAGGCCTGCTGACCCTGAAGACCGGGGATTTCGACAACAGCCATAACGGTCGCGTCAGCAGTAGCAATCGCCTGGACTTGACGACCGCACGACTGACCAACAGCGATGGCGGCAGCATCGGCAGCAGCCAGGCACTGACCGCGAGTGTCAGCCGCCTGAGTCAGCAGGGCGGCAAGCTGTTCAGCAATACGTCCCTGAGCCTGGACCTGAACAACGGCCAGCTGGACAACCAGGGCGGTTTGATCAACGCACCGGACGCACTGCTGCTGAAAAACGTCAACGAGGTTCTAAACCAGAACGGCGAAATATCCAGCGCTCAGGCGTTCACCGTCAACGCGCAACAACTGGATAACAGCGGCGGCAAACTGCTCAGCAACCAATTGCTGACCCTGCGCATCGCCCGTGCGCTGACCAACGTCAAAGGCATGATCGCCGCAGCCGGTGTCGATGCCACCGCCAATACCCTCGATAACACAGGCGGTACACTGACCAGCCGCAACAACTTGGACCTGACGGTTACCGGCCTGCTCACCAACCGTGACAAAGGCCTGATCAACGCTGCTCAGGCGCTCAAGGTGGGCGCGGCCAGCCTCGATAACCAGAATGGCCAGGTGCTGGGCGGCACCAGCCTGATCCTCAACGCCACATCGATCAACAACACCGCCAAAGGTCTGATCAACAGTACCGGCACCCTGAACCTGACGGCGGGCAGCCTGGATGCCGGCAACAGCGGCGAAGTGTCGGCCACGCGTGACATGACTCTGGTCCTCAATGCACTGTCGCTCAATGGCGGACGCGTGATGGGAGACGCCGGGTTGTCCATCGACATGCAAGGCAACGACCTCAACAACCTCGGCGGCCTGATTACCGCTGATGGGACTTTGACCCTTAACCGCATTCGCGACCTGAATAACCAGTCTGGCGAGGTCTCCAGCGCACAGAGTTTCAGGTTCGATGGCCGCACCCTCAATAACAGTAGCGGCAAGCTGATCAGCAGCAACGTGCTGACAGTCAACGCGACCAACCTGCTCAACCAGAACGGTCTGATTTCCGGCTGGCAGGGCCTGAACGTTTCCGGCAACCGCCTCGATAACCGTACCAACGGCACTTTGTCCAGCCGCAACGGCAACCTCGTTACAACCCTTACCGGTGAATTGCTCAACGGCGGCAACGGTGCGTTGGTCAGCCAGAACACACTGAGCGTAACCGCTGACAGCCTCGACAACAGCGGCGGCATCCTCTCCAGCGGAACCGGCCAGACCCTGACCGTCGCGGGCCTGCTGAACAACAGCCAGAACGGCCTGATCGACAGTGGTGCAGGGCTGACCATCAACGCCGATGCCCTGAACAACGCGGCCGGTAACCTGACGGCGCAGCAGGGTTTCAGCTTCGAAGGCAGCAGCCTCGACAACAGCGTCGGTAACCTGAGCAGCAAGGCCGATATGACACTCGACCTGCTGGGCAGCCTGACCAACACCAGCGGCAAACTGGCCAGCGGCGGTAACTTGCTGTTGCGGCGCAGCGCGGCGATCAACAACCAGGCCGGGCAACTGATCAGCCAAAGCCTGATGACCCTCAATACGTCCGGGCAACTGGACAACCGTAACCGCGGCACTGTTGCTGCCAACAACACACTAAAAGTCGTCGCGGGTGGCAGTGTCCTCAACGATGCTGATGGCTTGATCTATAGCCAGAACGCCGATGCGCATTTGAATGCAGCGAGCCTCTCCAACGTTCGTGGCGCGGTCCAGAGCGTCGGCGCATTGGTTGTCGATGTCGCTGATACCGTCGACAACCAGAGCGGCCGGATCATCGCCCAGGGCGGCGACCTGAACCTGACCGGCGCCAACCTCTACAGTCAGGGCGGAGTGCTGTCCAGCCTGCAAGGTCTGTTCACCGCGAAACTGGCCGGCGTGCTGAAAAATGGCTATGACGCCAACCGCCAGGGCGGTGTCATTCAGGCGCAACGCCTCAACCTGACCGCGCTGGGCGGCTTCGACAACTACGGCGGGCGAGTCTCCGCACGCACCGGCGAAGCGCTGATCACCACCCCGGGTTTCGACAACCGCAACGGCGGCCTGTACGCCAAAGGCCTGGTGCAGGTCAACGGTGGCAACTTCGACAACAGTGGCGACAACGACGGCCAGATCGCCGGTGGCCAGGTTGAGCTGAACCTGAGCGGCGCACTGAACAACCGCTTCGGCATCATCGAAAGTGACAGCACCCTGGCCGTGACCGCTGCCAGTTTGGACAACCAGACCGGACAACTGCGTGCGCTGGGCGGTGGCGGTGCCACAAACTTCCAGATCGGCAACCTGTTCGACAACCGCAACGGCACCCTGGAAAGCGCCAACAGCGATCTGACTCTCAACGCTGGCAACTTCCTCAATGGTGGCGGTTCGCTGCTGCATACGGGTAATGGCACGTTTAATATTTCTACGGTTAACGTCACCAATGCTGGCGGCAGCATTGTTACTCGCGGTGGTTTGACGCTTAGTGCCGATAGCTGGACCAACAGCAGCGTTATTCAGGCCGGGCGTCTGACGGTGAATGTCGGCACCTTGAATCAGACTGCGGGCGGGCAATTGCTGGCGTCGAATTCGTTTAGTGGGAGTGGCGGTAACTGGACGAATGATGGGTTGATTGCGAGTGATGGCGGGGTAGACATACGTATTGGCGGGACGTTTACCGGTAGTGGCAGGACTTCTAGTGTCGGTGGTATGTATCTGTCTGCTGGGCAACTGAATCTGAACGGCGCCTTGAGCATCACGAGTGGTGGTAACAGCGAAATCAATATTGGTGGCCAACTTACAAATAGCGGACGCCTGACCTCAGCAGGCGATTTAGTCGTGAATGCTGGCGGCATTGCCAACTACGGAACCCTAGGCGCCGCGCAAAACCTGACGCTTGCAGCGCCGTCCCTCACTAATGATCGAGGTTTGATTTTTAGCGGCGGCGATACAACGCTGAGTGTTAATAGCTTCACCAACCAGAACGGTGACCTTTACAGTCAGCGAGCGCTATTTATCAAAGGCTATGGTGGCGGAACTCAGGCTAATGATGTTTCGAATATATCCGGGTCAATAGAAAGTGGCGGGACCCTCACCATCAATTCAGGAAGCTTTACTAACCGTACCTCTGACGCAGGTGGCGCTCAAGGGTTTGCTGTAGGTCGTACGCTGGTTTCCGGATTTATCGCCGTACTTTGTAATGATTGCAGTGGCGATCATTACAATGTTGATTACATCGCTAGAGAGTTTTACGAGGGGGGGCAGGATAACGACACCTCTGCCTCCTCTCTGCTGACCGCTGGAGGCGATTTCGTTTTCAGAGGCGGTGATTTCCTCAACAGCAAAAGCACCATCAGCGCGACGGGAAACATCGACATTCAGGCCAATAGTGTCAAAAACCTGGGTGCTGTCAGTGGCAGTATCGAGCGCACACGTACCTATAATTCCGGCAGGGTAACGGACGGTACGGTCAACCGATTCATGCCTCAGGTCGTTGCCTATAACCAGCGCAATAACCCTGATTTTCCCTATGTTTATTATGTTGATGCGGCAGGTGGTTTGAGCTTGGGCATTGCCTCATCCGTGATGAAGCGTGAGCCAGGGCGCGATGGTGGCACGATTAAAACGGTTGTGGTCAATGATAAGGAAACCAAAGCAGCCGTTACCAACACCTTGACAGGTTATGGCTACGGCGGGACCAGCCCGCAGTCTCAATATGACCGTAACAATTTAGTTCAACTGCCTGCAGGTTTGGAAAGCTACGCACTTATCAGCGACGTTGAAGTCGCCAAAGACGGCAGTGGTAACGGCGGACGCAGTGCAGTCATTCAAGCGGGCGGAAATGTATCCATTAATGCCAAACAGGATCTGCAAAACAGTGTCATTCACCAAGACTATGCAGGCAGCGCAGGCACCAGCAAGGTTCAGGACACGCGTACCTCCGGCACTGGCGCCACAGTTATCAGGATCAATGCCCAGCTCCCCCCAGACCTGGCCCAGCAACAGGTCAACCCGTTAAGCCTGCCAGGCTTCAGCCTGCCCACCGGCCAGAACGGACTGTTCCGTCTGAGCGGCCAGACCGGCACCGCAGCCGCTGTCGCCCAACCCGTCGGCCTGCCACAAAGCTGGACCATGGGCGGCGCGGCCGTATCCGTCGCGCAACGCGAGCATACCGTTTCCGATGCGCAGGCAAGCACCATCCAGATCGGCTCGGTAGGCCAGATATCCAACGCCACCCGCCAGCTTGCTTCGGTGATACGACAAGGTGCTGGTGTGAGCGCCAACGCATCCTCCTTCGACGCCAGCGCACCAGGTGCCGCGCCCATAGGCGGATTTGTACTACCCGGTCATACCTCTGATTCCGTAGGTGTCACCAGTGTCGACAGCGTTACAGGCATTGCAACTGGCAATCAGGGTAACGGCGCTTTGCTGCCTGTTCAGAACGCTGGCTCTACATCTGGCATTCCGCTCATCACTGCCGTTTCTTCCGGCAGCTCGGCTGCTCAGAATGCCGGAATGGTGCAAGGCGCTCAGGTCAACAAGGCCGGTCAGGTTGTAAATGGGACTCAGGGTAACCCGCTCAGTGCGGTCAATCAGGCTCCAACAGGTGCCCAGTCAGGCGCGACTGCCGCCGTTACCCAGGTTGTCGTAAATACTCAAGGTGGTCCGGTTATGGCCGCTGTTCGCGACCCTGTTGCTGCTCAGGGCAGCCCTGTCACTGCCGCTGTTCCGAGCACGGTGGTTACGCAGAATAGCCCCGTGAGCGTTTCCAGTACTCAGCCCGCCATAGTGGCGCAAGCCAGTGCAATCACGCCGCTCGTGTCTGCCGCAGCACAAACCGTTACCCGAGTGCAGGGCCTGCCCAGCAGTTCGTTTGTTTCCAAACCGCAAAAATACCTGATCGAAACCAACCCGGTCCTCACCGAACTCAAGCAATTCATGAGCTCGGATTACCTGCTCGCAGGTCTGGGCTACGATCCGGAAGTCAGCGCCAAGCGTCTGGGTGACGGGTTGTATGAACAACGCCTCGTTCAGCAAGCAGTCGTGGCTCGCACCGGTCAGGCGTTCATCGACGGGCAAACCTCCAACGAGGCCCAGTTCAAGTACCTGATGAACAATGCTATTGCCAGCAAGCAGCAGCTGAACCTGGCTGTCGGCGTATCGCTGAGTTCACAACAGGTCGCAGCGCTGACCCACGACATCGTCTGGCTCGAAGAGCATGAAGTGAATGGCGAGAAAGTGCTGGTGCCGGTGTTGTATCTGGCTCAGGCCGACAATCGCCTTGGTCCGACCGGGGCATTGATTGCGGGTAACGACGTCTCACTGATCGCAGGCCAGAACCTCGACAACGTCGGTACCTTGCACGCCGCCAACAACCTCTCGGCAGTCGCAGGCAACAACCTGATCAACACCGGCCTGATAGAAGCCGGCAACCGGCTCGATCTGCTCGCGGGCAATGATCTGATCAACACCGCTGGCGGCATCATCAAAGGCCGCGATGTTTCACTGACCGCGATCAACGGCGACGTGATCAACGAACGCAGCGTCACCTCGATGGACAACAGTGCACGCGGTCAGCGCAATAACGAATTCGCCGACAGTGCCGCGCGCATCGAAGCCGCCAACGACATGAGCATTTCGGCAGGTCGCGACTTCATCAACAAAGGCAGCGTGCTGGAAAGCGGTCGTGACATGAGCATCCAGGCCGGACGCGACGTCACCATCGCCCCGACCGAAGTCACCAACAGCCTGTTCTCGGATAGCAAACACAACAGCAGCGACATCACCCAACTGGGGTCAACCGCCAGTGCCGGACGCGACCTGACCGTTCAGGCCGGACGCGACATCTCCGTCATCGCCAGCCAGATCGACGCCAAACGCGACATCGCCATGGCCGCGACCGAAAACCTCACCATCAGCTCTGCGGCAGACGAAGAACACTCCCTGTCCAAAAGCAAAAAACTGACCCGTCAGGAAGACCACGTCAGCCAGGTTGCCGCCGATCTTGAAGCGGGAGGCAGCGTTGCCTTGCAGGCTGGCCAGAACCTCGCCGTGATTTCTAGCCGTATTACGGCCGGTAAAGAGGCGTATCTGGTAGCCGGTGAGAATCTGGATATTTTGGCTGCGCAGGACAGTGATTATTCGCTGTATGACAAAAAGAAGAAGGGGAGTTTTGGGGCGAAGAAAACCAAGCGTGACGAAATCACTGATGTGAAAAACATAGGCAGTGAAATTACCACGGGTGGTGATTTGCTGCTGTCGAGTGGGGGAGATCAGAAGTACCAAGCTGCGAAGCTGGAGAGTGGCAAGGACCTGACGATTGAAAGTGGTGGTGCGATTACGTTTGAGGGCGTTAAGGACCTGCATCAGGAGAGTCACGAGAAGAGTGACAACAACGCCTTTTGGGTTTCCTCCAAAGGTAAAGGTAATACCGACGAGACCTTACGCCAGAGCGAACTGGTTGCCGCCGGTGAAGTAACCATTAAAGCCGTCAACGGATTGCAGATCGATATCAGGCAGGTTGATCAGCAAACGGTCACCCAGAGCATCGATGCAATGGTCAAAGCCGATCCACAACTGGCCTGGCTCAAGGATGCTGAAAAACGCGGTGACGTGGACTGGCGGCAAGTGAAGGAGATTCATGACTCCTTCAAGTACAGCAACTCGGGCCTTGGTCCAGCCTCGCAAATTATCATCGCGATTATCATGGCTGCTGTTGTGGGGCCTATGGCAATGGGCGCGGTAGGTACATCGACAGGGGCAGCGGTCACGGCAGGTACGATGAGTGCCAACACTGCAGCGTTCCTCTCGGCGGGCGCAGGTGCTGTTGCAGCGGGTGCCGCTACCAACGCAACGGTCAGCGTTATTAATAACCGTGGAAACCTTGGGGCGGTATTTAAAGATGTAACTTCTTCCGATGCCATAAAAGGGTATGTCATCTCGGGAGTGACGGCGGGTCTGACGGCTGCGTACTTTGATGGTTTGACGGGTACGCATAGTGATATCGCTTCCGGGAAAATCATTGGCCCAGAGCTCTCTACCTTGACTGGCGTTGGACAATTCGCCGCGAATCAGATTCTCCAAAATGGAACCTCAGCCATTTTGGGTAAGGCGCTGGGTACGGGTGGAAGCGGCAGTGATGCACTCAAAACCGCGCTATTCAATACCTTGGCGGCGGCGAGTTTCAATGCAGTGGGCGACTATACCCGCGGCACATTCGCGGATGGCACGCCTTCCAAGGTCATTATTCACGCGATGGTAGGCGGTCTGCTTTCAAAGGCCACAGGCGGAGATTTCAGGACGGGTGCCTTGGCCGCAGGTGCCAATGAAGCATTGGTCGTACACCTGAATGGTCTAGTCAATGGTAATGAAACCTTACTGACCATGAGTTCTCAGATAGTAGGCGCTCTGGCTGCTGCGACTCAGAAAGACGCTGACGCCAGCTCGATTGAAAAGGGTAGCTGGATAGCCAAAAACTCTACGCAATACAATTTCTTGAGTGACCATGCCAACACAGAAAGAAACAGCGCACGAGAAGCTTACGAAAAAGATCAGGGGATTGATGCTGCGAGAAAGCTGGTATCACTCGAGAAGTCGGATCAACGCAGCAATAATCTGCTGGACGCTTACAAAACCAACCCCGAGTCTTTGACCAAGGCCGATCTTTCGGAGCTGCAAGCCTACCTTCAAGTATACGCTTACGAGTTGACGAAAAGTGTCGGTCAAGAGCAAGCACAGGCTAGGCTGACCAGTCTTTTGCAAAGCACTACGCCTGCCACGCAGGGCTATTCCTACGCAGGCACGACCGAAGCCAAAAACGCCTACAGCGACGCTGCTCGAGCTGAGCTTGATGGCGTATTCGCCCAGTTGAGCTGGTCCCGGACAAAGACTGCTGAGGAGCAGATCTACGCTAACGCAAAAGGCACTCTGCTGGTCAACAATGAGCAGCAAGGGTTGGCGAATATTGGCGGCCCTGCTATATATGCCTTGTCAGGGCCGTTGGGTATTGGAATCCGGGGCATTGCTGCGATCAATGGCGCTGCGCAATTCAAATATGGCGTAGGGCAGGCGGTCGATGGCGATACGTGGAATGCGGTAGGCAACATGGTGGTCGGTTCCCTCGAAATGATGGGGGGCCTGAGTGCAAAAGCAGCGGTAGGTGGGCAAAGGAGCGAGCCATTAGGACAAAGTGCAAAAAATCTTTCAGAGGTTTGGACTCTTAAACCGACTCAAAGAGGAGTAGACATTGAGTCATACCTTGCTAAAACTGAGTATTCACCGCAGAGCGGTTGGTATAACGTAGGGGCCGAAAGAAATGGATATTTCCCGCTTGTTGATTTTCAGAATGGTAATACGCTAGTTAGTCTGAAGTCTGTAGATACGGCAGGAAGTACGTGGTTAGGGCGGATGCAAGATCATATTATTGACTTAGGGACAAACGGTGCGAAAGTCGATGGTGTACCAGCAAATATGGTACTTGACCTGCGAGTTCAGCCCGGTGGCTCGGCTGCTGCTAAGTCGCTTATCGAATTCGGTCGTGAATATAATGTCAAAGTGGTTGTTAAGGAATTCAAGTGAGATCTGAAAAATGAAACGATTCAAGTTTGTTTTTGATGCCGAATCGATCAGTGGTTTGCAGATGCTGGCTATGGTTGAAAAGGTTTTAAATAGGTTTTCCTTCCCCTTGGGGTTTTTTCTGCATGGGGTCAAGATTGATATCAAAACGCTTGAAAAGAAAATATTGAAAAAAAAATCATGGCCTAGTGGTTTGGTGTCTGGCGGGTTTGAGCTCCGATTCGGATTGCTTCCAGCATTGGATTATTGCTTTTTGGTACTAGAAGAATTAGAGAGTCATAATAATACTGTGTTGGAAGACGAAATAGGGCCTATTCTCGGTGTGGCAGGTTTTATTCAGGGATGGGTTTCTGATGTTGAATATGATTTTTGGCAAAACGCCACAGACCCTCTAGAATATGAATGCATGGGTCGCTCTCTTTCAAATCTTCAAATGAAGTCTAATGGCTTGCCTCCTCCCTTGGGTCAAATGGAAGTTGATATATCAGGAAATCCTGGCCGTAACGTGCTAAGGCAAGGATATATTGAAGCTATTGGAAGCACTATGTGGCTGGGCGATCTCTTCTGGGAGAGAGTTGGTATAGATAAATTTTCCAGTATTTCTTTGTTGGAAAGCCAGGAATTTAAAGTTTATGAGTGTGGTGGTGTTTTTAAAGTTGTAACATCTGACAAGGTTTTTTCTGATGATTCAAACTTAGAAAAACAACGCGCTCTCAGGAAGATCTTGTTTGGATTGAGTTGACGGTTTAGTTTAGATGGTGCAAAAGCTACTGGGACAGCAGGAACGCCTCTGGTTTCAAAGGGGGCAGAGGTAACCCCTCAGGTTATTCAAAAAGCATTGCAAGGTGATGCTGCTATTAGTGCGCAAGGTGCCGTGTCATTACCTGCGGTGCAAAGATATGTTGATCGGCTTCTTAATGGTGATGTTGCTCCGGCAATTAAAATGGATGGCAATGTAATTGCTGATGGGAATCATCGCTATATAGCGGTAAAAATATTGGGTCGAAATCCAGACGTGACACCTTGGGCCTTGTCTCCTAACAAGGTCGGCCAAACCAAACCTGTGTCTGAACTGAAGGTGGGTAAAGTGGGTTGGGGTAACAGATGATAACTATTATTTTCGAAACTGGCGAAAAGTTAGATTTGCCCTTGGCTAGTTTTGCTAAATCAAATTTGAGAGGGCTAGAGCTGCATCGTGCAGTTTTTGACGGTTTAGATCTAACAGAGGCCGATTTCACGGGTTCGAACTTGAGGAATACCTCTTTCAATTATTCTCTATTGAATAGTGCTGTGCTGAATGGTGCAGCGCTTATGAATGCAAGTTTTTATTGGTGCGAAGATGAGGTGTGTACATCTTCTGGATACTACTGCGGCTTATGCTGATTTTTCAGGAGCAGATCTTTCAATGGCTAATCTAGAAAATGCGTATGTTGATGGTTCTAGTTTTGTAAGTTCCAATTTGCGAAATGTTAATCTTGATGTGAGAAGAATAGATGACGTTGTTTTTTTTAGGTGCAATATATAATGATGGAACAATTTGGCCTAAAGGATTTATCCCGAAAAACGCTGTTGTGATTAGAGTTTCAGATTAATAGTTCCGTCGCGTGAGAGGTTTTGATTAGTCGGTGCAAAAGGTGCATCAGGTTCAAACGAGGTTTTGGTTGGGACGCATCGCGATACATCAAAGCCTGTAAGCGACAATTTTGACTTTCATCATTGTCCTGCAAGATCCTATTCTACGTGTTCTACGTGTTCTACGTGTTCTACGTGTTCTACGTGTTCTACGTGTTCTACGTGTTCTACGTGTTCTACGGATGATCCATCAAAGGCCGGGATGTCACGCTTGATGCCGCCAAAGGCAGCTACAGCCAGGAAACCAGCGAGCAAAAAAGCTGGAGTGGTATCCACGGCAGCAGCAGTGGCGGGCTCAAAATCGGCGTGGGCGGCAGCAGCGGCATCGCTAAAGGTGATCAGAGTCAGGAGGCCTCGACCGTTACTACGTTGCAAGCAGGTCGTGACGTCAACCTCAAGGCCAGCAATGACCTAAACCTGATCGGCACGCAGGCTCAGGCAGAGCGAAACATCAGTCTGAATGCCGGCAACACCCTTAATATCAAGGCAGCACAGAACGACAGCTCCACTGAAAACACCCGTAAAAATGCCGGCGGTGAAGCCGGTATCGCCATTGGTCCGGGAGGTATCGGTGTTTACGCCAGCGTCAACATCGGCAAAGGCGACCTGGAGCGCGAGGGCAAACAGCAGCAGGAAGCGTACCTGTACGCCGGTAATCAGCTCGGTTTCACCAGCGGTCAGGACACCAACATTGCCGGTGCCACGTTGCGTGGCAACGATGTCGTCGGACGTGTAGGTCGCGACCTGAACGTCACATCCCTGCCGGACACCGGGAAAGTCGAAGGCAAGGAATTCGACCTCAGCGCAACTGTCGTGGTCGGCTTTGGCGGCAGCGTCAGCGGCTCGGTCGGGTACGGCCAGACCAACGGCTCCAAAAACTGGATCGAGGAACAGACCCGCATCACGGCCAAAGACAAGGTCGACATCCGCACCGAGAACCACACCCAACTCGACGGCGCGTTGATCGCTTCCGACAGCGGCAACCTCAAGCTGGATACCAACACGCTGGGCTACAGCGACATCGCGGGCAAGGACAAGGAACACGGTTATTACCTGAACGTTGGTGGCTCGTACGGTAACAGCGGCAGTACCACGCAGGACTCGACTCAGGTAGGCAAAGGCGATGACCAGAAAAACGGTTGGAGCGTCGAGGGCTGGAACTACAACAAGGATCGTGAACAGATCGTCCGGGGCACCGTGGGTGCAGGCGATGTGGTGGTGCGCAGTGATACGGCGGGTAAGGACTCAACAGCGGGCTTGAATCGTGATGTCGACAAGGCATACGAGATCACGCGTGATGACGAGCACCGGACTGATTTGTATGTGACGAAGAGTTCGTTGGATGCGGTTGCCAGCCCGAAAGAGACACTTGGTCAATGGCAAAAAAACGCCGCGCTTTATGGTGAAAACAGTCGCAACACAATAGACAAACTGGCCGACATGCTTGTGGTCGCCGGGTTACTGCCGTTAGGGGCTGTTACAGGTAATGGAACAGATCTAGCACAAAGCCGTGTCGGTTTTAGCGAAATGATGCGACAACTCAACAGCCTGGATGAGGGTAAAAGGTCTGCGGGCGTAAAAAAGTTTCTAAATGCCGTTGCCGGTAAAGATCTAGGCTCTGATGCGGAATCGCTCGTCGCACGTATTGCCGAGCTGGGTGAGGAGCACCCGGATCAAGCGATGCAGGCGATGGTTTTGTTGGCCAAGCTGAATAAACCAAATGGTGGTGCATCGAGTTTTGTTCCAGCAGTGGCGCTGGGTGCTGGCGCAATTGTGGCCCTGAGTGCTGCGTTGTCTACCACAGCAGCGACGCCGGAAGGTCAGGATAGACTGAGAGCGGCAGCCAATGCCGTCGCACTCTCTGTTGCCGAATCAGGTCAATCAGCGGAACAACAGGTCAGTGCATCCATAGAAATATGGAAATTCCTGTTCAGTACGACGTTCCCGGTGCATCTGCTGGACGGCGAAAACTCCAGGCTTGTGAACCCTATCGTTCAGGCCCAAGGTGCGAATCCGTCCAGCGGCGGGTATGCTGCTGGAGCGACGCCTGCTGGTGTGGGTTCGACGGGTGGTAGTCAGATTGCTGATCAGACGCCTGTTGATTATTCCAGGCCTGTTACAGAGCTTCCGGCACCGGGGGTGATGAATCAGGGTATAGAGGATGGTGCAAAAGAACTTGGAAGAGTTGATCCACCCATCCCAAAAGTTGATGTCACAAATGACTTTATGATGAACGTGTTCAAAGATGGAGGAGTCCAGCTCAAGTATGGCGATCCTGATGGCGTAGCAGGATTGGTCGTGAATGTGGATAAAGCGGGAGTGCTGGGATTTGAAATTCGAGCAGCACAAAATCATCCCTACTACGATGCATCAGGCACTGATATGTTCGCCAGCGCAATGCAACGCCTCGGCAACGAAGGCATCAAAGTCAATCAAATCCGTGGGGCTTGGGAGGCGGGTACTGACAGCGTTAACACTGCTCGATATCTCGAGAATATTGCCAATGGAATGTCAAAAGAAAATGCTGCTTTGAATACATGGACAGGCCAAATAGCCCAAAAGTACGGATACGGAAAGGTTGAGAAAATTGAAACCATTGGAGACATCAATTATGTCACCTTTAAAAAATAGGTATTTGTTAGCCCAGTTGCTGGAAGGGAAATTGCCGAGCAATGTACTGAACTTGATGTTAGAGGCTGATCCTGAGTTGGATAAGTATGTTTTAGCAAATGTTTTTTTGGAAGAGTTTGATCGTTTGGATAGCAAAATCCTTCCTGTAATATGGAAATGGAAGAGTGTCAGGTCAATTAGAGGTATTTCTGATCAGCAATTTGATGAGGCAATACTTGCGCAAATGAGGATGGCGGGTTATATAGTGTAGTTAGTAGTCGGGAGAGTCTTAGTTTCCTACCTTGAGGGTGTTGGTGCAAAAGGACCTTTGAATACCTTGGAAGGTGTTCTTGGTCGAGTCTAGTCCCGAGTCAACTTAGCTAATGATGGTATGGAGCGCTTGGCTTCACGTCACTTGTCGGGCAAAGTAAATGCAAGCCAGTTTTCTATCGGGGAGCCTGAGTTGCGCGGTCTTCTGCAAAGCAAAGCGGTTGTGAGTACACCTGTCACACAAATGGTAGACAGTGCTGATGGTGTGCGCTATGTGCGCGAAGTTGATGTTGGGCGTTCTATTGGTACGGATAAACTCAGTGATGGAGTCAGCCTCAATAATGACAGTTATGACTGATAAATTTGGGAATCTAGTACCAGCATTCCCAGGGGTGCTCAAATGAGCTCTCGTGACCATGTGCGAGCGGATTTGCTGAGCTCTATGGTGTCGATGTTTTCAGGGAGCACTAATCCTTTGCTGTTGGCTGCTCTTAAAGCAGCGTTTCCTTGGTTGTCTTTTGCTCTAATCGTGAATTGGATTCCTGAACAGGCCGAGGATATATACTGGGTGCTGATCGACTTAGATCGTATTGCAATTGTAGAAATTTCGCGATTAAGTAGTGATTTGGAAGAAGTATCAATCGAAGTGTTAGATTTAAATAAATATAAGGAGCGTCGTCTTTCCATTGATAGCCGCCGAAAGCTCGAGGTTGCGATTGATCTGATGAAGGAAAATTACCCTAGCTAGAGGTTTTCTCTAGGGAAACTCTGAAAAAGACTTCCAAATCTGGTGAAATACGCCAGTCCCAAGCACTGAACGGTTGAGTCCCGATGAAGCAGATGTCCTTCGCTGACGCCGAATACGCTGGCAAACGCAAACAAACCCGCCGTGAACGCTTCCTGATCGAGATGGATCAGGTCGTGCCCTGGAATGGCTTGGTCAAACTGATCGAGCCACACTATCCAAAGGGCGAAGGTGGTCGCCCTGCCTATCCGTTGATGGCGATGTTGCGGGTTCATCTGATGCAAAACTGGTTCGGCTACAGCGATCCGGCCATGGAAGAATCGCTCTACGAAACCACAATTCTGCGACAGTTTGCAGGACTGCACCTGGATCGGATTCCGGACGAAACCACGATCCTCAATTTCCGCCGACTGCTGGAGAAACATGAGCTGGCCGGTGGGATTTTGCAGGTCATCAATGGCTATTTGGGCGACCGTGGTTTGTTGCTGCGCCAGGGCACCGTGGTCGATGCAACGATCATCCATGCGGCGAGTTCGACCAAGAACGAGGACGGAAAACGTGACCCTGAAATGCACCAGACGAAGAAAGGAAATCAATATTTCTTCGGGATGAAAGCGCACATCGGTGTCGATGCCGAATCCGGTTTGGTGCATAGCGTGGTGGGCACGGCGGCGAATGTAGCTGACGTAACTCAGGTCGACCAGTTACTGCACGGAGAAGAAACTTACGTCTCTGGCGACGCGGGCTACACCGGTGTCGAAAAGCGTCCCGAGCATCAAAATCGCCAAATGATATGGTCGATTGCAGCGCGGCCCAGCAGTTATAAAAAGCATGCAAAGGAAAGTCTGATCGGGCGCATGCGTCGCAAAATCGAATACGCGAAAGCTCAACTGCGCGCCAAGGTTGAGCATCCGTTTCGAGTGATCAAACGCCAGTTTGGTTATACGAAAGTACGCTTCCGAGGCCTGCTGAAAAACACTGCGCAGCAGACCACGCTATTTGCTCTGTCCAATCTGTGGATGATGCGAAAACGACTGCTGAATACAGGAGAGGTGCGCCTGTAATGTGGACAATTGACGCTAAAAAGCGCTTGTCCGAAGAAAAAAGAGGAGTTGGGCGAGGCAAAGGTCTGATTTTCGATTGAAACGACGTTTTTTGAAACTTTGAAGCAACGGGAGGGTTAAAAAGTCTGCCTACTTCAGACCTTCCCTAGTGGTGCAAAAGGAATAGGCGAGGTTTCAGGATCCGCAAAAGACTTCTCAATTGCCGACCGCGTATTTGGTCAGCTCAATCCTGCCGGACACCGGGAAAGTCGAAGGCAAGGAATTCGACCTCAGCGCAACTGTCGTGGCTGGCTTTGGCGGCAGCGTCAGTGGCTCGGTCGGGTACGGCCAGACCAACGGCTCCAAGAACTGGATCGAGGAACAGACCCGCATCACGGCCAAAGACAAGGTCGACATCCGCACCGAGAACCACACCCAACTCGACGGCGCACTGATCGCCTCCGACAGCGGCAATCTCAAGCTGGATACCAACACGCTGGGTTACAGCGACATCGCGGGCAAGGACAAGGAACACGGTTACTACCTGAACGTTGGTGGCTCGTACGGTACCAGCGGCAGTACCACGCAGGACTCGACTCAGGTAGGCAAAGGCGATGACCAGAAAAACGGTTGGAGCGTCGAGGGCTGGAACTACAACAAGGATCGTGAACAGATCGTCCGGGGCACCGTGGGTGCAGGCGATGTGGTGGTGCGCAGTGATACGGCGGGTAAGGACTCAACAGCGGGCTTGAATCGTGATGTCGACAAGGCATACGAGATCACGCGTGATGATGAACATCGGACTGATTTGTATGTGACGAAGAGTTCGTTGGAGGCGGTCGCGGATCCTTCTGGGACTGTAAATGCCTGGAAAACTGCTATACAGAGTTATCCCGGCAAAACTGTGGACTTGTTAAATGCTGCGAGCACTCTCCTGGCTGGGACAGTGTCTTCCGCTGAGCAGGTTTGGAAAAATATCCAGGCGCAGAGTGTTTCTATAAACGACGTACCAGACTCCGTAAGGGAGCAGTTCGGAGACGAGTTGGCGCTTAACCTGACCAAAGCTTTTGTGCAAAACGGCAGGAACGTTGAGGATATTAACAAGCTGTCACAGGACGATATTGCAGTCATACAAAGTTTTAGCAGCCGTTTTTCTGAATTTAATGTTCAGCAGGCCGCTTGCAACGCTGCCGGCGGGTGCAGTGATGGCTTTAACGCTGATGCAGATCCTATTCATTACAAAGATAAGGATGGCGTTAATAAGATGGTATGGCTGCAAGATGCAAATTCTGATACTCCAGGAGGGAAATTGCTGGAGCAGGCCGAGCGTCTTCAGCGTTATCTAGATAAATTGCCTGTCGAGCAAGCCGAACTTCTTGGGTTGGGCGTTCAAACGGTAATGGGTCCTGCAAAAATGGCACTGGTAATGGCCGGCAGTATCGTTCTGAATAAACTGTTTGGTGACAAGATTGCTGCTGCCAAAGACGCGATGGCTAAAACAGTGGCAAGCGATTTGAGTGGGAAGGATCGAGACGATCTAGTAAGCAGTGATAATAAGCTCAAGGAACTTTATGACGTTGATGCGAATGCTCAGAAAGGAGATGTTTACGTACGCGGTGCGACCACGCTGATTAATATTGCATTGGGCACTGCTGTTGCGTCTACGGGTGTCGCAGGCGCCGCAATAATCAAAGGCGTGGGAACGGGATCAAGCGTTGCTGCAAGCAGGCCAATTGATCCTGTGAAAGTGACCATTGATGCAAACTGGAACAAGGCATCCAGGCCAATCAAAACTCCCGACGCAGCACCGCAGGCAGTGGCAGGGGCAACGAAGGCCTCAGATCAGACAGCACTTCCTTCGTACTACCGCGAGGACAGCTCGGCCGGTGCCTCTTTCAATAAAACGGGTGGATTACCAGAAGGCTACCGTCGCATGGTTAACACCCGCACCGGGAACGTCGAGGTTGTTGGTCCTGATGGCTCGCTCTATTTTGAGGTGGCGGGGGGTGGACTCAAGCCCAAGGCAGGGGGTAATCTTGCTGCTTTGGTGAAGGCTGAGCGGGACATTGATGGTGCAAAAGGCGTTCCCTCTATTGCTGATTCCGGCGCAAGCAGCGCGGCTAATGCTGCTAGACTCAAAATGCAAATGGTTGCTGAGCAGGCCGCCGGAGCAAGGGCTCCTACACAGATCACTAGCTATTCAAATCATGCATTAGAACAATTTGCAGGAAGGGATGGTGGTATTGGTGTAAGCGAGTCTGCACTCAGTGGCGCTTGGTCTAGCCCTCTAAAAATTGAATATGTCCCTTCAAAGTACGGTCCAACTTTTAGGTATACGGAACGGATGCAGTCATCGTGGTCAATACTGAAGGTAAAATCGTGACAGGTTGGGGGAAATCGGCTTCGGGGACCGGGAAATGAGCTGCCTCCTAACAAGCGCCCAATTGCAGCTCTTATTTTCCTTATGCTTTATGGCGGGCCAGTACCAACTCGCACTGGCTGAGAAATTACCTAATGGTTCATTATCATTAAGTGAGGTAGACGATCTTTGCGAGTTGATTTCTAATGAGTTTTTGCTGAACGGTATAGAGGGGAGCTTCGAGCCGAATAGTTATGGCCTTGAGCTAGAACTGCTTCTAGATGCGGTCAATAGAGGTCGTGGTCAAGGCCGTTAGAGTTCTGTGATTTTTTTGGCTCCTCTGTTTGTACAAAAGAAACTGCTAATACCGCATTGAAGCTTGGCGAAACCCAAACTATTAATGATGTAAGCATGACTAGTGTCGGGAGATGGATGTCTCCTGATGAACTGGCACAGATGCAAAGTAGTAACAAAATTGTTCAGGGAGGCGGCGGGCAAACCTTTATCTGAACTAACGGTGCCGCTGATTTTAAGGGGGGTGCGTCTAAAGGTTTCGTCTATGTCGAGTTTGATATTCCAAGTAGTGGATTGTTGCAGGGTGGTAAGGAAGGTTGGTATAAAATGATTGGTCTGGACGCAAGTAAACCCCAGTAGTATTTTCTTAATAAACAGGGTGGGGAACATCTCCCTGAGGTAAAAAATATTACTGTGCTAGATAGTAAGTGAGAGGGGTTATGGATGCTTTTCAGTTTAATAAAGAAGTTAAGTCTCTATTGAAAGGCTACGCCGTAGAGTATTCAACATTCGCCAGTGGGGATTTTGGTAACCTTGAGCGGATAGGGCTGGAAGGCTTTAACAAGCTGGCGACCGTAGAGTTTTGGTCTGAAGGCTGGATAGGTATTGATATATATGACCGTGCTTGTGATGAGCAGGTCATGAATATTTTGCTTTCTCCAGAGGAAAAAGATCTTGTCCCTAAAGGATTTGAAAAGCTTCTGGATATATTAAATCGAAATAGTTAATAAGTATCTTCGGAAACTCAGGGTGCTTATTTATCTGTAGATCCCAGCCTCGATTTGACACCGGCCCTGCGCCGGTGTTGTTTTATCTGCTTACTGCAAAACCTCCCTTCCTTTGCTGCGCGCTTTAGTCGTGGCCTGAGCGATCAGGGCATCAAGCATCTGCGCAACGAATTTCTGTATCTGGCACAGGCCGACAATCGCCTTGGCCCGACCGGGGCATTGATTGCGGGTAACGACGTCTCACTGATCGCAGGCCAGAACCTCGACAACGTCGGTACCTTGCACGCCGCCAACAACCTCTCGGCAGTCGCAGGCAACAACCTGATCATCACCGGCCTGATAGAAGCCGGCAACCGGCTCGATCTGCTCGCGGGTAATGATCTGATCAACACCGCTGGCGGCATCATCAAAGGTCGCGATGTTTCACTGACCGCGATCAACGGCGACGTGATCAACGAACGCAGCATCACCTCGATGGACAACAGTGTGCTCGGTCAGCGCCACAACGAGTTCGCCGACAGTGCCGCGCGCATCGAAGCCGCCAACGACATGAGCATTTCGGCAGGCCGCGACGTCATCAACAAAGGCAGCGTGCTGCAAAGCGGTCGTGACATGAGCATCCAGGCCGGACGCGACGTCACCATCGCCCCGACCGAAGTCACCAACAGCCTGTTCTCGGACAGCAAACACAACAGCAGCGACATCACCCAACTGGGCTCCACCGCCAGTTCAGGGCGCGACCTGACCGTTCAGGCCGGACGCGACATCTCCGTCATCGCCAGCCAGATCGACGCCAAACGCGACATCGCCATGGCCGCGACCGAAAACCTCACCATCAGCTCTGCGGCGGACGAAGAACACTCCCTGTCGAAAAGCAAAAAACTGACCCGCCAGGAAGACCACGTCAGCCAGGTTGCCGCCGATCTTGACGCGGGAGGCAGCGTTGCCTTGCAGGCTGGCCAGAACCTCGCCGTGATCTCCAGCCGTATTACAGCGGGTAAAGAGGCGTACCTGGTTGCCGGTGAAAACCTCGACATCTTGGCTGCGCAGGACAGTGATTATTCGCTGTATGACAAAAAGAAGAAGGGGAGTTTTGGGGCGAAAAACTTCAAGCGCGATGAAGTGACCGACACGCGCAATATCAGCAGTGAAATCACTACAGGCGGTAACCTGACGTTGGCAAGTGGCGGCGACCAGCGTTATCAGGTTGCCAAACTGAACAGTGGCAACGACCTGTTGATCAACAGTGGCGGCGCAATCGATTTCGAGGGCGTGAAAGACCTCCACGACGAAAGCCACACCAAGAACAAAAGCAGTGCAGCGTGGTTCTCGACAAAAGGCAAAGGGGCAACCGACGAGACCTTTCGCCAGAGCGAACTGGTGGCCAAAGGCGAAGTTGCCATTCAGGCCGTTAACGGTCTGCGCATTGATGTGAAACAGGTCAATCAGCAAAGCGTAAGCCAGAGCATCGACGCAATGGTCAAGGCTGATCCGCAACTGGCCTGGATCAAGGATGCCGAGAAACGAGGTGACATCGACTGGCGTCAGGTCAAGGAAATCCACGAAAGCTTCAAGTACGACAACTCGGGCCTTGGGCCTGCTGCGCAGATTGTTGTCGCCATCCTGATGGCGGCGGTGATGGGCCCAGCAGGCTTTGGTTTAAGCGCTGGTATTGGCGGCGCTGTAGCAACCAGCGTTGCGACGACGGCGGTGACGAGCACGATCAACAACAAGGGTGATCTTGGCGCCGTGTTCAAAGACGTGACGTCTTCCAACGCCATCAAGGGATACGCCATGGCGGGCGTCATGGCAGGTTTCGTACCGACCATCAATCCGAAAAATCTGGGCTTGGACCTTGCGAGTGTTCAGACCGTTGCGACTAAGGTGATCACCGAATCTGTGATCAAGACCGCGATCATGGGCGGGAGTTTCAAGGATAACCTTGGCTCTTCCATCGTCAGTACGGGAATCGCTACGGGTGGCGCCATTGCCGCAGGCAAGATCGGTGATTTCACTCTGTTCGATGAGGGCAAACTCACCAAAGTCGGCATGCATGCCGTGCTTGGCGGGTTGATGTCCGAGACCATGGGCGGCGATTTCCGAACGGGTGCCTTGGCCGCTGGCGCGAATGAAATGGTTGTCGATTATCTGGCGGAGAGGATGCTGCCAAGTGATTTAGACAAAAACTCCCAAGCGTATCAAGCAGGTGTCAGCAAGCTGATGACTGCCTCGCAGTTGATCGGTGCTCTCACTGCTGCCGCAACGGGCGGGGACGCATCGGTAGCAGCGGCGGTGACGGCTAACAGTACGCAGTACAACTACCTTGCCCATAACCAGTTGAAAGAGGCAGCCGAAAAGTTAAGGAAATGTGCCCCTGCCGAGTGCGATTCGATTGTGGCCGCTTACAAAAAAGTGAGCGAGGATCAAACGATTGAAGCGATCATCAATTGCAGGTTCGACGTTTCCCTGTGTAAACCGTCCTCAAGGGATGTTGCTAACACGGTAGCCGATCTTTCGAGTGTCTACGATGCTTTGGGTGATGGTTCTAAGTACGCCAAGGACTCGCTGCAGATCCTGATCAATGAGAACCTGGAATTTCAGGAGACCTTGGCAGTTGCGACGACCGGTGCTAGCGCGCAGGCCGTGGCAGAAACACTCCAGGCCAAGCTCAAGCTCACGCCCGAAGAAACTGTTGAGTTGGCGGAGGCCATTGGGGGAGGATTAGCAGCCGCTGCTGGTGGGGTGGTCGCATTCCGCAGGGTGCTTGCGAAAGCGTCAACCCGGCTTGAAAGAGATGGTGGTTCATCTGTAAATAAACCTGTTGTAGATCGCACCGTTGATACTCTTCAGGATGCTGGCAAGCAGGAGTCATCAACGGCGGGGATGAACGCAGGTGCTGCTAGGCGATTGGATTATGAGGGAGCGCCCTATCACGGTAAAGTTGACAATGCGGTAAAAAGCCGGGCCCCAGTCAATGGTCAAGATGCTTTGGATACTTCAATTCAAGTCAAAATTACTTCTCCTCGTCGGGTTGGGATCGATTATGATTCTGGTGAGTTTGTTGTTTTTGATAAAACATTGGATACGACTTATAACGGACATGTTCGTTCTTGGGGGGACTTGCACGCAGATATGCAACGGGCTTTGCAGCAGGCAGGCATGGTCGATCGGAAAGGTAAGATTTTAATTGGCGGAGATAGGTGATGAATTATAAAAACTCTCCTGTTTATGACAGAAGCACTGTTGAAAAAGCTTTGGATTCAAAGGAAATAAAATCTGTTTGTGAGGCATTGTTGTCAATTGCTTTTTATGATCCAGACTGGGAGTGGGCGCAGAGAAAGTTTTTGGATGGGCTTGAAAGTAGCAATCCTGATATTAGGGGGTTGTCGGCAACTTGCCTAGGGCATGTCGCTAGAATTCATCAGAAACTAGATAAAGTTAGGGTGATTACGGCCTTTCGTGATCATTTAAATGATAGCGCGATTTCAGGGCAGATAGAGGATGCACTGAGTGATATTGATATGTTTGTAAAGTAATTTTTTGACTCTTGATTGGCTCTGCAGAGTGAATGATATAGTTAGCGCGTCAAGTGAAATGGCGTGTCGTTTAGCCTTTGAGCTTATATAGGACTGCTGGCGTGATATGAAAATATGAGTAAATGGCGGTTGCAGGAACCGAGTACAACATGGTCGTTGAGTTGACCCGACCGGTGCATTGATTGCCGGTAACGATGTCTCGCTGATCGCCGGCCAAAACCTCGACAACGTTGGCACCTTGCGTGCGGCCAATAACCTGTCAGCGGTTGCCGGTAACAATCTGGTCAACGCCGGTCTGATAGAAGCCGGCAACCGGCTCGATCTGCTCGCGGGCAATGAGCCTATGGCAATGGGCGCGGTAGGTGCATCCACAGGGGCAGCAGTCACGGCAGGTACTATGGGTGCCAACACGGCAGCGTTCCTCTCTGCAGGCGCGGGCGCTGTTGCAGCGGGTGCCGCTACCAACGCAACGGTCAGCGTTATTAATAACCGCGGAAACCTCGGGGCGGTAGTCAAGGACGTAACGTCTGCGGATGCTCTTAAAGGGTATGCCATTTCAGGAGTGACGGCGGGTCTGACGGCTGCGTATTTTAATGATTTTACGGGTACTCATAGTGATCCGAACACCGGCAAGATCGTTGGAGCCAAGCTCTCGACTTGGGAAGGCGTGGGTCAGTTTGCTGGTAATCAGGTTCTGCAGAACGGGACGTCTACGTTACTGAGTAATGCTCTTGGCAAGGGCGGCAGCGGCAGTGATGCACTCAAGACTGCGTTGTTCAATACCTTGGCTGCGGCGAGTTTCAATGCAGTGGGTGACTATACCTACGGCAAATTTGCGGAGGGTATGCCTCCCAAGTCACGCAATGGTGGGAGGACTGCTGTCAAAGGCTACAGGCGGAGATTTCAGGACTGGTGCGTTAGCTGCAGGTGCCAATGAAGCCTTGGTTGTGTCTTTGGAGAGTTTGGTCCAGAACGATAAAACTCTGCTTCCTATGGCTTCACAAATTGTTGGCGTTTTGGCAGCAGCTTCATCTGACGATGCCAACGCGGGCTCAATTGAAAAAGCTGCTTGGATTACTAAAAATGCCACGATGTATAATCGGCAGTCCCATGAAGATGAAGAAATGGCTAAGCGTGACGAGGTGAAGAAAGGAGGGTTCACTAAGGAGAATTTGGACAAAGCATCGTGTTATGTAATTAAGTGCTGGGCACAGTATGATCGGGCTAGTCCGGAATATCGAGATAGTATGATAAAAGAGTCTGACGTTGCAGGGCTTGGTAATGAGCTTATGTGGGTTGATGCCCAGCAGGAGAAGGGACTGTTCAACTATAGCTATATCGATGCCGCTAAAGATCTAGCGACTCGCGATGTTATTCCTTTGGGTACTGAAACGGGGTCTATTGTAACTGGTGGGATTAGTGTGGCCTCAGGGTATACTTTATGTGGAAGCGGAGTAGGTTGCGTCTTCGGTGCTCCGATGGTTGCATTTGGCGCTGGTAATGTCGTAGAAGGCGGTACGGGTATTTACAACCACTTTTATGGTGGAGGTGAAGGGTATAATCCTGTAAAAGAGGCATTCTCCCTTCTTCCTGGTAATCTGGGGGGCGTTGTCTACAGTAGCGCCGATTTTGCTCTTTCGCTGGGTGCTGGGCTAGTGAAGGTTCCTTTAAAAATGGGCTTGGCTGATGGTCTGAATAGGCCTAAGTCGAGAGTTATGGTGAGTGGCGTGGATAATAACTTCTTTTTACCAGCTATAGGGGCTACTCCTTATGGCACTGCGATGGGTATGTATTTCTATAGTCTCGCAGGAAAAGGAAATAGCATCTATAAAGAGGTTTCTGATGAAAAGAAATAAGTATTTCTATTTTTTGTTTATGTCTTTTGCCTTGCTAAGCATGGTTTTAGGTGTGAGTATATTTTTTGCAATTATAATATCCGCTCTTTTCTCGGTTTTATTTAAGACCGACTCGGCTTGGGTGTATTATGTGGTTGGTGGGCCTCTGGCTATTCTGTTCGCGACTTTTTGGACTATTAAGCGCTGGGCTTTTGTGAAGGCTTTTGTGACGGAATGAATTATCTCCGAAAGGAATATTTGCCGTTCCTCGTCACAAGGGTAGGACATAGCTCGGTGACGGAAAACCGCAGACAGTTGAACAATTTTGATCGTCTTTTAGCGGAGAGGTTGCAAGGAAAGCTGCTGCTAGCGTTGACTAAGTCCAGCCAAGTGTGAGCATTGCCAATGGCTGTATTGAAATGCCCACGCGAAGAAGTGGATGCTCTTGCTAAAGAGTCGGTTGAGTGCATCACAAGTTCTGACCCACTGGCATGCCGTAGAAGGGTGCAAGATGAATATAAGGCCTTGAACGATGGCAAAACCGGTGCGGGGCTGCAAGGTTGCAACGCGCCTAGGGAGGGCGCGTGTAATAATCAATACACGCCTGTCAAAAGTGGCTTTGCTCAGCTCGATTCGGTTGCGTTAAACGCCGAAGAGAAAGATGTTCTAGCTCATTTTCAGGACTTTAATCATGACGATGAGCGAGTGGCTGACCATGCGTGGTTGCAGTCATTTTGAAATGGGAGGTGGCTGTTTTTCTTGTTAACCGTATTAGTTTGTCCGTATTTCAAGAATTTTCATGATTTTTATAGGGTGTTTCGTCAGGCGCAAGCAGACTTGGAAATAACTCTTCTTGACCAAAATGTATTAGATCGCCCTCCGTAAGGCTTTGATCAATAGTTTTGGTTGGCGTTCTTATCCATTCTGAAATGATTCTGCCTTACCTCTGTTTAAGAGATGTCACCCTAGCAAACCCCCACTCCGGACACCCCCGTCCCAAATCATCCGAACCCCACTCCGCAATACCCACCCGCCAATAAACTAAACTACCCAGCGGCACCCGCTCGCTGTCCGGGCCTGAGGAAGTCTTCAGCCTTATCCTTATCGTTCTAAGCACCTGCCAATACTCGGTTTAAAACATAACAAAACTACCTATTCGCACGAACCGCATAAGGATAAGGCTTGGATGACAATGACTCCAGTGGATGGATCGGCTTCCTTTGATGTTAACAACCTGTTCAGAAAACCCAGGATCTGTTTTGACTGGGAGGACCTGCGTTACTTCGTGATGTTTTCCACGGTCAGTTCCCTGAGTGGCGCTGCAAGGATGCTGGGTGTGGAGCACGCCACTGTGTCGCGTCGTATCGCTTCGCTGGAAAGGTCTCTGAATGTAAAGCTTGTCGACCGTCGCAAGCGTTTGTATGAACTGACTGATGAGGGACGGCGTGTGGCGGCGATCGGGCGACAGATCGAGGCGCAGACTCAGGCTGTTGGCCGTCTCGCGGTTGCGGCTCAGGTGGTGCAGGGTGTGGAGGTGACCATCAGTGCGCCGCCGTCGGTGGCGGTCGAGAAGCTGGTACCGCAGTTGGGGGCGTTTCGGGCGATGCATCCCGGAATTGTGTTGCGCTTGTTGGGCGATCACCAGTATTCATCGTTATCCAGTTGCCAGTCTGACCTGTGTATACGGTTTTCCAAACCTGTTGAAAGCGGCATTGTCGCGCGGCGGATTGGCACAGCTTCCTTTTCATTTTATTGCGCACGTTTTTATCTGGAGCAACGCCCTCCGGAGCATTATGAGTTTATTGCTTATGACAATGAACTGATGAGTGACAATCAGAATGGTTGGCTGAGGGATATCGTCGGTGATCGACCCTTTGTGCTGGAGGCCAAAACGGTGGAGTTGCAAATTCGTGCTGCGGAAACCGGTGTGGGTATCGCGTTACTGCCCAGTTTTGCCGTAGAGGGTAATGATCGTCTGTGCCGGGTGGAATTGTCGGCTCCGCTGGAAGTCGATGTCTGGCTCGGTGTGCATGAAGACTTGCGCGCGGTGGCTTCCATCCAGGCTGCCATGAATTATGTGGAAAGCTGTTATCGCTAGCCAGGCCTGAGTTCGCGCTGGTCATGTTGACGGTAAACAGTCTTGCGGTGAAAAAATTCCCATCCCCTCATCAAATATCGACAGTTTACAAGTTCGGCTGTTTTGACGAGGATCAATACCGAGTGGAGCAGTTCATGACTCGAAACTCCGAGACGTTAAGGTGTCGGCTCGGCAAGGTTTGTTAGATGGCGCGCTGTTGGATAATTATAAAAACTCAAGCAGTGTCAAGATCATCTCAAGCACCCTGATGACACCCTAAGGACAGCCGGAGATTCTCATGGCCGACGTAAAAATTCTCGACGTTACCTTGCGTGACGGTGGTTATCGGAACAACTTCAACTTCACAGAAGATCAGGCGCAGATAGTGGTCGCTGGCTTGGCCAGTGCGGGTGTCGACCTCTGCGAAATTGGTTATTGCAAAGGATCCTTCGCCCCGAAAGGCGAGCACGGTCTGACCAGTGATGTAGGCGCAGGCTTCATTGAAAAGATTGCGCAGGCGGCCAACGGCCGTATCGAACTGGCCGTCATGGTTCACCCCAGAAACATCACCACGGATGACTTCGCCATGCTCAGGGAGCAGGGCGTTTCGATGATCCGCGTCTGTTTGAGGCGCGATCAATTGGATGAGGGGCTTGTGACCTTGTCGCTGGCTCGCGATCACGGCTTCAGTGTCAGCGCCAATGTGACGCATGTGACTTCGCAGACGCCAGGCAGTGTGCTTGATACGGCGGTACGCGCGGAGGGGGCTGGCGCGGATATCGTTTGCTGTGCGGATTCCAATGGCCATATGTTGCCAGCTGATGTAGATCGACTGTTCAGTCGTCTCTCAAGCCGACTATTGGTGCCGCTGGGCTTTCACGCCCATAACAATATGTCGTTGGCGCTGGCGAATGCAGTGGCGGCTATAGAAGCCGGCGCTGAATACATCGACACGTCCATATGTGGCATGGGCAAGGGAGCCGGCAATCTTCACCTGAGTATGCTGGTTGCCTACCTGGAGCGTACCGGCGTGAGTCATGGCTATGACCTGGTGAAGGTGATGGAACTGTCGGAAGCCACGGCCCGTGCGGTACCGCACAACAATATGCCCAGCCCGCTGATGGATATCATTCTGGGCACTTACAACTTCCCCTATGACAGCAGTCAACGCGTACGGGACACCCTCGAGCGCTTTCAGCTGACTTCCGAGTATCGAGCGATCGAGGTCATGCATCAGCAGGACAAGGTGGCGCGTCTTGCGCCCCGAGCGGTGTTACCGACTATTGCCACCGGCTTGCCGAACAGCGTAAAGGGAGTCGCACTATGACCACTCAACCGCTCCGAAAGCGCATCTGTGTATTGCCCGGTGACGGGATCGGCATTGAAGTCATGGCGGCGGCACTGCCGGTGATTGCGGCGTTGAACCTGCCATTCGATCTGATTGCGGCGGACATCGGTTGGGAATGCTGGAGGGCCGAGGGGGAAACCGTTCCGGCCCGTACCTGGGAGATCATGGCCAGTTGCGACGCGACATTGCTTGGCGCAATCACCAGCAAGCCTCTGGCAGAGGCCGAAGCAGAGTTGCCACTGGCGCTTCAGGGCCAGAACCGCCGCTATGTCAGTCCGGTCATTCAGCTCAGGCAGAACCTGGACCTTTACGCCAATGTACGCCCGGTCAATGACATGACTGGCGAAAACAGATTTCGCTTTGTCGTGATCCGGGAAAACACCGAAGGGCTTTATGCGGGGCTGGACTTCGGTTGTATCCCGGATGCACTGGTGCCGCTGCTCGAAGAGCGAGAAGCCCTCGGCGCGGCGTGGCAGCGAGAAGGGCAGGATGATGCGACGGTGACGTTGCGCCTGCAGACGCGAAGTGGCCTGACGCGTATTTTCGAATACGCCTTCGAGTACGCCCGCAAGAATCATTTCACGCGGGTTACGTTTGTCGACAAACCCATGGTCCTGCGGCACAGCAGCGCCTTTGCACGGGGCATCTTCGAAGCAACAGCTCTGCGTTATCCGGACGTGACCGGGGTCATCGAAAACGTCGATGCGGTTGCCCTGTGGATGGTGCAACGTCCCGAGCGCTTCGGGGTGATCGTTGCCGAGAACATGTTCGGCGATATTCTTTCCGATCTCGGCGCCGGAGTCATGGGCGGCCTGGGGTTTGCGCCCAGTGGCAACTTCGGCAATTCAGGTGCTTATTTCGAACCGGTACACGGCAGCGCACCTGCTCACGCGGGTTTGAACAAGGCCAACCCCGGCGCGATGTTCATGGCCATCGCGCTGATGCTGGAGCATTTGGGGTTTCCGGCCGAGTCGGCGTGTATCAGCCAGGCCGTCAGCCTGGTTTCTCGCACATCCACACGCACGTATGACCTTGGCGGTTCCCTTACCACGGCTCAGGTGGGCGAAGCGATCGTTCAGCAGTGCATCGAGTTGCAGTCCCGCACGTTCGGGTATGGCAACGAACAGGTTGCAGCACAGGGAGAACGTCATGTCAGCGCACTTTGAAGCTGTACCCATTGCGCAAGCCGTGCTGGAGGCATGTGAACATCTCGATACTGCGTCCTTGTCTGACGCGCTGGACAGCCTGGGGATCGACGGCGGGCTTTCGGGGATTGCCTCGCAAGTACCTGGCACTCGTTGCGTGGGCATCGCGTTTACCGTGCAGTACGAGCCGGTCGATGCATCTGCGGTCTTCAAGGGTGCTGCCAACTATATCGATCATGTACCGGCCGGTGCGGTGATTGTTTCCTCAAACAACGGACGCCAGGACTGCACGGTATGGGGCGACATCATGACCCACTTCGCGCTGGCAAACGGTATCAAGGGCACTGTGATCGATGGCGTGGCACGCGATATCGATACGGTCATCGAGTGCAGTTACCCATTGTTCAGTCGCGGGCGTTTCATGCAGTCGGCAAAGAACCGCGCTCAACTCCAGGCTGTACAAGTGCCTCTGCTCATCAATGGCGTGACGGTCCGGCCCGGCGACCTTCTGGTGTGTGATGGAAGCGGCTGTGTTGTGATTCCCCAGCAACTGGCTGTCGAGGTCGTACGCCGTGCCCAGGCGGTCGAGCAGACAGAGCGCCGTATCATCGAAGCCATATCAGCCGGCTGGACGCTGGAAAAAGCCCGTAGCACTTATCGCTACGACCAGCCCTGGCTGACTGACGCTGAAAAAATCAGCGTCGCGATGCCTTCGCAGGCGTGAACCGAGCTGCCTTCCCACTTGAATGGAAATGATGATGAAAATGGAATTGTTCGACGCTCAATCCGTCACCGATGACAACGCGGTTTATCTGATCAATGTCGTACAGGTAAACGAGGGGGCTCAGGATCTGGCCATTCAGATTCTTGAAGAGACGGTCAGTTACGTGGCGCGCACTTACAGTGCCTTCAAATGGAGCCGGCTGATGAAAAGCATCGACGGCAAGACCGTCATCAATCAGGCGCAATGGAGCGATCGCAGCCAGTTCGAGTCGCTGTTTACCGACGCAGAGTTTCTGTCGCGCTACTCCCGGTTGAAAGAAACCGGCACCTGGGAATATCACCTGTACAACGTGGCCGAGTACATCACCCCTGAAATTGCCTTACAGAAGGCCGGCTAAGCCACGACCGGCAGAAGAGGGCGGCGCACAGGCCGCCTTCGTCTGATATTCACTCGGATTTGCACAGGGATTATGCGATGACCACGATCAATACAGCACTGACCTCACTTCTGGGCATTGACCACCCGCTGATTCTGGCGCCCATGGGCGGCGCGTCCGGTGGGCTTCTGGCGGCTGCGGTTTCCCGTGCCGGTGGCCTCGGCCTGGTGGGTGCCAGTTACGGCGACCCGCAATGGATGGCACGTGAACTGGAGATGATGCGAGAGGTGCAGCAGCCTTGGGGCGTCGGGCTGGTCATGTTTACCGTGGCCAAACAGTTCGAATTGCTTCATCTGGCGCTGGAGTATCGTCCGGCGGTGGTTGCCCTGTCGTTTGGTGATGTACGTCCTTTCGTCAGGCCCATCCATCAGGCCAATGCCAAAGTCATCGTTCAGGTGCATGACGTCGACCAGGCGCTTGACGCGCTGGACGCCGGTGCCGATGCATTGATCGTGCAGGGCGCCGAGGCGGGTGGTCACAGTTTGCGTCGCGCTTCACTGCCGCTGTTCCCGGCGGTCCGCGACGCGGTGGGTGAGCATGTCGTGCTGATCGGTGCCGGTGGGATCGCCGATGGGCGTGGCATGGCTGCTGCGCTGGCGTTGGGCATGGATGGCGTGATGATGGGCACGCGTTTTCTGGCTTCGCAGGAGGCACTGCCTTCCGAACGGGTAAAACAGCGACTGCTGCAGGCAGTCGCGAGCGATACGGTGCGAACCCGGATCTTTGATCAGGTACGCGGCATCGACTGGCCCGAGGGCTACAGCGGACGTGTGATCGGCAATGACTTTTCCGCTAGCTGGGTGGGTGAGGAGCAGGCTTTCGCTGCCTCAGCCGGTCAACTGCGCCTGGACTATGAAGCCGCGCTGGCGGCCGACGATGTCAGTATCCGGGCCATCTGGGCGGGCGAAGTCGCGGACCTGATCAAGGAAGTGCTGCCCGCGCAACTGATCATCGAGTCGACTTTGCGCGGGTATGCCGCCAGTGTCGAACGCCTTCGTACGACCCGCTGAGCCTTCACGATGGAGCAACGACCGGACCCGCTCGACAAGGCGGATCTTGTTCTTTTTGCAGGAGCAAAAGCCATGAGTCATTGCATCACCTGCCAGACCTTCGGTGTCGGGCAATCAAGCGTATTCATTCTTTCACCGGTGATGCCGGTCTGGGACGCGGGTGGCTTCGCCCAACCGCTGATCGAGCATTTCACTGCGGCGGGTTATCAGGTCAGGGTTTTTGATTCCCTGTCCCTGCCGCTCAAGCCCGGCGAAGACTTTGGCGGGTTTGCCGAGCGCTGGGTCAGCGCACTCGAGCCTTGGGGGATACCAGATGTACTCGTCGGCGTGGCCTTGGGTGGTGCGTTGGTACAGGCGTTGGCAGGCACTTCATCAATGCGGTCGACGCCTGCATTGTTGCTGCTTTCTTCTCCGGCCAAAGCCGATGCGTTGCTGGATTCCAGGCTGGGACGTATGGCGGATCTGGCAGAACAAGGGCATGTCGAGCAAGCCAAACGCCTGCTGGACGATCTGGTGTTGCCTGAAGGCCAGAAACACGAGCACCCGTCCGTCGGCGAGAATGACGCAACGCTACCAACCCAGGGACAGCGTCTGACCCTGGGATTCCGGCTACTGAGCGGTCTGGATATCAGTGAGTGCCTGCTCGATTTCAAAGGGCGTGTGCTGAGCGTGTTTGGCGGGAAGTCGCAACTGGTTGGGGCGCGTCATGTGCTGCATACCAAAGGCCACAGACAACGCTCACTGTGTGTGCCTGATGGCGGGATGCGCCCGCTGGCAGATGATCTGGACCGGGTGCTGGAGAGCATCGATACATTTCTGATCGCCAGAGCGGAGTGTGTGCAATGAGTCAGATCGAGGAGCCAGGCTTCATTGATGTGCATTACCACGCCAATCCTGACGCGTTCATTCGCCGTCATGGAGCGATAGAGGCGGGCAGACGCTACGCTGCGGTGCAGGGCCGGGTAGTGCTGAAGAATCATCTGGGGTGTACGGCAGCCCAGGCGTGGGAAGCGCGCGATCAGGGTTTTCCAGTCAGCGGCTCGGTGGTGCTGAACGAGATTGCCGGCGGCATCGACTACCGTGTGGTCGAGCGCAGCCTCTGTTTGCGCGGCGATGAACCTGGACGTTTCATTGTTCACTTGCCAACCGTCACAGGCAGAACGCATACCAGCACGCTGGCCCGCAACCTGAGCCATCCGCTGTTGCGGGACAAGCCCATCAAGCCTGCCAGAGTGACATCGGAGAACGGCCGCCTGACGCCACAGGCGCTGGATATTCTGAGAATGGCGCGTGACTATCCGCTGGTGATCTCGACCGGGCATGCTGATGCCAATGAAGTCAGGACGTTGATCGACGAAGCGCTGCGGATCGGTGTGCCGAGGTTGATGCTCAACCAGCCTGCCAATCCGTTGACCGGTCTAGACGCGGCCGAGCTTGCGCTGATCGGCACAGAGCCATCGGTCTACATCGAGCAGACCGCACTGACGTACCTGCTGGGCTATCAGGACCGGCAGGATTTCAGAGATGTGTTGAGTCATGTCGGCAATGTGGTCTACAGCTCGGACCTGGGGCAGACCAGTCAGATCGATGTGCACGAGTGGCTGTCGCTGAGCGGGCAGTGGTTCGATGCGTTCGACTTGAGCGGCGAGCGCCGCACCGAGGTGACGCTGTTGAATCCGCAACGCATGTTGGCCCTTTAAACTGTCCGGATAAGGCCGCCCTGGCCAGCACTGCCAGGGCGGCCTGGCCATCAGGCTACTGCTGCGGACACCTTCGAAGTAATAGCCTCCACAACTCTGGATTCACGCAGGCCCGCGTCTTCCATCAGCGGCAGTGTTTCTCTCACGAAGTCCTTTATACCCTCGTGGTAATCGAGCCACGTCAGGGCAATGCCGTCGATCCCCCAGTCAGAATACTTCCTGAACAGCTCCACGATCTTCTCGGGTGTGCCCACCAGTGGCACCCCGGCGAATCCGGCCTTGAAGTGGAAACGGAAACGCACGGCGTCTTCGGGGGTGAAAATGCCGGTCTGGATACCCAGCTCGCCGGTGATGATGTCGCAGCCCTCATCGTCACCGACCTGGTTGGCGTAATAGTCCAGGTAAGCGTCTGCTTGCTCTTGCGTGTCCTTCTGCACCACGTAGCCATAACACCATATCTTTATGTCACGGCCGAACTTCTGTTTCGCCAGGTCCTTGTAGGATGCAATCTGCTCTCGCACCGCTTGTTCACCGTCCAGATGTTTGACGATCAGGAATGCGGCATCGCAATGTTCTGCGCAGAACAGTTTGCCGCGCGGCGAGCCTCCTGCGTTGATCAGGTAGGGTTTATTCAGGGGTTGTGGCTGCGAGATTGCGCCGCAGATGTTGAAATACTCGCCTTTGAAGTCGAACGGGGTCTGCTGTTCCCAGGCATTTTTTGCAATGTGCAGCCACTCTTCTGCGTAGTCGTAGCGTTTGTCGTGCTCCATCATGTGACCGCTGAACATGCGCATTTCCGCGCCATACCAGCCGCAAAGGATATTCAGCCCGAAGCGCCCGCCGCTGATGTGGTCGATGGTCACCGCCTGTTTGGCCGCGAACAGCGGGTGTACGGCGGGCAGGTGCGAGGTGGTGAAGACCGCGATCTGACTGGTCAGGGCTGCAATCCCGGCAGCCCAGGTATAGGTCTCGAAACAGACACCGCCCGTATTGTTGGTACCGCCGAAACCTTTCCAGCGGCCTACCGGTATGAAGGCTTCAAACCCCGCATCGTCGGCAATCCGTGCGATTTCCAGGTTGCCAGCCCAATCGTCTCCGCGCAGGCGTTCAGGCGCATTGGTGACGGTGCAGCCACCCTCGGTATTGGTGGAGAAAACACCCAGCTGTATCTTGTTTGGGCTGCTGCGCATCGGGTTGGTTTTTATCGAATAGGATTTTTCAGCGCGCATCGTGACCTCCCAGGTCGGTAGTTGAATCGTTCGTCCTTGCTACATCCTGAACCTGCGGTGGCCGTGCCGATGAAGTATTCGGTCAGGCATGATCACCCCGGCGGGTCGGGAAGTACGGCAGCACATACTCTTCCAGCTCTTGCAACACTTCTGTGGCCGGACGCCTCAGGGGCTTGAGGTTCAGCGCCACATGCGAAACCCCCTGTTCCCGCTGACGCTGCCACAGGGCGATGAGGGCGTTGCGCCCGGTACTGATTCCGCGTCCGACTTTCATCGGGGCGTCCTTGTTCTCGTCGAGGTCGAAGAACGTCGCATAGCCGTAGGGCTTGAAGTGCCTTTGCTCATTGGCACTGCGCCAATGATTGATCACTTCAGGCAAGGTGTCGAAGCCGCTCTGATGCCATATCCAGCCATCCATGTGATTGGCCAGCCATTTGATGTCCTGCTGACAGCGGCCGATGGCAAGCATAGGCAGCCGCCCGAAAACCGGTTTCGGCAGTAGATCCAGCGTGCCATTGAGTTGCCCGTAATGGCGCGATCTGAACACTGGAAAAGACTGCTCGGTCACCGCGTGCAGCAGTTCGACGCCGTCTCTGAAGCGTTCCGCGCGGGTGTCGAAATGCTCGCCGAACGCAGGATATTCGCCGGGCCTGTCCCCCGTCGACACACCCAGCAGGAAGCGTCCCTCAAGCAACACGTCCACGCTGCACGCCTGTTTGGCGACCATCAGCGGATTACGCAGCGTCAATATGATGCCTGCCGTGCCGATGCAGATTTGCCGGGTGACGGCAGACAGGAGCGCGGCGTAGACAAAAGGATCGAACACCTGACCGGCGTCGCCGAACCCCGGGTCGAGAAGCGGTACGTCGCGCAGCCACAGCGCGGCGAAACCGGCCTTGTCGGCCTGAATGGCCAAGGCCAGATGGTCTTTCATGGTCGGTGCTGCGGAGTCGGGGTAGCCCTCCAGAGGCGCGATCAGCCCGAACGTGAGATGACCTGGCGCGAACACCTTTGCAAAGGCTGGATGCCGCTTTGCGCCTGATATTTCATAGGGACTCACTTGATTTCGCCCGCCAGTTCAAGCGTGTCGGAGGCCTCTATGGGCGGTTCTTCATGAGCGCGGACGCGACCAAGCAGCGCAAAGACCGCCACGGCCGTCAGCACGGTGGCGGCGCTGAGAATGAACAGCAGATTGCGGAACGCGATGGCGTACTGTTGGTGCAGCAGTTCTGCCTGGCCGGGCAGAAGACCGATCGCATTCTGCAGGTCGCCCAATGCGGCGCGGTTGGCAGCGTTTGTCACCACATCAGGCGCGACACCCGTCAGGGCATCGAACAGGCCCCACTGAATGAACGTGGCGAGCAGTGCGCCTGCGATCGCAATGGCTATGCCGTCGGCAGAAACGCGTACGGCATTGAAGATGCCGGTAGCCATGCCGGCGCGTTCCTTTTCAACCACACTGATCGCCATGCCGTCCATCAATCCCCAGGGCAGACCGATGCCGATACCGATCAAGGCCATCGGCAGCAACGCTGTCCTGATCGCGCCACTGTCCAGTGCCAGCGCCAGCCACAGCAGGCCGACAGCCACCAGCAGCAAACCGATACCGGACAGTAGCCCGGAGGTGAAACGACGTGCCAGTTGTGCGGCAAGCATCGGTACGATCAGCAGGGGCGCGGCCAGTGCGGTCATCATTTGCCCGGTTTCCAGCGCGCTGAGACCGTCGATACCAATGAAGCGCGCTGGCAACATGATGATCAGCACGACAAAGAAAAATGCCGGACTGGCTGCAAGAATCTGCACGCCGACAAAGCGCGCGCTATTGAACAGTGACAGGTCCAGCATGGGACGGGCAACGCTCCGCTCCACGGCGATGAATATCCAGAACAGCAGCAGTGAGCCAATGATGCCACCCATCACCAGTGGGTCGCTCCAGCCCTCTTCAGGGGCGAGCAGGATTGCGTAAGTGAACAGGGCCAATGCTGCGGTAAAACTGATTGCGCCCGGCCAGTCCATACCCGTGGCGTCGGGATCCTTTGATTCGGTGGCGCTGAACAGCACCAGCAGGAACCCCGCGACGCCGATGAGTGCAGTCGCATGAAATGACCATTTCCAGCCTGCCGAACCCACCAGCGAACCGGCTGCGAGTGGGCCGAAGGCCAGACCTATGCCGAAGGTGGTGCCCAGCAGGCTGAAGACTCGGGTGCGCTCGGCGCCATGAAAGGTCTGGGCAAGCGACGACATCGCCCCGGCGAACGCTGCCGCGCCACCCAGGCCTTGAACCAGTCTGAGCAGGTCGATCTGGACCACGGAGGAAGCTGCCGGAATGGCGAAGGTGGAGAGCACGAATATCGCCAGCCCGATCAGCCAGACGCGTTTTCTGCCGTAGATATCCGTCAGGCTCCCGGCGGCCATCATGGCGCTGCCGTAGGTCAGGATGTAGGCGTTGATGACCCAGGTCAGCTCGACCGCTGATCCGCCCAGCGCCTGGTTTATCGAAGGCAGAACCACGGCAGGGCCGGTGAAGCATAACGGGATCAGAATGCCGGTCAGACAAGCCGCGAGCAGTTGCCCCCATCGTCCCGCAGTGGGTTGTGTTTGGACCCGATGTGCTGTGGTCATGTGCAATGTCCCTGTGAAGCGTGCCCGGGTTTTGCTGTGATGCACGCGTTTATCCAAGAGCGATTGCCCTGCCGGGAGATTAGGGGTTGCGCCCGCAAACAAAAACAGGCTTATGTTCCGAACGTATAGGACAGGGTTGTCCTGAATAGGAGTGGGTATTGGAATCGCTCGGAAGCATTGCCGTGTTCGTTCTGGTTGCCGAAACACGGAGTTTTACCCAGGCCGGAAAACGCCTGGGCATCTCTTCGTCGGGTATCGGCAAGAGCATTGGCCGTATGGAGGAGAGCCTCGGCGTTCGGCTTTTTCATCGCAGTACGCGCAGTATCGCCCTGACGCTGGAAGGCTCGATATTCCTGGAGCGTTGCCGACGCATTCTGTCGGAGCTGGAAGCGGCGGAAATGGAGTTGATCAATGCCAGGGATCTGCCCAGGGGCAGGTTGCGGATCAGTCTGCCGTTGGTCAGCGGACTGGTCATGCCGGTGATCATCGACTTCATGCGCACCTACCCCGATATCGAACTGGATATCGATTTCTCGGACCGGATGGTCGATATCATCGAGGAGGGCTTCGATGTCGTGTTACGCACCGGAGATCCCGCCGACTCGGGCCTGATGTCGAAGCGGATGGGCAGCTTCCAATTGCGCATTGTCGGCGCTCCGGACTATTTTGCCCGGCATGGTATACCCCGGCATCCTGGCGACCTGAGTCAGCACGCCTGCCTGTTGCACAAGTTTCCCTCCTCGGGAAAGTTCGAACACTGGCCGCTGCGTCGTGAGCCAGGCGTCGATGATCTCGAGTTACCTCAGGCCATGGTGTGTAACACCACCGAGATTCTGGTGGACGTTGCGCGGGCCGGGTTGGGCATTGCCTGTCTGCCGGACTTCATGATTTCATCGGCCGTCCGCGACGGCGAGCTAATACCTGTCCTGGCTGATTACACGGTGCACACCGGAACGTTCAGATTGCTCTGGCCGTCCAGCAAGCATCTTTCGCTGCGCCTGCGAGTCTTCATTGATTTCATGCACGCCCATTTGTTTGCTCCTCCATCAGTATGACTGTACGGAGCGAGCCTGCAGCACTTGGCAAGGAGCACTGGCATGTACACGCTTTTCGGCACGGAACGTTCGGGTTCAGCGGCTATAGAGATAGCGCTTCAGCGCTGCTCGGTACCTTTTACAGTGTGCAACGCCTGTGGATGGGAGGAGGGGCCAGACAAGGAGGCGTTGAGGCGGGTCAACCCGTTGATGCAAGTTCCCACGTTGGTGCTCGCCGATGATTCGGTACTCACTGAAAGTGCTGCGATCCTGATCCATCTGGGCCTGGAGTACCCAGGTTCCGGGCTTCTGCCTGATGATTCCGCGCAGCGTGCTCAAACGCTTCGCGCGCTGGTTTACATGGCAGCCAACTGCTATGCCGCCATCGGGATCATTGATTACCCGCAGCGCTGGCTGACGAGTGCCGACGATGGGCTGGAGAGGCTGCTCGAAGCGGGCGCCCGGAGGCGGTTGCATCAAAACTGGGAGACGTTTGCCGACCTGTTTGCTGATGCCGGGGTTTGGCGTTGCGATTCACCCGGCGCAGTGGAGATTCTGGCCTCTGTCGTGACGCGATGGAGTGGCGCGCGGGAGCACCTGCATAACGCCCGACCGGATTTTCATGCGTTGTTGTTACGGGTTGAGGCTGAGCCGTTGGTCAACGCGGTCATAAGACGCCATTGGCCATGAAACACCCGACGTTAATGATGAAGCAGGTTATAAAATTAAAAGGGCCGAACATTGAATGTTTGGCCCTTTTTAATTCAAGGCGTGCCTGAAGTAACCACGCCTCGCTGGCGATGAGCCGTTGTTAATGTTCGGTTATATGGGCTGGCGCGTTGGTTGCACTGATCGGCCCCAGTATTCTCAAATAGAGATGCACCGTAGTACCGCTTCCCGGTGCTGTTTCGACGCGTGCGCCTCCGCCGGCATTTACCGCGAACTCCTGCACCTGAACAAGGCCGAGCCCGGCACCCGGGTCGGCACTTCTGGTCGTGAAGAAAGGTTCGAAGATCTGCTCCTTGAGCTCGGCTGTCATGCCAGGCCCGTTATCGTTCACGCTGAGTACCAGATAATCGCCTTCCGGGAATTGCGGGTCTTCCTTGATGGACTCCAGCCGGGTCGAGATATGCACCTTGCCGGGGCCTGAAATTGCGTCACGCGCGTTGCTCAGCAGATTCAATAAGGTGGTATGCAATTGCGCTTCTGCGCACAACACGCCCCAGCCTCGGGCGGACAGGTCGAATGAAAGGTCCAGCGTGTCGCCTGCCGAACGCAACAGAAGATCACGCGCGGCATCGATACGTTCGCTGACATCGATGCAGATCAGTTCGGGACCGTCATGGCGAACGCTGTTGAGCAGGCGAGTCACCAGTTGGCGACCGTGATCCACTGCTCGCAGTCCGGTATCGCTGAGCGTCTCGACGTCGGTAGGGCGGCGTGAGCGCATGCGGATCAGTTGCAGGCTGGCACTCAGTGCCTGGAGCAGGTTGTTGAAGTCATGAGCGATGCTTGCCGTGAGCATGCCCAGCGAAGACACCCGTTGCGACTGGCGCAAATTGCGCTCCAGAGCCAGGCTTTGGCTCTGTGCGCTTTCGAGCCCCAGCGCCAGTTCGGCGGCGTGCTGGTCACGTTGCTCCGAGACCAGGCGGTATTGCATCAGGGCTGCGGTTTGCCGTGCCAGTGCCAGCAGGGCACGACGTTGCTGTTCGCTCAGTACGCGCGGCCAGATGTCGATCACGCAGACGGTGCCCAGCGCATGACCGGCCTCGGTACGAATCGGCGCACCTGCATAAAAACGGATGTAGGGAGGCCCGAGCACCAGCGGACTCTCTCTGAAGCGAGGGTCAGTGGTTGCGTCTTCCACCACCAGCACATCGGAAGGCTGCAGGATGGCGTGGGCGCAGAATGCCAGGTCGCGATGCGTCTCCTGCACGTCCAGGCCGATGCAGGCCTTGAACCACTGGCGTTCTCGGTCAACCAGCGAAACCAGCGCGATGGGCGCGTCGCACAATGTGGTGGCGAGCAGCACAATGTCGTCGAAGTCTTGCTCGGGAGCGCTGTCCAGTATCTTGAGATGCTCAAGAGACAGGACTCGTTCTTCCTCGCTGGCGGGGAGTGGCGCAGGGTGGTGGGTCATGGGGCGCACCGCGATCGGATGAAATTGGGTCTTATGATGCCTATGATCCATAGAGTGCAGCAAGGTATACGCCGCATAAATCAGCTCGGCGTGCGCAGGTTTGAACGATGTCCCCTTTATTCAGCCTCCCCCCTCGACACGCAGTGAAGCAATCCTGCGCAATCGAAGGGCGTTCCGATCGTGTTCGAATACCCTCGAAACAGTCACTTCTTACTGTCTTGGCTGGTGCTCCGAACCCTATATGGCGACGCGCCATTAAATGGCACTTGTAATAGAAGTTAAAGTTCACTCGTCATAAGAAGTTGGCAGGTGTTGAGAGTAATGAACCGGCCGTTCTGAACGCTATTTTTGTAACTTATTATGTCCATATTATGTGTGCTGTGTAATAAACTGCTGTTCGGTTTTTGCGCTGGCAAAGATCGTTGGCCTATCAATAACGTCTGTATTCTTCAGGAGCAACGCCGATGCCCGGCCCAAATGAATCAAGTCCTGCCGAACTCTTGCCCGAGGGGGCTGCCGACGACCGAGTTACCAGTCTGCTATGGGGGCCATTCTGGCTCGGAGATTCTTCCGGTACCCATCTGACTTACAGTTTTCATCGGGCCGACTCTGTCTATGCCACTGACTACAGTCGCTCTCAGGAACCCGGCGATGCCTATTCGCTGACCGACGCCCAGGCGGCAGCCGCAAAAAGCGCACTGGATGCCTGGAGCGCTGTGGCTGATATCAAGTTCACCGAGGTTCAGGACACCCCCGATAATGTCGGAGACATTCGCTTCGGCGGCTTCAAGGGCCTGCAAGGCACCGAGTTTGGCCAGGCTTACGCGCCGGGCACGCTGGGCCGCTCCGGCGATGTCTGGATCGGACCGAACGTCAACGCGGCCGATCCAGCCAAGGGCACGGACGATTACCTCACGTTCATGCATGAAACCGGTCATGCACTGGGCTTGAAGCATTCGTTCGAAGGCTCGCAGTACAACGATGTCCTGCTCGATGCCAAATTCGAAGATGCGCGTTACACCATCATGAGCTACACCAACAATTACAGCTTCAAGCCCACCACGCCAATGCTGCTCGATGTCGCGGCCATGCAGTTTATATACGGTGCCAACACCCACTATCACACTGGCGACGACGTCTATAAGTGGGCGCCCGGGCAATCGGTGTTCGAGACCATCTGGGACGCTGGCGGCAAAGACACCATCGATGCCAGCAATCAGGAAGCCTCGGTGAAAATCAACCTCAACGAGGGTGAGTTCAGCACTATCGGCAAGGCGTTTCTCGATTACAACGCGAACCCTGACGCACCCACGCTGATGAATTCCGGATTGGCGATTGCCTACGGTGCGCACATCGAAAACGCCATAGGTTCTGCCTTCAATGACACGTTGATCGGCAACGATCTGGATAACGTGCTCAATGGCCGCGGTGGTCTGGATACCATGATCGGCGGACTGGGCAACGATACCTACGTCATCGATCAGGTCGGCGAACTGGACCTTGTTCAGGAAAAGGCCGATCAAGGCGTCGATACGCTGAAGATCACTTACGACAATACCTCGCCCATTGCACAGGTGATCAACCTCAATGCCGGGACGCTGGCGAACTTCGAGAATGTGCATCTCAAAGGCGAGGGTGCATTCACCGTGCTGGGCAATGACCGCAACAACACCCTGACCGGTAATGATGCGGACAACGTTCTGTTCGGCGGTGCCGGCAATGACAAACTGGTGGGCGGTCAGGGCGCCGATATCATGACTGGTGGTAGCGGTGCTGACCGTTTCGTGTTCAACGATCTGTCGGAAATGGGCAAAGGCCACAACAGCGACGTGATCACCGACTTCAATAGCCAGCAAGGCGACAAACTGAGCTTCCTGAAAATGGATGCCAACGTGGACACCAAGGCCCTCGATGCTTTCAGCTTCATCGGCAGTGGCGAGTTCACTGGCGCTGGCCAGCTGCGTTTCGCTGATCATGTGCTGTCCGGCAACGTCAACGCTGACCTGCATGCGGACTTTGAAATCCAGCTGGTTGGCGTCACCGAGTTCCATGCTCACGATCTGGCGGTCTGATCGCTGACCTGAAAGACAGATCATAATGACAGGACTGCGCCGCTGACAGGCGCAGTCTTTTCTGGCCGACTTCCCCCTTTCTTTTCTGGTTTTAATCGCGCACCGCAATTGTGCGATGCGGCGTTTTGCGCGTTTTTTGGCACCGCGACGGTGCTGTTACAAAATTTAAAACCACAAATTCAATATATCCAACAAAACCCACTTGACTCATCAGAGCCTGCTGAATGTAATGCGCCGACAGTCGTTGGTGCCGTGCGTTGCGCATAAGTGTCTGAGAGGTATCTGCTTTGATTGAGTCCAAGCCATCTTCCATGCCTACCGTGATCGAGGCTGCCACGCGTGTCCGCGAAGGGGGCCTGACGCCGATACGCTTGACCGAGTTGTGCCTTTCAGCGATTGAAACCCACAATTCCACACTGAATGCATTTGGTGATGTGTATGCCGAGGCCGCGCTTGAACAGGCCGCAAGCATGACCGCCGAACTGCAGCGCGGTGAGGTGCGCGGGCCGCTGCACGGCGTACCCTTTGGCATCAAGGATCTCTTTTCCACCGCAGGGCTGCGCACCACCCGGGGGTCGTTGACCGCTCTGGACTCGGTGCCGGTTCAGGATGCACCCATCATCCGTCGCCTGAAGAACGCTGGCGCGATCATTCTCGGCAAGACAGCGACCACCGAGTTCGGCTGGACGGGCGCCAGTACGTCGCGGGTGTTCGGCAACGGGCGCAACCCGTGGGACCCGAACCTCACCAGCGGCGGCTCCAGCTCCGGTTCGGCAATTGCCGTGGCGGCGCGAATGGTGCCAGCCGCACTGGGCTCCGACGGCGGCGGCTCGGTACGTATTCCGGGCTCGTTCTGTGGCGCATTTGCCCTCAAGGGTACGCTGGGCCGTATTCCCACCTGGCCCTGGTCGGCCACCGAGATGCTCAGTCATGCCGGACCGATCACCCGCACCGTGCGCGACAGCGCATTGCTGTTCGACATTCTGTCGGGCCCCGATCCACTGGATCATCAGGCGCTGCCAGCCCCCGACGAGTCCTTTCTGGCCCGTTGCGACCAGCCGCTGAAACCCTTGCGCATCGGTTTCTGCCCGACGCTGTTCGACACGCCGGTCGATGCGCAAGTCGCTGCAGCGGTTGATGTCTCCGTGGGCAATATCGCCAGGTCGCTGCCCGTCACAGTCAGCATACTCAAACCGGATTGGCATGACCCGCTGGCGACCTTCGAAACCCTGTGGGTCGCCGGGCGCGGTATTGCCTATGGCAAGGCGCTTGCGCAGAAACTGGACCAGCTCGATCCCGGCTTTGCCGATCTGATCAAGCGGTCTGCTCAGTACAGCCTGAGTGATTATCTGCAGGCTCTTCAACAGCGTGCGGCGTTCGCCAATCAGGTGCACGCGCTGTTTGAAGATTACGATCTGCTGCTCATGCCCACGCTGCCGATCCTGCCGTTTGCCGCAGACGATGTCGCCCCCGTGGGCTATGCCGGGCAGGACGGCGCTGTGCCGTGGGCGCGCTGGACGCCGTTCACTTACCCTTTCAACATCACCGGCAACCCGGCCGCCAACCTGCCTTGTGGCTGGAGTTCCGAGGGGTTGCCGATCGGCCTGCAAGTCGTAGGTCCACGCTTTGCCGATGCCCAGGTGCTGCAGTTCTGTGCCGCTGTAGAAGCCATTGCGCCCTGGGATCAGCACCTGCCACCGGTTTCGGGGCAATAGACATGTCGCTCTCGCACACGGATCAGGGGGCCAACGGCCCTGACACTGGAGTCATCACTTTGCAACGGAATGTCACCCCCATGCTCAATCAGCCGCGTCTGGACGAAATCATGCGCCTGCTCGCTCAACAGCAGCGGGTCAAGGCGTCGGACCTTGCACAATTGCTGTTTGTCTCCGAAGAGACCATCCGCCGCGACTTCAAGCATCTGGAGGAAGAGGGCAGGTTAAGGCGCATTCACGGTGGCGCGATTCTGCCCAGGTCCAGCGAAGAATTGCCGTTGCAGGAGCGCAGCAGGCTCAAGCCTCGCGCCAAGGCGGGCATCGCCGTGCGTGCTGCGCAGCTGGTCAGCGAAGGCATGGCCATCTTCCTCGACACCGGCACCTCGACGCTGGCGCTGGCCCAGCAACTGACCCGGTTCAGTCAGTTGAAGATCATCACCAATTCGCTGGACATCGCCCAGTTGATATCGCACCAGAGCGACAATCAGGTTCTGGTTGCGCCCGGTGATGTGCGGCGCACCGACAACGCCTTGATCGGTCCCCATACGCTGGAATTCGCCCGGCAGTTTCACTACGACATTGCCTTCATGGGCATCGGCGGCATTGACCTGGACTTCGGCCTGATGGATTACCAGGAGCCAGAAGCCATGTTGCGCAGAACGCTGGTCAGGCATTGCACGCGCAGCGTTGTGCTGGCTGACGATGGCAAGTTCTGTCATCGCACCTTTATCAACACCCTGCCATTTGCCGCGATCACGACCCTGGTCACCAATTGCGCGCTATCCGACGAGTTTGCGACACGCCTGGAGAAAGATCATGTCGACACCCTCTATTCCTGAACTGATCGAGCCGGGCGCAACTGATCTGGCAGCGTTCGAAGCATTGTTTCGGCAAAGCTCGGCGATCGGTGCCACACCCGCCGGTGGTTTGCATCGTCTGGCGGCTTCGGTCGAAGACGGTCAGGTACGCGACCTGTTTCGGAACTGGCTCGACGCGCACGGCTTCGAAGTCCGTATCGATGCGGTGGGCAACTTGTTTGGCCTCATGACCTTTGATCCCGACGCGCCTTATCTGCTCTGCGGTTCGCACCTGGACAGCCAGCCGAGTGCCGGGCGTTTCGATGGCGTATACGGCGTGCTTGCCGGCGCCGTGGCGGTGTCCAGTCTGACGCGGCAATTGCTTGAGCGTGGCGAAGTCCCACGCTGTAATCTGGCGGTCGTCAACTGGACCAACGAGGAGGGCGCGCGCTTTCAGCCGAGCCTGATCGGCAGTGGCGTGTTCACCGGTGCCTTGAAGCTGAACGACGCCTGGGAAAGCCGCGATGGTGACGGCATCCGTCTCAAGGACGCCCTGCAGGCCATCGGGTATCTGGGCAACGATCAGGTTGATGTGAACATTGCCGGGTATGTCGAGATTCATGTCGAGCAGGGTGCTGGCCTGGAAAGCAGCCAGACGGCTATCGGCGTAGTGCGCGAGACCTGGGCCGCGCTGAAACGGCGAGTGCGTTTCGATGGCGAGCAGAATCACACCGGCCCCACGCCCATGGCCGCGCGCCGGGATGCGTTGCTGGCTGCTGCACACACCATCACTGCGGTGCATGACGAAGCCTTGCAGCACGGCGTGCAGATGCACAGTTCGGTAGGACGTATCGAGGTCTACCCCAATTCGCCCAACGTCGTGCCTTCGCGGGTGTCGCTGCTCATCGAGTACCGCTCCCGCGACGTCGATCTGCTGAGTGCTGCCTCGGAACGCCTGGATGCAACGCTGCACGCGATCGCCGACAAGACCATGACCGCGTTTGAAGTGGAAAGCAGCGTCTTGCGCTCGCCTGCCAGGCTGCATGACGGGTTCGCTGCACTGGCGCATGGCGTAGGCGCTGAGCTGGGTTTGTCGACCACCGACAGCATGACCGTCGCCGGTCACGATGCGATCAGTCTGAACCGGCGCTATCCCGTGTGCCTGCTGTTCATCCCCAGCAGCAATGGCGTTTCTCATAATGAGGCCGAGTACACCAGCGATCAGGACATGCACAACGGTTTGCGCATGCTGACCGGTCTGTTGCATCGGGCTTGCACCTCATCCGCGTCATTTAATTGAGGGGCTGAGCATGTCATATGCCGACGACCTGACCACACGCCTGCGCAGCGCACTGGCACCTTGCGGGTTCGCTGAGGACGCCGAGATCGAGAACGTGACGCAGGGCGTGGCCTCGCCTTCGAGATTGTCGACCGAGTGGGCAGGCTTTCGGGTCAGTAGCGCGCAGGGCGGTTGCTACGCCAAGGTTCTGCATGCCGACATGGCGCAACTGATCGATTTCGACACGGTAGCCCAGGCCAGCGAATGTGCCGGCCGCAGCACGGCGGCACCGCGTCTGCTTGGCGCAGACCAGGCCAATGGCGTGCTGATCTTCGAGGACCTGGGTTCGAACTGGCGAGCTGCGCGGCTCGACGATCTGCTCGCACCCGGTCGGCTTGCAGCGCTATGGGCACTCAAGCGGCAGGTGCATACCGGACCTGTGCCTGATGCTGTGCGCTCGCCGATGGCGGATATCGAGCGTCTTCGCACCTTGTGCGAGCGCGATAACGTTGCGCTGCCTGCCGAGCATCAATGGATCGACCGTTGCGTCGACATGGCCTGGCAGGCGCTGCAGAGCCACGCCGTGCAAGCAGTTCCACTGCACGGTGACGGAGTGTCCAGCAACGTCATGGTGTCCAGCGAAGGCCAGTTGCGTCTGGTGGATTTTGACTACGGTGGCTGCATGGACCCGTGGTACGACGTGGCGATTACCCTCAATGAGCTTTATTCGTTCGAGCGTCAGTGGCGCGAGGGGATCAGCGCGTGGGCCGGACAATGCCTGGAAATCGACTACGCCGTGTGCCGTCTGTATGCGCTGATCAACGACTGGTACTGGACATTGTGGGGGCTTTGGGCCGGTACCACGTCCTCGCGGCCACTGGAGTTTTCCAAGGTCGGGCAATGGACGCTGTTGCGCTGCCGACAGTGCGTTCAGGACCCGCGGCTGGAAGGCTGGATGCGTCAGGTTCAGGAGGGTAGAGCATGAAAACGTTAGGGCAGTCGGTCAGTACCCAGGAACGACAACTGGAAGCCGCCGTGCGCAGCATCGACAGCTGGCAAGGCCGCCGCGTTGACTACGAGCCTGTCAGTGGCGGCATTTCCAATACCAACTGGCGGGTCGAGGTCGAGGGCGCGGACACGGCTTATTTCTTCAAGGTGCCAGGCGTCGGTACAGAGATGTTCATCGACCGTCACACCGCCCACGAGGCCAGTGTGAAGGCTGCGCAAACCGGGTATGGCGCGCCGGTTTTCGCTTTCCTCGAAGCCTTCGGTGTCGAGGTGTTCGAGTTCATGGAGGGCTGGCGGGCGTCGTCCAACCATGACTTCCTGCAAAGCGACATACGCCACAGTGCCTTGCGCGGGCTCAAGGCGTTCAACGATCAGCCGCTGCTGCAACAGACCAAGACCGTGTTCGACATGATCACCGAGCACCAGAGCCAGGTGGCCGAGCTCAAGGGTATCAAGCCTCAGGATGACGACTGGCTGTGTCTGCAATATCAGCGCGCAAAGGCTGCGCTGCAGGCTTCCGGGATCGACTTGGCGCCGTGCATGAACGACACGCTGGCAGGCAACTTCATGCTTAATGCGGATCGCCAGATTCGCTTGGTGGATTTCGAGTACGCCTCCAACAACGACCGCCATTACGAATTGGCGCTGTGGTTCGGCGAGATGTTTTTCAGCGACGACATGGAGCTGGCGCTGATTGAGGACTACTTCGGCCAGGTCAGCGCGCAAACCGTCGCGCGGATCAAGCTCAACAAGGCCTTGGCCGACATCAAATGGTCGACCTGGGCGATGGTGCAGCACGCGGTGTCGCAACTGGACTTCGACTTTTACAAGTACGGCACCTGGAAGCACATGCGGGCGCGCAGCATCATCAATGATTCGCAATGGGAAACCTGGCTGCGGCAGGTCTGAGTCGATCTCGTCCTGTGAGCCTTCGAACACGTAAAACAAGTACTTCAATAATAAAAAAGTAGCGGGTAACCGCGTGTTTCTTTCACTGCTTGAGTTTTATCCGATCACTTATCCATAGCCAGATCCTGAAATTCAAGGAGCACTCCATGAGTAACGTTCCGTCCCTTTTTACCCCCGGCCGCCTGAAGAATCTGGTGTTTGGCCTGTACTTCTTCGCGCTGTTGATGATGGCGCTGTTTCCGCCGTTTTACCTCAAAGTCAGCGGCAGCAGCGTGCTGGTGCTCGGCATTCCGCTGCCGATCTTCTACTGGATTCTGATCGCGGTGCTCATGGGGCTGGGCCTGTGGATGCTCTACGTGGTCGAGTCGCTGCTGGGTGAAATTCCACAAGAGGGGGACGGGCAATGATCAGTACGATTACGGTTTCGGATCTTTACATCACCTTCGGCCTCATCGGTGTATTTCTGGCGGGCATGATTGCGGTGCTGTACGCGACGAACCGCAAGAGCGAGAGCTTTTCCGATTACGCCGTGGGTGGCCGCTCTTACGGGCCGTGGTTCATCGCCATGTGCTACACCAACTCCTGGTGGCCGGGCGCAACGTTCACAGCGTTTTTCGCCTTGTCGGTCGGTGGCGCGCTGGGCTTTTACGGCATGGTCTACGCCACGCTGGGCGTGACTGCGATGTACCTGATGGCCAACCGTGCCTGGACCTGGGGCAAGCGCTTCAACCTGACCACCCAACCGGATTTGCTGGGGATGCGCTTCAACAGTCCCGTGGTCAAACGCATTGCGTCGATCATCGGCATCATCTCGGTATTCCCCTGGGTGGTGATGGGGATTCAGGCCCTGGCGACGCTTTTTCAGTTCGCCAGCTTCGGCCGCTGGGGCGTGACCACCTGCCTGTTGGTCGGGGTGGTGGTGATCCTGATTCGTCAGTACTGGACGGTGAGCATGGGCATGCGCGGCCTGATCATGACCGACATGTATCAAGGTTTGATCGCCTACGTACTGTGCGCTGCGCTGTGCATCTTCCTGCTGTTCGGTGCGCAGGCGTCGTTCAGCAACCTGTCGCAGTTGCCCGCCAGCATGCTGGTGATTCCTGGCGGAGCAGGCAGTACCTATGGGCCGATGTACATGTTCAGCCTGATCTTTACCGGCGTGATCGGCTCGATGTGCTGGCCGATGAGTTTTCAGCGTATCTACACCGCCAGCGGCGTGCGCTCGGTGAAGAAGGGCACGCTGCTGACCATCCTGCTGGTAGGCGGCTTCTACGGGATTCTGATGCTCTTCGCCGCGGCGATCAGCCAGGACCCGAGCGTTGCCGCTCATCCGCAACATGGCTGGTTCCTGTCCCTGTTCGACATCGGCGGGCCATGGCTGCTCGGCGTGGCAATCATGATCGTACTGGCAGCCAGTATCGGTCATGTCGACGGCTGCGTGCAGGTGTGTGGTACGCAGTTTGCCAATGACCTGGCGACCTGGAGCAAGCCGCGCAGTGATCGCGAGAAGACCATTCTCGCCAAGGTCGGCATGGTGGTGTTCATTGCGGCGGCCTCATTGCTGGCCTACCTGACCTTCGACTATGCCCGCCTGCAATTGCTGGCGCAGATTTCCTATCAGGGCATCATCCAGTTGGCCGTGCCGCTGTTTTTCGGCGTGTTCAGTCGTCATGGCAACAAGCAGGGCGCGATTGCCGGCATGCTGTTGGGGATCGTGATCGCCATCGTGCTGACCACGATCTACCCGGATGACATTCCGGCACTGGGCTCGTTGACCAGTGGCATCGTCGGTCTGATTTTCAATGCGGGCATCTTCGTTGCCTGTGCCGTTGCCATCAAACCGAGTGCGGATGAAGTCAGACGCGTCGATGAGTTGTTCGCCATGGCGGCGCCAGCTCGGCGTGGCGTGGGTCCGGTTGTGGCGATGAGCTGACGCTGCCTGTGGCTCAGCGCGCATTGATAAAGTCGATGAAAGCCCTCAGCGGCAGGGCAGGTAGCGGCGCCCCGGGTAGTACAGATACGGCCCGGTAAAGCGCTGCCACCAAGGCTCGAACAGGAGGCTGCTTAATCAGAGCCTGCCTTGCTCGCGCAACAGTGCGCCAATGCGTTCTATCTCCAGCTCGCCCTGAATCAGCGCGGCTTTGCTGGTGTGTACCGAGTAGTAGCCTGTGACCAGGTCGTGCGGGTGCTTGACTGCCGATCCCAGCACGAAGTGGGCATCACCCTTGGCGACGATGTCGATGGGGCGATCCGATTCCTCGAAAATCACCAGCTCACCCGTGCCGATCGGGCCGCCTGCGTCCAGCTGTCCGGTGTGGACTGCCAGCCAGCCCACACTATGGCCAGCGGGTGGTGTATAGCGCCAGTGCTCGCCATCCTTGAGCTGTACTGCCAGATAATTCATGTCTTCCGGTGCCGGCAGGCTGCTTTTTGCGCTGCCATAGCGTCCCAGAAGCACGTTTGCCGGGCCTTGTTGCGCAACCTGCGCTGCCGACAGGTATACGCTTTGTGCCGGGCCATTTTCCTGCGCGGCGGGCAGTGCGACCCATAGCTGAAAGCCCCTGACTGCCGAACCGCTGATTGGCTGGGCGTCATGCCAGACGCCATTGCCGGCGTTCATCCATTCCACACCGCCGCTGGGCAGTACTCCGGATTTGCCGGTGGTGTCTTCATAGGTGAGTTCGCCTTCGATCATGTAGGTCAGCGTCGCGATACCCGAATGCGGGTGCATGCCGAATCCTGTTTTCCCCGGCTCGGACGTGAAGCCGATTCGATCCAGAAACACGAAAGGCTTCAACAATTGACCCAGATCGCCCGGGCTCACCAGTCGGGTGATCGGCCCTCGGGTTTTGCCGGTAGTGCGATGGGTAATGGCGCGTGGCCGAATACTGGCGATGCTGTTCATGGCGTTCTCCTCTGGGCCTTGATGCCTGAGCGCCAAGAATAAGCGTCAATGGATTGCTTGATTAGCCGGTATAGTTGGCTTGGACTGATCCATAAATTGAAGGAATCCGGGCATGGTGTTCGATCTCAATGACGTTGCCCTGTTTGTGCAGGTGGTGCGCAGCGGCAGTTTTGCCCAGGCAGCAAGGCACTTGGGCATGCCTTCCAATACGATCAGCCGCAGGGTTCAGCAACTGGAAATGCAGCTGGACACTCGCCTGTTGCAGCGATCGACGCGCAAGCTGGTGCTCACTCAGGCTGGAGAGGATTTCTACGGCCGTTGCGTCGGTGCGGTCGACGGAGTGATGGAGGCCGCAGAACAGCTTGCTTCAGGGCGTGATGAGCCGGGTGGTCTGGTACGTATCGCAGCGATGGCTGATTTCTTCGACTTTTTCTCGATGGACTGGGTGGCCGGTTTTCTTGCCCGCTACCCGCGCGTTCAACTGGAGTTCGTGCTCAGTGATGATCACGCCGACCTGATCGCTGACCGGCTGGACATCGCCTTTCGGGGCGGCCCCTTGCAGGACTCGGGATACGTTGGGCGGCAATTGATCGATGAAAGCCATGACACGATGGTCGCCAGTCCGACTTATATTGCCGCTTACGGCATGCCTGATTCCCTGCAGAGCCTGCACAGCCATTATTGTGTCAGCGCAGCGCATCGCGGTGGCGTCACAGCCTGGCGGTTGCTCGGGCCGGACGCGAAGATGCATGAGGTGCACATTGCCAGCCGGTTCAATGCCAACACCGCGCAGGCGTTGCGCAAGGCGACACTTGCCGGGCTCGGTATCGCGTTGTTGCCAGCGACGCTGATCCGCTCGGATCTGCGGGATGGCCGACTGGTGCCGGTACTGGCGCAGTACCAGCGCACCAGCCATGGTTTGCATGTGCTTTACCCCAGTCGGCAACATCTGCCGCCAGCGGTGTCGGCATTTATTGCGCTGGTGATGGACAAGCTCAGGGACAAGGCGTTTGCGGTATGACAATCATTCTGACAGGTGATCGAGATCACATCGGGTTGGCGGTCGTATTACCGGTCGATCTAAGGAGGCTCGACCCGAAAGCGTGGGGTGTCGTCAACTTTCGGGGCGGAGATACTTGTATTTCTACATTCCGAGTGAGCATTGAGATGCGCGCGCAGGCGCATGGAGGTCAGCGTTTGAAAGTGCGCGTGAGTAGCCCTTGCAGATACATGGCGCCCGGATTGCCAGCGTCGCTCAAGAGGTAAATATAGTGTTTGGGCAGGGCGGGCAAAAGCACGCCTTCGATGTTCGCGGTCAGACTGTCGTTCAGCATACCAGTCTCCATCAGCCCGATGGCCAAGCCACTGCGGATGGTAGCGTCAACCGCTGGAGAACTTGCACTTTCGAGCAGAACACGATGGGGTAGCCCTACCTTCCTGAGGGCATCGATGTCTGCGTCACGATAGGGGCAGCCCTGTAACTGCACTGCGATTGGCAATGGCATATCAGGATCGTATTTGAACTCTCGAGAGGCAACCCAGCAAGGCGAGGTCGTACATATCAATTCGCCTTGGCTCAGGCGTTGCGGAGAAACCACCAAGGTGATATCCAGTAAATGCCGTGAGAAGAGGCTGAACAGCTCCCCGCTCGAGCGTGCCTCCACCTCCAGTTGCAGTGAAGGATTACTCATTACAAATACCGGCAGCAGGTCTGTCATCACGCCGGCTGCATAGGAGTCTGGCACCCCCAGTCTCAGCTTTCCTTTGAGCAGTTGTGGCGACAGGGACGCCAGTAAACGGTCGTGGCTTAGCAGAAATTCGGTCGTATCAGCCAGTAAGCGTCGACCAAACTGCGTAAGTTCGACCAGTTGGTTGTTGCGATTGAAAAGACGTTGCCCTACCAGTTCTTCAAGCTTTTGAATTTGCGTCGTCACGGCAGAAGGGCTTCGGTTGACGTAACCTGCCGCCTCTTTGAACCGGCCAAATCGCGCCACCGCATGAAAAGTTCTTAATACATCAACGTCAAGTGCGCGCGCCATAATTCAATTCCTTTTAATTATAAGTTTTGATCATTCAAATCGACAAATTATCGGCGTTACTATAGGTTTGCTAGCCATATTTGGCGGTTAATCTCCATGGAGTCTGGAAATAGTTATGTCTATCAGTGAGTTGGTAATAAGGGCGTTGAGTAGGCATAAGGGATTCGAGTCGGCACACATATGGAGTGTCGAGAACGAGGAGAAGTACTCGACACTTGAGCTGCAGCGCGCCTCGGGATTGCGAAGTAAGCTGGTCAGCAAAGAGATCTTCTCACTCATGCGTCACCTCAATCATGAAGGTATTTTCACTCGTGGTCTTTGTAGCGGAATCCAGGGTCAAGGCTCTCTAAAAGATACCCTCGCTGCGTTCGGTGAACACATGTCTGCATTGGCCCAAGGGAAAAAGGTGCACTACGTGGAGCTCGGTCCAGAGCCTATAAAAACTGCTCATTTGGTCAAGGCTTTAAGGACTCAAGCGTCAGGCATACTGCTCTATACAGCAGTTGACATCAATGAGACCTCAGAGCTTTCAATGAAAAATGCTATTGCACCATTACTCGACAATGAGAATAATTTTCATTATGTAGCGGCCAATTATCATCACCTTTGCCGATCTGACATCGACAGGAAGCAAGACCTGACGTTAATCACTATGCTTGGTTTTCAAGAGGGCAATGAACTCCCGACGGTCATCGGCGAACTGATACGGAATTTAAGCGACAGCACGACCTATGTCGTTTCGGAAATGCAGCTTTATATCGAAGGCCATAACAAACATATTTATGATTTTTATCAAAACGACTGCATGGTCGCCTTCTCGAGACTGGTTAGCCAACTCCAGGATTTCCAAGCGACGGGGGACCATATTGTAACGTTATTGACACTTCCTGTTCTGGGGCGCGAGCTTTATGCCGCCGTTACCCTGCAGCCAGGCACACGGGACGGCGTCCCCGGTTATTTGATCACCAACATCTGTCTGAAATACACCATGGAGCAATTTCGCGCCATTCGTCAATACCAAGGCTTGGAGGTGATTGACGAGTTCATGACTGGAGACGCCAGCGTCGTCTACCAACTTTCCCGCCTGAAAAAGCCGGGACGTGATGCAGGGAGTGTCATCCAGTGAATGACAGCCCCTATGCATTGCCGGTTTTCGCACAAGGTCTGCGCCGCGCCAGGGTGGCATTGAAAACGTCCTTCACACCCTCACCCAAGCGGCTGCCTGTCAATGAGACGGTGTCGTTGGTGTGGGATGATCGATTCGTTGAGGTCGGAAGTGACTGGGTTCGAGATGCCAGAACGCTCGCTGATCTCGGGTATAAAAACTCCTTTTTTGGAGGCATTGCGCCGGAACGTATGACCGCCATAGCTCGCCTGCGCCACTGGTTGGCCGATGAAGCGGTCCTGGCTTTGCGACATGATTGCATGGCCTTGGAGTGTTATTCAGAAGAGCGTGACTGGATCATTACCAAACGCACGCGCGGGGCCACGCAATATTCGAAGTTTATCGATGGCATGATGAACAGCCGGGCATTCCTGTTGGCTGTTTCGCGTATCGCCGGCGTCCCCCTTGTTCCTTACCCGCTGGTCAATGCACGCTCACAGGTTAATTACTACTATCCGCGCCACGCACCCAACCAGAAAGAACAGGTCGGCATGTGGCACACTGACGGTACCTCTTTTGTCTTGAATATTCTGATGTCCGATGCGGACGAGTTCGAGGGCGGTAATTTTCTTTGTCATGAAGGCACGGTTGATACCTTTCAGAAGGGGGAACCTCAACAGGCGTTTGTCAGAAAGGCAGACCTCGTCAGTACTGGCGATTCGTTATTCATCCACGGCAGCAGATTGTTCCATGGTGTAGAACCAGTGGTTGAGGGACGTCGCATGTCATTGGTACTGTCGTTCCACAATCCTTACTCCACTGAAGACGTCAACCAGTTCTGGCACCTTGCCTCTGACGACGGGATCGGCAAAACCCTTAATGGGTGGATGAAGCTAAAGCGCGATCTGACTAGAGACGCGGCAGAGCAGTATCTCCGTCTCGGAATAAAAGCCATAACGTTTGACGATCTTTTGTCCTGTCAGCCTGAGGTATCAGGGCACTATCGCTCATAACCGGATTTTTTATGAGCGTGATTGGCTTGCCATTGCTATTCGTTCTGTCCTGGATTTCAGGGTTTATTGGGGCGGGTAGGGGGCAAGCCACGGGTGCTTCCATTCAATGTCTGCCGCTCGTGTGGCTCTGCTGTAGTTGTATCTGCAGCCACCGGTGACTCTGATCTGGGGCGCCATGGTGTTCGACGCCGCACCTGTCCATGGACTTTCATGGCTGCAGCAGTTTTTTCTCCCAGCCCTGTGGGGTCTCGGTATAGCATTCGCGCAGGTGCAGTCGACTCTCCCTGAACGTAAGAAATTCTATCGTCACAGGGCGCACTATAAATGCTCCCCAGTTTTCGGGTTTGTGTATGGGGTTATCCCCGACTGCTTTTTTCATGTTCTGGAATTTTTCCAACATCTCTTGCTCTGACGAAAGCGGCTGGCTCTGCTGGCAGCTGATGGTCGTCAGCTGTGCACTTCTGGAGCGCGACTGCCAATACACCTCGGCTTTTTCCTTGGCGACCGGACTGGATATCCCTTTGACCCTGACCTGGTAACCTGGACGCTCCCACCAGAACGTCAGTGCCACCTTCGGATTGTGCTGAAGTTCATTGCCTTTTTGCGAGTCGAGAAAAGTACAGAAAACAAAGCCTTCTTCGTCGACTGACTTCAAGTCTGTTGGCGCTGATTGAAAACTGACCCACCCTGCCGATTGAAAATTGACCCAGGACGGATTGCTGATTTTTGCCCCAGCAATTGTGGATAAGCTTAGCAGCAGTGTTCCGATTGAAGACGCATCAAGCCCCACCGCATGCAGCAGGGCATTTATGGTGCGGATCAAAATGGCTCATCGTCCTCGATATCATTTCCGTCCTTTCGCTTTCGTTCGCGTGTTTTGATCTTTGTCTGGGCAGCCAATGTGCTGTGTTGTAGGCGGTAGGACTCGTTGCCCGTTTCGACGATGTGGCAGTGGTGTGTCAGCCGATCCAGCAACGCGGTGGTCATCTTGGCGTCGCCAAACACACTCGACCATTCCGAGAAGCTCAGGTTGGTGGTGATGACCACGCTGGTGTGTTCGTACAGTTTGGACAGCAGGTGAAATAACAGGGCGCCACCGCTTTGGCTGAAGGGCAAATATCCGAGTTCATCCAGTATCACCAGGTCTGTGCGCAGCAGTGCCTGGGCGATTCGCCCTGCCTTGCCATCGTACTTCTCACGCTCCAGCAGATTCACCAGATCCACCGTGGAAAAGAAGCGCACGCGTTTGTTGTAGGCCGTGATTCCGGATACAGCCAAGGCACTGGCCAGGTGTGTTTTCCCGGTGCCAGGGCCGCCGATGAACACGACATTCTGCGCGGTTTCAGTGAACGCCAAGCTGGATAGATCGCTGACCAGCCGGGCATCAGCGCTGGAAGCGCTGAAGTCAAAGCCAGCTAAGTCACGGTGCATGGGGAGTTTTGCCATGTTCATCTGATGATTCACCGAGCGCACCGCGCGATCCGCATGTTCCTGCTGAAGCAGATGTTCCAGCAGCCATTTCGATGAAGCCGTCGACGCTGTTCCTTGAGAGACCAGTTCTTCCCAAGCACTGGCCATGCCGTGCAGGCGCAGTTCTTTGAGTTCAGTCATTAGGTCACGCATTGCGATTCTCCTCATCGGTCGTACGGAGCCGGTCGTAGCGTGCTGTATTGGCAACCGGCGCCACTTTGAGTTGCAGGCTGGTTTCTACACAGGGAGGTGGTGCGGTGGAGGTCAGGCGGGCAACGACATTGAGGATGTGATCGGCGCTCAGACTTCCCGATTCAAGTACCAGCTCCACCGCCACCAGCACTGGTTCGAGACCGGCGATGGGCACAGCAGCCAGTACCTGCATCATGATTCGATCACCGTTGGTGTGACGCCTCAGTCCGCGTTTAAGAAGCTGTAACGGTTTTGGCAGATCAGCAAATGGAGCGCCATTGCGCAGTGCACCAGGCTTGCGTTCGATGAGTGGGATGTAGTGCTGCCAGTCAAAACCGATCTGATCTCGATCAAAGAGGCGCTCGTGACTGGCGATCACCGTTTCGTCGGCAATGACCACGATTCGCGAAGGGTACAAACGGCTGCTGACCCATTGATCCACACGCTCGCAAGGCACCGAATAACGATTGCGCGCCACGCTGATCAGGCAGGTGCTAGAGACACGGACGGTGCGTTCCACGTAGCCATCAAAGGCCGTCGGCATCGGCATCATTTCAGCCTGCTCCAGCTCCAGGGCTTCTGCCACCGTCAAACCGTTGTACTGCGGATGTACAAGTTCAGCCCAGAGCGTACGACAGCGTTGGCCGAGCCAGACGTTCAGCTCCTCGAAGGTATGGAACATGCAATTTTGAGCATCGAGCCAGATTCGCCTCCGGCTGTCTTGCACGTTCTTTTCGACGATGCCTTTCTCCCAGCCAGAGGCCACGTTGCAGAAGTCCGGATCGAACAGATAGTGCGCGCACATCACGGAAAACCGGGCATTGACCGTGCGGCCTTTGCCTTTGTTAACCTTGTCGACAGCCGTTTTCATGTTGTCGTAGATGCCGCGACGTGGCACGCCACCCAACGCTCCAAACGAACGTGTATGGGCATCAAACAGCATCTCGTGGCCTTGACTGGGGTACGCAACCAACCAGAACGCGCGACTTGCGCACAGCTTCATATGGGAGACCTGGATACGTCGAAACAGGCCACCGATCAGCAGGCCTTCTTCGCTCCAGTCAAACTGAAAGGCCTCACCGAGGGCAAAAGTCAGCGGTACAAAAGCGCGTACAGACTTGCCTTGCTCGCACCGCCAAGAGCGGACAAACGCCGTGAGCTGGCTGTAACCGCCGTCATAACCCTCGGCCTTGATCTGCTCAAAAAGTGCCTTGGCGCTCCTACGGTTGTGTTTTGGCCGGAACGAATCAGCCTTGAGCGCCTGCTCTAAGGTCTCGTGAAAAGGGTTGAGCTTATTGAAGGATGCGCACCGTTGGTACGCCGGTTGATTGGCTTCGGGCGCTCTGACCCATTTTCGGATGGTGTTTCTCGACAGCCCGGTACGCTTGGCTATCTGATGCAGCGAGAGCTTGTCGCGGAAGTACATCCGCCGGATTTTTCCCAACATTTCCATGCTGATCACCCTGTGTTCTCCTGCTCAAAAAGTGAGCAGAAGCAGTTGAACACCTGGGTCAGTTTTCAGTCGGCAGAACAGCCTCTACTGGGTCAGTTTTCGGTCAGCGGCAACACCTGGTGCCATGCGGCGTGCATATTCGAGTGATTTCTGGCCTACGTAATCGTCCAGATAATCCACTGGCCGGCCCAGTCTCCGGGCCAATAGCGTTGCGAGCCACGGTGTCTGCTGCGCTGTCCCTTTTTTGAAGTCCCCCTGGTGATTCAGAATGATGATCCGCCGTTCATTCGAGAGCAGCGGTATCAGCGAGGAAACATCTTCATCAATCCTGGGGTGCTCGTGCACCCCCGGGTTGATATTGATGCCAGCACTGTAGAGGAGAGTAGGTTGAGTACTCATAGGGCGTGGTCGAACACTTTTCTGAATCGGTCAACCAATTCATCAATTTCGCCTTCGGTAATGATGAACGGCGGAGTAAACAGGAACGTCAGTGCCTGCCCATCCTTTCCCGATGAACGACAGGCATACAGATTGATTCCATGTTCATGGCCACAATGGATGAATTTCTGCGCCAGACTTCTGTTCAGGGTGGTCTCCACCGCCCAAAGAAGCCCTTGGCCACGAATGTCGGCAATGCAGGGAAGATTGCTCAGCCGTTCTACAAGTGTTCCCCTGAGGTAACGACCTTTGTGTCTGATCGCCTGCAATCCTACCTCGTGCTCGACCGTGTTCAGCACGGACATTGCGATGCCCGTGGATAACGGATTTCCAGAGTAGGTATGCCCAATGAAGTGGGGCGGATTGTGGCTGGCAAGTTGTTTCCCAATGCTCCGCGAAACCAGCAAACCTGATATTGGCGTAAACCCTGCACCCAGTCCCTTGCCGACGATAGTGATATCAGCCTCCGTGTCCCAGGTTTTCATATTGAACCACTCACCGGTGCGTCCGAGCCCCGTGACGATCTCAGCGGCAATCAGAAGGATATCGCGCTCCACAAGGCCGGCTTTCAGTTCGCGCATGTAGCGTTCATGAGGAACCAGCGCGCCGCCGGAAGAAGCAGTAATCGGTTCTATGAAGATGCAGGCAATGCGATCAGCGCCGAAGCGATCAATAATGTCCAGTGATTCGGTTACGCATTCCAGCTGGCAGTTCTGCGGCGCTTTGCCCATGGGGCAGTGAAGGCAATAACAGGGAGGAAGTTTTACTTCACTGATACTCGGGTCAATGGCGCTGCCGAGCAGATTGACCTTTCGCGCTCTGTCATCACCGTACTCCAGTGACTGGATGGTATTGCCGTGATTAGTAATACGCCGACCCAGCGCCACATTTTTTTGGTCTTTCCCTTGATAGCGATAGTGGTCCAAAGCAATACGATAAGCGGCTTCGGATGCTTCGGAGCCACCGTTTAGAAAGAAGGCGTAACCTTTGTTATCGTCTGATAACTCGACCAGGCGAGCTGCCAGCTGTTCGGCCTCATCACTGCGAAAGTGTAGCCGATAGGCAAAATGAAGGCGTTCGACCTGACGTTGCATCGCGTTGATAATAGTAGGATGACAATGCCCCAGGTTGACAGTCATTGGACCCGAAGAGGCGTCGATGTAGCCTTTGCCTTGTTCATCAAAAAGCCAGACGCCCTGCCCGGAGATGACCTTGGGCACATCAGCCTTATATTGGGAGAAGGGATACATGTACATATTCAGTCTCGCACTAAAAAAAGTTAAAAATTAGCGGTCCGTGGAGAGGCGAATACCAAGGCGTTCGGTCTTTCTGATCGCCTTGGTCAGCCCGCAGGGCAAAGTCAGCGACGGTTTTTTATTCGTCGACTCGCTGATCGCAAGATCCAGCAACTCTCGGTTGACTGCATTCAGGCACGACAGAATGTCATTGGCGACGTGGTGATTGACATTGGGTCTGATAGAGCCATTTTGAAAAAACATGATGCCTTCGGACGGCTGGCCCACGCAAAAAACCCGTTCCTTCTTGCCGTGCGAATTAATAAACTGAAACTCCCGGGTGATATTGAATCCCGACAAGGCTACCTCAACGCCGTGGCAATCCTTGTGAACCCAATAGGACGCAATCCCTTGCTCTACCAGATTGGCGAAAAGAGGGTTTTTAGCTTTCTTGATATCAAAATTATGTAGTTTGGCGTCAATCATGACATCGAGCGTGGTGAACGCTCCCGGGTCGCTCAGGCTATGAAGCCACACCACGTCATTATCAATTTGAATATTGGCCTTGGCGTAGGTGACGTCGATAATGTCTGCCGTAATGAGCGCTTCGATTTTCTCCATCAGTTCAATGCAGCTGCCATTGGCCGCCCGGTTATGGACGGCATAAAAATCTTTCAACATTCGATTGTAAGAGGTGGGTGTGATACCGCCGAAATCCACGGCGTATACCACCGTCTGACGCAAGTCGCGAAATACATCGTCGCAGGCACCCTTGTAAGGATTATCGAGGTTGCCTTGCTCGGACTGCAGTCGGTCCCATTTCATGAAACTGAGCAGCCTTTCACGCCACGGTGTCGACGTCGGGAAATCCATATGCGTTATGGGATCGACGATAAAGTCCCAATTGAACAGGTGTGCCTCGGGTGCGCTGCTGTGCCCCCAGGGGCTTGGACGGGCCAGTGCCTGTTGTGCGGCCTCGAAGGTAGACAGTTCGGAACTGGGCTGCTTGCCGTACAGCACCTCAATATATCTATTCACCAGCGTTTCGATCGGAATACCTTCGATCGTTGATGCAATACCCTCGTGCAGAAAACGACTGACTTTAAAGACGGCTTCATGGGCAATGCTTTCTACTGCTCGGGTAAGCCAGGCAATCGCTGTTTCTTTTTGCCTGTTATGCTGATTGTGTCCGGCAATGAAGGCATCGACCAAGGGAACGCTTTTCTCCACCATGGCGCGCAACAATTCCGGTCCGAACAATATTCGGTAGTAACACAGCTGGAGTTCCAGCATGAGCACAGGAAACACGTGCACATCGAAATCCAGTTGATGGCGATGATTGTCCCGGGAGCTTTCGGTATGCGCTGGAGATCCCAGCCGATCACGCAGTGCATCCACCAGCGCACGCGTATAGAAATAGCCCGTATGTTCGTATTTAGCGAGGTCTACTTCCTTGAGATTATGCGGCCTGCTGTAGGTGAAGTAGCCCGAACGGCTGAGTGCAAATAGGCGTTTGGGCTCATTGCCCGATGGACGATAACGTAATTGCCCGTCTTCTCTGTAAAACGTGCCGCCCTTGTTTTCGGTGTAGTAAAGAAGGGTATCGATTGCGGTAAGGCCCATGCCAATAACGCCGATACGTTTGCTTTTCCATTCCGGAACGTCGAACAGAGGATAGGCAAAATTATGATACTCAATATGTTTCTTGAGGACCGGTGCGAGCGTAAAGTTATCGTGGGATTCCTGGTGCCCTGTGGCAAGCATTACCAGATCGAAAGCGTCTGGTATCGTGTTTTTTTCAGTCACCACCTGATAACGCCTCTCGCCGGTCTTGGTGACGCTCACTACATTCTCGGTAAGAAGCTTGACCTCTACGCCGGCATCCTGCAGGTCAGAAACCAGCTCGCGGAAAATCTCACACAACGATTCGCCATATAGCTCACGCGTCGGGAATTCGTCCGCTGATTTTTTGTAACGCTGATCATGTGTTTCTCTGTATTTTCTCTGCAGCCAGTCGCTGAAGGTAATCCGCGGGCAGGCAGGCAGCAGCGTGTGTTCGGTATTGGTACCGTCCGGAGCGAATGACAGTTGGCCCACAATACGATTCAACATGCTGGTTTTGGCTTGATTCGGTGAGTGTGCCCACCCCGAACCAAAGTTTCCATACTTGTCGAACAGCGAGATGCTGACCGGTTGATCGTTACGATTCTTGAGCAGGCTGTAAATTCCATTCAGAAAATACATACCATTGGGCCCACCACCGATAATAGCGATATTAATCATCTGGAACTCCAATAGGCGTGTCCTGTGCGACAGCCGGGTAGAGAGGCGTTATACAACGTTGTACTGTTATAACAACAACGCAAGGGTGGATAAACTGAAAGGACTGTTTGATCCGCACTCAGCGCGTGGTTTTGTTGTAAAGACTTTCCAGCTCGTCCATGTACCGTTCGTTGGTCAGTGAGAACAGCTCCTCAAGCGACGACACCGTATTTTCTATATTGACCAAGGATTTTTCCTGATAAATCTTCTGCGCCGTTTCCTTCATGCTACGTATGGAGCTGCGTATGAGGTGGTTTGCCCAGATCAGGTTGTTGACGCCGTGACGAACGAACTCGCTGTAATCCGTTCGGTAGTATTTGGTGGGTACCGCAAAAATGGGAGATTTGCCTGCCCAACGCGTCGCGAACTCAAAGACCTCATGCGCCTCTTTTTTCTTGGAGTGGATGAGTATCGCATCGGCGCCGGCTTCTCTATAGGCGTGTGCTCGCTCAAGCGCTTCCTCCATCGACTTTCCGGAGATGAGCGCTTCCACGCGCGCGACGACTGTGAATGCGCTTCCCCCTGTATCTTTGGCTGCTTTTATCTTGTTACTGAACTCGTGTATGGGGGCGAGGTCTTGATGTTCACCAATAAAGGAGTTGGTTTTCGGAAAAAGCTTGTCTTCAATACACACGGCGTGGACACCAATCTGTTTAAGCTTCTTCACGAAACGAATCACATTGATGTAGTTACCGAACCCGGAGTCGCCGTCCACCAAAATGGGAATATCAACGTTATCTGACATTTGCTCCAGCACATTCAATACTTGCGACCAGGACGCCTCGTTACGGTCAGAAAGCCCCATGGAGGCGCTCATTGATAACCCGATGCCCAGATGGCTTCGAAACCGGTTTGCTCGACAATTTTGGCACTGAGCCCATTATGGGCTTCCATGAACTGGGTTTTTTCGTTAGCCAGTAATTTCGCTTGAATACTCATGATCGACATCCTTTTTAACAGTGGTTGTTGTGCTCTTAAATATGGCCGACCGCATAGGTCGCGAGATCGGCGCTCGGTGGGTAATGAGTCAGCTTTTTCTCTTCCAGATAATCGATGATCAGTTCCGCTATCTTTTTCTGCGATTCGTGAGTCATGGCGCCGATATGAGGTGTTCCGACGAAGTTATCGAGCGTGAACAGGGGGGAAGGCTGACGCTCGTTTACAAACACGTCACTGGCGGCGGCATAGAGTTGTCGGCTCGCCAAGGTGTGGTAAAGGTCCTCTTCGCAGACAACGCCTCCGCGCGCCACATTGATCAGAATGGAAGAGCTTTTGAGGCGCGGCAGGTTATGGCGGGCAATCAGATTTTTGGTCTGCTCTCCGTAAGGACAGCAAACAACAACGATGTCACTGGCCGAGAGAAGCGTATCAAGCTCTTCATGCAGGAAAATGGAGTGAAGCTGCAGTGCCGAAGCGCGCTCTTGCGAATAATACTGCGCCTTGCAGTGCACGCTCATTCCATAGCCTTTGGCAATGCTTGCAATGTGTTGACCAATGCTGCCAAAGCCCACCAGGCCCAGTGTCTTGTCCGATAATTCAAATCCCTGAAAAGCTTTCTTGTTCCAAAGGTTTTTCTCTATCTCCACGCTTGCTCTTTTTATATGACGGTAAAGACAATGCATGAGCCCGAAGCTCAACTCGGCCACCGACCTTGCGTTGGTACTGGGTGTGTTATAAAAGTCGATGCCTCTCTGCTGAACAGCATCAAGATCGATATTATCGGTGCCTGTACCAGCACGAACGATCGTTGATAACCGTTTACCATGCTCCAGCAGTTCGCGGTCCACCTGAGCACCACTGCGAAGCACCAAAAGGTCAACATCTTCGATGCATTCAAGCAGCTCCTTTCTGCTAATAGGGGATTTGACAGTCACGTTATGATGGCTGTTCAGATACGCCTTCAAGTGGCTGTGAATAGGGTCGACAATGAGTACGTCAAGTTTAGAGGCCATAGCTGCTCAATCCTGTTGTTTGATCAAAGCCCATCATGATGTTCATGTTTTGAATGGCGGTCCCCGCAGCCCCTTTCACCAGGTTATCAATGACACTGACAATTCGGAGTTCTCGGGTTTCAGGAACAATGTCCACTGACAGGTGGCAGGCGTTAGAGCCTATAACCTTTGACAGCTGCGGGTAGAGGCCGTAATTTTTTTCAATGCCTTTTGATTGCTGGTGTTGACCGGTGACGAAGATAAAAGGGTTGTCTTGATAATAGGTGTGCAGATAATCCAGAATTTTCTGGCGGTCCAATGAGATACCGGGTGCCAGTTTCATCGCCTGAACCATGAATATGCCGCGGGTGAAATTACCGTGCGACGTGACCATGGAAACCTCAGCATCCACACCGGTGGTCGCATGAATGATATTCTTGATCTCGGCGGTATGACGATGCCCATTGAGTGAATACGCCAACATGTTGGCAAACATGTTGTAATGTAAAAGCTCTTTCATTCCGCTATTGCCGGCGCCTGATGTGCCATTGACGGCGCTGATGAAAATGCTTCGCGTATCGACCATATTGGCTTTGATCAAGGGCACGAGACCGCAGAGCGCAGCATTGACATAGCAGCCAGGGTTGGCGACATAGCGACTGTCGCTTATCCGGTCTTTATATTCTTCCACATACCCGTAGGTAAACTGCGATTGCAAAGCAGGTGCACCATGAGGTTTGCCGTAGATCGTTTCAAACTGTCGTGGCGCCGAAAACCGAAAATCTGCACCCAGGTCGATGATTCGCGTCCTGGTTTTGCTCAATTGCAAGGCCACGTCATGCGCCGCGCCGGACGGTAAGGAAATGAAGGCACAATCAGCCTCTACGTCGTTCAATTGATTTAACTGCAGCGTTTTTTTATTGATGCCGGTCAGGTTAGGGTGTATGGACTCCAGCGAAATATCAGGCTCGCGGGAGACTGCATGGATATCGTCTACTTGTGGATGCATGTCGAGCAGGCGAATGATTTCAGCACCCGTCCAGCCAGTGGCTCCAATGACGACGGCTTTAAGTGTCATGAGATGACTCCTGGTGACGCAACGATGGTTTTTCCGATGGTGTCTGTACGCAGCATGAAATCCTTTAGCTGCGCGAAAGAGATATGTTCAACCACCACCTTGCTTAGCAACGACGCCGCCTGCTGTGAGTGTTTGATCATTTCAACGGCGCTGTTCAGATCATCAAGGGTGCTAAGAAATGATCCTGCCAGCCTGATCTCCTTGCGGACAATCGTATTCATCTCCAACTGACTGGGGGTGTCGAAGTAGGAAATTAGCACTAACGTTCCGCCGATGTTCAAGCGTGATAACGCCTGGTCGAAATCCAGGGCACTGCCGCCCGCAACGATAATCAGGTCTACGCTATTCTGCGGAATATCTCCGAACTGCGCTGCGTTGAGAAAACCCAACGACTTGGCAAACGCCCCGCGAGACGGATGGGTCTCAAGCAATGTCACGTTCGAAACGTCATGTACTTCTCGGCAAACAATAGCGCTGAGCAGCCCCATGGCACCGGCACCGATGACCAGAACGTTATCAGATGCCTGAACACTCACCTTTTGCAGGGCATGTAACACGATGCTCAGCGGTTCGGCGAGCACGAAGTCATGTGCCGCTGCGTTCTCAGGGACTGCAACCAGTGAGCTTTCATGCACGTCCATATGCCGACTAAATGCACCACTACTGCCTGCGGTGTTATAGGTGATCTTCTCAATGCAATGATTGGTCAATCGCTTTTGACAGTAATCGCAGCGTCCGCATGAACCGTAGGACAGCGCAGTGACCAGTTCGCCACACTGAAAACGAGAGTTCTCACTGTTTTGAACCACCTTGCCAACCAACTCGTGTCCCAAAATCGCAGGGTATTTTTTATACGGATGAGTGCCTTGCAAGACCATGTAATCAGAGCCACAAATAGTCGCAACGTTAACTTCCAGGCGCAGAAAGTCACACGGCACGGGTTCCGATAACTCGGGCGCATAGTGCTGCTTGCCCTTTCCTGTACATATCAGAGAATAATGCATGATTAATGTCCTGTGATCTGTTGCAGAAGTCGTGTTGTCATTGCGCTGCCCAGTTGATGGACCAGTGGATCGTTCGCAGTATTCCCCGTTATTCGGGATGCCACGCTCGCCGCCGATAGGGAAGTTTCTTTTAACGTATCCTGTAACTGGTCCAGTCGCAGGTCACGCAAGAGGTGGTTGACATAATCACTAAGCGAGTCGAACTGGTTAACCGACTGCGGCAGGCGCTGAGCAACGTTATGCGCGTCCAGGAGCGCCACCCATTTGGGATAGAACGCGGCGAGACCTGCGCCATGAGACAGCGTGTAGAGGGGGGCAAAAGCCTGCTCGAAGCGATGAGGCAGGCACGTTCCGACATGGGCTACACAGAGCCCGCCCAGTAATGCCCCATAGGCAATGTCATGGTAAAACTCATTATCAAAGTGATGTGCGGCATAACGGGCAACGCTTCTGTTGATCGTGATCAGCGCTTCATGAGCGATGCTCTCCATCAACCGGTTGCGCTTGACTGCCTGAGTGGCTTCGAAGGCATGGGTAAAACTGTCAAACACTGTTTCTCTCAGAACGTTATCAGGCAACGTCTTGCCCAGCTCAGGGTCGATCAGTGCTTCGTCCGGAAAGAGGGCATCGCCGCGCACGCCATCTTTGATACCACGTTCAACGTCATGAATGATGGCGCCTTTGGTGACTTCCGAGCCTGTGCCGAATGTCGTAGGAATGGCAATATGAAAAAGTCGGCCAGTAACCTTTTCAAAGGTACTGCCCACGACGGTGGTGATATCGACGTGTTCGTCCAGACAAATAGCGACGACCTTGGCAAAGTCGAGAACATTGCCCCCGCCGAGAGAAACGATTGCGTCGTAGTTATCCTGCTTCAGGAACGCTTTGACTGTCTGAAGCTCTTCAGTCGATGCTTTGAATGAGCGATCCAGTACATAAGGTATCAGCTCGGGTTCACCTGTTTGATTGAGTAACTCGTTGATGACGGGCACGCGCTGGTGGCTGCCTTGGGTCATGATAAGCAAGGCTTTCTTTTTGTCAGCCGATGCGAGTCGCTGCCGAACCGTGCACAAAGCATTGGCCTGGAATATGATTCTTGTCGGTAAATAAAAATTTAAAAAGTGACTGGCGTTAGTGCTCATGGGAACTCCATTTCAACGTAGCGAATGCCGCAGGCCGGTCGCTACTTTGCTAACTCGGATTCGATGCCTTGAAAGGCGAATCACAATAACCGTGTCGAATAGGCTGCTAGGTGTTTCAGCAAGAAAGTTGGCGGTTGTTCATTAATCAGGTTGAAAAAAAATTAGACGATACGGACTTCACCTGCAACCCCTAGTGTCATGAAAAATTAACATTGAAGGTGTAAGGTGTTGTTTTCAAAAAAAAATATTTTGCTTTTTTTTTAGAGCCTTCAAGTAAGTTAATTTTATTAATTCAAATCACATTCTCATGGTCGTGTACGCTCAGTGCTGCGCTCACTGTTTCAGTTCGCGTGGGTTGTACGACAACTGCCGTGTCGCACGCTCTTATAAAAGGCGCGTATTTTAGTGGTGGGAGGTGTGACGTTGTATTCGTTGTAGATTGACTGTCTTGAATAGGCGGCCGCAATCAAGGTTCATTGTCGTTCGCTTTTCTTGAACAACTAGCGGCTTATTGCTATCAATCAGAATGCGAAACAGTTGACCTGAAGCGGCGGATTCAACGCTCAAATGTTGAACAATGAAGTCATATTGCTTTTAATCTCAAGCGGCATTACAGGCTATATCTGCTCACGTCATCTGATCTTTAGATCAGGATCGCTTGTGCTGTGGGGGGCGTTGCGAGGCTGTCGGTTTTCACCGGTGGGGTATTCAAGATTGTCAGGACGGTTTAGTCAGTGCAGTCGAACGCCTTTGTCATCCGCGTCAGTAAGCTCGCAGTGCAGAGTACAGAATGCAGTGAAACAGGCGGGGTCTGCCTTTCAAAGGGTCGACCAAATGATCATGTAAGACGTGAGGTCTTGTAGATCAAACGCACGGTGGCGAGTGTAATCTCTTCGGCCTCTTTCTTGATGCTTTCCAGTTCAATGTGTTCCTGAAAGTCCGGTTTTGAGCAGGATTCCACCAAGCGGGTGAACAGGTAAAGGTTCTGGGTCACGTCGTGCAGGTTGCCGTGCAAGCGTTCGACAACGCGGTTGAGCGGGGCGCAGCTGGGGCTGTCCGACGTTATGACAGTGGGGACGTTATGCGTAGCGCTGAGGCCGGTGACCACATAGGCCACATCAACGCCGGCATTCGAAATGCTGGACAGATAATCCGCACGGGGAGAGCGGACGCCGTTCTCGTAATTGCCCTGAGCGTTGGTTTCCACGCCACCTATCGCGCCCAGTGCGCTTTGCGAAAGCTTGAGGCGCAAACTTTCCTTTTTCAGCCGCGGTCCGATCCCTGTCATCCGTTTGTCCTCGATAAACTGTGCATCGCTACAGCCAGGGTTAACAAGCGTTTCCGGCATCGACTGATCAGACATCCCGGCAAAGGCGAGAGGTTGCGTGTTCGGTCCGATCAGGTACTAACGTGCCAGACAGGCGGCAGAGTGTACGTAGGAATCAGTCAGGGTGATACATTTTTGTACGGAATTGAACGCTTCTGAGCTGCGACGTCCAGGCGGCTGGCAGAAGGGTTTCAGGCCGAATGCAGCGAAATCGGGAGGCCTTGTGCGCAGGCCTCCCGAGAGGTTTACAGGCAGCGAGAACCAGGCTGTGCGGTCCAGCGCGCTGCCGTGGTAGCGATCTTGTCCGCCAGTTGGGCAACCGCTTTCTGGTGAGCAATGATGAGATTTTCCATGCCTTCACCGGCCTGCTCGCGGATCACGCTGCTGCAGGTCAGGCTCTGCCGTTTGCTGCCCGCCGTGGCACCGGCGTCGCGAAGGCCGAGTGTCCATACCACATCAATGAGTGCGTAGTTGCCGGGCATCGACTCGAAGCGCCTGACGTCCGTACGGATCGACAGCGTTGGCTGATCGCTGTTCTTTGGCAAACCGGCCATGTCGCGGCTGCCGAAACGGCGCTCCAGCTGCGGGGTCAGCGCGTCATGAAACTCGTCGCCCAGCGGTGATCCCCAGCGTTCAGTGTCCAGAATGGCCAGGCTGCCGTTACCCTGACGAACCACCAGCGGCGGCTGGTCGACCTGCACCGGCATGATGACCGGCAGCATCTCGAACTGGAACGGCATGGGGTTGCTGGTGGCAGCGCTCGTCGCGCCCATTGGCGCGATCAGCGTGTAGTAGTGGGTCTGTGTCGATGTGCAGGCACCCAGGCCCAGTGCTGCGGCAAGTACCACCAGTTTTAGGCGCAAGGTCATTATTTTGGCTCCGGATCAATGGCTCGGGACGAGGACGGGGCGTTGAACGAGCGTGGGGCAGCATCGCCCGTGCGGCCGCGAATCAACGACTCAGGATGGCGGCTGAGGAAGTCGGTCAGGACCCGCACCGAGCGCGCGGTACGTTGCACTTCGTCCATGGCCTGGCCCAGTTGCTGACGCGCCGGTGAATCTTCGGCGAACGAGTCGTTGGCAGTGCCCAGGGTTTTCTCGGCCTGCTGCAAGGTGCCACGCATCTGCGGCAACACGCTGCTGTTGACCTGCTTGAGGGTTTTCTGCAACTCGCTGAGGGTGCCGTTGAGGTTGCCGGCCAGTTGGTCGATCGGCAAGTTGCTGAGCTTCTCGACGAATGCCTGCAGTTGCTCCTGCAGCTTGTCGAAGCTGCCCGGCACGGTAGGGATCTCCAGCGGTCGGGCCTTGGCGTTGAACGCGACCTTCGGCGCCTTCGGATCGAACTCCATGGCGATGTACAACTGGCCGGTCAGCAGGTTGCCGTTACGGACCTGGGCACGAAGACCATTGGCCACGAAGGCGCCCAATACCCGGGCAGACTGTTCTTCTTCATCACCCGAGCCGCCGAGTTCCTTGAGCTTGGACTCGGCCGCCCCCAGGCGCTTGGGATAAATCACCGCGCCAACGATGCCGGGGAAGGTCTTGGTGGCCGGATCATAATCCAGGTCGACCGATACCACCTTGCCGATATTGACCCCGAGGAAGTCTACCGCGGCATTGACCGTAAGACCGCGCAGCGATTGATTGAAGCGCATGCGGATGTAGCGTGGCTCGCCATCGGGAGGTGCCATTGCCGTGGTCTGGTCATCGAATATCTTGAATTCTGCGTTCTCGTCCGCCGGCTTCGAGTCCGGGCTCCAGTTGGGCTCGCGAAAGGCGATGCCCCCGGAAATGATCGAGGTCAGGGACTGTGTATTGACCTTGACCCCTGATGCGCCGACGGTGATGTCCACACCGCTGGCGTTCCAGAAGCGTGTGTCAGTGGTGATGTACTGATCGTTCGGTGCGTTGATGAAAATCTGGATATCGACGCCGCGGCCGTCCTTGGACAGATCGTAAGCCACCACCTGACCGACCTGAATGCGTCGGAAGTAGATCGGTGAACCGATGTCCAGCGAGCCCAGATCGTCAGTGTGCAGGGTGAAGCGCTTGCCTTTTTCGCCAAAGGTCACTGGAGGCGGGGTTTCCAGGCCGGTGAAGCTGGTCTTGGTTTCCTCTGCGCTGCCGGCGTCGGCGCCGATGAAAGCACCCGAAAGCAGTGTGTCTACACCCGAAACACCGTGTGCGCCGATGCGTGGGCGCACCACCCAGAACTGGCTGTCGACCCGTGTAAACGGAGTAGCACTGGTGTTCAGCTCGATGTTGGCCAGCACATGCGTGCGGTCTTCACTGAGGCTGATATCCGTGACCATGCCGATGACCACGTTCTTGTATTTGACCTGGGTCTTGTTGGCTTCCAGGCCTTCGGCTGTCAGGAAGCTGACAGTGATTCTGGGGCCGATGTTCATCCAGTCATGGAAGGCCATGGATATGCCAATGATCGCAGCAACGATCGGCACCAGCCAGATCAGCGAGACACGCAGGCGACGACGTTTGACTTCAGGGCGTGGCACTGAAGCAGGCGGGGGGAGGGTACTGTCAGACATCTTCAACCTCTGCGTCCCAGATAAGCCGGGGATCGAAACTCATGGCGGCGAACATCGTCATCACCACTACCAAGCCAAAAAACAGAATACCGAGTCGCGGCTCAATGGTGCTGAGCTCACGAAACTGAACAAGAGACGCTACAAGGGCTACAACCAGCACATCGAGCATCGACCAGTAACCGATCAGTTCGATGAAACGGTACAGACGCGCGCGCTCGCGCATTGCCCAGGTGCTGCGACGCTGGCAGGTGATCAGCAGCATGCCGAGCACCAGAAACTTGATGCACGGCACCAGAACACTGGCGACGAAGATCAGGATGGCGATGTCCCAGGAGCCGCTTTCGAAAAACTCGATGACGCCGCTCATGATCGTGCTTTCGCTGCGGTTGCCCAGCAGGTTGGTGTACATCACCGGCAGTACGTTGGCCGGGATATAGAAAATCAGCGCGGCAATCAGATACGCCCAGGTGCGGCTGATGCTGTTGGGCTTGCGTCTGTGCACCGGCGAATCACAGCGCGGACAGCGCGTAGCGTCCTCCTGGCAGGCATAGCCGCAGGTGTGGCACAGGCAGAGCTTGTGTTCATGGGCGAAGGGAATGCCGTTCATTGCGGCTGCACTCCCAGTTCATCCCACAACCGGCGGATATCCTTGTTGGCGATCAGCAGGATCAGCACCATCAGCATTGCCATGGCCCAAAGGCCGACGCCGGGGTGTACGTCAAGCATCCCGGACAGTTTGATGATCGCCACCAGAATGCCGAGCATGCACACTTCGAGCATGCTCCATGGGCGCAAATGCTCAAGCGCACGCATACAGGTTCTGAAGCCGGGCGCAACGATGCCCTTGTGTGCATGTACCAGCACCCAGAACAGCAGGACGATTTGCAGCAGCGGCGCAAAAATGATCGACAGCCCGGCCACCAGCGCAATGATCGTGATTCGTCCTTGAGCAAGGGCTTCAACCGACTGCCAGAGCGTAACCTCGTTGGACAGGCCCTTCATGTTGATGCTGATGACCGGGAACAGATTGGCGAACAGGAAAAGCATGGCTGCGGCGATGGTCAACGCCAATAGCTGTTCTATGGTCACCCGATGGCCACGACCGAGCAGCGCTTCGCAGCGAAGGCAGAATGCCGCCTCGCCGGGTTGCAGAGGGTGAGCTTCGTAGAGCGAGTCGCAATGCTCGCAGATGATCAGGCCGGAAGAGTGTTCGATAGGATGCACAGTGCTCATCGACGCCATTGATGCAGAGGTAAGGAGGTAAGAACGCGCAGCACGAAAAGATACCTCGTTAATGGCAGTGTGAAGCGTTTTTTTTTGTACGGTCAGCGCTAGCGGGCTGGTACAAATCATTGACCGTCAGGGTGTCGGGTGGTTCACACGTCACTGCGCCATTATTCCATGCGCGGAGAATAGTGGCGAATCCGGTAGCAGCGATGCCCTCCATCTGTCGACGAAAGGACATCGCTGCTTCCAGAGTCCTTTGGCAAGCGCCTGTCTCAGAGCTTGCCGGGTTTGACGCGCTGCTTGAGAAAGCCGAGCAACTGGCGGGCGGATGCAGGCACGTTGTGTTCGTCGAACGTCAGGCAGATTGCCCTGGCGTCATCCTCGATGGTGATTTCGTACTGATTCAGGTCCCGCGCTTCGTCATTGAAAGCACTGCTGGACTGGTTCAGGCCGCTGTCGCTCACCAGCCGCTGCAACTGCTCGGCTTCGGGCTGCTCAAGGGTCGCTGTATCGACTTCACAGCGTTTGACTGCACCTGCAAAACCGCCGGATTGCACTAGACAGACCTTCATTTCAAGCACCTTTTTGATGGTTATGCCTTGGCTGACCTTGGCTATACCTTGACGCCGACCTCTTTCCAGGCCGCTTGTACGGCTTTTTTGGCTTTGGGGCCGAAGCGCGGGTCGGAGGCGATTTTTATGCTGGCCTTGGCACAATCGATAAATTGACTGTCCGACGCCAGCTTCAGCATCGTTTCATACCAGATTCTGCCCGCCACTTCCCAGGCATTTCCGCCCAGCGCCTTGGCCACCAGTACGAATGCCCGGTTGGGAATGCCCGAGTTGATGTGTACACCGCCGCGATCCTTGGCTCCGGTGTACAGGTCGGCCATTGTCGCGGGTTGCGGATCATCACCCAGATCCGGATCGTTGGAATACGCCGTGCCGGGTTTTTCCATATCGCGAATGCCTCGTCGCGTCGGGGCAGGCACCAGTAGCTCCTTGCCCACCACCCAGTCCGACTCGGCGGCGCTGGTGCCTTGTTTCCACTGGCGCACCAGCATGCCAAATACGTCGGCAAAGTGCTCGTTCAAGGCCCCGGATTGCCCGCGGTAGTCCAGGTTCGAGGTGAAACTCTGCACGCCGTGGGTCAGCTCATGACCGATCACTTCAAGGCTGCCGGTAAAGCGCTTGAAGACCAGGTCATCTCCATCGCCGTAAGCCATCTGGCTGCCATTCCAATAGGCATTGCTCAGCGGTACATGATCACCGTTGAAATCCACCTCGGCGACGTGCACCGTCGAGACCAGCGACATGCCACTGTCGTCCAGTGAGTTGCGTTCGAACAGTTGCGCATAGAAGTCATAGACGTCACCTGAGCCATCGTAGGCTTCATCCGTCGCCTTGTCGCCCGTGGCTGCCTGGCCTTCCTTGCGAACCACGGCGCCGGGGAGATTGTCAGTGCCCTTGGCATCATGAATCACGCGGTGCTTTCGTCCGTCAGGCGATTTGATCGCGTGCATGGAGGGCATGGTTCGGGCGGTCAGGCGGGAGGCGAGGAACGCCGAACTGCTCGTCAGGTTGGCAATGGCCCGGGCGCTGACCAGGGTCTTGGGGGACTGCGCCATACGCTCGAGCATGTAAGGCGGAATGAAGCAATGCAGGGGATTTCGGTCGTCGCACATGATGAACTCCTGTACTAATGCACCGATGGCGGCAAGCCACCGATCAACATGGTCGCACTCGTGTGACACCTCCCGTGGCGTTTATATGCAACGAAATATCCGATTACATGATCAGTGGTTACCGCCAAACCTGACTGAAGTGGCAATAGCCCCGTATTGCGGGTACTTCAAGTCATTCCAGGGCCCATGCGACACCTCGACACAGGCGATCAACGGGCCGCGCGGCAATGTTAGACTCGCGCCACTTCAGACGAGGAGCAGACCTACGTGCGCAAGACGGTAATGATGATAGCGGTACTGGCTCTGGCCGGATGCGATGGAGGCGGGCCCGCCAGGGATAAAGTCCAGGGGGCGGCAGCGACCGCTCCGGTCTCTACGCCACAGTGGTTCATTCAGATGAACTCGCGGGAGGCGGTCAGCGATTCCAGCGCCTGGTTACTCGAGCGCAGTTATGCCCCGATCATCGTGGACGTGGACGGCAAACAGCAGGTATTGATAGGGCCTTATGAAAGCCAGGCCAAGGCCGAGGAGGAGCGCGTGGCGTTACAGGCTAAGGTGACCAAGTCGCACCGTTTTGCCGAGCCTTCGGTGGTACAGCACACCCGATAGGGCGTTCGCCGGGTTTAGATCTGCTTCATCACACTTCAGTGCATCGGCATCGCGGGTCAGCAACTGGCCCGCGATGCCGTTCATCAGTCGATCAACGACGACCCAGCAGCAGGCCAACTACCAGGCCAAAGCCCGCAGAAATAGCCACGGTCTGCCATGGGTGACCACCGATGTAGGTTTCGGTTGCTTCGACAACTGGCTTGGTGCGCTCGCGGACGCTGGCCATCGAGTCCAGTGCCTGCTTGAGTTTGACACTCAACTGCGCGCGCAATGTCTCTGCTTCTTCACCCACCAGAGCAGCACTTTCCTTGAGCAGTTTGTCGGATTCTTCGATCAGTGCCTGCAGGTCACTGAATGCCTGATCCTTGATTTGATCGGCAGCTTGTTGAGCAGGGGTCTTACGAGCCATGGGTGTATTCCTTTCAAGTGGTGGCAACAGTGTTCAATGGAGTCTCGCGTATCCTTAAAAGTTGCAATTGCTTGAATGACCCGACGCAAGACTCTGCAAGCAATGCCCCTTACGGGTGTAAGATGCAGCCGTTTTTAGCCGTAGGTGACTGTGATGAGTTTCAATCTGGCCAATCGGCCGCTCCCTGAGCGTACCGCTCTCGAAGACGAAAAATCCCGTCTGTTCGAACTGTGGCAGAGCAATCTGGGCAAGGCCAAGGGCGAGGCGGCGCGCTTGATGGGCGAGCGCGCCAAGCGCAAGGGCAAGTGGTCTGAATGGGTTCGGTCCGAGCTGGACACCATGAGTCCGCCGGAATACGCCAACATGGTTCGCAGTGAAGTGAATCGTCTGATGGCGGCGAGCAGGTAGCAGCACAACCCGACAGCGCCCGACAATCCGCGCCGATCATTCTTCACGCTTCAGCGTGAGGGTGTCCTGGTAAGGGGTCTTGCCTTCCTGATCCGTCAGGCCTTTTGAGAACATTGATGGCCCAAGCCAGTGCAAGATTTACCCAAGGCAGCGTAGCGCGTCATATCGTCGTCACCGCCAGTGCCAGCGCCTTGAGCCTGTTCGCCGTCTTTCTGGTCGACATTCTCACGCTGGTCTACGTATCGATGCTGCATGACCCCGTGCTTCTGGCGGCTGTCGGCATTGCCAAGGTCCTGATGTTTTTCAACGGCGCGCTGGCAACCGGCCTGATTATCGCAGGGGCCTCGGTGCTTGCCGCACGCATCGGCCATCGGGCAGCCAGATCGATACCCAGGCTCACCGCCAGCCTGATGCTCATGGTGATCATGGTCAGCGGTCTGGCCGCCGCCGCGCAATTGACGTTTATCGTGCCGATCATGCGATGGCTGGGTGCCGAGTCGGCCACTTACGAGGCAGCGCGCAGTTTTATCTGGCTGACTTTGCCTTTTACCGCGTTGCAGGCGGTGATGCAGATGTCGGCGCAAATGCTCAGAACCATTGGTGACAACCGTAGGGCCATGGGCGTCGTGTTGTCCGCTGCCGCCACACTGGCAGTGGCGGACCCGTTTTTCATCTTTGGGCTCGGCCTGGGGCTCGACGGTGCTGGTATCGCGTTTGCCGTGTCTGCAGCAGTTTCCGCGTCCATCGGTCTGTATTGGGTGCGCAGCCGAATAGGCATGGTGTTCACGCGTCATCTGAAACTGTTGCGCCTGCACGCGCGGCATACCTTCAGGCTGGCGCTCCCGGCGATGGCGGCAAATCTGGCGACGCCAGTCGGTTTGGCTTATCTTGTCGCCTCGCTTTCGGCATTCGGCACCTCGGCTCTGGCCGCGATGACCGTGCTGGATCGAGTCATACAGTTTTCGTACTGCGCTTTTTTTGCCTTGCCTGGCGCGCTGGCTCCGGTGCTGGGTCAGAACATTGGTGCGGGCCGCGATGATCGCGTGCGTTCCGCGGTCACTTTTACCCGGCGACTGGTGGTCTGCTACGGGCTGGCCGTGTGGATGGTGCTGGTGCTTTGTGGAGGCATGATCGCCGACCTCTACCAACTGGGGGACGAAGCCCGCGCCGTGTTCATGGCCTTTTGTTTGTGGGGCGGCGGTCTCTGGGTTCTGATTGGTCTGGATTTTGTCGCCATCGCGGTATTCATCACCATGAACAGGTCGTGGTGGGTCGCGGTGTTTGCCTGGCTCAGGGCAACGGCGGGTACAGTGCCGTTCGTCTTCGCCGGGACCCACTGGTTCGGCAGCAGCGGCGCCTTGCCCGGCATGTTTACCGGCAATGCGCTCATCGCGCTGATCTCCATCACCACGGCGTCGCTGACGGCGAAACGGTTTTTTACCAGCAGGGCCCCGGTCATGAGCATCGGGGCACATTGAATCAAGGCGTTATCAGGTTTTTATGGTCATCGAAGAATCAGGGAATGAATCCGCAGAAACGGCTCCACCCAAGCGTCGCCGCGCACCCAAGGGAGACATGCGCCGAAAGGCCTTGCTGGACGCCGCTACTGTTGTTTTTGCCAGAGACGGCTATTCGAGTGCGTCGATGCGCGAGGTTGCACTGCTTGCCGGTATCACCACGGTCGGATTGCTTCACCATTTCCCCAACAAGGAAGCATTACTCGCGGCCTTGCTGGAGCGCAGGGACCAGCGGGTTACGTCGCGCTTTCAGGATCTGGTCACCGAGCCGACGCTCGAAGGGTTTCTGAAGTTTCTCAAGCTGAGCATGAGTTTCAGCATCGAGAATGCCGAGGAGTGTCAGGCAGCGTTGCTGATGAATACCGAGAGCCTGTCGAAGGCGCACCCGGCCTGGGCATGGCACCTTGAACGATTCCAACTGACCCACGAACACGCACGCGGGCATTTGCAGGGGTTGATAGAGGCGGGGGAAGTGCGCAGCGATATCAATGTCAAAGCCTTGGCCCAGGAGATCTTCTCGGTCATGGACGGCTTGCAGATTCAGTGGCTGCGAAGCCCTCAGGACGTGGATGTCATGGCGGTTTTCGATATCTACGTGCAGCGATTGGGAAGGGATATCAAGGCTCATCCATGAGCCTTGAAGGGGTACATCAGTAGGTCTGTGCCGCGCTGACCTGGACTGCCTTGCGCAGTGGCAATGGCAGCGGGTTGCTGTCACGCGTGGTCAGCTTTTCCGGGTACAGGGTGATCAGCGTCCTGTTGAGTGTGAGGTTCTCCGAATCCGCACCGACGAGGATCTTGAACTTCCCGGCATCGACGTCCCAGCTTGCAGTCTTGTCGACGTAGTAAGCCAGGGAGCGCGAGTCTATCGGTACGCTGACGGTCTTGCTCTCGCCCGGCTGCAGGTACACCTTGGTGAAGCCCTTGAGCTCTTTCTCCGGACGGTCCACAGCAGGTTTGACCGGTTGCACATACAACTGCGCCACCTCGAAGCCTGCCTTGTCGCCGGTGTTGGTCACCGTGAATTTCACGTCGATCGTCGAGCCTGGCGTCAGCACGTTGGTCGACAGTTTCAGGTCGCTGTAGCTGAACGTGGTGTAGGACAGGCCATAACCGAATGGATAAAGCGGCTTGGCGTGTTTCTTGTCATACCCGCGATAACCCATGTACAGGCCTTCGCTGTAGGTCATCTCGGTCAGCGGGTTGCTGCCGCGATAGGCTGCCGGATCCGGATAGGAGGCATAGCTCGGGTTATCCTCGATCTTTTTGTCGATCGTGACCGGCAACTTGCCCGACGGGTTGACCTTGCCGTAGAGAATCTCGGCCAGTGCCTGACCGCCTTGCTGACCCGGGAACCAGGCTTGCAGCGTGGCGCCGACCTTGTTCGCCCATGGCTGCATGTTGGCCACGCCACCGCCGTGCATGACGACGATGGTGTTGGGGTTGGCCTTGGCGACGAAGCTGATCAGTTCAGCCTGTTGGTCCGGCAGATCGAAGCCATGGTCGGAACCTTCACCTTCGTTTTCAGACGTAGTCCCGGTCGCAACCACGACCGCATCGTATTTCGACAGGTCCTTTGGCGGACGCAACGCAGCCCAGCTCATCTGCACGCCTGTCAGGCCGCCCAGTACCGGAATGAAATTGCCCTGCACGCGCTGGTATTCCAGTTTCACGGTGTAGGTCTTGCCGGCCGACAATGCTGCAGTTTTCCCCGACGTTGTCAGCGCATTCACCACATCGCCCGAGTAAGGCACACCGTCGCTCTGCACGATGAGCTCATCGTTGACCCAGAGTTTGTATGGGCCGTCCGCACGCACCTTGAACGCCTGGGCGCCCGAGATGGTGGGCTTGATGGTGGTGGTGAAACGTGCCGAGAAGGCGCCGGGTGTCGGGCTGAAGCCAGACACCGCAGTGCTGCCTGTGTTGGTCACGTTGCTGCCGGTTGTCCAGTTCAGGTTCACGCCGGGTTCGACACGCGTCAGCACCGGGTCACCGGAAAAGCTGGTGTTGGAGAAGTATTCGGCTTTTACCCCGGCGTTGCTGATCCCGTTATCGCCGGTTGCTGGCTGATACCACACCGAACTCGCCGGATTCAGGCTCATCTCTGACAGATACGTGACATCGCTGCTGCTGGATGCCAGTTGCTGCAAACCGCTCAGCTCGGTCACGTAGCTGTTGGGCGGGGAATTGGCGGTGCCGAAAGGCGACGCCGGTACGTCGTGCGCCCAGTTGCCGATCACGGCGATTTTTGCCGAACGGTCCAGCGGCAGCAGTGGTTTGCCGGCAGCGGTGTTCTCGTTGCGCAGCAACACGATGGATTCGCGCGCGGTATTCAGCGCGGCACGCATGCCGTATTCCGGATGCTCGAGTGTCTTGGCGGTGTTGAGGTTGTTCTGGAGGTCGTAGCTGACGATGCCGCGCAGGTTGCGTTTGACCTTGTCGTCGATCACGTTCTGGGTCAGTTGCCCGCTCCACAGGTAGGGCAGGAGTTTGGCTTCGGTAAACTGCAGGCCGGAGGGCATGTCGATGTCCGTACCAGCCCATGCGCCCTTGAAGGCATCATGAATGGCGTTGAAGTCACTGATGACCATGCCCTGATAGCCCCATTCGCCCTTGAGCACTTCGGTGATCAGGTGATGGTTTTCACAGGCGTAGTCGCCGTTGACCTTGTTGAAGCCACACATGATCGAGGCGACATTGGCGTTCTTCACCATCGACTCGAAGCCTGGCAGGTACAGTTCGCGCAGGGTGCGCTCATCGACCTTGACGTCGACCGCCTGACGATTGGCTTCCTGTTCGTTGGCCAGGTAGTGCTTGCCGCTGGCCTGGATACCCTGAGCCTGGATGCCGTTGACGATAGCGGGTGCCAGCACGGCGCCGAGGAACGGGTCTTCACCGCTGACGTATTCTGCCGAGCGGCCGTTGTAGGGTGTCCGGTACAGGTTCACGCCTGGCGAGAGCATCTGCTGACCGCCGGAAATGCGCGTTTCATAAGCGATGGCCAGACCGAACTCCTTGGCCCGGTTGATGCTCCAGGTCGCTGCCAGCGCAGACTGCGAAGGGTATTGCGCGCCGAACGTGGCGTTGTTGACGTGTACCCCCATGGACGAGTCATACGCCACGGTGCCCTTGATGCCCCACTTGAGCAGGGGCGGGATCATGTGGCCGTCGTCTACGCGGGTGAAGTTGATCTTTTCCGACTGGTTCATGTTGTCGAGAATCGAGCTGACGCGCGCTTCGACTTCGTTGCCGGTCGCCGGGGTCACGGCGGCGAGTGCCAGGTTGGCCTGCATGACGCTGAACGTCAGCAGACTCAGGCCCAGGGTCTGTTTGAAAGCTGACAAGGCAAGTGTCCTTCCGGTCGATGTGATCGGTTGATTGAGGTTGTTCATGGTCGTTGTGCCTGGGCAGGGGCGTCGTCGGTGTCCACCGGCGTTTCGAGCAGGGACGACGAACTCTGTTGTTGAGCCGGGTTGATCTTGTCGGCGCCTGATAACTGGTCGCGCTTGGCTTCCACCTGCGTCCGGATCTGTTGATCGGACCCGGTGGCAGGTGTGCTGGAAGTTGAGTCCGCGGCGAAAGTTAAGGCACTTTGCGCGCACAGAAGTACTGCACTGAAAACAGACAGCATTGATCTAGTCATCGATTGAATCTCGATTGATGGTTTGCAGGATAAAAACGGACGGCTGTTGCAATCGCCTATTGCTCGGCTGAACACTCAGTCCAGCGAGAGCGTAAAAAGTTCACCGGTCGCTAAAGTATGAGTAATGAAGATTTTAATAAATGATGTCATGTGGCTATCATCTGATTTTTCCAGATGAAGGCAGAGAATTTAAGCGCGTTTTAAAGCATAAATTAGATAAATTGGCTATTTTTCAGCTATAAAAATTCAAAATAACTGCAAAATATAGGGTTTTATTGTTTTTTAATAAACCTAATCGTCGTTAGGTTTAGCGAGCTGATAAGCTTTGCATCCTCGCGGTTCGTGCGCGCTTTAAAAAGCCTGGTACGAGAGATAAAAGTATCGGGATGCGCCAGTTATTTAATTAACGTGTAAAGGGATTGTTCAGGGCTTACCGTGCGCGACTGATAATCGGCGTCATTAATTTTATTCGTCGCCATTTAAAAAATGGACGTGCAAGTGTGCATTGTCGATTGACCGAAGCTGTGTGTCGATGCAGAAAAACGACAGGCATATTCAGTCGGTCGCGCGTCAGGTTTTATTAAGTTAAAGGCAACAGTGGTGAGTGACGAAAAACGACGGCTGGACCTTGCAGTGCTGCACATCGTCAGTCGCCTGTGCTTCAGCAAACCGCAAAAACTGACATTCGGTCAGATCTACAGGGAGCTGGTGCGCGCGTATTCAAGCGCTCCGGCAATCCACGTCTGTGTGGCAACCGTCGACACGCTGGTCGGGGAAGGGCTGCTGATCTCGACAAGAGTCCTGGAGCCCGATCAATCATTTCCCTATACCCAGCACATCATCAGCGGTCTGACCGAGATCGGCGCGGCCTCGCTGAGAGGCTGCGAAGATGCGTTGGCCGAGCAGCGGGAGGTTACTCGCTGTGTGGCAGAGAGAGGTAATACTGGCCCAGTTCGGTCAGCTTGCCCTCAGCGTCCAGCAAGCTGGAAAAGTGCGGGTCAGGGTTCATCCGGCCCGTGAACCAGGCGTATCTGAACACGTCCTGGCGCTGCTCGAGAGTGGCGACCATTTCCGCCATCTGCTGCTTCTGCTTGTCGACTGAATCAATCTGCGCACCGTCATCCAGGGCGTGCCAATTGGCGAACTCGGTGACCCAGAAGGGTTTTCCGTACTTCGACAGCCGATCGAGCATTCCCGGCAAGCCATAGTCGTACCAGTGAAAAGCCAGGTAATCGATGCGCGGGTCCCGATTCTGATTCATCGATCGATAGGCTGTGTAAAAGGCATCGAGCCACACCACCGGGTCGCCGTAGCCCGGCATGGTTCCCCAGTTCATCGCTGGCCCCACAAGTTTTACGCCGGTCTGGGCGGCGATCTGTTCCAGCCTCGGCCAGAAGCTGGCTGCCGCTTCGGGCGTCATGTTGGCCTGATCGAGCAGATTCGGCTCATTGATCACCAGCAAATAGCGGATGGCTGAATGAGCCAGCAGGTATTGCTTCAACTGCCCGTCGTCAACGTTGCCGTTCCATACCATCGGGATGAAATCCACGCCGTACATCGACGCATAATCGTACGACGCCAGACGGTCATGGGGTCTGGGGCTCCAGTTGTACCACCAGCTCACGCCCGAAGATAACGCACTCAGGTCGGCGGGCAGGGCGATGTCGTAGGCAATGCCGCGCTTGGCGCTTTTTTCTGCAGCCCATGTCGGTGCCATGCACAGGCTGAGCATCAGCGTCACAAGGGCCAGAAAGGTCGGGAAAAAACGTGCTGACGGGTTCTGCGGGGTCATTGGCAAATCTTCCTTGAGGGTGGGCAGGCGCAGGGCATGCGCTGCAGTCAGCCAGCAGAAAGCATGCCACCTGTATCGTCCCGTTTACCCTGCCAGAACCCGGACAGGCATTGCCACCCATAATCACTTGTTACCAGGGATCTCCCTCGGCCTGGCGCAAATCCAGCGTGCCGCTGTCACTGAAGCGCATCGTGCCGAACAGGCCCCCAGCCAGTTTGCCGCGAAGCGTATAGGGCAGATTGTCCAGACGCTGGCTCTGACTGAGCCCCAGTGCCTGGCGCAAGGCAGCGAATGCCGACACGCTGACCGGCACCACCAGCACCGCCTCGGAGAAGCGTCCTACAGTGCCTTTCTGGTTGCTGACCCCGGAGGCCAATAGTCTTTCGTTCACGTCGAGGTCCAACGCGACGCCGTTGTAGTTGATCTCGGTTTCGTTTGGGTTCTGCACCCGCAACGTGACCGCCATGCGCAGTTCCAGACCCTGGCCGGGGATGGGTTCGATACCCACGACGCTGATTGTCAGCGGGTCTCGATGGGGAATCAGCGCACAGGCGCTCAAGCCGAGGATAAGCAGCCCGGAGAGCAGGGCGCGGATCAGGCGTAGCGACATTCGTGTGCTCCAGCGTCAGGTTCAGTGATCTTCAGACCTCGCCAGTGGTGAGAGATTCGTCGCGTCGGGCACGATGCCGGGATAGCGGCTAATCTGCCTGCCTCAACCATTGCGTCTGCAAGGCAGCAGGTTGATGATTCCCGCGTACCTATAGAAAACCGTACCTATAAAAACAAGACTGGAGATAGCCATGTCCATCGAAAGGACACCCCCTCATCAAGACCCCGTGGTCATTGTCAGTGCCCTGCGCACGCCCATGGGTGGTTTTCAGGGCGACCTGCAGAGCCTCAGCGCCACCGCGCTGGGATCTATCGCCATCCGTGCCGCTGTAGAACGCGCAGGCATCGAGCTTGCAGACGTGGAGCACGTGCTGTTTGGTTGTGTATTGCCGGCAGGCCTCGGCCAGGCACCCGCTCGACAGGCGGCGCTGGGTGCCGGGCTGAGCCATGCGACGCTGTGCAGCACGGTCAACAAAATGTGCGGTTCCGGCATGCAGGCCGCAATCATGGCCCATGACCTGTTGCTGGCAGACAGTACTGCGGTGGTGGTGGCTGGCGGCATGGAGAGCATGTCCAATGCGCCTTACCTGTTGGACCGTGCGCGCAGCGGTTATCGCATGGGGCATGGCAAAGTGCTCGATCACATGTTTCTCGATGGCCTTGAGGATGCCTATGAGCCAGGCCGGCTGATGGGTACCTTCGCTGAGGACTGCGCGCGGCTCAACGGTTTCACTCGCGAGGCGCAGGATGCCTTTGCGCTGGCGTCACTGGCTCGCGCGCAACAGGCCATTGCCGGAGGCCATTTCGACGCCGAGATCGTGCCGGTGCAGGTCACCGTAGGCAAAGAGTCGAAGCAAATCACCCACGACGAGCAGCCGCCCAAGGCGCGTCCGGACAAGGTTCCCACACTCAAACCCGCGTTTCGCGAGGGCGGCACGGTCACCGCAGCCAACTCCAGCTCTATCTCCGATGGCGCGGCAGCGCTGCTGTTGATGCGCCAGTCCGAGGCTAGGCGGCGTGGCCTGCGGCCTCTGGCGGTGTTTCATGCGCACGCGGCGTTTGCCGACCAGCCGGGCCTGTTTCCAACGGCGCCGATAGGGGCCATTCAGCGCCTTCTGGGTAAGACAGGCTGGAGCCTGGACGACGTGGATCTGTTCGAGATCAATGAGGCGTTCGCCGTCGTGCCGCTGGTGGCGATGCGCGAGCTTGGGCTTGAGCACGAAAAGGTCAACGTCAATGGCGGTGCCTGCGCGCTGGGTCATCCGATCGGTGCCTCGGGTGCGCGGATCATAGTGACGCTGCTGGCGGCGTTGCAGCGTCGACAGCTCAAGCGCGGCATTGCGGCGATCTGCATCGGCGGCGGTGAGGCTACTGCAATCGCTGTCGATATTTTGAATTAGCCTTATTAATCAATAACTTGATCTAATAATTGAATGTTGATTCTATAAGAAATATTAATTGAATAATTAAATAAAAAGGATATTTATCAATGCTTTACGAGACTATTCTCATAGAGGTTATAGATAAAGTAGGTCTGATCAAGCTGAACCGGCCCCAAGCGTTGAACGCCCTGAATGCGCGCCTGATCAACGAATTGAACCATGCCCTCGACCAGTTCGAGGCGGACAGTGCGATCGGCTGCATCGTACTGACCGGCTCGGAAAAAGCTTTCGCCGCCGGTGCGGACATCAAGGAAATGGTCGACCTGTCCTACCCGCAGATCTATCTCGATGACCTGTTTCGTGAAAGCGACCGGGTCGCCGCGCGACGCAAACCCGTGGTGGCTGCGGTGGCCGGTTTTGCCTTGGGTGGCGGCTGTGAGCTGGCATTGATGTGCGATTTCATTCTGGCTGCCGAAAACGCCAGGTTCGGACAGCCCGAGATCAATCTCGGCGTGTTGCCCGGCATGGGCGGTACGCAGCGACTGACACGCGCGGTCGGCAAGGCCAAGGCGATGGAAATGTGCCTGACCGGCCGATTGATCGATGCTCAAGAGGCCGAGCGCGCCGGTCTGGTGGCCCGCGTGCTGCCGCTCGATCAGTTGCTGCCGGAAGCGCTGGCAGTGGCAGCGGTGATCGCCAGTAAATCCCTGCCAGTGGCGATGATGATCAAGGAGAGCGTCAATCGCGCATTCGAGGTCAGCCTGGCCGAAGGTATTCGCTTCGAGCGCCGGGTTTTTCACGCCGCCTTCGCCAGCCAGGATCAGAAAGAGGGCATGCGCGCCTTTATCGACAAACGCCAGCCCGACTTCAAGGACTGCTGATCTTCATGGCCCACGATCAGGATACGTTGCGCGTCGACCTGCAGCGCCGCGGTTTGCCCGCGTACCAGCAATCCGTCGTGGGCATTGATGTGCAAGTGCCGACCGCTCGCCACTCGAATACAGCCAGCCGGCTGTGCGGTCATCCCGTCCAGCCCATGACCCGGTGACAGTACTGCGCAAATCACAGGCCGTTCGGGATGATTGTCGAGGTAGCGCACCAACACACGTGCGCCCGGCGGTAGCCGATGAACCTCCGCGCAAGCGACCTCGGCCAACGGCCAGCGTTGTGCGGGTTCGTCTTCCAGATCCTGAACGTGCCAGTCGAAGCGGATTGAGCGATATCCGGGTGGTTCCGGCTGCATGCCGTTGCGCTGCAATGTGGCGAAATGCTCACCGGTGACCGCAGGTCGAGGGTGGCTGATCGAGGGGCGAAACGGCGTCGCCCAGGGTATTACCCTGAAACTGTTGCAGTAGCCGTTGCCTTGCAGCTGTTCAGCCTCGGGTGACGAACGTTGCGCTTCCACGAGGATGCGCAGGATTGCCAGCGCATCATGAGCGGCGACACCCTTCAGCACCTGTAACTGCCTGCCAGCGTGAGCGACTTCGGTCACTAGCCATTGGTCGTTGAGCAATGGCTCTGGGTGATCGAGCACCTGAATGACTTCACCACACTGTAAGGCGGTGTCGGTGCTTTGGCCTCTGACATCGCGCCGCTCGCAACGCAGGCGCTCCAGCCTGCGACTGCCACGCTGCCGACTCAGTGCCTCCTGGTGACTGATTGCTCCACGAACGCCTGGCGGTTGAAAGGCATGATTGGCCGCTATCGTCAGAGGATGTTCATCGTGCAGCGATGAGGGTGCATGCGCAGGTTGCGGGTGCTCGGCGACTTGTTTTGAAACGTGCGCAAACGCCAGTCGCTCGGCCAGGTGCAACAGCGTATCTCGCAACGCGCCTGACGCTTGCGGTCGCTTGAAGCGCACCGGCAATGGCTGCGCCGGAAAGCTGGCTGGGTCGTCCGAGAACACCAGCCGGTGGCCGCTCCGTCGATGCTCGAAACGGAAATGCATGCCTTCTTCCTCACACAGGCGCTGCAACAGGTGCAGATCGCTTTCGTCGTACTGGATGTGCAACGGTTTGCCAGGATAAAGGCCGTTCATGTGCTCGAAGCGGTAAGCGTTTGCTCCGATGCCGTGCGCTTCAAGCAATCGCATGATCAGTTGAGGGATCGCAAGGTCCTGATAGGTGCGGCGATGTCGATGCTGCGCCAGTTGTTGCAGATCAGGCATCAGGATCAGATGGTAAAGGCTCATTCGAGCCCCCCTGTGGAGCCGGGCCGCATGCTCGATACGGCCATGCCTGCCGCCGCCGGATTCGCCGAAGCTTAAAAACGCTTCGCGTTGCAGCAGGCTGTGCACATCCCACTGCGGGTCGCTGCCGATCATCCAGATGTCGAAGCGATACGTTTCGTTGAGGGCTTCATGGCCGGCGAAGCTGATGATATGCAGATCCGGCTGGCAGTCGGTGATCGCCAGCATGAAGGGCACTTGCAGGTCCTTGCGCATCCGCGGGGCTCTCTAGCTTCAAAAAAGGGGCCGCGAAGGTTACGGAATACGGGGTTACAAAAGCATTGCTGCAAGGTTTTTCGGAAAGAGCCTACAAGCGTTGATGGAAAGACGATGAGTGCCGTTGGCCGGATTGATAGTCATCTTGGCCAGTTCGTCAGGCCAATCTGCCTGTCGGGGGTTTCATCTGCCGTGATCGCGTATAAAATGCGCCGCGCCGGACAGGGTATTTGCCGGTGACCCTTTTTCAGCGCCTTGCCTGCGCCGCGTTCTGTGAGTCATGCAGACACAGGCGGCGAGGCGCCTAGCGAATCAAGAGAGCAGACATGGGCGCACAGTGGAAGGTCAAGCATAAAGAAGCGGCAGCCAATGCCAAGGGACGTACGTTTGGCAAGCTGTCCAAGGAAATCATGATCGCGGCTCGTGCTGGTGCAGACCCGGACATGAACTCGCGTCTGCGGCTGGTGGTCGAGCAGGCCAAGAAGGCCTCGATGCCGCGCGAGACTCTGGAACGTGCCATCAAGAAAGGCGCCGGCCTGCTGGGCGAAAGCGTCAACTTCGAGCGTCTGACCTACGAAGGTTTTGCGCCACACCGCGTTCCGGTGATCGTCGAGTGCCTGACCGATAACATCAACCGGACGGTCTCGGAAATTCGCGTGCTGTTCCGCAAGGGCCAGCTGGGTGCTGCGGGTTCGGTTTCGTGGGACTTTTTGTATCAGGGCATGATCGAGGCTGTTCCTGCAGCAGCGGATGCCGACCCGGAGCTGGCGGCAATCGAGGCCGGTGCCCAGGATTTCGAGCCAGGTGAAGAAGGCGCGACGCTGTTCCTCACCGAGTCCACCGACATGGACGCAGTCTGCAAGGCGCTTCCGGAATTCGGTTTCACCGTCCAGTCCGCGCAACTGGGCTACCGCCCGAAAAGCACCGTGGACGGCCTGACCGATGAGCAGATGGCCGAAGTCGAAGCGTTTCTCGAAGCCATCGACAACCATGATGACGTGCAGAACGTTTACGTGGGTCTGGCAGGCTGATCACTGCGCAATGGAGCGCTTTACGCGCTCCATGTTTTTATCTGTAGAAGAATCTCTGCCAGCGACGGTCGTTGCTGGCAATCAGGCTGCACGCAGCTTGCCTGCAGCGCCGTTAGACCCGCCATGACGTCCTGATCCTGCGGATCTGCCTCGCAACGTTCGAGCAATTCCCCCAGCAAGATACCGAATGCCCGCGTTTCGATGCGCTCCAGCGCCTCTCCCAGCCCGGCTGACGGGTGAAAGGACGCCGCACCGAAGTCGCTCAGCAGGCAATTGCCATCCTCCTGCACAAGAATGTTGTGGCCATACAGGTCGCCATGCGTAATCCCGCGGGCGTGCAGGTGCGCGGTAACCGATGCAATACCTTCAGCGAGGCGCAGCAGCACGGGCAGGGAAAAGCGCGTGTCACTGGCGTAGACATCGCGGCTACAGGATTCCAGGCTCGGCGGGCCGGCAAGATTGCCGAAATCGGGGGCTATCAGCGCCATGACCAGGCCGCGCTGATGCTCGGGATGCCCGCTGATCTGTCCAAACACCTCGATCAGCTGTGTGTGGCGGCCTGCGGCGATGCAGGCGGCCATTTCATTGAGCGGCGAGCCATCGCTGGTGACCGCGCCCTTGTACAGCTTGACCGCTGCCATGTGCTCAGCGCCGGCGTCGTGCCAGACCGCCTGCTGAATGATACCCGACGCACCTTCGCCCAAGCGTTGATGGAGGCTGAGGTTGTTGCCAGGGGATTTCACGAATCGGCGCGGTGGGGCGTTCAGCGCACAGCGGGTTGTCGGCGAAGGCGAGCCATGCCAGGGCAGGCAGGCTCAGCAGCCAGTCCGGCAGCTCGGTCAGACGATTGGCCGCAATGCGGATCAGCTCCAGCTTGTGACACTGCGCGAGGGTCGCGGGCAGGGTGCGCAAGCGGTTGCCGGCGAGCATCAGCTTTTGCAGGTCCGGGCGGCGGCCCAGTTCGTCGGGCAGCGACTCGATGCGGTTGTCGGTGAGGATCAGCCAGCGCAGGCGCGGCGGCAGTGCTGCGGCGCTGACCTGTTCTATGCGATTGGCCTTGAGGCCGACAATCTGCAACTGTTGGCATTGGCCAATGCTTTCCGGCAGGTGCGTAAAGGCGTTATCTGACGCGAACAGCACGCGCAGGCGGGTCAGGCGACACAGGTCGTCAGGCAGTGAGGTCAGCCTGTTGCCACTGAGATTCAAGACTTCCAGCGTGTCGGCCAGGTCGAAGATTTCAACCGGGAATTCGCTCAGGTCACAGGAGAGGTCAAGCCGTTGGGTGCCTGCCAGCTTGCCGGCGCGTAGATCTGCGAGGGTGTGCATGAATAGGTTCGGTCATTGATGTCGGACGAGGCGCGCATGATAACGGGAGTTGCGCCCGCTGACTCCCTGCAAAGCGGCTCAGCTCAGGCAGCGGTCGACCCATTGACGCACGCGTTCGGGCGTCGGCGCCGATTCGGCATACAGAATCCGGTAAATCATCGGCGCGATGACGGCATCAATCATGTCGTCGGCACTGGGGGAAACCTCGCCGCGAGCGATGGCGCGATCGATCATGACCTGCAACTGCTCGCGAACCATTGCCGCACACTTGCCGACACAGCCGGAGGTACTGGCGGCGACATCGCGCATCAATGCCCGGCCAGGCGCCGAGGACATTTCGTCCAGATACATTTCACTCCAGGTCAGCAGGTCCTGATGCAGACTGCCCTGATCAATCGGCACGTCAGGGCGCAGACGCTCCAGAGCAGCGTCCGCCAGCAACGTGGTCAGATCACCCCAGCGGCGATAAATGGTCGACGGCGTAACGCCTGCGCGGGTCGCGATCATCGGCACGCTGAGTGCCGACCGATCGTGCTCCTGCAACAAATCGCGGACGGCGCGGTGGATGGATTCCTGCACACGGGCACTGCGGCCTCCGGTGCGAACTGCTTCTTTAATAGCCATACGGCGGACCTTAACACAAAGTATTTGCTTTAAGCGCTATCACGTCGCACACTCCGCAAAAGCTAATTTATGGCTTTAACAGGTTGCATTGGCGGAGAGCGTATCCATGTCCCTTTCTTCACACGATTCGACGTCGCCAGACGTGAAGTCTGACGGTCGGGCACGAAACCATCTCGGGTTTCTGGCGTTTACCACGTTATGCTTTTTTGCCGCGTCCAGCACGCCCACGCCGCTTTATCACCTTTATCAGGAAGCATGGGGATTCTCGGCGGGCGTGCTTACCCTGATTTTTGCAGTCTATGCATTCAGCCTGCTGGCTGCCTTGTTGATGGGCGGGTCGCTGTCTGACTATTTGGGGCGGCGCCCGGTGATTTTCGGCGCCTTGCTGCTGCAAAGCGTCTCGATGCTGCTGTTCATTCTGGCCAGTGACGTCAGCTGGCTGGTGGCTGCGCGCCTGCTGCAGGGTTTTGCAACAGGTCTGGCTGCCAGCGCACTGGGCGCAGCCTTGCTGGACAATGATTCGGTCAAGGGGCCGTTGATCAACAGCATTTCGCCGATGCTCGGCATGGCCGTTGGCGCTCTGGGGACAGCACTGCTGGCGCAATTCGCGCCGTTGCCGTTGATACTCGGTTACTGCTTGCTGCTGGCCGCATTTCTGAGTCAGGCCCTGTACCTGGGACGCGTCGAAGAAACCGTCAGTCCTCAGCCTGGTGTCTGGCAATCCCTCAAGCCCTCGCTGCATGTACCGCAGCAGGCACGCCGCATGCTGTGGCTGGTTCTGCCGGTGGACATCGCCGCGTGGGCGCTGGGTGGCTTCTTTCTGTCGTTGAGCCCGTCCTTGCTGGTAGCGGCGACCGGCTCCACCTCACCGCTCAATGGCGGCCTGGCGGTTGCGGCGCTGACCCTCAGCGGTGCGGCGGCGATTCTGACGTTGCGTCAGCGCGAGCCGGTACTCGGCTTGTGGGTAGGTGCGAGCTTTCTGCCGCTGGGTGTCGCGGTGATCCTGCTTTCGATCAACCTGGGTTTGCTGTGGCTGTTTTTCGTCGGCGCAGTGGTCGCAGGTGTGGGTTTCGGGTCGAGCTTTCTGGGCGCGCTGCGCATGCTCATGCCCTTGGCGCATGCCCACGAGCGGGGCGGGCTGATGTCGGCTTTTCTGGTGCTCAGCTACCTGGCCTTCTGCATACCGGCACTGGTCGCCGGCTTCTTTGCCCACTCGGCGGGGCTGGTGATGACCAGCAATGTCTACGGGGCAGTGGTGATCACGCTGGCGCTGATCGCGCTGGCCAGTCTGATCGTACGGCGTGCCGCCAGCGCAAACAAAAATGCCCACGCATAGGTGGGCATTTCGGTTTGCCTGAAGGCAGGAGAGCCCTTAACGCAGCTCTTTTACCATCTCGGACAACACGGTCAGTATATCCCCGGCCAGTTGCGCGGAGCGCTTGCCTGACCAGCCGGTGACCGGGTCTGGCGCGTTGTCGTGATCCTTGAACGGCATTTCCAGGGTCAGTGACAGGCACTTGTAGCGTTCGCCCACAGCATTGGCGGCCAGGTTCATGTTGGCCTGACCGGGCGCGCTGCGTGGATAGCCATGAGTCGTCTGGAAGTTGTCGCTGACCTCGCACAGGCGGCTGCGAAAGCGCTCTTCAAGCTGGCGTTGCTGTGCGCTATACCCCGGATTACCTTCGCAGGCGGCAGTGAATACGTAGGGGATTTCCTCGTCGCCGTGCACGTCGAGGAACATGTCCACGCCGTACTTTTCCATCTGCTGCCTGATGAAAGACACTTCCGGACTCAGCGCTTCGGTACTGTCCTGCCAGGCACGATTAAGGTCCTTGCCGTTGGCGTTGGTGCGCAAGTGGCCATGAAAGGCACCGTCCGGGTTGACGTTCGGTACCAGATACAGGTCCGCTTCTGCCAGCAATTGCTGCAGCGCGGCGTCATCCTTTTGCTGGAGGCGTTCGATTACGCCCTCCATGAACCATTCGGCCATGTGTTCGCCAGGGTGCTGCTGGGCAATCATCCAGATCCTGCGTTTGCCTTCGGCACCGTCGCCTTTGCGCAGCAGTTGAATATCCCGACCCTCGACGCTTTTGCCGACAGCCAGCAACTGCGCACCGGCTTTTTCCTGCGCCTGTTCGATCAGCCACTGATGGCGTTCGCGGCTGTAGGGTTCGAAGTATGCAAACCAGACTTGCGGCTGGTCCGGGGCCAGGCTGAAATTCAGCGCCTTGCCGTCGAAATCCGACGCTACCCGAAACCAGTTCTCATGGTCGTAGGACGCCACGGCGTTGTAGCCGGCCCAGGCACTGTTGAACGTGGACTCGCTGGCATTGGTCAGGCTGAAGCCATAGGTCTGGCCGACGTTCAGGCCTTCTGCCTTGAAATGAAACCACTGGAAATGTGCGCTTTGCGTGTCGGGCCGAATCGCCAGCCTGACATACGCCGGGTCGCTTGCGTCGAGAACCTGAATGTTGCCGCTGTCGAAATCTGAACCAATAGTGAGAGTCAAGATAGGTGCCTGCTTGCGTAGATGCCTTTTCAGGCCACTACTGTACACCGATCAACATCGCGCCCTGCGACGTAAACTTCACTGCAACGGTCATCTGCGCCTCAGGATATGGCCTCGGCGGTGACCATCAGGCTGCAGATGAAGGCGGTCAGCAGGCACCAGATCAGATACACACTGCGCTTGCGCCGATGCCAGCCGGATGCGCCGAGCAGCGAGGCGGGCGCCTGCAACTGACGCCACAGTCGCTCGCTGTTCTGGAAGGCCGAAAGGTGCGCGGCGTCGGCGTCCAGCCAGTGGCGAAATTCGATGCGTTCGCTGGCGGTTGCCGCTGGGCTCTGCAGGTGCACATACCAGCGACTGGCCTGATTCTGAATGGCAGCCTGAATGGCAGCGCCTGGGGTGTCTGCCGCGCCAGGTACGTGGGCCTTTCCCAGCGCACGAAGCATCGCACGCTCTACCCGGGCGATATCGACGTTCATGAAGCGCGCGATGTCGGCATAGGCCAGTCCGTCGAGTCGGCTGAGCAGGAATATCTGCCGGGTCCGGCGCGAGAGCTTGCCCAGTCGGTGACCGAGTTCAATGGCCAGCAGCGTGGGTTGCGGCTCGGGCACGCGGACAGGGAGGTGCAGTAGAGACGAGAGCTGATTACTCATGATGTATCGCTCGCTGATCGTCCATGGGAGTCTTCCTTGTGATGTCGGGTAGCGTCCGTGACAAGAATAGACTAGTGAATACGAGAATCATTCTCAAGTGAAAAGTCGCAGCAATTACTTTTTATCTGCCGCATCGTGGCGTTTTTGCCTTAAAAGCATGGCCTTGAACGAGTGGCCTTTGCTATGATCCGCGTCATTGCAACACACCGCGCAACACCCAGACTTCATTAGCCTGAAGCAGCGAAACCATAAAGAAAGAACCAAAAAAAGACCCGGCAAAAAGCCGGGTCAAAAACCGTGATTAGCCTGATGAGGAGATAATCAGGAAGCCGACCTAAGACTTCCCGGTTATCCAGCGAGTCTAGTGACCCGCTGATGTAATAATAATCATTATCATTTGCAAGTCAAATGTTTTTATTGCCCTCATTGATACCGATAATCCGCCAGCGCTCGCTCGGCGGATTTTCTTTTCTGGCTTCTCCCCGATATCGCCTAGTCCAGCGGCAGCTCCGTGGTGCGCTTCACCGTGCTCATGGCAATGTTTGAATGGGCTTCGTGGACGTGGGGCAATTGCAGCAAATGATCGCGCAGAAAGCGCTCGTAGCTGGCGATGTCCTGAGCGACCACCTTGAGCATGAAATCCATCCCCCCGGCCATCGTGTAGCACTCCAGCACCTCGGGGTGGCCGATGATCGCCTCCTCGAACTCCGCCAGATAGCGACGGCCATGGCCTGACAGCTTGACCTCGACAAACACCGTCATGCTCAGTCCCAGCTTCTGGGTGCTTAGCAGGGCGACCGTGCGTTCGATCACCCCGTCTTCCTGAAGGCGGTGAATGCGCCTCCAGCAGGGCGATTGCGACAGCTCGACGCGTTCGGCGATTTCCGCTGCCGACAGGCTGGCGTCATGTTGCAGCAGACGAAGAATCCTGCGATCGATAGGGCTCAATTTTGGCTGCATGAATTGACCTTGTTTTTTGTTCTGGCCGAAAAAAGCATGCTGAATATCAGCAGATTTGCGCGCATTTAGAAAGAAAAAGCCTCTTTGCTGCTGGCAGTCTAGTTGCAAGGCTGCCGGGCAGGACCGTCCCGGTGCAAATGACCTGACTTATAAGAACAAGAGAGGTATGCGCATGTCCCTGGCTGATATTCGTCTGGATGATAAATACCGGCTTGCCACCGGCAATCTGTACCTGACCGGCACACAGGCCCTGACCCGCCTGCCGATGCTGCAAAAGCAGCGCGATGAGGCGCAGGGCCTGAACACTGCCGGGTTCATCTCTGGCTACCGCGGTTCGCCGCTGGGTAATCTGGACAAGAGCCTTTGGGACGCCAAGGACTACCTGCAACAAAACGCCATCCATTTTCAGCCGGGCATCAACGAAGAACTGGCCGCCACGGCGGTCTGGGGCAGTCAACAGGTCAACCTGTTCCCGCATGGCAAGTACGATGGCGTGTTCGCCCTCTGGTACGGCAAGGGGCCGGGCGTAGATCGTTGCGGTGATGTGTTCAAGCACGGCAACTCGGCCGGTGTTGCGGCCAATGGCGGTGTGCTGATCCTGGCGGGCGACGACCACGGCTGCAAATCATCGACCATCGCTCACCAGAGTGAGCACGCGTTCATCGCCTCGATGATCCCCGTGCTCAACCCCAGTAATGTCCAGGAGATTCTCGACTACGGCATCATTGGCTGGGAGCTGTCGCGCTACAGCGGTTGCTGGGTGGCGATGAAGACCATTGCCGAGAACGTCGACTCTTCCGCGGTGGTCGAGGTCGATCCATTGCGGATCAAAACCCGTATCCCTGACGACTTCGACATACCCGAAGGCGGTTTGCACATCCGCTGGCCGGACCCGCCGCTGGCTCAGGAGGCCCGACTCAATACCTACAAGATCTACGCCGCCAGGGCCTTCGCGCGCGCCAACCAGTTGAACAAGGTGGTGATCGATTCTGCGCAACCCCGGCTGGGCATCATCACCACCGGCAAGTCCTATCTGGACGTGCGGCAGGCCCTCGAAGAGCTGGGTATCGATCATGAGCTGTGCGAGAAGGTCGGGATTCGCGTGCTCAAGGTCGGCATGAGCTGGCCGCTGGAACCGGTGTCGGTGCACGATTTTGCCGAAGGGCTGGACGAAATTCTGGTGGTCGAGGAAAAACGCAGTGTCATTGAAGACCAGTTGACCGGTCAGCTCTACAACTGGCCTGTTGAACGGCGGCCAGTGGTGGTCGGCGAGTTCGATGAGCAGGGCCGTTCACTGCTGCCGAACCTCAGTGAGCTGACCCCGGCGATGATTGCCAGGGTGATCGCCAAACGCCTCGCGCCGTTCTACAGCAGCCCGCAGATCGACGCGCGCCTGCAGTTTCTCAGCGACAAGGAGCAAGCGTTGCAGGCGCCGCTGTTCACCACCCAGCGCACCCCGCATTTCTGCTCCGGCTGCCCGCATAACACCTCGACACGGGTTCCGGAGGGCAGTCGCGCCCTGGCCGGGATCGGCTGCCATTACATGACCATCTGGATGGATCGCGAAACCGATACGTTCACCCAGATGGGCGGCGAGGGCGTGACCTGGATCGGTCAGGCACCGTTCACCGAAACTCCGCACGTTTTCCAGAACCTGGGCGACGGTACCTATTTTCACTCGGGGCACCTGGCGCTGCGTGCGGCAGTGGCCTCCAAGGTCAACATTACTTACAAGATTCTCTACAACGATGCGGTGGCCATGACCGGTGGCCAGCCGATCGACGGCGTGCTGCGCGTCGATCAACTGAGCCGTCAGGTGTTCAACGAAGGCGTGCTGCGCATCGCGCTGGTTTCCGACGAGCCGGACAAGTACCCGAGTCGTGAGGACTTCGCGCCGATTACCACCTTTCATCACCGGCGCGACCTGGACAGCGTGCAGCGCGAGTTACGCGAGTTCAAAGGCGTGTCGGTCATCATCTACGACCAGACCTGCGCCACCGAAAAGCGCCGCCGTCGCAAACGCGGCACCATGCCTGACCTGGAAAAGCGCGCGTTGATCAACCCGGCGGTGTGCGAAGGCTGCGGCGATTGTGGGGTGAAATCCGGATGCCTGTCTGTGCTGCCCAAGGAAACGGCACAGGGGCGCAAGCGCGAAATCGATCAGAGCGCCTGCAATAAGGATTTCAGTTGCGTCGAGGGTTTCTGCCCAAGCTTCGTTACGGTGCATGGCGGCAAACTGCGCAAGCCTGTGTTGCCCAAGCAGGTCGAGGCGTTCGCGCGTCTGCCAGAACCAACACTGCCGTCGCTCGACAGGCCGTTCAATATTCTCCTGCCGGGTGTCGGCGGCACAGGGGTGACCACCGTCGGCGCGATGCTGGGCTACGCCGCGAATCTGGAAGGCAAGGGCTGCAGCGTGCTTGATCAGGCGGGTCTGGCACAGAAATTCGGTCCGGTGGTCAGCCATATCCGCATTGCCGCGCGCCAGGAGGATCTGTTCGCCGTGCGTATCGCCGCCGGTGAAGCGCACCTGCTGCTCGGCTGTGACTTGCTGGTGGCTGCCGGCCCGGATGCGATCGCCAAGCTCGACAGCAAGATTTCCCATGCGGTGGTCAACAGCCAGCAAACACCGACCGCCGAGTTTACGCGCAATCCGGATGCCGTGTTCCCGGCCGAGGCCATGAAGCAGACCATCATCGAGGCGGTCGGCGCGGCGAAGACCCACTTTGTCGAAGCCACCTCGCTGGCCACCCGATTGATGGGCGACAGCATCGCCAGCAACCTGTTCATGCTCGGCTATGCGTTCCAGCTGGGCCTGATTCCATTGACCTCGGCGGCCATCGAGAAGGCCATCGAACTCAACGGCGTTGCGGTCAACCTGAATCAGCAGGCGTTTCTCTGGGGCCGCCGTACCGCGCATGATCCCGCCGCCGTGGAGGCCTTCGTCAATCCGCAAGACAAGGTCAGCGAGCCGCAACCGATGGACCTTGATCAGCGTATCCAGAGCAACGTCGATGCCTTGAAGCAGTATCAGAACGCGGCTTACGCCAAGCGCTATCTGGCGTTGGTGCAACGCGTACGCGACAGCGAATCGCGGGCGTTCCCCGGTCAGCAGCTGACGCTGACCGAGGCTGTGGCGTTCAATTACTTCAAATTGCTGGCGTACAAGGACGAATACGAAGTGGCGCGGCTGTACAGCAACGGCGAGTTTACCCGCCAGTTGCAGGCGCAGTTCGAAGGTGACTATCGACTGGAGTTTCATCTGGCACCGTCGTGGCTGGCCAAGCGCGACCCGCACACGGGCCTGCCACGCAAACGCAGCTTTGGCCCGTGGATGCTGCGCGCTTTCGATGTGCTGGCGGCGTTCAAATTTCTCCGTGGTACGGCGCTCGATCCGTTCGGTCGCAGCCTTGAGCGTCAGCAGGAGAGGGCGCTGATTGATCGCTATGTCAGCGATGTCGAACTGATCCTGCAGCACCTTCAGGCGCAGAATCGCCACACCGCCTTGAGTCTGGCACGCCTGCCGGAACGCATTCGCGGCTATGGCTACATCAAGGAAAGCGCCATGAAAGCAGCTGCCGTGCAGGCCGATATTCTGCGCAAGAGCCTGGAAAGCGGCGAAGTGGCTGCGCCGAAGCTGTATGAGGCGGCTGCCTGAGGAGGGCAATACCAATCAGCGTGCCAGCTCAGCGTTGGCACGCTTTTCATTACGCGATGCGATCGTCGTGCTGCGTAGAGGTACTGACTACACCGGCCTGAACAGGTGGGCATGCCCGGCGCGGTACAGCGAGGACTCGCTGAAGGTGTCATCGGCAAGCACACGTCCGACCAGAATCAGCGCTGTACGGCGAAAGCCCTTGGCCTGTACCTTTTGCTGAATATCCGCCAGCGTGCCAACGGCCCAGTCCTGATCCGGCCAGCTGGCGCGGTGCACCACGGCAATCGGGCAGTCGGCGCCGTAATGTGGCACGAGCTCTTCGACGATCCGCTGCAGGTTGTTCACCCCCAGATGAATCGCCATCGTTGCCCGATGGCTGGCCAGACTGGCCAGTTCCTCGCCGCTGGGCATTGAGGTCTTGTCGGCATAGCGGGTCAGAATCACGCTTTGCGAAACGTCCGGCAGGGTCAGCTCGACGCCCAGCAATGCAGCGCAGGCAGCGGTCGCGGTCACCCCCGGAATGATTTCGAACGGAATGCCCAGTTCGCGCAGATGGCGGATCTGCTCACCGATAGCGCCATACAGGCTCGGGTCTCCGGAGTGCACGCGTGCGACATCCTGGCCCTGTGCGTGTGCGCGCTTGATCAGCTCGATGATCTGCTCCAGATGCAGCTCGGCGCTGTTGGTCACCTGCACGGCCTGATGACCTTCCAGCACAGCGAGGGGGACCAGCGAGCCTGCGTAGATAATGACCGGGCAGTTGCGAATCAGGCGTTGTCCCTTGACGGTGATCAGCTCCGGATCGCCAGGGCCTGCGCCGATGAAATAGACAGTCAATGAATTCTCCGGGGTGAATGAGCGCGGGGAGATTATCCGCTGTGCGCAGGGCTGATTGCCAAGGCAAATGTGGCCTGCGCGCTTTTCTGCCGTTCTATCAGCAGCGCGGCCGTACCGTCTCCCAGTTGCGCCGCCAGTGCCAGGGCCGAGCCTTCGGCGACGCCATGACAGCCAGTGCTCTGGAAGACCTGCGCAGAGCGGTGCGTGAGGTGCAGTTCCCACGCTACCAGTTGCGCGGCGTTGAAGCATACCAGTGGCACTGCCAGTTGCTCGGCCAGCTCAAGCAGACCGGGCTCGGTTTGTTTCAGGTCGATGGACGCCAGCGCGGTCACCCGGGCAATGTCCAGCTCAAGTGCCTGCAGGCTTTGCTCGAGCAGATCGCGCAACAGCGCAGCCGAGCAGCCGCGCCGACAGCCCAGCCCGGCGACCAGAGGTGCGCCGGGTTGAAGGGTAACTGGATCAGGCCTGATGCAGGTCGACATGGTCGGCGTGCACATCGTTTTTGCGGAACAGCCAGGCACTGATCAATCCCAGAGCGACCCAGAACAGCGCGTTGGTCAGCAGAGAGGCCATCATGAACTGCGATTCCAGAGCCTCGGGAGCCAGGCTTTGATGGACCAGCGGCTGTGGCGCGCCAAGCACATGCGGGACCAGCAGAATCGCCACACCCAGTGCTTTGAGCAGCCAGTTCTGGCCGAACACCAGCAAGGCCAGCCCGACGGCAGTCGACGCAGCAGCGCCGAGCCACCATAGCTGACGCTGACTCAACTCGGCGGCGGCCGTGCCTGGCAGTTCGGGTGGCAGGCCAAGGGTCGGGGCCAGCACGAACACGGCAAAACCGGCCAGCCCCCACCATGCGCCTTGCACGGTGCGACCCGGTGCCCGCAGGGTGTAAAGCCCGGCAAGCATCAGCGCAAAGCCCACCGCGACCACCAGGTTGCCGCCGGTGGTGGACAGCACACGCTGCCAACCGTTTTCGGGCTCCCAGGCCGCTTCTTCATGGGCATGGCTGTGTTCGGCCAACGCGCCGTCCGCGTGCTGATGCAGTTGCTCGGCAGGCGCGTTTTCGTAGGTCTCGGCCTGCTGGATCAGCGGCACCACCCACAGGCTTTGCAGCAGGGTCAGCAGCAGGGCGGCGAGCAGGCCGGTGAAACCTGCGGTGTAGGCGATTCGCTTGAACATTGTGTGGCCCTCAATGGCAAGGAAAGGCAGCGCTGTGACGGGTGTCGTGTGCCGCGTTGTGCACGGCCGCGATGTGCGAGAAACCGGCGAAGTACACCAGGCAGGCGCCGAGAAGCGCAGCGCTGATGGCGGCTGTCAGGCGTTGAGTGCGTGTGGAGCTGGGCGCGGCGGCGTGGCTGCTGATGGTCGACATGGCGTTCCCTCTTGTTGGTAATCGGCAAGTGGGCCACGCGCAAAAGAACCTGCCGGCAGATGCCGGAGGTTTCAACTGCGCCCGCCCACCGCGGGTTTGTCATTGCAAGCATATCGGGCCGGTCTCCGGGCTCGCGAGGGGCCAGGACGTCAGTGCGTCAAAGCCTGCAAGGTCACCTTCCCATGCCAGCGGCACAGTGGATCAGACCTACTCTCGCTTACCGTTGCGGGGGCAGCACCGGACTTGCTCGACAACGCGAGCGCACCGGTTTCCCGTTTCACCCCGTGAGGGGCACCCGAAACAAGGCGCACAGGAGAGCATGGGCGGCGGGGCAGCGTCAATCTGAACGATTGACCTGTCTGCAGTCACTGCGTAGCCTTGCTGACTCGAGGTTCTCCCCGGGTAAAACATCACCCAGTGGAGCTAAGACGGGAATGCGGTACAAGCCGCAGCTGCCCCCGCAACTGTAAACGGTCATGTTCATTTCACAGCCACTGCTGCGGCGGGAAGGCGCGATGAATGCGTGTCGGCGTTTCTCACTGCCTGCCGCACGCCGCCGTGAGCCAGGAGACCTGCCTCGAACGGGCCGCACATGCTGCGGCCCTGGAGAATTCTCACTACAACCGGGCGGGGTGATCCGGTGGCGATCCGATCTGCGTGTCATGCATGCGGTTCTCGTCCTGTTTGCCCGCCGCATTGCCAAAGGGCACCTGATGAAAACACTGGCCAAGCTTCCCGTCACCATCGTCACCGGCTTCCTCGGCTCGGGCAAGACCACCCTGTTGCGGCACATGCTCGACAACGCCGAAGGGCGGCGCATTGCGGTCATCGTCAATGAGTTCGGCGAGCTGGGCATCGACGGAGAAATCCTCAAGCAGTGCACGATCGGCTGCACCGAAGAAGAAGCCAACGGCCGGGTGTACGAACTGGCCAACGGCTGCCTGTGCTGCACCGTGCAGGAAGAGTTCTTCCCGGTCATGCGCGAACTGGTCGCGCGCCGTGGTGATCTGGACCATATCCTGATCGAAACCTCGGGGCTGGCGCTGCCCAAGCCGCTGGTCCAGGCTTTTCAATGGCCGGAAATCCGCAACGCCTGCACGGTCGATGCGGTGATTACGGTGGTCGACAGCCCGGCGGTACTGGCTGGTACTTTCGCTGCCTTCCCTGATCAGGTCGATGCGCAGCGCAAACTTGATCCCAACCTGGACCACGAGTCGCCCCTGCACGAACTGTTTGCCGATCAACTGGCCAGCGCTGATCTGGTGATCCTCAACAAGGCCGACATGATCGACGCCGAAGGTCTGGCGACGGTGCGTGCCGAAGTTGCCGAAGAGTTGCCGCCTGCCGTCAAGGTGATCGAAGCCAGCAGTGGTCGCCTGCCGATCAGCGTGTTGCTGGGTGTCGGTGCCGAGTCGGAACTGCATATCGATGCGCGCAAGACCCATCATGATCACCACGACGATGACGATCATGATGACCACGATCACGACGCGTTCGATTCGATATCCCTGAAACTGCCGCAAGCTGACGAGAAAGTCCTGCTCGATGCACTGAATCAGTTGGTGGTGCAGCACGGCATTCTTCGTGTGAAGGGCTTCGCGGCCATTCCCGGCAAGCCGATGCGCCTGCTGATTCAAGGTGTCGGGACGCGTTTCGACAAGCACTTCGACCGCGCCTGGCGGGCCGATGAAGAGCGTGCCACACACTTGGTGCTGATTGGTCAGGAGCTGGATGCCGCAGCCCTGCAAGCGCAACTCAACGCTGCGATTGCCGGCTGACCCATGCATTTACTGAGAACCCAGCCCGGCGGTTTCGTACCTGACGACAATATTGCCGATCTGGGCCAGACCCCGGCCGAGCTGGTGATTCTCTGCAGCGCCGACTCCAGCCTGGCGCTGCTGGCCGAGGCTGCCCGGCAGCTCCCCGAAGACTACCCCAGCCTGCGTCTGGCCAACCCGATGCAGGTCCAGAATCACGCCTCTGTCGACCTGTACGTCGATGAAGTGCTGCGTCACGCAAAGGTCATCCTGATTTCTCTGCACGGCGGTATTGGCTACTGGCGCTACGGCGTCGAGCGGCTGATGGAGCTCGCGGTACGCGGCGTTCAGGTCATTCTGGTGCCGGGTGATGACCGCCCTGATCCAGAGCTGAGTGATTTGAGCACCGTGCCTGCCGTAGAGCGCGACCGACTCTGGCAGTTTTTGCGTCAGGGCGGCCTGCAAAACGCGCTGCAACTGTACAACTGCATGGCCAGTCGCTGGCTGGACCGCGATTATTCCTGGGTCGAGCCCGCGCCGTTGCCGCGCACGGCGATCTACCATCCGCGTTTGGCAAGCGCGCAGCTTGCCGATTGGCAGGCAGACTGGCTTGCCGAGCAGCCGGTGGTAGCGCTGCTGTTCTATCGCTCGCACCTGCAGGCCGCCAATACCGGTTTCATCGATGAGTTCTGTGTGCGCTTGCAGGCGCAAGGCATCAACCCGCTGCCCATAGCCGTGGCCAGCCTCAAGGAGCCCGGCTGTTTCACTCAGGTGGAGGACTGGCTGGATGAGGCTGAAACCGAGCTGATCCTCAATACCACCGGTTTTGCCCAGTCGAGTCCGGAAGCGCCGCATCTGCGGCCGTTTCGGCGCAACGTGCCGGTCATTCAGGCCATCTGCGCGCAGGACAACGAGCCTGCCTGGCAGGCCAGCGAACAGGGCCTTGGCGCCCGTGATCTGGCGATGCACATTGCTTTGCCGGAGCTGGACGGACGGATCATCAGCCGGCCGATCAGCTTCAAGGACCTGGCCTGGCGCAGTGAGCGCAGCCAGTCGGACGTGGTCTGCTACCGCGCCCAGCCGGACCGGATGGATTTCGTCGCGCAACTGGCGCGGCGCTGGATCGAGCTTGCGCGCCTGCCCAATGGCGAAAAGCGCGTGGCGCTGATCCTCGCCAACTACCCGACTCGCGACGGGCGGATCGGCAATGGTGTGGGGCTCGATACGCCTGCTGCGGCGCTGAATATCCTGCGCGCCATGCAGGCAGAGGGCTATCCGCTGGCGCCGTTGCCGGACACTGGCACTGAACTGATCCAGCAACTGCTGGGCGGCGTGACCAATGATCTGGACAGTATCGACCAACGCCCGTGTCACCAGAGCATGGCGCTGGAGGAATACCTGGCGGCGTTCAACGAACTGCCGCAGGAAAATCGCGACGCGGTGAACGCCCGTTGGGGCACGCCGGACACCGATCCGATGTTTCGCAGCGGCCGGATGATGATCGCCGGGCTGCGCTTTGGCCTCACCTTCATCGGGATTCAACCGGCGCGGGGTTATCAGGTCGACCCGAGTGCGGTGTATCACGACCCGGATCTGGTTCCACCTCATGGCTATCTGGCGTTCTACTTCTGGCTACGCAAGGCCTACGGCGCGCATGCGGTGGTGCATGTCGGCAAGCACGGCAACCTCGAATGGCTGCCCGGCAAGGGTGTGGGGTTGTCGCGAACCTGCTGGCCGGACGCGGTGCTGGGCGCCATGCCGAACATCTATCCGTTCATCGTCAACGATCCGGGCGAGGGCGCACAGGCCAAGCGGCGCACTCAGGCGGTCATCATCGATCACTTGATGCCGCCGCTGACCCGCGCGGAGACCTACGGTCCGTTACGCAATCTGGAACTGCTCGCCGACGAATTTTACGAAGCGCAATTGCTCGATCCGCGCCGCGCGCGCGAGCTGCAGCGTGACATTCTCGAGCTGGTCCGTGAAACCCATATCGACCGCGAACTGGCGCTTGGCGAGAACCTCGACAGCGATGCCGACGCGGCGCTCTGGCTGCCACGGCTGGACACTTACCTGTGTGACCTGAAGGAATCGCAGATTCGCGATGGTCTGCATATCTTCGGTCAATCGCCGCAAGGTCGTCTGCGCATCGATACCTTGCTGGCCCTGCTGCGTATTCCGCGTGGTGACGGGCGTGGCGCGCAGTCCAGTCTGTTGCGTGCGTTGAGCAAGGCGTTCGAGCTGGACTTCGACCCGCTGAACTGCGAATTGGCCGAACCCTGGACCGGCCCGCGTCCCGCTGCATTGCAGGCCCTGAGCAGCGATCCCTGGCGCAGTGCCGGCGATGCTCGCGAGCGGCTGGAGCTTTACGCCGCCATCCTTATCGAACGCGTCATCCAGGGCGAAGCGTTGACTGACTTGCCTGCACACGATGATCTGGCCCAGATCCTCGACAGCCTGCGTGACGTCGTCGCGCCGCGTCTGGATGCCTGCGGCCCCGGCGAAATGCAGGGCATGCTTGATGCCCTGAGTGGTCGTTTCGTGCCGGCAGGTCCCAGCGGCGCGCCGAGCCGGGGGCGTCTGGATGTGCTGCCCACCGGCCGCAACTTTTTTACCGTGGATGTGCGCAACCTGCCGACCACCACGGCCTGGCGAATCGGCTTCCAGTCCGCCAATCTGCTGCTGGAACGACACCTCCAGGACCATGGCGACCACCTGCGCCAGTTGGGCCTCTCGGTGTGGGGCACGGCGACCATGCGTACCGGCGGTGACGACATCGCTCAGGCCATGGCGCTGATGGGCGTGCGTCCGGTGTGGGCGACGGGCAGTCAGCGGGTCGATGACTTCGAGATTCTGCCGATCAGCCTGCTCGACCGCCCACGAGTGGACGTGACACTGCGGGTCTCCGGCTTTTTCCGCGACGCGTTCGCCAACCTCATCAAGCTGTTCGACGCTGCGGTGCAGGCCGTCGCGGCGCTTGACGAGCCCGACGACCTTAACCCGCTGGCGGCCAGGGTCCGTGAAGAACGGCAGGGCTTCATCGCAGAAGGTCTGAATGAAGACGAAGCGGCGCGTCAGGCTGGCTGGCGGATATTTGGTGCCAAACCCGGTGCCTATGGCGCTGGCGTGCAGGGTGCTATCGATGGCCGCCTGTGGCAGAGCCGCGATGACCTTGCCGAGGTTTACCTGAACTGGGGCGGTTACGCCTATGGCGCTGCCGATGAAGGTACGCCCGCACGCCAGCGCTTTGCCCAGCGGCTTTCTCAGGTGCAGGCGGTGCTGCAGAATCAGGACAATCGCGAACACGATCTGCTCGACTCAAACGACTACTACCAGTTTCAGGGCGGCATGCTCGCCGCTTCGGAAAGCCTCAGCGGGCAGAAGACCGCCAGTTACCACGGCGATCACAGCCAGCCCGACCTGCCGAAAATCCGTACCCTCAAGGAAGAGCTGAACCGGGTGATACGTTCGCGCGCAGCGAATCCGAAATGGATCGAAGGGGCCAAGCGCCACGGTTACAAGGGGGCGTTCGAGATGGCCGCGACCGTGGATTTCCTGTTCGCGTTCGATGCGACCACCGAGCTGATCGATGATCACCAGTACGCGCTGCTCGCCGACGCCTATCTGCTGGACCCGGCGACTCGCGATTTCATCGCTCAGCACAACCCTGATGCCTTGCGCGACATGACCGAGCGCATGCTCGAAGCCCAGCAGCGCGGCCTCTGGCAGGAGCCTGGCGAGTATCAGCAGGCGCTGGAAGACCTGCTCCTGGACATAGAAGAGAACTGATGACCGTGTCTGATTCAACGATGAGTGAAACTCCACATTTTCCGTTGGCCGCTGTGGTCGGTGCTGATGACCTGAAACTGGCGTTATGCCTGACTGCCATCGACCCGCGCATCGGCGGCGTGTTGATCGAAGGGCCGCGGGGCATGGCCAAATCGACGCTGGCCCGCGGGCTGGCCGATGTGCTGGCCAGCGGTCAGTTCGTCACCTTGCCGCTGGGTGCTACCGAAGAGCGTCTGGTCGGCACGCTGGACCTTGACGCCGCGCTGAGCGAGGGTCGCGCGCGCTTCTCTCCGGGCGTGCTGGCCAAGGCCGACGGCGGCGTGCTGTATGTCGATGAGGTCAACCTGCTTGCCGACCATCTGGTCGACCTGCTGCTGGACGTCGCGGCCAGCGGCGTCAACCTGGTCGAGCGCGACGGTATCTCCCATCGTCATGCTGCGCGTTTCGTGCTGATCGGTACCATGAACCCCGAAGAAGGTGAATTGCGCCCGCAGTTGCTGGACCGCTTTGGCCTCAATGTGGCGCTGAGCGGTCATACACTGCCTGCCGAGCGCAGCCAGATCATCCGTCGCCGTCTGGATTTCGACACCGATCCGCAGGGCTTCTGCCAGCAGTGGCAAGCGCAGCAGGATGCCTTGAAGCTGCGCTGTGAACAGGCCCGTCAGCTATTGTCGAGCATCGAACTGGATGACCAGTCGCTGGCAATGATCACCGAGCGTTGCTTTGCCGCAGGTGTCGACGGCATGCGTGCCGATCTGGTCTGGCTGCGGGCTGCGCGTGCTCATGCGGCGTGGCGGGGTGCCGGGCACATTGAAGAGCAGGACATCGAAGCGGTTGCCGAATTTGCCTTGCGTCACCGGCGTCGCGAGCCCTCACCACCGCCGCAGAGTTCCGAGGCGCCGCCACCGCCTCCGGGCTCGTCCAGCAAACAGGCCGAGCCTGATAGCGGGCAGGGCAGTTGGGGGGAGTTGCCCGCCCAGGCCGTCACGACCGGGTCACGCCGCGAAGTGCCGAGCTGGCCAAAAAAGCCCTAGGCATCCGTCCCCGCGCCACACAGGGGGCGGATGCCATTCCCCGTCCCGGTCGACTGGCCTGCGGCAGGCAGGGCGTTGTGCGTGTCGGTGCTGATGGCCCGGTGCAATGGCTACCGACCTTTCTGCGCGGTCAGCCGAAGAGCCACAAGGATCTGGTTCGCCAGCCGCGTAGCAGCCGGCCCAGCGAGTTATTGCTGGTGATTGTCGATGCTTCGGCGTCTACCCGCCGCCATCAGGCGTTGAGTCAGGCCAAGGGCCTGCTGTCGCAGATGTTCGACGATGCCTATCGACGCCGCGCGCGGCTGGCCTTGCTGACCGCCAGCGGCACTGCGCCACGCTGGCAACATCAGGGGCTGAAGGCCTCATCGGCGTTGACACCCTGGCTGGATGCACTGGGGGCTGGCGGTGGTACGCCGTTGCCGGAAGCGCTGCAACAGGCAGCTGAATGGCTGGGTCAACGGCAAAAACGCTATCCGGCCGAACAGCAGCGGGTTCTGGTGCTGACCGATGGCCGGATCAAGTCGTTACCGGCACTCCCTGCGTTCGACTGCGCCAGCTTGCTGATCGATATCGAGAAAGGCCCGATCCGCCTGGGAAGGGCGCGGGAACTGGCATCGAGTCTGGGGGCTGAGTACCGGCACATCGATGAGTTGAAGCGGGTCTGAGGGTGGGGAACCCCTCAGGCCCGGCTCTCTTGCTGATGCTCTGCGGGGGTGGCGCGCGCAGAGCATGGCACTGAAAACACACCTCTGTGGGCGCGGCAAGGGCGGCGATCCCACAGGGTTTTCCATTACGCCAAGCGGGGAGCCCGCTCAGTCAGCCATCAAGCCGGCATGGTCCACGGCTCAAGGTCGTAGCCTTCGTTGCTGATTTCTGCACGGGCCTGTTCCAGAGCGCTGGCCAGTTGGCGCTTGTCGGAATAGGTGCTGCTCGGGATCTGCTTGCGACCGATACGGTTGCTGGTGCGGTCGATCACCGTCAGGCTCAGTTCGCCGTTACCGTCCTGTGGTGCCCAGGCAACACACTGGAAGGGTTCAAAAGCGTGTCCAGCGATCAGAAGTGCATCGTTGAAGCGCAGTGGGGCGTTCATGGTCGTTTCCTCAAGTGCCCATATCAATTCAGTCTCGGCGGCGGGCTGACCGTCCGGCTGGTTACTTGTGTTGATGAACGACAAGGGGGCATGAGTCACACCGTTCATTGAAAATATTTGCGAATTATTTTTGATGGGGCACGTGGAAGGCTGCCTGTTGCCGCGAGAACCGGGCAGGTAGCGCACTAATGACAGCAGGTTATGAGCGTTAGACCCAAACGGTACAACGCTGCGTCAAATACTTGCTAGGGTGATGAGTGGGCTCGCCAACAGACTGTTTATAAAAAGCTTTTCAAATCTTCCATACGCCGGGCGCCAAGGAAACCTCATGCATGGATCGGCCCCAACACGACGTCTGTTAATGCTCGACGGCGGTGACGACTGTCATCCATTGATCCCCGTTCTGGTCGAGTCCGGATGGACGGTGCAGGAAAGCCCATCGGGTTCGGCAATCATTGCTGATTGTGATGTAGGCCTGATTCACCTGACCCCCGATCATTTTGAACACTTGCCCAGGCTCGAGGCGCTGTTCATTAACAGCCCGGTGCGCTGGATTGCAGTGCTGGCAGCCAGTGATTTGCGTCGCGAGAAAATCGGTGATTTCGTCTGCCGCTGGTTTTTCGACTTTCATACGCTGCCTTTCGACGCGGATCGGCTGCATGCCTCGCTGGACAGAGCGTTTACGGCCGGGCGGCCGCAATTGAAGGGCTCGCCTTCGCAATTCAGCGTGGAACCCGAGTGGCTCGGCGACAGTCGGCCTGTCCGTGAATTGCGCAGGCTGCTGAGCAAACTGGCGCCCACCGATTCGCCGGTATTGATCAGGGGCGAACGGGGCACGGGCAAGGAACTGATCGCGCGCAGCCTGCATGTTCAGTCCTTGCGACGCGACAAACCCTTTATCGTGGTCGATTGCGCAGCGTCTGACGGGCAGTCGATTCACGCCGTGCTGTTCGGTCATGAGGACGGCGGGTTTGACGATGCTCAGGAGCGTAGGGTCGGGTTGCTTGAAGCCGCAGACGGCGGCACGCTGTTGCTCGACGAGGTCGGTGAGCTGCCGCTGGATACCCAGGCGAGCCTGCTGCGCTTTCTCGAAGACCGGCAGATCGAGCGCGCGGACGGTAGCGAACCGATTGCAGTGGATGTGCGGGTGCTGGCCGCGACCCGCGAGGATCTTGAAACGGCGGTGCGCAAAAAGCGCTTTCGCGAGGACCTGTATTACCAGCTCAATGTGCTGCAGGTCGGGGTAGCGCCATTGCGCGAGCGTCATGGCGATCTGGCGTTGCTGGCCAACCATTTCGCCCATTTGTACAGTCAGGAAACCGGCAGGCGGGCGCGCAGTTTCAGTCAGGATGCTTTGGTTGCGCTGGGCAAGCACGATTGGCCGGGCAATGTGCGCGAGCTGGCCGGTCGCGTTCGGCGCGGGCTGGTGCTGGCCGAAGGCAGGCAGATAGAAGCGGCAAATCTCGGCCTGCTGGGTGAGGAGGACAGTGTTGGCAGCATGGGGACGCTGGAGGATTATAAGTCGCGGGCCGAGCGTCAGGCGTTGTGTGACGTGTTGACGCGCCACAGTGACAATTTGAGTGTGGCGGCCAGAGTGCTGGGTATTTCGCGGCCGACGTTTTACCGGCTGTTACACAAGCACCAGATCCGCTGAATCGCCCAGCAACTGCGAGACAGCGGTCAGCGCCTGTACGCGGCGCTGCTCCCAGTTACCGCCCACTACCCGGTAAGCTTGCCGGTGGTGTTCCAGCCATTCCCGGCTGGCGTCGAAAAAGGCTTGGCGTTCACACAATTGCGGCTGGCAGCGCTGGCCGTCGCTGATCCAGTCAACGCCTTCAGGCGACAGCAGCAGATGCAGGTCATAGGTACGCCTCAGCAGTTGCTGTTCGATCCACGCAGGGCAGTCGCCGAACAGCGTGCGGCTCCAGAGCATGTTGCTCAACAGGTGCGTGTCGAGTATCAGCAAGTCTGGCTCGGCGCCGCGCGCGGCGTCCTCCCAGGCCAGTTGGCCCTGGGCGATGGCCGGAATATCGGCGTAAACGGTATCGCGGCCCTGCTGATCGATGAACTGCCGGACATATTCGCCGACCAGCAGGCCGCCGAACCTGTGTTGTATTTCCGCCGACAGCCAGCTCTTGCCGCTCGACTCGGGGCCGGTGAGAACCAGAACTTTCATCGCGCCAGCGCCAGATCGTTGCGCCACTCGCGCCAGCCCTGTACCGCCAGCAGGGTGAACAAGCCATACAGCGCAGCCGTCAGGTACAACTCTTTGTAGATGAACAAGCCGACGAAAATCACATCGAGCAGGATCCACAGCGGCCAGCACTGAACGCGTTTTTGCGCCATCCAGACCTGCGCCACCAGACTGAACCCGGTCAGGGCGGCGTCCAGCCAGGGCTGTGCCGCATCGGTGAAATGCGCCATGCCTGCCCCCAGTGCGACGCTGACAAGTGCGCCGACCGCCAGCCCCTTGAGCACCGAACTGTTCTGCAAGGTGGTCACGGCTTTGACCGGCAGGCCGTCAACGTGCCGCGTCCATTGCAGCCAGCCATAGACCTGCAGGCCTGCGTAGATGACCTGCAGGAGCATGTCCGAATACAGCTTTACGTCGAAGAATATCCAGATGTAGATCACCACCATGACCAGGCCGATTGGCCAGCACCAGGGATTCTGCTTCACTGTCAGCCAGACCGCGATAACGCCGATGGCGGCAGCGAAGAGTTCAAGCCCGGACATGGCGGCTCCTTGGTGAGGGTAGTGAGGGGCGGGGCCGGCGATTGTATGCGCTTCTGCGCGCTGCGTGCAGCTTGTGTTGCGCCAGACCTTACGTCAGCAGGCTTTGTGCGTGCAGGTCTGCTAGCATTCCGCGCCTTGCATTTGCGCGAGTTTCTTCAAGCTTCGTTCAGGCATGTGGCGGCATAGTGGCAAGCATTTTTTACACGACAACATTAAACAGCGAGCCTGCGGCATCGCTTCATGGGGGAATGATGGATCTTTGGACCGCTGCTCAGGCGTTGATATTGGGTGTTGTAGAAGGGCTGACGGAGTTCCTGCCGATCTCCAGTACCGGGCACCAGATCATCGTCGCCGACCTGATCGATTTTGGCGGCGAACGTGCCATGGCCTTCAACATCATCATTCAGTTGGGGGCGATTCTGGCGGTGGTCTGGGAGTTTCGGCGCAAGATCCTCGACGTGGTCGTTGGGTTGCCGAAACAGCAACAGGCGCAGCGTTTCACCCTCAACCTGCTGATCGCCTTCATGCCGGCCGTGGTGCTGGGCGTGATTTTCGCCGATACCATCCACCACTACCTGTTCAATGCCATTACCGTGGCCACGGCACTGGTCGTTGGCGGGGTGATCATGCTTTGGGCCGAGCGCCGCGAACACACCGTGCGCACCGAAACCGTCGATGACATGAGCTGGAGCGATGCGCTCAAGGTAGGCTTGGTACAGTGCCTGGCGATGATTCCCGGCACCTCGCGTTCGGGTTCGACGATCATTGGTGGCCTGCTGTTCGGCCTGTCCCGCAAGGCGGCGACCGAATTCTCGTTCTTCCTGGCCATGCCGACGATGGTCGGTGCCGCAGTGTATTCGGGCTACAAGTACCGTGACATGTTTCGCCCTGACGACTTCGCGGTGTTTGCCATCGGCTTCATCACCTCGTTCATCTTCGCGATGATCGCAGTGCGCGGTTTGCTCAAGTTCATCGCCACTCACAGTTATGCGGTGTTCGCCTGGTATCGCATCGCTTTCGGCCTGCTGATCCTGGCGACCTGGCAGTTTGGCTGGATCGACTGGGCATCGGCCAAGGCATGACGGCGAGCCGCGGGTCGTCACGGCCAGCCAGCCTTGGCAGGCCGCCGGTCCGGCAATTGCGCTTGAAGATTCTGGTGCTGTTGCTGCTATGTGCGTTGCCAGTCTACGGCTCGGCATCGCTATGGCTGAGGCAGGTCACGCCGATCCCGGCGCTGGTCCTGATCGTCATGAGCCTGCTGGCGTTCGTGCTTTACCGGCATGACAAGCGACAGGCCGGCAGTGCTGGCCAGCGCACCCCGGAGAACGTCCTGCATGGTGTCGAGCTGCTCGGCGGCTGGCCCGGCGCGCTGCTCGCGCAACAGGTGTTCCGGCACAAGACCCGCAAGGTGTCTTTTCAGGTCGTATTCTGGCTGATCGTGCTGGTGCATCAGGCGTTGTGGATTGACTGGCTGTTTTTGGGGAAGCGGCTTGTGCAACTGTTGCCGTTATAGCGTCAGGCCGATCTGTTGCCGTTTCGGCAGCCTGCCGACCACCAACTGGTGCGAGCGGGTCAGTAGGTCGCGCAACTCATCGGCGCTCAGCGTCTGCAGGTCTGCCACGCTGATCCAGTGCGCACGCGCCAGGTAGGGCGCAGGTTGTATGCCGGGGCGATCCACGTAACCCAGAAACAACTCTGGGTGGACCTTGAACGCGAGGTCCTCGCCGACCAGATCCATGACCGCGAACATTTTCTTTTCGGCGACGGAAAAAACCCGTACGCCGCCCCACTTGTAGTCTTCACGCGCGCCCGGCAGGTCGAGGCAGAATCTGGCGATGTCTTCCTTGTGCAGGGTCTTTTGCGGGCTCTTTGGCATGGATTCTCTCTGGGGGCGGACGGCGCACGGTAAGCTGTTCGATAGCCGCACGGATATTCGATCAGCGGATTGTATGCTGCCGCGACACTCATTAGTGTGCAGCTTTGCCTTTATCCGGAGTCTCAAATGTCTGCCGTGCAACTTGCTGATGGTCAACTGAACAACCTGCTCGAAGGCCCGGCGGGCGCGCCGGTGCTGGTCTTGTCCAATTCCCTGGGCACTGATCTGCACATGTGGGACAACCAGGTGCCTGCATTCACCCGTCACTTTCAGGTATTGCGTTACGACACCCGCGGTCATGGCAAATCGCTGGTCAGCGAGGGCAGTTACAGCATCGAGCAAAACGCTCGCGATGTGTTGGCGCTGCTTTACGCGCTGGACATCGACAAGGCTTTTTTCTGCGGCCTGTCCATGGGCGGGCTGATCGGCCAATGGCTGGCAATCAATGCGCCGCAGCGCCTGCACAAGGTCGTGCTGTGCAATACGGCCGCCAAAATCGGCAATCCCGATGTCTGGAACCCTCGCATCGAAACCGTTCTGCGTGACGGCCAGTCAGCCATGATCGCGTTGCGCGATGCCTCGATTGCGCGCTGGTTCACACCTTCCTTCGCGGTCGCCGAACCTGCTGCGGTCGACACGGTTGTCGGCATGCTGGCACGCACCTCGCCACAGGGTTACGCGGCCAATTGCGCGGCCGTGCGCGATGCGGATTTCCGTGAACAGATCGCTTCCATCGAGCTACCGGTGCTGGTGGTCTGTGGCACGGAGGATGCTGTAACGACCCCGGCGGACGGGCGTTTCATGGTCGAACGGATTCAGGGCTCGCAGATCATCGAGCTGCACGCGGCCCACCTGTCCAGTGTCGAGGCGGGTGAGGCATTCACTGTGCCGGTACTGGCATTTCTGACTGCCGAATAGCCGGGCGCGGTCCTAAGTCCCGGTCTTGAGACACGGGGCACGGCGTTGCATACTCCCGGCTCTGAAAACGAGGTGGCCGGGTGTTTGATCTCAACGATCTGTTTTATTTCGTCCAGGTGGTCGAGTGCCTGGGCTTTGCGCCGGCAAGCCGCAAGCTGGGGATCCCCAAGTCCAAACTCAGCCGGCGCATTGCCGGGCTTGAGGAGCGCCTGGGTGTTCGGCTGATCCACCGCTCGACCCGCACCTTCGCGGTGACCGAAAGCGGGCGTGACTATTACGCGCACTGCGTGGCCATGCTGGTCGAGGCCGAGGCTGCCGAAGAGGCCATCCTGCGTTCCAAATCCGAACCGCAGGGCAGGGTGGTGATCAGTTGTCCTCCGGCGTTGGCAGCGATGGGCTTCAACGAGACCATCGCCCGCTTTGCGGCCGAGCACCCCAAGGTTCAGATCCAGGTCGAAAGTACCAACCGACGCGTCGACCCGCTGACCGAGAACATCGACATTGCGCTGCGTGTGCGCTTTCCACCACTGGAGGACGACGGCCTGGTGGTCAAGAAGCTCGGGCACAGCGCTCAGCGTCTGGTGGCACGCGCGGACCTGGCGGCCAGGCTGTCGGCAACGCCTTCTCTAGAGGCGCTGTCGACACTGCCCAGCCTCGATATGCCCTCTTCGAATCACGAGCATCGCTGGTTGCTGGAGACGCAGCCCGGCCACTATGCCGAAATACGCCACACGCCGCGGCTCATCAGCTCGGACCTGGACATGATGCTGCAGGCCGCCTTGCAGGGAGTCGGCGTGGCACAGCTTCCCGAGCTGATTGTCAGGGAAGCCTTGCAGGACGGACGCCTGGTAGAGCTGTTCAGCGAGCATCGACCCAAGTGCGGCATCGTGCATGCTGTGTTCGCCTCGCGCCGTGGCCTGCTTCCCGCCGTCAGGGGCCTGCTGGATGCGTTCGAGACCTCGTTCAAAGAACTGAGCCTCAGTCCGGACTCACTCTATTGTTCTCTTAATAGAACGAACAGTCGCATTCAAGACCACTAATCATCTATTGCGATCAAGGATAGGATGCTCGCCACTTCATCGCTCAGTGGCGATTTTCTTAAGGGAGCTACGTTATGAAACTATTGCACCTCGACTCCAGCATCCTCGGCGATCACTCCGCTTCGCGTCAGCTGACCCATGAGGTTGTCCAGGCCTACCTGAATGCGCACGCCGACAGCCAGGTCACCTATCGCGATCTTGCCAGTGACGCGCTTGGGCATTTCTCTGCTGCCAGCCTCGCTGCGGCGGGCACGCCGGTAGAAGTCCGTGACGCCGCCCAGCAGCAGGAAGTGGCAGGCAACGAAGCCACTTTGCAGCAGTTTCTCGATTCGGACGTGCTGGTCATCGGCGCACCCATGTACAACTTCACCATTCCGACCCAGCTGAAAGCCTGGTTTGACCGGATTCTGATCGCGGGTCGCACGTTCCGTTATTCCGAAGCCGGCCCTGAAGGCCTGTGTGGCGGCAAGAAAGTCATTATCGTTTCCACCTCGGGCGGTCTGCACGCCGGGCAACCCACTGGCACCGGTCACGAAGAGCTGCTCAAGACGCTGTTCGCCTTCATCGGCATCACCGACCTGCAATTCGTCCGCGCCCACGGCCTGGCGTGTGGCGAAGAGCCGCGTGCCAGCGCCATGAGTGCTGCTCAGCACTACATTCAGAACGAGCTGTTCGCGGCCTGATCAAAAGCCGTCTTCACGAAACTCTACAACCTGCGCGGGGTTTTCCTGCCGGGTTGTGGAGTTTTTTTGTTTCTGATGCATGGCGATGGGCTGCGCTGAACGGCGCGTTAACGGGATACAACCTTGACAGCTTTCTTACTGGTAACGGGGTTCTTACGGGACTAGACTGGGTTTGTACGAAAAGTCGGCGAGCGAAGGTCAGGCAAGGCAAAAACAGGCGAGGAACGGCCGGGGTCGCGTTCAACTCTACGTGTTGTAAATGAGCATTCAGATTGGACTCGCATCCGAGCCTGTTTTTAACGCAGCATCACCGAGCGCAGCCACTTTACGTACAGAGCCTAGGGTTTTCGAGCATCGCCTTGTCAGGCTGGCGGGAATATTCGCCCTCGAGAAAAAACAACGGGCAGTTTATGGCCCGGCTTGTGCACTATTTCTGTTTTCAACACTCATATCTGGGTGGGAACGGCGCGCTGGAGCATGATGCTCGACACAAGCGCTTGATGGATTGTCCGGGCGAAGTTCCGGATTTGCAAAGGTTGGGCCTTGCCATGGTACGTCTTTGTGCAGTGATGCTGGTTTTCCTGCTCGATAGCCTTGTTTCGGTGCACGCTCAGGCGGATGAAGCCTGGAGCGCAGGCTACCACCAGTTGAGTTTCCCTGATCCGCTGGATTCCCAGCCGGTGCAGGCCATCGCTTTTTACCCGTCCACCGCCGCCGAGCAGGTGAGCACCCTTCACGGCTATCGTGTCGAAGCCGGTGAAGAGGCGCCTATCGCAATGGGCCGCTTCCCCCTGCTGTTGCTGTCACACGGCAACACAGGCACTCCGCTTGCGCTGCATGACCTGGCCACTTCGCTGGCGCGCCAGGGGTTTGTGGTGGTTGCCGTGGTTCATCCTGGCGACAATGATCGCGATCACAGCCGTCTTGGCAGCCTGAGCAACCTGTACGGCCGCCCGCTGCAGATTTCCGAAGCGATCAGCACGGCCTTGCTCGACCCCTTGCTGGCCCCGTATCTCAATGCCCGGCAAGTGGGCGTGATCGGTTATTCGGCCGGTGGCGAAACCGCGCTGATTCTCGCTGGCGCGCAACCTGATCTGCAGCGTCTGCGTCAGTACTGCGCCGAGCGCCCGACAGACCGCGATGCATGCAAGACGCAGGGCGAGCTTGTCGCAGACCGTGATGACCTTCACGCTCAGGCTGATCCACGGGTTGGCGCGCTGATGTTAATGGCCCCGCTGAGCCTGATGTTCGGCCGTCACACGCTGGGTGATGTGCACGTGCCGGTGCTGATGTACGCGGGGGATGACGATCAGTTGCTGGCGATCGACCGAAACGCAGAAGCACTGGCGCGCAAGCTGCCGCAGCCGCCCGACTACAAGTTGCTGGCCGGGGCAGGGCATTTTGTCTTCATGGCACCGTGCAGTGACGAGCAACGCGCGACTGCGCCGTTGCTGTGCAATGACCCTGATGGCGTGGACCGCGAGGATATCCATCGTAACCTGAGTGCCGAAGCGGTGCGTTTCTTCAGCGCCGCGCTCAATTCGGCCGACGATGACCGTTCAGGCATGCAGACAGCGCATCACCAGTAAGCACGCCCTTCAGGCGTTCAGCGAACTCAGAAAATCACCAAACCCGCCTCTGGCTTTCGAGTCGAGGCGGGTGCTGGTGGTGACCCTGGGGCGGCAGCTCCAGGCGATCCGTGCTCCGATCAATTCCAGTTGCCGGACCAGATGCACGTCTTCATGGCAGGTCAGGGCAGGAAATCCACCGGCGCTGATATAGGCAATCGAGCTGACACCCAGGTTGGCACCATGAATGTGTCGGTGACCGTCACGGCGCTGGTAATGCTGCAGATAAGCAGCCTGCGCAGCAGCCGAGATATCCTTGCTCCAGTCGCCGGGCGTCACCGTTCCGCACACTGCGTCGGCATCCAGCGCAAGCTGTTCGGCAAGCCAGTCACTGGCCACGGTACTGTCGCCATCGGTACATGCCAGCCAGCGTGCGCCTCGGTCGAGGAGAAACGCCGCACCCTGTGCGCGTGCCTGCCCCACGTTGCGCGCCGATACTTCAAGAATCATCACACCATGGGCTCGTGCGATCTCCGCCGAGCGGTCAGTGCAGCTGTCGAGCACCACCAGCACTTCCACGCATTCGCCCTTGAGGTCGGGGTGGGCAGCCGCCTGCTTTATCGTTTCGAGACACAAGTCGAGTAACTGCTCTTCATTGTGCACCGGGATCAGAATGCCGATCATCGGAGAATTCCTGTTCTGCTACGGAGGTTCCATCACGACTCCACAGGTCCAGCAGGAAATCCTGTTCGTGATGACTGAAAAGTCGGTGCATGGACAATCGTGCAGCAAGGATGTCGTGGACCGCCTGGGCGTTCAGCGGGCAGCCTTCGATATCGGGCCGCCAGTGACAGGCGAGCAACTGGCCGTCCGGTGACAGGGCCGCCAGTGCGCGGTCGATCAGGCCGTGCAGGTCGTCGGCGTCCAGGTAATAACCCATCTCGCTGAAGACGATCAGGTCGAATTCGCCTTGCGGCCATTGCTGTGGCAAACGCGCCTGTAACACTCTGGCATGGGGCAAGTCGGCCAGACGCTTGCGTGCCAGGTCCACAGCCAGGTTAGAGGTGTCGCAGCACACCAGCGCGTCGCAGCGCCCGGCAAGATCGGCACTGAGTTCGCCATTGGCGCAGCCGGGCTCGAATATCGAGCGGTAGCGCTCGCGGGGCAGGGCGGCCAGGGTCAGTGCGCGCTTGCGCCGTTCGTACCAGCGTTGCTTGAATGCCCACGGGTCATCGTTGTTGAGAAACAGCTCATTGAAATAACTGTCCTCGACGCTCATGTGAACACCACTTCAAAGGGGCGCAGCAGTCTTTCCAATACTGCAGCCGGCAAAACCGGCGAAAGACCGATTGCCGGATCACCCTGCAGCTGACTGGTGAACGCTTGGGTGGCGTTGCGTTTGTGGGCCAGGGTCACCGGATCGAGCAGCAGCTTGCGCGCTCTGTCCCATGGCAGACGTTCATCTTCGGGGTCGGCCCAGTGCCAGGCCCAGACCGGTACTTCGTAAAACTGTGCTCCGGTCGTCGCGCAGGCTTTTGCACTGGCTCTGCCGACCGCTTCATGGTCGCTGTGGCCATCTTCTGCCCAGGTGGCGAACACCACGTCCGCAGGGCCCAGATGCTGTTCGAGAAAGGCCACCAACCGTTCCTCCGACTCGGCCACGGCGCCATCCTGAAAGCCGCAACGCAACCATTCAAGGCCCTCGGCAGGTATACCGAGGCGATTCAAGGCTTCGGCACTTTCCTCGGGCCGGGCTCTGGACAGACGATCGACAGGCCACAGCGTGGAGCCTGGATGGCTGGCTGTACCATCGGTGACCGAGATCAGTAACAGGCTGCGCTCCAGTTGTGCCAGTTGGCTCATCAGTCCGCCACAGGCCAGTACTTCATCATCCGGATGCGGGGCGATGATCACGGCTCGGCAATTGGTCGGCACCAGCAAGTCGGCGGTGATCGCTGGCAAGCCGTTCAGCCTGACCGAAGCATTCCAGGCAGCAAGGGATGTCCCCTGGCCGGACTCGTCATCACTCACTACGAACCCTTCGCTCATGCTCTATACGCTCTCATAGTGACCACGTCCGTGCAGCGGGCAACGCCTTGCCGACTGATTGGCCCAATGCTGCCAGGTCCTGTTCGGCGTGACTCTGACGCAGGAAAACCGGCAGGTCGGTGATCAACCGGGCAAAGTGCGGGTCTTTGCAATAAGGCCCGGCGCCGACGGCCCGGCCCACATGCTGGATGACCAGATCGGCAGCTTGTTCGACATAGGCGCGGCAACGTCTGGCAAGCATCTCTGCATCGTCGGCTGGCGCTTGATCCAGGTGCGCGGCAGCTGCGCGCAGCACCTCGATTGCGGCATGCAGCGCCACGTCTGCAGCGCCAAGGTGCGCAAGGGCGTGCGGCTCTTCGCGCTTGCCGACATGGGCCAGTAGGCGCTGCGCGATGGCGCGGGATGCGCCGTACCAGCAGGCCGCAATGCCGATGCCGCCCTGCCAGAAGCCAGCTCTGTCGAGATAGCCACCCGGCGCACCGATCGCTTGACCGACGGCATTGTCGAAAACCACATCGATGCTGCCGGTAGCACCCATGCCCACTGCGCGCCAGCCGTCGCCGGTCATGTGTACGCCGGGCTGGTCAAGGCGCACTGCAATCAGTTGCTGCCGATGCTCGGCGTCCCATGCCGTTATCAATGCATGGCTCAACGCCGAAGCGCCCGAGCACCATGCCTTGCGGCCGTGCAGGCGAAGTGCATCGCCAGCGCCGCTGATATTCACCCGTGCCTGTGGCGGCTCTGCCGCCCACATGCCCCAGGTGCTGAATTGTTCGGGGGGCGGGGCACCCAGTTCCGCCATGATCGCCAAGGCGTCCGTGTGCCCCTCGTACAACTTGCACAACCCCAGGTCGTGGCCTGCAACGCAGGCCAGCGCCCGCCAGCGCTCAAGTGTCTGACCGCGGGCAGGCAGGGGAAGCTGATCCAGACCTTCGTTGACCAATGCCTGCAAGCACTCGCCCAGCGCACGCGTATCGGCATAACCGTGCTTGCGCCAGTCGAGAAACTCACTCAAGGCATCGATCATTGCTGGTCTTCACGCTTCAGTTCGAACAGCAACAGCGAACGCGGCGTCACGGTGTATTCCGAACCGAACGCAAAGTGCTCCTTATTGCGTGCATCATCCTGATTGGTGTCGATCAGGCACTCGTAATGGGTACCTTCAGGCACTTCCGGCAGGGTGAAGTTGACACCGTCATGATGCGCGTTGACCACCAGCAGCAGCGTCGCGTCGGCACCCGCGCGACGGATACCGGTTTCCTGTGCACGACCATCCATCAGCATGCCCAGGCACCGGCCATTGGCATCGTGCCACTGCTCGACGCTCATCTCGTTGCCATCCGGAGCGAGCCAGGTCACGTCCTTGACGCCGATCTCCTCGTTGTAGTCGCCTACCAGAAAGCGGCTGCGACGCAGGATCGGGTAGGTCTGACGCAGCTTGATCACGCGGGTGACGAACTTGAGCAGCGCTTCGCCATCTTCGTCCAGATCCCAGTTGATCCAGCCAATCTCGCTGTCCTGGCAGTAGGCATTGTTGTTGCCGTGCTGGGTACGCGCGAATTCATCGCCCGCAACGATCATCGGCGTGCCTTGTGCCAGCAGCAGGGTGGCGAAGAAGTTGCGCATCTGACGCAGACGCAGGCTGTTGATTTCCGCATCTTCGGTCGGACCTTCGACGCCATGGTTCCAGGACAGGTTGTTGTTGCTGCCGTCCTGGTTGTTTTCGTCGTTGGCTTCGTTGTGCTTGTCGTTGTATGACACCAGGTCATGCAGCGTGAAACCATCGTGCGCGGTGATGAAGTTCACGGACGCCTGCGGACGACGGCCACGCTGATTGAACATGTTGCCGGAGGCGGTCATGCGCGCAGCGAAATCTGCCAGTTGGCCTTCGTCACCTTTCCAGAAGGCACGAACGGTGTCGCGGAACTTGTCGTTCCATTCCATCCAGCCTGGCGGGAAACCGCCCACCTGGTAACCGCCCGGACCGCAATCCCAAGGCTCGGCGACCAGTTTGACCTGACGCAGCACCGGGTCCTGACGGCAGGCGACCAGGAAGCTGTGGCGCTCGTCGAAACCGTCGTGGTAGCGGCCCAGAATGGTCGCCAGGTCGAAGCGGAAACCGTCGACGTGCATTTCCGAAGCCCAGTAACGCAGGGAGTCGGTGACCATTTGCAATACGCAGGGGTGGCTCAGGTCGAGGGTGTTGCCGGTGCCCGAGTCGTTGATGTAATAGCGCTTGTCGTCAGGCATCAGCCGGTAGTACGAGGCGTTGTCGATACCGCGCATCGACAGGGTAGGCCCCATCTCGTTGCCTTCGGCGGTGTGGTTGTAGACCACATCGAGGATGACCTCGAGGCCCGCGTGATGCAGGTGCGCAACCATCTCCTTGAACTCGGCAATCTTGCCGCTCGCCAGATAACGCGGATCCGGGGCGAAAAACGCGATGCTGTTGTATCCCCAGTAGTTGGTCATGCCCTTCTGCAGCAAATGCTGATCGTTGACGAAGGCATGGATCGGCAGCAGCTCGACGGAGGTCACACCCAGCTTGCGAATGTGCTCGACGACCGGCGCTGATCCCAGACCTGCAAACGTGCCGCGCAGCTCTTCGGCCACCTCAGGGTGACGCATGGTGATGCCGCGTACGTGGGTTTCGTAGAAAATCGTCTTGTCCCAAGGCGTACCAACGCGCTGATCACGGCCCCAGGTGTAGGCCTCGTCGATCACTTTGCTTTTCGGTACGAAAGGGGCGCTGTCGCGTTCGTCGAAGCTCAGGTCGCCGTCAGGATGGCCGATGGTGTAGCCGAACAGCGCTTCCGACCACTTCAGTTCGCCGACCAGTTGCTTGGCGTACGGGTCGATCAGCAGCTTGTTATGGTTGAAACGATGACCATTCTTCGGATCGTACGGACCGTACACGCGGTAACCGTAGATCAGGCCCGGGTGCGCGTCCGGCAGGTAGCCGTGGTAAATCTCGTCGGTGTATTCCGGAAGTTCGATGCGTTCCAGTTCGATTTCGCCGGTGGAGTCGAACAGGCACAGTTCTACCTTGGTGGCGTTGGCCGAGAACAGGGCGAAGTTGACGCCCAGGCCATCCCAGCTTGCACCGAGAGGAAAGGGAAGTCCTTCACGAATGCGAGACGGGGTACTGCCAGGGTTGTCTAGCGGGGCCGAATTATCTTCTGCCGGTGTAGTGGACTTCGTATTCATGATGACTTCCTGACGTCGAATGATTTTCTGAGCGGCCAAGACCGCTATCGAAGCCGCAGGCTCCGATACTGACGATAATCTAAGGGGGTGTAGCAGGCCTCATCTCTGGTCAGAGCGAGACCTGCAATAACTGACCGGTGCGCGGCCAGAAGAGTTTCAAGAATTCGACGGCTTGCGCGGCTTCTTCGGAGCAGGCTTGGCAGGAGCCTCTTTGGCAGGGGCGTCGGTTGCAGCGGCTGCAGCGGGCTTGGCCTTGGGTGCAGGTTTGGCGGCCGCCTTGGGAGCAGGCTTGGGCTTGGCTTCACCGGCAGCCTTTGGCGCAGGCGCCGATTTCGCTGCGGGCTTGGCTGCGCCTTTAGCCGGGGCCTTGGCGCTGTCTACCTCAGGCAGCTTGGGCTTGGTCGATTTGCGTACGCTGGACTTGTTCGGCGCCAGCGCTTCGGCTTCGGCCAGCTTGCGCGCCATTTCCCAGTGACGCTCGTCGTGACCGGAGGGTTTGCCCTCCGATTCCCAGATTTGGTAAGCAAAGTCGCGAATTCTTTTTTCGTCGGCACTCATCTTGAGACTCCCAGCTATTACATAGTTTGAATAAGCAGATTGACGGAAAATCTTTCAAGCGCTGCACTGAGCGGTACTTCCCGATCACTCGTCACGACAACGTCAGAAAAGAGTCCCTTCCAGTCAGAACCGGAGTCGGCAAACGGCAATATGATCCGCGTGTCGCCCCAATTGGCAGCATTAATCAATGGAGTTTGCGCAGTACCCAATAGTTCACTGCATGTGCGTGGTACTACGATGATAGCGCGCACTCCTTGCGTCTCCCGGGCAAAGGCCATCACCTGCTCGGCGTGACTGCCCTTTATTTCCAGAGGTTGATAACTGCCCTCGCTGAACAATACCGGATGTTCGGCGCGCAGGTTCAAGACCTTCGCGATCAGAGCCTGCTTGATGCGTCCGTCCTTCCAGTCAGCCAGCAGGTCGGCAACGCCTGCGTCTTCCGCCAGGGCCTGTTTCCGTGCAGCGTAGTCAACCGGGCGGCGGTTGTCCGGGTCCACCAGGCTGAAATCCCAGAACTCGGTGCCCTGATACAAATCGGGAACACCGGGTACGCTCAAGCGTAGCAAGGTTTGCGCCAGGCTGTTGAGCGCGCCTGCGGTGGCAATACGGTTGGCTGTCGCACTGAGGGATTGGCGCAACGCCAAGGCTTCCGGTGCCAGCAGCAAACGCTCCAGAAATTCGCGGCAAGCGGTTTCGTAGGGCTGATTCGGTGCACTCCAGCTACTTTGCAGCTTGGCTTCGCGCAGGGCTTTCTCTTGCCACTGGACCATGCGTTTCGCGTATTCCTGGTGAGCTTCTTCACCCTCCAGGCTCAGCGGCCAGCTGCCCAGCAAGGCCTGGTAAAGCATCAGCTCGTCGCCGGCACTGATGGTCGGCTCGTCACCCTTGAGCGGCATTGCCAGCTGTCTCCAGCGCTCAACCTGTTCGGCGTACCACGGGGCGCACTCACTCAGGACCGCGAGACGTGTACGCGTATCTTCACCGCGCTTGTGATCGTGTGTTGCAGTGGTCAGCAGATTGTCCGGAAACTTCTCCAGACGCTGCAGGCAGACCTGATGGAAGTCATCTACCGGCGCACTGAAGTGCTGCGGATGAAAACCCACATCGTTGCGCGAGAGCAGCACAGCAGAGCGGTAGAACGACGTGTCTTCGACCGACTTGGCGGCAACCGGGGAGGTCAGTTGCTGGAAGCGTACGCAGGCATTCTTGTAGAGCTTGCGCAGCGGGCCGCGTGGCAGTTTTCGCCACGGTTCGCCACCGAGCCAGCGTGCCAGGTAATCCAGTACTGGCCAGTCGCCTTCGTTCAGCGTCGCACGCGCGCCTTCCATTGCCTGCTGGAAATACTTGTCGTCCTGCGCCGAACGACCGCATACCGAGATGTAGGTACGATAAATCGAGAAATTGACGATCAGCGCGAGCAGGGCACGACGAATTGCACCCAGGGTCAGGTCGCGACTCATCAGGTCGCTGCGAGCAACCTGCAACAACGATTGGGCAACGTTCTCGAAATCGCCCGCCAGTGTGCCGTGCAGGACCAGATCCCGGGCCACCAGCACTTCCTGATCGAAGTCGGCGGTACGCTCGGTCAGGCGGCTCCACAGCTCACCCAGAGGCTCTTCGCCCTTGGGGTCGTGTTGCAGCAATGACACCTGATTCATGAACTCGTAACCCGTCGTGCCGTCAACGCTCCAATCTTCACGCAGCGGCTCGTCGGGGCCGAGAATTTTCTCGACGAAGATCGGCAGATGATCGATCTGCGCATGCTCGGGACGCAGCTTGAGCAAGCTCTTAACCCGGCGGTGCAGCTTGCGACCGTAGCCGCGCGGGTCCGCCAGACCATCGATGTGGTCGATACGCAGCCCGTCGACCAGGCCGTCGGCAATCAGCTGGAATATCTTGCCGTGGGTCGCCTCGAACACCTGTGGCCGCTCGACACGCAGGCCGCCCAGCTCGTTGATGTCGAAGAAACGCCGCCAGTTGATGTCATCGCCAGCGGTGCGCCAGCTGGCCAGACGGTAGTGCTGACGCTCCAGCAACCGGTGCAGGCGCTGGAAGCCTTCCGGCTTGCTCGAATCGAAATGCGCGAGAATCTGCTCAATATCCTTGAGTACCTGCGGGTCCTTGGCCAGTTCGGCCAACTCGGTCCTGGCCTGGCGCGCGCGCTCATAAGCTTGCGGGAACTGCGCCAGAGCGGTGAAACGCTGGGCCATTTCCTTGAGTTGCGGGTGATCCACGGCCTGCAACAATGAGTCGTAGGTCAGTGGGCAGATCGGAAAGTGATGCTGATAGTGCTCGATGTAAAACGAGCCATGCTCGGCATCGAAGCGCAGCGGAATTTCACCGGCCTGCAATACCGTGCCGTAATCGCTGCTCAGGAATGGCAGCAACAGCTGGCCTTCCAGCAGCGGGTCCGGCGAATTCCACTGGATGTCGAAGAACTCTGCATACGGGCTGCGACGGCCCCATTCGAGCAGGTCCAGCCACCATGGGTTGTCGGCACCGCCGACCGCCATATGGTTGGACACGATGTCGAGAATCAGCCCCATGCCGTGCTCGCGCAGGGTCTCGACCAGGCGCAGCAGGGCAGGCTCGCCGCCCAGTTCCGGGTTGATGACCGTGGGATCAACGACATCGTAGCCGTGCATCGAGCCGGCACGGGCTTTGAGCAGCGGTGACGCGTAGACGTGGCTGATACCCAGGCTGGCGAAGTAGGGCACCAGTGGCACAGCGTCGTCGAGGGTAAAATCCTTGTGGAATTGCAGGCGCTGGGTGGCGCGCAAAGGCTGTAATGGACGGGTCATTGATCACGCTCCGTAGCCTGCAGCCGGGATCGGGAAAGCAATTCCAGTCGTCGAGCAGCATTCGGGTTATCAAGCAGAGAGGCCGCATCGCCGGGAAGACGTCTGCGCCAGTTGGGGTGACTGTCAATGGTGCCGGGCAGGTTGGCCTGCTCTTCGACACCCAGGGCGTCTTCTATCGGCAGCAAGACCAATGGCGCACGTGTATGGCCAAGGTAGCTGATGCTCGCGTCGATGATCTGGGCCGGGTCTTCAGTACCGGAGGGCATACTGTCGATGTTCTGGCTCAAGGCACGCCGCAGGCTTTCATATTCCCGTGTGCGCTCTTCGCGCCACTGCGATTCATGCTGCTCGTCAATGTGGCCGAGGCGGGCATTCCATTCGATATCCAGCTCGCTGAGCCAGCCTGCGAGGGTAGGCAGGTCGTGGGTACTGGTGGTCGCCAATGCTTGATCGGACCAGTCGAGAATCGGCTTGAACTGACCATTGTTCTGTTCGAACAGCAGTACGCGCATGCCAAGAATCGCCCTGGCACTGAGTTTTTCGCTCAGGCCTTCAGGCACCGTACCAAGGTCTTCACCCAGCACGATCGCCTTGTGCCGCCAGGATTCCAGACTCAGCAGGCGAAGCATGTCGTCCAGCGGGAAATTAAGGTACGCGCCTTCACTCGGAGGCGCCCCCTGCGGGATGACCCATAGGCGCTGCAAGCCCATGACATGGTCGATACGCAAGCCGCCGGCATGGGCGAAGTTGGCCCGCAGCATCTCGATGAACGCACGAAAACCGTTGCGCTTGAGGCCGTCCGGTGAAAACGCGGAAATCCCCCAGCTTTGGCCAGCACGGTTGAGAATGTCGGGTGGTGCGCCGACGGTCAGGGCTGACAGCAGCTCGTCCTGGCGGCTCCAGGCCTGGCTTCCGGCGCCATCGGCACCCACGGCCAGATCGGCAATCAGGCCGACGCGCATGCCGCTGCTGCGTGCTGCCACCTGCGCGCGCTCCAGACCACGGGCTATGAGCCATTGGGCGAACGCATGAAAGCTGATTTGCTCGCTATGGTTTTTGGCAAACTCTGCGACGGCTTCACCGCGAGGGTCTTTGAACTGTTCCGGCCATTCATGCCAGTTGTTACCGATGTTCAGTGTTTCGGATTCGGCACACAGCGCTTCGAAGCGGCAGTGATTTTCCAGCGCTTCACCACCGCTGTGGCGGAAGCTGTTGAAGTCTTCGTGCAATGGGTGATCACCCGCACTGAAGCCCTCATAAAGCGCGTGAAGCGCTTTCCATTTGGCATTGGCCGCAGCTGGCCAGTCGATCAGCGTCTGTGTTTCAAGACGCTTCATCTCGTCGCCGACACGCGCGTCTTCGATTGCCTGACGCCACGCACTTTCGCCGAGAATCGCACCCGGCGACGCATACAGGCTGTTGAGAAACAGCCTGCTGGAAGGTGAATAAGGGCTGTAACGGTGAGGGTCGTTGGCGAACATGGCGTGGATCGGGCTGATGCCCAACGCGTCGGCACCTCGTTCCCCGGCAGAGCGCAAGACCTTCTCCAGTGCCTCGGTGTCACCAAAACCGCCATCACCTTCACGGCGCAAGCTGTAGAGCTGAGCGGTCAGTCCCCAGCCGTGCGGCTTCGAGGTGTCGGTCGCCATTGCCATGCTGAAGCAGGTTTTCGGTGCGACCGCGATGGTCAGGTGCTGGCCGGCAATTTCCAGCTGTTGGTAGCCGGGCGGGGCAAGTGCCGGAAGCTCTGCACTGGAGGTCAGTCTGGCATCCAGTGAGGAGCCGTCTTCGAGGTGAAGCGTAAACGGCGTTTGTGGAGCAAACCATTGCGACAGGTCCAGGTTGCTTTCCACATCGACCGTCAGCAGTGGCGGGGCAGTGGTGCCGTGACTGGCCTTTTGCAGGCGCAGCAGGCTGGCATCGATAGCCTCGCCGTTTTCAGCCGGATAGCCCAGCGCCTCCAATACCTTGCGCAGCACATCAGGGCTGACGGTCTGCGGTCGAGCGTTGGCATCGACCCAGTGAACCGACAATCCTGCCTCGGTTGCAAGCCTCTCCAATTGCTCATTGTTCATCCTGTTCCTCCAGAACATCGCTTGCTTTCAGGCTGACAATGGCCGTGTAAGCATTGAGGATGCCGCGTGGGGAAAGTTCGGACGATTTTTCGGCACTGGAGAATATCTCGCGGGCACCCTTTTGCGGCGGTGCGTCGACCGCGTGCTCACTGAGATTGAGATCAATGCGCAGTTCGCTGCCATCACCCAGCGTCCAGCGCGCACTCACGGCTTTATCACCAAGAATATCGGTCTTCAGGAAGCGTGCACCCTGCAGGCGCGGCATGATTTCCTTGTGCCGCAAGGCCAGCAACTGCGTGTAGAACTCCAGCCAGCTGCGATGATCAAGGCCTATGTCGGTGTCGAGATCGACCGCGGAAAACGCCGGGCGCGACGCTTCGAACGTCTTGATGTCATTGGGATCAGGGATGTGCTCGCGCTTTTCCGGGTCGGCAAACGCGGCGAAATCAGCGAACTCCTTGCGACGTCCTTCACGTACCGCATCGGCCAGTTCGCCGTGGTGGCTGGTGAAGAACAGAAACGGTTCGCTGGCCGCCCATTCATCGCCCATGAACATCAACGGGATCATCGGTGAAAGCAGCAGCAGGGCGGTGGCGGCCTTCAATGCAGCAGGCGCGCAGAGCTGCGGGAGGCGTTCACCGAGTGCGCGGTTGCCGATCTGATCGTGGTTCTGCAGAAACAGCACAAAGGCCGACGGCGGCAGATGCGCGCTGGGCTCGCCTCGCGTGTGCCCATGACGCGTCGGTTCGCCTTGGTAGACAAACCCCTCGCTGAGCAGGCGCGCAAGCTTCTGCGTCGGCTCTTTGGCAAAGTCGGAATAGTAGGCGTCGGTTTCACCGGTCAACAGCACGTGGAGGGTGTTGTGCCCGTCGTCGTCCCATTGTGCATCGAAGCCTTTTTCCAGAAGACTGGCCTGGTTGAACTCGTTCTCAAGGTTCAGCCACACGTGCCTGCCCGGTTCAATGCGCCCGCGAACCCGGTCCGCAAACTCCGGCAGGAAGGTCTTGTCGCGAATGGCGTGCACGGCGTCCATGCGCAGGCCGTCGAAGCGATACTCGAGCAGCCACATCAGGGCGTTATCGACGAAAAAGTCGCGCACCTGCGGGCGCCTGAAGTCGATCGCATCGCCCCATGGGGTGTGCAGGTCGCTGCGGAAAAACTCCTTGGCGTAACTGCCCAGGTAGTTGCCGTCCGGGCCGAAGTGGTTGTACACCACGTCCAGAATCACCATCAGGCCAAGACCGTGAGCGGTGTCAATCAGTTGCTTGAGCTGTTCAGGCGTGCCGTAGGAGGATTGCGGAGCATAATGAAGAACGCCGTCGTAGCCCCAGTTGCGATCACCGGGGAACTGCGCAAGCGGCATCAGTTCGATCGCAGTAACACCCAGTTTGGCGAGTCGCGGCAGGTGCTTTTCCACGCCAGCGTAGCCGCCCATGGCGCCCACGTGCAGTTCATAGATCACCGCTTCATGCCACGGACGTCCGTTCCATGCAGTGTTTTGCCATGAATAAGCGTTAGGGTCGACTACAAGGCTTTCAGAGTGAACATCATCGACCTGTGCGCAGGAGGCGGGGTCAGGAACGTCCAGTTCGTGGTCGATCCTGAAGCGGTAGCGAGTGCCCGCCTTGCAGCGGGCCTCAAGGACGAACCAGCCGTCGGACTGAGGCAGCATGGCCAATGACTGGCCATCCTGCAGTTCGACATTTACGAAGGAGGCATCCGGTGCCCAGAGGGCAAACCGGGTGTGTTCAGGGTCCAACAAAACGGCGCCGTGGCGCCAGTTATCGTCTGTACGCAGGGGCATCCATTAAATCCTTAACCTAGTAGTTGCTGGAAATACTCACGTTTTTCTTCAACAGATCGCGATAGAGATCTGCGTAGGGCTCTACCGCCTGATGCCAGTTGAAGGGAGCCGCCATTGCACGGCAGCGCATGGCGTTGAGCAGTTCGGGATGAGCAAAGACCTGAAAAGTACGATCCAGGGCCTTGGTGTAGCTTTCGACTGTCGATTCGTTGAAGAGGAAACCAGTGACACCGTCTTCAATCGTATCGGCCAGGCCACCGGTATTGCGTGCGACAGGCAGAGAGCCGAAGCGTTGCGCGTACATCTGGCTCAGCCCGCAAGGCTCATAGCGGGACGGCATCAGCAGGAAATCGCTGCCGGCGAACATGCGCCGCGCGTCGGTTTCGTTGAAGCCTATGCGCACGCCTATACGCCCAGGGAAGCGTGCCGCCAGTTCACGCATGGCCTCTTCTTCCTCGGGTTCACCGCGGCCGATGATTGCGATCTGCCCGCCATTGTTGACGATGTGTTCGGCGACGCCGATCGTCAGGTCCAGACCTTTCTGATACACAAGGCGTGACACCACTGCGTACAGCGGCCCGGTCGAGGCGTCCAGTTCGAACAGCTCACGAACGTAGTCAGCGTTGATTTCCTTGCGCATCCATTCGTTGGGCGCAAAGTGGCAGATCAGGTGTTCGTCGGTGGCCGCATCCCAACTTTCGTCGATACCGTTGGGGATACCGCTGAGCTGACCCTTGTTGGCCTTGCTTTGCAGGAAGCCTTCCAGGCCGCAACCAAACTCCGGAGTAGTGATTTCCCGAGCGTAGGTGGCGCTAACAGTCGTGATGTGGCTGGCAAAGGCCATTCCAGCCTTGATGAAAGACAGCTGGCCGTAAAATTCCATGCCTTCAGGGGTAATGGCGGAGTCCGGAATGCCCAGCTCACGGCTCGACGTCGTACTCACGGTCCCTTGATAGGCGAGGTTGTGAATAGTGAAGATGCTTGGCGTGGACTGCCCGCGCCAGCGCATGTAAGCAGGCGCCAGACCGGCTGGCCAGTCGTGGGCATGAACCAGCTCGGGGCACCACTGGCTCTTGACTTCGCCAGCGGCGAACTCGGCGGCTGCCAGGCCCAGACGGGCGAAGCGAATATGGTTGTCGGACCAGTCACGGCCGGTGCTGTCGGCATAAGGGGTGCCTTCGCGCTCGTAAAGCTCCGGGCAGATCAGCACGTAGATCACCAGGCCATCTTTCATGTCCATACGACCCACCTTGCAAGGCGGCAGCGCTGCATGCCCGCCCAGCTGGCTGATGATATGGATCGGATTACCGCTGTTGATGACCTGCGGATAACCTGGAATCAGCACTCGCACGTCGTGCAGGTGGCGCATGGCTCGCGGCAGTGCGGCAGACACATCGCCCAGGCCACCGGTTTTCACCAGATCGGCCAGCTCGGAGGTCACGAACAACACTTTGCGTCTGTTGACTTGAGACATGGTCGGCTGAGGCTGAACAGTCGACGTTGGCATTTGCAGCACAGGAACGCTCTTGGTAGAGAACACCGGCAGATGAGTCAGCTCGCCGACAGGCTGGTTAAAACTCTCTCCCTTCTGGGTTTTCACAGCGGCGCTAATCATCAATTTTCCCCTTAAAACAGTCTTGGTGCATCACTTGATTTTTATTGGCCATTTCCTATGGCCGGGTACACATACGTGCACTACGCAAGATCGATACCCGTTTGGACCATGCATAGTGACAAAGCGCTGTGATGTCGCCATTACCGGATGTCAGCCAATAGCATAGATGCTCTAATCAGCTGACCCGGCCGTTTTGGAGAAGTTTCGACTTTTTTATTTGCGAATGTCTGGAACAGGCTTCGACGCCGCACGTGATGGCACGCTGCAGGTAGCAGCCGGGCGGTCGCTGCGCTTTTTTACCGCTGTTTTCGGCGTCCGTAGGGCTCATTACCGGTCGTCGGATCGTTGGACAATCCCGTCCAGGCGTTTGGTTTTCATCACTAAATCCCGATGCTGTCAGGCCGTAATGAGCAGCAACGGTGCGTAGCGCCTTTTCCGGGTGCGTGTGGCGGTCAATCTGCGGGCACGACGAGAAAATCCTTACATCTGCGCCGGAACATTTTGAAGCAGGGCAGGATAGAATCGGGCCGCAAGCCCCGGCCTTGACGTTGGCCTGAGGCATTTACCCTATGACTGATTTCACTGAATCACTCTGATTGAATTGACGAGGATGGAAATGGAAGCCCCCGAGGTACTGGTACTGCAAGCGAGTTACACCAATCCTGTGCACGCGGATGCAATCGGGTTCGTTTTGAATGAGTATTCAATGGATGCCTTGGGGACGGGGCGGCCTCTGTCGAACGACACCCGTCAGCAATTGGCAATCGAACTCGCGAAGCGTCCGTATGCGTTCAGTGTGCTGGCGTTTATCTCGGGAGAGCCGGTGGGGCTGGTCAATTGCTTCGAGGGGTTTTCAACCTTTGCCTGTCGTCCGTTGGTCAATATTCATGACGTCGCGGTGATCTCGCAATATCGAGGCCTCGGTATCAGCCAGAAAATGCTGCTCAAGGTCGAGGAGATTGCACGCCAGCGTGGCTGCTGCAAGCTGACGCTGGAGGTACTGGAAGGCAACGAGATTGCGCAGGGGGCCTACAGAAAGCTTGGTTTTGACAACTATCAGTTGAGCCCTGAAATGGGGCGCGCGATGTTCTGGCAAAAAACGCTATAGCGAGCCGATTCGCCAGGGTTCTTTTCCTGATGGCGCTGGTGCAGACGTGCGCTGCCCGGAGAGTGGAGCTGGCTGCGGGGATCGACAGGAGGGCAGGTCAGGTGGGCAAGCCGAGTTATCGGGCTTGCCCTGAGGCGTTTTGAAGGATGATACAGTTACGGTCAGGCCTGAAGCATCTTGACGGGGGCGGATAACTGCGATTGCTGCAGCATCGAGCTCAAATGAGCCACTTTTTTCTGCAACTGCTCGCGCTCTTCTTTTAATGTGCGCAGTTCGTCACGACGGATAGTGACATACAGGGTTTGTGGTGCAAGTGCTGGTAGTACAGTGCCCATTGCTCACCTCGCAAATGGCGGATTCAACCTCAGAGAGGCCCGTGGCAATGACTTTCAATCCCTGACCGCCGCTGCTTACCCTCTCTATCGGCACCGATTTTGATTTCTTTTGCATGATTTTGGAACTTTTTTATTTTTAATTGTCGCGAATGTCTCTTAATCGCGACAAAATGCACCACAGGAGGGCGCTCGCGTCTTCATCTTCTCGCAAGGGAACCGACGTTCCGCCTCGCTTGACTAATCAGCATGCTCGTAACCTGTCGATGCGCTGGACGGCAAGCGAGGCACCTTTTTACGATTTAAGGAGCACCTTCATGCAACTTGGGATTATTGGACTGGGCCGCATGGGCGGCAACATTGCACGCCGTCTGATGCTGAATGGTCACACGACTGTGGTGTACGACCGTGATGAAGCATCGCGCAACGCCCTGGCCAATGACGGTTCGACTGCGGTCGCAGATCTGAAGGAACTGGTCAGCACGCTCGCCAAGCCCCGTGCTGTCTGGGTAATGCTCCCGGCAGGTGCGCCCACCGAAGACACCATTCAGACCCTCAGCGAGTTGCTTGACGCCGATGACGTGATCATCGACGGCGGTAATACTTTCTACAAGGACGATATCCGGCGCGCTCAGGAGCTCACTGAAAAGGGCCTGCAATACGTCGATGTCGGTACGTCAGGTGGCGTCTGGGGGCTTGAGCGTGGCTACTGCATGATGATCGGAGGCGAGGCCGCCGTTGTCGAGCGCCTCGATCCGCTGTTCGCGACACTGGCTCCGGGCCTTGGCTCGATCGAGCGCACTCGTGACCGCAAATCGACCGACGACCGCGCCGAACGTGGCTATATCCACTCCGGCCCTGCGGGTTCCGGGCATTTCGTGAAGATGATCCACAACGGCATCGAGTACGGAATGATGCAGGCCTTCGCCGAAGGCTTCGATCTTCTCAAACAGAAAAATTCCGAACACCTGCCGCCTGAACAGCGTTTCGACCTCAACACGGCCGACATTGCCGAAGTCTGGCGTCGTGGCAGTGTGGTGTCGTCCTGGCTGCTGGACCTGACTGCCGATGCCCTGGCTACCGACCCGCACCTGGATGCTTTCTCCGGTTCGGTTGCCGACAGCGGCGAAGGTCGCTGGACCATCGAGGCGGCCATCGAGCAGGCGGTTCCGGTTCCTGTTCTGTCCAGCGCCCTGTTTGCGCGTTTCCGTTCTCGCCAGACAAGTTCGTACGCGGACAAGATGCTGTCCGCCATGCGCTTTGGATTCGGTGGCCACAAGGAACCCAAGTAATGGGCCTGTCGCGTGGCAGTGCCGAGCAAAAAACCGAGGTAGCCCCACCCACGACCCTGTTTCTGTTCGGTGCGCATGGAGACCTGGTCAAGCGCCTGTTGATGCCGGCGCTTTACAACCTGTCACGCGACGGTCTGGTGGATGAAGGGCTGCATATCGTCGGCGTCGATCACAATGCGATCAGCGATGCCGACTTTGCGAAAAAGCTCGAGAACTTCATTCGGGATGAAGCCGCCGGCAAGGTTGCTGGCGGTGGCAAGGATCCCCTCGACCCGGCGCTGTGGAGCAAGCTGGCCGAGCGCATCAGTTATGTGCAGGGCGACTTCCTCGACGATTCCACTTATCAGGACATCGCCAGCAAGATCGAGAGTACTGGCACCGCGAATGCGGTGTTCTATCTGGCCACTGCGCCGCGGTTTTTCAGTGAGGTTGCCCAACGGCTGGGTTCGTCAGGTTTGCTGCAGGAAACCGAAAACGGGTTTCGTCGCGTCGTGATCGAAAAGCCCTTCGGCTCCGATCTGGCCAGTGCGGTCGAGCTCAATGGCTGCCTGCTCAAGGTCATGAGCGAGAAGCAGATTTACCGGATCGACCATTACCTGGGCAAGGAGACGGTGCAGAACATTCTGGTCAGCCGTTTCTCCAATGGCCTGTTCGAGTCGTTCTGGAACAATCACTACATCGACCATGTCCAGATCACGGCTGCGGAAACCGTAGGCGTCGAAACCCGCGGCAGCTTTTACGAACACACCGGTGCCTTGCGCGACATGGTGCCCAACCACCTGTTCCAGCTGCTGGCGATGGTTGCGATGGAGCCGCCTGCCGCTTTCGGCGCCGATGCCGTTCGCGGCGAGAAGGCCAAGGTGGTCGGTGCAATCCGGCCTTGGAGCCAGGAGGAAGCCCTGGCCAATTCGGTGCGTGGCCAGTATGCGAAGGGCGTGATGGGCGACAAGCAGGTCGTCGGTTATCGCCAGGAAGATCGCGTGGAGCCGGACAGCAACACCGAGACCTACGTTGCGCTCAAGGTCATGGTCGACAACTGGCGCTGGGTGGGCGTGCCTTTCTACCTGCGCACCGGAAAGCGCATGAGTGCTCGCAGCACTGAGATCGGCATCTGCTTCAAGCCTGCTCCGTACGCGCAGTTCCGCGATACCGAAGTCGACCGGCTCAAGCCCAACTACTTGCGGATCCAGATCCAGCCCAACGAAGGCATGTGGTTCGACCTGTTTGCCAAGCGTCCTGGCCCGGAACTGAAGATGGAAGATATCGCGCTGGGCTTCGCCTACAAGGATTTCTTCGAGATGCAGCCCTCCACCGGGTACGAAACCCTCATTTATGACTGCCTGACCGGTGATCAGACGCTCTTCCAGCGGGCCGACAACATCGAGAACGGCTGGCGTGCAGTGCAGCCGTTCCTCGACGCCTGGGCCGCGCAGCCGCAAGTGCAGCTTTACGAAGCTGGCAAGGATGGTCCGCAAGCGGGCGAAGAGTTGCTGAGTCGTGATGGTCGGGAATGGAGAGAATTGAATGTCTGAACTGCCCGTACAGTTCCTGTTGTCCGACATCGACGGCACGTTACTGCGCCGTGATCACAGCCTTAGCCAAGCCAATATCGACGCCATCAAGCGCCTGCGTGATGCCGGCGTTCACTTCACGCTGGCCAGCAGTCGCCCGCCCAGGGCCATGCGCCAGGTGATCGAAGCGCTGGGTGTGGATTTGCCCACCGTGGCATTCAATGGCGGCACCATCACTCATCCCGATGGCAGCCTGTTGGTGGCTCATCGCATTGACCCGCGCGCCGTTCGCATCTGTCTGGAGTTGTTTGCCGGGCAAAACGTTGCCATCTGGGTATTTGCCGATGATCAGTGGCTGCTGCTCGATCCCGATGCCGATTACGTCGATCATGAGCTCGATGCGCTGGGCTATGACTATGTTCAGGTCGAGAGTTTCGAGCCGTATCTGGATCGCGTCGACAAGATCGTCGCGGCCAGCGGTGATTTCGAGTTGCTCAAGACCCTTGAGGCGCAGCTCAATCCGCAGATCGAAGGACTCGCGCTGGCGGCCCGCTCGCAAAAATACTACCTGGATGTCACCGCGCTGGAGGCCAACAAAGGTTCCGCTCTGGTCGCGCTGGCGGACTATCTGGGCGTCGACCTGTCACGTACGGCGGCCATAGGCGACGGCGGTAACGACGTGGCGATGTTCCACAAGGCAGGCTTGTCGATTGCCATGGGGCAGGGCGAGCAGACAGTCAAGGGACAGGCTGATCATGTTACTGATAGTAATGAGCAGGACGGAGTGGCCAACGCCATCGAGCGTTACATCCTGAACGCCTGATCAGCTGTTTACCCACGTTAACGAATCATCATCACGACGGGCATTTCTGGATGGCTGCACTGATCGAAGACTACGCATTGCTGGGCAACTGCGAGACGGCGGCGCTGGTCGCCCGTGATGGTTCGCTGGACTGGTTGTGTTTCCCCCGCTTCGACTCGACGGCCTGTTTCGCCGCTCTATTGGGGAGTGATGAGCATGGCCGCTGGAAGATCGCGCCGACCGCCGAGGTTATCGCCGTCGAGCGCCGTTACCGCGACGGCACGCTGATTCTCGAAACCGTTTTCGAAACCCGTGACGGTCGCGCCATGCTGATCGATTTCATGCCCATGAAGACCTCCGGCCATGTGGTGCGCATGGTGGTCGGGCTGTCCGGTCGGGTCGAGTTCGCTGTAGACCTCGCCATCCGTTTCGATTACGGCAGCAGTGTGCCCTGGGTCGAGCGAAAGGATGCTCATACGCTGACGGCAGTGGCCGGGCCGGAAATGCTGGTTTTGCGCAGCCCTGTGGCACTGCATCCTCAGGATCATCACACTGCCAGCCGTTTTCACGTCGATGAAGGCGAGCGCAAGGTCTTCACGCTGGCCTATCAGGCATCCTTTGCACCCTTGCTCGAGCAGATCGATGCCGACCGGGCTCTGGAAAGCACCGCTGCCTACTGGCGCGAGTTTTCTGATCGCTGCCCTGACGTCGGGCCGTGGACGGCTCAGGTAAAGCGCTCGCTGATTACGCTGAAAGCCATGACCTACGCGCCCACTGGCGGCATCGTTGCCGCCGTGACCACCTCACTGCCCGAACAGTTGGGTGGCGAGCGCAATTGGGATTACCGCTATTGCTGGCTGCGCGACGCCACCATGACCCTTCTGGCATTCATGAATCTGGGTTATTTCGAGGAAGCTCAGGCCTGGCGGGGCTGGCTGTTGCGCTCGGTTGCCGGTAACCCGGAACAGATCCAGATCATGTACGGCGTAGGCGGCGAGCGGCGTTTGCAGGAGTATGAGCTGCCCTGGCTGGGTGGCTATGAGAACTCACTGCCGGTGCGCGTCGGCAATGGTGCGGCGACGCAGGTTCAGCTGGACGTCTACGGCGAAGTGGCCGACGCCATGATCCAGGCGCTGCGCGGCGGTATGGCGCAGCACCCGCGCAGCGTGGCGATTTCCAAGGTGGTCATGCCGTATCTGGAGAAAATCTGGCCCCTGCCGGATGCGGGCATCTGGGAGATACGTTCCGAGCCGCGGCACTTCACGCACTCGAAAGTCATGGCCTGGGTGGCCTTTGACCGTAACGCCACGCAGATCGCCCAGGCTGCCGAGAGCGATGAGGATCGTGCGCTGGCAGTGCACTACCGGAAAGTGGCGGACGAAATCCATGCCGATGTCTGTCGCCACGGTTTCGATGCCGAGCTTGGCAGCTTCGTACAGACCTATGGCTCGACAGAAGTGGATGCCAGTCTGCTGCAGATTGTGCTGACCGGTTTTCTTGCGCCTGAAGACCCGCGAGTTATCGGTACTGTCGCGCAGATCGAGCGTACGCTGATGCAGGATGGTCTGCTGCTGCGCTATGACAACGAGCGCAGTGTCGATGGCGTTGCCGGTCGGGAAGGGACGTTTCTGGTCTGTTCGTTCTGGCTGGCCGATGCCTACGTCTTGCTGGGCCGGGCTGATGATGCCGCGCGGCTGTTCGAACGGTTGGTGGGTCTGTGCAATGACGTTGGTCTGCTGGCCGAACAGTACGATCCGAAGGGCGGGCGCATGCTGGGCAATTTCCCGCAGGCGTTCAGCCACATTGGCATCATCAATACAGCACTTAACCTGCACCGGGCGGTATGCCCGGCGCTGGCCCGGACGTCCGGCGTGCTCGAAGAGGCCTGATCAGCTGTCGCGGCCGGCCTTGCGAAAGGTCAGGTTGATCCGTTGCTCACCCAATTGCGGATGTTCTGCCTGCTTGATGGGCAGAATGCCGTGAAAGCGCAATCTGTCCTCGCCGCCCCAGACCACCACGTCGCCATGAAACAGGGAAATGCGTTGAGTCTTGTCGCTGCGCAGCAGGCCGCCGAACTGAAAGATGGCCGGTATGCCCAGTGATACCGACACCACTGGCCAGCGATGGTCGTGTTCGTTTCGGTCCTGATGCAAGGACATCTTGGCGCCCGGGATATAGCGGTTGATCAGGCAGGCGTCAGGCACGAACCCGGCATAGCCGGCTGCGAGTGCGGCGTCCTGCGCCAGGTGCATGAAGGCGTCCGGCATCGCCGGCCAAGCCTGTCCTGTTTTCGGGTCGGTTGCCGTGTATCGATAACCATGACGGTCGGTTATCCAGCCCAGTTGTCCGCAACTACTCAGCGCTGCAGACATGCTCAGACCGCTGGGGGTCTGCATGTGCCGGAACGGCGAAAGGCCCAGCGTTTCCTCAAGGGCGTCCAACAGTTGCGGCATGTCGGTCAGCGCAAAGCCTCTGAACAGCCACGACCCAGGCCCGATCCGCTCATCGCTGCGAGGCTGGGCCGTCTGGTCTGCGAACAGGTCCAGCGTGGCGGGAGTGTCACCTTTGCGTTGCATGATCGGATCGAGCTCCGGTGAGTATCAGAGAGCCTTGCTGACCTTGACGTCGGTAATAAGGTCGTCGCTCTCGCCGTGCATTTTCTTCAAGGCGGCTTCGGCTTCCTCGGTGGACGCCGATTGCAATTGGGCAAATTCGAAGCTGCGTTCGCCATTGAGCTTATAGCTGACAGCGAATTTGGTCGTACGTGGGGCTGGATTGTTCACGGTGACTCCTTGCATCATCCCAGGCGAGAGGTCGAGCGCCGGACGATCTTGATCTTGTGAGTGAAAGGCAGTTTGCGTCCGGCGTTGGTATCTGCCTTGCGGCCTGCAGTATCGATGGTGATGTTCCAGAAACCGGTGCTTGGCGCGGCGATCTTGGCCGGAAATCTATCGAACGCGCCGCCATGATAGGTGTGCCGACCACCATTTTTAAAGCTGCGAAAATTCGCATCGTTCATCAGGCGAATATTGCAGGTCTGAGAGCACTCGATGACGACAAGGTCGTCCTCGTTGAGATGCTCACGCTGGTGTACGAATTTCATGACGGGCTCCGAAATGGGGGTTTTTCTGAAAAATCAAAACGATAGCATGCGACGCCCGCAATTTGACGTCGGTGAGCATTAATTTGCCGTGTTTCCGGGAAAAAATGCCTCAGCCGGGATTTAATTGCGCTGAGGCTTGTCGTAGGACCTTTATTTGGAGGCTTTGTATGAAACTGGCTGCTGTAGTAGTCCTGGCCCTGGCAATGACTGGCTGTGCCACAGTGAACGACATTGAGCATACACCCCCCACCATGAACGTGATGTCGGGCAAAAATCCTCAGGAATACGCCGATTGCTTCGCTGGCAAGATCAGCAGCAGTCGCAAGCCGCCTCTGATCGAGCCTCGGCATGACGGCCTGCGGGTCATCGTCGCGCAGAAACTCAGCAAGTCACCCGCGGCAGTAGTGGATATCGAAAGCCGCTCGGGCGGTAGTACGATCAAGGTCTACGAACGACTTTCCAACGTGCCCATTCGTTTCAGGGATGTGCAGAACGCTGCCGAAGCGTGCATTTCAGGCTGATCAGTCAGGCCGGGTCAGCTGGCCCTGTCCGCGGTGGACAGGGCGGCAGACCTGATTACTTGCAGACCACCAGCACGCTGCGGCTTTTGTAGTTGCCAACGTCCACGCCCAGCGTCTTGTCGCTTTCGGCAGGTTGTGGGGTGCCATCTGTGCCGACAATTTCATAACCTGTGCCCGCACAGGACGCATCCGCCTTTTCGTAGCAGCTTGCCCAGGACATCGCCTCGCCGGAGCAGTCGATGCTCAAGCCCTGTTTGCCGTTTTTCAGGTAGGTATTGGAGGCGGTTGCGCAGCCGGTGAGGCCCAGCACAGCAATAATGGACAAAATTCTGATCATGGTTTTCGCTTCGAGATAAGGCCAGGGAATTAACAAATGCGAGCGTTGGACTGATAACGGGTGCCATCGTTCCGCCATGTTTTGCATCATAAACTGCCTGCCTCCCACTTGTCGCCGCTTGCCGTTGGCGAAGCCGGGCGTAAAGTCCGCGGTCGTCTAGAAGCGGTGTTGAGGTCCGGCCGCGCAGGCCTTGAGGGCAGTTTGACGGTGCCTTGAGCTGCTTTTATGTAAAGGCAATATCCAGAAAGTGCGGAACTATCTGTACGAGTATTCCTCTATCATGGCATCGGACGGCCAAAGGCGGGGCATTGTAAGGTGCCTGCCTCATCATTAGACTGCGCCGTTAACACCAACAGCCCTTACCAAGGACTTTTATGATCAAGAAATGCTTGTTCCCAGCAGCCGGTTACGGTACTCGCTTCCTGCCAGCGACCAAGGCCATGCCCAAGGAAATGCTGCCGGTGGTCAACAAGCCACTGATCCAATACGGTGTTGAGGAAGCCCTCGCTGCAGGCCTGACCGAAATTTCCATCGTGACCGGTCGTGGCAAGCGCGCTCTTGAAGACCACTTCGACATCAGCTATGAGCTTGAGCACCAGATCAAGGGCACTGACAAGGAAAAGTACCTCGTTGGTATTCGTAAGCTGATCGACGAGTGCAGCTTCTCGTACACCCGTCAGACCGAAATGAAAGGTTTGGGCCATGCCATCCTGAGCGGTCGCCCACTGATCGGCAACGAAGCTTTCGCCGTGGTTCTCGCGGACGACCTGTGCGTCAACCCTGAGGGTGACGGCGTGCTGGCGCAAATGGTCAAACTGCACAAGCATTATGGCTGCTCGATCATCGCCATTCAGGAAGTCGATCCGCAGGAAACCAACAAGTACGGCGTGATCGCGGGTGAAGAGATCAAGCCGGGCCTGTTCCGCGTGACCAACATGGTTGAAAAGCCTAAGCCTGAAGATGCGCCGTCCAACCTGGCGATCATCGGCCGCTACATCCTGACTCCGGACATTTTCGAGAAAATCGAACAGACCGAGCCGGGCAAGGGTGGTGAGATTCAGATCACCGACGCCTTGATGAAGCAGGCTGCCGAAGGCAACGTACTCGCTTACAAGTTCAAGGGTGAGCGTTTTGACTGCGGTGGTGCGGAAGGCTACATCCAGGCGACCAACTTCTGCTTCGAGCATTTCTACAAAACCGGCAAAGCGCATTGATTTCTGATTGATGACGCCCGGGACAAAGCCACCTTCGGGTGGCTTTGTCATTTCTGACTGGCCGCCAAGCGGCTATGCTGTGCCTCTGCCAAGGAGATATCGATGGCCTTTGATTTTGATCTGTTTGTAATTGGCGCCGGCTCGGGCGGCGTCAGGGCGGCGCGTTTCGCTGCCGGGTTCGGCGCAAAGGTCGCTGTGGCCGAGAGCCGCTATCTGGGCGGAACCTGCGTCAACGTAGGATGCGTACCCAAAAAGCTATTGGTGTACGGGGCGCATTTTTCCGAGGATTTCGACCATGCCAAGGGCTTCGGCTGGTCGCTGGGTGAGGCCCAGTTCGATTGGGCTACGATGATCGCCAACAAGGATCGTGAGATCAATCGCCTTAATGGCATCTATCGCAAGTTGCTGGTCGACAGCGGCGTGACGCTGCTTGAAGGGCATGCGAAATTGACCGGCCCGCAGCAGGTCGAAATCAACGGTCAGACCTACAGTGCCGAGCGCATTCTGATTGCCACTGGCGGCTGGCCCCAGGTGCCTGACGTACCAGGGCGCGAGCACGCGATCACCTCCAACGAGGCGTTCTATCTCAAAACGCTACCCAAGCGGGTCGTCGTTGTGGGTGGCGGCTACATCGCGGTGGAGTTCGCCTCGATTTTCAACGGGCTCGGCGCCGACACCACGCTGGTCTATCGCCGCGAGTTGTTCTTGCGTGGCTTTGATGGCGGTGTTCGCACCCATCTTCACGAAGAGTTGCTCAAGCGCCACATGACGATTCGCTTCAACAGCGATATCGAGCGTATCGACAAGCAGGCCGACGGCAGTCTGCTGTTGTCCATGAAAGGTGGCGGCACGCTCGAGACCGATTGCGTGTTCTACGCAACAGGGCGCCGCCCAATGCTCGACAACCTCGGTCTGGACAGTGTCGACGTCAGGCTGGACGAGCACGGCTATATCAAGGTCGATGACAATTACCAGAGCAGCGAGCCTTCTATACTGGCCATCGGCGATGTCATCGGAGGTGTGCAGCTGACGCCGGTCGCTCTGGCTGAAGGCATGGCGGTCGCGCGCCGACTGTTCAAGCCCGAGCAGTATCGCCCGGTAGACTACAATCACATCCCGACGGCGGTTTTCAGTCTGCCGAACATCGGTACGGTCGGTCTGACCGAAGAGGATGCAATCAAGGCCGGGCACGATGTGCAGATTTTCGAGAGTCGTTTCAGGCCGATGAAGCTGACCCTGACCGATGATCAGGAGCGCACATTGATGAAGCTGGTCGTCGATGCCAAAACCGATCGTGTGCTGGGCTGCCATATGGTCGGGCCGGATGCTGGCGAAATCGTCCAGAGCCTGGCCATTGCCATCAAGGCTGGCGCGACCAAGCAGGTATTCGACGATACTATCGGGGTACACCCGACCGCGGCAGAAGAGTTCGTTACCATGCGGACGCCTGTCAAACGTTAAGTCACGCAACGCCCGGAGTTCAGGAAGAACTCCGGGGTAAGGGTTTTGAGAGGATGGATCCCGACGTGAATAGAGAGCAGCCACCGGCCAGAATGCCATTGCATTCTGCCGAGCAGGAACGCGAAGTCGCGCAGCACATCGATGCCTTGCGTGAAAGCGAGCGTCAGTTCAGGGCATTGGCTGACAACATGAGTCAACTGGCCTGGACTGCCAGCCCCCGCGGGCAAATCCATTGGTACAACGAGCGTTGGCATGCGTACACCGGCGCTTCGCTCGAGGCCATGACTGCCCTGGGGTGGCGCTCGGTTCTGCACCCCGAACATCGCGAGCGCGTGATGGCGCGTCTGCAATACTGCTTTTCCACTGGCTCGATCTGGGAAGATACATTTCCGATACGTGGCAAGGGCGGCGCTTTCAACTGGTTCCTTTCGCGTGCGCTGCCGCTGCGCGACGCAAGGGGGCACATTACCCACTGGCTGGGTACTCACACCGACATCACCGCTCAGGTCAATGCAGAAGAGGCGTTGCGCGAACTCAACGAAAGTCTGGAGTTGCGCGTCGCCCAGCGCACGCGTGAGCTGGAAGCTGCAAATGAGCTGTTGCAGGCTGAAATTGCCGAGCGGGCGATGGCTGAAGAGGTCTTGCGCCATGCGCAGAAGATGGATGCTATCGGTCAGTTGACTGGTGGTATCGCCCATGACTTCAGCAATGTACTTTCCGGCGTGATTGGCGCACTGGACATGATCAGGCTGCGTGTGGCTGCCGGGCGTGTCAGTGAGGTCGATCGCTACCTGGATGCCGCAGCGAGTTCTGCAAACCGTGCTGCTGCACTGACCCGCAGGCTGCTGACATTTGCCCGTCGGCAGTCGCTTAACGTCACCGTGGTGGATGTCAATTGCATGGTCCGCTCCATGGAAGAGTTGTTGCGGGGGACGGTCGGCGCTCATGCGCACCTGGAGATCGAGCTGGAGGAGGGGCTGAGCGCGGTGCGCACCGATGAGCATCAGTTGGAAAATGCCTTGTTGAATCTGGTCATCAACGCGCGCGATGCCGTACCTGTCGGAGGGAGGTTGTGCGTGCGCAGCCGCGCGTTAACGCTGGAGACGCAAAAAGACGGTCTGCTGCCTGGCGACTACGTACAGCTTAGTGTTGAAGATAACGGCTGTGGCATTGCTCGGGATGTTATCGATCAGGTGTTCGATCCGTTTTTCACCACCAAACCGGTAGGCCAGGGAACCGGCCTGGGTTTGTCGATGGTCTACGGCTTTACCCGGCAAGCCGGCGGACACGTGCATATAGAAAGCGCCGAAGGTCAGGGCACCCGGGTTGATTTGCATCTGCCATGCGGCGAGATAGCGCTGGCCTGAAGCTTGCTGATCAGGCTTTGTCTGATGGTTTCTTTCTGGTGGCTTTGGGTTTGTCCGGCTGATCGAGCCTTGTCTGCAGGTTCTCCAGTGCCGCTTCCTTCTTGGTCAGCAGCAGTTCCAGCATGCGGCTCTGTTGCTGCGCATCGGTCATGCCTTGTTTAAGTGCGGTGTTTTCGTCCTGCGCGCTGCGTAACCTTTCTTCCAGCAGCGCGCATTGGGTGCGGGTGTGGTGTTGTTGTTCGGCGAAGGCGGCATTCTGCGTGTTGGCCTGCTTCAGCTGGTCGGTCTGGCTGTGCAGTTCGCGCAGGGTGTTGCGATTTTCAGCCAGCAATCTTTCGTTATCTCGATTGAGCTGTGTGATGTTTTCCTGGTGCATGGCAAGGCCTTGCTGTGCCTGTCGCAGTTCCATTTGCAGCTGCTGAACCTGGGTTTCGTGGCGTCGCTGCTCCTGCTCGCGTTGCTCCCTGATCGAGTTGCGATAGTGCTCCAGCGCCTCGCGGGCGTGCTGGTGTTTTTCTTCAAGCGAATGGATCTGCCCGTCCTTGTCGCGCAGGCGTGCCTCCATGTCCTGATTGGCCTGAAGCAACCGGGCGTGTTCTGTCTGCACATCCTGCAGTGTGCCTTGCGTGTGGAGCAGGGCGGCGGCCTGCTGTTCCAGCGCCTGTTCACGCTGCTGTGCGTGTTTTTCCAGCTGGCTGATCTGCTCTTGAGTGCCCGCAAGTTGCCGCTGCAGGGTGTCGCGCTCGGCCTGATATTCATCGCGCGCCTGATCAATACGCTCTTGCGCCTGTTCCTGAAGCCTTTGGGCGAGATGCGCGACCAGATCGCTCAATTCCTCATTGATATCCGGCGCTGGGGCTTGCGTGGATTCAAGCTCCTTCAGATAGCGGTGGATAGTGGTTTTCGAGCCGGTATTGCCCATTTCGATACGTACCGCGTCGATGCTGGGGTTTTCGCCTCGGGACAGCAGGGACGCCCTCGCTTTCTGCACTAACGCCTTGTTTACACCGCCACGGGCCATGCTGTCTCCTACGATTTCATACTGTGGTATGTACTCTGTAATTACATACTATATGTTTTGAAATAATTAGCCATTTTTTGAATTAAATAACACGGGATATTGGCGTATTATCCCGTGTCAGGCGTCTTCAGCCCCCTTTACGGCGCCCTTACCGGTACACCCGAGCAGGTTTGAGCCATGAATGACGTTGATCGCTACATCGAGGCGGCGACCCGCGACAACACGCGCCGCAGCTATCGAGCTGCCATCGAGCATTTCGAGGTGACGTGGGGCGGGTTTCTGCCGGCGACCAGCGAAAGCGTGGCGCGTTACCTGGCCAGCCATGCCGGGACGCTGTCGGTGAACACCTTGAAGCTGCGTTTGTCAGCGCTGGCTCAGTGGCACGTCAGCCAGGGTTTTGTCGATCCGACCAAGGCACCGATGGTGCGCAAGGTCATCAAGGGCATTCGTGCGCTGCACCCCGCACAGGAAAAGCAGGCCGAGCCCTTGCAGTTGAAGGATCTGGAAAAAGTCATCGCCTGGCTGGAGGTCGAAATACGCGAAGCAAGCGCACAACACGATCAGCCACGGCTGTTGCGCGGCCGACGCGATTCGGCGCTGATCCTGCTGGGGTTCTGGCGCGGGTTTCGTAGTGACGAGCTATGCCGCCTGCAAGTACAGGACGTCAAGGCCATCGCCAACTCGGGAATCAGCCTGTATTTGCCGCGGAGCAAAGGCGATCGCGACAATCTGGGCCGCACCTATCAGACCCCGGCCTTGCAGCGGCTGTGCCCGGTGCAGGCTTACATAGAGTGGATCAACTGTGCCGCGCTGGTACGCGGTCCGGTCTTTCGGGCAGTGGACCGCTGGGGTAATCTTAAAGAGGAGGAGTTGCACGCCAACAGCATCATCCCGTTGCTGCGTCAGGCGCTCCAGCGTGCAGGCATCGCCGCCGAGCGCTACACCAGCCATTCGTTGCGTCGCGGTTTTGCAAGCTGGGCGCACAGCAACGGCTGGGACCTCAAGTCACTGATGTCCTATGTAGGCTGGAGGGACATCAAGTCGGCGATGCGCTACATTGATGCCGCTCCGTTCCTGAGCCCATCGGAGGCGGGGAGCGGTCCGAAGGTTTCTTCTATCGATAAGCTGCCTTCATAGTGAAAAGCAATCAGTGACATCAGGTTTGCCAATGAGCGATTGTCATCGATCATGCGTAAGCTTCACTCCATCGAATTCACAACCCATCCAACCCATCAGGAGATATACCGATGCCTATCATCAACAGCCAAGTAAAACCGTTCAAGGCTACCGCATTCAAGAACGGCGCTTTCGTTGACGTCTCGGACGCTGACTTCAAAGGCAAGTGGTCTGTCGTATTCTTCTACCCGGCCGACTTCACCTTCGTATGCCCGACCGAGCTGGAAGACCTGGCTGACAACTACGAAGAGTTCAAGAAGCTGGGCGTTGAAATCTACAGCGTTTCGACCGACACCCACTTCGCCCACGCTGCATGGCACAACACTTCGCCAGCGATCGGCAAGATCCAGTACACCATGATCGGTGACCCGACCCTGACCATCTCCCGCAACTTCGACGTGCTGATCGAAGAAGCCGGTCTGGCGGATCGCGGTACTTTCGTGATCAACCCTGAAGGTCAGATCAAAATCGTCGAACTGAACGACGGTGGCGTTGGTCGTGACGCTTCCGAGCTGCTGCGCAAGATCAAGGCTGCTCAATACGTTGCCGCTCACCCGGGCGAAGTCTGCCCAGCCAAGTGGAAAGAAGGCGAAGCTACTCTGGCTCCGTCCCTGGACCTGGTTGGCAAGATCTGAGTCGCATGAATCGGCTGGGGGCGTTGAGCTCTTGAGCAAGTAAACCGCATCGCCCCAAAAAACGCCCGGGCGGTAATCGCCTGGGCGTTGTTATTTCTACCCTTTGTAAACAGGAAGCCGCCACATGTTGGACGCCAATCTTAAAGCCCAGTTGAAATCCTATCTGGAGCGGGTTACTCGCCCCATCGAGATCGTCGCGTCCCTTGATGACGGCGCGAAGTCTCAGGAAATGCTTGCACTGCTCAATGATGTGATCAGTGTTTCCAAGGACGTCACCCTGAATGACAGCGGCACCGACGCACGTACGCCGTCGTTCTCGCTGAGCAGCCCTGGCCACGATATCAGCCTGCGTTTTGCCGGTATCCCCATGGGTCACGAATTCACCTCGCTGGTCCTGGCGCTGCTGCAAGTCGGCGGCTATCCACCCAAGGTCAGTGCGGAAACCATCGAACAGGTTCGCGCACTTCAGGGCGAATTCCATTTCGAAACCTATTTCTCGCAGTCCTGCCAGAACTGCCCGGACGTCGTCCAGGCCCTGAACCTGATGGCAGTGCTGAACCCTGGTATCAAGCACGTCGCTATCGACGGTGCACTGTTCCAGGAAGAAGTCACCGATCGCAAGATCATGTCGGTGCCCAGCATCTATCTGAACGGTGAGTTGTTCGGTCAGGGCCGCATGGGCCTGGAAGAGATTCTGGCCAAGATCGACACCGGCGCCGGTGCGCGTCAGGCGGAAAAACTCAACGCCAAGCAGGCTTTCGATGTGCTGGTCGTCGGCGGTGGCCCGGCTGGCTCGGCCGCGGCAGTCTATGCTGCGCGTAAAGGCATCCGCACCGGTGTTGCTGCCGAGCGTTTCGGCGGTCAGGTGCTCGACACCATGGCCATCGAGAACTTCATCTCGGTACAACATACCGAGGGGCCGAAGCTGGCCGTGGCGCTTGAAGAGCACGTCAAGCAGTACGAAGTCGACATCATGAACCTGCAGCGTGCCGACAAGCTGATTCCTGGCGCAGCCGGCGAGTTGCACGAAGTGAAGTTTGCCAGCGGTGCCAGCCTCAAGGCCAAGACGCTGATCCTTGCCACTGGCGCACGCTGGAGGGAGATGAACGTGCCGGGTGAACAGCAGTACCGTAACAAGGGTGTGGCTTATTGCCCGCACTGTGACGGTCCTTTGTTCAAAGGCAAGCGCGTCGCTGTCATCGGTGGCGGTAACTCGGGTGTCGAGGCTGCAATCGACCTCGCAGGTATCGTGTCTCACGTGACTCTACTGGAGTTCGACGTGCAATTGCGTGCCGACGCGGTGCTGCAGCGCAAATTGCACAGTCTGCCGAACGTGACCGTGATCACCAGTGCGCAAACCACTGAAGTGACAGGTGATGAGCAGAAGGTCAACGGCCTGCGCTACAAGAACCGCACCACAGGCGAAGAGATCAACGTACCGCTCGAAGGTATCTTCGTGCAGATCGGCCTGCTGCCCAACAGTGAGTGGCTCAAAGGTGCCATCGAGTTGTCGCCGCGCGGTGAGATCGTGGTCGATCCTCGCGGTGAAACCTCGGTGCCAGGCATCTTCGCTGCCGGTGACGTGACGGTTGCACCGTACAAGCAGATCATCATCGCCCTGGGCGAAGGTGCCAAGGCCTCCCTGAGCGCCTTTGACCACCTGATCCGTACCTCCGCCCCGGCCTGATCGGAGAGCGGTAAACGAAAAGCCCCGTGAGCGATCACGGGGCTTTTTGCTTTCTACGCGGATCGCCCCTTGCCGAAGCGATCACCGGCAGTCTCAGAGCGGCGTTGGCTGGATGATCTCTACCCAGTAGCCGTCCGGGTCCTTGATAAAGGCCAGGCTGTTCATGCGGCCATCGGACAAGCGCTTCTGAAAGTCGACACCCAGGCTTTCAAAACGCTCGCAGGCGACTTTCACATCCGGCACCGACACGCAGATATGGCCAAAGCCGCGCGGGTCGCTGTTGCCGTTATGGTAAGACGCTGTGGCATCGCTTTCGGTACCGTGGTTATGGGTCAGCTCCAGAATGCCGGGGATCGACTTCATCCATTCGTTGCGGGCGGCGTCGTCTTCCGGGATCTGTGCCTTGTCGACCAGCGCCAGGAAGTACAGGCTGAATTCGGCTTCCGGGAAGTCACGCTTCTCGACCAGGCTGAAGCCCAGTACGCGGGTGTAGAAATCAAGCGATTTGGTAATGTCCTTGACGCGCAGCATGGTGTGATTGAACACAAACTGCCGGGTGGCCGCTTCAGGATCGGCTGTGACGCCCGGTAGTGTGTTGAGTTCGTGCAAGCTCATCAATGTGTCTCCAACAGAATGTACAAATAATGCCAAATGATACGGGGCAGGGCGCGCAGTGCCAAACCCGGCTCGGATAACGTCGCGTCGGCCTTGCTCGATGCCGACAACAGGCTCAGAATTTCGGGTCAACCGTTCTGGCGACCCGATCATGATCCTTTCGCACTACCGACGCTCCGTGCCAAGCCTGTGCCTGTTCCTGCTGTTGGGCACTGCACAGGTGCATGCCGCCGATGCAATGATCGTCTGGCCCGCAGGCTGGGAGGTCGAGTCGATACCGACCGAGTCGGGCGAGCCCGTTCAACCTTCCGTGCAAGTCAGACAGCGCGCGGTGAAAAACGATCAAAGTGGAAATCCGCTGATGGTCATGGAACTCACCCAGACGCGCCTGACGCCAGGGCATGAAGTCAATGTCCAGGGCGTTCTGCTGGAAATGCGCAAGTCGATTCAGGTCAATTTTGCCCGGAGCGGATTGCAGAGCGCTTGCACGCATGTCCGTGAAAGTCGACTCAGCGTCGTGCCCGCACTCGAAACCACCTGCACCATTACTCAGAATGGTGTGCACGTGCTGACCCAGACACTGGTCGCGGCCGCCAGCAAGGAGCTGGCCTGGTCGTTGTCCTATGCGGGATCGGCAGACGGCTATGCGAGCAACAAGGATGAGGCACTGCGTATTCGCGAGAGTCTGCGCCTGGACGATACGCAGTGACCTCTGCCTTTTCGCAGGCAAAAAGAAGCCCGCCGAGGCGGGCATGGGGCGCTATTCCTTTAGCGGTCTTCATCATCCGAGAGTGCATGTGAAAAAAGTGTGAAGCTCCGCTGTGCTGCGAATGTGGTGCTCTTCGACGCGCCGAATCATTGAGAAACAAATAAGGATGTATCTCATTACACCGCCAAACTGAATAATTACTCTACACACTTCAGGGACTGTTCAGGTTTGTAACTGTGTGCTGAATCGCATAATCCAGATTTATTGGCGTCATTATTCTCGCGGTATTTTCCCGGTGCCCTGAAGTATATGTACCAGGCAGTTCACTCAATCATGTATATGAATTCCCGGTGTCCAACGAAAGGAACTGTGTGTGCGTCCGGGGAAAAAGCTGCAGTGCGCAGGTGATCATATGCAGCGGCGCAGACAAAAAAGCCCTGCACGTGCAGGGCTTCAAGTGACAACTTGCAATCAGGCACGAAGCCATGAATCAACAGTGTCTACACCGTATTGCTCTTTCCACGCCTTGAGGCCGCGATGGTTGCCGCCCTTGGTTTCAATCAGCTCACCCGTGTGCGGATTCTGGTAAACCTTGACCACACGTGCGCGGCGACGCTTTGGACCTGCGGGTGCGACCAGTGAGGTAGCGCTTGCAGGGTCAAGGATTGCAATGATGTCACGCAGGCTTTTGCCGTAGGTGCCCATCAGGTCCTGGAGCTTTTGCTCGAATTCGATCTCCTTTTTCAATCCGGCGTCATTCTTCAACGATTCCAGCTGTGCAAGCTGTTCCTGAAGGGCTTTCTCTGCTGCTCGAAACTCGGCAAGTCTGGACAATTAATATACTCCAACAATGTAATGGCTGTTGTCAGCCCTATAAAGCGATGAGACAAAACTGATGACCGATTCGCTCACTCGAGGGTGCCCGATACCTGCGGTTTCTATGCTGAAACTTGGCCTTCGCGGCTTGTCATTGCGCAGATAGAGGGTATTTATAACTCAGTCGCCCGCAAATGATGCACTTTTTTTTTCAGTTAGAAAATAGCCTTTTTCAAATTCGTTAAATGAAGCGGGGAGACGATGTTGGATATAGGGGATGATGTCCGTGTTGTACGCGGAGGGGCAGTGTAAGTTATTTCCGATATTAGCCACGGATGGAAAACGTGTCATGAGAGAGTGGATAGCTTAAAAAGAGAAATATCCGACAGGCAATAGGACTATCGGATGAGGAAATGGCAGAGCAGTGCGAACGCCGCGGACTGAAAGGCGTGTAGACCATGCAAAGATAGCCTTTGGCCTGTCTCGGCGTTGCGTTTCTGACCCTACAGTCCCTGTTGCAGCACAGGGTCATCCGGGTTCTGCTGTTCGAGCTCGGCCAGCAGAATCTGCACGTTCTGCAGCTGACCGTTCTCTTTCCAGTACTGGATCAGCAGCACTCTGGCCTTGCGATTGGCGGGCTGGTTTTGAACGATCTGAGTCAACTGCCGCTGTGCCGCTTCAAGCTCGTTCAACGAGTGCAGGGCAACCGCCAGGTCATAGCGATAGTCGTTGTTATCGGGCGCCAGTTCCGTGGCCTTGGCCAGGCTGAGCACGGCGAATTCAGCCTGGCCGTGGTTCAGCAGCCACATGCCGAGGGCATGCTGGAGCAGGGACGAGCCAGGGTTATGCTCAAGCAGTTGCGCGAAAAGGCTGCGCGCCTGCTCGGCCTGGCCCTTGCGGTCCAGTAATTCGATATGCGCCAGCGCTGCTTCGATATTGCCCGGGTCCAGCGCGGTGGCGCGCTGCAGCGCCGCGAGCGCGGGTTCCAGGTCGCCGGTCTGCAGATACAGCCTGGCCAGTTGCAGCTGGTTTTGTGCGCTTTGCGGCTGGCTCTTGAGTGACTCCTGAAACGCCTCGGCACTTTGCTGCAGGACGGCAAAGTACAGGCCCAGCTCATCAGGTGAGAGGCCAAGCAGGGCGCTGGTGGCGCGAAACCTGACGGATTGTTCGGCGTCATCCAGCAGGGGGCCGAGCAACAGACTGCGCTGACTGTTGGAGACCAGCCTGACACTGACATCGATGGCCGCTTCGCGCACTTGCGCGGACGGGTTACTCAAGGCCGCATCAAGCAACTTGAGGGCCTGGGGGCTGGGATAGTCGCTCAGTTCGGCGAGCAGGCTGATGCGTTGCGTGTCAGACAGGTCAGTCCGTCCCAGTTGTTGATACAGCACGCGCGCGGCACCCGGTTTACCGTCGTGTGCCTGTTCCAGCGCCTGGGCATAGGTATGACTCAGCCTGGCCGGCGCGGTCTGGACGGGCGTGCGCCACCACCAGAAAACCAGCGAAAGCATCAGCAGCGCTGCAGCCGCTGCGCCGATCAGCCAGCGACGTCGAGAAGTGGGTTGAGGCGATAACCCCATGGTAGAAAGTCTGGGCATATCGATTTCCAATGCTTGACGGGTTGCAGCTTCGGGGAGTGGCTGGCAGCTGTCAAACGGCAATCATGATGCAGCCGGATTTCAGGCAAAAAAAGCCCCGCGGCCTGATCGGGCGCGGGGCTTTTTTACCGGTTTTTCAGGTTCAGGCCTGAGGTTGCCAGCCGCCACCCAGTGCCTTGTAAATGGCCACGATGCCACGGTACAGCTCGATTTCTGCCTGCGCCTGAGCATCCTCGGCTGCCAGACGTTCGCGCTCGGCATCCAGCAGGACCAGGAAGTCCGCCGTGCCTTCTCGATATTGCACCGAGGCCAGCCTGGCCGCCGAGCGACTCGCATCGCTCTGGCGCATCAGCGAGACCAGCCGCTGCTGGCGTTTGTCGTAATCGCTGAACGCGTTCTCCGACTCCTCCAGAGCAAGCAGTACCTGCTGCTCGTAGTTGGCCAGTGCGCCCTCGGCGTCGGCGTCGGCACTGCGAATCTGCGCCCGGACACTGCCCAGATCGAAGGCCGCCCAGGTGATGCTCGGGCCCAGCGACCAGGCTCTGGCCGCTGACGAACCGATCTGCGAGCCGCGCCCAGCGGTAAAGCCCAGAAAACCGCTCAGACTGACCCTCGGAAACAGGTCGGCAGTCGCGACGCCGATACGTGCGGTCGAGGCAGCGAGTTGTCGCTCGGCTGCACGGATGTCCGGCCGATTGCGCAGCACTTGCGTCGGGTCGCCGATCGGCAAGGCCTTGGCGATGGCAGGCAGCTTGCTCGGGCTCAAGTCGACGCTAAGGTTTTCCGGGCGCTCGCCCAGTAACGTGGCGATACGATTGCGTTGGCGAGCCTGCTCGGCCTGCAACTGTGGAACGGTTGCCTCGACGGCAGCCAGTCGTGCCTCTGCACGTACCACATCCAGCTCGTTGCCCACGCCCGCATCACGCAATTGCGTAGTCACGTCCTGAGAACTCTGCTGGTTTTTCAGGTTGTCGCGGGCAATGGCTTCACGCAGTTGTGCGCCGCGCAGTTGACCGTAGGCGTCGACCACCTCGGCAATCAGCGTGACCTGAAGCTGATAGAGGTTGGCCTCTGCAGCATCCTGATCGGCATCGCTGGCTTCCAGTTGGCGCTGAATACGCCCGAACAGGTCCACTTCCCACGCCATGTCCAGGCCCAGGTCGTAGCGCTCGCTGTTGACCCGGCGCTCGGTGATGCCGGGTTGCTGACCCTTGCCGATGTCACTGCTGGCGCGACTGGTCACCACGGGCATCACATCGTTGGCGACGTCATCGCGTATGGCTCGCGCCGACTTGAGGCGGGCGAAGGCGACGCGCAGATCGCGGTTGCCGTCCAGTGACCTGGCCACCAGTTTATTGAGGGTCGGATCCTCGAACTGCTGCCACCACACCCTGTCCACTTTGCTGCGGTCATAGTTGCCTTGGGCGGCGGACGCCAGTTTGGCTGGCGCCGTGACCGGTGCCTGGTAGTCCGGGCCCACGGCGCAGGCCGCCAGCGCCATGACCAGCAGGCTCGGGATGAAGACTTTGTAGGCGCTCATCAATGCATCTCCGCAGGCAGGTTTTGCTGGCTGTTTGCTCTGGCGGCCTTGCGGGCCTCCTGGCGTTCGACGTAATTACGGATAAGCACGTAGAACACCGGCGTCAGCAGCAGGCCGAAGAAAGTGACCCCCAGCATCCCGGAGAACACCGCGACACCCATGGCATGGCGCATCTCGGCACCCGCGCCGCTGGACAGCACCAGCGGCACGACCCCCATGATGAAGGCGAACGAGGTCATCAGGATCGGACGCAGACGCAGGCGGCATGCTTCCAGTACCGCATCCAGCGGGCTCATCCCTTCGGCCTGTTTGTCCTTGGCGAACTCGACGATCAGAATCGCGTTCTTGCACGCCAGGCCTACCAGTACGATCAGGCCGATCTGCGTGAAGATATTGTTGTCGCTGCCGGCGATCATCACCCCGGCAATCGCCGAGAGCAGGGTCATCGGTACGATCAGGATCACCGCCAGCGGCAGGCTCCAGCTTTCGTATTGAGCCGCCAGTACCAGAAACGCCAGCAACACACAGAGCGGGAACACGAACAGCGCGGTATTGCCCGAAAGGATCTGCTGATAGGTCAGGTCGGTCCATTCGTAGATCATGCCGGTGGGCAGTTCCTCGCGAAGCAGTTTTTCGACCGCCGCCTGAGCCTGGCCAGAGCTGTAGCCTAGTGCTGCTGCACCGTTGATTTCAGCAGTGATGAAGCCGTTGTAGTGCATGACGCGGTCGGGGCCGGCGGTGTCGCTGACCTTGACGAAGGTCGCCAGCGGGATCATCTCGCCCAGGTTATTGCGCACCTTGAGCTGGCCGATCTGGTCGGCATCCTGGCGGAACTGCTGCTCAGCCTGGACATTGACCTGATAGGTGCGGCCGAACCGGTTGAAGTCGTTGGCATACAGCGACCCCAGATACACCTGCAGGGTGTCGAAAATATCGCTGACTGCCACGCCGTGGGTCTTGGCCTTCTCGCGGTCAATCGCGGCATCGACTTGCGGTACGTTCACCGTGTAGCTGGTAAACAGCCCGGCCAGTTCCGGCACGCTGCGGCTTTTGGCGATGATGTTCTGGGTTTCCTTGTACAGCTCGTCATAGCCCAGGTTGCCACGGTCCTCGATCTGCAGACGGAAGCCGCCGATGGTGCCCAGGCCTTGTACCGGTGGTGGCGGGAAGATCGCCATGTAGGCTTCCTGAATCGAGGCGAACTGACCGTTCAGCGCGCCGGCAATCGCGTTGGCCGAGAGGCTCGGGTCCTTGCGTTCGTCGAACGGCTTGAGGGTCACGAACACCACGCCGTTATTCGGGCTGTTGGTGAAGCCGTTGATCGACAGACCCGGGAAGGCAATGGCGTCCTGCACGCCAGGCTGCTTGAGGGCCAGCTCCGACATGCGTTTGATGACATCCTCGGTGCGGTCCAGGCTCGCGGCGTCCGGCAACTGGGCAAATGCGACCAGGTATTGCTTGTCCTGGCTCGGGACGAAACCGGTCGGTGTGCTGGCAAAGCCCATCCAGGTCAAAACCATCAGGCCCGCGTAAACCAGCAAGGCAATGCCGCTGCTGCGAATGACCCTGGCAACGGTGCCGACATAGCCGTGGCTGGCTTTCTCGAAAAAGCGGTTGAACGGGCGGAACAGCCAGCTGCCGAGCATTCTGTCGAGGAAGCGCGAGAAGCGATCCTTGGGCGCGTCATGACCTTTGAGCAATACCGCCGCCAGTGCAGGCGACAGAGTCAGCGAGTTGAAGGCGGAAATGACCGTCGAAATGGCGATGGTCAGCGCGAACTGCTTATAGAACTGACCGCTGAGTCCGGAGATGAATGCCGCAGGCACGAACACGGCGCACAGCACCAGCGCCGTCGCGATGATCGGCCCTGTTACTTCAGCCATGGCCTTGTGCGTGGCAGCGACCGGTTCCAGGCCCAGCTCGATGTTCCGTTCGACGTTCTCCACCACCACGATGGCATCGTCGACCACGATACCGATCGCCAGTACCAAACCGAACAAGGACAGCGCGTTCAGCGAGAAACCGAACATGTGCATGACCGCAAAGGTGCCGATCAGCGAGACCGGTACGGCCACCAGCGGAATGATCGATGCGCGCCAAGTCTGCAGGAACAGGATCACCACCAGCACGACCAGTATCAGTGCTTCGAACAGCGTGTGAATTACCGCCTCGATGGAACCGCGGACGAAGATCGTCGGGTCATAGACGATGCTGTAGTCCATGCCTTCCGGGAAGCTTTGCTTGAGCTCGGCCATTCGTGCCCGTACATCGTTGGAGATGTCGATGGCGTTGGAGCCGGGACGCTGGAAGATCGGGATCGCTACCGCAGGCTGATTATTGAGCAACGAGCGCAGCGCATACTGGCTGGAGCCCAGTTCGATGCGTGCGATGTCCTTGAGGCGAGTGATTTCGCCATCGGCACCGGCGCGCACGACCACGTTTTCGAACTCTTCCTCACTGACTAGGCGGCCCTGGGTGTTGATCGACATCTGAAAGCTGGTGGCATTCGGCGAGGGCGGGGAGCCCAGCTGGCCAGCGGCTACCTGACGGTTCTGTTCGCGAATCGCATTGACCACATCAGTGGCGGTCAGGTTGCGTGAGGCGGTCTTGTTCGGGTCGAGCCAGACCCGCAGCGAATAATCGCCCATGCCGAACAGCTGCACATCACCGACGCCGCCCAGTCGCGCCAGCTCATCCTTGATGTTGAGCACGGCGTAGTTGGACAGGTACAGCATGTCGTAGCGCTTGTCCGGCGAGGTCAGGTGCACAACCATGGTCAGGTCGGGGGAGGCCTTGTCCACGGTGATGCCGATGCGTGTCACTTCTTCAGGCAGCTTCGGCTCGCTGCGGGTCACGCGGTTCTGCACCTGCACCTGCGCATTGTCCAGGTCAGTACCCAGTGCAAAGGTGATGGTGAGGGTCAGCTTGCCATCGGCAGTGGCCTGCGAAGACATATAGAGCATGCCTTCGACACCGGTAATCGCCTGTTCCAGTGGCGAGGCCACGGTTTCGCCGATCACCTTGGGGTTGGCGCCGGGGAAGTTGGCGCGTACCACCACGGTTGGCGGCACGACTTCCGGGTATTCACTGATCGGCAGCTGGAACAGCGAGATGGCACCGGCGATCAGGATCAGCAGCGACAACACTGCGGCGAAGATCGGCCGTGAAATAAAGAATTTGGAGAAGTTCATCGGACGAGTCCCTTAGCCGCGCGGCGCGGCAGCGCTGGCGATTTTGACGGCCGCTTTGGGTGCCACTTGTGGCAGGTTGCTGGCTTCAAGGGCCTGGCGTTGTTTGAGCAGTGCGGCGAGGGTGTCGGCGCTGGCCATCGGAGTGACTTCAGGGTCTACAGGCTGGCCGGGACGTACGCGCTGCAAGCCTTTGACGACGATGGTGTCATCCTTGCACAGGCCATTGCGCACAATGCGCAGGCCTTCGATTTTCGGCCCCAGCTCGACAGCCCGGTAGGCAGGCTTGTTGTCCTTGTCCATGACCAGCACAAACTTCTTGCCCAGGTCGGTGCCCACTGCTTCGTCATTGATCAGCACGGCCGAGTAAGTGCCGCTGCCCACCAGTTTCAGGCGCGCATACAGGCCGGGAGTGAACGCACCGTCGGCATTATCGAACACGGCGCGGCCACGAATGGTGCCGGTCCTCGGGTTGACCTGATTGTCGACAAAGTTCATCTGGCCCAGATGCGGGTTGCCGGGTTCGTTGGACAGCCCCAGATACACCGGCGTGCTCTGACCGCGCTGGCCTTTGCGAGCCAGTTCGGTGTACTTGAGGAACACGCGCTCGTCTGCGTCGAAGTAGGCGTAGACCTTGTCGGTGGAAACCACGCTGGTCAGGGCAGTGACATCGGCGGTGACAATGTTGCCGGCAGTGATTTCGGCACGACTTACGCGGCCTGAAATCGGTGCAGTGACACGGGTGAAACTGAGGTTCAGTCTAGCCAGGTCCAGTTGCGCCTGAATGGCCGCGACACCGGCCTTGGCTTCCTGCGCCGAGGTGGTACGCGATTCGGCCAGCTCGGCGGAAATCGCATTGTTGCTGCGCAGACGCTCGCCACGCTGGGCTTCGCTGTCACTGCGCGAAGCGACTGCGCGGGCCTGTTGCAACTGGGCTTCGAGACGGCGGACTTCCGACTGGAAGGGGCGAGGGTCGATCTGGAACAGCAGGTCGCCTTTCTTGACCAGCGAGCCGTCGGTGAAGGCTACCTGATCGATCTGACCGGAGACTCTTGGGCGAACTTCGACCGTTTCAGGTGCTTCGAGACGACCGGTAAATTCATCCCACTCGTTGACTGGCTGTTCCAGTACCTTGGCCACACTGACTTTGGCTGCGCCAGGCGCACTGGTGGCTTCCGGCGCACGGCCGCAGGCACTGATGACGATCAAGGCGAGGGCGGTGAGAGGGTAGCGCAGATGGCTGATTGTCTGGTGCATGGGAAGTTCCGCCAATAGTGAAGAATGGGGCGGATTCTGTTGCGCACGGGGTGTTATTAACGAATCGAATAAACCGAAGGTTACTATCACTGGCAATGATGAGTACCCATAGGTCTTCGAAAACCCGTAGCCGGGTGACTCGCAGGGTGGATGGCGGCCAGGCATTCGGGGCTGAGAATGCTCCCCTTATGGCGAGCCAAAAAAGCTCATAGCATATTGCTATCTCTTCGATCAATCTTTGCAATCGCCGCGGCTATCAAGTTGTCCAGCGAACAGTCGATCCTTGGTTATTACGATAAATCCCGGGGAAAAGTTTGATGAAGTCGACATGGCTGGACAATTTGAAGGTCAGCAAAAAGCTGAGTGTAGGCTTCGGTCTGATATTGCTGGGTGTCCTGACGGTCACCGCGATCGGTTACCTCAGCACCAACCTGCTGATCGAGCGGCTGGGCAAGGCAGCCAGGGTTTCTGAGGTGAAGGCCGATGCGCTGAGCCTCAGGATCGCTGCGCAGGCCTATACCGCCAAGCCTGACGCGAGTAATTCGCAGGGCTACACGGCCGCCCTGGACAATCTGGGCAAGACCATCGAGGAAGGCCTGAAGATTCTGACCGTTCCGGCCAACGCCGATATCCTCAGAGGTATTCGCGATCAGGCGGGTGGCTTGAGACAAACGTTCAGTCAATTGGTCGATAACAATCGGCAAATTGATCAGGCCATGCAGCCGCTGATCACCATTTCCGAACAAGTGAGCGGAAGCTTTGAGACACTCCTGCAAAAGACCTTGGACGACGTTTCCCGCTCGCTGGATCAAAGCGGTATCGACCAGGTAAAGATTGCTGGCGACCTGCGCAATGGCATGACCAATTTTCGCTTGGTGTTTCGCCGTTATATCAGTATCCCGACCGCTGAAAACAGGCAGATCACCTTCGATGCTGCCGACTCACTGATCGCTCAGGTGAGCAGTGCGCGCAACCAATTGCCGAACAAGGCCGGCCCGGCGGTGGATGAGGCGCTCGCGGCGCTGCAACAGTACAAGTCGTTGATGGTCTCCATCTCGCAACTGATGCAACAGAACGATCAGATTCGCGACAGCCTTCGCCAGCAGTCAATGGACGTCGTCACCAGTACCGAAAAGCTGATGGCGGGCCAGGTAGTCAGTGCCAATAAAGAAAAAGACAGCGCCGTAACCCAGTTGCTCACGGTGGCGGTGATCGTATTGCTGCTGGGCATCTTCGCGGCGATTCTGATTACCCGTCAGATTACCCGTCCGCTCGATTCCACGGTGATCGCTGCGCGTCGAATTGCCGACGGCGATTTGACCAATGACCTTAGCACCACTCGCCAGGATGAGCTGGGCCTGCTGCAAAACACCATGCAACACATGACCGTATCGCTGCGTACCCTGATTGGCGGTATCAGCAATGGTGTGACACAGATCGCCACGGCGGCCGAGGAGCTTTCAGCCGTCAGCGAACAGACCAGCGCGGGCGTTACTCAGCAGAAACTGGAAGTCGACCAGGTGGCGACCGCCATGAACCAGATGGCGTCCACCGTTCAGGAAGTGGCGCAGAACACTGAAGATGCATCGCAGGCCGCCCGACAGGCCAGTGACCGCGCAACCCACGGCAGCAGTGTGGTGCAAAACGCCACGCGTGAAATCAGCCAGCTTGCCGGTGAAGTGGGGCAACTGGGCGAGGCCATGCAGCGCCTGATTCAGGACAGTGACAAGATCGGCGGTGTCATTGATGTGATCAAGGCGGTCGCGGAACAAACCAACCTGTTGGCCCTCAATGCGGCGATCGAAGCCGCACGTGCGGGTGAGCAGGGGCGCGGCTTTGCCGTGGTAGCCGATGAGGTGCGCTCGCTGGCTCAGCGTACACAGTCATCCACGACTGAAATCGAGGCGCTGATAAAGTCCTTGCAGGATGGCACCGGCGCGGCATCGGATCTGATGAATGCCAGCCGTCAACGTACCGAAGGCACCGTGGCGCTGGCGCGGCAGGCCGAAGAATCGTTGCTTGAAATCACTCATTCGATTGTGACCATCGAACAGATGAGCCAACAGATTTCTGCTGCCGCTGAAGAGCAGAGCGCCGTCACCGACGAAATCAATCGCAGTGTCATCAGCGTACGGGACATCGCCGACCAGTCGGCTACGGCCACCGAACAAAGCGCAGCGTCTACCGTGGAGCTGGCGCGCCTGGGCAGCAACCTGCAGGACATGGTTGCGCGTTTCCGGATCTGATTGTCGCCACTTTCAAAAAGTCGCGAGGCCCAAAAGTCTCATCCTGTAAAAAGAGCGGCGCTGGCAATCAGCGCTGCTCCACCCTCTGCAGAAACCTTCGAGTCCGCTCGTTTTGCGGATTCAGCAGAATTTCGCTCGGGGTGCCGTCCGCCACGATGCGCCCGCCCTCCATGAACAGCACCCGGTCAGCGATGTCCTGAGCGAATTTCATCTCGTGGGTCACCAGTAACATGGTCATCTGAAACTCGTGGGCAATCGAGCGAATTACCGCCAGTACCTCGCCGACCAGCTCAGGGTCGAGCGCTGACGTAACTTCATCGAACAACATGACCTGCGGACGCATGGCCAGTGCTCTGGCAATCGCTACACGTTGTTGCTGACCACCGGAAAGCTGGCTCGGATAGGCATCGGCCTTGTGAGCGAGCCCGACCAGCCCGAGGTATTGATGCGCGCGTTCAAGGGCCTCTTCGCGAGGCAGTCTGAGTACCCGTAGTGGTGCTTCGGTGACATTTTCCTGCACGGTGAGGTGTGGGAACAGATTGAACTGCTGGAACACCATGCCTACCCGATGCTCCACCGGAGCCTTGCGTGCGCCAGGCCAGTGCCATCCGGATGTGCGCGCGGGCACTGCTTCGCCTGCGACTTCTATGCTGCCTTGCTGATAGTTTTCCAGCCCCTTGATGAGGCGCAATACCGTTGATTTACCCGAGCCACTAGGGCCGATCAAGGCGACTTTCTGGCCTTGAGGAATGCTCAGGTCCAGATGGTCGATGATCCGGTTGCGGCCGAAGTCCTTGACCACGTGTTTCAGCTGTATCTGCGCAGTGGTGACGGGTGGGGTTGCGGTGTGTGCGAGATCAGACATGGCTGCGCCTTTCCAGGTATTTGAACAGCAACGAGGTCGGCACACTGATCGCCAGAAACATCAGCGCCATCACTGTGTACGGTTCGTTGTAACGATAGGTCATGCCGGCGACCTGCTTGGCAGCCTGAAACAGTTCAGGGATGGTGATCACCGCCAGAAGCGGCGTTTCCTTGAACATGCCGATCAGGTAATTGCCGAGCACCGGCAGCATGGGTTTCAACGCCTGCGGCAGGATGATGCGCCGCCAGGTGTCGCCACGATTGAAATCAAGGGCGCGTGCGGCTTCCCACTGTCCGGCCGGGATGTCGTCAATGGCACCGCGATACGCTTCGGCGATATAGGCCGCGTAATAGCAGCCAAGACCTATCACACCGGTGGTAATCGCCGGGAAGGTGATGCCCGCCAGCGGCAGCGCGAAGAACAGCACATACAACTGGACCATCAACGGCGTATTACGGAAAAAGCTCAGGTAGCCTTTGCTCAGGCGATGCACGATGGTTATCTGCGAGCGCAGTGTCAGGGCCAGGATCAGACCGAGCAAAACCGCGAGCAGGAACCCCAGCACCACGACCTGCACGGTCACCAGCAAGCCCTGAAACAGCTCCGGCAGAATCGACCGGGCGAATGCGATATCAAACTCCATCGTTCATCCCCTGGCCGTGCGCCACGCGGTGGCGTGCTGCTCATAACGCTTGACCAGCCAGCTCAATGGCCAGGCCATCACGAAATAGCACACACCAGCACGATGCTCCAGATCAGCGTTTGCTGGCCCAGCGTGGTGATCAATTGACTGCCGGTAAAGGTCAGGTCGGTGAGGGTGATGAGTGAGACCAGTGACGTGGTTTTCAGAAGCTCGACCAATTGATTACCCATTGGCGGGATCATGAACGGCAGGGCCTGCGGCAGAATGATTCGCCGAAACGCGCTTATCGGCCTGAAGTCCAGCGCACGCACAGCGTCACGTTGACCCTGGCTGACGTTGATCAGTGCCGAACGAATGATTTCCGCGCCATACGCCGAAAACGTCAGGCCCAGCCCCGGCACGCCGGTGGTCATGGGGGACAGACGGATGCCGAACAGCGGCAGAATGAAGAACAGGTAAAACAGCAGCACCAATGCCGAGATGCCACGCAGCACCTCGACATACACCGTGGCGAACCAGCGTAACGCCCGGAATGGCGACAGGCGCATCAGGGCGATTACAAACGAGAGCACCAGTACCAGCAGTTCGGCAAGCACAGTGATCTGCAGGGTGATCCAGGCGCCGTGGGCCAGTTGTCTGGCAATGAAACCTGCGGTTTCCAGTGTTGCAGCATCAACAGGCATGGCCGTACTCGTGTGGGTCAGGGCCGTTTACTGCGCGCCCTTGCGGGGCGGGGCAGATCATGGGTTGCAGCGTTGGGCTGCGGTGACGGCCGGGTCAGCCAGTTCGTTTTCGGTATAGCCGTACTTCTGCAGGATTTTCAGCAGCTCGCCCGACGCCCGGAGTTTGGCCAGTTGTTCGTTGAAGGCCTGTTCGAAGGCCGGATCGTTTTTTGGCAGGCCGTAGGCGTGGTAATTCCAGCCCGGTTTGCCACTGGCGTCCGGAATCTGCTCGAAAGGCAAGGCGCGCTCGATGTCCGGACTGTTGGCTTTCTTGATCAGACTGATGACTTCGGCGTCCGGGAAATACACCACGTCCACGCGACCCGCCTGCAAGGCGGCCAATGCCTCGGTGTCCTTGTCGAACAACACCACGTTGCCGTTGGCGATACCGCTGTCTTTGGCTTCCTGAACCTGATTGCTGCCAGGTTGAGTGGCCAGGCGCACCTTGGCGTTGCTGGCGACGTCCTTGAGGCTGTGCAGGTTCAGCGGGTTGCCGGTTTTGACAATGAACGCACCGCCGGATCGCGTCACCGGGTTGGAGAACGCGATGACCTTGCAGCGATTCGGATTGATGAACAGGCCTGCACCGATCAAGTCGAAACGACCTGCCGCCAGACCCGGCACCAGCGAACCGAAGTCAGTGATAGGCGTCTCGATCTGCTTGATGCCCAGCGGTTCGAGAATCGCCCGCAGTATCTCGACGTTGGCCCCGGTGGCTTTGCCATCGGTGCCGATGTAGGCATAGGGCTGTTCATTGGCGATGCCAGCGGTCAGGCCGTCAGTGCGGCCTTTTTCCAGCAGTCCGGCCAGGGCAGGGAATGAAACGACGGCATTCAGCAGCAGCGCTGAACCCATCAGGGCTGGGAACGACAGAGGGTTGATGCCTTTCATTGCGGGTGCTCGAAGTAGGGGGATAGGGGCTTGTTGCTGATGCGGCCTGAACATGCGAGTCAGGTGCGCAAGGTAGCCTGGTCTTGCCTGCATCCTGCTTCGGCAACGTTTGGTGCATAAGGCGAAACTCTATAGCTATTAAAAAGATAATTTAAATATCGATAAGGAATATGCATATACGCAGTCGCCGAGGCCATGGGTTGCAAACGTCGTGCGACCCATTGATGCAAGCCCAGGTATTTGTCAGTGCGTCCCTGTTTGTAACTCCAGACGCCGGCCAGGTATCGCGGCAATCAACTCCTGGGTGTAAGCCGCTTCAGGCCTGGCAAAAACATCCTCGGCCAGACCCTGCTCGACGGTCTTGCCATGCTTGAGCACCAGTACCTGATGGGCAACGCTGGCGACCACTGCAAGGTCGTGGGACACCAGCACGTAGGCGATGCCCGATTCGGCTTGCAGCTCGACCAGCAAGTCGAGAATCTGCGCCTGCACCGACACGTCCAGTGCCGAAACCGGCTCATCGAGCAGAAGCAGATCGGGCTGCAGGGCCAGCGCTCTGGCAATGGCAATCCGCTGACGCTGGCCACCGGAAAGCTCGCGGGGCAGGCGGTCCAGATAGGCCACGGGCAACTGCACTCGCTCTATCAACCGGCGTGCGGCCTGCTCCAGTTCGCGGCCTTTGAGCAGGCCGAACGAGACCAGGGGTTCGACGATGCTTTCGAATAACGTGAAGCGTGGGTCAAGGGCCGCGAACGGGTTTTGCTGCACTAACTGGATACGCCGCCGCAGCGGTCTGAATTCGCGCCAGCCCAGGTCGGTGACATCCTGGCCGTCCAGCTGCACTCGTCCGTGGGTGGGTTTTTCCAGACCCAGTGCGATGCGCAACACAGTACTTTTACCAGAGCCGGACTCGCCGACGATGGCCAGGGTCTGGCCGGGATACACCTTGAAGTTGACGTCTTGCAGCGCCTGGAAGTCGGCGTCTTCGCCTTTCACGTAGGGCAGACGATAGGTCTTGCCGATGTTGCTCAGGGTCAGCAGAGGTGTGTCGCTGCTCGCGACCGGTCGCACTGTTGCCGGGCTCTTGCGCTGGCCGAAAGCCGGTGCTGCGGCGATCAGTACGCGGGTATAGACATGGCGAGGCGCGATGAGTATCTGTTGCGGAGGGCCTTGTTCGACCAGTTCGCCCTTGTTCATCACCAGCACTCGATCGGCCCGGTCGGCCGCCACGCCCAGATCGTGGGTGATGATCACCAGGAAAATACCACGCTCGGCCACCAGACGTTGCAGATGATCAAGGATCTTGCGTTGTACCGTCACATCCAGCGCGCTGGTGGGCTCGTCGGCGATGATCAGGCGAGGATTGCCTGCCAACGCGATGGCGATCAGCACGCGCTGACGCATGCCGCCTGACAGTTCGTGCGGGTACTGACGAGCGCGCAATACCGGCTTGTCCAGACCGACCTGCTGAAGTAATTCCAGCACATCGGCATCCACTGCCGGGTAACGCCGGCCGTGGGCTAGAATCAGTGCTTCGGCAATTTGCCGGCCGATGCGCAGGGTAGGGTTGAGGCCGACCATCGGGTCCTGGGGCACCAGGCCGATGGTGCTGCCGCGAATTCGCCGTTTCTCGCGTTCGCCGGCATGGCCAAGATCGTGTCCATCGACGTGTAGCTCGCCGCTGGTGATGGCGGCATTGTCCGGTAACAGGCCGAGTATGGCGTTGGCCATCGTCGACTTGCCGGAGCCGGATTCGCCGACAATCGCCACGGTTTCACCTCGGGCGACCTGAAAGGATACGTTGCGCACGGCCTGGTTGACCTGGCCGTCGAAACGGTAAGCGACACTCAGATGACGAATGTCGATCAGTTGAGCGGTATCGGTCATCGTTGAGTCTCTTCCAGAGTGCGGGCGATGTGGTTGAAGCTGAACACTACGCCAACCACGAACAGGCCCGGCAGCAGCGACACCCAGGGTGCGGTTATCAGGAAGTGACGACCGTTTGCGATCAACGTGCCCCATTCGGCAGCCGGTGGTTCGGCACCAAAGCCGAGGAAACTCAGCCCGGCAGTCGCCAGAATCGCTGCACCGAAATCCAGTGTGGCGAGCACCGCCACCGGGCCCCAGGCGTTCGGCAGGATGTGGCGCAGCAGGGTTCGCGTCCAGCTTGCACCGCCCAACCGCGCGGCCTCGACGTAAGGCAGGGTCTTGACGCGCAATACTTCGGCGCGGGTGGTGCGCGCGAATCCGGGGATGATCCCCACACCGACCGCAATGGCCACCGGAAGGGTGCCGAACCCGATGGCGGTGACAATCGCCAGCGCCAGTAGCAAGCCGGGCAGGGCCAGCAATACATCGATCAGACGCATGATCACTGCATCGATGCGCCCGCCTGCGAAACCGGAAATCACCCCCAGACTCAGACCACCGGCCATGGCGATGCCCACCGCCAGCAATGCCGCCTGTACCGAAAGGCTCGACCCGTGTACCACGCGGGTGTAGAGATCACGACCCAGTTCGTCGGTACCGAACCAGTGCGCTGCATTTGGCGCGGTGAGCTTGTCGCTGGGCGAGGTGGCGTAAGGTGCGTAGCTGCTCAGCAGGTTGGGTGCCAGCGCCGCCAGCAACGCAAAGGCGACCATTGCCACAGCGAGCAGAAACCCCGGGCGGCGCAGCAGGGGCCTGGCGGCCTCCACGGCGCGACTCAGGCTGCTGCGTCGCTGCCACTGCGCGGCAGGTGCGTTTTTGCCGGGAAGGTTTTGACTGGGATCAACAAGGCGGGTCAGGCGCGCAAGGCGGTTGTCGAAGATAGTCATGGCGTCAGGAGACCTTTGGCGTGTGGGCGATGCGCGGATCCAGCGCGGGGTACAGCAGGTCAACGATCAGATTGACCACGACGAAAGCAGCTGCCGAGACTGCTACGATGGCCAGCACCACCGGAATGTCCTGGCGCAGCACGGCCTCCTGGGCAAGACGACCGACCCCGGCGCGAGCGAAAATGGTTTCCACCAGCACGGCACCGGATACTGTGTTGCCCACTTGCAGACCGATCAGCGTCAAGAGCGGTAAAGCAGCATTCTTGAACGCATGGCGGGCCTGAACCTGCGCGCGGGTCAGGCCCTTGGCATAAGCGGTGATGATGTAGGGCTCTTTCCAGACGCCCTGAAAGCCACGTTGCAGGACCTGGGCGTACACCGCGGCGCTGGGGATCGCCAGCGTGACGGCGGGCAATATAAGGCTGGAGAATCCCTGATTGCCGGTCGCCGGGAACCAGCCAAGAGTGAACGCGAACAGTTGAATGAACAGCAGGCCCATCCAGAAGATCGGCACCGAGAAGCCCAGCGACGGCAGGCGTGACAAGGCGACTTTCAAGGGCTGCCAGCGTACGTAGGCGGTGAGATACGCCAGACCTGTCCCGCCGATCAGTGACAGAACAATGGCCAGCCCCGCAAGGCTCAGGGTTTGTGGCAGACGCTCGATCAGTAATTCCGAAACCGGGCGGTTGAGCGTCAGCGAATTGCCGAAGTCGCCATGTAACGCTCCCCACAGCAAATCGACGTATTGCTCGAAGATGCCGCGGTCCAGTCCGTAATAGAGCTTGGCCTTGGCGAGGTCCTGCGCGGACAGGGAGTCGATTTCGACACCCGAGGCGCTGAGCATGATCGACAGGCTGTCGCCGGGCAGCAGGTAAAGAATGAAATAGGTGACGCTGTAGGCACCCCAAAGTACCAGTAGCGCTTGCGCGATCCGACTGAGGATATAGCGACTCATGGCGTTGCCAACTCGATGTCGTTGAACAGCGCAAAGCCTTCCGCCGTCCAGTGGAAATTGCGTACGTTTTTCGCCGTGGCAGCTTGCCAGACGCGCTCGTAAACCGGGATCGCCGAGCCCTCGTCGACCAGCAGGTCCTGCAACTCGCCATAAGCCCTGGCGCGCTGTTCGCTTTGCGTGGCGGTCAGTCCTGCGTCGAACAGCTCAAGGGCCTTGGGCAGTGTTTCCGGCGCGTAAAGGTTGGTCGCCAGCGTCGAGCTGTTGGCACTGCGCGGGTCGATGATGGTCTGCAGAATGATCGGGTCGGCGCGGGTCATGTAGGTGGACGTCAGGTCATAATTGCCTGCCGCATTGGCCGCAGCCCACTCGGCGGTGGTCACCACATTAAGCTTGAGCTCGATACCCACCTTGCGCAGTTGATCCTGAATCAGCACATCACCGGCGGTTTCGGCGGGTGACAGGTTGTAGGCCAGCTTCAGGCGCTTGCCTTCCTTATAACGATAGCCGTCGGCGTTTTTCTGCCAGCCCGCAGCGTCGAGCAGGCGCTCTGCACCTTGAGGGTAGTAGGTCAGTTTGTCGGCCTGGCTTTTATAAAACGGCGTGGTGACGTCGTAGATGCCGGAGACCACCGGGAATTGCGGGTTGTAAACGGTGGCTGCGTAGGTCTTGCGGTCGATTGCCTTTTGCAGGGCCAGGCGCACGTTGCGGTCGGCAAGAATGCGATTGCCACGCGTGTTGGGGTACAGGTTCAGCGCAGGTCCTGGCAGCGAACGGCTCTGAATGGTCGCGCCCCTGGACTTGAACAGGTTGAGGTCCACCTCGGAGAACGGATTGCGCGGCCAGAGGATGTCCACCTGCCCCTGAACGAACTGGCCGTTACGGACGCTTTCTTCCGGCACGTAGCTGACCTCGACCGCATCCAGATGCGCCTCGCCCTTGTTCTGCGCATTGGCCGATGGCCAGGCATAGCCCTTGCGTTTGATCAGGCGCAAACCGCTTTCAGGCGTGTAGCGCTCCAGCACGAATGGCCCGGTGCCAATGATCGCGCCCAACGAACGCTCCTTGACGCTGAGTGCGTAGGACTCTGGAGCAAGAATGGCGAGATTGGTGGTGGAGGTGGCTTGCAGGAAGCCCGCGTTGGGTTGGGCCAGCACCAGTTTGATGGTGAAGTCGTCCAGTACCTCGGCGTGGTCGTAGCCTTTGAGGTAAGTGGCGCCGAAGGTGGCTGGCAGTTGTGCGGCGAACGACTTGTCCGCGTCGTAGGCCGTCTTCACCGCTTGAGCGTCGAAACGTGTGCCGTTGCTGAAGGTCACGTCCTTGCGCAAGTGAAAGGTATATTCCAGCGCGTTGTCACTGACTTCCCAGCGTTCTGCCAGCCAGGGAATGATCTTGCCGGTCTGCGGGTCCTGATCGGTCAGGGACTCGGCAATATTGCGCAGCACCACCCGATGCTCCAGCCAGTACACCTGAAAGGGGTCAAGGCTGACCAGCGTGGTGTTGTCTCTGAAGAACGCCACTTTGAGGGTTTTGGCTGCCTGGCCGTCCGGGCCGGAGGGTGAGCAGCCGAGCAGGGTAATGGCTGTGAAGGCGGCGAACAGCAGGCGCGGGAGGAACGTGCGCACAGTCATCGCACTGCGCTCCGGGGGGCGAATCCAGTTGAAAAAGTCGAAGGCTGTGTACGGCGCATGGAAGGTCCTCTTCAAGTCGAGCACAGTGCTTCAGCACTGATTTCTTAAGACCGTATTCTTATGGTCATGCACTGTAAAAGTCTTTTTTCTTCTAAGCTAATATAGATTTTTGTGATTAATTTATTTTTTATTATGCTTATTTAGTATCTTTTAAGGCTTTATGTCCTTGGCAAACAGCGCTTTGTCAAAAACCAGACTTTTGGTCGTCGTCACTGAGTCCGATCAAAATCGTCCCTTTCATCGGCCAGACCCACGCCCGAAGTTGCAGCTGGCTGCTGGCAAATGCCCTGCGACCACTTGCACGCGATAAACCATGCAGCGATGGCGACGTCACTGGCGCTTGGTCGAAGACAATCTACGCTTGAGGTCGCAGAGACACGCCAGGGCAGGCGGACGGTGTCCTCTGGTCACCTCACAGTATTCAGGATTGAAAATGAGTGTCTGATTGATGAAGAAAAGCTCTCTCACGTGGCTCGTTGGCTGGATGGCTGTGGTTCTGCTGGCCGGGCTCAGCGTCAGCTTTATTGCCAGCCATGAACAGCGCAGATCGATCGATACGCGTATAGAACAGGCACTCAAGGAGGCCGGAGAGGGCATCGGCGATAACTTGCAGGCACGACTCAGGGTGTACGAGTATCGTCTTCGAGGCCTGCGCGGTGCCGTTCATATGCTGGACCTCGAGCATATCAACAGCAGCCAGATGAGCCGCTACAGCAAAGGGCGCAATATCGAGAAGGAATACCCTGGCGCGCGCGGGTTCGGCTTCATCCGTCGTGTCGCGGCCAGCGATGAGGCCGAATTCGTGAGGCGTGTCAGGGCAGATGGCAGGCCGGACTTCAGTCTTGGTCGGCTGGGTGCCCAGCAGGGAGACCGTTTCATCATTCAATTCATCGACCCGCTGGCCCGCAACGTCCAGGCACTGGGGCTGGACATCGCCTCCGAGGAGCATCGTCGCGATGCAGCCCTTCAGGCCATGCGCAGTGGCGCTGCCACCTTGTCGGCGCCTATTACCCTGCTGCAGGACAATGATGACCACTTGCGTGCTTTCCTATTCCTGTTACCGGTTTACAGCACCCCTGAAACCCCGACCGATATCGCCCAGCGCGAAACATCCCTGATCGGCTGGACCTATGCGCCGTTGGCCATGCGTGAGGTGATGAGCAATCTGGACCCTCTCAACCACAGAGTGCACTTGAAGCTTTATGACGTCAGTGAAGGCCAGCATCTGATCTACCAGACTCCGGAAAGCGGTCATGAGCAGGAGGTCTTGCAGACCTATGCTTTCGAACGAGACATCTATGGCCGCGTGTGGCGCATGGAGGTAGGCGCTCACCCGGCATTTGCCGAGGCACTCGATCCGGTTCCGGCGGGCAGGGTGTTCATCATCGGCACATTGGTCAGCCTGATGTTGACGGTGCTGGTTGGCACTCTACTGTTGTCCCGTCAGCGCAAACAGCAGGTGGTTGCCGGTCAGGCCAGGCTGGCCACTATCGTCGAAAACTCCAGCGACGCGATCATCGGTGAAGCCCTGGACGGTCGGATCATCACCTGGAACCGGGCTGCCGAGCAGATGTTCGGCTATGACGAGCACGAAGTGCTGGGCTGTCCATTGGCGCCACTGCTGGTTCCGCCAGATCTGGTTCACGAAGACGAACAGTTGTTGGAAAGGGTGGCCCGCGGTGAGCGAGGCCCGACGCTGGAAACCCGGCGTCTGCACAAGAACGGTCAATTGATCGATGTGACCATTACCTGCAGCTTCATCCGCGAGACGGACGGCACCATACTCGGCGCGGCGAAAATGATGCACGACATCACCGACCGCAAGCGCGTCGAACGCTACCTCATGGAGTTCAACGCACAGCTTGAGCAACAGGTCAGCGAGCGCACAGCAGAGCTGTCCAGAGTGGCGGGTTTGCTGCAGGGGGTGCTGGACGCCTCTTCGGAGGTTTCGATCATCGCTACCGATATGCAGGGGCAGATCTTTGTGTTCAATCGGGGCGCCGAATTGCTGCTGGGCTACAGCAATGCGGAAATGGTCAGCGGTAACGGTCCAGGCGTGTTTCATCTTCCTGAAGAAGTGGCCGCACGCTCCGCTGAGCTGAGTCGTGAATACGGCACCCCGATCGAAGGCATTGACGTCTTTTGCTACAAGGCATCCCTCGAAGGTTCGGAAACCCGACAATGGACCTACGTGCGCAAGGATGGCACGACGGTCCCTGTGCTGATGATCATCACCCCGATCCGTACCGCCGATGGAGAACTCATCGGTCATCTGGGTATCGCTCAGGACATCACCGAACGGCTGCACCATAGCGCCGAATTGCACGCGGCCAAGTCCAGCGCCGAAGCTGCCAATGCGGCCAAAAGTCTGTTCCTGGCCAACATGAGCCATGAAATTCGCACGCCCATGAACGCCGTGATCGGCATCTCCCACCTGCTGCACAACACCGCCTTGAACGACCAGCAACGCCAGTTGCTGACCAAGCTGCAGATTGCGGGCCGGACCTTGTTGGGGATCATCAACGATATCCTCGACATCGCCAAGATCGAGGCGGGAGAGATGCGGCTGGAACATAACCCCTTCAGCCCTCGACAACTGCTCGACGAATTGGGCGAGCTGTTCACGCCCCAGGCGCAGGAAAAAGGCCTGCGTTTTTCTGTCAGCGTCGTGGCATCGCTGCCTGGCCAGTTGATAGGAGACGCATTGCGGGTCAACCAGATCCTCATGAATCTGGTCGGCAATGCGCTCAAGTTCACCACAGTCGGCGGAGTCGATGTGACAGTGAGTCGTGAAGACGATCACGCCGATACTTGCTGGTTGCGCTTCTCTGTGCAGGACACGGGCTGTGGCATACCGGCCAATGTACTCGGCCAGCTGTTTGCGCCGTTCACACAGGCGGATGCGTCTACCACGCGGCGTTTTGGCGGCACCGGACTGGGTTTGTCGGTGGTGCGCGGGCTGGCCGAGCAGATGGGCGGCCGGATAGGGGTGGAGAGCGAGCTCGGCACCGGCAGCGAGTTCTGGGTGGAGTTGCCGTTTCAGAGCAGCCAGAGCGATCTGGAGCCGTCCGGCCCGGGAAGCAGTCTGGAGGTCATGCTGCTCAGCGACGACGTGCAGTCGTCCACGGCGCTGCAACGGTTATGTCGCGGCCTGGGCTGGCGAGTGGCAAGCCTGACCGACGAACAGGCGCTGCACGTGGCCTTGCAAGAGCGTAATCACGTCAACGCGCCATTGCCGGATGTGTTGTTGGTGGACTGGCAGCAGCCGCAGGTTGAGCAGGTGCAACAACTGATCGAGGCGACGCCGCTTCCGGTCATTCTGGTGACCCCGTCCGGGATCCGGGAAGAACTGCTCCCTCTGGTCGACAAGGTATTGCTCAAGCCGCTGGACAGCTCGGCCTTGTTCAACGCGATCAATGCCTGTATCGCCAAGTACCAGGGCAGCACCGAAAGGGTCATTCAGGCCACGCGAATGGATACCTCCATGACGCTCTGGCTGAGTGGATTGCACCTGCTGCTGGTGGACGACAGCGAGATCAATCTGGAGGTCGCCAGCCTGTTGTTGCAGCAACAGGGCGCTGTGGTTCAGACCTGCAGCAATGGTCTGCTGGCCCTTGAACGACTGCGTCAGACGCCAGATGTCTTCGATGCCGTGCTGATGGATGTGCAGATGCCGGAAATGGATGGTTATGAGGCCACGCGGCGCTTGCGCAATGAACTGGGCCTGACACGATTGCCCGTGCTGGCGTTGACCGCAGGCGCCCTGGCAGAGGAGCGGCGACAGGCCGAGCTCGCGGGTATGGATGACTTCCTCACCAAGCCTCTGGACCCCGCCGCCCTGATCCGGGCGGTACGTCGTGCCGTCGAGCGTGTTCGAGGCGCTCCGCTGGCGGTCGGCACCTTGCTGCAGGAAGCCCCGACAGGCTCTGCATGGCCGGTGATCGAAGGTATTGACACCCAGGAGGTCGCCGCTCGGCTAGGCAATGATGTGCCCTTGTTTCTCTCGTCCCTGCGGCGCTTTTTCAATGAATTTGCCGCTTTCGGCGAGAGCGAGACCCTTCTGGCACGGGCGCGACAGAGCCCCGATCAAACGATGGCTGACCTGCACAAGCTGCGCGGTGCTGCGCTGCTGCTCGGCGCTAGGCAAGTAGGGCTGCATGCCGGGCAGGCGGAAGCCCTGCTGCGCCACGGTACGGACCCTGAGCCGGCTCTGCGGGGTGTGAGCGCCGCTTTCCGTGCTTTGCAAGACCGCACGCCGGTACTTGAGGAAAGGACACCGGCCCCGCGTATCGATGCGGATCCCGATGCCTCCCGACAGGCGTTATCGACCTTGCGTGAATTGCTTGAAAACCGTGATATCGCCGCGCTGGACCAGTTTTCGCTGGCTGCTGCCGCGCTTCAGGAGCTGGCCGGACAGGCACTGGTCGAACAGCTCTGGCAAACCATTGAAGGACTCGAGTTCGAACAGGCACTGCACCTGCTCGAACGTGCCGACTTATAAAAAGGAGCTTCATCCATCATGCAACCTGTACCTAGCCTGCTGATTGTCGATGATGATATTTCCGCCATTCGTGTGCTGAGCAAAGTTCTCAATGGCCTGGGACAGATTCGTTTTGCCACGGGTGGCGCCCAGGCCCTGAAGATGGTCCGGGACATGCGTCCGGACCTTATCCTTCTCGACGCCGAGATGCCTGGAATGAGCGGGTTTGAGGTCTGCGAGACGCTAAAGGCCGATCAACTGCTGGAAGACGTCCCGGTCATCCTCATCACCAGCCACACCGAAACCCGCATCGAGGAAGCCGGACTGGCGCTGGGTGCGGTGGATTTCATCGGCAAACCCATTCAGCCGTTGATCGTCACGGCGCGCGTAAAGACCCACCTGCGCCTGAAAATGGCGATGGACCAGCTCAACCTGCTGGCCCAGACCGATGGGCTGACGGGGCTGGCCAACCGGCGTTTTCTCGACGAGAGCATCGAGCGTGAATGGCTGCGCGTGCGGCGCAATCAGGGGGCATTTTCGCTGCTGTTGCTCGATATCGATTTCTTCAAGCGCTACAACGATCACTATGGCCATTTGCAAGGCGATGAGTGCCTGATTGCCATTGCCCATGCCGTGAAAAATTGCGTGCACAGGTCTACCGATCTGGTGGCCCGTTATGGGGGCGAGGAGTTCGCCGTGCTATTGCCGGATACCGGCGCAGAGGGTGCCTGCCGGCTGGCGGAGGAAGTCGTGGAGCACATTCATGGCCTTGCCAGGCCCCATGAAACCAGCGACCTGGGCCGGGTGACAGTGTCGGTGGGGGTGGCAAGTCTGGAGGCTGGCGCGCTGCCCATCCCGCGCCCGGGCGTGGCGGCCGGTACTGCGCCTGACCCGATTGCAGCAGCATTGCTGGCGGAAGCCGACCGGGCCTTGTACCGGGCCAAGCATGAAGGACGAAACTGCAGCAGGTTTGAGCCGATACAGGTTGCACCATGGCACTGACACCTTGCTTCAAACCGTATTTTTCTTGAGCTCTGCTTCAAGGCGGTCGACGAACAGGCGTACCCGGTGAGGTACGCGCTGGCGGGTCGGCAATACGGCCGTCACCGACAGTTGCTCGGGGATGACGTCTTCGAAGTGTATCTGCAGAAGGCTGCCTGCACGGATTTCCTGCTGAACGTCCCAATAGGTCAGCATGGCCAGCCCCAGGCCCTGTTTGCACGCCGTGCGCACCGCTTCGACGCTGTTGGCCGAGAACGTACCCTGAGCGCGAATGGCCACCGGCTCGCCCTCTCTGATGAACGTCCAGTAAGGCATCGCATGCAAGGTGATGCATGGGTGTTGGCGGAGCTCGTCGAGTACCGATGGCTGGCCGCGCCGCATCAGGTAGTCGGGGCTTGCACACACGACCCGTGGGTTGGGCGCCAGCGATCTGGCCACCAGCGCAGAGTCACGTATCGTGGCGATCCGAATGGCGACATCGATGCCTAACCCGGCGATGTCCACGATGCTGTCCGACAGTGTCAGGTCGACACTCAATGCCGGGTTCTCCTGCATCAATACCGGCAGCAGCGGCATGATGACGGTCTGACCAAACACGCTGGGTGCTGTCACCCGCAACACGCCACTGGCCTTACCGGTATCGCCTTTCAGCGTGGCGCGGGCGGTTTCGCTGGTGTGCAGCATGATTTTGGCGTGGGGTAGAAACACTTCGCCCTCCGGCGTCAGGGATACCGAGCGGGTTGTGCGGTGAACCAGCCTGACGCCCAGGTCGTTTTCCAGCGCAGCCAGACGCCTGGAGATTGCCATCGGCGACAACCCGAGTCGACGCGCCGCTTCCGACAGGCTCCTGCTGGAAGCAATGGCGGCGAACACCTCTATGTCAGATATTTGCACGGATTCTATCCATTTTCGTTAAAGCGCCTTATCTGCACGGCCGGGTTCCAATGGGCTGCGCCACCCCTTACCGTTGCTGCAGGTTCTGTCAATGACATCGGGCAATTCGTAGCCGGTCTGCACAGTGAGGATTTGAAGTATGAGCGAGACAAACAAACACGTTACAGCTCCGTTCGATATCGGTCATCTGAAACTGAAGAACAGGTTTGCGGTGGCGCCCATGACACGCGTGAGCGCGGACGAGCAGGGCAGTGCAACGCTGGCCATGACGCGCTATTACGAGCGATTCGCCAAGGGTGGTTTCGGCCTGATCGTCACCGAGGGTAACTACACCGATCGCCGTTTTTCCCAAGGCTACCGCTTCCAGCCCGGGCTCACCGATGACGAGCAGGCTCAGGCCTGGCGTGCTACGACCGATGCTGTGCACCGGCATGGCAGTGTCATGATTGCGCAACTCATGCACGCCGGCGCGCTCAGCCAGGCCAATCGCTTCGTCAGCGAGTCGGCGGGTCCTTCGGCCACTCGTCCCAAGGGCGAACAGATGGCGTTCTATTACGGCGCGGGCAGCTACCGGATTCCTCGGGCGATGACTGACAAGGATATTGCCGAGGCCATTGACGGGTTCGCCCACGCGGCGCGACTGGCGATTGGCACTGCAGGCTTTGACGGTGTCGAGATACATGGTGCGAACGGCTACCTGCTCGATCAGTTTTTGACCGACTACAGCAATCAGCGCACCGATCAATGGGGCGGTGAGGTCGGACAGCGTCTGCTACTGACGCTCGAGGTCATCGCCGCAGTGAAAAAAGTCGCCGGGCAGGCACCGGTGGGCGTTCGTCTTTCACAAGGCAAGGTCAACGACTTTCAGCACAAATGGGCGGGGGGCGAGAGCGATGCCGAAATCATTTTCGATGCGCTGGCCGATGCCGGCGTCGATTACATCCATGTGACCGAACATGAAGCATGGCAGCCGGCCTTTGCCCAGGGTGAAGCCAGCCTGGTCGAACTGGCCCGTCGCTACGCGCCGGATGTTGCGCTGATCGCCAATGGCGGCATGCACGATCCGCAAAAAGCCGACCAGGTGCTTCGCCAAGGTGCGGACATCATCGCAGTGGGCAAGGGTGCGCTGGCCAATCCGGACCTGCCAGAGTTGTTGCGTCAGGGCGCGCCACTCCGCGACTTCGATCCAGCCATTCTCGGGCCGATTGCCAACATCAAGGACAGCGAGCTGGCATTCAACGGGATGAATTGAACAGGTTTTCATAGGTGGGCTCGCTTCCGGTTCCAATTCTGCATTACCTTTGACTCTATCCTCCCTGGGGGGATAGAGTGCCGGTCTGAATTGTCCAGGCCAGAGCTCAAGCCATGAGTGAACACGACCATCCCCACGGCCATACGCACCAGTCCCACGAAGCTGTTATCAAGCGCCTGAAACGGGCCGACGGTCATTTGCGCGGCATCATCACCATGATCGAAGAAGGGCGCGAGTGCGTGGACATCGCCCAGCAACTGCACGCGGTCGAGAAAGCGGTGTGCCAGGCCAAGCGCACGTTGATTCGGGATCATATCGATCACTGCCTCGAAGACACGCTCGGTTCACTCGCCAGGGGCGAGCGGGCACCGCTGGAAGCCTTCAAGCAAATCACCAAATACCTTTAGGTCTCGCATGCCGAATTTCGTCGAGCTGTTGCAGCAAGGTGGTTCGCATGCCTGGCTGTATTTCCCCAGTGCCATTTTGCTGGGCGCGTTGCACGGGCTGGAGCCCGGGCATTCGAAAACCATGATGGCGGCGTTCATTGTGGCCATTCGTGGCTCTGTTAAACAGGCCGTGATGCTCGGTGTCGCCGCCACCGTTTCGCACACCGCCGTTGTCTGGCTGGTGGCAATCGGCGGGATGTATCTGGGCCAGGGGCTGGATGCTGAAACCACGGAACCTTACTTCCAGCTCGGGTCATCTGCCGTGATCATCGCCATTGCATTGTGGATGCTATGGCGCACCAGGCGTGGCGAGCAGTTGTATAAGGTCGAAAGTGCCAGGCTCAGTCACGGGCATACAGGCCATGGCCATGAGCACGGCGTGGACTCCCATGAGCACGAGCATGGTCACAATCACAGCCATGACCACAGTGATCTGGACGGCTTGAACCTGAGCGCCGAAGGCTATCAGGACGCCCATGAAAAGGCCCATGCCGACGACATTCACAAGCGCTTCATCCATCGCGAGGTCAGCAATGGCCAGATCCTGATGTTCGGCTTGACCGGGGGGCTTATCCCTTGCCCAGCAGCCATCACCGTGTTGCTGCTGTGCCTGCAGGTGAAGCAGGTCACCTTGGGCGCGATGATGGTGATCTGTTTTAGCCTGGGTCTCGCCGTCACGCTGGTCACCGTTGGCGCTGCCGCCGCCACCGGTGCGCGAAAAGCCTCGAATCGTTTCCCCTGGCTCAGTGCAGCTGCTCGACGCGCACCTTACCTGTCCAGCGTCCTGATTATCTGTGTCGGGATGTATGTAGGGATCAACGGCTGGATCAGCCTGCATTCGTGAGCTGGCCTGGTGCTTGAGCGTGGCCGCTATCACAAAAATAATTTGTGCATCTTTAAAATATATATTGATTTTTATTGGTATCGCCCGGCCTTAGCATGAGTGGAACTTGAATAAGTCGCCGGACAGCGAGCACGCTGTCAGGCTCACACGCCACCAAGAGCTGCAATCGGAGTCCTGATGAGTCTTTCTCCTTTCCACCTTGCAATCCCGGTTTATGACCTGGCCGCGACACGTGCCTTTTACGGTGAGGTGTTCGGTCTTTCCGAAGGGCGTTCCAGCGATCAGTGGGTCGACTTCGATTTCTACGGGCACCAGTTGGTGATTCATGAACACCCGAAAACCGCCTCTCAAGAGAGCGTGCACAGCAACCCGGTAGACGGTCACGACGTGCCGGTTCCGCACTTCGGCATCATTCTGGAATGGGCTCAATGGGAAGCTCTGGCCGAGCGCTTGAAATCCTTCGGCACCGAGTTCGTCATCGAACCCTACATTCGATTCAAGGGGCAGGTGGGTGAGCAGGCCACCATGTTCCTGTTCGATCCCTGCGGCAATGCGCTTGAGTTCAAGGCGTTCAAGGACATGAGTCAGCTGTTCGCAAAATAGTAAAAAGCCTGGCGCACACTATGTTGCGCCAGGCCTGCTAGAGCGGGCGCAGCGCTAACGAGTCAGAGCGTGTTCGTTGATCAGTTGGACCAGCGCGGTTACCGGTTCGGTCAGGCTGCGGCGAGCGCGATGTACCAGCCCGATATCGCGATGGAACGTATGCTCTTTCAAGTCGATAGAGCGCACACCGGCGTGCCATCTCTGCAGGGTTGCCGTTTCCGGAACCAATGCGACGCCGACGCCGTTGGCGACCAGTTTCATAATCGCATCCAGTTCATCGAGCTCGCAGACTTCGCGCAGCGAGACATGGGTCTGGCGCAGGAACCTATCGACCTGTCGGCCACCAAATGACGATCGATCGTAACGAATGAATGGATGAGCCGAAATCAGTTCGGCCCAGTCATCCCCCTGCATGTCAGCTGGCACGATAAGGCGATAGGGTTCACGGACCAGCGTTGCCCAGCGCAAGTCGCTTTGCAGCGAGAAGGGCGGGCGGATGATCGCTGCCATGTCGATCTCGCCAGCGTCCACCTGATTGACCAGGTCCATGGACAGGCCGGGAATGACGCGCGTCCTGCACGCGGAGAATTGCTGATGAAACCGAGCCAGCGCTTCCGGTAGAAAGGAGCGTTGTACAGAGGCAATTGCGCCGATGGTCACCAGCACGCTCGCGGGTAGCCCTACTGTCGTAGTGCCGAGGCTGCTGAACTGGCGCACCAGATCCTGACCTTGTAACAACACCTGCTGCCCCATGCGGTTGAGCTGGGCTGAACGTCCTTTTCGGTCGAACAGCTCGACGCCCAGTTCAGCTTCAAGGCGCTGCATCTGCGCACTGACAGCGGCCTGGGTGAGCCCGATCTTGCTGCCCGCCGCAGCGAACGTGCCTTCTCTTGCCACGGCGATAAACGTTTTCAGTTCTTTGATCATGGGCAAAGAATAATTGTATTTTTGCTGAAAGCACATTTGTTTATTTTGTTGTTGCTGCCTATCCCATGTCCTCGGCCACACCCTGATCCTCCCCGAGAAACCCGCCGCTCTGGTGCTGCCACAGCCGCGCATAGGTACCGTTTCTACCCAGCAGTTCGGCGTGGGTGCCTTGTTCGATGATGCGGCCGTCGTCCATGACAATCAGCCGGTCCATGGCGGCAATCGTGGACAGACGGTGGGCGATGGCGATCACCGTCTTGCCCTGCATCATTTCATCGAGGCTTTCCTGGATTGCCACTTCGACTTCCGAGTCCAGCGCACTGGTGGCTTCGTCGAGCAGCAGGATCGGGGCGTTCTTGAGCATCACCCGGGCGATGGCGACGCGTTGACGCTGGCCGCCCGACAGCTTGATACCGCGCTCACCCACCAGCGTGTCGTAGCCACTGTGGCCTTGCTTGTCGCTCAGCTGGCTGATGAACCCGTCGGCTTGCGCACTCGCCGCAGCGCTACGGATTTGCTCATCGGTCGCATCGGGACGCCCGTAGGCGATATTGTCGCGAATGGAGCGGTGCAGCAGCGAGGTGTCCTGCGTGACCATGCCGATGGCGCTGCGCAAGCTGTCCTGAGTAACGTGCGCAATGTCTTGCCCATCAATACTGATCGAGCCCTTGTCCACGTCATAAAAGCGCAACAGCAGGTTGATGAGCGTGGACTTCCCGGCGCCGGAGCGACCCACCAGGCCTATTTTTTCACCTGGACGAATGCTCAGGCTCAGGGCATCCAGTACCTGGCGTTCGCCGTTGTAATTGAAGCTCACGTTATCGAAGGTGACCGCGCCGCCTCGGGTGACCAAAGCCTTCGCGTCCGGCGCATCCTGAACCTTGGGACCGCGAGTCAAGGTTTGCATGCCGTCCTGGACGGTGCCGATGTTCTCGAATAACGAGGTCATCTGCCACATGATCCAGTGCGACATACCGTTGATGTGCAACGCCATGGCGGTGATCGCCGCAACCGCACCGGTGCCGACCTGACCCTGGTGCCACAGCCACAGGGCGTAACCGCCAGCACCCATGATCAGTGCGACCACCAGGGCCTGATTGACGATTTCGAACTGACTGACCAGACGCATCTGGCGCAAGCCGGTGAGCTTGAAGTCCTCCATCGCTGCGCGCGCGAAATGCGCTTCACGCTTGGAATGGGAGAACAGCTTTACCGTGGTGATGTTGGTGTAGGCGTCCGAGACACGTCCGGTCATCGATGAGCGCGCGTTGGCCTGTTCCTGCCCGACCTTGCCCAGGCGTGGCACGAAGTAGCGCATGGCCAGACCGAACAGCATGAGCCAGACAAGGAAAGGCAGCATCAGCTTCAAATCGAAGGCGCCGGCCAGGGCAATGATCGCGATGAAATAGACGCCGATACCGGGGACGATTTCGATGATGGTGAACAGCACCTCGCGCACCGACAGCGCTGTCTGCATCACCTTGGTGGTGACGCGGCCGGAGAACTCATCGGAGAAGAAAGACAGGCTTTGCCGCAACATCAGTCGGTGGAAGTCCCAACGCAGCCGCAGGGGCAGGTTGATCGCCAATACCTGGTGCTGCACCATCGTGCGTAATGCCACCAGCACGATGCTGCTCAGCAATACCAGGCCAATACCCCACAGCACGCTGCTTTCCTGCGCGGCCGTATCGCCGCCAGCCTGCCACGTGGACAACAGATCCACGACCTGCCCGAGGAAGGAAAACAGCCAGGCTTCGTAAATCGACACACCGGCACACAGCAGCGCAAACGCAAGGATGTAACCGCGTGCCCCTCGCGTGCAGGCCCAGAGAAACCGCGCCAGGCCGTCAGGTGGTGGTGGCACTTCGTCAGGCGGGAAGGGGTCAAGCCATTTTTCAAACGCGCGAAGCATGGTGTTCTCCAAAAAAATCAGTGCAAAGAGTCTGGCGTCCTCGACGCCTCCCGAACCTCTTCCATATTGAGCTTCAGGGTCAATGATTGTCGGCAACACTGCCCAGGCTGTCCCACAGTCTCATCACCTGGGTCACTGCGGCGTCCAGTGTGGCATGTGGGACACCGTCGCGCGCCAGTGTAGACAAGCCCAGAAGAAAACTGTCAAACACGGCCGCGAGCGTTTCCGGTATTACCGTTGCGGGCAACTCGCCTGCCGCAACGGCGCGCTGGATGCAGGCCACGATACCTGTGCGGTTCAGATCCCTGGCCCGAGCAAGGGGTTCGGAAATGGCCTTGCTTTCGTCCGAGCAGGCGCTCATCAGCCCCAACGCCACCAGACACCCTTTAGGATGCCCAGGCTCACACTGCATTTTCGCTGAGCGACGAAGGGTGATTTCAATCGCGTCTCTGGGCGGCAGGGTCGTATCGAACAGGCTGTCGGTGACTCGGCCGTAGGTGTCGAGGTAGCGCTCCATCACTTCATTGAACAGGGCGTTTTTAGAGCCAAACGCTGCGTAAAAGCTCGGCGCCGTGATGCCGCCACCTATGTTTGCCTTGAGCTGGTTTAGGGAAGTTGCGTCGTAGCCGTGCTCCCAAAACAGGTGTAGCGCCTGGGTGATCGCCAAGTCACGGTCAAATGTACGCGGACGCCCCAGCTGTGCCATGTCGAGTCTCCTATGGAATTACTTAAATACTAATCGATACATAAGTCATTGACCACCTGACTCCATCTGCCTATATTTGTACCGATCAGTATATTAGTGAGGGTTTTTCAATGATTACAGATGAGAAGCAGGGCGAAACACTCCCGCTGGGGGCGTTGCTGGCGCTGGCAATGACGGGTTTCATCTGCATTGTCACCGAGACTTTGCCGGCAGGTTTGTTGCCGCAGATCGCCGACGGGTTGGAGGTGTCCGCATCGTTTGCCGGGCAGATGGTGACTGTTTATGCGTTGGGCTCATTGCTGGCCGCCATTCCGCTGACGATCGCGACGCAAAGCTGGCGGCGCAGGACGGTCTTGCTGGTGACGATTGCCGGCTTTCTGGTTTTCAACAGCGTCACTGCGTTGTCGTCCAGTTACGGACTGACGCTGATCGCAAGGTTTTTCGCCGGTGTCTCGGCGGGGCTGGCCTGGAGCCTCATCGCCGGTTACGCACGGCGCATGGTGGTCCCGCAACTGCAAGGCCGTGCACTGGCCGTGGCGATGGTCGGTACGCCCGTTGCCTTGTCGCTGGGCGTGCCTCTGGGAACCTGGCTTGGCGGGTTCATGGGCTGGCGCATGGCGTTTGGCTTGATGTCCGGGATGACCGTGCTGCTGATCATCTGGGTTTTGGTCAAGGTCCCTGACTATCCCGGCAAGTCCTCCGCACAGCGCATGGCGTTACGTCAGGTCTTTTTCACGCCCGGCGTACGCTCGGTGCTGGGCGTTGTGTTCACCTGGATGCTGGCTCACAACCTGCTTTATACCTACGTCGCTCCCTTCGTTTCCGCGGCGGGGCTGGCGAATGATGTGGACCTGGTATTGCTGGCATTCGGGGTCGCCGCACTGGCCGGCATCTGGGTCACGGGACGGCTGGTTGATCAACATTTGCGCAAGACAGTACTTGCCAGCCTGGCAACATTCGCAGCGGTGTCAGTGTTCTTCGGCGTGTTTTCTGGCTCTGCACCGGCCATTTACATCGGCGCTTTCATCTGGGGGTTGACCTTCGGCGGTGCCGCCACGTTGCTGCAAACTGCGCTCGCCGATGCGGCAGGTGAGGGCGCAGATGTCGCGCTTTCGATGAACGTCGTGGTCTGGAACAGCGCCATCGCAGGTGGAGGGCTACTGGGTGGCGTGTTGCTTGGCCAATGGGGAGCAGGTTCCTTTCCTTGGGTCTTGCTGATGCTGTTGTTGCTAAGTCTGGTGATCGCACTGCGCGCAGGTGCTCATGGTTTTGCACGGGGCAGCCGGCTGGACCGGGAGTGTGGTCTGGCTGGTTGAGCACAGCGAGCTCAAGCCAGCCTAAAAATCGGCCCCCACCAGCGCATCTACCTCCTCACGGCCAGGCGCCGTCGCCGGCCCCCGGCGTGTGACCGCAATCGCTGCTGCCGCATTGGCGCGCAGCGCCGCGCGGTCGACACTGCTGCCTCTGGCCAACTCGGCCAGCAGCACACCCGCGTGGGCGTCGCCGGCTCCATTGGTGTCGATTGCCGTGACGGCAAAGCCGGGTATGTGTCGCGTCTGTCCGGCATGGTGGACCCAGCAACCTGCGGGACCGTCACGAATCACTATAAGAGCATCTTCGCGCAGAATGGACGCCAGGTGGTGGAGCGCGTCGGCGGGCGTCCGGGTTTGCGTGAAGCGCAGGGCTTCTTCGCAGTTGCTGGACCATACGCTGATAAGAGGAAGTACGGCGCGCATCTCGACGCCATGAAGCGCATCAACCAATGGGCCTGGGTCGAATACCACGGTAGTGCCGCCGGGCAATCCGTCCAGCCAGGCGAGCAGGGCCGTGACCTTGTTTTTGTGTGCCAAGCTGTAGCCGCTGACAACTACGTAATCTTCGGCGCTGACCTGCACGCCCTGCAGGTCATCGGCAGACAAACCACCTTCAGCGCCCACATAGGAGATGAACGAGCGCTCGGCCGAGGCTTCCACCAGGGCAACGGCCAGGCCGGTATCCTCACCGGGAACAGGCATCGTAGCAATCTCCACACCTTCGTCGCGCATGGCCTGGCGAGCAAGGTCGCCGAAGCGGCCCTGGCCATGGCGACCCAGATAAATCGTAGGCAAGCCATTGCGGCAGGCAGCGGCCATCACATTGAAGCCGCCTCCGGCCTCGAACGTGGCGCTGCTGGCCAGTACATCTCCGCCCGACGGCGGCAGGCGGTCGATGGCCATGACCAGGTCAACCACGACCTGGCCGGTGTAGAGCAATTTAGCGGGCATGGGCAGCCTCTTCGGTAACGACACGGCGATCACGCGCCCCGCCGAGCAGCGCATACAGGCCTCCGGCGACAATGAAGGTCACGATCCAGCCCAGGCCGTTATGACCCAGCCAGGAATCGGCGAGAAAACCTTTGAACAGCACATGCTCCGGGGTGGTAGCCACGGTGGTGAAGCTGAAGCCGAGCACGATAGCCAATGCCCACGAGCCCAGCGCGCGCCATTCGACACCGCCGCGATACCAGTGGGCGCTCTTTGGGGTCTGGTCCAGCAGGTCGTGCGGGGAGTAGATGTGGCGATGCAGCAGATCGACGACAAAGATGCCGACCCACGCGGTAATGGGCACCGCCAACATCGAGATGAACGTAATGAAGGGGCCGTAGAAACTGTCGGCGATCAGCATGAAATAGATCGAGCCGGCAAAGATCGCGATGATATCGACGATGACTGCATGTACTCGCTTGACCTTCAGGCCGAGGGTCAAGGTGGTCAGGCCAGCCGAGTAGACCGACAGGTTATTGGACAACAGCAGGCCGCCGAACGCAGTGATCAGATAGGGCACGGCCATCCAGGTGGGCAACATTTCGCGAATGGCGATGATCGGGTCGGTGGCTGACGCCAGATGATCGTTGCCCACCGACAGCAAGCCGCCGAGGGTGATCAGCAAAACCAGAGGGATCCCTGCGCCAAATGCCGCCGAGGCCACCAGTCGAGTGGCCTTCACGCTGGCGTGCTGATAGCGCGACATGTCGGCGCCCGCGTTGGCCCAGCCGATACCCGTGCCGGCGGCCATGGTGCCGACGCCAATGATCATGGCACTCAGTGGCGCTGCCGGCGCGTCGAAGACCAGGCTCCAGTCGATGTGGGTGAGCAGAAAGCCACCGACCACCAGGTTCAGCGCGCCGAACAGGTAAGTCGCCCATTTCTGGATGACCAGCAGAGTGGCATGGCCCAGGCCCGAGACGGTCAGCGTCAGCAGCACGAACAAGGCGATGAACAGCAGGGTCAGGCCAGGCGAGTTTTTCGCCTCCACGGGGGTGCCGAAAAGGATCGCGAACAGTGACAGCAGGACAAACGCGGCGGTGGTGGTGTTGACCGTTTCCCAGCCCAGGCGCGACATCAGTGAAACCAGCGTGGGCCCGATATTGCCTCGCACCCCGAAGATGGCCCGGGACAGCGTCAGGCTCGGTGCCCGCCCGCGGCGCCCGGCAATGGAGATAACGCCCACCACGGCGAACGAGCCGGCGGCACCGAGGATGGCGACGATGATTGCCTGCCAGATGGCCAGCCCCTGAAACGCTACCAGGGTGGCACCCAGCGACAAGCCCAGGATGCTGATGTTGGCGGCGAACCAGACCCAGAACAGTTGCAGCGGGTGGCCGTTGCACTCGTTTTCAGGAACCGGCTCGATACCGCGGGTTTCCAGCTGACCCGCACCTTGAGAGGCGGACGATGTCGTCATTTGCGTTGCTCCTATTGCCTTTATTGTGGTTGTGGCAGTACGTCAGCAGGTGCAATCCAGTGCAAATTGGCTATTCCGAAATCGGGTCAGCCAGATCGCCGCTCGGAAGGCTGAGGGCGAGGGTGATCTCGTTCACAGTGAGCGAGCACAACCCGGTCTATCAACCGGTGCGCAGGACCAGCAGTTGTTCGACCAAGGGCGCGAGATCGAGCGCGTTGACCGCATCAATTTGCTCGATCAACGCCGCCGGCCAGGCTTGCATGCCATTGCAGGCACCCAGCATGGCGCCGAGAATGGCGGCAATCGTGTCGGTGTCACCGCCCAGGCTGGCCGCCATGCACACTGCATCGAACGGACTGAGCTGGCTGCTCGCCACGCGGTGGGCGAGGGTGAAGGCAGCGACCACTGATTCCTGTGAGGCGACCGAGGTACCAATCACATCGTGCACCCGGTCGGCCAGTTGTTCGTCTGTGCAGTCAGCGCACAGTGCCTTGGCCCATTGAATGCGCGCGGCGATACGCCCACCCGCAACCCAATGACCATGGCGTTCGGCACTCAGGGCTACCTCAGTACCTATCTCCAGAGCTTCGGCCAGGGGCGTGCCATTGATCCCGGCGGACACCACGGCCGCGACGGCTGCCGCGCTGGAGATGCCCAGCGTGGTGTTATGGGTCACCTGACAGGCTTGCACCACCAGCGCCATGAAGGCCTCGCGGTTGCTCACGTCGGCTGCGATGCCCACCGGGGTAATACGCATTGCCGCGCCATTGGTGGTGCCAAAGCGGCCAGCTTCTTCGGGGCTGTGGCCGTCAAGGATCATTTCAATCGCGCGCTTGGTCGAAGGCCCCAGCAGGTCGTAGGAGCCCTTGGCTTTCATCGCGGCTTCCCACTCGATCAGGCTGTGGGCCAGGGCTGTCGGGTCGATGCTGCCGCAGCCGGCCACCAGCAACTGTGCCACCAGGATCGCCTGCTCGGTGTCATCGGTGATGGCGCCCGCAGGCATGTTCGGTGCGATCGGCTGGTCGGCATCGGCGCCGATCAGCGTACTGATACGGCCATAGCGTTGCAGGATCAACGCGCGCGGCAGCGACTGCGTCGGCATGCCCAAAGCGTCGCCCAAGGCCAGGCCATAAAAGGCACCCAGGCCTCGGTCTTGCAGAAATGTTGCGCTCATGTGGACGATCCGAAGGCGAGGTGAAGGCGAAAATGCACGGGGTCCAACAGGCTCTCTACGTGCTCCATAAAACGTTCACGGCGGTCAAAGGTCGTGCGCACGGCCTTGAGAAACACCGTGCCGGGCTCGCGTGCCAGCAGCACGGCATCATCACGGTTCAGAGGCCCTGCACCGATCCACTGATCGCCCTTGTCGCCGATGAAGCCGTGGGCGGCCATGGTCACTGTCAGTGACTGTTCCAGCAGACCGTTTTGCGGCAGGTTTTCCAAACCATCGACCGCCGGGATCAAGGCGCGCTCCAGGGAAACGATACTGCCATCAGCGGCGATACGCCGGCGATCCAGGGCCACCAGGCTGGAAGTGCCGAGGCGCACCTCCATGTCGGGCCGTTGCACCGCCACCAGACGCAGGATTTCCGTACGCACGCCAGCACCCGTGTCGGCCAGGGCCTGAGCCCAGCCGGCACGCTGGTCCAGGCTGAAGCCGTCGTAGGTGACGATCGAACCCACGCCGGTCTGGGTGGCAATGAAGTTACGCCGCTTGAGCTCGGACAACGCCTCGCGCAGCGTGCCGCGGCTGACGTTGAATTCCTGGGCGAGAAGATTTTCCCCGGGAAGCAGGGCGCCGGAGCTCATCTGGCCGCTTTCGATACGGCGGATCAGCTCATTGATCACCTGGGTTTTCTTGTCGAATCGAACCTGTCTAGTCATGTACATTTTATAGTTGCATGTTGGATCGGAATGCAAGCTGTTTTTGTGCGTAAATTGAAATGCGAAGCACCAATGTTCAACGGGTTACGCGAATGATGCTCGCAGTTCGACAAGTCACCTCGCGGTCACACGCTCTCCAGTACCATTCAAGGCAGTCCGATGCCGGCCAAAACCTTGGCAGTAGGGCTTTTCGATTATTTTCCTGTGTGCAACCCGATCACTCGGCCGAGGAGTTTGGGCCTCGGCAGATCGGACTGCCCGGCGCTTATAGCGTCAAGTCTTTCCTTTGTTGCCTCGGTAAACATCGTTGCATGCGGGCCGCTCAGGTCGACGTGCAACAGCATTTGCTCATTGCCGGCCAGTTCCATGTCATCACCTGCCAAATGCAGGCTGTGATAGAGATGCACGCGCTTGGCGTCATGGGCGATCAGTTGGGTATGCACCTCGACCTGGGCGCCGAGTTTCACTTCGTGCAGGTAGTTGAGGTGCAGTTCCAGGGTGAACAGCGAGTGGCCGCTGGCTTCGCGGTTATCGCTATCCAGTCCCAGGGCGTCCATCAGCCCGTCAGTGGCGTAGCTGAAGATCAGCAGGTAGAACGCGTCACGAAGGTGGCCGTTGTAGTCGACCCAGTCGGGTTGGACTCGGGTGGTATAGGTGGTCAGTGCAGGCATGTCGGAGGATTCCGGGTCAGTTCTGATCAAATGAGGTAACTGGCGTGCTTTGCAGGGTGATGGAAGACTCACAGCCACTCACTGGAGGCAAGCCAGCTACCGTAGGTTCATTCCGCGAAGCTCATGCCATGCCTGGCCTTGGTAGTCTTTACCGCCTCCAGCACGGCGAGCAAGCAATCGTCACGGTAGCGCTCCAATGCCGAAATACTGTGTTTACCCAACTGGTCAGTGGTGCCGTCGACCACATCGTCGATCAGTTTGTCGGTCAGTTCCGGTGCCGGCAGGTAGGTCCACGGCAACTGCAATGCCGGGCCGAACTGCGTCAGGAAGTGGCGCATGCCTGCATCGCCACCCGCCAATGTGTAGGTGAGAAAGGTGCCCATGAACGACCAGCGCAGTCCGGCGCCGAAGCGAACCGCATCATCGATTTCACCGGTGGTCGCCACGCCGTCATTGACCAGGTGCAGCGCCTCGCGCCATAGCGCTTCGAGCAAGCGGTCAGCGATAAAGCCGGGGACTTCCTTGCGCACATGCAGCGGGCGCATACCGAGTGATTCATAGACCTTGATTGCCGCCTGTATGGCCGCCGGAGCGGTATTTTTGCCGCCCACCACTTCCACTAACGGCAGCAGGTACACCGGATTGAACGGGTGACCGACTACGCAGCGTTCCGGGTGCGCGGAGCCTTCGTAGAAGTCACTTGGCAACAGGCCGGACGTACTTGAACCAATTAACACATTCGGCCTGGCCGCCGCGCTGATTCTGCTGTGCAGATCCAGTTTCAGTTCCAGGCGTTCCGGGGCGCTTTCCTGAATGAAGTCGGCGTCGCTGACACATTCCTCGATGGTGGCCACGAAGCGCAGGCGGTTCTGGGATGCACCGGGTACCAGACCCTGTTGTTCCAGCGCACCCCAGCAATTGGCGACACGGTTACGCAACGCTGCTTCGGCGCCGGGCGCGGGGTCCCAGGCGACCACATCCAGTCCATGGGCGAGGGCGCGGGATACCCAGCCACTGCCGATGACGCCGCTGCCAAGAGCGGCGAAGGTTTTGATTTCAGTGATAAAGCTCATGGCGACGATCCTGAAGAGTGCGGTGATTCAATCACAGGGTTTTATGTCTTGAAGGCATTAGCCGCGCTTGGCAAGGCCCATCTTGATGCGGCCTTCTGCCGGGGTCATGACTCGTGCGCCCAGGCGGCTGAGAATTTCACTGGCGCGTTCCACCAATTGACCGTTGGTGGCGAGCACGCCCTTGTCCAGCCACAGGTTGTCCTCCAGACCGACCCGGACGTTGCCGCCCAGCAACACCGCTTGCGCGGCCATCGGCATCTGCATGCGGCCAATACCAAAGCCCGCCCACACCGCATCGGCGGGCAGATTATCGACCATGGCTTTCATGGTGGTGGTGTCGGCGGGCGCGCCCCATGGAATACCCAGGCACAGCTGGAACAGCGGGTTGTCGAGCAGACCCTCCTTGATCATCTGTTTGGCGAACCACAGGTGGCCGGTGTCGAAGATTTCCAGCTCGGCCTTTACGCCCAGCGCCTGGATACGTCTGGCGCCGGCGCGCAGTTGCGACGGGGTGGACACGTAAATAGTGTCGCCGTCGCCAAAGTTCAGGGTGCCGCAGTCGAGGGTGCAGATTTCCGGCAGCAGTTCCTCGACATGAGCCAGACGTGTCATTGGGCCGACCAGATCGGTATTCGCACCAAACTCCATCGGGCGTTCACCTTCGCCAATCTCCAGATCGCCACCCATGCCAGCGGTGAGGTTGACGATGATGTCGATGTCGGCCTCCCGAATACGCTCCATCACTTCGCGGTACAGCGCCACGTCGCGGCTGAACTTGCCGGTGTGCGGGTCGCGCACATGACAGTGCACCACGGTGGCACCGGCTTTGGCGGCCTCAACCGCGGCGGCCGCGATTTGCTTGGGCGTGACCGGTACGTGAGGGCTTCGGGCGGTCGTGTCGCCAGCACCGGTGAGTGCGCAGGTGATGATGACGTCGTGGTTCATGGGGTGGCTCCTTACAGGCGTGAGGATGCCGTTCGCGACGATGGATGATCGCGAAGCGGCCGTTCAAAATCAGGTTATTGGCTGCTCAATTGAAGATTTGCCGCAGCCGGTTTGCCGTCGAAGGTGGTGACGCCCTCCAGCCAGCGCGCCTGGTCTTGAGGATGGTCTTTGAGCCACTGTCTGGCGGACTCGAGAGCATCCTTGTGATCCAGTAGCGGCTGCATCATCCGGCTCTCGTCGGCGGCGGTGAACGTCAGGTTAGTCAGCAATCTATGCACGTTGGGGCACTGTTCGGCATAAGTCGGCGAAGTGACCGTCCACACCGTAGCCATGCCCTCGTTCGGGCCCAGGGCGTCGTCGCTGCCATTGAGGTAAGTCATCGCCACGTTGACGTTCATCGGGTGCGGTGTCCAGCCGAAAAACACCACGGCTTCCTTGCGGCGTACGGCACGGTCCACGGCGGCGAGCATGCCGGCTTCGCTGGACTCCACCAACTGGAATTTGCCCAGGCCGAACTGGTTTTTGGCGATCATCGCCTTGATCTGGGTATTGGCGCCTGAACCAGGCTCGATGCCGTAGATTTTGCCGCCCAGTTCCTTCTCGAACCTGGCGATGTCGGCAAAGGTCTTCAGGCCCTTGTCCGCCAGGTAAGTCGGCACGGCGAGGGTGGCGCGAGCGTCTTGCAGGCTCGGTTTGTCGAGCACTTTGACCTTCCGGGCCTCGACAAACGGCGTGATGGTCTGGGTCATCAACGGGTTCCAGTAGCCCAGAAAGAGATCCAGGCGCTGGTCACGGATACCGGCGAAAATGATCTGCTGGGAAGCGCTGGTCTGTTTGGTCTTGTAACCCAGGCCGTCGAGCAACACTTGGGTCATGGCGCTGGTTGCGATCACGTCGGTCCAGTTCACCACACCCATGCGCACGTTCTGGCATGAAGCGGCATCAGCCGCCATTACATTGCTGCTCAAGAGCGCGCTGGCGCTGAGTGCAAGCACGCTGCAACTAATCAGTCGGTTCATGGTGGGGCCCTCGGCAGATCGTTATTGTGGTGTGTCGGCGTCTTTGTGCACCGTGGGAACAAATTACCCTGCCTGGAGGGCGGCCAAGCGCACTGCAGCGACCCGCTTTTGCACTGCGGCGACCTGCCCCTTGAATGTCCCGATGAACGGGAGTATCAACGTGCCACGCTGCAGGTCCGAGGAGAGCGTTACCATGGCCCAGGATTTCTATTTTTTGCTGATGCCGGGGTTCTCGGCCATCGGCTTTATCTCCGCGCTGGAGCCCTTGCGGGTGGCCAACCGCTTTGGTGGCGAGCTGTACCGCTGGCACGTCCTCAGCGCCGACGGCGGCGCGGTACAGGCGAGCAACGGCATGTCGGTCAACGCCGACGCGGCGCTTGAGTCGCTGAAAAAAGGCGCGACCCTGCTGGTGGTGGCCGGCTTTGAACCGCTGCAGTTCGCCACGCCGGCCCTGCAGCAATGGCTGCGTCGCCTTGATCATGAAGGCGTGACCCTGGGCGCCATCGACACTGGCGCCTGTGTGCTCGCTGAAACCGGCTTGCTCGATGGCCATCGCCTGACCCTGCATTGGGAAGCCATTGAAGCGTTCAAGGAGTCCTACCCACAGCTCACCGTGACCCAGGAACTGTTCGAGATCGACCGCCGCCGCATCACCTGCGCAGGGGGCACAGCGTCCATCGACCTGATGCTCGACCTGATCGCCCAGGCGCACGGCCCCGAGTTGGCGATTCAGGTATCCGAACAATTCGTACTGGGCCGCATCCGCACGCGCAAGGACCACCAACGCATGCAGATCGCTACGCGCTATGGCATAGCCAACAAGAAGTTGGTGCACGTGATCGGAGAGATGGAACAGCAAACCGAACGCCCCCTCAGCACGCTGGCCCTTGCCGAAGCGATCAACGTCACCCGGCGCCAGCTGGAACGCTTGTTTCGCCTGCACTTGAACGACACGCCGAGCAACTTCTATCTGGGCCTGCGTCTGGAAAGAGCCCGGCAACTGCTGCGGCAAAGCGGTCTGAGTGTGCTGGAAGTGAGCATCGCCTGCGGGTTCGAATCGCCGTCGTATTTCACTCGCAGCTATCGAGCACGTTTTACGAAATGCCCTAGGGAGGATCGGCGGCGGGAGGGGATTTGAGTCTTGTTTTCAGGGGGCGAGGTTGAGTTTCGCGTACGTGGGCTTTGGTGTTGGCTATAGCTGTACTCTTCGGCTGCTGTTGGTAGCAGTGGAAGTAGGAGTGCCAATTTGAGTGATTATATTCGTGCGTTTAGCGGGGGCTGTAGATGTGTAGGCGATGGGGGGATAATTCGTTTAGAGGCTATCCGGATTCCTCAAAAATTTTGACTAGGCTCTAGGCTTTTTACGAAAAGTATTGCGGCCTACAACGTAGGCTGCAGGCCAGCGTGACCATGGCTGCAAAGCTCCTGGCTAGTTTGTGGTAGCGAGTCCCTATTCTTCGGCTCTCTTTCAGCCAACCAAACATCCGCTCAATTATGTTCCGCTGTCGATACTTTGGACGATTAAAGAGTCGGGGCAAGCCAGGTCGTAGTTTGCGTGGGATGGCGCGTAGCGGGATCACGGGCTGCACTCGGTAACGGTCGCATTAATGACGCAGGTGTTCTGCGGCATAGCCTTTGTCAGCCAGTAACCAGCGACTACGCTTGCGTGGTCGCCCCGGCTTACCGGGAATTCGTACCTGATCCAACAGCGGTTGGGCGTGTGCGATATCGCTGGCTTGCCCCGACGAAAAGATGAAGCGTAAGGGAACGCCATTGGCGTCACAGACCATATGGATCTTAGTAGTAAGGCCGCCTCGACTGCGTCCCAAGGCATGGTCTAGCGGTTCTTCAGGCCCCCCTTTTTTCGGAGCCTGAAGAGGCTCGGGCTGCACCCACCGCCGTGGAATAGATCATCCAGGATCAGTCCTTCCCGGTTCAGTCGAATATGCAAGCGCTCCAGTATTCGGTCGAACGTGCCGTCGTCGCGCCAGTTACGAAAATGCTGATACACCGTTGACCAAGGCCTAAAGTGTTCCGGCAGGTCACGCCAGGCTGCGCCCGGGCACAGGATCCACAGGATTCCGTGGCGTACCAGACGATCATCACTGCGTGGTCGACCCATTTTCTGCTCTGTAGAAACCAGATCCCTGATTAATTCCCACCATGCATCTGAGAGTTTGTAACGCTTTGCCATGCGGGCTTCTAGCCAATCATGGCGGCAATTCTACCCGCACCGACTTTTCGTACAAAACCTAGCCTTGTTCTACAACGCTCTCTGGCGCTGCTTCGAGGTGATCACTTACACTGCCATGGCTTTCTTCATTGATCTCGCCATCCTCACTGGCCTCGTCGTCCCCTTCGAACCTAAACCTTTTTGGCACAGGCGCCTGGTCGTCCTCTACCGGGGAATAGAAGCCTTTGCTGATCTTTTTCGTGTAGCCTTTCGAGTAGAAAGTACCCATCGCGTTAGCGAAAATCTTTCTCCACTCGACTGAAGCAACGGATGTCAGTCTGTTGAACCGACCATGGATTTCATCCGCGAGTGCATTCACGTCCATGACCGCTCCGGGTTTGAAAGTAGCAATTCTTACCTGAGCGAAAATAAATGCGATCAAATAGAATCTTCGCCCTTCGGGTAGTTGGACTTTGAGTACATTTGAGCGCATCTTTTTTCGTTCTGCACGGAATAGCGAGGCGGCTGCGGCAATGTTCAATGACAGGTTCGGTTGCAAGTCACGAATACGATCTTTACACAGCTCACCGGACACCACTCCATCCATCAAGAGGATTTCATCTATGATAAGTTTTTCTGGATAGGGCGTTCTGTTTGCCTCTGTTTCACACAGCGTACAAATAGTTTTGACGGTGTCAGTGTGTGGCGTTAAGTCGCCACACTCTTTGCATGCATAGAACATTAATCTCTGCGGAGAGTACGAGTCAGCGGAATCTGGCGATGACGGATTTATCTTGGCCAAATGGAAACTATTAGTTGAGTTTTTCGGCCAAAAAAATATAGGCTGAGGTAGCTTGTGCGCCAGATAAGCGATCCACATTTTCACCAGTGAATGATCTGCGTCTGCTTCTATGAGCCAGGCTCGCCAAAATTCGGCCCAGTAAATGTTAAGGCTAGCGAGATTTATCGGTGTTCTTTTTGTGGAGCGAGCTACTATGTTATCGATACGCAGCTTGTTTTTTTCATCCTGCAAGGTCGCTTGGTGGTTGGGGAGGCTTTTAAGTCTGGACCTAAATGCTTCCTTTCCTGACCATGTACGACTAGAAGCATTGTAAATGGCTATACATTTTGACGTTGCCCGAGAGTATGCGCTAAATAACTCAGCGGTATCGAGCAGCTCCGCGCCAAGGACCAAAATAACAGGTGCCTCCAATCCCCGGAATTTTGTAATCGTTTCGTAACGTGGACGCTCTTTTATCAAGTAGTCAATATATTGTCTTGATATAAATCTGGCGATCAAAATTACGATGTCTTCAGGTGAAACTCCGCTGTCAATGAGTTTTTGTCTAAGGAAACTCTGAAAAAGACTTCCAAATCTGGTGAAATACGCCAGTCCCAAGCACTGAACGGTTGAGTCCCGATGAAGCAGATGTCCTTCGCTGACGCCGAATACGCTGGCAAACGCAAACAAACCCGCCGTGAACGCTTCCTGATCGAGATGGATCAGGTCGTGCCCTGGAATGGCTTGGTCAAACTGATCGAGCCACACTATCCAAAGGGCGAAGGTGGTCGCCCTGCCTATCCGTTGATGGCGATGTTGCGGGTTCATCTGATGCAAAACTGGTTCGGCTACAGCGATCCGGCCATGGAAGAATCGCTCTACGAAACCACAATTCTGCGACAGTTTGCAGGACTGCACCTGGATCGGATTCCGGACGAAACCACGATCCTCAATTTCCGCCGACTGCTGGAGAAACATGAGCTGGCCGGTGGGATTTTGCAGGTCATCAATGGCTATTTGGGCGACCGTGGTTTGTTGCTGCGCCAGGGCACCGTGGTCGATGCAACGATCATCCATGCGGCGAGTTCGACCAAGAACGAGGACGGAAAACGTGACCCTGAAATGCACCAGACGAAGAAAGGAAATCAATATTTCTTCGGGATGAAAGCGCACATCGGTGTCGATGCCGAATCCGGTTTGGTGCATAGCGTGGTGGGCACGGCGGCGAATGTAGCTGACGTAACTCAGGTCGACCAGTTACTGCACGGAGAAGAAACTTACGTCTCTGGCGACGCGGGCTACACCGGTGTCGAAAAGCGTCCCGAGCATCAAAATCGCCAAATGATATGGTCGATTGCAGCGCGGCCCAGCAGTTATAAAAAGCATGCAAAGGAAAGTCTGATCGGGCGCATGCGTCGCAAAATCGAATACGCGAAAGCTCAACTGCGCGCCAAGGTTGAGCATCCGTTTCGAGTGATCAAACGCCAGTTTGGTTATACGAAAGTACGCTTCCGAGGCCTGCTGAAAAACACTGCGCAGCAGACCACGCTATTTGCTCTGTCCAATCTGTGGATGATGCGAAAACGACTGCTGAATACAGGAGAGGTGCGCCTGTAATGTGGACAATTGACGCTAAAAAGCGCTTGTCCGAAGAAAAAAGAGGAGTTGGGCGAGGCAAAGGTCTGATTTTCGATTGAAACGACGTTTTTTGAAACTTTGAAGCAACGGGAGGGTTAAAAAGTCTGCCTACTTCAGACCTTCCCTAACGTCGGAAGCTTCCTTGCATGGATCTGCGCTAATTATCTCTACGGCGGTCTCATACTCCAATGTTCTTGGAGTCGAATGTTGAAGTTTAGGGGGCATGACCTCTTCGAGTATGCTTGTGACGGCCTTTGGCATTCGCAGGATGATGGTTAGTGGAAATGGATGTACGTCAAGCAGCTCGGTAAGGCCCTTCAGGGAGATGTTCCCCCGTTCGTACGGGAATACCTGCGTTTCGTCGCAGAAGAACGCTTTGGGCTTGTTATGGAACCAGCTAGTTAGAGTTTCGCACCAAGATGGGGTGAGCGCTTGGGACTCGTCGACAAGCAAGGCGCTGTAATCGGCTATGCGCCCTTGATCAATGGCGTCTTTCAGATCGAGTGCGCATTGTTGCTTGTACCACTCATCCTCCTTTCCTGCTTCACTTGCGCGGCCCAAAGCGTTGCGCGCCTGCCCACATAGGCCGTGCCAGGTCACCACTTCGCAGTTTTTCGAGTCAGCGAGCTGGGTGCGGACGTACTCCGTGAGCTTGTTGTTGAACGAGACCACCAGCACTTTCTTTTTCTGAGCGGCCAGTCTCCTAGCGGTTTCGATCACAATCAGAGTTTTGCCGGTTCCTGGCCATCCGGTCACAAGGGAGGTCTTGTTCTTTAGCACCCTCGTGACTACCGTGTTCTGTTCCGCTGTCAGTTGAAGCCAGAGCTTGTTGTCGAAGAAGATGCGACTGGCCCAGCCACGCCTGCCGTCGATTTCTGGGGTGAGAAATTCAACGACGCGAGCGACGCGGGCTTCGCCTAAGTCGAAATTTCCCAAGGTGGTTTTCCAGTAGTCCATCAATTCGACGACACGTTGCGTGACGTTCGGCATCTCTCGACAGTCGATGTAGAGCGGCTGTGGGGGAGAGGAAGTCGTGTCGTACATTCCTGGCGTGGTCGCCTTCCCTGCAAAATCGGATTCGGGAAAAATAAATCCGTAGCCGATCCGGAATCGAAGTGACGGATCGGCCCCCAACCACCTGGCGATTCCGTGGGTGCTGTTGCGGGTCTGGCCGACGGGGTCGATGGTGTAATGTTTGTGGAGGTGGACAAACCGGTTGTTCCTAACGCCGTATTCGCCGCTCTTCACTTCAAGCACAAGCAGCCCTTTTTCCGGATGGACGATCAAAAAATCGATCTCTCCGGTCGGCTTTGCTTGAGGGTCAACCTTGTTCACAGCGGAGCAGAGCCAAGGAAGGCTATGGATGACAACGTAGTCGTCCGGTAGCTCCGTCTTGAAGATGGTGTAGAGATCTCGTTCGCCCTTGCTGTTAGTGTCACAACGTTTTTGGTCAGGAATCATCCTTGCCATCAATGCAGCGCCTTCTACTGATTTACTCAATACCCCGTAGGTGGGCCTGAGGCGCGTGAGGTCCTCGGGCAGTCCGGGATTGGATAGGGTAATTAGGGTTGCTCACGAACCTGCATCCAGTCGAAAAAATCTTCGGATGCAAAGCCGACGCTGCAGTTCGCGTCGAACCGCTCGTTGATTCTGATGAGAGTCATCCGCTTAGCTTCTTGTGGTGAGGTCGGGAAGAAAGCTCCACCAGGTTCGCTGTGCATGAAGAAATCGCCGAGCTTTGCTCCGCAGTTTTCGCAGTGATTCATCAGGTAGCGGCTGCCTGCCGTTTTGCTGTAGGCCTGCTTGAACTTGTCGGTGAAGTGATGGATCTGCGTCATGACCAAGGGGGAGAGGCTGTCGACGTTAGAGACCGTTCCGCGATACCCATGGCACTTCCATTCGCCGAGGTTGCTTGTGAGCGCGAAATCTTCGTCCTCATCCTCGTAGTATTCGAATTCCTCGTGTTGCTCGGGCAGCTTGAATGAGAACACGCGGGTCAAATTGGAGCAGCCCCAGCAGTCGGACACCGACTCCATGACGTAGTAGTAAGGCGCTCTCACGCAAAATTCTGGTCCATGCTCCAGGTCCGCGTACTCTGTTGCCGGCAGCCATTGAGCCAAGGGGCCGATGCCGACACCCTCGGGGATGTACCAAGTCTTCAGGCTAGGGTCCCACCTGGCACCGAGTGATTTTGCTTCATCTTTTTCTGAGAAGGGGACTTTCAGATCAATCCTTGCCATTTCTGTATCCGTACGTATTGCTCATCAGTAAACGTCAGTTCCCATGCTAGAGCCTTCTGGCCCTGTTGGGTACCTTCGAGCTCTAGAAAAAGATCGACAAAGCAGGCTGATGGCGGGATGTGCTGCAATAGCCCGCTGGTCTGTCTTGGTCAGAGGTTAATCCATAGCTGCGCTCAATGGATGGGGCTTCAATCAGGCTGTATACATAGCCTGCTCACCGACTATGGCTGTTATCTGAGGTTAGGCATTGAAAGGAGGCCTATAACTCCGCTCAGGGCAGCAGCCAAGTGCTGTTTGGGGTGGCTGACCAGATGCCGACTGCTTGGCACTGCTCTAGAATCGGCAGAATGTAGGTGATGTTGGTACGGCCCGGCTTGCCTTCTGCTCTGTAACGAGCCGCTTGGCAAAGTGGGCCTGCTTTTTCGTACGTATGGTTGGAGCTGATCTCCACAGCTTGTGCTTGGCCGAAATGATTGTTAACGACGAGGTATTCCAACGTTTGCTGGAAAGCTGCTCGAGTCAGCTCCAACCGAGAGTCTTCCGATCCGGTCTCAATCACAACGCGATTTGCATCAACAGTAGCGATACGGAAACGGGCGCTACGCGACGGTGTTTGCAGTTCCTTGCCTTGCAGGCGGCTGATCAATGCCCAGAGAGTGTTGTCAACTTGAATGATATGCTGCATGCGATAATTCCTTCGTTGCTGAGCGGACGCTAGCTTTGGCCTGAAGCGACTTATGGAATCTTGATGCCCAACGCATTTAGCGATGGCGTATCCATCCGGCCATTCACTGTCAGTCCACTGTCCATCTGAAAGGCCATCAACGCACCACGTGTCGCCTTGCCCATCACCCCATCAATGGTGCCTTGGTAATACTGGCGCACCATCAGCGCGGTCTGAACACGGGTGACCAGGTTGCTTTTCTGCTCATTGGTCGCGCGGCTCTTTGAAGTGCTCGAACTTGTCCCGCCGGTGGTGTCAGACGACTGATAAAGGCTGTTGCCGCTTGAGGTGCTGCTCGAAGAATTCGGCGCGTTGTAGCTTCGAGTGCTGGTAGCGGGTGGGTTGTAGTAGCGAGGTGCGCTATAGCCACCCGAGCCGCTGTAGTGAGAACTATGCGAGCTGTGGGATCGGTGTGAACTGTGCGAGCGATGTGCCGCATAGATGTTGACGGTGTCTGGCGCATTGAGCGTATCGGCAAATGCCGGGGGCTGTAGCTTGTCGTTGGGTTGCCAGTTCGCATCGGCGAGCGACAGATGGCCCGCCTGTGCCAGGGTGGTACCTGCCATTGGCAGCAAGCTGATCCCACTGATCAGAACTTTCCAGCGGTCGAGCAATTTCACTGTGCACTCCTTGCATAGGCGCTAAAGGCCTCGGTCGATAGTAGTTGTACGCCGCGGCTCTGCCAGCGGTCGGTTTGAGATTTGAAGAAGCCAGAGCAATGTTTGACGGCAGCGCATTGTTGGCAGGTATCGATGAACAGATTCTTCCAGTCCGAGATGCTCTGGCGGGCGAAACGCGAGAGGTGAGCCGGGATTAGGCACAGGGGCAAGTTGTAGATCGAGACCGGCACTCCGCGGTTGAACAGGAAATACACGGCCTGGCTCAACGACTCTTGATAGTCCAGCGGGTCAATCCACAGTTCTTCGTAGTTTTTCCTGGCCAGGCCGGTGCTTTCGATACCCATCAGCGCAACATGCCGCACGAAGGGCAGGTTCCTGAACACGTAATGGGCGAGCTCGGGTAAGCGTGGTGTGGTCAGGCGATTGAGTACCACGCGTATCTCGACGATCTGGTTGGCGCGCGCCAGGTTGTAAAGACCTTGCAGGGTTTCGCTGAACGCGCCTGGAGCCTGCACCACATGATCATGATCTTCTGCATTGTCGGCATACAGCGGGATGCCCCAACTCAACTGAGGGTGGCCGATGGCAGAGAGCGCTGCGATCCAGCTCGGGTCTTGGAACAGACGCCCGTTGCTGAGCACATGAATGGATTTCTGAGGCAAAACGGCTCTGCACTTGGCCAGGATTTCGAGCAGGCCGTCGCGATAAAGCGTTGGTTCTCCGCCGCTGATTCCCAGATTTTCCTCGCCCGGGTCCATCAGGTCGATCAGCCGTAGGTTCTCCTCGATGTGCCAACGGTCATCGATATCTTTGGGCGGCTGCGAGCACATCAGGCAGAGGCTGTTGCAACGATCGGTCATGAACAGCAGGTTGCTGTCTGAGCCTCGTCGATAGAGCACTCGCACCATCGCGTTGCCTGGTGTGATGGCAATGACATCGCCGGGCTGCACGACATCCGCATCTTTAGGGGTGTGCAGGTGTGGCCGCGCGCTGTCGAAGTCGCCGATCATTGGCTCTGGGATCAGGAATCCACCCACTGGTAATGAGAGCAGATACGGGATCCGTAGCCGTTCTTCGTTTGGCAGCCAAAGCAGCAGGTCACCGAACTCAGCGCTTCCAGCACAAACAGCCAGGCCTTGTTCGATGAACTCATCCAGAGTGATGACCTTGAGCAGTTTCGGCTCATTCAGATGATGGATTTCGAAGTGGGTATCTTTGCGTAGCATCGCCATCAGCCCCTGTAACCCGGGAACCGGACATCGTTGTAAGAGCGCCTGTTCAACCAAGACAGCAGCACCCTCTGCACGTTGTCGTCGCCATCGCAAAGCAGGCCGAAAAGATGCTTCAGCAGCCCCATGTTCTTCTTGCAGAAGCTGCTGAACACTCGGTGTCCGATCGGGTCAGCTTGGCGGGCATAGTGTTCGACGGGGTCAGCACCACAGTACGGGACAAGTGCGCAGTCGGAGCAGCCCGGCAGCGCCTCTGCTACACCACTGGCGAGCAACGCATTCATAACGGGCGATGCGAGTAATTCAGACAAGGGTTGCTGCACGGTGCCTAGCCTCAAGCCGTCTTCACCCATCTCCAGCAACATCCGGGCTTCGTCCGAGGGATAGACGTAACCGTCATAGTTGTAAACCAGCACCGCAGTGCCTGCGCCAGCAGGGGAGCGCAGGTCTACATAACCGGAGGAGAAGGGTGTCAGGATATTCTTCAACAGCAGGCTCGTATAACTCTCTGAGAGGTATACACCCTGTTGGTTGATATTTAGCAAATAAGCCAGTGCCTCCTTGTAGAAGGCCAGGTATCGCTCAATAGTGTAATCGAGTCGATGGGCACTCTTGGTGGCAAACCCATAAGGGCTCAGAGGCCGAAGCGAGATGCTGGAGAAGCCTTGGTTTACATACTCATCGATGATCGCTTTAGGTTGTTCGAGGCTTCTTGAAGTCAGCGTGGTTAGCGCGGAAACGGCATCATGGCCAAGGCGCTCACGGACCCACTGGATGCCTTTTAAAGTGCGTTCGTAGGAGTTTCGTAACGGAGTAGGGCGGTTGGCATTGTGCAAGGGCGCCGGTCCATCGAGCGAGGTCGAAAACTGGATGCGATTCTGTTCTGCGAAATCGAGTATTTCCTCTGTCAGATGATGCAGCGTGGTGGTGATGACAAACTGGATATCCCGTTGTTCGACCACGTTCCGTTCAACGACCCATTCGACAATCTGGCGGACACGCTCGAAGGCCAGAAGCGGCTCGCCACCCTGAAACTCCACAGTCAGAGCAGGAGCGTTCGATTCGAACAGGCGATCGACCGCCGCCTGTGCATCCGCTTCCGACAGGTCGTGGCCGGCCCCTCCCAGAGGAGCCCGCGACACTTGGCAGTATTGGCAGGTATGGTTGCAGCGCAATGTAACCACGAACAAGTGGAGTGCAGGGCCTTGGAAGAGGAAGTCCTTGCGGCTGCGATACTGCGCGGCCATTTCCGGGAGCGGGTCGTGGCGGCCTGGTTCGTAGATGAAGTGGCGGGCCAGCAGGTCCTTGTAGAAGGGCGTACTTGCTTGAAGATCGAAGTAACTGAGGGCTCGCAATTGCGCGTCGTTCACGTGCATGTACTCACCGGTATCGGAGGTGAGCAGGATGTCACGGTCACGTCCCGTATTCATGCGCATGAATCGAAAAGGCAACAAGTGGTAGTGCTTGGCGTCTGTCGCAATCAGTGTCACTGCGAAACCCCACATCCAGCGAGCGCGGCTCGGGCCAGGATTTCACGTAATTCTGTTGTTTCGCGGTTAATATGGTCGCGTAGGGCGAAGTCGTTCAGATGCTGGAGGATCAGTGAGTGAGCTTGCTCTGGGGACAGCGCTAGCCTTGCTTCGGCAGGGTGGGCCGTGAGGCTAATCTGATTGGTTTCAATACTGACCTGGATCGCGACAATGTCGGCCAGTGAATAAGCGGCGCGTTGCACTACGCTGAGCGGGTAGGCTGGGCTGTCGAGTTTCAGCGTGACTGGCCATGTCATCGGGACCGCTCCTTCAAATCCGTTGGGAACGTGTGAATTTTGCTGGTTGTCGAAGCATTATGCCATCATATTTTTTTATATTTGCACGCATCTGTCCAGAGTGGTGGGTGACGCGCTCACTACGGCTCTGCCATTGATATGGGGCGGGCCGAGGGCTCATATCTCCCCCAGTCCACCCACCCTCATCAATAGCTCACTGGACCTCAGGCTGCGCATCCTTTTCAAACCATCCAAAGCATGCCCACAGATATGCTCCCAACGTAGCAATCCTCTGAAAGTAAATAGATCTCCGTGACCCATGAAAAGCCGGAAATAACCAGCTAAACAGCCTGCCCAACGACCCCTAAAGACTATCCGGATCCCAAAAAAACATCTGAATCCGCGACCTCAACCAACGCTCCCCCGGATCATTATCCTGCGCGCCGCGCCAAGCCATGTGCAGTTCGAACGTTCGGGTTTCAATCGGCAGGTCTTCAGAGCGCACGCCTCCTGCGGCGGTCAGGACCTGCGCCGCATAATCAGGCACGGTGGCGATGATGTCGGTGCCGGTGAGCAGTGTGGCCAGGCCGTTGAACTGGGGCACGGCGAGGACGACGTGGCGTTTGCGGTCGAGTTTCTCGAGGTGTTCGTCGATGAAGCCGCTCAGGTCGCCGGCGAAGGAGACCAGTGCGTGGGGGCGGGCGCAGAAGTCGTCGAGGCTCAACGGGCCGGGTATCGAGTCGGCGCGCAGCAGTTGCGGCTTGCTCCTGCGCAAGACCTTGCGCTTGGCGTTGGCGGGCAGGTCCTGGGTGTAGCTGACGCCGACGGAAATCTCCCCGGAGGCGAGCAGGGGAGGCATGAGGATGTAATTGACTCGTCTGACCACCAGCACAATGCCCGGCGCTTCGGAGCGCAGACGCTTGAGCAGGGTGGGCAGCAGCGCGAACTCGACGTCATCGGACAGGCCGATGCGGAACACCGAGGTGCTGGTCGCCGGGTCGAACTCTGAGGCGCGGCTGACCGCTGTCGAGATGGAGTCGAGTGCCGGGGAGAGCAGGGCGAAGATTTCCGTCGCTCGGGCGGTGGGCTCCATGCTGCGCCCGGTGCGCACGAACAGTGGATCATCGAACAGGCCGCGTAGCCGCGACAGCGCAGCGCTGATTGCCGGCTGGCCGAGAAACAGCTTTTCCGCCGCACGTGTGACGCTGCGCTCATGCATCAGGGTCTCGAAAACGATGAGCAAGTTGAGGTCGACGCGACGCAGGTCGTTGCGATTCATGCGGAATATCTCGGGCCATTTGTCGGTTGAGGACGTGAGCAGGGTGCGATAGTACGAGCAAATGCGGGTCGGGCGCAGCGAAAATTACTGTGAGGGTTACTGAATGTCCACACGGCTTGCAATGTTTCGTCGACATGCGAACAATGGCGGCCATTACGCGCATCGACGCCCAGACGCTGTCTGGCTGCGCCGTGCAGCGCACAGGACACAATCGATGACAGGCATGTCGACTATTAATAGCCACCGATGGTGTTGCCGGCAATGCCCGGATAAAGTTTGTGGCATCAAGGTTCACCAGGCGAGGTTCTAAATGTCCCGCACGATCCGTTTTCACCAGTTTGGCCCGGCCGAGGTGCTCAAAGTCGAAGAGCATCCTGTCGCGTCGCCTGTCACCGGCGAGGTGCAGGTGCGTGTTCAGGCCATCGGTGTCAGCTGGTACGACGTTCTTTGGCGGCAAAATCTCGCATCTACCCATGCCCGGCTGCCTGCCGGTCTGGGTTATGAGATGGCTGGCGTGGTTACCGCGCTGGGCGACGGTGTGGATGATCTGCAAGTAGGCGACAAGGTCGCCAGTTTTCCTGCGGCCGATGCCAACCAGCACCCGGTCTACGGCGAATCCATCGTCATGCCGCGCCGTGCATTGACCCGCTACCCAGATGCGTTGACTCCGGTCCAGGCCAGCGTGCATTACACGCCGTATCTGGTGGCGTACTTTGCATACGTTGATCTGGCGCGTATCAAGTCCGGTCAAACCGTACTGGTCACCGACGCCAGCCACTGCTCCGGCCCTGCATTCGTGCAGTTGGGCAAGGCACTGGGGGCTCGGGTTATCGCCGCGACCAAGACCGAGGATGCTCGTGAGTACCTGCTGTCACTGGGCGCTGAAAAAGTGGTGGTCACCGAAGAACAGGACTTGTTGATGGCGATCAACAAGTACACCGACAACCGTGGTGTCGATGCCGTCTTCGATGGCCTTGGCGGTCCGCAGATGTCGATCATGGGCGATGTGCTTGCGCCGCGTGGCAGTCTGGTGCTGTATGGCCTGCAAGGCGGTAATCAGACGCCGTTTCCGGCCTGTGCCGCTTTCCAGAAGAACATCCAGTTCTACGTGCATTGCCTGGGCAATTTCACCGGCAAGCCCGAGCTGGGCATTACCCAGGATGAGGCCGCACTGCAACGCGCCTTGCAGCAGATCAATCAGATGACCGCCGACAAGGTATTGGCGCCGTTGCAGACGCGCAGCTTTCCGTTCGAGCAGGTGGTGCAGGCGCACCGTTACATGGATGTCTGCCCGATTGGCGGGCGTGCGGTGCTGGAAGTCGAGGCGGTCTGATTCATCACCTCCTGTCAGCGCTCGTTATTGAAAAGCCTTCCGAACGGAAGGCTTTTTGCATTCCACATCGAAAAAGAACACCACGAATTAAACACTTCTGAATAATGCCCCTGTCAGTTTTTCTGGAAGTGGGGTAGCCGTGAATGAATATTAAAAAGAGCATCGCAGCGGCAGGGCCGTCTCGACTGTTTATTTAAGTGTATTGGCGCTGACAGTCACGGCGACTTATAAATGTCCTTTCCCACGGGCTAGAATGAAACAGTAACTGGATCGATGCCCCAAGGGCATCGGTAAAGCCTGAACAGCCTGCCTGAAGGGTTTGCAGGCTATGGCTTTCAAGCGTTTCGCGTGTCTCATGAGTTCGATAGTACAATTAAACGATTTGTTTAAGTTGTTGAGGGTGTTCTGCTGGCTGCACTGTTTTTTAAAGCAAACTGTCTATTGTAATTGTTTTAAAGATACTGATAATGCGTCGGTAATTACCACTCAGGGAATGAGTCATGCTCGACTATAAATTGAGTTGTCAGCTTGATGTTCAATGTTCTGTCTGCACCGTGTCATGCCTTGAGCGACAGACAGGTGACGCACGATGAGTTCTATTCACGAACAGGCAATGAATTATGTCTACCAGCAAGTGCTGCAACGCTTGTTGGGGTACTTCTCGCGCGCAGAGCGCACCGCGCTGCAACTGTTGATCCAGCGCCTGATTGTTGCGGCTGGCGGCATCGAGCAGATTGCCGGCTTCAAGGTGCTGGTGGCTTTCGGTGGTGGCAAGGACAGTGCCTACACGCTGGCCTTTCTGCGCGCTGCGCGCTGCGCAGTTGAGTATTGCCTGCCGTTCGCCCGGCACATTCAACCTGCGGGTTGCCAATCGGCGTCACGCGGGCATGACCCCTGCGGTGATGGATAACATCAACCGCACCTATTCAGCGTTGTTTCTGTACGACGACCCGCGTGTCGAGATGCTGATGATCGACAGTCAGTACACACAGGCCTTCGAGCCGGATCTGCCTTTTTCCAGCGCGGGGCGTGAGCAGAATCGTCTGGACATGCTGCTGGGTGGGCACCTGTCCGCTGGCGACGCCCGCACCACGTTTTGCAATACCTGTTACCTCGGGCTTGCGGAGTTTCTAGGACGCGCCCTGAGCTGGGGCAATGGCGTCGATGCGGTCGTCAGCGGCGACTCGCGCAGAGAGCAGCGTCAGTATGCGACCTGGATCATGCGACTGGCCCAGCGTACCGGGCAATATTCGGGCAGTTGGGGCAAGCAGACGCTGGCCAGCGTGCTCAAGGTCATCGATACGATTGGCCAGGCTTACTATCACGAGCTGTACGGGGAGGGCGATGACAGCCCGCCGGCAAGTCGAGCCATGACGCTGCCTGAAAAAAGCAGCTCGCCGGCGTTCATTACCATTGCCGATCTGGTCAGTTGCAAGGCGGACGAACACTGGAACCTGCTGACCGAGTTTCTCGATTTTCGCTTCGATGATCTGTCGTTCAGCTTCAGTGAGTCCGATTGCGCCAACCCTTTGTTGATGGCCCACATGCGTGGCCTGACCGCGCAATACCTGCAAGCGCGTACTTATGCCGACGGGATCGCCGAATACCTTGAACTGGCGACGTCACTGATGCGCAGAAAGCAGATGCCGCCACGATTGATCGACCAGACGCTCAGCGCTTATGCCGGTCGGGCGCGCATCGAGGCGCGTCGCGAGCTGGCATCGGGCTTCGCTCAGGAGGGCTTCGGCCTGAACGAGACTCAACTGGTGTGCATGCTGTTTTCGCCGTTCGTCGATCATGGCCATGGCCTGGAGTCCTTTCTGCGCAGTTGCCACCCAGGGATGCTGGTAGCGCTGCCGGATCTGCACAAGGCGCTGTCGGGTTCGACGGCGCCGGATCAGGTCATGCAGTGGCTGGTGGATATCAGCGGTTTGAGCCTCAAGTCATTGCACAACCTTTACGGCAAGCAGCGGGTGAACTTCGACGACCCGCAGTCAATCATCGCCAGAATCCGTGCAGCCGATCCTGACAAGCGCCGGATCATGACCGTCGACCCGGCGACGGGGCAGGCAGTGGCCGAGATGCTCTCGGGACGCTGATCCGGTTGCCAGGCATGGCTGCTACCGGCAAACGGCGGCGGTCATATAGCAATGTTCTGAAGCCTGTTCTGGTTGAGCGGTGGATACCTGCATGAAAAACAACACGGATTTCGCCTATCAGGCGGTCTACCGCTACCTGGTGCGTCTGGTTGACCAGCAGCAGGGCGAGCTGGCACTGAAAATGCCGTCATTGCGACAGCTGGCCCAGCGACTGAACGTATCAATATCGACGGTGCAAAGCGCCTACTCGCTGCTGGAAAAGGAAGGGCGCGTTTATTCGCTGCCAAAATCAGGCTATTACTCGGTACCGCGCAGCTTGAGTGCGCAGGGCCTGGTGATACCGGACGCAGACGGCGATCTTTTGCAGGCCCTGTACGACAACGCCCGTCGCCCCGGCATGGCGTTGCTGGGCTGCGATGAACCGGCGCTTTTGCACGCTCAGGACAATCCGCTGCCGGAAATGGAGCGCGAGCTGGGCAGGCATTACCCGCGTCAGCGGGACCCGGTTTTTCAGCCATGCGGTGAGCCAGAACTTCGCACGGCAATTGCCGCCCGTTATACCTACGATGCAGTGCATTGCTGGCACGCTGAGAATGTCTATATCGCTGCTGACTTTCATGGCGCATTCAAGGCGGTGCTCGGCACGCTGGGCCTGTGCGGCGGCACGGTACTGGTGGAATCGCCCTGTGCCTGGGCGTTGTTGCGCTTGCTGCAATCCTTCGACATCCGGGTAATCGAACTGCCGCTGGACGAGACCGGCTGCCTTGATGCTGTCCGGCTCGACGGCCTGTTGCGCGGCCATGACATCGGGCTTGCCGTGTTGCCCTCGTTGCTGAACCCGGTGCGAGGCAGCATGCGTGCGCAGAACAACAGCCAGACTGTCGCCGAAGTGCTCAACCGTCATCAAGTCTGGGTGCTGGAAAACGACAGTCACGCCGGGTTGCAATTTGCCGCCGGGCAGTCTCCGCTGCGGCACTGGATCGACCCTCAGCGGTTGGTGGTCATGGGCGGATTCGAGAAGAGTCTCGGGCCTGAGGCGCCCTATGCTTACTTGCTGTGCAAGAGCCTGGATGCGCGTTGGCAGCAGTATTTCTGCCTGCGAGCATTCGAGCTGCCGCCGCTTCGGCAAAGGGCCATCGCCAGGTTATGCAACAGCGGACGTCTAGACAGGCAACTGATGGCGTTGCGCGAGACGCTGACCGAACGCATGCAGTCGATGACCCAGCAGCTGGATGAACGGACTGGCGGGATGCTGCGTTATCAGTTGCCCGAGGGCGGCTGCGGCATATGGGCCGAGAGTGCATACCCCGTGGACCTGCGCCAGGTCTTCGTTGCGCTGCTGGCCCGGTCGATTGTCGTCAGCCCCGGTGAACTGTTCACTTTGCAGAACCGCTACTCGCAACATCTGTGGATCAGTTATGCCACTGACTGGACTCGTGAACCTGCCAAGCTGCTGGGCGCATTGGCGGAGGCATTGACTCACGCTCGTCTGCCATAGACCTCGACATGGCAGGCCGTCGATCCATTTGTGTTTGCCAGACGTGGTTCAAGGTTGTTAACTGGACGCCTGTCCAGTATTCACAACCAACGGCTCCCCAGCTCAGTGACCCCGAACGCCCCCGTAAACCCTGATCCCGAGCCTGTTCTCGCCAGCGAGCTGCCTGCGCGTTATGTCGTGGCCGTGCGCGCGTTGTGTGAGTTCACCGCCAAGGTGGGCGACCTCGACCTGCGCTTCACGCCGTCACCCACGGCGCAGGAAGGCATTGCCGGGCATCGCACGGTTGCCACGCGGCGCGGCGCCGATTACCAGGCCGAGTTGTCGTTGAGTGGCGATTATCGCGAGCTGACGGTAAGGGGCAGGGCGGACGGCTATGACGCCAGTCGCAATCAGCTGGAAGAAGTGAAGACCTATCGCGGTGAACTCGACGCGATGCCGGCCAACCACCGTCAGTTGCACTGGGCGCAGGTGAAGGTCTACGGCTGGCTGCTTTGCCAGCGCCTGCAGCTTGAAAACGTAACGCTGGCCCTGGTGTATTTCAACATTGTCAGCGAGCAGGAAACCATGATTCGCGAGCCGTTCAGCGCGGCTACGCTGCAAGCGTTTTTCGAACGACAGTGCTCGATTTTCCTCGGCTGGGCGCAGCAGGAGCTGGCGCATACGCAGGCGCTGCACACGACACTGGGCAGCCTGAAATTCCCCCACGCGTCTTTCCGCACCGGGCAGCGGGTGCTGGCCGAGTCGGTGTACAAGGCCGTCAGTACTGGCTGTTGCCTGATGGCTCAGGCGCCGACCGGTATTGGCAAGACGGTGGGCACGCTGTTCCCGTTGCTTAAGGCCGCGCCCGGCCAGAAGCTCGACAAGATTTTCTTTCTCACCGCCAAGACGCCAGGGCGTCGACTGGCGCTGGATGCGCTGGAAGTCATTAATCACAGCGCGCCGGAGCTGAAGCTGCGGGTCCTTGAGCTGGTGGCGCGCGACAAGGCCTGTGAGCATCCGGACAAAGCCTGCAACGGTGATTCCTGTCCGCTGGCCAGCGGCTTTTATGATCGTCTGCCAGCCGCTCGCTCGGCGGCGCTGACCTCGCCGTGGTTGAATCAGGCGGGCGTACGCGATGTCGCCTTGCAGCATCAGGTCTGCCCGTATTATATGAGCCAGGAACTGGCGCGTTGGGCTGACGTGGTCATCGCAGACTACAACTATTACTTTGACCTGAGCGCACTGCTGTTCGGCCTCGGTCAGCTCAATCAGTGGCGCGTTGCGGTGCTGGTCGATGAGGCCCACAACATGGTCGAACGGGCACGCCAGATGTACAGCGCCAGTCTTGACCAGAGCCAGCTGAAAGCCTTGATTCAGGCAGCGCCGGAACCGGTGAAAAAAGCCTTGCAGCGTCTGGATCGACAATGGAATGCGCTGCACAAGGCACAGCCCGGCGCCTATCAGGCTTATTCGGCAGCACCGGAAAAATTCATCGGCAGCCTGAACCAGTGCATCTCGACCATCGGTGATCATTTCAACGAGCACCCGCAGGCAGTGGATGGCACGTTGCAGGGGTTCTACCTGGAAGCCATCGGCTTTGCGCGCATCGCCGAACTGTTCGATGAGCATTTCATTTTCGACATCACCCGGCGCGAGGCGGGCGGCAAGCGCATTCTGTCGCGCCTCAGCCTGCGCAACGTCGTCCCCGCGCGTTTTATCCGCCCGCGCCTGACCGCTGCGCGCAGCACCGTACTGTTTTCCGCAACGCTCAACCCGCGCCACTATTACGCGGACCTGCTGGGTTTACCGGGCAACACGGCATGGATCGACGTGGAGTCGCCGTTTCATCACGATCAGCTCGACGTGCGCATCGTCAGTCGCATTTCCACCCGTTTCACCCATCGTCAGGCTTCGCTGGCGCCGATTGTCGAACTGATGGCCGAGCAGTTCGACGCGAGGCCGGGCAATTACCTGGCGTTCTTCAGCAGTTTCGATTACCTGCAACAGGTCGCCGAGCTGATGGCGCGCACTCACCCGCACATCAGCCTTTGGCAGCAGGCACGGGGGATGGGCGAGAGTGAGCGCCACGCATTTCTCGACCGGTTCACCCTGAGCAGTCAGGGCATCGGTTTTGCCGTGCTGGGCGGCGCGTTCGGTGAAGGCATCGACTTGCCTGGCGCACGCCTGATCGGCGCGTTCATCGCCACCCTGGGCCTGCCTCAGCTCAATCCGGTCAACGAACAGTTCAAGCAGCGCATGGCGGCGCTGTTCGGCGCCGGTTACGACTACACCTACCTTTATCCCGGCGTGCAGAAGGTGGTGCAGGCTGCGGGGCGGGTTATCCGCAGCCAGAGTGACAGCGGTGTGGTCATGCTCATCGATGACCGTTTTGCCGAGCACAAGGTGAAGCAGTTGTTTCCAGCGTGGTGGCGGCCCGAAACGTCAATGGCCTGAGGTCGGTTGCCGTTTTGGCGATTGAGCTGAAACAGAAGCAGATACCGGGGATCGATACTCAAGCAGCGCTGTCGAACTGCCAGTAAACTGCGGCATTGATCACCTTGGCAGCCGCAGCAAGTCTTTATTTTTTCTCCGTATTTCATTTCTTCGTGGAGGTTGTATGAGTCTCAGTCCTTTCGCCGGCAAGCTGGCACCTGCGCAGTTACTGGTCGATATTCCGAGACTGGTCACGGCTTACTACACCGGCCAGCCCGATGCATCGGTGCCCACTCAACGTGTTGCGTTCGGCACTTCCGGGCACCGTGGCACATCGTTTGACCTGGGTTTCAACGAATGGCACGTGCTGGCTATCAGTCAGGCGATCTGTCTGTACCGCAAGGCCAACGGCATCGACGGCCCGTTGTTTCTGGGTGCCGATACCCACGCGCTGTCGACCCCGGCCGCGGCCACCGCGCTTGAAGTGCTGGCCGCCAATGGCGTGCAGGTGATGATTTCGCAAGGTGACGAATACACCCCGACGCCTGCGGTGTCCCACGCGATCATCTGCTACAACCGCGGCCGTACTTCAGGGCTGGCGGACGGCATTGTCATCACGCCTTCGCACAACCCGCCGCAAAGCGGTGGCTTCAAGTACAACCCGCCCAATGGCGGCCCGGCCGACAGTGATGTCACCAAGTGGATCGAGAACAAGGCCAACGAACTGCTGGCCGAGAAAGTCACTGGCGTTTCACGCCTCAGCCATGAAAAAGCGCTGCGTGCCGATACCACGCACCGCCATGATTACGTCAACACCTACGTGGCCGACCTTAAGAACGTGATCGACATGGACGCCATCCGCAATTCGGGTCTGCGTCTTGGTGTCGACCCGCTGGGCGGGGCCGGGGTGAGCTACTGGTCGGCAATTGGCGAGCATTACGGCCTGAATCTGGATGTGGTGAATAAATTTGTCGACCCTACGTTCCGCTTCATGACCGTCGACTGGGATGGCCAGATTCGCATGGACCCGTCCTCCAGCCACGCCATGCAAAGCCTGATCGGTCTCAAGGACCGCTATCAGGTTGCATTTGCCTGCGATCCGGATCACGACCGTCATGGCATCGTGACCCCGTCTGGCGGACTGATGACGCCCAACAGTTACCTCGCCGTGTCCATCGACTACCTGTTTCAGAACCGTCCTGAGTGGCGTGCCGATGCAGCGGTCGGCAAGACCGTGGTCAGCAGCGGCATGATCGATCGTGTGGCCAAACGCCTGGGCCGTCGCCTGTATGAAGTGCCGGTCGGCTTCAAGTATTTCGCACAAGGCCTGTTTGAAGGCTCGTTAGGCTTTGGCGGCGAAGAAAGCGCTGGTGCCTCGTTCCTGCGCCGCGACGGTACGGTCTGGACCACCGACAAGGACGGTCTGATTCCGGCCTTGCTGGCTGCAGAAATGACCGCGCGTACCGGTCGCGATCCAAGCCAGATCTACAAGACCATGACCGAAGAGCTGGGCGAGCCGTTTTCGACCCGCGTCGATGCCAAGGCCAACCCGCAACAGAAGGCACTGCTGAGCAAACTGTCGCCGGAGCAAGTGACTTCCACTGAACTGGCGGGCGAGCCTATTCAGCAGGTGCTCAGCAACGCGCCGGGCAACGATCAGGCGTTCGGTGGTGTGAAGGTCATGACCGAAAATGGCTGGTTTGCCGCGCGCCCTTCAGGGACTGAGGACATCTACAAGATCTATGCCGAGAGTTTTGTCAGCGAAGATCACCTCAAGCGTCTGGTGGCAGAAGCTCAAGTGCTGGTAGATGGCGCCATTTCGCCGAACTGATTGCCACACTGGTCAATGCCTGAAAAACCTCGAACCTCACTCGGTTCGGGGTTTTTCAGCTTTTGGCGTGTGCTTCAGTCGCGATAGAACACCTGCACCAGGTGATAGCCGAATTTGCTCTTGATCGGCCCATGCACGACGCGTAGCGGCTTTTTGAAGATCACCTGATCGATCGCACCGACCATTTGCCCAGGCCTGACTTCACCCAGATCGCCGCCACGTTTGCCGGACGGGCAGCTAGAATGCTTTTTAGCCAGCACGTCAAACGCCTCACCCTTGGCAATGCGCAGCTTGAGCTGTTCGGCCTCTTCGGCGGTCTTCACCAGAATATGGCGGGCTTGGGCTTTCATGTCGCAATATCACCTGCTGCAAAAGGCTGCCATTATGCCTGCTCTTGCTGAGCGACGCCCGCGCGTCACGCGTGCCGTCCTGACGGCCGTAGTCTTTTTACTTCATTTTGTACGGTATTGATTATGGATTTCCCGGCGCTGTTGAAGATTCTGGCCAGTCAGGACGGATCGGACCTTTACCTTTCCACCGGAGCGCCACCGTGCGCCAAGTTCAACGGTGTGCTCAAGCCACTGGGCAGCGAAACCTTCAAGTCGGGAGAGGTGGCGGTGATTGCCCAGGGGCTGATGGACGAGGAGCAGAAGCTCGAGTTTCAGCGCGAACTGGAGATGAACCTCGCCGTTTCGATGGCCGGCATCGGCCGGTTCCGCATCAATATCTTCATGCAGCGTAACGAGGTGTCCATCGTCGCGCGGAATATCAAGCTGGACATCCCGCGTTTCGAAGACCTGTTCCTGCCGCCCGTACTGCTTGACGTGATCATGGAAAAGCGCGGTCTGGTGCTGTTTGTCGGGGCCACCGGTTCGGGCAAGTCGACCTCGTTGGCGGCGCTGATCGACTACCGCAACCGCAACGCCAGCGGCCATATCATCACCATCGAAGACCCGGTCGAGTTTATCCATCGCCACAAGAAGTCGATCGTCAACCAGCGCGAAGTCGGGGTCGATACCCGCAGCTTCCATGCGGCACTGAAGAACACGCTGCGCCAGGCGCCGGATGTGATTCTGATCGGCGAGATTCGCGATCGCGAGACCATGGAGCACGCGCTGGCGTTTGCCGACACCGGCCACCTGGCGATCTCGACACTGCACGCCAACAACGCCAATCAGGCGCTGGACCGAATCATCAATTTCTTCCCGGAAGAGCGTCGCGCGCAGTTGCTGCATGACCTGGGCAACAACCTCAAGGCGTTTGTCTCGCAGCGACTGGTCAGAACCCCGGATGGCAAGCGTCGTGCGGCGGTGGAAGTGATGATGGGCACGCCGACCATTCGCGACCTGATCCAGCGCAATGAACTGACCGAGCTCAAGGGCATCATGGAGAAGTCCGGCAGCCTCGGTATGCAGACGTTCGACTCGGCGCTATTCAATCTGGCCGTCGAAGGTGCGATCAGTGAAGAAGAGGCCCTCAAGAACGCCGACTCACAAAACAACGTGCGCCTGCGCCTCAAGCTGCACAGTGAAGGCGGCGTCGGAACACTGACCACACCGCCGCCGGCTCCGACCGGCAGCAGCACGGCAAGCACCGCCGAGTGGGGGTTGGTCGATGATGACGAGCCGGGTCCGCAAGCGTAAATCGGAGACGCTCCTAAACCTTCCGGGCAGAAGCTTCGTTGTGGGTCAGATCATTCAGGATGCGCGGCCGCCAGCAATTCTTGTGTGTACGGGTGCTGCGGCGCATCGAAAACGTCATGGCTGGCGCCGCGCTCGACGACTTTGCCATCCTTGACCACGATCACGTCGTGGGCAAGGGCTTTGACTACCGCCAGGTCATGGCTGATGAACAGGTACGTCAGGCCGTGCTTTTCCTGAAGTTCGCGCAACAGCGCAACGACCTGTTTCTGCACGGTCCGATCCAGCGCCGAGGTCGGCTCATCGAGCAGAATCAATGCGGGTTTCAGCACCAGCGCTCGGGCAATGGCGATACGCTGACGCTGGCCACCGGAAAACTCATGGGGGTAGCGATGCCGGCTCTGCGGGTCGATGCCGACTTCTTCCAGTGCCCGAATGACCTCTGCATCGCATTTCGCCGGGTCGTACTGGCTGTGTACCTCCAGTCCTTCACTGATGATCTGCGCCACTGACATGCGTGGGCTGAGGCTGCCGTAAGGGTCCTGAAAGACCACTTGCATCTCTTTACGCCACGGTCGCATCTGTTTCTGACTCAGGCCGTCCAGCGCCTGCCCGCGAAAGCGGATACTGCCGCGCGACTCCAGCAGACGCAGGATCGCCTGACCAAGAGTCGACTTGCCGGAGCCTGACTCACCAACGATACCGAGGGTTTTGCCGCGCTCGATGCTCAGGCTGATGTCATCCACCGCCTTGAGGTATTCCTTGTGCCGCCGCAGGATGCCGCCGGTCAGGGAAAACCAGACCTTCAGGTTGTCGACTTGCAGCACCGTTTCCCGGGTGTCGCGTCGCAGCGGCTCGCCGGCAGGTTCGGCGTCCAGCAGCAGGCGGCTGTAAGGGTGCTGAGGTGATTTGAACAGCGACTTGCAATCGGACTGCTCGACGATTTCACCGGCGCGCATCACGCAGACGCGTTGCGCGACGCTGTGCACCAGATTCAAGTCATGGCTGATCAACAACAGCGACATGTTCAGGCGTTGTTGCAGCTCCTTGAGCAGCACGAGGATCTTGCGTTGCACCGTGACGTCCAGCGCAGTGGTCGGTTCGTCGGCAACCAGCAGCTCCGGCTCGCAGGCCAGCGCCATGGCTATCATCACCCGCTGGCGCTGGCCTCCGGAGAGTTCGTGCGGGTAGGCTTTCAGACGTTTTTCCGGCTGTTGAATGCCTACCAGCTCCAGCAGCTCGACAATGCGTTTCTGCGCTTCACGACCGCTGATGCCGCGATGCAGCAGTAACGTTTCGCCGATCTGTCGGGCCACGCTGTGCAGCGGATTCAGCGAGGTCATCGGTTCCTGGAAAATCATCGCAATCCGGTTGCCGCGCAGCTCGCGCAGGGTGCGGTCGTCGGCCCCCACCAGCTGTTGACCCCGGTAGGTGATGCTGCCCGTGGTCAGGGTGCCGCTGCGGGGCAGTAATTGCAGGATCGAGTGAGCGGTGACGGACTTGCCGGAGCCGGATTCTCCCACCAGCGCCAGACACTCGCCGCGGCGCACATCCAGGCTCAGGTTACTGACCACTTTCTGCCCGTTGAAGGCGACGCTCAGGTCGCGGATTTCGATCAGGTTTTCCGACATGTCAGGACCTCGGGTCGAAGGCATCACGCAGCGCCTCGCCTATGAATACCAGCAGCGTCAGGATCAACGCGAGGGAGAAGAACGCTGTCAGCCCCAGCCAGGGCGCTTGCAGGTTCTGCTTGCCTTGGGCGATCAGTTCACCCAGCGACGCGCTGCCGGCAGGCATGCCGAAGCCCAGAAAATCCAGCGCAGTGAGGGTCGAGATGGCACCGGTAAGAATGAACGGCAGGTAGCTCAACGTCGCATTCATCGCGTTGGGCAGGATGTGGCGCATGATCACTTTTCGATCCCCCAGACCGAGCGCCCGAGCGGCCTTGACGTACTCGAGGTTGCGCCCGCGCAGAAACTCGGCGCGCACCACATCGACCAGGGTCAGCCAGGAAAACAGCGCCATGATGCCCAGCAGCCACCAGAAATCGGGCTCGACGAAACCTGACAGGATGATCAGCAGGTACAGCACCGGCAGGCCTGACCAGACCTCCAGCAGACGCTGGCCGAACAAGTCGACCCAGCCGCCGTAGTAGCCCTGCAACGCCCCGGCGCTGATCCCGATCAGCGCGCTGATGAAGGTCAGCACTAGCGCAAACAGGATCGACACCCGGGCGCCGAAAATCACCCGCGCCATGACGTCGCGCGCCTGGTCATCAGTGCCGAGCCAGTTTTCTGCAGACGGTGGGCTGGGTGCCGGGGTTTTCAGGTCATAGTTGGGCGTGTCGTCACTGAACGGGATGGGCGGGAACAGCATCCAGCCGTCCCCTTTGCTGATCAGTGTGCGTACGTAGTCGCTGCGGTAATCGGGCTGGAAGGGCAGCTCACCGCCGAATTGCTGCTCGGTATAACGCTTGAACACCGGGAAATAGAGCGAGTGCTGATAGCTGACCAGCAGCGGCTTGTCATTGGCGATCAGTTCGCCACCCAGTGTCAGGGCAAACAGCCCGCAGAACAGCCACAGCGACCACCAGCCGCGGCGATTGCTGCGAAAACGTTCCAGGCGACGACGGGCCAGCGGCGAAAGGCTGCGCATCATGCATTCCTCGCGCTGAAGTCGATTCTGGGGTCGACCAGCGTGTAGCAGATATCGCCGATCAGCTTTATCAGCAGGCCGAACACGGTGAAGATGAACAGCGAACCGAACACCACCGGGTAGTCCCGCGACACAGCGGCTTCATAGCTCATGCGGCCCAGGCCATCCAGCGAGAAGATCACCTCGATCAGCAGCGAACCGGCAAAGAACACGCTGATGAACGCCTGCGGAATGCCCGACACCACCAGCAACATGGCATTGCGAAACACATGACCATACAGCACCCGTCGCTCGCTCATGCCCTTGGCGCGGGCCGTGGTCACGTACTGACGGGTGATTTCGTTGAGAAAGGAATGCTTGGTCAGCAGGGTCAGCGTGGCAAAGCCGCCAATGACCAGCGCCGAGACCGGCAGCGCCAAGTGCCAGAAATAGTCAGCGATCTTGCCGATCGTGGTCAGTTGCTCGAAGTTGTCCGAAACCAGTCCGCGCACCGGAAACCAGTTCAGCGACGTGCCGCCACAGAACACCACCACCAGCAGCATGGCGAACAGGAAGGCTGGCATGGCGTAACCGATGATGATGGCGGTGCTGCTCCAGATATCGAACTGGCTGCCGTGTTTCACCGCTTTGCGAATCCCCAGCGGGATTGATACCAGGTACGTCAGCAATGTCGCCCAGAGCCCCAGTGATATCGACACCGGCATTTTCTGCAGAATGAGGTCGGTCACCGTTGCGCCGCGAAAGAAGCTGCTGCCGAAATCCAGTCGTGCATAGTTCTTCAGCATCAGCCAGAGACGTTCGTGCAGCGGTTTGTCGAAACCGTATTGACGTTCGATCTGCTTGATCAGCGCCGGGTCCAGCCCGCGGGACGCTTTGGAATGACCCGCCCCGGCAGACTCGCTGGCACCCGCGCCCACGGTTGCACCGCCGATCCCTTGCAGGCGAGCAATGGCTTGCTCCACAGGCCCGCCCGGTGCGGCCTGCACGATGAAAAAGTTGACCAGCAGAATGCACAGCAGGGTAGGGATGATCAGCAGCAGGCGCCGCAGGATATAACCGAGCATTCACTGCATCTCCGAAACGATGGCCGAGGCGCCGCGTTTTTCAGCGAATTGCTCATTGGTCTGCGGTGTCGGGCTGATTTCCCACCATGTTTCGATGGCCTCATTGTTGCTGGCCTGAATTTTGGGGATGCCGAAACGGTTCCACCAGACGGTTGAAGAGCCGGGCGGATAGTAGTTGGGAATCCAGTAGTAGTTCCACTGCAGTACGCGGTCCAGGCAATGGGCGTAGTCGGTCATCGTCTGCTTGTTGTCGGCCTTGAGCAGGCCGGCAATCAGCGTGTCGACAGCAGGGTCTTGCAGCACCATGTAATTGCTCGAACCCGGGTCCATCGCCACCTTGGAGCCAAAACTGCTGTACAGCTCGGCACCGGGCGATGTCGAGACCGGGTAGCCGGTGACAATCATGTCGTAATCGCGGGCCATGACGCGGTTGAGGTATTGCGCGGCATCGATGCGGCGAATGTCGAAGTGGATACCGATCTGCGCCAAGGTGCGTTTGTAGGGCAGCAGCATTCGCTCGAAACCTGTTTGTGCATTGAGAAAGGTAAAGCTGAACGGTTCGCCCCGGGCATTCACCAGCTCATCGCCCTTGGGCGTCCAGCCAGCTTCTTTCATGAGGGCCAGCGCTTGCAGTTGCTTGTCGCGAATGAAGCCTGTGCCATCGGTTTTGGGCGTCTCGAACACGCTGTCGAACACCTGCTCGGGGACTTCGCCGCGCAGTGGCTCGAGGATTTTCACTTCGGCAGGCGTGGGCAGTTCGCTGGCGGCCAGCTCCGAGTTGGAGAAGAAGCTGTTCTGGCGAATGTACATGTTGCGCATCATCTGCCGGTTGGTCCATTCGAAGTCCCAGAGCAGCGACAGCGCCTGGCGCACGCGACGGTCCTGGAACATGGGGCGGCTCAGGTTGAAGACGAAACCCTGCGAGCTTTGCACCGCGCCCCTGGCCAGTTGGGCTTTCTGCAGGCGCCCGTCGCTGAGGGCGGGGCCGTCATAGCGAATTGAATAGCCAGTCGCCGAAAACTCGCGGTTGTAATCATAGGCGCCGCCTTTGAGTACCGTACGTGCGACATCGATGTCGCCGAAGTACTCGATGCTGAACCTGTCGAAGTTATACAGGCCTCTGCTGACCGGCAGGTCCTTGCCCCACCAGTCCGGATCGCGCTCGAAGGTGACAGTGCGGCCCGGGTCCACATGGCTGATCCGATAGGGCCCGCTGCCAGGCGGAATTTCAAAGCCGGCACCGCTGGCGAAGTCACGGGACTTCCACCAGTGCTCGGGGAATACCGGCAGCGAAGCCAGATCAAGGGGCAGGGTGCGGTTATCGCTGTTCTTGAAGTCGAAGCGGATTTGCGAAGGCGATTCGACCTCCAGTCCCTGGACCGCTTCAAACTGGGTCCGGTATTGCAGGTTACCCTGCGTCATCAGCAACTCGTAGGTGTACTTCACGTCACTGGCGGTAATCGGCGTGCCGTCCGCGAAACGTGCCTTCGGGTTCAGGTAAAAGCGCAGGGAGAGGCCATCCGCGCCACGCTCCATTTTCTCGGCGACAAGCCCGTAAACGGTGTAGGGCTCGTCCATCGAGCGCGTAGCCAGCGGGGAGTAAAGCATGCCATTGATCTGCGAAACGCCCATCCCCTTGTCGGTGAAGGGCATCAGGTGGTCGAACTGGCCGATTTCGATGGCCGAGCGTCGCATGCTGCCGCCTTTGGGCGCGTCCGGGTTCACGTAATCGAAGTGCTTGAAGTCGGCTGGATAGCGTGGCGCTTCGCCGTAAACGGTCAGGGCGTGTTGCGGGGCTGCGGACAGCGATTGGGTTGCGCCAACGAAGGTCAGCGTCAAGGCGAGCAACGATGAAAAAACAAAACGCATGACTCGAATCCTGACTGACGTTCGCAAGCGAATGTCAGGGTTAAAGGCGACTGGCTGTACAGCGGTGACAACAATCATGACAGAGCTCATGGCCCTGCATCGCGCTATCTTCTACAGACAAATGGCCGCTTCGCCAAGCCACTGCGCTGTTGAAAACGACCACATACAAAAACGGCCCATCCGAAGATGAGCCGTCTGGCATGCGGCGCGACAGGATCAGTCCTGACGGCTGGTCACTTCCAGCAGGTGGTAGCCGAACTGAGTCTTTACCGGACCCTGAACGGTGTTCACCGGAGCACTGAATACGACAGTGTCGAATTCCTTGACCATCTGGCCTGGACCGAACGAACCCAGGTCACCGCCCTGGCGGCTCGATGGGCAGCTGGAGTTGGCCTTGGCGATTTCAGCGAAATCAGCGCCGCCTTCGATCTGAGCCTTGAGTTCGTTGCATTTTTCTTCGCTCGAAACAAGGATGTGGCGGGCAGTGGCTTTAGCCATGGGGAATAATCTCCTGTGAAAAAAAAGAAACAGCCTACCGGATTCAGTGCGGTATTTCCCGACAAAGTTCCTTCGCTCTGTTTATCTGTAACGCAGACGGTCAACCGCGCGACGCAACAGCTGTTCGGTGCCTTCCCAGCCAAGGCAGCCATCGGTGACCGAAACGCCGTACTGCAGCGTCCCGCCCACTGCCTGGCAGCCGTCGAACAGGTGGCTCTCGATCATCATGCCGATCAGCGAGGTATTGCCCGACAAGCGCTGTTCAAGCACGTCTTCGAATACGGCTGGCTGACGCAGCGGGTCCTTGCCACTGTTGGCATGGCTGCAATCGACCATGATCCGCGACGCGACATTATTCCTGCTCAGGCTCGCCTGCACCTTGGCCACACTCTGGCGATCGTAATTGGGGCCGCCGTGACCGCCGCGCAGCACGATGTGCGTGTCCGGATTGCCTTGCGTCTCGATAATGGCCGGGTGGCCATGACGGTCCATGCCAAAGTGACGATGCGGATGCGCCGCCGAACGCATCGCGTCGCTGGCCACCGTTACGCCGCCGTCAGTACCGTTCTTGAAACCGACCGCCATGGGCAGGCCGCTGGCCATTTCGCGATGGATCTGCGATTCGGTGGTGCGAGCGCCAATCGCGACCCAACTGAGCAGATCGTCGAAGTAGCCTGCCGCCATGGGCTGCAGTATCTCGGTGGCGATCGGCAGGCCCAGGCCCAGCATATCCCGCATCAAATGCCGCGACAGCGTCAGGCCCTCGGCCATGTCGTCACTGCCATCGAGGCGCGGATCGTAAGCCAGGCCTTTCCAGCCCACCGTCGTGCGCGGTTTTTCGACGTAGGCGCGCATTACCAGCAGCATCTGGTCACTGACTTGCGCGGCAAGGTCGGCCAGTCGCTCAGCGTATTCAAGGGCGGATCGAGGGTCGTGGATCGAGCAGGGGCCGACGATGACCAGCAGCCGCGAGTCTTGACCTTCAAGGATGGCGCGTACGGCGCGGCGGTGGGCTGCAACCTGTTCGGTGAGCGCTGCGTCGAGGGGCAGGCGCATCTTCAATTCCAGGGTCCCTGGCAGGCGTTTCGAGGCGGGGCTGTTGTCTGCCAGCTTGACGGCGTGGCTGGACAGGTCGGACGGGGTTACGGCAACGGACGAATTCATGTTCTGGCTTCCTGGGCTGGCGGGACGCTCCCGCGCAGACCTACTGGGGTGTTCGACAAAGGGCTTCTAGAACCGGGGTTATGTGATTGCCGCCTGGCAGAGACCGAACGGAGGCGGCAGGCTGTCCCGAACGGAGGTGGCTAAATCGCCAGGCAAAATCGATGTCGTTGCGGTAATAAGTGGCGTAGTTCATGTCGTGATCCTCGATGCAATGCAGATTGATGGTTTGCGGCTGTTCTTGAACAGACCGTTGAAATACGTGGCCCTGAAAAAACAAAACCCCCGGTCGGGAAGCCGACCGGGGGTTAGAGAATTCTCTGGTTGGCGTCCCCTTAACGTGGGCGCCGGATGGGTATCAGGCGCGCCAGTGGCTAAACCAATACCCATAATAAGAGTCAACGGATGCGCTCACCGAGGCAGTCTGCACAGCCACAGCGCGTGAACGGCAAGCAATGCCGGTAACAGCGTCGAGTAGCGGTGAAGTGGATTGCAGCATGGTGGGTCTCCGTGAATTGAGCGCAAGCTTACTTCAGGAAACCAGGCGCCTTCAATTGGAAAATTCAATCAACGGGATTATCGTTTTTCGCGAATGCAGGCAGGTGGAACCCCGGTAGCGACAGCGAACCGCTCAACGGTTGATGGCATGCCGTATTCGGTGCGGGCTATTTTGCCCGCAACCCTGTATACCTGAATGCAGGCGACGGCTTTGGCGTTTTGTCCGGGATGCGTTGTCACCAGCCAATAACGGCTATTCTTCACGTGCTTCTTCATGCCGGGCTTCCGTGTTCGGGATCGTCCCGATCTTCATGCCCAGCAGTACAGCTACCTTATGCGCTTCACCGCGCCTTCCTTTCTTGCGTCCTGCCAGTACCTGGTAAGTGGTCGCCGGATCAATGCTGTTTTCACGAGCGAACTCCTGAACAGATTTGCCCTGTTGATCCAGCCAGGCCTTGGCTTGTGCGGCGGTGCGAATTCCGGGCATAGTTCAAAACCGTTCAAATCTATTCAATTCCGCGAGATTCTAACACTCGTTCGGATGGCTTCAACAGGATAATAGGTTCAAATGAGTGGAATCGGTTACCGACTGAGAAAGGAAAGAGAACGTCTGAGCATGTCTCAGCGTACCTTCGGTGAAATAGGAGGCGTCGAGGCTAATGCCCAGGGAAAGTATGAAAATGGTGATCGTGCACCGAAGGCCGATTACTTGGCGGCGGTTGCAGCCAAAGGTGTTGACGTGCTTTACGTGTTGACGGGGACGCGAACGCCGGTGCCGATCGACAATCTCAGCCTTATCGAGGAAAAAATCCTGGGCAATTACCGAGTGCTGGGCAAGGAAGATCAGGATGCTATCCGGCGCCTGACAACCACTATCGCCGAGCTCTCGGGGCCATTATCGGGGGCTGCGAAGCTTCCGTCGGTCAAGTGATAAAAGCCCGGGGCGGGCGCCGCTCTGCTGTCGTATCGAGATTTTTGCAGCACTGCCTGAGGTGCTTGCCATCATATTGATGTGAGACGGTGTTCGCAGTGCTAGGTCTGACTCGTTGTTTTTGTTATGGTGATTGGCATTCGTTATGACCGTTGCGCGAGGTGTCTGCTTGATTAAGGTGCTAGTTGTCGATGACCATGATCTTGTCCGGACAGGCATCACACGCATGCTCGCCGACATTGATGGTCTGCAAGTTGTCGGGCAGGCCGATTCCGGCGAGGAATCCCTGAAGAAAGCGCGCGAGCTCAAGCCTGACGTCGTGTTGATGGACGTCAAGATGCCGGGCATCGGTGGGCTGGAAGCGACGCGCAAGATGCTGCGCAGCCACCCTGATATCAAGGTCGTCGCTGTCACCGTCTGTGAAGAAGATCCTTTCCCGACCCGTTTGCTGCAGGCTGGCGCTGCCGGTTACATGACCAAGGGCGCCGGGCTTGCCGAAATGGTCCAGGCCATTCGCCTGGTGTTTGCCGGTCAGCGTTACATCAGCCCGCAGATTGCCCAGCAACTGGCATTGAAGTCGTTTCAACCGCAGGTCAACAATTCGCCGTTCGATCTGCTGTCCGAGCGCGAGATCCAGATTGCCCTGATGATCGTCGGCTGCCAGAAAGTCCAGACCATCTCGGACAAACTGTGCCTTTCACCGAAAACCGTTAATACCTACCGATACCGTATCTTTGAAAAGCTCTCGATCAGCAGTGATGTTGAACTGGCTTTGCTCGCTGTACGTCACGGCATGGTTGATGCCAGCGCCTGAACATGACCCAGACTTTCGATCCAAGTGCATTTCTCGCGACCTGTAGCGGTCGTCCCGGCGTCTACCGTATGTTCGACGCCGGAGCCACACTGCTTTACGTCGGCAAGGCCAAGAACCTCAAGAAGCGTCTTGCCAGCTATTTTCGCAAGACCGGACACGCGCCCAAGACCGGAGCGCTGGTGTCGCGCATCGCCCAGATTGAAACCACCATCACGGGCAACGAAACTGAAGCGCTGTTGCTGGAGCAGACCCTCATCAAGGAGTGGCGGCCCCCGTACAACATTCTCTTGCGTGACGATAAGTCCTATCCCTATGTGTTTCTGTCCGATAATGCCTTTCCGCGACTGAGCATTCATCGTGGTACCAAGAAAGCCAAGGGTCGTTATTTCGGGCCTTACCCGAGTGCCGGCGCGATTCGTGAGAGCCTCAGCCTGCTGCAGAAGACCTTTCAGGTGCGGCAGTGCGAGGACAGCTACTTCAAGAATCGCACGCGTCCTTGCCTGCAATATCAGATCAAACGCTGCAAAGGGCCGTGTGTCGGGCTGGTCGAGCCTGAGGTGTATGCCGAGGACGTACGTCACTCGGTGATGTTTCTCGAAGGGCGCAGCAATGCCCTGAGTGACGAACTGAACGCCTCCATGGAAAAAGCCGCGATGGCGCTCGATTTCGAACGCGCAGCCGAGTTGCGCGATCAGGTCGCCTTGCTGCGCCGCGTCCAGGATCAGCAAAGCATGGACGGCGGTACCGGCGATGTCGATGTAGTCGCCGCGTTCGTCAACCCTGGCGGCGCCTGCGTGCACCTGATCAGCGTGCGGGGCGGGCGGGTGCTGGGCAGCAAGAACTTCTTCCCGCAGGTCGGCATAGAAGAGGAGGTCGGCGAGGTGATGTCGGCATTCCTGGCTCAGTATTTCCTCGGCGGCATCGACCGTGAACTGCCCGGCGAAGTCATCGTCAATGTCATCAACGACGATTTCCCTGCGTTCGTCGACGCCGTCGAAGAACTGCGCGGCGTCGAGATGGTTATCAGTCATCGCGTGCGCGGCACCCGGGCGCGCTGGCAGCAAATGGCGGTCACCAATGCCGAGCAGGCACTGACCGCGCGGCTGGCCAACCGTCAGCATGTTGCGTCGCGGTTCGAAGCGCTGGCCAAGGTGCTGGGTCTCGAAGACCCACCGATGCGTCTGGAATGCTATGACATCAGCCACTCCAGTGGTGAGGCGACCGTAGCATCCTGCGTGGTGTTTGGCCCCGAAGGCCCGATCAAGTCCGATTACCGGCGTTTCAATATCGAAGGCGTGACGGCAGGCGACGACTATGCTGCCATGCACCAGGCGTTGACCCGACGTTATAGCCGCATCAAGGCCGGGGAGGGAAAGTTGCCGGACGTGCTACTGGTGGACGGCGGCAAGGGTCAGATGTCCATGGCGCGTGACGTGCTCAATGAATTACAGGTTCCTGACCTCATCCTGCTCGGTGTGGCCAAGGGCACCACGCGCAAGGCAGGTTTCGAGACGCTGTACCTGAACGACTCAGCGCATGAATTCACGTTGCCCGGCGACTCTCCGGCCCTGCACCTTATTCAGCAGATTCGCGACGAGGCGCACCGTTTCGCGATCACCGGCCACCGTGCGCGCCGGGGCAAGACCCGGCGTACATCGACCCTCGAGGGCGTCGCGGGTGTCGGGCCGACCCGGCGTCGTGATCTGCTCAAACATTTCGGTGGATTGCAGGAATTGTCCCGTGCCAGCATCGATGAAATAGCAAAAGCACCCGGAATCAGCAAAAAGCTGGCAGAGTCGATTTATGCAAACCTGCACAGCGAGTAGAATGCTCGTTCACCTCGTAGCCAGTTGTGCCGATGAATATCCCTAATCTGATCACCGTACTACGCGTTTTACTGATTCCGATCTTCATTTTGTTGTTCTACATGCCTTACCACTGGAGCTACATGGCGGCCAGTGCAGTCTTTGCGTTCGCTGCGGCGACCGATTGGCTCGACGGGTATCTGGCCCGCCGTCTTGAACAGAGCACGCCCTTTGGCGCCTTTCTCGATCCGGTAGCAGACAAACTGATGGTGGCCGTGGCATTGGTGCTGCTGGTTCAGGCGCATGCCAATCTTTGGCTGACGCTGCCCGCAGCGGTGATCATCGGCCGTGAAATCGTAATCTCTGCGCTCCGCGAATGGATGGCGGAAATCGGCGCGCGTGCGCAGGTTGCCGTTTCCAACATGGGCAAGTGGAAGACAGCGGCGCAGATGCTCGCGCTGGTCATTCTGCTCGGCAACCCGCCGGCCACCACCCTGTGGGTGATTCTCGGCTATGCGCTGCTGCTCATTGCTGCGGGGCTGACACTCTGGTCCATGGTGCAATACCTGAGAGCCGCGTGGCCGCACCTCAGGACGACTGCAGAAAAAAAATAAGTTTTTGAATCAAAGGCTTGACGCCGCTATCTGAATCGCTATAATAGCGCCCGTCATCAAGACAATGCGGGAATAGCTCAGTTGGTAGAGCACGACCTTGCCAAGGTCGGGGTCGCGAGTTCGAGTCTCGTTTCCCGCTCCAAATATTGATTCACTGAATCCTCGAGGTTCACTGAGTCAGCAAAAAAAGACGCTTAGGCGTCTTTTTTCGTTTTTGCGGTAGGCAGTCCTTGTTTACCTTTCCGTACTGGAAGTCCGCTTGTCCGAAGCAGGTTTTGCGTCCGGGATCGCACAGCTGTTGCTACTGCAACGGCGGCTGCCGTCAGGGTGGGGCAGCCAGGCAAGGTAAGGGCGCGAGCGGCAGAAAAGCCGATAGCCCAGGTTGAACAGCGGCCTCATGAATCGCCATGACAGCGGCGCGACCCACGCACCCAGGCCGGCCGCTCGCCAACTCCAGAGTGTCGCGTCCAGACCCTTGATCCACGTGCCATCGCTGAAACTGGCGTGCAGTAACGACTCCATGTCCTCAAGTGTGAATCCCAGTGAAGTGGCGTCAAAAGCGTCATCACGGATATCCACGAACAAAAGCCGCTCAGGCTTTGCATGGGCGCGCAATGTCCTGACTTCTCGGGCACAGAGCGGGCAGTCACCATCAAAGTAAAGCGTCAGCGGCCAGTCAACTTTCTTGTACATCGCTAGTAGTCTTGTATAGGTTTTTTACACCTTATGCTCAAAAGGCCGTGCTGACAATGGGCGGTGACTGTCGTCCTGGCCTCCAAGGCTCCGACAGTCGCGGATCCAGACACGTGTCATAGCTGCAGTAACGGCCCAGCGCTTGGGCATACTCGGCCAGCTCGGGCCGGTGCAGCCAGATGGCCAAGGGACCTCGTACACCTTTGCGAGGGCCATTGGCCATGCCATCGAACGACCGGGCATTCGCTCCACGGTTTCGTTGACCACGCTCAAGGATCGTAGAAGCAGCCGCCTGGCGTTGAGTTGGGAGAAAATCCTGTTGGAGACTCTGGAGGAACTGGTGACGGTAGGCGCGTGGAAGGACGCCACGCTGTGGCTGGGGCGGGATTGAAGAGGAGTGCTTCAAAGAGATTCAACAGCAGTGAAGCCAAGGCTAATGATACTTCTCAGGCAGCCCGGCCTCACAGCCGGGCTTCCCATCAGCGCCGCCCGGCGCGGGTACTTACGTCTACCCACACCGCCAGCACCAGAATGCCGCCCTTGACGATCATCTGCCAGTAACTGTCGACGTCGAGCATCGACATGCCGTTGTCGAGACTGGTGATCACCAATGCGCCGAGCAGCGCACCGTAAACAGTGCCTGAACCGCCACGCATGGACGTGCCGCCGATGAAGCATGCGGCGATGGCGTCGAGTTCGCCCATGTTGCCGGCCGAGGGTGAGCCGGCGGCCAGGCGTGCGGTGTTGACCAGCCCGGCGAACGCGCACATCACGCCCATGATGCCGAAGATCCACAGCTTCACGGCCTGTACGTTGATGCCGGACAGGCGCGTGGCTTCCATGTTGCTGCCGACGGCGTAGACCCGGCGTCCGAAGACCGTCTGGCTGGTGACGTAGCTGAACACGCCGAGCAGGACCAGCAACAGCAACACCGGAACGGGGATTCCGTCGTAGCTGTTGAGCACATAGACAAAGCCGCCCAGCACTGCGCCGATCAGCAACACACGCAACACATCACGAATCAGCGAATGTGCCGCCAGCCCGTGCAGCGCTCTGTTGCGCCGCTGTTTCCAGGTCAGGAACAGCGTCAATGCCAGCAACAGAATGCCGAGCCCGGTGCCTACCGCATGCGGCAGATAGCCCTGGCCGATATAGACCAGCGACGGCGACACCGGGGCGATGGTCGTGCCGCCGGTGATCCCCAGCAGGACGCCACGAAACGCCAGCATGCCACCCAGCCCGACAATGAACGAGGGGATCCGCAGGTAGGCAGTCATGTAGCCATTGGCGAGGCCGATCATCAGGCCGCACAAGGCCACCACGCTCAGGTTCGCCAGCAGCGGAACGTGGTAAACCACATCCAGAATCGCCGCCAGGCCACCGAGCAGGCCAAGCAATGAGCCCACCGACAGGTCAATCTCACCGCTGATGATCACCAGCACCATGCCGCAGGCCAGAATCCCGGTAATGGACATCTGTCGCAGCAGGTTGGACAAGTTGCGCGGGGTGAGGAAGCCGCCCTCGGTCTGCCAACTGAAGAACAGCCAGATAACGGCAATGGCAATCACCAGCGCGAGCATTTTGTAGCGGGTAAAGAACTGTTTGACCTGGTTCATCTACGCAGTCTTCCGGGCGTTATTGTGAGGGGCATCGGAGTGGCTGAGTGCAGCGGCGAGCACCTGCTCCTGAGTCAGTTCATGGTTGATGAAGTCGCCGCGTAACTGGCCTTCGCCAATCACCAGTACACGGTCGGACACGCCCAGCACTTCGGCCAGTTCCGAAGACACCATGATGATCGATACACCCTCGGCTGCCAGCGCACCCATCAGCTTGTAAATCTCGTACTTGGCACCGACATCGACGCCGCGGGTGGGCTCGTCGAGAATCAGAACGCGCGGGCGGGTCAGCAGCATCTTCGCCAGCACGGCTTTCTGCTGATTGCCGCCTGACAGGCTGGTGATCGGCAAAAACGGGCTGGCCGTCTTGAGGTGCATGCGCGAGATTTCCCGGTCGATACTGCCCAGCTCGGCTTCAGCGTCGATGCGGGTCATGTTCGAGTAGCTGTCGAGGACCGCGAGGGTGATGTTCTGACCGACACCCAGGTCCGGAATGATGCCCTGGCGCTTGCGGTCTTCGGGGACCATGCACAGGCCGGCGCGGATCGATTTGAGCGGCGTGCGCGTGTCGATCATCTGGCCATCGAGCCACACTTCACCGCTGTATCGACCCGGATAGGCGCCAAACAGGGCGGATACCAGTTCGGTGCGGCCCGCGCCCACCAGCCCGGCGATGCCGAGGATCTCCCCGCGCCTGAGGCTAAACGACACGTCGTCAACCCGCTTGCGCCTGGGGTTATCGACGTCATGGCAGGTGATATGCCGCGCTTCGAAAATCACCTCGCCGACATCATGCGGCTCGGTGGGATAGAGGTTGCTCATTTCGCGTCCGACCATCTGGGTGATGATCTTCGGAATGTCCATGTCCGCCATTGCGGTGGTTGCGATATGTTTGCCGTCGCGGATGACTGAAATGGTGTCGCACACGGCGGCCACTTCATCGAGTTTGTGCGAGATGTACACGCACGCGACCCCTTTGGCCTTCAGGTCACGAATGATGTCCAGCAGCACCTCGATTTCGGAACGGGTCAGGGCCGAGGAAGGCTCGTCGAGAATCAGCAGGCGCGCCTTCTTGTTCAGCGCCTTGGCGATTTCCACCAGTTGCTGGTAGCCGCCGCCATACTGGGAAACCGGCAGCGCCACGTTCATGTCAGGCACTTTGAGCTCACGCATCAGCGACTCGGCGCGGTGGATCATGGCCGGATAATTCATGCGCCCGCCGGGAAGCGTCAGCTCGTGACCCATGAAGATGTTTTCGGCCACCGACAGGTCCGGGACCAGCGTCAGCTCCTGATGGATGATGACGATCCCGGCCGCTTCCGTTTCGCTGATCGATTGTGCCTTGAGCGGTTGGCCGTCCCACAGGATCTCGCCCTCCCAATTGCCGTGGGGATAGACCGCCGACAGGACTTTCATCAATGTCGACTTGCCCGCGCCGTTCTCGCCGCACAGGCCGACGCATTCGCCGGGCTTCACTGTTATATCAATGCCGTTGAGCGCTTTTACACCGCCGAAGGATTTGACGATGCCGTTCATTTGCAACAGGTAGTCAGACATGGCGCAGGGCTCTACGAAGGTGTGATGGCTTGGCCTGAGCGGCGACCCTGCCTAACTGCAGGGTCGTGCTCTGGCTTTCAGCGACGTATCAACGATCGAGGCTCATTGCCCGTCAATCTGCGCCTTGGTGTAGAACCCGTCTTTCTCCAGCAGGTCGATGTTGTCCTTGGTCAGCAAGGTCGGGGTCAGCAGCATGGTGTCGACTTTCTTCATGCCATTGTCCGACTGCGAGTCAAACTTCGGTTTCTCATCATTGCGCACCAGTTGCACGGAGAGCTTGGCGGCTTCCGTGGCAATCAGCTTCAGCGGCTTGTAGACGGTCATGGTCTGCGTGCCATCGATGACCCGCTTGACCGCCGCGAGGTCCGCATCCTGGCCCGAGATAGGGACTTTGCCGGCCAGTTTCTGTGCGGCGAGGGCCTGAATCGCGCCGCCGGCAGTGGCGTCGTTGGAGGCGACGATGCCGTCAATCTTGTTGTTATTGCGGGTCAGGGCATTTTCAACAATGCTCAGGGCTTCGGTCGGGTTCCACTCCTTTACCCACTGCTGGCCGACGATCTTGATGTCACCTCTGTCGATAGCCGGTTGCAGCGCTTTCATCTGGCCTTCGCGCAGAATCTTGGCGTTGTTATCGGTGGGCGCGCCGCCGAGCAGGAAGTAATTGCCCTTGGGCGCTGCTTTCAGCACGCCGTTGGCCTGCATCTCGCCGACCTTTTCGTTATCGAAGGAGATGTACGCATCGATATCGGCATTGAGGATCAGCCGGTCATACGACACCACCTTGATCCCGGCCTTTTTGGCTTCGGCAACGGCGTTGGTGAGCACGGTGGCGTTGAACGGCACGATGATGATCACATCGACGCCGCGAGAGATGAGGTTTTCTATCTGCGAGATCTGTTTCTGTTCATTGGCATCCGCCGATTGCACGAAGACCTTGGCGTCCAGCTTTTCCGCCGCAGCAACGAAGTAATCACGGTCGCGTGACCAGCGTTCCAGGCGCAGGTCATCAATGGAAAAACCTATTTTCGGGTGCGCAGAGTCGGCCATGACCGGCAGGGACAGCAAGGCCAGCGCGCTGGCGAGCAGCGTACGTTTGAGGGTGTTCATAGGGTGCGTCCTTTTATTGTTGTTTGAGACACTTCTTGACTGAGGGTGATACCGATAGAACTGTAGAGCGTTGCCGGACGTCGCGTATGAAGATTTGTCGCCTGAATGTCACGGCGACGTCCAGCTACGCCGGTCAGGTGTAGATAAAGCGATTGACCACACCTTCGAGCAGTTCCTGGCGGCCACTGACGGCCTGCGGGTTCAACTCGTTGGCGAAGGCGTGTTCGGCGAGCGATGCAAGGCTGAACTCGCCCGCCAGTACCGATTGTCCGAAAGGTTGCTGCCAGCCGGCGTAGCGCTGATCCTTGAAGTGCTGGAGTTTATCGTTCTGCACCATGGCGGCGGCACGCTCCAGCGCCAGGGCAAGGACATCCATCGCGGCGACGTGGCCGTGGAACAGATCGATATCGTCGAGGCTCTGGCGACGCACCTTGGAGTCGAAATTGAAACCGCCATTGGTGAAGCCGCCAGCCTTGAGGATCTCGTAGGTGGCGAGGGTCATCTCTTCGACGCTGTTGGGGAACTGGTCCGTGTCCCACCCGTTCTGTGGGTCGCCACGGTTGGCGTCGATGCTGCCGAAGATCCCCAGCGAGACCGCCGTGGCGATTTCGTGGTGGAAGCTGTGCCCGGCCAGCGTGGCGTGGTTGGCCTCGATATTGACCTTGATCTCGTTTTCCAGGCCGTACTGCTGTAGAAAGCCGAACACTGTGGCGCTGTCGTAATCGTACTGATGCTTGGTCGGCTCCTGTGGCTTGGGCTCGATCAGCAAGTCACCCTTGAAACCGATCTTGTACTTGTGTTCAACGACCATGCGCATGAAACGACCGAGTTGTTCGCGTTCACGCTTGAGGTCGGTATTGAGCAGGGTTTCGTAGCCTTCACGACCGCCCCACAATACGTAGTTGGACCCTTTGAGACGCTGGGTGGCATTCATCGCGCTGAACACTTGGGTCGCGGCGTAGGCAAACACTTCAGGGTCCGGGTTGCTGGCAGCGCCTGCGGCGAAACGCGGGTTGCTGAAGCAGTTGGCCGTGCCCCACAACAGTTTTATGCCGCTCTGTTCCTGATGGCGCTCCAGGTGATCGACCACGTGCGCGAAGTTGTGGCGATATTCCTTCAGTGAGGCGCCTTCCGGTGCCACATCGGTGTCGTGGAAGCTGTAGTAATCGATGCCGAGCTTGGAGAAAAACTCGAACGCCGCTTCGGCCTTGCCGATGGCCAGTTCCATCGAGTCACCAGAACCTTGCCATGGGCGCTTGAAGGTGCCGACACCGAACATGTCGGCACCCGGCCATACGAAGGTGTGCCAATAACAGGCCGCCATGCGCAAATGCTCGCGCATGGGTTTGCCGAGGACCAGCCTGTCGGCGTCATAGTGGCGAAAGGCGAGGGGCGAGTCGCTGTCAGGGCCTTCATAGCGAACCCTGTCGACGTCGGGGAAGTACGGCATGAGCGTTTTCCTTATTGTTCTTGGCGGTGTCTGGATACTAGCAACGGCCCAGCGTGCGCTGATTATGAAAATCGCCAACGCACAGTGCGATTTTGAGTGTTGAGATTCGCCGGTCAGCGGCCTAGTCTGTGGCCAACGGCGTCGTGCTTATCGAATCGGCATAAAAACAATGAAAACCGTACCTCCCGTTCACCGTATTGCGCTGTTATTCAACGACAGCAAGATTTATGACCGCGGTATCATCAGCGGCATCGGCAACTACCTCAGCAGCACCCGGGTGTCCTGGGACCTGTTTCTGGAGGAGGATTTCCTCTGTCGCCTGAAAGGCATCGAGCGCTGGCAGGGCGACGGGATCATTGCCGATTTTGATGACCCGCTGATCGGCGAGGCACTGGCCGGAATCAAATTGCCGGTGGTGGCAGTCGGTGGGTCCTATCAGGACGAACGCGCCTACCCGAAGGGCATTCCTTATGTGGCGACTGACAATCACGCCTTGATCAAGGCGGCCTATGAGCACTTGATCGAGGCCGGGCTGACACGCTTTGCCTGCTTCAGCCTGCCTGAAGCGCAAGCCAATCGTTGGGCCCAGGAGCGCGAGCAGGCCTTTCGCCGCTTGCTGCAACGCGACGGCCTGCACGCCGAGGTCTATCGTGGTCTGGGCACCAGCGCGCCGCTCTGGGACAGCGCCGTAGAACAGCAGATCGCCTGGCTGCAAAGCCTGCCCAAGCCGATCGGCATCATCGCCGTGACCGATGCGCGCGCTCGTCAGCTATTGCAGGCCTGCCTGACCGCCGGAATCGCCGTTCCCGAACAGGTGGCACTGATCGGCATCGACAATGATCCTTTGACCAGAACCCTCACTCGCGTGCCTCTGAGCTCGGTCGTTCAAGGCACCGACACCATGGGTCGCACCGCTGCACGTCTGCTGCACCAGATGTTGCACGGCATGCCGTCCTCGGGCACACACATTCTGATACCGCCGGATACTGTCAACGTGCAGGCGTCGAGTCTGCATCAGCCTTTGGGTGACCCCTATGTCATGCAAGCGCTGCTGTTTATCCGGCAGTACGCGTGCCAAGGCATCAAGACTGCACAGGTAGCCGCCTACGTGGGCGTTTCGCGTTCGTCACTGGAGTCACACTTTCGCCGGGTAAGGGGCTGCAGCGTGCATGACGAGATTCTGCGTTTCAAACTGGCTGCCGCTGCAAACGGACTGGAAAACACCGGGCTGGCCATTGCCGAGATCGCCCGCGATTGCGGTTTTCGGTCTGCGCAATACCTGCACACTGTGTTTCGTCGCGAGTTCGGCTGCACGCCGCGAGAGTACCAGCAGGGTGGAGGTGCTGCGGCGTCATGAACGCTGGAGGCCTGGGCGGTGAGCGACAAGCTTTGAATGCATTCCTTTCTATACCCCTCATAACAGTACCAATCGGTTCGCTTAAGTTGACAGTTTCCAGGCGTCCGGGCTAAAACATACACCTTGGTACAGTTATGAACGAATCATCAGTCTTCACATGCACGATGGGACGTAGGGGATAGAGACGATGCAGTTGCATGAAATATTGACCATTCACCTGCGTATCGATAAGCCGCAATTGCTTTGCGACCCTTCGAAGATGCAGCGCAGCAGCTGTGAAATACAGGGTGGAGAGTTTCGTGGCGAGCGATTGCAGGGGCAGGTACTTCCTGGAGGCAGCCTTTATCTGGTGCCCCAGGGCGATGACCTTGCGCGTGTCAGCCTGTACTACACCTTGTTCACTGATCACGGAGTGAATATAGAGGTAGTAGGCGAGGGGCTCTTGGCAGGGCATGAAACGGACCGGGCGCCTTTGACCGAATCGAGTTTTACGTGCAGCAAGCAGTTCAGCGTGCCTGCCGGTGCGCATGATCACTTGCAGCGGAATCTGTACGTCGGCAGGGTGAGCATCAAGCCGGGGGATGACAGCCTGCGTGTCAGCATTTTTCAGGTCAACGACCGGCAAGCAGACATTGAAAAAAACAGCTGACGTGAAGACGCGCAGCGAGCTTTAATTCTGACGGCGTGGGGCTGGTCTCTCCCTCACGCCGACCTCTTCCTGTTTATGCAGTCATGCGTTGAGCCAGCTCATCCGGCAAAAAAGCTTAGTCCCTTGCCGACCGCACACTCATAACTCACCGGAGTGCCCACCTGCTGATAACCAGGAACATTCAGTGTCGTCATGCTGAATGTGGCTGTGCCGTTCGAGCGTATCTGATAGCGAATGAATTGCTCGATGGGCTTGTTATCGCGATCGAGGCTGAAGTGAGTGTCCGAAAACGCCAGGGTGCCGTCGGGTGTGATGCGGTAGGCATCGATGCGTTTGCCGCCTTTGGTTTTGGACGGCTCGGCGCCTGCGATCGAGGATTTGCATTGTCCCAGGTCGATCACCACGGCGACCGATTCTCCAGTGTTCAACGCCTGGGTGATGGCGGAGTAGGTGGGTAGCGCATCGCCTGCGTGAGCGAGGCCTGGCAGTGAAAGAGCAAACAGTGCGGCGGCGTAGCAAGGTTTCATGGCAGCTCCAGGAAGTCAGTCTGAAGGGTAAAAAGACCCGTCCATCTCGCGATTATCGAGCGTCGCGAAACCTACCATAAGCTTCGATTCGGGTGGGCCTTGATAACAGTGGCACCTCTCTGTTCGGAGCATCTTCATCCTTTTTCCTGTTCTGCCGATAGGAATGACGATACTCATTTATTTACCGGTCACGGGAAGGGGATTGAAGATGCTGAGACAGCTGAAAATAGCCGCGCGGACCTCCGCCTGCTTTGCTGTGATGGTGGTGCTGGTGTTCGGGCTTGGTATTTTCAGCATTCAGCAATTGCACGGTATTCGTGAGCAATCGCTTGAAATCGAAAACGACGCGCTTCCAGGGATTGCGCTGGGTGACGATATTGCCCTGGCGGTCGAGAAAACCCGCACCACCGTGGCCAAAATGCTTGCCACGCATGATCTTGCGCAGGTGGCTCAGGCTCACAACGAGTTCCTTGAAAGGAAGGCCGGTTTCCAAAAGGCCGTAGAGGCCTACGACCCGCTGATCACCGATGATGAAGAGCGCGCGATCTTCGAGGGTCTGAAGAGCACTTATCAGGGCTACATCGAGCGTGCCGAGAAGGTCTATACGCTGATCAACGAGAATCAGGCAGAGGCCGGAAGGGCGCTCGTCTGGGGCGAGATGAAGGCCATGGCGGAAAGTATCGAAGCCGCCCTTGGCAAGCTGGAAAAAATCAATGATGACTCCGAAGCCGAATCCAGCGCTGCAGCGACGTCGGTGTATGAAAACGCCCTGATCGTCACTCAGGGGGTTATGTTTCTGACGGTGTTGCTGACCGTATTGCTCGCCTGGCGCCTGACCAAAAGTCTGGCATTGCCGATCAGTCAGGCGCTGCACAGCTCGGAAACCATTGCTGCGGGCGACCTGCGTCCCAGCGCAATCAACCGTGAGGGCACTGATGAAGCGGCCCTGTTGCTGCAATCGATGGAGCGCATGCGCGGCAATCTGAGCCAGACCCTGACTCAGGTGGGCGATGCCGCTCACCAGCTGGCGTCGGCCACGGAAGAAATGAGCGCCCTGATGGTCAACAGCAACGCCGACCTGGTGGTGCAGAACAGCGAAATCGAAATGGCGGCCACCGCGGTCACCGAGATGAGCCAGGCGGTCGATGAAGTCGCGCGTAATGCGGTGGCCACCTCGGAAGAATCCAAAGCCTCTTCGGTGTCGGCCCGCGAAGGTCAGGAAGAGCTCAATCAAACCGTCCAGTCGATCCTTGAGCTGACCCGCAATGTCGGCACCGCGTCGGTCGAGGCGCAGGCGCTGGCAACCCGCACGCTGGATATCACCAAGGTGCTGGATGTCATTCGCGCGGTGTCCGAGCAAACCAACCTGTTGGCCCTTAACGCTGCCATTGAAGCGGCACGCGCGGGTGATGCCGGACGGGGTTTTGCCGTGGTCGCCGACGAGGTACGCGCTCTGGCACACCGCACCAGCGAATCGACTCGCGAGATCGAAACCATGGTCGGGCACATCCAGCAGGGCACCAAAAGTACTCTGGTTGCGCTCGAAGTCAGTACCGATCAGGCGCAGCGCACCAAACAACAGGCCGAGTCGGCCAATGCTGTGCTGGCCAGCATCGCCAGTTCGGTCATGGTCATCGATGAGCGCAACACGGTAATCGCCAGCGCCTCTGAAGAACAAGCGCTGGTCGCGCGGGAAGTGGACCGCAACCTGGTGCGCATCCGTGACTTGTCGGCACAATCGGCGGTGCGCACCGGCCAGACCGGCAGCGCCAGCCAGTCGCTGGCCGAGCTGGCGAGTGATCTGACGACCACGCTGGGGCAGTTCAAGCTCAGATAACACGCTCCTGTAGCAGGCACGCTCCCGCATCGATTCGCTGTTGTACGGGCAACAGCGAACCGACAATGTGTTCGGCGTTTGCGCCGGTAAAACCGGCTACTGCGCACCCACACCATCCAGCGCAACGGCGTGAAAGCGCCTGCCGCCGGGCCTCGCGCCATAGCCAGTCGCAGCGCACGGCTTTGGGCATGACCTGTGCACTGCCGATCAGGATTGTTTTCCTGAGCCAGCGGAGCCACCCGAATGCCTGATGCCGTCCCGACCTTCAAGACAAACCGCCTGCATGCAATAGGGCGCACACTGTTGATGACCCTGTTGGCCACCAGTCTCGTCGCAACTGCGTATGCCGAGGACAGCGACGTGCCTTCGCTGGCGGGCAAACGCATTGCGATCAGCATGACCGGCACCAGTCACTACTTCGATATCAAGACCTTCCAGGCGCAGGTGGCTGAGGTCAAGCGCCTGGGCGGCACGCCCATCACGCTCGATGCCGGTCGCAACGACAAGAACCTGGTCAATCAATTGCAGACCGTGGTCACGCAAAAGTCGGATGCAGTGATCCAGACTCTCGGCACCCTCAGTGTTATCGACCCTTGGCTCAAGCGCATCAGCAAGGCGGGGATTCCGCTGTTCACCATTGATGCGCCATCGCAATACAGCCTCAACAACACCACGTCCGACAACGTGGCCACGGGCAAGGCACTGGCCGGGCAACTGATCAAGGACGCAGGTGGCCAGGGTAATGTGCTGGTGTTCAATGGCTTTTATGGCGTGCCGGTCTGCGCCATTCGTTATGACCAGCTCAAGTTGGCACTCAAGGATCATCCGCAGCTGAAAATCATCGAGCCCGAGTTGCGCGATGTCATTCCCAACACGGTTCAGGACGCCTACTCGCAAGTCTCGGCGTTGCTCAACAAGTACCCCAAAGGCACTGTTTCGGCGATCTGGGCCGCTTGGGACATCCCGCAACTGGGCGCCAGCAAGGCACTGATCGATGCCGGCAGAACCGAAATCAAGACCTACGGCGTCGACGGCACACCGGAAGTGCTCGAGCTGATGCGCCGCGACGATTCGCCGGTGGGCGCCGTGGTTGCCCAGCAGCCTGCACTGATCGGCAAGACTGCGGTGCAGAACGTCGCCCGCTACCTGGCCGGACAGCACGATCTGCCGAAGGAGACCCAGGTGCCAACCCTGCTGACGACGGCCCCCAACCTGCCTGACGTGCAAAAGCTCAGAGGCGATAACTGACGCGGGAGATCGATCATGGGATCAGCGATTGCAGACGTTGAAGTGGCGCCACCGGCCTTGCACTTGGCGGGTATCAGCAAGTGCTTTGGCGCCACCCAGGCGCTGGACGGCGTAAACCTTAAGGTCGAGGCCGGAACGATTCACGGGCTGGTGGGAGAAAACGGGGCGGGCAAGTCGACCCTGATCAAGGTCCTCGCTGGTATTCATCGTGCCGATGCTGGCAGTTTGAGTATTCACGGCCAGCCGTTCGACAGTTTCACGCCGCGTCAGGTCGAAGCCGCAGGCGTGCATTTCATTCATCAGGAGCGACTGCTGCCGGGCAGCTTCAGCGTCGGCGAGGCACTGTTTTTCGGGCAGGAAATCAAGCGTGGCCCCTTCGTCGATCGCCGCGCTCAGGAGCGCGAAGCGGCAAGGCTTCTGGACGATTACTTTGCCATGCGCCTGCCTGAGGGGGCTTTGGTACGTGACCTGGACAGCGCTCAGCGGCAGATACTGCAGATCACTCGTGCGTTGCTGGCCAGGCCGAAGGTGCTGGTGTTCGATGAGCCGAGTGTGTCACTGGTGAAGCAGGAGGTGGACCGCTTGCTGGGCATTGTCCGCCGCCTGCGCGATGAAGGGCTGACCATTGTCTACATTTCCCACTATTTGCAGGAGATCGAATCGCTGTGTGATCAGGTCACCGTGCTGCGTAACGGACGCGATGTGGCGGTGGTCGATCCTGCACTCACCAGCACCGCGCAGATCGCCCGGCTGATGGTCAATCGGGAGGTCGGCGAGCAATATTTTCGTGCCCGGACATTACCCGGCACGCCCGTGCTTCAACTGCGCGGGCTGGGGGCAGGGCGCTTCTACGACGGCGTTGACCTGAGCGTGCGGCGTGGCGAAGTGCTGGGCCTGACCGGGCTGGTCGGCTCGGGTGCCAAGGAGCTGCTTAAAAGCCTGTTCGGGCTGCTCAAGCCGGATCGCGGCGAACTGTTGTTGAACGGTCAGCCGTTGCAGCTGAAATCACCACGTGAAGCGGTACACCATGGCATCGCGCTGGTCCCCGAGGAGCGCCGCACGCATGGCGTGGCACCGGCGCTTTCGGTGCTGGAGAACATCACGCTGGCCAGCCTGGGGCGCTTCAGCCGCTGGGGATTGCTCGACGCTGCGGCGCAAGCCGGGGAAAGCCAACACCTGATCGATGAACTGGCAATCAAGACCTCAGGCCATGATGCGCCGGTGCACGCGCTCAGCGGTGGCAACCAGCAAAAGGTTGCGCTGGGCAAATGGCTGAGCCGCCATTCGACGTTATACCTGCTGGACGAGCCCAGCGTGGGTGTCGACATCGGCGCCAAGGTGGAGATCTACCGGTTGATTGCCCGGCTTGCGGAGGGCGGTGCAGCGGTGCTGGTGCTGTCGTCGGACTTGCCGGAGCTGATTGGCATCACTCAGCGCATTGTAGTCCTGCACAGAGGACGCATTGCAGGCGAATTCGACTCATTGAGCACCGACAGCGACCGGTTGCTGGCCTGCGCCACGGGCGCCAGTGAAAGCGACCATGACAGCCAATCATGCACTCCGGAGGCGCATTATGTCCGCGCTTGATTTATCAATTGCACAGGCTGGCGATCCAGCGCAACGCTGGCTCGTGCAACTGGCGCAGCGTGGGTCGTTGTTGGTGTTTCTGGCGATTCTGCTCGGCTTTTCCGTCAGTGCGCCTGACTTCCTCAGCCTCGGCAACATCAGCAACGTGTTCGCCCAGTCAGCAACGCTCGGCATACTCGCGTTGGGCCTGACCTGCGTGGTTATCGGTGGTGGTTCCAATGTGGTCAGCGGCGGCCTGGACCTGTCGCTGGCGGCCAATCTCGGTCTGTGTGCGGCCGTCTACAGCAGCCTGAACAATGCCGGGCTCGATGCCTGGCAAGCGATTGGCCTGACGCTCGGCTGCGGCCTGCTGGTCGGCGCGTTCAACGGTCTGGCGGTGGTGTTTTTACGCTTGCCGCCTTTACTGGCAACGCTGGCGAGCATGAACCTGATTGCCGGCCTGGAACTGGTGCTGACCCAGAACACTGTGCTCGCGACCGACTCGGCATTGCTGGACAGCCTGGCGTCCGGCGTCTGGCTGGGTGTTCCAGCGCTGGCCTGGGTGCTGCTGGGCGTCGCGGCGGTGTTGTGGCTGGTGATTCAGCACAGCGCGTTCGGCTTGCGTCTGTACGCCATCGGTGAATACCCGCAAGCAGCCGAGGCTGCCGGGTTGAATCTGCGGCGCTATGTGTTTGCCAGTTACCTGATTGCCGGAGGCTGCGCCGCGCTGGCTGCATTCTGCTCCGCAGCTTTTTTCAGTGGCAGCACGACCGGTTCCGGTGACATGTTGCTGTCAGTGGTGGCCATTGCCTTTCTCGGTGTGGTGTTCTCGCGGCGTCTGACCGCCAACATTCCCGGCACGCTGTTGGCGACGCTGCTGCTGGGCTTTTTGATCAACGGCTTTCAATTGCTGAACATTTCCAGCTTCTGGGTCAACGGCGTGCAAGGCGTGTTGATTCTGTTGGTGGTGGCATTTTCCGGAGCATTCGGCCGCCGGGAGGGTGAACAATGAATACGCTGACCCTGACGAACTCTTCGACGCTGATCAAGGTTCTGCCGCGCCTGTTGCCAGCGGTCCTGCCGCTGTTGGTGCTGATCATCCTGCTGTTTTTCGCGATCAATGCGCCGGGCTTTCTGAGTTGGGGCAACCTGTCGAGTCTGGTACTGAACAACTTCGTGTTGCTGGCCATCGTGGCAATCGGCATGACCTGGGCTGTTGCGGCTGGCGGTATCGATCTGTCGGTGGGAACGGCGCTGGACTTTGCCAGCCTCGGTTTTGTGGTCACGCTGAATGGCGGTCATGGTCTGGGGGCGGCCATTGCGGTCGCTATGCTGGCAGGTGGCATGGCCGGGGCGTTCAACGCGATGCTGATCGCCGGGCTGCGTATTTCGCCGTTTCTGGCGACGCTGGGTACGCTGTTTATCGGCACCAGCGTGCAGCAGTTGTTATCCGACGGTGGCCAGCCGATCTATATCGCTCAGGGCGTGTTACCGGGGATCAGCGCTGTGCTGATCCTCGGCGTGCCATTGCCGCTGCTGGTGGTCGGGTTGCTGGCAGGACTTTACGGGCTGGTCCTGGCGCGCGGGCGTCTGGGACGGGAAATCCTTGCGCTGGGCACGCAGCCGCAACTGGCGTATTACTCGGGCCTGCCCACGCGACGCATTGCCGTGCAGGTGTTTTTCGCCAGCGCGCTGGCCTGCGCAGTGGCGGGTATCCTGCTCAGCTCGACGGTCAACGCCTACGTGCCGATGTCAGGCAACGCCTACCTGATCAATGCCATCGGCGCCGTGTTCATCGGTACGACGCTCAGCCGTCAAGGGCGTCCGAATATTCCGGGCACACTTTTGGGCGTGCTGTTCATCAACGTGATCGCCAATGGCCTGTTGCTGATCGGCTGGAACTTCTATTGGCAGCAGGTTGCGACCGGGGCGCTGATCTTTCTGGTGCTGGCGTTCAGTTTTACCAGTCGCCACCTGCTGCGTAACGCGGCGTAATTACCCCTCAAGCGTTACCTTTACCGCTGCCGATCTGCCAGACAAACGGCGGCTCGGTGCCATTGATGCGCCAGTCACCGACAATGCGCGCCTTGTAGATCAGCGGATTGTGCGATGCCGCTGTGCGCGCATTACGCCAGTGGCGATCCAGCGCCTTGTTGACGCTGACACCTGAAGCGCCCAGTGCGTTGAACAGATCGCTGGCAGCGCGCAGTACCAGTTCCGAGACGATCACCTGTGCCTTGGCGGTCTCGATTTCGGCGGCGATATTGGCGTCTTTTTCCCGCTGTGGGTCATCTCCGAAGCGTGCCTGGTACGCACGCTGCAACGGCTCGGCGGAGCGCAGCGTTGCGGCCTCGGCGGCGTAAACCTGAGCGGCGATCTGACCGACCACTTGCTGCACTTGTGAGTCCTGGCTGACGCTCCCGGCGTTGCCATGGCTGAAGACGCGTTTGCGATCGCGCACTTCCTGAGCGATGTCGCGTTCGACAGCTCGACCAATCCCGGCCAGCACCGCCAGCAGCACCAATTGATAAAACGCCGTCTGGTATTTGAAGCGTTGCTCGAACGGTATGACGTGTGTGGCCGGCAGCGGTACGTTGTCGTAGACCGAGGTGCCGCTGCCGGTGGTGCGCTGGCCGAACCCGTCCCAGTCGTCACTGTGACGCACGCCGGCATGCCTGGCGTCGACGACCGCGATCACATCGGCGCCGGTATCGGAGCGCTGGGCGTAGACGTCTATCCAGTCGGCAAAGATGCTGCCGGTGCTGTAAAACTTGGTGCCGTTGAGCACGAAACCGTCGCCTTGCGGGCTGACTTTGGTAATCACGTCGCCGATTTTCACCGCACCGACTTCGGTCCAGCCGTTACCCACCAGATCCCCGGCCACAAAGCGCGCAAACCACTGGTCACGGTCCGCGCCGGGTGGTGCATTCAGGCGGTCTTCGACGAAAGCGAAGTGCGCGCGCAGGGCTTGCGGAATGTTCGAGTCGGCTTCGGCCAGCTCGATCAGCAGTTGAAACAGCTGGCTGATCGATGCACCCCCACCGCCATATTCGATAGGCACACGCACAGCGCCGAAACCGGCTTTCTGCAGCCAGGCAATCGGCTCATGGGGCAGGGCGCGAGCTTTTTCGCGTTCGACGCTGCCAGCGCCAATCTCACGGAAGATCGGGCGAAATCGGTTGGCCAGGGTTTCGTAATCGGTCCCCAGCGAGAGCGGGTTTGAGCCGGTTGTTTGAGTCATGCAGTACTCCTGAGCGCGAAGAGATCGGCACATGGGCCGGTGGAAGGTTCGCCAGGCTCTCTGCATGCTTTGTGCCTGAATGTAACTGCCTGATTTTAATGATTTATTTATGAGTCGCTGTTTTTCTTGTTGATCAGCCAACAGTGGCATGACCACTGGCTGGCCAATCGCACAGCGTTGTCAGCCATGCCGGCAGCTCGTCGGCCTTGGAATACCTGTGCCTGCGCTGGATGTGCTGTGAGTGCGCCGCTGTTCGGCCAGCAACAGCGTTCGGACATTTTGCTCTGCGAGGTGCCGTCATGCATGAGCTGATATATGCAAATTATTGATTTTAAAGGAATCATTTTTCGGCATGGGCTGTGCAATGTTCAGGGTCAAGCGTGTTGAGTGTTTTCAACCTGTCGCCAACGAGCAGGAGCCTGTCCATGAGTTTTTCTTCCTCTCTTCCAACTGCCGCACCTCCCGCCGCGCACGTCATTGGTTCGGATGCCGAAGCCATCGAAGTGGCCAGGGCACTGGCCGGTCGCTTCGCTGAGGAAGCTTCAGCGCGTGATCGCGAACGGCGTCTGCCAGTCGCCGAGCTGGATGAGTTTTCCGCCAGCGGACTGTGGGCCATTACCGTACCCAAGGCCTACGGCGGTGCGGGCGTTTCCTATGTCACCGTCGCGGAAGTGATCAAGCTTATTTCTGCCGCCGACCCTTCACTCGGGCAAATCCCGCAGAACCACTTGGGCGTGCTCGATATCCTCCTGCAGACCGGGACCGAGGAGCAGAAACGCCACTACTTCGGCAAGGCGCTGGCCGGCTACCGCTTCGGCAATGCGTTCTCCGAGTCGAAAAGCAAGAACGCCGGCGCCTTTCAGACCCGGATTCGCTTTGAGGGCGAGCACGCGGTGCTGGACGGCGAAAAGTTCTACTGCACTGGCGCACTGTTCGCACACCTCGTGCCGGTTTCAGGCGTCAACGAGAAGAATCAGGCGTTCATCGCCTTCGTCGAACGCGACAATCCGGGCCTGACCATCATCGATAACTGGGACGGTTTCGGGCAGCGCACCACGGCCAGCGGCGGGGCTGTTTTGAGAGCCGTTCGCGTACCGTCGAGTGCGGTGATCCCGGCGTATCGGGCTTTCGACGAACCGACGGCCAATGGGCCGATTTCGCAGATCATTCAGGCCGCAGTGGACACCGGCATTGCTCACGGCGCGTTCGAGGAAACCCTGAAGCACGCCCGGTTGGCGCGGCCATGGATCGACAGCAAGCAGGATTTCGGCTGGCAGGACCCGTTCAGCATTGCCGCCATCGGCGACTTGCAGTGGCGCCTGCACGGCACCGACGCGATCCTCGCCAAAGCCGGGCAGGCCATCGACCACGCCCTGGCCGAACCCAGTGAAGCCAGCGTTGCACAGGCCTCGCTGATTGTCGCCCAGGCCAAGGTGCTGTCGGCGCAGATTGCCTTGCTCGCCGGCAGCCAGCTGTTCGAACTGGCCGGCACCCGCTCGGTGCTCGGCAAACTCAATCTCGACCGCTACTGGCGCAACGCGCGGACCCACACGCTGCATGACCCGGCGCGCTGGAAATATCACCTGATCGGCAATCAGGTGCTCAACGGCATTGCACCGCCACGCCACGCCTGGAACTGATCAAGGAGTATGCCCATGACGCATCCCGCTATTACCGCACAACTGGCGGTCGCCACCGAAGACCTTGATCAGGCGCGCCAGGGCCTGCAAGACACCCTCGAGTACCTGCGTGAGCACGGTCGGCCGTGGTCGCTCAGTGGTCTGCAGCGCGTGGTCGATGACCCTTATGTGATCAGCAAGGTCGGGGACCTGCAGATTCGTCTGGACGTCGCCGCCGCGCTGCTGGAGCGCGCCGGGCGTCTGGACGCTTCGGCCGAGCAACACCTGATCGCCAGCAGCGAGGCGGTCATTGCCAGCGCCGAGGCTCTGCAGGCGGTGGGCAATATTCAGTACGAATTGACCGGGCAGCGCCCGTTATTGCCACCCCCGGCCGGCCGTGAGCCGCTGCGCTGGCACTATCAGGTTATCGGCAATCAACGCCTCAACGGCGTGGTTCCGCCACAGCTTCAGGAGTAAGTGCATGCCTCGCCAAATCCGCCTTAATGCGTTTGACATGAACTGCGTCGGCCATCAATCGCCGGGCCTCTGGGCACATCCGCGTGACCGTTCCTGGCAGTACAAGGACCTCGAATACTGGACTGATCTGGCGAAAATTCTCGAACGCGGCAAGTTCGATGGTTTGTTCATTGCCGATGTGCTGGGCATTTACGACGTCTATCGCGGCAACGGTGAGGCGGCAATTCGCCAGGCTACTCAGGTGCCGGTCAACGACCCGTTGCAGCTCATCCCGCCCATGGCGCTGGTGACCGAACATTTGGGCTTCGGCCTGACCGCGTCGCTGTCGTTCGAACATCCCTATCCGTTTGCCCGTCGCCTGTCGACGCTGGATCACCTGACCAAGGGGCGTGCGGGCTGGAATATCGTCACCTCGTATCTGGAAAGCGGTGCGAAGAACCTGGGCCAGAAAACCCTGACCGAACATGACGCGCGCTACGACTACGCGGAGGAGTATCTGGAGGTTTGTTACAAACTCTGGGAAGGCAGCTGGGAAGACGGCGCGATTCTGCGTGACCGGGAGCGCCGCGTATTCAGTGATCCGACCAAAATCCACGAGATTCGCCATGTCGGCAAACACTTCCAGGTGCCTGGCATCCATTTGTGCGAGCCGTCGCCGCAACGCACGCCTGTGCTCTATCAGGCCGGCGCTTCAAGCCGCGGCAAGCAGTTCGCTGCCGAGCACGCCGAATGCGTTTTCGTTGCAGCGCCCTCGAAAGTCCTGCTGAAAAAGACCGTGGCCGATATCCGCCGGCGCACCGCAGAGGCCGGTCGCGACCCGTCCAAGGTGCTGATTTTCAATTTACAGACGGTGATCCTTGGCGAGACGGATGCCAAGGCCAGGGCCAAATTCGAGGAATACAAAAGCTGGGTCAGTTATGAGGGCGCGATGGCCTTGATTTCCGGCTGGACCGGTATCGACTTCAGCCAGTTCAAGCCCGACGAACCCCTTCGTCACGTTCACACCAATGCCATTCAATCAGCGGTCGAGACCTTTTCCAGCGCAGACCCGAACACGATATGGACGCCGCAGGCACTGGCCGATTGGGTCGGAATCGGTGGCTTCGGCCCGCTGTTTGTCGGCAGCCCGGAAACGGTGGCGGATCTGCTGCAGGAGTGGGTGGAAGAAACCGACGTTGACGGGTTCAACCTGGCGTACGCGCTGACCCATGAAACCTTCATCGATGCGGTCGAGCTGTTGGTGCCTGAGCTTCAGAGGCGCGGCGTCTACAAGACCGAATACGCCAAAGGCACGTTGCGCGAAAAGCTGTTTGGCGATGGGCCGCGTCTGGAAGCAAGTCATCCGAGCGCTGCCTTCCGTGACCTGGCTGCGCTGCAGAGCAACCGGCAGACGAAGAGTGCCTGAGGTGTGATGACTGTCGTTGCGCAGGCTGCGTGGCTCAGATTTGTGACGCGGAGCGTCACGACAGGCATTCCCACGCTGGAGCGTGAGGAACGATCGTCCTGTAACTATCGTACCCATGCTCCGCACAGGACCGGTCACAACTCCAGCTTGTAGCCCACCCCGTACAGCGACTGGATCGGGTCCTGACCCGGGCAGGCCTGCTCCAGTTTGCGGCGCAGGTTGCGGATGTGGCTGTCCACGGTGCGGTCGGTCACTACGCGGTGATCCGAGTAGAGCCTGTCCAGCAAGTGGTCACGGGAGAAGACCCGGCCCGGTGAGCGGGCGAAGGTCGCCAGCAGACGCAGTTCCACCGGGGTCAGGTCCAGGGTGATACCGTTGAACGAGGCTTGGTAATGCGCTTCGTCCACCTGCAAACCCTTGGGCGTGTGCGGCTCGCTGGAAGCGCTCCGACGCAGGATGGCTTTGACGCGAGCGACCATCTCACGGGGGCTGAACGGTTTGCAGATGTAGTCGTCGGCACCGAGGTCCAGGCCGAGCAATCGGTCGATTTCCTCGACGCGTGCGGTGATCATCACAATGGGCACGTCGCTGAAGCTGCGCAGCTCCTTGCAGATGTCCATGCCATCGCGGCCAGGCAGCATGATGTCGAGCAGGATCAGTTGTGGCGCGTTCGCTCTGACAGCGGGCACAACGTCCAGCCCGTTACTCAGGCAGTGGGTCGAATACCCGGCCGCGATCAGATAGTCGCGCATCAGCGACGCCAGCTTGGGCTCGTCTTCGACAATGAGAATCGGTGTTTCAACGCTTGTAGCGGTCATGGGCGCAAGTGTCCGGGCAGGCACAGGGTCAGCCAGAGGCCGCCTGTGGGCGAATGGTCGGCGCTCAGGCTGCCGCCGTGGGCGAGGGCGATGCTGTGACAGATCGCCAACCCCAGACCCGCACCGCCGCTGGCGCGGTTACGTGAAGTTTCACCGCGATAGAAACGTTCGAACAGTCTGGGCAGTTGCTGCGGGTCGACGCCGGGGCCGGAATCCATCACATCGACGCGCACCTCATCACCCAGCAGGGCAGCACGCACGTGCACTGTGCCACCGGCATCGGTGTAGCGCACCGAGTTTTCCAGAAGGTTGCTGATCAATTGCTGCAGGCGTCCCGGGTCTGCGTGCACCGGTAGAGCTCCGCCAGCAAGCTCCAGCTGCAAATGTAACTGACGGGCTGCGCAACGCTCTTCGAACATGTCAGTGATATTCGTCAGCAGCGCCGCCAGATCACAGTCGACCTTGCGGTAGGTCAGGGCGCCCACATCCGCCAGGGACAGCTCATACAGATCATCCACCAGCTTGCTGAGCATGCCGACTTCGCCCTGTAAAGACTTCATCGACGCCTGATCCAGTGTGCGCACGCCATCCTCGATGGCTTCCAGTTCGCCACGCAGGACCGACAGCGGGGTGCGCAGCTCATGGGACACGTCGGCCATGAATTCGCGGCGCATCTTCTCATTGCGCTCCAGGGTGTACGCCAGCTGGTTGAAGTCGCGCGCCAGTTGACCGACCTCGTCGTTCGAGGAAACCGCCACGCGGCTGGCGTATTCACCTGCGGCAAGGCGATGGGTTGCCGCGGCCACACGTTTGACCGGATCGAGCAGGGTGCGCGCGATCCACCAGGCAATCAGCACCGCCAGCAGCAGCGACAGCACGCCCATCGCCAGGCTGGCACGCAACTGGTACTGCTGAAAGCGCTCGCCACCGGCTTCGCTGACACTTTGAAAGGGCGTGACCGCCATCCAGCCAACGACTTTGCCGTCGACTTCCACCGGGCGCATGAACTCATCATCATGGACCCCTGGAAAGCCCATCACCAGGTTCTTTTGCGCATCCAGCAGCGCGATCCGGAACACCGCGCCGGTCAGGTCGGAGGTAGGCGGCGTCGCCAGCCCGGGGATGGCGAAATCCTGCGCCGGCTCCGGGCGCATCACTTCGAACCAGCGATCTTTGTTGTCACGCATGAATTCCCAACTGCCTTCGCGCGCATAGGCAGCGGCCAGCCGTGGCAGGACCGGCGACATGCGCTGCATGGCCTGTTCGTTGAGGTAACCCAGAAAGCCGCGGGCAAAGCTCCAGTTCGCGGTCAGGCCCATGATCAGGATGACTGACAGCACGCTGGCCAATACCGCGACAAAGAGTTTGGTGGAGATGCTCGATTTCATGAAGGCTCGGGGTTTCCCTGAAGACGGCGTCCATTTAGGCCTTCGCGACGGCAAGTTTCAAGTCAACGCGGCAATCTTCAATTTTCCTGCACATTTGCCTCGCACTCTGACGTCAGGCTTTCGCCACAACGTCCTGAGGCAATCATGTCGAGCAAGATTTTCGCCAAATACCTGATGACTTTGACCTTTGTCATCTACGCAACCCTTATCGGTCTTCTGAGCGGTTGTTCAGACGGCAATTCGCCGCCTGCTGCGGAGAAACCGAGCGTGTCGGTGGTCACCGTCAAACCGCGCAGCCAATCGCTGACCACCGAGCTGGCGGGGCGCACCAAAGCGTACATGGTTGCCGAGATACGGCCTCAGGTCAGTGGCATCGTGCAGCAGCGACTGTTCGTCGAAGGCGCCGAAATCAAGGCTGGTCAGCCGTTGTACCAACTCGACAGCGCGACCTATCAGGCGGCTTTGGCAGAGTCGCAGGCCACGCTCGCCAAGTCCCGGGCCACGCTCAAGTCCGCACAGGCCACCGCCAAACGCGATGTGCAACTGGCCAAGATCGATGCCATCAGCCAGCAGGATAAAGAAGACGCCGAGGCCAGCCTGCTGACTGCCGCCGCCGAGGTGAAAGTGGCGGAGGCCGATGTGCAGACCGCACGCATCAATCTGGCCTACACACGGATTACCGCACCTATCAGCGGCCGCATCGAGACCTCGACCGTGACCCCCGGTGCATTGGTGGTGGCCCAGCAGGACACTGCGCTGACCACAGTTCAGCAACTGGACCCGATTTACGTCGACGTTACCCAGTCCACCACCGAGTTGCTGCGTCTCAAGCGCGACCTGGCCAGCGGCAAGCTGCAAACCAACAGCGACGGGGAAGCCCGAATCACCCTCAAGCTGGATGACGGCAGCACCTACAACCAGGAAGGCCGCCTGCAATTCAGCGGCGTAAGCGTCAATGAAGGCACCGGCACGGTGACGCTGCGTGCCAGCTTTGCCAATCCGGAGCGGCTGTTGCTGCCCGGCATGTACGTGGTGGCGGTGCTGGAGCAGGCGCAGGATCAGAATGCGATCCTGATTCCGCAGAAGGCCGTCACCCGCAGTGCCAGTGGCCAGACCACGGTGTTGCTGGTGGTTGACGGCAAGATCGAGCAGCGGGTGATCAGCGTCGACCGCACGGTGGGCAACCAGTGGTGGGTGAGCAGCGGGCTCAAGGCCAATGATCAGGTCGTGGTCGAAGGCGGACAGAAAACCCCGGTAGGCACCGAGGTTACCGTGCAGAGCGCTGACAACGCCGATTCGCCAGCGTCTGGTACTGCGGCCACTACCGCTGCCGTGAAGGAGGGCTGAATATGGCTCGTTTCTTCATTGATCGGCCCATCTTCGCCTGGGTCATTGCCATCTGCATCATGTTTGCAGGTGGGCTGTCCATCAGCCAGCTGCCACTTGAGCAATACCCCAATATCGCGCCGCCGACGGTAAAGATCTCCGCCACTTACACTGGCGCATCGGCCAAGACCGTCGAAGACTCTGTCACACAGGTCATCGAGCAGCAGATGAAGGGGCTGGACCGGCTGACTTATATGTCCGCCTCCAGCAGCTCTGCGGGCAGTGCGAGCATCAGCCTGACCTTCGCCGCCGGCACCGACCCTGATGTGGCGCAGATGCAGGTGCAGAACAAGCTGCAGCAGGCTGAATCGCGCCTGCCGCAAAGCGTGCAGAGCGAAGGCTTGACGGTGACCAAGGGCAGTTCCGACTTCCTTATGCTGGTCGCCCTGGCCTCCGATAACGAAAGCGTCACCGGCACGCAGATCGGTGATTACATTTCCAGCACGCTGCTCGATCAACTAAGCCGTGTGGATGGCGTCGGCGACGTTCAGACCCTGGGGTCGGGGTACGCGATGCGGATCTGGCTGGACCCGGCGAAGATGGAAAAGTACTCACTGATGCCCTCCGACATCAGCTCGGCCCTGGAGGCGCAGAACACGGAGGTCTCGGCAGGCCAGTTGGGGGCCTTGCCGGCGGTGGAAGGTCAGCAACTGAATGCGACCATCAGTGCCCGTAGCAAGCTGCAGACGCCCGAGCAGTTCGAGAACGTGGTCGTCAAATCTTCCAGTGACGGCGCTGTTGTGCTCTTGCGCGATGTGGCGCGAGTGGAGTTGGGCAGCGAGAGCTATGACATCAACTCAGCGCTCAATGGCAGGCCTGCGGCGGCGATGGGTATTCAGCTGGCGTCAGGCGCAAACGCGCTGAGCGTTGGTGAAGCGATCAAGGCCAAACTCAAGGAACTCGAACCGTTCTACCCCGCGCAAATGCAACTGAAAACAGTCATTGCCTATGACACCACGCCATTCGTGAGCCTGTCGATCAAGGAGGTGGTGAAGTCGCTGGGTGAGGCGATCGCGCTGGTGGTGCTGATCATGTTTCTGTTCATGCAGAACCTGCGTGCCACGCTGATTCCGGCGATTACCGTGCCGGTGGTGCTGCTGGGCACGTTCGGCGTGCTGGCGCTGTTCGGCTATTCGATCAACACGCTGACCATGTTCGCGATGGTCCTGGCCATCGGCCTGCTGGTAGACGATGCCATTGTGGTGGTGGAAAACGTCGAGCGGGTGATGGGCGAAGAACACCTGAGCCCGCTGGAGGCGACCCGCAAATCAATGGATGAAATTACCAGCGCGCTGATCGGTATTGCGCTGGTGCTGAGCGCCGTGTTCATTCCGATGGCCTTTTTCAGCGGTTCCACCGGGATTATCTACCGGCAGTTTTCGGTGACCATCGTTTCGGCCATGCTGCTCTCGGTACTGGTTGCAATGACCCTGACGCCAGCGTTGTGCGCAACGATGCTCAAAGCCTCGGATGCGCAACTGCACGCACAGCGCGGTGGCTTTTTCGGCTGGTTCAACCGCACGTTCGACCGCAGCGCCGATCGCTATCAGCGAGGCGTGGGCGGAGTCATCGAACATCGTGGACGGGGCCTGCTGGTGTATGCGCTGGTGCTGGTGGTCATGGCGGTGGGTTACGTCAGTCTGCCCACCTCGTTCCTGCCGGATGAAGACCAGGGCGCGCTGATGGCGCAGATCCAGCTGCCGGTGGGTGCTACCGACAGCCGTACACAGGCGGTGATGCGGCAGTTCGAGGCTTACATGCTCAAACAGCCGGAGGTCGAGGCGTTGATCAGTATTTCCGGGCTGGGGATGGGCGGTAACAGTCAGAACACCGCCAGGGCGTTTATCAAGCTCAAGGACTGGAGCGAGCGTTCCGGCAAGGAGCAGGGTGCGGCGCAGGTGGCACAGCGCGCGACGCTGGCCCTGGCGAGCATCGGTGACGCCAGCGTGTTTGTCATGCAGCCGCCTGCGGTACGTGGCCTGGGGCAGAGTTCGGGGTTCGATGTGCAACTCAAGGACCTCGGCGGAGTGGGGCATGAGGCACTGGTGGCGGCACGCGAGCAGTTTATCGAGCTGGCGAGAAAGGACTCGAGCATGCTGGGCGTGCGCAGCAACGGCCTGGACGACACTCCGCAGCTGAAAGTGACCATCGACGATCGCAAGGCCGGAGCGCTGAGCCTGTCCACCAGCGACATCAACTCGACCCTGTCCACTGCGCTGGGCGGCAGCTACATCAATGACTTCCTCAATCAGGGGCGAGTGAAGAAAGTCTACGTGCAGGGCGAGGCTGCTTCGCGTATGCAATCAGCCGATCTGGACCATTGGTTCGTGCGCAACAGCAATGACGAAATGGTCCCGTTCTCGTCGTTCGCCAGCAGCAGCTGGAGCTATGGTTCGCCGTTGCTGGAGCGTTACAACGGCAGCTCGTCACTTGAAGTGGTGGGCGATCCTGCGCCAGGTGTCAGCTCGGGTACCGCGATGGATGCGGTTGAGGCCATCATCAAGCAACTTCCCGAAGGCATCGGGTACGAGTGGACCGGGCAGTCCTATCAACTACGCCTGTCCGGCTCCCAGGCGCCGATGCTCTATGCCATTTCAGTGCTGTTCGTGTTTCTCTGCCTGGCAGCCCTGTACGAGAGCTGGTCGGTGCCGTTCTCGGTCATGCTCGTGGTGCCGCTGGGTGTGGTCGGCGCGGTACTGGCGACACGGATCAGTGGCTTGAGCAATGACGTGTACTTTCAGGTGGGCTTGCTGACCACCGTGGGCCTGGCGGCGAAAAACGCGATTCTGATCGTCGAGTTCGCCAAACATCTTCAGGAACAGGGCAAAAGCCTGCATGAAGCGACCCTTCTTGCCGCCCGGCAACGACTGCGTCCGATTCTGATGACTTCGCTGGCGTTCATGTTCGGTGTGCTGCCGCTGGCCCTCAGCAGCGGTGCAGGCTCTGCCGGGCGTAACGCGATCGGCACGGGCGTACTGGGTGGCATGTTCAGCGCCACCGTGCTGGGGATTTTTCTGGTGCCGCTGTTCTTCGTGGAAGTGCGTCGCCGCTTCAGTCGTTCGTCAGGCACTGCTTCGGCGGCTCAACCCACATCTACAGGTGAAGCATGATGCGTCTTTTCTGGCCTTCGCTGGCTGTCACGGCGCTGCTTGCGGGCTGCGTCAACCTGGCCCCGGATTACCAGCGCCCTGAAGCGCCGGTTTCAAGCCAATGGCTGCCAGCGACGGCTGCCCAACCGGCTGCGTCGGGCAGCGTGCCCACGGATATCGAATGGCAGAATTTTTTCATCGATAACCGCCTGGTGCGCCTGCAGAACCTGGCGCTGGTGAATAACCGCGACCTGCGCCTGGCCAGCCTCAACGTCGAGAAAGCGCAGGCGCAATATCGCATCGAACGGGCGGCGAGCCTGCCGACGATTGATGCCAGTGGCAGCGGCACGCATACGCGCACGCCGTCATCGACCTCGATGACCGGAAAGTCGTCGATCAGCCATGAGTACAGCGCGCAGCTGGGCTTGAGCAGCTATGAACTGGATGTGTTCGGGCGTATCCAGAACCTTCAGGACGAAGCGCTCGAGGATTACCTGGCCTTGACCGAAACCCGGCGCAGCATGCAAATCAGCCTGATCGCCGAAGTGGCGACCGGCTGGCTGACCCTGGCCGCCGACAACCAGCTTCTGAAACTTGCCGAAGATACGCTGGCCAGCCAGCAGAAAAGCTACGACCTGACCAAAAACAGTCATGCGCTGGGCGGTTCTTCGGGGCTGGAAGTGGCCCAGGCGCAGACAACGGTCGAATCGGCGAGGGGCGATGTGGCGCAATATAAAAGCCAGATTCTTCAGGACCGCAACGCCTTGCGCCTGCTGGTCGGCAGCGACCTGCCGGAGGAGCTGCTGCCCAACGCCGACATGCAGTCGGTGGCGCAATTGGTGCAGGTGCCGGATGGCCTGCCTTCCAGCCTCCTGCAGCGTCGCCCGGACGTGCTAAGTGCCGAACACACACTCAAAGCCGCGAACATTGATATCGGTGCCGCGCGTGCGGCGTTCTTCCCCAGTATCACCCTGACTGCCAGTGCAGGCTCTTCCAGCACCAGCCTGTCAGGTCTGTTCAAGTCCGGAACCGGCGCGTGGAGCTTTGCGCCAAGTATCAGCGTGCCGATTTTCGACGGCGGCGCCAATCGGGCCACGCTTGACTCGGCCAAGGTCGAGAACCAGATCCAGATTCAGACCTATCAGCAGACGATCCAGACCGCATTCAAGGAAGTGGCCGATGCCTTGGCGGTGCGCAGCACGCTGGATGAGCGGCTTGCCGCGCAGCAGGCCTACACCGATGCCAGCCGCAGAAGCTACGAACTGGCCGACGCCCTATACCGCGGCGGATCGCAGAGTTATCTGGAGGCACTCGAGTCGCAACGCTCGCTGTACAGTGCCGAGCAGGACCTGATTTCCCTGCGCCTGACAGAGCAGAGCAACCGCGTCACGCTCTACAAGGTCATGGGCGGCGGATGGAATCGGTGATGGTTTTTTCCACTAGCCTTTGAATAATCGCCAGGCTTGAACGTTTTACCCTTGCCCACAGTGCGGCCATTTGCAGGTTCGCACTGTGGTTTTGATCCTTCATGAACAGGAGTTCTCATGAAACCCTCCCAGCCGAAGTACGCCCACGCCTTGTTGCTGCTGGTCACTTCACTCAGCATTCAGACGCCGGCTCTGGCCCGTATGGCATCCTCGGCGACCGCCGACAACGTGGCCCGGCTTGCAGTGGTCAAACCGATCAGCAGTTGTGCTGCACTGAGCAGCGTGGAACTCAGTGACATCGGCGGGCAGGGCAGTCGTGTGCTGGCGGCCAGTGAATCGACGCGTGACGGTGTTGCGGTGTGTGCGGTGGAAGGCCAACTGGCGCCGGAGATCAATTTCAGGCTTGAGCTGCCAACCGGGACTTGGGAGCAGCGCTACCTGCAAGTCGGCTGCGGCGGATTGTGCGGCAACGTCAACTCGACCGTGCGTGCCGCTGATGGCTGCACATCCCTGAATGCCGGCGCCTTTGCGGTGGCTTCCACTGACATGGGCCATCAGGCGGCAGACGAGCATTTTGGTGATGACCCGCAAAAACGCGCCGATTTTGCCCATCGTGGTGTGCACCTCACTGCGCTGGCCTCGAAGAAACTGATCGCCGCGTTCTATGGTCGCAAAGCAGAATACGCCTACTTCAGTGGATGCTCGGACGGCGGTCGCGAGGCGTTGATCGAAGCACAGCGTTACCCGGACGATTTCGACGGCATCATTGCCGGAGCCCCGGCGCTCAACTTTCAAGTGCAGAAAACCCTGTATCACGGCTGGATGGCGCGCTCCAACCGAGGGGCAGACGGCAAGCCTATCCTGCTCGCCTCACGACTGCCGTTGCTGCACAAGGCCGTACTTGACCAATGCGATGTGCTGGACGGACAGATTGACGGCCTGATAGCGGATCCGCGTATCTGCCACTTCGATCCCGCCGCGCTGCAATGCAAGGCGTCGGCTGACCCCGCCACGTGCCTGAGCGCAGAGGAGGTGGCCACGGTCAGACGCTTTTACGAAGGTCCGAAAGACGCTGCCAGTGGTGAGCGACTGACCCTGGGCGGCCCGCAGCCGGGTTCGGAATTGGCTTGGGCCGGCGTGTTCGTGCCGGTTAGCGCCGATCAGACGGTATACAGTGAAAAGGCCGCGCTGGAGGCTATTCGCAACGTCGTGTTTGAGAAGAACCCACCGGCAAGTTTCGATTTGAATGCGCTGAACTTCGACGAGAAAACCTTTGATCAACTGCGCCCGTTGCATGCGCTGTACGACTCCACCAACCCCGATCTCTCGCCATTCGCCAGCCACGGCGGCAAGCTGATCCTGTGGCACGGCTGGGCCGACCCGAACGTCTCACCGCTCAACACCCTGGCGTACCACGAGGCGCTTGAAGCACAGATGGGCAAGAGCCGCACCGAGGCATTCTCGAGGCTGTACATGCTGCCCGGCGTTTATCACTGCGGCGGCGGGGAAGGGCCAAGCCTGGTCGATCTGCTGACGCCGATCATGGCCTGGGTCGAAAAAAGCCGGGCCCCGGACGCCATCGTTGTCCGACAGGCAGGCCCCGAAAAGGCCGGCAACAGGCAGAGGCCGCTGGCACAGTCGCTGCCGGCGTCCATGGTCAAGGAAAACGTGGGCAATCGCGGGCCTACCCGCAAGGTCTTCCCGTACCCGTTCATGGCCGAGTACGACCACAAGGGCTACGCGAAAAACGCAAACAGCTACCAGCGCGCCCAGCCGCTGACCACGGAAAAAACACCACAATGGATGGGCAGCGGGTTCTTCAAACCGTATACGCCTCTGGAACGTCAGGCGCAGTAGCGGTTGCCCCGGTACAGTGTGGGCGAATTATTTTCTCCTCGTTCTTGACATGGCATGCGAACCAGTACAGAATTGCGTCCATTCCTGAGCGAGGAATTGAAAAAAACCCTTTAGATTCAATGGGTTGGAAGCCAAAGAAATACAGGTTTCCCGCGAAATCAAAACACGTTTGATGTTCAAGTGAAGCATCTTTCGTTTGAGGCCGAGTAGCAAAATGGTTATGCAGCGGATTGCAAATCCGCCTACGCCGGTTCGATTCCGACCTCGGCCTCCACTATTCAAAGCCCCGCAGATTAACGTCTGCGGGGTTTTTTATTGGGCGCAGATTTGTATTTTTTCCATCTGATCAGGACAACTCCGGGACACTGAAATCATTCATAGGCACCGCGCTCAGCCAGCAAACAAAAGGGCTGGCTCATACACGATTGGAAAGTGGCGTGAGTTGCTTGAGTGGTCTATTAATTTCATGTGTGTCTTAACGAGGGCTCAGCCTTGGTCGGTAGAATTTCTGATTCCGAACTTCATGAAATGCGGATTCGCAAGTTGCAGAACGACATCGCCGACTCAGAGCGCCTCGGGATGCCGGTGAAATTCATGCACCTGTCCGCGTTGACATCCACCAGTCGGGAGCATCATATCGAACGACATGGCGAGTTGTTCACGGGGCAGCAGATGCTCGATTGGTGGGCGGAAGGGGATAATCGGGTGCGCTGTCGATGCGCATGCACCCCGATACTTCTGGACAGGCAGGGAAGGCCAATGACGCCTGACCTGATAGCCAATGCCAAAATGGAGTTGAAGAACTTCAAGGATTCCTGAGCTTTCGTTTGATGCTTTTTGCGCAATTGAGGCGTTTCTGCAGATCCGATTCCCACCTGTGCTCCCACCATTCAAAACGCCGCAGATTAACGTCTGCGGGTTTTTTATCGGGCGCGATGAAAGTGATGGGTTCCGAAAGCCGAGCTCAGCCGCTATTTAAAGCGGCTTGCGTTGATATAACCGTATTGGTTTTGCTGATAAATCGTGTAAGGCAGGAGCAATGTATCGACGATGCCTGATAAGCCCATGTCCAGTAAAACCCACTCGGGCGCATTGGTCTTCTGATAAGCGCTACTCTGTTTGGGCTCGGCGTTCAGTTCACAGAAATCGAGCATGACCCCGCTGTAAACGCGCGGAATGGAGGAGCAATTTGATTTCCAGTCAGTGAGCTTTTCACCTGCGACGGAATCGGGTCTGAACGTAGTGTTGATCGTTCCGCACCCCGTCAAGGCAAGTGCCAGCAGTAGCATGCCATGGGTTTTCAGATGAAACCTGCCTGACGGTTTTTGCTTTACGAAACTCGGCTTCATAATAACGCTCCTTGTATTTTCGATGCGTTTAGGACAGCAACTCAGTCGCGCGAGGCACATACTCTGCACTGCCGCGTGACCGGTGCGCAGTTCTTCCATACAGATGCCCTGAAGACATACAGCACGATTATTGCTTGGCAAGGCTATCCAGCCTGTCAGGCTCAATCGAGGTAAGTCCCATGAGCAAACCCCTTGTCCGCTGGCCGATCATTCCGCGCAGAACGGCGGTCATCGTTGTAGACATGCAAAAGGTCTTTTGTGAGCCCACCGGGGCGTTGTACGTAAAAAGTACTGCGGGCATCGTCCAGCCCATTCAGATGCTGCTGCAAACCGCACGGGCTGCGCAGGTGACGGTGGTTTATCTTCGCCATATCGTGCGCGGCGATGGTTCTGATACCGGGCGTATGCGTGATCTTTATCCGAATGTGGACCAGATACTGGCACGGCATGATCCGGACGTTGAGGTCATCGAAGCGCTAGCGCCTCGGTCGGGTGATGTGATTGTCTGTCACCGCCACTGTAAAAATGACCCCCTAACGCCAACCTAGAATTGACCCCCCTGGGTAAAACTGGCGGCTTTGAGCTGCCAATATGTTGACCCAGGAGCAGTCTGTGGAAATTAAAGTGTTGGCCCGTCAGGGCCATGGCATCAAATTCATCGCCCGTGAGCTGGGTATTTCGCGTAACACCGTGCGCAAGTACCTGCGAAAGGCCCGGTCGCTACCCAGTGACAAGGTGAGACCCGCACGTCCGTGCAAAATCGACCCCTTCAAGGACTACCTGCACGAGCGTATTGAGGCGGCGCGCCCACACTGGATTCCGGCGACCGTCCTGCTGCGTGAGATCACGGCATTGGGGTACAGCGGCGGCGTCAGTCGTCTGAAGGCTTATATTCGCCCCTTCAAACGTAAGGCAGAAGAGCCGGTGGTACGTTTCGAGACACTGCCCGGCAAGCAGATACAGGTGGACTTCACCACCATTCGACGAGGCCGTCAGCCGCTTAAGGCGTTCGTGGCGACACTTGGTTTTAGTCGAGCAAGCTTTGTCCGTTTCTCCGAGCGAGAGGACAGCGAAGCCTGGCTGACAGGGCTTCGGGAGGCGTTCGCTTACTTTGGCGGCGTGCCCGAGCAGGCATTGTTTGATAACGCCGGAACCATCATCACCGAGCGAGATGCTTTTGGGGAGGGCCAGCACCGTTGGCATCCCCGATTGGCTGCGCTGGCCGATGAGTTTGGTTTTATTCCCAAGGTCTGCCGCCCTTACCGTGCCCAGACCAAGGGCAAGGTTGAGCGCTTCAACGGGTATCTGAAGGGCAGTTTCATTACCCCGTTGGCCGCTACGCTCAAGAGTGCGGGTCTGACGCTGGATGTGGTGACGGCCAACGCACATATCGGCCAATGGCTCGACGAAGTCGCTCATCAGCGGATTCACGGCACGACGGGTGTTCAACCGGCGGTACGTCTGGCCCAAGAGCAGCAGGTACTATTACCACTGCCAACACAGAGCCTGCGCCCACAACCCGCCCAAGGCCTACGCCTGGGACGGGTCCTGCCGTACGAGAGCTTGCAGCATCCGCTGTCGGTTTATGAGCAACTGCTGGAGGTGAGAGCATGAACCTTCAACATGCTCGCCTGACAGAACTATGCAAGGGGCTAAAGCTTGAGCGCGTCGGGGTGGACTGGCCGCACCTGGCCCAACAAGCAGCAAGCGGCGAAGACAGCTTTGCCGACTTCCTCGAAAAGCTGCTGGCTGCCGAGACCGATGCCCGAAGTGAACGCTCTCGACAGGCCCTGCTGAAAACTGCCGCGCTGCCCGCTGTGAAAACGCTGGAGCAATACGACTTCGCGTTTGCCACCGGCGTCCCCCGGGCACAGCTCCAGGAGCTGGCAGCACTGAGTTTTGTTGGACGTGCCGAGAACATCGTGTTCCTGGGGCCTAGTGGTGTAGGCAAGAGCCACCTGGCTATCGCCCTGGCCTACCGGGCAGTGATGGCCGGTATCAAAACCCGCTTCGTCACGGCGGCTGACTTGATGCTGCAACTGACCGCTGCGCACCGCCAGGAACGGCTCAAGGAATACTTCAGTCGTGTGGTGATGGCCCCTGGGTTGTTGGTCATCGATGAAATCGGCTACCTGCCGTTTGGTCGTGATGAAGCCAACCTGTTCTTCAATGTTGTCGCCAAGCGCTACGAGCAAGGCAGCCTGATCCTCACGAGTAACTTGCCGTTTACCCAGTGGGCCGGAACCTTTGCGGATGATCAAACACTGACAGCGGCCATGCTGGACAGGCTGTTACATCATGCCCATATCGTGCAGATGACAGGTGAAAGCTATCGACTCAAGGACAAGCGCAAAGCAGGAACCAAATCTTCTCGGGCCGAACCGGCTCGAAAATATGAACCCGAGGGGGGTCAAAACTAAGTTGGCGATTTAGCACGGAAGGGGGTCACTTTTTAGTTGGCGTTGACAATTGTCGACAAGCTGTTTTACAGCGGCTTTCATAACACGGACCTGGACACCGTGCTGCGTGCGCGGGATGTAGACACCATCATCGTCTGCGGTACGGTCACCAATGTGTGTTGTGAAACCACGATCAGGGACGGGGTGCATCGAGAATACAAAGTCATCGCCCTGAGCGACGCCAACGCTGCAATGGACTACCCGGATGTCGGGTTCGGCGCTGTTTCAGCCGAAGAGGTACAGCGAATATCGCTGACGACGATTGCCTATGAGTTTGGCGAAGTGACAACGACTGCCGACGTCATCCAGCGCATTGAAAGCGCCTGAAAACAGCGGGTCGAATGTGCGCAATTCTGGCCCGTTTTTCAGATCTGTGCATTCGAACCATGCGTTCTGTTTCAGACCGTTTGATCCGGTTTTAACGGTCGAACCAGCTAACTGCTTGTATGAGCGATGAATTCTTCCAGTGGCATGCTTTCTGCCCTTGCCTCGCTGACCTTCACCCTTGTTGGTGAGCCTTTCCAGCAGCGTGTCAGCGAGAGGAAACAGCCGTATGACTCTGCAATATGTGCCCATTATCAACCTGGCCCCCTATTTCTCAGAAGACCCGGACGGTAAGGCTGCCGTAGCCAAGGCAGTCAATCAGGCGTGCAGGGACATCGGGTTTCTGGTCATTACCGAGCATCAGATTCCCGGAGAGCTTATCGACAGGGTCTCGCGTTTGACCCGCCGATTCTTTGATTTGCCGCTGTCGGAAAAGCGCAAGGTAGATCGGCCCAGCCCGGAGATGGTGCGGGGTTACAGTGCGGTGGCCGAGGAGAGCCTTTCCTATTCTCTGGAGGAAAGTGCGCCGGGGGATCTCAAGGAGTCTTTCTCAATCGGGCCGAGCGATGTGCCGGATGAAGATTATTATCACAATGCCCAGGCCGGCTCGCACTTCGCACCGAATGTCTGGCCTGCGCAAAACCTGCTGCCCGGATTCAAGGAGGCTTATCAGGCCTATTTCGATGCCATGAGCGAATTGGCTCAATCGCTGATGCGCCTGTTTGCCCTGGCATTGGAGCTGGATGAATGTTTTTTCGATGACAAGATCGACCGGCATATCAGCATGTTCCGCAGCCTGAGTTATCCGGATATCAAGACCGAAGTCGAGGCTGGTCAATTACGCGCGAGTGCGCATACCGACTACGGCAGCCTGACCATCGTGCGCCCCGATAACGCGCTGGGCGGCTTGCAAGTACGTAATCGTCAAGGCGAGTGGGTCGATGTGCCGTATGTCGAGAATGGTTTTGTGGTCAACATTGGCGACCTGATGATGCAGTGGACCAACGACCAGTGGATTTCCACGCTGCATCGAGTGGTCAACCCGCCGATGACCAGCGAGCAGGACAACCGTCGACAGTCTCTGGTGTTCTTCCATCAACCCAACTACGACACGTTAATTCAATGCCTGCCAGGCTGCCTGCAGTCTGGCGCCACGCCTCGGCATGCGCCGGTGACATCAGGCGATCATTTGCTGTCCAAGTTCGTCAAGCAGACCACTTTTGGCGGCAGCAAGGTGGCCTGATATGAACTCACTGTCTTACGTCAACGTGTTCGCGCAGGACATCGTCCGCCTGAGCACGTTCTACTCGAACCTGTTCGGCTTTCGCGAAATCGAGGCCATCAGGTCACCAATCTTTCGCGGGCTGGATACCGGCAAGTCCTGCATTGGTTTCAACGCACTGGATGCGTACGAGCTGCTTGGCCTGGAAGCATTTGCAGGCAGCACGGGGTGTAGGTTTTTGCTGAACATCGACGTGTCCGACCAAGCAGAGGTGGACCGACTGGTGCCGCTGGCAGTGGCGCAGGGCGCGAAACTGATCAAGGAACCGTACCTGACCTATTACAACTGGTATCAGGCCGTGCTGCTGGACCCTGAGCAGAACGTCTTTCGCATAAACGTGATGCTCTGAAACGCTGCTGCCGAGTATGGAGTGGCGAGCGGGCCGGCTTGGTTAGCTTCCCGCACCCTTGGTTCAGGGTTTTACGGAAAAATCTACTCGCTGAACTGCTAGCTATTCCGTTCATGAAAGCAGGTCTTCAATTGTGCAACAGGCAAAGGATGCCTGATTCAATAATTGAGGATATGGACATGAGTACATCTGATAGCGCACAACCCAGACACGGTATGGTAACCAGTCCCGAATCCCGTGGTTCTTATGCCATATCCAAAGGGCTGTTGCTGGAGTGGGAGGTGGTCGCTATGGAAGGAGGCAAAAACTTTCCAGACGAGACATTTGGTCTTGCGCACGACTTCCCTGGCGTCGATGAGCCTATTAATCTCGATCCGCCTGCGCCAGCGCCGCCGCTTGCCAACCCTCCACCAGACGGACTCATACTGAGCGGGGGGCAAGATGATCGGCGTAAATGCTTGAACCTGACGGATGTCGGGATCATTGAGGAAATAACGCAAAAAGGTCATGGTACGGCTGAAAAGTGGCCTCGGTTGAGCGTTGCGGGTGGAGACGAGTTTGAAGTTAGATGGGCGTACCATGCCGTACATGTCACACGCGGCTACCGGTGGTTTATTACCAAAGACGGCTGGGATGAAAGCAAACCCATTAGCCGGGAGGCCTTCCAGGGAAAGAACTACGTCAGTGATAACCACTTCAAAGCGGACGGTCAAGACGGGTTGATGTGGAGCGATATCTCGCCGTTGAGTCCTTTTGATAAACACCGGGATGAGCTTCAGCCCGCAGAGATTACAAAAGCAACATTACCCAGCGATAAACACGGACATCATGTCATTCTTCTTGCTTGGATCGTCGCCGAAACCGATAAAGCATTTTATCAGGCGTTTGATGTTGATTTTGGTGAGTAAGGCTCATTCGGTCAGCAGTGCAAGCTCTGCGCCTTGATGACTCCTGGATCCGCTCTGTTTAAGATGTGGCCGCGTTCGGAGAGTGAGGCGACGGATGTGAAGGGTAGGGTGCAAGCGTCCAGCGACGTATTACCCCCGCTTATACTACAAGGCCTGCGCAGAGAAGAAATTGATGATCAGAAGGCCCGGCCTCAGCGCCGGGCTTTTTTTGCATCATGAAAAGGCTTAAAACAACCCACGTTTTTTATGTGGAGTTTCCAGTGTGGGTCGACTTTTAGAACGATTGCTTGCCCTTGCCTTGTTTATGCCGCTGATGTTCGCAGGTGCGTGGCTGGTGTTCGAGATTCCTGGACTAGATCACGACACACGGACAATATTTTTCCTTGGCTGGATGATCGCGATGGCATTTGTTGTCGATCGAATCTGCACAAGTGTATTCAGGGAAAAGTAGACATTAGAGCCGGGATCTACATGACCGTGCCTGGTATCTGCTATTGCCTCGAAATCTCGCTGAATGGAACCACGGTGGCGATGAACTTTTTTGGCGTACTTGACGTACGTGGAGTGACCCCTAATCGCGGTGAGGGCGTGCAGTGCTTGAGTGCTTCAGATTTGGAGAGTGGTGTTCGTCGGCAGAGCGCCGGAAAAGGAGTTTTTTGGAGTTGCGGACCACGACTATTTTTCCGCACCAAAACAAAAAGGGCCTACCCAGCAAAATGCCCAGTAAGCCCTTCATATATGTGGTGCCCCGAGCCGGGGTCGAACCGGCACGTCCAAAGGACGAGGGATTTTAAGTCCCTTGCGTCTACCAATTTCGCCATCGGGGCGGTAGCGCCAAGAGCAGGGAATATATACACCCGGCCCCCATGAAGCAAGCTTGAAAGCGTCTCAAAGGGTGCAAGACGCTGCTTTTTTGTCTGTCAGAAATGCTTGGCAAATCATGAGGCTACGAAATTTTATTGCAGCAAAGGCTGATGCCGTGGTCGGGCGGCTCAGGCTTTGCTGTCTTTCACCACCGCATCGTTAACCACGGCCTCGGCCTTGTCAGCCAGTATTCGCAGGTAGCTTGCCAGGGCGACTTCTTCCAGGCGCAGGCCTTTGCGTTGTCGGGAGCGGGGGAGTTTGGCCAGGTTGCCGAGCAGGAAGCCCTCCAGAACCGCAGGGTGGATGTAGCATTTTCGGCAGATAGCGGGGGTATTGCCCAGTTGTTTCGAGACTGCCTTGACCATGTCGACGATGTGCCGTTTGGCGTCGGCTTCTGGCTCCCAGTGCAGTTTTTGCAGCGTTGCCAGCGCCAGCGCGCTGGCCGCCCAGGTTCGGTAGTCCTTGGCCGTGAAGTCCGAGCCGGTGAGGCTTTGCAGGTAGGCATTGATATCGGATGAGGTCACTGCGTGGCGCACGCCGTCTTCGTCCAGGTACTGGAAGAGGTTTTGTCCGGGCAGCTCCATGCAGCGCTTGATCACGTTGGCCAGACGCCGATCCTTGACGCTGACCTTGTGCTCGACGCCGCTCTTGCCGCGGAATTCGAAGAGGATCTGACCGCCTTTGACCTCGACGTGTTTATTGCGCAGGGTGGTCAGGCCGTACGAACGGTTTTCCTTGGCGTACTGGCTGTTGCCGATGCGGATCAGAGTGGCGTCCAGCAATGAAATGACCGTCGCCATGACTTTTTCCCGGTCCATGCCTGGCTGGGCGAGCTGTGCTTCGATCTGCTTGCGCACTTTGGGCAGCGCATGGCCGAACTCGATCAGCCGCGAGTATTTGTCCTGATCACGTATTTCGCGCCAGCGCGGGTGGTAGCGATACTGTTTGCGCCCGCGGGCGTCGCGGCCAGTGGCTTGCAGGTGACCCAACGGGTCGGCACAGATCCACACCTCGGTGTAGGCGGGCGGCACTGCCAGAGCGTTGATGCGCTTGATCTCCGACTCGTCCTTGATGCGCTGACCGTTAGTGTCGAAGTACGCGAATTTGCCGCGCAGTACCTTGCGTGTAAGGCCCGGTTGAGTGTCGTCTACGTAATGCAGTTCACTGGCGGGCTGGCTGATGGCAGTCGAGTCAGGCATGGCTAAGTTCCAAAGGCAGTTAAAAACACTGACCTCGGCCTTTTACGGTGGTGCCGTTTATTTGCTGCGTGGCGGTTTTTTTCGAAAGGTCAGGCCAGCACCGCGACCGCCTTGATCTGCGCCCAGAGTGACTGGCCTCTGTGCAGGTTCAGTTGGTCGCTGGAATAGCGAGTGATGCGCGCGAGCAGCGGCGTGCCGCCCGCGTCCAGTTTGACCAGGACGTGCGCCGAATTATCGGCCAGCGCTTCCTCGATCACCGTGACCGGCAAGCGGTTGAGGATGCTGCTCTGGTAATCGGGTTGCAGGTTGAGGCTGACGTCCCGGGCCTGCACCTTGATGCGCAGCAGGGTGCCGACCTGCATCTGCACGTGGGCGACGCGCATGCTCAGTTTGCTGTCGGGCAGCGTCACGGTGAGCAACTGGTAATAGTGATCATAGGCGCTGACCGTGCCTTCGATGACCACCCCCGCATCACTGCCCATCGCCAGAGGCAGGTCCAGCCGCGCCAGGGTTTCGTGGATCGGACCGCTGGCCAGCACGTTGCCTGCGTCGAGCAGCACCAGGTGGTCCGCCAGGCGTGCGACTTCATCCTGAGCGTGGCTGACGTACAGCATGGGGATGTCCAGCTCCCGGTGCAGGCGCTCCAGGTACGGCAGAATTTCACTTTTGCGCCGGGTGTCCAGCGCCGCCAGCGGCTCATCGAGCAGCATCAGCCGCGGGCTGGTCAGCAGCGCGCGTGCGATGCCTACGCGCTGGCGCTCGCCACCGGACAGCTTGGCCGGGCTGCGTTCTAGCAGATGATCAATGCCGAGCAATTCGCTGGCCTGCGGCAGTTGAATGCGGCGCTGCTGGCGCGGGATACGTTTCATCCCGAACTCCAGATTGTCCCGTACCGACAGATGCGGGAACAGGCTGGCTTCCTGAAACACGTAGCCGATCGCCCGCTTGTGCGGAGCCAGGAAAATACCTTTTTCAGTGTCCTGCCAGACTTCATCGTGAACGCGGATGAAGCCCTGATCGGCTTTTTCCAGACCGGCGATGCAGCGCAGGCAAGTCGTCTTGCCCGAGCCGGAAGGCCCGAACAGCGCGGTAATGCCCGAACCCGGCAGTCTCAGGTCGGTACGGACGGTGAAATCCGGGTAGGCCATTTGCAGGCGGACTTCTATCGGCGACGCCATGACTCAGCTCCATGCCGTTTTGGATTTGCCGCTGGAATACAACGCCAGCAGCACCAGAAAGGAAAAGACCAGCATCGCGCCGGCCAGCCAGTGCGCTTGCAGGTACTCCATGGATTCGACGTGATCGAAGATTTGCACTGACACCACACGGGTTTTCTCGGGAATGTTGCCGCCGATCATCAGCACCACACCGAACTCGCCGACCGTGTGCGCGAACCCGAGGATCGCCGCGGTGATAAACCCCGGCTTTGCCAGTGGCAGAATTACGTGGGAAAAAGTGTCCCAAGGGCCGGCCCGCAAGGTGGCTGCGACCTCCAGAGGGCGGGTGCCGATCGCTGCAAACGCGTTCTGCAGCGGCTGCACGACGAAAGGCATCGAGTACAGAACCGAGCCAATCACCAGCCCGGCAAAGCTGAAAGTCAGCGTGCCCATCCCCAAGCTTTGGGTAAGCTGACCCACCGCACCGTTAGGCCCGAGCAGCAGCAACAGGTAAAAACCGATAACGGTTGGCGGCAGCACCAGGGGCAGGGCGACCACTGCGCCAATCGGCCCCTTCAGCCATGAATCAGTGCGCGCCAGCCACAGCGCGATGGGCGTGCCGATGATCAGCAGGATAACGGTGGTCAGCGACGCCAGTTTCAGCGTCAGCCAGATCGCCGCGATGTCGGCACTCCCCAGCGGCATTTACAGCTGGTATCCGAAGGACTTGATGATCGCGGCGGCTTTCGGGCCCTTGAGGTACTCGACCAGCGCCTTGGCAGCGGCGCTGTCCTTGCCTTTGTTAAGGATGACCGCGTCCTGCTTGATCGGGTCATGCAGGTCATCCGGTACGATCCAGGCCGAGCCGCTGGTCAACTTGCCATCCTTGTACACCTGCGACAGGGCCACGAAACCCAGCTCGGCATTGCCGGTGGACACGAACTGGTAGGCCTGGGTAATGCTCTGACCTTCGACGATCTTGGCTTTGGTGGCTTCGGTCAGGCCCAGTTTGCTCAGCACCTGGGTTGCTGCCAGGCCGTAGGGAGCGGTTTTGGGGTTGGCGATGGACAAGTGTTGATACTGATTGGCCTTGAGCACCTGGCCCTTGCTGTCGACATAACCATCCTTGGCTGACCACAGCGCCAGCGTTCCGACCGCGTAGGTGAAACGCGACCCCTTGACGGTGTCGCCTTCCTGCTCGAGTTTTGCGGGTGTCGTGTCGTCAGCCGAGAGGAACACCTCGAACGGCGCGCCATTTTTGATCTGCGTATAGATCTGACCGGTAGCGCCAAACGCAGCGACCAGCTTGTGGCCGGTGTCCTTCTCGAAGTCAGTGGCTATCGCCTGGATCGGCGCGGTGAAGTTGGCCGCCACGGCGACCTGCACTTCGTCGGCAGATGCATGGGCTGCAGCAGAGGCGGCAAAGGCCAGCACGGAGAACTTGAGAATGGCGCGCAGCGTGGTCGTTCGCACGAAACAGCTCCTTGATGATGAAAACGCACGCCATCGAGATAAGGGCGTTTCGCTATATAGATAAATATATAGCGTCAGCCTGTTGTTCTGAAAGCACTGTTTTATTGCGGAGACAGAATTTTCAGCGCGTTTTCAGCCAGTTGCCGCGTCAGTTCGGTGGCCCCCAGCTGATGTTTGATACCGACTGCCTGGCCTGCCCAGAGGTTCAAAAAGTCACTGCTGCCCAGTTTTTCCGCCTGCGCGCGCAGCGGCATCAAGGCACCGCCCGCCAACGGAAATGCCGGGGCTAGCGGGCTGATGGGGCCTGCCTCGCGCATGATCCGGTTGACGATGCCTCGCGCCGGGCGCCCGGTGAAGAGGTTGGTCAGAGCGGTCTGGCTGCCCGAGGCATCGTATAGCGCCTGGCGGTGCAGGGCGCTGACGCTGGCTTCCGGGCAGAATAGATACGCGGTTCCGACCTGTACCGCCGAAGCGCCCAGGACAAATGCTGCTGCGACCCCGCGACCGTCTGCAATGCCACCTGCCGCGATGACCGGGATGCTTGTCGCGTCAGCGATTTGCGGCACCAGCGCAAAGGTGCCGACCTGTGTGTGCAGTTGATCGCTGAGAAACAGCCCCCTATGGCCGCCTGCTTCATAGCCCATGGCAATTACCGCATCGCAGCCGTGTCGCTCCAGCCAGACCGCTTCCTCGACTGTGGTGGCTGACGAGATGATCTTCGCACCGGTGGCCCGGACCCGATCCAGTAACGATGGCTGCGGAAGGCCGAAATGGAAACTCACCACTTCCGGCCTCAATCGTTCGATCAGCGTGCAACTGTCACTGTCGAAAGGCGCGCGGTTGGAGACAGGTGTTGGCGCATCGAAATCGGCACCCAGTTCCTCGTAATACGGCTTGAGCGACTGCTTCCAGCGTTCAGCACGCTCGGCATCGTCGGCCGGAGGCTGATGGCAGAAGAAATTCAGGTTCAGCGGGGCGTTGCCGGTCTGCTGTCTGAACGTCGCGACTTCCTGATCGATTTTTTCAGGGGTGAGCATGGCGCAGGGCAATGCCCCCAAGCCGCCAGCCTGAGCCACAGCAATGGCCATCTGCGATCCGCTGGCGCCCGCCATGGGGGCTTGCAACAGGGGCAGTTCGATGGCGAGCAGGTCAATGATTCGGCTATCTGGCCATTGGCTCATGGGATTCTCCGGCAGGCATTCGGCAAACGCTCATTGAGCGCGAGAATGGTGTGAATGGCAAACGCAACGGCGAGCGTCGACAAGCCGGCAGGGCCATTCGGTTGACATAAAAAACGATCGGTCTACTATTCGGGCATGACTCAGCCAACTATCCCACTACCCACTCCCTCACTCGCCAGGCCCCGACGTCCCGGCCGGCCTCCGAAGGTTGATCGCGATAACCTCGAGACCCGCGAGGCGCTGTTGCGCCGCGGTCTGGAAGTGCTCACCGAACAGAGCTTTTCGGCCACAGGGCTGGATTACATCCTCAAGGAAGTCGGCATTCCCAAAGGCTCCTTCTATCACTATTTCCCCAGTAAGGAAGCCTTCGGCCGGGCGGTGCTGGATGAGTACGCGCGCTATTTCGCACAGCGGCTGGACCGCTGGCTGCTGGATGAGGCGCTTTCGCCACTGGAACGACTGGTCGGCTTTGTGCAGAGCGCCAAGGGCGGTATGGCGCGACACGACTACCGACGCGGTTGCATGGTCGGCAATCTGGGCCAGGAAATCAGTCTCTTGCCGGACGGATTTCGAGAGGTACTGGAACAGACGCTGCTGGACTGGCAGTCAAAGCTGGCGGGCTGTCTGAGGTCTGCGCAATCAATGGGCGAATTGGCTGCAGACGCTGATTGCGATGAGCTGGCCGCGTTTTTCTGGATCGGCTGGGAAGGCGCAGTGCTGCGCGCCCGGCTGGTCAAAAGCGCTACACCATTGAACACGTTCATTGCCGGCTACCTTCGTGGTTTGCCGCAATGATTTCTCTTCAGGGCTATTTAAAGACGATCAGTCTAAATTGGAGGCGCATATGTTCAAGGGCATCTTGATCGACAAGGATGAGGCGGGCTACCACGTCAATCTGACCGACATCGACGAAGCGCGTCTGCCCACGGGCGACGTGACGATCGACGTGTCGCACAGCACGCTCAATTACAAGGACGCGCTGGCGATCACGGGTCAGAGCCCGATCGTGCGCAGCTTTCCGATGGTGCCGGGTATTGACCTGGCCGGTACGGTCGAAGCCAGCGACACCCCTGAATTCAAGGTCGGGGACAAGGTTCTGCTCAATGGCTGGGGTGTCGGTGAAGGGCATTGGGGCGGCCTGGCGCAGAAGGCCCGGCTCAAGAGCGAGTGGCTCATTCCTCTGCCGCAGGCCTTCACGCCGGCACAGGCAATGGCCATCGGCACGGCGGGCTATACCGCGATGCTCAGTGTCCTGGCACTGGAAAAGCACGGTTTGACGCCAGACCATGGCGATGTGCTGGTCACCGGCGCAAATGGTGGGGTCGGCAGCTTTGCCATCGCCATCCTCGCCAGGCTCGGCTATCGGGTCATTGCCTCCACCGGGCGGGCTTCGGAAAGCGAGTACCTGCAGCAACTCGGCGCGGCACAGATCATTGACCGGCAAACCCTCTCGCAGCCTGGGCGACCGCTAGCCAAGGAGCAATGGGCGGCGGCAGTCGACTCTGTCGGCAGCCATACACTGGCCAATGTGTGCGCCGGTATTCGTTATCGCGGCGTGGTGGCGGCCTGTGGTCTGGCGCAGGGCATGGAGTTTCCGGGTTCGGTTGCGCCGTTCATTCTGCGCGGTGTCACGCTGGCGGGTATCGACAGCGTGACCCGCCCGCGCGCGGACCGGCTGGAAGCCTGGTCGAGGCTCGCGAGCGACCTGGACATGTCGTTGCTGCCGCTGATCAGCCGTGAAGTCGGCCTGAGCGAGGTGATCGACCTCGCGCCGCAATTGATTGCAGGGCAGGTTCGTGGGCGGATCGTGGTGGATACTGCACGCTGAGTGAATCAAGGCGCGTCGGCACTGGCACACTCGAGTGCGACCAGTGCGCGATGCACTTGCGTCGTGCCGAGCCCGATTTCGCATAATTGCAACGGCGTGCGACCGCCGAGTGACGTATTGCGCGTAACCAGCCATTGGCCGGCACGCTCGGGCGTTGCAAACACCTGCAGAGCGTGGCTGGCAATCATCGCCACACGGTCCAGGCGTTCGGAGGCCACCAGGTCCAGTGACTGCTGCTGGCGCTGGCGCCGTTCGAGGGTTGAAATCGATGCGTTGAACAGCGCTTCCATTTGCCGGGGACCAAGGGCCAGCGCGTCCCGGACTGCACGGATCCAGCGCGGCGCAAAGCCCGCCTGAATGTTCGTCAGGCGTTCGGCTTCGCTGCGCTGACTGAGCTGGTAAGTCAGCAACCAGAAACTGGCCGCCGCTTCACGACGGCCAGTTGTTTTGCTGGCAGAGGAAGGAATCAAGGTGCGTGCCGGCCTTCGATGGCGGAAAGGACGGCCAAGGCTATCCCAGGCGACGCGTCGTTCAAGCGGCAGGATGTTACCGGGCGTTGCTTGACCGGGAAGGCGGTGCGCTGCAGCGCAGGTGTCGCGCCAGAGCCCTCGTGCTAAAGTCGGTCGCCTGAATACGAATGAAAAGCGCCGTGGCTGTTGGCACGCGCTTGCACCAGAAAAGGCGTCGCTCCCTATGCCGCACGACCCTCACACCGACCAGGACGTACGTATTGTCAGCCAGCCTTCGCTGCCCGACGTCAACAAGCGCTGCGCCTCTACCTCGACCGCCTGGCACCTTCAAGCCGCCTGACCATGACCTACGTTCTGCAGGATGCGGCAGACCGGCTGGGCATGGCTGACGTCGATATTCATGATATTCCCTGGCACACCCTGCAACCTGGCCACGTTACCGCGCTGGTCGCAACGCTGCGTCAGGATGACTATGCGCCCAATACCACCTCGCTGTATGTGAACGCTATTCGCGGGGTGATGAACGAAGCCTGGCGGCACGACCTGATCAGCCACGATCAGTTGTTGAAAATCCGCTCGATCAAACCGGTCAGCGGCACGCGATTGGTCAAGGGCCGCAACATCCGTCGCACGCTGATTCGCGAGCTGATGGAAGCCTGTGCTGCCGACCCCAGGCCGCAAGGGCGTCGCGATGCCGCGATCATTGCCATTCTGTATGGCTCGGGGATGCGTAAGTCCGAGTCGGTCAACCTCGACCTTTCCCAGATCGATTTCGCCGAGCGCAGCCTGCGGGTGCTGGGCAAAGGCAACAAGCAACTGATCAAGTACGCCCCCGAATGGGCCTTCAAGGCGCTGAACGACCGGCTGGCGTTGCGCCGGTCGTGCCTCCCGCCGGGGCAGGGCGATGACCCGTTCCTGTTCAACCGGATCCGCCGTGGCAGCCATATCACCCGCGACAGAATCACCAAACATGCCATTTACTTCATCGCCAAGCAGCGCGGGCGGCAAGTGGGCGTGAACATCATGCCCCACGATTTTCGACGTTCGTTCATCACCCGGGTGATCGAAGAGTTCGATCTGTCGATTGCCCAGAAGCTCGCGCACCACACGCACATCTCGACTACCGCCAGTTACGACATGCGCAGTGACAACGAGCGGCGCAACGTTGTGGACGGGTTCGACCTTTGAGCAAAAAAAAGCCACCTCGCGTAAACGGGGTGGCTTAAAAGATCTAACCAAAGGAGTGATGAAGCAGAGCAGAGATTCACCGGCATCGCGACGCGGATTCGCAGGGCCGGGAGAAATGTTCGTTCATCGCCGGCAACGTTAACACCGCCGCTCCCGATTCAGTTATCAGCGTTATCGATAGCCGTCATTGTCAAAAAAAATAGGACGGTGGGCCTGCCTGCGGATCGCCATCCAAAAAGTGGATAGTTCGACCCTGAGGTATCCGGCAATCGGATAGCCAACAATTGGCAACAATTTCATGCTTTGCCGCACTTGAAACGTACGGGACTGAGCATGGAAAAGTTCGATATACACCGTAAAACCCGATTCGACTCGTTGGTACAGGAGTACGGTCTGGATGGCAGCCGCCTGCTGCCGTGGGAAGGCTATCCGATGCCGTTTGCTGGCGGCTGGTGCGTGGTCCGTCCGGGCACCTGCAGCGAAGCACACACACAAATCGATCAGGAAATCTTCATCGCCATCAAGGGCAGTGCGCGTCTGGTTGTCGGTGACAGGGAGATGGATTTCAGCGTCGGCGATATCGCCGCCATTCCGAAACACACCAACCATTACGTCATCAACGATTCCGCCGAGGACTTCCACTTTTATGTGGTCTGGTGGGACATGAACTACGTCAACGCGTTCGTGGCGCAGCACAGCGAGACCACGGGGTGCCTCGATGAGTAAGTTCATCGTCACCGTCACGCCACCGACCCCCAACGGCGATTTGCACATAGGCCATATCGCCGGGCCGTTTCTGGCCGCTGATGTGTTTACGCGCGTGCAGCGCCAGCGCGGCCACGAGTGTGTGCTGGTGTCCTACTCCGACGACTACCAGTCCTACATGCTGCGCAAAGGACTGGAGCAGGGCGTCGACCCGGTCGAGCTGGCCAGGCGCAATTCCGACCGTATCGAAGCTTCTCTGGCGGCCATCAACATACAGCCCGACAACTGGATGCGCCCGCACGACAATGCGTGGTTCGCCGAAGCGGTGGGTGAGGTGTTCAGTGCGTTGCGTGATGTCGGCGCAATCGAATGTCGGGATTCCAGCGAGCCGTATTGCCCTGATTGCGACGTCTGGGGTTACGAGGCCTTTGCCCGGGGCAACTGCAATTACTGCGGTGCCGAGTCCGACGCCAGTCAGTGCGAGAACTGTGCTCAGGCCCCTGACGCCGAGCTGATGACGGACTTGCGCTGCAAGCTCTGCGGTCAGCCCTCGCAATGGAAAACCGTCCATCGCGCGTTTCTGAAACTGGCCGGGTTCAAGCCGCAGTTGCGTGACCGCCTGCTGGGCCAGTCATGGCGCAAGCCGCTCGACAGCTGGTTGCGCGACAGCCTGGAGCACTTGCATGACTGGGGCGTCACGCGTCCAGGCGACGGCGGGCTCGACCTGCAGGCCGACGGCTCGTGCCGGGTGCACACCTGGTTCATGGGGCTGGCAGGCTATATGGCGGCATTTCGGGAGTACGCCGACCGCGTCGGGCGTCCGGAGCTGTTTCGTCAGTACTGGCAGTCGGGGCAGGGCACGCTGGTGCACTTTCTCGGCTTTGACTGTGTGTTCAGCCACGCCATCGTCTACCCGGCACAACTGTCGGCGCTGCGCGATATCAAGGTCCGCCAGCGCTTCATGCCCAATCAGTTTCTCAAGCTGGACGGCCTGAACCTGTCGACCAGCCGCAACCACGCGATCTGGGTCGGTGACCTGGCCCGTGAAGCCTGCGCCGACAGTGCGCGCCTGTATCTGGCGAGTATCGCGCCGGAAGAAAGCGAAGGTGATTTCCGCCTGGCGCAGTTCCTCGCATGGCGGACAGAGGTGTTCAGCGAGTTTTTCCCGGCCTTGCTGGACGCTGGAAGTAATCGTGACGACCACTGGTGGAGCGGCCTCTGCGGGGCCGACGCCGGACTCCTGGAAGCGCTGCGCTTGCAATGGAGCAAAGCCTCGGAGCCTGCGCAGTTTTCGATGAAACGCATGGCCCAGGTGCTGCTGGACGTAATCGCCATCACTCGCGCGCGTTTGGCCGAAGGTCGTCCGGTCAGCCATCTGGCGGCATTCATCGCGGTGCTTGGCAAGGCGCTGATTCCGGACATGTCAGCGCAGATCATCAGCGCGTTCGGACTGCCCGAGGCCCGCGTCCACTCCACGCTGATGAACGGCCCGGCCGCTGAATACTCCATCTGAACGGATTCACGACAATGCTCATCGATTATGAGATAGCGGTCATTGGCGCCGGGATCACCGGCGCCAGTATCGCGGCGAAGCTGTGCAGCGCCGGTGTGTCGGTCGCGCTGATCGACAAGGGCGCAGCCGGCAGCCTGGGCGCAAGCGGTTATTCCGGCGGCCTGGTTCGCCTGTATGACAGCGATCCGCTGCTGATGGAGCTGGCGGCCTATTCCATCAGCCTGATGAGCGACGGGATTTTTGCGAGCACTTACGCCACTGCGTTGCGGCGCACCGGGGTGATTTACCGGGCGGCTACGGACCAGCTGGATAACCTGCACCGCGCCATCGACCAGTACGGCAGCGAACGCTACCCGATGCGCCTGCTGTCAGGTCACGAGCTCGATGGCCAGCGCTACCCGCACTGTCCGACGCTGGAACGCGTCAACCTGTTCGAGCCGCGCGCCTGCGTCGGCAATGTGCGCCAGGCCGTCGCCGCGCTGTGTCAGTCGGTGCGCCAGCAGGGCTTGCTGCTGGAGCACCGCGAGATCAAGTCCATCGACTGCCGTGCGCCCGACCTTGTGCACATCGACCTGGGCAGCGCCACGCTGCGTTGCCGGGCCGTAGTGGTCGCTGCCGGTGCCTGGAGCCAGCACCTGGTGCCGCACTCGGGGCTGGAGGCACGCTCGATTCCCCTGGCCCGGGTGCTGACCGAAGGCGACTGGTCAATGCCGGTGATTGATGCGGTGAACCAGAGCTACGGCATACCGCTGACTCGGCATATCGTGCAGACCGGCTGTGGCGCGCGTGACAGCGGCCTGTGGCCCGAGCACCTTGCGCAGCCTGACGCACGGCATGCCGAGGACGCCTGCAAGCGCGTCGCCCAGTTGTGCGCCTCGGTCGGCAAGCCGCACGTGCTCGATGTGTTGCCCGGTTTCGACAGCTACAGCACCGACGGTCGGCCGATGCTGGGGTTCTGTGCCGAGCGCAGCCCGGTGTATCTGGCCGCAGGCATGTCCGGGCTGGGCTTCAAGTTTGCGCCCGGCGTGGCGCACATTGCTGTCGAACAACTGCGCAGGCATCTGGCCGGAACGGAGCGCGCTTGCCCTGGCTGGTCGGCATTGTCGCCAGGCAGGTCGATGCCGGGCTTTTCAGCACAAGGCCTCGCGCTGGCGAGCGTGCAGTCATGACGTCCTCGATCGAATCGCGCCTGCCGGGCTTGCGAGTCGGGGTCAGCGCTCTGTTCGACCCCGACGACACGCCGCATGCACGGACCTTCTTGAGGGCGCTGGCGGTGGCGCGCAATGGCATGCCGGGGCTTGAGCGGGTGCAGTGGCACTTTCTCGACGACGCTGCCGATGCCGTTCGCGGTGCCGATGTGGCCCGGCAAATGATCGACTGGAAGGCCGATCTGGTCATCGGTCATTTCTCTTCGGATGCCGCGGTCGCTGCCGCGCCGCTATATCGGCATGCCGGCATTGCTCTGCTGACCCCCGCGGCGACGATCGATTGCCTGACCCTGGAGTATCACAACGTCTTTCGTTTCTGCCCCTCGGACCGGCAACTGGCGGCGGAGCTGGTCAGCTGGCTGGCGACTCGTCAGTGGCCGCGCGTGCATGTTCAGGCCGACGACAGTGCTCACGGTCGGGCCTTGTGCGTCGCCATCAGCGCGGCACTGGCCAGTGCCGGTTTGCAACGTGTCGACGAGCTCGACCAGGCCGATGTCGAGGTGTTTGCCGGACGCCTCAAACCCAGTCGCGAGCACTGGCAAGTGCGGCGGCAAGCGGGCAGTACTCGACCGCTGGTGCTGACCGACGACGCTGCCTCGCCGTATCTGGGGCGCGCCGCAGCGCACGACAGTAACACCTTCGTGATCGGCTTCGGAGCCCCCGACAACGTCGAACATCGCTGTCAGGCCCAGGCACTGCACCGGTCACTGTTCGCTGCCGAACCGCAGACTTACTTTCGCGAAAGCCTGCTGATGCTTTACGTGCTGGCCGAGGTGGCCCGCGGCGGTCTTCGCGCCCGTCAACTGCCGGAAGCGTTTCGGCACAGCACCTTCAACACACCACTGGGCGCGGTCAGCTTCGATCAGGGAGAGCTGCGCAGCGCGACGACCTGCCTCTGGACGCCAGGCCCCACCGGGCTGAGCCGCATCACCTCATAGCACCCAAAACACCGCTTTACACCAACTCTAAGGACAGGAACTTCATGGGTAACTCGACACCACACACCATGCATTCGGACGCCGTCTGTATCGGCTTCGGTCCGGCCGGTATCGCGCTGGCCTGCGCGTTTGCCGATGCGCGGGAGGCCAATGACCCGCTGGGCGCGCTGTCCGTTCGCTATCTGGAGGCCGCGCAGGACAGCCAATGGCATCGCGAACTGCTGCTGGCCGGAACGGACATCAACCATCACGTATTTCGCGATCTGGTGACCCCGCGTAATCCACGCAGCCGCTTCTCGTTCGCCATGTACCTCAAGGAGCACGGGCGAATGTTCGATTTCGGCCTGCTGGGCCGCCCGGCCAGTCGCCATGAATGGTCGGACTATCTGGCCTGGGTCGCCGCGCAGGTGGACAGCCAGACCTGCTTCAACACGCCGGTCACAGGCATTGACCCGGTGCTGCGTCACGGACGTCTGCATGAACTACGCGTATGCACGCCGGATACCAGCTTCACGACGCGCAATGTCGTGCTGTCCAGCGGCAGTGCGCCGCGTATTCCGCACGCGTTCGAGGCGCTGATCGGCCCGACGCTGTTTCACACGTCGCAGTTTCTGAGCCGACTGCAAGCCTTCGGCGAGCAGTTGCCCAAGCGCTGGCTGGTGCTCGGTTCGGGGCAGAGCGCCAGTGAATCGGTGCTGGAACTGGTCAGCCGCGACCCCAACATCGAGGTGCACTCAGTGCATCGCTCGGCTGGTTTCAAACTCACCCAGTTGGGCCAGTTCCCCAACCGGGTATTCGCTCCGGATCACGTCGATTATTTCCATAGCCTGGACCCCGCGGCGCGGCAGCGTTTTCTCGACTGGAGCCGCTCAACCAATTACGCAGGGATTGATCCGGACGAAAGCCAGAAGCTGTTTTCGTTGATCTACGAAGACGCCATCGCTGGTCGCAAGCGCCTGCAGACCTACGCCTACAGCGTGATCAGCGCCATCGAGCCCGTCGCCGAGGGCTACCGGGTCGAGCTGACCGACACGTTCAGCCAGCGCACTCAGGTGCTGGAGGTCGACGCCGTGGTGCTCGGTACCGGGTATCAGCACTACCTGATACCGCCTTTGTTGAGTGGTTTGCAGCCATGGCTGCAGGCCGATGTCGACGGGGGGCTGCTCATCGATCGGGATTATCGGGTCGCCACTCAAGGCGAGTGTGACGTGAATATCTGGGTCAACGGTCTTTCCGAACGCAGTCACGGAATCAGTGACAGTCAGTCGTTTTCACTGATGGCGTTGCGCGCCGAGCGTATCGCCACGGCCCTTCAGGAGGTTGTAGCACCGGCCGCCGAACCCTTGCTGGCACAGTGGAAGTGAAGCCCATGTACAACTCTCTTTGCGAAATCGTTCACGATCAGACCTTCCTCAAGGTGACTGGCCTGGGGGCCGATTTTTTCCTGAAAATGGAATCACTCAACCCGGCAGGCTCGATCAAGCTCAAGACTGCCGTGGGGTTGATCAATGACCTTCAGGCGCGAGGGCTGCTGGGCCCGGACACGATTCTGATCGAGTCCTCATCGGGCAATCTCGGGGTGGCGCTGGCGATGATCTGCGCTGAACGGGGCATCCCGTTTACCTGCGTGGTCGACCCCAACAGTTCCAGCCACAACATCCGCATGATGCGCAGTTACGGCGCCGAGGTCATCCAGGTCGAAATCCCGGACGCCAACGGCGGCTTTCTCGGGACGCGCATCGAGCTGATTCGTGAAAAAGTGGCCAGCGACCCTCGCTATGTCTGGCTCAATCAATACGAGAATGCGGCCAACCCGCGTGCCCATGCGCGAACCACAGCGCGTTCGATCAGCCAGCATTTCGGCCATGTGGATTATGTGTTCGTCGGTGCCGGGACCACTGGCACGCTGATGGGCTGTGTCCAGCATTTTCAGCGGCATCACCCGACCACCAGAATCATTGCAGTCGACAGCGTCGGTTCGGTGACCTTTGGCACTCCGGCCAGCCGTCGCTTCATACCGGGACTGGGCACCAGCCAGCATCCGCCAATCTTCAAGGCTGATGGTATTTACGCGCTGGAAATGGTCCCGGAATCCCGTACCGTCGCCATGTGCAGAATCCTGGCGCGCAGCAAGGGCCTGCTGGTCGGCGGGTCCACCGCAACGGTGATCGCTGCGGTGCATGCCTGGCGCGAGCGCATCGAGCCCGGTTCAGTGGTCGTGGCGTTGTCGCCGGACTGGGGCGAGCGCTACCTGGATACTCTTTACGATGATCAGTGGGTCGAGCAGCGTTTTGGCCATGAAGTGCTGAGCATGACCTTGGCGGATCTTTCCTCATCAGAGGCTGCAACATCTCCGGGAAGCGTGAAAACGCCTTCGCGAGCAAGCTCGCTCCCACAGAATAGGTGTGTAAAGGTCGTGCGCGCGCACGCAACGCCTTGTGGGACCGAGTTTGCTCGCGAAGACGGCGGTTCAGTCGCAGCGCCTTCGGGTGCAAGCGCGCTTGCGCAGGAGCAGAGTTCAACCTTCTGGCTGGCCGCCGAGCGGATGAAGCGGTCGGCTTTCCATGTGGTCGACGGTGAGGTGGTTGCACGCCTGCTGGCGGCAGACCCGCTGGCCTGTATCGATGACGTTCAGACGGCGTATCTGGCCCATGAGGCTGGCCAGACCATCAATCCCGACAGTTACTTTCTGCGCTTTGCGCAGGCACCGGCCAATCGCATCATTGCCTTGCCCGCCAGCCTGTCGGGCGAGCAGCCGGTCAGTGGCATCAAATGGATTTCCAGCTTTCCGGGCAATATCGACACGGGCCTGCAGCGCGCCTCGGCAGTGCTGATCCTCAACGATCCACTGACCGGCTATGCCTTTGCCTGTCTGGAAGCCTCGCGCATCAGCGCCATGCGCACGGCAGCCTCGGCGGTGCTTGGGGCACGCTGGATGAACCGCCAGCAGCGTCATGTCGGACGAATGTCGTTCATCGGTGCCGGTTTCATTGCCCGCACCATCCTCGACATGTTCGTCAGCGATGGCTGGACGATGGAGGCCGTCAGCGTCTTCGATCAGCACCATGACTCGGCGCTGGCGCTGGTCGGGCATGCTGCCAGTCGCCATGGACTGCACAGCGAGCCGAGCGACCTGGTGACGTGCCTGCAAGCCGATGTGGTGGTGTTCGCCACTACCGCGCCAAGCCCTTATGTACTGGAGCCGGTGTTTCAGGCGGGGCAACTGGTGCTGAACATCTCGTTGCGCGATCTGGGTCCGGAGGTCATTGCCCAGGCCAACAACATCCTCGATGACGTCGAACACTGCCTCAAGGCTCAGACCTCGCCTGACCTTGCCGTGCAGCAGTATCAGCATCGCTCGTTCATTACCGGGACGCTGGCACAGCTGATGAACGGGCAAGTGGAGCTGAGTCCGGACAAGGCTTCGATCTTTTCGCCGTTCGGGCTCGGCGTGCTGGACCTCGCCGTGGGGCAGCGGGTGTATCGCCAGGCGGTGGCCGAGGGCAGCGCTTTGCCGGTGCCGCAGTTCTTCTTTGAATCGGCGCGCTGGTGATGGCCATGCACACGCATACCGTCGCCATTATCGGCATGGGCTCACGCGGGTTGAGCATTCTGGAGCAGTTGATCGGCATGAGTCGCCAAGACGCGCAGCAACCGCTGCGTATCGAGGTGTTCGATCCGCAGCCGCCGGGCAGCGGGCTGCACCTTGCGCAGCAGCCGGATTACATGATGCTCAACACCATGGCTGGTCAATTGTCAGCGTTTTCTTCGGCATTCCCGGCGTGCGAACCGCCAGGCCCGACCTTTTTGCAATGGTGCAGCCGTGAGGATGTACGCCTGGACGCGCGCGGTCATGTCAGCCTGGACGGGCAGGGCAGAGCGGTGGTATTTGGCGACTTCGTGCCGCGTGCATTGCTCGGGCGCTATTTGCAGGACAGTTACCGTTTCCTGCTGCAACGCTGCCCGGCGCATGTGCAGGTGCGTCACCACGCCGAGCAGGTGCTGAGCGGCCAGCCAAGGTCGCAAACGCCGGGTTTCCGGCTGCGCACCGGCAGCCTGGTAATGGACGTCGACGGCGTATTCCTCACCAGCGGACACGCGCCTGAAAACCCCGCGCAGCAGGACGTCGGCGATTGCGTGGTCATCGAAGGCCTGGGACTCACGGCCATGGACACGCTGGCCCATCTGACTGAGGGGCGCGGCGGGCGCTACGTGCGCGATGGTGGCTTTGCCGGCTGGCGTTACCTGCCGTCCGGACGCGAGCCCAGGGTGCTGATGTATTCGCGTAGCGGATTGCCGTTTCATGCCAGGCCGCAATGGCATGCCTGCCGTCACGCACCGTTGCCAAGGCTGTTTTTTACGGCCGATGCCATAGCCCGTTTGCGCGAGCAGAGGGAAGGCGGGCGGCTCGACTTTCGCGCCGATGTGCTGCCCCTGATCAAGGATGAGATGCGTGCCGTGTTTTATCAGGCCAGGGTCCGGATGGAGGCGCCTGGGCGATTGGACTCTATTCAGCGCCTGCTGCGCGAGTCAATCACCAGATCGGCAGTGTTTGCCCGTCTGGCAGAGCAATGGGGTGCATTCGATCCTGAGCACTGGCTGAGCACTCAGCCCTGGTCTGGCGCCGAAGACTCGTATGGACCGTGGCTTGTCGACTGGATCAAACGTGACCTGGCCCTGAGTCGGCTGGGCACCGCGCACAGCCCGATCTGTCAGGCGCTGGAGGTCTGGCGCGATTATCGCGACCTGTTGCGTCTGGTCGCTGATCGCAACGGCCTGACTGAATCCTCGACGCGGGAGTTCTATGGCGTATGGGCGGGGCTGAGCAATCGTCTGGTCGGTGGGCCGCAGAAGGAACGCCATGAGGACCTGCTGGCACTGATCGAAGCCGGGGTCGTGACGCTCTTGCCGCCGATGAGTGACGTGCAGGAGCCGCATAACTGCTTGTCTGCCCGCGTTGCCCACAGCGGCGTGTCGGGCAGTCGTCAGGGGTTGATCAACGATCTGCGCGAGCGCGGGCTGATTCGCGCCGCCCATGCCTGGCCTGCCGATGGCATCGACACCGACGCAGCGGGCCGCGCAATCGGTCGCGACGGTGAGGTGCAGCAGCGGCTATGGGTTCTCGGGCCCGCCGTGGAAGGCTGCACGTTCTACAACCACTACATACCGACACCTGACCCGTGCTGTCGCGCGCTGATCGAGGCGCGCCGGGCGGTCGAGTCCTGCCTGGATACGCTGACAAACACAACTTCAAGTAGCATCACATTTCAGTTGAACAAAGCCATTCAAGCCATTAATTAAAAAGGAATTATTGCCATGTACGAAATCACTTTGCTGACCGCTCTCGCTGGCGCGTTCATCGTGCTGATCATCAGCCCCGGTCCGAATTTTCTGGTGATCACCCAACTCTCGTTCAGCCAGTCGCGGCAGCAGGGTATCTGTACCGGGCTGGGCGTGGCCTCGGGCAGCATTCTCTGGGCCTTGCTGGCCGCCACCGGGTTGGGGCTGGTATTTCAACAGTTGCCATGGCTGCAACCGACCCTGCAATTGCTCGGCGGTGCCTACCTCACCTGGCTCGGCAGCAAAAGCCTGCGCAGTGCCGGCAGCCAGCCCAAACCCAGGGACATCGCTGCGCTGGGCATTGGCAGTCTGAGCCGTGCCTATCGGTTCGGTCTGCTGACCAACCTGACCAATCCCAAGGCACTGGCGTTCTACACCAGCGTGTTCACCACCGTGACCACGCCAGGCATGCCGATGTGGGTGCGTACTGCGGGTGTGTCGATCATCGCGGTACTGGCGATTTCCTGGTTCGTGCTGCTCGCCACGCTGTTTTCGATACCTGCGGTACAGGCGCGCTATCAGCGCATGAAGAAGGCCATCGACATCGTCACCGGCCTGTTCATGATCGCTTTCGGCCTGCGCCTGCTGATCGGTTTGCTGCCTGCTGGCTTCATCCACTGAAAACATCTGTAAAGGAATACCTGAATGCATCGCAACGACTGGCACTACCCGACTTCCATCCGCGCAGGCGCAGGACGCGTCAACGAACTGGCCGACGCCTGCAGGGTGACCGGCATACAACGTCCGCTGCTGATCACCGACAGCTTTCTGGGCAGCACCGACATGATCGCCAGCGCCGTAGGGGACTGCCGTAGTCAGTTGGGCCACTGCGGCCTGTTTGACCGGGTCAAGGGCAACCCGACCGGCACCAACGTCGCCGAGGGGCTGCACGCTTACAGAACCGGTGGCTACGACGGTGTGATTGCGTTTGGCGGCGGCTCGGCGCTGGACGCTGCCAAGGCGGTCGCGCTGATGTCGGGCCAGACCCGCCCGTTATGGGATTTCGAAGACATCAACGACAACCACCTGCGCGCCGATCCGAATGGCATTGCGCCGCTGATTGCGCTGCCGACGACGGCCGGGACCGGCTCTGAAGTCGGGCGTGCGTCAGTGATTACCGATGAACAGGCGCAGGTCAAACGCATCATCCTGCACATTCGCATGATGCCGCGCATCGCGATTCTGGATGCCACGCTGACACTCGACCTGCCCAGGCACCTGACCGCCGCCACCGGCGCCGATGCCTTGACCCACTGCATGGAGTCCTGGTGTTCGCCGGCCTGGCACCCGATGGCCGAAGCGGTTTCGGTCAAGGGCATGCAGATGATCAAGGCGTTTCTACCGCGTGTCGTCGCCGACGGGCAGGACCTTGAGGCGCGGCAGCAGATGCTGGTGGCCTCCAGCCTTGGCGCCGCTGCATTTCAGCGCGGTCTGGGCGGCGTACACGCGATCGCCCAGAGCCTTGGGGCGCTCTACGATCAGCATCACGGCTTGCTCAACGCAATCCTGCTGCCCTATGTGCTGGAGGCCAATCGTTCGGTGCTGCAGACGCAAATGGACGATCTGGCGGTTTACCTGCGGTTGCCGTCGCCCGGCTTCTCCGGGGTGATGGACTGGCTGCTGACGCTGCGCGAGCAGATTGGCATTCCACATACGCTGAGCGAGATCGGCATCGATGATCGCGAAGCCGAGCGCGTCGGGCGGATGGCTTTCGTCGATGGCTGCTCGCACACCAACCCGATTCGCCATTCGGCGCAGGTCTACGCGCAGATTTTCAGCCGCGCTGTGAGGGGCGAGTGAATCATGGCCGCCCTGACGAGGCGGGCATACAGCGTCTTGACCAGGTCTGGCGGGGATTCGTCGAGCCGGGCCGGATCGTCGGCGGGGTGCTGTTGCTGGCTCGCCAGGGCCGTCTGGAATACGCCAGTGCACGCGGTTGGGCGGATCGCGAGCAGCAGATTCCGGTCACCCGCCACACGCGTTTTCGCCTGGCCTCACTGACCAAGCTGTTGACCTCGGTTGCGGTGTTGCGGCTCTGCGAACGGGGTGTGTTGGATCTGCAGGCTTCGGTGACTCATTGGCTGCCAGCCTTTCGACCGCATCTGGCCAATGGCCGCGAACCGTCCATCACGCTGCAGCACCTGCTGTCGCACACATCGGGTTTGAGCTACGGCTTTGAGCAGGCGCCCGAGAATGCCTATCAGCGGGCCGGGGTGTCGGACGGGCTGGACCGGGTCCCGTTCGACCTGCAGGAAAACCTGACGCGTTTGGCGCGTGTGCACTTGCTGTTCGAGCCCGGCAGCGCCTGGGGATATTCGCTGGCCACTGATGTGCTGGGTGCAGTGGTCGAACAGGCCACTGGCCTGAAGTTGTCAGAAGCCATCGATAAATGGGTCACCGTACCGTTGCGCATGCACGCGACCTCATTCAGGCACCTGCCGGAACATCCGCTGGCCAGCGCTTACAAGGACGGGCTCAGCGGCCCGCAGCGTATCGCCGACGAGGATGAGGTGCTGCTCGCCAGCGGCAAGGCGCGGCTGTCCGCAGCTCGCGCCTTTGACACCGGTGCGTATGAGTCGGGCGGTGCGGGAATGCTGGGCACGGCTGATGACTATCTTCGGCTGCTCGAATGCCTGCGTCTCGGCGGCGCGCCGCTATTGAGTGAAGCCAGTACCGCACGCTTGCTGGGCAATGCGATTGGCCAGACGAGCATCGCCAGCCGCGGACCCGGCTGGAGGTTCGGGTTGGGGCCGATGATTCTCACCGACCCAGTGCTCGCCGGGCAGCGGCAGGGCGCAGGGACCTGGTCATGGTGCGGCCTGTATGGCAGCCATTACTGGGTCGATCCGCATGCTGCGCTGAGCATGGTGGTCCTGACCAATACAGCGGTTGGCGGCGCGTGGGGCGAATTTGCCGACGCGATCGTCGATGCGCTTTACCCCGAGCCTGCGGTCAGGCCCGGGCGAATTGTTTGCGGTAGCTGCTCGGGCTGATGCCCACCAGATTGCGGAAGTGCCGGCGAAACGACTCTTCGGAGCCGAAGCCGGCGCGGTCCACCACTTCGTTCAGGCGTAATTTCGACGATTCCAGCAGTTCCTTGGCGTAGGCAATGCGCTCACCGAGCAACCAGTCGTAAGGCGTCAGCCCGGTGCTTTCCATGAAGCTGCGGTGCAAGGTACGGGTACTGAGCGCCGCCCTGGAGGCCATCTCCTTGATGGTATGCGGGCGCTGCAAGTCGCTGCGAATCCAGTCCATCAGGTTGGAAATCGGCCCGTCGCTGGCCGATACCAGTTGCCGGGATGCGTATTGCGATTGTCCGCCTTCGCGATGAGGCGGGATGACCATGCGCTGCGCGACCATGTTGGCGACGCGCGAGCCGTGATCGTTGCGCACCAGGTGCAACATCATGTCCAGCCCGGCGGCCGAGCCTGCTGCGGTGACGATGCTGCCCTGATCCACGTAGAGTTCGTTGGGCTGAATGGTCAGGCCAGGGTACATGGTGGCCAGCAGGTCGGTGTAGCGCCAGTGGGTCGTCACCTTGTGCCCGTCGAGCAGACCCGCCGCCGCCAGGACGAAGGCCCCGGTACAGATCGAGCAGATTCGCGCGCCGCGTGCATGAGCCGCCTGGAGCTGTTCGATGAGCCGTTGCGGAACCGCGGATTCCACCCCGCGCCAGCCCGGCACGATGATGGTGTCGGCGTTTTCCAGCAGCACCTCGCCGGGTGTCGGCACGATAGTGATGCCCCCGGCAGCGGTGATCGGTCCGTCGTCGACCGGGAAGGTCGCGAACTCGTACCAACTGACGCCCAACTCGGGTCTTTTCAGCGCAAAGACTTCCACCGTGCAGCCAAATTCGAAGGTGCACAGCTGGTTATAGATGAGTGCGACAACGAGATGATTTTTCATGGCGCGATGTTACCGGATATTGGCATTTCAGCCAGTAGTTTGGCGTGATGCTACTGAGTAATCTGCTCTGTGTCACCGCTGAAACCCGCTTAACCCTCACTATGATGCAAGTGGTCTGCCATGCAGGCCCTGGAGCCAACTCGTGCCACTCAATATCGGTATCTACGTTTATGACGACGTCGAGGTTCTCGACTTCGCTGGCCCCTATGAAGTGTTCACCACCGCAACCCGCATGCACGCTCGCAACAGCCGTGATGACCGGCAGTTGTTCAACGTATTCACCATCGGCCGCAGCACCGCGCCGGTGCGTGCCCGCGCCGGCCTCAAGGTCGATCCGGATTTCTCGATCAACGACCATCCGGCCGTCGACTGCCTGATCGTTCCGGGTGGCGTCGTGACCGCCGAACTGGAAAAACCCGACGTGATTCACTGGATCAGCGATCAGTCGGAGCCTGGCCGCGTGGTCGCTGCCGTGTGCACCGGCGCCTTCCTGCTGGCCAGGACCGGCAAGCTGGCCGGCAAGCAAGTGACCACGCATTGGGAAGACATCGACGACCTCAAGGAAATGTTCCCGTCGGTGGACGTGCTCAGCACGCTGCGCTGGGTCGATGAGGGCTCGTTCGTGACATCGGCAGGTATTTCTGCCGGTATCGACATGAGCCTGCACTTGGTCGAGCGCCTGCACAGCCGTGAACTGGCCGAACGCACGGCGCTGCAAATGGATTTCGACTGGACCGAGAACGACTGAGTCATCCAGTCGCGCTGCGGATACCCCTGAAGAGGCTATGTGCCCGAAATGTGCATAGCCAGCGCTTCAACGCGATAGCCAGCGTTCGCTTTACCCCCGCTTGAGACATTCATTCGAATGGCCGATAACCCGGCCAGATCGGTGTTTCGGCGGGGGTTTCCTGTATTCCCGAGCCTTTGGCTCAGCGGCAGGGCCGCACCCACCTTTGCAAAACCAGAGTGCAGGACACATGAAAACCCACTTCTTCAAAGTCGTTCAAACCGTTGCACAGCACGGTTCGTTCTCGGAGGCCGCCGCCATTCTGGGCTGCAGCCAGTCGAACATCAGCTATGCCATCAAGGAGGTCGAAGATTTTTTCGAAAAACGCCTGTTCATTCGCAGCCGCACAGGCTGCATGCTCACCCCTGAAGGCAAGGTCATCAGCCAGACCCTGGGAAATATCATGGCCACGCTCGAACAACTAAAAAAAATGGGGTCAGTGGTAGCGTCACCATTCATTATCACTCGCACATCCGCGAGACCGGCCTGAGTGCCTCGCTGGACTTTCTCGCCCATCATTACCCCGATATCCATCTGAACGTGCTGCACCGCAGCGAACAGAATCCGTCGCTGGACGCATTGATAAAGGGCGTGGCCGATATCCTCATCCTGCCGGCTACTGTGCTGGACGAGCATTATCTCGAACACCATTGCTGGTCGGACCATTACGTACTGGTAGCGGCGCGAAGCAAGCAGGGCGCGGCGCAGTGTTTCGCCGAACTTGCGCAGGTGTCGCGCTATGTGGCCTGGCGGCATCCTGGGGTGGAGCGCCTGCACCAGCAACTGGCATCGGCACAGCTACGGCTCAGCCAACGCGGCGAGCTCAGTTGCCTGGACACGCTGCTGGACCTGGTCGCCAAGCGCCATTGCATCTCGATTGTGCCCAGCGCGCTGTTGAGCGGGCGGCTTCGCGAGCTGGAATCTATCCCGCTGCCGCTGACCGTGAGGCGCCAGATCAGCGTCGTGGCGCGGCCTGCTTCATTGTTGTCCAACGCCGCCAATGCCGTGGTTCAGGCACTCAAGAAACCACCGGCCTCGAACACTCGGCCTGATTGACGGAGGTGTCGCAAAACGTTGTCACAGTGCCCTTAACGAGCGTTTGACCGCGACATGAATGCAACGAATCGGGCCGGCAAGGCTCATATCCGTAAGCAATACATTCAGGACGCTCCGCATGCGGGGCGTCTCAGGTCGCCGATTCGAGAGGAAGACTGAACGCTATGACGATACCGGACAAGCAATACGTGGACTGGCTGGTCGAGCAATCGATGCTTAACGCCGCAAGACAGCGCGCCAAGACCTATTCGGGGCAGGGCAGGCTCTGGCAGCGTCCTTTCGCCCTTGCGCGTCCCAGAGACGCCTCCGCTATCGCCTCGGTCTGGTTTACCGCCTACCCGGCCTCCATCGTCACCCGTGAAGGTGGCTCGGTGCTTGAAGCACTGGGTGATGAAACGCTGTGGCATGCACTGTCGGAAATCGGCATTCAGGGCATTCATAACGGCCCGCTCAAGCTCTCCGGCGGACTGAAGGGGCGTGAGCGCACGCCGAGCATCGATGGCAACTTCGACCGCATCAGTTTCGGCATCGACCCGGACCTGGGTACCGAAGCACAACTGTTGAGCCTGTCGCGCATTGCCGCAGCGCACAACGCGGTGATCATTGATGACATCATTCCGTCGCACACCGGCAAGGGCGCAGACTTCCGCCTGGCCGAGATGGCGTACGAGGATTATCCCGGTTTGTTCCACATGGTCGAGATCCGTGAGGAAGACTGGCAGCTGTTGCCTGAAGTGCCAGCCGGCCGCGATGCGGTCAACCTGATGCCCGATGTGGTGGATCAGCTGCGCGACAAGCACTACATCGTCGGCCAGCTGCAACGGGTGATCTTCTTCGAGCCTGGGGTCAAGGAAACCGACTGGAGCGCCACCGACGTGGTACACGGCGTCGACGGCAAGGCCCGCCGCTGGGTCTACCTGCATTACTTCAAGGACGGCCAGCCCTCCTTGAACTGGCTGGACCCCAGCTTTGCCGCGCAGCAGATGATCATCGGTGACGCGCTGCATGCCATCGATGTCATGGGCGCCCGGGTGTTACGTCTGGACGCCAACGGCTTCCTTGGCGTCGAACGTCGCGCCGAAGGCACCGCCTGGTCGGAAAGCCATCCGCTGTCGATCACCGGCAACCAGCTTCTAGCTGGTGCGATCCGCAAGGCGGGCGGCTTCAGCTTCCAGGAGCTGAACCTGACCATGGATGACATTGCCTCCATGGGGCAGGGGGGCGCGGATCTGTCCTACGACTTCATTACCCGGCCGGCCTATCAGCACGCGCTGCTGACCGGCACCACCGAATTCCTGCGTCTGATGCTGCGTCAGGTGCATGCCTATGGCATCGATCCGGCATCGTTGATCCATGCCCTGCAGAACCACGACGAGCTGACCCTGGAACTGGTGCACTTCTGGACGCTGCACGCTCACGACACCTTCCATTACCAGGGCCAGACGTTCCCGGGCAACATCCTGCGCGAGCACATCCGTGAGGAAATGTACGAGAAACTGTCCGGCGAACATGCGCCATACAACCTCAAGTTCGTCACCAACGGCGTCTCTTGCACCACAGCGAGCATCATCACTGCTGCGCTGGGCATTCGTGACCTGAGCACCATTACCGATGCCGACATTCAGCAGATCCAGCACATTCACCTGCTGCTGGTGATGTACAACGCCATGCAGCCGGGCGTATTTGCCCTGTCGGGCTGGGACCTTGTCGGTGCGTTGACGCTGCCGGCCGAGCAGGTCGACCACCTAATGCAGGATGGCGACACGCGCTGGGTTCATCGCGGCGCCTACGATCTGGTCGATCTGGACCCCGAAGCCGAGTTTTCTGCGGGTGACATGCCGCGTCCCAAGACGCTTTACGGCAGCCTGGTCAGTCAGCTTCAGCGACCTGATTCGTTTGCCTCGCAGCTCAAGAAGATTCTTGCTGTGCGCCGTGCCTATGACATCGCCGCAAGTCGTCAGATTCTGATTCCGGATGTCGAGCATCCAGGGCTGCTGGTCATGGTCCATGAACTGCCGGCTGGCAAGGGCACGCAGATCACTGCGCTCAATTTCAGCGCCGAGACGATCGTCGAAACGCTGCAACTGCCCGGTATTGCGCCAGGTCCGGTGGTCGACATCATCAACGAGCGTGTCGAAGGCGATTTGACCGAGCAGGGCGAGTTCACTATCACCCTGGACGCCTACGAAGGGCTGGCCCTGCGTGTGGTCAGCGCCTTGCCACTGTAAGGTGTAACGCGCTGCGCGTTACCGCTGAGTCAGGCTGTTCAGGGCTGACGCTTTTTCAGGCGGTAGGCAAACTGGGCGCGACTCAGGCCCAGTAAGCGCGAGGCGGCCGCCAGGTTGCCTTCGCTCTTGTCCAGCGCCTCCTGGATCAGGCGCTGTTCAAGGTCGTCGATGGAGAACGCCTGATCCGACTGATGAAGGGAGTCCAGCAGGGAGGTAGCAGGTGCCTGCTGTGCGCTCGCAGCCGATGCCTGACGCAGCGCGCCATGGTGATTCAGCGAATAGGCGTCCCGTGGTAACGACTCGTTGCGGAAAATATGCACCAGATCGATGGCCTGGCCTTCATCGCTGGCGATCAGGCCGCGCTCGATCAGATTCTGCAATTCGCGCACGTTCCCGGCAAAGTCATAGCCCAGCAGGGTTTTCAATGCGCGCATGGTCAATCCGGCCGGCGTCCTGCCGTACTCCTGACAGAAGCGCTTGAGAAAGAAGTTGATCAGCAGCGGGATGTCATCGCGGCGCTCGCGCAATGGCGGCAGGGTGATCGGGTAAACGTTGAGGCGATAGAACAGGTCTTCGCGGAAATCGCCATCGGCCACCGCCTTGCGCAGGTCGACGTTGGTCGCCGCCACCACTCGCACGTTGACCTTGATACCGTGCACACCCCCGACGCGCTCGATCTCCCGCTCCTGCAAGGCGCGCAGCAGCTTGCTTTGCCCGGCAAGGCTCAGGGAGGTGATCTCATCCAGGAACAGCGTGCCACCGTTGGCGCGTTCGAAACGCCCGGCTCTGGAGTGCGTGGCCCCGGTATAAGCCCCTCGCTCCACGCCGAACAGCTCGGCCTCGATGAGGTTGTCGGGATGGCTGCGCAATTGAGTGCCACAAACGGGCCTTCGCGGTTGCGGCTGAGCTGGTGCAACTGGCGGGCGAACATCTCCTTGCCGACCCCGGACTCGCCGCTGATCAAGACGGTTGCCGGGGTCATCGCCACCCGTTGCAGCGCCTGCGTGGCCGCATTGAAGGCAGCGCTTGCGCCGACCAGCGGCTGGTTGCTGCCGGTCGGCGGGCTTGCTTCATAGCTCGCCGCAGGCACCGGTGCGCTGTGCACGGGTGCAGGGGGTTTGACTGCTCTCAGGTAGCTCAGGTCGCGTTCGACATCGCCCCATTGTTCCGAGGTCTTGCCGACCACGCGGCAGCTCGCATGCCCCATGCCACGGCATTCCACTTCGCGGAAAACCACCATCTGTCCGAACAGGCCGCTGACAAAACCGATGGCGTAGCCGATTTCGGTCCAGCACACCGGATCCTGGCCGATGCCGTACGCCGCGACATGCTCATCGGCTTCGCAGGAGTGATGCCAGAGAAACTCGCCCTCGTAAAACCCCGACTCGGCGTCGAATTTGAAGTGCACCGGCTCGACCTTGGTCATGCCTTCCAGGGTATGCAAGTGCGTACCGGCACGAAACGCCGACGAAGCGTCAGCCATTGGCCAGCGTTCGCGAATCAATCGGGCGTCACGTGCGCCAGACAGATACCCGGCTCGGGTGAACATCCCGCGCGCCTGCTCTTGGCCCAGACGTTCGATGATTTCGCGGCGCAGGGTGCCGAACGATGAGGTGTGCAGCAGCAACATCCGCTGGTCGTTGAGCCAGATGCGCCCATCGTCAGGCGAGAAGAACAGGCAACTGGTCAACTCCTCTGGGGTTGGCGAGTCACCTGAATGCATCTGACTGCTGTCGCCGCGAGGCGCGAAATGTTCGGTGGGAACGCTGTGATCGGGCAACTCACAGTGGGGATTATCCATTGTTGTACCTCGGCCGGGTGATGGTCGAAATGATCAAATCATGGCTTGATTAATAAACATAACTTCATCAAATGAACAAGCGGGTCCGCGTAGAGTTTCCGCCTGAGGGGGCTCGACGCTTCAGCGTGGTCGTCGAAAACCCTTGTTCTAAAGCGGTTGAGTGATGACATGATGGTCGGATGACAATCCCGGCACAGGCTTTGCTCTGACGTACGTACGGCGCATGCTTCCCGTGACAAATACAACCATAAAAGCCGGAGTCTTAATATGTCAGCGTCTGATGGCACCCCTCTGTTGCAACGCGCGATTGAAGCCGAATGTGTTTTCAATGGCGACTGGATTCCTTCCTCGTCTCCCTCATTGCCCGTCATCGAGCCTGCGACCGGCGAGCTGTTGATGAACACAGCCATGGCCGATGCTGCGGACATCGCGGTTGCCTGCCGTGAGGCCGCGCTGGCTCAACCTGCCTGGGCGGCGCTGGGGCCGCGTGAAAAGGCCGACATATTTCTTCTCGCCGCCGATCACGCGGTTTGTGCGTTCGATGAACTGGCGCTGTATGTCGCCCGCGAGACCGGCGGCAGCTTGCAAAAGGGCCAGCACGAAGTGAACGAGACCATCGTGTTGTTGCGTCAGGCGGCGGGCATGCTGTCGCAGGCTCATGGTCATGGCCTGATGCTGCCCAGTCAGGCCGGTCGTCTGTCCTACGCGCGGCGTGTCGCGCACGGTGTGGTGGGAGTGATTTCGCCATTCAATTTTCCCCTGGTGCTTTCCCTGCGCTCGGTCGCTCCGGCGCTTGCTGCCGGCAATGCCGTGGTGCTCAAGCCCGATCCGCAGACACCCATCAGCGGCGGTTTCCTGATCGCCCGGCTGTTCGAGGAAGCCGGTCTGCCCAAAGGGCTGCTGCACGTGCTGCCGGGTTCTGCCGATGCTGGCGAAGCGCTGTGCCGCGACACCAATGTGCAGATGATCACCTTCACCGGCTCGACCGGGGCCGGACGCAAGGTTGCCGAAGCGGCGGGCCGCAACCTGAAGAAAGTGTCGCTGGAGCTGGGCGGCAAGAATCCGCTGGTGATTCTCGAAGACGCCGACCTTGATCTGGCCGCCAGCAATGCGGCGTTCGGTGCCTGGCTGCACCAGGGGCAGATCTGCATGGCCACCGGGTTGATCCTGGTGCACGAATCCATCGCTGCCGAGCTGACCCGCAAGCTGGCGGACAAGGCGCGGGCGCTGACGGTGGGTAATGCGGCACGCGGTGAGGCTGCTCTGGGGCCGCTGATCAACAAACGGCAGTTGCAGCACGTGCATCAGGTGGTCAGTGACAGCCTGCAGGCCGGTGCGCGACTGGAAACCGGTGGCGAGTATGAAGGCCTGTTCTATCGGCCGACGGTGCTCAGCGGCGTGAAACCCGGTATGCGCGCATTCGAGGAAGAGATTTTTGGCCCGGTGGCGGTTGTGGTCAGCTTTTCCACGGACGAGGAAGCCATCGAACTGGCCAACCGTTCCGAGTATGGCCTGGCAGCTGCGGTGATCTCCCCGGACATCGGCCGCGCGACGGCGATTGGCGACCAGCTCAGGTGCGGCATGTTGCACATCAACGATCAGACGGTGGCCGATGAGTGTGTCAATTCGTTCGGCGGGCGCGGTGCGTCGGGCAACGGCAGCAGCGCTGGCAGCCCCTCGGACTGGGATGAATACAGCCAATGGCAGTGGGTCACGGTGAAGAACCAGGCGCCGGCCTACCCATTCTGAGTCTGACTGACATTCCATGCTTCATTGCAACAGGTGATGTGATTCAACGGCAAGACGTGATCCAACAACAATAAGAGCGCGTGACTATGAACCTGACTAACAAAACACTGATCGTGACTGGTGTGTCATCCGGCATCGGCGCTGAGCTGGCACGTGTGGCACGCTTCCAGGGTGCCCGAGTGATCGGCATCGATCGTCATGAACCGCAATTGACCGTAGACAGTTTTTTCCAGGCGGACCTGGCCGATCCAAAGAATATAGATGCGTTGATCGAGCGCTTGCCCAAGCAGATCGACGGCCTGTGCAACATCGCCGGTGTACCTGGCACAGCGCCCGTTCAGGCGGTCGCCCAGGTCAATTACCTCGGGCTGCGCCACCTGACCCAACGCCTGCTGCCGCGCATTTCACCGGGCGGCAGTATCGTCAACATAGCGTCGATACTCGGCTCGCAGTGGCCGGAAAGGCTGGAGCTGCACAAGGCCCTGGCTGCCACCGAAAGCTACAGCGAAGGGCGGAGTGGCTGGCGGCCAATCCGGTCGCCCATGAAACCTGCTACCAGTATTTCAAGGAAGCGCTGATCGTCTGGAGCTTCAAGCAGTCGCAGGAATGGTTTCGCGATCATTCGGTGCGCGTCAACTGCGTGGCACCGGGGCCAGTGTTTACGCCGATTCTGGGAGATTTTGTCAGCATGGTTGGCCAGGAGCGGGTTACCCGTGATGGCCTGCACATGAAACGTCCTGCGCTGGCCGATGAGGTGGCCGAGGTGATTGCGTTTCTGTGCTCCGACGCCTCGCGCTGGATCAACGGCGTCAACTTGCCCATAGATGGAGGGTTGGCCGCTTCCTACGTGTAATGGCTGCACATGTTGCAACCCCGGCGACGCGTTCGTGGCGTCGGGGGCACTTGAAAACAACAACAATAAGTACAGGAATCACAAGATGCCCAAGTCTGTCTTGCGTGCCGTTGCGACCGTATCATTCATCGCCTTGTCCTCGACTGCATACGCCTATGACTTGCCCGGCCTCAATCTGGGCAACACCAGCTTCTACGACGGATCCCCGGCGCCTGCGGGTCCGGGCTGGTATCTGGAGGAGTATCTGAACTATGCCAAGGCCAATCGTTTCAATGACGTGAATGGCGACAAACTGCAACTTCCCAAACAGGATGTGGATGTATTGGCGGTGACCACGCAGATCATCTACGTCGGTCAGCCAATGGCCAATGGTGCCATGCCGGGTATTACCGCAATCAACACGTCGCTGGCACATGTCGACGTGGATGACGGCCTGGGCAACACCGCCCTGAGTTCGCGTGCCGGTTTCGGTGATTTGGTCATCGGTCCGTTTCTGCAACTGCCGACGATCACCCGTGCCGATGGCAGCCCGCTGCTGACCCAGCGTGTCGAGGCGGACATTGCGATTCCGGTCGGCGCTTATGATCGCAATCGCTCAATCAACCCGGGCAGTAATTTCTGGTCGTTCAACCCGTACTACGCCGCGACTTACTGGTTCTCGCCGAAATGGTCGGCCAGCGGGCGTTTCATGTATTTGTGGAACGGCAAGAATGATGACCCGCAAGCCGGATTCGGCAATGCTTCCGACACGCAGGCAGGGCAGGCTCTGCATGCCAACCTGACTCTGTAATACGCAGTCAACGAGCAACTTTCGCTGGGGCTCAACGGTTACTGGCTCAAGCAGTTCACCGACACTCAGGTGGACGGCCATGATGTCAGTGGTCGGAAGGAAAAGGTCTGGGCTATCGGCCCGGGCCTGCTGTATGCCTTCAACAAGGAGAACGTGCTGACGGTCAATAGCTACTTCGAACAGGGCGCGGAAAACCGCACCGAAGGCAACAAGCTGGTGCTGAATTTTCTGCACAAGCTTTAAGGCATTGGAATGTTTTGACTATCGTTCCTCACGCTCCGCATGGGAATGCAGTTCGTGACGCTCTGCGTCACACAAGGGTTCTGCGATGTCAGGTGGATTGAGGTTCGGCTCAGGTCACCTTTTCGCCCCTCGGCGAGTTGCTGATCCGGGGGTAGCCTGGCAGGACGCCAGGCTAGCCGCACCGGGCCATGGATGGCCCGTTGCGGCGACGCCCGGATCAGTGTCAGGGCGAAGGAACCCGACGAAGTCGGGCCGGAAACAGGAGCGAGGGGCTTTGGTTACTTTGGCCCCATCTCAGCGCCAGGACTCAGCCGTCACTAACGTCGCACTCTGCGTCGACAGTGCCATCGCGATCAAAAAAGCAGCCTGAGATCTAAAACAAATCTCACTTAACCCCCAGAACGATGTGACACGGATTGCTCATTGTTATACATAAATCCGCTTTTGATTCTGGCCGGAGGCCGTGGGAGTGGACCGGGCGACACTTCGCTTGTTCGCGAAGAGGGCCTTGATCAGCTCGACCCTGCAGCCTTGAGCTCGCGCTGCTCGATGGCGACTGACCTGGACAGCACTGTAATCGCCGCCAGTGCGGCAATCACCAGGCCTGGCGAGGTGGCCAGCAGTACGCCGGCGGTTCCAGCGCCAGCGCCCAGCAGTTGTCCGGCCGCCAGTGGGCCGGCAACCGAACCGAGACGGCCGATGGCTACTGCAGCACCCACACCGGTGGCGCGTACCGAGGTCGGGTAGGACGGCGGGGCCAGCGCATACAGCACCAACTGCGCGGCGATGACAAACACCCCGGCCGCAAACCCTGCAATGGCCATCGGTACGATACCGACCGACCCACGCCTGCCAGCGCTGCTAGCAAGCCGGAATAGACGAACAGCACGACCTTGATGCCATTGCAGCGATCAAGCAACAACCCGCCCAACAGCGAGCCCAGTGCGCCGCCGATATTGAACAACATCTGCACCATGCCCGCCTGCGGTTTGCTGAAGCCCTGACCGATCAGCAGTGAAGGCAGCCAGTTGAGCAGCATGTACATCACGGTCAGGGTGAAGAAGTAGCCGAGCCACAACGCCAGCGTGGTGCGAGCCCGGCCTTCGCCGAACAACGCAGTGGCGCTTGAATGCCGAACGCTGTCAGCACTGGTCTGCTGTTTGAAAGCGCTGGACTCGGGCAGCAACAGGATCATCAGCGGAGCCACCAACAGCGGCACCAGACCACCGATGATGAACGTGGTTTGCCAGTGCTCGCTGGTGAACATGGCGACGACCGCCGCCAGGGCACCGCCCAGTGGAACACCTGCGTACATGACGCTGATAGCCAGGCCGCGGTGACGTTCGCTTGCAGCTTCTGCACACAGGGCAATCAGGTTGGGCAACGCCGCCCCCAGACCCAGGCCCGTCATGAAGCGCACCAGCAACAGGCCGGAAAAGCTTTCGACATACGCAGTGCTCAGCGAAAAGACCCCGAACAGCAGCACTGCGCTCACCAGAATCTTCTTGCGGCCGATGCGATCGGCAATCCACCCGCCAAAGAACGCCCCAGGCAGCAGCCCGATGATCCCGGCGCTGAACACCCAGCCCATCATTTTTGGATCAAGGGCGAAGGTCTGGCGCAACCCGGCGGCCGCCGTTCCGGCAGCCTGCAGGTCGAAACCCTCGATGAGCGCAACGATAAAACACAAGACAATGGTCAGCGTCGATCGACGTAATGGACTGTTCATGGCAAGCCTCATTGTTGTTTTTGTTGTGGAGAAAAGCCTGTTCCCGAGCGCCAATCGAGGCGTTGTGACAGGTCGTTATCAAGGTAACAAAAATAACTAAAAAGTGAATCTGACTGGAAGAGTGATAAAAAGAAGTGTTTAGTCTTTCAAAAACATTGAGTTAGCAGCGGAATATCAACAAGCTGATAAAGTAGTTAATAATATTAATGTTCGATTATCGGTCATTTTGGATTGACGCGGCGGTGGAATCTTTCAATTCTCTACTCACGGGCCCGCAGTTAGCGCCGGACCGACTCCAAAAACAACAACAATAAGTGGACACCGAACATGTCAAAGCTCGCTCATGATCCAGCAAGCGCTGTGTCAGCTCCCTTTTTACGTGGAAAACGTTGTGGCCTTGCACTGGGCCTGCTGGGTATCAGTGCCATTCCCGACCCTGCACAGGCGCAGGGCTTTCTGGATGACAGCCATGGCACCCTGACGCTGCGCAACTATTATATGGACCGCGATTACAAGGATGATGGCGCCAAGACTGCGACTCGGGAGTGGGCGCAGGGCTTCATCATGAATGCGGAGTCCGGCTTTACCCAAGGGCCGGTGGGTTTCGGTCTCGATGCGCGAGCGCTGGTCGGGGTGAAACTGGATTCCTCGCCAGACCGCAGCGGCACCGAGCTGTTGCCGGTGTCCGCCAGCGATGGCCGGGCGGCTGACGAGTATTCGCGGCTGGCCCTGACCGGCAAGCTGAAATTTCACGAAACCACGGTCAAGACCGGCGACGTGTCGATTTTCCTGCCGTTCGCTTTCGCCAGCCCCTCGCGACTGTTGCCGCAGACCTTTCGTGGCATCACGCTGACCTCCAAGGACATCGATGACCTGACCCTCAATGCGGGCTACATCGACCGGGTCAACAAACGTGACTCCAGCAACTACCAGCCCATCAGCCTCGCTTCACCGAACCGCCGTTTCAATGGGGCGGCAACCTCGTCGCACATGGCTTACGCCGGAGGCGATTATCAGGTCAACAAGGACCTGAGCCTACGGGCGTACCACGCCGAGGTAGACGATCTCTACACCCAGAACACCCTGGCCCTGTTGCACAAGCTGGCGATTGGCGACGGCGTGCTGACCACCGATCTGCGCAGCTTTTTCAGCCGCGATACCGGCAGTGCAAAGGCCGGCGAAGTAGACAACCAGAACCTTTCCGCGTTGCTTGGCTACAAGTGGGGAGGGCACAGCGTGAGCCTTGGCTACATGCATTCCAGTGGCGACACGGCGACGCCTTATGTCTCGGGCACCGAACCGATGGGGTTGAGCGAGATGACCATGAGCTCGGACTTCCTCAACGCCAAGGAGCGCACCTGGCAAGCCATCTACGACTATGACTTCACGGCCGTCGGGCTGGTCGGGCTGCGCAGTCGTCTGCGTTACGTGCGCGGCGACAACATCGAGCTGGCCGCTTTCAATGCCGATGATCGCAAGGAGCGTGAGTTTCAGATGGAACTGGGCTACGTCGTGCAAAGCGGTCCGCTGAAGAACGTCGGGCTGCTGGCGCGCAAGTCGATCTATCGCAACGACTTCCCGGCGGGTGCAGCCTTTCGTGACGAGAACCAGACACGCTTTATCGTGCAATACAGCTTGCCGCTCTGGTAATCATCGCGCATCGACGGCAGGGAAGCCGTCTATGAGCGCTTTCACGATTGATACACCTTTTTCAGCAACCTGAGCAGGTCCTGACGTTCCTTTTTATCCAGCGCGGCGGTGGATTCCAGGTCGCTGTCCACGGCGATCTGTTTCAGTTCGCGCAGCAGTGTTTCGCCGCTTTTGCTGAGAAAGATGCCGTATGAGCGCTTGTCCGGCTTGCAACGCACCCGGACGGCCAGCGCACGCTCTTCGAGCTTGTTCAGTAATGGAACGACCTGCGGCGGTTCGATCGCCAGCGCCTTGGCCAGGTCTGCCTGCATAAGACCCGGGTTCTGCTCGATGATCGCCAGCGCCGAGAACTGCGCCGGGCGCAGGTCGTGTGCGGAAAGACGTCCGATCAGGTTCTGGAACAGCTTGAGTTGTGCGCGGCGCATGGCATAACCGATCAGATCATCCAGCGCAGAATCCGTTGGCAAACGTGCCTCGGCAGCCTGTACGGGAGCCTGGCAAACGTCGGCGATGTCAGATGGCTTGGCCATTGAAAATGCGGTCCTTATGGTTTGATGGGTCAATCAGCCGGTCAGTTTGCCGAGGTTGGCGAACGATAGCTATGGGGCATACGTGACTGTGACCAGCCTGTTCGGGCGGAGTGCCGAGATTTTGATTAATTTGAATAACAGTTAATTGACATAACTATATTTGCGGTTTAGCTTTGAGTCATCTTCAAGCCAAGAACAAGAGAGCATCGCCATGAGCAAATATGAAGGCCGCTGGTCAACCATCAAGGTCGAGATCGAGCAAGGTATCGCGTGGGTCATCCTCAATCGGCCGGAAAAACGCAACGCCATGAGCCCGACCCTGAACCGCGAAATGATCGATGTGCTGGAAACCCTGGAGCAGGATCCCGATGCGGGCGTTCTGGTGCTGACCGGTGCCGGCGAGGCGTGGACCGCTGGCATGGACCTCAAGGAGTATTTCCGCGAGGTGGATGCCGGGCCGGAAATTCTTCAGGAAAAAATCCGTCGCGAAGCCTCCCAGTGGCAGTGGAAGATGTTGCGCATGTACGCCAAGCCAACCATCGCGATGGTCAACGGCTGGTGCTTCGGCGGTGGTTTCAGCCCGCTGGTGGCCTGTGATCTGGCGATCTGCGCCGATGAAGCGACCTTCGGCCTGTCGGAAATCAACTGGGGCATTCCGCCCGGCAACCTGGTGAGCAAGGCCATGGCCGACACTGTGGGCCACCGCCAGTCGCTGTACTACATCATGACCGGCAAAACCTTCAACGGTCAGAAAGCCGCTGAAATGGGCCTCGTCAATGAAAGCGTACCGCTGGCACAACTGCGTCAGGTGACCATCGATCTGGCCAATAATCTGCTGGAAAAGAATCCGGTGGTACTGCGCGCCGCCAAGCACGGCTTCAAACGCTGCCGCGAACTGACCTGGGAGCAGAACGAAGACTATCTGTACGCCAAGCTGGACCAGTCACGTCTGCTGGACAAGGAAGGCGGGCGCGAGCAGGGCATGAAGCAGTTCCTCGATGACAAGAGCATCAAGCCTGGTCTGGAAGCGTACAAGCGCTAGTCTGATATCCAGACGTTTCGAGCCAAGTCTGTAGTTCCTGATAAAGACAATAAAGAGGAATCACCATGCTGGACGTGCCCCTGCTGATCGGCGGACAGTCGTGCCCCGCGCGTGACGGACGTACATTTGAACGCTGCAACCCGGTGACTGGCGAGGTGGTTTCGCGGGTAGCGGCGGCGACTCTGGAAGATGCCGATGCGGCAGTCGCAGCCGCTCAGGCTGCGTTCCCCGCATGGGCGGCGATGGTGCCCGGCGAGCGTCGGGCGAGTCTGCTCGAGGCTGCTACGCAGTTGCAGGCCCGCAGCGGCGAATTCATCGCTGCTGCCGGCGAAACCGGAGCAATGGCCAACTGGTACGGCTTCAACGTACAGCTGGCCGCCAACATGCTGCGCGAAGCGGCATCCATGACGACGCAGATCACCGGCGATGTCATTCCTTCCAATGTTCCCGGCAATTTTGCCATGGCGCTGCGCCAGCCCTGCGGTGTGGTCCTCGGTATCGCGCCGTGGAATGCGCCGGTGATTCTCGCCACACGGGCCATCGCCATGCCACTCGCCTGCGGCAACACCGTGGTGCTCAAGGCCTCGGAGCTCAGTCCCGCCGTGCATCGGCTGATCGGCCAGGTGCTGCAGGATGCCGGGTTGGGTGACGGCGTGGTGAACGTGATCAGTAACGCGCCGGCCGATGCGCCGGCGATTGTCGAGCGCCTGATTGCCAACCCGGCAGTGCGGCGGGTCAATTTCACCGGTTCCACTCATGTAGGCCGCATCGTCGGTGAGCTGTCGGCGCGGTATCTGAAACCGGCACTGTTGGAATTGGGTGGCAAGGCACCGTTTCTGGTGCTTGACGACGCGGATCTAGACGCGGCAGTAGAGGCCGCCGCCTTTGGCGCCTACTTCAATCAGGGCCAGATCTGCATGTCCACCGAACGGCTGATCGTCGACCACAAGGTCGCCGATGCCTTCGTTGCCAAGCTGACGGCCAAGATCAAAACGTTGCGCGCCGGTAATCCGGATGACAGCGAATCAGTTCTCGGGTCGCTGGTCGACGTGGGTGCCGGGACGCGCATCAAGGGCCTGATTGACGACGCTGTGGCGCTTGGCGCAACGCTGGTGGCGGGCGGGCAACTGCAGGGCAGCATTCTGCAACCGACGCTGCTCGACGGCGTGACAGATGCCATGCGCCTGTACCGCGAAGAGTCCTTCGGCCCGGTGGCCGTGGTGCTGCGCGGCGACGGTGACGAGGCGCTGTTGCGGCTGGCCAACGATTCGGATTTCGGTCTCTCGGCGGCGATTTTCAGTCGTGACACCAGCCGCGCCCTGGCGCTTGCGCAACGGGTGGAGTCCGGGATCTGCCATATCAACGGACCCACCGTGCACGACGAGGCGCAAATGCCCTTCGGTGGGGTGAAGTCCAGCGGCTATGGCAGTTTCGGCGGCAAGGCTTCGATCGAGCACTTTACCCAGTTGCGCTGGGTGACGCTGCAAAACGGGCCCAGGCACTATCCGATCTGAGCCATCCGATTCGAACGCTTCCAGGCTGGCGGCAGCGGTCTTTTGTACAAGACTGTGTCGCCGGTAAGTCAGGCATAACAATAACAAGGCTGCAGCCTGGTGCTGCAACGCTCGGCCCGGACCGCTGCATGGCGTTTGGTGCCTGCGTACCTTGATGGAGAGAACGCACGTGAGTTCCGATATCAGATCATCAACGCTGCAGAGTGAAGATAATCCACCGCGCTACCGTCAGGTCTCCATCGGCCACCCGCCCATCGAGGTGCGGGAAGAGCAGGGCGTTCTGCACATGCGAGCCCTGGAACCTCTGGCGCGGTTACCCGACCGGCTGCTCGACCGACTGGTGCACTGGGCGCGGTTGCGTCCACAACAGACCTTCATTGCCGCGCGCGACAGCCGGGGCGGCTGGCGCAAGGTCAGTTATGCCGAGATGCTGACTGACGTGCGCGCTATCGCACAGAGCCTGCTGGCGTACGGCCTTTCCGCCGATCGGCCGCTGGCGTTGCTGTCAGGTAACGACATCGAGCACTTGCAGCTTGCTCTGGGGGCCATGTACGCCGGCATTCCGTACTGCCCGGTATCACCGGCGTATTCGGTCATGTCTCAGGATTTCGCCAAGTTACGCCACGTCTGCGACGTATTGCAGCCAGGATTGGTATTTGTCAGCGATGCCGCGCCGTTTCAGCGTGCCATCGATGCGATCATTCCTGCGGAAACGCCCGTCATCACTGTACGCGGACAGCTCAATGGCAGGCCTCAGCTGAGCTTCTCCAGCCTGCTCGAAGAGCCGGGTGGCAGCGAGGCCGAGGCCGCGTTCCTGGCCAGCGGCCCCAACACCATCGCCAAGTTTCTGTTTACTTCGGGCTCGACCAAACTGCCCAAGGCGGTGGTGACTACCCAGCGCATGCTGTGTGCCAATCAACAGATGCTGTTGCAGACGTTCCCGGTGTTCGGCGAAGAGCCGCCCGTGCTGGTCGACTGGCTGCCCTGGAACCACACCTTCGGCGGCAGTCACAACATCGGTATTGTGCTGTACAACGGTGGCACGTTCTATCTGGACAACGGCAAGCCAACCGCGCAAGGCTTCGCCGAGACGCTGCGCAACCTCAAGGAAATTTCGCCTACCGCTTACCTGACTGTGCCCAAGGGCTGGGAAGAGCTGGTCAACGCACTGCAGCAGGATGCCGAGCTGCGCGAGCGATTCTTCTCGCGCATCAAGCTGTTCTTCTTCGCCGCTGCCGGCCTGTCGCAAAGCATCTGGGATCGTCTTGACCGGGTGGCCGAGCAGCATTGCGGCGAGCGGATTCGCATGATGGCCGGACTGGGTATGACCGAGGCCGCGCCGTCCTGCACGTTCACCACCGGGCCCTTGTCGATGGCTGGATATATCGGCCTGCCCGCACCGGGATGCGAAGTGTGCCTGGTGCCGGTGGATGGCAAGCTCGAAGGACGTTTTCGTGGCCCGCACATCATGCCGGGCTATTGGCGCTCGCCGCAGCAGACGGCCGAAGTGTTCGACGAGAACGGCTTCTATTGCTCCGGCGATGCGATCAAGCTTGCCGATCCTGCGGCCCCGGAGCTGGGCCTAATGTTCGACGGGCGACTGGCCGAGGATTTCAAGCTGTCGTCGGGCGTGTTCGTCAGTGTCGGCCCGATGCGCAACCGCGCGGTGCTGGAAGGCTCGCCGTACGTGCAGGATGTGGTCATCACCGCGCCTGACCGCGAATGCCTTGGGGCGCTGGTGTTTCCCAGGGTGCACGAGTGCCGGCAACTGGCCGGGCTGGATGCACAGGCCAGCGATGCGCAGGTCCTGGCCAGTGCGCCGGTGCGTGAGTGGTTCGCCGGCTGGCTGGCGCGCCTGAACCAGGGCGCGAACGGCAACGCCAGCCGGCTGGAGTGGATCGTGCTGCTTGATGAGCCCGCGTCTATCGATCGCGGCGAAATCACCGACAAGGGGTCGATCAACCAGCGCGCCGTCCTGCAGTGGCGCGCAGACAAGGTCGAAGCGCTGTACCGTGATCAGGACCCCGACAAGCTCAGTGCCGAGCCCAAGGCATGAGTGGCGTCGGGCAGTATTCGGCATTCAGCGACGTGGCCATCGTCGATGCCGTGCGCACACCCTGGGTGGATCTGGGCGGTGCTCTGGCGCCTGTTTCGCCCATCGATCTGGGTATCAAGGTCGGCCGCGAGGTCCTGGCGCGGGCCGTCATTCAGGCGGATCAGGTCGACAGCGTACTGGCCGGCTCGATGGCGCAGGCCAGTTTCGATGCGTACCTGCTGCCCCGGCACATCGGCCTGTACAGCGGCGTCGCGCAGAGCGTTCCGGCGTTGGGTGTGCAACGCATCTGCGCGACCGGTTTCGAACTGTTGCGCCAGGCCGCCTTGCACGTGGGCGAAGGTGGGCAGATGGCGCTGTGCGTCGCCGCCGAGTCCATGTCGCGCAACCCGATCGCGGCCTATACCCACCGCAATGGCTTCTCGCTCGGTGCCGCCGTGCAGTTCAAGGATTTTCTCTGGGAAGCGCTGTATGACCCGGCACCGGCGATGGACATGATCTCCACCGCAGACAACCTCGCCAAGCGTCATGGGTTGAGTCGTGAGGCGGTAGACAGCTATGCCTTGCTCAGCCATGAGCGGGCGCTGCAATCGCAGATTTCCGGCAAATGGACCGAGGAAATTGTCCCGGTCAGCCGCGAGCGCTTTGCGCTGGAAGGCTATCAGCCGCGTGGCATCGAGTTGCCGCGTGGGGTTGAAGTGGTCACGCAGGACAGCCATCCGCGTGCGACCCATCTGGCAGCGCTATCGCGTTTGCGCGCCATTCACGCGAACGGTGTGCAGACCGCAGGCAATAGCTGTGCGGTGGTCGATGGCGCGGCGGCGGCCCTGGTGGGGCGTGCTTCACAGTCAACGAGACCGGTGTTGGCGCATCTGCTGGCCAGCGCGGTGACGGGTGTCGCGCCAGAGTTCATGGGTATCGGCCCCGCACCTGCGATCCGCTTGTTGTTACAGCGCAGCGGGCTGGCGCTGAGCGATATCGGTCGGCTGGAAATCAATGAAGCGCAGGCCGCTCAGGTCCTGGCAGTGGCACAAACGCTGGAGCTGGACCACGAGCGGCTCAACTGCCTGGGTGGATCACTGGGCCTGGGTCACCCATTGGCTGCCACCGGGCTGCGTCTGGTCATGACTCTGGCCCGGCAACTGCGCGACGCAGGCCTGCGTTACGGTATCGCGGCAGCCTGCGTCGGCGGCGGGCAAGGCATGGCGCTGCTGATCGAGAATCCCCACTGTGCGTCCAGCCGTGTCTAGCCAGGCAAATACCCGCAAATGCGACATTTTCCTGCTTTAAACGCTACGCCTTACGCAGGTCATCCTTTAGCGCTTGACCGAATCGTGGCGAACGGTGAATCTCGCACCTCTCGACCCCACGGAACCCCGTCTATGCGTGCCCTCGCTGAGCTTTCTTTCGATTTCGTCTGGCATTTGATGTTCACGGATGACAAGCAGCTCGACCAGGATCTGGCGGTGCGCTCGCTGGAAAATCTTTCCGATTGTTTTTCGTCGATGTCCGACGAAGAGAAAAGGGCGTTCATCGCGGTGGCCCACGAACGCAAGGCGCGCCTTTTCGCAGTGCCCGATGCCGACGGCTACTCGCCGATACGTCTGGCCACCGAAGAGCAGGCGCAGTTTCTCGATCATGTCGTTTCCGGGCAGTTCTTCCAGCAGTTCGAAGAGCCCCTGGCGGCGGATGCAAGCGACCGTGTGGTGCCGATTCGCCGCTGAGCGGACCCACGCTGCCCGGTTATTGCTCGACGGCTTCCGGCAGCCTGGCGATGACCTTGATTTCAAAATCGAAGCCATACAGCCAGGTCACGCCGACGCCTGTCAGGGTCGGGTGCGGCGCTTCGCCCCAAAACTCGGGAATTAGCTTCCATATCCGCTCGAACCTTGTCTGGGGATCGACAATGAACACCGTCACGTCGACCACATTGTCGAACGTGCAACCGGCCGCCAGCAGGATGGCATTCAGGTTGGTGAACGCCAGGCGCACCTGTTTTTCCAGATCAGGTTCGGGTGAGCCGTCTTCGCGACTGCCGACTTGTCCGGACACGAACAGAAAACCATTGGAGCGTATGGCGGGCGAATAGCGATTGCGCTCGTAAAGCGCCTGGCGGCCAGCCGGGAAAACGACGTCACGTTGGGTCATGGGGATCTCCATCAGAACTTGAGTACGAAGGCTGAAGTCAGCGTTGAAGCCACAGTAGGGACTTGCGTCAGCGCGATAAACGAGCAACCGTACTCAGCACTGTTTGGGAAACCCAAACAATCGACAGGCTGATGGGACAAGACAGGCGGGGCGAGGATGGACCGTTTCGACGCAATGCAAGCGTTTGCTCGCGTGGTGGAAACCGGCAGTTTCACCAAGGCTGCCAGCACGCTGCACATGAGCAAGACCAGCGTGACGCAACTGGTACAACAACTGGAGGCACGCTTGCGGGTCAAGCTGCTCAACCGCACCACGCGGCGGGTCAACGTGACTGCCGACGGTGCGGTATTTTACGAGCGCGTGGTCAGGCTGCTGGCCGATATGGATGACGCCGAGACCAGCCTGTCCAGTGCAACATCGCTGCCCAGAGGGCGTTTGCGCGTGGACGTACCCAGCCCGCTGGCCAGCATGCTGCTGATGCCCGCCTTGCCAGGGTTTCATGCGCGTTATCCGGACATTCAGATCGATATGGGCGTCAGCGACCGTATGGTCGACCTGATCGGCGAGAACGTCGACTGCGTGGTGCGGGGAGGTGAAATAGCCGATCAGTCGCTGATGGCGAGGCGGGTGGGCGACCTGCAACTGGGCGTTTACGCTGCGCCGGACTATCTGCAGCGCATGGGCACGCCTGTTCATCCGCAAGAGCTTGAAGACTCGGCCCATCGCATCGTCGGCTATCTGTGGGCGCGCACCGGCAAGGCGCTGCCCTACGCCATGCACCGCGCCGGGGAAAAGGTCCATGTGCAGGGGCGCTATACGCTGGCGGTGGATGATGGCAATGCCTACGTTGCCGCAGGGCTGGCCGGAATGGGCATTCTCTGGCTGCCGGACTACATGGCCAGGTTATATCGGGAGCGCGGAGCCCTTGTCCCGCTGTTCGAAGACTGGCAGCTGGACAGCATGCCGATGTACGTGGCTTTCCCGCCGAACCGTCACATCAGCATCAAGGTCCGCGTGTTTATCGACTGGATCACCGAGCTGATGGCCGAGCATGCGCCCGTCACTCGGCCACCGACACGCCCTGCGCAATAGCGTGCCGCGGGTTCAACGCCGTGCCGACAGTTGCTGCGGGGCCAGAAATGCGTCATGAAAATAGTTGCGGAAGGCCTGCATGGCCGGGCTCAATTCACGTTCGCGGTGCCAGGCCAGGCCGACGCTCATGGGCGTTACTGTGTCGGTGACGGTGATCGTTTCGATACGCTTGCCTTCCAGCGACCAGGGGCGATGCACCAGATCGGAAAGGATCGCCACGCCGCTGCCGTTGGCGACCATGCTGCGTACTGCTTCCACCGAGCTGGTGCGGATTCTGACGTTGGGCTGCTGCCCGGCCAGTTCCCAGTAGCGCATGGCGCTTTGTTCGGCTTCGTCGACGGTCAACAGGATATAGGGCTCCTGCGCGACGTCGGCGAGGCTGACAGAGGCGCGTTGACACAGCGGGTGATGGCTGGACAGCCACAGGCGGCGCTCGGAGTTGAACAACGTTTCCGAGATGATATCCGGGTGAGTGATGTTGGCCGTCAGCACCACCGCCATGTCGAAGCGACCTTGTAGCAGGCCTTGTTCGATGGCTTGTCTTTCCTGCTCATGCACCTCGATGGCGACGTCCGGGTGCCAGTGTTCCAGGCGCTGCAAATGATGCGGCAGGAAGTAGCCGATGACCGTGTAGCTGGCGGCCAGACGCAATACGCCGCTGGCGCGGATATCGGGCAGCGGACTATTCAGCGCATCATCGACGCTGCGCAGAATGACGTAAGCCCTGTTAAGAAAATGACGGCCTGCTTCAGTCAGGCTCATGCCTTGCGCCGAGCGCTGAAACAGCAGGGTGCCGAGCATGCTCTCCAGCTCCTTGATCGCCGTGGTGACCGCCGACTGGGAAATGTTCAGGTGAATGGCCGCCTGCGAGATTTGCCCGATCTCGGCAGTTGCCACGAAATAACGGACCTGGCGCAAGGTCAGGGACATAAGCACTCCAGACAGACGTTCGATGTAGCGGGGTATCTGTTTTTCAGAAGATTGCGTATCTGTTAATAGATCTACCCAAGGGGTGCGGGTGAATTTAACGTGCTTTGCATGAAGCCGGATAGCCCCTTGTCCGGACAGCCCACAGGAGCAACAGCCATGCAGGTGGATTTCAACTCGGACATGGGTGAAAGCTTTGGCGCGTGGACCATTGGTGACGGCGTCGATACTGAATTGATGACCTTTATCAGCTCGGCCAATATTGCGACCGGTTTTCACGCGGGCGACCCTGGCACCATGCGCCGCACGATCGAGCAGGCGAAACGTCTGGGCGTTGCCATCGGCGCACACCCGGGGTTCCGTGATCTGGTCGGCTTTGGCCGCCGGCATATCAACTCGACGCCCCAGGAACTGGTCGACGACATGCTCTACCAACTGGGCGCCCTGCGCGAGCTGGCGCGGGTTCAGGGTGTGGCCTTGCAGCATTTCAAACCCCACGGAGCCTTGTACATGCACTTGGCCAGGGACGAAGCCGCAGCCCGCCTGCTGGTGGAAAACCTGCAGCGCCTGGAGCCCGATTTGCTGCTTTACTGCATGCCCGGTTCGGTGATCTGCAAGATCGCCGAGGAGCTGGGCCAGCCGGTGATCCGCGAGTTCTACGCCGATCGCGATTACGACCTCAGCGGCTCCATCGTTTTCACCCGTCACGTACGGGCCCTGGACCCGACCGAAGTCGCAGCCCGCGTGGTGCGCGCTTGCCTGCAAGGTCTGGTGCGTACTGTCGAAGGTGAGGACCTGAGCATCGAATTCGATTCGATCTGTCTGCACAGCGATACGCCCGGCGCGCTGGACCTTGCAGAAGCGACACGCCTGGCGCTGGACGCTGCAGGCGTCAAGGTGCGTGCACCGCGTTGAGTCAACGGCATCGTGCGCGTAGACGCACGAGCTGTGTTACTGATTTTTGCCTGCCGTTCTACAACGATTTCAAGAAAGGAACAGACATGGCTGATCCGATTCGCTACAGCTTTGGCGCTGATGAACATCTGTTCGCCGAAGTCAGTGACAGTATGTCGCTGGAAGCATTTTTCACGGGGCTTGCGGTGACCCGTGCGGTCGAGCGTCTGGCGCTCGATGGTGTGCTGGACGTGTGTCTGGCCAACGCGTCATTCCAGATTCGTTTTGACCCGGACCGTATCGCACCGCATGCCTTGCTCGAGGCGGTAAGGTCGGCCGAGGCCGGTGCAGTCGCCGAACGTACCCTGCAGACCCGGATCATCGAGATCCCGGTGCTGTACAACGATCCGTGGACCCACGAAACCCTGATGCGCTTTCGTGACCGCCATCAGGACCCCGGTTCCACCGACCTGGAATACGCAGCACGCATCAATAATCTGGCGGATGTCGATGCCTTCATCGCGGCGCACAGCGGCGCGCCGTGGTTCGTTTCGATGGTCGGTTTTGTCGCCGGTCTGCCGTTCATGTTCCAGATGGTGGAACGCGAACGCCAGCTGCAAGTGCCCAAATACCTGCGTCCGCGCACTGATACCCCCAAGCTCACACTCGGTCACGGCGGCTGCTTCGGCTGTATCTATTCGGTACGCGGGGCGGGCGGTTATCAGATGTTTGGCGTCACTCCGGCGCCGATCTATGACCCGCAGCAGGGGTTGGCCTATCTGAAAGAGCACATGGTGTTTTTCCGGCCTGGCGACATCGTCCAGTTCAAACCGCTTGACCGGCAAGCCTATGACGAGGCTGTCGCAGAGGTGGAAGCCGGACGCTTCGATCTGCGCATCCGCCCGGTCGAGTTTTCACTGGATGCCTTTCTCGCCGATCAGGTGGGCTATCCCAAGTCGTTGCAGGAGGTGCTGGCATGATCAAGGTGCTCAAACCCGGTCTGGCCACCTCGGTTCAGGACCTCGGCCGCGAGGGCTATTACCACCTGGGCATACCGCCCTCCGGTGCGCTCGACCAGTACGCCCTCAGCGCCGCCAATCAGCTGGTCGGCAATCCGCCCGGCGCGGCGGGGCTTGAATGCACACTGCTGGGGCCGGAACTGGAGTTCCAGTGCGACACGTTGGCCGCGGTCTGCGGCGCGCACATGGCGGCGCGCCTCGACGGCGTGGAAATGCACCACGACACCGCCTTTGCGGTGAAGGCCGGGCAAGTGCTGCGCTTCGACTTCCCGAAGGACGGCGCGCGTACCTATCTGGCCGTCGCGGGCGGTATTGATGTGCCACTGGTACTGGGCAGCCGTTCGACTTACACGCTGGGTGCGCTTGGCGGTTTTCAGGGGCGCCGACTGGCCGCTGATGACCTGCTGCCGATAGGCACGCCCAGCGGCAAGGGACGTGCCGGGGCCAGCCTGCCGATGGCCTTGCGCCAGTCTCTGGGCGGGGAAGTGTATCTGCGGGTCGTGCCGGGCCTGTATTACGAGCGTCTGACCGAATTTGCCGCCACCAGTTTTTTCTCCGAGCCCTGGAGCGTAGGGTCGGAAGCCGACCGCATCGGTTATCGCTTCAAGGGGGGCAGGGCGCTGACCTTCCAGCCCAGGGAGCAGCCCTTCGGCGCCGGTTCCGATCCGTCCAATATCGTCGACAGCTGCTACCCGATCGGTTCAATTCAGGTGCCTGCCGGGCTGGAGCCGATTGTCTTGCACCGTGATGCCGTATCGGGCGGGGGCTACGCGATGATCGGCACGGTGATCAGCGCGGACCTGGATCTGATCGGTCAGATGCAACCCAATCAGACCGCCCGATTCGTGGCTGTAACGCTGGAGGAAGCGCTGGTGGCGCGCAAGTCATACAAGAAGAAGCTGGCGTGCCTGAGCAAACTGTTTCCTTCCTGAGACGGTCAGTCGGTTTGCCCGGACTCCAGGTGTGCCCGCATCTTCGCGCGGCACACCTCGAGTATTTCGTCCGCCAGCGGCGAGTCATCCGGGCAGCTGCGTGATAGCAGCAGCGCCCCCAGCGCATGGGCAAAGCGGTCGATGGTGTTTGCCCGCGCCTGTTTCCATTCTTCGCCGCCGGGTGCTGCCTGGTCGGGAGCAAGCGCTGCCAGCAGGCTCTCGATGCCGTCGGCGAAGGTTGCTTTGACCGGGTCCGACTGGCGCGCTGCATCGCCGCTCAGCGCGGCCATGGGGCAGCCCGTGCCAAGGTTGTCACGGTGCTCTCGGGACAGGTAATAATCGATGAACTGCGCTGGATCGATGCCGGTCGATTGCGCCACGGTCTGCGAGATGGCGCACGCCGCCGACTCGGCCATCAGGTCGGACTTTGAACCGAAATGCTTATAGAACCCGCCGTGGGTAAAGCCTGCCGCAGCCATCAGGTCGGCGACCCCGACACCGTCATAGCCATGCTCGCGAAACTGCACGGAGGCCGTCTCGACGATATGTGCCCGGTTGGCCTGGGCCTGGGCCTTGGTGACTCTCATAGGGGTCGCCTCTTTGCCTGTCTGATTGTGGCTTTCTGGGCCAGGAAGAGCGTGAATATAGCATTGATGCTGACCGTCATCAAAACCGCTGATCGTCAGGATGCTGACTGCAGGGAATGGCTGGCAAGCAACATGGATCTTCGCCTTCGCGTTGAAAGTGTTAGCGTGTTACCCGCGTTTTTCTTTGTAACAAGAAAGCTCAGACTAATCGCCAACCTGTTTATGGCACAAAAAGCCCCCAATGCTGATGGGCCGCTGGCCCTTCAGGAGAGAGCACCATGCATCGAACGAAAATTTCCGCCGCAATTGCCATCATTTCCGCAGCCACACTCGCCACTTCGCTGGCCTACGGCGCGACCGCCATTCCATTGCCTGCCAGTGCGCCTGCCGACAAACCGATCGGCAAGCTCGAACAGGTGCATGCCTTTTACGATGCGATGCCCACCGGTGTGACAGTCACTGAAACCGGGCGAATTTTCGTCAACTTCCCTCGTTGGGGTGACAAGGTGCCGTTTACGGTGGGTGAGATTCGTGACGGCAAAGTGGTTGCCTACCCTGATCTGGCGGTCAACAAGGAGAACCCCAAAGACCCTGGTGATGGGCTGATCAGCGTGCAGAGTGTGGTCGCCGACGGCAAGGGCCGTGTCTGGCTTCTGGACACGGCCGCACCGGGTTTTGCGTCTCCGCGTCCAGGCGGCGCCAAACTGGTTGCGGTGGACCTGGCCACCAACCGAATCGTCAAGCGCCTGGTGTTTCCGGATAACGTCATCTTGCCCGGCACTTATGTCAACGACATGCGCTTTGACTTGCGCAAGGGATCGGAGGGCACGGTCTATGTAACGGATTCATCCTTGAGCGGGCCGGGTGCGATCATTGTCATGGATATTGCCAGCGGTCACGCCGTGCGGCGCCTGAACGGGGCGCAGTCAACATCTGTCGATCCGGCTTTCGTACCCGTCGTCGAGGGCGTGGCCGTGCTGGGCGATGGCCCGAACGGAACGCGCAAACCGGTCGGCGTCGCTTCGGATGGCATTGCGTTGTCGGCAGACGGCAAGACACTGTATTTCTCGCCGTTGTCCAGCCGTCATCTGTATGCCGTGGCCACCGATCTGTTGAATGACAGCAAGGTCAGTGAGCAGCAGTTGGCAGCGGCGGTGCAGGACCTCGGTGAAAAAGGCGCTTCGGATGGCCTGGAGGCTGATGCCAAAGGCGCCGTATACGCAGGCGACTACGAGCATAATTCGATTCGCAAGCGCCTGCCGGACGGCACCTGGCAAACAGTGGCACACGATCCGCGCATGCTCTGGCCTGACACCTTGTCGATCGGCCCGGATGGCTATCTGTACTTCATCGTCAACCAGTTGCACCGCCAGGCCAACTTCAACGCCGGCCACGACAAGCGCGAAAAACCCTACATCCTGCTGCGTTTGAAAATAGACGCTGCGCCCGCACCGACCCATTGATCGAATTGAATACCGGAGCATCGATAATGAACACATCTGCAAAGCCAATGGCCTTGATGGCTGTCCTGAAAGCCAGTGCTGGCAAAGAGGCGGCCCTGAAACACGCATTATCGGCACTGGTGGAACCGACCCGGGCGGAGCCGGGCAATATCGAGTACACGCTGTTCGAGGCGCGTGATGAGCGCGGCACGTTCTACATGCGTGAATGCTTCAAGGATCAGGCAGCACTGGACGCCCATGTCGCCACGTCGCACTACCAGCAGTTCGCGGCGGTCAGCGGCGAGTTGCTGGCAGAGCCGCCGCGGTTGATATTTCTTGATCAGGTATCGAGCTGAGTGTCCAAAAGGGCCCAGTCAGTCCGGGCCCTTTCGCGGTTACTCAGCACACCGTATTGAGCACCTTAGAAAATATTGATCGGGTAACTGACGATCACCCTATGCTCATCGGAATCGCGCTGGCTGGCGAATTCGGTGCGCAGTTGCGCGTGGCGCAGCGCGATGCTGAGGTTCTTTGCCGGACCGGATTGCACCACATAACTTAGAGTGACGTTGCGTTCCCATTCCTTCTTGTCGCCGTCGGATGTCTGGATGTTCGAACCGCTTTCATACATGGCCAGGAAGTTCAGCCCGGGAACGCCGAGCTTGGCGAAGTCATAGCCGTAACGGACCTGCCAGGTGCGTTCTCCGGCGCGCTGGAACTTGCCGATCATGGATTCGGTCATGAAGTAAGCGGTTGATCCATCGCCCTGATTCAACCATACCGCGTCGCTGTCGCCGGTCACCGCCTGGTAACCCGCAGCAAAGGTGTGGCCATTGATCAGGTAGGTGAACTGGGCGCTGGACAGGCGGCTGTCGACTTCACCCTTGGTGACGCCGTTGCCGTAATAGCCAACTGTGTAGTACGCCGCGTCGTGACCGTTGGCGCCGTCCGAGCGGTTGTCGAAATGGCGCAGGTCGGTGCGCAGGATGCCCGGACCCAGCTGCATGTCGTATTTCAGGCCCAGGAAGTTCTGCTTGTAGAAGTTTTCCAGGTTGCCGTAGTAGTACTGCAAGGTCAGGTCTTTTGTCGGTTTGTAATCGACGCCTGCATAGTAGAACTTGTTGACGAACTCGCCGGTCAGCGGGTTGTTTGCACCCGGAATCGACATGGCCATCTGATTGGTCGAACCACGGCCCATGACATGTTCCAGCTGGCCTGCGGTGAAGGTGAAGTCCTTCAGGTCGCCAGACTGAATCTGCCCGCCACGAAAAGTCTGTTGCAACATGCGGTCAGTGGACATCACCACCGGCAGCATGGGCACCAGCGTGCCGTATTTCAGTTCGGTCTTGGAGACGCGTGCCTTGAGCGTCGCGCCCAGGCTGCTGAACTCATCGACCGCGCGGCCATCGCTGTCCGTGGGGAAGATATTGCCGTTGAACGCCGTGCTTTGCGGGTTGTAGTGACGGCCTTTGCCCGAGTCCAGACGGATGCCCAACTGGCCGAGTGCGTCGACACCGAAGCCCACTGTGCCCGGCGTGTAGCCCGACTGGTAGTTGAGCATGAAGCCCTGGCCCCACTCCTGGGTGTAGTTCGGGTCGGCGGCGCCGCTGCGGTTGTCTGCGTTACTGAAGAAGTTACGCGCAAGAATACTGGCCTTGCTGTCCTCCAGAAAACCTTCGGCGTAGCTCTGCTGAGCGATCAGCAGTCCACAAAAGCCCGCAACGAAAGGGGCGGCGCGATTGATACGCTCCATCGGATTCATCCTCATACTGTAATTAAGTGTTTTTGAGAGGCAGAGTCAGGCGGCAGTCAGGTTTCTTATTGTTTTTCAGGAACAGGTGTTGCAGATGAATCCGTTGCAGACGTTGCTGCATGGGATACCTGATGAAGGGTGACGCGAGGCAGGCAGTGCAGAACCAGCAACGCGAGCACGCCCAGCCCGGCGCATGTCAGCAGCCCCGTGCCCACCGCCTGGGCGAGGGCGGTGCGCGCTATCAGCAGCGCCGCATCGACATTGGCAGGCGTGTGCTGCAGCAGAACCTGAGGGTCGGCCAGGCGCGGTAAGGCCGACGCCTGACCTGCTGCGTTCAGCGCACTTTGCAGATTGGCGACATACAGCACCTTGACCAGCACGCCCATGGCCGCTGTGCCCAGCAAACCGCCGACCAGTCGCAAGGACTGCGTCAGCGCCGTGGCAATGCCGAGAAATTGCCGCTCGGCGAGCGTCTGGGTGAACACGGTGAGGTTGAGCAGAATGAAGCCCAGCCCCAGCCCCGCCAGCAGAATCAGCCCCAATAAGGTCGTGAAGCCGGCGTGCAGTCCGACCAGTGCCAAGGCGATGCAGGCAACCGACAGGGCAATGAATCCGCCAATAGGTAACCAGTTGGGGTTTGTCAGACGCGTGACGATACGACTGTTGACGATTGCGCCCAGGGTGATGCTCAGCGCCAGTGGGGTAAGCAGTAACCCTGCGTCTTTTGGCGAGTAGCCGTAGCTGCCCTGCAACAGCAGCGGCAGGTAGAACAGAAGGGTGAACATGATGGCGCCGGCCAACAGCGACATGATGAACAGCAGGCGGATGCTGCGGTTGGCGAACAGCCCGGCGGGCAGCAAGGCAAAGGCACAGCGGCGCTCGTGGAACCACAGGCCGAGCATGGCGGCGAGGGTCACGGCGCCACATGTCAGGCTGACGGACAGAGAACGCTGGCCCAGCCATTCGACGAACAGTTGCAGGCTGCCCAGCGTCAGGACGATCAATAAAGCCCCGAGCCAGTCGAGCCTGATCGCACCGTCAGAATGGGGTCGATAGCCTTGCGGGCGATACCACGGCAAAAAGCGCCAGGCAAAAAACAAGGCAATCACGCCCAGGGGCAGGTTCAACCAAAACACTGAACGCCAGCCAAACTCGCCGGACAGATAACCGCCCAACCCCGGGCCGATGGCATTGACCACGCTGAACATGGCGCTCAGCAACACCTGCCAGCGCAACCGCTGGCGGGTGTCGGGAAACAGCTCGGGCACACAGGCAAAGGCAGTACCGATCAACATACCGCCGCCCACACCTTGCAAGGTTCGCCCGATCACCAGTACCAACATGCTGTCTGCCAGTGCGCAGAGCAGCGAGGCCAGCGTGAAGATGACTGTTGCGGCCAGCACGAACGGTTTGCGCCCGTAAAAATCGCCCAGCCGGCCAAAGATCGGGATGGTCACGATAGAGGCCAGCAGGTAGCCGGTGGCGACCCAGGCGTACAACTCGAAACCGTTGAGCTCGGCGACGATGCTTGGCAGTGCGTTGACGATGACGGTCTGATCCAGCGCGGAAAGGCCCAGTACCAGTGATATGCCGAGCATGGCCAACAAGGCCTGTTTGAAGGTCAGGGCCGGATGGCTCGGCGTCGTCATGTCGAGGTGCTCAGCGCAACGCAGCGACAGCAGTCGCAATGCGCGCGCAGCCGTCTTCAAGGGTTTCCAGGGCAGTCGCCGTAGACATCCGGAAAAACGGTGCCAGGCCATAGGCGGTGCCTGCGACAACGGCAACGCCCTGACTTTCCAGCAGGTACAGAACCACGTCCGTATCGGCTTCCAGTACCGAACCTGACGGTGTGGTTTTGCCGATCAGCGCGCCGCAATTGACGTACAGGTAGAACGCGCCTTCGGGCTTGATGCAGCTCAGGCCGTCAATCGCGTTGATCAGCTCCAGGCAACGATCGCGGCGCTGTCTGTAGACCTTGACGCTGTCGCCGACAAAAGACTGGTCGCCGGTCAGGGCGGCCACCGCAGCGGCCTGGCTCACCGAGCAGGCGTTGCTGGTGGACTGTGATTGCAGGGTCGCCATCGCGTTGATGATATCGCCGGGGCCTGCTGCGTAGCCGATGCGCCAGCCGGTCATGGCGTAGGTTTTTGACACGCCGTTGATGATCAGCACGCGTTCGCGCAGCGCTGGCTCGACAGTGAGCAGGTGGCTGAGCGGAGCGTCGTCGTAGCGAATGTGCTCGTAAATGTCGTCGGTCATGACCAGCACGTCCGGGTAGTCGAGCAGTACGTCGGCCAGCGCGCGCCATTCGGATGCGCTGTAGGTAGCACCGGTCGGGTTGCTCGGCGAATTGAGCAGCAGCCAGCGGGTGCGCGTCGTGATCGCGTTGCGCAGCTGCGCGGCAGTCAGCTTGAACTGGTTTTCCTCCGGGCAGGCCAGGGTCACTGGACGACCGTCGCAGGCCAGGACCATGTCCGGGTAAGACACCCAGTAAGGCGCGGGGATCAGCACTTCATCGTCGACACTCAATGTCGCCGCGAATGCATTGAAAATCGCGGCCTTGGCACCGCTGGTCACCACGATCTGGCCGGGCGCGTAAGCAAGGCCGTTTTCACGCTGCAGTTTGGCGGCGATTGCCTCGCGCAGCGCCGTGGTGCCAGCGTTGAGCGTGTAGCGTGTTTCACCGTTCTCGATGGCGGCACAGGCGGCCTGACGAATGTGTGCCGGTGTGTCGAAGTCCGGCTCGCCAACCACCAGATTGATGATCGATTTGCCTGCGCGCCGCAGTTCATTGGCCCGATCGGCAGCAGCGCTGCTTGGCGACGGTTTGATGCGGAGCACGCGGGCAGCGATGCGAGATGCGGTCACGTTGGCATTCCTCGTTGATGGCCTTGACGGGGAATACGTTACGAGCCAGAGCAGCGAGCGCCATAAGACCATTTCGTTCTGGGTTGATAGGCAGCGCTTATGACCGCAGATGAACCGGCGTCGCACCAAAAGCGGGCGTGCAATGGTTGCAGGGGGATCAGCGCCTGACGAGCCCGTTCAGCGGGAGCTGACATAGCAATTGCTTATGCCTGGTTTTTCCAGAGCTGGCCTGGGTCTTGCTGAAGCCCGTGTGTCGTGACTCTGGAGTGCAGCACCTTGAACCTTCGCCGTTTGAAATATTTCGTGAAAATTGTCGATATCGGCAGCCTGACTCAGGCCGCCGATGTGCTGCACATCGCACAACCTGCGCTGAGTCAGCAGTTGGTGACGCTGGAGGCCGAGTTGCAGCAACAGTTGTTGATCCGCACCAAGCGCGGCGTCACCCCGACCGAGGCGGGCAAGGTGCTGTACGGGCATGCTCAGGTGATCCTGCGCCAGTGCGAGCAGGCACAGAGTGACGTCAACGCCAGTGGTCTGGCGTTATCGGGGCCGGTGTCGGTAGGGCTGGCACCCGGCACTGCCGCTTCGACCCTGTCGCTGCCATTGCTCAAACGCGTACGCGAGCGTCATCCGGGCATTCTGCTGTACCTCAATGAGAACTTTGGCACCACCCTCAGTGAGTTGATCATGAACGGGCGTATGGACATGGCCGTTCTTTATGGCGGACGCGAGGTACATGGCTTGAGTTTTGTGCCCTTGATACGCGAGCAGCTGTACCTGGTGAGTGCCGAAGAGGCGCTTCAGGGGCGCGAGGAAATTCCGCTCAGGGAACTGGCCGATATCGACCTGCTGTTGCCGCGCACCTACAACACTGTCCGTCGTCTGGTGGACGAGGCATTTGTGCGTATCGAGCACAGTGCCCGGGTGGTGGCAGAAGTCGAATCTTCGACGACGCTGGCCGCGGCAGTCGCCGATCGATTCGGCTCGACCATTCTTCCCGAATCTGCAGCGCGGGTGCTGGCAGACACGCATGCGGTCAACCTGAGCCGCATTGTCGAACCCGAGATCGAAGCCCCTCTCGCGCTGCGCCTGTCCGGGCACTTGCCGCTGTCGGTGCCGGCCCAGGCGGTCAAGGCGATCCTTCTGGAACTGGTCGCCGAAATGCGCGGCAACCGCCGCGCGCAGTGATCTCGACGTCATAAGGGGCGCTTATCACCCCACAGTCAAACCGTCTTGGCGGTCAAAAACCTGCCTCGTTACATTGCCCTCAGCCACATTTCATTTGCCAGGCAAGGGCTCTTGCATGAATCCGGAACGTATCAAAGCACTTATCGACCTGATGGCCGAATCGGACCTGAGCGAACTCAGCCTGTGTGAAGGCGACGCGCAGCTGCGTTTGCTGCGCGAGCCCGCTCAGGTCGCCAACCGCGTCAATCCGGCTGTTGCGACAGTGCAGACGACGCCCGCAGCGCGCACTGTTGCTCCGACTCAGACAAGTACGACGACCGCCGTACAACAGACAAAGGCGTGCGCCTCGCTGTACGGGGTGTTGCACCTGACCCCGGCACCCGACCAGCCGCCTTTTGTCGAGATCGGTACGTCCGTCGAGGTGGGGCAGACCCTGGCCGTGGTCGAGGCCATGAAGATGTTTCATCCGGTGAAGGCTGAGGCGGCAGGGGTGGTGACTGCCATTCTGGTTGCCAATGGCGAAGAGGTTCAGGCCGGTCAGGCGCTGTTCAGCATTGCGTGATGGTCTTGAGCTGCCTTGCAGGCCGTCTTGCGGGTTCACCGATCAGGGGTTTTTGATGTTCGATAAAGTATTGATCGCCAATCGCGGCGAAATCGCCCTGCGCATCCAGCGCGCCTGCAAGGGCCTGGGCCTGCGCACGGTAGCGGTGTATTCCGAAGCGGATCGCGATGCCGGTTACGTACAGCAGGCTGACGAAGCGCTGTGCATCGGTCCCGCCGCAGCGGCGCAGAGCTATCTGAATCAGGCGGCCGTGCTCTATGCCGCGCAACTGACCGGTGCTCAGGCGATCCATCCCGGTTATGGCTTTCTGTCTGAAAATGCCATGTTCGCCGAACGTATCGAGCAGGCTGGCCTGACCTTCATCGGCCCCAGTGCTGCGTGCATTCGGGTCATGGGCGACAAGGTCGCTGCCAAGCGGGCGATGCGCGAAGCCGGCGTGCCGTGCGTACCCGGTCCGGATACCAGCATGCCGGCCGACCCGCAGAGCATTCTGCAGATCGCTCGCGACATCGGTTACCCGGTCATCGTCAAGGCCGCAGGCGGCGGCGGAGGGCGCGGCATGCGTGTGGTTCAGGAAGAGTCTCGTCTGCTCGATGCGATTGCGCTGACCCGCGAAGAAGCCCGACACGCGTTCGGCAATCCCGAGTTGTATATCGAGAAGTTTCTGGGCCAGCCGCGCCATGTCGAGATTCAGGTGTTGTGCGATGCCTATGGCAATGCTGTCTGGCTCGGCTCACGGGATTGCTCGATGCAGCGCCGCCACCAGAAGGTGCTTGAAGAGGCGCCTGCACCCGGCATCGACGCAGCATTGATGGCCAGGGTGGGCGAGCGTTGCGCACAGGCTTGCCGCCAGATCGGCTATCAGGGCGTCGGCACGTTCGAGTTCCTCTTCGAAAAGGACGAGTTCTATTTCATCGAGATGAACACCCGCCTGCAGGTCGAGCACCCGGTAACGGAAATGACCTCCGGCATCGACATTGTCCAGCAGCAGATCCGCATGGCGATGGGCGAGCGCCTGAGCTTCAGTCAGGCCGACGTAACGGTGTCGGGCCATTCGCTGGAGTGCCGGATCAACGCCGAGGACCCGCGCAGCTTCATGCCAACGCCGGGCCAGGTCACCCGCTGGCAGATCCCCGGTGGTTTCGGCGTGCGGGTCGATTCGCATGTCAGCCACGGCTACCGCGTTCCGCCTTATTACGATTCGATGGTGGCCAAGGTCATCACTCATGGTGCCAGTCGCGATGAGGCGTTGGCACGCATGCGTCTGGCACTCAGCGAAATGCACGTCGAGGGCATCTCTACCAACATCGCGCTGCATCGCGACATTCTGCAGGACCCGGTGTTCTGCAAGGGTGGCATGGACATTCATCACCTGGAGCGCTGGTTGCAGACAAGGAGCCACCCATGAGTCTCGTGCAGGCGCCGAATGCGCCAAGAATCACCTTGCTGGGAACCACCGCGTTGCTGTTTGAAGCACCCGGCGAGCTCGACCTGGCACCGCAGCAACGCATATGGGCACTGGCCCGTCTGAGCAAGGACTGGCCGCAGGTACGCGAGGCGGTGCCGGGGATGAACAACCTGATGCTGACCTTCGCGGCGCCACCGCGGGACCTGGCCGGTCTTAAAACCCGTTTGCTGGAGACCTGGGAGCAGTGCCAGCCGCTGCCGTTGCAGGGCCGGATCATTGAATTGCCGGTGGTATACGGCGGTGACGGCGGCCCGCACATGGCTGATGTCATCGCCCATACCGGGCTGGATATCGAAACCATCGCCAATCTGCACTGTGAGCCGCTGTACCCGGTGTACGCCCTGGGCAGCCATCCGGGTTATTGCTACCTGGGCGGCATGGATCAGCGCTTGGCAACGCCGCGGCGCAAGGTGCCGGTACTCGATATCGGGGCCGGGTCGGTCTCCATCGGTGGCGTTCAGACGGGTATTTCCGCCTCGGCCGGCCCCAGTGGCTGGAACACAATAGGACGCACGGAAATGGTGTTTTTCGATGCGGGTCAGCAGCCTCCGGCGCTGTTGCAACCCGGCGATCAACTGCGCTTGCGTATCGAGAGGATCATCCGATGATCGAAGTTATCAGCGCTACCGCACTGGCGACCGTTCAGGATCTGGGGCGGCACGGCAGCCTCGGCTACGGCGTCGGCACGTCTGGCGCGATGGACACGCTGTCACTGCGGCTCGGCAACCTGTTGCTGGGCAACGATGAAGACGCCGCGGGGATTGAAATTCCGCTGTTCCCGTTCGAAGTGCGCTTTGTCGATGACTGCACCTTCGCGATCACCGGCGCCGCCTGCGCTGCGTCGCTCGATGGTGAGCGGCTGCCAGGCAATTGGGTCGCTCAGGCACGCAAGAATCAGGTGTTGCGGCTCAATTACCCGACGATGGGCAGCCGCGTGTATCTGTGTCTGGCCGGCGGCGTCGACGTGCCGTTGGTGCTGGGCTCGCGCAGCACGCAATTGCGCGGCGCTTTTGGTGGCTGGCAGGGCCGTGCGTTGCAGCAGGGTGATGTGATTCCTGCGGGCGCTGCCAACGAACTGCGTGCCAGTGATTTCGGGGTGCAATCGTCGGTGGCGGCCTTGCCGTTGTTGCTTGACGGGCTGCCGGCCATCCGCGTGCTGCCGGCTGCCGAATTCGACTGTTTCAGTGCCGAGGCGCAAGCAACGTTTTTTGCCGGTGAGTGGAAAATCACCACGCAGAGCAACCGTTATGGCTACCGCATGGAGGGCACGCCCTTGCTTGCGCGCGAGACGCTGGAAATCCGCTCTCATGGCATCGTGCCTGGCGTGATTCAGGTGCCCCACGGCGGACAGCCGATCGTGCAGATGCGTGATGCCCAGCCCAGTGGCGGTTATCCCAAGTTTGCCACAGTCATCGAGGCCGATCTGTGGCGTCTTGGCCAGGCGCCGATCGGCAGCAAGGTCCGTTTTGTGCAGTGCAGCTACGACGAAGCGGTCGACGCGCTGGACACCAATCACGCTTTCATCGAAGACGCCCGGCGCGTGCTCGCGCTGCGCAGCCTGCAAGGACATCGCTGATGAACATCAAAGAGATTCGCCAGCTGGCAGCGTGTATTCGGGACGCCGGCATTACTGTGCTGGAGTTGAGGCGGCCGGGGTTCGAGCTGTTGATCCGCCGCGGCGAGCCTTTACAGGCCTGCGCTGTGCCCTCTGCGCCACAGGTCGCCGTTGAACCGTCGGCGCTGACTGCCCATGTGGTGAGTGCCGACAACCCCGGCGTGTTTGTATCGAGTCATCCCGATGAACGCAGCAGCTACGTAAAACCCGGCGATGCAGTGGCTGCGGGACAGTTGCTGGGGCTGTTGCGTATCGGCCTGCTGTATCTGCCGGTGCGCAGCGACCAGGCAGGGCGCGTACTGCGCTTTCTGGCCGCCGAAAACGAGCGCGTCGGTTATGGCCAGCCGCTGATTGAACTGGAGGAACTTGATCATGCGCATTGATCTGAATGCTGATCTGGGTGAGGGCTTCGGGCCCTGGACCATGGGCGAAGACGAGGTCTTGATGCCATTGATCTCCTCGGCCAACGTGGCGTGCGGCTTTCATGCCGGGGATCCGCTGATCATGGACAGCACAGTGCGCCGCGCCAAGGCGCTGGGCATTGATCTCGGTGCGCATGTCGGCTTTCCGGATCTGCAGGGGGTCGGCCGCCGCAGAATGAACATCGAGCTCAAGGAGTTGTGCGCAATTGTGGTGTATCAACTCGGCGCTCTGGCGGGCCTTGCAGCCGCTGCCGGTTACCGCGTCACGCACATGAGTTTTCACGGGGCGCTGGGCAATATGGCTGCGGCCGATGCCGAACTGGCCGGGCCTTTGGTAAGGGCTGTTGCAGGTTTTGACCCGCAGCTGATCATCAGCTCATCCAGCAGCGCGGCCATCGAGCAGGCCGCCGAGGCGTGCAACCTGAGGGTGGCAACGACCTTTCTGGCTGATCGCACCTATGACGAAAACTGCCTGCTGGTGCCGCGAGGTACGCCCGGTGCGGTGATCAAAGACCCGGAGCAGGTCAGGGCCAGGGTTGCGCAACTGTTGCAGGACGGCTCGGTAACGACCCTGAGCGGCAAGCGTGTGGCGGTCAACGCCCAGTCGATTCTGTTGCATGGCGACACGCCGGGGGCGGTGGAACTTGCGCGCAGCATTCGCCGGAGCATCGAAGAGCAGGGCGGTGTCATCACCCCGGTTTCACAGCTGCTCGGGTCATAAGCGCAGCTTATTGCCACACAACCATTGTGTCTTGGTCGCTGCCCATGACGCTCGTTAAAGTCCAGTACAAGGCGATCAGCATTAACAGCCAAGCGGCTGATCGACGCTTATTCAAGGAAACCCTGACATGCCTTTTTCCGATTATAAAACTGCGCTGGTCACCGGCGCTTCTTCCGGCATTGGCGAGGCCGTCGTCGAGCGGCTGTGTGCCGAAGGTTTGCAGGTCCATGCGCTGGCGCGCAGTGCAGACAAGCTGGCGGCACTGGCGCAGCGCACCGGTTGTATCGCGCACGCTATCGACGTGACTGATCTGGCTGGCCTGACGGCCTTGTTTCAGGCCCATCATTTCGATGTCGTGGTCAACAATGCCGGCGTCGACCGGCCCGGCTCGCTGCTCAAAGCGGACGCTGAAGGGATCGATCTGCTGGTCGATGTGAACCTGCGCGCAGTATTGCAGATTGCCAGGCTCTCGTTGCCGGGGATGGTCGAGCGTGATTGCGGGCACATCATCAACATCAGTTCGATCGCTGCTGCCTACAACTTCGGTGGCAACTCGACGTACCACGCGACCAAGGCTGCGGTAAGCATGCTGTCCCGTCAGTTGCGCATCGATGCCTTCGGCAAGCGCGTGCGGGTCACCGAAATCTGCCCGGGGCGCGTGGCGACGGATATCTTCGCTCACGTGCATGGCGACTCCGAGGAAGTGCGCAAGCGTTTCATCGAGGGCTATGAGCTGCCGGTGGCCAAGGACATTGCCGATGCGATCGCCTATGTGATTGCCGCGCCCATCGCGGTCAACATCGGGCATATGGAAATCACCCCGACGCTGCAGGTGCCCGGCGGTCTGTCGACTGCGCGTCCGCAGGACTACGAAGGCTGAGGCTGAGTCTGCAAGGGCTGTCCCCATCACGAGAGCGGCATCAGCCGCCATGTCATACCCGCGCCAGACCCGCTGGCGCCTTGCTTCTGCCCTGGCTGAATGTCTATGGGAACAACCATGACGAGTAAATTCGATCTTTCAGCGATCCTGCAGGGCGAGTACGCCGAGCTGATCGTCAAGGGCATAGAAACGACCCTGCAACTGGCATTCGTTGCCTGGTGTCTGGCCATGGCGGTAGCCCTGCTGCTGGTGTCGATTCGCCTGACCGGCAACAAGTACGCCGAGCGCCTGGTGGCGGGTTATGTGTCCTATCACCGCAATGTGCCGACGCTGGTGCAACTGATGCTCTGGTATTTCGGCATTCCCACGCTGCTGTCCGAAAACACACAGATCTGGCTGGCCAACTACAGCACCGAGTACCTGTTTTCGGTCATCGCCCTGGGCCTTTGCCAGGCGGCGTATTTCAGTGAAGACATTCGCAGCGGGTTACGCGCGATTCCGGCCGGGCAAGTCGAGGCGTCGCGCGCGCTGGGCCTGGGTTATGTGCGCTCGATGCGTTACGTGATCCTGCCGCAAGGGGTTCGCAACTGCCTGCCGTCGCTGATCAATCACACGGTCCTGCTGTTCAAGAACACCAGTCTGGTCATGGCCATCGGCGTGGTGGAGCTGACTTATGCCACCCGCGAAGTCGAGAACTACACCTTCCGCACCTTCGAAGCGTATCTGGTCGCAACCGTGGTCTACCTGGCCATTTCATTGATGCTGATGGGCCTGGGTGCTGTACTGGCCCGGCAATTCAGCAAAGCCATGGCGAGGTAGGCGGCGATGTTCGATGTCTTCACGATTGTTCGCGATAACTGGACCTTGCTGCTGGTCGGTCAATACCCCCACGGTCCGATGGGCGGCCTGATTTCGACGCTGATGCTGGCGGCGCTGGCCCTGTTGCTGGCCTTTCCTCTGGGGCTGCTGTTGTCGCTGGCGCGGGTTTCGCCGTGGCGCTGGCTGCGCTACCCGGCGACGGTCTGGGTCTACGTGATGCGCGGCATTCCGCTGCTGATGGTGATTTTCTGGACCTACTTTCTGGTCCCCTTGCTGATCGGCCATAACATCACCGGTTTCACCACCATGCTCTGCACGCTGGTGGTCTATCAGAGCGCCTACCTGTGCGAAATCATCCGCGGCGCTATTCAGGCGCTGCCGACCGGTCAATACGAAGCCTCCCGCGCACTGGGCATGGGCTACCTGCGCACCACGGTCTGGGTGATCCTGCCGCAGGCGCTGTACAACGCCTTGCCGAGTCTGATCAGCCAGTTCATTTCGATCATCAAGGAAACGTCGCTGGGCTACGTGATCAACGTCCAGGAAGTGACCTTTGCCGCCAATCAGATCAATAACCAACTGCTGACCAAGCCGTTTCAGGTGTTCTTCATCCTGGCGATCACTTACTACGTGCTGTGCTACGGCCTGACCCGTCTCGCCGCCGTGGTGGAGCAGCGGATTGCCCGCAAACGTGAAGGCGATGTATCGCCTGTGCCCGTTCCCCGGCCTTTGACTACCGATAATTGAGGGTTGCCCAATGCATCCGATGATCATGTTTTCCAGGATCAATAAATGGTATGGCGAGTACCAGGCCCTGACCGATATCACCGCCGAGGTGCAGCGCGGCGAAGTGGTCGTGCTGTGCGGGCCCTCAGGCTCGGGCAAGTCGACACTGATCCGCACCGTCAATCGTCTTGAGGACGTGCAAGAAGGCCAGATCCTGTTTGACGGCCGTGACGTGAACGGCACCGACGCCAACGTCAATCGGCTGCGCAGCCGCGTGGGTTTCGTGTTCCAGAGCTTCAATCTGTTTCCGCACTTGTCGGTGCTCGACAACATCATCCTGACCCCGACCAAGGTCCGTGGCTTGAAGAGCAGTGAAGCGCGCGCCCGCGCCATGGAGTTGCTGGATCGGGTGGGGCTGGCACACAAGGCCGGTGCCTACCCCGCACAGTTGTCCGGTGGCCAGCAGCAGCGTGTGGCGATTGCTCGCGCGCTGGCGATGGAGCCGCCCGTCATGCTGTTTGACGAGCCCACCAGCGCTCTTGACCCGGAAATGGTCGGCGAGGTGCTCGGCGTCATGAAAGGCCTGGCCAAAGAGGGCATGACCATGATGTGCGTCACCCACGAGATGAATTTTGCCCGGGAAGTGGCCGACACCATCTGGTTCATGGATGCGGGGCAGATCCTCGAAAAATCCAGCCCTGAGGTGTTCTTTCAGCAACCGACCCATCCGCGTGCCCAGCGCTTCATTGCCGACCTGCGCAGCCATTGAGCGCAGGCACTGATTTCAGCGAATCACTCAATTCATTTTCAGGAGTCTCACCATGCGTATCAAGTCTGTACTGGCTGCACTGGCGTTGTCGCCGCTGGCTGTTTCGGTGGTCCATGCTGATCAGCTCAGCGATGTGATGAGCAAGAAAAGCCTGAGCTGTGGCGTGTATGCCGACGTTCCGCCGTTCTCGGCACCGGACCCTCAAACCCGCGAACTGGTGGGCATGGACGTCGATCTTTGCAAAGCCCTGGCCAAACACATGGGCGTGGAGCTGGAACTCAAGCCACTGTCGGTCGAAGCACGTATCCCGGAAGTCAAAATGGGCCGCGTGGATGTGATTTTCGCCAATCTGGCTTACACCAAGAGCCGTGCCGACCAGATCCAGTTCAGCGACCCTTACTACATCGCCAAGGAAACACTGGTAGTCCGTGCCGCGAATGCCGATCAACCGAAATCGTTCTTCAAGGGCAAACGCATCAGTTCGACCAAAGGCTCTACCTCCGAGCAGTCGATCCGTCTGGCTGACGCGACGCCAGTGACCTTCCAGGACACCGGCTCTGCCTACATGGCACTGCAACAGAACAAGGTGGTGGGTCTGGTGACCAACACCATGACCGCAATCAAGCTGGTAGGGCAGGCCAAGGCCGGCGGCGTGGAATTGGCCATTGCCAAGGAACCGATGGCGCTTGAGCCCATCGGTGCCGGCATGCGCCAGGGCGAACCGGCCTTTCTGGCGAAGGTCAACGAATCGCTGCGCGCAATGGAAGCCGCAGGTGAGATCGACGCGATCTGGGCGCACTGGATCGGCCCGAATACCGAATACAAGATGGTTCGCGAAGACAAGGTACAAAGCCTCAGCGAATTGAAATTCGACCCGCTGCCTTGAGCAAGGGCATGAAGCCGACCAAACGGTCGGCTTCATGCCGCACGGCACCATCGCATCTTGATCAGATCTTGATATTTCCTTGATGGTTTATTAATAGCCGAGGTTCAGAGTCCGACCGACAGTATCAATCGTCGGCATGACCCCGCGTGGGCGTCTCAGAGGACAAAATGTCTGATCGCTCAGGTTCGGTTTCTCCATCGGCAGTCGCTGCTTTCATCACCCGAAAGAGACGTTTCGGCGTATCCCCTGTATGGCTGGTTCCGCTGCTCGCTGCCTTGATAGGCCTGTCGCTGCTGATCAGCAGCACACTGTCGAAAGGCCCGAGAATCTTCGTCACCTTCCAGAGCGCCGAGGGGCTTGAACCTCACAAGACGAGGGTCAAGGTCAGGAATGTGGTGATCGGCGAGGTATCGGCCGTGGCCTTGAACACGGACCGTACAGGCGTTGTGGCGACGGTGGACCTCGATGCCAGCGCCCGTGCTTTCACTGCCGAGGACTCCCTGTTCTGGGTGGTGCGCCCGCGTATAGGCGTCACCGGTGTATCGGGCTTGAATACCGTGCTTTCCGAGCCATTTATCGCGGCGGACAGCGGTACGTCCGGGCATACGAAAAAACACTTTGTCGGTCAGGAAGCTCCGCCACCCATTACCTACGGCGCAAAAGGCACGCGTTTTACCCTGCACGCCGCAGACATGGGCTCACTGGAGGTCGGGTCTCCTTTGTACTACCGACGCATTCAGGTCGGACAGATAGCGGCCTGCCATTTATCCGCAGACGGCAAGGGCGTGGATGCGGAAATTTTCATCAATGCGCCCAATGACAGTTTCGTGACCACCGACACGCGTTTCTGGAATGCCAGCGGCATTGGCATGACGGTGGATGCCGATGGTCTGAAAATAAAGACTGAATCGGTCTCGACGCTACTGGCGGGAGGGGTGGCCTTCGTCGAGCCGGATTACCGCACGAATGCGCCCCGGGCCGCGGAGCATGCACGCTTCATGCTGTTTGACGATCAGCAGAAGGCGCTGTCGCCGCCCGACGGCGAACCGGGTTACATCCGTATGATATTCAGCCAGTCGCTGCGGGGGCTGGAGGTCAATTCGCCGGTCGAGTTCATGGGCATAACGCTGGGGCGAGTCGTCTCGGTAGACCTGGACTACGACGCCGCCAGCAAGTCGTTCACCAGCATCGTAGGGGCGCAGATATACCCCGACCGCCTGGGTATGGCCAATGAAAAAATCGTGAAGACGTTAGGCGTTACCGATGATGCACGTACGGCACAGTTGATAGCCGACTTCGTCAAACGAGGCCTGCGTGCGCAGCCTCGCAGCGAGAGTCTGCTGACCGGACAACTGTATATTTCCCTGGGTTTTATCGCCAACGCTGCGCCGGTGCCGTTCGATATCAGTGCGCAGCCGTTGATAATCCCGACCGTGCCGGGGGAGCTTGAAAAGATGCAGGAGCAGGTACAGCAGATCATCGACAAGTTCAGCAACGTGCCGGTGCAGGAGATCGCCGGCAACTTCAATGGCAGCCTTGGCGAGGCGCAAAAGACGTTCAGGCTTTTCAACGCGCAGGTGATGCCTGAACTCCACGGCGTTCTGCTGCAATCCCGAAGCACACTGGACATTGCCGGTGCAGCACTCGCCGAGGACTCGCCTGTGCATCAACAGATCGACCGGACAATCGACGACGTTCAGCGCATGGCCCGCTCGGTAAGGGTCCTGACCGATTACCTGAGCCGCAACCCCGAAGCCTTGATCCGTGGCCGCACCCGGCAGGATCGACCGGGTGTCTACCAGAGGACCGCGCCTGCTCAGCAGGCCGATTAAGCCGAGCCGGACGGCTTCAGTACCTCGGTTTGACCGCCTTCCAGTCCGGCTTGTACTTTTGCATCTGCTTCACGTCATCGCGCTGCCGAATGCCACAGCTGTGATACTGGTCGTTGAGCTTGCCGAGCTGGTCATGGTCCAGTTCCAGCCCCAGGCCGGGCGCGCGGGTGATGCTGACGCAGCCGTCGACAATCGGCAGTTTGCCGCCCTTGATGACTTCCTCGTCCGGCTCCTGCCACGGGTAGTGCGTGTCGCAGGCGTAGTCCAGATTAGGCACCGACGCTGCGACGTGGGCCATGGCCATAAGGCTGATACCCAGATGCGAGTTGGAGTGCATCGACACGCCGAGGCCAAAGGTGTCACACATCTTCGCCAGTGCCTGAGTGTCGCGCAGGCCGCCCCAGTAATGGTGGTCAGCGAGTACGATTTGCACGCTGTCGAGGGCCACGCTGCGGCGGAACTCGTCGAAATCGGTTACCACCATGTTGGTTGCCAGCGGCAGACCGGTGCGTTTATGCAGCTCGGACATGCCGTCGAGGCCCGGCGTCGGGTCTTCGTAATATTGCAGATCATCGCCCAGCAGTTCTGCCATGCGAATCGAGGTCTCCAGTGACCAGTTGCCGTTGGGGTCGATGCGCAGCGGATAACCGGGGAAAGCCTTTTTCAGCGCCTTGATGCACGACACCTCGTGTTCCGGCGGCAGTGCTCCGGCCTTGAGCTTGATGCTTTTGAAACCGTAGGCTTCGATCATGCGCCGGGCCTGAGCAACGATCTGCTCTTCGCTGAGCGCTTCACCCCAGCTGTCGGGCGCGTAAGGCGCATCGGCATGCTGCGCGTATTTGAAAAACAGGTAGGCGCTGAAGGGTATCTGGTCACGAATGGCACCGCCGAGCAGGTCCACCAATGGCAGGTTCATGGAACGCGCCTGCAGGTCCAGAAACGCCACTTCGAACGCAGAATAAGCATTGCTGACCGCCTTGCTCGCGTGTGAGCCCGGCGCCAGTTCGGCACCGGCCAGGCTGGCAGGCTTATGCGCTGCCACGGTCGCCTGAACGATGCTGCGCAGCTGATTGAGGTTGAACGGGTCGAGCCCGATCAACTGGTTCTGCACGTGTTGCTGAATCGCCAGTGCCGGGGCATCCCCGTAGCTTTCACCGAGACCGATGTAGCCGTTGTCGCTTTCTACCTCAATGATCGAGCGCAGGGCAAAGGGTTCGTGAATACCACTGGCGTTGAGCAGTGGCGGGTCGCGAAAGGCGATAGGGGTCACGGTCACACGTATGATTTTCAAAGGGCGGTCTCCCGGAGGTCAGGGTTTGAGGCTGGAAGGGGTGCCAGTAACGGCAGGGCTGAGCGCTGCAGGCCGCTCAGCCCTTGACGGGCGGCCGCGATCACCTCGTGGCGTGGTGCGGGCGAAGAAGATCACCACGGCAGCCAGCAGCGATGTCGCTGCCAGTCCATACAGACCGCCTTGAATCGAACCGGTGGTCTGTTCCAGAAAGCCGAACGTGGTGGGCGCAACGAAACCGCCCAGGTTGCCGATTGAGTTGATCAGCGCAATGACCGCAGCGGCAATGCGTGCATCCAGATAGCCCTGAGGGATTGGCCAGAACAGCGCAGACGCGGCCTTGAAACCGATGGCCGCGAAGCAGATGGCGACAAAGGCGAACACTGGACCGCCGACGGTGGACATGAACATGCCGGCGGCGATGACCAGGGCGACTGCCACCCAGGCCTGCTGGTGCTTGAAGCGTGCAGCCAGTGCTGCAAAACCGTACATGGCCACGATGGAGATGATCCACGGGATCGAATTGAACAGCCCGACCTCGAAATCGCTGAAGCTGCCCATCTTGCGGATCATGCTCGGCAGCCAGAAGGTGGCGCCGTAGATGGTCAGCGCCACGGAAAAGTAGATGAAGCAGAACAGCAGGATCTGCCGGTCCGCCAGCAGGCGCAATACCGAGGGTCTGACGGTTTGTGCTGCTTCGCGCAGCCGTTGCTCTTCGGCAATGGCGGTGCTGAGCGCGGTTTTTTCTTCGTCACTGAGCCAGCGGGCTTCGTGAGGATGTGATTGCAGCCAGAACCAGACGAAACCGCAGAGCACGATCGACGCGAAGCCTTCGATCAGGAACATCCATTGCCAGCCATGCAGGTTCAGGCCCTCGATGCCGAGCAGGGCGCCGGACACCGGTCCGGAGATGACCGACGCTATCGCCGAGCCGCTGAGAAACAGCGCCATGGCTTTGCCGCGGTCGCTGGAAGGCAGCCACTGGGTGAAGTAATAGATGATGCCGGGGAAGAAACCGGCTTCGGCGGCGCCGAGAATGAAGCGCAGCACGTAGAAGCTGGTTTCACCTTGAACGAATGCCATGGCCATTGCAGCCGCGCCCCAGGTAAACATGATGCGGGTCAGCCAGGCGCGGGCGCCGTAGCGCTGCAAGAGCATGTTGGAGGGGACTTCGAACAGTGCGTAACCGACAAAGAACAATCCGGCGCCCAGCCCATAAGCCGCTGCGCCGATACCCAGATCGGTTTCCAGATGGCTGCGTACAAAACCGATGTTGACCCGGTCGATGTAATTGACGATGAACATCACCACGAACAGCGGCAGCACGTGGCGTTTTACCTTGGCGGCCGCACGGGCAAGCACCGTGGCGTCCGTAGTACCAGGGACGGTATTCAAGAGGCGACTCCCATTCATTGTTATTTTGGGGATGAGTCGATCATGAGGGCGTGTATTATTCCCGTCCAATCCAGTTAGTGACTTGATTGATACCGGGAGTGGATCAATGTTCGAGCTTTCTCAACTGCGTTGCTTCACCACGGTGGCAACAGAGCTGAATTTTCGCCGTGCCGCCGAACGGCTGAACATGACGCAGCCGCCGTTGAGTCGGCAGATTCAGATACTGGAGCATAATCTGGGCGTCGAGCTGTTCACCCGCAGCACCCGCAGTGTGGCCCTGACTGCCGCGGGCAGGGCTTTTTTCATCGAGGCGCAGACCTTGCTGGAGCGCGCGCAGCAGGCGGCCATTTCCGCGCGACGCTTTGCCGAAGGTGACATCGGCTCGGTGACCATCAGTTTCGTCGGCAGCGCCGTGTACGAGTTTCTGCCCAGGGTGATCGCCGAAGCGCGCCTCAAGCAGCCGCAGGTGAAGATTTCCCTGACTGAAATGAACACCTATCAGCAGCACGAAGCACTCAGGGCGCGGCGCATTGACCTCGGTATCGTGCGAGCGCCACTGTTTCAGCCGGGGTACGAGAGCGAATGCCTGGTATGCGAGCCTTTTGTGCTGGCCGTGCCGAGCAATCATCGATTGGCGCATGCGGACTCGGTCGCGGTGGCCGATCTGGATGGCGCACCGTTCCTGATGTATTCGCATTCGGCGTACCCACCGTTCAACGAACTGCTGACCGGTATGTTTCGCTCCGCACGAGTTGCACCGGAGTATGTCCAATGGCTTGGATCGTCACTGACTATTCTGGCGCTGGTCAACGCTGGCATGGGGCTGGCACTGGTACCGCGTTGTGCGACCAGTGTGGTGTTCAAGGACGTCGTGTTTCGTGACATTGACCTGGGCGAAGGCGTGCAGAGCGAGTTGCACCTGGTCTGGCGCACCGACAATGACAACCCGGCGTGCCGGATGCTGCTCGAAGCCATTCGTGCGGCCGTCAGGGCGGATGAAAATTGAAGCGAAAAACCTTGTAACGTAGTGGTATCAACTATCATTCATTCAGTCGATAGTCATCATCAAGCAAGGCAAGTTCTGTTTTTCCGGCAAAGGAGGAGGATGGCGCCATAGCCACCTGCTCCAAAGGGAGACGACGCGATGAGAATGTTCAATCTGTTGACGTTTGCTGCCGTGTTCAGCACCAGCATTATGTTCACTGCCCCCGTCAATGCTGCCGTCTCTCCGGTCTCCGAACAGTCCTGCCATTTCATGCCCGTCGCCGACAGCGCTGCCAGCCTGCAACACACTCAGTCGGTGGGCGTGCTGTACAGCGAAAATACCCTCAGCAACCTTCAGTATTTGAACAACTACCATTCGGTGGCACTCAGGAGCGGCAGCAATGGCGCACTCGATGCGCGTATCCGCAACGCATTCATCAACAGCTCGGACCCTGCGCTGGCGACCGACTGGCTGGTGGGCTCATTGAAGAAAGAGTTCGCCTCGGTAACCGTTTACAACAACCTCGATGCGCTGATGCAGGCCCGCCCGGACGTAGTGGTCATGCTCGACACTTACAACCGCCTGGTGAGCAAGCGCAACAGTCAGGTCGAAGCGCGTTTCATGGCGCGCTTCTATGACAACAACCTGCAATACATCGGCAAGGCCGAAGGTGAAGTGGTTCGGGAAATGACCTCGGTCTGGGTGCAAGGCAAGGCCGCTCCGGAGATCGCTGCACAAATCGATCAGCAGCGTGATTTGCAGGTGAATGCCTTGAAACAGTTCGACGCCTCGCTCAAGGCTCTGGTCATGCAGGCCGACCGGGCTCAGGTAGCGGCGAACTGATGGAGTGACTGCGCCAGGCTGAGAAGGCGCGGCGCAGCATTTCACACTGGCCTCAGCTATTGATGACCTGGGCAAAGTTGTTGCTGAACGCGACCTGCGAGACACCCAGCACTGATGCAATCATTCGTGAGCCGCTGCCTTGCAGCTGTATCTGACCACAATGGTTGTCCTGCGGCGTCAACTCGGTGTTGACCGACAGAAACTGCTCATCGATTTTTGTCGCTGCAATACCACCTGCCATCAGCATGGTCGCCAGCGGATCGAAGATCGGCACGGGAAGCCCTTCGGCGTGTGTTCCGGATTTGTGTTCGAGCACTTGTTTGACCAGCGTGGCGACAGGGTCGGTGGCGGTGATCAATTGCCAGTAGCTGGCGTCGAGGATGATCTGGTTGCAGACCTCCAGCGGCACCAGCATCAACGGCAGGCTTGACTGGAAAACAGTGTTGGCGGCGACAGGGTCGACGAACACATTCCATTCTGCATAGTGGTTGCTGCTGTAGGCCTCTCCCTGATCCCATGCCTTTTTCGCTTTGTTCAATGCCGCGACGTTGCCGTCGACGTAAACCGCGCCGGCCATGGCGACGATCTGCTTGAGCATTTTGAAGTCGGCTGACTGGCTGCTCAACGAAAGCATCTTCGCGATGTTGGTAAAGCCCCCCAGCGACAGCACTGTGATGGGGTCCTGGCTGTTTTTTACCGTCTGATACATGAACTCCCAGGCGGGCAGGCTCGACAGTTCCGGCAGCGTGGCAGGGTTCAGTGTCCCGAGCAGGCCCATGATGTCGTTCATGTCGTTTTTGAAGGGTTGCGGAAAGCGGTTGTCGTACTCAAGTGGCTGATCGGTACCCTTTGCCACGACGGTGCCGAGTCGATTGCCGATCCCCAGCAAATGCTGCGCGATGATCACGCCCCAGCCGAGGTCTGTTTCGCCGCATCCGGTCACTGTAATGCCGAGGATGTCGATGTCCTGTCGTTTCATCAGGTAGGCGATCGACAGTACGTCATCCCAGCCCATGTCCGTATCGATAATGACTTTCCTGTTCACGGTAATGCTCCTTGCCTGTAGGGGACGATTGAAAAGAAGGTGTGCAAGCGCCGCTGACTTATGCGAAGGCACGCGGAAAAAAGGTTGCCAACAGGTTATTTCAATTAAACCGATGCACGGCTCGGTTTTACCGTAAAGAATTAATCACATCCGCCGAGAGCCTGACAAGTGAGCCGACAATTAGCTGTCCGGTTCGCATGATGAGCAGCAAGCCACGTGTGCTTTGACTGTGGTAACAGAGAAGCCTTGCGATGCTGAAAAAACTACCGGGTGCCTTGCGTGCCCTGATGTCTGTGCCTGCTGATAACCCCAGGTTGTTGCAGGCCCAATACGTTGCGTTGTCCCGGCAACTGCCTTTGATGTACTTTGTGCTGCTGGTCAATACCTGGGCGTTGGCGTTCACCCACTGGCGAACCGCTCCGGTGTGGCTGACGCTGCTGGTCCCGGCGCTGCTTACGGTTATCTGTGCCGTCCGTGCACGCAAATGGTTGCGCACGGTAAACCGGCCGCCACCCGCTCCGGCGATCATTCTGGCCACGCTGCGTGGCACACATGGCCTGGCAGGCGTGATAGCGGCCGGGTTTGCCGCCTGGTCGCTGTCGCTTTACCCCTACGGCGATGCCTACTCCCAGGCGCATGTCGCGTTTTTCATGGGTATTACGGTGATCGTCTGCATCTTCTGCATGATGCACTTGCGGCCTGCAGCGCTGACCACCGCCCTGGTCGTCAACACCGCCTTCGTCATTTTCTTCGCCTCGACGTACAACGTTACCTTTATCGCCACAGCGGTGAATATCGTGCTGGTGTCGATCGGCATGCTGATCATTCTTCATTACCAGTACCGCGATTTCACCAGCCTGGTGAATGTGCAGGTAAAGACCGAGCAACTGAGTAACGAGAATCTGCTGCTGGCCAATCAGGACAGCCTGACGGGCCTGCCCAATCGTCGCCAGTTCTTCCAGACTCTGGATGCCGCGATGACCGAGGCAATGGCGCAGCGCAGCGGCCTGGCAGTGGGGGTATTGGACCTGGACGGGTTCAAGCCGGTCAATGACCTCTATGGTCACCGCATCGGCGACCGTTTGCTGATGCTGGTGGCTGAACGCCTGACCAGCGCCTCGAGTGACAAGGTGCATGTGTCGCGACTGGGCGGTGACGAGTTCGCGCTGGTGATCAAGGGTGACATGGACAGTGACGCGTTGCTGGCGTTTGGCAAACACCTGTGTGACCTCATGCACGAAAGCTTCGAACTGTCGGACATGCCGATCCAGATTGGCGCGACACTGGGCCTGGCGACGTACCCGGCCACGGCGGATAATGCGACCCAGCTGTTCGAGTTTGCCGATTACGCGCTGTATCAGGGCAAGAACCATAACCCCGGAACCACCTGCCTGTTCTCCGCCAGCCACCGTGAGCAATTGCATGCCGACGGCGTTACCGAACAGGCCTTGCGGCGCGCCAATCTGGAAACCGAGTTCCACGTATCGTTTCAGCCGATCATTGAGAGCTGCACGCGCGAAACGGTGGCTTTCGAGGCACTGGCGCGCTGGAACAGTCCGGAGCTGGGGTCTGTTTCGCCGGCGCATTTCATTCCGATCGCCGAGCGCATCGGCATGATCAACAAGCTCACCGTGCCCTTGTTGACCCAGGCGCTTGGTATGGCCCTGTCGTGGCCCGCGCCTATCAGGCTGTCGTTCAATCTGTCCGCGCACGACTGTGCGACCTGGGAAAGTGTCAGCAGAATTGTCGAGATCATCGAACACAGCGGCTTCGATGCGTCGCGGCTCGATCTGGAAATTACCGAAACGGCGGTCATGCAGGATATTGCTCAGGTGCAGCAGGCCATTACCCAGTTCCGCAAGCTGGGTTGCGGTATCTCGCTGGATGACTTCGGCACCGGATTCTCAAGCCTCAGTCAGTTGCACGCGCTGGCGCTGACCAAGCTGAAGATCGACCGCAGTTTTGTCACCGGCGTGCACCACAACCCGGCCAGTTACAAGATCGTCAAATCGCTGGTTGCCTTGAGTCTGGACATGTCTCTGGGCTGCGTGATCGAAGGCGTCGAAACACAGGATGAGCTGAATGCACTGACCACCCTGGGTTGTACGATGGTGCAGGGCTACTTCTACAGCCCGCCGATCAGTTTTGCAGAAACGCTGGCCTGGATTGAAATACCCGATGAAGAGCGCACCTTCGGTTACGCCGCATCGTGCCCCCTCTGATCGATTGCATGTGGGCGATTCTCTCGGGCGTGCGTGGGGTAAGATGCGTTTTTTGATCCCCACGGAAGCCTTTTGATGAGCAAACCCGGGCAGACCGTCCTTGTTGCGTTGCGCAAGATGATTGCATCAGGCGAGCTGGCTGCCGGCGAGCGTCTGATGGAGGTGCCGACTGCCGAGCTGTTCGGCGTTTCGCGCATGCCGGTGCGCATGGCGTTCCGGACGCTGGAGCAGGAGGGGCTGCTGGTGCCCTTTGGCGGGCGTGGTTTTCAGGTGCGCTCGATCAGCCCGATGGAAATCGCCGGCGCGGTGGATGTCCGAGGTGTCCTTGAGGGGCTTGCCGCGCGGCAGATGGCCGAGCGCGGCCTGACCCAGGAGGCGCGTGACGAGCTGGAGGCCTGTCTGGTACAGGGTGACGCGCTGTTCGAAAAGGGCCATGTCACTGAAGATGACCTTGAGGTCTATCACGACATGAACATGCGCCTGCATCGCGTGATCGTCGAGGGTAGCGGCAATCGCGCCATTGCCGATGCACTGTCACGCAACGACCATCTGCCTTTTGCCTCGGTAACCGCGCTGGCCGTGGATCGCGACAACCTGATTCGCGAATACCGGCGGTTCAATTTCGCCCATATGCAGCATCACGCCGTCGTGGATGCGCTGGTGAATGGGCAGGGCGCTCGCGCCGAGGCCATCATGCGCGAGCATGCCAATGCCACCTTGCGCTATGCAGAAATCTTCGGCACCGGGCAGAAAGAGCGCATGAAGGTCATTCAGCGCCCGGACTGATCAGATGTCGAGCACCAGCACGGGCGTCTTGGAACGTGAGCAGCAGGGCGTGAACTGATCGTTGAGCGCCTGCTCGTCTTCGGTCAGAAACAGATCGCGATGATCCGGAATGCCTTTCAACACCCGCGTCAGGCAGGTGCCACAGACACCTTGTTCACACGACAGCGGAATATCGATACCGTGGCTTTCGAGCACCTGAGCGACCGTTTTATTGGCCGGAATGGCAATGACCTGGCCGGTACTGGCGATCTCGATTGAAAAACTGCCATCGTTGCTGGTGTCGACCGGCTCTGCGGAGAAGTACTCGCGGTGCAGGGTGTCCTCGGGCCAGCCAGCGGCCCGCGCGCTGTCGAGGATGTATTGCATGAAACCGCCCGGCCCGCACACGTACAGGTGGGTATCGGGCTGTGGGCGGGCGAGTACTTTGCCAGCCTCCAGCGCAGTGTCCGGCTGTTCATCGAAGTGCAGCGTGATGCGCTCGGCAAATGCCGAATGCTTCAGGCGCTCGATAAAGGCGCCGCGCTCGGCGGAACGCACGCAGTAATGCAGCTCGAAATCGGCAGCCTCCAGCGCAAGTTGTTCAGCCATGCAGAGAATGGGTGTGATGCCAATACCGCCGGCGAACAGCAGCGTGCGCCGGCTGTTTTCAGCCAGCGGGAACAGGTTGCGCGGTTCACTGATGCGCAACTGTGCGCCAGTCTGAATCTGTTGATGCAGGCTACGCGAGCCACCACGCGAAGCCGGGTCGTTGAGGACGCCGATCAGGTAGCGGTGACGCTCGTTCGGGGCATTGCACAGCGAGTACTGACGAATCAGCCCGTCAGGCAGGTGTACGTCAATGTGCGCGCCTGCGGTGAACGGCGGCAACAGCGCTCCGTCTGCCCGCACCAGTTCAAAGCTGCAGATGTCCAGCGCTTCATCGTTGCGTGATAACACCGTCACGTCGATCATGTCAGGTCCTCGGGTGACCGCGGCACGGGTCACTTCTGATTGTTTTCTTGGTGTTTCGACGGGCAATGGCCGGTCATTTCGTCGCCATCACGGGAATCTGCTCGCCGCGACCGGCCTGCTCGGCAGCGATCAGGCGCTCCAGGATCTTGCGTGACTGCACGCCACCGGCGTCGATATTGAGCTTGAGCAGGCTGCGATGCGGGTGCGTGAGCAGGTTCTGTTGCTGGCGTTCAAGCATTTCCAGGTCTTCGGTGAAGATCTTGCCCTGGCCTTCACGGATGCTGGCGGTCAGCTCTGCATCAGCGGGATTGAAGTTGCGCGCCATGCCCCAGAAGTACCAGATGGAGGTGTCGGTCTCGGGGGTGATGAAGTCGACGACGATGCTCGACGCCTTGAACTCTTTGGGCGCGTGATAGCCGCCTTTGCCTGCATGGGCTACGCCAACTTCGATCAGCACATGGCTGGGCGGCGTGAAGCGGCAGATCTGCCAGCGATCGACCGGCACGTCATCGGCCAGGTTGTTGCCACGCAGTGCCATCTGCCAGAACGGCGGCGGCATGATGTTTTCCATGTGCCGGGCGGTAACCACTTCCTCGCCTTCGACCGTTGTGACGGGCGCTGCCTCGTCGATTTCCTTCTGGCCGATGCTTGACGCATGCACATAGGTTTCGTGGGTGAGGTCCATCAGGTTGTCGATCATCAGGCGGTAATCGCACTGGATATGAAACAGCCCGCCGCCGTAGGCCCAGTCGTCGCTGACTGCCCATTCCAGATGGTGGATGAGTGCCGGGTCGGCCTTTTCCCGGTCACCGGGCCAGACCCAGATGAAGCCGTAGCGCTCGACCGCTGCGAAGGTCTTGTTGCAAGGGAAGCCGCGAACACGCTGGCCGGGCATTGAAACAGTCTTGCCGTCGCCGCCCATGACCAGTCCGTGGTAACCACACACCAGTTGGCCGTTCTCAACATAACCCAGCGAGAGCGGGGCGCCGCGATGCGGGCAGAAGTCTTCGACGGCAATGACCTGCTGGTCCTGGTCGCGATAGAACACCATCTTTTCGTTGCAGATCTGCCGTCCCAGAGGCTTGTCGGCGACTTCATCCGCTGTACAGGCGACGTACCACGCATTTTTCGGGTGCATGATGGTTCTCCACGGTTCGATTATTGATCTTATGGATCCACAGAATGAATCATGTTGTTTCCTCGCGATTATTAATGCCACAGGATCGAGATTAATCCAATGATTAATTTAGTTAACTATTATTTAATGGATCCACAGAGATTGATCAGCCGGGGCTGGATACCAGCAGCGCCGCTCGCAGGCGCGGCGCGAGTGCTTCCAGCAGGGTCTGCACAGAACGCAGGGCGCGGCAGTCGGGGCGGGTCAGCAGCCACAGGTCAGTGCGGCGGCCTTCCAGAGGACCGCTCAGGCGTTCGACCGCACCCAGGCCCTCGACCGTGAAACCGGTCAGCGCCGCCACGCCCAGGCCGGCAGCGACCAACTGCGAGACAGCCGACATGTTGCTGCAGCGGTAGCTCGGTAATACCCCTGGAAACGCCTGTTTGCGCCAGATCACCGAGGTGTGGTCGGGCATCGAGTCGTCCGGGCTGATCCAGGGGATCGAGGCAGGGTTTTGCGTCAGGGCCTCGCGGTATTCGGGGCGACCGCAGACAAAGTAGTCGGCACTGCCCAGGCAGCGCCCGATCAGGTGCTCGGGAGGCGTATTGGTCAGGCGCAGGGCGATGTCGGCATCGCGACGGCTGAGGTTGGCAAAGGCGTTGGAGGTGGCCAGCTCCAGCGTAAGGGCAGGGTACTGCGGCATGAAGTCCGCCAGCGCGGGCAACAGCAGGCTGTGCAGTACCGCATCGGTACAGGTCAGACGTACCGTGCCGCTGACGACTTGCTCGCCCTGCTGCAAAGCGATGCGCGCAGCGGCAAGCGCCTGTTCGGCACGCTCGGCCTGTTCGGCCATGGCCTGAGCGGTATCGGTCGGTACGTACCCGCGCCGGTTCTTTTCAAACAGCGCGGCACCAAGGGCGGCTTCCAGACGACGGATCGAGCGAAACACGGTCGATACATCAACCTGCAATAGGTCGGCGGCACGGGCGAGGGTGCGGCCGCGAATCAGGGCGAGCACCAATGAAAGGTCGGCGTGGGTGATTTCATATTGCATTGGTGCATTGTTCCTTTGCCTGAATGCGTATGTTTGTTGCGCGGATGACTATCCTAGACTGGTTTCATTCCCGCTGGATAGCGTCCGGTAATCGGCGCTGACCACTCAGATTTCACTCAGGATTCAACCTATGTCGCGACCTCCCTTGATTGGTGTCACCGCCTGCCGTCAGCAGTTGGGCAAGTACTCTTCTCACACCGCAGGCGACAAGTACGTCGAGGCCGCAGCCTTCGCGGGCATGCCGGTAATCCTGCCTGCGCTCGAGGTGCCCACCGAGCCTGCGCAGCTGCTTGCGTCACTGGATGGCCTGTTGTTTACCGGCTCGCCGTCCAACGTCGAGCCGCGTCACTACAATGGGCCGGCGAGCGTGGGGGGCACCGCCCATGACGTCTTCCGGGATCGCACAACTTTGCCATTGCTCAGGGCTGCCATCGCTAAGGGGGTGCCGGTGTTGTGCATTTGCCGCGGCTTTCAGGAGCTGAATGTCGCGCTGGGCGGCAGCCTGCATCAGCGGGTCCAGGAGCTGCCCGGCTATCTGGATCATCGCGAGCCGCAAAGCGAGGTGCTGGCGGTGCAGTACGCGCCAAAGCATGCCGTGCAGGTACAGCCTGGCGGTTTGCTCGACTCGCTGGGGCTGGCACCGGGGTTCGAGGTCAACAGCCTTCACAGTCAGGGTATCGATCGCATGGCGTCGGACCTGCGCGCGGAAGCATTGGCCCCCGACGGTCTGGTCGAAGCGGTGTCCATGCCTGGTGCGCCAGGCTTTGTGCTGGGTGTGCAGTGGCACCCGGAATGGGCGTTCATGGACAACCCCGTGTCGCTCAGCCTGTTCAAGGCCTTTCGCGAGGCCTGCCAGAGGTATGCGCGCAGCAGTCGCTAGAGCGATGAGCTGCTGAGTGTTGTGGGCAAACGTGATTTAATATCCGGCTTGATGGCTTCGGGTGATGGACGATCCATTGCACCGGGGCGCTGCCTCATTCACCGGATATCTTTCACATAAGGCCACTATGGATACGGGAGCACGACTCAAACTGGTGCGTGAAAGCTACAAGCTGTCACAGCGTGAGCTCGCCAGACGCAGTGGTGTGACCAATGCCACGATTTCCCTCATCGAACAAAATCGTGTCAGTCCTTCCATCAGCTCGCTGAAAAAGCTGCTTGAAGGGATTCCCATGACGCTGGCGGATTTCTTCACGTTCGATCAGCCTCCGGGTCAGGATCAGTACGTGTTTCGAGCCGGTGATCAACCCGATCTTGGGCGCAACGGTGCCCGCCTGCTGCTGGTCGGCGCGACGTTGCCAAGCCGGCAGATGCGCTTTCTGCGTGAGCAGTACGCGCCGGGCGCCGACTCGGGCGATGAACCCATCGTCCACAGCGAAGGTGAGGAGTGCGGTCTGGTGACGCGCGGCACCGTGGAGCTGACCATCGATGGGCAGGTCAACATTCTCGGTCCGGGTGACGGCTATTACTTCCCGACCACCTTGCCGCATCGCTTCCGCAACATCGGCCAGGACGAAGCGGAGATCATCAGCGCCAACACCCCGGCCAACTTCTAGGTGCCGATAGCCAACGATGCCTTGCGCCTAACGAAGGCTCCAGGAAATACCGGCATAAATCCCCATCCCGTCGGCGGGTGTCGAGCGTGCGATGTCTTTGCCGTTGCCGTCATAGCCGGGTGTCACGGTGCTGGCGTAACGCTGGTTAGTCAGATTGCGCAGGTCCAGCCAGGTCTGCCAGTCTTCGCCGGGTGACGCGTAGCCCAGTGTGGCGCCCAGTAAGGTGTACTGATCGGCGTAAAACGAGTTGGCGTAATCGACCGCGATCCTCGACGCGTGCTCAGTGTTGAGTGCTACGTAAACGCCGACAGGATGGCTGTAGCGCAGCTCGGCCTGATAGTAATGCCGGGGGATACCCGGCAGCGCGTTGTCGCCGAAGCGGTCGTCGTTACGGTAGTGAAAGTCGCTGAACGTGTAGGCCTGGCGTAAATCGACCTTGCCCGCAGCGCCTCCCCGCCACAGCGGGCTGTCCAGGCTGAGTTCGATACCGGTATGGATGGTCGGGCTGGCGTTGGACTCGGCAATGACTTGCGAGCCTGTCGCGCTGGCTGCCTGGGTTTCGACACTGAGCAGTTCATGTCTGACCTGCGAGTAATACCACCCTGCGGTCCAGCCGCCTGCTGCGCTATTACCCTTGCCGCCGAGCTCCAGCGTAGTCGCGGTCTGATTTTCAAGTTTGACGCCAATACTCTGCAGGCCGGTCGCCGCACCGCTGCCTGCTGGGAAAAAACGGTTGGAACCCCAGATCATTGACCAGGCGTGCGGCGGCTCGACCGAGCGACTCAGATTGCCGTAAAGCTGCAATTGCGGCGTGAAGTCGTAGCGCAGGCCCAGCCGGGTGGCATAGTCCCAGGCATGAGTGCTGACGGCCTGTTGGGTTGCGGGGTAGGTGACCTCTGTTTCGCGACGGGTATAGAGGGCGGCAACGCCCGTTGTCAGCCACAGGTCCGGTACCAGTTCCAGATCATTGCTCAGGTGCAGCACGCTGTCCGAGCCCAGGTAGCTGTAATCCCGGGTTCTGGTCCCTGGCACATAGCCTGCGGTGTTGCCGGCAGGCACGCGGACGAATTCCGATGCGCCGTTGTCAGGCAGCCCCTTGGTGGTTCGCAGTCCCAGCGTGGTCGTGCTCTGATGGCCAGACACGGTGTCCTGGCGTATGTAATTGAGCGTGCCGCTGATATCGGTGTAAGCGACTTTCAGGCGATTGGTGCCCTCGCGCAGGTCCATGGGGTAATCGTGATAGACCAGACCCGTTTCGAGGCGTGAGCTTTCATCCAGATAAACAGTGGTCTTGTTGCCGAGCCAGGTGCTGCCGGGTTGCAGGCGTTTTGAGTCGCGCGTACGGTTGAGCGCATTGGCCGTCTGTGGATCATGGCGGATCTGCTCGCGGGTCAGTCTGCCCGGCGAGTCGTTGTCGGTTTCCCGGTAACGAAAGAAGAAGCGGGTTTCCAGATTCGGGCTGAACCGGTAACCGACGTTAGCTGCGATACCCTGGCTACCGCCGGCACTCTGGTCCTGGAAGCCGTTGTAGCTTGAGTCGGTCACGCTGACGTAATAGTCCAGATCGCCCAACACCTGTCCCGAGCTGATCTGCCGTTTCGAGTAACCGTGGCTTCCTGCTTCGTAGCGCAACTGCAGCCTGGGCTCGTCATAACCGGTGTGGGTGACATAGTTGACCGCGCCACCCAGCGCCAGCGAGCCCAGTTCAAAGCCATTGGCACCGCGTCGTACTTCTACGTGGCTAAGCCATAACGGCTCCTTGAGTTCGTAGGGCGTACCGCCGGGGCCGGTCAGCGGCAAGCCGTCGAGCATTTCGAACAGCCCGGAGGCATGCGCGCCAGGCGCCCGGTTCAGGCCCGAACCACGAATCGAGATTTTTGCCCCCTCACTGTTGGCGGCCTTGGCGTAGATGCCGGGCTGGTACTTGAACACGTCTTCATTGTTGGCGACCCGTCCTTGCTCGACGGTGTTCATATCGACAATGTTAGTACCGCCCGGAACTTCCCGTAACGCGTCGCGCGCGATTTGCGCCGGGCTGTCGATACGTGAGCCGTCCACTTCGATGTTGGACAGGCTGACAACATCAGCCTCGGCGACACAGGTAAAAGCAAGAGCCGTACTGAAACCGAACAGTTGCAGGGTCAGGTTCAAGGGGGAAAGCAGAAACGGTGGGTGGTACTGCAAGTGCATACGCCTTGTGGTTCACGGCCAGCGTCAACTGCCAGCCCTGCGTGCTCTGGAAAAGGGACAGGTGTTCGATGCCTGATGTGTGACTGGCGTCACTAAACCGGTGAGTGAACAGTCGATGCCGGGCGATATTTTCAGGCTGTTCAATGTACTAACTGAATATAATTTGCTTTTTGTCTGCTCAGCGAGAACCCTTTCAGGCTTCGCCAGTCCTAGCCATTAGAGAGAGCATTCGCACTAGCCCAATAAACAGTCGTGGAGTTTCTGGAGTGTCGGAAAATAAAGCCCGAGTCGACAATGCGGCGACGGGAGATATCAAGCATCAGGGAAAAGATATCTTTTTCGCAGCGGTAGAAACGACACGGATGCCGATGATCGTGACGGACCCCAATCGCCCCGACAACCCCATCATTTTTGCCAACCGTGCATTTCTGGAAATGACCGGTTATGCGTCAGAAGAAATCATCGGTAGCAACTGCCGGTTTCTTCAAGGGCCGGACACTGATCGGGCGGTGGTGAAATCCATTCGCGATGCAATCGACGAACGCGTCGATATCTCCACTGAGATTCTCAACTACCGTAAGGACGGTTCAACGTTCTGGAATGCCCTGTTTATTTCTCCGGTGTATAACGACGCGGGTGACCTGATCTATTTCTTTGCGTCGCAGCTGGACATCAGCCGCCGTCGAGATGCCGAAGAGGCATTGCGTCAGGCACAGAAGATGGAGGCCTTGGGGCAGCTTACCGGTGGCATCGCGCACGACTTCAATAACCTGCTGCAAGTGATGGGCGGTTATATCGACTTGATCGGCAGTGCGGCAGAGAAACCCTCCATTGACGTGCAGCGTGTCCAGCGCAGTGTTCATCACGCCAAGTCTGCTGTTGAACGCGCCAGCACATTGACCAAGCAATTGCTGGCATTTGCCCGCAAACAGAAGCTGCAGGGGCGAGTCCTCAATCTCAATGGCCTGGTCTCCACGACAGAGCCGTTGATCGAGCGTACTTTTGGACCGGAAGTGGTGATCGAAACCGATCTGGATCCGGCACTGAAAAACTGCCGCATTGATCCCACCCAGGCAGAAGTTGCCTTGCTGAACATTTTCATCAACGCCCGGGACGCGCTGATTGGCAGGCCCAACCCCAAGATATTCATCGAAACCCGCAATCTGGTCGTCGATGAGCTGGCCAATATGTCCTATGACGGTCTGTTGCCGGGGCGTTATGTTTCTATTGCGGTGACGGACAATGGCATCGGCATGCCCGCGAGTATCCGTGATCGGGTAATGGACCCGTTTTTTACCACCAAGGAAGAAGGCAAGGGTTCCGGGCTTGGTCTTTCGATGGTCTACGGCTTTGCCAAACAGTCGGGCGGCGCGGCGCGTATTTATACCGAAGAAGGTGTCGGTACTACGCTGCGCTTGTATTTCCCGGTAGACGAGGCGGTACTGAGTAAAAACGATCCGCCGAAAGCTTCGGAAAGGCGCATTGGCAGCTCCGAGCGGATTCTGATCGTGGAAGACCGTCCTGACGTGGCCGAACTGGCGAAGATGGTGCTGGATGATTACGGCTATGTGTCGGAAATCGTCCTCAACGCCCGTGAGGCACTGAAGCGCTTCGAGGCCGGCAGCACGTATGACCTGTTGTTCACCGACCTGATCATGCCGGGCGGCATGAACGGGGTAATGCTCGCGCGGGAAGTCAGGCGCAGGTACCCCAAGGTCAAGGTGCTGCTGACCACCGGCTACGCTGAGAGCTCGATCGAGCGAACCGACATTGGCGGCTCAGAGTTTGAGGTGGTGTCCAAGCCCTGTATGCCGCAGGACCTCGCCAGGAAGGTCAGGCAGGTTCTTGACGGGCCTAACGGTATCGCCTGACGGCACTGGCAATGCACCTGCGAAGGCCTGACTGTTCTCAGTCGGGCCTTCATGCTTTTTGGCGCACAGTGCACGGCGCTGTCTTTATTACGATACCTGCGCGCATTCCTGCAGAGTTGCGTATATCCAGTGAGTATCGACAGTTAAAAGTTGGCAACAGGTTAATTCTCGTCTGTTATTAGCAGGCGTCAGACAACTTCAACAATTAGAGCAAACAGCCTAATGAAACGGTACGTGTGTAAAGCGCTTGGAGCATCGGGCGACGGTTACGTTCCGTTGCTGTGCGTCATTAACAATACTGTTCTATTGTGCTGTGTACAGCCTGAAAAAAAGTCTATAAAAGTTTTAAACTTCTTGAACGTCGCCTGGGTCATTGATGGGTACGTCACACATTTGTGCGTTCACTGCCAATGACTCAAAGGACTATGACTATGATTCGCGACGACCGTATCGCCCCAGGTGCCCCTGTGTACCACGAAACTCATGCAGCGGCTCCGCTGCTTAAACGAATCTCCTGGAGTGCGATTCTGGCCGGTGTTGTTCTGGCCATGGTTGTGTCGCTGTTGCTGAACCTGCTGGGTACGGCAATCGGAAGTGCCAGTATCGATCCCATGCAGGAAGCCAATCCACTGTCCGGTATGGGTACGGGCGCAGGCATCTGGGTCGTTGTAAGCTCGGTGATCTCGCTGTTCGTCGGCGGCTGGGCCGCGGGACGTCTCGCGCAGCGCGAAGGCGCGTTTCATGGCCTGCTGGTGTGGGCGACTGTATCGCTTATCACTGTTTATCTGGTCTCCAGCGCAGTGACCGGCGTCGTACGCGGTGGCCTCAATCTGGCAGGCAGCGGCATGTCGGCCCTGGGCAGCGGTATCGCACAGGTGGCTCCGGCCGTTGGCAGCAAGATTCAGGATCAATTGCGCGCTCAGGGCATTGATTTCAATCTGGACGATATCCAGGGCGAAATCGAAACGGCCATGCGTCAGACCGGCAAGCCCGAGCTGAACCCGGACAACGTCAAGCAGGAAGCTCAAGCGACTCAGCAGGATGCGCAGAATACTGCCAAGCAGAGCGCACAGAATCCTCAGCAAGCTGACGAGCAATTGAGCGGTCTGATGGATCGCATCAAAGCCAAAGGCGACCAGGCTTGGGATGCGGCTGATCGTCAGGCGCTGGTCAATCTGATCAAGGCGCGTGGCAACAAGACTGATGCCGAAGCCAATCAGATCGTCGATCAGGCTCAGGCCAGCTATCGTCAGGCTTATGCCAAGTATCAGGAACTGAAAGCTCAGGCAGAACAGAAAGCCCGTGAAGCAGCTGAAGTGACTGCCAAGCGCGTTTCGCAAGGTGCCTGGATTCTGCTTATCACTCTGGTGATCTCGGGTCTGGTAGCTGCGGGCGCCGGTGTACTGGGTCGTCGTACTCAGCCGCCAGCCAAGGTAGTTGCTGCGGTCTGATTCACTTAAAAAGCGTGAACTGATGTATCGAATGGGGGGCGATTATCGCTCCCCATTTTTTTGTTTTCATATAGCTGCGATGAAGTCTGAACAGAGCCTGAACTGTTCACGATCAAGGCAGGGATTTCACCCTGAAGGTTTCATGGGTTAACAAATTCTCAACAATAAGTCTCTTATACTTTATCGCTCGGTTTGTATGTTTCTCCCTTCCACGGTTTTGCGGTAATTCCCTTGATGACTTCTCGCGTACTGTCTCCATTGCTTTTGTTAGTGGGCGCGTTGCTGTTTTTTCTCGCACTGGGCAATCACCAATTACAAAACTCGACAGAACCCCGCGTGGCGGGTATTGCCATGGAAATGCACCTGAGTGGTAACTGGGTGACGCCGAAGCTTAATGATCAACCGTTCCTGGAAAAGCCGCCGATGAGTGTGTGGCTGGACGCTGCGTCCATCGGGGTGTTCGGTGCGACTCCCTGGGCGGTCAGGCTCGCATCTGCCTGTGCGGGTCTGTTTAGCGTGTTGCTGCTTTACAGCATGCTGCGTCGTTTCGGGCGCCCTGTTTTTGTGGCCTGGGTGGCTGCGTTCATGCTCGCGACCCAGGCCAGCTTCTGGAGCAATTCGCGGCAGGTGGGCGAGGACGCGCTGCTGACGCTGGGCGTGAGCATGGCGTTGCTGGGCTTTTTCCACGCCAGTCAGCGTCTGCGCAACGACGAATCCTGCGCAGGAGCCTGGTTGCTGTTCGTAATGGGCATTGCGCTGGCAACCCTGAGCAAGGGCGTGCTGGGCCTCGCGATGCCGGGTGTGGTCATCTTCGTCTGGCTTGTTTGCGAGTCGTTGCAGAGCAAACGCATTGTGCTCGCCCACTGGCTACGCCCGGCGATGTTCACCGTCCTGGCCCTGGTGCCGCTGTTGGTATGGCTGTGCTTTCTATACGGGCAGGGCGGTACGCAGTCGCTGAAGGATGTGCTCTGGACTAACAGTGTCGGACGCTTTAGTGGTTCGTTCGAAGAAGCGGGGCATTACGAGCCGTTCCATTACTACCTGACGAAGCTGCCCGAGGCCTTTTTGCCATGGAACGTGCTCGTCTACCTGGGGCTGTGGCATTTCCGCAAACAGTTGCTGGCCAATCGTTACCTGCTGTTTTTCAGTCTGTGGTTGATCGCGCAGTTCCTGCTGTTGTCGATGGCCTCGAGTAAACGCATGGTTTATCTGATGTCACTGGCCCCGGCGGCGGCCGTAATCGCGGCGGAATACGCTTTTGTGTTGGGCGAGCGGCTCAAGGCACGCTCGCAAGGCTCTGCGTCAGCTGCGTTCGTGGTACGCAACAGACGGGCGATGACGGTGGCCGGAGCCGTATTGATTGTGACGGGGTATCTCGGCGCAGCCCTCTGGCTGGCACCGCGAGCAGACCGGCAGTTGTCGTTCCTGCCGCTGACCGACAAGGTTCATGCCCTACAGGTCAAGGGACGCCATGTGGACTTATTCCAGCCCAGCGAACGGCTGGCGGGGGCCAGCGTGTTCTATAGTCAGAGCCTGCTGAAAACACTCGCTAGCAACGCTGAATTGACTGGTTTTCTTACCAGCGCTGACGGCAATGTCGCTGTGATGGAAAGCATGCAGCCACCCGAACCGCCTCTGCGGATTGTTGACAGCGTAAAGGTCGGGGATCGTATCTACTATTTCGTCAGTCAGGCACCGCTGAGAGTGGCTGTCAGTTACTGACAGCCACTCTGCACGGCGAGCGTCGCAGGTTTGTTATACGGCCTGACTGCTCGCCACTTGATCATGCGGTATCCACTGCTTCTGCGGGATCGGCAGATCGCACGACTCACCGCGACCGATGGGGAAGTAGTGAAAGCCGCGTTTTGCCAGTCGTTCGGTGTCATAAAGATTGCGTCCGTCGAAGATGACCGGGGCGTTCAGGCGCTGCTGGATCAACTCGAAATCCGGAGCTTTGAACTGCTGCCATTCGGTGCAGACGATCAATGCATCAGCCTCGTTGAGCGCTGATTCTGGCGTCCCCATGAGAATCAGATCCTTGCGATGACCATAGAGGCGCTGGGTTTCCTGCATGGCTTCGGGGTCGAACGCGCGCACGCTGGCCCCCGCGTCCCACAGCGCTTCCATGAGCACGCGGCTGGGGGCATCGCGCATGTCGTCGGTGTTGGGCTTGAATGCCAGGCCCCACAGGGCAAAGGTCTTGCCGCGCAGGTCGCCCTGATAGAACGCGTTGACCCGCTCGAACAGTTTGTTCTTCTGTCGTTCGTTGATGGCCTCGACCACCGACAGCAGGTCGTTGGAGCAATGCGCCTCTCTGGCGCTGTGTATCAACGCACGGATGTCCTTGCCGAAGCATGAGCCGCCATAGCCGCAACCGGGGTAGATGAAGTCGTAACCAATACGTGAGTCGGCACCGATGCCCAGCCGCACGGACTCGACGTCTGCGCCCAGATGTTCTGCCAGCTCGGCGATCTGGTTGATAAAGCTGATTTTGGTCGCCAGCATGCAGTTGGCGGCGTACTTGGTCAGTTCGGCGCTGCGCAGGTCCATGAACATGATCCGCTCATGATTGCGGTTGAACGGCGCATACAGCTCGCGCATGACGTTGCGCACCGCTTCATTTTCGCAGCCGATGACGATACGGTCCGGGCGCCGGCAATCGTTGACCGCCGAGCCCTCCTTGAGAAATTCCGGGTTGGAGACGATATCGAACTGCAACAGCCGGCCCGCCTGACGCAGCGCCTTGTCGATGTGGCTGCGCAAGGCGTCGCCACTGCCGACCGGTACGGTGGATTTCTCGACGATGATCAGTGGTTCGCGTCGATGCCGGGCGATAGCTTCGCCCACCGCGAAAAAGCCGCTCAGGTCAGCTGAACCATCGTCTCGAGAGGGCGTGCCGACCGCGATGAACAGGACCTCGGCATGCTCCACCGCCAGTTGCCCGTCGGTAGTGAAGTTCAGACGCTGCTGATCCAGATTTTCACGCACCAGGTTGGCCAGGCCAGGCTCGTAGATATGCACCTGGCCCAGGCGCAACTGATCGATCTTGGCCTGATCAATGTCCATGCAGACCACATCGTGGCCGACTTCGGCGAGCACTGTCGCTTGTACCAGGCCGACATATCCGCTACCGAAAACGCTGATTTTCATGGGAAAGATCCTGAGGTGATGGGTCGCACATGCGCCGGAGGTTGATGGTCAAGACACCTGCCACGATCAGGGTGACACCCACAGTTTTCGATACCGTGAACGTCTCGTGGAAAAACGGCAGCGCTGCGGCGAGCATATAAACCAGCGCGTAGCTGATACTGAGCAGCGAATAGGCACGGCTCAGGGGCAAGCCCCGCAGGGCCAGTAGCCAGAAAAGCATGGAGAGCGCATAAGCGGTGATCGAGGCGCAAACGACCACCAGTGCACGGAGATCGAGCTGCGTCGGATTGTGCAGTTCGAGCCATTGAGCGGGCGAGGGCAGGCGGCTCATGCTCCAACGCATGCCCAGTTGCGCTGCGCTGACCAGCGCCACACTGGCCATGGCGCACAGGGTTGCCCGGCAGCGCGTCACGCCTGACGCCCCAGCTGAAATACCCCGACAAGAATCAGCGCAATACCCAGCCAGTGCTGTGCGTCAACCGGCTCATCGAACAGATAGCGACCTGCCAGCGTGATCAGCACGAAATTAAGACCCAGCATCGGATAGGCGATGCCAACGTCCAGGCGTTGCAACACCAGCAGCCATATAAGCAGGCCCGCTCCAAGGCAGGCCACCGCCAGCCACAGCCATATCGAACGCAGCGCTGTAAACGCGCCGGGAAATGCGCCACGCCAGTCTTGTACTGCGTACTTCTGAGCGATCTGGCCCAGACAGGTCAGCAGGCATGCACACGCCAGCATCAGCCAGGTCACGATACCGATTTCTCGTAAATGAGGATGGCCAGGTTGCCTTCGTCATAGCGCTGACCATCCTTGGGAAGACTTTCGAGCTCTTTCAGCTCCTCATCGCTCTTGCCGCGCATGATGACGCCGACCCGGCCTTGGCTGCGGGCGTTCTTCATCCAGGCATCGATGTCCTGCAGGCGGACTTCGCGACCCTGCACATCGGGATAGGCCAGCCCGTATTCCAGCTCGCCCCAGGTGTTGAACAGCGCAACATCAGGCCGTTTCAGGCGCCACGCCAGTGCCGAGGCCGCGCCCAGATCGTTGCTCAGCAGATGCGTGCAGTCCGCCAGTTCGACCTGGTGCCTGACCACGAACGGGTCGGGAGTCTTGTTATTGATCACATCGTTTGGCAGTGCAGCGGGTAGCAATGCGATCAGCAGCCAACTGCCCAGCGCCGGCATGGTCCAGAACGTCAGTGGACGCAAGCCTTGCAGCGCGTTGGCAAATGTCCATCCGAGAAGCACGATGACCGCCAGTGACAGATGCATCGGTTCGTTTTCGTAGACAGGCTGCTTGAGTTGCAGGTAGATCAACGCCACAAGCCCGACAAAGCTGACGGTCGCGTTGACTAATCCATTCGCGCGCAACGCAGTGCTGTGACCTTTATCAAGGCGGTCGACCAGAGCATTGGCCATCAGCAGTGCCAACGGCAGCAGGCACGGCAGTATGTAGGTCGGCAGTTTGCCTTTGCTCAGGCTCAAAAACGCCAGCGGCAGCAGCAGCCACAGCAGCAAAAAGGCAATGTCAGGGCGGCTTTTTTGTTGCCATGCCTGCTTCAGTGTTACCGGCAGCAGCAGTGCCCACGGCACACAGGCCGCCACGAGCAGGGGCACATAGAACCACCAGGGCTGGGCATGCTGCGCATTGTCCCCGGCAAAGCGGCGAATATGCTCGTGCCAGAAGAAGTAACGCCAGTAGTCGGGCGCTTGCTGGTGGATCGCCAGCGCCCATGGCAGGCAGACGGTGACGGCAATCAGTACCGCGAGCGGGCCGAATCTGAGCAGCTCGGCCAGGCGCCGCTGGCACAGCATGTAAGGCAGGGTGATGATGACGGGCAGTGCCCAAGCGAGAAAGCCCTTGGTCATGAACCCCATCCCGCAGGCCACGCCGACTACCGCCCATGCCGCCAGACGCGCTCGACCGACGCTGTGCACGGCGTACCAGAATGCCAGCAGTGTCACGTTGGTCCAGAAGGTGAATTGCGGATCGAGATTGGCGTAACCGGCCTGGCCCGCGACAAAGCCGAAGCTCATGAACAGCAAGGCGCTGGCGAACTGCTTGCGCGAGTCGTTCCAGATCTTGCCGGCCAGCAAATAGGCCAACAGCACGCTCAAGCCGCTGGCCAGTGCCGACACAATGCGCACGCCGAACAGGTTTTCGCCAAAAACCTGCTGCCCCAGTGCAATCAGCCAGTAACCGGCAACCGGTTTTTCGAAGTAACGCAATCCCATGAAGTGCGGTACGACCCAGTTGCCACTGTGGAGCATTTCCTGGCTGATCTGCGCATAGCGGGTTTCATCGGGAATCCACAGGCCGTGAAAGCCCAGGGGCAGCAGATAAGCCAGCACGAACGCCAATAACAGCAGCGCAAGATGACGGTGCCTGACGTGCATCACTGCTGCACCCCCAGCCAGCCATCGCGGCCGGGCAGGTGACCGCGAACGATATGCCCGGAAGGCAGCCGTTCAATGGCACCTGGCAGCAGATCGCCCAACGGTGCGAAGTGGATGCCCTGGGTATTGGCGCGCTTTAACAGCTGCCTGAAACCGTCGGCCATGATGATTCCTTCCACTTCGGCGTGGAGGGTGTAGACATTGAGTCTGCGTGCGGCAAAACGGTCGAGAATGTAGTCGTTGAACGCATCCGGCTGCAGGTGCGGACCGACGACTTCATCGAAGGTCGGCAAGTCCACCGGAACCTGAGCGGTACCGACACTTCCATCCGCCAGCAACGGGCGAAACAGACTGACGCCACGGCAATCACTGTTGTAACGAAAGCCAAACGCTTCTTTGGCCTGCACGACGCGCTGGTCGGCGCGCCAGCCTGCTGCCGCTGAGCACACCACCGGCTGGCCGAGGATGTCGCTCAGGCAATCGACCCCACGGTGTATCTGGGCGGTCAATTGTCGGTCGCTCCAGTGTCCGGCATTCGCTTGCCAGCCATGGTGATCCCACGCATGCAGGCCTATTTCGTGGCCTGCATCCAGCGCGCGGCGCATCAGTGGGCCAAGGTCCCGGCCAATCGGTTTGCCCGGCCATGCGGTACCGGCCAGCAGAATATCCCAGCCATACAGGCTAGCCGCCCTGGAACGCAGCATCTTCCAGAAGAACGTGGGCCTTACCAGGCGCCACAGGTGGCGTCCCATGTTGTCGGGGCCGACACTGAAAAAGAAGGTCGCCTTGACCTGCGCTTCGTCGAGTATGTCCAGCAGCCTTGGCACGCCCTCATGGGTGCCTCGGTAAGTGTCGACATCGATTCTCAGGCCTGCCTGCATCAGCACTGGTCCGCTTTTTCAGCCATGGCTTCGCGCAGGAAGAAATCCAGGGTTTTGCCGATGGTTTCGCTCAGCTCGATACCCGGTGTCCAGCCAATCAGCTTTTTAGCGTTGTCGATGCTCGGCGTGCGGTGGCTGACGTCCTGATAGCCCTTGCCATAGAAGGACTGGCTTTCGACTTCGCGGAAGCCCGCGAAAGGCGGAAAATGGCCGCGCAACGGATGGGCTTCGAACTGGCGAAGCAACTCTTCACCCAACTGACGGATGCTGGCTTCGTTATCGGGGTTGCCGATGTTGATGATTTGTCCGTTACAGCGCTCATCGCGGTTTTCGATGATCCGCGCCAGCGCCTCGATGCCGTCGACGACATCCGTGAAGCAGCGCTTCTGGGCGCCGCCGTCCACCAGGCGAATGGGCGTGCCTTCTACCAGGTGCAGGATCAACTGAGTGATGGCCCGCGAGCTGCCGATGCGCGCCGAATCCAGGCGGTCCAGACGCGGTCCCATCCAGTTGAACGGACGAAACAGGGTGAATTGCAGGCCTTTCTGGCCATAGGCCCAGATCACCCGGTCCAGTAGCTGCTTGGACACCGAGTAGATCCAGCGCTGCTTGTTGATCGGGCCAACGATCAGGTTGGAGGTGTCTTCGTTGAAGTTTGCGTCCTGGCACATGCCATAGACTTCGGAGGTGGACGGAAAAATCACGCGCTTGTTGTACTTCACGCAGTAGCGGACGATCTTCAGGTTCTCTTCGAAATCCAGCTCGAAAACCCGCAGTGGATTGCGCGTGTATTCGATCGGCGTGGCGATGGCTACCAATGGCAGCACAACGTCGCATTTCTTGATGTGGTATTCGATCCACTCGGTGTGGATGCTGATGTCACCTTCGATGAAATGAAAGTTCGGCTTGGCGCGCAGGCGCTCGATGGCGTCCGAGCCGATATCCATGCCGTAGATTTCGTAACGGTCATCCTGCAGCAGACGCTCGGACAGGTGATTGCCGATGAAACCGTTGACGCCGAGGATCAGCACACGGGTACGACGGATCGACCGGCGCTGTGCCTTATCGAGCAGTTGCGAGCCTGCTACAAGCCCGAATTCGCGCGCCAGTTGTGCACCACTGAGGTACAAGCCGCTGTCGCCGCGCTGCCCTGCGGTGATGACCAGCGAACCCTCGCCACAGGCAATACGCAACGGGTCGTGGCTGATGACCGTGCCGGGTGCTTCGCCGTTATTGCCTGCCTCGGCATTGGCGGCCCAGACAATCAACTTGTTCTCGCCTACCGGGCAGAATGCGCCAGGGTAGGGCTGCGTGACTGCCCGTATCAGGTTGTAGAGCTGGGTGGCTGGCAGCGACCAGTCGATCAAACCGTCAGCCGGGGTACGCCGACCGAAATACGTTGCACGGGATTCATCCTGAGGCGTAGCTGGCAGTTGCCCTTCTGCCGCCAGCAGGGGCAGTGTTTCGCAAAGCAGGTCAGCGGCGGCATCACGCAATTTGCCATGCAGCGTCAAGGCGGTATCGGTGGCACTGATCGACACCCGCTGCTGGGCGACTATCGGCCCGGCATCCGCGCGTTTGACCATCTGATGCAGGGTCACGCCGGTTTCACTTTCGCCGTTGACCAGCACCCAGTTGGCCGGCGCGCGGCCGCGATAACGTGGGAGCAGCGAGCCGTGCAGGTTCAGTGCAGCCTTTTTCGCGCAGGCCAGCAGCGAATCGCCAAGAAGCTGGCGATAGTAAAAGGAAAAAATGAAGTCCGGGGCCAGTTTGCCGATGCGCTCCACCCACAGCGGGTGATTCGGGTCCTCGGGGGCATGCACCGTAATGCCGTGCCGGGCGCACATCTGGGCCACAGAACCAAAAAAGGTTTTTTCCCTGGGGTCGTCGGCATGGGTGAACACTGCGGCAATCTCATAGCCTGCATCCAGCAACGCTTGCAGGCCGACACAGCCAATATCGTGATACGCGAAAACGACAGCTTTAATGCTCATGGCGCGACCTTGTTCATATAGGGAGTTACAGGGGAATCAACGCTGTCGGTGGCCACTCGGGACGAGCTGCGCACGACTTTCTCGATGAAGAAGCGCGGACGCGCACGCACGTCGCTGTACATCCGGCCCAGGTACTCACCCAGCAGTCCCATACCGATGAACTGCCCTCCGGTGAACACGAACAACACGGCAAACAGGACGAACATGCCGTCCCCGGCCCATGACGCGCCGAAGATCAGGCGCAGAACGATCAGCAGCGCCGCGAACGAGACACCGAGCAACGCCATGCTGAAACCGATGATGCTGAGCAGGCGCAGGGGCGTGGTGGTCATGCAGGTGATCAGGTCGAACATGAGGTTGATCAGGCGCATCGGGCTGTATTTGGAGTCGCCGTGCTCGCGTTCGGCGTGGTCGACCAGCACCTCGGTGGTGTGTCGCGCGAAGCTGTTCGCCAGAATAGGAATGAACGTGCTGCGCTCCCGGCAGGCGAGCATGGCATCGACAATCGTGCGTCGGTATGCGCGCAGCATGCAGCCGTAATCGTTCATGGCCACGCCGGTGGAGCGCTGCACGGCCAGGTTGATGAGTTTCGATGGCCAGCGTCGCCAGGCGGAGTCCTGACGATTGCTGCGCACCGTGCCGACTACGTCGTACCCTTGTTCAGCGAGCTTCACCAGGCGAGGGATTTCCTCGGGAGGATTCTGCAGATCGGCATCGAGGGTGATGACCACGTCGCCCTGGCACTGCTCGAATCCAGCCATAATGGCGGCGTGCTGACCGTAGTTTCGATTCAGGATCACCGCGACGAACGGGCTGTCGGCGCGTCCGGCAGCCCGCTGGAGGATGTCTGTCGAGTTGTCGCGGCTGCCATCGTCGACCAGCACGATTTCGAATCGGTGGTTGAGCTGTTCGCAGGCCGCTTCAGTACGGCGCAACAACTCTGGCAGGCTTTGTTGTTCGTTGTAGACCGGGATGACGATCGACACGAACTTGATGGGATACGGTTTCAATGGCTGGATTCCACGGTCGATTCAATGGCACCGACCACCCGCTCGACATCATCGAGGGTCATGTCGGGGAACAGGGGGATGGAGCACAGCCTTGATGAATTCCATTCAGTGTCCGGCAGACGGACGTTCGGGAAACGCTTGCGGTAATAGCTGTGCAGGTGAGTCGCGATGAAGTGGATGCCGGTGCCGATGTTCCGCGCTTGCAAGGCCTTCATGAAGGCGTCGCGATTCAGCCCGCAGCGCTCGGGGTCGATGCGCAGAATGAACAGGTGCCAGGCATGTTGCTGGGCATGCCGGGGCAGGGCGAGAGGCAGAGCGGGGCTGTTGGCCAGTCGATCGAGGTAATGGCTGGCGAGTGTCTGGCGCTGTGCATTGATGGCGTCAAGGCGCTGCAACTGCACCCGCGCAATGCTCGCATTGATGTCGGCCAGGTTGTATTTGAAGCCAGGCTCCATGACCTCGGCCTGAGGCTTGCGTCCCAGGGTCAGGCGGTCGTAGGCATCGACACCCAGACCATGGAATTTAAGCTGACGCACCCGATCAGCCAGCCTTGCATTGTCGGTGACCAGCATCGCGCCTTCGGCACAGGTCATGTTCTTGATTGCGTGAAAAGAGAAGATCGCAGTGCCTTGCTGGCCGACCGGACGTCCCTGGTAACCGGTGCCAACGGCATGTGCAGCATCCTCGATCACGGTGATGCCGTACCGTTCGGCGAGCGCATACAGCGGATCGAGATCGAATGCGGCGCCTGCGTAATGCACCGGCACGATCGCTTTGGTCCGGGGGGTGATGGCTTGCTCTATCAGCGCGGCGCTGGTCATCAGGGTGTCACGGTCAACATCGACAAACACCGGAGTGGCCCCCAGCAGGCAGATCATGTTGGCTGTCGACACCCAGGTTTGCGATGGTGTAATCACTTCATCGCCAGGCCCTACACCCAGCGCCAGCAGCGCAATGTGCATCGCTCCGGTGGCCGAAGACAGTGCAACTGCATGTTGCGCGCCGACCCGCTCGGCGAACTCTTCCTCCAGCTTCTGACATTCCGGGCCGGTGGTGATCCATCCGGAACGCAGCACGCGCGTTACCGCAGCAATTTCTTCATCGCCAATGGACGGCCGTGAAAAGGCAAGAAAAGTTTGACTCATCTAAAGAGACTCTCCGATTGACGCAGCAGGGCCGAACATAAAAAAGTCACACGACGAGTGCGCAAATACAGGGTGCGTGAGTGCCGTGAACTTAGGCGTTCAACTGTAAAAATAATGTCCAGATGCCGTTGCTTTTTTGTATCGCCTGGCAGGCTTTCGAAGCATAGAGTAGGGTGAAACTCAAACGGCCGACAATGTCGTTATGCGTCCATGTAGAATTATTAATCTGGCGTTCAGGTTTCATCGAGCTCGTCATGAACAGACAGCTTTAGTTCAGCTTGCTCATGATAATCATGGAAAGTTAAAGCGGATGAAGTGTGTTGCAGTTGCAGGATTTTTTAATGAAGGTTTCATGACCGCGAAATGGGTTTCGCGTTTTTTAACAGGGTCGAACCTGAATCGAACAGGTTGCTATTGGCCCGGTTTCATTGGGGGGAGGCAGCTTTTTTCTCGGTTTTTTGAAAAGCAGACTGCGCGTCCGGATAAACCCGGGTCAAGAGGAATTCGCTCGGGTGTAGAAAACAGTGTCGCCATCAAGTGATATATATAACCAAGCGATAGAGTCGGGCAGTGTGGTATGGAAAAGTACGTGTATAAGGGCCAGGTTGGTACGGGTCATCATCGAGGTGTGATTGGGGGCGTTATAAGTTCGAGACGGTTCAGTGCACGCGTGCTGGTTGTTGCAAGGTGTTCAAGGTTTACTTCATGTTCTCTTATGTCCATTGGCACGATCCTGTAGGTGGCGGGTACAGGCGAAGTATTTAACGACGGATTTAAAAACGACTGTCTGCTCGACTGCAATTGCCAGGTTCATTCGATGCAGCGAAGCAAGAAACCACGCGGTGCGCCCTGGCGTCCACCAGCACATGGCGGGCTCGTATAACTCGCTTCACCGCGATTATCGCTCCTGCGAAGGCTGCCGATCTGTACACCCCATTCTGTCTAGTTCCGGCTGGAGATGTTAAATTAGCCGCCATGAACTTCTTCCGAACCCATTGCTCGCCCATTGCCTGGATACTGTACGCAGTTGTCCTGTTCAATGGTCTTGCGTGCAGCATCGGTCACGGCCAGATGATGGCCGCCTTTGCAGACACTGCAGTGGCGTCGGTCTCCCATGCAGACCATGGGATGTCGGATATGCACGGTGGGCATCACACGATGCACATGTCCATGGACGGCTCGTCCAAAAAGACGGACATGTCAGGCAGCATGAAGGCGCAGTCGGGAGACTGTTCGTTTGCCGGCACGCTGACGCTGGCGATGATTTTCTTCGTGGCGCTGGGCTGGCTGACCCGTATCCGCCGTTCTCGTTTCGTGTTGCCCGACCTCTGGCTCGGCAACCTGCCAAGGTACTCCCTCCCGGGACTCAATCCACAGGCCCCGTAGCGCCCATCGTGGACGTGTGAGTATCGCTCGCACGAACAACCGATATTGCCCTTATAGCCTGCCGGAAGGTCATTCCGGCGGGGCGCGTTTATACGTTGGTGAGTCCTTATGTCTGCATCCTGTTCAAGCCCGGAGCTACGGCCTTCCGGGGCGTTTGTCGCCTTTCTGAAAAGGCTCCATTTTTACATCGGCGTATTCGTCGGTCCGTTCATGCTGGTCGCGGCCTTGAGTGGCATCGTCTATGCGCTTACCCCGCAGATCGAAGATTCGCTCTATGCACGTGCGCTGCACACAGACAGCCGCGGTCCTGCCATGAGCTTGCAGGCGCAGATCCAGCGCGCGCAGGCATCGGCAGGTCCAGGCCTGAGCGTTGCCGCAGTGCGCCCGGCACCCCGGGAAGGGGATACCACTCGGGTCATGTTCAGCGAGCCGGGCTTTGGCCCATCAGAGCATCGAGCGCTGTTCGTGGACCCGGTGAGTGGCGAAATTCGCGGCGACATGAAGGTCTACGGTACCAGTGGCGTACTACCCCTACGCACCTGGATCGATCAGTTTCATCGGGGCCTTCTGCTGGGCGATGTCGGCAGGATCTACAGCGAGCTGGCCGCCTCATGGCTGTGGGTGGCTGCGCTCGGCGGTCTGGTGCTGTGGACGGTTCGCCGTCGTCGGCAGAGTCGTGAACGCGGCAACGTGCGCCGCTGGCATGCAACCACCGGCGTATGGCTGTTGCTGGGGCTGCTGTTCTTCTCGGCCACCGGTTTGACGTGGTCACAGTACGCTGGCGATAACATTGGCGTACTGCGTGCCTACTATGGCTGGTCAACGCCAAGTGTGGCCACCGCACTGGGCAAATCGGCGGCGATGCCAATGTCTATGCCCATGGACGAGCACGCCGAGCACCATATGCACATGGCGCCGACGACACAGGCATCCGTGCTGGACCCTGCCTTGTTTGACAGCGTTCTGGCCAGCGCGCGTGCCGAGCATATCGATGCAGCCAAAGTTGAGATCAGGCCATCCGCGAGCAGCGACAAGGCGTGGGTGGTCAGCGAGATAGATCGCAGTTGGCCGACGCAAGTGGATGCCGTGTCGATCAACCCGCAAACACTGGAAGTGGTCGATCACGTCAGGTTTGCAGACTATTCGCTGCCCGCCAAGCTGACCCGCTGGGGCATTGATGCGCACATGGGCGTGTTGTTCGGTCTGGCCAATCAATTGGTGCTGGTGGTGTTCGCCAGTGGCCTGGCGGCCATGGTCGTCATGGGTTATGTGATGTGGTGGCGACGTCGTCCAACGCTTTCTCAACCACGCAATCAGCAGGCAACGCTCTTGAGTCTCTGGCGCTCATTGAATCCGGGCGCGCAATGGGCGTTGATCCTGGTCGCAGTGTTGACTGGCTTTGCCCTGCCCGTATTGGGCGTGAGTCTGCTGGGCTTTATCGTCCTGGACGCGCTACTGGGCTACCGGCGAGCCGCAAGACCCTTGGTCGACGGCAAGGTGTAACCCTTAGTTGCGCGGATTACCAAGCGCATCGAGCAACTGTTTCCCGACCAGGGCCGTCTGCTCGATGGCTTGTCAGTAGCGGATATCGCGGTCGCTCAATACGCTGCGACCGTTCCGTCCTTCCTCGGATCGGTCCCGCCCACGTATCCATGCGCGGTGCGCTGGATAATCTGCGCACCGCCGAAGGCAAACACGCCGCTCGGCTCTTCGACATCGATGTCGTGACCCTTGGCGCGCAGTGCTTTCACCACCTCGGGGTCAAACGCACGCTCCACGGCGACTTTCAGGCCGGATTCGATCCTCCAGCGCGGTGCGTCGGCAGCGGCTTGCGGGTTCTGTTTGTAGCGCAGGATGCGCATCATCATCTGCAAGTGACCCTGCGCCTGCATCGGGCCGCCCATCAAACCGAAGGACATCAGCGGCGTGCCGTCGGCATTCATGACAAAACCGGGGATGATGGTGTGGAACGGGCGTTTGCGCGGCGCGACGTAATTGACGTGCTGCGGGTCCAGCGAGAAGCCCGCGCCGCGGTTCTGCATGCTGATGCCCGTACCGGGTACCACCACACCCGAACCGAAGCCCATGTAGTTGGACTGGATGAACGAGATCATCATGCCGCTTTCATCCGCTGCCGACAGGTACACCGTGCCACCCGGTTTTGGCGAGCCGTGCCCGGGATTGGCGGCCTGATCGGTGATCAGCCCTGCGCGTTCCGTCAGGTAAGCCTGGCCCAGCAAATCGGCTGAGGGCACGCGCATGTGCTCGCTGTCGGCGACATGTTCGTCGAGGTCGGCCAAGGCCAGTTTCATTGCTTCCAGCACCGGATGAACCGTCTCGAGGCTGTCCACCGGGTGTTTACCGACGCCCAGTGCTTCGAGCATGGTCAGGCCGGCAAGGGTGGCAATGCCCTGGCCATTGGGCGGCAGTTCATGCACCACAGCGCCTGCGTATGGCACTGACAGGGTGTCGATCCAGTCCACAGTGTGCGTCGCCAGGTCGTCGAGACTCATCACGCTGCCATTGGCGTTGGCATGGGCGATGATTGTTTGCGCCAGTTCGCCGCGATAGAACGCTTCGCCTTTGGTCTGCGCGATCAGTTCCAGCGTGCGGGCATGGTCCTTGAGCCGGATTTTCTCTCCGGCCATGGGGGCCTTGCCATCCGGCATGAAACACTCGGCAAAGCCCGGTTGGTCCTTGAGCAGATGCGCGCCGCGTTTCCACAGCTCGGCGATAATCGGTGTGACCTGATAACCATCGCGAGCGTAGCCGATCGCCGGTTCGGCCAGGGTCGCGAAGGGCAGTTTGCCGTAGCGTGCCGAAAGCTCCACCCAGGCCGACACTGCACCCGGCACGCTGACCGCAGGCCAGCCGCGTTGCGGCATCTGGCTCTGGCCTTCGAAGTATTCCGGTGTCCAGGCCTGTGGCGCGCGGCCGGAAGCGTTCAAGCCTTGCAGCTTGCTGCCGTCCCAGACGATGGCAAAGGCATCGCTGCCGATGCCGCAGCCGGTGGGCTCTACCACAGTCAGCACCATGGCCGCGGCGATGGCGGCGTCGACCGCATTGCCGCCACGGCGCAGCATGTCCAGCCCGGCCTGAGCGGCCAATGGTTGAGAGCAGGCGACCATATTGTTGCCCATCACCGGCGAGCGGGCCGACGCGTACGGTTGGTTGTAATCCAGATCATCGAACATAAGCGTTTCTCTTTGGCAGAAGACGAAAGGTTTAGCCCTTGGGGTCCAGCGCATCGCGCAGGCCGTCACCCAGCAGGTTGAAACACAGGACTGTGATGTAGATCGCCACACCTGGCGCAATCGACATCCACGGAGCCTGCTCCATGAAATTTTTCGCAGTATTGAGCATCGAGCCCCAGGACGGCGACGGCGGTTGCTGGCCCAGGCCGAGAAACGACAGGCTGGCTTCGGCCAGAATCGCCGAGGCGATGGTCAATGTGGCCTGTACCACCAGCGGCGACATCACGTTGGGCAGTACGTAACGCAGGATGATCCAGCGATCCGGCAGACCGATGGCGCGGGCACCTTCGAGGTAATCCTCGTGTTTGATCGACAGCACCTGGCCGCGGGTCAGGCGGGCAAAGATCGGCATCGCGGACAGGCCGATGGCGATCATCGCGTTGGTCAGGCTGGGGCCGAGAAAGGCGCCCAAAGCGATGGCCAGCACCAGGAACGGACAGGACAACAGCGCTTCCATGACCTGCGAGATGATCATGTCCAGCTTGCCACCGAAGTACCCGGCCAGCAGGCCCAGCGGCACGCCGATGACCATGGCGATGGCCACCGAAACACCACCGGCCAGCAGCGAACTGCGTGCGCCATACAGCAAACGCGAGAATAAATCGCGCCCCAGTTCGTCGGTGCCCATCCAGTAGATCAATGAAGGTGCCTTGCGTACCGCGAGGAAGTTGGCTTTGAGCGGGTCATGAGGCGCAATCCAGGGCGCCAGAACGGCGGCCAGGACAAACAGCAACAACACTGCCGCGCCAATCACTGCGCCTTTGTTGGCCAGGAATTTTTTCAGAAAAGGCGAGCGACTGCGGGGCAGGATCGCGCTGTGCGACAGGCTGGCGATAGCGGTCATCAGGCAGTCCTCAGGCGTGGGTTGATCAGGCGATAAAGCACGTCGGCCAGCAAGTTCAACATCAGGAAGCCAATCGCGACACATAACACCACGCCTTGCACCACGGCGTAGTCACGGTTGAATACGGCGTCGACAATCATCTTGCCGAACCCCGGAATGCTGAATACCTGCTCGGTCAACACCGCACCGCCGAGCAACTCGCCGAACAGCAATGTCGTGAGGGTGATGATCGGCATTAATGCGTTGCGCAACGCATGCTTGAGAATCACCGTGCGCGGGAACAATCCCTTGGCCCGTGCGGTGCGGACGTAGTCAGCACGCAGGACTTCCAGCATGGCGCTGCGGGTGTGGCGCATGAGAATCCCGGAAAGCCCGGCACCCAGTACGAACGCTGGCAGGATCAGGGTCTTCAGGTTTTGCCCGAAGTCCTCACCCATCGGCACAAAGCCGGAGGCGGGTAGCCACTGCAGTTTCACTGCAAAGATCATGATAAGCAGAATGCCCAGCCAGAAGTGCGGGATGGAAATCCCCGACAGCGCCACCACGTTGGCCCCGTAATCCACCGCAGTGCCTTTGCGCACCGCCGAAATGATCCCGGTGGGAATGCCGATCAACAGCGCAATCAGCAGGGCCAGCACGGCCAGTTCGATAGTCACCGGCAGTTTCGACGCCAGCAGCGTGGTCACCGGTTGCTCGGTGCGCAGCGATGTTCCCAGGTCGCCGGTCAGCACGTTGCCGACCCAGTTGAGGTATTGCAACGGGATCGGGTCATCGAGCCGATATTTGTCGCGCAGGTATTCCATGACCGCTGGATCGCGTTCTTCCCCGGCCATGGCCAGCACCGGGTCACCCGGCAGCAGCTTCTGCAGGGTGAAGACGAACAGCGATACCAGAATCAGCGTCGGTATCGAGCTGAGCAGGCGTCGCAGGATGAACATCAGCATACCGGAACCTCGCAGGTGCGCCCGTCAGTCATGGCTTGAACGCGACATTGTTCAGACGAATCAGACCGTCCGGGTTAGGGACGAAACCGGTCACGTTGTTACGCATGGCAATGATTCGCGGGTCGAAATACAGGTAGGCGGTCGGTACTTCATCGGCCAACAAACGCAGCGCTTCGTTGTACAGCGCCTGGCGTTGTGCAACGTCGTTCACGGTGCGCGCCTTGTTAAGCAGTTCGTCGAGCCTGGCGTTACAGTATTTACCGTCGTTCTGGCCGCCTTTGCAGGTCACGAACTGATGGATATCGCCGTCCGGATCGGGGCGGCCTGACCAGGCGCTCATGCCGATCTGGAAGTTGCCGCTCGCCTGTTCGCTGAGCATCGTCGCGTATTCAGTGGCAATCAGGTTGACCTTGAAGCCTGCTTCTTCAGCCATGGCCTGAATGATCTGCCCGACCTGCTGTGCGATGGGGTTGTTGGCCACTTTCAGGTCCACCGCCAATGGTAGCTTCACACCGGCCTGAGCCAGCAGCGCCTTGCTTTTCTCGATATCGCGAGCCGGGATCGGCAGGTCCTTGTCGTAATACGGGCTGTTTTTCGGGAACGGCTGAGCGCTTGGCGCGTACAGACCCTCGAACACCACCTGGTTGATAGCATCGCGGTCGATGGACAGCTCAAAGGCTTTGCGTACGCGCTTGTCCTTACCCATCGGCGAGTTGGCTTTTTCACCGTTGCCGATGTTGAACATCAGTTGCATGTAGCCCAGGCCGGGTGTGTTGTAGATCGCCAGTTTGCTGTCACCCTTGACCGTTTTCACATCGGTTGGTGCAACACGCTCGATGATGTCCAGGTCGCCGGAGCGCAGGTTGGCCAGGCGCACCGAGGTATCCGGAATCGGCAGGAACACCACTTTGTCGAAGTGATAAGCCTGTTTATTCCAGTAGTTGTCAAAACGCTCCAGCACGATTCGATCCTGCTGCACGCGCTGCACGAATTTGTAAGGGCCGGAGCAGACCGGGTTGGAGGCGAATTCGCCTTGCGCGGCTTTCGGCGCGAGCATCATTCCGGCGCGGTCAGACAGCTGTGAAACCAGCGTGGCATCGGCCTGCTTGAGCTTGATGGCAACGGTTTTTGCGTCTATCACCTCGACGCTGTCCACCGAGGCCAGCTCGCTTTTGCGCAGCGAGTCGGGGAGGGTGCGGGCGCGGTCGAGGTTGAACTTCACCGAGGCGGCATCAAAAGGTTCGCCATCGTGGTACGTCACGCCTTCGCGCAACGTCATGGTCAGGGTTTTACCGTCTTCGCTCCAGTTCCAGGCGGTGGCCAGTTGCGGCGAGTAGGTCAGGTCCGGGTTGACGTCCACCAGTTTGTCGCACAGCGCGGTGTAGACCAGGCGGCCGGAGTAGGTGCGCGAACGATGCGGATCAAGCACATCGGGATCGTCCTGAATGCCGATGCGCAACGTCGATTCGGCAAAGGCAGCGTTGGCGGCCAGCAATAACAATGTTCCTGTCACGACGCGTGCGATTTTCATGGCTGGCTCTCCACTGCAAGGGATTGATGGTGCTTGAACAGATTCAGGCGCTGGGTGTAGGCAGCGCTGGGTGTCGGAAGGATCAGCGTGGCGCTGCCTGCGTTGGCGATTTCACGCCAGAAGTGGCAGGCGACCTGGCGTTCGGCCTCGACTGTTTCCATGACCGGCGCAGCGTCCTTGCACAGCGCACGGGCGTGCGGGCAACGGGTATGAAAGCGGCAACCCGAAGGCGGGCGGCTGGGGCTGAGCATATCGCCGCCGAGGAGCGGACGCGGCTGGCGCAGGTCAGGGTGGCTGACCGGCACAGCGGCCATCAGCGCCTGGGTATAAGGGTGCAAAGCGTTTTCGAACAGCGCGTCGACCGGCGCTAGTTCGACGATTTCACCCAGGTACATCACCGCCACGCGGTCACTCATATGGCGAATCACGGCCAGGCCATGGGCAACAATCACCAGGGTCAGGCCGAATTGATGCTTGAGGTCTTCGAGCAGGTTGACCACTTGCGCCTGCACTGAAACGTCCAGCGCCGAGACCGGCTCGTCACCGAGGATCAAGCGCGGCTCGGAAGCCAGGGCGCGGGCAATGCCGATGCGCTGGCGCTGACCACCGGAGAATTCATGGGGATGCCGACCGCCGTGTTCCGGAGCCAGACCTACCGTGCGCAACAACTCGGCGACTTTAGCCTGACGGTCGCTGCGGCTGGCCTGGCTGTGCAGCCAGATCGGTTCGCCAACGATGGATTCCACGGTCATGCGTGGATTCAGCGAGGCGAACGGGTCCTGAAAGATGATCTGTAAGTCACGGCGTACCTGACGCAGTTTTTCCGGCGTCAGGTTGGCCAGGTTGCGGCCCTCGTAAATCACGTCGCCCGCAGTCGGTTGCAGCAGGTTGAGCAGCAAGCGGCCAAGGGTGGATTTACCCGAGCCGGACTCGCCTACCAATGCCAGCGTCTCGCCCTTGCGGACTGACAGGTTGACCTCATTGACAGCCTGTACCGGCGGCTTCTTCGGCTGCAAAAGGCCGCTTTGCACGGTAAAGTGCTTGCTCAGGCCGATGCCTTCCAGAATGGGTTTCTGCGCGTTGCTATCGGGGCTGACGCGCCCGGCGATGTCTGGTCTGGAAAGGTTCACGCACTGACTCCCACATGCTGTTCCAAAGGCGCACGGATGCACGCGGCGAAGTGTCCGGGAGACAACTCAAGCAGTGGCGGGCGTTCGTCTCGGCATTGCTGGGTCACGAACGGGCAGCGCCCGGCGAAGCGGCAACCGCCCGGCATTTCTGCCGGCGTCGGCACCCGGCCGTTAATGGTCGCCAAACGACCTTCACGAGGGCCGATCGAGGGCATCGAGCCCATCAGGCCGATGGTGTACGGATGCTGCGGATCGTCGAACAGGGTTTTCACCGGGCCGCTTTCCACGACACGCCCGGCGTACATGACCATGACGTCATCGGCGACTTCGGCGACTACACCCAGATCGTGGGTGATCAGAATCATCGCTGTGCCGGTCTCGGTCTGCAGGTTGGCGATCAGCGAGAGGATTTGTGCTTGCATGGTCACGTCCAGCGCAGTCGTCGGTTCATCCGCGATGATCAGCGCCGGGTCATTGGCCAGCGCCATGGCAATCATGGCCCGTTGCCGCATGCCACCCGAGAGTTCATGTGGGTAGGCGTCCAGCCGCTGGCGAGCGTCCGGCACGCGGACCTTTTCCAGCATGTCCAGAGCCCGCTGGCGGGCAGCCTTGTCTGAAAGGCCCTGATGACGCATCACGCTTTCAGCGATCTGCTCACCGATGGTGAAGACCGGATTGAGGGAGGTCATCGGCTCCTGGAAGATCATCGCCATGCGGTTGCCGCGCACGTCCAGCAGGCGCTCTTCGGACATGCCCAGCAAGGCTTCATCGATCAGTAGCGAGTCGCTGGCGTCTACCTTGGCCGTCGTCGGCAACAGGCCCATCAGGCCCATTGAGGTCACGCTCTTGCCGCAGCCGGACTCGCCGACGATGGCCAGGGTCTTGCCGCGCTTGACGGAAAACGACACGCCGTCGACAACATTGGCGGGCGCACCGGCAAAGCGGACGGTCAGGTCGCTGATGCTGAGCACCGTGCCGTCGCCGTTTTCTGTGAGGTGGGCAGTGGCGCTCATAGGCTGGCCTCCAGGTCTTGGTTGATGACGGTGTTCAGGGCCTGTTGCAGCGCACGTAAATGGCCGCGCATGGCGGTGGCGGCTTTGATCGGATCGCGGCTTTCAATGGCGCTGACAATGTCGTCGTGATCGTGGCTGTAAGTGTCGAGGCGGTCGGCATTGCGCGCCCGGTGACGCAAGTCTCGCCAGGCAGGGTCCAGACGGATCGCATCGAGCATTTCGAAGATGTCCAGCATCAGCCGGTTACCCGCGGCTTCGGCAATGGCACGGTGCAGGGCGCTGTCCCACAGCTCGATGCCTTCGGCATCGGTCTGCTCGGCGACCTGCTGGCGAGTGGTGCGCTCGGCAAGGCGGCGCAGAATCGCCATCTGTTCACCATTGGCCCGTACCGCTGCCAGTGAAGCAAGTGCTGGCTCCAGGTGCAGGCGCGCTTCCATGACCTCGGTGAAATTGGTCCGGCCGGAAAGCCGTGCGAAGCTCATGGCGGCACTGGGTGGCGTCGGTCCGACAAATGTCCCCTTACCTTGCCGACGCCAGACCTGGCCTTCGGCTTCCAGCACCGACAGGGCGAGACGAACTGCGCGTCGGCTGACCCCGAAATCGGCCGCCAGATCCCGCTCGGTAGGCAATGCCCGCTGGGGGAAGGCCGCATGCTGGGCAACGATCTGGCGCAACGAGTCCAGCGCCAGTTTCGAAGAGTTGTCGATGGGGATGTCAGGGTCGAACCTTTGCATCGTGGTACTCGCGCCAGGCCGAAAAAAGATGCCCTGAGCTGCCCGCAGGCAGGGGTTCCAGGCATAAGGGCTGGTGCAAGAGCGATGCCAATGAAAATTGGTTCGGTCAATTTTGCCGGGCAAGATGGCCAGCCACTGTCGCGGATCAAGCCTGGCGGGCCAATGTTCAAAGGTCCGCCGGGTTGGTCCGCGGCATGGCAAGGGGATTGGTTCGCCGTTGAGTGAACCAATTTTTCAGCGGGTACGGATTTGCTGCATCAATGCGTGCAGGGTGCGCCAAAGTGCACCGCTAGGTGCGCGACCGATGTGCCGCCTCGCGCTAAGCCGCTCGTCATTCCAGGGCCAGATCGAGCAGTGCGGCCCCCAGAGCCTTGCCGTGGGCATCGAGCGCCAGTGACCGCGTGACCCCGCCACGCAGGATGCCGGGCAGGACGAAGTTGAGCGCACCAACACGTGGCAGTTCGTAGCGCCGTACGGGTGGTCCATTTGCATCCAGCAGTTCGGCAAAGTGTTCAGTGACCCGTTCCACCGTCAGCAGCTCAGCCAGACGTGGATAATCGTCGATGCGAAAGGCAACGATGGAGATATTGGAGGCGTCACCCTTGTCACCGGTACGTGTATGAGCGATGTCCCGCAATTTGGTGGTGTTCATGCCAGATCCTCCAGATGCACGTGCAGGTTGACCTGGTCTCTCGGCACAAACAACGACGCCACCGCGACTACCTGGCGGACTGACTTGCTCGCACCGCCGCCGCCGTACGGGCCGTTGGTGTAGAGGGTTTCCACCTCATTGCCGACGCGTATTGCATCGTTTTTGTCCACGCAACGCGCGGCCACCCGGAGGCGTACTTCCCAGGGCTCGCCCTCGGCGCGCGCTCCCAGGTGACTTCCATGCAAGGCGTTAACGCCGATCAGTTCGGCTCGAATGTCCTCACATACCACGCCTGTCAGGGCCAGGCGTTTGAGTACGATGTCCTTCGCCAATTGTCCGCGAGCCAGCGCGCCGGGGCCGCCGTAGGACATTTGTCCTTCGCCGATCCAGCCATCCAGAAAACCTACTGACACCTTCAGCGTCGCGGGACGTGCGTGTCCGTCCGCCCCCTGAACGCGCACTTCGTCTCTGGCGACGGATTCGAAGGCAGCATCGGTGAAATCCGCGCTGACATCCGGCGTCAGATAGGCGGCAGGGTCATGCACTTCGTACAACATTTGCTCGGTGCAGGTGGCGGTATCAATGCGGCCACCGGAGCCTGCCACTTTGCTAATGACGGCGTTGCCTGCCGCATCTATCTCGGCCAGCGGGAAGCCCAGACGGTCGAGGTCTGGGACGTCTTTAACACCAGGATCCGCGAAATAGCCGCCGCTGACCTGGCCGGCACATTCGAGCAAATGCCCGACCAGGGTTCCGCGACCCAGTAATGCCCATGCGTCCTCGGCCCAGCCGAACTCGAACATTTGCGGTGCGAGAAACAGTGAGGGATCAGCGACCCTTCCGGTAACGATCACGTCAGCATCGGCGCGCAAGGCCTGGATGATTCCTTCCGCGCCCAGATAGGCATTGGCCGAGATGAGTCTGTCGCCGAGGGATCGCAGAGACCTGCCGTTGTCGAGGGTTTGATCGGGCTGTTGCAGCAGGGCTGTGAGCACGTCATCGCCTGTCAGGGCTGCGACTTTCAAGCCGCTCAAGCCCAGCTCTGCCGCTATCCGGCGTATTTCACTAGCGGCGCCAAGCGGATTTGCAGCGCCCATGTTGGTGATGATTCGCAAGCGGCGGCGCGTACCGTCAACGCCGTTGCCCACAAAAGGCAAGACCCGGCGCATGCGCTCGCTCAGCAATGGATCGTAGCCTGCTGATGGGTCTGCCAGACGCGACTGCTGTGCCAGCGCAATGGTACGTTCTGCGAGGCATTCAAATACCAGGTAATCCAGTTGCCCATGCTCGGCCAGCTCGATCGCCGGCTCGATGCGGTCGCCGGAATAACCGGCTCCTGAACCAATCCGTATTGTTTTCATTCAGAAAACTCCTATGACCATAGCGGTCAGGGTCATGATGACCGAGGCCGCAAACAGGAAAGGGATAGTGAAACGCTGGTGGTCAGCCAGTTCGATCTTGCACAGGCCGACCAGCAGAAAGGTCGCTGGCGTCAACGGGCTGACCGGGAAGCCGGTGGTATGCACGCCAAGCAGCGACGCCTGCGCGACCTGCATCGGGTCAACGCCGAGCGCTTTGCCGACCTCGGCGACCACGGGCATGATGCCGAAGTAGAAGGAGTCCGGATCGAAGAGCAGGCTCAAGGGCATGGATAGAAAGCCTACGACGACCGGGATCAGCTTGCCGTGCCCGGCCGGGATCTGGCCTACGGCCACTTCTGCCATGGCCTTCAGCATCCCGGTGCCCTGCATGATGCCTGTGAATACCCCGGCAGCAAGCAGAATACTGGCCATGGTCAGGGCCGTTTTGGCGTGTGCGTCGATGCGTGCCCGTTGTGCGTCCACGGCAGGATAGTTGATGCACAAGGCAATCACGGTGCCGAGCATGAACATCACCACCGGATCGACAACCCCCGCGATCATTACGCCCATCACCACCAGCGTCAGCAGCAGGTTGACCCAGAACAACCGAGGCTTGCGCAGTTCACGCTCGGCATCACTGAGCACGCGTTGGTGGGGTTTTACATCGAGATTGTCAGGACCCAGGCCCAGGCGTCGCTCTTCACGCCGTCCCAGGAAGAACGCGCAGGTGAAGACGAAGATCAGTCCGACGATCTGCACCGGAATGAGCGGCTGAAACAGATCCGAAACCGGCACGTGAAGGGCTGCGGAGGAGCGCAACACCGGACCCGTCCAGGGCAGGAAGTTGACACCCGCAGCCATCGCCGTGACGCAGGCCAGTATGCGTTTATCCATGCCCAGCCGCGTATACAACGGCAGCATTGCCGGAATGGTCACGAGAAAGGTCACCGCGCCGGAGCCGTCCAGATGCACCAACAGCGCCAGCAGTGCGGTGCCCATGACGATGCGGGTCGGCCGTGTACCGACCCGTTTGAGGATGCGATCAATGATCGGATCGAGCATGCCGGCATCCGTCATGATGCCGAAGAAGAGGATGGCGAATACAAACATCCCGACTACGGGCGCAACGTTCTTGATGCCTGTGATGATGAAACCACTGGTTTGCAGACCAAAACCAGCGAGGAGGGCGGCGATGATCGGGAGGGCGATCAATGCAACCAGGGGAGATATGCGTTTGCTCATAATACTGACGAGCATGGCAAGGATGGTTATCACACCGAGTGTGGCGAGCATGGGCAGATCCTCTTTGGCATCCCTGTGCGCGGCAGCGACGAGACACCCTCTTGTTGTTTTGCAAGAGTAATAACAACGACGCTATGCTCTGTGAATTGAAATATTCAGTGGGTCTTGTTCGGAAAAACAAAATGAAGAATTCGATCCAGCACATCCGCGCCTTTCTGTCAGTCGCTCAGACCGGCAGTTTTTCCAAGGCCGCAGCTGCTCTCAACTTGTCGCCGTCTGCACTGACCGTACAAATCCAGCAACTGGAAGATTGGCTTGGCGTTGCCTTGCTGGAACGAAGCCCGCGTCATGTCTGCTTGACCGGCGCCGGGCAAAATGCGCTTTTACCCATGGAAAAACTGCTGTTGGATCTGGACAACATCGTTACTGCTGCGCGGGATATTGCAGCCTCACGACGCGGCTTGATCACCATCGCCGCCTTGCCATCGCTGTGTTCAGGTGTACTGCCTGTCGTGTTGAAGACGTTCCGCGAGCGGTTTCCCGGTGTCGAGGTCAGACTGCGAGATGTCGTCGCGCAACGCATCGACACGCTTGTCATGGAGCGCGAAGTGGATTTCGGATTAGGCGTACAGGCTCGGCCCACTCATGGGCTGGAGTTCAACGCGATATTGGAAGACCGGTTGTGCCTGTTCGCCCCAAAAGACCATCCACTGGCAAAGCGTCCGACAGTGAGACTGGACGAGATAGCTGTTTTTCCGATCGTTCTTACCGGCAGGGAAAGCAGCGTTCGCGATTTGGTCGAGCGAGTGTTTGCTGACGAGCAACTGCCTTTATCTGCGGGTCTGGAAGCCAATTACATGTCTACCGTGCTGGCGTTGGTCAGGCAGGGGCAGGGCGTTGCGCTTCTTCCGGAGTCAGCGGACGATGGGCGGGGAGACCTGAGCAAGGTGCCAGTTGACCATACGGGTGTTGTTCGGCAAATCGGGCTCATTACCCGTACGGAGCACACAATGGCCCCAGCTGTTGTCGAATTTGTTCGGTTGCTGGAGGATCTGCGCACGCTCGGCGATCCCAGCCATTGATTTCCTGTTATACGAATGGAATAGGATGGGATAGAAGAAAGACGGGTGTCTCGGCATTGCGTCCCGGTTTCTGACTCAAGGTATGCAACGATGAAAGTATTGTTCATGTGCACCCACAACAGCTGCCGCAGCATTCTGTCTGAGGCGCTTTTCAACAATCTGGCGCATCCAGGTGTGGAGGCAGTAAGCTCGGGCAGTTTTCCCAGTGGCCAGGTAAATCAACGGGCTTTGCGAACCCTGGAAGCAGCAGGTATTTCCACCGCAGGCCTGAGCAGCAAGGCTTCGGACGCTTTTGAAGGCTCGCCTCCAGATATCGTGATCACCGTCTGTGACAGGGCTGCAGGTGAAACCTGCCCGATCTTCTTCGGGCCTGCCCTGAAGGCGCATTGGGGGCTGGCTGATCCTTCCGAAGTCTCCGGGTCGGAAGCGCAGATCACCGCAGCGTTTGAAAGCACACTCGCCAAAATTCGCGAGCGTGTGACAGCGTTTCTTGCGTTGCCACTGGAGGCCATCAGCACCGACCAGCTCAAGGCCGAACTTGATCGTATAGGTTCGCTTTGAAGAGCGATAAAGGTTGCTACGACCAGGCTGACAACTGCTTCGAATTCTCCAGCTCACTTGAAATGAAGATCCCATGCAGCTCATTACCGAAATCATTCATCCCGAACTGAAGTCCACACAGGGCAGAATATTCAGACGCCATGCGGCACGCGGCATCGTATTGAGGGATGAGAAAATACTTTTACTGTTCACTGAACGCTATAACGACTTCAGCTTTCCTGGAGGCGGCCTTGATGCAGACGAGGACGTTGTTACAGGGTTGAAGCGTGAATTTGAAGAAGAGACGGGCGCTCGCGAAATTCAGGTGCTCCAGCATTATGGTTACATCGAAGAATACCGGCCCTATTGGAAGCCCCAGTATGATCTGATGCACATGACCTCACATTTTTATCTGTGCGAAGTCGCGCACCAATTAGAGCCCGTTAGAATGGAAAGCCATGAAATAGCCAATGGCATGCGGCCCGTCTGGATCAGCGTAACTGAAGCCATCGCTCATAATGAGACTGTTATGCAGCGTCAGGAGTCTTCGATGGGGCAGTCCATACAACGCGAGACCTTAATGCTGAGAAAAGTCGCCTCGGAGTTGGTCGTCAACCGGTGAGTATTTTATGTCTGGGTCAAGTGCAGGAGGGGCGCCTGTGGGGGGTGATTGATAACTCAACTAAATGACTGTTTAGTTGAGTTATTAATCTCAGGGACTTTAAGGTTGGGCGAGGGCGGTTGTTCTGCAGGCGAATATGAGTCTCACGCTCCTTGGTAGATCGTCATCAAAAGCTCGCTGACTCAACCTGATTTTAATCATCTGCTAAAAAGAGACTTGGCCGGTAATGCATTTTTGAACTTCACCACCAACCCAGATGCCTTCACCGATCTGTTCTACCTGAATTCGTCCGCGACGTCCCAACGCCGTACCTTGGCTGACGGTATATCGTTTTGGCATTAGCCCGGTGGGTATTAGCCATTGGGCAAGGCTGGCATTAAGGCTACCAGTAACAGGGTCTTCTGCAGACCTGTTACTAATGAAGGCTCGAACTTCGATATCAGCTTCTGCATCTCGCCCGACCCAAGGCGCAAAGGCCCCTACGTTTAACCCATTCAGTGCTGCATAGTCTGGATGTATTGCCAACAATTCTTCACGCGTGCGCAGCATTACCACAACCCAACCCGGGCCGTTGTCTGCCCATTGGCTCGCAATAATACGGTCAGGTGCAACACCCAATCCATCGATGATGCTGTGCAAAACATCGTCTTCAACCGCGCCTCCACGTAGCAACGGTGGTGCCGCGAAAGACAAACGAGGGCCGTCGCGGCGGATGTGAACTAAACCTGCATCACACTCCTGAACGACTTCTTTACTTTGCGAAAAACCATGATCCCCCAACCACACGTAACAGCTGCCTAAAGTAGGGTGGCCAGCGAAAGAAAGTTCACGGATTGGAGTAAAGATACGTACACGATAATCCGCATCAGGATGGGTAGGACGCATGAGAAATGTCGTCTCGCTAAGGTTTGTCCAACGTGCGAACGCGGCCATTTGTTCGGTGGTCAGATCATCAGCGTCGCTTACGACTGCCAGGGCATTGCCTTCCAGGGGCTTACTGGCGAATACATCAACCTGGTGAAAACTCAGTGTATTGGGCATAAAGCGCTCGTCGGTCGGGTTCCGTGGGAAAGGTAACCCTAAATACATCGCAGGATAGTGTCCACATAGCCGCACGAACGACCCGGCGAAGAGCCAGTTCTTGAGTCCAGGAGCCCGTGATTGGATCTGGTTCTCGACCCATTGTTGTTAATGGGTACAACCGAGTCATCGCGACAGCGCTGCGTAGCCATCACGGATAAAGCAACTCGATACAGCGCCGGGCTCGCTCAGTGTTTTTAGCTTCGTGATAGATCAATGTGCGTGGCGGTTTCACTCAGGATTGATTCGAGGCTGAGATCGCGTAACATCTTGTTACGCATAATGTGAGGACGTTATGGTACTTGCGGCCAACGGCCAGAATCGCGCACCGGGATCATTGCGAAGCCCCGGTGTTCGATTTACCCATAACGTCAATTATGCGTGGCCACCTCCGGCCTAGAACGCGTGCAAAGCCCTCTCAGATACCGCAAAACCCACCTCGCGCCTGATTACCATGCTTTACCGCAACGGACCCATAACGCACAGCACAGACGGTTGTCGGGTCCCGTAGGCAATTTCCTTGCAGCACCTCGGGGCTTCAGGGGCTAGCCCCTGTTCGTAGCGAAGGCGGAGAGCTTCTACGGTTTGCTTGTCATCACTGAGAATTTCTTGTAGCACCCGGCAGTGCCTGGCTTGCCCAGGCTATACCGTGCAGTCATCAGTTCGATTCCTGCCTTCTGGCAGTCCTCCTGCGACTTGTAAGCGCCGTGTAGCTCGTTCCCTGTGCCCAACGCGATTATCAGCATCCATTCAATCATGCTCGCTCCTGCGATTTTCAGTCAGCCCGGTGGGGGTGCTGTTACACCCCCACTTTACCGAAGATTACTTCGGACGAACCCTCTAAAACCGCAGAGCTCTTCGATATTTCTTGCTTTGTTTTTCTCTACGTAATACCGTGTAGGTCTTCGGTGATTGAGCCATTCAAATGACTTGTCGTGAGCTAATAGAAACTCTTCTTTCTCGTCAGATAGTTAGCAGTCAACTTTCTGCATATTCCACTGCCATTTACTATCAGCTCTGGCGTGAGGGCTGTGTCTTTGACTCTTCTGATAGGAGTGTTCAAACGCATAGAGCGCGTTTAAGGAAATTAGGTTTTGATATCGTTAAACCGCATGTAGCTGAATAATCTAATTCAGCTGCCGATTAATGCAGGGTAGGGGAGTTCGTACCTCCCCATCCTGCTGACCATTACCGATCTATGGAGGATCACCAATGGCTGTCACAAATTCTACTCAAGCTAGCTTTTCACCGCGTGAAAGCTCTATTCCGCTTACCTTTGTTTCAGTGCCCGAACGTGAAAAAATATCATGTTCAATTTCCGGCATTCCAGCCGTTGACCCTCTTGGTTTGGTTGGGTTTCACGTTTCTGTTCATGAATCCGTCGAATCTGACACTGTTTCTTATGGCTGTGTTGTCCTTGGCTATCTCTCTGGATGCGTTCCTATGGGTGTTGAGTCCAAGCTTTTGCTGAGGCAGGACGTGTTGCCGCTGACCGAAAACTGACCCAGTAGAGGCTGTTCTGCCGACTGAAAACTGACCCAGGTGTTCAACTGCTTCTGCTCACTTTTTGAGCAGGAGAACACAGGGTGATCAGCATGGAAATGTTGGGAAAAATCCGGCGGATGTACTTCCGCGACAAGCTCTCGCTGCATCAGATAGCCAAGCGTACCGGGCTGTCGAGAAACACCATCCGAAAATGGGTCAGAGCGCCCGAAGCCAATCAACCGGCGTACCAACGGTGCGCATCCTTCAATAAGCTCAACCCTTTTCACGAGACCTTAGAGCAGGCGCTCAAGGCTGATTCGTTCCGGCCAAAACACAACCGTAGGAGCGCCAAGGCACTTTTTGAGCAGATCAAGGCCGAGGGTTATGACGGCGGTTACAGCCAGCTCACGGCGTTTGTCCGCTCTTGGCGGTGCGAGCAAGGCAAGTCTGTACGCGCTTTTGTACCGCTGACTTTTGCCCTCGGTGAGGCCTTTCAGTTTGACTGGAGCGAAGAAGGCCTGCTGATCGGTGGCCTGTTTCGACGTATCCAGGTCTCCCATATGAAGCTGTGCGCAAGTCGCGCGTTCTGGTTGGTTGCGTACCCCAGTCAAGGCCACGAGATGCTGTTTGATGCCCATACACGTTCGTTTGGAGCGTTGGGTGGCGTGCCACGTCGCGGCATCTACGACAACATGAAAACGGCTGTCGACAAGGTTAACAAAGGCAAAGGCCGCACGGTCAATGCCCGGTTTTCCGTGATGTGCGCGCACTATCTGTTCGATCCGGACTTCTGCAACGTGGCCTCTGGCTGGGAGAAAGGCATCGTCGAAAAGAACGTGCAAGACAGCCGGAGGCGAATCTGGCTCGATGCTCAAAATTGCATGTTCCATACCTTCGAGGAGCTGAACGTCTGGCTCGGCCAACGCTGTCGTACGCTCTGGGCTGAACTTGTACATCCGCAGTACAACGGTTTGACGGTGGCAGAAGCCCTGGAGCTGGAGCAGGCTGAAATGATGCCGATGCCGACGGCCTTTGATGGCTACGTGGAACGCACCGTCCGTGTCTCTAGCACCTGCCTGATCAGCGTGGCGCGCAATCGTTATTCGGTGCCTTGCGAGCGTGTGGATCAATGGGTCAGCAGCCGTTTGTACCCTTCGCGAATCGTGGTCATTGCCGACGAAACGGTGATCGCCAGTCACGAGCGCCTCTTTGATCGAGATCAGATCGGTTTTGACTGGCAGCACTACATCCCACTCATCGAACGCAAGCCTGGTGCACTGCGCAATGGCGCTCCATTTGCTGATCTGCCAAAACCGTTACAGCTTCTTAAACGCGGACTGAGGCGTCACACCAACGGTGATCGAATCATGATGCAGGTACTGGCTGCTGTGCCCATCGCCGGTCTCGAACCAGTGCTGGTGGCGGTGGAGCTGGTACTTGAATCGGGAAGTCTGAGCGCCGATCACATCCTCAATGTCGTTGCCCGCCTGACCTCCACCGCACCACCTCCCTGTGTAGAAACCAGCCTGCAACTCAAAGTGGCGCCGGTTGCCAATACAGCACGCTACGACCGGCTCCGTACGACCGATGAGGAGAATCGCAATGCGTGACCTAATGACTGAACTCAAAGAACTGCGCCTGCACGGCATGGCCAGTGCTTGGGAAGAACTGGTCTCTCAAGGAACAGCGTCGACGGCTTCATCGAAATGGCTGCTGGAACATCTGCTTCAGCAGGAACATGCGGATCGCGCGGTGCGCTCGGTGAATCATCAGATGAACATGGCAAAACTCCCCATGCACCGTGACTTAGCTGGCTTTGACTTCAGCGCTTCCAGCGCTGATGCCCGGCTGGTCAGCGATCTATCCAGCTTGGCGTTCACTGAAACCGCGCAGAATGTCGTGTTCATCGGCGGCCCTGGCACCGGGAAAACACACCTGGCCAGTGCCTTGGCTGTATCCGGAATCACGGCCTACAACAAACGCGTGCGCTTCTTTTCCACGGTGGATCTGGTGAATCTGCTGGAGCGTGAGAAGTACGATGGCAAGGCAGGGCGAATCGCCCAGGCACTGCTGCGCACAGACCTGGTGATACTGGATGAACTCGGATATTTGCCCTTCAGCCAAAGCGGTGGCGCCCTGTTATTTCACCTGCTGTCCAAACTGTACGAACACACCAGCGTGGTCATCACCACCAACCTGAGCTTCTCGGAATGGTCGAGTGTGTTTGGCGACGCCAAGATGACCACCGCGTTGCTGGATCGGCTGACACACCACTGCCACATCGTCGAAACGGGCAACGAGTCCTACCTGTCACCGCCACTGTAAAAATGACCCCCTAACGCCAACCTAGAATTGACCCCCCTGGGTAAAACTGGCGGCTTTGAGCTGCCAATATGTTGACCCAGGAGCAGTCTGTGGAAATTAAAGTGTTGGCCCGTCAGGGCCATGGCATCAAATTCATCGCCCGTGAGCTGGGTATTTCGCGTAACACCGTGCGCAAGTACCTGCGAAAGGCCCGGTCGCTACCCAGTGACAAGGTGAGACCCGCACGTCCGTGCAAAATCGACCCCTTCAAGGACTACCTGCACGAGCGTATTGAGGCGGCGCGCCCACACTGGATTCCGGCGACCGTCCTGCTGCGTGAGATCACGGCATTGGGGTACAGCGGCGGCGTCAGTCGTCTGAAGGCTTATATTCGCCCCTTCAAACGTAAGGCAGAAGAGCCGGTGGTACGTTTCGAGACACTGCCCGGCAAGCAGATACAGGTGGACTTCACCACCATTCGACGAGGCCGTCAGCCGCTTAAGGCGTTCGTGGCGACACTTGGTTTTAGTCGAGCAAGCTTTGTCCGTTTCTCCGAGCGAGAGGACAGCGAAGCCTGGCTGACAGGGCTTCGGGAGGCGTTCGCTTACTTTGGCGGCGTGCCCGAGCAGGCATTGTTTGATAACGCCGGAACCATCATCACCGAGCGAGATGCTTTTGGGGAGGGCCAGCACCGTTGGCATCCCCGATTGGCTGCGCTGGCCGATGAGTTTGGTTTTATTCCCAAGGTCTGCCGCCCTTACCGTGCCCAGACCAAGGGCAAGGTTGAGCGCTTCAACGGGTATCTGAAGGGCAGTTTCATTACCCCGTTGGCCGCTACGCTCAAGAGTGCGGGTCTGACGCTGGATGTGGTGACGGCCAACGCACATATCGGCCAATGGCTCGACGAAGTCGCTCATCAGCGGATTCACGGCACGACGGGTGTTCAACCGGCGGTACGTCTGGCCCAAGAGCAGCAGGTACTATTACCACTGCCAACACAGAGCCTGCGCCCGCAACCCGCCCAAGGCCTACGCCTGGGACGGGTCCTGCCGTACGAGAGCTTGCAGCATCCGCTGTCGGTTTATGAGCAACTGCTGGAGGTGAGAGCATGAACCTTCAACATGCTCGCCTGACAGAACTATGCAAGGGGCTAAAGCTTGAGCGCGTCGGGGTGGACTGGCCGCACCTGGCCCAACAAGCAGCAAGCGGCGAAGACAGCTTTGCCGACTTCCTCGAAAAGCTGCTGGCTGCCGAGACCGATGCCCGAAGTGAACGCTCTCGACAGGCCCTGCTGAAAACTGCCGCGCTGCCCGCTGTGAAAACGCTGGAGCAATACGACTTCGCGTTTGCCACCGGCGTCCCCCGGGCACAGCTCCAGGAGCTGGCAGCACTGAGTTTTGTTGGACGTGCCGAGAACATCGTGTTCCTGGGGCCTAGTGGTGTAGGCAAGAGCCACCTGGCTATCGCCCTGGCCTACCGGGCAGTGATGGCCGGTATCAAAACCCGCTTCGTCACGGCGGCTGACTTGATGCTGCAACTGACCGCTGCGCACCGCCAGGAACGGCTCAAGGAATACTTCAGTCGTGTGGTGATGGCCCCTGGGTTGTTGGTCATCGATGAAATCGGCTACCTGCCGTTTGGTCGTGATGAAGCCAACCTGTTCTTCAATGTTGTCGCCAAGCGCTACGAGCAAGGCAGCCTGATCCTCACGAGTAACTTGCCGTTTACCCAGTGGGCCGGAACCTTTGCGGATGATCAAACACTGACAGCGGCCATGCTGGACAGGCTGTTACATCATGCCCATATCGTGCAGATGACAGGTGAAAGCTATCGACTCAAGGACAAGCGCAAAGCAGGAACCAAATCTTCTCGGGCCGAACCGGCTCGAAAATATGAACCCGAGGGGGGTCAAAACTAAGTTGGCGATTTAGCACGGAAGGGGGTCACTTTTTAGTTGGCGTTGACACCTACCGCCTACAACACAGCACATTGGCTGCCCAGACAAAGATCAAAACACGCGAACGAAAGCGAAAGGACGGAAATGATATCGAGGACGATGAGCCATTTTGATCCGCACCATAAATGCCCTGCTGCATGCGGTGGGGCTTGATGCGTCTTCAATCGGAACACTGCTGCTAAGCTTATCCACAATTGCTGGGGCAAAAATCAGCAATCCGTCCTGGGTCAATTTTCAATCGGCAGGGTGGGTCAGTTTTCAATCAGCGCCAACAACCTCCTAGCGTAAGTAATGATCCTTTTGCCGGTTTTGATATCGTCATCAAGGGCAGTATCGGCGGTCTTGATCGTGAAACTATTTTCATCTTCCAGCTCGTCAAGGATGATCGTTCTTTTATTCAGACGTCAGTCGACTTTCAGCAGACCGGATACGGCATCATTCACCGAGGCCCGTGCGTAGCCGAATTGACCTTTCCCGGTAGCCATCGAACTGTTCTTTGCTCTGGAGCAGCCAGTGGTGGCGGAGAGCGGCTCGGTTCAGAGCGAGCCGCCGCCACTGGCGGCGGTTCTTCTTCTCCTTCCAATCGTTCATCTTCGGGATCTGGGAACGTGGCAGCAGCACGTGGCGTTCCGTTCACTGTTGTCGCTGACACCAGCCGCGGACCGCGCACGTTGCCTGTAACGAGTGCAAATTGAGGTACGCATAATGTGTGGACGTTATGGTACTTGCGGCCAACGGCCAGAATCGTGCACCGGGATCATTGCGAAGCCCCGGTGTTCGATTTACCCATAACGTCAATTATGCGTGGCCACCTCCGGCCTAGAACGCGTGTAAAGCCCTCTCAGACACCGCAAAACCCACCTCGCGCCTGATTACCATGCTTTACCGCAACGGACCTATAGCGCACAGCACAGACGCTTGTCGGGTCCCGTAGGCAATTTCCTTGCAGCACCTCGGGGCTTCAGGGGCTAGCCCCTGTTCGTAGCGAATGCGGAGAGCTTTTATCGACCTGCCAGGCTCTTCCGATATCATCCTTTCAGCAGTTTCAGTACCGGGCTGTTCTTTTCAAAGCAGCTCCCGCTGTACTGCGTTTTTCCGTGCTGTTTATCGAAAAACTCTTCCAGTGCTTTCCTGCACTCAGCCTCCGTGCTGTACGGCCTCATGATGCTTGCTGTGCTTGATCCTGCGATCGCTATCGCCAGTACCCAGTTCATTACGCCTCCTGCGATTTTCAGCCAGCCGGGTGGGGGTGCTGTTACACCCCCACTTTACCGTGGTATCCCACGGTTTACTGGTCACTCAGAATCGATAATCACATCCCCTGATTCTGAAAGCCTTGCGTAAGGTACTGATTTTTCGAGGATTTTGTGCACCAGTTCGCTGTCGCGTAATGGCTGCTTTCCTTGCTTTATCAGTATCTTATTGAATTCTATAGCTTTTTGCCGAATAGCTTCCTGCTCGGCAGTCGTCAGTCTTACGTTCGTGGCCATGCCATCACCGTTCATCAAATTCCCTCCAATAATACATGTGTGCACGTTGACACGTATTGACGTGTGCAGTTCCACATGTGTACATTCCTCTCCCATGTTACTTGTGTGCATGTGTAAGGACGCTCCGCATGATGATCGACTGGCTCACCGTTTCCCAGGAGCACGACCACGACCTACCTGTGGTCTGTGACGTTTTCACGTTGACCATCGATTCCAATACCAACGAGGTCTTGAGTACTCGCCAGCCTCGTTTTAAACATGAAGCCAGCCATTCCACGTCCGTTACTATCCATGTTCAGGGTCGAAAAGTTCGTGTCGAAGGCAATCCCAGCAGAGTAGGTCGACTTGATAACCTTTTTGGCTACACCTCAGTTGAACAGTGCATATCTGTCTACAACGCGCTATTGCGTGAATACGGGCTTCCTGCTTTCACACGTTGCACACGCCTTGAATTGCGCCAAGGCGTATCAGGCGCTAAATCGAGTGATCTTGTTGCCGATGGGGCCAAGATTGAACGAATCGACCTGACAACTAACATTGCTCTAGGCGAGGGCAATGTTCTTGCCTATCTTCGCGGTGTATCTAGCCAGCGTATTGGACACTCAATAGGTTTTCTATATCCAAATGGCCGAACTGTTTCTTGGACCCCAAAGGGCAATGGGCAGGGCGGTCGTCTTCAATATCGTAAGGGTTACGATAAAGCATTTGAAATGGATCAGAATCTTTTACCTAAGATTAAGCGTCTTTATGGTGAAGACTCTGAGCAATTTAAGTATGTACTTGATCTTCGCAATTACTGTTTCCATAACGGTGTCGTCCGTATGGAACAAGAATTAAAGAGTGAATTCCTCCAGCGAGATGCCCTGTGCTACTGGGGTATGTTTAACGAGAGCCGATTTGGCGAACTCCACCGTGAGTTTCTTAAAATAGACGAAAGGTTAAAGGTGACAGCTATGGATATAGTTAGCATCAGTGAGCAATTGGTTGCTGAGAAAGTCGTTGATTCTACTCGTTCAGCCAATACCACAGCTATGTATGCAATCCAATGGATGCATGGTCAGGTCTTTGACTTTAATAAAAAGCAGGTACAGACCCATGCTGCTCGCCTTAATCGTATTGGTATAAACATTCGTAATGCGTGCGACACTTCTCGTTTTGCACCTGTTTTTGTTCGCCAGTGCCGTGAGGTTTGCAAGGCCGAACTTGCTGTACCTCTCTGGTACCGCCGCGCTAATCACTTGAAGTTGGCCGCATGAAGACTGTAAGCCTTCAAGGCATTCAGCTTTCACCTGGGCAACGTCGCATGCTTGAACAGCAGCGTCACGTTCGTGATTTTATGAACCCTGTTCTCACTCAGCAGGTTAATGAAACTCTTTCTGTAATTGAACTCAGGAAAGAGCAGGGCACTAAACCTGAAAAGATTTGGTTTCATGATCGCGAGTCAAGTTGGCAAGGGACTATTTCTGTAGCTGAATGGATGGGTTATTAATGCGCCTTTTTCTGTCGTTCAACGTTCCACTTTATTTTTTATTTTTAATACCTTTTATTTTCATCTGTATTTATCTCATGGTGCGTAAATAATGGACAAGTCTCAATATCAGATTCTCCGTTATTCAGTCGAGGCTGAAATTGCTAATTTTAACTCTGGCAACATTGATGATTCTGCTTTCGCTAGCTCGCTTATGCGTCTGTTTCTACAGGCTGCATCAACTGAGCAGGTTAAGTCTCAAATAGCTAAGCGTCAGTTTCTCACGTTTCGCCGTGCACCAAATCTTATTCCGCCCAGCTGGGCATATCGCAATCCGAGCCTAAGTACTCGGCTGCCTACACTGTAAGGGGCTTTACCATGTCCATGACATTGCTTATCGAAGTAACAGGCATTCAGCGTTCTGGCGTTGCTGCCAAGTCTCAAAAACCTTATACCATGTTTCAGGCATTCGTTCATTTGCCAAATATTCCTTATCCTCAGAAGACTGACTTCTATGCCTCCACTCCGGCCGAAGTTCCTCAACCCGGTACTTATGAGTGCGATGTCATTGCCGATGTTCGTGATGGCCGTCTTGAGTTCACCTGTGATCCTCGCCAAGGTCGTCGTAAGAATATTCCGCCTCTTTCTGCTGCAATGAATAAGGCGGGTTAATAAGTGCCGATCCAGTCTGTTTTAGTATGCAGTCGCTTTTCCACTTCGTCAGAGGGTGTGACTTCGTGCGACTCTCAGACTTGGTCGGAAACTTATGTTGTATCACCTGAACAGCAGGCTCAGTTAGAACTGCTTATTACCGGTGGGTTTGACACCGAGATATATCTCCAGTTTTTTTGGGGAACAATCGGTTTGTTCGTAGTAGGTTTTGCAGCTGGAATCATCATTTCCCAAGTGCGGAAAATCCGCAGGAGTTAACACAATGAAACAAGCAATCCAGAAGTTCCGTTCCGTCCCTTCGTTCCGCCGTTCTGTTGTCGGCATCACTGGTGCTGTTGTAGCACTCGCTGGCACTGCAGCGTTCGCTGACGCTGTTACTGATGCTCAGGCAGCTCTCGCTGTTGCTCAGACTGGCGGTGAGAGCGTTGGTGGCTCTGTTGTCGCCGTTGTATGCGCCCTGGCTGTCGTCGGTGTCATCATTGCCCTTGTCCGCAAGGTCTAACCAGCCTTGATCTGGTCTGCGCTGGTCGGTGTTCTCATGGCCAGCGCACTGGTTTCAGGTATCCGGTGCGCTGAATATCTCTAACTTCAGCCCCCGGTAATTCGGGGGTTTTTCATGTCAAAATACTTTACGGCCACTCCATCTGGCTTCTTTGTTTTTGTTCTTCTTTCTTTGTTTTCACTTTTTTCATCATCTGCTTTTTCTGCTTATAGATGGGGCAATACTAACGATCAGTATGATTCTCCCTCACAGGCTTGCGTTGGTTTTGCCCATTTAGCCTACGGTGCTACTCAGACTGTTACCGTCGTTAGTATTAATATCACCGCTCCTCCTAACGTTACTGCTACTTGTTCTGCTACATTTCTTAATAATGATGGCAGTCAGACTCGTCCATATGAATTTGGTTTTTCTAGATATGGTAACTCCTGTGATTCTGGTGAATACAATGCCACTACTGGTTCCTGTGATTCACCTGTTCAAAAGTGTGTTGATGCCAAAGGTGCTGTTTCAAAGTCTTACTCATGGACTCAATCAGGTGATACTCCACATGCTCCCGACATTGGAGGTTGCGGCACTTCAATAACTGGTTTTGCTATTTGTCGTTCTTCTGTTACTGGTGCAGGATTTACTTGTACTGCTGACGTAATTATTACAGGTGAACTTTATGAAGCTCCGGCTCCTGATCCATCCCCCGATACCGGCAGTGGTTCTGGCGGTGATACTGGCACTACTCCTACGCCTGGCACTGGATCTGGATCAGGTTCGGGCACTGGCACGGGTACTGGTTCCGGCTCTGATACCGGCTCAGGCGGTGGTTCAGGTACTGGTAACGGTTCTGGGTCTGGTTCGGGTTCCGGCTCCGGTACGGGCTCAGGCTCAGGCTCTGGTAGCGGCTCTGGCTCAGGTTCAGGTAGTGGTTCTGGTTCTGGCACTGGTTCTGGCTCTGGTAGTGGTACCGGTTCTGGATCTGGTACAGGCAGTGGTTCTGGTACTGGTAGCGGCTCTGGCACTGGCAGTGGTGGTAATGGAACTTGTACGTCCGACTGTGGTGAAGGTGATGGTCCCTCGACAACCAAGCTCAAAGCCCCCGAGCAAGGTTCTTTAGATGGTGAGGATGAAAAATGGCAGAAAAAAATAGACGACTCTAAAGATGAGATTAAGGACGGTTTAGATAAGCTTAAAAGTGTTTTTTCACCTATTGGTGATCTTTCGCTTGGTGGCGGTGGAAGTCTTTACTGTCCACCTGCTGTTACCGTTCTCGGCAAAAGTATAAGTTTCTGTCTTGATAAATATTCGGGCTCTCTTGACTGGATTGCTCAGGCAGTCCTCTTTATGTGCGCTGTTATCGCCCTATTTATTGTCTTTGCATAGGTGATTTATGGATCTTTCTTGGTTAGCTGCATGGCTTGATAGTGTCAATACTTTCTTCCAGTACATCTGGGATTTCATGGCCAGTGGTATTTATCAATTCTTCAAGGATGCTCTCGTTATCATAACGAAAGCGCTTATCTACTCTTACTTGCAATTCAAAGTCATCATGCTAGACATTGCATACACGGTCGTTAAAGAGATATCAGAAGAGAGCGGGGTGGTTGCGCTTGTGAAGTCCGCTTGGGGAAGTATCCCCGGCGACATCCAGTCAACCCTTGCATTCTTCAAGATACCTCAAGGCTTAACTATGATCTTCTCTGCTATCCCAGCCCGCTGGGCAATGAAGTTTATCCCTGGAGCCAATTAACATGGCCATCAAAATTCATCACGGTCCCAATGGATCATATAAAACGTCCGGTGCTGTCTGGGATGACGCTGTTCCCGCTGCCAAAGCTGGACGATTGATCGTCACAAATATACGGGGTATGTCTAGTGAAAAGTTCCACAGCTTGTTTCCTGATCTTCCTGATACTTTTGATCTTCTATACATCGATCACGAGTCCCAAGAAGGCATGGAACGAATTAGAACTTGGTTCCATTGGGTGCCTCGAAACGCCTTTATGATCTTTGATGAGGCTCAAACCCTGTTTCCTCAAAAGTGGACAGATAAATGGGTTGAGCGTTACGACTATCCTGAAGGTATGGATGCAGCCAAGGCTGCTGATCGTCCCATGAACTTTCTTGATGCTTGGACACGCCACCGTCACTGGAACTGGGACATCATCCTTACTACGCCGAATATTAAGTATGTTCACACCGATATTCGTCAGACTTCTGAGGCCGCTTATCAGCACTCTAACCTGATGCTGCTTGGTAAATGGCTCAAATTCCTTGTTGCCAAAGACTACAAGGAGGCCATGCATTCAGCTCAAGAGAATAGGGCACCTACCGATGGATCAAACATCGTTGCACTCAGAAAAATTGACAAACGAGTCTTCCAGCTCTACGACTCAACAGCAACCGGCCAACATCGCGACACCATGGCGGGCAAAAACGCGCTCGCATCGCCTCGCGTTGTTATTCTCGTCGGAGTACTGGTTGCTATTTTCGGCACTATTTACTGGCGTAACGGGGCTAATGCTTTCAGCAATCCGTTATCTGTGGGATCTCCTAAGCCCGTTGCGCCGGTTTCTCAAGCTCCTGTTCCTCAAGGTCCTGCTAAAGCTCCTAACTTGGCTCCTGATATTTTACCTAATAAGCAAGTTGTGCCACTTCCTAGCGTAACCTCTGATCCTTTTGGAAGTTATGAGATAGTCATTAAGGGAAGTATCACCAGCGAGACTCGCGGCACTATATTCGTTTTTGAGCTATCCAAAGGTGACCGTTCTTTTACTCAAACCACACGCGATATGCTCGCTGCCGGTTACGCCATCTTTCCGCATGGCGGCTGCGTGGCTGAACTGCATTACCATGGCGAGCAACGTACCGTTGCCTGTCTTGGCTCATCGTCCAGCGGCGGTGGCGAGAAGTGGCTCGGTGCAGAGCGACGAGCCGCCGCCGCTGGACCCAATCCTTCATCTTCTCATCCGTCGACATCAACCCCAGGTGTACAAACGCCAGCCTCGAAAGGCGCCAGTTTCACCGTGGTTGCTGACAGCAGTCGCACGCCACGAACCATCAATTGACAGCCAGCCTGTTATAACTCGACTAAACGGTAATTTAGTTGAGTTATGCTTTTTAGTGATTAAAAGGACTGTACCTCGATCCCGAGGTGAATTCCAGAGGTACGCATAATGTGAGGACGTTATGGTACTTGCGGCCAACGGCCAGAATCGATCGTCGGGACCATTGCGCAGCCCCCGGCGATCGATTTACCCATAACGTCAATTATGCGTGGCACCACCTCTCCTGATCGCGTGTGACGCTCTCAGGCCCTCCGCAAGATCACTTCGCGCCATGATCACCCAGCTTTACCGCAACGGACCCAAATCGCACAGCACAGTCGGTTGTCTGGTCCCGGAGGCAATTCCCTTGCAGCACCTCGGGGCTTCAGGGGCGAGCCCCTGTTCGTAGCGAATGCGGAGAGCTTCTATCGATCTGCCAGGCTAACTTCGTTCTCCTGGGATTGATTCAGCATAGGACCCCGTAGGGCCCGTAGGGGCAGGGCGGACAGTTCTATCGTCCGGGCTGAGTTCGGCGCAGGGCGTGGCGCTCTTGCTGTATCAGCCTTTGAATAATTTCAGGAATTTCCTGTCGTTTTCGTCGTTTTCGTCAAAGCAGCTGCCGTTGTACTCCATTTTTCCGTGTGGCCTACTGAAAAACTCTTCCAGTGCTTTTCTGCACTCTGCCTCGGTGCTGTACGGCCTCATGACGCTTGCTGTGCTTGATCCTGTCATCGCTATTGCCAATATCCAGTGCATCACGCCTCCTGCGATTTTGAGCCAGCCGGGTGGGGGTGCTGTTACACCCCCACTTTACCGTGGTATCCCACGGTTTACTGGTCACTCAGAATCGATAATCACATCCCCTGATTCTGAAAGCCTTGCGTAAGGTACTGATTTTTCGAGGATTTTGTGCACCAGTTCGCTGTCGCGTAATGGCTGCTTTCCTTGCTTTATCAGTATCTTATTGAATTCTATAGCTTTTTGCCGAATAGCTTCCTGCTCGGCAGTCGTCAGTCTTACGTTCGTGGCCATGCCATCACCGTTCATCAAATTCCCTCCAATAATACATGTGTGCACGTTGACACGTATTGACGTGTGCAGTTCCACATGTGTACATTCCTCTCCCATGTTACTTGTGTGCATGTGTAAGGACGCTCCGCATGATGATCGACTGGCTCACCGTTTCCCAGGAGCACGACCACGACCTACCTGTGGTCTGTGACGTTTTCACGTTGACCATCGATTCCAATACCAACGAGGTCTTGAGTACTCGCCAGCCTCGTTTTAAACATGAAGCCAGCCATTCCACGTCCGTTACTATCCATGTTCAGGGTCGAAAAGTTCGTGTCGAAGGCAATCCCAGCAGAGTAGGTCGACTTGATAACCTTTTTGGCTACACCTCAGTTGAACAGTGCATATCTGTCTACAACGCGCTATTGCGTGAATACGGGCTTCCTGCTTTCACACGTTGCACACGCCTTGAATTGCGCCAAGGCGTATCAGGCGCTAAATCGAGTGATCTTGTTGCCGATGGGGCCAAGATTGAACGAATCGACCTGACAACTAACATTGCTCTAGGCGAGGGCAATGTTCTTGCCTATCTTCGCGGTGTATCTAGCCAGCGTATTGGACACTCAATAGGTTTTCTATATCCAAATGGCCGAACTGTTTCTTGGACCCCAAAGGGCAATGGGCAGGGCGGTCGTCTTCAATATCGTAAGGGTTACGATAAAGCATTTGAAATGGATCAGAATCTTTTACCTAAGATTAAGCGTCTTTATGGTGAAGACTCTGAGCAATTTAAGTATGTACTTGATCTTCGCAATTACTGTTTCCATAACGGTGTCGTCCGTATGGAACAAGAATTAAAGAGTGAATTCCTCCAGCGAGATGCCCTGTGCTACTGGGGTATGTTTAACGAGAGCCGATTTGGCGAACTCCACCGTGAGTTTCTTAAAATAGACGAAAGGTTAAAGGTGACAGCTATGGATATAGTTAGCATCAGTGAGCAATTGGTTGCTGAGAAAGTCGTTGATTCTACTCGTTCAGCCAATACCACAGCTATGTATGCAATCCAATGGATGCATGGTCAGGTCTTTGACTTTAATAAAAAGCAGGTACAGACCCATGCTGCTCGCCTTAATCGTATTGGTATAAACATTCGTAATGCGTGCGACACTTCTCGTTTTGCACCTGTTTTTGTTCGCCAGTGCCGTGAGGTTTGCAAGGCCGAACTTGCTGTACCTCTCTGGTACCGCCGCGCTAATCACTTGAAGTTGGCCGCATGAAGACTGTAAGCCTTCAAGGCATTCAGCTTTCACCTGGGCAACGTCGCATGCTTGAACAGCAGCGTCACGTTCGTGATTTTATGAACCCTGTTCTCACTCAGCAGGTTAATGAAACTCTTTCTGTAATTGAACTCAGGAAAGAGCAGGGCACTAAACCTGAAAAGATTTGGTTTCATGATCGCGAGTCAAGTTGGCAAGGGACTATTTCTGTAGCTGAATGGATGGGTTATTAATGCGCCTTTTTCTGTCGTTCAACGTTCCACTTTATTTTTTATTTTTAATACCTTTTATTTTCATCTGTATTTATCTCATGGTGCGTAAATAATGGACAAGTCTCAATATCAGATTCTCCGTTATTCAGTCGAGGCTGAAATTGCTAATTTTAACTCTGGCAACATTGATGATTCTGCTTTCGCTAGCTCGCTTATGCGTCTGTTTCTACAGGCTGCATCAACTGAGCAGGTTAAGTCTCAAATAGCTAAGCGTCAGTTTCTCACGTTTCGCCGTGCACCAAATCTTATTCCGCCCAGCTGGGCATATCGCAATCCGAGCCTAAGTACTCGGCTGCCTACACTGTAAGGGGCTTTACCATGTCCATGACATTGCTTATCGAAGTAACAGGCATTCAGCGTTCTGGCGTTGCTGCCAAGTCTCAAAAACCTTATACCATGTTTCAGGCATTCGTTCATTTGCCAAATATTCCTTATCCTCAGAAGACTGACTTCTATGCCTCCACTCCGGCCGAAGTTCCTCAACCCGGTACTTATGAGTGCGATGTCATTGCCGATGTTCGTGATGGCCGTCTTGAGTTCACCTGTGATCCTCGCCAAGGTCGTCGTAAGAATATTCCGCCTCTTTCTGCTGCAATGAATAAGGCGGGTTAATAAGTGCCGATCCAGTCTGTTTTAGTATGCAGTCGCTTTTCCACTTCGTCAGAGGGTGTGACTTCGTGCGACTCTCAGACTTGGTCGGAAACTTATGTTGTATCACCTGAACAGCAGGCTCAGTTAGAACTGCTTATTACCGGTGGGTTTGACACCGAGATATATCTCCAGTTTTTTTGGGGAACAATCGGTTTGTTCGTAGTAGGTTTTGCAGCTGGAATCATCATTTCCCAAGTGCGGAAAATCCGCAGGAGTTAACACAATGAAACAAGCAATCCAGAAGTTCCGTTCCGTCCCTTCGTTCCGCCGTTCTGTTGTCGGCATCACTGGTGCTGTTGTAGCACTCGCTGGCACTGCAGCGTTCGCTGACGCTGTTACTGATGCTCAGGCAGCTCTCGCTGTTGCTCAGACTGGCGGTGAGAGCGTTGGTGGCTCTGTTGTCGCCGTTGTATGCGCCCTGGCTGTCGTCGGTGTCATCATTGCCCTTGTCCGCAAGGTCTAACCAGCCTTGATCTGGTCTGCGCTGGTCGGTGTTCTCATGGCCAGCGCACTGGTTTCAGGTATCCGGTGCGCTGAATATCTCTAACTTCAGCCCCCGGTAATTCGGGGGTTTTTCATGTCAAAATACTTTACGGCCACTCCATCTGGCTTCTTTGTTTTTGTTCTTCTTTCTTTGTTTTCACTTTTTTCATCATCTGCTTTTTCTGCTTATAGATGGGGCAATACTAACGATCAGTATGATTCTCCCTCACAGGCTTGCGTTGGTTTTGCCCATTTAGCCTACGGTGCTACTCAGACTGTTACCGTCGTTAGTATTAATATCACCGCTCCTCCTAACGTTACTGCTACTTGTTCTGCTACATTTCTTAATAATGATGGCAGTCAGACTCGTCCATATGAATTTGGTTTTTCTAGATATGGTAACTCCTGTGATTCTGGTGAATACAATGCCACTACTGGTTCCTGTGATTCACCTGTTCAAAAGTGTGTTGATGCCAAAGGTGCTGTTTCAAAGTCTTACTCATGGACTCAATCAGGTGATACTCCACATGCTCCCGACATTGGAGGTTGCGGCACTTCAATAACTGGTTTTGCTATTTGTCGTTCTTCTGTTACTGGTGCAGGATTTACTTGTACTGCTGACGTAATTATTACAGGTGAACTTTATGAAGCTCCGGCTCCTGATCCATCCCCCGATACCGGCAGTGGTTCTGGCGGTGATACTGGCACTACTCCTACGCCTGGCACTGGATCTGGATCAGGTTCGGGCACTGGCACGGGTACTGGTTCCGGCTCTGATACCGGCTCAGGCGGTGGTTCAGGTACTGGTAACGGTTCTGGGTCTGGTTCGGGTTCCGGCTCCGGTACGGGCTCAGGCTCAGGCTCTGGTAGCGGCTCTGGCTCAGGTTCAGGTAGTGGTTCTGGTTCTGGCACTGGTTCTGGCTCTGGTAGTGGTACCGGTTCTGGATCTGGTACAGGCAGTGGTTCTGGTACTGGTAGCGGCTCTGGCACTGGCAGTGGTGGTAATGGAACTTGTACGTCCGACTGTGGTGAAGGTGATGGTCCCTCGACAACCAAGCTCAAAGCCCCCGAGCAAGGTTCTTTAGATGGTGAGGATGAAAAATGGCAGAAAAAAATAGACGACTCTAAAGATGAGATTAAGGACGGTTTAGATAAGCTTAAAAGTGTTTTTTCACCTATTGGTGATCTTTCGCTTGGTGGCGGTGGAAGTCTTTACTGTCCACCTGCTGTTACCGTTCTCGGCAAAAGTATAAGTTTCTGTCTTGATAAATATTCGGGCTCTCTTGACTGGATTGCTCAGGCAGTCCTCTTTATGTGCGCTGTTATCGCCCTATTTATTGTCTTTGCATAGGTGATTTATGGATCTTTCTTGGTTAGCTGCATGGCTTGATAGTGTCAATACTTTCTTCCAGTACATCTGGGATTTCATGGCCAGTGGTATTTATCAATTCTTCAAGGATGCTCTCGTTATCATAACGAAAGCGCTTATCTACTCTTACTTGCAATTCAAAGTCATCATGCTAGACATTGCATACACGGTCGTTAAAGAGATATCAGAAGAGAGCGGGGTGGTTGCGCTTGTGAAGTCCGCTTGGGGAAGTATCCCCGGCGACATCCAGTCAACCCTTGCATTCTTCAAGATACCTCAAGGCTTAACTATGATCTTCTCTGCTATCCCAGCCCGCTGGGCAATGAAGTTTATCCCTGGAGCCAATTAACATGGCCATCAAAATTCATCACGGTCCCAATGGATCATATAAAACGTCCGGTGCTGTCTGGGATGACGCTGTTCCCGCTGCCAAAGCTGGACGATTGATCGTCACAAATATACGGGGTATGTCTAGTGAAAAGTTCCACAGCTTGTTTCCTGATCTTCCTGATACTTTTGATCTTCTATACATCGATCACGAGTCCCAAGAAGGCATGGAACGAATTAGAACTTGGTTCCATTGGGTGCCTCGAAACGCCTTTATGATCTTTGATGAGGCTCAAACCCTGTTTCCTCAAAAGTGGACAGATAAATGGGTTGAGCGTTACGACTATCCTGAAGGTATGGATGCAGCCAAGGCTGCTGATCGTCCCATGAACTTTCTTGATGCTTGGACACGCCACCGTCACTGGAACTGGGACATCATCCTTACTACGCCGAATATTAAGTATGTTCACACCGATATTCGTCAGACTTCTGAGGCCGCTTATCAGCACTCTAACCTGATGCTGCTTGGTAAATGGCTCAAATTCCTTGTTGCCAAAGACTACAAGGAGGCCATGCATTCAGCTCAAGAGAATAGGGCACCTACCGATGGATCAAACATCGTTGCACTCAGAAAAATTGACAAACGAGTCTTCCAGCTCTACGACTCAACAGCAACCGGCCAACATCGCGACACCATGGCGGGCAAAAACGCGCTCGCATCGCCTCGCGTTGTTATTCTCGTCGGAGTACTGGTTGCTATTTTCGGCACTATTTACTGGCGTAACGGGGCTAATGCTTTCAGCAATCCGTTATCTGTGGGATCTCCTAAGCCCGTTGCGCCGGTTTCTCAAGCTCCTGTTCCTCAAGGTCCTGCTAAAGCTCCTAACTTGGCTCCTGATATTTTACCTAATAAGCAAGTTGTGCCACTTCCTAGCGTAACCTCTGATCCTTTTGGAAGTTATGAGATAGTCATTAAGGGAAGTATCACCAGCGAGACTCGCGGCACTATATTCGTTTTTGAGCTATCCAAAGGTGACCGTTCTTTTACTCAAACCACACGCGATATGCTCGCTGCCGGTTACGCCATCTTTCCGCATGGCGGCTGCGTGGCTGAACTGCATTACCATGGCGAGCAACGTACCGTTGCCTGTCTTGGCTCATCGTCCAGCGGCGGTGGCGAGAAGTGGCTCGGTGCAGAGCGACGAGCCGCCGCCGCTGGACCCAATCCTTCATCTTCTCATCCGTCGACATCAACCCCAGGTGTACAAACGCCAGCCTCGAAAGGCGCCAGTTTCACCGTGGTTGCTGACAGCAGTCGCACGCCACGAACCATCAATTGACAGCCAGCCTGTTATAACTCGACTAAACGGTAATTTAGTTGAGTTATGCTTTTTAGTGATTAAAAGGACTGTACCTCGATCCCGAGGTGAATTCCAGAGGTACGCATAATGTATATTATGTTAAATTATGTGTATTTCTATGTCTGTCCATGTGTAGCCGCTTTCACCAACCCTTACTGTGACCCCCACTGTTTAATTGGAAACGTGAGCTAGTTAATCGGAAAACTTTGCACAGCAATCACTTGGGTCATACACCTGTTGTACTATCTCAATTTACCAGCTTCCTACACTCTGGTCATAAATCGGAGAAAGCCCGCCACAAGCCCCTGATTTCTGGTATCGGTGACAGCAAGCAAATTTGTCTCCTTAGCACTGCCCGGCGAAAGTTAATTGGAGAACAGAATCCAGCAATCCCAGAATCAACGGAACGCCTTGTTTTTTGGCAGATTATTTTCGTAAAACAATCGCAGGCCTTCCCTAAACCCCGGGCCGTTGACTAAAGTAAATCGGACGAAAAATCCTACGTGCGATTTGTGCAGCTCAGATGGTTGCTTTCAAAGGATCCATTGTATAAATTTCAGACATTGGGATCTCTAAGGCTCAACACTGTCATCCTATCTCGATAGCTTGGCCGCATTTGGGACGTACTGATGGGTCTGAGGTTTCATCCTTTACTGACGCACCCTGACTCGCCTGCCGCAGGTGCAGGCGCACGATCTTGTGCAGAAAAAGAGCTGGTGACCGTTTACCTCCAGAGTCTTCCGCCGGTTTTGCGGGCTCAAGAAAGCTATACCTTTATGACAGATTGCGGAAAATCCATCAGAGTTTCGCCTAGCGATACTCGTTGGAATTTAGCAGTATTAGAAAGATTTTTGCTTTGGAGTTTCATCGTTGCAATGAAGCCTCTTGCGGAGATAACTAATAACGACGTGCAAAATTTTTTGGATTTCTGCAGCAGTCCTCCTAAATCATGGATATCCAAACTTACAAACAGGTTTGTAAAAATAGATTCCGTTCTAAAACCCAATCCGGAATGGCACCCATTTCACACCCCCTTACGCTCGGATGGTGTTCGGCGCGTGATCAACAGGTTTTTTAAGTTATACTCTGAATCAATTGGTCTAGTGCTTTGCTCTCGTCGCCATCCTAAGACTCTTCGAGAGGATACATGTCGCTGCAATGAAGCCGAGCATTTGTGCGACCAATATCTGGGGAAACTCAAACAAAAAACGAACGGCAAGGCAAGTTTAGAGCTTGGGTTATTCCTGTTCGCTACTTCGTTTTATCTAAAGATCCCTTTAAAGGAATGTGCTGACTGTCTTACCATGGATTGCTTTGATTTTTCAGATAGAAAAAATGCAAGCTTTAAAGTCATCACGCCGCAAGGGTCTATCTCAGGTGAAATGCCTGAGGCTTACATTGAATAGTTTTTTCAGGTGGAGAAATATTTCTAAGTTGCCGCCCTACCCCTCACCTGATGAAATTAATCCGCTGTTCCATCGTCGAGCTACAAAGTACTCCTCAGCGTATATTCCGAATTTTGATACAGATGGTTTATCTCCGACCAGGCTTTTAAAACTCTCCCAAGAAGGGTGCATCCGATGCCGTGACTCGTCAGGGAAGGTTCAGATAGATTGCAAAAGCAGGAGAGAAAAGCATCAGATAAGACTAACAAACAAGCAATCTTCTTTTTCTGCTATCGATCATTTTTATCAGCAATCTATGGAGGTTGATTTTGACGCATCCGCCGTGCCAGTCCCGTTGTACCTTGTTAATAAGAATACCATCAAGCCGCTGCCTAAAAATGTTTTAATATTTTTATTGGCTTCTTATAATAACACTTCTTGCAAAGAACTGTGTTCGGCAGGAGCATCATTGTTTTGCTCTTTGGTTGACACCAGGCCGAACTACCTGAAACTTCGAGCATTCGAGAAACTGACATTGTGGTCTGTTCTAATCGCTGGTAAGAGCCCCGCGGATCTAGATGCATCAGATGCCGAATCGTTCTACCAATATTGCTTGAGTCCACCGGCCCAGTGGGCCAGGACGAGGATATATTCTCGATCATGCAGTCTATGGCGGCCATATCTCATACTTCGCCCCGGCAAAGATAATAATGTTCCACGTGCTGGTATGATTGTGAGTTGGTGTAATTCTTGCTACATTGATTTGGTACAGGCAGGAGTATTGCGCTCAAATCCTTTTGGTCGTTTGAATAATTATATTAACTAATGAGATGCGAGGTATTATTGTGCATGGCTCTCCAGCCGAATGTAGTTGGATTTGTGCCATTAGATTCAGTACAGACAATAGGTTCTAATGCCTTGCCATAAGGCGTGTCCATGGCCTGATGAGATTACAGACCAAGGTCTCGTGCGAATAGCTTGCCACGAAACGAATCCTTTAGTAGCTCGTCTTTGACGAGCTTATCTAGAAGCGCATACGTAAAGTTGACCCACGGCGCTGCTGGGGGATTTAAACAGAAACGGAATTCGGGGAGCCCGGTATCAAGAATCCAGACAGGTGGTTTTGCATCATCTCGCGCTTTTAGATGAGCCAACGTTCTGATCGCTACAGAGCCCGGCCCTTGAAGTACATCGAGTGGAAGCGGCAGAGTACCAACTTAAATTGCTAGCGTTGAAGATGCTTGTCGACTGCAGCTCTTTGATAACACTTTCGAACGCCAATGATATCTCACCGACTAAGTACGCTTGGCTGGCGGTTCGCCAGATGATTTTCACCTGATCGGCGCCAAAACCGCAATCAATCGAAGACTGCAGCACGGAGGAATAAAGGTTACGGACTGAAAGAGAGATGCCTGTGGCAGATGGCTTGTAGGCAGCCATGGCCTGGCTTAGGTTTGACCACCTGCGACTCATGTTCTTAGCGCTCCAGTCCAGTTCGGGTGTGCTTCTGTAGATAACAGCGGGAAGTCAAGCTCGTGAAAGCGTAGCACGCGCCTAAAGCTAGGTTCACAACTGAGCCGATTCCCGTCAACCGAGCATCCTGGCGCGTTGCGGATTGGGTCGGCGTCTTGGCCAAGCTGGCGCACTAAAGGTTTAACGACTGGTGCAGCTTTGTTGTGTTCTGCGAAAGTCTGCATTACATGCCCAGTCGTGGCCAAGGTAATTCCGGGTTTTCGACCAGCACGTTGATTCGCCCTGAGCCAGGCCCTTACCAGGAACGGGATATCGTGTTTCTCTTGCAACGGGTGTTCTCAGCCACCTGTGCTGGTCGCTCGGCAGATGGATACCCTACGCAGAGACCGAAAACCGGATAGACCTGCGGTGGAAGGCCCAGCTCCTTGGCCACGCCTTCAATATCGTTTCGGATGGCGCCGATGTAGACACTCCCGAGACCTAGAGACTCCAGCGCGACCACGGCATTCTGAGCGGCCAATGCGGAGTCGATCGTGCCCAGCAATAGGCTCTCAAGGGGTATCCATCTTTCAGGCGATGGGTATCTCTTATTCGATCCTAGACAGGATGATTGCGCTCGACGCTGGCTGTGCAAATGCCGCAGCAGAATACTTCGTGACCACCCTGATGAAAGACGGTTGGTCATGGGACACCGCGCTGCTGTTGGTGAATGAAGCTGACTGGAAGAGCAGGATGTACCGCGCATGGTACGTTATAAATGCCCAGAACCGCGCAGACGCCGTCGGACTCGACTATGAGGTGTACCAGAACTATTGGCCTAACCTAGACTTCTGCGCGGATGGATTTGACGCTGATACGGCGTCCTGGATCGCCGATCCTTTGAACGCACAGAGGGCTAGATAACTTGCTTGAGTCGTTACTCTTGCCTCCAGCACCCATGGTTGAGTTCAGGCACCCTAATTTCCTGGGTTTCACGATCAGGTCGACCGAGATCAGTTGGTGGGATATGGCCCGTCGATTGGCCGTGAATAGAAACCCGTGAGACAAATCAGGGGTGCCGGCCGGATCCAGAGGTGCCAAGTGTGTTGCCGCTGACCGAAAACTGACCCAGTAGAGGCTGTTCTGCCGACTGAAAACTGACCCAGGTGTTCAACTGCTTCTGCTCACTTTTTGAGCAGGAGAACACAGGGTGATCAGCATGGAAATGTTGGGAAAAATCCGGCGGATGTACTTCCGCGACAAGCTCTCGCTGCATCAGATAGCCAAGCGTACCGGGCTGTCGAGAAACACCATCCGAAAATGGGTCAGAGCGCCCGAAGCCAATCAACCGGCGTACCAACGGTGCGCATCCTTCAATAAGCTCAACCCTTTTCACGAGACCTTAGAGCAGGCGCTCAAGGCTGATTCGTTCCGGCCAAAACACAACCGTAGGAGCGCCAAGGCACTTTTTGAGCAGATCAAGGCCGAGGGTTATGACGGCGGTTACAGCCAGCTCACGGCGTTTGTCCGCTCTTGGCGGTGCGAGCAAGGCAAGTCTGTACGCGCTTTTGTACCGCTGACTTTTGCCCTCGGTGAGGCCTTTCAGTTTGACTGGAGCGAAGAAGGCCTGCTGATCGGTGGCCTGTTTCGACGTATCCAGGTCTCCCATATGAAGCTGTGCGCAAGTCGCGCGTTCTGGTTGGTTGCGTACCCCAGTCAAGGCCACGAGATGCTGTTTGATGCCCATACACGTTCGTTTGGAGCGTTGGGTGGCGTGCCACGTCGCGGCATCTACGACAACATGAAAACGGCTGTCGACAAGGTTAACAAAGGCAAAGGCCGCACGGTCAATGCCCGGTTTTCCGTGATGTGCGCGCACTATCTGTTCGATCCGGACTTCTGCAACGTGGCCTCTGGCTGGGAGAAAGGCATCGTCGAAAAGAACGTGCAAGACAGCCGGAGGCGAATCTGGCTCGATGCTCAAAATTGCATGTTCCATACCTTCGAGGAGCTGAACGTCTGGCTCGGCCAACGCTGTCGTACGCTCTGGGCTGAACTTGTACATCCGCAGTACAACGGTTTGACGGTGGCAGAAGCCCTGGAGCTGGAGCAGGCTGAAATGATGCCGATGCCGACGGCCTTTGATGGCTACGTGGAACGCACCGTCCGTGTCTCTAGCACCTGCCTGATCAGCGTGGCGCGCAATCGTTATTCGGTGCCTTGCGAGCGTGTGGATCAATGGGTCAGCAGCCGTTTGTACCCTTCGCGAATCGTGGTCATTGCCGACGAAACGGTGATCGCCAGTCACGAGCGCCTCTTTGATCGAGATCAGATCGGTTTTGACTGGCAGCACTACATCCCACTCATCGAACGCAAGCCTGGTGCACTGCGCAATGGCGCTCCATTTGCTGATCTGCCAAAACCGTTACAGCTTCTTAAACGCGGACTGAGGCGTCACACCAACGGTGATCGAATCATGATGCAGGTACTGGCTGCTGTGCCCATCGCCGGTCTCGAACCAGTGCTGGTGGCGGTGGAGCTGGTACTTGAATCGGGAAGTCTGAGCGCCGATCACATCCTCAATGTCGTTGCCCGCCTGACCTCCACCGCACCACCTCCCTGTGTAGAAACCAGCCTGCAACTCAAAGTGGCGCCGGTTGCCAATACAGCACGCTACGACCGGCTCCGTACGACCGATGAGGAGAATCGCAATGCGTGACCTAATGACTGAACTCAAAGAACTGCGCCTGCACGGCATGGCCAGTGCTTGGGAAGAACTGGTCTCTCAAGGAACAGCGTCGACGGCTTCATCGAAATGGCTGCTGGAACATCTGCTTCAGCAGGAACATGCGGATCGCGCGGTGCGCTCGGTGAATCATCAGATGAACATGGCAAAACTCCCCATGCACCGTGACTTAGCTGGCTTTGACTTCAGCGCTTCCAGCGCTGATGCCCGGCTGGTCAGCGATCTATCCAGCTTGGCGTTCACTGAAACCGCGCAGAATGTCGTGTTCATCGGCGGCCCTGGCACCGGGAAAACACACCTGGCCAGTGCCTTGGCTGTATCCGGAATCACGGCCTACAACAAACGCGTGCGCTTCTTTTCCACGGTGGATCTGGTGAATCTGCTGGAGCGTGAGAAGTACGATGGCAAGGCAGGGCGAATCGCCCAGGCACTGCTGCGCACAGACCTGGTGATACTGGATGAACTCGGATATTTGCCCTTCAGCCAAAGCGGTGGCGCCCTGTTATTTCACCTGCTGTCCAAACTGTACGAACACACCAGCGTGGTCATCACCACCAACCTGAGCTTCTCGGAATGGTCGAGTGTGTTTGGCGACGCCAAGATGACCACCGCGTTGCTGGATCGGCTGACACACCACTGCCACATCGTCGAAACGGGCAACGAGTCCTACCGCCTACAACACAGCACATTGGCTGCCCAGACAAAGATCAAAACACGCGAACGAAAGCGAAAGGACGGAAATGATATCGAGGACGATGAGCCATTTTGATCCGCACCATAAATGCCCTGCTGCATGCGGTGGGGCTTGATGCGTCTTCAATCGGAACACTGCTGCTAAGCTTATCCACAATTGCTGGGGCAAAAATCAGCAATCCGTCCTGGGTCAATTTTCAATCGGCAGGGTGGGTCAGTTTTCAATCAGCGCCAACAAGATATTGATGGCAGTTGGGCCACATGACCTAAGGCCTGAGCTGTTTCAAATCCCCGCCTTTTTACCCGCTCTTCAGGGTAACCCCATATCGTGATTGAGCCGACAGCAGTGAGCCGTTGGGCAAATTCAACGAGATCCTGCATCGGCCCCCTGCCCGGCTGAGGCCTTCCGAAAGCGCGCAGCCTATTGCTATGTTAAATAATGTTATATAAAAATTAACTTAACATTATCTGATCGTTGGCAGATCATCTCTCCAACACCCATGACGCCATGACAAAAATACAATGCAGGACGGGAACAAAGATCCCCGTATTGAGACCCGGCGACGTTGCGCCATGCTGCCCTCGCTCTGAGGATTAGCCAACTGATCAATCTCCTGCAAGCATTGAAGCGCAGGACCTCCTAAAACAAAAATAATAGGACATACCCATGCATAGACTCATTTCACGTCCCACGATCGGGCTGTTGTTTTCTCTGGCCTTACTCGGCTCTGCCGTCAGTGCCGCGCCGTTACCCGCTGCGACCGAGGGCGATTGGGTTGCACCGCAGTTCACCTTCCATACCGGTGAAAAACTCGCCAACCTCAAACTGCACTACATCACCCTTGGCAATCCCAAAAATCCCGCCATCCTCTTTCTGCACGGCACCTATCGGCCAGGCAGCGATATGCTGAGCAAGGATTTTGGCGGGGAGCTGTTTGGCCCTGGTCAACCGCTGGACGCCAGCAAGTACTACATCATTTCCACCGATGGCATCGGCGTGGGCCAGTCCAGCAAACCATCGGATGGCTTGCGCACTCGGTTTCCGGCGTACAACTACAACGACATGGTTCAAGCCCAGTATCGGTTGGTCACCGAAGGTCTGGGTATCAAGCACCTGAGGCTGATCATCGGTAACTCCATGGGCGGCATGCAAACCTGGATGTGGGGCCAGAACTGGCCGCAGATGATGGACGCACTGGTGCCCATGGCTTCCCAACCCACCGAAATGTCATCCCGCAACTGGATGATGCGCCGATTGCTGGTCGAGTCAATCAAGCAGGATCCGGCCTGGAACAACGGCAACTACAGCGCGCAACCGCCGTCCCTACGCTTGGCCAACGCGATGTTCAGCATCGGTACCAGCGGCGGTACTCTGGCGTATCAGGCGGCTGCCCCGACCCGCGCTCAGGCCGATAAGCTGGTGGATGAACGCCTCAGCGCTGCACAAACCGCCGACGCCAATGACTTCATCTACCAATGGCAATCTTCCGCCGACTTCAACGCAGCCCCCGGTCTGAAAAAAATTCAAGCTCCGGTGCTGGCCATCAACTCAGCGGACGATGAGCGCATCCCGCCGGAAACAGGCCTGATGCAGGCCTCGATGAAAGAACTCAAGCACGCACGGCTATTACTTATCCCCGCCAGTGCCGACACCCGTGGTCACGGCACCACGAGCATGGCAAAGTTTTATAGCAAGGAGCTCGGGCAGTTCATGCTTGAGACTGAAAAGGCGAAATAGACGACCCGCTTACCCCGGCCAAACGTTTTCAACAAAACGGCTTCAGCTCAAAAGTCCGCCACCTTGCCCCAGGCGGACGTTTGAAAGCGGTCAGGGTGATAAGGACGCGGGTCTACAATGGGGCTCACACCACTGACAATATCGGCAATAAGATGACCCGCGCCGGGGCCAATACCAAAGCCATGCCCGCTGAACCCGGCCGCGATCACCAACCCCGGCAGGCTGGACATTTCGCCGATACCGGGAACGCCGTCCGGCGTACTGTCCACGTAACCGGCCCAGGACGCCTTGATCGACGTACCCTGCAGTGCCGGCACCAATTCCACCGCGCGCTTGTAAGTCAGCGCAACTGCGGAGGCGTCAGCGCTTGGATCGAGAATGCGCATTCTCTCCATCGGCGTGGGCTGGTCCAGGCGCCAGCGCTTCAAGCTTTCGTGGCCAGCCTGCCAGCCTTCCAGCCCCCCAGGTGCAAGGTTGCGCCAGCGACGCTGAAACATTGGCAGGAATTGCGTAGAGAACCTCAGCAACTGCGGCGTGATATCGACTCGACCCCGGCCACTGATCGCCAGCGTGTAACTGCCATCAAAGCGGCGGGTCATGGACGCGCCGGTGGTATGCAGCGCACTGGGAATTTCCTGGCTCGGGGCGGTGACCGAAAGCACGGTCTGACGAATCGTCGCTTGCGGGAAGCGAATACCATACTGGCGGCAGAACGAAGATGCCCAAGCGCCTGCGGCAAGCACCGCGAGCCGGGTGCGGATGGTGCCTTTTTCGGTGACGACTGCCGACAAGCGACCGCCTTCGGTCTCGACGCCCCGCACGGCGCAGTCCTGATGCACGCTACTGCCCAGTGCCATGATCGCGCGCGCGACTGCGGGGGCTGCGCGGGAAGGGTCGGCAATGCCATCGGTGGGCGCAAACACCCCACCTTTCCATAGCTTGCCAGTCGCCCTGCCCCGTTCGGCAGCCTGCTCGGCGGTGAGCATCTGGGTCTGCACGTTGACAGTGCGCGCAAACTCGCCCCAGCGCGCCCACCCTTCCAGCTCCTGGTCGTTGTTGCTCAGGTAGAGCAAGCCGCACCGCGTAAAGCCGGTCTGTTCACCGGATTGCTCGGCGAATTGCTCCCACAGTTCCAGGCTTTTGGTGGCCATCGGTAATTCACGCGCATCGCGATTCTGCTGACGGCACCATCCCCAGTTACGGCTTGACTGCTCGGCGCCTATGCGGCCCTTTTCAACCAGCGCGACCTTCATGCCGCGCTTGGCAAGGTAATAGGCGGTAAACGCGCCGATGATACCGCCGCCGATCACAACCACATCGGCCTCCGCCGGCAGATCTGCAGAGGTATGCACGGGAGTTAAAGGTGCTGGCATGTTCTGGTTATCCACGTGAGTTCAGAAGAGTGACCTGTTGCTAAAGCCCGACCCGTCCAGCCAGTCCTCCGATAAAGCGCAGACCACCGTGGTCTGACGGGCATCTGGCCATCAAGGGTTTATTACACCACCATAAGGCCGTCAATAAGCGCTTAAACGCGGGGCTACCTGGTAGAAACCACCGTTTAAACGGCACGCTTCGGCAGACTTTATCGAGGCGCCGAGGTGGGCTTTACAATTCGGCAACAGCGCTTTCCAAGGCGTCAAGCAGAGGGCACGCCTCTCTTCTTCGCTCTGACCCTCACATCAAAAAAACGGACCTTTTCAACACAAAGGCGTCCAACCTGGGTATCGCTACCACCGATCAGCCTCATAAGCCCTCGACTCAGGACAACCCATGACCTTCTTCATTTTCCTTTTAGCCTGCTGCGCCGCCGGAGCAACCGGCATCATCTTCAAGCCAGGAGCATGGTACGAATCTCTTAAGAAACCGAGCTTTACCCCGCCTGACTGGGCGTTTCCGGTGGCGTGGACGACGATTTATCTGCTTCTCGCCTGGGCGGGCTATCGCTTGACGCTGATCCCCGGCAGCGAGATCGTACTGGCCTTGTGGGCCGCTCAAATAGCGCTTAACACGTTGTGGACGCCGGTGTTTTTTGGCGCGAACCGTCTGGTTGCTGCGATGGTGATTCTGGTTCTGCTGTGGGTCGTGGTTGCCGCGATGATCGTGATGGCCTTGCAACTGGACATCATCACCGGGCTGATTTTGTTTCCCTACCTGGTCTGGCTCTCGGTGGCAGCGGCGCTGAACTTCTCCATTCTGCGCCACAACCGATAAGTGCCTGGCGCTGACTTCCTTATGCTTCCCCGGCGAGTTTGAGCAGAATATTGATTAACTGATTCATGTAAGCCAAGGACGGCCAGCATCGGCAGTTAATCTGTTCCGCTCAATTCACAAGGCGCTACAGCGCGTAGCGCCGACAGTGCTCAAGGTAGCCTTGCTCGTGACTGCCGACCAGTTGAACGACGCTTGACCATAGCCAGGAGGGAGCGTCCAGGGTCTCGGAGCGATTGCTTTGCAGATCCCGGATCCACGCCGCACGTGTGGCCAGATCCATCTGTCTGGCGTGGGCGTTACCAACCACTTTTGCGAGATACGCTGCGGCCTGCATGGCCTCTTGCTCGGTGAGCTCATCCAGTTCCAGCTTCATGTCCTGAGGAAGCAGCTCACGTATGAAGAACGAATGATCCAGCATTCGTACGGCAACCATTCGGCTGCCCAGGCCGGGCGACAGGTTCCGGGCGCCCTCCACTACCCGTTTGCCATTGTCTCTGGGCATGCGAGCCCTTGCCGTACGGGGGGCCGCCGCTGCGACGGCTTCCTTGACGTCGAGCAGGCAGAACTCTTCATCCTCTTCATCGCCAACACCCATCAGCACCGCATAGCGAAGCAGCCCCAGAGAGCTGCATCCTTTTACCCAATAGGCGGAGTCGAGTAAGCGCACACGGTCATCCTGCGACCTGCCTTTGAGCGATGTCACCAGCGCATGAATCTCCGGCGTTTCACAAAGCTCCTTGATTGCATCGCGTTCCGCGCGTGACAGTTGCCAGAAATGCTTACCCAACGGAATGGTCGGCTGCGTACCTTCGAAGCGCTCCTTGGCAAGGTGCTTCCACGTACGTTGTACCGCGCTACGCATTCCGGCTTTCACTTGCGCAGGGCGATCAGGCTCTTCATCGTCGTCGCCCAAAAAAGCTTCTTCGTAGCCCTGCATCATCTCTTCCAGCATTCTTGCCGTGGTAACGCCGGGCAAGTCCGAGCCACGAGCAGCCGTCGCCAACGACAACCCCAGCCTCACCAGGTCATGGGCAGGATTACCGATGACGGCCTGATCGAGATCGCGGATATGCATGTCGATGCGCCCTCTCGAATCCCCTGTGGGCCCCAGATTGCCGGCGTGACAATCGCCACAGATCCAGACCGGCGGACCGCTGGGCAGACGCCTACCCGACTGGCTGTGAAGCCACTCATAGAACTGGGCGGTATTGCCTCGAACGAACGCGTGCGCAGACCGCGCCATTTTTAGATTGCGCAGATTGATGAGGGATTTGAGACGTGTGTTCGGGCGAGGCGTTTTCATCGGAAAACCTTGAAGAGGGTTATTCCATTGACTCTTCATGTGACACGAATGTTTCAAGATATTTCAAATTTGATCAGTAGTCTCCATTTGCTGCCCAGCCCGACTCAGGCTACCCCGCTCCATTCCGGAACGCGTGCAATGCGCTAATTTTGCGGTGTCCGTGGGCAGTTCAATCCGCATGAATTGCCACAGACCTTAAAGCAGCGTTTCCGATTGATCACCCGTTGTGGTGAAAATCTCCTGTTTTTTATGAGCTCCTACATTGGCGGAATACTCGGTGGGAACGAGACCTTGGCTGAATGCGACATCCTTTAGCAACTGTCGGTTGGACATGCTATTGCTGTCGTCTGCCAGGTAGGCTTGCAACGCTACCCATTTGGCTTCTTCTATTTCGGCAGTGTCCAGGATGTTTATGCGCTGCGTCAGAGCCGTCATTCGGCAGATGAAGTGGATATTTGATTTGCCAAATTGGTAGGGATGTTTGGTAGTAAGCGCCACAATGGATTAGAACTTCGATTCGATCCCGGTTTCCTCCAGCACCTCGCGTTCGATTGAATCCTGAATTCGTTCAGCGTTGTCTACGTGCCCTCCCGGCAGCTTGAACCCCTGGGTGCCTCGCTCCTTCACGACAAGGAGTTCCCCTGCTTCATTAATCACGATGGCCCCCGCTCCGACAGTATGGGTAGGTATGAACGGGACGAATACCTGATCTAAAGGGCGCCGCACCAGAGTAAGTTGATCGGTCAGACAGCTATGGAAAGAGAACCCGGCAGCGGTGAAGATCGGAATACTCTGGGCATTGCTGATGGGCAGTGTGACCCAGGCCAGCGCCAGGCGCTCATTCTCGATGAGGATAACTAGCGCGTCGACAGCGTCTTGCAACGCTTGCGGATCATTTGGCAATGAAGACGCGTTGACAATGATCCCGTTGAATCTGTCCCGTGTGAATTCCAATGTACACCTTTGGATTGGTCTATCTGCCGGGATTGTAATGAGGCGGGAGCAGCTTTGCGAATGCTCGCGGCTGGTCGACACTCTTAAGCGAGTCGCCTCTGCAAACTGGCAAGGTCGACCGTCAACAAGAAAAGAACAAGAGAAAGCAGTGTGTATTCCCGGTCAAAGCGGTCCAGACGATCAGACCGGAAATACACCTGCACAAGCCTGTTAAAGCTTGAACTGCGCAACCATCGTGTTGAACGAAATCGCCAGCCGTGACAGTTCCTGACTGGATGCACTCGTCTGATTAGCGCCCGCTGCAGACTGTGCGCTCAGCTCCTGAATGTTGACCAGGTTGCGATCCACTTCGCGTGCGACCTGGGCCTGTTCTTCGGACGCCGAGGCAATCACCATGTTGCGCTCGTTGATGGTGCCTACGCCGCTGGTGATTTTTTCCAGGGCGCTGCCGGCACGCTGAGCGAGTTCCTGGGTGTTGGTGGCCGTCGCCAGGCTTTTGCTCATTGCAGCGACCGCACCGTCGGCACCGGACTGCACGGTACCGATCATGCCTTCGATTTCCACCGTTGAAGCCTGGGTGCGGTGCGCCAGAGCGCGCACTTCGTCGGCTACCACAGCAAACCCTCTGCCTTGTTCACCGGCGCGTGCAGCCTCGATGGCGGCGTTCAGCGCAAGCAGGTTGGTCTGTTCCGCAATGCTGCGGATGACCTCAAGCACTTTGCTGATATCCCGGACGTGGCCGGCAAGCGTGGTCACTGACCCCGTCGACTCGGTAATCTCCCTGACCATTGTGCCGATGCCCTTGACGGTGTTATCCACCTGGCCACGACCGTTCGCGGCGTCGGTTGCCAGTGCTTTGGACTCCTCCGAGGTAGACACTGCATTGCGGGCTACCTCTTCAACAGCAGCCGTCATTTCGTTTACCGCCGTTGCAGCCTGTTGAATCTCGTCATTTTGTCGAGTAAGGCCGCGTGTGCTTTCTTCGGTGACCGCGCCAAGCTCTTCGGCTGCGGAGGCAAGTTGATCGGACGCGCTGGAAATCTCCTGAATCGTGCGTTTCAAGTTGCCCTGCATCGTGCCGATCGCATTGAGCAGGTGCCCCGCTTCATCGCCTCGGGTGCTGGAAACGCTCTGGGTCAAGTCACCCGATGCAATACGTTGTGCAACTTCGATAGCGCTTCTCAGTGGTCCTGTAATCATGCGAGTGATCAGAATACCCAACATGATCGCCACCACAAACGCGATGACAATACCCGCCGTCAACATGAATACCGAGTTGCTTTGCAGCCTGTCAGCGGCCTCTGCACCTTCTTTGATCTGGCGCTTGTTGGAGTCGATCATGATCTGCAGGTAGCCGCGAGCCTTGTTGAACTCCCCGTCCGCCATCGCGTTGAGGCGATTGCGCGCGTCTTCCAGTTTGCCTGCCTGCTGCAGGTCAAAGATGTTCTGGGAAGCAGACATGTAGGCCGGCATCAAGGCGTCGTACTGGTCACCCGCTGCGCGTTCATCGTCCTCCAATGGGGTGGCGCGGTAGATGGCATAGACTTTCTGCGCACGCTCCAGCTCGGCATTGATACTTTGGCGCATTTTCTCCGCCTTGGCCTTGTCCTTGGCATCGAGCAAACGGTAAAGCCCGCGGTTATGAGTGGTCAGGGCGGTCATCGTCTCGTTGGTGTTGGCCACTGAAACCAGATTATTCGAGAACGTCAGCTCAAGGGCATCGGAAAGCCGGTTGATACCGAGCATGCCCAAACCACCCACAGCCAACGTGATCATGGCGCAAACGATGAACGCGGCCATGAGTTTTTTAGCGAAACTGGTGCGATTTATCAGGTTCATTGATTATCCATCATCGTTAAGTAAGGGGTCACTTCTGTCCGAGAGCCCTACTGCACTAGAGGCAAGTAGTTACGCGTGGTTTTGTACTTTTGTTGTAAGCGGTTCGTTGGACTACAGAAATGGCCATCCCCTCTCTGTGCCAGGGCAGAACCTGCTTCCTACAACAAACTAACCGTGCCGTAGCCTAGTAGATATCTGGCCCAAGACCGTTAGTTTTACGGGCCGCGAGAGGTAGAAAGTGCTGTTCACGACACTTTGACTTTTCGCGCTCCCTGTCTTTATCGGCATGAAGCGGATTTTATGAATAGCCACGGGGGTGTTACTGGATAAAAAGGGGGGACTGCATGAAAACGGGTACTGATGCGCTGGGTGCGCTCAGTGGAACCCAGGGAGGAAGTATGTCGGAATGCGAAGTATTCTCTGGTGCTTATTCCGGTCAGGGAGCCAGCCCCGAGGCAGCATTACACTGTTTACCCAGGCCTGCGAAACCACTTTATAAGTTTCTCATGGCCATCATCGATATAAGTAAAGATAACGGGCACTACCAACAGGCTTAGTACGGTTGAGGCCAACAGTCCGCCGATAACGACCACCGCCATCGGTTGACGGAAACCGGATTCGCCGCCCCATCCCAGTGCGGTCGGCAGCATGCCCGCGCCCATTGCAATGGTGGTCATGAGAATTGGCCGGGCGCGTTTGTGGCAGGCGTCGATCAACGCTTCGTAGCGGCTTACGGTCGGCGCACGGCGAGCCATGATTGCGTACTCCACCAGCAGGATCGAGTTCTTGGTGACGATCCCCATCAGCATCAGCAGACCGATGACTGACGCCATGGAAAAACTCATCCCGCCGATCAACAGTGCCAACAGTGCGCCACCAAGCGATAGCGGGAGCGCCGACAGGATGGTCAGCGGCTGCATGAAGTCATGGAACAGCAACACCAGCACCGCGTAGATACAGAATACGCCAACGGCCATCGCCAGACTGAAGTTGCCAAACAACTCGCTCATCAACTGCAACTCGCCCTGCTCCACCAGTTTTACTTGCGCTGGCAGGTTCTGCATGACCGGCGTTTGCCTGGCCTGTTCCATCACTTCGCCCAGATTGCTGCCATTGAGTTCGATGGACAGGGTGATATTGCGTAAGCGATCGATACGATCAATCTGCGCGGGGCCGCTGCCCATGCTGAGCTCTCCCAGCGACGCCAGTGCGATCTGGCCATCACGCCCCGTGACCCGTAACTGAGCGAGGCTCTGCAGGTCGGTACGTACTTGCGGCTGCATGCGCACCCGCACATTGACCTGGCGCTGGGACAGATTGATCTTGCCCAGAGACGAACTGTATTCACCATAGGTGGCCATGCGCAGGGTGTCGGCGATGTCCTGACTGCTGACACCCTGCTCTGCCGCGCGGACAACATCCGGGCGCATCTGGATTTCCGGTCGTTGCACCGCAGCACTTGAGGTGACGTTGCCGATGCCCTTTATCTGGCGCAACTGCGGTTCAAGCGCGGCGGCGGTACGCTCCAGTAAATCGCCATCATCGCTGGCGAGGACGATGTCCAGCCGTTCGCCGCTGGCGTAACCACCGACCGTCACCCGCACACCAGGTAAACTGCGCAGACTTTCACGCATGCTCGCTTCCACCTGGGATTGTTTCAGGGCGCGCTGGTCTCGCGGCAGCAGATCGACGGTCAGTATCGCGTTGCGATTACCCGCACTGCCGGCATCGCCGCTGCCCGCTGCGATGAACACGTGGGCCACTTCAGGGATCGCACGTAAACGCTTCTCAGCCTGCAAGGCAATCTCGCCGGTCTGCGCCAGACTGCTGCCGGGCGGCAATTCCAGGTTGACGGTGCTGCTGGCAATATCCTGTGCAGGCAGAAAGCTGGTTGGCAGCAAGGGTATAAGCGCCAGCGAGCCTATAAATAGAGCGCCCACAATGGCCATGGTGGTCTTGCGGTGGCTCAGGCTGGTGTGAATCCAGCCCAGGTAACGCCTCATCAAACCGCCGTCGTGTTCGCCATGCGATCGCGCCTTGAGAAAGTGCGCAGCCATCATCGGCGTCAGAAGACGGGCGACCAGTAACGAAAACATCAACGCAGCGCTGGCGGTCACACCGAACTGGCGAAACAGTTTGCCGGAAATCACGCCCATGAAAGCTGTCGGTAGGAATACCGCGACCAGGGTCACGGTGGTTGCCAATACCGCAAGGCCGATCTCGTCGGACGCTTCGATTGCCGCCTGCCGTGGGGTTTTGCCCATGCGCAGGTGTCGCGCAATGTTTTCGACCTCAACGATGGCATCGTCGACCAAAATGCCGATCACCAACGCCAGCGCCAGCAGCGATACGGTATTGAGGCTAAAACCGGCAAAATACATCACGCCGAAGGTCGGGATGATCGACAAGGGCAGCGCCGTGGCCACGATAACGGTCGCCCGCCAGTCACGCAGGAACCACCAGACCACCAGCACCGCCAGTAACATCCCTTCGTAGAGCAGCGCCATGGAGCCACGATAGTTTTCCATCACCGGCTCGACGGCATTACTCGCCTCTTCAATACGCACATCAGGGTGCAGCCTGGCGAACTCACTGACTGCCTGGCGCAAATCCCTGGTCACGCCGACGTCGGAAAAGCCCAGGGAGCGGATGACCTGAAAGCCAATCACCGGTTTGCCATCGCGATACGCCAGCGTAGTACGCTCGGCATGGGTATCGCGCACGGTGGCCAACTGCTGCACAGCGAGCATCCGTCCATCGCTGACGGGAATGCGGATAGCGCCCAGCGCTGCGGGGTCGTCAATACCGCCGAGGACACGCAGCGCCTGTTGACCGCTGCCCAGATCGCCCTGCCCTCCGGAGTTGTCTTTCTGCATCGCCCGCAAACGATCTGCAATGTCCGTCACACTCAGACCCAGACCGGCCATCAGCGCCGGATCAAGGTCAACCTGGACTTCGCGGTCCACACCGCCCACCCGGCTGATCTTCGCGACCCCACGCACGGTCAGCAGCTGTTTACTCAGCTCGTTGTCGACAAACCATGACAACGCTTCTTCGTCCATGCGTGGCGCATCGACCACATAGGTCAGCAACGCCGTAGTGTTGGTGGTCAGGCGGGTTACCGATGGCGTGTCGAGGTTGGCTGGCAATTCAGCCGCAGCGCTGTCCACCGCATTGCGCACTTCGTTGAGGGCTTCGTTGCCATCCTTGTCGATGTCGAAGATCACATTGATGAGGACACTGCCTTCGGTAATTTGCGTGGTGACATGCTTGAGCAGGCGCAGCGAGGTCAGCTTGTCTTCGAGCTTGCGCGCGACTTCGGTTTCCAGTTGCTCGGGGGCGGCCCCTTCCAGCGAGGCACTGATGACCACAGCAGGCAGATCGGTGTCGGGAAAGTCCTGGATGCCGAGACGCTCGAATCCGAGGAAACCAAACAGGGTCAGCAATAAAAACAGCATGACCGCCGGAACCGGGTAACGAATCGACAACGCGGAGATATTCATTGCGCGCGGGCCTCGGCGTTGACCAGCGTCACGCTGGCCCCGTCATTGAGAAAGGCCCCACCGCTGCGGACGATCTGTGCCTGCTCTGCCAGGCCGCCGAGGATTTCCAGCGCCGACCCACGACGTCGTCCGATCTCTACCACTTGCTGGCTGACGCGCATGTCCTTGCCCAGTACAAACACATAGGAGCGCCCGTCGCGCAGGATCACGCTGGTGTCCGGAACCGTCAGCGCCGGGCTGGACGGCAGTTCGATGCGACCGCTGGCGTACATGCCGGAGCGGGCCATCGACCCTGTCGGCAGGGATACGTAGACCAGCGTCCTGCTGGTCTTGCCGTCAAGCACTGGCGAGACCAGCCGCACGTGCCCTTCGACCTCATTACCGCCGGGCAGCTTCACACGGGCGAGCTGCCCGGCCTTGACGCCTGGCAGTTGCTGGGCATCCAGTTCCGCCTGCCACTCGATGCGGCCCTCCCGGATCATTCTGAACATTTCGCTGCCCGCCGACACCACATCGCCAAGCAAGGCCTTGCGCCCGGAAATGATTCCGTCATCCACTGCGACGATGCGCGTCTGCGTGAGTTTGATCCGGATGCTGCGCAGATCGGCATTCGCCGAGGCCAAGTCAGCTTCGGCGGTCTGCACCTTGACCCGGTACTCTTCCAGTTTCTGCTCGGACAGGGCGCCGCTCTGCCCTACCGAGGCCGCCCGTCTGGCATTGGAGCGGGCTTCCTGCAGTTGCGCAGAGGCCTGGGCGGCCGCCGACTTCTGCTTGTTTTCCTCGGCCAGCACGCTGTCATCGGCCAGGGTCGCCAAAACCTGGCCCTTCTTCACCTGATCGCCGATATCAGCTTTCAGGCTGGCGATACGCAAGCTTCCGGTCTCGGCACTGATCACGGCTTCCTGCCACGGTGCGAGCGCACCGCTGGCCACACGCTCCTGCGGCCAGTCTTCGCGACGCGGTTGCACCGCCTCGACCGTCAGGCTGGTGGCCGGCGCGGCCGCGGCTGCCGGGGGCGGCTCTGCGCGGCCAAACAATAGCCAGCCCGAAACGCCCAGCACTGCCAGCGTCAGCAGCCCATACACGCGTATCTTCCTCATGCGCCGCCCCGCTTCGGTGTTTCACCGGCCAAACCTTCGCGACTGTCCTGCCATCCACCGCCCAGGGCCTTGTACAGGGCAATCCAGTAGCGCACCTGATTTTGTTGCACGTTGATCAGTTCGATTTCAGCCGACAGCGCCGAGCGGCGAGCCTCTTCGCGGTCCAGCAGGCTGGCATTACCGGCCTGCCAGTTGCGGTCTGTGGCCTCGAACGACGCTTGATAACCGTCGCTGGCCCGCTGCGTGCTGGCTTGCGAGCGCCGCGCCGCGTCCAGGCGCACCAGCGCCTGCTCGACCTCCATTACCGCTGTGCGCAGGGTTTGCCGGTAGGTCGCCAGCGCCGTGTCATAATCCGCCCGCGCAGAATCTGCCGCCGCCCGGCGCTTGCCTGCATCGAACAGCGGAACAGTCAGTTGCGGGCCGAGGCTCCAATCGCGGCTGAATACTCCGGTGGTGGTCCCCACTTCGAACGAGCCAACCAGGCTCAGGCTCGGCAGACGATCAGCCTGGGCAGCGCCAATCTTCGCATTCGCTGCGGCCAGTTCGCGTTCGCTGGACGCCAGGTCCGGGCGCTGGCGCACCAGATCGGCGGGTATTTCCCGTACATCCAGCAACGCAGGCTGCGGCAGTCGCGCGGGGTTATGGCTGAGCACTTCTCGTACCTGTTCCTCGTCGCTGCCAGTCAGCTCCACCAGGCTCTTGAGCAGCACGTCGCACTCGCTCTGTTGTTTGATGAGAGTCGCAGTGCTCGCCGCCGCACTGGCGTCGCTCAACGATGAATCGGCGGCGGCGGTAAACCCGGCCTGAAACGATACGCGAGTCAGACGTGCTGTCTGCTCCTGGGATTGCGCCTGATCACGGTAAGCGTTCACCAGCATCTGGCAGCCGCGGTACTGCACGAAGTCATCACCGACCTCGGCGGCCAGTGATACGCGAGCGTCATGCCAATCATTGACACGTGCTTCGAGCAGATTGCGTGAAGCCTCGTCGGTGCGTCGCAGTTTGCCGAACAGGTCCAGTTCCCAGGACGCATCGAGGGTTGCGCCGGAGGTCTTGCCGCTCTGGCGCACCCCGCTCTGCCTGATGCCGGCGCGTGACTTGCTCACACCGCCGCTCACTTGCGGCAGCCGGTCGGCAACGCTGTCGTCCACCGTTGCACGTGCCTGGGCAATGCGCGCAAGAGCCTTGTCGAGTGACGGGCTGTCTGCCTGTGCCAGACGCAACAGGGTTGCCAGCGCAGGGTCATTGAACTGTTGCCACCAATCCTGCAGCCCGACCATCGACGCGTCATGGGGCAGTGGCGCATGCCACTTGCTGGCAACCGCCACCGCAGGCAAGTGGTAGTCCGGTCCTAGCGTGCAGCCGCTCAGCAGCGACACCAGAAACGTCGACAACAGGAAGTGGCCAGCAGGTTTGCCAATCGACATAAAGCTCTCGAAGGTTCCGGAACAGTGGTTGTCTGGAGATAAGGCAACGGCGCAGGGATCCGGGCGATCAGGAGCGTTGTCGCGAGATTTCCTACAGCGCCACAAATCCCTTTCGTAGCATGCATTTAACGCCTGAGGCCGCGAGATGTCTGTCGTGGAATACGGGGACAGTCCGGCGGCGATAAGTTGGCGATCCCCCTGAGGTTCTTACAGAATCGCGCTCTGCTCGAAGCGAGTAGCAATGAATCCGTACCTGTGCCAACAAGGGATCGACTATGGAAGAGTTAAGCAATCTCAAGAAACTGGAGTCGAATGCGCGCACCTATGCAGCGACCTTCCAGCAGCTGTTTGTCAGCGGCAAAGGCATGCGAGTCAAGGACGCCAACGGCCGGGAGTACCTCGACTGCCTGTCGAACGCTGGCACGCTGGCACTGGGTCATAACCCACCGGTGGTCCGCGAGGCGGTGATCGAATTTCTCAACAGTGATCATCTGCAGCAGGCCCTTGACCTGGCCACACCGGCCAAGCACGCCTTCGTCGAAGAACTGTTCGCGACGTTGCCCGCCAGCATGCGTGACAACAGCAAAATCCTGTTCTGCGGCCCCAGTGGCTCAGACGCGGTCGAAGCCGCAATCAAACTGGCCCGCCATTACACCCAGCGCTCGCCGCTGATGTCCTTCCACGGTGGTTACCATGGCATGACCGCTGGCGCATTGTCGGCCATGGGCAACCTCAACCCCAAAGCCGGCCTGCTGGCCCAGGGCACCCACTTCCTGCCCTTCCCCTATCGCTTCCGCTGCCCGTTCGGCACCGATGGCGAACATACCGACCGCCTCTCCATCGAGTACATCCGCACGGTACTCAGTGATCCGGAAAGCGGCGTGCCCAAACCGGCGGCGGTGGTGGTCGAAGTGATTCAGGGCGAAGGCGGCTGTATCGCGGCATCGGCCGAGTGGCTGCGCGCCGTGCGGGAGATCACCCGCGAGCTCGGCATCTTGCTGATTATTGATGAAGTGCAGACCGGACTCGGGCGTACCGGCAACCTGTTTGCCATCGAACATTCCGGGATAACGCCGGATATTCTGGTGCTGTCCAAGGCCATCGGTGGTGGCTACCCAATATCAGTGATCGTCTATGCCGAGCACCTGGATACATGGGGCCCAGGCATGCACGCAGGTACATTCCGTGGCAATCAGGTGGCGATGGTGGCTGGAGCTGCGACCATGCGTCATATCAAGGAGCACGACCTGGCAGGCAATGCCTCGCGCCGGGGGGAGCAGTTGCAAAGCGGGCTGGAAGATATCGCTCGACAGTTCCCGTTTATCGGCGATGTTCGTGGCCGTGGGCTGATGCTTGGCGTGGAGATCGTCAAACCGGCCAGCGGATCGCGTCCTGGGGCTGGCGATGGCGCACGTGCGCGAGCGATCAAGCTGGAGTGCTTCGACAACGGCATGATCATCGAAACGGGTGGACGCAGCAGCGCAGTCCTGCGCTTCCTGCCACCTTTGAACATTACCGAGTCGGAAGTAGGTACAGTTCTCGACCGCTTCGAACAGGCCCTCAGGAGCAGCAGCGCCGCACGGGTTTCCAGCGTCAGTGCGGTAGGCTGATCCCTCGCAAAAGCTTGCTCGGGAGGCTGACGCAGACGACAGACATTCGTTGCCTGCACCAGCCTCTTGCGAGCAGGATCCCTGCCCTTAAGCTTCCTGCGCCGACCTCATACGCCGATCTTTCTGACTCCGCCCGCAGGCACTTTTCAATGCGCGGTCGCACGCCCTTTTCCAATGGGCAGGACATCCTTGTCCTGCAATCCCCCTGTCAATCCCGTGCCAGCGCTTCGATCGGATCGAGCTGTGCCGCGTTACGTGCGGGTACGAAGCCGAACACGATGCCGATCAATGTCGAGCAGATGAACGCAGTGACAATCGAGCTCACGGAGAACACCATCTGCCATTCCTTGACCAGCAGTGAAAACACATAGCCGATCACGAACGACAGGCCGATGCCGATGACCCCGCCAATCAGGCAGACCATCACCGCCTCCACCAGAAACTGCTGACGGATATCCGCCTGGCGTGCCCCGACTGCCATGCGAATGCCGATCTCGCGCGTCCGTTCCGTGACCGACACCAGCATGATGTTCATCACCCCGATACCGCCGACCGCCAGCGAGATCACCGCAATCAACGACAGTAACAGGGCCAGCGACTGGCTGGTCTTCTGCACCGTTTGCATCACGCTGTCGAGGTTGTAGGTGAAGAAGTCCTTGGTCCCGTGACGCTTTTGCAACAGCTTGTTGACGTTGTCCTCGACCACCTTGCTTGGCTGTCCGTCCTTGACCCGCACGGTGATGCCGTCCAGGTAGGTCTGACCCAGAAGGCGTCCGGAGGCGGTTTCGTAGGGCATCCAGATATTCAGGTTCTTGCTGGTGTCGAAGATGTTTTTCTTGTTCTCGGTCACGCCGATCACCGTGCACGGCAGGTTACCCACCAGAATCACCTGGCCCAGCGGATCGACCTTGGGACCGAACAGGCGAATCCGCGTGTTGTGATCGATTACTACCACCTGTGCCTGCCGCCGGGCGTCATCCTTGTTGAACCCCACCCCCAAGCCCATTTTGGTGCCACGCACCTGGAACTAACTCGGGCTGACCCCGCTCACCGTCGCCGAGACGTCGATGTTGCGGTAGCGCACCAGCAGGTTGCGGCCGATATTCGGTGTGGCGCTGTCGATGTAGTACTCACTGCTCAACGCCGTCACATCGGACAGCGCCAGAGTCTGGATATCCATAGACTTGGTGTCGCCAAAGTCACTGCCGGGGAACACCTCTATGGTATTGCTGCCGATGGCCTGGATGTCCTTGAGCACATAGCGCTTGGCCCCTTCGCCGATCGCAACGATCGACACCACCGAGGTGATGCCGATGATGATCCCGAGCATGGTCAGCAGCGTGCGCATGCGGTGCGAGATCAGCGCCACCCACGCCATGACGAAGGCCTCCTGGAACAGGCCGATGTTGGCCATCAGCCGGTTGCCCTGCCTGGGTTTGCTCGGCAGGCGCTCGGTGGTTTTTTCGTTGACGATCGGACGGTCAGTGTTGACCCGGTCGGCGATGATCTCGCCATCACGCATTTCGATGATGCGCTCGGCGTGCGCCGCAACCTTCTCGTCGTGGGTTACCAGGATCACCGTGTGCCCGGCGCTGTTGAGCTCAAGGAGGATATTCATCACCTCCTTGCCGCTCACACTGTCGAGGGCTCCGGTGGGTTCGTCGGCCAGAATGATCTCGCCGCCGTTCATCAAGGCCCGGGCGATACTCACCCGCTGCTGCTGGCCGCCTGACAACTGGCTTGGCCTGTGCTCCAGATGCCCGGACAGTCCCAGGCGCTCAAGCAGCTTCTGCGCGCGTTCCACACGCATGCTTTTACCGGTGCCTGCGTAGATGGCCGGCATTTCGACATTCTGGATCGCCGCAAGGTGCGGCAACAGGTGATAACGCTGAAAAATGAAACCGAAGTGATCGCGGCGCAGCTCTGCCAGCTCATCATCGGTCAGCGTACCGGTTTCACGCCCGTCGACCTTGTAGCTGCCGCTGTTGGCGTGGTCCAGACAACCCAGCACGTTCATCAGCGTTGACTTGCCGGAGCCCGAGGCCCCGGTAATGGCAACCAGTTCGCCGGCATTGATCGTGAGGTTGATGTCATTGAGCGCGATGAAGTCCTTCTCGCCGGCGACGAAACGCCGGGTGACACCTTTGAGTTCAAGAAGAGCTCGACTCATGGTCAGGCCCCCGCTGTCGCTGGTGTGGCCGACGGTTCACCGATCACCACCTGGTCACCCTCGGCAAGGCCGCTCTTGATCTCGACCCGCACGTTGTTGTTGATGCCGGTCTGCACATTGCGGCTCTGGGCCTGGCCCTGCGCGTCCACCACGCGTACCGGGAAGCTGCCGTCGCCGTTCTTGTCGCCCAGGGCCGCAACAGGCACAGTCAATACGTCCTTGGCCTTTTCACGCACGATATGCACTTGGGCGGTCATCGAAATACGCAGACGGTGATCAGGGTTGGGGACGTCGAACAATGCGTTGTAGAACACCGCACTGTTCGGCTTGCTGGCGGTGCTGGATTGTGCATCCAGGAAGTTTTGCGGTGCTGGCTCCGTGCCCTTCAGCTTGGCGTAATAGCGTTTTTCGGCATCGCCGAGAATGGTGAAATACACCTCTTGCCCGGGGGTGATATGAATCACGTCGGCCTCGGATACCTGTGCCTTGACAGTCATGGTGTCCAGATCCGCCAACTTGAGAATCACCGGTGTCAGCTGGCTGGCGATCACAGTCTGACCTTCCTGCGTCACGATACCCACCACATCACCGCTGATCGGCGCGACGATACGGGTATAGCCCAGGTTGATCCTGGCGGTCTCGATCTGAATTCTTGCGTCGCGCACCTGTGCCTCCAGCGACCGCAGGTTGGCACTCCGGACCTCGAAATCCGATTGCGCCGTATCGAAGTCCTTTTGCGAGATTGCGTCATCCGCACGTAATTGCTTGTAGCGTTGGTAAATGGCTTTGGCGTCCTTGAGCTGCGCCACAGCCGCGTCTTTCTGGGCGATCAGGTTCTGTTCGTTGACCTGCGACTGGCGCAGAGTGTTCTGCAGCACCACGGGATCGATTTCCGCCAGCCACTGACCTTGTTTGACCTTGTCGCCCAGATTGACCTTCAGGGACTTGAGCTGGCCCGAGACCTGCGAGCCAACGTCAACCTGCTTGATGCCTTGCAGCACACCGCTGGCCAGCACCGAGTTTTCGATGTCGGTGCGTTCGACCTTGGCGGTCAGGTACTCCGGAGCCTTTTCCGGAGACTGGACGCTGTAGGCAATACCCGCTGCCAGAACCAGCAGCACGACAACGATGAGCACTTTGCGAAACTTCAACTTTTTCATAGAAAGCCACGAATGTGTTGAGAATTGACCCGGCGATGGACCGCCGGGCTTGAAGAAACGGCGTTATTGGCGGGGTAGCCACCAGTTCGCCAGATGCTGTACATGCTGCGCCTTGAGAATGGTGAAATGGTTGCCCGGCCCACGCCAGACAGTGAGATCCGGAGCACACTGGCGCCAGCCGCTGACCATCGCCTGCTGTTCACGCTGATTGCCCGCCGCATCCAGCACTGGGTCATCGGCCAGCACCAGACGCACCGGCCCGGAGTAGATCTGCGACGGTTGATAACGTGTGCGCAACGCCGTACCGAAAGCCCGCGCAGGCCCGCGCATCGCGTCCGGCGAAGAACGCTGCGGCAACATCCCTGCCCGCACCATCCCGGCATGCAACAAGCGCATCTGACCGACATCGTCCTGGGTCCGGAAGGCCGCACGATCGATGCCCAGCGACTTACCCGCAGCCAGTTCCATGGTCTCGATCAAACGTTCCAGTACGCCTATCGCGGTGTAAGGTTTGCCCACCACGCCGTTGCCGCCCGGTGACTCACTGTCGATCAGTGTCAGCGAAGCCACTTCGCGGCCACGTGCCGTCAGGCGCTGGGCCATTTCAAAGGCCACCCAGCCGCCGAACGAATGACCGAGCAGATGCACCGGCCCCTCGGGGTGAGTGCTGTCGAGTGCTTGCAGATACGCTTCGGCGGCGGTTTCCACCAGACTGTAAGGCACCGTGCGGCCATCCAGCCCGCGCGGTTGCAGCCCGTGGATCGGCCAGTGCGGGCCCAGTGCCTCGGCCAGGCCGATGAAACCGGTCACACTGTCCCCTGCCCCCGGGACACAGAACACGGGCGCATGATCGCGGCGTCCGCCCTGAATCGTCAGCAACGGCCGGTGGGCGTTGTCAGCACCCCGTGGCCGATCGGGCAGATCAGTCAACGCCTGGCTGATCGCCTGACCCAGGCCCTCGATATGTGGCGGCTTCATCATGCTCAAGTGATCGCCCGCGACCTTGATACTGCGCAACTGACTGACGGGCAGTACGCTATCCCAACCCAGGTAACCGCTGTGCTTCTGCGAGTTGGGTTCCCACTCACTGGCAGTGAACAGGTGCAGCGGCACGCTGTTGGGGTAAACCGTGTAATTGGCCTGCGCATGACCGTGAGCCACCTCTCGGTCGAGGTACTGGCAAAGACCCTCGTTCGTGTAGATGTCCAGCTCCGGCGGCAGCGCACCCTGCTCACGGCAGTGCTGCAGGAGCCCGGCGAAATCAAAGGCCTGCCGGTTTGCACGCACTCGCTCCAGGGCTTCCAGAGCCTGCGCGCATTCGCCTCGGGCTTTCCAGAACTGCTCGCAGTGTTCCAGCAGGTGCTGACGGTGGGCGGTCTGCAGGTCCCAACGCTCGCGACCCTGATCCACCAGGCGCGGCATGTAGGTGTCGAGCATGCCGATAAACTCCACCTCCTCGTCCATGCCCTCCAGCTGGATGGCGATTTCGTAGGCCAGAAGCCCTCCGAACGACCAGCCCGCCAGGCGATAAGGTCCGTGCGGCTGCACGCTGCGCATCGCACCCAACAAGCGCGTTGCCAGGCATTCCATGGTCAGCAACTGTTCCTGACCGAGCGGGATGCCGCTCAACCCGTAGACCGGAATGTCGCTGTCGATGTGTACCGCCAGCGCCGCGAAGTGCACATCCTGGCCGGTGAACTCGTGGACCAGGAACAGCGGACGCTGGTTGCCGGTGGTGCGCACCGGCACCAGTTGCTCATGAAGCTGCGTTGCAACCTCTTCGCTGCGGCTGCCCAGCAGGCTGGCCAGGGCCGCCACGCTGGCGTGCTGGAAAACGTCGGCCAGAGACACCGGCAAGCCACTCTGTACCAGTTGGTTGACCAGTCGTACCGCCATCAGCGAGTGACCGCCGAGATTGAAGAAGCTGTCATGACGTCCCACCTGTTGCAATTCAAGTACTTCCGCCCAGGCTTTCGCCAGACGAATCTCCAACTCCCCTGCCGGGGCTTCAAACGTTCGGCTCACGAACTGATCCGCTGTCGGCGTTGGCAGTGCCTGGACATCCACCTTGCCATTGAGCGTCAGCGGCAAGTCTGGCAGGCAGATGAATACGCTCGGGACCATGTATTCCGGCAAGCTGGCGCTCAGTTGTGCACGCAGAGCCTCTGGCTCGGGTGCTTCAACGTCAGCGTGCACGGTGTAGTAAGCCACCAGACGCGTGTCGCCCGGGCTGTCTTCGCGGGCCACTACCACGGAGTTACGCACGCCATCGCACCCATGCAGGCTGCTTTCGACTTCCCCGAGCTCCACACGGAAGCCGCGGACCTTCACCTGGCCATCATTGCGCGCCAGGTATTCGAGGTTGCCGTCCGGCAACCAGCGCGCCAGGTCGCCGGTGCGATAGAGACGCGCGCCCGCCTGCTGACTGAACGGATCGTCGCTGAAGCGTTCGGCGGTCAGTTCCGGGCGATTCAGGTAGCCAAGCGCGACCCCGACCCCGCCGATGTAGATCTCGCCGACGCTGCCCATCGGCACCGGCTCGCCGCACGCGTCGAGCAGATAGATGCGCACGTTGGCGTTGGGTTTGCCGATCGGCAGGCTCAGGGTTCCCGGCTGCACATCAAACACTTCGTAACGAGTGGCGCACGTGGTGCCCTCGGTCGGGCCGTAGCCGTTGAACAAGCGCACTTGAGACGAGTGCTCCCGTACCCGGCGGAACGACGCCGGATCCGCCCGTTCGCCACCGCACTCCAGCATGCGCAAGCCTGCCAAAGCTTCGGGAATCAACCCGGCATACAGATTGAACAACGCGGTCGAACTGAACATCACCGTCACCGCATGGCGTTTGAGCAAGGCCGCAAAGGCCGCCGGCTCAAGCAACACGGAAGGCTCGACGATTATCGACTGGCCGCCGTTGAGCAAGGCACCCCAGATCTCCGGGCTACTGGCGTCGAACGCTGGATTGGAAGAAAACGCCACGCGGTCATCGGCACGGAAGTCGTAGTTGTCCCGCACCAGCCGCACAATGCCGTTGTGGGTCACGATCACGCCCTTGGGCAGGCCGGTGGAGCCGGAGGTGTAGATGATGCACGCCGGGGTCTCGCCTGCAGCTTCATCTGCAAGCACGACTGGCCCTTGGCTCAACGCTGATAGATCCAGGGTGTCCAGATCGAGTCTCTGTGTCAGGTCAGGTGCCGTCAGTTCGCTGCGGGTCAGCAACAGGGTTGCTTCGCTGTCCTCGAGCATGAAGCGCAGACGCTCTTCGGGAGCCAGGCGATCCAGCGCCAGGTAAGCCGCGCCGCACTTGAGTGTGGCCAGCATACTGGTCAGCAGTTCCACCGAACGATCCAGCAGGATCGCCACTCGGGTTCCCGCGTGCACGCCGTGTTGGCGCAAGTGCTGAGCCAGGGCGTTGGCGCGGCTGTCGAGTTCGGCGTAGGTCAGCGTCTGCTCACCCTGACGGGCCGCAAGCACCTGAGGTCGAGACGCTGCATGCGCCTCGAAAAGGCGATGCATCAACTGGCCCTCAGGGTAAGCGCGGTCGGTTGCATTAAGACCGGTCAACAGATGCTGACGCTCGACTGCATCCACCAATGGAACGTGTTCCAGTATGTGTTGTTCATTGGCGACCATAGCTTCCAGCAAGCGCTGGAAATAGCCCAGGTAACGGTCCATGGTGCTTTCGTCGAACAGCGCCGTGGCGTATTCCAGCGTGCCGATCAACTGATCGCCGACCTCGGTCATGTCCAGCACCAGATCGAACTTCGCCGTGTGGTCGTTTACCGCTACGCCTTGCAGGTTCATGCTGCCGAGCGACAGGTCGGACGTTTCGTTGTTCTGCCAGGACAGCATGGCCTGGAAGATCGGGCTGTGGGACAGGCTGCGTTGCGGACGAACCACCTCGACCACCTGTTCGAACGGCAGGTCCTGGTGGGTCTGCGCTGCCAGCGTCTGACGCTTGACCTGCTGCATCAACGCTTCGACGCTGGGTGCGCCGGACAGATCGACGCGTATCGCCAGGGTGTTGACGAAGAACCCGATCAGGTCCTCCACTTCGGCACGCACGCGGTTGGCCACCGGTGTACCGATCACCACATCGTCCTGGCCGGCCAGACGCCCCAGCAGCGAGGCCCATGCGACCATTACGGTCATGAACAGGGTGCTGCCATGTCGCTGGCTCAGGGCCTTGAGGCCGCTGGTCAGCTCTGCATCAAGCACCAGGCTGCGAACGTTGCCGCTGTAGTCCTGTTGTGCCGGGCGTGGCCGGTCGGTTGGCAAGGTCAGCAAGGCTGGCGCGCCACCCAGGGCCTGCTGCCAGTACTGACGCTGTTGCTGCAGCACTTCGCCGCTCAGCCAGTTGCGCTGCCACACGGCATAGTCGGCGTATTGCACCGGCAAAGCGGGCAGCGGATCCTCGGCACCGGCACTGAACGCCGCATAGAGCGCACTCAGCTCGCGGGTCAGCACATCCGCGGACCAGCCGTCGGAGACGATATGGTGCATCGTCACCAGCAACACATGATCGTCCTCGGCCATGCGCACCAGGCGTCCCCGTACCAGCGGACCGTTGAGCAGATCGAAGCCCTCGTTGGCCTCTGCAGCGGTGATGGCGAGCAGTTGCTGTTCAGCATCCGCCTGCTCGGTCAACACCTGCAGTTGCAGGCTGAAACCGATATCGGCAGGAGCGATGCGCTGCACCGGATCCTGGTCCTGCTCTTGCACAAAGGTCGTACGCAGCACTTCGTGGCGGGCGACGATACGGTCCAGCGCTCGCTCCAGCGCAGGGTTATCCAGAGTGCCACGCAGACGCAGCCCTGCCGGAATATGGTAAGCCGCGCTGCCGCCTTCCAGCTGCGCGAGGAACCACAGACGCTGCTGAGCAAACGACAGCGGCAAGGCCTGATCACGGGACACCGGCACGATAGGCGGCTGGCTGCTGCCTTTGGCGTCGGCGAGTATGCGTGCCATGGCTGCCAGTTCCGGCTGGGCAAAGATATCCGCCAGGCCCAGCTCGACGCTCAACTGCTGGCGCACTTGGGAAATCAAACGCATCGCCAGCAGCGAGTGCCCGCCCAGTTCAAAGAACTGGTCGTGACGGCCCACCTGTTCCAGATCGAGCAGGTTCTGCCAGATCTGCGCCAGCGCCAGCTCTGTGGCCCCTTGCGGCGCCACGTGTTCGCGGCTGGCAAAGGCATCGGCTTGCGGAGCCGGCAACGCCTTGCGGTCGAGCTTGCGGTTCGGCGTCAACGGCAGTGCATCAAGCAGCACAAACGCGCTCGGCAGCATGTACTCGGCCAGTTGCGGTGCCAGTTCGGCGCGCAGACTGGCGGCATCCAGGTTCGCTTGTGGCTGTGCAATCACGTAGGCCACAAGACGTTTTTCACCAGGAGTGTCTTCCCGAGCGATCACCACCGCTTCCTTGACCCCGGCGCAATTGCCCAGGCGGGCTTCGATTTCGCCCAGTTCGATCCGGAAACCGCGCACCTTGACCTGGAAATCGTTACGCCCCAGATATTCAATGCGGCCGTCAGCCATGTAGCGTGCCAAATCGCCGGTTTTGTACATCCTGGCATCAGGGCTGCTGCTGAACGGATCCGCGAGGAAACGCTTGGCGTTGACCTCGGCAAGGTTCAGGTAGCCGCGTGCCACGCCATCGCCACCGATGAAGATCTCACCAGCCACGCCATAGGGCACGGGCTGCTGATGGGCATCAAGCAGGTAGATGCGGGTGTTGGCCATCGGTTTGCCGATGGTCGCGTTGCCACTGCCTTCGCTGCCGGCCACAGCATCATGGCTGACATAAGCCGCGGTGCAAGAAACGGTTGCCTCGGTCGGACCATAGGTGTTGATCAGGCGAGTATGCGCCGGGCGCACCTCATCCCAGAGCTTGAGCTTCTGCGCCGACAGCGCATCACCCGTGACGTTGATCAGGCGCACCTCGGCCAAGCGTTGTTCGGCAGCCTGAGGCTGGTTGTGCCACTCGGCCACCAGCGTGTGCCAGTGCGCGGCGGTCAAGTGCAGGACCGTCGGATGAATGCCGTGAGTTTCAAGACCTTCGTTGCCGAAGATCTCGCGGCTCGGAGCCAGGGTGGCACCCGCCAGCAAGGCCGGGAAGATTTCCTCTACCGACAGGTCGAAGTTCAGGGTGTTCTGTTGCAGCACGGTGTCGGTTGGCGCCAGGCCAAAAAGCCGCGCCGCATCGACGCTGTAGTTGACCAGGCCGCGATGTTCGATCATCACGCCCTTCGGATTGCCCGTGGAGCCCGAGGTGTAGATCACATACGCCAGGTTGCGCACGCTGAGGGCTTCCACCACCGGGTTGTCGTCACGCTCGGTAAAGGTGGCGCGCTGATCGCCGTCGAGCAACACCAGTGGCAAGGTCAGGGTCGGCAAGCGCTTGCGCAGATCACGCTGGGTCAGCAACGCCGCTGGCTGGCTGTCGGTGATCATGTAAGCCAGTCGCTCGGCCGGATAGGCAGGGTCCAGCGGTACATAAGCCGCCCCTGCCTTGAGCACACCGAGCAGGCCGACCATCATTTCCACACCGCGCTCGACGCAGATCGCCACCCGGTCGTCCGGGCCGATGCCCAGGCCGATCAGGTGATGAGCCAGACGGTTGGCCTGACGGTTCAATTCGGCATAGCTCAGGCGCTGCGCCTCGTGGACCACGGCGATAGCGTCGGGCTGTACCTGGACCTTTTCTTCGAACAGCTGGTGAATCGTGCAGTCTTGCGGGTAAGGCACATCGGTAGCATTAAGGTCGACCAGCAGATGCTGGCGCTCCGCCTTATCGAGCAGCGGCACCTGCTCCAGCAACTGGCGGTCGTCGGCGACCATGGCTTCCAGCAAGTGCTGGAAGTAGCCCATGTAACGCTGCAGGGTGCTTTCGTCGAACAGTGCCGTGGCATATTCCAGCGTGCCGATCAGCTGATCGCCGACCTCGGTCATGTCCAGCGTCAGGTCGAACTTGGCCGTATGGCCAGCCACTGCGACGCCCTGCAGGCTCATGTCGCCAAGCGCCAGATCGGATGCTTCGTTGTTCTGCCACGACAACATGGCCTGGAAAATCGGGCTGTGGGACAGGCTGCGTTGTGGGCGAACCACCTCAACCACCTGTTCGAACGGCAGGTCCTGATTCGCCTGGGCGGCCAGGGTCTGCTGTTTGACCTGCTGCAACAGGCTTTGGACGCTCGGTGTCCCCGAGAGGTCGACGCGCACGGCCAGGGTGTTGACGAAGAACCCGATCAGGTCCTCCACCTCGGTACGCAGGCGGTTGGCCACCGGCGTACCGATGACCACGTCGTCCTGACCGGCCAGACGTCCCAGCAACGCAGCCCATGCGGCCATGACCGTCATGAACAGGCTGCTGCCATGACGCTGGCTCAGCGCCTTGAGGCCACGCGTCAGGTCGGCGTCGAGGACCAGGCCGAGCAACTGGCCGCTGTAGTCCTGTTGCGCCGGGCGTGGCCGGTCGCTCGGCAAGGTCAGCAAGGCCGGCGCGCCGGCCAGAGTCTGCTGCCAGTACTGGCGCTGTTGCTGCAGCACGTCGCCGCTCAGCCAGTTGCGCTGCCACAGCGCGTAATCGGCGTATTGCACGGGCAATGCTGGCAACGGATCCTCGGCGCCTTGGCTGAACGCTGCATAGAGCACGCCCAGTTCACGGGTCAACACGCCAGCGGACCAGCCGTCAGAGACGATGTGGTGCATGGTCACCAGCAAGACATGGTCATCATCGGCCAGGCATACCAGACGTCCACGCACCAGTGGGCCGTTGAGCAGATCAAAGCCCTCTTCGGCCTCTTCTGCGGCGATGGCGAGCAGTTGTTGTTCCGCGTCGCCCTGCCCGGTCAGCACCTGCAGTTGCAAGTTGAAGCCGATATCGGCTGGAGCGATGCGCTGCAGCGGATCCTGGTCCTGTTCCTGTACAAAGGTTGTGCGCAATGCCTCATGGCGCGCAACGATACGGTCCAGCGCGCGCTTCAGTGCGTCCTGATCGAGCCTGCCGCGCAGACGCAGACCGGCTGGAATGTGATAAGCCGCACTGCCGCCGTCCAGCTGTGCGAGGAACCACAGGCGTTGCTGGGCAAACGACAGCGGCAAGGACTGATCGCGGGACACCGGCACGATGGGCTGCTGGCTGCTGCCGGCAGCGTGTGCCACTACCTGAGCCAGCGCCGCGAGTTCCGGCTGGGCGAAGATGTCCGCCAGGCTCAGCTCGACGCCCATGCGCTGACGCACCTGGGAAATCAGGCGCATTGCCAGCAGCGAGTGCCCGCCCAGTTCGAAGAAGTGGTCATGACGCCCTACTGCTTCCAGGTTGAGCAGGTTCTGCCAGATCTGCGCCAGGGCTTTTTCGCTGGTGCCTTGCGGGGCGACATGTTCGCGACTGGCAAAGGCGTTGTCCGCTGGAGCTGGCAAGGCCTTGCGATCGAGTTTGCGATTCGGTGTCAGCGGCAGTGCATCAAGCAGCACGAACGCACTTGGCAGCATGTACTCGGCCAGTTGCGGCGCCAGTTCGGCGCGCAGTCTGGCGCGCAGTCTGGCGGCATCCAGGTTTGTTTGTGGCTGGGCGATCATGTAGGCCACGAGGCGTTTTTCGCCGGGATTGTCTTCCCGAGCGATCACCACCGCTTCCTTGACCCCTTTGCAGCTACCGAGACGCGCTTCGATTTCGCCCAGTTCGATACGGAAACCGCGCACTTTGACCTGGAAGTCATTACGGCCCAGGTATTCGATACGGCCGTCGGCCATGTAGCGTGCCAGGTCACCGGTCTTGTACATCCGGGCATCAGGGCTGTTGCTGAACGGATCAGCGAGAAAGCGCTCGGCGTTGACCTCTGCAAGGTTCAGGTAACCGCGTGCCACGCCGTCGCCACCGATGAAAATCTCACCGGCCACGCCGTATGGCACCGGCTGCTGATGGGCATCGAGCAGGTAGATGCGGGTGTTGGCCATCGGCTTGCCGATGGTCGCGTTGCCGCTGCCTTCGCTGCCGACCGCAGCGTCGTGACTGACGTAGGCCGCGGTGCAGGACACCGTCGCTTCGGTCGGCCCGTAAGTGTTGATCAGGCGAGTGTGTGCCGGGCGCACCTCATCCCAGAGTTTGAGTTTCTGTGCTGACAATGCGTCACCTGTGACGTTGATCAGGCGCACCTCGGCCAGGCGTTGTTCAGCAGCCTGCGGCTGGTTGTGCCATTCGGCGACCAGGGTGTGCCAGTGCGCGGCGGTCAAGTGCAGGACGGTCGGGTAAATGCCGTGATTTTCAGTGCCCTCACTGCCGAATATCTCGCGGCTTGGCGCCAGAGTGGCACCGGCCAGGAGTGCCGGGAAGATCTCCTCCACCGACAGGTCGAAGTTAAGGGTGTTTTGTTGCAGCACCGTGTCGCTCTGGGACAGGCCAAACAGCCGCGCCGCATCGACGCTGTAGTTGACCAGGCCTCGGTGTTCGATCATCACGCCCTTCGGATTGCCCGTGGAACCCGAGGTGTAGATCACATACGCCAGGTTGCGCACGCCGAGTGTCGGTACGACCGGGTTGTCATCACACTCGACGAAGCCCTGGCAGTGCTCGTCGTCGAGCAATACCAGCGGCATCGACAGTGCGGGCAAACGCTCCTGCAAGCCGCGCTGGGTGAGCAACGCCGCCGGCTGGCTGTCGTTGATCATGTAGGCCAGGCGCTCGGCCGGGTAAGCCGGGTCCAGCGGTACATAGGCGGCACCGGCTTTGAGTGTACCGAGCAGCCCGACGATCATTTTCACTCCGCGTTCGACGCAGATCGCCACTCGATCATCCGGACCGATGCCCAGGCTGATCAGGTGGTGAGCGAGACGATTGGCCTGGCGGTTCAGTTCGGCATAGCTCAAGCGCTGCGCCTGGAAGGCCACGGCGATGGCGTCGGGCTGTGCCTGGACCTTTTCCTCGAACAGCTGATGAATCGTGCGATCTTGCGGGTAAGGCACGTCGGTAGCGTTAAGGTCGACCAGCAGATGCTTGCGCTCCGCCGTATCGAGCAGTGGTACGTGTTCCAGCACCTGGCGGTCATCGGCGACCATGGCGTGCAGCAAACGCTGCAGGTAGCCCAGATAGCGTGCGATGGTGCCTTCATCGAACAACGCAGTGGCGTATTCCAGCGAACCGAACAACTGACCCTGGGCTTCGCCGATGTCCAGCGAGAGATCGAACTTGGACAGCGTATGGCCCGCGCTCAGGCTTTCCAGTTGCAGATCGCCAAGGGCGAAATCCCCACCGCCCATGTCCTGCCAGCTGAGCATGGCCTGGAACACCGGGCTGTGCGACAGGCTGCGCACCGGCTTGATCACTTCCACCACCTGCTCGAACGGCAGGTCCTGATGGTCCTGGGCGCCTAACGTGTTGGTCTTGACCTGCGCCAGCAGCGTTTCTGCCGTGGGCTTGTCGCTGAGGTCGACGCGGATCGCCAGGGTATTCACGAACAGGCCCACCAATCCTTCGGCTTCGCTGCGTGTGCGGTTGGCCACTGGCGTGCCGATGACCACGTCGTCCTGGCCGGACAGCCGCCCCAGCAGTGCAGCCCAGGCGGCCATGAGGGTCATGAACAGGGTGCTGCCGTGACGTTGGCTCAATGCCTTGAGGCCGCGAGTCAGGTCTTCGTCGAGCACGATGGGCAGCACCGCGCCGGTATAGTCCTGCTGTGCCGGACGCACCCGGTCGGTGGGCAACATCAGCAGCGCCGGAGCGTCTGCCAGGGTTTGCTGCCAGTAGTCGCTTTGTTGCTGCAGCAGATCGCCGCTCAGCCAGCGACGCTGCCACACCGCGTAGTCCAGGTATTGCAGCGCCAGTGGCGCCAGCGGGTCGTCCTGGCCCTGACTGAATGCCGCGTAGAGCGCCGCCAATTCACGGGTCAGCACGCCAATTGACCAGCCATCGGAAACGATGTGGTGCATGGTCAGCAACAGGGCGTGATGGTCCTCGGCCATACGGATCAGGCGGCCGCGGATCAATGGGCCCTGTTCCAGATCGAAGCTTTGCAGCGACTCCTCACTGGCCAGTGCCTGAAGCTTCTCTTTGGCATCCACCAGCCCTTGCAGATCGTGCAGTTGCAGGTTGAAGCCGGCATCCGCCGGGCTGATCCGTTGCAATGGTTGTTCGTCATCGCCCTGAATGAAGGTGGTGCGCAGACCCTCGTGGCGCGCCACGATACGCTCCAGCGCTCGTTGCATCGCCGCGCGATCCAGTTCGCCCCGCAGGCTCAGGCCGACAGGCATGTGGTAGGCCGCACTGGCACCTTCCATCTGGGCGAGGAACCACAGGCGTTGCTGGCCGAACGACAATGGCCAGGCCTGATCGCGTGCCACCGGTACGATATCCGGCAGGATGCTGCGTCCGGCCTGGGCGATGGCCAGTGCCAGTGTGCTCAGTTCGGGGTGGGCAAACAGCGCGGCCAGGCTCAGTTCGACGCCCAGTTGTTGGCGAATCTGCGAAATCAGGCGCATCGCCAGCAAGGAGTGACCGCCCAGCTCGAAGAACTGGTCGTGACGGCTGACGTGTTCAACCTGGAGCAGGTCGCTCCAGATTTGCGCCAGCAGGGTTTCGGTTTCGCCTTGGGGGGCTTCGTAACCACGACGGATCAGTGCATCGGCTTCCGGTGCTGGCAGTGCCTTGCGGTCCAGCTTGCCGTTCGGCGTCAGCGGCAGTGCGTCGAGCAGCACATAGGCTACCGGGATCATGTAGGCCGGCAGTTGCTCCTGCAGCCAACCGCGCAGGCTGTCGATGTCTGTCGAAGCTTGCTCTGCGCTCAGGGTGTAATAAGCCACCAGACGCTTGTCACCCGGAACATCTTCGCGAGCAGCCACCACTGCTTCATGGACGGCCGGGTGTTTGGCCAGTCGTGCATCGATCTCGCCCAGTTCGATACGGAAGCCACGGATCTTTACCTGATCGTCGTTACGACCCAGGTATTCGATATTGCCGTCTGGTAGGTAGCGCCCCAGGTCTCCGGTGCGGTACATGCGAGCCGCTGGCTGTTCGCTGAACGGGTCCTTGAGGAAACGTTCGGCGGTCAGGTCGTCACGGTTCAGATAACCCCGTGCCACACCGGCACCGCCAATGTAGATTTCACCCGCAACACCCAGTGGCGCAGGCTGCTGTTGCTCGTCCAGCAGGTAAAACTGTGTATTGCCCACTGGTTTGCCGATGTGAGCTGCGAAGCCGTCTTCGCGGTTCATCGCCACCCAGCTTGAGTAGGTGGTCGTTTCGGACGGGCCATAAAGGTTGCACAGACGCTGCACACCAGTCTTCTCGAACAGCGATTCGACCAAGCTGCGCTTGAGCGCTTCACCTGCGACGTTGACGGTATGGACCGATTTCGGCAGTCCATCGACTTCCAGCAAGGCCTTGAGCGCCGACGGTACGGTGTTGATCAGGCCGATATCGTGGTCGCCGTGTTGCACTTCCAGAACATCTTTCACCAGATTGATGCTGCCACCCGACGTCAGTGGCGCGAAGCACTCGTAAACCGCGAGGTCGAAGTTCAACGAGGTGGAGAACAGTGTTTTTTCCAGCGCAGAGCCGTCGAAAGCCGTGTGCGCCCAGGTCAGGAAGTTAACGGTGTTGCGGTGTTCGATCATCACGCCTTTCGGCAGGCCGGTGGAACCCGAGGTGTAGATCAGGTAGGCCAAATGCGCCGAAGTCAGCCCCGGCACCTGCGGATTCTGGACGGATTGGTCCTGTCAGTTGCTCAGATCAAGATTGATGACAGGTACTGAAACGTCCGCCAGCAAGCCCTGAGTAGCGTTTTGCGCCAGTACTGCGGCCGGAGCGCTGTCCTGCAACATGTAGGCAATTCGTTCTACCGGATACGCCGGGTCGAGCGGCACATAACCGCCGCCCGCCTTGAGGATCGCCAGCAAGCCGACGACCATATCCGCACCGCGTTCAACACAGATACCGACGCGGGAATCCGGCTGTACACCCTGCTTGCGCAGGGCGTGGGCCAGGCGGTTGGCCTGCTCATTAAGCTCGCGATACGTCAGACGCTGCTCGCCGTGGACCACAGCGAGCGCCTGAGGCGTGCGTTCGACCTGTGCCTCGAACATCCCATGGATGGTCTGCTGTTGCGAGTATTCCAGCGCGGTAGCGTTCAAGCCATACACCAGATGCTCACGCTCCGCGGCCGACAGAACCGACAAGCCTGCCAGCGACATCTCGCCGGAATGCTCCAGTGCGCTGACCACATTCTCCAGAGTGGTCTGCACATACGCGCAGACGCGTTGCGCGTCGATGCTGGCACTGGCTTGAATCGTTAAACTGAAGCCCGTTCCCTCATCGTTTACTGAAAGGGTCAGCGGATAGTTGGTGCGTTCTTCGCCACGCAGGCTTTCGATACCTTGCCAGGCGTCCAGTGTCTGCTGGTTGACCTCAGCGGCGAGATGTCGGTAGTTGAGCAAAGCGCTGAACAGCGGCGTCGAAGCGGACACGCCACTGCAACGCTGGGCCAGTACCAGCGAGGCGTGTTCATGGGCAAGCAGCCCACTGAGCCTGGCGTGGGTAGCCTTCAGACTGTTGCGCACGCCCTGCTCGCCCAGCGTGACACGCAACGGCAAGGTATTGATGAACATCCCCAGCGCCCGGTCAGACCCGGCACCGCCTTGCAGGCGGCCAAGCAATACAGTGCCGAAGACCACATCATCTTTGCCTGACAAGGCGCCCAGAACACGAGCCCATGCCAGGTGATACAGGCTGGCGGAGCTGACCCCGAACTGACGGGCCTGCAAGCGCAGGCGGCGGCTCAGGTCCATGTCGACCTGTAGGCGTGCTTCCTCGATACCGCGCCCGTCGCCCTGCACGTCCTGCAGGCCAAACGGCAGCGTCGGTTCATCGATATCACCGAGCATGTCGCGGAAAAACGCTTCGTGCTCTTCTCGGCTCACGCCGAGCATGGCCTGCGCTACGTAATTGCGATAAGGCACGGACGGTGGCAGAGAGGCTTGCTGTCCGAGCATGTATGACTCGATTTCGCTGGTGAGAATGCGCAGCGACGTGGCGTCGTCCACCAGGTGATGGAACAGCAGCATGCCCAGCCAGCGGTCGTTCTCCGCGTCATGTGCATAACCGATGCGTAGCATCGGTGCCTGACGAATGTCCAGACGCGTGTGGCGAGGGTCCAGACGTTCCAGCAGTTGTTCGGCGATATCGCCATCGGCAGGGTCAAGTATCAGCTCATCCAGGCCCAGAGGTGCTTCACGCCAGACCACCTGCACCGGGGCGTCGAGACGCTCCCAAAGCACGGCGGTGCGCAGGATATCGTGCCGTGCGATCACGCCTTGCAGTGCCTGGGCGAAACCCTGCAGACGCTCGAGGCTGTCAAAGGCAAACAACGCGTATTGCAAATACGGGTCACCTTCGACCGCAGCAAGGTGGTGATACAAAATCCCTTCCTGCAGGGGCGCGAGGGGGTAGATATCCTGCACGTTGGCCAGACCGCCAGGCACGCTTGCCACCACGCGGTCGATATCATCCTGGCTCAGCGCTGCCAGAGGCAGCATGTCCGGGGTGATGCGCTCGCAGTTGGCGGGAATGAGGTTGGCGGGTACTTCCAGTGCCCCCTTGCCGCCTACCGCTGCTGCCAGGGCAGACAAGGTCGGCTGACTGAACAACACGCGCACGTCGGCAACCAGATCGATCTGGCGCATCCGCTCGATCAGTTTGACGGCCAGCAGTGAGTGGCCGCCCAGCTCAAAGAAGTTGTCATGACGACCGACCTGCTCCAGTTGCAGCAGGTCTTGCCAGATCCGCGCAATGGCCATCTCAGTGTCGTTTTCAGGCGCTGCATAGCCACGACTGGCCACCGCCGAACGGTCGGGCACCGGCAAAGCCCTGCGGTCGAGCTTGCCGTTGGCCGTCAGTGGCAACTCATCGAGTTGCACGTAGGCCGCGGGCACCATGTGCTCCGGCAATGCACCGTGCAGATGCTCGCGCAGGCTTTCGATGTCCAGCAGGCTTTCCGGTTGCTGCGTCGTGACATAGGCCACCAGACGCTTGTCGCCGGGCACATCCTCACGGCACAGCACCACGGCATCGCGGACGTCCGGATATTCAGCCAGACGCGCTTCGATCTCGCCCAGTTCGATACGGAAGCCACGAATCTTGACCTGTTCGTCGTTGCGGCCCAGGTATTCAAGGCTGCCATCGGCCAGCCAGCGTGCCAGGTCGCCGGTACGGTACAGGCGCGCACCCGGTGCAGTGCTGAACGGGTTATCGAGGAAACGCTCTGCCGTCAGTGCTTCACGGTTCAGGTAGCCACGAGTAACACCGGCACCGCCCACGTACAACTCGCCGATCACGCCTGTCGGCACGGGTTCGCCATGGGCGTCGAGCAGATAAAGCTGCAGGTCCGGGATGCGCTTGCCGATCGGGCTGGCACCGACGCGCTGGGCGTCTTCGGGCTGCAACGGGTAATAGGTCACATGCACTGTGGTTTCAGTGATGCCGTACATGTTCACCAGTTGCGTGCCAGCGTTCACGCTGCAGGCGTACCACGGCTTGAGCATCGCCGTTTCCAGCGCTTCACCGCCGAAAATCACCTGACGCAGCGAATGTGCCTGAGTGTTTTCAGCCTGGGCAGCAATCAGTTGACGGAACGCACTTGGCGTCTGGTTGAGCACCGTCACCCCGGCACTGCACAGCAGCGTGTAGAAGTCTTCCGGCGAGCGGCTGACCAGTTGCGGGACGATCAACAGACGGCCGCCGTGCAGCAAGGCGCCCCAGATTTCCCAGACCGAGAAGTCGAAGGCGAACGAATGGAACAGCGCCCAGACATCCTGTTCATTGAAACCGAACCAGTCTTCGGTAGCCGAGAACAGTCGTGCAACGTTGCGATGCTCGACCATCACGCCCTTGGGCAGACCGGTGGAGCCCGAGGTATAGATGACGTAGGCAAGGTCAGCGGGCTTGACCGGTACTTGCGGATTGCAGACGGATTCGTCCTGCAGGTCGGCATCGTCGAGATAGATCAGCGGCACTTCGCAGACAGGCAACGTCTGCTGCACCGACTGCTGGCTCAACAACGCGACCGGCGCACTGTCACCGAGGGTATAGACCAGGCGCTCCAGCGGATAAGCCGGATCCAGTGGCACGTAACCGGCGCCGGATTTGAGAATACCCAGCAAGCCAATGATCATCGCCGGGCCGCGTTCGACGCAGATCGCTACCCGATCATCCGGGCGAACGCCGAGGGCCAGCAGGCGATGTGCAACCTGGTTGGCACGGGCGTTGAGTTCGCCGTAGCTCAGGGTCTGCTCTTCGAACACCAGCGCCACGGCATTCGGCCGCTCTGCTGCGCGGGCTTCAAATTGCAGATGAATCGGTGTCTCGCTTGTATAGGTATTGCCAGGTTCGTTCCACTGTTCGAGCAACTGCTGCCGCTCGCTGTCCGGCAGGATCGAAATAGCGTGCAACGGTGTCTGCGGCGCCTGCTCAAGCGCGTTGACCAGATTGCTCAATGTTTGCAGCATGTAGGCGCAAATCCGGGCGCCGTCGATCAGCGGTATGGTCTGTACGGTCAACAGGAAGTCTTCGCCGCGGTCATCGACGTTGAGGGTCAGTGGATAGTTGGTGCGTTCTTCATCGCCCAGTGCTATTGCCTGCATGCCATTCCAGGCCGTCAGCGTTTCATCGGTCACGGCAACGCTGGTGTGGCGATAGTTGAGCAAGGCGCTGAACAACGGCGCCGGTGCGACCACGCCACTGCAACGTTGGGCCAGCGCCAGAGACGCGTGTTCATGCCCGAGTAATGCGGTCAAGCGCCGGTGCGTGGCCTTGACCCCGTCACGCACGCCCTGTTCGCCCAAGCCCACACGTAGCGGCAAGGTGTTGATAAATACGCCCAGCGCTCGCTCCGAGCCTTCGCCACCTTGCATCCGGCCCAGCAGCACGGTGCCGAACACTACGTCGTCACGCCCCGAGGCCTTACTCAACAGCTGCGCCCAGGCCAGGTGGACCAGGCTGGCGGCACTGACTCCCAGTTGACGGGCCTGGGCCCGCAAACGACGGCTGAGCTCCAGATCCACCGGCAGAAAGTCTTCTTCGATGTCATGACCGTCACCTTGCACCTCCTGCAAACCAAACGGCAGCGTCGCCTCGTCAACATCGCTCAACATGTCGCGGAAGAACACCTCATGTTCCTCCTGACTCATGCCCAGGCGGACCTGAGCAATATAATTGCGATATGGTGCCGCCAGGCCCAGTTGAGCCCCCTGCCCCAGCAGGTAGGCCTGCATCTCATGGCGCACTACTTCCAGCGTTGTATGGTCCATGACCAGGTGATGGAACTGTAACCAGCCCAGCCAGCGCTGGTTTGACTCATCCCAGGCATGTACAAGACGCATCATCGGCGCCCGACGAATGTCCAGACGGTGGCGGCGGGAGTCGAAACGCTGGTGCAACTGTGTCGCGACATCGCCGCCTTGCGGATCTGGGTCGAAGCTTTCGCGCATCAGCAACGCCTGACGCCAGACCACTTGCATCGGTTCGTCCAGTCCCTCCCAGACCAGTGCAGTGCGCAGAATGTCATGGCGCTGGATCACGAACTGCAAGGCGCGGGCAAAGTCGTCGACATGCTCCTGGCTGTCGAAGGCGAACAGCGATTGCAGCAAATACGGATCTCCGCGCTCAGCGCTGAGGTGGTGATAGAGGATGCCTTCCTGCAACGGCGCCAATGGGTAGATGTCCTGCACATTTGTCACGCCGCCCGGCACGCTGTCGACTACCTTATCGATCTGTGCCTGGGTCAGGTCGGCCAGTGGCAGCAATTCAGGCGTAATGCGTTGGCAATCCTCGGTAATCAGATTGGCTGGCACCACGATGTCCGTGTTACCGCCGACTGCGGCCGCCAAGGCGGACAACGTCGGCTGGCCGAACAGCACGCGCACGTCAGCGCTCAAACCCAACTGGCGCATACGGCCAATAAGGCTCACCGCCAGCAGCGAATGACCGCCCAGCTCGAAGAAGTTGTCGTGACGGCCGACCTGAGCAACGCCCAGCAGGTCTTGCCAGATGGCTGCGATCTGCGCTTCGGTTTCACCTAGTGGGGCTTCATAACCCCGGCTGATCAGTGCATCGGCTTCAGGTGCTGGCAAGGCCTTGCGGTCCAGCTTGCCGTTCGGGGTGAGTGGCAGTGCATCGAGACGTACGTAGGCCACCGGGATCATGTAGGCCGGCAATTGCTCCTGCAGCCAGCCGCGCAGGCTGTCGATGTCTACCGAAGCCTGCCCTGCGCTCAGGGTGTAATAAGCCACCAGACGCTTATCACCCGGAACATCTTCGCGGGCGTTGACCACCGCTTCGTGTACGGCCGGGTGTTTGGCCAGGCGTGCATCGATCTCGCCCAGCTCGATACGGAAGCCGCGGATTTTCACCTGATCGTCGTTACGGCCGAGGTATTCGATATTGCCGTCTGGCAGATACCGGCCAAGGTCGCCGGTACGGTACATGCGTGCCGCAGGCTGTTGGCTGAAAGGGTCCTTGAGGAAGCGTTCGGCAGTCAGGTCGTCACGGTTCAGGTAGCCACGGGCCACGCCAGCACCGCCGATGTAGATCTCACCGGCAACGCCGAGTGGCACAGGCTGTTGCTGTTCGTCCAGCAGGTAAAACTGTGTATTGCCGACTGGCTTGCCGATGTGAGCTGCGAAGCCGTCTTCACGATCCATAGCCACCCAGCTTGAATAGGTGGTCGTTTCGGATGGGCCGTAGAGGTTGCACAGGCGCTGCACGCCGGTTTTTTCGAACAGGTTTTCCACCAGGCTGCGTTTCAGCGCTTCACCGGCGACGTTGACCGTGTGGACCGATTTCGGCAGTCCATCGACCTCCAGCAAGGCCTTGAGCACCGACGGTACGGTGTTGATCAGGCCGATATCGTGCTCGCCGTGTTGCAGTTCCAGCACGTTTTTGACCACTTCGATGCTGCCGCCCGAGGTCAGCGGTGCAAAGCACTCGTAAACCGCGAGGTCGAAGTTCAGCGAGGTGGAGAACAGCGTTTTTTCCAGCGCAGAGCCGTCGAAAGCCGTGTGCGCCCAGCTCAGGAAGTTAACGGTGTTGCGGTGTTCGATCATCACGCCTTTCGGCAGGCCGGTCGAGCCCGAGGTGTAGATCAGGTAGGCCAAGTGCGCCGAAGTCAGCCCCTGTACCTGCGGATTCTGGACGGATTGGTCCTGCCAATCGCTCAGATCAAGATTGATCACAGGTACTGAAACGTCGGCCAGCAAGCCCTGAGTCGCGGTTTGCGCCAGCACTGCGGCCGGAGCGCTGTTCTGCAACATGTAGGCAATTCGTTCTACCGGATACGCCGGGTCGAGCGGTACATACCCGCCGCCCGCCTTGAGGATCGCCAGCAACCCGACGACCATCTCCACGCCGCGCTCTACACAGATCCCGACCCGCGAATCCGGCTGAACGCCCTGCTTGCGCAAGGCATGGGCCAGGCGGTTGGCCTGCTCGTTAAGCTCGCGATACGTCAGGCGCTGTTCGCCGTGGACGACCGCAAGAGCCTGCGGCGTAAGCTCGACTTGTGCTTCGAACAGCCCGTGAATGGTCTGTTCGTGCGGGTAATCCAGCGCGGTGTCGTTGAAATCCACGAGCAACTGATCACGTTCGACAGCTGGTAGAATCGACAAACCCTGCAACGGCGTTTCTGGCGTCTGCTCCAGTGCCGTCAACAGGTTTTCCAGTGCCGTGTGCATATAGCCGCACACACGTTGCGCACCGATTGACGAATCCACCAACGCCGTCAGGCTGAACCCATCGGCCAGATCATCGACGTTCAACGTCAATGGGTAGTTGGTGCGTTCTTCGCCGCTGAGGACCGCAATGCCCTGCCATGCCTGCATGGCCTGGTCAGACACACTGCCGATCCCGCTGTGGCGATAGTTGAGCAGCGCGCTGAACAGCGGCGCTGGCGCGGCAACACCGCTGCAACGCTGGGCCAACGCCAGCGAGGCATGTTCGTGACCGAGCAAGGCAGTCAAGCGCTTATGAGTGGCCTTTACGCCGTCGCGTACGCCCTGCTCGCCTTTGCTACCTGCACCTGGCGAGCAAGGAACCGCAGCAGCAAGTCGACTTCTATCGTCGCATGCTGGACATGGATGGTCTCGCGCAGCCCGATGGCAGTTGGCGATTGACCGGTCCGCAACGTGCGATGCTGGTATCGCCTGCTGACCACAGCGGGCTGCTTGCCGCAGCCTTTGCACTGGATAACCAGGAGCATCTGCAAACACTGCGCGCTCGCCTGAATGGCAATGGCTGTGTTGTCGAAGATATCGATTCGCCGCTACTTGAATCAGGAGCGTTCATGATCCGTGACCCTCAGGGCCGACAGACGCTGTTCGGTATATCTCGTGACACCTCCCAGGTTGATCGCGATGGCATGCCTGGCCGCCTGCAACACGTCGTGTTCCAGACCACCGAGCTGGAGGCCATGATCGACTTTTACGTCAACACGGTCGGGTTCACCGTGTCGGATAACGTAGTGGACGAGCAGACAGGCCAACTGACGACCTGCTTTCTGCGTTCCGACGATGAACACCACACATTGGCGTTTTTTCGCGGGTCAAAAAATGAATGGGATCACCATTGCTACGAAACCAACGAATGGAACGATATTCGTGACTGGGGCGATCGCTTCGCCAGGGAACGTATAACGATCTTCTTCGGTCCAGGACGACATGGGCCGGGCAACAACCTGTTCTTCATGGTGGTCGATGCCGATCGCAACCGGCTGGAGTTTTCGGCCGAGCTTGAGGTGACCGATGCCTCCCGCGAACCCGGCGTCTGGCCGCAGGAAGAGTACACCCTTAATTCCTGGGGACGCGCCTGGATCAGAAGTTGAGCGCTGCCCCCGGAGCCTCGAATTGCCTGATTGACGTGCCCCTCTTTTTCGAAAGGAAAAATCATGAACGCTGCACAGCCCGCCCCATATGCCATAGCCGGCGACCAGTACATCAAGGGTGCCTGGCGCACCGGCCGTTCGACCCGGCGGCTTGAGGATCGTAACCCTTTCAACGGTGAGCTACTGCTGGAAATGCCTTTGGCATCAGTCGCGGACCTGGATGATGCGTACCTCGCTGCGCACAACGCACAGACTGCCTGGGCACAGTTACAGCCGACAGAGCGCAGTACCTTCATCGAAGGGCTGGCGAACGTTATCCAGAGCCGTAGCGAAGAAATCATCGACTGGCTGATCCGCGAGTCCGGCAGTACGCGCATCAAAGCCAGCATAGAGTGGCAATCGACGCTGCGCATGGTCCATGAGTGCGCGACATTGCCCACGCAGGTTGAAGGCCGGATCCTGACCAGCTACAAACCCGGCCAGCAGAGTTTTGTCTTTCGTGAACCGCTGGGAGTGGTCGGGGTGATCAGTCCCTGGAACTTTCCGCTGTTTCTGAGTTTGCGCTCGGTAGTGCCGGCACTTGCGCTGGGTAATACCGTAGTGCTCAAGCCTGCCAGCGATACCGCAGTGACCGGCGGCCTGCTGATAGCGCACCTGTTCGAAGAGGCCGGCTTCCCTGACGGCACGCTCAATGTGGTGGTGGGTGCAGGCTCGGAAATTGGCGATGCTTTCGTCGAGCATCCTGTTCCGAGCCTGATTTCCTTTACCGGGTCCACAGACGTGGGTCGCAATGTCGGCCGCATCGCAACCGGCGGCAAGCACATCAAGCGCGTTGCCCTGGAACTGGGAGGCAACGCGCCGTTGGTGGTCCTGGATGACGCGGATATCGAGATCGCAGCGCACGCCGCAGTGGTCGGCCGCTTCCTGCATCAAGGGCAGATCTGTATGAGCGTCAACCGGGTCATCATTGATCGCTCTCTTTATGCGGACTTCGCGGCCTGCGTGGTAGAACGTGTGCGCAACCTGAAAACAGGTGATCCGGCCGAGGCAGATACCGTGATCGGGCCGGTCATCAACCAGAGCCAGCTTGAAGGTCTGCTAAGCAAGATCGATCTTGCCAAGCGTGCTGGTCTCAAATGCCTTCAAGGTGGCCAGGCATCCGGACTGCTTCTGCCACCGCACGTTTTCGGTGAAGTAGGCGCCGATCAGGCGCTGGCGCGCGACGAGACGTTCGGCCCCCTGCTACCGCTGCTGATCGCCGAAAACGAAGCTCATGCGCTGCAGCTTTCCAATGCCAGCGAATACGGTCTGGCCAGCGCCGTGTTTACCCGTGATATGGCGAGAGGCTTGAGCTTCGCGCGCGGTATTGTTGCTGGCATGACACATATCAACGACATCACGATCGATGACCAGCCCAATGCACCCTTCGGAGGGGAAAAGAACTCCGGCCTCGGCAGATTCAATGGTCAATACGCAGTGGATGAGTTCACGCGGACCCATTGGGTCACCTGGAAAGCAGGCAGCCATCACTATCCGTTCTGAACCGGGCCCATTGATGAGTGAGCGGGCAACGACCATTGCTCGTTCAACTGAAAACCACAACAAGAAGAGAGGCAGCCTATGAACAATCTGGCCTGTGCATCCACCGAACAGCTGGTGTGCTCCGAACGCCTGATGAAGTGGAAGGAGTTCATGAGTGAACACCTTGGGCGTACGCCGGATTATATAAGGCGCCTGGAGTCGACCTTCATCGAACCCCTCAATGACCGCGATTTTCAGGGGGCGACTGGAGTACGGCGACCTCGGCCCGCTGCGTTTCTGCCGGATGACTGCCAGCGCCCACCGCTATTCGCGTCACCTGAGCAACGCGGTCAGCGCGCTCGACACTCCGCGGATGCTGATATTGCAGACTGCGGGCGTCAGCCATGTAGAGCAAGGTCTGCAGCACAGCGTGCTGGCGCCTGACGACATGCTCCTGGTCGATTGTGGCAAACCCTTCAGCGTCACCAGCATGCAAGGCTGCGAGCATTTCATTCTGCTGCTTGAAGGTAAAGATGATCGGCTTGCGGACAACGTGGACGTGCACCTTAACGGACGCACTGGCCTGGGGAGAATCCTGAGCCACTTGATCAATGATGCTTATGGCCAGTATCCCTTGCTTAACCGCCATTCGGCACGCCTGATCGGCGATAGCATTGTCGGAGTACTTGATAATGCGTTCAAAAACAAAGACGAAGAAAAGCAACTCACCCATGACTTCCGTCTGTTCAAGCAGAATCGCCTCAAAGCCTATATTGAACGCCACCTTGCCGACCGGGACCTGACTGTGGAGCGCATCGCCAGCGTCGAGCAATGTTCGGTGCGCAGCCTGCACAGGACATTCCAGGTGGAACAGGGTTGTACAGTCAGTGAATATATCTGGCAACGACGCCTGTCGCGTTGCGCCGAAGAGTTGCGCAGCAATGAGCATGCCCATCGTTCACTGACCGATATCGCCTATGCCTGGGGCTATGGCAGCAGTTCGCATTTCAGCAGGCAGTTCAAATCGACATTCGGTATGTCGCCCCGGCTGTTTCGAGAGATGGCTCGCGGCAGGGATAAGCCGTCGAGTGCGGCCTGACAGCTGCAATCAAGCGACGGTTTCAGACCGGTTTCGAGCCGTGCAGTGCCGGCAAAAGCACGTCAGCTCGACAATCGGCGCGCGTTGCAAGAAACTTGGCAGCACGGTCTGCTCGTATCGGCATTCCGCCTCGGCACCATGACCTCCAGCATCCCTGCTCACCAATACGCTGCAACGGGCGGCGTTCGGCAGGACCAGATCGACCTCATTACTGCCCGTGCCGTTGACGCAGTTATCCACTTCATCGATATCGCCAACGGAGCACGTTAATGTTTCATGTCATGTTCAGCATGCCCTGCCTGTACGTCATCGCCCGATTCCTATGGCCGATGCCCTGGGCGTTATCGGCGAAAATCGCCGTTGCGGTGCTGCTTGTCCTTGCCTCGCAATATCATCTGTATTGCCGGTTTTCCTCCGGCAGCGTGTTCTCGCCGGAATTTCCACGCTACATCGTGATGCTGTTCAACTGGGCGTTCGGCGCGATCCTGTTGCTTGCGGTACTGCAAATCATCGTCGACATCGGCACATTGCTGACGATGCTGGTGCGCCGGCAGACGCTGAGCATTCCGGCCAATCTGCGTTATTTCATCGGTATGGCTGCCCTGGTGCTGGCGGCCATCGGCGTCCAGCAGGCCGTGCGCGTGCCGCCAGTGAAAGACATCCAGATCGCGATTAAAAACCTGCCTCCGCAATTCGAGGGCTACAAGGTATTGCAACTGACGGACATGCACATCAGCCGCCTGTTCGATGCGCCCTGGACCCGGGCTGTGGTGCAGCAGTCCAATGCGCTGGGGGTTGACCTGATCGTCATCACCGGCGATCTCATCGACGGCTCGCTCAACGACCGGAAGCAGGATATCGAGGCGCTGCGCGATTTGCGTGCGCCGGATGGCGTGTACGTCATCCCCGGCAACCATGAGTACTTTTTCGATAACCAGGCGTGGATGCAGCACTTCGTCTCGCTGGGCATGATCCCTCTCGCCAACAGCCACACGCTGATCGAGCACGACGGTGCACGCATCGCTCTGGCCGGCGTCACCGATGTCACGGCGCCGAAAACCGGCTTCCCTGCGCCAGACCTGCAGAAAGCCATAGCAGGCATCGCGAAAGACACACCGATCATCCTGCTCGACCACCAACCCAGAAACGCCGAGGAAACAGCGACCCACGGCATAGCGCTGCAACTCTCCGGGCATACCCATGGCGGCATGATTTTCGGTCTACACCGGCTGCTGGCCCTGGCCAACGGCGGATTCGTATCCGGGCTTTATGATGTGGGCGGGATGCAACTGTACGTCAACAACGGCACCGCACTCTGGCCCGGGTTTGCCATTCGTCTTGGCAAACCTTCGGAATTGACCCGGATTACGCTTCGGCGGGCGCTTTAGCGTTCCATCAGTGGGGCGTTGGCTGTTCGTTTAGTGGGTCTGCTGTCTCCTCCCGGGATTGAGCCAAAAGATCGTTCAACGCTGCATTCAGCCTCTGCAATGCTCCCTCTTTGTCTACCCACCATTCCGTGGACCATAGCCGCACCAGATTCCAGCCGAGACCGCTGAGAATTGCTCCGCGGACCTTGTCCCGATCCCGAGCAGTGGCAGCGCTGTGATAGGTAGCGCCATCGCATTCGACGCCAGCCAGATAGTCACCCGGACGATCGGGATGAACAATTCCCAGATCAATGCGGAAACGAGAGACTCCGATCTGCGGAATCACTTGCCACCCAAGACGCCTCAGGCCCTGAGCGACTGCCTCCTCGAACGGCGAGTCGTAACCACCGACCGAGCCTTGTACCGCCTCGGCCAAAGCTTTTGGTCCGCGCTGGGCAAACTCTATGAAATGCTTCAAGTCACGGACTGCGCGGGCATTGGTGCGGTTCAGGTCGATCATTGAAGGATCAAAGGATGAGAACACCAACATTTCTCGGCGAGACCGGGTGATCGCCACGTTAAGCCTGCGCCAGCCGCCGTCCTTGTTGAGGGGACCGAAGTTCATGGACATGACCTGCGCGCCGGGCTCGGTAGGACCGTAGCCTATCCCGAGCATAATCAGGTCGCGCTCATCGCCCTGGACTGTCTCCAGATTCTTGACGACAACCGGCTCGGTCTGTGTGTCCTGAAAAAACGGCTCGATCTGCGGGTACTGCTTGCGGGCGTTGTCCAACAGATCATTGATCAGTTTTTGCTGATCGGAGTTGAGCGTGATAATACCGATCGAATGGCCGGCAGCCACGAACGCGGGATCGGTAAGGCGCTTGACTGTCTCGCTGACAATGGCTTCGGCTTCAGCCTGGTTGTAGCGCCCTTTGCCTTTTGCATAAACACCGTCAACCCTGCGCCACTCGACGGCACTCGCGCGAGTCTCTGCTGCCGGAAAGGTAATGAGATTACTGTCGTAGTAACGATGATTGGAGAAGGCAATCAGGCTTTCATGGCGACTCCGGTAGTGCCAGCTCAGACTGTGGCTCGGCACCCCTGCTCCCAGGCATTCGTCCAGAATGCTTTCCATGTCTTCCGCGGTATCGTCGTCGCTGGCATTCGGGCCACGGTTGAAAAAGTTCGTCGGCGGCATTTGACGCGGGTCACCCGCGATAACCACTTGCCTGCCGCGAGCTATCGAACCGATTGCGTCCCATGGAGCAATCTGCGAAGCCTCGTCGAAAATGACCAGATCGAAAGGCGGTTGATCGGCGGGCAGGAATTGCGCAATCGACAGCGGGCTCATCAGCATGCAAGGCGCCAGGCGATTCAGCGCGTCGCCCATTTCGACAGCCAGTTGCCTGACAGGTTTGTGCCGGCGAGACTTCTGCAATTCATGTTTGAGAATGGCAAAGCCGCTGCTCTTGGGTATGTCATTTTTGGAGGGGATCAAGCCACACAGTTTGGCCCGGATGTAACGCACCGTCAGTTTCGCCATTTCGTCGTTCAGACGAACGAAAGCCGCAATATCACTCATGTGCTCGGCAGCCACAAAATTCCGCAACAGAGGTTCGCCGTCTATACCCTGCGTAGCGAACCAATGGGCATAGGCGGTGATGAAGGTTTCCTCGCTTGCTGCAGGTGACAGACTCCCTGCCTCGAGCGCACGCGCCAGACTGGCTAACCCAGCCTCAGCAGCCTGCTCGCGAACCCGGCACCAATCGCACCATGCCTTGAGCTGCTCTTCTTGTTGCTGGATTGAGAGCGAAGTAGCCCTCAACACGCCAACGCTCGGTTGTGTATCTGTACCAGCTGCAGATAATTCGGCAAACAGTCGAGCGGCGTCTTCATAGCGAGACAACGCCTGTTGCAAGGCTGATAACGCTACGCCGATTTGCCCGCCCGGCGCCAACATTTCGTTCGCGTCAACGACCAGTCGCGCGACGGCACCGCGTAGCGAAACGAGGTGGTCCGGTGATTGGGCCAGACCGCTTATCAGCCCGCGCAGACGTTCAGCCATTGAGGCTGCACGAAATATCTGTGACACGTCACTGGTCAGGCCCTGCCAGCCCGGGATCGATTGCAGGCTGCCGGCCAATGTATCCAGTTCGTTCAGTTGCGCGTGCAGGCGCTCGAAGATCGCCAGGTCGCCAAGCGTGTCCGGCAGGCCTGCTGCGCCACCTGAAGAGGCCAGTTTCTTCGCGACCTTTTTCTTGGCGAAAGTCGCCAGGAACCAGAACTTTCCTTCGGCATCTCGCCATTCGCTGCGCATCGCCTCAACGGGAATGCGACGGCAGGCTTCGTCCGCATAATCCAGCGACAGACCTTCTTCAAGCTCTCGATAGCTTTCGATTAACTGGCACGCGCGCCGGGCGGCTTCAATACGCGCGACGGCGTCGGGTGCGAAAGCGAATGAGAGGTTCAGTCCATAGGACTCCACGACCAGAGTCGCCAATTCGCCAAAGTGCTGAACCTGCGCCACTTCGGCTACAGGCAAGTCAAGGTGCGTCAGGCCAAGAAGCCTCTCACTCGCCGCATTCAGCGCGTCAAGGGCCTGCGGCAGCTCACGTGCGGCATTTGCAATGTGTGCCTGCCAGGCGTTCGACCACTGAGTCTGCGCCAGAGCGCCGAATTTGCCTGACAAATTACGTGCGGCATCACCGTTCAGGCCTAACCGGCGCGACAGATCCAGCAACTGGCTGTACTCGGCAGCATCATGCTGCGTGTCTGATGGCCAGGTCAGCCTGGGTGTTTGAGGGCCATGATCACGAACCACACGACCAATCGCCTGATGCAGGGAGAGCCCGTTGCTCCAGCGTCGGTGCAGTACCGCGACCAGATCGTTGAGTCGCGAACGCAGTGCCTGCAAACGAGTGGCTTCACGCTCCCATTCGTCGGCGCTCAATGCGTCGCTGACGTCCCAGGCGCGGTCCAGTTGTTTGAGTACTTCAACTTTAGAGGTCTTGCTTGAATGCAGTTCCAGGCAAAACTCGCCCAGCCCCTGTTCTGCCAGGCGACGGTAAACCACGTCCAGTGCCGCGCGCTTCTCTGCCACGAACAGCACGCGGCGGCCCAAGGCCAGATTGTGGGCAATCATATTGGCAATGGTTTGCGACTTGCCGGTTCCCGGAGGCCCATCCATGACGAAACTATGAGTACCGGCAGATGCCACCACGGCAGATAACTGTGAAGAGTCGGCCGGCAACGGGGCGAAAAGCGTGGCGGGCGTTACTGACGAGTCCAGATGCTCTGGTCTGGGAAACTCGTCTGAGCCGGAGAAGCCCTCATCTCCCTCAGCGGGGTCCAGCAAATGCTTGACCAAAGGGCTTTGCAGCAGCTGTGCTGCGTTGGCATTCAGGTCTTTCCACATCAGGTATTTGGCAAATGAGAAGGTTCCCAACACAAGTTCGGTACTCACCTCGAAACCCGGCACGTCACGCACTGCTCGCCGCACCATGTTCCAGATACCCGTCACATCAATGCCACTTTCATCGCTGGGCAGTTCGCCGTCCAGTCCGGGAATTACCAACTCGAAGTCATGGCGCAGCAGTTCAAGCAGCGTCAGATTGAAACGTGGTTCCTCATCAAGAAGGCTTAGCGTTACCCCGGACAAGGCACTTTTACGTTCAAGTTTTACTGGCAGCAAGATCAGGGGCGCGGAGTAAGTTTTCGGGTCGTCGGCACTCTTCTTCCATTTGAGAAAGCCGATGGCCAGAAACAGTGTGTTTGCACCGCCCTCTTCCAGATCGCTGCGCGCCTTTCGGAACAGATCAATCAGGGTGGCTTCAAGTTTGACTTTTTCCAGCCCGGCGAGCACTTCACCACGAGCAAGAGCCTGACGAGCAACTTCGTCGACCAGGTTTTCATTATTCTGCTGTTCGTACAGCGCCACATCCCGGCCACTGCTTTTCAGGTCAGGCACCGGCAGCACGCGAATTCGCTGACCACTGGAGAGAAGGTCTTCAAGCGCTGCCGGATCGGGACACAACAGGCGTACGCCTTTTGCGCTGTCCGGGAGATGCAGGAGACGGTTGCGGGTCGTCAGATCGAGGAGTTTGCGTTGCCACAGCGTCAGTTTGCCGGCAGGACCTTCGCTGTCGGTATTTATTTCGACATCGAACCCCGGGAGTGCCGGCGCCTCCTCCAGTCCTTCAATAGTGGGCGGAGCATCGGCTGTCGCATCAGATCCTTCTGTTACTGATATGAGCGCCATCGGACGAATCTTCTGCATCCGGGCACGGTGCAAATCGATGGCCATGATGAACTGCTCATCATCGAGTTGCCGCTCGGCAGCTGCAATGGCCTGGGAGAACCCCGGCGCAGGTGTCTGGGTAGAAAGGGTGGTTTCGAAGACCACCATTTCCTTCAGATCCAGGCGTTTGCGTACCGCCGACGCCTCATCGGTCAACAATTGGGAAAACTCTTGAGGCTGCAACCATACGCCTGCAAATGCATGTCCCTTGGTCATGATCAGCAGAGCATTCAAGCCCGCCTGCTCCAACGCCGCAGCAAACAGCAATGCAGTGTCCAGACAGGTCGCCACGCCGTTTTCCAGAACCACACTCGGAGGCCTGACTTTTTGGCCCTGCTGCTCAAAACTGGCCGGAGGTAATGCATAGCTCAACTGAAAGCTGCACACTCCTGACCAAATGGCAGAGGCAAGCTCCCAGGTTCGCGTACGCGACTTGCTTTCATAGCCGTCAATGCCATCTTTCTTGCCTGCGCGCCGTAATACCTGTGAAGCTGCCTTGAGTACGCGATCTACCGCGGGATCATTGGGCATGCAGAAAGCTGCAAGCAACTCCGGCATTGCGCTCAAGCCGCCCCATTCTGTTCGCGCCAGGAGTTCTACAGGGAAGCGCTGCTCAACGAGAACGTTGTCGCCCTGGGACAAGCGCATCACCACGTCTGCGCTGAGGCTTTCAGTCAGCCCGGCCAAATAACCCGCATTAAGCTTGATATCGCGCTCGGAGATGTTGAGGCGATCACCTGCATGGATGCGGTCTATATGCCAAGTCCGGCTTTCTACGAAATCGGGGTCGGTGCTTAAACTCAGGGTCAGGTTTTCAAAACCGGTTTCTTCCTGGTTCCAGATGCTTAGTTCACGTACCAGCGGTACGGCGTTCTGGTGAGAGGCGAAACCGATCTTCCGGGCGATCAGCGCCTCAATCTCGATGTTCATTCACGGGCTCCTGAAGCTGCGAGCGCTTGCCTCATAGAGGCAGCCAAAATGCGCATATACTCCATGAGTCATCGACAATAAGGAATGCTTATATGTGAATGGAACGCCTTATTCGCAGCAGCACCTCACGTTGACGCGATCGGCGCCAATCCCGATCACAGTTCCAAGAGGGTGCCGCAGCTCGCTGTACTGGCAGAAAGCCGCAGGTTTTATTGAGCGCCAAGCACTAGAGAACTCTCATCGTCTCTGGTGAATCCAAAGTTCCGCATTGAAGTTCGAGAGCGCCTGACTTGAAGCACATCCCCCTTATTTTCCAGGAACCGCCAACGCCCTGACCGGCCCTTTAGTCTCACTCATTGTCAGCAGCTCTGTTACCTGAGCCAACGGTAAGGGCCGTCCGAACAGGTAACCTTGGGCAAAGTCGCACTCATGAGTGGCCAGCCAGTCAGCCAGTCTCTCGTGCTCAATACCCTCGGCGGTGATTTTCATCCGCAGGCTTTTCCCCAGAGCGAGGATGGCCTTGACCATCTCGTTCTGGTTCTCGAGCGTCGTGTCGAAGAACGATCTGTCGATCTTGATCTTATCGATGGCAAGTTTGGTCAGGTGGTAAAGCCCTGAATAGCCGGTCCCGAAATCGTCCAGGGCGACGCTCACGCCCATCGCGCGCAGACGTTCGAGATTCAGGCGGGCACTGTCAACATTGGCGACGAGAGCGTTTTCCGTCACTTCCACTTCCAGCCGACTCAGCGGGAATTTTCCTTCGCTGGCCAACTGTTCCAGCCAGTCCGGAAAGTCGGGACTTTCGATCATCAGTGAGGTGACATTGATTGCCAGCGTGAAGTCGCTTGGCCAAGCGCGTGCCTGATCGAAGGCCTGAAGCAAAAGGGTCGCGGTGAGTGGCTTGATCAGCCCCAACTGTTCTGCCACGGGTATGAAGTCAAGCGGCAGAATGATTCCGCGCTCCGGATGCAGCCATCGCGCCAACAGTTCGAACCCGGACAGGCGCTGCTCGGGAAGGCTGACAATGGGCTGATAGAACGGTTGAATATCCTTCTCTTCGATAGCCAGGGTGAGTTCCCGCGCGAACTGCTCCTGCAGGCGCTGCTCGCGCTCGAAGCTGACTTCATAGAAATGAAATGTGGCTCGGCCACCGGTCTTGCCGCGGTACATGGCGCTATCAGCACGTTGCAGCAAGAGGTCGGGGTCTGAGCCGTCCATTGGCGCAATGGCAATGCCGAGGGTTGCACTCAGGACCACACGCGGCAGGCCAACGCTGGATGCCGCGATTTTGGCCAGAATGTTTTCAGCGAGCGGCGCCAGTTCGGCATGGCTGAAGTCACCGCTGACCGCCAGGCCAAACTCGTCGCCACCCAGTCGCGCAACGGAAGCCTGCCACCCGACAGTGGCGTCGCGCAGGCTTTCGGCAACGGCGCAGATCGCCGCGTCTCCCGCCGCATGCCCGTGGGTATCGTTGATGAGCTTGAATTTATCCAGGTCGATCAGAAAAACCGCAGTGTGTGTCGCTGGCTGCCGTAAGCGTGCAACCAGTTGCTCGTGAAACACACGCCGATTGAGCAAGCCGGACAAAGGATCGTGGCGGGCCAGAGATTCGCTGAGCGCCTGTGACTCGAGCAAATCGTTGTAGCTGCCATGGAGCCGTTGCATCAGGCGTTTCAGAAGAATGAACGGTATAGCCATCGATAACACTGCAAAGCCTGTCGAGGTCAATACAAAACGCCAACGCTCGGCGTTTTCGAAGTCCTGGTCGTAGGGTAAGCCCATTGCGACCATGGCGACGGATTCAAGTTCGAATTCCCACGCGATGGCCAACAGGAAAATAGAGAACACGTAAAACCACAACAAGGTGTAAAGGTACTTACGAACCATGTGTGGGCTGCGCAGGAAAGTCATAGTAACGATGCTCGAAATGACGGCGGGTGCAACGGTTATAAGCAGGGTATCGGTAGCCGGCTATCAGTCTTGAGGCAGTAGCACAGTGATTCCGATAGTGAGCGCCTTGCGCGAGTGCTGTCCCATCGATTTAATAAAACACACTCATTTAAAACTTTTATACGCAGGTGGCTCTGCACAGATCAGTACACTTCCTTTCCTGTTTAACTGCGCAATGAGTGACTCAGGGCAGCACACCTTTAGTGTCCCCTGAGTCGACCCGACTGTTCACACTTAACTGGAGCGCTGGTCCACAAACCGACTGACTGCCCGCACTACCGTGTTAGCGCCTTGCTGGATTTCCTGGATCACACGGTCTGCGTCGTTGGCCAATACCAGCGCCTCGGAAGCCTGTTCGGTGCTGCGCACAATGACGCCTACTGCGTCTGAAGCCAGGCTTTGGTTGGTCTTCACGACGTTTACGATTTCTTCCGCGGCTTTTGTCGTGCGGGAGGCCAGCTGGCGCACCTCATCGGCTACTACGGCGAACCCCCTGCCCTGTTCGCCAGCCCTGGCGGCTTCAATCGCTGCGTTCAGCGCGAGCAAGTTGGTTTGTTCGGCAATACCGCTGATGGTTTTAATGATTGTCCCAATCACCTGACTTTGCGAATCCAGTGCTTCGATACCTCGTGTAGCCTCTTCCATCGAAATGGTCAGCTGGCCGAGCATATGCAGCGTGTCCTTGATGACTTTTCGGCCTTGCTGCGCGCTGCTGTCAGTATCGATAGATGTTTGATAAGCCATTTCCGATGCTTCGGCGACGGCTTTCTCGCGCTCGACCTGTTCAGTGATGACCGTTGCGAACTTGGCAATTTTATAGAGTTTGCCGTTGGCGTCGGTAATCGGGTTGTAAGACGCCTCCAGCCATACATCACGACCACCTTTGTCAACTCGACGAAAACGATCGACGATAAACTCACCTCGGCGCAGTCTTTCCCAGAACTGGGTATACGCGTCAGAAGCGGATTCTTCAGGCAGGCAGAAAATCTTGTGATGTTTGCCCTTTATCTGATTTAGTTCGTAACCCATCGCCTTCAGAAAGTTGTCATTGGCGCCTATGACAATGCCATCGAGGGTGAAATCGATAACGGCGGTGGAGCGCTGCAGTGCGTTGACCAGGGCCTCGTTCTCACGCGAGGCTTCAATGGTTCGCGTCAGAACACTCGAGTACAGGGTGATCTGCTCGACGCCGCCGGTTTCATTTTTATAAGGAACGACAATGGTTCTCAGCCACACCCTCGATCCGGCCTTGCTGACCAAGCGCAACGTGCCGCTGAAATGCTTGCCGTCGCGAATCGCGGTCAACGCGCGTTTCTGGTGAACGTCACCGCTCAGTTCCGGCGGGCTCAGTTCAGACAGGTTGCGTCCGACAAGCTCTGCTTGGGCGTAGCTCATCTCCGTCTCGAACAACGCGTTGACGGTCTGTACCTTGCCCGTGCCATCCAGAACGACGGCGACTGTCTCCAGATTGAGGATTTGCCCTGCTTGCTCAAGCATGGCGAGGCGGCGCTCCAATGCCTTATTGGTATTTTTCAAATGAGAATTGAACATTGCGGCTATCCGGGACAGTTTGGGTTTGCAATCTGCATCGGTCATCGAACCGCAATCTTGAGCAGTGCCGGCGAACTTAATACGTAAATGGCCTGCCTATTGTCTGATTGTTGATATTAGGATCCAAATATTAAACATATTGTCATTGCCGACTTCTGATTTCCGGCTGCTGCCCCTTAAGTCTGTCGAGCAACTCCGCCCGTCTTTTTCTGTCCGCACTCTCCTTGCCAAGCAACTCGGGTAACAGTTCGTTCGCCTGTTGCGGACTCAGGATAAACACCCCGTCATCATCCCCGACTGCGATATCCCCCGGCTTTACATCCACGCCGCCTACATTGATCAGTCCATTGAGCTCGCCGCTTTCCCCGAGACTGCGCGTCGTCATTGCGCTGACTCCCCGGCTGAACACGGGCAGACGATGTTCGCGCAAGGCGGCGACGTCGGTAACCGTACCCGAGATGATGACGCCGGCAAGCCCCTTGATGAGCGCGGCCAGGGTGCGCAGTTCGCCCCAGCAGGCACAATGCTCGTCGCCGACGCATTCAATCACCAGCACATCCCCGGGCAGGCTGTTCAGCAAAGCGTCGCGCAGGATGCTGCCGTCCGGCAGCTGCAGTTTGATCGTGACAACGTTGCCGACCAGTCTGGCACCCTCGAACAGCGGCCTGATCCCACGCAGGTAACCCACGTCGGTCAGATGGCCAATGGTTGACGCGGCAACATCACGGTATTGCTCTATGACCGCGTCGCTGAGCTGTTGCTGGCGGTGGGCGATCTGCTTGTTCATCGACATTTTTTGGGCCTCAGTAACGGGCAGGTCGAGCAATACTCGACAGGGTTGCTGGCGTCATAATAGAAGCAGCAGGTGCGCCGAAAACGGACGCTTTTGCCTTCGCCTTCGAGCACAATCGGTGGACGGCGGAAGTGTTTGAGCGGGTTGTAGGCCAGGCCGAACAGCGCCGGATCGGCCTGATGCAGCAGCCAGTCGAAATCGGCTTCACAGCGCTGCCGGATCACCGGGTCTTCAACCGTGTCCATGCGCTTGTCGTACAGCGAATAGACACGTACTGCGGTGTTTTCCCACAAAATGCGTCGGGAAATGCCAGTGACACGGTTGAAGGTTTCCCACAGCGGCTGAAGCAGGTCGCGGAACAGGGTGGCGACGAGCACATCACGCCACGCCTCGCGAGCCCCCGGTGCGTAACCCACAGGCGTTGTATCGAGCAAGGGCATTGAAGAGGTCCAAAGGCCGTTATCGTGCGCGTATTCAACCACGCTATTGTCCAGCGACAGGGCCAGGCCCTTGTCGTAGACCGACATCGCGTACAGACAGGCACCGGTGCTGAGGAAGGAAAAGCGCTTGGCCAGCAATGACGCGGTGATTGCCGGGGTAGGAGAACCGATCACCGGCCCCAGCACGCCGAGCAATTGCTCGCAGACGGCGTCGTCCAGCAGCGCTCGGGCCGGGAGTGAGCGCGGATCGTGTTCACCTGCCGGCCTGAGCCGCAGCGCCCCGGACAGCAACGACCATTCGGACTCGCTGAACGCCTGCGCCAGACTCATTGCGGCAGTTCCCGGCCAAAGGGAATGCACAGCGGCGTACCAAAGAATGGATCGGCGATGATCCGGCAGTTGAGGCCGAAGACCTGCTTGACCAGCGCCTCGCTGAGGATGTCCGCCGGACGTCCCTGGGCAAAGGCGCTGCGTTCGTGGACAGCGACCATGTGATCGGCGTAACGGCAGGCCAGATTCAGGTCATGCAGGACCATCACGATGGTCTTGCCCTCTTGCCGATTCAGGTCGCGCAAGAGGTCCAGCACTTCGATCTGATGAGCCAGATCGAGAAAGGTCGTCGGTTCGTCCAGCAATACAATGTCGGTATCCTGCGCCAGGGTCATGGCGATCCATGCGCGCTGACGCTGACCACCTGACAGGGCATCGACAGGTCTGTCGGCCAGTTCCTGCATGCCGGTCTGCGTCAGAGCCCGTGCGACCATGGCTTCATCCTCGGCGGACCATTGCTGCATCCAGTTCTGATAGGGATAACGCCCCAACGCCACCAATTGCCGTACGCTGATGCCTTCCGGTGCGCTGGGCATCTGCGGCAGAATCGCCAGTTCACGCGCGACAGTCGCAGTGGACTTCTGGTGAATGTCTGCACCGTTGAGTACGACGGTGCCTTGCTGGGGTTTGAGCAGGCGCGCCAGGGATTTGAGCAAGGTGCTTTTGCCGCAACCGTTACTGCCGATCAGCACGGTTACCTGGCCTGCGGGTAGCTGCAGATCAAGGCTGTCGATGATCACCTGCCGCTGGTAACTCAGGGTCAGGTCGTGGGTTGCGATTGACGCCATCCGTAATTCCTTAATGCCGCTGGTTGATCAATAGGTACAGAAAAAACGGTGTGCCCAGCACCGCGACAAAAATCCCTGCGGGCAGATCCAGCGGCAGGAACAGCGTGCGTCCGGCCAGATCGGCAAGCATCACCAGATTGGCACCGATCAGCGCCGCCATCAGCGCCTGACCGACGAACCCCGGCGGCATCAGGCGTTTGGCGATATGAGGCGCTATCAGCCCGACAAAGGCAATCGCCCCGCCCCAGGCGACCGCCAGGCCGGCCAGCGCCACGCTCACCAGCAGCAAACCGGCACGCAGCCATTGCACGCGCACGCCGATGCCCTGGGCTAGCGCGTCATCCAGTTGCTGCATGCGCACCTGACGGGCGAGCAGCGCCAGCAGCGGCAACGTCAACAATAGCCAGCCGGCCAGCGCGCGGGGCTCCGGCCAACTGGCACCATACACGCTACCGGTCAGCCAGACATAAGCCGACAAGGTGGTGGTCAACGGGCTGAACACCAGAATGAACGTGGTGACCGCAGCCAGCAAAGCCGACACCCCTACCCCGATCAACACCATACGCAAGGGTGAAGCGCCCTGATTCCAGGCCAGCAGATAAATGACCAGCGCCGCGAGGCCTGCGCCGGAGATCGCCGCCAGGGGCAGAAACTGCGCACCCAGTGCAGCCGAGAAGAATGACAGGTACAACACGGCTGCGGCGCTGGCACCGCTGGTGATGCCTAACAGATCCGGTGAGGCCAGCGGGTTGCGAATGATGCTTTGCAGGATCAGCCCGGACACCGCCAGGGCCGCACCGACCAGTGCGGCCAGGGCGAGCCGGGGCATGCGCAGTTGTTCAACGATGAACACCAGGCTGGCGTCCGCCTGGCCGGTAAAAACACTCAGCAGGGTCGTGGGCGACAGGTTGATCTTGCCCACGGCCAGCGAGATCAAGGCAACCAGCAGCGTCAGCGCCAGACCCGTAAGCAAACGCGTCAACACTGTCAGGCTGAACTGCCGGGAAAAGCTCCGGTAGCGCACGGTGACATGCTTATCCATAGCGCGCCCCCCGCCGAACCAGCGCAATGAAAAACGGCGCACCAAACAGCGCAGTCATTACACCCACCGGCACTTCCTGAGGGACAATCACCACTCGTGCCAGGGTGTCGGCCAGCAACAACAGCGTCGCGCCCAGCAACGCACAGCCGGGCAGCAGCCAGCGATGGTCGATGGACAGCGTCTTGCGCACCATGTGCGGCACCAGCAGACCGATGAAGCCGATACTGCCCGCCAGCGCCACGGCGCTGCCTGCCAGGGCAATGATCACCACGCTCATCATCAGACGAATCAGCCCCGTACGCTGTCCCAAAGCCGTCGCGATGGATTCCCCGGTGTTGAGCACGTTGACCTGCCCCGCCAGCACCAGTGCGCCGACAAGCCCCATGACCACGCAGAAGAGCAGCGGCGCAGCAGTGCTCAGTTCGCGCTCCGACAAGGAGCCAGCCAACCAGAACAGCACGGTATCCAGACCGTCCTGATTGACCACCAGCAAGGCCTGACTGAACGCGGTAAACAAGGCAGTGATCGCTGCGCCAGCCAATACGATGCGCAATGGATTGAGGCTGCCCTGCCCCCGGTTGCCGATGACCCAGACGATCGTGCCCGCCACCGCAGCGCCGATGAACGCGCACCACAGCCATTGGCTCATGGACGACAGTGAAAGCAGCGACGAACAGGCGATGATGGCAAACGTCGCGCCAGCATTGATACCGAACAGGCCAGGCGACGCCAGCGGATTGCGCGTCAGCGCCTGCATCAGCGCCCCGGCAACCGCCAGACTAGAGCCTACTGCGACGGCCATCAGGGTGCGTGTCAGCCGTGTGTCGAGCAGCACGTGCTCGATAGCGCTCAGCGCATCGGGCTGCCAGGCACTTCGCACAATGGCAGCGGGCGATATCCAGGTGGCCCCGGTGGCCAGACTCAACCCCATGCACGCTACCAGTACCAACAGCCCCAGGCCCAGTTTTACCGCAGCCGTCATGAGGCGCTATCCGCCATCGCCACGCGAGCGATTTCATCAAGCATGCGGTTGGCGCCCAGAATGCCGCCGGACAGACTCCAGGCGACGGCATCCACGCGCCATACCTGACCGTCGCGTACTGCCCGCAACTGTTGCCAGAACGGGTTCTGTACCAGCTTGTCGTAAGTGTGTTGCGCGGCGGTGCTGTCCGCGCGCTGAAAGACGAAGAACAGGTCGGCATCGACCACAGGCAAACTCTCTTTACTGCTGAGTTTAAGGGACACGCCCGTGGCTTGGCGGGCCGCGGGCGTCCAGGCAAAGCCCAGTTCACTGAGCACCGAGCCAGCAAAGCTGGCCGGCAGATAGCTACGGATATGGTCTTCGCGAATGTCGAGCACCGACACGGTGATTGGCCAGCGTCCGGTGAACTTCGCCTGCAACTGGCCACGCAGCGCTGCCACACGCTGTTGCCATTGCCCGAGCAGCTCGATGGCCAGTTTTTGACGCTGCAGGGCCGCACCCATCATCGCCAGGGTGCGCTTGAATTCGAACACCTCTTCAAGCATCAGTACCGTACTGATCTGTTCCAGCAACGGCGCAATGCGCTGATGACGAAAGCGTGAGGCGACGATCAGGTCCGGCTTTAGCAGCACGATATCTTCAAGGCTCGGCTGGGTTTCCAGACCCACATGCGGTACCGCCGCCAGCGCCGGGCGCAGGTAGCGATACATCGGTTTTTCGCTCCACGAATCCACCACGCCGCAAGGCGTCACGCCCAGAGCCACGGCAGTATCGGACGCCCCCTGAAACAGGGTGACAACGCGTAGCGGCGCTGCCCGGGCAATGCCAGGCAGTGCCAGTAACCCCAGCGAAAGGCGCAACACTGTGCGCCGCGAAGGATGCAGGGTTCGGTCAGGTTGCACGGCGCAACCTGTGGAACGGGTTGACCACTTCGCCCTTGCCGAACGGCATGCTGCCCGGACCGCCCGCGCGCTCGATCATGGGTGTCAGCAGAAGTTTCTGCGGCCAGTTGGGGGCTTCGAACAGTTGTTGCCTGATCATGCCACGCGCCTCGTCGTCAAATTCGATGGTTGTGATCAGATTATCCAGAACATCACGCAATACGGTCCACAGCGCTGTGACAGGCACGTCATACACCTGCGCCAGCGTATCCATGATTGCCCGCACGTTTACCTGAATACCCAGTGTCTGCAGCCAGAACAGCAAGTCCTCGGGACGGTCATGATAAAGCGTATTGGCATGACCTTTCTTGATGCGATACTCCGGATCGTGCATGCCGTTGCGCTCCAGCCAGGGCACGAAAATACGCAACGAGTCGTGGTCACGCAACAACAGCCCTTGCGCCTGTCCGTCTTTCCAGACCATGACCGCGTTCTGGCCATGCACTTCGCCGAGCATCCCCAGGCGGAACATGCGCAGGTTGATGTCGAAGAAACTGTGGCTCAACTCGCGAAACAGTGTCAGTACCGAAGCCTGATTGCGCGGCAGGTCGCGATAGTCCATCCACTCGTCGAAGAAATGCCGATTGCTCCCCGGTAGCGGTGTGCCCAGTGCCGCCATGGGCAACAGGCGGCACTCCGGATCATCGAGCAAGGCGGCCGGATAGCCGCGCACCATCGCCGAAAGATGCCGAGGCCCTTCGTCGAACAACGTGGCTTGCGGCGGCATGAATGCCCACCATTTGCGCTCGTCGCACAAGTGCAGCGAACGGCCCAGGTTTTGATCCTTGTCGACCACCTGGCGCAGCAGTTTTTCGCTCAGCCCGCCGTTGATCATTTTGACCGCTGGCAGGTAACGCGAAGCGCCGAGCGAATAAATCGCCATGGGCAGCTTCAGGTAGTCAGCGCTGTTGAAGCACGGTGTCATCGAACGCAGCGACGAAGTGGCGTGGACCTGCGCCTGATTGAAGTCAAGCCGCTGGCAATCGCCCTTGGCGAACGCATCGCCCAGCTGGGCCTGCAGAACATGCTCGAACTGCCACGGGTGAACCGGCAGCGCAACATGGCTGCCGGCAATGCCACGCGCCTGCATCTCCTGGTCAAGCTCCGCTTGCAGGTGCTCGGGCAGCAGATAGCGGGCCGGAAACGATGCGTTCAAGTCCTTTACGCCGTCGCCGCATTGCAGCAAGGTCTTGTCGACCGCCACCCAGTTCAGCGCTACCGGCCGGGCGAACTCGGCCTGGTAGTGTAAGTATTCCTGTTCATTCAAGCCTTGTTTGGCCTTGGCCAGCGGGTGATACGGGCGATCACGCAGCGACGCCCACTGCTCCATGGTCCTGAAGAAGGTTGCGCCGTCCTGAGCCATCAGGTTTTGCTCGTCGACCTTGTGGTCCAGCGACAGCGCGGTCTGCCAGACACTGATACGCAATACCTCGAGAAACAGCGCGATACCCTTTTCGTTGTCCTGGCGCTCGCTGTCCTGAAGCAGCGTTGCCTTGCCGGCGAACACCCACTTCATGAAGTCTTCCGGCGACAACTGCGTCCAGCGCTCGTCCTGTCGCCCCAGTACCGGCGTACCGGGTACTTTTTCCCATTGCTGGGTAATACCGGCGCGCAACGCGATGCTGATAAAGCGCTGCTCCGAATCATTGCAGCACCATTCCCAGATTTGCTGCGCACTGCCCTGCTCCACCAGTTGCGGAGCCTGTGGATGGCGCAGTTGCCATTGGCTGCTGTCCTGCAAACGCAATGGCTCGCGACCAAAGAAATCTTCAGCCAGCAGGCAATCGACCAAATCCTGCATGACCAGGTCAGCGGCGAGTGAAGTGAAGTTCATGGTTTATTTTCCTTCTGCTGAATGTTGAGCCAGGCGGGCCTGAAGCGCGCGAAAGGCAATGCCGCGCTCATCCCCGAGGACAAAGGTGTTGACCCCGCGAGCCTGCCAGCGGGCAGCGTCACCGGGTTGACGAGGGATCGCGCAATAGGCGACGCCTGCCGCGCGGGTGGCTTGCCAGGTCGCAAGCAACGCGTTTTGTACGTCCGGTTGATCGATCTGCCAGGGCATGCCCAGTGACTGCGACAGGTCTGCCGCGCCTTCAAGAATCATGTCCAGCCCCGGCACGCTGGCGATCTCGGCGGCACGTCGCACGCCTTCGGCGCTTTCGATCATCGCCACCACCATGATCTGTTGATTGGCGGCCTCCACGTACTGCGCCAGGCTGTGCTTGCCGAAAGAGCCGGGACGTCCGGCATTGAGGCTGCGACGACCCAGCGGGTAGTACTTGCAGGCGGCAATCGCATCTGCCAACTGCTCAGGGCTCTCGATCATCGGCAGGACGATGCCCTGCGCGCCGCCATCGAGCAGGCGCAGCAGGGTTTTCGGGTTGAGATCGGCGACCCGCACCAATGGTGTAAGGCCGTAGCTCTCTGCCACACGGATCATGTTTTCCACGGTTTCCGGGTTGATCAGGACGTGCTCCATGTCGATGATCACGAAGTCGAACCCGGCTTCAGCGATCAACTCGATGGCGGCCGGGGCCGGGATCGAACTGATCACCCCGTGTGCCGGCTGTCCGTCCGCAACTCTGCTTTTGAGCGCATTGGTCCTCAGCATCATTGCGGCCTGTAGGTATGCAGTGGGTTAGGTACCGAGCGGAAGCGGCGCTCACCATCTCCCAACAGGCGGCGCTTGGTCAGCTCTTCGACTTCGTACGAGGGCGCAAACACGTCAAACAGCCCGAAACGGTCGCGGTGCTGCGGGTGAGCCTGCTGATAGTCAAGAATGACGTCGGCGGTCATCTGCCAGAACAGTGCTTCGTCCAGCTGGTATTGCTGGCGCAGGAAAATCGCCATTTCGGCCAGGCAGATGAAGAAGAAACAATCGCAGGAAAAGTCGCGCACCGCGTTGACGTCGTCGGTAATGATGAACGAGTTGCGGTTGAGCTTTGCGTGGCTGGCGGGCAGCGGCACCAGCTCCGGGCACAGCTCGGGACGTCCGAGGTGCGCGGGTGAATAACGCACGCCGTCATGGAAGTCCTTGAGGGCGATGCGCTGCGGCCAGCCCTGCTTGAGGATCAGCACGATGTTCTGGCCGTGGGACTCCATACCGATGCCTTCGGCATAGAGCATGTGAATGATCGGCGGCACCGTGACCTGCAGCAGTTGCCGGGTCCACTCCTTGAGCCCGTACTGGCTGACCCATGCGTCTATGAAAGGCGTCTGCTGGCCATCACCGTAACGATTTTCCACATGGCTGAGGCCGTTGAATGGCACCGCCTGCTCGTCGTCCCGGAGGTATTGATGCAGGCTTTCCCGCCAAATCGCACCTAGCGTGCCGTAGGTCTGCGCCGAACGTGATTCCGGCAGATGGCGGTAATCGAAACTCACCCCCGCCACCTCACCGAGAATCACGAAATCCAGCGCGCGAGCGGTGCTGTCGGTTGCGATCAACTGGTGCAGCCAATCGGTGATGATCGGGCCGTTCAACACCGTGTGACGCGCCAGAATCCGCATGCTGGAGGTATTGGTCATGCTCATCGCCAGCTTGACGTATGGGCGCTGTGGCTGACTGGCGTTGGCCAGCGTGCGAATCGACTGCTGAGCCTTGTAGCGATCGGTCGAGGTGCCCAGATAAATCAGCTCGCCGCTGGCCAGTTCCGGGTAGAAAGTCGACACCGTGACGTTGTCCCACTGCCACGGATGCACCGGCATCAGTTGATAGTCGTCGATGGACTTGCCCTGCGCGGCCAGTTCTCGAGTTATTTCCTGCCAGCGCTGTGTACCCAGCTCCTGACGGATGAACGCCTGAAAATCCATGCTCCGCGAGTGGCCGACCGAGGCGCTGGACTTCGCCACGGCCAGCCAGACCACCGCGAAAGGTGTGGCAAATTCTGGCCCGTAGTGGCGGTTGTCCGTCAGGGAAAAGCCGATCCGCGACTTGTAGCACGGGTGATAGCTGTGGGCGTCCATGAAGTGCTGCTCCAGCGCATCGACATCCAGCTGATGCGCTGGCCTGGCGGGCTGATACCCCTGATTACGGGCCTGCAGGTCCTTGAGCTGGGTCTGTTCGATTTCCTGGATGAAGCGCGTCAGGTGCGGGCTGTCCTTGAACGGGCTGAGCAGCTCGGTCAACGCCAGATGCAGATCCGGCACGCTGCGTTCGCCGGTACTGTCCACCCGCTCAAGCGTGGCGTGATCGAGGCGGATCAGCTCAAAGCTGGTGCTTAGCAGGCCCTCGCAGTGGTATTCCACACCGCCACTGACGGCCACGGCAAAACGATGCCGATGATCATCCAGCGGCTCACAGCGGTAAGGCAGCGCCGCCTCGTACAGCAGGGTTTGCAGCAACTGGCCGATCACGCGGCGTTGCACTTGCTGATAGCGCTCGGCGCTGACGTGGGCCAGCCAGGCACCCGTACCCGTTGTTGTATTTGTCGTTGTCGAAGCGGCGTTACGTTGCAGCGGTAAAGGGGTAGCCATGTTCATACCTCGAACGAAAAATTATCGGGGTTCGACCGCGTCGGGCTGGGCCTCGGCGCGCTCGTCGTTAAGGGGGAAACGCCAGGCACAGGGCAGTGCCAGCAGGATCAGCAGGCCGGTGGCGATGAACACTTCGCTGATGGCCGAAGGCGTGGCGGCCGGTCCCGCAGTGTTCAGGCGAAATTCCAGCCACAGCGAGGCGATGACAATTGCCAGCGACGCCACAAGACGGCGGGAAATGTTGTTCATCGCGGCGCCCTGAGTGACCATCGGCTCGGGCAAGGCATTGAGCCCAGCCGTGGTCACCGGCATGTAGGAGAGCCCGAGACCAGCGCCACGAATCATCATCAGCACGAACACCACGCCGATTGCGGCATCGGCCTTGAGCATGCCCAGCGCCAGGGTCGAAACGCCGGTCAACAGCAGGCCGACGGCGACGACGGTGCGCGGGCCATGGCGGTCCAGTGCCTTGCCGCCCCACTGCCCGAACAGGCTCGCGAAGCTGGCGGTACACAGCAGCGCCAGGCCGGTCCAAATCGGGTTGTAGCCCAGCACGCTCTGCACCAGCAGCGGCAACAGCACCAGACACTCGAACATGCCGACCGATTGCACCACGGCGATGATCACGCTCAGACGATAACCGCGCAGGTTGAACAGGCGCAGATTCAGCAGCGGTGCCTGGCGACTCAACTCGACGCGGACGAACGCCAGCAGACAAGCCACCGCGACCAGCACCATGGCCTGATTGACTGGGTCGAGCAGAGCCTGAGCATGGTGCATGCGGCTGATGGCGATCATCAGCAAGCCAATGCCCGACGCCACCAGCAGGTAGCCGATCAGGTCGAACGGCTTGCGCTCGGCAGGCTCGGAGTCCGGCAGCACGCCGACGCCCAGCAACAGTGCCAGCAGACCAATGGGCACATTCATCAGGAACAGTGAGCGCCAGCTGAACCACTCCAGCATCAGGCTGCCACACAGCGGACCAAGCGCCGGTGCGAGCATTACTGCTGCGCTCCAGAGCCCGGTTACCCTGCCCCGTTCGTGCTTTTCATACACCGAGAAGATGATCGCCAGCGACAACGGGATCATCAGCCCGCTGGCAATGCCCTGTACCACCCGTGCGGTGATCACCAGTGCGATGGAGTCGGCCAGCGCGCCCAACAGCGAACCGCCGATGAACAGCGCCACACCCCACAGATACAGGCGTTTGCGTCCGATGCGCTGACTGAGGAAGCTGGTCAGCGGCATGGTCATGCCCATGCTGGTCATGAACCCGGCGACAATCCAGGTGGCCAGCAGCGGGCCGATCCTGAACGCATCCATAAAGGTCGGCAGCGCCGGGTTAAGCGAACTGTTGCTCAGGCTGACCGTCAGCGTACCGAGCAGCACGTTGAACACCACCCAGCGGCGTGGGACGTTGAAACTCATTGGCGAACCCGTTCACCGTTGCGCACGAAGTGCTGTGACGGTCGTGGATGGCAGAGAAAGTCGGCATGGGAGATGTTGTAGCCATAGGCTCCCGCCAGCGGCAGGACCAACAGGTCACCAATGTTCACACCTTTGAGTGGCTGGCGACGGCTCAGCACATCCTTGGGCGTGCACAGCTGCCCGACAATGGTGTAAGCCTGCTCTGACGACTCAGTGCTCTGCGGTGCATTCGGCAGGTGGATCACCGGATGGTCATGGCTTTGCGCGACCGGCAGGCGAAACTGGTGAGTACCGCCTCGACAGACCAGAAAATGCTCGCCGTGGCTGGTTTTGCTGTCCAGCACCTCGATGGCGTAATAGCCGCAATAGGCACTGATGAAGCGTCCCGGCTCGAAGCGCAGGATCGGCGCGTCGTGCTGCTCGCCCAGGCGTTTTTCCAGATAACGGCACAGCCGCTGCCAGTCGAACTGCTGACTGTTGAGGTAATCGACGCCAATACCGCCGCCGACGTTGAAATGGGTGAGTTGGCTCGGATCGCGGGCCAGAGCCTTCCATTCCTGCCAGCGCTGCAGGTAGAAATCGAGCAGTTGCTCATGACGTTCAACCGACATCTGATGCGACATGGCGTGTACGTGGAAGCCCTTGAGCGTCAGGTGACTGGCGTTGTCCACGCGTCTGACCGCCTCGGCCAGATCGGCTTCGTCAATCCCGAACGGTGTCGCGGTACCGGCCATCGCCAGCCTGCTCGATTGCGCAGCGGGCAGTTGCGGGTTGATGCGCAGGAACACCGGCTGCACGCGCCCCGCTTGTTCTGCCAACTGTTGCAGACGCGCGATTTCGTTGAGGCTCTCCAGGTGGATGGCTTCAACCTTGTTCAGCAACGCCGAACGCAGATCGGAATCAAGTTTGCCCGGGCCCGAGAACACGTAGGGCTTGCGTGTCGGACAGGCAATCACCCGCTCGATCTCGCCCCCAGAGGAAATTTCAAAGCCACTGACCAGCGGGGCCAGGGTTTCCAGCATCAGCGCTTCGCTGTTGGCCTTGATCGCGTAATACAGCTCGACACCGGCGGGCAGCGCCGCCATGACTTCACTGACATGCTGCTGCAACGCGTCCAGATCGTAGACAAAGGCCGCCAGTGGGTCGGTTTCCAGCGCCCGAACCTCCTTGATGGCCGCCAGTACGGTTTCCGGCACCTTATGCATAACGTGCCTCCGTGGCCCACGGCGACGCAAGACGCACATAGTTGGCTTCGCGGTCGGCCTTGGCGGCGAGCCGGACCTTGAGGTTGGTTTTGCAGGCAATCGACTGGCCTGCGATCAGCGCGTCCAGCTCGGGCGCAGGCAGCACCAGTTCATCACGGATACGCTGCAATTGCCGCTCGACGCGCTGCCACATCAGTGGTGCCAGGTGCGGGCGCTCCCAGCTCAAGGCCAGCACGGCTTCGGACAGGTTGTTGATCAGCAGGCAATAGGTAATGCGGTTCCAGCCCTGTTCGCGGCTGTAGAGCAGCGACTGGCGAATTCTCGGGTGCAACCCCACCTGAATCGCCTTGATACCCAGCTCTTCGGTCAGCTTGACGCCTTCAAAGTCGCGCAACAGCAGCTGTTGCGGGCGTCCGTTGTCGTGAATCAGCACCGCATTCTGCAAGTGCGGCTCCATCACGATGCCGTGATTGAAGAACAACGCCATGACTGGGTTCAGCAGCAAGGCCTGGTACTCATCGAACCAGTCCAGCAGATGCTGGTCCTCAAGCTCCCCGCCATTGAAACGCTGGAGGAAGTCGTGCACCAGTGGGCGTGAACGCAGATCACGAGCGAACAGTGTGCCCGCCATCACGCTGCTGTCGGCGCCGGAGCGGCGGCAGAAGTTTTCCCGCAGAATGGCGCCGGTCTGCTCGCGGAACCAGTGACCGTCAGCCTCGCTCGCACCTTTGGGCGCCCAGCTCATCGAACCGGGTTCGGCGACTGTGGACAGCCCACCGAGGGTTTCCGGACGAGTCTGCTGCAGGCGCTGAAACAGTTCGTCGATGATCAGCGTGCTCTCCAGTTCATACCATGCGTTTTTCCTCACGCAGTTGGTGATGCGCACATTCAGCGAACCCTTGATGAAGTAGTCGTGCCCCTCGATGTACCAGGTGCGCATCGACGCCGTCGGGCTGGCCAGCAGCCCACTGGCACCCAGGTCCGAGATATCCCCCAGCTCAAGTAGCCTTTGCACGCGGCGGTCCTGCATGAACAGTTGCGCCTGTACCGGATGCATGCAGATCAGCGCATGCCCGGGCCGGGCCCGCGATTGGTCCGCGAAGCCTGACATCACCTCGGCTTCGCTCAAGCCATTGGAGGTGATTCGCAGCCCTTCCAGCGGCACTTCGAACAGATGCAGCGCGGTCTGCGCCTGAAACTCCGGGGCGTAGGTCTCCTGCGCCAGATGCTCAGGCCACAGGCGCGCCTTGGGCGCCGGATGGTTGGGGTGGCCGAACCACAAACCCTGCTCACTGGCCAGATAGCCGCTGAGCGGTGCCGGATGCTGACCGGTCATGTTGTGCGCAACGATGGCAGCAGTCAGGTGCTGGCTTTGCAGGACCTGATCCAGCAGTTCGTCATTGCTGGCACGGGTCATGTGCTCACAGGCGGTCAGCAGTTGCCGGGCGAATTCGGCGAACGCCAGACAGCGCCAGGTGCCCTGCCCCTGACGAGCGTAGACATCGGAAAGGTAGCGATGGCTGCCCAGGTGGTCGCGGCGGTCCACCAGAACAAAGAACTGCTGCTGATTGGGCAGGCTGATGGTGAGCGGAATGCCCTTCCATTGCCCGCCATCGACGAAACTGCCAGGCGCTATGCCTTGCATGCCTTCAGGCCAGGTGTAATGCAGGCACTCTTCCGGCAGTGCGAATTCCTTGATCAGGCAATTGAGTAACGCGCGAGTGGTTGCCAACTCGCTCACCATGTTTGATAAGACGGTGCGATCGGTATTAGTCATGTCTGCTCCACAGTCGCCTTTACGCTGACCGTTCAAATGACGTCGCAACAAACGTTGATTTATCGCTTGCGGCACAACAATCGAGCTGTCGAGGGGCGATAAGTTCGCCCAGCCAAACGTTGTGTGCGGTGTTGTTTCAATCGTGATATCAGTGTCACGATGATGGGCTGTTTATGCCTTGCTTATTACGAACTTTTATTTACGTAGCTGGGACAGTGCCGCCTTGAGCGCTTGTTCAAAACGCTGGATCACCAAGTGGCATTGCTCTTCGGTAATAATCAACGGCGGCAATAAGCGAATGACGTTGCCATTGCGACCACCGCGTTCAAGTAACAACCCCTGTTTGAAACAATGCTGCTGAATGGCGACAGCCAGGTCCGGGTCCATCGGCAGGCTGCCGAGGCGGTCAGCCGCTTTGCGCTCATCGACAATCTCGATGCCCAGCATCAGGCCGCGGCCGCGCACATTGCCGATCGCCCGATAGCGTTGTTGCAACAGACCGAGCTGTTCCTTGAGCCAGTCGCCACGTTTTGCGGCCTGGCCAGCGAGGTTCTGTCGCTGCAGCACTTCAAGGGTCGCCAGGCCGGTGGCCATGGCCATCTGGTTGCCACGAAAGGTGCCGGCATGATTGCCCGGAGACCAGGCGTCGAACTCGCGTTTGAAACCCAGCACTGCCAACGGCAGACCGCCGCCGACCGCCTTGGACATGACGATGACGTCGGGTTCGATCCCGGCGTGTTCGAAGGCAAACATCTTGCCGGTACGGCCAAAACCGGCCTGCACTTCATCCAGAATCAGCAGAATGCCGTGCTTGCGGGTGACTTCGCGAATCTGGCGCAGCCATGCCGCAGGTGCCGGATTGACACCGCCCTCGCCCTGCACCGCTTCCAGAATTACCGCGGCCGGGAGCGACACACCACTTTCCACGTCTTCGATGAACTGGGTGAAGTAATAACTCAGTGCTTCAGTGCCGGCCTCGCCGCCAATGCCCAGCGGGCAACGGTATTCGTGGGGATACGGCAGGAACTGCACACCGGGCATCAGGTTAGCGACAGCGTTTTTTGGCGCCGTGTTGCCGGTCAGCGCCAGGGCGCCGTGGGTCATGCCGTGGTAGGCGCCGGAAAAGCTGATGATGTTATGACGGCCGGTGGCGGTCTTGGCCAGTTTGATCGCGGCTTCGACGGCGTCGGCCCCGGACGGACCACAGAATTGCAGGCAGTAATCACGCCCCTGTCCTGGCAGCAGACTCAGCAGCGTTTCGCTGAAGGCGTCCTTGACCGCAGTGGTCAGGTCAAGGGTGTGCATCGGCATGCCCGAGGTCAGGAAGCTGTCGAGACTGGCCATGATAGCTTCGTGATTGTGTCCCAGTGCCAGTGTTCCGGCGCCGGCCAGGCAGTCCAGATACGTGGTGCCTTCGACATCCGTGACCCATACGCCATGTGCCTTGGCTATCGCCAATGGCAACTTGCGCGGGTAACTCCTTACATTCGATTCAAACTTGCTCTGCCTGTCCAGATAGTTGGCATTGGTTTTCTGCGACGTCGTAGAGTGCAATAAGCCATTATTCAACATCTGTAAGTCCTCGCTGGATTTCCGGATGCAAATTATTATCATTTACTCAAAAGTGCAACCCATTATTTCGAAAACAAAGATGAAATTTAAATGAACGCTTCTGCGCGCCTGACAATGAATAAGGCACACAGTTATACCGACAGAATTAATCGGTATCACTCAATGTGCCACTATTGAAAGTGGCCATTTGTTATTCTGGCATATGACAAAGCAGTCTATTTAAATAACAGACTGTGGTGTCGCCGTGTTGAGGTTGATTATTTAATGCTGCACACAGGTTATCCCTCGATGAGGACTGCCGGTCGTTCGCTATACACGTGAGCCCTTCCCTGGGCGTCGCGTATCCACTCAGAAACCGATGGTGGCCGACAACAGATAGGTGCGCGGTGTCGACAGGGTCAGCCCCGGCTCGCTGTCATCCGACGCGCCGGCCGAGCTCCAGTAGTACTTGTTCATCACGTTCTCGACGTTGGCCCGCAGTGTGATGTCCTTCTGATCGACCTTGAAAGCATACCGCGCACCGACGTCGAAACGCTCCGATGAGTCGATGCTTTTGCTGTTGGCCTGATCCAGATACTGCGAACCGGTGTAGATGCCCCGTCCGGTCAGGGTCAGACCGTTTACGCCCGGAACGTCCCACTCGGCCCCCAGATTGACGTTGTATTTGGGGGTAGCCGGTGCGCGATTGCCGTCGAATGTGCCATTGACGGTGTTGGTCAGTTCGCTGTCGATGTACATCACCCCGCCCAGCAGACGGAAGCCCTTCATCGGCTCACCGAACATGGTCAGCTCGACACCGTCGTTACGGCGCTTGCCGTTCGGGCCGAACACACGGGAGGTGGTATTGGTCTCGTAGGCCGGTTGTTTGATACGGAATACACTGGCGGTGAAGGCGAATGACCCCAGGTCATATTTGGCGCCGACCTCGACCTGACGACTGACGAACGGCGGGAAGATCTGGTCTTCGTTCACCGAGGTCGACGGAGCGATCTTGCCCTGGCTCAGGCCTTCCATGTAATTGGCGTACACCGAAAAGTCGTCGGTCACCTTGTACAGGATGCCGCCTGATGGTGAGACCTTTTCCTCATCGTAGGCGGTGTCGCCTTTCACGCCATCGGTCCAGTCATCAACCTTGACACGCTGCCAGCGGGCGCCGAGTGTCAGCAGCAGACGGTCCTCGAAAAAACCTAGCGTGTCAGTCAGCGCCACACCGCTGAAGCGGTTCTCGGTGTAAACCTTAGAGTCGGCCCGCGTGGGATTCGAGGGGGTCGGCGTGTCGACCGGGTTGTAAAGATTGCTCGGCGCTGCCGCGTAGCGTGCACCACCGTTTTCAAAGTCCATATAGAAATAGCTGGCAGCCAGATTGACCTCGTGGCTGACCGGCCCGGTAGTGAACCAGCTGCGCGCGCCGGCAGTGGCTGTGCGCACATTTTCGTCACGGGTGAAATCGCGTGGTTGAACGCTGAAGTCGCCTGCATCGTTGGTGACCGATACCGCATGGCGCAGGAAGTCATGGTTACTTTTGCGCGCGCCGACACCGCCGTAGAGCATCACCGAGTCGCTGAGGTCATATTCGGCATTCACTGCGCCGAACGTGTCCTTGGTGCGCGCCTTGCTCCAGGACTGCGCATAGTTGTCACGCACATCGTTGGCGTTGGGCACCTTCGCGTTGGCACCGACCTGCACGCGTTCCTGCGGAGCATCGGTGTCGCGTTCAGTGTGCCCGATGTCCGTCGACAGACGCAGGCGATCACCACGGAAATCCAGGCCCAAAACGGCCATGTCGCGATCAACGCTCTGGTGATCCCATTCAGTGTCGCCGGACTGCTTCACGCCGTTGAAACGAATCCCGAACTTGTCGTCTTCGCCAAACCGACGGGCTACATCGACTGCAGCACCCACCTGCCCCTTGGAGGCATAGCTGGTGGTGAGCTCGGTGATCGGTTTATCCGTCGCGCGCTTGGGGACCACGTTGATCCCGCCGCCGACACTGCCTCGCGGCGAAATGCCGTTGATCAACTGGCTCGGCCCCTTGAGGATATCCACCCGTTCGGCCATTTCCATGTCGATCGTGTAAGTGGGCAGAATGCCGTACAGGCCGTTGTAGGAAACGTCGCTGTTGAACAGGCTGAAGCCGCGAATCGTGAACTGCTCGTAACGCCCGCCTGCGGGGTTGGTGGCACGCACTGACGGGTCACTGGCGATCAGGTCGCCCAAGGTTCGGGCCTGCTGGTTTTTCACCGCGTCCTTGGTGTAGGTGGTCATGCTGAACGGCGTTTCCATGAAGTCGCGCGAACCCAGCATGCCTTGCGAGCCTTTGCGTGCCACTTGGCCGCCTGCGTATTCCTGGCCATCGGTAGAGCCGCTGTCACCGACAATCGAGGTGGGTGCAAGTTGCAGGCCTGCGCTGGCGCTGTCAGGTGCCGGGATCAGCGTGTAGGCCTGCTCCCCGACGGGCATCAGCTGCAGGCCGGAGCCTTGCAGCAGGCGCGCAAAGCCTTCCTCGACCGCGAACTCGCCGGACAACCCCGAACTGTTCCGCCCATTCACCAGCGCAGGGTCTACCGACAGGTTGACCCCGGCCTGCCCGGCGAAACGGGTGAGCGCAGCGCTCAGGCTGCCGGCCGGCACCTCATAGGCGCGTCTGCCCGATGTGTCGGCCCAACTGGTCGAGACGAATAACGGACTGGAACTCAACGTCAGCAACAGGCTGAAATGCAAAAGTGGACGCAAACGGTAGGAAGACACTGCGGACATAGAGGGAAGCTCTCGTATTTTTTGTGCACTTACCTGGAATGACCAGCGAGACAAAAAAAAGGGACAGCATTACGCACTATTTTTTGTCGAAATGTTTTTTCGAGGCACCAGGGTCACCCAATAACGCGTGCGCATCTGCACGTCCACCGGCAGACTGGCCGCCAGCAAGGACAGCACGCGGTCGGTATTGTCGAGCCTGAAACTGCCGGTCACTCGCAGGCTTTCCAGCTCAGGTTCCCAGCGCAGCAGGCCCGGACGGTAACGACTCAGCTCGCGAAGGAAATCGCCCAGTGACTGGTTCTGCGCGCTCAGCACATCGTCGCGCCAGCCAGGCAGCAAGGCGTCGAAGGCACTGACAGGACCTATGCCGCTCTGCTTCAGCGTGACCTGCTGCTGCGCATTCAAGGCCAGCACCGGCCCGCGCAGGGGATAAAGCTGCACCGTGCCGCTGACGACCGAGACCCTGCAATCGCTGGCGTTGAGACGCACACAGACTTCACTCCGGCCAACCGCGATGCGCCCGTAAGGACCGTTGATGGTCAGCGGCGCGCTGCCAGGCACCTTGAGGGCTATTTCGCCCCGTACAAGGGTGATTGCCCGGGCGCCCATATCCACGTTCACCGCACTGTCGGTATTCAGTTGCAACATGCTGCCATCGGCCAGCGACAGGCGCTTGTGCTCGCCGACTGCGGTTTGCAGGTCGGCACGCCAGACATCCAGCGGCAATTGACGCCCCAGCAGCCAGACTGCAGGGACCAGTGTCACGGCGCCCAACGCTCTTTTTAGCGTCGCACGCCTGGCCTTGTCAGGACGATCCAGCGTCGCCATGGCGAGGTTGGCAGGCAGACCGAAAAAACGCTGACGCAGCTGTTGGGCCTTTTGCCAGGCGCGTTCGTGACTGGCGGAGCTGTCACACCAGTGTTGCAGCATGGCGTGATCTTCATCGCTGGCACCACCGGATTCCAGAAGCGCCAGCCACTGCGCCGCTTTGCGTACTACCTCGCGTTCTTCGGTAGAAGGTGCCGGGCGAATCACCAGTCCACCAGCAAACAGTGCTCGTAGGCTTGTGCCATATAGCGTTTGACGGTGCGTTCGGAAACACTCAGGCGTTCAGCGATTTCCCGATAGCCCAGCCCCTCGAGCTGACTCCAGAGAAACGCCCGCCGCACCACTGCCGACAGGCCATCGAGCAGCTCGTCCAGCGCCTGCAGGGTTTCCAGAAGCAACCAGCGCTGCTCCGGCGACGGCACGCTTTCTTCTGGCAACTGCGCCAGCGCTTCCAGATACGCCTGTTCAAGGCTGCGACGCGTGTAGAAATTACTCAGCAGCCGCTTGCCCACGGTCAGCAGGTAGGCACGCGGCTCCTGCATATCGGCGATCTGCTGGGAGCTGGAGAGCACGCGCAGGAACGTATCCTGACTCAGGTCAGCCGCATCCCAGGCATTGCCCATGCGTCTGCGCAGCCAGCTTTCCAGCCAGCCATGATGATCGCGGTACAGGGAATGCAAGGTCTGCTGTGATAGCGTCGCTGCTTGAGTCATGTCAAACGCCTTGAGCGATGGGATGCGCCAAATGAGACTGATTCTAATTAGTGTTATATCCCGAGTCCACGCTCTTTTTTTCAAAAAGCCCATCGCCACTGCGTGAAATCGGGGCTGTCAGCCCGCAACACGTTGATCCGCGCTGCATCCGGGCGATTCACCTGCACGACAAATGAGCGCTGAAAAAGCGCCCTTCGTGTCCTGTTTGTATCCTTTTCGACGTAAAGTCGGACTGTGGCCGATGACCAGGCAGCTTGCCGCGGCTCATTCAACAGAGCGTGACCAGGATGTGGTTCCGCATGTTGGTAGCAGAGGACCTCTTAGGACCTTGGCCAAACAATGCGATCGAGCGCAACTCGCTCATGAATGAGCGCCGCAATCACAGCAACGAGCCCCCTGGCTCTTTTCATGCTGCTTCGAATTTGATGTAAGGTGTGATGGGTAATGAATATTGAGAAGGCCAGTCATTTGGAAGTTTGAGGTTAGGCGTAATCATTGCGCATAAACAGGACGACTATTAAAAACGGACGAACGCTGTGCACACCCTTCCCTGCTCAAACAAAAAGATACTGTACATATTTGCTTCGGTGGGCGTGCTGATTGCGCTCTCCGAAGCGGTATACGACTTGGCATTTGCCAACTTGACGTACACGTTGACGGGCTCAACCCTGTCCGTCATGACGACGTATGCAATAGGTTACAGCGCTGAAATACTGGTCACCCTGCTAGGGGCGGGGTTTATTGATCGATTTGATAAATGGAAGCTGTTCATCGCCACGCAGATCATAAATATCATTGTTTTTACGGTGGCTGTTACGACCCTTTCGACGCCAGGCAGTTCTGTCGAACAGGTATGGTTATTTGCTTTCCTGGTTGACCTCGTGCATCAGTACGTCCGGCTTATCATGTTTTCCTTTATTCCTTTCCTCTTTTCAAGAGAGGAGATAATACGGGGCAATGGCTTTCTTGCAATTATCAACGGCGTCGCCAGAGCGGTAGGGCCTGCCATTGGTGCGCTGGTGATTTTCCAGGTCGGCTTGTCCATGGCTCTTACTGCCTCAATCGTCTTCATGATGGGCGCTTTGTTTCTTGCGCTCAGTCTGTGGTCAGTGGCCGCAGGCACGAGTGTTACCCGCCCCGATGTCGAGTCTTCATCATTCAAAGCGCGTTTCCAGGAAAGCGTGACCGGCGCTTCGATGGCAACCGTGAACCTTCTAAGGTCCTCGCAGTGGCGTAATTTCCTTGTCTCTTACTCTACCTGCGTTCTGGTGATAAGCGTGCTGGCGCTCTTATGGATTCCTTTTCTCCGAGATTTCCATGCGTTTTCTCCCGAGCAAACAGGTTATCTTTATGCGCTCGGAACCACTGGCGCAGTGCTGGGAGGATTTACGATGTCGTCTTTCCAGGACAAAAGCCTAATCACCACTATACTGTCCGCCCACGCGTTAATGTTCGCCGGTATCGCAATGACCCTGTGGTTCCGAGGAAGTTTCTTATGGGTGGCTGTCGGTATGTTTCTATTCCAGTTTGGCACTACTGTGTATTTTCGCAGTACAGCTAGCGCCATTCAGCTTACGTTACCCAAGGAAATCATTGGAAGCTGGTACGGCGCCATTGATTTCATGAGTCGTTTTGCAGGGCTGGTGGGCGTTATTCTGGCCGGTTGGTCATACGATTGGATCGGCGCGTACTGGGTGTATTCCGTGTTGTTGGGGCTCCTTGTCCTAAGCGGACTGGCATGGAAGGCAGGAAATCAGGTCGCCTGGTTGAGCCCTTCCTGAATGAGGCTCCCGGGTTGTTCGCTCTGTAATCGCACCCAAGCGACCAATCAAATTTCGCCCACAACCCCGACCCTTCTATTAACTGCACACCGGTGCAGCAGCGCTATCAGGCACAAAGCCGATACCGACAGCCAGACGCTGACCAGCAGCACCGGTTGAGCGTTGTCGCCAGACACCCATTGCGACGCCAGCAGCGGTCCGAATGCGCAGCCCAGCAGTTGCATGCCGGGAATGAGCCCGGCGATGCGTCCAGAGGGGTCTATCTGCAGCGCAATGCGCACCTGAAACGGGGTCAGCATCAGGTAGATCAGGGCAAACAGCGCGCACAGGCCCAGAAATACGTTTACCCCCTGATCGGCTGTGATGTACATGCCCAATGCAATGCCGGCCAGAAGAAACGCGGCGGTAGCCAACATCGAGTAATCAGGCACCCTGCGTACCAGCAGAATGCCCAGGCAGCCGCCCAGCACCTGCATGAATAACATCGCGGACACCAGCAATTGGGCCGCATGAGCGCCCAGCCCTGCGTGGATGCCCAGCGGCTCCAGATACGCCCACAACCCGCCAACGGCCGAGAGCTGCATGAACACCAGCATCAGCAGCAGCACTTGCTTCAAATTCCATCTGAAACCTGATGTATCCAGCTGTCTGTCAGGCTGCTGCGGCAAGCGTCCTGGTAACCAGACAACGAACAGCACTGAGCTTGCGGTCAGCATTCCCAGAAACACGAACCCTGCATGCACGCTACGATCAGGCAGTATCAGGTACGCAAGCGCTGCGGCCATCAGTGCCTGAGCCAGGGTCTGGACGACCATGAACACGCCTGCCACCCGGTCCGGCGCAGGCCCCTGAACGATAAGGCTGACGGCGCCCCAGAGCAGTAGGCCCTCGGCCAGCCCCGCCAGCCCCGCCAGCGCGCGTGCAGCGGTCAACGGCCCGTCGCCGGTGACAGTGGCCGTGACCAGATCCATTCCGGCAGCGCACAGGATGGCGGTGACCGTCAGCAGACGCAGGTTGAGCATCGAGCGCAGCAGGTCGCCCAGCACCACACCGAGCCCCAGCGCGACGATTTCACCCATCGCGACCAGCCCGACACCTTCCAGTGAGACGTGGTCTTGCGCCAGTAACTCGCCAAGAAGCAATGGTTGCAGCCCTACCATCAGCACCGCGACAGAGCCCAGTGCCAAGGCGGCACTCAGGTGCCTGCGAGTTACAGCGGACGACGTTTGCATGGCATGCGCCTCTTCGGAAGTTTCAGTAACCGCGGGTTTCAGGTGGAATACGGCCTTCGGCAAAACACTGCGCCGCCCGCTTCTCGTCTTTCATCAGCCTTCCGTTGGCCACCAGCACCACCCACCAGGGCAGTAACGTAAGGTGCGTGCCACATGCCTTGGCCAGCGTATAGGCCTTGGCGCATTTTTCGAACAACTCTGCATTGAGGACCATTCGCGCCCCTGTAGTGCCCATCACCACCGGCGTGCTGTCGATCACGGCAGCATTTCCCCCACGCTTCAACAGTCGCGCCAGTGGTTGCTCGGAACTGGCAGGCGTAGCCATATGGCCTATATGGCGTGCCTGCTCATCAAATAGAATCGGCAGGACTCCGCCAAAATCCACCAAGCTTTTGGCAAAGGCACCGCCGCCGAGCAGAACGGCGCCGACGTCAGCTCGGGCGCGGTAGATCGCCGCGTGCGTCTGGCCGTCGCCCGCTGCCGAGTCGTCGCAATCAACCACCTGCGGCGCCAGGTCGTCGAGCTTGCCCAGCCACATGCTCTGTTCGCCCGGCAATCGCAACGACACACTGCTGTGTGAGTCCACCTGCCCCATCAGGCGTTCACGCAGATCAAACCACTGTTTTCGAAGTGAATCGCGCATGCTGCTCACCTCACACCAGCTGAAAGACAGCGTCGAAGCGTTCGAGCGCGTCGTCGATGACATCGTCGGTGTCAGCCAGGCTGGTGTACAAGCGGCTCCCGGCCAGCGTGATCAGGCCGTGAGCGGTATACGCGGCCCCCATCTCTTCCATCATGTGCTTGCGAGTCTTGGCTTCATTGCGCGCCCTCAGCAGCTTGAGCGGGTTGCCGGTATCGAGCAGCAGGACGCCGGACGTCTGCAGGTGAACGATGGAGCCCATGTTGTACGCCACGTAGGGCAAGCCGCGCCGATTGATGATCTCTTCCAGTCCTGCGCGCATACGGTCGCCCGCCCTTCCCGCCAGCGCCGGCGCGTTCAGGCGGCGGGCTTCGACCAGCGCGTAATAACCAGCGACGCATGACAACGGATTGGCCGACAGCGTGCCGCCGACGAACGCCCGTCGCGAGGATGTGCCGATGCCACCGGCAAGCAGTTGCATCACGTCCCGGCGCCCGCCAATGGCACCCGCCATCGGATAGCCCCCGGTCAGGCATTTGCCCAGTACCGTGATGTCCGGCATGACATTGAAATAAGCCTGTGCGCCGCCCAGACCGGCACGGAATCCGGTGACCACTTCGTCGAAGATCAGCAGGGCATCGAATTCGTTGCACAGCGCACGCAGCTGTCGGTTGAAGTCGGCGTGCACCGGACGCGTGCCGCTTTCCGGGCCAAAAGGTTCGACCATAATGGCTGCGGTGCCACCACGCAGACGATTGATTTGCAGCCTGCGACGCAACGCATCGAGATTGTTGGGTGGGCTCTCCTGAGTGTTTGCGGTGGCGCCTCGCGGGATTCCCACTGCCTCCATGCGCCCGGTGCCCGGCAAGCGCATGCCATAGACCAACTGGTCGCTCCAGCCGTGGTAGGCGCCGCCGATCTTGATCACCCATTTCTTGCGGGTATAGGCACGGGCCAGGCGAACCGCGGCCATGACCGCCTCGGTGCCCGAGCCCAGCAAGCGCAGCATGTCGACGCCCGGCATCGATTGGCAGACCAGTTCCGCCAGTTTGACTTCATATTCATGCAGCAAGCCGGTCACCGGCCCGCACTCATCGAGAATCCGGTCAACCTGTTCGCGAATGGCCGGATGGTTGGAGCCCAGCAACGTCGGGCCGCCTGCCTGCAGGAAGTCGGTGTAGCGATTGCCATCGACATCGGTCAGGTGCGCACCGTTAGCCTGGGCGAAGGCCAGCGGAAACGGATAGTTGAACGCCAGGTTATGTTGCACGCCTCCCGGTATGACCTTTTTCGCCGCCTCGGAAAGCCGCTTCGAGCCTTGGCAGCGCTCGTCGAAATAGCCCATGATCTTGTTCATCGCGTCGCGCTTGATCGGGCGAATCGGCTGTTTCACCAGCTCATCGAAGCGGCGATACAGTGAATCGACATCGGGCCATTGCGACACGGCCGATGCGGGAATGTCAGGGATGTTGGCAGGATCGAGAGGTCTGTTCATGATTGAGTCTCTGAAAAAGTCTGAGGGCTGAGGGCGTGCGAGCCGGCACTGGTCAGGGCGTCGATCAGGCGTGCTATTGCAACGCGTGATTCGGGTTTGCCACGGCTGTTTGCTTTGATCTGGTTGAGAAGATGGGCACGGCAGAATGTTTCCAGGTCCTCCAGGCGCTTCAGGGTGGCTTCTATGTCCGGGCCACAGCACAGAACGCCGTGATTGCGCATCAGGTAGGCGTTTTGGTCAGGCCGGATGGTCTTTTCCAGCTTGCCCGCCAGCCAACCGGAACCGGACGGCGCATAACCCACCAGCTGAATTCGCCGCCCGAGCGATTGCCACAGCGGCGGGTATGGCACTTCCAGCGATTTGCCGAACAATGTGCAGGCGCTGGCCAATGGTTGATGGGTATGAATGCTGCAGTTGACGTCCGGGCGACTGCGCAGGACTTTCGCGTGCAGCTCGCTTTCAACCGAGGGCGAACGTTCGCCCGACAACTGCTTGAGATCCTTGAGTCGCAATACGCAGACGTCCTCTGGCCGCATGCTGAAGTAGTCGGTGGCCGACGGAGTGACCGCGATGTGCAATGCGTCGATACGCAGCGCAAGGTTGCCGCCGGTTGCGGCAAAGAAGCCGCGGCGTGACAGATGCCGCGACAGGTCGACGATCTGCTGTTGAACATTGTTCATGGTGCCGTCTCCTGCGATGGGTTCAACCTGCGATAGAGCGGCGCCAGACGTTTGCGGACTTCCTTGAACGTGGCGAAGCGGTCGTCATACAGGTTTCGGGTTGATTCGGAGGGTTCGTACAGCCGATGCGGCCGTTGCAGGGCCGGCAAATCGTTGAACTGCAGTTTTTCGAGCGCTACTGCAGCAATGAAGGCCGCACCGCGTGCGTTGGTCTGAATCGGGTTATGCGGTTGCTGAATGACTCGCCCGCAGACATCGGCCATGATCTGGCACCACACATCCGATTGCGCTCCGCCTCCGGTGGCGACGACGACTCCGCGCGACTGGCCGATAAATTGCGAGAACGGTTCCAGCATCCAGCGCGTGTTGTGCGCGACGCCCTCCATGAAGGCCCGGATGATGTCTTCCCGCGAGTGCTCGAGTTTCAGGTTGATCAGGCCGGCACGCAGGCTCGGATCACCTACTGGAGAGCGCTCGCCACACAACCATGGCGTGTAGATCAGCCCCCTCGAACCCGGTGGCACTCGGGCGGCGATACGGTCCAGCAAGGCGTACACGTCCGGTTGCTGCTCATCGCTCAGCAACTCGTCCGGGTGATACAGCACCTTGTCGCGCAGAAACGACAGATTGGCGCCCGCCGCCGATTGCATGGCCATTGCCAGATACCGGCCCTTGACCGCACTGGGTACCGCAGCAATGTGGTGGCGAACACTGGATTTCTTGAACGGCACGTGAGCGCCGACCCACGACGAGGTGCCCAGATAAAGATGCGGAGCGAAGTCGCGCACGGTGGCGCCAACGGCCACCGCCGAGGTGTCCACAGCACCCGCCACCACAGGTGTGGATCGAAGCAGCCCCAACGCATCGGCGAGCTCGGGCTTCAAGGTGCCGATGACTTCCGTCGAGCCCACCAGCTCAGGCAGTTTGCCTGCGTCGATACCCAGAGCCCTGATCAGGCTGGCGTCGTAACGGATGTGATGAGGATCGCGATTGTCGGTTACCCAGGCGGTCAGCATCGAGTCACCTGTGGCGCAGAAGCGCCCCGACAAGCGCATATTCATGTAGTCGAGCACATTCAGAAACTTGTGCGTCTGGTCATACCTTGCCGGATCGTGGTCAAGGATATAGGCCATGTGCCCGGCCGAATCCATGCCCGACAGCGACGCTACCCCGCCGGTCAGTCGAAGCGATTTCCAGAGTTTGAGCGGCCCGTAGCCGCCCAGATTGCACCAGCCTCCGCCCATGCGTTTTTTGATCGAGTCGGCGCCGCGTTTGTCCAGCCACAGCAGCGCCCGGCCAATCGCGGTCCCGTCGCGATCGACACAGACCGTGCCTTCGCTTTGCGTCGAGCAACACACGGCCACCACCTGACGACGCCTGAGCGGGTCGGCTGCCAGCAATTCGTGGGCACCAAGCAGAAACGCGTTCCACCAGTCCTCGGGTTCCTGCTCGGCACTCAGACCACTGACGTGCAGCGGTACACCGTGAAACGCCCAGGCGCGGATGTCTCCCTCCATGGAGACCAGCGCGCACTTGCAGCCGGACGTTCCCAGGTCGATCGCGAGGACGAGTTGCTCCAGGCCGGTAGCCGCCTCAGGCGTCCGGGAAATGAAAAGCGAAGTCATAAAGGTCTACTCAGAATGTGCGGGAAATCGACGCTACCCAGCGACTGCCGTCCGTGGTGCGCACATGTCCGTCGTCCTCGGCCATATACAGCTCGCGCGCCCTGGTCTTGGTCGTCACCCAGTCAAGCCCCCAGTCGAAGCCCCACCAGTGGTGGACCAGACCTGCGCCATAATCGGCAAAGTCGGCTTCCGAGAAGTTTTCGATCTGTTGATAGCCGGCGTGCAGCTTCAGGTTGGTGTTGATGCCCAGCGCGTATTTGTAATCAAGGTCATAGAGCATGCTGCCCCGGGAGTTGCGGTCACCCTTGGCATAGCAATCGAGGCCTTTGGTCGGGTCATCGCGGAACTGCAATTGCGCGCCGCATACCCCGCCACTGTTGGCACCCCGGTAGTTTTTCGAGAGCACCCGGGCGATTCGCCCTTCGAGCGCGCCGTAACCGATTTCAAGCACGGCGAACTGGCTGTTGTAATTGGTCGAGTGCTCTTCACCTGGCGTGAACGTTTCGAAATCGAACCGGTTCGGTGCCTTGAACTGAGCCCCTGGAAACATCTCGGCCGCAAGCCCGACGCCATAGTGCCAGGCATCCGGATCGCCGAAGCGATAACCGCCCGCCAGCAATACACCTGCACCGTCGCCGTCGAGGAACTGTTTCTTGCTGACCGTGGTAAATTCGGCAAGCGCCACCAGGCCTGTTTCATGGGCGACCTGGAGGGTCACCTTGGCCCCGGGCCGATTCAGAGAATCGGAAATCCCACGGGTACGAATGTCCGAGCTGACCTTGGCGGTAACATCCACTGCGTAGCTCGACATTTCATCGGCGATGGCAAGAGTCGGGCCTGCTGCGCAGCACAGGGCTGCAGCCATTACATAACGGGTTGTATACGTGCGCATGATTCTCTCCCACGCTAAAGGGCCGGATTTACGATTTGCAAACCGGGGCAGGAGGCAGTGTTGCGATTCGCTCGAATTGCTCTGTATTGCCGAGAACTTCGGTGCCGACAAAAGCCCTTACATTGAGGCGTCCATCCTTGACTCGAACGGCGCCCTTATATTTTTTCTGATCACGGGGGTCATACACCCAGCCATCGCGCCAGGCGTCCTGGTCGTAGCGGGTCAGCTGCAGAATCTGTACGCCGCAGTCACTCGACGTCGAAGCAGCATCCTTGACCCAGACAATCTGGCCGCAGATAGCGCCGGTCTTGTCTGCGCAGTCGTCAAGCCTGACTACCGCGTCCTTTTCCGCCGTCAGCCAAAGGCCCTTGGCCTCAAGCGGACCGGCAGCAGCATGAATGCCGGTGGAGCACATCAGAACCGAAGAGAGGAAAAGCCACTGCCGTACGTTCATAGCGTCACCTTTTTTATTTTTTGTTTTGACAGACCGTCACAATAACGACGCTTCAGTTATGATAGTCATCGCTACACGATAGTTATAACTATCATTTTATCGTGCAGCAACTGTTTTTTTGATCGTCATGCTGGCGCCCCATTCTTCTTGACAGGTACTTATGGCCAGGCTGAAAACCGAAACCCTTCCCGAGCAGATCGCCGGGAAAAGCGTTGAACGCAAGAAGTTGCCCGCGCAGCAGCGTGCTACCGAAACCTACGAACGCATTCTGGTCGCCACGGCAAACACCCTGTGCGAGGTCGGCATAGAACGCTTGTCGACCAACCTGGTATGCGAACGGGCCGGCCTTACGCCGCCCGCGTTGTATCGCTATTTCCCCAATAAGTACGCGCTGTTGACGGTGCTGGGCGAACGTCTGCTCGAGAAACAGAACGAGCGGATCGATCACTGGATCACCCCCGAGCTGATCGCAGGTCCGCCTCAGGCGCTTGAGCAGGCGCTCGCCGAGCTGATTCTGGATACGTACCGGGTCACCGATGCCACGCTGGGCGGCATGTGGACGCTCAAGGCACTGAGGGCGGTTCCCGCGCTGGAGCATGTGCGGCTCGACTCCCACCGCAGGGTTTCCAAGGCTCAGGCCGCCATCATCGGCAGTGCTTTTCCAGACGCGGCGTCCGAGGACATCGCCATGGTTGCCCGCGTTGCGGTGGAAATGATTCACGCGACCATTGAGTTGTTGTTCGATGAACCGCTGGAGCCCGCGAAAACCTGCGCGATGGTGGCAGCGATGATTGTCAGTCATCTGGATCGCCTGGCGCCCGAACCCGTGCATGGCGAGCAATGATTGCAATACAGGTTGGACGTTCCAGCCACTTTAACCGGCCGGATCGCCCCTCCATTGGCTTTGCAGTGTCCTATACGGTTAGGTGAGCCAGGACATCGACACATTACCGCTGACACGCCTGCACTTGCGGCAGGTTCGGTCGCAGTGACTATAAAAAACACGCAGCCACAGGAGCAGCGTCATGAATCAACCCGCCAGGGTTCCGCCAGGTACTACGTTCCACGCTGCCGGGCTAACCGAGCTGTTCGAGGCACAGCAGGCTGCATTCCGTGCTCAGGGCGCACCTTCCTACGATCAACGAATCGCAGACCTCAACGCCGTCCTGCGTATGGTCAGCGATAATCAGGATAGGTTGCTCGAGGCGGTCAGCGCAGACTTCGGCAACCGTTCGTTCGACGAAACCCGGCTCGGTGAATTGATGCCGGTGGTCAACGGCATCAAGCACATCCGCTCGCACCTCAAAGCGTGGATGCGTCCGTCCCGGCGCAAGGCGGGTATTGTCTTCAGGCCCGCCGCAGCACGGGTGGTTTATCAGCCGCTGGGCGTCGTCGGCATTCTCGCTCCGTGGAACTACCCGCTGACGCTGACGCTGGTGCCCTTGATAGAGGCGCTGGCTGCAGGTAACCGGGCGATGATCAAACCTTCGGAACTGACACCCCGAACCTCCGAGCTGCTCAGGCAGTTGCTCGGCGAAACGTTTCCCGCCGAGCAGGTTGTCGTGGTCACTGGTGACGCCACGCTGGCGGGCCAGTTCAGTGAGCTGCCTTTTGACCATCTGCTGTTTACCGGCTCGACCCACGTGGGCCGCCAGGTCATGGCGGCGGCGGCACGCCATCTGACACCGGTCACACTGGAGCTGGGCGGCAAGTCGCCAGTCGTGGTCTGTGACGACTTTTCGATCACGAAAGCCGCCCGGATGATCGCTATCGGCAAACTGTTCAACGCCGGCCAGACCTGCGTAGCACCTGACTATGTCCTCGTCCCGCGCGAACAGGTGGACAGCTTTGCCAGCGAGTGGCTGGCTGCGGCAAAAAAACTTTACCCGACCCTCGATGGCAATCCGGACTACACCTCGATCATCTCCCAGCGCCACTACGACCGGCTTATGGCGATGGCCAGTCAGGCCGTCGCGACGGGGGCCAAGGCGTGGCAACACAACGCGCTTGCAACGGCGGGCGAACGCAAGATTGCACCAATGGCACTCACTCAGGTGTCCCTGAACGCAGATGTCATGGGCGAAGAGATTTTCGGCCCGCTGCTGCCGGTGCTCGCGTATGACTCTCTGGATGAAGCCATCGCCTTTATCAATGCTCGTCCGGCACCGCTGGCCCTTTATTGCTTTTCCAACGTTCAAACGTCTGTGGACAGGGTGCTGAACCGCACGCAGTCCGGCGGCGTGACCATCAATGGCACCATGCTGCACGCAACCCAGGATGACCTGCCCTTTGGCGGTGTCGGCGACAGTGGCACCGGGGCCTATCACGGCTACGAAGGCTTCGTTCGCCTGTCCCATGCCCGCGGCGTTCTCAAGCTCGGTCGTTTCAACATGTCCGACAAGGTCTCGGCACCTTACGGACGGCTTACGCGTCTGGTCACCCGACTCATGATCGGAAAGTAGGCGCCTGCCGAACGATGTTACCCCGCCATATCACGACGTTTACATGCATATGCGCGGGGGTTTTATTCACTTTCTACTTCCCGTCACAACATCAGGCAGCATGAGCTAACGCCGGCCAGCCCGCCCCACTTCTGCGACGCCATTGTCCGCCGTCCGACCGATGACCATCACTCTTTCTGATAGTGAAGTATTTAGGTAACCTCAGGACGATACTCTTTGCTGTACTCCACTAGGGATGCTCTAGCGGGCATCTAACGCTGATCTCGCGCCGAAAACGCCAGCGACTAAGTTGATGTGACTGCGCCATGCTTACAGCGTCTATAACATTGTCAGCAGTTCTAAACTCATGGATGACTAAATGCCTCACACACTACTTCCGCAGATTGGCAGGGCCATCGCCAGCATCGGTAGCGGGAATTTTTCCAGCATGTTCCACAAGCTGATCGATACTCAGCTTGCCGTAGATGCCACGCACCTCTCATCACTGCCGCAGCCCTGGCAAACGCCGCCTGCCTCTGCACCAACGGTCTTTAACGAGACCGTCACGTCATCGCGGGGCACGCTGTTGCTCAGTGACTCCATTCATCTTTACCCTGATCAGGCCTCGGAAAGCTTTAGTTGTAAAATAACGGTATTTCGGGCGCTTCCCGCGCACGAATTCTCAGAAAAGGAACGCCGGCAGCTGGGCGACATTTCCCCTCTGCTGTTTTCGATACTTGAAAAACATGTCAATGCCCTGCAATCGGCAATGCCCGGCATCGAGCATAAAAAGCCCGAAAGCATTGAGAAGCGCTTCCAGGAACGACTGCGCGAAACGGGTCTGACGTTGTCCGAACGCGAAACCCAGGTGTGCCTTGGGCTGCTCGCCGGTCATACCGCGCTTGAGCAGGCCGAGCGGCTCGCACTCAAGGTCAATACCGTGGGCAGTTACCAGCGCCGTGCGGCGATCAAACTGGGCATCAGCGGTCGTAATTCACTGATGCGCTGGATGTATGGCTCATCAGCGGGCGTTTTTTCAACCTGCTGACCGCCAGTCGATGCAACGGACGGGGCGATACCGATCGCCCCTCCCGGATCCACCCTCACCGCCTCCGATGCAAGACCTCCCTGCGCCTGCAATCACGCTTTATCAATACCCACCAAGTCATTGCGTTTCCCCCACACCGACTGTCAATCCGTCATACCACCAGGCCGCCAGGCTGTAGACGTCCGGAGCTTTCAGGACGCTGAAGTGGTTACCCGGCCCCTCCCAGAGCGAAAGTTGCGGCAGCAAATGCTGCCATTGGCTTGCGCAAGCGGCATGTTCGAGTTGATTGTCCAGCGCATCCAGATGCGGGTCATTCACCAATACCAGACTTGCCCTGCCGCTGTAGCCTCCTGGCTCAGGTCGATAGACCGTGCGCAAGGCGCTGGCAAACGTGCGGACGATCCCTTGCAGGGCCTGTGCCGCCAGACGTGGCGGCAATAACCCGACGCGCACCATGGCCTGCTGAAGCAGGTGCATTTGCGCGACCGTGTCGCTGTCGGCAAACGCCATTGGGTCGAGCTCCAGGCTTCTTCCACTGGACAGCTGCAGCGCCTCGATCAGGCGTTCCAGCACGGCGGTGGCGGTATAAGGCTTGCTGCTCAGACCCTCGCCGCCAGGCGCCTCGCTGTCGATCAAGGTCAACGAGACAACCTCGCGGCCTTGGGCCTGAAGCTTGACCGCCATGGCGTGCGCCGCCCAGCCTCCGAACGAATGCCCAACCAGATGCAGCGGGCCTTTCGGATACAGCGCTTCGATGGCTTGCACATGGCTCTGCGCTGCCGCTTCCACCCTGCTGTGCGGAACACTGCGACCGTCCAGGCCGCGCGGTTGCAGGCCGTGGATCGGCCAGTCCGGCCCCAGCGCCTCTGCCAGACCAATGAAGCTGGTGACGCTGTCACCGGCGCCCGGTACACAAAACACTGGCGCATGCCCGTCACGCCCGCTCTGGATCGCCAGCAGCGACTGATGAGCCGGTGCCGGCGGTGGCGTGGCGGGCACGCTGTGCAACGCCTGAACGATGCTCAGACCGAGCACGGCCACGTGCGGTGCCTGCATCATCGTCATGTGGTCCCCCGGGACATCGACGCACTGCAGTTGATTTCTGGAGAGAATCTCACCCCAGCCCAGGGTCGAACTGCTTCCGATCGGCGCCATTGGACGCTGTTCGGCGCGGAACAAATGGATCGGCAGGCTGAGCGGTTCCAGCTGGTAATGCGCCAAGGCCTGACCATGCGCCACTTCCCGGTCCAGGTAATGGTGCAACTGCTGATCACTTGCCAGCGCCAGCTCCTCGTACAACAGACCTTCGTCGCGGCACAGTTGCAACAGCGTCGCGAAGTCCGGCAGCGGTGCTTGCTCGCTCAATGAGGTGAGGCGCGCCAACCTGGCGGCACCCTCACCCGCCTGGGCTTGCCAGTGCGCAGTGCAGTGCGAGAGCAATTGCCGCTCAAGCAAGTCAGGTCCCTGCCAGCGTGCCTTGCCCTGATCGGTCAGGCGTGGCACATAGCTGTCGATCAGGCCGAGGAATGTGACGGCCTCGTCCATGCCCAGCAGTTGAGTAGCCACTTCATAGGCCAGAACCCCACCAAACGACCAGCCGGCCAACCGATACGGACCGCGCGGCTGGACCTGACGAATGCGCTCCACCATCCGCGCAGCCAGGCACTCCATGGTGCGTAATTGCTGCTGCCCAAGGCCAATGCCCGGCAAGCCGTAAATCGGAAAGTCACCCTGAAGATGTTGCCCAAGCACAGGGAAATAAGCATCCAGCCCTGTGAAATCGTGGAGCAGAAACAACGGTGACTCGCTGCCACCGGCACGCACTGTGATCACCTCGCGAGCTTCGTCCGGTGATCCTGGACGCTGGTCGAGCAACCCTGCCAGCGCTGCGACGCTAGGGTGCTGAAACAGCTCGGCCAGCGTCAGTGACACGCCTGCTTTTTGCAGCAGGCTGACCAGACGGATGGCCGATAGCGAATGGCCGCCCAATTCGAAGAAACTGTCGTGCCTGCCTATTTTTCCGACTTCAAGAACCTCGGCCCACACCTCCGCCAGACGCTCTTCCAGCGCTGTCGAAGGCGCTTGGTAGGCGAGGTTCGCAAGAGCGGCCAGGTCCGGCGCAGGCAACGCCTTGCGGTCGACCTTGCCGTTCTGGGTCAATGGCAGCGTATCAAGACCTACAAATACCGCAGGCACCATGTATTCCGGGAGCTGCCCCAACAGATGCGCACGCAAGGCGGCACTGTCGAGCGATGCATCGCGACGGGTGAAGTAGCCCACCAGACGCAACGAACCATCGTCCAGACGCTGGGTGGTCACCACCGCTTCGCCGACGCCCGGGCATTGCGCCAGGTGCTGTTCGATCTCGCCCGGCTCGATACGCACGCCACGGATCTTCACCTGATCATCGTTGCGGCCCAGGTATTCAAGCGTCCCGTCGGACAGCCAGCGCACCAGATCGCCGGAGCGATACATTCGGGCGCCGGGGCTGTCGCTGAACGGATCGTCGAGGAAGCGTTCTGCGGTCAGGTCCGCACGGTTCAGATAGCCGCGAGCCACGCCTGTGCCGCCGATGTACAACTCGCCGGGCACCCCGAGTGGCACTGGCTGTCCACGCGAATCCAGTACGTACAGTCGGGCATGGGAAACCGGCTTGCCGATGTGAAGCACCTTGCCCGGCTGCATCCGGCCAGAGCTGGCCACCACCGTGGTCTCTGTCGGGCCATAGTTGTTGACTACGGCGAAACCCGGATCACGGTTGAAATGGCGTAAACGATCACCGCCAATCAACAAAGTCTGCAGCGTCGGATGGTGTAATTCACGGCTGAAGGCGTATTCGGCCACCGGGGTCGGCAGAAACGCCACCTGCAGCGGCTGAGCCAGCCACCAGTCGAGCAGCACATCGAGCTGTTCGTTGCCAATCTCAGCTGGCGGCAGGTGCAGCACCGCACCGGCACACAGCGCAGGCCAGACTTCCCAGGCCATGGCGTCGAAACCAAACCCGGCAACGCTGGCGGTATGACTGCCGGCACGCAGGTTGAACGCTTCACAGTGCCAATCCACCAGATTGTTCAGCGTGCGGTGCTCGACCATCACGCCCTTGGGCAGCCCGGTGGACCCCGAGGTGTAAATCACGTAAGCCAGATGGTGCGTGGTCATTTCCGGCACGGACGGGTTGTCGGTGCGCTGTGACCAGTCCGGGCGATCAAGCGCGATCACCGGCACCTGCAGTTCGGGCAGACGCGTCAGCAGGTCGAATTGAGCCAACGCCACCACGGGCGCGCTGTTCTCCAGCAGATAGCTGATGCGTTCATCCGGGTGGGCCGGATCGACCGGTACGTAGCTCGCCCCGGCTTTCAGCACTGCCAGCAGCCCCGTCAGCGTCTCCAGACCGCGCCGCGCGACCACCGCCACCCGGTCGTCAGGACGTACGCCCAGTCCGATCAGATGATGGGCCAATGCGTTGGCACGGGCATTCAACTCGCCGTAGCTCAAATGCTGGTCGCCCGCCTGAGCAGCCAGTGCGTTCGGCTGGTCAAGCGCCTGCTGTTCGATACGTAGGTGAACGGGCAGCGGGTACTCCGCTGTAAGGCGATCGGCATTGAAGCCATCGAGCAGTTCGGCTCGCTCGGTGCCGGGCAGAATATTCAGTGTTTGAATCGGTTCCGCCGGTGACTGCTCGAGGGCATCGACCAGCCCGTTCACGGCACTGGAAAGGTACGCACAAATACGTCGGGCATCGATACCTGTCGAGGTCAGCGCAGTCAGGTCGAACGCTTCGCCCAGATCATCGACGCTGAGCGTCAACGGATAGCTGCTGCGCTCGCCGGACTGCAACAGCTCGATACCCTGCCAGGCCTCGCCGGCAGCCTCGTTTACCTCACTGGGCACCGCGCTGTGGCGGTAATTCAACAGCGCACTGAACAGCGGTACGCCCGCAGGCAACGCGCTGCAACGCTGAGCGATTGCCAGAGAAGCCTGTTCGTGGGCAAGCAATCCGGTCAGGCGGCGGTGAGTCTGGGACAGAGCATCGCGTGCACTCTGATCGGCCAGGTCGATGCGCAGCGGCAAGGTGTTGATGAACACCCCGAGTGTACGTTCTGCACCCTCGCTGCCATTCAAACGACCCAGCAGTACGGTGCCGAACACCACGCTGTCACGCCCGGACAATCGGCCCAGTACCTGCGCCCACGCCAGGTGCATCAGGCTGGCAGGACTGACACCCAGCTGCCGCACCTGATGGCGTAGCCGCCTGCTCAGGTCCGCATCCAGACGCACTCGGGCCTCGCCTGCAACCTCCGGCCCTGGCAACCAGGTCTGAGCGTACGCCAGGGTCGGCTCATCCAGATCGCCCAATTGCTCGCGGAAGAACGCTTCGTGCGTGTCGTCCCCCGCCCCCAGCAAGGTCTGCGCGATGTAGTTGCGGTAAGGCACTGGCGCAGGCAGTTGCGCTGCCTGATCGAGCAGTACCGCCTGCAATTCCTGGCTCAGCAGGTCCAGGGCAACGTGGTCCATGATCAGGTGATGGAACAGCAGGACCGCGACGATACGCCCGTTTTCCGGGTCATCGGCATGAACCAGACGCAACAGCGGTGCACGCACGAGCTCCAGCGGCTCGGGCGTATCCAGCGCCGCCAGCGGCACCTCGATCACCGGCAGATCGGCATGCCGCCAGACCACTTGCACAGGCGTTTCCAGACCTTCCCAGCACAGTGAAGTCCGCAACACGTCGTTGCGGGCGATGACCTGTTGCAGCGCCTGGCTGAAGGCATCCAGTCGCGAGCGGTCGGCAAAGGCGAAGCGTGCCTGCAAGCGATAGGGGTCATCCTCAGCGGCGGACAGGTAGTGATAGAAAATGCCCGCCTGCAGAGGCCCCAGCGGGTAGATGTCCTGAATATTGCTCGCCCCCCCGGTAACGCTTGCGACAATGCGATCAATCCCTGCCTGATCCAGTTTCACCAGCGGCAACAGGTCCGGGGTGATTGATGTGCAATCCACACCGATCAGGTTGGCCGGAATCTTCACCTGAGCGCCGCTGCCGACGGCACGCGCCAGGGCGGCCAGGGTCGGCTGGGCAAACAACACGCGGATATCGGCATCCATGCCACGGCGACGCATACGCGCGATCAGTGTAACGGCGAGCAGTGAATGGCCGCCGAGTTCGAAGAAATGATCGTTGCGCCCTATTTGCTCGACTTGCAGCAGCTCGCTCCAGATGTCGGCCAGGGCCATTTCCAGCTCGCCTTGCGGCGGCTCGTATTCGCGCCCTGGCATGGCGTCGCGATCCGGCACCGGCAAAGCACGTCGATCGACCTTGCCGTTGGCGGTCAGTGGCCAGGCATCAAGGCGCACGAATGCACTCGGCACCATGTAGCCCGGCAGGCGGTCCAGCATGTCGGCACGCAGCCTGGCGATATCAAGCGCCGGGCGCGGGCCTTGTTCAATGAAATACGCCACCAGACGTGACTGTCCAGGTTCGTCCTCGCGCGCGACCACCAGCGATTCCTCGATACCCGGCAACGATGTCAGTTGCGCCTCGATTTCGCCCAGTTCGATGCGCATACCGCGGATTTTCACCTGATCGTCGTTACGCCCCAGATAGTCCAGCGTGCCGTCGGCATTCCAGCGTGCCAGATCACCGGTGCGGTACATGCGCGCCTGCGGGTGCTCACAGAACGGATCGCTGAGGAAGCGCTCGGCAGTGAGTTGCGGCTGATTCAGATAACCGCGCGCTACGCCTTCTCCGCCGATGTACAACTCGCCAGCAACACCGGTCGGCACCAGTTGCTGGTGCTCATCCAGCAGGTACACGCGGGTGTTGGCGATCGGCTTGCCGATGTCGAGGCTGCCGTCAGGCAACAGACGACCGGAAGTGGCGACCACCGTGGTTTCGGTCGGGCCATAGTTGTTGATCACTGCGAAACCTGGCTCGCGGTGGAACTGCCGCAGGCGGTCGCCACCGATCAGCAGCGTGCGCAGCGTTGGGTGATAGAGCTCGCGGCTGAACGCATATTCAGCCACCGGTGTCGGCAGAAACGCCACGTGCAGCGGCTGCGTGAGCCACCAGTCGAGCAGCAGATCGAGCTGTTCATTGCTGATCTCGGCGGGCGGGATATGCAGCGTTGCCCCTGCGCACAGCGCCGGCCAGACTTCCCAGGCCATGGCATCAAAGCCGAAACCGGCCACCGTGGCCGTGTGACTGCCGGCGTGCAAAGCGAACGCCTGGCAATGCCAGTGGACGAGATCGGCCAGCGTGCGGTGTTCGACCATCACGCCTTTCGGTTGCCCGGTCGAGCCGGAGGTGTAAATCACATACGCCAGATCGCCGGGCGTCAGCCCCGACACCAGCGGATTTGCCGGTTGCTCAGGCCATTGAGGTCGATCAAGCGCGAGCAGCGGCACTGTCAGTGCAGGCAAGCGCGCCATGAAAGCCTGTTCCGCGAGCACCACTGCTGGCGCGCTGTCGGTCAGCAGGTAGCTTATGCGCTCATCGGGGTGCGCCGGATCCACCGGCACATAGCAGGCACCGGACTTGAGCACGGCCAGCAGGCTCACCAGCGTGTCCAGCCCACGGCGCGCCACCACCGCGACTCGATCATCCGGGCGCACGCCCAGGCGGATCAGATGATGGGCAAGGCTGTTGGCCTGACGGTTCATCTGCGCGTAGCTCAGTGACTGCTCGCCGAACCTGGCGGCAACGGTTTCGGGCGTGCCTTCGGCGCGTGCTTCTATCAGGGCATGAATGGTCTGACCTTGCGGCAGATTCACCGCGCTGGCGTTGAGGCTTTCGAGCAGATACTCGCGTTCCTGCTGGCCCACCAGCGGGATATCAGCAAGCACCACCTGCTGGTTATTCACCAGCGTGCGCAGCAACTGTTCGAAATAACCGCAATAACGCTGCACTGTTGCCTCGTCGAACAGCGCAGTGGCGTAGTCCAGCGTGCCGAACAAGGCATCACCCTGCTCGCCGAGGTTAAGCGACAGATCGAACTTGGAGACCTGACTCTGCTGCTCGACCGTTGCCAGCAAAAGCCCGTCCATCTCCGGTAACGTCGTTTCCCCGGCCAGCCAGTTCAGCGTCGTCTGGAACAATGGACCGTGGGCCAGACTGCGTGTCGGGCGGACGATTTCCACGACCTGCTCGAACGGCAGGTCCTGATGATCCTGAGCCTCCAGTACTCGCGTCCTGACCTGTGCCAGCAGCGCCTCACCGGTGGGTGCCGATGCCGTGTCGATGCGTATGGCCAGCGTATTGACGAACAGACCGATCAGCCCTTCCAGCTCGGCCCGGCCACGGCCCGCGATCGGGCTGCCGATCACCACCTCGGCCTGACCGGAAAGACGCGACAGCAGTGCGCCCCACGCAGTCAGCAAGGTCATGTAAAGCGTGACACCTTGCCGCTGTGCCAGCGCACGCAGACCTGCGGTCAGTTGCCCATCCAGCCGCACGTTGAGGCTGGCACCGGCGAAATCCTGCTGCGCCGGACGCGGCCGGTCTGCAGGCAGGGTCAGCAGTGTCGGTGCGCCTTCCAGCGCCTGCCGCCAATAGGCAGCCTGATGTTGCAGACGTTCGCCGCTCATCCAGCCCTGCTGCCAGACCGCATAGTCGGCGTACTGGATGCTCAGCGCTGGCAGTGGATCGGCCTCGCCGCGACGCAGCGCCGGGTACAACGCCAGTAATTCGCGGGTCAGAACTCCCATCGACCAACCATCGGAGACGATGTGGTGCACGGTCAGCAACAACACGTGCCGCTCGTCCTCCACCTGTAGCAGGCAGCCACGGATCAGCGGCCCACGCGTCAGATCGAACGCTGCGGTGGCCTCTGTTACGACGCGTTCGGTCAGGGTGTGCGGGTGTTGACGCAGGTCTTCGATAGGCAGGAACGACATGGCCGTCGGAGATGTAAACACCACTTCGGCACCCTCCTCGCGGGCGATGAAGCGGCTGCGCAGGGTTTCGTGGCGCTCGACGATCCGCCCAAGCGCGGCCGTCAACGCTGCCACATCCAGCGATCCTTGCAGACTGAGGGCCAGCGGGATGTTGTAGGCCTGATTGCCGCCCTCCATTTGTGCCAGAAACCACAAACGCTGCTGGGCAAACGACAGCGGTAGCGACTGATCACGCGGCGCAGGCAGGATCAGTGACAGTTCACTGCGTCCCGTACCAGCCAGCGCACTGGCCACGGCTGCCAGCTCGCCCAGCGCGAAGAGTTCGCCCAAAGGCAATTCCATCCCCATCTGCTGACGCACCTGCGACACCATGCGCATGGCCAGCAGGGAGTGCCCGCCCAGATCGAAAAAGTGATCGTGGCGACCGACCCGCTCGAGCTGCAGAACTTCAGCCCAGATCTGCGCCAGAGCGATTTCAATCTCGCCCTGCGGTGGCTCGTAGGCCAGCCCCAATAGCGACGAATGATCCGGTTTGGGCAGTGCACGGCTGTCCAGCTTACCGTTGGCCGTCAGCGGCAGAGCGGTCAGCTCGACAAAGGCTCCAGGCACCATGTATTCCGGCAGGTTGGCCTGCAAGTGAGCCCGCATTTGCTCTGGTGCAGGCGCTTCGGTGTCCAGTCGGCTGGTGAAATAGGCAACCAGACGCACATTGCCCGGCTCATCCTCGCGCGCCAGAACGACAGCCTCCCTGATGCCCGGCAACTGGTGCAGGCAGTTGACGATCTCGCCCAGCTCGATACGGAAACCGCGGATTTTCACTTGATCGTCGTTGCGTCCCAGACATTCCAGCTGGCCGCCCTCCAGCCAGCGGCCCAGATCGCCGGTGCGGTACATCACCGCGCCGGGCTGATCACTGAACGGGTCGGCGATAAACTTCTCTGCGGTCAGGTCCGGGCGATTCAGATAGCCCAGCGCTACACCGTCACCACCAATGTAAAGCTCGCCAATCGCGCCCAACGGCGTCAGGTGCTGATGAGCATCGAGTACGTAGACCGTCGTGTTACCGATAGGCCTGCCGATCGGTATTGATTCGGCATTATCGTCCAGCGTTCGTACATCGCTGGCGGTCGCGAAGGTAGTCGTTTCTGTGGGGCCATACACATTCAACAAGTGCAGGCCCGGGGCCTGGGCAAGCAGCGTGCGGAAGCTCGCCGTGTCGGCACGCTCACCGCCGGAAAGCAACAGCCGAAGGCCGGCGAGTGCCTCGGGGATCAGTTGCACGTACTGGTTGAACAGCGCGCTGGTCAAAAACAGCACGCTGACATTGCCCTGACGCAGGGCTGCACTGAAACGCGTCGGGTCGATCAGCGTGGTGTGTTCGATCACCAACAGTTGCCCGCCGTTGAGCAAGGCACCCCAGACTTCCATGGTGCTGGCATCGAATGCCGGGTTGGAGGCAAAGGCGATGCTGTCCTGCTCGTTGAAGTCGGCATAACCGTTGTTCAATACCAGCCTGGCAATGCCGCGATGGGCCACGCGGACGCCTTTCGGGGCGCCCGTCGAACCGGAGGTATACATGACGTAAGCCGCTGTGTCGGAAGCCTGTGGCAGGCCCGGGTCATGCGCAGGCTGGTCATCAAGGTTCAACCGGTCCAGATCGATGCGCTGCACCGTCGAGCCCATCGAGGTGGCGCTCTGTGTCAGCACACATTTCGCCTGGCAATCATCGAGCATGTAATGCTGGCGCTCGGCAGGCGCGTTGACGTCCAGCGGCACGTAGGTCGCTGCGCACTTGCAGATCGCCAACTGGCTGATGAGCAGCTCCAGCGAGCGCGGCAGCAGGATTGCCACGTGTTCGTTCGGCCGCACACCTTGTCCCAGCAGGTAGTGAGCCAAGTGGTTGGCGCGTTCGTTCAACTCACCGTAAGTGAGTGAACGACGGCCGTGTACGGCAGCCACTGCATGCGGGTGAAGTGCAGCGCGGCGTTCTAACAGAAGGTGCACGGGCTGTTCGCGGGGGTAGTCACGCCGGGTATCGTTGAACGTTACCGACAGACGCTCGCGTTCTGCCTCCGGCACCACTGACGATTCGATCAGGGCTGCTGCCGATTGCTGCTCCAGGGCCTGCACCAGGTGGACAAGGGCTTGTTGTACGTAGGCGCAAATCCGTTGCGGATCAATGCCCGGCGCAGCCTGGGCTGTCAGGCTGAAACCATCGCCGAAGTCATCGATACTCAAGGTCAGCGGGTAGTTGCTGCGCTCCTCTGCATGCACGACCTCAATCCCCTGCCATGCCGTGTTGTTCGCCTGGTCATCGACCTCAGGCACAGCACTGTGGCGGTAATTGAGCAGCGTATTGAACAGTGGCGCGCCAGCCGGCAAGGCACTGCAGCGCTGGGTCAGAGCCAACTGAGCGTGCTCATGGGCAAGCATCCCGACCAGACGACCATGAAGGTCGAGCACCGCACTGCGCGCGCAATGCCCGCCCAGATCCATGCGCAATGGCAAGGTATTGATGAACACACCCAGGGCGCGCTCACCGCCTTCACCGCCTTCACCGCCGCGTAACCGTCCAAGCAGCACGGTGCCGAATACCACGCTGTCACGCCCGGACAACTGGCCCAGTACCTTCGCCCAGGCAAGGTGCATCAACGTGGCAGCGCTGACCCCCAACTGCCTTGCCTGATCGCGAACCTGACGGCACAGGCCGCCGTCCAGCGTGAGACGGGCTTCGCCAGGAATCTGCTCTGCGGATGCCGTTACCAGGCCGTAAGGCAAGGTCGGCTCATCGATATCGCCTAACTGCTCGCGGAAGAACGCTTCATGAGCGTCGTCGCCAGGCCCTTGCACAACATGGGCGATGTAGTTCCGGTAAGGCACGGGCGCTGCGAGCTGCGCTTCGTTGTCCAGCAGTATGGCCTGCAACTCATGGCTCAATATATCGAGGCCGATATGGTCCATGATCACATGGTGGTAGCGCAGCACCGCTGCGATCCTTTTGTTGGCTGGATCATGGGCATAAACCAGCTGCAACAGCGGCGCCTGCGTCAGGTCCACGCGTGGTGCATTGAAAAGGTCCTGCAAGGCGGTCTCTTCAACCCGCAATGGCGCCTGACGCCAGACCACCTGCACCGGCGCTTGCAAACCCTCCCAGAACAACCCAGTGCGCAGAATATCGTTGCGCTCGATCACGCGCTGCAAGGCATGGCAAAAAGCGTCGAGACGCGAGGCGTCGGCAAAGGCGAACTGCGGCTGCAGCAGATAAGGATCGCGGTCCACGGCTGTCAGGTGGTGATAAAGAATACCGGTCTGCAACGGGCCCAGCGGGTAGATATCCTGCACATTCGCAGCACCGCCCGGCACCCGCGCCACGATACGGTCGATGGCGGGCTGATCCAGCGCCACCAGCGGCAGCAGTTCAGGAGTGATGCGCTGACAGTGCGCATCGATCAGGTTGGCTGGCACATTGATTTCAGTGTCGCAACCTACGGCCGCAGCCAGCGCCGCCAGCGTAGGCTGGACAAACAGAACGCGAATGTCCGCACGCATGTCCAGACGACGCATGCGCGCAATCAGGGTCACGGCCAGCAACGAGTGGCCGCCCAGTTCAAAGAAATTATCCTGACGACCGACCTGCTCCACATGCAGCAGCTCGGCCCAGAGGCTCGCCAGGGCGATTTCGATCGCCCCTTGCGGCGCTTCATAGGCGCGGCTGGCAATGCTGTCGCAATCCGGTGCCGGCAGGCTCTTGCGGTCCAGTTTGCCGTTCGCCGTCACCGGCAGGCTGGCCAGCCGTACATAGGCCGCAGGCACCATGTAATCGGGGAGCAGGCCCGACAGCCAGGCACGCAACTGTTCGATATCCAGCCCGGGTTTACCTTCACCCGAGGTGTAATAGCCAACCAGTCGTTTGTCACCCGGCACATCCTCGCGCGCCACCACCACAGCGTCGAGAACATCTGGATGATCGTTCAGGCGAGCGGCGATCTCACCCAGTTCGATACGGAAACCACGAATCTTGACCTGTTCGTCATTACGGCCCATGTATTCCAGGCTGCCATCGGCCAGCCAGCGGGCCAGGTCACCGGTACGGTACATACGCGCATCAGGGGCGTGGCTGAACGGGTTGTCGAGGAAACGTTCGGTCGTCAGTGCTTCACGGTTCAGGTAGCCGCGTGCCACACCGGCGCCACCGACATACAGTTCGCCAACCACGCCCATCGGCACCGGCTCGCCGCGGGCATCGAGGACATACAGCTGCAAGTCGGGAATGCGCCTGCCAATCGGGCTGGCGCCAAGGCGCTGGGCGTCTTCGGGCTGCAACGGGTAATAGGTCACATGCACGGTGGTTTCAGTGATGCCGTACATGTTCACCAGTTGCGTGCCGGCATTCACGTTGCGGGCATACCACGGCTTGAGTATGACTGTGTCCAGCGCTTCACCGCCAAAGATCACCTTGCGCAACGCATGCGCCTGGCCGTTCTCGCCCTGTGCAGCAATCAGCTGACGGAACGCACTCGGCGTCTGGTTGAGCACCGTCACCCCGGCGCGGCACAGCAACGTATAGAAGTCTTCGGGCGAGCGGCTGACCAGTTGCGGCACGATCACCAAATGCCCGCCATGCAGCAACGCGCCCCAGATTTCCCAGACCGAAAAGTCGAAGGCGAACGAATGGAACAGCGCCCAGACATCCTGCTGGTTGAAACCGAACCAAGCTTCGGTGGCCGAGAACAGCCGCGCAACGTTGCGGTGTTCGATCATCACGCCTTTGGGCTTACCGGTAGAGCCGGAGGTGTAGATCACATAAGCCAGGTTGCCGGGCTTTACCAGCACCTGCGGATTGCAGACGGATTCGTCCTGCAAGTCGTCGTCGAGACTGATTACCGGCACTTCATTCACCGGCGCTGCCTGTACCCAGGCATTGTCGTCTTCCTGGCTGAAGCGGCTGCGCAGGCTATCGTGGCGGGCCACAATACGTTCCAGCGCACGCGTCAATGCTCGACTGTCCAGCGGACCGCTCAGTTTCAGGCCCAGCGAGATGTTGTAGGCGCTGTTGGCATCTTCCATTTGCGCCATGAACCAGATGCGCTGTTGAGCAGAAGACAAAGGTACAGGACCATTGCGCGGCTGCACTTCGATGGCCGGCAACTGACTGCGCGCGGCAGCGGTCAGGCAGTGTGCGACCGCGATCAGCGAACTGTCGGCAAACAGGTCGCCAAGGGCCAGTTCCAGTGACAGGCGCTGACGTACCTGAGAAACCATGCGCATGGCCAGCAGCGAATGACCGCCCAGCTCGAAGAAACGGTCATGACGCCCTATTCGCTCGACCTGCAGCAATTCGCTCCAGATCAGGGCCAGTGCGCTCTCCAGATCGCCTTGCGGGGCCTGGTATTCGCCGGTCGACAGCGCGGCGCGGTCGGGTACCGGCAAGGCACGGCGGTCAACCTTGCCATTGGCCGTCAACGGCCAGCTGTCCAGGCGCACCAATGCGCCGGGCACCATATAACCCGGCAGACGGGCCAGCAGCGCGGTACGCAATTGTTCTACGCTGCTGGCGACAGCGCCTGCACGCTCGGTGAAGTAGCCCACCAGCCGTGGTTGCCCCGGTTCGTCTTCACGAGCCAGTAGCAGTGCTTCCTCGATACCCGGCAATTGGCTGAACTGGTTTTCGATTTCTCCCAGCTCGATGCGCACCCCGCGAATTTTCACCTGATCGTCATTACGACCCAGATATTCCAGGGTGCCATCAGCATTCCAGCGCGCCAGATCCCCGGTGCGGTACATGCGCGCCTGTGGTTGCCCGGCGAACGGGTCATGCATAAAGCGTTCTGCCGTCAGTTGCGGTTGATTCAGATAACCGCGGGCGACACTGTCGCCGCCGATATACAGCTCGCCCGGTACTCCGAGCGGGACCAACTGTTGGCGTTCATCAAGCAGGTAAATCGAGGTGTTGGCGACCGGTTTGCCGATGTCCAGGCTGCCGTCGGGTAGCAAGCGACCGGAGGTGGCGACCACCGTGGTTTCGGTGGGGCCATAATTGTTGATCACCGCAAAACCGGGATCGCGATGGAACTGGCGTAGCCGGTCACCGCCGATCAGCAGCGTGCGCAGGGTTGGATGACGCAGATTGCGACTGAAAGCGTATTCGGCCACCGGAGTGGGCAGAAAAGCGACCTGCAGTGGCTGGGCGATCCACCAGTCAAGCAGCGCATCGAGCTGCTCATTGCCGATTTCGGCCGGTGGCAGGTGCAGCGTCGTCCCGGCGCACAAGGCCGGCCAGATTTCCCAGGCCATTGCGTCGAAACCGAAGCCCGCCACACTGGCGGTATGACTGCCCGCGTGCAGATCGAAGGCCTCACGGTGCCAGTCGATCAGATTGTTCAGCGTGCGGTGTTCGACCATCACGCCCTTGGGTTGGCCGGTCGAGCCCGAGGTGTAGATCACATAGGCGAGATGGGTCGCATCGAGCGTGGCGATATGAGGATTGTCTTGCTGCTCCGGCCAGTTTGCCAGGTCCAGCTCGATCAGCGGGGTGTTCAATCCCGCCAGGCCCATCCCTTGCAGGCGTTCGACAAACGCCGGTTGAGCCAATACCGCAAACGGCGCGCTGTCGCCGAGCAGATAGGCAATGCGTTCGTCCGGGTGCGCCGGATCGACCGGCACATAGCCCGCACCGGCCTTGAGCACTGCCAGCAAGCCGACCAGCGTCTCCAGGCTGCGCCGCGCTACCACCGCCACACGGTCATCGGGTTGTACGCCAAGACTAAGCAAATGATCGGCGAGCGCATTGGCCCGCGCGTTCAGCTCGCGGTAGCTCAGGTGTTGTGCACCTACCTGTGCGGCAATGGCGTCAGGCTGCTGCTCTGCCAGCTGTTCGATACGCTGATGAATCGTCAGCCTGCGTTCGTAGTCGGCACGTCGGTCATTGAAGTCCAGCAACAACCGCGCACGCTCGCTGGCAGGCACGATATCAAGCTGTTCGACCGGCATCTGCGGCGTCTGCTCCAGCGCATCGACCACGCTTTCCATGGTCCATTGCATATAGGCGCAAATGCTTTGCGGGTCGATGCCTGCGGTGGCTTGTGCCGTCAAGCCAAAGGCTTCACCCAGATCATCGACGCTCAGTACCAGCGGATAATTGCTGCGCTCCTGAGCCTGTAGCACTTCAATGCCTTGCCATGTTTCACCGGACGCCTGCGCCGGCGCACTGTGGCGGTAGTTGAGCAACGCGTTGAACAACGGCGTCGGCGCCTTTACCCCACTGCAGCGCTGCGCCAGTGCCAGCGGTGCGTGTTCGTGGCGCATCAGCGCGGTCAGGCGCTGATGGGTGGCGCGCACTGCGGCTTGCACGCCCTGCTCAGCCAGATCGAGGCGCAGCGGCAATGTGTTGATGAAGATGCCCAGAGCCCGTTCTGTGGCTTCGGCACCCAGCAGGCGTCCCATCAGCACGGTGCCGAATACCACCCGCGACTGTCCGGCGAGGCCCGCCAGCACCCGTGCCCAGCCCAGATGGAACAGGCTGGCGACACTGATGCCCAAGGTACGCGACTGAGCGCGCAGGCGCTGACACAACTGCTGATCGAGCGTGACGCTGTGCTCTTCGATGGCATCGCCCTCACCGCTCAAATCCTGCAGGCCGTAGGCCAGTGTCGGTTCGTCGAGATCACCCAGCATTTCGCGAAAAAACGCTTCATGCTGAGCTTCGCTGACGCCCAGCAGCGCCTGTCCGACATAGTTGCGAAACGGTACCGGTACGCCCAGCATTTCGGCTTGCCCTGACAGGCAGGCCTGTATTTCATGGCGCACCACCTCAAGGGCACTGTGGTCCATGGCAATGTGGTGGAACAGCAGCGTAGCTTCGACCCTTTGCCCTGCCGCAGGGGCATGGCAGACTAGGCGCATCAGCGGCGCCTGGCCCAGGTCCATCGTCAGGTCTGCCGCGAGCGGTGAGCGGTCGACTTTCAGTTCAGCGTGGCGCCAGACCACCTGCACCGGGGTTTCTAGCCCCTTCCAGTGCACCGACGTACGCAGAATGTCATGCCGGGTAATGACGGTTTGCAACGCCTCGGCGAACGCGTTCAGACGTGCCTGATCGGAAAAGGCGAATTGCACCTGCATGACATAGGGATCGCCCTGGGTGGCGGTGACGTGGTGGTAAAGAATGCCCTGCTGCAGCGGCGCCAGCGGGTAGATGTCCTGGACATTCGCGGCATCTCCCGGTATCGCGTCCATCAACAGGTCGATAGCCGCCTGATCAAGGTCCACCAGCGTCACCATCGCGGGAGTGATTAACTCGCAACCCTGTTCGATGCCGTTGGCTGGCAATGCCGGTGCGCCGCGCTTGCCGTTCTGATAATCGCCCTGTTCGATGAGCTCGATCAGCGCCGGCTTATGCTCACGCAGATGTTCAAGTAGCCCGTTCTCGGTCAAGGCACGGCGATTGCCCTGTACCACCAATTGACCGTCCTTGACCGTCAGGTGGATTTCGTGAGCTTTGAGTGTCGCCAAGAGTTCGTTGATGCTCACAGGGTAATCTCCATGTTCTCTGTGATGGCTGCGTAGCCCGCCAGCGTAGGTTGTTCGAAAAGCGCCCGTACATCGGCCTCGATGCCTTCCTGTCGCAGGCGCGCAGTCAGACTCACCGCCAGCAGCGAATGACCGCCCAGCTCGAAAAAGTTGTCATGACGGCCGACCTGCCCGACCCCGAGCAGTTCGCTCCAGAGCCTGGCCAGCAAAGCTTCGGTTTCGCCTTGCGGTGCTTCATAAGGGCGGGTCAGGAGCGCATCCTGCCCGGGCGCAGGCAGCGCCTTGCGGTCCAGCTTGCAGTTGGGGCTAAGGGGCATGGCATCCATATGCACGAACAGTGCTGGCACCATGTAATCCGGCAACTGCGCGCGCAGCACCTCACGCAAGGTCTCGACCGGCAGCTGTGTGCCGGTGTAATAGGCCACCAGCCGCTGCCCGCCCGGTTGCTCGTCGCGCACCAGAACGATTGCCTGTTCGATACTCGGATGGTTGATCAGGCAGGCCTGAATGTCGCCCGGTTCGATACGCAATCCGTGGATCTTCACCTGATCGTCGTTGCGGCCAAGGAACTCGAGGTTACCGTCTGCCCGCTGGCGTACCAGATCGCCACTGCGGTACAGGCGATCACCCGTCACGAAGGGGCTGTCGATAAAACGCTCGGCGTCGGTCTTTGGCAGGTTCAGGTAGCCACGCGTCACCCCGGCACCGCCGATATGCAGCTGGCCGATAACCCCCTGCGGTACGGGCTGGTCATGGGCATCGAGCACGTAAAGCCGCGTGTTGCTGATCGGACGCCCGATAGGCAAGGCGCTGTCCGGCACGGCTTCGTTGGGTCGCAGCGTCCAGACACTGCAATCGACGGTGGTTTCGGTCGGGCCATACACGTTGTGCAGGCGCACCCCTGGCAAACGTTTGCGTAGCTGCGCGGCCATCTCCACGGTCAGCTCACCGCCCCCGCAGACCACGTCGGTCAGGCTGCTGCACGCGCTGCTCTGCGGCAGATCGAGAAACTGCTGCAACAGCGCAGGAACGAACTGCACCACGCTGACCTGGCGTTCCTGAATCACTTGCGCCAGGTAGGCAGGATCGCGCTGGCCGTCAGGACGCGCGAGCACCAGCGCAATACCACTGCTCAGTGGCCAGAAGATCTCCCAGACCGAGGCGTCGAAGCTGATCGGGGTCTTTTGCAGCAAGACGGTGTCCGAGCTGGGTGGGCACAATACCGAGCTCCACTGCACCAGGTTGCTGACGTTACGGTGCTCGACCATCACCCCTTTCGGCGTGCCGGTGGAGCCCGAGGTGTAGATCACATACGCCAGATGCTCCGCGGTCAGGCCGGTAACGCGCGGATTCTGATTACGCTGTGCGTCCCAGGTCACGCTGTCCAGATCGATCCGCAGGGCGTGCTCGTCGTCGAGCAGATCGCGGGTGCCGGCCTGTACCAGCAAGGCGACCGGCGTGCTGTCCTTGACCATGTACTGCAAACGCTCGCGCGGGTAGCTGGGGTCCAGTGGTACGTAAGCGCCACCGGCCTTGAGGATCGCCAGCAGACCGATCACCATCGACAGGCCGCGCTCGACGCAGATCGCGACCCGTTGATCGGGCCGCACGCCCAGATCGATCAGGTGATGAGCCAGGCTGTTGGCCTGTTCATTGAGCTGGCGATAGCTCAATTGTGCACTTCCGGCGCGCAGGGCTATCGCCTGCGGCGTACGCACCGCCTGGGCTTCGAACAGCCCGTGCAGGGTTTGCTGAAGATCGTGGTGGATCGCCGTGGCGTTGAAGTCGACCAGCGAACGCTGCCGCTCTTCAGCGCCGAGTACCGACAGGTGCTGCACCGGCAGATCCGGCTGGCCTTCAAGGGCGTCAAGCATGGTCACCAGCGTCTGCTGCACATAAGCACAGATACGTTGCGCCCCTACCCGGGGTGGCACGGTAACGCTCAGACGCAGGCTGTCGCCCAGATCGTCGACGTTGAGGCTCAACGGGTAGTTGGTGTGCTTCTCGCTGATCAGAATCTCCAGGCCTTGCCATGCATCGAGCTGCGCATCCTGGCGCGCCTGGCCAGCTGCGTGTCGATAGTTGAGGATTGCACTGAACAACGGTAATGGCGCTGCCACCCCGCTCCAGCGCTGTGCCTGAGCCAGGGATGCGTGCTCATGGCCAAGCAGTGCCGCCAGTCGGGCATGTGTGGCACGTGCGCCGTCGCGCACACTGAGGTTGCCCAGATCGACCCGCAACGGCAGCGTATTGATGAACATGCCCATACCACGGTCGGCACCCGCACCGCCCTGCAAACGACCCAGCAGCACAGTGCCGAATACCACGCGGTCATTGCCGGTGGCCGCGCCCAGAACCCGCGCCCAGGCCAGATGCAACAGGCTGGCGACGCTGACACCCAGCTGTCGCGCCTGACTGCGCAGGCGCTGTAGCAACGCATCGGGCAGCACCTGCTGGGCTTCCTCGATGCAACGGCCGTCACCCTGCACATCGCGCAGATCGAATGGCAACGTCGGCTCGTCTATATCGCCCAGTTGTTCGCGGAAATATGCCTCATGCTCCGCTTCGCTGACACCCAGGCGTGCCTGAGCCACATAGTTGCGATATGGCACAGCGGGCTGAGTCGGGCCCGGCTCGCCGCGCAGATGGGCGAGTATTTCTTCGCGCATGACTTCGAGTGCAGTGGCGTCCACCACAATGTGATGGAAGCGCAGCGTTGCCGACAGGCCTGGGCCTTCCGCATCCGGGCAGTAGGCCAGGCGGATCAGCGGCGCACAGCTCAAGTCCAGACGCGCCGCGCCCGCCGGGGTGTCGATTTGCGCCATTGTCACACGCTCGACAAGCAGATCCGCCTGGCGCCAGACCACCTGTTGCGGCGTTTCCAGGCCTTCCCAGACGATCGCCGTGCGCAGACTGTCGTGCCGCGCGATGACCTTGCGCAAGGCGGCGGCCACTGCCTCCAGACGCTCCGGGCTGTCGACGTTCATGCGCAATTGCAGCAAGTACGGGTCGCCCTGCTCGGCAGTCAGGTGGTGATAGAGGATGCCTTCCTGCAGGGGCGCCAGAGGGTAGATTTCCTGAACATTGGCCGCACCGCCAGGCACCGTGGCGACAATGCGCTCGATGGTCGTCTGGTCGAGCTGTGACAGGCTCAGCAGCTCTGGCGTGATGTGGGTGCAACCGGCCGGAACGCGATTGAGCGGCGTCGGGACTTCACGCCCTTTACCCACGGATGCGGCCAGCGCGGCGACGGTCGGCTGGCCGAGCAGGACACGTACATCGACGCTGAGTCCGGCGTTGCGCAAGCGCTCGACCAGACTGACTGCCAGCAGTGAGTGGCCGCCCAGTTCAAAGAAGTTGTCATGCCTGCCGACTTTTTCCAGGCCAAGCACGTGCGCCCAGAGATCAGCCATAAGGGTCTCCGTTGCACCCACGGGTGCCTCGTAGGCCTGACTGGTCAGCGCTTCCAGCTCCGGGTCCGGCAAGGCACGGCGGTCAAGCTTGCCATGGCTGGTCAGCGGCAGCGCGTCCAGGCGTGTGAAGGCCAGCGGCACCATGTGCGCGGGAAGACGGGCACGCAACGCCTCGCGCAGCGCTTCGGGTTCGACGGGAGCATTTTCGGTGAACCAGGCCAGCAAACGGTCACCGCGCACCAGCACCACGGCGTCCTGCACTTCGGCCTGACTGGCCAGCGCCGACTCGATTTCGCCCAGCTCGATGCGCATGCCGCGAATTTTCACCTGATCGTCGTTGCGCCCCAGATAGTCCAGGCTGCCATCGGCATTCCAGCGCACCAGATCGCCGCTGCGATACAGGCGCGCCTGCATTGCGGCACTGAACGGGTCGGCGATAAAACGCTCTTCGGTCATTTGCGGACGATTCAGATAGCCACGGGCAACCCCCGCGCCACCGATATACAGCTCGCCGACGACACCCACCGGCACTGGCTGCAACTGCTCGTCCAGCACATACACGCGAGTGTTGGTGATCGGACCACCGATATGCAACGGGCCGCCCGGCTGCACGGCACCAGAGGTCGCCACCACAGTGGTTTCAGTCGGGCCGTAATTGTTGATCACGGCGAAGCCAGGGTCGCTGTCGAACTGGCGCAAGCGGTCGCCGCCGATCAGCAACGTGCGCAGCGTCGGGTGCTGGCGCGGGCGTCTGAAGGCCTGCTCGGCCACCGGGGTGGGCAGGAAACCGACCTGAAGTGGCTGTTCCAGCCACCAGTCGAGCAGTTCATCGACGTGCTCGTTGCCGACTTCGGCCGGTGGCAGATGCAGCACTGCACCGGCACACAGCGCCGGCCACACTTCCCAGGCCATGGCGTCGAAGCCGAAACCGGCCACGCTCGCCGTATGACTGCCAGCCTGCAGAGCGAACGCCTGACAGTGCCAGTGCACCAGATTGACCAGCGTGCAGTGCTCGACCATGACGCCCTTGGGCTGACCGGTGGAGCCGGAGGTGTAGATGACGTACGCCAGTTTTTGCGCATCAAGGTCCGCAACGCAGGGGTTATTGCCGGAAGAACCAGGCCAGTCAGCCTGCTCGATGTTCACCCGGGCAGTATCGCCGGCCAGATCATGAGTCAAGTTTTCAGTCAGAACCACGCGGGGCGCGCTGTCCTGCAGCAGGTAGGCAATACGCTCAGCCGGATAGACCGGGTCGACCGGCACGTAGGCCGCACCGGCCTTGAGCACCGCCAACATGGCAACCAGGCGTTCGGGACCACGGTGCAGGCACAGGGCAACGCGTTCATCGGTTTTGACGCCCAGACCCATCAGATGGTGGGCCAGGCGATTGGCGCGCTGGTTGAGCTGAGCGTAGGTCAGGACATGGCCGCCCTGAATCACCGCTGGGCTGTCTGGCTGGCTGGCAGCCTGCGCTTCGATCAACGCATTCACGGTGCAGTCCTGCGGGAACGGCTGCTCGCTGCCATTGAAATCGAGCAACAAATGGTTGCGCTCTGCCGCGTCGAGAATCGCTACATTCTCCAGCCGCAGCGGCAGCGCCTGTTCCAGGGTGTCCAGCAGATGCTCCAGCGTGTTGAGCACCCAGCCAACGATACGCTCGGCTCCCATACCCTGCTGCGCCAGCATATGCAGGTCGAAACCTTCGCCCAGATCGTCCACGCAGAGGGTCAGCGGGTAGTTGCTGCGTACATCGCCACCGAGCACCCGCACGCCTTGCCAGAGCCCTTCGCCGTCCTGCGGTTTTACCTCCCCGCTGTGGCGATAATTGAGCAAGGCACTGAACAGCGGGGAACCCGATGCCACCGCACTGCAGCCCTGGGCGAGTACCAGTGAAGCCTGCTCGTGAGCGATCAGCGCAGACAGCTTCGTGTGAACCGCTTTGACGGCTGAACGAGTGTCCTGCGCCGTATCCACGCGCAGCGGCAAGGTATTGATAAACACACCGAGTGCCCGATCAGCGCCCTCACCGCCCATGCGTCCCAGCAACACAGTGCCGAACACCACGTCGCGACGATTGGCGAGCACGCCCAGAACCCGCGCCCATACGACGTGCATCAGACTTGCAGCGCTCACCCCGAGCTGGCGTGCCTGTTCGCGCAGCCGCAGCGCCAGCTCAGGGTCGAGGGCCCGTCGCATCCTCCTCGATGCCACTGCCATCGGCGTGTACGTCCTGTATGCCAAAAGGCAGGGTTGGCTCATCGACGTCACCGAGCATTTCAGTGAAAAACGCTGTGTGGCTTGCCTCATCATTGGCCAGGCGTACTTGCGCGACGTAGTTGCGATACGGCACTGGCGTTTTCAAGTCATAGCGGTGGCCGAACAGCAACGCTTGCATCTCGCGGCTGACGATCTCCATCGCCGTGTTATCCAGCACCAAGTGGTGAAAGAGCAGAATGGCGACGGTTTCGCCGCTCGACGATTGCTGGGCATGCACCAGACGCATCAAGGGGGCCTGGGTCAGATCCAGTCGATGATGACGAGCGTCGAACTGGCATTGCAGACGGTCGATGACAGCCGTTTCGGGGTCTTCGGCCTCGAACTCGATGGCTTGTACCGTCAGCTCGGCATTGCGCCAGACCACCTGTTGCGGGCTTTCCAGGCCTTGCCATACCACTGAGGTGCGCAGGATATCGTGGCGGTCGATAACCTCCTGCAAGGCCGCGGCCCAACTGTACAGGCGCTCCGGCGTGTCGAACGCCAGGCGCCATTGCAGCAGATAGGTATCGCCGTGCTCTGCGATCAGGTGGTGATAGAGAATGCCTTCCTGCAGCGGTGCCAGCGGGTAGATATCCTGCACATTGGCAGCACCGCCCGGTACGCTGGCGACGATGCGGTCAATGGCTGACTGTTCGAGCGCCACCAGACTCAACATGCCCGGAGTGATCTGCTTGCAGCCTGCCGGAATAAGGTTTGCCGGCACTTTGAAGGTGTTGACGTCCGTCTGAGATGCCGCCAGAGCGGCCAGTGTCGGCTGGCTGAGCAGCACATGCACATCCGCCTTGAGTCCGGCCTTGCGCAGTTGCTCTACCAGACTGACGGCCAGCAGTGAATGGCCGCCCAGTTCGAAAAAGTTGTCGTGCCGCCCTACGCGCTCGATGCCCAGCACTTGTGCCCAGATGGCCGCCATGGCGATTTCCACTTCGCCCTGTGGTGCTTCATAAGCGTTGCCGAGCAGGTACGCCGGGTCGGGATCGGGCAGCGCACGACGGTCAAGTTTGCCGTTGGCCGTCAATGGCAGCGACGCCAGCCGGGTAAAGGCGCGCGGCACCATGTAGCCCGGCAGACGTACGCGCATTGCCGCTGACAGCGTGTCGGTGTCGACCGTGGCGGTTTCGGTGAACCAGGCAAGCAGATGGAGATCGCGAACCAGCACGACTGCGTCTTTCACACCGTCCAGACTGGCCAGCACCGACTCGATTTCGCCCAGCTCGATGCGCATGCCTCGAATCTTCACCTGGTCGTCGTTACGGCCCAGGTAATCCAGAGTCCCGTCGCCGTTCCAGCGTACAAGATCGCCACTACGGTACATGCGTGCCTGCGCGACATCGCTGAACGGGTCGGCAACAAAGCGCTCGTCGGTGAGTTGCGGCTGGTTCAGATAGCCCCGCGCAACACCCTCACCGCCAATGTAAAGCTCACCGGGTACTCCGACGGGCATCGCTTGCAAGTGCTTGTCGAGTACGTAAACACGGGTGTTGGCGATGGGGCCGCCAATGTGCAGCGCGCCATTGGCCTGCACCTGACCGGAGGTGGCGACAACGGTGGTTTCGGTCGGACCATAGTTGTTGACCACGGCATAACGGCGGTTGTGAGTGAACTGGCGCAGACGATCGCCGCCGATCAGCAGCGTACGCAAGGTCGGATGGTCCTGATTCTGGCTGAAGGCGTACTCGGCCACCGGGGTGGGAAGAAAGCTCACGTCCAGCGGTTGCGCGCGCCACCAGTCGAGCATGGCTTCAATGTCCTCACCACCGTCCTGGACCGGCGCCAGATGCAGGGTTGCACCAGCACACAGGGTCGGCCAGACCTCCCAGGCCATCGCGTCAAAACCGAAGCCGGCCAGGCAAGAAGTATGACTGCCCGCCTTCACATCGAAAGCCTGACAGTGCCAGTCAACCAGATTGGCCAGGGTTCGATGCTCTACCATCACGCCTTTGGGCTGGCCTGTGGAGCCGGATGTGTAAATGACGTAGATCAGATTGTCGCTGCCCAGCCCCGCTACCTGCGGATTATTCTCGGCACCCTGGCCGCCGGTGCAATGGTCCAGCTCAATCAGCGGCATTGCCAGCGGCGGCAGACGCTCGATCAGCGAAGACAGGGTCAGCACCACCACCGGCGCGCTGTCACTGAGCAGATAATGCAGGCGTTCACGCGGGTGCGACGGGTCGATGGGCACATAAGCCGCCCCCGCCTTGAGGATGGCCAAAAGCCCTACCAGGGTTTCCAGGCCACGGCGCGAAACGATTGCCACGCGATCGTCAGGGCGTACGCCCTGGTAGATCAGACGCTGAGCCAGGGCATTGGCCTGCCGGTTGAGTTGCGCGTAGGTCAGGTGTTACCCCTGGAATATCGCCGCCACGGCATAGGGGCGAGTACGGGCCTGCTGTTCGATGCGTCGATGAATCAGTTGCTCGTCGCCCACAGCCGTTTCAGTCTGATTCCAGGTCTGCAGTTGCAATTGCTCGGCAGGTGCAGACAGGTGGAAGTCCTGAATCTTCAGAGCCGGGTTTTCCAGCCCCTGTTCCAGAACGTGCAGCAAGCGTCCGGCAATCGCCGAGGCCTCGTCGTCATCGATCCAGGCACGGTGGTGAACCAGGTGCAGCGAGGCACCGTCGTTGCAACTGTTGCTGCGCAAGTGGATGGCCAGCGGCGTCGCCTCGTAACCATTGGACACTTTTACCGTCCGCGCCTGCGCATCGGTGTAGCAGTAACCGTGGTCCTCCAGCTCGTAGGACACCGAAACTTCGAACAGTTGCGCCCGTCCCTCACGCGACAATTCGAGGCTGCGATTGAGCTCGCTCAAGGGGAAGCGCTGATGACGGAAGTCACGTTTCAGTGCGTCACGCACCTCGACCACCAAGGCAGCGAAGTCCAGCCCGTCGTCGAAAGCCATGCGCACGGCACTGACCTGAGCGAAGTGACCCAGCGTCGCCTTGAAGCGCGCGCCGCTGCGGTTGAGCAGCGGCAGCCCGACAATCCACTCGTCGCGTTGCGCAGTGCGCGTGAAATAGACATGCAGAACCGCCAGCAGTACATGAAACGCAGAGGCGTTGTGGTGCTCGGCAAATTGTTTCATGCGCGCATGTAAGGTGCCGGGAAGCGGCTGCACCCAGGCATGGGACGGCGCCGGGTCAGTCGCCCGGCGGTTGTGATAGCGCGACACCAGCAACGGCTCCGGCAAATCGCGGTATTTCTCCAGCCAATAGGCCCTGTCCAGCGAATAGCGTTCTGATGCCTGATACCGGGCATCGTCTGCAATGAAGTCGCTGTACCCCGGTGCAACCAGTTCGAGGTCTTTACCTGCCATCAATGCGCTGTAAAGCTCGCCCAGGGACTTGAACAACTGTGCGAAACCCCAGCCATCGAGAATCAGGTGGTGGGCCTGGCCTGCCAGCCAGTGGCGATCATCCGCCAGACGGATGAGGCAAAAGTCGAGTAGCGGGCTGCCGTCGAGCACGTACGGGCGGCGCATGCTGTCGTTGATCAGTGCTCGCGCTGCCTGCTCCGGCTCGGGGTGGCTGCCGAGGTCGTAAAATGGCAGTGACACCGGCATGGAGGCCGCATAAGTCTGAAGCGGCACGCCATCCGCTCCGGCACCCGGCATCAGCACCGTGCGCAGCGCCTCATGTGCACCAACCAGTTGCTCCAGCGCCTTGTGCAGGGTTGTCGGGTCAACCGCTCCGGACAGTTGCAGATAGCCGCCAATGTTATAAAGCGGAGAGTCACCGCGGCTGATCTGATCAAGCCAGACGTCGCGCTGAGCAGCGGTCAATGGGAATGTTGCGGCGCTGGAGGCGAGCATGACTCAAGGTCCTTCTTGGCAGGTAGGCAGCGGATTAAGCACTGCCGTCCCAGCTGTGTATGGCCCCTTAAACCCGGACAGTGCCGTACGGCCAAATGCCAGCGCAGATACACTTTCGGCGGATTGCAATCCTGTCCCTGTTTTTTGTTACAGACGCAGGATGAAAGCTTAGGCTGAATACCCAAAGACCAAGTGCCATCATCAGGCTTATCAGTAAGTGCAATCAGTAGTTGCCGCGCAGCAGTCGACATGGTCCGTCTTTGCGCGGTCGGAATCAGGAAAGCTCAAGATGAACACGGCGCAACATTTCGAGTACAACGACGACCCACGCTTTTATCTGCAACTGGCCAAGCTGGTATCCAGTACAGGCGACGACACTTTTGCCGGGCACATGCTGCAATTGGTGGATTCGCTGGTGCCCATTCACGGGCTTGGCCTCAGTGAATGGACGCTGGACCTGCGCGAGAGCAGTATCAGTCGTATCAATCTGCTGGGCAGCGCGGGCCTGCAGCATGATCCTCCCCACAGCGAGGACACCGGCCATCCTCTGCTCTCGAGCATTCTGAACATGCAGGACCCGCTGCTTGTCCAGCTCAGGACCCCGCTGAGCGCGCAACACCCTCAGCACAACACCCACCAGTGCAATCTGGTGTCCAGCCACGGTGAACGTCGACTGATCATCTGCTTTTATCGGCTGACCGCGCTGCGGGCGTTTTCCCTGACTGAGCTGTCCTTGCTCAAGAGTCTCTCCGACACGCTGCTGCCACTGGTCGAGCATCACGCACAGAGTCTTGCTCAGTCCAGCAGCAACGCCGCGCGGCTCGAGCCGGAACCTGGTTCGCTGGATCAGGCCTTCAGTGGCAGGCTGGCACAGGACTCGGTCACACTTTCAGCACGCGAGCAGGAAGTCTGCCTGGGCTTGCTGACCGGCGGCACCGTGGCTGAAATGGCACAGCGCCTCAAGGTCAAGAACAGTTCGGTGGAGACCTACCTCAAGCGCGCTACCGCCAAACTGGGCGTCAGCGGACGACATGGTCTGGCACGCTGGATGGCGGGTGATTGAAGCTCGCATGTTCTGGTGCCTGACCGGCAGCGATACGCCCCACGAAAAAAGGGCCATTAGAGGCCCTTCTCGCGCATACGCCTCTGCCTTCAATCAATCCGAAAGGCAATCACGCTGTCGCCCAATGTCGTACCGAGCGATCCGTGACCGCCGGCAGCAATGACCACGTACTGCTTGCCGTCGTTGCCGGTATACGTCGAAGGAATGGATTGTCCGCCTGCGGGCAACTCATGCTCCCAGAGCACTTCGCCATTATTGACGTCATAGGCGCGGAAAAAGTTATCCGCCGTTGCACCGTGAAAGGCCAATCCGCCTGCTGTCACCATCGGACCGCCATGGGCGACCATGCCCATTGGAAAGCCAACCGGGAAACGCTCCTGCATGAAGCTGGTCTTGAGGTTTTTGGTCGTGCCGACCCGGCGCATCCATTGGGTCTTGCCGGTTGTGAGATCGACCCCGGCCATGGTTCCCCACGGTGGCGCTGTGCACGGGATGCCAAGGCTCGAGGCGAATCTGGAAATACGGATGGCATAGTCACCGTCGAAGTTCTCGTTCCAGTAGGGTTTGCCTTCCTGAGTGAACAGACGTTTTTCCTGGGCCTGCTCGGGGCGCTTGATTAGGTTGTAGACATACGCCAGACGCACCGGTGCGGCGATCAGCACTTGGCGGTCAGGATCGACGGCCACCGAGCCCCAGTTGAACACGCCTATGTTGCCGGGATGGATCAATGATCCCGACTCGGTGGCCGGTGTCCACGGATTGCCGTCATAACGAAGTGTGTTGTAGGCGATCCGGCAAGCCATCTGGTCAAAAGGCGTAACCCCCCACATGGACTTCTCGGTCAGTACGGGAGGAATGAAGTTAAGTCGCGAGACCGGCTGGGTGGGTGCAAAGCGCTCGCCGTCGACACCACCCTCGGTGCGCACACTGACCTGATCGACAGGCACGATCGGCTCGCCAGTCAGTCGGTCAAGCACGAAAATATTGCCGACTTTGGTCGGCAATACCACCGCGGGCTGGCGGTTGCCGTCCTTTCCCAGGTCCAGCAGTGAGGGCTGTGATGGGTTATCGCGATCCCAGAGGTCGTTGTTCGAAGTCTGGAATCTCCAGCGCAGCGCACCGGTTTTCAGGTCAAGAGCCACCAGCGCATCGCGAAACTGCTCGGTATTGCTGTCAGGGTTACGCCGAGTGCCGGTTTCGTCGGGCGAAGCGTTGCCGAACGGGACGTACACCAGACCGTTTTTGACATCGGCGCTCAGGGTTGCCCAGGCGACCGGCGTGTCCTGCGGATAGCTCTGGTCAGCCGCTATGGGTTGGGTGTTTTTCGGATTTTGCGGATCGAAATTCCACACCAGCCTGCCAGTGATGACGTCGTAGGCGCGAATCACCCCGGACGGGTTGCCGTCGTTATAACCGTTATCCATGATCGAACTGCCGATCACGATCAGTTCGCCCGCAATCAGTGGCGCGGAGGTCTGCATGAGCGCGTGCGGGCGGACGGTGCCCATGTTGACGCTCAAGTCGATCACACCGCCGCTGCCGAAGTCGCTGCACAGGTTGCCGGTGTCGGCATCAAGCGCTACCAGTCTGGCGTCTGCGGTGGCGGTAATGATGCGTTTGGCGCATTGAGCAGGCTGTTGTGGCTGGCCAATCGGGCTGGAGGCCGCAGAATAGTAGCTGACGCCGCGGCAGGTCTGGTGCTGCTGCAGGTACGAGCGTTTTTTCTCGGGGGTGTATTTCCAGGCCAGTTGCCCGGTCTGCGGGTTCAGTGCATGCACTTCGTTATGAGGCGTGCACACGTACACCCGATCGTTGATCTTGAGCGGCGTGGCTTCAAAGGTGTACTCACCGGCGTCCTTGTCCTCGTCACGCAGGTCGCCGGTGTGGTATTCCCAGGCCACCGACAGCTTGCCGACGTTGTCCGGGGTGATCTGATCGAGGCTGGAGAAACGCTGGCCCGCGTTGCTTCCGCCATACGCGGCCCAATCACTGCCTGCCGAGTCGGCGCTGCGGGTGGTCGCCACGTTGTCGATCCTCCCCTGCTGCGGGTACGGATCGTGAAACATCAGCGCAATCACGATCAGCAGCATTGCGCCAAGCGTTCCGCCAAGCAACGGGTGAAAACGACGGTTATCGGTACTTGAGCGCGCCTGATAGAGCGGCCGCACTACCCAAGGCATGGCCAGCCAAAGGCCGATCAGTGCAAACAGATCGCCGCGAGGAATCCACTGCCATTTGTCGAGGCCGACTTCGTAGATGATCCAGATCAGAATCCCCCACATCATCACGGCATACAGGGTAAGCGCCGATTTTCTTTTCAGGAATACCAGGGTTGCTGTGGCCAGCAAACCCAGGGCAATCACCGAGTAGGCCGGTGAACCGCCAGCAGCCACCAATTGCGCGCCCATGAACAGCAGAATGAGGCTGAGTATCTCGATCACGATACCGGTCACTTTGAGAATCATCTTCCTTGCCCTTTATTGTTATTCAATCTTGCGCCGCGACACTTTCGACCACGGATTTCGTCCGTAGTGTCAGTTTTTGCGTGTCGCGTCATCCAGGGCAAGGATGGTGTGGGCGTTGGTGACGGTGGTTGCCAGGGTGTTGATCACGCCTGAACGCAAGGCGCCCAGCGTGGCGGCGGCCTTGGTGTTTTCGCTGGCAATGGCCACTACATCGGGGATACGAAACAATTCCTGCACGGTAAGGCCGATTACCCTGCCCTGTATGGCATTGACCGCAGGCTGGCCGTGAATGTCGATGAAGTCATAGCCCATCATGTCGCCCACCGTGCCGGACAGCCTGGCCTGAGCGATTTCCTGCGGAGAGAACCAGCCCATGCGCACCATGTTGCTGTTTTCGCTCATGTCACCAATGCCGATCAGCGCCATGTCGGCACGCCGTGCACGGTCAAGCGTCGAGCGCACAGTGTCGTTGCTGATCAGAATACTGCGCAACTCAGGGTTGGCGACCAGCGCCGGAGCGTACAGGCTTTCGCTTTCGCCACCGAACCGCAGCGCCAGACGGCGGCAAATGTGGTCGGGGTTCATGTACTCGCCCGCCTTGAGCGAGCCGCCAATAGCACAGACAAATGTGCAGTTGCGCGTCACCGGCAGGAACACGTTGTCCGCGACCGCACCCACATTGCGGCCCATGCCCACAGCGACGATCATGCCGTCACCAAGGGTCTTGTTGAGGTAGTTGGCAACCAGACTGGCGACCGCCGAGCGCTGAGTATCCGGGTCACTGTGGTCGACTGCAATCAACGCCCTGTCCAGCTGAAACCGTTCGACCAGCGCCAGTTCCAGCTCATTGTTCATCGCCGGGTGCTGCAGCACCCGTACTTCGACAATCCCTTCATCGCGTGCGCGTTTGAGCAGTCGGCTGACTTTTGCGCGCGACAGGTCAAAGCGTTTGGCGATGGCTTCCTGAGTGATGTTCTCAAGGTAATAGAGCATCGCGACTTCAGTCATCAGATCGATGTCGCTGGCCATGCGCTGGGTACTGTCACTCATGTGGACGGGCTTCCGTTTCGGCGTCAAAGGCACATTCTCCCTACTCCCGCCCTGTCCCGTCCACTGACTATTGATGCCCGTCACGCTCTATCGCGTTGATGCGCTCGACCTTGGCGCCGGAGCGCGCGGCTTCGAACTCCGACTCCAGGAACGATTTGACGATGCTTTTCGCCAGTTCCGCGCCGATCACCCGTGCACCGATGGAAAGAATTTGCGCATCGTTGCTCTTGCGCGCCCGCTCAGCCGAATAGGTGTCGTGGGCCTGGGCCGCACGAATGCCGAAGACCTTGTTGGCGGAGATGGCCATGCCTATTCCGGTCCCGCAGACCAGCACGCCAAGCCGCTGCTGCCCGGCATTAATGGCTGTGGCCACGGCCAGGGCGATGTCCGGGTAAAGCACCGGTGCCGTGGAATGAGTACCGAAATCGGTCACCGGATAACCCAGCGACTCGATATGGCGCTTCAACAATTCCTTGAGTTCATAACCCGCTTCATCACATCCGATAGCCACCGGGAAAGGTGTGTTCATGGCATCAGGCTCCGCTGCCGAGGTCTTATTATCTGACCAAATGTTCAATCGGTGAAATTCTGATCAGTCATTTCTGAAACATTAGCCTGGTTCTGTCAAGCAAGTTTTCCAACGAATCCTGAACAAAAGCTCAGAACTGCCGCAGGATTACCTTTAAGCGGACACTTGAAAACTTTTACAGGAAACAGATTGACTGATCAGAATTTCATTTGGTACACATATGCTCACTGAGCAACGCATCAGCACCTAATAAGAATTCACAGCACGAGGACACGCCAATGGCCAAGCCATTACTGCTCCAGGCTGAACACGTCACCAAGGCTTACGCTGGCATCCCCGCCCTGCGTGACGGGCGTCTCTCATTGCGAGCCGGAAGCGTGCACGCCCTGTGCGGCGGCAATGGCGCGGGCAAGTCCACTTTTCTGAGCATTCTGATGGGCATCACCCAACGTGATGCCGGGATCATCCTGCTCAACGGCGAGCCAGTGCAGTTCAGTCGCCCCGGCGATGCCCTGGCAGCCGGGATTGCGATGATCACCCAAGAGCTGGAACCCATCCCCTTCATGACCGTCGCCGAGAACATCTGGCTGGGCCGCGAGCCGCGTCGGGCCGGGTGCATTGTCGACAGCAAGGAACTGAACCGACGCACCCGTGCACTGCTGGACGAACTGGAATTCGACGTCGACGCCACCAGCCCCATGCATTTGCTGAGTGTGGCGCAGATACAACTGGTGGAAATCGCCAAGGCCTTCAGCCATGACTGTTCGGTAATGATCATGGACGAGCCCACTTCGGCCATCGGCGAGCGTGAGGCGCAAACACTGTTCAAGGCCATCCGTCGGCTTGCCGCCCGGGGCGCGGGCATCATCTATGTTTCCCACCGCCTCAGCGAACTGGCACAGATTGCCGACGATTACAGCATCTTTCGCGACGGCGCCTTTGTCGAAAGTGGACGCATGGCCGATATCGACCGGGCACACCTGGTGCGCGGCATCGTCGGCCAGGAATTGCAGCGTATAGATCACAAGGTCGGCCGCGAATGCGCGGTCGAATGCTGCCTGAAGGTCGAGGGCCTGAGCCGCAACGGCGAGTTCGAAGACATCAGCCTGCAGGTGCGTCACGGCGAAATTCTCGGTATTTACGGGCTGATGGGCTCGGGTCGCAGCGAGTTCCTCAACTGCCTGTACGGCCTGACCACCCCTGACGCCGGCAGCGTCACCCTGCAAGGCAAGCCAATGCCGGTCGGACTGCCCAAGGCGACCATTCGCGCGGGCGTCTCACTGGTTACCGAAGACCGCAAGGACAGCGGCCTGGTACTCAGTGGCAGCATCCTGTCCAACATCGCGCTGTCGGCTTACCGGCAGCTGTCGAACTGGTCGCTGATCGATGCCCGCAAGGAACACAAGTTGGCCGAAGACATGGTCAAGCGCCTGCAGATCAAGACGACGTCGCTGGATCTGCCCGTCGCGTCGATGAGCGGCGGCAACCAACAGAAGGTCGTCCTCGCCAAATGCCTGTCGACCGAACCGGTGTGCCTGCTCTGCGACGAGCCGACCCGGGGCATCGACGAAGGTGCCAAGCAGGAAATCTATCACCTGCTGGATCAGTTCGTACGCGCTGGCGGAGCCGCCATCGTGGTCTCTTCGGAAGCGCCGGAACTGCTGCGCCTGAGTGACCGAATCGCCGTGTTAAAGGGTGGCAGGCTGGTGACTATCAGCAGCGATGCCGATCTTTCCCAGGAAGTCCTGTTGAGTCTTGCCTCATGAATGCCAAAACCATCATTGCCCCAGCCTCCACGTCTCCACGCAGCCGCCTGCGCCTGTCTCTCGACCGTTTCGGGCTGCCGCTGGTGTTCATTCTGTTGTGCCTGGTACTGGCGTTTGCCAGCGAATATTTCATGACCTGGCGCAACTGGATGGACATCCTGCGCCAGACCTCGATCAACGGCATTCTCGCGGTCGGCATGACCTACGTGATCCTGACCAAGGGCATCGACCTTTCGGTCGGTTCGATTCTGGCGTTCGCTGGATTGTGCAGCGCCTTGGTCGCCACCCAGGGCTATGGTTTGCTGGCAGCAGTCAGTGCAGGCATGTTCGCCGGCGCCATGCTCGGCGTGGTCAATGGCTTCATGGTTGCCAATCTTTCGATTCCACCGTTTGTAGCCACCCTGGGCATGCTCAGTATCGCCCGCGGCATGACCTTCATCCTCAACGACGGCAGCCCGGTGACCGACCTGCCCGAAGAATACCTGGCGCTGGGTATCGGCCGCGTCGGCCCGATTGGTGTGCCGATCATTATCTTCGCGGTGGTCGCGCTGATTTTCTGGATGGTACTGCGCTACACCACCTACGGCCGTTACGTGTACGCCGTCGGCGGCAACGAAAAGAGCGCACGCACCTCCGGTATCGGCGTACGCAAGGTGATGTTTTCGGTGTACGTGGTTTCCGGGCTGCTCGCCGGACTGGCAGGCGTAGTGCTGTCCGCCAGAACCACCTCCGCCCTGCCCCAGGCTGGCATGTCCTACGAGCTGGACGCCATCGCAGCAGTGGTCATCGGCGGCACCAGTCTGTCCGGAGGCACCGGCAGCATCGTCGGCACGCTGTTCGGCGCACTGCTGATCGGCGTAATCAACAACGGCCTGAACCTGCTCGGCGTGTCCTCCTATTACCAGCAGGTCGCCAAGGGCCTGATCATCGTGTTTGCAGTGTTGATTGATGTGTGGCGCAAGAAAAAACGCTAAACCGGCATGAACGACTGACTACAACAATAACGAGGTTCTCATCATGAAATTCGGTACATCCCTGGCCGCGGTCGCGGCGTTCTCCCTGCTTGCCAGCAGTATCTCCATGGCCGCCGATGGCAAGACCTACAAGATCGGCGCGGCGGTGTATGGCCTCAAGGGCCAGTTCATGCAGAACTGGGTGCGTGAGCTCAAGGAGCATCCGGCGGTCAAGGATGGCACCGTGAAAATCACCGTGTTCGACGGTAACTACGATGCGCTGACCCAGAACAATCAAATAGAGACCATGATCACCCAGCATTACGATGCGATCATTTTCGTGCCCATCGACACCAAAGCCGGCGTCGGCACTGTGGCCAGGGCAATGGAAAACGACATTCCGGTCATCGCGTCGAACACCCGGGTTGCCGGCAACAAGGTGCCTTATGTCGGCAACGACGATGTCGAGGGTGGTCGGCTGCAGGCGCAGGCCATGGTCGACAAGCTCAAGGGCAAAGGCAATGTGGTGATCATCCAGGGACCGATTGGCCAATCGGCGCAAATTGATCGGGAAAAAGGCGAACTGGAGGTCCTGAGCAAACACCCGGACATGAAGATCATCGAGAAGAAGACCGCCAACTGGTCCCGGGCCGAAGCCCAGACCCTGACTGAAGACTGGCTCAACGCGCATCAGAACGGCGGCATTTCCGGGATCATTTCGCAAAACGACGACATGGCTCTCGGCGCCCTGCAAGCGGTGAAATCCCGCAATCTGAAGCCTGCCGATGTGCCGATCACCTCCATTGACGGCATGCATGACGCCATCCAGGCGGCGAAGAAAAACGAAATCACGACCTTCCTGCAAGACGCCCAGGCCCAGTCCCAGGGTGCCCTCGATGTCGCGCTTCGCACCCTGGCCGGGAAGGATTACAAGCCGCAGTCAGTGATCTGGGAGCGCTATGCCAAGGACGTCAAATGGGGCGATGGCACCGACAAGAACTACATCCTGCCGTGGGTGCCAGTCACCGATGCCAACGCCGACGCGCTGTACAAGCAGGTCAGCGGCGGCAAGTAACCGCTCTGAGATTCCCGCTTCTGCCCGAAGGGCGTGGGAGCGAACCGGGCGACGCTTCGTTTGTTCGCGAAGACGGTATTTCAAACGACGCATTTTCGGCGGTCATACCGGCCTCTTCGCGAACAAGTTCGCTCCCACGGCCTTCGGACAGAATCAAAAGCTAACGTGTTTGAATCTTCAAAAAAACAGCGCTACAGGAGTCATCTTCATGTCTGAATTCTGGAACAAGGCGTTCGATCTCAATGGCCGTTGTGCGGTCATCACCGGCGGAGCAGCCGGGATTGGCCTTGCCTGTGCCAGCCTGCTGGTCGCACGCGGCGCACGGGTCGCACTGCTGGACCGTGACCCGGCAGTGGCCGAGGTTGCCGCCGGCCTGGGCAGCGGGCACCTCGGTATTGCCGTCGACCTGCGCCGGATCGATCAGGTCAACAGCACCATCGACAGCGTCTTCGAGCATTTCAAACGTATCGATTATCTGGTCAACAGTGCCGGGGTCGCCCTGCTGGACAAGGCTGTCGACGTCAGCGAAGAGGCCTGGGACACGACGCTGGACATCAACCTCAAGGCCAGTTTCTTCGTCGCCCAGGCCTGTGCGCGACACATGCTCGGCCAAGGCAGCGGACGCATCGTCAACCTTGCCTCGCAGGCCGCGGTCATTGGCCTGGATAGGCACGTCGCCTACTGCGCGAGCAAGGCCGCAGTGGTCGGCATGACCAAAGTCCTGGCCATGGAGTGGGCGCCGCACATCAACGTCAACGCCATCTCGCCCACCATCGTCGAGACCGCGCTGGGCAAAAAAGCCTGGGCGGGCGAAGTCGGAGAACGGGCCAAAACGCAGATCCCGGCAGGCCGCTTCGCCCAGCCGGAGGAAATAGCCGGGCTGGCCCTGTACCTGCTCAGCGACGCCGCCAGCATGATCACCGGCGAAAACGTAGTGATCGACGGCGGCTACAGCATCCAGTAATTCATTTTCTGTCGTGAGGTTCATCGTCATGTCCACCGCCACCGAACGCACTGCCGAACAACTTTCACCGGTCATCCCGAAAACCATGCAGGCCGTGGTCTGCCACGGTCCGGAAGACTACCGGTTGGAAACCGTGGATGTGCCGACTCCCGGCCCCGACGAAATCCTGACCAAGGTCGAGCTGTGTGGCATCTGCATGGGCGACATCAAGACCTATCGCGGCGCACCCTCGTTCTGGGGCGATGCCGAGCAGCCTCGCTACGTCAAACCACCGATGATTCCCGGCCATGAATTCGTCTGTCGCGTGGTGGCGCTCGGCCCTGGTGCCGAAAAGCGTGGCGTGCAGATTGGCGACCGGGTGATCTCCGAACAGATCGTGCCGTGCTGGGGCTGCCGCTTCTGTAACCACGGACAGTACTGGATGTGCCAGAAGCACGACCTTTACGGCTTTCAGAACAACGTGCAGGGTGCCATGGCCCAGTACATGATTTTTACCAGGGAAGGCATCATTCACAAGGTGCCCGACTCGATCGCCCCGGACGAAGCCATTCTCATCGAACCTCTGGCCTGCTCGTTGCACGCAGCCGAACGGGCCGATGTCGACTTCGACGACATTGTAGTCGTCGCCGGTGCCGGCACACTGGGCCTCGGGATCATTGGCGCAGTACGCATGCGCAACCCGAAAAAGCTCATCGTTCTCGACATGAAGCCCGAGCGCGCTGCCCTCGCCCTGCGCATGGGCGCCGATGAGGTGTGGAACCCGGCCGAGGTCGACGTGCAGGCGAAAATCCGCGAGATAACCGACGGCTACGGCTGCGACATCTATATAGAGGCCACCGGACACCACAAGGCCGTCAATCAGGGCCTGGCGATGCTGCGCAAACTCGGACGCTTTGTCGAGTTCAGCGTATTCAACGATGAAGCCACGGTGGACTGGTCGATCATCGGTGACCGCAAGGAACTGGACGTACTCGGCTCTCACCTCGGCCCCTACATGTACCCGCGCGCCATTGATTTTATCGGCAACCGCAAGATCGACATGCGCGACGTCGTCACGCACAAATTTCCCCTGGCGGAGTTCAAGGAGGCGTTTGCCGTCATGGAGCGCGGCGATAAATCATTGAAGGTGGTTCTGGAACCCTGATCCGCCCGATCCTTATAAAAAGAACACAGGAAATCGCGTTATGAACCGAGTGATAAACGATCCGGACCAGGTGGTCGAGGACATGCTGCGCGGCATTCTGGTAGCGCACCCCGAACTGTCGCAAAGTGACGGTAATCCACGGGTCATCAGCAAAACCCGGCCTTCGGAGCAAGGGCGCGTCGGTATCGTTACCGGCGGCGGCTCGGGTCATGAACCGGCCTTTCTCGGCTATGTCGGTCCAGGGCTGGTAGATGCGGTAGCGGTCGGCGAGATTTTTTCCTCGCCTACTGCCAAGAGCTTTTTCGACGCCTTTCGCGCGGCCGATCACGGTGCAGGCATCGCCTGCCTGTACGGCAACTACGCGGGCGACAATATGAACGTGAAGCTGGCGATGAAAATGGCCGCCAGCAAAGACCTGCAAGTGCGCACCGTGGTGGCCAACGACGATGTGGCCTCGGCGCCGAAAGCCGATATCGCCAAGCGACGCGGAGTGGCCGGGGAAATTTTCATGTGGAAGGTCGGCGGCGCTGCGGCCGCGCACGGTTACGATCTGGACGGTGTGATCCGTGTCGCGCAAAAGGCCGTGGATCAATGCCGATCCATCGGTATCGGCCTGACGCCCTGCACCATCGCGGCGGTCGGCAAACCCAACTTTCAGATCCCAGACGGCAAAATGGAGCTGGGCATCGGTCACCATGGCGAACCGGGTATCGAAGTCATCGACATCGAGTCTGCGGCGGCCATGGCAGAACGCATGCTCGCGCCGATTCTGGCCGACCGGGATTTCAGCGTGGACGACAGCGTAGTCGTGCTGGTTTCAGGCCTCGGAGCAACACCGGTAATGGAACTCTACGTGTTCTACGCCGAAGTGGAGCGTCTGCTCAAGGCTCGGGGCTTGAAAATCCATCGTTGCTACGTGGGCAATTACTTCACGTCGCTGGAGATGATGGGGGTAACCCTGACGCTGCTTGGCCTGGACGCCGAACTGAAAACCCTGATCGACCACCCTTGCCGTTCCATCGGCATGACCCAGGCGGAGTGAACCATGAGCGAGCAATTCTCTACCCAACATGGCACTGCCATCGTTGCCGACCTGGTGAGCGTGATCGTCGCCAACCGCGAATACCTCAGCGAAGTGGATGGCGCGATCGGTGACGGCGACCATGGCATCAATATGGCCAAGGGCTTCGCCCACTGCGGCCGTACCATCGAAGACCGCCAATTGAGCCTCGCCGAGGCGCTGGATGAGCTGACCCTGAGCCTGATGGAAGGCATCGGCGGATCCATGGGCCCGCTGTATGGCAGCCTGTTTATCGGCATGGCCGATCAGGTACGCGGCTGCGAGGAGATCGATGCCGCGGCCTTCGCCAAACTGCTGCGTGGCGGCCTCACTTCACTGCAGGACATCACCGAAGCCGGCGTCGGCGATAAATGCCTGATGGATACACTGATTCCGGCCGTCGAAGCCTTTGAGCAGGCCCACGCCCGGGGTGAATCATTCAGTGCAGCGCTCGATGCAATGAAAAGCGCAGCATCACAAGGGCGCGATTCCACCCGCGATCTGATCGCGAAGATAGGCCGGGCGAGTCGCCTCGGCGAACGCTCGCTCGGCGTGCTGGATGCAGGCGCGGTGTCGTGCTGCCTGATACTGACGCAACTGGCGGATTCAGTGCAGCCGAGGCTGGTATGAGCGGCTATATGACAGTCCAGTGTAAATAGGCACCTTCATTCATGAAGCAGGTTCATGAGCTTATGCTGATAAAACGGGGTCTATCCATTGCTGGATGCTGCACTCGATGGCTTCGGCCTGAGTTACATCCCGCATGACCTTGTCGCCCAGCATATCGAAGCCGGACGCCTGATTCAGGTGCTGGAAGACTGGTCACCGACCTTTGCCGGCTTCCACCTCTACTACCCGAGCAGACGCCAGGCATCACCCGCGTTTGCCCTTTTGCTGGAGGCATTGCGCTACCGGTGATTGATTGCGGCCGTCATTCTGTTAAATCTCATTAACGACCAAATGACCTGACGGCGCTTGGCTGGCAGGCTGATGCGGCGGCTCAGGCGAAGGCGAACGGTCCTTCAAATCGACCTATCGGCACCCAGTGGGTAATAAGATCGGTGTCGGCCTTCCAGTGGTGCAGCAACAGCGCGGGAGGCTCGACATAGGAAGCGTCGGCAGCATCCGGGCGCAGTTGCAAGGCAATGGCCGTCGTCGTGCTCGGGGCCGTGCACATCAGCGTGCCGCCAAAGCGCAGCTGCATGAAACGATGAATATGACCGCAGACGATTCGCTCGACAGCCGGGTATCTGGAGACCACCTCGGCCAGCCGCTCGCCCCTTTCACAGCGATAGGCGTCGATGCAGTGAATGCCACTTGAAAACGGCGGCTGATGCATCATGATCAACGTCGGTTTGTCAGGCTCCAGCGCCAGTGTACGATCCAGCCATTGGGTGGCGGTATCGGTCATGTCGCCGTGGTGCTGGTCGGGCACGCTGATATCCAGCCCGATGATGCGCATCGGCGCGGAACCCGAGTCGACGAAGCTGCAGTTTTCCTCATTGATGAAGTAATCGTGCTCCGGGAAGGCACTACGCAGGTTCTGCCGATGATCATGGTTGCCCGGTATCATCAAAAGCCTCTGGCGCAGCGGCTGCAGGAGCTCTCGGGCCATTGCGTACTCCTCGGGTCGCCCCTCGTCCACCAGATCACCGCTGAACAGGATCAGATCAGGCGCCGGATCCAGGGCGTTTATCGTTTCGACGGCAGCCGCCAGCATTGCATTCGAATCGACAACGCCTTGATAGAGTAGCCCTCTGGGTCGTACATGCGTGTCAGAAATGTGCGCTATCAGCATTCCATTACCTCAATCGTGACCAGGTCGCTTATCCACTAGTACAGCGAACCAGCAACGACCGGGCCAGACTTTGCCCCGGCCATTACTGAAGCGCGGCAGCGATTGAGAACACCGCAGTCTTTAAACCTCTGGAAACACTGGTTCTCCCAGATTGAGCATCAGCCGGTTCGCCCACGCGAATATCGAGATGGCGTGAATCAGGTCCAGCACCTGTGTATCGTCCAGCCCATGCTCGTACAGCGCCTGGATATGCCCGGCGTTGAGCGAGGCCGGTTCGAGTGTCAGGTCGATGGCGAACTGCACGATGGCTTTTTCACGCGCGGTCGTACCTGCCGTATGGGGGTCGGCAAATACCTGGGCGATAACATCATTGCGCTTGGCCAGTTGTTCGAAGCGTTGCGCGTGCACTGACGCGCAGTACACGCAGCGGTTGATCCGCGACACGACAGTGCTCGCCAGCTCCCGCTCGGCGCGCGACAGGCCACCCGGTGCATACATGATCGCGTTGAACGCCTGTGAGCGCTGACGAAGGATGTCAGGGTGATGTGCCAAGGTCAGATAGTAATCCGAGGTCTTGGCCTGCGGGTGGCTTTCTTCAAGCACCGCAACCTGCCCAGCGGTCGCGCTGTTCAGGTCCACGGTTGGCAGCCAGGCTTTCCAGCCTAGTACCTGATTGGTGAAACCTTCAATTTCAATCAGTTCGCTCATCAGGCTGCTCCGGCAGACTTTAACGCATCCAGCCCTGCGGCCAGACGCACTTGATAGGACAGGAATGCGATCAGTTGTGCCAGCACTACGATTTCAGCGGTGCTCAGGCCCTGATGTTGCAGCGCCTGCAGCGCGCTTTGATCGCCGTGTACCGGAGACTCGATCAAGGTCCGCGTGAAGCGCAGGATCGCCGCCAGACGTGGGTCTTCCAGCAGATCGATTCGGCTGGCGTCCACATCGGCCAGCACATTTGCCTCGGCGCCTGCCGTCTGCAACTGCGACAGGTAATACCCGCTCAGAGTCGGCTGCGCGCTCAGCAGCGTTGCGTAATACGCCACCCAAAGGCGTTCGCTCAGTGACAGGTTGTGTGCCAGTGCCGGGTCGAAAAACAAGTCCTGACTGCCCTGGGTTGCCAGGGCCACCTTGTCCCGCGCATGACGAACCGCGTGCAGCGGACTGCCGGGTGCAATGCCCAACAGGCTATCGAGGGTGTCCGGAGTCGTTGAATGTTCAGTGGTCGATGTCATGACAGGTCCTGCAATGCTGTGGTTGCATTCGCGCAGCCGCTGGCAAAAGCGGCGCGTTCATGAAAGAGAATCAAGGCTGCTCGGTGACCATGGTCGCTGCAGTGCGGTCGCTGACCAGCGGCTCGACCTTGAGGCCTTTGCGCGCTGCCCAGATGTTCTGGTAATGGAACAGCGGGATGATGCCGACGTCGTCACTGACAATCTGCACCGAGTCCTGGAGAATCTTGCGGCGCTTGGCCTCGTCGAACTCAGCGGTCGAATCAGCCAGGGCCTTGTCCACCAGCGGATTGCTGTAATGCCCCCAGTTGGAAGCGCCCTGCCCTTTGCTGCTGTCGACCGTGGTCAGAATATTGGTCAGGGCATACGCCGCCTCGCCGGTGCCATTGCCCCAGGCAATCACGCTGATCGCCAGTTCATTCTTGTTGGCCTTGCCCGCGTACACCGCCCACGGCAATACCTCCAGCTGGACCTTGACGCCGATCCGCGTCCAGAACTGCGCCACTGCCTGCATGACTTCCGGCGCTTGCGGGTAACGGTCGCCCGGTACGTGAACGGTCATTTGAAAGCCTTCGGGAAAGCCTGCCTGCGCCAACAGATCCTTGGCCTGTTTGACGTCATAGGGAATGTTCTTGATCTGCGGGTTGTAACCGAACGTATTGGCCGGCATCCATTGATTGGCTTCGGTAACGGTGCCCTGCATGATGCGTTCGTTGATGGCCGGGCGGTTGATGGCCAGGGACAGCGCCTTGCGCACCCGCACATCCAGCAGCGGGTTTTCGGCCAGCGGCTTGCCCGCGTTGTCGCGAATGAACTCGTTCGGGCCGGCGCGGAAACTCGGCTGAATGATCAGCGCACGCAGCCCCTGATAGGCGAAGACATTGACGTTCGGCGTTTTGCGCAGGCGCTCCACATCAGTAGGCGATACCTTGTCGATCACGTCGACATCGCCCGCCAGCAAGGCTGCAGTACGGTTGGCGGCGTTGGCGATGAAACGGAAATCAACCTTGTCCCAGGTCGGTTTGCCACCCCAGTAACTGTCATTGCGAGCGAATATCGTGCGATCACCCGGCACGAACGAGACAAACCGGTAAGGTCCGGTGCCAATCATCGCCTTGCCCGAGTTGTAATCGGCGCTGCTGGCTGCCGCACCGGCGTGGCGACTGACGATATAGATCGAATCGACGTCCGGCAGCAGATTGGCGTTGGGCGAACGGGTCTTGATGATCAGTGTGTGATCGTCCTTGGCCTTGACCGATTCCACGGTACGCATGGCCCCTGCGTAAGAGGCCACGCTGCCGGGTACGTTTCGCGCGCGCTCGAAGGAGAAGACCAGATCATCGGCGGTCAGCGGCGTGCCATCCTGCCATTTGACGTCATCACGCAGGGCGAACTCCCAGGTGGTGTCGTCCACGACCTTCCAGCTCTTGGCCAAGCCTGGCAGGGTCTTGTCATCACGGCGGCTGACCAGCGATTCGAAGGCATGCAACGCTACCGAACGGTCTCCGGCATAGTTATTGAGCTGTGGATCGAGGGACGAGACCGGGTCGGCATAGCCGATGCGCAAGTCCTGTGCCGTGACACTGCCGGCGGCCAGCAGCAGGGCCGACGCTAACAACGAACGAACGAGTGGTTTCATGGGTGATTCCTTGTACGCAATGGCAGAAGGTGACGGGTTTGAGGTGCCCGTTCAGCGTTGGTCATTCAGGTGACAGGCGCTCTGGTGATTCGGCGAAACCTCCCGCAGCGCTGGAACTTCCTCGCGACAGCGCGCCATGGCGTGCGGGCAGCGAGGGTGGAAATGACACCCGGCAGGCGGGTTAAGCGGGCTGGGGATTTCCCCTTGGATCGCGTCATAACGGGTACTGCGAATATCGAAGCGCGGGATCTGCGCCAGCAAAGCCTGGGTGTACGGGTGATTGGCCCGCGCGAACAGGTCATCGACCGATGCTGTCTCGACCACACGACCCAGGTACATCACGATGACGCGGTCGCAGAGGTGCTCGACGACGCCCAGGTCATGACTGATAAACAGATAGGTCAGGCCCAGTTCGTCACGCAGGTCCATGAACAGATTGAGGATCTGCGCCTGAATCGACACGTCCAGCGCTGCCACCGACTCGTCGCACACCAGCAGTTCCGGTTGCACCGCCAGCGCACGGGCAATCCCGATGCGCTGACGCTGGCCACCGCTGAACTGATGCGGATAGCGCTGACGCAATTGCGGGCTGAGCCCGGCACGCTGCAATTGCGCACTGACGTAATCATCTGCGCCCTTGCGGTCGGTCAGGCCGTGCAACAGCGCACCTTCGCCGACGATCCGGTCGACCCGCAGACGCGGGTTGAGGCTCGACGACGGGTCCTGAAAAATCATCTGCACTTTCAGGCGCAGCGCCTTGCGCTCACGTGTGGTCAGGCTGTCCAGCGGCCTGCCGTCCACCGACGTGGTGCCTGAAGAGACCGGCAGCAGCCCGGCAACCATGCGACCCAGGGTCGATTTGCCACAGCCTGACTCGCCCACCAGCCCGACCACTTCACCGCGCATGATGCGCAGATCGACACGATCCACCGCATGGGTCAGCGGTTTTGCACGGGTAAGGTGCAGCCGTTGCAGGAGCCCCTGAAGGGAGCGCTTATCCACGGCTTTGCCGAAGGTCTTGCTGACCTGATGCAGCTCGATGAGGGGAATCTGATCACTGGGCATCGGCCGCTCCTGGGTGAAAACAGCGAACCATCTGGCCCGGTCGTGCCTCGTGGGGTTGAGGCTCCTGCGCACAGACCTGCGAGGCTCCTGCGCACAGACCTGCGAGGCTCTGGGGCAACGCGCCGCGAAAGCACAACCGACCGGCATCGACAGCAGGTCGGGTGCCATGCCCGGGATCTGCCGCAGGCGCTGGCCGCGCTGGTTGCGACTTGGCAGGCTGTCGATCAGCCCTTGTGTGTAGGGGTGTTGCGGGCGATCCAGTACATCGGCGACCGAACCCTGCTCGACGATGCGTCCGGCGTACATCACCGCCACATCGTCAGCCAGCCCCGCGATCACGGAAAGATCATGGGTGATCCAGATCAGCGAGGTGCCCTGCTCGCGCACCAGCTTCTGCACTTCACTGAGAATCTGCGCCTGAATGGTCACATCCAGCGCCGTGGTCGGCTCATCGGCAATGATCAGGTCCGGTGCATGCAGCAGCGCGATGGCAATCGCCACCCGCTGGCGCATACCGCCAGACAACTGATGCGGATAGGCGCGCAGACGTTCTTCCGGGCTGGCGATGCCCATCAGCGCCAGCGTGCGGCTGGCATGTTCGCGGGCCTCGCGCTTGCTCAGCGGGCTGTGCGCACGTACGGCCTCGATCATTTGCGTGTCGACCCGCAGCACCGGATTGAGGGTCATCATCGGGTCCTGAAAGATCATCGCTACCCGGTTGCCCTGAATGTCACGCAGTTGCGAGGCAGACAGTCTGGTCAGATCGCGCCCCTTGAACAGCACCTGGCCGCCGCTGATGCGCCCAGGTTCATCGACAAGACCGAGGATCGAAAAGCCGGTGACCGACTTGCCCGAACCGGACTCACCCACCAGGCCCAGAATGCGTCCCGGCTGTACCCGCAGCGAAACGTTGCGCACCGCTGGCAGCACACCGGCGCGGGTATGAAACGAAGTGCACAGGTCGCGCACATCCAGGGTCGGCTGTTGGGCTGCGTCAGGTGCAGGCGACATTTCAGACACGCTCATCGCTGTAACCTCGGGTTCAGGACATCGCGCAAACGGTCACCGACCAGATTGATCGCAACGATAGTGATCAACAGCGCCAGGCCCGGAAACAGGCTGATCCAGTATTCATTGCTGAGCATGTATTGAAAGCCGTTGGCAATCAGCAGCCCCAGAGACGGCTCGGTGACCGGTACGCCCAGGCCGAGAAACGACAGGGTTGCTTCGAGCGTGATGGCGCGGGCGATCTGCAAGGCACCGATCACGATCAGCGGTGGCAGGCAATTGGGCAAAATGTGGCCAACCACAATACGCAGCGGCCCCACGCCCTGCCCGCGCGCCGCATCGACGTATTCACGGCGGCTTTCGGTCAGCGCCTGACCGCGTGCGGTGCGCGCGTAATAGGCCCATTCAAGCATTATCAGAGTCAGCATCACGTTGCCGACGCCCTTGCCCAGCCAGGCAAGAATCATCAGCGCCATGAGAATCACCGGGAACGACAGCAGCAGGTCGACCAGACGCATCAGCAAAGCATCGAGCCAACCGCCGACATATGCAGACACCAGCCCGAGCAGCGTACCGATCACTGCCGCAATCAACGCCGAGCCAATGCCGACCCACAGGCTGATGCGCAGGCCATAGATAATCGCCGAGACCAGATCGCGGCCCTGCCCGTCGGTACCCAGCCAATAAGTGTAACCGCTGTCCCCATTGAGGCTGCCAGGCGGCATGCGCGCGTCCATGACGTTAAGCTGCATCAGGTCGTAGGGGTTCTGCACCACAATCCACGGAGCCAGGGCTGCAACCAGCACAATGATCAGCAGCACCACCAGGCCCGTCACCGCCGTGGGCGAGCTGAAGAACTCGGTCAGCACTCGTCGCCAGGGTGACTGGGCCTGCAACAGCGTGCTGCCGATCGGGGCTTTTTCAATGACATTCATCGGGAGGCCTCGATGCGTACACGTGGGTCCAGCAAGTAATACAAGCCGTCGACGATCAGGTTGAGCACCACGAAAATCACCACGACCACCATCAGGTAAGCGACCACCACCGGGCGGTCAAGCATGTTGATGCTGTCGAGAATCAGCTTGCCGGCACCCGGCCAGGCGAAAATGCTTTCAGTCACCACGGCATAGGCGATGGTCGAGCCCAGTTCCATGGCCAGCACCGTCACCACCGGAATCATGGTGTTGCGCATGACGTGCATGCACATCACGCGCATCGGTGACAGGCCCTTGGCGCGGGCGAATTTGACGAATTCCTGGGGCAACACTTCGCGCACACCGGCTCGGGTCAGGCGCAGCACCAGGGAAATCTTGAACAACGCCAGGTTCAGCGCTGGCAACAGCAGGTGCTGCAAGCCGTCCAGCGTCAGCCATGACCATTGCACGCCCAGCCACTCACGGGTCTCGCCCCGACCGCTGGCCGGTAGCCAGCCCAAGGTGATGGAGAAGAGCATGATCATCATCAATGCGACCCAGAAAGCTGGTAGCGAGAAGCCGACAATGCTGGCGGCCATCATCAGCCGGGACAGCGGATGCTCGGGGTACATGCCGGCAAACATTCCCAGCGGCACACCGATGACCACTGCCAGAAACAAGGCACTGAACGCCAGTTCGAAGGTTGCAGGCAAACGCTGCAGAATCAGGCGCATGGCGTCCTCGTGATACACGAAGCTTTGCCCCAGATTGCCGTGAACCGCACCCTTGAGAAAAATCAGGTACTGCTGCCACAGCGGCTGGTCCAGCCCCAAATGCGCGATGGCCTGCAGACGCTCGGCCTGATTGAGGTCTTCACCCACCAGAATGTCCATCGGGTTGCCGATGGCATTGAGGCCGACGAACACCACCAGCGTCATCAACAGGATGACCAGCAATGATTGAGTCAGCCGACGCAGCGCCCAGCTGATCATTGGCGCAGCTCTGCAGCGCCTGGCTGGCTGGCGACCCACTCATCGCCCAGCAGCTCTGGCTCGGCGTAATCGAGCATGGTGTCGAAATGCAGGGCGATGTCCTCGTTGAACAACTGCCCGACCAGGGCATGGGCCAGACGTTTGGAGCCCTCGCTGATAGCAGGAATGTCCCCGGACACCGCGCCGTAGCTCAATGCTGCCGGATAACTGAAGCAGTGAATGTGGTTCAGCCCCGGGCAGGCGCCTGGGGTCTTCTCCTGAAATTCGAAGCAGTTGCCCAGATCCGGCAGCGCAGCCAGTTCGGCATCGGTTTCGCCGCTCGGTGCCTGGAAGCGATCCTGCCAGACGCGGATCTGCGCAGAGAATGGAGCAAATTCCGGGCGCTGCCGGAAGTCGGTGCGAAACCCGGTGGCAAATACCACGAAATCTGCTTCGATACGGGCCTTCGGCGTATTCAGCCAGACGCCTCCAGCAGCGCTCTCCTCGACGGAAAGCACCGGACTGTCGAGCATGAACCGCGCCTTGCCGGAAGCGGACACTCTGAGGGTACTGCCGCGCGGCGGTGGGACCTGCTGGGTATTGAGGTAGTGGCGAATGCGCCATTTCCAGACGTCGGGCAGGCGCCAGTAGCCATGGACCATACCGGGATTGCCGACACCCTTGCCTTTGTTGATGCGCGGCAGTTCGGCACGCCGGATCAGCAGATCGACCCGCGTTGCGCCAGCCTCCAGCGCCGTTGCAGCGCTGTCCATCGCCGAGGCGCCACCGCCGATGACCGCAATGCGTCTGCCGGCGAACCAGCTGTCCTGCAAACCCGCCGCCGAGTGTGTCCACAAGTGCTGCGGCAACTGCCGGGCAAAATCCGGCACCCAAGGACCGCCCAGACCGTCCCGACCCGTGGCGAGCACCACATGGCGGGCCAGCAGGAATTGCGTCTGCACCGGCGTGACGACATCCAGCTCAATCAGACCGTCCGTTCTGGGCGCTACCCGGCTTATGCGGTGCTCATTGCGTACGTCCAGGGCCAGCACCTTGCGATACCAGCGCAGGTACTCGGCCCATTGCAGACGTGGAATCTTGTCCAGCAACGCCCAGCCGTCGACGCCGAATTGCGCTTCGTACCAGGCGCGAAATGTCAGCGCTGGCAAGCCCAGCGCCGGCCCGGTCAACTGCTTTGGCGAGCGCAGGGTCTCCATCCGCGCGGTGGTGGCCCAGGGGCCTTCGAAACCTGCTGGTGACTGATCGAAAATGACCGCCGCTACGCCGAGGTTGCGCAGCTCTGCGGACAGCGCAAGACCGGCCATGCCTCCGCCGATGATCGCTACGTCGAGCACGGCCTGCCCTGCGCTGATCCTGGGCTTGACCCATGGCTTGGCGGGCAGATCCAGCCAGGCCAGATCCTGCTGCAAGCGAGCTTCCAGAGCGGCCAGGCCAGTGGGTGCGTTCACATCGGACATTGATCGGTACTCGAAAAAATGATCGGGCTACAAGCCCGAGCTTGATTCAAAGCACTTCAAGAATCATTCCAATATTGTTTTAAATGAATTCTTAAAGCCTTTGAATGCTTAATTCGAATAGTAAAAGCCGATTTTTATTCTCGCAACGCGCAAAAAAACATATTTATATTCCTAAATGGAATTTGAGCGAGCTTTGCGTGCCGAGAAACAAGGCGTTACGGAGGCTATTCATGGACGCGCTGCGTCCGGCTTTCAGTCTTGTGCGACGACAGGCGTTATTAGCAACCGGGCTTTAATGCCGTCTGCATGGCCCGCTCACTCGGCATAAATGCTCTGTAACAGGGCATCGTGCGCGCTGGCTTCGTGCATGATCATTTCCGGCAGCAGGATTTTTGCGCTGTCGGCAATTTCATCGATCAGCGCGCTCGCCACATCCGACAACGGGCTGGCGAAGGCTGAAATCAGCCCGAAGAAAAACGGAATGTTGCAGGCGATCGGTCTGACGACCAGGCCTTGTACCGGCACCCCCAGCGCTGTGAACGGATCGACCAGTGCAACGCCCAGCCCGACCCTGGCCATCTGCATGGCAATCAGCGACGTATTGGTGTCCAGCATGCGCGGCGGCTGACCACCCGCCTCCTGAAACGCCTTGTCGATGCGTCGACGAAAGCGATACGGGTTGGCCATGGTGATCAGCGTTTGCTGACGCAGCAGGTCCATCGACAGCACCTCATGAGCGGCCAGCGCCGAATCGGCTGGCAATACCGCCACACAAGGCGCCTCGCCGATCCAGTGGATTTCCAGACCACGATGCTCAAGCGGCAGGCTGACCGCGCCCAGGTCCATGGTTTTCGACAGGACAGCCTGAACCACGTTCTCCGGAGACATGCTCTGCAGCTGAATCTGTTGCGGACGCAGGTGCGCTGGCAGGCGCGACAATGCAGCAGGCAGCAGGCCAGCCGCCAGGGCCGAGATCGCCACCAGCTTGATCTGATGGTTCTCCTCCTGGGCAATGTGCTGCGCGCGCTGGCGGATGTTGCGCACCCCCAGCAGCGCACTCTCCACTTCGCCATACATCATGAATGCCTTGTGGGTAGGCGTGACCTTTGGCCCGCTGCGCTCGAACAACGCAAAGCCCAGTTCCTGCTCGAGCTCCTGAATGGCCCGGGTGACCGAGGGCTGAGATCGGCCGAGCATTTTCCCTGCCGCCGTGACACTGCCTGCCGACATGACTGCCGCGAAGGCTTCGAGCTGACGCAAATCCATAAGCATGCCTTGATCGATACACCGCCGATGAGGAAGCACGACGCTGTGCTCCCCGGTTCAAAGCGCGAAAGTCTACACGCTGGTAGCGCCTGACGTGAGCCAGCACCTCATCCGGCGATCATTACCCGGTTTCGGCCCTGCTGTTTGCCCATGTACAGCGACGTGTCGGCGCGATTGAGGGCCAACTGAAACGCCTCGCCCGTGGCGATGGTCGCCACAGCGACTGTGGCGCTGACGGCGATGATGCGCTCGTTGATCAGACCGGCCTCTTCGGCGATACGCCGCCAGATACGTTCTGCCGCGCGCAGTGCGTCTTCGGGCGTAGTGTCAGGCATGAGCACCAAAAATTCCTCGCCGCCCCAGCGCGCTGCCATATCACTGCTGCGCACGCTCGAACCGATGATCTCGGCGACCCGTTGCAGAACCACATCGCCGGTTTCATGCCCGTGGATATCATTGATCTGTTTGAAATGATCGATGTCGAGCAGGATCAACGAAGCCGACAGCCCCTGCCGTCGGGCTTCCAGCTCGCGTATGCGATGCAGCACTCGTCTGCGCGTATAAAGATTGGTCAGGCTGTCGCGGTTGGCGATATGAAACAGGCTCAGTTGCATCGACGAGGTGAAACGTACCGACAGTGCAGTGGCGTAAATCGACAGAGTGGTCGCAGAGAGTACGTTGACGATACCGAACGCATCGAGCACGTTCTGGCTGAGACCGGATCCCTGCCCCGTGTATCGGCGAAAGGCAAAGCAGCCCACCAGCGACAGCAGAATCGCCACGCTGTAGGCAATGCGTCTGATGACGTTCAGTTGAAACGTGAAGGCAATGACGGGAATCACGCAGAATATGTAGAAACTGAAGTTGCTTTCCCAGCCCAGCTGCCACGTCGCGAGCACGGCATGGCCGATGATCTCCAGGCACATCAGTTGTCCGGCTTGTCGATGCCGACGCCTGCGGATCAGGTAGATGCAGTTGACGTAAACCAGCGTGCTGACGATGTTCGCCATCCACATGATCTTCATGCCCAACCCCAGAAACACTGTCAGCCACACACAGTGAATGCCCAGAGCGACATAGACGATCGGGGTGATGTGTTTCCAGAACTGGATAGCCGTGTCCTTGAACAGCTGGGTGCGGTCTTCCGTCGGAAGGCTCATCATCACGTTATCTCGAAATGCAGGTGGAGTATGACCATCAGCGTAGGGGCGAGATCATGATGTATTGTCGGCCTGAACCGACGCCGCTTTATACAGCGACTGGATAATATATTTGTCTGCAGCGCCCGAACCCCGTGAATGCCGGAAGGACTCAAATGGACATCATTGAGACCGTGTAGTGCAATCCCGTGCCTGACTTTTTCATAGTCCGATGGCCGTCGGCAGCGTCCGGCAATATGCAGTGAGCTTGCACTCCGGGCAGCGTATGGCGGTTTTTCGTCGCTTTACGGTAGCGATCCTGATGCTCCGGAAATACTATCGGGAGCGGACCTTGTGTTGATCACGTATTGCTCATCAGCCCGCCAAGATGCAGGCAGCCCTGAATGATTCGGAAGGAAGCTTACCGATGGAACGTCTCACCGCAAAAGACTTTGCTCCTGAACTGCTTGAGCTTTATGACTACTACGCACACGGCAGGATCAATCGGCGCGAGTTTCTCGATCGTGCAGCGCTGTTCACCTTTGGCGGCCTGACCGCCAGTGCGCTGCTTGCCTCGCTGAGCCCCAACTATGCGCTGGCCGAACAGGTGGAATTCACCGACCCGGACATCATTGCCGAGTATGTCTCCTATCCTTCGCCCAAGGGGCATGGTCAGGTTCGCGGCTATCTGGTACGTCCGGCCAAAGCCGCCGGAAAAGTACCCGCAGTGGTTGTGGCACACGAGAATCGCGGCTTGAACCCTTACATCGAAGACGTGGCGCGCCGCGTTGCCAAAGCCGGTTTCATTGCGTTGGCACCTGACGGGCTGTCGTCGGTCGGCGGCTATCCGGGCAACGATGACAAGGGCCGTGAGCTGCAGCAGACGGTCAACCCGGAAAAGCTCATGAACGACTTCTTTGCCGCCATCGAGTGGCTGATGAAGCATGACGCGACCACCGGCAAGGTCGGCATCACCGGTTTCTGCTACGGCGGCGGTGTGGCCAATGCCGCGGCGGTTGCGTACCCGGAGCTGGGCGCTGCGGTGTCGTTCTACGGGCGTCAGCCCAATGCCGAAGACGTGGTGAAGATCAAGGCGCCGGTGATGATTCACTACGGCGAACTGGATACCCGCATCAACGAAGGCTGGCCGGCCTATGAAAAAGCCTTGAAAGCTGCGGGCAAGACGTACGAAACGTACATTTATCCGGGCGCCAATCATGGTTTTCATAACGACTCCACCCCACGTTACGACGAAGCCGCGGCCAAACTGGCCTGGGACCGCACATTGGGGTGGTTCAACAAGTACCTGGTCTAAGTTCTGGCCGAAGGGCGCGGCACAGATCTGTGACGCGCAGCATCACGCAAGGCATTCCCACGCAGGAGCGTGAGGAACGATAGTCCTGTAACTATCGTGCCCATGCTCCGCGTGGGCATGCCGTTCTGGACGCTCTGCGTCCTCTCTATAGTGCCCTCACCCGTTCCAGCAGTACCTGTAGTGGATGCTGCACCACTTTGCCATCCTGGCGCTTGACCTGGCTGCGGCATGAGTAGCCATCGGCGACCAGTCGACCTTCACCGCCATGCCGCGCCACCAGTGGCTGCCAGGACTGACGATAGATGATGTCGCTGGTTTTCGCGTTTCGGGTTTCATGCCCATAGGTGCCGGACATACCGCAGCAGCCGCTGGCCAGCACTTCCAGCTTGAGCCCGGCGCGGGCGAAGGCTTTCTGCCAGAGGCCGACACTGGCGGGTTCGTTGGTCTTTTCAGTGCAATGCGGCAGGAAGTAGTACGTCTCTTCCGATGCCCCATCACGCCCTTCCTCGACCGTGGACGCCAGCCATTCCTGCGGCAGCATGACCTCGGGTACATTCTCGCTGCCCAGCGTCTTGCTGTACTCCTGGCGGTAAACCAGGGTCATGGCCGGGTCCAGACCGATCAGCGGGATGCCGTACCCGGCCAGCTTGCCCAGCGACTGGCTGTTGAAACCGGCAGCCTTCTCGAACGCCTGCAGAAAACCCTGCACCTGCAGCGGCTTGCCATTGGGCGCAAACGGTGCGAGGTAGACCTGATAACCGAGACGCGAAATCAGCTCCAGCCAGTCTGCCGCCAACGGGGTTTCGAAGTATCGGGTGAATGCATCCTGAACCAGCACCACCGTGAGCTTGCGCTCCTCCTCGCTCAACGCGGCCAGGCGCTGCGGCGTAGCGATGCCGACATTCCAGCGAGCGCAGGCCGCACGGAAATCGGTCAGGCTCAATAACGGGCTGTCGACCATACCGGCTACATGCTCAAGCAGGTAACGCACCGGCCTTGCGCCCATGATCGCGTTATACAGCTTCGGAAAGCGCGCCAGGTGCGGAATGCTGAACTCCAGCGAGCCAATCAGGTAATCCTTGATCGGGCGCAGGTAGCGACTGTGGTACAGCTCGAGAAAGCGCGAACGGAACTCGGGCACGTTGACCTTCACCGGGCACTGTCCCGCGCAGGACTTGCAGGCCAGGCAACCGGCCATGGCGTCGTAGACTTCATGGGAGAAATCCTTCTGCCCCGCAACTCTGGCGACGCTGTTGACGGTTCGCTCGGCAAGGCTTTTCAGCACATTGGCACTGCGCGCCCTGGCGCTGGCGGTGAGGACATTGACGTCCTGCTCGCCTTGCAGACGCAGCCATTCCCTGACCAGCGAAGCGCGGCCCTTGGGTGAGTGAATACGATCACGGGTGGCTTTCCACGACGGGCACATGGCATCGTCGGTGTCATAGTTGTAACAGGCGCCGTTGCCATTGCAGTGCAGCGCGCTGTCGTAGCTTTGCCAGACGCGTTCATCGATCGTGCGATCCAGGTCACCGCGCAACGTCACTTCATCCACCAGCGTCAAGCGTGATTCCGGCACCGTCGCAGGCGTGGCGATCTTGCCGGGGTTCAGCTGGTTGAACGGGTCGCAGGCAGCCTTAAGGGCCTGCAATGCGGGATACAACTCGCCGAAATATTCAGGCACGTATTGCGAACGCAAGCCCTTGCCATGCTCGCCCCAGAGCAGCCCGCCATAGCGTTTTGTCAGCGCGGCGACGGCGTCGGAGATTGGCCGAATCAACGCCGCCTGCGCGGGGTCCTTCATGTCCAGAATCGGTCGCACGTGGAGCACGCCGGCGTCCACATGGCCAAACATGCCGTATTGCAGCCCGTAACTGTCCAGCAGCGCACGGAACTCCTGAATGTAGTCGGCGAGATTTTCCGGAGGCACGGCAGTGTCTTCGACGAACGGCTGCGGCCTCGCTTCACCCTTGACGTTGCCGAGCAGCCCCACCGAGCGCTTGCGCATGGTGTAGACGCGGTTCACTGCTGCACTGCCAGCCGCCAGCGTGTGGCCGAGGCGCACCACCGATGTGTCAGTCTGCAAGTGCGCAACGAACGCATGAACGCGCTGCTCAACCTCACTCAACTCATCGCCGCTGAATTCGATCAGGTTGATGCCCAGCGTCGGCGTCGCAGGGTCCTGGGGGAAATACTCGGCGACGCCATGCCAGACGATATCCTGCATGGCCAGCATCAGCACCTTGGAGTCCACGGTCTCGATGGACAGCGGCTTGTGCGCCATCAAGGCCTTGGCGTCCCGCAGGGCGTCCATGAAACCGGCATAACGAACGTTGACCAGAATCGAATGTTTGGGGATCGGCAGGACGTTGAGTCGGGCCTCGACGATAAACCCCAGTGAACCTTCGGAACCGCAGAGTACGCTGTTGAGGTTGAAGCGGCCGTCTTCCTCGCGCAGGTGCGCCAGATCGTAGCCGGTCAGGCAGCGGTTGAGCGGCGGAAAGACATCCTTGATCAGTTGTGCCTGCGTATCGGCGATCTGCTGCGCGCAACGATAAACGTCGCCCGCGCGGTCGACGCGTGCCTGCTCGCTGGCCAGTTGTTCGACATTCAGCGCATGGCTGTTGACGTACGAACCGCCCAGCAACACCGTGGACAGTTCAAGGACGTGGTCACGAGTCTTGCCGTAGGTGCAACTGCCCTGCCCGCTGGCATCGGTGTTGATCATGCCGCCAATCGTGGCGCGGTTGGAAGTCGACAGTTCCGGCGCGAAAAACAGCCCGTGCGGCTTGAGCGCGGCATTGAGCTGGTCCTTGACCACACCGGTCTGCACGCGCACCCAACGTTCCTCGACGTTGATCTCAAGAATAGCGTTCATGTGCCGCGACAGGTCGACCACCACGCCGTCGGTCAGCGACTGTCCGTTGGTCCCGGTGCCGCCGCCACGCGGGGTCAACACCACCTGTTTGTGCTCGGGCCGCGCCGCCAGCCGGGCGACGATTGCGACGTCATAGCTGTCCATCGGGAACACGGCAGCCTGCGGCAGGCGCTGGTAGATGGAGTTGTCAGTGGCCAGTACGGTGCGCGAACCGTGGTCACGGGCTATTTCGCCACGAAAGCCGCCCTCCGCCAGGGCATTGAGGAAACGGTCATAGTGACCGACCTGCTCAGAAGTCGGTTTCAACAGCGCAATCATGGGTGGTGTTCCTCGCTAGGCGTTTTATATGCAAAGCACGTATGCTTCGAAACGCTCGAATGCATGGCGTTATCAACGGTTAGCGTGATTCTCCGGCCTGTCATGCTTCAGTGCAAACGTAAAACCTGCCGTTTTTCCATGAGCTTTATGAATGAACACCCGAAGACTGACGCCCTCCATGTCGCTGCTGCTTGCCTTCGAGGCAGCCGCCCGGCATGGCAGCTTCACCAAGGCCGCAGATGAACTGGCCCTGACCCAGAGCGCCGTCAGCCGGCAGGTGCAGGCGCTGGAGGCACAACTGGAAGTCGAGTTGTTCAAGCGCGATGGCAGACGCATCGAGCTGACCACCGCAGGCGCGCTGTATCAGCATGAGCTGGCTGCCGCGCTGGGCCGCATCCGCAGTGCGACCCTGCAAACCATCGCGCACAAGGCCGAAGGCGGCACACTGCATCTGGCCGTGCTGCCCACCTTCGGCTCGAAGTGGCTGTTGCCACGCATGAATGACTTTTACACCCGGCATCCGGGCTATGTGGTGCACATCCATTCACGCATCGTGCATGCCGACCTGACGCCCGCGGCCAGCGAAATGAACGCGATCATCTGTGCCGGCAACGGCAACTGGCCCGGTTACATCGCTCATCCGCTGGTCAGTGAAAAACTGGTGGTCATTGCCAGCCCGGCAGCCCTTGCCGGCTACCAGTCGATGACTCCGGCGCAGGTGGCCCAGCATGCGTTGCTGAGCGTGGTGTCGCGGCCCAATGCCTGGTCGGACTGGTTCGACAGTAATCGGCTGGACCACCACATCATGCGCCCCGGCCCGAGTTTCGAACTGACCTCGCACCTGATCCAGGCCGTCGCGGCCGGCATTGGTATCGCACTGGTGCCGCGCATTCTGGTGCAGGACGAAATCCACAGCGGCGAACTGGTCACCCTGTTCGAGCCTCTGGACAGCGGACGCAATTACTATCTGGCCTACGCCACGCGCTTTCAGAACCTGCCCTCGCTGTGTGTGTTCAGGGACTGGCTGCTGGCGACGCCGTTTCCCGACCCTTTGTAAAACCTGCCCGCAACAGGAGCCACTGTGCGTATCGAGCCCCTTCCGCCGCTGCAGAACTTGATCGCTTTCGAAGCTGCCGTCCGGCATGGCAGCTTCACGCGTGCCGCCACCGAACTGAACCTGACTCAGAGCGCGATCAGCCGTCAGGTCGCGCAACTGGAGGAATTTCTCGGCCGCGCGCTGTTTCGTCGCGAGCACAAGCGCATTCATCTGACGGTCGCCGGGCAGATTTACGCCGAGCAGATCCAGCGCGTACTGACCCTGTGCGCCGAGGCCACCGCACAGGTGATCACTCACAGCGGTGATCAGCAACTGACCCTGGCCTGCTCCAGTGGCGTGGCGGCCTTGTGGCTGGGGCCTTTGCTGGGACGTTATCGCGATGCCTTTCCGGCCGTGGATATCCGACTGCGCGTGGTCGATGGGCTGGATTCGCTGATTCGCGCTGAATTCGATCTGGCGCTGTATTTCTGCGTGAAGTCTCACCGGCAGGTCTCGACAGCCGTCTGCTGTTCGCCGAATCGGTCAACGCCTATTGCTCGCCCGACTACCTCGGCGGGCGCCTGCTGGAGCCCGCGCAACTGCTGGATCATTGCCTGCTGATGCTCGAAGACGGCCAGCGTCAATGGCTGTCCTGGGGTGACTGGTTCGGCCGCCAGGGTGTCGATGCCTCGCTGATCCGCAAGCGCATGACCGTGAACCTGTATCCGGTGCTGGTCGATCTGGCGGTCGCCGGGCATGGCATCGTGCTCGGCTGGCAGCCGATGATCGACCGCCACGTACAGTCCGGCGCGCTGGTGCCCGCGTGCCGCAAAAGCGTCGGCGCAGTAGGCGGCTATTATCTGCTGACACCCAACGACAAGACGCCTCGGCGTGCCGCGCGTGCCTTCGAGAAATGGCTGGCAGACGAAATAGCCACACTGGCTCCACCGCTCTGAATCCTGCATGCGTTTCGCGCATGCAAATCTGCGTAATAAGCGTTTTGTTAAAATCGGCCCAGCGCCTACTCTCGACTGAAACGGGCAAAAAGACCTGACTCGGCCGCACTCACACACACCCTGCCCCTCAATCAATGCAACCGATGCAGGGGGTTTCCCTGCGTGTATCGCATGCAGGAGCCTATCCAGTGAGCACACCACTATCCTCTGCTTCACGCACCCATGAACAAAAGGCACGCCGCGCGGTGGTTGCCACGGTCATCGGCAATGGCCTTGAATGGTTTGACTTCACGGTCTACAGCTTCTTCTCGGTGATCATCGCCAAGGTGTTCTTCCCCACCGGCAGCGAACTGACCTCTTATCTGCTGGCGCTGGCGACCTTCGGGGTCGGCTTCTTCATGCGTCCGGTGGGTGGCATTGTGCTGGGCATCTACAGCGACAAGCGCGGGCGCAAGGCGGCATTGTCGCTGACCATCCTGCTGATGGCGCTGGGGACACTGATCATCGGGCTGACACCCGGCTTTGCGCAGATCGGCTATCTGGCACCCCTGCTGATTGTCCTGGCGCGTCTGCTGCAAGGCTTCTCTGCCGGTGGCGAGATGGGCAGCGCCACGGCTTTTCTCACCGAGCATGCGCCTGAGGGCAAAAAAGCCTTCTACTCCAGCTGGATTCAGGCCAGCATCGGCGTCGCGGTACTGCTGGGTTCCGCGCTGGGCGCGGTGCTGTCCAGTTACCTGACCCAGGCACAGCTCGAAAGCTGGGGTTGGCGGGTGCCGTTTCTGATCGGCACGCTGATCGGGCCGGTCGGCTTCTATATTCGCAGCCGGGTTGACGAGACACCTGCCTACAAGGCTGCAAAACCGGTCGAATCGCCGCTGCGCGAAGTGATCAAGACCTACCCGCGACAGACCCTGATCAGCTTTTCGCTGGTCGTGCTGTGGACCGTCTGCACCTATGCCATCCTGTTTTACATCCCCTCCTACGCCCAGCGCGTGCTCGGCCTGCCGTCATGGATAGGCTTCAGCGCCGGCATGATGGGCGGCGCGGTACTGATCGTCGCCACACCGATTGTCGGCGCCCTGGCCGACCGCAGCGGGCATCGCCCGTGGCTGCTGGGCTCGGCCATTGCCATCTTCCTCAGCGCCTACCCGATGTTTCTGTTCATCAACCAGATGCCGGGGCTGTTTTCACTATTGATCTTCGAGCTGGTGCTCGGCCTGCTGATTTCCGCTTACATCGGCTCGATCCTCGCAGCCTTCGGTGAATTGCTGCCAACCCACGTGCTGTCCACCGGGCTTTCGGTGGCCTACAACTTCGCCGTCACGATCTTCGGCGGGTTTGCCACCTTTACCATCACCTGGCTGATTGCCTCGACCGGCAGCAACCTGGCGCCGGCCTTTTACATCATGTTCGCCGCCATCGTCAGCGGTATTGGCGCACTGCTTTATCGCGACCGTGCGCCCGCGGCTCACCCCCCCTTGTCTGGAGCTTACCAATGAGTACCACTGAACCCACACGCCTGATCCTGCGCAACGGCCGCCTGCTGGACGTGCAACGCGGGCAATTGATTTCGGGCCAGGAGGTCGTGATCGAGGGTGAGCGCATTGTCGAAGTACGTGCCGAGGGTGAACCGGCCCCGGCTGGCGCTCAGGTCATCGATCTGGGTGGCAGAACACTGATGCCCGGCCTGATCGACTGCCATGTGCACGTGCTGGCTTCCAACGCCAACCTGGGCATGAACGCCCTGCAACCCAACGCAATCATCATGTACCGCGCCTTGCCGATTCTGGCGGCGATGCTCGACCGTGGTTTTACCACCGTGCGCGATGCCGGGGGCGCTGACTGGGCACTGGCCCGTTCGATTCAGATGGGGCTGATTCCCGGCCCGCGCATCTTCGCATCGGGCAAGGCACTGTCGCAGACCGGCGGCCATGGCGACATGCGCGCACGCGGCGAATTGCTGCTCAACGAGCCCTGCTCCTGTTGCTTCCGCGCCGGGGCCATCGCCCGCGTGGTGGATGGCGTCGACAACGTGCGCCTGGCGGTGCGCGAGGAGCTGCAGCAAGGCGCCAACCAGATCAAGATCATGGCCTCGGGCGGTGTGTCCTCGCCAACCGACCCGATTGCCAACACCCAATACAGCGAAGCTGAAATCCGCGCCATCATCGACGAGGCCGCCGCCGCGAACACCTACGTCATGGCGCATGCCTACACCGCTCGGGCGATTCGCCGTGCCATCGAGTGCGGTGTCAGAACCATCGAACATGGCAACCTGGTCGATGCCGACACCGCGCGGCTGATGGCCGAAAAAGGCGCGTTTGCGGTGCCCACCCAGGTCACTTACGAAATGCTCGCTGAATACGGCGAACGCTTCGGGCTGCCGGCTGACTCTGTCGCCAAAATCGAGGATGTGCGTCAGGCCGGGCGCAATGCCCTGCTGCTGTTCGCCGAAGCGGGTGTACCGATGGGCTATGGCTCGGATTTGCTGGGGGAAATGCATGAGTACCAGACTCATGAATTGAAGATTCGCGCCGAACTGCTGGGTAATCTGGCAGCGCTGCGCAGTGCCACAAGCGTGGCAGCGCAGATCCTTCAGCGCGAAGGCGAACTGGGCTGTATCGCCGCCGGCGCGATCGCCGATCTGCTGGTGGTGGATGGCGACCCGCTGAGCGATATCAGTTGCCTGGTCGGTCAGGGCGAACATCTGGCAATGATTGTCCAGGGCGGTCATGTGCGCAAGAACACCCTGGTCTGACGCCTGGTCAGTGCGCGTTGTGGTCCCAGATCCAGTTCCACACACCGGGCAAGCTGACAGGCTCGCCCGCCTCCTTGACCGTCCTGGCCAGTGCTGCGCGCTGCAACTGCGCACTGTCGTCGTAGAACGGCTTGTCGGCGAGCCTTACGCCAGTCTGCCCGGCACTGTCGACCAGAATCTGCAGGTACTCCCGCGCATGCCGCGCGGTGTAGCGGTTCAGGTCGTGGAAGGTCACCACCACCGGAATCACGCCATCCACCGCAGGCAGCTCTCCGGCGGCGATGCGTTCGCGCACCTGCGAGAGCTGGCTGACCATGTTGGAACGGCGGCGCAGGCTGAAGTTATACCCCCAGATCTTGCCGTCATTGGCACTCAGGTCAGTGAGCAGTACCTGCAGATGGTGGCGCTGATAGGCGCTGAACGTGCGTTTGTCGTAGTTCCAGAACGGCGGACGCAACAAGGTGGTCGGCACACCTGTGATAGAGGCGATGATCGCGCAGCCCTGGGTCAGGGATTGCTCCAGTTCCTCATCGCTCAGTGAACGGTGGTTAGTGTGGTGCGGCGTGGCGGTGTGAAAGCCCAGCAGGTGCCCTTCTTCATGCTGACGGCGCATGATCGCCCGGCCCTGATCACTGTTACCCGCACCGGTTGCGCCGGTCTGCACGAAGAACACCGCCTTGATGCCCGGCTGCAGCGGATTGTCGGCCAGGCTGTCGAGCACGGTGATGCTGGGGTTATAGAACGTCGAGGCGCTCGGGCCATCGTCGAAGGTCAGCAGAAAGCGCACCGGTGGCTGTTGCTGCAGCTGCGCGGCGGTTTTCGCGGTCAGCGGGATCGGCGCGCTGATGCAGGCCGACAGGCTTGCAGCGATGGCCAGTACGCAAAAAGCCTTGAGCACGAACTTAATCACGATGGGGAATCCTGTGGCCGGTCTGCTGAAGCGCCCGCATGATCATCCACAGGCGCGGCAAACACAATCACTGCCGCCCGAAGTTTATCGGCACCGAAACAACTCATGCGATTGAAGTCGGCATGGCTTACCGGCATATGTTGGCAGTCAATGGCTTGCCGATGCAGGCTGTGATCAATATCGGGATCGTGCAGGTAGACGAAATCGCTGTCGCAATCGGTGACCATCACCCAGTGCGGTGCCTTGGAACGGGTCAGGCGGTAACTGCTGATCAGCACCAGCGGTTTGCCGCCCTCGGCCAGCAAGCGCGGCAGGTTCAATGAGCGGTTGGGCAGCGTCTCTACACCGCAGGTTCGCAGCTCATGACAGAACTGCTCATGAACCAGGCGAATCACCTGTTTCTTGTTGTCGCTGCGCACGCCGCCCAGAAACAGCGGGCCCGAGACCGACACCAGCAACTTCACGGCAAAGCCCCGTCGCCGGGCAGCCAGCGCCAGCCCCTGAGGACTGCAGCCGCCGTGGCCGGAGGTCATAAACACGGTGGTCGCCTCGCGCCAGATCTGCAGCTCTTCGGCACGCCCCATCGAACGCGCAGGTTGCAGGGCTTTCATGGCCATCAACAGACAGGCCGGGCCGCAGGTGAACTCCAGAGTCTGCTGGTAGTAAGGCACTGAGCGACTGTCCAGCCGGGCGTGCTCAACGATACGTTTCTCGTAGCGCAAGGCCGGGGCATGGTCCTGGTAATAGTCGTCGACCTGAGCGAAACGCCGGTAACCATTGCGTTCGTACAGCCCAATAGCCGCGTGGTTATCAGGGCGCACCTCAAGGCGCAGGTAAGCGCAGTCGCGGCCCACGGCCTTCTGCTCGGCACGTTGCAACAACTGCTTGCCCAGCCCCTTGCCCCGCGCCGCATTGGCAATCGCCAGCGAATACAAACGCCCCAGCGAGGTGCCCCGATGAAACAGTACCAGCGCATAGCCGGTGAGCTGTCCGGCCTGCTCGGCGACGATCAGGCTGGCATTGGCGCGGCGAATCATCCAGTGAAAGCTGCGCTCGGTCAGACGGTCGCCGTCAAAACACTGGTTCTCCAGAAGCAGCAAATCATCGACATCGGTTTCAACTGCATCTCGAAATATAAAGTCCATCTCCACCGCCGTAAAAGTTGTGTAACGAAACGGGACATTTCAAAAAGCACATGCTTAATAGAAAGGACTTGTTTCCCATCGGATCGATTACACATGTCAGCGGCACAGGTGAAGATGAACGAAGTATCTGCGCAACTTGCGCTTTCAGCAACAACCCGACGAGCAGACCCCACAACACTCTTTGCAGCGCAGAGGCAACTGGTGATTATTGTCGAACGGCTCGAAGACTGGGCATCGTACTTCCCCAGCGAAGACTTGATCAGCGCCCAGGACTATCTGGAAAAACCGCTGAAATCCACCGCAGGCAAGCGTGTGCAAGTCATCAACCTGTGCCGCAGCTACAAATACCTGGGCCATGGTTATTACTGTTCCCTGCTGGCCGAAGCGCGCCAGCACAATGTCATTCCCTCGGTAAAGACCATCAGCGAATTGACCCGCAAGTCACTCTACGGCCTGGCACTCGATGACCTGGACAAGTTGCTGGAGACCGCACTTGAGGACCATCCCTATGACGACACCGAAGGGTTTACCCTGACACTGTACTTCGGTCAGACCACACTTGAGCCGTTGAAGGATCTCGCCCGTCAATTGTTTGAAGTCTTCCCCTGCCCGATCCTGATGGTGGAGTTTCGCAAGCGCGACAATTGGCACATTGCCGGTATCAAGGCCGGAGCTCTGCCGCGTCTGCGCGAGGATCAGCAGGATGAGTTCGCCACGGCGCTGGAGGGCTTCAGCCGCAACGTCTGGCGCCAGCCCAGTTCGCGGCGCATGGCCCGCTACGACCTGGCGATTCTGCATGATCCGCAGGAACAGCTGCCGCCTTCCAACCCTGAGGCGCTGGCCAATTTCATCCGCGTCGGTCAGCGTCTGGGCATCGATGTCGAGCTGATCGAAAAAAAAGACTACGCCCGATTGGCCGAGTACGACGCGCTGCTGATTCGTGAAACCACCAGCGTTGACAACCACACCTATCGCTTTGCCAAGAAAGCCGAAAGCGAGGGGCTGGTGGTCATGGATGACTCCACCTCGATACTGCGCTGCACCAACAAGGTGTACCTGACCGACCTGCTCAAAAGCCATGATCTGGGCATGCCGCGAACGGAAATCCTCTACAAGGACCGCCCGGAAGAACTGCAACACGTGGCCACACGCCTGAGTTTCCCGCTGGTATTGAAGATTCCCGATGGCTGTTTTTCCAGAGGCGTGATCAAGGTCAGCACACCCGAGGAAATGCACACGGCAACGACCCAGCTGTTCGAGCACTCGGTATTGCTGCTGGCTCAGGAGTTTTTCTACACCGAGTACGACTGGCGCATCGGTATTCTCAATCGCAAACCGATATTCGCCTGCCAGTACTTCATGTCCAAGGGGCATTGGCAGATCTACAACCACAAGGCGATCGGTGCCGAGGTGATTGGCGAATGCCGCACGCTGGCGGTGCACGAAGCGCCGCGCGCCGTGGTCGAACTGGCGCTCAAGACCGCCAATCTGATTGGTGACGGCTTGTATGGCGTGGACTTGAAACAGTCAGGCGATCACGTGGTGGTGATCGAGGTCAACGACAACCCGAACCTGGATGCCGGCATCGAAGACGCTTATCTGCAGGATGATCTTTACAGCCTGGTGCTGGAAGAGTTCGTCCGCCGTCTGGAGCTCAAGCGCCTCGGTCAGGCATGGTGAAACGATGATTCAGGGCCTGAAACTCGACAACAACCAGTTGCTGGCATGTGATCCGCAAAAGGCTCAGGTGCTGTGGTTCAGCAAACCGGATGCCGGGGAACGCAGATTATTGCTGGAGCGATTTCACCTTGATGAGCATGCCGTTGCCTCGGCACTCGACCCGGACGAAATTTCGCGCATCGAGTTTCACCCTGATGCGTTGTTCGTCATCTGGAAACGTCCCGAGAACTATTCGGGCAAGGACAGCTTCTCGTTCGACGTTTCGTCCTTTGGCGTGCTGTTGAGCCGGGACCAGCTGGTGCTGATCTGCGATGACGAGCAACCCTTGAGCGCGCTGGGGGCTCACCGCCCGTTGGACCAGCCGCTGGATATCCTTCTGGAGCTGCTGCTCAACAATATTCATCACTATCTGGGCCATTTGAAAGTCATCAAGATGGTCGCCCGGGAATTGCAGCAGAAATTCAACTCTTCCCTGGAAAACCGCCATTTGCTGCAGATGTTCAACCTCAGCGAAAGTCTGGTGTATTACATCAATGCCATCCACAGCAACGGTGCGGTCCTGACGCGTCTGCGCAACCATGCGCAAGGCCGGCAATACGCAGCCGACAGCCTGGCGCTGATCGACGACATGATCATCGAGAACGATCAGTGCTACAAACAGGCCGAGATCTATTCCACGGTGTTCGCCGGGTTGATGGATGCGCGAGGCAATCTGGTCAATAACAGCACCAACACCCTGCTGCGCAAACTGACCTTGATCAATGTGGTGTTTTTGCCGTTGAACCTGATTGCCGGGATCGGCGGCATGTCGGAATTCAGCATGATGACCGCCCCGCTGCACTGGTGGGTGGCTTACCCGGCACTGCTGCTGGCCATGCTCGGGCTGGGGGCGGTGATGGTCTGGGGGCTGCGCAAGATGGCTCGCGCGGCCTGAGCGGTTATTTTTCCCAGTCAGCCTTGGCAATCTGCAAGCCATGCAGACCGTTATACGCCGCACGTTCGGGAGACTGCCAACCCTCCAGCAACGCGGCGTCGAGGTCGTAGATTTCGACGCCCAGCGGCCGGCAAACGCTTAACGGGTCCTGCGCGTCAGGCCCCCACATCGGCAGTGACAGGTCGCTACGCAGCAACTAATGGCTGATACAAAAAACTCAAAATTTCTTGACTGTAGTCAAATTATTCTGACAAAAATTACAAATCGACAGACAAAGTAGTCAAATCATTGCCAAAGGGAACTGTGACATAAATTGTGCCATCTTCCATAAGCCAAGGACATATCTGGAAAGTCCACAAAATGCGTTCGGCATGCCGGCTAAGTGCAAAAACATTTGTAGTCGTGAACCGACCATCTGTGTCGTACAGACTCCGAAGCTCGCGCCCAAAAAGTTCTAGCCAAAGATTTAACTCAAAAACTTCTAAGTCGGCCAACAATTTCGACCCAGGAAGAAATTCAGACTCAGGCAGACCGTCTCTATGACCCAACCATTCAGCCGCATGAGTCAAAAAAAACGATAATTGAGGCAGTGCTGCATTCAGCAACATTTCGACATCATTACTTACTCGATACGCCATCCTTGCTGCATAAATTTCTTTCTTGGCAGAAACGTAACTATCTTTAACTAATACAGCATAGTCCTCACCAGCATTTGGATCAAAAAACGCACTTTTTCTTGCGCAAAAATAACTGCTCGGCGCAGCTGATACGCTGGAAAACAGCATTTTACTTAGCTCATCTATTTCTGCCCCACAATCAACTTCAAGAAGAGACTCATAGAAACTTGCATGCAACACCTCAGAAAGCTTAACTAGCAACAGATGAATTGAATATACCAAGTCCTCTTCTTTGTCAGAGAGTAAAAAATAAGCAATTGAAGCATCAAGAACCAAATGGACTTTTACTTCACCTTCACGGAGCACTCTTACAGACTTGGCAACCGGTCGCCCATAATTTCTTGACCGAGTTCTACTTACTAACCCGGCCCCTCGTTCAAGCTCTAAAATTGCCGAGGGGTAATCCAGCGAAAAAGTAATACCCTCAAGTGCAGGAATCGGAATATCCTGACCCAGCTCACGGATAATAGTTTGTAAAATGCTACCCACATCGCTAGCCATTCCAGCATCACCGAAATCCCTGAAAGTCAATGAGAAAGAACTTGAAACACCATTTGTCGTTTGTAGAAATTTGGAAAAGGGAGGAACATCGTGATTTCTCCCATGCTCGGTATGCCGAAAGCTAGAAACAGCCTCTTTAACAGCAGCATCAATTGTGCTGGCCGATCTTTGCCCTATATATTGGGAAAGCTCACTTCCATCTTCGTGTCGACGGGAAATAAAAAACTATCGCTACAAATTGCGCTCGCAATATTAATAGCCTTTATATCTATAGAATCAAAATTATCAGCCCGACCTATAAGCAACCTATTATGACTTATAGGAAAAACCACAAGATCAATATTTTTCGTGCCATTCAAAAGCAGAGGTGAAAGCTCCTTACCTGCTACGCGGGCAAGCGCTACACAATCAGGAAGTACAGCTCCGACTACCTCTTGAACACACCAAGACAACTTTGACAGCTCGTCCTCCCAAACAGTCTGCTTTGTTGCTTCCAGTATTTTGTTATGCGCATCTCGAATCTGTTCTCGTACAGGCAAAAAAAGATCTTTTAATACCTGAGTAATAGTTGAATTTTGTTCTTCAAAAAAATTTTCGAAATTTTCACGAACTCTAAACTCAAGCATGCGACGCAATAACGGCGCCGGCATGGGAAGCTCTTCAACATTCAATGTGCAAAGAGCCTCGTCAATCATTTTTTTTAGCTCTGCACTTCCACCTGAATCATCTAGATTAATATGCCTACGAATTACATCTGAATCAGTAATTATAGGCATAGCTGCATCAAAAGACTTCACTGCACCTTGCTCAAGCAGCGATCGCAAGTGAGCAGTCCTAAGCACTAAATGCACCGTAAGGCGAGCAGCCACCTTTGAGTCTACAGCTTCGCCTTCCCGAGTATTTTTAAAACTCGAGAACTCATGCAAAATATCCACCTCAATCTCAGTGATTATATCATCTAAAGTTTTCGCACCATCACCTTGAATCTTTGAATAGAAACTTTCACTTACTCCAATATCTTTAGTCGCCACTAGCAGAGCTGGCGTATTGCGTCGATGCAACCAAGTTCGCTTGGCCTTGTGATCGGGATCGTCTAAAAAGCCAGACTGCAAAAATCGTGGAATATAGTGCTGACGTTTTCCGGCCATAGCATTTAACCCCCTTCATGAGTAAATAACTCTATCATGACACTAAAGCGACAAAAATTACGAGATATTTTTGACAAATAAAAGTTAAACATCATAAACATAAAATGAGCTCATTTTTAACACTAAGCCACTCGCCAAGCATGGGGTACACGACTATCAGTGCATTACTAAGGTTTTTCCGCAAAGCATTCAAGTCTATATACCAACGCAAAGCATTGACATATGTTTAGCTGGACTTACATGTATAACAATAATCGCTGGAGAACGGGGCGGTGCTGTCTTGGGACTGCGCAAAATACGTCCATTCTGCCTGAGCCATTACTGCTCCCAATCGGCCTTGGCAATCTGCAGACCATGCAGGCCGTTGTAAGCTGCGCGCTCGGGGGACTGCCAGCCGTCCAGCAGCGACGCATCGAGGTCACAGATCTCGACGCCCAGCGGTCGGCAGACGCTCAGCGGGTCCTGCGCATCAGGCCCCCACATCGGTAATGACAGGTCGCCACCCGGACACGTCGACAAGGCGCATAGCAGGTCGATTTCCGCGAAAAACTCCAGATAGTCGCCCTTCTGCGCCGGGCAGGCTTTCATGAAATACAGGTCGTCATGGTTCAGGCCGGTGCACTGGAAGATGTTCAGCACATCGTGCACATCGAACTCGGTCAGCCCGTGCGGCAGCACTGCGCGGGTCAGGTTGGAATGGCAGTGATGATGAAAGTCTTCGCCGGTCAGCATCTTGTTGACGTAGGGATCGCAGCGCGTGCCGAGCAGGTCATGCAGGCGGCCGCCGTGCTCGTCGGTTCCGTAACTGGCCAGACTGTCATCGGTGATGGTTACCATTGGCCGCAAAAACGGCAGATTCGACCACAACCGGTCGTGGGTACTGACATGCGCGCCCTGCAACTGACGCGTGCGCGCCGCCCACAGGCGTTCCCGAGGGTCGTTGGCGTTCCAGACATTGAAATCACCCACCTGCGGGCCCACCGGTGTGGTGACCCGAAACACCTGACCGGCCTTGACCTTCCAGGCCCGCCCGGTACGAATCGGTACTTCGAACTGTTCGACGAGGGTGCGTTGCTGCGCATTCGTGCGGATGCGCTCATAAAAGGCAGTGTCCACTTGCAGCGCCGCGCCTTTACTGACCTGGTAAGCGGCTGGATAGTCTTTGTACATACAGGGCTTCTCGGTGGCAGGATGTACCGATTGCTACTGCAAATTACAGGCCCGATTACTGGAAGTCCCGACTGCGCACATCCAGTCCGGTCAACAGCGGCGTCAGGTCATACAGCCGCTGGGCGATCAGGTGCCGTACGCCGCTTTTTGATTCCAGGCGCCCGAACACCTGCAGCAATTGCGAGCCCACCAGCACCTTGCGCTGACGCTCGGCCAGGTCGCGCCAGACCACGACGTTGACCATGCCGAACTCGTCTTCCAGCGTCACGAAGGTCACGCCACTGGCGGTGCCCGGTCGTTGACGGCCAATGACCAGCCCCGCCACGCTGAGGGTCCGGTCGTTTTCCAGGTGTAACAAGTCTTGTGAGCTGCGAAAGCGCTTGGCAGCCAGTTGCCGGCGCAGCAAGGCCAGCGGGTGTGGGCCCAGGGTGGTGCCCAGCGTTGTGTAGTCGGCCACCAGGTCTTCGGCGACAGTCGGCAGTGGCAAGATCACCTGGGTTTCTTCGCTGGGCAGGTCGTCGAACAGCGGGCGCTGGGCCTCAACCCCGGCCACTTCCCAGCGCGCCCGGTGCCGATGGCCGATCAGGCCGCGCAAGGCACCGGAATCCGCCAGTGCTTCGGCGGCGCGCGAGTCCAGTTCGGCGCGCAACGTCAGGTCCGTGGCATCGACAAACGGGCGTTTCGCGCGCGCGACTTCGATGCGCAAGGCATCTTCCTCACGAAAGCCACGGACCATGCGCAGCCCGAGGCGAATCGCCAGATTGCGTGTGCGGTCGGGATGATCGAGCGGCTCCAGCGAACAATCCCAGTCGCTGTAGCGCACATCCACCGGGCGGATTTCAATGTGGTGGCGACGTGCGTCCTGCAGCAGTTGATCCGGGCTATAGAACCCCATCGGCCAACTGTTGATCAGTGCGCAGGTGAACGCTGCCGGTTCATGGCACTTAAGCCAGCAACTGGCGTAGGTCAGCAAGGCGAAACTGGCGGCATGGGATTCGGGAAAACCATAACTGCCAAAGCCCTTGATCTGTTCGAAGATCCGGTCGGCAAAGTCCGCTTCATAGCCGTTTTTCAGCATGCCCGTGCGCAGCCGTTCGCGATGCGGCTCGAGCCCGCCGTGACGTTTCCATGCGGCCATCGCGCGGCGCAACTCGTCCGCTTCGCCCGGGGTGTAGTCGGCGGCCAGAATGGCCACTTCCATGACCTGCTCCTGGAACAGCGGCACACCCAGGGTGCGCTTGAATACGGATTCAAGCTTGGGCGGATAGGTGACTGCCTCTTCGCCATTGCGCCGCCGCAGGTACGGGTGAACCATATCGCCCTGGATCGGCCCCGGCCGGACAATGGCGACTTCGATGACCAGATCGTAGAATTTTTCCGGCCTCAGGCGCGGCAGCATGGCCATCTGCGCACGCGACTCGATCTGAAACACGCCGATGGTGTCGGCGCGGCTGATCATTTCGTAGGTTTTCCGGTCGTCGCCCGGCAGACTTGCCAGGGCCCAGCGTTTGCCCCGGTGCAGATGCACCAGATCGAACGTGCGGCGCAAGGCGCTGAGCATGCCCAGTGCAAGGATGTCGACTTTCAGCAGGCCGACCAGGTCCAGATCGTCCTTGTCCCACTGGATGATGGTGCGGTCGGCCATCGCGGCGTTCTCCACCGGCACCAAGGTCTCCAGTGGGTGTTCGGAAATCACGAATCCACCCGGGTGTTGCGACAGGTGCCGGGGAAAACCGATCAGTTCGCCGGTCAGCGCCAGCACGCGCTTGAGGATCGGCGTGTCGGCATCGAAGCCGTATTCGCGCAAGCGTTCAGGCGACGGCAATGAATCGCTCCAGCGGCTGAAGGCTTCGGCCAGGGCATTGATCTGGTCTGGCGGCAAGCCCAGCACCTTGGCCACGTCACGCATCGCGCCGGAGCCGTGATAAGTGCTAGCGACAGCAGTCAGCGCCGCCCGGCCCCGGCCATAGCGCCGAAAGATGTACTGAATGACTTCTTCGCGGCGGTCATGCTCGAAATCCACGTCGATGTCCGGTGGCTCGTTGCGCTCTCTGGAGATGAAGCGCTCGAACAGCAGATTGCTCTTTTCCGGATTCAGCTCGGTGATCCCCAGCGCATAACACACTGCCGAGTTGGCCGCCGAGCCGCGTCCCTGACAAAGGATGTGCTGGCTGCGGGCAAACTCGACGATGTCATGCACGGTCAGAAAGTAGCTGTCGAACTTCTTTTCCGCGATCAGCGCCAGTTCCTTCTCGACCTGCGCACGGGTAGCTGGCGTCAGCCCCTTCGGCCAGCGTTTTCGGACACCGCGCTCGGTCAGTTCACGCAGCCACGACGTAGGTGTCTGGCCTTTGGGGACCAGCTCGTGCGGGTATTCATATTTCAATTGTTTGAGATCAAACGTGCAGCGCCGGGCAATACGCACCGATTCGGCCAGCAGCCAGTCCGGGTAATGCTCGGCAAGCGCATCCAGTGGCCGTAAATGGCGCTCGCCGTTGGCAAACAACAGGTGCCCTGCTTCGGCCACGGTCGTGTGATGGCGAATGGCAGTCATGGTGTCCTGCAGGGCACGCCGGCCGCGTGCGTGCATGTGCACATCACCACTGGCTACTGCCGGGATACCCAATGATTGAGCCAGCGCCAGCAAGTCGGCCAGACGCTGCTCGTCATCCGCGCCGCGATGTAACTCCACGCCGAGCCAGAGGCGCTCGGCAAAGCGCTCACGCAACCAGCGTCCGCCAGCCAGACAGGCTTGAGCGTCACCGTCGAGGTCCGGCAGCCAGAGGGCCAGCAACCCGTCCGGCGCAGGCTCGAAATCTTCACGCAACAACCGGTATTCACCTTTTCTGGCTCTGCGGCGTGCCACCGTGATCAATTTGCACAGCGCCTCATAGCCTGTCTGGCTTTCCACCAGCAGCACGGCTTTCGGCCCGTTCTCGATGTGCATTTCACTGCCGATGATCAATGGCAGGCCGGTGCTGATGGACGCCTGCCAGGCACGTACGATACCGGCCAGCGTGCACTCGTCAGTGATGGCCAGCGCCTGGTAGCCGTGGCGCAAGGCTCGTTCGAACAGCTCATGGGCGCTTGAGGCGCCGCGCTGAAAACTGAAGTTGGACAGGCAATGCAGCTCGGCGTATTCGCTTGTCATGCGAACCAGCCATGCAGCAGCAGTTCACCCTGCTCGCCCACGCTGCGATAGGCCCAGGCGCGCTGGCCGCTGGAGGTTTCGACCAGATAGTAGTCGCGACGTACATCGCCGCCGTCCCACCAGCCTGATTCGATTCGCTCGGGCCCCGCCACGATGCGCGTGGCATGAAGTGGCAGCGGCTGGGGTTCTCGCAGCAACCAGCCCGGGCGCGTACAACCCTTGCTCGGCAAGACCGGTTTGCTTGTGCTGTGCGGTTGCCAGGCGCATTCAGGGCGGTGATCGGCCTGAGCGCGTAAGCCATTGACCGACTCGTCGCCCAGACGCGCCCGCAGGCGCTCGCGCAGTTGCTCCCAGGGCAAGGTTTGCTGCACGCGCTCATCGAACAACTGACGGTGCGCCGGGACAAAATCCGGCAAGTCTCGCGCCAGCAGGCGCACGGCACGTACCGGCGACGCGACCAGCACCTGCTCCAGCCTGCCGCGGGCCAGTTCGAACAGCATCGACGCATCGCGCTCGGCACTCAGCAGTCCGACGGGCACCACAGTCTCCGGACCTTCAACATGCTCCAGATGCAGGGAAAATCGCTGCACACCGCTGTCGCGTCCGGCCAGGAACAAGGCCAGATCGGCGATCAGCCGCTTGAGCGGAAACAACAGGGCCTGATGGGATTCGACATCGAAATTCAGCTCGATGCGTACATCGAAAAAATCCGGCGGCGTGTAGCATTCCAGCGCCACGGGGCGCTCGCCGAGCAAGGTGTCGAAGTGCTGCAGCACGCTGGCCGGAAACCGCCGTGCCAGCGTATCGCGGGGCAGCGCCAGCACCTGCCGCACGCTACGCAGCCCCATGCGCGTCAGGGCAGTAGCGGTTTCGCGGCTCAGGCCGATGCGTTCCAAAGGCATCTGTTCCAGACGGCGGCGCAATTCATGCGGACAGTCGATGCTCAGCCCGTCATGCATGTTGGCCAGCATTCGCGCGGCTATCGGGTTGGGCGCGACCACGATGCGATGGCGGAAACCCTGCGTGGTCAGCTCTTCACGCAAACGCGCTTCGAACACTGGCCAAGGGCCGAACAGCTTGAGGCTGGATTCGATTTCCATCAGCAGTACCCGCGGGTACTTGAGACTGACATTGGAGCTGAAACCGTAGGCCCAGGCCGCGAGCAGTTGCTGCAAACGCTCGATATCGGCCGGGTCATGCTCGATCGTGGTGAAGTTCGGCACCAGCGCCTGTGCTGCGGTCAGCGACTGCCCGGCTTTCAGCCCCAACGCACGCGCAGCCGGATTGACGCTCTGCAACACGCGACGTTGAGCGCTGCCGCTGATCAGCGCCAGCGGTTCATCGGGGTTGCCGTGACGACGCATGACGCCGTCCAGCGCCAGTTGCGGCAGCAAGACACAGGCCCAGAGCATAAGAACCTCAAGCGTCGGTCGGGAACGGAATGGGGAAAGGCGGCGCAAGTCCGCCCCGGCATTTGAGTACTCGCAACTGTGCCGGGCGGGTATCTATAGCTATGCGCAGGGCTGCGGGTGAAGGGTTGGCGGCGGCCTGCTGCGGGCGACAGGCAAAAGCCAGGGTCTGCCCGGTTTCGGCAGCCACCTGCAAGCGTCGCAGCGCACGGTCATCGACCATGCCGGGCCAGCACACGACCGCGCCACAACTGCCGGAACGCAGGCATTGCTCGGCGGCCCACAAGGCATCACGGGGACTCGCCTCGATCACCACCAACTGGCGCAGATCGACACCGGCGGCCAGCCAGGCCTGTGGGTACGGAATATAAGGCGGTGCGACCAGCACAATGCGCTCAGCGATTGCGGAAAGCCGTGCCAGGCTTGGCCACAGCAGGCGCAGTTCGCCGCTGCCATTGGCCGGAATGAGGATTTCAGTCAGGGCCGCTGCAGGCCAGCCGCCGGTGGGCAATGCAGCATCCAGCAACACGTGGCCACTGGGCTGCGGGCTGACCGGTGGCGCGCTCTGCTGGCGCCCTTTCCAGACCCTGCGCTCATCCAGCAAGGCATCCAGGCTGACCACCGCGCCCATCATTCGCGGCGCACCAGCCCGCAGAACACACCTTCGATGGCGAAGTCCTGATCGGGCGTGACGATGATCGGCTCGTAGGCCGGGTTGCGCGGCAACAGGCGCACCTGCTCGGCGCGGCGTTGCAGGCGTTTGATGGTCACCTCGCCGTCCAGCCGGGCAACCACGATCTGCCCGTCACTGGCCTGCGGGTTACGGTGCACACCCACCAGATCGCCATCGAGAATACCGTCCTCGATCATCGAGTCACCCTGCACACGCAGCAGGTAGTCCGGCACACGGGTAAAGGTGCTGCGGTCCAGGTGCAGCGTGCTGTGTATATCGAGGTCAGGCCCGATAGGTGCGCCCGCCGCCACGCGCCCCAGTACCGGAATTTCCAGCAATTCGGGGCGTGGCTCACTGTTCAGCAGGCGAATGCCGCGGGCCTGATGCGCTACGACTTCGATCAGACCGGCTTCGGTGAGGGCCACAATGTGTTTGCGCGCCACGCTGCGCGAAGCAAAACCGAAAGCCTCGGAAATTTCCGCCAGGCTCGGTGATTGCCCCTGCTGCGCGATGCGATCGCGGATGAAGGTAAGGATGGCGCTGCGTCGAGGAGATAATGTGCTCACGGAGTACATTTGTACTCCATTCGACATTGCGTGACTAGCGCGCTTTGTCGGATTCGAGAGGCGCGGTGTTGCACGCCCAACGACAGGCGATGAACACCGCTATGGGCGACATTGTTTGGATTTCAACAACAGTGAAATAAGAAACACCCGGTTTATTGAGCCTGGCAAAGAGGCGAAACTCGACCGCTCTTTCAACGATCAGGAGCACTCATTGTGATCACGCGCCAATTGGGTCAACTCGGTCCGCACGTATCCGCCGTTGGGCTGGGCTGCATGGGAATGTCGGACTTCTACACCACCGGCATCGATGAAAAGGAATCCATCGCCACCTTGCACCGCGCACTGGAGCTGGGTGTCACCTTTTTCGATACAGCGGACATGTACGGCCCGCACACCAATGAAGCCTTGCTTGGCCGGGCCCTCGAAGGCAAGCGTGAAGGTATTTACCTGGCCAGCAAGTTCGGCATCGTGCGTGGCGACGATCCGCATGCACGTGGCGTCAATGGCAGCCCGGCGTACATTCGCCAGTCCATCGACGCCAGTCTGAAGCGGCTGAACACCGATTACCTTGATCTCTATTATCAGCACCGCGTCGACCCAAAGGTGCCCATCGAGGACACCGTTGGCGCCATGGCCGAACTGGTCAAGGCTGGCAAGGTTCGCCACATAGGCATCTGTGAAGCCAGTGCAGCGACCATCGAAAAGGCCCACGCGGTATATCCGTTGGCGGCTGTGCAGAGCGAGTACTCACTCTGGTCACGCGATCCGGAACAGAATGGCGTGCTTGCCACCTGCCGTCGCCTGGGCATTGCCTTCGTGGCTTACAGTCCGCTCGGCCGGGGGTTTCTGACCGGTGAATTGCGCACCCCGGACGATTTCGCGGCCGATGACTATCGTCGCTTCACCCCACGGTTTCAGGGCGAAAACTTCAATCGCAATCTGCAATTGGTCGAGAAGGTCAAGGCACTGGCTACGGCCAGAGGCATCAGCGCGTCGCAACTGGCGCTGGCCTGGGTGCTTGCCCAGGGAGAGGACATCATTCCGATCCCGGGAACCAAACAGCGCAAGTACCTGGAAAGCAACGTGGCCGCAGCTTCATTGACGCTGAGTACCGATGACCTTGCCCAGCTGGAAGCGATTTTTCCGGCTCAGGGGTCGGCATCCGGCGAGCGCTATAGCGCGGAGTCGATGAAGTTCCTCAATGGCTAACGCTTGCGATTCGAGATCAGGTCGCCTCAGGGCAGGTCTCGGTGCCGTTGTTGAGGCCCTGTTTTTGATTCTTGTAATCGAGCGTGGCCTTGCCATCGACCCATTTCAGGGTGACGACAATCACTGAGTCGAAATCATCGTTCGTCCAGTCATCCAGCAGGTTAGTGCTCTTGCCGGACGCTTCTTCAGCAACCTTGTTGATCAGCTCCGGCAAGTAGCCATGCGACCAGGCGGTGTAGATAACTGCGTTGTGGTACTTGTCCCGCATCAGCTCATCGGCCAGGTCTGCGGTGTCGTTGGCACCAAAGTCGAGGTTGACGGGCAACCCCAGTTTGATTGCGCTAGGCCCTACCGTCATCAGCGGACGCACGTAGCTGTAGGACTGATCGCCCTCACCCTCTTCCACATGTCGGCTCGGATTGGCAGCGAAAATGAAGTCAGCCTTGCCGAATTCCCTAGGCAGGACTTCCGACAGTTCTATCGCCCTGTTGAGCCCCTGACAGTTCAGTTGCCCCAACCCCATGGCCGGTTTTTCGGCATGCCGAAGGAATACCAGTGTCTGGGTGCCATTCTTGGGCTCTGCATGCACGCCTTTGCCCATGGTGAACAGGGCCAGGGCCGAAGCCACCAGCAAGGAGGGGAAGAAGCACCACGCAAGACGGCGCTGAAGTCGGGTGATGGAAGGCATTTTCGGCATATTCATTATTTTCTGAGTCCGGTGCGCATTTGAAAGGGGACAGCCATCTGGCTGGTGCGAATACGCAGGCTTGTGCAGCTCGCCCTGGAAATTTCTGCGGATCAGTCAAACAGGGTCACGCGCGAATCTTAGTGCGCACATGTTTCGAAATTAAGAATGTGGACGATTAAGAGTGTCAAAAAACGATTCTGTTGCAATACCGGCAAAAAAAATCGTCTGACAAGCAGAGAAAATGTCAAAAAATCGTCGAAAGACGGGTCATAAGACCGACTGTTTGCCTGGCAACAGCCATTCAACAGACCGCTGTCAGATCAACATCACGGACGTCGGAAAACCGCGTAAAGCCCCGGAATTCAAGCCCCTGCTGTTTGGCATAGAGCATGCAATATTCCTGTTCTGAATTTCACGCCCTGCGAACTGCCTGTTTTGGAATATACCAGCCGATCGCTGCGGCTCTAGTTTTCCTGACCTGGATGCCACTATGCCACAACCCTCTGTTTCCTTTCGGTTGCTGTCTCCCCGTGCGCTGATTCGCTGGATGGCCAGCACCTGCGTATTGGCGTTGAGCCTCAACGGCGCGGTGCAGGCCGCCGAGGCCGTACCTGCCGAAATCCGTCTGGACTATGCCTACTATTCGCCGGTCAGCCTGGCGCTCAAGCATTTTGGCTGGCTGGAGAAAGCCCTGCCGGAGGCGAAAGTCACCTGGGTGTTGAGCCAGGGCAGCAACCGCTCGCTGGAATACCTGAACAGCGGCAGCGTCGACTTTGCATCGTCGGCCAGCCTGTCTGCGGTGCTGGCCCGGGCCAATGGCAGCCCGATCAAATCGGTGTATGTCTACAGCCGGGCAGAATGGACGGCTCTGGTGGTGCGCAAGGACTCTCCCCTGCAATCGGTTGCCGAACTCAAAGGTAAGAAAATAGCCGCCACCAAAGGCACCGACCCTTATCTGTTCACCTTGCGCGCGCTGCAGAAGGCCGGGCTGAAAAAGGATGATGTCGAGTTGCTGCACCTGCAGCATCCCGATGGACGCACCGCCCTCGAAAAAGGCGACGTAGATGCCTGGGCAGGGCTTGACCCGCACATGGCGGCCAGTGAAATACAGTCCGGCTCGCGCCTGCTTTACCGCAACAAGGACTTCAACAGCTATGGCGTACTGAGCGTCACGGAAACCTACGCCAGGGAACATCCAGAGGCGATCAGAACAGTATTGAGCGCTTATGAGCAGGCTCGGGAATGGGCAGTGAAAAACCCTGACGAGCTGGCCAGGCTGCTGGCGACCGAGTCGGGTTTGCCGCTGGAAGTCGCCAGGCTGCAATTGACCCGCACAGACCTGAGCAACCCGCAACTGAGCGCGAAAGACGTGGAAGCGTCCAAGGCCGCGGCGCCGATTCTGGTTTCCGAGGATCTGGTGCGCAAAGGCGTCAATGTCGAGCAGGTCATCGATCAACTGATCACGCCTGAATTCTCCAAAGCCGTGATCGCCACTCCATGACCAGCCGGGACAAAGCGTTGTCTGCATCAGCGCAGGCAGCACCGGACAAGTCGCAACCAACGCTTTGGCAGCGCTACCGAACGCCACTCAAGGGCCTGGTGGTGCCGGCGATGATCATCGTGTTGCTGGAAGTAATCGTCCGTATCGGCTGGCTGCCTGCCTACCAGATGCCAGCGCCCAGCGAGATCGTGCTGACCCTGCGCGATCTGGCGGACGGTGCGTTGTGGAAGCACATCAGTGCCAGTCTGTTGCGTGTGCTCAGCGGCTTTGTGATCGGCGCGAGCCTGGCCCTGGTGTTTGCTGCGTGGGTGGGGCTCAGTCGTGAAGCAGAGGCGTATCTGGAGCCGACGTTCGCCGGGCTTCGCTCCATTCCAAGCCTGGCTTGGGTGCCGCTTCTGCTGTTGTGGCTGGGCATTGGCGAAACATCGAAAATCGTGCTGATTGCCATCGGCGCGTTCTTTCCGGTCTACCTCAACGGCGTGGCCGCGATTCGAGGCATTGACCGAAAGCTGGTGGAAGTCGGCCAGATGTATGGCTTGAGCCGCTATCGCCTGACCCGGCGCATTCTTCTGCCCGCCGCCCTACCCGGCCTGTTTACCGGTTTGCGCAGCGGCATGAGCCTGTCGTGGATGTTTCTGGTGGCCGCCGAGCTGATCGCGGCCACCAAAGGCCTGGGCTACCTGCTCAGTGACGGACGCGAAACCTCGCGCCCGGACATCGTGCTGGCGGCCATCATCGTTCTGGCCACACTGGGCAAACTCAGCGACGGTCTGCTGGCAAACCTGGAAAAACGCTTCCTGGCCTGGCGCGACACATTCAACGGGCAAAGCCGTGAGGGTTGATAGATGCCGGAATCACTGATGGACATACGCGTCGACCACAAGGCATTTGCGGGCAATACCGTACTGCACGGCATCGATCTGTCGCTGCAGTCGGGGGAAATCGTCAGCCTGCTGGGCCCCAGCGGCTGCGGCAAAAGCACGCTGCTGAGAATTGTCGCCGGACTGGAGCAGGATTTTCGTGGCTCGGTGCGGCGCATTCAGGGCGAAGTGGCGTTCGTGTTTCAAGAGCCGCGCCTGATGCCCTGGCTGACCGTCGCACAGAATATCGGTTTCAGTGATGATGACCGCTACGACCGCCGCTGGGTCGGTCAATTGATCGAAGAAGTGGGCCTTTCCGGTTTTGCCGACGCCTTGCCCAAAGCGCTGTCAGGTGGCATGGCGCAGCGTGTGGCGATCGCGCGCGGCCTGTATTCGCACCCGGCGGTGTTGCTGCTGGATGAACCGTTCAGCGCAGTCGATGCGTTTACCCGGATGAAGCTTCAGGACCTGCTGCTGCAACTGGCTGCGCGCCATGCCATCACCCTGTTGCTGGTGACCCATGATGTCGACGAGGCGTTGTACCTGAGTGACCGTGTGCTGGTGATGGGCAGCCGTCCCGGCACAATCACCCACGATTTGCCGGTCGAGCTGCAGACGCCGAGGGATCGTCGCGATCCGCTGCTGGCGCGATTGAAGGCTCAGGCGCTGACCGAGCTGCAGCAGGCCCATGTCATCTGAACAGCGTTACCTGCCGGCCCTGAATGTCTCCCAGAGCTTCTCGCGCAACGTATTGATAGTGTCCGAGACCTGAGACATCACGAACAGGCGGCTCAACATGTCGGCGTCCGGGTACACCGTGGTATCGGTCCACAGGCCGGGACCGATCAGCGCGTCGGCCTTTTCATTGCCATTGGCGTAATGCACCGTATTGGTGATGTTGGCGATCACTTCGGGGCGCAACAGGTAATTCAGAAACGCGTAGGCGCCCTTGGTATCGGTGGCGTCAGCCGGTATGGCGACCATGTCGAACCACATGGGTGCTCCCTCCTTCGGAACGACATAATCGATGGTAAAGCCATTGCCTTCTTTCTGCGCCTGCTCCTGAGCCTGGGAAATATCCCCGGAATAGCCCACTGCGACACAAATACTGCCCTTCGCGAGGTCGGCGATGTAATCGGCAGAGCTGAAATTGCGTATGTACGGCCGTACGCTGTCCAGTACCGCCTTTGCCTGACGGTAGTCGTCAGGCACTTCACTGTGCGGCGGCAAGCCAAGGTAATTCAGGGTGATCGGCAGAAGAGCCGGTGCGCTGTCGAGAAATACGACACCGCATTGGGCGAGTTTTTTCATGTTTTCCGGCTTGAGCACCAGATCCCATGAATCGAGCGGTACATCCTTGCCGAGGATGGCCTTGACCTTGGCTACGTCATAGCCGATGCCGGTACTGCCCCACAGATAGGGGAAACCATGCTGATTACCGGGGTCACTGCCCTCCAGCGCCTTGAGCAGGACCGGGTTGAGGTTTTTCCAGTTGGGCAATTGACGCTTGTCGAGGGTTTTGAGCAGCCCGCTCTGGATTTGTCTTCCCATGAAATGAATGGACGGAAAAACCACATCGTAGCCGGAGTGGCCGGCCAGCAGTTTTGCGTTCAGCGCCTCATTGGTTTCAAAGGTTTGGTAAGTGGTCTTGAAGCCGGTGGCGGCTTCGAAATTCTTCAGGGTGTCCGGCGCTATATAGTCCGTCCAGTTGTAGATATTGACCGTCTCCGCCGCGTGACTGGTGGAGGCCAGCAACACCAGTGCGGCAAGGGATTTTCTCAGCATGTGCAGTTCCTCGGGTCAATAGCGACAGCTTGCCCCAGACCCGGCACGAAAACCATCCTCGTCACGGCAAATTCAGTCCGTTGAAGGACTTGCGGCAGCGGCTCGGCAGATGCATGGAGCGTGCCCATTAATACCTTCGAATGACACCGGTCATATAATTGATTTTTTTATGCTGCGTCATAAAAAATTTTTCCAGAACGGCACTGGCAAATGCTATTTTCAGTATTCGTCAGACCGCTCAGCGATCCTGCTGGAAAGCAACTTGACCGACCGATGATGCGTACTGCTGGTCATCGTCTCGTCATCATGGCTTTACCGGACGCATTCTGGCTGTCTGCCTACCCATTGGAGCAAGGGAAGTGCTCGATTGATTCAGGTGGGCCATCGTCATGACTAAAGTCACATTCCCCAATGCATGCCAACTGATGCGCTGGCACTTCCATCCCGTGGGCTTTGAAGCCTCGATGGATGCGCCAGGGAGCATGATTGCGCGACTTTTCGACCGTGCCAGCGGTGAGACCGTGGTCGCCATTGCCGGCCTGCCCTGTTCTACCGTGATGAATGCCGCAGACGTGGAGCGCATCATCGAAGCGATCGAGGACGAGCTGGAGTTATTCGGCACTCAGACGCAACGACAGATCGCCGGTTTCATCTGACATGAACGCCTCAGCCAGCACGAACCCTGTTACGCAGGTCTTCGAAGAAAGGCTTGTCGCGGGCAATCCTGTCTGACGCTTTGGGCATCTGAACTGCTTCTCCCGAACTGGCGCTTTCATCGATATACCAATAACAGTGCCGCGCCGAGCGAGTAATGGCGACATAGGCCAGACGCAAGACTTCATCCTTCTGTGCTGTATCGAATGGCTGAAGATCACTCGCATCACCCAGCCCTGCCAACCGGTAAACCTGATTCTTGTATGGCGAGACGGTCAGATGCTGACAATCGCCCAGCAGAAATACGGCATCCGCCTGCAAGCCCTTGGAACTGTGGTAGGTCAGCGTTCGGATGCGGCGATTCTGCGCGCCATTTGCCGAATCAGCGTCGATCAATACCTGCAGGCGTGTCGAGAAACGTGTCTTCTCGCTGCCCTTGCGGTACAGCAGCAGGATCGAGTCGCCATCGTGATAGTGCTCGGCGACCCGCTCGGCAAGCTCGTCCTCATCACGATCCAGTACCTTGACCGGCAGCAGCTCCTGGAGCGTGCCACTGGCGCGGGCCTTCTTGCCAGGGATAGCCGGGGCCGCACGGACGATGTGCTCGGCGGCGTCGATGATGTGCTGATGACTGCGAAAATTGTCGCTGAGCATGACCCTGGTGGTCGCTGGGGAGGAAAACTCCTTTGCGAACTCCATGAAGTATTTCGGTGAACTGCCGCGCCAGCCGTAGATCGACTGCCAATCGTCACCGACACACAGCAACGATGAGTGCTGAGCGATGCGGCCGGTGTGCAATGCCGGACCACGACGCCTGATTTCGCGCAGGCTGGCGCGTAGCCATGAAACGATCTGCGGCGAGACGTCCTGGAACTCGTCGATCATCAAATGCGCCAAGGGTCTGAGCATCGGGTCACTGACGTGCTTGAGGTTCTCGGGAGACGTTTCGCCGAACAAGGCAAACATGCGGTTGTAGGTCATGATCGGCGGCGATTGAGCCAGCAGGTGCGTTTCGAAGGCTTTCCAGAACAGGCTGAGCGCTTCGAAGAAGAAACGGTCCGGGTCATCGCTGGCAAAACTCATCTCGGATACAGCGCTCGGCACATCCAGCCCGAGGTTCTCGATGAAGCTGGCAGCCGTGACAAAACAGTCCAGCAAGGGTGCCGCACCGAGCTCGCCCTTGACCCGGTAATCGAATCCAGGCCCCGCGACGGCATCGCCTGCCAGGGATTGCAAAACCTGATTGGCTGACTGGTAATTATCCATCCATATCAAAGGCTTATTGCAGAAAGCTTGAAACAGGGTGCGCTTTATGACGCCCTCTGCCCACACCGGTAGCTTGGCGCCAGGGCGGTTGAGTTGCTGGTCCTCACTGGCGTCCAGACCCAGCACAACCCAAGCATCCAGCTCAGCGATATAGCCGTGAAACGAAAATGAAAAACCATTTATTTCAACAGGTTGGCGCATGGGCTCAATGCCCTTTATAGGCCAGGCCCCGGCGCGGATCCACAAGTCTTCAACGGTGTCACACCACTCTTCATCGCGTTTCGAGGACAATTCGGTCACGGCGACCCGTTTCTGCACATCAGGGTGATCGCGGTCCAGTTCCTTGAGCTGCAGGGCATGGCGATACAGCGGCGCCATGACTTCGCGAAAACGCTCATTGCCAGCGTACAGATCGCGATAGCAGAGATTGAGTTGCTGGCGCTGCGTATCGTTGATCCGCAAGTCGAAGGGGTTGCTGTCCGCCTCTTCCAGACCGGAAGACTGGCTGCTCAGGTTCTCGAACGCGCGCATCTGCTCAAACCCCGGCAGACTGCGCACCAGCGGCAGAATGCGTGAATGGAAGGTGCGCACTACTTCGCGCGCCTGCTTTTGCTCCAGCGCATGCCCCCAGAGGGCCATGACGTCGATCAGTTTGCTGATGAAGTCCTTGCGCGACTCGCGGGTGAAGGTCACCACCGTCATGGCGTTCAGTTCGAAGCCCAGGTAGTGATGCAGCAGCAGAATCCGCAGTACCAGCGACGTGGACTTGCCCGCGCCCGCCCCGGCAATCACGTAGGTAGACGGCGTGTCGCTGAAAATCATCTTCCACTGTGCCGTGCTGGGCTGGGCATGTGCGGGGAGCTTTTCGGCGACATCGGCCTTGATGCGCTTTTTCAGTTCAGGTGTGAGTGCCAGTCGCCAGTCATCGAACAGATGATCATCGACCTTGGGGCCACGATGCCGTGCTGGCCGGGTATCGCTGATGACCAGCACCTGACGGCCCGACTCCTGGCCATCCAGATAACCCTCTTCATAGCCTTCACGCACGCCTTCGATGTGGCCGTTCAGATAACCGTCGGCATGCCCCTGCGACCATGAGGGCGCGTGCTGCGAGCGCAGTCCGGTAAGACCACGCCCCATCAGCCGCGCCAACAGGCGTCGAAAAAACGGCAATTGCCGGGGCGGTACAAGGTCGACATCCAGGTCATGAGGAAGCGCAGAAGGCAGGTCGTCAGGCACGCAGACTCCGGTGGTGGGCTCGCAGGCGAAAAGGTCGCCTATGGTGGCCGGATTTTCGTGCGGGTTCCAGCGAAATGCTTGTCTGTCAGTGTGTTAGCCGATCAACTGCATGTTCTGTGGCAAGTGCTATCAGACTGGCATGACCGACTTGGGCACCAGCGCGCCTGGGTGCTGGATCACGATACTGGCCAGACGATGCCCTGCTTCCGCCGCCTGCAGCGGGTGGTCACCCGTGAGCCGGGCCGCGAGATAGCCGGCACTGAAGGAATCACCCGCAGCCGTGGTATCGACCACACGCTCGACCTTCTGCGCTGCGATGTCGAAACGTTCGCCGCCGGCTTCGACGAGGCAACTCTGCGCGCCACGCTTGACGACGATTTCACCGATGCCGCGCCCGCGATAGGCGGCCAGCAGCTGTTCGCTGTCGGCATAGCCATACAGTGCCTGCTCGTCGTCTTCGGTCAGCAAGGCCAGATCCACATGCTGCAGACACGCACGGTAGGCTTCGCGGGCCTGCTCGACACTGGCCCACAGCCGCGGACGATAGTTGTTGTCGAAGGCGACCCTGACTCCGCGCTGACGCGCACGCGCCAATGCCTCCAGCAGTTTGGCACGCCCCTGCTCGCCAAGAACTGCCAGGGTAATGCCGCTGAAATACAGCACGTCATAGCTGGCCAGCGCTGCCAGGATCGGCTCGGCCGCCGGGGTCATGAAGCAGTCCCGCACGGCAGCTTCGTTGCGCCAGTAGAGAAAGCGCCGCTCACCATTGGCGTCGGTCTGGATGCAGTAGAGCCCCGGCAAGCGTCCGGGCAGGCGCTGCACCTTGCCCAGACCGATGCCCTCGTCCGCCCAGATCCGGCACATCGCGTCGCTGAAGCTGTCGTCACCCAGTGCCGTAACGTAGTCGACCTTGGCCCGCTCACCCAGCAATCGGGAAAGGTAGACCGCCGTATTGAGTGTGTCGCCGCCGAAGCTCTGGCGCAGACTGCCATCGGCATGTTGTTGCAGTTCGATCATGCATTCGCCGATCAGGGCGACCCGTGGAAGGCTCATGTGACGATACTCCTGCAAATACTTTGACTAGAAATATGTACTGAAAGACTCGATCACGCGCAGGTCATTATCCACCAGGCAACCTGAACGCCACTTGTCGAACGTCAGACACGGGTGCGAGGTGCCGAAGGAAATGATATCGCCGACCTTCAACTCGCATCCGGGTGCGACCGTCATGAACGCGTGCTGGTCCATAACCGCCGTCACCTTGCAGGCGCTCACATCATCGCCAGCCGATTGCACGCCTGGCTTGTAACGCAGCAGCGGGTTGGGCAACCCGGCGTCGTAGGCAACATCGCGCTTGCCCATGGCAATCACTGCAAAACCCGGTTCCGGCAGGGATTGCACATGCGCCCAGACCTCCAGGGCCGGGCGCAGTGCTTCGCTCAATTCGGCGCGCCGATCCAGCACGCAGCACTGCGCGTCCTTGTAGATGCCGTGGTCATGCACCACATAGCTGCCGGGCCGCAGCACGCTGAGGAAGCGCTCGCGAACAGACTGGGCATCGAAGGCTTCGGCGATCAGGTCATACCAGGCCGAGCCGGAGGCTGTGACGATCGGGCGATCCAGGGCGAAGGCGCCCTTGTCCTGCAGGTCGACAGCCAGGCGCACCAGCGATGCGGCAAAGGCCTTGATGCCTTGGATGGCGTGGTCGCCGTGGATGACGCCCTCGTACCCTTCAATGCCGGTCAATGCCAGCGCCGGCTGTGCCAGAACAGCGTCGGCCAGTGCCAGCACCTGCTCTTCGCTACGGCAGCCGCAACGCCCGCCAGGTACGCCGTATTCGATCATCACGTTCAAACGCAGGCCACGCGCAGCGAAAAACTCGCCCAACGCAGCGACATTGTCCGGATGGTCGACCATGCAGTGAAACTCGAACATGGGATCAGCCAGCATGTCGGCAACGACTGCCATGTTCGGCGCACCGACCAACTGGTTGGCCATCAGCACCCGGCGCACGCCATGCGCATAAGCGGCCTGCGTCTGGACCGCCGTGGCGAGGGTCATGCCCCATGCGCCTGCGTCCAGTTGCCGGCGAAACAGCGCGGGCACCATACTGGTCTTGCCGTGCGGTGCCAGCTCTGCACCGCTGTCGCTGACAAACTGCTGCATCCAGCGAATATTGTGTTGCAGCGCCTGATTATGAATTACCAGTGCGGGCAGGCTGACATCACTGACCAGGCTGTCACCCGGCTGCGCAGTACCCTTGTCCATTACGGCGGTGCTCATCGGTAATCTCCTGCGGTTATTCATTGATACGGCGAGCCAGGCCATTGGCGCTTTCGATCAGCACCCGCCGATAGTCGTCGTAGTGGGTCTTGGCGTCGGCACGCGGCGCGACGATGCACAGCGTGGCGATGCACTGACCGTGTTCGTTGTTCACCGGAGCGGCGAAGCAGTGGGTGAAGGTGTCAGCCACGCTATTGAAGGAAAAGAAGCCCTCCTCGCCGGCCTTGCGGATTTCCCGAAGAAAGGTCTCCAGCGGCAGACGTTCGCCCCCCGGCAGAATGAAGTCGTCGGGGTCGATCAGGTCGATGATCTGCTGATCGCTCAGGTGACTGAGCAACAGACGTCCGGACGCCGTCCATGGGATGGGCGCGTTCTCGCCGATGTCCGAAGAAATCCTGAAATGACGCTCCCCCTCCTTCATCAGCGCCACGGTGTATTTGCGACCATTGAGCAGGCACATCTGCGCAGTTTCCCGCGTCTGGCTGACGATCTCGCACAGGCAGGCCTCGGCCTCGCGAGTGAAATCGAAGTGCCGCAAGTGTGCCTGCCCCAGAAAATACAATTGACGGCCCAGATAGACATGCCCGTCCTTGCCCACCGTCTCCAGAATCCGCCGCTCCAGCAACGATGCCACCAGCTCGTAAACCGTCGATTTGGGGCTGCCGATCCCGCTGGCAATCTCATTGGGGCGCATGGGCCTGGCCTTTTCCTTGAGAAAATCCAGGATATCGAACGCCCGGTCCAGTCCACGTGCCCGGCGCTTGATAGTGTCTTCGGTCATGAGATTCGTTCCTTGGGAAAGCGGCAAGCCAAAAGCCTCAGGTGATCGGGCTTCCGGCTTGCAACGTGTGGCTGCACGTGTGCTATTTGCGCTTGTAGGCAATACAGTCGATTTCGACCTTGCAGTCGACCATCATGCTGGCCTGAACGCAAGCGCGTGCCGGCGCATGCTCGGGTGTGAAGTACTCACCGAATACCTTGTTGAAACTCCAGAAGTCCCGCGGGTCCTCCAGCCATACACCGACCCGGATCACATCCTTGAGCGCATAACCGGCCTCTTCAAGAATTGCGATCAGGTTGCGCATGGTCTGGTGCGTCTGCTCGACGATGCCGCCGACGATGATCTCGCCATCCAGCGCAGGTACCTGGCCGGAAACGTGCAACCAGCCGTCAGCCTCGACGGCGCGAGCGAATGGGCGTGGCTGGCCGCCTCCTGCTGTGCTGCCTGCGCCATAACGGGTAATAGTCATGAGTTTTTCCTTGTCTTGAAGCATTGGACGTAGTGAACGTTTAAAAACGGATGTTCTTGAGAAACTCGCTCAAGCGCGCCGACTTCGGCTGCTCGAACAAGGCCTTGGGTGGCCCCTGCTCTTCGATGCGGCCCTGATTCATGAACACGATCTGGTCCGACACTTCGTAGGCGAAACGCATTTCGTGCGTCACCAGCAGCATGGTCATGCCCTCCTCGGCCAGGTCCTTGATGACGCTCAGCACTTCGCCCACCAGCTCCGGATCGAGTGCCGAAGTGACTTCGTCAAACAACATCAGGCTGGGGTTCATGGCAATGGCGCGTGCAATCGCCACACGCTGCTGCTGCCCGCCGGACAACTGACCGGGGAAGTGATTGCGCCGCTCCAGCAGGCCGACCCGGTCCAGCCACTTTTCGGCCAGCGCAACGGCTTGATCCTTGGGCATCTTCTTGACCTTGAGCAAGCCCAGGGTGACGTTCTGCAAGGCGCTGAGGTGCGGAAACAGGTTGAATTGCTGGAAGGCCATGCCGGTCATTGCCCGGTGTTGCGCGATCAGACGCTCCGGATGGCGGGTGCGCTTGCCGTCTACGTTGCTGTAGCCGATGTCCTGCCCCTCAAGACGGATATGCCCGCCCTGAAACTCTTCCAGCAGGTTGACGCAGCGCAGCAAGGTGGTCTTGCCCGAGCCGCTGGAACCGATCAGGGTCACGACATTGCCTTTCTGCATGCGCAGATCGACACCCTTTAGCACCTCCACTGCGCCGTAGGATTTATGCAGGCCCTCGATGCTGAGCAGCGCCGGGCCGGGGTTATGAGTCTGTGTCATGGCAATGCCACCCGTTTTTCGATTTGCCGCCCAAGAAGCTCGATGGCGTAGTTGATGAGAAAGAACAGGAAACCTGCAAACAGGTAGAACTCCAGGGTCATGAACGTGCGCGCAATCACCTGCTGGGTGCTGAGCAGCAGTTCAGCCACACCGATCACCGAAAGCAGCGTCGACGCCTTGACGATCTCGGTCGAGGAGTTGACCCAGGTCGGCAGGATCTGGCGCATGGCCTGAGGCAGCAACACATAGCGCAGCGACTGGCCGAAGCGCAGACCGATGGCCTTGCCGGCTTCCAGTTGGCCACGGGGAATGGCCTGCAGGGCGCCGCGCACGATTTCCGAAACGTGAGAGCCGCAGAACAGCGTCAGGCCTATTGCGCCGGCCTGAAACGCGCTGATCTGCCAACCCAGCGCCGGCACCATGTAAAAGACCGCCAGCACCAGCACGAACACCGGGGTACCGCGAATCAGATCCACATAGAGCCGGATCGGCAAGCGGGCGAAAAAACCGCCGTAGGTCAGCACCAGACCGGCCAGCATGCCGATCAGCGTACCTGCGGCAATCGCCAGCGCCGAGCACTGGATACTGGTCAGAAAACCGGACCAGAGCACTTCCCGCGCATTCCACAATTCCTGCAACCAGCCAGGGGGTTGATACATGACAGCCTCCTAGCGGCGAATCGCCAGACGTTGTTCGAGGGTGCGCAGAAACAAAGCGATCACGTAGCAGGCCACCACATAGAGCGCTGTGGTCACCAGCCAGGTTTCGATCACCCGGTAGCTTTCGACGTTGATCTTGCGCGCGTAGTAGGTCAGCTCCGGCACGGCAATGGCGGCCGCCAGCGAGGTGTCCTTGAACAGCGAAATGAAGTTGTTGGAGAGCGCCGGCAATACATTGCGCAACATCACCGGCACGATGATATAGGCCCGCACCTGCCATTCACCCAGGCCGATCGCCAGCCCCGCTTCACGCTGCCCTTTATGGATGCTCAGCAGCCCGGCACGGAACACTTCGGTCAGATAGGCACCGGCGTACAGCGACAGCGTGACGATGAATGACGCCAGCTTGTCGAGTCGAATGCCCAGCCCGGGCAACGCGAAGTAGATCAGCAGGATCAACACCAGGATCGGCGTATTGCGTACCACCGTTACATAGATCGACGCGACGATACGCAACGCCTTGTAACGTGACAGCAGCGCAAATGCATTCGCCAGCCCGATCACACAACCAATCGCGATCGAGATCAGGGCCAGTTCCAGGCCAAGGCCCAAACCCGCCAGAAGGCTGGGGAAGTCGCGCCACACGGCATCAAAATTCAATTGGTAATTCATGCTTGCCCGTACCTGGCAGGGAAAGCCCGAGGGCCTGCCCTGCCGCTGAAGGTCAGAGTGGACTTATTTGTATTCCATCGGAAAGCCGATTGCAGGCACCGGCAGATCGACACCGAACCACTGCTTGAAAGACGCCGCGTAAGCCGGAAACTCGACACCGGTCATGGCTTCATGCAACGCGGTGTTGACGAAGTTCAGCCAGTCCTGATCGCCACGCTTGACCGCGCAGGCATAGGTTTGCGGGCTCCAGGCAAAGGCAGGCGAACGGTAGCGACCAGGGTTCTGCACCATCAGGTACTTGACCGAAGACTGATCGGTGGCCGCTGTATCGGCACGCCCGGAGTTGATCGCCTGATACATCAGGTCGACGCTGTCGTACTGATCGACCTTGGCCTTGGGCAGTGCCTGATGCACCAGTTCCTCGGCGTACACGTTTTGCAGGACGGCCACGGTCACATCGTCACCTGCTGCCTTCAGGTCATCGATTTCCTTGTACTTGCTATTGGCAGGCAACAGCAGCGCCACACCCTCGCGGTAGTAGGGCAAGGTGAATGCCACCTGCTGTGCGCGACTGGCGGTAATGGTGATGAACTGGCAGCTGATGTCGACCTTGTCGGTCAGCAGGTTGGGGATACGTGCATCCGAGGACTGCACGACAAATTCCACCTTGCTCGGGTCATTGAACAGGCCTTTGGCGATAATTCTGCCAATGTCGATATCGAAGCCCTGCAACTTGCCGTCCGCGCCCTGAAAGTGCCACGGGGCATTGGTACTGCCCGTGCCTACCACTAGATTGCCACGTTTCAATACTGCATCCAGCTTGCTGCCTTCGGCTGCCTGCACCGTATTGGCCAGCATGAATGAAGCTGAAAGAACAAAGGCACAAGCTTTCACAAAGGAAGGTCCGCGATGCATGACTTAAACTCCGCCGAAGTATTCGTTATTCCGCTATAGCGTATACAGGTATGTAACAACGGAATAGACAGCAGAAAGTGTGCCACAGAGGACGCGCGGAGAACACCGCATGAAAAAGTCGAGATAAATCAACAGACTGGGATTTTGGCTTGAAGCGGAGACGCGGGGGCGCATTGCGCAGGTAACGCTACCGATTGCCATATCTGAGTGCTAGGGCCCCACTCTTGTGCATATGCGCTGTTATCGGGCGTGGAGTATCGACCCGGTCAAGCCCGAAGCATGAGTGGGCGCACGCAACGCGTCCAGAACGGCATTCCCACGCGGGCGCATGGGAATGAGAGGTGTCAGTGTGAAAAGACTTAAAGGCAGGTAGCAATGGCCGCAGAGCGCAATGCGGCCTGAGCATCGCCTTGCGGGGCATAGAACTCAACGGCAGTGGTCGGGCCCTTGCCGCGCACGTCAGCGAAGTAGGTCGACTCAGTGGTAAACACGGTAAAACCGCCGCCGGAGAGGTCATGAAGGAACACGTCAGAGGACGTGCCGAACATGGCTTCGTTCTGCCAGGTCACCTGAATGCACTGGGCAACGGCGGCATCATGCTTGGCGCTCGACAGGACCTTGTAGGGTCCTGCGGCACGTGCAGAACTGGAAGGCGCTGCACACCCGGTCAATAAGGTTGCCGCAATCACCGTCGCGCTTGTCAGAAACAGAAACTTCATGTCATGCCTTCGCTGATAAAAAGCCGATTCTAGCACTGCACAGCGCTATCAACCCTCAGCCAATTGCTCTTCGTATTCCTTCACGTATTCGCCGGCCAGACTCTGTTTCTGCTTTTCGTCGAGCAATTTGCCCGCCATCTGGAAGAACTTCTGCTCTTCTTCTTTCAGGTGGTGGTGCACTTTTTCCGACAATTTTTTCGCAGTGGCCAGCCAGGCCGGGCTCGACATTTCAGTTTCATCGAGCTCTTCCATCATCTCGTCCATCTCATGATGCTCGGAAATGGCGTGACGGCTCAGGTCCACGCCATTGTCGTGGGCCATCAGAGGAATGTAGAAAAACCGTTCTTCGGCCGTTTCGTGGGCCTGCAGTTCTTCCTTGAGCTGTTTGTAGGCCTTCTCGCGCTCGGCGCTGTCGCCACTGGTCTGGATCAGGGCATCAGCGTAGCTGCGTTGACGGTCATGGCTTTCGCGCAGGGCTTCGAAAATATTCAAGGGCGTGTCTCCAGGTCGGCTTCCGGGAGCTGGAAGCATCGTGGACTAGACCCCTGGCGAAGATCAGCAGTTCCACCAAATACTGGCAAATGCCTATCGCGCAATAACGGCAGACTCAAGCAAGCTCGAAAACCACATCCTGAGCGCCCTCCCAAAGCGTCTTCACGCCCAGCTTGCGCAGGTTTTCCTTGCCCTGAGTGATGGTCAGAAAATGGTTGCCCGCCAACTGCCCCATCTTGCTGGCGAAACAGCACGAACCGTAGGCAAGGATAATCTCGGTTTCGCTGTAACCGCCCGGGTAGAAAAGAATGTCGCCCACCGAAGGATGGCTGGTTGCGTTCTCGAAACCGATCAATGCGTCATCCAGCTTGAGCTGATAATCATCCAGCGGCACCCAGCAGCCCTCGCCGCTCCAGCGTACATGGATGAATTTCTGCCGATAAGGCAGCAGCTTGAGAAACGCTTCCACCGTTTGCGGCGCGTCCGGATGGGTTTCGGCGAGAAACTCGTATCCGCCCGCGGTGATTTTGATGGTGGTCACTTCAACGACTCCTTAACAGACAACAAGGCTCAGAATGGTGCCCAAGGATAAAAGCGAGCCCGACAAGCCGTCACGGAGTTCCGTTACGCCCATACAGAAGGTAGCCGGAGCGATGGCTCAGGCGTTCGTAATACGCATTGACGGCGGGCAGGTCGGGATGCTCGAGAGGCGTCTCGAACCAGCGATTGACTGAAAGACCGATGGGGATGTCAGCCAGGGTAAAACGCTCGCCGCAGACATAGGCGCCAGTCTTTTCCAGTTGCCTGTCGAGTATTTGCATATGCCTGGCCCACTGGGCACAGGAAGCGGCTATGGCGACAGGGTCCTGGTGCTCGCTCGAGCGTCGCACCAGTGACATGAAGGCATAGCTCCATGATCTGTTCAGATCCGAGCCTTGCCAGTCGATCCACTGATCGGCCTGCGCTCTGGCACGTGGATCCAGCGGATAAACAGCGTCGCCAGCATAACGGTTGGCCAGATAGCGAACGATGCTGTTGGACTCCCAAAGCACGAAGTCATCATCCACGATAACCGGCACCATGGCATTCGGGTTGAGCGCGACAAACTCGTCCGTGTTGGCAGGTTTGAAGCCTGACCCCCAGTCTTCCTGAGTGAAGGGTATCTTCAGTTCCTCGCAGGTCCAGAGTACTTTTCGTACGTTGATCGAGGAGGTCTTGCCCAGTATGCGCAGCATTCAGCGTCCTTGTTGCACAGCAACGTCGTGTCAGTCAGTGGTCATCAGCGATTTGGCAAACAAGTGATTCTCATGTGTCTCGCCCTGAAACACATAGTGCGGAGCACCTTTCAATTCATAGCCTTGACGAGGGTAAAACGCCAGCGCGCGCGGGTTGCCAACCCAGACCGTCGCCCATAATAGCGAGGCGTGACGGCTTGTTGCACGCCGCTCGGCGGCTTCGAGTAACAGCCGCCCTGCTCCACGCCCTGTAAAACGTTCCTGCACATAGAGCCGTTGCAACTCGGCAGCGGTCGATACGCCCAGCATTGCATGATCGGTGCGCAACGCGACCTGAGCAAAGCCAATCAAATGCCCTTGCGACTCCGCAACGATGATCAATGTCGTCGGCTCGATGAGCAGTTGTGCGAAGTTCGCAGGCGAGAAAGCTTCCAGCGCTTCGCGGGCGATGGATTGTCGAATGCCCTGCGTTGCGTAGGTGTCGAGAAAAACCTGCATGCCGAGCGCCGCAAGGCACGACGCGTCCGCAGAGGCAGCATCACGCAGGGTAATGGTCATTGAAGAGGGAGTGATCATCAGACGGTGGATTCCCGGCGTCAGGTAGACAGATGGCGGAATCATACCTGACACAAGGATCGGCCCGGCAGCAGGACCGGGCCGTCACTTCAGACGCAGCAGCTCGTTATCAGCGGCCGGTCATGAGCGATTGCAGTTTGGACTGGGCTTGTTGCGCGTTCTTGCCCTGCTCATTCAGCTCTTGCAGCAGTTTGTTGAGCTCGGTTTGTACCACCGGGTCCTTGACGGTGATCGTCGAACCCGAGATATCGATCTGCGATTTGTGCGCGTCCACATAATCGGCAACCTTCAGGCCACTGGAAAAGGTGCCCTTTATCTGCGGCAGCACTTCACGGAAGGTGTTGGCGGGTACGCTGACAGTTCGGTCGTAGGCCCTGTCGTAAACCACCTTCAGGTCTTCTGGCTGCTTGAGTTTCGCACGTGCCGCGTCTGCCTTGCCCTGCTCGATGGTCAGCTTTTCGCCCACTTCATCGAGTCCCGTCTGCACGGCGGCCAGGTCTGCACGGCGTTGAATGACATCGCTGACCGAATGAAAGGAGCCTTTCTGCATCAAGCCGGCGAGTGGCTGCACCGCAGTGTCCATGCCCGCGCCGAAGTCGGAGATGACCGCGTAGTGCGAGGTGTAGTCACCAAAGGCTTTCTTTTCTTCATCCGTCAGCTTGGGCACATGCACGCCCGGCTTGTCGACAATTCGGGTTTGCAGGAACTGAGTGAACGCAGTGCGCTGCTCGGGCTCCTTGTCTCCGCAGCCAGCCAGGAACAGGGGTAAAGCGACAGCCAGCAGCAAAGCTGGACGGAAAAGGGACTTCATGTCAGTAACCTCCGGGATCATAAGAATGCACGTTCACAGGCCACGCCTGCTGAACGCGAGCGTGCTTATAGTCTCGTCATCGCCTCATCTAGTTCCACGACGGCATTGAAGATACTTGTCGGAATGCCAGCTGACCGTTGAGGGTTTCGGGTGATGGGCGGTGCAAACGTCACGCGGTGCGAGCCCTTCGAAGAGCAGCAGGATGCCTGTCGAACCCGGTTTCAGATAAATATCGCGCGTAGCTTCAGCGCGTCATCCTGGCAAAGTCGGCGCGCGACCGGACTGGTTCGGCGGAAGGAAACCGGGCATCTGCGCCCGGATCGTGCGTACGTCTGCGTGGCGCCGGGTCCTCTCTTGAAGCCATTGCGGGAAAGTTCCTTAACATTTCTTCATGAGGTGAAACGTTTCAGCGACTAGTCTTCAACGGACCGACAAAGTGACAACAGGAGTCAATCACTATGTTTGCACACGAAGGGCTGGGTCTGATCCTTGTCTCCATCGTCTTTCTGCTCGGAGCGATTGCGATGTTCATTCACCCTTTCCATGCGCTGGGAAGCTGGTTCAGGAGGAAAAAGCAGGAAAGGAAATCCGACTAACCGTCAACACGCACCAGAAATGGCGGGCCCGGTGATCACCGGGCCTTGCAGAAAAAACCTTTTGTGACCGACTTCGTCCAACTTACCCTCTGCAAATGTATCGTCCTGATACATATTTCGATCTTCTCGCTGCGCATCTAAAGTACAGAATATTTTGCCAGAAACAGAAGCCGATACAGTCGCCATCAAGTAGTGGCTAATCAATATTAAATCAATATCACCGACCTGACCTTACATCCGAAAACCATCTAGTGAATAATGCGTTTCGTGAATCGGCGCCCGTGCTATGTAGCCAGTTGTTTCCAGTGTGATACTCTTTTTAGACCCTTTGATGTTGAATTACTGGCCACCAGCCAATAACATCCTGCGCAATATGTCCCAACTAATTTGCCACTAGTGCCTACAGGGTAGTCATGACTAGTCAATCAATTAATTCGACGCGCTACCTACGCAATGCTGTTGACGAGCACATGCCTGAGCCGACGCGCGTGCTTGATTTCAGTACATGCAGGGGCACTAAAAAAGGGCCGGTCTTCCTGATTGGCTCTGGGAAGTCAGCGAAGGATTTCCCGATCGAAGAGTTCTCGCACATCCCCATGATCACCATGAACGGCGCGTTCTCGATGTTCGCAGGCACGAACATCAAACCGTTGTTCTACGTCTGCTCCGACAGGGATTTCCCCAACCAGCAGCCTGAGCTGTTCGCCGCTGCAATGCGCTCCAGCGAGAATGTAGGCCTTTGGGAAGATCAGTTTCGCGGCGACATTCCCAGACCTTCCGGACGCGCTTATGCACTGAAGAAATCGCCCAGATTGTCGACGGTTGCAGCGCTGTGCTCCCGGGAAAATGCACTGGTCAGAAAACTTTCGTTATGGAGTAGCAGAAGCCGGGATATCGGCTTCAGCAAGAATCTGGAACTTGGTTTTTTCGACGCCCGAACGGTCATGTATCTGGCGCTGCAACTGTCCTATCACCTTGGTTTCGACGACGTCTTTCTGGTCGGTTTCGACATGAATCAGTCCGTGGGCCGGTTCTATGAATCATCCAGCGACAATTGCTCACCCTGCGGTCTGGATCAGCATTACGAATCAAGAATTCTTCCTTCGCTGGAGCTGATGTCGAAACAAGTCGTCGGGAGCGACTTCCAGGTATTCAATGTTTCCGAGAGCTCGCGAGTACCGCATGAGGTCATTCCCAAGTTGAGCCTTGATGAAGTTCGCCATAAAGTCAGTTGCGCACTTCAAGGATAGCACTTCGCCACTACAGAGAGCGTCGCCTGCAATGCACCTGTTTATCTTGAGGCATCCGCAGTTGCCCGCGGCGAAGGGTGCTGAAACGGGCGCCAGCCCTGCCCCGAACCGTTAAACTCGGCAATCCTCTGCCGTCCACCATGTCACTGCCGCCCGACCTATGCGACAATGCGCGCCAATGTCTGGCGTGAACCCCCACATTCATATCCCGGCAACGCAGTCGTGGCAGGCTGCCGTTGCGGTAGACGTATGCCCGTTGGGTCAGCTCATGCTCGGACGGAGCGGACTGAACAGCTTGGGTGGGGTCCTGAACACCACACCCCTGACGCCAGCGCTCCCCCGGTTATTGCCCACGTTATTGATAGGTAAAGTAATTGATCTCCACAGCTAACATCACCATGCAGTTCGGCCCCAAACCCTTGTTCGAGAATGTCTCGGTCAAGTTTGGCGCCGGTAACCGTTACGGCCTGATTGGCGCGAACGGCTGCGGCAAGTCCACGTTCATGAAAATCCTCGGTGGCGACCTCGAGCCTTCGGGTGGGCAGGTGATGCTGGAGCCGAACGTGCGTCTGGGTAAGCTGCGCCAGGATCAGTTCGCCTATGAAGAGTTCACGGTGCTCGACACCGTGATCATGGGTCACGAAGAGCTGTGGAAGGTCAAGGCCGAGCGCGACCGCATCTATTCTCTGCCGGAAATGAGTGAAGATGACGGCATGGCCGTTGCCGAGCTGGAAACCGAGTTTGCGGAAATGGACGGTTACACCGCCGAGTCCCGCGCCGGTGAACTGCTGCTGGGTCTGGGTATCGGCATCGAACAGCACAATGGTCCGATGAGCGAAGTATCGCCGGGCTGGAAGCTGCGCGTTCTGCTCGCTCAGGCACTGTTCTCCGATCCGGAAGTACTGCTGCTCGACGAACCGACCAACCACCTGGACATCAACACCATTCGCTGGCTGGAAAACATCCTGACCCAACGTAACAGCCTGATGATCATCATCTCCCACGACCGTCACTTCCTGAACAGCGTGTGCACGCACATGGCCGACCTGGATTACGGCGAGCTGCGTCTGTTCCCGGGCAACTATGACGAGTACATGACCGTGGCGACCCAGTCCCGCGAGCAGTTGCTGTCCGACAACGCCAAGAAGAAAGCGCAGATTTCCGAACTGCAATCGTTCGTCAGCCGCTTCTCGGCCAACGCCTCGAAAGCCAAGCAGGCCACCTCCCGGGCCAAGGCGATCGACAAGATCCAGCTGGCCGAGGTCAAGCCCTCCAGCCGTGTTAGCCCGTTCATTCGTTTCGAACAGACCAAGAAGCTGCACCGCCAGGCGGTCATCGTTGATCGCATGGCCAAAGGCTTCGACGGCAAGACCCTGTTCAAGGACTTCAGCTTCCAGGTCGAAGCCGGCGAACGCGTGGCAATCATCGGTCCGAACGGCATCGGCAAGACCACCCTGCTGCGCACGCTGGTCAACGAGCTGCAAGCGGATGCCGGCACGGTCAAGTGGACCGATGCGGCGGAAATCGGCTATTACGCTCAGGATCATGCTCACGATTTCGAGGATGACTCCACCCTGTTCGACTGGATGGGTCAGTGGACCCAGGGCGGCGAGCAACTGGTACGTGGCACCCTGGGCCGCATGCTGTTCTCCAACGACGAGATCCTCAAGTCGGTGAAGGTGATTTCCGGTGGTGAACAGGGCCGCATGCTGTTCGGCAAACTGATCCTGCAAAAGCCCAACGTGCTGGTGATGGACGAACCGACCAACCACCTGGACATGGAATCCATCGAGTCGCTGAACCTGGCGCTGGAAAACTATCCAGGCACACTGATTTTCGTCAGTCACGACCGCGAGTTCGTGTCCTCGCTGGCTACCCGCATCATCGAACTCAGCCCAAGCGGCGTGGTCGATTTCAGCGGCACCTATGACGACTACCTGCGCAGCCAGGGCGTTTCGTTCTAAGCCTGTCAGCCTGCAATAGCAAAAAGCCCTGTCTTGTGACAGGGCTTTTTGGTTTCAGAGCGCTTATTCGCTCGGCTGGCTGAGCATTTCAATCCACAGCGCACCCTTGCCCGAAGGCGCTTCGCCGACCCGTTGCAAGGCACCCTTCTCGTCGATGGCGTAGCTGCCGACCTTGTCGCTTTTCTCGCCACTCACCAGCAACCAACGTCCATTGGGCGACACCGCGATGTTGCGCGGCTGCTTTTCCTGAACGGGATAATTTTCAACGAACGTCACTTTGCCGCTGGTGGGATCAACGTTGAACACCGACACGCTGCTGCTGGTGCGCTCGCTGATGAACAGCCATTTGCCGTTCGGCGCGAGGCGAATATCCGCAGCCCAGATACGCGGCGTCGGGTCATCCTTGAGATCGTTGTTGCGCGCATCACGGGCCTGCCCCGGTGCCAGGTTCAAGCGTTTGGGAATACCGTCTGCCTGACTGGTCTGCTTCAACGCACCGGTTTTCTGATTGATCGCGAAGGCCGTGACGGTGCCACTCATTTCACCGACGACATACAGAAACTTGCCATCGGACGAAAAGGTCAGGTGGCGTGGGCCGGTGTTGTCGGGAACGACGACGTAGCCCTCGCCGATGGGCACAAGCTTGCCGTCCTTGGGCTCCAGGCGGTATTGCAGCACACGATCGACGCCCAGGTTACCGGCGTACACAAACCGGTTGCTCGGATCGGTGCGCACCGAATGCGCGTGCATGCCGGTCTTGTAAGTCTGAATGCTGTCGCTCGGGCGGTGCTGCGCGTCGATGGGCTGGACGCTGAGCAAGTCGGCGCCATAGGACGCACCAAACAGGAAGCGTCCGCTGCGATCGGTAGACAGGTAGGCCAGACTCTCGGCCAGCGGCGCCTGACTGAGGGGTTTGAGGTGCCCGGTGCCAGGCTCGATGCTGAAACTCAGCACCTGATAGGGTTTGGCGCGCAGCGCGGCGAATAACGCTTTGCCATCCGGCGTGATGGCCATCGGATTGACCTGATCACCTGCCTTGGTCTGCTCGACCAGGCTGAGCGCCCCGCTCTGCTCATCGAGACGGTATTGAGAGATCAGCCCATCGATGGGGCTGGAAATGTAGGCGAAGGTGGCTGCCTGGGCGCTCAGGCCGAATGAACAAACAACCGCAGCGGCCAGCAACAGAATATTTTTCATGACAAACCTTTTTATTATTGTGATGTGATCAGTCATCCTATGAGTATCTCCTCACAACGGCAACTGTCTGATAAGCAGCCGCATAATACCGTTAGCCTGCTTTCATTTATCCACGACGCACGCCATGATGGGGCACTCCCACCGCCTGCCAGCGAAGAGTCCAATGCCTGCCGCACAACCCGGTTCCATGACGATTACGCTGCAGATCGTCTCTATCGTCTTTTACACGTTCATCGCCTTCCTGTGCATCGGCCTGCCTATTGCGGTGTTGCCCGGCTATGTTCATGACCAGCTCGGTTTCAGCCCGCTGATTGCCGGCCTGACCATCGCCTCGCAGTACCTCGCCACCCTGCTCAGCCGGCCTTTCGCCGGCCGTGCGACAGATACGCTGGGCAGCAAGCGCTCCATCGTATTCGGGCTCTGGGGCATCGTCATCAGTGGCAGCATGACCTTGCTGGCCACACTGCTGCACGAGTTTGCCACGCTGAGCCTGTCAATTCTCATCGTCGCGCGGCTGTTCCTCGGCGTCTCTCAAGGGCTTATCGGGGTCGGCACCATCAGTTGGTGCATCGGCAAGGTCGGCCCGGAGCACACTGCCCGCTCAATCTCGTGGAACGGTATCGCGTCCTATGGGGCGATTGCCATCGGTGCACCGCTGGGCGTAGTGGTCATCGATAGCATTGGTTTCAACAGCCTGGGTATTGCCCTGATGGTGATGGCAGGTCTGGCGCTGAGGCTGATTCGCGACAAGCCTTCGGTGCCCATTATTGTCGGTGAGCGCCTGCCCTACTGGTCGGTATTCGGCCGGATCGCACCCTATGGTCTGGGCCTGACGCTATCGTCGATCGGCTATGGCACGCTGACCACCTTCATCACCCTGTTCTATCTGAATCGTGGCTGGGAAGGCGCGGCCTATTGCCTGAGCATGTTTGGTGTGTGCTTTATCCTCGCCCGCCTGCTGTTCATCGGTGCCATCAACCGGCTGGGCGGCTACAACGCGGCCATTGTGTGCATGGCGGTAGAGATCTGCGGGCTGTTGATGCTCTGGCTTTCGTCGAGCAGCGGCTTTCGTCGAGCAGCGGCGTTGCCCTTGCAGGGGCCGGATTGACCGGCATGGGGCTGTCGCTGGTCTACCCGGCGCTCGGCGTAGAAGCCATCAAGCGCGTACCCACCCCTAGCCGCGGCGCAGGCCTGAGCGCCTACGCAGTGTTCTTTGACCTGGCATTGGCAATCGCAGATCCGGTGATGGGCGCGATTGCCTTGGGCCAGGGTTATGACTGGATATTTTTTTACGCTGCCCTGCTATCGGTTTGCGCGCTGGCCCTGACAATCTGGTTGTCGCGGCGCACCGCTCGACTTGAGTAAATCGCCCTCGACAGTGGCTTTGCCGCATAAGCTTTTCGGTTGTAGTTCCAATAGTTAGTAGATAAAGCTTAAATTCTGCCATCGGTCGGTCAACTTCTTGACGCACTCAGCAACGACTTCTTGACTTGATACTGCGAGCCTCGAAACAGGCTTGCAAAGCGATTGTCAGCCGCCTTGGCGTGACGCCGCTTTGCGTAGCAGTCAGGCACCTCGATCCCTCTCGATTGCCTCCGCCTCCCTGCTGCCAGCCTGGACGGGAGTGCTGTCATGAAAATCCGTTGTGTCCATCTTTACCAGCCCTACAACGTGCTACCGGTAGTGATACTGGCAATCATCCCTTCCTGGGCCGAAGGTGCCTGCAGCCTTTCCTCCTTGTCTGCGACAGCGGCAGCAGCGGGCCGTTTAGCGCGCTGAGCGGTGACCACGTGCTGATATTTCCGGCCGGCGGAACGGGCACCGTGTCCGGCAATATCCTGTTCGGTCCAGGAATGGACAGCGTGGACATGCAGTCGGGGCGCATTCTGGGCAACGTCACCCAAGCGGCCGGAATCGACCGTTTCACACTCTCCGCAGGTGAGGTCAGCGGCGATCTGAACCAGGGCGATGATCCCGACGATTTTGTCATGAGCGGCGGCACGCTGAGCGCTCTGGCCCAGGGGGATGGGCGGGATACCTTTCTGATGACGGACGGCACCATCACCCGCGCGTTCGAGGATGGTGACGTGGCGGTGATGACCGGTGGCAGCATCGGTCGCGTGGACATGAAGCTGGACAACAATGTATTCGAGATGTCCGGTGGCACCATCATCAACAACCTGGTCACCGGCTTTGGCCGGGACACGATCACCTTGTCGGGCGGCATTGTTGGCGGCAACGTCAGCGTCAGTGGCGGCGACGACCAGATCACCCTCAGCGGCGGCGAGATTCGCGGCGAAGTTCGCACCAGCGTTGGCAATGACAACTTCAACTGGCTGAACGGCGGTTACGCACGCAGCAACGTGTTGATGGCCGACGGCAACGATACGGCACGCCTGTACAACCTGAGCGAATACTACCTGAGCGCCAACCCGCTGCTCGACGGCGGCCCGGGCAACGACGTGTTGACCTTCGATAACACTGTATCGTCGCAGCCGGGTCGTTATGCTAACTGGGAAACGATCAATGTGAGCAACGGCTCGCAGTTGAATCTGGCCGGCAAGCTGGTCCTTGGTGACAACGTGAGTAACACAGGCGTTCTGAACATCGATTCCACCAGCACATTGATCTCGACTTCGGGCAGTATTCTCCCCTTCAACGCCGGATCCCTTGCGTCACTGGAGAATGCGGGAACGCTGGACGTCAGCGATGCAGGCCGTTCGCTCACTGGCACATTGACGGTGACCGGTAATTACACCGGCCAGAACGGACGGCTGCTGTTACTCTCGGCACTGGGCGATGATGCATCCGCCAGCGACCGACTGGTGGTTGCACAGGGTCGTATCAGTGGGTTTACGCGCATGATCGTCAGCAACTCGGGTGGGCTGGGCGCCCTGACCCGTGGCAACGGCATTGAAGTGGTACAAACCATCAACGGTGCAACCAGCGATAGCGGCGCCTTTTCGTTGCAAAATCCGCTGTCTGCAGGCGCTTATCAGTATTACCTGTTCAAGGGCGGCGCCACTGCCGGCTCGGAGAACAGCTGGTTCCTGCGCTCTGCGGTGATTGCTCCGCCAACGCCAGCGCCTGTCGAGCCCACCCCAGAACCGGCACAGCCAACGCCACTGCCAACACCTGTTCCTGTTCCCGAGCCGACACCTACACCGCAGCCTGAACCTGCTCCCGAACCTGCACCCACGCCACAACCTGTACCTGCCCCTCCCCCAAACCCTGAGCCTGAGCCTGAGCCGAACAGCCCACCCCCTGTCCTGCCAGCAGCCACACTGCCGGTGCCTGCCATTGGAACCCCGCCACTACCTGAACCCGTTCGTGGAGCCGCGCCCATCGCGCTGTACCGACCCGAGGTCGCCAATTACTCCGTCCTGGCGCCAACTGCTGCGGTACTCGCGGTGAGTTCACTGGGCACCTTTCATGAGCGTCAGGGTGATCAAGCCCTGCTGACACAAAACGGCGCGACGTCGGCAGGCTGGGCACGCGTGTTCGGCAGTGACTTCAGGCAACGCTGGTCCGGAGACGTGAGGCCTGGCCTGGACGCTTCATTCAAGGGTTATCAGATTGGCCATGACCTGTATGCCTGGCAACAGGACAGCGGACAGACTCAGCGCGTCGGCCTGTTCGTCGCGCATAACCGTCTGGACGGCAAGGTGAAGGGGTTTGCAGACGGTTTCAGCGACTACGAAACAGGGCGTCTGAAACTGCAGGGAGAAAGCCTGGGCGCTTACTGGACGCTGACCACACCGAGTGGCGGATACGTCGACGCAGTAGCGATGGGCACACGCCTGGATGGCCGCAGCCGCTCTGTCAGGGGCATCGGTGTCGACACTGAAGGCCACGTCATGAGCCTGTCCGTCGAGACAGGTTATCCGCTGCCGCTTTCACAGCGCTGGGTTGCAGAGCCGCAGTTACAGATCATCTACCAACGCGTAGACCTGCAGGATCAGGATGACGGCATTGCCCATCTCGGGTTCGACAGTCAGGCCTACACTACAGGGCGCATCGGCGTGCGTTTCAAGGGACGCTATCAATTGAGCAGCGTACCGATAGAGCCCTATCTGCGGGCCAACCTTTGGCACACCAAAGACGGCCATGACACGCTGACCTTCGATCACGCAGAGCAGATAAAAACCGCGCATCGATCAACGACGGGCAGTATTGGCGCAGGGATGATAGCGACATTGAGCAGCAACGCCAGTCTGCACTGGAGCGCTGATTACCTTGGCGATCTGAACGAGCGTGGAGCGGAGGGAGTGAACACCAGCCTGGGGCTCAGGCTGGTGTGGTAACGCGACCATCAACGCGGGGACGCGCCTTGGTCAGTCTTTCTTCGGTTTGAGGATCAACACCGCAAGTGGTGGCAGATTCAGCACCAGCGAATCTTCCATCCCATGCGCCGGCTCGGCTTCAGTCATGACCTCGCCACCATTGCCAAAGTTGGAGCCTGCGTAGGTTTCCGCATCACTGTTCAATAGCTCCGTCCAGGCACCTCGCATCGGCGCGCCGAGACGGTAGTCCAGGCGCGGCACCGGGGTCATGTTGGCGACCACCAGCAGCGGTTCACCCTCGTTGCTCCAGCGCAGGTAGGCAAACACGCTGTTGGCACTGTCATCGCCGACCAGCCACTGGAAGCCGGCAGGGTCTGCATCGCGCTCGTGCAGCGCCTTTTCGTCTCGATAGAGGCGGTTCAGATCGCCGACCAGATTCTTCACGCCCACGTGTTCGGCGTATTGCATCAAGTACCAGTCCAGTTCCCTGTCGTGATTCCACTCGCGCCATTGGCCGAATTCGCAGCCCATGAACAGCAGCTTCTTGCCGGGGTGCGTCCACATGAAAGACAGATACGCGCGCAGGTTGGCGAATTTCTGCCAGCGGTCACCCGGCATCTTGTCTATCAGCGAATGTTTGCCGTGCACCACTTCGTCGTGGGAAATAGGCAGTACAAAACGCTCGGACCACGCATACACAAGGCTGAAGCTCAGCTTGCCATGGTGATGCCCGCGGTTGATCGGGTCCTCTTCCATGTACTGCAGCGAGTCATGCATCCAGCCCATGTTCCACTTGTAATTGAAGCCAAGCCCACCCTGCTGAGTCGGCTCGCTGACGCCCGGCCACGCCGTCGACTCTTCGGCAATCACCATGGTCCCGGGGGCTTCCAGCGCAACCACGTCGTTCAAATGACGCAGAAAGTCGATGGCTTCGAGGTTTTCGCGGCCGCCGAAGCGATTCGGCACCCATTCGCCCGCATTACGCGAATAGTCGCGGTACAGCATCGACGCCACTGCATCCACGCGCAGACCGTCGATGTGGTAATGCTTGAGCCAGTGCAGTGCCGAGGCCAGCATGAAGCCGTGAACCTCAGTGCGCCCCAAGTTGTAGATCAGGGTGTTCCAGTCCTGATGGAAGCCCTCCTTGGGGTCCGCGTACTCATACAGGCAAGTGCCGTCGAACTGCGCCAGACCGTGGGTATCGGTCGGAAAATGCGCGGGAACCCAGTCAAGAATGACGCCGATCTCAGCCCGGTGGCAGGCATCGACGAAGAAGGCGAAATCTTCCGGCGAACCGTAGCGGGCAGTTGGCGCGAACTGGGCCAGCAACTGATAGCCCCACGAACCACCGAACGGGTGCTCCATAATCGGCATCAGCTCGATGTGCGTGAAGCCAAGTTCCTTGACGTAAGGAATCAGGCGATCAGCCAGTTCACGCCAGTTGTACTGCCGCCATTGATTGTCGTCGACCTGCTCCATCTGCCAGGAGCCTGCGTGCAACTCGTAGATCGACAAGGGTGCAGTCACTTGGTGACGGCCTGCCCTTGATTGCAGCCACTCTTGGTCATTCCACTCGAATTGCAGCGGCGCAGAGATCTTCGACGAGGTGTCAGGCGGCAACGTGGTGGCCAGAGCCATCGGGTCGCTTTTCAGCGGCAGAATGCCGTGAGCGCCGAGAATCTCGTACTTGTAGAGCTCACCTGGCTGCAGACGCGGGACGAAAATTTCCCATACGCCGGTCGGGTGGCGCATGCGCATCGGATGGCGACGGCCATCCCAACTGTTGAAGCTGCCAACGACAGAAACACGACGCGCATTGGGCGCCCAGACCGCAAAACGCACACCGTCCACGCCATCGACGCGGGTGACTTGTGCACCCAGACAGCTGCTCAGGTCGCGATGATTACCCTCGGCAAACAGGTAAAGGTCCATCTCGCCCAGCAGCGGGCCAAAACTGTAAGGGTCTTCGGTGATTTGTTCACCACCGGCCCAGTTGATTTTCAGCAAGTAAGGCTTAGGGTGCTCAAGGTGGCCGACGAAAAACCCCGGCACTTCGCTCATTTCCATCTCGCCCAGTTCACGACCGTCATCCTTGGCCAGCAAGCGCACACTCAAGGCTGCGGGCAGATAGGCGCGAACGAACTGCCCGCTGCCGCCATCGCCATGCGGGCCGAGGACAGAGAACGGATCACGATGTTCAGCACGGATCAGCGCGTCGAGGTCCACAGCAGCGGGAATCGCGCGGCGGCGCGTGCCGGTTTTGTCAGGCGCATTCATATTGACTCTCCATCAGACGGTTGCAGCAGTCCACGCAAGCCTTGCAAGGGAACGGCCAGCCACGCTGGACGGTTCTCGGCTTCGTAGATCACTTCATAAGCAGCTTTTTCAAGGGTGAACAGCTCGAGTGCAGCGTCCTCCCCTTTCGCATCTTTCCAGGCATGGGCAATGCCGGTGGTCGCCGAGCGATAACCTTCGATGAAGGTTTCTCGCGCCTGCGCCAGGTAGGTATCGGCAACACGTTTGCGCGCGCCGGCAGCCTCGGGAGACGTGTCTACGCTCTGCGCACTGCGTACAGCCATCGCCGCAGCGTAGTCGAAGGAGCGCAGGACACCACTGACATCCTTGAACGGGCTGTGCTTGGCACGGCGCTCTTCGAGTGCGCGGGCCGGCTCGCCCTCGAAATCGATCAGGTAGGCATCGCCCTTGACCACCAGTACCTGCCCCAGATGCAGATCGCCATGCACACGTATGCGCAGGCCACCGGCCGAGCGCTTGGCCAGGCCTTCGACGCGCTGACGGATCTGCTTGCGCTGCGCGAGCAAATCTTTGACCAGTTGCTGATCGTCCTGCTCCAGCTCGCCCATGCGCTGTTCCAGCAACTGCAAGGCGCGCTCGAGCTGAGCGTTGACGCTGGCCCCGGAAGCCTTGCTGTCCTGGCTGCTGGTGACCTCAACGGCAAAGTCGGCATTGTCGGTGGGCGATGCCAGAATCTGATGCATCTCACCCAGGCGCTGGCCAAGACTGCGCGAGAAGTCCGCGAGTTCGAGCAACGCGTTGTAGTGCTGTTCCTGGCCGGAAACACCATGTGCCAGCTCGTCGCGTACCGCACGCTCGAGATTGTTCTGGGTCCATTCCCACGCATCGCCCTGATTGCTCAGGTAGCCTTGGGCGATCATCAGCAGGTTGGGCTGACCGTCCTTGCCGACGCGTACCAGAGAACCCAGTAGCGGTGAAATGTTCTTGAAGCCGGCATGAGTCAGGAATGCGCCCATTTCCAGCTCGGGGTGCGTCCCGGCACTGACTTTGCGAATCAGCTTGAGCACCAGGCTGCTGCCCACCACCACTGAACTGTTCGATTGCTCGGCAGACAGGTAGCGCACTTCCGACTCGGCGTTCAGGCCGAGGGGCGCCAGCTGCGAGCTTTGCTCAAAACGCAACTCGCCGTCGGCACAGGGTATGACGGTATCCGACTGCATGCCCTGAATCACGGCGCGGATGAAGGTTTCCAGAGTGAATGCATCCGTGATCAACCCGACATCGCGGTTGCGACGTACTCGGGCGAGCGCCAGCTGCTGCGGCAATGCACTGCTGATGTCGTCTTCGGCCAGCAAGCCGAACGGCAATTGATAGCGATCGGTCTGCCCGCCTGCGGTGACTTCTATTTCACTGAGCAATACCGGATTCGCTTCGTCGCCGAAGCGCACGGCGTAGGCAATGCTGACCTGCTCGATCGCCTTGTCCTTGCCCGCGAACCAGCGTCGTTTGGGCAGGTAAACCGCCAGCGAGGTGTTTTCCATGGTGCTGCGCAGTGGCTCTTCGAGCAACTCTTCCAGACGTTTCTTGAGCACCAGGGTCGGGAAGTCCGGCATGCTCTGCGCGGGTTCAACGTGCCAACTGGGCATTTGATTCTCCGAAGCCAGTAAAAACCAGTAAAAGCCGTACGGCGGCAGCGTCAGCAGGTAGCTTAACTGGCCGATAGGCGGGAATGCGCTGCCGCCGAGCATTTCCACCGGCACCGTGCCTGCATAGGCAGACAGCTCAAGCTCTGCAGCTTGGGCAGCGCTGGAAACGTTGGCGACACACAGCACAACTTCACTGTGTCCGTCAGGCGCTGTGTATTCGCGGGTATAGGCAAGAATGCGGCGGTTCGACGGCGAGAGCATTTTCAACGTGCCACGCCCGAATGCCTTCTGCTGTTTACGCACGGCGAGCATGCGCCGGTTCCAGTTCAGCAGAGAATGCGGATCACGTTCCTGGATTTCGACGTTGACCGACTGGAATCCGTACATCGGGTCCATGATCGGTGGCAACACCAGACTGGCCGGATCGGCGCGCGAAAAGCCGCCGTTGCGGTCGATGGACCATTGCATGGGCGTGCGCACACCGTCCCGGTCGCCCAGGTAGATGTTATCGCCCATGCCGATCTCGTCGCCGTAATACAGCGTCGGTGTGCCGGGCATCGACAACAACATGCTGTTGAGCAACTCGACCCGACGGCGGTCGCGATCCACCAACGGCGCCAGGCGCCGACGGATGCCCAGGTTGATCCGTGCACGGCGGTCGGCGGCGTAGTAATTCCACAGATAATCACGCTCACGATCGGTGACCATTTCCAGGGTCAGTTCATCGTGGTTGCGCAGGAAAATTGCCCACTGGCAGTTTTCTGGAATATCCGGCGTCTGCCGCAAGATATCGGTGATCGGAAAACGATCTTCCTGAGCCAGCGCCATGTACATGCGCGGCATCAACGGAAAGTGAAAAGCCATGTGGCATTCATCGCCATCCGGGCCTTTGCTGTCGCCAAAATACAGTTGGGTGTCTTCCGGCCATTGGTTGGCCTCGGCCAGCAGCATGCGGTCAGGATAATTAGCGTCGATCTCGGCACGGATGCGCTTGAGCACCTGATGGGTTTCCGGCAGGTTCTCGTTGTTGGTGCCGTCCCGTTCGATGAGGTACGGAATGGCATCCAGACGCAAGCCGTCAATGCCCAGATCCAGCCAGAAGCGCATGACTTCCAGTACCGCATCCAGCACGTGCGGGTTGTCGAAGTTCAGGTCCGGCTGGTGCGAGTAGAAACGGTGCCAGAAGTACTGGCCGGCAACCGGGTCCCAGGTCCAGTCGGACGTCTCGGTATCGAGAAAAATGATCCGCGTGCCGTCGTACTTCTGATCAGTGTCCGACCATACATAGAAGTCCCGCGCCTTGGAGCCGGGCTTGGCATTGCGGGCTTTCTGAAACCATGGATGCTGATCGGACGTGTGGTTGATGACCAGCTCGCTGATCACTCGCAGGCCGCGCTTGTGTGCCTGGGCGATGAAACGCTTGGCGTCGGCCATGGTGCCGTAGTCGCTGTGCACATCGCGGTATTCGGAAATGTCGTAGCCATCGTCCCGGCGCGGCGACGGATAAAACGGCAACAACCAGATGGTGTTGACGCCCAGCGCGGCAATGTAGTCGAGCTTTTCGATCAGGCCCGCGAAATCGCCGATTCCGTCGTTGTTGGAATCAAAGAACGATTTCACGTGAACCTGATAAATCACCGCATCCTTGTACCAGAGCGGGTCTTTGATAAATGTCGCGTCACCGGGCTTTTTGGCCATTACTGACTCCTCGGGAGTGTTATTGCGCGGCCTGGATACGCCAGATTCCAAACGGTTGAGCTGGATCGAGACGCGTGTGCTGATACTTGCCATACCAGGTCCAGCGGTGCCCTGTCATCAGGTCTTCACCCGACGTAGCGGCGTCATCCGGCAGACCCATTTCCCACAGCGGCAACTCGAAATCCGCTTCCTGTGCGTTGTACGGGTCAAGGTTGACGGCAACCAGAATGAAGTTGCTGCCATCCGCAGAGCGCTTGCCGAAATACAGGATGTTGTCATTCCACGCGTTATACAGCTTCAGCCCCAGGTGCGTTTGCAGCGCAGGGTTCTGCCGACGAATGCGGTTGAGTTGAGCGATCTCGGCAATGATGTTGCCCAGCGCCGCGTAATCGCGAACCCGAATCTCGTACTTCTCCGAGTCCAGATACTCTTCCTTGCCAGGGATTGGTGCCGCTTCGCACAGCTCGAACCCCGAATACATACCCCACAGCCCGGAGCCCATAGTGGCCAGTGCCGCCCGGATCAGAAACCCGGGGCGACCGGACTCATGCAGGAAGCGCGGGTTGATATCGGGCGTGTTGACGAAGAAATTCGGGCGATAGCAATCACGCCACGGGACTTCATTGAGCTGGGTGAAATACTCGGAGAGTTCCGCCTTGGTGTTGCGCCAGGTAAAATAGGTGTAGCTCTGGCTGTAACCGACCTTGCCCAGGCGTGCCATCATTGCCGGCTTGGTAAAGGCTTCGGCCAGGAACATCACCTCAGGGTGCTGACTGCGCACTTCGCCGATCATCCACTGCCAGAACGGCAGCGGTTTGGTGTGCGGGTTGTCGACGCGGAAGATTTTCACCCCTTCGTTGACCCAGCCCAGAACGATGTCGCGCAACTCCGTCCACAGGCCGGGGATGGCGTCTGGTGCGTAGAAATCGACGTTGACGATGTCCTGATACTTTTTCGGCGGGTTTTCCGCATAACGGATCGTGCCGTCCGGACGCCACGAGAACCAGCCCGGATGCTGCTTGAGCCACGGGTGATCCTGGGAACACTGAATGGCGAAATCCAGCGCGATTTCCAGACCATGGTCGGCTGCAGCTTTCACCAGGTTACGGAAATCTTCACGGCTGCCCAGCTGTGGGTGAATGGCTTCATGGCCGCCATCCCCGCTGCCGATTGCATACGGGCTGCCCGGATCATCAGGTCCGGCGGTCAGGGAGTTGTTCGGCCCCTTGCGGTGGGCACGGCCGATAGGATGAATAGGCGGGAAATACAGCACGTCGAAGCCCATGTCGCGAATGATCGGCAGACGCGAATGGACGTCGTTGAATGTGCCGTGGCGCGCCGGATCGTCGGTCATCGAACGGGGAAACAGTTCGTACCAGCTGGCAAACTGTGCTAGCTCACGCTCGACATCAAGCGGGAACTCGACACTGCGGCTCAGGAAGGCCTGATTATCGGCCAGCTTCATCAGGCTGGCGGTTTCGCTGTGCAACAGTAGCGCTACTTTCTCGTCTTTGTCGCCCTGTTCAAGTTGGCCCAGCAGACTTTCGATCTGCTGGCGCTGTTCGTTCTGGCTGCGCTCGGCGGCGTGGACCAGATGAATGCGGCCCTCTTCCAGCTCCAGATCGACAGGAACGCCAGCGCCGAACTTCTTTTCCAGTTCATAGCGGTAGCTGCCGAACTGATCGATCCAGGCTTCGAGGCGAAACACATGACGGCTTACGGAGGTCGGGGTGAATTCACCAACCCAGCTGTCATTGCCCAGCTCGCGCATTGGCGCGCTGTGCCAGTGTTCTTCATCGGCAGCACGCCAGCGGATATTCACCGCCATTTTGTCGTGCCCATCGGCATAGACCTTGCTGGTCACGGTAACCGGTTGCCCGATGATCGCCTTGGCCGCAAACAGGCCACCGTCGATCACCGGCAACGTGTCTTCGATCACGATGCGGGGTAATTGCAGCGCCTGAGTCAGTGACAGCGGGAGGGTTGCTTGCGGGACATCGGTGGCCAGGGAATCCGGACCGTATGGCTGTTCATTCATCGAGCATCACTCCTCACGCCCCAGGGACGCTCCTGTGCATTCCATGCAATGGAAAAATTGACGGTATGGCAGCGTACGATCGCACTGTGCTGGCGACTCGTCTATTTCCGCTGCCTAGGTTCCGAGCGGTCAACGAGGGTAAAGTTCAAAGTTTGGTGGTCGTGCGCAGAGATGAAGCAGCCATCGAGCGGATCAACGAGGCGACTGTAGCGGGAAGCAAATCAATTGAATCATCGGCCCTGCCAGGCGGTCGTAAACAGGGTCGACAAGGAGGCTGCAACCATGACCCTACCCAATCCGGTAGAAGTACCCGATCCAAACATCGATGACCCCGCCCTGCCCGAGCCAATCCCCGAACAGGAGCCGCCGCCATCCACGCCACCACCCAATGAAACACCAGTCGGCGACCCGCCTGCCAATGCGCCACCGGTTACGGTGTGACGAGTCAGTAAACGGGATCTGAAGGCGTCTGTCCGAGCATGGACGCCTTCAGCGCCCTCCCGCTACATCGATGAACGTTCCCGTCGTATACGACGCATTGTCCGACAGTAACCAGAGAATGGCCTCGGCCACTTCCTCCGCGGTACCGCCACGGCCCATGGGCAATGCACCCTCAAGCTTGCTGACGCGGAACGGATCGCCGCTCAGGGCGTGAAAGTCGGTGAAGATGAAACCCGGACGTACTGCGTTGACGCGCACGTTTTCCGCCGCGACCTCTTTGGAAAGTCCGATAGTGAAGGTGTCCAGTGCCCCTTTGGATGCCGCATAGTCGACATACTCGCCTGCCGAGCCGAGGCGCGCCGCGAGCGAGGATACGTTGACGATGCTGCCGCCGTGCCCCCCGTGAGCCGGCAACATGCGCAACAAGGCGTGTTTGCTGCACAGCATCGGGCCGACGACGTTGTTCATCATCATCTTCAACATGCGAAATTCCGACATGTCCTCGACTCTGGAAGCCTGCGCCAGGGTGCCCGCATTGTTGACCAGATGAGTGACTCGACCGAGTTCGGCGTCGACCCGGGCAAACAGCCGCATGATCTCATCTTCGTTGCTGACGTCGGCTTGCACGGTGATCGCTCTGGCGCCCATCGCCCTTACCTGGACTGCGGTCTTTTCGGCGGCGGCATGATCCGACAGGTAATTGATGCAGATCCGATAACCCTGTGAGGCGGCCAGACGCGCCGTGGCAGCGCCGATCCCGCGCGAACCACCGGTGATAATGAGGACTTTTTCCATGGAGTGTCTCGTGTTTTTTTAAAGGCCGACATCAGGATCCAGCCAACCCTCGCAGGTTAACCAGCCGGTTCAGATCGTGCCAGCCTTTACCGTCCAGCGCCATCTGTGCCTTTCAGAAATCGGATTGCCCGGTATCGGACTCATCCACCGCAGCTTTTGCCTCAGCAGCATGGATTTCTTCGAGAAACTGCTGGGCCGGCAACGGATAACCCAGCAGGAAGCCCTGCAGCGAGTGGCATCCCAAATGAGTCAGGAAACGCTGCTGAACGGCGGTTTCGACGCCCTCGGCGACTATCCGCAGATTCAGCGCCTGCCCTACCGCCACGATGGCCGAAACAATGGCGGCGTCGTCGGTGTCATGCTCCAGATCGCGGACGAAGCCTCGATCAATCTTGATTTCATTGGCAGGCAATCGCTTCAGGTACATCAGGCTGGAGTAACCGGTGCCAAAATCATCGATCGACAGGTCCACACCCATTTCCGAAAGCCTTCTCAACACCGCCAGGCTGGCATCCGCATCATGCATGGCAGTGGTTTCGGTGATTTCCAGGGTCAGGCAGTTGGCCGGTAACTGATGCCGCGCCAGTGTGTCCGCCACTGCCGTGACCAGCCCGGAATGACAGAACTGCAAGGCTGACAGGTTGACTGCAATGCGCCAGTGCGAGTAACCCTGCGCGTACCACTCACGCATTTGCCGACAGGCTTCATCCAGGACCCACTCGCCGATCTGAATGATCAGACCGGTTTTCTCTGCCATGGCGATGAACAGGTCGGGAGCGAGGATCCCCTGTTCCGGATGGTTCCAGCGCAACAACGCCTCTGCCCCTACGGGCAGTCCGGTCATGGCATCGAACTTGGGCTGGTAATAGATACAGAACTGTCGATGCTTGATCGCCTTGTGCAAATCCTGCGACATTTGCAGCTGATTGCGGGCGTTACTGTTCATCGACGCATCGAAAAAGCTGTAGCCGTTCTTGCCGGCAGCCTTGGTGTGGTACATAGCGGCGTCGGCATTGATCAGAAGCTCATGCTGGGTGCTGCCATTGCCCGGGTAGATGCAGATGCCGATGCTCAGTGAAATCTGCAACTGATGTTCACCAATGGTGAACGGGTTGCCGACTTCGTTGACCTGTCGTCTGGCAACGGCCAATGCATCCTCAGGGTGTTGAAGCTCCACCAGCAGGACGAACTCATCGCCGCCGACTCTTGCCAGCGTGTCACGCCGCTGCAGGCTGTTGCGAAGACGCAAGGCGACCTGCCGCAACAGCAGGTCGCCGGTGTGGTGGCCGAATGCATCGTTGACCGGTTTGAAGCCATCGAGGTCCATGAACATCAATGCAAAGCACCCACCCGTCTCATTGGCCCTCTTCATTGCCCGATCAATGCGCTCCGTCAACAACGCACGGTTTGGCAAACCGGTCAGGTTGTCATGCAGGGCCAGGTGGGTCAGTTCCAGATTGGCTTCAGTCAGGGAATCGGCCAGAACCGCGGTACGTGTTTCCAGATGAGAATCGAGAATGCAGCTGAACAGCGCAATCCCCAGAATCGACAGGCTGGCGACCAGCACGAATCTGTCCAGCCCGTTGCTGCTCAGCCCCTGCGGCAGCGCCCCGCAAAAGCTGCCATCAGCAAAATTCGCAGCGGACATACCGGTGTAATGCATGCCAATGACAGCCAGCCCAAGCAACAGCGCCGCCGAGGCGCGTAGCAGGTAGACCCTGGGGCGTCGCTGGCGAAGATGGAAGGCTATTCGCAGTGCTGCCGCGGACGCAGCGACAGCGATCACCAACGAAAGTACCAACAGCCACGGCGTGTATTGAATCCCCGGCTGCATGCGCTTGGCCGCCATGCCGGTGTAGTGCATGGCGCTGATGCCAAGCCCCAGCAACAACGACCCCAGGCTCAGTTGCAGGGCGGGCAATCGCGGCTGGGTGGCGAGCCACAGGGCGAAACCTGAAAAGCCGATGGCGATCAACAGCGAAAGCAGCACCAGTGGCACGTCATAGCCAAGGTTGATGGGCAATACGAACGCCAGCATACCGATGAAATGCGTTGACCAGGTACCGACGCCCATCGCGATCGCGCCTCCCGCGATCCATACGTGAACGGCACGGCCCCTGGCCGAGACGATGCGGCCAACCAGATCGAGGGCCGTGTACGCAGCAAGAATGGCGACGAGAATCGAGATTACGACGAGTGAAGGGATGTAACTGCCAATCAACATAAACGCACCTGGAAACCAATGAGCGCGTCCATGCCGATCTTGTGCGGGTGATTGTACGCATTCGCGGCAGAATGTCGCGGCACTTGGTCGCAAAGATGGCGAATAGCTATTATTTTTCCGGTTACTGCGAACAGTTCACTGAAAAAGTGTGTTTGAACCCGAAATATTTACTCCCGGAGCGTCAGGCCTGTCTCGGCATTCCAGCCCCCGCCCAGTGCGGCGATCAATTGAACGCTGGCAATCAAACGGCTTTGCAGCACGCTGAGCACACTGCGCTCGTTGCTCAATGCGGTGGCCTGGACATTGACGACGTCCAGGTAACCGATCAACCCGGCCTTGTATTGATTGTTGGTCAGGCGCAGCGAGTCACGAGCCGAGACCAGCGCTTCCTGGCGTACGGCCGCTTCCTGCTCGTATACCTTGAGCTGAACCAGATAGTTTTCGACCTCCTGGAAGCCGTTCAGCACGGTCTGCCGGTACTGGGCGACAGTCTGGTCATACACCGCTTCGGTGCGATCGACCTCGGCCGAACGTTTTCCGCCGTCGAACAGGGTCAGCGCCAACTGCGGGCCCACCGACCAGAAGCGGTTGGGCAGGCTGATCCAGTTGGCAAAGGTACTGCTGCTGTAACCGCCGCTCATGCTCAGCGTGAAGTCCGGATAATAAGCCGCCTTGGCCACGCCGATGTTGGCATTGGCGCCCATTACCGATCGCTCGGCTGCGGCAATGTCAGGGCGGCGTTCGAGTAACTGCGAAGGCAGGCCTGGCGGGATTTGCGGCAACTGCGGAATCGAAGTGGTGACGGGCAGATTGAAGTCTGCCGGCGCCATGCCCATCAGTACGGCGATGGCATTCTCGTATTGCGCCCGTTGCCAGGCCAGGTCGATCAGGTCGGCCTGGGTACTTTTCAGTTGCGTCTGTGCCTGCGCAACAGCATCACTTCCGGAAATACCGGCGCGGTACTGGTTCTGCGTCAGGGTCAGGGAGCGCTGGTAGGCATCCACTGTGGACTCCAGCAGGCGTTTCTGTTCATCGATCACGCGCAATTGCAGGTAATTCTGCACCAGTTCCGATTGCAGGCTCAGGCGCATCGCCGCCAGGTCGGCAAGACTTGCCTGCGCATTGGCGGTGTCGGCTTCCAGCCCGCGACGCAGCTTGCCCCAGACGTCGGCCTCCCAACTGACGCCCAACTGCGCGTTGTAACTGTTGCGAATCCCCGAAGCACTGGTGCCGGTGTTCGAGGTGCCAGTGCCCTGCCCCGAGCGCGTCTTGCCGGTCGTCAGGTCGAGGGTCGGCAGGAAGGCAGCCCTGGAGCTGCGCACCAGTGTCTGTGCCTGTCGATACTGCGCGTCGTACTGGGCGACCGTCTGGTTGGAGGTGTTGAGGCGCTCGACCAGAGCGTTCAACTGCGGGTCCTTGTACACCTCCCACCATGCACCTTTGGCCATCCCGTCACTTGGCGTGGCCGCACGCCAGCCCTGCGCAGCCTTGAACTGCGCGGGCGCGGCCATCGACGGCTTCTGGTAATCCGGACCCACAGCGCAGGCGCTGAGCAGCACGACGCAAAGCCCCAGCGCGAATGGACGAATCAGCCCTGTCGGGCGGGAGGTGAATGCCAGGCGTTCGGTCATAGCGGAGTTTCCAGAGCAGCATCGGTGCGCACGCCACGCCATTTGTTGTAACGATGGCGCAGACGGTCGAGATAAAGGTAAACCACCGGGGTGGTATAGAGGGTCAGGACCTGGCTGAAGACCAGGCCACCAATGATGGTCAAACCCAGCGGCTTGCGCATTTCGGCACCTTCGGCGGTACTCAGCAGCAGCGGCAAGGCACCCAGGATGGCGGCCATCGTGGTCATCAGAATGGGCCGCAGGCGCTGCAGGCAGGCGCTGCGAATCGACTCTTGCGGCGTCATTCCCTGTTCGCGCTCCAGATGCAGGGCAAGGTCGATCATCATGATCGCGTTTTTCTTCACCACGCCAATCAGCAGGAACAGCCCCAACAGGGAAATCAGGCTGAATTCGCTGCCCAGCACATAGATCGTCAGCAATGCGCCAACGCCTGCGGACGGGAGCGTCGAGAGGATCGTCAGCGGATGAATGTAGCTCTCATAGAGGATACCCAGCACCAGGTACACCGCCAGCAACGCACCGAGGATCATCCACGGCTGACTCTTCTGCGTGGAAGCGAAGGCGTTGGCGGTCCCGGCCATCTTGGAAATGATGTCGGACGGCAGCCCGATGGCGGCAATCGCCCGTTCTATCGCCACGGTGGCCTTGTCGAGGCTGGCCCCCTCGGCCAGATCGAAGGATATGTTCTCGGCCGCGAACTGACCGTCATGCGATACCCGGTCATTGGCCAGGCTGCGCTCGTAATGGGCGATGCTCGATAGCGGTACACGCTGCCCGTCTGCGGTAATGACCTGAACCTGCTCCAGCGTCACCGGGTCCTGGGCGTATTTTGGATTGACCTCCATCACCACCTTGTACTGGTTGAGGCTGTCATAGATGGTCGATACCTGGCGCTGGCTGTAAGCGTTGTTGAGCACCGCCGTGACCATATTCATATCGATACCCAGTCGCTTGGCCGTGTCACGGTTGACCACCAGGGTCACCTGTTGTGCCCCGCGCCCTTCCCGTGCGTCGATGGCGGTCAGCTCGGGCACCGACTTGAGCGCTGCGACAATCTTGGGGTACCACAGACGCAGACTGCCCAGATCAGCGCTCTGCACGATGTATTGATACTGTGAACTGGTCTGCTCGCGACCGCCGCCCAGTTGCAGGTCCTGATCCGGGGCCAGGAACAACCTGCCGCCCGGCACATGCGGCATGTTCTTGCGCAGGCGCTCGACCACTTTCTCGGCAGACAGCTTGCGCTCGGCAATCGGCTTGAGGCGCACGATCATGAAGGCGTTATTGGTGCCACCGCTGCCACCGATAAAACCGGCAACGCTTTCCACCGCAGGGTCAGCGAGAATCGACAGGCGGAAGGTCTCCATTTTCGGCTGCATGACCGAAAACGAAAGACCGTCGTCACCGCGAACAAAACCCATCAATTGCCCGGTGTCCTGCTGCGGCAGAAAGGTCTTGGGCACCACCACATACAGCGCGATATTGACCACCACGGTAACCAGCAGGCTGAGCAGCGTCAGCCGTCGATGCCGCATCACCCAGCCCAGCGAGCGGTCGTAGCCTGCCACCATTCGATCGTTGACCCGCTCGCTCCAGCGCTGAAAGGCATTTTCCCCATGGGCTTCGCGTGGCTTCAACCAGCGCGCGCACAACATCGGCGTCAGGGTCAGGGACACAATCAGCGAGACGATGATCGCTACCGACAAGGTGATGGAAAACTCGCGAAACAGACTTTCGACCAGACCGCCCATGAACAGGATGGAAATGAACACCGCGACCAGCGAGACGTTCATCGACAGCAAGGTGAACCCCACCTCCTTGGCGCCCAGAAAAGCCGCTTTCATGGGGTCGAGGCCGTTGTGAATATGCCGGGATATGTTTTCCAGCACAACGATGGCATCGTCCACCACCAGACCGGTCGCGAGGATCAACGCCATCAGTGACAGGTTGTTCAGGGAGAAGCCGAACAGGTGCATGATCGCGAAGGTGCCGACCAGCGATACCGGAACCGCCAGGGTGGGGATCAGCGAGGCGCGAAAACTGCCGAGGAACAGGAACACCACCATCACCACCAGCACCACGGCAATCAGTAGGGTCATTTCGGCTTCGTGCAGCGTCGCCTTGATCACCGGCGAGCGGTCCATCGCGATATTGAGACTGACACTGGCCGGCAGCACCGCTCGCAGCGCCGGCAACTGCGCCTTGATCTGCGCCACGGTTTCAATAATGTTGGCGCCCGCCTGGCGGTTGACGACCAGCAGCACGGCACGGTCATTGTTGTAGAACCCGCTGTTGTAACGGTCTTCCACGGCATCGCTGACTTTCGCCACGTCCTTCAGGCGCAAGGTCGCTCCGTCCTTGTAGCGAATGATCAGCGGCGCATAATCCTCGGCGGTTTCCAGCTGGTCGTTGGCCTGCACCTGCCAGTTATGTTGGTCGTCCTCCACAAACCCCTTCGGCCGTCGTACGTTGGTGCCAGTGATGGCAGTGCGTACGTCGTCCAGCGATACACCGTACTGGGAGAGCATCTGCGGCTCCAGCTCGATACGCACAGCAGGCAGCGAGCTGCCGCCGATTTGCACTTCGCCGACCCCGGAAACCTGTGACAGGCTCTGTGACAGGATGGTGGACGCCAGGTCGTAAAGCTGGCCCTTTTCCAGCACCGTCGACGTCATCGACAAGACCATGATCGGCGCCTGGGACGGGTTGACCTTCTTGTAGGTCGGCATACTGCGCATACCGCTGGGCAGCAGATTGCGTGAGGCATTGATCGCCGCCTGCACTTCCCGCGCGGCGCCGTTGATGTCGCGATTCAGATCGAACTGCAGAATGATCAGCGTAGTGCCCTGGCTTGAATTGCTGGTCATGGTGTTGACACCGGCAATACTGCCCAGCGATCGCTCCAGCGGCGTTGCCACCGTGGACGCCATCACTTCCGGACTGGCACCGGCGAGGCTGGCCGAGACCACAATCACCGGGAAATCCATGTTCGGCAACGGTGCCACCGGCAACAAGCGAAAGCTCACCGCGCCCAGCAGCATGATCGCCAGGCTTAGCAGAACGGTCGCAACGGGGCGACTGATGAACGGCGCTGAAAGGTTCATGCGTCAGCCCGTTCCAGTCGGTCCGGGTCAGCCGGTTTGCGGCTCCAGCGACGGCCAAGGCGGTCGAAATACAGGTAGATGACCGGCGTTGTGAACAGTGTCAGCACCTGACTGAGCAACAGTCCGCCGACCATCACCAGCCCCAGTGGTTGCCGCAATTCGGCGCCGGAGCCACTGGCGAGCATTAGCGGAATGGCGCCGAACAATGCGGCCAGGGTGGTCATGAGAATCGGCCGGAAGCGCAACAGTGCCGCGTCGTAGATCGCCTGCTCGGGCGCAACACCGCGGTTGCGCTCCGCGTCGAGCGCGAAGTCGATCATCATGATCGCGTTCTTCTTGACGATGCCGATCAATAGAATGATGCCGATGATCGCGATCATCCCCAGATCGTTGCCGCTGATCAGCAGAGCCAACAAGGCCCCCACTGCTGCCGACGGCAGGGTCGAGAGGATGGTGATCGGGTGAATGTAGCTCTCGTAGAGCACGCCCAGCACGATGTACATGGTGACCACCGCCGCCAGAATCAGCAGCAACGTGCTGGACAACGAAGCCTGAAACGCTTCGGCAGCGCCCTGGAACTGAGTCTGCACGCCGATCGGCATGCCGATCTCCTGCTCGACCTCCTCGATCACCTTCACTGCCTTGCCCAAGGCAATATCGGGCGCCAGGTTGAACGACATCATCACCGCCGGAAACTGCCCGAGGTGGGCGATGGCCAACTGTGCCTGGCGCTGCTCGACACTTGCCAGGCTGGATAGCTTCACCTGCGCGCCATCGGTGGTCTTGACGTGGATCTGCTCGAGCGCCGCCGGGCCGAGTTCACTGCCCGACGCAGCCTGCAGCACCACGCGGTACTGGCTGGCCTGCGTGTAGATGGTGGATATCTGGCGCTGACCGAATGCGTCGTACAGTGCATCGGTAATGTTCGCAACCGTGACCCCGACCCGGCTGGCCGCATCACGATCGATGTTCAGGTACACCTGCAAACCTTTATCCTGCAGGTCGCTGGCCACATCCGTCAGCTCGGGCCGCTTGCCGAGCGCGTCTACCAGTTTTTCGCTCCACAGCGTCAGCAGCTCGGCGTCGGGCGACGACATGCTGAATTGATACTGGGTGCGACTGACGCGGTCTTCAATGGTCAGGTCCTGCACCGGCTGCATGAACAGGCGGATATCCGACAGCTTGTCGACCTCGGGTTGCAGGCGCTGGATCACCTCGGACGCGGTCAGGTCGCGCGCTCCGTGAGGCTTGAGGTTGATCAACAGGCGCCCACTGTTGAGCGTGGCGTTGTCACCGTCGACACCGATGTAGGACGACAGACTGACCACTGCCGGGTCCTTGAGAATGATATCGGCAAGTGCCTGCTGACGCTGGCTCATCGCTGCGAACGACACCGACTGCGGCGCTTCCGAAATACCCTGAATCACTCCGGTGTCCTGCACCGGAAAAAAGCCTTTGGGTACGACAATGTACAGCAACACGGTCAAGGCCAGGGTGGCCAGGGCAACCAGCAGGGTCAGTGGCTGATGCTTGAGTACCCAGCGCAGTCTGCCCGCGTAGATGTCGATCAGCCAGTCGATCCAGGCACCGCTGGCCCGGTAAAAACGGCTCTGCTCTTCTTCCCTGGGCTCGCGCTTGAGCAAGCGCGCACACATCATGGGCGTCAGGGTCAGCGAGACCACCAGCGATATCAATATCGCGACCGCCAGAGTAATCGCGAACTCGCGGAACAGCCGCCCGACCACGTCGGCCATGAACAACAGCGGGATCAATACCGCAATCAGCGACAGGGTCAGGGAAATCAGGGTGAAACCGATCTGTTTCGCGCCCTTGAGTGCGGCCTGCAAGGGCGTCTCGCCCTCTTCGATGTGTCGGGAGATGTTTTCCAGCATGACGATGGCGTCATCGACGACGAAACCGGTCGCAATGGTCATGGCCATCAGCGTCAGGTTGTTGACCGAAAAACCGGCCAGGTACATCACGCCGAACGTGCCTACCAGCGACAGCGGAACGGCAATCGAGGGAATGATCGTCGCGCTGAAACGACGCAGGAACAGGAAGGTGACCAGCACCACCAGGACGATCGCGATCAGCAGTTCGTGCTGAACATCGGTCACCGACGCACGGATGGTCTGCGTACGGTCCGTCAGGACCACGACGTCGAGTCCTGCCGGAAGGTTTTCGGTGATCGACGGCAGCAACGCCTTGATCCGGTCGACCACCTCGATGACGTTGGCGCCCGGCTGACGCTGAATGTTGAGCAGCACCGCCTGGCTCCGATTGGCCCAGGCCGCGAGCCGCTCGTTTTCGGCACCATTGACGATTTCGGCCACATCCTTCAGACGCAAGGGTGCGCCATCCTTGTAAGCCAGAATCAGGTTGGCGTACTCCTCCGGAGACTTCAGCTGATCGTTGGCATCCAGCATCGAAACCCGGGTCGGCCCGTCGAAATTGCCCTTCGGCTGGTTGACGTTGGAGGCGCTGATCAGGGCACGTACATCGGACAGGTTGAGACTGTTGGCGGCCAGCGCCTCCGGGTTGACCTTGATCCGTACCGCCTGCCGCTGCCCGCCGGCAATGCTGACCATGCCCACACCGCTGATCTGCGAGATCTTCTGCGCCATGCGCGTATCGACCAGATCATTGAGCTTGGGCAACAACATGGTTTTCGAGGTGATCGCCAGGGTCAGAACCGGTGTGTCGGCCGGGTTGACCTTGTTGTAGACCGGAGGCGCCGGCAGATCGGTCGGCAGCAGGTTGGTGGCCGCATTGATCGCCGCCTGCACCTGCTGCTCGGCGACATCCATATTGATTTCAAGGCTGAAGCGCAACGTAATGACCGACGCACCGCCCGAGCTGGTCGAGGCCATCTGGGTCAGGCCGGGCATCTGTCCGAATTGACGTTCCAGAGGCGCAGTCACGGAGCTGGTCATCACCTGCGCGCTGGCGCCCGGGTACAGGGTCATCACCCGGATGGTCGGATAGTCGACCTGGGGCAACGCCGAAACAGGCAGCAAGGTATAGGCGATCAGACCCGCCAGGACGATTGCCAACATACTCAGCGTGGTGGCAACCGGACGCAGGATGAACAGGCGTGACATGTTCATACGCTTGGTTTTTCCACCTTGCCGAGCGCCGCCGACTTGTCGGTCTTGCTGTCAGGCTTGCCTTGCAGCTTCTGAGCCGGGCCGGCCGGCACTTCCTTGCTGTCGTTGACGACTTCGACTTCGGCACCGTCGCGCAGGCGGTCGGTACCTTCAAGCACCACCCGCTCGCCGGCTGCCAGACCTTCGGTAATCACCGTGGATGTCTCGTCGCTCGGGCCGGTCTTCAGCAGCTTGAGTTTGACCTTCTTATCACCGTCCAGCACATAGACAAAGGTCCCGTCGGTGCCGAACTGCACCGCCGCAGTCGGTACGAGCGTGACTTTTTTCAGCGTGTCGGCGCGCAGCCGCACATTGACGAACTGATTGGGGAACAGGACCTCGTCACTGTTATCGAAACGCGCCTTGAACTTCAGTGTGCCGGTGGCCACGTCGATCTGGTTGTCGAGGCTGGCCAGTACGCCGCTGGCCTGCATCTTCGTATCGCCACGGTCCCAGGCTTCAACGGGCAGCTTGTCGCCGGTGCGGTAGCGGGAAATGACTTTCGACAGATCCTTTTCAGGCAGCGTGAACGCCACGGATATGGGCTGGGTCTGGGTAATCACCACCAGTGCAGTGGTGTCGTTGGCGGCAACCAGATTGCCCACGTCCAGCTGTTTGAGGCCGACACGCCCGGCAATCGGGGCACGGATGCGAGTGAAGTCCAGGCTCAGTTTTGCGTCAGCCACAGCAGCCTGATTGGTCTTGATCGTGCCCTTGTATTGATTGACCAGCGACTCGGCAGTGTCGAGGGTCTGCTTGGCGATGCTGTCCTCGGCAAACAAGCCTCGGTAACGCTGCACATCCAGCTGAGCATTCTTGAGCAGCGCCTGGTTAGTGGCCAGCGTACCTTCGGCCTGCTGCAACGCCACCTGATAGCTGCGCGGATCGATTTCAGCCAGCAGATCACCGGCCTTGACCATCTGCCCTTCCTGGAAATAAAGCTTGACCAGCTCCCCCGCCACGCGGCTGCGCACATTGATGGTGTTCATTGCCGTCACGGTGCCAAGCGCCTTGTAGTAGATCGGAAAATCACCTTCGGTAGCCGGGGCCACACGCACCGGGACCGCGACAGCCGATCCGCCGAAGCCGGGTCGTGCCATGCCGCTTGCAGCCGGCTTCTTGTTGCTCTCGGCCCCCTTGCCGGCAGTGGACGCAGGCCAGAACCACCAGCACAAGGCAACAATGACCAACAGGACCAACAAACTGATCAACCAGCGACGGGATTTACGGGAGCCAGACAATTGCATGAATAAATCAACCATTACAGGTGGGGGTTTGTTCAGAACGCTGAACAATAAGCACAGTTACGTTACAAGCAAAGCGGCTTTACCAAGCGCTTACTTTGGATAAACGTATGACGCACAAACAAAAAAAACGGCCTGAGCGGATTCAGGCCGTCGACAGGTTGCGGAAAGTTACTTCAGCACAGCCAATGCAGCGTCATAGTTGGGCTCGCTGCCAATCTCGGCAACCAGTTCGCTGTGCAGTACCTTATCGTTCTCGTCCAGAACGACCACGGCGCGTGCTGTCAGACCCGTGAGCGGGCCGTCTGCAATGGCAACACCATAATTTTGAGCAAAATCGGCGCTGCGGAACGAGGACAGGTTCTGGACATTTTCCAGACCTTCGGAGCCGCAGAACCGGGCCTGGGCAAACGGCAGGTCAGCCGAGATGCACAGAACAACGGCGTTGCTCAGGTCATTGGCCTGGGTGTTGAATTTACGTACCGAGGTGGCACAGGTCGGCGTATCGACGCTCGGGAAGATGTTCAATACCTTGCGCTTGCCGGCGAAGGACGCCAGGGTCTTATCGGCAAGACCTGCGCCAACCAGCGTGAAATCGTGTGCCTTGCTACCGACTTCAGGCAGGTTGCCACTGACCTGAACGGGGCTGCCTTTGAGGGTCACTTGAGCCATGAAACACGTTCCTTTTCAAAATGGATGAAAGAGCCGGAAGTTAAACACGAAAGTGTGCCGCGGCCTATATGGGATAATTCTGAATTTTTTCAGGAAACCAGTCTGTCCCTGATATCTGTGTGGGCACACAATTCCACCAGCCAATCAACGAATACCCTCACTCGTCGTGACAACTGTCGATGCGGGGGGTAAAGGGCCGTCAGTGGCAGTGGCGGCGGACGATGCAATCGCAGCACTTCCACCAGCACACCGCTGCGCAATTGCGCGGCGACATGGTAGCGCGGCACCTGAATCAGGCCGAATCCCGCTTCGCACGCCGCGACATAGCCGTCGGCACTGTTGACAGCGATCGAGCAGGCCGAGGCGTGCTCAACGTCCATGCCATCGGCCATGAACTCCAGACCATAGCGCTTGCCGGTACTGGTCGAAAAATATTCGATTACCTGATGTTGCGCGAGCTCATTCAGGTTCCGTGGCGTGCCGTATTGCTCCAGGTATTCACGACTGGCGCAGGTGATCTGGGTCAGACTGCCCAGCGGCCTGGCAACCAGCGTTTCATCCAGTGCGGCGCCGGCACGCAGCACGCAGTCCACGCCTTCGCGGATCAGATCGACCGGCCTGTCGCTCATGCCGATTTCCAGGCGGATCTGCGGATAGCGCCGGCTGAATTCAGGCAACGCCGGGATGATGATCATGCGCCCCAGACTGACGGGCAGATCGACACGCAGCAACCCCTTGGGCTCGGCCCCCGTCGCCGAAAACGATGCTTCGGCATCGTCCAGATCGGCCAGCAGGCTGACGCAGCGCTGGTAATAGGCCTTGCCGTCAGGGGTGGCGCTGACCTGACGCGTCGTACGCTGCAAAAGCTGTACGCCCAGGTGCGCTTCCAGCTGCTTGATCAGGATCGTTACCGAAGCACGAGGCATGTGCAGACTCTCGGCCGCCCTGGCGAAACCGCCGAGTTCGACGATACGGGTGAACACGCGCATGGCGTTGAATCGATCCATGATGACCGGCAACCTGAAGGTAAATGACGTGTGAAGGGACTTGCAGTTGCAAGAGGGACGCTCGAGAAAGGCCAGGCGGTTCGGCACAGGGCCGCGCCGTTACCGCCACCAGCCCTCGCCTAGAAGTCCCTTTTATAGAAAATATCCAGCGAGCTGGCAACACCACTCGCGGCCTCGAGGTACACGCGCTTACTGAGCAGGTAGCGCAAGGCAATGGTATTGGCCGGTTCAAACACGCCTACGCCATAACGCAGGCTGAGCTTGTCGGTGATCTTGCCGCTGGCAACCACATTGGTCTTGTCGCCGGTTCCCGAAGTGTCCAGCTCGAAATCCTTGATACCCAGATTGTCTGCGAGCTTGCCGGTGGTCGACGAGCTGCCCGCAACACCCATTGCCAGCGCAGCCTGAGCGACCATGTTGTTGTCTTCGCCGGAAGTGCTGAGCGGTCTGCCCATGACCAGATAGGAAAGCGCCTGCTCCTGGCTCATCGCAGGCTCGGAAAACACCTCGGTGGTGGGCTGCTCGGCGCTGCCGGTCAGGCGGATACCGGCAATCACGTCGTCGGTCTGGCGAATCGCCTCGATGTCCAGATAAGGCTGGTCGACCGGGCCGGCAAACAGCAGACGCGCCTTGCGTATGGTCAGCCGTTGACCGTAGGCACGATAACGACCGTCGTTCAGGTTGAGCTCGCCACGAGTGTCCAGATTGTCACCAATGTGTACATGCCCGACCAGATTGGCGGTGAGCCCGAACCCGCTGAAACTGAGCTTTTCCTGGCCGACTTCCACATCGATATCCATCGCCACGGCCAGCGGCGGAGCGCCCTCCTCGGTCTGCTGTCCGACGATCACTGTGTCACCGGAGAGCTTCACAGTGGACGGCGGCAACTCGCGTACGGTAATCGCGCCCTTGGGCACCAGCACCTTGCCGGAGATCGCCAGTCGCTCGCCCTGCATGGAGATTTTCAGGTCAGGCGCCGCCTCTACCGCCGCATAGGGTTCGACATTGATCGGCAGGCGCGAGCCCTTGAGGCTCACATCGACATTCAGGCTTTGCCCCCAAGCCACCTGACCGCCTATGCTGCCCTGCCCGGTGCTGCCACTTTTCCAGCCGCCGTTGAGCTGTACGCTTTCTCCGGCAATCAACGCCTGGACCTTGAGGTCATGCAGTTCCATAGGCAGCTCTGCCCCCGCCACTTCACCCCCTTCAAGCGTCACGTTGCCGTTGACCAGTGGCGCCAGCAACGTGCCTGACAACCGGCCATTGCCATTCAGACGCCCATTGAGTTTCTGCACCATCGGCGCGAAAGGACGTGCCACCGAGATATCCAGCCCCGAGAGATTGAAGTCGCCCGCCAGGGTCTTGTCCTTGGCCAGCGGGTCAATCTGTGCGTTGAGCAACAGCCTTCCCAGCTTGCCGCCCTCAAAGTCGAGACGCGTGTCGATGCGTTTGGGCGCCAGCGTGGTGGCCAGTTTCAGCGTCTGATAAGGGAAGTCCAGCCACTGGTTGTTGTTGCGTACCCGCAGCGTGCCGCCTCCGGCGTCAATCGTGACCTTGCCGCTGGGGCCAGCTGCCGGAATGTCGAGTTGCACGTCTGCATTCAACGCGCCCTTCCAGGCAAAATCCTTGGGCATCCATTGCGCCAGGCTGTCCAGGGGGAAATTCTTGAGCTGATAACGCAGATGAGGCTCCGGCATCAGGCGCTGATCGCCGCCACACAGGCTGGCGCCCCCGGACAACCAGCAATGGGCACCAAAGTTGAGCCGGCCATCGGCCAGACGCTCGATCTTCGCCGGCTGCTGCAAACGCCAGTTCTGCCCGCCGCTCTGCACCGTACCGCTGGCCAGTCGGCCTCGCCAATCACCCTTGTCCAGGCCACCGTCAAGGCCGATGGCCAGCTTGAGCAGCGGTCCTTGCAGATCCAGCTTCAGCTGCTGGCTCTTGAGTGTGCCCTGACCGTCTACCAGCAAGGTGCCCAGCTGGGTATCGCCAGCCTGAATACCGGCACCTTTCAGGTTGATGATCGCGCGCTGCGCCTGATCCAGTCTGGCGTTGAGCGTGAGAGTCTGCAGACGATTGTCCTGCAAGGCGAGCTGGCTGCCCTGCAAGGCCAATTGCCCCTGGGGCGCCTGTAGCGTTCCGGCCAAGTCCAGCCGGCCTTTGACTTGCCCCTGCAAGCGTGGCCAAAGCTGGGCCAGACGCGGCAGATCCAGGTCCAGCTGCCCCTTGAGACGCTCCTGCAGGCTACCCGCACCTTGAATACGGTTGTCGCCGAGGCGGATGCTCAGGCTGCTGACATTCCATTGCTGATCATGGCCGTCAGCCTTGGCTTGCAGCAGCGCCGGCTGACCACGCAAACGCCCTTTCAAATCGAGGTCTGCGCTGAGTTCAAGCTGCGCGTTGCGCATCTGACCTTTGCTGCGCAACGGGCCTGCCAGTGTGCCGGGCAGTTCGGCAACCCAGAATGAAGGGTCCAACGCACTCAGGTCCAGAGCCGTATCCCAGCCGATGCCGTCAGCGAATTGCAGGTTCAGGAAACCGCTGGCCTTGCCCTGCCCTGCGACCAGTTCCAGTTGCGGCAGATGGATCTCTTGCAGATTGCCGCTGAACGGGCTGACCAGGGTGAATGCACCGGCAGGCCCTTTGAGGCTGGCGTTGAAATTGCCGAGGTATTTGCCATCGGTATAGGAAATATCGCCCTTGAAGGCATGCAATGCCACTTGAGGCTCTGACGCCAATGGATACAGGCGCTGCCAGGGGAAATCCAGCCAGTCGATGCTCGCATCTGCAGAAAAACCGCGCTGCCAGTTCATCTTGCCGTTGATAGCCAGACGCTGCTGATCATCGGCGGCCAGATCGAGTCCGGCGATGGTTGCGCCGTTGGCATCCACGTTTCCTTTCAATGACAACGCGACAGGACCTTTCTCTGCGGGAAGGTTGGCGCTGCCATCTATCAGATAGCCCGAGTCAAGATTGCCTTCGGCGGTCAGCAGCAACTGGTCCAGCTGCAACGTATCAGGCAATGCAGCACTGGGTTTGAAGTGCTCGGCCGTCAGCTTGATGCGTGCAGGAAGGTGTTCGGCCAGGGGTTGCAACTCGCCGGTCAGCAAACCCGGCAGGTAGCCGCTGCTGTCCGCCTTGAGTTGCAGCGTTTTCAGCAGGTCGCCCTGAATATCCAGCGCCAGCGCCCAGGGCTGGCCATCCTGTGGTGGAAGTTGCAGTTGACCTTGCACACTGAGTGGCCAGTCGCCCTCGGGTTTCAGCAGGCCATTGAGGTCCAGCACAAGCGCATCACGTTGCAGGTGCGCACTGTCGATCTTCAAGCCTTCGGCTGTCCAGTGCGCTGCCAGCTTGAGATCGCGCAATTGTTCGACGCCATCCAGTTGCAGACCACCCAGCTGTATATCACCCAGTTGCAGCGCCAGCGGTAACCTGAGCGTCGGTAACTGGATCGGGCCGTCGCTGGCGGGCGTATCGCTCGGCGGGAAGTGCATCAGCACCTGCTGCGCATGCAGACGGTCGATGCACAGCGTCATCTTCAACAGGCAGGCAGGCGTCCAGGCGAAATCGACGGATTGAACCTCGACATGGTCTGCGCCCTGCTGCCATACCAGACGCTCGGCGCTCCACTGGCTACCCAGTCGCCCCTGAAAGTTTTCCAGCTGTACGCCGGGTACCCGAGCCAGGGCCCACTGGCTGCCCGTGTGGGTGCCCAGCAGCAGCGCGACAATAATGACCACAAGCAGCAGTAATGCGACAAGTCCCAGCCCGACGACCTTGGCTCCGCGGGTGATGTTCGACGTGTTCAAAGCTCCGGCCCCATCGAAAAGTGCAGACGGATTCCGCCATCATCGTCCAGCGCGTGGGCCAGATCGAGACGCAGCGGGCCCACTGGAGATACCCAGCGCACGCCGAAACCCACCCCGGTTTTCAGGTCTGGCTTGTCCAGGCTGTTGAACGAGTTGCCCTGATCGATGAAGGTCGCCAGGCGCCATTTGTCAGCAATGGAATATTGGTATTCGACGCTACCGGCAAACATATACCGGCCGCCGATACGGTCGCCGTCAGAATTGGTCGGTGACAGCTTCTGATAGTCATAGCCGCGCACGCTTTGATCGCCGCCGGCAAAAAAGCGCAGCGATGGCGGTATCGAGGTGTAACCGTCCGTAAGGTTGCCGCCAAACTGCACGCGACCGAGAAAGCGGTGATTTTGCGCGACGGTGGTCAGCCCTTTGAGCAGCACATTGGCATGCACCAGGTTAGCGTCAGACAACATGCCCTCCTTGGCCACCTGCGTATCGAATTGCAGGCGATAACCCTGGTGCGGGTCGATGCGATTGTCACTGCGCAGATACGAGTAACTGATACCGGGCATCAGCAGCGTACTGAGGCCGGCGTCATCACCCAGGCGATATTCTTCACGCTGCCATTTCAGGGATATGACCCGTTCCCAACCGCTGGGCAGCTTGCTGTGCCATTCCTGCCCGGCAGTCAGCAACTTGCTGAGGCTGTCGGTTCCGGCAATCTCTTCGTACTGATACCCGCCGGCGTAGCGCAATTTGTCGGTCAGCGGCGGATCAAGTGGCACGTCGTACCACAGGCCGATATTCTGCCGTGGCGCGGATATCTCGGATTCGAAACCGTAACTGTGGCCCTGCGGGTTGGCCCAGTGCCGGGTCCAGTTGGCTTTGCCGCGCGGGCCGACGTCGGTCGAATAGCCCAGACCCAGGCCCATGGTACGAGGTTTACGGGTTTCGAGCTGGACGGTCACCGGAATGACCTGGTTTTGCGCTGCGGTGGGCGCCGCATCGACCCGTACGCCCTCGAAATAGCCGCTGCCCTGCATCGCCTGGGTCAGTTCGGCAATCAGTTGGGAGTCGTAGGGCGTGTTCTCCTTGAACGGCACCATGCGCTTGAGCAGATCGTCATCAAATGGCGCGTCGCCGCTGAACATGACCTTGCCGAGCGTGTAGCGCGGTCCGCTTTCATAAACCAGTTCGATATCGGCCACACCGGCCCGCGGATCGATGGCCAGACGCTGACTGGTGAAATGGCCACTGAAAAATCCGTAGCGCGAGGCCTGATTCTGGATCAGGCGCTTGGCGTCTTCATAGTTGCCGTGGTTCAACACCGCGCCGCTTTTCAGCGCGTCGCTGCTCGGCACACGAAAGGCCTTCATTGCTGCCGTCGGCCCTTCGACCCGGATCACCACGTTACGCAGGTGAATGGGCTCGCCCGGCTGGATGTTGATCACCAGGCTGGGTTGATCTCCGTCCTTGATCTCACTGTCGATCTGCGCCTGGTAATAACCCAGCGCCTGAGCGGCTTTTTCCGCCTGTTGCTCAGCGCCGAGGCTGAAATTACGCAGCGCCTGGACGTCACGCTCGCCCAAATCACCGACATACCCTTCGACGCTGGCCTTGAGTTGCGGATTGGCAGGCTTGATCCTGACGTCGAGGCGGGCCTGGGCAAGCGCCGCCGCACTCATGGTCATCAGGAACACGCTGCTGAATAGTCTGAAAAGCTTCATGGGCGTAGATGCTACCACGATCGACAGGCTGCACTGGAAGCCCACGAATTGTCGGATATTCAGGCCATTACGTCAGGGACCGGCAGTGAAACCTGAGGGTTCGGATGAAAAAACACATGCTCTCGGACAGGGCCTACAGCAATTTCACCGATCTCTTCGTAGCCCTGTCGCTTATAGAATTCCAGATAACGCGGATTGCCGGTATCGACCACGATGCCCTGGGAGTGTTCATCCACTGCGCACCAGTCATGCAACGCTGCCAGCAGTTGCTCGCTCAGGTCCTGGCCGAGCTTCTGCCCCTGGAACTCCGGATCAAGGCCTATCAACGGCAGCACATGCACGGTTTCCGACGGCACACAGGCGAGCACTGCGTTGTAATAGGCCAGATAGCGTTGAGTGCAGCCCAGACCGGTGTCCATCACCATGCGCAGACGCCAGGCCCAGCTTTCGGTGACACCCAGACGACGCTGCGGCGGTGCGATCAGCGCTACGCCGACCAAACGGTCCTGCAGGAACAGGCCCAGCGCAGGCTGGTTTTGTAGAAAGTGTTGTTTGACCAGCTGGCGAATGGTCGCCAACACACGTTGCTCATATCCCTCACGCTCGGCGTTGAACAGATAGGCAAATGTCGGATCGTGCCGGTAGGCCCTGAACAGCAAGGAGCGGGTTTCACGGGAATAACCACTGTCGAGTTGGCGAATTTCACCCGTGATGGCAGCAGGTAGGGACATAAAAGGCCTCGTGTTAACGGAACTGCGTCTGGCGCAGCGGTTTTGGCAAGCAGGCTTTCGAGTGATGGCCATTGATAACAGTTCCAACGAATTATCCAGACACCCCCTGGCCTGCGCTTCCGACACGGCACTGGTCCTGAAACCACAGGTCGGCTAGCATCGCTGTTTGTTTTTGCTCAGGACCGCTGCTTTATGAAAATCGTCTCGTTCAACATCAATGGTCTGCGCGCTCGACCGCATCAGCTGGCGGCGCTGATCGACAAACATCAACCTGACGTGATCGGTCTTCAGGAAACCAAGGTTTCGGACGAGCAATTCCCCCAGGCGGAAGTCGAAGCGCTGGGCTATCACGTTCACTTCCACGGCCAGAAAGGCCATTACGGTGTCGCTCTGCTGTCTCGCAACGCGCCACTGGCCCTGCACAAGGGTTTCGAAGGCGACGACGAGGAATCCCAGAAGCGTTTCATCTGGGGGACTTACGCCGACAGCAACGGCCAGCCGGTAACCATCATGAATGGCTACTTTCCACAGGGCGAGAGCTGCGACCACCCGACCAAATTCCCCGCCAAACAGCGCTTTTACGAGAACCTGCAAACACTGCTCGAAGGCCACTTCAGTAACGATCAGCCGCTGATCGTCATGGGCGACGTGAATATCTCTCCGCAGGATTGCGATATCGGCATTGGCGCCGACAACGCCAAACGCTGGCTGAAAACCGGCAAGTGCAGCTTTCTGCCTGAAGAGCGGGAGTGGATGGAGCGCCTGAAAAACTGGGGGCTGGTGGACAGCTTTCGGCACCTGTATCCGGAAGTCGTCGACCGCTTCAGCTGGTTCGACTATCGCAGCCGTGGCTTTGAAGACGAGCCCAAACGCGGCCTGCGCATCGATCTGATCATGACCTCTACCTGTCTGCAGCCACGCATCAAGGAAGCGGGTGTGGATTACGATTTGCGCGGAATGGAAAAACCGTCCGATCACGCGCCCATCTGGCTGGAACTCAGCTGACTGATCCCCTCCCAGGCTCCTCCTGCGCGATCCTTCCTTATAAGGGGTGGGTCGCGCTGAAAGCTGAAACACGCACAGACCCTGAAATTGTCATATTCCGGCAATCTCTCTGACTTATTCTCCCGGCACCCTCCCGTGATTCATGGTGACGCCGATGCTGCGCGCTTTGCTTACGGCGCTCATTCTGTCGAGCGCCACCCTGCCCGCTTTCGCGCAAGCCGCACTGCCGCTGCCTGCTGGCGATATACCGGCGTTGCGCATTCAAGGCTCCAACACCATCAATGCCCAACTCGGACCTGCGCTGGTCGAAGGATTGATGCGCCAGCAAGGTCTGCAATCGGTACAGACCCTTCCCGGCAACACCCTCAATGAACAGCGCGTCATCGGAACCACGGCCGCCGGTCAACCCGTCAGTGTCGAAGTCGCCGCCCATGGCTCAGGCACCGGTTTCACTGCGCTGAAAGCCGGCAGTGCGGATGTCGCGGCCTCCTCTCGACCGATCAAGGATCAGGAGGCCAAAGATCTGGCCAGCCTCGGTGACCTGAAAAGCGCAGCCAGCGAGCAAACCATTGCCATCGACGGCGTTGCAGTGATCCTGCATCCCGCCAATCCGCTGAGACAACTGGATACCCTTCAACTGGCGCGCATTTTCAGTGGCGAAGTCAGAAACTGGAGTGAGATCGGTGGCAATCCAGGCGCCATCCATCTCTATGTTCGCGATGAAAAGTCCGGCACCTACGAGACGTTCAAGGACCTTGTACTGAGCAAATACGGTAAGACCCTGCTCGGCAGCGCCGCGCGATTCGAATCCAGCGAACAGCTCTCCGACGAAGTCAGCAAGGACATCAATGGCATCGGCTTCATCGGCCTGCCTTCCATCCGCCGCGCCAAGGCGGTGGCCATAGCCGACGGCGATTCCAGGCCCATGCTGCCGACCGTCAGCCTGATTGCCACCGAAGACTATCCGTTGTCGCGACGACTGTACTTTTATGTGCCCACCTCGGCCCATCAGCGCTGGGCGCAGGCGCTGGTCCGTTTCGCGCAGAGCGCCGACGGCCAGGCCATCGTCGCGCAGAGCGGTTTTGTCGCGCAGACCGTGCAGGTGCTCAAGGTGCAGCCTACCGCGCAGATGCCCCCCGATTACCAGGCGCTGGCACGCAAGGCCGAACGCCTGTCCGTCAACTTCCGCTTTGCCCAAGGCAGCGCACGCCTGGACAACAAGGCGCAGCAGGACCTCAAGCGGGTCGCGGATTACCTGAAATCCAGCGACAAACTGGACCGGCATGTAACGCTGGTCGGCTTCGGCGACGCCAAGAGCGACCCGGAGCGTGCCGCCCTGCTTTCCAGGCTGCGTGCCATGGCCGTGCGCCGGGAACTGCTGAAAAGTGGCGTGACGTTCCGCGATATCGTTGGCCTGGGTGACGAGATGCCGGTGGCCACCAATGATATCGACGACGGCCGGATCAAGAACCGTCGCGTCGAAGTCTGGGTGCAGTAATTGGCTGACAGCTAGAGTTGGCTGCGCGCCAGATCTGCCGGCATATATTTGCCCAGTTCATACTTGCCGACGGCAGCGCGATGCACTTCATCCGGGCCGTCAGCCAGACGCAGGGTACGCTGCATGGCGTACATGTAGGCCAGCGGGAAATCATTGGAAACCCCGGCGCCACCGTGCATCTGAATCGCTCGGTCTATGACCTTCAGCGCCACGTTGGGGGCAACCACCTTGATCTGCGCGATTTCGCTTCTGGCAACCTTGTTGCCGACGGTGTCCATCATGTACGCCGCTTTCAGGGTCAGCAGGCGTGCCATGTCAATCTCCATGCGCGAGTCGGCGATCAGGTCGATATTGCCGCCCAGCTTGGCCAACGGTTTGCCGAACGCAACGCGGTCAATGGAACGCCTGCACATCAGCTCCAGCGCCCGCTCCGCCATGCCGATCGAGCGCATGCAGTGGTGAATGCGCCCTGGTCCTAGCCTTCCCTGAGCGATTTCAAACCCTCGCCCTTCACCAAGCAGCACGTTTTCGAACGGGACCTTGACGTTTTCGAACAGCACTTCGGCATGGCCATGGGGCGCATCGTCATAGCCGAACACCGGCAGTGGCCTCACGATCTTTACGCCGGGCGTATCGACCGGCACCAGAATCATCGAATGCTGCTGATGGCGCGGCCCCTCAGGATTGCTCAGGCCCATGAATATCAGGATTTTGCAGCGCGGGTCGCAGGCACCGGAGGTCCACCACTTGCGTCCGTTGATGACCCATTGGTCACCGTCACGCTCAGCGCGCGCGGCCATATTGGTGGCGTCCGATGAGGCCACGTCGGGCTCGGTCATGGCAAAGGCAGAGCGAATCTCACCGCGCAGCAGCGGTTCGAGCCAGCGGGTTTTCTGGTCCTCACTGGCATAGCGGACCAGTACCTCCATGTTGCCGGTGTCGGGCGCCGAGCAATTGAAGGGCTCGGGACCGAGCAGTGAGCGACCCATGATTTCCGCCAGCGGCGCGTACTCCAGATTACTCAGGCCGGCGCCAAACCCGGAGTCTGGCAGGAACAGATTCCACAAGCCTTCCGACTTGGCACGGGCCTTGAGCTCTTCCATGATTGCCGTGGGCTGCCAGCGATCCCCTTCGGCCACTTGCCGCTCGAAAACCGGCTCGGCCGGATAGACGTATGCATCCATGAACGCCGTGACGCGCTCACGCAGGGCCTGCACCTTCGGGGAATACGCAAAATCCATGGGGTCGCCACCGTGTCGATCGGGTTGTCGAAGTCATGAACGCGATGCTAGAGAACCGCTGCACATTTATCTAATCTATTCTCAGCGTGTATAAACATTCATAACCGATATATGATCCATCACCATTGCGGCATTACGCCCCTCTAAACAGTCAATCACAATAACGGCACGAGGCGCCCCATCAATGAACCTGAACAAGGTCGATCTCAACCTCTTCATTGTCTTCGACGCCATTTATACCGAAGCCAATCTGACCCGCGCCGGACAGATTGTCGGCATCACCCAGCCTGCGGTCTCCAACGCACTGGCGCGGTTGCGCGAGACCTTCAATGACCCGCTGTTCGTGCGCACGGCACAAGGCAGGGTGCCGACACCGATGGCGCAGAACATCATTGGCCCGGTGCGCAATGCGCTTTCGTTGCTCAGGGTATCGGTGCAGGAAAGCCGCATCTTCAACCCGTTACAGGCCAACAAGAACTACCGCATCAGCATGACCGACCTGACCGAAGCGGTGATCCTGCCCGCGCTGTTCCAGCGCCTGCGACGCCTGGCACCTGCGGTGACCATCGAAAGCTTTCTGTCCAAGCGCCGGGAAACCACCAAGGAACTGGCTGCCGGGCGCCTCGACTTCGCCGTGGACGCGCCGCTCAACACTGACCCGCAAGTGCGGCATGTGAAGCTGATGGAGGACCGTTATGTGTGTGGCATGCGCAAGGGCCATCCATTGGCGAACAAGGCCATTCTGACCCTCGACGATTACCTGAGCCAGGCGCATATCCATATTTCCAGCCGCCGCAGCGGGCTGGGTCATGTGGATCTGGCGCTCGGCAAGATGGGCATCCAGCGCAGGATCGCATTGCGCTCGCAGCACTACATGATGGCAACTCAGGTGCTGCAGCAGACCGACATGGTCATGACCGTACCCGAGCGCTTCGCCCGTCGTAACGACTTGCACTATGTCTACCTGCCAGTAGCTGATGTTCCCTCGGTCGAAACCCACCTGTACTGGCATGAAAGCACCGATCAGGACCCGGCCAATCGCTGGATGCGAGAACAGATCATCGAGCTCTCGCAGCGGGTTGTGTCGCAGGAGCAGAGCCTCGAAAAGACATGAAATAGAAAATACAAGCCAATGATTTATAAGCATTTAAATCGATTAGTTAATGTGATTTCTAAGTGCCGGAGTGTGACCTCTCGACCTTTGGCACCGCCACACAGCTTGACGTATACGTAAAGCAACCCTTAGCTTTGCGGCTGTATACCTTTCCGAGCCACGCCATGAGCAGTCAGACCTACAGTATTTCCGAGCTCGCCCGCGAGCTGGACATCACCACCCGCGCCATACGCTTTTACGAAGAGCAAGGCATGCTCAGCCCTGAACGCAAGGGCCTGGAGCGTATCTATACGGCGCGTGACAAGGTCACCCTGAAACTGATCCTGCGTGGCAAACGCATCGGTTTTTCCCTGGCCGAGTGCAAGGAACTGATCTCGTTATACGACCCTGCCGGCGGTAACCAGAAGCAGTTGCAGACCATGCTGGACAAGATCGCCGAACGCCGTGATCAGCTGGAACAGCAGTTGCTGGACATCCACCAGATGCAGCTGGAGCTGGATACCGCCGAAGAGCGCTGCCGAGCCGCACTCGATAAAACCGCTGCCGCCCCACTCTGACCATTCGCACTGACTACAAAGGCGCTGCCATGTCCCTTCCGCAAAAGGTGAATCTCGTTGAAGTCGGCCCGCGTGACGGCCTGCAGAATGAAGCACAACCCATCAGTGTCGACGACAAGGTGCGCCTGGTGGATGACCTGACGGCAGCCGGGCTGGGCCATATCGAGGTCGGCAGTTTTGTCTCGGCCAAATGGGTTCCGCAGATGGCGGGCTCTGCACAGGTGCTCGAACGCATCCAGCGTCGTGAGGGCGTCATCTACTCGGCGCTGGCGCCAAATCTGCGTGGCTTTGAAGATGCCTTGGCGGCCGGCGTCAGGGAGGTCGCGGTGTTCGCGGCGGCGACCGAAGGGTTCTCGCAACGCAACCTCAACTGCTCGATCAGCGAAAGCCTGGAGCGCTTCGCGCCTGTCATGGAAGCAGCACGCATGCATGGTGTGCAGGTTCGAGGGTATGTGTCATGCGTGCTGGGCTGCCCTTACGAGGGCAGTGTTTCGCCCGAACAGGTCGCGACGGTCGCCAACGAACTGCACGCGATGGGCTGCTATGAAATTTCCTTGGGCGACACCATCGGAACCGGCACGCCGGGCGCTACACGGGCATTGTTCAACGCCGTGGCTGCGCAGATACCGCGCGGCAAGCTGGCTGGCCACTTCCATGACACCTATGGCCAGGCATTGGTGAATATCTACGCAAGCCTGGAGGAAGGCATCCAGGTGTTCGACAGCTCCGTGGCCGGCCTCGGTGGCTGCCCTTACGCCAAGGGCGCCAGCGGCAATGTGGCCACTGAAGACGTGCTGTATATGTTGCAGGGGCTGGGTATCGAAACCGGCGTCGATCTGGACCAGGTCATCGCGGCGGGCCAGCGCATCTGCGACGTGCTGCACCGTAGCAATGGCTCTCGTGTAGCAAAGGCCAGATTGTCTGCGTAACGCTGTCGTCGTCTGTCGGTAACAGGGTGCGACAACTTGCCACAGAGTGTTACTCTGCCCCGCGTCGAGTCGAGACAAACGGGTAACACGGAAACACTCGACCGCAGAATCAAACGGTCCGATGCCGGAAAAACAAGGTCATCCCCCGGTATTACAGGGGTTTTGAAAAACTGGCACGGGTCCTGCTATATCCTTCGTACAACAAAAATAAAAACACGCAGTAACCCAATAAAAACAACACGTACCGGCTCTGACATAACAAGAACAACACGGACAGAGACGTAGCTAACAGATTTTTTTGAAGTGGATAGCTTTTCCGAACCGCTTGCCTGGCAAGTCGTTCGCAGCCAGACAGAGAACAATAAAACTGCCCCAAGGCAGCTGCCGAACTGGTTGGATCACTACGATGAAAGTGTCATCAGCGCTCAAAAAAATACGTTTGCTCTTGGTCCCGCATGCGGATCGCTCAAAAAAGATGTGAAGGGCCAGGTCGCCAAAAACAACAACAGGCCTCCCGAAAAACAAAAAAGAGCATAGCAACATACCTTGAAGGGGAGCCCAGGCTCCCCTTCGTGCTTTCCGGCGTTCCGCCCTCTTCTCTCATGATTGAACACTACAGTCCGATCACGCTTTGTTCACATCGGCATCGGCGTTGACAGCACAATCCTACAGGTTTACGTTAACGTAAAGGTCATAGCTGGTACACGCCACAACCGACCCACGAACAAAGCGTCATTCAAGAACAAAAAGGAACGCCCCATGAGTTACCCCAGCCTGAATTTCGCCTTGGGCGAAACCATCGACATGCTGCGTGATCAGCTGCAGTCTTTCGTCGCCGCAGAGCTTGCCCCGCGCGCCGCGCAGATCGACAAGGACAACCTGTTCCCCGCCGACATGTGGCGCAAGTTCGGTGAAATGGGCGTACTGGGGATTACTGTCAGCGAGGAATATGGTGGCGCGGGCCTGGGTTATCTGGCGCACGTCGTGGCGATGGAAGAAATAAGCCGTGGCTCGGCATCCGTGGCGCTGTCCTATGGCGCCCATTCCAACCTGTGCGTTAACCAGATCAATCGCAATGGCAGCCCGGCACAAAAGGCCCGTTACCTGCCCAAGCTGATCAGCGGCGAACACGTTGGCGCACTGGCCATGAGCGAACCCAATGCTGGCTCGGACGTGGTGTCGATGAAACTGCGCGCCGACAAGCGCGGTGATCGTTATGTGCTCAACGGCAGCAAGACCTGGATCACCAACGGGCCGGATGCCAACACCTACGTGATCTACGCCAAGACCGACCTGGAAAAGGCAGCCCACGGCATCAGTGCGTTTATCGTCGAACCCGACTGGAAAGGCTTCTCGCGCGGCAGCAAGTTCGACAAGCTGGGCATGCGCGGCTCCAACACCTGCGAACTGTTTTTCGATGATGTCGAGGTGCCCGAAGAGAACCTGCTGGGCGTGCTTGATGGTGGCGTCAGGGTGCTGATGAGCGGCCTCGATTACGAGCGCGTCGTGCTCTCCGGCGGTCCCACCGGGATCATGCAGGCGTGCATGGACGTGGTGGTGCCCTACATTCACGACCGCAAGCAGTTCGGCCAGAGTATCGGCGAGTTTCAGCTGATTCAGGGCAAGGTCGCAGACATGTACACCCAGCTCAATGCCAGCCGGGCCTACCTGTACGCGGTGGCCCAGGCCTGCGACCGCGGCGAGACCACTCGCAAGGACGCTGCCGGGGTGATCCTGTACAGCGCCGAGCGCGCCACGCAGATGGCGCTGGAAGCCATCCAGATTCTGGGCGGCAATGGCTACATCAACGAGTTCCCGGCGGGCCGACTGTTGCGCGACGCCAAACTCTACGAGATCGGCGCAGGCACCAGTGAAATCCGGCGCATGCTCATCGGTCGCGAACTGTTCAACGAAACCCGTTGATTGCGGAGCCACCATGACCATCCTGCAGACCCGAATCAACACCCGCTCGCCGGAATTCATCCTCAATCGCGACGCCCTGCTCAAGCAGGTCGAAGCACTGCGCTCGCTGTTGAGCAACGTCCAGCAAGGGGGCGGCCGCAAAGCACAGGAGCGTCACACTTCACGCGGCAAGTTGCTGCCGCGCGAGCGTATCAACCGCTTGCTGGACACCGGCTCGCCGTTTCTGGAAATCGGCCAACTGGCTGCGCATGAGGTGTACGGCGAAGAGGTGCCGGCCGCTGGCGTGATCGCCGGAATCGGCCGGGTCGAGGGCGTCGAATGCATGATCATCGCCAACGATGCCACGGTCAAAGGCGGCTCCTATTACCCGCTGACCGTCAAAAAGCATTTGCGCGCGCAAACGATCGCCCAGCAGAACCGCCTGCCATGCATCTATCTGGTGGACTCAGGCGGCGCCAACCTGCCACGTCAGGATGAGGTATTTCCGGATCGCGAACATTTCGGACGGATATTCTTCAATCAAGCCAACATGAGTGCACAAGGAATTGCCCAGATCGCGGTGGTCATGGGCTCCTGCACCGCCGGTGGCGCATACGTACCGGCTATGGCCGACGAGGCGATCATGGTCCGCCAGCAGGCCACGATCTTCCTGGCCGGCCCGCCACTGGTCAAGGCAGCGACCGGCGAAGTGGTCAGCGCCGAAGAGCTGGGTGGTGCCGATGTGCACTGCCGCACGTCCGGTGTGGCCGACCACTACGCGGACAACGACGATCACGCACTTGCATTGGCGCGACGCAGCATCGCCAATCTGAACTGGCGCAAGCAGGGTCAACTGAACACGGTCGCGCCCATTGCACCGCTGTACCCCGGCAATGACCTGTACGGCATCATCCCCGTCGACACAAAACAGCCCTTCGATGTACGGGAAGTCATCGCACGCCTGGTGGACGGCTCGGTACTCGACGAATTCAAGGCCCTGTTCGGCACCACGCTGGTGTGTGGCTTCGCGCGCCTGCACGGCTACCCGATCGCGATTCTCGCCAACAATGGCATCCTGTTCGCAGAAGCAGCCCAGAAAGGCGCGCACTTCATCGAGCTCGCTTGCCAGAGAGGCATCCCCCTGCTGTTCCTGCAGAACATCACCGGCTTCATGGTCGGCCAGAAGTATGAAGCCGGCGGCATCGCCAAGCATGGCGCCAAGCTGGTGACCGCCGTGGCCTGCGCCAGGGTGCCGAAATTCACGGTGATCATTGGCGGCAGTTTCGGCGCAGGAAACTACGGCATGTGTGGCCGCGCTTACGACCCGCGCTTTCTATGGATGTGGCCCAACGCTCGGATCGGCGTGATGGGCGGCGAACAGGCTGCCGGCGTGCTGGTGCAGGTCAAGTGCGAACAGGCGGAACGGGCTGGCCAGGCGTTCAGCGCCGAACAGCAGGCCGAACTGAAGCAGCCGATTCTCGATCAGTACGAGCATCAGGGTCATCCTTACTATTCCAGCGCCCGCCTGTGGGACGACGGGGTCATCGACCCGGCACAAACCCGCGATATTCTCGCGCTTGCCCTCTCCGCCTCGCTCAACGCGCCCATCGAACCTACCACTTTCGGCCTGTTCCGAATGTGAGCCGGGAAATGACCATGACTTCGACCTCCTTCGCAACCATAGAGCTGATCAACGACCCACGTGGCTTTGCCACGCTGTGGCTGAATCGACCAGACAAGAACAACGCCTTCAACGCGCAGATGATCCGCGAGCTGATTATCGCGCTGGAGCAGGTGCAAGGCGATGCCAGCCTGCGTTTCCTGCTGTTGCGCGGCCGTGGCCGGCATTTCAGTGCCGGTGCCGACCTGGCGTGGATGCAGCAGGCAGCAGACCTGGACTACAACACCAACCTGGATGACGCCCGCGAACTGGCAGAGCTGATGTACGGCCTCGCCAAGCTGAAAATCCCGACGCTCGCCGTGGTACAGGGCGCAGCATTCGGCGGTGCGCTGGGCCTGATCGGTTGCTGTGACATGGCCATTGCAGCGGTGGATGCGCAGTTCTGCCTGTCCGAAGTGCGCATCGGCCTGGCGCCAGCGGTCATCAGTTCTTTCGTGGTACAGGCCATCGGCGAACGCGCCACGCGACGCTACACCCTCACGGCCGAGCGCTTTGACGGCCAGCGGGCGCAGCAGATCGGCCTGATCGCCGAGTGCTACCCGGCTGCAGAGCTGCAAGACCAAACGCAGCAATGGGTCGACAACCTGTTGCTCAACAGCCCGCAGGCCATGCGCGTCAGCAAGGAGCTGCTGCGCGAAGTCGGCAACGGTGAGCTGACCCCCGCGCTGCGTCGCTACTGTGAAAGCGCCATTGCGCGCATCCGTACCAGTGCCGAAGGACAGGAAGGCCTGCGCGCCTTCCTGCAAAAACGTACGCCCGGCTGGCAGCCAGTCATCCATCAGCCACCTGGCGATCCCGTTGCCGTAGCCTCGGCAGCCCGGCACGACCCACACAAGGACTCGCAGTCATGAGCACGCCCGAGCTGACCACGCTGCTGATTGCCAACCGCGGCGAGATTGCCTGCCGCATCATGCGCACGGCGAAAAACATGGGCCTCACCACGGTCGCCGTGCACAGCGCCATTGATCGTAACGCACGGCATAGCCGCGAGGCCGATATCTGCGTCGACCTTGGCGGCAGCAAGGCTGCAGAGAGTTATCTGGCTATAGACAAGCTTGTCGAAGCCGCCAGGGCGAGTGGCGCGCACGCGATCCATCCCGGCTACGGTTTTCTGTCTGAAAATGCCGATTTTGCGCGCGCCATCGAAAACGCCGGGCTGATTTTCCTCGGTCCACCCGCCTCGGCCATCGATGCCATGGGCAGCAAATCCGCCGCCAAGGCATTGATGGAAAAGGCAGGCGTGCCTCTGGTGCCTGGCTACCACGGTGAAGCACAGGACATCGAAACATTCCGCGCTGCGGCCGAGCGCATCGGCTATCCGGTGCTGTTGAAAGCCACCGCAGGTGGCGGCGGCAAAGGCATGAAAGTGGTCGAGCAGATTGGCGAACTGGCCGAAGCGCTGGCTTCCGCGCAACGCGAGGCGCTGTCCTCGTTCGGTGACGCGAGAATGCTGGTGGAGAAATACGTGCTCACCCCGCGCCACGTCGAGATACAGGTATTTGCCGACCGGCATGGCCACTGCCTGTACCTCAATGAGCGCGATTGCTCCATTCAACGCCGACACCAGAAGGTCGTCGAGGAAGCACCAGCGCCCGGCCTGACAGCTACATTGCGCAAAGCCATGGGCGAAACCGCAGTGAAAGCCGCGCAAGCCATTGGCTACGTGGGTGCAGGTACAGTCGAGTTCCTTCTGGACGCACGCGGCGAGTTTTTCTTCATGGAAATGAATACCCGCCTGCAGGTGGAACACCCGGTCACCGAGTACATCACGGGGCTGGACCTGGTGGAATGGCAGATCCGCGTCGCCAGAGGCGAATCGCTGCCCATCACCCAGGAGCAGGTGCCCCTGACCGGCCACGCCATCGAAGTCCGTCTATACGCCGAAGACCCGGCCAACGACTTTCTCCCGGCAACCGGCACCCTGGAGCTCTACAGAGAGCCTGCCCCCGGCCCCGGCAGGCGTGTGGACAGCGGCGTTGCCGAGGGCGATAACATTTCGCCCTTCTACGACCCGATGCTCGGCAAGCTGATTGCCTGGGGTGAAGACCGCGAGCAAGCCCGTCTGCGCCTGCTGGCCATGCTCGATGAGTTTGCCGTGGGCGGAGTCCGGACCAACCTGGCGTTTCTGCGCAGAATCATCGCGCATCCAGCGTTCGCCGCCGCGCAGCTTGATACCGGCTTCATTCCCCGTTATCAGACGCAACTGTTGCCGCAAACCGATGAGCCGGACGAGACATTCTGGCAGGCCGCCGCCGAGGCCTTCAGCCAGAGCGAACCGGCACGCATCGATCAAGCCGATCCGTATTCGCCCTGGTCAGTCGGCAGTGGCTTTCGCGCCGGCCTGCCCGCGCAGACGGATCTGCGACTGAGCTGCAACGGTCAGACCCGCAACACCTGCCTGCACAACAGCAGCCCGTCGTTATTCACTCTGAGTGGCGAGCATCTGCAGGTCGAGCACAACGGTATGCGCCAACGACACTTGGCGATACGGCGCGGCAATACGCTGTACCTCGAATGGCAAGACGAGCTGCACAGCGTCATCCGGCTGGACACCATCGCTCAGGCAGACGTCGGTGACGGTCAGCATGCAGGCCTGACGGCACCGATGAATGGCAGCATCGTACGGGTATTGGTTGAAGTGGGTCAGGCTGTCGAATCTGGTGCGCAACTGGTGGTGCTGGAAGCCATGAAGATGGAACACAGCATCCGCGCCGCCAGCGCCGGGGTGATTACCGCGCTCTACTGTCATGAGGGCGAGATGGTCAACGAAGGCGCGATACTGGTGGAGCTGGACTGACGCTCGTCAACCGCCGCACATGAAAACGCCCTGAACAGTCAGGGCGTTTTCGTGCAGCAACTTTCGTTTAGCAACTTCCTTGCCAAAAAGAGCCGCTTAGTAGTAGGCGTTTTCTTTCTGCGTATGGTCGGTAACATCGCGAACGCCCGACAGCTCGGGAATACGCTCAAGCAGTGTGCGCTCGATACCTTCCTTCAGCGTGACATCGGCCTGACCACAGCCCTGGCAACCGCCACCGAACTGCAGCACGGCGATATTCTTCGCCTCTTCCTCGACCACGTCGATCAGCGTGACCTGACCGCCATGACTGGCGAGGCCCGGATTGATCTCGGTTTGCAGGTAGTAATTGATACGCTCGTTGATCGGGCTGTCGGCATTGACCATTGGCACTTTGGCGTTCGGCGCCTTGATGGTCAGCTGGCCGCCCATCCGGTCGGTGGCGTAGTCGACCACTGCATCGTCCAGAAAGGCCTCGCTGAAGCCGTCGATCCAGGCCGTGAAGCTCTTAAGGCCGATGGCCTTGTCTTCCGGTTTTTCTTCACCCGGCTTGCAGTAGGCAATGCAGGTTTCGGCGTACTGAGTGCCGGGCTGGGTGATAAATACGCGGATGCCAATGCCCGGGGTATTCTGCTTTTCCAGCAGATCGGCCAGATAATCGTGGGCGGCATCGGTAATAGTGATAGCGGTCATGAAAATTCCTCGCAGACGTGCGTGCAGTTTACGCCAATCGGCCGCTTCACACAAAGTCCTAGTATTTTTGTCAGGTTAATGCCTGCGCCTGACCGAGCGCCCGGCGTCCATCCAGCCAGGCTTTCATCCGGCGGTAGAGGCCCTTCTCGATCCACTCATAACTGACCCAGGCACCGATGGCGATGATCGGCACGCAGAACGCGAAAACCACATAGGGGCTGAGGCCAAAGCGCTGCGCCATCAGCAAGCCGCCGTACAGCACCAAAACGTGCAGCAGGTACACCGAATAAGAGCAGTCACCCAACACCTTGAGCAGGCGATTGCCCTGGAAATACGGTTCCAGCGAGATGCACGACAGCACGATCAAGGCACTCGGCAGGCCCCAATTGAGCAGGCGCTGCTCGTTGGTCAGGTTATTGATCGCATACAGCCCGACCGCAATGCCTGCCATCGGCAGCCACAGCGCCGGTTTGATCCAGCCACGGCGATAGAGGATGCCGATGCCGATACCCAGCAGGAATTCGTAAATGATGTCGTTGCCGTAGAAGCGGCTGATCAGCCCGGCGCGAGCCAGAACCTCACTGACCGCAAACAGCGCTGCGGCAATGATCAGCGGCCGGTGACGCTGTTGGAAGAGGAACACCATCGAGAACAGCAGGTAGAAAAACATCTCATAGTTGAGCGTCCAGCCAACGTTGAGCGTCGGGTAGAGACCATAACCACCGGGGTTTTCGGAAGGAATGAAGACCAGTGACAAGAGGAAGTTCTGCCACCCGATGACCTGATGCGGGAGCATCGGCGCTGCAATCAGCAGCAGCAACGCCATGGCGGCGGTGTACAGCCAATAGGCCGGAACGATGCGAATCAGACGATGCAGAATAAAGCGCCGTGCTGGCATGTCGCTGTTCTGCGTCGACAAGAAGATCACCAGACCACTGATGACGAAGAAGATATCGACGCCGACCGCACCCTTTGACACAAAGAACTGCCCTACCGGACCACTGGCCTTGAAATCGAAAAAAATCTGCATGAAGTGATGACACACCACGACCCACGCTGCGAACGCCCGTAGGGCCTGAACTGAAATCAACATCACTAAAAACCTCTACTTCCTGACTTTCAATCATGAGCCGCTGAATAAACCGGCCTATGACGCGCACCATTTCGGACCACCTTTTTGAAAAAAAGGTCGCGCAAGATACATTTCGTTCAGGAAGTAAAGATGGCCGCAGGCCATGTTGCACAAGGGCCTGCGGCGTGAAGCCCCGGTTTTTCAGAGGTTCTCGTAGCGATTCATGTCCAGCACGCCCGCTTCGCGTGGTTCAGTTTCCTGAACGTAGCGATTCAGATCGTGGAAGTAACTCCAGAACAGTGGATGAGTACGACGGATGCCCCAACGCTGGACGATTTGTTCGAAACTCGCCTGATCCTTGCTCTGCTGCATGGCATCGACAAAGGCCGGCACCTGTGCGACCGGAATATTGAAGATGAAATTCGGATAACTGCTGAGCACGCCCGGGTAGACAGTCAGTGTGTCCAGGCCCGGAATATAGCGGTACGACTCGCCCAGCAGAAACGCGACATTACTGTGCGCGCGGTTGCGCAACATACTGTAGATCACGCGCTTGCCATTGCCGCCCTCGATGCGCAGCATGCTCGCTTCCGGCAACTGATCGATGACCTTCAGACCCGCAGCAGGACGCGACGTCAATCGGCTCAGCGCCTGTTCTGCCTGGGCAAAGCTGCTGTCGAGGCCAGGCCGCGAGCAATACGCCCCGATGCAGCGGTTGATCGGGTCAGGTGCGGCATTCAAAGTGCCGAAGCGCTCGATCAGCCTGGACGCAAAGTCACGCTTTGCGGCCTTTTCATCGAGCTTGATGCCAGTCGGCGTATCGTCGTCGATCTTCTGGTAATCCAGCCACATCTTGATTTTGCCGCCCTCCTGATAAAGATCACTGAGCATGTCTTCACGCAGGTCGGCAGGCATCAGGCGCAGGAAATTGATCTCGGCACCGTTGCGGATCAAATCGAAATACAGCCGCGTCTGGGCTTGATGTGAAACATTGCCATAGACATCGAAGTTCACCGCCAACTGATAATAGGTGCGCTCCAGCAGCGGGTAGTCGAACAGCCACATGGAGTGCGGCACGTCGCCAATCAGCCCTTTATTGACCGACGCACTGTCGAAATGGCGGAAAACGGTCAGCAAGGCATTGTCATTGCCTGCCCACAGCGTGCTCCAGCCCGGCGCTGGCATTTTCGCGTAACTGTCGCGGCGCAGGTTTTCATACTCATTGCGCCGGTCGCGGTAGGACAGCCACAGGCTCAGCACGCTGCCCACGTCATCGTTCTGCCCCGGCATGGCCAGCAATGGCGTGGCCTCCCCGCGATACGTCGCATCGGTGATGTAGCGATCGTGCGACGGGTCCTGGAACAGCACCCAGAACTGATCGCGAATCACGTCTGTGGCGATCTGCCCGCGACAGACCGGCCCGCGAATGAACGTGCGAACGAAATACTCCGCGTTGTCGAGCATGAACTGATAACGCGCCACCGCAGGGATGGCTTCGAAGGTCAGAAACGGATTGGCACGATGGCCAGGGCCGTAACCCGGCAATGCGCTGACTTTCCAGTCGGCCCCATAGAACAACTGCCTGACCCGCGCCAGTTTCTGCGGGCTCATGGCGTAGGTAATGTGGGTCTTGTGAACGATCACACCTTGCACGGGGATCAACCGGTAATAGAAGTCGCTGCCCGGATCGTCGTCGGGACGACGGGTAGCGATCAGGTCCACAGGTTTGCCGCTCGGAGTTCGCGAGCGCACCCACTGGAAGAAGTGCCCCGCCTCACCGCCTTCGAAATAGATGTGCGCCAGGAACAGATGTTCGAACAGCCAGCGACCGACCAGCGCCTGATTCGCGCCAGGTTCGTTGAGCTGCGCCTCCCAGGCATTGATCTGCGCGGCCTCGGTGACACTCGGGGTAATGGTCTGCTGCTCGACCGGCGCACCGGCGGCCAGCCAGCGCTGCAGGGTCTGGTATTCGGCATCGGTCAGTCCGGCGACCGCCAGCGGCATGCCCTGTTGCGCGTGGGCAGCCGCATAGGCATTGAATTCGCCGGGCAGCGGGCAGACGTTTTCGCGATTGATCCCCAGGGCGATATCATCCGGAATCCTGCTGTTGGCTGGCAAAGGTGCGCTGCGGCCCAGATCAAGCATGCGCGTCATCAATGCCGCCTGACTGCCCTGGGCTTCCAGTACTGAATAGAAGCCCTTGCCGCGCCACGCGTCGGTATCACGTGCATCATAAAACAGACGCGTCGGCGCAACCGCCTCGCTGCGTTCGCCCTGATAGACAGGGACTTTGCTGGCGCCACGGCTCACACCTTCGCCACTGCCCAGATTCAACTGGCAGGGAGCGTCATTGCAGGCGTGGCAGGCAACGCACTTCTCGGTGAGGATCGGCTGGATGTCCTTCACATAGGAAATCGCCGGGGATGCCGGTATGACGGGGGGTGCAGGAGTCTGAGCCTTGGCAGCACAGCAGATAAAAAGCAAGGCGACGCTTGCCAACAAACGGTGCGGCATATCCCGTGGGCTCTGATATTAAAATGGCATAATTCTACAAGGGCATCACTCGCTCCAACATGAATGATTTTCATGCAAAAGGCGCAACAACACCAAAACCGTTCCGGTTTGCTATCATCCCGTTCTTTAAAGAATCGACCTTCTCAAGGTAGCCCCCATGTCTGACCGCAGCGCCCGCCATCAAGCCTTTCTCACTGCTCTGAAACAGCGGATCCTGATCCTCGATGGCGGCATGGGCACCATGATCCAGAGCTACAGGCTCGAAGAACAGGATTACCGCGGCAAGCGTTTCGCCGACTGGCCCAGCGATGTCAAAGGCAACAACGACCTGTTGATCCTGACCCGCCCTGACGTGATCGGCGCCATTGAGAAGGCTTATCTGGATGCCGGTGCCGACATCCTCGAAACCAACACATTCAACGCCACCCAGGTGTCTCAGGCCGATTACGGCATGGAATCGATCGTCTACGAGCTGAACGTCGAAGGCGCACGCCTGGCGCGCAAGGTCGCAGACGCCAAGACACTGGAAACCCCGGACAAGCCGCGTTTCGTGGCGGGCGTGCTGGGCCCTACCAGCCGCACCTGTTCGCTGTCGCCGGACGTCAACAACCCCGGCTATCGCAATGTGACCTTCGACGAACTGGTCGAGAACTACACCGAAGCGACCAAGGGGCTGATCGAGGGCGGTGCCGACCTGATCCTGATCGAGACCATTTTCGACACACTCAACGCCAAGGCGGCGATCTTTGCCGTACAGGGTGTATTCGAAGAAGTGGGCTTTGAACTGCCAATCATGATCTCCGGAACCATCACCGATGCCTCGGGGCGCACCCTGTCCGGCCAGACCACCGAAGCGTTCTGGAACTCGATCAGTCATGCCAAACCGATCTCGGTCGGCCTGAACTGCGCACTGGGCGCGAGCGAACTGCGCCCCTACCTGCAAGAGCTGGCCAATAAAGCCAACACCCATGTGTCCGCGCACCCTAACGCCGGCTTGCCGAATGCATTTGGCGAATACGACGAACTGCCGAGCCAGACGGCGAAGATCATCGAAGAGTTCGCCCAGAGCGGCTTCCTGAACATCGTCGGCGGCTGCTGCGGTACCACCCCGGCGCACATCAAGGCGATTGCCGAGGCGGTTTCGGGTTACGCGCCGCGGGAAATTCCGGACATCCCCAAGGCCTGCCGCCTGTCGGGCCTCGAACCGTTCACCATCGATCGCCAGTCGCTGTTCGTCAACGTCGGCGAGCGTACCAACATCACCGGCTCTGCCCGCTTCGCCCGCCTGATCCGTGAAGACAACTACACCGAAGCCCTGGAAGTCGCCCTGCAGCAGGTCGAAGCCGGCGCCCAGGTGATCGATATCAACATGGACGAAGGGATGCTCGACTCGAAGAAGGCCATGGTGACCTTCCTCAACCTCATCGCAGGCGAGCCGGACATCTCCCGCGTACCGATCATGATCGACTCCTCGAAGTGGGAAGTGATCGAGGCCGGCCTCAAGTGCATCCAGGGCAAGGGCATCGTCAACTCCATCAGCATGAAGGAAGGCGTCGAGCAGTTCATTCATCACGCGCGACTGTGCAAGCGATACGGCGCGGCCGTGGTGGTCATGGCTTTCGACGAACAGGGTCAGGCCGATACCGAGGCGCGCAAGAAGGAAATCTGCAAACGCTCCTACGACATTCTGGTCAACGAAGTGGGCTTCCCGCCGGAAGACATCATCTTCGACCCGAACATCTTCGCCATCGCCACCGGTATCGAAGAACACAACAACTACGCCGTGGACTTCATCAACGCCTGCGCCTACATCCGTGACGAGCTGCCGTATGCGCTGACCTCGGGTGGCGTGTCCAACGTGTCGTTCTCGTTCCGTGGCAACAACCCGGTGCGTGAAGCGATCCACTCGGTGTTCCTGCTGCATGCAATCCGCAATGGCCTGAGCATGGGCATCGTCAACGCCGGGCAGCTGGAAATCTACGACCAGATTCCCGCTGAACTGCGTGACTGCGTCGAAGATGTAGTGCTCAACCGCAATCCCGAGGGCACGGATGCGTTGCTGGCAATTGCCGACAAGTTCAAGGGTGATGGCAGCGTCAAGGAGGCCGAAACCGAGGAATGGCGCAGCTGGCCGGTCAATCAGCGTCTGGAACACGCGCTGGTCAAGGGCATCACCACGCACATCGTCCAGGACACCGAAGAGTCGCGCCTGGCATTCACCCGCCCTATCGAAGTGATCGAGGGCCCGCTGATGGCGGGCATGAACGTGGTCGGTGACCTGTTTGGCGCAGGCAAGATGTTCCTGCCTCAGGTGGTCAAGTCCGCGCGCGTGATGAAGCAGGCAGTGGCGCACCTGATTCCGTTCATCGAGCTGGAAAAGGGCGACAAGCCCGAAGCCAAGGGCAAAATCCTGATGGCGACGGTCAAGGGCGACGTACATGACATCGGCAAGAACATCGTCGGCGTAGTACTGGGCTGTAATGGCTACGACATTGTCGATCTGGGCGTGATGGTGCCTGCAGAGAAAATCCTGCAAGTGGCCCGCGACGAGAAATGCGACATCATCGGCCTGTCCGGCCTGATCACGCCGTCACTGGACGAAATGGTCCATGTCGCCAGAGAAATGCAGCGCCAGGACTTCCACCTGCCATTGATGATCGGCGGCGCGACCACGTCCAAGGCGCACACGGCGGTGAAGATCGAGCCTAAATACAGCAATGACGCAGTAATCTACGTCACCGATGCTTCCCGAGCGGTCGGCGTCGCGACCCAGTTGCTGTCGAAAGAGCTGAAGCCGGCCTTTATTGAAAAGACCCGACTCGAATACGTCGAAGTGCGTGAGCGCACCTCGGCACGCAGCGCGCGCACCGAACGCCTGAGCTACGGTGCTGCGGTGGCCAAAAAGCCGCATTTCGACTGGGAAAACTACACCCCTGCCCAACCGACGTTCACCGGCACCCGGGTGCTGCAGGATATCGATCTGAACGTGCTGGCCGAGTACATCGACTGGACGCCGTTCTTCATTTCCTGGGATCTGGCTGGCAAGTTCCCGCGCATCCTCACCGACGAAGTGGTCGGTGAAGCGGCCACTGCGCTGTATGCTGACGCCACGCAGATGCTGCGCAAGCTGATCGACGAGAAGCTGATCAGCGCCCGCGCGGTATTCGGCTTCTGGCCAGCCAATCAGGTCAATGACGATGATCTGGAAGTCTATGGCGACGACGGCAAGCCGCTGGCCAGGCTGCATCACCTGCGCCAGCAGACCATCAAGCCCGACGGCAAGCCGAACTTCTCGCTGGCCGACTTCGTTGCACCAAAGGACAGCGGCCTGACCGACTACATCGGCGGGTTCATCGCCACTGCCGGCATCGGCGCCGAGGAAGTCGCCAAGGCTTATCAGGACAAGGGCGACGATTACAACTCGATCATGGTCAAGGCGCTTGCCGATCGTCTCGCCGAAGCCTGCGCCGAGTGGCTGCACCAGCAGGTGCGCAAGGAATACTGGGGTTATGCGCAGGACGAAGCGCTGGACAACGAAGCGCTGATCAAGGAGCAATACATGGGCATCCGCCCGGCGCCGGGCTACCCGGCCTGCCCCGATCACACGGAAAAGGGCACCCTGTTCGCCCTGCTCGATCCACTGCCGGAAGGCAGCGCCGAACATACCGCAGGCAAGAGCGGCGTGTTCCTGACCGAGCACTATGCGATGTTCCCGGCTGCAGCGGTCAGCGGCTGGTATTTCGCCCACCCCCAGGCGCAGTATTTTGCAGTGGGCAAGGTCGACAAGGATCAGGTCGAAAGCTACACCGCCCGCAAGGGTCAGGACCTGAGCGTCACCGAACGCTGGCTGGCACCCAACCTGGGCTACGACGAGTAACGCCTGACCGGTTATCTGCCGCCTGAGTGGTCAGGCGGCAACATGCCTTTCAGCGAAAATGGCGACGCTTCGCCAGAAGTTTCCATATTGAATGCCTGGATATCGAGCCGGTAATGCTCGTCCCGGGCGGCATCCAGAAAGCGCTGCGCATCCTGTGGCTCGACCACATGAATCACATCAATGATTCGTGTACCGATCTGTTGCCGGGCCTGCCATTGAGCAGTGTCATAGTGGTGCAAGAGAATGATGGCCCACCCGCCCAGGGTGAAATGCCCTGAAGCCACGACACTCAGACTGCCATTGAGCTGAGCCCGCAGTGAAAGCGACGTGCCGTTGATCGCACTGAACAGCACGTCCTGCCCCGGCTTGCCGCCGCTCTCGCGCAATGCATCCATCGCACCGAACGCCATTTGCTCGTTGGCAGCCCACACCAGGCGTGTCTGCGGATAGCGCTTGAACAGCACGCGCGCCTGCTCGAGCGCGCGATCACGGCGCCAGCCACCCAGCGCAATCTGCCGTAGATGCACCTCTGGGTGCTCTGACAAGGCACGCAGCATGCCTTTTTCACGCAGCAGGGAAACGGGCGTGGTGTTGGTCCCGGAAAACGCGAGCATGTCGATGACCTGACCGTCTGCGCCAGGCGCCGCGAGACTGATAAGCCGCTTTGCCGTCAGATAGCCGCCCTGTTCATCGTTGCCCACCAGGCTGCCGATGAAGTCCGGATAACGCGATGGCAGATCACCGAGAATCCGAATCTGGTCCTCGGTCAGCGTATTGTTGACGGCAAACAGCTTGACCCCGATGCCCACGGACATACGCAGGACTTCAGGGGCTATATTCAACTCATTGGAAAACAACAGGTAATCCGGGCGCTCATCACCTTGCAGCGCCGCTCGCGCCAGATCGAGCAACTTGCGGGTGTCGCGCTCGGTATAGAGTATTTTCAGTGACATGCCGGTGGTGTCGGCAGCCGTCTGCATGACCCGGGAGTAACTCTGCCAATAGCCATCGGATGGTGCGCCGGGGTTCAGAAATACCACCGAGGCGGCATGTGTCGCCCCGCCCCAGAGACAACTGCACAGTAACAGCCAGCCAGCATGTAACGCCTTCATATCAACGAACCTTGAAGCAGCAGGGATTTAGCACTACGAGCGTGTTATCGGCTGCGGCAGCAAGGTTCTGGAGACTCCGGCAGATTCTTTATCAGCCCTTCACTGGCTGCTGGCCCAGAACATCGCTGCGCCTACCGCCAGAATGACAATGAATAAAATGGCCCAGGTGTCCACGGATCTGCCTAGCTTGGCTACTTTCGGGTGCTTGCTCATCGCATCGCCTCTTGTCGGTCTTGTGGGTGATTGCACATGAATAGGAGTGTCACGACACCTGCTCGGCATCGGTCAACGTTCAACGTTCAACGTTCAACGTTCAACGTTCAGTTAAGTCGAGTCTTGCCCACACGGCAAGCAGGGATATGCACGGACGCGGTTTTGCTTATCGCTTTTAGTGATTTGCATATATATAAACATCACTTTTATCGATAACTGCAAACTGCTATCGTCGCCTTCGCTCCCCAGGGAGTGCGCGGCCGTGCGCGCAGAATTGACCAGATGAAGCAGGAAACAACGAGCAGCGGGCTTTTTCCAGACTGACGCCACTGCCCTGCTTCATGACGAAGCCTGAGAACAGGACCTATATGTACGTATACGACGATTACGATCAGAAGATCATCGAGGACCGCGTCAAGCAGTTCCGGGATCAGACCCGACGCTACCTCGCCGGGGAACTGAGCGAAGAAGAGTTTCGACCGTTGCGCCTGCAAAACGGTCTTTATGTTCAGCGCTTCGCGCCCATGCTGCGCGTGGCCGTTCCATACGGTCAGCTGACCTCGCGCCAAGCGCGCATGATGGCGAAAATCGCGCGCGACTATGATAAAGGCTACGCGCACATCAGTACCCGCCAGAACGTACAGTTCAACTGGCCTGCGCTTGAAGATGTTCCCGATATTCTCGCTGAACTGGCGACCGTGCAGATGCACGCTATTCAGACCAGTGGTAACTGCCTGCGCAACGTCACCACCGACCAGTTTGCCGGTGTGGCAGCAGACGAACTGGTAGACCCGCGCCCATGGTGCGAGATCGTCCGTCAGTGGACCACCTTCCACCCCGAATTCGCTTACCTGCCGCGCAAGTTCAAGATCGCGATCAACGGCTCGACCAGTGACCGTGCAGCCATCGAAGTGCATGACATCGGCCTCGAGCCATTGCGCAACGAAGCGGGCGAACTGGGCTTCCGTGTTCTGGTGGGTGGCGGCCTTGGCCGTACTCCTGTCGTCGGTGCCTTCATCAATGAGTTCCTGCCGTGGCAGGACCTGCTGAGCTATCTCGACGCCATCCTGCGGGTCTACAACCGCTATGGCCGTCGCGACAACAAGTACAAGGCGCGAATCAAGATTCTGGTCAAGGCGCTGACCCCTGAAGTGTTCGCCGCCAAGGTCGACGCTGAAATGGCGCACCTGCGTGGCGGTCAGACCACCCTGACCGAAGCCGAAGTGCAGCGCGTTTCCCGCCACTTCGTCGACCCGCAATACAAGACCCTCAGCGATCAGCACGCCGAACTGGCAGCGCTGGATGCTCAGCACCCCGGCTTCGCTCGCTGGCGTCAACGCAATGTGCTGGCGCACAAGAAGCCCGGCTACATTGCCGTGACCCTGTCGCTCAAGCCAACCGGCGTCGCCCCGGGCGATGTGACCGACAAGCAACTGGACGCCATTGCCGACCTGGCCGATCGCTACAGCTTCGGTCAACTGCGCACTTCTCACGAGCAGAACATCATTCTTGCCGATGTCGAGCAGAGTGAGCTGTTCACGCTGTGGAACGAGCTGCGCGACAATGGTTTCGCCACGCCGAACATTGGCCTTCTGACCGACATCATCTGCTGCCCGGGCGGTGATTTCTGCTCGCTGGCCAATGCCAAGTCGATCCCGATCGCCGAATCCATCCAGCGTCGTTTCGACGATCTGGACTACCTGTTCGATATCGGCGAGCTGGACCTGAATATCTCCGGCTGCATGAACGCCTGCGGCCACCACCATGTCGGCCATATCGGCGTGCTGGGCGTGGATAAGAAAGGTGAAGAGTTTTATCAGGTCTCGCTCGGCGGCAGTGCCAGCCGTGATGCGAGCCTGGGCAAGATTCTCGGCCCTTCCTTTGCCCAGGAGGCGATGCCGGACGTGATCGAGAAGCTGATCGACGTCTACGTTGAAAAACGGACTGAAGACGAGCGTTTCATCGACACCTACCAACGTATTGGCATTGACCCTTTCAAGGAGCGCGTCTATGCAGCGAATCATTAAGAACAACGAAGTCATCGATGAAACCTGGCATCTGCTGCCCAAGGATACTGCCTTTGACAGCCTGTCGAACTGCGACGACCTGATCGTGCCGCTGGCGCTGTGGCGCGAACACGCGCATTCGCTGAAGGCACGTGACGGCGGTCTGGGTGTGTGGCTGGACAGCGATGAGGAAGCCGAGGAGATCGGCGAGGACGTCGACCAGTTTCAGGTCATCGCCTTGAATTTCCCGGCGTTCACTGACGGCCGCAGCTTTTCGAATGCGCGCCTGCTGCGTGATCGTTTTGGCTACAAGGGTGAATTGCGCGCCATCGGCGACGTGTTGCGTGATCAGTTGTTTTACATGCGCCGCTGTGGCTTCGATGCGTTTGCGGTGCGTGCCGACAAGGATCCATACGAGGCGCTGGAAGGCCTGAAGGACTTCTCGGTCACCTATCAGGCCGCGACCGACGAGCCGCTGCCGCTGTTCCGGCGCCGCTGATTCAGGCGACGTTGAGTCATCGCCCCGGTGTTCACCTAAGATGACTATCGTTCCCACGCTCCAGCGTGGGAGCGCAGTTCTGGACGCTTTGCGTCCTCGTTTGTGGCGCTGCGCGCCACAAACGGGTTCTTCGATGCCAGGTAGATTCAGATAAGACTCAAGCCCCCTTTTCGCCTCTCGGCGCCCTACTTTGAGGGACCAAAGTAGGCAAAGTCCTCGCTCCTGTTTCCGGCCCGGCTTCGTCGGGTTCCTTCGCCCTGTCACTGATCCATGGCCCGGTGCGGCTAGCCTGGCGTCCTGCCAGGCTACCCCCGGATCAGCGCCAGAACTCAGCCGTCACTAACGTCGCACTCTGCGTCGTCAGTGCCATCGTGGTTGAAAAGCACTTTAAAGCAAGTGGCTAAAGCACGGCTTAGATACTAATGACGATCGTGCCGACGCTCCGCGTCGGCATGCAGTTCGTGACGCTCTGCGTCACACAGCGGCTCTGTGATATCGGGTAACTTGAGGCTCGACTCAGGCCACCTTGCCATCCACACCTACCAGAACCGCTGCTGAGTCAAACGTCCCCACCACTTGGTAGCCAGTTGGTCTGCTGAGGTGGCTGCCGCCATGCCCATGCGCTCTTGCAGGCTCTTGCGTTGCACGTAGTGCAGGTGGAACACGTCGGCATCCTTGGCGCGCTCGGCCAGGTATTCATCGCTGGTGTTGAGTTCATCGACCAGCAGCTTGTCGACCGCCGCCATGCCCAGCCATACCTCGCCAGTCGCCACTTCGTCGATGGACAATTGCGGGCGGTAGCTGGCAACGAAGTTCTTGAACAGGTCGTGGGTGATGTCCAGGTCCTGCTGGAATTTCTCGCGGCCCTTCTCGGTGTTTTCGCCAAACACGGTCAGGGTGCGCTTGTATTCACCCGCGGTCAGCACTTCGAAATCGATGTCGTGCTTCTTCAACAGGCGATTGACGTTGGGCAGTTGTGCCACCACACCAATTGACCCGAGGATGGCAAACGGTGCGCTGATGATCTTGTTGCCTATGCACGCCATCATGTAGCCGCCGCTGGCCGCGACCTTGTCGATGCACACGGTCAGCGGGATGCCCGCCTGACGAATGCGTGCCAGTTGCGAGGACGCCAGGCCGTAGCTGTGGACCATGCCGCCGCCGCTTTCCAGGCGCAGGACCACTTCATCCTTGTCGGTGGCCAGGGTCAGCAACGCGGTGATTTCATGACGCATGCTTTCAGTGGCCGATGCCTTGATGTCACCGTCGAAATCCAGCACGTAGACGCGGGCCTTGGGCTCGGCCTGCTTTTTCTCTTTCTTCAGCGTCTTGCCCTGCTCCTTGCGCAGCGTCTTGAGGCGCTCCTTGTCGAGCAATGATTGCTCAAGCCGTTCGCGCAGGCCCTTGTAGAAATCATTGAGCCGGGTGACCTGCAATTGACCGGAAGACTTGCGACGGCCTTTGCCACGCATGGACGCAATGGCAACCAGTACCACAACGATGGCGATCACCAGCGTCACGGTCTTGGCCAGAAAACTTGCGTAATCGACAACGAAATCCACGAATATCCCTCATTAGTGTCAGGCCCTTACCAATCAAGGGCTGTGATGAATGCAGCATACCGACGCCCTGTGCAGTGCACCAGCCAATGACCCGTTACAAACCATTAAAACGATGATTTCAAACGAGCGTATGTTTTTTCATTGACAGTCCCCCGGCATCCCTCATAACCTCGGCGAACCTTCAACGTACCGAGAAGAAACGGACGTGGGCAGCATCTACCTGATACGACATGGCCAGGCCTCATTTGGTGCAGACAATTACGACGTGCTGTCGCCCGTGGGTATTCGTCAGTCTCAGGTATTGGGTGCCTACCTTGCCGAGCAGGGCCTGAGCTTCGATCGCTGCGTGTCCGGTGAACTCATGCGCCAGAAAGACACCGCCCAGCATGTGCTGGGCCAGTACACTGAAGCAGGCCTCGATACGCCTGCCGTGCAGCTGGACAGCGCGTTCGATGAATTCGATGCCGAAGGCGTGATCAAGGCGTTGATACCGGCGATGCTCGAAGACGAACCACAGGCGCTGGATATTCTGCGCGACGTTGCCGCAAACCCTGCAGGGTTCCAGCGCCTGTTCAACCTGATTACCGGGCGCTGGCTGAGTGGCAATCACGACACACCGGGCCTGCAAAGCTGGCAGGCGTTCGTGGCCCGCGTCGAAGCAGGCCTGAAGCGGATTCTCCAGGCTGCCGGCCCGCATGAGCGTATCGCGGTATTCACCTCCGGCGGCACCATTACTGCCCTGCTGCATCTTATTACCGGAATGCCTGCATTGAAGGCACTGGAGCTTCACTGGCACATCGTCAATACGTCGTTGCATCAGCTTAAATTCAAAGGCAACGACGTGACCCTGGCTTCCTTCAACGGTTACACACATTTGCAACTGCTGAAGGCGCCGGAGCTCATCACCTATCGCTGAGCCCGGCCAATCGCGTCCTGTCGGACGCTGGCACTCACTCTAAAAGGATCACCTCATGACCTCAGTAGCAGACGCCGTACAGACAATGAAAGACAAGTTCAACCCAGCTGCTGCTGCCGGTCTGGACCTGGTCTTCGGCTTCAACATCACCGACGAAGACAAACACTACGCGCTGATCGTCAAGGACAGCACCTGCCAACTGGAGGAAGGCGAAAACCCTGACGCCAACGTGACCCTGGTCATGGACAGCCAGACCCTCAAGGGCATCGTCAGCGGCGAGACCGATGGCATGCAGGCGTTCATGGGTGGCAAACTGCGTGCCGAAGGCGACATGATGCTGGCCATGAAGCTCAGCGAACTGTTCCCGGTATAAACCTGCCGCACACGGCAGACTGGACTATCTGAGACCGAAGCCCCGCCGGCTTCGGTTTTTTTATGCACGCACCTTTCTGTAGAACAGCGATCAGAGCTACTGATTGCCCGGCAACACGCTAGCCTATAAAGCGCCCATGCGCTTGATCGCGGATTGAACGATCATTAGATTAGTCAATAGTTTGCGCTGACCATAATAAACACAAGGGATACGTATGGCACTGACTGACCAGTCCACCGAGGTTCGCAGCGGCGAAGAACTGGACGCCTTCCGAATCGACGCGTATTTGAAGGCGCACATGGCGGATCTTCACGGCACGCCGGCGATCAGTCAGTTTCCGGGCGGTGCATCGAACCTGACCTATCTGCTTCAGTACCCTGAGCGGGAACTGGTACTGCGTCGTCCACCCTTCGGACACAAGGCGCGTTCGGCCCATGACATGGGCCGCGAGTACCGTATTCTCAATCAGCTCAAGGAAGCCTTTCCCTACTGTCCCGAGGCTTATCTGCACTGTACGGACGAGTCACTGATCGGCTCGGAGTTCTACGTCATGCAGCGCGTCAAAGGGGTTATCCTGCGCTCCGACCTGCCGCCGGAACTGGCGCTGGATGCCCGACAGACCGAACAGCTGTGCAAAAACTTCATCGACAAACTGGTAGACCTGCATCGCGTCGATTATCAGGCCTGTGGCCTGGGTGACCTCGGCAAGCCGCAAGGCTATGTGCAACGGCAGATTTCCGGCTGGTGCGAGCGCTATGAGAAAGCACTGACCCCGGACGCTCCGGCATGGGAGCAGGTCAAGCGCTGGCTGGTCGCCAAAATGCCTGCCGACTCCCCCACCTCGAGCATCGTGCACAACGACTACCGTTTCGACAATGTGATCCTCGACCCCGCCAACCCGATGCACATCATCGGCGTGCTGGACTGGGAGCTGACCACGCTCGGCGATCCGCTCATGGACCTGGGCAACACCCTCGCCTACTGGATACAGGCCGACGATCCGGCTCCGGTGCAACTGATGCGCCGCCAGCCGAGCAATGCGCCGGGGATGCTGACCCGCCAGGCTTTTGTCGACTATTACGCCGAGCGCGTCGGCGTGCGCATCGACAATTTCGATTTCTACTACACCTACGGCCTGTTCCGTCTGGCCGGTATCGTGCAGCAGATCTATTACCGCTTTTTCCATGGCCAGACCCAGGACAAGCGCTTTGCCCAATTCATTCACATGAACAGGCTGCTGGAGCAGATGAGCCTGGGCGTGATCGAAAAATCCAGCCTCTGACCGCCAGCGCCAAGACAAGGAAATGACATGTCCAGAACCCAGCTCTTCGACCTTGATGGCAAGGTTGCCTTCGTTTCAGGTGCCAGCCGAGGAATCGGTGAAGCCATTGCCCGGCTACTGGCCCAGCACGGCGCGCACGTTATCGTCTCGAGTCGCCGAATCGAGGGTTGCCAGGCGGTAGCGGACGCCATCGTCAGCGAGGGTGGCAAGGCAACAGCCATTGCCTGCCACATCGGTGAGCTGGAACAGATAACCCATGCATTTACGCAGATTCGTCAGCAGTTCGGGCGCTTGGATGTATTGGTCAACAACGCCGCCACCAATCCGCAGTTCTGCAACGTGCTGGATACGGATCCCGGGGCCTTCCAGAAGACCGTCGACGTCAATATTCGCGGTTACTTTTTCATGTCCGTGGAAGCTGGCAAGCTGATGCGCGAAAACGGCGGCGGCAGCATCATCAACGTGGCGTCCATCAACGCGGTATCGCCGGGCGCCTATCAAGGCGTCTATTCGATGACCAAGGCAGCCGTGGTCAACATGACCAAGGTGTTTGCCAAGGAGTGCGCTGAGTTCGGCATCCGTTGCAACGCCCTGCTTCCCGGTTTGACCGACACCAAGTTCGCATCGGCACTGGTCAAGAATGACGCGATCCTCAACATGGCACTGTCGCAGATCCCGCTGAAACGCGTTGCCGCTCCCAGCGAGATGGCCGGCGCGGTGCTTTACCTTGCCAGCGAGGCCTCCAGCTATACCACTGGCGTCGCACTGAACGTCGACGGCGGCTTTTTATCCTGAAGCCCCACCTGGCCTGCAGAAAAAAAGAAAATGAATTAATTTTCCAAAACTAAAATAATTGGAATATATTTTCCGCATAACAACAATCCTTTTTGGAGAATGTCATGCGGGAATCCCTTTCCACATCGCCTGCGCAACTGGGTATCGGACTGATCGGCACCGGCTTCAAGGGCCGCGCTCATGCGCTGGCGTTTGGCAACGCCAACGCTGCGCTTGACCTGCCTGCACGTATACGACTCTCCGCGCTGGCGGACGCCGACAGTGCACGCGCCGAGCGATGCGCAAGCGCCTGGGGCTTCGACCGCAGCCACGCTGACTGGCAGCAATTGATCAATGATCCGCACGTACAGATCGTGGCGATTACTACCCCCAATCACCTGCACTTCCCCATGGCCATGGCCGCCATCGCCGCAGGCAAGGCGGTGTATTGCGAAAAACCGCTGGCCGTGAATCTCACCCAGGCCGATGAAATGCGCCGCAGTGCCAAGGCTGCGGGTGTCGTCACCCAGGTTGGCTACAACTACCAGCACAACCCGATGATCGGACTCGCCAGGGAAATGATCGAAGCCGGCGAACTGGGCGAGATCGTCAGCTTTCAGGGTGAGTTCAGCGAGGATTTCATGGGCGATCCGGCGTCCCCCTGGTCGTGGCGCTGTGAAGCGGCGCACGCGGGCGGTGCGCTGGCAGATCTGGGCAGCCACTTGCTGGCGATGGCGCGTCATTTGCTGGGCGACGTCGAATCAGTCTGCGCCGACTCCAGCACCGTGCACCGTGAACGCCCGGCGAACAGCGGCAGCCAACAGATGCGCGCCATTGCAGTGGACGATCAGACCCACGCGCTACTGCGCTTTGCCAGTGGTGCGCGCGGGACGTTCAGCAGCAGCTGGCTCAAACACGGCTACAAAAACCACCTGAGTTTCGAGATCAGCGGCACCAAGGGCACGCTGGCGTTCGATCAAGAGCGGCTCAACGAGCTGCACCTCTACCGCACAGGCACAGCCGGACGCGATGGTTTTCAGCGACTGCTGGCCGGCCCTGCACAACCGGGTTACGCCGCGTTCTGCCCGGCCCCTGGTCACCAGTTGGGTTACAACGAGCTCAAGGCGCTCGAAGTACAAGCGCTCATCCAGGCCGTATGCGGTCAGCGCAGGCGTGGCCCGGACTTCGAGGAAGCGTGGCAGATCGAGCGCCTGGCGACGGCCATTCGCGTGGCCGCAGCCGAGCAGCGCTGGGTCGCGCTCGCCGACATCTGACTTCCTGCAAGCGTTGCACAAGGGGTAGAATGCGCCACGTTCGGGCAGCCATTCTGCCCCCTTGCCGTCCTCGCCATAAGCCCCTGCCACCATGCCCTTTGAACTCAGCGTCGACCTGACCACCCTCGCCATTCTTGCCGTGGTTGCTTTCATAGCGGGATTCATAGACGCCATCGCCGGTGGCGGCGGACTGCTGACCACCCCGGCGCTGATGACCGCCGGCCTGCCGCCGCATCTGGTGCTGGGCACCAACAAGCTCAGTTCGACCTTTGGTTCAGCGACGGCCAGCTTCACCTTCTACCGTCGCAAACTGTTCGATCCGCGCCAATGGCTGCATGCCGTGGTCGGCACTGCGATCGGTGCCGCGCTAGGCGCTGTGATTGCCCATTACCTGCCAGCCGAATGGCTGAACCAGATGTTGCCGGTGATCGTGTTCGGTTGCGGACTGTATTTGTTGTTTGGCGGCACGCCCAAGGCCCCTCTGGACAGCAACGCACCGATCAAAAGGAAATGGCAGCTTCCCCAGGGAGTGAGCCTGGGTTTCTACGACGGTGTTGCCGGACCGGGTACCGGCGCGTTCTGGACAGTCAGCACCCTGCTGCTCTACCCGGTTGATCTGGTCAAGGCCAGCGGCGTGGCGCGCAGCATGAACTTCGTCAGCAATGCCGTGGCGCTCTCGGTATTCATGTTTTCCGGCCAGGTGGATTACATCATCGGCCTGAGCATGGGCCTTGCGGTGATGCTCGGTGCCTACTTCGGTGCAGGCACCGCGATCAAGGGCGGTGCCAAATTCATCCGCCCGGTGTTCATCACCGTGGTTCTGGGCCTGACCGTGCGCCTAGCCTGGCAACACTGGTTCGGGGGCGCCTGAGCGCTCGGCCAGATACGCCTCGATCAGGTAGCGGGCAATCGACCGATTGGCCGGCAACGGCGGCAGGTCATCGACATGAAACCAGCATGCGTCTTCAATCTCTTCTGCCTGGGGCACGATTTCACCGCTTTCGTATTCGGCATGGAACCCGAGCATCATCGAGTGCGGGAACGGCCAGCACTGGCTGCCGCGGTACTTCAGGTTCTTGATGCGCACCTGCACCTCTTCCATCACCTCGCGATGCACGCAGTCTTCGGCAGATTCACCCGGCTCCACGAACCCGGCCAGTGCGCTGTACATACCGGTGACGAACCGCGGTGAGCGCGCCAGCAGGATTTCATCGCCGCGGGTGACCAGCACAATCATGCTGGGCGAAATACGCGGGTACAGCCGCAGGTTGTCATGCTCGCAGAACATCGCACGTTCGCCGCGAATCTGCACCGTCGCACGACCGCAGGCACCGCAGAAACGGTGTTCCCTGGCCCATGTGCTGACTTGCGCGGCGTAGCCGAGCATCTGGAAAACAGCGAAGTCGCCTTCCAGCATGAATTGACGCAAGCCTTGCCAGGCGCAGCCCTCGACGGCAACCGAGCGTTCGAGCACCAGAAGGTAGACAGGCTCACCCTCGAAATAGCCTATGCCGTGCTCGCTCTGCACCGGCAGGTCCAGCCCGTTCAGCCAGCCTCTGGGGAACATCACCCCATTGGCATCCAGCAAAAAACCCTGATCACCCTGAACCACAGCCAAACCGCCAGGGGCCTCGACATCCAGAACTGCAGTTGTCCAACGCTCCGGGCGCGACATTAGAAACTCCTTCGCTCAGAATCGAGCCTTGTCATGTATCAATTATCGAAGACCGGCTTCTGCTTGCTCATCTGCGCAGCCATCGCCAGCTTCAGGTCAGGTGATTGCAGCATGGCTGCGTTCCAGATGGCAACGTGTTCGAGGCCGTCTTCCACTCTGTGATCGCGCATGTAGCTGATCATTTGCTTGGTGCCTTCGATGGCGATGGGCGATTTGCCGGCTATTTCCCGAGCCACCGCCAGAACACCCTGCAAAAGACCTTCAGTGTCCTCGAAGGTGCGATTGACCAACCCGATCCGTTGCGCCTCTTCAGCGCCGACGCTACGCCCGGTGTAGGCCAGTTCGCGCAGCACACCATCACCGATGATCCTCGGCAGGCGTTGCAGCGTGCCGACATCGGCGGCCATGCCCATGTCGATCTCGCGAATGGCGAACTGCGCGTCAGCCGCCGCATATCGCATGTCACACGCAGAAATCAGGTCGATGGCACCGCCCAGGCAGTAGCCTTGAATGGCGGCGAGAACCGGTTTGCGGCAATTGTCCACGGCCGTGAACGAGGCTTGCATGTCGCGGATCTTGCGCCGCAACAGACGTGCATTGCGCCCTGCGTCCTTACCCAACTGGCTGGCGACCGAAGCCAGCAATGCCAGGTCGATGCCGGACGAAAAGTGCTTGCCTGCACCGCTGAGCACCACAACGCGCACCTCGTCGGTACGCTCTATCCAGTCGAAGATGTCGATTATCTCCGTCCAGAACGACTCGTTCATCGCGTTGAGTTTTTCAGGCCGGTTGATTTGTACGTGAGCAACGCTGTCGCCCAGCTCGACCCGGAAACTTTGATAATCGGTCACGACGTGATCCCTCAAGCAGGTGGGTGTTCAGGCGCAGGACTATAACAACTGCAACAGACACATCGTAACCGGACTGAAGTGACATTTGCAGGACCCGAAAACTACCCGCCCGGCTATATTGGATATGGACGTTCCCCTCAAATAGGGGGAACGGTCGCAGTACCTGACGGTCCAGTAATGAGGCATTAACAAAACCTGTACGGTTATCAGAGGGCGATACTTGAATACGTCAAAAGCGGCAACCGGCATTGAAGGCCTGGATGACATCCTTGCAGGAGGTCTTTCACGCAGTCATGTGTTTCTCCTTGAGGGAGAACCCGGAACCGGCAAGACAACCGTGGCGCTGCATTTTCTGCAGGCCGGGGCGGCAGCGGGCGAAATCTCGTTGTATATCACTTTGTCCGAGACTGAAAGCGAGTTGCGCTCGGGTGCAGCCTCGCACGGATGGCAGCTCGACGAACATATCAATATCTTTGAACTGACACCGCCTGAAAGCCTGCTCGATGCGGATCATCATCAAAGCCTGCTCTACTCCTCTGACCTGGAGCTGGGTGAGGCGACGCGGCAGATATTCGAGGTGGTCGAGCGTGTCAAACCTACTCGCGTCGTCATCGACAGCCTCTCGGAAATCCGTCTTCTGGCGCAGAGTTCGTTGCGCTACAGGCGCCAGATTCTGGCCATCAAGCATTACTTCACCCGCTACAACGCGACAGTGCTGCTGCTCGATGACCTGACCACCGAGGCACTCGACAAGACCGTGCACAGCGTTGCCCACGGGGTGATTCGCCTTGAGGCACTGACACCTACTTACGGTGCCGAGCGCAGGCGTCTCAAAATCGTCAAGTACCGCGGCCAGAAGTATCGCGGTGGTTTTCACGACTTCACCATTGCCGAGAATGGCATACACGTCTTTCCTCGCCTGGTAGCCGCCGAACACCGTTCCAACTACTCGCGCACTCAATTGAGCAGCGGAATCCAGGAGCTGGATAACCTGCTCGGAGGCGGCATCGAAGGTGGCTCCAGCACCCTGATTCTTGGCCCGGCCGGGACCGGGAAATCGCTCATCTCGCTGGTTTTCGCCGTGCAGGCGGTCGCACGCGGCGAGCGCGTCGGTCTGTTCATATTCGATGAGGAAATGGGCCTGCTGTTCGAGCGCATGCTCAAGCTGGGGATCGACCTGCGTGCACTGCAGGAAACCGGCAATCTGGTGGTCGAGCAGATCGACGCCGCAGAGCTGTCCCCTGGCGAGTTCGCACACCGTGTGCGGCGTGCAGTCGATAAAAAGCAGATAAAGACCGTTGTCATCGACAGTATCAACGGTTACCAGGCTGCAATGCCTGAAGAAAGCGCGCTGGTTCTGCACATGCACGAGCTGCTGCTCTACCTCAATCGCCAGGGCGCCTCGACCTTCATGACCGTTGCGCAGCACGGACTGGTCGGCGATATGCGCTCGCCAGTAGACATCACCTACCTTGCCGACAGTGTGATTCTGTTGCGTTACTTTGAAGCATTGGGTCAGGTACGCCGTGCGATATCGGTCATCAAGAAACGCACCGGCACTCACGAGTCCACAATCCGTGAGTACCGCATCAGTTCCAGCGGATTGAAAATAGGCGAACCGCTGGAGGCCTTTCAGGGTGTACTGCGCGGTGTGCCGTCGTACATGGGCGACAAGAAACCGCTGCTTGAGGATGACGACCTGTGAGTACCCCAGGTCTGTTATCAGAGCGCGCGATCATTCTCGCCCCACGCGGGCGGGATAGTCAGATCGCCATGCGTATTCTCGACGAAGCAGGTTACCCCGCTACGATCGCCTGTGGCGTGCCCGAACTGGTCAGAGAGCTGGGGGCCGGTGCCGGTCTGGCGATCATCGCCGACGAGGCACTGCGCAACACTGATATGACCCCATTGCTGGAGCTGCTTGGCCGTCAGCCGCCCTGGTCGGACTTGCCTATCGTCTTGCTGACCCACGGACCTGATCACAACCCCTCTGCGCGCATGGGTAATCTATTGGGCAACGTGACCTTTCTCGAACGCCCTTTCCATCCGGTGACGTTGGTGAGTCTTGTGATGACAGCGGTGCGCGGCCGTAGACGCCAGTATGAAGCTCGCGCGCGCATGGAGGATCTGCACGAAAGTGAAGGCCGCCTGCAGAATGCCCTGAAGGCCGGCAGGCTGGGCTCATGGGTTCTGGAAGCCGAATATCTCAAACTGACCTGTTCGGACATCACCAAAAGTCACTACGGCCGCGACGAGCAGAACACCTTCGGTTACGACGACTGGCTGGCCGCCGTTTATTTCGAAGACCAGCCCCGAATGCAATCGGCGTTGCAGCGCAGCCTGGACACCGGTGTCGATCTGATCATCGAATACCGGAATATCTGGCCGGACGGCTCACTCAACTGGGTGGATGTGCGCGCCCGTGCCACGCGCGGCAAGAACGGCCTGGTCGGCTCACTGGCGGGCGTGACATCCGACATCACCGAGCGCAAGCAGGCCGAGTCGCAATTGCGCCGCCTCAATGAAACGCTCGAGCAACAGGTTGAAGAGCGAACCTCGCAGCTACGTCACAAAGAGGAAATTCTGCGCCAGTCACAGAAAATGGAGGCAGTCGGCCAGTTGACCGGCGGGATTGCCCATGACTTCAACAACATGCTGACAGGGATCATCGGCAGCCTCGAGTTGATAAGACGCCGGCTGGCGCGCGGGCGTGTCGAGGACCTGAACGGCCTGATCGATCTGGGGGTCACCTCGGCAAACCGCGCCGCCGCCCTGACCCATCGTCTGCTGGCCTTCTCACGGCGTCAGTCGCTGGACTCCAAGCCGGTCGAAATGAATCATCTGGTCAACGCCATGGATGAACTGCTACAACGCAGCGTTAACGAGAGCATTCATTTGCAGTTGCGCCTGGCACACGATCTGTGGACCGCAGAGGCCGACCCCAATCAGTTGGAGAGTGCCCTGCTCAATCTGGTACTCAACGCCCGCGATGCCATGCCTGACGGCGGCACGCTGGTGGTCGAGACGTTCAACCAGCAACTGGACAGATCCTTCACCAATGCCCATGAGAACCTGCTGCCGGGTGACTATGTCGTACTGAGCGTCAGCGACAATGGCTGTGGCATGCCAGAAACCGTCATCAGTCGAGCGTTCGACCCGTTCTTCACCACCAAACCCATCGGCCAGGGCACGGGGCTGGGTCTTTCGATGATCTACGGCTTCAGCAAGCAATCGCATGGCCACGTCCTGATCAAGAGCGAAGTCGGCGTCGGCACTACCGTACAACTGTTTCTGCCGCGCTTTCAGGGGCTGGCGGATGAGGCCGAGCAAAGCTTCCAGAGCAATGCCGTTTACGCCGAGAACGGCGAGACGGTACTGATCGTTGAGGACGACCCTGCCGTGCGCGCGCTGGTCAGTGAAGTGCTTGGCGAGCTGGGCTACACCTTTATCGAGACTGGCGAGGCAGCGGACGCAGTACCTATACTGGAATCCGGACGGCGTATCGATCTATTGATCAGCGATGTAGGCCTGCCAGGCATGAACGGCAGGCAACTGGCGGAAATCGCGAGGCAACTGCGGCCGGAACTCAAGGTGTTGTTCATCACCGGTTATGCAGAACATGCGGCGGTGCGCGGGGGCTTTCTGGACACAGGAATGCAATTGATCACCAAACCCTTTGCGTTCGATCACCTGACGTCAAAAGTACGGGAAATGATAGAAGCCTGAGCAAGACTCAGGCTTCAGGCAGCGCAGATTTATCAGATTGCCCGCTCACTCGTCGGGCAGGCAGGCCGCTCAAGCCAGTAGTTTCTGGATCTGGGTGTGCAGGGTGTCCATGGTGAAGGGCTTGGCGAGAATAGGCGCCTTCAGCGCGATGGGGCTGCCCGAATCGAGTATCTCTGCCGGGTAGCCGCTGATGAAAATCACCTTCAACTCGGGCCGCAGCATGATCGCAGGCTCGGCAATCTGTACGCCCGAGACGCCGCCCGGCAGCCGATAATCGGTGATCATCAGGTCGAGATGGGGTTTGGTCGCCAGAATCTCGAAAGCCTGCTCGCCGTTCTCGGCTTTCAGGACACGATAACCCTCACCCGACAGATAATCGGCCAGAAGCATCAGGATCAGGGGCTCGTCTTCGACGATTAGTACGACGTTTTCTGCATCAGCGCTCATTGAACTGCCTTTGATCTTATAAATAGCTGCCATTACGACCACGGCACGCGTGGGAGGTTGCGCCAACGTGTGATTAAACTTTATCGCCGGAGGCGGCGACCTTACAGAGGCAGACAGATACGAAACACCGAACCCTTGCCCTCTTCACTCTCCACTTCGATGCGACCGCCGTGAGCCATGACGATCTGATCGGAAATGAACAGCCCAAGACCCAGCCCGGCAACAGCGTGATTAGTCGACACCCGCTCGAACTGCTGAAAGATGCGCTTCTGGTTTTCGGCCGTAATGCCAATACCTTGATCCCTCACTTCAATGAAGGCCTCGCTGTCCTTGCTGTACACATGCACTTCTATCGGCTTTCGCGCGCCGTAGCGCAGCGCGTTGGTCAACAGGTTGGCAACCACCTGCTCAATGCGGAACTCATCCCAGACGCCTATTACCGGCTGCTCGGCGAACCGGGTGATCGTAGAATTGGCGGCGGCGATCTGCGCGGCAAAACTTTCCAGCAGTTGAGTGACCAGCTCGCTCAGGTCGAACGGACTCGGCCTGATCGACAGCTTGCCGGTACGAATCCTCGATACATCAAGCATGTCTTCGATCAGGCGGATAAGGCTCTGAATCTGCCGCTCATCGCGATCGACCATGGCGCGTAGCTTTTCCATGGTAAACGCCGCTGCGTTGTCCTTGGCCAGGTGCAGCTTGCGCAGCTGGGTCTCCAGAATCAGGCCGTTGAGCGGCGTGCGTACCTCGTGAGAGACGATGGACATGAAGTCATCACGCATACGAATCGCATGCTCCAGCTCGCTCTGGGTCGACTGCAGACGCTTGAGCAAGGCCTCCTGCTCCTGGCGACTGCGCTCAAGTTCCTCGACCTGTATCTTCATGGCCTTGCGCTGCCGGTAAAGATCGACGAACACATTGACCTTGCTCTTCACCGCGTGAATATCCAGCGGCTTGTGCAGGAAGTCCACGGCACCGCTTTCATAACCCTTGAAGGCGTAATTCAGCTCTCGCCCGGCGGCACTGACGAAGACGATTGGAATGCTTTTGGTCTTTTCCGTGCTGCGCATCATCTCGGCCAGTTCGAAGCCGTTCATCCCGGGCATCTGCACGTCGAGGATGGCCATGGCGAATTCGTGCTGCAGCAGCAGTGACAGCGCCTCATCGGCAGACAGCGCCTTGTAGACGATTCGATCACCGCGCTTGATCAACGCTTCGAGCGCCAGCAGGTTTTCCGGCAAATCATCGACGATAAGCAGTTTTGCCTGAATTTCACTTAACATGCGGTTCGTTCCAGCTCGACCAGCAAGCGGCCAATATCGTTCAGGGAAAGGAGGTAATCGGGCGAGTGCAGCGCCAGGCCAGCTTCAGGCATGGTAGAAGCCTGGGCCTGCGAGGGGTCCTGAATCACCGTGAAACCACCGTACGTCTTGATCTGCAGCAACCCGTTCGCACCGTCATTATTGGCACCGGTCAACAGCACCCCGGCCAGTCGCGACCCATAGGCATCAGCAGCCGAACCGAACAGAATGTCGATACTGGGCCTTGAATAAAACACTTTGTCCTCCTGACTCAACGACAGGGAAAAGTCGGACTCCACCGAGACGTGATAGCCCGCTGGCGCAACATACAAAGTGCCGGGCACTATGCTCTCCTTGTCGTCGGCTTCCTTGACCGGAATCGCCAGACGGTTCTGAAACACATTGGCCAACTGGCTATGCCGGTCATCAGGCAAATGCAGAACCATCAGGATAGGCAACGCAAAACCCTTGCGCAGGCCGCTGAATATTTTCAGCAAGGCTTCCACGCCGCCGGCCGATGCGCCCACCACAATGGCATCGACCACGGGCAACGAGTGACTCAAGGCGTCATCGCCAAACGTGGTTTTCATGATTTCCGGTAAATCCGCTCGGGTTTCACCAGCGCCTCGAAAGCGCCCCCGTACGCTGAGAATTCCAGCGTCTCCTTGCTGCCCAACGCCAGAAAACCACGATGACACAGCGAGTCATGAAACAGCCCGAACGCTCGATCCTGAAGCTTTTTGTTGAAATAAATCAGTACGTTACGACACGAAATAAACTGCGTTTCGGAGAATACACTATCTGTGGCCAGACTGTGATCGGCAAACGTGACGTTCTCGCACAGCGTCTTGTCGAAGATCGCGTAGTCATAGGCGGACGTGTAGTACTCGGCAAAATCGCGCTGCCCTCCCGCCTTTCGATAGTTCTCGGCGTAGGCCCGCACACTGTCCATGGAAAAGATGCCCTGCTTGGCCTTCTCCAGCGAGCTGGGATTGATATCGGTCGCGTAAATGATGGTTCGCTCCAGCAGCCCCTCTTCACGCAACAGAATAGCCGTGGAATAGACCTCCTCGCCCGTGCTGCAGCCGGCAATCCATACCTTGAGTGACGGGTAGGTACGCAGCACCGGTACGACCTCATTACGGATTGCCAGGAAGTGCGAGGGATCACGGAACATCTCACTGACCGGGATAGTGAGAATCTGCAGCAATTGCATGAACGCCGCAGGGTCGTGGATCACACGTTCCTGCAGCGCGGAGATGGTTGCACAATCGAACTGGCGCAACGCATGGATCACGCGGCGCTTGACCGAAGCGCCGGAGTAGTCACGAAAGTCGTAGCTGTACTGAAGGTAAATCGCCTCGATCAGCAGGCGCAACTCGATGTCCATGCTTCGATCAAGCTGCATGGTGCCGCCCGGGCTTGCCATTGCAGACGCCCCTCCACTGAAGCCTCATTCAGATACGCTCCATCTTCGGCAGCCAGACGCGAATCAGCGAAAACAGACGATCCAGATCAATGGGCTTGGCCAGGTAATCGTTGGAACCCGCCTGCAGACAACGCTCCTGATCATCCTTCATGGCCTTGGCCGTGACGGCGATGATCGGCAGCTTGCGCCAGCGCGGGTCCTTGCGGATCTCGATGGTCGCTTCAAAACCATCCATTTCAGGCATCATCACGTCCATCAGGACCAGATCGATGTCTTCCACCTCATTGAGCCTGGCAATCGCCTCCAGACCATTGCGGGCGATTTCCACGACCGCACCCTTATGTTCAAGGGCGCTGGTCAGCGCAAAGATATTGCGCACATCGTCGTCGACCACGAGGATCTTGCGCGCCTCGAAGACCTTGTCACGGCTACGTGCGGTCTTGAGCATCTTTTGCCGTTCGTTGGACAGTTGCGACTCGACCTTGTGCAGGAACAGCGTGACCTCATCGAGCAGCCTTTCAGGCGAGCGCGCACCCTTGATAATGATCGAGCGCGAATACTTCATCAGCTCGGCTTCTTCATCGCGGGTCATGTTGCGGCCGGTATAGACAATCACCGGCGGGAAGGCGCAGATGTCCTCCATCGACATGCGCTTGAGCAATTCATTGCCGAGCATGTCCGGAAGCTTGAGATCAATGATCATGCAGTCATAGACATGATCGCGCAGCAGGTCCAGCGCCTCCTGGGCAAAGCCTACCGCAGTGATTTCAATATCGTCATCACCGATCAGGCGCGCGATGCTGTCACGCTGCAACGCATCGTCTTCGACCAAAAGGATACGTTTGACCTTTTGCGTCAGCTTGGCTTCCAGCTTGGCGAACACGTCCTTGAGCTCTTCACGCGTGGTCGGCTTGACCGCGTAGCCAATCGCGCCCATGTGCAAGGCGGCTTCCTGGCGATCCTCGACCGAGATCACGTGTACGGGAATGTGCCGGGTGGGCGCCAGTTCCTTGAGACGCTGCAGCACGGTCAGGCCCGAATGATCCGGCAGGCGCATGTCCAGCAGAATGGCATCGGGCGTGTAGCGGGACGCCAGGTTGAAGCCATCGTCAGCAGCATGCGCGACCAGACAGTCGTAGCCCAGCTCGTGGGCCAGGTCGTAGAGAATCTGGGCGAATCGCACTTCGTCTTCGATCACCAGGATGCAACGACGCTCGAAGGGCGCCTTGTCCCGGTCGTCGGCAAATACCGGCACCGGCGTATCCATCGGCACGGGTGCCGGTACCGGCTGCGGGATGACCGGAAGCGCAGCCACAGACAGCGGCAGCGCAGCAGGCGCTGGTGAGATGAGCAGATCGCTGTCCGGCTCGCGGCCGTCCTGTTCGACGTATTGCTCCGGCAGCACGAGGCTGAAAATACTGCCCTGCCCCGGTGCGCTAGTCACACTGATCGATCCGCCCAGCAATGCCGCCAGATCACGCGAAATCGACAGCCCCAATCCGGTACCGCCATAACGCCGGTTGGTGGTGCCGTCTGCCTGACGGAACGCTTCAAAAATGCCCTGCTGGTGCTCCTCGGCGATGCCGATGCCCGAATCACGCACGATGAACGCGATACCCGCGCCCGGATGACGCGAAACCACCATGCTGACCGAGCCTGCTTCAGTGAACTTGATCGCGTTGGACAGCAGGTTCTTGAGGATCTGCTCAAGACGCTGGCGATCCGTGAACAGCATAGTAGGCGCACCGGCCTGGATGTCGACGGTAAACGCGAGCTTCTTTTCGGCGGCCAGCGGCTGGAAGAGCGTCCGCAGACCTTCGACCAGTCGGGGTACGCTGCTGTTTTCCGGGCGCACTTCCAGCTTGCCGGCCTCGACCTTGGAAATATCCAGAATGTCGTTGATCAGATTCAGCAGGTCATTGCCCGCCGAATAGATCGACTCGGCAAACTTGACCTGTTCGGCGGTCAGGTTCTCGCCCGGGTTCTCCGCCAGCAGTTTGGCGAGGATCAGTGAGCTGTTGAGCGGCGTGCGCAGCTCGTGGGACATATTGGCGAGGAACTCGGACTTGTACTTGCTGGCGCGCTGCAGTTCGTCTGCCCGCGCCTGCAACTCGGCCTGAGCAATATTCAGTTCTTCATTGTTGCGATCCAGCGCATCGCGCTGCTCGGCCAGTGCCTGACTCTGGTCGGCGAGTTGCTCGTTGGTCTGCTCCAGCTCAGCCTGCTGGGTCTCCAGATGGACCTGGGACTCCTTGAGGATGCGCGATTGCTCCTCCAGCTCTTCGTTGGCCGTACGCAGTTCTTCCTGCTGCACCTGCAGTTCTTCGTTGAGCTGCTGGGTCTCGGCCAGCACCTCCTGCAGACGCTGGCGATAACGAGCGGCTTCGATGGACGTACCGATATTGTCCGCCACCAGCTCAAGAAACTCGATATCGCGCTCGGTCAGGGTGCGCAGAAAGCCCAGTTCGATCACGCCGTTGACCTGATCGTCATTGCTGGTCGGCACCACCACCACGCTGCGCGGCGAGCCGTCGCCCAGGCCGGAGGCGACCTTGAAGTAGTTATCCGGCAGTTCATCCAGCGTAATGATGCGGTCCTGCTGGGCTGCCTGCCCCACAATGCCTTCGTCACTGTGAATGGTCTGATCCTGCTGCTCCTGTTCGCGGGAGAAACCATACGAGGCAACTCGCGTGAGGCCGCCGTGGTCCTGGCGGATGTAGACAGCGGCCACCGACGCGCCCAGGTGTTGGGTCAGAAACTGGAGGATATTCCGGCCCAGCATGTTCAGCGTCAATTGCCCCAGGACCTGCTCGGCCAGCTCGCTCTGACCATTGCGCAGCCAGGCCACCTTCTGCAGGCGCTCGGCATTGACTTCCTGCAGTCTGAGGTTTTCGCTGTAAGTGTTCGACAGCGACATCAGATCCCGGCGACCGATATAGGCCAGAATTGCGCTGACAATCACCACGAATATCAGATAAAGGGTGACGGAAAGAATGGTACTGCGCGTGACTTCCGCATTGCGGGTCAGGCGCAGTTGCTGCTCCATTTCCACGGCCTGATCGTATTCGGTGCGGATCTGATCGGTAATTCGCTTGCCACGTCCGGCCAGCACCGGCGTCTGATAATCGGCGTTGGTGCGCCGCAACGTAATCATCTCCTGGGCGAACGCATTCCACTCCTGTTGCAACGTGGCCAGACGCCTGAACCGATCCAGTTGCGTGGGGTTGTCTTCTACCAGTTCCTCCAGCCCCTGCAACTCGGCGAGCAACAGCGGCTTGGCGACTTCATAGGGATCGAGAAAATGCTGATCACCGGTGAGCAGGAAACCGCGCATGCCGGTTTCCATGTCTATCGACAGTTTCATTGAGCGGTTGGTGTTGTTGATCACCCGGTCAGTGTGCTCGACCCACTGTATTGCAGTGAGCAGATAACTGATCAGCAGAATGAAGAAAACTGCGCTCAATACACCGACGCCCAGTGGCAAGCCAACGTTACGCCCCAGCAATTTTCGAAAGCGTTGTTCATCGACAACAGACGTCCGATTCATGAAATATCCCTGACGAGTGGATCAAAACCGTAGAGTTTGCCGTAAACCTACGAAAAACACTCTTATTTCTGACATAGAGGATTGAAATTTCACACATAAATGCGCGATAAGCTCACGCCTGTATTCATTAATGACGCCAACCCGTGAGCCGCCCTGTCGATTTACGGTATTTGTGCCTCGATTGAACTTCCACCCGGTTTTTATTTACTGATACAGGGACTGTATCAACCGCGGACAGGCCCTCGCTCGGTTACCCTGAGTTGACGGGAAAGGATGCGTAAAATTCCACACTGTCTGCACCATCGCCATTATTCAGGTTTAAGGAGTCAACCATGCCCGACACAGCCCGCACCATTCTCGTGGTCGAAGACGACGCCATTGTGCGCATGCTGATTGTCGACGTGCTCGAGGAGCTGGAATACAAGGTACTGGAAGCCGAGGACGCTACGTCGGCACTGACCTTTGTTGCAGACGATTCCAATCACATCGACTTGTTGATGACTGACCAGGGGCTGCCTGACATGAAGGGCACCGCACTGGCCAAAAAGGTCATCGAACTTCGGCCGCAATTGCCGGTGCTGTTCGCCAGCGGTTACTCCGAAAATATCGACGTGCCGCCAGGCATGCACTCGATCGGCAAGCCGTTCTCCATCGACCAGTTGCGTGACAAGGTAAAAAGCATTCTCGGGAACAGCCTTGACTGACATCGACGCAGTCTTCAACCGTACCGACAAGCCTGTCAGCACCCGCCTATTGATCATCGGCTACGTGTGGCCAGAACCGCGCTCCTCGGCCGCGAGCGGGCACATGATGCAATTGATTCAATGCTTTCTGGAGCAGGATTGGCAGATCACCTTTGCCAGCCCTGCCACTGAAGGCGAGCACCGCGCCGATCTGCTCGGCCTGGGCATCCACGAAGTGCACATTGCGCTCAACGACAGCAGTTTTGACGTGTTTGTCAGCGAATTGCAGCCTGACGTGGTGCTCTTCGATCAGTTCATGATCGAAGAGCAGTTCGGCTGGCGTGTCGAGCAGCAGTGTCCTGACGCGCTGCGAATTCTGGAGACTTCGGATTTCCAGAGCCTGCGCCACGCCCGCCATCAGTTGTTGAAGGACGCGCTGAACAGCGATTGCCCCGAGGCTGCGCCGGGCTGTGTGGACATTTCAGCGCCGCAGCTTTTCCGGCAGATAGCGTCCAGTGATCTGGCGCAGCGCGAAATCGCTTCGTTGTATCGCTGCGACCTCAACCTGATGACGTCCGATGTCGAAATTGCGCTGCTGAGCGGCCCTTTCGGCCTGCCCGAGACGCTGCTGCACTGGTGTCCGCTGATGATCGACGGCGCGCCCGACAGCTTCCGGCCTTTTGCACAGCGTGCACACTTCCTCAGTATCGGCAACTTCCGTCATGCGCCCAACTGGGATGCGGTGCTGTGGATGAAAACCACTATCTGGCCGCTGATCCGTCAACAACTGCCCGAAGCCCAGCTGCACATCTACGGTGCCTATACGCCACCCAAGGCCGCGGCGCTGCACAACGCCGCTCAGGGCTTTCATGTGAAGCACTGGGCCGAGGATGCGCTGGAGGTCATGTCCAATGCGCGAGTGTGCCTCGCGCCATTGCGTTTCGGGGCTGGCATCAAAGGCAAGCTGATGGACGCGATGCTCTGCGGAACGCCATCAGTCACCACCCCGGTGGGTGCGGAAGCCATGAGCGGCGGGCTGCCGTGGCCCGGCATCATTGCCGATAAGCCAGCCGACATCGCTGACGCTGCGGTCAGGCTGTATCAGGAGCAGAACCTCTGGCTTGAAGCGCAACATGCGGGTCAGGCGTTACTGCAAGCGCGCTTCCAGCATCGGCAACACTGTGCGACCCTGATCGAGCGCATCGAGACCCTTCGCAACGGACTCGCGGAGCATCGCTTGGCGAACTTCACCGGCGCCATGCTGCGGCATCACCACCACAAGAGCACCAAATACATGGCGCAGTGGATCGAAGCGAAGAATCGCAACAAGGATGAAAAACCGGCTTAGGCCGGTTTGCGCAGCAAATAGGTATCCATGATCCACCCCTTGCGCTCGCGTGCCTCGCTGCGCAGCCGCCTGATTTGCTCGCAGACCTCATCGAGCCGGCCAGACACCAGTATCTCGTCCGGCGTGCCCAGATACGCGCCCCAATAGATGTCCAGCCCCTGCCCCACATAACGCTCGAATGTGCAGTGCGCGTCGAGCATCACCACGACGTTGCCGAGGTGCTCCAGCGGAGCTTGCGCCATGCGTCGGCCGGTGGTGATAAGAATCGACTCGCCGATGCGATTGAGCGGGATCCGGTGCCGCGCGACCAGGCTCTGGACGCTGGTGATACCGGGAATCACCTGATACTCGAATACCTCGTTGCGCCGCGCCAGGACCTGATCAAGGATGCGCATTGTGCTGTCGTAGAGCGACGGGTCGCCCCAGACCAGAAACGCGCCGACCTGATCCACACCAAGCTCATCGGTCAACAACCGCTCGAAGAGTATTGCGCGCTGTTCGTGCCACCCCTCGATGCCGCGCTCGTAGGCCTGCGGATCATCTTCACGTCGAGGATCCTGAACTTGCACCAGACGGTAGCGTTCATGAGTGATATAGCGCTGACAGAGCTCTTTGCGCAGCCTCAGCAACTGATCGTCGACGTACCCCTTGTCGAGGATAAAGATCACCTCTGCACGGTTCAGTGCCGCGACAGCCTGCAGGGTGATCTGCTCGGGATCACCGGCCCCCATACCGATCAGCAGGATCTGTTTCATCGGGCAACGCCTCCACTGTGCAGGAGCCTGATCGTAGGTGATTTTTGCCAACGACCGGGCATTGAACTGAAAAATCAGGCACATTACTCTTTTGGCAACGGATGAACATGACATCGCCAATGAATAAAACAACAAGAATCGCCGACCCTTCCTACGAATTGATGGACGACCACAACGGTCTGTCGATCATCTACCGCGAGCACGGTTTTCCCTGCCCGCTGGTGCGCTGGCACTTCCACAAGGAATATGAGCTGCACCTGATTGTCGCCAGCTCTGGCAAGGTGTTTGTCGGCGACTACATCGGCAATTTCAATCCTGCCAGCCTGTTTCTCACCGGCCCCAACCTGCCGCATAACTGGATCAGCCAGATCGACGATGGCGAGGTGGTGCCCAAGCGCGACATGCTGGTCAACTTTACCGACGAGCTGCTGGAAAGCGGCAATCAGGTGTTTGCCGAACTCAAGACCCTGACGCCTTTACTGGAGCGCGCCCGCTACGGCATCGAATTTCGCTGCAAACGCACGATTCGTCAGGCCATGAAGCAAATGCAGAAGATCGCCGACTCACGAGGCATCACTCGCCTGGGCCACTTCTTCATCCTGCTCGAGCTGCTGGCCGCCAGCGACGACTACCAGCTGCTGTCAGGCACGGCGGTGGCCCACACGGCGGACGAGCACAGTGTGGATCGCACCAACCGGGCGGTGGACTATATCTTCACCCACTATGGCCGCGAGCTGCCGCTGGAGGAAGTCGCCGAGTATCTGGGCATGAAGCCGACCTATTTTTCCCGGGTGTTCAAACAGGCTACCGGGCGCTGCTTCGTGGAGTTCGTCAATCGGCTGCGCATCAGCAAATCGTGTGAACTGCTTGCCGACGGCGACAAACCGGTCACCGATGTGTGCTTCGAGTCCGGATTCAACAATATTTCCAATTTCAATCGGCGCTTTCAGCAACTCAAGGGCATGACCCCGTCGCACTACCGCCGCCTCGCCGTTCAGCGTCTGACCGAACAAAACCTGTACTGATTCGCCCCGCTCTCGCCCTCATCGTCTACGCTGAAGATGCGTCGAAGCCGTCCTATGGGCGATTCGGCGCTGTTGGCTTTTCGCACCCGAGTGCAAAAAAGTATCAGTCAGAGTGCGGCGCAGGATTTGTCTTTCAGACCGAACGCCGGTGTAATCAGTGCACATCTTCCTCACCTCCGGAAGAGAAAAAAAACAATAACCATCCTTCTACAGTCCTTTGGGCGTGGAAGAGGAGTGATCAATGAAGAACTCAGCAAAACTTCTGCTCGCCAGTTCCGTCCTCAGTACCTGTTTCGTGTTCAGTGGCAGTGCCACAGCGGGGACCGTGACCATCGCCACGGTCAACAACAGTGACATGATTCGCATGCAGCGCCTCTCCAAGACCTTCGAAGAAAAGCACCCCGACATCAAGCTCAACTGGGTCGTGCTGGAAGAGAACGTCCTGCGCCAACGACTGACCACCGACATCGCCACCAAGGGCGGCCAGTTCGACGTGCTGACCATCGGCATGTACGAAGCCTCACTCTGGGGTCAGAAAGGCTGGTTGCAGGAAATGAAAGACCTGCCCGCCAGTTACGAGCTGGACGATGTGTTCCCTTCCGTGCGTGACGGCCTGTCGGTGGACGGCAAACTGTTCGCCCTGCCGTTCTATGCTGAAGCTTCGATCACTTACTACCGCACCGACCTGTTCAAGGCGGCCGGCCTGACCATGCCAGAGCGCCCTACCTGGACGCAGATCGCCGAGTTCGCCGGCAAACTGACCGACAAATCCAAGGAACAGTACGGTCTCTGCCTGCGCGGCAAGGCTGGCTGGGGCGAGAACATGGCGCTGATCACCACGCTGGCCAACGCCTTTGGCGGACGCTGGTTCGATGAGAAGTGGACGCCACAGTTCGATCAGCCAGAGTGGAAGAATGCGCTGAACTTCTACGTCAACACCATGAAGCAGTCCGGGCCGCCGGGCGCCTCCAGCAACGGTTTCAACGAGAACCTTGCGCTGTTCAACAGCGGCAAGTGCGCCATCTGGGTCGACGCCAGCGTTGCCGGTTCGTTCGTGACCGACAAGAAGCAGAGCAAAGTGGCCGACAGCGTCGGCTTCACCTACGCCCCGCATGAGGTGACCGACAAGGGCTCGTCGTGGCTGTACTCGTGGTCGCTGGCGATCCCGACCAGCGCCAAGAACACCAAGGACGCTGCCGAGTTCACCCAGTGGGCCACCTCGAAAGAGTACGCCAAACTGGTTGCCGATACCGACGGCGTGTCCAACGTACCGCCGGGCACCCGAGCCTCGACCTACACCGACGAGTACAAAAAGGCAGCGCCGTTTGCCAACATCACGCTTGAGTCGTTGAAGAAGGTCGATCCCAAGTCGCCAACCCTCAAGCCCGTGCCTTACGTCGGCATTCAACTGGTCACCATTCCCGAGTTCCAGGCCATCGGCACCAGCGTCGGTCAGCAGTTCTCCGCAGCACTCATAGGTCAGTCCACTGTGGATCAAGCCTTGCAGAATGCGCAAACCGCTACCGCGCGCGACATGAAACGAGCGGGTTACCCGAAAAAGTAACCGTCACGCACCAGGGCGAAAGCCGATGCTTTCGCCCTGCCGCTCAACTGCGCAACAACTCTGGTGCAATTCGGTTCGGAGCTCCCCATGAATACCTCAGCCTCCCCTGAACGCACGGACTTGTCCGGCGAACAGCAACCGCTCAAAAGCCGTCGATTCAAGCCGGGCTGGTTTCTGGTCAGTCCTTCGGTGGCGCTTCTGTTGGTGTGGATGATCGTGCCGCTGGGCATGACCATTTATTTCTCGCTGATCCGCTACAACCTGCTCTCCCCTGGCGAAAACGAATTCGTCGGCCTGGAAAACTTCCAGTACTTCGTGACCGACAGCGGCTTTTTGCCGGGTGCCGGCAATACCTTACTGCTGGTCGGCAGTGTGCTGGCGATCAGCGTGATCTTCGGCGTGCTGATTTCGGCGCTGCTGGAAGCCAGTGAGTTTTTCGGTCGTGGAATCGTCCGTGTGCTGTTGATCTCGCCGTTCTTCATCATGCCCACGGTCAGTGCGCTGATCTGGAAAAACCTGATTTTCCACCCGGTGTCCGGCGTACTCGCGGCGGTCTGGAAGTTCTTCGGCGCGCAACCCATCGACTGGTTCGCCCATTACCCGATGCTGTCGATCATTATCATCGTCTCCTGGCAATGGCTGCCGTTCGCGATCCTGATCCTGATGACCGCCATGCAGTCGCTCGATCAAGAGCAGAAAGAAGCGGCGCGGCTGGACGGCGCAGGTCCCCTGGCAATCTTCTGGCACCTGACCCTGCCGCACCTGGCACGTCCGATTGCCGTGGTGGTAATGATCGAAACGATATTCCTGCTTTCGGTATTCGCTGAAATCTTCACCACGACCAATGGCGGGCCGGGCTTTGCCTCGACCAACCTGGCTTACCTGATCTACATCCAGGCGCTGCTGCAGTTCGACGTCGGCATGGCCTCGGCGGGCGGCTTGATTGCAGTGGTCATAGCCAACATCGCGGCGATCATCCTGATCCGGATGATCGGCAAAAACCTCACCGACAAGTCATGAGGACCTTGCCATGATGACCCTCAAACAATCACGCCGTCTGCAAAGCCTGTTGCTCGGGGCCCTGTCCTGGATCATCGCTGCGCTGGTGTTCTTTCCGATCTTCTGGATGGTCCTGACCAGCTTCAAGACCGAGATCGATGCGTTCGCGACACCGCCACAGCTGTTCTTCACCCCGACGCTGGAAAACTACCTGCACATTCAGGAGCGCAGCGATTACTTCCATTTTGCCTGGAACTCGGTGCTGATTTCCTTCAGCGCGACGGTACTGGCGATGCTGATCGCGATTCCTGCGGCATATTCCATGGCGTTTTTCGAGACCAAGCGCACCAAAGGCACGCTACTGTGGATGCTGTCTACCAAGATGCTGCCGCCGGTGGGCGTGCTGATGCCGATCTATCTGCTGGCCAAGACCTTTGGCCTGCTGGATTCGCGGCTGGCACTGATCATCATCTATACGCTGATCAACCTGCCGATCGTGGTCTGGATGATTTACACCTACTTCAAGGATATCCCCGGCGAGATCCTCGAGGCCTCGCGGCTGGACGGGGCCAGCACCCGCCAGGAAATCTTTCGCGTGCTGATGCCGATCTGCAAGGGCGGCCTGGCGTCCACCGCGTTGCTGTCGCTGATCCTGTGCTGGAACGAAGCGTTCTGGTCGCTGAACCTCACCTCGTCCGCCGCGGCCCCGTTGACCGCCTTGATCGCTTCCTACTCCAGCCCCGAAGGGTTGTTCTGGGCCAAGCTGTCAGCGGTCTCGACCCTGGCCTGTGCGCCCATTCTGATTTTCGGCTGGATCAGTCAGAAACAACTGGTTCGCGGCCTGTCGTTCGGCGCTGTCAAATAGCCCGGCCCAAAGAACAAGAAGGAGTCCAACATGGCTAATCTGAGCATCCGCAATCTGCAAAAAGGCTTTGACGGTCACCAGATCATCAAGGGCATCGACCTGGACGTGAAAGACCGCGAGTTCGTGGTCTTCGTCGGGCCTTCGGGCTGCGGCAAATCCACCCTGCTGCGGCTGATCGCCGGGCTCGAGGAAGTGACATCGGGAACCATCGAGCTCGATGGCAGGGACATCACTCAGGTGACCCCGGCCAAGCGTGACCTGGCCATGGTGTTCCAGACCTATGCGCTGTATCCGCACATGACCGTCGGCAAGAACCTGTCGTTTGCGCTGGACCTGGCGGGCGGTGACAAGGCCGAGATCAAGAAGAAGGTCGATGAAGCCGCACGTATTCTGGAGCTCGGACCACTGCTGGAGCGCAAGCCCAAGCAGCTGTCCGGCGGACAACGTCAGCGTGTCGCGATTGGCCGGGCCATTGTGCGCAACCCGAAGATTTTCCTGTTCGACGAGCCGCTGTCCAACCTCGACGCCGCGCTGCGCGTGCAGACCCGCCTGGAGTTGTCGCGCCTGCATAAAGAGTTGCAGGCCACCATGATCTACGTGACGCATGATCAGGTGGAAGCCATGACCCTGGCCGACAAGGTTGTCGTCCTCAATGGCGGCAAGGTCGAGCAGGTCGGCTCGCCGCTCGAGTTGTATCACCACCCGGCCAACCTGTTCGTTGCCGGCTTCCTCGGCACGCCGAAAATGGGCTTCCTCAAGGGCAGGATCAGCCGGGCGGACAGCAGCAGTTGCGAAGTCGAGCTGGATGCCGGAACGCGTATCAGCCTGCCGGTCAATGGCGCAGGACAAAGCGTTGGCGCCGCTGTGACGCTGGGCATCCGCCCGGAACACCTGAACCTTGCCCAGAGTGAGGATTGCCAGTTGCAGGTGATTGCCGATGTCAGCGAACGCCTTGGCAGCGACACGTACTGTCACGTGCGCACCCGTTCGGGCGAGGCGCTGACCATGCGTATTCGTGGTGATCTGGCCAGCCAGTACGGCGAAACGCTGAACCTGCATCTCGACAGTGCCCACTGCCACCTGTTCGACGCTCAAGGTCTGGTGATTGCCAAAGCCTTGCAGACTGCCGCCGCCTGAGTTCCGGAGAGCCCTTCATGAAACTGAATAAAAACAATCTGTCCCGACTGGACGCCGACATTGCCCTGCCCGCCTACACCGTCGACAGCACTCGCCAGGGCATTGCCCATATCGGCGTCGGCGGCTTCCATCGTGCGCACCAGGCGTTTTACACCGATGCGCTGATGAACAGCGGCGAAGGCTTCGAGTGGAGCATCTGCGGCGTGGGCCTGCGTCCTGAAGACAAGGCCGTGCGCGACGCTCTGGCACAACAGGACTACCTGTACACGCTCTATGAACTGGGTGACACACCCGATACCCAAACCCGCATCATTGCCTCGATCAGCGGCATGCTGCTGGCCGATGACAGTCCGCAGGCGCTGATCGACAAGCTTGCCAGCCCGGACATCCGCATCGTCTCGCTGACCATCACCGAAGGCGGTTACTGCATTGACGACAGCAACGGTCAGTTCATGGCCCATCTGCCGCAGATCCAGCACGACCTGGCGAATCCGGATCAGCCAAAGACGGTATTCGGCTTCCTCTGCGCCGCGCTGGCGCGGCGCCGGGCGCAAGGCACGCCGGCCTTTACCCTGATGTCCTGCGATAACCTGCCACACAACGGCGCAGTGACACGCAAGGCATTGCTGGCATTTGCCACGTTGCGCGATGCCGAGCTGCACGACTGGATCAAGGCAAACGTCAGCTTTCCCAACGCGATGGTCGACCGTATCACACCGATGACCAGCGCAGCCCACCGTCTGCAACTGGCAGACGATAAACACATCGACGACGCCTGGCCGGTGGTCTGCGAACCGTTCGTGCAGTGGGTGCTGGAAGACAAGTTCGTCAATGGTCGCCCGGCATGGGAGAAAGTCGGCGTGCAATTCACCGATGACGTGACGCCCTATGAAGAGATGAAAATCAAACTGCTCAACGGCAGTCATCTGGCACTGACCTACCTGGGCTTCCTCAAAGGTTATCGTTTTGTACACGAAACCATGAATGACCCGCTGTTCGTGAGCTATATCCGCGCCTACATGGACCTTGATGTCACCCCGCAACTGGCGTCGGTGCCAGGCATCGACCTGGAAGGTTACAAAGACACCCTGATCGAGCGCTTTTCCAACCAGGCGATTGCCGACCAGTTGGAACGGGTCTGCTCGGACGGCTCGTCGAAATTTCCCAAGTTCACCATTCCGACGATCAATCGTCTGATCGTCGATCAGGGCAATCTCGAACGTGCCTCACTGGTAGTCGCCGCATGGGCGCTGTACCTGAAGGGTGTTGACGAGAACGGCACGACCTACAGGATTCCTGACCCGCGTGCCGAGTTCTGCCAGGCGCTGGTGGCTGATGACGCGCTCATTGCCGAGCGCTTGTTGGCGGTGGAAGAAATATTTGGCTCGGCCATTCCGAAATCCGCAGCCTTCGTGGCGGCTTTCGAGCAGAACCTCAATGATCTGCGCACGCTGGGTGTGAGTGGCACACTGGAAAAACTTTTGACCGCCAGCGCCTGAGGGACTTCCCATGTTTCTTGGAATCGATTGCGGGACCCAGGGCACCAAGGTGTTGGTGCTCGATACCGAAAGCGGCAACGTGCTGGGTGAAGGCTCGGCGCCGCACAGCCTGATCAGCGACCATAACGGCCGCCGTGAACAGGACGTGCAGCAATGGCTGGACGCGCTGCAACAGGCGACCCGCGAGGCATTGGCAGCGTCGGGCGTTTCCGGCCAGCAGATCCAGGGCATCGGTGTGTCAGGCCAGCAACACGGCCTGGTGCTGCTCGATGCCCACGGCGAGGTACTGCGCCCGGCCAAGCTGTGGTGTGACACCGAGTCGGCACCGGAAAACCAGCGCCTGCTGGACGAACTGGGAGGCGCGCAGGGGTCGCTGCAACGCCTTGGCCTGGTCATCGCCCCAGGCTATACCGTGTCCAAACTGTTGTGGACCAAGGAGCAGTTCCCGCAGCTGTTCGAGCGGATCGACAAAGTGTTGCTGCCCCACGACTACCTCAACTATTGGCTGACCGGTCGCTGCTGCACCGAGTTTGGCGACGCGTCGGGCACCGGCTACTTCAACGTGCGCACTCGCGAGTGGGACCTGCCATTGCTTGCGCACATCGACCCGAGCGGCCGGTTGGGCAAGGCACTTCCGCAGCTGTTGCAAGCCCACGAACCGGTCGGCGTGCTGCGTCCTGAAGTTGCCCGATTACTGAGCCTGAACCCTGACGCTCTGGTGTCCAGTGGTGGCGGCGACAATATGATGGGCGCGATTGGCACGGGCAATATCCAGCCGGGGCTGATCACCATGAGCCTCGGCTCTTCCGGTACGGTGTATGCCTATGCCGATGAGGCACGGGTCAGCGAGCATGAATCGGTCGCGACCTTCTGCTCATCCTCCGGCGGCTGGTTGCCGCTGATCTGCACGATGAACCTGACCAACGCGACGACCGCCATTCGCGAGCTGTTCGCCCTCGACATCGCCGGCTTCAACCAAGCGGTCGCCCAGGCGCCGATCGGTGCCGAAGGCGTACTGATGCTGCCCTTTCTGAATGGCGAACGCGTGCCCGCCCTGCCCGACGCTACCGGCAGCATCGTCGGGCTGGACAGCACCAATCTGAACCAGGCCAACCTGTCCCGCGCGGTGGTCGAATGCACCACCTTCGGCCTTCGCTACGGTCTCGATCTGCTGCGCGACAGCGGTATCAAAAGCGAGAAGATCCGCCTGATCGGCGGAGGCTCGAAAAGTGCGGTATGGCGGCAGATCGTAGCCGACATTATGAACACCCCGGTGATCTGCACCGACCACTCGGAAGCCGCTGCGCTGGGCGCTGCCATTCAGGCGGCCTGGTGCTGGTCGCACGCCAACGGCAAGGTACAGGACCTGCAGCAACTGTGCGAACGCTGCGTAAGTCTCGATCAAAGCAGTGAGACGCACCCCGTGGTGCATAATGTGGCCGCCTATCAGCAGGTCTATCAGCGTTATCAGGCGCAACTGCGCAAGGTTTGAACCGTTTTTTCATGGAGCACTTATGTTTCTGGTTTGTGGCGAAGCACTGTTCGACATTTTCACCCGCGCTGATGACAGCGGTTCCCTGAACAGATTGGGGTTTGATGCGATTGCCGGTGGCTCTCCGTTCAACGTTGCGATCGGCCTGCGCCGCTTGGGTGTGGAAGCGAGCTTCCTGGCCGGGCTGTCCACCGATTACCTGGGTCGTCGGCTGCGTGCCGTGCTGGAAAAGGAAACCGTGAATACCGATCACCTGATCGAATTCGACGCACCCACTACACTGGCCATGGTCGCCGTGGGCAGCGATGGATCGCCGACTTACAGCTTTCGAGGCGATGGCTGCGCGGACCGCCAGTTGCGCTTGGAACACCTGCCGCAAGTCGACGGGCAGGTACGCGGCATTCACGTCGGCTCGTTTTCACTGGTGGTGCAGCCGATTGCCGACACGCTGCTGGCGCTGGTAGCCCGTGAAAGCAGCACCCGCCTGATCTCGCTGGACCCCAATGTGCGCCTCAACCCGGCACCGGACATTCAGCGCTGGCGCAGCCAGGTCGCAGCATTCGCCGAGCATGCGCACCTGATCAAGGTCAGCGACGAAGACCTCCACCTGTTGTACCCGGACAGCGACCCACAAAAGATTGCCGAAGGCTGGCTCGGCAAGCGTACGCAACTGGTCATCGTCACCCGCGGCACGCAAGGCGCCAGCGTCTTCACCCGTCAGCACGGCACCTGGTCGGTGCCGGCAAAAACCGTGGCCACCGCCGATACCGTCGGGGCCGGGGATACTTTTCAGGCCGCGCTGCTGACCTTCCTCAGTGAACGCCAGCTCGATACGCCGCAAGGCTTGTCAACGCTGTCACGGGAAACACTGGACGAGATGCTGAATTTTGCCGTCGGCGCGGCCGCGCTGACCTGCACAAAGGTCGGGCCGGATTTGCCGTACAGGCATCAATTGGGGTGAGAGGGCTTGAATACTACCTCCATACACCCGCATCAACTGCGGTGTATGGAGGTAGTCTTCGTGAGCAAGCTCACTCCCACCCATTAAATGCATGTCTGAAGGGAGAAAGTATCGATACTTAACTCCATCGGAAAGCATTCCCTAGGTGGGAGTGAGCCGGGCGACGCTTCGCTTGTTCACGAAAAGGTCATCAACGTCGCCGAACAAACATCAGGCCACCATACCGGCCTTGATACCTCTGATGCGGGTGTTGATGTCATCCGCAACGTCGTTCTGCTTGTCCTTGAGCGCGTCCTGAACCTTCTGGTCAATGGCCAGTTGGTCCTGAGGTGCCATGGCGTCGTAGTCTTTCTGGGTGATGCCCGTCAGCTTTTCGCGCACTTTCTCTTCGGCTGTCTGCTTCAGAGAGTCCATGAATTTCTGTTGTACCGAATCCGTCGATGCCGTGTCAGTGGTGCTGGTGGTACCAGCCACTGAACCGATGACACCATTGTCACGGTCAGCCGTCTTTTCCGACAGTGACGTATCACCGGCGGATTTCAGGTTGATCATCATCCGTGCAAAGGATTCGTTGTAACCACTGTTGTCCTGCTTGCTGTCCTGCGATGTCGAACTGCTGGTCTGCGCGGTAACCGGTGCCGAACCTGATGTCAGGCCAGCGGCAGCGACCGAGCTGAAGGCGTCCTGGGACACCTCGTCTACGGTCTTGCGCCCGACGACAGCTCGGGAAACAAGCTGCTCAAGCGCACTCGTGCCAATAATCATCTCTCACCTCCTGATGAACCTGTTGCGCAGGTTCAACAGCAAGTCCAGTGCCAACTGTTCTACAAATAATTAACCTGTTGATTTTTAAAGATTAAATAAAAACAGGGCATACAGATCGCGTCAAAAAACGGATGCATCCGGCCGCCTGCGGCAAGCATTGGCCGAGCTTCAGCCTGCCGCACGGCCGGTGTTGATATTCAACAGCTCAATCGGCAGCGGCTCGGAAAAGTAGTAGCCCTGCGCCTGTGTGGCGCCAATCTCACGCAGCAGCTCAAGGGTTTCACGGTCCTCGACCCCTTCGGCAACCACGGTCAGATCAAGGGATTCGGCCATGCGCACGATGGCACGCACAATCGCGCGGCTGCGTACACTGGAAGCCAGGCCGAAGATAAACGACTTGTCGATTTTCAATCCGCTGAAATGGTACTGGTGCACGTAGCTGAGCGAAGAGAAGCCCGCGCCGAAATCGTCGAGCATGACCGACATGCCGTGCTCGGCCAGAAGCTTCATTGACAGGCGTGCCTGCTCGGGATCGGCCACCAGTGCGCCTTCGGTGAGCTCCAGGCACAGACGCTCGGGCGCAACATTGTGTTCGGCAAGCATCGCCAGCACTTCCGCCGCGAATGCCGGACGGGTGATGCTGTAACTCGAACAGTTCACATGCACGGGTGGCCAATGACCGTTTTCGGGTTGCGCCAGAATGGCAACCACACGCTTGAGCATGTAAAAGTCCAGACGGCCAATCAGACGCAGTCCCTCTAGCGCAGGTAGAAAGCTCTCTGGCCCGACGATTCGCCCATCCGGCATGCACCAGCGGATCAGCGCCTCAAACGCCAGCAACTTTCCGCTATTGACGCAAATCACCGGCTGAAAATAGGGAATCAACTGATCCGTACGTTTCAGCGCCGTGCGCAAGGCGCCCTCCTGCTCGACCTGATCCGATACCTCGCGACGCAACGCCTGATTGAACACCGCGAAGCTGTCCCGGCCACCATTCTTGACCCGGTACATGGCGGTATCGGCATCGCGCAGCAGGTCAGCCGGCTCCTGATGGAAGCGGCTGTCGGCGCCCACCACACCGATACTGCAGGAGGAAAAAACCGTGTGATCATCGATCACGAACGGCTGCTCGAACGCCGTCAGTATTCGCTGGGCAATCTCCGTGCCGGTCTGCAACGGCGTGTCGATGCTCAACACGGCGAACTCGTCACCGCCCAGCCGCGCCAACAGGTCCTTTTCGCGCATGCAACTGCGCAAACGCTCGGCGGCCTGCACCAGAAGGATGTCGCCGCAGTGATGGCCAAGGCTGTCATTGATCATCTTGAAGCGATCCAGATCGATGAACATGACGATCAGTTGCTGGCCATCGCAGCAGAAGTCCTGCCAGGCATGCCTCAGGCGATATTGCAAATGGCTGCGATTGGGCAGCCCGGTCAGCGAGTCGTGGGAGTTTTCGTGCTGCAGTCTGGCGTTGGCCCGATCCAGCTCACGGGTCCTGTCTCGAACCCTGGCTTCAAGCAAAACATTGGCGGTATGGATCGCGTCTGCCGCGCTGCGCCGGGACAGTGCCGTATCGATGTGACGAGAAACAAAGGTGAGCAGTTCCTGATCGCGCAAGGTATAGCTGACGTCCTTGGAATAACTCTGCACCACCAGCACACCGCGAACCTGTCCGCCGTCGAACAGCGGAATGCCCAGCCATGAAGAACAACGACCGGATTGTCGCTGGACCTCGATCTCGCCAAGGCTTTCCAGCCTGCGGGCTTCATCGTAATCGATCAGGCACGGTCGCCGCTGGCCTATCACATACTCGGTAAACCCTCGCTGCCCGCGTCGTGAACGCGGCGGCGTGGGCTTGAACTCGTCAATGTAATACGGAAAGGTCACTTCGCCCGTCGCGCTGTCGTAAAGCGCGATGTAGAAATTGAGCGCCACCAGCAGCTCGCCGACGATCATGTGCAGGCTGCGGAAAAGCTCGTTCATGTCGCCGGGCTGACTGGAAAGCTCGGCAATCTGGAACAGGGCACTCTGCAGATGCTCGGCACGCTCGCGATCCCTGACTTCCTGACGCAACGCGTCATTGGCTGCAGAAAGTTGTTGCGTGCGCAGGGCTACCACCTGCTCCAGGTCAGTTCGGCGCAACTGCCGGTCCAGTGCCATCGCCACATGGCGCGACACGACGGCGAACAATGCACGATCCTGGGCACTGTAGACACGAGACACATCGTAAACCTGCATCGCGACCATGCCGAACACTTCATCCGATGCATTTTTCAAGGGCGCGCCCATCCAGAACTCGGGCAGACGTCCGACGCAGTAAAAGCGGTTTTCGGCTTTGGCCAGTTCGATGCAGGCGGCATCGAGAAACAAAGGCTGCCCGCTGCTCAAGACATACCCGGTCAGCGACATCCGGTCAGCGTCGATAAACTCGAACGTCTCGTGAGCCATCGCTTCGTCATCGAAACGGTCAATGTAATAAGGGTAAGTGATCTTGCCGCTTTGCCGGTCATACAGCGCAACGTAGAAGTTCTCGGCATCGATCAGCGCCCCCAATTGCTCATGAATGCCTTGCAGAAAAGCGCCGCGGTCCAGCGTGGAGCTCGCCAGCAGGCTGATTTCATACAGAACCCGCTGAGTGTTCTGCGCGCGGATCAACGCGGCGGTCTGCAACAGCGAGCCCAGTCTGGCGGCCAGATCCACCAGCAGGGGGTGGTCTTTGTCGGCCATCGGTGCCAACACCCAGCCCAGCACGCCCTCGCCCTGCCCTGCGACCCGGCAATGCAGCTGCAATTGAGCGCAATACGCTTCGAAGTCTTCAGCCGCGATGTGTGCTGGCCAGACAACGGTGTTGTCGCCCTGTCCGAGCAGGCATTTCAGTTCGCCAGCGGCGTATGCAGCCCAGGCAATATCCGCTATCTGCTCGCGTGCGGCGCTGATGAGTGCTTCGATAGACGCGTGACAGGAGAATCGGTCGCGGTTGGCTGCCAAGGCGCTGCCGGGAGTACGTGAGGTGCACGCTACGCTTGGGCAAAGGCCCGTGGCCAGAAGTGAGACTGTCATGGAAACACCCAGATGCATGAGCCGACGGCGGTCATCCTTAAAATAATGACCAGAGATTACAAGCGTGTCAGGCATTGTTGCAAAGTTCATACCTTTTTGGCAGACCCTTGTATTCCCCTATGACGCTTGTGTGACGCAGGGCACTACACGGCTCCCTCATGTGTCAGATTCAGGTGCATTGCCGCGCAGCGAGGCTCGGCTATGCTGTCGTACGGCGTTACATTTATTCAATTGAACAGGTGACAGTAATGGTCAAGACGTACAGCTACGCAGCGCAATCTGCCCAAGACATACTCAAACCCCATCAATTCGAACGTCGCTCGCCCGGCGCTGACGATGTTCAGATCGACATCCTTTACTGCGGCGTGTGCCACTCGGACCTGCACACTGCGCGCAATGAGTGGCACAACACACTCTATCCTTCTGTTCCGGGTCACGAAATCGTCGGCCGGGTCACGGCGGTCGGCTGCATGGTCGACAGCTGCCAGCAATGTACATCGTGCGCCGAGGGTGACGAGCAATATTGCGAGAGCGGCTTCACGGGCACCTACAATGGCCCGGTATTTGGCGGCGAGAACACATTCGGCGGCTACTCCGACAAGATCGTGGTCAAGGAAAAGTTCGTCTTGCGCATCTCTCATGATGCCAACCTGGCCGCCGTAGCGCCGCTGTTGTGCGCGGGTATCACCACCTATTCCCCCTTGCGCCACTGGAAGGTCAGCCCGGGCAAGAAAGTCGGCATTGTCGGGCTTGGCGGTCTCGGCCACATGGGCGTCAAGATTGCCCACGCCATGGGCGCACATGTTGTGCTGTTCACGACCTCCCCCAACAAGCGAGAAGATGGCTTGCGCCTGGGCGCCGACGAAGTAGTCGTATCCAAAGACGCGGCACAGATGGCCGCTCAGGCCAACAGCCTGGACTTTATCCTCAACACGGTCGCAGCGCCGCATGATCTGGACGCCTTTCTGTCTCTTCTCAAGCGCGACGGCACCATGACACTGGTCGGCGCGCCGGCAGAACCGCATCCCTCACCAGCGGTGTTCAACCTGATCTTCAAACGTCGCAGCCTGGCTGGCTCGTTGATCGGAGGCATTCAGGAAACCCAGGAAATGCTGGATTTCTGCGCCGAGCACGGCATCGTTTCCGACATCGAAATGATCAACATGCAGGACATCAACGAGGCTTATGAGCGGATGCTCAAGGGCGACGTCAAGTATCGCTTTGTCATCGACATGGACAGCCTCAAGCAGGAAGCGGCTGCCGACTCGAACGCTGCCTGACGTGCAGCCAACAGCCAGGGAAGGCTGAGCGCACGGACATGCCGTACGTCGCCCCCGGTGAACCGAACGCGGCTAACCGCCCACTGATGTCCATACTCTAATGCAGCAAACGGGTTGCAGACCTCTGCAACCCGTCTGCTGTGCGACTCGCTCTGGCTGTTTCACGCTAAGACCTGAGCGGCGCACCCGCTAAAATGAACTATTTATTACATTTTGGTGACTACCACTGACTGTCTTTGAGTCTCAAGTTCACGCAGTCCTTGCAGATACTCATGTCAACGGACGTTTAACAGGTGAACGGATTATGAAACAACGCGCGACAGTCATCTGCAAACGTGACGGCCAGGTCCTTTACGTGCGCAAACCGAAATCCCGCTGGGCATTGCCCGGCGGCAGGATTGAAGCGGGTGAAACGCCCTTCCAGGCCGCAGTGCGTGAACTGTGCGAGGAAACCGGGCTTGCCGACCTTGATCTTCTGTACCTCGATGTGTACGAGAAGGATCAAGTGGCCCACTACGTTTTTACCGCTCAGGTTCCAGCCTCCAGCGAGCCATCGCCGCAGAACGAAATTGCTGCCTGCAAATGGCTTGCGCCGCAGAAACTTGACGACCTGAAAGCCAGCAGTGCGACCAAAACCATCGTCAAGTCATATGCCAACGAGTCCGAAGACGTTTCCGGTGCACGGAGCCATGTGACGGGGTAATCGGGACAATCGGGTTGAACGGTATGGCCTGATTCTGTTCTGAGACAGCAGACGGTTCATTACTTTCTTCCCCGTCTCAGGAGACCCCTATGACTCAGACCGCCCTGGTTGTTGGCGCAAGTGGCATTGTCGGCAGCGCAATCACGCAGTTGTTACTGGAAAACGATTGGCAGGTTGCCGCCCTCTCCCGTAGCCCGTCAGCGCGGCCCGGCGTGATCCCGGTTGCTGCAGACCTGCAGAACCCGGAGTCCGTACGTGTGGCTCTGGCTGATTTAAAGCCCACCCACGTTTTCATCACGACATGGTCGCGTCAGGCCACTGAAGCAGAAAACATCCGAGTCAATGCCGCGATGGTGCGTAACGTGCTGGACGCTGTGCGGCCCGCTGGCAGTGTCAAGCATGTCGCACTGGTGACCGGCCTCAAGCATTACCTCGGCCCGTTTGAAGCGTATGGCAAAGGCACCCTGCCGCAAACGCCGTTCAGGGAATCGCAGGCGCGCCTCGATATCGAGAACTTTTACTACGCCCAGGAAGACGAAGTCTTCGCTGCCGCAGAGAAGGATGGCTTTACCTGGAGCGTCCATCGTCCGCACACCGTGACCGGTGTCGCCGTCGGCAACGCGATGAACATGGCGACGACTCTGGCCGTTTACGCCTCGATCTGTAAAGCCACGGGCCGACCTTTCGTGTTCCCGGGCTCCCGTGTGCAGTGGGACAGCCTGACCGACATGACCGATGCGCTGCAGCTGGCCCGCCAGCAACTGTGGGCCGCGACCACACCTGCAGCGGCCAATCAGGCGTTCAACATCACCAACGGCGATGTGTTCCGCTGGAGCTGGATGTGGGGACAGATCGCCGAATACTTCGGCTTGCAGCCAGCCGATTTCCCGAGCGAGCCAGCCCCGCTGGAAACGCAGATGGCCAACGATCAAGCAATCTGGGATGACATTGTTCGCGAGCATCAGCTCAAGGAAAGTGACATCAACCGCTTGATTTCGCCATGGCACAGCGATGCCGATCTCGGCCGTCCGATTGAAGTAGTCACTGACATGTCGAAGAGCCGCAAACTGGGCTTCACGGCATTTCAGGCCAGTGACGATGCGTTCTTCGACGTGTTTGAAAAGCTGCGTCGTGACCGCCTGATTCCCTGAAGCTGCTCACGCTCTCGTGCCAATGCTCGCATTGGCACGAGAGCTGGCACTTTCTACGGGTAACGCAAGCACAACAAAAAAGGGCCAACCTTTCGGTTGACCCTTTTTTTACCGCCCAGCAGAGCGGATTTTGTTTGGTAGGCGCGATTGGACTCGAACCAACGACCCCCACCATGTCAAGGAGAGGAGCAATACCCCCAAGCCCATACAGGCTATGGCCTTGAGAGAACGCCCATTCACATCATGAGGCGTCAACATGGCTAACATCCGCTCCCTACCATCAGGCAACTGGAACGCTCAGGTCAGATTGAAAGGGAAACCCCCTCAGTCGAAGACATTTTCTACACAGGCTGAGGCTCAGGCATGGGCTGACAAGCTTGAGGCTGTCATCAAAGACCATAAGCACCACACCATCTTCACATTGGGCATGACCTACTGTGACTCCCACCTCAAGGGCAAGGGTTCCTACACCCATGCTGTCCAGATAGTTGAGCAACTAGCTCACGCCTTCCCTCAGTCAATTCATGACATAACCCCCAAGCTAGTGAACGATTTCAAACTGATGCGCTTACAGACCGTCAAGGCAGCCACATGCAGACATCAACTAGCGTTCCTCTCTCGGTTCTTCAAGTACGCTAAACGTGGCTTGCTGATAGACATACCTAACCCTGTCTGTGATATCACCCTACCTAAGGAAGGTCTGAAGTAGGCAGACTTTTTAACCCTCCCGTTGCTTCAAAGTTTCAAAAAACGTCGTTTCAATCGAAAATCAGACCTTTGCCTCGCCCAACTCCTCTTTTTTCTTCGGACAAGCGCTTTTTAGCGTCAATTGTCCACATTACAGGCGCACCTCTCCTGTATTCAGCAGTCGTTTTCGCATCATCCACAGATTGGACAGAGCAAATAGCGTGGTCTGCTGCGCAGTGTTTTTCAGCAGGCCTCGGAAGCGTACTTTCGTATAACCAAACTGGCGTTTGATCACTCGAAACGGATGCTCAACCTTGGCGCGCAGTTGAGCTTTCGCGTATTCGATTTTGCGACGCATGCGCCCGATCAGACTTTCCTTTGCATGCTTTTTATAACTGCTGGGCCGCGCTGCAATCGACCATATCATTTGGCGATTTTGATGCTCGGGACGCTTTTCGACACCGGTGTAGCCCGCGTCGCCAGAGACGTAAGTTTCTTCTCCGTGCAGTAACTGGTCGACCTGAGTTACGTCAGCTACATTCGCCGCCGTGCCCACCACGCTATGCACCAAACCGGATTCGGCATCGACACCGATGTGCGCTTTCATCCCGAAGAAATATTGATTTCCTTTCTTCGTCTGGTGCATTTCAGGGTCACGTTTTCCGTCCTCGTTCTTGGTCGAACTCGCCGCATGGATGATCGTTGCATCGACCACGGTGCCCTGGCGCAGCAACAAACCACGGTCGCCCAAATAGCCATTGATGACCTGCAAAATCCCACCGGCCAGCTCATGTTTCTCCAGCAGTCGGCGGAAATTGAGGATCGTGGTTTCGTCCGGAATCCGATCCAGGTGCAGTCCTGCAAACTGTCGCAGAATTGTGGTTTCGTAGAGCGATTCTTCCATGGCCGGATCGCTGTAGCCGAACCAGTTTTGCATCAGATGAACCCGCAACATCGCCATCAACGGATAGGCAGGGCGACCACCTTCGCCCTTTGGATAGTGTGGCTCGATCAGTTTGACCAAGCCATTCCAGGGCACGACCTGATCCATCTCGATCAGGAAGCGTTCACGGCGGGTTTGTTTGCGTTTGCCAGCGTATTCGGCGTCAGCGAAGGACATCTGCTTCATCGGGACTCAACCGTTCAGTGCTTGGGACTGGCGTATTTCACCAGATTTGGAAGTCTTTTTCAGAGTTTCCTTAAGAGAAACTGGGAAACCTTAACGTCAGCAAGCTGACAGATACTACTCTCTTCTTAGCACACTAAGTAAGACACCATCCTTAGACTACCATCTATCGATGGACCTTCCTTAAAAGCAAAAGCAACGTCAGCGTAGCTGACAAGAGCACGCATAAAAGAGAGAATCAAAAGCGGACTACCAACCAGTATGTATCGCTCTTGATCTTTCTTTATTGCGTATGCCACTACGTGGCGTGCTCTTGCTTCTGCTGTCACGCAGTGACTCCTGCTGAAAGCCCACTACTATACTCACACACTTAAAGAGAACAACATGAACATTCAAGAAGAACACAAACAGCAATACGTAGAAGCTTACTCACACATTGAGCTAGCCAAGACACTTGGAGTTAGTCTAGCCCTGCTAGATAACCATGCAGAAAACCAAGGATGGAAAGAGGAGCATCGACTCTACTGGTTTGACAAGTCACTTGAGCCATTGAAGTATGCGCTTAACGAAGGAAGCATACCAGCTGTCAAGGAACTGCTTAAGATTGCTGGCGTAACCAGACCAGTGGGCAGACCAAAGAAACAAGACATTGAAGGCCATCTAGCTAAAGAAGCCAAAGTGACCGAGGAATGGGAAGCTGACTTCCGAAGACTGACCCTAGTGTCACCAAACTGAGAGAATTATTTATTAAAAGAGGTGGGGTGCATTACCTCCTCAGACCTACGACCACTTCTCTAGCCAGCAGCCCCCTTATTTTCTTATGACTTCCACATCAGTCACAATCAGCTCGACATTCTTGAGTAAAGCCCTCACCTGTCGGACCTCGTTTATCGCACCAGACAACGAGACCGTCTCAAAATCTTGCTCAACGGACGCATTCAGTGAGGCTTCTTTGCTGACAGCAAATGCCCTGTCCGAATAGCATGCAGACTTCGTTTCCAAAGGTAATAACACCAGAGGGAACCGGTAATCTCTACCCGACAGAATGTTAGTGCTGTTGCCGTTTCTCCATGCCTCCAAACTTATAATCACACTGCTTACACGACTCAAGGTGTAATTAGAAACAATGATGGCTATAGGGGAATCAGGACTGCACCCATTTCCTCCGCCCAGAGAGGCATGCACCTGCACACCTGATACTCCGTAGGCAGTCACAGCTACAACGCCACCCCCAGCTAATAACATCAACCCCAACCGGCGCGCCTTCAGCTTCATTCGGAACCCCGCACATCTAAAAGCTTCAGACTCTTGGCCTTCACAAAAAGCAAGACCCTGCGCCATCGTAATTTTTAATGTCGCATTGCACCACTTTGAATTTAGCACTTTCAGTAAGTGCCTGAGGGCCGATTGCCTGCTCTATGCATACCAGCCCTGCGAACAGAAACTTGCATGAATCATGTGCGATCAGCTCCAAAGGAACGCCCATTTTTTTCAGGTGATACAGCTTCATCAGATGCAACTGACATCCCCCTTCCTCCATAGCGCTATGGTATAAGCTCGGGCGAATCTCCATAAGCCTCGCTACCTTGTTCCCCACTCTCCTTCCCTGCCACGTCCAGTACATAACTGTTACGACATTCCTGATCATGTGCACGCTCTCGTCAGCGATTGAATACTGCAAGATGACTTTAGCTATGGTGCTAGCCAAGCGCCAGCATTTCTACCAGAAATTCCTGACCAGCAATGCATAAGAAAGGACAGCCCCTAACCCCCTGCCTACCCCTCTCGCCTTGATGGCCCCACGCACACAGAAATTGGCCCTTGCCTTGAGCGTCAAGAAAATTCCACAGAGGGGTTGGGTAGCGTCCAGCCCACAGCAGGCACGTAGCTCAGTTGGTTAGAAGCTTGCCATTGTGAGGCCACGAACAATGAGCACCACCTTAACAAGAAGGTGATCAGGCTATACAGATCAGTAGGTTAGCTATGGTCGTTCACATTTACTCGTGTGAATGCCAGTGTGAATGCTTGTGTGAACGACGATTTGAACGAGAACGGACGTTCCCATTGCGGTGTGTGAACGATGCCTATAGATTGTGAACGTTTTCTCAAGAAACAAAAAAGGGGAACCCTTTCGGATTCCCCCTCTCGACCGCCCAGCAGAGCGGATTTTGTTTGGTAGGCGCGATTGGACTCGAACCAACGACCCCCACCATGTCAAGGTGGTGCTCTAACCAACTGAGCTACGTGCCTGCTGTGGGTCGGCATTCTACGGATATTCGATTGCCTGTCAAACGCTTTTTTGCAGTAACTCTCTGAATACGTGAATTTTTTAAGGCTCCTGCCAGTGATCACGCGACATCGGATTCCTTTCGCCTTACCGGTACGCTGATCGTGCGGCCTTCTTGTGTTCACCCACCTTTTGAAACCTTACCTAGCACATTTACCAGTATCACTCATCATCCAGCCCCAATAACGCTTGCTAGCGTCATAGGCGTCGACCTATGCATCACTCAGGAGAAAAAATCATGGACGATGACGTGGCCGCACTGGTGGTTGATAACGGGTCAGGCCCGGTTCAAAGCGACAATGAAAGCAACGCTGCCTCCGAAGACGGGCCCGCTATCACGAATCGCTATGCAAGGCTGAGAAGTGACGGAATCGTCATTATGATTCAAGACATCCTGGGCCCGCCCCCGACGCCGGACTGGAAACTATGCAAGGCAGATACAAAGCCAGCCAGAGACTCGCCGAGCGGGTCGGATTTGAGTACGAAGGCACGCTTAGACAGGATCGTATGAGCATTCAGGGAGGACTGCGCAACACGCGCGTTTACTCGATCATTGGCAAAACAAAAAAGGGCCAGCCTCTCGGCTGACCCTTTTGATACCGCCCAGCAGAGCGGATTTTGTCTGGTAGGCGCGATTGGACTCGAACCAACGACCCCCACCATGTCAAGGTGGTGCTCTAACCAACTGAGCTACGTGCCTGCTGTGGGTCGGCATTCTACGGATATGCGAATACCTGTCAATCTGTTTTTTTGCTAACCCTATGAAATACAGCGTTTTTTGCCAAACTACAGGCAACGACTCTTTTCGCCTGCTGCTGGCAGAGCTTTTATATCTCGGGTACGATTGCCGCCATCGTCAAGAATATTAAACGGAGTCTCAGGATGGCAAACACGCCCTACCCGCAGTCCTTCTATGCGGCTTCAGCCAATGCTGCCCCGGAACGTCCCGCGCTGCAGGGCGAAGTCGAAACTGACGTGTGTGTCATCGGAGCCGGTTACACAGGCTTGTCCAGCGCGCTGTTCCTGCTGGAAAACGGATTTCGGGTCACGGTGCTGGAAGCGGCCAAGGTCGGCTTCGGCGCATCAGGCCGTAATGGCGGGCAGATCGTCAACAGCTACAGCCGCGACATCGATGTCATCGAGCGAACCGTGGGGCCACGCCAGGCGCAGTTGCTCGGGCAGATGGCCTTCGAAGGCGCATCCATCATTCGCGATAGGGTTTCCCGTTACGGCATTCAGTGCGACCTGAAAGATGGTGGTGTATTCGCAGCGCTGACCAGCAAGCAACTGGCGCATCTCGAAGCCCAGCAGCGGCTCTGGGAGCGCTATGGGCACACCGGCCTCGAGTTGATGGACAAGCGCCGGATCAATGAAGTCGTGGCTTGTGATCAGTACATCGGCGGGTTGCTGGATATGACCGGTGGACATATTCATCCCCTCAACCTGGCGCTGGGTGAAGCGGCGGCCGTTGAAACACTGGGTGGCACTATCTACGAGCAATCAGCGGCCATTCGTATCGAGCGCGGGGCAAACCCTGTGGTGCATACGGCGCAAGGCAGGGTCCGGGCCAAGTTCATTATCGTGGCCGGCAATGCCTACCTGGGCAATCTGGTCCCGGAGCTGACGGCCAAGTCGATGCCGTGCGGCACTCAGGTCATCACCACCGAGCCGTTGAGCGATGAACTGGCCAAGACACTTCTGCCGCAGGATTACTGCGTCGAAGACTGTAATTACCTGCTGGATTACTACCGCCTCAGCGCCGACAAGCGCCTGATCTTCGGCGGCGGCGTGGTGTACGGTGCCAGAGATCCTGCCAATATCGAAGCCATCATCCGGCCGAAAATGCTCAAGGCGTTCCCGCAGCTCAAGAACGTGAAGATCGACTACGCGTGGACCGGCAACTTCCTGCTGACCCTGTCTCGTCTGCCCCAGGTCGGACGACTGGGCGACAACATCTATTACTCGCAGGGCTGCAGCGGACACGGTGTGACCTACACCCACCTGGCCGGTAAGGTACTGGCCGAGGCGCTGCGCGGTCAGGCAGAGCGCTTCGATGCATTCGCCGACCTGCCCCACTACCCGTTCCCCGGCGGACAGCTGCTGCGCACCCCGCTGACCGCGCTGGGCGCATGGTATTACAGCCTGCGTGACCGACTCGGCTTCTAGATTTGCTGAACGTAAAACGGCACCTTCTCGGTGCCGTTTTTGTTCCTGCCGCGTTGATTTCATTTAACGCCGCGTGCCAACGTTCTTTTCGCCTCGCCCGCCGCCTGCTCCTGTCCTGATGTCGATAACGCTTCGGCCGCCTGCAGCCAGCGCTGCGCATCGACATTGGCCGGCAACTGACGGGGCGACTGAATCAGCACCGCCCAACTGCCCGAGTCCTTCCAGGCCGACGCGAAGCTGCTGAAACTCATTGAATAGCGACGATCCATGCCTGCGTTGAGCAGCACGGTCTCCTTGATGCGGTTATAGCCGATCAACACCGCATAACGCGGCCCTTTCCACAGCGCAGAGCCCTGGGCAAAACGCAGCATGACCGGATAACCCGCCGAGACCTGAGTCAGCAGGTCCTGTAATTGGCCATCAAGCGGGTAAACCATGAACCCGTATTCACGCGCGACTTTCTGCATGTTCTGTTCGAGCCGGTCCTCGGCGCCCGGCAGTTGCAGCGGCTTGTCGAGCAAACCGGGCGTTGTCTGCACCTGCTGGTTGGCCAGCATGCTAGCCAGCACCATCGGGCCGCTTTGATAGGCATTACCCCGAAAGAACGGAATCGACGTCAGCTCGACCCGGTCCGGAAGGCGTTTCATCTCCGGCGTAACCATCGACGAACAACCAGCAAGGCCCGTCAGCAAGGCCGCAATCAACCATGAACGCAGTGCACCGGCAGTACCGGTATTGAAAGAAACCGACAGCATGTTCACTCACTTCAACTGTTATCGGGCAACCCGCGACCCGACCTGAGCACCGATGATAGAGCCGACCGGGTTCCGGGTATAGCCGCGCGCAGCACCCCGGTCAGCGGAATGGCGAAAATAATTCATAGCCCGATGCCACTGGTCAATTAACCGAAACATGCCCCGTACTAGACTGTCAGTTATCAAGACCGCAACAAAAAGCAGGAATGTGGAGGCACTTATGAGCCTGGAATTGACAATCGTGATGCTGATCGCCTCTTGGCTTGCCGTTGCCAGTGCGATGCTGTGGGGGGTGATGCGCGTATCCCGTCGCCATCACCAGCCACGCAGTGTCGAGTCGCGCGTGGCAAAGCGGCCAGTCCTTGCAAAACATCTCAAGGCTCCCGCTGTAGCAGCCAACTGACTTACAAGGGCGTGAGCAGCGTTTAGCTGATCTGCCCTCATCAGCGTATTTGCCAGCACCTTTTTTACAGTTTCGCCAGCTATCAGTGCGTGGACACCTGAGTAGCGGCTTTCTTGCGTCTTGCCCTGCGTACCAGCATGTTCAAGGCTTCAACGGCTGCCGAGAAGGCCATGGCCGCATAGATATAACCCTTGGGCACATGGGCGCCGAAACCTTCGGCGATCAGCGTCATACCGATCATGATCAGGAAGCCCAGGGCCAGCATGACCACCGTCGGGTTGTCGTTGATGAACTTGGCCAGCGGGTTGGCGGCGACAAGCATCACCACCACAGCAGAGATGACCGCGATGACCATGATCGGCAGGTGCTCGGTCATCCCCACGGCAGTGATGATACTGTCGATGGAGAACACCAGGTCCAGCATCAGGATCTGCACGATAGCCGCGCTCATGCTCAGCGCCACCACCGAACCCAGGGCTTTCTCTTCCTCGGTCTTGACGTCCATGCTGTGGTGAATTTCCGTCGTTGCCTTCCAGACCAGGAACAGGCCACCGGCAATCAGGATCATGTCTTTCCATGAGAACGCCTGACCGAATACCTCGAAGACCGGCTCTGTCAGTTGCACGATGTACGCAACGGTACTGAGCAGACCCAGACGCATCACCAGCGCCATGCCGATACCCAGCTTGCGAGCCTTCTCGCGCTGATGTTCAGGCAGCTTGTTAGTGAGAATCGAGATGAAAATCAGGTTATCGATGCCCAGTACAACTTCCATCACCACCAGTGTCGCCAGCGCGATCCAGGCGGCCGGACTTGTTGCGAGTTCCAATAGGTATTCCATAGATCACTGCCCTGCCTGCGCCAATAGTTATAAGTCAGATTTCTTTATCAGACGTGTTTTCGGTTTCAGCCGAGTTTGGTGGTGGCTCCTGCAACGAAAGTTCCTGCCTGGCCTCGTCCAGTGCCTGGGTCGCGGCTTTATGGGTGTCATCGACCACCTGTTTTGCACTGTCGGCGGCGGCGTTCACCACCTGCTTGGTGGAAGACTCTAGCTGATCGCATCCCGCCACTACCAGCAGCGAACCGCTCAGTAATACAGCGTAAAGGGCTTTGTTCATGGGCTCCTCGGTCGGTGAAGCCGGGCGGCCTGTTCAGCCCGGCATTGGAGCGGATTCTAGACATCTTGAAACATAAGGAAAATTCGATTTTATAAGGCATATACTTCGGTTTTACCGAATCGGCAGAAAATATGCTCAATTACCGCCAGCTTCACTACTTCTGGGTCGTGGCCAAGACCGGCAGCATCGTGCGCGCCTGTGAACAGTTGAATCTGACCGCGCAGACCGTCAGCGGGCAGATCAGTCTGCTGGAGGCGTCACTGGGGGTCGATCTGTTTCAGCGCGTCGGTCGGCAACTGGAAATGACCGAAGCAGGTCGCCTCGCCCTGCCCTACGCCGAACAAATGTTTCAGTTGGGCAATGACCTGGAAAACCTGCTGCGTTCGCAACCGGATGAACAGCAATTGCTGTTGCGCATTGGGGTGGCCGACGTCGTGCCCAAGTCGATTGTCTACCGCCTGATCGCCCCGACCATGACGCTGGAAGAGTCAATCCGCATCACCTGTCGCGAGGACAAGCTGGAACGACTGCTGGCAGACCTGGCCATTCAGCGTCTCGACCTGGTGATTTCCGATAGCCCCATGCCGCCGCATCTGGACATCAAGGGGTATAGCCAGAAGCTGGGCGAATGCGGGGTCAGTTTTTTCGCCACGCGTGAAATGGCGGAGCGTATCGGGACGGATTTTCCGCAGTGCATGCATGGCGCACCGCTGCTGATTCCAGGCCAGGAAACCGTGGTTCGAGGCCGACTGATGCGCTGGTTTGCCGAACAGAGCATTCAGCCGCGCATCATTGGCGAATTCGATGACAGCGCGCTGATGAAGGCGTTCGGCAAATCCGGCAGCGGCGTGTTCGTGGCGCCCAGCGTGATCGCCGACGAAGTGCAGAACCAGTATGGCGTACAAGTGGTTGGCCATACTGACGCGGTGACCGAATCGTTCTACGCCATTACCGTGGAGCGCAAGGTCAGGCACCCCGGCGTTGTCGCCATCGCCGAAAGTGCTCGGAACCAGCTGTTTACCGATGCAGGCTAAGCCGGGAGCGGCCCCGGATCACGCTTGATCAACAACAGCGCCAGCACAAGCGCCAGCACAATGATGCCCGCAGCGGCAAAACCGACGTTGCCCAGCCCCAGGTGATCAATGACCCTGCCGCCAATCACCGCGCCGATGCCAATGCCAAGGTTGGCGCCGGCGATGTTCAGTGATGCCGCGAATGCAGGTGCTTGTGGCGCTGCCTTGATCAGCCGCACATGACTGACCAGAAACAAGGCCGCCTGGGTAATGCCCCAAACGGCAAGCGCGAGTGGCAAGGCCACCACCGAATGAATGCTCGGCACCACCGCGACCATGCCGACGACCATGAAAGCGCAGAACACCAGGCTGGCAATCAACGGATGGCGGTCGACCATGCGCCCGCCCAGCGAGTTGCCCAGCAAGCCGACAGTGCCAAAGCCCATCAGACACCAGCCCACCAGAGCGCCGTCGAAACCGGCAAGACGCTCGAGCATGTCCGCCAGGTAGGTATAGGCCGTGAACATGCCGCTGAACACCAGCACCGAGAGCAGCACGTGCCCCTGCATCATCCGGCTGCGCAAGATGCCGAACTGTTCAAGGATCGAGACCGGGTTCGGCCGGGCAACCGTTTTCGGCAGATAGACCGTCAACAACAGTGCCTTGGCGAACGCCAGACCGGCCAGCACCAGAAAGGCCGTGCGCCAGCCGAACGCGTCGGAGATCAGGGTACCGATGGGGATGCCGAACACCGTGGCGCAAACGATGCCGAAACCGATCCTGGCAATCGCCCGCCCAGCAAACTGCGGACCGACAATGTCCACGGCGGTCTCGCTGGCCAGCGCCCAGAACACCGGCAAGCCCAACGCGGGAATCAGCCGGGCGATACCCATCACGGCGATATTGGGCGCCAGCGCCGCCAGCATATTTGCAAAGCCGAACAGTACCAGGATGCTGACAAAAAGGCGCTTGCGCTCGAAGCGCGAAAAGTAGGCGGTCAGAAAGGGACCAAAGGCGGCGACGGTGAACGCGAACAACGTCACCAGCAGCCCGGCCTGCGAGACCGTGACATTCAGGTCGCGGGCAACGGCTGGCAAAAGGCCAACGATAACGAATTCTGTAGTCAGCACGGTGAACCCGGCGGCTGACAGCAGAAGGATGGGCAACAACATGAATACTCCAGAACAACATCAATACAGCCCGCTGCAACAGCGCGGCCTGCGGGAGGAAAATTAAAGCGGCTTGAAGATGAGTGTCACGCCAATGCTGCGCATTGGCGTGCATTTCGTGAGGTTCTGCGTCGAAACTTCTCAATCCGGCAAGGCAGTGACTAAACAGTGCATCCTGTACGACCCGAAGCTCACGCCAAAGCTCAGTGAAAGCGTAACGAACTGCACCCACACGCTGAGCACGCGTCGGTGTAAACCAGTCCGCTTTTTATTCTGGCCGAAGGCCGTGGGAGCGGGCCTGCTCGCGAAGAGGCCGGTACAGCCCTCAGGAAAGAGGGCGCTCGATGCATCGACTTCGTGAGCAATACGGACGCCGCCCCGGTCACTCCAACGCCCTTCGGGCAGAAGCCTGTAAGCCCTTTATTCCGGGCGTTTTAGAACTTGCCCATGAAATCACGCTTGCCGATTTCAACGCCGTTGTGGCGCAGCAGATCGTAGGCAGTCGTGACGTGAAAGAAGAACTGCGGCAAGGCGTAGCTGAGCAGATAGGCCTGACCGTTCAGGCGCTTTTCCTTTTCAGTGCCGGGACGCAGGACGATTTCGATGCCTTCCTTGCCGTCGACCTGGTCAGGGGTGATGCTGCCGATGAACGCGAGTGTCTTGGCAAGCAGAGCCTGCAACTCGGCAAAGGTGGTTTCGGTGTCATCGTATTGCGGGATCTCGACGCCTGCCAGGCGCGCGGAAGCACCCTTGGCAAAATCGACAGCGATCTGCACCTGACGGGTGAACGGCAGCATATCCGGGAACAGACGTGCCTGTAGCAGGGCTGGCGGCTGAATTTTCTTCTCGGTCGCGTAGGCTTCGGCTTTGGTCAGAACGTCGCTCAGCGCGTTGAGCATTTGCTGAAAGACAGGAATGGAAGCGGCGTACAGGGAAATAGACATGACATATCCTGATTGAGAAAGGCGCAATTATAGACCCACATGACGCCAAACGCCGTGACACTTTTCAGCGCCCCTGCAGATCCGTGCAGCAGACACTGGCAATAATGTCCGCCACGCCCTACGCTGATCCACCGCCATCACTCAGGGAAGCGCCATGTCCATCGAATCGTCCTCCACCGAATCCTCCCCGAATGCCGAGGCGTTACAACTCAACGGCGTTGAAGTGCGCATTCTGGGCTGCCTGATCGAGAAACAGGCGACCAACCCGGAAACCTATCCGCTGACCCTCAATGCACTGGTGATTGCCTGCAACCAGAAGACCAGTCGTGACCCGGTCATGAACCTCACCCAGGGTCAGGTCGGCCAGAGCCTGCGAGCCCTGGAAGGCCGCGGTCTGTCACGGCTGATCATGGGCAGTCGCGCCGATCGCTGGGAACACAGGGTCGACAAGGGGCTCGAGCTGGTCCCGGCGCAGGTGATACTCACTGGCCTGTTGCTGCTGCGCGGGCCACAGACCGTCAACGAGCTGCTGACCCGCAGCAACCGCATGCACGACTTCGAGGACAGCGAGCAGGTCGTGCACCAGCTGGAACGTCTGATCGCCAGAGGTCTGGCGATGCTCGTGCCGCGCCAGTCGGGCCAGCGCGAAGACCGTTACATGCACCTGCTGGGCGACCCGGAATCCCTGCAGGAGCTGCTTGCCGCCCGCCAGCACGCACCGGAGCGACCTTCGGCAAGTCCGGCGGCCAACTCGCGTATCGATGAGCTGGAGGCACGGGTCGCGGCCCTTGAAGAACGACTGGCCAGACTGGAGCACGCCGAGGAGTAACGCGCCCTGCCCGACCTGCCGGCTAGCCGGCTCTGGCGAAGGCTGCCACCTGCTGATACTGCTCGTCGGTCGGGCGCACCCCGGTATAGAGCACAAACTGCTCCAGTGCCTGGATCGCCGCCACTTCATCACCACTCACCACACGCTTGCCCAGGCGGCGTGCAGCCTGGATCAGCGGCGTGTCGGCCGGGGTAGCCACCACATCGAAAACCGTTTCAGCGGCGTCGATGGCTTGCAGGTCAAACGACAGCTCGTCAGCTTGCGCGCCCTGCATCCCTAATGGAGTGACATTGACCAGCAAGGGTGGCCGCGCGCTGCCCAGCTCCGCTTGCCAGCGAAAGCCGCACGCCTCTGCGAGACGCCGGCCGGCCTGCTCGTTACGGGCCACGATCAGCCCCTCGGTGAAACCCGCATCACGCAGCGCGAACGCGACTGCCTTGGCCATTCCCCCGCTTCCACGCAGGGCAAACGCGCTGCGCGACACCGCATGGCTCTCCATCAGTTGAGCGACAGCGATGTAATCGGTGTTGAACGCCTTCAGATGCCCGTCGGTGTTGACGATGGTATTGATCGACTGGATAGCGGCAGCCGAGGCGTCCAGTTCGTCGACCAGCTCGATGCAGGCCTCCTTGAAGGGCATCGAAACTGCGCTGCCACGAATCCCCAGCGAGCGTATGCCGGCCACGGCGGCGGCGAGGTCTTTGGGGGCGAAAGTCTTGTAATAGAAGTTCAAGCCCAACTGCTGATAAAGATGATTATGGAAACGCACACCAAAGTTGCCGGGACGGGCGGCCATGGACATGCACAATAATGTCTCCCTGTTAGCAGTGACGGACATCGGGTGTTTCCTCCAGACGGTAATGGCTTGAATCTTCGATAGAAGCGTATGCTACGCACCAGCGAGCGCGAGGACATATGCGGCACACCTTACATAAAATTTACTCAGCACTTTCGCAGATTCTTACAATTTCGGTGTCATAGTGTTATCCCGTGGCAGTGCTTGAGAGTGATGCAGGCGCGCGACAACGGGTTGAGAGCGAGGAACAGTCATGATTCGTCAAATCCCCAAGATCGCCTTGTTTGTAGGTGCCCTGGCCCTTGCTGGCCAGGCGAATGCTGACCGTGGCTGGGGTGGCCCTGCCGTGGTAGGTGCTATCGTTGGCGCTGCCGTTGTCGGGGCGGCGGTATCTTCAGGTCGCGACAGAACGGTGTACGTCGAGCGCGAGCCGGTATACGTGCAACAGCAGCCGGTCTATTACGCGCCGCCACCGGTCTATTACCAGCCGGCCCCGGTCTATCAGGTTGTGGAGCGCTACCCACCGCCTCCACCGCCAGGCTACTACCACCGTTACGGGCCACCGCCAGGCCCCGGCTATTACTACGGTCCGCCACGCGGCCGCTGGTAACAGAACAAAAAACCCGCCTTTTCAGGCGGGTTTTTCGTTGCTGTGCTCACATAATTGGCTGCCAATGCAATGCGCCAAACCCTCGTTGTTATCAATGACCACTATTGAGAGCGTCGATTTCTGACTTGCCCGCCTGCCCTCTACAGTAGCGCCATGGATTGAGGAGGCACTTATGACCAAGGTACACATCATGTCCGTCGTCGGTAGCGCAGTTCCAGCCCCGCTCAGAGAGCGCGGCCTGTTGGCCTGCTGGTACCTGATTCAGGATGGCGAACCCGTCAGCGGCCCGCTCGCGTCATTGCCTGTTGCAGAGGCCCTGTCGCGGCAACTGCAGTGTCAGCCCCTCAACAGCTGACTTCTTCTGCAAACCTCGTGCGTTGCTCCGCACATCCCTTGCCCGCCTCTTCGATGGCGGGCTTTTTTTGCCATGGAAAAAGCCGGTGACCAGACTCAGCCGCGCTCGGCCATGGCCGCGTTGACCTGACAGCGATGGGCCAGTTTCTGCAGGCGTTTCTCCAGCGCCATTAACACCACACGATCGGTACGCCCACTGTCGAGTTCATCGATCAGGTCATTGGCGACCTGACGCAATTCGTAAGCCAGCACCACGCGGTCATCGTTGAGGTCCTGTTTATGCGACTCGAACAGGCGATGCAGGTAATCCTGCAAGGTGTATTTCAGGCTATGCCGGTCACTGGCGCGCAGATGGGTCAGGTTGAGGCTGATACGGCCCTGCAGTTCGCTCAGCTCGCCGCACAGGTACTGCATGCGCCGCGCGTAACCCACTTCCCGGTCACGTATCTGCCTGTGCGCCAGTTCCGCTTCCTGCTTGCGCTGGATGGCCGGTACTGCCACAGCGGCCATCAGCCCGACGATCAGACCGATCGCCTGCATCCAGCCGGCCCAGTCACTCGGACGTGAGGTAAAGCCGACACCCAGCAGCAGAATGACGATCAATGAAGCGCTGATCACCAGTACTGCGTAATCCTTGCTGACAAACCCCTTGAGCATTGCATGACTCCTGAATCGGTGACCTGAATGGCATGGAATGCTAATCGGTGCGGGCCTTGCGCACCACGAATATTCAATTCAGATGTGGTTTTTGGCAGGTTCCAGAGCAGAAAGCGACTTAACAGCAACTTAATGAATGACCGATTGCGTCATTTATTGCGCAAACGCCCACCCCAGCCCATCGACATACAGCAAAGTCTGCTCATAAAATGCAGCGTTTTGACGCGATCCCTTCCATTTACCACCTTTTATCGAGTGAGCCTTGCTCTTGAAAATCCGTCTGTCTCTTTTGGGCCTATTATTTGTACTTACCGGCCCGGTGCTTTCTACCCCTACGCTGGCAAATGAACCCGCCGTTCTGAACCGTGATCCTTCCAACCTGCACCTTGCCTCGGGCAGCGCAATGGTCATCGACCTGCAGACCGACAAGGTGCTGTATTCCAGCAACCCGGATGTGATCGTGCCGATTGCCTCGGTCACCAAGCTGATGACCGCGATGGTCGTGCTGGATGCCAAGCAGCCGATGGACGAAGTCATTCCGGTGAACATTTCCCAGACACCGGAAATGAAAGGCGTCTTCTCTCGAGTCAAGCTCGGCAGTGAAATGAACCGTCGGGACATGTTGCTGATCACCCTGATGTCCTCGGAAAACCGCGCGGCGGCCAGCCTGGCGCACAGCTATCCGGGCGGCTATCCGGCGTTCATTCTGGCGATGAACGCCAAGGCCAAGGCGCTGGGCATGAAGCACACGGCCTACGTCGAACCCACCGGCCTGTCGGTGTACAACGTGTCGACCGCGCGCGACCTCACCAAGCTGGTGATGGCAGCGCGCAAATACCCGCTGCTCAGTGAACTGAGCACCACCGAGCAGAAGACCGTGACCTTCCGCAAACCGACCTACACCCTCGGTTTCAGCAACACCGATCATCTGGTGCGCAAGGATAACTGGGACATCAAGCTGACCAAGACCGGCTTTACCAATCAGGCCGGTCATTGCCTGGTGCTGCTGACCAGCATGGCCAACCGCCCGGTTTCAGTGGTGATTCTCGATGCGTTCGGCAAGTACACGCACTTTGCCGACGCCAGCCGCATACGCAAGTGGATGGAGACCGGTCAGAGCGGCCCAGCGCCCGAAGTGGCCCTGCAGTACAAGAAAGAAAAGAATCTGGTCATGAGACAGACCGGTATTCAAGCCAGAGACTGAGTCACGCTGGCAACGAAAAACGGTCGCGATGCTTGCACATCGCGACCGTTTTTTATTTCCTCGAGCGACACTCAGTTGTATTGAGTGACCAGCTTGGTATTCAGGTAGGCCTCAATGGCCTCGGTGCCGCCTTCGGAACCGTAACCGGAATCCTTGATCCCGCCGAACGGTACTTCCGGCAAGCCGATGCCCTGATGATTGATCGACAGCATCCCCGCTTCGATAAAGGTACTCAGCGCTTGCGCAGTCTTCATCGACGTGGTGAAGGCATAGGATGCCAGCCCGAACGGCACGCGGTTTGACTCGGCAATCGCCTCCTCTAGCGTGTCGAAAGGCACCAGCAACGCGACAGGGCCGAAAGGCTCCTCATTCATGATGCGCATCTGCGGCTTCAGGCCACTCAACACGGTCGGCTCGAAGAAATAGCCCGCCCCCTCGACAGCCTTGCCACCGGCAGACAGCGTCGCGCCACCACGCACCGCGTCATCGATCAGATCGACCAGCGCAGGAATACGTCGATCATTGGCCACAGGGCCCATGGTGGTGCCCGCCTCCAGACCGTTACCCACCTTGATTTCGCGAGTCAGGCCAACGAATTTCTCGGTGAACGCGTCGAGTACCTTGCGCTGCACCAGAATCCTGGTCGGCGACACGCAGACCTGCCCGGCGTTACGGAACTTGGCGGTGGCCAGCACGCGAGCGGCGAGGTCGATATCCGCATCATCGAACACCAGCGCCGGTGCATGACCACCCAGTTCCATGGTTGCCCGCTTCATGTGCTTGCCAGCCAATGCGGCCAGTTGCTTGCCGACCGGCGTAGAGCCAGTGAACGTGACCTTGCGAATGACCGGATGCGGAATCAGGTAGCCGGAGATTTCTGCCGGATCACCGTAGACCAGACCGATGACGCCAGCCGGCACACCGGCATCGGCGAAAGCGCGAATCAGCTCGGCAGGCGACGCTGGCGTTTCTTCCGGGGCCTTGACGATGATCGAGCAGCCCGCAGCCAGTGCCGAGGACAACTTGCGCACCACCTGGTTGATCGGGAAATTCCAGGGCGTGAACGCAGCGACCGGGCCGACCGGCTCCTTGATGACTTTCTGTTCGATGGACACGCCCCGCGACGGCACGAGACGACCATAACTGCGACGCCCTTCTTCGGCCAGCCAGTCGATGATGTCAGCCGCCGACAGGGTTTCCATGCGCGCTTCGGCCAAGGGCTTGCCCTGCTCCTGCGTCATGATTCGGGCGATGCCGTCCGCGCGCTCACGAATCAGGTTTGCCGCTTTCTGCATCAGCTTGTAGCGATCATAAGCCGAGGTGGCACGCCAGGTGGCACGCCAGGTGGCAAAGCCACGCTCGGCCGCCGCCAGAGCTTCGTCAAGGTCGGCGATACCGGCATGCGCCACAGTGCCCAGCGCCTCGCCCGTCGCCGGGTTGATGACTGACAACGTGCGATTGTCGCGGCTTGCGCGCCATTGACCATCGATATAAAGCTGTACGTCTGGATACATGAACAATTTCTCCATAAGTCGCTGAAAGGAACGGTGTGACCGACGGATCAGACTCGCTGATCAGCACCGGCCATCGGCAAAAATGACAAGCGCTACGGCTCGTCGATTTTGCGACGCGTCATGACGCGCGTCGACAGGCTCACAACACGTTTGAAGCCGGTGGTCTCATCGGCCTGCGCTATGCTGCACTTACGACGATACTTTACTTACATAGCCTGGACTCAAGTCACCAGTCAGGGATGACGTGATCATGAACGTACAGTCTGCCGCATTGCATCATCATACGCCCCGCCTGAGTGTCATTGAGCCACGCGGCCTGGAGATTCGCGCGATTGATTTTTGGCGCAACCAGGCCACGGACACGCCGGCAGTTCTTATAAACCGCGTGGCTCATGATGCTGCCGGGCATCCGGTCAACTGCTGGGATGCAAGGCTCTGGGAAAGCCAGGCTGCCGTCAATCTTGCCACTGTGTTTTCCCTGAGTGGTCAGGCGCTTCTCAGCGACAGTGTCGATGCCGGTTGGCGGCTGATGTTGGCCGGTGACAGCGGCGCGGTCGTGGCCGGATGGGATGGCCGTGGGACTGAGCGGAGCGTGCAGTATGACGCTCTACTCAGACCCGTTGCCATCATTGAAAACGGACGCTGCGTCGAGCGGCGGCAATACGGTGGTCCGGATACTCAGGGCCATAACCATTGCAACCAATGTATACGCCATGATGACCCGGCTGGTTCGCGAATGGATACCGAGTTCGCCCTGACGGGTGGCGTGCTTGAACAGACGCGGCATTTCCACTTCAATCCCGAAAATGTCGATTGGCCAGAACCGCTGGCAGAACGTGACGCCTTGCTCGAATCTGGTCCAGGCGCAACTACGCGCTGGGCACACAGTCCGCTTGGCGATGTCATCTCGCAGACGGACGCCCAGCGTAACGTCCAGACCTTTGCCCATACTGTGGCAGGTCATATTGAGGCCATTTCACTCAGCCTCTCCGGGCAGACAAAGCGAGTTCTGGTTCACAGTATCGATTACGACGCTCAAGGCCACGTAACCTCGGAAACGGCTGGCAACGGCGTTGTGACCAAGGCGGTGCACGACGCCGCAGATGGCCGTCTGATTGAACTCAAAGGCACACGGGCAGATGGTCAACTGCTGCAACATCTGCTCTATGACTACGACCCGATGGGCAATGTCCTGCGTATCGAGGATCGCACCCAGCCGACACGGTGTTATGCCGGTCAGCGCATCGAGCCGGTGTCGACGTATCAATACGACACGCTGTATCAGTTGATCCAGGCTACCGGCACGGAGTCTGCGAAACTCAATCAAGGCCCTGTTTTTCCATCCTTCCAGGCTCCCCTCGACCTGACGCAGCTGGCCAATTACACGCAAACCTACCGCTATGATGCGAGCGGCAATCTGTTGCAACTGACCCACACGGGCAACCAGTCCCACTCGCGCACCCTGATCACTTCGCAAACCAACAATCGCAGCCTGCCGGTTATCAAAGATCGACCGCCGGATGAAGCGGCCATCGCTGCCGCGTTCGACGCCAATGGCAATCTGAATGAGTTGCAAGCCGGGCAAGCGATGAGCTGGGACTGGCGTAATCAGTTGCAGCAAGTGCGGCCGGTGGTTCGGGCAGCGGGTGACGACGACAAAGAGCGCTACATCTACGACGCCAGTGGGCAACGCCTGCGCAAAATCCATACGACCAAGGCGAAAGCCGTTGTCCACAGTGCCGAAGTGCGCTACTTACCAGGCCTGGAGGTGCACAGCAACAGCGCCACAGCCGAGACTTTGCACGTTATCGTCACCCAGGCCGGGCGCAACGAGGCTCGGGTATTGCACTGGCAGACGGGTCAACCCGAAGGACTTGAAAACGATCAGGTTCGCTACAGCTTCGCCGATCATCTGGGGTCCGGCACCCTGGAGCTGGATAACAACGCGCGCATCATCAGCCAGGAAAGTTACTACCCGTTTGGTGGTACCTCGTGGTGGGCAGGGCGCAGTACGGTTGAAGCCAGCTATAAAACCATTCGTTATTCCGGCAAGGAACGCGACGCGACGGGGCTGTACTACTACGGCCTGCGCTATTACGCGCCGTGGTTGCAGCGATGGATCAATCCGGACCCGGCGGGCACAGTGGACGGGATGAATCTGTATCGTTTTGTCAGGAATTCGCCTTTGCGGTTTGCCGATCAACAGGGGGCTGCTCCCTACGACGTACCTATTACAGTTGTCGTTGCAAAGGACCTTTCCGAGTTCGCGGCTGAGCAGCTATCCAAAATGTATGACGTTAGGGATGTTGCCGTTTCGTTATTGGAGTTCACGCGTTCCGAGCTGCTAAAAGCATCACCGAGGCGAGACGTAAACAAGGCTTTCGACGCAACCTTTGGCGCGCTGGATCCGAGCGCCCGCGCCGCTACGAGCATCGACGTGGAAGATTCGTTACGGCAGATGCAGGAGCTCATTGAGTCCATCGGCAGTCCAGACTCTGATCTGACGCTGTTTCTTTTTAACGGACCCGAGGACATTCTCGCATCGACTGATTTTCAAGGCGAGTTTCAGGAATCGGTCGAACGGATTGGGGTGTCAACCTCTCTTCTTGCCAACTACGATGTGCTGGAAGTTGCACGATCCCTTATTCACGAGACCTCCCATGTCCGCCTGAATACAGTGGATGCGTTTTATTATCTGACGGATGCCAGTAAGCGCCTCGTTAATGGAGCGGATGCCACACAGGTTAAGACGTGGTCAGGCGAGTTCCGAAAGTCGTTAAGAAAAATCTCGACGCATGGCCCCAGGGAAAACCGATTCGATCCAGCCAACTATATATTCGCCATGCAGGCGTTGACCGAGAATGCGCGCACCCGAGCAGAGCGAAAACAAGAGTTCTTGAGCAACACAACGACCCGAACTTCATTATTGCTGATGAATGCCGACACGCTTTCGTCGCTTGTCATGGCGACCGGACAGCCTGCCCGATATGCGCAGACACGGATGAATCAGTCTGGAAATTAGACAATCAATGGCAGTACCCGCTTGAGCAAATACAGAGTGTCATTGACGCCTGAAAAAACGGTGCCTGTTTGAGCACCGTTTCAACAAAAAAGGCGTTGTCGGGGTAATTACAGAATCGGCTTGCCGCCCGTCACTGCATAGCGCGAGCCGGAAATGTAACTGGCTTCGTCAGAGGCCAGCAGCACATAGATCGGCGAAACTTCCACCGGCTGCCCCGGGCGCCCCAGCGGTGTCTCGCTACCGAAGCTTTTCACATCTTCGTCGGTCATGGTCGCCGGGATCAACGGGGTCCAGATCGGACCTGGAGCAACGCTGTTCACGCGGATGCCCTTCTCGCCCAGCAACTGCGCCAGACCACCGGTGAAGTTGGCGATTGCGCCCTTGGTGGTTGCGTAGGCCAGCAACGTCGGCTTGGGCATGTCCGAATTGACCGAACTGGTATTGATGATCGAACCACCCCGCGGCATATGCGGAACCGCAGCCTTGCAGATGCGAAACATCGCCGTGATGTTGATATCGAAGGTTTTGACCCATTCTTCGTCGGAGATTTCGTCCAGCGTTTCATGCGTCATCTGGAACGCAGCGTTGTTGACCTGCACATCGATGCGACCAAACTCTGCAACGGTCTTGCTCACGATGTCTTCGCATTGCTGCTTCTGTGCCAGGTCGCCCGGCAACAGCAAACATTTACGGCCCGCCTCTTCGACCCAGCGCTTGGTTTCTTGCGCGTCTTCATGCTCGTTCAAGTAGGAGATCGCGACCTGCGCGCCTTCACGTGCAAAGGCGATCGCGACTGCGCGGCCGATGCCGCTGTCGGCGCCGGTGATCAGCGCGATCTTGCCCTGCAGACGTCCGGAGCCCTTGTAGCTTTTTTCACCGCAATCGGGATAGGGGTCCATCTTGCCCTGCATGCCTGGAACATCTTGTGGCTGGCTGGCAAATGGCGGCTTTGGGTATTCTTCGTTCATCTGAATAAATCTCGTTGAATAAAATGTTGTGACTGAAGTGCTGACGCCCTTGTCGATCGCCTATGGCAGATACGACAAGGGCTCTCAGGCAAGGCCTGGTCAACTGCGCTTATCACGCACCTGGCTTGAGCACGACCTTGGTCCAGCCTTCATCACGCGCATCGAAGTGCTTGTAGGCGTCAGGGCCTTCTTCAAGTTTCAGGCGATGGGAAATGATCTGCGACGGCTTGGCGCGACCGTGGTGTATTAGCTCGGCAAGGCGACGGTTGTAAGCCTTGACGTTGGCCTGGCCGGTGCGGATCTGCTGGCCCTTGAACCAGAACGAACCGAAGTCGAAGGCCATCTTGCCTTCCTTCGCGAGGTCGCTTTTGGCGCCCGGATCCTGCGGCACGAAAACGCCCACGACGCCGATTCCACCTGTCGCCTTGGTCGAGGCAACGAGATTGTTCATGGTGACGTGGTTGGCCTCGTAACCATGACGGTCGCAGCACTGATAACCGACGCACTCACAGCCACGGTCGGTGCCTTTGCCATCGGTCAGATTGAGGATCTGATCCACTGCGCCCTGCTCCAGCGAGTTGATCGGCGTCGCGCCCATCTTCGCCGCGAGTGCCAGACGATCTGGATGGTTGTCGACCACGAACACCTGCGACGCGCCCTTGATCATCGCCGAGTGGGCAGCCATCAGGCCGACCGGACCGGCACCATAGATGGCAACGCTTTCGCCAGGCAGCAGCCCGGCCAGTTCGGTGGCATGCCAACCGGTAGGAAAGATGTCCGAGAGCATGACGTAATCCTCTTCACGCTCGGCGGCATCTTCGGGCAACAGCAGACAGTTGAAGTCGGCATACGGCACACGCAACAGCTCGGCCTGGCCACCTTCATGATCGCCCATGTCAGCAAAGCCGTAAGCCGCACCCGCGCTGCCCGGGTTGGCAGTCAGGCAATAACCGGTCAGGCCCTTCTCACAGTTTTCGCAAAAGCCGCAGCCAATATTGAACGGCAGGCACACCCAATCGCCCACTTTGATGCGGTCGACGCCGGCGCCGACTTCGATCACCTGGCCGAGGTTCTCATGGCCGAAAATGCGCCCGGTCTCGAAAGACGTGCGGCCTTCGTACATGTGCAGGTCCGAGCCACAGATATTGGTGGAGGTCACTCGGACAAGAGCATCTGTTGGCTTCTGGATCTTCGCATCCGGTACGTTTTTGACACTGACGTCACGCGGACCGCCATAGACGATAGCTTTCATGTTCTGAGTCTCCTTGGGTGAAAAATTCGACATGGCCTTTTATGGCTCACCGAATATCTGTCACGACCAGAAGACGCCTGTTCAAAGCGATTGCCTTCGTACCTGACGAATGGTCATTGATGAACGCGTGTCAACGCTGCGCGCTCGCAGTGATTCGGGCAAATGAGGCGAGTCCCGGCCCCTGTATTCACTGCAAAGAAAGCATTTGCACGCACGATCTTATGGTATACCATCAGACGAAATACAAAAGCACTCGCTCCGGGAGTCGTTCATGAGTTTTGAAATTCGCAAGATCGTCACGTACACCGAAGAAACCTTTATCGAGGGCGGCAAGGCCGTCGACAAGCCGGTCACCATGATCGGGCTGGCGGCCGTGATCAAGAACCCTTGGCTGGGCCGTGGTTTCGTCGAAGACCTGAAACCGGAGATTCGCGCCAACTGCTCCGCACTGGGCGAGTTGATGGTCAAGCGCCTCACCGATGCGATTGGCGGCGCGCAGAACATCGAGGCCTACGGCAAGGCTGCAGTGGTCGGGGCGGAAGGCGAAATCGAACACGCTTCGGCCGTGATCCACACCCTGCGCTTTGGCAATCATTACCGTGAGGCCGTCAAGGCCAAGAGCTACCTGAGCTTCACCAACAAACGCGGCGGCCCAGGTACGTCGATCCAGATTCCGATGATGCACAAGGACGATGAAGGGCTGCGCTCGCACTACATCACCCTGGAAATGCACATCGAAGATTCGCCGCGTGCCGACGAAATCATCGTAGTCCTTGGTGCCGCCAACGGTGGACGCCTGCACCCACGAATCGGCAATCGCTATATAGACCTGGAAGAGCTGGCGGCCGAAAAAGCCCAGTAAATCATGAGGGGCTCGTCGCCCGATCACCTTTGTCATCTGCGCAGGAGCGATCCATGATTCAGCTCACCGCTGAACACACCCCGGCGGGTACCAGCTATCTGGCTACCGGCCAAGGTCACCCCGTGGTGTTGATTCACGGGGTGGGCCTTAACAAGGAAATGTGGGGCGGCCAGATCGTCGGGCTGGCCACGCAATATCAGGTCATCGCCTACGACATGCTGGGCCACGGTGCCAGCCCTCGCCCCCACCCGGATACGGGCCTGCCGGGCTATGCCGAACAACTGCACGAGCTGCTGACGCACTTGCAACTGCCGCAGGCGGCGGTCGTCGGTTTCTCGATGGGCGGACTGGTGGCGCGTGCGTTTGCGCTGGAGTTCCCCCAGCACCTGTCGGGGCTGGTGGTGCTCAACAGCGTCTTCAATCGCAGCGCGGAACAGCGTGCCAGCGTCATTGCGCGCACCACTCAGGCTGCCGAGCATGGCCCGGACGCCAATGCGGGCGAAGCGCTGTCACGCTGGTTCAGCCGCGAGTATCAGGCGGCCAGCCCGGCCCAGATTGCGGCCATTCGGCACAACCTGGCCAGCAACGATCCGCAGGGTTACCTGACCACGTACAAGCTGTTCGCCACTCAGGATATGTACCGCGCCGAAGATCTGGGCGATATTCGCGCACCGACGTTGATCGCCACGGGCGAACTTGACCCGGGATCGACGCCCGAAATGGCCCGCGAAATGGCCGCGCGCATCCCTGGTGCCGATGTCGCGATATTGCCCGATCAGCGTCATATGATGCCGGTTGAATCGCCACGTCTGGTCAACCAGGTATTGCTTGGTTTCTTCGAAAAGATCGGCCTCGACAAACCGGCGTCCGCTCACCATTCGATCAAGGGGATTGTTGCATGAGCCTTACCCGCTTTCAGATGTGCATCGACGGTCAATGGGTCGATGCGTTGTCCGGCAAGACCTTCGACAGCCTCGATCCGGCGCTGGCCGAACCCTGGGCGCAACTGCCGGATGCTGACGAAGCTGACGTCGAACGGGCCGTTCAGGCCGCCCAGAAAGCCTTCGAGGGTCAGGCCTGGCGCGGCCTGACGGCCACGGCACGCGGCAAGCTGCTGCGTAAACTGGGCGACCTGATTGCCGAAAACAAGGAGCAACTGGCACAGCTGGAAAGCCGCGACAACGGCAAACTGATTCGCGAAACCCGCGGGCAGGTCGGCTATCTGCCCGAATTCTTTCATTACACCGCAGGGCTGGCTGACAAACTCGAAGGCGGCACCCTGCCCCTCGACAAGCCCGACCTGTTCGCCTACACCGTGCACGAACCGATGGGCGTAGTGGCCGGGATCATACCCTGGAACAGCCCGCTGTACCTGACCGCCATCAAGCTGGCCCCGGCACTGGCGGCAGGCAACACCATTGTCCTCAAACCCTCGGAATACGCCTCGGCCACCGTGCTTGAGCTGGCGCGTCTGGCACTTGAAGCCGGCATTCCACCGGGCGTGGTCAACGTCATCACCGGTTACGGTCCGACCACTGGCGCGGCCCTCACCCGGCACCCGCTGGTGCGCAAGATAGCCTTCACCGGTGGCGCGGCTACGGCGCGTCATGTGGTGCGCAGCAGCGCGGAGAACTTCGCCAAACTGTCGCTGGAACTGGGCGGAAAATCACCCAACATCATCTTCGCCGACGCCGATCTGGACAGCGCCATCAATGGCGCCGTCGCCGGCATCTATGCGGCGTCCGGGCAAAGCTGTGTTTCCGGCTCGCGATTGCTGGTGCAGGACGAAATCTACGACGAGTTCGTCGAACGCCTGGCAGAGCGCGCCAGTCGTATCCGCATCGGCAATCCGCAGGATGAAGGCACCGAAATGGGTCCGATGGCCACCGCTCAGCAACTGGCCGTGGTAGAAGGCCTGGTGGCCGACGCGCTGGCCGAAGGTGCACGCCTGCGTCTGGGCGGCAAGCGACCGACGCTGGACAGCAAAGGCTGGTTCTACGAACCTACGCTGTTCGAGTGCGATCACAATTCGATGAAGATCATGCAGGAAGAAGTATTCGGCCCGGTGGCATCGGTGATTCGTTTCAAGGACGAAGCCGAAGCGCTGGCCATCGCCAACGACTCCCAGTTTGGTCTCGCCGCCGGAATATGGACCCGCGACCTTGGCCGGGCACACCGTCTGGCGCGGGATATTCGCTCAGGTATCATCTGGGTCAATACGTATCGAGCCGTGTCGGCCATGGCGCCCATCGGCGGTTTCAAAAATAGCGGCTACGGTCGTGAGAGCGGGATAGACTCCGTGCTGGCCTACACCGAACTGAAAACGGTGTGGATCAACCTTTCGCAGGCGCCCATGCCTGATCCATTTGTCATGCGTTAACGAGGCCGCTGCGATGATAGAACCCGGTATTTACAAAGAAGTCATGGCGTCATTCCCTTCGGGCGTGACCATCGTCACCACCCTCGACCCTGAGGGCAACCTGTTCGGTATTACTGCCAGCGCATTCAGTGCGCTGTCCATCGACCCGGCCCTGGTGCTGTTCTGCCCTAACTATGAATCGGACACTTACCCGGTGTTGCGTGACAGCAAAAAATTCGCGATTCACCTGCTGTCTGCCGACCAGCAGACAGAAGCCTATGCCTTCGCCAGCAAGGGCAAGGACAAGACCAAGGGCATCGAGTGGCAGTTGAGCGAGCTGGGCAACCCGCTGCTGAGCAAGGCCACGGCGATCATCGAGTGTGAGCTGTGGCGGGAATACGACGGCGGCGATCACGCGATCATTGTCGGCGAGGTGAAAAATCTGATCCTGCCCGCGACACCGGTCACGCCGATGGTCTATCACCGGGGCAAGATGGGTGCACTGCCAGCCATCGTCTGAGGTAGCTCAGGGCAGTCTTGGTGGTTGCAGGCACGGGCGTGATAAACTCGGCCGCGACCCGGGTTCATCCATCCGGGCCATGCAGCAGCCCGCGCGGTTTGTGGGTTGCCGACATGAGCGAGACGTTATTTCCAGTCACGTTTTTACTTTGACAGCCCCATTCCGAGCACACCCGATGAAACGCCTGCCTCTCGACGACACCTTCAAGGTCAACCGCAACCCCGTCACACTGCGCGAGATCGTGCTGGACAAGCTGCGCAGCGCAATCATGAACTTTCAACTGCTGCCGGGCGATCGTCTGGTCGAGCGTGATCTATGTGACCGCCTCGGGGTAAGCCGCACGTCGGTTCGCGAAGCACTGCGCCACCTGGAATCCGAAGGCCTGGTGGAGTTCGCCGATGCCAAGGGCCCGCGTGTTGCAATCATCACGCTGGCTGATGCCTGCGATATCTACGAACTACGCTGCGTGCTGGAAGGCCTGATCGTTCAACTGTTTACCCTGCGGGCCAAGCCCAAGGACATTCGCGCTCTGGAAAAAGCCCTGGAGGAAAATCGTCAGGCGCTCAAGGAAGGCGAACTGCAGCAGGTGATCGACTCGGTCCAGGGTTTCTACGATGTATTGCTGGAAGGCTCGGGCAACCATGTGGCCGCGACCCAGCTACGCCAGTTGCAGGCGCGCATCAGCTACCTGCGCGCCACCTCGGTATCCCAGGAAAATCGCCGCGGTGCCAGCAACAAGGAAATGGAGCTCATGGTCGAAGCGATCAAGAGCGGCGACCCGCTGGCCGCGCACCAGGCGTCGGTCGATCACGTACGCAACGCCGCACGTGTGGCGCTGGAATACCTCAAATCCAAGCAGGACGAAGACAGCAAAGTCCGTGACATCATCGCCCCCGTTGCGCTGAAAGAACCTCGCATAGGTCGCTGAAATGGCCACACCGCGCTTCTGTCCTCAATGCGGTAGCGCTGATCTGGCTCAGCGTGTCCCGTCTGGCGATACGCACGTGCGGCTGGTCTGTGGCGGCTGTCAGTATATTCACTACATCAACCCGAAGATCATCGCGGGTTGCATCATCGAGCAGGAAGGCAAGTACCTGCTTTGCCAGCGCGCCATCCCGCCGCGCCCGGGCACCTGGACACTGCCTGCCGGTTTCATGGAAAGCGGCGAAACCACCGAGCAGGCAGCGCTGCGTGAAGTCTGGGAAGAAACCGGTGTACGCGCCGAGATCCTTTCGCCCTACTCTATCTTCAGCGTGCCGCGCATCAGCGAAGTCTACATTGTGTTCCGCGCCATCGCGCTGGAGGTGACCGGCCAGTTCGGCCCGGAAACCCTGGATTACAGATTCTTCGCCCCCGAAGACATCCCGTGGGACAGCATCTATTACCCCGCCATCCGCCAGATACTGGAACGCTATATCGAAGAACGTCAGGCGGGTGTCTACGGTATTTATATCGGTAACGACGACACCGGCAAGGTGCACTTTATCCGGTGAATGCCTGAAGCTTTCAGCTCGCAACTGAACGCTTAAAACTGCCCCTCGACGATCACGATCTCGGCCTTCGAAGCACCCTGCCTGTGGCTCATCGCATGCTGGTACTCGGGCGACCGATAACAGGCCAGCGCCTTCTCGTAGGATTCAAATTCGATAATCACCGTGCGCTGCGGCGTATCACGCCCTTCGAGCGCCTCGGAACGCCCGCCGCGCGCGAGGAACCTGCCACCAAACAGCTCGAAAGCCGCGGGGGCGCGCTGGGTGTATTCGCTGTACTGCTGAGGGTCGGTCACATCAACGTGTGCAATCCAATAGGCTTTCATCGCGATCTCACTGTTTCATTGATAGGCAATCTGTGAAATATTCTGTCTTATGGTATACCACGATTCATCCACCCATAAAACCGGGAAACTGACTATGGCGTTCGATCGCATCGAAGACATCATCGAAGACTACCGCCAGGGCAAGATGGTGTTGCTGGTCGACGACGAAGACCGGGAAAACGAAGGCGATCTGCTATTGGCTGCCGATTGCTGTTCACCACAGGCCATCAGCTTCATGGCCCGCGAAGCGCGCGGTCTGATCTGCCTGACGCTGACCGACGAACACTGCCAGCGTCTGGGCCTGGAACAGATGGTACCCAGCAACGGCAGCGTATTCGCCACCGCGTTCACGGTGTCCATCGAAGCGACCACAGGTGTGACCACCGGCATCAGCGCGGCAGATCGTGCGCGTACCGTTCAGGCTGCCGTCAACCCGCACGCAGTACCGGAAGATCTGGTGCAGCCGGGCCATATCTTTCCATTGCGCGCGCGTGACGGCGGCGTCCTGACCCGTGCCGGGCATACCGAAGCGGGCTGCGACCTGGCCCGGCTGGCCGGTTTCACGCCAGCGTCGGTCATCGTTGAAGTCATGAATGATGACGGCAGCATGGCCAGAAGACCTGACCTGGAAGTGTTTGCCAAAAAGCACGGCATCCGCATCGGCACCATCGCCGACCTGATCCATTACCGCCTGAGCACCGAACACACCATCGTCAGGATTGGCGAGCGCGAACTGCCGACCGTGCACGGCGCCTTCCGTCTGTTCAGCTACGAAGACCGCATCGAAGGTGGCGTGCACATGGCCATGGTGATGGGCGACATCCGCCGTGACGCCGCCACGCTGGTGCGCGTGCATGTTGTCGACCCGCTGCGCGACCTGGTCGGTGCCGAATACAACGGCCCCGCCAACTGGACGCTTTGGGCCGCCCTGCAACGTATCGCTGAAGAAGGTCACGGCGTGGTGGTGGTGCTCGCCAATCACGAATCCTCCCAAGCGCTGCTGGAGCGCATTCCACAGCTCACCCAGCCGCCACGCCAATACACGCGCTCGCAATCACGTATTTATTCCGAGGTCGGTACGGGCGCACAGATCTTGCAGGATCTGGGCGTCGGCAAGCTGCGCCACCTCGGCCCGCCACTGAAATACGCAGGGTTGACTGGCTACGATCTGGAAGTGATTGAAAATATTCCGTTTCCCGGCTGACCAGGCAAACGCTTGGCGCGCGAGCCTGATAATCCACCGCCTTTAACCGAAGGCGCTGACCAAAAAAGCCACCGTGAAGGCGTTTTGACAGGGCAAAACGCTTGCAGAAAGTTTGGAATACCATAATATGACATTCCATAAATACAAGATCTGGTCAGACGCGCCCGGCGAGGGACAGCACTAATAACAGCACCTGACCTGTACAAGGTTTCAAGGCCCATTGGACCTACTGCTCCCGATTACGCGGGCAAGAAAAGCCCGCTCAAAACACAACAAATGAGGGCGTAAAAATGGTGTTGAACAAACGTGCAACAGCAGTCCTGGCCGCTGGCGTGCTGGCTTTCTCGAGTGTCGCCGCTATTGCCGCCGAGAGCGTCAACTTCGTGAGTTGGGGCGGCTCCACGCAGGACTTTCAGAAGGAGGCCTGGGCGGCGCCGTTCAGCAAGGCCAGCGGCATCACCGTCGTGCAGGACGGTCCTACCGACTACGGCAAACTCAAGGCCATGGTCGAAAGCGGTAACGTGCAGTGGGACGTTGTCGATGTCGAAGCCGACTTCGCCCTGCGCGCCGCCAGTGAAGGCCTGCTGGAGCCTCTGGACTTCACCGCCATCAAACGCGACGAGATCGACAAACGCTTCGTGACTGACCACGGCGCCGGTTCGTTCTTCTTCTCCTTCGTGCTCGGCTACAACGAAAGCAAAGTCGGCGGTAAGGCGCCTGGTGACTGGGCCGCGATGTTCGACACCAAGACCTACCCTGGCAAGCGCGCGCTGTACAAGTGGCCAAGCCCCGGCGTGCTGGAACTGGCTCTGCTGGCCGATGGTGTAGCGCCTGACAAGCTTTACCCGCTGGACCTCGACCGCGCCTTCAAGAAACTCGACACCATCAAGAAGGACATCGTCTGGTGGGGCGGCGGTGCGCAGTCCCAGCAACTGCTGGCTTCCGGCGAAGTGTCGATGGGGCAGATGTGGAACGGCCGGGTCTACGCCCTGCAGCAGGATGGCGCGCCGGTGGGCGTGAGCTGGAAACAGAATCTGGTCATGGCTGACTTTCTGGTCGTACCCAAGGGCGCAAAGAACAAGGACGCTTCGATGAAATTCATCGCCAATGCAACCAGTGCCAAAGGCCAGGCGGACTTCTCCAATCTCAGTGCCTATGCCCCGGTCAATACCCAGAGCGTTGCGCGCCTGGACTCTACGCTGGCACCTAACCTGCCGACCGCGCACGTTGCCGATCAAATCACTCTCGACTTCGCATACTGGGCCAAGAACGGCGCTGATATTGCGACACGGTGGAACGAATGGCTGGTCAAGTAAAAATGACAGCGGTTGCTCCTCGTCAATCCATGCCGGCCGGGGGTGCTTCCAGCACCGCTGGCACGGCCAGCCAGAAGGCGCCGGGCATGCAGGCATCCCCTTCCCTCGCACAGCGCTGGCGTGGCAGCCGCAATCTGCTTCCGGCGCTGATCTTCCTTGGACTGTTCTTCTTCGCGCCGCTGATTGCCCTGCTGCTGCGGGGCGTGCTGGAACCGGTGCCGGGCCTTGGCAACTATGAGCAACTGTTTGCCAACTCGGCCTACTCGCGGGTGCTGCTCAATACCTTTTCCGTAGCCGGTCTGGTGACGCTGTTCAGCCTGCTGCTGGGCTTCCCGCTCGCCTGGGTGATCACCCTGGTGCCGCGCGGCTGGGGACGCTGGATTCTGAATATCGTGCTGTTGTCGATGTGGACCAGCCTGCTGGCCCGTACCTATTCGTGGCTGGTGCTGTTGCAGGCCTCAGGGGTCGTCAACAAGGCCTTGATGGCCATGGGCATCATCGATCAACCGCTGGAAATGGTGCACAACCTGACCGGTGTGGTGATCGGCATGAGCTACATCATGATTCCGTTCATCGTCCTGCCGCTGCAGGCGACCATGCAAGCCATCGACCCCATGGTGCTGCAGGCGGGTTCGATCTGCGGCGCCAGCCCATGGAGCAATTTCTTCAGAGTGTTCCTGCCACTGTGCCGTCCGGGGCTGTTTTCCGGAGGCCTGATGGTGTTTGTCATGTCGCTCGGTTATTACGTCACCCCGGCGCTGCTCGGCGGCGCGCAGAACATGATGCTGCCCGAATTCATCGTCCAGCAGGTGCAGTCGTTCCTCAACTGGGGGCTGGCCAGTGCCGCCGCTGCGTTGCTGGTGCTGATCACGCTGGTGCTGTTCTACTTCTACCTGAAGCTCCAGCCGGAATCACCGGTCGGCGCCAGCAATGCGAGGTAAACCGCCATGCTCCTGACACCCAATGCCATGAGCCCCGGCTTGCGTACGGGCCTGTACCTGACCACCGCCCTGATCGCGCTGTTCCTGTTGCTGCCGATCCTGTTCATCGTCCTGCTGTCGTTCGGTTCGTCGCAGTGGCTGGTGTTTCCGCCGCCCGGCTGGACGCTGAAGTGGTATCAGCAGTTTTTTTCCAACCCGGACTGGATGGCCGCGGCCATGTCCAGCTTCAAGGTCGCGATCCTGACCACCCTCGCCTCGGTGGCACTGGGCCTGCCCACTGCATTCGCACTGGTGCGTGGCCGGTTTCCGGGGCGTGACCTGCTGTACGGCGTCTTCACACTGCCGATGATCGTGCCGCTGGTGATCATCGCCGTCGCGGTCTACGCGCTGTTTCTCAAGCTCGGCTACACCGGCACGCTGTTTTCCTTCGTCGTCAGCCATGTGATCGTTGCCTTGCCGTTCACCATCATCTCGATCATCAATTCGTTGAAGCTGTTCGACCAGTCCATCGAGGATGCAGCAGTCATCTGCGGTGCCTCACGCTTGCAGGCGATCTACAAGGTGACCTTTCCCGGCATCCGCCCGGGCATGATGGCCGGTGCGCTGTTCGCGTTCCTGGTGTCGTGGGACGAGGTGGTCTTGAGCGTGATGATGGCAAGCCCTACCCTGCAAACCCTTCCCGTGAAAATGTGGACCACCCTGCGTCAGGACCTGACGCCAGTCATCGCCGTCGCCTCAACGCTGCTGATCGCCCTGTCGGTGCTGATCATGTTCATCGCCGCGACCCTGCGTCGCCGCAACGAAGCCAGGAGTACTTCATGAGTGCCGTGATCAAAGACCCCGCCCATCAGCGACAGAACACACTCGTCAGCCTGTGTAATCTGAACAAGCACTACGGAAGTTTCGCCGCCGTCGACGACATTTCCCTGGACATCCAGGACGGCGAATTCCTGACCTTCCTGGGCTCCAGCGGCTCGGGAAAAAGCACCACGCTGTCGATGCTCGCCGGCTTCGAAACGCCCAGCTCGGGCGAGATTCTGGTGGGCGGCAAATCGCTGGTGAATGTGCCGCCGCACAAGCGTGACATCGGCATGGTGTTCCAGCGCTACTCGCTGTTCCCGCACCTGTCAGTCCGCGACAACATTGCCTTCCCGCTGGCGATCCGCAAGATGCCTGCGGCCGAACGCGAGAAGAAAGTCGATGCGATGCTCAAGCTGGTTCAGCTGGAAGCCTTCGCTCATCGTCGCCCGTCGCAACTGTCAGGCGGCCAGCAGCAACGGGTCGCCATCGCCAGGGCGCTGGTTTACGAGCCGCGCATCCTGCTGATGGACGAGCCTCTGGGCGCACTGGACAAGAAGCTGCGCGAAGACTTGCAGGACGAACTGCGTCAGTTGCATCGCCGGCTGGGTATCACCATCGTTTACGTGACCCATGATCAGGAAGAAGCCATGCGCCTGTCACAGCGCATCGCCATTTTCAGCCATGGCAAGATCGTCGGTCTGGGCTCGGGCTATGACCTGTACCAGGATCCACCGAATGCCTTCGTCGCCTCGTTTCTCGGCAACTCGAACTTCCTCAGGCTCAAGGCTCAGGGCAATGCCGTGGCGACGTTCGAGGGCAGCACACTGGCGATTCGCCTGACCGCAGGGCTGAAGACCGATCAGGACGTGCTGCTGATGGTGCGCCCGGAGAAAGCCCAGGCGCTGAGCGTGTCCCAGGCTGAGGCCATGCCACTCGAAGCAGGCTGGAACGAGGTGAGCGCCACGGTCCATGAAGTGCTGTTCCTTGGCGAGAGCCAGACGTGCTCGGTAGTCACTGCCGGAGGCACTGCCATGACGGTCAAGGCGCTTTCCGCGAACGGCATGTCGCTCAAGGCCGGCGACCCGGTGCGCGTGCGCTGGGCCGCCGCAGACGCATGCATCTACACCGAGTGGACCGAAAGCGACCTGAACAAGGCGGCTGGCACCCACTGACAGTGCGTGGCGTGTCTCAGTGGTTGACCGGCGAAGGATGCAGGGCAAGGTAGTCGCGCAGAAACTCCACCGTGACGCGGACCTTGGCCGAACTCATCAGCGGCGAGGTATGCACCGCCCAGATGTCTGCATCCTGACGGTAATCCGGCAACACCTGAACCAGCCGGCCCTCGGCCAGGTCAGTGCGCACATCCCACAGCGAACGCAGCAATACCCCGCGTCCGTCCAGGCACCACTGGCGGGCGATTTCGCCGTGGTTGGTGGACAGGCTGCCGGTCACCTTGACGGTTTCGGCACCTTGCGGCCCGTTGAGGTGCCAGATGCCGAACGGCCGGTCGCGCTCCTTGATCACCAGGCAATCGTGATTGGCCAGTTCGCCAAGATTGAGCGGCGTGCCATGAAGGTTGAGGTAGCCGGGGCTCGCGCACAGAACCCGCCAGTTGCTGGCCAGATGCCTGGCGCGCAAGTGCGGAGCGATTTCGTTGCCGACGCGGATATCCAGATCGACGCCCTCCTCGATCAGATCGACCAGCCGGTCCTGAATGTCCAGACGGATATCCAGCTTCGGATAACGCGCGGCCAGTTCCGACAACGCCGGCGCGACGAAACGACGGCCAAAGCCCTGGCTGCTGACCACGCGCAACAAGCCACTCGGTTCGCCATGCAGTGCCGCCACTTGGTCGCCCATCTGCTGCACTGAGTCGAGCATACCCCTGGCCCACTCGTAGACGCGCTCGCCATCTTCGGTAATCGACACCTGCCGGGTCGAGCGGTGCAGCAACACCACGCCCATGCCCTGCTCCAGCAAACGGATGCGCTTGCTGACGTAGGCAGCGGACATGCCCAGCTCATCCGCAGCCCCGACGAAGCTTGAGCGCCGGGCCACATGAACGAACACATTCAAATCATCAAGACTGGGGTATTTATTCACGATTCGTGTTTTCTCAGTCCATTAATAAGCTGATTATCTTTGTATCGTGTGCTTATAGCATGAATGGCCTGTGCAACTCATTCATCGCACACCCGTAATGGATCGATTCAGAGAGAGCGCCACCATGAACAACAAGAAACTGCGTATCGCTGCCCTCGCCGGTGACGGCATCGGCCTGGAAGTGCTGCCCGAAGGGGTACGTGTGGTGCAGGCCGCTGCCGCGCGGCACGGGCTGGACCTGGAGTTCGAATACTTCGAATGGGCCAGCTGCGATTACTACCTGAAGCACGGCAAGATGATGCCGGACGACTGGTTCGAACAGCTCGAAGGCTTTGACTCGATCTTCTTCGGCGCCGTCGGCTGGCCGGAAAAGGTGCCGGATCACATCTCACTGTGGGGCTCGCTGCTCAAGTTTCGTCGCGAATTCGACCAGTACGCGAATATCCGTCCGGTGCGGCTGTTTCCAGGAGTGCCCTGCCCGCTGGCCCATCGTAAACCGGGCGACATCGACTTTGTCGTGGTCCGGGAAAACACCGAAGGTGAATACTCGTCGCTGGGCGGGATCATGTTCGAAAATACCGACAACGAATTCGTGTTGCAGGAATCGGTGTTCACCCGTCGCGGCGTCGACCGCATTCTCAAATTCGCCTTCGAGATGGCCAGCAAACGCGAGCGCAAGCACGTTACCTCGGCGACCAAATCCAACGGCATGGCCATCAGCATGCCGTATTGGGACAAGCGCACCGAAGCGATGGCCAGCCAGTACCCCGGCATCAGTTGGGACAAGCAACACATCGACATTCTCTGTGCACGTTTCGTGCTGCAACCCGAGCGCTTCGACGTGGTGGTGGCGTCCAACCTGTTCGGCGACATCCTCAGCGACCTCGGCCCGGCCTGCGCAGGCACCATCGGCATCGCGCCTTCAGCCAATCTCAACCCCGAGCGTCACTTCCCGTCGCTGTTCGAACCGGTTCACGGCTCGGCCCCGGACATCTTCGGCCAGAACATCGCCAACCCGATCGCCATGATCTGGTCGGGTGCGCTCATGCTCGAATTCCTCGGCCGGGGCGATCAACGCTTCACCGCGGCCCATGACGAAATCATCACCGCCATCGAGCAAGTGATCGCCAACGGCGACGTCACGCCGGATCTGGGCGGCACGCTTTCGACTCAACGAGTCGGTGCGGCGATTGCCGAGCGGGTTTGTGCAGGCCGTTAAACGCTCGCTGGCTCGTTGCGCTGTTCCAGCAACTCGACGAAGCGAGTCAGGCTGCGTGACACCGTGCCGCGGCGCCAGATCAGCCAGGTCTGCAGGTAGCGAAACTTCTCGGACAGCGGCCAGATACTGACCGTGGCGCAGCCGGGCATGCTTTCCAGCATGCTGCGCGGCATCAGCGCCAGCCCGGCACCGGCGCTGACGCAGGCGAGCATGCCGTGGTAGGACTCCATTTCATGGATCTTGCCCGGCACTGCCGCATCATCGGTGAACCAGCGTTCAAAGTGATGGCGGTACGAGCAGTTGGCACGAAACGCATAGATACTCTCTCCGCTGACATCCCGCCCGCGCTTGACCGGCGCATGATTGAGCGGCGCGATGATGACCATTTCCTCTTCGAAGACCGGCACGCCATCAAGCGATGGATGCTGCACTGGCCCGTCGACGAACGCAGCGACCAGTCGACCGGCCAGCACGCCGTCGATCATGGTTCCGGACGGGCCTGTGGACAGGTCCAGCTCGACCTTGGCGTTCTGCTGGTTGTAGGCGGCCAGCAGCGCAGGAATCCTGACTGCAGCCGTGCTTTCCAGCGAGCCCAGTGCAAAAGGCCCCTGTGGCTCCTCACCGGAAACGGCGGAACGCGCTTCCTGCACCAGATCCAGGATGCGTCGCGTGTAGTCGAGAAAATTCCAGCCTGCGGGAGACAGACGCAAGCGGTGCTTCTCGCGAATGAACAGGTCGACGCCCAGATCCTGCTCCAGTTGCTTGATGCGCGTGGTCAGGTTCGAGGGCACCCGGTGGATGTGCTGCGCGGCGGCGCTGATGCTGCCGTGTTCAGCCACCGCCTTGAAGATCTCCAACTGAACCAGATCCATATCATTCTCCAAACATGAACGTTACGCTCATTATTATTCAGTTTTACAAAGCATTGCACGCCTATATTCTGGCCCCACTTCCACCTCAACAGGATGGCGCAATGACTACTGTCACCAGCAACACCCATGCAATCTCGATCAACCCTGCCACCGGCGAGCAGATCGGCCACTATGCCTTCGAATCCGCCGCCGCGCTGGATCAAAGCCTGTCGCGCGCGGCGGCCGGTTTTGCCGGCTGGAAACGCACTTCGATTCAGCAACGTGCGCAACTGATCATCGCCATGGGTCAGGCCCTGCGTGATGACGTCGACAACATTGCACGCATGATCAGTCAGGAAATGGGCAAGCCCGTCGCTCAGGCCCGAGGCGAGGTCGAAAAATGCGCGCAGCTGTGCGACTGGTACGCGGCACAAGGCCCGGCGATGCTGGTGGCCGAAGCAACTCAGGTCGAGAATGACAAGGCGCGGATCGAGTACCGTCCGCTGGGCCCGATTCTCGCAGTGATGCCATGGAATTTCCCGATCTGGCAAGTGCTGCGCGGCGCGATTCCGACCCTGCTGGCCGGCAATACTTACGTGCTCAAGCACGCGCCCAACGTAATGGGCTGCGCTTACCTGATGCTCGACGCGTTCAAGCGTGCCGGTTTTCCGGAGGGTGTGTTCGAGGTCATCAACGTGACCCCGGAAGGCGTTTCAAGCGCCATTGCCGACCCGCGCATCGCAGCCGTCACCCTGACCGGCAGCGTGCGTGCTGGCCAGGCCATCGGTGCCCAGGCCGGTGCGGCTCTGAAGAAGTGCGTGCTGGAACTGGGCGGTTCCGACCCGTTCATCGTGCTCAATGACGCGGACCTGGATCAGGCGGTGAAGGCGGCGGTGATTGGCCGCTTCCAGAACACCGGGCAGGTCTGTGCAGCGGCCAAGCGCCTGATCATCGAGCAAGGCGTGGTCGAGGAGTTCACCCGCAGGTTCGTCGAGCAAACGCGTCAACTGGTGACAGGCGATCCTCTTTCCAGCGAAACCTACATTGGCCCCATGGCGCGCTTCGATCTGCGCGACGAGCTGGATGCCCAAGTGCAGGACACGCTCGCCGAAGGCGCCACGCTGTTGCTGGGCGGCAAAAAGGCTGAAGGCCAGGGCAATTATTATCAGCCGACCGTGCTCGGTAACGTCACCGATAAGATGACTTCGTTCCGGCAGGAGTTGTTCGGCCCGGTAGCGTCGATCATCACCGCCAGAGACGCGCAGCACGCGCTGGAGCTGGCCAATGACAGTGACTTCGGCCTGACCGCGACGGTTTATACGCGCGACCTGCAGCTGGCCGAGCGCATGACCGAGGAACTGGAAACCGGCGGTGTGTTCATCAATGGCTACAGCGCTTCAGACCCGCGCGTGACCTTCGGCGGCGTGAAGAAAAGCGGCTTTGGCCGTGAGCTGTCGCACTTCGGTGTACGCGAATTCTGCAATGCGCAAACCGTGTGGCGGGATCGTCACTGAGGGTTCAGCAGGTACACAGCCGTTACGGGAGTGACCGGGGCGGCCATCTGCGTTGCTCGCGAAGGCCGCTGAATGTCTGCTGATCAGTCAGTCCGCCTTCGCGAGCAAGCTCGCTCCCACGGAGGCGGTGTGTGCTTGCTCATGAAAAGGCTGGTGCAGCCGCTGACTATTTGCGGAGCAGTCAGTCCGCATTCGCGAGCAAGCTTGCTCCCACGGGAACGATGAGTGTGCTTGTGTGGGAGTGAGCTTGCTCACGAAGAGGCCTTTACGGCCAGTGGAGATCGTCAGGGCCAGACATCGCGATCATTCCTCGCCCGTTTCCACCACCGCAGGCTCACCAATCGTGTAGAAATGCCCGCCCGCGACGTAATGCAGGCTGCGCCATTTCGGGTCGGCCTTTTCGAATTCCCAGTGTCCGTCGTTGAACACACGGGTATCGGCCCAGGCACCCACCACTTCACCAATGAACAGGTCATAGGTCTGTTGATTGTGCGGCTCGGGAATGACCTTGCAGATCAGCCACGCCGAGCAGCCTGCGACCAGCGGCGAGTCGTGGCCGTCGATGCGGAACAGGTCCACATTGGCCTTGTCCAGCTTGTCCGGGGTAAAGACCTTGCTCTGGGTGCCGACGTCGAAGGTCATCTGCAATTGATCCAGATTGGGCACCTGCAGGGCAAAGTAGCCACTCTTCTCAACCAGCTCGCGGGTCTTGGTCATCTTGTCGATGACCAGCGTCACTTTCGGCGGCGAAAAGTCCAGTGCACAGGCCCAGGCCGCAGCCATGACGTTATGCGTGCCCTCGTGGCTGGAGGAGACCAGCACGGTCGGGCCGTGGTTGAGCAAACGGTAGGCTTTTTCCAGATCGACAGGACGAATATGATTGTCCACTTGAAACCCTCGAAAACATGATTCGTGCCGCTACCGGCAAGGCAGCGAAATAAGGCATTGTGCGTGCATCAGCAGAACTGCAGGCTGCGACGGGCAAGCCGCGGGCGCCCTCTCCTTTCACCCACTCATAAGGTTTCGGATTGAGCAGCATAGACAGCCAGATCCCAGAAGTGTTCGCCCTGGTCCTTGCAGCGGGGCGCAGCAGACGCTTTGCCGGTGACAAACGGCAGGCGCTTCTGCCTTGCGGGCGGACCCTGCTCACGGCAAGCCTGGAAAACGCGCAAAACGCATTCGGCAAAACGGCGGTGGTAGTGCGCCCTGATGACCAGGCGGATGCGCTGGGGATTGCCTCGAACGTCACGATCATCCGCAGCGAACAGGCCGAACTGGGAATGGGCCACAGCCTGGCGAGCGCCGTTGCGGCAGTGATGGACTCCTTTGCCGATGCGGTTGCCATTGTTCTCGCGGACATGCCCTGGATACAGCCGCAGACCCTGCATGACCTGGCCAGAATGGCCGATTCCCAGCGCATCGTCCTGCCCATGCACAAGGGCCAGCGCGGCCACCCGGTGATTATTGGCCGCCGGTTCTGGCCAGCGCTGCTCAAGCTGGAAGGCGATCAGGGCGCGAAAGCCCTGATCATCGATAACCCCGAGGCATGTGACGTACTGCACTGCGATGACCTTGGCATCCTGCGTGACGCCGACACCCCGTCAGCGCTGGCAGAAGCCTGCCGGCAACACCTTACACCTCGGCACGACTGACACCGTTGGCCACCCGCAGGATATCGGCCATTACCGCAATGGCGATCTCGGAAGGGGTCTTGCTGCCCAGGTTCAGGCCGATGGGCGCGTGAATCCGGTCCAGGACCTGAGCGTCCAGCCCGCCAATCCGCCCCAGACGCTCCAGACGTTTGCTGCTGGTGCGCATCGAACCCATCGCGCCTATGTAAAACGCCTCGGTACGGACCGCCTCAAGCATGCTCAGATCGTCCAGCTTCGGATCATGCGTCAGAGCAAGAACGGCCGTCGAACTGTGGCAGCCGCCCTCGGCAATGAACACCGCAGGCAGCACGCCACGCACCTCGACACCCGGCATCGAGAACCCGGAAGTGACCTCGACACGAGGGTCACAAACGATCACCTCATACCCCATCGCAACGGCAAAACTGGCGCAGAACTCCGCCACCGGCGACAGTCCGGCGAGCAGCACGCGATACACCGCACCCATGCGGATGCTGATCCGCTCACCGTCGACCTGTACGCGTGACTCGCCCATCGTCGCAGGCCCGATCTCCCTCTGCACGCCGCCCAGTTGCACCTGCCTGCTGACCAGCTCGCGACCGGCCAGCGCCTGCTCGATGGCCGCCAGATGAGCATCGGCTTCAGGGCCGGGTGCAATGAACTCGATCAACACATCCAGCACACCACCGCACGGCAAGGCCCGCGTCGGCGCGAAGCCGCCGTCGCCGTAACGAACCACCTGATTGACCGGCTCGAACTGGCTGGCAGCAACGCGCTCGAGAAAATCCTCTTCCACGCAGCCACCTGACAGAGAGCCGCGATGCTCGCCGCTGCCCAGCGCCACCAGCATCGCCCCCGGCCCGCGCGGGGCCGAGCCGAATGTGGAAAGAACCGTACACAGCCAGACGGCCTTGCCGCCGGCCAGCCAGTCGCGCGCCTGTTGTACAACCTGCAAATCAAGTTGTTTCATGACTACAACCCTGCCATCAGTTTTTCCTTGCTGATCGGCAGGCTGCGTACCCGTTTGCCCGTCGCGTGATACACCGCATTGGCCACTGCCGCCGCCAGCCCGGTCACACCAATCTCGCCGATACCACGTGCGCCGAATTCACCCAGGTTGTAATCCGGATAATCGAGCAGCAGGACGTCGATGTCCGGCTGATCCGCATGCACCGGCACAACGTACTCGGCATAGTTGTTATTGACCGGCATGCCGCTGCGCGGATCGTATTCACCGGCCTCGAACAAGGCCATACCGATGCCCATCACAATTGCGCCTTCCACCTGATTGCGTGCTGCCAGCGGGTTGACCACTTTGCCCACGTCAATGGCACTGACCACCCGCGAGACGCGCAGGCTGGAAATGCCCGGATCCCAGCGCACCTCGACAAAATGCACACCGAACGAGCGGAACGAGTACTTGCCCGCTTCAGGCATGCCGCTCTGGAAAGTGCCCTCGGCACGCGACAGGCGCTGACCGTTCAGCACATCGACGAAGCTCGCACGCTGCTCACCCATGACCAGTTGACCGTTCTCGACCTTGATCGATTCGGCGTCCTGTCCGGCGAACACTGCATCCTTGCTGACGGCGTACTGGCGCAGCTTCTGCAACGCTTCGCGGGTGGCACCGGCAATCGCCGGCATGACGCTGGCGGTGACCCAAGAGCCGCCGGATACCGGGCCTGCCGGGAACGACGAACTGCCCAGTTCCACCTCGACGCGCTCCATGGGAATGCCGGTCAACTGGCTGACGGTCTGCGCGACGATGGTGTAAGTGCCGGTGCCGATGTCCTGCAAGCCGCACTGAGCCAGGGCCGTGCCATCGGAACGCAGAATGACCCGCGCATCGGTAGGCACCTGATAGGCTTCCCAATTGCAGGCGCCCATGCCGTAACCAATGATTTCATCGCCTTCGCGCATCGAACCGACTTCAGCCTTGCGCGCCTGCCAGCCAAACCGTTCGGCGGCCTTGTCGATGGCTTCAGGCAAGTGATTACTGGACCACGGCAGGCCCGCGCTCTGATCCTTGTCAGAGAGGTTCAGCTTGCGGAATGCCAGAGGGTCCATGCCACTGGCCAGGGCCATTTCATCAATGGCCGACTCCAGTGCAAACAGGCCCGGGGCCGCGCCCGGCGCGCGCATGGAGGTCGGCGTGCCGCGGTTGATGGGGCTGATCTTGTGGCTGACCAGCACGTTATCGCAGGCATACAGGCTTTTGGTCACGCCACCGCAGTTTTCGGTGTAGTCATCGAGCATCGAGGTGTTGTTGAACGACTCGTGACGAATCGATACCAGCTTGCCGCTCGCATCGGTGGCCAGACGCAGGCGCTGGCGAGTTTCCGGGCGGTGCCCCACCGTGGTGAACATCTGCGCACGCGGCAGCACTAGCTGCACCGGTCGCCCGGTGACTTTCGCAGCGGCGCACGCTGCGACCGAATGCGGCCACGGCCACAGCTTGCCGCCAAAGCCCGAGCCTATGAAGGGCGCGCGTACTTCCACCCGGTCGGGGGAAAGGTCAAAGACGTTGGCCAGCAGGTTGCGGTGGTTGACCACGCCCTGGGTGCTTTCATAGACAAACAGCTTGCCGTCCTGCCACCACGCAGTGCTGGCGTGCATTTCCATCGGGTTGTGCACTTCGACCGGCGTGGTGTAGGTCTGATCGACTTTCACTTTTGCACCGTCGAAGGCGCTGTCCGGATTACCCCGATTGTGCCCTGCGCCGCCATCGCGGGCGCCGTTGACGCGCATACCTTCGTCAAGGTCCTTGACCGCTGGACGCTCGTCATAATCAACCGTCACGCGATAGGCCGCCGCCCTCGCCTGCTCGAAGCTTTCGGCCACCACCAGAGCGACAAACTGGCCAGGGTAATAGACCCGGTCATCCTCGAACGGCAGGCGATGCTCGTCGGCCTTGCTGGCCGAAAGCATCTTGGCGAAGCTCAGCTTGGTGTTCGGAGTACGGTGCAACGAGGGGAAGTTGTCGTGGTGAAAGATATCGACCACGCCAGGCATCGCCTTGGCCTGCTGATCCTTTATCGCCACCACGCGCCCGTTGGCGATGGTGCTGTAGACGCCATAGGCGTAAAGCATCTTGCCCATCGGATGGTCCGCGGCATAGCGCGCCTGACCACTGACTTTCTTGCCGCCGTCGATACGACGCTGCGGCACACCAATGATGTTTTCACTCATGAGAAATTCCTAGGCCGTGAGGTCACGAAGGTTGCGGACGATGACCTGCTGTCCCAGCGGGATCTTGAAGGCGTTGTGTTCATAGCCCCGCGAGCCCTTCATCGCTAACGCTGCGACCTGCGCAAAGGTATCCAGGTCGGCACGCTGACCGATCAGCGCACGTTCGGCGTCCAGGGCACGCCACGGCTTGGTGCCCACGCCGCCCAGTGCAATGCGCGCATCGGTAATGCGCTTGCCGTCCATCACTAGAATCACGGCGCTGGACGCCAGGGCGAACTGGTACGAAGTACGGTCGCGCAGCTTCAGATAAGACGAGCGGCTGCCTGACAGCGGGGCGTCGAGTGTCACATGGGTAATGAGCTCATGGGGCGCCAGCGCGTGTTCGCGCTCTGGCGTATCACCAGGCAGCAAATGAAAGTCAGCGAACGGGATATCCCGCGAGCCATTGGCGCCCTGAACGGTAACCTGCCCGCCGATGGCCGCCATGCCGACACACATGTCTGACGGATGCGTGGCAATGCAGTGCTCGCTGGTGCCCAGCACTGCGTGCACACTTCGGTTCATCCCGCCGATGGCTGCACACCCGGAGCCCGGCTGGCGCTTGTTACAGGCTGAAATACCATCGCGAAAATACGGGCAGCGCACACGCTGCATGAGATTGCCGGCGGTGGTCGCCTTGTTGCGCAATTGAGTCGACGCACCGGCAAGGATCGCTTCGGACAGAACCGGGTAGCGCTGCTGCACCAGCGGGTGGCTCGCCAGGTCGGTATTGCTGACCAGCGCGCCGATGCGCAGACGGCCATCCGGCAGCGACTCGACCTGCTTCAACGCCAGATGGTTGATGTCCACCAGCTGCTGCGGTTGCATCACGTCGAGCTTGACCAGATCCAGCAGCGTGGTGCCACCAGCCAGATAGAAGCGTTGCCCCTCACCGGACGCTGTGCTGAAAGCCTGCGCGGGCGAAGCGGCACGAGCGTAGTCGAAAGTTCGCATCAGGCGGCACCTCCCATTTTCGAGCGCGCGGATTGCACGGCAGACAGAATGTTCTTGTAAGCGCCGCAACGGCAGATATTGCCGCTCATGGCTTCTCTGACGCTGGCGTCGTCGGACGGAATGTTCGGGTCCTTGAGAATCGCGACCGCGCTCATGATCTGTCCGGAGGTGCAATAACCACACTGGTAGGCGTCGTGTTCCCAGAACGCTTCCTGTACCGGGTGCAGCTTGCCGTCCTCTGCCAGCCCTTCGATGGTGGTAATGCTGTCGCCCTGATGCTGAACGGTGATCGACAGACAGGAGTTGATCGCCAGGCCGTTGACCAGCAGCGTGCAGGCGCCGCACTGGCCGTGGTCACAGCCCTTCTTGGTGCCGGTCAGTTGCAGGCGGTCACGCAGCACATCGAGCAGAACGGCATTGGCCGGCACGTTCAGGGTATGAACCTGGCCATTGACCTTCAACTGGATGCGCTGCTCACCCGCTGCGGGCGCGTCACTGTCTTCGACCACGGGGGCCGCAGGTTCCAAAGGCGCCGCCTGCAGCAGGCCGTCGGAGGGGATCCAGGTAGACAGCGTGGCCGCAGCAATGCCGGAGGCACCGAACTTCAGAAAGTTTCGGCGTGAGGGCTGCACGGCGCTGCTGTCGACAGCAGTTTCCTTGTGCTTCTTGGGTTCGGTCATCAGGATCACTCGGTAATAGCCGGCGCTGCTGTAAAGCGCCGGGCGTTATGGTGTGGTCAGCGGCCCGCGCGTACTCCTGCTCACTGACGTGCTGCCTTTATTTTCAGGGGGTAATCAAAGCCAAAACGCTATCACCCGTTATAAGTGTTTAACTGGTCTGCGCTTCTAAAGTTCCAACTGTTTGACGGACGTCTGTATCCGAACATTGCGACCACACGCATGGCAGCCGTATACGGACCCTAACAGGAGGTCGAAGCGCTGATTAGTCAGGCAGATCCACACGCTGTTATGAGCCTGGCTCATGAATGCCAACGGCCGCATGAGCGCACTTTTCGGGGAGAGTTTCAGATCGAGTGAGGGCCATGTCCGCCTGACGGCTAAAGACCCAGGCGAAAAAGCCGATACAGATAGGCAGTGGAAGGCTGTGAAGTGTCTAAATCAACGCATTCATAGCCAATTTGATGATGGCACCTCGCAACCGGGGGGGCACATTATGCGAAAATACCGCGTCTTTGCCGGTATGCCACCGAGAGTGTGTCGCAGCACGCGTACATAAAATTGCGCGTCGAGCGTGCCTCCATTCTCCGATGCGGCGTCTCAGACTCCGTGAACAGGCTGACCAGGTGTGTCTTCGCAAGTCGCTCAGGGGCAAGACCCTCGGGCATCGCAGCGCACCAACAGAGCAAATGTCACTCATGACGCTGAATCCAATGATGATAAGAAGTCAGCGCAGCAGGACATAAATTGAGGTCTCGAGCGGTATTATATTGGCCTTGTATGTCCACCTCTAGTCCCTGTGGGTGCGAGTGTTTGTCGCAGGCTTCAATGCATGTGACGAGCCGTTTCCCAGGAGTAGTCGGCGGATGGCGTTTATCAGATGGATGACAGAATGTTTAAAAAAGTGAACACGGCCCTCCTGGGTCTGGCCATTTCCATGGGCCTGATGCCCGTGCAGGCGGCTGAAACCAAGAAAGTCGACGTACTGCTCGTCGGCGGCGGCATCATGAGTGCCACCCTCGCCGTCTGGCTCAACGAGCTGGAGCCGAGCTGGTCGATGGAAATGGTCGAGCGTCTCGACGGCGTCGCCGAAGAAAGCTCCAACGGCTGGAACAACGCCGGTACAGGTCACTCGGCCCTCGCCGAACTGAACTACACCCCTGAAGACAAGAACGGCAACGTCGACATCTCCAAGGCCATCGAGATCAACGAAGCGTTCCAGATCTCCCGTCAGTTCTGGTCCTGGCAGGTCAAGACCGGCGTCCTGAAAGACCCGCGCTCGTTCATCAACTCCACGCCGCACATGAGCTTCGTGTGGGGCGACAACAACATCCAGTTCCTGCGCAAGCGTTACGCAGCATTGCAAGCCAGCCCGTTGTTCAGCGGCATGCAGTACTCCGAAGACCACGAGCAGATCAAGAAGTGGGTCCCGTTGATGATGGAAGGTCGTGACCCGGCGCAGAAGCTGGCCGTGACCTGGAGCCCGATCGGCACCGACGTCAACTTCGGCGAGATCACCCGCCAGTTCGTCGCCAATCTGAAAGCCAAGCAGAATTTCAATCTGCAGTTGTCGAGCGAAGTCGAAGACATCAATCACAACGACGACGGCACCTGGCGCGTCAAGTACAAGAACCTGAAAGACGGTACTGTCACCGAGACCGACACCAAGTTCCTGTTCATCGGTGCCGGCGGTGCGGCCCTGCATCTGCTGCAGGAATCCGGTATTCCTGAAGCCAAGGAATACGGCGGCTTCCCGGTCGGCGGTTCGTGGCTTGTCACTGACAACCAGACCCTGGCCATGCAGCATATGGGCAAGGCCTACGGTATCGCGTCGACTGGCGCGCCACCCATGTCGGTTCCGCACCTGGACACCCGTGTTCTGGATGGCAAGCGCGTGATCCTGTTTGGCCCATTCGCAACCTTCTCGACCAAGTTCCTGAAAAACGGTTCCTATTTCGACCTGCTGACCAGCACCACCACGCATAACGTGTGGCCAATGACTCGCGTCGGTATCGAACAGTACCCGCTGATCGAATACCTCGCCGGTCAGGTGATGATGTCTGACGACGATCGCTTCGCTGCCCTGCAGCAGTACTTCCCGAACGCCAAGAAAGAAGACTGGCGCCTGATGCAAGCCGGTCAGCGCGTACAGATCATCAAGCGTGACGAAGAGAAAGGCGGCGTCCTGAAGCTGGGTACCGAAATCGTTGCTTCCAAGGACGGCAGCATTGCCGGCCTGCTGGGTGCTTCGCCAGGTGCCTCGACTGCAGCGCCGATCATGCTGGGCGTGCTTGAGAAAGTCTTCAAGGACAAGGTAGCGACTCCGGAATGGCAGGCAAAACTGCACCAGATCGTGCCTAGCTACGGCACCAAGCTGAACAACAATCCGGACCGTGTTGCCGAGGAATGGGCTTACACATCCGAAGTTCTGCAGCTGACACCGCCACCACCGGTGAACAAGACAGGTAATGCTCCAACACCTGCACCTGCTGCCCAGCCAGCGAAAAGCAATCCAGCCAGTGACATGGCGCTCTAAGGCTTTCACAGCTTGAGCAAAGCCCCGCCAGACCTTGTCTGGCGGGGCTTTTTTTTTCACGCCGTTGCGCGGGCAATCCCTGCCCACACGAAAACAGGTCGAACTCTTCGCGTCGTTCGTTCCTCCAACCAGAACGACACACACCGAGGAACTGCAATGAGCACGCATACCGACAAGCCTTCCAGCCACACGCCTGAACAGTCCGCGCCGACGACAGACCAGTCCGGCAAGCCGGTCGATGTGGTGCACAAGGACATTGCACAGGAGAATCCCGCCACCGAAGGCGTGGATAAGGTCATCACCCCGACTTCCATCAAGGAAAAAGAGCAGGATGCCGAAACGCTTCGTGCTAAAAACCGTGAGCTTGAGCGCAAGCTGAATGGCCAGGGCTGATTGCCCAAGCGGGCCTGTAGCAACCCAGTATTTGCCGATAATTCGCTAAAAAACGGCAGGCAGGGCCTAAAAGGCCCACACCTGCCAACTTGCAGGCATTTCCCCGCCATCGTCAGTTAAAGCTACGCGTCCAACGGGCACCTGTTATGGTGACCCACTTCCTTCCATCTCTGGCTTGTATCAGCAGAGCGCGTCATCCAGGTCTCCACGCCGCACTTTCGCGGCAACCCCGCATTTTCTTGCGCTGTCCATCCGGGCCGCTGGCCGCCCAAATTCCCGCTGCGGCCGACAAAAAACATCTGAATCGCGTTCAGCCTCGAACGACTGCACTTCGTATCAAGCAGCGGCTGGCTGTTCCCGGTTGAAAAACCCTATGGAAGGAAACAGGCGGTTGCAACCACCGTAAAAGTTGGCCTGCGCTTGATACACCGCAACATCGAGCGAGAACTCAAAGGCCAGGCCGACATTCAGCTCGCCCTCACAGGGATCATCTGGTCAATGCTGATTCCCTGGCCAGACAAACCGGAAAGCCACTTATGAGCTCAGAATCGGAAGACCAGACCTCGCTCCCCAAAGTATTGTTGGTAGAAGACGAGACCATGCTCGCCATGTTGATGGAGATGATGCTCGATGACCTGGGTTTCGCGACCGCCTACCACGCAAGCACGCTGAACGAAGGCATTGAATATGCGCGTAACGGCGAGTACGACCTGGCCATCCTGGATATCAACATTATCGGCGGAGACTCGTTCCCGATAGCCGCTGCTATTGCCGATCGCGGCATACCCTTCATGTTTTGCTCGGGGTACGGGCGGCTGGGGATACCTGACGCGTGGCTCGACCGGCGATGCGTCGCCAAACCGTTCAGTGCCGAGCAACTGAGCCAGGCTTTGAGTGAGCTGTTTGAGACCTGACTCGCTACGTCGATCGGCGTCAGAAAGCAGGCCGGGGCGCTCCGGCCTGACCACTCCGATTATGAAGCGATGGTGGTTTCTTCCGGCCCCGGCCACTCGCTGTCCGGCACGTCCATGAGGGTGCCGTTCTTGACTCCATCGATCTCGTACTGGGTCAGGTAGTCCCTGAGGTGATCGGAAAACCGGTCGACACGGGTCTCCTGTTTGCCCTCCTCGATCATACCGGGAATCAGCAGCGCCACAGCGCCCACCCCGGCGGCGGCCAGTCCCAAAGTGCCGGCCAGCAACGGCAAGGCGCGCACCACACTGCCCGTTAACTGCAGGACGCCTGCTGCGCCCTCTGCCGCTGATGCCAGACCAGCCATCGCGCCCAGGGACCCGGCCGTGATGCTCATACCGCCGGCGACCAGCTCGCCTCTCCTGATCGATTTCACACCGTCAAAGATGCCATAGGCCCCTGCGGCCACTCCGGCCAGGCCACCCAGCCCTTTGGCAGCGTTTTCCAGTTTCGACAGGTTGGTGGTTATTTCCTTGTAGATGTCAGGCTCGAGCATATCCTTGATGTCCTTGAACATCGTGGTGACATTCTTGACGCCGCCCTCGGTCAGCAAGGTAGCGCTTTGCACCGAACCTGTGGTGATGTCGACGATCTGCCGATCAGTCAGCGCCCCCGCGCCATTTGCCCCCTTGGCGATGGTGATGCCGGCCATGAACAGACCGCTGACACCATGTAGGACTCCGGCACCGGAAGCAGCCTTGATCGAAGAGTTGTCACTGAACAGGCCCAGTTCGGAAATGGACTTGGTGCCCTGACGCAACAGATCCCAATTCCCTCGGAATACGCCCAGAATCTGGTCGGACGTGGCCGGCTTGCCGTCGGCATTGGTCAGCAACTCGGGGTTGCTTTCACTGATCTGGTCGATCAGCGACCTGACTTTCGCTTCGTCCAGTGTATCGCCGCCATCCTTGCCAAAAGCCTTCTTCAGATCCTCGAAACTGGCGTCCTTGAAGACGTTGTTCTGGGCAATGGCGGTGTAGTTTTCAGTCAGCTTGTCGTCGTATTTCCCTGTGAACTCAGGGTTCAGCGCAGCGTTATACATCGCCACTTCCATGCTGAACTGGCTGGTTGCCACTTCGAAGCTTTCAGTCTTCAACAACTCGTTGAGTCGCTCGCCCGAGACCAGCGTTTTCTCGTAGAACGATTCGAAATCCTTATTGTGCGCCGACTGTTGCACGGCCTTTTGAATTTCACCCGGATCACTCAAACCCAGAGATTCCTGAACGCTTTGAGCCGAGCTGTAGAACCGGGCCAGAGCCGTCTGCTGATCGGTCTTGCCGTCCTTGGTGTTGGCGTCCCACAGCTTGTCGAGGGCCTTGCCGGTCTTGATGTCATTGTCGTAAGTGCCTTGCAAGGCGCTTTTCAGCGCGTCGCTGCCCTCCAGCACCTTGCTCAATTCGCTGGTCGCATTGTCGTTGTAGAACGTGACCACCTCGGGGTCCTTTTCGAGCAACGAGATATGCTCGTTGACGTCATCGAGCAGCTTTTGCGGATCGGGATGACTGCCTACGTTGTTGGCAATCTGCACCTGAGACTTGTCGTCCTTCCACATGCCCGCACCGCTGCCCTCGACAATCAGGCTCTGGGCCGCCTTGAGTTCCTGCAGGACTGCGGCCTTCTGCTCTGCGGTGTAGTTCTGCGGATGCTCGAACACATCCTTGTCGAGCGCGTCGGTGTTGACCTTGTTGAGCAGCGTGCCCACGGCACCGACGTCTTTTGGCGCGCTATTCTTGAGGAAAGCCTGAATGTCACCGCGGCTGGCCTTGCCATCGGTGCCTTGCTCGAGCGGGCTTTTGGCATTATCGAGCAGCGCAAAGGCGCCGGGTTGCGACCAGAAGTCCAGCGCCTCCCTGACCTCCTTGTCGAGCTGCGGATGCGTGTCCCGGTAGGTCGCCAGCGCCTCGGCGGTCAGGTCCGCAGAACCGGTCTTGCCCTTGATCGCGTCATGGTTCTCGTCGAGGATTGCCGCGTAGCGGGCGATTTGCTTCGAGGCCTCATCCGCATCGGGGCTGGCTTTCAGAAAGTCTTTGTAACTGCTGATGTCTTCGGTCTTTTTCAGCGCCGGCAGTGCATCGAAGCCCAGTTTGCCGAAGTCCTGCAAGCGTCCAGCCTCGGTGCCATGCTTCGCTTCGGCGCCTTTTGTGAAGCCGTCGACTCGACTGTTGAACGCATCCCCGCCAGACTGAATCTCACCCTTCTCGTTGTACATCGTCACCCGGTCGAGCACCTGAACCGCGCGAAAGGCAGCATTGGCGTCCTTTTCGAAATCTCCGACGCGTTCCTTGAGCATGTCCTTGACGCCGCTCTGATTGCCGAGATCCCTGAGCAACGGATTGGCGTCGATGATCTCTTGTGCCGAGCGCGTGTCGTCCTTGGGCAGCTCCCACAGAAAGCCCAGTTTTTCGGCCTGTTCGCGGGCCTGGGTGTTGTCGCCAGCCGCCGAAATATTGCTCAATTGACCCGAGAGGCTGGAGAAACCGTGCTTGCCAAAATCCTACAGACGACCGGCTTCGGTGCCGTTACGGGCTTCGCCGCTTTTGGTGAAACCATTGATCCTGCCGTTGGCCACGTCACTGCCGACAATTCGTCCTCCACTGCTATCGAACTGTTCGATATGGGCCAGCACCTGAGTCGCTCGATAGGCTGCATCTGCGTCGGTATCGAAGTCGCCGACCTGCTCTTTGAGCATGTCCCTGACGTCACTCTGATTGCCCAGGTTTTTGAGCAAAGGGTCACCGTCGACGATACTTCTGGCGTCCCTTTCATCGCCCTTCGGCCGCTCCCACTGAATCCCGAGCTGCTCGGCCTGTTCGCGAACCGCAGGGTCATCGGCTGGCGATCTGATTTCGTGCAGTTTGCCCTTGAGGCTCGAGAAACCGTCCTTGCCGAAATCCTTCAGACGACCGGCCTCCGTGCCGTGCCGGGCATCGCTGCTGCTGGTGTAGCCGTCGATACGATTGTTACCGATGTCCTTGCCGGCCAGACGGTCACCGTTGGCGTCGAAGGTTTCAATGTGTTCGAGCAATTGCACGGCTCGAAACGCGGCACTTGAGTCCTTGGTGTAGTCACCGACCTGAGCAATCAGGTTTTCCCTGGCTTCCCCCCGGTCACCTCGCCCGCCGAGGTTTTTCAGCAGCGGGCTATCGTCGATGATCTGCTGAGCGGAGCGTTTGTCATCGGCAGGCAGTTGCCACTCGATACCCACCTCACGTGATTGCTGTACCGCCTGTTCCCAGGCTTTGGCATCGGTAGGATCGGTGGGTTTTTCAGTGCTGATCTTGCTAACAGTCGTCATTGTTATTTCCTTCCATTGGCCACCCGACATTCCATGGCGTTACAACGCCGCTCGTGCAGGCAGCGCGCGCCGCTACGGATTGGTCTGGTGCGAGACGGGCCTTTGCAGGCAGAGGCACGGAGCCTGGATAACTGTCAGGCGTCCGCTATCAATTACGATTAGAAAGACTTTGCATTACGCCGCGCAACTTGCCGTACACCAGACGACCGGATACGGCGCAGGAAAGAGGCGAACTTATCGTGCGCGGCTCAGCGTCTGAAGTAACAGGGCATCTTCGATTGCCGCACCGCTGGCCGTGTTATCGAATATGCACCATGTTTCGACGCCCTCTTCCACCGACGCCAGCGCCTGCCGACCCAGAAACTCCAGCCGTTGAGGGCCGTAGGCACTGTGGTAAATCTTCGGTGAGCCGTGCAGCCGCCAGTAGCGGGCGCCTGGCCATCCGCCAGGAACATGGCCCGCGCTGATCGGCGAAGGATCGGCTGCGACTCGTGCAATACGCTGATCGACCAGAAGTGCCTCGGCCTGGCACCAGGATTCATGACGCGGCTCAAGAACAAGTGTGCCGCTGTAACGACTGCGCAGCACTTTAAAAAAGCGTTCTGCGACATCCGGAATATAGTCAAGAGAAGGCGGTAGTTGAATAAGCAGGCAACCCAGTTTTTCACCCAGCTCACTGCACTGGGAAAGAAACACATCCAGTAACACTTCAGTATCCTGCAACCGTTGATCATGAGTAATCAGTTTGGGGATCTTTACCGAAAAGCGAAAATCGTCAGGCACCGACTGTGCCCAGCGCCTGTAAGTCTGCGGACGGTGTGTCCTGTAGAACGAACTATTGATTTCAACGGTGTTGAAGCGTGACGAATAACGTTGCAAATGAGTTCCGGCAGCGGAAAATTCAGCACAGTGCTCGCGCCCCAGACTCCAGCCCGCACAGCCTGTACGCAATAATAACGGGGTGTTCAATACAGCACCTTGCCGGCTTCACGCATGAATATCTCCACAGTCTTGGGGCCAATGCCGTTGAAGGCTGCCAGACGTTTCTCGAAGTCTGCGCGGTCTTCGCTCGCCTCGTGGAGATTGCCGATCGTGCCCGCGTAGTCAGCGTTGAGCCCGGCACACAGCGCCAGCAGTCTATCGGCCGTGGACTCGTCATAGCGCACGTAACGCGCTTCGCCGAGCATGCTGACCACCTCGCGATGGGTGCATTGGCCCAGTTTGCGCGGCGTGTCGCGGTCATGCTTTTCGATGATGACCCGGTACGCCTCACAGGCGATGGCCGACTGAATTCGCTTGCCCATCAGAAAACTTGCAATGAGCCACTTGAACAAGGCTTTTTCCCGGTCCTTGTCAAAGTCGATATGCAACTCTGCAGCATTGACGGTTCGATTCATGAGGTTCTCTGCAAGTGGACATACCGGTCGCATTAGTTCTGCAACCGTCATCTAAACGACCGTTCGGGCAAATGGCGTGTTGACAAAAAATCGTTACAAGTCGACCAACGGTAAACGGAGTGGCGGCTAACTGATGTCAATTAACGTGGGCGCGATTTGTGCATCGATCTCATAACAGTCATCTCATGTCACTAGACTTTCCGCTTTCCGGGCAGTCAACGCGTTAAATCAGGCATGCGGTCAGGCATTGGTGCACACCCGGTAACACGGAGTGTCCGCTCAGTTACAACTGATCTGCCGGAGGTCAACGGACGCTGGCAGATAAACGGAACACTCATCACCACACGGACACAGATCGGGACCTTCATGCTCCTGCACGGTGCGGCGGCGCAGTTATTACTTCTGACACAGGTCTAAGCATGGATTTCGAAGCAAGCGGCCAGAACGAAATGGCCATTCAGGAAACAGGTGAGGCGTCGCGCAGCAACGAGGCCATTCACTTTGGCCCGTTCACCCTGCTTCCACGCGAATATTTGCTGCTCAAGGATTCACAGCCGGTGCCACTGGGCAGCCGCGCAATGGCATTGCTGGTCGCTTTTGCCACTCGGCCAGGCGAACTGCTGGAGAAAGCCGAACTGCTGGCACTGGCACGGCCAAGAGCGGTGGTCGAAGAATGCAACCTGCGTGCGCAAATCGTTGCCCTGCGCAGGGCACTGGATGCCGACGAGAATTACATTGTCACTGTGCCGGGCCGTGGCTACCGATTCGTCGCGCCGGTCAGTGTGCAGCAGGCGGTCCGCCACGAACCTGCGCCAGCGGACACACTCGCCAGCGTAAGCGTGCCGGTAATCAACCGTCAGGTGCTTGGGCGTGACGAACTGATAGAGCAACTGTCGGAACTGACACTCTCCCGGCGTCTGTTGACCCTGAGCGGCCCGGGCGGCGTCGGCAAAACGACCGTTGCGCAGGCACTGGCTGACAGTCTGGCCGCGCAATCGGGCCTCAGCACCGCGTTCGTCGACCTGACGCCGGTCAACGGCACGCAACCGATATTGGGCAGAATCGCCTCCGCACTGGGGCTTAGCGCCGAAAACGAACAACCGTTGCACGACATACCGCCATCGCTGGTCGGTCGCCCGCAATTGCTGGTGCTCGATAACTGCGAGCATGTGCTCGACGAAACCGCCGCTGCCGTCGAAGCGTTGCTGGCCAATGCACCGCTATGCTGCATCGTGGTGACCAGTCGCGAACCGCTGCGTGCGCAGGGCGAATGGGTGCATGAACTCGGCCCGCTGCAAGTGCCTGATGAGCACGAAGTGCTCACTGCCGCGCAGGCCATGGGCTATTCCGGGGTGGCGCTCTTCGTGACCCGTGCCAGAGAGCAGGACCCCGAGTTTGCCTTCAATGACGGTGACGCCGGAACGGTCGCCGCCATCTGCCGCAAACTCGACGGTAATCCACTGGCCATCGAACTGGCTGCTGCACGCGCCAGGACCTTCGGTATTCATGACCTGGTCGGCCTACTGGACGGCAGTTTTCGACTGCAGATGACCGGCCTTCGCACCGCCTTGCCACGCCAGCGCTCGCTGAGTGCCAAGCTGGACTGGACCTACGGAATGCTCACCGGGCACGAGCAGGCGTTGCTGCGCCAGCTGTCGATATTCAACGGTTCATTCACCATTGACGGGGTCATGGCGATCGTCAACATCGGTTTGCCGGACGTGCGGATGACATTGCCGATGCTCGAAAGCCTGCTGGAAAAATCGCTGCTCGGCCCCTTCGATCACAGCCAGGGCAAGCGCTTCAGGCTGCTGGAAACGACACGTCTCTACGCCCACGAAAAACTGGTGCAGTTCGATGATGTACCACGCCTGTGCCGCGCTCACGCTCAATGGGCACTGACCCTTCTGGAACAAGGCAAACAGGATCTCGAACAAATGCCCCAGGAGCTCTGGACCCAGCGTTACGGTATAGAGATCGACACCATTCGAGCGGCCCTCACCTGGGCGTTCTCGGCCGAGGGCGACCGCCAGCTGGGGGTCGAACTGACGCTGTGCAGTTCGCCATTGTGGCTGCGGCTGTCGCTGGTGCGCGAATATCAGGACTGGGTAAACCACGGCCTGCCCCGGCAGGTGGAAGAGGCACACATGGATCGTCGGCAGCGCATGCGTCTGCTGACCATGTCCGGCAGCATTCTGATGCTGACCTACGGTGCGGGACAGAAAATGCGCGAAGTCTGGCAGCAGGTCGGTGAAGATGCCGAAGCGCTGGACGACTCCGAATACCGCCTGCGGGCGCTGTGGGGCAAGTGGAACGACCACACCTGCAGCAACAAGCATCTGCAGGGTACGCAGGTCGCCTCGCAATTTCTGGCACTGGGCAAGGATTACCGCATTGCTGACTGCCAGTTGCTGGGCAGACGCATGCGCGCCACCAGCGCGTTCTATATGGGCGATATGAAGACGGCGCGTCAGGCCATCGAAGAAGCACTTGGCGCCCCGCGCTCGCCGTCCTCACACATTATCGACATGCACTTCGACCAGCGTATTGCAGCGCAGTCGCTGCGGGCCCAGGTTCAGTTGCTGATCGGCAATACCGGCCAGGCGATGGTCGCCCTGGAAACCAATGTGCAACAGGCTATTGCACTGAGTCATCCTGCAACCTTGTGGTACACGCTGGCGATCAGTGCGATCCCGGCGACGCTGATTGCCGGTACGCTGCACAAGACGCGGCATTTCCTCAAGCTGCTCAAACAGAGCAGCGAACGTCAGCCCCTGCATGTCTGGCGCCAGCTGACCAGTTGCTATGAAAGCATTCTGGCGATTCGCGAAGGCGATGCCGCAACGGGTGTGCCGCTATTAGGAGAAGCCCTGCAGCAGTTGCGCAACCATGTGGAAACGCCGCTGCATGCGATGCTGCACACCGAGTACGCATCAGGTCTGGCGGCACTCAGACTCGAACCTCTGGCACTGGAAATTCTCGATGAGCTTCATATCGGCGCGGTAGAAAATCATGACCGCTGGTATTTGCCGGAGATCATGCGGGTCAAGGCCCAACTGATGCTCGACCAGCCGCATGACTACTCGCTTGAGGATGTACGCATGATGCTTGCTCAGGCACTGGACACGGCACGTGAGGACGGTACGCATTTCTGGGCATGGCGCATCAACACCGACCTCAACCGTCTGAAGGTGGTGCGCGGCACACCGGCAACCCGCTACAGTCCGATGGTGCACTGAATACACGAGGCTTGCCCCGGAGGTCAGCGTTGGCCTGTAGTTTCAAGCCGGGCACAGAATGTCCAGAACATGTTCACCGAGGCGTGAGGAGCGACAGCGCTGTCACCGTGCAGCGCGCCAGAGACGTGCGGGGTGGCTGACATCAGATCAGCCGCTGGGCCACCAATGCATCCGCTACCGCCTGGAAGGTGTTTTCCGGCACCGGGTCGCCCGCCACGCTTCGCTTTGCAATCGACTCGGCAAGACTTGCGTCGGGCCACAGAGCAATGCCCAGTGGCGCGGCGTCGGCCAGCAATGCGGCGGACTCGTGCTGTGCGGCGCGACAGACGACTATCGGCACTGGCGTTTCGCCGCGAACATAACGCACGCCCACCACCCAGCCGCCAGCATCGCCAATCATCAATGAAGCCCGCGCCAACCCGAGCTTGGTCGCCAGGGCCTGCATTTCGCGCCGTTGGCGCTGACGTTCGCGTTTGATCATCGGGTCGCCGTCGACGTCCTTGCGTTCGCGTTTCTGCTCGCTGTGGCTCATTTTCATTTCTCGACCAAACAGCCAGCGCTGCATCAGCACATCCACTGCACCAACCAGCAGAAACGCAGCCAGCACGGTGAACACCAGCGGTTTGAGGACCAGATAAAACGTCGATTCAATGCAGCCCTCACCACAGCGCGACGACTCCATCAGCGCTTGCAGGGCCTGACGACCGACCACATAGAACGCCAGCCCCAGCAGTACCACCTTGACCAGCCCCTTAAGAAACTCAATCAGGTTGCGCATCGCAAAAATGCGTTTGAATCCCTCGGCAGGGTTGATGCGTTTGATGTCCGGCTGAATGGGCTCCACCGAAAACACCACCCCACGCATCGTCACGATGTTGGTCAGAATCACCGCCGCGACCGTTACCGCCACCACTGGCAAGGTAATGCCGATGACGATCTGCTCGGCATGATCGAGCAGCCGCGGCCAGACATCGTTGAAGGGCTCGATGTAAATCAATGCCGCGAGATCAATCAAGGCCTCGACCTGCGCACGCGCCTTGGGCAGCAGCACCGAAATACACAACGTACACAACAGAATGACCATGCCGGAGACCAGGTCCTGGCTTTTTGCGACCTGACCCTTCTTGCGCGCATCGCGCAGCTTCTTGTCCGTGGCCGGCTGGCTTTTCTCCTCGCTGGATTCGCCCATCAGCCGCCCTCGACCGCGAGCGCCTTGAGCACCTCGATGGTGCCTCGGAACTGTGCCAGTTGATCGATCATCACCGGGATCAGAAAGCCGATGTAGACCACCATCAACACCGAGAAAAACAGATTCTTGACCGGTAATGACAGGTCAAAAATATGCAGACTGGGGGCCATGCGTGACAGATAGGCCAGCATCAGATCCGTGATCAGCATGGCGATCAGCAGCGGCGCGACCATCAACACACCGATGCGCATCACCTGATCGAGAATCGCCAGAATCGACGTCAACGCCGCGCTGCTGAACAGCGGTGTAAATTCGGTCACCGGCCAGAGTTGATAGCTGTGGTAATAGCCGTCCACCATCAGGATGAAGCCGCCGGACATGAAAAACAGCGTGATCAGCATAACGGTGAGCAAGGTCGCCATCACGCTCGCCTCCCCCTGTCCAAGCGGGTCGACCAGTTGTTCCATGGTCGACCCACGCTGCAGGTCGATCAGCTCGCCTGCCACCTCGGCGGCCCAGAACGGGATGCCGAACAACAGCCCGATCAGCAACCCGATCAGCAATTCCTTGATCATCAACCCAGCCAGAAAGAATCCGCTGTGCTCGGGCATGGAGGTGAACGCGGAGAAAACGGGAAGGATCATCGGCACCGAGATGGCGACCGCCACGCAACCCCGAATCATGCCGGTCAGGCCCAAACGGTTGAATGCCGGCGTGATGATCACCACACCCATGGCCCGCGACGCAGCCAGCGATGTCGAACTGATCACCGGGTAGGCAACTTCGATGAACGCGTTGGTCAGATCAGCGCCCATGGCTGTTCAACGCGTCCACAGCGGAAAATTGTCCAGCACCTGATTACCCAGCTCGGCCACCTGCCCTGCCAGCAACGGCCCGACGAATACGATGACCAGCAGCACGCCTACCAGCTTGACCACTTGCGGCAAGGTCTGGTCCTGAATCTGGGTCAGCGCCTGCAGCAGTCCCACGCCCAATCCCACCACAATCGCCACGATCAGCGCAGGTGCGGACAGCAGCAGCACAGTCATCAGCGCCTGATTCATCAGCGAAAGAAATACGTCCTGGCCCATGACTTCAGCCCCCGTAGCTTAAAATCAGCCCGTGCATCAGGCGTGACCAGCCACTGAGGGCCACGAACAGGAATATCTTCAGCGGAATTGAAATCAACGTGGGCGAAACCATCGACATACCCATGGCCATCAAGACATTGGACACCAGCAGATCAACGACCAGAAACGGGATGTACAGTAAAAAGCCGATTTCAAAGGCCCGAGTCAGTTCGGAGCTGACGAATGCCGGGATCAGCACCACCAGATCATCATCGCGCAGGTCAGCACGTGCCTCCGGTGACCAGATGGTTTCGGTCGCCTGCACGAAAAACCCGCGCTCGCTTTCGTTGGCGAACTTCGACAGATGTGCCTGCAAGGGCGGCCGCAAGGCGCTGCCCAATTCCTCGAGCTGCTGAACGTTCTGCAGACTCAGATCGCGGCCCTGCACCTGCCGATACATGTCGCCGATCAGCGGCGTGGTGACGTAGACCGACAGGATCAGCGCGATGCCGTAAAGCACCAGGTTCGGTGGTGTCTGCTGTACGCCCAGTGCGTTGCGGATCAGGAACAGCACCACGGATATTTTCATGAAACCGGTCAGGGTCACCACGGCCAGGGGAATCAGTCCGATGGTGGCAACGACCAGAATGATCTCGATCAAATTCGGCTGGTAACCGTTCATGAGCCGCTGAAGCCAAGCAGGCGCACGCCCAGACCGTCGCCGATGATCACCAGTTCACCACGACCGATACGGCGACCGTTGACCATCAGGTCCACTTCGTCATGCGCCTGGCTGGTAAAGGGCAGAACGCTGCCAGGGGCCATTTCGCGCAGCTGCGCAAGGGTCAGCTCCATGCTGCCCAACTGGCAGATCAGGGTCAGCGGCAAATCGTCCAGCGAGGCATCCAGATCGGCATCGGTGCTCATTTCACTCATCGGGTCATTCCTGTCAAAGGGATACGGAGAAAATGCAGGGCTGCCGGGACGCAACGCGCCTTGCCAGACCAGCGTGTCGCCCTGGCGTCTGACGACGGTCTGGCAGTGACGCCCCAGGCGCAGCAGCACCTGCGCATCGGCCAGGGTGTCGAGCATCACTACATCGCCCGGTAACAGGCTGCGCAGTTCGGCGTGAGTCAATGGCGCCTGCCCGGCTTCGATGCTCAACGCCAGACGCAAGCCTTGCAGCGGGTCACGCGTGACCGCGCAGTGCTGCTCAAGCAGCGCGCTCACCCGCTGGGCGCTGGCGGCGTCGAAATGGATTTTCAACGCCTGAGCCGGCTGATCGCCGGCGCGCACCTCGACGGCGACCTGCAGGCCCTTATGCGGTTGGTCGGGCGTGCATGGCACTACGCGCAGAGATTCGCCCAACAGCCCTTCCAGCGGCTCGATCAAGCTCAACCAGGCCTGTTCCAGCAGCAATGTGTCAGCGTCGGTTTCGATTGCTGCACCGGGCTGCCAGCCCAACCCCGAGAGCTCAAGCAGCCGCAGCGGGATATTCAGTTCGATCCGATGCTCGCCGAGCGCGATGGCCACACGCACCGGCTGCCGGCACTCGCCACTCGCGCTGGCCCAAAGCACCTGCACCGCTTGCCCGCCCAGCAGCACCGGCCAATGCTTCAGGGCGCGGTGCAGCCGGTTGTGCAGGTACAGTGCCTCACTGTCGAACTGCGCCAATCGCGCCTTGAGCACCTCGCGGCACGACGGATCGGCAGCAATCGGGCCGGCATACATCGTCATGGCTCGGTTCCTGATATCTGGGCAGATGTCACAGCGGTTGCAGCGGCACTGCCAGGCGCTGCTGGCTGATCGGCTTCGTCACGCTGTTCGGCCAGACGTGCATCACTTCGCACGCGCTGCTCCACCAGGCTTTGCCAGGCTTTGGTTTTCTGTTGCTGCTCCCTGTGAACGTGCCTGAGGCGCTCGCGGGCCTGCTCTTCGGTCTCAAGCGTCAGGGCCACGGCATCAGCATCGGCCTGCAACGCCACACGTTCATCATCCAGTTGCTGCAAGCGCTCCTGGGTCGCTCGCCAGGCGCTGACCGAAAGCCCCTCACTGAACCGGCCATATGCCTGCTCGGCTTCCCGAACGAGCTTTTCCCGGTGCAGACGCAAGGCTTCACGGGCCTGATCGAGCTCGCTGTTGGCCTCACGGCAGCGTTCACGTTGTGCAGCAAGACGCGCTGTGGCGCGCTGCTCACGCAGCACGCGCAGGGCCTGCAAGCTGTGCAAGTCAGCCGTTTTCATAAATCTTTCCCATGGCAAATGCCGTTCGGCATCGAAAGAGAACATGCATGCGATCAGTCATCACAGCGAGATGTACAAGGGGTGAGCAATCAACGTTCGAATTCATGCCAGCACCTTGCGCATCTGCATCAAGGTCAGTTCCAGACTGTCATGCTCGGTGGCGGGCTGACGCAGAAAGGCCTCAATGTCTGCGTGCCGGGCAATCGCCTCATCGGCCAGCGGGTCGCTGCCGGCCGCGTATTCACCCACCTGAATCAACAGCTCGATCTCCTGGCGCCGGGCGATGAGCTCGCGCATCCGCGATGCCAGTTGCCGGTGTTCTGTTGTCGCGATGTGGTCCATCAGGCGGCTTCGACTGCGCAGTACGTCGATTGCCGGAAAATGATCACGCTGTGCCAGATCGGCGCTCAGCACGATGTGGCCGTCGAGAATGGAACGGGTTTCCTCAGCCACCGGGTCCATGCTCGCATCACCTTCGGTCAGCACGGTATACAGCGCCGTAATGCTGCCTGATGGTCCAGGCCCGGCGCGCTCCAGCAGACGCGGCAACGCCGAGAAAAACGACGGCGGATAACCGCGCCGGGTCGGCGGCTCACCCACCGCCAGACCGAGCTCACGCTGAGCACGGGCAAATCGGGTCAGGCTGTCCATCAGCAGCAGCACGCTCCGGCCCTGGTCGCGATGATATTCAGCCTGGGTGGTCGCCACGTAGGCCGCCCTGACCCGCTCGGCGGCAGGCCGATCCGAGGTGGCAACCACGGCAACCGTGCGCGCCCGCGCCGTGGCATCCAGCTGCCCCTCCAACAGTTCACGCACTTCACGCCCGCGCTCGCCGATCAGGCCGATGACAATCACATCGACATTGCTGTTACGCACGATACTGGCCAGCAGTGAGGACTTGCCCACCCCTGGCTCGCCAAAAATACCCATGCGTTGTCCCTGCGCCAGGGTCAACAGGCTGTCGATGGCACGTACCCCAAGCGAAAGTGCCTTGACGATGCGCTGACGACTGAACGGCGCGGGTGGCTCGGCATGCAAGGGGTAACGCTGCAAACCGCTGGCAACCACCGGTGCAGGACCGTCGAGAAACTCGCCCATCGGGCTGATGACCCGGCCCAGCAAGGCGTCGCCGACCTGCACGCCCAGCGCCTGGCCGGTAGCGATGATCTGGGTACGGGTCGACAACCCTTCCATGGAGCCGATCGGCGACAGAATCGCGTCATCCTCATCGAACCCGATCACTTCGGCCGACAGCTCTCGTCCGTTTCCAGGGTCGCGCAACATGCACAGCTCGCCAATCCGTACCCCGGCCACACTGGCGCGCAACAACACGCCGCGAATGCTGCGCAAGGTGCCGCGCATCGGTCTGGGCTGGGCGAGCTGCAAGCGCCGCTGAAGACCGGGCAGCAGCCTGATCAGGGCCTCATTCAAGAAGCATCCCCTTCTGCCAACGGCAACAGCGCACGCCGCAGGTTGTCCAGTTGCGCGTCCAGCCCGAGTTCAACAGAGCCCGCCGGGCTACCCAGCCGCGCTTGACCGGCTGCCAGCTGATCGTCACCGACGACACTCAGCGACTTCAGTGCCGGCGGCGCCTCGTGGGCCAGCCGTCGACGCAACGCTTCGACGTCGGCACGCGGCACATACAGCGTCAGCGCCTGATCCTGACGAAACGCCGACAGTGCCTCTGCGGTGCAGCGCAGCAGGCGTTCGTGGTCATCCAGTTCGCCCAGCACCTGGCGGGCAATCCCCAGCGCCAGTTCAGCCAGCGAGCTTTCCAGCCCCGCCAGGTAACGCTCGACCTCGGCGCTGGTCTTTGCCAGCAACGCCGCGACCTGCTCGGCGCCGTCCTGACGGGCGCGCTCGAAACCTTCGGCGCGGGCCTGCTCCAGCCATTGCGCACTGTTTTCGCGAACCGACCGCGCCTCCTGATGAGCGGCCTCGACGAACGCGTAGCCGTCGATCCAGCGGGCCGCTTCGGCAGCGCGCACGATCCGTGAAGCGGGTCGGGTCGGCAGATCACTCATGGTCGTCGCTCCCGGTCAGCAGGCGGGCAACGGTTCGCACCACGGCCACCTGTCGTTCATCGCCTGGCTGAGGCTGATTTTGCGCAATGTCCAGACGCAGGCGCAGCCAGGCTTGCAATTCGATGGGTTGGGCCTCGAGCCAGGCGGCCACGCAGCGCGCACCATCGCGATCGATGGCCTGGACGAGTTCGACCGGTGTGCGCAGCAGGTTGGCGGCCCCGGCCAGTTGGCGCTGAGCGAGTGCCAGTGAAAAAGCATCGTCACCCAGAAATTGACGGTACTCGCTGACCACGTCACCACGAATTTCCCGACTCAGCGTGGCGGCATGCCAGACCGCGCCACACAAGCGCGGCAAACGTGCAAAATCTTCGTCGGTCAACAACAGAACAGCCAGGTCACTCTGCCCTGGCTGTTCCAGTTGCGGCAGTGGTTGCAGCTTGAAATGCGCATTCAACAGCTGCTCGAAGCGTGTAGCAAAGCGCGACGAATTGCGCAGTGAAGCCAGCGTGGCAGGATCGACATCGCGTTGCAGGCATTCGGCCAGCCAGCGTTCGCGGACAAACGTCAAAGGCCGCTCGACGAGTGCCTGCCACTGCTCGGTCAGCGCAGCATTCATGGTGCATCACTCAAGACATAGGTGCCCTCGACCCGGCGACGTTGCCAGAACTGACGACTCAGCAATCCGGCAAGCACCAGCGCGATCAGCAACAGGCTGCCGAACAGCCAGCGCGCCGCCGGAACATCATCCTCCAGCATCCACAGCCCGAAGAAGCTCGCCAGTTGCGGCTGCGCGCCGGCCTTGTCGGGGAGCGCTGCCTTGATGGCCGTCACCGATACACCGTCGTAGCCCAGCCCGGAAATACCATTGGCGACCAGGGTCTTGATCTGCGGTATCAGCACGTTGATGTCGGTGCGCGGGTCGTAGCGCACCAGCACCGAGGCCGAAGACGGCGAAATCACTCGCTTGAGCAGGTCATTGTCCGGCAGCACGACATGCACCCGCGCGGACAGAATGCCGTCGATCTGCGAAACCGTGTGTGACAACTCTTCACTGAGCGCATAGACCATCTGGGCGCGCTCCTGTACTGGCGAGGACACCAGGCCATTGCCCTTGAACACCTCGCCCATGTTGGAGAAGCTCTGCCCCGGCAAGCCTGCATCGTCCAGTGCTGCCATGGCCTCGGCGAAGCGCTTTTCGTCGACCATGACCTTGAGCTGGCCGTTGTCCTGCACCTTGCGCGACGCCGGTATGCCGTCGCGCAGCAACACAGCCAGCATGGCATTGGCTTCTCGCTCGCCAAGGTTGGTGTAGAGATCGATGTCGCAGGCCTGCAACAGGCTGGCAAGCGTGGCCACGATCAGCAGGCGCAGGACACGGCAGCGTTTGGACATGATTCATTGACCTTTGAGAAGGGTGTTGGCGGAGCCGGATATCTGGGTCGCCCCGCGCACCACCATCTGGGTTTCGATGGAGTAGTCGAACATCCGCCCCAACGACTGCACGATCTGATCGACCTGCGGCCCACCGACTTTGCCGGTCGTCTGAGCAGCGCTCGCGGCAGTTGTTGGCGGCTGACTGGCCGCCTGCGGCGCGCTGCCCTGGGTCAAGGCGTCGGCACGCTGGGAGAACTGCCGAGAGCGGTCGATAAAGCCGTCCAGCCGCTCCATCAGGTTGGTGCCGATCTGATGCGGGCTGGCGCCCTGCGGCATCCCCTTGGACGCCTCGGCCATGTGTTCGAAGAGGTTCTGCGAAGCCTGCGGCCCCGCGCCTCCTCCCGGCGACGGCAAGGCAGCCGCCGCCGGTGACGCAGCTAGATTCACAGACATGGTCGTACCCTATTCGGAGTCGTCATCGGACTGGGCTTCGTTCAGCATTTCCTGAGCTCGCGGCATGATGATGAACTGCCCGCCGATGGTGACGGCCTGAGTGATCAGCGCGTCGTTGAACTCACTGTCGCTGGAGGCCTGTTCGGCGTTCTCGACGGCGGCGTTGAAACGCGATTCCTGACTGGAAACATTGACGTCGACATTGCTATCTACGGAGTTGACGGACATGGGTAGTGCTCCTTTTGGGGTTACTGACGGTCGGTGGCGACTTGAGTGACGACACCGCCTCGAAACACCCGCACACCGCGTTCGCGCACCACGGGTGCGGCCTCGGCGACAGGTTGACGATCCACATGCTGCTGAATCTGCGCCAGATAAGCTGGCGGTCCGGACACGAACAGACTGTCGTTATCCGGGCTGACGCGACTGGACATCGGCTGGCCGGAGACCTGCAAGCGGGCCAGATAGTCCTGCAACTCTTGCAGCCGGGTGCCCTGCAGGTCGAAAACCCGCGTACCGACCTCATCAGCGCCCGCGATGTGCAGAACGTTACCGTCGAAGTACCAGCTCAACTGATTGGCATCGCACAGGCGGCCAAGAAACTCTCCAGCCGTTTCGCCGCGTACCGTACCGCGGGCGTTGCCGCGCACCTTGTCGGAGAACACCACGATCAGGTCGAGGTTCTGCGCGAACTCGGTGAGTGCACCGCGAATATCCTGGTCGACCAACACATAGGCATAAGGCTCTGCGAACCACTCGGGTTCGCGCTCCGACGCCGCGTTCAACGCACCGGGCAGTGAGCACAGCAGAATCACCAACAGCCGTAGCGCGATGCGCCACTCAGCCTTGAACAACGGCATGGCGCCCTCCCTGCCGGTTGCGGCGCTGCCTCGAACGCTGGCCCGCAGCGACGCGAAAAACCATGCTCAAAAAACGGTCGCAATTCAGCGCCGGGGCTATAAACTGGCGCTCGCCCGCGAAGACCGTCGACGGCTGAATAGCCTCGCCCCGTCCCCTTTCACAAGAGCCCTGTCCATGCCACCTCGTTCCATCTCCACGTTGTTGTTGCTCGGCTGCCTGACCCTGACGGCGTGCACGACCCAGCCCAAGACCGATGCCAGTTACGAGCGCTTCATGCAACTGGCCGCCGACCTGGAAAAACGCGGCGACTCGACGACGGCTGCGTCGTTCTACCAGCGCGCCACGCAACAGCCTGAAGCCGGCGTCGAATCGTGGCGTAAACTCGGTGCCGCACTGCTTGCCAGCAACGACACGCGCGGCGCGGAGCGCGCCTATCAACGTGCGCTGGAGCTCAAGGCCGATGACCCTGACGCCTTGTTGGGCCTGGGCACCGCGCAGTTGCGTCAGGGCAAGCTGCAACGCGCCGTCACCGTACTCAATCAGGCCGCGACTGCCCTGCAGCAGCCGCAGGCGTGGAACCGACTGGGCATCGCCTACATTCTCAGCGGTGAGGCCGACAAGTCCCAGAACGCCTTCAATACCAGCCTTCGTCTGGCACCGAACGATCTGGACACCCGCTGCAACCTGGCCCTTGCCTATGTGCTGGGTGACGACAATAAAAAGGCCCTGGAAACCATTGACCGCGTTAGCCAGTCGCCGCTGGCGCAACCCCGCCACCAGCGCAATCAATTGCTGGTGATGGTGCTCGCCGGTAAAGAGAAAGACCTCAAAAGCATGACCTTCGACGACATTCCCAAGGCCGAACGCAGCAAACTGATCGCCGAGGCTCGACGTATAAAGGCAATACCCGACCGTGCCGAACAGGCACGCGAATTGGGTCTGGTCGACGCTCGCTGAAATCATCGCGCCTCCCGAGTGTCGGTGTTGGCCTGCTGCTCCGCCTGACGGCGGCGCAGTTCTTCGCGGTCATAGCCATCGATGTACACCTGCGCGGCCCGCCCCACCGGGGCTGCCATCACCGGGCCGGTGCTACGGCCCTGCACCACGTCCGAGCGCTGCTCGACCATCTGCAACAGAATCAGATTGCTGGCGCAGCCCGGCGGCAGCAGCGGCTGAAAATCTTCCCCTACGCCAATGTCGTCCTGCGCAGCGGGCTGCATGCAGGCATCCGGCACCAGCTCCACGCGACCATCGGCGCGGGTCACCGCCGTGTAACCCGGCGAATAGCTGACCGGGTCAAGGTGAGTCTTGCAGCCTGCCAGCAGGCATAGCGTCATCAGAATCGGCAGGCGTGGCATGCTTGAAATGAGGTTCATGGCCGGTTCCTGTCAGTTCATGTAAAAGCCGAACGCGCCGCCACTGCGCGGTCCGGCCGCTGCGGTGCTGGCTGCGCGCTGCTTGTCCAACGGGGTGGCGGCCACACGCTCCTTGACCGGTTCGACCAGATAAGGGGTGATCAGAATCACCAGTTCGGTCTCGTTGCGCTGAAAGCGTTTGGAGCGAAACAGACTGCCAAGAATCGGCATGTCGCCAAGCATCGGTACCTTGTCCATGTCCTGACTGCTCTCGCGCTGGAACAGCCCGGCAATGGCGAATGTCTGGCCGCTGCCGACTTCCACGCGGGTGTCGGCACGTCGCACACGGAACGAAGGCACCTGGTAGCCATTGACGTCCAGCGTGGTGGTGCTCATCAGGCTGCTGACTTCAGGACGTACTTGCAGGGCAATACGGCCGTTGGGCAGCAGCGTCGGGCTGAACAACAGCGAGACGCCGTAAGGCTTGTATTCGATACCGACCACTTCACGGTTGACGGGCACCGGTACAGCCACTTCACCCCCCGCCAGAAAGCTCGCCGTCTGCCCGGTCATCGCCGTGATGTTCGGCTCTGCCAGCACCTCAAGCACACCATTGTTTTGCAACGCCTCAAGCATCGCATCGATGTTGACGTTACCCGAGGTGAGCCCGGCGCTGATGACGTTTGACGCGCCGCTTGCGGCATCGGCAGCCAGGCTGCCACCGGTCAGCAGGCCAAACGAAAAGGTGCCGTTATTGAACAGCGCATTCCAGTTCACCCCATAGCGCAGCAGTTCGGAGCGTGAAACTTCAGCGAAACGTACACGGATGTTGACCTGTGCCGAGCCTGCGTAAGTGGCGCTGTTGACCGTCGACTGAAAGTTCTGGCCCTCGGTGCTCAGCAAGGCATTCAGGTCGGTCGCTTCACCGACATCCTGGACGGCGCCGCTGGCGATCACACGGCTGCCGCTGGCATTGATGCGCGCCTGACTCTGCGGGTGAAGCGCCTTGAGCGGGCGGCTCACCGCTGCTGTGCCGCTGCTCACGGCGAGGCTCAGGGTCGCGGTTTCCCGACCCTCGCTGTCCAGCGCGATCAGGCTGGTCTGCCCGGCTGTTTTGCCGAACACGTAAATCACACCGGGCGATACCACCTGCAGGTCGGCAATGCCTGGCTCTGCGACCATGACCGAGTCCACCGGTGCCGAGAAATGCAGAACCCGGCCTTCGCCAATCGCCAGATCAACGGTGCCCTTGGCGCCTTTGGCGATGGTTTCGGCATTCGCACCGCCAGCGATGAGCAAGGCACTGAGCGCCAGAAACAACAGACGAATTACAGAAGCGGAACGGATCATGAGGCAGTCGCCAGAGAGGTGGCCGCGTCAGCCTTGGGGGCCGGGCGCGCAGTGATATCGGTCAGGCTGACAGTGCCGACCGCTTGAAGGTTGTATTCGCTGGCCAGCTCGCGATACGACAGCACAGGCAACTGCAGCTCGCCACGCAGGATGATGCGGCGCAGGCCGCGACGCAGCTCGGGGTGTACCAGCAATACCGTCGACTCATCTTCGGGCAGCACAGCGCACAGGCGCCGCAATTGTCCAAGTACGGTCCGCCCAATGTCATCGGGCAGCGCGTCACGATTTCTGTCCTGGCGGCCCAACGCGGTACGCAATTTTTCTTCGAGGGCAGGGGCCAGCACAAATGCGCTGATCACCCGGTTGCGATCGGCATACTGGTGGCTGACCTGACGCGCCAGCGCTGCGCGCAGATGTTCAGTCAGACGCCCAGCGTCGGCTTCGCGACCGCCCCACTCCACCATCGCCTCCAGCAATCCACGGCGGTTGCGTATTGACACACCTTCGGCAACCAGCAACCGCAATACTTCGGCAATACGTTGCAGGGGCAGGATGCGTAACGCCTCCTTGACCAGTTCTGCGTACTTGCCTTCAAGCTGCTCCAGCATCACGCGGGTTTCCTGAATACCCAGGAAATCTGCAGCATAGCGACGCAAGGTGCGCTCCAGCGTGGCGCGCAGGATTTCGTCGGCGAACAGAAAGCCGATGCCCGCCTCCTGCAACTGATCGGCATGCTCGCGATCTACCCAACGACCGGGACGCGAACTGATCGGCGAAGGGGCTTCGAAGGGCTCCACGGAGATAAGTTGTGCATGCAGCGGATCATCCTGTAGCAGCAGCGACGTGGCACTGAATTCACCTTCGCAGACCGGTACGCCCTCCAGCTCGACCTGAAAGCGATCTGCCGCCATTGAGCGATCCAGATAGACGTCCGGCACCGGCACCTCGACTCCCAGATCCGTGCGAATGTCGTGACACATGGCTTCGATGCGCTGGCGCAACGGCTGCAGGGGTGCCGCCTCGGCCAACCCTGCCCCGATACTCAACAGTACCTGGGTGTCGCGGGGACGCTCGGCATCCTCCTGCACGACGACCGGCTCGGGTTCAGTCGCCGACAGTTGCTCAGGTTGCTCGAGCTGTGCAGTGGGAAGGCTGGCCCGATGCTGACGACGCCAGAGGAAAAATGCGCTGCCGCCAAGCAGTGCCGCCAGCACTACGAATACCGGCATGGGAAATCCGGGCAGCAGCCCGACGCCAAGCAGAATCAATGCGGTCAGCCCCAGCGCCCGATGGCTGGCCCCCAATTGCCTGACGATTTCGGTGCCCAGGTCGCGCTCTTCGCCATCGCTGTTGACCCGCGTGACCACGGTGCCTGCAGCCACCGAAATCAACAACGCCGGGATCTGCGCGATCAGACCATCGCCGACGGTCAGCAGCGAATAAGTATGCGCCGCCTCGGCGAATGGCATACCCCGCTGAACCATGCCGATCATCATGCCGCCCAGCAGATTGACGAACAGGATCACCAGCCCGGCAATGGCATCGCCCTTGACGAATTTCATGGCACCGTCCATGGCCCCGAACATCTGGCTTTCCCGCTCCAGGCGCGAACGACGGCGCCTGGCTTCGGCCTGATCGATGTCACCGTTGCGCAGATCGTTGTCGATGCTCATCTGCTTGCCCGGCATTGCATCGAGGGTAAACCGTGCAGCGACTTCGGCGACCCGCTCGGCGCCTTTGGTGATGACCACGAATTGCGCCACGGTAATGATCAGAAACACCACCAGCCCGACCACGACCTGACCTGCGATCACAAAGTCGCCGAACGCCTTGACGATATGACCGGCATTGCCATCCAGCAGGATCAGACGTGTCGTGGTGATCGACAGCGAAAGACGAAACAGGGTGCTGAGCAGGATCAGCGGTGGCAATGCCGAAAATTCCACCGAATGATTGATGTAAAACGCGACGATCAGAATCAACAGGCTGAGCGCAATGTTCAGAGCAATCAGCACATCCACCAGGTAGGTGGGCAGCGGTATGATCATCATTGCGATGGCCATGAGCATGAACGCTACGATGATCACATCGGTGCGTTTCGAGGCAATTTCGGCCAGTCGGTTGAGGCGGTTCATGAGGGTCATTGCGCGGCCCTCCGGGCATCCAGATAACGTCTGAAACACTGACGTGCTTCGTCCCTGCGACCGGCCTTCCATAGTGCCCGGCTACGCAACAAAAGCAGGGACGGACTTTCGCCCTGCTGCTCGACCAGACGGTCCAGTGCAGCGAGGGCCCTGTCAGCATCTCCACTGTCAGTGAATGCCAGAGCCAGACTGTGCAATAGCGCGGTGTCGGTCGGCGCCAGCTGGATGGCAATCAGCAACATCACCAGTGCCCGCTGCGGCTGACCGCTGCGGCGGTACAGATTACCGAGCCCGGTCAACAACTCGACACATTCGCGGTCCTGGGCTGCACTCATGGCTGCACCTCGGCGCGTTGCTGTTCAAGCAAGAGACGCAATTCGATTTCCTCTCGAATCACCTCTTCAGCCAACTCGCGGATTTCAGGTTCTGCATCCAGCGCGGGCAGCACTTCATCAAGCACGTAGTGCAATACTTGCAGCGAGCGCGCCGGGCCAAACAATGGCGCGGCGACACCAGCGGCCTGCTCGGTCTGTTCAAGCTCGCCACGCAGTGAGCGACGGACCTTGCGCTCGCGTTGATCCAGCAGCGCTTCGAATCGCGTGCCTTGTCTGGGCTGCGTCGGCGCGACGCGCTCGACAGCTGGCAAGGACTCTGGAGAAGTCGGGGTGATGGGTCGCAGGTCGACTTTCATAATGTGAAGGCAAACCGTTCCTGACCACGCACCAGACGTACCTGATCACCTTCGATACTTTCCAGCATCCAGTCGTCCGCCAGTATCGCGCCGGGATAGACGCGCTTGCCATGCTCGTCGATGACATACGGATTGCGTCCGAACCAGACGGCTTGCAGGCGCACACGTGGTGTCGCAACCGCCGCGCTCACCTGAACATTGGGGGTCAGGACGATGCGCTGACCAAAGCGGCTGTCGAAACCGCGCTGAACCTTTAACCAGCTGCTTTTAAGATCGGCGGGATAGCTGCCTGCCACACTCAGCTGACCATCCTGCTCGTGGACGCGCAATTGACCAAGCCTGGCGTCGCGCAGTGCTTGATCCAGCCAGGTCCGGGCTTCGGCCAGCGTCGGCGCAGATACATTGACAGGCGCTGCAGGCATACCGACGGCACCGCGATGCGACACAGCCTCTGGCGGCGCACGAAACGCAAATGCAGTGGCGCATGTCACCAGCAGCAACAGCGCGCCCAACACGGGCAACTTGAATGCGTGCAGTTTACGCGGCTCAACGGACGAGGCTTTTGCAGGTCGAGTACTGCGCAAGCGCAGACGGCTTTGTCCAAGCGTCAGTTCGACGGGCAACCCGAGTCGCTGCCCATGCCCCTCGGGGATAAGCAGACTCTTGCCGAGCGCATCCATTGCGGTTACGTCGCCGCCCATCGCTTCAATGGCAACGAGTTCTTCGGAAAACCGCAGGCGCGCATGCTGCGCAGCGATACCGGCATCGCCCAGCACAAGGTCAGCCGTGGCGGCACTGCCGATTGTATAGAGCGGCCTGTCGAGCGTCAGAGCAACGCCCTGGTGCAAGCCGTGGAGAATTTCGAGCAATGCCACGCCATTATTCTGCTCGGCAGCGTCTGGCGTTGCGCTCAATGAAATCAGGGCTGTCATGATCGAGTCACCACAGTGTGATCTACCGGAAACGGCACGTCAGAGCCGGGTAAAGCTGTCGATCGAAAGACGTGGTGCAAATCGTGCAAGAAGCGAGTGTGGGCGGCAGCGCCGCCGCCCACACCACGACATCAGTTCTGAGGACGTTGCTTGGTAGCGTCCAGCTCTGCCTTCTTGGCAGTGGAGATTTCAGTGATCTTGGCCGATTTCTCGATAGCCATGTCAAAGGTAGCGGACATCTTTTCGATTGCCGCGTCCGAATTGCCGGAGCTTACTGGTGCAGTCTCACTCATGTTGTTTCTCCTTGCTTCGAGGGGGAAGTTTCAACTGCCGAGAGGCAGAGCAATATGCCATCACCGAACAGTGAACCCGGGACTGTTACTTGATGATCCCAGCAAGCAATGCGTTCACTGTTCCGCCAGATCAATACTACGCAAGGCGAATTATCGGATGCTGTGAAAAGTTGTGAAATTGCGTTTTCACAACCCGTTAAAACAATTAACTAACAATGATATCAAAATGATATTTATTACTGTCTTATTTCTGGAGAGATTAAGTTTTCAGGTATCAGCCACGCCACAGATACTGTGCTGCGTGGCCTCCAGGCGTACGAACTGATACTCGGCAGGCGTGTGAAACGTTGTGAAAACGCAGGCATTGATCTTCCTTATCGCCCGCCAAGTGTTAGTGTCTGCTCAGTAAGTTCACTGACCGGACATTCGTAAAACGAGAACCCGTTCAAACTATAGAAGTGTGCACTCGTTTTAACCATGCCCTGTGCAATGTGTTTGAAACTTCAGTGTCGCCAACGTGTATTGCCTGACTTTCAAGGCTGCTGCGCAACACATGGCGATTTTAGCGAGCGGCTGAAGTACATCTTGTTCAACGGCCAATCGCATCTACTGTCCACACCAGGAGTTACCCGCCATGTCGACGTCAACGGTCAGCCCGACACCCGCCCCCAGCCCTGCCCCCAGTGGTAACGCGAATATCCGCTTCAATCAGGTGCTGCAATCGAGCAACCGCAGCAGCACCTATCGTCCGGCAAGCGCGACCGAGAAAGCGCCTGCGCTGGGCGATTATGCGTCCATAGAAAAGCCGGGCACTGTCGCCGCCGATACGATTCGCTATGTGACAGAGAAAGGTGATCACGTACTGGTTTACCGGTCCACCAGCCCGGCGCTCTACCAGCAAGTGGTAGCGGATCAGCCCAGGCTCGCCGGCTTCAAGACCAGCGTGACGCAGGGCTACAAGCCGGCTGCGGCGGGTGCCGAGGCGCCATCGAACCTGGGTGGCTACCTGCGCATCGGGGCACCGGATGAAATGGGGCCGGGCCTGATTCGCTATGAGGCCGCCGACGGCAGCAAGATCATGGTGGCGCAACAAGACAACCCGGAACTGTTCAAGCAGGTCGCATCGGACTTCAAATCCCTTTCCGGCATAAACAGCAGCCAGCAGGAGGGCTATCGGGCGGCCGGCGCGGATGAAAAAATCCCCGCAAAACTGGGCGATTTCGCAGAAGTCGGTCCGGTCGACGAGGTCGGACCGGGGGTGATGCGCTATGTTGACCGCGATGGCAACAAAGTTGTGGTGTCCGAGCGCGATAACCCCGAACTGTATGCTGCCGCCAAGGATGCCTACAACTCGCTGACGGGGCTGAGCAAAAGCGAGTCGGAAGGTTACCGTCGCGCGGGCGACAATGAAGTCTGGCCGCCCGTGTTCGGCACCACCGTCGGCCCGCTGAACGAGGCTGGCCCTGGCACCATTCGCTATGAACACAACGGCGAAAAAGTGGTGGTCGCCCGTGATGACAATCCCGGCCTGTTCAAGTTTTTGACGGGACTGCAAAGCGTCGTTTCAGACCCCGAAAAACGCGCAGCGCTGGAAAAGGCGGTCAATGAAGGACAACTCCTTGCCGACGGCAACACGCCTTTACCGAGCCTTAACGACATCACCGAATTCAACTGGATACCCGGCCAGGAAGGCAGCCAGATCAGCTACAAGAATCAGAGCGGCGAAGTGATTGTCGTGACCCAGGCACTGACACCCGATCTGTTCGACAAGGTCACCACGCTCAAGGACGCTTGGGACAAGATCAACAGCAGCCGCGAAGAAGGCTACACGTTGGCAGGCCCCAACGATTTTCTGAAAAACCAGGACATCACCATCGGTTCGCCAGACGAGCTGGGTTCGGGGCTGATCCGCTTCGAGAACGACGACGGCAAGTTCATCGTCTCCAAGGACGCCAGCCCCCAGCTGTATGACGACGTGGTGCAGAAATGGAATGAGCTGGGCACCGGCAATATCAGTGAAACCCGCAGTCGGCATAACCTGCCCGGTGCGTCCGAAGTTGACCTCTTAGGTCAGAAAACCGGTGTGAAGGCTGACAAGGATGACGAAAAATCCGAAGAACTGAATGTGGGTGAGCTGGCGACCAAGGAGCTGCTCGACCAATACCGCGAAGGCGTAAAAAACGGTGATATCCCCAAGGACGATCCGCGCGCCAAGCTGGTCCGGGCCATCGAAGCGCAGGCCGCCTACGACAATGGCCGCGGCCTGACCGGCTACGAGGAGGCACAAGGTGCATTCGGCGGCACATGGCGAGAGTTCGACAGCAAGCAGACTCAGCTGAGCTCGGCGGACATGCACGACATCATTGACGGTGGCAAGCTGCAGGAGCAACTGACTACGCTGTTCTCCGACCCTACGGTGCAGCAGGACTACCAGAGCAAGCTGACCGATGCCGTGAACAAGGTGCCCAACAAGGACGAGATCAAGCAAAAACTGCTGGACCTCACCGCGAGCCCCGACTACGTACTTTACCTCAAGGACTTGCAGAAACAGGGGCTCGGCCAGGAAGCACAAAAGGACCTGAGCGACACGTTGTCCTCACTGGCACTGGTCGATCCCGAAGCCGCCAGCAAGGCAGCGCAGTCCATCCAGGCCGACGGATTGACCAGCGACCTCAATGACCTGGTGGCCGACCCTTCGAAAATCAGTGACGAAAACAACGCCCTCGCCACCAAGGATCTGTTCGGCCTGCTCAAGGCAGAACTCAAAGGCTTTCTGGTGGACATGCCGCGCTTCCTGCAGCCGACGTTCGAGAAATTCATCGAGGAAGGCGTCGTGGGCAACGCCAAACCTGCTGATATCGCCAAGGCGCTGAAGGAAGTGGGCGATGCTTATCAGAAAAATGGCAAAGTCAGTGAGGCCGACATAAAGACTGCCCTGTCCAAGCCTTATATTCCGGTCGCCGATCGCGGCAAGCTGGGCGAGATTTTCAACACGCTGAACAGCAAGGGTGTCATGGGCTCCGTCGCGGCTGGCGTGTCTTTGTTCTCGGCCATTTATCAAATGGTCGGGAATGGCGGCAAGCTCGGCGAGACACCGCTCCAGCGCCTGGCCATCGCCAAGGACTTCCTCAGCTTTGCCGGTGGCGCCAGCCATTTTGTGCGCCTGGCCGACAAGGTGGGTGACCTGATGGGCAAAGGCGGCCTGGTTGATTTACTCGGGCTGGACAAGACCGTGCCGGAAATCTGGGGCAAGCAGGACATGAAACCGCCGAAGGTTGAAGTCAGCCCCAGCGGTCTTTCTGCGGCACGGCTCGACGAGATCCGCAACGCACTGGACATCCCTGATGACACGCGGATGGCCGTTATCGGTGACCTGACCGGTAGCGCTGAAAGCGAACGCACCGCAATGCAAGGCATCTCTCAGCGACTGGACAGCGAGACCAAGTTGAAGCCGGGGATGGCCAGCAAGATTGCCGGTTCGGTGGTCAAGGTTCTCGGTCCGGCGACAGATCTGGCCGGCGGTTTCGCCGACATCGTGCTGGGAGCGTTTACCATCAGGGACGGTGTCAAATCCGGTGACAAACTGGCTCAGGCCGCAGGCGGTCTGCAAATTGCGGGCGGCGCGTTCGGCGCTTCAGCCGGCGTGTTGGGCACCGCCGCACTGGTGGGTGCAGGAGGCGCAGCGGCCACAGCCCTGGCCGGACCTTTCTTTCTGGTCGGGGTGGTGGTTGCGGTGGTAGGCGGAGTCATTGGCTACTTCGTGGACCACAACAAAAAGCAGAAAGCCTCCGAAAAGGAAAATGACTGGTATCGCGACCTGGCCGCTGACGGCCTGTTGCAGGCTGACTGGGGTGACAAGGTCGAGTACGCCCACTATTCGATCCATCACTACAGGGAGCGCGAAGCACCGGAAGACGACAGCCTGTTTCGTTTCCAGAGTGCCGAATGGAAGCATTTCGACGAGACGCCACAAGAGGACGGTTCATCGAGCAACCGCCTGGATGGCGAGTTGCATGTGGAATACGGCGAGACGCATAAATCACCGGATCAACAGCAGCGTGAAGATTTGAGAAACGCGCCCCGCTGGACTGGCCCGAAAATCTGAGTTTCCTCTGCGCAAACGACTCCAGGGCCGCCATCAGACGGCTCTGGAGTCAGGCGCTCTGCGGGACGATCAAAGCTTGCCGATCTCTCCGGTCGCCTCGCCAATGGTCGCCAGCGTGGCCTCAATATCATCGATTGCCTGTTCAAGCCCGACGAACGATTGCTGGATAGCTTCGCGGGTGTCTACCGTCTGCTGCCCCCTTAAACGCTCAACACGCTCCAGTTCACTGAGCTGCAGGTTACGCACCTCCGCCCTTAACGTTTGCAGTGTCTTCCAGACCAAACGGAACTGTTGCTGGCTGTCATGTCCCACCTTCGTATCCTCTGTCGATCGGCTCAAGTGCAAGGTTGAGACAGCCTGCAAACCGAATGCTCCACTTTATTGCGCGCTGTGGAACTGAAACCGCCGCCGGTCAGGCTTGATGTCCATCGGTTTGAATTTACCTCCGTTATCAGGATCACTTTTTCATGCCTGTACCGATTGCTGTCGCTGCCAGATCCTGAATGACGCTTGCTTGCGTACTGTAGAAAGCAGCGTCGCTGACGGTCTACGCTCGAACGAGCCAATGAACAGACCAACGCTTACCCTCTTTGGCCTTTAGCCTTGTGTAGCGTCAATGAAAAGGAATTTTCTACCATGGCCACTCCCGACACCTCATCACTGCGCCGGGCGATCACCGCTCCCATGTTGACCCTGTTCATCCTCGGCGACGTGCTGGGTGCTGGCGTTTATGCATTGGCAGGCACGATAGCCGGACGCGTCGGCGGAGCCATCTGGGCACCCTTGCTGATTGCCCTGTGCTTTGCCTTGCTGACCGCAGCGTCCTACGCCGAACTGGTGACCAAATACCCGCGTGCGGGCGGTGCCGCGGTGTACGCCGAAAAAGCCTTCGGCAAGCCGCTGCTCTCGTTTCTGGTCGGCTTCTCCATGGTCGCGGCTGGCGTTACCAGCGCTGCCGGGCTGGCCGTGGCGTTTGCCGGCGACTACTTTCAGGCGCTGCTCGACTGGCCTGCGCAGTGGGTCTGTGTAGCATTTCTGGTCATCGTCGGCCTGCTCAACGCACGCGGTATCAAGGAATCGCTTTCAGCCAATCTGGTCATGACAGTCATCGAGCTGAGCGGCTTGCTGATGGTCATCGCTGCGGCAGTGTGGTTCGTCAGTCAAGGGCAAGGCGTGCCGCAACGCGTGTTTGAACTGGACAGCGCATCCCCCGCCACAGCGATTCTCGGTGCCTCATTGCTGGCGTTCTATTCGTTCGTAGGGTTTGAAACTTCGGCCAATCTTGCCGAAGAGATCAAGGATGTGCGCAAGGTCTATCCACGCGCCCTATTCGGTGCACTGCTGGCTGCCGGCGCGGTGTACATGCTGGTTGGCGTGGGCGCAGCGATGGTCCTGCCGGTCGAGCAACTCAAGGATTCCCAAGCACCACTGATGGACGTAGTGAGTGCCTCGGGGCTCGGCATACCTGCGCCCTGGTTTGCGGTCATTGCGCTGATTGCGGTGGCCAACGGCGCGCTGCTGACCATGATCATGGCCAGCCGACTGACCTTCGGCATGGCCCGCGAAGGACTGTTACCTGCAGTGATGGGTTCGGTGCTGCCCAAGCGCCGCACGCCGGGGCTGGCAATTCTGGCGACCACGCTGGTGGCCATTGCCCTGTCCTTCACCAGCACCCTGACCATCCTCGCCGAAACAGTCGTGCTGTTACTGCTCTTCGTATTTCTCAGCGTGAACATCGCCGTGCTGGTACTCAAGCGCGACAAGGTCGACGCCGGGCACTTTCAGGTCCACTGGGTTATCCCGCTGCTGGGCATTCTTTCGTGCCTGTTGCTGCTCACTCAGCAAGGTCCGGAAACCTGGCTGCGGGCAGGCATCATGCTGGCGGTCGGTGCAGCGCTTTACGGACTGACCCGGCTGGGCAGCTCGGCGCTGGCGCCGCATTCTCGCTGAAACGCGGAAAGAATGGATTCAGACCGCACGCACGGGCGGTTTGCTATTTCAACTACCGCGGTAGTTACACTTTGGGCGGTTGATGAAGCGCAGTACGGGACTGAATCCGGCATGAAAGGGACGCTGATTCATGAGAACCAGCGCCCGGACAATTTAGCGCCGCTTCATCCGATCGATGATCACCGCCAGCAACAGGATCGTGCCGCGAATCACGTACTGGTAGAAGGTGTCGATGTTCTTGAGGTTCATCGCATTTTCGATAATCGCCAGAATCAGCACCCCGGCGATCACATGCCGGATCATGCCGATGCCGCCGCTCAGCGAAACCCCGCCCAGTACGCAGGCAGAAATGATCGTCAGCTCGAAGCCCTGCCCGATCATCGGCTGACCCGAGGTCATGCGCGAGGCCAGCACCACGCCTGCCAGTGCCCCGACCAGGCCGTGGACGGCGAAGATGATGATTTTGGTACGGTCTACGTGTACACCTGCCAGCAGCGCAGCTTCCTGATTGCCGCCGATGGCCATGGTGTTGCGCCCGTAAGTGGTGTAATTGAGCAGCCAGCCGAAGAATATGAAGCAGGCGATGGTGATCAGAATCGGTACCGGCACGCCGTACACCTGGCCATTGCCAAAGATGAAGAAATCCTCGTTGGAAACGCCTACAGCCTTGCCGTTGGAGAAAATGTACGCCAGGCCGCGCACGATCTGCATCGTTGCCAGGGTCGTGATCAGGGCGTTGATGCGCAGCTTGGCAATCACGATGCCGTTGATCAGGCCCACCACCAGTCCGAGCGCCAGAGCTGCCGAGACGCCCAGAAACACACTGTCGGTGTCGCGGATGACGATACTGGCGATCACACCGGAACAGGCCAGCACCGAGCCGACCGAAAGGTCGAAGTGCCCGGACGCCAGGCAGAAGAGCATGGTGCAGGCAGCGATGCCCACTGTGGAAATCGCCAGGCCCAGACCCCGCATGTTGAGCGGCGACATGAAGTTGTCGATGAACACGGCACACAAAATGAAGATTCCCACGGCAGCCAGGAGCATCACCCAGTCATCGGCGAAACGACGCAGGTTCATGCCCTGACGGGGAGCCTGCAGGCTGGATTCGGTAGACATACGCACCTCTTTTTTATTGTTCATGGTCAGGGACCGATTGTCAGCCGCGCGTGCGAGGCAGAGCCAATTGCAGAAGTCGCGACTCGTCAGCCTCGTCGCGATTGAGTTCACCGGTGATTGCGCCTTCGCTCATCACCAGAATGCGGTCTGAAATGCCCATCACTTCCATCAGATCGCTGGAGACCACAATCACCGCGATACCGTCTGCGGCCAGGTTGTGGATGATCTCGTAAATCTCGGACTTGGCCCCGACGTCGATCCCGCGAGTCGGCTCGTCCAGCAGCAGGACTTTCATGGGCATCGACAGCCAGCGACCAAGAATCGCTTTCTGTTGATTGCCGCCAGAGAGGTACATGATCTGCTGCTCGGGCGATGGCGTCTTGACGTTCATCGACTTGATCTGGCTGCGTGCGTTGTCACGCTCCCAACTGCCCTGAATCAGGCAACCGAGATTCACGTGCCGGGGGCGCGCACCGATGTTGATGTTCTCCGCGACGCTGGACAGCGGCACGATGCCTTCTTTCTTGCGGTCCTCCGGGCAGAGCAGAATTCCGGCCTCGATGGCATCACGCGGTGACTTGTGTGTCAGCGGTTTGCCGTCCAGTTGCAGGCTGCCTGCAGAGCTGCGGGTAAGCCCCGAGAGCAGCCGGAACAGCTCGGTACGCCCGGCGCCGACCAGGCCGAAAAAGCCCAACACTTCGCCCTTCTGCACGGCAAAGGTGACCGGCTCATGCAGGCCCGGCCCCAGCAGGCCGGTGACGCGCAGACTTGGCCCCTGATGCTGACGCGGACGGTAGTTGTAGATGTTCTGGATATCGCGCCCGACCATACAGGTCACCAGTCGGTCGTGATCAAGATCAGCCATCTGTTCGAAGGTTTTTACAAAACGGCCGTCCTTGAACACCGTCACCGCATCACAGACACGGAAGATTTCTTCCATGCGATGCGACACGTAAAGAATCACTCGGCCCTCGTCGCGCAGGCGCACGATGATCGCCATCAGTCGGTCGATCTCGCGCGCCGACAGGCTGCTGGTGGGCTCGTCGAAGGCAATGACGTGGGCATTGCGCGACATGGCCTTGGCGATCTCGACCAATTGCCGCTGCCCCAGCGAAAGATCGCCCAGACGTGTGCGTGGGTCTATCTCGTCAGCCAGGCCCTTGAGCAGCTCGCTGGCCCGGCGGTACATCGCACCGCGATTGATCAGACCGAAGCGATTGGGCATGTGCCCGAGCAGCAGGTTCTCGGCAACGGTCATTTCCGGCACCAGATGCAGCTCCTGGTGAATCACCGCCACGCCAGCCGCGATGCTCTCGGCGGTGGACTTGAACTGGTAGCTCTGCTCGCCGATCTGCAAGGCGCCGCTGTTGGGCTGATAAGAGCCGCCGAGAATTTTCAGCAGCGTGGATTTACCGGCACCGTTTTCACCCATCAATGCATGGACGCTGCCGGGGCGCGCTTCGAAACTGATGTCCGAAAGCGCCTTGACGCCGGGGAAGACCTTGCCGATGCCGTTGAAGCGCAAGGCACCGCCTGCGGCGTATTGCTCGATAGCCTGTTGCATTAACCAATCTCCTCGCACGTGTGAGGGGCCTGAACATCAGGCCCCTCGTTCAGCTCACTTCCACAGACCACGCTCGGTCAGTATTTCCTGGAAGTTGGTGCGCTTGATCAGTGTCACGTCGTCCAGAGCGGTGTACTTGGGTGGTTCTGTGCCCTTGGTGGTCCACTCGTAAACATGCAACGCAGTGTCATAACCCTCTTTGCCAGGGTTCGGCAACATAGAGCCAAAGAAGCCGCTTTTTTTCTTCTTAAGTTCGTCGATCGCATCGGTGCCGTTGATACCGATCCCGATCACGTTATCCGCTTCAAAGCCATTGGTAGAAGTCGCACGTACCCCACCCAATACGGTGTTGTCGTTCATACCGCCGATGATCAGCCTTTTGGCATCGCCTGGAAGTTTTGGCAGCGCCGAGTTGGTGGCGTCCATGCTGCCTGGCACATCTAGGGTTTTCTGTGCGGTGAAGACAATATGGTCCTTCGGCAGGCCGGCTTCCTCAAGTGACTTCACCGAACCATCCGTGCGTTTCTTGCCGGTATCCAGCTCGTTATAAGTGTTGATGATCGCGTAGGTGCCTTTCCAGCCATCCTCGTCCCACTTGCGATTTTTCGCTTCCTTGGCCATTTCGACGCCCTGCTTCTGACCTACTTCAAAGGCAGCCATGCCCAGGTAAGGCACGTCCTCCATGAAGTTACCCTTGGCGTCGACAAAGCGATCATCCACGGCCATGACTTTCAATCCCAGCGCTTTGGCCTTGGCCACAATCGCAGGGCCGAGCGACACGTCAGGCGGGCAGATCACGAAGCCCTTGGCACCGTTGGCGGCGAGGTTATCGATAGCGGTCAGGGTCTTTTCACCATCTGGCACGGCAATCTTGATGACGGTAAAGCCATGCTCCTTGCCGGCTTTTTCGGCACCCGCCCATTCGGCCTGGAACCACGGTTCTTCAGCCTGCTTGACCAGAAAGCCGATTTTGACTTCTTCGGCAGCGGAGGTGATGCCACTCATGCCCAGAATGGCGGTAGTGACGGCGACACAGCACAGGGAACGAATCCCGTGACGACTCAACATAGCTAGCTCCTTATTTTTATTGAATAGCTACAACGTTCAGCGAGGTGGCGGTCGAGAACGCGAATGCGTCCGAAACCGGTCAAATAGTCATACCATATAACGGGTGACCGCTATGTAACCGAATGTCACCCTTGCATCTACCATCACGCTGCCGTCAAAAAAGACGGCGGCGCGATACGCTTATCAACCGGCGAAACGCTGACACGGCGTGCCCTTGACGCCGATCTGCGCCATCAGCAGCGCGCCATCGAAACGACCCTGTGCATCGGCAGGTGCGGCACTGGTGACGTACAACGTTTCCAGGTCAGGACCGCCGAATACACAACTGGTGGGATGGCTGACCGGCAGCTCCACAACCCGGTCAACACTGCCATCCGGGGCAAAACGGATCAGGCAATTGCCACCCCAGCGCGCATTCCAGACATACCCTTCGGCATCCATCGCCGAGCCGTCGGGTGAGCCTCGATCATGTTTTGCAGCCCATACCTTGCGTGGCCCCAAAGCACCGTCTGCGAGCACCGGATAGTGATAAATGACGTCGTCCAGCGTATCGGCGCTGTACAGCACGCTACCCTCGTCATTCCACAACAGGGTGTTGACGATGCCCTGCCCGTCCAGCAAACGGGTCACGCGAGCATCAGGTTCAACGCGGAACAACCCGCCTGAACGACGCACTAGAGGTACGTCGCCGCCCTCGGCATCGATGTTGTTCTGCATGCTGCCAAGCCAAAGGTGGCCGCGCGCATCGCACCGCGCCTCGTTGGCGCGATTGCCAGGTGTGGGGTCTGCCACGCAGAACGGCACTAAAGAAGTCTTGTCGGAGTCCAGGTCCAAGCGATAAACGCCGCTGGCCAGTGTCACCAGTGCATCACCCTGCTCGGTCGGAATAAATGCAGAAACCGGCTCCGGCATGCGCCATTGGCGGATCTGCCCGGCGACCAGCCGACACGCCAGGAACCCGGAAATGTCGACCCAGTACAAAGCCTGCTCCTCGGCATCCCAGAAGGAGCCTTCGGCCAGCTTGAAACGGTGCTCGGAAACGGGCAGCCAGTTCATGAAAAATGTCCTTTGTTATTGTTGTAAAGGCACTTTTGGATGTTTGTGTCGCTGTCTTGTCCAACCTCTGCCTGCGCTGACCCGTTGCACGGATTTCAGGCTGCATGGCAAAAAAAACCGGCAGAGCGGCTAAGGTGAGTCACGAGCCTTCAGCGACGATGGCACTACTAAATAGTATTACAATTTATTTTTCAAGCTCCATTTTATAGGCTATACATCCATGCATCGGCTTGAATACGATCAAATAGTCTTACCAATAACAATAAAAGCAGGCAGATCAGATGAAAAAACATGCGCTCCTCAGCACCCTTGGACTGTCCTTGATGATCAGCACCCTGACCGCACAGGCCGCCGCACTCTCCAGCGAACACAGTGCGTTCGGCCAACTGCCCGACGGCTCTGCCGTCGAAAAATACACCCTGCGCAACAGTCACGGCGTGCAGGCCAGCATCATCACCTACGGCGCGACGCTGCAATCGCTGCTGGTACCTGACAAGGCCGGAAAGGTCGAAGACATCGTCCTGGGTTTTGACGATGTTCAGGGCTATCAGAACAACGGTACGGTTTATTTCGGCGCGACCATCGGCCGCTTCGGCAACCGCCTGGCAGGCGGCAAATTCAGTCTGGATGGCAAAACCTATCAGGTCCCGCTCAACGACAAGACCAACGCGCTGCACGGCGGCACACAGGGTTTTGACAAGCGCTTGTGGAAGGCAGAAGAAACCAGGACCGGTGATTCGGTTGGCGTGAAGCTGACCTACCTGTCGCCGGACGGCGAGATGGGTTTTCCAGGAGCCCTGCTGACTGAAGTGACCTACAGCCTGAATGAAAAAAACGAGCTGAAGATCGACTACCGCGCTACCACCGACAAACCGACGGTGCTGAACCTGACCAACCATAGTTATTTCAATCTGGCCGGCGCGGGCAGTGGTGATGTGCTCAAACAGGTCGCCACCCTCCACGCCTCGCACTACACCCCGGTCAACGACAAGCTGATCCCGACCGGAGAACTGCCTGCTGTCGCCGGCACGCCCATGGACTTCCTCAAGCCCACCGCGTTCGGCAAACACATCAAGGATGATCATCAACAGTTGAAATACGCCGAACCCAAGCAAGGCGGGTTTGATTTCAACTGGGTGCTCGACACCAAGGGTGACGTGAAGAAACTGGCCGCCGAGGTCAGCGACCCGCAATCAGGCCGCCGACTGCAGCTGTTCACCACAGAGCCCGGCGTGCAGCTGTACACCGGTAACTTCCTGGATGGCAGCATTCACGGCAAGGCTGGCAAGGTCTACCCGCACTGGGGCGCCTTTACTCTGGAAACGCAGCATTACCCCGATGCGCCCAACCAGCCGAAATTCCCCAGCACCCGACTGGATCCTGGCAAGGCGTACACCCAGACCACTGTGTTCAAATTCCTCAACGACTGAAGCGTTGAGCTGCCCGGCGCCTGCAATCAGGATGCCGGGCAGTTCAGGCTCACTGATTGCGCTTCATTGCCGCAGTCAGGGTATCGACGTTGTAACGGAACATCTTCGCGTAGGTTGACGCCGGGCCGTCGGCTGGCGACAGGGATTCCACGTACAGTTCACCCCCTGGTTGAGCGCCACTGGCTTCGGCTATCTGCTTGACCAGACGCGGGTCGCTGGAGTTTTCGAAGAAGTAGGCACTGACATGTTCGGTCTTGATCTGACGGATCAGTTTCGAAACATCGGCAGCCGACGCCTCAGATTCGGTAGACAAGCCCAGCGGCGACAGGAAGTTCACCCCGTAGGCATCGCCGAAGTAGCCGAACGCGTCATGAGAGGTGAGGATCTTGCGTCTGGCAGCCGGAATCGAACGGATCTGATCACGTGCATAGCTATCCAGCTGCTGCAACTCGACGATGTAGCGATCACCATTGGCCTGATACACGCTGGCCCCTTCCGGATCGGCTTTCTTCAGCGCTGCGATGATGTTGCGCACATAAATCACGCCATTGGCCGCGCTGTTCCAGGCATGCGGGTCGACAATGCGCTTGCCGTCCTCATCCATGCTGCGGGTCTTGATGCCCTCGGACAGTACCACCGGCTGCCCCTTGTAACCTGAAGCCTTGATGAGACGATCCATCCAGCCCTCAAGATGCAGGCCGCTGACAAATACAAGATCGGCATTTTTCAGCGCCTGGGCGTCACTCGGTGTGGGCTCGTAAACGTGTGGATCGCCGTTCGGACCGATCAGCGATTTGACGTGCACACGGTCACCGCCGACCGTACTGACCATGTCGGCAATGACTGTGAACGAGGCAACGGCTTCCAGCGGTTTGGCCTGGGCCAGGCTGGCGAATGCCGACAGCGCCAGTGCAGCCAGGGAACTCAACATCATCAATCGTTTCATGACGTACCTTTTTCAGTGAGCCAGGTGAGGTTTGGGGAACAGCCGACGCACGATGCCCGTGCGCCCGAACAACAGGGAGATGCCGTAGAACGCACTGGCCGTCAGCACGATGGCCGGCCCCGAGGCGACGCCAAGGTGGTAGGAAACGATCAGCCCGATCAGCCCGGACAAGGTCGCCAGCAGCGTCGAAATCACCATCAGGCCACTCAGCGAGTGGGTCCAGAAACGTGCCGCGGTTGCCGGCAGCATCATCATGCCCACGGCCATCAAGGTGCCCAGCGCCTGAAAGCCTGCGACCAGGTTGAGCACCACCAGCAGCAGAAACAGAACGTGGTACAGCGAGCCGCGCCCGCCGACCGCACGCAGAAAGCCCGGATCGAAGCACTCCAGTACCAGTGCGCGATAGATGATCGCCAGCAGAATCAGGGTGAAGGAGGCAATGCTGCCGACCATGTAAATAGCGGTGTCATCGATGGCCAGAATGGTGCCGAACAGCACATGCAGCAGATCGACGCTGGAACCGTGCAGCGAGACAATCAGCACCCCGGCGGCCAGCGAGGTCAGATAGAAGCTGGCAAAGCTGGCGTCTTCGCGTAGCGAGGTCAGTCGACTCACCAGACCGGACAGCAAAGCCACTGCCAGCCCGGCGATCAGGCCGCCGAAGCCCATTGCCGGCAACGACAGCCCGGCGACCATAAAGCCCACCGCTGCGCCCGGCAGCACAGCATGGCTCATCGCATCGCCCACCAGGCTCATGCGCCGCAACATCAACAGCACGCCGACCGGCCCCGAGCCGATGCCCAGTGCCAGACACGCCACCAGTGCACGGCGCATGAAACCGAATTCGATAAAAGGCTCGACCACCAGGCTATAGAGCATCATGCGTCGTCGTCCTCGGCATCACACAGCAAGGCATCCGGGCTCCAGTACTCGGCCATGTTGCGCGCCTTGCGCAGGTTGGCAACGCTGAGCACCTGGGCTGTCTCGCCCCAGGCGATGGCTTCGCGAGCCATCAGCAAGGTTTGCGGAAAGTGCTGACGAACCTGTTCGATATCGTGCAGTACGGCAATCACCGTACGCCCCTGCCCGTGCCAGGCGCGAACCAGCCGTAATAGATCACGCGTGGTGCGCGCGTCGATGGCGGTGAACGGTTCATCCAGGAGGATCACCGAGGCGTCCTGCAACAACAGTCGGGCGAACAGCACCCGCTGAAACTGACCCGACGACAGCGAGCCCACGCTACGCCCTTCAAACCCCTCGAGGCCGACGGTCATCAGCGCCTCGCCGGTCAGACGCGCATGATTGCGAGTCAGACTGCGAAACGGGCCGATGCTGTGCCAGGCGCCCATCGACACCGTATCGGCGACGCTCAACGGAAAGCTGCGATCGATTTCCGCAGCCTGCGGCAGATAGCCAATCGTGCGGGTTGCCAGACGCCCCCGATCGACGCGTCCCTGAGCAGGCTTCATGGTGCCGGCGATGGCTTTGATCAGCGTCGATTTACCGGCGCCGTTGGGCCCGACGATAGCCGTCAGACTACCGGCTTCGAAGCGCCCGCTGATGTGGTGCACTGCAGGGCGGCGCTCGTACGCCACCGTGAGGTTTTCCAGAGCGATGGCCGCACTCATGGAACTGCCACCGACCAGCCAATCGCCAGCCAGAGCAATATCAGTATCGCCAGGGAAAACAGGACCCGCTTCCAGGCCGACTGGGCCATCACGGAGCCTGCTATCGAAGCGCTTGCTGTCGAAGCGTCAGAAGAATTTTTCAAGTAAAAGTAACCTGCAACTATTTGTTACAGTATTACATACCAAACACGTATGTGTTATTAAATAACATTCATGCTGGCACCTTGCTTTCCACTCATGCAGATCAAAGCCTGCGTGAATCCGATTCGGCATCGCCTCGCAGAACTCCGCCGTGCGGTACTTGTGACACCGCGCGCGCCCCTATACTGTATATACAAACAGTCAAGGGGCACTTCATGCAGCTTATCGACAAGCTCAGCATTCTGGCAGACGCCGCCAAGTACGATGCGTCGTGCGCCAGCAGTGGAGCACCCAAGCGCAGCTCGCAGGACAAGTCCGGGCTCGGCTCTACCAATGGCATGGGCATCTGCCACAGCTACACGCCAGATGGGCGTTGCGTGTCGCTGCTGAAAATCCTGCTGACCAACTTCTGTCTTTACGACTGCCAGTACTGCGTCAACCGCCGCTCCAGCGATGTGCCACGTGCGCGCTTCAGTCCCGAAGAAGTGGTCACCCTGACGCTGGACTTCTATCGCCGCAATTGCGTGAGCGGGCTGTTTTTGAGTTCCGGGATCATTCGCTCTGCGGACTACACCATGGAGCAACTGGTCGAAGTTGCCCGGCTGTTGCGCGAGGTACATGAGTTTCGCGGCTACATCCACCTCAAAACCATCCCTGACGCCGATCCGGCGCTGATCGAAAAGGCCGGCCGCTATGCCGACCGTCTCAGCGTCAACATCGAACTGCCGACCGACCTGAGCCTGCAGACCCTCGCCCCGGAAAAAGACGTCGCCTCGATCAAGCAAGCCATGCAGACGATCTACACCGGCGAGCAGACGGTGCGCAACGAGCCTCGCTCGCCGCGCTTTGCGCCTGCCGGGCAGAGCACGCAGATGATTGTCGGTGCCGATGCCACCGACGACAGCACCATCCTGCACAGCGCGCAGTCGCTGTACAGCAACTTCAAGCTGCGCCGGGTCTACTACTCTGCGTTCAGCCCGATACCCAACAGCCCCAACAGCGTGCCCCTGGCGGCACCGCCGTTGATGCGCGAGCATCGCCTGTATCAGGCTGATTTTCTGCTGCGCGGATATGGCTTCACTGCCGGTGAACTGCTCGACGGTCCCGGTGATCTGGCGCTGGACATTGACCCAAAACTGGCCTGGGCACTGGGCAACCGGCAAGTATTTCCACTGGACCTGAACCAGGCCGACCCGGCACTCATCGCCAGGGTGCCGGGTATTGGCATCCGCACCACGCAGCGGCTGGTCGAGCTGCGCAGACAGCGTCGCATCCGCTATGAAGACCTGACCCGCATGCGCTGCATACTGGCAAAGGCCAAGCCGTTCATCATTACCAGTGATTACCATCCGCCGCATGCGGAAACCACCAGCGAGTTCCTGCATCACCAGTTGCGCGACCGGCCTCAGCCTCAGCAAATGGGGCTGTGGGGATGATCTGCCTCGACTGCGACGACCTGTTCGATACCTGGCGGCAACAGGCTCGCTGGCTGTTGAGCCATGAAATCGATCCCAGCCAGGTCAGCTGGAAGTCGCCGGATGCCGCCGACCTGTTCGGCAGCGAAGAAGAGTATCCCAGGGAGGCCGGGCCTTTTCAGGCAAGGGTTCCGCTGGAGCTGGTGCAGTTGCTGGAAAGCGCTTCGCGTTACCGGGGCGATCAGCGCTGGAGCCTGCTGTACGAAGTGCTGTGGCGCGTGACTCACGGCGACCGCACAGCGATGATGGCCGGCGACAAGCTCGGCAGTGAATTGCATCGTCGCCTGAAATCGGTAAGGCGCGAGGCCCATCATCTGCATGCGTTCCTGCGATTTGTCGCGCTGCCGTCCGTGGCTGACGACGAAGCCCTGATGCGCCCGCAGTACGTGGCCTGGCACGAACCGGCCCACGATATTCTGCTCAGTGCCAGCGAGCATTTCATCGGCCGCATGGGTCAGCACCGCTGGATGATCGCCACGCCTCAGGACGGCGTGTATTACGACGGCCAGCAATTGATTCATGAACGACGCTGCCCGACTGCCTGGCAGACCATGGCCAGGCAGGTGGAAGACCCGCATGGTGAACTGTGGCTGACCTACTACAGCCACATCTTCAACCCTGCGCGCCTGAACCCCAAGGTCATGGAAGGCCACTTCCCTTCGCGCTTCTGGAAAAACCTGCCGGAAGGCCCGCTGATTCCGGCCCTCATCACCCAGGCCCGCACCGGCAAGCAGCGTGACGGCCAGGCCAGCGACATCGCCGCCAGACGCGGCAAGAAAATTGCGCTGAAGGATTGAGAGCGAGAGGCAAAGGCATCCTCAGGATCGAACGCAGAGCGTCCGGAAAGCCATGCCCACGCGGAGCACTCGGCATAGCGGTCCGCTGCCGGGCCTTCTTCCAGAAACCAGCGATTGAACCAACCTCTGCGTCGGCGGCTCACAGCTGTGGCAGCCGCGACGTGGCCTGCACCCCAGATGATAAGGTGACCAGTCGCAAGAGCCACCCGAGGTTCAAACATGCTCGACAGCCCAACCCGACATCTGCTCGACACGCTATGCCAGGCGATGGCCGACAAACCGTTTCTGGTGGTAACCGGCGCTGGCATCAGCACCGCATCCGGCATACCGGACTACCGCGACAAGGACGGCGTGCGGCGCGGCAAGCAGCCGATGATGTATCAGGAATTTCTCGGCAACCCCGCAGCGCGCCAGCGCTACTGGGCACGTGCGATGCTCGGCTGGCCGCGGATCCGCGCGGCACAGGCCAATGCCGCGCATCGAGGTCTGGCTGCTCTGCAGGCTGAAAACGCTATCACAGGACTGATCACCCAGAATGTCGATGCACTGCACACGCAGGCCGGAAGCCGGGACGTCATCGAACTGCACGGCAGCCTGCACCGGGTGCTGTGCCTGGATTGCCAGCAGCGCAGCGACCGGGCAACCATTCAAGAGCAGATGCTGGAGCAAAACCCTTATCTGATCGGCGTCCACGCGACACAGGCGCCGGACGGCGACACCCTGCTCGACCCGGCTTTGGAGTCCAGCTTCAAGGTGCCTCTCTGCCCGCACTGTGAAGGCGACAGGCTCAAGCCGGACGTCGTGTTCTTCGGTGAAAACGTCGCCGCGCAGACCGCTGCCAAAGCAATGCAGAGTGTCGAAGAGGCTGAAGGTCTGCTGGTGGTCGGCACGTCACTGATGGCCTGGTCGGCATTCCGCCTGTGCAAGGCGATGGCCGAACAGGGCAAGCCGGTCATCGCCATCAACCATGGCAAGACCCGGGCCGACGAATTGCTTGAAATGAAAATCCAGGCGTCCTGCGAGCAGGTATTACCGTGGCTCGCCGAGCAGCTGGTTTCGCGTTAAAACAGCCCCAACTGCCCACCGATCAGGGTGCTGAAATCGTCGTCAACGAACGGCAGGATGGCATCTGCCAGCGGTTGCAACTGACGAGTCACGTAGTGATCGTAGTCGATCGGGGCGTGGCGAATTTCCAGCGGCTCCGGCCCGGCGGTGGTCATTACGTAGCTGATCCAGCCGCCACTTTGGTACTGACGCGGTCGCCCCTGCTGGTCGTTGTATTCGTCGGCCAGCCGCGCGGCGCGTACATGGGGCGGCACATTACGCTGGTAGTCATCGAGCTTGCGACGCAGCCGCTTGCGGTAGATCAACAGGTCATCCAGCTCGCCTGACAGGGTGCGCTGCACATAGTCACGCACGTAATCCTGATACGGCTGACGCTTGAAGATCCGCAGATACAGTTCCTGCTGAAACTGCTGAGCCAGTGGCGACCAGTCGGTGCGTACGGTTTCGAGGCCCTTGTAGACCATCTCTTCGGACCCGTCAGCGCGGGTCACCAGACCGGCATAGCGCTTCTTGCTGCCCTCCTCAGCACCGCGCACGGTGGGCATCAGGAAGCGCCGAAAATGCGTTTCGTATTGCAGCTCAAGGGCGCTGTGCAAACCGTACTCGGCGTGCAAGTGCTCGCGCCACCACTGGTTGACCTGCTGCACCAGCGCCTTGCCGATGCTTGCCGCCTCTTCCTGTCCATGAGGGCGGCCCAGCCAGACAAAGGTCGAGTCAGTATCGCCATAGATCACGGTGTAGCCCTGCGCCTGAATGAGGTCGCGGGTCTTGAGCATGATTTCATGCCCGCGCAGGGTGATCGATGAAGCCAGGCGCGGATCGAAAAAGCGGCAGCCGCTCGAACCCAACACACCGTAGAAGGCATTCATGATGATTTTCAGCGCCTGGGACAAGGGCGCGTTCTGCTCGCGCTTGGCGGCTTCCCGACCTTGCCACACGCGCTCGACGATGGCTGGCAGGCTGTGACGTGTGCGTGAAAAGCGCGCACCGCGAAAGCCTGGCACCGACTCGCTGTCCGCCGGATGCCGCAGGCCTTCGATCAAGCCCACCGGATCAATCAGAAAGGTACGAATGATCGACGGGTAAAGGCTTTTGTAGTCCAGCACCAGCACCGACTCGTACAGCCCTGGCTGGGAATCCATGACAAAACCGCCAGGGCTGGCCTCCGGCAGGCGCTCGCCCAGGTTGGGCGCAACGAAACCCTGACGATGCATCAGCGGGATATACAAATGGCAGAAAGCGGCAACCGAACCGCCGCTGCGGTCGGCAGGCAGACCGGTGACCGTGGCGCGCTCAAGCAGAAAGGTCAGCAGTTGCGTCTTGGCAAAGATGCGCGTGACCAGTTCGCAGTCCTTGATGTTGTAACGCGCCAGCGCCGGCTTGTCCTCGGCGAACATGCGGTTGATTTCATCCATGCGCTGATAAGGCGTGTCGATGGCCTTGCCCTCGCCCAGCAGGGTCTGCGCGACGTATTCAAGACTGAATGACGGAAAACTCCAGGTCGCCGAGCGCAATGCCTCGATGCCGTCGATAATCAGCCGCCCGCTCACCTCGGCAAAAAAATGGTTGTTGCGACTGCCATGCTCACGCCAGCCCATCGCTTCACCGCCACGTCCGAGCCTTAACGGCACTTGCAGGCGCTGGGCATGCTCATGCAGCACGCGCAAATCGAACTGGATGACGTTCCAGCCGATAATCGCGTCAGGGTCGTGCAGCGCCAGCCAGTCGTTGAGACGTTCCAGCAACTGCGCGCGGGTATCGCAATAGTCGAGCTGAAAATCCAGCGCCTCGTCGCCACCATTGGCCGGCCCCAGCATGTAGACCTGGCGTTGCCCACAGCCCTCCAGTGCAATCGAATACAGCTCGCCGCGTGCCGTGGTTTCGATATCCAGTGAGACCAGTTTCAGGTTGGGACGGTAATCGGGCGATGGCCTGATCTGCGCGTCACAAAGCACGCCATCGGCATCCAGCGTGCCGCCAAACTGCACAGGCGCAGTGATAAAGCGCTCCATCAGGTAGCGCTCGGGCGGGCGAATGTCCGCTTCGTAGACGTCCACGTTGCCTCTGCGCAGCAGCTTTTCGATGTTCATCAACTGGCGGTGCTGCTGACAATACACACCCAGCACCGGGCGATGACGGAAATCACAGAGTTCCAGCGGGCGCAGCTCTACGCCACGTTCGGTGCGCAATAACGATCGGGCGCGCTCACCCTGCTCGGCAGGAATAAAGGCGACAGAAGGCTGGCAAGGCAGACGGATATGGCGCGGACCCTGATCGGTGGCCAACCAGAAGTCGACCTCGGTCCCGGCGGGCGTGTCTTGCCAGTGCCGACTCAGGATAAAGCCCTGCTGTACATCCAACGCTGTTACCTCGACCGCCCGGTGAAACAATTGATTCTACTTGGCTATGAAGCTAAAGGCGCGTCTGGCAGGCGAATTAGCGGCACATTGAGGGCGTGGATAATTGATTCCTCCTATTCCCGTGATCTTTATTTACTGCTTGCTCGATGCTGCGCGCTGGATGATTCTGTAGTGGTTCCGGCAATGCACTACAGCCAGCCAGGTCCCGATCGCGGAGAGCCCCATGAAAACTGTCGCCCAGCTACTGAAATTGAAAGACCTGCAGAACCAGCAAGTGCATACCATTGGCCCGGATCAGATGGTGCTCGACGCACTCAGGTTAATGGCTGAAAAGAACATCGGTGCGCTGCCGGTGGTCGAGGGCAACGAAGTGGTGGGCGTCATCAGTGAGCGCGACTACGCGCGCAAGGTGGTCCTCAAGGGGCGCTCGTCGGTGGGTACACCAGTGAGGGACATCATGAGCAGCAAAGTGATTACTGTCGACTCGCAGCGCAGCGTCGAGGCGTGCATGGGCATCATGACCGACAGCCATCTGCGCCACCTGCCAGTCGTTGATGGCGGGCAGTTGCTGGGCCTGCTGTCCATCGGTGACCTGGTGAAGGAAGCCATTGCAGAGCAGGCGAGTCTTATCAAGCAGCTCGAGCAGTACATTCGCGGCGAATGACCTGAGCAGCGCGTCAGGCGCAGCGCGCGATTGCCGCGCGCTACGCCATTCACTCAGTCGTCCAGCGTCTTGCCGGGCGCCCCGCCCTTGACCGGTTTGCCCGGTTTTTCGACAGGCGCGGGCTTGGCTGGCGGCTCTGGAGCAGGCGCCACGGCTTCCTGCTCGCGCATCGGCATCTGGTCGATAGTGGCAAAGATCTCTTTGAGGTCTATGGATTCTGACTTCCCGATAGTTTTATCGATCTTTTTCTCGCCGTCCTTGCCCACCAGAATGACCTTGGTACCGACGCCTGCGCCCAGCTTCAATTCACGAATCAAGGCCATGGTCGACTGCGGGTCCATGCTTTTGCCGTCACGTTCGCCGATAGTATTCACCACCGTGAACAGCACCATATTGCGCTCCGTGAAATCTTTATGATTGGCAGGTTCCTTCAGCGCGTCCTTGAGGTGACCCAGCGCCGGATCAGCCGGGCTGGGTGCGATGATGATCAAGGGACGCGACTTGCCGCGCTCCTGTGCCAAAGGGCCGTCGCTGTCGGCAGCAAGCGCTGTACCGGCAGCGACAAGCAGGGTGGCGAGGGTCAGGGACCGGATTAACATGGTGGGCTCCTTTCAAATCCATTGGGTAGCCATCGCGTACAGACCGACACGATGCTGGTCTGTTCTACCGCATATGGGTCATCCCGGTACAGCCCGATGTAATCCTTTTCCTTAATCCGTTGCGTCAGGCAGAGCGTGCAAACGACCGATCACAGGCGCTGTCCAGGCTTGCCGTCAGGCGTTGGACAATCTGCGCCACTTCAGCGGCGTCCAGCACCAAGGGCGGCAACAGGCGAACGATTTTGCCCCGAGTGACATTGATCAGCAGGCCATGTTCCTCGGCTGCAATGCGTGTCAGTTCAGGTATGGCCTGGCGCAATTCGATACCGATCATCAAACCCTGGCCACGAACGTCCAGCACGTTCGGGTGAGCTCCTAGCGCATTGCGCAGCCCGTCCAGCAATTGCCGGCCTTGCAGTGCGGCGTTTTCCACCAGCGCCTGTTGTTCGATGATATCGATCACCGTGCAGCCGACCCGGCAGGCCAGCGGATTGCCGCCGAAGGTACTGCCGTGGCTGCCGGGCGTGAACAGTTGCGCCGCCCTGCCCCGCGCCAGGCAGGCACCGATCGGTATGCCGTTGCCGAGCCCCTTGGCCAGGGTCATGACGTCTGGAACGATGCCCTCATGCTGAAAGGCAAACCACTTGCCGGTCCGGCCCATGCCGGTCTGGATTTCGTCGAGCATCAACAGCCAGTCACGCCGCGTGCACCGCTCTCTCAAGGCCTTGAGATACCCGGCCGGGGCCATCTGCGCGCCGCCCTCGCCTTGAATCGGCTCGACCAGCACGGCGCAGATCCGATGCCCATAGGTCGCGCAAATCTTGTCGAACGCCACCAGATCGCCAAATGGCACCTTGATGTAATCGCCCGGCAAGGTGCTGAAACCCAGACGCACAGCCGGCCCGTCACTGGCCGACAATGTGCCCAGGGTGCGGCCGTGAAAGGCGTTTTCCATGACCACGACCAGAGGCCGTTCGATGTACTTGTGCCAGCCATGCAGGCGCGCCAGCTTGAGCGCAGTCTCGTTGGCCTCGGCACCGGAATTGTTGAAAAACACTGCGTCCAGCCCCGACAGGGCCGTCAGTTTCTGCGCCAGGCGCTGCTGCCAGTCGACGGTGTACAGATTGGACGTGTGCAACAGCAGCCCCGCCTGATCACGAATCGCCTCGACCAGCAGCGGATGCGAGTGCCCCACATTGGTCACTGCCACGCCCGCCACGGCGTCGAGGTATTCGCGCCCGCTCCGGTCCCACAGACGTGTGCCCAGACCATGGGTGAAACTCAGGGCCAGAGGTTGGTAAGTGCTCATCAGGCAGGTGGCGGTCATAAGGCGAAGCTCCTTGGGTATGTTTCGGTTTTTGCAGTATCGTTAACCATCTCAAATGGATAAACAGCGAAATACTTCAATCATTTTAAAGCTGAGATTGATAATGGATTTGTTTTTGGCAATGCGGGTGTACGTGAAAGTGGTCGAGGCAGGCAGCCTGACGGCGGCTGCGCAAGCGTGTTCGATTTCCACCACCATGGTGGGCAATCACCTGCACGCACTGGAGGAGCGCCTGGGCGTCAGCCTGTTACAGCGCACCACACGTCGCCAGCGTCTGACAGAATTCGGTACCGCGTATTACGAGCGTTGTCTGGAAGTACTGGGGTTGGTGGCCCAGTCCGAGCAACTGGCCGAGCAGGCCCAGGGGGATCCCACGGGTACACTGCGCATCACCGCGCCGCTGACATTCGGCTCGGAGGTGCTGGCACCTGCGCTCGTCGAATTCTCGCGGCGCTTTCCCGAGGTCAAGCTCGATCTGGTGCTGACCAATCAGCGTCTGGATATGATCGACAATGGATTTGACGTCGCCATTCGCCTGGGCAACATTCCAGAATCATCGCCACTGATCGCGCGCGCCTTGCAGGACTACACCTTGACCATCTGCGCCGCGCCGGACTATCTGGCCCGCAACGGCACGCCGATCCATCCAGCGGAACTTCGTGGGCATAACTGCCTGGCGTTCGCCTATCCGGCGGGAGACGAATGGCGCACGGCCGGTACGCAGTGGCGTATGACCGGCGCCGAAGGCGAAGTGCTGGTGGACGTGAGCGGTTCGATGGTTGCCAACACTTCCGCCGCTCTTTATCAGGCGGCTCGGGCAGGCCTGGGGGTAGTGATGCTTCCGGATGCGCTGGTGCAGCGAGACCTGCAGGAGGGCCGGCTGATTGCACTGTTCCCCGACTACCATTTGCCCAGACGACCGACGACCCTGCTGTATGTGCAGGACCGTTATCGATTGCCCAAGCTGAGAAGTTTTGTGGAGTATGCGACGGGGCTCTGGGGACGGTAAGAAGTTACCGCCGGAGGGTCACCGGGTCGACTCCGGCGCGCAGCCTTTATGGTGCGCGCCGGGGTTTACCGGGAATGAACGTCAGACCCGGAATCGACTGACCAGGCTTTGCAGATGCACGCCCAGACGAGCGAGCTCTACGCTCGATGCAGCGGTCTCTTCACTCGCAGAAGCCGTCTGCTCGGAGATGTCTCGCACATTCAGAACACTGCGATTGATCTCTTCGGCAACGGCGCTCTGCTCTTCGGCGGCTGCGGCGATCTGATGGTTCATCGTCTCGATCGTCGAGATCGCCTGAGTCATGTTATTGATGGAAACACCCGCGTTGCGCGTCAGCTCGACACTGTTTGCAGTCAGCGCCTGGCTGTTGTCAAGGATGGTTGCTACCTGCGCCGTGCGGGTATGCAGGCCGCTGATCAATGCCGCGATCTCTTCGGTCGACGTCTGCGTGCGCTGGGCCAGACTTCTCACTTCGTCAGCCACCACCGCGAAACCCCGGCCTGCTTCGCCCGCACGCGCCGCTTCGATGGCAGCGTTGAGAGCCAGCAGATTGGTCTGCTCGGCAACGGCCTTGATGACATCGAGTACGCCACCAATCTTGTTGCTTTCGTTCTTGAGCTCGTCCATCGCGGACTTGGAGTGAGTAACTTCGGTCGCGAGCTTCTCGATCTGCGCTACAGCCTTAGAAACCACGCCGTCGCCTTCGCGAGCTTCTTTGGAGGCGTTGACCGCAGCATGTGACGCCTGCTCTGCGTTGCGTGCGACTTCCTGAACGGTCGCAGACATTTCGTGCATCGCAGTGGCGACCTGATCGGTTTCGTTCTTCTGACTGTTGACGCCGGCGCTGGTCTGCTCGGTGACAGCCGACAACTGCTCGGCGGCACTGGCGATTTGTGTCACGCCATCGCGCAGGCCACCAATCAGCTCGCGCAGGTTGCCGGTCATGCGCATCATACTGCCCTGCAACTGACCCAATTCATCCTTGCGGGTGACCAGTTGGTTGTTCGTCAGATCACCGTCAGCAACACGTTCGGCCAGTTTCAGTGTTTCACGCAGCGGGCCTACGATAAGGTTGGTAATAACCCATGCTGCCAGGGCGCTCATGATCAACGCTGCAATCAGCCAGACAGAGAGCAGCATCTTGGCCTGGCTCACATCTTCCACTCTCAGGTTGACCTGATTCTCGGACAGTTTGTCAGCGCATTCAAACAGGATGCCGATGTCTTTAGTGATACCTGCCTGAGCCTGCTCAATCCTGGCCTGCGCCGCGGTGAACTGATTCAAGGTGTTCTGGTAGCTCAGCATAGAGTCCACAAGGTGCTTGATGATCGCCGACTGACCCTCGAAACCTTGCAGATTTCTGACAAACTCGATAACCGTGTTCATCGATGTTTCCGCTGGAGCACGGTTTTCCGATTTCAGCGAATAGGTGTAGCCACGCAAGTCGAAGCGCATTTTCTGGAACAGCGTCATCGCCTGCACGATGGCATCGCGCTGCGCGGGAGTACCATCATCGGATCGGGCAATAGCGTTCAGTTTTTGCAAATCGTCAGCGCCTGCATCGGCGTACTGGCCAAATACCGAACGGGTCGCCTCACGGGCAGCGGTTGCCTGCATGAGGTTGTCGTAGTGGATGCGGTAATCCTTCAAGGCATCTGCGGCAGTATTGACCAGCGGTGTATTCAACGGCGAGTCGAACACCTGCTGCGCGTACTTCACATGATTTTCGAGACTTTCGAGTGCTTTCAGCCAGTTGCTGGCGCGCTCGGCGTCATAATTGACCGAATAGGCCAATCGGGCTATGCGGACATCTCGCGTGAGCGCCCCCAGCTTACCGATATCGGAAATTCGCTCGCTTCGTTCACTCAGTGAAGTAATGCCTGTCCAGCCTGTCAGCGCAATCAGCACCGTCAGTACGATGACCAAAGCAAACCCGAGCACGAGCTTGGACCTTACCGAAATATTGCTCAGAGTATTTATCACAGGGAGTCGCTCTTTTGTTGGTCATCAGTGGAATGCAAGAGGCCTGTCCTTGCCATCTATCTATACAATTCACAAATGTCGGCAGCGCGGATTAAAACTTTAAAACTGGCGTCAATATTTCGCTTGAAAATAAATCCCTTGGGGCGTGGTTCACCCCGATGGCATTTCCATCCGAGTCAGTTAGCATGGGTCTTTACGCACATTTGGGTATTCTGGAGAAGTGCATGAGTCTGGAATTGATCGCCTCAAAAAGCAGCTTATTGACCATCGAGGAGCGCTCTGCAATTGCCGAGATCGAGGCCACGACCAATGTGCTGCGACTTGTTACCCGCCTGACAGGCATGCGCTTCGCCGGTATTGCCAAGTTTACCGATGCCGACTGGATCGCCTGCTCTGTCTATGACCCGACAGACCTGGGTATCGACGACGGCGACGTGTTCAAACTCGAAACCACGCTCTGCAACGAGTTTTGCGTCAACCCCGAAGCGCTGTTCGTGCCACAGATAAGCACGAACGGCCGGTACGCGAACCTGCCGGTGGTGAAACGCTACGCCATCGAGAGCTATGCCGGAGTGCCAATCTACCTTCCCGACGGACAACTGTATGGCGCGTTGTGCGCGCTGGACTCCAGCCCGACGCTGTTTGACGACCCCGATCTGTCGGAAACCCTGACCCTGTTCGCCCGCTTGATCGGGTGCATTTTCTTCGCCAACATCAACGAAGGCAGTTGACCCGGGCCTGCGCACTGAAGCAGCACTGTCGACTCACGGGCTGCCAGGCTGCTCTGCCAGCGCATACAGGGGCACGGACTCTAACAAGGCGCTGCTGAACTGGCCTTCGTCGAGTTGCAGGCGATATCGGGGCGGCACAGGTGTGACCGGGTGATCGCCGTCCAGCAAGGCTTCGGCAGGCAGATCAATCCCGAAATGAGGAAACGGCTCCTGAGCCACCCAACCACCTGCGGCCAGGACCAACAACAGAAAAATACCCGCAATGGGTTCTTTAGGTCTGCACATTCTCGTTTCTCCAATTCCGGCAAAACGATGTGGCTCACAATGAGCTACTCAGTATAAAAGCCAGGGCGGCGCCCTGCTCTCGCGGTCGGCGCATCAGGCGAAGGGCTCTTCGCCCTGCAACTTGGTACGGTGCATCATTCGCCCGCACTCAGGGTCATAGGCTTCCGCCCGATGCATGGTGCCGGTGTTGTCCCATATCACCAGGTCACCGACCTGCCATACATGGCTGTAACTGAACGCCTCGGACGTGGCCCATTCGCGAAGGCCGACCAGAATCCGCGCACTTTGCGCCAGGCCGACGCCAACGACCTGCTGCGCAGTGCAGCCCAGAATCAGCGACTTGCGGCCGGATCGGTGCTTCCAGACCAGCGGCAACTCCTTCTCGCCGATAGCCTGCATGGCCTCGAGCATCGCAAGGCCAGGCTCAGGATTGTAATAGAGTAACGATGCCCATGGCGCGTGAATTACTCGTAAGCTTTCGTAACGATGTTTATCAGCGCTGGATAACCCCTCGTACGCCGCGTAAGTGTTACAGAACCCCGTGTTGCCTCCCCACGTGGCGGGCACCTTGCAAGACAGCAACGATGCCAGAATGGGTGAATCACTGCTCGTACCGTCGATGTGCCAGTAGAGCGAGCCCTTTAGAAACTCCGCGCCTGCCGGGTTCTCTTTCACATCCAGGCTGATCCTGGTGATGTTCTGCCCATCGCCGGGTTCAGGACAGAACGTACCCAGCGTGCGGGTAAAGGCAATTTGCTCTGCATCGGAGAAATGAATCTGCGGGAACACCAACACCCCTCGCTGCTCCAGCAGCTCCCGGATCTCCCCAGCGAATCGACCCGACAGCAGTTCCTGCTTGCCGTTGAAAATACGCGCGCCGATACCTGGCTTGATGGGCTCCTGTGACAGCTGAACGAGCGAAGTGGCTAACATGGTGCGACCCTCTTCATAAGTGAACACAACGGTACACTTATGAAGAAATGGAAGCAATAGCCTGTTTTGGCGCGGGACGTTTTAAAGGGGATGCAGGTAATTGCCCAAGTGATCGTGCAGGAAGAAAGCGAGCAATACTCCGATAAGCATTGCCAGCAAATCCAGCGCTCTGGCCTTGCCCCATATCGGCGTGCGCTCCCGGAGTCGAAAATACCAAGGACCTGTACAGAGAATAAGACCCTGGCCAAGGAACCAGACAAGGGCAATGAAAAGCCCAGTGCTGAGAAGGCTATCGTTTCTGACAATCAGAGAACCTGTCGACTGACTCAAGGCAGCAAAATAAAGGCCGACCACCCCGATGACCGACATCGTCAGCCCAATGGGCCAGGCTGGAAAACCGCGACGCTGTACGTGCTTTTCAAGGTTCGACCGATCCCCCTCCAACAGCTCGATGGTTCTCGGCCATCCTGCAATACGCGCAAGCGTCAGTACATCATGGCCGTTGCTGTTGGTCGCCGCAGAATCTGCCCCCATGTACAAAAGCGTAGCGACGAAATTGCAATTACCGGCGAGGGTTTCGCGATGGATCATTTGCCAGCCCGAGTCGTCGTAGTCAGTGGCCAGACCCGGATCATCCCGAAGGCCCTCTTCCACGGCACCCTGTGCGTTCAGTCCCATCGGATGCTCAAGCCGCTCCAGCTCGTTCAAGGCACGTTTATCCGATGCACTGTCCAGTGCGCGAGAGAAGCAGACCGGTGACTTGCCCTCTGCTGCCGGAACAAGCATAACGGTCCCCGCCTCACCAAAGTCCAACCCCCACGCCTGGTCATGCTCGACGCGCTCGGCCGCAGACATGCCGGACCGCAGGGCATCGATAGTGAAACCGCCGAATACGCGACCGCCAAACACATAGACCCAGTCATTCAAGCGCTCCAGGGAAACCGACACAGGGTCCCCGACATTGATCAAACTCACCCACACAGGCTCATTCATAAGAATGCCCGAGAGGGTCAGGCCGTCGAAATCGATATCCGTGACCCACATGTTCTCAACCGATGGGCTGTCGGGATCGGCTGAGTCAGTCGTGAAGGACACCTTTACCGCAGCCAGGTCCAGCGCTTTCACAATTCGGCGACGCTCCCAGGACATCTCGCGCCAGAAGAATCTGAAGGTGCGCTGCGCACTGGCAACCGCGACACGAAAGTCCTCGCTTTCGCCTTCAACGCCGTAAATTTTTTGCTCCGTCATTGGCAGGGTCATTCCTTGTTTGATGAGTGCGAACAGAATGGCGGTGTCGCTGGCACTCATTCAATTCGGCTGTTTTAAATACATTACTTTTTGAGTCGCGGTGGCGTCGATCTCGATATTAGCTGCTTGCGGCGAGGATAATCCGCTGCCAAAGTGCCTCGAACGAACGCCTGATATGCAATTCAAGGAAAGAATCAACATGCACGCCCCTGCCCCGCAAATCCTCATCCAGCGCATGGCCGACATTCACCTCGAAGGTGTCACTGCACTCTATAACGAGCCTGCGGTGTGCCGTCAGGTGCTGCAAATGTCTTATCAGTCCATTGAAGTCTGGCGCAAACGCCTGGCTGCCAGTACCGAGCGACACGTGAAGCTGGTCGCACTCAACGGTAACGAGGTGATTGGCAGCATTGGCCTGGAGCAGTATTCGCGCAGTCGGCAAAGCCATGTCGGCGCTATCGGCATGGGCGTCGCATCGGCCTGGCAGAGCAAAGGCGTCGGCTCGAAGTTGCTGGCAACCGCACTGGACATCGCAGACAACTGGATGAACCTGCACCGGGTGGAACTGACCGTGTATGTCGACAACGAAGCGGCCCAGGGTCTGTATCGAAAATTCGGTTTCGAAACAGAGGGCCGGCTGCGCAACTACGCGGTGCGCGATGGCCTGTTCGTCGATGCCTTGAGCATGGCGCGGCTCAGATAAACCGTGTCCGTCAACACCGCGACTTGAGCGATGCGTCAAAGCATGCAAGGATCAGCCATGAATCAATTTCCCCAAAGCAACCGACATCACCACCACAGCCCGCTTCAAGGTGCTGCGGTTGCTTGTGCTCATCGATTGGCCAGATATAGATCCACGTTCTGACCCATCAGTGAAACCGACCAAGGCGCCCATGGCGCCTTTTTTATTGCCTGAAAAAACTGGAGATCATCACCCATGACCATGCTACGCGGAACCCGCATCGTGACCGGAACAGAAGCCGCAACCCTGCGTGACACAGAAAACCGTTTCCGGAGCTATCTTCATCGAAGCCGGAGCTGAGGAAGCCATAGTGCCGGCCTTATGGGGCCAGGACACCTTTATCGAAAAAGCCGGCGGCAGCGAAATTATCGGCCAGATGTGGGCCTTCGAGGACAAGGCCGGACGCCCCTGTTGCCTGATACCCGAAGCCACAGCGCTGTTTCAGGAACGCAGCGAAGCGCTGCTTGAGGGGCGACGCGAGGCACTGTTTTTCTACGTGGCACGCTGTTATCGCTACGAGCGGCCACAAGCCGGACGCTACCGCGAATTCACCCAGCTGGGGCTGGAAATCCTCAGCCCTTCACCGCAGCAGGCATTGCGGCGCAGCCAGGCCATCTGCACCGGTTTTCTGGATTCGCTGGGCCTGGACTATGAACTCAATACCGCCGTGAAACGGGGCCTGAGCTACTACCTGGAAGGCAACGGCTTCGAGGTGCGATGTTCACGCCTGGGCGCGCAGCAGCAAGTAGTTGGCGGCGGCGCCTATCGAGAGGGTGCCGGGTTTGGCATCGGGCTGGAGCGGCTGGTATTGGCGCTTGGGTGCGGCCAATAACGCGCATCCTGTAACTGGCCGTAGAAGCGCAACGCGTTACACTGCGCTTCTACCCTGTCCCCGACCCGAGGCCCCGTATGAAAGTTGGTGTGATTTCCGACACCCACGGACTGCTCCGTCCTGAAGCCATCGCTGCGCTACAGGGCTGCGCACAGATCATCCATGCCGGTGACATCGGCAGCCAGGACATCGTCGAGCAACTGACCGCCATCGCCCCACTACACATTGTGCGCGGCAACAACGACATGGATGCAGAATGGGCAACCCCCATTGCCGATCACTTGCGCTTCGACATCGACGGCTGGCAAGTCCTGCTGGTACACGACATCGCCGACGTTCCAGCGCTATTGGATGACCGCGTGAAACTGGTCGTGACCGGCCACTCACACAAACCCCTCATCGACTGGCGCGGCGACACGCTGTATCTGAACCCTGGCAGCGCCGGACGGCGGCGTTTCAAACTGCCGGTGACGCTGGCAATACTTGAAATGAATTCAGATGGGATGGAGCCGAGTCTGGTGCAGTTGGTCGACTGACAAACAGGGCTAACGCTGAGTATTTCTTCAGCAAGAAAACGGAGTTTCGAGCAATGATTATCGTCCCCACGCTCCGCGTGGGAATGCAGTTCGTGACGCTCCGCGTCACCCTGAACGCAAGACTCATCCCCGTGCCGATAAGCGCTCCAAATACCGATACAACACAGGACCTCTAGAGATCCTGCGACATCAGGTAATGCTCCTTGCCCCACGCCTCAATACGCCCCAACACCCGCCAACCGCGCTTGGCGTAAAACCTGTGCTGATCATGGGTATGCAGATACAACGTAGAGATACCGACAGCCCTTGCATGACTGCAAATACCGTCGATCAACTGCCCTGCAACGCCCCTGCCTCGCACTTCCGGTTTTACCAGAACACACGCCAGCCAAGGCCCCAGATCCGGACGTTCGGCCAGATCGTCGCTGGCCAGCGATGCACCGCCCAGCAACTCACCATACTCCATGGCAATCAGGCACTTCCAATGACCATTTGCCTTTCGTACAGAGGCCAGAAGTTTTTTTCATACCAACTGAATAATCTTTTCACTCCACTAGCCCACTCACAAGGCATTTACGTTTATCAAGCTAGCCCGCATTACCTCTACTATGCAGCTCGCATCCGACGCTTTGAAACCAGTTATTCTGCGCTAATGCTTCAAACAGTGCCGCCTTCCAAGAGTTTTTCCTATCTCGTCGCTCGACCCTAGCCACTCTGTCCAGATGATTGCGCCTTTCTTGAGGTGACCCAATATCTACCAAATACGCAGCTTGACTTGAAAGCTCTGATGCCGCTTCGATACCGAATCGCCAAGCAATTCTAAATTCACGAAATAATTGGACAGCCTAATCGCCAATTCGGGTGGCCAGTCTGCAGGTGGATTGACGCTGAAGGTAACTGATGCAGGTACAGTTTCTACGAGCTCAGCGTATAGCCAAGTTGTCGTCTCAAGAAGTTCAGGCTCGTAATAGGGATGTAAGACCTGATCTTCAGGACCTATTGCGGCAAAGCCCTTACCCTTGTTGCAGCTATAACAAGCAGGTGCCAAGTTTAACGACAACACCGAGAAAAGAGGATAAATAGACTTCGACATAAAGTGATCAAGTGTTTCAGCAGGTGCACAGGAGCAAAACGGACACTTTCCGGATGGTGCGAGCAGCATTATTTGGTCATAAAATTTCCGGGCGCTATTCGCTTTTTTTGAAAGCAGTGACGAGTACAAAGCAACCAACTCCCCTTTCGTTAGTTCACCAACGACAAGCTGACCGTCTTCCCCTCGAATACATCTCGAAAAAGTGTACAAAGTACTTTCTGAAGCATGAGAATGGTACGCTTCGAAAATTGCTAAAATATCGGAGCGTGCTGCGAAAAATTTGGCAGCTAATGCTTGGTCGGCTAGAGAACTGACGCACGCATCGAAAATGACTGACACCTCAATATCTGGCGGTGTAAGGCGTATCATATAAGATCACCTTCATCGGCGTCCCGAGTGGCGATTAGAGTACGCAATAAAGCCTGAGCTTCAACACCCAATTGATCTTCGTAAATGGCCATAATACTTTCAAAACTGCTACCTTCATCGACTGCATTTTGTAGTACCTCATGAAATCCGGACTTTGTAGCTTCCAGCCCAAATATTTCTCGAGTTAATACGCCTACATTCTCGCCAAAAGTCTCTCGTTCAGGACGATCAGTCCGACCTTCAGTACGTGAACGTGTGAGCTTCCAAACGCATGACCTAGGTACTTCTTGTACAATTACGGGAGAGTGAGACGCAATTATCGCAACACCGTTTCTATCTTGCAACAAATCCGATAGGGCTCTAGCAAAGGCAGAAAGAAGCGGTGGATGCAAATGACTCTCTGGCTCATCCATCAATACCAAAGTTTTCTCATCGATAGTGTCCACCAATTTTGTTATTGTAAGCAAAACTATTTTATGCCCAGAACTCATTAGTGACATTTGTTTAGCCGCAAACTGCTTTACCTCTTCTGCACTTGTACTTAGTAAGGCTTTTAGATCCATATCAGCAAAATTATTATCTGACTCTAGCCTAGAGATAGCTTCCCCCCATCTTTTCTTCTTATTTGGCTGACTAAAACAAGATTCCAAACTAATTATGTAATCATCAATTAGATCCTGCTCCGATTTCGGCGGTTCCGGAGCATCCCCCACTCGGTTTTTTTTCATACCAACGTAGAAATATGCAACCCCTTTACTCCTATCAGGCTGCTCCTTAGGCGGAATAAATGGGTCGAAAACGCTAAAAGAAACCGACACCACACTACTAAAATAATCTGATTCTAATGGAGTTAGCCCGCCTCCAAAATATCTCGTGTAAAAGCCCCATCTCTGCTCAGTAACTGGGGATATAATTGCGCTGATCATATTATTTAGCAATGTGGTCTTACCAACACCATTCCGTCCGATTAGAACGTGAATATTGGTCGATGGCTTTGACAGTGGAACAACCTCAAACTCAAGCTTTATTTGAGAATTTCTCTCATCTCCAGGATCAATATAGCTAAAATAAAACTCTGTAAGTTCTGCATGACCTTCTAGAACTCGTCTGAACTGCCCATGGATAACTGAAAGGCTTACACCTCGCATTAAAGAGCTTTTGAAAACCTTCTCCTCCTTGACTGATTCAAGCTTTTTATTATCGAAAACCACGTCTCCAAGAGAGGCCAACAATGAAAATCTGGCACTTTTATCAAAACAATCTGCGAGCGACTTATAATACTGGACATCTTGGCCTAAAGAGAACCAGTTATCTGGCAGGCTCGTAAAGCTCCGAGGTATACAATCCAATACCCATCCTGTAGGTTGATCTGTGTACCCTATCTTAACAGTACCCAACTCATGCTTAACGCCTTTAGCATCGTAAAGAGTCGTATCGAAAGATGTTTTAAAAGAATAATCATCCCAATTACTAGCTGAAAAATATATTGTGTTCGACGATGGAGCAACAATCCTTTTTCCATGCTCTAAAACGATAAAATTAATCACCATGAAATCCTTGTCTCCCTTGGTCCTTCTAAAAAATCCGTATAGTTTATCAGCCCCAGCCGTATCAGCGCTAAATTTAGAATTCGATACTGAGCTCAGTAATTACTAGCAAGACAATCAGGTTTTTTACTTCAAAGCGGTCCCTATCCCCTTCTGCCAGCATATGTGATTAAGCGATGCAAAACCGGACCGGCCATTGATTTATAAGGGTTTATGGATACGTCGTTGCAGTAGACTTCAGAAACGCGCCTTGCAAAAAAATAGTTTCATATCACGAACATTTGTGAGTACGACAAAACACAGACTAGACCTGACTTTTGCTGGCGTCCATACCCCCATCAATCTTTTTTAATCTTTAAAAGCTTTGCTAAATTTACCTGCATGCAGGGCCACCTCGCAAAAATACGCTCGATGCTATGAAATTTGTGACTCTGGACAGGCTACATGTATTAGGCATTGCCGTCGTTGAAGGCGTACTTGCAAGCTTTAACAACCATCGCCTTTATCGCAGCCATCAAGCTACTCAACTGGGAAAACCCCATCCACCACGAACAAAGCCTGCCATGGGGCGAGTACAACTTCGTCACTGTCGACCGCAAACGCTTGATGATCATCACGCACCGCACTGACATCACACTCGGCTTCGGAGCCCGATTCCAGCACGAGCTACTGTTCAACAAGTACCTGAATTTCCTCCACACCGTGCTCCCGTCCACGGCCGAGTTCACCGAAAAAGCCTGGAAGTGGTAGCACACCCACGCTAACGTACACGCCGGAATTCAAGCCCTACCCACCAAGGCCTCACCATGATCCAGATCCGCCCCATGACCCCGGAAGATTTCGAGCGCTTCTGGCCCACCTTTCAGGCTGTCGTCATCGCTCAGGAAACCTACGCCTACGACCCTGCCCTCACTCAGGAGCAGGCCCGCGATCTGTGGATGAAGGCGCCCTTGCACACGTTGATTGCCGAGGAAGATGGCCAACTGTTGGGCAGCTACTACCTGAAGGCTAACGCGGCAGGTCCGGGCAATCATGTCTGCAACTGTGGCTATATGGTGACGGACGCGGCACGGGGTCGTGGTGTGGCGCGGTTGATGTGCGAGCATTCGCAGCAACTGGCGCGCGACAACGGGTTCCTGGCGATGCAGTTCAATTCGGTGGTTGCCAGCAATGAGGTGGCGGTCGGGTTGTGGAGCAAGCTGGGGTTCGAGACGGTCGGACGGTTGCCCAAGGCTTATCGTCATGCCCGATTGGGCCTGGTGGATTGTCTGGTTATGTACAAGTGGCTGGCTGATGAGCCGGTGGCCAAAGAGCCTGCGCAGCCCAAGCTGATTGGCCGCAAGAATATTGAATCTGTGGTGTCGCGTCCGCGTCGAAAATAAGCATGACGCACACATGAAAACGGGGCCTGCTCAGCATGAGCAGGCCCCGTCTTGTATTACAGCTCGGTGCTTATTTGCCAGAACCCATATCGGGTTGTTTCTGCAGCAACACCCGAGTCACTCGACGCTCTTCCACGCCGACGACGTGCAGGTTCCAGCCCTGCCAGCTGAGGCTGTCGCCGGTAGACGGCAGGCGATCCAGCAGGCTCATGACCAGTCCGGCCAGGGTCTGATAATCCTCGGTCGCCTTGGCCTGGAAGCCCGTGCGCTCGCGAATCAGGCTCAGGTTCAAGGCTCCCGATACCACGAAGTCCTCGCCCTGCTCGACGATGTCCGGACCTTCCACTTCGCTGGCGTCAGGTAGCTGGCCAGCGATGGACTCGAGGATGTCGGTCATGCTCAACACACCAATGAAGTCACCAAACTCGTTGACCACAAAGGCGATGTGCGTCGATTCCTTGCGCATCTGCTCCAGGGCATTGAGGATGGTGAAGCTTTCCAGCAGGTTGACTGCCTTGCGCGACATCAGTTTCAAGTCGGGCTCGTTGCCGGACAACAGTTCCTTGAACAACTCTTTCTTGTGCACGAAACCCAGCGGCTCATCGATACCGCGCTCGCCAATCAGCGGCAGACGCGAGTAGGACGAGTGCATCAGTTTCAGACGGATCTTCTCGGCGCTGTCGTTCAGGTCGATACAGTCGACTTCCGCCCTCGGCGTCATCACCGTGCGAATCGGCCGCTCTGCCAGCTGCAGCACGCCGCTGATCATCACCCGCTCACGACGGTCGAACACCGGCTCGCTGCTTTCACCATCCAGCATGTCGGTGATTTCCTCATCGACGTCACCAGACTCCAGCTTGCGACCGCCCAACAGGCGCATCACCGCATGAGCCGCACGTTCGCGGCGCGGCAGGTGACCATGGGCCGACTTCTTGCTGCGCTTGCGGGCGATCTGGTTGAACACCTCGATGAGGATCGAGAAGCCGATGGCCGCATACAGATAGCCCTTGGGAATATGGAAACCCAGGCCTTCGGCGGTCAGGCTGAAACCGATCATCATCAGGAAGCCCAGACACAGCATGATCACCGTCGGGCGGCTGTTGACGAATTTGGTCAGCGGCTTGCTGGCAATCATCATCAGGCCGATGGAGAAGATCACCGCGATCATCATCACCGACAGGTGCTCGACCATGCCGACGGCGGTAATCACCGCATCCAGCGAGAACACGGCGTCCAGTACGACGATCTGCGCAACGATAGGCCAGAACAACGCATAGCCCGCATTACCGGCGCGCTGGGCGACATGCCCTTCCAGACGCTCGTGCAGTTCCATGGTGGCCTTGAACAGCAGGAACACACCACCAAACAGCATGATCAGGTCGCGACCGGAGAACGTCTTGCCGAATATTTCGAACAACGGCTCGGTCAGCGTCACCATCCACGAGATGCTCGCCAGCAGGCCAAGGCGCATGATCAACGCCAGCGACAGGCCAATGACGCGCGCCTTGTCGCGTTGTTCAGGGGGCAGTTTGTCGGCCAGGATGGCGATGAACACCAGGTTGTCGATGCCCAGCACCAGTTCCAGCACGATAAGGGTCAGCAGGCCAAGCCATGCCGTGGGATCAGCGATCCATTCCATGGTTTATGCAGCCTCACGATAAAAATGGCAGGGGTTGGTATGGGTCACTGTAGACCAGACGGCATGGCTAAACGTCAGGCATGGCGTTGCAGCGTCAGGACGCGAAGGTCTGCCGGAATCCATGCAGTGCAAGAGGTTAAGTGGAGAGACGTTCGAATGAAGCGGCCTGCTCGATAACAGTGAGATCACCGGCCAGCCATACGCGATGAAAGGAGGACAACTCGGAGGCTCCTGGAGGGTATTCATACAGTCCTGAAAATCAATACGGGCGCTGATCGTACAATACCCATAGATGTTTCGTACGTTGGGAAAGTATTACAAGACTTGACCACCGAGCGTGCTGCTTACCGAGCAGCAAATGAGCATGGGGCGACGTTTTGTCACACCTCAAGGCACTACCAGTTGTCTGACAACAGAATGGCGCGGGTAGATGCGCCAATCCATTTGTTTTAAAATTTTTCCATAACGTCAGGCATACGCAGTGCTTCCCGCGATCCTTATTCAACGTCGCCCTTCACTGCTCGCCTGAACAGAATCATAAAAAGAAAGCCCGTCATAGACGGGCTTTTTTCGTTTTCAGCTTTTGCATCCGATGCCCTCGACGGCATCCCGGCAACCCTTTTTCTTAACCTTTGAGGTGATTTACCCATGCTGCGCATCGTTGTTGTTCATTTGTTTCAGTGGCTCAAGCGTCTGTCGTCTGCGCTGTTCTTCCGCAGCGCAGAGGACAACTATTCGCGCAGCTTCACACGCGAAAACGATGACGAAGGCCGCTGGACGTTTGTTTCGATCGTCATCGTTCTGACCCTCAGCCTTTATTGCCTGGCTGGACTGGGTTACTACGCCAAGACCAATATCTGGGACGGCTTCACTCAAGAGCAGAAAGAGAACATCGCGCAGGCCATGGTGGTCAGCTCGCAGAATCTCTGACAGTTACTGGGTTCGACCAAACGGGGGAAGCGAAAGCTTCCCCCGTTTTTGTTTGACCGGCTTGTCAGGAGGCGGCTTTTCTGCGAGAAAGCCCGCTCGCGCCAATCACAGAGCGCGCTGCAACCGGAAGCATGGCAATGAGCAAAGAATTACAGATTACCGATCTGCACCCCGGCGAGGGCAAGGCAGCGGTAAAGGGTGCGCTGATCACCACGCATTACACCGGAACTCTGGAAGATGGCACGGTGTTCGATTCCTCACACGAGCGTGGCAAGCCGTTCCAATGCGTGATCGGTACCGGGCGCGTCATCAAGGGCTGGGACCAGGGCCTGATGGGCATGAAGGTCGGCGGCAAGCGTAAATTATTCGTCCCCGCCCACTTGGCCTACGGCGACAGAAGCATGGGCGCACACATCAAGCCCGGTGCCGACCTGACATTCGAAATAGAACTGCTGGAAGTGCTGACCCGCGACGATTGAGCAGCCTGCTTGCAGATCAGCCTGCATCGGCCGATACCCTGACGCACGGGCACACGCCTGATTGCTTGTTATCGCAGAAAAAGCCATGCTCCGGGTATGGAATTCAAGGTCTTGGCACAGGAACACGTATGGCGCTCAATAAGTCGACTCAGGAGCTGAAGCGACACCTGAAAGGGACAGCAACCAATCTGGAAAACACGGCGGAAGAAATTCTCAAACTCGCCTCACAAATGAACGATGTGGATGTCACCGCAGTGCTGCAGATGGTCAACCGTCTTTACAGCGACGCCGACCAGCTCAAAGCCTATGCTGATGAGGTCAAGGCCAAGCGGATCGTGCGCGCCAAGCCGCTGTAAATCGCTGCACCCGAGTTCAGACGCGCTTTCTTCGCTCCAGAGGGCCTTCGATGCTGCCACAGCCCGCCACTTCCAGCGTCAGCCCCAGGCACCTGAACATGCAGAAATGGCGTGGCCGGGTCGGCATGGGCCTGGTCGCTAGCCTGTCGGTTCTGGCCGGCATGACCGATGCCATCGGCTTCATGGCCACCGGCGATTTCGTTTCGTTCATGAGCGGCAACACCACCCGGCTTGCAGTCGCAATCAGTGATGGCGACCTGAGCGTGACGGTGCGTCTGACCCTCGCAATCCTTGCCTTCATTGCCGGCAACGCGCTGGGCGTGGTGGTTGCGCGCTTTGGCGGGCGACGTGCCCTGCCCTTGCTGCTGGGCATCGCTACGCTGCTGTGTGCGGCTGCCGCATGGCCGCTGGAAAGCAACATGCTCGCACTGATCTGGGCGATTCTGGCAATGGGCATGCTCAACGCCGCCGTCGAGCAGGTCAACGGGCTGCCGGTCGGCCTGACTTACGTGACCGGCGCGCTGTCGCGCTTCGGTCGTGGCCTGGGTCGCTGGATGCTGGGGGAACGCCGGGACGGCTGGCGCGTGCAACTGGTCCCCTGGGTCGGCATGTTCATCGGGGCCGTGATAGGCGCGCTACTCGAGCATCGTCTGGGGCTCAACGCCCTGTTGATCAGCGGCAGCCTGTCGGCGTTGCTGGGGCTGGTTTCGCTGAAAATTCCGCACCGCTGGCAACGTCAATACATGCCACGCTGAACCCTGCGATGCCCATCTGCTGAAATACGTTTACCATACGCCGCTTTTCCTGACCGATCTGCGCCATGACCCCTGAAGCACTCGCGATTCTGCAACAGCACCTGATCGACGCGTTGAACAACGTCCCGAATGAAACCCGCCGCCTGTTTCATGGCCGGGGCCGTATGTGGCCGGGGCTGGAGCACATCACTGTCGACTGGATGCAGGGCGTGGTGCTGGTCTCGGTGTTCAAGGAGCCTTTTGAATCCGAGCTGGCAGCATTGATGCAGCTGTTGCACGCGTTGATCGACACGCCCCAGTGGCAGCAGAGTCAGGCTCACACCTTGCTGCTGCAACACCGCTATCTGCCACAGAGCACCACGCAATGGCTGACCGGCGAGGTCATGGATGAATGGGTGATCACTGAAAACGGCCTGCGCTACAAAGTCGATTTCGGCAAAAAGCAGAACAGCGGCCTGTTTCTGGACATGCGCTACGGCCGTGAATGGGTGCAGGCTCAGGCCAAGGGCAAGCGCATCCTCAATCTGTTCGCTTACACCTGCGGCTTCTCGGTCGCCGCCCTGGCCGGGGGTGCCGACCACGTCGTGAATCTGGACATGGCCCGCGCTGCATTGAATCGCGGCCGCGAGAATCATCGCCTCAATGATCAGGACCTCAGCCGCGTGACCTTTCTGGGCCATGACCTGTTCAAGTCCTGGGCCAAGGTCACCCGTTGCGGCCCTTATGACCTGATCATCACTGATCCGCCGTCCTTCCAGAAAGGCAGTTTCATGCTCGACAAGGACTACCAGCGTGTCCTGCGTCGATTGCCGGAGTTGCTGGACGAGAACGGTTCAGTGCTGGCGTGCATGAACGATCCCGCACTGGGACCGGACTTTCTGATTCAGCACACCGCAATCGAAGCGCCCTGCCTGCGCTGCGAACAGCGCCTGGAAAACCCGCCAGAGTTCCCCGACGCTCGCGTTGAGGGCGGCTTGAAGGCGCTGGTGTTCAAGGCAGAAGGCTTGAGCCGCAGCGGATGGGCGTAACGGGCCGGGGCTGACAGCCTCTTATACGCCGAAGAGGCTGTCAGGTTTTCAAGTGACTCAGGCACCCAAACGCGCAATCACATCCCCGAGGCCAGTAGAAAGGCCCCTCAGTTCCTGACTGGCGTTCTGGGTACGTTTGACGTTGTCCTGATTGGTCACGGCGATGGCGGTGATTTCAGTGAGGTTGCGCGAGATGTCCTCTGCCACGGAAGTCTGCTCTTCGGCAGCCGTCGCAATCTGGCGATTCATGTCGCGAATATTCTCCACGGCCATGGTAATGCGCTGAAGGGTTGCGCCAGCGTTCGCGACCTGTTCCACGCTCTCTTCACTCCGCGCCTGACCGCCCTGAATGGCCTGCACCGCATCACTGGCACCGGTTTGCACCGAATTGATGATCTGATTGATTTCGGAGGTTGAAACGGCAGTACGCTGCGCCAGTGTACGAACCTCGTCAGCCACCACCGCGAAACCGCGTCCGGCGTCACCGGCCCGTGCGGCTTCGATCGCGGCATTCAGCGCCAGCAGATTGGTCTGATCGGCAATGCTGCGGATCACTTCCAGCACTTTGCCAATACGGCCGCTGTCGGTTTCCAGTCGCTCGATGACATCGGCCGTCAAAGCGATCTCGTTGCGCATGCGGGTGATGGTCGCAATGGTCAGTTGCATGACCCGCTCGCCATCCTGAGCGCTCTGGTCGGCCTCATCCGCAGCTCGCGCAGCATCGGCGGCATGTCGGGCAACGTCCTGAGCGGTGGCAGACATCTCGGTCATGGCGGTCGCGACCTGATCGGTACGCTCGAACTGCTCATGAGTGCCTTGTGCCATCAACTCGGCAATGGCATTCAACTCGCCGCCCGCCGTGTCCAGATCGGTGCTGCTGCGCTTGAGGCGGTTGAAGGTGTCAGCCAGGAAATCCCGCAGGGTATTTGCGGCAACGGCCAGACGACCCAGTTCGTCCTGTCGCGTGACCTCGACACGCGCCCCGAATTTGCCTTCGCTCAACTGGGCGACGTATTCGATAAGCATGCGAATGGGCGCAATCAGGTTGCGATTGACCATCCACAGCGCCAACAAACCGACCAGCAGCGCAGACACCAGCATCACCACGGCACCGACCAGAATGGTACGTTGGGCTTCATGGCTGATGGCAACGGACTGAGCATCGCTGCTCTTGTGCAATTGTTCGACCAGACCAGCCATCTGCTCGCTGGTCGGACGGTCGACACCTTTGACCGCCATGTCACCCGCGCCAGCGTCACCGCCCGCAGCAACAAACGCATCACGACCGGTCCGGTAGGCCGTACCCAGCGCCTGGTGTGCCTGCTGCAGCGTCTGCACCTGGCTTTTCAGCGCCGCGTCGGTGCCGTGCATTTCAGCAAGCCGACCCAGCGTGCCTTGCACCTTGCGCTCTTGCTCTTCGAACTGCCCCCAGTACTTGTCGCGCTCGGCGGGTGTTTTGCCACGCAACAGGACGTTTTTCCACTCCTGGACCTGAATCTTGAACTCCAGGTTGGCTTCGTCCACCAGTTGCGACGCCCGGACCGGGCCGTCGATAAGGCTGCGATAAGCCTGCACGTTATCGGAGAGAAAGTTGAAGCAGGCCAAGGCAATGACCAGCACAAGCGCAAGGCTACCGCCGAGCAGACCTAGAATTTGCAGTCGCAGGGATTTGGACATCAGGACGATCTCTGGAGAAAAAGAATCCGCGGGATACGCGAAAGTTGCAGACACGTCCCTGTAGACCGATCTTGTGGATCAGGTATATGTGGCCCTTGCGATCAACATCGGCCTACAAAACTTTTTCTTTAAAAACAGCGATGATCGGCAATACACCCGATAAAAGAACAAAACAGCAGCGGGTAACCTGCTGGCTAATCAACCTGCCCGAACACCTGGCTGGGCCGCCGCAGCGACGGGTCGAACGGGTTGATTCTGGCGCTGATGGCCGTGGCTTCACGCTTGAGCAATTCAACTACGGTCATCAGGCGATCGGGCCCCAGCCGGTCGGAGATGGTCGCCACACTGAGCGCAGCCACTGCACGACCGTTGCGGTCCAGGATCGGCACTGCCAGCCCGGCCATGCCCGGTAACGCGCCGGTGTTTCGCCCGGCATAGCCCAGACGCCGCACGTTTTCCACCTCCGAACGCAGAAACACCTCGTCGTACAGGTGAAAATCCTTGAGCCGTGGCAGGTTGTAGGCAATGACCGTTTCCCGCTCGTCCTCGGGCAGAAACGCAAGAATCGCCAGACTGCCCTGCCCCACGCCCAAGGCAACACGACCGCCGATGTCGCCGGTGAACGTGCGGATCGGGTACGGGCCTTCGCTGCGGTCCAGACAGATCGCATCGAAACCGCTGCGTGCCAGCAGAAACAGCGAGTCACCCAGTGACGCAGACAGGCGCAACAGGCTGGGGCGCACCACGTCACGCAGGTTGCCGGTATTACCCGCCTTGGCGGCCAAGGCGAAGAACTCAATGCTCAACCGGTAACGTTTGCTGAGCAGATCCTGCTCGACCATGCCCTCATCCATCAGGCTGCGCAGCAAGCGGTGCGTGGTGGGTTGCGACAGCCCGACACGCTGGGCGAGTTGCGTGACCCGCTCGCCGCCTTCATCACACTCGCCCAGGCAGCGCAGTACCGCGAACAGACGGGAAACAGCTCCCACACCGACTTCAGCTTTCGTAATATTCCGATCAGTGGAATTATCCATGACAATATCTCTTTATATTTCCACCAAAAGAATTAATTCAAAGAAAGATGTTATTCAGTGAAATTCCTTGTTGAGCCCATCCTAGCCTTCGCCCTACTCTCAGTCCACCGGGGCGATTTGAACAATCATCGGTAGCCGACTCAGAGCGAGCGCCAACGTCCACACAACTGCATGACTTCATTTCGCATCTGCCCATGACAAACGCGTGCTTCGGCGCGCATGCACAAAGGTGGAAGCAGGCATGGCATTTCTGCAGCTCGAAGGTCTCTCCAAACGCTACGGCTCCATTGACGCGGTCGTTGCCACCAACCTGGCCGTCGACAAGGGCGAATTCGTTTCTCTGCTCGGCCCTTCCGGCTGCGGCAAAACCACCACCCTGCAAATGATCGCCGGCTTCGTCGAAGTCAGTGACGGACGCATTGTGCTCGACGGGCGCGACATCACTCACGCCAAACCCAGCAGCCGGGGCCTCGGCGTAGTGTTCCAAAGCTATGCGCTGTTTCCGCACATGACCGTGGCTGACAACGTTGCGTTTGGCCTGCGTATGCGCAAGGTGCCTGCCGCCGAGTTGCACCCGCGTGTCAAACGGGTGCTGGAGCTGGTGCGCCTCGGTCAGCATGCCGAGCGCTATCCGCGCGAGTTGTCCGGTGGGCAGCGCCAGCGGGTCGCATTGGCCCGCGCACTGGTCATCGAGCCGCCAGTACTGCTGCTCGACGAGCCGCTGTCCAACCTGGATGCCAACCTGCGCGAAGAGATGCAGTTCGAAATCCGCCGCATTCAGAACGAAGTCGGCATTACCACGCTGATGGTCACCCATGATCAGGCCGAAGCCCTGTCGATCAGCGATCGGGTGGTGGTAATGCAGGCCGGTCGTATCACCCAGATCGACGAGCCTTACAAGCTCTACGAACACCCGCGTACACGCTTCATCTCGGGTTTCGTCGGCAAGGCCAACATGTTGCAGGGAGATCTGGACAGCAACGGCATCCCGCAGATTCGTCAGGTGCCCGGCGATGGCAGCCTGACCCTCAGCCTGCGTCCCGAGAAGATCGATCTTGTAGCACCTGGCTGCGGACGACTGTCCGGGCGCATCGTCACCCGTTATTTTCTTGGCAGCCAGTGGCTGTATCGCATCCAGACCAGCATTGGCGAAGTGACGGTTGTACGCCGTAACGATGGCCAAGCGCCGCTGGAACAAGGCGCGGCGGTCGATATGGACTGGCCCACCGAGTTGCTGCGCGTGCTGGATGCCGACGAGGTGCGCGCATGAGCCTGCTGAGCGAAATGCGTCAGGGCGGTCGCGGCTATTGGCTGTCGGCTCCGGCGCTGGCGCTGTATATCGGCTTGCTGGTGTTGCCGCTGGGGCTGACTCTGGTGCTGTCGTTCAACGTGTTCGACTATCAGGTCGGGGTGAAAAGCGACAGCTACACGCTGGCCAACTATATGGCCGTGGTCACCGACTCGTATTTCTATGAAATCTTCCTGCGCACCTTCTGGATCAGCGCGCTGGTCACCCTGCTGTGCGTGCTGATCGGCGTCCCCGAAGCCTACATTCTCAGCCGCATGGGCACGCCGTGGCGCTCGATCTTCCTAATCCTGATTCTCACGCCGCTGCTGATCTCGGTGGTGGTCCGGGCGTTCGGCTGGAGCCTGCTGCTGGGCGCGGACGGTTTGATCAATCAGGTCATCCAGTTCATGGGCGGTCGCCCGATGAAACTGCTGTACACCCCGTTTGCCGTGGTCATTGCGTTGGTCCACGTCATGTTGCCGTTCATGATCATTCCGGTCTGGACCTCGCTGCAGAAGCTCGACTCCACCGCCGAGCAGGCCGCGCTGTCGCTGGGCGCCAGCCAGGCGAAAGTCATGCGCCTGATCGTGCTGCCGCAGGTCATGCCCGGCGTGCTGTCCGGCTCGCTGATCGTGTTCGGCCTGGCCGCCAGTTCGTTCGCCATTCCCGGCCTGCTCGGCGGACGACGTCTGAAGATGGTCGCCACGGTGATCTACGACCAGTACCTCTCGGAGTTGAACTGGCCGATGGGCGCAACCCTTGCCGTGGCGCTGCTGTTGGTCAACCTGCTGGTCATGCTGTCCTGGAACCGCATGATCGAAGGCCGTTACAAAAAAACTCTGGGGGAATGATCCATGTCCAAGAACGGTCCGTTGGCCCTCTCGTTTCATGCGCTGGTGGTGATCTTCATGATGGCCCCGCTGGTCGTGGTGTGCCTAGTGGCGTTCACCCCGGAAAACACCCTGAGCCTGCCCACCACCCATTTCTCGCTGCGCTGGTTCAAGGCCGTCTTCGAGCGCGCCGACTTTATCGATTCGTTCTACAACAGCCTGATCCTGGCGTTCGTATCAGCGACGCTGGCCACGCTGATCGCGGTACCTGCCGCACTGGCAATCACGCGTCATACATTTCCCGGTCGCAATTTTTTCAACGCCCTGTTTCTCTCGCCGATCATCATTCCTCATTTGGTACTGGGGGTGGCGATGCTGCGCCTGTTTGCGCTGATGGGTGTGAACGGCAGCTTCACCTGGCTGATCTTCGCCCATGTGCTGGTCATCACGCCTTACGTACTGCGCCTGGTACTGGCGGCGGCAATCGGCATCGACCGCAGCGCCGAGCACGCCGCCGAGTCCCTGGGGGCCGACCGTTTCACGCTGTTTCGGCAGATCACCCTGCCAATGATTCTGCCCGGCGTGGCAGGCGGCTGGTTACTGGCGTTCATCAACAGTTTCGATGAAGTCACGCTGTCGATCTTTGTTACATCGCCAGCGACGCAGACCCTGCCGGTGCGCATGTATGTCTACGCCACCGAATCCATCGACCCGATGATGGCCGCCGTATCGGCACTGGTCATCGCCCTCACCGCCGCCACCATGATCCTGCTCGACCGGGTCTACGGGCTGGATCGCGTGCTGGTCGGCAAACACTAATCCGGAGCTTTCACGTTATGGCATTGCTGAAACGACTGACCGAACATGATCGCCCGGTTCTGTCCTTCACCCTTGACGGCCAGCCGGCCAGCGGTCTGTTGGGCGATACCTTGCTGACCGCGGTACTGACCGCCAGCGAACACTTGCGCGGCAGTGACTTCAGCGCCGAACCTCGCGCCGGTTTCTGCATGATGGGCGCCTGTCAGGACTGCTGGGTGAGGCTGGGTGACGGTCAGCGCGTACGTGCCTGTTCGACGCTGCTGGAGGCCGGTCAGGCGGTGATTCGTGAACCGGGGCGCTGCGTATGAGCGATCAGACAATTGCCATTGTCGGCGCAGGACCGGCCGGCATTCGCGCCGCCCAGACGCTACTGGCCCACGGCATCAAGGCCTGCCTGATCGATGAAGGGCTGCGCGGCGGCGGCCAGATCTACCGTCGCCAGCCGGACAATTTCCAACGCTCGGCCAAGGCGCTCTACGGCTTTGAAAGCGCCAAGGCGGTCGCGGTGCACGACGCGCTCGACACGCTGGCCGCGCAGATCGACTATCGGCCGCAGACGCTGGTCTGGAACGCCGAAAATCACCAACTCGATACCCTGCAAAACGGTACCGCCGCCACTGTTGATTTCAGCCACCTGATCGTCGCCACCGGTGCCACTGACCGAATTCTGCCGGTGCCCGGCTGGACCCTGCCCGGCGTGTATAGCCTCGGCGCAGCGCAGATCGCGCTCAAATATCAGGGCTGTGCGATTGGCCAGCGCGTGGTGTTTTGTGGCAGCGGCCCGCTGCTGTATCTGGTCGCTTACCAGTACGCCAAGGCTGGCGCGAAGGTGCTGGCGGTGCTCGACAGCGCGCCGTTTTCGGCGCAATGCAAGGCATTGCCGGCCCTGCTGGGCCAACCGGCAACGCTGGCCAAAGGCATCTATTACCGCGCATGGCTGAGTGCAAACGGCATTCCCGTGCATCAAGGTGCGCAGCTCACACACATCGACGGGGAAAAACGCGTAGACGGCATTCAATGGCAACGCAACGGTAAGTCGGGCCACCTGGCTTGTGACGCGGTCGCTTTTGCCCATGCGCTGCGCAGCGAGACGCAACTGGCCGACCTGCTGGGCTGTGAATTCGCCTGGAGCGCGCTCAACCGGGCGTGGCTGCCGACCCGCGACGACTGTGGACGCAGCAGCGTGTCAGGCATCTATCTGGCGGGCGACGGTGCGGGAATCATGGGCGCCGACGCTGCGGAAATGGCCGGAGAACTGGCCGCGCTCGGGCTGCTGCAAGACATCGGTGTGGTGGCAGACACCGCCCGTACCGACACGCTTAAAACTGCCTTGCGACGCATCGAACGCTTCCGCCACGGGCTGGAAACCGCGTTTCCGTTCCCTGAGGGCTGGGCCGCCAACGTGGCGGATGACACGCTGGTGTGCCGCTGCGAAGAAGTCTCTGCAGGCAAGATTCGCAGTGCCGTGCAGGATGGCCATTGGGAGATCAACCGGGTCAAGGCCATGTGCCGGGTCGGTATGGGTCGCTGTCAGGGCCGGATGTGTGGCCTGGCCGCGGCCGAGATCATCGCCCGCGAGAGCGGCCGGTCCGTCGAGCACGTCGGCCGCCTGCGCGGTCAGGCACCGATCAAGCCGCTGCCCTTCGGTATGGGGATGCAGCCCATGGAGAAGCAATCGGTGGAGACGCAACCATGAGCACACTGATTGAAACCGATGCGATTGTCATCGGCGGCGGCATTGTCGGCGCCTCGGCAGCCTTGACGCTGGCCCTGAAGGGCAAGCGGGTCGCCTTGCTGGAACGCGATTTTTGCGGATCGCACTCCAGCGGTGTCAATTACGGAGGCGTGCGGCGTCAGGGCCGTCCGTTGTCGCAGTTGCCCTTGTCGCAACGGGCGCATCAGATATGGGGCAACCTGCGTGAGCTGATCGGCATCGACGGCGAGTACCAGCGCTCGGGCCACCTCAAACTGGCGCGCAGCGAACAGGACATGAATGCCTTGCGCGCCTACGCCGAAGCCAGCCAGGGATTCGGCCTGGATTTGCAACTGCTTGATCGCGATCAGCTGCGCGCGCGTTATCCCTGGGCCGGCGATATCGCTGTCGGTGCATCGCTGTGCGCCGACGACGGACACGCTAATCCACGTCTGGTATCGCCGGCCTTCGCCCGCGCTGCTCGTCGGGCAGGCGCACAGGTGTTCGAGCAGGCGCCGGTCAGCGAAGTCAGCCACGACGGCAACGTGTTCGTCGTCACCACCGCCAGCGGTCTGACACTGCGCGCCACCTGGCTGCTCAACTGCGCCGGGGCGTGGGCCGCAGCGCTGGCAGCACAATTCACCGAACCGGTGCCGATGTATTCAGGGCACCCGGCAATGCTGGTGACAGAACCGCTGCCGATGTTTATGGACGTCAGCACCGGTGTCGAAGGCGGCGGCATTTATGCCCGGCAAGTGGCTCGCGGCAATTGCGTTCTGGGCGGCGGACAAGGCTTTGCCCTCGACCCGGCACGCACCAGACCGGGACAGGCGGCGGTGCTGGATATCCTGCGCAACGCCGTCGAACTCTACCCGCCACTCGCCGGCGCTCAGGCCATTCGCACCTGGAGCGGCACCGAAGGCTATCTGCCGGACCGTGAACCGGTGCTGGGCCCAAGCCTGAACCGTCCAGGTCTGCTGCACGGCTTCGGCTTTGCCGGGGCGGGCTTTCAGATCGGTCCGGCAGCGGGTGAAGCGCTGGCCGAATGGGTCTGCGAAGGCGCCTCACGGATTTCGCTCGATGCCTTTTCCATCGGCCGCTTTCAGCAAATCGCCCTGCAAACCCCTGCCATCGAACTTGTTACGAACGTCATCCCATTGCACAGAGGAAGGTCGTCCCTATGAAAAGCACCAAACGTCTCGCCCTCACCGGGCTGTCCTGCCTGCCGCTGGCCGCCGCACTTCTGTCCACGCCTGTCATGGCCGAAACCACGCTGTACCTGGGCATGAACGGTGGGACCATGGAGCGCCTGTATGCCGATCAGGTGCTGCCGGCTTTCGAGAAGGCCAACAACGTCAAGGTGGTGATCGTGCCTGGCACATCGGCCGATATCCTCGCCAAGGTTCAGGCGAGTAAGGACAACCCGCAGATGCACGTCATCTTTCTCGACGACGGCATCATGTATCGGGCTATTTCCATGGGCCTGTGCGACACGCTGCAGCCCAGCGCCAGTCTGGCCGACCTGCCTGCCAAGGCCAAAATCAAGGAACAGGCAGCAGCCGTCAGCCTGGGCGTGACCGGCCTGGCCTACAACACACGGATGTTCAAGGAGCAGGGCTGGAGCGCGCCCATCTCGTGGATGGACCTGGCCGATAAACGTTTCAAGGACAAGGTGGTGTTCCAGTCACTGGCCTCCTCGACCTTCGGCCTGCATGGCTTTCTGATGTTCAACCGTATCCAGGGCGGCAGCGAGAAAGACGTCGAACCCGGCTTCAAGGCCTGGCCGAAGACCATCGGCCCGAACGTACTGGAATACATCGCCAGCTCGGCCAAGATCTCGGAAATGGTGCAGACCGACGAAGCCGCCCTGTTCCCACTGACACCCACCCAGGTCACCGCGCTGAAGATCAAGGGTGTACCGGTGGAATATGCATCGCCCAAGGAAGGCGGCGTGGTGTTGAACGTGGCTGAATGTGCAATAGCCAATAACAACCAGCCGGAGCTGGCCCAGAAGCTGGCGGCCTACCTGCTGACACCAGAAGCACAGGCGCCTGCGCTGGAGTTCGGTGACCAGATCCCGTCGAACCCGAAAACCCCGACCACTGACAAGACACGCAGTCAGGTCGAGGCCATGGAGAAATACCTGGAAACAGCAGTGACCATCGACTGGGATCAGGTCAATCAGATCCGTCCCGAGTGGAACGCACGCTGGAGCCGCAGCATCGAGCGCTAGAGGTCCACGGCGACGCCGAAAGGCATCGCCGTGCGTAAAAGACGCATGCTGATTGCCATCCGGCAAATTATTTCAACTTATTACCGTGCACGGGAGTCCCACCGTTACGCCCTCTGCTTCGGGCGCATTTTGACGGTGGTTCTTTCTCTATGAGTTTTATTGTCTGCATGGGCGTGCTTGGCGTGCTGTTGATGCTATTGGCGCTCACTTCCTCTTACCTGCGCTGGATGCCAGTGACCACATCGGCCGTGTGCCTGGCGTTCGGCTTCGGCATCGGCCCGATGGGCCTGGATATCGTCGATCTGAATTTCGAGAAATCCTACGAGTGGCTGGAACGCCTGACCGAAGTGGCGGTGCTGTTTTCGCTGTTCGGTACGGGTATCAAGTTGCGCCTGCCCTTGCGCGGCAAAGCCTGGCATTCAGCCTATTGGCTGGCCGGGCCGGTGATGCTGGCGACCATTGCCGGCGTGACTGTCGCGGGGCATTACATCATCGGCCTGGACTGGGGCGTGTCGTTGTTGCTCGGCGCGATGCTGTCGCCGACCGACCCGGTGCTCGCCGGCATGGTGCAGGTCAACAACGCCCAGGATCAGGACCGCCTGCGCTTCGGCCTGTCCGGCGAAGCGGGCCTCAACGACGGAACCGCGTTTCCATTCGTGATTTTTGCCTTGCTGTACCTGAGTTCCGGGGGCGCGATGGGCGACTGGGTCCAGGGATGGCTGATCAAGGATTTGATCTGGGCGGTGCCGGCCGGTCTGTTGATTGGTTACGGGATGGGCCGCGGGGTCGGCCATCTGATGATCTTTCTGCGCATCAAGAACGCCGACAGCACCACCTCGCCCAATGACTTTCTGGCGCTGGCACTGATCGCCCTGGCTTATGTCGTTGCGCAAAGCGTGGGTGCCTTTGGCTTTCTTTCGGTATTTGCCGCCGGATTCGGGCTGCGTCAGGCTGAGGTACGTGTCACGCGGTCAGAGCTACCGTCCGAGCACGTCGCGCAGCCGGTCCTCGGGCATATGACGTCCTCCCTCGAGCAGGGCACGGTCGCGCAGGTCGACGACATGAGCGACTCGCAACTGGCTGCCGGCGTGATGATGGGCGATATGCTGGCGTTCGGTAGTCTGGTGGAGCGCGCGATGGAAGTCCTGCTGATCACCCTGCTGGGCGCGGCGCTGGCGATGTATTGGGACTGGCGAGCCATTGGCCTGGGTATCGCGCTGTTCTGCGTGATTCGTCCTGCCAGCGTCTGGTTGCTGGTGAGTCGTCGCCTGCTCAATTTCCGACAAAAAGCACTGGTTGGCTGGTTCGGTATTCGTGGGATCGGCAGTCTTTATTACCTGTGTTTTGCCTTGTCGCATGGTCTGGCACACGATGTCGGCCACGTCGTCGTTGGCATGACCCTCTCGGTCGTCGCCCTGAGCATTCTGGTACACGGCATCAGTATCCAGCCTTTGCTGGAGCGTTACGAGCGCAGTTCCGCCGCCAGGCCTGATTGATCAGTCATCAAGGCAAAGCGCCATAGAGCGTGTCGATGAGCGTATTGGAACAAGCAATTGGACTGCGGCATTTCGACTCGGTTAGCGTGGCGTCATCCGGCCAGTGCAAACCGCAATGCGTGCGGCTACTATGTTTATACGCACAAGGCACTTTGCCAGCCTGCGATCAGGCGTGAAATTGGCGCATTACAAATTGGCTGAACCCTTGTCACGCACTGGCCTCCAAACCCGGTAATACAGCCCACTCGATTATTTAGAAGGTGAAATGTCAGAACCCGTCCTGATGGACCGCTTTGCACGTAAGGTCGATTATCTGCGCATGTCGGTCACCGACCGCTGCGATTTTCGCTGCGTGTACTGCATGGCCGAAGAGATGACGTTTCTGCCTCGGCAACAGATTCTGTCGCTGGAGGAGATCCTCCAGGTGGCCGAGCGCTTCGTGGCACTGGGCACGCGCAAGATTCGTCTGACCGGTGGTGAGCCGCTGGTGCGCGCAGGCGTAGTGGGGCTTTGTGAAAAGATCGCCGCCCTGCCCGGCCTGCGTGAATTGTGCATGACCACCAACGGTTCGCAGCTGGACAAACTGGCTGCCCCGCTGTTCAAGGCCGGCGTCACGCGCCTGAACATCAGCCTGGACAGCCTCGATCCACAGCGTTTCCGCGAGCTGACCCGCACAGGCGATCTGCACAAGGTGATTGCCGGCATCGATGCCGCCAACGCCGCCGGTTTTGTGCACACCAAGCTCAACTGCGTGGTAATGCACGGTCGCAATGATGATGAGATCAACGACCTGCTGGCGTTCGCCATCGATCGCAACCTGGACGTTTCGTTTATCGAAGAAATGCCGCTGGGCATCATCAGCGAACACAGCCGCGCCGAATCCTTCTACTCCAGCGATCAGGTGCGCGAACGCATTGCCGAACGTTACACGCTGGTGCCTTCCACTGATTCGACTCAAGGGCCATCGCGCTACTGGCGCCTGGCCGAGGCACCGGGCATTCGCATCGGCTTCATCTCGCCGCACAGCCACAACTTCTGCGGCACCTGCAATCGCGTGCGCATGACCGTCGAAGGTCGCTTGCTGCTGTGCCTGGGCAACGAGCATTCCGTGGATTTGAAGGCGGTATTGCGCGCCAATCCCGGCCAGCCGGAAAAGCTGGAAAAAGCCATCATCGACGCCATGCAGCTCAAGCCGTGGAGCCACAACTTCACCCACGACGATGGTGTGCAGGTGGTGCGCTTCATGAATATGACGGGCGGCTGACAGCCGCCCTGAAGGATGACGCCTCATATGAGGCGTTATTTATTTACCGGCCTTGCGAAAGAACAAGGTGATCTGCCCGACTTCGACACCCAGCTTGGTCATCGACGAACGATTGGCCATGGTCTGCTTGTCGATCAGGTACATCCAGTCATCCAGGCTCACGTCATACTCGGTGCCATCCACCGGCAACCTGAGCACATAGTTCCAGTGGAAGCTGTTGCCTGACACTTCGCCATAGGCCTCGCCAACCACGTCACCTGCCGTGCCCTTCCAGCGCCCCGGACCATCGGGACGCAAGCGCCACTCCCGGACCTGTTTAGTGCCATCGCTGTAGCTGAAGGCCTCGTGCATGACCAGCACTTCGCCTTCACTGTGCCCGTCGATCAGCACGGTAAAGCGCTTGGTGACTTCACCGGAGCGCTTTTGAAACATTCCCCAGGCCTCGACACGCCCGGTGAAGTACTGTCTCAGATCGAGCTTGGGCTCTTCCTGACTGTAACGGGTTACCGGCACACCGCCGCAGCCGCTCAATACAAGCCCCGCACACAACATCAACATCCACTTTCTCAGCATGCGCCCTCCTTGATGGGTCATGAGCCGGTACTGCCGAGCAACTGCTCGCGAAGCTCCGGGTTACGGGTTTTCGGGTCAAGCCAGATGGAAAAGAAAGCCTTGGCGAACTGGCTGTCGGGCACCACATGCTGGAGCTTGTCGCCAACATAAAACCGCGCTTCGCGGCCAGGCAGGTACACACCGGTAATCTTCATGCCCGGCTGGACGTCGACAAATGACTGGTTCATCTGCTGGCGCCATTCAGTCAGTTGCTGTTCGGTCACCTTCGAACCGGAAATACGCTTGATCTCATCGATACTGGCATCGACCAGATCTTCCCGGTCAATGTCGCGGTGGTAGGTCAGCTCGAGAGCCAGCGGTGCATCCGCGACGAAGGGCTTGGTGGGGCTTAGCAACCTGGCCGTATAGATGCGAAAACCGAACAGACTAAGGTCACCGCCACCGACGACCTGAGCATTGGGCAATGCCTCACGCCAATCCGCCGAAGCGCCAGCGCTGAGCAACATCACCAACCATAACCATCGTGGCGCACGCATCGGCAACCTCTGTTTATGTCATGTGCAGGCACTGCCGTGACAGTCACCACAGGCAGCGAGTTAGAAGAGTCAGAATCGCTGACTCATGGCCGGAATCTATACCACCAAAAACGCTTTGTACAACCTGTAGGCCCTCGCCGTCCCGGTGACGAAAACCAAAAAGCCTGTTCCCGATCAGGATCGGGAACAGGCTTCAGGACCTGCGATGCCCTACTCAGGCAACCTGCGAGTGCGCCTGCCGACGGGTCTTCTGCCACTCACCTTTCAACGCCTGCAGCGTGTCCTCCATGTAGGCGCGATCGGCAGCGGCCTTCTTGCCGACATAACCCTGGCCACGACGGAACATCTTCAGGGATATGCGCAGTTGCGGGTGCGCATCACGAAACTCGTGCTCTTGCGTGAATGGCGACATGGCGTCGACGCGAACTTCACCCGACTCGGCCACCCAGGCGATATGGTTATCCAGCGTGTCTTTGCACGCAGCAAACAGACGAGCCAGTTCATCAATAGTCGGTTGTGTGTTGATATTCATGTTGATGCCCCTTCGCTCGTAGACTGTTCAATAATTGATACATCAAGTTCATGCGCCAGAACTTCAGCAATGCACACGATTGAGTGTGCGTCGAATACCGTTCCAGCCCTCAAGGACATGCAGGTAGCCTTGATGAAGAGCCGCTACACAGCGGCATCAGCGTAGAGAGAAGAAGTCACGAAACCCAAAGACCCGGCCCAGGATCGGCAATCGATCCGTTACAAGCATCATGAGGACATTTCGCCAGCTTCTCGCCCTTATCGACGACAAATGCCAGTTCAGCTCCATCAATCTGCCTTGTGGGCAGCCTACATCCGGGAACATCTCGACGGCTTGCCGAGCCTGTTCATCACACCTTTTGCAGCGCTCCCGATCGGGGAGACAGCTGCATAATGCAAAAGGAAAACGGGCACGTCAACGATTATGTAGTGATTATTTTTTATAACTACATAATCGTATGAGGGACGTGGGGTTACGTGAAAAGGTGACTGAATGGTCATGGGGTACAGGTTATCAAGGGTGGTCAGGGACATCGGCACGACAGCCTCTGAAGACCAGCAAAAAGGCCTGAAAGCGTTCGCTTCCAGGCCTTTTCACAACACACAAACCGCTGACTGTCAGCTCACCTTGAAGCGACCCACCAGGCCCTGCTGCTGCTCCGCCAGACGCGCGAGTTCGCGGCTGGTGACGGCGGTCTGCTCGGCACCGGCACTGACCTGGATGACCAGCGAGTTGATGTCGTCGACGTTGCGGTGGATCTCTTCGGCCACCAGGCTTTGCTCTTCAGCGGCCGAAGCGACCTGGATGTTGCGGTCGCTGATGGTCGCGATGCCTTCGGCGATCTCTTCCAGCAGTTCACCAGCGCGTACGACGTTGCTGGCACCCTCCTGCGCCTTGCCCAGAGTTTCCTGCATCGACGCGGCTGCGCGTTCCGAGCCGGACTGCAGGTTGGCGATCATTTTCTGGATGCTGACGGTAGAGTCCTGAGTCTTCTTGGCCAGATTGCGTACTTCGTCGGCAACCACCGCGAAACCACGCCCCTGCTCGCCGGCACGTGCAGCCTCGATGGCTGCGTTGAGCGCCAGCAGGTTGGTCTGGTCGGCGACGCCACGAATGACATCGAGCACTGAGGAGATCGAGTTGCTCTCGCCCTTGAGCTCGTCGATGATCCGTGAAGTCTGTTCAGCCTGCACCGAGAGCTCCTGAATCAGGCCGATGGTGTTGTCGATTTCGGTCTTGCCCTGCACGGTGCTGTTGTTGACGCGTTGCGACATCTCGGCCGCGTCGGTGGTGCTGCGCGCGACATCCTTTACCGTGGCGCTCATCTCGCTGATGGCAGTAGCGACCTGATCGGTACCCTGGCGTTGTTGCGCCACGTTCTGATTGGTTTGCAACGCCACTGCGGAAGACTGCTCGGCAGCGGTGGCAACCTGCGCCGTGGCGCTGCCGATGTCGCGGATGACCTCACTGATCTGATGCGCCATGTTGTCAAGATTGCGTGAGATCTCGCCAAACTCATCCTTGCCGATATAGCGGGTCCGCGCGGTCAGGTCGCGGGTGGAAAGAGCCATCAATGTGCGGTTCACATCGACCACTGCGACCTTGATGTTGCGGATGATGACCGACGCCAGCCACAGCACTACGATCAGCATCAGGACAACAGTAGCAACCGCCACATACAGGCTGCTTTGAGCAGAGCTGCGCGCATCCGTTGCCAGGCCGACCACGTTCTGGCCAAGCTCTGCTTCTACCTGAGCCATCATGTCGATACGTACGGTGGCAAGGTTGAACCAGTCTTCCGGCTTGACGTTGAGCGGATCACCCATCGGGGTATCGAAACCCAGGCGTTGCAAGCGCGCTACTTCCAGCGAGCCCGGCTGCTGCATGACGTCATTGAGTTTGGTCTTGAATACTTCAGGGGACCAGCGTTGAAACGCTTCGAGGTAACCGGAGAACTCTCCAAGGTTACGACTGAAGCGTGACAACAGGGGCGCGTCAAAGCGGTTCTGGTTGAATGCCTGGACGAGCAGCACGCGCTCGCGACCGGCACGTTCCTTCATGTCGACGAACTGGTTGAGCGAACTCAGGCCACGCAGTATTTCCGGATCTTCGATACTCGCTTCCAGCGAATAGGAGAACCCGACGAGAGTTTTGATAACGTCGGTGAACCGCGCAGAGGACTCGGTGTTGTTGATCCCCAGCGTATCGATCTTGAGGCGCAACGCAGTCAGGTCATCCAGTGCACGGTAGACTTTGTCCGGACCGGGAATACCGTCGGTCGACTGGGCACGCATCTCGCTTATCGCCTTGTCGGTTTCCTGACGGAAGGTCTTCAATTTGTCCTGCATGGACTTGCCGCCGCTGTCCAGAAACACGCCGCTGGCGCCGCGCTCGCGCTGCATGGTGGTAACCACGTTACTAAGTTTCTGTGCAACCGCGGTGGCTGTTACTGCTCGCCTCATGTCACCGAGGTTTTCGCTTTTGTCAGCGACGAACAAACCTGCAAAGGCCAGGAAGCCCAATAGGGGGAATATTAAAATAAGCAGCAGTTTCATACTCAAAGGAGCATTTCTAAGCATTGCAGACCTCATGACGTGCAGACTTTTCTATAAAGAATATCCAGGGCGTAACGTTCTGTAGCGTCGACGTTTTTTTTGTCGCCAGGGACTGTTCGGTAATCAGCCTGCCGTAGCCGATCTTGCTTCCGTATCACTGTCTCGGCTGTCTTCCGGGAAGCTTTACCCAGTATTTGAATTTGTTAGTTCAAACAGCGAACTCAATAAAGCACAGGGTGCGAGAAGTTTGGATCCACAAAGAAATGACCGCCTTGGGCGGTTATGTTGAGAAGAGAAATATAAATCCACCGAGAGTGTCACCTGTAACGGCGACGACAATCTCGGTGGATAGAAGTTGCAACTTTTTTCTATTCAACCCATACGTTTTTATAACTGATTAACGCAGGTTGGTTTTCGCCAGTTCCAGCACTTCACTGCCGCGCCCGCTCATGATCGCGCGCATCATGTACAGGCTGAAGCCCTTGGCCTGGGCCAGCTTGATTTTCGGTGGGATGCCCAGCTCCTGCTTGGCAGTGACAACGTCGATCAGCACCGGACCGGGATGATCGAACGCCTCGCGCAAGGCGGCAGGCAACTCTTCGGCGTTCTCGACACGCAGGCCCAGAATGCCTGCGCCCAGGGCAATCCCGGCGAAGTTGGTTTCATGCAGGTCAGTGCCATGCGGCACGTAGCCGCTGGCTTTCATTTCCATGTCGACGAAGCCCAGCGAGCTGTTATTGAACACCACTATCTTGATAGGCAGGTTCAACTGACGAATGCTCAGCAGGTCGCCCAGCAACATGGACAGACCGCCGTCGCCACACAAGGCTACGACCTGACGATCCGGATGTTCAGCCTTGGCCCCCAGAGCTTGTGGCAAAGCGTTGGCCATCGAGCCGTGGTTGAACGAGCCGAGCAGACTGCGCTTGCCATTCATGTGCAGATAGCGTGCAGCCCACAGCGTCGGCGTACCGACGTCGACGGTAAAGATCGCATCGGCATCCGCCTGCTCGTCGACCAGTCGAGTGAGGTACTGCGGATGAATCGGCGTACCATCTGGCGTCGGGGTGGCCAGCTCGTCCAATTCTTCACGGGCCTTGGCGTAGTGCTTCAGGGCCTTGTCGAGGAAACGGCGATCGGTGTGCGGCCTGAGCTTTGGCTGAAGCGCCTCCAGGGTTTCCCGCACCCCGCCCACCAGACCCAGCGCCACCGGCGTGCGACGCCCTAGCTGGGTCGGATCGAGGTCAATCTGGATGATGTCGGCTTTTTCGGGATAGAAATTCCGATAGGGGAAGCTGCTGCCGAGAATCACCAGCGTGTCGCAGGAGAGCATGGCGTGGTAGCCGGAGCTGAAGCCGATCAGGCCGGTCATGCCGACGTCGAAGGGATTGTCGTATTCGACATGCTGCTTGCCGCGCAATGCGTGAACGATCGGCGCGCCCAGCGTATCCGCCAACGCCAGAACCTGCTCGTGGGCACCCTCGCAACCCGCACCGCACAGGAGTGTGACGGCTTTGGAATCGTTGAGCATGTCGGCCATCGACTGCAGATCGTTTTCGGCAGGCACCACGTTGGGCGCTGTAGCCTCGATCCATTTTGCCGCGACATCCGGCGCAGCGCTGAGCGCCACGTCGCCCGGCAAGACGATTACCGCCACACCTTTCTGACTGATCGCAGCACGCATGGCACGTTCCAGCACACGCGGGAACTGCTCGGGGTTGCTGACCAGTTCGACGAAGTGGCTGCACTCCTTGAACAGCTCCTGCGGATGGGTTTCCTGAAAGTAATCCAGACCGATTTCCGAAGACGGAATATGCGCAGCAATTGCCAGAACCGGCACCCGGTTGCGATGGCAGTCGTACAGGCCATTGATCAGGTGCAGGTTGCCCGGTCCGCAGCTGCCGGCGCAGACCGCCAGCTTGCCGCTGGACGCCGCCTGCGCACCGGCAGCAAAGGCTGCGACTTCTTCATGACGGGTGTGCATCCAGCGAATCGAATCGGTGCGTTCCAAGCTGTCGGTCAGGCCGTTGAGGCTGTCTCCGGCCCCCCCCCCAGATGTGCGAAACACCCGCCGCTGCTAGGGTTTGCGCGAGATGGTCGGCAATGGTCTTGGACATTCCGGGTTCCTTGTCGAGGCAATGATAATGAGTTCGGTAAAACGCGCGCAGCGCTCTGCTACGCCTGTTGTGGTCGACCCGATACATTCTCGACAGTTCAGAAAACCTGAGCCCTGTTCAGGGCTCGGTCGTTCGGCAAGCGTTTTAAAACGCTGATCAGGCGTGCGGGTTGCCCGGCGCCTTGGTGGGTGTGGCGTACTCAGGCTTGAGCTTGCCCTCGCTGTCCAGCAGCCAGGCATCGAGAATCTCCCGCACCACGGGGCCTGCTACCCGGCCACCCGCCTCGCCGTTCTCGATGGTCACCGACACAACGATTTTCGGATGGTCGGCCGGCGCGAAACCGACGAACAAGGCGTTGTCGCGGTTACGCTCAAGGGTCTTCAGACGGTTATAGCGCTCACCCTGCTTGATCGCCACCACCTGCGCCGTACCACTTTTGCCGGCGATGCGGTACTGAGCGCCCTTGGCCGCATCCCGTGCAATGCCGCGGGGATCGTGCATGACCATCTGCATGCCGGTATTGACCTGATTCCATTCATTGGGATCGCGCAACACGATATTTGGCATCGGATGCTCGTCGACGGGTGCCTTATCACCGACTTCCATCGCCAGATGCGGTCGATGCCAGACACCCTTGCTGGCAATCAGTGAAGTGGCCTGAGCCAGTTGCAACGGCGTGACCTGCATGTAGCCCTGGCCAATGCCGAGAATCACCGTTTCGCCGGGGAACCATGCCTGGCGACGCGTGGCCCGCTTCCATTCGCGGGACGGCATAAGCCCTGCAGACTCCTCGAACATGTCCAGCGACACCTTCTGGCCGATGCCGAACATGGTCATGTAGTCGTGCAGGCGGTCGATGCCGAGCTTGTGCGCCACCGTGTAGAAATAGGTGTCATTGGAACGCATGATCGCCGTGTCCATGTCCACCCAGCCATCGCCACTGTGGTTCCAGTTACGGTATTTGTGGTCGAAGTCCGGCAACTGGAAGTAGCCGGGATCGAAGACCTTTGTCGAGGCGGTCATCACACCGCTGTCGAGACCGGCAATCGCCACTTCCGGCTTGACCGTCGAGCCCGGTGCGTACAGGCCACGCAGCACTCGGTTGAACAGTGGCCGGTCAATGGAATCGCGCAGCGCCGCATACTGTTTGAAGCTGATACCGGTGACGAACAGGTTGGGGTCGAAGCTTGGCTTGCTGACCATCGCCAGCACGTCACCGGTTTCCGGGTCCAGTGCAACCACGGAGCCGCGTCGATCACCCAGCGCGTTTTCCGCCGCGGCCTGCAAATGCGCGTCCAGCGTGAGGGTAATGTTCTTGCCCGGCACCGGGTCAGTGTGTTTCAGCACGCGCAGCACGCGGCCCTGGGCGTTGGTTTCGACCTCTTCATAGCCTACGTGGCCGTGCAGCTCAGACTCGTAGAAGCGCTCGACGCCGGTCTTGCCGATGGACTGCGTGCCGCGGTACTCGTTATCGAGATGGGCCGCTTCCTTTTCGTTGATGCGGCCGACGTAGCCGATCGAATGCGCGAAATGGGCGCCCAACGGGTAATGGCGAACGAACTGCGCCGCCACGTCCACGCCCGGCAGCAGGTACTGATTGACCGCCAGAATAGCGATCTGCTCTTCGGTGAGTTCATAGAGCAATGTTGCCGGTTCGAACGGATGACGGACCTGCTTCAGTTCTTTGTCGAACAGAATCCGGTCTTCGTCGGGCAATTCCAGCAGGGTCATCAGTTCGTCGATGACCTTGTGCCAGTCGCCAGCGCGTTCACGGGTCAGGGTCAGGTTGAAACTGGGGCGATTGTCGGCAAGCACTTCGCCATTGCGGTCAAAGATCAAACCGCGCTCGGGCGGGATCGGCAGCACGTGAACACGGTTGTTTTCGGAAATGGTCGAGTGATAGTCGAACTCGGTGACTTGCAGGAAATACATGCGCGCGACCAGACAGGCAGCCAGCAGGCCGACCAGCACCGCGCAGGCAATCAGGCGCTGATTGACCAGCCGCGTCTCTTTTTCGTGGTCTTTCAGGGGAATTGGATTGGGCATTTCTACAGCTTCTCGGTGAAGGGCAAACGGCGCAACTAAACGTGTATATAAAGATTTCGGCGCGCACCATACCAAGAAGCGGCTGATTACAGGCGATCAAGCCGACAATCGCAGGATGAAAAATCTGTCAGAAAAGACTCATTCGGGCGTGATCTGCAGCGTATTCGACGCTTCACGGGCCTGCATGATGCGCGGCAAATTGGTCTCGATCCAGGTGACGAGGGTTTCAACCTGCAAGGCGACCTCTTCGCCCATCGGGGTCAAGCGGTACTGAACATGCGGAGGCACTACCGGCAACGACTTGCGGCTGACGAAACCATCATGCTCCAGATGTTGGAGCGTTTGCGCGAGCATTTTCTCGCTTACCCCGCCGATCTTGCGGCGTACTTCGCTGAAGCGATGCATGCCACCCCGCAACACCACCAGCACCAGCACGCCCCAACGGCTGCAGACATGATTGAGCACCACCCGCGAAGGACAGTCAGTGGCCAGCACCTAGCCCTGACGGACCAGCGCCAATAGCGTCTCGGCCGCTTCCGGCGGGAAGCCTTGCTGCATAACACCTGATTGCGGGGTACTTGATTGCGAAGCGGATTCGCTCATGACACTTACCTTTTTGTACGTACTTACTAAAGGTAAGCATCATGACTATGCTGGCGCTTCCTTTCAACCTGATTCAAGGAATCATTCCATGATCGTTGTCACCGGTGCCACAGGCCAGCTTGGCCGCCTCGTCATTGAACAGTTGCTCAGCCGCGTACCCGCTTCGCAAATCATCGCCGCCGTGCGCAGTCCGGAAAAGGCCGCCGATCTGTCCAGGCAGGGTATTCAGGTTCGTCAGGCCGACTATTCACAGCCTGCGACACTCGACAGTGCATTTGCCGGTGCCGGCAAAGTGCTGCTGATTTCCTCCAGCGAAGTGGGTCAGCGCCTGCCGCAGCACAAGGCGGTGATTGATGCGGCCAAGCGCGCCGGGGTCAAGCTGCTGGCCTACACCAGCGTTCTGCGTGCCAAGACCTCGGCATTGAGCCTGGCCAGGGAGCACAGCGAAACCGAAGAGTACCTGAGCGCCAGCGGCCTGCCGTTCGTGTTGCTGCGCAATGGCTGGTACACCGAAAACTACACCGCAGGCATTCCGGGCGCACTGACCCATGGCGCGGTCATGGGCAGTACCGACGAGGGTCGTATCAGCTCTGCTTCGCGTCTGGATTACGCCGAGGCGGCCGCAGTGCTGCTGACATCGGAAACGACACAGGCCGGTAAGGTGTATGAGCTGGCAGGCGACGAGTCCTACACGCTGTCCGAATTTGCAGCGCAGTTGTCGACGCAGAGCGGCAAGTCCCTGCCTTACGTCAACCTCCCACAGGCCGAATTCGAAGCCGCGCTTATCCAGGCAGGCCTGCCTGACTTCGTGGCCCGGTTGCTGGCAGATTCCGATGCCGCTGCTGCCAAGGGCGCCCTGTTCGATGACAGTCGCCAATTGCGCGCGCTGATCGGCCGCCCGACCACCCCGCTCTCGGCAACCATCGCCGAGGCACTGAAAGGCTGAGCACAGCAAACCCGATCGAATGATTTGCCACGGTGAAGGTCCGAGTTATTACGAGGCATTAAGCCATCGCCTGATACCAAAGACTGGGAGTCTTCACATGAACAGCAAATCGTTGATCGCCTGCATGACCTTGCTCGGCTGCTTTTCCGCCGTCACCCTGCCCGTTCACGCGGCAGAGACGGCGGACCCGAAAGTCACCGAATCCAAGGACAACGTCCATGAGCTGGAAGTAGGCTCCCGCGTTCCGGAAAAATATCGTCGCAGCGACCTGGAAGTGAAGGACTGGAAAAGCAAAGGCCTGGAAACACCCGCCAAGGAAAGCGAATGGGTGAAAATTAACGACAAGTACGTGCGTTTCCAGAAGGTCAATGGTCAGATCATGGACATCGTGCCGGTCAAGAAGTAAGGCGCAGCCTGCTTCGCCAGTGCTCTGCGTGAACATGTCCGAGCGCCGCAGGGCGCCATTCGGGGCATGTAAGCGCAGAGCTCGTCTCGACAGGCCAACATCGCATGAGCGATGGCCAATATCGCTCAGCATCCGGTACTCTCGTCGCTCTGCCGACGGGATATCAGCATGAACCGCAACGAACCCAGCAAATCGACCGCAACCCCTTTTTTCTGGCGCGATGAGCACCTTTCGTTCATCGAAGCCCGTTCTGTAGAGGATGGCCGACGGGTCTGTTACGCGCCTCACTCGCATGAAATCTTTTCCGTCGGCGCGATCACTGCCGGAAAGAGCACCTATGTGCATGAAAAGACCTCACAGTGCGTCACGTCAGGCACTGTAGTGTTGATGAATCCGGGCGACGTGCATGCCTGCAACCCGATCAATGACCAGGCCTGGTCGTACCTGATGCTCTATGTGGACAGCGGCTGGCTGGGCGACATTCAGGGCGAAACGGGGTTGAATGCCGGGCATGGTTTTCAACCATTGCCCCATACGCACAGCGATGATTCGATCCTGTTCGCTGCATTGACTGCGCTGTTCCAGACGCTGACTGATACGAGAATCGATACGCTGCAAAAACACTGCTCAGCCGTGGCCTTCTTTACCCTGATGCTGGAGTCACTCGGCACGGCACCGGCACGGCACCGCCCACCATCACCTCGCGTTGCCCGAGCCGCCGAATACATCAACGACAATTTCACCCGGCCCATCAGGCTTTCCGACATTTGTGCCGCAGCCAATCTCTCGGCGTCCTACCTGATTCGCTCGTTCGAACAGCGCTATCATCTGACTCCGCATGCCTACCTGCTCAATCGGCGGATCCAGCATGCCCGCAGACAGCTGAAAAGCGGCAAGATGATCGCCGATGTTGCTCAGGAGGCAGGCTTTGCCGATCAGGCGCACTTTCAACGTGAGTTCAAAAAGCATCTGGCAGCAACGCCAGGGCAGTATCGGCTGTGATGACACGGGTCAGATCAGCAGATATACCGCGCAGCCAGCCAGTAGTAGCGCCATGATGCGGTTGAAGACGCGCACACTTGCCGAGCTGCGCAAGCAATGCCCAAGAAAGCTTCCGGCAAAGACCCAGCAGCCCAGCGACAGATAGCACACCACGCAGTAGATTCCTGCGAATTGCCAGATCAAGGCAGCCTCGCCGTTGGCGACAAAAACTCCCATGCCGGCTATCGAAGCCAGCCAGGCTTTGGGGTTGAGCCACTGCATGATTGCTCCGTGCACCAGCGAAGGACCAGCGCCCTGCTCGCTCATGTTCAGTTGTCCATTGTCGATGGCTAGTCGAAACGCCATGTACAGCAGAAATATCACGCCGGACCACTGAATGATTCGGGTCAGAAAGGGCCATTGCTGCAAGGTTTCATGCAGGCCAAAACCGATGAGCAGCAACAAAAGAGTAAAGCCCAGCGTGGCACCCAACACATGGCGCATGGCTGGTCTGACGCCATAGCGTGCACCGGCACTCAGCGCCACGATGTTGACCGGCCCGGGAGTGATGGAAGAAGCCAGTGCAAACGCGGCCATGGAAATCAGCAGACTCATGGAAAACCCCCTTGAATACGATCGGAAATGACCGGATCAAGGTAGTGACGGCAGCGAACCGCGTATTGAATGAAATTACCCTCAATCCGGTTCAGCCTGCCCGACCCTCTGATGCGTGACCAAAACCATTGCTTTTTTGTCCACTTGGCTTACAAATGCACTGTCATGTGCCTGTCACTCTCACTGCCACCTTTTCTGCGAGCCGCTCCATGTCCAGAACCGTCGCCATTGCCTTCGCCTGCCTGCTTTCCACCACTGCCCATGCGGCCTGCCCGGCTGCGACCCCGGTCGACACGGCGCGCTGGATCTACGAGAAGCACCAGGATTTTTATCTGAACGGCAAAGGCAGCGCTGATTATTTGTCCAAACCTCTGCTGAGCCTGCTCAAGAAGGACTGGGCGTGCCAGAACGGCGATCAATGCGCCGTCAGTGCCAACCCGTGGACCGATGCGCAGGACGGGGATGTGCAGAAGCCGATCGACTGGAAGCTGGTGTCCAACTCGGACAAGCAGGCGGTGGTCGAAATGACCTATAACCTGGGTTACAAGGACGCCCCGCAGCAGCCGGTCGCCAGCCAGACGACACGCCTGCTGCTGGCCAAAAATGCCAACAGTTGCTGGGTGCTGGAGAACCTTCAGGGGCCACAGGGCGTTGCCTTGATGCAGAGCCTGGAGGAATTTCCCTACGAAGGTGATTGATCGGCCTTGAAACAATCCGCCATTCTCGGTATCACAGGCACTTGAATTTCACGAGCGAGCACCATGAATACCTTTGAGCAATCGATTATTGAGGCTGCGCAGGCCGCCACGCCCAATAACACCGATGCCGAACGCGAAGCCGCCAGAGTCGCCGCCACGCAGGCGGTAGCCGAAATCATGTCCACGCGCAGTGGACTGGACCGCACGCTGGCACTGGCCGAGTTGCTGGATTCCTATTCGGAACACGATGATCAGGAAGATGATTAGGCTGATCGGCACGATGCGAAAAAATGATTGGCCTGTTTATTTATCTGCGGCATTAAAGAAAGCCGACCTTGCCGCCGACAACTCGGTTAGGTGGATTGATGATAGCCACCCGTTCATTTAGTGCGCTCGGATGCGACCTATAAGGGCACCATCCGTGCAGATCGAACAAATGCAAGACATCCAGGCCTACGTCAGGCGCACCGCCGACGAGCTAGAGCGAGTTTCGGCCAACCTCGCCGGGCATCTCCTCTACCTCGAGCGAACCTCCCGTGCACATGAAGCGCAAGAAGTCAGTGAGCGGATCATCGGCCTGCGTGCATCCGTAGATGGCCTTCGCGGTGTGTTCCGTTAACCGCCACTAGTTGTCCCCGGCCTGCGACAGCGGTCTCGCTAGGTCCTCCAGAGACTTGCGCTCGGCAGCCGCACCCCATATCGCCTGCACCAGCGCCGCCAGCAACATCAGCCCGGCGCCGATCAGATAACCGATCAACACATTGCTGCGCTCACCTGTTTCAATCAACTCCCCAAACAGGGTCGGGCCAATCATACCGCCCAGCCCCGTACCGAACGCGTAGAACACTGCGATTGCCAACGCACGGATTTCCAGTGGAAAGGTTTCCGCCACTGTCAGGTAGGCCGAGCTGGCCGCTGCCGACGCAAAGAAGAAAATCACCATCCACGCAATGGCCTGCTGGGTCACGTCCAGCACACCTTGCTGGAACAGGTAGCCACTGATTGCCAGCAGTACGCCCGACAGGCCATAAGTGAGGCTGATCATCACCCGCCGGCCAATCACGTCAAACAGTCTGCCTAGCAGCAGCGGACCGCAGAAATTACCCAGCGCCAGCGGCAGCGGCAGCACGTACCAGCCGACGCGCTCGGCCGGCACGCCATAGAAGTCGGTCAGCACCAGGGCGTAGGTGAAAAAGATCGCGTTGTAGAAAAACGCCTGGGCGGTGAGCAGCGTCAGGCCTACCAGCGAACGCTGACGAAACGTCACCAGCAACGTCCTGGCGACCTCGCCCAGCGGCGTGTGGTCTCGTGCGTGCAGGCGCAGGGGCTTGCCTGCTACGGCGGGCAATACGTGTCCCTGGCGCTGTAAGTCGGCTTCTATCTGCTCGACGATCTGCTTCGCCTGTTCAGCCTGGCCGTGTATCAACAGCCAGCGCGGGCTTTCCGGCAGCCACAGTCGCATCAGCAGAACCAGCAGACCCAATACCGCACCAATGCCGAAACACAGGCGCCAGCCCAGCTCGGCCCCGATCCACAGGGGGTCGAGCAAGACAATCGAGCCAATCGCACCGAGCGCGGCACCCAGCCAGAACGTGCCGTTGATGGTCAGGTCGACCCAGCCCCGGTAGCGGGCCGGGGTAAATTCCTGAATGGTCGAGTTGATTGCCGTGTACTCGCCACCGATGCCCATACCGGTCAGAAAGCGGAACAACATGAAGCTCCATACGCTGAAGGAGAACGCCGTAGCGGCCGTCGCACCGACATACAGCAGCAAGGTGATGAAGAACAGCTTGCGGCGCCCGAGACGGTCCGCCAGCCAGCCAAAGAACAACGCGCCCAACACGGCACCGGCAATGTACGCAGCGCCCGCCAGGCCAATGTCGCTATTGGTGAGATTGAGCGCCGGGCTGGCTTTCAAGGCGCCGGCTACCGACCCTGCAAGGGTGACTTCCAGGCCGTCAAGCAGCCAGGTGATGCCCAGCGCCACGACCAGCAAGGTGTGAAACCGCCCCCAGGGCAGTCGGTCCAGTCGGGCGGGCAAATCGGTTTCGAAGACGCTGCCCTTGTCGCTCGGTGTGCTCATGTCCGGCTACCTGACGGCTGACATTGGTGTCAGGCTTGAGAGTCGCTGCCGCCGCCCAAGTTCAGCTGATCCAGAACCACAGCAATGTAAGATTGGCCGCCGAGATCAGCCCGAACAGACCCCAGGCAGCCGTTTTCACCAGCCGGCTGTTGACGAACGGCCCCATCAGTTGTGGGTCGCTGGTAAAGCGAATCAGCGGCCAGAGCGCGAATGGCAGCTGCAGGCTCAGCACAACCTGGCTGAGCACCAGCATCTGCCCCACCGAGCTGTCACCCAGCCAGATCACACCGATCAGCGCCGGAATCAGTGCCAGCGCCCGCGTGATCAAGCGCCGCTGCCAGCACGGAATCTTTGCCTGCAGAAAACCTTCGAGCACCACTTGCCCGGCAATCGTGCCGGTAAATGTCGAGCTTTGCCCTGCCGCCAGCAGCGCGATACCGAACAGCACGCTGGCGATCGCGCCACCTACCAGCGGATCGAGCAGGTGATAGGCGTCCTGAATCTCGACCACCTCGGTATGCCCGGTCTTGTGAAAAGCGGCAGCAGCGAGGATCAGAATCGCCGCATTGATCAGCAGTGCCAGGCTCAGCGAACCGATGGTGTCGAGGCGCGCATAGCGAATGGCGCTGGCCTTGCTGGCCTGGTCCGAACCGTTGACCCGCGTCTGCACCACAGACGAATGCAGGTAAAGGTTATGCGGCATGACGGTGGCGCCCAGAATGCCGATGGCGATGTACAGCGGCTCCTGGCTGCTCAATACATCCCAACTCGGCTTCAGACCCGCGACGACGTCCGGCCAGAACGGTTTGATCAGAAACAGCTCGACGGCGAAGCAACTGGCGATGGTTGCAATCAGCCCCAGCACGATGGCCTCCAGACGGCGAAAATTGGCGCCCTGCAAGGCCAACACGATCAGCGTATCGAAGGCGGTCAGCGCCACACCGGTGGTGATGGAGACGCCGAGCAACAGATGAAACGCCAACGCTGCCCCCAGCACTTCCGCCAGATCGGTGGCGATGATCGACAACTCCGCCAGCAACCACTGGCCCTTGGCGACCTTACGGCTGTAGCGGGCGGCCGACAGCTGCGCCAGATCACGGCCGGTAGCGATGCCCAACCGCGAACAGAGGTTTTGCAAGACCATTCCCGAGAGGCTGGCCAGCACCACCACGAACAGCAGTGAGTAGCCGAAGCGCGACCCGGCCTCGATGGCCGTCGCCCAGTTGCCAGGGTCCATGTAGCCGATGGAAACCAGCAGGCCAGGCCCGACGAACAGCATCATCTTGCGCAGCAAGGACGCGTTCGGCGGAATGGCCACACTGTCGGTAATCGCCGAGGGGCAGAAAGGAGCGGTGGCAGTAGTGGGCAGTTTGTACGTCACGGGAACCCGGAATGCAGAAAGTTAAGGCATCATCCTAAGGTTTTACGACACATGTTGATACATCATTGCTGGCGTCATGCCTGCTGTTTTTCGCCTGCCTCTCTGCCTGACTAGGTCATCACTGCGCCGTTCTCATTTCCACGTAATTCCATCGCTTTAATGGATCCGATATAAAAAATCGAAAAATTGATCCGGTAAACAATTTTTCATCTTTTAGAGCTTGATAACCGCATTAAAAGACCAATGATTACAAATTGTAAGGAGTAGTATTCAGGCCTTAACAAGAACTCAGGATGGCCATCCATGACCTCATTACCTCATGCCGAGGCAGCCGCGAACGAGCCGTTGCGGGCAGCGTATATCTCGGCGCGCATTGACCGACTGCCTGCGGTCGCGACTATCTGGCGACTGGTCGCCCTGCTGTCTCTCGCCGGTTTTTTCGAGCTTTACGACCTGTTCCAGACCGCTTACATCAGTCCCGGCCTGATCCGCGACGGGATCTTCGCCACAGGAAGCCAGGGTCTGTTTGGTTTCTCCGATCAGGCGGCCTTCGCCTCGGCGACCTTTCTGGGGCTGTTCTTCGGTGCCAGCCTTGTCAGCCCGATTGCCGATCGTTACGGACGCCGTGCGATCTTTACCTTCGCGCTGATCTGGTACACCGTGGCCACCGTAATCATGGGCCTGCAAACCTCTGCACTGGGCGTGATAGGCATGCGCTTCGTCGTGGGTATCGGCCTGGGGGTCGAGCTGGTCACCATCGACACTTACCTGTCGGAACTGGTGCCCAAGCGCATCCGCAGTTCGGCATTCGCCTTTGCCTTCTTCATTCAGTTTTTGTCAGTCCCCAGCGTTGCGCTGATGTCGTGGTGGCTGGTGCCCCAGGACCCTTTCGGTTTTTCCGGCTGGCGTTGGGTAGTGATCAGCAGTGCAGTCTTCGCCCTGTTTGTCTGGTGGCTGCGCTCGGCGCTGCCGGAATCGCCGCGCTGGCTGGCGCAGAAGGGACGCTTCGATGAAGCCGAGCGAATCATGGACGGCATTGAGGCACGCTGCATCAAGGACCACGGCAAACCACTGGATGAGCCTGAACCGGAAAACGTAGCGCTGTCAGGCAACGGCCGATTTGCCGACATGTGGCAGCCACCCTATCGGCGCCGCGCGCTGATGCTGATTGTGTTTCATGTGTTCCAGGCCATCGGCTTCTTTGGCTTCGGCAACTGGCTGCCTGCCCTGCTCTCGGGTCAGGGCCTGAGCGTTACTCACAGCCTGGGGTATGCGTTCGTGATCACGCTGGCTTATCCGCTGGGGCCGCTGCTGTTCGTGAAATTTGCCAACCGCTTCGAAAACAAATGGCAAATCGTCGGTTCGGCGTTGGGGGCGATGATTTTTGGCAGCCTGTTCGCCTTTCAGACCAGCGCGGCAGGACTGATTTTCTGCGGGATCATGATCACGTTCTGCAACGCATGGCTGAGCTTCAGCTACCACTCGTATCAGGGTGAGCTGTTCCCAACCAACATCCGCGCCCGCGCGGTAGGCTTCTGCTACTCGTTCAGCCGACTGTCAACGGTGTTCAGCAGCCTGCTGATCGGGATATTTCTAGACCACTTCGGCACGCCGGGCGTGCTGGCCTTCATCGTCGGCAGCATGTTGATCGTGATCGTCACCATCGGCCGATTCGGGCCACGCACACGCAATCTTGCGCTGGAGCAGATCGCTCACCGGTGACAGGGTGCAGGGTTGAGTGGGTTCAGGCCTGAGCCCACTCAACGTTGGTGACACCAAAGTGCTCGGCATAGGGTTTCGATACCCGAGCGACCTTCTCCAGTCGATATTTCGGTATGCGTGCGAGACCTGCATCGACACTTGCGTGGTGCCATGCTTCAGCGTTATCCATATTCTCGGTTCGTATATAAAAGCTCTTGAACGAACCATTCAGCAGATAATCAATGCGGTAATGCTTTGGAAGTGCCATTGAAAGTCTGATCCTTTTTCAGCAGTGACTTGAAGTATAGGTGACTCTATTCGTGGCGAAGAAATTCATTATTTTTTTGATGTCTGCGACCAATGAACTCTTCTTTTGGCTATATCTGTGGATCCCAACCGCCTGGCAAGTCGTTTGGGATTTGCCCTGTCGGCACATAACTCGCGCTTGATCTCCACACACCGGCGCTTTCAGGATCCCCTGAAGCACGGACGTTGCAGTGGGTAACGGCGCGCCGGCCAGTTGTCGACCAGTCCGATCTCCTGCCGCACACGCTGGTGAGCGGCACGCTGGCAGATGAGTTCACGGGGCGCCAACCCGCCATCACCGTCGCCGCCGCGAGGTTGGCGAAGGCCTGCAGAGTATCCAGATGACGCTGCCGAAGCTCGCGGGGGTCCAACGAATCCAGGAGCGGCCTTCGGCAGACAGAATCACTGCTTAACTACCGGCCCTTCGCGCCGCGCATGGCTGATAACTTTGAAGTTGTACTGCGCGATCCGGTTACTTGATTGAACCATGAATCAATACTTGTCGCAGCGTAGAAAGTGTCAGACAACCGAATGGTATAACGCCCCCGGCGCGGCTGATGGGTTGATAGCGTTTAGCTCATGATTCAAGTAGTCAATATCGGCCATCGTTTCAAAACCACCGGCCGAAAGAACAGCCGGTGGCATTATTCATTGCGACAACGTGGAGCCGCTTGTGATTGATGCGTTTCTGTACCTTTTCAGGGCTGCCAAAGCGCCTGCCCGCCGCCCAGTTTGCGGTCCAGAAAACTGGCCGCACTGATCAACGCCAGATGGCTCAAGGCCTGTGGCGTATTGCCCAGATGATGAGCATGCGCGTCGAACTCTTCGGCGTACAAGCCCAACGGATTGGCGTAACGCAGCAACTGCTCGAACTCCAAGTGCGCCTGTTCGACCCGACCGGCGCGAGCCAGACATTCGACGTACCAGAACGAGCAAGCCACGAAGGCGCCCTCCTCACCTGCCAGGCCATCATCATGATCGTCGTCGTTGCGGTAACGGAACACCATTCCGTCACGCACCAGCGCGGCCTCAATGGCATCCAGCGTCGCAAGCCATTTGGGATCATTGGCACCGACGAAGCGCACCAACGGCATCAGCAACATCGAGGCGTCCAGATTGCGACTGCCCTTGTGCTGCACGAAGTGCCCCAGGTCGTCGTTCCAGAAGTTCTCCCAGATATCGTTGTGGATCTCCTCGCGCACCTTGGTCCAACGCTCGAACGGCCCCGACAGTGAACGCTTGAAGGCCAGACGCAGTGCCCGGTCCAGCGCTACCCAGCACATAAGCCGGGAGTGCAGGAAGTGCTGATCGCCGCCGCGCATTTCCCAGATGCCCACGTCCCTGTCGTTCCAGTGCTCGCACACATAGTCGACCTGACGCACCACATGTTGCCAACCGTCGTGCGAGATGGCGTCGCCGTACTTGTTGGCCAGGTACACGGCATCCATCAGCTCACCGTAGATATCCAGCTGAACCTGCTTGTACGCTTCGTTGCCGATGCGTACCGGCTGCGCACCGCCGTAGCCGGACAAGTGATCGAGATTATCTTCCGGCAGCTCGGCGTGGCCATCCAGCGCATAGAGAATGCCGAGTTTCTCGGTCTGTTCGCAGCAGTCATCCAGTCGCCCACGCACCCAGCTCATGAAGGCATTGGCTTCATCGGTGTACCCCAGGCGCATGAACGCATACACGGTGAACGACGCGTCACGTATCCAGGTGTAACGGTAATCCCAGTTACGTTCGCCGCCCTCGGTCTCCGGCAGCCCGAACGTCGCGGCCGCGACAATACCGCCATGCTTGCGCGAGGTCAGCAGCTTGAGCGCCAACGCCGAACGAGTGACCATTTCACGCCAGCGCCCGGTGTATTGCGATTGCCCTGACCAGCGCCGCCAGAACTTCAAGGTGTCATCGAAATAACGCGAGCATTTGCCCGCAGCAACGTTCGGATCGTCAATTCGGCCAAGGATGAACTCGATGGTCTGGCCCTTGTGCATATGAAATTCGGCCACGGCGTCGTGCTGCTCGAGACGCAACGGCGTCGCCGCCGACAGGCGCATGCCCGGTTGCCCGGCGGCTTCGAAACAGATGTCCTCACCCTCGACCCGCGCGGTGGTGTCGGCGCGGCTGTAATCCATGCGCACTCGGCAGCGCATGCGCAGCGTGGCTTCGCCAAAGCGCACCTGAACGCGGCGCACGATGCGCGGCAGATCGTCCTTGTCCTCGCCGATCGGCATCAGGTCGGTGACTTCCACCACCGCGTCCTCGGAAATCCAGCGGGTTTGCAGGACGTTGGTGTCCGGCAGGTAGATTTGCAGCCGCCTGGCGTCAGGCAGATCGGGCGCCAGCTGAAAGATCCCGGCGTCGGGCGTGTCCAGCAGCGCGGTGAAAATCGACGGGCTGTCGAAGTCCGGCCAGCAACAGAAATCGATACTGCCTGTGTCGGCGATCAGGGCAGCACTGCGCATGTCGCCGATGATGCCGTGATCCTCGATACGGTTTTGCGCCTCTGCGGAAAAATCAGCCATTGCCTCGGAACTCCGGATAGAGGGTCATGCCCCCGTCGATGAACAGGGTGGTGCCATGCACATAATCCGAGGCATCGGAAGCCAGCCAGAGCACGGCATTGGCGACATCTTCCGGCTCGCCGATACGACCATAAGGGATCAGCTTGAGCATTTCCTTCTCTGCGTCGCCCTTGCGTGCATCGGCATTGATCGGCGTACGGATGGCACCTGGGGCAACACTGTTGACGCGAATTTTCAGCTCGCCGACTTCCTGAGCGATGCTGCGCATCAACAGGTCGACGCCGCCCTTGGACGCTGCGTAATTGACGTGCCCGGCCCATGGAATCAACTGGTGCACTGAACTCATGTGAATGATCTTGCCCATTGCCCGCGACACACCGGGGCGCATGCCCTGCTTGATGAACTGGCGCAATGCAGCGCGGGCGCAGAGAAACTGTCCGGTCAGGTTGACGTTAATGACGGTATTCCAGTCTTCCAGCGTCATGTCGACGATCGACGCGTCCTTCTGCAAGCCGGAATTGGCGACCAGAATATCCACGGCGCCGAAATGTTCGATGGTCTGTGCAAACAGCCGCTCGACGTCTTCTTCTTTCGAAACGTCGGCACCCACAGCCAGCGCCTTGCCCCCGGCCGCGCGAATCTCTTCGGCCAGCTTCTCGGCAGGTTCAGGCTTGGAGTTGTAGTTGATCACGACGGCGGCACCGGCCTCTGCCAGCGCGCGCGCGGCACCTGCGCCCAGACCGGAACTGGCGCCGGTAACGATTGCGACTTGTTGCTTGAGTGAGATGTGCATCAATTTCAGCCTCGGAGTAAGCGTATTAGTGCTGACTGGCGAGGCTGAAATTAAGTTCAGTGCAGGTTATGGCGCGGGGTTTGGCTGCGAGGTGTGAATGGCCTCGATACCGGCGATGACTTCATCGGACAGCGTGACGTCGATGCTCTCCAGATTGATCTTCAGTTGATCGAGTTTCGTGGCGCCAATGATGTTGGTGGTCACGAACGGCCGACTGGTCACGTAGGCCAGCGCCATCTGAGAAGGATCCAGACCATGCTCGCGGGCCAGCGCGACGTACCTGGCTGTAGCCGTGACGGCCTGCGGATTGTTGTAGCGCTGAAAACGCTCGAACAGGGTCAGACGGCCATCGGCCGGACGTGCGCCATCCAGGTACTTGCCCGCCAGCACACCGAACGCCAGTGGCGAGTACGCCAGCAGGCCGATCTGTTCGCGAATGGCGATTTCCGCCAGACCGACTTCAAACGTGCGGTTAAGCAGGTTGTAGGGGTTCTGGATCGAGACGGCACGTGGCAGATCGAGGGTTTCGGCAAGGTGCAGAAAACGCTGAGTGCCCCATGGCGTTTCGTTGGAGAAGCCGAAGTGGCGAATCTTGCCCGCCTTGACCAGATCGCCCAGTACCGACAGAGTCTCTTCGATTTCGACAGCCTGATCATCCGGGTCGTGGGTGTAACCGAGTACGCCGAAGAAGTTGGTCTTGCGATCCGGCCAGTGCAACTGGTACAGGTCCAGGTAATCGGTATTAAGGCGCTTGAGGCTGGCTTCCAGCGCCGCAGTGATGTTCTTGCGGTCGAGGCGCGGATTGCCATCGCGGATATGATCCATACGACCTGGACCGGCGACCTTGCTGGCCAGTACCCAGTCGTTGCGGTCGCCGTACTTCTTGAAGTACTCGCCGATGATGCTTTCGGTCTTGGTGTAGGTCTCGCCACGCGGCGGCACCGGGTACATTTCTGCGGTGTCGAGGAAGTTGACCTTGGCATCCTTGGCCATACGAATCTGTTCGAATGCTTCATCCTGGGTGTTCTGCTCGCCCCAGGTCATGGTGCCCAGACAGATCGCGCTGACCGACAGATCGGTTTTGCCCAATTTACGAAATTGCATCGATGTCTCCGTTTGATTCAAAAAGATACAGCCTGAAACAGGGCTCCCATAAAACGCCGACTGGTCATTCACTGCAACACTTTTTATCCGGTTTCACCTAGCGATAACCCTGCGCCTGCAGATCGAACAGCGCGGCGTAGCGCCCTGCGGTGGCGATCAGGCTGTCATGATCACCGCGTTCCAGCACCCGCCCGTGCTCCAGCACCACAATGTGTTCGGCGTTGCGCACGCTGGAAAACCGATGCGATATGAGTAGCGTCATGCGCCCTTTGGCGTACCCGCGAAAATGCTCGAATACTGCCGCTTCTGCGCCTGCGTCCAGCGCGGCAGTCGGCTCGTCGAGAATCAGGATATCGGCGTCGCGGCGCATGTAAGCGCGTGACAACGCGATTTTCTGCCATTGCCCGCCGGACAGCTCCTGACCTCCCGCAAACCAGCGACCCAATTGTGTGGCGTAGCCTTTATCGAGCTGTTCGATGAACTGCGCGGCCATGCCCTGCGCCGCCGCTTCGCGCCAACGGCCTTCATCATGGAAGGCCTGAGTGTCGCCAACGCCGAGGTTCTCGCCGACCAGAAACTGATAGCGAATGAAGTCCTGAAAAATCACGCCGATGCGCGAGCGCAAGGCGTCTTCATCCCACTCCTGCAGGTCGCTGCCGTCCAGCAGAATGCGGCCTTGATCAGGTTGGTAAAGACGCGTCAGCAGCTTGATCAGGGTGGTTTTTCCCGAGCCGTTCTCGCCCACCAGGGCCACGCTGCGCCCCGGCGCCAGGTGCAGATCGATGTTTTCCAGTGCCGGACGGCTGGTCCCCGGATAAGTGAAACTGACGTTCTCGAAGCGCATGCCATCACCGGGCTGCGCGCCCACGGTCAGGCTGCCGGCAGACGGCGTAACTGGCTGACCGAGGTAGACATACAGGTCGGCCAGATACAGCCCGTCCTCGTATAAACCACTGATGGCGCTGAGACTGCTGCTTACTGCGGCCTGCCCCTGCTTGAACAGCACCAGGTACATGGTCATCTGCCCCAGGGTGATCCGCCCGTGCACCGCATCGACCACCACCCAGGCGTAGGCCAGGTAAAACGCAGCCGTGCCGAGCAGGCCGAGCAGGAAGCCCCAACCATCACGGCGCACCGTCAGGCGCCGATCTTCGGCATACAGACGCTCGAAGGTGTCGCGGTAACGCTTGAGCAGCAGCGGCGCGAAGCCGAACAGCTTGACCTCTTTGATGTAGCCCTCGTGGGAGAGCAGTGTTTCGATGTAGTTCTGCCGACGGGTTTCCGGAGCACGCCGGGTAAACAGGCGGAACGCGTCGCCGGAAAAATGCGCCTCGGCAAAGAACACCGGCAATGCGCCGAGCACCAGAATCAGCAACGCCCAGGGCGAGAAATGCACCAGCAGTACGGCAAAGCTGATCAGCGAAATGAGGTTTTGCAGCAATCCCAGGGATTTGGTCACCAGTGCCAGCGGCCGTGTCGAGGCTTCACGCCGGACGCGCACCAGCTTGTCGTAAAACTCCGAGTCTTCGAACTGCGACAGCGACAGGGTCTGGGCCTTCTCCAGAATCAGGGTATTGACCTTCTGCCCCAGCAGCACCCGCAGCAACGCCTGCTGCACGGAAAGCCCGCGCTGTGCTGCCGCGAGCAGAGCCAGCACACCGGCTTCGAACAACACATAGCGCAACACCGGCCACAACGGTGCTTCGCCTGCGCTGGCGTGCAACTGCATGGCAGCGACCACCGCATCGACGATGCGCTGGCCTAACCAGGCGGCCAGCGCCGGCAGCAAGCCGGCGATCAGCGTGGCGACGATCAGGCCGATGGACAGCGCTCGGGAAGTAGTCCAGACCAGATGCATCGCGCGCAAGGCCTGGTGCATGAACGAAATGAAACGCTTGAAAACCGGCATACGCTTAAAAACTCTTCAGACAGGTCGAACCCCCATGTCGGGCGGCCATCATACGACCACAGGTTCGTTGAAAAACAGGAAACTCATCATGAAAGATGCTTACAACCTGCAACGCTTTGTCGATGCCCAGCAACCGCTGTTCCAGCAGGTATTGACAGAACTCGAAGCCGGGCAGAAACGCTCCCACTGGATGTGGTTCATGTTCCCGCAGATCCAGGGGCTGGGGCGCAGCGACACGGCGCGACACTACGCAATCACCGACATCGACGAGGCCCGGGCTTACCTGCAACATCCTGTATTGGGCCCGCGTCTGGAACAGTGCGCCGGCATCATTGCTCCTCAGGTAGAACGTTCGGCACGACAGATCTTCAGCTCGCCTGATGACATGAAACTGCATTCGAGCATGACCCTGTTCAGCATCGCAGCGCCTGAGCGACCTGTGTTTCAAAAGGTGCTGGATACGTTTTTCGAGGGCAAGCGGGATGCGATGACGGTGAAACTTCTGTCACGTTGATTCAAACTCACTTCGGTGCGCGCTGTACGCAACGCTCGCGTCGGTCGTCGACACGTTCGGCAAACCAGGCGGTGGTAAGGTTACGGGTGATTTTCGGGCTTTTCAGGGTGATGCCGGGCAGGATCGCTCTGGGCAACGGTTTGCCAGCTGCCCTGTCCGCCAGTGCGAATACCTTGCTACACAGGTCGGTCTCCTCGAATTCCAGCGTGTCGCCCTGCTTGAGCTGGCTCCATATCTGCGACTTGTTCATGCCCAGTCGATCGCCAAGGGTGCGCACCGCAAGCTCGGTGGAGCCCGGCGAGGTGGAGTCAAAGCGGATCAGATCGCCATCCAGCGCCAGCTCGATGCCGGTCGCCCGACTCACGGCATTCTGGAAGGCAGCATTGCGGCTTGCGTACCAGCCGGCATTGAAGTCGGCAAAACGGTACAGCGACTGGGTGTAGTTGACCGGATAGCCCAGCAGGTGGGCAATACCGAAGTACATGCCGCCACGGCGGGTGAAGACTTCGCGACGAATCGAACCATCGACCGTGTAGGGGTAATCCTCGGCGTGTTTCTCGGCAAAGGCGATGCTGACCTGCATCGGCCCGCCGGTCTTGACCGGATTGAAGTTGCCGAACAACGTCTGCCCCAGCGGCACCATGCCGATGAAATCATCGAAGATCGCGCTGAGGTCTTTCTCGGTGCGCGCAGAGTCGAGGCGTTTGCCGTAAGTCTTGCCGTCCGGCGAGCGCACGCGCAATGCGGTGGCGATCAGCGCATTGGGAATGTGCAGCCGCGCCGCGCGGCGGTTGATTTCGGCGCGGGCGATGCGGCCCATGTCCGGCACCGCTGGATCGACCTGAAAGGTCGACTCCTGCTCGGTAACGGCCATCACCGAACACAGGTTTTCGGTGGTCAGCGGGATCTTCTGCGCAGCAAACGCGGCATGAATATCCGTAGCCCACGCCTGGCGATCCGTCACATTGGCAGGCATCAGACGCACGATCTGCGCACGCGCCTGTTCAGGCGTCAGTTCGGGTTCCTGGACGCCCTGCGTGCCACAGCCTGCCAACACCAGCAGCCCGACGCTCAGCAGGAGCGATTTGCATAGCCTTCGATTCAATCCATGACTCCTGTCTGGTTCGCGCTTCGACGCGCTGTTCACTTCAGAAGGCTTTTTATCTCAAAAGACCGACCAGTCGACCCGCGCGCTGAGTTTCTCCAGCGCAGCCATACCGACAAGGGAATTGCCCGCTGCGTTCAACTCCGGGGACCATACACAGACCGAAGCACGTTCGGGCACGATCGCAACGATACCACCGCCTACCCCGCTCTTGCCCGGCAGGCCTACGCGATAGGCGAAATTGCCGGCTTCGTCGTACAGGCCGCTGGTGGCCATGATCGAGTTGACCTGGGTGGCCTGTCGCGCCGTAAGGACCTGCTCGCCGCTGTGGGCGCAAAAGCCCTGATGGGCCAGAAACCCGAACGCCTTGGCCAGGTCGATGCAGTTCATGCTCAGCGCACAATGATGAAAGTAGCTGCGCAGCACGTCTTCCACATCGCCGTGAAAATTATCGAAGGATTTCATCAGATAGGCCGCCGCAGCATTGCGCGAACGGTGCTGGTATTCGGAGTCAGCGACTTTGGAGTCGGAGGTGATCGCCCGATTGCCGCACAGGCGTCGAACGAAGTCGCGCATTGACAGTGACGGTGCTGCAAACCGCGCCTGGTTGATGTCGCAGATCACCAGCGCACCGGCATTGATGAACGGGTTGCGCGGCCTGCCCTGCTCGAATTCCAGTTGCACCAGCGAGTTGAACGGCTGGCCGGAAGGCTCGTGCCCGAGGCGCTGCCAGATCTCCTCGCCCGAGTGACCGATGGCTTGTACCAGGCTGAACACCTTGGAAATGCTCTGTATCGAAAACGCTGTTTCGGCGTCACCGGCGCTGAACACCTGACCATCGTTGCCGTACACCGCGATGCCCAGCTGATCTGGCCGGACCTCGCCCAGTGCCGGGATGTAATCGGCTACCTTGCCCTGACCAAGCAAAGGTCTTACTTCATCGAGGATTTCGTTCAGCAGGTCTTGCATGTGTGCGCCCCTTGTTTTGGCTGCGCACACTACACCAACCTCAAGCGCCTCGCATCACTGCGTTGCAGGCTCAGGTCTTGTAGTCGGTGTCGTTACGCTCCAGCTCGCGAATCAGGGCATTCCAGTGCCGTGCGACACCCGGCGCATGCCCGTCCTTGATGGCCTTTGCCTGCTGCTCCACCCTGGCAATGACCTCGCGCGGCGGGAACACCAGTTCGGCGTTACCCGCCGACTGCGCTGCAATCTGAATATTGCAGGCGTACTCGAGGGCATGAAGCTGCTGGAACGCATGCTCGACACTCACCCCGCCGGTCAGCAATCCATGGTTGCGCAGGATCATCACGCTTTTGTCACCCAGGTCGGCGACCAGCCGTTCGCGTTCACTCAAGTCCAGCGCAATGCCTTCATAGCCGTGGTAAGCCACCCGGCCGGAGAAGGCAATCGAGTGCTGAGAGATAGGCAGCAGCCCGTCCTTTTGGGCCGACACGGCGATACCGTCACGGGTGTGGGTGTGCAGCACCGCTTGCAGGTCGTGGCGCGCAGCATGAATGGCGCTGTGGATCACGTAACCGGCGTAGTTGATACCCAGCCCGGTGGGGTCATCGACAATCGTCCCGTCAATATCGACCTTGACCAGGTTGGACGCGGTGATTTCATCGAACAGCAGCCCGAACGCGTTGATCAGAAAGTGCTCGTCGGGGCCCGGCACGCGTGCCGAGAAATGCGTATAGATATGATCGGTCCAGCGCTTGAGCGCCGCCAGCCGATAGGCCGCCGCCAGCTTGACCCGGACTTCCCATTCCTCCGGCGACACTCTGTCGCGCACGCTGCCGCTACCCGACGGCGTCGTACCTGAGTGGGCTGGCAAAGCGCTAACGTTGCTCATGGTATTGCTCCTGGATGACTGCTGACTGATCAGCAAGACTAGGCGCATGGGGATTCAATTAAAAATCACATTTACTTCTAAGCTAATTATAAAAAATGAGAATATTAAAGTCTGTCCTGCTACCGGGTTTGCATGTGTCCACGAGGGTCTATTAATGTTCCTAAAGGCTATTTAAATAAATTTTTATATAGCGATATGCTCCAGCATTGGCACCCCCCCATGGAGCATCGCATGTCCAATACCGCAAGATTTCTGCTCCGTATCAGTCGCGTCACAGCGGTCGACGCTCCGCGTCACACAGCGGTTTTTTGATGTCAGGTAGATTGGGGTTCGACTCAGGTCACCTTTTCGCCCCTCGGCGAGTCACTTTGATGGGGCCAAAGTGACCAAAGCCCCTGGCTCCGCTTTCGGCCCGACTTCGTCGGATTCCTTCGCCCTGTCACTTACGTCGCAATTTGCGTCGTCAGTGCCATCGTGGTTGAAAAGCGCTTTTGCGGCAGTGGCTGCGCTTTTGACTATCGTTCCTCACGCTCCGCGTGGGAATGCAGTTCGTGACGCTCTGCGTCACACGGCGGTTTTTCTTTGTCAGGTGGATTGGGGTTCGCCTCAGGTCAGCTTTTCGCCCCTCGGCGAGTCACTTTGATGAGGCCAAAGTGACCAAAGCCCCTGGCTCCGTTTCCGGCCCGACTTCGTCGGGTTCCTTCGCCCTGTCACTTACGTCGCAATTTGCGTCGTCAGTGCCATCGCGCCAAAAAAGCGCTTTCGTTTATGTGCAGTGCCCAGGAGCAAGGCATAGCGTCGTGTTGCAGCATCACGAGCTTTATGCAAACGCAACGTATTGGAACGACAGTCAGCGGCAAATCGCGCTACCAGTTATACGTCACCTTGCCGTAGTAATAAGCGCCGCTGTACCCGTAGGGAGAGAATGTGCTGTAGGCCAGGTTGCCGCCGCTGGAGGAGAAGTCGTTGAGCTTTTCCGGGTATTTGTCGGTGACGTTGTCGCCGCCCAGGGTGAAGACCCAGCTCTTGAGTTTGTAGTCGACCGCCAGGTCCAGCAGCCAGGCGGCGCTGAAGGTCTGGTCGTTGACCTTTTCGGCCTGATAGCTGGTGAACTCGCCGTAGCGGACCAGGTTGGAGTGCAGCGCCCAGTTGCCGAACGTCAGGTCATTGCCCAGTGTCAGTTTGTGTTGTGGCGTGGTGTCACCCAGCAAACCGATGCGCTCCCTACGATCTACCCGCACCAGATTCACTCCCAACTGATCGAGAATCGCCGGGTTGGCCTTCACGTCGGTGACTTTGGTGTGGTTGTAGTTGTAACCCACCGTGCTGTTCCAGCGCACACCGTTGTCGAACTGGTAGCGGTAATTGGCGACCAGATCGACGCCATCGGTGCTGGTGTCCGTGGCGTTGGTGAAATAGCGGGCACTGGTGTAGTTGATATCGCCTACGCCATTACTGCGCAGGTAATTGATGGCGGTGTTATTGAGCACCAGATTGGAGGACAGCGAGATACGGTCCTGAATGTCGATGCGGTAGACGTCGGCAGTCACGGTCAGGCTGTCCAGCGGCTGGAGTACCAGGCCCAGGCTGTAGTTGCGGGACTTTTCCGGCTTGAGGTCTTCGGCACCCAACAGTTGTGCAACGTTACTGCCAGCCGGAAACGTGCCCGCTTCCTGGATGGTGTTGCCAATCAGTTGCGACGACGTGAAGGTAAAGTTCTGTTGCGCCAGCGAAGGCGCGCGGAAGCCTGTCGATACGCTGCCTCGCAAGGCCACCTGCGGAGTGAAATCGTAGCGCGCTGAAAGCGAACCGCTGACATTGGAACCGAAATCGCTGTAGTCCTCGTGGCGGACGGCAGCCGACACACCGAGCTTTTCGGTCAGATTGGTTTCCAGGTCCAGGTACTGTGCGAAGTTATGCCGCGAGTAACTGCCTGCATCCGCCGCGCGGAAACCGCCCAGCCCGGAACTGCCGGTCTGGAAATACGACTCCGCCTGCCCTGCCTCGATCTGATAGCCCTGACGCAGGTATTCCGCGCCAAACGCAACCGATACCGGATAAGGCAACCACGCTGCATTGAATTCTCTGGAAAGGTCGAGGCTCAGTTGCTTCTGATCATTGGTCAGCGTGCCGTTGTAGAACGAACGCGGCGTGTTCAGTCCCAATGAGGTGTTGATGGTTTTGGTGCGCAGCTCATAAGCGTTTTTGCCATAGTTGGCAGACACGTCGTAGTGCCAGTCATACGCCAGCTCTCCGCGCAGGCCAGCGACCAGCGAGGTGTCTTCGAGCGTGCCGTTGATCAGCGGCAGATAGCCGTTGGGATAAATCGCTGCAATGTTATTTGAAGCATTGCTCGGCCGATAGAACGCGGCGGTTTCGCCACGCCGCTTGCTGTAGCCCCCGAAACTGTAGAACTCCGCCGCGTCATTGAAGCTGTATTCAGCGTTGTACTGCAGCTTGCCCTCGTGCGTCTGCGGCTCACCCTGGCGGAACACCTGCTGACCGTAAGTGGTGGACCCGATACTGGACGCTCGAAAGTCGTCATCGGCGCGGTTGGTGTAGTCGTTGTTGGCCCCTTCACCGGAAAGGTTGAACGCGCCATTGTCGCCCAAGGCAAAACCGGTATTGCCCGACACTTGGCGCTGGATACCGTCGCCCTTCTTGTATTGGCCGTACTGGCTGGAAATCGACCCGCCATGGTCGGCGCTCTTGAGAATGATGTTGATCACCCCGGCGATGGCGTCGGACCCGTAACGTGCCGACGCCCCGTCGCGCAGGACTTCGATATGGTCGATGGAAGACAGCGGAATGGCATTCAGGTCGGCAGGTGCCGAACCACGTCCGACCGCCCCGCCCAGGTTGACGAAAGCAGATGTGTGGCGGCGCTTGCCATTGACCAGCACCAGCACTTGATCCGGCGACAGGCCGCGCAGTTGCGCCGGACGCGTCAGCTCCGCACCGTCCACCAGGCTCGGCCGGGGGAAATTGATCGAAGGGATCAAACGTGCCAGCACGGTACCCAGTTCGCTGGAGCCGGAACTGCGCAGGCTGTCACCGGATATCACATCGATGGGCGAAAGAGAGGCGCTGGCGGTACGCTCCTGCGCACGGGTGCCGGTGACGATCACTGTACCCAGGGTGGACGCGCCCTGAGTGTTTTGCTCATCTGTCGCTTCTGCGCCGAATGCACTTGCACTGATGCCCGTGACGCTCAGCAAATTGGCTGAAAAAATCGCCGAGGCCACTACACTGCGTTTGAAATACCCCATACCACTACCCCTTGAAAATCCCTGATCCAGAAACTCTGCTCTGGTTACAACGAGCGATCCGTGCGGCGGACGGTGGCGATCATTACGGTGTCTGATTGATGTTCCGGTGACCCGATGCGTTATAGCTTAATGAACTTGATTTAAATATTTAAATATCAATAACGAATAAGCATCTGCATTTGTGTCAGTACTGAAAAATGCCTGCGATGCAGACAAAAAAAGGCCGCACCTGCCTGAGGATGCGGCCCAAAACCGTTGAAGCTGTAGGTGGTATAAATCTGTTACCTGGCAGTGATCACCGACAATTTGGTAATCCCCGCACGCTCAATGGAGGCCATGGCGCGCGCGACTTCCCCGTAGTTGACGCCATTGTCCGCCTGCAATTGCACGCGTACGTCAGGCGCCTTTTCCTTGGCCGCCTTCAGGTTGGTTTCCAGCAAGTCCGGCTGGATTTCGTCCTTGTTGATGAACAGCTTGCCCTGCCCGTCGATACTCACCACCAATGGGTCTTTCTGCTCCACCGGAGCGACCGAGTCGGTCTTGGGCAGGTTGATCGGGATTGAGTTGGTCAATAGCGGCGCGGTGACGATGAACACCACCAGCAGCACCAGCATCACGTCTACCAGCGGCGTGACGTTGATCTCGCTCAGCACTTCATCGGTGTCTTGCGTGGAAAAAGCCATCTCAGGAGGCCTCCTTCACGTTCTGCCCGGCGTGCGCGCCCGCAGTGCCGGACTTCAATACCGGATGCAGCAGCACCCGGAAGGCGCTCTTCTGCGCCAGGCTGTAGAAGTCGTGGGCAAAGTCATCCAGATCGGCAGCGGTCAGTTTCAGGCGTCGCAGAAAGTAGTTGTAGACCAGCACTGCAGGCACTGCGACGGCAATGCCGACGCCGGTTGCCACCAGCGCCGCGCCGATCGGCCCGGCCACCGTTTCCAGGCTTGCCGAACCGGCCACACTGATGCCCTTGAGGGCTGACATGATGCCCCAGACCGTACCGAACAGACCGATGAAAGGCGAAGTGCTGCCGATGCTGGCGAGGATGGCCAGACCGGTTTCCAGCGAGCGCCGCTCGCGGACGATCTGCTGACGCAAGGCGCGCTCAAGGCGGTCCTGATGGTTGATGGACTGACTGAGGTCATTGGCCTGCGCGCCATCCGGCACCTGAATGGCGGCGTAACCGGCCAGGGCGACCCGAGCGGCAGCGCCCGGTTGCTCCTGGGCCAGCTGAGCGGCGGAATCCAGGCTAGATGCGGCCCAGAACTGTTTGTGGAACTTGCGATCCTGAGACTTAAGGCGCGAAAACTGCACGCCCTTGAGCAGGGCCAGGCCCCAGGTAGCGACGGAAAAAATGACCAGCAGCCAGATGACCGCGTGTTCGATGGATTCAAAAGGCGAAGCAATCAGGTTCATGGCGCAGCTCTCTCTAAACAAAGTCTGAACAAGGCATGGGGTGTGTCGCGATGCGCCTTTGGTTCAGGTAGCTCGCCAGGTCAATCGAATAGCCGGGTTTGGTCTTGAAACGTTATTTGATCTTGAATCCTTATTTGATCCTGAAATCAATGGGCACGCTGACCCAGCCATCCTGGGCTACATCGCCCTGCCTGGCCGGAACGAAACTCCAGCGTTTCACCGCCGCCAGCGCGGCATCGTCAAGCTGGTCGCGACCACTGCTCTTCTGTATCTGAATCTCGCCGGGCTTGCCGCTGGCCAATACATGTACGCGCAACAGCACAGTGCCTTCCCAACCGCGACGCATGGCCAGCGATGGGTATTCCGGGGCCGGGTTGCGCAGGTAGCCCGCGCTGGCCGAGGCCGGGGTTACCGGCTTTGGTGCCGGCGGAGCGGGTGGCGCAGGCGCAGCGACAGGGGCTGCAGCCACCGGAGGCGCGGGTGGCTGCTCAACCGGTTTGGCCACTGGTTTCACGGCCGGCTTGACCACCGGTTTGGGCGGTTGTGGCTTGGGCTTGGGAATCGGCTTTGGCGGTGGTGGCTTGACGGCCAGTTCGTCCTCGACCGGAGGCGGCGGTTCGACCACCGGCTGCACGGCAGGCTCGGGCGGTGGCGGCGGTGTTTCCACAACCGGTGGCGCAGGCTGGGAAAACTCGATGGTCATCGGCGGAATTTCAGGTGGCACCACTGGCAGTGTCGGCGTCGGGTTCTGGCTCAGCCAGTAGATGACTGCGCCATGAAATACCAGCGCCAGCGCACCGAGCAAAATGGCTTCGCGCCGCCCGAGAATGGGCTTGGGGGTGCGTTGCAGCCGCGATAACGCCAGTGGCGCACGGAAAGGACGCCCCAGATCGACCAGGTCGCCACTCGGCGTCTGGCGCCAAGGCACATCATGTGCACTGGCTGCGGTCTGGACATTGCCCATTGATACACTCCTGCATTTTCATGATAAAAATCCAGGTTCTGTTGGTATCAGTCACCTTCCTCAGGCCGATATGGCGAGGCAATCATCGCCGAAAGAAGCTTGTTCCTGAAAAGAACATTTGGTTCGCCGGTTAGATCCTAAATGCATATAGGAGGCGGACGTTCCGCGTTCGCTTTTGAACGTGCAGTGAGGCACAGAGTTGTGACGCGGAGCGTCACGAAAGGCATTCCCACGCTGGAGCGTGAGGAACGATAGGCGTCATGTAGATCACTCTCTTGCCGGTGCATCGAGCACCCTGTTTGCTGGGGGACTGTGCCGGCCTCTTCGCGAGCAAACTCGCTCCCACAAGGCCGGTTTATAACGATGAGTGCCCCGCGTCCGATGCTGCAAGCCTCAATGGCCGCTGTGATCGCCGTGGCTGCTGTGCTCGTCGCTGGTCAATGACTTGGCGACTGCAGTGACCTGGATCGATTGCTTCGCGCCCTTGGCGTCTTCTACGGTCAGGGTCAGAGGCACCTGATCGCCTTCTTTGACCTGGGCAGCCAGGCCCATGAACATCACGTGGTAGCCGTCGGAATCGAGCATCACCGGTTTGCCGGCCGGCAGGTCGACCGAGTTGACGCGCTGCATGCTCATCACGTCGCCTTTCATGCTCATCTCATGGATCTGCACGGTTTTCGCAACAGGTGAAGCAACGTCGACCAGCTTGCTGTCCGTGTCCGAGGTGATACGCATGAACGCACCCGTGGCGGACTGGCCCGGCACGGTGGCGCGAACCCAGGCATCATCGACGTGTGTTTCCGCCAGGGCCTGAGCGCTCAGGCCCAACAGCGAAAGGCTCAGCAACAGCGGCTTTGCGATGTTACGAATCAAAACGGTCATCAGCATACTTCCATCAAAGTGAGCAGATCTTCAGTGCATTGTTGAGCGGACAGCCGGTGCGACAACCCCAGGCGCAATACACCGCGGGTGTCGTAGACGTAACTGGTCGCGGTGTGCGAGATCGTGTAGGTGTCACCCAGTGGGACCTTCTCGAAGAATACGCCGAACTCCTTCGCCGTTGCCGCCGTTTCTTCAAGCGTGCCGGACAGTGCGACGAACGTCGGATCGAAGGCCTTCACATAGGCGTCGATCACTTCGGGCGTGTCGCGCTCCGGGTCCAGGGTAATGAACACCACCTGCAGCGTCTTGCCCTCCTCGCCCATCAGCTTCCTGATTTGAGCAGCCCGCGCCAGCGCCGTGGGGCAGATGGCCGGGCACTGGGTGAAACCGAAGAAGATCATCGGCATCAGGCCGCGAAAGCTGGACAAGGTCTTGACGTTGCCTTGCGAATCCTTGAGCCGGAAGTTGCGGCCGACAATCTCGTTGCTCATGTCCTTGCCATGCTTGAACGGCAACGCATTGGAGCTGCCGCAGCCGGTCAACAGACCAAGGCTCAGCAATGAGAGGCCAGTGACCACCTCGCGGCGTGTCAGATGTTGCGTCATGTCTTGCGTCCCCTGAGGATAAGGCGCGTGGGTTCAGACAAATTCAAAGGCGGCGAATTTACCACTCAAGGACAATGGGGAATACCGCCAATCCTGTATCAAGCCATGAGCAGACGCGCAAACGTCGCGCTCATGGGCTGCCATACGTCGTGCGACAAAACAGCACAGGCGTTGCAACCTCTCCGACAGCCTCCCTTGCAGCGGTCGACATGCAAAGCATTAAATGCAAATAACGCATCAATATTTAAGATATAATTCCATAAATTAATAATTAACATATAGCCAAAAGGCCTTTCACAGGTCCGTTTCATAACTCTATATTCGCCAGCAAACCGACCCTTGCCGTGTGGAGGTGCCCAGGATTTTTCAGCATCCAAGGATCACTTCGCTATGGCCTTATTCGCTAACCCCCCTCGTCTTGCCCTGCACAACCCGTTGATCAAAAGCATCGCGTTTGTCGGCCTCGGTCTGATGAATCCGGCTCAGGCTGCCGATGAAGCGACCGACGAGGAGGCACGTCTGGAAAAGGTTACGGTGATTTCCACCGGCATTCGCGTCGCTCAGCGCACGGTGACTGAAAGCCCGGCCCCGATTGATATCGTGACCAGCGATCAGTTACTGAAAACCGGTCGCGCCGACCTGACCGAAGCCATCGCCAAACTGCTGCCATCGTTCAACTACGGCACCAACGTCGCAGGCTATAACTCGACCATCCGCCCCCTGTCCAACCGGAGTCTGGCACCGGCCTACACGCTGGTGCTGGTCAACGGCAAACGCCGTCACAACAGTGCTCTGCCTGCCAACGGCTCCACCGACAGCAGCGGCGCAAACTCGGTGGACATTGACATGATCCCCATCAGTGCGGTGGAGCGTATCGAGGTCCTCAAGGACAGCGCCGCCGCGCAATACGGCTCGGACGCGATTGCCGGGGTGATCAACGTGATTCTCAAATCCGGCGCCGAGGGCGGTCATCTGGGGGTGACTTACGGCAAGCTGTACAGCGGCGAAGGCGAAGTGAGCAAATTCGAAGGGGACACCGGCTTCGAACTGGGTGACGGCGGCTTTCTGCATCTTTCGGCCGATGCCCGCAAGCGTGGCGATGCCAGCTGGAACGAAAAAGCCACTAATAACGCTTACTTTCCCGGCGACTCTCGAGAGGCGAGCTGGGACCGGGTCGGGGTCAAGAACGGGGATCCGCAGATCAAGGCGTTCAACCTGGCCTACAACGCCGAACTGCCGCTGGATGATCAGACCACACTGTACTCCTACGGCACCTATGGGCAGCGTGACGCCATCATCAACAACTACTTCCGCTACCCCAACGGCAACGCCAACATTCCCGAGTTGTTTGCCGATGGCTATTACCCGTTGAACAATCTGGACGACACCGACTACCAGTATCTGATTGGCGGCAAGGGTGAAGCACTGGGCTGGAACTGGGACCTGAGCACCACGTACGGGCGCAATAACAATCATCAGTACAGCGATAGGACCATCAACCCGACGCTGGGCCCGGCCTCCCCGACTTCATTCGATGATCTGGCGACCTATCGATTCGAACAGTGGGTCAACAATATCGACATAACCCGCGCGTTCGACGGACTGTTTGGCGTACCGCTGCAAGTTTCTGCAGGCCTTGAACATCGCTGGGAGCGTTTCCAGACTTTTTCCGGTGACGCGCAGGCCTATCAGGTCGGCGGCTATCGTTTTCCGGCCACCCTGCCCAACGGTCAGGCCAACCCGCTGGCCGGGCAACTGGCGTCGATTGCCGCCCAGGCCGCAGCGGTCATCTCGCCGCAGGATACGACCAGCCTGCAACGCAACAACTACGCAGCCTACGTCGATTTCGGTATCACCCCGATAGAACCGCTGTTCGTCGATCTGGCCCTGCGCGCCGAGCACTTCGATGATGACTCGGGCAACACGGTCAGCGCCAAGCTCAACTCGCGCTACGAATTCACTGACACCTTCGCCGTGCGCGGCACCGTCGGCACCGGCTTTCGTGCACCTTCACTGACCCAGATCGGCTACAGCATCTCCGACAACAGGGTAGGTGCTGCGCCAGACGGCACCATTGTTCCCGCCGTGACGCGCATTGCGCCGGTCAACTCGGCGCTGGCCCAGGCGCTTGGCGCAACCAGCCTGGACCCGGAAAAATCGCGCAACCTGGGGTTGGGCGTGACCTGGCAACCGGCACCTCGCACCAGCCTGACAGCGGACGCCTACTGGATCGAGATTGCCGATCGCATCGCCCGAACCGAAAGCCTGTACGGGCCGGCGCTTGCACCGATTCTTGCCGCACAGGGCGTGGACCTCGTATTACGCCAATGCCTTCGACACGCGCACGCGCGGCGTGGATATCGTTATCGACCACTCCAGTCAGTACGGCGCATGGGGTGATGTGCGCTGGAGCGCCGGGTTCAATTACAACAAGACCGTCATCACCGACGTCAAGGATGCACCGGCAGCCCTGCAGGGGCTGGGCAGTAACCCCGGTGGCAGCCTGACCTGGGTCGGCCGGGCCCGCGAAGGCGATCTGACTGATGCGCAACCGAAAACCAAATGGGTGCTGGGAGGCAAATGGACGCTGGGGGATTTGGGCGTGAACCTGCAAACCACTCGTTATGGCAAGGTCAAGACGCTCCAGCAACTGGAAAGCGGCGACCGCAGTTTCGGTGCCAAGTGGATCACTGACCTGGATGTGTCCTACACCCTCTACGACAACATCACCCTCAGTGTTGGCGGCACCAATATCTTCGATGTGCGCCCGGACAAAAACGCGATCCCCTCCGCCGTCGGACTCAATCTGTACGGCAACTCTCCGTTCTATCCGGGCGGTGGCTTCTGGTACAGCAAGATTGCCTACGATTTCTGACGTCTGCACAGACCTGCCTATCGTGCCGCCGCTCCGTGCAGGAAGAACTGGGTCACCAACGCGCCCATACCGGCGCGTGCCACACGGCCACGGCGTTCGGCGTCGACCATCCCGGAGAGCAGCGCAGCGAACATTTCGGTCAGGACGGCGGCACCGACGTCGATCCGGAACAGGCCTTCACGCTGACCACGCAGGAAAAATGCATCAAGGGCGTCGGAGTAAGGCAACCAGCGGCGCCCTCCGCTGCTTTCGTCGAGCGAATCCGGACGCCACTGAAACACCAGAAAAACCAGCATTTCGCGATGCATGAGATGATTGTCGACCAGCCGCTGAAGCGCTTCCAGCGGCGGAGCAGTCTGCAGATCGGCGTCGGCGACCATCTGATTCATCAGGTCCGAGGCATGATTGAGCAGCAATTCCACGAGGTTGGCGCGAGTGCCGCAAAAGCGGTTGAGCGTCGCCTTGCTGACGCCGGCCGCCTGAGCAATATCCTTGAGCGTACCGTTGGAGTGGTCGACCAGCGCAACGGCCAGGGCCTTCAGAAATTTGTCGTCAGCAGCAGGTAATTCCATTGGGTACGTATTCAACTCGTATAAGTGGCAGGCGGCGCATTGTGCAGAAACCTTACCGGGTTCTCAAAGCACATACACAATTAGTCACTGAAGGCTCATGTGAGTCAATATTGACTCACCGTCTTTCAGAGTGGATCATTCGCGGCTTTAGCATCTGATGGGCTGCGGCCGGGTGAACGATGAGTAGTTTCAGCGATTGGCGTGTGATGCCTGCAGTAGCCCTGCTGGCAGCGTTGGGTCTGGTCGGGTGCGAGCAGAAACAGCAGCAGGATCACGCGGCATCGAAAGCGCCCAAAGAGGTGGAAGCCATTACCGTCAACGCCGAATCGTTCACGGTCGTTGACGAACTGCCCGGCCGTATCGAACCGGTGCGTGTGGCGCAGGTTCGCGCGCGGGTGGCCGGCATCGTGCTGAGCCGCAACTTCGAGGAAGGCGCCGATGTGAAAGCCGGCGCAGTGCTGTTCCAGATCGATCCGGCGCCGTTCAAGGCTGCGCTGTCCAAGGCGCAGGGAGATCTGGCCCGCACTGAAGCCACGCTGTTCGAGACTCAGGCCACGGTCAAACGTTACGAGTCGCTGGTGGAAATTGAAGCGGTCAGCCGCCAGACTTTCGACACCGCCCGCTCTGCACTGCAAAACGCAATCGCCGCTAAAAAGTCGGCTCAGGCTGATGTCGAAACGGCCAGGCTGAACCTGGGCTATGCCACCGTCAAGGCGCCGATTTCAGGCCGCATCGGCCGCGCGATGGTGACCGAGGGCGCGCTGGTCGGTCAGGGCGAAACCACGCTGCTGGCAACCATTCAACAACTCGACCCGGTCTACGCCGACTTTACCCAGCCGGCTGCCGAGGCCTTGCAGATGCGCGCCGCGATACAGGAAGGCCGCTTGCCCAAGGGCGGCGAAGACGCGTTGTCACTGAGTGTCGACGGCACCGATTACACGAGCACCGGCACCCTGCTGTTTACCGATGTCGCAGTAGACCGGACCACCGGCCAAGTGTCGTTGCGCGCCCGCTTTGCCAATCCCAAGGGCGTGCTGCTGCCCGGTATGTATGTGCGGGTGCGCACACCGCAGCGCGTCGACAGCAACGCCATTCTTGTCCCGCAGCGCGCCGTTCAGCGCTCCGGCGACGGTGCGGCACGCGTGCTGGTGATTACCCAGGACGGCACGGTCGAAGCGCGTCCGGTCAAAACCGGGGCGATGCAGGATTCGCGCTGGCAGATCACCGAAGGCCTGAAGGCAGACGAACAGGTCATTGTCGGCAATATGACCGGGCTCAGCGCCGGCGACAAGGTCGCGCGCAAATCGCCATCCGCCCAACCGCAGGCCAAGGCGCAATAAAGCCGCCTTCAGCGCGACCGAGGATCACTGTCAATGTCTCTCTTCTTTATCAAGCGCCCCAACTTCGCCTGGGTACTTGCCCTGTTCATCCTGCTCGCCGGGTTGATGGCTCTGCCGTCCCTGCCTGTGGCGCAGTACCCGGACGTGGCGCCACCGCAGATCACCATCACCGCCACCTACCCCGGCGCATCCGCGAAGGTACTGGTCGATTCGGTGACCAGCGTTATCGAGGACGAACTGAACGGCGCCAAAGGGATGCTGTATTACGAGTCGACCAGCAACTCGACCGGCAGCGCGGAAATCAACGTCACGTTCGTGCCGGGCACCAACCCGGACCTGGCTCAGGTCGAAGTCCAGAACCGTATCAAGAAAGCCGAAGCACGCTTGCCGCAGACGGTCCTCAGCCAGGGCCTGCAGGTCGAACAGGCCAGCTCCGGTTTTCTGTTGATCTACACCCTGAACTACAAGGACGGCGCGGCCAACAAGGATACCGTCGCGCTGGCCGACTACGCGGCACGCAACGTCAATAACGAAATCAGCCGGGTGAACGGTGTTGGCAGGCTGCAATTCTTCGCTGCCGAAGCCGCGATGCGGGTATGGATCGATCCGCAGAAGCTGGTGGGCTTCGGGTTGTCCATCGACGACGTGAATGCCGCGATTCGGGCGCAGAACGTGCAGGTTCCGGCAGGCAGCTTCGGCAGCAGCCCGGCCTCGTCACTGCAGGAATTGACGGCCACCCTCGCGGTAAAGGGGACTTTGGACAACCCGGAAGAGTTCGGGCGCATCGTTCTGCGTGCCAACGAAGACGGCTCTGCGGTGCACCTGTCCGATGTGGCGCGTGTAGCGGTCGGCAGCCAGGATTACAGCTTCGAATCACGCCTGAACGGGCAACGTGCCGTCGCCGGTGCCGTACAGCTGTCGCCGGGCGCCAACGCGATCCAGACGGCCAGAGCCGTCGAGCAGCGGCTCACCGAGCTGTCGGTCAATTTCCCGGAAGGCGTCGGGTTTTCGATACCGTACGACACCTCGCGCTTCGTCGACGTAGCCATCGACAAGGTGATCTACACCCTCATCGAAGCCATGATCCTGGTGTTTCTGGTGATGTTCCTGTTTCTGCAGAACATCCGTTACACGCTGATACCGACCATCGTGGTCCCGGTGTGTCTGGCGGGAACGCTGGCGATCATGTACCTGATGGGCTTCTCGGTGAACATGATGACCATGTTCGGCATGGTGCTGGCCATCGGTATTCTGGTCGACGACGCCATTGTGGTCGTGGAAAACGTCGAGCGGATCATGGCTGAAGAAGGCCTCTCTCCCGCCGCCGCAACGGTCAAGGCGATGCAGCAGGTTTCCGGGGCGATTTTCGGCATCACGCTGGTCCTGGCCGCTGTGTTTCTGCCACTGGCGTTCATGGGCGGCTCGGTCGGGGTCATCTACCAGCAGTTCTCGCTGTCGCTGGCCGTGTCGATTCTGTTTTCAGGTTTCCTGGCCCTGACGTTCACCCCGGCGCTGTGTGCCACGCTGCTCAAGCCGATCCCGGCCGGGCACCATGAAAAGCGTGGTTTCTTCGGTGGTTTCAATCGTCTGTTCGGCACGTTCACCGACCGTTACGAGCGCGTCAGCTCAAGCATGATCAAGCGCGCCGGCCGCTACATGCTGCTGTACCTCGGTATCGTCGGTCTGCTGGGCTTTTTCTACCTGCGCCTGCCGGAGTCCTTTGTGCCCGTTGAAGATCAGGGCTATCTGATCATCGATGTGCAACTGCCTCCCGGCGCCACCCGGTCGCGTACCGACCTCACCGCGCAATTGCTCGAGAACTACATGCTGTCCCGCGAAGCCACGGGTGCGGTGACCATGCTGCTGGGGTTCAGCTTCTCGGGCATGGGTGAAAACGCCGGTCTTGCGTTCCCGACCCTGAAGGACTGGTCGGAGCGCGGCAAGGGCCAGTCGGCGGCTGAGGAAGCGGCGGCATTCAACCAGCATTTTGCCGGGCTCGGCGACGGCACGGTGATGGCAGTAACGCCACCGCCTATCGACGGCCTGGGCACCTCGGGCGGCTTCTCGCTGCGCCTGCAGGACCGTGCAGGCCTGGGCCGCGAAGCCCTGCTGGCGGCACGCGACAAGCTGCTCGGCGAGGCCAACGGCAACCCGAAGATTCTCTACGCGATGATGGAAGGTCTGGCCGAAGCGCCGCAATTGCGCCTGAACATCGACCGCGAAAAGGCCCGGGCGCTGGGCGTGAGTTTCGAATCGATCAGCAATGCGCTGTCCACCGCCTTCGGTTCCTCGGTGATCAGCGACTTCGCCAATGCCGGACGTCAACAGCGCGTGGTCGTGCAGGCCGAACAAAGTTCGCGAATGACCCCGGAAAGCGTGCTCAAGCTCTACGTACCCAATAGCAGCGGCACGCTGGTGCCGCTGGGCGCCTTCGTTTCGACGCACTGGGAACAAGGCCCGGTGCAGATCGCCCGCTACAACGGCTACCCCGCATTCAGGATTTCCGGTGATGCAGCACCGGGCGTCAGTACCGGTGAGGCCATGGCGGAAATCGAACGGATCGTTTCCGGGCTGCCGCAAGGCATCGGTTACGAATGGACCGGCCTCTCCTATCAGGAAAGAGTCGCCAGCGGCCAGGCGGTCGGACTGTTCGGCCTGGCGCTGCTGGTGGTGTTCCTGCTGCTGGTCGCGTTGTATGAGAGCTGGGCAATCCCGCTGGTGGTGATGCTGATCGTTCCCGTCGGCGCGCTGGGCTCCGTGCTGGCCGTGACGGCCGTCGGCATGCCCAATGATGTGTATTTCAAAGTCGGCCTGATCACCATCATCGGGCTGGCCGCGAAAAACGCGATTCTCATCGTCGAGTTCGCCAAGGAACTCTGGGATCAGGGCCATTCCCTGCGCGACGCGGCACTTCAGGCTGCACGGCTGCGCTTTCGGCCGATTGTCATGACTTCGCTGGCCTTCATCCTTGGCGTGGTGCCGCTGACCCTGGCCACCGGCGCAGGCGCTGCAAGCCAGCGCGCCATCGGCACTGGCGTCATCGGCGGCATGCTCAGCGCGACGCTGCTGGGCGTGGTTCTGGTGCCTATATTCTTTTTCTGGGTGTTGACCGTGCTGCGCCGCAAACCGCATGCGCAACAGATTACCGACGATCAGCAACTGACGGAGAAGCGATAGGCAGCAAGCGGCCAGCGGGTATCAATCCCGCTGGCCCGACCTTGGCTCCGTGTCGGCTTGCGCGTCCGTAGAGGACTTGACGCGGGTCCAGGCCGGTAATGTGCCGGTCGCGATTTCCGACGCCACATTCACCCGGTTGCGACCCTGCGACTTGGCGGCATACAACGCGCGGTCGGCAAGCTCAATCAGGCCACGCTGATCGAGTTGGCGATCGGTGCCGACGAATGTCGCGACACCGAGGCTGATCGTCACGATGCCAAACGGGCTGGCGGGATGCTCGATCTGCTCGTCACGGATGGCCTGCAGGATGTTCTCGGCCACCTGGCGAGCGTTCGACTCGTCAGTACCTGGCAACACCACGGCGATCTCTTCACCGCCATAACGGGCGGCGACGTCGCTGGGACGACGAATGAACTGCTCAACCACTCGGGCCAGCGCAATCAGGCATTCGTCACCGGCCAGGTGGCCGTAATGATCGTTGTAGCGTTTGAAATGATCGGCATCGATCAAAATCAGCGACAGCAGGCTGCGCTCGCGTCTGGCGCGCTTGAATTCGACTTCCAGAAACTGATCGAAACGTCTGCGATTGGCCAGCCCGGTCAGCTTGTCTTCGGAGGCAATCAACTCCAGGTGCTGGTTGAGCTGGATCAGGGCTGCCTGTGAATCGAGCAACTGGTCTTCTGCGCGTATGCGGCTGTGAATGTGCCCAATCAGACGAACGCCGAGTCCGATCACCAGTCCGAGCAGCACCAGCATGACCAGAATGGACTGCTTAGTCTGGCCCAGCCAGTCGAGCATGGCTTCTTTCTGACCCAGCGCAACCACGGTGACGATCGGGTAGACATCACTGCGTTTGAACGCATAAAAACGCGCAACACCGTCAATCCTGGAAACGAACTGTGCGGTACCTGACACTCGGCCGCGTTCCGACCTGAAAATGGGCGTCGATGACAGATCGCGACCGATCTCCTGCTCCAGATGGGGATAGCGCACCCGCAACTGCCCGGCGGTCGACGTCAGACTGATAATGCCGGTTTGCCCGACCTTGATGTCCGAATAGAACTTCAACAGGTGGTCGACACCGATGGTGGCGACCATCAGCCCGGCAAAACTCGCGTCGGGATTATTGATGCGTCTGCTGACCGATATGACCCATTCACCGGAGGCACGGCTGCGAATCGTCGGACCGATGTAAGGGGCTTTGTCAGGCATCTTCAGGTGGTGCTGAAAGAACTCGCGCTGCGCGCTGTTGATGCCGATAACCCTGGGATTGCTCGAGAAGATGCAAATCCCGTCGGCGTTGTACAGCGACACGGTATCGATCTGCGGCAGCGCGCCCATTTCACGCGCAATGACCCACCTGAGACGCTCGATCTGTTCAGGCCCGACGCCGTCCTTTTCGACACGCTCCGTCAGGCCGATCAGCATCAGCTCGCTTTGCTTGAAAATGCCATCCGTATAGGTGCTTAGCGCTCCAGCCAGATTGATCGTGCTGGTCTGGATGTTTTCCAGGGTGTTGCGGCGTGCGGTCCATGCTTGCCAGGCCATCAACATCACCACGCAGGCGCACACTACGAAGATCAGCCATGACGCAAGCCGAAGGTCGCGTTTCAAAACTTGCCTCCACAACAGGTGAGAACCAGTGCATCTGGTTTTTCTGAAAACCGGACCTGATTGCTCAGGGGCCATCGACAATCCTTTCGCTACTAACTGCCATTGTCGGCAAGTGCTCGGCCATACCTGGAAGGCCTGGCATCGATAAAAGCATGCCAGTGAGTGGCATCATAATGCCACGTACAGCTGTCTATGGGTTGATCGGGGATGAACATACGAAAGCAGGCGCACACTGGATCACAGTGGCGCCTGATTTTATGGAGGGCTGTAAGCGCGGCCGGCTTACAAGGGCATGGCGGGTTGTCGTTATTGGCGGGGTCAAGCCGTCTCGGCGACAGGCTTGCGTTGTGCAGCGGCTTCCAGTTCGCGTACCAGAGGCAATACGTGCTGGCCGAAATAGGCGACTTCTTCCTGGAAATGCAGGAACGCTGAAAGCACCAGGTCTACGCCAACGGACTTGAGTTCGACGATGCGCTCGGCAATCTGCCGCGGTGTGCCAATCAGATTGGTCTTGAAGCCATCGTTGTACTGCACCAGATCCTGAAAGGTGGATTTGGCCCAGTTGCCCTCGCCTTCCGGACTGGCCTTGCCAGCCTGCTTCGCGGCATCACCAAAGGCGTTGACGGCTTCCGGATCTGCTTTTTCGACGATTTCGGCCAGCACGGCACGCGCCTCTTCTTCGGTATCCCTGGCAATGATGAAAGCATTCACACCGATCTTCACCGAATGCCCGTTCGCGGCAGCCTTGGCTCGGATGTCATCGACCTGGGCCTTGATGCCTTCGACGGTATTGCCGTTGGTGAAATACCAGTCCGACACCCGCGCCGCCATATCACGTGCGGCCCGCGAGCTGCCGCCCTGAAAGATTTCCGGGTGAGGACGCTGGATCGGCTTGGGCTTGAGGGTGTAATCATGGAAGCGATAGAAATCCCCCTTGAAGGTGAAGTTGTCGGTGGTCCAGATCCCCTTGAGGGCGCGGATGAACTCCTCGGAGCGGCGATAACGTTCATCATGCTCCAGCCAGGGCTCTCCGATAGCCTGAAACTCGCCCTTGAACCAGCCGCTGACAATATTGACCGCCACACGCCCGGCGGTGAGCTGATCGATGGTCGCCAGTTGCTTGGCGGCCACCGACGGGGTCCATGGCCCGGGCAATATCGCGGCAATGACCTTGAGCTTCTCGGTGGCCGCGAGTAGCGCATGGCTGAAGGCTACGGATTCATGCTGGAATTCGGCGCCATAACCGGCGGTAAAGCGAATTTGCGTCAGCGCGTAGTCGAAACCGGACTGCTCGGCGATCTGCGCCAGCTTACGGTTGTAGTCGATGGTCCAGCTGGTGCGCTGTTCGATCTTGCTGACTACCAGCCCACCGCTGACGTTGGGTACCCAGTACGCAAATTTTATGGACGATTGGCTCATATCGGTACTCCTCTGGCTGCAAGCTTCCCGAGCGCATTAAGCACAAGGGCCTGCACATCCACAGAGCAGCAACCGTGCCATTCAATAAAACACTGGCATATCAAAGCGTTGCGTCAGCTGACTTGCAGCGCCAACTGTCCGTGTCAAGCCAAGGTGTGGAACTGCTGTTGGCGGAGCAACAGCTTTGCGGATTTCCTGACCATGCGCAGGACGTGATTCGCTGAAAACAAGCCGACGAGAGGCAGCTCGCCCTGCTATCCAGAATCGCATGGCTGGGGTAAATTTTGGATCCAATGAAACCGCATTCATCTGCAGGAGCACCGATGAAATTGCATGCCTGTTTTCTGGCCCTGATGATCCCTGCCCTTTCGGCGCATGCCGAAGGCAAAAGCATATCCATACCTCATGATCCAACCGGCCAGCACGCACTGGTAGAGAAAAGCGGCAGCGCAAAGGAACGCGTGGTGATCACCCGGCGTGAAGGCATGCTCGGGGTGATCTACTTCAAGCGGGTCTATAACTGCGCCAACCACACTGTGAACCTGGTCGGCACCGGTTCCACGCTGGAAATCATGGAACAGGCAACGGCCGTGAGTGGCATGGGACCGGTGATTCGCGACTCCACGGCCGACTACATCGAATCCGAGGCCTGCAGTTGATTCTGACCTGATCAATCCTGCCCCGGCTGAATATGCGACATCCGAAAGCGCCTCCCATGAGGCGCTTTTTTCGTTTCTGCCGTTGGGTTTTACAGCAGGGAGCAGCACCGCAAAAAACACTTGCACCGAAAGTATTACGGTATACCATCAGACAAAAATAACTCATCACGCCGGTGCAGGCGCCAGGATTTAAGCGAGGTAAGTGTCATGAAGTTTTCGTTGTTCGTGCACATGGAGCGCTGGGATGAAAGTGTCAGTCATCGCCAGCTGTTCGAGGACCTGACCGAGCTGACGCTGATGGCCGAGCAAGGCGGCTTCAGCACAGTCTGGATAGGCGAACACCACGCGATGGAATACACCATCTCGCCAAGCCCGATGCCGTTGCTGGCGTATCTGGCGGCCAGGACCACACATATTCATCTGGGCGCCGGCACCATCATTGCGCCGTTCTGGCACCCATTGCGGGTCGCGGGTGAATGCGCGCTGCTGGACGTGATCAGTAACGGGCGTATGGAAGTCGGCTTGGCACGCGGCGCCTATCAAGTGGAGTTCGACCGCATGGCCGGTGGCATGCCGGCCTCCGAAGGCGGCAAGGCGTTGCGTGAAATGGTCCCGGTGGTACGTGCGCTGTGGCAGGGTGACTACGCCCACGACGGCGATATCTGGAAATTCCCGACCTCGACTTCCGTGCCCAAGCCGATCAACACGCCGCCGATGTGGATCGCTGCGCGCGACCCTGACTCGCACAATTTCGCCGTGCAGAACGGCTGTAACGTGATGGTCACCCCGTTGATGAAGGGTGACGAAGAAGTTGTCGACCTGAAGAACAAGTTCGCAGCCGCGCTGGCCAACAATCCCGACGTGCCCCGCCCGCAATTGATGGTACTGCGCCACACGCATGTGCATGCCGCAGACGATCCTGAAGGCTGGAAAGTGGGCGCCACTGCCATCGCGAAGTTCTACCGCACTTTCGACGCATGGTTCGGCAATAAACAGACGCCGGTCAACGGTTTTCTGGCCCCCAGCCCGGAAGAGAAGTTCAAGGAACGTCCGGAGTTCGAGCTGGAGAATATCCGCAAGAACACCATGATCGGTACTCCTGAGGAGATCATTCCGCGCATTCGTCATTATCAAGAGTTAGGTGTCGACGAGTTCAGCTTCTGGTGCGACAACAGCCTGCCGCACGCCGAGAAGAAAAAGTCGCTTGAGCTGTTCATCAAGCACGTGGTGCCGGTGTTTCGTTGAGCTGAGCGCGAGGTCTCCAGGCTGTATTGATTATCGTCCCCACGCTCTGCGCTCAACGTTATGCGCAAATCCAACTGTTTATCGTGCCAATGCTCCGCGTTGGCATGCAGTTCGTGACGCTCTGCGTCACACAGCGGTCTTTCTTTGTCAGGTGGATTGGTGGTCGACTCAGGTCACCTTTTCTCCCCTCGGCGACCTGCTTTGATGGGCCGAAGCAGGCAAAACACGCAGCTCCGTTTCCGGCCCGACTTCGTCGGGTTCCCTCGCCCTGACACTGATCCGACAGCCTTCTCAATGGTTGTAGGCCCGCTCGTTATGCTCGGCCAGGTCCAGCCCCATTTCCTCCACTGACTCATGCGCGCGCAGGCCGATCAGTGCCTGCACAGCCTTGAGGATCATCCAGCTGACCGCGAAGCAGTAGACCGTGGTGAACAGCACGCCTTTGATCTGGGCAATCACTTGGGCGCCCATGCTGACATCGGGCACCAGACCGCCCAGTGAGGGTACGCAGAACACGCCGGTCAGTACTGCTCCTATCATGCCGCCGATGCCGTGCAGGCCGAAGACGTCGAGGCTGTCGTCATAGCGCAGGCGTTTCTTCAGCACAGTCACGCTCAGGTAGCAGAACACTCCGCACAGCACGCCGATGGCCAGTGCTCCGCCGACTCCGACGTAGGCACACGCCGGGGTGATGCCGACCAGGCCCGCCAATGCGCCGCTTGCCAGACCCAGGGCGCTGGGCTTGCCGACCTTGAACCACTCGGTGAACATCCAGCCGAGTATCCCGGCGCACGCCCCCACTTGCGTGTTGAGCATGACGATGCCGGAGGTGCCGTTCAGGCCGCCACCGGAACCGATGTTGAAACCGAACCAGCCGACCCAGAGCATCGCCGCGCCGGCCATGGTCAAACTCAGGTTGTGCGCCGGCATCGGGGCGTTCTGATAACCCTTGCGCTTGCCCAGTACCAGGCATGCCGCCAGTGCGGCGACACCGGCGTTGATGTGCACTGCGGTGCCGCCGGCGAAGTCCAGCACGCCCCAGTTGTGCATCAAGGCGCCGGCGCCACCCCAGACCATATGCGCGACAGGCGCATACACCAGGGTGAACCACAGTGCCATGAACAGCAGCGCCGCAGAGAACTTCATGCGTTCGGCGAAGGCCCCGGCAATCAGCGCCGGAGTGATGATCGCGAAGGTCATCTGAAAGGTCACGAATACCCCTTCAGGGATGTCGCCGACCAGGCTGTCGAGCGTCATGCCGGCCAGAAACGCACGACTCAGACCGCCCACGAAACTATTGAAACTCACTTGCCCTTCGACCATGTTGCTGGTGTCCACCACCATGCTGTAGCCATAGATGACCCACAGCACGCCTACCACTCCGGCAATGCCGAAACACTGGGTGAACAGCGAGAGCATGTTCTTGGCCCGTACCAGCCCACCGTAAAACAGTGCCAGCCCCGGAAGGCACATGAACAGCACCAGCACGGCTGCGGTGGCCATCCAGGCCGTGCTGCCGGTGTTCAGTACGGGGGCGTCAGCTGCCTGCGCAATCGGAGCAAAGGCGCCGAGCGCGAGTAAAGCTGTAAGGGATTTGCCGTGTAGACGATTGACCATGTTCAAAGCTCCCGCAAATGAATGGAAAGTGTCTGGCAGCAAAGAGGTTCATTGGGACAGGCGAGGCTCTTCGGCCTCTTGTGGGTCAAGTTCTCGTTGCGCGAATGGCGTTATATATAAGTCCGATGAGGCCGAAAGCGGGGCTAACCACCAAGGTTCTCGTTCCCACGCTCCGCGTGGTAATGCATTTCGTGACGCTCCGCGTCACACAGTTCTGCGACTCAGTGAGATTCAGGCTCGACTTGAGTCACCTTTTCGCCCCTCGGCGACCTACTTTTGATGGGGCCAAAGTAGGCAAATCCCTTCGCTGCTGTTTCCGGCCCGACTTCGTCGGGTTCCTTCGCCCTGTCACTGATCCGGGGGGCGCCGCAACGGGCCATCCATGGCCCAAGGTGTGTAAAAACGTCACGAGCGAAGGCAAGACAAGGCAAAAACAGGCGAAAACGGCCGGGGTCGCGACCGACTCTGGGTGTTCTAAATGAGCATTTTTCGCCTGTTTTTAACGCAGTATTGCCAAGCGCAGTAGTTTTTACACAGCCTGGACCCGGCGCGGCTAGCCTGGCGTCATGCCAGGCTACCCCCGGATCAGCGCCAGGACTCAGCCGTCACTTACGTCGCACCCTGCGTCGTCTGTGCCATCGTGATCGAAAAGCACGTTATGGCGTCAGTACCCAGAGCCAGACCCCGGAATCCACGATGTCCCGGCCAGGGGCACTCGGGCCATGGCGGCTGATTCGACGGTCAGTGCCACCAGATCTTCCGGGTCGAGGTTGTGCAGGTGTGATTTACCGCACGCGCGGGCCATGGTCTGGGCTTCGAGGACGAGTACGCGCAGGTAGTTGGCCAGACGCCGACCGCCTTCGACCGGGTCGAGACGTTTGGACAGTTCCGGGTCCTGGGTGGTGATGCCCGCCGGGTCGCGGCCGTTCTGCCAGTCGTCGTAGTAACCCGCTGCCGAGCCGATCTTTCTCAGTTCTTCGTCGAGCCGCGGATGGTTGTCGCCCAGCGCTATCAGCGCCGCCGTGCCGATCGCCACTGCGTCGGCACCCAGCGCCATGGCCTTGGCCACGTCGGCGCCGTTGCGGATGCCGCCGGAGACGATCAACTGCACCTTGCGATGCATGCCCATCTCCTGCAGCGCCTGCACGGCTTGCGGGATGGCAGGCAGAATCGGGATGCCGACGTGTTCGATGAACACTTCCTGAGTCGCCGCCGTACCGCCCTGCATGCCGTCGAGTACGATCACGTCGGCGCCGGCTTTCACGGCCAGTTTCACGTCGTAGTAGGGACGACTGGCACCGATCTTCACGTAGATCGGTTTTTCCCAGTCGGTGATCTCGCGAATCTCGGCAATCTTGATCGCCAGATCGTCAGGGCCTGTCCAGTCCGGGTGACGGCATGCCGAACGCTGATCGACGCCGACCGGCAAGGTACGCATGCCAGCCACACGTTCCGTCACTTTCATGCCCAGCAACATGCCACCGCCGCCCGGTTTGGCGCCCTGCCCCAGGACGATCTCGATGGCGTCGGCCTTGCGCAGATCGTCCGGGTTCATGCCATAACGCGATGGCAAGTACTGATAGACCAGATGCTGCGACTGGCCACGCTCTTCCGGGGTCATGCCGCCGTCGCCGGTGGTGGTGCTGGTTCCCGCGATGGTTGCGCCACGGCCCAGTGCTTCCTTGGCGTTGGCCGACAACGCGCCGAAGCTCATGCCTGCAATGGTTACCGGAATTTTCAGGTACAACGGCTTCTTGGCAAAACGATTGCCGAGCACCACGTCGGTCCCGCACTTCTCGCGGTAGCCTTCCAGCGGGTAGCGCGACACGCTGGCGCCGAGCAGCAACAGGTCGTCGAAGTGCGGCAGCTTGCGCTTGGTGCCGCCACCGCGAATGTCGTAGATGCCGGTTTCCGCAGCGCGCTGGATTTCCTGAATGGTCAGGCGATCGAAGGTGGCCGATTCGCGCAGGACTGGAGCAGGTTTGTGGCTGATGGGGTCGCTCATGGTAATGCTCCTGAATCAGTACGCGGAGGCGTTATCGACTTTGAAGTTGTAAAGCTGACGGGCCGAGCCGTAGCGTTTGAAATCCGCTGCCTTCTCGTTGAAGCCAGCGCGATTGAGCAACTCCTGCAGCTCCTGCAGATGCTCTTCACGCATCTCCTTGGCGATGCAGTCAGAGCCCAGTGACTCGACCTTGCCTTTGACGTAGATCCGCGTTTCATACAACGAGTCGCCCAGCGCATCACCGGCGTCGCCACAGACCACCAGCCGACCGGCCTGGCCCATGAAGCAGCTCATGTGGCCGATGCTGCCGCCGACCACAATGTCGATGCCTTTCATGGAAATACCGCAACGCGCTCCGGCATCGCCTTCAATCACCAGCAAGCCGCCATGTGCCGTCGCACCGGCCGCCTGCGAGGCGCTGCCCTTGACCCGCACAGCGCCGGACATCATGTTTTCCGCGCAGCCGACGCCGACGTTGCCGTGCACGGTGATCGACGCTTTCTGGTTCATCCCCGCGCAGTAGTAACCCGCGTGGCCCTGGATATCGATGGAGATGGCTTCGTTGACGCCGACCGCCAGGTTGTGTGCGCCATCGGGATGCGTGACCAGCCATTCGCGGTCCTGCAATTCCTTGACCTGGTCGTGCAGGGCCTGATTCAGATCACGCACGGTGGCGCTGGAAAGATCGACGGTTTTCATGGACGTGCTCCCTCGGCTGGCTCGCGTTCCCAGATGTACATGGTGGCCGGGACCGGTTCCCAGACCCTGGCGTTTTCGATCCCCGGCAGGCTGGACAGCGCCTGGTATTCCGAAGCCATGGCGACGTAGTCATCGGTTTCGGCAAGGATCGCCGGTTTGCAGGCGATCGGGTCGCGAATCACCGCAAAGCCATTGCGTGTGCCGATGGCGAAGGTAAAGAAGCCATCAAGGTCTTCGAGCGACTTGTCGAGCGCCTGTTTCAGGCTGTCGCCCTGTTGCAGACGCCAGGCCAGATACCCCGCCGCCACTTCGGTGTCGTTGTCGGTCTCGAAGTGAATGCCTTCGCGGCGCAGGTTCTGGCGCAGACGAAAGTGATTGGACAACGAGCCGTTGTGCACCAGGCACAGGTCGGAGCCCGTGGAAAATGGATGACTGCCCTCCATGGTCACGGCGCTTTCGGTGGCCATGCGCGTGTGGCCGATGATGTGACTGCCTTTCATGGACGCCAGACCGAAGCGTTCGGAAATCTCCCGCGGCAGGCCCATGCCCTTGAGGATCTCGATGCTCTGCCCGGCACTCATGATGCGCACGCTCGGTGCCAGTTCCGCCAGCGCGGCACGCACTGGGGCTTCTTCGGCCTGAATCTTCAAGACCACGGCGCTGGCGTTCTGAAACCAGTCCAGAGGCGCGCTCAACCTGTCTTGAAGCGCCGCGATCAACGCCGTGAAATCATACTGTTCGGTGGTGGCCTGCAAGGTCAGCTTGACCCAGCCCTGCGCCACTTCATCGCCATAGATGGCGAACCCGGCACTGTCCGGTCCGCGGTCGGTCATGGCTTCGAGCATCGGCTCGAACAACTTGCCGAGTTGCGACTCCAGCGCCGGGTTTTTCAGATACAAACCAACGATTCCGCACATAAGCCTCACCTTGTTCGGGAGCGGCAAGCTTCACGCTGCAAGCCAACCGCATAGACAGAAAAATCAAATTCGCCGCAATCCAGCTTCTTCTTGCAGCCTGAAGCCTGAAACGTGCAGCTAGAAAAACTCGATATAGCGCTTCACTTCCCAATCGCTCACGTGGCGGCTGTATTCCACCCACTCCATGCGCTTGAGGCGGATGAATTCATCGACAATCTCGCTGCCCAGCACTTCGCCAAACAACGGATCGGCCTGCAGCGCGTCGCAGGCTTCGTTGAGCGACTGCGGCAGGGTCTTGATGCCCCGTGCGGCAATCTCTTCGAGGCTCAATGTGTAGAGATTCTCGTTGCAGACGTGATCGATCTCCAGTTGCCGGTCGATGCCGTCCAGCCCTGCGGCAATGATTGCGGCGCTGACTAGGTACGGATTGCACCCGGCGTCGGGCAGACGAAACTCCAGGCGGCCATAGGGCACGCGTACCATCGCCGAGCGGTTGTTGGCACCAAAGGCAATGAAAGCCGGGGCCCAAGTGGCGCCCGAAAGTGAGTTGCCGACCACCAGGCGTTTGTAGGAGTTGACCGTGGGCGCGGCAAAGGCACACAGCGCAGGCCCATGAGCCAGCAGGCCCGCAGCGAAGTGATAAGCCAGCTTCGACAACCCCATGCCACTCGGGTCACTGGCATCGTGGAACAGGTTCTTGTTGCTGGCACTGGCGATCGACAGGTGAAAGTGCATGCCATTGCCGGCACGCTTGGGGTCGGGCTTGGGCATGAACGAGCAGATCATGCCCATATCATTGGCGATCTCTCCGGCGGCCATGCGGAAGAAGGTGAAGCGGTCGGCCGATTCCATGGCCTCACTGTAGGTGTAATTGATCTCGAACTGGCCGTTGGCATCTTCATGATCGATCTGATAGATGTCGAAACCCACCGGCTGCAGTGCCTCGGTCAGGCGCTCGAGAAACTCGCGAGAGCGCGACAGCCCCTTGTAGTCATAGCAGGGCTTGTCGAGGTTATCGCTGGCATCGACCATCTGCAGGCTGCCGGTGACATCGCGCTTGAACAGGCTGAACTCGGGCTCCAGGCCGGTATTGAGGGTCCAGCCACGCTGACTGAGGCGTTCGACCTGCTGCTGCAGCACGTAGCGGCTGTCATAGGGCCAAGGTTTGCCATCCACATGGCCGATGCACACCACACGTCCATAGCCCGGCTGCCACGGCACGGGTGTCAGCGACGACAGATCGCCCTTGGCCATGAAGTCTGGCCCGTGAGGCTCCATGCCCATGCCGCAGATCGCGAAACCGGCAAAACCGGCGCCGTCCTCTGCAACCATCTCCAGACCTGTCACAGGAACGGATTTGGTCTTGGCCGAACCATGAATGTCGACGAACTGAGCCAGTACGTACTTGATGCCGTGCTGTTCGATCAGACGCTGTGTTTCGGGTGGCAACATGGGACGTGTCTCCTGGCAAAAGCAAAACGTTTCAGGGAAGGACCGCTGTTCACTGCCTCTCGGGGTATATTCCGAACAGGAAAGTTACTTTCCCTTTAGGAATGCAAGGCGCTTGCCAGTTTGGTATGCCAGTTAAACGAAGTGACTCGGGAGGGGTAATTCGGCTGTTTATATGGGAAACTCGTTTTCCCTCTGGGAATAATTTGCGACTCGGCCAGACCAAGGCTGCTTCAAAACGCACATTCCCAGTGCGAAATAAAAATTATTGAACGGAAACCGTGCAAAGCCGATGAATATGCCGACCGACCCTCATCCGAAATTGAAGCTCGAGCAGTACCTGGGCATTCAGATCAAGCGTCAGCGCCAGGCTCAGGAACTGAAGCTCGCCGACGTGGCGCGCATCGCCGGCATCAGCCAGGGCATGCTGAGCAAGATCGAGAACGCGCAGGTCTCGACCAGCCTCGACAACCTCAGCCGCCTGTGCGACGTGCTGGGCATGCCCATGTCCAAACTGTTCAGCCAGTACGACCAGCAAGGCAGCAGTGCCTTGCTGGTGAAGGCCGATGAAGGACTCGAAGTGGTGAGGCGCGGCACCGAGAAAGGCCATACCTATCACCTGCTCAACCATACCCGTGGGCCGAAGAAGAGTTTCGAGGCGTACATGGTGACGATGGACGATGCCAGCGAAGAGTTTCCGACCTTTTCACACCCAGGTACGGAGTTTCTGCACCTGCTGGAAGGCGAGCTGATCTACCGCCACGGCAACCAGTTGTATCCGATGCAGGCCGGTGACAGTCTGACCTTCGACGGCGACATCCCCCATGGCCCCGAGCAACTGGTGCAGGTGCCGATCAAACTGCTGTCGATCATGAATTACGGGGCGCACGGAGATTGACGCCAGGCGAGACGCGGTACGCCAGCAGGCGTACCGCTGTTGCGGGGACTAGAAGTATTTCAGCCAGCTGATATCCCGACGACGGGCCTTGAGCGCGGCGAACCAGCGCACCGCCGGGAACAGCAGAACGGCCAGTACCACCGAGGTCAGCCAGACTCCCCACATGTGGTCGAAACCGAAGTACGTGCCCTGATTGGTGCCCCAGATCGCCAAGGCAATCAGGTACAGGACTTTCAGCACGTAAAGGTGCAGCAGGTAGAAAAACATCGGCGCCGAACCGAGCACCACCAGCGGCCTTAACCCGCTTTTCTCCTGACTGCGTTCGAAGGCGATGAGGATCAGCAGACCAATCCCCAGCGTCAGGCAGATGAACAGCAGCGAGGGCGGGTATTTGGTGATGTTGAAGAAGCTCATGACCGTCTGTATGCCGCTGTCGCCGACGCTCCACGGTTTTTCACCGTAGCCGTTGATCAGGCGCAGGACCACGAAGCCCAGCAGTGCCCCTGCCCCACACTTCCACAGATTCGCACGGCGTTTCGCCGCGTCGTAGCTGCTTGAGAACCAGGGGCCTGCGGCGTAGCCCAGTGCGATGATGCCGATCCACGGCAACAACGGATACGACGTGCGCAAGCGCAGGTTATCGGAAGCCTCGATCCAGCCACGGTCGTGCAGGACCGCCCACGGCACGTGCATGGCCGACTCGACACCGAAATGCACCGTGTCCAGCAGGTTATGCCCGGCAATGATCACCACACCGATGACCACCAGCGCCCAGCGCGGCAGAAACACCATCAACGACAGCGCGACCATGCTCAGGCCGATGGCCCAGATCACTTGCAGGTAGATGATGGTTGGCGGGAACTTGAAGGTCCAGGCAAAGCTCACCAGCGTGAATTCCAGCGCAATCAGAAACAGTCCGCGCTTGAGCAGGAACGCCGAAACGTCGCTTTTGCCCTGATGTTTCTCGCCGTAGAGAAACGCCGAAAGCCCGGTCAGCAGGACGAACAGTGGCGCACACAAATGCGCCAGCGTCCGGCTGAAAAACAGCTCCGGCGCGGTGGTCGTGACGTCCATCGGGTCGATGACCTGGTGGTGCATGAAGAACGTTTCGCGGACATGGTCCAGCAACATGAAAAGAATGATCAGCCCGCGCAGAGCATCGATCGAGCGCAGCCGTGATGCGGGTGCCCGGGTTGAGTGAACAGCTGTTGTCATGAAAGATCCAGATCCGTGGGCGGAAGTGCAATGAGTCAAGGGTGTCCTGGGTCAGAACTCGTTCTGAAGCGCCTTGTAGCCGCGCACCAGATCAATGTTGGTGTGCGCCACATCTTCGGAAAATTCCGAAGCCGAAATGCTCACCGGTGGAAATTGCGAAAGGTCAGTACCCGGCCCGATCCGGGTGGTGGACGGCACGTAAAAGTGCTCCGGCAAATCGCGACCATCGACCACCGAGTTGTGCCTGACCACGCTGCCGTTGCCGACTTGGCAATTGAACAACACGCTATTGAAACCGATGAACACGCGATCTCCGACCATGCAAGGTCCGTGCACGATGGAGCGGTGGGCAATCGAGGTGAACTCGCCGATAGTGACAGCAGCACCTGATTTCGAATGGATCACAACGCCGTCCTGAATGTTGGAATTGGCCCCGATGACGATCGGCTCCATGTCCCCGGTGGCATCGACTTCGTCGGCGCGGATCACGGCGTAGGGGCCGACAAATACGTTGTCCTTGATGATCACCTTGCCGCAGATGATCGCGGTTTTATCGATGTAGGCGGACTCGGCAATGACCGGCAGATGGCCGGAAGGATTTTTACGGATCACGGAATGAAACCTCAGGACAGGTAGTTGGAAGTCTGGGCAGCGGCATCGTGCGGATGCAGGCTTTCGAAGTGGCGGACACTGACGCTGGAAGCTGCATAGCGGCCTTCAAGTGCTTGCTGGACCTTGCGCGCAGCGTCTTCGACGTACATCAGATTCTGGCCGTTGAGCCGCGCGAAGGCCTGCTCATCGGCACGCTTGACCGCGGTTTGCACCGGGGTGCCCAACGCCTGTTCGACAAGATCGATCAGCGTCATCAGGCCCAGCTCGGTCGCCTGGTCCGCCACCCGCACTTGCACCGTTGCAACGCTGCGCTGGCTGTGCGGCGTGGCAAACGATGCGTTCTCGCGCAGCCAGCTCGCGACCTGCATCGGATCGACAAACGACTGCCTGCCGAAGCGCGCTGCGAATGCCTCTTCCAGCAATTGGCGAGACAATGCAGCCGAGCACGGGCAGGTGGAGGAGTAGGTGATATCCACCGAACTGTCGAGGCACAGCCGACCAGCATGCCAGGTGGCATCGAGCTTCACGGGGTAGGATTTCCAGCCGCTGAGCGCTTCGGTAATCAACGCCGGGCGGCGGCACAGCAGATTGAAGCTCAGCGTCAGTCGGGCATGACTGGAGTGGCAGTCGAGGTGGCTCTCGACCATGGCTTCCAGCAAGGCCGACAACGTATAGGGGCTGACGATCTGATGCTCGGCGTAGCCGTCGAGCAGCCGATAGAGTCGCGACATGTGGATACCCTTGACGCTCGGGTCGGCCAGATCGACCTGCAGATCGACATGCGTGTGAACAGGATGACGGATGCCCGCTTCAGCCAGTCTGATCGGCACTTCCACACCTTGCATGCCGACCCAGTCGAGTGAAACCAGCGCCGGGGAAATTTCCGTCAGGGCAACATCCGGGAGAGGTTTGTTCATGTGCGTCGTTCGTCTCGTTGGCGAACTTCACCACGCGGGCGAAGCCTGATGTTGGCGGTTCACAGCCGTACAGTGCACGGCCATAAATTCGTTACACTATAACATCATAATTGTTAACTTCATCAACCAAACGTTATTCACCCCGCACGGCGCCCACGTAACACCGCCAGCGGCTCAGGTCTTTGCCAGCTCCTCGATCAGAAAATCCCGGAAGGCAGCGACTGCTGCGGGCAGGTTGCGCCCGGCCATGCTTTGCAACTCGATACGCCGTGCCTTCATGCCATCGTCGCTGATCGGCAGCGATTTGAGCTGTTTCTCATGGGCGCGTTTATCCAGGGTCATTTCGCTGGACAGGCTGATTCCGCCCTCCTCCCGAACAAACCGCAGCAAGGCGCCGATGTAGTTGCTGGTCAGCACCGGGTCGAACAGCAGGCCCTGCACGCCGCAGCAGATATCAAACAACTGGCGCAAGGTCGTGTCGGTATTGGTCAGGGCGATGGCGTAAGGCTGCAGTTCAGCCAGCGTAACCTCCTTGCGTGCGGCCAGCGGATGGTTATGACTGACCACCGCGCAGATCGCGCCGCTGTGGATGTGCTCGACCTTGATCTCGTTCTGCGGCGTCAGGCTGAAGGTCAGGCACAGGTCAGCGTCGCCCGAGCGCACCCGCTCGGTGGCCTGCGCCGGAGCACAGACCTCCATCGAGAAATGGATACCCTCATACTGCCGCCGAAAACGCGCAATGCACTGCGGCAGAAAATCCAGGGCAAAGCCCTCCGAGCATGCGATGCGCACATGCCCACGCTGCAAGCCTTGCAGCTCGGTGATTTCCAGCACTACCTGCTCGGCCTCAAGCTGTGATTTGCGCGCGTAGGCCGCCAGGCGAACGCCCGCCTCGCTGAGCATCATGCCGCGCGCCTGGCGCTCAAAGAGCACTGCGTCCAGCTCCCGCTCCAGTTTGCTGATCTGTCGACTGACCGCCGAAGACGCGACATTGAGGCGGATCGAGGCTTCGCTGATCGATCCGCACCGCGCCACTTCGAGGAAGTAGCGCAAGGCCGTGGACTGTACGCCGTAGAGTTGCATGACTGCTCCTGCGTTGCCTTTTCAGCAATGAAAGGTTCGAAATATTGTGCTTGTGGCATTGATACGCTTTGCCTAGAGTCATGTCGAGGCGCAACTCACCAAAAGAACCCAATCAAAAGAACACTGCGGCCTCGTTGTTTCCCCCTCTTCTCGCATTTGCGACCCACTGCCCTTTGATACATCCACTTTGCCTTTTGGAGACGACGGCATGGGAATCAAGGGTTTCGCTCGCAGCATCGCGCTATTGAGCCTGTTCAGCAGTTTCTCCGTCCTGGCCGGCAAGGCCGACGACACACTGGTCTACGCCTCCGACAGCGAACCGGAAAACATCAGCCCCTATCACAACGATTTGCGCGAAGGCGTGATCCTCGGTCGCCTGATTTGGGACAACCTGGTCTACCGCAACCCGGACAATGGCGAGTACCAGCCGATGCTCGCCACCAGCTGGAAACAGGTCGACGATACGACCATCGATTTCCAGCTGCGCCAGGGCGTGAAGTTTCACAACGGCGACCAGTTCACCGCAGATGACGTGGTGTTCACCCTCAATTATGTGGTGTCTCCAGAGTCCAAGGTGGTCACGGTACAAAATGTCGACTGGATCAAGAGCGCCGAAAAGCTGGGCGACTACAGCGTTCGTCTGCACCTGAAAAAGCCTTTCCCGCCTGCGCTGGAATACCTCTCCAACGCCGTACCGATGTTCCCGAAAAAATACTTCGAAGAAGTCGGGCTGGCAGGCTTCAGCCGTAAACCGATCGGCACCGGGCCTTACAAGGTGACGGCCATCGCCACCGGCGAAGGCGTGAAAATGGACAAGAACCCGGACTACTTCAAGGACAGCCCACAGGGTCAACCGAAGATCGGTCACATCAACTTCCGGGTGATCGCCGATGCCGAAACGCGTCTGGCCGAGCTGATGACCGGCGGCGTCGACTGGACCTGGCGGGTTGCACCGGATCAGGCGGAAAACCTCAAGGCCATGCCCAATCTGGTGGTCACCAGCGGCGCGACCATGCGTATAGGTTTTCTGATTCTGGATGCGCGCGGCACCTCCAGCGCCGATTCGCCGATGAAACACCTGAAGGTGCGCCAGGCGATCAACCACGCGATCAACCGTGACGGTCTGGCCTCGCAACTGGTCGGCGGCGAGAGCAAGCCGTTGCAGGTCGCCTGCTACCCTGGCCAGTTCGGTTGCGACACCAGCGCAGCCACGGTCTACAACTACGACCCGGCAAAGGCCAAGGCGCTGCTCGCCGAAGCCGGCTACCCGAACGGCTTTGAAACCGAAATCTTCGCCTACCGTGACCGCGATTACGTGGAGGCCATCATCGGTAACCTGCGCGCCGTGGGCATCAACGCCAAGCTGCGTTACCTGAAGTACGCTGCTCTGCGTGATCAGCAGCGTGGCGGCAAGGTAGCGATGTCGTTCCAGGCGTGGGGCTCGTTCTCGATCCTCGATACCTCGGCGTCGGCCGGCACCTGGTTCAAGGGCAATCCCGACGACAACATCAAGGACCCGCAAGTCCAGGGCTGGCTGCAGACCGCCGACAACGCGCTGGACCCGCAGGTGCGCAAGGACAACTACCGCAAGGCGTTGCAACGCATCAGCGAGCAGGCCTACTGGGCGCCGTTGTTCAACTACTCGATGAACTACGCCTATGTCTCGGACCTGAACTTCAAGCCTTACCCGGACGAGTTGCCGCGCTTCGTGCTGTCGAGCTGGAAATAAGCGCCTGACCAAGACCGTCGGCAAGCCTGGCTGTGAGGCGCATGACGCGCCTTGCAGTTGGGTCAGTCACCCCGTCATTCCCTGAACACAAGGTCACTTGCCATGTTCGGATTTCTCTTGCGCCGCCTGGGCATTGCCCTGTGCGTAGCGATTACCGTGTCGGTGATCAGCTTTTCCCTGCTGCACCTGTCCGGCGATCTGGCCACTGCCATCGGCGGGCCGGAAGCCACCAGCGAGCAGATCGAACAGATCCGGGTGCAGTACGGCCTCAACAAGCCGTTGGTTACGCAGTATTTCGAATGGCTGGCCGACGTAGTGCGTCTTGATCTGGGCGACTCGTTCTTCTTCCAGGAGTCGGTTTACAACCTGATCGCCTCGCGCCTGTCGATCACCCTCGGGCTGGGCGCAATGGCCCTGAGTATTGCGCTGCTGATCGCCATTCCGCTGGGTGTGCTGGCCGCCGTGAAACGCGACACGTGGATCGATCGCCTGGCACTGAGCATCGCGGTACTGGGTCAGGCCATGCCCAGTTTCTGGTTCGCGCTGATGTTGATCGTGGTGTTTTCGGTCACCCTGAAATGGCTGCCGGTGTCGGGCAATTCGACCTGGGCGCACTTCGTGATGCCGGCCATCGCACTCGGTTACTACGCCACGCCTGCGATTATGCGCCTGACCCGTGCGGGCATGCTCGACGTGCTCAATTCCGATTACATCCGCACCGCGCGGGCCAAGGGCCTGCGCCCCGCCACTGTCCTGTTCAAGCATGCGCTGCGCAACGCGCTGATTCCGGTGGTGGCCCTCGCCGCGGTGGAGTTTGGTTTCATGCTCGGCGGCTCGGTGGTCATCGAGACGGTTTTCTCGCTGCAGGGCATTGGCCAGCTGGCCTGGGACGCGATTGCCCGTGACGACTTTCCGGTGGTGCAGGCGGTCGTGCTGTTGATCGCGGTGATCTACATCGTCCTCACCCTGCTGGCCGACGTGCTCAACGCACTGCTCGACCCGCGCATCCGCGTGAAATAGGAGGCCCCATGAGCACAACCACCTCATCGCCGCTGCTGATCAACGATTACCAGCCTCCGGCGCGCAGCGTCTGGCGCACATTACGCAGCAGCTTCGCGCATCGCGGCTTCGTCATCGGCGCAGTATTGCTGCTGATTATCCTGCTCGGCGCCCTGTTCGCGCCCTGGCTGGCCCCCTACGACCCTTATGCGCAGGACGTGATGCTGCGCATGAAACCGCCTGTCTGGATGGCCAACGGCACCTGGGACTACGTGCTGGGCACCGACAAACTGGGCCGCGATTACCTGTCGCGACTGCTCTACGGCGCACGCATCTCACTGTTCATCGGCTTCTCGGCGGCGCTGATTTCCGGCGTTATCGGCACCATCATGGGCCTGCTGGCCGGCTACTTCGGCGGCAAGACCGACGCGGTGATCAGCTACCTGATCACCACCCGCCTGGCGATGCCGGTGGTGATGATCGCGCTGGCCTCCGCGTCGCTGATCGGTGGCTCGCTGAAAGTGGTGATCGTGCTGCTTGGCTGCCTGCTCTGGGACCGCTTTGCCGTGGTGGTGCGCGCTGCCGTGCAGCAGATTCGCGACGCTGAATACGTCGCCTCGGCCCAGGCCCTGGGCTGCTCGACGCTGCGCATTCTGGCCAGCGAAATCCTGCCCAATCTGGTCGGCGCGCTGATCGTTGTCGCTACCCTGGAAATGGCTCACGCGATCCTCCTCGAGTCGGCACTGTCGTTTCTCGGGGTCGGCGTGCAGCCGCCCATTCCTTCATGGGGGCTGATGATCGCCGAGGGCAAACTGTACATGTTCTTTTCCCCTTGGGTCATCGCCATTCCCGGCGTCGCCCTGATGGTGCTGGTGCTGGGCATCAATCTGGTCGGTGACGGCCTGCGCGACCTGATCCTGCCCGACGGGCGCAACTGACAGAGGAGATACGCACATGGCGCTGTTGCATGTTGAAAACCTGCGTGTCGAGATTCCTCTCGGCCAAGACACGCTCCACGCAGTGCGCGGCCTGGACTTTCAGGTCGAGCGCGGCGAAATGCTGTGCATCGTCGGCGAGTCCGGCTGCGGCAAATCCCTGACTTCGCTGGCACTCATGGAGCTGCTGCCGCGTAAGGCCCGGCGTACCGCAACGACACTGAGCCTGGACGGCATCGACATGCTGACCCAGAGCGAGCGGCAGATGTGCGACCTGCGCGGCAACCGCCTGGCGATGATCTTTCAGGAGCCGATGACCTCGCTGAACCCGGCCTACAGCATCGGCGATCAGCTCAGCGAAGTGCTTACCCGACACCGCAAGGTGTCCCGCAAGGAGGCCCTGCAGCGCGCCGCGCAGATGCTTGAGAAAGTCGGGATCAGCAATGCGGGCGAGCGGCTGCGTCAGTACCCGCATCAACTGTCGGGCGGCCTGCGCCAGCGGGTAATCATCGCCATGGCCCTGATGTGCGAACCGGACGTGATCATCGCCGACGAACCGACCACTGCGCTGGACGTGACCATTCAGGCACAGATCCTGCGCCTGATCCGCGACATTCAGAAGGAGCTGGGTCTGGCCGTGATCTTCATCACCCACGACCTGGGGCTGGTGGCACGTATCGCCGACCGGGTTGCGGTGATGTACGCCGGACAGATCGTCGAAACCGCCCCGGCCATCGAGTTGTTCGAGAACCCGCAACACCCCTATACCCGCGGCTTGCTGGCGAGCATACCGATCCCCGGACGCACTCAACCGGGTCAGCCGCTGGGGTCGATTCCAGGGCTGGTGCCCAGCCTGGTCGGCGAACAACACGGCTGCGCATTTCGCAATCGCTGCCCGCAAGCGATCCCCGCCTGTGCCGACGACGTCCCGCCGATCAATAGCCACAACCACATGACTCGCTGCCTGTTTGCCGCAGCGGGTGCCGAACCTGTGTTTCACCGTGAGGGCGTACCGTCATGAATACCGCCGTGAAACAGGTCCCGACTGCCAGCATGAAGAAAGACATCGCGCTGGAGCTGTGCGATATGCGCCGCGAATTCAGCATCAGCCGTGGCTTTTTCAAACCCAATGCCACGCTCAAAGCCGTCGATGGCGTGTCGCTGCGTCTGATGCGTGGCGAAACACTCGGGCTGGTCGGCGAATCGGGCTGCGGTAAAAGTACCCTGGCGAAGATGCTGCTGGGGCTGCTTGCGCCCAGCAGTGGCGACGTACTGGTCAACGGCAAGCACCTCGCCGGCACCGACCGCAAGGAGATGGCGCGGCGCATTCAGCCGATCTTTCAGGACCCCTACTCGTCACTCAACCCGCGCAAGACCCTGCGCGAGATCGTCACGTTGCCGCTGATCGTGCATGGCATCGGCACCCCGGCCGAACGTCGCCAGCGCGCCGAAGCGATGATGGACGTGGTCGGCTTGCCCAAGCGCGTGATCGACAGTTACCCGAGCCAGCTTTCCGGTGGCCAGCGCCAGCGTGTGGCGATTGCCCGGGCGCTGGTGATGCGCCCGGATGTATTGATCTGCGACGAGCCGACTTCGGCGCTGGACGTTTCAGTGCAGGCACAGATTCTCAATCTGTTGCAGGACCTCAAACAGGAATTCGGCCTGACTTACCTGCTGATCAGCCATAACCTGGCCGTCATCGAACATCTGGCCGACCGCGTGGCGGTCATGTACCTGGGGCGGATCGTCGAAGAGCGCAGCCGCGAATCATTGTTCGCCCGGCCTGGCCATCCCTACACCCAGGCGTTGCTGGACTCGGTGCTGACCCCGGACCCGCACTTGGGCATTCCCGATCTGGGTTTGCACGGGGCCTTTCCCAATCCCATGTCGCCGCCGTCCGGCTGCGCCTTTCATCCGCGCTGCCCGGCCTGCATGCCCCAGTGCAAGGAAAAAGCCCCGGCCATTGGCCGCATCGAAGGCGGAACCGTTCGCTGCCACCTGCACGACACCTCAAAACCTCTGGAGCAGATGCCCTCATGAGTAGCCGTTCGCACGCCATCGAAAACGTCACTGAACAGTTCGACAACGGCGCGTTTTTCGCCCTGCTCGGCAAAAGCGTCGCCTACCCGACCCAGAGCCAGGAGGCCGAAAGCCTGCCCGAGCTGTATCGTTATCTTCATGAGTTCATCACCCCGCATGTCGAGCGTCTGGGTTTCAGCGTTGCCGTGCATGACAACCCGGTCGCCGGACGCGGCCCGCTGATGATCGCCACGCGCATCGAAGCCCCTGAACTGCCAACGCTGCTCAGTTACGGCCACGGTGACGTGGTTCGCGGCTATGACGCGCAGTGGCAGACAGGCCTGTCGCCGTGGCAGGTGATCGAACGTGGCGAGCGCTGGTACGGACGTGGCACCGCCGACAACAAGGGCCAGCACCTGATCAACCTGACGGCACTGGAGCAGACCCTCAAGGCTCGCGACGGCAAGCTGGGTTTCAACGTCAAACTGCTTCTGGAAATGGGCGAGGAAGATGGCTCCCCCGGCCTGAGCGCGTTCTGCCAGGCGCACGCAGAAGAACTCGCCGCCGACATCTTCATCGCCTCCGATGGCCCGCGCCTCGCAGCGGCACGCCCTACCCTGTTTCTCGGCTCGCGCGGGGTGTTCAACTTCGAGCTGACGGTGAACCTGCGCGAAGGCGCGCACCATTCCGGCAATTGGGGCGGTCTGCTGGCCAACCCGGGGATCATTCTGGCCAATGCCATCGCCAGCATGGTCGATGAGCATGGCCGGGTGAAAGTCGCGGGGCTCATGCCCAAGGTCATCCCCGACGCGGTGAAGGCCGCATTGGCGGATATCGAGGTCGGCGGCGGCCCTGGCGATCCGGACATCGACGCCGACTGGGGCAACCCGGCGCTGTCGCTCAGCGAAAAAGTCTTCGGCTGGAACACCCTCGACGTGCTCGCCTTCAAGACCGGCAACCCGGACGCCCCGGTACACGCCATTCCCGGCAAGGCTCACGCGTTGTGTCACATTCGCTTTGTGGTCGACAGTGATTACAACGCGTTCATCCCCGCGGTGCGCGCGCACTTGGATGCCCATGGCTTCGATCGTGTCGAGGTCAGACAGACGCGCATGGACGTGATGCACGCCACGCGCCTGTCACCGGACAGCCCGTGGGTCGGCTGGGCGCTGGATTCGCTGGCCGCCACCACGGGCAAGAAACCCGCGCTGCTGCCCAATCTGGGCGGTTCGCTGCCCAATGACGTATTCGCTGAAGTGCTGGGCCTGCCGACGGTCTGGGTGCCACACTCATACCCGGCGTGCTCGCAGCATGCACCTGACGAGCACTTGCTGGCTCCGGTGGTCAAGGAGAGCCTGCAAATCATGGCCGGACTGTTCTGGGACCTGGGCACGGACGGCGCACGACTGACCCGGGAGCAGCGGGCACAGGAGCTGAGTGAATGAATGAGGCACAACTGCACGCCACCGCGTGGCTGGCCGAGCAATATGAGGCGATGGAAGCGCTGCTGCAGCGCCTGGTCGATACCGATTCCAACAGTTACGACAAGGCCGGCGTCGACGCAGTCGGTGACCTGCTCTGCGCACAATTGCAGGCTGACGGAATCAGCGTAGAGCGTATCCCGGTCGAGGGTTTCGGCGATGTGCTGCTGGCTGAATTGCCCGGTGGCCCCGGCAAACCAGTGTTGTTGCTGGGTCATCGCGACACCGTATTCCCCAAGGGCACAACCACAACACGCGGCTACACAAAAGACAGTGAGTTGGCCTACGGCCCTGGCGTGGCCGACATGAAAGGCGGACTGGTGCTCAACTGCTTTGCACTGAAGGCCTTGAAGCGCGCAGGCCCGCTGCCGTTCCCGGTGCAGATTCTGTATACCGGCGACGAGGAAATCGGCTCCGCCAGCGCTCGCACTCACATCGAACACTACGCCCGCCAGGCGCGCGCGGTGCTCAACCCAGAACCGGGACGCGCCAGTGGCAATGTGGTCAGCGCGCGCAAAGGCGGTGCCACGCTGATTATCGAAGTCAGCGGCCGCGCGGCGCATTCCGGGGTCAATCATGCCGACGGCGCCAGTGCCATTCAGGCGCTGGCGCACAAGGTGATCAAGTTGCATGCGTTGACTGATTATGCAGCGGGCATCACCACCAATGTCGGGCTGATCTCTGGCGGCACCTCCAGCAATACGGTAGCGCCCAGCGCCACGGCAAAGCTCGACATACGTTTTGTCGAGCTTCGGCAATGGGAGGAAATACTTGCAGCCGTGCAAGCGATCGTCGCCGAAGAGGAACTGCCCGGCACGTCAGCCAGACTGCTGGAAGCCACGACCTTCCTGCCGATGGAAGCCCGGCACAGCACTGAACTGCTGGGTATTTATCAAGGTCTTGCGCAGGAACTGGGGTTCAGCGTGGAAGGCGAATTCACCGGGGGCTGCGCCGACTCTGGCTTTACCGCCAGCCTGGGGATCCCGACCCTGTGCGGCCTCGGCCCGGTGGGCGGCAAGGTTCACACCGACCGCGAGTACCTGGAACTGAACACCCTGGTGCCCAGAGGCCAGGCGCTGGTCGGGACGATACTGGCGTTGGGGGATGTTTGAAGAGACTGCCCACGTGCGCCCAATCTGGAAAAAGAGGCGCGACGCAAATGTGTGATGCAGAGCGTCACGAAATGCATTCCCACGCGGAGCGTGCGGAACGATGACATTCGGGAGAACACTCCATGCAAAATTCGTCCGAGCTGCTCGGTAAATCCGCCACCGAACTGCGTGCGCTGATCGGCAACAAACAGCTCTCTCCGGTGGAATTGCTGGACGCCTGTATCGAGCGGATTGAAAGTCTGAACCCGAAGCTCAATGCCTTCGCCGCGACCTGTTTCGAGCGCGCCCGCGACGAGGCACTGCTGGCCGAACATGCCGTCCTGCAGGGCAAGCCACTGGGGCTGCTGCATGGCCTGCCAATCGGCATCAAGGACCTGGAAGAAACCGCCGGGGTACTCACCACCTACGGCTCGCAACTGTTTCGCGACAACATTCCCGCGCAGGACAACCTGTTCGTCGCACGCCTGCGTGCTGCCGGGGCAATCGTGGTCGGCAAGACCAATGTTCCGGAACTGGGCGCAGGCGCCAATACCCGCAATGTGGTGTGGGGCGCGACCGGTAACCCGTTCAATCCTGAACTGAACGCCGGCGGTTCCTCGGGTGGATCCGCCGCCGCACTGGCCGTCGACATGGTGCCGTTGTGCAGCGGCTCGGACACCGGCGGTTCGCTGCGCATTCCCGCCGCGCTGTGCGGTATCGTCGGCCTGCGTCCCTCACCAGGGCTGGTACCGAGCGAACGCAAGAAGCTCGGCTGGACACCGATTTCAGTGGTAGGCCCGATGGGTCGCAATGTTGCCGATACCCTGCTTCAACTGCGCGCCAGCGCCGGGTTGGGGCAGTCCGATCCGTTGAGTTATGCCATTGCCGATGACGCGTTTGCACCACGCACCGTCGACCTCAGCCAGCTGCGCGTTGGCTACAGCGAAGACTTCGGCACGTGTGCTGTGGATGACAAAATCCGTGCCGTCTTTCGAGAAAAGATCAGCGCCCTGAAATCGCTGTTCAAGTCCTGCGAATCCATCGACCTGAACCTGACCAGCGCCCATCGCACCTTCGACGTACTGCGCGCCGAAGCGTTCGTCGCCGGGCTGCAGGACGCTCACGACCGCGATCCTGATGCACTGGGGCCCAACACCCGCGCCAATTTCGACATGGGTGCCGCGATGTCACTGCAGGACTGCGTCAAGGCGCATGGCGAGCAAAGCCGGATCTTTCGCGGCTTTCAGAAACAATTCGAACACTACGACCTGATCCTCGCGCCCACCACGCCAGTCTCGCCCTTCCCCTGGAGCGAACTGTACCTGCGCGAAGTCAACGGCGTGCCTCTGGACAATTACTATCGCTGGCTGGCGCTGTGCTACACCATCACCCTGACCACCAACCCGGCGCTGTCCCTGCCCTGCGGCACCGACCACAACGGCATGCCGTTCGGGCTGCAGGTGATCGGCGGGTTCCGCGGCGACGCAAAACTGCTCGCCTGCGCCGAAGCGCTTGAACAGGCGACGGCGAATGACCCACGTTTGTCTCGCCCACGCCCGGACCTACAGAAACTGCTGGCCTCGGCGGTCGACCTGACTCACATCGTCACGCATCCGCCGGTTTACGGCGGATCGAGAACGGGCAAGCCGGAGATTGGTGCGATGTGAAAGCGGCGCAGCAAGATAAACAAGGCTGAGGGGCAGCATCTGCCCCTCAGAGGTGACATGCGTTACTTGGGTAACGCGTAGGCAATCACGTAATCGCCACGATCCGGCGATTGGCGGGCGCCGCCTGCGGTGAGCAGGATGTACTGCCTGCCGGTCTTGGGCGACACATAGGTCATCGGGCCGGACTGGCTGCCGACTGGCAGACGGGCCTTCCAGATTTCATTGCCGTTGCCGCTGTCGAAGGCACGCAGGTAGAAGTCCTGAGTACCGGCGAAGAACAGCAAGCCCGACTGGGTGGACAACGAAGCGCCCAGCGTCGGCATGCCGATCGGAATCGGCAGGCCCATGCGGATGCCCATCGGGCCTGTGTCTTTCACGGTGCCGACCGGAACCTGCCACATCAATTTTTTGGTTTTCAGGTCAATTGCCGACATGGTGCCGAACGGCGGTGCCTGGCAGGGGATGCCGACGGCAGACAGGAAACGCTGACGCATGGCCCCGAAAGGAGTGCCGGTCTGTGGCACGACGCCCATTTCGATACCGCTGGCACCGGCGGCGATCTTGTCGCGCGGGATCATGTAGTTGGCCAGGCCCAGGCGCATGTCATTGACGAACATGTAGCTGTTGGTCGGGTCAACCGAGACACTCCCCCAGTTCATGCCACCCAGCGAACCGGGGAACTGCAACGCCGGGTCGAGCCCCGGTGGCGTGTAGACACCCTCGTGACGCATGCCTTTGAAGGCGATCCGGCACATCAACTGGTCGAATGCCGTGGCGCCCCACATGTCCGACTCTTTCAAGGTCTGGTTGCCGATCGACGGCATGTCCACCGAGAACGGCTGGGTAGGCGAATAGCGTTCGCCCGGCACGTTACCTTGCGGCACAGCGCGCTCCTCGACACGCGAGATCGGCACGCCGGTTTCGCGGTTGAGCAGGAAGATCTCGCCCTGCTTGGTGACTTGTGCCAGTGCCGGCTGGGTACCGCCCTTGCCGTCCGGGATGTCATACAGCAACGGCTGCGCCGGAATGTCGAAGTCCCACAGATCGTGGTGAGTCATCTGGAAGCTCCAGCGCACCTGACCGGTCTTGACGTCCACCGCCACGACTGACGAGGACCACTTGTCATCCTGCTCGGTACGCGTCCCGCCGAAGAAGTCGGGTGTTGCGTTACCGGTCGGCAGGTAGATCAGGCCAAGCTTGTCATCGTAGGACATGGCCGACCAGACGTTAGGCGTGCCACGGGTATAGGTTTCGCCTGCGGGCGGACGTTTGGTGGTATTCGGATTACCCGGATCCCACGCCCAGACCAACTCACCCGTGTGCACGTCGTAGGCGCGTACTACGCCCGGTGGCTCACCGGTAGAGAAGTTGTCGGCAACACGGCCACCGACAACCACTACATTGCCCGCCACCAATGGCGTCGAGGTTTGCTGGTAGTAGCCCTCCTTGACTTCGCCCATGTCGGTTTTCAGATCAACCACGCCTTGACTGCCGAAGTCCTTGCAGGTCTCGCCCGTCTTGGCGTCGAGTGCGATCAGACGCGCGTCGCCAGTCGGCAGGAACACGCGCGCGACGCATGCGCCTGAGACTGATGGTGCTGGCGCATTGGCTGTCGCTGCTTCGGCTACAGGTGCCGCGAAGTAGCCCAAGCCTCGGCAACGTTGCCAGTTGGGCGCACTGCCCTGAGGATCGAATTTCCAGCGCTGTGTGCCGGTATCTGCATCGAGTGCGAAGACCTTGCCGTAAGCGGTGCAGGTGTAAACCGTGTCGCCGATTTGCAGCGGGGTGTTCTGATCCTCTGCGCCGGCCCCGGTACTTTGCGGGATGTCGCCGGTATGAAAGGTCCAGGCAACCTGCAGCTTGTCGACGTTGCTTTTGTTGATCTGATCCAAAGCGGCAAAGCGATTGCCCGCCGGGGTATTGCCCCAGTGCGCCCAGTTCTTCTGCTCGGAGCCCGGAGCCACCGGAATCACATCAGGCATGCTGGCGGCGCTGACCACATGGCTCGGGACGAACATATAACCGATGGTCGCCACAACACCAATGGCCAACAGACCGGCCAGGCCATAGGCACCGCGGCCTGCCTGAGCACCCGAGGCGCGAACCAGTGTCGGATAGATCAGTGCCACCACCAGGCCGATAACGGCGAAGGTCAATACTCGGGAAACCAGCGGCCAGTAATGCAGGCCTGCATCCCAGACAGCCCAGATGACGGTCAGTATCAGGGCAATGCCATACAGTAACGCACCTTTGGGCTTGCGGGCGGCGATCAGTGCACCACTGACCAGCATCGCCAGGCCCATCAGCAGGAAGAACCAACTGCCGCCAAGCGCTACCAGATAGCCACCGCCACCTGCCAGCCCGAGTCCGATCAAGGCGATCAACCCACCCAGTCCAGGCAGCAGGAACCTGCCGGCTGCCCCTGTATTTTGCGCATTTGTCATTTTTCAAACCTGTCGGATTTTCACAGGCGCGCAGAATGTACTAAACGGTTCATTAAGACAAATTGTCGCAGCCTGTCAGGCATGGTTAAAGTCATGGCCGAGCGACATCAGGCAGACTCAGGTTACTGACAGGACCGGGCAAGGCCGCGAGGCGTCTGGCGCGATGGATTGCGGGCGATCAGCGAACAGAATTTTCGCGCCAGCGTCTTACAGGATCATCCTGTCCTGACCGACGAACACTTGATCAGGCAGTTGCCCCGCTCGCCCCATCAACCACGCATCCAGCGTATGGCCGACATGCGTCAGCACCGCCCTGCCCGGTCGCAGACACTCGATGGTTTGCAGCGCCAACGTCAAGTCGTTGTGATTACGTGGCGGCTGAGGCTGTGGAGGCATCGAGCAGTCGAGCACCAGCAGGTCCAGCGGTCCACGTTGCAGATACTCGCGGGTGTCGTCGGGCAAGCCGACGGTGTCGGTTAGGTAGGCAAAACGTTGCCCGTCGCCTTCGAACAGGTAACCGAACGTAGGTTTTGAGTGCGCCAGTGGCAGCGCTGTGACCTGCAACGCACCCAGTGCACGGCGTTCGAAGGCCGCGAATGGCTGGCTGAAATCCAGAATACCGGGGTGTTTGTAGAGGTCGGCCAAGCCTTCCGGATCCGCCGGGCCGTGGACCGGAATCACCAGCCCCTGGCCCCAGCGCAGGTGCAACAGCCCCTGCGCATGGTCGGCGTGATAGTGCGTCTGCAGAATCCCGCTCAGGCTGCGCGGTGGGAAACGCTCGGTGAGGTCGGTCAGGCCGCTGTCGATCAACCAGCGTTGGTCGGCGCACTCGATCAGCGCGCTGCACGGCAAGCGGCGCAGATCATGGTCGGCCCGCGCGGCAGCACACGCCACGCACTGACAACCGTAGACCGGCACCTGTCGGGCGTCACCGGTGCCCAACAGGGTCAGGCGCATGCGTGACGCTTGTCGAGCAAGCCGAGCAGCGTGGCAACGGTGTGTTGCAGATCAGCGGAATTATCCAGCGGGAAAACCTGCGGATTGCTCGCCAGCAAATCCCCGGCAAAGCGCGAGTTGCGCGCAAGGCGCTCCTCGATTTCCGCGAGGCTTTCCCGGTTGCGCGCCAGCAGGCGCTTGCGTAACACCTCCTGATTGACGGTCAGCAACACCGCCAGCAGCGTGGGATAGCGCGCCTGCGCCTTTTGCAGATGCGCCCTGGAGCCGTTGATAAGGACGTCATGGCCTTCCAGCAGCCACTGATCGATCTCGACGGGAATGCCGTAGTGAAGACCATTGGCCTGCCAGCTCAAGGCGAACGCGCCTCGCTCGCGCATCTGCTCGAACTGCTCGACGGTCACCGCCTGGGCTGCCTCGCCCACCGCTTCGGCGGAACGGGTGATCACCCGCCGAACGACCCGGCAATCACGTTGCGCCAGGGTATCCCGGGCCGCGTCCAGCAGGCTGTCCTTGCCTGATCCGGACGGCCCGATGAGATAGATCAACCTGCCAACCATCAAAACACCCTCTTGCCTTGTCGCCAGACCCTGTCGATAACCGGCAGGCCGGCATGATCACGCGCCTGGATCAGATCAGCGCGCAGCCCCACACGTATTTCACCACGATCCGCCAACCCGGCAGCCACGGCCGGCGTACGGCTGACCATGTTGATCGCCTGCGGCAGGTCACATGCGTTGTCCTGAGCGGCGAGCATGAATGCAGACTGCAACAGGCTGGCCGGGTAGTAATCGCTGGACAGAATATCCAGCAACCCGTCACGGGCCAGCGATGCTGCCGCCACGTTACCGGAGTGCGAGCCGCCGCGCACGATGTTCGGTGCGCCCATCAACACGCTCATGCCCAGTTGCCGACAGCCACGGGCCGCTTCGAGCGTGGTCGGGAACTCGGCGATGTTCATGCCGAAACCTGCCGACTCCTCGACATGCGCCATGGTTGCATCGTCGTGACTGGCAATCGACAGGCCGCGCGCCAGGCACAGTTCGACAATCGCACGCCGGTAACGGTCGGCGTACTCGTTGGAGTTGGCCACCTGTTCAACGATGAAACGGTCCATTTCCTCATTGTTCATGTGGTACTTGCCCATGTAGTACTCACGGTACTTGGACTCCAGGGCAAACTGACGCTGGCCGGGCGCGTGGTCCATCACCGAGACCAGTTGCACCAGTGGCTGGTCCACCAGATCGCGAAACACGCTCAAGGTGTCCGGGTGACTGACCTCGCAGCGCAGGTGCAACACGTGCTCGGCGCGAGTCAGGCCTGCCGCATTGGCGTCGGCAATCGCCTGTAGCATGGCGGGCAATTGCTGCATGCGCTTGCCTTTGGGGTTGATGTCGCCGATCGACAGCGCGTCGAACACCGTGGTGATGCCCGCCGCGACGATTTGCGCATCGTGGCTGATCACCGCCGACATCGACGGCCAGTCGACACCCGGACGCGGCGACAGATGCTTTTCCAGGTTGTCGGTGTGCAATTCCACCAGCCCCGGCAGCAGGTAATCGCCCTGCATGTCCTGGGCCTGACTCAACTGGCTGCATCCACTCTCGACCTCGGCAATCAGGCCGTCACGGACCACCACAGTGCCGGTGAATACCTGCTCGGCCGTCACCACGCGGGCGTTACTGAAAACCTGTTCATTCAGCATTGCAGCAACTCCTTGGCGGTAAGGTCCACCGGGGTCATGTCGAGTTGACGATTGGCGACAGCGTCACGGGCGTCGCGGTCATGGAAGATACCGATCAGGGCGGCACCGGCCTGTTTGGCCTCGTCGACCAGTTCCAGCACCACCCGGCGATTGGCGTCGTCCAATGACGCAGTCGGTTCGTCGAGGAGCAGCACCGGCCACGGCACCATGAACGCGCGCGCAATGTTGATGCGCTGCTGTTCGCCACCGGAAAACGTGCTGGGCGCCAACGGCCACAGGCGCTGCGGAATATTCAGCCGCCCCAGCAGCAGTTGCGCGCGCTCCTGCGCCTGTTCACGGGACCAGCCGCGCGCCAGAGCCGGTTCCATGACCACGTCCAGGCTGGACACACGCGGAATCACGCGCAGGAACTGGCTAACGTAGCCGAGCGTTTTGCGCCGCACCTCAAGCACCTGGCGCGGGGTTGCGCCGACCAGCTCGGTCCACTCGCCTTCATGCTGCACGCGAATGCTGCCGGCGGCAGGCAGGTAGTTGCCATACAGGGTGCGCAGCAGCGTGCTCTTGCCCGCGCCGGATTGCCCGCTGAGCACCAGGCATTCGCCGGCGCGCACCGAGAAATTCAGGCCGCGCAGCACATTGAGGACCACGCCGTTGTGCTGATGCAGGGTGAAGGTTTTCGACAGGTCACGGACCTCGATCAAGGTTGTCATCGGGCTCACCTCATCTGTACAGGCTGTTCGGACAGTGCGACTCATGGCTGCAATACCGAGGACACCAACAGTTGCGAATACGGGTGTTGCGGGTCATCGAGAATCTGGTCAGTCAGGCCGCTTTCGACCACTTCCGAGCGACGCATGACCATCAACCGGTCGGCGAGCAGCCGCGCGACCGCCAGATCGTGGGTAACGATGACCACGGCCAGATCCAGCTCCCGCACCAGGCCGCGCAACAAATCGAGCAAGCGGGCCTGCACCGACACGTCGAGCCCGCCGGTGGGTTCGTCCATGAACACCAGTCTGGGGCTGGAGACCAGATTGCGGGCGATTTGCAGGCGCTGCTGCATGCCGCCGGAAAAGGTCCGCGGCAGGTCGTCGATGCGCTGCGGATCGATCTCCACCTGGATCAGCCAGTCCAGCGCGGCACCCCGCAACTGCTGATAATTACGTACCCCCTGCGCCATCAGACGCTCGCCGATATTGGCGCCGGCCGACACGCCCATGCGCAGGCCATCGCGCGGGTTCTGTTCGACAAAACCCCACTCGGTGCGCAGCAAGGTGCGCCGCTGCGCCTCACTGGCGCTGTACAGGTCGAACCGGTCGCCCGCCTTGCTGCGATAGTCGATGCTGCCGCGGTCCGGCGGGCAACGTCCGCTCAACAGCGAGAGCAGCGTGGATTTCCCCGAGCCGGACTCGCCAACGATGCCCAGCACTTCGCCGGGGTACAGATCGAAACTGACGTCCTGACAGCCCTTCTGCACACCGTACAGGCGAGTCAGGCCGCGTACCTTGAGCAGCGGCTGCACCGCGTCAGGAAGGCGCCCGCCCGCCGCGTCCAATGAACGTGCACTGATCATCGGTCGTTCTCCTGCTGTTTGACGCGCTGGGCGCAGTAATCGGTGTCGGAGCAGACAAAGCTCTGCGTCCCGGCATCGTCGAGAATCAGCTCGTCGAGAAAGGAATCATGACTGCCGCAGATCGCACAGCACTGCTCCCAGCGCTGCACCTCGAACGGGTGATCTTCAAAGTCCAGGCTTACTACTTGCGTATACGGCGGCACGGCGTACAGACGCTTTTCGCGCCCCGCACCGAAGAGCATCAATGCCGGGCTCATGTGCAGCTTGGGGTTATCGAATTTGGGAATCGGCGACGGGTCCATCACGTAGCGTTCATCGACCATCACCGGGTAGGCGTAACTGGTGGCGATATGGCCGAAGGTGGCGATGTCCTCGTAGAGTTTGACGTGCATAACGCCATAATCATCCAGCGCGTGCATGGTCCGGGTCTCGGTTTCCGAGGGCTCGATGAAACGCAGCGGCTCGGGAATCGGCACCTGATAGACCATGATCTGATCGGCCTGCAGCGGCGTTTCCGGGATCCGGTGACGGGTCTGGATGACGGTCGCCTCAGGCGTGCGCTCGGTGGTAGCGATGCCGGCCGTGCGGGCAAAGAAACGCCTGATCGAGACAGCGTTGGTGGTGTCGTCAGCGCCCTGATCGATGACCTTGAGCACATCATCAGCGCCCAGGATCGCAGCGGTCAGCTGCATCCCGCCAGTGCCCCAGCCATACGGCAGCGGCATTTCCTGCCCGCCAAACGGCACCTGATAACCGGAGATCGCCACCGCCTTGAGCAAGGCGCGACGAATCATGCGTTTGGTCTGCTCGTCCAGATAAGCGAAGTTGTAGGCCTCATCCCGTGCAGGCCTTTGCTGTGCGGTGTTCATCGGTGCATTACTCATTGGTCGCTCCCCGGTTTCGGTGCAGACTTGCGCAGCTTGCGGATCAACTCCAGTTCGGACTGGAAATCGACGTAATGCGGCAGCTTGAGGTGCGAGACGAAACCCGCCGCTTCGACGTTGTCGCAATGCGCCAGGACGAACTCTTCCTGCTGGGCCGGTGAGCGGACTTCTTCGTTGAATTCCTCGGCGCGCAGCGAGCGGTCCACCAGCGCCATGCCCATCGCCTTGCGCTCAGCGTTGCCGAAGGCAAGGCCGTAACCCCGGGTAAACTGCGCGGGTTCGCTGGCCGAGCCGACGAACTGATTGACCATCTCGCATTCGGTGACTTCAATGTCGCCAATCGCAATCGGGAAGCCCAGTTCTTCAGGTTCGATCCAGACTTCCACCTCGCCGACGCGGATTTCCCCGGCGAACGGGTGATTGCGGCCATAACCGCGCTGGGTCGAATAACCCAGCGCCAGCAGGAACCCCTCATCGCCACGCGCCAGCGCCTGCAGGCGCTGGGCACGACTGGACGGATACTCCAGCGGTTCGCGGGTGATGTCCGCCACGCGCTCACCGTCGTCGACTTCGGGCTTCATAAGCCCTTCCTTGGCCAGCAACCCGAGCACTCGCGGACAGGGCTCAAGGGTGGCGTGCGGGGTAACTTCCGGGCCCGGGTGCTCGCCTTCGGCCAGCAAGGTGAAATCCAGCAGGCGGTGGGTGTAGTCGAAGGTCGGCCCCAACAATTGACCGCCGGGGACGTCCTTGAACGTGGCCGACAGGCGACGGTTGAGCTGCATGTTCGAGGTGTCGATGGGCAGGCTGGCGCAGAAGCGCGTCAGCGTGGTGCGATAGGCACGCAGCAGGAAGATCGCTTCGATCAGATCGCCCGCCGATTGCTTGATCGCCAGCGCAGCCAGTTGCGGGTCGTACAGCGAACCCTCGCTCATGACCCGCGCGACCGCCAGCGGCAGTTGCTGGCGGACCTGCTCGACGTCGAGTTCGGCAATGCCGGTGTCGCCACGACGCCTGCTGGCCAGCAGACGGTGAGCGTTATCGATGGCCTGTTCGCCACCCTTGACCGCGACGTACATCAGGCACACTCCTGCACACGGGTGCTGCGTGGCAAGCCGACCAGTCGATTGCCAGAGACAAAGAACACATCCAGCCCGCAAGGGAAGACATTACATGCTTCACGTGCAGCCCAGAAACCTTCATCCAGCGGCAACGCCACCGAATGGTGTCGCTCGATGCCGGGACCGCTCCAGGCAAGCATCCGCCCGCCTTCCAGGTCAGGCAGCTGGATCAGCAAGGTGCAGGATTGATCCGGGTAGCGATCATTGCCGGTATCGAAATCGTGCAGTTGCAGAGCAGTCGATGCATCGAGCAACGCGAAGCGGGCCGCGTGCCGGTCAGTGACAATCGGGCTGCCGCAATGAAAGGCAATGTTTGCGCGAATCGCCGGGGTATCGAATGCCGGCGCCAGCCACACTGGCGTGTCCAGGTCCAGCAACGCCAGGCACAGGGCATGGGTTGCACTGTCCAGGCCCTGCAAGGCCGGCGGTTGGTGCGCGGTGGGCAGGGTCTGAATCACGCCCGGCCCGGACAACGCCTTGAGGGCGACGCGAAAACTGCGCTGGGCGTCCAGTACCGGATCGGTGAAGGCAGGTTGCAAAAGGACGGCATTCATCAGTCTTCTCCTCGGACCAGGGTAAAGAATTCGACTTTGGTGGCAGCGGCCTCCGCGTCCTTGCGCGCCCGACGCTCGGCTTGCGCACGCGCCAGCGGCTCGATCAGTTCGGACAGCCACCAGGCCTGCTGCGCGCCCTGCAAATGCGCGTCGGCCAGAGCCGCCAGTTCGGCGTGGCGCTTGTCGCGTCCGGCCAGATAGCTGTAGCCGGTGCGACCATCGGCCAGACGCACCACACAGCGCGTCACACTCATTTCGCCGAGGTTGAAAGCTGAACCGGTGCCGCCCATACGGCCCCGCACCAGGGTCATGCCGATTTCCGGAGCGCGGATCATCTGGTAATCGGTGTCGCGCAACGCCGCTTCGTGACGCTGCAATCGCTCGCGACTCGGCTCATCGATATGGGCACGTGCCAAGACGCCCATCCAGTGCTGACGTGCGGCTGTTTCAGGGGATGCTTGCATGGAACACCTCGGGGTCAGTCCGTCGTTGGGTGGCCAGCCATCTGGCTGTCGGCAATCGGGTTGAATGCCACTTGGTACTGGAAGCGGTCTGAACGGCTGACCGAGCGTGAAAGCTCTACGGGCCGCCCCGACCGGTCACACGAAACCGTCAACACCGTCAGCGCAGGCATGTGTCGGGGCATCAGCAGCAACCCGGCCTCTCCGCGGGACGGCAAGCGGGCACCGATCAGGCTCTGTGCACGGCTCAACGGCAACTCGCGCTCGGCCAGGTACTGGCGTACCGAGCCGCCCTGATACTCAGCCAGCAACTCGCTGTAACGGGCGCTGTAGCGATGGCAGATCAGACTCACGGCCTGTCCGTCCAGCTTGCGCAAGGTCTGCAGTTCAATCAGTGGCGCATGCTCGGCCAGCCCCAGATGCAGCGCATCTTCCTGGCTGGCGAGGCATTCGCGGCGCACCAGCAGCACGGCCTCGACCCCGATGCCCTGCGCCGACAGCGACTTGCTATAGGCGCTTTCGGCCTGCATCGGGTAGATCAACGGGCGTTCCAGTACCTGAGTGCCCTTGCCCTGCCGGCGCAGCACACTGCCCTCGCGGACCAGTTCGTCGACAGCACGGCGAATCGTGTGGCGGTTGACGCTGAAGCGTTCGGCCAGCTGAAACTCGGCGGGCAGGTAATCGCCAGGCAGGTACGTGGCCAGCTCGTCACGCAGCGTCTCAGCCAGTTCCAGGTACATCGGCTCATCTTGTCTAGACAACTGCATGGTTAAAAAAAGTGTTCATTGAACACCCCTCTTCTGTCAGATGAATTGCTTGCGCAGGCGCTGCGACATGATGTCGATGACGCTTACCACAACGATGATCACCAGCAGCACGGCGCTGGTCTGGACGAACGCAAAGGCGCGAATGTTTTCCCAGAGGATAACCCCGATGCCCCCTGCGCCGACCATCCCGACCACGGTTGCCGAGCGCACATTGGATTCGAACCGGTATAGAGCATAGGAGATCCACAGCGGCATGACCTGCGGAATGACCCCGTAGATGACTTCCTGCAAGGCGCTGGCACCGGTGGCGCGCACCCCTTCGACCGGTCCGGGCTCTATGGCTTCGACAGCTTCGGCGAACAGTTTGGCGAGGACCCCGGTGGTGCTGATCCACAGTGCCAGCACCCCGGCGAACGGCCCCAGCCCGACGGCGACCACAAACAGCATCGCGAACACCATCTCGTTGATCGAACGAAAAGCGTCCATGCAGCGCCGCAGCGGCAGATGAATCCACCACGGCGTGATGTTCTCGGCGCACAGGATGCCCAACGGTATCGAGCAGACAATCGCCAGCGTCGTACCCCACAGGGCGATCTGGATAGTCACCAGCATTTCCTTGAGGTAGCTGCGCCACTCACGGAAGTCCGGAGGGAAGAAATCGGCGGCGAATGTAGCCATGTTCGACGAGTCGCGAACCAGTGCCATCGGGTTCATTTCTGCGCCCTGCCAGGCCCAGGCCAGTGCAGCGAGCAACAGGCCCCAGCCCAGATAACGGGACCAGTTGGGTTTGCCTGCAACCTGGGCGTAGGCAACGTGAGTGGTCATGACGAACTCCTGATCGTGAACGGCTGGCTCAACCTGCGGAGCTGCCTGCGGTTTTCTGGTTCAGCTCAGTGATACGCTCCTGCAACTTGCTCAGGCTGGCATCGATATCCTTGAGACGGGCAGTTTTCTCCTGGGCGTCCAGCGTGGTGCTGGCAGCCACTTCGGTGCGCTGCTTGAACAGCTCGAGCTGGCGGATGGGCAGCAATTGGTCATCGCTGGACTTGAGAAACTTGCCCATCTGCATGTTCTTCAGGACGGTTTTCTCTTCATCGGTATTGCCATAACTGGTGAAGAACTCACGAATCTTTGCCTTGTCCTGGTCCGACAGCGCCTTGCTCCAGACAATCGGGTCGGCCGGGATCAGCGGCGATTTCCAGATCACCTTGAGTTGCTCGACCTTGTCGGGTTGGGTCACAGCCAGGCGATCCCAGCTTTCGGTATTGAAGGTCGCAACGTCCAGCTGCCCCTTGGCAACACTCAGGGCGTTGACTTCATGACTGGAGTTCAAGGTGCGCTTGAAGGCAGTGGACGCATCGACGTGGTTTTTCGCAAACACGTAATAACCTGGCACCAGATAGCCCGAGGTGGAGTTCGGGTCGCCGTTGCCGAAGGTCAGGCTCTTGGCATTCTTGAGCATGTCTTCGACGCTATTGATCGGGCTGTCCTTGCGCACGATCAGCAGGCTCCAGTAACCCGCGTCACCGTTGGCTGCGGAGGTCTGGGCAAAGATCTCGCCGTTGGAGCGGTCCACCGCTTCCATCGCCGCCTTGTTGCCCAGCCAGGCCACGTCCACCTTGTTGAAGCGCATGCCCTGAATAAGGCCGGCGTAGTCCGAAGCGAAGGTGGCATTGACCTTGAGACCGGTCTTGCGGCTCATGTCATCGAGGAACGGCTGCCAGATACTTTTCAGGTTTTGCGAAGACTCGGTGGACATGATGCCGAAATTGATGGCTTTTTCTTCTGCGGCCTGGACGGTGCCCAACGCGTAGGCAGTCAGCAAGGCGGCAGAGGCGAGAAGACGACCGATACGCTTGAACATGCAGGCTCTCCGGAAAATGTCAGGTGGGGGATGTTGAAAGGACGTCAGACCTTGGCCAGCGTCAGGCTGGCTTTTTGCCGCACGCGCCGGCTTCGTTCGGTGATCATCAGACTCGCGTCCGCGTCTGCACCGTAGAGGTCGTTGAGGAACTGTTTGCTGAGCTCCTGCGCCAGACCATCAAAATGAATACGCCCGGATTTGAGCGCCACCGCACGCGGGCAATAGCGCACGGCATAATCGACCTGATGCAGGGTCACCACGACCGTCTTGCCGTCGCGGCGGTTGATGTCGGCGAGGATTTCCATAACGCGGCGGGCCGATTCCGGGTCCAGTGAGGCAATCGGTTCATCGGCGAGGATCACTTCGGCGCGCTGGGTCAAGGCGCGGGCAATCGCTACCCGCTGCTGCTGCCCGCCGGACAGGGTCGAAGCCCGTTGCGCGGCAAGGTCCGCCAGCCCGACCCTTTCCAGCGCGGCCATTGCACGCTGTTTTTCCTCGTTGTTGAACAGCGCCAGACTGCCGCGCCAGCGTGGCATGCGCCCCAGACAACCGAGCAGGACGTTGTCCAGCACGCTGAGGCGATTGACCAGATTGAATTGCTGGAAGATATAACCGATATCGGCGCGCAGACGTCGCACCTGGCTGTTGAGGCGGCCGGAGGACTGAACCTCGCGGCCCAATACCTGAACCTGACCGCCATTGCTGCGATCACAGCACGCCAGACCGGCGAGATGCCGAAGCAGCGTTGACTTGCCCGAACCGGAAGCGCCAATCAGCGCGACCATCTCACCAGGTTGTATAGACAACGCGAGATCAATGAGAGCGCTTTTGTGGGAAAAGGTCTTGTTCAGGCCTTGTACATGAATGGCTTCGTTCATGAGGCTTCTCGGTCTGTGCACGACCCGGGACAGGTCGCATTTGGTTGTCAACCAAACTGAACCTGTGTTGTTGCAGCCTCATGAACCGCGAGTGACCAAGTGATAACAGTTTGTCACCAATCGTGTGGCAACGTACAGCGGTGGGACCCTCATCCGCTGCATTGCCACGCTGAAGCATTGGGACTGAAAGAAGCCCAGGCAGCCGCTCCCGGTACTGCGGAGCGGCGCAAACGCAGCCGGATCAGATCCTGAAGCTGCCCACCAGTTGCTGCAGACGCGCAGCCTGCTCTTCCAGGGAGTTGCAGGCATCCAGGGTCTGGCGCAGGTTGTCGACGCCCAGCTGGTTGAGGGTGTTGATGTGAGTGATGTCGACATTGATCGACTCGACCACCGAGGTCTGCTCTTCAGTTGCCGCCGCGACCGACTGGTTCATGCCATTGATCTCTTCGATGCGGCGGGTCACGCTGCTCAGACGCTCGCCGGCCAGATTGGCGATGCCGACGCTGTCCTCGCTCTGACGCTGGCTCTCGGTCATGTTGGTCACTGCTTCGCGAGCGCCGACCTGCAGCTCTTCGATCATGGTCTGTACTTGCTGGGCAGAATCCTGAGTGCGGTGCGCCAGGTTGCGCACCTCGTCGGCCACTACCGCAAACCCGCGCCCTGCTTCACCGGCACGCGCCGCTTCGATGGCGGCGTTGAGCGCCAGCAGGTTGGTCTGCTGGGAAATGCTGGTGATCACTTCAAGAATCTGCCCGATGTTGGCGGTCTTGCCATTCAGGCTTTCGATGTTCACGCACGACTCGCTGATCTTGCCGGACAGCTCGTTCATCGCCTTGATAGTCTGCTGCACAACGTTCTGGCCGTCGCTGGCCAAGCCGCTCGCATCGCTCGACTGCTGCGAAGTGCGCGCCGCATTCTGGGCGATTTCCTGGGCAGCGGCACCCAATTCGTTGATCGCCGCTGCCACGCTTTCAGTGCGATTGGCCTGCTGGTCGGAGTTGCCCATCGACGCGTTGGAGACCTTGACCACCCGGGTGGCAACCTCGCCCAATTGCGCGGCAGTCGAAGCCACTTCGCGGATCGAGGTATGGATACGTTCGACAAAATGGTTGAACGACTCGGCCAGTGCGCCGAATTCATCCTGCGAAGTGATGGCCAGACGCTTGGTCAGATCGCCCTCGCCATCGGCGATATCACGCATCGCGCGGCCCATCTGATGCAGGGGTTGCATCAACACCCGGATCAACAGGCCCAGCAACAGGATGATCACCATCACCACAACCACCATCGCAGTGATGGCCGAGGTACGGAACTCGGTCAACATGGCGTAGGCGGAATCCTGCTCCAGTACCAGTGCCACGTACCAGTTGGCCGTCGAGACACCTTGAACGGGCGTGAAGGAAATGATCTCGGGCTTTTTACCGGAGTCGATTTCACTCACCCCGGCAGCAATTTTCGGCGTATTGGTCGGGTAGGCTTCACTGATGTTCTTGAGCACCAGCTTGCTGTCCGGGTGCACCAGAATCTTGCCGTCGGCGCTGACCAGAAACGCATAACCATGGCCATCGAAGTTCAGCGAGTTGATGATCTTGGTGACGTTGTCCAGAGCGATATCGGCACCGGCCACGCCCACGAACTGATTCTGGAACTTGACCGGTGTGGCCATGGTCATGACCAGCTTGCCGGAAGATGCCGCGATGTAGGGTTCGGTCACAATGGTGCCGGGGGCATTCTGTGCCGCCTTGTACCAGCCACGCGCACGCGGATCGTAGTCAGATGGGCGATTGGCCGACGGCACCGAGAACATCACGCCATCGGTGCTGCCAAAGTAGCTCAGCTGAAAACTGTCACTGTAGGCAGGCAGGCCGATGGCGCGCTGCAACTGGGGCAGTTCCTTGCCATCCGCGGCGATTTGCTGCGACATCGATTGCAGCAATTGCATGCGGCTTTCCAGCCAGGTTTGAATGTTCTGCGTGGTGAGCGTACCCAGTTGTTGCAACTCGGACTTGACGCTGGATTTGAGCGACTGACGCTGTCGATAGTCATTGACGACAATGAATACACTGAACGCCACGACCACAATCAATGCAGCGGCGAGAAGAATCTTTTTGCTGAAACCCAGACTTTTCATAGCGGTTACTTCCACGGCAAAAAACCAATAAGGACGATCTCTGGATCGCCAATCAAACTTCACAACAGTGCCGTCTATTTCACATTACAACCCACAGGCCGTTCAGCAACCGGAGCCGATACGTCTGCCACGGCGTCAATCACCAGGCAGGTCCGAGTATCGAAACCTTACAGAGACGCTTGTATCGCCATATCGGCGCGATCCACGAGTCCTTGATTATTTTTTTCGTCGCAGGTCGAGACGCCCTTCCCACAATCGACACTCAAGCGTGCAGAACAGGAAAAACTGGCTATGGTTGAAATCATCCCCCGCCCTGCACAGGATGGTCTCGCCATGCCAAGTATCGAGCAACTTTTTGACGGTTTGCATAGCCTCCCGAGTATTCCCAAAGTGGCTCAGGATCTGATGCTGCAATTTGACAATCCCTCTTCGAACCTGGAAAGCATTGCCCGCAATATAGAGAAAGACCCGGTGATTGCGGCCAAGGTATTGCGTCTGGCCAACTCGGCGCGCTTTCGCGGCTCAAGGGAATCCTCGAGTATCGAAGACGCGGCCATGCGCCTGGGTTTCAATACGCTGCGTACGCTGGTGATGGCCTCGGCAGTGACCGGTGCATTCAAGGCCGGGCCGAGTTTTGATCTCAAGGGGTTCTGGCTGAAAAGCTTTCAGGTAGCAGGAATCTGCCGGATGCTGGCGAAACAGACGGGCGCCGACCCTGAAATCGCCTTTACCTGCGGGGTGATGCATAACATCGGTGAGTTGCTGATCCAGACCGGCGCGCCCGATGTTGCCGAACGCCTGAACAACGCCGCCAAAGCCGGGACGCCAGGACGTGCGGCCAGCGAAACCCTGCAACTGGGTTTCAGCTACCCGGAAGTCGGTGCAGAGCTGGCCAGTCGCTGGCATTTGCCCAAGGTTATTCAACAGGCTATCGCCTATCAGGCAACGCCGATGAGGGCTCCGGCTGACGCATCGCTGCCGAGGATCGTCGCCCAGGCCATTACCATTTCGGATGCGCTGGAGGCCCACGGCGGCGCGACACCTCAGGCGCAGCAGGCGTCAGGCGGTCCGCTGATGGAAGGCATCGATCTGGACGCGCTGTTTGCCGGGTTGCCGGCGGTGCTGGAAGCAGACAAGGCGTTCTCCGAATTACTGAACTGAACCAAAAGCAATTCTCCAGGCTGACCAGCGTATGCGGGCATGGCGTCAGGCGGTCCATTTTTGAGGCCGTATAGCGCGTTTATCTGTATATCCATACAGATAAACCTTGCCCGCTACGCATTCAACGTTCATCCTTGCAGCCCTTGCACCGGTAATCGACGACGGTAGTCATGCGGCTGTTTCTCTGCGAAAAACCTTCCCAGGCCAAAGACATTGCGGCTGCGCTCGGCGCGACCCGGCGTGGCGATGGCTGCTGGGTGGGTGCCAATGCGACGGTCACCTGGTGCATCGGCCACCTGCTGGAAACCGCCCCGCCCGACGCCTACGATGCACGTTACAAACGCTGGGTACTGGAAGACCTGCCCATCGTGCCGGAAAAATGGAAAATGCTGGTCAAGCCCAGAACCGCCAGCCAGTTCAAGGCAGTCAAGCGGCTGCTGGGTGAAGCCCGGGAACTGGTGATAGCCACCGACGCCGACCGTGAGGGCGAAATGATCGCCCGCGAACTGATCGAGCACTGTCGCTATCGCGGGCCGATTCAGCGTTTGTGGCTGTCGGCACTGGATGACGCCTCGATCCGCAAGGCGCTGGCGGCGCTCAAGCCCGGTGCCGATACGTTCAGCCTGTATCACTCGGCGCTGGGTCGATCACGCGCCGACTGGCTGATCGGCATGAACATGAGTCGCCTGTTTACACTGCTGGGTCGACAATCCGGTTATCAGGGCGTGTTGCCAGTAGGTCGGGTACAAACCCCGACCCTGCGACTGGTGGTAGACCGTGATCGCAGCATCGCCGACTTCGTCCCGGCGCCCTACTGGGCTATCGACGTCAGGCTGCTGCATGACAATCAGGCGTTCATCGCCCAGTGGCGCGCACCATCGGATGCCTGCGACGACCAGGACCGTTGCCTGAACTAGGCGCTTGCGCAACAGGCTGCGCACGACATGCGCGGCGCGGCCAGCGCACGACTGGTCAAGCTGCGCACGAGCGCATTCGCGAAGCGGCGCCTTTGCCGTTCGACCTGGGCACCCTGCAGGAAATCTGTTCGAAGAAGCTCGGGCTCGGCGCGCAGGAAACCCTCGACATCGCCCAATCCCTGTATGAAACCCACAAGGTCATCACTTATCCGCGCAGCGATTGCGGGTACCTGCCGAACAGTCAGCATGGTGAAGCCGCAGGCATTATCGCGGCGCTGTGCAAGGCCGACCCTGCGCTGGCAGGCCTGTCGCCGCACCTCGACCCACAACGTCGATCACGGGCCTGGAATGACAGCAAAGTGACTGCCCACCACGGCATCATTCCCACCGCGGCGGTGCGCGGCGTAGAACGTCTGACCGGCAAACCGCGAGCGGTGTATACCCTGATCAGGGCGCGTTACCTGGCGCAGTTTCTGCCCAACCACGAATTCGATCGCACCCAGGCTGACTTCGACTGTGCAGGCCACGCGCTGCGTGCGGTGGGCAAGCAGATTGTCGAGCCAGGCTGGAAGCGTGCGATGCCCGAAGCGCTGGCCCCGGCCAAGGGTCGCGAAGCGCCTGCCCCGCAGCCGTTGCCGGCATTATTTCAGGGCTGCGAGTGTGTGGTCGCCGAGGTCATCCTCAAGGACCTCTGGACCCAGCCGCCCAAGCCGTTCACCGAGGGAGACCTGATCAAGGCAATGAAGAACGTCGCCAGACTGGTGGAAGACCCGCTGCTCAAACAGAAGCTCAAGGACACCACCGGCATTGGCACCGAAGCCACACGCGCCGGGATCATTCAAGGCCTGCTGGACCGTGGCTACCTGACCAAGCAAGGCAAGTCGCTGTGCGCAGCACCGGCAGCCTTCAGCCTGATCGACGCCGTGCCCCGTGCCATCGCCGATCCGGGCACCACCGCCATCTGGGAAAAGGCGCTGGACATGGTCCAGAGCGGCGAAATGAGCCTTGAAGAGTTCGTCGCCAAACAGGCGGCGTGGATGAGCAAACAGGTCAGCCGTTGCGTCGGCATGCGTATGAGTATCAGCGGACCAGCCAGCCCCGCAGGCGTTACACCGCCCTGGAAGAAAAAGCGCAAGACCACTAAACGGCCCGCAAAGACCTCCACCGCCACGACGGATACTGCGGCGAAAAAGCCGCGGCGCGCTGCCAGACCGGCCGCCAAGGCGTAGGCCGGAACAGCGATAACCAGATCAGCCATTGCACATTCAAGCGTTACGAACAGGTGTTACAACATGTCAGACCGAGAGCTCATCATTCCGTCCACCATGCAGTCGATCATGGACCGTGCAGGCTATGCACCTGCGGTCAGGGTTGGGGATACCCTGTACTGCGCGGGCCAGGTGGGGCGTACGCGGGATATGGAAGTCATCCTCAACCCGGAGGCGCAGTTCATCGCCTGCTGGGAGAATCTGCGCACGGTGCTCGCCGAGGGCGGTTGCACCTTCGAGGATATAGTCGACATGACGACTTACCATGTCGCCATGAGCGAACACATGGCGGTCTTTCGTGAAGTAAAAAACCGCATATTCCCGCGTGGCCAGTGCGCCTGGACCTGCATCGGCGTTGCCGAACTGGCGCACCCCGGGTTGCTGCTCGAAATCAAGTGCGTTGCGATCAGGCGCAACAACGCCTGATCGACATCACAGACTCGAGCGCAGGGGTATCTCGTGCCGCGAAGTTTGTGCCTGGACATCGTCCAGACCGACCATTTCGTCATGCGCCACGGCCTGGGTCATGAACAGTTTTACTTCAGAGACCGAAGACAGCACCTTGCGCGCCTCTTCCACCGAAGCAACGTGCAGGGTTTTTCCGCTCGAATCTTCCACTGGCACAGACTTGCCCTCGAGCTTTGCGTGCAGCACGTAGGAACCGCCTTCCATGGAGATCAGATCGAGTTCACGAACCGTTTGATCCTTTACATGTTTGGTCAGGTCTTGAATGTTCAAAGTCACACCTCCGGTGGCGTTCTGGAAATCAGCGCCGCTTGAAAATGGAGCTTTTATTGGCGCAAACGTTCAGTCGTTTGGGGGACGGCCAGCCTGAATATCCATGTCGCAAATACATGAGACAGGTTGAGCGATGTTATTCTGCGGCGGCTTCGGACACCCGGCTGCGCACGTCGCGTACCCCCCCGAACAGATATTCAAGGATAGACAGATGATCGACTTCAACAACAAGGGCTTCTTCAAACTCAAACAGAATGACGAATACGCGGACCGGGTCAAGGACCTGCTGCTCGACGGCGAAGAGGTTATCGATGCCTACAAGTCCATGCGTGATGGCGTAGTGTTCACGAGCAAACGCATCATTGCGGTCAACGTCCAGGGGCTGACAGGCAGCAAGAAGGACTTCACCTCCTTGCCGTACAAGAACATCGTGGCGTGGTCGGTCGAGACGTCGGGTACGTTCGACCTGGACTCTGAACTGGAAATCTACTTCTCGGCGGTCGGCAAGGTAAAATTCGAATTCACCGGCAAGACCTCAATCGTTCAGATATCCAGGTACATCTCCCAACACCTTCTGGGCTGAAAAACGCCATCAGCCTGCGCATGGCGCAGGCCCTGGCATCTTGGGTCACTTGCCCAACAGCAGCGCTGCGTCGAAGCCCATCCGCAAGTTGCCCCAGTGGCGCCCCTCGAAAAAGAACGGCACATCGATTTCGGTCATGATCTCTCCGGTATCGCGCAAATAAGTCTGCAACAGAAAACGCTGCTTGTTGCCTGCGGCGCGCAGACCAATCGGGTCGGAGAACATGCGTTTGTTGCGGCACACTGGCAGATCGACTTCGCGGTTGCCGGTAGGCTTTTGCGATACCCAACTGTTGTTGACCGGGCAATAGCCTTTGCTGTCGACGATGAAGGTGACCTTGCCGCCGCGTGTGCCCTTGGTCAGCTTGTCGCATTCTTCCTGGCAGACTTGCGCAAAACGCTCGGTGTAACCGGTGTTGTATTGTTTGGGGTCTGTGCCCGGAATCAGCTTGTAACTCTGATCGAACAGATTGGCGCCCTGTTTGTGCAGCTCGGCCAGGCGTACTTGCAGAATGTCACGGCACTGACTGGCGCGAGTGATCGCCGCATCCAGTTCGCCATGCCCAAGCACGAAACGCCCCAGCAGCGCCTGCACTTGCTCAGCCACACTGGACAGATCCCGAGTAGCCGTTGCGGAGTGCTGCATGCGCTGATCGATGGCCTGGCTATCGGAATAGATCCGCGTTACCCGTTCATTGATCCCTGTGTTGGTAGAGGCGAACTGCTGAATGTGTGCAGCGATGTCGGCGAGCTTGTCGTTGGTCGACTCGAAATCGCCGATCATGCTCTCGAAATGGCCGGATGCGCGCTCCACCACCAGTTGGGTTTCACGGGCGCTGTGGCTGATCTGGATGGTCTGTTCGTGTGTGGAACTGACTTCCTGAAGCATCGCATCGATGTTGCGCGAGATGTCGTCAGTGGCTTTGCTGACGTTTTGCGCCAGCGTGCGCACCTCGTCGGCCACCACCGCAAAACCTCGACCACTCTCCCCCGCCCGCGCCGCTTCGATGGCCGCATTGAGCGCCAGCAGGTTGGTTTGCGAAGAAATCTGCTGAATCAGCCCGACAATCGACTTGATGCTTGATGAACGCTCATTCAGGCCGGAGACCAGCCCACCGAACTCGTTGAGACTGGTGGATATCTGGCTGATATTGCCGGTCACCTCAAGCAGTTCGGCGTAAGAGTCGCGTGCCATGCTCAGATTCTGCGCAGTGGTGCTGGAAATACCCTGGGTCTGCTGCGAAACATCCTCGATGCTGCCCACTGCCATATTGCTCTGGTCCATCACTTCTCTGGCGAAGCGTGCCTGATCGGTCGCGCTGTCGCTGGAGTCACTGATGTTCTTCAGCGAACGCGCCGACTCGACGGCGATCTGCACAGTCAGCCCCTGAATGCTGCTGATGATCTCGCGCTGTTTGGCCAGAAAGAGATTGCAGGTACTGGCCAGCCCGCGAATTTCATCATGGGTGAGCAGCGGCAGATCCCTTGATAGATCACCTTCGCCACTGGCGACCTCTTCGAGCGCGCGAGTCATGGACATCACCGGACGCACGATCAGGTGGCGGAAATACCACACCATGAAGCTGACCATGACCAGCGTGAACAGGGTGCTCAGCAGAATTGCGTTGCTCAGCAGATCGAGCTGACTCTGGATCACGCCCAGCGCGACAGGGTCCGTTTGCGTGCCGCGCAATTGCAGCATGATGTCGGAACGAATGTTCAGCGCCACCCAATACAGCAAGGCGCTGACCAGGACCAGCAGGAAAAGGCTTGATAGCTTCTTGGTCAGCGTGTTGAAAAACTGCTTTTCAACTGACTCGTACAAAGCCTTTAACGTCTGCATTTTCCTGCTCCTGGGTAAAAGGGTGATTCTCGTGCGATGGTTAACGTCTGTCGCGACCAAAGCTTTAATGCGTTCGCCTTCAGCGGAGGCGGAAAAACTTCGACCACACAGCTCGCGGCGCTTTTCGCGCCGCAGAGTACTGCAGAGCTGGGCAATTTGATATCACAGTTGAAAGCGATCAACCGATTGTGAAAGCTGCCCGGCCATCAACGACAGTTCATCAGTGGTACTGGCTGTCTGGCCGATGACACGGCTATTGCCCTCGGACATGCTGGCAATCATTTCTACCTGATGGGCGATTTCGTTGCTGGCCAGGCTCTGCTCGCCAATGGTACGGGTGATGTCATTGACCAACTGCGTGGTGCTCAATGTGGCATCCAGGATATCGCTGATCGCACGCTCCACTTCAGCGGTGACCGCCATGCCCTTGTCGACCTGGGCCACGCCGGCTTCCATGCTGGTAACAGCCTCGCGGGTGCTCTGCTGAATGCGCGCGACCATGGTGGTTATTTCCTGAGTGGAAGCACTGGTGCGCCCTGCCAGGCTGCGCACCTCGTCGGCCACCACGGCAAAACCACGGCCCTGCTCGCCAGCGCGGGCAGCTTCGATGGCCGCGTTGAGCGCCAACAGGTTGGTCTGGTCGGCAATGCCCTTGATGACCTGAATAATATTGAAGATGCCTTCCGAATCCTTGTCCAGCGTGCGGATCACCTGAGCCGACTGCTGTGCCGAACGGGCAATGCTGTCCATGTCACTGACCACCTGATGGATCACCTTACCGCCGTTCTTGGCCAGGGATTCTGCCTGACTGGCCATATCCAGTGCCTGCCCCGCATGTCGGGTGATTTCTTCAATGCTTGCGGTCATCTCGCTGGTCGCCGCCGACATGGTGCCAGCTGCTGAACTCTGTTGCCGGCTGCTGTCGGCCACCTCATGGCAACCACTGCTGAGCTGACGGCTCATGCCACTGACGTCATTGGCATTGCTGCGCACCACTTCGATCATGCTGCGCAGATCACGCTGCATGATCGCCAGGCTGCGAATCAGCATGCTGGCTTCGTCACGGCCACTTGACTCGGCGATGGGTTCGCGCAGGTTGCCATGGGCAATACTGTCGGCAATACGGCTGGCGGACGCGAGCGGGATCATGATGCTGCGCGTCACCCAATGCCCCTGCACCAGCAGCAGCAAAATACTGATCGAAAGCACGATTACCAAGGTGACATTGGCACTAAGAGTGGTCTGACGGGTGCGTTCGCCGCTGGCTTTGGCGTTGTCCTCGATCAGGTCACTCAAGCTCGACATCTGCCCCTCCAACTGCGTGAAGGCACTGGAAAAAGTACCCAGCTCTTGCTGCGCGCGGTCCGGGCTGTCGATGGCCAGCCCGACAATTCGCTCGCCTGCGCTGATATAAGCGTCGAGGCTTGGCTTTATCCTGCTCAGCTCTGCCTTGATGGCATCAGTGAGCGGCAATTGCAGGTTATCGCCCACGACCTTGCGAAACAGCGCGGCATGCTCTTTGAGGGATGCCTGCACTTCGTCACGCGTACTGTTGCTCTTGCCCAGGCCGAACAGCATCGCTGACAGCACATCGGCGCGCAGCGCATCGTGCATCATGTCGGCTTCGAGGTGATTGCCCAGTGCAGCCATGCTGACTTCACTGTCGAGCATCGCCGCCTCCATGCGCGTATTACCCAGGTAGTTGACCAGGCTGATGATCATGACGGTCAGCACACTGGTGCCTATCAGCAAGAACAGACGTAGTTTTATCGACATCCTGTAGCCCCTCCGGTCAATGAAATAACGCGAGCTGCGGATTGCTCTTATTCAAGAGCTTATCGACGCACGTTGCCAGATACTTAAGCTTATTTAACGGATATTGCCGAATCCGCAGACGATCACGTTGAACGTCAGGCCTGACGCCGCTCTGTAACGCGTCTATGGTGAACTGAGGACATTCAATCCACACACAGGAGCCAGCACCGTGCCTGACAAGAAGTTCGCCATCGATCTCGCCTACCGGCCCCGCCTTGCCGACCTCAAACCGCTGACGTCGACTACCACGCTGCTAGAACCTCAGGCGCTGGCCGCACCACGCACTACACCGGCAAGCGACTTGAAAAAACGCACCGGCTACGCCGAGAACTTCCTTGGTGATTTCATCGTGCCCTGGCCGACCACCGACGAAGAACTTGCGCCTGATGTCTACCCTTTGAAGAACACCGGTAATCGCCTCGATTACACGCACTTTTCCATCACCATGTCGCGCAGTCGGCGTCTGGCGCTGTATGTCGGCGTCAACATTGATGGTGCCAACAGCGTAGAGGTCAAACGCAGCAAGGATTCCTGGGCATTTGACGGCCGCCTGCCCGCCGAGGCGCAGATTGGCGAAAGTGTGTACGCCGACAACCTGCTGGATCGCGGCCATCTGGTTCGGCGTCAGGACCCTAACTGGGGCAAGGAAGCCGAAGTTGCCAACAGCGATACCTTCCACTTCACCAACTGCTCGCCGCAGATGGGTGCGTTCAATCAGAAGACCTGGCTGGAGCTGGAGGACTACATTCTCGACAACACACGACGCTGGAAGTCACGGGTAACGGTGTTTACCGGCCCCGTGCTGCGCGACGACGACCGCAGCTACCGCAATGTCAAAATCCCTTCGGCATTCTGGAAAGTCGTGGCGTTTCTCGGCGATGACGGCAAGCCTTCGGCCAGCGCCTATATGATCGACCAGACCCTCGAGCTGGGTAAGCTGGACATCATGTTCGGCCCGCTCAAAACCTGGCAACGCAGCGTGGCGCAGATCGAGCAACTCACCGGTATCCGTTTTGGCGATCTGTCCAGCTACGACGGTTTCTCCAACGAAGAGCGCCTGACCGGCACACGCATCGAAGCCCAGATCCGCGGACCACAGGATATTCGGGTCTGACTTGCCGGTAAGCGCGGCCTACTCCACGTTCGATCCCGAGTGTGCAGCAAGGACACAAACGTGTGACGCACAGCGCCACACGTTTGCAACCTGCACACTACTCGAACTGCTGACGGTTTTCCGGAGTAATAAGCTTGAACGGCACCCAGATGACCGGGGACGCCAGGGGTTCGCCGCGCGCCATACGCATCGCGGCATCCACTGCGCCGTTGGCCTGCCCGAGCGCATCCTGGAACACGCTCACCGCCATCTTGTCTTCGGCCATCAGCTTCAAACCGTCCGGGGTGCCATCGATCCCGCCCACCAGATAGTCACCCGCCTTTTTGCCGGTTTTTTTCCAGCCCCATGATTGCCCCAATGGCCATTTCGTCATTGTTGGCGGCGACGATGGAGAAGTCCACGCCCTGCTTGACCCATTCAATCACGATGGTCGCAGCCTGACTGCGCTCCCAGTTGCCGATTTTCTTCTGCACGACCTTCATGTGCGGGTACTTGGCGACCACCTTCTCCACGTCCTCGGTGCGCATGACCGATGATTTGTTGCTCGGGTCGCCGACCAGAATCACCACATTGCCCTTGTAATTGGCGCGGCGGGCCAGCTCTTCCATCTGCAGGGTGCCGGACTCCAGTTCGTCAGAGCCGACGAACGCCGTCAGCGCAGGCCATTTGGCAGGTTCCGGATTACGGTTGACGAATACCAGCGGAACCTTGGCTTCATTGGCCAGACGCATCATTTCCGGCGCACTTTTGCCACTCACCATCGCGACCACGATGGCATCGACTTTCGAGTTCACCAGATTGCGAAACTGCCGCATCTGCAGCTCCGCGTCGTCCTGGCCGTTTTCCATGAAAATGTCGGCGTCCAGCAGGGCTACCTGTTTCTCCACGCCGTGGCGCAGGATGGTCTGGAAATTGTCGTTGTATTTGGCCATGCCTACACCGATCAGCGGCGTTGCTGCCTGCGCCAGGCCAGCGAACAGCAGGCTCGCACTCAGGGAAATCGATAACCACTGTTTCATGTTCTGACTCCCGGGGCGTTAAACGCTGAAATGATGGAGCAGCTCGCGCTGATCCCTGGCCATTTTCGACAGATCCTGACTGCTGATTGCCGATTGCTCGGCACCGTCGGCGGCCTGCTGGGCAGAATCGTTGATGTGCGTGACCATGCGACTGGTCTCCTGCACCGTTGCGCTTTGCTGCTCGGTGGCCGCAGCGATCTGAATGTTCATGTCGCGAATCGTATCCACCGCCTCGCCCATTTCCACCAGCAATTGATCAGCGCCGGAGGCCAGTGTTACGCAATGGTCGGACTGGATCTGGCTTTCGTTCATCACCTCTACCGCCGAAGGGATCTTGCTCTGCATCTGGCCGATCATTTCCTGGATCTCGCTGGTGGAGGTCTGTGTGCGACTGGCCAGCGAGCGCACCTCATCGGCCACCACCGCAAAGCCCCTGCCCTGCTCGCCAGCCCGCGCCGCTTCGATGGCTGCGTTGAGCGCCAGCAGGTTGGTCTGTTCGGCAATGGTGCGAATGGCGTCGACGATACCGTCGATGTTCTGCCCGTATTTCTGCAATTCGTCGGTCACCGCAGACGCCTTGTTGACCTGTTCAGCCTGCTGGCGAATGTTGACGATGGTTTCAGCCACACGCTTTCGCACCTTTCCGGTCAGCTCACTGGTGCTGTCCACCGCGCCGCGTGTGTCCTGAGCCCGACGGGCCACTTCCTCGACCGTGCTTTCCATTTCATTCATGGCTGACGCGGCAGAGTTGAGCCGATCCTTTTGCTGGTCGACCACGCGGGTCGTCTGCTCACTGATCTGCGCGTTCTGGCTGGCGGTCAGCGCCAGGGTATCGGCCGACCCGATCAACTGACGAAACGTCTGTTGCAACGACTGGGTGAATTCATTGAGATAACCACCCAACTCACCAAACTCATCGCGACGGCTAACGTCGAAACGTACCCGCATGTCGCCACCGGTGAGAGTCTTCAAAACCTCGCGAAACGCCGCCAGAGGGCGACGCAGGCTGAAGGCGACCCATGTGCCGATGATCGCTGCCGCCATGACGGCCAGCAGGCAGGCGATCAGCAACAGGCTAAGGCTGGTGGCAATGGTCGAATCCGCCCCGGCCTTGGCCTCATTGGCCACCGCCAGTGACTGATTGCCGAACTCGCCAATCTTGTCCAGCGTTGCCTGAAGACGGGTTTCCGCTGCCTGGCGCTGTTTGTCGACCTGCTCGGCGAGCGCCGCTTCCTGCCTGTAGGCCTGATAAACGCCGTCGCTGCCGGTCAGATCATTAAGCAGGCGGTTGACCATCACGCCGGCAATCCGGCCAGCACGCGGGTCGGCTGCGATGAGCTCCCGTGTGCGGGTGCTTATCACCTCATTCTGCAGGTTGAGCACGCGCTGCAAGGCCTGAATATTCGGTGTGGCGGCATGGGCAGCCAGACCTTCGTAGGATTTACCGACTTCCAGTAAAAGCTTTTCCCCCGCTGCCACAGTTTCGGCGGAACCGGCGTTGCGCTCGCGGGCAATGTAGTCACGAAGATAACCGGTCAGTTGCGCGCCCTGACTGTTGCTGTAGCCCTGCAACAGTCGGCTCTGAACTGTCTGCAGAACGTGCTGTCGATGGCTGGCAATCAGCGTCTGCGCCTGCTCGGCATAGGCAGCACTCAGTTGGCGCTGCTGGTTCAGGTTGTCGCGCAGTTCGGAACGATCGCCAATATAGGCAGGCGTGCTGTCCAGCAGCTGATTGAACCGAGCCATGCTGTCGTTGAAGGGCTGTTTGCCATCGTCGATCTGTCTGGGATCATTGCTGACCAGGATCCCGAGCAGTGCCTGATTGGCGCGCAGCACATGCACGTAAAGCTCGCTCGCCGCCCTGCTCAAGGGTGCGGACTGCCCTGTGATGACGCTGATCCGATCGCTTATGGAATGGGTGCTTTGATAGCTGATACCTGCCATGGCAAGCAGCAGTACTACCAGCACAGCAAATCCACCGATCACTCGCTGAAGAATGGTCATGGCTATCCTCTTTATTTTTATTGCGCTGAATCTGATCCGGGCCCGCGTCGAGAACGTCAGTCCGGAAAATGATCGGAGCGCTAAAGAGAATGTCGGCTGCGCCAAGGGCGACTTGAGAAGTAGGTCACGTTTTTTTACTGGCAGGAGCCACTAAAAAGGACTGCCTGACCTGAGACGTCAAGCAGTCCTCTATCAAATATGGTGATCAGCGGAAATGACGCGCCACGGCTTCCGGCGCATCAGGCACGTCCATATTGATCCGGCGCCAGGCCGCCTGCGCGAAGCTGTACACCGAAAACGCAATCAGCCCGAGCGCCACAATCAGCAATACCAGGCCACCTGCGGGCAAATCCTGCAAACCGTTGAGCGCGTCCTTCATGCCCGGCGGGTGCATGGCCTGATAACTGGAACCGCTTACCGCCAGTAACACGGCAATTTCGATGAATGCCACGCCCCGGGCGATCAAGCCGAAGCGCGATACCGGACGCACGTACTTCATGACGTCCTCGTCGGCCTCGAAATACTTCTCGAAGGAAGCCTTGTAGCCCTTGATGATGTGCACAACGCCCAACCCCAAGGGCACCAGGGCGACCACGTAAACCAGCAGATTGGAGTGATCCCAGGACAGAATGGCTGCCAGCAGGTCCTTGGCCTGACCACCGTCCGATGAGCCACCGGAGCTCTTCAGCCCACTGACCAGCAGGCCAAGGGCGAAGAACGCCAGTGCGCCGTACGTAAAGCCGCCCACCAACAGACCACCGCGAATCACCAGCCCTTTGAATTCGCGGCCATGATGATCAACGTCCCGGGTAGCCTGCAAGACACGCCATGCCGCAAACGCCAGCAGGCCGATGATCACTACCCCGACCAGAACACCGCCGAATGGCTGGCTCAACAGCGCTTCAAGACTGCTGTGGCTGTCGGCAGGCTGCGAGGAGCCTTGCGCCGCCAGTACCGCGAACAGACCGATAATCAGATAAACAACACCACGGGCGGCATAACCGCCCCGTGCAAGTAGAACAAGGCCGCGTTGCGCCGACATAATTAACTATCCCTGAAAGTGATTACAGGAACAGACCGGGCACAGCCCGAGGGGTTCGACCCGATTGACGACGCGTCATGCCATGCGCCGTCATCGGGTCACACGCCGTCAGGCAAACGTGGCACCGCGCGCGTTGACGAACACCGAATAAAGCGAATGGCTGCTGGCCATGAACAGCCGATTACCCTCTCGCCCGCCGAAGCAGATGTTGGCGCAGCGTTCGGGCAGGCTGATGTGGCCGATGGCCTTGCCTTGAGGGTTGAACACGCGCACGCCGTCGAGTTTCTCCATATCCGCCTTGGGGTCACCATTGCCGCCCCAGCCGCACCACAGATTGCCGCTTTCGTCGCACTTGATGCCGTCGATGGCCGCGTAGTCCAGACCTTCGATGTGCTTGCGCCGTTCGCCCAGCGTGCCATCTTCCTTGACCGCTATAGCCCAGATAAGGCCATTGGGTTTGGCCCGCCCTTCGACCACATACAAGGTTTTCTCGTCCGGCGAAAAGCACAGACCATTCGGACCGGCCAGATCATCGATAACCCTGGAGACCTTGCCGTTCGAGGGGTCTATGCGATAGACGCCGAAGGGTTGCTCCTGCTTGACCTTTTGACCTTCATAATTGCTTTCGGCCTGAAAGGTAGGGTCGGTGAACCAGATAGACCCATCACGTTTGCAGGCGATGTCGTTAGGCGAATTGAAAGGTTTGCCCTCGAAGCTGTCGGCCAGCACGGTGATACGCCCGTTGTACTCGGTACGCGTCACCCGCCGCCCTTCGGTGGTGGTGCTCGACCCCTCACAAACCAGCAACCGGCCCTGACGGTCGCGGCACATGCCATTGGAAAAGTTCGAGTGCTCGCGGTACACCGACAGCTCACCCGTTACCTCGTCCCAGCGCATGATGCGATTGTTGGCGATATCGCTGACCAGCAAGTAGCGACCGTCTCCGATCCACACCGGCCCTTCGGACCAGCGCATGCCGCTGGCCAGCTTCTCGACGCTGGCATTGAATATTCGTATGTCAGTAAAGCTGTCATCCAGCACACGGACCAACGGGTCGGGATAGCGCTGGGTCAGCGGCTGAGCGCTGGAAAGACGCGGCAATGCGCCGATGGCGGCAACGGTTGCTGAAACGGCCAGCGATTTTTTCAGAAAGCTCCGACGGCTTGGCTCCAGAGCGGGGCTTGAGGTTGAGAAATCCATCATGCGTCTCCTTGTTATTTTTGGAATGGCGCCGGCCTTGCGGCCGAACGTCATCCTACAAGATAACGCTGCATGGCTTGAATGATGGCCGTGTGAGATCAGGCAGCACTGCGTATTATCTGCCAGTTCTCTTATTAGCTGCTGACTGCCGTTCTGCTCTGAACGTATGAAGCCTTTTAGCTGCAGCGCATACAAGAAACGCCGATGGAACCAGCATTACGAATACCATTAAGGCAAGAATCAGGAACTCTCCATCCTCGCCACCGATTATGCCTAGCGCACTCACTGCTGAAGCATACATATCGAGGCCTGTTTCAGTTCCAAGAAGCCAGCCAATAAAGCCTAAAGCGACAACCCACTTAGTGAGCAGCGTAGCCAGTAGCAAAACCAAAATACCCATTACGATGAGTTTTATTCTCTTCTTCATTTGGAATTCTTATCGCCAGCATCGACCACATCTATTATCCCATAGTACTTGAGATTTGTTCCGTCAATAACCGCCCCCCTCTGGCTGCGAAGATACTTCTTAAGCTCATCGAAACCAATCTGAGAGTTAAGAGTAACGCAGCCTTCGCTTACACCACGCGGCCCGACGGGGTGGAGCCTAAACGCGCCACGCCGTATATTATCAACAGTTGTCTGATCATCAACTTCCCCGTCATCTCTGTAGAGACCAAACCACTCTCCTCTGTCTGTGCCAGCCAAAAAGTCTTGTAACGGCTCTCTAACCCGACCGAACCTGCCCCCACTTTGCCGATCAACAATAAAATATCGCCCAGTTGGAATTGCACCTTTCCCCTGAACAGACTGATATTGAGGATTGTTAACAAATGGAGCCCCCATACCCGAGAACGCTTCATAGCTAGCTTGGCCACAACGTAAGGTGCTCACGGATTCACTATTTAATGAAAAGCTGCAATATGCAACATTAGGATTATTGGTATTTTCCGACATGTAACACCCTTCTTTGGCAAAACTAGGCGTAGACTCTATTTTTTATACCATCCCAACCACCCGCTACTTGTCCGCCGCCTTGACCATCGGATCGCTTCTGCTTGGTATAGAGCATTTTTATACGCCCATAATTAAGGCGCACTGTTTCAGTTGGAAAACCACTTTCAATCGAGCCATTACCATTCAGAGATACCGAAGAAATTATTACCTCTTCAAGCTTTATCTCTAGATATTTTATTTTTTCCGTACCTGCACGATTTACAGCGATAGTGACCTCTTTGAAATGCTTACCACTGCAGCAAGCCTCATGGAGCTTGGGGGTAGATTTATCAACAGCTTTACGGAAAAAGAAATCGCTCATACTGGCTCGCCCGCTGCTTGCCCCGCCAGCGCTTGTTGTCGTCGCCGACGCTGACTGGCTTGCACCAACATCAAAATCCGAAAGCTCTATCCAATCTTTAAATACAGCGTCAAGAGATTCGCCAGGAATACCTTCGATCTGCATATAAGTATCAAACGCCATAGCACCACTCCCTGTGTACATTTAACAAAAGACTTATAGTAACTGATTTTTTAGGCTGAAAACTTTTTTCCTATAACTCACCCAAGAGAATTCAAGAGAAATTCTCGCAAAGCTTGCAACTCAACACTGAATCATTAACAGCGCCATTAGCATATCAAGTGTTGACACCTACAAATAATGCGCCAAACACACCTTTATGAAAAACCATCTTTGACACGCTGGCTGACAAGAACGCTGCACTGGAGCGCGGGTTGGGCGAGCGGATGATCGGTCTTACGGTAGAGGCGCTTGACGATGCACAGGTCAGCCTGTCGAATCCAGCGGCTCATGTGCATGTCGACTGCGAAGAGCAGTGCCTGCGCGAGAACGCGGGCGACTGGCAGCAGCGCATCAAACGCAAATACGCCAGACGAGGTTGAACATGGCCAAGGACATCGAAAACCCGTGCATTTCCTTATGCCAGCTCAGCGGCGATCTGTGTGTGAGCTGCGGGCGTACCAAGGACGATATCCGCAAGTGGAAGCGCATGAAGCGGCCAGAAAAAATGGCTGCCGTGCAACGCGCGACCCAGCGACTGAAAAGCCTGCAGAAAAAGAGCATTTGAAGCCTAAATTTCATCTTCGGTGCGGAAACTTCTTTAAAACGGCCCGGGTCAGTATTACCCGTGACTCGGTTGCCTGGAGTCGGACGAATTACAGGAACTTCACTCTTGGTCAGTCATGCAGATCGCCGCAACACCCTTTCACTGGACAGCCTGAATTTCTTCCTTGCCGATGTGCGCGATGGCCTGGGCCCGTATCTGGCGATCTACCTGCTGGCGGTGCATAAATGGGACCCGGCCAGCATCGGTGTGGTGATGACCATCGCCGGCATTGCCGGGCTGCTGACCCAGACACCTGCCGGGGCGCTGATCGACCGTACGCCCTACAAGCGCGCCATGATTGGTGTGGCGGCCTTGTTGGTGACGCTGAGTTGCGTGATTCTGCCGTTTACCTCGTCCTTTTCCATTGTCGCCCTGACCCAGGCGTTGAGCAGCATTGCGGCCTCGGTATTTGCACCGGCCATCGCGGCCATTTCGCTGGGCATCACCGGGCCAAAAGCGTTTACCCGCCGTACCGGACGCAACGAAACGTTCAACCACGCTGGTAACGCCTGCGCAGCCCTTCTGGCTGGCGGCTTCGCCTATCTATTCGGCCCTATTGCGGTGTTTTACCTGATGGCCGCAATGGCGCTGGCGAGTATTGTCGCGGTCAGCTTCGTTTCCGCAGACGCCATCGATCACGACGTGGCTCGGGGCTTCGACGCCAGTCACGACGTCAGTGGTCATCAGCCGTCGGGGCTTTCTGCACTGTTGAGCAACAAGCCGCTGCTGATGTTTGGTATCTGCTGCGCCCTGTTTCATCTGGCCAACGCAGCGATGCTGCCGCTGGTGAGTCAGAAGCTGTCACAGATCAACATGCAAATGGCGACACCGCTCACTTCAGCGTGCATCGTCGCGGCCCAACTGGTGATGGTGCCAGCCGCGCTGCTGGTAGGTATGAAAGCGGATGTCTGGGGGCGCAAGCCGCTGCTGCTGGCCGGTTTTCTGTTTTTGCCGATTCGCGGTGTGCTTTACACCCTCTCCGATGATCCCTATTGGCTGGTAGCGGTGCAGATGCTCGACGGCATCGGTGCGGGCCTGTTCGGTGCCCTGTTCCCATTGATGGTCAAGGACCTCACTCAAGGCAGCGGGCGTTTCAACGTGAGTCTGGGTGCGCTGTCCACGCTGTTCGGGCTGGGTGCAGCGCTGAGCAATAGCCTGGCGGGTTTTGTCGTGCATGCGGCAGGTTACAGCGCGGCCTTTCTGACCCTTGCCGGTGTGGCAGCGGTAGCGTTCTGCCTGTTGTGGCTGGCCGTGCCAGAGACCCTTTCGCGCTCGCATGACGAACCCGGGCTCAAGCCGGACACTGCCGTGGGCGCGTGAAACGTCTTACTCCAGCGTAACCGCCCTGACCTGCCAGCCCTCGCGCTGGCGGGTCGCGACTACCAGACCACCTCCTTCACCTTCCATCCCGCCGACCCAACGCCCTTCCTCGTCCCACAGACCACTGCGCCCGGCCGACTGCCAACCGCCAGTCGGCCCTCCATGATTGGCCATCAACACCGGCAGCGAGTGGCGGCGGGCATGCCCCGAAAGCAGTCCGGCGTCGTATTCATAGCCTCCCGGCGAGATCAGCACACTGGCTGCGTACACCCAGGCTCCGCCTTGCGCCAGGCGGCGCGCATGCTCGGCGTGTGCAAAGTCTGCACACACGCACAGACCGATCCGCTGCTGACCAAGTGGCAGATAGCAGTCCGCATTGCCTGCGCTAAACACTGCGTCTTCACCGGGATGCAGGTATTGCTTGGCATAGGCGATGACATCGCCCGCAGCGGTGAAGGTCAATGCGCCAATCAGGACGCTATCGTCCGGCCCCTTGAGCGGCACGCCAAGGGTGGTCGTCAATCGCAACTTCACCGCCAGTGCCGCGAGCGGCGCCAGACGCACATCGTCGGCAGGCAGGGTGAGTTCGCGAGCCAGATCCGGTTCGTAGCCTGTGAGTGACAACTCTGGAAACAGCAGGTAAGTGGCGCCCTGTTCAGCTGCCCGTTGCATGAACGCCAGGTGCCCGGAGAGGTTGTGCTCGATAGCTCCCCGTGCAGAGCAGAATTGGGTCGCGGCGAGTATTGGAAACGTCATTGGCTCTCCAGAGCACACAGGAATCACAGGCGAGAGGTTCGCCGACCTCAATAGCCGGGTTGACGCATATTACATTTTCAAGGCCCAGCGAAGTTGTACGACGTAGTCCCCCACCTGAGCGCTGAGTTGCAAGGATCGCCCCCCTACTGATCAGCCCGATGTTACATGCCCAGCAACAAACAACAATAATTCTCAACAGAGATGTTATATTGTATCTATTACTATCAGGAAGTCTCACATGTCGTCTCGTAGAATCGCGTCTCTGGCAGGCTTGGCAATCGGCGTTTTGGGCAATACGGGTTACGCGGAGGAAAGCCCGCAGACCATAGAACTGGAAAGCGTCAACGTCACGTCCGACTATCAGTACGAGACGGCGACCACCCCGGTCCAGGGCTATCGCGCTACCCGTTCGGCCACGGCCACCAAAACCGATACCGCCATCGCGGATATCCCGCAGTCGATCAGCGTGGTACCTGCCTCGGTGCTCAAGGACCTTGGCAGCAACAGCGTCGAGCGTGCGCTGGATTTTGCCGGCGGCGTGTCGAAGCAGAACAACTTCGGCGGTCTGACGCTTTACGAGTACAGCATCCGGGGCTTTACCACTTCCGAATTTTACAAGGACGGCTTCAGCGCCAACCGCGGCTACCCTGCCACGCCGGATGCCGCAAATATCGAGCGTATCGAAGTGCTGAAAGGCCCCGCCGCCAGCCTGTACGGGCGTGGCGATCCGGGCGGCACGGTCAATTTCGTCACAAAGAAACCCCAGCGTGAAGCCTTTACCACCTTGCAGACCAGCGCAGGCAGTTGGGATCGCTATCGCACCGCACTGGACGTCAACACCCCGCTGGATGAAGAAGGCAATCTGCTCTCGCGGGTCAATCTGGCCGTCGAAGACAACAACAGCTTTCGTGACCATGTAGAAAGCAAACGGGTGTTTGTCGCCCCGTCCTTCAGTTGGCAGCTGAACCCAGACACCCGCCTGCTGGTGGAAACCGAATTCGTGCGCCACACATCGACTTTCGACCGGGGCGTGGTCGCCCCCAACAACACCTGGAGCGGCGTGTCTCGCTCGACCTTCCTCGGTGAGCCGGACGATGACATCGATAACGACAACAACATGGTCCAGTTCGCGTTGGACCACCAGCTCAACGATATCTGGTCACTGCGTCTGGCCAGCCATTACAAACAGGGCGAGATGTCGGGTTTTGCCAGCGAGGCGCGCCCGTTGAATGCCGACGGGCACACGGTCAATCGCCGTTATCGGGAGCGCGACAACAACTGGCATGACAGCATCACCCAGTTGGAATTACGCGGTCGTTTCGATGGTATGGGAGTCGAGCACGAAGTGCTGATCGGCACCGAGTACGAGAACTATCGCAAGAACGAGCGCGTCACGACCATCGCCGGCAGCCCCTACGCCATCGACATCTACAACCCGGTCTACGGCCAACCGAAACCCGCCGGCGCACGCTCCGGTACTGATTTTTACGAGCATGTCGAAAGCCGCGCGCTGAACCTGCAGGATCAGATTGTCTTTACCGACAAGCTGCGCGGCATGATCGGGGCACGCTACGAGCACTTCGATCAGCAGGTCGATGACTTCACCACCAACGCCACCTCCGGGCAGCGCCAGGACGCTTTCACTCACCGCGCCGGGTTGCTTTATCAACTCACACCGCAGGTCGGTCTGTTCGCCAACGCGTCCACCTCGTTCAAGCCCAACAATGGCCTGGATGCCGCCGGCAAAACCTTCGACCCGGAAGAAGGCGTCGGCTATGAAGTCGGGATCAAGAGCGAACTGTTCGACGATCGCCTGAGCACGACCCTCGCCGCCTTTCATATCGAAAAAGAAAACGTTCTCGCGCTGGATCCGGGCACCGACACCAATCGTGCGGTGGGCAAGGCTCGCAGCCAGGGCTTGGATCTGCAATTGACCGGGCAGGTCAGCGAAGCCATTCGGGTCATCGGTGCCTTCGCCTACATTGACGCCGAAGTGACCAAGGGCGACCAGACCATCCCCTCCGGCAGTCGGATCCTCGGTGTCGCCAAACACAGCGGCAGCCTGCTGGGCGTCTATGAGTTCCAGGAAGGCGCGTTGCGCGGCTCGGACGTCGGCGCGGCGTACACCTACGTCGGCGACCGCTCGGGACAGTCGGGCGCTGACTTCGAGCTGCCGGCCTACCAGACCGTAGACCTGCTGGCGCATTACAAAGCCAGCGACAACGTCACGGTGGGTCTGAACCTGAACAACATTTTCGATGAAAAATACTACGAGCGCTCCTACAGCAACTACTGGGTCGCGCCTGGCGAACCGCGCAACTTCACGGTCAGCCTGACCCTCAGCCTTTGACGCCCATGACCACCCGATTCACAACACCCCGCTCTCAACAACAAGGACGCATCATGCTTTCAAACAAACCTTTCCTGGCCCTGGGCCTGCTCGGCGCTTTGTTCGCCAGCCACGTCAATGCGCACGGTCTGTGGACCGAACAGCGTCGCGGCAATATCGAAGTGGTCTACGGTCATGGCGCCGAAGACAACGCTTTCAAGGCGCAGAAAGTCAGCGGGGCGTGGGCCTACGACCTGCAGGGCAAAATGATCCCGGTGACGGTACAACGCCTTGAAGACCACGCGCGTCTGGTGCCGCTCAAGCCGCCTGCGGTCATGACCGTTGCGCTGGATAACGGCATGTGGACGCGCGACGCCGAGAAGCGATGGGTCAATGAAGGTCGCAGCAAAGTACCCAATGGCACCGACTCCATCCACACCTTCAAATACAGCGTGGCCATTTACGCCGAAGGCGCGCACCTGCCAGCGTTCAACAAGTTGAATTTCGTGATCGTGCCGCAGACCGACCCTTTGAAAGTCGGCGCAGGCAAACCACTGCCGGTGCGCGTACTGATCGACGGCAAACCCGCCGCCGGCATCAAACTGATCGGCGATTACCGCAGTGCACCGGATGTCGTCAGCGCCGAAACCGATGCACAAGGTCTGGCCAGCGTCATTGTGCGTAACGAGGGGCTGAATATCATCGCCGCCGAAGTCACGCTGCCGGTCAAGGACAACGCCGACATCGCCGAACGCGGCTTGTTTACCTCGCTGACGTTTGTTGGTGAAGCGCATCACGACTGATGACGCGCAGTAGCAAATAACTTCTATTCAGCCACGCAAGGTATCTTCGGCCGACGTTGCCGGAGAACCTTGCTGATCGCACTTTGCGCGTGCCTGCTCGATTGCCTGCCTGTTAATGCTTGCCCGTGCGGACAGCATTTCCAGCTGCGGCGTCAATGAGTGGCCGAGTTCGGTCAAGTCATAGCAAACATGGTCGAAGCCTTGGTCAGGCAGTCAGGTTCAACCCAAGAGCCTGTCCACTAGAGATGTACAGAACCTTTTCAAGAGCCTGACCATGGAATGCGTGCGCGAATATACAATTTTGTACAAAATAGATACATCAATCTAAAGGCCCGCTGTTGCGGGCCGATAGGCGTACTAAACAAGACTCCACAAATCCTCCGGGACCGGAACCTCAATGAAAATCGCACCTTTCGACACCCCTCCGATCATGAATATTCAAGTCGTGAGCTCAACGCCAGCTTCGGTGACAGAAAGCTCCGCAGTATCCAGTGTTACACCTGCCGCTGTTAAGGTTCAGATCTCGAAGGAAGGTCAGGAAAAACTCGAAAGTGAAAGGAACGCGGACATCGATCGGTCCGGCCTGCCTGAGGACGTCAAGGAAGTCTTGAAAAACATCCGCAAGCTTCAGGATAAGATCGCTGAAAAGAACCAGGAATTGATGGAACTGCTGAACGACAAGACCCTGTCGGAAGATGAGAAGAAACGGCAGAGAGAGCTTTTGACGTCCACCATCAGGAGCATGCAATCCGCGTTGTCCCAAGCCATGAGCGCGCTGAATAACGCGATGTCGTCCAATAATATGGACTCCGATAGCCGTAGCCAGGCCAAGGGCCTGATCGGGATGAAATAGGCGTCACGCATTGACCGGGCCGTGAATATTTCCAGCGGGCGCAACGCTCCGCCGGAATAGCAGCTTGCCACTACAGTGAAATCCGGCGACCCCGCCCCCCCACAAGAAACCTGCAATATTCCCTTTAGTAAACAAAGTTTCCAGAAACCTCTGGACGCTGGATTTCCTTTCGCCTATAAAACAGCCTTAAAGAATATTAAATTCCTGTAGAGAATTTTATTCATCAACGAAAAACCTCTGCACCTGACCTTTTTCGCCCTGCGCCAAACTGCCGCTACCCTTCAGAGGACACGCCATGCAACACGAGAAGAACCATTTCATCCTGAAGATCAGCTGCCCGGCGACCTCCGGGATTGTCGCGGCGGTGACTTCCTACCTGGCTGGCAACAGCTGCTACATCGGTGAAATGGCCCAGTTCGACGATGAGTACAGCGGCACTTTTTTCATGCGTGCAGTGTTTCGCTTCAACGATGGTCATGAGGGCGACATCCAGCAGTTGAAAGCCGGCTTCGACGCCGTTGCCAACGACTTTGCCATGCAGTGGGAGCTACACGACACGCGCCGGCCGATGCGTGTGCTGCTGATGGTCAGCAAGTTCGATCACTGCCTGACCGACCTGCTGTACCGCTACCACAAGGGCGAAATGGACATGACCATCACCGCCATCGTGTCCAATCATCTTGACCTGCGACCGATGGCCGAACGTGAGGGGATTCGCTTCATCTACCTGCCCGTGACCCGAGAAACCAAGGCCGCGCAGGAAGCCGCACTGATGAAGGTGGTCGATGAAACCGGCACCGAGCTAGTAGTACTGGCGCGCTACATGCAGATTCTCTCCGACGACCTGTGCCAGCAACTGGCTGGCCGGGCGATCAATATCCATCATTCGTTTCTGCCGGGGTTCAAAGGCGCCAAGCCCTACCATCAGGCTTACGAGCGCGGTGTGAAGCTGATCGGTGCCACCGCGCACTACGTCACCAGTGACCTGGACGAAGGTCCGATCATCGAGCAGGAAGTGCAGCGCGTCGATCACGTCTATCTGCCTGCCGACCTGGTCGCGGCGGGACGCAATAACGAAACCATCGCGCTGTCGCGGGCCGTCAAATATCACCTGGAGCACCGCGTGTTTCTCAACACGGATCGAACGGTGGTGTTCCGATGAGCGCACACATCATCGACGGCAAGGCCGCCGCCGCTCGCGTTCTGCAACAGGTCAGACACGATGTGAACACCTTGAAGGTCGAAGGCATCGAACCGGCACTGGCGGTCATTCTGGTCGGTAATGACGCGGCCAGTGAGGTTTACGTACGCAACAAGATCCTGCGTGCCGAGGAAGCCGGCATTCGCTCGCTGGAACACCGCCTGCCGGCCGACAGCAGCCAGGCCCGCTTACTGGCGCTGATTGCCGATTTGAATGCCGACAACACGGTACACGGCATTCTCCTGCAACTGCCCTTACCCGCTCACATAGAAGAAAACCGCGTCCTGCAGGCTATCGATCCGGGCAAGGACGTAGACGGCTTTCACAGTGAAAACGTCGGTGGTCTGAGCCAGGGGCGCAACGTATTGACGCCCTGCACCCCCAGCGGCTGCCTGCACTTGCTCGAAGAAACCTGCGGCGATCTGAGCGGCAAGCATGCGGTGGTAATCGGTCGTTCCAACATCGTCGGCAAACCCATGGCCGCCCTGCTGCTGCAAGCGCACTGCTCGGTGACGGTGGTGCATTCGCGCAGTAATGATGCCAGGGCCTTGTGTCAGTTGGCCGACATCGTCGTGGCAGCGGTTGGCCGCCCGCGCCTGATAGATACCAGCTGGCTCAAGCGCGGCGCGGTGGTGATCGATGTCGGTATCAACCGCATCGACGACCACGGCCGTAGCCGCCTGGTGGGCGATGTGGACTTCGACAGCGCCATCGAAGTCGCCTCTGCGATCACGCCCGTTCCCGGCGGGGTCGGACCGATGACCATCGCTTTTCTGATGAAAAACACCGTTACTGCTGCCCGGCAGCAGGCCCACGCGCAACGCAGCCAATCGGAGGCCGTATGCCTTTCAACCTGTTGAAATACGGGCTCAGTTCGGAGTACCCGGTCGAGGTAGATCTGCCTGCGCCGAAGGAACTGAAGTCCTCCTACGACGTGGTGATCATCGGCGGCGGCGGGCATGGCCTGGCCACCGCCTACTACCTGTCGAAATACCACGGCATCACCAATATCGCCGTGCTGGAAAAAGGTTACCTGGGCGGCGGCAACACGGCGCGCAACACGGCGGTGATCCGCTCCAATTACCTGACCAGCGAAGGTGTGAAGTTCTATGCCGAGTCGGTGAAGATGTTTCAGGGCCTGTCCAACGAGTTCGACTTCAACATTATGTACTCCGAGCGCGGCCAACTGACCCTCGCGCATACCGATGCCACGGTCCGTTCGTTCCGCCAGCGCGCCGAGGTCAACAAGCATTTCGGCGGCCGCACCGAGATGATCGACCGCCAGCAGATCCGCGAACTGGTGCCGAGCCTCAATCTGGACCCCGGTCATCTGCCGGTGCTCGCCGGCCTGTGGCACATCGACGGCGGCACCGCCCGGCATGACGCGGTTGCCTGGGGCTACGCCAAGCAGGCGGCCAAGCGCGGTGTGGAGATTCATCAACTGACCGAAGTGCAGGAACTGGTGATCGAGAACGGCACCATCACTGCGGTGAAGACCAATCGCGGCACCATCCAGTGCGGCTGCGCCGTACAGGCGGTGGCGGGCATGAGTTCGCAGATGATGAAGAAGGCCGGGATTCGCTCGCCGATCCAGACCTTCCCGCTGCAGGCGATGGTCACTCAACCTTTCAAACCCTTTCTCGACCCGCTGGTGAGTTCGTCCGCCCTGCACTGCTATGTGCAGCAGACCAGCCGTGGCGAAGTGGTGTTTGGCGGCGGTTCTGATCCGTACCCGTTGTTCAACAGCCGCTCGACGCCGGACCTCAAGGAAAGCCTGCTGGCCCACGCCATCGAGATGTTTCCGTTTCTGGCCAACGCCAAACTGATGCGCCAATGGGCCGGGATCACCGACATGACCCCGGACTACAGCCCGATCATGGGCCTTTCCCCCGTCAGGAACTACTACCTCGATGCGGGCTGGGGCACCTGGGGCTTCAAGGCCACGCCGATCTGCGGCAAGACCATGGCAGAACTGGTGGCCAGCGGCGGCAAGGTGCCCGAGTTGATCAGGCCATTCGCGCTCGAACGCTTCTCAACCTTCCAGCAAGTCAACGAAATGGGCGCAACAGCGGCCAGCCACTGACGGAGAGCGACACATGAAAATCATGACCTGCCCGCTCAACGGGCCGCGCAACATCAGCGAGTTCACCTACGGCGGGGAATTCAAACACATGCCCGATCCGCAAACCTGCAGCGACAGCGAGTGGGCCGATTACGTGTTCAACAGTGAAGACACACTGGGCGTGGTGTGCGAGTGGTGGATGCACAACCCCTCCAGCTACTGGTTCCTGGCCGAGCGCCACACCGGCAGCGACGAGATCATCCGCACCTTCGACCCACGCGACCTGTTTACCGCACGTATCGACTTCGCCCCCCTCGCCTCCAAGGAGATCGCAGGATGACCACCCCCGCCCGCCTGCCCGCGCCCATGGGCCTGCTGATCGATCGCACCCGGCCGCTCACGTTCAGCTTCGATGGCAAAACCTATCAGGGCCTGCTGGGCGACAGTATCGCCAGTGCTCTGCTGGCCAACGGTCGCTTCCTGCTTTCGCGGTCGTTCAAGTACCACCGCCCGCGCGGCCCCCTGACCATGGCCGGGCAGGACGCCAACAGCCTGATCCAGTTGCCTCACGAGCCCAACGTAATGGCCGACACCGTTGCCCTGCAGGAAGGCTTGCAGGCCACCGGCCAGAACTTCAACGGCTCGCTGGACAACGACCGGGACGCGTACCTGGGCAAGTTCTCGAAGTTCATGCCGGTGGGTTTCTATTACCGCTCGTTCTACAAGCCCAAGGGCATGTGGAAAGTCTGGGAGCCGATCATTCGCAAGAAGGCCGGCCTTGGCGTGCTGGACCTGGCGTTCCAGCCCGAGTACTACGACAAGGCCTACCTGTTCACGGATCTGGCGGTGATCGGCGCGGGACCTGCCGGCTTGCAGGCAGCACTGAGCGCCGCCAATGCAGGCGCCAAGGTGTTGCTGATCGAACAGCAGCCCATTCTCGGCGGTTCGCTGGCCTATGCCCGCTTCGATGTCGACGGCCTGCGTGCCGAACAGCTGCGGCGTGAACTGGTCGCTGCGGTAGAAGCACATGACAATATCCAGGTGCTCAAGCAAGCGACCTGCAACGCATGGTTCACCGACAATTACCTGCCGGTGATTCAGGGCAAGCGTTTGTACAAGGTGCGCGCCACACACTGTCTGGTATGCAGCGGCTCGTTCGATCAGCCGGTGATTTTCCGTAACAACGACCTCCCTGGCGTCATGCTGACCAGCGCCGTACAGCGCCTGATCAAGTTGTACGCCGTCAAGCCCGGCAAACGCGCGGTAGTGCTGACCGGCAACGATGACGGTTACCTCGCCGCACTGGACTTGCACGATCAGGGCGTCGATGTGGTCGCAGTGGCCGACATGCGCAGCAGCCCGTCGGACCGGACGCTGCGGCTTGCGCTGGAGAAGCGCGGCATCGTCTGCCACATGAACACAACGGTCTATGAAGCGCTGCATGAGAAAGGCATGCGCCATGTGAGCGGTGCCGAGCTGCGCAAAATCACTGGCCAGGGTCAGGTGGCGAACAGCGGCTCGCGCGTCGACTGCGACCTGCTGTGTATGTCCGGCGGCTACATGCCGGTCTACCAGTTGTTGTGTCAGGCCGGCGGCAAGATGGCCTATGACGATCAGCAGGCCGAATTCGCCATCAGCAGCCTGCCGAAGAATCTTGGCATTGCAGGCTCGGTCAACGGTTACCACGCGCTGGACAACGTGCTGGCCGATGCTGCGCATGCTGCCGCCGGCGTGGTCACGGCACTGGGCCTGACATCGGCTGAAAGCCCTGCTCCGCTGCGCAGCGAAGCGCAGGTCAACTTCGCCTGGCCGATCTTCCCGCACCCTGACGGCAAGGATTTTGTCGATTTCGACGAAGACCTTCAGGTACGCGATATCGTCAATGCCACGCGCATCGGCTATCGCGACATCCAGTTGGTGAAACGCTATTCCACGGTAGGCATGGGCCCGTCACAGGGTCGTCATTCGGCACTGCCGACCGCGCGACTGGTGGCCGCTTCGACACAGCGCAGTATCAGTGAAACCGGCGTGACCACAGCCCGACCGCCCTTCGAGGCAGAAAAACTGGCACACGTTGCGGGCCGTGCCTTCGATCCGTATCGGCAGACGCCCATGCACCAGCGTCATGTGCAGGCCGGTGCGAAGATGATGCCGGCCGGGATCTGGCAGCGTCCGGCGTTCTATGGCAAAGCCTCGCAACGCGATGCCTGCATGCAGCAGGAAGCGCTGCACGTGCGTAACAAGGTCGGCATCATCGACGTGTCGACACTCGGCGGTCTGGACGTGCGCGGCCCCGATGCCGCCGAGCTGCTCAACCGCATGTATACCTTCGCCTTTCTGAAACAGCCGGTCGGGCGTTCGCGTTATGCGCTGATGACCAACGAACAAGGTGTGGTCATCGACGACGGCGTTTGCGCGCGCTTTGCCGAACAGCATTTCTACGTTACCGCCACCACCAGCGGCGTGGATCGCATTTATCAGCAGATGCTCAAGTGGAATGCCCAGTGGCGTCTGAACGTGGACATCACCAACGTCACGGCGGCCATTGCCGCGGTCAACGTGGCGGGTCCGGATTCACGCAAGGTGCTGGAGCAGGTCTGTACCGACCTTGATCTGTCTGCCGAAGGTTTCCCTTATCTTGGCGTGCGCCTGGGCACTGTTGCCGGTATCAAGGCGCGGCTGCTACGGGTCGGTTTCGTCGGCGAACTGGGCTACGAGATCCACGTCCCCGCTCGTCACGCGCTCAGGCTCTGGGATGCACTTGTCGAGGCTGGCAAGGTCTTCGACATGCGTCCGTTCGGCGTCGAGACGCAACGTCTGTTACGTCTGGAAAAAGGCCACGTCATCATCAGCCAGGACACCGACGGCATGACCCATCCGGCCGAAATCGACATGGGTTGGGCCGTCAGCCGGAGCAAACCTTTCTTCGTCGGCCGCCGCTCGGTGGACATCCTCGAAGCCCAGCCGCAAAAGCGCAAACTGGTTGGCTTCACCCTGCCCAAGGCCAGCCCGCTGCCGCTCGAGGGGCATCTGGTGCTCAAGGGCCCGGACATCAGTGGCAACGTGACGTCCTGCGAGTACTCCTCGACCCTGGGCATGATCATCGGCATGGCCTATGCCGCGTTCGACCAGAGCACACCCGGCCAGCAGATTCCGATCCGCGTCGAAGATGGCGTGGTGGTTCAGGCAACCGTCGTGAAACTGCCCTTCTTCGACCCTGAAAACCAGCGCCAGGAGCTCTGACCCATGACCAGCCTTCTCCAGAACAGTCCTCTCGGCGCCAACGCGCGCGCCTTGTGCACGCTGCAAGACCTGACCGATCGGCCACGCGTGGGATTTCGCGGTACGCAAAGCGCTGACTACCTGACGGCAAGCGGCTTCAACCTGCCCGAGGCACCGAACCGCGCTGTCACACAGGCGGACGGCAGCCACGTCGCGCGCCTTTCACAGACCGAATACCTGCTGCTGGGCAGCCCGCACGATGACGGGCAGCGCATCGCCGATGAAGAAGCTCGCTGGGAGCTCGACCACAGCGCCAATTACCTGCTGCCTCGCGAAGACAGCCATGCCTGGCTGCAACTGAGTGGCGCGTGCATCGCCGAGGTGATGGCCAAACTGTGTGGCGTGGATCTGCGCCCCGAAGCGTTTGCGACAGGTTCGGTGGCGCAGACCTCGGCAGCGCGCATCAATGTGATCTTCATCAACCTCGGCGCGCAGGCTGAACCCTGTTTCCAGATCCTCTTCGATCGGGCTTCACTGGCTTACTTCAAGGACGCGATGCTGGATGCCATGACCGAGTTTGGGGGGCGCCTCTCATGAACAACGGGTTACTGCTTCGGTGAATAAAGGCCGTTTCGTGCTCATGAACGACAACAAGTGTCTGTTACCGTCAAGCCGCCTAAAGAATGCTGGCAAAAAGTCGTTGACCTCTTGGTAGACCATAAGAGCGACCCTCAGCTCAATGCCTCGGGTCGCAGACTGCATCCATGCAGCACCCGACACTTGCGGCAGTAACACGCCCCCCGGAGCTCAAATGAATATCAAACAGAAATTGACGTGGGCGTTCGCAGTCATTGCGTGCTTGCCCATATTAGTCGTCGCCGCCATCGTGGTCGTGAACCTGCGCGACAAGGCGACCAGTGATTTCGTGGACGGTAGCGCACGTGAGATTCGCCAGGTCGACAATGCCATGCAGCTGTTTTTCGACGGCATTACGCAGAACGTCAATTACATCGCGGCGCACCCGCTGATCGCCGGGGCGAGCGATGATTTCCGCAACTACATGGGCGCCACGCCTCCCCCGCAGTCCGAGAATGACAGGCAGGCGACCGAGCTGTTCGCCAATATCGCCAAGGCTCACCCGGCCTACTCCTACGTTTCTTATGGTCTGATCAACGGCAGCTACATCATGACGCCGGAAGACCCGAAAATGAGCAACTACGACCCGCGTGTGCGGCCGTGGTACAAGACGGCGATGGCCAATGCCGGCAAAACCGTGCGCAGCGACGCCTATTACTGGGCCAACGACGACGCGGTGCTGGTCAGTACCATCCGGGCGATTCCCAATAAACTGGGCAACCCTGGTGGCGTGGTCAATATCGACGTATCGCTCAAGCAACTGACCAACATCGTCAAGCAGATCAAGCTCGGCGAAAGCGGCTATCTGATGCTGATGGAAAAGAACGGCACCGTGCTGGTCGATCCCAAACAGCCCGAGCATAACTTCAAGAAACTGGGAGAACTGGGCGACGGCTTCAGCGATTTGGCGAAAACCGCCAGTGGTCTGGTCGAGGTGACACTCAACGGCGAGCGTTACATGGCCAATGTGTACTCGTCCGAGCAACTGGGCTGGAACTTCATCGGCCTGATCAAACAGGACGAAGTGATGGCCTCGGCCACCCGCCTGACCTGGTTGATCGGCGTCATCGCGGTGGTGCTGGCGGTTGTCTTTGCGATTGTCGGGGCCAGTTTTGCCCGGGTCATCGTGCGCCCGATTCACAGCGTGTCCAGCGGCCTGGAAGGTATTGCAGGCGGTGAAGGCGACCTGACCCAGAACCTCGCCGTGCGCGGCAAGGATGAAACTGCGCAGTTGGCTGGCTGGTTCAACAAGTTCCTGACCGCGATCCGCAGCCTGATTCAGCACATCGGTCAGGCGGCCGGGAAGATTCTCGAAGCCTCACACAGCTCGACACGTGTCTCCAACGACATGGCCGAAGCTGCTGGCCGGCAGCGCGAAGCGGTGGACATGGTCTCCACGGCGTTTCATGAAATGGTCGCCACCTCCAATGAAGTCGCCCGTTCCTGCAGCCAGGCCGCAGACTCGGCCGACAGCGGCCAGCAACAGGCGCGTGAAGGTCAGCGGCAGATCGATGATGCGGTGCGCAGCGTCGACCAGCTCAGCGAAGAACTCACCCGCTCGGCCAAGGACATGACGCAACTGGAAAAGGACAGCGCAGGCATTCAGTCGATCCTCAATACTATCCGTTCGATCGCCGAGCAGACCAACCTGCTGGCCCTCAACGCGGCCATCGAAGCAGCACGTGCAGGCGAACAGGGGCGCGGCTTCGCCGTCGTAGCCGACGAAGTCCGCGCACTGGCCAAACGCACCTCGGACTCGACCGCAGAAATCGACAGCCTGCTGGGCAACCTGGCCAAACGCACTGCCTCGGTGGCGCAACAGATGCATGCCAGCCTCGACGTATCGCAGCAATCGGTGACCAAGATCGGGCAGGCACGCAGCAGCTTCGGGCAGATTCGTGAGTCAGTGGATGTGATTCGCGACATGAACACCCAGATCGCAACCGCTGCCGAGGAGCAGCATCAGGTGGCCGAAGACATCAACCGGCACATCAGCCAGATCCATGGCGACGCCCAGTTGATCGCCGAACTCTCGGACTCGGCCCGCGCGGATTCCAGAAGCCTGGAGATCCTGTCAAGCGAGCTGGACGGCCTGGTGCGCAAGTTCAAGACCTGATCCTGCCTATGCGGAGCGTGAGGAACGATGGGCGTCTGTGTCTTCCTATCGTGCCCATGCTCCGCGTGTTCTGGACGCTCTGAGTCCTGTCCACAGCAGGAGATCTAACCTCCACCCCTCTCAAACCATTCAGTCAGAAAATCCAGAAAAGTGCGCAGCGTTGCCGACTGATGGTGCCTTGAGGTGTAGATCGCGTGTATCCCCAAAGCCCGTGGCTGGTACTCCGGCATCAGGGCGATCAGCTTGCCGCTCGCCATCAGCGGCGCCGCCGAATGCACCGGTTGCAGGCTGACACCGGCGCCAGCCACTGCGGCCTCCAGCAGCACCACTGAATCGTTGGCACTGAGGTTGCCGCCGACCGGCACACTGAGCGGCATCTGCTGGCGGGTAAACTCCCACAGGCTTTTGCCGAAGTACGAATAGGTCAGGCAGTTGTGAGCAGACAGTTCCTGCGGCCTGGACGGTGTGCCGTGCACGGCGAGATAGGCCGGAGAAGCACACACCACCGAAGCGCACTGCCCCAGCGGACGGGCAATGACATTGGGGTCCAACTGATTGGTGATGCGGATCGCCAGATCGATTCGCTCGCTGACCAGATCCACGGCCTCGTTACCGATAAGCAGGTCTGCCGAGGTGTCGGGATAGCGTTGCAGGTAAGCCGTCACCGCGGGTGCCAGAACGGCCTGGGCCAGTGACTGCGAACAGGCGATACGCAGCATGCCGCGTGGCTCGTCGACTTGCGTATCGGCTGCCAGTGGCACCGCGTCGGCCAGCTCGACCAGTTGCTGACACCGCAACAAGGTCACTTGCCCTGGGGCGGTCAAGCCGAGCTTGCGCGTAGTCCGGTGCAGCAGTCGCGCTCCGGCCCAGCTTTCCATCTGCGCCAGATAACGCGTGACCATGGCCCTAGACATATCCAGCGCCTCGGCGGCGGCGATGAGGCTGCCCCTCTCGTTAATGGCGATGAATACCCGTGCAGCTATGATCCGATCCACAATTCGTCCGATATAAGCAATCAATAGTTGCCAATACTGAGGCTTTTGTTTCACTTGAGGCAACCTAAGATAACGACCTCAGCCCTGTCCAAACAAAGGTCGTATCCCATGCCGCGCAAATCCCTGCTTGCCCTGTCCTTCGCCGCTCTGTTCCCTCTCGCAGCCCAGGCCGCCGCTCCCTTGGCGATCGAGGTATACCACCCGGCTGAAAAAGCCGTCTTCCCGGTTTCATCCGAACTGATCACCGGCAAGCATGACGCGGTGCTCATCGATGCGCAGTTCCAGCGCAACGACGCCGAGGCCCTGGTGCAAAAGATCAAGGCCAGCGGCAAGCAACTCACCACCGTCTACATCAGCCACAGCGACCCGGACTACTACTTCGGTCTGGACGTCATCAAAGCCGCGTTCCCCGAAGCGAAGATCGTCGCCAGCGCGCCTACCGTGAAGGCGATCAAGGCTTCGATGCAGGGCAAACTCGCCTACTGGGGCCCGATTCTCAAGGACAATGCGCCAACCAGCCTGGTTGTGCCGGAAGAGCTCAAGGACGACCACCTGACGCTTGAAGGCCAACCATTGCAGATCAAAGGCCTTAACGGCCCGGCACCCGAGCGCAGTTACGTATGGATTCCCTCCCTCAAGGCAGTGGTTGGCGGTGTCGTGGTCTCCAGCGGCATCCATGTCTGGGTCGCTGACACGCAAAGCCCGAAATCGCGTCAGGACTGGCTCGCGACACTCAAAGGCATCGAGGCGCTGAAACCGGCCACCGTAATTCCGGGTCATTACCTGGGCAAGATTCCGTCAGGCACCCAGGCTGTGACATTCACCGCCGACTACCTGAAGTCCTTCGAAGAACAGGCCGCCAAAGCCAAGGATTCCACCACCCTGATCGACGCCATGCACAAAGCCTGGCCGCAACTGGCCGAACCGGCTTCGCTGGAGATGAGTGCAAAAGTCATCAAGGGCGAGATGAAATGGCCGAATTGATCCGGAACCTGTAAGGCCTCGGCGAGGCGGCGCGAATATCGCAGTGGACGGACTTTTACGTGCGCTGCGGACACGCACGGAGGTATGGTCAGACGCCCTTGTCAGTCGTTATGCTGCGCCCATGAACGCCCCTCTGAAAATCCGTAACCCCTGTCCGCCCGGCGCTTGCGACTGCAAGCGCGAGCTGCTGGATGCGGAAGGTGCAGACCTGCGGATTCTGCTGCTGTCCCGCGACGCAGAAAAAACCCTGCTGGATCGCCTGGAGCGTATCGAAAGTCTGGAAGATCTGGAGCACATGCAGCGCAAGATTTTCCAGCAACTGGGCGTGCGTGTCGACGTCGCGCCGGGCTTCAATGAAGTGCGCACCATGCGTGGCATCAGCATTGTCGTCGAGGAAAAGGTCGGGCTGTGTCGCAAGACGCGTCAATCGATACCTGCCGCCATCCGCCGCGCCCTGGAAGCACGTCCACAGATCGCCTATCAGTTGCTCAACGCCAACGACCTGCTGCGTGACGCCTGACTATCGAGCGCCTGGCGAGTGCGGCTATCATGCTGCGCCCATTAGCCAAGGATTGCCCTCCGTGTCCCTCGAAATCCGTCCAGCCACTGCCTCTGATGCCAGTCAGATTCTGACGTTCATTACCGAACTTGCCATCTATGAACGCGCAGGGCATGAGGTCAAGGCCAGTACCAACGACATTCAACGCAGCCTGTTCGCCGACAACGCACCGGCCAGGGCGCTGATGTGCCTGCATGACGGCCAACCCATTGGCTATGCCGTTTATTTCTACAGTTACTCGACCTGGCTGGGACGCAACGGCGTGTATCTGGAAGACCTGTACATCACTCCTGAGAAGCGCAGCATCGGTGCCGGACGCGCACTGCTTCGACATATCGCTCGCGAAGCGGTAGCCAACGATTGTGGTCGCCTGGAGTGGAGCGTGCTGGACTGGAACGAGCCAGCCATCAAGTTCTACGAAGCGATCGGCGCTGCGCCGCAAAGTGAATGGGTTCGCTACCGGATGGAGGGTGCCGGGCTGCTGGACTTCGCCAAAGGCGGCGATTGAAGCACAAAGGCCTGACACGAAAACGCCCGGCCTGTGTGGGCCGGGCGTTTAAGAAAAGCATTCAACAGCGGTCAGCAAACCCCAGGCGGGATGCCGTCCTTGTTGAAGTCTTTCAGGCGTTCCTTTTCTTCGGGCGTCGAGTGCGAGGGCACGTCGCTTTGCGGTTCCGGTTTTTTCTCGTCTTTCTTGTCAGTCATGGTCGTTGACTCCGCTGGTGAACACTCAAATAAGGCCACGCGCGGAGCATTCGGTTCAGACTGATTGCACACTGCGGCGCTGATCAACGTTGCATTCCAACTGTCGGGCCAGGCCCTGCAGATCAAGCAGGGTCGCACGCCAACTGCGCTCCTGACTGCCGACGCTGACCAGCGAGCGGACCCGGTCATTGACCGAAATGCCCTTGCCAGTACTGGCTTGCCAGCCTTGTTCCAGCATGGCCGGATCGAACTGATTGAACGCGTCGATCGCATCGACGCGGTTCACTGCAAAACCGAAGCACAGCCGCTCGCCACGCACGATCAATACACGCGACGCTTCGCCCTGGACCTGTGCGCCTTCGCCCAGCAGACTGCTCAGGCAGATCAGCGGCACCTGTTCGCCGCGCAGATTGAACTGTCCCAGCAAATGCGTTTCCGGCTGCGACAGGCCGATCAATTGCTGCGGCATGCTCATGATCTCCACGATCTGGCTCAACGGTGCCACGAAGCGGGTCGGCGCATCGAACAGCAGGCAGGCGTGGCGCAGCATGGCCTTGGTCACATCGTGCGAGGCCTGGGCAGGTTTGACGTCGTGCTGGTAAACCTGGGTGTAGCTTTTGACTTCCGGGCGCTGCAACAGCATCGGATGATCGAGCAACAAGGCCTGCTGCCCCTCTTCCAGGTTCATTACCCCGGCCAGCAGCTCTGGGTGCGGCAGGCCATAATGCGGTGCCGCCAACAGGCTGTCCGGATCCTGACGCTGAATGGCGACCATGCGGTCGTAGCCAAACCCGCACACCCGCCCGTCCGGCGCAGTCAACAGCAGCAACTGCGGCTTGGACGTCTGACGCTGGTGGTCCAGGCCAAGCACTTCTGACAGGTTGAGCGCCGGGACCTTGGTGCCACGCACCGAGGTGACGCCGAAGCAGCAGTCACTGGCAAAATCCGACGCCGTGATCTCGGGATCGTCCACCAACTCGGTCACAACGCTCGCATCGATACAGAAGTTGCGGCCGTCGCACTCAAACACCAGGTAATGCAGCAAGCGGCCCTTGGCGGCCAGTGCCTCGTCCTTGAGCACTTGCGCGCTCGGATCGGCAGCGAACATCACGCCTGGCAAACCACTCATGAAGTCGAGGTCAAGCTTGTAGATCATCCGCGACTCTTCGGCGCCGAGCAGCAGAGAGGGCAGCAAGCCGACACCGCTGCCCGCTGGTCCCAGTGGACTGAACTGAGAATCACGGGCCTTGAGAATGTCGCACACAGCGTCAATCGCCAGCCCGAGGTATCCACCGCCGTACTTGAGAATCGCCACCAGTGGCGTCGGCGAAGACATATCGCCGCCCTCCGCCAATTGAGCCCGCAGGTCGACCAATGGCACCGGTTTGCCACGCAAGGTAAATACCCCACGCAGCGCTCCCCGTGTCAATGGATGGGGATGCAGATCAGCAGGCCAGTGCACGGCCTCCATCAACGCATCGGCAACCACCGCCAGATACACACCGTTGATCTGCACGACGCCATAGGCATTCAGGCTGCTCATGCAGGTTGTCCGATGGATACCTTGTCCAGAGTCTGGGTGTAGCCGGTCAGGTTGGCTTTATGCAGCTCGACGATCAGTGTCTCGACTTCCTGCGCCGACAGACGTTGCTTCTCTGTCGCCGTGTTGATCCCGTCAATCGCCTGAGTGGTCTGCATCACGCCTTCCACGATGTGTTCGAAAGCTTCGCCCGCACTGCGCGAAATCTCGTTGCCCGACTCGATCCGGCTGACCGTTTCCAGAATCAGCTTGTTGATTTCCTTGGTCGCACGCGAAGACTTCTCGGCCAGCTTGCGCACCTCGTCGGCGACTACCGAAAAGCCCAGGCCATGTTCACCGGCCCTGGCTGCTTCGATAGCCGCGTTGAAGGCCAGCATGTTGGTCTGACTGGCGATCTCGCTGATCACCTGAATAATGTCCTGAATACCCTCGGCGGACTTGGCAATCATGTCCATCGCGTCGGAGGCCTTGACCAGCGTCTGCGAACCGGTGCTGGCCTGCTCACGCGTCATTCTGGCCAGATCGGTGGCCGTCTCGGTACTCTGTGCCACATAGGAAATGGCATTCATCAGTGCTTTCACCGACTCGCCCATGGCGCGTGTCTTGGCCTCTATCGCCTGTTCCATCTCGACCTGACGGGTAATGTCAGTAGCGAATTTCACCACTTTGAACGGCAAGCCGTCGTGGTCGAAAATCGGGCTGTACGTCGCCTGAATCCAGATTTTCTGCCCGTATTTGCTGACGCGCATGAAGCGCCCGGAGTAGAACTCGCCCTGCCCCAGCCCGTGCCAGAATTCACGGTACTCGGTGCCGCGCACGTATTCTTCCTCACAGAAGATACGGTGGTGCTTGCCTTTGATTTCCTGAAGGCCATAACCCAGCGCTTTGAGGAAGTTGGCATTGGCGGTGATGATGTTGCCGGCCATGTCGAATTCGATGACGGCCTGGGCGCGGTCGATGGCATTCACCTTGCCCTGGTCCTCGACGCTGGTTTCCTTGGCATCTGTCACGTCGAGCGCGAATTTGACGATCTTGTAGGGTTTGCCCTGCGCATCGAAAATCGGGTTGTAGGTGGCCTGAATCCAGATCTCCTTACCGTCCTTGCGCTTGCGCTTGTATTCGTTGGCGTCGTACTCGCCGCGCCCCAGCTTCTCCCAGAGCTCACGATACTGCAGGCTGCTGACAAATTCCTCGGAGCAGAACATGCGGTGGTGCTCGCCGACGATTTCATCGAGCTCGTAGCCAAATACCGCCAGAAAATTGCGGTTGGCATGCAGCACCTTGCCCGTCAGATCGAATTCGATCACCGCCTGAGAACGTTCAATGGCTGTCACCTTGCCCGCGGACTCAGCCTGACGAATGCGGCTCTCGGTCACATCGTTGGCGAACTTCACGACCTTGTAAGGACGACCATCCGGGTCGAATATCGGGTTGTAAGTGGCGCTGATCCACAACTCGCGACCGTTCTTGCCGATGCGCTTGTATTCGCCGGAGTCATACTCGCCACGTTCGAGCTTGGCCCAGAAGGCACGATAGGCCGGACTGTTCAGGTAGTCGTCTTCGCAGAACATGCGATGGTGCTGACCCTGAATCTCGTCCAGACGATAACCCAGGACCTTGAGAAAGTTTTCGTTGGCGGTGAGCACGCGACCGTTAAGGTCGAATTCGATGACACCCTGCGAGCGATCGATGGCCGCAACCTTGCCTTCGTACTCAGCATTGGACTTGCGCTGCGCAGTCACGTCCGTGGCGAACTTCACCACCTTGAACGGATTGCCTTGCTCGTCAAACACCGGGTTATAAGTGGCCTGCAACCAGATCTCGCGCCCGTTCTTGCCCAGGCGCTTGTACTGCCCTTCGTCGAAAGCGCCCTTGCCCAGTTTTTCCCAAAACGTCGCGTATTCGACGCTGGACGCATATTCCGGCGTGCAGAACATACGGTGATGCCGACCCTGGACCTCATCCAGCCGATAACCGACGCAATCCAGAAAATTGGTATTGGCCCGCAGGATATTGCCTTCAAGATCGAACTCGATCATCGCCTGGGAACGGTCAATGGCCGTCAACAGCGATTGAAGATCAAGTTCCAGCCCGGCCCGGTCCCTGTAGGTGCTTTCAATTGTGGTCGACATGTGGAAGTACTCTGCGAGTAAGCATCTGTGGAAGTATTGTTATAAAGCCCCGGTCTCTGCGAGCCCTGTCAGACACACCGATGTGCGGACTATGGAGGCTGCCGGTCAAGCCGGTTAATCGTCTTTTTCAATGCCTTCCATAGCGCAAACCGTCAGTTCATCAGCGCCGATGGAACGACTGATCCCAGTTGGGATATAGCTACAGCATTAACATCGGCATCAATTGGAACAGCTTTAGGGCCGGCGGGTCGCCACTACACAGATACGTATCCTTTGGCCCAGCCGGTGGTCGGCCAAGAGCGCTTCGTGCATCACGCCTTTACCCGCTTTGAACACCTCGCCGCTATCAAGAGTAAAACCAGATGACGAGAATCACGGCGCCAGTCCAGCCCAGGGTCAGCAAAAAGGAAAGTCCAGCAAGACGTGGATCCATGGAACTCCTGTTCTACAAGACTTGGGTAAACAGAGCGCTGCATACGTAGGCCTATATCGGCCGGATCACCGACATATCAATTATTTTCGTCACCTTGAAATCTGTAGACGTGCAGGTTTTGCCCAGGATCAATAGTTGTTCGTTGCGACCCGATCAGGTACTTGAGCAAGGCGTAGACCTGGCCGTGAGGTGCTGATAACCAAGGTCGGGGATGACGTACAGGTCGCCAGTGCGTTATCCGCAACCGATTTGCTGTACAAGGCGCGAAGTGTGGAGGTGTCACGGGTGCATACACACTCACCTCGAGTAATGTATGCCCCCGTTCAAACGCTGAACTCAAACACCCGGCGGCGTTGGAAACGCTCCGCGAGCGGTTTCATAAGCCTGCGCGACACGCAACGCCAGGGCATCCTTGAAGCGCGGCGCGACGATCATCATGGCGACCGGCAGTCCGTCGGCCAGACCGGCCGGTATCGACGTGGCCGGGTGGCCGGTCAGGTCGAACGGTGCGGTGTTGGCCAGCATGTTCAACGCGCTATGCACGTACTCTTCAATTGGCGCGTCGGCGGCGGTCAGCGTGGTGGCCACGAACGGCATGGTCGGCATGACCAGCACGTCGAACTGCTTGAAGGCTTCATCGTATTGACGGGTCAGCTCTGGCACCAGCATCCGCGCCTTGGCGTAGTACGCACCGTGCTGGTTTTTCAGGCTGTAATGCCCGGTCAGCGCCACGGCACGCACGCTGCTGGATAACGCATTGGCGTGTTCGCGACGCTTGGCACCGAAGTAACTCATGATCTCGGGGTCGTAATAGCCGTCGACATTCATGCCATAACCGTTGCCTTGCAGCATCTGGTACGCCGCGCCATCGGTGGCGATGACATTCCACATGTCCAGCGCCACCCCGCGGTGCCACGGCGCACTGGCGTCACCGACCGTCGCACCGAGACTTTCCAGCTGAGCCACGGCGGCGCGAACCAGTGCGTCAACCTGCGGCTCGGACATGCCGGGAATCGCGAAGCCTTCACTCAGCAGGCCTATTTTCAGGCCCGCAACGCCTTGATCGAGGGTCGCGACGCAACTGACGGCTGGCGGGTTTTTCTGCCTTGAGTCGAGCCCGTCGGCGCCGGCGATCACATCGAGCATGATTGCGCAGTCGCGCACGTTATTGGCCATCGGGCCGACATGGTCGATGGTCCGTTCAATCGGGAAGGCGCCGGTGTAAGGCACCAGGCTATAGGTGGGCTTGTGTCCGACGATGCCGCTCCACGCCGACGGCATGCGGATCGATCCACCCTGATCGCCACCGATGGCCATGTCCACTTCCTGCAGGGCGACCAGCACGGCACTGCCGCTGGATGAACCGCCGGCGTTACGGGTCAGGTCCCAGGGGTTTTTCACCGCGCCGGTGGCCGAGGTAAAACTGGCGCCGGAGAAACACAGGTCTTCGCACACCGACTTGCCGATGACCGTCGCTCCGGCGGCCAGCAGACGCTTGACCACCGTGGCGTCTTCGGACGGCACGTAACCGTCAAGGCTCAGTGAGCCGTTGGCCATCGGTACGCCGGCCACTGAGACGTTGTCCTTGATGACCACCGTTCTGCCCGCCAACGGGCCACTGGCAGCACCGGCAATGTGGGTCTTGACGTACCAGGCACCGTACGGGTTCTCGGCGGCAGCCGGTTTGCTGTGTTCGCGCAACGGCGCAGGCTGGGCGACATGGGCAGCGTACAGGGCATCAATGGCTTCGTAGGAACCCAGGGTTTCGTCTGCAAGACTGAGGAACGACTCCATCTGGCTGTCTGACAGGTCGTAGCCATGGTCCTGGGCGGCAATCAGAAAGTCGGCTTTGCTGGGGCGTTTTACGGACATGGTGTTCTCCAGATAACGGTAAGGACAGCCCGGGTTCAGGCCGTCATTGACTGGAGCCGCCTGCGCAGGGGCGCACAGGCCTGGGCTCGATCCGGAGGACGTCGTTGTCCACGCCGGTCGCCACGCGGTGTTCCATACCTGCCGGTTCAGGGCGTATGGCAACCGTCCACGCAGAAGAGGATCAGGCGTGGCGCCCGATACTCGAAGCTTGTCTGCAACCTGTCAGGAACAGGCTTGTTGAAACAGTTCATGGGCCTTGACCAGCGCCTCGGCGATTTTTTCCACCGGCTCGCGCTTGGCCATCGCCTGATCACGCAACGCGTTATAGGCGTCCGTTTCAGACAGGCCCTTGGTTTCCATCAGGATGATCTTGGCCTGCTGCACGGTACGCATAACCGCCATGCGCCCTTCCAGGCGCTTGACATGCTTTTCCCTTTCCCGCGTCTTGCGGGCCTGGCTGAGGGTGATGGCCAGCGCAGTCAGCAGGCCGAACGAGCGGACCGGCGACGGAATCACCGAGCAGGCGTTGAGCTGCACCAGCGCCTCGACAATGATCGGGTTTTCATAGGCGATCACCGGAATGATCGGTGGTGTCGAGCTGTGCAGCAGCCAGGGTGTGTTGGTCGACAGGCTTTCCGGCGATACCGCCAGTACGATTACGTCAGCCTCGCTGTGCAGACGTTCGGGAATCGGCCATTGCACCCGCACCTGACAACCAATGCGCTGCAACTGAGCGATCAGGTTGCGACCGTCTTCGTCATCGGGATGCATCACCAGCACGCTGATATCGCGCAGGTCCTTGATGCCGCCTGCGCTGTCGTTGCGCAAACGTTTCTTGGCGGCACGCAGGGTCATGGACGCCTCCCGGTCAGGCTGGACCAGCCATTGAAGTCAGGCGCCACCGCATACGGATCGGGCTTCAGCGCTTTCTGACTTTCGTAAAGGATGTCGAACTGCCCGTCGGCATTGGCACGGCCGATCCGCGAGTACAGGTAGGTATGGTGATTGTGTTCATCGATACGCACCCGTCCCTGAGGCGCGTCGTATTCCAGACCGCGCATGGTCTGCAACACACTCTCCACTTCGGTACTGCCTGCACGGGCGATCGCCTTGGCCAGCAGATGGACCTGAAAGTAAGCGGCCTCCCAACAGCGGTCGGTCACCTGATGCTGGCCGAACATTTCCCGATACTGGGCAATGCACTGGCGATTGAGCGGCGTGTCGATCGACTGGAAATAGGTCGCTGCCGAAATGTGCCCGGTGCCCAGATGGACGCCCATCTGCTGAATGTCGGTTTCGCTGGTAGTGACACTGGCAATCGGCATGACCGCTGGGTCGAAACCGGCATCAGCGTAGGCCTGATACAAGTGGGCCATGGTGTCGCCGACCACTGTCGAAAAAATGAACGAGGGTTTCAGCTCCCGAGCTTTGACCATGAGCCTGGCGAAGTCCTCTGCCCTGGCGTTTTTCAGTGGCAAGTAGTACTCACCCAGCTTGCTGCCACCCCGCTCGTAAAGCAGGTCGCTCATCAACCGGTTGGTTTCGTAGGGGTAGACGTACTCGGAGCCGATCATCAGCACGCGACTGCCGAAGTGATCGAACATGTAGCTGCCCAGTGGCACCGCATTGTGATTCGGCGTAGCGCCGGTGTAGATGATGTTGCGCGAATACTCGAAGCCCTCGTAGTACACCGGATAGAGCAGCAATGCGTTGTAGCGTTCGACGACAGGCAATACCGCCTTGCGCGCCGCCGAGGTGTAGCAACCGAAGAAAAACCGCAGATTCTCTTCGCGAATCAGCGATTCAACATGCATGGCAAACAGCGCAGGCGTGGAATCCGGGTTGCGGGTGATCAGTTCCAGAGGACGGCCATTCACGCCCCCGGCGGCATTGATCTGATGAATTGCAAACTGTGCGCCGCGCATTGTTGAACACTCACCGGCAGCGGTGACGCCGGTATTGGAAAACAGACCTCCTATGCGGATCGACGGGTCAGTCATGCCTATAAACCTTTCACGTGAGATGAGACGCCCGCAGGTGGCCGGGAGCCTGAAAAGAAGACTGAGCGAATAACCGTGGATTCAACGGTGGCTCTCAGGCGGTTGTGCCTGGGGCTGGCGTGACGACAGTGTCAGGACCAGTCGTGCGAGGGGCCTTCCACACTTGCCGAGAATGGGCGTGTGGCAAGAGACCCTGCGAGGGTGTCGGGCAGGCCCATGCAGGGAGCGGGCCATACGTGACGCGGCGCGTCGGGGAGAAGCGAATTCGATGGCGAAGACGGCCATGCATTCATGGGGTTTATGTTGCCTCGAACATTGCTTTCGCGAACTAGTTCGCTCCTGCAAAGCAAAATATCTCAGCCTATGCATGAGTACATATCGCGAAAAAAAAAGCGTCTTCCGCCTCACGCTTTTGGTGCGCTAGAGCCCTGTTCGCGCCAAAGCGGCGCATGTCGGTGTGTGCGTGCAATTAATGCAGGGATGCTCTGCCTCAGGGTTTCGAAACGCGCGCCAACAGCCGTTTCGCCAGTTGGCATTGCCCTTGCTACGTTCCTCCTGAGACATCGCGCCAGCTGTTTGCCCTACGCCCCTCTCGGCAAGTAGGGAGACACCTCGCGTACGACTGGATCGGACGCAGTTGTCCCGCCAGATTCGGCATAAAAGCCTGACCTCCCGCCCATTGATTTGGCCGGGACGTCGGGCTTTTTTCATTCCTGGGAGATAAGTGAATGCACAACGACAAACGCCGTTTGATCAAGCATGCTCTGTTGCTGGGTGCGATCAGCCTGCTGCCGTTTTCCCTGATCGGTCAGGCGCAGGCGGACGAGACTGTGAAAGTCGGCATCATCCACTCGCTGACCGGCACCATGGCCATCAGTGAAGCCTCGGTGGTCGACGCAGAAAAACTGGCCATCGAAGAGATCAACGCCAGTGGCGGCGTGATGGGCAAAACCATCGAGCCGATCGTCGAGGACGGTGCCAGCGACTGGCCGACCTTCGCCGAGAAGGCGCGCAAGCTGCTGGAAAACGACCACGTCGCAGTCACCTTTGGCGCGTTCACCTCGGCCTCGCGCAAAGCGGTGCTGCCAGTCTTCGAGCGCAACAAGGGCCTGCTCTACTACCCGACCTTCTATGAAGGGCTGGAGAAATCCCCGGCCATTATCTACACCGGTGCCGAAGCCTCGCAGCAGACCCTTGCCGCCGTCACCTGGCTGATGGCCAACAAGGGCAAAAGCGTCTACCTGGTCGGTTCCGACTACATCTGGCCACGCACCACCAACAAACTGGCACGGGCATCGGTGACCAAACAGGGCGGCTCCATCGTCGGCGAAGACTATCTGCCGCTGGGGGCCATCGAGTTTTCCTCGGTGATCAACAAGATCAAGGCGGCCAAGCCGGACATCGTGCTGTCGACCATCGTCGGCGGCTCCAACGTGGCGTTTTACAAACAGCTCAAGGCCGCGGGTATCGACAGCAGTAACCAGACGCTGATGGGGCTGGCGATCACCGAAGAGGAAGTCACCGGCATCGGTGCGGAGAACCTCGTTGGCTTCTTGACCTGCATGAGCTATTTCCAGAGCCTGAAAAACCCGGTCAACGAGAAGTTCGTCCAGGCCTTCAAAACACGCTACGGGCAGCAGCGCGTCGTCGGTGACCCGATGGCTGCGGCGTATACCGCAGTGTACCTGTGGAAAAAGGCCGTCGAGAAAGCAGGCAGTTTCGACGTGCCGAAAGTAATCGCCGCGTCCTCGGAGCTGACCCTCGATGCGCCCGAAGGCGAGATCAAGGTGCACAAGGACAACCACCACCTGTGGAAGCGTGCGCGCATCGGCACCCTCAATGCGCAGGGCCAGGTCGACGTGATCTACGAGTCGGCACCGATCGAGCCCAACCCCTTTCCGAAACTCTGATCCCGGCACGGGCGCGATCCGCTTCGCGCCCGCTTTCGTCAATGTGCAGCAACAGGTAGCGACGGCATGACTCTCGATACGCTGGTAATGCAAGTCTTCAGCGGGTTCTCGCTGTTTTCAGTGCTGGTGCTGATGGCACTCGGGCTGACCATCGTGTTCGGCCTGATGGGCGTGATCAACATGGCGCACGGCGAACTGATGGCGATGGGCTCATACATGACCTACGTCACCTCCGTGGTGTTTCAGCGCTACTTTCCGGAGCTCATGGGCTGGTATTTCATCATCGGCATCGGGATGGCCTTTGTGGTGACCTTTGCCTTCGGTCTACTGCTGGAACGCTGCTTCATTCGCTTCATGTACAACCGACCGCTCGACACCCTGCTGGCGACCTGGGGGCTGTCTCTGGTCCTTCAGCAGCTGTTTCGCCAGGTCTTCGGCCCCAAGGAAGTCAGCGTGCCCACCGTGCAGTGGTTGCAGGGCGCATGGAAAATCAGCGACGGGCTGGAGCTGCCCCTCAACCGGATTTTCATCATTGGTCTGACCTTCGTGATTGCCGCTGCGGTGTTCCTGTTTCTCTACCGCAGTCGCTGGGGCCTGCGCATTCGCGCCGTGACCCAGAACCGCGCCATGGCCGGTGCAGCCGGGATCAACACCGCGCGGGTCGACTCGGTGACCTTCGCGCTGGGCTGTGGCCTTGCGGGCATTGCCGGCAGTTCATTCACCATGCTCGCCTCCACTGGCCCGGTCAGCGGTCAGCAGTACCTGGTGGACACCTTTATCGTCGTCGTGTTCGGCGGCGTGGAAAGCCTGCTGGGCACCTTCCTTTCGGCGTTCGCCATCGGCCAGACCCAGGTTTCGCTGGAATACCTCACCACCGGCTCCATGGCCAAGGCGATCACCCTGCTGGTGGTCATCGTGCTGCTGTTCTTCCGCCCCAACGGCCTGTTCGCCACGAAAGTGAGACGTTGAGATGAATGACATGACTGAAAAGCCGACGCTGCGGCCGCAGGCCACAGTGCCGGGCGCAGGCAAGCCAGCGGGTGGCTGGTTGACGCTGATCGAGCGCTACAGCCTGATCTGGCTGTCGCTGCTGTTGTTGGTGGCGTTGCCACTGATACTTGGCGATTTTCGCCTCGGGCTGGCCGGCAAATACCTGAGCCTGGCGTTCTGCGCAGTGGGCATGGTGATGATCTGGGGCTACGGCGGCATCCTCAGCCTCGGTCAGGGGATTTTCTTCGGCCTGGGCAGCTACATGATGGCGATGTACCTCAAACTCGAAGCCACCGCCACGGATGAAGCGGCCAGCGCCCTCGCCGCGTTCTACGGTTCGGCACTGCCGGACTTCATGATCTGGAACAGCGTCGAAGCCCTGCCCTGGTGGTGGAAACCGTTCGAGTCGGCGACCTTTACCCTGGCCGCGATCCTGATCCTGCCTGCACTGCTGGCGTTTCTGTTCAGTTATGCCTACTTCAAAAAACGCGTGGGCGGCGTGTACTTCTCGATCATTACCCTGTCACTGGCCTCGATCATGTCGATCATGATCATCGGCCAACAGGGCTACACCGGCGGCGTCAACGGCCTGACCGATTTCAAGACCGCCTTCGGCCTGAGCCTGCAGACGCCCCAGACGCCCTGGATTCTCTACCTGATCACCACACTGTTGCTGCTGGCCAGCGTCGCGATGTGCGGGTTCATTCTGCGCAGCCGCCTGGGCAAGGTGATCGTGGCAATCCGTGATCGCGAAGACCGGGTGCGTTTCTCCGGTTACAACACTGCGCTGTTCAAGGCCTTCATTTTTGCCGTGGCCGCACTGATTTCCGCGCTGGGCGGGGTGATGTTCACCTTGCAGGTCGGCCTGGCGTCGCCCTCGCTGGTGGGCATCATTCCGTCCACCGAGATCGTCATCTACGCCGCGCTGGGTGGACGCCTTTCGCTGGTGGGTGCGGTGTACGGCACGCTGTTGATCGGCACGGCCAAAACCTGGCTGTCAGAAAACTTCGTCAGTTTCTGGCAGTACTTCATCGGTTTCCTGTTCATGGCCGTCGTGCTGTTCCTGCCCACCGGGCTGGCCGGACTGCTGCAGCGCCTGAGCAACAAGGAGGCGCAGTCATGAGCGCGATGTTACTGAGTGTCGAAGACCTGACCGTGTCGTTCGACGGTTTCAAGGCGGTCGACAACCTCAATTTCTATGTCGAGGAAAACCAGGTGCATGTGGTGATCGGGCCCAATGGCGCGGGCAAGACCACCCTGCTCGACATGATCTGCGGCAAGACCCGCCCGAGTGCCGGCAGCATCCGCTTCAAGGACCTGCAACTGGCCAACATGATCGAGTACCAGATCACCCGCGCTGGCGTGGGCCGCAAGTTTCAGAACCCGTCGGTCTACGAAGACCTCACCGTACGTGAAAACCTCGACATTTCCTCGCCGGACAAGCGCGGCATCTTCAACTGCCTGTTCGCCGGGAAGAACGCAGCGCTGAATGCCGAAATCGATCAGACCGCCGAAATGATCTTTCTCAAGGACCAGCTGGGACGCAAGGCCGGGCTGTTGTCCCACGGCCAGAAACAGTGGCTGGAGATCGGCATGCTGTTGATGCAGCGCCCGGAACTGCTGCTGCTCGACGAGCCCGTCGCCGGCATGAGCGCAGGCGAGCGGGAGAAAACCGCTGGCCTGCTCAAGCTCATCGCCAAGGGTCGCGCGATGGTGATCATCGAGCACGACATGGAGTTCGTGAAATCGGTGGCTGACAAGGTCACCGTCCTGCATCAGGGCAAGACCCTGGCCTACGGCTCGATGGATCAGGTGCAGAACGATCCTCGCGTCATCGACGTCTACCTGGGGCACTGAACATGCTGAATGTCTCTCACCTCAACGTGTATTACGGCGACAGTCACGTGTTACGTGACCTCAGCCTGGAGCTGGCGGCAGGCGAGTCACTCGCGGTCATGGGCCGCAACGGCATGGGCAAGACCACACTGCTCAGAAGCCTGGTCGGCATGTTGCCGACGCGCAGCGGCAGCATCACCCTCGCCGGGCAGGAACTGACCGGCAGCAAGAGCTATGAGCGGGTCGCCGCCGGGGTCGGTTTCGTGCCTCAGGGGCGGATGATCTTCCCCTACCTGAGTGTCGAGGAAAACATCCTGACCGGCATGCAGGGTGCGCCCGCAGCGCCGATTCCCGACTACATCTTCGAATACTTCCCGGTGCTGTTCGAGATGCGCCGACGCAAGGGCGGCAACCTGTCCGGCGGTCAGCAGCAACAGCTGGCCATCGCCCGGGCGCTGGTATCCAACCCCAAGGTGTTGATCCTCGATGAGCCCACCGAAGGCATCCAGCCGTCGATCATCAAGGACATCGCCAAAGCCCTCAACCTGCTGAAAAAGGAACGCGGGTTTTCGCTGATTGTTTCCGAGCAGGTGCTGTCGTTCGCCATGGCGGTGGCAGACCGCTACCTGATCATCGAAAAAGGCGAATTCGTGCACAGCGAAGTCCGCGAAACCGTCGACCGCGAGCGCATCCTGCGCTACCTGACAATCTGAACAACGTACGGGAGCCATCGCCATGCTGATACTCGACCGCATTCTGGGCCAGGCCAGCGACCCTGCCCTCGCCGACCGCCTGCATGACCTGAGCCATGCCGGTCAGGTCGAAACCCTGAGCCTGTCCGGCAGTGACATTCAGCGCCATCGCCTGCGCCTGGCCAGTGATCGGGGCACCGACTGCGCGATTCGTCTGGAACGTCACCAACACCTGCGCAACGGCTCGGTGCTGATGCTCGACAGTCAACGCGCCATCGTCGTGCAAATGCAGGATCAGCAATACCTCGACCTGCAACCACGCGATGCGGCGGCCGCGCTGGAACTGGGTTATTTCGCCGGCAACATGCACTGGGCAGTGCGCTTTGCCGGAGACACCTTGCAGATCCCGCTCAACGGCCCGGAAGCTGACTACCTCGAGCGTCTGGCGCCCATGCTCGCGGACGGCCGGGTGCAGCGCGCATGAACGCCTCGAGCAGCCTGTTGCTGGCCCTGCAGCAGGCCGACAGTTTCTTTCCCGGCGGTGCGGTGGCGTGGTCATGGGGTCTGGAAACGCTGGTCGCTGACGGACACCTCGGTCACGGCGAAATCGTCGCGCCACGGCGCCGGCAACGAACGGTTCGCCATAGCCGCAGTGCCGAGGTACATGGCTTCGTCGAGGGCCAATTGCGCCATCGCTGGAACAGTTTTGATCGAGTGTTTCTGCTCGCCGCCTGGCACGCGGCCGATGACCAGCCGGCGTTGATGGCTCTGGACACTCAGATCGAAGCACTGACCCTGGCCGAGGAACTGCGCCAGGGCTCACGACGTGTCGGCCAGGCATTGCTGGGCGTGCATGTCGCGCTGGGCACATCGGGCGCGGCGTCCTATCAACAGCAGATTCTGGCAGGCCACACACCGGGCCATCTGCCCGTGGTGCAGGGCCTGCTCTGGAATCACCTGGGCATGCACCGCTATCACTGCCAACTGGCTGCCGCACACGCCTTGTGCACCGGGCTGGTCAGCGCCGCCGTACGCCTCGGGGTCATGGGCCACATCGATGCGCAACGAGTGCTGACCGATATTCAACCGCTGATCACCGAACTGCTGGCGCAGGAACCGCCTGAGCCAGACGACGCGTGCGGCTTCACACCCATGGCCGAAATCGCCGTGATGCGTCACGAAACCCAGGACCTGCGCCTGTTTGCCAATTGAGCCAGCCACCCTACCGGGAGCCCTGTCATGCTGCTGACCCCCACCGAGCTTGAACGACTCACGCTGTACACCGCCGCCGAGCTGTCACGCAAACGCCGCAGCAAGGGCCTGCGCCTGAACTTCCCGGAAGCCTCGGCCCTGATTGCCGACGAGATCCTCGAAGGCGCACGTGAGGGGCGCAGCGTCGCCGAGCTGATCGGTTTCGGCTCGACGATCCTCAACACCGATGACGTGATGCCAGGGGTCGCCGACCTGCTGCCGGTGCTGCAGGTCGAGGGCACGTTTCCGGATGGCACCAAACTGGTCACCGTGCATCAACCGATCCGGCCGGGCCGACTGCCGCTGGCGGTCATGCCGACACCGGGGGAGATTCTTTCACCTGACGGCGATATCCACCTGAATGGCGAGCGGCCGACCGCCACCCTGCGCGCGATCAATACCGGCGACCGACCGGTGCAGATCGGCAGTCACTATCACTTTTTCGAAGTCAACAAGGCGCTGGATTTCCCGCGTGAACGTGCCTTCGGCATGCACCTGGATATTCCCGCAGGCACGGCGGTGCGCTTCGAACCCGGCGAGCTGCGCGAAGTGCAACTGGTGCAGTTTGGCGGAACTGGCGACATCCACGGCTTCAGTGGCCTGACCAATGGCAACCTGCACGATCCGGCCTGCAAGCTCGCAGCGCTGGAGCGTGCCCGCGCCCAACTCTTCAAAGGAGCCTGAGGCATGGCAACGATGACACGCAAGGAATACGCCGCCATGTACGGCCCCACGACCGGCGATGCCGTGCGCCTGGGTGACACCTCGTTGCTGGCCGAAGTCGAGTTCGACCACTCGGTGCCTGGCGATGAGTGTCTGCACGGTGGTGGCAAGACGCTGCGTGACGGCATGGGCCTGATGCCCGGGCACGACAGCGCTGACGGGGCCCTGGACATGCTGATCTGCAAAGCGCTGATCATTGACCCGGTGATCGGCATCATCAAAGGCGACATCGGTATCAAGGACGGCAAGATCGTCGCCATTGGCAAGGCCGGCAACCCGCAGATCATGGACGGCGTGCACCCGCAACTGATTTGCGGCGTCGCCACGACCGTACGCGATGCCGAGGGCTTGATCGTCACCCCCGGCGGTATTGACGTGCATGTACATTTCGACTCGGCGCAACTCTGCGATCACGCGCTGGCGGCAGGCCTGACCACACTGATCGGCGGCTCGCTGGGGCCGATCACGGTAGGCATCGACTGTGGCGGGGAATGGAACGTCGGCAAAATGTTGCAGGCCGCCGAAGCCTGGCCGATCAACTTCGGTTTTCTGGGGCGCGGCAATTCCAGCAAGCCTGAATCGCTGCTCGGGCAACTGCGTGGCGGTTGCCTGGGGCTGAAGATCCACGAGGACTGGGGCGCCATGCCGGCGGTGATCGACACCTGCCTGAAAGTCGCCGACGAATACGATTTTCAGGTTCAGTTGCACACCGACACCCTCAACGAATCCGGGTTTCTCGAAGACACGCTGGCGGCCATTGGCGACCGCACCATTCACATGTACCACACCGAAGGCGCAGGCGGCGGGCATGCGCCGGACATCATCAGCGTCGCTGGCAAAAGCAACTGCATCCCCTCCTCGACCAACCCGACCAACCCCTACACCGTGAACACGTTCGACGAGCATCTGGACATGATCATGGTCTGCCACCACCTCAATCCGGACGTGCCGGAAGACGTGGCGTTCGCCGAATCGCGGGTGCGCCCGCAGACCATCGCTGCCGAGGACATCCTGCACGACACCGGCGCCATTTCGATCCTGGGCTCCGACAGCCAGGGCATGGGCCGTATCAACGAGGTGATCTGCCGGACCTGGCAACTGGCGTCGAAAATGAAAGACCAGCGCGGTCGCCTGCCGGAAGAAACCACGGCACTGGGCGACAACGAACGGATCAAGCGTTACATCGCCAAATACACCATCAACGCCGCGCGGGTATTCGGCATCGACAGCTACATCGGCTCTCTGGAGCCCGGCAAGCTGGCCGACCTGGTGCTCTGGCGGCCGGCCTTCTTCGGCATCAAGCCGGAGCTGGTGGTCAAGGGCGGCTTCATCGTGCACGCCGTGATGGGTGATTCCGCCGCCTCGCTGTACACCTGCGAGCCCTTGGTGATGCGTCCGCAATGGGGCGCATTTGGCGAGGCCAAACAGGCGCTGTCAGTCAACTTCGTCAACCGTCTTGCCGTCGAGGCCGACACCGCGACACGCCTGGGGCTCAAGAAGCAACTGCTGCCCGCGTTCGGCACTCGCACCCTGCGCAAGTCCGACATGCTGCACAACGATGCCTGCCCGGACATCCGCGTCGACCCGCAGACCTTCGATGTGTATGCCGACGGCGAGCGCCTGCACTGCGAGCCGGTCAGCGAAGTGCCACTTGCGCAACGCTACATGCTGCGTTGAAACCCTCCCGCACAGGAACCCCGACATGAGCCTGCCTCTGAATGCATCCGCCCCGCACACCGACGCCCAACCTCATCCCGGCGCAGCGCGCGTCGGTATCGGCGGGCCGGTCGGCTCGGGCAAGACACGTCTGCTGGAACAACTGATCCCGCGCTTCATTGCGCGCGGCACCGAGCTGGCGATCATCACCAATGACCTTGCGACCCGCGAGGATGCCGAGCGTGTGCAGCGCAGCGGCCTGATCGATCCTCAGCGGGTTCGTGCGGTGGAAACCGGTGCCTGCCCGCACACGGCCATTCGTGAAGACCCGACCCTCAACCTGCAAATGGCCGATGAGCTGGAGGCGCGCTTCGGCAATCTCGATCTGGTGCTGATCGAATCCGGCGGCGACAACCTGGCCTCGACCTTTTCGCTGGATCTGGTGGACTACTGGATTTTCGTCATCGATGTCGCAGGCGGTGACGATATCCCGCGCAAACGCGGACCCGGCGTGCTGAGCTGCGACCTGCTGGTGGTCAATAAATACGACCTGGCACCCTATGTGGGGGTCGACCTGCCGCGCATGCGGCGCGAGTCGGCGCAGGCGCGCAACGGCCAGCCGGTGCTGTTTACCAACTGCAATACCGGCGAAGGCGTCGACGCGGTGGTTGAAGCGATAAGCCGTGCCGTGTTGTTCGACCGCACATGAACGCCCATCAATCGTCACTGCCCGCACAGGCAAAAAGCACGGCGCATATTGCTTTCAGCAAGGCGCCTTCCGGGGCCAGTTATGTGTCTCGTCAGGAAGTCGGCTACCCCTTCCATCTGGGCCGTAACCTGACCCTCCCACAAGACCCGCCCGGCATGGCGGCGGTCTACCTGCAGTCGTGCTCGGGAGGCCTGTTCGCCGGGGAACAACTGCACCTGCGTCTGCACGCAGGGCCAGGCACACAAGTGCACGTCAGCACCGGCGCTGCGACGGTCGCGCACAGCATGCTTGAGCAGTCGGCGCAGCAGACCGTGACGCTGGTCGCCGAAGCCGATGCACTGCTGGAGTACCTGCCGATGGCCACCATTCTGTTTCCACAGACGCGGCTGCATAGCCAGGTAAACGTAACGCTGCACCCCGGCGCAAGAGTGTTGCTGTGCGACGCATTCTGCCTGCACACACCTCCAGGCAGCGAAGGGTTGCCCGACTTTTACCGCGCCGATCTGCAGGTCTACAGCCCGGCCGGAAAACTGCTGGCCGGTGACCGACTCGCAATGACCGGCGCAGACCTGCAACGCCGACTGCCTGGTGTGAGCGGTCAACGGCAAGCCTTGGCGACGTTCATGCTGGTGGGCCAGGGTTTGCCGATAGAGGATTTGAAACGGACGTTGCGCGAAGCGTTACACGACGTTGCCGATAGCTACCAGGGCGTCAGCGCATTGCCGAACGATTGCGGCGTGTCCGTACGCATGATGAGCGCCGATGCAGTGGCGTTGCGTAATGCGCTGCACCTGGCCTGGGCATGCGTTCGTCAGCAATTGACAGGACTTGCGCCACGGGTGCGGCGCAAGTGAGCAGTCAGGCCACTGCAGAGCACTTTCCAGGCTGAAACGACTTACGGCATGCCTTCCCAGCGCCGAAAAAGAACGCTGGCATTGACCCCGCCAAATCCGAACCCGTTTGAAAGGGCGTGGACGATTGGGGTCTCTCGGGCGACCATGGCCACCAGGTCAAGCCCTTCGGCAGCCTCGTCCGGGTGAATGAGGTTCAATGTGGGTGGCACGATTTGGTCTCTCAGTGCCAGCACTGTGAAAACTGCCTCGATTCCGCCGGCCGCACCCAGCAAATGTCCGGTGGCCGATTTTGTAGAGCTGATGGCGACGCCTGATCGAGTGCCGAACAATGAGCGAATGGCAGCCAGCTCACCCTTGTCACCGACAGGCGTCGAGGTGGCGTGGGCATTGATATGCTGCACCTCATCAACCCCTGCGCCACCTTGATGCAGTGCTTGCTCCATTGCCCTGCGCGCACCGCGACCGTCTTCCGGCCCGGCTGTCAGGTGATAGGCGTCCGCACTGGTGCCGTAGCCTGTCAGTTCCGCAAGCGGCGTCGCGCCCCGCGCCAGGGCATGCTCCAGTGATTCGATGACCAGCAGGCCCGCCCCTTCAGCCATGACGAAACCGTCACGGTCCCGGTCAAACGGGCGTGAGGCCTCTTGCGGCCGACCCGTAAAGCTCGTGGAAAGCGCACGAGCCGCAGCAAAGCACCCCAGCGTGACGCGATCGATGGCGGCCTCGGCACCACCGCAGATTGCAATGTCGGCCTCACCGCTTCTGATCAACCGCGCTGCGTCGCCAATGGCTTGCACGCCGGCTGCGCAGGCAGTCACGGGGGCGCCCAACGGACCTTTAAAGCCATAACGGATGGAAATCTGGCCAGCCGCCATGTTCGCCAGAAAAGATGGCGCAGTGAATGGCGACAGTCTGCGAGGTCCACGTGTATCCGTGACACGCACAGCGTCGGCAATAGCGCCAAAACCGCCGACACCCGACGCAATGACGGTCGCCGTTCGCTGCTGTTCCACCTCGGAGTCAGGATGCCAACCAGCCTGCGCGAGCGCTTCATGAGCAGCGACGAGCGCGAACTCGATGAAGCGGTCCATCTTCTTGCGCTCTTTCATCGGGATCACGCTATCCGGGGCATACCCGGCAACCGGGTCTTCTCCGAGGGTCGGCACCTGGCCCGCGACTGAAACACCGGTGCCATCACTGACACTGCCCGGCAGCAAGCTAATGCCCGAGCGGCCACCCAACAATCTGTGCCATACCTTCTCGACTCCGCACCCCAAGGGACTGACTATGCCGCAACCGGTTACGACGATCCGCTTTTGGACATATTGATTCATGATCAGATCCTCTTCATCTCTGTGCCCGTTGAGGCGTGACTGCTGGAGTTTGGGGGTAGCGATCCTCTATCCGGACGGATTTTGAACCAGATTGAATACATGGCTGGCAGGAACACCAGCGTCATCACAGTCCCGCCGAGGGTGCCTCCGATCAGCGTGTAGCACCGGGCGTGCCCGCTGTACGGTCGCTTCGACCACCGCCTGAAACGGGTCGAGCCCTTGCTTTTCGTTGTGGTCGATTTGCCCGATCAGGATCAAGGTATTGCGCATCAGAATGCCGGACAGCGCGATCAGCCCGACGAGAGCGTTGATACCGAACGGCTGATTGAACAAAAGCAGTGTCGGCACAACACCGATCAACCCAAGTGGAGCGGTGAAAAACACCATCATCATCGCCGACATCGAACGCACTTGAAGGATGATGATCAGCAAGGTGACGGCAATCATGATCGGAAACAGCGGGGCCAATGCCGCAGTAGCCTTTGCCGATTCCTCTACTGATCCGGCCTGCTCGATCCGATAGCCCTCCGGGAGGCTGTCGATGATCGGCTGCAGTGCTTTCATGATCACGGCGGAGACATCCGGCGGTTGCAGATCTTCCGCGATATCACCGCGCACGGTGATGGTCGGCACACGATCTCTACGGCGCAGAATCGGGTCTTCCATACGCCCTTCAACGACTCCGGCATGCGACAGAGGAATGCGCTGACCGGCAGCCCCCACCAGCGTGAAGCCCTCGATCTTCGCGGGGTCCAGGCGGATGTCACCCGCCGCCCTGCCCATCACTTCCACCGAGCGGATATCTTCGCGTACAGACGTGACAGGGATGCCCGAGAGCAGGAACTGTAATTGCCGGGCTGCTGCGCTCGAGGTCAGCCCGACGGCCTGCAAGCGATCCTGATCCAGAGAGAAGTGCAGCGTAGGCACTCGCGTTCCCCAATCGCTGTTGACAGTGCGCATCATCGGACTCGCCGCCATGATGGTTTCGACCCGACTGGCGATCTCGCGCAATGTGTCAGGGTCTGGCCCGCGCACGCGATACGCCACAGGAAACGGCGAATAAGGACCGAACACGAGCTGTGTGACCCGGACCCGGGCCTCAGGTGCAAGCCCGTTAGCAACGGCCTCACGAATCCGCAGCTTGAGCGCTTCTCGTGCGTCCTGGCTTTCAGTCAGTACAACGATCTTTGCAAACGACGGATCCGGCAGCTCCGGCGCCATTGCCAGATAAAACCGTGGCGAGCCCTGTCCGATGTAGGACGTGACGATCTTCGCGGCATCCTGCTGTTGCAGCCACGCCTCTACCTTGGCGGTGGTTGCGCTGGTCTGCTCAATGGATGTGCCATAGGGCATCTGCACTTCGATCAGTACTTCCGGACGATCGGAGGTCGGGAAGAATTGTTTCTTGACCGCCCCCATCCCGAGAACTGCCACGACAAATGCAGCGATCACCGCACCCGCCACCCACCACTTCCTGGCAATGACGTGGGCCAGAACCCGTCTGAAACGATTGTAATGCGCAGTGTCATAGATGGCGGCGTGTCCGCCTTCAACCAGCTTGATTTCCGGCAGCATCTTCACCCCCAGATAAGGTGTGAAGACCACTGCAACTATCCAGGAGGCAATCAAGGCGATGCCGACAATCCAGAACATGTTGCTGGTGTACTCACCGGCAGTCGACTGCGCAAAGCCGTTCGGCATGAAGCCGATAGCGGTCACCAGGGTACCAGCAAGCATGGGCGCTGCGGTGTGGCTCCAGGCATAGGCTGACGCCTTGATCCGGTCGTAGCCCTCCTCCATCTTCACCACCATCATTTCGATGGCAATGATTGCGTCGTCCACCAACAGGCCCAGTGCCAGGATCAATGATCCCAGGGTAATCCGGTCGAAGTTCTTGCCCGTCGCTTCCATCACCACGAAGACAATGGCCAGCGTGAGCGGTACGGCTGCAGCGACCACCACACCGACTCGCCAGCCCATGCTGAGAAAGCACACCAGCATCACCACAAGCAGGGCGACGAAGAACTTGATCATGAACTCGTCAACCGCCGAACTGATGTTCACCGACTGGTCAGTGACCTTCGAAAGCGTCATTCCCAATGGCATGCCTTGATTGATTCTGGCTGTTTCCGCGTCCAGCGCCTTACCCAGGTCCAGACCATTCCAGCCGTCGCGCATCACGATGCCCAGCAACAGGGTCGGCTCGCCCTGATTGCGGACCAGAAAGGTCGCGGGGTCTTCGTAGCCGCGTTCCACTGTCGCCACGTCCTGCAGCTTCAGCGTTTTACCCCGCGCCACAATCGGCGTGTTGCGGATTTTCTCAAGGGTGTCGAAGGCACCGTCCAGACGTACAAACACCTGTGGCCCGCTGGTTTCAATCGAACCGGCGGGGGTCAGGACGTTCTGGTCGTTGAGCGCCGAAAAAATGTCCTGGGGAGCGATACCCAATGTTGCCAGCCGCTCGTGGGAGAACGACACGAAAATTCGTTCGGCTTGCTCGCCGATGATATTGATCTTCTTCACGCCCGGCACATTCAGCAGACGCTGGCGCAGTGACTCGGCATCGCGCACCAGTAGCCGCTGCGGCTCACCTTTTGCCTTCAACGCAAACAGCGCAAAGGTCACATCCGAAAATTCATCATTGACCAGCGGACCAATAACCCCCGCAGGTAACGACTTCGCGGCATCACTGAGTTTCTTGCGCGCTTGATAAAACTCTTCCTGCACCTGAGAGGGTGGGGTCTTGTCCTGGAATGAAACCATAGTGAATGCCAGACCCGGCCGGGTGTAGGTCTCGCTACGGTCGTACCACTTCAATTCCTGCATGCGTTTTTCAAGCGGCTCGGCGATCTGATCCTGCATCTCCTGAGCGGTTGCGCCAGGCCACGCAGAAATAACGGTCATTTGCTTGACGGTGAAAGGCGGATCTTCCGCACGCCCCAGTTTGAAAAATGAAAGCGTACCGGCCACGCCGATCAAAACAATCAGAAACAGCGTAATGGAGCGTTCGCGAACCGCCAGTGCAGAAAGGTTGAAACGTCCCGGATTCATGGTCGCGCCTCAGCGGTGATACCACCCTGCTGCACACGCACTTCTTCACCGTCATGAAGTAAATGCGTGCCCAATGCCACGACCTGCTCACCGGCCTCTAAACCACCACTCACGTTTGCCGAATCTTCACTCACACCCAGCAGTTGCACAGCGCGCCAGGTGACTTTTGCAGGCGTACCTGCGATGACCCAGACACCAGGGCCTCGACCCGGATCATGCAGAGCGGCAATGGGTATCGCCAGCGACTGCCGGGCAGGCTTGCCAACAGCGATATCGAGGGACACCGTTGAACCCAGAGGCGCACTGACGTTTGAACCTTCAAGCACATACCTGGCTTCAAAGGTACGCGTCAGCGGATCTGCTGCGTCGGAGAGCAGCCGCAGCCTTGCCGGTATGACGCTCGCACTGTTTCCATACAGTCTGGCCTCAGCCCGATCACCCATCGCCGGCCGCAAGGTTTCAGGCAGATGGACAATGGCTTCGCGTGGCCCGGCCTTTGCCAGCCTGACCACGGGCTGGCCTGCGCTGACGACCTGCCCAGGCTCGACCAGGGTGTCGACCACCACGCCGTCGGCGTCCGCCAGTAAAACAGCGTACCCGGTTGCGTTACGTGCCACGCTGGCCTGCGCTTGAGCCGCATTCAGTTCTGCCTTGGCGGTGTCGGCCAGGGATTTGATCCGGTCGTAGGCGGAAGCGGATATCGCACCAGCGACGACCAGGTCACGGTTGCGCGCTTCGTCATCTGCAGTCTGCCTGGCTCGCGCCACAGCGGCGGCAACCGCCTGCTGTTGGGCCTGAGCCTGAAGCCCAAGGTCAACGGGGTCCAGGCGCATCAGTGGCTCACCGCGCTTGACGGTCTGGCCGGTATCAACCAGGCGCTCGAGCACCTTCCCGGAAACCCGAAACCCCAGGTCGCTCTGAACCCGAGCGACCACGACACCTGTGAAAGAACGGAAGGCTTGATCAGCATTTGCCACAGTGGCCGCCCTTACCAGCGGCGGCTGGGTACGTGGATCGCGCACCTCGGACGACTCGTTGCACGCAGTCAGAAAGAGAGGCAATAACAGCAAGGCAGTGGTTTTGGGTCTGGACAAGAGCATGGGATCCCTTACTTGAAATCAAGTGAGCAGGGAAACGATTCTCCGTAAAGTGACCAAATTAGTCAATGGTCACAAGTTCATGGTGCCAGACTTCGCAGTATCAACGCCGACAGCTGGACCGGAGCCGTCGACACAATGTCGAGGTTGTATTGCAATTGCACCGGGTTGATGTACGGGCGCATGACCAGGTGAATGGCTTGAACGGCCTCGTCCAGAGGTGTCTTGCGCTCGAACTCTCCCGACTCCCTGCCTTCAAGAACGATTTGCTGGATGAGCTGGCGAATACGCTCGTCGTGCGCGGCAGCAGAAGGCCACTGATCGCGGCCTGCGACAGCGGCTATGTCATACAGCTTCCGGTCGTGAAAAAACAGATCGCTACCGGCTTCCACAAGCGAGCGGAACAGGCGGCGCAGCATTTCGGAGGCCGTTGGCGCCTCGCTGATTGCCGAGTTCACCAGCGCCATGATCATGGCCAGCCGGTTCGAGCAAATCACTTCGCCAATGGCTTGCTTGGAGTCGAAGAACTTGTAGATGTAGGCCTTGGAAAAACCAATGGCTTTGGCCAGATCGGAGACCGTGGTTTTCTCATAGCCGTAGTGGCCGAAATGCTGTGTTGCCGCTTCGACAACCTGATCGCGAACGCTGTGGTCGGAGGGACCGCGCATTGGCGATGTTTTGATTTGATTAGTCATGTTTCCAGCTTAGCTATGTGAACACTCGTTGACAACAAGTGACCAAATCGTAATATAGTCACAACCTGATCATCTCAAGGAATTTCCATGCGCCCGATTTGTACTTATGTACTGGTCATGAGCACCGGCCTGCTGTCGGGCTGCGCCGTGGGCCCGGATTACCAGCGCCCGGATGCGCCCCTGCCTGACCGTTATCTGACTCAACCACGTGGCGCTGCGAATATTACCGCGCATCCGCCTGTCAGTGCCGCGTGGTGGGACGGTTTTGATGATCCGTTACTGAGCAGCTTCGTGTCACGCGCACTGGCGCAGAACCTCGATCTCGCTCAAGCCCGTGCGCGGCTTGCTCAGGCACGCGCCGGAGCAGATGCGGCAACCGCCGCCCTGCTCCCATCGGGCAACATCGATGCACAGACGGCTCGCGCGCAGCAATCGGTAGAGACTCCACTCGGTCAGGTCCTGAACTCGACACCTGGCTACGATCGTTATGGCAATTCCTATGAAGCCAATCTGACGGCAAGCTGGGAGCTGGACGTTTTTGGCGGTTTGAGACGCAGCCGACAGGCTGCACTGGCTGAATATCAAGCTTCGCAGGCAGGTGTTGCGGCTGCCAGGCTGGCTGTGGCAGCCCGGACCGCTGATACCTACATTACCGTCCGTGGTCTGCAAGCCAGACTGGCAATCGCGAACCGACAGGTTAAAACCCGGCAGGACCTGCTGGAAAAAGTCCAGCTCCTTCATGAGCGTGGTCTGTCCCCGGAATATGAAACTCGTCAGATCGAAGCGGAGCTTTTACAGGTGCAGGCAACAGTGCCTATTCTGCAAACAGGTCTCGACGCGGCGATGAACGCGCTAGATGTGATGTTGGGCGTGCCGCCTGGCACTCACCGGAGCTCTCTGGCTGAAACAGGTCGAATCCCACACGCACCCGAGCTCACGTCGACAGGAACGCCAGCCGATCTTCTCCGTCGCAGACCTGATCTGATCGTGGCCGAGCGGCGCCTCGCCGCTTCGAACGCACGTATCGGCGTGGCGATCAGCGAGTATTATCCCAAACTCTCACTCAGCGCACTGCTGGGCAGCGCCACAGCCGTGTCGAGCGGCAACCTGTTTACCGATGGTGCCAGTCAGTCAGCAGGTATTTTGGGGCTTCGCTGGAGGCTTTTTGATTTCGGCCGGGTGAACGCCCGGATCAGACAAGCCAAAGGACAAGAGGCAGAAGCTCTGGCGGCTTATCGACAGTCAGTTTTGCGCGCCACTGAGGACGTTGAAAACGCTTTTTCTTCGTTGACCAGCCGCGAAACTCAAGCTGCAATGCTGGGTAAAGGAGAAACTGCACTTGCTTCAGCCCGGCAATCCTCATTCGCAAGCTACAGCAAAGGTGCTGCCAGTTTGATCGAGGTTCTGCGCGCTGACGAGAAAATGCTGCAGGTCGCTGACGCCAAGGCGCAGGCACAGGTCGAATCCGCACAGACGGCGGTCGCCGTCTTCAAAGCGCTGGGTGGTGGTTGGCAAATGCCTTCCACCACTTCACCTGAAGAGAAGATGCCTACACTGTAGGTGTCACCAACGAACGCATCCTTTCAGATCAGGCGTACTCAGCGATAACGTTCAAGCCAGTGAGCGTAAGGCGCCGGCAAGGTCCAGGCCGACTTTTCAACGCCCAGTTCTTTCGCCGCGAAATAGGCCCAATGAGGATCGGCCAGATGCGCACGGCCAATCGAGACCAGATCGAGCTGGCCTGACTTGACCGCCTCTTCAGCCAGCTTCGGCTCGCCGAAGCCCCAGGCGCTGGTCACTGCAATATCCGCTTCACGACGCACACGCTCGGCGATCGGTCCCATGAACGCAGGCCCCCACGGAATGTTGGCGTCCGGCGTGCTGAAACCGACGCTGACGCTCAACAGATCCAGCCCGCCAGCCTTGAAGCGGCGCGCCAGTTCGATTGACTCGGCAAGCGTCTGCTCGTCGCGACCGTCGTATTCGATCACGCCAAAACGTGCGGTGAGCGGCAGGTTCTCAGGCCAGACTTCACGTACTGCGGCCAGGGTTTCCAGCAGGAAACGGCTGCGGTTATCGAAGCTGCCGCCGTACGCATCGGTGCGTTGGTTGGAGTGCTCGGAGAAGAAGCTCTGCCCCAGGTAGCCGTGGGCAAAATGCAGCTCGATCCATTCAAAGCCGGCATCGCGGGCGCGACGCGCAGCATCGACGAAGTTCTGGCGAACACGCGCGATGTCGTCCAGGGTCATGGCGCGCGGGACTTTCGGCAGGTTGGCACCGAACGCAATGGCGGACGGAGCGATAGTGTCCCAGCCACGCGAATCGGAAGCAGCGATATGGTCATCACCTTCCCATGGACGATTGGCACTGGCCTTGCGACCCGCGTGGGCAATCTGAATACCCGGCACGCAACCTGCGGCCTTGATGGCTTTGACGACAGGTACGAAGCCTGTGCCTGTTCATCGTTCCAGATACCGGTGCAACCGGGAGTGATACGTCCTTCCGGCGCAACGGCGGTAGCTTCGACCACCAACAGACCAGCACCGCCACGTGCCATGCTGGCCAGATGCACGTGGTGCCAGTCGTTGATGACACCTTCGGTTGCCGAGTACTGGCACATCGGAGGAATGGCAATTCGGTTGCGCAGCGTAACGTCTTTCAGTTTGAAGGGTTCGAACAATGCAGACATTGGAAAGCTCCCGTAAGCCAGATGACTTTTGATTTCAGTTGTTCGATGGTAATCGAACTATGGCAATAAACGGAAGCCTTGATATCATCCCCTCCATGCGAACCTTCCAACACCCCGATCCTGAAGACCTCACACTCGAACGCTTACTCTATGCCTTGAGTGATCCCGTTCGCATGGGAATCGTGCGCTGCCTGGCCGGCGTCGCAGAAGCCACCTGCGGCGAACTGGACGGCGGACGTCCTAAATCGAGCATGTCCCATCATTTCCGCGTGCTGCGCGATGCCGGGCTTGTACAGACGCGCAACGTGGGCACCACGCACATGAACTCGCTACGCAAACAGGTGCTTGAGAGCCGGTTCCCGGGTCTGCTGGACAGTATTCTGGCTCAGCATTGATGTGACAAGGCATCAGCCCTGAGACAACCTGCGCTGCCATTTCATTGCATGAATTTCGATGCGCTGGACGGGATCGTCATCCAGCGCACCAAAGGTTAGGCGCGTTTTTTGAATATGCAAAAAAAACCCGGCATTAGCCATCGACTAATCCCGGGGTTTTCAGCGGCGCTAACGTATTGACGATTCGCGTTCAGACCTTAAAGCCGAAACTTGCCCACTTCCGTCTGCAGGCTGGTGGCGAGGGTCTTCAGGCCGCCGCTGGTCTTGAGCAGTTCCTGAACCGACATGTTGTTCTGTTCAGCCATTTGCGCAGAACGCTCGACGTTACGCGCGACATCCTGACTCGCTGCGGTTTGCTCACGCAGTGCGAAGGATATCTGGTCGACCACCTGCAGAACCTTGCCCGAACTGTCGCGAATCTCGATGATCGCCTGACCGGCGGTGCCCGCCATTTCGACGCCTTCGTTCACTTCCTGAACGCCGCTACGCATGCTTTCGACGGTCTCCCGTACGCCCGCCTGAATTTTCTCGATCATTCCGGCGATTTCCTTGGTGGATTTGCCGGTGTTCTGCGCCAGCAGGCGTACCTCGTCAGCAACCACTGCGAAGCCACGGCCTTGCTCACCGGCCCGAGCAGCCTCGATGGCAGCGTTGAGAGCCAGCAGGTTGGTCTGGTCGGCAATGCCCTGAATCACGCTGACGATCGATGAAATGTGCTCGGAGTGCTGACCCAGGCCTGCGACCTGAGTAGAAGACAGCTGCACGGTCCGGGCGATGCCATTCATGCTGGACAAGGTGTTTTCGATGACCTGCGCACCATCTTTCGACTGCTGCCCCGAACGGCTGGCGAGTTCATGCGCCTCGTCGGCGTTTTCGGAGACGTGATGGATGCTGACGGTCAGTTCTTCGATTGTGGCCGCCATCGCCGAGGCGGACGTCGACTGCTCCTGGATCGCACCGTACAGTTGCTCGGACGCACCGGAAATCTGTTGTACGGCAACGACCAGTTGATTGGCGGCCTGGCTGATCTGTTGAATCATCTCGCGCAGACGATTCTGCATACGATCAAAAGCTTTCGGCAGTTTATCGTGACTGCTGGTGTCGATCACGGTATCCAGCTTGCCATTGGCAATTGCTGTTGCGGCATCAATGGCCAGTTGCAGGCGCGCTGTGGTGCTGCGTCCCAGTGCCGCGGCCAGTATCATCGCCAGAACGGCAGCTGCCAGGCCACCGCACATCAGGATCATGATCGCGAGCCGCTTGGCATCCGCCATTTTCTGGCTGCGTTGAAGCAGCAACTTCTGCTCGGTGCCGCTGATCTCAGCCAGCAGAGCGCGCATGCTGTCCATTTTGGCTTTGTCAGCCCCCGAGGTGATGCGTGCATCCAGTTCATCATCAGCCGCATTGCGTGCTGTCAGATCGCGGCGCAGGGCGATGATCGGATTGATATCCTCGTCAAGCCAGCGCTTCTGGGTTTCACCCAGTGCAGCCAGGCGGCGCTGCTGCTCCGCATTGTCGGCTGTCAGGCGCTTGAGCGAATCGAGCTCTTCGATGAAGCGCTTTTCCCCCGCCACCAATGGCTACAGAAACGCATCCTTCGAGGCAATGACAAAGCCGCGCATGCCAGTTTCGATATTGATCAGCTGTTCAAGGGCAAGTTGAGCTTCGCTCAGCACCTGGTACGTATGGACATTACTGTTGGTGGCTTCCTCGACCTGCTCGAAGCCTCTGTAAGCACTCGCGACAAGGACGGCGATAAATACGATGATCGCGGCAAAGCTGAAGTAAAGCTTTTGCGAGATGCTGAGTTTGCTGAACATGATGTCGATCCTGAACATAGCCGTTCCGTGGCTTGCATGGTGGGCGTTATCGCTCGTAAAAATAGGCTGAACCAACTTTTATGATTGATGTCATTGAGATATTACTCATGTCGCCCGCCAGCTCAGTAACTTTAGAGACCGTAATTTTATCGAACCTGAATAAAGGCTCTAATTCCACCCAACCTGTTGATATTAAAGGTTAAAAAATTTTTATTACACTTGGCATTTCATTCACTGTACGACTCAAAAAACTTGACGGTCCAGTTTTTATGACGTCAATTTTTTGCCTCTGATAGTAAAGGCATGTTCTGATCGCGACAGCTCAGATGTCGCTGCACAACAAGTAATGCCAGGAAAAAGTAATACTTTATTCTTCCACTCCCATTGGCTGTATGGTCCGGCAAACGCATGCTGACGCTCTTGAAAGTGGCACTTTTTGGCTGACACGGGGACAGATGTTGAGAACTGACGTTCTCTTTCTGGTCCCCGCAGGCCGACGCATCTGTGCAGATACAGCGCGTCATTACAGAGTGACTTCCCGTTCTGGAAGATCAAAATCAAGTGACCTTCCTTGTCACCCTTACACGCTCCGCTGCGCTGTCAGCAATTCCGGACGGTGTGAAAACAGTTGCAAAAACGCCCCGCCCAACGCGCAACCGGCCATCACGAAAAAGCACACGGTATAACCGCTGAGGCTGGTCCAGCCGCCACCCATGGAAATCAGCGTCCCCATCAGCACCGGGGCAATACCGCCGCCGATGAACATCGCCGTGGTGATGATCCCGTTGGCTGTAGAGGTTGCCGAAGGTTGTGCAGAGTCGGAAGCGACTGCGTAGTAGATGGGCCAGACGGCATTGGCGACCAGACCGAAAAGCAACTGTACGGCGATGACGATCAGGATGGTGTTAGCGAAGTAAAAGGCCCCGACACTGAGCGCCATCCATATGCCACAGATGATCAAGGTGATGCGCCGGCCGATGATGTCCGACAGCGAAGGCCAGATCAGTTGCCCGAGAATGCCGGTCAACGTGAACACCACGCTCATCCCCGCTGACTCGGCCAGCGACAGGTTGAGGATGTTGTACAGGTAGGCCGGCAGAACAATATTGACACCCATGTACACCACCTGCGTGAGCAGGGTATTACCGGCAGTCAGGGCGATATTGCGGTTACTCAGCGTCGCTTTTACCGACTTCCAGACCTGGCCTTTTACATTGGTCGACGGCGTGCTGTCCGGCGGAGTCATGCCTTTGGCAGCGATGTCCACGTACAGTTGAGTAATGCGCTCGGCCGTGGAGTAGCGTGCCCAGAAGATCATCAGTGGCAACGCAACCACGAAGGCGAAGAAGAACACATAACGCCAGTTTTCCTCACCGTAGGTGCTGATCACGAAACTGGCTACAATGCCGCTGAGCATCGCGCCGATGGGGTAACCGGTATGGTGCGCGCCCAAGGCAAAACCACGGCGTTCAACAGGCCACCACTCGGCAGTGTTGCTGACGCCGACCGGTTCGCCCCAGCCAGCGCCCAGGTTCACCCCGACCCGCAAGGCAATGAAACTGGCGAGGCTGCCACTCAATGCCTTGAAGCCCGACAAAAACGACAGCGCGGTGTAACCCAGTACCAACGGCACCTGAAAGCGCGCCCGTTTCCAGCCCCCGCCGTAACGATCACTCCAGATGGAGCCGGGTATATCGAGAACGGCCAGCGCCAGCATGACCACCGTAGCTACCGTCCCCCACTGGTCCGCAGACAGGTCGAAATGCTTGGAAATCGTTGGGCCCAGACGCAAGACGATCTCGCGATCGTAGGCATTCAGAATCCAGATCATTCAGCAGACCAGCAACGACACCCACGAAAAACGATGAATCTTGCCCAGCGATGCGTTCTTGTTATTTGGCATGGGAAATCTCCAGGCGTGCCGCACACGCCCCTGCGAGAAAGGGTCCAGTCGTCCTTAACGTTCAGGTTCAGTCTGTCGACGGGTTAACTGGCAAAGCGCCGCTCGGCGATGCCTTTCACACCCAGTCCGGTGATGGCGAACAGGGCACCGCGCTGCTGGCCATCTTCCGGAAAGCGCGGCAATGGCGGCTTGGCCATGGAGGTGACAAACAATGTGTCCAGATTCGGGCCGCCGAAGGTCAGACTGGTCACTTTTTTCACCGGCATGTCGATGATGCGATCCACCTGCCCGTCGGGGGTGTAGCGCACCAGTTTTCCGGCATACACCAGCGCTTGCCACAGACAGCCTTCGGCATCCACGGTGCAGCCATCCGCCGCCCCTCCGCCTGAGGTGTCGACCTTGGCAAACGTACGTCTGTCGGCGACTGCGCCGCTGGCGTTGTCGTAATCGTAGGTCCAGATCTCCCCTGACCAGGTGTCGGCGAAATAAAAGGTTTCCCCGCCCGGACTCCAGCAAGGACCGTTCGACACGATGATGCCTTCATCCAGGGTGTGCAGGCTCAGGTCCGGATCGAGGCGATACAGCTTGGCGCTGGCCTGATCCTCCTGCGTGTCCATCGAGCCCACGATGAACCGGCCCTGCCGATCGACCTTGCCATCATTGAGTCGATTGTTCGGCAGCCCCGGTTCGGGGTCGACGATCAGCTCGAGATCACCGCTCGGCAAGTCAAGGTTGTAGATACCCGTCTGCAACGCCACGAGCGCCGCATCGCCGTGCTTGCGCAAGGCCATGGAGCCGATTTTCTGACCGACATCCCAGGCGCGCAGTTCGCGCCCGTCGTCGGTGCAGCGCAGAACGCGGCCGTCGAAGCTGTCGATCCAGTACAGGCGCTGTTGCTCGACATCCCAGACCGGGCCTTCGCCCAGCGTGGTCTTAACGTCGACAACGATTTCGATACGCATTTTTCACCTCTGTCTTGTTGTTATTGAGATGACACATTTTGCGGCCGCTAGAAATTAACCTTGTCCTGCCCCTTCAAATCAAGCATTTCACGGGCTTGGTCAGGCGTTGCCACCTGCCCGCCCAGCGCTTCGATCACTGTGCGGATACGCTTGACCTGATCGGCATTGGACGCCGCCAGTTTGCCCGGTCCATCCCACAACGAATCCTCCAGACCGACCCGCACATGGCTGCCCATCAACAGGCCCATGGTGCCCAGCGGAATCTGATTGCGACCGGCCCCCAGGATCGACCACTGATAGGCATCGCCAAATAGGCGATCAGCCGTACGGCGCATATGCGCCAGGTCTTCAGGATGCCCGCCGATACCGCCACGCAAACCGAATACCGACTGTATGAAAATCGGTGCCTTGAGCAACCCGCGCTGCAGGAAGTGCGCTGCGGTATACAGATGACCGATGTCGTAGCAGTCAATTTCAAAGCGTGTGCGGTTTTCGGCGCAGGTATTGAGGATGTGCGCGATATCGCGGAAGGTGTTGCGGAAAATCCGGTCGTCGCTGTCGGCCAGATAAGGACGCTCCCAGTCGTGCTTGAATTCGCTGTAGCGATCGAGCATTTCGTACAGCCCGAAGTTCATTGACCCCATGTTCAACGAGGCCAGTTCCGGCTTGAGCTGCGCCACCGGCTGCAGGCGCTCTTCCACGCCCATGGTCGGCGCGCCGCCCGTGGTGATATTGATCACCACGTCGCTCTTGGCCTTGATCTGCGGCAGGAACTGCCGAAACAGATCGACATCCTGACTGGGCCTTCCGTCATGTGGGTCGCGGGCGTGCAAATGAACGATCGAGGCCCCGGCCTCGGCGGCACCGATGGCTGCATCGGCTATTTCCTGCGGCGTGATCGGCAAATGAGGCGACATCGACGGCGTGTGGATCGCACCCGTCACTGCGCAGGTGATGATGACCGGACGTTTCTTGGGCATGAGCATTCTCCATTCTTGTTGTTGGCGAGAAGTCTGATGTGGAACATGACTCGGAAGATGTCCGGTCATCATTGCTATCGGGCCGAATCCTCAGAGGTACTCGACGTTGCCATCCACACTGATGGCCTGACCCGTGACGTTGCGGGCGGCGGGCGAACACAGAAAGAGCGCCATCGCCGCAACATCCTCGGCGGTGACCATGCGCTTGAGCGAAATCTTTTTCATGTACTCCTCGCGCATCTCCTCCTCCGGCACGTTCATCTGCTGTGCACGGGCCCGAATCACCCCGTCCATGCGCGGACCTTCGACGATACCCGGCAGCAAGGCATTGACGCGGATATCACTTTCCCCCAACTCGGACGCCAGCGACTTCATCAGCCCGACAATCGCCCACTTGGTCGCGGCATACGGGGTGCGCCAGGCATAGCCCAGGCGACCAGCGACCGAGGCGATATGGATCAGGTGAGCGTTGGGTGAGTCCTTGAGCAACGGCACCGCGTGATGAGCGAAGCGGTACTGCCCAGTGAGATTGATATCAATGGTGCGCTGCCACTCTTCTTCGCTGATAGCATCGATACCTGCCGTCGGGCCAGCGATCCCGGCGTTGTTGATCAGCACATCAAGACCATCGAAGCGTGCGCGCTGCACCCTGAACACCGCCTCGATCTGCGCCGGATCAGCGACGTCTGCGTGGGTGGCGACACTGCCTGGATGACGATCGAGGAATGCCGCAATGGCCGCCTCGCTGACATCGCACACGTGTACCTTTGCCCCCGCTTCCAGGTAAGCCGCCGCCAACACCTCACCGATCCCGGCCGCACCGCCGGAAATAAGGACGCGCAGCCCTGCATAGGGAACCAGACGATTGAGAACACTCATGCTTTTTTCACTCCCGAGACCCGCGACCTGGAGCGGTCGCTCTTTGCGATCAGGCGTGTCAGAGAGTCGGCAGCCTGCATGATGTCGTCGGTGACAGCTGCACGAGCAGCCGCCCCATCACGCGCCGCCAACGCCTCGACGATACGGTTGTGTGCTTCCATCGAACGCTGAAGATGCGCCTTGTCAGGCGCAACCAGCGCGAAACACGGACCGATGTGCAGCCAGAAATTCTCCACTGCTGCCACGATGAGTTCGGCCTTGGCCACCGCGTAAATGCGCCGGTGAAAGGCAAAGTTGGTCCACAGATAGAGCGCGACATCAACGCTGTCAGCAGCCGTCTGCATCTGCCCGCAGAGCTGGCTGATGTCGGCAAGATCGGCGTCGTTGATCAGAATGACCGCCTTCTCGGCCAACAGACCTTCCAGCGCGACCCTGGCATCACGAATTTCACGCAGCCGCTCCGGGGTCATCATGGGTACGCGAAGACGAGCGGTTTCGGTGACTTCGAAGGCGTTCTCGGCGCTAAGACGATTCAACGCCTCGCGCACCGGCATCGGACTGGAACCCAGCGCTTCGGCAAGGCCACGGATCGTCAGCTTTTGACCCGGCTGAAAGCGCCCGCTCATCAGTGCTTCACGGATCTGCCGGTAGACTTGGTCCTGGAGGGTATCGCGAGAGACCTGCCGCATGGCGGGCAGGAGGATGGGACGATCTGTCATGGGAGTGACTCATATTGGCTTTCTTATGGAGCAAATATGTGATCACAAATGACATATGTCAAATTGTTTTTTGAAGTCCGTGGGAACCACAGCCAGAGCTCGCGTCGCGAGCCTAAGGGCAAAGCGTTGTCGTGAGAGAAGGTCGCCACATTTTTTAGGTAACAGCTCTTGGCTATTCCGAGCGGCTGGATGTGGACGCTGGCACGGGGCCGCGCCTCTTATAAAAAGCGACAGAATTTTATGTGTAAGCAAGCAGCGCGAGAAGGTTTCGCGAGGATCCGCATCCACGACCTCAAGCATTCATTTGGAAGACGGCTGCGTGCCGCTGGCGTTACCGATGAAGACCGGAAAGCTTTTCTCGGGCACAAGAACGGAGTATCAACACCCACTACTCGACAGCGGAGCTGGATCAGCTTATTGCAGCGGCAAACAAGGTATCAGTAACCGATTCACGCGCACCAGCGCTGGTGATTCTGAAGAGGAGGCAAGTGTAGGTCAAAAACCCAAGGTCACTCGAAATTTCACTGGGGTAGAAATGAAAAAGCCACCCGAAGGTGGCTAAGTCATTGAATTATATGGTCGGGACGGAGTGATTCGAACACTCGACCCCTAGCACCCCATGCTAGTGCGCTACCGGACTGCGCTACGCCCCGACTAGGCGTGTATCTGTTTTGCAACCTGCGAAAACGTTGAGGAATATACCCTAAGCATTTGAATTTTGGAAGTATCCTGACTGCTCAATTACGCCTTGAGCATGACGAGTACGTCTTCCAGCTCGGCAATCATCTCCCGAATCATCTGCTTGTACTGCTGAGTATCATCCTTCGGTTCACCGCTGGTGAGACGAAGTCGGGCGCCACCGATGGTGAAGCCCTGATCGTAGAGCAGGCCGCGGATCTGGCGGATCATCAGCACGTCCTGGCGCTGATAATACCGACGGTTTCCGCGCCGCTTGACGGGGTTGAGTTGAGGAAACTCCTGCTCCCAATAACGCAGAACGTGCGGTTTTACCGCGCAGAGCTCGCTGACCTCACCGATGGTGAAGTAGCGTTTGCCGGGGATCGGCGGCAGCTCGTCGTTATGACTTGGTTCCAGCATATGCCTCAACTCGGGCCTTCAGCTTCTGCCCTGGACGAAAGGTGACCACACGGCGCGCCGTAATCGGAATCTCTTCACCGGTCTTGGGATTTCTCCCAGGCCGCTGGCGCTTGTCTCGAAGGTCGAAGTTGCCGAAACCTGACAACTTCACCTGCTCGTTATCTTCCAGAGCGTGCCTGATTTCTTCAAAAAACAGTTCGACCAGTTCCTTGGCTTCCCGTTTATTCAGGCCCAGCTCTTCGTACAGACGTTCGGCCATCTCAGCTTTAGTCAGAGCCCCCATACGCTACTTCCTTAACGTGGCGTTTAACCTCTCCTCAAGCGAGGTGAGGATAGCAAGTGTCGTTGCGTTTACCTCATCGTCATTAAGAGTGCGTGATGGATGCTGCCAGGTCAAGCCGACTGCAAGGCTTTTTCTATGCGGATCAATGCCTTTACCCTGGTAAACATCAAATAACCTGAGGTCTGTGAGCCACTCGCCTGCATTTTCACGAATAACGTCCAGAACCGCACTGGCCGAAACATCCCGATCAGCCAGCAGTGCCAGGTCGCGGCGCACTTCAGGGAAGCGCGACAGCTCGTGGAATTTCGGCAGACAGCCGGTGGACACTTCCGCCAGAACCAGCTCGAAAACAAACACGGGACGATCAAGCCCCAGGGTTTTCGACAATTCCGGGTGAATGGCGCCCAGGAAACCGACTTCACGGCCATCACGCTCGATGCGAGCCGTCTGACCTGGGTGCAAGGCAGGATGCTGCCCCGGCGTGAAGGTGAACTCGCCCAACGCACCGGCAAAGCCCAGCACGGCTTCAACGTCAGCCTTGACGTCGAAGAAATCGACTGCATCGCGACCTTGCGCCCAGCCTTCAGGCAGGCGGCTGCCGCAGACAACGCCGGCCAGCATCGGCTCTTGCTTCAAGCCGTCGAGCTGACCGACGAAGCGCAGGCCGCTTTCGAACATCCGCACACGATCCTGCTGACGGTTGAGGTTGTGCTGAAGCGCCTTGACCAGACCAGGCCACAGCGAGGCACGCATGGCTGCCATGTCATTGGAGATCGGGTTGGCCAGCAGCAAGGGCTTGGCGCCCGGCGTGAACAGCTCGAACCATTTCGGGTCGATGAAGCTGTAGGTGATCGCTTCCTGATAACCGCGGGCAACCAGCAGGCGGCGCAGCTCAGGCAGATCGCCCTTGGCTTCGGCCTTGGCCTGGGGAGCCAGACGGGCTTGTGGATAGCGGACCGGCAGGCGATTGTAGCCGTACAGACGCGCCAGCTCTTCGATCAGGTCGACTTCAAGGCTGATATCGAAACGATGACTTGGCACTTCGACACGCCATTTTCCGTCGGCTTCGGCAGTCACAGCCAGGCCGAGACCTATCAGCAGACGCTCGATTTCGGCGTTTTCGATCACCAGACCGAGCATCTGCTCGACGCGGCTGGCGCGCAACGTAACCGGAGCAATCGATGGCAAATGCTGTTTGCTGACCACTTCTGTTATCGGACCAGCCTCACCACCGGTGATTTCCAGCAGCAGGCCAGTCGCACGCTCCATGGCCTCACGGGCCAGCTGCCAGTCAACACCACGCTCGTAACGGTGCGAGGCATCGGTGTGCAGACCATAGGAACGCGCCTTGCCAGCCACCGAGATGGTGTCGAAGAAAGCACTTTCCAGGAAGATGTCACGAGTACCGGCAGTTACGCCGCTGTGCTCGCCACCCATGACACCGGCAATTGCCAGAGCACGCTGGTGGTCGGCAATGACCAGCGTGTCGGCACGCAGGCTGACTTCCTGACCGTCGAGCAGAACGAGCTTCTCGCCCTCCTCGGCCATGCGTACACGAATGCCACCGTTGATTTCGGCCAGATCGAAAGCATGCAGAGGCTGCCCCAGCTCGAGCATCACGTAGTTGGTGATATCGACAGCGGCATCGATGCTGCGCACGTCAGAACGACGCAGACGCTCGACCATCCACAGCGGAGTCGGACGCGACAGATCGACGTTGCGGATGACGCGGCCCAGGTAACGTGGGCAAGCTGCTGGAGCCAGGACTTCAACCGGGCGCACTTCATCGTGCACAGCGCTGACAGCAGCGATCTGCGGACGGGTGACGTCAGTGGCGTACAACGCGCCGACTTCACGCGCCAAGCCTGCCACCGACAGGCAGTCGCCACGGTTAGGGGTCAGGTCGACCTCGATGCTGGCATCGTCCAGGCTCAGATAGACACGAATGTCCTGACCGACTGGCGCATCGGCTGCCAGCTCCATCAGGCCATCATTGCCCTCGCCGGCCTGCAACTCGGCAGCCGAACACAGCATGCCGTTGGACTCGACGCCACGCAGCTTGGCTTTCTTGATCTTGAAATCGCCCGGAAGCTCGGCGCCGATCATGGCAAATGGAATTTTCAGGCCCGGACGCACGTTTGGCGCACCACAGACAACCTGAAAGGTTTCGCTGCCATTGCTGACCTGACACACACGCAACTTGTCGGCATCGGGATGTTGCTCGGTGCTCAGCACCTCACCCACCACCACGCCGCTGAAAACGCCGGCGGCCAGCGTCACGCTGTCAACCTCAAGACCGGCCATCGACAGACGAGCAACCAGCTCGTCGCGGGAAACCTGCGGGCTTACCCAGCCGCGCAGCCATTGTTCACTGAATTTCATCCTGCTCTCCTGAAAGGTTCGTTACGACTTAGCGAAATTGCGCGAGGAACCGCAAATCGTTGTCGAAGAACAGGCGCAAATCATTGACGCCGTAACGCAGCATGGCCAGACGCTCTACGCCCATGCCGAACGCGAAGCCCTGAAACTCTTCAGGGTCGATGCCCGACATGCGCAGCACGTTCGGGTGGACCATGCCGCAGCCCATGACTTCAAGCCAGCCAGTCTGCTTGCAGACGCGGCAACCCTTGCCACTGCACATGACGCATTCCATATCCACTTCCGCCGAGGGCTCGGTGAACGGGAAATACGAAGGACGGAAGCGCACGGCCAGCTCTTTCTCGAAGAACACCCGCAGGAATTCTTCGATGGTGCCTTTCAGATCGGCAAAATTGATGTCGCGATCGACCAGCAGACCTTCGATCTGGTGGAACATCGGCGAGTGGGTAATATCGGAGTCGCTGCGGTACACACGGCCTGGGCAGACAATGCGGATCGGCGGCTGCTGCGATTCCATGGTGCGGACCTGTACCGGTGAGGTATGGGTGCGCAGCAGCATGTTCGCATTGAAATAGAAGGTGTCATGCATCGACCGGGCCGGGTGATGGCCTGGGATGTTGAGCGCCTCGAAGTTGTGGTAATCGTCTTCGACTTCAGGGCCTTCGGCGATGCCGTAGCCGATGTGCGTGAAGAATTGTTCGATACGTTCCAGAGTACGGGTAATCGGGTGCAGACCACCGGAGGTCTGACCGCGGCCCGGCAGGGTCACATCGATGCATTCGGCTGCGAGCCTGGCAGTCAGTTCTGCATGCTCAAACGATGCCTTGCGTGCATTGAGAACCTCTGTGACACGTTCCTTGGCAACGTTGATCAGCGCACCGACTTGCGGACGCTCTTCAGCTGGCAGGTTCCCCAGGGTCTTCATCACCTGAGTCAACTCGCCTTTTTTGCCGAGGTAGTGAACCCGGATTTGCTCCAGGGCATTGATATCTTCGGCGCTTTGCACAGCCTCAAGAGCTTGAGAGACCAGCGCGTCCAGGTTTTCCATGTACAGACTCCAGATACAAAATAGGGGAAGAGCTGAAGGCTCTTCCCCTATTTATGACGTTTAACACCGACCCCGGAGAACCGGGGCAAGTGATTGTCGGGGACTTAGGCCAAGGTGGCTTTAGCTTTCTCGACAATCGCAGCAAACGCCGCTTTTTCGTTCACTGCCAGATCAGCCAGAACCTTACGGTCGATCTCGATGGACGCTTTTTTCAGGCCGGCAATGAAACGGCTGTAGGACAGACCGTTAACACGAGCACCAGCGTTGATACGAGCGATCCACAGAGCGCGGAACTGACGTTTTTTCTGACGACGGTCACGGTAGGCGTATTGGCCTGCCTTGATTACCGCTTGCTTGGCAACACGGAATACGCGTGAACGCGCGCCGTAGTAACCTTTTGCAAGTTTCAGAATTTTTTTGTGACGCTTACGGGCAATGACGCCACGCTTTACACGAGCCATGAGTTACTTCCTCTATATCTTGATCAAAATTAACGAAGGCGCAGCATGCGCTCGACTTTTGCCACGTCAGACGGATGCAGCAAGCTGCTACCGCGCAATTGACGCTTACGCTTTGTCGACATTTTGGTCAGGATGTGGCTCTTGAAAGCGTGCTTGTGCTTGATGCCGTTGGCGGTTTTCAAAAACCGCTTAGCTGCACCACTTTTAGTCTTCATCTTTGGCATGTTCGGATACTCCGCATTCAGTTGATAAATATAACCGCAAGGCCTGCCGTGCCCTGGTGGTTATTTCTTCTTTTTCGGGGCGATGACCATGATCAGCTGGCGTCCTTCCATCTTAGGATGCTGTTCGACGGAACCGTATTCGAGCAGGTCACCTTCAACCCGCTTCAACAATTCCATACCCAGCTCCTGGTGGGCCATCTCACGACCGCGGAATCTCAACGATACCTTGGCCCTGTCCCCGTCACTCAGGAAACGTACCAGGTTGCGTAGTTTTACCTGGTAATCCCCTTCCTCCGTCCCTGGACGAAACTTGATTTCTTTAACCTGGATCTGCTTCTGGTTCTTCTTCGCTGCAGCAACCTGCTTCTTCTTCTCGAAGATCGATTTGCCGTAATCCATCACACGGCAGACCGGAGGGACTGCGTCGGCAGAAATCTCTACCAGATCCAGCTTCGCCTCTTCGGCAATACGAAGCGCTTCATCAATCGAGACGATGCCAATCTGCTCGCCGTCAGCGCCAATTAAACGAACCTCGCGGGCCGAGATATTTTCATTGATCGGGGCCTTGGGTGCAGCTCGTTTATCTTGTCTCATTTCACGCTTAATAATAATTACTCCGTATCTTGGCGACCACGCCGGGAAACCGCTTGTGCGAGGAATTCAGCGAATTGGGCGACCGGCATCGAGCCAAGGTCAGCGCCTTCACGTGTACGCACAGCGACAGTTTGCATTTCAACCTCCCGATCTCCAATCACGAGGAGATAAGGAACCTTGAGCAAAGTATGCTCACGGATTTTAAAGCCGATCTTTTCATTTCTCAAGTCGGACTTGGCACGAAACCCGCTTTCGGCCAGAGTTTTTTCCACTTCGAAGGCAAAATCGGCCTGTTTGTCAGTGATATTCATGATCACTGCCTGGGTGGGTGCCAGCCAGGCCGGAAACGCGCCTTCGTAATGCTCGATCAGAATCCCGATGAAACGCTCGAAAGACCCGAGAATTGCGCGGTGCAGCATGACCGGATTCTTACGGCTGTTGTCTTCCGACACGTACTCGGCACTCAAGCGGATCGGCAGATTGAAGTCCAGCTGCAAGGTGCCGCACTGCCATACCCGACCGAGACAATCCTTGAGGGAGAACTCGATTTTAGGACCGTAGAACGCGCCCTCGCCCGGCTGCAGGTCATAAGGCAGACCTGCGCTGTCGAGTGCGGAAGCCAGCGCCGATTCGGCACGATCCCAAAGCTCGTCGGAGCCTACACGCTTTTCAGGGCGAGTGGACAATTTGAGTTCGATATCCTTGAAGCCGAAATCGGCATAGACATCCAGCGTGAGCTTGATGAACGCGGCGGACTCAGCCTGCATCTGGTCTTCGGTACAGAAGATGTGTGCATCGTCCTGAGTGAAGCCGCGCACGCGCATGATGCCGTGCAGGGCACCCGACGGCTCGTTACGGTGACAGGCACCGAACTCGGCCAGACGCATCGGCAGCTCGCGGTAGCTCTTCAGGCCCTGATTGAACACCTGCACGTGGCAAGGGCAGTTCATCGGCTTGATCGCGTAGTCGCGGCTTTCGGACTCGGTGGTGAACATGTTGTCGGCGTAGTTGGCCCAGTGCCCGGATTTTTCCCAGAGCGAGCGATCGACCACTTGCGGGGTCTTGATCTCGAGGTAGCCGTTTTCACGCTGCACTTTGCGCATGTACTGCTCGAGCACCTGATACAGGGTCCAGCCCTGTGGGTGCCAGAAGACCATGCCCGGCGCTTCTTCCTGGGTATGGAACAGGCCAAGACGCTTGCCGATCTTGCGATGGTCGCGTTTTTCGGCTTCTTCGATGCGCAGAATGTAGGCCGCCAGCTGCTTCTTGTCAGCCCAGGCAGTACCGTAGACGCGCTGCAGCTGCTCGTTTTTGGCATCGCCACGCCAGTAGGCGCCAGACAGCTTGGTCAGCTTGAATGACTTCAGGAAACGAGTGTTCGGCACGTGCGGACCGCGGCACATGTCGACGTATTCTTCGTGGTAATACAGGCCCATGGCCTGCTCGTTCGGCATGTCTTCGACCAGACGCAGCTTGTAATCTTCGTGACGGGCGGTGAACACCTCGATCACTTCAGCGCGCGGGGTGACTTTCTTGATGACGTCGTAATCTTTTTCGATCAACTGCTGCATGCGCTGCTCGATCGCCGCCATATCGTCAGGCGTGAACGGGCGCTCGTAGGCGATATCGTAATAGAAGCCGTCGTCGATCACCGGGCCGATGACCATTTTTGCAGTCGGATACAACTGCTTGACCGCGTGCCCTACCAGGTGCGCGCAGGAGTGACGGATGATTTCCAGTCCTTCCTGATCCTTGGGGGTGATGATCTGCAGGCTGGCATCGTTTTCGATCAGGTCGCAGGCGTCGACGAGCTTGCCGTCGACCTTGCCGGCGACGGTGGCCTTGGCCAGACCGGCACCGATTGAAAGCGCGACATCGGCTACGGAAACCGCATGATCGAATGAACGTTGACTGCCGTCGGGAAGAGTAATAGTTGGCATGGCGCCTCCTCTCCTAGTGGTGACCCCTACCAAAGGTCACGTGGGTTGGGACGAGCCAGTACGTGATCCGGTGGTATGCCTGCCTCACAGTGGCAGGAGCCTTGGGGCCAACCTTAAACCGGACCAGATGACTGGAATGTACGAAAAACCTGCCTGCGCGGCACCGAAAGCCATTGGCCATGGGGCGCTTGAAAATAACAGGACGCGCATCCTAACACAGCCAGACCGGCCAGGATGCACATCCACGCAAATGAAATGGAATTGGCACACCACCTGAACTGGCAGGCTTCATGGGCGTCAGAAACCATCGAGACCCCGAACGTTTTTTCCAGCAATCAAGGAGAACACCATGAAGTTTTCACGCCTGACCAGCCTCCTCCTCTGCAGCGCCGCCCTTATCCCTCTGGGTGCTCACGCCGCAATGGACGGAACGACACGCACTACCTTCACTCAGGAATGCGTGGCTGCGGCCAAGAAACAGGGGCTGGATGACAAGACTGCAACGACTCACTGCGAATGCGGTGCAAAACAGGTGGACAGTCATTTTACCGACAAGGAAATAGCCTCGCTCAAGTACACCAAGACAGCGCCACCGGCTGCATTGACGGGAAAACTGCAAAAACTGGTCGCAGAGAACTGCACGGCGACAAAATAATCATTTTTTTCAGCCGGGGTAAAACGCGCACGCCGGGCACTGATAGCAGTTGGCCCAGCGCCTTCTGAAAGCCATTGAAATCATGGCGTTAAGCGCTATTGCCACAGCCCGTTCAGTACCGGGTCTGGCACGCCGGAGGGCGCTTTGCGGAGTATGGTGAACTGCATATACGGGACCTTTACGCAAAGCGCCCACCTTAATAGCTGTTTTTTTGCACATTTCGACTATGATAGCTCGGTGTGCCCAGTTGGCCTGAGCAGCACGTTACTGAAAATTATGTTTCTGGAGATACACCATGTCTAATCGCCAAACCGGCACCGTAAAATGGTTCAACGATGAAAAAGGCTTCGGCTTTATCACTCCACAAGGTGGCGGTGACGACCTGTTCGTACACTTCAAAGCAATCCAGAGCGACGGTTTCAAAAGCCTGAAAGAAGGCCAGACCGTTACTTTTGTTGCTGCTAAAGGCCAGAAAGGCATGCAAGCAGAAGAAGTTCAGGTGGCCTGATTCACCTGACACAAAAAAACCCCGTCACTGACGGGGTTTTTTTATGCGCGGAAGAAAGTATCGGCTCAACCGCAATTGATACGGGTCACCTTCCCCGACGCATCGGTGTTGACGTTTACCCGCTCGGACCGGTATTCCAGCGTGACCATGTCGTCAGGACCGAGAATGCGCGCATCCTGCGAACCGGAACGGGTGCGGACTTGAGAAAGGAGGTCTATGGAAGCCTGCTTGCCGACAGCGAACTGGGCAAGCCCTGCATCACAACGGCCAGGTATCGCGTTGCTGGCGGGCGCGTCGGCCTTGACGGGCGCCTCAGCACTGGCACTGCTATCCGAAGCCGTACTGCTGCAGCCTGCCATCAATGAAGCCACGACCACAAAACCCAATGTTGCGAATTTCCGGGGCATACACCCTCCTCTGCCAATGAACATTTCCAGACCTGTCCGACCGCGCTAAGGCGCGTTGGTTGCACGGTCCGACCGACATGCCTTGTGTAACCTGTTGATCTGCCTGGACCGGGAGTCTGCCTTGGCATGACACAGGGCGCGCGAAGAAATCGTCACAAAACGTTTATCGCCGATGCGCATTGAAGCGGGCTATCAGGATCATATGTAAGTAGGAGTGTCAAAATGCGCACTGGATGGTTTACTGCCAGAGACACAAGCGCCGGGAAGCGAGCAGCGTGTGCGTGACCCTTCACTGGAGATCAGACAGACATGACAGCCATAACCCTAGACGCAGACATCAAGGCCAGATGGCCTCAGGGCCATTGCTCGCACAGCCCCGGGAATCCGGAAGAACTGATGATCATCGCAGTTGACCTGTTGATCAAGGAACTGGGCACCGAGGGTGCCCGTGCCTTCATCAGCCAAGTGCTGAGCCGCTACGCCACGGCAGGATTGCCCGCCTGATACGCGGCTTCAGAATGCGTGATTATTTGAGGCGCGCCAGACGCTCGGTCAGCAGATCGAAGAACCCCTGAGCGTCGCCGTTCTCGACCCAGAATACGTTCTGCGGCTGCTTGAGTGTGCCGTACCAGTCGGCCACTGTCTGACCGAAACCGATACCCTCACAGGTGTCCACTGCGACGTTGATCTGCCGTCCGGAAAACAACTCAGGCTTGAGCAGCCAGGCAATCACGCTGGCATCGTGTACCGGTCCGCCGGGCAAACCGTAATGCTCCATGTCCAGCTTGACGTATTCATTGAGAATGCCGTCCACCAGCTTGCCCGCATTATTGCCCAGTGCGGCGATCTGCTTGAGGCGCTGTTCACTGGTGAGAATCTTGTGGGTCACGTCCAGCGGCACGTACGTCAGCTTCACACCACTGGCCAGAACGATCTGCGCGGCGTGCGGGTCGGCGAACAGGTTGAATTCGGCAACCGGAGTGATATTACCGCCGTTGAAATGCGCGCCACCCATGACCACCACTTCCTTGATGCCCTGGGTGATTTCCGGAGCCTGCACCAGCGCCAGCGCCAGGTTGGTCTGCGGGCCGAGCATGGCGATGGTGATGCTGTGCGGCTTGGCCTTACTCAGGGTGCGAATCAGGTAATCGACGGCATTGCCTTCGGCCAACCCCTTGGCGGGCTCATGCACGGGTACACCCGGCAGGCCTTCCTGACCGTGAACGTTCTCGGCATAGATTGGTGTACGCACCAACGGCTTGGGCGCACCGGCATACACAGGCACCTCTTCGCGCCCGGCCCATTCCCGCGCCAGCCTGGCGTTACGCGAGGTCTTGTCGAGGCGCACATTACCAGCCACCGTGGTGATAGCCATCACGTTCAGCTCTTCAGGTGACGCCAGCGCCAACAATAGCGCGACGACATCATCCGCACCTGGATCGGTATCGATGATCAGATCGCGCTTTTCAGCCGCCTGGACAGCGGCAGTACCGAGGATGGACAAGAGCAACGCTCCACGAATGAACTGTCTGGAAAACTGTATCAATGTCATATGAAACTCCCTTTCTTGAATAACTAGAAGACGACTCCGGATACCAGCGCCACATTACTGTACGGCTGACATTCTCCGGTACGGATGATTGCCTTGGCCTTGCGACTCAAGACCTTGAGGTCTTCATGGCTTATCCAGCGTTGTTGCCCCAATTGGTCGTCCAGATTCAGGCTTTCGATCACCTGCAACGCAGGCGGCTTGATCTCGGCCATCTCGTTGGCCAATACGTGGCTTTCAACCTGCATTTCACTCAGCACGACATCCAGCACACTGATGAAATCCGGCACACCGCGGGTCAGCGCGAGGTCGATCAATTCGACGCCCGCCGGTACTGGCATGCCGGCGTCGACGATCATCAGGATGTCACCGTGACCCAGCGATGCAATCACGCGGGACAGGGCAATATTGAGTAGCGGGGTCTTTTTCATAGCGAATTGAATTCCTGTACTTCCTCGAACGTCGGGATGGACGGCTGGGCACCCGCTCGGGTGACGGAGATGGCCGCCGCAGCCTGACCGAAACGAATTGCCTGCAATTCGCCATGGCCTGCGGACAATGCCGCCGCAAAACCGCCGACAAAGGTATCACCTGCAGCGGTGGTGTCCACGGCCTGCACACGACGTGCGGGAATATGCTCAACGCCAGACGCATTGGCGAACAGGGTTCCGCGCTCGCCAAGGGTAATGATCACGTTGCGCGCGCCGGCCGCCAGCATCGCCGAAGCCGCGTTTTCAGCGGCCGCCGGTGAGTCAACGCTGACACCGGTCAGGGTCTGCGCTTCGCTTTCGTTGGGGATCAGGTAGTCGATCAGGGCATACCAGCTTGCCGGCAGCGGCTCGCTGGCCGGCGCAGGATTGAGAATGACGGTCTTGCCCAGCGCACGTGCGCGGGCCAGGGTATGGAAAACGGTCTCGGTCGGCACTTCGAGCTGGCAGATGACGATTTGCGAATCCGCCAGCAGCGCATCGAAGCGCTCGATCAATGCCGGACTGAGCCGACCATTGCCACCGGCCACGATGACAATAGCGTTCTGGCTGTTGGCGTCGACCACGATCGAGGCGATCCCGGTGGACACACCCTCAACGACGGTCACCGCCTGGCAATCGATATGCTCGGCCAGCAGCGCCGCACGCAGTTGCTCACCGTAGGCATCAGCCCCGACACAACCGATCATCGCTACGCTGGCACCCAGACGTGCCGCAGCAACCGCCTGATTCGCACCCTTGCCGCCCGGCACGGTATCAAATGTTTCCCCGCTCAAGGTCTCGCCGGGACGCGGCAGACGCTGGGCGCGGATGACCAGATCCATGTTCAGACTGCCCACTATCACTATTTTTGCTTGCATGGCTCATTAATACGTTGCTGCGCGTGCGCGTCATTCGTTGGACAAAGTAGTGGGCGCTGCCGTGGACTCGCGCACCACGACGCTGGGCGTCACGAGTCTTTTTTCGGCAGGAAGCCCATGGGGTGTGGCGATTCTGCTCAGCAGCATTTCTGCGGCGGTTTCGCCCAGTTGCATGATCGACTGCCCCACGGTGGTCAGCGCCGGATAAACATAGCGACTCATCTGGATATCATCGAAACCGATCACCGACAGGTCCTGAGGCACGCGAATCAAGCGCTCGGCGGCGGCGCGCAATACGCCGATGGCAATGACGTCGTTGCCGGCAAAAATCGCCGTTGGCGGATGCGCTGCCAGAAGCTGACACGCTGCCTCATGACCGGCAGAGCTGGTGAACTCACTGTGCGCCGCCCATTCGGCCCGGGCCTGAACGGACGCCTGCTGCAGGGCGCGCCGGTACCCCGCCAGACGCATCTCGGCCACTGTGCTGTGTAATGGCCCGCCGATGCAGGCAATGGCGCGATGCCCGAGGTCCAGCAAGTGCCGAGTCGCCAGATAAGCGCCCTGCTCATGGTCGATACGGATCATGTCGGCATCGATACCGTCCAGTTCCCGGTCAACGATCACCAACGGCGTACGAACCTCGGCAAGGCCACCTGCAATACCGGCATCGCCCCCCACCGAAGAAACAATCAGACCGTCGACACGCTTTTCCAGCAGCACGCGCAGATAGCCACGCTGTTTCTCCGGATTATCATCGGAGTTGCAAAGGATCACGCAAAAACCGTTGCGCTCGCAGTAATCCTCGATGCCCCGCGCCAATTCGGCGAAATACGGGTTCATGCCGCTGGGAATCAACAGGCCGATGGTCGAGGTGGTCTTGGCCTTCAGCGAACGCGCCACTGCACTGGGGACATAATCGAGCTGTGCAATGGCGGCTTCGACCTTGAGCCTGACCGGCTCGCTCACCGGCCGGGTCTTGTTCAACACGTGGGAAACCGTGGTGTACGAGATCCCCGCCAGGGCCGCGACATCCTTGATGGTTGCCATATCAGCCCTGGCGCCGAGCCCGATGGCTGCGATAGGTGTCCAGTACCACAGCGATCACAATCACCGCACCGGTGATGATCCGCTTGGTCGGCTCGGTCGCACCGATCTGCGCCAGGCCTGCGGCCAGCACGGAAATGATCAGCACACCGAAAAAGGTGCTGATGATCGAACCGCGTCCGCCCATCAGGCTGGTGCCGCCGATCACAACGGCTGCAATGACCTGCAGTTCAAGCCCGGCGCCGGCATTCGGATCGGCGGCTTCTAGCCTGGATATCTGGAACAATGCCGCGACACCGGCCAGCAGCCCCATCAGCGAGAACACCAGAATCTTGTAAGGCTTGGGATTGATACCCGCCAGACGCACGGCCTCTTCGTTGGTGCCGATGCCGATCAGGTAGCGACCGAAAACGGTCCGGGTCAATACTGCCTGAGCGACGAAGATGATCAGCAACGCGATGATGAAGGACGGCGCAATGCCGAAGGCAATCGGATCGGACAGCCAGGCGAACGAATCACCGATGTAGGCGGTACGCGAATTGGTCATCTGGTAGGCCGCGCCACGGGCCATTTCCAGCACGCCCAGAGACACGATGAACGACGGGATGCGCCAGGCGACCGTGATCGAACCGGTGACCGTACCCGCCAGCGTCGCACAGGCAATGCCCAGCAGCGCCGCCGGAAACACGCTCCAGCCCCAGCCGAGGATTGCCACACTGACCGCCGAAGCGGCCAGGGCAAGCACCGAGCCGACCGACAGGTCGATGCCGCCGATGATGAGGATCAGCGTCATGCCGACCGACAGCACCATCAGGTCCGGGATCTGGTTGGCGAGCATGCTGAAGGTCTGGTAGGACAGGAAGTGATCGCTGAGCAGCGAGAACAGCACAATCATCACCAGCAACGCACCGGCCAACCCGATGTAGGTACCCAGACCAAAGTAGTTGCCGCCGCGACGGACTGGCACAGTCAGCGTCGGAGAAGGAGTATTTTTCATGAGTCGTTCCTGGGCGCCGCATCATTGAGCAGCGCGTCACGTTTCTGATAACCGGCGAAGGCAGCGGCCAGCAATTGGTCCTGGGTCCAGCTGTCGCGTTCGAACGTGTCGATCAGGCGACCGGCAGACAGCACGCCGATACGATCACAGATCAGCATCAGCTCGCGCAGATCACTGGAAACCACCACCAGCGCCCTGCCCTGACGGGTCAATTCGGCCAGCAGCGCGTAGATATCGAACTTGGCACCGATGTCGATGCCCCGTGTCGGCTCGTCGAACAGCATCACCGTGCAGTCACGTTCCAGCCAGCGACCGATCACCACCTTCTGCTGATTGCCACCCGACAGCTCGGAGACCAATTGGCCCGGACTGGAGCTGCGAATGCGCATGGCCGCTACCTGGCGCTGCGCCAGCTTCAGCTCGTCGTCGCTGTTGACCATGCCCGCACTGGAAATCGAATGCATGTTGCCCAGCGCAATGTTGGCGCTGATCGATTGCGACATCAGCAGGCCTTCGCTCTTTCGGTCTTCCGTGATCAGCGCGATACCCTGCTCCACCGCGTCGGCTGGCGAGCGAATGCAGACTTTCCGCAGCGGCTTTCCGACTTCGATGTCACCGCTGTCGGCAACGTCTGCACCGTAGATCAGGCGTAACAACTCGGTACGCCCGGCACCGATCAGCCCGGAAATACCGAAGATTTCACCTCGACGCACGTCGAAGGACACATCCTGAACCTTGCCGGCGCGATTGAGCCCCTTGACCGACAGCGCCACCTCGCCAATCTGCCGGGCGCCCATGTCGATATGCTCGCCGAGCTCACGGCCGACCATCAGGGTCACCAGTTGCTCACTGTTGTATCGGACAATCGGCTCGACACACACCAGCTTGCCGTCGCGCAGCACGGCGATGCGCTGGGACACCCTGGCCAGCTCTTCAAGCCGATGGGAGATGTAGATGATCGAGACGCCACGTGCCTGCAGCCGTGTGATCTGCTCGAAGAGCATTTCCACTTCGCGCGAGGTGAGCATGGCAGTGGGTTCGTCGAGAATCAGGACGTGACAGTCGCCGATCAGGTTGCGGGCGATCTCGACCATCTGTTGGTGGCCGATCCCCAATTCTCCGACCAGCGTGTCGGGATCAATGGCGTCCAGCCCCACTTGGGCCATGGCCTCGATCGCGTTTTCGCGCAAGCGCTTGCGGTCGATCCAGCCGGCCCTGCGGGGCAGGTCATGAAGAAACAGATTTTCGGCCACGGTCAGGGTCGGCAGCAGGTTGAGCTCCTGCATGACCATGCGAATGCCGAGTTTTTCGGCCTGGGTACGACTTGCAGGCTGATAAGGCTGGCCCTGGAACTCCATGTTTCCGGTGGTAGGGGTTACCAGCCCGCCGATGATTTTCGACAAGGTGCTTTTACCGGCACCGTTTTCCCCGGTCAGGGCGAGCACTTCGCCACGCATCAACGTCAGGTCGACGTCACCAAGTACGGGCTGTGCGTAGGTTTTGCCGATGCCACTGACCGAAAGAACAGCTGTCTGAGCAGACGCTGACATACATTTCTCCCAGCGCCCGTCCTCTGCGGACGGGCACCTTTACACGGCGTGGATCAAGGTTGAGTAACGAGTTGCACCGGCGTTTCGATCACGCCCTTGTCGTTAGTGTCGACCTTCTCGCCTTTGACGAGCTTGAGGGCAGCTTCGATGCCGAAGACCGCCTGCCTGGCTGCGTACTGATCGGCCGTGGCCAGAACCCGGCCATCCTTGAGCATCGGCTTGATCGCATTGATGTTGTCGTAGCCCACGACCATGACCTTGCCAGCCTTGCCTGCCGCACGCACTGCAGAGACGGCGCCCAGCGCCATGCTGTCATTACCGGCCAGCAAGGCTTTCAGGTTCGGGTATTCGTTGAGCATCGCCGAGGCCACAGCGTTGCCCTTGTCGATTTCCCAGTTACCGGACTGCGTGGACACCACTTTCATTTTCGCTTCGTCCATGGCGTCCTTGAAACCGGCGGTGCGTTGCTGAGCATTATTGGTGGTCGACACACCTTCAATGATGCCCACCTCGTCGCCAGCGGTCAGTTTCTTGGCCAGATAGTCGCCCACCAGCTTGGCACCCTTGCGGTTGTCAGGCCCTACGAACGGGATTTGCAGGTTCTTGCTTTTGAGCACGTCGACATCGAGTTGGTTGTCAATGTTGACGACCTTGATTCCGGCATCGGTGGCTTTCTTGAGCACCGGTACCAGCGCCTTGGAGTCGGCTGGTGCGATCACCAGCGCATTCACGTTGGAGGCGATCATCTGTTCGACAATGCGGATTTGCGCGGACGTGTCGGACTCATCCTTGATCCCGTTGGAGATCAGGTCGAATTCGGTGGCATGTTCTTTCTGGTAGGCCTTGGCACCGTCTTCCATGGTCAGGAAGAACTCGTTGGCCAGCGATTTCATGACCAGTGCGACCTTGGGTTTTTCAGGCGTCTGGGCATAGACGGTAGAGAGGGGCATGACTGCCGTGACGGCAGCAAACATGGCGACAGCGAGAAGGCGTCCAGCGAATGGCAGCTTCATGAGTTCATCTCCGATCTTGTGATTATTGTTCGGGCGAACGGCGCAGAATCGATGCCGGGCATCGACGCGCAAACGTTTGCGAGGAGCGAACTATGGAAAAAGCTGCAACCTTTGTCAATCCACCTGAAATTAAATCTTACCGAGCTGCCCGCCCCCGCTAGCGCGGGGAACGGGCGTCACGATCAGTAGGGTCTCACTCTTCAGGTTTGACCGTCGCTACATCATCAGCCTTGATCCGGACGGTCTTGCCGGAGATATCCTCAAACTCGTAGAAACCGTCGCGTGTCTTGGTCTTGGGCATGTCTTTGGTCACGTACTGAGTACCGTTTTGCAGCGTGACGACCGAGGGCGTGGAACAGCCTGCCAGCAGCACAACTGCCGAGGCCAGTAACGGAAATGCCAGTGACTTGATATTCATGCGTGACTCCAGAAACGTCAGGGTGTTTTTTCAAGGCAATAGTGTGCCACTTCGAGCGCTTTATCTTACATAGATGTTGCGAAAGATCCGACACTGAAATACTGTATGCCCGTACAGCAATATTCAGGGACCTTTTTCCGTGGCAAAACAAAGCGCAGCGACCCCTTCCATTCCCGGCCCTTACGAGCGCATGGGCATGCGGGTACAGAAGATCATCAACTCGCCCACCGCACAGAAATCCAGGGCTGCCCTGCTCTTTCGTCAGCCAGACGAGGCAGAGGACGACTGGGCGCAACTCCTTGAAGAAATAGCCGAGAACGACAATGTCACCCTCGCCTGGCGCGACGACGGTGGCGTGCAAATATTCTGGACGTTGCCGAAGGAAGACTGACGGCATGACGTTTCGATTTCCCACACTGCTTTGCACCACCCTGCTCATCACCGCCTCATTCGCCGCCCAGGCACAAGCCCCGCGCACCTTCAGCGAAGCCAAGAAAGTTGCCTGGGGCTTGTATGCACCGCAGTCGACCGAGTTTTACTGCGGCTGCAAATACACCGGCAATCGGGTCGACCTCGCGGGCTGCGGCTATGTCCCGCGCAAGAGCGCCAAACGGGCCAGCCGTATCGAATGGGAGCACATTGTGCCTGCCTGGCAGATCGGCCACTTGCGCCAATGCTGGCAGAACGGCGGGCGCAAGAACTGCACTCGAACTGACCCGATTTACAAACGCGCCGAGGCAGACCTGCACAATCTGGTACCGAGCATCGGCGAGGTCAACGGTGACCGCAGCAACTTCAGTTTTGGCTGGATACCCGAGCAAAAGGGCCAGTACGGTTCATGCCTGACACAGGTGGATTTCAAGGCCAAAAAGGTCATGCCTCGCCCCTCGATACGCGGCATGATCGCGCGCACCTACTTCTACATGAGCAAACAGTACAATCTGCGCCTCTCGCGCCAGGACCAGCAGCTCTATCAGGCCTGGGATAAAACCTATCCGCCCCAGGCATGGGAGCGCCAGCGTAACCAGCAGGTCGCCTGTGTCATGGGACGTGGTAATGATTTTGTAGGCCCGGTAGACCTGAAGTCGTGTAAATAACTAAGCTTGATCAAAGGCCGAGCCCTCAAACGGATGATTGCTCGGCCATTGATTAACGCGCTTGAGTGAATCCAAAACCACTTATCGGACATCTGTTAACTCAATCCATGAACGCTACGATTTTCGGTCTACTCTCTGGAATCAAAGGCGTGATCGGGAGGCCCCCTGTCGTGCATACGCCCAAAACAGTCAGGCTGATTATCACGTTAGCAGGCAGGGAAGATGAATCATCAAACGGAATTTGAAATTCACTATCAATTCAATGGCCAACCTCACTGCTTTCTGCATCAGGCAACGCAACTGTGCCAGAGCGACGCCTTACATTGTGCGACCCTGCATGCAGGTGTCGGGACCGTGAGCGGCAATATATCCGCAGGCCCGATAGGCGTCGCAACCTTGCAGGCAAAGCGTTTTGGCGTGACGCAGGTGCATTGGAGAAGGGCTTCGCTACAAGCCTGAAACATCGTCCTGTTCAACACAACAATGGCCTTCGAAAAGGCCATTGTTCCCATGCATTGCCAGACCCTTGCGGATCAAATGGCAGGGTAAGCGCCTGTGCCGTCAGGCCACGGCGTCAGCAGCTCGAAACCGGTCGAGGTGACGGCAACCATATGCTCCCACTGCGCAGACAGTGAAAGGTCGCTGGTCAGAACCGTCCAGCCATCCGGCAACGTCCGGGTGCCCGCCCTGCCCGCGTTGATCATCGGTTCAATGGTGAACACCATGCCCGGCTTGAGCCTGAGGCCTTTGCCCTGCGCACCGTAGTGCAAAACCTGCGGCTCTTCATGGTACTTGCGCCCAATGCCGTGTCCGCAATATTCACGCACTACGCTGAAACCTTCGCGGTGAGCGACGCTCTGGATGGCGTAACCGATATCACCCAGGGTTGCACCCGGACGCACAGCATGAATACCGGCGCGGGTTGCCTCATAGGTCGTCTCGACCAGACGCCTGGCCAGGGGGCTGACCTCACCCACCAGGTACATACGGCTGGTATCGCCATACCAGCCGTCCTTGATGACCGCGACATCGATATTGACGATATCGCCTTCCTTGAGGATATCGGTGGCAGAAGGTATGCCATGGCACACCACGGCGTTCGGAGAGATGCAGGTGGTCTTGGTAAAACCGTGATAGCCCACATTCGCAGGAATCACTTTCAGCTCTTTGACGATGTACTCGTTGCAGATGTCGTCAAGCGCTTCGGTGCTGACGCCCGCCTTGACGTAAGGCGTGATCATCGCAAGTACATCGGCAGCCAGTCTGCCGGCTATGCGCAGTTGCACGAGGTCCTGTTCGGTCTTGAGACCGATAGCGCTGCTCATGAGACCGCCTTGGAAAGGCTGGAAGCCGAAAGCTCCGAGACGTTGAAGTTCGAAGCAGTCAGCACGGTCTCACCGGCATTTTCGTGACGGATCAGCATCTGGCAGATCTCGCTGTAATCCAGCGTCGGGTGCAGTTCAGCGAGCATACCGACACGCATCCAGTGCTCGGCCTGCGCATTGATCGAGCGGCTGAGCGCAACGCTGGCAGAGCGCAGATTGGCGTGCATGTTTTCAGAAATTTTTACCAGACCCATGATTCACCTCAAGCTGAATATATGAAGCATATACGCTGCGTATACTCACAATCAACCCGAGACGTGCCGTGGCTGTGATCAGCCACCTTATTCCATCGAGCCAGCCTGGCGGTATTCGCCGCCCGCGCGGGCAGCCGCGATGACTATCGACACCTCTGGCTCGTAGGCATTGAACTGGCGCAGTGCGGCCGCCAACTGGAGAAAATCCTCATGCTGCATTTCATTGGCTGCAGAGAGCATGCGATGTTGTTGAGCAACCGGGCTTTGCGCTGACTTAAGGGACATGACAGACCTCATTCGTTCCTTACTGTTCATGCATACAGTATTTTGAACTGCGCGCCGATACAAGACCGGTCGCGACGAATGGTCGGTGAATGTGTAAATGGCTCAATGCCCCGCCAGGGTCTGCAGGCGTTCCAGATCAGCCTGGAGGATGCTGATACCGTGCGCCATTGATCGCGCGCGCTCGCTGTAGCGTCGATCCCCCGGCAGACGCTCCTGCCCGGCCCCATGCAGTTGCCGCACCAGTTCCTCACTGCGCTGTGCAAACGACTGACCGCTGCCCTTGTCAGGATCGATGACGATCAGCAACTGGCCGGTCCAGGGCGTCTGCGCACCGGGATGCTTCGACCAGTCGAATTCGAACGAGAAATTGCCCCCTGTCAGCCCTGCGGCCAGCAGCTCGACCATCATCGACAATGCCGAACCCTTGTGCCCGCCGAACGGCAACAACGCGCCACCCTCGAGAATGGCGCGCGGCTCTTCAGTGGGCTGGCCGTCGCGATCGACCCCCATGCCCGCTGGTAACAGCCGACCTTCACGTGCGGCGATCTGTACATCACCGTGGGCGATGGCGCTGGTCGCCAGGTCGAAAACAATAGGCTCTCCGCCTGCACGGGGCGCGGCGAAGGCAATCGGGTTGGTGCCGAACAGAGGCTGACGCGCACCATGCGGCACAACGCAGGTCATGCTGTTGACCATGCTCAGGGCAACCAGCCCCTGTTCGGCGAAAGGCTCGACATCCGGCCATAACGCAGCGAAGTGATGAGAGTTGCGGATGGCCAGAACCGCAACTCCGGCACTGCGTGCCTTGTCGATCAACAAGGCTCTGGCCGCCGCCAGTGCAGGCTGGGCAAAGCCGCCCCCGGCGTCGACCCGGACAAACGCAGCGCCGACATCCTCGACCACCGGCACAGCCTTGCCGTTCACCCACCCGCTGGCCAGCGATGAGAGATAGCCGGGAATGCGAAAGATGCCATGGCTATGCGAGCCGTCGCGCTGGGCGCTGGCGCAGTTCTCGGCCAGCACGTCGGCAACCTCCGTGCAGGTGCCGTGGGCAAGGAAGATCCGGCGCAACAGATCTGTCAGTTGCTCAAAGGAAACAGTACGGGTCGACTGATCGGCAGGGTTGGCGCGCATCTGAAACTCCTGTTCATGGCGGTAGATCGAGAACGCTAGCGAGAACGACAAGGCGAAGACAGGTTCCGAGAGTAGCGCCGAGGACTCTGCAAAGACACTCCCCGGGCACTAACTTTATTGCGGCGGGCAGACTGCGACGGATAGTTTTCAATGAGAGCAGCTTGCATTCACCAGAAAATACGCAGCACCTTGATAGGTGATAGCCGGCAAATGTTCTCTCTCTCTGAAATCAAAGGGTAGAATGCGCCGAAGGTATAGGCCGGAGCGCCCATGAGCGACCCTCTTTTCAGCAACGCAGAACACGACGCGATCACCGATGCCGCTGCGCATTGGTGCATGCGCCTGCGTGCAGAAGACTGTACCGCTGCCGAACGAAAAGCATTCGAGCAATGGCTGAAGGCCCACCCCCTGCATGCGGTCGAATACAACGCCATGCTGGAAGTCTGGGATATCACCGGGCAAATCGAACCGCTTAATCCGGCACCTGTGCGCCAAGCCCAGACTGACCGGCCCGATCAGGTTCGGCCTCGTCGCGGTCGCCGCTGGGCAAAACTGGCCGCAGCCGCAGCGGTCGTTGCCCTGGCGCTACCGATTGTCGGGTACGTCGGCTGGCACCAAGGCTGGCTGCCTGATACCTACGAAACTTACAACGCCGATACCACCACACGCCTGGTCATGCTGGAAGACGGCAGCCGCGCCGAGCTGAACCTGGGTACCGAATTGACTTATGCCAATTACCGGGATCGACGCAGCGTCACGCTGAAAAAGGGCGAGGCGTTCTTTGAGGTCAGCCACGACAACACCCACCCCTTTGTTGTCGACGCCGGCTCAGGCAGCATCAGGGTCACCGGCACACGTTTCAATGTATGGATGTACCAGGATCAGGTACGCGTGACGCTGGTCGAGGGATCGGTTCAGGTCACCAGTGATCGTGCACATCCTTCCTCGAACCACCCTCTCGCCCCCGGCATGCAGGCCAGCTACAAGGCGGGCGACGATGCTCCACTGATCAGCCAGACCGAAGCACGCGATACCAGCCTGGCGTGGCGCAATGGCAAGCTGATCTTCAATGATCTGCCGCTCAGCCAGGCACTGCCGCTGATCAATCGCTACCTGCAAACACCTATCCTGCTGGCGGACAGCGCAACCGGTGCCATGCGTCTGGGCGGCAGTTACAACACCCATGACCTGTCGAGCCTGCTGACTTCTCTGCCCAAGGTGCTGCCGGTTTACGTGACGCAGAATCAGAACGGCAATCCGGTGCTCAATCGCCGCACCTCCGACACACCGAAAGGCTGATCGCACTCGCAGTCTTGCCGATGCGCAGCGACTTCGACTGCGCCCACCGTCGGAACAATCTCCTCTCGCGACCGACGATTGTTCATCTAACCTCAAGCGCACAACGCTGCAGCGAGCCTGTACACGTTGAGCCGCATATTTTTTTCCGCTGATAACTGAGGTTTTGCCGAGCTCGTTCGTCTTAGTAATCGAGAGTGTTTAAAAAAAGCCTGAAAAGGAGTTTACGGATGTTCAATCGCCAAGGAATCACGACTCGCACCCTGCTGCGGCAAACCGCACTGGCTGCGCAGGCACAGTCGCCCGCTCTGGAGGCCGAGCGCCCCGGAAACGAGCACATCCGGATGCTCCTGAAAAGCTTTGGCCTGCGCACCAGCCTGGTCAGGCTCAAGGTGCTCGATGCGCTGCTGGTCTCGAGCGAGGAAGGCCATCCCCTGGGAGTGCGCGGCGTACACAGCCAGTTGCTCAGGCTCGATGTGCCGCTATCGTTTCTGAGCGTGCGCGAGGTGCTCAAGCGTCTGTGCGACGAGGGCGTGATCCACCTCAACGACGACAAGACCTACAGTCTGCACCCTCGCGCCCGGGAATGGCTGGGAGACGTCGGCAAGGACAGCGCCCAGTAAGCACAGCCCCCTTGCCGCATCGACCATCAGCGCTTAGCGCTTGACCTTGCGACGCATGATGCCGTTGAGGATCACTACCAGCACCGCCACGCTGATGGCGATGTACTGAAAGGTCTTTTCGGTGATGGCACCGGTGTTTTGCAGATGCGACAAGCCCAGCATGATCGCCAGAACGCCGAGGGCGATCAGAATCGAGTAAATCAAACGCTGCTTGTTGGTCATAACGGCTTCCTGAATGCTCATGAGCGGGCAACTGACGCTGCCTGTTTGCGCGCATATCTTACGCCGATGCGCGACGGATGGCATCGTCACCCTCTGTCTCGCCTCACTCTCCTGCGCGCCCTCTCCTGCACGTTCTATTAACGACGTTGATTATCGTCATGCCGCGATGCGCGTTGCCGTGTAAAACTCCCATGCTTTAATACCGCCCCTGCTTCAACAGTGTGTTCAATCATTACCAAGGAGTTTCACATGCCCCATGAAGGCAGCCTGCTGCAGGTCGCAGTAGTGTTTCTACTCGCCGCCGTGCTGACTGTGCCGTTGGCCAAGCGGCTGAAGCTGGGCGCGGTGATCGGCTATCTGTTCGCCGGCGTGATCATTGGCCCTTCGGTATTGGGTCTGATCGGTGATACCGAGAGCGTCAGCCATATTTCCGAACTTGGCGTAGTACTGCTGCTGTTCATCATTGGCCTGGAGCTTTCGCCCAAGCGTTTATGGGTGATGCGCAAATCCGTGTTTGGCGTCGGCATGGCGCAGGTGCTACTCACCGGCCTGATCATCGGCGGGGTCGCCTTCGCTGCCTTCGGCCAGTCGCTGAACACCGCGGTCATTCTGGGCCTCGGCCTTGCCCTGTCGTCCACGGCCTTTGGCCTGCAGAGCCTGGCGGAGCGCAAACAACTGAACAGCCCGCACGGCAGGATGGCGTTCGCCATTCTGCTGTTTCAGGACATCGCGGCGATCCCGCTGATTGCGATGGTGCCATTCCTGGCCGGGGCCGATCACGCGATGGACACCGGCGAAAGCATCAACCACGGCCTGCGCGTGCTGGGCAGCATTGCCATTGTGGTGATTGGCGGACGCTATTTGCTGCGTCCGGTGTTTCGTATCGTCGCCAAGACCAAAATCCAGGAAGTCTCGACCGCCACGGCCTTGCTGGTGGTGATAGGCACGGCGTGGCTGATGGAACTGGTGGGGGTGTCCATGGCGCTGGGCGCGTTTCTCGCTGGCCTGTTGCTGGCCAACTCCGAGTACCGTCACGAACTGGAAGCACAGATCGAACCGTTCAAGGGATTGCTGCTGGGGCTGTTCTTTATCAGCGTCGGCATGGGCGCCAACGTCGGCCTGTTGCTCAGCTCGCCGCTGATCGTGCTGGGCCTGACGCTGCTGCTGATCGCAATCAAGCTGCCGATGCTGTTCCTGATCGGTCGCACCCTTGGCGAACTCAACAACCGCAGCGCGTTGCAGTTGGGCCTGGTACTGGCCGCAGGCGGCGAGTTTGCCTTCGTGGTGTTCAAGATCGGCAGCGCTCAGGGGCTGTTCGAGGCCGGGCTGTACGACATGCTGGTGTTGACCATCACCTTGTCGATGGCGATCACGCCGTTGCTGTTCATTGCCCTGGCGCGCTGGATCAAACCCAGGATCAAGCCTGTCGAGGTGCCGGACGAATACCGCGATATCCAGACCGACAAACCACGGGTGGTCATTGCCGGCATGGGCCGTATGGGGCAGATCGTCGCGCGTATCCTGCGCGCGCAGAAGATTCCTTTCATCGCTTTGGACACCGCCGTAGAGTCCATCGAGTTCTCACGCAGCTTCGGCAATGTCCCGGTCTTCTATGGCGACCCGCTGCGCCCGGAAATATTGCGTGCCGCCAAGGTCGATGAGGCCGAATTCTTTGTCATCGCGACCGATGATCCGGACACCAACATCAAGACTGCCGAGCTGATTCGCAAACTGTATCCGCACATGAAGATCATTGCTCGCGCACGTAACCGCCAGCATGTTCATCGGTTGATGGACCTGGGGGCTCACGCGGTTCGCGAAACGTTCTACTCAAGCCTGGAAATGAGTCGCCAGACCCTCATGGGCCTGGGCCTCAGCGAAACACAGGCCGACGCACGCATCAGTCGCTTCAAGCGTCACGACGAACAGGTGCTGGCCGCTCAGCATGAGGTGTATGACGACGACGCCAAGGTGCTGCAGACCGCCCGCGAAGCCAGGGCCGACCTCGCGCAACTGTTCGAGGCAGACCGTCTGGACGAAGAAGCCGCAAAAAGCTGACCTGCCCATACGCCGCAGGCCTTGTCTGCGGCGCAACTCAGGCGTAAGGGCTGTCCCAGTAGCGCGCGTACATGCCGAGCTTCTTCTTCACGCCGCGCGGCAAGCGCTTTTCCTGTCGGCTCAGCTTGTAGGCCAGCAGCTTCAGCGCATTGCGCACGAACGACACAGGCCACCAGAGGATTCGCCGGGGACCGAGGAATTTCAGCTCGGACTTGACGTAACGCATGCCCTCGCCGCCAATGCCGCCAAAGGTTTCGTAGATCCACGCCTCGCGGGCCTGGAACACGCCGATATCAAAGTAACGGCGAAACTCTTCGCGCAGGCTGTAATTATGGGAATGACGGCATACAGCCGAGCCTTCGTAAGCCGCTTTCCAGCCATCGATAAGCATTTTCGCGGTGACGTACATGTCCTCCGAAAGGATCACATGCCGCGGAAAACCGCCAATGGCCCGCAACGCTTCGCCTCGATAGGCCGCAAACGAGTTGGACATGAATGGCGTCTTGATACCCAGCGTACCGGCGTCGGCGAGCGTCTTGATCTGCGAGGTCGGCGGGTAATTGAACAGCCGCGCATGCTGGGCCAGCAGGTTGGCGTCCTTGTGCGGCAACTGTCGCCCGCACACAGCACCGACCTTCGGGTCGGCGAACGGCAGCAGAATGTTGGCGATGGCATTGATGCCTTCAACGTACGCATCCTGGGTCATGAAGACATACACATCATAGTCAGGATGCAGATCGACCATCATCTGTCGGGTACCGCCGTGGTTGAAATCCTTGCTGTCGATGCGCAGCACATTGGCACATCGGGCTTGCGCCAGCTCCAGCGTGCCATCCGAGGAACTGGAGTCCACGATCAGCGTATCGAAGCTGGCAGTCTGCGCAGCCAGTGAATCCAGCAGACGTTCCAGATCCTTGCGTCCGTTGTAGGTCGGGATCACACAAGCCACTCTCAATGGCGCCATAACAATACTCCAGGGCGAAGTCCGGTTGCCCACTGTGTCAGCGTTGTTGAGCGTAGCTCATGCGTACCCGCCCCACCATTCGAATGCACTCAGCCCAGCACTTCACTCAACGGAATGAAATTGACCCAGTCACCTTCGGCAACGGTCGAGCCTTCGCGCACTTCAATCAGACCATCGGCCCACGCAGCGCTGCGCAGGACTCCCGAACTCTGATTGCGATACGCCACGGCCCGACCCTGCTCCAGACGGCCGCGCAGGTACTCGCGACGATTGCCAGGACGCGTCCAGACAAACCCGGCCGGCACCGGAAACTGCAAGGGGGCGACGTCGATCACGCCCTGGCGACGCAGCAGGTAAGCCCTGGCCAGCAAAGCGAAGGTAACCAGCGTAGAGGCTGGATTGCCAGGCAGACCGATCACCGGCACACCCCGAAAATGCCCGAAGGTCAGCGGCTTGCCAGGCTTGATGGCCAGCTTCCAGAGCGTCAGCTCGCCCTCCTCACGCAATGCGTGGCCGAGGAAATCAGCTTCGCCCACGGACACTCCGCCCGTGGAGAGAATCAGATCGACACCCTGCAGATTCGCCAGCGCAGCACGCGTCTTTTCCAGATCGTCCGGCAGGATGCCGGCATCCACGACCTCGCATTGAAGCCGCTTCAGCCAGCTGCACAGCAACACCCGGTTGCTGTTATAGATCTGCCCCGGCCCCAACGGCTGACCGGGCTCAATCAACTCATCGCCCGTAGACAGCACCGCGACCCGCACGCGGCGAATGACCTCCAACTCGGCGAGGCCCAGCGAGGCCGCCAGACCCAATTCGATCGGACCCAGCCGCGTGCCGGCGGCCAGCACAGTATCGCCGACCCGGGTTTCCTGGCCTTGCGGACGAATATTCTGCCCGGCGCCCAGCGGTTCGTTGAACCGCACACGCTGATCCGCCAGCACCTCGGCGTTTTCCTGCATCTCGACGCAGTCAGCGCCTTCGGGCATCGGCGCGCCAGTGAAGATACGCGCGCAGGTGCCAGGGGCCAGAGGCTCGGGGGCCTGACCGGCGAAGATACGCTGACTGACCGTCAACGGCTCGCCGTGCCAGTCCGCCGCGCGCAAGGCATAACCGTCCATGGCGCTGTTAGGCCAGGGCGGCAGATCCAGCGTGGAGACCAGATCCACTGCCAGTACGCGGCCTTCGGCATCGGCCAGCGAGACGCATTGGCGCTCGGTGATCGGCGTGGCTTCGGCCATTTTCAACAGACGCGCAATGGCGTCTTCAACAGGCAGCAGGGTTTTCGGCTCGTTGCTCATGAGCACTCAACCACGAGTCGCACAGGGCTCGGCCTGCTTGAGGTGAGGCACAAAGTTGCAGGGACGGAAACGCGAGTCCAGCTGCTGGGCAAGAATGCCGTCCCATGCCGTGCGCACCGCATTGGTGGACCCTGGCAGGCAGCACACCAGCGTGCCATTGGACAGGCCGGCCAGCGCGCGGGACTGAATGGTGGACGTGCCGATATCCGGCACCGAGATCTGCCGGAACAGCTCGCCAAAACCATCGACTTGCTTGTCCAGCAGGCAGGCTACAGCTTCAGGTGTGCTGTCGCGGCCGGTAAAGCCGGTGCCACCGGTGATCAGCACGACCTGCACCTGATCGTCGGCAATCCAGGTCGCTACCTGAGCGCGGATCTTGTACAGGTCATCCTTGAGCAGCACGCGCTCGATCAAACCATGGCCTGCGTCGGTCAGGCGGTCGACAAACATCTGCCCCGAGGTATCGGTTTCACGGGTGCGGGTATCGCTGACGGTCAGTACGGCGATATTAAGGGGTACGAAAGGTGTGTCAGCCTTGGCTTTCATGGCCTCATCCAGTTGTTAAGAAAACAGGCGGGTGTTATATCACAGCCCTCCTTTTGACTGCCCGACGAGTGTTCGATGAATGTTCCTGCCCCACTGCCGCCCTGCTCTATTCTGCTGCTGGCCGGAGGCCGGGGACAGCGCATGGGCGGGCGCGACAAGGGCCTGATCGAATGGCAGGGCACCCCGCTTATCGAACATCTGCATCGTCTGACCCGGCCGCTGACCGACGATCTGATCATTTCCTGCAATCGCAATATCGATCGCTATGCGCGTTACGCCGATAGACTGGTGCAGGACGACGATACCGATTTCAACGGCCCTCTGGCCGGGATTCGCGCCGCACTGCCCCTGGCGCGGCATCGATGGTTGCTGATCCTGCCCTGCGACGCACCTTTGGTCGATGAAGCGTTGCTGCACGCATTGCGTGAAAAAGCCTCTGAATACCCGGAGCGACCGATAATGGTGCGTGAAGGTCAGCACTGGCAGCCGCTTTTAGGTATGATCCCTGTCGCTCACGCCGCAACGCTGGAAGCCGCATGGCAGGCCGGCGAACGCAGTCCGAGACGGGCTCTGGAACCGCTGCAGCCAGTCGCTCTGCAACTGGAAGCCGGTGATCCACGCCTGGCCAACCTGAACACTCCCTGTCTGTTGACCGGGATCAGTGAAAACCGCAACAAGTGACTTGTCATTGAAGTTGCTGCGGGTGTATACGGAACTTGCTGACGGTGTATCCGTCTGAGAGTTCAGCAAATCAAGAATCCATCTGGAGACACAGTAATGAAACAACGGACCCTTCCCGCTGCCTTCCTGCTTGCACTGAGCATTGCCTCCCTCGCCGGCTGCGCATCGCCCACTGTGATCACCTTGAACGATGGTCGTGAAATTCAGGCTGTCGACACGCCGAAGTACGATGAAGAATCCGGCTTCTACGAGTTCAAGCAACTCGACGGCAAGCAGACCCGCATCAACAAGGATCAGGTACGTACCGTCAAGGATCTGTGATTCGGATGTCGCGTTACTGATTTGAAAAAACCCGCCGAGTGCGGGTTTTTTTTGCCTGTCATTTCACTGCCCCTGTACTACCAGTCGAGCTGCAACAGGCTCTCGAAGTGGCGCGGCTCGCCATTGATGGGATCGATGAAGCGCAAGCTGCTGGCCAGCAGCTTCAAGGGATGCCGATAGTCGTCCACCGGGTCTTTCACCACGTCCGGGTAAAACGGGTCGTTGCAGATGGCAGCGCCCAGCGCAGCCATGTGCACGCGCAACTGATGCTTTTTGCCGGTCACCGGATAAAGCCCGTAACGCCACAATTTATCCTGCCGTTCGAGCACCTCGATCTGCGTACGGGTGTTGCTCGCGCCGACGCCTTCCTGCATGCGAAAGAACGGTTCACCCTCGACCAGACGACTCTCGTGCAGACGCGGAAATATCAGTTCCGGCAGCGCTGGTGCAATGGCTTGGTAAAACTTGTCGATGCGCCGGGTGGGAAACAATGCCTGATAAGCCGAGCGCGTCTGCCGGTTGGCGGAAAACAGCACCAGCCCTGCGGTGTGCCGGTCGATGCGGTGCAGCGGCACCAGATCAGGGTTGTCCAGGCGATGGATCAAGCGCCGCAGCAAGGTTTGCTCGACATACTCGCCTGCGGGTGTCACCGGTAGGAAGTGCGGCTTGTCAGCCACCACCAGATGCTCGTCGGCGTAGAGGATCGTTTCAACCACCGGGATCGGCGTTTCGTTGGCAACCTCACGAAAGTAGTGAACCCGCAGCCCTTCCCGATACGCCAGATCAGGCGCGATGGCCTTGCCGTTTTCGTCCAGCACCCGGCCGCGGGCAAACCGATCCAGCCATTGTTCGCGGCTGATGGCCGGAAATTTCGCGCACAGGCAATCGAGCACCGTGGCCCACGAGCCCGGTGGCAGATACAACGTACTGGCTTGCTGCTGTGCGGCGTTGAAGACGGACTCGGACATGCGGGAACTCGGACTCGTGTAAGCCTGAAGCGGCTGGCGGTGGATTATCACTGATTAGTGCGATCACCGCACAACATCGCTGCGTGGTAATCGACTCCTGCCTGCGGCACTATTAACCATCTGGTACATTCCGTTTAACACCTGCCGCCAATCGGGCAGTGACACAAAAACAAGAGACGTATTTAGAGACGTATTTTATGACTCATGCTGAAAAACCCTCCATCCTCGCCGGCCTGATCGGCTCGGGCATCCAGGCCTCGCGAACGCCCGCCATGCATGAGCATGAAGGCGATGCGCAAGGCATGCGCTATCTGTATCGGCTGATCGACATCGATGCCCTGCAAGTGGACATCCACGCCCTGCCCCGGCTTCTGGAAGGCGCCCAACAGTGCGGCTTCACCGGCCTGAATATCACCTTCCCGTGCAAGCAGGCGGTCATCCCGTTACTGGATGAGCTGTCCGATGAAGCGCGCGGTATCGGCGCGGTGAATACGGTGGTGTTCAAGGACGGCAAGCGCATCGGTCACAATACCGACTGCCTGGGATTCGCCGAAGGTTTCCAGCGCGGCCTGGACAAGGCACCACGCCAACAGGTGGTGCAGATGGGTGCAGGCGGCGCGGGCGCTGCCGTGGCTCATGCGCTGCTGGGCGCGGGCGTCGAGCGCCTCAGCGTGTTCGAAGTCGAGCCGCAACGCGCCCAAGGGCTGGTGGACAACCTCAACCAGCACTTCGGTGCCGGGCGCGCTCAGGTGGGCATCGACCTGCCTGCGGCGATGGCCGAAGCCGACGGACTGGTCAATACCACGCCGGTCGGCATGACCAAACTGCCAGGCACGCCGCTGCCGGTCGAGTTGCTGCGGCCCGAGCTGTGGGTGGCGGAAATCATTTACTTTCCGCTGGAAACCGAGCTGCTCAAGCATGCCCGCGCATTGGGCTGCCGAACCCTGGATGGCAGCACCATGGCGGTGTTTCAGGCAGTCAAGGCCTTTGAACTGTTCAGTGGCCAGTCCGCCGATGCAGAGCGGATGATGGCGCACTTCCACACGTTGTAAACATCAGCGTTTGAGATAACGCAACACAGCGTCGCAGATCATTGCCTTGTGACGCTGTTTGACCTCCTCGCTCCACAACTCGATCTGAAAGATCTCGCTGAAGGTATGGCGATTGGAGACCCGGTAGAAGCAGAACGAGCTGATCATCAGGTGCAGGTCCACCGGATGAACACCGTCACGGAACAGGCCGCTGGCTTCGCCACGACGCAGGATGCCGTCGAGCGCCCTGATGATGTTCTGGCTCTTGGCCTGAATCGATTCGGACTGTTTGACGTTCTCGCCGTTATGGATGTTTTCGATGCACACGATACGGACGAAATCGACATTGCTGTCGTGGTGATCGAAGGTGAACTCGACCACACGATGAATCGCTTCCACCGGCTCGAGTTCGGACAGATTGAGCTGGCTCTCGGTGTTGCGAATCGCGCCGTAGAGTTTTTCCAGCACTTCGACGTACAGTTGCTCTTTGCTGCCGAAGTAGTAATAGATCATCCGTTTCGAGGTTTTGGTGCGTTCGGCAATGGCGTCGACGCGCGCCCCCGACAGGCCATGGGCGACAAACTCGGCAACGGCGGCCTGCAGTATGTCTTCGCGGGTCTTTTCCGGATTGTTCTTGCGCCCTTTCGACGCAACGGCAACGGAGTCGTCAGTTGTTTTCATTGTTGGCTCATGACCACGAGTGATGCGCGGAGTATGAAGCCGACCGGCAACCGAGGGAAGCTGCGAGGGCATCGAACCCTCGCAGCAGCCCTGCAATCGGATTCGCCTTACAGACGCGCCTGACGTGCTGCCACATTGCGCGCCTTGGCCATCGCAGCCAGACGCACCGGGACGTTGGCAGCGCCGTACCCTACGTAGCCGTTCTTGCGCTGCAGGATTTCGAAAAAGAAGCGCCCGTCGAACGCATCGGTGTAGACGTGGAACAACTCGCCACCCTGCGCATCGCGGTCATAGAGCACGTTGTAGTACGCCAGTTCGCTGAGAAATTCCTCGTCGAAATCGAAGCGCGCCGCCAGGTCATCGTAGTAATTGAGCGGGATGTCCAGCAAGGGTACGCCCGCTTCCTTGGCACGGCTTACCTCGGCGAAGATGTCTTCGCAGGAAAATGCGATGTGGTGCACACCCGAGCCACGATAGCTCGACAGCGCATGGGAAATGGCCGTATTGCGATTCTCGGAAATATTCAGCGGCAGGCGCACGGTGCTGCAACGGCTGCGCAGCGCACGGCTCTTGACCAGGCCGTAGGGGTCGGGCAAGACCACTTCGTCGTCAGCCTCGAAGTCCAGAATGCTTTTGTAGAACAGCACCCAGCTGTCCAGGCTGTCGGCCGGCAGCGCCATGGCCATGTGGTCGATACGCTGCAACCCGCCCTTGGCGACTGCTTGCGGATCGACGACAAAATCGCTGTCGTAAATCGATTCTCCCGGTGCGGCGTTGTCCACCAGATAAATCAGGCTGCCGTCGGGCGCACGGACCGAAGGAATCTCCCGTTCGTTGGGGCCGACCAGGCCACGATAGGGCTGGCCCTTGAAGGCACGCGCACGCTCCAGCGACTGATGACCGTCGTCGACACGCAAGGCGGTCGCGCACAACGAAGGGCCGTGCGCCTCGAAGAAGCTGTGGGCGAAGGAATAGGGTTCGGCATTGAGCACAATCCTGATATCGCCCTGCCCCAGCAGACTGACCGCCTTGGAGCGATGCTGACCCAGCTTGGCAAAGCCCAGCCGTTGCAGCCAGCCCGACAGGCGAGCGCCATGGCTCTCGTCAACGGCAAACTCGAGAAACTCGACGCCATTGTAGGTACTGGCAGCGGGTGGATTGAAAAGGATTTCGGGAGCTGCGGCCGGCTCGTCACGCGCCATCAGCTGGCGGGTTTTCTCTTCCAGATAGAGCAGCGAACGCAGACCGTCAGCGGCATTGGCACGTGTCGGCGCTGCACGGAAACCGTCGTTGAACACTTCCAGCGACAACGGCCCGGTGTAGCCACTGCGCAGGATCGGCGCGAGGAAGCCGGCCAGATCGAATTCACCCTGGCCCGGGAAGCAGCGGAAATGACGGCTCCACTCCAGTACATCCATCGCCAGAAGCGGCGCGTCGGCCATCTGCACGAAGAAGATCTTGTCGCCCGGGATCTGCGCGATGGCGCTCGGATCGCCCTTCAGCGACAGGGTATGGAAACTGTCGAGCAGCACGCCAAGCGCCGGGTGGTCAACCTGACGCACCAGGTTCCAGACCTGTTGCCAGGTGTTCACGTGCTTGCCCCAGGCCAGCGCTTCATAACCGACGCGCAGGTTACGGGCGCCGGCGCGCTCGGCGAGCAGGCCCAGATCATCGAGCAGAATGTTTTCGTCGCCCACCGAATCGGCAGACGCATTGCTGCAGACCAGCACCAGATCGGTGCCCAGTTCCTGCATCAGATCGAATTTGCGTTCGGCACGGTCGATATTGCGCTGCAGACGGTCACGGCGGCAGCCTTCGAAATCGCGAAACGGCTGGAACAGGGTGATGGCGATGCCCAGGTCGGCACACATCTGCCTGATATTTCGTGGGCTGCCGTCGTAGTACAACAAGTCGTTTTCGAAAATCTCGACGCCGTCAAAGCCGGCTGCGGCGATGGCTTCGAGCTTTTCGGGCAGAGTACCGCTCAAGGATACGGTAGCAATTGAACGCTGCATGCTTTTCAGCTCCTGGATGAACGCGACCTGCTTGGGTCGCGACTGGACAGCACCGCATTCCTGGCCTTTCCCGGCCTTTCCCGGCCTTATTCAGAGGTGCGAGTAAAGTATTTGCCTGTGAAAATACTACAGCAACATAAAGTGTACGAACCGGTTAGTTTTACGTTCGATTATCGAACAAAAGCCGTTTTACTCAATTGACGCTGTATCTCGCAATGCTCAACATCAGCATCACATTGCAGGATAGACCCGCAGTCCAACATTTTTGATCGTCGCTTCATCAGCAGCAACCCATAACAATTCAAAAAACAGGAACATTGCTCATGTGCACCCTTCTCGCTTTGCTCGCCCGCTCGCCCATCCGTCTTACCAGACGTCCTGTTCGACGAACCCGCCCGGCCAAAAGCCCAGCCTGGCTACACGTCGCCTGAAACATTCCAACACACTTACGCGGCCCAACCTGTAAATTGTCGGCCCGACGGATCGTTTCGAGGACAGCCTGAGTCTACAGGCCAGTCGAATCACGGTTCTACGACTTCACTTTACCTGCACAACGCCTGCATCGAGTGGACTTCTCAGTCCGACTGTTGCCAGCAGCACAGTCCTGGAACGGATGGTTAGAACATCATGCTTAACACCCAGACCAACCCTGTCGCCCAGGCCGCCCGTGCCGGGATGGGCGAAAAGATCCGCGGCGCACTCGCCGTGGGCAAGACGCGCTGGGGCATGCTCGCCCTGGTGTTCTTCGCCACTACGCTGAACTACATCGACCGGGCCGCGCTCGGCGTCATGCAGCCCATCCTCGCCAAGGAAATGAGCTGGACGGCGATGGACTACGCCAACATCAACTTCTGGTTTCAGGTCGGCTACGCGGTCGGCTTCGTGCTGCAGGGTCGCTTCATCGACAAGGTCGGCGTCAAGCGCGCGTTCTTCCTCGCGGTGCTGCTGTGGAGCCTGGCGACCGGCGCGCACGGCCTTGCCACTTCCGCCGTCGGCTTCATGGTCTGCCGCTTCATTCTGGGCCTGACCGAAGCCGCCAACTACCCGGCCTGTGTGAAGACCACGCGGCTGTGGTTCCCTGCCGGTGAGCGTGCGGTGGCCACCGGTATCTTCAACGCCGGCACCAACGTCGGCGCCATGCTGACCCCTGCCCTGTTGCCGGTGATCCTGACTGTCTGGGGCTGGCAGGCAGCCTTCGTGGCAATGGGTTCGCTGGGGCTGCTCTGGGTCATCACCTGGCGCTTGAAATACTACAACCCTGAAGATCACCCGACCGTCAGCAAGACCGAACTGGATTACATCAACCAGGAAGTAGAACCGGCGCCGGTCAAGGTGCCGTTCACCGGCATTCTGAAGATGCGTGGCACATGGGCGTTCGCGCTGGCGTATGCGATTACTGCCCCGGTTTTCTGGTTCTACCTGTACTGGCTGCCGCCGTTCCTCAATCAGCAATACAACCTGGGGATCAGCGTGACGCAGATGGGCATCCCGCTGATTCTGATCTGGCTGACGGCTGACTTCGGCAGTGTGGGTGGCGGCATTCTGTCGTCCTGGCTGATTGGTCGTGGCATGCGTGCGACGACTGCGCGCCTGTTGTCGATGCTGATCTTTGCCATCACGATCTGCAGCGTGGTGTTCGCTGCCAATGCCAGCGGGCTATGGGTGGCGGTACTGGCCATCTCGCTTGCCGTGGGTGCGCATCAGGCCTGGACCGCGAATATCTGGAGCCTGGTGATGGACTACACGCCCAAGCACATGATGAGTACCGTGTTCGGCTTCGGCGGCATGTGTGCGGCCATTGGCGGTATGTTCATGACGCAGATCGTGGGTGCGGTGCTGACCGCCACCAACAACAATTACAACGTGCTGTTCACCATGATCCCGGCAATGTACTTCATCGCGTTGATCTGGCTGTACTTCATGGCGCCTCGCAAGGTTCCGACGCTCAGCGAGTGATCGTCTGACACCATCAAAAAGGCCCGGCTCACTCAGTGACCGGGCCTTTTTGCTATTGTGCCCACGCTTTGCGCAGAGTGACGAAAAGTGCTCTCCCGGACGCCTCTCGTTCTTCACGCTCCGCGTGGGAATGCAGTTCGTGACGCTCCGCGTCACACGGCGATTCTGTGGTTTCAGGTGGATTGGGTTCGACTCAGGTCACCTTTGTTATCCCAGACGCCGCTCGTTCCTCACGCTCCGCATGGGAATGAAGTTCTTGACGCTCCGCGTCACACGGCGATTCTGTGGTTTCAGGTGGATTGGGATTCGACTCAGGTCACCTTTGTTATCTCAGACGCCGCTCGTTCCTCACGCTCCGCGTGGGAATGCAGTTCTTGACGCTCCGCGTCACAAAGCGGTTCTGTGGTTTCAGGTAGATTAGGGTTCGACTCAGGTCACCTTTTCGCCCCTCGGCGACCCACTTTGATGGGGCCAAAGTAGGCAAATCCCCCCGCTCCTGTTTCCGGCCCGACTTCGTCGGGTTCCTTCGCCCTGTCACTAAGGTCGCACTCTGCGTCGTCAGTGCCACCGCGATAAAAAAGCGCTTTATCTATGTAAAGTGATTGCGCGCAAGACACTACGTTGTGCTGCGGTACAGATGTGACGCAGAGCGTCACGAACTGCATGCCAACGCAGAGCATTGGCACGATAGTCAGTTAGATTTGTGTATTCGTGCGTGGGAACAGCTCATCACCCACCCTTGCGCCGCTGTTGCCAAGCCGCCGCCAGGCCGCTGAGGCAGATGATGGCGATGCCTGCCTGTGCGGTCGGTGATGGCATGTGGTCGAACACCACGAAACCCAGCAGCCCGGCAAACACGATCTGGCAATAGCTGAACGGTGCGAGCATGGCCGGGGCGGCGAAGCGGAAGGCCTGGGTCAGCAGCAAATGCGCCGACATCCCGCACGCGCCGAGCGCCAGCAGAAACGGCAAGTGCTTGAGCGCCGGCACTTCCCAGAAGAACGGCACCAGTGCACTCATCAACAGGGTATTGAACAACCCCGCGAAAAAGTTGCTGGTGGTCGGACTGTCAAACGGGCTGACCAGCCGCGTCAGGAGTTGATACAGCGCAAAGCACAAGGCTGACGACAGGGGCAACAGAATCGCCGGGGTAAACAGCTCGCCCCCCGGATGAATGATGATCATCACCCCGACAAACCCGACGACCACTGCTATCCACTGCCCACGCGTGACACGCTCATGCAACAGCGGCACCGATAACGCGGTAACGAGCAACGGCGCAAGAAAGTTGACCGCCGTCGCCTCTGCCTGCGGGATGAACATCAGGCTGCTGGTAAACAGCAGACTGGTGCCCAGCAAGGCCAGGGCGCGCAAGACCTGCAGGCCAGGACGCTTGGTGCGCAACACCCGCAACCCCGCTGACGGCATGAAGATGCAGGCCATCAACAGCGTATGCACCAGATAGCGTGCCCAGACCACCAGAATGATCGGATAGAAGCCGGACAGGTATTTGGACAGCGTGTCATGACTGGCAAACAGAAAGGTCGCCAGAAGAATGAAGCCAATACCTTTGAGAGGTTGATTGACGCCGGACAACGGCGTGCTGGCAGTGCTCATTGCGCTTCCTTGTTCAAGTTTCAGCAGCCTGACAGCGTGGCCGAAAGCGCCAGCGCCCGCTGCTCATATCGACAGACCCGTGAGCATCGCACACCCGTTTGCAGCGCTTCGCAGAAAATGTTCGAACCGGTTCATTAACGTTCGATAATCGCCCAGAACAGCTGTTTCACAATTGCGCAGCGCTTTCCGGCATTTCACTATCGCAGCCAGCTACACGACTCAATAACTACAAAAAAGGTCTGCTCCATGCGCGTGAATTCCCCCTGCAAAATCCTTTGCGGCCTGTCAGCAGCCGTCGCTGCAAGCCTGACGCCCATCAGCGGCAACAGCGCCGGATTCGTCGAAGACGCCAAGGTCAATCTGAACCTACGCAACTTCTACATCAATCGCAACTTCGTCGACCCGGCCAACGCACAGAACTACGCCGAGGAGTGGACACAGAACTTCATCCTCGACGCACGCTCCGGCTTCACCCAGGGCACCGTCGGCTTCGGTGTCGACGCGCTGGGCCTCTACTCGCTCAAGCTCGACGGCGGCAAGGGTACCGGCGGCACGCAATTGCTGCCCATCCATAGCGATGGGCGCCCGGCCGACGACTTCGGGCGACTGGCCGTGGCCGGCAAGGCGCGCTTCTCGAAGACCGAATTGAAGGTCGGCGAGTGGATGCCGGTGCTGCCGATCCTGCGCTCGGATGACGGCCGCTCGCTGCCACAAACCTTTCAGGGCGGGCAGATCACCTCCAAGGAGATCGACGGCCTGACCCTCTACGGTGGTCAGTTCCGTGGCAACAGCCCGCGCAACGACGCGAGCATGGAAGACATGTCCCTGAATGGCCGTACCGCGTTCACTTCCGACCGCTTCAACTTTGGCGGCGGCGAGTACGTGTTCAACGAAAAGCGCACCCAGGTCGGCGTGTGGTACGCCGAGCTTGAAGACATCTACCACCAGCAATATTTCAACCTGCTGCACAGTCAGCCGTTGGGCAGCTGGACGCTGGGGGCCAACCTTGGCTACTTCCAGGGCAAGGACGACGGTCAGTCGCTGGCCGGCGAGCTGGACAACAAGACCTGGTCAGCGCTGCTTTCGGCACGGCACGGCGGCAACACCTTTTATGTGGGCCTGCAGAAAGTCAGCGGCGACAGCGCCTGGATGCGCGTCAACGGTACCAGTGGCGGGACGTTGGCCAACGACAGTTACAACTCCAGCTTCGACAACGCCAGGGAGAAGTCCTGGCAGTTGCGCCACGACTATGACTTCGCAGCCTTGGGCGTGCCCGGCCTGACCCTCATGAACCGCTACATCAGCGGCGACAACGTGCATACCGGCGCCATCACCGACGGCGAAGAGTGGGCACGGGAAACCGAGCTGGCCTACGTGTTCCAGAGCGGCGCGCTCAAAAGCCTGTCAGTCAAATGGCGCAACTCCACCATGCGCCGCGACTACAACACCAACCAGTTTGACGAAAACCGCCTGATCGTCAGCTACCCGTTGTCGCTGCTCTGATCCAGACAGAACGCCGCCGTGGCCGATGGCGCGGCGGCGTTCTCGATCACCACCCTCAATTGTCCTGCAACGACTCCACGCCCATTTCATCCCACACCGCTTCAGCGAGGTGGAACGTTGCATTGGCCGCCGGAATGCCGCAGTAGATCGCGCTCTGCATCAGCACTTCCTTGATTTCCTCACGGGTCACGCCATTGTTTTTCGCGGCCTTGAGGTGCAGGCGCAATTCGCCTTCGCGATTCATACCGATCAGCATCGCAATGGTGATCAGGCTGCGCGTGTGGCGCGGCAACCCCGGACGCGTCCAGATATCACCCCAGGCGTGACGGGTAATCATCTCCTGGAATTCTTCATTGAACGGCGTCAGTTTGCTCAGGCTGTTATCGACATGCGCATCGCCCAGCACAGCGCGGCGCACGTGCATGCCGGCTTGGTAACGTTCGTCTTCGGTCATCGGGAAATCCTTGTGTGTTCAGCCACGGCACGCTCGACCCAATGGCGAGCCTGGCCAAGGTAATGGGCCGGATCGAGCAGTCGATCCAGCTCGTCGGAAGAAAACTGCTCGCTGATCTGCGGGGTTTCGCCGAGCACCTGACGCAAATGGGCGCCCTGCTCCACCGCACGCCGGCAGCACTGTTCAACCAAATGGTGGGCAGCATCGCGGCCGATACGCTGAGCCAGGGCAATGCTCACTGCCTCGGCGAGAACCAGGCCTTTGGTGGATTGCAGATTGATCGCCATACGCTCGGCATCGACCTGCAGGCCGGGTATCACCTGCAACGCCTGCTGCAGCGAACCGGAAACCAGGCAGCACAGCTCCGGCAAGGTCTCCCACTCGGCATGCCACAGGCCCAGACTGCGCTCGTGCTCCTGCGGCATGGCGGCCAGCATCGTGGCGACCAGCCCCGGTGCGCGAGTGGCGGTGCTGATCATGACCGCAGCACCGACCGGGTTGCGTTTGTGCGGCATGGTCGAAGATCCGCCCTTGCCCGGTGCCGAAGGCTCGAAGACCTCGCCCACTTCGGTCTGCATCAGCAGGCTCACGTCTCGCCCCAGTTTGCCGAGGCTGCCGGCGATCAGGCCCAGCAGACCGGCAAACTCTACCAGTCGGTCACGCTGGGTGTGCCAGGGCTGCTCGGGCAACGCCAGTTGCAATTCACCGGCCAGCGCTTCGGCCACCGAAAACGCCTGATCGCCCAGCGCCGCGAGGCTGCCGGAAGCACCGCCGAACTGCAGGCACAGCAGGCGTGGTTTGATCTCGTTCAAGCGCTGTCGATGACGAGTGACCGCGCCCAGCCAGCCGGCGATTTTCATCCCCAGGGTGACCGGCGTGGCCTGTTGCAGCCAGGTGCGTCCAGCCAGCGGCGTGCCAGCATGACGCTGTGCCTGCTCAGCCATCGCATCGGCCAGTCGAGCAAGATCATGCTCAAGCAGTACGATGGCTCGACGCAGTTGCAGGATCAGACCGCTGTCCATCACATCCTGACTGGTCGCGCCCATGTGCACGTAGCGCTCGGCTTCAGCGCTGCGTGCGGCAATCTGTTTGCCCAGCGCCTTGACCAGCGGAATCGCCGAATTGCCGGCGCTGCCGATGGCGATTGCCAGCGCGTCGAAATCGAACAGCCGTGCGTCGCAGCTCAGCTCGATGTCAGCGACCACCTCGGGCGGGATCAGGCCTACTCGTGCCTGTGCCCGAGCCAGTGCAGCCTCGAAATCGAGCATGCCCTGCACCCGGCCTTCATCCGAAAAGATCTCGCGCATTTCGGGTTGCATGAAGTAGGCATCGAAAAGTTGATTGCTCGCTCTGTTCACATCACCACTCCAAATTGAAAGGTTTCAGGTAGCGTCCGAATGACTGACCCAGCCCTTGATCAGCACCGCTATCGCGGCAAGCGCCGCCGGAACCACCAGCGCGGTCAGCACCTGCTCGAACGTCCAGCCCAGGCCCAGCAGCGTGGCACCGGCCCACGCGCCGAGAATCGCGCCGAAGCGGCCGATCCCGAGCATCCACGACACGCCCGTGGCACGCCCCTGGGTGGGATAGAAACGCGCTGCCAGTGACGGCATTGCCGACTGTGCGCCGTTGATGCACATACCGGCCAGCAGCACCAATGTCGCCAACAGTGCGACGTTACCCAGACTCTGCCCGACCAGCCAGGCAAATACCCCGGCCAGCGCGTAGGCACAACCAATGACCTTGTGCGGGTTGTAACGATCCATCGCCCAGCCCACGCCTACAGCGCTCAACACCCCGCCGAACTGAAACAGCGCGCCGATGAAGGCCGACTGTTCCATGCTCGCGCCGCTGTCGCGCATCAGCGTCGGCAGCCAGCTGGTCAGCAGGTAAACGATGACCAAGCCCATGAAATATGTCAGCCACAGCAACAGGGTGCCTGCGCTGTACGTGCCGGAAAAAATCACTTTCAGCACATTGCGGCTGCTCACCGTTTTCTGCTCGGGAACGCTGAAGTCAGTGATGCCAGCCAGCGCCTTCGGCGCAATCGGTGCCAGCACTTTGCGAATCCGCTCTGCACCGCGATTGCGTACCACCAGAAACCGCGCCGACTCCGGCAGCCAGACCATCAGCACCGCCGCCAGCAGGATGGGCAGGATGCCGCCCAGCATCAACAGGCTGTGCCAGCCCATGCTGGGGATCAGCTTGGCTGAGACAAAACCGCCGCAGGCCATGCCCAGATTGAAACCGCAGAACATGCTCGTCACCAACAACGACTTGAGCCGTTCCGGGGTGTATTCCGACAGCAACGTGGTGGCATTGGGCATCGCTGCGCCAAGCCCCAGCCCGGTCAACAGGCGCAGCACCAGCAATTGATCGATGTTGCTGCTATAGGCTGAGGCCAGGCTGAAAAGACCGAACAGCAGCACCGCGACCACCAGCACCACCTTGCGCCCGAAACGGTCGGCCAGCGGGCCGGAACCCAGCGCGCCGAACACCATGCCGATCAGCGCGGCACTCATCACCGGCCCCAGACTGGCCCGATCGATTCCCCAATCCTGGCTGAGCGCGGGTGCAATGAAGCCCATTGCGGCAGTATCGAGGCCGTCGAGAAACACGATGAGAAAACACAGCGCAACCACTCGCCACTGATAGCCGGACAGCGGTTGCGCATTGATGAAGGCCTGAACGTCGAGCGTACTCGACGCAGGGCTGCTGGCGGAAAGCGTCATGAAGGTGTCCTTTTATTTTTATAGGGTCGCCTGCCGATGCAGGCGCCTTGAAACGCACGCACATTGATTTCTGAATCGACAAGCGATTCAGAAATCGAAAAACACTGTCTCGCCTTCACCCTGCACACGGATATCAAAACGATAGGCCGTCTGCCCCTCGTGCGTGCAACGGCGCGCCACCAGGGTTTCGCGACGCGGGGGCTGCTCGATCAGATTGAGCACCGGGTCCTGCGCATTCGCCTGGGCTTCGTCGTCGAAATACAGCCGCGTCTGCAGATGAATATTGATGCCACGGGCAAACAGCGAGACATTGATGTGCGCCGCCATCGGCACACCCGCCGCATTGCGCGCCGAGCCTGGCTTGATGGTCTTGAGGATCCATTGACCATCGTCCGCGGTAGCCGTGCGACCAAAGCCGTTGAACGGCCTGTCCGGGTCGAATTCGCTGTGATACGCGCCCTGATGATCCGCCTGCCAGAATTCCAGGTAGGCATCACGAATCAGATGACCGTTGCCGTCGAAGACGTTGCCCAGCAACACGATATGCTCGCCGGGCGCCTCGGGCCTGGCCATCTCGTTCCAGATTTCCAGTTCGCGGGTCGGGTTGCCGGCCACCTGTGGTGCAAGACCGATGTGGACGTAAGGGCCAGCGGTTTGCGAAGGGGTTTCCTGCAGCAATTGAACGGGCATGTCGGGCCTCCTCAGCAATTTTCGAAGTGAGTCTTGCGCTGGCCGCGCAACACGATATCAAAGCGGTACGCCAGGCAATCCATAGGGTTGCCCATGCCCAGGTCGAGCCTGGCAATCAGGCTCTGCACGGCGTCCGGATTGGCGATGGCCTTGACGATCGGGCAGATCGGAATCAGCGGATCGCCTTCGAAATACAACTGGGTAATCAGGCGTGTGGCAATCGACGGCCCGCTGATCGACACGTGAATGTGCGCCGGGCGCCAGTCGTTGGGACCGTTGCGCCACGGGTAGGGCCCTGGCTTTACGGTACGGAAGCTGTAATTGCCTTCGCTGTCGGTCAGTGCACGTCCGACGCCGCCGAAATTGGGATCGATGGGCGCCAGATAGGCATCGCGCTTGTGGCGATAACGCCCACCGGCGTTGGCCTGCCAGATCTCCACCAACGTGTGCGGAATCGGCTTTCCATACTGATCGCAGACCCGCCCGGCCAGCAGGATACGCTCGCCGATGGGCAGACCGCCGTTGTTGAAATTGAGCAGCAGATCGTTATCGTGCTGACCGAATTTCAAATGCGAGAAATCCGGGCCGGTGGTTTCGGAAATGGACTGCGGGATACTGACCAGCGCCTGACGCGGCGAGCGCAGGATCGAGGTCTTGTAATCAGGGGTGAGAGCTTTTGGATGCCAGTTTCGGTCACGAATGACGAAGCGGCTGTTGTCCGCGGCAGACATGGCGTTCTCCTCGTTTTTCTTATGGGGCGCGCAGGCGTGGGTCACATGCGCTACAGGCTGCGGCGAAGTGTCGCGCGATCCATGCTTATAGAGAACTGAAATAAACCCCATGATCCATAACCAATTGGTTATGGATACTAGACGTTGCGATAGGCCTCTCCAAGGCTCCGCAGTTCGTCCACGCACCACTGCGCTGCGCGCGTGAGTGGCAAGGCCGGGTTGCTGCACAAACCGACCGAGCCGCCCGGTTCACGAATACCCATGTCCAGCTCCACCAGCGTGCCGCCTTTCAACTCCAGCGACACGGCATCCAGTGGCGCGATCCACACCGCATCGCTGCATTGCACATAGCGGCGGCTGAGGGTGAGCGAGAGGGTTTCAAGGCGTTGACGCGGCATGCGGATACCGCACTGCACGAACAGACTGTCGGCAAACTTGCGGATGGTGGTGCCTGCCAGCGGCAATACCAGCGGGAATTGCTCCAGACTTTCGGGCTTGAGCGGCGCAGCCAGCAACGGGTGATCGCTGCGCACCACCAGCGTCATCGACTCGTTGTACAGGTGCTCGAACGTCAGGCCCTGAATCTGCGGGCTGTCTGTCATGCGCCCGACCACCAGATCCAGCTCCCCTACCCTCAATTGCGACAGCAGATACGCGCTGGGCCCGGTCATCACGCTGACGATCAGCGCCGGGTGCCGCTGGTGCAGGCGATGAACGACCTCAGGCACCAGCAGGCTTTCGGCCGTCGACAGTACACCCAGTCGTGCAGTGACGGTGTCATGCTCACCCGAGCGCAGGCTGCTGACGCCCTCGCGCAGGGCCTGCACGCTGGGCCCGGCAAACCGCATGAACGCCACGCCGGCTTCGGTGAGTGCCGCGCCGCTCTTACTGCGCACGAATAACGTGGTGTCGAGCAGGGTTTCCAGCTCTTTGAGACTTTTCGACAGCGCAGGCTGACTGATCGCCAGAACGTCGGAAGCACGCGCCAGACTGCCCTGCCGGGCCACTTCAAGAAAGCAGACCAGATGGCGAAATTTGATGCGTGTATCGATATTCACTGCGCGTCGTGTCCGGTAAATGAAAGGGAATACAGCTCAACGACAAGGCAGCTCAGCGACTCAGAAACGACGCCACTTGAGGCGCGTCAAATGGCCAGTCCAGCTCGTCACCGGTGTCGATCCGACGCAACACAGGAACGCGCAACTCATAGCGTTCATGCAGTTGCTCATCCTCGCAGATGTCGACCAGCTCAACCAGCAGGCCGTGCTCAATGGCAAATGGCAGTAAAACTGCTTCGGCAACCTCGCACAGCGGGCATCACAGGGTGCTGAACAGCTGGCATTCGGGGGTCATGAGTCGATCCTCGGCGAATCCTCGGTAAGCGGAAATTATTCTAGGCGCGCACCGGGATCACGTCGACACCCGGAAATGCGCCTTGCTGAACGCATTGGCGCGGTCCAGTACCGGTTTCTCGAAACAACGGTAACCGACCCAGCCATAGCACAGCGCCGCAGCCATCATCAGCAGCGCGAAAAACAGGTTGTCCAGGTAGCTTTCGGGCCAGGCCCCCACCAGACTCCAGACCCTGCCGATCACCCCCAGCACCAGCAGATGAGACAGATAGATCGTGTAGGACATATCGCCCACGGCAACCAGAAACACCGGCACCACCAGCTGTCGGCGCCGTTCGAGCAAGGCCAGCGTCACCACCAGTACGCCGAACGTGCCGCCGACCATGAGCATGCGCAGCAGCCCCTGACTTTCGTACAACCGGTAATAGCCGATCAGGGGCACCGCCGCCAACAACGCGACACCGAGCAGCAACCAGACCGCAGCCGTCGGCACGCGGGCACTGTGGCGACCGTAAAAGAACAAGGCCAGCGCGGCACCCAGCATGAATTCGAGGGCATAGGGATGCAGGACGATCTTCACTGCCGAGGAATAGTCCTGCCAGTCTGCCAGCGTATTGAACACCACGATGATCATGCCCCAAACACCGAGCAGAAACGGCAGACTGCGCTCGCGAAACAGCAGGAAGCCGGAGAACACCACGTAGAACCACAGCTCGAACAGCAGCGACCAGGCCACCATCACCAGCAGCACCTTGTCGTTGGGCAACAGCAGGAACGACATGATCAGATTGGACGAGCCATGCCCGCTGTTGACCATGCCCGGCTGCACCAGATAAACCCCCAGGGTGATGAAAAAGTACAACCAGTAGGTGGGATAGATCCGCGAGACCCGATTGAACAGAAAGCGCTGAGCCTCGACTCCGCTCTGAAAACGGCCACGGCTGACAATCACTATGACGAATCCGCTGATGACGAAAAACAGATCGACGCCCAACTGAAAAAAATCGAGCCAGGGCGGCAAAAGGATATCGCCACCGGAAAACTTGCTCTCCACCGACATCATATGAAACAACACAACGCCAAGGACCGCTACGCCCCTGAGCCCCTGCAGGGAATACAGCCGCTCCATGCCTCTCTCCATTCAACGGATGTCGCGCGCGCCAGGCCATCCCGTGGTCACGCGTGTGGAGCATAGCCAATGGCCAGAAATACGGAACCCCAATCTTCCAGTGCTTGCGGTTTTTCCTGGCAGATAGTTTTGGAGTAAGGTGCAGCGGCTGCGTAAAGCCTGATCGAACACGATACGCCAATCGAAGTGAACCTTCAGGAATCACCTGTACTCGAAACATTCATACGCCCACCAAACGGAGAACATCATGGCCCGCCAAACTGCACAGAATGCTCAGGAAATCCTGAGAGCCGACTTCCAGGTACTGGTTGCCGACACTGAGAAATTGCTGGCGCATACCGCCTCTCTCGCTGGTGATCAGGCCGATGAACTGCGCGCCCAGATCCGCGAAAGCCTGCTGCGTGCCAAGGAAACCCTGAAGACCACCGAAGATTCGTTGCGCGAGCGCGGCGAAGCTGCAGTGATCGCCACCGAAGATTACGTTCAGAACAACCCCTGGCAGTCCGTCGGTATCGCCGCAGGTGTCGGCTTTCTGATCGGTCTGCTGGCTACAAGGCGCTAACATCATGACTCTGGGAACGGAATCAGCACCGCCCGAGGGAACTCCGGGCTCTTCACCGCGGCGCCTGGGCGCTGCCTTCCTTGGCCTGTTGCACACTCACGTCGAGCTGTTCGGCATCGAACTGCAGGAACAGAAAGCGCGAACCGTCAGCCTGCTGCTGTTCGCCGGTCTGGCACTGGTTTTCGGCCTGCTGCTGCTCACTGGGCTCTCGGCCTTGCTGCTGATCGTTCTGTGGGACAGCTATCGCCTGGCCGGCATCGTCGGCCTGTGTACGTTTTACCTGCTGGCCGCGATTTTCTGTGGATTGCGCCTCAAGGCAGCGATCTTCGACGAGTCTTCGCCCTTCCATGCGACCCTCGAAGAACTGGCCAATGACCGCGAGCGATTGATGCCATGAGTGAACCCAAGTCGCACCAGAGCAATACCCGTCGAGAACTGCGCAAGGCACTGATTCGCTTGCGTATGGAAATGCACCGCCAGGAAATTCGCCACGAATCTGCGCAACTGATGCAACCGTTGCAACGCTTTCGCGGCATCCGTCACGACTGGAAAAGCGCGCTGGGCTTTCGCCACGCGCCGCTCTGGGGCGTGGGCTCGGTTGCCCTGCTGGGTTTTCTGAGCGGCAAACGTGCCAAGACCGGACGTACCAGCCTGCTGGGTCGCCTGTTGAAGCTGGGCATCACGTTGACGCCAGTGGTCAAGGTCGCCATGCAAACGCGCGCCCTGCAGAATCGCAATCGCAAAGTCTGATTGCGCCATGCGTCCAGCGTGACCCAGGCCTGACTGTATCGGCCTGAATATAAATGCCCGCTCCGGTATTCCGGAGCGGGCATTTGTTTTTCTACGGGCCTGTTTTCATCAATGCAGCCCTTGCGGCAGGCGTGTCGAACCGGGAAGCTACGCCCCTATTACTGACGGAGTGAACGCATTGGATTGGCAAACGCTGCTTAACCGCGAACGACTGGGCAAGACCCTGCACAGCCCCGAGGAACTGGGGCGCAGTCCGTTTCACAAGGACCATGACCGGATCATCTTTTCCGGGGCCTTTCGCCGCCTGGGGCGCAAGACCCAGGTGCATCCGGTGTCCAGCAACGATCATATTCATACGCGCCTGACCCACTCGTTGGAAGTCAGTTGTGTCGGCCGTTCGCTGGGGATGCGCGTCGGCGAAACGCTGCGCTCTGCCCTGCCCGACTGGTGCGATCCGAGCGACCTGGGCATGGTCGTGCAATCGGCCTGCCTGGCGCACGACATCGGCAATCCGCCGTTCGGTCACTCGGGCGAAGATGCGATTCGCAACTGGTTCAATCAGGCGGCCGGGCGTGGCTGGCTTGATGCGATGAGCGACACCGAGCGCAATGACTTTCTCAATTTCGAAGGCAATGCCCAGGGCTTTCGGGTGCTGACGCAGCTGGAATACCACCAGTTCGACGGCGGCACCCGCCTGACCTACGCCACGCTGGGCACTTACCTCAAATACCCGTGGACCGCGCGCCACGCAGATTCGCTGGGCTACAAGAAGCACAAGTTCGGCTGCTATCAGAGCGAACTGCCGATTCTTGAGCAGATTGCCGGCAAGCTGGGTTTACCGCAGCTCGAAGATCAACGTTGGGCGCGCCATCCGCTGGTGTATCTGATGGAGGCTGCCGACGACATCTGTTACGCCCTGATCGACCTGGAAGACGGTCTGGAGATGGACCTGCTCAACTACGCAGAAGTGGAATCACTTTTGCTCGGGCTGGTCGGTGATGATCTTCCGGAAACCTACCGGCAACTGGGTCCGGGCGACTCACGGCGGCGCAAACTGGCAATCCTGCGCGGCAAGGCCATCGAACACTTGACCAACGCGGCCGCCAGAGCCTTCGTCGAGCAGCAGGATGCCTTGCTGGCCGGCACCCTGCCTGGCGACCTGGTCGAGCACATGCACGGTCCGGCCAAACGCTGTGTGCTGAATGCCAAGGACATGGCGCGCAAGAAAATCTTCCAGGACAAGCGCAAGACCCTGCATGAAATCGGTGCCTACACCACGCTGGAGATCCTCCTCAATGCGTTCTGCGGCGCGGCCGTCGAACAGTTCGGCGGCAGGACGCCATCGTTCAAGCATCGGCGCATCCTCGACTTGCTGGGTAACAGTGCGCCCGATCCCAAGGCACCGCTACATACCTCGTTCCTGCGCATGATCGACTTCATCGCGGGCATGACCGACAGCTACGCCAGCGAAATGGCCCGGGAAATGACCGGCCGCTCCGGACAGATATAGCCTCCCTCGACCCGCCCGCTGCCTGAACGGATGCAGGCAAAAGGCTGGTCAGACTGATTGCCTCGCAGAACTCAGACAGGCCCTACAAGCATGTCGGACGGGTCCTATCGCAGGTTTTCTTGCATCCCTCAATAATTCCAGCCACTTCAACTGCCATCCGGCACGTCATCCATCCGCCTGCGATACTCACGGGTCCGCACGCCGCCTGCCGATGCCTGAACGCTTCGCCAGGGCCTTTCCGGAACGCTCATGTCCACACATAGCCTGCGCATCCTTCTGGTGGAAGATCACCCGTTTCAACTGATTGCCACCCAAGTGCTGCTCAACAATCATGGCTACTTCCTGCTGACTCCCGTGCTTACGGCTGCCGAGGCGATGGCCGCCATGCAACGCAGTGCCGAACCCTACGGGCTTTTGTTGTGCGATCAGTGCCTGCCGGACATGTCGGGCCTCGACCTGATCGACGAGGCATCCCGACACGGCTGGCTGCGCCAGGCCATTCTGCTCAGCGGCTTGCCGGATACACAGCTTGAAAACCTGCAGCAACTCGCCCTGCAGCGCGATCTCCCTCTGCTCGGTTGCCTGAGCAAACCCCTGCACGGACCCGACCTCAGCCGCCTGCTGGGGCACCTCGTTGACTGACATCGGCAACCCGGCTTTATGCGCTTTTGGATATCCCGGGTAAAAACCGGTACATACCTTAAACCGGCAAACCGTACCGATTACATTCGACGTTCAGACGCGTAGGAAATCATCAGTCAACATGAATGATGATTCCAGAAAGTAATAAACATTGGGTGCATCGCTCGCCAAACACACAATGAAATAAGCGTTAACGTTTAAACACACTTGTGTTCTACGTAGGCTTTTACGTACTCCGATACGCTAATTCTTGTAGGACCTTTCCTATATATGCCTGCCGAGCAAGTCTCTTTATGTGCCTGCCCGAACATCTGAGCTAAGGTGCGCGCTTTCTTCACTGCTTGTTATGGAATGGAATATGAACTCAGTTTTTATCATCGACGATCACCCGGTCATCCGGATGGCGGTAAGAATGCTTCTGGAGAACGAAAACTATGAGGTGGTCGGCGAAACCGATAACGGTGTCGACCCCATGCAAATGGTTCGTGAATGCATGCCCGACCTGATCATCCTCGATATCAGCATTCCCAAGCTCGACGGCCTTGAGGTGCTGGCTCGCTTCAATACGATGGGGCTGTCCTCCAAGATTCTGGTGCTGACGTCGCAAACTCCCAACCTGTTTGCCATTCGCTGCATGCAATCGGGTGCCTCGGGTTATGTGTGCAAGCAGGAAGACCTTAGCGAGCTGCTCAGTTCGGTGAAAGCGGTATTATCCGGCTACAATTACTTTCCCAGTCAGGCGTTGACGTGCGCAGTTCGTGAAGATGGACAGACCCACGAGCTGGAGCTGTTCAAGTTGGTCAATGACCGCGAACTGATGGTATTGCAGTTATTTGCCCAGGGCCGTTCCAACAAGGAAATAGCCAAGGGTATGTTTCTCAGTAACAAAACCGTCAGTACTTACAAAACGCGACTGATGCAAAAACTAAAAACAAGAACCTTGGTAGAACTTATCGAGATGGCAAAACGCAACGCGCTAGTGTGAGAAAACGGATGCCCAAGCGCTTCAGACAATTATTAATACTGGCTACAAGCCTGTGCATAGGCTGGGGTGCTGAGGCCGGTCCTCATGCGGCCGATCACTATACCCTGCTCGGTCGCTCGAGCCCGGCGCACATGGATGTGAAGCTGGAAAGTCACCAGTGGCAGTGGGTGCGCGGTCAACGCGAACTGATTCTCGGCACCTCGAACCCCGATTACCCGCCCTTTGATATCACGATGTCGGGTAACGATTACGAAGGCATCACTGCCGATTATGCAGGGATCATTTCGGATGCGCTGGACCTGCCCGTCAGGGTTCAGCGTTTCGAAACCCGTGATGCGGCGATCAAGGCCCTTGCCGCAGGCCAGATCGATCTGCTGGGTACCGCAAACGGTTTTGAAGCCATCGATCGAAACATCAGGCTTTCGCAGCCCTACTCGGTGGATCAACCCGTTCTGGTCACCCGGGTCGGAGACACCCGCCCCCTGAACGAGGGCCTGAAAGGTATGCGGCTGAGCATGGTCTATCACTACCTGCCACCTGCCGAGGTCGAAGCGTCCTATCCAGGCGCAACGCTGAAAACCTATCCCTCTTTTCAGAACGCCATCAACGCAGTCGCTTTCAATCAGGCGGACGTGTTTCTGGGCGATACGATTTCCACCCAATACATCATCAACAAGGGTTATCTGAACAACGTGCAGATGTCGAATTTCGGCCAGCACGAGCCCAACGGTTTCAGCTTCGCGGTCAGCAACGAAAACACGCAACTGCTGGGCATCATCAATCAGACGCTGAAAGCCATCCCCGTCGATGAACGCATCAATATTTCCAGACGCTGGAGCACGGGCAGCGACCTGCTGCTCACCGACCAGAAGCTGCAACTGACGCAACGCGAGGAACGCTGGATCGCGCAGCACCCGACCGTACGCGTGGTCGTCAACGAAGCGTATGCGCCGCTGACATTCTTCGATGCCAAGGGTAACTTTCGCGGCATCACCGCAGACTTGCTCGAACTGGTGCGTCTGCGTACCGGGCTTAGGTTCGACGTCAAACGCTCGCCCAGCCTGACCGACATGCTCAATCAGGTCAGCGAAGGCCAGGCAGACATGATCGGCGCGCTGGTGTCCAGTGATGCGCGTGAGGACCGCTTGAGCTTCACCCGCCCCTACATCGACAACTCGTTCGTGCTGGTCACCCACAAGGGCCAGGGTGCCCCCAGCTATCTGGAGCAGATGGACGGCAAGCGTCTGGCGATCACCCAAGGCAGCCCGATGCTGGACTGGCTAAGCCGCAAATACCCCAGGGTCGTGCCGCTGGAGATCGACAATCCATTCCAGGCGCTGGACATGTTGTCGCTGGGCAGAGCGGAAGGTGCAGTCATCTCGCTGCTCAGCGCGGACTATTTCCTGTCTTCCGGCATCTTCGAGGAGCGTTTGCAGATGACCGCCACCGTCGGCGAGGATCCGGCGCTGATTTCCATGGCGACCTCACGCAATGCCATCGAGCTGAGTTCGATTCTCGACAAGGCGCTGGCGAGTATCGCGCCGCAGGATCTGGCAGCGATCAACAACCGATGGCGCGTCTACACCCCCTCACGCGCCAACTGGCATGACTATGAGCGGCTGATCTATCAGATTGTGGTGGGTGCAGGCCTGTTGCTGCTGGGCCTGCTGGCCTGGAATGCCTGGATGCGCCGGCAGATACGTCAGCGCGAGGCTGCGGAACGAGCGCTGGGCGATCAGTTCGAATTCATGCGCGCGCTGGTCGAGGGTACACCGCATCCAATCTACGTAAGGGATCGCGAAGGTATGCTGCGCATGTGCAATGACAGCTACCTCAGGGTTTTCTCCGCGCAACGGGAAGACATCATCGGCAAGAGCGCCACCGAAGGGGTGCTGGGCAATGCCTTCGAAGCCCGGGAGTATGCTGCCGACTATCAGCGGGTCATGGCCAGCAATACCGCGCTGATCCTCGACCGCCCTCTGCGCATTGGCGATCGACAGTTGACCATCTACCACTGGATCCTGCCGTTTCGTGACTCTCTGGGCGAAGTGCAGGGCATCATCGGTGGCTGGATCGACATCAGCGAGCGTCGCCAGCTCATCGAGGACTTGCAGGCTGCCAAGGAGCAGGCCGACGCCGCCAGCCGGGCCAAGAGCACCTTCCTTGCCACCATGAGCCATGAAATCCGCACGCCCATGAATGCAGTGATCGGCATGCTGGAACTGGCGCTCAAACGTGCCGATCACGGCGAACTGGATCGCTCCGCCATCGAAGTCGCCTACAGTTCGGCCAACGACCTGCTCGACCTGATCGGCGATATCCTCGACATCGCCCGCATCGAATCCGGGCGGCTGTCACTCAACCCCGAGCGGGCGAATCTGCGTCGTCTGGTGGAATCGGTGCTCAGGGTATTCGACGGTCTGGCGCGGCAGAAGGACCTTGAGCTGGTACTGGAACTGGACAGCAGGATCAATGCCGACGTATTGATCGACCCGCTGCGCTTCAAACAGATACTGTCCAACCTGGTCAGCAATGCCATCAAGTTCACCCCGATGGGGCGGATCAAGGTCGTACTGCAGGCAGCCGAAAGTCCGGACCCGCAACTGCTGCATCTGCACATCACCGTTCAGGACAGCGGCATCGGCATCAGTGTCGAAGACCAGCAACGCCTGTTTGAACCGTTCGCTCAGGCCGATAATACCGGACAAATGGCGCGTACCGGCGCCGGGCTCGGGCTGGTGATCTGCCGCAGTCTGTGCATGATGATGGGCGGCAATCTCTCGCTCGACAGCACACCGGGGCACGGTACCCGGATCAGCATGAACCTGGTGCTGACCACACTTGAAGCGCTGACCGGGCAGCCCGTCGTTGCGCAACCGGCAGCCGTCGTTCATCAGGCACTCAGAATCCTGATCGTCGACGATCATCCGGCCAATCGACTGCTGCTTTGCCAGCAGCTCGGCTTTCTAGGCCATCACTGCGAAATGGCCGAAAACGGCGCGCAAGGGCTCGAGCGCTGGAAGACCGATACCTTCGATCTGGTCGTCGCCGACTGCAACATGCCTATCATGAACGGCTACGACATGACCGCGGCTATCCGCGAACAGGAGCGCGCCTGCGAACGCCAACGCTGCCCGGTCTGGGGCTTCACGGCCAACGCGCAGCCCGACGAGATAGAACGCTGCCGGGCGGCAGGCATGGACGATTGCCTGTTCAAACCCATCAGCCTCTCGATGCTCAGCGAGCGGCTGGCAGCCATTGCCCCGCTTGCGCCCCTGCGGGCCCTGCCCTTCAGCCTCGACAGCGTCAGCAACCTGACCGGTGACCGTCCTGAAATGGTTGAGCGCCTGCTCGCGCAACTGCTGCACAGTAACCACGAAGACCGGCTGTTGCTCGCCAGACTGATGCCGGAAAACAATCGTCAGAAAACCCGTGACCTGGCGCACAGGATCAAGGGCGCAGCACGGATCATCCAGGCTTCAAGGGTGGTCGACGCCTGTGATGCGCTCGAACTGGCCTGCGAACCGGACACGCCGGATGAACAGTTCCGCACCTGCCAGCAGGCGGTCGAACTGGCCATGATCGAGCTTGAGGACGCACTGATACTGCAACAGGCAAAGCCTGACTGAGCGAGCGCTGAAGACGGTACGGCGAGGGTATGTACGAAAGGGTACGCGGGAACAGGCAAGGGAAGCAGGCGCTGGCCTGCTTCCCGCTACATCAGGCGGCCGGATTGATTTCTTTTTCCGGGTACCAGACGTCGATCAGCGGGCTGACAGTGACTTCTGTCAGTTCGCTGCGGCCCTTGAGCCAGGCTTCGACAGCAGCACGCTGCTCTTCGCTGACCGAGCCACGCTTGCTCAGGCAAACCAGACCGAAGTCGTCGCCGCCCACATAGCCAAGACCGTTGGCTTCCATTGCTTCTTTCAGGAAAGCGTCAAGGAAAGCATCGATTGCCTTGTCGTCCAGCTCTTGCTTGAAGTCCAGGTTCAGTTCGAAACCCAATTCCTGGAACTCGTCCACACACAGTTTCTTGCGCAGACGGCGGGAGCGGTTAGTGGCCATGGGACAATCCTCATCAATAAATATCGGGCGGCACTTTACCAGCTTGGCAATTTAAAAGCCCGACAATTACAGCGGGTGATGGATATCCGGCCTTGCAGCAGCCGCCGATGCCGAATCAATAAAAAATAGCATTTACCGGCTTACCCCCCGGTCACAAGCCTGCCCCGCTTGGGGCATAATGCGACTCGTTTCATGCGTGGCATTGCGTGTTACAAAAAAAGCCCGCCGCGCATTCACTACTATAGTTATCGAAATCGAATCGCCATTTGCAATAGTTACCGAGGGAATTCATCCATGCCCTCTTTTTCGTTTCCCTCTTTGCAGTAGGGTTTTAGTCAATGATCAAGTCGCTACGTCCATTGTTGCTCGCGTCACTTTTTTTGCCCCTGGCTCTGCCCTCCTACGCCGCCGTCATCAACACCACGCTGCCCCCCAAGGTTCAACAGGCTATGAAAGCCAGCAAACTCAGCGATGACGCACTGTCGCTGGTGATGTTGCCGCTTAACGGCCCGGGCACGCCGACCGTATTCAACGCCGACGTATCGGTCAATCCGGCTTCTACGATGAAGCTGATCACCACTTATGCGGCCCTGGAAATGCTCGGCCCGACCCATCAGTGGAAAACCGAATTCTTCACCGACGGCACTCTGAGCAATGGCGTGCTTCGCGGTAACCTGTATCTCAAGGGCGGTGGCGATCCCAAGCTGAATATGGAAAAGCTCTGGCTGCTGATGCGTGACCTGCGCGCCAACGGTGTACAGCAGGTGACCGGCGACCTGGTACTGGACCGCAGTCATTTTGTGCAACCGCAATTGCCGGTGTTCAACGATGACGGCAATGACGACAACAAGCCGTTTCTGGTCAAACCCGACGCGCTTATGGTCAACCTCAAGGCGCTGCGATTCGTGACCCGTAATGACGATGGCAGGATTCTGCTCTCGGTCGAGCCGCCGATTGCCAGCATCCGCATTGATAATCAGGTCAAGGCAAGCGCCTCGAAGCAATGCACCGGGGATGTGCGCTACAACCCGGTCACCCAGGCCGATGGCAGCGTCAACGTGACGGTCACCGGCCAGTTGGGCAATGGCTGCAACTCACAGACCTACCTGTCACTGCTGGACCATCCGACCTACGCGGCCGGCGCAGTGCGAGCCATCTGGCAGGAACTGGGCGGCACCATTCAGGGCAAGGACCGCGTTGGCGTGCTGCCCGGCAATGCCAAGTTGCTGGCCAAGGCCTTTTCACCGGATCTGGTGGAAGTCATTCGTGACATCAACAAATTCAGCAACAACACCATGGCCCAGCAACTGTTCCTGAGCCTGGGCGAAGAGTTCCGCAACGAAGCGGACGGTGACGACGGCAAGGCCGCGCAACGTGTCATCCGCCAGTGGCTGGCGAAGAAAGGCATCACTGCGCCGCATCTGGTCATGGAGAACGGCTCCGGGCTTTCGCGGGCCGAGCGTGTCAGCGCGCGTGAAATGGCGGTGATCCTGCAAGCGGCCTGGCGCAGCCCCTATGCGGCCGAATTCATGAGCTCAATGCCGCTGGCCGGCCTCGACGGTACCATGCGCAAGCGACTCAAGCGTACCCCGCTGCTGGGCGAGGCGCACATCAAGACCGGCACCCTGAATACCGTACGCGCGATTGCCGGCTTCAGCCGCGACAGTAACGGCAACACCTGGGCAGTCGTGGCGATCCTCAACGACCCGCGTCCGTTCGGCGCATCCTCGATACTCGACGAGGTACTGATTGATCTGTATCGACAGCCCAAGCTGACCAACACCACGGTCTCGATCCAGCAATAACCAACCGATACTGGCCATCAACAACAGACCCGCTGTCGCAGCGGGTCTGTCTTCATCAGCGTTGCTCGGGCTCGACCCGATCGCGACCGGCCTGTTTCGCCGCATAGACACCCGAGTCGGCGCGCAGCAACATCGCGTCGACACCCTCACCCTCGCGCCAGCTGGCGATCCCGAAGCTGCCCGTGACCACCTGATCGACGCCTTCGATAACCTGCTTGCGCAGTTCATCGCGCAGGCTCAGTGCCAGTTGATAGGCCTGGGCACCGCGCGTTCCCGGGCAGATCACCATGAACTCTTCGCCACCCAGGCGGCAGAACACATCATCGCTGCGCAGCCGCTGGCTGATCTTTTCCGAAATGGCCTTGAGCACCTGATCGCCTGCGGCATGCCCGAAGCGGTCATTGATCCGTTTGAAGTGATCGATATCGAGCATGATGACCGACAGGTTACCGCCGTGCCGGTCGATTCTTTTCAGCTCGGACTGCATCCGGTCCTGAAAGTAGCGCCGATTATAGGCACCGGTCAGCACGTCAGTGACCGACAGCGCACGCAACTCCTGCTCGACGCGCTTGAGGTCGGTGATATCGGACACAAAGCCATGCCACAGCACGCTACCATCGGCCAGGCGCTCAGGCGTCGACGCCGAGCGTAGCCAGCGCAAACCCTTGCGTGGCAGATCAACGCGGTACTCCTGACTCCACGGTGTCAGGTGCTTGGCGCTGATCAAAATGGAGCTTTTGACCCGTGTCAGATCCACCGGCTGTATGCGTTGCAGGATAGTTTCAGAGTCGCCCAGCAACTGCTCTTCATCCACTTCGAACAGCTCGCACATGCCGGCGCTGGCGTACCTGAAACGCGCGCTGCCATCAACGGCCAAATGGTACTGGTAAATACCGCCTGGGACTTGCGAGCCGAGCTTTTTCAGCAACTGCCCCTGCTCGGCAAGGGCCTGATTGACACGCTTGTGCTCGGTAACGTCGATGCACACGGCCAGATACCCGGTCCAGAGCCCCTGATCGTCACGCACCGCGGTGACCAGCATATTCACCACCAGCGTGCTGCCATCGCTGCGCTGCAGGGTCCACTCCTGCGAAGGGTGGTTACCATCCTGCACGGCGTCGAGAAACATCAGTTGCGAGGCGCTGATCGGTTGCCCGCGGCTTTTGCTCAAGCGGCTCGCTCGGGCCTCCAGGTCAGCAGACTGATAAAAGTCCATGAGGCGAAACCTGCCCAGCACATCCTCCTGTGCATAGCCGAGCATTTTCTGTGCCCCGACATTGAACGTCTTGATCAGCCCGTCCAGATCGGTCGCGATGATTGCCACTTCTGTCGCCGCATCCAGCACACTGCGCAGTTGACCGTGCGCAGCCCTCAATTGTTGCTCGCGCTGGCGCAGCTCGCGGGTACGCTGCGCCACCCGTTGCAAGGCGCGCTGACGCTGGCTGATCAGGCTGTAGAGCAAGGCACTGAGCATCAGGCTCAAAAGTCCTCCAAGCCACAGCACCCGACCGGGCATCATGATTTGGTTATTCAGACTGAAAATCTGCGTAGGGCGAACCTCGACCAGATAATCCCTGTCGCCCAGGCTCAGCAGGCTGCTGGCGTACAGCTGATTGCGTATTGCGGGGAGCGGAGACTGGTAGACCTGCTCGGGCGTTTCCGGCGAACTGAGGTCGAGCATGGTCACGGCAAGGTTGTCCTGCTCCGCCGTTCCAACGTTCATCAATTGCGTCAGGCTGATCACTGCGGTGACGTAGCCCCTCAATTGCGGAACCGGCTGGCCAATCGAGAACACCGGTGCGACCAGCAAAATGCCGTAGGTATCGGACGGCTCCAGGGACAGCAGGCGAATACGAGGCGTTGCGACCGTTCGTTTCAGCAAGCGCGCACGCTCCAGAGCGGCACGCCGCACCGGCTCGGAAGCAATATCAAACCCCGCTGGCGTTGGAATGTTGCTGAGGGTCTGGATGAATCGAACCGGGAAGTATTCATTTCGCACTGCGGCGATTTTCAAGGCGCCGTTTTCATCCATCTCGCGTATGGCATACCCGGGCGATCCTTCCTCACGCGACTGTCGTTCAAAGGCTGCAAGCTCGGCCTGCAGCACCCTCGGGTTCCAGGCATACGCCTGGGTGCCAATCAGCAACGGCGCGACAAACCCGTCGAATTCGGACAGTTCAACCTGATGGGAGTAGATAAAGAAGCGAGCCAACGTGTCGAGCCGGGTGACCTGCCGGTCCAGACGCTCCTGCAGGCGACTGAAGCGCTCCGCGGCAACCATGTCGAAACGCTGACGCAACTGGCGCTGATACAACTCGTTATCGGCCAGCGCCAGCATGATCGTAAGTGCCGTACCGATCAGCAATACCAGCACTGCGATAAGCCACGCTGATCGCTGACCATTGATGAAACTCAGAATTCTCAGCTTGAACCGTTTCACTGTCATACACACAAACTCATGACGCCAACATACGGAAGCGTCAGGCTGGCTATGACTTCTGTTATAGCTATTCGCCAGTAATTTTCATAGGCTTATGGCGGTTTCAGGACGATCCGTTGGTCTGTCTGCACGGGCATGCAAGCGAGTGCAGGAGGTATCGCGAGGCGCGATGAACGGACCATTACCGATCAGTTCATCGCGCACCGGATCAGCTACGCGCCATGATTTTCCAGGCGCGGTGGATCTTGCCGTTACGGGCGAAGTCCTGATCGATGGTTTGCGCGGTAATGTCCTCGACCGCGTAACGCTGACTCAGGTTTTCATCAAGCACAAACTTGCGGAAGTTGTTGGAGAAGTACAACACGCCTCCCGGTGCGAGACGCGCCATGGCCAGATCGATCAGCTCGACCTGATCACGCTGGACATCAAAAATGCCTTCCATGCGCTTGGAATTGGAGAACGTCGGCGGGTCGATGAAGATCAGGTCGTACTCGTCGCGATTGGCCTGCAGCCAGGCCATCACGTCGCCCTGCTCGAGACGATTCTTGTCGGAGAAACCGTTCAACGACAGGTTACGACGCGCCCAGTCCAGATAGGTCCGCGACAGGTCGACGCTGGTGGTGCTGCGCGCACCGCCCTTGGCAGCATGCACACTGGCCGTCGCCGTGTAGGCAAACAGGTTCAGGAAGCGCTTGCCGGCCGCCTCGCGCTGAATACGCATGCGCATCGGCCGGTGATCGAGAAACAGCCCGGTGTCCAGGTAGTCGGTCAGATTGACCAGCAGCTTGACGCCGCCTTCGCTGACTTCCAGAAACTGGCCCTGGGCGCTCTGGCGCTCGTACTGCTTGGTGCCGCTCTGACGCTCGCGACGCTTGATCACTACGCGGTTCTTGTCGATGTTCAGGGCTTGCGGAATGGCCGCCAGCGCATCGAACAGCCGGGCTGACGCCTTTTCCGGATCGATGGACTTGGGTGCGGCGTATTCCTGAACATGCACCCAGTCGTGATACAGATCGATCGCCAGCGAGTATTCAGGCATGTCGGCGTCATACACGCGGTAGCAATCGATCCCCTCGCGACGTACCCACTTGCCCATCAGCTTGAGGTTCTTTTGCAGGCGATTGGCAAACATCTGCCCGCCTTCACTCAGGCGCGCCTGTTCGACCACCACCGGTTCCGGCTTGATCGGGTTGCCGTTCTTGTTGAGTTTGCGCTCAACGACTTCAACCTCGACCGGGTTTTCGCGTTCGATCTGACGCTGCTCGGGGGTGCGTCGCTCGCCGGTCACGAACTGGTCAGGCGTGACCTTGATCAGCAGCAGCTTGCACGGCAAGGCGCCGTTCCAGAACGAATACTGTTTGTGGCTGCGAATGCCCATGCGCTTGCCGAGGTCCGGCGCGCCGGTGAACACCGCAGCTTCCCAGTTAAGGCAGGCCTGACGCAGGCGCTCGCCGAGGTTCTGGTAGAGATACAGCAGGCTGGCTTCGTCACCCAGGCGCTCGCCGTACGGAGGGTTGCAGATCACCAGACCTTTCTGGTTCTGGTCGGGACGCGGCTCGAAGGTCGCGACTTCGCCCTGATAGACCTTGATCCAGTCACTCAGACCAGCACGTTCGATGTTGTTGCGTCCCGGCTGGATCAGTCGCGGATCAGCCTCGTAACCGCGAATCCACGAAGGTGTTTTGGCCAACCCGGCGTCTGCGCGGGCCAGCGCTTCGTCGTGCAGCTTGCGCCACAGCGCCGGGACGTGGCCCAGCCAGGCCGAGAAGCCCCAGCGTTCACGCTTGATGTTCGGGGCGATGTCGGCGGCGATCATCCCGGCCTCGACCAGAAACGTACCGACACCGCACATCGGGTCAGCCAGCGCGCCGCCCTCGGCAGCGATGCGCGGCCAGCCAGCACGAATCAGGATAGCGGCAGCGAGGTTTTCCTTCAGCGGTGCAGCGCCCTGCTGCAGACGGTAACCGCGCTGGTGCAGGCTATGCCCGGACAGGTCGAGGGACAGAATGGCTTCGCCGCGATCCAGGCGCAGGTGCACGCGCAGATCGGGGTTGATCTTGTCGACCGAAGGACGCTCGCCATCCGGAGTACGCAGCTTGTCGACGATCGCATCCTTGACCTTCAATGCACCGAAATGGGTGTTATCGATGCCCGAACCATGACCACTGAATTCCACCGCAATGGTGCCGTCGGATTCAAGATGATCCTGCCACTCGACATCCAGTACGCCGTGGTAGAGGTCTTCGGCATCCTTCATCGGGAAGCGCTTGAGCACCAGTAACACGCGGTTGGCCAGTCGCGACCAGAGACATAGCCGGTAAGCGGTCTCCATGTCGGCCGAGCCGCGAATGGCTGAAGTGTGCTCGCGGGTCTCTTGCAGGCCCAGCGCAGTGGCTTCCTCCGCAAGCAGGCCTTCGAGACCCTTGGGGCAAGTGAGGAAAAGTTCGTAGCGATCCGACATGTGTATTCCAGGGCCTGAGCCGTCTGCGGCGGGCAACGCATTGCCCTGCCAGATTTGAACAGGCGTCTTTCATGGAGAACGCCTGCGTGGCACGTGATGTGTGCCGGTCCACCGCATGATCCTGTCATGTCATTGCGGCAGTTCTGGCGCGTATTAGAACAGATATCAGGCAAGTCGATGTCGGCAATAAGGCACGCAATCAAAAGTGGTGTTTTGAAAAGTCACATTTGTGCAGCGCCGATCATGACCCTTCGTCGCTTAACCAGCCAAGGCATTGAGCCAGTATATGAGCCTGATAAGCGATTTCAATTAGCCTGCAAACGCCCATGTTCAAGGGGCTGCAGAAAAAATCATGGTTGAAACAGATCATCGCTTATTGCTCGACAGACCTAAATGTGACGTGCTTATGACAAAACGATCATTCACACCGCCCTGCGCTTTGGTTAGAAATCGTCTCAGGTCATCGCCGCAATGGTGATGGCATCAAGGCCCGCGACGCCGGCAGCGGGCCCCAACGGCAGAAGATTCTGCCCGACCTCATCACGGGGTCTCAGGGATATTACAGTCAACAGACGAGGGCATTACCCTATGAGAAGACTTAAGCGTGATCCGTTGGAAAGAGCATTTTTACGCGGATATCAATACGGCGTTCATGGTAAATCCCGTGAGCTTTGCCCTTTTACTCTACCGTCAGTACGCCAGGCATGGATCAATGGCTGGCGCGAAGGACGCGGCGACAACTGGGACGGTATGACCGGCACTGCGGGCATCCACAGACTCAACGAACTTCACGCGGTCGGATGAGGCGATTCACATCAAAGACTTTCGGCCTCTGTCGGGCCACACACATGATTGACTGATTCACACCTGCACCATGCACGCCCGACCCGGGCGGCGGGCCAACGCCCAGGGGCTCTCTTGCAGATCCCCTTTTTTTTACCCGGGGTTCAGCGTGCGGCGCGAGGCATCGCCGCAATGGCATCCACCGACTCTCGAATCAGCGCAGGGCCCTTGTAGATGAACCCCGAATAGATCTGCACCAGACTGGCCCCCGCGGCGATCTTCTCGGCGGCGTGTCGGCCTTCGGTGATCCCGCCTGCGGCGATGATCGGCAGACGCCCCGCGAGCTCACCGGCCAGGACCTTGACGATGTGCGTGCTTTTTTCCCGAACCGGCGCGCCCGACAAGCCGCCTGCCTGATCAGCATGCGGAAGGCCTTCGACGCCTTGGCGGCTAAGCGTGGTGTTGGTGGCGATGACTGCGTCCATACCGGACTCGATCAGGGCTGCGGCCACCAGCACGGTCTCTTCGTCGGTCATGTCCGGGGCAATCTTGATCGCCAGCGGCACACGCCTGCCATGCCGTTGCGTCAGCTCCTGCTGGCGCAGGCTTAGGGCCTGGAGCAGTTGCTTGAGCGAGTCGCCGAACTGCAGGCTGCGCAGCCCCGGCGTATTGGGCGAACTGACGTTGACCGTAACGTAGCTGGCATGGGCATAGACCTTGTCCAGACAGATCAGGTAATCGTCGACCGCACGCTCGACCGGCGTGTCGAAGTTCTTGCCGATATTGATGCCCAGAACGCCGCGATATTTTGCCGCTTCGACACGGGACACCAGGTTGTCGACACCCAGATTGTTGAAGCCCATGCGATTGATGATCGCCTCGGCGTTGGGCAAGCGGAAAATACGCGGTTTGGGGTTGCCCGGCTGCGGACGTGGCGTCACTGTGCCGATCTCGACGAACCCGAAGCCCAGTTGCGCGAAGCCATCGATGGCTGCACCATTCTTGTCCAGGCCGGCTGCCAGCCCCACAGGATTGGGAAATTCAAGGCCCATCACACTGACCGGCAACTTCGCCGGGGACTTGCTCAGCAGGCCATTGAGGCCCAGCCGTCCGCCTGCACCGATCAGGTCCAGCGACAGGTCATGAGAGGTTTCCGGGGAAAGTTTGAACAGTAACTGGCGGGCCAGGTTATACATGGCGGGATGGGCTCGTGAGCAGCTGAATTCAGGGTGGCGATTATAGACGTGTGCGGGCCTGTCAGGCGAGGCGCGCGACAAACTTGTTGCTCGCCCCTCCCCGGCGATGGCATATGCCTTGCTTGAAACCGCTATCGGCACTCACTCCAACGGCGGAGCGGTGCATGGACAACGGCGTCGCTTCGACACTTGCATTGCAATGGGTCGGACGACGCCTTTTTTCTGGACGGACCTTTGATGAAGCACGCGCGATGAACGAACGAACCGGTAATGCGCTGGACTGGGTGGCCGGTAGCGACGCCCCGGAAATGAACAGCCTGGACGTGGGCTTCATGGCATTGACCGACTGCGCCCCGCTGGTGGTCGCGGCCACTCAGGGTTTCGCCCAGCCTTACGGCCTGAGCCTGAACCTCGAGCGTCAGACCTCCTGGGCCGGGCTGCGCGACAGGCTGGTCAGCGGGCAGTTGCAGGCGGCACACAGCCTGTACGGTCTGATCTATGCGGTGGAACTGGGCATCAGCGGTGGCCCGGCGGCCGACATGGCCATCCTCATGGGGCTCAACCAGAACGGCCAGTGCATCAACCTGTCCCGCGAGTTGCAGCAGGCGGGCGTGATCACTCCTGAAGCACTGGACAAACGCGCGCACCAAAGCGGATCAAGGCTGACCTTCGCGCAGACCTTCCCCACCGGCAACCACGCCATGTGGCTCTACTACTGGCTGGCCAGTCAGGGCATTCATCCGCTCGATGATGTGACCAGTGTCGTGGTGCCGCCCACGCAAATGGCGCAACACCTGCAGGCTGGGCGCATCGACGGTTTCTGCGTCGGTGAACCCTGGGGTGCCAGTGCCGTTCAGCAGCAACTGGGCTTCACCATGGCGACCAGCCAGTCGATCTGGCCGGATCACCCGGGCAAGGTGCTGGGCTGTACCCGTGAGTTCGTCGAGCAGAACCCCAATACCGCCAGAGCGCTGATCATGGCCGTACTGGAAGCGAGCCGCTTCATCGAGGAAAACGATCATAACCGGCGCAGCACCGCACAACTTCTCAGCGGTGCCGATTACCTGGACACCTCAGTGGACTGCATCGAGCCGCGCCTGCTCGGTCAGTACAGCGACGGTCTCGGCAATCGCTGGCAAGACCCTCACGCGGTCAGCTTCCATGCCCAAGGACAGGTCAACTACCCCTGGCTGTCCGACGGCATGTGGTTCATGACCCAGTTCCGGCGCTGGGGCCTGTTGCGCGAAGACCCGGATTACCTGGCGGTCGCCAGTCGCGTCCAGCAACTCGACCTGTACCGTCAGGCGGCCAGCGCGCTGGGCATCGACGTACCCGCCGCAACCATGCGCAGCAGTCAGCTGATCGATGGCAGGATCTGGGACGGCAGCGATCCGGCGGGCTACGCGCGTAGCTTCAAGCTCCATTCGCTGGCCGACGACGCGCCCGCTGTGGCCAGTCGTTGACGGAGAACGTGACCATGCTGCGTATCCTGCTTATCAATGACACCGCCAAAAAGGTCGGTCGCCTCAAGTCAGCCTTGATGGAGGCCGGTTTCGAAGTGATCGACGAATCCGGCCTGATCATCGACCTGCCCGCACGCGTCGAAGCCGTGCGCCCGGACGTCATCCTCATCGACACTGAATCGCCAGGTCGCGACGTGATGGAGCAGGTGGTGCTGGTCAGCCGCGACCAGCCACGTCCCATCGTGATGTTCACCGACGAGCACGATCCAGGCGTGATGCGCCAGGCCATCAAGTCCGGGGTCAGCGCTTATATCGTCGAGGGGATTCAGGCACAACGGCTGCAACCAATTCTGGATGTGGCAATGGCCCGCTTTGAAAGCGATCAGGCGCTGCGTGCGCAACTGCATGCCCGCGATCAGCAACTGGCCGAGCGCAAGCGCATCGAGCTGGCCAAGGGGCTACTGATGAAGATGAAGGATTGCAACGAAGAAGAGGCTTATACGCTGATGCGACGTCAGGCAATGAGTCGTCAGCAAAAGCTGATTCAGGTGGCCGAGCAGATTATCGCAATGAGCGAACTGCTGGGCTGAAGCCAGGAAGAACGCCTGCCCGCACAGGCGTTCTTCACCGTTTACAGAGGCGCAGCCTGTCAGCTCAACTGCACATCCTTCATCGCCGGGACGTAGCCGTAGTCATACTCTTCCTGCACGAACGAGCGGTCGCCCTTCAACAGGATTCTGACCGTCGGCGCCTCGGTGCCGCCGATACGGTAGTCATCGCCGCTGGTGGGCACGCTGTCGATGAACGAAGTCACCAGGCCGTTGGGCATCACACAGTGGGAGTACGTCTGGAATGGCTGTGCAGGCGGATTGCCCAGCACCAGTCCGGAAGCGTTCATCGGCCGGTAAGGCCCGAACAAATGCTCGCCCACAAAACCGTAAACGCCGTCCGGCCCGGTCACACCGTCGGCATACGTAAACTTGTGACTAATGGTGAATAAATAATACTTGCCGTCCTGAAAGACATAATGCGGACGTTCAGTCTGGTCATTGACGCCCACCGCAGTCACCAATGGCGGTAGTATTTCCCACTCTTCTCCGCTGAGATCTTTCGCAACTGCCAGGCCGATACAGCCCACTTGAAAACGCGCACCCCCCACTTCTTCATGGCCGGGTGGCACCGGGCCAAGTTCTGCAGCGCCAACGGTATGCGTACCGCGTTCGCCGGCCACATTACCTTCAAAGACCATATACAACTTGCCATCATTGGGATCAATAAACGGACTCGGGTCGCGGAAGTTCCACGTCGAGTTCTGCGCTTCGGTTTGATAATAAGTGCCGTCGGCCTCGAACAGTTTTTTGACCTGGGTAAAGTCTTTCAACTCCACGCCCTGATCGGACGTCACAATACGGCCGCGCACTTTGGCAATGGTCGCCCCCGGTGTCACGCAGGTGTAGTAAAGATCGATATCACCCTTGTCATTCAATAATACCGGTGTGCCCGCCCACTCACGGGTGGTGGGCGACACGCCTTCGGCCATGACCCGGCCACCGAAGATCCAGTTCTTGCCGGTGCGCGAATACCAGTAGCACATGCGCGCCCGCCCGTGACGATCTTCCCAGTCGCGCTTGATGTCATAGCGGCCGTTGGCGCCGAGATACTGCGGGTCGTCGGGGTGGCGATCAGCCGTCAGTGTGACGATAACCGACCAGCCGTTGACTGAGACCACCGTGCCGTCAAGCTCTCGCAACGGCATGGTGTCCCAGATGAAGACCTTATCACTCATGACCGGAAAGTCCGCTTTTACCAATGGCTGCGTGGTGGTCGGGTCATTTTCATTGACCTTCAACGCATCGGCACGGGACCAGATGGTAGGTGCGTAATTGATGTTACTCATGATGATGATGTCCTTTGCTGGCGCCTGTACAAGCAGCGCGTATAGGAAGGCAACACGGCAGGCATGCGTGCAATGCCGAGGTGCAGAGTGTGTCGGGCATTCAGGTGTCGAGGACAGCCGGACGCCGATAAAAGAGCGAGTAGCCGATGACTTCTTTCGAAGTAAGCATTTATCGAGATTGACTGGCAAACTGCAACTACAGATTACCGGATTGAAAAGTGAAACTACCTTTTTTAATAAGCGTCACACGTCGCAACAGAAGCGATGCTCTCAGAGATGCCACGCAAAGTAAATTAAATATTTACAGCATTGCTATCGTACAACCGTGAGAGCTGCGCATTAAATTATATATATTAAGGCCACCATAGCTGCGTATCGAAACAGCATCACAATGACAGTACTTACACGCAAAACTGATGGCACATTAAATAATATTAAATAGTTTGAACTTTAATAAAATATACTTAAATCCTGTTAACTGCCTGTTTCTGTTGACTGATACGGACTGTGCAAGCCGTTATCTGGCTTTTCGCCGCCACGCCCTTTTTTGCAGCGCGCCTGATGGCCCACGCCCGGTTCGAGGTCATACATCAGTCTGCTCGCAGTCTCTGAAAGCCATACAACCTGCCTGCAACGTATGGCTGACGCGCCTGCACGACCATTGGCCCGTCTATTGCTAATGCAATCGCACCGGTAGCCAACGGCGGCTATCACCTTTTACGACAAAGACGTCGCTCATCTCTTTCCGCCCCGTGGACAGAGAGGCGACGTTTTTTGCGTTTTGGCCCCGGCGAAGGGGCCGGTGGAGTCGCCGTCATTCGGAACACTCCACCACAGCGTCTGAACCACCCGTGTCGCGGTCATGGCCCGACTGACTAACTAGCAGATGATGAGGTGTGCACATGGATACAAGCTTCTGGAAGGCAGGCCACAAACCGACCCTGTTCGCGGCCTTTCTCTATTTTGACCTGAGTTTCATGGTCTGGTACCTGCTGGGCCCACTGGCGGTACAGATTGCCACTGACCTGCACCTGACCACTCAGCAACGTGGCCTGATGGTCGCCACGCCGATTCTGGCGGGCGCGGTGCTGCGCTTTTTCATGGGCCTGCTGGCCGACCAGCTGTCGCCCAAAACCGCCGGAATCATCGGCCAGGTGATCGTTATCGGCGCGCTGCTGGGTGCCTGGCAACTGGGCATTCACACCTACGGCCAGGTGCTGGTACTGGGTGTGTTCCTCGGCATGGCCGGTGCTTCGTTCGCCGTCGCGCTGCCCCTGGCGTCGCAATGGTATCCGGCGCAGCACCAGGGCAAGGCCATGGGCATCGCCGGTGCGGGCAACTCCGGCACTGTACTGGCCGCGCTGATCGCGCCGGTGCTGGCCGCCAGTTTCGGCTGGGGCAACGTCTTCGGCCTGGCGCTGATCCCGCTGGTTCTGACCCTGATCGCCTTCACCCTGATGGCCCGCAACGCCCCGCAACGCAGCAAACCCAAATCCATGGCGGACTACCTCAAGGCGCTGGGTGACCGTGACAGTTGGTGGTTCATGTTTTTCTACAGTGTGACGTTCGGTGGCTTCATTGGCCTGGCCAGCGCCCTGCCCGGCTATTTCAACGACCAATATGGCTTGAGCCCGATCACTGCCGGTTACTACACCGCTGCCTGTGTGTTCGGTGGCAGCCTGATGCGTCCGTTGGGTGGTGCACTGGCCGACCGTTTCGGCGGGATTCGCACGCTGACCGTGATGTATGCGGTTGCCGCCATCGGCATTGCCGCCGTGGGCTTCAACCTGCCGAGTTCGTGGGCAGCACTGGCGCTGTTCGTGGCCGCGATGCTGGGCCTGGGGGCCGGCAACGGCGCGGTGTTCCAGTTGGTACCGCAGCGCTTCCGCAAGGAAATCGGGGTCATGACCGGCTTGATCGGCATGGCCGGTGGCATCGGTGGCTTCCTGCTGGCGGCGGGCCTGGGCAGCATCAAACAGAACACCGGCGACTACCAGTTGGGTCTGTGGCTGTTCGCCGGCCTGGCGATACTGGCCTGGTTCGGCCTGCTGAACGTCAAACGTCGCTGGAGAACCACCTGGGGTTCGGCCGCGGTCACGGCGGCCCGGGTCTGAAGCGCCGATGACCCTGCAACTGCAGTTTGCACAATTCAGCGCCAGCGGACCGCGAGCGGAGAATCAGGACGCCGTACGCCTGGTCACGCCAGTCCCGGCGCTGGCGGCCAGCAAGGGCTATCTGTTCGCCCTTGCCGACGGCGTCAGCCAATGTGCCGACGGCGCACTGGCCGCGCAGTCGACCCTGCAGGCGCTGGCCCTCGACTATTACGCCACGCCGGAAACCTGGGGCGTGGCGCAGTCCCTTGATCGCCTGCTGCTGGCGCAGAATCGCTGGCTGCTGGCCAACGGCCTGTTGACCACCCTCAGCGCTCTGGTACTGCGTGGCAGGCGCTTCACCCTCGCCCATGTCGGCGACTGCCGGGCTTACCGCTGGCACACCGGAACGCTGAAACGCATCAGTGAAGATCACGTCTGGGAACAGGCCGACATGCAGCATGTGCTCAAACGTGCGCTGGGCCTGGATCAGTACGTGGTCATGGATTACCTGGACGGCGAGCTGTGTGAAGGCGAACGCCTGCTGCTGGTCAGCGACGGCGTATGGGCGGCACTGGGCGATGCAAGTATCCGCTCGATTCTGGGCGAACAGCACGACCTCGACGCGGCAGTGAAAACCCTGGTCAGCGCGGCGCACCTGGCCGGCAGTCAGGACAATGCCAGCGCCCTGCTGATTCAGGTCGACACGCTCGGCGAGGACGATCTGGGCGATACGCTACTGCAATTGCAGCAATGGCCGCTGCCACCCGCACTCAAGGCCGATCAGACATTCGAAGGCTGGAAAGTCGTCAGCATCGTGGCGCAATCACGCCAGTCCATCGTTTATCGAGTCACCGATATCAATGAGCAGCCCTGGCTGCTGAAGACCCTGCCAGCCAGTCGTCATGACGAGACCGGTGCCGGTCAGGGCTTACTGCTGGAGGAGTGGTTTCTGCGTCGGGTCGCCGGGCGTTTTTTTCCCGAGATACACCCGCTGCCAGACCGTCAGCATCTGTATTACGTCATGCGCGAGTATCGCGGGCACACACTGGCCGAGCGCTTCACCGACAAAGGGCCGTTGCCGCTGGCCCAGTGGCAGGACTTGGCCACCCGACTGTTACGGGCCACGGGCCTGCTGCATCGACGCAACATCATCCATCGCGATATCAAACCGGAAAACCTGCTACTGGCCGACGACGGCGAGTTGCGCCTGCTGGATTTCGGCCTGGCGTTCTGCCCGGGCCTTTCGGCGGTCAACACCGAAGACCTGCCCGGCACACCCAGTTATATAGCACCGGAAGCCTTCAACGGCGCCGAACCGCATCCGCAACAGGACCTGTACGCAGCAGGCGTCACCTTGTACTACCTGCTGACAGGGCAATACCCTTACGGCGAGATCGAAGCCTTTCAGCACCGTCGCTTCGGCGCACCGATACCTGCCAGCCGTTACCGACCGGATCTGCCACAGTGGCTGAGCCAAAGCCTGGACAAGGCACTGCACGCCGACCCGAGCCAGCGTTATGAAACCGCCGAACAGTGGTTGCTGGAGCTGGAGCAGGCCGAGCATCGTCCGCTGGTGGCAAAGCCGCGTCCGCTGCTGGAACGCGAACCGCTGAAAGTCTGGCGAACACTGGCGTTGCTCTCTCTGCTGTTCAACCTGATGCTGGTGATCTGGTTGATGGGCCGCCACTGAGCCCTTGCGCGCCGCTTCTGTGCAACGCGCCTCAACGCAGTGCAGAAAGCGCCAGGGTTATCGACTGCACACCGCGCAGGCTGGCAAATCCGAGTTGGCACAAGCGCTGCATGGTCACTGGCAGATAATTCATAACACGCCGCCCTCAACGATGAAGGCTGCGTCTCCCGAGCGAACGGGACCGGACAAAGGCGTCCTCGTCAGGCCACTGACGGGACGCCTTTTTTTGTTTGCGCGAAACGTATCGAGCACGCGCTGCAGTGACTCGGAGGCAAGATGACCAAACTCAAACTGGTGATGATCGGCAACGGCATGGCCGGCGTGCGCACACTCGAAGAGTTGCTGAAACTGAGCGAAGACCTTTACCACATCACGGTCTTCGGCGCCGAGCCACACCCCAATTACAATCGCATTCTGCTGTCGCCGGTACTGGCCGGCGAGCAGAATTTCGAAGACATCGTGCTCAACGACCTCGACTGGTACGAACGCAACGGTATCCAGTTGTTGCTCAACCGTCGCGTGGTGAAGATCGACCGCATCAGACGCCTGGTGATCGCCGATGACGGCACCCAGGCCCATTATGATCGGCTGCTGATTGCCACCGGTTCGCAGCCGTTCATACTGCCGATCCCGGGCAACACGCTGAACGGTGTGATCGGTTATCGCGACATCGGCCACACGCGGCAGATGATCGACACCTCCGTCACGCACAAGCGCGCAGTCGTCATCGGCGGCGGACTGCTCGGCCTGGAAGCGGCCAACGGCTTGAGCCTGCGCGGCATGCACGTGACGGTGGTGCATAACGGCCAGACGCTGCTGGAGCGCCAACTGGACAAGACCAGCGGGCGCATGCTGCAAGCGGCGCTGGAAAAGCGCGGCCTGAGCTTTCGCCTCGACGAACAGACCAACGCCTTGCTCGGCGATGATCAGGGCCGGGTAACCGCGGTGCAATTCAACAATGGCGACAGGATCGACGCCGATCTGGTGGTCATGGCAGCAGGCATACGGCCCAACACCGAATTGGCCGAGCAAGCCGGCCTGCCCTGCAACCGTGGCATTCTGGTCAATGACACCTTGCAGACCTACGACCCGCGCATCTACGCGATTGGCGAATGTGTCAGCCACCGTGGCATCGCCTATGGGCTGGTGGCGCCGCTGTTCGAGCAGGCGCGGGTCTGCGCCAACCACCTCGCGCAACTGGGCTTTGCGCGTTATCCGGGCTCGGTCACCTCGACCAAGCTGAAAGTCACCGGTATCGACCTGTTTTCCGCCGGGGATTTCCTCGGCGGTGAAGGCACTGAAAGCATCACCCTTTCCGACCCCATCGGCGGTATCTACAAGAAGCTGGTAATAAAGAACGATGTACTGGTCGGCGCCTGCCTGTACGGCGACACCGCCGACGGCAACTGGTACTTGCAGCAGATCCGTGATGGCCAGGGTATCGACGCCATTCGCGACCACCTGATGTTCGGCAAACCCGTTGCTCCAGAGGCTGCCTGCGCATGAACAGCCTTGCCCTCCACACCCCCCGGGTCACGGCGTCTACCTGCTGCTATTGCGGCGTAGGCTGCGGCGTACTGATCGAGCATGACGGCGAGCATATTCTTGGTGTCAGCGGCGACCCGAAGCACCCGGCGAACTTCGGCAAGCTGTGCAGCAAAGGGTCGAGCCTGCACCTGACCGGCGACATTGAAGCCCGCGCGCTGTACCCGGAACTGCGCCTGAGCAAGAGCCTGGCGCGCAGCGTCACCGATTGGGATACCGCGCTGGAGCATGCGGCCAATGCGTTCGCCGAAAGCATTCGCGCACATGGCCCCGACAGCGTTGCCTTCTACATTTCCGGCCAATTGCTGACCGAAGACTACTACGCGTTCAATAAACTGGCGCGCGCACTGATCGGCACCAACAATATCGACAGTAATTCACGGCTGTGCATGTCATCGGCCGTGGCGGGCTACAAGCGCAGCCTGGGTGCCGATGCCCCACCGTGCAGCTATGAAGACATCGAACTGAGCGATTGTGTGATGATCGTCGGCAGCAACATGGCCTACGCACACCCGATTCTGTTTCGCCGTCTGGAAGAGGCAAAAAGCCGTCGTCCGCAGATGAAACTCATCGTCATCGACCCACGGCGTACCGACACCTGCGAACTGGCCGACCTGCACCTGGCGATTCAGCCCGGCACGGACGTCGCGCTGTTTCACGGCATCCTTCATATACTGATGAACGAACGGCTGATCGATCCGGCGTTCATTGCCGCGCACACGCAGGGCTATGAGGAACTGGCCACGCTGGCCCGTGACTACCCACCTGAATACGTGGCCGCCCTCTGCGGCATTACTCTGGAACAGCTGCACACCTGCGCCCGATGGGTGGGCGAAGCGCCGGCTTTTCTGTCGCTGTGGTGCATGGGGCTGAATCAGTCCACGGCCGGCAGCGCGAAAAACAGCGCGCTGATCAATCTGCACTTGGCGACCGGACAGATTGGCAAACCCGGCGCAGGTCCCTTCTCGCTCACCGGCCAGCCCAACGCCATGGGCGGACGTGAAACCGGCAGTCTGTCCAACCTGTTGCCTGGCCATCGCGACGCGGCAAATCCTCAGCATCGTCAGGAGGTTGCAGACTACTGGGGCGTCGATAGCCTGCCTGCCAATCCCGGCCTTTCAGCCATCGAACTGTTCGAGCAATTGCAGAATGGAACGATCAAGGCCCTGTGGATTGCCTGCACCAACCCGGCACAGTCACTGCCCGACCAGAACCGCATCAGGCAAGCGCTGGAAACCTGCCCGTTCGTGGTACTCCAGGAGGCCTTCAAGACCACCGAAACCGCGCGTTATGCCGATCTGTTGCTGCCTGCTGCCAGTTGGGGTGAGAAAGAAGGCACGGTGACCAACTCCGAACGACGCATCTCCAACGTGCGCAAAGCTATTCAGGCGCCCGGCGAAGCGCGCTCCGACTGGGCGATCACCGTGGATTTCGCTCAGCGCATGCAAAAACGCCTGCAACCCGGCGCACCCGCGCTGTTCGACTTCGCTACACCCAAAGCCTTGTTCGATGAGTTCAAGGGCCTGACGATCGGGCGCGATCTGGACATGTCAGGAATCGACCGCGAGCTCATCGATCAGCAGGGTCCGCAACAATGGCCCTTCCCGCGTGGCGCCAGCAGCGGCACGCCGCGCCTGTACAACAATGGCATCTTTCCCACCGATTCAGGTCGGGCGCAGTTTCTGTCCGAGCCTTACATCGCCGCCAGGGAAGTGCGCGATGCCGACTACCCGCTGACGCTCAACACCGGCAGGCTGCGCGATCAGTGGCACGGCATGAGCCGCACCGGCACTGCTGCCCGCTTGTTCGGGCATGTCAGTGAAGCGGTGCTGAGCCTCAATCCGCAGGACATGCTCAGCCATGACCTGCAGCCCGGCGACCTGGTCAAACTGATCAGTCGACGCGGCGAGTTGCTGTTGCCGGTCGGCAGTGAGGACAGCGTTGCAGTCGGCCAAGCCTTTGTGCCGATGCATTGGGGCGACAGGTTCCTCAAGGGGGGTGTCAACGTTCTCACCCAGCCAGCCTTCGACCCGGTTTCGAAGCAACCGGAACTCAAGCACGCCGGCGTCAGGATCGAAAAAGCCCGACTGCCCTGGCAGTTCTTTGCGCTGGTCGAGGGCAACGTGCAGCAACGGATGGAAAAGCTGCGCCCCTTGTGCGACACCTTCACCTATCTGAGCATGAGCCTTGCCGGACGCGAGCGACCGGCGCTGGTGATACGCGCCGCCAGCGCAGCAGCACCCGATTCAGCGCTGCTGCAGCAGATTGATCAAGTACTGGGCCTGGATGAAGGACCGGTCATGGCGTATGACGACCCCAAGCGCTCGATCGGCAAACGGGTACGGATCGACGGCGAACGTATTACTGCTGTTCGCCTGGCCGGTGAAACACTTGCCCGGCATTGGCTGCAGACGTTGTGGCTGGAAGAGCGCGTTGAGGCTTCGTTGCGGCGCTGGCTGTTGGCACCGTTGAGCAGCGAACCGGGCAAAGACTCGACACAGCCTCGCGACAAGACCTTGTGCAACTGCATGAACGTCAGCCAGAGCGCGGTAATGAGCGCTATCGAGCGTGGCCTGGACCTGAATCAACTCAAGACACAGTTGGGCTGCGGCACCCAGTGCGGCTCCTGCGTGCCGGAAATAAGACGACTGATCCATACCGTGGCGGTTACAGAATGAGGAATGCGGCATGAGCGCAAAAGTATGGCTGGTGGGCGCGGGCCCAGGCGACCCGGAACTGCTGACTCTCAAGGCAGTACGTGCCCTGGCTGAAGCCGACGTGGTGCTGATCGACGATCTGGTCAACCCCGCAGTGCTGGAACATTGTCCGGGAGCGCGGGTCATCGCGGTCGGCAAGCGCGGCGGTTGTCGTTCGACGCCGCAAGCGTTCATCCATCGCCTGATGCTGCGCTACGTACGTCAGGGCAAATGTGTCGTTCGCCTCAAAGGCGGCGATCCGTGCATCTTCGGACGTGGCGGTGAAGAGGCTCAATGGCTACAGGAGCGCGGTGTCGCCGTGGAGCTGGTCAACGGCATTACAGCGGGTCTTGCCGGCGCAACACAGTGCGGCATTTCGCTGACCCTGCGCGGTATAAGCCGTGGCGTAACGCTGGTCACCGCCCACACTCAGGACGACAGCACCCTCAACTGGCAGGCACTCGCGCAAGGCGGAACCACCCTTGTGGTTTACATGGGCGTGGCGAAACTGGCGGAAATTCGCGAGAGTCTGCTGGCAGGCGGAATGAGTGGCGAGATGCCGGTGGCGATGATCGAGAACGCTTCGCTGCCGTGGCAGCGCGAATGCCGCAGCACCCTGAATGCCATGCAACAGGACGCAGCCGCTTTCCAGTTGAAGAGCCCCGCCATCCTGGTGATCGGTGCGGTTGCCGCGTACAACAATGAGCTGATCGATCAAACCCTGATGGACCACGCGCAGTTGAATGCCGGCTGACCCCAGGCTCGTCTGAGCACACGCCCCGCCAAATCGCAGGCAAAGAAAAGCCCGGCCTGAGCCGGGCTTTTCAGTATAAGCGGCTAATTACTTAGCTTGAGCTTCTACTTCTGCTTCTACGCGACGGTTAACTGCGCGGCCAGCTTCAGTTGCGTTGTCAGCAACTGGACGGGATTCGCCGTAACCAACCGAGTTTACGCGGTTAGCGCCAACACCGTACTGGTTAACCAGAACCTGTTTAACGGCGTTTGCACGACGCTCGGACAGTTTTTGGTTGTAAGCGTCAGGACCGACGGAGTCAGTGTGACCTTCAACAGTGGTGGTGGTCTGTGGGTACTGCTGCATGAAGTCAGCGAGGTTCTTGATGTCGCCGTAGCTGTTAGGCTTGACTACGGATTTGTCGAAATCGAACTTCACGTCCAGCTCAACACGAACCACTTCGGCAACTGCTGGGCAGCCATCAGCGTCAACGGTAACGTTGGCTGGGGTGTCCGGGCACTTGTCGACGTTGTCGCACACGCCGTCGTTGTCGCTGTCGGAGCACACTTCAGCTACTGGAGCTGGCGCTGCTTCAACTTTCTTGCTGCCGCCGCCGAAGTTTACACCGATACCGACGCTAGGCGCCCACTCGGTGTTGCCTTGGTCGATGTTGTACTGAGCTTCAACGCCTGCACGGGCATAGAAGTTGTCAGTGAAGTACAGCTTGGCGCCGCCGCCGATGTTGGCGAAGGTGGAACCGTCACGGCCACGGCGAGCGTCTTGACCGATGCTCTGGTCAGAGAAACCGGCAGATACGTATGGACGCAGCATGTCACCTGGGTTGTTGAAGTGGTACAGAGCGTCCAGAGCAGTGTCTGCGCCCTTGATGTTCTTGCCGCTGTCGCTACGGACGTTGTGGACTTCGTCGTAGCCCAGACGCAGCTCAACATCGTCAGTCAGGAAGTAGCCAACGGAGCCGCCGAACAGGTTGCCGTCGTTTTTGAAGTTACGATCGCTGTCGTAGTACTCTTTCTTGGCGAAGCCTTCGATTTCGACCGCGCCTTGGCCTTGAGCCAGAGCGCCGAACGAAGTTGCGGCAACAATAGTACCAATGGCCAAGCCCAAGGTGTTTTTCAGTTTCATCCGTTAAATCCCCATCTGATGATTATTAAGCAGTCCCACACAGGGGGACAACTCAGCGGCAAGTCTACCAGACCTTGCCAGTTTGTTAGAGATATTTGCACCGTATTAAGTTTCGGCGATTCCCGCAAATTTCTCTCGTAATTTATCTAAAGCCCGCTTGTAACGCATTTTCGTTGCGCTCAAGCCCATGTGCATGATGTCAGCGATTTCCTGGAATTCAAGTTCTGCTACAAACCGCAGCACCAGAATCTCCCGATCGATCGGGTTCACATACACAAGCCAGCGATCAAGTCCGCCCCGTTCTTCAGGTTTGGGCGCCTTTTCTTCCGACGCTTCCTCAAGTGGATCCAGACTCAGCGCGTCCATCAAGCGACGCTTACGCCGTTCCTTCCTGTACTGCGTGATGCATTCATTGTAGGTGATGCTGTACAGCCAGGTTTTAAATTTAGATTTACCTTCAAAATTTTTCAACCCATACAACACTTTAAGCATCACCTCCTGACAGACATCGTCAGCATCGCGATCGTTCCCCAGATAACGTGCACAGACGTTAAAAAGTGTTCTCTGGTAACGGCGCATCAATTCTTCGTAGGCCCGCGTCACATTGAACAGCTCAACGTGGGCGCGCGCAACCAGCTCCTCATCTGAGAGCTCGCGTGGATCGTAGCGCGTCGAAAACGGTTGAGGTTTATTCAAAACAAATCTTGCCGACAGTCAGGTCAGTGTCCGCCATGGCCTGTATCGGCAACCTGGCGGCATACATTAGCAGGTTAACCGCTTAACGGCTGCTTACTCTCTGCTCGAGCAGGATGCGATTGGAAAACGACACCAGCTCCCCCTCGTCTGTCAGCAGCGTTGTCTTGACCGTACCGATTTCCTCGATCTGCCCTTCCGTATCGCCTATCTGTACCTGTTGGCCGACCTGAAACAATTCGCGGACGTAGATTCCGGCAATGATCTGCCCGGCAATTTCGCGACTTCCGAGGCCCAGGGCAAGCGCCACTGTCAGACCAACGGTAATCAACGCAATCACAATAACGTGGTTCAGCAGGTCGGTCTTGACCTCAAGCTGGCTGATGGCGACCGAAATACTGATGATAATGACCAGCCCCTGGGCAATTCGCCCCAGGCCGGCAGAGTAGTCGATCCCTACACCTTCGGCAGCACCGCGCACCAAACCATTGACCAGTTGCGCCAGCAGCACACCGACCAGCAGCACCAGCGCGGCACCAAATACCTTGGGCAAATACAGCGCCAGCATGTCCAGCGTCGCTGAGACCCGCTGCAGGCCCAAAGATTCAGCGGCCGATACGAGAAAGATAAGCAGAACGAACCAGTAGACGACCTTGCCGATCAGCGTGGAGACCGGCACCTTGACGCCAGCGCGGCCGATGATCTTGGTCAGGCCGGTACCGCCGACCAGACGATCAAGGCCCAGCTTGGCCAGTAATTTGGAAAGCAGTGCGTCGAGCAGTTTGGCGACGACAAAACCGAGCAGCACCACAACCAGGGCGCCGAACAGGTTGGGAATGAAGTTTGCGACTTTGGTCCACAATGCAGTCATTGCAGCAAGAAGGCTCTGGGTCCAGAGATTCAATTCCATGCTCAATCAGCCTTATCGATAGAACGCGCACCGTTCGAGGTGCGACGAGAAACGGGAGAGACGTGGGCCGAGCCGTTGTTCACGGCGATCATCAGCGCCTCCGACCAGCGGCCCAGCAAACCGAACAACACACCGGCGCCGACCTGGCGATTGGCGGTTTTCAGGACGCGTCCCAGACATGCGTCATCATCCCGGCTGGAGGATGAAGAATTGAGCATGTCGCGTAAAGATTCTTCAAACGGATCGTGCATCAGGCACCTCACGTAATGTCATTCAAAGACGCGACGCGAAAACAACAAGTCACACAGGCTCGCCAAATAACCATCACAGGCCCGCCCTATACCCAACGCAAACGGCGGAACAACCACCACTGCCCTGCGCCCAGCGCGACGATCAGCAGACAGGCCACCAGGAAGCCGTACGAACTGCTCGACCCCGGAATGCCGCCAACATTAATACCCAGCAGACCGGTGAGAAAACTCATCGGCAGAAAGATACAGGTAATGATCCCGAAGCGGTACATGGTGCGGTTCATGTGCTCGCGCAGGCGCCGGTCCTCGGACTCCAGCAGCAGCCCCACCCGCTCGCGGGTCAGCTCAAGCTCTTCCAGGTAACGGGTCAGGCTATTGTTCAGCTCATTCCAGTAGTCAGCGTCGTCATGCGCAAACCAGGACAGCTTGATGCGTGAAAGCTGGCCATAAATATCCCGCTGCGGCCCGAGGAACCGGCGCAGGCCGGCGGCGCGCCGACGAATATGCAGCAGCTTGCCGTGCTCGGGGCTGTACCATTCGTCGGCATCGTTCTTTTCTTCCTCTTCATCGACCGATTCGGTCAGCTCACCCACCAGATCCTGAACCTTGTCGGTGAGGTGCTGCGCCAGGTGCAGGATCAGCTCCGAGGCGCCCTTCGGGCCTTTGCCCTGCCCCAGCAGCTCAATCAGCTCCTCGGTGGCACGCAACGGACGCAGGCGCAGCGAGATGACTCGCTGCGCGGCGGCGAAGATACGCACCGAGACCATGTCTTCAGGTTCCGCACCGGGATTCAGATTCACGCCGCGCAGAAACAGCAGCAGTTCCTGCTCCGGCAACGGCAGCAAACGCGGCCGGGTGTTCTCTTCCAGCAACAGGTCGCAGGCAAACTCGCTCAGACCGCTGCCGGTGCGCAACCACGCATGTGTCTGCGGGTGACTACGATCCCAATGCAGCCACAGGCTTTCTTCTGGCTGCAATGCAAGGTCCTGCAACTCGGTTCGAGCGATGAAACGCGCCCCACCCTTACCGTCCAAAACGAGGGCATGAACCAGCCCCCACTGCGCGTTTGCTTCATCGAACATGGATACTTCGCTTATTCCGGCATGGTCAGGGGTGATGGGGAAATGATGACGCCATTGTTGTCGGCATACAGGTACTCACCCGGGCGGAACGTCACGCCGCCAAAGGTCACCGGCACATTCAGTTCGCCTATGCCGCGCTTCTCGGTTTTCTTCGGATGACTGGCGAGCGCCTGGACACCCAGGTCGGTCTGGGCGATGACATCCACGTCACGGATGCAGCCGTAGATCAACATGCCTTCCCAGCCGTTCTTGGCAGCCTTGTCTGCCAGCATGTCACCCAGCAACGCGCAACGCAGCGAACCACCGCCGTCGACGACGAGCACCTTGCCCTTGCCGTCGAGCTCGACCTGCTCCCTGACCTTGGAGTTGTCCTCGAAACATTTCAGCGTGACGATCTGGCCACCAAACGAATCGCGGCCGCCAAAATTGCTGAACATCGGCTCCACAACCTGGATCAGGTCCGGATAGGCGTCACACAGATCGGGGGTGAGGTAGTGCATGGGTCAACTCCTGTCATCGGCTATGGGGTCGCGATTGATACAGACGATTTATTGAAACAGACACGACCGGATGAGCATAACCATAGCGACTTTACCGGCTAACTGCCTACCGCGACCTGAAACTCTGCAACCTGTTCAGGAACGGAACGCTCACCCAGCCACTCGATCACTCGCGGCCAGACCTGCTGCTGCGCAGCCTTGCTGACCAGCATCTGCACATGGTCGAAATCCTCGCTGAAGCCGTATTCGCGGCCCAGGCAGAGGAATTGCCTGTGTGCGCTGCCGATCTGCTCGAACAGTTCACGGCAAGCCCACACCGGGTCCTGCTGGTCGCCGGCCGCAGCGACAGCCAGAAGCGGCACCTGAACCGCGCTCAACCCTGCCCACCAGTTGTTGTCACGCTCACCGAAACGTCCGAACAGCCCGTGCCAGCGCATGCTTTCCAGAACCAGACCGATCGGCTCGTCTTCCGGCCCGCGCTTGAAACGCGGGCCGGAAATATGTTCGAAGGACCTCAGCAGCAACTTCGCAGACCATTGCAGTGGCGGGACTTTCAGCGGCCAGTAGGTGCGGCTGACCTGGCTGCCGAACAGCGCCACGGACGCCGCAGTATCAGCACCCAGATACTGACCGCCCAAGGCTGCCGCCAGGCTGGTGCCGCCCAGCGAATGGCCGATCCAGTGCGGTATCTGCCCGCTTTGCTCGACGACGAATGCGGCAATGGCTGGCAAATCGAAACGCGCGTAGTCCGCCACGCAGTTGCTGCGGTAACTCAGGTTGCGAGCCGACAAGCCATGGCCGCGCATTTCGGGAATCCACACGTCATAGCCGGCCCGCGCCAGATACGCACCCAGACCGATGCCCTTGGGCGAATACCAGAAACGCCGGTTGGAAAAGCTACCATGCAGCAGTATGACTGGAGTACCACGCACATCGGGCTGATCGGCGCGCCCTAGCCGGGTCACCGCCAGTTCGACACTGGCGTCGGGACTGTTGGCAGGTTTGAGACGGTAGACGTCCTCGACCAGATCGCCACGACGCTCGGCGCTGATCAAGGCAACGGGAAAAAGCTGGCTGCTGCTCTGCATATCACTCTTTATCTGGCTTGACAGACGGGATGGAACCACGCGCTCCGGGATCTCGCGATGCGCCATAAAAAAGGCGGCTTCCGAAGAAACCGCCTCATTCAAACACCTGAACCACATGACGGCTCAGGCCGCGTTCGCGTCACACGGCGGCCCGCGCCTGCGAGGACCGCGCCTCAGGCGAGCCGCCTGTCAGACAGGCGACTGTGCTTCGGCGAGGAAGAACCAGGTCTCCAGTACCGAGTCGGGGTTGAGCGACACACTCTCGATGCCCTGATCCATCAGCCAGCGTGCCAGATCCGGGTGATCGGAAGGCCCCTGCCCACAGATGCCGATGTACTTGCCGGCCTTGTTGCACGCCTGAATGGCGTTGGACAGAAGCTTCTTGACCGCCGGGTTACGTTCGTCGAACAGGTGGGCGATCACGCCGGAGTCACGGTCGAGACCGAGTGTCAGCTGGGTCAGGTCGTTGGAGCCGATGGAGAAGCCGTCGAAGTACTCAAGGAACTCTTCCGCCAGAATCGCGTTGGACGGCAGCTCGCACATCATAATAATGCGCAGGCCGTTTTCGCCACGCTTCAAGCCGTTGGCGGCCAGCAGATCGATCACCTGACTCGCCTCACCCAGGGTACGGACGAACGGCACCATGATCTCGACGTTGGTCAGGCCCATCTCTTCGCGCACACGCTTGAGCGCACGGCACTCCAGCTCGAAACAGTCACGGAAGTTCTCACTGATATAGCGCGACGCACCGCGAAAGCCCAGCATCGGGTTTTCTTCTTCGGGTTCGTAAAGCTTGCCGCCAATCAGGTTCGCATACTCGTTGGACTTGAAGTCCGAGAGGCGCACGATGACCTTTTTCGGCGTGAACGCGGCGGCCAGGGTGCTGATACCCTCGACCAGCTTGTCGACGTAGAAACCGACCGGATCATGGTAACCGGCGATGCGCTTGTCGACGCTCTCCTTGATTTCCGGTGGCAGCACCGAATAGTTGAGCAACGCCTTGGGGTGCACGCCGATCATGCGGTTGATGATGAACTCCAGACGCGCCAGACCCACCCCGGCATTGGGCAATTGGGCGAAATCGAAGGCACGGTCCGGATTGCCGACGTTCATCATGATCTTGAACGGCAGATCAGGCATTGCATCGACCGAATTGGTCTTGATGTCGAAGCCCAGCTCGCCTTCGAAGATGTAACCGGTGTCGCCCTCGGCGCAGGAGACCGTGACGCCCTGGCCATCCTGAAGGGTCTGCGTGGCATTGCCGCAGCCAACCACTGCCGGGATGCCCAGTTCACGGGCGATGATCGCCGCGTGGCAGGTACGACCGCCACGGTTGGTGACGATTGCACTGGCGCGCTTCATCACCGGCTCCCAGTCCGGGTCGGTCATGTCCGACACCAGCACGTCACCGGGCTGGACCTTGTCCATCTCGGACACGTCCTTGACGATGCGCACCTTGCCCGCGCCGATGCGCTGACCGATAGCACGGCCTTCGACCAGCACCTTGCCGGTCTCCTTGAGCAGATAGCGTTCCATGACGTTGGCCGATGCACGGCTCTTCACCGTTTCCGGACGCGCCTGGACGATGTACAGCTTGCCGTCGTCACCGTCCTTGGCCCACTCGATGTCCATCGGGCACTTGTAGTGCTTTTCGATGATCATCGCCTGTTTGGCCAGTTCGGACACTTCGGCATCGCTCAGACAGAAACGCGCGCGATCGGCAGGCTCGACGTCGATCACCTTGACCGAACGACCGGCCTTGGCTTCTTCGCCGTAAATCATCTTGATCGCCTTGCTGCCCAGATTGCGACGCAGGATCGCCGGGCGGCCAGCCGCCAGCGTGTCCTTGTGCACGTAGAACTCGTCCGGGTTGACGGCGCCCTGCACAACCGTCTCGCCCAGGCCGTAAGCACCGGTGATGAACACCACGTCGCGGAAGCCGGACTCGGTGTCAAGGGTGAACATGACACCGGCCGTACCGGTTTCGGAGCGCACCATACGCTGCACGCCCGCAGACAGCGCGACCAGCTTGTGGTCGAAACCCTGGTGTACGCGGTAGGAAATCGCACGGTCGTTGAACAGTGAAGCAAAAACTTCCTTGGCCGCGCGGATCACGTTCTCGACGCCGCGGATGTTCAGGAAGGTCTCTTGCTGGCCGGCAAACGACGCATCCGGCAAGTCTTCGGCAGTTGCGGAGGAACGCACGGCCACAGCCAGGTTCGGATTACCCGCAGACAGCTCGGCAAACGCAGTACGAATCTGGGCGTTGAGCTGCTCGGGAAACTCGGCTTCCATGATCCACTGACGAATCTGCGCACCCGTGCGGGCCAGCGCGTTGACATCGTCGACGTCAAGGGCGTCCAGCGCAGCATGGATCTGCTCGTTGAGGCCGCTGAGCTCGAGAAAGTCACGGTAGGCCTGGGCGGTAGTCGCGAAGCCGCCGGGCACCGACACACCAGCACCTGCGAGGTTGCTGATCATCTCGCCGAGGGACGAGTTTTTGCCCCCCACGTGCTCTACATCATGGACGCCGAGCTTATCGAGGGAAACTACGTACTCTACCAAGGTGATCTCTCCACTAACTGTGTTTGTTGTTGGGAAAAGCTCATTCACCTGCGCCACATGCGGTGTGGCTTCAGGCGTGTCTGCCCGGACGTACAGATCGGGCGTTGAAAACCGTGCTTCAAAACCAGGTGTGCAAAAAAGCTGCACCTGCGGGCTCTCATGGCAGGCCAGCACGCCTATGATAGCCAGAATTCGTCAACTGCTTAAGGCCTGGGGCAAAAATGAAACGATCCGCTTTTTTCATCTCGGACGGCACGGGTATCACCGCCGAAACCCTGGGCCAGAGCCTGTTGGCACAATTTGAAAACATTACGTTCAACAAGTTCACCAGGCCCTATATCGACAGTGTCGAGAAGGCGCGGGCGATGGTACAACAAATCAATAATGCCGCCGACAAGGACGATGTGCGGCCGATCATCTTCGACACCATCGTCAATCAGGACATTCGCGAGATTCTGGCGACGTCCAATGGCTTCATGATCGATATCTTTTCGACCTTCCTGGCCCCGCTGGAGCAGGAGCTTAGTTCACACTCGTCCTACTCCGTGGGTAAATCGCATTCCATCGGGCATAACTCCAATTACATGGAGCGCATCGAGGCGGTCAACTTCGCGCTGGACAACGATGATGGCGCACGGACGCATTATTACGACAAGGCCGACATTATCCTCGTCGGCGTCTCGCGCTGCGGCAAAACCCCGACCTGTCTGTACATGGCCATGCAGTTCGGTATCCGGGCCGCCAACTATCCGCTGACCGAAGATGACATGGAGAGGCTGCAGCTGCCTGCGGCGCTCAAGCAGCATCGCGAAAAGCTCTTCGGCCTGACCATCGACCCGGACCGTCTCACCGCGATTCGCCACGAGCGCAAGCCCAATAGCCGCTACTCCAGCTACGCGCAGTGCGAGTTCGAGGTGCGCGAGGTGGAAAGCCTGTTCCGCCGCGAGAACATCGCGCACATCAACTCCACGCATTTTTCGGTGGAAGAAATCTCCGCCAAGGTGCTGGTCGAAAAAGGCGTGGAGCGACGTTTCAAATAGACGCTGCGGTCACCCCGCCAAACTGACCACTTCACTCGCCTGACTGCGGCACACGTACCCAGCCTTCCATCAGCACTCGGGCGCTGCGGCTCATCAGGGCCTTGGTGACTTTCCAGTCATCGCCCTCCTGAACAGCCTGGGCGCCGACTCGCAAGGTGCCGGAGGGATGGCCAAAGCTGACCGCACTGCGCGCCTGACCGCCAGCGGCCAGATTGACCAGCGTGCCCGGAATGGCTGCTGCCGTACCGATGGCTACCGCAGCCGTACCCATCATCGCGTGGTGCAGCTTGCCCATCGACACGGCGCGCACCAACAGCTCGATATCCTGCGCAGCGACAGGCTTGCCACTCGACGCCAGGTAATCGGCAGGCGCCGCCACAAAAGCCACTTTGGGTGTGTGCTGGCGTGCGGCAGCTTCATCGATATTGCCAATCAGGCCCATCCGCACCGCACCGTAGGCGCGGATGGCCTCCAGACGGGCCAGCGCCTGCGGGTCAGCGTTGATATCGCCCTGCAACTCAGTGCCGGTGTAGCCGATGTCAGCAGCGTTGACAAAAATCGTCGGAATGCCGGCATTGATCATGGTCGCTTTCAGAAGGCCGATACCGGGCACTTCCAGATCGTCCACCAGATTGCCAGTGGGGAACATCGAGCCGCCCGCGCCCTCTTCGTCCGCCGCCGGGTCAAGAAACTCCAGTGGCACTTCGGCTGCCGGGAAGGTCACGCCATCCAGCTCGAAATCGCCGGTTTCCTGCACCGCGCCGTTGCAGATCGGCACATGGGCGATGATGGTCTTACCGATGTTGGCCTGCCAGATACGCACCACCGCAACGCCGTCCTGCGGAACGCGGTCAGGGTCGACCAGACCGCTCGTAATCGCGAATGGCCCCACGGCCGCTGACAGGTTGCCGCAATTGCCGCTCCAGTCGACAAACGGCTTGTCGATGGACACCTGGCCGAACAGGTAATCGACATCGTGGTCGGGCCTGCTGCTGCGCGACACAATCACGCTCTTGCTGGTACTCGACGTCGCGCCGCCCATGCCATCGATCTGCTTTTCATAGGGGTCAGGGCTGCCGATGACCCGCAACAGCAACGCATCCCGCGCCGATCCCGGAATCTGTGCGGCTTCAGGCAGATCCGTCAGCCTGAAAAACACACCCTTGCTGGTGCCACCACGCATGTAGGTGGCCGGGATGCGGATCTGGGGTAAATGCGCCATGAATTTGTTGTCCTGTTCAAAGAGCGCGCTGCGCGCTCAAAATCGGACGCAGAGCGTTCAGAACTGCATGCCCACGCGGAGCATGAGCACGATAGTGCTCTTGCGCACGCTTATCGTTCTTCACGCTCCAGCGTAGCTACGATGCAGTAGCCTCCAGAAAATCCTGAGCAAAACGCTGCAACACGCCGCCCGCCTCATAAATAGAAAGCTCTTCAGCAGTGTCCAGACGGCATGTCACCGGCACCTCGACGCGTTCGCCGTTACGGCGCTGAATCACCAGCGTCAATGTCGCGCGCGGTGTGCGCTGGCCGATCACATCGAAGGTTTCGCTGCCATCGATACCCAGAGTCAGACGGCTGGTGCCGGGCTTGAACTCCAGCGGCAGCACGCCCATGCCGACCAGGTTGGTGCGGTGAATACGCTCGAAACCTTCTGCAGCAATCGCTTCGACGCCCGCCAGCCTGACGCCTTTGGCCGCCCAGTCACGGGACGAGCCCTGCCCATAGTCGGCACCGGCAATAATGATCAACGGCTGCTTGCGCGCCATGTAGGTTTCGATGGCTTCCCACATGCGCGTGACCACGCCTTCGGGTTCGATGCGGGTCAGCGAGCCTTTCCTGACCTTGCCATCGACCACTGCCATCTCGTTGACCAGTTGCGGGTTGGCAAAGGTCGCGCGCTGGGCGGTCAGGTGGTCGCCCCGATGGGTCGCATAGGAGTTGAAGTCTTCTTCCGGCAATCCCATTTTCGCCAGGTACTCGCCCGCCGCACTGTCGAGCATGATCGCGTTGGACGGCGACAGGTGATCGGTGGTGATGTTGTCCGGCAGCACGGCGAGAGCCCGCATGCCCTTGAGCGTACGTTCTCCGGCCAATGCGCCTTCCCAGTAGGGCGGGCGACGGATGTAGGTGCTCATCGGACGCCAGTCGTACAGCGGCTCGACCTTCGGCCCGGTGTGCTCTTCGATGGCAAACATCGGGATATAAACCTGACGGAACTGCTCGGGCTTGACCGACGCCTGCACGACCGCATCAATCTCTTCATCGCTCGGCCAGATGTCCTTGAGACGGATTTCCCGGCCCTCGGCGACGCCCAGCACATCGTTTTCTATATCGAAGCGGATGGTCCCGGCAATGGCATACGCCACCACCAGGGGCGGCGAAGCCAGAAAGGCCTGTTTGGCATAGGGGTGAATACGCCCGTCGAAATTACGGTTACCGGACAAGACCGCCGTGGCGTACAGGTCGCGGTCGATGATTTCCTGCTGGATCAGCGGATCGAGCGCGCCGGACATGCCATTGCAGGTGGTGCAGGCAAAGGCCACGACGCCAAAACCCAGTTGCTCCAGCTCCGAGGTCAGCCCTGCTGCGTCCAGGTATAGCGCCACGGTTTTCGAGCCGGGTGCCAGCGATGATTTCACCCACGGCTTGCGCAGCAGCCCCAGGCGGTTGGCGTTGCGTGCCAGCAGACCGGCGGCAATGACGTTGCGCGGGTTGCTGGTGTTAGTGCAACTGGTGATCGCCGCGATGATCACCGCGCCGTCGGGCATCTGCCCCGGCACCTCGTCCCATTGCCCAGCAATACCTCTGGCCGCCAGATCGGCGGTGGCAACCCGCGCATGAGGGTTGGAGGGCCCGGCCATGTTGCGCACCACACTGGACAGGTCGAAACTCAGCACCCGCTCGTAGTGCACCTCGCTGAGGCTGTCCGACCAAAGGCCAGTGTGCCGGGCATACAGCTCGACCAGTTTGACCTGCTCGTCCTCGCGCCCTGTCAAACGCAGGTAGTCGATGGTTTGCGAGTCAATGGAGAACATCGCCGCCGTCGCGCCGTATTCAGGCGCCATGTTGGAGATCGTCGCCCGGTCGCCCAGGGTCAGGCTCGACGCGCCTGCGCCATAGAACTCCAGGTAAGCGCCAACCACCTTCTGTTGGCGCAGGTATTCGGTCAGCGCGAGCACTACGTCGGTGGCGGTGATGCCTGGCTGGCGGCGCCCGGTCAGTTCGACACCAATGATGTCCGGCAGGCGCATCCACGAGGCGCGCCCGAGCATGACGTTTTCGGCCTCGAGCCCGCCGACGCCGATGGCAATCACGCCGAGGGCGTCGACGTGCGACGTGTGGCTGTCCGTGCCCACCAGTGTGTCGGGAAAGGCTACGCCGTCGAGCACCTGCACCACCGGCGACATTTTCTCCAGATTGATCTGGTGCATGATGCCGTTGCCCGGCGGGATCACTTCGACGTTCTTGAACGCCTGCTTGGTCCAGTCAATGAAATGAAAACGGTCTTCGTTGCGACGGTCTTCAATGGCGCGGTTCTTGGCGAACGCCTGCGGGTCGTTACCGTCGGACTCCACTGCCAGCGAGTGGTCGACGATCAATTGCACCGGAACCACCGGGTTGACCAGCGCAGGATCGCCACCCTGCGAAGCGATCGCGTCGCGCAGTCCGGCAAGGTCGACCAACGCGGTCTGACCCAGAATGTCGTGGCAGACCACACGTGCCGGGAACCAGGGAAAATCCAGATCACGCTTGCGCTCGATGAGCTGGGTCAACGAGGCATTCAAGGTCGCCGGATCACAACGGCGCACCAGGTTCTCGGCCAGCACCCGCGAGGTGTAGGGCAGCGTGGCATAGGCGCCGGGCTTGAGCGCCTCGACGGCCGCCCGAGCGTCGAAATAATCCAGTCGGGTGCCAGGGAGCGGTTTGCGAAATTCACTGTTCATTGCGGGACTCGATCACGGAGTGTTCGGAATACGGGTGGGGAGCTCGTCGGCGGCTCCCCTGCCCCATTTTCAGCGCTGTTCCAAGGGTACGAACGCGCGCTGTTCGACGCCGATGTACTCGGCGCTCGGGCGAATGATGCGGTTATTGGCACGCTGTTCGAAAACGTGAGCGGCCCAGCCGGTCAGGCGTGAGCAGACGAAGATCGGGGTGAACAGCTTGGTCGGGATGCCCATGAAGTGATACGCCGACGCATGGTAGAAGTCGGCGTTGGGGAACAGTTTCTTCTGCTCCCACATGACCTTGTCGATAGCCTCGGAAACCGGGAACAGCACCGTATCGCCCACTTCGTCAGCGAGTTTCTTCGACCAGCCCTTGATCACCTCGTTGCGCGGGTCGGACTCCTTGTAGATCGCATGGCCAAAGCCCATGATCTTTTCCTTGCGTTCCAGCATGCCCAGCGTGCCTTTGGTGGCCTCTTCAGCCGAGGCGAAGCGCTGAATCATTTCCATTGCAGCCTCGTTGGCACCACCGTGCAGCGGGCCGCGCAAGGTGCCGATGGCGGCTGTGACGCAGGAATACAGGTTCGACAGCGTCGACGCGCAGACGCGGGCGGTGAAGGTCGAGGCATTGAATTCGTGCTCGGCGTACAGAATCAGCGAGACGTCCATGACCTTGCGGTGCAGTTCGCTGGGCGCCTTGTCGAGCAACAGGTGCAGAAAATGCCCGCCGATGGAGTCTTCTGCGGAGGTGCAGTCGATACGCTTGCCGTCATGACTGAAGCGATACCAGTAGCACATGATCGCCGGGAACGCTGCGAGCAGACGGTCGGTTGAGTCGCGCTGCTGATCGAAGCTGCGCTCCGGCTCCAGGGTGCCGAGCATGGAGGCACCCGTGCGCATGACATCCATCGGGTGAGTGTCGGCGGGTATGCGCTCCAGCACTTCCTTCAAGGCCTGCGGCAGGTCGCGCAGGCCCTTGAGTTTGTCCATATAGGCAGACAATTCGGCTTTATCAGGCAGTTCGCCGTACAGCAGCAGATAGGCAACTTCTTCAAAGCGAGCTTCGGCGGCCAGATCGCGCACATCATAGCCGCGATAGGTCAGCCCGGCACCGGCCATGCCCACCGTGGACAACGCCGTCTGCCCGGCCACCTGCCCGCGTAGTCCGGCACCACTCAATACTTTTGCTTCAGCCATGGTTTTCTCCAATTTTGTTTTTGTATGACTGGACGCGGAGCGCGGGGACGAGTGTCAGCCTGCCCCTTTCAGCCCTTCTTCTGCGCAAACAGCGCATCCAGCTTCTTCTCGAATGTGTGGTAATCGATCGCGTCATACAGCTCCATGCGCGTCTGCATGCTGTCGATCACGTTTTTCTGGCTGCCGTCACGGCGGATCGCGCCGTAGACATTTTCCGCAGCCTTGTTCATCGCACGGAATGCGGAAAGCGGGTACAGCACCAGCGACACGTCCGCCTCGCGCAGCTCATCGACCGTAAACAACGGCGTGGCGCCAAACTCGGTGATGTTGGCGAGGATCGGCACGCCTGCACGGTTGGCGAATTGCTTGTACATTGCCAGTTCGGTGATGGCCTCGGGGAACACCATACCCGCGCCGGCTTCAATACAGGCAGCGGCACGCTCCAGCGCCGACTCCAGCCCTTCAACCGCCAACGCATCGGTACGCGCCATGATTACGAAGCTGTTGTCAGTCCGGGCATCCACGGCAGCCTTGATCCGGTCGACCATTTCCTGCTGAGAGACAATTTCCTTGTTGGGACGATGCCCGCAACGCTTGGCACCCACCTGATCCTCAATGTGAATCGCCGCCGCTCCGGCCTTGATCATCGAGCGCACGGTACGCGCCACATTGAAAGCCGAAGAACCGAAACCGGTGTCGACATCCACCAGCAACGGCAGGTCGCAAACGTCGGTGATACGCCGCACATCGATCAGCACGTCTTCAAGACCGGTGATTCCCAGGTCCGGAATGCCCAGTGATCCCGCCGCGACTCCGCCGCCAGATAGATAAATGGCCTTGAACCCGGCACGTTTGGCGAGCAGTGCGTGGTTGGCATTGATCGCGCCGACCACTTGCAGCGGCTGTTCGCTGGCGACTGCGTCGCGGAAACGCTGGCCGGGAGTGCTGTTGTTATGACTCATTGTGTACCTCGGTCGGAAGTCGTCTGGGAAGCCGCCTGATAATGGCGCTCGATGTTGCGTCTGGACGCGCCGATATGGCGGCGCATCAACAATTCGGCCAGCTCACCGTCGCGGTCGGCGATAGCGTCGAGAATGCGGTGATGTTCGGCAAAAGCCTGGCGAGGCCGGTTGGGCGTGGTGGAATACTGAATGCGGTACATGCGCACCAGCTGGTAGAGCTCACCACAGAGCATCTGGCTGAGGGTGCGATTGCCGCTGCCCTGGATGATGCGGTAGTGGAAGTCGAAATCACCCTCTTGCTGGTAATAGCCGATACCTGCCTGAAAGGCGGCATCGCGCTCATGGGTATCCAGAACGCCGCGCAGCTCGTCGATTTCGGCCTGGGTCATGCGTTCGGCGGCCAGACGACAGGCCATACCCTCCAGTGACTCGCGAATTTCATAGAGTTCGATCAGTTCGGCATGACTGAGCGACACCACCCGGGCGCCCACATGCGGCACACGAACCACCAGTCGCTGCCCTTCGAGCCGGTGAATCGCCTCACGCAGCGGCCCGCGACTGATGCCATAGGTGCGAGCCAGTTCCGGCTCGGAAATCTTGCTGCCGGGGGCAATCTCGCCTTTCACGATAGCCGATTGAATGCGTCGGAAAACGTTCTCGGAGAGGGTTTCCGAGTCGTCGGCAACCGTCATTGTTTTTTCGACCACATTCAGCATTGTCGACACCTCACGGCTATATGCGCTCAAATCTAGTCATATTTAGTCAATCCGTCAAAGCCAAACCCAGCATTGTCGACAATCAGTCAAAGCGGGTGAACTCTGCTCGACAAAGCAACCTGAACAGCTACACAGGTTGATCACTGGCAGCCGCAGGGCTTCATGCTAGAATGCGTCGCGTCCGTACAGCGCGCTCCGCAGCGGAGCCAGCGACTGCGAACCGCATGCCCTACCATCATCAGGTCAATTCCATTTGCGCCCTGACCCTGAAGTTGTTCGCTCATCGCGCCAGGATTTATGAGACTGACTACCCTCCCCACACTGCTCAGCCTTCTGTTTTTGCCCGGCCTGACCCTGGCCGCCAACAAGACAGTCTATGGCTCAACGAATACGCCCGGCTGATCGAAATCGATATCGAGATCGCCGCCAAGCTCGACACCGGTGCCAAGACCGCCTCGCTGAGCGCCCGCGACATCAAACATTTCAAGCGCGATGGCGAAAGCTGGGTGCGTTTCTATCTGGCCAGCGACAGCAAGCATGTACACCCCATCGAACGCCCCCTGGCGCGGGTCAGCAAGATCAAGCGGCGTGCCGACGATCTCGACCCGGATGACGACAATCGCTATTCGTCACGCCCGGTGATCAGCCTCGATATCTGCATGGGTGAATCTTTACGCACCATAGAAGTGAACTTGACTGACCGAAGTGCTTTCCAATACCCGCTTTTGATCGGCTCCGAAGCCTTGAAACGCTTTGATGCGCTGGTCGATCCAAGTCTTAAATATGCGGCAGGGAAGCCCGGCTGCGCTTCCGTCGCTCAAAACGCAGAGTAAATCCATGCGCTCTCTTACACTCCATCTGAAGATCCTGATCACTGCCCTGGTGACCCTCGGCATCGCGATCACGGCCTATCAGATTCTGGCGCTGGGCATACCCGTCAGCGAAGACGAAACCGATGACCTGTGGAATATCGACGCCAAAGTCGAATTCGTCGCCAATCCCAAGGATTCGGTGAAGGTACAGATGTTCGTGCCGCCGCTCGCCCACGACTACATCAGCCTCAATGAAAGCTTCATCTCGAACAATTACGGCGTCAGCGTCAACCGCGCCGACGGCAACCGCAAGGTCACCTGGTCGGCCCGTCGCGCCACCGGCAACCAGACCCTCTACTACCGACTGGTGCTGACCAAGCGTTACAGCGGTGAAAAACCCAAGGTCAAAGGGCCTATCTTTCGCGACAGCATGACCGTCGAAGGCCCGGAAAAGATCGCCGCCGAAGCACTGCTGGCGCCCATTCGCCAGCATTCGGCGGACGTGGAGACCTTCATCACCGAGGCCATCAAGCGCGTCAACAACCTGAATGACGATAACGTGAAACTGCTGCTGGCCGGTGATAACTCGGCGTCCAACAAGGCTCGGGTCACCGAACTGCTGCTGTCGATCGCCCACGTACCGCTGGAAAAAGCCCACACCATTCGCCTGGATGCCGAGCAGCAGACACCGGAACTCTGGCTGCGCAGCTTCAACGGCAAGGAATGGCTGTACTTCAATCCCGACACCGGCGAAGCCGGCCTGCCGGATGACCGCCTGCTCTGGTGGACCGGCGAGGAAGGCCTGGTCAGCGTCGAAGGCGGCAAGAAGGTGCAAGTCACGTTCAGCCTCAACAACAGTGAAATGAACGCGATGCGGCTCGCCAAACTGACCGACGCCAGCACCGATTCGGACTTCCTGGCCTATTCGCTGTACGGCTTGCCGCTGCAAACCCAGCAGACCTTCATGATCATGGTCATGATCCCAATTGGCGTGCTGGTCATCCTGATCCTGCGCAACCTGATTGGCCTGCAGACACTGGGCACCTTCACCCCCGTGCTGATTGCGCTGGCATTCCGTGAAACGCAACTGGGCTTCGGCATTGCACTGTTTACCGTGATCACGGCGCTGGGCCTGTCCCTGCGCTCGTATCTGGAGCACCTGAAACTGCAAATGCTGCCGCGCCTGTCGGTGGTACTGACCTTCGTCGTGGTACTGATCGCGGCCATCAGCCTGTTCAGCCACAAGCTCGGGCTGGAGCGCGGCCTGTCGGTTGCGCTGTTCCCGATGGTGATTCTGACCATGACCATCGAGCGCCTGTCGATCACCTGGGAAGAGCGTGGTGGCAGCCATGCCATGAAGGTCGCCATCGGTACGCTGTTCGCCGCGTCGCTGGCGCACCTGATCATGAGCGTGCCGGAACTGACCTATTTCGTCTTCACCTTCCCCGCAGTGCTGCTGATACTGGTCGGCTTCATGCTGGCAATGGGCAGATACCGTGGCTACCGGCTGACAGAACTGATGCGCTTCAAGGCATTCCTGAAAGAGGAAAAGGCCAAGTGATCGGCTGGTGGAAGACCTGGAAGGCGCTCGAAGCGCGCGGCATCATGGGCATCAATCGACGTAACGCCGACTATGTGCTCAAGTACAACAAGCGCAGCCTCTATCCGATCGTCGATGACAAGATCATCACCAAGGAGCGGGCCATCGCCGCAGGCATTCATGTGCCGGAGATGTACGGCGTGATTTCCACGGAAAAGGAAATCGACAGGCTCGACGAGATCATCGGCGCGCACCGCGACTTCGTGATCAAACCTGCACAGGGCGCAGGCGGCGATGGCATTCTGGTGATCGCCGACCGTTTCGAGGAACGCTTTCGCACCGTCTCGGGACGCATCATCAGCCACTCGGAAATCGAGCACCAGGTGTCCAGCATTCTCACTGGCCTGTATTCCCTGGGCGGTCACCGCGACCGGGCGCTGATCGAGTACCGGGTCGTACCGGACCCGATCTTCAAAAGCATCAGTTACGAAGGTGTACCGGACATCCGCATCATCGTGCTGATGGGTTATCCGGTGATGGCCATGCTGCGCTTGCCTACCCGTCAATCAGGCGGCAAGGCTAACCTCCACCAAGGCGCCATTGGCGTAGGTGTGGACCTGGCCACCGGTGTCACCCTGCAAGGCACGTGGCTGAACAACATCATCAGCAAGCACCCGGACACCACCCACTCGGTGGATGGCGTGCAATTGCCCAACTGGGACGGCTTCATGAAGCTTGCCGCCGAGTGCTACGAGTTATGCGGTCTGGGCTATATCGGCGTCGACATGGTGCTGGACCAGGACAAAGGCCCGCTGATTCTGGAGCTCAACGCCCGTCCCGGCCTAAACATCCAGATCGCCAACGACAGTGGCTTGACCCATCGCACTCAGGCCGTCGAGGCGCGTCTGGAGCAACTGGCTCTTGAAGGACGCCACGAATCGGCGCAGGAGCGGGTCAGCTTTGTCCAGGACCTGTTCGGTCACGTGCCCGGCGCCTGAACCGACATACCGCTAGGACTGCCGCACCGGCAAGGCTACAATCGCCAGCCGCGTTTCCAAGACCGATATTCGACGATGCCGATCTGCTCGATACACCCCCTGCCCTACAGCGCCGACCCGATCGCGTTCTTTGCGCGAATCCGCGAAGCGCCGGGTGCGGTGCTGCTCGACAGCGGCAGGCCGACAGCCGTTCGGGGCCGACATGACCTGCTCAGCGCATGGCCGCTGGAGGAACTGAGCGTTACCGATGACGAGGACGGAGCCACCTATCTCCAGCGCTTGCGCGACAGTCTCGAGGCGCTCGGCACAGCACAGCTGCCTGACGGATGCGAACTGCCCTTCGCTGGCGGCCTGATCGGTTATCTGAGCTATGAATTCGGTCGACGCCTGGAGCCTTTGCCGGATCAGGCCATTGACGACCTGCAACTGCCCGAGGCCCGTCTGGGGCTCTACGCCTGGGCGCTGATCAGTGATCATCAGGAGCAGACAAGCCAGCTGATTTTTCACCCATCCCTGGCCACACGCGAGCGCAAACGGCTGATTGAGCTGTTCTCTGTCGATGTCCCTGAGCCGCACGCGGAGTTCCGCCTCAGCCAGCCGTTTCAAGCCAGCATCAGCGCGGATCACTATCGCCAGGCTTTCCAACGAATTCAGGCCTACATTCAGGCTGGTGACTGCTATCAGGTGAACTTCGCACAACGCTTTCAGGCGCAGTGCGCTGGTGACCCGTGGGCAGCTTATTGTGCACTGCGAGCGGCTTGCCCGACGCCGTTCGCCGGCTACCTGAGCCTGCCGGGAGCCGATGCGATTCTGAGTCTTTCGCCGGAGCGCTTCGTGCGGGTCAGCGCCCGGCAGGTCGAAACCCGCCCGATCAAAGGCACTCGCCCCCGTAGCGCGGACCCCGCGCAGGATGCCGCCTTCGCCGCCGAACTGCTGGCCAGCGAGAAGGATCGCGCAGAAAACCTGATGATCGTCGATTTACTGCGTAACGACCTGGGCCGCAGTTGCCGCATCGGCTCGGTGAAAGTCCCCGAGCTGTTCAGCCTCGAAAGCTACCCCAATGTGCACCATCTGGTGAGCAGCGTGACCGGCGAGCTGGCCGCTGGCAACGATGCACTGGACCTGATCGGCGGCAGCTTCCCCGGCGGCTCGATCACGGGTGCGCCGAAAATCCGCGCCATGCAGATCATCGACGAGCTGGAGCCGACCCGTCGCAGCCTGTATTGCGGCTCGCTGATGTACCTGGACGTGCGCGGCGAGATGGACAGTTCGATCGCTATCCGCAGCCTGCTGGTCAAGGACGGACAGATTTCCTGCTGGGGTGGTGGCGGCATCGTCGCCGATTCCGACTGCGACGCCGAGTATCAGGAAACTTTCACCAAGGTTCGTGTGCTACTGGAGACGCTTGAGGCGCTCTGAGATCCGGCTTCTGTGGGAACGAAGCGCCGGGAGTTCGCCCCGCCTAAAGCATCAGATCCCGATTCGAGGCCTTGATGAATTCCTTTTTCAGGTCATCGAACGTGTGCACCGCCGGAAACTGCGGGAATTCGCGGATCACGTTATTGGGAGCGTGGAACAGGATACCGGCGTCGGCCTCGCCCAGCATGGTCGTGTCGTTGTACGAATCACCGGCAGCAATGACCCGGTAATACAGGCTCTTGAAGGCCAGCACCGACTGACGCTTGGGGTCTTTCTGGCGTAACTGGTAACTGACCACCCGATCGGTCTCGTCAGTGATCAGACGATGACACAGCAGGGTCGGAAAACCCAGTTGACGCATCAGTGGCTGAGAGAACTCATAGAAAGTGTCCGAGAGAATCACCACCTGAAACCGCTCACGCAGCCAGTCGACAAACTCCACGGCGCCCTCCAGCGGCTTGAGGGTGCCGATCACTGCCTGAATGTCCGCCAGTTTCAGACCTTGCTCATCAAGAATGCGCAGGCGCTGCGTCATCAGCACGTCGTAATCGGGAATGTCCCGCGTGGTGGCACGCAGCGATTCGATACCGGTTTTTTCGGCAAAGGCGATCCAGATTTCCGGGACCAGTACCCCTTCGAGGTCCAGACAGGCAATTTCCACAACACACTCCTCAGACCATTCACGCTCGACGCAAGCAGCACTCTAGCCGCTGGCAACGGCCACTGAACAGCGGATTTTGTTACCATTGCCGCCATCACGAGCGCTTAAGCGCCACTCTTGCATTTTAGGAAGCCGCCTGATGAGCCAACCTTTCGACGTCGCTGAACTGGCGACGACCTATGCGAACAAGTCTGCACAAGACATTCTGAAGCTGGCCTTCGAACACTTCGGCGACGACCTGTGGATCTCGTTCAGCGGTGCCGAGGACGTGGTTCTGGTCGACATGGCCTGGAAGCTGAACAAGAACGTCAAGGTCTTCAGCCTGGACACCGGGCGCCTGCACGCGGAAACCTATCGTTTCATCGAACAGGTCCGCGAGCACTACAAGATCGAGATCGAGATCGTTTCGCCCGACCACAGCAAACTTGAACCTTTCGTCAAGGAAAAAGGCCTGTTCAGCTTTTACCGGGATGGTCACGGCGAATGCTGCGGCATCCGCAAGATCGAGCCGCTGCGTCGCAAACTGTCTGGCGTCAGCGCCTGGGCCACCGGCCAACGCCGTGATCAGAGCCCCGGCACGCGCAGTGCCGTTGCTGCAGTGGAAGTCGACAGCGCATTTTCGACGCCCGAGCGCACGCTGTACAAATTCAACCCGTTGGCACAGATGAGCAGCGAGGAAATCTGGGGCTACATCCGCATGCTGGAGCTGCCCTATAACAGCCTGCACGAGCGCGGCTTCATTAGCATCGGCTGCGAACCCTGTACCCGCCCGGTACTGCCGAACCAGCACGAGCGCGAAGGTCGCTGGTGGTGGGAGGAGGCCACGCAGAAGGAATGCGGGCTGCATGCGGGCAACCTGATAGCGCGCAACTGACGCAGCCAGAGGCACGCCTCGACCTGCAAGCTACAAGTCAACGCGCGTCCAGCGCTGACTTGCAGCTTGCCGCTGCTCCTAGTGCACCGGCAACTCGACGTTGGCAAACAGCTCTTCCATTTCCTGCTTGTTATGGCACTGAATCGCCTTGGCCATGACTTCGCGGGTCAGGTGCGGTGCGAATTTCTCGATGAAATCGCACATGAAACCACGCAGGAAGGTGCCGCGACGGAAAGCAATTTTTGTCACGCTGGACTCGAACAGGTCACTGGCATCGAGCACCACCAGGTCGCTGTCCACTGCCTCGTCTATCGCCATTCTTGCCACGATGCCCACGCCCAGATTCAGCCTGACGTAGGTCTTGATCACGTCGGCATCCGCCGCCGTAAACACGACCTTGGGCACCAGCCCGCGATGGCTGAACGCCTCGTCCAGCTTGGAACGGCCGGTAAAGCCGAAGACGTAAGTCACGATCGGGTATTCGGCGAGCAATTCCAGCGTCAGCTTCGGTGCCTTGGTCAACGGGTGCCCCTGCGGCACGACAATGCAACGGTTCCAGCGATAGCACGGCATCATCACCAGATCGCTGAACTGCTCGAGGGCCTCGGTGGCGATGGCAAAATCAACCGTCCCGTCAGCCGCCATTTCGGCGATCTGCATCGGTGAGCCCTGATGCATGTGCAGCGCGACATCTGGGTATTGCTTGATGAAGTTGCTGATTACCGGCGGCAAGGCATAACGCGCCTGGGTGTGAGTGGTGGCGATCGACAGCGTGCCCTTCTTCTCGTTGGAGAACTCCTGGGCAATCTGCTTGATGCTCTCGACCTTGCGCAGGATCTCGCCCGCTGTGGTGATGATGCGCTCGCCTGCCGGTGTCACACGCGTCAGGTGCTTGCCACTGCGGGCGAAAACCTCGACGCCCAGCTCGTCTTCAAGCAGGCGGATCTGCTTGCTGATACCGGGCTGGGAGGTGTAAAGGCTCTGGGCCGTCGCGGAAACGTTGAGGTCGTGGTGCGCCACTTCCCAAATGTAGCGCAGTTGTTGGAGCTTCATATGTATCCCTCAAAGCAGATAAACCCTATGGGTATCGGCGACGGTATATAACTGGATTAATGGTGAGACGAATAATTCTAGAACTTTTTATCACCTTTGTAAGGTGATCGCACGCTCGATTTCATTAAAACCACCAATTGGACCTTCCCTCTACCCCCGCCCCTTTTTCAACATCATCGGAACCATGTAGACCGGCACGTCGGAAAACTGCAGGACCCTGGCAGCCGTGCGGCCTATAGAGGTGCCCTCTTCCATCCTGCGGCTGTGACTACCGACCACCAGCAAATCCACATTCAGCCTGTGCGCCTGTTCGAGAATCACGCTGGCAGGCTCGCCCTGAACGACACGCACCGTACGAATCAGGGAAAGGTCCGAGTGCCCTTCGCCCAGTTCGTCACGAAACCCGTCGAGCATTCGTTGCTCTATTCCACTCAGAAACGCATTCACACCCTTGCCGCGAAGCTCTTTCAACGCTTCCTCGCCCAGGTAACTCTGCAGCACCGACTCGGCGAACAGGCCCAAAGGCTCGACGACATGGATAACGTACAGCTCGGCGTTGAACGTTCGAGCCAGCGCCAGCGCGTGCTGCGTTACATAAGGCGCGTACAGACCGAGGTCTGCGGCATACAGCATCGAACGGACCATACAACCTCCCATACAACCGGAATGGCGGAGATTGACTCAGCGTAGCAGCGCATCCTCGGCTGCGACGGCGGACTTCTCAGCCCCCGTCGGCAAGTGGCACTATTTCGTTGCTGATGCCGTGCGGAACGTGCCCCGTCGCCACCACATCACGCGCCTTCTCGCAATGGCCGGGCTGATCGTCGAAAAACACATCGGCGGCGAACGCTTCAAGAAAGGCCGACTTTTGCAAGCCACCGAGAAACAGCGACTCGTCCAGACGAATGTCCCATTCGCGCAAGGTGCGGATCACGCGCTCGTGGGCAGGTGCCGAGCGAGCCGTGACCAGCGCGGTGCGAATCGGGCAGCTCGCGTCGGGAAACTCGCGCTGCAGTTGATTGAGTGCGGCGAGAAACGGCTTGAAGGGACCGCCGCGCAACGGCTCGCGAGCCCACTCACGCTCGCTGGCCTGAAAGGCCGCAAGCCCGCCGCTCTGGTACACCCGCTCTGATTCGTCGGAAAACAACACGGCGTCGCCATCGAAGGCAATCCGCAGCTCGGCGCTGGCTGCACGCCGTGCGCCACCCGAAAGGATGGTCGCGGCCGCAAACCCCGCATCCAGGGCGCTGCGCACATCCTCGGCATGCGTGGAGAGAAACAGGTGGCAGCCAAACGCTGCGAGATACGGGTAAGGACTGCGTCCGCCAGCAAAGGCGGCGCGGCTGATGTCGAGGCCATAATGCTGAATCGAGTTGAAGACCCGCAGGCCGGTATCGGCACTGTTGCGTGACACCAGCACCACTTCGACGCGCGCCTTTTGCAGACTGGCATTGAGGCTCAGGAGTTTTTCGACCAGCGGGAACGCATCGCCCTGCGCGAGAATTTCATCCTCATGCTCGATCTGATACTTGCGGTAGGCCTCGACCCCATCGGCCATGTACACCTCATGACTGTCGCGCAGATCGAACAGCGCGCGCGATGAAATCGCCAGTACCAGCTTGTGGTCTTCAGCTTCTGTCATGAATCACTCCTTGCTTGCCGGGTGGTTGCCCCGATCAATGAACGCCAGTGCCTGATAAAGCGCCCGCACGCGAGGCATGTCAAACCCGGCGGCAAGCGCCGCTGCAAGGGGCCGGGCATAAATGGCGTCCAGCTCCAGCGGGCGTCTTTCGGCCAGGTCGTGGTACATGCTGGGCCTGTAATCCGGCATGCTTTCGGTCACTGTAAACAGATGCTGCGCGAAACCCGGCGGCAAAGTCTGCCCACAGGCCTCGGCGCCCTGCACGACCTCGTCCATCAGCGCCCGGATCAAGGCCTGGCTGTCCGGATCGGCCATCAATCGCCCGGTACTGGTCTGCAACAAAGCCGACAGCCCGTTATAGGGCACATTCCAGACCAGCTTCTGCCAGCGGGCCTGCTGCAGATTGGCCATGACCGGGGCGTCGATGCAGGCCGTGTTGAACAGAGCCGCACAGGCTTCGACGACCGCCATGCGGCTCGCCTCATCGGCTGCCGGGCCGCTGTGATAGCCGATGCTGACCGCGCCGAAAGCTTCATGGGCAACGACGCCGGGCGCAACCCGGTTGACGCAGACGAAACACAGCCCGCCGAGTATATGCAGGCTGTCGGGCAGGACATTACGCAGTTGGTCTTCGACAGCCAGACCGTTCTGCAACAGCAGCACGCTGGCATTCGGCGCAGCCGCCTGGCGAATGATCGGACCGAGCGCGGCATTGCCGGTGCTCTTGGTGCCGACCAGCAGCCAGTCACAAGGCGGCATTTCAGCCGCCGAGCGATACGCCTGAACGGGCTTGAGGGACAATTCGCCATGCACGGCGCTTTTGACCTGCAAACCTTCGCGCGCCACCGTGTCAAACTCGCTGCGCAGCAGAAAATGCACATCGTATCCGGCACGCGCCAGCATCAGTCCGTAAAAGCCACCGATGGCACCCGTACCTATGATGCCGACGCGCGGACGACGAGAATCAACACTCATGACCTCTCCCTTGACTGTCTCGCTATTTGCGGCCGTACACTATCCGTCGCAGCGGATTGTCTTGCAATAAGGCAGCGCATCTTGGCCAAAGACCTGGCCGATACCTCGTTTACTTATTGTCGAACAACGCGATAACGCGCTAAGGTTCGGCTCCCCGCTGCGCTCAAACCTGCTGGGCACCGCCGCACGGGGGACCGTTGGCGGCCAGTACCCGCGACCTGATGAGTAACACGATGGCTGATTTACCGATTGACGACCTCAACGTTGCCTCCAACGAGACTCTGATCACTCCGGATCAGCTCAAGCGCGACATCCCCCTGACCGATGCTGCCCTGCAGACCGTCAGCCAGGGTCGCGAAGTGATTCGCAACATTCTCGATGGCCATGATCACCGCCTGTTCATTGTGATCGGCCCGTGCTCGATCCACGACCTGAAGGCAGCCAAGGAGTACGCCGAGCGTCTCAAGGCGCTGGCGGCGGAAGTATCCGACACGCTGTATCTGGTGATGCGCGTCTACTTCGAGAAGCCACGCACCACGGTAGGCTGGAAAGGTCTGATCAACGACCCGTACCTGGATGACTCGTTCAAGATCCAGGACGGCCTGCACATCGGTCGCCAGCTACTGCTGGATCTGGCCGAAATGGGGCTGCCCACCGCCACCGAAGCCCTGGACCCGATCTCTCCGCAGTATCTGCAGGACCTGATCAGCTGGTCGGCCATCGGCGCGCGCACCACAGAATCCCAGACTCACCGTGAGATGGCTTCGGGCCTGTCCTCGGCAGTCGGCTTCAAGAACGGGACCGACGGCGGCCTGACGGTTGCCATCAACGCCTTGCAATCGGTGTCGAGCCCGCATCGTTTCCTGGGTATCAACCAGGAAGGCGGCGTGTCGATCGTGACCACCAAAGGCAATGCCTACGGTCATGTGGTGCTGCGCGGCGGCAACGGCAAGCCCAACTATGACTCGGTCAGCGTCGCGCTCTGCGAACAGGCCCTGAACAAGTCCGGCATTCGTCCGAACATCATGGTCGACTGCAGCCATGCCAACTCCAACAAGGACCCGGCCCTGCAACCGCTGGTGATGGAAAACGTCGCCAACCAGATCCTGGAAGGCAACGAATCGATCATTGGCCTGATGGTCGAGAGCCATTTGAACTGGGGATGCCAGGCGATTCCCAAGGACCTGTCAGAATTGCAGTACGGCGTGTCCATTACCGATGCCTGCATCGATTGGGAAAGCACCGAAAAGACCCTGCGCAGCATGCATGCGAAACTCAGGGATGTGCTGCCAGCTCGCAAGCGCAAGTGATTGCCTGGCCGACTGCACCGCTATAACGAAAACGCCGAGCAAATGCTCGGCGTTTTTTTATGCTTGCTGTCGGTAGCTATAGGTCGTCAGAGCTTGGCCGCCTGCGACTGCAGATCATGCAACTCCATATAACGCTCTACATAGGAGCAGGACGGTATGACGGAATAGCCCATGCTGTCGGCATAATCGAGCGCCTCCTTGGTCAGCGCCGCTGCAATTCCGCGACCTCGCAAGGCGTCCGGCACAAAGGTCCGATAGAAATCCAGGGTCTGCTTGCCGAGATCCATGTAGGTCAGATAAGCACGGTGGCCGTCGATAATGATTTCGAAATGGTGGCCGACTTCGTCATGGTGGATGGACAACGCCTCGCTCATCGCTACTCCTCGCGGGTCTTGGAATTTGACCCCTACCTTACCGGTCTTTTTCAGGTGAAGGAACATCTACGCCACCCAGTGTCTGTTTTCGACACCGGTAGAGCACTGCCGATCTCGACGGACATCACATTGAGATAGTAGGCGCCATTAGCGACTATGCTCAAGCGCGGTCGATGTAAAAACACCTTTAAATGTTCGCGTGCCGACCGACAGTCGATCAGGCCAGGGCTGATGAGAACTGTCGGGAACGCTTCAGCACGGCATGGGTCCCGTTAAAGTGGATAGTTTTTGTACAGAACGCTTGAGAAGTAACGCGGAACGCTTTCAAAGCGAGGAATTTTAGCAGCTTCTTGCACCGGGTCCGTTTACTTACTACAAACAATGGGTACTATGTACGCCGGTCGTTTTCTCATTTTCGAGAGATGACTAATTTGAAAAAAATTCCTTGAAGGTGAACACGATGAACAACGTTCTGAAATTCTCTGCTCTGGCTCTGGCCGCAGTTCTGGCTACCGGTTGCAGCAGCGTATCCAAAGAAACCGAAGCTCGTCTGACAGCTACCGAAGACGCAGCAGCTCGTTCGCAAGCACGTGCCGACGAAGCCTACCGCAAGGCTGACGAAGCTCTGGCTGCTGCTCAAAAAGCTCAGCAAACTGCTGACGAAGCCAACGAGCGCGCTCTGCGCATGTTGGACAAAGCCAGCCGCAAGTAATAATCCCCCGGGGTTATTGAAAGCCGACCCGGCAACGGGTCGGCTTTTTTTTGCCTGTTGTCTGGCTGAGTGATTGCCTGCAGAAGCCTGAATGACTCCAGGGACAGGGCTAAGACCCGATGACTTTTCTTTTGACTATCATGCCAACGCTGAGCATTGGCACGAGAGCAACTGCCGGCGACGATTTACTGAAAAATCACCGGTTCTTCAGCACTCGCAGGCGCTTTGCCCGGCTCTGCGATCTCCACCGGTATGCCGTCTTCGGCCGCGACTACATCACGCACCACGTCCCAGTTCATGCGCAGGTTATTGGCCAGATCGTCACGCTTGAGCAGCGCATTGATCACCGCCGTGTGCTTGTCGACCACCGACGGGTTGCCCAGGTCATCAACCGGCGTGTGCGCTTCCAGGTAAACCTTGCCGCCGCTGATCCCGAACTTGTAAGGCTCGCTGATGATGCGCACCGTCGTACCAACCGGGGCCATGTCGGCCAGTTCCAGCACGTTATTGTTATACATGCGGAAACAACCATGACTGGTGCGCATGCCGATGCCGAACTTCTTGTTCGAGCCGTGGATCAGGTAGCCGGAAAGCCCGAGGCCGAATTTGAACGGCCCCAGCGGGTTGTCCGGACCGGCCGGCACCACGTCTGGCAGCGGATCACCATCGGCCGCATGCTCGGCCTTGATCGAGGCTGGCGGCGTCCAGGTCGGGTTCGGCGTCTTGGCCGTCACCTTTGTCACGCCGATCGGCGACCCCCAGCCTTCACGACCGACACCCAGCGGATAGGTGTGCACGACATTCTGACCCTTGGGGTAGTAATACATGCGGTATTCGGCAAGGTTGATGACAATCCCTTCGCGCGGCCCCGGCGGCAGAATGAAACGGGTCGGCAGCACAATGTCCTTGCCTGCACCCGGCAGCCAGGGATCGACACCAGGGTTGGCGGCGATCATTTCCAGGTAGCCCAGATCATATTGGGTGCCAAGGTCGGCGAAGGTGTCTTCGTATTTGGCCTTGATGACCTGCACCTGCCCCACGATGTCTTCGCCGGGCGGCGGCAACGGAAACTCCAGTGCATGGACAGAGCTCGCCGCGCACAGAGCAGCAAGCGACAGACAGCGGGTAACGGCTGGAATGCGCGACAACATCCGGGAAGATCCTTCGGGTAACGACTAAAGAGATGGAAACAAGAACTGAAGTGTACACCGGCCCTTGCCGGATCGGGGATATCTGCGGTTGCCCTTCGGGCAGTCATGACAGCTAGAGTTCAGGCCAGATCGGGTTCATCCCTCTGCGCTGCGCATCCATGATGGCCTTGCACAGTGGACACAGACGCTCATCGCGCATGGCCTGCAGTTCGACGGCGCGCATTTGCGGCTGGGCCGGCAACAACGTGCCACATAATGTACGGTCGATCGAGCCGCCCAGCTCCAATTGGCGAGCGATCAAATGGACGCGCACTTCCTGACAGGCGAACAGATCCAGCTGCTCATCGGGTTCAAGCATTTGATAGGCATACAGGGACCAGGCGGGACGCGGCATGGGGGGGCTCCAGATCGGGGGCGCCACATTAGCCGAAAGCCCCCGCCCGGGAAAGCCTCAAAGCAGCGGTTTCAGGCTCGGCCAGACATTTTCCAGCAACTTGCCCTGAGCAGCGGCGGCCGGATGCAGACCATCGGCCTGCATCAGTTCAGGCACCCCGCCTACACCTTCGAGAAAGAATGGCACGAAGGGGACCTTTTTCTCCTTGGCCAGGTTGCTGTAAACCTCTTCAAAGGCCTTGGTGTAGCGTGGCCCGTAGTTGGGCGGGATACGCATGCCCAACAACAGCACTTTGGCACCCGCCGCCTGCGAGCGGTCGATCATCGATGAAAGGTTTTGTTGCAATTGAGCAGGCTGCTGACCGCGCAGGCCATCGTTGCCCCCCAACTCCAGAATAACCAGCTCCGGCTTATGCTCTGCAAGCAGCGCAGGCAAACGCGCCTGGCCGCCTGCACTGGTGTCGCCACTGATCGAGGCATTGACCACCTTGTCGTCGAATCCCTCCTTGCCCAGACGCTGTTCCAGCAGGCTGACCCAACCCACGCGGGTATCCAGCCCGAAAGCCGCACTGATACTATCCCCAACGATCAATACCGTGCCCGCCAACGCGCCCTGTGACAGCAGCAGTAACCCCAGGCCAGCACTTAAAAACAACGCACGCATCGGATTCTCCATGAGTGAAAGTATTCTCAGTGCCCAAAGCCTCAGCAAAGTAGTCCCCAGCACCGAAGGTGACCTGACCATCCTGCACGAACTCTCCCTGGAACTAAACAAGGGCGACACGCTGGCCATCGTCGGCGCCTCCGGTTCGGGCAAATCCACCCTGCTCGGTTTGCTCGCCGGACTGGACCTGCCGAGCGCCGGTTCGGTCATCCTTTCAGGCCGCAATCTCAGCGAGCTGGATGAAGACCAGCGCGCCAGAGTGCGGGCCGAGCACGTCGGGTTCGTGTTTCAGTCGTTCCAGTTGCTCGACAGCCTGAACGCGCTGGAAAACGTCATGCTGCCGATGGAGCTCGAAGGCCGCAAAGACGCCCGCGAAAAAGCCCGCGATCTGCTGCAACGGGTGGGCCTTGGCCAGCGCCTGACCCATACCCCGCGTCAGTTGTCCGGTGGTGAACAGCAACGGGTCGCCATTGCCCGCGCCTTCGCTGCCGACCCCGACGTGCTGTTCGCCGACGAACCCACCGGCAACCTCGACAGCCACACCGGCGAACGTATCAGCGACCTGCTCTTCGAACTGAACAAGGAGCGCAACACCACGCTGGTGCTGGTCACTCACGATGAGCGTCTGGCGCATCGCTGCCGTCGCCTGATCCGTCTTGAAGGGGGCCGACTGGTCGCCCCGCTGGAGCCTTGATGGCACGTTTGCCTTTTGCCCGCCTGCTGAGCCTCGCTATCCGCCAACTGATGCGCGATGCCCGCGCCGGAGAGTTGCGGGTGTTGTTCTTTGCCCTTCTGGTCGCTGTGGCGGCGAGCACCGCCATCGGTTATTTCGGCGCCCGTCTGAACGGCGCGATGTTGCTGCGGGCGACCGAGTTCCTGGGCGCAGATCTGATCCTTGAAGGCTCGAGCCCGGCGCGTGCCGAGCAGGTCGAAGAAGGCAAACGCCTGCAACTCAAGCATGCGCAGATCGTGGTCTTTTCCAGCGTGATCGCGACCGACTCGGGCATCCAGCTGTCGAGCATCAAGGCGGTGGACGACGCTTACCCATTGCGCGGCGAACTGAAAAGCGCCGCAGACCTGTACCAGCCGGAACAGGCTGGCAGCGGCCCGCAACCGGGTGAAGCCTGGGTCGAGGCACGCCTGCTTCCTGCGGTCGACCTGAAGGTGGGAGACGACCTCGACGTCGGCTCCAAAACCTTGAAACTGACCCGCATACTGACTTATGAGCCAGACCGGGCAGGCAACTTCTACAGCCTGACCCCGCGCGTGATGATCAACCTGCAGGACCTTGCCGCCACTGGCGTGGTGCAACCGGGCAGCCGGGTCACCTATCGGGAGATGTGGAGCGGCCCGCCGGAAGCACTGGCGGCCTATCGCAAAGCCATCGAGCCGGGTCTTGAGCCGCATCAGGAAATCAAGGACGCCCGCGATGGCAGCCAGCAGATTGGCGGCGCACTGGGCAAGGCCGAACGTTATTTGAATATGGCCAGTCTGGTTGCCGTCTTACTGGCGGGCGTTGCCGTGGCGCTATCGGCATCCCGATTCGCCGCACGGCGCTTCGATGCCAGCGCCCTGCTACGCTGCCTGGGGCTGTCGCGCGGTGAGGCGATGACCCTGTTCAGCCTGCAACTGGCGATCATCGGCTTGCTGGCCAGCCTGAGTGGTGCCTTGCTGGGTTGGCTTGCACAACTCGGGCTGTTCGCGCTGCTGCAAAATCTGCTTCCGGCAACCGTTCCGCCAGGCGGCGTGCTGCCTGCGCTGGCCGGCATGGGCACCGGGCTGGTAGCACTGGCCGGTTTCGCCCTGCCGCCGCTGGCTGCACTGGGTCGCGTGCCGCCGCTGCGTGTTCTGCGCCGCGACATGCTGCCGATCCCCGCCAGCTCCTGGCTCGTGTATGGCGCGGCGCTGCTTGCGCTGGGCCTGATCATGTGGCGTCTGAGCCTGGATCTGGTGCTGACCTTCGCCCTGCTGGGTGGCGGTATCGTCGCCGCGCTGCTGCTCGGCAGTCTGCTGTTACTGGCGCTCAACAGCCTGCGCCGTCTGCTGTTCGGCGCCTCGCTGCCCTGGCGACTGGGCCTGGGGCAACTGCTGCGTTACCCGCTGGCCGCTGCCGGACAATCACTGGCTTTCGGCCTGATCCTGTTGTCGATGGGCTTGATCGCCCTGCTGCGCGGTGAGCTGCTCGACACCTGGCAAAATCAGCTGCCCAAGGATGCGCCGAACTATTTCGTGCTCAACGTACTGCCAGCCGATAAAGAAAACTTCGCCCAGACCCTGAGCAAGCTGTCCACTCACGCTGCGCCCCTTTACCCGGTGGTGCCAGGACGCCTGACCAGCATCAATGGTGAACCGGTCAGTAACTTCGTGACCAAGGATTCGCGCGGTGAAAATGCCACGCGTCGCGACCTGAGCCTGACCTGGGCCGCCGAGCTTCCCGAGGGCAATACCCTGACTGCCGGTAACTGGTGGAAGGCGTTGCCTGACTCCGGGCAACGTGATGCAACGCCCAGTGTCTCGATCGAGGCCAAACTGGCCGACAGCCTGAAAATCAAGCTGGGCGACCGCCTGAGTTTCATTGTCGGCGGACTGACCCGCGAAGCCGTGGTGACCAGCCTCAGGAATGTGAACTGGGATACCTTCCAGCCCAACTTCTTCATGATTTTCCAGCCCGGCACCCTCGCCGACTTGCCGACCACCTACCTGACCAGCTTCTACCTGCCACCCGGCCAGGACAAGCAGATCGTCGAGCTGTCGCGCGCCTACCCGTCCATCAGCATTCTGGGTGTAGAGGCTTTGCTGGCACAGGTACGCAGCATCCTCGATCAGGTCACCCTGGCCGTGCAGTTCGTCCTGCTGTTCGTGCTGGCCGCGGGTATCGCCGTGCTGTTTTCCGGATTGCAGGCCACGCTGGATGAACGCATCCGGCAAGGCGCACTGCTGCGGGCACTGGGCGCAGAGCGAGCACTGCTGATCAAGTCGCGACGCATCGAATTCGGTTTGCTGGGCGCCGCGAGCGGTGTATTGGCGGCACTCGGTTGTGAGCTGGTGAGCTTTGTACTGTACCGCTACGCCTTTTCGCTGGAATGGCAACCGCATCCGTGGCTATTGCTGCTCCCGGTGATCGGTGCCCTGCTGGTCGGCGGTGCCGGTGTATTCGGCACCCGCCGCGCATTGAACGTCAGTCCGCTGACCGTGCTACGCGAGGGTTGAGGCTACTCACCATCCAGTGGGAGCGAGCTTGCTCGCGAAGAGGCCGGTACAGCCTTCAGAAATAGGGCGTTTGGACCAACGTCTTCGTGAGCAATGCGGATCGCCGCCCCGGTCACTCGCACAGAGATCTGCACCCTGCCTGACGCTACGGTTTTAGCCTCACTCTCCGGGCTCATCAGGAGTTGTGTATAGCGATGAGCGCATGAGAATGCAGGTCCGGGCGCTCTGCGTCCGGCCTCACTTCTCGTAATCAATCGAGTTCACGAACCACAGCTTCTCGCCTTCGGGCGTATTGACCAGCACCTCGTCGCCGACTTCCTTCTTCAGCAAGGCGCGCGCCATGGGCGAGTCGATGGAGATGTAGTCGTTGCGCCCATAGATTTCGTCATAGCCGACAATGCGGAATTTCTTGAGATCGCCCGCTTCGTTTTCGATCTCGACCCAGGCACCCAAGAACACCCGCCCTTCCTGCTCCGGCGAATACTGCACGACACGCATGTCTTCGAGGCGCTTGCGCAGGTAGCGCACGCGTCGGTCGATCTCGCGCAGCAGCTTCTTGTTGTACTGGTAATCGGCGTTTTCGCTGCGATCCCCGAGCGATGCCGCCCAAGCGACCTTTTGCGTAATGTCAGGCCGGTGCTCTCGCCACAGGTAGTCGAGCTCTTTCTTCAGGGCTTCATGCCCGTCACGGGTGATGATCTTTGTACTCAAGCGGTTTCTCCGGCCCTGCGAAAATCAGTTCGACAGGCGACAAAGACTCAACGTCGCGCCACCTCGTGCTGGATGCAGCCGTCGTAATAGACCTTGGTCACCGCATCAGGCTTGAGCCGCGACTCGCTGTCGTAGGTCTGTTCCGTGATACGCAATGCCATGGGCCGCATCCATTGTTTGGCAAACTTGCGCGCCTGCAGCTTCTGCCGCGCCCCATAGCGGGTAACGCCTGACAACTTGGAGGCCTGCGCACCGCCCGCAATGGCCGAGCCCCAACGACAAAGATAACGCTCGTTTTCCGTCGCGTTTCTGGCCTGTACGGAGAAAGCCAGCCCGGAAAGCGTCAGGCACGCCAGAGCACAATAGACCAAACGCATGCGAAAACCACCTAATCCTTTGATAAGGCGGCGATTTTGCCTGTCCGTTCACGCGTCGGGGGCCAGCAATATGCCTTCTATGCCAATTGGCTGACTCAGGCCATTCAACCCAGCGTAATCAAGCCCTGCCGGGCAATGCGGGTCAGGTCACTAATCACCTGCCCGACATCATCTGCCTGCGGCGATTGCACCACGGCGAGGTCGAATTGATCGTCGGCAAAATGGCTCAGAGACTGGTGGGTCTCGACGAACTGAATCAGAAACGCACAGGAACCGCCACGCCGACGGGGCCAGCCGTCGAGATATCGCAACAGCGTGGGCTGATGGGAGCCGCTGAGAAGGATTTTCGGGTTCTTGCGTGACAAGACCGTGCTGATCGGGGAAAGACGAATGAGGGGGCGCAGGTTGTTCATGGTTGTTTCTCTGCCTCGCAAGATCCGCTGGGCAGCGGTGAGAGGCAACACCGAACCAACGTTTTAGCGGTATTTGGACAAGGCCTCAGCCTTGCCAGGCGCCCCGCAAGTAGTTGTTAAATCGGCGCTTGAGCACGCATCCTAGAGAAACGTCCCATTCATTGTCAATTGCCATTCATGGCGGGTGCCTGCAAACGCGCAAGGCCCGCCACAAGAGCGGGCCTTGCAGAGCAAGCGTAGCCGGTTATCGGGCGATGATACGGTCCAGCGACAACTTGCCTGCACCTTCGATGAGTACCGCCACGGCACCGCCGAGCAGTGCCAGCGCGTACTCGTAGCCGTTTTTGGCCATGAAGAAACCGTTGTGGATGTGAACGGTGAAGATCGCCACCAGCAACAGCAGGATCACCACGACCGCAGCCGGACGAGCCAGCAGCCCCAACAACAGACCCAGACCGCCAAAGAATTCGGCGCTGCCTGACATCAGCGCCATCAGGTAACCCGGCGTCAAGCCCAGGCTTTCCATGTACTGCGCAGTGCCTTCCAGGCCATAACCGCCGAAGGCGCCGAACAATTTCTGGCTGCCGTGCGCGATGAACGCGATACCGACGATGACGCGCAGGACAGTCAGGCCGTAACCGGCGCGAGTGGTGAGGACCGACTTGATCAATGTGTTCATGGGCGACTTTCCGTGAGTGATGAGTGATTAACAACGAGTGGCGCCATGATAATCAAATTCACTCATGTAAAAACCGCAAATAACGGCGCATACAAATCGAATAAATCGATCTTTAGCGTTTTACCGCAGGTTTCGTGCCGCTCTTCTCCAGCGAGTCACGCTCGCGGTTGAAAGCCAGGTAGTACTTGTTCACGCTGTTCACGAACGCAACGACATTGGCACCGCCCTGCTCCATTGCCACACGTTCGGTCTGGAAGAACCACTGGTTGGGGTTTAGCCCGCGACGCCGCGCTTCCTCGCGCATGCCCTGCACGCGCTCGGGCCCCAGGTTATAGGCGGCCATCACGAATGCCATGCGCTCGCGTTCGTTGACCCGGTTACTGGAGAAATACTTGCGCTGGATCAGCGCCATATAGCGCGAGCCGGCACGGATATTGTCGTCAGCGCTCTGGATACTCGGTACGCCAACGCTTTTCGCCGCCGACGGAGTGATCTGCAACAGCCCTGTCGCGCCGCCGCTGCCCTTGGCAGTCGGGTCGAGTCTGGATTCCTTGAACGCGAGGGCAGCCAGGTCCAGCCAGTCCATGCCCTGCGCATCGGCATGGCGCTGCAGCATCGGACGCAGTTGTTCCAGGCGCTGCAGGTTGTTGCGCACCAGCGGGTTGTTGACCTTGTAGGTGTTCTTGTACGCCTTGGCCAACACCTGATCCTGCTGGGCCGAGGGCTTATAGCCTTTGAGGAAATCATCGACACTGGCCCGCAGCTGGGTGGCATTGTCACGCACGAACCAGCTGATATCCCCGTGGGTCTGCAAGGTAAGGCCGCGGTCGATGCGCAGTTTGGGCATGATCTTCGCCCAGCGCTCGGCAATCGGCTGCTCGACCAGCGTCATCGGGTAAATCCCGGCCTGGACCATTTCCAGCACATCCTCGACGGCCAGACTGGGGTCGACCCATTCGATTTTTGCCAGGGGCAGCTTGCGCAGCTCCAGTTGTCGATTGACCTGATGCAGGGCCTCGTCGGCCGCACTGCCGGTGGGCAGGCTCAGGGTCTTTCCGGACAATTGCTCCACACGGCGCACACTGCGCTGACCACTAACACCGACCAGCACCAGAGGCACGTCATGCACGATCGGTGCGCTGGCCTGAATACCCTTGGCGTCGCTGACATCGAGCAGTTCCCCCGGCGCGATCATGTCGCCTTCTCCGCGCTGCAAGGCGGTGAGCAACTGGTTCTTGGCCTTGGGGATGACCTTGATCGTGACCCTCTGCCCCGCTCGGGCATGGCTGTTGAGGTACTGCTCAAAGGCTTGCAGGCGATGGTATTCGATGCCGATTTCCTGGCCCTTGACGTCACCGGAGCTTTTACGGCTCTGATTGACCAGCACGCGCAGCACCTTGCTGCTGCGAATCGCCGGCAAATCGCGCACCTGCACAGTGTGCTGCACCACCTCGGGACCGGTCTGACGAGCAGAAACCTGCAGGGGCAGCAGCGGTAACAGGCACATCAAAGACACAAGCGCGGATCGGATCATTCACTTCCCCAGGGCAATGCCGGAAAAAATCAGGAAAAAGGAAATCTTGAGGTCACGCAGCAGCATCGAACAGCGAAGGAAATCGTTGAACCCTCAGGTTCAATCGCTTGAATACCCAGCGTTTTCTTGTTGTGGCCAGAGCTCTGGTATGCTCGACAGCCTTCAGCTGGAGGTAGCACCATGCAACTCATCGACATCGGCGTCAATCTGACCAACGCAAGCTTCGCCTCGCAGCGACAGGCGGTACTCGACCGCGCCTATGCCGCAGGCGTCCAGCAACTGGTGGTGACCGGCACCAGTGTCGAGGGCAGCGAACAGGCCCTGCAGTTGTGTCACGAGCTGGATGAGAGCGCGCAACGCCTGTTCTGCACGGCAGGTATCCATCCGCATTCGGCGAGCGATTGGACCGGCGACACCGAGAAACAGTTGCATGCCCTGCTCAAGGAAAATCGCGTTCGCGCCGTGGGTGAATGCGGCCTGGATTACAATCGCGATTTCTCGCCTCGCCCTCAGCAGGAAAAGGTCCTCGAAGCGCATCTGGCCATGGCCGTGGAACTGCAATTACCGGTGTTCCTCCACGAACGCGACGCCAACCAGCGGCTGCTGGAAATTCTGCGCGACTACCGCGACCGCCTGCCCGCGGCAGTCGTGCATTGTTTCACCGGTGAGCGCGCCGCGCTGTTCAGTTACCTGGACCTTGATCTGCATATCGGCATCACCGGCTGGATCTGCGACGAGCGACGCGGCACCCACCTGCACGCACTAGTGGGCAACATCCCTCGCGGCCGGCTGATGCTGGAAAGCGATGCGCCCTACCTGCTGCCACGCAGCCTGCGTCCCAAGCCGAAAAACGGTCGCAACGAGCCGGCTTACCTGCCGGAAGTCTTGCGCGAAGTAGCCTTGCACCGGGGCGAAACGCAGGAAGACCTCGCACGCCACAGCACAGATTGCGCACGGCAGTTTTTTGCCTTGCCAGTGCTGAAAACAAACCCGGAGGATGAAAATCTGCAGCTTTCTTGACCCGCATCAAGAGTCTCTTCGTTGGCTGAGGCACAGTGATGGCATCTTGCTGCTATCTCAACCGATCACCGAAGAAGACCACTCATGGGCTCATGGCTTGGCAACCTGTCACTGAAATATAAGTTCTGGGCCGTCAACGCGGTCGCTTTCGTCACCACCCTGTTGCTGGTGCTGTACGCCATGCAAACTGAACAACACGCGCGCACGGATGCGTCGCGCCAGGCAGCACAAGCGCAGGCGCGGCTGCTGACCGACTGGCCCGTCGACACGGCCCTGCCCTCCAGTAATGTCTTGCTGACGTACCGACAGGGTCAGACACCCGTTTTGGATGGCCTTGCGCTGCCGGAACTGGCTGACGCCAGCGACTGGGTTGCGCTGAACAAGCCCGCTGGCGATCGATGGCTGAGCGGTGCGCAGATCATCACCCGGGGCGCCGAGCAACGGATTGCGCTACTGGCATTCACCCCGACCTTCATGCACGTCATGCTGGATCGCTTCACGCACTACGCGATTGCGGTTTTCGTGCTGATGTTATTGATGCTCTGCGCTTCGCAACTGCTGATCCGCTTTCTACTCAGCCAGCTCAACGCGCTCAAGGATGTGATGCTGCATGTGGAAAAAAGCGGCGACCTGGCGGCCCGTGTTCCCAATCGCAGTGACGATGAGGTCGGACAGATGGCCAAGGCCTTTAATGCCATGCAGGTAATGCCATGCAGGCCGGTTATCAGCGAGTGGTCAATACCGTTTCACAAACCGCTGGCCGCCTTGATCAGGGTGCCGCGCACCTGGCGGCGGGCATGAAGGAAGTGCGCCAGGGCATGCTCGGCCAGCAAAGCGAAACCGACCAGGTGGCCACAGCCATCAACGAGATGACCGCTACGGTTCATCACATTGCCCAGCACGCCACGGCTACCCGTGATCAGTCGCAGACCGCCGACGCGCTGGCGGGCAGTGGCAAAGTGGTGGTCGACCGCGTGCAGGTGTCCATCGCAGGGCTGTCCAGCGGCGTGCAGCAGACGGCGGAAATGATCCAGCGCATGGCCGAAGACAGCCAGAAGATCAACGGTGTGGTCAACGTGATCCACAGCATCGCCGAGCAGACCAACCTGCTCGCCCTCAACGCAGCCATCGAAGCCGCACGCGCCGGGGAAATGGGTCGGGGTTTTGCCGTGGTCGCCGACGAGGTACGCAATCTGGCCAAGCGGGTGCAAACCTCCACTGATGAAATCACCACGATGGTCTCGACCCTGCAAAGCGGCACCCGCGATGCGGTGGATTTCATGCAGGAAAGCTCGTACAAGGCCGACGAATGCGTGCAGCAGGCGCGGGAAGCCGGCGATGCACTGGCGGCGATTGCCGGTGCCGTGGCGCAGATGCGCGAAAGCAACACGCAGATCGCCGTCGCGGCTCAGCAACAAAGTCAGGTCGCCGAGGAGATGAACCGTGCGGTGGTGAGTATCCGCGATGTCACCGAACGCACGGTGATCCAGACGGTTGACTCGGCCAGCACCAGTGACGAACTGGCCACGCTGGCAGGCGAACTGAATGCCGCCATTGGCCAGCTCAAGCTGTAACAGGCTATCGCCACGATAGACAGGCTTGACTCGTCAGCCATCGGCGCGCGGGCCTATCCTTCAGGCATTGAACGACGCTTTACGCGTTACCTGAAGAGGACCGCATCATGAACAAGCCACTTTCCGATCTGCAGTTGAATCAATGGCGTGACAGCAACGACAGTCAGGAGCACTCGACCAGTCTGGCCCTGTACCTGATCGCCGTACCGCTGTTCATTCTGGCGGCCCTGCTGATCCTCAACGGTCTGTTTTCCGAAAGCCTTTCATCGGTTGCCATCGGCGTGATCGGCCTGATGGCGGCGCTGGGTTTTCAGCGCCAGGACGCCGCTCGGGCCGCTCGCAAACCTTGATCCGGTTGCCGGTCAGCCAAACACGGTGACCGTCTGGCGACTGATTGCGATCAGCTCGCCGTCGGGGCTCCACAATGCCGCGGCGGTGTGACCATAACCATCGCGGGCATGCTCGATGACTGCGCGATAGCAGCACCATTGCAGGGTATCCAGCGACGGCTGGGGCTGGACGAACTCAATGGTCCAGGTCAGTGAACTGCCGGGTGCCGGCTTGTCCAGGTGCGGCAACACCGCAGGCGGCCAGGTGTCCACCAGGGCCAGAATATGCGCTTCGCTCATGGGCGTGGCGTGCGGCTCATCGCGAAAGCGCACGTAGCCGCCTATCGCCGGCGATTGGGTGTTACTGAAAGGCATACCGCCCAACGCCCAGCGGATGTCCATGAAACGCAGGTAATCAGGCATCACGCCGCTGGCGAACGGTAGCTCCGGGCATTGTTCGACCGGTTTGAGGACCGGCGCGGCTTCTGCGGCAAAGGTGATCATTGATTCTCGAGGGGCACCGAAGCTCCCTTGTATCTGGGTCATTACCTGACCATTCTGCACTGCGCGCCCCGGCACCTGACTGACTGCCTTGCCATGGCGCAGGATGTCGACCTCGAAAGCAATCGGCACCCCGGGCGCCGCCGGCCCGACAAAGGTGATCGCCAGCGAACGAACCGGCCGCCCTTCCGGCACCTGTGCACGCATCGCTTCGTAGGTCAGCGCAGCCATCAGCCCGCCAAAGCAGGCACGCCCCTGAGACCATTCGGCAGGGATCGTGACAGCGCGAGGATCACGACGCAGCGCATCGATCAGTTCAGAAAAGGTCATGTTCACTCCACACGTCAACACACAAGTGGATGGATGATAACCATCCTCTTAGTTATCGACAGGCCGCATAATGGCCATTTTTGCGGCCTGAATGACATGCCTCACGATAAATTACCGGATCAGAAACAGGCCTTGGCCAGGCGTTTGAGCGACGCTTCGGCCTTGCGTTCGGCACGTACTATGCCGATTTGCCAGCCCGGCACGCAGGGTGCCAGATCAGGTTGTTCCGCAGCCTGCGCCAGCCATTGCAGATGATCATGCCAGTCGCCCAGTTCGCCTTGTGCGGATTTGAGCCGGGCTTGCATGTTTTTCCGCTGATGACTGAGTTGCGGATAGGCTTCGGCAGCGTAGCGCACGCGCTTGATCAGCAAACGCAGGTCATGCCGATCGTGTCCCGGTTCAGCGATGGCCACACGCAGCTTGTGCCATTGCTTGTCCATGCGTTTTTCAATGGTCTTGCGCAGACCCCGCAACATGCCCTGGCGCTGTTGCAGACGCAGCATTTCCGGGAACCGGTCAATCAGCTTGAGCAGACGGGTCAGCTCGGACGAGCTGGCGACCTCGGGGCAGGCGGTTTCCAGGTAGCGGTTGCGTGTGAACGCGGCCTCGTTCAGACCCTGCTCTTCAAGAAACCCGGCGAGCACCTGCATGTCACGCAGCGGCGTGGTCAGTTGGCCGACCGCCTTGGCCGCCTCTTCCAGCTCTGCCGCACTCGGGTTTTCCCGCAGGGGCCGCAATACGCTGCGCAGACGGCGCACCGTGGTACGTAAATCGTGCAGCGCTTCGCTGTCAGTCGAAACGGCAAGGCGTGCCTGACACGCGAGTAATTTGACATCCAGCGCCAGCACTTCGGCGACCAGATGATCCACCATTGAAGACATGCAATTCCCCTTCGACAAACTGATTCATGAATGCCTGTCCCTGACGGCTGACAACCTCCATGGCAAACCCCGACGCAACGTGCTCAGCGCCTGCCTCAAGCGGCTCGCCGAAGCCAGCCGCCCAGCGTAGCGCTGCGCCTGAAATTCGCGGATGAAACCTTCAATGGCCTCGGCATGCTGCGGAAAGTAGAGTACCGCCCTGCGGCAGAATGCGTCAGCGCCTTCACCCGGCACACGACGCAGACCATGACGGGCGAGCAAGCGTTCAAATGCGTTGAACACGCGCAACTGCGAGTCGCTTTCGCGTTGCCAGGGTTTGAACAGCCATAACGCCACCAGCCCCAGTGAAAACAGGGTTCCCAGGACAAAAACCGGCGCCTGGAAGCCTGAAAACCAGCGACCGAGAATTTGTAACTGCTGTTGTCCCTGATAGCCCAGTACCCAGCGCTGCCAGCCGTAATTGAGGTTATCCCAACTGAGGCGCAGGGCGTTGACCCAAGCCACGTTACGGTAGCGCAACGCTGAATAGGGAGAGTCCTGAAGAAACGCTTCGTCCGCCGCCAGCGCCTGCTCCAGACCTTGCTCGATACGTTGCGGCGCCACGGCGGCAGTAGGGTCGACGCTGCGCCAGCCCACGCCTGGCTGCCAGTATTCCACCCAGGCATGCGCATCGAACTGGCGAACAGTCAGGTACTGCCCGTCGGGGTTCTGCTCACCGCCCTGATACCCGGCCACCACCCGCGCCGGAATGCCTGCCGCGCGCAGGACAAAGGTCATGGCACCGGCGTAGTGGGCGCAAAAACCCTGACGACTGGCAAACAGGAATTCATCGATGCTGTCATTGCCCAATGGCACCGGTTTGAGGGTGTAGTGAAACGGCTGATCGCTGAAGTAGCCGAGCAGCGCCGCGACCATAGCGTCTGATGTGGTGTAGCGCCGGCGCAGTTCATCGGCCCATTGCCGCGCCTGATCATTGCCCTTGGCAGGCAGTTGCAGGTCCTGACGCTGGATCTGCTCGCTGGACAGCGGATCACGGACGCTCTGCGGCCATGAGTTGACGGCGTACAACAACGACTGCTCGATGGGGCGTCTGCGCTGCAGGCGGAAGTCGCTCATCTGCCGCACGTCCGGCAACGTGGTTTCTGCAACGTCGAGGCTCGGCAACCAGGGCCGGCCGCTGGCTTCCATGACAACGCTGTAGGCCAGCGGCTCACCGCGTTTCTCCCACTGCGCAATCTGCACGGTCTGGGCACGTGCCGACTGCGACCAGCGACGTCCATCGAACTGCTCAAGGGTCAAACCGCGCCAGTAAAGCTGATTGCGCGCCGGGATCGGCCCTTCAAAACTGGCGCGGAACACCAGTGCAGGCGATTTGCTCAGTTCCGCCATGTCGCCGGGTGCCATGTTGTCCGACAGGCCGGTGACGCCTTTGTTACTCGGCTGCGGCAGCGACCAGAGCGGGTCCAAGCGCGGAAAGAATAGAAACAGCAGGAGCATCAATGGCAGTGCCTGCGCCATCAGCTTGAACGCCAGCTTGAGCGTGTCCGCCGACCTGCCGGCCAGGTCTGTGTGTTGCAGGCCGATCAACGCAGCCAGCAGCGCGCTGACCGGCAGCAGACTGAAGAGCGCCCACAGCAGGTTGTCTTCGAACAGATAGCCAACCGCCACGCAGAAGAAACCGAGGAAAATCAGCACGCGCGCGTCACGGCGACTGTTCATTTCCAGCATTTTCAGAACGAATGCAGCCACCAGTAACGCAGCCCCGGCATCCAGCCCGACCAGGCTGCCGCGCGCCAGATAAACGCCACCTGCGGTGCCCACCAACAGCCCGGACTTGACCAAGGTGCCAGGCAAACGCACGCGCATCCGGAACGCCTGCACGCGCCACACCGTACAGCCGAGCCAGAGGATCGTGATTGACACCGGCACATGCAGCGCGAACGGCAACACCACCAGTGCCTGCGCCACCAAGAGCCAGGTAAGGCTGACACGCGGAATGGGCGCGGATTGAACTGTCTTGACCTTGTCGTTCATGATCGATGGCCGTACAGCGCAAGGGCGCGCAGACAGACTTCGCGGTGTGCATCGCCGCTGTCCACCGCCGACAAAAAGCCCGGTAACCGCAGGGCAAACGGCTGCTGCCGCTGCGACAGCTCCAGCACCCAGTAACACAGGCGCGACAGGCGCTCTTCGATATCGCCGCCCAGCGCCATGAAGTCCAGGCACAGGTCATGGCCACTGAGGTCGGTGAAATCCTTGATCAGCAGCCCCTGCCCGCGAGAATAGGCTTTCCAGTGCAGGCGACTGCGATTGTCACCCGGCTGGTAGCTGCGCAAGCCCTGATAATCATCGACACCGGCCCCCTGGGTGGCATGGCCATCGTCCTCGGCATGCGGCTGCACGCCCTTGAGCAGCGGCATGGTCCCGGACAAGGGTCGAGGGTAGATCAAGGCGCTCTGCTCCAGGTCTAGCCAGCTCCAGGCGCGAAAGATACCCAGCGGAAATACACTCTCGATGCGCAGCCTTGGCGCACGCAGCCAGCCGCGCTTTTCGGCGGGCAGAGTCAGTTCCAGGTCGGTCAGCCCACGGGGCTGCACGTCGCCGGACTGCAATGCTGTCGCACTCCAGCCCAATCCCAATGCCTGGTGGGCCTGCCCGGCACTTTCCAGGCGCAGGCGCAATTGCACCGGCTCGCCGACGAATACCGAACGCGCCACGCCCGCACTCAGAACCAGACCGCTGATGTTGCGGTAGGTGTGCAGGATGGCCAGCACGCCTATCGACAGCAATAGAAAGGTCAATCCGTAGGCCAGGCTGTTCTGATAATTGATCGCCACCAGCAGCATAAGCACCAGCACTAGCGCGTAAATCATGCCGGTGCGTGTCGGCATGATGAAAATGCGCCGGTGGTCGAGGGTAATGCGTGACGCTGGAGGAATTCGCCTCGACAGCCAGCGTTGCCAGAGCGGTTTGAGCGGTTCGATCAAAGCACGGGCACCTCGCGCAACAGCCATTGCACCAGCGCACCGCCGCCATGCCCGGTCGGATCGCTGCGTTCACGCAAACGGTGTCCGATAACCGATGGCAGCACCGCCTGCACGTCTTCGGGAATCACGTACTCCCGCCCCAGCAACATCGCCCAGGCCCGTGCTGCGGCCAGAATCGCCAGGCTCGCCCTGGGTGAAAGTCCGTACGCGAACTGCGGCTGACTGCGCGTCGCCTCGACCAGTCGCAGGACATAATCAACCAGCGCGTCACTGGCACGCACCTGCCGCGCCTGCGCCTGGAGCTGGCCAAGCAGGGCGTGATCCAGAATCGGTTGCAGACGCGGCAACAGCTCGCGGCGCGACTCGCCCAGCAGCAGGGCTTTCTCTGCGGCTCTGGCCGGGTAGCCCATGGAAATGCGCATCATGAACCTGTCCAGTTGCGACTCGGGCAACGCAAAAGTGCCGCCGGAACTGAACGGGTTCTGGGTCGCGATCACAAAGAACGGATCGGGTAACAGACGCGTCGCGCCTTCGATGGACACCTGCCCTTCTTCCATCGCTTCCAGCAACGCGCTCTGGCTCTTGGGCGTGGCGCGGTTGATCTCGTCGGCAAGCACCAACTCGGCGAAAATCGGACCGGGATGAAAGGTGAACTGCCCACTGTCCCGATCAAATATCGAAGTCCCCAGGATGTCACCTGGCAGCAGGTCAGAAGTGAACTGAATACGCTGATAACTCAGGCCGAGAATTTTCGCCAGCGCATGACTGAGGGTCGTCTTGCCCATCCCCGGCAAGTCCTCGATCAACAAATGCCCGCCGCCGACCAGACACGTCATCGCCAACCGTACCTGCGCCTCCTTGCCCAGCACCACCTCATTGATCGCGCTCAGGCACGCATCGAGTTTTCTACCCATCGAAAGCCCCTTCCGGCAACTGCTTCATGACTGTGGGACTGCAAGCGATGCCAGTGTCCGAACACTTTAAAGTGAGCGTAGGCCGTTTCGCCAGAGTTGGTTAGGCCTACCGTCTCGCCAGACTGAAAGATTTGTGACGCAGAACGTCACGAACGGCATTGCCACGCGGAGCGTGAGGAACGATAGCCATCAGCTCCCGGGCCGTGTCTTTAGCCAAATGGCCTAAAATGCTTTTCGAGCGCGATGGCACAGACGAAGCAGAGTGCGACGTCAGTGACAGGGCAAAGGAACCCGACGAAGTCGGGCCGGAAACGGAGCTTGGGTTTGCTTACTTTGGCCCCTCAAAGTGAGTCGCCGAGGGGCGAAAAGGCGACTTGAGTCAGATGGAGAAGTCACTGAAACCACAGAACAGCTGCGTGACGCAGAGCGTCACGAACTGCATGCCAACGCATTGGCACGATAGTCATTTTCCGGACGCCCCATTTTCAGGGGCTTTACTGGCCTCTTCGCGAGCAAGCTCGCTCCCACGGCCTTCGGCCAGAATCAAGAGCAGACCTGTGTATCGTCAGGTATCAACGGCCAGCGCGGGACTCGCGGATGTAGAAGCGGGCTTTCTCGGACTTCTCGGTGCAGCCTTCAAACGCCTCGAACTGCTGCTGAGTCTTGGCACCCGTCAGCAGCGACAAGGCCTTGGAGTAACTGACCGTTCCGGCGAAGCCTTCAGCCTTGGCCAGATCAAGCTCATGCCAGGCAGCGTCGAGCTGAGTGGCACAGCTGTCGCGATATCCAGTCTTGCCAGCACAACCTGCAAGAACCAAAACAAGCAATGGCAGACAGATAAGGGCTTTCATGCGGGTGTTACCTCAGAGTGAACAGGGAGTGTGCGGCTTTGACGGTGCGGGGCAGTAAAAGTGCCGCAGCACGGGGCTATGCTCGCTTTTTTCATCTAGTGATCAGCCAGCAGACGATACCCTATTCCAGGCTCGGTGAGGATGAACCGCGGAGCGGTCGGATCGTCCGCCAGCTTCTGCCGCAAATGCCCCACCACGATACGCAGATAATGACTGTCTTCGGTGTGCGTGGGCCCCCAGATATCCTTGAGCAACTGCTGCTGGGTAATGACCCGCCCGGGATGCCGCGCCAACTGCGCCAGCACCGCGTATTCCTTGCGGGTCAGCGCCACTTCCTGGCCGTCGAGCAGCACACGCCGATAGGCCAGGTCCACGGTAAGCGGCCCGAACTCAAGCGCAGACTCGGGCTTTTCGCTGCCCGACGCCTGCCTGAGCAGCGCCCTGATTCGGGCCAGAAACTCCTGAATGCCAAACGGCTTGGTCACGTAATCGTTGGCGCCGGCGTCCAGCGCCTGAACTTTCTGAGCCTCGCTGGCGCGCACCGAGAGCACCAGCACCGGCACTCCCGACCACTCGCGAAACTCACTCAGCACCTGCTGGCCGTCCATATCCGGCAACCCAAGGTCGAGCACCAGCAAATCCGGTTTGTTCAGGGCAGCTTGAGTCAGGCCCTCAGCGCCAGTGGCGGCTTCCAGCACCTTGTAGCCCTGCGAAACCAGACTGATGCGCAGGAACTTGCGAATCTGCGGCTCATCATCGATGACCAGAATGGTGGTCGCCTGGCTCAAGCGGACTCCTCCAGTTCTACGTCCGGCTGCGCCTGCAGCGGCAGAAACAGCGTGATGCGCGTGCCCAGCCCGTCAATGCCGTCCTCGACCGTGAGCCGTCCACCGTGTGCGCCGATCATGCCCTGACAGATCGCCAGGCCCAACCCTGTGCCCTGCCCGCCCCGATCGCCGCGCGCGGCGGTGTAGAACATGTCGAAAATCTTCGCTCGCTCATCCTCGGGAATGCCCGGGCCTTCGTCACTGACCGAGAAAAACAGTTCACTGTCGACCACACCGGCTGCTACCTGCAAGCGCCCGTCGACGGGTGAAAAGCGCGCAGCGTTCTCAAGCACATTGACCAGCGCCTGCTCGATCAGCGCCGCGTGCACATACAGCAGCGGCAGCTCGCCGGTCACCTGGGTGCTGACCTGCAAGGGCGCCAGTACGGCACGCAGCCGGTTGAGCGCGCTGCCGACGATATCGGCGGGCGACACCCAGTCGCGGGCGAGCTTGAGAGCGCCATGCCCCAGACGCGTCATGTCGAGCAGGTTCTGGATATAGCGGTCCAGGCGCTCGGCTTCGTCACGGGTACCCTCCAGCAGCTCGCGGCGATCCTCCAGTGGAATGGCTTCGCCCAGAGCCAGCAGGCTGTCGATGCTGCCGCGCATCGAGGTCAGCGGGGTACGCAGGTCGTGGGACACCGAAGCCAGCAAGGCGCTGCGCAATTGCTCGGTTTCGCCGTGCAGACGCGCCGCCTCGAGTTCCTGAGCCAATTGCGCACGGGCCAGTGCCTGCGCCAGTGGCTGGGTAAGCGCGGCCAGCATACGTCGATGCTGCGCGGTAAACGACTGGCCTTCTCGCGCGCAGACTCCCAATAGAGCCAACGGCCCTTCTTCTGCGGTGATCGGCCACCACCACCAGCGCCCGGATGGCAAGGTGCCGGTGCCGCTGCCCGCGGGTTGATCGTGCTGCCAGGCCCAATCGGCAGCAGCGCGCTCGGGCTCCGAAAACGTCAGTGGCCCACCGGTTTCGACCACCCAACCGCCGTGCCCGTCGCGATCGACCAGGCACAGATGCAGTTCCTTCCAGCCGGAAAAATGCTGTTCGGCGGCGGCGAGCACCGCCTTGCGATCCGTGGCGGCGGTCATCTTGCGCGACAGGTCGAGCAGCTCGCTGGTCTGTTCCTGGGTATCGCGCAACGCCTGCAACTGCCTGCGCTGGCGCGCCGCGAGCTTGCCGGTCAAGGCCGACATCAACAGGAAGAACAACAGCGTCAGCACGTCTTCTTCGCGCTGGATGTTCAGGGAAAAACTCGGCGGAATGAACAGAAAGTCATAGGCCAGGAACGATAACCCGGCACAGGCGAGCGCCGGGCCCATGCTGCTGCGCACGGCGACCAGCAATACCGCAGCAAGAAAGATCAGAGATATGTTGGGCAGCGCCAGCACGCCTGCAACGCCCCAGGCGACCAGACTGGCGATCAGCGTGGCGACGAAGGCCAGACCGTAATCGAACCACACCACTTCGTGAGCCGGACGGGCACGCGGCGGCTGATCAGGCAGTTCCTCGCTGTCGTCGAGCACCGAGATTTCCAGCCCGTGCCCTTCGCGCAATAAGCGTGCCGCGACGCCGCCACCAAACACGCGACGCCGCCAATGCCGTCGCGACTGGCCGACCAGCACCACGCTGGCGCGCCGTTCGATGGCATGCTGCACCAGCGTTCGGGCGACCTCCCCGGCGCGCAGCGAAACCGCCTCGCCACCGAGCCGCTCGGCCAGTTGTTGGGCGCTTTGCAGACGCGCGCGAGACTGCTCGTCGAGGGTTTGCCCGTCGTCCACATGCACGGCGCTCCACGGCAGATGGCGACGCTGGGCAACCCGACTGGCGTGACGCACCAGACGCTCTGCATGGATATCACCGTCGATGCCCACCAGCATCCGCCCACGAACTGCCGGGGCCGACTGGCCCAATTGCCGGTAGCCCTGCGCCAGATCGTTATCGACCTGGGCAGCCGCCGTCTGCATGGCCATTTCACGCAGTGCAGTGAGGTTGGTCTGGGTGAAGAATGCGTCGATGGCCGCGCGTGCCTGCTCAGGCACGTAGACCTTGCCGTCGCGCAGGCGCTCCAGCAGTTCGCGGGGCGGCAGGTCGATCAGCACCAGATCAAAGGCTTCCTGCAACACCCAGTCCGGCAGCGTTTCGCGCACCTGCACGCCGGTGATGCCGCGCACCTGGTCATTCAGGCTTTCCAGGTGCTGGACGTTGACGGTGGTGTACACATCGATGCCGGCCGCCAGCAATTCCTGAATATCCTGCCAGCGTTTCGCGTGGCGACTGCCGGGCGCGTTGGTGTGCGCCAGTTCGTCGACCAGTACCAGGCTCGGCGCAGCCTTGAGCAGCGCGTCGAGGTCCATTTCTTCGAGGGTCATGCCGCGATACTCAGTGCGCAGCAAGGGCTGTTGCGGCAGACCGTTGAGCAGCGCCTCGGTTTCTGCGCGGCCGTGGGTTTCGACCACACCCGCCAGCACCTTCACGCCTTGGCGCAGCTGCGCGTGAGCCGCCTGGAGCATGGCGTAGGTCTTGCCGACGCCTGGCGCGGCACCCAGAAACACCTTCAGCCGCCCGCGCCCCTCGCGGGGCAACTGGGCCAGCAGTGCGTCAGCTCGACCGGAATCACTCACGTTGGTTACCACCCTCTTTCTGATCAGCTACAGCTTAGTGAATCTGCTGCGTACAAGGCGTACTTTGTTACAACTGCGCGTTGCGCGGTGCAGACGGTAACTGATTCAGGCTCATATTCAAGGCCAATACGTTGACCACGGGTGGGCCGATCAGCGGACGCTGGGTATTGGCGTCGATCAGCGCCTGAACCTTGTCCAACGGCAACTGGCGCGCCGCTGCAACACGACCGGCCTGCCAGGCAACCGCTTCAGGCGAGAGGTGCGGGTCCAGTCCGCTGCCGGAGGTGGTCAGCAAGGCCATTGGCACCGGTTCCTGAGAAGCGTTGGCCAGTTTCGCGGCGTCCTCTTTCACGCGAGTCGCCAGCGCCGGATTGCTCGGGGCAAAGTTACTCGCGCCGCTGGCCACGGTCGCGAATGCGCCCGCCGAAGGACGCGACTGGAACCACTCATCGCCGGTGAACGACTGGGCGATCAGCGTCGAGCCGCGCACCTTGCCCGACGCGTCATACACCAGGCTGCCGTTGGCCTGCGCCGGAAACGCCACTTGCGCAACCCCGGTGACCACCAGTGGATAGGCCACGCCGGTGATCAGGCTCATCAACACGATCAGGCTCAAGGCCGGACGCAATACATTGGACATCTGCACATCCTCAATCAGGTGAGGCTGCACGCCGACCGGCATGCAGCACAGGCTTCAAACAAGGCCGAGTGCGACCAGCAGCATGTCGATCAGCTTGATGCCGAGAAACGGCACAACGATGCCGCCCAGGCCATAGATCAGCAGGTTGCGACGCAGCAAGTGAGCGGCGCTGGCCGCCTGCACACGCACGCCACGCAGGGCCAGCGGAATCAATACGACGATGATCAGCGCGTTGAAAACGATGGCCGAGACAATCGCGCTCTGCGGGCTGGCCAGCTTCATTACGTTGAGCACGCCCAGTTGCGGGTAGATCGAGGCAAACAGTGCGGGCAGTACCGCGAAGTACTTGGCCACGTCGTTGGCAATCGAAAAGGTGGTCAGCGCACCGTGGGTAACCAGCAGCTCCTTGCCGATCTGCACCACGTCCAGCAACTTGGTCGGGTCGCTGTCGAGGTCAACCATGTTGGCCGCTTCGCGCGCCGCCTGGGTGCCGTCATTCATCGCCATGCCGACGTCGGCCTGCGCCAGTGCAGGTGCATCGTTGGCGCCGTCGCCACACATCGCCACCAGACGCCCTTCGCCCTGCTCCTGGCGAATGCGCTCCAGTTTTTTCTCCGGCGTGGCTTCGGCCAGCACGTCGTCGACACCGGCCTCGGCAGCAATCGCTGCGGCAGTCAGCGGGTTGTCGCCGGTGACCATCACGGTACGGATACCCAGTTTGCGCAGCTCTTCGAAGCGTTCGCGAATACCTGGCTTGACCACATCCTTGAGATGGATCGCGCCCAACAACCGACCGTTGGCGCAGACCAGCAGCGGTGTGCCACCGGTCTTAGCAATCTTGTCGACCTCACGGGCCAGTGCAGGCGGCAGCTCGCTGCGCTGCATGTTGATGAAAGCCAGCAGCGAATCCACCGCGCCCTTGCGATACACGTGGCCCTGATAATCAACGCCGGACAGACGTGTGTCAGCGCTGAACGGCACGGCCGTCACCGAGCTCAGGGTCGGCTCGTTCATCGGGTGCAGGTTGCGCAGAAACTCGACGATGGATTTGCCTTCTGCCGTATCGTCGGCCAGCGAGGCCAGCAAAGCACCCTCGCCCAGCTCCTTGGGCGTCACACCCGGTGCAGCGTAGACAGCAGCGCAGCGACGGTTGCCGAAGGTGATGGTGCCGGTCTTGTCCAGCAGCAGCACATGCACATCGCCCGCGGCTTCCACGGCGCGACCGGACTTGGCAATCACATTGAGGCGCACCAGGCGGTCCATACCGGCAATGCCGATGGCCGACAGCAAACCACCAATGGTGGTGGGAATCAGCGTGACCAGCAGCGCCACGAGAAATACCAGCGGCAGGCTGCCACCGGCGAAGTGGGCGAACGGCTGCAAGGTGATGACCACCAGCAGGAAGATCAGGGTCAGGCCGATCAGTAGAATATCCAGCGCGACTTCGTTGGGGGTCTTCTGCCGTTTGGCGCCTTCGACCAGCGCGATCATGCGGTCCAGCGTCGATTCGCCGGGGTTGGCGCTGATGCGTATCAGCAGCCAGTCGGACACCAGCCGGGTATTGCCGGTCACGGCCGAGCGGTCACCACCGGATTCGCGGATCACTGGCGCAGATTCGCCGGTAATCGCGGCCTCGTTGACGGCCGCGATGCCCTCGATGACTTCGCCGTCACCGGGAATCATTTCGCCGATCTCGACCCGCACCACGTCGCCCTTGCGCAACTCGCTGGCATTGATGATGCGCAGGCTGCCGTTGTCGTCCCTGATACGAGCCTTGAGCCCTTCGCTGCCCGCCTTGAGGCTGTCGGCGCGCGCCTTGCCACGGCCTTCGGCCAGCGCTTCGGCGAAGTTGGCGAACAACACGGTGAACCACAGCCACAGAGCGATCTGCACGCAGACCGAAGTCGGCACCTGCGGGTTGGGGATCACGCACAGCACGGTGGTCAGAATGGCGGTCAGTTCCACCACCAGCATGACTGGTGAACGCTTGAGCTGACGCGGGTCGAGCTTGACGAACGCCTGCACCAGCGCCGGACGCCACAGGGCCGCGATTCCGGTTTTTGCCGATTCGGCGGCCTGCGATTCAGTAGATTTCGCAGCAGCATTTTTTGCGGGATTAATAGGTAAGTTCATGATCGGTTCCTCAGAAACCCAGGCTCAGGTGTTCGGCAATCGGCCCCAGTGCCAGGGTAGGCAGGAAGGTCAAGCCACCCACCAGCAGAATCGTGACGGTCAGCAGGGTGACGAACAGCAAGCCGTGGGTCGGGAAGCTGTTCTGGCCCTGCGGCGCGGTCTTCTTCATGGCCAAGCTACCGGCCAGGGCCAGCACCGGCAGGATGTAACCGAAGCGGCCGATGAAAATCGCCAGGCTGAGCATCAGGTTGTGGAACACGGTGTTGGCACTGAAACCGCCGAACGCCGAGCCGTTGTTGGCCGTGGCCGAGGTATAGGCGTACAGCAACTGACTGAAACCGTGTGCGCCAGGGTTGCTGATCGCACCGGCCGGGCCTGGCAGGCTGGCAGCAATCGCGCCCAGCACCAGCACGCCCACCGGCATCACCAGCAAGGTGGCGACCAGCAGTCGGACTTCCTGCGCTTGCAGCTTCTTGCCCAGGTATTCCGGGGTACGGCCAATCATCAGACCTGCGAGGAACACAGCGATCAGTACGTTGAGCAGCATGCCGTTGAGGCCGACACCGACGCCGCCGAAGATCACTTCGCCAACCATCATGTTGACCAGCGCGACCATGCCGGTCAGCGGGTTAAGACTGTCATGCATGCCATTGACCGAGCCGTTGGAGGCCGCAGTGGTAGCGACTGACCACAGCACCGTACCGGTGGTGCCGAAGCGGGTTTCCTTGCCTTCCAGCGGTGCGGTCTGTTCGACACCGGCGATGTTCAGTGCCGGGTTGGGCTGGTACTCGGCCCACAGCGAGACCGCGCCGCCGATCAACAGCAGCGCCAGCATGCAGCCGAGAATCGCGCGACTCTGGCGCATGTCCTTGACGTAGTGACCAAAGGTGAACACCAGCGCAGCCGGGATCAGCAGGATCGACACCAGTTCGAACAGGTTGCTCCACGCCGTCGGGTTCTCGAACGGATGCGCCGAGTTGACGCCGAAGAAACCGCCGCCATTGGTGCCCAGTTGCTTGATCGATATCTGACTGGCCGCAGGGCCCATCGGCAGGCTCTGGTCAGCGCCTTGCAGGGTAAGCGCATCAATGTAATGGCCGAAGTTCTGTGGCACGCCCTGCCAGACCAGAAACACCGCCAGCACGATACTGATCGGCAACAGGCCGTAGAGCGTGGCGCGGGTCATGTCGGCCCAGAAGTTACCCAGGCTCTGGGACGAGCGACGGCTGATACCGCGACACAGCGCGACCAGCACTGCCAGGCCGGTCGCGGCGCTGACGAAGTTCTGCACGGTCAGGCCGACCATCTGGCTCAGGTAGCTGAGCGACGCTTCGCCGCTGTAGGCCTGCCAGTTGGTGTTGGTTATAAAGCTCATCGCCGTGTTGAAGGCCAGCGACCACTCCATGCCCGGCAATTGCTGCGGGTTGAGCGGCAGCATGCCTTGCAGCATGAGGATGGCGAACAGCACGACAAAGCCCGCCAGGTTGAACGCCATCAACGCCCAGGCGTATTGCTTCCAGGACTGTTCGGTTTTCGGGTCGACGCCGGAAATCCGGTAGCAGGCGCGCTCGACCGGCCCCAGCACCGGGCTCAGCCAGGTGCGCTCGCCTTCCATGACCCGGTAATAGAAACGTCCCAGCCACGGCGCGGGGGCCAGCAGCAGGACCAGAAAGGCCAGGATCAACAGATAATCGTAACTGTGCATGATCACTCCTGACTCTGGTCGGCGCGCAACAGCGCCACCAGCAGATAGATGAACAGCCCGACTCCCATCAGCAGAGAGATACCATCCATAACGCTCATTGAAATTTCCCCCATCAGGCAACACCGGTACGGCGCAGGCCGCGTGAGGTGATTGTCCGCAGGCAGGGTGTAAAGGCGCGAGATCGACAGGCTGGCCGGGGCGTAAAGAAGCTGTAAAAAAGCGCTACAGCCTTGACGGCGCAAGGCCTTCACGGCCCTGCGGCGCTGTCATTTATGTCAGGTTCGCGTTAGGGGATGCAGGGGTATCGTGGTGCGGCGATCTTCAGGGAAAGGACTTCACCATGCTTCGCGACAATGGAAAACCACCCGGCATCACGCCGCCTTCCCAAGCCACACCCGCCACTGTCCAGTTGACTGTCAAGGAACGACAAGTCCTGGAATGGGTGGCGCTCGGCAAATCCGCCTGGGAGATATCCCGGATACAAGGCTGCTCGGAAGCGACCGTGCACTTTCATACCAGCAATATCCGCCGCAAGTTCGGCGTGACGTCATTGAAGGCGGCATTGGTGATGGCGATCAGGCAGGGGGTTATTTTGGTGGAGTGATATACAAACGTACTTCAAGCGTCTGGTTTAAACCGGGCAACGGGAGGTAGGTCGTTGACCGGTTATGCTAAAGCACCAGGTTAGTAATCAGGATTCGAACCCAAGTAATGTCTTTCACCCTCGGGGAGTCTTATGTCACTGGGCTTCGCCCGTTTGTTACCCAGCGCTATCCTTTGTTGTTGAGCTTTGATAGCCTGATTAATATCATCTTCTTTTGTTACGCTTTTTAATTTGGACCTGACTTCCTTGGTAATAATCCGCTTTCCTTCATGTTTCTTCGCATACTTGTACTCCTTTTGTGCCTCTTTGTACATGAAGTCGTACATTTCAAAGTTCTCTTCAGCAGAGCTATGGGCAGCCACAAGCTTCGACGGCGGACGTTTACCATTGACCGTATAGAACGAAAGTTCTCGTTCTTGTGCTTTTAGCTCAGACTTTGCGCTCTTGAAGTATCTCTCATTGCGGATGACTCTTTTCTCGAAGTTGTTTACGGTAGAGGGCTTCATCTTCCTCAAGCGAACAGGTGTGGTCTTGCTGTTAATAAGCAGCGTCTTCGGGATGGATGCGTCTGCTGCTGTATTGAGAGGAGCTCTAAGAAATCTGATCAATGCCCCCCAAGGACTATGCCCCGTTGGATCCCGCATATTCACCGGATCCCCCTCGACATACGCATACCCATTCATCCCACCCTCGCCAAACGGACTCCAGCTATCAGGACTGTTGAAGCGCATCAACACCGGGCTGTAGGCCCGATAGCCATTACCCAGCATTTGCCAGCCGGTATCCGCCTCGCTCAGTTCGCCGTTGAACCCCAGTCTGCCGTGCGGTGGATCTTCGCCGCTAGCGTGGCCGTAAGCCGTATACCACCTCCGATTGATCCCGTTGGCATCGACTTCACCGAGCACGCTGTCACTGTCGTTGGTGGCAAGCAGCACCGTCCGATCGATCTGCTGTTCGGCCAGCAGGTAGTCGTCGCCACGCATGAAGGTGCTCTGGGCATGGCTACCGAGTTGATTGGCCAGCTCCCCGTCACGATAAAAGCGCAGATCCCTGTCCGCTCCGCGGGTCTCCCCTGTCAGTTGGTCCTGGGGGTCATACTTATAGTGAATGCCGGCTGAGGGCGTGCCTACTTCGATCAGGCGGCCGAGGGGGTCGTACTTAAGCGTGCGACCGGCTTCGTCGATATCCAGATTACCGTCCGGGTCGTAGTGGAGTTTGATTTCAGGCGGGTAGTATTCGCCGTTACTGTTCGTTATCTGCGTCATCCCGCTCCTCATAGACGACTCGGTTGAGGCCATCGAAATGACTGCAGGTTTTTACCCCCTTGACGTCGATGAGCGTCTGCATGGCCCGATCAGTCGCCTTGGCACATAGCTGATACTCGTAACTTCTGGTCGCCCTGTAGGTTTCATCATTTGGTGCCACGGTTTCACTCAGTACACGCCGCAGGCTGTCGTAGACGTAGCGAATTTCCACATTGTTGTCATCGCGATTGAGCAAGGGTTCGCCGTTGAGCAGAGAATCCTCCAGCGTGATGACCTTCTTCGCGCCATCGAAGCCGGTCACGGTCTGTACGGTTTGCAGCACCGTCGCGGCGTAACGGTTGCTCTCAGGGGAACCCTTAACGAAGCGCTCAGCGAAGCCATCAGGCGAGCCTTGGGCCGGGGTCTCGAAGGAGCGCTTGAAGATGCTGTAGGCATACGCTGTGCTGGTCACCTTCCCGCCCATGATCACTTGCTGCAGTTTGAGCCGACCGTGCAGGGCTGCGTTGCTCGGCTCATCGAAGTATTCATAGGTCGTGCGTTGCTGTTCCTGCTCAGGGGCCTGCGTCAATAAGGTCTCGCTTTGCGGTGCAAGCCATTCCTGTCGCTGGCCGCCATCCACCGCAGGCAACGCCAAGTAGCGATAGCGGGTGACAAGGACCGGTGCCTTGCCGTAGCTGGACAAGGCCGGGATGACCTTGCTGCTTTTCATCCAGCGGACGAAGCCTTCGGGGTCTGGCGGGCATCCGTCCTCACCGGCGGCCGGATACCACTCACTGACCTCGACCACACCGTTGGCCTGAGTCTGAGTGAGCAGATTACCGTGCTTGTCATACGTGCTGCTGACAGTCTCGCTGCGCGGCACACTGCCGTCTGACGACAGCCGCCAGGTGGTCTGCACCTCCTTGGGTAACTGGCAGTAGGCTGGCTGAGTCAAAAAGGGTTGTCCCGGCTCGATGTAGTAACGAGTGTCCACCTGCTTGACGGTGAGGTTCTTGCGCGTGGTTTCTCGAGTGAGCAGGTGAAACTGGTTGAAGGTCCGTTCGATGCTGCGCTCGGCATCAGCCTTGCCCGCGACCTGGACACGCCATGTTTCGGTCGACAAATACTCGTACGGCTCCGCCCCGAGGTATCGATACAGATTGTCCAGACCATTGTCTTCCCAGGCGATATCCAGCCCTGCGCCCAGAAAGTTGCGCTCGCGCCCGGCGCTGTCCTGGTAAGTGTAATAAACGTCCATTTGCGCCTGACCCAGGCCGGGCGTGGTGCGATGGCGCGTGACTCTGGGCAGAGCGGGACGTGCCGCCCTCGCAGGAAACTGATGGCCGCTGTCGGTATAAAAGACCTCTTCCCGACCGCCAACGGGTGTTTCCACCGACGTGATGCATAAATGCTCACGGATCGTGCTGTATGCAAAACGCCAGGAAGCAGCATTGTCGGTCGGCAATTCGATACGGTTGACATGGTGATTCGATCCGGCCAGCACCATCACGAAGGTCGCATCCGGGCCCTCGCCAGTGGTTATGCGCAGCTTCACCGACGTTGCGTCGCGGCTGATGCCGAGCAGGACCTGACCCGAGTCATCCTTGATTTCGCTGAGCATTTGATGCACGCCGAAAGAGGCATAACCCAGCGTGACACTGTGGCCTTCAGGGGCAAATACGCGCACCGGCAGCGCGACTCTGTTGGTGCCGCTGCCGCGCATTTCAAGCTGCTCAACCAGACCGGACTTGTGCATCACCCGGTAGTGGTTATCGTCCTCCTTGTACAAGTGGAAGCTGTCGATTTTCTTTTCCGACATCAGCATCTGGCCGTTGCCGGTACTATCGACCTTGAATGTCTCGCCGCTGCTCAGCGATACGATCTGGTTACCAGGATCGTACTGCGACAATGGCAGGTTCCAGCCAAGACCAAAGCCGCTGTCCAGGCGGTTGAGAGGGTTATAACTGAGTGCCAGCGGCATGCCCGGGCCACGCAATCCGTTGGTTTTGACATCGGGCAGGGTGATCGCCACCGTGTATTGCCCGGTGCGGGGGTCAACGCCGCTCTGTACATAACTGAGAAAGTTGAACGCGTTGGAGTGTACGGAAGTCGATGCTGTCATGTTCCATGAACCTCGAACGTTATGTATTAAGATAACCGCCGCCCACGGGGGCGACGGTTAAGCAGGCCTGACAAGTTCAGTTGTACTAACGACTAACTCGATACATCGACACGGACGCAGGACAACTTGCCTTTTATATTTTCATCACCGTCATACGCCTTGATCACAACAACGCCGCGACTGACGATGGTGCCGACCGGTTTGCTTCTGAGCTGGTCGATGGATATCCATTTTGTTGTCAAGGGGTCGATATACGTCTCGAGCCCAAATACCCAGCCTCCCGAATCATTACAGTCTCTGGATTCCAGGTAAATCTTCATGGCTGAGCGCACATTATCCAGCTTGATAAAACTCATCTCATCGTTCGTGCACGAATGATCGCGCTCGTTGAGATAAACCGTGTCGTCCTGGGCGGTAAAGGTGCAGTTCTTGCCTCCGCCATCAGCGTTTGCTGCGAGCATGATCAGTCGAACCGCCTGTGCCTGGGGCTTTGGCACGGGGCTGTGGGACGGGACGAGCGTACAGCCTGTCAAACCCGTAAGCGCCATGCAGGCCAAGGTTTTACTTAACGCATTCATGATAATGACTCCCTGTCAGTGTGTTGCATCAATGCCTCATTCGGGCAGCGTTTCCGAATAGAAGGTATGCATGAGACGGTTGCGCCTACCGGCGCCGTCGGCCAGAAAACCGATTCGCCGTTTATGGGCATTGCCTTGCTTATCGACCAACAGAACTACCAGTTCACCCGTCAATTTGTCGCGTGCGGGGTCACCTTCCGGGATGTATTGAAGGCCCCGGAGGCGGTGCAGGCTGATAACCAGTTTGCCGGCCTCGAATACGGACATCTTGACGTCAATGTCCAACGACTTACTATCGCCCATCACGTCCTGAAGCGCGTCGTCGAAGTGCACTTTGCTTACATCACCGGGAACCGCCGGGTCGTCGAAGATAAATCCCGTCCAGCTGAACATGACTTCGTTTTCCTGCTGGCTCTCCCAAAGAATGATCGACGTATTGATCACATCACTGTCAGGCTCGGAGGGCAGAAACTTCAGCGTCTGGAAACTCACCCATTGCTGGGTATCGGGGTTAATGGCAGCCAGCGTCCAGTAATCAGTAGTCTCGAACTGGTAATCGAAATGCACATCCTCACCGAAGTCCGGAGGCCCCTCCACCGGCGGCTCAACCGGAGGATCTCCGCCATCCCCATGAGCACGCCGCGGAAGGAAGGTGTAATTGCGGGAATCGAACGTTGGCAAGCGTCGCGGCGTTATTTCAACCGTGCTGTTCACATCTTCATACCGCACAGAGGTCCACCAAAAGCCGGTAGCGTCGGCCCGGAAGGTCGCGTGGAAGACGCCGACAAAACCCGTTTCCGCCCGACTGTGCAGGTAGAAGTCCTGCACGACTGGCCGTTGCGCATCCAGGCCCGATTCAGCAGCGGAGATGCCGGTCCCGGACAGCTCGAAACGGTTATGTTGACTGCGCACGCGCCACGCCTGCTTATCGCCCTCGGACATGCCGTCGAGAGGGGGGAGTACTGACTCGATATTTTGGCCGGTTTCATCGTCTACCAGACGCATGGAGGCCCTTTCAGTGGGACTCAGCTCGTACTCGATTTCGTTGTCCGGCATCACCTGGGTCTTGACCTGCAGCCTGATTTGCTGATAACCGTTGGGGTACAGATTACCTTTGGTATTGTCAGGTGATGACGAGCCAGGGACCGTGATGGTAAACATCGACATTTCGGTCCAACTGCCTTCATCGATGACCTCGGATAATTCGATGACGCTATAGCCGCACGCCAGAACCACCCCGTTGTTCACCACTTCACAGCTCACCACGCTACTGGCGACAAGCGTCTGATCGGGAGGCATGAAAAGCCCCTGCCGATCGACAGTGCCTGGCCCACCCACCACCTTCCAGCGTCGCTCAAGCCCGGGCAACAGTGCACGGTCATCCTGTAGCTGCACCGCTACCTTTGGCCGTGCTCTGGGTACGAAAGCCGGCTCGACACGCAGCATTTGCTGCCCGTTGGCAACAAGCACCGTTGCGATGCCAAGGTCATTGCCCGACGCTTCTATCTGTTGCACGGCCAGCGCTCTTTTCCCGGACCTGGCATCCGGACTGAAAAGCGCGCCCTTGCCGGCCTCACTCAACCTGCCAAGCTCGGAGCCCAGCAACGCCCAGCTCACCGGGCTGCCGTCAAGCGTCGAAGCCGCCAGCGAGACCGTTTGCAGCGTAGCCCCCCCTGGCACTACCGTCACACGTGGCGCCAACTCCATGCTGCGTGATACCACACCCACCAGCGTCGAGACCTTGACGACAGCGCCTGACTCTTCATACGTGGCTGTGATTACCACGCGCAGCGCGTCATGGCCGATCGCCTCAATACCCGCCGCCGTGTAGACGCCGCTGGAAGAGATGCTGCCGCTTCCGGCAGCCAGGTGGCTTTGAATGCTCAATGCACTCCAGCTGGTGGCCGGTATTTCTTCGCCTTGCGGGTTGTACAGGACAAAACGCTGGGTCTGCCCGGCCGTCAGGGTCGAGAACAGGGGTGTGATACTGGCCTGTTTCGACCGAAGGCCGCCAAACAACAGCAGGTCATCCGGGCGGTGCTGCTCAAGTGGTTCGAATACGCATCCACCGGTGAACTTCAGGCTGTCCGCCACCTGCAGGCCTTCACGCTCGATCATCGACTGAGTCTCCTGCGAGAGCATCAGCACCGTGCCGTAGGTTGACTGACCGTCTGCCCCACGATCATCAGGTATCGGATAAACGAAATCATCTGTCGGCGGAAACACGCCTTCGGCGTCGCTATCCTGCGCGTGCATGAACAGCACAAGCGCGCCATCACCGGTCGTGTCCATGCGCGCATCGCTTGAACGCGGCGCGGCGCGGGTAACAAGCCGCAAGCTGCCTGGAGTCTGAACATGGTAGCGATTGAGCTGTGCCTGCAGCACTGAGAAAACCCGACGATGAAGCGCAATGTCCTTGAACGCCTCAGCAAAGAAATCCGCCAGTCGCTGGTTGATCGCCTCATTGACGCCCCCCAGACTACAGGCAACGCCAGCCCCGCCGGCCAGATCGAGCAGCACATGCCCCTCCTCATCCACGAAGAGCTCGACAGTCATCGCCAGCCTGAAGCCCATGGGCTCGCTGATGATGAAGCTGCCGGACACGGTAGTTACACTCCCCTCCGGCTGATGCAAGCCGCTGTAACGGCCAGACACGATGTTCATCGTGACGAGGACACTGCTGGAGCTCGGCGAGCCAGGCAGAAACGACAGGACCGGCACGCCCAGCTCGACCTGTTTCAGACGAACAGTGTCGCCTTGTCGCTCATCCACCACGATGTCGCCGGTGAACAACGGCAAGAAGGCCAGATCCTGATAGCGCTCGATGTATTGTTGCTCTATATGCCGGTTGAGCTCGCTGCGACTGACCGCCGCGACGGCTCCCCAGCCTTGGGTCAAGGTACCTGCACCCGCTCGCTGCACAATACCGCTCAATGAACGGGGCATTGCGTTAGCCGCCGTGCCCCCCGCTGTCCCGGTCAGTGCCTGCAACACACCGGAGGAACCACTCAATGGCAGCGGCAGAATCAAGTGCCCGGCCATTGTGCCAAAAACCTCGTCTTCAAATTCTGCAAACACGACAACGTAGCGTTCGGGTGCTTTGGCATCACTGCTGTACACACCCGTGGCGTCTATAGAGCCCGGCCCATCAATACTCCAGGTGACTGGAAGGTCACGGCCATTGACGACGACTTTCAGCTCGGCACGCTGATCATTGACGCTGGCAAGCGTTATGAACAGCATCGGAGGGTGGCGAACGACCAGTACCTGAATCGATTGGGTGTGCTGATCGTCGCTGACCGTTATTGTGTCAAGGACATAGGTATTCCCTGCCCCCCCTGTACCGGCGACGTAAAACTTCTCATGCGATGCATCAACGCCGTCCTCAAGCGTCCCGCTTTCTCCGGCTACCGGATCGACCACCGTCCATTTCAGGCTGGTTGCACGCGAACTGCGTGCTGTAAGCGCTACCCGCTGACCGTGATTACACACCTGAATCAACGGGCTGACGCTGACGCTGCTGGTGAGCACCGTCACCACAGCGGTACTGTAATGCCCCGACACCGGGTCCATCGCCTTGATCAGTACACGCTGAAAGCCCTGCTTTGCGGGCAGCGCTGCGGGCGCCGTATACAGACCCTGCTTATCGATTTCTCCCAAACCTTCAGTACCGTCATCCGATGGATCTTCCAGGGTCCAGACGATGCCCGACCGCGCAGGCTGGGTGGTCAATTGCAGCGCTTCTCCCGTAGCGATCAATGCCTGGTGCCCGGCGATACTGAACGTCGACGCACCGGGATCGATGCGTCCGAACACGACCTGGTCATAAGGCAGGCGCTTGAGTACAGGTTGCAACACCTGCTCGTCAGGCAATAACCAGCCGCCCAGAAAACGCTCGGCGCCCGTTGCATCCAGGGTTTTGCTCAACCCTTGCAGCAACGCGTGTTTGACGGTGTAGGCCACGAAACCGTTGACCTGCTCCAGCTCCCCGGCACTCAGGTTGTCCAGTGTTCCTGGAACGGCGCTGACTTCATGGTCGAACAGGTAAGGTGTATAAAGATGCCCTTCCACTGCCTGACCATCCGACCCACCTTCGGTCAGATGAAACTCATGCCTGAGGCTGATGTTGAAGGTAGCGTTGTGCGATTGCCATTCATCGCTGTCCAGCGCTCTGTAGCGAAAGCCCAGCGTGCAGGGAAATTCCCAGGTCTGCGTGGTCTGGGCGTACTCGAAGTCAATGGTCAGGGGATGCTGGGCGTTGAAGGCCTGAACGCTGAACGGTTCCGATTCAAAGACGAATTCCGCGCTGCGATATTCTCCAGCCGGAACTGCAAACGTGCCGGCCTGAGCGACCATCCGCTGCAGCGGTTTATCATCCGGAACGCTGAAGCTGAAGTCAGGCGCTTGCAGCATTTGTATCACCGCATGGCCAAAGGCAGCACGGTGCAGTGCGTGAGAGGAAAACACAGCAGTCGCCGAGTACGACTGCTGAGCATCGTTGGGAATCAGGTAACGGAAGTCGGAGTCGCCACCCGGAATCCCGCCCGTCACGCCGTATTCCATGGTCGCGAACAGCAGTAACGCGCCTTTTTTATGGACCGATACAGCATCGGGGCTTTCAAGCTGTGATCGCACATCGATTCTACGTACATTGAGCAATTCGTTGCTCTGCTCGTTGAAAATACCCAGCCTGAACTGCTGCTCATGATTTTCCGGGTTGCTGAACCAATCCTGAAAAAAGTCGCCGATCTTCTCTCGTTCGGTAGAACCGCCCGGAAAATCCAGTGAAAAATTTTTAGCCAGACCAAGGTCCACCACCAGATCCGCGCTTTGACTGCTCAGTTCCAGATCGAAGTCCAGGCCTGGCGCGTTCAGTGGGTCGTAGGCTGCGATTCTGTGAACATTGTGCTGCCCTTGAGCGTTCTCTACCACGGTATGCAAACCGGCGATAACTGAAATGCGCCAGGCCAGCAGCGAATGCTCCAGAACGCTGTGCTTGAACGACAAGCCTGGTGGCCCGAGAACGCAGCCCGAGAAAAAATGGGAATCATGCGTATCGGGAATCGTGATACTTCCGTCCGGCACCGGACGCGACATTCCCTGAGCCAGACTCTGTTGGTAAACCTGGTCGAGGAGCTCGTTGACCTTGTCGCCATCCAGAGCAATGATCGCGTCCCAGCCTCTGAGACGCGTGGTATTTTTCATCCATGCCAGCAGACTTTCCGCTGAATAACCAGCCATGACATCACCTCCTGTGATGTTGATATACAAAGACCGATGCGCATTCGGTCAGGACGCCGGTACTTCTTTGCCCTTCATCAATTCCAGCTCCGGGGCAAACCCGCCCACCGGTAGCGGCAATATGATATGCCCCTCCATGACGTCAAAGACTGGATGATCGGCCTCGGCAAAAATAAGCACAAACCGGTCAGTCGACGATATGTCGGGGGTGTACAAGCCGTCACTGATGCTCCCGCTCCCGGCGCCTACTCTCCATTTGACGCCAGGCAGCGCAACGGCATTGGCAAACGCTTGCAGTTGAACCTGATCGGCACGAATGGTCACAACGTCCACGGACTTGTCGACCTTCGCAACCTCCAGAACTTCAGAAACCTCCACGGTTTTTACGACTTTCACCGTTATCAATGGGGTTTGATGCTTTACCAATACCCACGACGAAACACTCGCCTGCCCGCCGGTCACGACTATCTGATCCAGAACATAGGTTTTGCCGGGCACCTTGTGCGCCGCGACGTAACGGTGATCACCATCAGCCAGTGCACTGCCCTCCAGAACACCGCTTTCGCCGGAAACCGGATCCTTGAGCGACCAGTGCATTTCTTCTGTGCCGAGCGAACCTGCCTCAAGCTCCACAATCTGCCCGGCGTCACACACCTGAATCAACGGATTGACGGTGATCGGGTTGGTCACGATCGTGACCAGCGCCGAACTCTGATAGTTGGAGTTCATGTCAGTGGCCGTCACCCGAACACGCGTGAACGCAAGCTCGGTCAAAGAGGCTTCTGGCGCGTAATATCGGCCGGTGCCATTGATGGCACCGAAGTTCTGCGCATCGCCCTGCAGACGTTCGACACTCCAGGTCACATTCGCACCCGGCGGTTGAATGGAGAAGGTGGTGGAACTGTCGTCCACCATCAGATGCTCCGCCGGGCTGACGACAAAGTCTGCCCCGGAGCTGTTGATGCGGCCGAAGGCGGCTATGTCTCTGGGCCCACGCAGTACATCAGGCACAATGGCTTCGTTGAAATTGAGATCGATACTGTCCCGGATGAACGAACTGATCGGCACACGAGTAGCGAGTTTGCGTGCCAGTGCGGCTTTGATGTCGGACTCGAACGGGTCCTTGTTCAACTTCTCAAAATTGCTTTTTACCGCCTCTATTAAAAACAGTAATGAAAAGCTGTTTGCTGGTGGAGGGATCTCCACGAAAGTCAGGCCATCGATGATGGTGTTTATCGTGAGGCTGGGGATCAAAACCAAGTCGTTGTTTTCTTCGGCGAAGGTATAAATGCACCGTACATCGACCGTGACGACCTTGCTCATGACCAGCAGCGCCCCATGGCCTGGCAACGTAAGCACAACGCCGGGGGTTGCTTTGGACTTCCAGGTCAATGCCACCGTGCCATCGGCAATGAGCTCCACAGACAAAGGCGTGCTCCCCAACGCATCAAGCCAGGTCTCGGTTTTGTAAACATTTGCCAGGACTGACACGCCATCGATTTGAACCTGGACATCCTGGCTGCTCGACTCGGACGTCTTCAGTCTGCCCGACGTGGCAGTCGCCTTGACCAGTCGGCCGGAGCCATCATGAACAGGTTTGAACACCACGCCTTCAATAACCGAAGCAATGGTCTTGGTCACTTCACCTATGAACAGTGCCGCCTTGAACGTACGCTCCGCACTGAACAACACGGTGGCCGAGTAATCTTTCCCGACATCATCCGGTATCAGGTATTGGTACTCTACCGGGATGTCGCCGCCTTCCTGACTGCCTTCCAGACGAATGAACACCAACACGGCCCCGTCGCCGTAGTTGGCGGCATGCGGGTCGAGAGGTGCAGCGGGATTGGTCTGGGTGCGCAGTTTGAAAGACTGTGGGTGCATCAGATTATTCGTGCCACGCTTGATCACGCCAAGCGTCCATATGCGCTCCTCGTCCGGCAACGCATTGAACAAGGCTTTGAAAAAAGCTCCGCCGAGTGCCCGGTCAGTCCTGTCAGCCGCGAAGGTAAGAATGAAATTGTCACTGTCCTTGAGGTCGAGCCGCAGCCGGCCATCGCTCTCGATATTGCCCGGGACCCTTTCCAGCGCGAGATCCAGTGTCAGCTTCGGACCTTGCAGCGCATCGATATGGATGACCCTGTAGGCTTCCCAATTATCGACGTTATTCTTCATCGTCAATTGGGTTCCGCCCAGGATCGAACAGGTCAATGTCGCATGAGACTGACCGAGGTTATCGTTCGAGAAGGCCAGCCTGGGCGCATCCAGAATAAAATTGTGAATGCTTTCTTTAAACCCTTCGCTCAGCCTCACCTCTCCGCTCACAGGCTTTAGATAGGTATCCGACGAAAAACGCGCGACATACTCCTGAAGCAACAGGTTATTCACCTTGCCTCGGGCCATTGCAGCGATGGAGTCCCAACCCCACATCACATTATTGTCGAGGTCTTTCATCCACTCGGTCAGGTGGTTCAGCGTGTTATTGGCCATGGGGTTACGTCCGTGTATGTGTGGGGTCATGCCAGTGGCTGTTGCGTCCTGCGCCAGCCTGCCGGCCTATAAAAAAAGACCGTCCAGTACGATGAAATTAATAGACGGAAACTGTGTGTAATTCGCCCCGTCATCAAAGCTGACTTCGACCGTGACGATGTTGGTCAGACTCTTTCTTTGCAGACTGTCCAGGAAATCCCTCGGGATGATCACCGGCACCTGCCTGGCATCGTATTCCGCCTCAGTGAGCGGTTCGGCGGCGCCGGTACGTAGCCCGAGCGCTTGTGGCGAACCCGACTGGGACAAGCCAGTAACCTTGATTCGTACCCGTTGCCCGGGTGCCATGTAGGCCCAGGATGCCAGCTCGAGAAGCGCACCTTCCGGTGGCACACAGTCAAGGTAAAGCAGGGTATCGGTAACGCGTGGTCGCATGATCTGGATATATGGCCAAACGGGGCCCAGGCCTCTGACTTCCAGCTTGAAGACTGGCGAAGTGCCTGATTGCAACGGTGAAACGACGCTGTAATAGACGCTCACCCACTTGTCCATATTGGCCGGGACCGCTGTGGACGGGATGATGAACAGGTGCGGGTTGTCTGGCGAAGGATCGGCGATAAAGCTGCCCGTGCCTGTATTGCCCTCCCAGTGCATCTGTATCGTGTAGTCGTCGCCGATGAACACATCTTTCGGTATGCGAATTTTCACCCCGCTCAGCAGCAACGAGGCATGGATATAGCCCACTACTCCCCATTCTTCAGCGCTCTCGATCTGGGCGTCGTCGATAACGGGCACAGGAAGATCGAGCGGACGGCTCAGCGTTACCTTGAGCGGCAACGAGCTGGCGGCATGGCCCGGTAGCGCATACTGATACATCAGCTCAATGTTCTTGCCGTTATTGGCAGAAAGCCAGGCCTTCGCCAGCGAGAACTGCAGCACGCCACTGTCGATATTGGATATGTCGGCCCTCAGGGTCTGCACCAGCTGATTGCCGCTGGAGATGTAAACCACGACATCGTCATTGATCTGCATGCCGAAAGGATCGATCAGCAGGGTGATGCCGCCAGGGAAGGCTTCCGGGTCCAGTGAGCCGCCGCTGAAATCCTTGATCTTCAAGGCCGGCAATAACGCCAAGGAGGGTATGACCATGGCCAGCGACTGGGTGACCGAAACCGTTGTCAATGCGGGATCGCCGTACTCGATGAGGTAGCTCATCAGCGCGAAGCCACCCGTTTCAATTGGCACCAGTTCGTTAGTCGGTATCGACCACTGCAGAGGCTGGCCCACCTCTTCCAGCGCCAATACCCGGGACAGGATAACAGGGAGCGCGAAACTGCCGTCACTGTAATAAAGATCCAGTGTGAGGGTCACTCTGTCGCCCTCGCGCATGGCCAGATACGACGGCGTCACGATCGACAGCTCAGAAAGATCCCACAGCAGGCCGGGGTCAAGCTTCAGATCGTGAGACTCCTTGCATTGCGGCACCCCCAGCCCGGCGGCGGCTGACGGACGTTTGCCGACATAGAAGAACAGGCGCTGGGATTCCTCGATGCTGCCCTCGACTACATACGAGTAAAACACCCAGCCCTGATCAAGCCTCATCAGCAACGGGTTAGTGATCATCAGCAGCATACCTTCAGGCTGCAGCCCCGCGACCTCGATCAAATCGTTGACGTAGTCGTCCACTTCGCCCAGGGCGCCGCAACCTCGCCAGTTGGGCATGAACCGATCGCAGTTCTTGATCCCTGGGTAGTCAATCCAGGTGGTCAGGTCGGCACTGCCCAACTGATCCAGATCGAGGTAGTTCCCGGGCTGCTGCAAGTCAGGCACCTTGGGGGCGGGGAAATTCAGCGCCATGAGTGAGACTCCTTTCTCGTTTCCGCTGAAATGGGTAGGTCGCAAGGGTTGACCCTGCAAGTGCGGATAGGACTTTTTTTACGCCGATGCCCATCGGTTGCCCACTAGCACTACTGCTAGGTTGTTGCCCGGGTAAGGACTGTTAGGGTTAGGCAAGACTTCCAGCCACACGGACGCCTCAGGGCGTTCAGGCTTGGGGGTCGTCAATGACCAGAGCGCAAGGACTGCACAATCGTCAGACACCGCTGCGCTTGGCACGCATCAATCAGCGAGGTCCGCTCCATGGCTGCTTCCACTTCCGTGCACTCCAACGCGCTCAATTTCATGAGTTGTCTGAAAAGCGGCGTCGACCCACGCACCGGGCTTTACAACATATCGATCAGCATGCCCGATCTGCAGAGCAATGACCTGCGCGGGCCAGGGTTCCGACTCGACCTGTCCTACAATCAGCTCAATACGCTGGACAGCGGCTACGGCCTGGGCTGGAACCTGCAGTTGTCGCAGTACGACCCTGCCACCCAGATCCTGTCCCTGAGCACAGGCGAGACCTTCCGGGTCGACGGCACCGGCAGCAACGGTCTACTGACGATGACCGAGAAGAAAATTGACACCTTCCACTTCTACAAACAGGACGATACGTCTTACCGGGTGGTGCACAAATCAGGTCTGATGGAAATCCTCAAGCTGCACAGCAGCGGTAATAAAAAAATGGCCTGGCCGGTAAAGATCATCGCCCCGTCGGGACACAGCATCGCGCTCGAGCACACGGTGTTCAACAGCAGCACCTACAGACTTGCTTCGATCACTGACGACCTGGGTCAGACGCTGTTGGCAATTGCACGCAGCAGTACATCCGTCGAGCTGAAACTGCATCCGTACGCGGGCACTGGCGGTACTCCACTGGCGCGCTTTTTGATGACCCTCACCGGCACAAAACACGTAACGTGCATCACCCTGCCCACCGAGAACAATGCGTCGTGGCGCTTCGAATATGCCCTGAAGAACGGCAATCAGTTATGCATCAACCATGTAGAGACGCCCTCTGGAAGCAGCGAAGAAATTTACTACCAGGATGAAGGCCATGCGTTTCCATCCAGCGCCGCTCGCCAGCCCATACCCAGAGTGACAAGACACATCACCGATCCCGGCCTCAGTCAGGCAAAGGTCGATGTGCGATATACCTACAAGGACGGCCAGCAACGCTCACTAAATTTTCTCGGTGCCGGGTTGCCCATCGCCTGGAAAGACGACGGCCTGGACAACCTCTATAAATATCTGCAGGAGTACAACTATGTCTGTACCGAAAGCCTGTGGGTCGACAACAAGGCCGTGCGCAGCATAGAGCGCACCTTCAACCGCTTTCACTTGCAGACCCGCGAAGTCACCACCCAGAACAAAAACCAGCAAACGGTCACCACCGCCTACAACATCCTGGAGGACGTGCATTACTCCAGACAGCCCGACGATTGTCAGCTACCCAGCGAAGTCACCACCCGTTGGCAACGGCTGGACGAGCCTGAGCGGACGCGCACAGAAACCGTCACCAATACCTATGACCGTTACGGCAATCCGCTGGTGCATACACGCGCCGACGGGATCCAAGAAGTCAGCAGTTGGTACCCGGCCGCCGGTGGCGACGGTTGCCCGGCCGATGCGGAAGGGTTTGTCTCACGACTGAAAGAAAAAGTGGTCAAACCCGCCCTGTCGTCGCAGCCCGGGGCCCCTACCCTGTCCAAACGTTATCGCTACAGCGCGCTGCCTGCACTGACCGGCAGCGAGTTACCCGACTGGATCGTGCCGGAAACCGAAACACTGCTGCAGCTTGAAAGCGATGGAACCTCTGTGGAGTTGCAAAAGATCCTGCTGGAGCACATCAACCAGCCGGACGCGTCTTTCCAGCATGGTCGAACCGGGAAAAATATCGAGTCCCTGAATGGAAAGGACACCGTTACCGTCTACGAGTACAGCCACGCCAGCATCAGTCACAGCAACAGCAGCAACCGCAAGAACAAGGGTAAGGGCAACAACAAGGACAACAGCGAACACTTGCAGGTCCCGGTACAGCTGATAGAGATCACCACTATCGGCTTCGACAATGCCCGCATAAGCAAGCAGCAACAGCAATCATTGTTGACCGGCCAGGTGCTGATTACCCTGGAAGAAGGCGTGGAGATCCGCTATGCCTATGACGCGCTCAACCGGCTTACCAAGGAAACGATCGCACCGAATTCAAGTGCTGGCTATGAAGCCAGTCGCGAGTACGAGTACACCCTGTGTTCCGCTCCGGGACAGCATGCAGAACAAGTGCTGACCGACGCCCGCAAGGTCAGGACGCGCTCTGTCATGGATGGCCTGGGCCGGGCAATACTCGAGGAACGGGACCACATCGACAGCAATGATCTGAAAGCGATGCGCATGATCCATACAGCGCAATACAACGCCTGGAACAATGTGCAATACGAAATGGATTACGACTGGTTCGACAACCAGCAACGGTTCACCACGCAAAGTACCTACACCTACGACGACTGGAACCGCCAGTCTGTCATTACCTCGGATCACGGCGTACAGACCCACCAGTACTACGACCCCATCGGTAGTGAAGAACATAACGGTCCGGTCCAGAAGACGTGGGTGCAAAGCAGTGACGCAGAACCTCTGATCAGTGGTCGTAGCGAGACCTGGCTGAACATGTTCGGCAAACCGGACAAGATCAAGAGCCAGAACGCAGCAGGAGAAGATCTGGGCTCACAAACCTTTCTCTACGACGGAATGGGGCGCTGCACGCAGCAGACTGACGAGTCAGACGACACAACCCTGTTCAGCTATGACGCCTGGTCGCGCATGGTCAGAACACGCTTGCCGGATAGCAGCGAGGCACATCGTGAATATGAACCGTTCAGCACCACCGAGCTGCCGACCAGCCTGAGCGTGATTCATCGGGACGGTATTACCAAAAGCCTGACAGGCGAACAGAAGTTCGACGGGCTGGGCCGTCTGACACGGGCGCAGGCAGGGCAACGTGTGGAGCACTACAAGTACGAGGATGGTCAAATGCAGGTCAAAACCCGCACGACGGCCATGGGTGATGCCATCAGCTACACCTACAAGCGGGAGCTCACCGACCAGATCGTCTCCAGTACTGCACCGGATGACGCTGCCCGTTTCGACTATGACAACGTCAGTGCCCGCCTGGTCTCTGCCACTAATCAGCAGGGCAAGCGCGCTTACGCTTATGACGCGCATAACCAGCTGACCAAAGAGACCTGGGAAGATCCGCAAGGCCGGACCTGGCAAACCCTGCATCGGACATCCTTGCAGGGCCGTACGATGTATCGCACCGATGTCGAACAAAAAGAGGTCAAAAATCCGGTTAAAGACGTAGTCAAGGGCCGGGTTAGAGGCGGCGTCAAAAACAGTGTCAAAGGCGTGGAAACGACTTACCGGTATGACACGTTCGGCCGACTCGAAAGTGCCGCTCAGGGCAACGTGGAGGTGACCACCCGGTATGACACACTGGGTCAGCCCTGCGAGATGACAACCCATGACATCGTCGCCGGGACCCGCCTGATAAACCTTATGGAATATGACGACCAAGGGCAGGAAGTGCTCAGGACGCAGATTGCCGGCAATCACCCTGTACGTACGCTGGAACAGCAATGGCAACCCGACGGGCTCATGCGAAGCCGCCACTTGCGGGAAGCGGGCAATACGCTGCTGCTGGAAGAGTTCAGGTATGACACCCGAGCCCGGCTGACCGGCATCACCTATTCAGGCAGTAAGTTGCCAGTGCACGCTTCCGACAAGGCGATGCTCAGCCAGACGTTCACCTTCGACGAGCTGGACAACATGACCCTGAGCTATACCAAATTTGCCGACGGCAACACTGAAACAGCCACTTTCCGCTATGGCAAAGAGGGTGACCCCGACTCCGAGGACCAATGCCAGTTACTGGGCATCACCTACAGGCCTCCACGGGACACGCCGGACCCGACGTTCAGCTATGACGCCAACGGCAATCAGTGCACTGACGAGCATGGCAACCAGTTGCACTACGACAGCCAGAGCCGCCTTCTTCGGGTGGTAAAACCGGCGGGTGAGCCCATCAACACCTACACGTACGACGGCCATAATCATCTGTCCACCACCCGCAATGGCAGTGACAGCGAAATACTGCGTTTTTATCAGGGCCAGCAGTTGAGCAGCACGGTGCAGGACGACCGACGTACTCAGTTTCTGCACATTGACGAGCAACCCATAGGCCAGCAGATCATCGGAGAACCTGCCAAAACCCTGCTGTTGCTGACGGATGCGAACCAGAGCGTTCTCGGTGAGTTCCAGCAGGACACGTTGCGAACGGCTGTCTACAGCGCCTACGGAGAACGCCACAGCGATGACGTGCTGCTCAGCGTTGCCGGGTTCAACGGCGAGGTGTGCGAAACAGATACGGGCTGGTACCTGCTGGGCAACGGCTACAGAGCCTACAACCCGGGCATGATGCGTTTTCACAGCCCTGACTCCTTGAGCCCCTTTGGTGCAGGCGGGGTCAACCCCTATACCTATTGCCTGGGCAATCCCATTGCCTGGCGCGACCCCACCGGGCATGACGCCAGCTCCCAGAGTGGCAGGCTGCGACGACCCGATGAGGATGAGATACCTGCAGAGATGTCGGGGGGTATTGGAATGATGACCTGGGTCATGCTTGCGGTTGGCGTAGCGTTCACGGCAGCAGGTGCCTACGCGACATATGCATCGTTTGGATTGGCCGCGCCCGCCTCGGTTCCTGTAACGGTCCTGGGTATCACGATGACCTCACAGGCGGCGGCCTACGTCGCAACCGGGGTGCTGGCGGCAGGGACCGTTCTGGGTGCTGCATCAACGGCTGCCACTGCTTATGGTGCAGCGAAAGGAGACGACACAGCCCTTCGGATAGGGGAATACGTCGGCTACGCCGCGATACCTTTGGACGCCGGTGGGATGCTATTGAAAAGTGCGGTTAAAAGCGCGCTCAAGGCTACGACCAAGGCTTTAGACCAAGGAAGTAAGATAATGAGGAGATCACTTGACGATTTGCAGGCCGCGCCTGGAATAGCTGCGCGACGTGGGTCTGCCCCAGCGAATTTGGCCGTACCCGGATTGGTTAGGGATGGGGAGATTCCAAGAGCATCCATCTTGAGGGGTGTGCCACCTCAACCGAACCCGCGGCCGACGAAAGGGCCTAACGCCAGGGTCAACCAGCAATCGGCAACTAATACAGCAGCATCCAATGGCCCTTCATGGCTTCTACAGCGAACGGCTTTTCTTAAACCGATTCCCGGCTTAGGGCCAAACGTATTCCAGGTTATAGGCGGTATTCGCATATAACAAATCTGAACTTCCCGCCGCTGACAAAAAACTCGTGACTGTCGGCGGCATTTCAGTCATCGCCTCTAATTCTATACCGTTACATTTGCCCTTCGGGTTCTCTGCCCGAACAAAAAATCACAGCCCCATGAAAGACCCGGAACAACATAAAACTCAAGATTTTAAATGTATGACACTAGTTTAGGAAATATCCTACACCTCCCGCCATTAAACAAAGTGCTTCAGAGACTTTGCAACTAACGCTCCTGCTGTAAACTCCCGCCCCGTCATGACACACAACACAAACCGTCTACCAAGACACCATAAATAGTTACATTTTTAGTCCTGCAACTTTAATACTTATAAGGTTTTAATCGTGAACAAAATGCTATCCGTATTGGGCCTTGCTCTGGCGACTACACTGACCGGCACTGTCGCATCCGCCAACCCCGGCCCCGGCACCATCCGTTTCGAAGGCAAGATCACCGCCACCACCTGCCCTATCGAAGTGGTCAATCCGGGCGATGGCTCTATCGGCAACGTGGTGAACATGGGCTCTATCGAAGCCAACCGTTTCACCGGCATCGGTGACGAACTGTCTGGCAAGAGCTTTGCCCTGCGCGTCAATGACGACGGCAGTTGCGGTCTTACGTCTGGCGGCGCCGCGAACACTGCCAAAGTCACCTTCATCGGCGCCCCTGACAGCAGCGGCGACTACTTCGGCGTCACCCCTACTGTCGACGGGGCAAAGGGCGTTGCGATCGTGATCAAGGACCAGACCGGTACCGCCATCAAACCAGGCGACGCCTCGGCGCCTTATCCACTGGTCGAGGGGGGTGTCACCGACATGGTGTTCAACGCCTACTACCGTTCGACACTGGCTACCGTTCAACCCGGTGCTGCTTCGGCGGATGTCCAGTTTGTTGTCGCGATCAACTGATACATCGACCCACTCGCTCACTGTGTAAGGATCAATAGTCTTTTCACGTGAAGCATCTTCACTACGTTCAGGTCCGTTCGGATCTGAACGTACAAGGTAACTTTCCATGATTTGCCAACAGGCTTTTAAAAGACCTGCCCTCGCGGGGTGCATGATGTTATTCATATGCGCAGCTTATATACCCGCCAGCCAGGCAGCACTGACCGTCAACGCAACGCGTATAGTGTTCGACGGCGACAAGCGCAGTACGTCGGTGGTCATATCCAATCCTAGTGATCGCCCGTTCGCGGTGCAGACCTGGGTAAATACGGAGGCAGACGACACTGTCACCGTCGTTCCATTCGCACCTTCGCCGCCACTTTTCCGCCTTAATCCGGGCAAGGAACAACAGGTACAGATCAATGGCCTGCCCCACGACCTGCCCTCTGATCGTGAGTCATTGTTCTACTTTAACGTGCAGGAAATACCTCAAGCCGACTCTTCGCAAGGCAATGTACTGAATATTGCCCTGCGTACCCGCATCAAACTGTTTTATCGCCCGGTTCTGCTGACTGACAACCCCATTGCCCGCCTCAAGGAATTGCAATGGTCGGTCCGGCAGATTGCCGGCAAGGCAGAGCTGACCGCCATGAATCCGACGCCCTTTCATGTGTCGTTCATTCGCCTCGACGTCTCCGGCGGTGGCAGGACTGAAAAGGTCAGTGAAGTCGCCATGCTTGGCCCGTTCAGCTCTCGCCATTACACGCTCAACGAAACGAAAGCGGTACCGGGCCTGCAGGTGGTGTTTGCCGCGATCAACGATTACGGCGGCTACAGCCAGCCGCAGACAGCTACGGCCACGCTGACTGACTGAAACAGCGCTGGCACGCTTCATCCCCAGGACATTGAACATGACCCTATTACCCGATTTCGGGTTCATACCGGTGCGCCTGCGTTTTATGCAGGTGCTGATTGTGTGCGGCAGCGTGACCGTTCCGCTGGAACTGACCAAGGCGGCAACCCCTGTCAATTTCCAGTCCGGCTTCCTGCGTCAGGGCCAGGACTATGACAGTGCGGCCGCGGCCAGCGTGCTGAACCAGTTGTCAGTTGTCGAGAGCCTCGGGCCAGGCGACCATTGGGTAGAAATCCACGTCAATATGCGCTATTTCGGCCAACGGCAGATCCGTTTCGATGCCGACCCGCAAGGCAGCGGCCTGCTGCCCTGCCTGTCGTCGGAATTGCTTGAGCAGATCGGCGTACGCCTCGACAGTCTGGCCGACCCGGCCTCGTTGCAAGTCGCCTGTGTCGCGTTGGGGCAATTGATTCCGGACTCCAGGGTCGTACTCGACGGCGGCAAACTGCAACTGTCGATCTCGATACCGCAGATCGCCATGCGCCGCGATGCCAACGGTCGAGTGGACCCGGCGCTTTGGGATTACGGCGTCAACGCCGCCTTCATCAATTACCAGACCTCGGCGCAACAGACGACCCACAGGGAGACAGGCACCAGCAGCAGCGCAGACCTGTACCTAAACACCGGTATCAACCTGGGATCATGGCGATTGCGCAGCAATCAAAGCGTGCGCCAGGATGCACAGGGACATCGCGAATGGACCAGAGCCTACGCTTATGCACAGCGCGACCTGCCCGGCACGCACGCTAACCTGACCCTGGGTGAAACCTACACCGGCGGCGATGTCTTCCAGAGCGTGCCGATCAAGGGCGGGTTGATCAAAACCGATCAGGAGATGCTCCCCGATTCCCTGCAGGGTTACGCACCGGTGATTCGTGGCGTGGCGCAAAGCAGGGCCAAACTCGAAGTGCTGCAGAACGGATACCCGATCTACTCCACGTATGTCAGTGCCGGCCCCTATGAAATAGATGACCTGAACACGGCGGGCAGCGGCGAACTGGAGATCGTGCTGACCGAGGCCGATGGACAGGTCCGGCGCTTTACTCAACCCTACTCGACCATCAGCAACCTGTTGCGCGAAGGCGTCTGGAAATACAGCACAGCCCTGGGCCGCTTCAACGGCGCCTACGCCACCGAGCATCCCTGGCTGTGGCAAGGCACGCTGGCCGTTGGAACAGGCTGGAACTCAACCCTTTATGGCGGACTGATGACCAGCGACTTCTACCACGCCGCTGCACTGGGCGTGTCGCGGGACATGGGCCTGCTGGGGGCGATGGCGTTCGATGTGACCCGGTCACGCGCCAATATCGATCAAACCGGTCGGTCCAGCGTGCAGGGCATGAGTTACGCCATCAAGTATGGCAAGGCGTTCACTACCCATACCAATCTGCGCTTCGCAGGTTATCGCTACTCCACCGAAGGCTATCGGGATTTCGACGAAGCCGTCAGTCAGCGCAGCAACAACGCTACGTTCACAGGCAGCCGCCGAAGCCGCCTGGAAGCTTCGGTTCATCAAAGAATCGGCGCACGCAGCAGCGTAGGTCTGACGCTGTCGCAACAGGATTACTGGGGCCGCGATATCGAGCAGCGGCAATTTCAACTCAACGTCAACACCCATCGTGCCGGGATCACCTACAACTTCTACGCCTCACAGTCACTGAGCGTAGACAGTAGCCGCGGCAACGACCGGCAGTTCGGCCTGAGTATCTCGATGCCCCTCGACACCGGCCATTCGAGTAATGCCACACTCGACCTGCAGAGCAGCGCCAATCGCCACAGTCAACGGGGCAGTCTGAGCGGGAGCTTCTATGAAAACCGCGTCAATTATCACGCCAGTCTTAGCAACGATGACGGCAAACAGCAAAGTGCAGGCCTTGCGGCAGGCTATCAGGCGCCCTTCGCCAGCCTCGGCGCCGGCGTGACCCAGGGCAATGATTATCGAAGTGCATCAGTCAACGTCAGTGGCGCCTTGTTGCTGCATGCGGACGGCATCGAGTTCGGCCCGAATCTGGGCGACACCATCGCCCTGATCGAAGTACCCGATACACCCGGCGTTGGCATACAGAACGCTACCGGTGTCAGGACCAATAGTCGCGGCTACGCATTGATGCCCTATCTGCGCCCCTACCGCTATAACCCGATCACCTTGCAAACCGACCGACTGGGGCCCGAGGTGGAAATCGATAACGCCAGTACTCAAGTGGTACCTGCCAGGGGGGCCGTGATCAAGACCACCTTCGCTGCGCGCAAGGTGACGCGCCTGGTCATCAATGCAACCACTGACAGTGGCAAGCCGCTGCCATTCGGCGCCCAGGTCAGCGATGCGCAGGGCAACATTCTGGGCATCGCAGGGCAAGGCGGGCAGATTTTGCTGTCTACCGGCATGCAGGCCCAAACCCTCGATGTCCGCTGGGGTGAGAAAAGCGACCCTCAGTGTCGTCTGCACATAGACCCCGCGGGCATGCCTCTGGCCAAGGGTTACCGAATGCAAGACATGACGTGTACCCAGTGACATCAGATTTGAGCCGTCCGCGACATTGTTATTTCAGGAATCACCCCATGAACACTGCATTGAATGCCCTGCTCCCCAGTCTGATCCTGTTGGGGACCAGCTATAGTGCTGCGGCTTACTCCGAAGAACCGGATGACACACCGAGCAACGATTGTTATTGGGTCTCCTCACCGGGAATAAAGGATTACCGGCGCGACATCGGCACGCTCTACGTCCCCAAAGACGCCGCAGTGGGTACCTTTATCGGCAGCATCGATATGCTTAACGCCACACCAGACCAGGCAGGCCTGGAGGCGGCCTGCAAAAATGACGGCACGGCGCTTCTGGAATTCAACGCTACGGCAACGGCTCCGATCTTTCCGGGCACGGTGGACCCTATAAACGGGGAAGACCTCACAGGCAAGATACTGCAAACCAATATTCCGGGCGTCGGGGTGCGGGTAAGACTGGAGTTTCCGTATGACAGGAACTGCCCCAATTGCTTCACGCCTGTAGGTGGCAGCGCCTCCGTTCCGTTCATCGGCCTCAACGACCACGAGAAAATGCTCACGAGCCTGCGTTTTCTTCATCTGAACAACTATGTCACGCTGGTCAAGACCGGACCGATTCCCTCCGGCCCCAATGTGCTCAATGGCAGTGAACTGTTCTCCGGAAGCGTGACAACGCTTGGCAGGATCATGAAGTTCGGGCTAACCGGCACAATACTTCAGGCACAGTGCAGCGTCGGTGCAGATCCGGTCAGTGCCGACACGGTGCAGTTGGGTGAGTGGGACAGCGCTGACTTCACCGGTCCCGGTTTCACCACACCTGCGGTGCCATTCAGTATTGCGTTGAGCAACTGCGAGACCTATACGGGTGACGGCTTCGTGGCAACGGCGCATATCCAGCTCGATGGTGTCGAAGGCTCGGTCCCCGAGGGCCCTGTCGGCAGCGGGGTTTTCACCCTGACCAGCGATTCGGACGCCAAGGGTATGGGGATTCAGGTTCTCAAAGGTGATGGAGTCACGCCCATGGAGTTGCAGACCGAAGTGCCAATCATGGCGATCACACCCGGTAACGTTGTACTGAACTTCTACGCCCGGTTCTATCAGACACAGGCCAGCAGCGCGATCCGGCCGGGCAAGGCCAAAGGAGCCCTCAGCTTCACGATGACCTACAAGTAGCAATGCATCATGGACTGCCAACTGGCGGTCCATGACCTCCTCCTCAGGGGTACAACGTTGGTCTGAGCGAAGGAAAAGACTGCCAGGAGAGCGTCTGATCGAAACTCACACGCACCCGGACATCGAGCTGAGTGCCTATATTAAATGCCTTCAAATCCGTTTTGCTGATAACACCGGCGTCGATTTTATCGTCCACCCGCGGCACCGGGTATTCATCCAGAACGTTAACGATCAACAATTGATTATCAGCACTGCTGACACCATGCACCTCGATGGTGAGGAACTGGTCAGTGCCCATGAATGACCAACTGTCGAGCGTGAACCGTGCGTAGCCTCCCTCTGCAATGTCCTGCAGGCTCAGACGCCCCCCGGAGACTTTGTCACACTGCACCACCGGAAAGCCTGTCATGACCATGATACTCAGCGTATGCAGGTCCGAAAGATAAGGCGGGGTGGCGCTTTTTTCGAATACCTCATAATAAACGGGGATCGACTTGCCGAAATGCTGGGCAATCTGTGTGGAAGGAATGTTGAACAGTCTCGAGTCTGCTACCTCCGTAAGAAAGGCCCCCACACTGCCGGGCTCGGCCCATTGGACGCGGACGGTGTCACCGGGAGCAATCACGGCACTCTCAGGTATCGATACCACGGCGCCCTGATAGGCATCCAACGGATCGAGCGTACTGGCGCTTGCCGAGCCTGACGCCTTCTGAACCCGCGGGGGTGGCAGCACACGCGGTACTGGCTGAGCACGCACCAGCAGCGAAACAGCCAGCGCACGGGGCCCGGCATTCCCCGAGCGATCCTTCAACCTGTAGGACACATAACGAATGCCATCGCCACTCTCGAGAACCATTTGCTTGTCGAAGGCAATATTGATCGTGCTACCGATGTCGGACGCTTCAAGCGTCAGGGTTCCGGTGTGCTCCGAGCCCGTCAGCGTACTGCTCCAGTACCAGATAATGAGATCCCCGGCGCTCGGCGAAAAATACGCGGGCACTTCGGCCAGCACGGTGTTGCCATGAGAGTCCAGCCAGGCCGAGGTAAGACCATCCCTGATGATTTCTTCCGGAAAAATCAGCGCCCCTTCGTCTGCGAATACCGGTGCCGTTTTATCAATGACAAAGGCCAGTGTTTCGGATTCGGTCTGCACCTGATTGGCGGTCTCGACGCTATAACGGAGTCGATGCTGGCCTTCGCCCAGGTATTGCTGCGCGATCATGATGAACAGATCGACAGGCTGTACAGGTTTGGTCCAGACCTTCTCCTCCAGCAGCAGGTCATTCCAGTACACGCGCAGATACTCAGGGTCGCCCGGAGTGGGCTCGGAGTTTTGCCACATGGGAAAATCGACCCGCAACGGCACGAGCCAGGCACTGCTGGGAAGCAGATTGGGTTCACCGCCGGGTACGTCAGGCAGGAGTTCGGCGATCACAGGCGGCGCAAGCAGCATGCTCTTGCGTCTTGAAGCCGGCCAGAAGAGGACTCTGATCCGTTCGATCCACTTTGAAATGACAGACATGAGCCAGGCCTCCAGTAGGAGAAAGCGGTGGCCGACCCGTTTGCCGACCGCCATGCCCGTCAGTTAACACCCTGTTTTTTTTGCGGATACTGGCACAAGTGATAGGACCGTTGGCGCATCAGCGCCATCGATCAAGCATCAGCCCCCCGCTTCGCTGTCGCTACCAACTGTAACGCAAGCCTGCACTGGCGCCCCACGGCTGCTCGATAGCATCGCCATTGCTGTAATCGAAATCAGCATGCAACTGCAGGTTGTCAGACAGTGACACCGAAACGCCCGCCCCCAACTCGCCACGGGAACCGGAGAGGTCGTTATTGAAGACGTTGTCGTTGACCTCGTTCCTGTTGACGAATTCGTGAGCCACGGCAACCCGCACGTAAGGTTGCAGCGTACGTCCCTGGCCCAGATCGAAACTGCGCCCCGCCGTCGTACCGACCTTGCCGAGCAGCGACCGGCTGCGGTCACCCTCAGCGCGCATACCGTTGTCCAGTGCGTAGTCCTTGCCCTGAACGACCAGGCCCGCCAGTTGGGTGTAGGGTTCGAGAAAATAACCGTTGTCCAGTTTGATATGCCGACCCAGCTCCAGCGACGCGCCAACCCCCAGATTGTCGTAGTTGCCGCGCGTGCGGGAACCATCGCTGAGATTGACTCTGGCCTTGTTTTTGAACTGATTGAGTTTGATCACGCCATCGACGTAGTAGCCGCTCTCGCTGTCCAGCCAGGTGCTGTAAGCGCCCAGCGAGTAGCTGTCGACCTTGCCACTGGCACCGTGATCCAGGCTGAGGTCGGACGAGCTCTGCCCCATCATCACACCCGCCAGCCATTGTCCCGACCCCACAGGCAACTTGCCATCTGCGCCGAGAGCAACACCGTTCTGAACCTGCCGATATCCGAAGCCCGAGGCGTCGGCCACGTTGAATTTGTTGCCGTAGGTCCGTATCCAGCCGCCGGAACGGGCCTCGTCCATGCGCAACTCACCCATGCGCGAACGCAAGGTGCTCAACTCCCCATACCAGACAGTCGGCGCCGTGTTGAACAACGCCATGACAGTCTGTGCGCCCGGGCTGATGGTCCGGGTGGCGGTATCCAGATACCAGTCGTTATCGCCCTGTTTGATCAGGTCATAGGACCAGGCGCCCAGGTCCACTGCGCCGCCTGAGAGCGAAAAGCTGGCATCGCCGGCTGCCGCATGCACGACGTGCAAGCTGGTGTCGCTGAGCGGATCAGCCCCCGTGCTACCGATAAGCAAGGTATGACTGCCGGTCGCACTGCCCGTGATGTCAAGAAAGTCAGTGGTCTTGCCACCGAAATCCACGTCCATCATGAACGTACCATTCCCTGACAAGCTGGCGAGCGACAAGGTGTAAAACGAGGCCGCGTCGCCAAACCTGACCGATCCGCCGTCCATGGACAATTCATTCACCTGACCGTTCTCGACCATCACCCACTGGCCTCGGCTGCTGAGCGACAGGCTGGATACGTTCTCCAGGCGCCCGGTCAGGGTCGCGTTATTTTGCAGTGACAGGCTGGCGGTACTGCCCTCACCCGCCGATACATCGCCCTGCAGATGGCTGTTGTCCACGGTCATGTGCGCCGTTGAGCCGTTGAGCCGTTGAGCCGTTGATCAACTCCAGTATCTTGCCATTGCCGCCGGTCAGCGTAGAACCATTGTTGACCTGGATATCGGCAGTCGCGGGCGCACCGGTGGGCGTTCCGACGATCAGCGCCGCCCCGGTGATACCTTCGACCCGGGTTCCCTCAAGGACCAATAAATTGCTTGAGGGTACGGCCGGGTCAGCGCGCAAGCGCACGCCATATTGCTGCCCGGTGAGGGTACTGCCGGACGCCTTCACCGTGGAGTCAAACATCTCCATGCCTCTGCCATTGGTGCCGGTGGCCGTCACCGAAGTACTTTCCAGGGTCAGGTTGCTGAGCGAGCCGGCATTTATCCCGCGATTCGTGGCAGTGATCGTGCTGCCGATGACGGTGGCAGTGGAACCGACCAGTCGTGCACTTTCATTGCCCATCCCCAGGCCATCCGCACCACCTGTCAGGGCGCTGCCGACAATCAACGCATCTGCCCCGGTCAACGATACGGCTGAAGAGCTGGTGCCTGCACTGACCTGACTACCAGTGAGCGTCAGCTGCGCCCCGGTGATCGTGGATATTTGCAGGGTTGTCGCGCCGTTGGCCGTCAGATTTCCGGTGCTGACAACCCGATAGCTGTCCAGCGGACCTGTTGCATCAATGGTCTGCGGCGTATTGACAAGGATTTGCGCAAAGGCATGACTGCCAGGCAGCAAGGGAGAGAGAAAAATAACGGTTTTCAATGTCCATGAAAGCGGACGCAGCACGAATGGAGCATTCATGACGATGCATTACCTTGAGGTAGACCTGGTTGAACCCCGTGAAGACTGCCCGAAAGCGGTCTCGGGAGAGAGGCCGAAAGACTACGGGGATCCAACCGAATGCTCTGTAGGACGTTTCCTAGGTAAACGTAGGGAGGTTCTGACAGCAGAAGATCGTCGGGGAAAATACCAATAAGCGTAGGTGACATGACCCGGTGCGCGCCGGCCTACCTAAACCGTTTGGGAGCAACCTGAGCCTGCGTATACCCGACAGGGTGCCTGCTGCATGCCGCAGGCACCCTGAACCGGCGACCTTCCTTACTTTTTCTTCGGTTTACGTGACTTGAGCACGATAGGACACGCCCCAACTGCGTCGTACATCCCTACCCGGGCGGTGGTTTCCAACGAGGTAATGGTTTCGGTTGCGCCGCTCATGATGAAGGAGTACTTGATCCTCGCGCTCCCGTTTGGGCTGCCGCTTGCAGGACTATAGACAGGCAGAATGTGTGTCGCGTAGGGCGTGACCAGCCAGGTGAAACCGGTAGCCGGATGATCGGCTCCCAGCACGATAGCCTCATCTTTTTCAGTGCCCGGAATAAGAGCGTCGCCTGTAGTTCCTGTAGAGGCGTACCAGTGCAAAGTAACAGTCTCACCGTCCGACAGATATTTCGAAAGATCCGGAACGCGGACCCGTATCCCCGGCTCACCCGTGGCCGGATTTCCGATGCCGTTGGCGAAGAGTGAATCGCAGTTCAGCCAGCCATTTGTACTGGTGCCCTCGAAAAGCGGTGCGTCCGGGGTTATCACAATGGCGCTTACGTTGACCAGAGTCTCCTTCGAGTGCTGGGTGTTTGCTGAACCGGGCGCATGAATGCGGTAATGAACCGGCAAATCAACGCGATTGCCTTCCGCAAAGATATCATCCCAAGGTATTTCAACCTCACGATCGGAACCCGCTGCGTCTGAAGGCAGTACGGTGTAGGTGGCCGATGAAGTGAGCCTTGTGCCCCAGTAGAAATCGATCATTTCACCCGGCTGAAGATTGATATACAGCTTGAAAAGGACCCTGGCAGCCTTGCCTTTATCCGCTGCTGTCAGGACGTTCGCTGAATCGGAAATCTTGCCGCGGACCTCGACCAGCGGCAACGCATCGTTGACCGGATCCGGCCATACAGGATCGGTTATGGGATCAGGTCCGATAGTGGAGAAATTGACATTGACGCTGGTGCTTTTCACTGCGGAAGGGAGAATGCCACGCAGGATTCGATAACTCACATTAGTGGCCTGGTCACCACCAGTCGCTAAATTGTATTGAGCACGCAGAACCTCATCAGGGACCCTGATCAAGAGCGGAAACTCTGGATAGCTGCCGACTTCCTCGGATCTCAGCATTCCTGCGCCCCAGGTGACTTCGATACGGTCGGTCGGCTTCCAGTTATCGAACGACTTGATCGATACCTGGACCCCGATTCCTGCGTCAGGCAGGTCGATCAATTTATCATTTTCTGCCAATGGCACGACGGGGTCTTGCAGGTTGTCGGGCAACAGTCCCAGCGCTACGTCTATGCGCTTGTAGTTGGAGAGCGGAGTGCGGTTGGTGGCCTTGTCGATCAGAAAGTAGGCGATGTAGTAGGCATCGTCCCTGGACGCTCCAATGACCGAAACTGGGAATTTCAGCGTATTGTTAGTCGGGCCGGGCAGGTTAACGACATCGACCGGAGACGGCAGATCTTCGGGTTTTTCGGGCAACGGATTGCCGACGTAATAGAAAGCTACCCTGTCGTCAGGCGCCCAGTCGTAATAGTCAGGCAGCGTGCCGACCAGACCGTCCGGATGTGCATCCAGATACGCCTGGGTCAACTGATCGGTATCCAGAATCATCTGCTCTGGCTCAAAATGCCCGCCCGGCGGCGTGGTATCGACGATCAGGTTGATCGATGGGCTGGTGGTCTGTTGATCATTCGGTTGTCTGATCCGGTAGCGCAAACTGTAAGTACCGTCTGCAGGCTTTTCCAGGCCTTGCATTAAACTGCTCAACGGAATCTGGATCTTCTTGGGAAAGGTGCCAGGAGCCACCGGTGCGGTAACGATATCGCTAAACACCTCTTTAAACGCGTCCGTCTCCGCCTCTGCACCGATGGCCCAATCGATGAAAAGAGTATCGGAGTCGCCCGGATCAGTGACCAGTCCTGCCCACTGAAGCAAGGAGACCTCAAGAAACTCACCGAGCAGGACATCTTTGTTCAGCGTTCCATCGACAGGGTCCACAACGCCCGTCACCTCTGCCAAAGCAAGGTCTGCGTCGAGCTCCGAATCGGGTCCACTGCCCGCCAGCCCATGGGCGATACGCTCTTTTTGATTGTCATCTAAAGCCGTTGTTGTTTTTGAATCGACCATCATCAGCACTCCTTTGCTATCCGATTGCCGCCCCTGTTTATGCAGAAAACGTACGGGCGGATTGATCATGCCCCCAAGGACTGTCGTCCTTTCATCCCGAGCCGCGATGAAACGGCAACAGACCCTGGCTTTCTCGACAAAAACTTGTCTGCCCAGAACCAGCCATACAGGCCGGTAGCCCGTTCGATTAAACGGCAGTTGCGCGACACTGGATACTGTCATAACTATCAGGGTGAGCTTCGCAGGGCAGGCTCGACAGGCGCTCGTATCAATCTCGATACATTTATGACATGCGCACGACATTCGGTCGCGCCACCCTACCGCCGAGCCTCCCGGCGAAGTAGCATGAGGGGCAGCGTTGATCTTCAACAGCAGCCAGTCCATGGCGGCACAAGCAGGCGACAGACGCATTATGCAAGCACTTCCCGATACCCCCCTGGATGCCACATCGACCGAGCAGCGCTGGAGCGTTCGTGCGCTGATCGTCGATGACGATGTGGCCATTCGCGAGCTGCTCTGCGATTACCTGACGCGCTTCAATATCAACGCTCGTGGCGTCACCGATGGCACGCAGATGCGTCAGGCATTGACCGATGAAACCTTCGATGTCGTGGTGCTGGACCTGATGCTGCCCGGTGAAGACGGGCTGTCACTGTGCCGCTGGCTGCGCAGTACATCGGATATCCCTATCCTGATGCTGACCGCACGCTGCGAACCGACTGACCGGATCATCGGCCTGGAACTGGGTGCCGACGATTACATGGCCAAACCGTTCGAGCCGCGTGAACTGGTCGCGCGCATCCAGACCATTCTGCGCCGGGTCCGCGACGAACGCAGCGATCAGCGCACCACCATTCGCTTTGACGCCTGGCGGCTGAACAGCGTCCTGCGTCAGTTGACCGCCGCCGACGGCCTGGTGGTGCCGCTGTCCAACGCCGAGTTTCGCCTGTTACGTGTGTTTCTCGAACGGCCGCATCGGGTGCTGAGCCGCGAACAGTTGCTCGATGCTGCCCGAGGCCGCTCGATCGAGGCGTTTGACCGCAGCATCGATTTACTGGTCTCGCGCCTGCGCCAGAAGCTCGGCGATGATCCGAAGAATCCGCAACTGATCAAAACCGTGCGCGGTGAAGGCTATCTGTTCGATGCCAGGGAGCTGGGTTGATCCGCAGATTCGATACACTGTTTGCGCGTCTGTTTGGTGGCGCCCTGCTGGCCATTCTGCTGGCGCACCTGCTGGCCTTCATCTGGTTCACCCAGTACGGCATGCGCCCCCCGCCGCCGCCGTCCAACGAGTTCAACGCCGAACATGGGCAATTCGATCAGCGGCCCATGCACAGACCGCCGATGCTCGGTGGCCCGGTCATCTTGCTGTTTTTCCAGTTCATCACCCTGATCATTGCCGCGTGGTATGGCGCCAAGGCCCTCAGCCGTCCCGTGCAGAGCCTGAGCGAAGCAGCCGAGCGCCTGAGTGAAGACCTCGACAGCCCGCCACTGGAAATCAGCGGTCCGCAGGAGGCCCGACAGGCTGCGCAGACCTTCAATCTGATGCAACGCAAGATCCGCGAACAGATGCAGCAGCGCGGGCGCATGCTGGCTGCGGTATCCCATGACCTGCGCACCCCCCTTTCGCGGCTCAAACTGCGTGTCGAACAGATCGAAGAGCCCAGGCTGCATGGCCAGATGACTCAGGACCTCAATGACATGATCAGCATGCTCGACGCCACGCTCGCCTACCTCAATGAACACCGACGCAGCGAAGGCCTGCAGCAGTTCGACCTGCAGGCACTGATCGAGTCGCAGGCCGAGAATGCCCAGGACAATGGCGACGACGTACAGTACGAAGGCCAGTGCAAACCGCTGAAGACGCAGCCGATGGCACTGCGCTCGTGCCTGCAGAATCTGGTCGACAACGCTCTGCGCTATGCCGGCAGCGTACACATCGTGATCGAGGACAGCAGCGAGCGCGTGCGCATCTCCGTGGTCGATCACGGGCCTGGCATTGCACCTGAGTTTCACGAAGCCGTGTTCGAGCCGTTCTACCGACTGGAAGGTTCTCGCAACCGCAACTCCGGCGGTATAGGCATGGGCATGAGCATTGCGCGGGAAGCGGCGCGGCGTATCGGCGGCGAGCTGTCGCTCGCGCAAACGCCAGGCGGCGGCCTGACGGCGATACTGGACCTGCCACGACTGTGACGCACTCTGTAACACTCCGCGTACAAAGCCTACATCCCCTCGACAACTGACGCCCCGAGGCTGCAAAAGCCGGTACACCGTTACCGGGTACATTCATCTCAGGGGAGTGAGACCAATGATAAGTGGGATAAGCAGCAGTTTCTCCAGCTACACCAGTTCGACCAGTGCAACCTCCAGCACCAGCAACAAGAAGTTTCAGGAAGAGCTGTTGGCCAAGCTGGACACCGATGGCGACGGCAGCATTGGTAAGAACGAGCTGAGCTCGGCCCTGTCGTCGAACAGCAAGGATGGCATCACTGTGAGCCTGAGCAAGGCATTCAGCGATCTGGACGGCAACGACGACGACAGCCTCGATGCCGACGAACTGGCCGCGATGACACCACCTCCGCCGCCGCCCATGCAGTCGGTCGATGAACAGGCAGAAGATCTGCTCGGCGCGCTGGACAGCGATGGCGATGACGCCATTAGCAGCGACGAGCTGACCACCGGCCTGAGCAATGCGGGCAGTACGGCGAACAGCAGCCAGGTGTTCGATGCACTGGACACTGACGAGGACGGCACAGTCAGCCTTGAGGAGCTGGTCGCCGGTATGCAACCGCAACAGCCTCCTGCCGGTATGCCGCCTGCGCAGATGAGCACCTCCGGCAGTACTGACAGCGCCAGCCTGTTCAGTGCGCTGGACAGCGATAGCAACGACAGTATCAGCGCCTCCGAGTTGTCTGCCGCGTTGAAACAGAGTGACAGCACCATTGATCAGGGCAACACCAACCAGATTGCGACTCAGGCCTTGAACAAGATGATCGCCGCACTCAGCGAAAAATATGACACCCAGAGCAGCAAGCCGGTCGGCAAGTACCTGGATACCGCTGCGTAAAGCGAGGCTCCGCCGCCCGTCATGGCGCGGCGGAAACTTTCGCCGTCAGTGGCTGCGGGCACGCTCGCTGCCGACCCAGTCGGTCAGCAGGCTGTAAGCGACTGCCAGCAGCGTCGGGCCGATGAACAGGCCGATGAAGCCGAACGCCAGCAATCCGCCGAACACACCCAACAAGACAATCACCAGCGGCAGATTGCCGCCCCTGCTGATCAGGTATGGCTTGAGCACGTTGTCCACGCCACTGATGATGAACATCCCCCAGATGCCCAGAAATATCGCCATGCCGTACTCGCCATGCCAGACCAGCCAGGCAGTGGCAGGCAGCCAGACCAGGGGTGGGCCCATCGGGATCAGACTGAACAGAAAAGTCAGAATACCCAGCACCAACGCGCCGGGAATGCCCGCGATCAGGAAGCCGATCAGCGCCAGTACCGCCTGGGCCGCTGCCGTACCGATGACCCCGTTGACCACGCGTTGCACCGTGCCAGCGACCAGATCCAGATAATACTGGGCACGCTCCCCGATCAGGCGCTCCAGCAGGCTGAGCACGAATGCGGCCAGGCGCGGACCGTCCCTGTAAAAAAAGAAGGCGAAGACGATGCTCAGGGTCAGTTCCAGAATCCCGCTGCCAATCTGCGCACTGCGTGCCAGCACCCAGTTACCGACCTGACCCAGATGCGGTTTGAGCGTCGCCATGAACGCCGCGCCTTGCTGATCGATGGTGGTCCACAGCGCTACCAGTCGTTCGCCCACCAGCGGAATACCCGCCAGCCATTGCGGTGGATCGGGCAAGCCGTCGACCTGAATATCCTTGATCAGGCCTGTAGCGTCACGCACATGGTCGGCGAGATTGAAGCCCAGCCATACCAGCGGCGCCGCGACCAGCAGCATCCAGCACAGGCACATCACCAGCGCGGCCAACGACTCACGGCCCTTGAACCAGCGGGTCAGCAAACGCATCAGCGGCCAGCTGGCGAAGGCCAGTACCGCGCCCCAGACCAGCGCCGACCAGAACGGCGCCATTACCCAGAGACAGGCACCAAACAGCGCCAGCAGCAGAATCTGCACCAACAGACGGTCATTGTTGAACATGCGCTATCCACTAAAAAGGATCGGAGGGAGCGAGCATAATGGCGAACCTGCGCGTCCGCCATCGCTGTTCTAGCGGATAACCTCGATCTTGAGCCCTTTGCCTTCAGTGACGCCCGCCTCGAGCCGGGCAGCGCGAACACCTTTGGCGATCAGGGCGTCAAGCCAGGCGCCGGCACTGGGTCCGGACACCGTGGCGCGCAGGCTGCTGTCCTGATTGAGGGCGCGGGAAACGAGGGTAATCCAGGCATCCTGTGGTTCGCCGCTCAGACGGGGCAGTTCCAGCTTGCCGGTGCTTCGCAGCTGGCGCAGCAAAGTGGCCGAGGTCGGCAGCAGTTCGCCCAGTGGCGCAGAGGATGCAAACTGCTCGACGTGCAGGTAGGCCCGGCGGTTGCCACGGGTGATGCTGTAAAGCGCTACCAGCGTGTCGCTGCGCGGCTCTGCCAGACGCAGCAACAGGTAAGCCTGGCGGTCATCCGCGCCATACAGTTTGGCGTTGCCGAACACTTCGTTGGCCCACAGGCTGCTTTCTCCGCAGTCGCGCGCCTGGCACCAGAACAACAGCTCGGCGCCCTGCTGCTGCAAGGTTTCACGAGCCGCGGTGAAGGCGTCGTCGGAAGTCCGCTCTGCAGGTAACTGATAGGTGACCGACGTCAGATTGCCACGCGCACTGACCTGGCCGTCGAAACGCAACTGGCCGCTGATCTTGCGGATCGAGCCCATGGGATAGACCCGTTCGAGCTCGGCAGCCGGACGATAATCGACGATTTCCGTGTCGGCCAGACGCGGCAGGATCTGCAGATCGCTGCTGCCTGGTACATCGGCGGCGCACAGCACAGCACAGCGCTGAACATAGACATGCACAAGGCAACAACGGGAACACTTGATAAACGCATGAGTGCTCTCATTGGCAGGCAAGCAGGGAGTGAAAATATAAAAGATCGCCAGCGAGGCGGTCACCAGAGGCTGCGGATTGATCCATCACGGTTGACTCCTGTTTCAACCCGTCCAGCGTCGGCAGTTGCCGGTCTCAAGTCAAGAAGCAGCGAAGAAGCGATTGATACAGTGTGCAACAGCGCTCGCACCCTGCTGGTCATCCAGGTGCAGATGATGACCACCTTCAAGCTGCACGACGTCGAAAGGCAGTCCGGACAGCACAAGCTGGTTTTTCGCCAGCATACCGCCCGCAGCGACCAGCAGTTGCGTCGGGCAACGGATAGCATTGACGAAAGACATTGCCTGCTGATGCGTGAGACGTATCGCAGACGGCAAGGTCAGGCGACTGTCGCTGCGCCAGGTATAGCCGCCGGGTACCGACATCAGGCCGCGCTGCGCGAGTAATTCTGCAGCCTCGCGACTGACCGGAACGGTGCCTTTCATTCGCGCCTGGACAGCGCGTTGTAGATCTTCGTAAGCCGGCTTTTTCTTGCCCGACAGCCTGAGCTGTGCCTGCATGGCCGAGCCCATGCGCTCGGCAGCGGATTCGGGGTCACTGGTCAAGGGAATCAAACCATCGATCAGTGCCAGCCGCGTGATGCGCTCCGGCAACGACCCGGCCAGCAATACCGAAATGATCGCGCCCAGCGAATGGCCCATCAGGGCGAAGCGCTGCCAGCCCAATTGCTCGGCGACCTGCAGCACATCAAACACATAGTCGGCCAGCGCATAGGACGCCCCGGCAGGCCGATGCTCTGAATGACCATGCCCGGCCAGATCAAGCGCCACAATACGCAGGCCCTCCAGTTGCGGTGCCAGGCGGGCAAAGCTGTTGGCGTTGTCGAGCCAGCCATGCAGGGCAATCACCGGCTGGCCGTCCTCGGGGCCGTAAAGATGCGCCGCCAGTTCGATATGGCCCAGATTGAAACGCACCTCCTCCACGGTAAACGTCACGCCGTCCCCCTTGAGGCGCTCCGCGCGTCCCAGCGAGCCAGCAGCGCCTTGAGCAGCAATGCGGTTTCATCCGGTCGTTCAAGGGGAAACATGTGCCCTCCGGGCATGGACAGGTATTCGCCTTCGCGCATGCGTCGGGCCAGATAACCATGATGAGGCATGATCACCCGGCTGTGTTTGCCGCGCACCATGGCCAGCGGCACCTTGAGTTGCCGTGACGGCATTGGGCTGGTGTGCGGGATACTGCGGTAGATGCTGATCTCGGTCGCCGGGTCGAAACGCAGACGCCACTGCCCGCCGTCTTCGCGCAGACCATGTTGCAGGTAGGCGGTCAGGCAGTCGGGATCGAAGCGGCTGAACAGGGTCTTGCCCGCGAAGTAGGCGCGTGCCGACTGCAGATCGTCAAACGCCTCACGCCGGCCCAGGGTGCGACCCGCTGGCGTGATGCGGTCGATAAAACCCAGCCGCTTGGCAGCGCGTATGACTAACTGATCAGCCAGCCCCAGGACCGGTGAGTCGAGCATCACCACGCCCCGATAGAGTTCCGGGCAGCGCAATGCGGCATGCAGGTGCAACACGCCGCCGAGCGAGTGCCCTACCCCCCACACCGGGCCCGGCTGCTCACGCAGATGGTGGAGCAACTCATCGACCAGATTCAGCCAGTTGTCATCTACCGGAAAACGCGGATCATGGGCGTGTTGCTCAAGATGAGCCACCGAATACTCCGGTGCCAGCGCGCAAAACAGCTTGTTGTACGTCGCTGAAGGGAAGCCATTGGCGTGAGCAAAGAACACGGGTTGCGACATGCCAATACTTCCATGAGCGGGCGAGTCACGATTGTGCCAAGTTGCTTCGCAGATCGGCAATGACTGGAACCGCCATCGCAGGTGTCACTCCGGCCATCAGGATTACCCGATACGGCGGTCGGAGCGGCGTGAAGGCCTATAAAGCTTGGGTAAAACGGTCCAGACAAGCCTTTATATAGGCGACCTGAAAACCAAAAGACTGTTTGGCAAGGGCCTTGGCCTCAGCAGAGGGCTTGGCCTTTCTGAAATCCAGGATGGCTAACTGCATGGCTTGTACTGCGACATCCGACAACGGCTGGAACAGCGCGAGGGCACCATTGTCGGGAAACTGGACCTTCAGCTTGTCGAACAGCATGTCGGCATCATCACGCAAGGCCATGAACTCGGCTGAGGTCATCAGGTTATCCGCATAGACCGCCTTCAAGCGCTTTTCCAGATTCAATTCACCGTGTTGCGGTGGAGCCTTGGCAGCAGGCGGAGTTGCAGCAGATATCGGTTGACCGGTGAGTATTCCGCCAAAGGGCGGTGAACTGCCCGGCAAAGCAGGCGTTTCAGACGCAACCGTCTGTTCAGGCGCAGGGCTCTCTCCGGGTGAGGCTGGCTTTTCTTCGGTCATTATCAATCCTCCTGAGAATGAGTGCTCCCTCCAGGGAACACTCAAACACTAAGAGAAAAGATACCCTCTCACAACGGCCAAACCGGATCTGAGAATGCGTCCGTAATAGCTGAAAACACTCAATTGACTGGAGGCTCTTTGCCATGCGGTACAACGGCCACCGTCAAGCGCGAAATGCAGCTTGGCTTGCCTTCGTCGTTGCTGATACGGATGTCCCACACATGCGTGGTCCGGCCTATATGCACGGGCCTGACCACACCGGTGACACGGCCGGCACGCACACCGCGCAAATGGTTGGCGTTGACCTCCAGCCCGACGCAAAAGTACTTGCTCGGGTCGACTATCAGATAACTGGCCATCGATCCCAGCGACTCGGCCAGGACCACGGATGCGCCGCCGTGCAGCAGTCCGAAAGGCTGGTGGGTACGTTGATCGACCACCATGCTGGCCGTAAGGGAATCATCGGTGAAAGACTCGAAGCGAATGTCCAGCACCTCGCCAATGGTGTTCTTTTGAGCCGCCATGAGGGCTTCGATATCGGGAGCCTGACGCCATATGCTCATGCTAAATCCTTTTTCCGGAAGAGCCGCATTCGCGGCGGTCATTCATTGCTCGCACAGACCGTTCAGACGTGCCTGACGCTGTTGAGGCGCATCCCGCCTGCCACTAAGAACTCGCCTTCCAGCTCGGCAAGACTGGCCGTGCTCATCGGCTCGGCCTGCTGCGGGCTGCCGTGCGCCAGTACCCCGATCAGTTCGCCTACCAGAGGCTGATGGCTGACCAGCAGCACTTCGTCGACACCCAGCTTGTCCAGTTGCGCCAGCACCTCACGCGGGCTGCTGTCGGGTGTAAGCCAGGGCGCGGTGACGATCGAGTCATCGAATGCCAACGACTGACGCACCAGCTCGGCAGTCTGTTGTGCTCGCACGTAGGGACTTGCGATGATCCGTTGCACGGGCTTGTCTGTCAGGTGCAGCGCACTTTTCAGCACTTCCTCACGTCCGTGTGCAGTCAACTCGCGTTCGGCATCACTGCGCGCCCGCGACTGCGCTTCGCCATGACGCAATACCCAGACCTTCATGGCCTTGGCTCCTCATCGCGCACCGGCTGGGCCGCTGACGGGACATGATGAGCCGACTCGCCTTCGGGCGCACGCGGCGCTGGCCAGTCGCCGAAAGGCCAGGGTTTGTGGTCGCTGTGAAAGGTCCCGAAGCGACCGATCTGCGCCAGGTACTGGCTGATGCTGTCGCCGAAGTTCATCAGGCCGCCATTCGGCGCGCCGTAAATCAGGCGATAAACCAATTGCACCAGCACCACGCCCGCCAGAATGATTTGCGCGACGTGCCATACACCCAGAAACAGCAGCATCCACAGAATGCGCAGCAGGATCGATTCGTTGTGCTGGATTTTCGATTCGTTCAAGACCTTCTCCTGATCAGACTGAATTCAATTAAAGCCGGTAATCGAAATGAAATCGACGTCCGTCTTGGGCTCGGCCCGCATCAGCGCCTCGATGACCTGGCTGAGCGTACGGCCTTCAAAAAGAATCGCATGCAGCCCGGCGACCAACGGCATGTAGACCTGCACTTCCTGCGCCTTGACCTTGAGCACCTTGAGGGTGTTCACGCCCTCGGCCACCTCGCCCAGGCGGGTGACCGCTTCATCCAGCGTCAGCCCCTGGCCCAGCGCAAAGCCGACCTGATAGTTGCGGCTTTTCGGCGAGGAGCAGGTGACGATGAGATCGCCCACCCCGGCCAGGCCGAGAAAGGTCATCGGGTTGGCGCCCTGGCTGACCGCAAAACGGGTCATTTCCGCCAGCGCCCGGGTGATCAGCATGCTTTTGGTGTTTTCGCCCATGTCCAGCGCCACCGCCATCCCGGCAATAATCGCGTAGACGTTCTTCAGTGCCCCGCCCAGCTCGACACCAAAGCGGTCATTGCTGGCATAAACGCGAAAGGTGCGCCCGTGCAATGCAGCCTGAACCGCCTGACACAGCGCTTCGTCTTCACTGGCAACCACTGTTGCAGTCAACGCATGCTCCGCGATTTCCCGCGCCAGGTTGGGCCCGGACAACACGCCGATACGCGCCTGCGGGACGATCTCTTCGAGGATCTGACTCATCAGCTTGAAGCTCTGCGCTTCAATTCCCTTGGTCAGGCTCACCAGCATCTTGCCATTGAGGCGCTCGACGTGAGGCGACAGCACCGAGCGCAAGGCACTCGATGGCAAGGCGACGAAGATCAGTTCGCTGGCGTCGAGCACCGCCGTCAGGTCGGTGACCGGCTCGACTTCAGGACGAATCTTGACACCCTTGAGGTAACGGGGGTTTTCACGATTGACGCGAATGGCCTCAGCCTGCTCCGGATCGCGCATCCACTGACGAACCTGATGGCCGTTCTCGGCCAGCAGATTGGCAATGGCCGTACCGAAGCTGCCACCGCCAAGCACCGCGACGGGTTGCTGTGTGGTCATAAAACTATCCATCCAGAGCCATTCAAGTGGCGATGCCGTCATTATACGGAGCAACACGTTATCAGCCAGCGACAAAGCTGATCTGTTATGCACGCAGGATGGCATCCATCAACAAGTTCGCTGGAAACACGCGCCATCTCGGTTAACATGCGCGCACAGCATGAATCATCACGAATCGGCCCTGCCTTGTGCAGCCGGAGCGATTCGCGACCACCGGGCGAACAGGCATGGACGCATCAATCGAACCACCTCCGCAGTGCGTTGCGCGCGAGGCCCACAGTCGATGAAGTTTCGGCATTGGGACATCAATACCCGCACACAGATCATCAGCCTTGGCCCTGCCCTGTTGCTGACAGCTCTGTTGATCAGCTTTTTTACGTTCGTGCGTATTCAGGACCTGCGTCAGGAGCTCAATCACACCGGGCAACTGATCGCCAATCAGCTGGCGACCGCGGTCGAGCCAGGCGTGACCTCGGGCGATATCGAAGGGCTCAAGGCGTTGATGCGCGCAACCCTGTCCATGCCCAGCGTTCGCTATGTGGAAATTCAGGACAGCTCCAACACCGCCGTAATCTACATAGACCAGCCGCGCGAAAACGAGCAGCAGACCCGGCAGATGGAAGTGTTTCTGGCCCCCGTTCAGCCGCAGCGCACCACCATTCATGGCAATCCAGGCACCCCCGCCGCAGGGAAAAGCCAACCCGCGCAGGGCGCTTCACAGAGTTATCTGGGCCGGGTGCTGGTAGGTATGTCCAGCGAAGCATTCAGCCGACGTCAGCAAGAGATCCTGCTCAAGGCTGGCGTCCTGGCGATGGTGGCCTTGCTGTTCGCCTTTCTGCTGGCGCGCAGCCTGGCCTTGAGCCTGTCCAGACCCATCAGCGCTATGGGCGAAGCCCTCAAGGCAATTCAACAGGGCGATTACCACACGCCCATGCCGGTCAGCGATGATGCCGAGCTGGGTGCGCTGGCGCGGCACATCAACAACCTGGCGGAGAACCTGCACCGCGCCAGCCTCGAGCAGCAACGCTCGGTGGCACAACTGATCCAGACCCGGGAAGAAGCCGAACAGGCCAACCGCGCCAAATCGGATTTTCTGGCCATGATGAGTCACGAACTGCGTACGCCCATGAACGGTGTACTGGGCATGTTGCAGTTGCTGGAAACCACGCAGATGACCCACGAGCAGAGCGAGTACGCAACGCTGGCGACCGAATCCACCGAGCATCTGCTGCGGGTCATCAACGACATCCTCGATTTTTCCCGCATCGAGCGCGATGCCCTGCAAATGGAAGGCATACCGTTCAACCTGGCTGAACTGGTCAGCGCCTCGACCCACGCCTTCAACCACAGCGCCGCGCAACGCAACGCAAGCTGCTGTTGGAACTGCATATTCAGCCAGGTCTTGAGGCGATAAACGTCATAGGCGACCCGACCCGCATTCGCCAGATTCTGGTGAACCTGATCGGCAACGCGCTTAAATTCACCGAGCAAGGCAAGGTCTGCGTCGACGCCAGGTGGGCAATGCTCGACGATGAGCGGCTGCACTTTACCTGCGCGGTTCAGGACAGCGGCATCGGTATCGACGCCGAGCGACTGGAGTCGATGTTCGATGCGTTCAAGCAGGCCGACAGCTCGATTTCCAGACGTTACGGCGGCACTGGGCTGGGGCTGCCGATTGCGCGGACCCTGGCCGAACGCATGGGCGGCACTTTGCACGCCGAAAGCGCGGAAGGTTCGGGCTCGCTGTTCACACTGCAGATCCCCCTGCCCGTCTCGCGCGACGCTTCGGTGGATATTGCCAAGCCGCTGTCGATACTTGATGCACATGGCCGGGAGCGCAGCATTCTGCTGGTCGAAGACAACCCTGTGAACCGCACGGTGGTGCAGGCCATGTTGCGTAATCTGGGGTGCGAGGTCGACATCGCTGTCGACGGTGCCGAAGCGGTGGCGAAGGCAAGCGCAGGCAACCACGCGCTGATTCTCATGGATTGCCGACTGCCGGTCATGGATGGCTATGAGGCCACCCGTCGAATCAGGCAACTTTCCGGGCTGGAGCGAATCCCAATCATTGCCCTGACGGCCAACGCGTTACAGGGTGATCGGGACGCCTGCTTGCAGGCAGGAATGGATGATTACCTGCCCAAACCCTTCAAACATGCTGATTTACAGCAGGTTTTACAGCGCTGGCTGTCCTTTGAAGCACCTGTGACTGGCGATAAATGTTAAATTGCGGCAGTCTTGGCATCCAGATCGGCCAGCAAAATCGGCTGAATGACAAAATTCAGTGTACAGGTGTACCTTGATTTCACCTGCGCTGTGACTTTCATTACAACGCAACAGTCTATGAGTAGGCTGCCGGACAGGGTCCTGGCGAAAATAACACGCCAGAACTGGCGTTCGGGCCAGTGGCGCCACAACCTGCCGCACAAGATTATTGAGGAGCTCGCATGACCAAACAACACGCCTTTACCCGGGAAGACCTGCTGCGCTGCAGTCGTGGCGAGCTGTTCGGCCCAGGTAATGCGCAACTGCCCGCCCCCAACATGCTGATGGTTGATCGCATCACGCACATCAGTGATGAGGGCGGCAAGTTCGGCAAGGGTGAGTTGGTCGCCGAACTGGATATCAATCCGGACCTGTGGTTCTTTGCCTGCCACTTCGAAGGTGATCCGGTCATGCCTGGATGCCTGGGCCTCGACGCCATGTGGCAGTTGGTCGGTTTCTATCTTGGCTGGCAGGGCAACCCCGGCCGTGGTCGTGCCCTGGGTTCAGGCGAAGTGAAGTTTTTCGGTCAGGTGCTGCCTACCGCCAAGAAGGTCACTTACAACATCCACATCAAGCGCGTCCTGAAGGGCAAACTGAACCTGGCCATCGCCGACGGTTCGGTCAGTGTCGACGGTCGCGAAATCTATACCGCCGAAGGCCTCCGGGTCGGCGTGTTCACTTCCACTGAAAATTTCTAAGGGTACTCGCATGCGCCGCGTCGTTATCACTGGTCTGGGTATTGTTTCCTGCTTGGGCAATGACAAAGACACCGTCACCGCTAACCTGCGTGCTAACCGCCCTGGCATCCGCTTCAACCCGGAATATGCCGAAATGGGTCTGCGCAGCCAGGTTTCCGGCTCCATCGACCTGAACCTGGAAGAGCTGATCGATCGCAAGATCTTCCGTTTCGTCGGCCATGCGGCAGCCTATGCCTACCTGGCGATGAAAGACGCCATCACCGATTCGGGCCTGACCGACGAGCAGGTTTCCAACGTGCGTACCGGCCTGATCGCCGGCAGCGGCGGCGCCTCGACCCTGAACCAGATGGAAGCGCTGGACACCCTGCGCGAGAAAGGCGTCAAGCGCGTCGGCCCGTACCGCGTCACGCGGACCATGGGCAGCACCGTTTCGGCCTGCCTGGCCACGCCGTTCAAGATCAAGGGTGTGAACTACTCCATCTCGTCCGCCTGCGCCACCAGCGCACACTGCATCGGCAACGCTGTCGAGCAGATCCAGCTGGGCAAGCAGGACATCGTCTTTGCCGGTGGCGGCGAAGAAGAGCACTGGAGCCAGTCGTTCCTGTTCGACGCGATGGGTGCACTGTCCACCCAGTACAACGAAACGCCGGAAAAAGCCTCGCGTGCGTACGACGCCAAGCGCGACGGTTTCGTCATTGCCGGTGGTGGCGGCATGGTCGTTGTCGAAGAACTCGAACACGCTCTGGCGCGTGGCGCGAAGATCTACGCAGAGATCGTCGGCTACGGCGCGACCTCCGATGGCTACGACATGGTCGCACCAAGCGGTGAAGGCGCCATTCGTTGCATGAAGATGGCGCTGGGCGACATCGATTCGGGTGCCATTGACTACATCAACACCCACGGCACCTCGACTCCGGTCGGCGACGCCAAGGAGATGGAAGGCGTGCGCGAAGTATTCGGCGCCAACGCTCCGGCGATCAGCTCCACCAAGAGCCTGTCGGGCCACTCGCTGGGCGCCGCAGGTGTCCACGAAGCGATCTACTGCCTGCTGATGATGGAAAACAACTTCATCGCAGGTTCGGCCAACATCGACGAACTGGACCCGGTGGTTGCCGACATGCCTATCCTGCTCAAGACTCAGGAAGATGCGAAGATCGATCTGGTCATGAGCAACAGCTTCGGCTTCGGCGGCACCAACGCCACGCTGGTCTTGAAGCGCTGGGCGGGCAAGTAATACCGCTTTTGCGACAAACAAAGAAGGCGCCTTTCGAGGCGCCTTTTTTGTGAATGGGGAAAAGTGGCTGGTGTTCTCCGGTATGCCCACGCGGAGCATGGGCACGATAGTGTTCTCCGGCACGCCCTAGGCGCGATAGGTATTCATTCAGCCGAACACTTCTTTCAGCAAATCATGCATCGACTTGAACGCGCGGTTCGACACTTTGGCGTCGTACATCATCATGCCCGGCACGTTGGCGTGCGGATCTGTGAAGGAGTGGAATGCACCACCGTAGCTGTACAGTTGCCAGTCCACGCCAGCGGCGTTCATCTCGTCTTCGAAAGCCGGTAGTTGCTCTTTCGGCACCAACGGGTCAGAAGCACCGTGCAGGACCAGCACCGAGCCCTTGATGTTTTTGGCGTCAGCCGGGTTAGGCGTATCCAGCGTGCCGTGGAAGGAAATCGCGGCTTTCAGTTCAGCACCGGTACGCGCAAGCTCCAGAGAGCAGCAGCCGCCGAAGCAGAAGCCGAAGGTTGCGATTCTGCTTGAGTCCAGAGCCACATCCCCCTGGCTCAACAACTGGTCGAGTCCTGCCTGCATACGCTTGCGCAGCAGGCTGCGATCGTTCTTGAGCGGCGTCATGGCAGCGCCCGCCTCGTCATTGTTACCGGGGCGAATCTGCTGACCATACAGGTCAGCCAGCAACACGACATAGCCCTCGGCTGCTACCGCTTTGGCGATGTCTTCGGCGCCCTCGCTGACACCCATCCAGTTGGGCGCCATCAACAGACCTGGCTGTGCAACAGTAGCATGGGTGTCGTACACCAGACGGCTTTCATAGGGCTGACCATCAATCTGATAGACCACAGAACGAATTTCGATATTGCTGCTCATTACTGACTCCTGATCGTTGGAGAGATGAAAGACGTGTCGCGGGAACTGAAACAAAAAACCCGCCGAGGCGGGTTTCTTGTCAACCGGCTATCAAACCGACAGTTCTACCAGCAACTTGTTCAGACGGCGCACGTAAGCGGCCGGATCCTTGAGGCTGTCACCGGCGGCCAGCGCCGCCTGATCGAACAGGATGTGCGACAGATCGCCGAAGCGGTCTTCGCTCTGTTCGGCATCAAGCTTGCCGATCAACGGGTGAGCCGGGTTGAATTCGAAGATAGGCTTGGAGTCTGGCACCTTCTGCCCGCTGGCCTCCAGAATCTGACGCATTTGCAGCCCCATATCCTGCTCGCCAATGGCCAGAATCGCAGGCGAATCGGTCAGACGATGGGAAACCCGCACTTCGCTCACCGATTCACCCAGCGCGGCTTTCAGGCGCTCGATCAGGCCTTCCTTGTCCTTGGCGATCTCTTCCTGAGCCTTCTTGTCCTCTTCGGAGTCAAGATTGCCCAGATCCAGGTCACCACGCGCCACATCCACAAAGCCCTTGCCATCGAAGTCGCTCAGGTAGCTCATCAGCCACTCGTCGATACGATCGGTGAGCAGCAGCACTTCGATGCCCTTCTTGCGGAAGACCTCAAGGTGCGGGCTGTTCTTGACCTGTGCGTAGGATTCGCCAGTGAGGTAGTAAATCTTGTCCTGACCTTCCTTGGCACGCGCCAGGTACTCGGCCAGAGAAACGCTCTGTTCGCCGCTGTCGTCGGACGTCGATGCGAAACGCAGCAGACCGGCAATTTTTTCCTTGTTGGCGAAGTCTTCTGCAGGACCTTCCTTTAGGACCTGACCAAAGTTTTTCCAGAAACCCTTGTACTTCTCGGGCTCGTTTTTCGCCAGCTTCTCCAGCATGTCCAGCACGCGCTTGGTCAACGCCGACTTCATCGAGTCGATGATCGGGTCTTTCTGCAGGATTTCGCGGGAAACGTTCAGCGACAGGTCATTGGAGTCGACCACGCCCTTGACGAAGCGCATGTACAGCGGCAGGAACGACTCTGCCTGATCCATCACGAACACGCGCTGTACGTAAAGCTTGAGGCCACGCGGGGCGTCACGCTGATACAGATCGAACGGCGCACGCGCAGGCACGTACAGCAGCGAGGTGTATTCCAGCTTGCCTTCGACCTTGTTATGGCTCCAGCTCAGCGGGTTCTCGTAGTCGTGCGCGACATGCTTGTAGAACTCCTGATACTCCTCGTCCTTCACCTCGGTGCGCGGACGGGTCCAGAGTGCGCTGGCGCGGTTGACGGTTTCCCACTCCAGCGCCGGCGCCTCCTCGCCTTCGGCTGCCGGAGCCTGCTCTTTGGGCAGTTCGATCGGCAAGGCGATATGGTCGGAGTATTTCTTGATGATGTTACGCAGGCGGTAGCCGTCAGCGAATTCCTCTTCACCGTTTTTCAGGTGCAGAACAATGCGGGTGCCACGATCAGCCTTGTCGACGGTGGCAACTTCGAACTCGCCTTCGCCCTTGGAGGACCAGTGCACGCCTTCGCTCGCTGGCGTGCCGGCACGGCGGCTGAACACTTCGACCTGATCGGCTACGATGAACGCCGAGTAGAAGCCCACGCCGAACTGACCGATCAGGTGCGAGTCCTTCTTCTGGTCGCCCGACAGGTTTTTCATGAAATCAGCGGTGCCGGACTTGGCGATCGTGCCCAGGTGGGTGATCACGTCTTCACGGCTCATACCGATGCCGTTGTCTTCAAGCGTAACGGTCTTCGCGTCCTTGTCGAAGCTCACACGAATTTTCAGCTCCGCGCCGCCTTCCAGCAACTCGGGCGTGGACAACGCTTCAAAACGCAATTTGTCGACCGCGTCAGACGCGTTCGAGATCAATTCGCGAAGGAAAATTTCCTTGTTGGAATACAGCGAATGGATCATGAGGTGCAGCAGTTGCTTTACCTCGGTCTGGAAGCCCAGGGTTTCCTTTTGAGTTTCCACACTCATAATCATCAAACTCCGATCTGGATGGTATAAGCCGTCACGGTCAGGCAGCAGCCTGTGTGACAGCGGGTAGTCATCAAGGTGGGGGCTGGGCCGGGGATTTCAAGAGCCAATGATGCGTGGAGCATGTTTCGTGCACCGGTCACAAGGCGAACCGGCTTGCTCGGCGCTCACCGGAAAGGCTCATGATCGGCCCGGTTTCATCAGTGTGTAACGGCCGTGCAACAGCGCTCCCCATTATTGTCGTCACGGGTGGAACTTAACTCGCGGGGGCAGGCTCTTAGGCTCGTGAATACTTAATAAGGAGAAACACCCCATGCGTAAATCTTTAGCCTATGCCTTGATGCTTTCTGCCACCCTGGGCCTTGCCGCCTGTGACAAAAAGTCCGAAAACACTCAGCAAGATGCCAACAAGGCAGCTCAGCAGTCCCAGGAGTCGATGGAAAAGGCTCAGGAAAAAGTGAACGACGCGGCCAAGGAAAGCCAGGAAGCCGCTCAGAAGAACGCTGAAGCCGCTCAGCAGCGCGCCAATGAAAACGCCGACAAGGCGCCAGAAGCAGCACCAGCCACCAAGTAAGGCTGATACGCTCGCAGAACTAAAAAGGCCCGCTTATAGCGGGCCTTTTCATGCAACACGGTTTTTCCTGCGCAATCGTCTAACGCACGGCCTTCAAGCCAGCGCCTCGCTACGCTTGCCCATGGCCCTGTCGACCACCACCGCGACCGCCAGCGTGACAACAGCAGGCACCAGCCACGCGAGCCCCTGATCACCCAGCGGCAGATGGCTCAGAACATCGGGCAGCGCGTCGGCGAAACCGGCGCCCTTCAGCGCATCGATCAGGCCAAACACCAGCGAAACCAGCATCACAGGTGCCACTACGCGTCCCTGGCTCTGCCAGAGCTCCTTGCAGAAGCTCAGCGCGACCAGAACGATGCACGGCGGATAAATCGCCGTGAGCACCGGAATCGAAAACTGGATCAGTTTGGTCAACCCGAGATTGGACACCAGCAGCGAGAACACGGCGAGGATAATCACCAGCGTTCTGTAGGACAGCGGCAGCACCTTGGCAAAGTATTCGGCGCAGGCACAGGTCAGGCCTACTGCAGTGACCAGACACGCCAGGGAAATCAGCACGGCAAGGAACCCGCTGCCCAGCGAACCGAAGGTGTGTTGCACGTAGGCATGCAGAACCGCTGCGCCATTGCTCGCACCGGCCGCCACGGCGTGGCTGCCGGAACCAAGGCGAAACAGACTGACATACACCAGCGCCAACCCCACCCCGGCGATCAGCCCGGCAATGATCGCGTAGCGAGTGATCAGACGGGGCGATTCGACACCGCGAGAGCGGATCGCATTGACGATAACGATACCGAAGACCAGCGCCCCCAGCGTATCCATGGTCAGGTAACCATTGATGAACCCCTGGGAAAACGGTGCTGCGGCGTACGCGGGCTCCGCCTCCCCTATTCCACCCGCCGGCAAGGCGAATGCCGCAATGCCCAGAACCGCCAGCGCAATGATCTTCAGCGGCGCCAGAAAGCGTCCGACGGTATCGAGCAAGCGCCCCGGGTACAGCGAAACCCAGAACACCACCAGAAAGTACACCAGGCTGTAGAGAAACAATGCCATCGGGGTGTCGCCGGTCAGAGGCGCCAGACCGACTTCGAACGATACCGTGGCGGTACGTGGCGTGGCGAACAACGGACCGACCGCCAGATAGCAGACGGCAGCGAGCGCCCCGCCAGCGATCTTGCCAATCGGGCTGCTCAGGGCATCCATCGCGCCGCCGACCCTGGCCAGAGCAATCACGGTAATGACCGGCAAGCCAACCGCAGTGACCAGAAAGCCCAGCGCTGCCATCCACACATGCGGCCCGGCTTGCAGGCCGACTATAGGGGGAAAGATGATGTTGCCAGCCCCGACGAACAGGGCAAATGTCATAAAACCGAGTGCCAGGATGTCCTGGCCTTTCAACACTTTCATTACGAGGGACCACACGGAATCGAAAAAGGGATGGGACGTCACCCATGAATGGGGCAGACGCAGCCCGTCGGCGTAAGACGTGGCAGTACCTTGCGAAACGCCCCTCGTGAGGGCAACGCAAAAACGGCGGACAGGGTAGCCAACTTCGCTCGAAAATGCACTGTCTCAGGGCGAACCACCCGACGACGCACCCTGAACTGGCAGCTGCAAAAGCCGCGATAAAACGAGAAATGCCTGACAGACCAACCGTTTCCTGACAGATAGATTGGGCTTCCTCTCTATACCCGGCAGCTTACTTCCGTGCCTGACATCACCCATCCGAGTGCGATACCCACGCCGACCCTGTATTCGCCACGACTGGTCCTGCGCCCGTTGCAGCTTGAAGACGCCGAAGCGATGCAACACCTGTTCAACCAATGGGAAGTGGTGCGTTATCTGCCCCACCACGTGCCCTGGCCCTCCCCTGACGGAGAAGCGCTGCGTTATAGCCGCGAGGACGCCTTGCCAGCCATGCAGGACGGTGAAGAGTGGCACTGGTCTATTCGTCTTTGCGGCGAGCAGGATAATCTGATCGGCGCCGTGTGCATGATGGATGAGCCAGACAACAATCGCGGGTTGTGGCTTTCCACACCCTATCAGGGGCTGGGCCTGATGTCGGAGGTCTGCGTGGCCATCGACCGTTTCTGGTTTGAAACCCTTAAACGACCCGTTTGCGTGTGGCCAAATCGGCCTTGAATGAAGCGTCGTGCCGCCTGTCGCGGCGCGAAGGCATGCGCCTTGTGACCGTTCAGGAAGCACAGTTTGTTTGCGGGACCACTCAGGAACAGATATGGGAATTGACCTGTCAGGAATGGCAGATGAATGTAAGCATCCCGCTAATACACGTTGATTTTAGATATGGCACGCGAAGCAGTGCCCGCTTCTTGATAGATGCTTAGCTGAAGGGATTAGTAATTATCGTGCCGGCAAAGCCGGCTCGGCGGGACGTGTCGCATTCCGCACTACTGATCTCTCCATTTCTTTGTTTTCCAGCATGATCCCGAATCGGCCAGACAGCTCCTTTCGTCCCTTGGATGTCAATGCGAGTGCCCGACTATCAAGGTCTTGGATAACCCACTTGCGACTTATGACCGTCTGTAGAAAAGCCGCTCCGAGTGCTCCGGCAAGATGAGGGCGCCGCATGCTCCAGTCCAGGCAGGAGCACGCGAAACGACGCCGTTGTGCCCTTACTTCTTCTATCTCGATACCTAGATCGGTCATGGCTTTTTCGCCGCTCATCGTGAGCTGATACATACGCTCCCCAGAAACCGACACGGTTAACCAGCCTGACTCCATGAAATAGTCATGCAGTTGTACAGCCAGTGTTCCTGCCATGTGGTCATAACAGGTACGCGCGAACTGCAATCGGGTTGGGGTCGTGGACACATATCGTGTATCTGCGTTTTGGCTGATCACCATGAGGGCCTCAATAGCCTGGGCCACTTGCGCGTCAGCCAGACTGTAGTAGCGATGCCTGCCCTGCGTGTGCAACCGTACCAATCCGTCCTCTTTTAGTCTTGTCAAATGCGCGCTCGCCGTGGATGCACTCACGTCGGCGATGACGGCCATTTCGGTACTGGTACGGGCGTGGCCGTCCATCAGCGAACAAAGCATTTTCGTCCTCGCTGATTCGGCAATAGCGCCGGCTACCCGAGAAATCGCGGTGTCATTGCTTCGAGCATCCATATTTCGCTCCTGAGCGAATCATCACCATGGGGGATGTTCGATAGTAGCCGTTCTTTGTGAACAGGACTTCCGGAATGACGCCTTTTGAAGCAGCTACCCATACTGATCCCTACGTTTATTACTCAGGTCTCAGGCGACAAAACGGCCTGCTATTCGATGCAGACCTTCGTTTATGGATTGCAAGTAGTGCCAAAGTTGTCGAAGCCATTCTGGGGCATCCCGACTGTCGGGTGCGTCCGCTAAACGAGCCGATTCCTCCCGCGATTGCGCAAGGAGTGGCAGGAATGATTTTCGGTCGTTTGATGCGCATGAATGAGGGCCCGCAGCACCTGTGCCCCAGGATGGCTATCGAACCTGCCTTGGCCTCTGTCGAGACAGATAGCATCGCAGACATCGTGTCACGTGTGGTCGAGACCCTCGATAACCCGGTCGAAAACCTAGATGAGTTGATGTTCACGTTACCGGTTTCCGTTATTGCCGTCTTGATAGGCCTTCCATCCAGCCGGCTACAGGAAGTAGCGAGGCTGACACGGGATTTTGTCGCCTGCCTATCGCCGTTAAGCGACGAAATTCAACTCGGTGAAGCTAATTCCGGGGCCACTCGACTTAGTCAATTATTCAGCGCGCTGCTGAGTAACGACGATGAAAGTAGCCGCTTCTTGAGCCATATCTGGAGCGGATGCGAAGCCACCGCCTGGAGAGATCATGATGCATTGATCGCTAACCTGATCGGTCTGTTGTCACAGACCTGCGAAGCCACCGCAGGCCTGATCGGCAATACCCTTGTAGCGCTCCATTGTAACCCTGATCTGATTAAAGACATGCAACCTACGCAGATGCTCGTTGCAGACTTGGTGGAAGAGGTAGCTCGCTACGACTCGCCCGTGCAAAACACCCGGCGATTCGTTGCGAAGCGATGCACTATCGGGGGCAGTGTCTTGGAGGCGGGCGATACCGTTCTAGTGTTGCTCGCTTCAGCCAATAGGGATCCCTACGCGAACCCAGACCCCGATAGACTCTTGGCCAAACGAACGCAACGACGAACCTTCAGCTTCGGCTCAGGAAGACATCAATGTCCAGGCCAGCATATTGCATTGACTATCGCCTCTGAGGCGATTTTGGCATGGCTGCATCGACAACCAGCCTCATCTGCTCGTCCTTACCGGTGGAGTTATTTGCCCTCCCTTAATGGTCGTATCCCTCATTTTTATCGTGATCGGGAAACTCAGCAATGATCGCAGTTATCTTTGAAGCATGGCCTCATGAGGAGCAATACCAGCGGTATCTTGACCTTGCCGCTGAACTGAAACCATTGCTAGCAGAGCTGGATGGTTTCATCTCAGTTGAGCGTTTCCAAAGCCTAAGTGAACCAGGAAAGGTTCTCTCACTGTCATTTTGGCGTGACGAGGACGCTATTAAGCGGTGGCGCGGCCTTGAGCTACATCGTTCGGCCCAATTAGCAGGCCGTAGGCAGGTTTTCGATGACTATCACCTGCGCATCGCCCAAGTAGTTCGAGATTATAGTCTTGAGGATCGTGATCAAGCGCCGAGCGATAGCAAACAAGCTCATGAATGAAAGAACTGCTTTGTGATCTTTTCCATTTCAACGGCTGCGTGGCGGAAGCCAGTTATGTGGCAGTAAATCTGCAATCTCACTTGCGCGCTGAGTTGGCAGACGCGTGAGTACATCCTTCAAATAGGCATACGGATCATGCCTGTTGAGGCGTGCAGACTGGATTAAACTCATGATCGCTGCCGCCCGTTTGCCGCTGCGTAGCGATCCTGCAAATAGCCAGTTCTTGCGTCCAAGAGCCCACGGTCGGATTTGGTTCTCGGCCCAATTGTTGTCAATGGGTACGGCCCCGTCATCAAGGTAGCGCGATAGCGCCGCCCATCGTTTAAAGCTGTAATCCAGGGCTCTGCTGATGGCCGAACCTTCAGGCACGAGATCGCGCTGGCCGATCATCCAGGCATGCAGCCTTTCCATCACCGGTACGGCTTTTTCTTGCCGTACTCGCTGCCGTGAATCTGGCTCCAGGTCGCGGACTTCACTCTCTATTTCGTAAAGCAATTGGATATAGCGAAGAGCTTGTTCGGCGAGCGTGCTTTTGTTCGTGGCATGCAGTTCGAAGAAATTGCGCCGCGGATGGGCCATGCAGCCGATCTCCATCACCCCGAGTTCGAAACTGGCCTTGTGGCCACCAAAATCATCGCAGACCAAATTGCCCTTCCAGCCTCGCAGGAAGTCGCGAGCATGCTCACCGGCACGGCTGGGGCTGAAGTCGTAAACCACTGCCGCTGTTTCGCAAAATTGGCTGGTGGCGTAGGCCCAAACATAAGAGCGGTGGGTTTTTTTCGAGCCTGGAGCGAGCATCCGTACCGGTGTTTCGTCGGCGTGGATGATCTGCTGCCCGAGCACTACGTCGCGCAGTGCATCGACCAGCGGCTGTAACTGCACGCCAGTCGTGCCAACCCATTGAGCCAATGTTGCACGTGGGATGGCCAAGCCAGCTCGACCAAAAATCGATTCTTGACGGTAAAGCGGAAGATGATAAGCGAACTCCGCGATCATGACGTGGGCAAGTAACCCGGCAGTCGGGATGCCCTTGTCGATGACCTGCGCCGGTAAGGGTGACTGGATCAGCGTTTCGCAGTCATCGCAAACCCACTTGCCACGAACATGGCGCTCGACGGTAAACACGCCCGGCGTGTAGTCCAGCCTTTCGCTGATATCTTCACCTATGCGCTTAAGTGCGCAGCCGCATAGGCAGTGGGTGTTGTCCGGTTCGTGATGGATCAACGTGCGTGGGAATTCTGCCGGCAATGCCGTGCGCTTGGACTTCTGCTTCTTTTGCTCGGTCGCCGCAGGTTCTATTTGCAAGGCTTGAAGCTCGGCCTCAATCGCCGCGATATCGGTATCGATCAGGTCATCAAGCAGGCTAGCCTGCTCAGGATTCATCTGCTCGCTGCGCTTGGCAAACTTCAAACGCTTGAGTTGTGCGATCTCGTGGGTCAGCTTATCGATCACCGTTTGATCGCGGTTGATCCTCTTGCCCATGGTCTCGACTTGCGACAGCAACTGCGCAGCGAATGCACGCAATTGGTCGGGATTCATTTGATCGAGATCGGGCGAGGAAGTCATGCCTTGGATTTTACCGAAGCAGGCCCCTTGCGACAGCAAGCCAAGACGTTCAAAGCAGCGTGATTGCACCGCCAGCTCCAACACGTTGCCAAGGTAGACCAAGCACCAAGGCCTGAAGTTGCTCGGTATCCAACTACACTTCACTACCTTGACGAACGCCTGGCCAATGAAATTTACCTTGGTTCAAGCGCCGTGCAGCCAGCCGGACGCCAATCCCATCGTGCACCAGCACTTTCATCCGAGTCGCGCGGCGATTGGCAAACAGATAGGCGCAGTGCGGCTTCGCCGCACCGAACACCACGATCACCCTGGCCAACGCTGTTTCAGTGCCGGCGCGCATATCCATGGGCTCAGTGGCTAGCCAGATGGCGTCGATGCAGATCATCGCACCAGGTCTCAAAGGAAAGCGGCGCAGGCAGCAGCACTATCGGTTGGCCAATTTACTTTGACGGTGCCGCGTGGGTGCAGAATCTCAACGCTGATATTCGATGAAGATAGGTGCGTTGTTGTTTGCATAGGCAATGGGATGAATACAGGTGTCTGCGCCGTGCTTTTCTGCGCCTGCAACCGAATCCATTTGTGGACGAGGTTTGCGTTAAGGCGGTTGCTGAGCGCGATGCTGGCAATCGAAGCGCCGGGCTGGGCGCAGTCTTGAATGACCTGGGCCTTGAAGGATTTGGAATAGGAACGTCGTGTTGGCTGCATGAAATACCCGCTTAAAAGGCTAGAACTGGTGCCAACTTGAATTTAAGTGCACACCATGTCTGGGCTTTGCAGGGTTGGGTAGATGACTTGGCCGGACGCATACAGATGAATAACAATCGATAGACGCAAGCAGCACAAGGACGCACCGCTGCGTTTTTCAGCGGCCCAAACAAAAGCCACCCGAAGGTGGCTTTTGTCGATTACCCGAAAAGCAAGCGAGGCTTACTTGGTCGGCCAACCGGTCAGCTCGGCCAGGGCCTTGCCGATGTCTGCCAGGGAGCGCACGGTTTTCACGCCAGCGTCCTGCAGTGCAGCGAACTTCTCGTCTGCAGTACCTTTACCACCCGAGATGATTGCACCGGCATGGCCCATGCGCTTGCCCGGAGGAGCAGTCACACCAGCGATGTAGGAAACAACCGGCTTGGTCACGTGCGCCTTGATGTAGGCAGCGGCTTCTTCTTCAGCCGAACCGCCGATCTCGCCGATCATGACGATCGCTTCGGTCTTCGGGTCTTCCTGGAACAGCTTCAGGATGTCGATGAAGTTCGAACCCGGGATCGGGTCACCGCCGATACCGACGCAGGTGGACTGGCCGAAACCGGCGTCAGTGGTCTGCTTCACAGCTTCGTAAGTCAGGGTGCCGGAACGCGACACGATGCCTACCTTGCCTGGCAAGTGAATATGACCTGGCATGATACCGATCTTGCACTCGCCCGGAGTGATGACGCCTGGGCAGTTAGGGCCGATCAGGACCACACCCAGCTCGTCGCACTTGACCTTGGCTTCCAGCATGTCGATGGTCGGGATGCCTTCGGTGATGCACACGATCAGCTTGATGCCGCCGAACGCTGCTTCAAGGATGGAATCCTTGCAGAAAGGAGCCGGAACGTAGATGACGCTGGCGGTTGCGCCAGTGGTGTCTACCGCTTCTTTCACAGTGTTGAACACTGGCAGGTTCAGGTGCGTGGTGCCGCCCTTGCCTGGTGTCACGCCGCCAACCATCTTGGTGCCGTAGGCAATGGCTTGCTCGGAGTGGAAGGTACCTTGCGAACCAGTGAAACCCTGGCAGATAACCTTGGTGTCTTTATTGATCAGGACGCTCATTACTTGCCCTCCGCGGCTTTGACAACTTGTTGAGCAGCGTCGGTCAGGCTGGTAGCCGCGATGATGTTCAAACCGCTTTCTGCCAGTACTTTAGCGCCCAGCTCAGCGTTGTTGCCTTCAAGGCGAACAACAACCGGGATTTTAACGCCGACTTCTTTCACTGCGCCGATGATGCCTTCGGCAATCATGTCGCAACGAACGATACCGCCGAAGATGTTGACCAGAACTGCAGCGACGTTGGCGTCGGACAGAATGATCTTGAACGCTTCAGTAACGCGTTCCTTGGTGGCACCGCCGCCAACGTCAAGGAAGTTTGCAGGCTTGCCGCCATGCAGATTGACGATGTCCATGGTACCCATGGCCAGACCGGCACCGTTGACCATGCAGCCGATGTTGCCTTCCAGCGCAACGTAGTTCAGTTCGAACTTGGCGGCGTGAGCTTCGCGAGGATCGTCCTGCGAAGGATCGTGGAAGCCCTTCAGCTTTGGCTGACGGTACATGGCGTTGGCGTCGATGTTGATCTTGGCGTCCAGGCAGTGCAGATCGCCGTCAGCCTTGATCACCAGCGGGTTCACTTCCAGCAGTGCCAGGTCATGGTCCTGGAACAGCTTGGCCAGACCGGTGAAGATCTTGGCGAACTGAGTGACCTGCTTGCCTTCCAGACCCAGCTGGAATGCCAGATCGCGACCCTGGAACGGCTGAGCGCCAACCAGTGGATCGATGGTGGCCTTGAGAATCTTTTCAGGAGTGTCGTGCGCGATCTTCTCGATGTCCACGCCACCTTCGGTGGAAGCCATGAACACGATACGACGGCTGGAACGATCGACCACAGCGCCCAGATACAGCTCTTTGGCGATGTCGGTGCAGGACTCGACCAGGATCTTGGTCACTGGCTGACCGTTGGCGTCAGTCTGGTAAGTCACCAGGCGCTTGCCCAACCACTGTTGAGCGAACGCTGCAGCGTCTTCCTTGCTGCGAACCAGCTTTACGCCGCCCGCTTTACCGCGACCACCTGCGTGAACCTGGGCTTTGACGACCCACTCGGTCCCGCCGATCTTGTCGCAGGCTTCTGCTGCTGCTTCCGGGGTGTCTACCGCGTAACCCTTGGATACTGGCAGGCCGTACTCAGCGAACAGCTGCTTACCCTGATACTCGTGAAGATTCATGCTTATTACCGTCTTCGTTTAGGTACTGCGCATTCGGTGCTGCACGTCGGCGTGCCGCACCACCTGTGACCGCTACTCCGGGTGGACTCCGCAAGTGCCGTGGGACACTCATGAAGCCGCCTGAGAGGTCGAGTCCGGCGCAGATTCCGCGGTAAGCCCTGCTTGCAAGGCCAACGACGGGCACTGCGCCGTGGTTTCTCTTGTTGTCTTAGCGTTTCTTGCGATTCTGGATATGGATGGCGCCGCCATTCACAGCCAGTGCAGCTTCATGCAGCGCTTCGGACAGGGTCGGGTGCGAGAAGACCATCATGCCGATGTCCTCTGCGCTGCTGCCGAATTCCATCGCGATTGCGCCCTGCTGTACCAGTTCTGCAGCGCTCGGGCCAATAACGTGAACACCCAGTACGCGATCGGTCTTGGCGTCGGCAATGATCTTGACGAAACCGCCGGTGTCATTGGCTGCCATGGCACGGCCGCTGGCTGCGAACGGGAACGTACCGACGTTGACTTCAACGCCTTCGGCCTTGAGCGTCTGCTCGGTCTTGCCGACCCAGGCGATTTCCGGGTGGGTATAGATAACCGACGGGATCAGGTTGTAGTTCATCTGGGCCTTGTGGCCCTTGATGCGCTCGACAACCATGATGCCCTCTTCCGAGGCCTTGTGCGCCAGCATCAGGCCGCGAACCACGTCACCAATGGCGTATACGCCCGGAACGCTGGTGGTGCAGTAGTCATCAACGTAGATGAAACCGCGCTCGTCGAGATCGACGCCGCTGTCCGAAGCCAGCAGGTCAGTGGTAACCGGACGACGGCCCACGGCAACGATCAGACGGTCGAAGGTGATCGACTGTTCGCCGGCAGCGTCGGTGTAGCTGACCACAACCTGCTCGCCTTCGACCTTGGAACCGGTCACGCGAGCGCCCAGCTTGATGTCCAGGCCCTGCTTGTTGAAGGTTTTCAGCGCTTCCTTGGAAACCGCTTCGTCGGCTGCCGGGATGAACTTCTCCAGCGCTTCCAGAACGGTAACCTGGGCACCCAGGCGAGCCCAGACAGAACCCAGTTCCAGACCGATCACGCCAGCGCCGATCACGCCCAGACGCTGTGGAACCTGTTGGAATTCAAGAGCACCAGTCGAATCGACGATGACTTTCTGGTCAACAGGCGCTGGCGGAATGTCGATAGGACGAGAACCCGAAGCCAGGATCACATGATCCGCTTCAATGATTTCGACAGTGCCATCGGCTGCGGTCAGTTCAACCTTCTTGCCGGCCAGCAGTTTGCCGTGGCCCTGCAACGTGGTCACGCCGTTGGCTTTGAACAGGCTGGCAACGCCGCCGGTCAGGCCTTTGACGATGGTCGACTTGCGGCCGATCATCGCTGGAACGTCGATGTTCAGTTCAGAGGTCGAGATGCCATGCACGCTGAAGCCGTTCTTGGCTTCATAGAATTTCCAGGAGCTGTCGAGCAGTGCCTTGGAAGGAATGCAACCCACGTTCAGGCAGGTACCGCCGAGGGCCAGTTTGCCCTCCTTGTCCTGATACTTCTCGATGCAGGCAGTCTTGAGACCAAGTTGCGCAGCCTTGATGGCGGCAACATAACCGCCAGGGCCTGCGCCAATCACTACCACGTCGAATTTCTGGGACATAAAAAAGAATTCCTCTATAGCTGCGAGCTTTAACCTGCAAGCTGCAGGCAGGTCTGTGATGCTTTACAGACGAGCGTTGCAACCTGTTCATTAGATGTAATCTGCAAGACCCGGGCTGTGCGACAGACTGCGCTCTTGCGCAGCCTGTCGTGTGCAGCCCGGGGCTGCGTCATCAAATATCCAGCAGCAGACGAGCCGGATCTTCCAGCAGGTTCTTGATGGTCACGAGGAAGGTTACCGCTTCCTTGCCGTCGATCAAACGGTGATCATACGACAACGCCAGATACATCATCGGGCGAATCACAACCTGACCATTGACCGCCATCGGACGCTGCAGAATGTTGTGCATGCCCAGAATTGCAGCCTGTGGCGGGTTGACGATCGGCGTCGACATCATCGAACCGAAAGTACCACCATTGGTGATAGTGAACGTACCGCCGGTCATCTCGTCGATGGACAGTTTACCGTCACGGGCTTTCTTGCCGAAGGTGGCGATGCCGCCTTCGATTTCAGCCAGGCTCATGTGCTCTGCGTTACGCAGAACCGGTACGACCAGACCGCGATCGCTGGAAACCGCGACACCGACGTCAGCATAGCCGTGGTAAACGATATCGGAACCGTCGATCGACGCGTTGACGGCCGGGAAGCGCTTCAGCGCTTCAGTGGCAGCCTTGACGAAGAACGACATGAAGCCCAGGCGTACGCCATTGTGCGACTTCTCGAACAGGTCCTTGTACTTCGAACGCAGTGCCATGACTTCAGTCATGTCGACTTCGTTGAAAGTGGTCAGCATCGCCATGTTCGACTGGGCTTCGACCAGACGCTTGGCAACGGTTGCACGCACGCGGGTCATCGGCACACGCTTCTCGGTGCGATCGCCAGCAGCGACCACAGGAGCCGCGGCGGCAGCAGGCTTGGCGGCAGGCGCAGCGGCCGGAGCGGATTTCTTCGCTTCAACTGCAGCAACCACGTCTTCCTTGGTGATACGGCCGTCTTTACCGGTGCCCTTGACGCTGGCCAGGTTGATGCCGTTTTCTTCAGCCAATTGACGCGCAGCAGGCGCAGCAATCGGGTCTTCTTCGCCAGCGCCGGCAGGTGCAGCGGGAGCCGCAGCAGGAGCCGAGGCAGGCGCGGCCGCAGCGGCAGCTGGCGCAGCAGAAGCAGTAGCAGTAGCAGTAGCACCAGCGTCCAGCGTTGCAATCACTTCGTTGGACAGGACAGTGCTGCCCTCGCCTTTCACGATCGATACCAGCACGCCGTCGGCTTCGGCCAGTACTTCGAGAACGACCTTATCGGTCTCGATGTCGACCAGCAGCTCGTCACGTTTTACCGCATCGCCCGGCTGCTTGTGCCAGGTGGAAATGGTGCCGTCGGCAACGGATTCCGGGAAAGAGGGGGCTTTGATCTCGATAGCCATTATCTGTAATTCCTTAATTCGGTTTCTAATGCTCGAAGGCGTTAAACAGTGAAGGCATCTTGCAGCAGTTTTTCCTGCTGCTCGGCGTGCATCGAAGCGTAACCACATGCTGGAGCGGCAGAAGCATCACGACCGGCGTACTCGAGAACGAGTTCACGTTTGTGGTTGCCCATGCTGCGACGCAGATGGTGTTGGCTGCTGTACCAGGCACCCTGGTTCATCGGCTCTTCCTGACACCAGACCACATGCTGCAGGTTGGTATAAGGCGCGATGGTTTCCATCAAATCATCTTCAGGGAACGGATACAGCTGCTCGAGGCGAACGATGGCGATGTCTTCACGCCCTTCGGCACGGCGTTTTTCCAGGAGATCGTAGTAAACCTTGCCGCTGCACAGCACCAGACGCGTGACCTTGGCCGGATCGAGAGTATCGATTTCCGGAATGACGGTCTGGAACGAGCCTTCGGCCAAGTCTTCCAGAGTCGAAACAGCCAGCTTGTGACGCAACAGCGACTTCGGTGTCAGCACGATCAGCGGCTTGCGCAGCGGACGGATGACCTGACGACGCAACAAGTGATAGATCTGCGCCGGAGTCGTCGGTACGCACACCTGAATGTTGTGCTCGGCGCACAATTGCAGGTAACGCTCCAGACGGGCCGACGAGTGCTCTGGCCCCTGCCCTTCATAGCCATGAGGCAACAGCATGGTCAGACCGCACAGACGGCCCCACTTGTGCTCGCCGCTGGTGATGAACTGGTCGACAACCACCTGAGCGCCGTTGGCGAAGTCGCCGAACTGGGCTTCCCAGATAACCAGCGCATCAGGCTGGGTAGTCGAATAACCGTATTCGAATGCCAGTACGGCCTCTTCCGAAAGGAAGGAGTCGTACAGGTCGAAACGTGGCTGACCGGAGTACAGATTCTGCAGCGGGATATAGGTCCCGGCGTCTTTCTGGTTGTGCAGCACGGCGTGACGGTGCGAGAACGTACCGCGACCGATGTCCTGCCCCGTCATGCGGATCGGGTGCCCTTCGAATGCCAGTGTGGCGTACGCCATGGTTTCGGCGTAACCCCAGTTGATCGGCAAGCCACCGGCCTGCATCTTCTGGCGGTCTTCGTAGATTTTCTGAACCTGACGCTGCACGACGAAGCCTTCCGGCAGCTCCATGAGCTTGGCGGACAGTTCCTGCAGGGTCTTGAGATCGAAGCGGGTGTCGTGACGCGCAGTCCAGGCATGGCCCAGGTATGGACGCCAGTCGACGAACAATTCCTTGTTCGGCTCCTTGACCAGACTTTTCACCACGTGCAGACCGTTGTCCAGCGCGCTGCGGTAGTCGTCGACCTTGGCCTGAACGCGGGCATCGTCGAGAACGCCGGTCTTGATCAGATGCTCGGCATACAGCTCGCGCGTTGTGCGCTGCTTGGTGATCTGCTGATACATCAAAGGCTGGGTGCCGCTCGGCTCGTCAGCTTCGTTGTGACCACGGCGACGGTAGCAAACCAGATCGATCACGATGTCGCGCTTGAACTGCATGCGGTAATCGATGGCCAGCTGGGTCACGAACATCACGGCTTCCGGATCATCACCATTCACATGGAGGATCGGTGCCTGGATCATCTTGGCAACGTCGGTGGCGTACTCGGTAGAACGCGAGTCCAGCGGGTTGCTGATGGTGAAGCCCACCTGATTGTTGATGACGATGTGGATCGTACCGCCCGTCTTGAAGCCGCGAGTCTGCGACATCTGGAAGGTTTCCATGACCACGCCCTGGCCAGCAAAGGCCGCGTCGCCGTGGAGGGAAATCGGCAGAACCTTGTCGCCGTTTGGATCGTTGCGACGATCCTGACGCGCACGCACCGACCCCTCGACCACCGGAGACACGATCTCCAGGTGAGACGGGTTGAAGGCCATGGCGAGGTGAACCTCACCGCCTGCGGTCATGACGTTGGAAGAGAAGCCCTGGTGGTATTTGACGTCACCGGAACCCAGCTCCACTTTCTTCTTGCCTTCGAACTCGTCGAACAGGTCGCGAGGATTCTTGCCGAAGGTGTTCACCAGTACGTTGAGGCGACCACGGTGGGCCATGCCGATCACGACTTCCTTGGTGCCATAGGACCCGGAACGCTGAATCAGCTCGTCCAGCATTGGAATCAGGCTTTCGCCGCCTTCCAGACCGAAACGCTTGGTGCCCGGGTATTTGGTACCCAGGTATTTCTCGAGGCCTTCAGCTGCGGTAACACGCTCGAGCAGGTGGCTCTGAATGTCAGCCGAGAACACCGGACGGCCACGAACACTCTCGAGACGCTGCATGAACCAGTTGCGCTGCTCGGAATCCACGATGTGAGTGAACTCGGAGCCGATGGTGCGACAATATGTCTGCTGCAACGCTTTATGAATTTCGCGTAGGCTCGCTTCCTCTTTGCCGATGAACAGGTCGCCGGCACGGAAGGTCGTATCAAGATCGGCATTGGTCAAGCCGTAATGATTGATGGACAGATCCGCAGGCGCAGGGCGCTGCCACAGGCCCAGCGGATCGAGTTGGGCAGCCTGGTGGCCACGCATCCGATATGCCTGGATCAGTCGCAGCACTTCAACCTGCTTCTTCTCGTGTTCGCTGCTCACACTGCCGGCGGACACCGGTTGAGCGCGGCGCTGGTTTTTGGCCAGCAACACGAAATGATCGCGAATGGTCGAGTGCGATACATCAGTGGCAGAGCTGCCGTCTGCTGGCAACTTCTGAAAGTAGGTGCGCCATTCTTCTGGCACAGCGTTAGGGTCGTGCAGGTAAAGCTCATAGAGCTCTTCCACATAGGCAGCGTTACCACCGGATAGGTGGGCACTGTTCCACATGCGCTGCATCACGCTTTCTTGCATGCTTGGTCACCCTCGGTAAGGGGACACCACCGGCGAAGACACCAGAGCAATCCTGAAATAGTCGTGTGCAGCGACTGTATCAAGTCACCAGGGATCACGCAGATAGTCCGGGTACCAGCCCGGATGCCCCTGCTGGTCTCATTTCTTCAAAATAAGAGCCGCAGCTTTGCGAGCTACTGCTCAGGTTAAAACTACGGCGCCGGTTGAAGCCTGCGCCGTAGCCACTTCAGTGCAACGGTGTAACAGATAAAGCGATGAATCAGACGCCGTTCTGCAACAGCATGTTGCGTACGTGACCGATAGCCTTGGTTGGGTTAAGGCCCTTCGGACAGACGTTGACGCAGTTCATGATGCCGCGGCAGCGGAATACGCTGAACGGATCATCAAGCGAAGCCAGACGCTCACTGGTGCGGGTATCACGGCTGTCAGCCAGGAAACGGTAGGCTTGCAGCAGTGCAGCAGGACCCAGGAACTTGTCGGGGTTCCACCAGAAGGACGGGCAGGAAGTCGAGCAGCAAGCGCACAGGATGCACTCGTACAGACCATCGAGCTTTTCGCGCTCTTCCGGTGTTTGCAGACGTTCGATGGCCGGAGCCGGCGTGTCGTTCTGCAGGAACGGCTTCACCTTCTCGTACTGCTTGTAGAAGATGCTCATATCGACGACCAGGTCACGAATAACCGGCAAACCAGGCAGCGGACGTACGATCAGCTTGTTCTTGGCAACGACAGCCGACAGCGGCGTGATGCAGGCCAGGCCGTTCTTGCCGTTGATATTCATGCCGTCGGAACCGCACACGCCTTCACGGCATGAGCGACGATAAGAGAACCCTTGATCCTGTTCTTTGACCAGGGCGAGCACGTCCAGCACCATCAGGTCCTTGCCACCGGTATCGACCTGAAACTCCTGCATGAACGGCGCGGCGTCCTGCTCAGGGTTGTAACGATAAACACTGACTTGCAACATATCGGCCACCCCTTAATAAGTCCGAATCTTGGGTTCAAAAGTCGGAACAGTCTTCGGCGAGAAGTTCACGGCACGCTTGGTCACGCGCTTGTCACCCGGGAAATACAGGGTGTGGCACAACCAGTTCTCGTCGTCGCGATCTTCGAAGTCTTCGCGAGCGTGAGCGCCGCGGGACTCTTTACGATGCTCTGCAGCAATCGCCGTGGCTTCGGCAACTTCCAGCAGGTTTTGCAGTTCAAGCGCTTCGATACGGGCGGTGTTGAACGCCTGGCTCTTGTCGTTGATCTTGACGTTGGCGATACGCACGCGCAGATCAGCCAGCTGGGCAATACCCTTCTGCATGTATTCGCCAGTACGGAATACACCGAAGTAGTTCTGCATGCAGCTCTGCAGTTCTTTACGCAGGGACGCGACGTCTTCACCGGTGGTGCGTTCGTTCAGGCCGGCAAGGCGCGCGAGGGCAGCATCGATGTCGGACTCGGAAGCGCGCGCATAATCGACGCCTTCACGCAGCGCCTGCTCGAGGTGGATACCCGCAGCGCGGCCGAACACCACCAGATCGAGCAGCGAGTTGCCGCCCAGACGGTTTGCGCCGTGAACCGATACGCAAGCCACTTCACCTACCGCGAACAGACCTGGAATGATCTGATCGACGCCCGCCGCATCCTGAGTGATCGCCTGACCATGAATGTTGGTGGCAACGCCGCCCATCATGTAGTGGCAGGTTGGTACGACAGGGATCGGAGCGGTCGCAGGATCGACGTGAGCAAAGGTCTTGGACAGCTCCATGATCCCTGGCAGACGGCTGTGCAGCACTTCTTCGCCAAGGTGATCGAGCTTGAGCATCACGTGATCGCCATCGGGACCACAGCCGTTACCGGCAATGATTTCCTTGACCATGGAACGTGCCACAACGTCACGACCGGCAAGGTCCTTGGCGTTCGGAGCATAACGCTCCATGAAACGCTCACCGTGCTTGTTGATCAGGTAACCGCCTTCACCGCGGCAACCTTCGGTGACCAGTACACCTGCACCGGCAATACCGGTCGGGTGGAACTGCCACATTTCGATGTCCTGAACAGGTACACCGGCACGCAGCGCCATGCCGATACCGTCACCGGTATTGATCAGGGCATTGGTGGTCGACGAGTAGATACGGCCTGCACCGCCAGTCGCCAGCACGGTTGCATTGGCGCGGATGTACGAGGTTTCGCCTGTCTCGATGCAGATTGCGATGATGCCGACAAAGGCGCCGTCGTTGTTCTTTACCAGATCCACTGCATAGTATTCGTTGAGGAATACAGTGCCTGCCTTCAGGTTGGCCTGATACAGGGTGTGCAGCAGTGCGTGACCGGTACGGTCGGCGGCAGCGCAGGTACGGGCAGCCTGCCCGCCCTTGCCGAAGTCCTTGGACTGGCCACCGAACGGACGCTGGTAGATACGGCCCTGCTCGGTACGGGAGAACGGCAGGCCCATGTGCTCGAGCTCGAAGACCGCTTCCGGACCTACGGAACACATGTATTCGATAGCGTCCTGGTCACCGATGTAGTCGGAGCCCTTGACGGTATCGTACATGTGCCAGCGCCAGTCATCGTTCGGATCGGCGGAGGCGATTGCACAGGTGATGCCACCCTGCGCGGATACGGTGTGCGAGCGGGTCGGGAAGACCTTGGTGACCACGGCAGTCTTGTGACCGCCCTGGGCGAGCTGCAGCGCAGCGCGCATGCCGGCACCGCCACCACCAATGATGATGGCGTCGAAAGAAAGCGCATTAATGTTAGCCATGGATCAGATACCCCAAAGAATCTGCACGCCCCAGACGAAGTAGGCGAACATCAGAACGCCGCATACCGCCTGGAACAGGAAACGTACTGCAGTTGCGGACTTGCCCAGCGCCATCGGCGTCAGGTAGTCGGTCGCGATGGTCCACATGCCGACCCAGGCGTGAGCGCCAAGGGCAACGAGGGCCAGGAGACTGAAGATACGCATTCCGTTGTGAGCGAACAGACCATGCCATTGGGCGTAGCTCAGACCCGGGTGAAAGACCATGTAACCGATCAGGAAAATGAAATAAGCCGCGAGCACGACTGCGGAGACACGCTGAGCCATCCAGTCATAGAGGCCCGAACGCGACAGGTTGGTGACGTTGGTTACCATATCCATACTCCCGCCAGAAGAATCAGAATCACGGAAACCGCGATAACGATTTTGGAGCCCAGCTTTCCGCCTTCAAGCGTCTCGCCTACCCCCGAGTCCATGATGAGGTGACGAATACCGGCCACCAGGTGGTACAGCAGGGCAGACAGAAGTCCCCAGATGATCAGCTTGGCCAGCGGACTGGTCATATACGCCTTGACTTCACCAAATCCCTCTTCGGAGGCCAGCGACTTGTCCATTGCATACAGCATGATTGCAATACCGACAAAGAGGATGACACCGGAGATGCGGTGAAGGATGGACGTGTAAGCGGTGACTGGGAGCTTGATGGTCCTTAGGTCTAGATTTACAGGTCGTTGGCTATTCACGGCTTTTTTTCACACTGAAGAGCCCCTAACAATCAGGGCAAGTTGTTGGGAAGTGCACTGGTCAGGTACCCACCACCCAGGAAGTGACGACCCCCTTGAAACAGGCCAAAAGCCTCTGGCGGTCGGACGCCGAGTATAGACAGTTAGGTTACTAATGACAACGCGCAGACGTACCGCCAATAGCGGATTGCGTTGCCGCGACAAAAGGCGTAAATGGCAGTAAACCGTCTGAAAAATCCACGGTCGAGCCCTTGCGGAACACGACTTTAGGCAAATTGACTTTAGAATTTATCTCACTATAGTGATGCGGGCCCTGCGTGGGGGGCCTGTCTGATGATTTGAAGCATAAATAGGAGGCCACATGGCTGACAAAAAAGCGCAGTTGATCATCGAGGGCGCTGCCCCCGTCGAGCTGCCAATTCTGACCGGTACAGTGGGTCCGGACGTGATCGACGTACGCGGCCTGACCGCCACCGGCCGCTTCACATTTGACCCTGGTTTCATGTCCACGGCCTCTTGCGATTCGAAGATCACCTACATCGATGGTGATAATGGCATTCTGCTACACCGCGGCTACCCGATCGAACAACTGGCCGAGCAGTCCGACTACCTCGAGACCTGCTACCTGCTGCTCAACGGTGAACTGCCCACCGCCGAGCAGAAAGCCCAGTTCGTGGCCGTGGTCAAGAACCACACGATGGTTCACGAACAACTCAAGACCTTCTTCAACGGTTTCCGCCGTGACGCCCACCCGATGGCCGTCATGTGTGGCGTAGTCGGCGCCCTGTCGGCGTTCTACCACGACTCGCTGGACATCAATAACCCGCAGCACCGCGAGATTTCCGCAGTCCGTCTGGTCGCCAAGATGCCGACCCTGGCAGCGATGGTCTACAAGTACTCCATGGGTCAACCCATGATGTACCCGCGCAACGACCTCAGCTACGCGGAAAACTTCCTGCACATGATGTTCAACACCCCGTGCGAGATCAAACCGATCAGCCCGGTGCTGGCCAAGGCGATGGACAAGATCTTCATCCTCCACGCCGATCACGAGCAGAACGCTTCGACCTCCACCGTGCGTATGGCGGGCTCTTCGGGCGCCAACCCGTTCGCCTGTATCGCAGCCGGTATCGCAGCGCTCTGGGGCCCTGCCCACGGCGGAGCCAACGAAGCGGTACTGACCATGCTCGATGAAATCGGCGACGTGTCGAACATCGACACGTTCATTGCCAAGGCCAAGGACAAGAACGATCCGTTCAAGCTCATGGGCTTCGGTCACCGCGTGTACAAGAACCGTGACCCGCGCGCCACCGTAATGAAGCAGACCTGCGACGAAGTATTGAAAGAACTGGGCATCACCAACGATCCTCAACTCGAACTGGCTATGCGCCTCGAAGAGATCGCCCTGACCGACCCGTACTTCATCGAGCGCTCGCTGTACCCGAACGTCGACTTCTACTCGGGCATTATCCTCAAGGCCATCGGCATTCCGACCAGCATGTTCACCGTGATCTTCGCCCTGGCGCGGACTGTCGGCTGGATCTCGCACTGGAAGGAAATGCTCTCCAGCCCCTACAAGATCGGTCGCCCTCGCCAGCTGTACACCGGCAACGTGCAACGCCACATCGTCGCCCTGCAAGACCGCAAGTAAGCGCCACACGCAAAAAAAGGGCTGCCATTGGCAGCCCTTTTTTGTGCTCGCTATCCGATGCACATCATGGGGTTTGCGCAGCACGCTCCCTGAGGGCTTTCAAGGTGTTGAACGGCGCATCGACAACGAACTTGTTGGCCAGCATAGAAGGCACACTGCCACCCGGCTCGGTGTGAACCTGATAGGTCACTTCAGTCTGGTTCGGCCCTTTGGGCACCATTTTCCAGAAGCCCTTGACCTCGGTTACGCGCACATAGCCCTTTTCTTCGGGGATGTACGAAGGCTGCTCTTCAAGATTACGGGTAACACTCCCGTCAGGGCCTTCCTGAGTGGTGATCAACAGCACGGAATCGCGAGGCGTCACTGGCCAGGGAGTGTTGAACTGGCTGTAGGTCCAGGTCTTGTTGCCTTCGTGCTTGAGCACTTTCTGTAACTTGCACTCATGAATCCAGGCGCAGGCGCCCGTGACATCCTCCTGAAGCGCGCGCAACTTGCTCACGCTGGCATTGATCAGCGCAATGCCCTGATAAGCCTTGTAATCAGACCCGGGCACGTCGCTCAACGAAACCTTGATGCCCTCCTGATTCTTGACCTCTTTCCACTCTTCAGCCTGCGCCATTCCGGCAAGCATTACAGTCAAACCACAAGCAACAGCCATGCGATACAGCGGACCCATTGTTTTATTCCTTGTTTTGAAGTTCCGAAGAAGCATTTGTGCTCGAAAACACTTTTTCAGGCCACCGCAGTGGCTTTTTCCCACCAACCGATCAGGCGAATGGCATCCGCCTGGTCGACACCGCAGACATCCTCTGCCGCCTTGAACTGACTGCATACGGCGGGCCGCTCAGCCCTGCCAAACAAGGCGCACAAAAACTCGACCGACAGGTGCAGACAACGCTCGCCTGCAGGCTTTCCGTCGGGCATACCGGGTATGGGAGACGTTATGGAAGGCGCTATGCAGCACGCTCCACAACCGGAACGGCAGTCCATGACCAGACACCCTTTTGTGAAAATTGAAAAAGAGGAAGGATATTAACCGTCAAAACGTCTGTTTGAAAACGCCGTATCGGACGACAGGCAGGGCTTACTGCTTGAATTTGAAGTCCAGCGCAGCGCCTTCCACGTCGCGACGGTTGTCGTTGCGCATCTGCAATTGCATTTCGTTGGTCAGCAATCGCCCTTCGAGCTCGAACGGACCAGGGTTCGCAGAGTCGCCCTTGTCGCTGAACATCTGCGGCAATATCGGCTTGCGCTTGCTGGTAATCACCTTGGCAGGCGGGTCGAGTTCCTTGACCAGTTCGGGAGGCAGGCTCAGGTCCAGCTTGGGCGATTTGATTCGCACATCCTTGACGCTGGCCGTCTTGGCATCCTTGGCGTTCTTGCGCTTGCTCGCAGGCGCCTTGGCTGCCGCGACCTTGGAAGAAGCTTTTTCGGACGCCACCGATTTGGCGCTTTGGGGTGCTGCAGGTTCTGACTTTTCCTTTCCGACCACCACAGGCACGACTGGCACCCCCGGCATCAGCTGATGCATGGTGTCCGGCGCCTTGATTTGCCTGGCATCGGTGGCGGCTGCCTCCGCAGGTGCCTCAGTCTTCAGATGCACCTCGGGCGATACCGGCGCGGTGATGACCGCCTCGGTCTTGGGTTTGGGCACAGAGGTATCCGGAGCGTCACAACCACTCAGAAGTACGACGACAAGCAATCCGAGACAGCGAAAAACATTCATAGGCAAAAAGTCAGGCAAGACAGTGGCAAAAAGCCGGAAAGAAACACATGCTGTCCTTTTGAGGCCAACCTGACAAGACAAGAGTTCCGAAGAATTGACAAATATCTTTGCCAATCAATAAGCCTGGACAGCTTCCTGACATAACTGCTTGGCCAGAATCCCTAATGTCATCAATGCCCGCTCGGCTTCCTTGTTCCATTTCATGCCGCAATTCAAACGAATACAGTGGTTGAACTGCTCGGTATTACTGAAAATCAGCCCGGGTGCAATGCTGATGCCCTGCTCGAGCGCACGCACGTGCAACTCCTGGGTATTGACCCTGCCCGGCAGACTGACCCAGAGGATAAAGCCCCCTGCGGGACGGCTCATCTGCGTGCCTTCGGGAAAGAACTGCTGCACCGCCAGCTGATACGCACTGAGGTTCTTGCGGTATTCGAGCCGAATGAAGCGCAGGTGCCGATCATAGCCGCCGTTTTCGAGGTACGCGGCGACGGCCATTTGCGTGACACTGCACGCCGAGTGAGTACTGAAGGTCTGCAGGCGCTGAATTTCCGCCTGGTATTTGCCGGCTATCATCCAGCCGATGCGCACACCCGGTGACAAGGTCTTGGAGAAGCTTGAGCAGTAAATCACCCTCCCCAGCCGGTCGAAGGCCTTGAGCGCCTTGGTCCGCCCTACTTCGAACATCAACTCGCCGTAGACGTCGTCTTCAACCACCTGGATATCGAAATCCGAGGTCAGCCGCAGCAGGTTTTTCTGCCGCTCCTCGGGCATGGTGCCGCCCAGTGGATTGCTCAGCCGTGAGGTCAGCACCAGGGCCTTGATGGACCATTGATTGGCCGCCAGTTGCAAGGCTTCAAGACTGATGCCGGTGGCCGGATCACTGGGGATTTCAATGACTTTCAAACCCAGCAGGTCGGCAAGTTGCAGCAACCCGTAATAAGCCGGTGATTCGGCGGCTATCAGATCGCCGGGCCGGGTCAGCACCCGCAGGGCCATCTGCAGCGCATCCACGCAGCCGTGAGTGATGACCACTTCTGACGGGTCGACCACTACACCGGCGTCGCGCATGCGGATCGCGACCTGCCTGCGCAAGGGTTCGAAGCCAGGGCTGAACATGTAACTGAAGGCCCGTGGGCTGTGAAAACGCGTGACCTTGGCCAGCTGCTGATGCAGCGCGCGCACCGGCAGGTAATCCACATGAGGCACGGCGGCCCCGAGGGCGAATACGCCTTCGCGGCGCGACTCTTCGAGCACTTGCTGGATAATGCTGCTGCGTGTGACCAGGCCGGGCCGCTCGACCCGCGCGATATCCGGGGTGGACGCTGTCAGCGCGGGCGTTTGATGGACGTAGTAGCCGGATTGAGGACGCGCCCGGATCAGCCCCTGGTCTTCAAGGTTCGCGTAAGCCTGCAATACAGTCGCATGGCTGACGTTGAGCTGCGAACTCATTTTGCGAACGGACGGCACACGCTCGCCGGGCTGATACACACCACGGCGGATGTCTTCGGCCAACTGCTGAGCGATACGCTGGTAGAGCAAGAGATTGGTCATGACACAGCCTCGAAAAGACCGGTGATTTATTATTTTTGAAAATACAGATGCGTAATAACCGGCACAGATCGGAAGTGTACGGGAACAGTTTGAAGACAGGCCAGCATTGATGGCTGCTGAGTGAAAATAAACGCGGGCAGAAACGCCATAATCAATGTGATTAAAGACAAAAAAGCCCGAGGCCGTTTCCGGCATAGGGCTTTTTTATCGTCTATTTATCAGCGAGCTGCGCCCAGCTGACCTTTTTCGTCCGAGAAAACGATCTCGACACGCCTGTTTTGCGCGCGGCCCCGCTCGGAGGTATTGGCACTCACAGGAAACTCTTGGCCATAGCCTTCGACCTGAATGCGTTTTTCGTCGATGCCCAGGTCCATCAGCACATCAGCGACTGCTTGCGCCCGGTCTTTCGAGAGCTTCAGGTTTTCCTGACGATCGCCCGTGCTGTCGGTATAGCCTTCGATGCGGACCACTCGGCGCGGATTGATCTGCAGAAACTGCACAACCTTGAGAATGGTACGGCTGGCCGAGTTTTTCAGCTCGGCATGTCCGGCGTCGAACAGCACATCGCCCAGGGTCATGACCAGCCCGCGGTCGGTTTCGGTGGTGGCCAGGCTGAGGATCTGATCCTCCAGCCAACGGCCCTGCTGCTGGGCGCTGGCCAGCTTGGCTTCGCGCAGTGCCAACTGCATACGCTGACGTTCCATGTCCATTTTCGCCAGACGCTCCTGACTCAGCATCAGGTTGCTGTGCTCACGCGCGATCTCGCTGTAGCGGCTGCTGAGGTAGGCGTAGTGAGCGACATCGGCGCCACTCCCCAGGTAACTGGACAGACGCTCGGCGCGAGCCAGCGATTCACCCGCACGAATGACATCCTTGGGTGCACTGCGCAGCACATCGGTATCTTCCTTGACCTTCTGGAAGTCGGCACTGGCCTGCTGCAACGCCTGGCCGCTGTCCTGGTGACCGGCACAACCATAAAGGCCAGCCGCACCCAGCAACAGACACACACTCAGGACACGCGGAATACGCTTCATTGCGCCTCCCCCAGCTGCTTGCGCAAGCGATTGAGGCGGGTATTCAACTGATTGACCTGCTCCTGGCTCTTGAGGGTCAACACTCGCGCTTCAGCCAGGCGCGCATCAAGCTCGGCCTGCTCGGCTTTCATACGCGCGTCCTTGTAGGCATGGCTTGCCATGGAAGCGCGGGCTTCGGCAAACCCTGCCTGAGCGACTTCCATCTCGGGTTGATCATCACTCGCGCCGACCGCCTTGGCCTGCTCCAGCGCCTGCTCGGTCAGCTTGAACTGCTCGGTTGGTACCGGATCACTGGCGCAACCGGCCAGCGTGGCGATTGCCATGACGGCAATTGAAAAACGAATACTCACAAAAACATCCCTACTTGTTGGGTGCGCTGGCGCTGGCGGGTTGCAACAGTTGGGCTTTCCACAACTCCAGGTTGTGCCTGATGACATCGCCCGCAAGGCCAGAGGCGGCCGATTCTGTCATCTTTTTCGCCAGCTGTCCGCGCAACCATGGTTCATTGCAGGCCGAGTTGAACGACAAGGCCAGATAGAAACCCGGCGTATCGACCGGTATAGGCTGTGCCGTCAGGTCTTTGGAAAGACCCAGCGTCTGCACCATGACCATACCGGCATAACGCCCGGCAAGCACGTAATCCACCTCACCCAATGCCAGCTTCTGAAAGGCAGGTGTGAGTGCGGGCAGGCGCTCCAGGGTCAGATTCTGTCTGGCCAGCACCTCGAAGGAAGGCGTCAGGCGGGTCTTTTCCGACATGGCGCCGGGATGGCCCTGCAGCTCGCTCACAGCATTGAACGGCACGCTGTGATCGTGACGCGTCCAGACCATGATCTCGTTCTGCACGATCGGCGGATGAATGTAATCCAGCGCTTCGAGTTGTGCGACATTCAATGGCGCGTCAGCCAGCAGGTCCATGCGCCCGGTGCGCACCTCTTCGAGCGCCTGAGTGCGCTTGCCGCCATACAGAAATTCGACCTTGATACCCAGCTCGCCTGCCGCCTGGGTGAGCAGATCGGCATTGGCCCCCATCAGGTGGCGCGGATCCTGGGGATCACGCCACAGATACGGCGGCGCGTCCGGGCTGCCGGTCACGATCAGACGCTCGCACTTGCCTGCGGCGGATGCCAGCGTCGGCAGCGTGATCAGCCCGAGGAGAAGCGAAGACAGCAGCCGGGAATGCACCATGAAAAGTCCTTTCGATACGCAATAAAAAACCCGCTTCATCCAGGCAGGCGCACCGTAAACCGCTGGTGCGCAAACCCCGAATGGAACGGGTTCTCTTTATAGTGGAAGCGCGTGGCTTAAACCAGCTTCTCCAGCTCGGGGATGGCTTCGAACAAGTCAGCCACCAGACCGTAATCGGCGACCTGGAAGATCGGCGCCTCTTCATCCTTGTTGATCGCAACGATCACCTTGGAATCCTTCATACCGGCCAGATGCTGAATGGCGCCGGAAATACCGACTGCGATGTACAGCTGAGGAGCAACGATCTTGCCGGTCTGACCGACCTGCATGTCGTTGGGTACGAAACCGGCATCGACCGCAGCTCGGGAAGCGCCCACTGCCGCACCGAGCTTGTCGGCCAGCGTGTACAGGTGCCTGAAGTTGTCGCCGTTCTGCATGCCGCGACCACCGGAAACGACGATCTTGGCCGCGGTCAGTTCCGGACGATCGGATTTGGCCAGTTCTTCACCGACGAAGCTGGACTTGCCGGCATCGTGAGCAGCCGACACCGCCTCGACAGCGGCCGAGCCACCCTCTGCAGCCACCGGGTCGAAGCCGGTGGCACGTACGGTAATGACCTTGACCGCAGCCGTCGACTGTACGGTGGCGATGGCATTACCGGCATAGATCGGACGAGTGAAGGTGTCAGCGGAAACCACTGAAACGATCTCGGAGATCTGATCGACATCCAACTGAGCAGCGACGCGCGGCAGGATGTTCTTGCCATTGGACGTTGCCGCAGCCAGAACATGGCTATGGCCTGCAGCCAGCTCCACGACCAGCGGTGCGATGTTTTCAGGCAGTTGGTGCGCGTAGGCTTCGTGGTCGGCCACCAGCACTTTCGTCACACCGGCAATTTTGGCGGCGGCGTCGGCAACGGCGCTCACGCCGGACCCGGCCACCAGCAAATGGATGTCACCGCCGATCTTCTGGGCAGCAGCAAGGGTGTTGAGCGTAGCCGGGGCTACGGTCGCGTTGTCGTGTTCAGCGATAACCAGGATCGTCATTTAGATTACCTTCGCTTCGTTTTTCAGTTTCTCGACCAGTTCGGCCACCGACTTGACCTTGATGCCGGCGCTGCGTGCAGCCGGCGCTTCAACCTTGAGGGTCTTGTTGGTCGAGGCCGTGGAAACGCCCAGCGCCTCCGGGGTCAGCACTTCGAGCGGCTTTTTCTTGGCCTTCATGATGTTGGGCAGTGACGCGTAGCGTGGCTCGTTCAGACGCAGGTCCGTGGTCACGATGGCTGGCAGGCTCAGGGAAACGGTCTGCAGGCCGCCGTCGATTTCGCGGGTCACGGCAACCTTGTCACCGGTCACTTCAACCTTGGATGCGAACGTACCCTGCGGGTAGCCGCTCAACGCAGCCAGCATCTGGCCGGTCTGGTTGTTATCACTGTCGATGGCCTGTTTGCCAAGGATCACCAGCTGTGGCTGCTCCTTGTCGACCACGGCCTTGAGCAGCTTGGCCACGGCCAGAGAAGTCAGCTCCTCGGCGGACTCGACCAGCACGGCGCGGTCGGCACCCAGCGCCAGGGCGGTACGCAGTTGCTCCTGAGCCGTGGTCGGACCGATGGTGACGACGACGATTTCGGTGGCTACACCCTTCTCTTTAAGGCGAACAGCCTCTTCAACGGCGATTTCGCAAAACGGGTTCATGGACATTTTGACGTTGGCAAGATCGACGCCGGAGTTGTCCGCCTTGACGCGAACCTTGACGTTGTAGTCGACCACTCGTTTGACAGCTACAAGAACCTTCATGGATTCCTCACTCTCCGGTGAAAAGAAGTCGCCCGGCGGCACCAGGCGATCGATATGTGTCCTCAACAAGCAATCGCAATGCGTGCAGGCCACCCGGACGACTTTAAAAAGCCATATAAAAGCCGGGAGTCACCCGTCAAGCAGCGGCTGGGTGTGTAAAATGCGCCGTGCGACGTTGACCTGTTGCCTGCAGCGCGTCTGCCTGATGCCTTTTGAGAGATTGCCCGCAATCCGGAAACCTCGTTTCAGCCTACGGCAAACGCAAAACCGCCCGTATATTGACCGCAACGCCTTTTCCGGTCAATACGCCAAATCGGCCAGTTCCGAGTCTGGTGTCTTTGATTTATCTGGCCTGCGGCCGATTCAAACAAACGTTTGTATTGGACCCGTGCAGTGGTGTAGATATAATGCGAACCATTAAAAGACGGGACGGTTCAATACCTCCATGCGTCGGCCTGCAGCGACCAAAAAAGCAGTGCCCATAAAAACACCGTGAGCCTTGAGAGTAGGAGATAGCCTGTGGAACGCGAATACATGGAATTCGACGTCGTTATCGTCGGAGCCGGCCCGTCCGGGCTTTCTGCCGCTTGCCGCCTTAAACAGAAGGCCGCTGAAGCTGGCCAGGAAATCAGCGTCTGCGTGGTGGAAAAAGGCTCCGAAGTCGGCGCGCACATCCTCTCCGGTGCGGTATTCGAGCCCCGCGCGCTGAATGAACTGTTCCCCAACTGGCAGGAACTGGGCGCTCCGCTCAACACGCCGGTCAAGCGCGACGACATCTATATGCTGCGCGATGCTGAAAAAGCTCAGAAAATACCGGACTTTTTCGTCCCCAAGACCATGCACAACCATGGCAACTACATCATCTCGCTGGGCAACCTGTGCCGCTGGCTGGCTCAGCAGGCTGAAAACCTCGGTGTCGAAATCTATCCTGGCTTTGCCGCTCAGGAAGCGCTGTTCGACGAAAACGGTGTAGTGCGCGGCATCGTCACCGGGGATCTGGGTGTCGACCGCGAAGGCAATCCGAAGGAAGGCCTGTACACCCCCGGCATGGAACTGCGCGCCAAGTACACGCTGTTCGCCGAAGGCTGCCGTGGTCACATCGGCAAGCAGCTGCTCAAGCGCTTCAACCTCGACGACGAAGCCGACGTGCAGCATTACGCTATCGGCCTCAAGGAAATCTGGGAAGTCGACCCGGCCAAACATGAACAAGGGCTGGTGGTGCACACCGCAGGCTGGCCGCTGGACGATGCCAATCCGGGCGGCTCGTTCCTGTACCACCTGGAGAACAATCAGGTAGTGGTCGGCCTGATCGTCGACCTGTCCTACAGCAACCCGTACCTGTCGCCGTTCGACGAGTTCCAGCGCTACAAGCACCACCCGGTCGTCAAGCAATACCTGGAAGGCGGCAAGCGCATCAGCTACGGCGCCCGCGCGATTGCCAAGGGTGGCTTGAACTCCCTGCCGAAAATGGTCTTCCCCGGCGGCGCGCTGATCGGCTGCGATCTGGGCACGCTGAACTTCGCCAAGATCAAGGGCAGCCATACGGCCATGAAGTCGGGCATGCTGGCCGCCGATTCGGTGGCCGACGCGCTGCTGGCCGGTAAGGAAGGTGGCGACGTGCTGACCTCCTACGTGGATGCCTTCAAGGCCAGCTGGCTGCATGAAGAGCTGTTCGCCAGCCGCAACTTTGGCGTGGCGATCCATAAATATGGCGCGATCAAGGGTGGCGCATTCAACTTCATCGATCAGAACATTTTCGGCGGCAAGCTGCCGTTCACCCTGCACGACACCAAGCCGGATTACGCCTGCCTCAAGCTGGCAGCCGACTCGAAGAAGATCGATTACCCGAAACCCGACGGCAAGCTCAGCTTCGACAAGCTCAGTTCGGTGTTCCTCTCCAGCACCAATCATGAAGAGGAACAACCCTGCCACCTGAAGCTGACCGATCCGAGCATCCCGATCAGCAAGAACCTGCCGCTGTACGACGAGCCGGCTCAGCGTTACTGCCCGGCTGGCGTGTATGAAGTCATCACCAAGGAAGACGGCGAGAAGCGCTTCCAGATCAACGCGCAGAACTGCGTGCACTGCAAGACCTGCGACATCAAGGACCCGTCGCAGAACATCACCTGGGTAGCACCGGAAGGCGCTGGCGGACCTACTTACCCGAATATGTAATGAGCCGCAGCAAGCCTCAATAGAGAAAGCCCCTTTCGGGGCTTTTTTTATTCAGGCAGGGACACGCAGATTGCTGCTCTCCTCCCCCGGGCTGCGCTCGAAGTAGCGCTTGTATTCACGACTGAACTGCGACGCGCTTTGATAGCCGACCTTCAACGCGACCTGCGCCACCCCCAGGCCCTCGGCCACCAGCAATTGCTGAGCCTTGAGCAGGCGCAGACGCTTGAGGTATTGCACCGGCGACAACAGCGTGCTGCGCTTGAAATGCTCATGAAAGGTCGACGTGCTCATGTTCGCGCAACTGGCCAGCGTGTCGACGTTCAGTGCGTGATCATAATGCTCATGCAGGTAGGTCACCGCAGAAGCAATTCGTGCGAACTGCCCCTGCTGCTCGACCAGCGCACGCAAAACCCCTGACTGCGGTCCGCGCAGCGCGCTATACAGCACCTCGCGAATCCGTGCCTGGCCCATGGCCTGACACTCCAGCGGATCATGCAGACAACGCAGCAGACGCTCGACACTGTCGCGCATGCTGTTGTCGATACGCACCGAGGTCATCGATTCCGGCGTCTGCACCTGACTCTCCTGGCCGGTGACCGGGCCCATCGCCTGCACCAGCTCACCGAGCAATACCCGGTCGATGGCCACTGAAACGCCGTAAAGCGGCTTTTCCGGAGTAGCGAAGGTTTCACACTTGAACGGCACAGAGAGCGCCTGAATCAGGTAATGCCCGGTGCCGTATTCGAACGTGCGCGGCCCTAGGCACGCGACCTTGCTGCCCTGTACCACGATCATCAGGCTTGGCTCGTAGATCTGCGGGCTGCTGGCGACATAACCAAACGCCGAAAGCACACGTACCTCCGGCAACGGCGTCGCGACGAACCCCGGGCGCACCGCCAGCGGCTGGATCAGGGACACAAGGGTGGCATTGCCATCCAGCACAACAGGTAAGTTCATGAGCACCGCCTGACAGAGAAACAGACAGTCATATAATCGCAGATTTGCGCCTCAGCGCCGACCCCGAACTATCAGACCGGAGGAATAGGCATGAAACACGGAGGATTCACCATAGCCGCGAAGGGCCCGTATCAGGACAATGGTTCGCCTCTCTTCCGTCACACCTTGCGAGGTCAAACATGTACACAGCTATCGGTTACGCCGCACAGTCAGCTACCGCACCCCTCGCCCCGATGACCTTCGAACGTCGCGCTCTGCGTGCCGACGACGTTGCCATCGAAATCCTTTATTGCGGCGTCTGCCACTCCGATATTCACCAGGCACGCAACGAATGGGGCATCGCCGTCTACCCGCTGATGCCGGGCCATGAAATCGTCGGTCGTGTCACTGCCACCGGCAGCAGTGCAACCCAGTACCAGGTCGGTGACATGGTCGGTGTCGGCTGCATGGTAGATTCGTGCCGCGAATGCTCGGCTTGCAAATCAGACCTCGAGCAGTATTGCCTGGAAGGCCCGACCATGACTTACGCCACGCCAGACCGCGTGGACGGCAGCAACACCATGGGCGGTTACTCGAACAGCATCGTGGTCGCCGAGCACTTTGTCGTGCGCGTCCCGGAAAAACTCGATCCGGCCGCCGCTGCACCGATTCTCTGCGCAGGTATCACCACTTATTCGCCGCTCAAGCACTACGGCGTCAAGGCTGGCGACAAGGTCGGCATTCTGGGCATGGGCGGCCTGGGCCATATGGGCATCAAGTTCGCCAAAGCCATGGGCGCTGAAGTGACCCTGTTCACTCGTTCCGCCGCCAAGGCGCAGGAAGCGCGTCGCCAGGGCGCAGATCATGTGATCGTATCCACCGACGCTGAACAGATGAAGGCTGCTGCCGGGCACTTCGACTTCCTGCTCGACACCATTCCGGTCCAGCATGACCTGAACCCCTACCTGGAAACCCTGCGTTTCGATGGCGTACATATCCTCGTCGGCCTGATCGAGCCGGTCGAGCCGCCGGTACATGCAGCCAATCTGGTGATGAGCCGCCGCGTGCTGGCCGGTTCGTTGATCGGTGGTATAGCGGAAACTCAGGAAGTACTGGATTTCTGTGCCGAAAATGACATCACCTGCGACATCGAGATGCTCGATATTCGCAACATCAACGAAGCCTACGAGCGCATGCTGGCCGGTGACGTGAAGTACCGCTTCGTGATCGACATGGCCACGCTGAAGGCCTGATCGACTGCCGATCAGCCGCCAAGATCGGCCGAGAGTTCCGCTGCGATGGTTTTGATCAGCGGAACCAGCTCGGCCATCTTCTCCAGCGGCATGTAGGGCACGGTACTGGCGACACTGATGCCGGCAACGATCTGTTTGCTGGCATCACGTACCGGCGCTGCAACACAACGGATCGACGGTTCGTTGTCCTCCAGATCGAATGCATACCCCCCTTGTACATACTCCTCGCGCCGCGCCTTCAACTGCTCCCAGGTTTGCTGCTCATGAGCAGGCCATAGCGGATTTCTACCTGTGCTCGGCATGCTGATTTCATACAACCGTTGCCACTCGGACTGAGCACTGTCCAGCAGCAGCGCCTTGCCGATACCGGTGCGCACCAGCGGCATCCGATGCCCGACCCGCGAACGCATTTCCGGACCATTGCGACCGGGATTCTTGTGCAGATAGAGCACGTCGTCCCCTTCCCGCACTGCCAGATGCACGGTATCGCCGGTCAGCTCCGACAAGCGATCCAGATACGGCCGGGCGAGCATCGCCAAGGGCACCTCTTCACGCGCCTGAAATCCCAGTTCGATCAATTTCGGGCCGAGCAGATAGCCCACCTGAGGAACGACCCGCAGGTAACGCTCCTCGACCAGGCAACTGGCCAGGCGGTGCGTGGTACTGCGCGTGGTGCCGATCAGCCGGGCGATCTCCTTGAGGTCCCGTGCGCCACCGGCAACCGCCTGCACCACCCCCAGCCCGCGCAGCAAGGTCTGAGTCCCGGTGGGTACGGAATCCTTGCCGGTGATGTTTTCAGGGGTGATCGAATCGTTGTGCATGAGAGGCCTTGCTCGGATCAAAAGGGTTCGGATCGAAAACCGGCGGCATTATCGCCGCCTGAGTCCAGAGACGTCGACATCAGAGCTCGATACGCTCCACTTTCCCTACCAGCAGGATGTACGACAGCGCGCCCAACAGTGCCAGGACCGAAATGTAGGTGATGGCAGGCGCGAACGAGTCTCCCGATGCCAGAAAGCCGATCACGATCGGGGTGGCGATGGCAGAGAGGTTGCCGATGAAGTTGAACGTGCCACCGGTCAGGCCCAGCAGGCGCGCCGGTGCCAGGGTCGAGACCAGCGACCAGGTGATCGACGCCAGGCCGTTGCCGAAGAACGCCAGCGCCAGAAAGGTGATCACCAGCGGCGTCGAGTCGACGAAGTTGGCACCGATGATCGAGGTCGAGATCAGCAGCCCGGCAATGATCGGCAGCTTGCGCGCAAAGCCTACGCTATGCCCGCGGCGGATCAGCCAGTCGGAGAAGAAGCCCGAGCACAACACACCGACAAACGCGGCGAGGAACGGCAACGACGCCAGCAGGCCAGACTTGATGAAGTCCATGCCCCGGTATTTCACCAGGTAGGTCGGGAACCAGGTCAGGAAAAACCACAGCGTGGAGTTCAGGCAGAACTGCCCCAGGTAGATGCCCCACAGCTTGCGTTTGCTCAACACAATGCTCAGGTCCAGCCAGCTGAACGCCTGCTTCTGTTTTTCGACATCCTTCTGGATGTCCACCAGCCCGCCGCCCTTCTGGATCAGCTCGATTTCCTGCTGATTGACGCCTTTGAAATCACGTGGCTCGCGATACACCGTGTACCAGATCACTGCCCACAGCACGCCGACTCCCCCTGTAGCGACAAACACCATGTGCCAGCCGTAGTGCGCCTGCAACCAGGCCAGCACCGGGGTCAGAAACGCCAGGCCGACGAACTGCCCGGAGGTATAGACGCCGATGGCAGTGGCCCGCTCGCGCTCGGGAAACCAGGTGGTGACTACGCGGCTGTTGATCGGATAGGCAGGTGCTTCCAGCGCGCCGACCGCCATGCGCAGTACGAACAGGGCGATGAAGCTGGCGGCGAAGCCGAGCATGATGGTCGAGATGGACCACAGCAGCAGGGCTGCGGTGTAGAGAATGCGTGGCGGCACGCGGTCCACCAGCCAGCCACCGGGCAGTTGCATGGCGGCGTAGGTCCAGCCGAACGCAGAAAAGATCAGCCCGACATGCACCGGGTCAAGGCCCAGTTCGGAGGTCAGCGCTGGTGCGGCAATCGACAGGTTGCTGCGGTCCAGGTAGTTGATCACCACCGTGATGAACAGCAGCACCATGATAAAGAAACGTTTGCGGGACGGCGTCACCAGGGATGCCGCACCCTCCAGAGTTCGAGTGCGCATGGAATGTAGCCTCTTGTTGGATTTATTGAGGTCTGTGTTTCGATATAACTGAGCTGAAGGCACGCCGGTTCTCGTTCCCGCGCAGAGCGCTCATCGTTATGCACCAGTGCGCTTTTGATTCTGGCCAAAGGCCGTGGGAGCGAACGTGCTCGCGAAGACATTGTTCAAACGAAACATTTTCAGAGAACACGTCGGCCTTTTCGCGAATACGTTCGCTCCTACGCCCTGCGGGCAGAAGCCTGAACGCCCATTTTCCGGGCTCTTCAGGGCTTATGGATGGCGATGAGCGCAGAGCGCCGAAACGATTAGCGGAGTTGTTGTTCTACCACTCCGCAAAACTGCCATCCGCATGCCGCCAGATCGGGTTGCGCCAGCGGTGGCCGATGGCGGCGCGTTCGATGACGTACTCTTCGTTGATCTCGATGCCCAGGCCGGGGCCGTTGGGGATCTTGACCATGCCTTGGTCGTAGTCGAAGACTTCGGGGTGCTTGACGTAGTCGAGCAGGTCGTTGCTTTCGTTGTAGTGGATACCCAGGCTCTGCTCCTGGATGAAGGCGTTGTAGCAAACCGCGTCCAGTTGCAGGCACGCTGCCAGCGCGATAGGCCCCAGCGGGCAATGCAGCGCCAGCGCGACGTCGTAGGCTTCGGCCATGTTGGCGATCTTGCGGGTTTCGGTAATGCCACCGGCGTGCGAGGCATCGGGCTGGATGATGTCGACGTAGCCTTCGCTCAACACGCGCTTGAAGTCCCAGCGCGAGAACAGCCGTTCGCCCAGCGCAATCGGCGTACTGGTCAGCGGTGCCAACTCCTTCAGTGCTTCATAGTTCTCGCTGAGCACCGGTTCTTCGATGAACATCAGCTTGTAAGGGTCCAGCTCCTTCATCAGCACCTTGGCCATCGGCTTGTGAACCCGGCCATGGAAGTCCACACCAATGCCGACATTCGGCCCAACGGCATCACGCACAGCGGCCACGTTGGCCAGCGCCAGGTCGACCTTGTCGAAGGTGTCGAGAAACTGCAGCTCTTCGGTGCCATTCATTTTCACCGCAGTAAAACCGCGCTCTACCGCCTCCTTCGCGGCGCGTGCCGTATCGGCGGGCCGATCACCGCCGATCCACGAATAGACGCGAATCTTGTCACGTACCTGACCGCCGAGCAGGTCACTGACCGACACCCCCAGCGCCTTGCCCTTGATGTCCCACAACGCCTGATCGATGCCGGCCAGCGCACTCATGTGGATCGCGCCGCCGCGGTAGAAGCCGCCGCGGTACAGCACGGTCCAGATGTCCTCGATGTTGCGCGGATCCTTGCCGATCAGGTAATCGGAAAGCTCTTCCACCGCGGCAGCAACCGTGTGCGCGCGGCCTTCGACCACTGGCTCGCCCCAGCCGACAACGCCCTCGTCGGTCTCGACCTTGAGGAAGCACCAGCGCGGCGGAACGATGAACGTGGTGAGTTTGGTGATTTTCATGGGTGCGGTTTCTCTTGTTGATTCTCTTGTTGGATAGCGGCTGCTGCACGGCGGCGTCTGCTGCGCCGTTCAGTCTGCAAGCGCTGCGCTGTGCTGCTTCCAGGCCGCCACATAAGCCTGGGCACGCTCTGTGACGTCTGCGACGCTCATGCCGGGTTTGAACAGCCCGGAGCCCAGGCCAAAACCCTTCACGCCGGCGTCGAGAAATACCTTCATGTTGTCCGGCGAAATACCCCCGACCGGCAGCAGAATCGTGCCCTTGGGCAGGACAGCCAGCCACGCCTTGACCACCGCCGGCGACATCTGCTCGGCAGGAAACAGCTTGAGCACATCAGCGCCTTCGGCCAGCGCGGCAAAGGCTTCGGTCGGCGTCGCGACCCCTGGCGACAGGAACAGCCCGGCCGCCTTGGCCGCACGCAGCACCTTGGCATCGTTGTGCGGCATGACAATCACCTGCCCGCCGGCGTCCTTGACCTGAGTCACCTGTTCAGCGGTGAGCACGGTGCCAGCACCGATCAGGCAATCGGCAGGCAACTGCTGACGCAACAGGCGGATGCTGTCGAACGGTTGCGGGGAGTTGAGCGGCACTTCGATGACCCGAAACCCCGCCTCGTACAGCACATCGCCCATGGCAGGTGCTTCTTCGGGGCGCAGGCCGCGCAGAATCGCGACCAGACCATTTTCTTTCAATGCTTGCTTGAGCATGTCAAACCTCTCGAATGTGTTGGGACGAGCGGCGCGCGATCAGGCCGGCCTGAACGGCGACCTGCCAGAGGCCGCGCTCGGTCGCCTGCTCGGCCAATGTCACCCCGGGAAAGCCACAAACGGCCAGCCCGCGCGCATAGCGCGTGCACAGCGAATCGCTGCCGATGAGGATCACCGCAGGCAATTGTTCGTGGTTGTGCAGATGCAGCCTGGCGATGGCGCCCAGTTCATGGCCAATCAACAGGCCGGAAAGATAGTCAGGTTGCGCACTGGCAGCCAATTGCCCGGTCAGGCCGAGCGTTCGTGTGCTGAAAATCGTCGACAGCGGCCCCGCAGAGCCCGCGTCGGACAGGGCAATCGACAAGCCGCGGTCAAACGCCTGCTCGTCGAACGCCTCCGAAGGCTGCATGGTGCGTCCCAGAATGGTGTGCGCGCAGAGCGCGGCGTAGACCTCGCCGGTCATGAAGGTATCGAAGTGAACGATGCGACCCCGTTCTACCTGCACCCATTTGGAGTGGCTGCCGGGCAGACCGATCAGCAGAGGCTGGCTGCCCTGCCCGTCTTCGCGCCCTGCCAGCACACCCAGCACCTGGGTTTCTTCGCCACGCATGACGTTGGGCAGGGTCGAGCGCTGCAGGACGCCGGGGATGATGTGCACCGTCACGCCGCGCATGCTGCGCACCGTCTGCAACGCTGCGCTCAGCTCATTGACGCTGGCCGGCGTTTCCCGGTAGGCCGCCTCGCGCCAGCCCTGTGCGCTGCCGACCATGCCACAGGCAATCACCTGCAGGTCCGGCTGGGCATCGAGCCAGTCGCCGCACGCCTGGTCAAAGGCCAACTCGAAACCGTCACTGCAGAACTGCCCCGCGATCAGCCGCGGCGTGGTCGGCAACTGCATGATGCCCGCGCTCAATGCGCGCTGTTCCAGTACCTGGCCGTGTTCGCCAAGTCGATAAGCACGAAGTGAGGTTGTCCCCCAATCGAGCGCGATCAATTGCGCCTGCATTGCGTCACCTGTTGTTTTTTTGGAAGTGAGTGCAGGACGACTATAAACCTGTTGTTACACTTATCTCAATATGTAAATTTCAATCCCATATATAGGGACAAAAGGCGATCAATCAAAAGTATCAGGCATTAAAAAACCCGCCATCCTTTCGGAAAGCGGGTTTGCTGTAAAACCGAGCCTCAACGCTCCAGCAGGATTCTCAGCATGCGACGCAGCGGCTCCGCAGCGCCCCACAACAGCTGGTCACCCACGGTAAAAGCGCCCAGGTACTGCGAACCCATGTTCAGTTTGCGCAAACGCCCCACAGGAATGCTCATGGTCCCGGTCACCGCCGTCGGGCTCAGCTCATGCATGCTGGCTTCGCGATTGTTCGGCACCAGCTTGACCCACGGGTTGTGCTGGCTGATCAACCCTTCGATGTCCGCAATCGGCACATCCTTGTTGAGCTTGATGGTCAGCGCCTGACTGTGGCAGCGCATGGCGCCGATGCGCACGCAGATGCCGTCCACCGGGATCGGGCTCTTGAAGCGACCGAGGATCTTGTTGGTCTCGGCCTGGCCTTTCCACTCTTCGCGGCTCTGGCCGTTTGGCAGCGCCTTGTCGATCCACGGGATCAGGCTGCCCGCCAGTGGCACACCGAAGTTCTCGGTAGGGAATGACTCGCTGCGCATGGCTTCAGCCACCTTGCGGTCGATATCCAGAATGGCGCTGGCCGGGTTGGCCAGATCATCGGCCACCGAGGCATGCACCGCGCCCATCTGTCTGATCAGCTCACGCATGTTCTGCGCGCCGGCGCCGGAGGCTGCCTGATAGGTCATGACATTCATCCACTCGACCAGACCGGCATCGAACAGGCCGCCCAGCCCCATCAGCATCAGGCTGACGGTGCAGTTGCCACCGATATAGTTCTTGGTGCCCGCGTCCAGTTGCTGGTCGATAACCTTGCGGTTGACCGGATCCAGCACGATGACCGCGTCATCCTGCATACGCAGGCTGGACGCCGCATCGATCCAGTAACCCTGCCAGCCCGCTTCGCGCAGCTTGGGGAACACCTCATTGGTGTAGTCGCCACCCTGGCAGGTCAGCACCACGTCCAGGGTTTTCAGCTCGTCGATGCTGTAGGCGTCTTTCAGGGGCGCAACATCCTTGCCCACCGAAGGCGCCTGGCCACCGACATTGGAAGTAGTGAAGAACACCGGCTCAATGAGATCGAAGTCCTGCTCTTCCCGCATCCGCTGCATGAGCACGGAACCGACCATGCCACGCCAACCGATCAGACCTACACGTTTCATCGCAACTACACCTTGAATAAAAGTGGGACCGCCGCTCTGCGCGTACACAGCAGGCGGCGGGCCAGAGAGATTACAGATTCCGCAGCGCGGCGACTACCGCATCGCCCATTTCCTGCGTACCGACTTTGACTTTGCCTTCCGACCAGATGTCGCCGGTGCGGATACCCTGATCCAGAACCAGGCTGACAGCCTTTTCGATGGCGTCGGCCGCATCGGTCAGATTGAAGCTGTAACGCAGCATCATCGACACCGACAGAATGGTCGCCAACGGATTGGCAATGCCTTTGCCGGCGATGTCCGGCGCCGAGCCGTGACATGGCTCGTACATGCCCTTGTTGGCCGTGTCCAGCGAGGCCGACGGCAGCATGCCGATGGAGCCGGTGAGCATCGACGCCTGATCGGAGAGGATGTCGCCGAACAGGTTGTCGGTCACGATCACATCGAACTGCTTGGGTGCACGCACCAGTTGCATGGCGGCATTGTCGACGTACATGTGGCTCAGTTCGACTTCAGGGTAATCCTTGGCGACCTGCTCGACGATTTCACGCCACAGCTGGCTGGACGCAAGTACGTTGGCCTTGTCCACCGAGCAGAGCTTCTTGCCACGCACCATGGCCATATCGAAACCGACCCTGGCAATGCGGCGGATCTCGCTTTCGCTGTACGGCAGCGTGTCGTAGGCCTGACGCTCGCCATTATCCAGCACCCGCGTACCGCGTGGCGCACCGAAGTAGATACCACCGGTCAGCTCGCGAACGATCAGGATATCCAGGCCGGCGACGATTTCCGGCTTCAGGCTCGACGCGTCGGCCAGTTGCGGATACAGGATCGCCGGACGCAGGTTGCCGAACAGGCCCAGTTGCGAACGGATTTTCAGCAGACCGCGCTCAGGACGTATGTCGCGCTCGATGGTGTCCCATTTCGGGCCGCCGACTGCACCGAGCAGCACGGCGTCGGCCGCACGGGCACGATCCAGGGTTTCATCGGCCAGCGGCACGCCGTGCTTGTCGATGGCCGCGCCACCGATCACGTCGTGGGTCAATTCAAACCCCAGTTGATACTTTTCGTTGGCCAGCTCCAGCACCTTGACCGCTTCGGTCATGATTTCCGGACCAATACCATCACCTGGGAGAATCAGAATCTGCTTGCTCATAACATCCTCGATTTTGTGCATCGGCGTCTTTGACAACGCCTGCTTGAAACGCTCAATACCACAGAAAATTTAGCGTCCGGCCAAAACACTTTTGCCAGCAAGGCGCAATTGCACCTTACTGGCAAACATGCAGCATCCGCTGTTGATCGATCAGTCGCGGAACAGCCATGGCTGGCTGGCGCGGTGCCTGCTCTCGAAACCGGCGATTGCCTCAGCGTCCATCAGCGTCAGGCCGATGTCATCCAGGCCATTGAGCAGGCAATGCTTGCGGAACGCATCGATTTCGAAGCTAAGGACCTTGCCATCCGGACGGGTCACGGTCTGCGCCTGCAGATCGATATTCAACTGATAGCCGGGCGTGGCTTCCACCTGCTTGAACAGTTGATCGACGTCTTCTTCGGACAGGATGATCGGCAACAAGCCGTTCTTGAAGCTGTTGTTGAAGAAGATGTCCGCGTAGCTCGGCGCGATGATTGCGCAGAAACCGTACTCTTCCAGTGCCCACGGGGCGTGTTCGCGGCTGGAGCCGCAGCCGAAGTTTTCCCGGGCCAACAGCACGCTGGCACCCTGGTAACGCTCGTGGTTGAGGACGAAGTCAGGGTTCAACGGACGCTTGGAGTTATCCTGGTAAGGCTGCCCCACGTCCATATAACGCCATTCATCGAACAGGTTCGGGCCGAAGCCGGTGCGCTTGATCGACTTGAGAAACTGCTTGGGAATGATCTGGTCGGTGTCGACATTGGCACGATCCAGAGGAGCGACCAGGCCATGATGCTGGGTAAAGGCTTTCATACGGGACTCCTCAGTGCTGGATCAGGTCGCGAACATCAATGAAACGGCCATTGACCGCAGCGGCAGCGGCCATTGCCGGGCTCACCAGATGCGTCCGGCCACCGGCCCCCTGACGACCTTCGAAGTTACGGTTGGAAGTCGACGCGCAGTGCTCGCCGGACCCCAGGCGATCCGGATTCATCGCCAGGCACATGGAGCAGCCCGGTTCGCGCCATTCAAAGCCAGCATCGATGAACACCTTATCCAGCCCTTCCTTCTCGGCCTGCTCCTTGATCAGCCCCGAGCCCGGCACCACGATGGCCTGCTTGATGGTCGCGGCCACCTTGCGGCCCTTGGCAACATCGGCCGCAGCACGCAGGTCTTCGATACGCGAGTTGGTGCAGGAACCGATGAATACCCGGTCCAGCTGGATATCGGTAATCGGCTGATTGGCTTTCAGGCCCATGTACTTGAGCGCACGCTCGATGGAGCCACGCTTGACCAGATCCGGCTCTTGCGCAGGGTCCGGCACGTTCTGATCGACCGCCAGGACCATTTCCGGCGAGGTGCCCCAGCTGACCTGCGGCTTGATCTGTGCGGCATCCAGCCTGACCACGGTATCGAACACAGCGTCCGGGTCGGACACCAGGTCCTTCCAGGCTTCGACAGCAAGGTCCCACTCCGCGCCCTTGGGTGCGAACGGACGGCCTTTGACGTACTCGACGGTCTTCTCGTCGGTGGCCACCATACCGACCCGGGCACCCGCTTCGATGGACATGTTGCAGATGGTCATACGGCCTTCGATCGACAGGTCGCGAACCGCGCTGCCGGCGAACTCGATGGCGTAACCGTTACCGCCTGCCGTGCCGATCTTGCCGATCACCGCCAGAACGATGTCCTTGGCCGTCACGCCGAACGGCAATTGCCCTTCGACCGACACCAGCATGTTCTTCATTTTCTTGGCGACCAGGCACTGGGTGGCGAGCACGTGCTCGACCTCGGAAGTGCCGATGCCGTGGGCCAGCGCACCGAAGGCGCCGTGGGTAGAGGTGTGCGAGTCGCCGCAGACCACGCTCATGCCTGGCAGGGTTGCACCCTGCTCCGGGCCGATTACGTGGACGATGCCCTGGCGGGGATCATTCATCTTGAATTCGGTGATGCCGTACTCGTCGCAGTTATCGTCGAGGGTCTGCACCTGCAAGCGCGACACCTGATCCTCGATGGCACCGATGCCACCCTTGCGTTCGGCTGTGGTCGGCACGTTGTGGTCAGGCGTGGCGATGATCGAGTCGATCCGCCACGGCTTGCGCTTCGCCAGCCGCAGACCTTCGAACGCCTGCGGCGAGGTCACTTCATGGATGATATGGCGGTCAATGTAGATCAGCGCCGAACCGTCGTCGCGCTGTTTGACCAAATGCGAATCCCAGAGCTTGTCGTAGAGCGTTTTCCCGGCCATCGGACGTACTTCCTCATCAGCTTGTTTCTATGCCTTGGGCAATCGTTGCGATGACCCCTTGGCTTGTGCGGTCATCCTATGGAATATGCTTAAATAACTCAAATTCATAATTTTCATACTTTGGATAACCAACTGGAATCCGACCATGGACCTGGCCAACCTCAATGCCTTTATCGCCATCGCTGAAACGGGCAGTTTCTCCGGGGCAGGCGAACGCCTTTACCTGACCCAGCCGGCCATCAGCAAACGTATTGCCGGTCTGGAGCAGCAACTCAACGTACGCCTGTTCGATCGCCTGGGCCGCGAAGTCAGTCTGACCGAGGCCGGACGCGCCCTGTTGCCGCGCGCCTACCAGATTCTCAACGTGCTGGATGACACACGCCGGGCCCTGACCAACCTGACCGGGGAAGTCACCGGGCGGCTGACTCTGGCGACCAGCCACCACATCGGCCTGCACCGTTTGCCGCCGATATTGCGCGCCTTTACCCTCACTTACCCGAAGGTTGCACTGGACATCCAGTTCCTGGATTCGGAAATCGCTTATGAAGAAATTCTTCACGGGCGCGCCGAGTTGGCAGTCATTACACTGGCGCCCGAGCCGCATACGCTGATCCGCGCCGTGCCCGTCTGGGACGATCCGCTGGATTTCGTCGCGGCCCCCGAGCACCCGCTGGCCAACAGCGGCCCGATGAAGCTGGAGGATATTGTGCGCTATCCGGCGGTATTTCCCGGCGGTAACACGTTTACCCATCATATTGTCAGCGGATTGTGCGAGGCTCAGGGCCTCAAGCCCAACATCGCGATGAGCACCAACTATATGGAGACCATCAAAATGATGGTTTCCATCGGCCTGGCCTGGAGCGTTCTGCCGCGCACCATGCTCGACGAGCAGGTGGCGCGCATCCCGCTGCCGGGCGTACAGCTCAATCGCCAGCTAGGCTACATCCTGCACACCGAACGCACGCTCTCAAATGCGGCACGGGCATTCATGAAACTGCTCGATGCGCAGACACAGTGAACAGATGCTGCAGCAGGCCGCAGGCAGATCGCTCTGGCCGCCCTATCGATCAAAGGCTCGGATAACATGCCCAACCCACCGGATAACGCCGTGCCGAATGTTGCCGCACAGTCGGTCTCTGCCAGGCTGCCGCTGACAGACGCAGAGCGGATCCTGCAGGAAACCCGTGATCGCCTGGAGCTGGCACTGGAACTGGCGCAAATGGGCACCTGGGATCTGGATATCGTCCGCAACCGGCTGCAAGCCTCGGCACGCGCGGCGCTGCTGCACGGCATGCCGGCACTGCCCTTCAATGAGTCTGGCGGGCAGTTCTTCGGCAGCCTGCCCGGCGAAGAACGCCGCCGAATGCGCGCGCTCTATGCCGCGGCGCTCGAAACCGGGCAGGATTACCTGCAAGTCACTTACCGGTTCCGGCTGAAAAACGGCACGTCACGCCTGCTTGAGAGCCGCGCGCGGATTTACCGGGATGAACAGGGCCAGCCCGTCAGACTGTCCGGCACACTGCTGGACATTACCCAGCAGTGTGCTCAGGTCGCACTGGAGGCCAGCGAGGAGAAATTTGCCAAGGCGTTTCATTCAAGTCCCGACTCGATCACCATCACTGAAATCGACTCGGGCCGCTATGTCGAGGTCAACGATGGCTTCAGCCGCCTGACCGGTTTCAGCGCCCAGGAAGTGCTCGGCCGTACAGCGCATGAAATCGGCATCTGGACCGACACCTTGCAGCGCGAACATATGCTTGAAGAACTGCGCCAGAAAGGCCGCGTGCATCATCGTGAAATGAACGGGCGAGACAAGCACGGTGCGCCCCTGGTGCTGGATATATCGGTCGAGTTCATCACCCTGAACAACACCGCCTGCCTGCTGATGAATGCCCGCGACATCGGCGAACTCAAAAATGCCCAGGCGCAGATCCAGCACCTGGCTTATCACGATCCACTGACCGGGCTGCCCAATCGCGCGCTGTTGCTCGACCGCCTCAGCCAGCAAGTGTCGCTGCTCCAGCACCAGAATCTGCGCGGCGCCCTGTTGTTTCTCGATCTGGACCATTTCAAGCACATCAATGACTCGCTTGGCCATCCGGTAGGCGACAGCGTTTTAAGCATCATCGCCGCGCGCCTGGAAGCCAGCGTGCGCCAGGAAGACACCGTGGCACGCCTCGGCGGCGACGAATTCGTGGTATTGATCTGCGGCCTGGAAGGCTCGCAGGACGAGGTCACCCGGCAAGTCCGGGAGCTGGCCGACAACCTGCGCAACCTGTTGGCCGAGCCGATGTTTCTCGACGGCCATCGTCTGCAGGTCACGCCGAGCATCGGCGTGGTGCTGATTCCGGATGATGGCCTGACCCCGGCCGATCTGCTCAAGCGCGCCGATATTGCCCTGTATCGGGCCAAGGATTGCGGGCGTAACGCTTCACAGTTTTTCCATGTATCCATGCAACAGGCCGTCAGCCAGCGCCTGCGCCTGGAAAATGACTTGCGCCTGGCGCTGACCCGCAACGAATTTCACCTGCACTTCCAGGCCCAGGTCGACTGTCGTAACGAATACATCACCGGGGCCGAGGCCCTGCTGCGCTGGCAACACCCCGAATACGGCCTGCTGGCGCCCGATCAGTTCGTGCAGATACTTGAAGAAAGCGGGATGATTCTGGAGGTCGGCAGCCATATTCTGAACGAGGCCTGTAAAACCGGTGGCCTGCTGTTAAAGCAAGGGCTGATCTCGGAAAACAGATTCCTGATGGGCGTCAATATCAGCCCGCGACAGTTTCTGCAGCACGATTTCATCGAGCGCGTGGAACGCAGCCTGACCCTGCATCAGTTGCCTGCATCCATGCTCAAGCTGGAAATCACCGAAGGTATCGTTATCCAGAACCTGGACGACACCATCCTCAAGATGCTCAGCCTCAAGGCACTGGGCGTCAGCTTTGCGATGGACGACTTCGGCACCGGCTACTCGTCCCTGACCTATCTCAAGCGCTTGCCGGTGGATACGCTGAAGATCGACCAGTCCTTCGTCCAGGACGCTACCAGTGATCCCAACGACGCAGAAATCATCCGTGCCATTGTCGCCATGGCGCAGAGTCTCAACCTGAACGTGATCGCTGAAGGCGTTGAAACCTCAGAGCAGTTGGCGTTTCTGGAAAAAGTCGGCTGCTACACCTATCAAGGCTATCTGTTCAGCGAACCGCTGCCAGGCCCGCAGTTCGAGTCCCTGCTGGAGCTCAGAGGGCCTGCGCAGCAAACCGCACATCAGGACTGAAAAAAGGAAGGCGCCCCGCAGGCGCCTTCCCCGTTACATGCCGCTGACTCAACATCACCTGTCGGATCAGTTTTCCAGCGCTTTTTGGCTATTGAGCGGAATGCGTTTTGGTTTCGCTTCTTCCGGCACGTTGCGCACCAGGTCAATATTCAGCAGGCCGTGAGACAGATCGGCCCCTTTGACTTCGATATTGTCCGCCAGCCTGAATGACAGCTTGAATTCACGCCGGGCAATACCCTGATGCAGATACGTCACGTTTTCGGCTTCTTGCTCGCGCTTGTTGCCGATCACGGTCAGCACACCTTTTTCAACCTGCAACTCAAGATCCTGCTCTTGCATGCCTGCTGCAGCAATCACGATTCGATAATGGTCATCGGTGTGCCGCTCGACGTTGTAGGGCGGATAGCCGCTGGTTGTCTCATTTCGCGCCGCCGACTCGAAGAGGTCGTTGAAGCGGTCGAATCCCACTGAGTTGCGAAACAGTGGAGCCAGAGAAAATGCAGTAGCCATAACAATTCTCCTGTTTATCAGCGAGTGGTTTACGCGACCCGTGTTCGGCATCGCTTGGTCACCAAAATAGGGACAGCCATTCGCTTTTCAAGAGACTTTTTTCAGGATTTTTTTGACCGTTCGTCGGGATCAGCTTCTGGGTAAGCAACCGGGCGCGCAACCCAGCAATACGCTGATGCGATTGCAGTCGGTTTCGCGGCGCAATGTATTGAACATGAGAGTCGCCTCGGGGTAGCTTTTGGTCAGTAGGACCAGCCACTGCTTGAGCCGGCCCGGCGCTTGAATCAGCGTCATCTTTGCCAGACAGTCCTGCCAGAAGACCCGCAGCATCGGCTGCAACTCGTCCCACGTCATGGGCACGACCTCGTCGCCCTTCTGCGCCGCAGCGATCTGCCGGGCCAGATCAGGACGCGCCACCAGACCGCGACCGATCATGATGTCCCGCGCACCGCAGATTTCACGGCAGCGGCGCCAATCCTCAACGGTCCAGATTTCCCCGTTGGCGACCACCGGGACATTGACCACTTCCTGGATGCGCGCAATCCACTCCCAGTGCGCGGGCGGCTTATAGCCGTCGACCTTGGTGCGCGCATGAACGACGATTTGCTCTGCCCCGCCGTCAGCCAGCGCTCTGGCGCAGTCCAGCGCGCCATCGGTGTTTTCGTAACCCAGGCGCATCTTGGCGGTAACGGGGATAGGTCTGGGCACGGCACGGCGTACCTGGCTGACAATCGAGTGCAGCAGTTCCGGCTCCTTGAGCAGGATTGCGCCGCCCCGCGAGCGGTTGACGGTCTTGGCCGGGCAGCCGAAGTTGAGGTCCAGCACGGGTGCACCCAACTCGCAGGCGAACGCGGCGTTTTCGGCCAGGCACACCGGGTCAGAGCCCAGCAACTGAAGGCGCAACGGCGTGCCTGCGTCAGTTTTCGCGCCCTGATGAAATTCCGATGCGTACTTGTAGAAGTAATGCGCTGGCATCAAACGCTCGGACACCCGGATGAATTCGGTCACGCACCAGTCGATGCCGCCAACTTTCGTCAGCACATTACGCAGGATGTCGTCGACCAACCCCTCCATGGGCGCCAGAGAAATTTGCATGGGTCACACTCGAAAAAAAGTCCGGCAGTTTACTGCCCGACGTGCGGATTGGGAACGGCGCTGTCAGAGATGGCTGCGCCATAGCCCTCGATGAACTCGGCAGGCATACGCTTGGGCTTACCAGTGGACAGTTCGATGCAGACAAAGGTGGTTTGCGCGCGCAGCAAGGTCAGGTTGTCGGCAGGACGCTTGAGCTGAAAGCAGCGGGTCATTTTCAGGCGGCGATCCCAGTCGACGATCCAGGTCGCCAATTGCAGCTCGTCGTTCTCGTAGGCGCTGGCAAGGTAGTCGATCTCATGCCTGACCACCGCCATCGCCCGATCCAGACGCCGGTATTCGGTAAGGTCCAGCCCGAGGAACTGCGAATGACGCCAGGCACAGCGCTCCAGCCAGGACACATAGACAGCGTTATTGGCATGCCCCAGCCCGTCGATGTCTTCGGCGGCGACGTTCAGATCGATGACAAACGGCGTTGCCCGGTCCCAGACCATGCGTGCTCCTGCTTATGTGAGTTAGGTGTGCACAGAGTGTAGCGGGTCATGAACCTCGTTCACACGACGGTCTGCAATGTCCGTAATGTCGACTATCGTGCCGATGCTCCGCGTCGGCGTGCAATGCTGGACGCTCTGCGTCCCCTTTGTGGCGACACGCGTCACACGTGGGGTTCTGCGAGTGTCATCGTGGCGAAAAAAGCGTTTTTATGTGCAGTAACTTCGGCGAGGCATGATGCAGTACAGGTGTGACGCCTTGCGTCATCTGATGCAGGCCACCGAAGCATTGGCGCGAGGGTTAGTTGGATTTGTGTATGGAAACAACAAGAATCTGAAAGGAAGGATTTTTCAAACCCTGAAAAAACAAAAGGGCCATTCAATAATCCGACGGCTGTGACACACACGATTAGTAAAACTCGCTGCAAGCCCCTATATTCATGGGCTAGAGCGGGGTTCACCTTGGTACACACAGCTTATTCAGAACGACCATTCTGGGGCATGTGCACGTTCCCTGCGTCCGGTACACGTGCAGCATTGGAGTTCTGAATGTCCTACCTCACCCGCCGCGACGGTCGATACAGCTACCGTCGTCGATTCCCTGCTGACGTTGCAGAGGTAGTCGGGCGTACCGAATACCGTAGAGCCTTGGGTACTGCTGACCGATCCGAGGCACTGAGGCTGGCGCATGTTGTATCGGTGGAGTTCGACCGTATCTGTGACGCTGCCCTGTCCGCCCCTGAGAGCACGCCCGAGGCTGTACCTACGCAGAGTGCAACCGATGTACTGGGCAACCTTGATGCCGTCGTGCGCAGCATCACGCTTGACGTGGTAGACCGGATGCAGCGCCCCGGCTGGCAGGCAGAGATTGAGTGGAAGAAACAGGCGCTTGAGGCGCACGCTCAGGGGCAGATGCCGCCCGGTGTGCAGATGCACCCACTCACTGCTAGAGCGGCGCTCCGGGCGTTAGACAGCGTGCTAGATGGCAACCCTGTACCTGTTCTAACAGACGACCCGGCACCGCCTGTAAGCGCCCGTACCGCGCCTGATTCGCCTGCCGGAACCTGCACCGCGAAGGTGTATGAACACGTACTGGATGAGTACTGCGAAGGCGTGAGCAAAGGCCGGGCGGACAAGGTACGAAGCCTCAGTAAGAAGGTGCTGACGTGGCCTTGCACTCAGGAGCAACAAGTCCAGAACCTGATGCGGTACTGCGCCGAGAAACTGGCTGGGGGCGGTAAACCCACGTCTGTGCATTCCGATGCGTACAGCCTGCTGGCGGTGCTAAAACGGCTACCGGGATGGGCTGGCATGGTATTGCCGAAAGCCGGGGCAGTAGCCAAGGCCGTTCGCTCTGGCGCTGGTATGAGCAAGGACCAACGCCAACCGATCCCACTTAAACAAATGCTGGCGCTGCACCTGCAAATCAAAGCCAGTACTCCGGTGCACTACCCCGCCGTTGTTCTGCTGGCCCGGTATGCCTTGCGCCCGAGTGAGCTATTGCAAGAAGGCCCGGAGGCACTGACTTATCGTGTGGACGTGCTGGGCAAGCGTGAACTGGTGTTCAAGGCTGCACTGAGCGGTGGTAAGAACGCGGCTAGCCGTCGTGACTTGCCGGTACATCCTGATGATGAATCCTTGTTCCGTGCAGTGCTGTCAGGATTGAACATGCCCGCCGGGGCAACTCCCACCGAACGAGATAAACGGGTGCGTCAGCGTGTAAAGAGCCTGTCCCGTGTGTTCACCCGCGCCCTAGGCGAAGACTCTGGCCTGAGCCTGTACAGCCAGCGGCATACCTGCGCGGACCTGCTGCGGGCAGTCGGGGCAACTACCGATGAGGTGGGTGGAATCCTAGGGCACACGCCTGCCGGTGCAAAGGCAACTAGCATCTACGGCGGCACACAGCCGTTGGACAAACCGCGTGAGCTGCTGGCGAAGGTCAGAGAGCATATTCCCGACTGATCCTGGCCCATCGTGTGAGCCTCGCAACGTGTATTCACAATAGCTAGTGCGTTTAAGTAAGGAGAGAAAGCAACCTGCCTGCGGCACCACCGTGCGGGCTGAACTCCCATCTTTTGGTGACTCTCCTGAGAGCCTTGTAATACGGGTCTCTTAGACTGATTGGCTTTAGTTACTCCCTATGAGTACAAGTAAAGCGTAGAAACGTGCTCTGCCTAGATTCGTGATGTGGGCAAGTAACAATAGAACCCCACTTAGCACACCAGAGAGAATGACTGTACAAGCTGCGGCTGACTCGGGGGAAAGCGTATTGGCACTTCCCTATCTACACTCCCACCATCCACCACCGAGGCTATGCCTATGAAATGAGGACCATCGAATGTCAGATTTACAGAACACGTTGGACCGTTTGCCTGCTCAGTTCGTAGCACCCACCGCCGCTGTGTGGACCACTCGGGAGCAGATGCGGGCAATGAAGATGGTGAACGAGGCATGCCCCGGCTTGGACGGCAATGCACTGAGCAACACCCTCAAAAGCGCCAGCACTCACTTTCAGAAGAACGGCACCTTAGATGGCTGGAGTCCGAAACGGCACTCCGTTGGCTCCGAGTTCGCCCGGATCGACCGTGAGGCCAGCGCTCAGCGCAGAGCAGCATTGCAAGCCGCTGGATTCAAACCCCGTTACGCCACCGCCCCCGAGGTCCGCCACGTTATGAAGACTGCCCACGACGTTTGTATGACCGAGGGAGCTAAACCCAGCGCCGCCGCTATGCTGCGTGATGCCGGTGTCCCAGCCAAAGAAGCCACCCGTCTCGCCAGCAAGAGTAGTCGCAATATCGCTACGGAATGGCAGGCGCAGAGCCAGCACCCCGCCCGTACTGCTATGCGTGAGCAAGGTGTCCTAACCCGTCGTAAGGAGAACGCTGCTACCAGTGGCACGCTAGCCGGAACCGTCGCAGCCCTGTACAGCCTTGCCGACCACACGAAAGACCGGCAACGGCTGAGCGCTGTGGAGTCCAGACAAGATGCAATGCAACGAGAGATTGAAGTGTTAAGGGCGCAGCTTGCACAGCATGAGGTCCGTATGGATGTGGCAGACGCTGGCCTTGATCCACGCGCTGAAGCATTGCGCCTGCATTCGGATGGTCTGGGCTACAAGGCAATCGCAACCCGTATCGGTCGGAGTCAATCCACCGTCCGTAACTGGATCAAAGCGGCATGAGTAATTGGGGTGTCAGATTTGGCACCCTTTGGCACCCTACCATTCTGATAAAAACCTAAGGTTATAAACCTATTACGGACATACGCCAATCTCAAGGAGCACGCCCATGGCCCAAATACACCTCCCGAACGGAACCTCGATCCTCGACGATTCGGAACTGATGCCTAACCATCAAGCCCGACGGATGGCGCATGAAGGCGCACCGCCTGATGCCATTGCCCAAGAGCTGGGCGAGCCGCTTGCTATCGTGCAGCGCTGGATTCAAGAGGCACCGTATGAGACACCTGAACAGTACTGGCTGCGACGTTACAACGAAGGCACGCTAGACGAAGACGAATAACACCTGAGCTTCCCTGCTGCATTCGATTGGTCCCGGATGCGGCAGCCCCGTGATACCTGGCTCCTTGGTAGACACGGGGCATCTATCCCGAGGCAGTGCACCCGCATTGCTTCTCGACCACCCCGCACATCAATCAATAGCAGCCTAAATCCCCGAGTTTCCGGGGTGAATTCCTGCGCTAACTCAAAAGACATACCAACACCAAGACTCTGACCAATCGTGCGTTTCTCGCTCGGTAATCCGGGTAATGGCGGAGCTATGTCAATCCCCTTTGGAGGTTTCATGCAATCGCAATACGTAAACACCATCAACACCACCCGCGCATTCGTGCCAGGCCCTTGGCAGAGTCAGCAAGCTAACGCGGCCGCTGCCGCGCGTGAAGCTGCGCAGCAATACGCACGCCAGAACCTGCGCCTCGATTTTGCTGATACCGAGCACTGGCGAACGCTCGCCGCTGCAACTGGAATTCGTCTGCCAGCGTGGTACGTCCGCTGTACAGCCGGTGGCCTGCGCAAATACAGCGCCCGCCTTGGCCTCGACTTGACCGCAATCGAGGACGCCACTGGGTGTAGTTCGTACAAGCAGCTTGCAGCTCTGAATCCCACTTGGCCCCTATTCGCTGTGGTTGGCCTCCTGTTTGAGCTTTCTGCAGAGCGCACCGCTGCAATCACCCACTGACCCACCACCGAAGGAGTACCACGACATGGCTAAATCCAGCCTGAGCTATACCGAGCGCCAACGCATTGAGTTCCTGACTAGCCACCTGCGCAGTCTGTCCCGGCCTTCGACAAAGGCCCGATACGAAGACGAGCTAGCCCAAATCCTTGAGGGTAAAGAGCTGACCCGTGGCGACTTGGCCCTAGCCGCTTATTACCTCGGCAACACCAGCCAGTCCGCTGAGGACACTGCCGCCGCTCAAGATTTCGCCGCCGCGTACCGCTCGACTGCTGCTGAGTAAGTCCCACGGGCAACCTGCCCACCACCTGTAAGGAGATTGACCAATGACCGATTTTAATCTCGCCGCGCTGGCGAACCTTTCCGACGCTGACCTCATGATGCCGTTGACATTCGACGATGAAGCAGCACCGGTGACCCTGGCACCTGCGGTGACGAACGTTCTGCACTTTGGCGCTGATCAGGAACTACCAGACCTTGCGGACCTGCTGGCCAAGGCTGATGCAGTTGTAGCGACTGAATCCGTGGCCGACCTGCCAGCCCGTGCCCCGCGCATAGTGGGTGTGCCAGCCTCAGAGAACGTATCCGGCCACATGCGCTCGAACGGCGCACAGCTGAGCGATGCATTGCGCCTTGCCGTTCGTGCTGGCGTGGGAGAGCCCATCAAGACGCCTGATGATCTGCGTTATGCCCTGCGTGTATTTGCTGCGCACGCCTTGAACTCTCTGATCGGGAACCGCTGGGATGTACTGGCCGAACGTGAGCGAGTCGCTGCTGGTAGTGCTCACGATGTATGGAAAGATCGAGTGCTGTCCGCCCTGCAAGGCGAGATAGCGGCGATCAAGGCCGCTGAGCATTTGACCGATGCTGAATTCAAGTTCGTTTTGGAGCTGGTCGATTCTGACCGTGCTGGTATGGCACAGAACCTCGCAGGGCCAAAGGTCGATGTACCGGCCTTGGCCGCTGGTCGTACTCAGAACTGGCGTGCGCTCGCTGATGCATGGGCCGAGGCTTGCACTTCACGTGGGAACGTAACGCTTGATACCGGTAAGGATGCTGCGGGCTGGGCGTCGTACTCACTGGCCGTTGAGCCAAGTGCGGGCTGGGTGCTGAGCGTTTACGTCGATCAACAGTGGATTCCTCTTGAAGCATCCGCCGCTGGTACGGAGCGTGCCCTGGCTGATCGTGAACAGGTAATGCTCCAGCGCTCCCAAGCAGCGAAGCCCGCCCCATATTTGGGGTCAGTGTTCCCTGACAAGCTCAGAGCGCTGGTGTGAGCGGGGTTTGGGATGCGAGACCCGCGCTCAGACGTGGGCAGCACCCTACAGCAGACGACTTGATCCGTATGCGACTCGGGTATCCGGGGTATGAGGGCCGACTCAATAGCATGCGCCAACTTGCCCCAGCCCGATACGCCGCTGTCATGTCCGGGGCTAAGACCTTCGACGATCCGAACTGGAGCTGTGCGGAGTGTAGTGGCTGCGAACGCCACACTCGGAACCTGACGTGCCGCGCATGTAATGGTGCCCGCGTACTGCAAGTGTTCAAGGAGCTGCCAGACGGCGGCACTGTGTACGCCGCAACGGATGATCAAGCTTCGGAGAACTGGCAGCAACGCCACCAACGCACACAGCGCCTGCTGGATCAGCGGACCATCTTGGACCGGCTGGGGCCTGTGGTCGTCGGTCGGTACAGCCTTGAAGGTGGCCGGGTGATCCGCGCCGGGTCCGTTGCCCTCGACACTGAACCGCTGATGCTCGCCGTCGATGCGCTGCTGTCTGGTGATCCTGCACAGACCCGCGCAGCTATCGAACCCCTGATTGAACAAGACCGAGAACTAGCGCTGTGCGTCCGCACCATCGCTCAAGCCCTTGCGGCTCCAAAACCTAAACGAACTTGATGCCTGCCCTCCGGGTGGGCCGTATCCCCTTGGAGGAACAACTATGAAAGCTCGCATTACTAAACAAGTCCTGGCCTCGTTTCAGGCAGCATTCAGCACCGACCTGACCAGCCCAAGCGGCCTGCGTTGGAACCACTGGAACGGATGCACCGGCACCCGTAGCCGTGAAGCTGGAGCGGTGGCCGGTGGGCAAACCACATCCGGCTCGTACGTTGTAACGCTTGACGGCGAGAAGTATCTGGCATCGGCTGTACTGGTCTCGCTACATCGTGCCCAGCACCGCACCGCTGGGGTGTCGGCGTGACTCGGGGACGCGGCGCAGCCGCCAACAGGAACCAGAAGCCGGTTATTAAACCTTGGCATGAGGAGTACGCCCTGTCTGATACCTCGCCCTGTGGGATGGTTTACATAGTGTGTGGCTCGCCCAGCACCGTACCGGCGGGCTGCCCTAAGGAACCAACATGGCCGTATGACAAGAGCATGGCCCGGCACTGTATCTGGCCCAGGAATTACAACCTCTCGGTTATCGTCGATTGGGAGGGGGAAGACCTTGGCGGGTTCATTAAGTGGGATATGGTTCTGGAGACTGTGCCTGCGTGGACTGTGCGTGGAATCCTGCTGGAGTATGCCGAGCGGGAACGACAGATTCGATTGCTGGAGCAGCACATGCAAGAACTGGAGGCGGCCTAACGGCTGCTTCCCTTTTCAGCCTGCGTCTGGTCTGCGTCGTGCCTGCACTCGCAACGTAAAAATAGTGTGCTCAAGCGAGGGTGTCTCCCATTAATGACAAGCTCCCACGCCCCCGTAGGCCTAGCGCCTGTGGGCAGTTGCAAAGCCGTGGGCGTGAGCTAGCGTTGGTGTGTCGCAACGTGGCGACGTGCCATATAGGAGCAGCTATGCCAACTCGATATCGTGACGCCGTAACCGGCGAGTACATCACCGAGAAAGACGCAAAGAAGAACCCACGGGAGTCTGTGAAAGAGACAGATAAGCCTAAGCCGAAATCGCCATCAAAGCCGAAAGGTAAGAAGTAGGCAAAGCGACTGGTGGTGCAGCTAGCTGTCTAGCTGCATCTCTTTAGCCAGGTCTCAATAGGGTACACGTTACGATACCATCCGTCGGGTATGTGATTTCAGTCTCACAAGTGTCATTGCATAACTCAAATGATCCTGTATCGTTTGGCTCATGAATTGATACTCCCGCTGAGGTGGCACCATGAAGTTTGGATACGTCCGCGTCTCTACCAAAGAACAGAACACCGCTCGCCAAACTGCTGCCCTTGAGTCGCTGGCGCTGGATGAGGTGTTCATCGACCACGCCAGCGGCAAGAACACCGACCGCCCGGAACTACAACGGATGATCGGGAAGCTACGCCGTGGCGATACCGTGACCGTCAAGAGCGTGGACCGGCTGGGGCGTAACACAAAAGACCTGCTGGACCTGCTAGACCAGATGCTGAAACAAGGCGTGACGGTGCAGTTCCTTGAACCTTCCCTGACCTTTGATGAGTCACCAACGTCCCGATTCATCCTGACAATGCTGGGCGCAGTGGGCGAGCTGGAACGCTCATTCATTCGCCAGCGTCAGTCTGAGGGTATCGCTGTCGCTAAGGAAGAAGGCCGGTTCAATGGCAGACCAAAGGATGCTGAGCTACGGGACAAGGTACAAGGTCTGCTCGCCAAGAAGCTGAGCGCGGATGAGATAGCGAAGCTGTGCGGCTGCGGACGGGCCACCGTGTTCAGGATCAAGAGTGAGCTGGCGAAGGAACCCATTCCCGCTGTCGTACCGGAGTGAGCGCGCCCGAAAGCACTACCCCTGTGCACCGCCTGAAACAACGAGTAAGACCGGACGGGTTAGAGCAATCCCTGTGAACACTGGGGAACGCTCGGACCCTGTGCACCGCTCGCAAGCAATGTTCAGCTCAGGTCAAAGGAGGGAGTTTCTAGCCGTTCTGACTGTGACACACGGTACGGGCGCACGGTGCCGACGAGTGGTACTGAGGTGGCTGGAAGCCTTATAAACCGGGGCTTCCAGACCTGAAAAAACAAAAGGGCCACTCAATAATCGAATGACCCTTGGTCCCGCAGAGCGGGAAATCGTGGCGTCCCCTAGGGGACTCGAACCCCTGTTACCGCCGTGAAAGGGCGGTGTCCTAGGCCACTAGACGAAGGGGACGCAAAACCTTCAGTCAGGTTCATCGAACGATGAACCCTGGCAAAATTGGTGGAGCTTAGCGGGATCGAACCGCTGACCTCCTGCATGCCATGCAGGCGCTCTCCCAACTGAGCTAAAGCCCCGGATTTACGCCTCTCGGCGGAGATCAACCTTCCGGCATCCCTCGGTGAAACTGGCGTCCCCTAGGGGACTCGAACCCCTGTTACCGCCGTGAAAGGGCGGTGTCCTAGGCCACTAGACGAAGGGGACAAAACCTTCTCGCAAAACAAACGGTCGCTGGATCCGCTTGTTTCACATCATTTCAGAGCAGTGTAGCAGCACTCTGAAATGCTAAATTTGGTGGAGCTTAGCGGGATCGAACCGCTGACCTCCTGCATGCCATGCAGGCGCTCTCCCAGCTGAGCTAAAGCCCCACATCAGTGGACGGGGCGCATATTAAGCGTGAGTGACAGGGCTGTCAAATTTATTTTCTACAATTTGCAAAGTTTTTTGTCGGTAATACAACCACTTACCTTTCAACCCCCGGAAAACCGGGGGCGATTCACAGGAACAGGTAATGCCTCAGGCAATCGAGCCCAGCAGCTTTTCCCATTCCTTGTTTTCTTTCTTGGAAACGCCGCCCAGCAAATCGAGGGCCTGACGCAGGCGGAAGCGAGTCAGGTCCGGGCCGAGGATTTCCATCGCATCGGTCACCGAGACCGAGTTGGCCTGACCGGTGATCGCAGCGAACATCAATGGCATGGCGTCTAGCAGCTTGAGCTCGAGATGCTCGACCACGGCCTGAATGCAGCCCATGATCCGGTCCTTCTCCCACTGACGCAGCGATTCCAGCTTCCACAGGATCAACTGAATCACCTGGCGCACCTGCTCCGGGGACAGCTTCTTGTGTTCGAAGAGCTTCACATCAGGCGTGACGCCACCTGCAAAGAAGAAGCCGGCCAGCGGTGCAACCTGACTGAAGGTCTCTACCCTGCCCTGCACATGCGGTGCGATCTTCATCATGTAGTCAGGGTTCAGCGCCCAGGTCTTCAGACGCGAGGCAAACTCCTCGACCGGCAGATCACGCAGCCATTGGCCATTGAGCCAGGACAGCTTTTCTATATCGAAGATCGGCCCGCCCAGCGAAACACGCGACAGGTCGAAGTTGTCGACCATCTCCTGCAAGGAGAACTTCTCGCGCTCGTCAGGCATCGACCAGCCCATACGCCCCAGGTAGTTGAGCATCGCCTCGGGCATGAAGCCCATGCGCTCGTAGAAGGTCACCGACGTGGGGTTCTTGCGCTTGGACAGCTTGCTCTTGTCGGGGTTACGCAGCAGCGGCATATAGCACAGCTGCGGCTTGTCCCAGCCGAAGTATTCGTACAGCAGGATCAGTTTGGGTGCCGATGGCAGCCATTCTTCGCCACGCAGTACGTGGGTGATGCCCATCAGGTGGTCATCGACGACGTTGGCGAGGAAGTAGGTCGGCAGGCCGTCGGTCTTCATCAGGACCTGCATGTCCATGCGGTCCCACGGGATTTCGACTTCGCCACGCAGCATGTCAGGGACGACGCAGACGCCTTCGGTCGGCACTTTCATGCGGATCACGTGTGGCTCGCCGGCGTCCAGGCGGCGCTGGACTTCTTCCTTGGAGAGCAGCAAGGCGCGACCGTCATAGCGCGGGGTTTCGCCCTTGGCCTGCTGTTCGGCGCGCATCTGGTCCAGCTCTTCGGCGGTGCAGAAGCACGGGAAGGCATGGCCCATGTCGACCAGTTGCTGCGCGTATTTCTTATAGATGTCGCCGCGCTCGCTTTGGCGGTATGGGCCATGCGGACCACCGACGTCGGGGCCTTCGCTCCAGTCGATGCCCAGCCAGCGCAGTGCGTCGAAGATCTGCTGTTCGGACTCGCGGGTAGAGCGCAGTTGATCGGTGTCTTCAATGCGCAGGATGAACTCGCCGCCGTGCTGTTTGGCAAAGCAGTAGTTGAACAGCGCGATGTAGGCCGTGCCGACGTGGGGGTCGCCTGTGGGCGATGGCGCGATGCGGGTACGAACGGTGGTCATGGAAAATCCCGAATTAGGTCGATCAAGCGCGGAATGTTAACAGGCCGGGGGCATGAGGCTCCAGCAACAAAGGCAATTGCCCGGACGCCTCTCGTTCCGCAAGCTCCGCGCCCGGAGTTGTAAACAAATTCAGCTGATTATCGTGCCAGTGCTCCGCGTGGGCATGCAGTTCGTGACGCTCTGCGCCACACGGCGGTTTTTCTTTTTCAGGTAAATGGGGGTTCGACTCAGGTCACCTTTTCGCCCCTCGGCGACTCACTTTGAAGGGGCAAAAGTGACCAAAGCCCCCAGCTCCGTTTTCGGCTTGACTTCGTCGGGTTCCTTCGCCCTGACACTGATCCGGGGGTCGCCGCACCGGCATGAGAGGTGGCGTGTCCAATGCTTCAAACCGCCAGCAACCGCTCGCGCAGTTTGCCGATTTCGTCGCGCATTTGTGCGGCGGCTTCGAATTCCAGGTCGCGGGCCAGTTGGTACATTTTTTCTTCCAGTTGGCGAATGCGTTTGTTGATCTCGCTCGGCGAGCGCAGTTCGTTTTCGTAGCGGGCGTTTTCTTCGGCGGCTTTGGCCATGCCTTTGCGTTTTTTGCTGCGCGAGCCGGGGACGGTGGCGCCTTCCATGATATCGGCGACGTCCTTGAACACACCTTTGGGGGTGATGCCATGCTCCAGGTTGAACGCCAATTGCTTCTCGCGTCGCCGCTCGGTCTCGCCGATGGCGCGCTCCATTGAGCCGGTAATCCGGTCGGCATACAGAATCACCCGACCATTGAGGTTACGTGCCGCCCGGCCAATGGTCTGGATCAGCGAACGGTCGGAGCGCAGGAAGCCTTCCTTGTCGGCATCGAGAATTGCCACCAGCGACACTTCCGGCATGTCCAGGCCTTCGCGCAGCAGGTTGATGCCCACCAGCACATCGAACGTCCCCAAGCGCAGGTCGCGGATGATTTCGACACGTTCCACCGTATCGATGTCCGAGTGCAGGTAACGCACGCGCACCCCGTGGTCGCTCAGGTAGTCGGTCAAATCCTCGGACATGCGCTTGGTCAGCGTGGTGACCAGCACCCGCTCTTCCAGCGCGGTGCGCTTGTGGATTTCCGACAGCAGATCATCGACCTGGGTCAGCGCCGGACGAATCTCGATCTGCGGGTCCACCAGGCCAGTCGGACGCACCACCTGCTCGACGATACGCCCGGCGTGCTCGGCCTCGTAGTTACCCGGGGTCGCCGAGACGAAAATGGTCTGCGGGCTGATCGCCTCCCACTCGTCGAAACGCATCGGGCGGTTATCCAGTGCCGATGGCAGACGGAAGCCGTACTCGACCAGGGTTTCCTTGCGCGAACGGTCACCTTTGTACATCGCGCCGACCTGCGGCACGCTGACGTGGGACTCGTCGATCACCAGCAAGGCATCCGGTGGCAGGTAATCGAAAAGGGTTGGCGGCGGCGCACCGGAAGGACGGCCCGAAAGGTAGCGCGAGTAGTTTTCGATACCGTTGCAGTAGCCCAGCTCCAGCATCATTTCCAGATCGAAACGGGTGCGCTGCTCCAGACGCTGAGCTTCCACCAGTTTGTTCTGGCTGCGCAGGTATTCGAGGCGCTCCTGCAGCTCGACCTTGATCCCTTCCATCGCCTCGATCAGCGTCTCGCGCGGGGTGACGTAGTGGCTTTTCGGGTAGAAGGTGAAGCGCGGCAGCTTGCGAATCACCTCCCCGGTCAGCGGATCGAACGCCGACAGGCTCTCGACCTCGTCATCGAACAGCTCGACCCGGATCGCTTCCAGATCGGATTCGGCCGGGTAGATATCGATCACATCACCGCGCACCCTGAACGTCGCACGGGCAAAGTCCATGTCGTTACGGGTGTACTGCAGGTCGGCGAGGCGGCGCAGCAAGGCACGCTGATCGAGTTTGTCGCCACGATCGATGTGCATGACCATGCGCAGATAGGTTTCCGGACTGCCCAGGCCGTAGATGCACGACACCGTGGTGACGATGATCGCATCCTTGCGCTCCAGCAGCGCCTTGGTCGCGGACAGACGCATCTGTTCAATGTGGTCGTTGATCGAGGCATCCTTCTCGATGAAGGTGTCGGACGACGGCACGTAGGCTTCCGGCTGGTAGTAGTCGTAGTAGGAAACGAAGTACTCCACGGCGTTGTTCGGGAAAAACGCCTTGAATTCGCCATACAACTGCGCCGCCAGGGTCTTGTTCGGTGCCAGCACCAGCGTTGGACGCTTGATCTGGGAAATCACGTTGGCGATGCTGAACGTCTTGCCCGACCCGGTCACCCCGAGCAGGGTCTGGTGCGCGAGCCCGGCGTCGATCCCTTCGACCAGTTGGCGAATGGCCTCGGGCTGATCGCCGGCTGGCTCAAAGCGGGTAACGAGCTGGAACTCGGACATAACTGACCTCTTGAATGGTGCGCGTGTGACGGAGTTCGCGTGAAACCTTCCGCGACCTGACCGCCTCGACGGCACAACTGGAAATATTCGTCGGCGCATGACGGCGCGCAACGACGAAATCATCGCAAACAGCCGTTCCCGCCGGGAAGCAGGCGTGCGATGTTTTGAAGTGATGGCTAATAGATGGAGTCATATATCAGCCTTTCAAGGCACGCACTTAAAGCATTGAGGTTTTAACCGAACGAACGTTCTACAAATATGCGCAAAAACCTGTAAAAAACCCGCCCTGCACTGTCGATCACCGAGGGGATGCTCTCTATACTACGCTCAGTTTGCGCACCGCTTTGGCGCATCGAGCCTCAGCGTGTCCCCTTCCCACTCTTCACCAAGAGCCGCCGCACCATGAGCCTGTTTTCCGCTGTCGAAATGGCACCCCGCGATCCGATCCTGGGTATCAACGAAGCCTTCAACGCCGACACCCGCAGCACCAAGGTCAACCTTGGCGTAGGCGTCTACTGTGATGAAGACGGGCGCATTCCCCTGCTGCGCGCCGTGGCCGAAGCCGAAAAGATTCGCGTGGCCCAGCATGCGCCGCGTGGCTACCTGCCGATCGACGGTATCGCCGCCTACGACCAGGCCGTGCAAAAACTGTTGCTGGGCGCTGATTCGCCGCTGATCGCCTCGGGCCGTGTGCTGACCACCCAATCGGTCGGCGGCACCGGCGCACTGAAGATCGGTGCCGACTTCCTCAAGCAGTTGCTGCCCGATGCCGTCGTCGCCATCAGCGACCCGAGCTGGGAAAACCACCGCGCGCTGTTCGAAACCGCAGGCTTTGCGGTGCAGAACTACCGCTACTACGACGCTGCCACCCACGACGTGAACCGTGCCGGCATGCTCGAAGACCTGCACAACCTGCCGAACAACTCGGTAGTCGTGCTGCACGCCTGCTGCCACAACCCGACCGGTGTCGACCTGAGCCTGGATGACTGGAAAAAAGTGCTGGAAGTGGTCAAGGCCAAGGGCCACGTACCGTTTCTGGACATGGCCTATCAAGGCTTCGGTCAGGGCATTCAGGAAGATGCCCTGGCAGTGCGCCTGTTCGCCGAGTCGGGCCTGACCTTCTTCGCCTCGAGCTCATTCTCCAAATCACTGTCGCTGTATGGCGAACGCGTCGGCGCGCTGTCGATCATTACCGAATCGAAGGAAGAAACCACTCGCGTCCTGTCCCAGGTCAAGCGCGTGATCCGCACCAACTATTCCAACCCGCCGACCCACGGTGCGATCATCTCCGCTGCGGTGCTTAACGACCCTGCGTTGCGTGCAATGTGGGAAGAGGAACTGGGCGAAATGCGTCTGCGCATCCAGGGCATGCGCAAGGCGATGGTCGAGCGCCTGGCTGACAACCCGGCCGGTCAGGACTTCAGCTTCGTCGCGCGCCAGTGCGGCATGTTCTCCTACTCCGGTCTGACCGCCGAACAGGCCCAGCGCCTGCGCAGCGAGTTCGGTATCTACGCGCTGGACACCGGGCGTATCTGCGTGGCCGCGCTGAATCAGAAGAACATCGACGTGGTGTGTGACGCGATCAAAAAAGTGCTCTGACTGCGCTGAAGCGCACTGGTAGAAGCGAACCTGTTCGCGAAGGCTGCTCTCCGGTCGATGCATCTCATGCAACGTACGGGCCTTTCGCGAACAGCGCTTATCCAATAGCCTTGCACGCAGCACTTCCCACTGCATCACCATTCGGCAACTGAATCGAACGATCCCCATTGCTACCCCTCGAAACTGTGTCAGAACATTTTCTGAAACCGATATCGAGGTACTCATGTCTATCGAACCGCAACGTCAGAAAGAACCGACGCCAAATCAGGACGCACCTGCCAGCCCGGGCCCGGACCGCAACGATCCGGCAATCGAGCCGCAAGTCGGGGACGTAAAACCCGAGACTGAAAAGGGCAATGGCCAGAGCCAGGGCCAGACGCCTTCCCCAAGTCAGTCACAGACTCAGTCGCAGGGCCAGTCAACCAGCGACAGCGCCTACGTGCCTGACCATGAGCCGGAAGAAAAAACCGAGGATTTACGCAATCATCAGCCCACCACTGGCGTTGACGCCGATATCGACACACCGGGCGGCTGATTACCGATAAGCGCATTTGGGCCGCATGGCCCAAACGCTTTTCTTGCCTCTTTCAGCGATCAGGCTCCTCGCTTATCACCTGCACCTCATACGCAGGATCAGCCTTGATCTGCTGTTCAGTGAACGGCAACGCCTGCCATTGTTTTTTTGAAAATGCTTCAGTCTGGTCGCTTGAATGGGCTGACTGTGGATTGCTCGACTCAGAGAACGCCAGTAAACCCTGCGCCCTTGGGCCGTGCTCGTCGAACGTCACCACCTGCAGGTAACTGGTGCCACTGACCACCTCGCGCTTGCCGTCCTTGCCTGCCACGGTCTGCATGGCGTTGTAGATGCCAAGCCCGGCCGGACCACCGTGAATCGGGATCTGCTTGCCGCTGATGCTGGAAACCTGAATGTCGCCCCATTGACTGCTTGCCGAGAGGCCTGCCTTGGCCACTTCATCCACTGCGGCCCGCATGGCGGCGCGCAATGCAGTGGCGACCTGCGGGTTCTCAATCGCCAGCCCGCTCGGCGTGTGAACCGGGTCGCGCGGGTCGAACGCAACACGCCAGCGCGAGGCAACAGCCTGCATGGACGTCACGATTCTCTGGAAGTACACGAACCCGATGCCACTGTTCAGGTCAGCGCGCCCGTCCCAGGCTTTCAGTGCGGTACACAGCGGCGTCAGCCGCGCAGCATCATCACCCAGCTCCGAGGCACAGAACCTGAGCAGATCCGGCAGCACTTGCCCGGCCTGATAGACCTCGTTGTCCATGACCATCGCTTGCAGGTTCTCGACGCTGATCTTGCCCGCCTTCTTCAGGCTGCCCAGCCGATCCAGCGCAAAACGTGCTCGCTGCCCCAGCGGCTGGCTGTCCTCGCTGATCAGCGGCGAAAAGTCCTTCAACGGCGCAGCGGGATTGACCATCCAGGCCGAGTCGTTGGAGTGCTGCACGAAGTCGGTCCGCAATAACTGCGGCTGACGGGAAGAGGGATAAATACCGGCCTGTACCGCCTCTGCGGAAACCTCCCAGTTGCATTCACTGCGCGAGCCGTCGAGCACGATCAGTTCCGTGCCGATGCGCGGATCACTGCATCGGGCAAGCCTGACGGCGTCGACGTTTGGCACCACCGAGAGGTTCATGTACAGCGCCTGACCCCGGGCATCGACTGCCAGGGTGTTGACCCACGGGATGCCCTGGATCTTGCGCACCGAATCCTGAAACGTCTTGAGGCTGTCAGCCTTGTCCATTGCATACCACTGCTGCAACACTCGGTCGTTTTGCAGATTGGCATCACGCAGGCTGAAGGCAAACTTTTCGTCCCAGTCCAGCTTGCCCGGCCACTGCACCACCGGACCGAACCTGGACGAATAGACAATGCGTGGTACCGACTTCAGGCTGCCATCGGCTTGCTTCACGTCGACACTCACCTGCTGCTTGTCCATGGCAACCGATTTGCCATCCAGCAGGTAACGGGTGGAATCCTTCGGGTCGAGCTGCAGGCGATGCAGCGTGAAGTGTTTCGACGTGTCGACGGTATGGCTCCAGGCCAGATGCTGATTGAAGCCGATATTGATCAGTGGCAGGCCCGGCAAGGCTGCGCCCATCACGTCGAGCTTGCCGGGAATGGTCAGGTGCATTTGATAGAAGCGCAGGCCGCCAGCCCATGGAAAATGCGGATTGGCCAGCAGCATGCCGCGCCCGTTGGCCGATAGCTCGCGCCCTATTGCCACGGCATTGCTGCCGCGCTCCAGAGCAAACCGCTGGTTGCGCGCAGCAGCCAGTTGCAGCGCCTGAACCTGCTGAGCATTTACCTGCAGTGGCTTTTGCAGCGCAGGCGGCGTAGCACCGGCCAGCGCTTCGGCGAACTGCCCCACGCCCCCCTCTACCAGCAGGCGACGGGTCAAGCGCACCAGATCATCGGTACTGATCGGCCGAACCCACTCGGCCGCACAGGGCTGCGGCAGGCCCTTGGCCTTCTGTTCATCGAGCGAGCGGTTGTAACCGGCGACATAGCCCTGCATCAACTGGCGGATCTCCAGCGGCTGCGCATTCCAGAAATCCGCCAGTGCCTGCGGCGTATTGAGCCACTGGAACAACAGGTCGCTGGCCATATTGTTGCGCTGCTCAAGGGTCGCCTTATCGGGGCCAAAATAGCGCGAGCGCTGGCCGTTGACGGTGACAATCTCATTGGCCAGCAGGCACAAGTTGTCCTGCGCATAGGCATAACCGATGCCGTAACCCAGACCGCGCTCATTGGCGGCAACGATATGCGGCACGCCAAAACCGGTTCGCCGGATCTCGGCACTGGCCGCCTGTTTTCCAGGCTCAACCAAGCCTTGCGCAGGGAAAATCACAGCGAACGAAAGACCTGCAAACACAAAACCGCACAGGGGTCTGGACATAATCACGCTGACTCCAACTCGACAAGACGACCCGAATTAGCCGCTCCCGTTAAACGAAGCACGGACGCTGATGTTTAGCCGAAGCGGGTAACCCGTGATCAACGCTAAATTCCTGCTGGCATGCCTCGTTTAAAGGGCAGCTCTCGTGGCCGTCGTTCACCGACCGACTGATCTCCCAGCGCAGGAATCTGCATGAAACGCTCTCGACATCCTCGCCGCGCCCTCCTGGTGGCGCTGTGCCTGTTCCCGGTCATTGCCGTATGCGCCTGGCAGATCCTGCCCGACAGCAAAAGCAGCGCCGCGACCGTGACGGTGACCCGCGGCACGATCGAAAACAGCGTCACGGCGCTCGGCACCCTGCAGCCGCGCAGTTACGTGGATGTGGGCTCGCAGGCCAGCGGGCAGATCATGAAAATCCATGCCCAGGTCGACGATCAGGTCAAGGAAGGCGACTTGCTGGTCGAAATCGACCCTTCGACGCAAAAGGCCAGACTCGACGCCGCACGCTACGCCATCGATAACCTCAAGGCGCAATTGCAGGAGCAGCGTGCGCTGCACGAACTTGCAGAACAGAAGCAGCAGCGCCAGAAGCGCCTCGCTGCAGGCGGCGCCACACGAGCCGAGGACGTTCAAGCTGCGGAATCGGAATTTCGCGCCACCCAGGCACGGGTCGACATGTTCAAGGCGCAGATTCTCGAAGCTCAGGCCGCGCTGCGCAGCGACGAAGCAGCGCTGGGCTACACCCGTATTTTCGCGCCCATGAGCGGCACAGTGGTCGCCCTCGATGCACGTGAAGGCCAGACGCTGAACGCGCAACAACAGACCCCGCTGATTCTGCGCATCGCCCGCTTGTCACCGATGACGGTCTGGGCCGAGGTCTCGGAAGCCGATATCGGCCATGTCAAACCCGGCATGACTGCCTATTTCACCACCTTGAGCGGCGGCAACCGGCGCTGGAGCAGCACCGTGCGGCAGATCCTGCCGGTGCCGCCCAGGCCGCTGGATCAAGCCAATCAGGGCGGCGGCAGCCCGAGCAGTTCGCGCAAGAACGGCGGTGGCCGTGTGGTGCTGTACACCGTGCTGCTGGACGTGGATAACAGCGATCAGGCGCTGATGGCAGAAATGACCGCACAGATATTCTTCGTCGCCGAAAAAGCCGAGAACACCCTCACCGCGCCACTCGCGGCGTTGCGAAACGGGGCGCAGGCCGATCGGCAGACCGCCCAAGTGCTATCTGCCAATGGTGAGGTGCAGAACCGTGAGGTGCGCACCGGCATCAGCGACCGTCTGCGAGTGCAGGTACTCGATGGACTGAATGAAGGTGAGCGCCTGCTGGTGCCCGCCTCTGTCGGCAGCGGAGGCTGAATGCGCACGCCGCTGATCGACCTGCGAGGCATCCGCAAATCCTACGGCGGAGGCGACAGCCCACGGGTCAACGTGCTGCGCGGCATCGATCTGTCGATTCATGCCGGTGAGTTCGTGGCGATTGTCGGCGCTTCCGGGTCCGGCAAGTCGACGCTGATGAACATCCTCGGCTGCCTGGACCGCCCGACCTCGGGCGAATACCTGTTCGCCGGGGAAAACGTCGCCGAACTGGGCAGCGACGAGCTCGCCTGGCTGCGCCGTGAAGCGTTCGGGTTCGTGTTTCAGGGCTATCACCTGATTCCGTCCGGCTCGGCACAGGAAAACGTCGAGATGCCGGCAATCTACGCCGGGACGCCCGCCGCAGAGCGTCACGCGCGGGCCGCCGCCCTGCTCGACCGACTGGGCCTGGCGTCGCGCACCGGCAATCGACCGCATCAGTTATCCGGCGGCCAGCAGCAACGGGTTTCCATCGCCCGCGCCTTGATGAATGGCGGGCACATCATCCTCGCCGACGAGCCCACCGGTGCGCTGGACAGCCACAGTGGCGCGGAGGTGATGACCCTGCTGGACGAACTGGCCAGCCAGGGCCATGTGGTGATCCTCATCACCCATGACCGGGAAGTGGCGGCGCGCGCCAAACGGGTCATCGAAATCAGCGATGGGCTGGTGATCAGTGATACGGCTCGAGATGCTTCTGACGTGCAGCGCTCAGTCAATCCGGGCACGCTGCAGGCGGTCGACCTGCGCAAGCGCCTGAGCGAGGGCAGCGGCAGCCACGGCGCCTGGCAAGGCGAGCTGCTCGAGGCGGTTCAGGCGGCGTGGCGCGTCATGTGGATCAATCGCTTCCGAACCGCGCTGACCCTGCTGGGCATCGTCATCGGCGTGGCGTCGGTGGTGGTGATGCTGGCCGTCGGCGAAGGCAGCAAGCGTCAGGTCATGGCGCAGATGTCCTCGTTCGGTTCCAATATCATTTACCTCAACGGCAAGGCGCCCAATCCGCGCGCGCCGAAAGGCGTCATCACCCTGGAGGAAATCGCCGCGCTGGGCCAGTTGCCCGAGGTGAAAATGATCATGCCGGTCAACGGCGGCCAGGCCGGGGTGCGCTACGGCAACGTCGATCACTCCAGTTACGTCGGCGGCAATGACACGCACTTTCCGGCGATCTTCAACTGGCCGGTGGTGGAAGGCAGTTATTTCAGCGAAGCGGATGAGCAGAACGCAGCCGCCGTCGCAGTGATTGGCTACAAGGTTCGCCAGAAACTGTTCGGCGAGCATAACGACCCTGTCGGCCAGTACATCCTGATCGAAAACGTGCCTTTTCAGGTGGTCGGCGTGCTGCAGGAAAAAGGCGCCACGTCCGGCGATCTGGACAGCGACAATCGCATCGCCATCCCCTACTCGTCGGCCAGTATCCGCCTGTTCGGCACGCAGGACCCCGAGTACATCACCATCGCCACCCGTGACGCCAACAACGTCAAACAGGCCGAAACAGCGATCCGCGACCTGCTGCAACAACTGCATCACGGCAAACAGGATTACGAACTGACCAACAACGCCGCGATGATCCAGGCCGAAGCACGCACCCAGAACACCCTGTCGCTGATGCTCGGCTCGATTGCCGCCATTTCGTTGCTGGTCGGTGGTATCGGCGTGATGAACATCATGCTGATGACAGTGCGCGAACGCACCCGTGAAATCGGCATCCGCATGGCCACCGGTGCGCGACAGAGCGACATCCTGCGGCAGTTTCTCACCGAGGCTGTGATGCTTTCCGTGGTCGGCGGGCTGGCCGGTATCGTGCTGGCGCTGGGCATGGGCGCAGCGCTATTGCTGAGTAAGGTGGCCGTTGCGTTCACCCTGCCGGCTGTGGCCGGGGCGTTTGCCTGCGCCCTGATTACCGGCGTGATCTTCGGCTTCATGCCGGCCCGCAAAGCTGCCCGCCTCGACCCGGTCGCGGCCCTCACCAGTGAATGATCGATCAATGAAGCCTAGCCTTTGCGTTTTGACTGCCTGCCTGTTGCTGAGCGCCTGCCAGACGCCTGCTCCGCCGCCGGACAGCGGCATCCAGCCACCGGCAAGCTGGGCGTTTGCCGCAAACGCCGCCGCACAGCGCAGTGATATCCGTTGGTGGCAGCAGTTCGGCAGCCCACAGCTGAATCGTCTGATCGAACAGGCCAGCCTTGACAGTCATGAAGTCGCTGCAGCGATGGCACGGGTTCGTCAGGCACAGGCAAGCGCCATTATCGGCGGCGCGCCCTTGCTCCCGGAACTGGCCTTTGACCTGCGCGGCGAACGTAACCGGTTCCTGCGCAACAGCGACCGCAAGGCCAACCCTTCCGACGACAACAACACCAACAACTTCACCAGCGACCTGACCGCCAGCTATGAGGTGGATTTCTGGGGAGGTATCGCAGCGGGACGCGACAGCGCACTCCAAGGGCTGCGCGCCAGCCAGTTCGATCAGGCGACCGTGGAGCTGACCCTGCTGGCCAACGTCGCCGATCGCTATGCGCAAACCCTGGCGGCGCGCGAGCAAGGGCGGATTGCCGAACTGAATCTGGCCAACGCCCAAGACGTACTGCGCCTGGTGCAAACCCGCTATGAATCGGGCTCAGCTACCGCCCTCGAGCTGGCGCAGCAAAAAAATCTGGTTGCGGCCCAGCAGCGTGAACTGCCCCGCGTTCAGCAACTGGCCAACGAGCAGTTAATCACCCTGGCAGCCTTGCTCGGTCAACCGGTGCAGAATCTGCACCTCGCGGATCAGCCCTTCGACACCCTGAACTGGCCGGACATCGGCCCCGGCCTGCCCAGCGAACTGCTGACCCGCCGCCCTGATCTGGCCAAGGCCGAGGCTGACCTGGCGGCGGCACAGGCCAATGTCACCGTCGCCCGCGCCGCCATGCTGCCAAAACTGACCCTGAGCGCCCGGCTCGGCACCGAAAACACCCGCGCCGAAGACTGGCTGCGCGCACCGTTCAGCAGCCTCGCTGCCGGGCTGATCGGACCGATCTTCAACAATGGCCGTCTGGCCGCCGAGCGCGACAAGGCCACAGCGCGTCAGGAAGAACTGCTGGAAACCTATCGCGGCGCGATCATCAACAGCTTCGCCGACGTGGAAAAAGCCCTGAACAGCATTCGCGGCCTGGATCAACAGCGCTACTGGCACGAAGAAGAATTCAAACAGGCGCAAACCGCCTTCCGCATCGCCCAAAGCCGCTACCAGGAAGGCGCCGAAGACCTGCTCACCGTACTGGAAACCCAGCGCACGCTGTACCTGGCGCAGGACGTAAGCGTGCAGTTGCGGCTGGCACGGGTGCAGGCGAGCATCGCGCTGTACAAAGCGCTGGGCGGTGGCTGGCAGGTGCGCTGAGCGGGCTTCAGGCCCGCTATTCCTCAAACTTGCGCTTTGCCCCCGTCTACACACATCTCGATACCCGCAATGAAACTGCTGTCGTCGCAGGCAAGAAACAGCGCGGCCGCGGCCACTTCCTCAGGGCGGCCAAGACGGCCCAGTGGAATACCTCTGATCAGCGCTGCTTTCATTTGAGCGACGTGCTCTTGCGCAAGCCCTTCCAGGCCCATGATCGGCGTGTCGATCGGGCCCGGGCTCAGTGTATTGACGCGAATACCTCGACTTTGCAGCTCGGCTGTCCAGGTTCGGGCAAACGAGCGTATGGCTACCTTTGTAGCGCTGTAAGTGCTGCAGCCCGAAACGCCCCTGTTGGCGGCAATGGACGAATTCAAGATGATCGAGCCGCCGTCGTGCATCAACACCAGTGCCTTTTGCACGCTGAACAACAGGCCTTTGACGTTGGTATCAAAAAACCTTGTCGTAGTGCGCCGCATCGACGCCATCGATGGATTGCATTTCCATAATGCCGGCGTTGGCGAAGAGCACGTCAATGCAGCCTTTCTCGCGCCTGACCACTGCGTAGAGTCGGTCCAGATCGTCAAGACTGGACACATAGCCTTGTACGGCTGTCACGTTACGACCTATACGTGCAACGGCCTCGTCCAGCTCGGGCTGACGTCTACCCGTGATAAACACATAGGCGCCCTCTTCCACAAAACGCTGGGCGGTCGCAAGACCGATGCCGCTGCTGCCGCCGGTAATCATCGCAATTTTGCCTTGAAGCCTGCTCATGATGATGCTCTCGAAAAGGTGAAAGTCAGCGAGTACCCACCGGGCACTCGCTACATGATCTACGGCATGGATCAAATTATTCAGGACTTGCCAGTGAGCAGACTGCCCAAGCGCTCCCCGATGATCACGCACGGGGCCATGGTGTTGCCGGTGGTTACTCGCGGCATGATTGAGGCGTCCGCGACCCTCAGATTGTCGATGCCATAGACGCGCAATTGCGCGTCCACCACCGATAACTCATCAATACCCATTCTGGCCGTACCGGACTGGTGCCAGACGGTCGATGCGGTGTTGCGCACGAACGACTCCAGATCCTTGCGGTTCATCTTTCCGGGCATCACCTCACGGCGTACAAACGGGCGCAGGGTCGAGCTGTTGCCGATCTCTCGGCAAAATTCGACTGCACGCACCAGCGCCTGCAGATCTTCGGGTTCGGCAAGCGCACCGCTGTCGATTCTCAGTGCGTCCCGGTGCCCGCCGCCAGACAACGTGATCGAGCCACGGCTTTTGGGCCGTACCAGCCCCGGCAACAAAGACCATGCGCTGGCCGGAGGGTTGAACGTCGCCTGCGCTTCAAACGAGGCAATGGGCATTTCAGCGAGAAAGGTCTGGATGTCGGGTACATCGAGCGCCGGATCACTCTTCCAGAAGAACGTCGATTCCCCGGCGTTGTTGCGCGCCGCATGAGCCTGTTCGTATTCCCAGATGCACCCCGAGACCATGATGTGGTCCTGATAATTCTGGCCGACACCCGGCAGATTCTCTAGCGGAGCGATACCATGCCGAACCAGTTGCTGCGCATCGCCGATTCCGGACAGCATCAACACCTTGGGTGTGTTGATGGCACCCAGTGACAGCACGACTTCCTCTCGTGCTCTGAAACTCATGATCCTGCCTTCATGAATGACCTCGACCCCGACCGCTCGCTTGCCTTCCAGCAACACGCGCAATACATGGGTGTGGGCCAGGACCGTCAGGTTGGGCTGCGCCATCAGCGGGTACACATAACTGCGAAAAATCGAACGGCGACGACCGTTTTCCAGACACATATTGACCAGTGCCGCGCCACCCGCGCCCTCCATCATCGCGCCGTTCTGGTCATCGAAAACAGGCATTCCGAGCTCCGCCACCGCTCCCAGCATGGCTGGTGCAATCGGGTTGGGATCAGGCGCAGGCTGCACGAAGACCAGACCGCCCGTGCCTCTGCGCAGTGCGTCTGGCGTACCCTGCCAGTTCTCGATACGTCGATAGGTGGCGAGTGTCGATTGATAATTCCAGGCCGGATCACCTGATTCGCTGGCAAAGTGGTCCCAGTCACTGCTGTGCCCGCGCGCCCAGACCATCACGTTGATCGAGGATCCACCGCCCAGCACCTTGCCCATCGACAAGGGAATGGCCCGGTTATTGAGGTGCGGGTTGGGTTGTGCCTGAAACTGCCAGTCGCGCTCGGTGCCCAGGTTGGTGAACCAGATACTGGCATCGGTAACACTGGGCACATCATCGGTGCCGCCTGCCTCCAGGAGCAGAACACTGACGTCGGGATTCTCTGCCAGACGCCGCGCAACGACCGACCCGGAGGTGCCGGAGCCACACACGATGTAATCGTAAGCGCCCTTCAGACTGGCTTTCAGTCGCCGCTGATTGTCTTCAACACGACGTGCAAAGTCTGCAGTGTCGGTTGCGCCGGTATAACTTTCCATAAGAGTGCCTTTGTAAAACTTCCATGAATTGACGGCGCAAAACTGCCGGGGCCAATCGCGAAAGATGAATAACGGTGGGCTGTGACCGATGCGTCAGCGCAGCAGCCATTGAGATGAATCAGTCACTGAATGACAGGATCGATTCTAGGGCGCAGACGGCGTATCACCGTTATCTGCAAGGCGCGTGAGGGATGTCCACAAGGCGCTTTCAACTGATAAGGCGAGAGCAGAAGTTGCTCAGTTGAAAGTAGCCCGAACATGCGAGGGGCAAATACCGAACTGTGCCCGGTAGGCGCGACTGAAATGCGCTGCCGTGGTGAAACCGCACTGCCAGGCAACGTCCTGAACACTTGGCCGAAGCGTGCGGGTCGAACTGAGCAATTGCTGTGCGTGTTGCAGGCGGATATTCCAGACATCACGCATCACCGTCGTCTCCTCACTCCGGAACAAGCGTTGCAAGTGCTTGACTGAAACATGCACGGCACCGGCAATGGCCGCGCAGTCGAGTTCGGTGTCACTCAAACGCGTGTAAATGTAACGTCTGGCGCGCAACAGCACGACATCAGTGCTGCGCGAAACTGCCTTGTCGCCGGGGCCGCCCAGCATGGCGTCAATCAGCTCCAGCAATTGTCTGCCCATCAACTCGCGTATGACCAAGCCAGGGGCCGCCTGTTGCTGCGCGATGCAGTGGATCAGGTCACGGGCTGCGCGTATGTCTGCCGACTCCATGTCGGCAACCATCAGCCCCGGCAACGAATGCCTCAGGCCCCGATCGCGCAAACTGGACTTGGGAATGCGCAATACGGTCATTTGCCCATGCTGGGTAAACGACTCCTGAAAGGATTGCCCGGGATCGATGAAGAACATGCTGCCAGCCATGAAGCGATGTTGCTTTCCGGCTTCGTCGATATCGACATACCCACCGGTCATAAGCTTCAGATAAAGCCATTCCCCCTGCCAGCAATCCTGTTCTTCTCCAACCGGGATCAATACCAGAGATTTCAGATCAGCCTGCGTGACACCAATAGCCCCCAGGCTCCAGCTTTGCGCTGTGGAGTTGCCTGACAGGGTTTTATCGAACTCACAGTAAAGCCCGTGATGCTTCAGCATGACCTCAGACCAGTTGCCACCGGCATCGGGGCCCAGATCAAAGTGAATGTTGTTCGCGTCAAAAATTCCGGGTGTCATGAAAGGTGTTCTCGAGGGCGCAAGCAAGGAAGGGATGAGAAACGGCCGAACATCCAGACAGCTTGCGACCTGGCGCCACCCTACGCCTTTTGTTCGAGAATCAGGGGGGCATTCATGAAATATCCGACAGAGCGGAGTGCGTTAGGCTCTGTACGAAAAGTCGGCGAGCGAAGGTCAGGCAAGGCAAAAACAGGCGAGGAACGGCCGGGGTCGCGTTCGACTCTACGTGTTGTAAATGAGCATTCCGATTGGACTCGCATCCGAGCCTGTTTTTAACGCAGCATCACCGAGCGCAGCCACTTTTCGTACAGAGCCTAGGAGCCAGCGCTGCTCAAAACCACCTCTCCGGCAGCAGATTCCGTGCATACCAGGGCCGGCGCGGCACGCGGCGTAGCAGGTTGCTCAGTTTGTCATCGGCCGCGAAGGTGATGCGCAGCGCCAGCTTCATGACTTCCGGGTCCATTTCCATGGTCGTGCCTGCAGTCTGGCCGGGCACTGTGCTGCAACCGTGCGTTTCAGGCCCCAGCCACGGGTCGCTGACATTCACCCAGCGGCCTGGCGCAAACCACGGTACGCCGTTGACTTGCAGGCGCTTCACTTCGCCCGGATGAAAGCGCTCATGGGCGCGGAACCAGTCCTCAATGCGGTCGTCAATCCAGCCATGGAACATCCAGAACACCGGGTTCACGTGCGATGAAAACGGGTCGGCAAGAAAGTCGTTTTCCGGCTCGAACCAGCGCTCGGCAAAATCATCCGAACGACGTGCCATCGGCACCGGCTGCCCGTTGGCCGGGTCGCGGGCCACCGAGGCCCAGCGCATGTGCAGCCAGTCGTGCAGCTCCAGTTCGACCTGCGAACCAAACTGGCCCAGGGTCAGCTTCGACAAAAAGCGCGGATCGCGATACTGCGATTCCCAGACCTGAAAATGCGTATGAAACGTCTCGTGGCTTTTGATATCGCTGACCAGCTGTGTGTATTCCTCGTCACCATGCGCCAGCCAGTTGGGCGGCAGCGAACAGCCGTCGTGATTGTCGAAATAGCGGGCAAAGCCCAGGCGGTCGCGTTCCAGCTCAGGCTGCGGCAGCGGAAAACGCGGCCAGGACGGCAAATCCTGAATCCTGCGTGCCTGGATCAGCATGTGCCGGTGCATATAAAAGAAGTCTTCACCCGAGCCGTTGCGGTCCTTGTGCGGGCCACGCGCATCGCGCTCATGGTCACGCGGCCCCGGCTGCCAGCCGATGCCGCGCAGGGCGTTACGCTTGTCTTCGGGCAATTTGTGCCACTTGTCTCGCGAGGCATGCCAGAGCTGATGGAACAGACGATGCTCCCTGGAAACCAGCCAGGCCAGAAACGGCGGACTCAGGCCCACCCTTTCCCGCGCTTCTGGAAACACCTGTTTGATCGCAATCAGACGGTTTTCCAGTTCCGGCAGGGCCAGCGGTCGGTCAAGACGTTCGATACGCCCGCTCAGGGTGCCGCTGCCGGCGTTACCGAACGCACCCCAGACTTCATCGAGGGTCAGGCTGAATTCGTAATCCGGGTTGTCGCTGTGCGGATCATTGCCGGCATGGCCGTCCATGACCCGCAGGTAGAGTCTTGCGGCATTGGCCGGTTGCAGATCGCCAATCACCCGAAAGCGCGGCAGCGCATCGCCGCGCAATTGCCCGGCCGTGTCGATATAGCCGCGCAGGCCGCGACCACGCGGGGCGATGTCGAGAAACATTTCCAGGCCTTCGAGCGGCGCACCGCTCAGTCCGGCATCGCGCCCTTCGAAGCGCAGAGTCCACACACCGCGCAGCTTGTCGGCCAGGCGCTGGGTGGCGGTATCGGCAGGCCCCGCCGTCGCTTCGCCCGGCGTTTCCGGCAGGTCGACCCGGGTGAGTTCCCGATGCGCGTAATACGCTGCCGGAACTGCCGCACCGGTCAGCGCCAGACCCGCTATGAACCCTCGTCGAGAAATCGTCATTACCCTACCTGTTCCAGCCCCGAGACAGCCGTTATCCAAGCTAGAACGTAAACCCGGCAGACAAATTTAGCGCTGCACACACATCCATGAGCCCGCGCTAAATTTCTCGGTGATCCGCTCGTTCTCCACCAGATAGCAACAGCCGTCGCAGGCTGCGCAACGGTTAACCACACGAGACGGAAATGACAAGATCGCGTTGGAAAAAAGCTCTCTTCATCGGCCTGCCACTGGCCCTGGCGATCAGTGCAGGTACGGGCTTTCTGGCCTGGAATTACTGGTCGCCAGCAGGCTACCCGGTCAAGGTCATGCAGCAGGCCGACGACCTGCAGGAGCGGATCATTTCCTTCGACAGCCACATCACCGTGCCGATGAAATTCGGCAGCGAGGGCAACGAAGCCGACAAGGACGGCTCGGGGCAGTTCGACCTGGTGAAAGCCGCGCGCGGACGCCTGTCCGGTGCAGCGCTGACGGTATTCGGCTGGCCGGAGATCTGGAACGGCGACAACGCCCCGCATCGCCCGACACCCGGTTTCGTCGACGAAGCACGCCATCAGCAGGAAGTGCGCTACCGGATCATCAGCGGGCTGGTGCGCGATTTCCCCAATCAGGTCGGCATCGCCTACACCCCGGACGACATGCGCCGCCTGCACGGCGAAGGCAAGTTTGCGATCTTCATCAGCATGCTCAACGCCTACCCGCTGGGCAATGACCTGAGCCTGCTGGACCACTGGGCCGCACGCGGCATGCGCATGTTCGGTTTCAGTTATGTCGGCAATAACAGCTGGGCCGATTCTTCACGCCCCCTGCCCTTTCTCAATGACACGCCCGACGCTCTGGGCGGCCTGTCGGAGATCGGCAGGCAGGCCGTGCAACGCCTCAATGACCTGGGTGTGATCATCGACGTGTCGCAGATGTCGAGCAAGGCGCTGCAACAGGTCAGCGAGCTGAGCCGCACGCCGATGGTCGCCTCGCACTCGGCGCCGCGTGCGCTGGTGGACATCCCGCGCAACCTCAGCGACGAGGAACTGCAGCTCATCAAGCGCAGCGGCGGTGTGATGCAAATCGTGGCGTTCCCAGCCTATTTGAAGCCGCTGACCCAGAAAACCCAGAACAAGCTCAATGCGCTACGCAAGGACTTCGACCTGCCACCGCTGCCGAACCTGGCCATGGCGCTGATGCCCGGCGACCCGATCATCACCGTCTGGCCGGAGCAACGCTTCGGCGCCTATGCCAGCAAGCTGTACGCGATTCTCGAGGAGGAGCCCAAAGCCACGGTCAAGGATTTCGTCGACACCATCGATTACACGGTCCGCAAAATCGGCATCGACCATGTCGGCATCAGCTCCGACTTCAACGATGGCGGTGGTGTGAAAGGCTTCAACGATGTCAGCGAAATCCGCAACGTGACGGCCGAATTGATCGAGCGCGGCTACGCCGAAGCGGATATCACCAAGCTCTGGGGCGGCAACTTTCTGCGCGTCTGGGAGCAGGTTCAGGCGGCTGCCCGTCCGGATGTGAAACACATGAATCTCTCAAACGCCGCTACCCGACCCTCAGGCGCAGACGCTCATGACTGATCGCAGAACCTTTCTCAAACAGGCCGGAGTGCTGGCCGCAGCCCTGCCACTGGGCTCCGGTCTGGCAACAGCGGCCATGACGCCAGCCACTCAGCCGGCCTCCACGGATAAATGGACGCGCCTGAAACAATTGTTCAATCAGGACCCGGACTACGTTCACCTCTCGAATTTTCTGGTCACTTCGCACCCCGCACCGGTTCGCCAGGCCATCGAACAGCATCGCGCGCATATCGACCGCAATCCCGGTCTGGCCATGGACTGGGACCTGGGAGAGACCGAGCGCCGCGAACACGAGGTTCGCGTCTGGGCGGGCAAGTACCTGAAGGCCCAACCCGGCCAGATCGCCCTGACCGGCAGCACCACTGAAGGCCTGGCGATCATCTACGGCGGTATTCATGTGCGCCCGGATCAGGAGATTCTGACCACCGAACACGAGCATTCCTGCGTCCGCGACATCCTGAAATTCCGCCAGCAGCGCGACGGCACGCAGGTTCGCAAGATTCGCCTGTTCAAGGACCCGGCTACCGTCTCGGTCGACGAAATCATCGGCTCCATCGCGCGCAGTATCCAGCCGAAGACGCGCGTGCTGGGCATGACCTGGGTGCAGTCCGGCAGCGGCGTGAAACTGCCCATCGGGGCCATCGGCGATCTGGTCGAGGAACACAACCGCAACCGTGACGACCAGGACCGCATCCTCTATGTGGTCGACGGCGTGCATGGCTTTGGCGTCGAGAACCTCGACTTCCCGGAGATGAAGTGCGACTTCTATGTCGCCGGCACCCACAAGTGGCTGTTCGGTCCACGCGGTACCGGCATCGTCTGCGCCCGCTCGGAACAGGTCAAGGACCTCACGCCGCTGATCCCGACGTTCTCGGAAGCCACCGGTTTCAGCACGATCATGACGCCCGGCGGCTACCACTCGTTCGAACACCGCTGGGCGTTGAACGAGGCCTTCAAACTGCACCTGCAACTGGGCAAGGCCGATGTGCAGGCACGTATTCACCAGCTCAACAGTGACCTCAAGCAGCGCCTCAAGGCCCAGCCCAATGTCGAGCTGGTGACGCCCATGGATCCTGCGCTATCGGCGGGCTTCAGCTTCTTCCGGCTCAAGGGCCAATCGTGCGACGACGTGGCGGCCTGGCTGATGAAGCAGCGCATGGTCGTTGACGCGGTGAGTCGCGACGTCGGCCCGGTGGTGCGCACCGCGCCGGGACTGCTGAACAGCGAAGCCGAAATCGATCGCTTCATGACGCTGCTCGCCCGACGCGCCTGACACGCCTGCACCGTTCACCTGTTCCGTTTTCCATCGAGACCCGTCATGAAAAAAACATTGCTGCCCCTGTACGCCCTGATAGGCCTGTTGCTATGCGGCACCACCCTCGCCGCCACGCCCGCTGCGGTGCCCGCGCCCGGAAAAGTGTTCAAGGACTGCAAGGACTGCCCGGAAATGGTCGTGCTGCCTGCGGGCACCTTCACCATGGGTGCGCCCGAAGAGGAACTGGGTCGTCAGCCGGACGAAGGCCCGCTGCACGACGTGACCTTCGCCAAACCCTTCGCCATCAGCCGTTTTCAGGTGCTGAGCGGCGAGTGGAATGCCTATATCAAGAGCTCCGGCTACACGATGCCGGATGGCGATACCCGGCCAGGCCGCGAGTGCAAGGCCGGCAAGCCGCGCTACCCGCTGAGCCCGCGTCAGCCTGCAGTGTGCATGGACTGGAACGAAGCCAAGGCGTATGTCGAATGGCTGTCGAAAAAGACCGGCAAGTCCTACCACATGGTCAGCGAAGCCCAGCGCGAATACGCGGCACGCGGCGGCAGCAAGGGTTCGTTCCCGTTTCCGATGGACGAAGGCAAGCCCTACAGCATCGCCAAACATGCCAACACTTACGGCCCGGAAGACGGCTTCAGCTACACGGCACCCGCTGGCAGCTACAGCCCCAACGATTTCGGCATCTACGACGCCCACGGCAATGTCTACGAATGGACTGCCGATTGCGAGACCAGCAACTACAACGGCGCGCCCACCGATGGCAGCGCATGGCTGGCCGGTGATTGCACCTGGAAGATGATTCGCGGCAATGACTGGACCGAAGCGCCGATCTTCTCGCGCTCCGGCAACCGCAACAGCCGCCAGCCGGATGTACGGGGTGACTGGCTGGGTTTCCGGGTCGCCCGCGACCTTTGACCGATTTCATGCGCCCCCTCGGCCGGCGATAGCCCACGCCGCACTCACGGACACTGACGAGACACACCATGACCCGCACAACTGAAAGCCTCGCCCGGGAAACCCTGAGAATCCTCAAGCCATTCTGGTGGCTGGTGGCGCTATCGACCGTGCTGGGGATTGTCAGCGGCCTGAGCGTCACCGGGCTGCTGGCCACCATCAACAACGCGATGAACATGCCCGGCGGGCCGGACACGCAGACCGCGCTGCTGTTCGCCGGATTGTGTGTGCTGACCCTGGCGTGCTCGACCCTGTCCAACCTGTCGACCAATTACGTCGGCCAGCGGGTCGTCGCCAACCTGCGCCGCGAGCTGGCAGCCAAGGTGCTGGTCGCGCCCATCAAGCAGCTGGAACGCTATCGCGCGCACCGCCTGATCCCGGTGCTGCTCAACGACGTCAACACCATCAGCACCTTTGCCCTGTCGGTCGCCCCGATGGTCATCTCGTTCACCGTCACCCTTGGCTGCCTGACCTATCTGGCTTTGCTGTCCTGGCAGATTCTGGCGCTGACGGTACTCACCGTGGTGCTCGGCACCGGCGCGCAATACCTGGCGCATGCGTTCGGAATGCGCAGCATTCTGGCCGCGCGCAACAGCGAAGACGAATTGCAGAAGCACTATCAGGCGCTGTCCGCAGGTGCCAAGGAACTGCGCATCCAGCGCAAGCGTCGTCAGCACATGCTCGACGAGAAGATTCATGGGGCCACCGAACACATCTGCCGCTCGAACATTCGCGCTGCCAATATCTTCGTCAGCGCGGAAACCTTCGGCTCGATGCTGTTCTTCGCGGTGATCGGCATGGCCATCGCCTTTCAGGCGCTCTGGCCGACGACCGAAAAGACCGTACTGGGCGGCTTCGTGCTGGTGATGCTGTACATGAAAGGCCCGCTGGAGCGCCTGATTACTGCCCTGCCCGGCATCAGCCGTGCGCAGATCGCCATGCGCCGCATTGCCGAGCTGTCATGGAAATTCTCCAGCCCCGAACCGCACCTGCTGGTCAGTGACCGCCCGACGTCGCTGCCCAGCATGCACACGCTGGAGCTGCACAACCTGCGCTATGACTACCCGCCCGTCGAGGGCAGCGACGCCTTCCACCTCGGCCCGGTCGACCTGAGCATCAAACAGGGCGACATCGTGTTCATCGTCGGCGAGAACGGTTGTGGCAAGACCACGCTGATCAAGCTGCTGCTGGGCCTGTACACCCCGCAACAGGGTGAGATCCGCCTCAATGGCCAGCCCGTCAGCGCGGAAAACCTGGATGACTACCGCCAGCTGTTCACCACGATTTTCGCCGACTACTACCTGTTCGACGAGCCGTTGCAGGGGCAGGCCGCGCTGCCGCAGGACGCGGGCAAATACCTGGAGCGCCTGGACATCGCGCACAAGGTCAGGATCGAGAACGGTGCCTTCACCACCACCGATCTGTCGACCGGTCAGCGCAAGCGCCTGGCCCTGATCAATGCGTGGCTGGACGAGCGGCAGGTGCTGGTGTTCGACGAGTGGGCCGCCGATCAGGACCCGGCGTTCCGTCGCGTGTTCTACACCGAACTGCTGCCGGAACTGAAGCAGCAGGGCAAGACCATCATCGTGATCTCCCATGACGACCGCTATTTCTACGTCGCCGACCAGTTGGTGCGGATGCAGGCCGGGCAGATTCAGGTCGAACAGGTTCGCAACGAAACCCGCGATAAAACCATTACGGCGTGATTCACTCGCACCTGAAACGCCCCGCCCGGCCCGTCCGCGAGCGGGGCTTTTTTTGCCTGGCCGCTCCGCGCCACCCTCAATTGCTAGCCAAGCGCCATCTTTTTTCGTGGATTGTGAAAAAAACATTAAATAAACGTTATTCGCTTTCGTTCTCATTAACAGCGAATTGCGCGCCCAGCCATCTCTCGCGCAACGCCCCATAAAAAAGTGGCTCACGCCTGCCAGGTCGACGGCTGGACCCGACTGCGCAGGCCTGAACGACGCTCCCAATCTCCTTGCCGATACTCACTGGAAAGAGCCAATTCATGCACAACCCGTCACGACTCACCCCGCTCAGCAAAGCGTTGATGCTCAGTCAGATGTTCCGCTCCCGGCCATCCATGGCGGCCATGGGTCTTGCGCTGTGCATGCCGGTCGCCGGTCAGGCACAGGAAACCGTCGCAGACGATTCGAACACCACAAGCACCGTCAATCTGGCCCCGACTGCAATCGACTCGCATTACCTGGGCACCACCACCGACGGCACCGGTTCCTACACCACCGGCGCAGTGAGTATCGGCAAGGGTGCACCGCAATCGCTGCGCGAAACACCGCAATCGGTGAGCGTGGTGACTCGGCAAGTCATGGATGACAACAACCTCACCAGCCTCAGCGACGTGCTGGAAGACACCCCGGGTATCACTTTCCAGTACCGTAACTTCGGCGGTCACGTGTACACCTCGCGCGGCTTCTCGCTGCTGGCGGAAAGCTTCCTGGTCGACGGCATTGGCGGTCAGGGCTATCAGATCACCGGCTGGATGCAGCCGGACATGGCCATCTACGACCGTGTGGAAGTGCTGCGCGGCGCGTCAGGGCTGTTGGTCGGTGCCGGGCAGCCCGGCGGCGCGGTCAATCTGGTGCGCAAACGCCCGACTGCCGATAACAAATTCTCGATCACCACCCGCGCCGGTTCCTGGGACCAGTACCGGGTCGACCTGGATGGCAGCGGCAAGCTCAACGATTCAGGCACCCTGCGCGGGCGCATGGTCGCGGCCTACGATGACAGCGGTTCCTACCTGGATGGTCGCGACAGCCGCACGCCGCTGCTGTACGGCATCGTCGAAGCCGACCTGAGCGATGACACCACCCTGACCATGAGCCTGCGACGTCAGGAACAGGTCATCAACGGCTACTCGATCTATGGCCTGCCGCGCTACAGCAACGGCCAGTCGCTGGGCCTGTCGCGCTCGACCAACCTGGCGCAGAAGTGGAATCGCCATGAAAGCGACATGACCGAGGTGTTCACCGAAGTCGCGCATCGCTTCAATGAGGACTGGACCAGCCGGACCTCGCTGACCTATTCCCAGGGTGGCTTCGATCAGAACATTGCCTACGCACGGGGCGCAGTGAATCCCGTGACGCTGGCGGGCTCCAACTTTCAGGGCACGCTGTTTCGCAAGGACGAGGTCGACAGCGTCGGTCTGAACAGCCAGCTGGAAGGCAACTTCAACGCGTTCGGCCTCGAACATCAGGTGACCCTGGGTGCCGACTGGTCGAAGCAGAACGCCAACACGCATCAGGCGACCGTGACCAGGCGCACCGCCGTCAACGTCTTCGATGTCGATCAGAGCGCTTTCGCCAAACCAGCCCGTCCAGCCTGGCAAACCGACATCGACACCACCGAAGAACGCGCGGGCCTGTACGCCAACACGCGCATTCACCTGAGCGAACCGTTGAGCGTGGTGCTTGGCACGCGCCTCAGCTGGTATGACTACAATTACGACGTCAAAACCGGTGCGGCAAACAGTTACGAATCCAAGCAGACTCAGGAATTCACGCCGTTCGCGGGCGTCATCTATGACATCAACGACAGTTGGTCGTGGTACGCCAGTTATGCCGACATCTTCACGCCACAGGCCAACTACGTCTCCGCTGGCGGCTCGCCACTGGACCCGGCCATCGGCTCTAACTACGAAACCGGCTTCAAGGGTGAGCTATTCGACAAGCGCATGAACCTGTCGATGGCGCTGTTCTACATCAAGCAGAAAGATGTGGCCGCCGTTGATGTGAACACCACTGAACTGTGCCCTACCAGCTCCGACGGCTCCTGCTACCTGCAGGACGGCATCAGCCGCAGCAAGGGCGTCGATGTCGAGGCCAGCGGTGAAGTGTTACCGGGGCTGCAAGTGTTCGGCGGTTACACCTACAACATGCTGCGCAACAACGGTGATTCGGATGTGGCTTACGAAACGCCGAAACACATGCTGCGCCTCAACACCAGCTACAACCTGCCGGGTGCCTGGAACCGCCTGACCCTGGGCGCCGGTGTGTCGGCGGATTCGGGTTACGAAGTGCCGTACAACAAAGAACTTGGCGTGGCCGGTCGGGCCATCTGGGATGCCAGGGCGTCGTGGAAACTGGACGAAAACTGGAAGGTGTCACTCAACGCCGAAAACCTGTTCGACCGCAAGTACTACACCACCTCGATCGCCACCGATCGCTCCAACGTCTACGGCGAACCGCGCAGCTACGTCCTGACCTTGCGGGGAGATTTCTGATCTAAGTAAACGATAGGCGTGATTCTAGCGCCTACGCTCTGCATTCAGCGTTATATACAAGCCCGCTTTTGATTCTGGCCGAAGGCCGTGGGAGCGAACTTGTTCGCGAAGACTGTAGTTCAGACGATGCATTTTTGGACAACATACTGGCCCATGAGCGTTCGAGCGAGCGGAACGCTGGGGGCCGGGACACTCCGCAAACATCTGCATACCACCAACTCCACCGCAAATGCATTATCCTTCGCCATTGATCTCAACGAGCCATCCCTCCCATGCAAACATCCTCCAGCCGTCTGCGCACAGGCCGCGTGAAAACGCTCGGCCTGCGTCTGGGCAGTGTGGGGCTGGTGCTGGCGTTGAGTGTCCAGGGACAGGCTCTGGCGGAGGAGTTCGAGTTCGATATCCCGGCCCAGACACTGAGCAGTGCCCTGAAGGAATTGGGCCGCCAGTGCGATCTGCAAATCCTCTACAACCCCGACGACCTGAACGGCAAGCTCAGCAGCCCGGTGCACGGCAGGCTGACGCCCGAACAGGCCGTCGCCGACCTGCTGAAAAAGGCCAACGTAGCGCACAGTCTTGAAGACAACACCCTGACCCTTGGCGCTGCTGCCTCCGCACAAACCATGAGCCTCGGGCCGGTGGCGATCAAGGGCGATTCGTTCGGCATCACCACCGAGGGCAGCGGCGCGTATTCGGCCACCGGCGTGAGCATCAACAAGACCGCTCAGTCGCTGCGCGAAACGCCGCAGTCGGTCACCGTCATGACCCGCCAGGTGATGGACGACAAAAACCTCACCGGCCTCGACGAGGTGATGGCACAAACGCCCGGCATCACCTTTTCCCAACGCAATTTCGGCTCTCATGTCTTCAGTTCGCGAGGCTTTGCGCTGGAGGACGAGAGTTACATCATCGATGGCGTGGCTGGTCAGGGTTACAGCGTGACCGGCTGGATGACCCCGGACATGGAAATCTACGACCGCGTCGAAGTACTGCGCGGCGCGGCCGGTCTGCTGATTGGCGCAGGCAACCCCGGTGGCGCGGTCAATCTGGTCCGCAAGCGCCCGACCGCCCTGCCGCAGTTCTCGATTACCACCCGCGCAGGCAGTTGGGACAACTACCGGGTCGACCTGGATGGCAGCAGCAAACTCAACGATTCCGGCAGCATCCGCGGGCGTTTTGTAACGTCCTATGAAGACCGCGGCTATTTCACCGATTGTCTGCAGAAAACCGCGCCGTTGTTCTACGGCATCCTGGAAACCGACCTGAGCGAAGACACCACCCTGACCCTGGGCGTGCGCCATCAGAACGCCGACACCCAAGGCTTTTCGATCTTCGGTCTGCCCCGCTACAGCAACGGCAAGGCCATCGACCTGCCGCGCTCGACGTCGCTGGCCCAGGACTGGAACCGCCACCAGACCCGCACTGACGAAGTGTTCAGCGAGCTGGAAACCCGCTTTGACGAAAACTGGAGCGGCACACTGTCGGCAACCCGCTCCGAGGGTGCTTTCGATCAGAAGGTGGCCTACGCACAGGGCGCCATCGACCCGGCGACGCAGAGCGGTTCCCGACTGGTCAGAACCCTGTTTCGCTCGGACGATATCCATAGCGATGGCATCGACGCGCACCTGGACGGCCGGTTCGACGCCTTTGGCCTGAGTCACCAGTTGACCGTCGGCGGTAATGGGTCCGAACAGAAACGCGAGTCGCGCTATGCCACGGTCAACGCCAATCAGCCGCTGGCTATCTTCAACCCCGACCACGACGCGATTGCCGAACCTGTGCGCCCGGCCTGGCGCCGTACCGACTACAGCGACAAACGTTATGGCCTCTACAGCAACCTGCGTCTGAGCCTGACGGAATCGTTGAGCCTGGTGATGGGCGGCCGGGTCAGCAGCTATGACTATCAGACCACATCCGCAGGCGTAACCCGTCGCGCGCAGGAGGACAACCAGGTCACGCCGTTTGCGGGGGTCATCTACGACCTCAACCGGGACTGGTCGTGGTACGCCAGTTACACGGATATTTTCCTGCCGCAAAGCGCCTATCGAACGGCATCAGGCACGCTGCTTGATCCGGCCATCGGTGCCAGCCACGAAACCGGAATCAAGGGCGAACTGTTCGACAAACGTCTGAACGTGTCACTGGCGCTGTTTTATGTGAAGCAGAAGGACGTAGCCGTCGAGGATGACGCCAACGCCGGCCAGTGCCTGAGTAATGATGCCTATGGGACCTGCTACCTGAACGGTGATATCCGGCGCAGCAAGGGCGTCGACATGGAAATCAGTGGCGAGCCGTTACCGGGATTGCAGACCCTCGCCGGGTACACGTTCAACATCACCCGCGGCAGTGACGGACAGTCCATTTCAGCAGAAACACCCCGGCATATGCTGCGCCTGACCAGCAGCTACACCCTGCCCGGCGCCTGGCGTCGGTTGAGCGTCGGCGGCGGGGTTTCGGCGCAGAGCGGCTACTCGGAACACCAGTCGACCCAACCCATCGATAACGCTGGCCGGGCCATCTGGGATGCCCGGGTCGCGTGGAAAATCGACGAACACTGGTCGGTGGCGCTCAACGGCAACAACCTGCTGGATCGCAAATACTACAAGGCCACCGGCGACATCGACCGCGGTAACTATTACGGCGACCCGCGCAACTACGTCCTGACCCTTCGCGGTGATTTTTAAGCGACGCTTGCCCCTCACGATCAACAGCGGACACCTGTCGTTCCTCTTACTCCAGCCCGGACACCTATCGTTCCTCACGCTCCGCGTGGGAATGCCGTGCGTGAAGCTCTGCGTCACAATCGATACCGCGCTACGCACTCAAGAGAGGACGCAGAGCGTCCAGAAACGCATGCCCACGCTGGAGCATGGGCACGATGGTGCTCTTCAGGACGCGTCTCATCCCTCACAATCAAGCCCCGACCCTATCGTCCCGTACGCGCCAGCCTAGACACCCATCGCTCCTCGCACTCCAGCCCGGACACCTATCGTTCCTCACGCTCCGCGTGGGAATGCCGTTCGTGACGCTCTGCGTCACACCAACCGCTCGGCAAGCCCCTGCAAAAATGCTTCAGCGATCACCAGGTTGTCGTGTCGTTGATCGATCGTCGTCGAGCTGCGCAGTCCGTTGACCGAGCACTGTTCCAGCAGCACTGCTTCAGCCTTGGCAATCTGCCCCGGTTTGCGGCTTTGCCCTGCCCACCAGCAATCGGCCTTTACATTGAGAGTCTTCAAGGTAAACGCCTGGCTGAGTTTCGCGTTGGCTTCCAGCAATGTGTAACCGGTTTCGATTTCGTCCTGCACCGCAATGTCCTGGAACATGCTGCGCAGGTTGTCGACGTTCATTGCGTGTTGCAGCGCGATCTGCTCGATCACTCGATCAATCACTTCACTCTCCCCGGTCACCAACTGCCGGGCCGTTTCGATCAGGTCAACAATGGTCTGCTCCTGCAAGCCCGGTACAAAGGCCTGCAGGCTCTTGATCAGGCCGCGGTAGTAGTTTTCGCCCTGCTGCTGCGTGGTGACGTGCGGGTCCTCTTCGACCCATTCCATGCCAGCCGATGTCGGTAGCTGGGTGTCGACCAGCCCGAGAAAGCTCACCACTTCGCCAGCGCGCTCCAGCACATGCGCGACCTCAATGGCCAGCGCGCCACCCATCGACCAACCCAGCAGGTTGTACGGCCCGTGTGGCTGGGTCGTGCGGATCAGCTCGACGTAGTAATCGACCATGTCCGGCCACGACGTATCGAACCAGCCCGGCACCACATAGGCCTTGTTGACCAACCCGTAAACCCGTCGGCTGTCGCCCAATTTGCCCGCCAGCGGGTAATACGAATACGTGCCACCACCGCCCGGCGGCAGGCAGAACAGTGGCGCATGCGTCGAGCCATTGGCGTTCATGGCGATGACCGCCGATTTGACCCTGGCTTCATCGGCACGCATGAAATCAGCCAGCTCGCCCAGGGTCTGCAGCAACAGCAAGTCATGCAGCTTGATGGAGATATCGAATGTCTCGCGAATCCTGCCCGCCAGTGAAACCGCCAGCAGCGAGTGCCCGCCCAAGGCAAAAAAGTTGTCGTTGAGCCCGACCCGTTCGACGTGCAACACCTGCTCCCACAACTCAGCAAGACGCTGCTCGAATGCAGTGCGCGGCGCTACGTAACCCTGCTGTGAGCGGGCCACGTCCGGCTTCGGCAGTGCTCTGCGATCCAGCTTGCCATTGGCGGTCAGTGGCATCGAATCGATAAATACGAAGTAGCCCGGCACCATGTAATCCGGCACATGAGCCTTGAGATGAGCCTGCAGACGCTCGCGCAGAACGTCCGGCGCATCAGCGGCATCGGTCGGCACCACATAAGCGACCAATTGCTTGCCGGACGCCCCGTCGATGTCGATCACCGTGGCTTCGCGCACGGCGGCATGCTCATGCAGACGCGCTTCGATTTCGCCCAGCTCGATGCGCAAGCCGCGAATCTTCACCTGATGGTCAATACGCCCGGCGTAGTCGATAACGCCCGCGTCGCGATAACGCGCCAGATCGCCGGTGCGGTACAGCCTGCCGCCGCCCTGCTCGTCGAACGGGTCCGGCACGAAACGCTCGGCCGTCAGTGCTGCACGGTTGTGATAACCACGCGCCAGACCGACGCCCCCCAGGTACAACTCCGCCGCCACGCCCTGTGCAGCAGGCAGGAGGCCGTCGTCGAGGATATGGGTTTTCAGGTTGTCGATCGGCTGCCCGATCGGCACGCTGAGGATATCGTCGGTGCTACAAGTCCAGTGGGTCACGTCGATGGCTGCTTCGGTCGGACCGTACAGGTTGTACAAACCGGCCTGCGGCAAACGCTTGAGCACCTGAGCGGCCAGCTCGGCAGGCAGTGCTTCACCGCTGCATACCACTCGACGCAGCGTGTTGCAGCTTTCCACCTGAGGATGAGCCATGAACGCCTGCAGCATTGACGGCACGAAATGCAGGGTCGTGACCTGATACTCACGGATGGTCTGCACCAGCCGCTCGGGGTCGCGATGATCACCCGGCAGCGCCATGGCCAGGCGTGCGCCGGTCATCAGCGGCCAGAAGAACTCCCAGACCGACACGTCGAAACTGAACGGTGTCTTTTGCAGAGCAGTGTCGCTGCCATCCAGCGCGTAAGCCTTCTGCATCCAGTGCAAGCGGTTGACCAAAGCACGATGGCTATTGCCCGCGCCCTTGGGCTTGCCGGTCGAACCCGAGGTGTAAATCACGTAAGCCAGGTTCAATGGATGGCTGAGGTTGACCGGATTGGCGGTGCTGTAACCTTCCAGCCAGTCGCCGTCCTGATCCAGGCACAGGCTCTGCACCTGACGCGGAACCGGCAAGCGTTCCAATAGCGCCGCTTGGGTCAACAGCAAACCGATACCGCTGTCCTGCATCATGTAGGCCAGACGATCCTCGGGGTAGTCCGGGTCCAGCGGCACGTAGGCGCCACCGGCCTTGATGATCGCCAGCAGACCGATCACCAGTTCCAGGCTGCGCTCGACGCAAATGCCCACCAATACGTCCGGGCCAACGCCCGACTCACGCAGGCGATGCGCAAGCTGATTGGCGCGGGCGTTGAGCTGTACGTAGCTCAGTTGTTCAGTGGCGAAAACCAGCGCCGGTGCATCCGGCGTGGCGCGCACCTGGGCTTCGATCAGGCTGTGCATGCAGGCTTCACTGGGGAAGTCTGCAGCTGTGGCGTTCCACTCGCGCAGAACATGCTGCTGCTCACGGTCGCTCAACAGCGCCAGTTCGCCAAGCGCCGTCTGTGCGTCATGCGTCAGCGCCTGCAGGACCTGCTGGAAATGCGCCGCCAACTGCGCCATGTGTTGCTCGCTGAACGCCTCGCGGGCGTAGCTGAAGCGCAGCGACAGGGTTTCGCCGAGATTGACCACCAAGGTCAGCGGATAATGCGTTTGCTCCTGCGTACGCAGGCCGCCGAACACCAGCCCCGGCGGCGCAGCCTGTTGCAGGGCTTCGGACACCGGGTAGTTTTCGAACACCAGAATGGTGTCGAACAGCGCCTCGCCAGCGCTGCGGGCCCAACGCTGAATCTCGTACAGCGGCGTGTGTTCATGCTCGCGCAAGGCGATGTTCTGCGCCTGCACCTGTTGCACCCACTCCGCCACCCGTTGCTCGGCACGCGGGCTGGCGATCACCGGCAGGGTATTGATGAACAGCCCGAGCTGCTCCTCGACACCCGGCAGATCAGCCGGACGCCCGGCCACGGTTGCGCCGAAGGTGACGCTGGACTGCCCCGTATAGCGTTGCAGCACCAGCAGCCAGGCCGATTGCACCAGCGTATTGAGGGTCACGCGCTGCTCACGGGCAAACTCGCTCAGTTGACGGGTGTTCTCGGCGTCGATCAAGTGCAGGTAATCACCGTGCCCCTGGCCGTTCTCAGGCGCCTTGAAGGCCTGAACCAGCCGCGTGGGCTCATCGAGTCTGGTCAGCTGATCGGTCCAGAAACGCTCGCTAAGCCCGGCATCCTGGCGCTGCAACCATTCGATGTAGTCGTGATAGCGGCTGACCTGCCTCGGCAGTGTCTGGCCGCTATAGCGTTGCAGCACTTCACCGAGCAGGCGCGAGCTGCTCCAGCCATCCATGAGGATGTGATGGCTGGTGTAGATCAGTTGATGGCTCCGCTCGCCGGTGCGCAATACGGCCAGGCGCAGCAACGGCCCGTGGGCCAGATCGAAACCCTGCTGGCGGTAGGCATCGGCCCATTGGTCGATCCAGCCGGACGACTGCGTCCGGGCATCCAGCTCGACAAAAGGCATGCGCACATCACGCAAGACCACTTGCAGCGCTGGCTGCAGATGGCTGATGAAAGCACTGCGCAGCACCTCATGGGCATCCAGCGTGGCCTGCCAGGCGGCGCGGAAACGCGGCACGTCCAGGCCGCTGACCTCAATGCGCATCTGATTGATGTAATTGCCCGCCTCCTGCTCGAACAAGGTGTGGAACAGCATGCCCTGCTGCATCGGTGCCAGCGGGTAGAGGTCTTCAATCTGCCCGGCAGGTATCGGCAAACGGCTTAACTGCGACTGACTGAGGCACGCCAGCGGGAAGTCCGACGGGGTCACCCCCGCCACGCCTTCGGTGGTGCAATGGGCAATCAGCTGTTGCAATTCGGCGGTGTACTCATCGGCCAGGCGCTGCATGGTGTCGCGCTCGAACACCGCGCCACTGAAGGTCCAGCTCAGCCGCAGCTCACCGGCATAGACCTGACCGTTGATGCTGATCGGCGCAGCCAGCGGCGCAGCGGCACTCTGTGAGGCACCGCTGCTGTCGGCGGAGGGTGTGAACAGCGCCTGCGGTGCATCGAAGCTGCCGTCGAACTGCCCCAGGTAATTGAACACGATGCTGCCCAGCGGCAAGGCTTGCAGGGTCTGCCGCGCCGATTCGCGGCCCAGGTAACGCAACACGCCGTAACCGATGCCCTTGTCGGGCACTGCGCGCAGTTGCTCTTTGATGGTCATGATCGAATCGGCCAGCGAGGCCTGTGGGATGAGCCTGACCGGGTACACATTGCTGAACCAACCCACCGTGCGGCTCAGGTCCAGTGCGTCGAACAGGTCTTCGCGACCATGGCCTTCGAGACGAATCAGTGCATGGGGCTGCGCGGTCCAGCGACTGACCACCCGCGCCAGCGCGGTCAGCAGCAGGTCATTGATCTGCGTGCGGTAGGCCGCCGGGGCGTCCTGCAGCAGTTGCCGGGTCAGCTCGCCATTGAGTTGCGTGACCACCGACAGCGCGTGCTGCTGTTGCTGGCCGCCATGCGGATGATCAAACGGCAAGGCGTCGCTGACGTCCTGCAATTGCGCCTGCCAGTAGCCCAACTCCTGCTCCAGCGCCGGGCTTTGCGCGTAGGCCTGCAAGTGCTCGGCCCAGCTTTTCAGCGAACTGGTTTTCGCCGGCAGCAGCGCTGGCTGACCTGCTGCCAGGGCGATGTAAGCCTGTTGCAGGTCTTCCAGCAACACCCGCCATGACACACCGTCCACCAGCAGATGATGAATCACCAGCAGCAGGCGCTGTTCGCCTTGTGGCAGGTCGATCAGCACGGCACGCAGCAGCGGCCCGTTTTTCAGGTCCAGGCTACGTTGCGCTTCATCGGCCAGCTCAGACAAACGCTCGATGCTGTCCAGCTCATGGGTCCAGAGCAGCTCACGAGTGTTCAGCGCGCCGAAGGTGGCCAGCCATTGGCCGTCCTGTTGAGAGAAACCCAAACGCAACGCGTCGTGCTGTTCGACCAACGCCGTCAATGCCGACTGAAGACAAGAGGCCTCCAGCGTTTGCAGAGGCTTGAGCATCAGCGCCTGATTCCAGTGCTGACGCTCGGGGATGTCCAGCTCGAAGAAACGCGCCTGAATCGGCAGCAACGGCAACGAACCGCTGATCTGCTCTGCCACGGCGGCGGGCTTTTTCTGAATCAGTTTCGCCACCGAAGCCAGTTGGCCGATGGTCTGTCTTTCGAACAATTGCTTGGGGCTGAGCTTGATGCCCTGACGCTTGGCGCGGGCGATGATCTGCAGACTGAGGATCGAATCGCCGCCCAGCTCGAAGAAGTTGTCGGTGCTGCCGACCTGTTCCAGCTTGAGGACATCCGCCCACACGGCGGCGAGCTTTTCCTCGATCTCGCCGACTGGCGCGGTGTAGCGCTGTTTGACCACGCCAGGCTTGGGCAAGGCGCGCTTGTCGAGCTTGCCGTTGGCGGTCAGTGGCAGACTGTCCAGCAGCATGATCTGCGCGGGCACCATGTAGTCCGGCAAGCGCGCCGCCAGTTGCTCACGCAGTTTGTCGACGTTGAGGCTCGTGCCGGCTGCCGCGACGCAATAGGCTACCAGTTGCAGGCGTGTCTCATCGCTTTCCAGCGGCTGCGCCAGCACCACGGCGTCGGCCACGTTTTCCAGGGTTTGCAGAAGCCGGCCGACCTCGCCCGGTTCGACCCGGTAACCGCGGATTTTCACCTGATCGTCAGCACGGCCGAGGTATTCCAGCACGCCATCCACCCACCGCGCGCGGTCGCCTGCACGGTACAAACGCTGACCGTTGGCGTCCGGGTCCGGCACAAAGCGTTCGGCGGTCATTGCCGCACGGCCCAGATAGCCCTGCGCCAGCCCGCGACCGCCCAGATACAGTTCACCGGCTACCCGTTCGGCCACCGGATTGAGGTAAGCGTCCAGCACCCGCGCCTTGCCGTTGGCCAGCGGCTGACCGACCGGCACACTACGGCAGGCACTGAGGTGCCCGGCCACTTCGTGGGTCAGGATACCGACCGTGGTTTCGGTCGGGCCGTAGTGGTTGATGATCCGGCAGCCCGGCTTGAGCGCACGCACCTGCTCGATCAACGCCCAGGCGCTGGCCTCGCCACCCAGAATGAGCACTTGCCCAGGCAGCACGTCCGCCGGGTTGGCGGCCTGCAGCAGGCCCTGCAAATGGCTGGGCACGATTTTCAGCACTTCAACCTGATGCTCGGCCATGTAACGCGCAAAACCGTCAGGGTCGAACGCCTGCTCGTGCGACAGCAGGTGCAGCGGTCGGCCGGACGCCAGCGCACCGAACAACAGCGTATGCCCCAGGTCGGCAGCGACCGTCGACACCATCGCCATGCTCGCCCCTTCATTCAACGCCAGACGCTCAAGCACGCCCTGCACATAGTTGGCCAGCGCGCCGTGGCTGACCACCACCCCCTTGGGCTGCCCGGTGGAGCCGGAGGTGTAGATGATGTACGCCGCTTGCCCAGACAGCACCCGAACATCCAGCGCCCCGCTATCGACAGCGGCCCACAGCGCAGCATCGAACGCCAGCACCGGGCACACGCCCAACCGCGCGGCCTTGTCATCATCGGGTGCATGCACCAGCAGCACCGCGCCGCTGTCACGGGCCAGTTGCTGCAAGCGCTCGAACGGTTGCGCGCTGTCCAGCGGCAAGTACACCGCGCCCAGTTTCAGCACCGCCAGCAGGCTGACCACCCATTCCACGGAGCGGTCCAGACACAGCGCGACGGTCATGCCCGGCTTGATGTCCTGGGCGTGCAGGTAGCGGGCGAATTGGTTACTGCGTGTCTCAAGCTCGTCAAAGCTCAACACCTGCTGACCCACACGCAACGCGGTGTTGCCACGCCCGGCACGCAGGCCCTGTTGCCAGAGGCTGAGGAAATCGGGGCAGGCAACGTCCTGGGTTTGCTCGGCGACCGGCGACGATACGGCGTGTGGATGATCGGCCAGACGCCGGTCGGTGTCCGAGACCAGTGCTTGCAGCACGCTGCGCAACGCTTCGGCGATACGCTCGATGCTCTGCGCTTCGAACAGGTCGGTGGCGTAGGTGAAATAACCGCGTATCCCTTCGGGCGTGTCGGTGAAGTCGAAGGCCAGATCGAAACGCGCATCGCTGCTGCCCATCGGGAACTCATCGACCGTCAGGCCCGACACGCGCTGCCCGCTGCCATCGGCCGCCAGCACGTGCTGATTGATCTTGAACTGGAACAGCGGGTTGTGGCCCGGATTGCGCTCCGGTGCCAAGGCATCCACCAGATGCTCGAACGGCAGTTCCTGATGCGACTGCGCGCCCGTCACCACCTGCTTGACCTGATCCAGCAGCTCGGCAAAGCTCTGCCGCTCATCCACCTGCACGCGCAGCACCTGAGTGTTGATGAAAAAGCCGATCAGCCCTTCCAGCTCGCTGCGTGTGCGCCCGGCATTGGGTGCGCCGATGCGGATGTCGGACTGCCCGCTGAAGCGCGACAGCACCACCGACAGCGCCGCCAGCGTCACCATGAACAGGGTCTGGCCATTGTTGCGCGCCAGGCTTTTCAGTTGCGTGGACAATTGCTGCGGCAGGTCGACGCGCACCATCGCACCGCGATGGCTCGGTTGCAGCGGACGCGGATGATCCAGTGGCAGGCTCAGTAACGGATGTTCGCTGCCCAGTTGCTGTTTCCAGTAGTCCAGCTGCCGCTCGCCCTCCCCGGCCTCCAGCCAGGCGCGTTGCCAGATCGCGTAATCTGCGTACTGAATCGCCAGCTCGGGTAACGAAATCGGCTGTCCGGATACCTGAGCCTGATACAACTGCACGAACTCGCGAATCAGCACTTCGCCGGACCAGCCATCGGACACCACGTGATGCATGCACACGGTCAGTACGTGTTCGCTTTCACTCAGTTGGAACAGCTTGACCCGCAGCAGCGTGCCGCTCAGCAGGTCGAAGGGCCTTTGCAACTCGGCGCGCACCTGCTGCTCGATGTCTGCGGGCGCCACCGACGCGAACTCGAGAGCGACTGTAGCCTCTTCGAGAATCTCCTGATAGAACACGCCATCCTCTGAAACGAAGCGGGTGCGCAGGGTTTCATGGCGTTGCACCAGCCGCTCCAGCGCTGCGCTCAGCGCCTGCCGGTCCAGTGCGCCTTTCAAACGCACCGCCAAAGGCACGTTGTAGGCTGCGTTGCCCGGCTCCATCTGCCAGAGGAACAGCATGCGCTGCTGCGCGTAAGACAGCGGAATACGCGCTGCGGCATGCCGGGTCACGGCGATGGGCAGCAGTTTGAAGCTCTGTCCGGTCTCATGCATTTTGGCGAGGATCTGGCGCCGCTGTTCGACGGGCAGGCCGACGAAACGCTGGGCAATACGCTCTGCTGCAGACTTGTCCATGTCAAATACCCGCCATTTCATTCATCATTTTTTCAATATCGGACAAGCCGTCCTCGGTCAGCGACAGGCCACTGCTGGCGAAGGCCTGAATAAATTCGTTCAGTTGCGGTTTCTCGAAGATCAGGCGCAGCGGAATGTCGATTCCCAGGCCGGTGTGGATTCTGGAAATCAGCTGCGTCGCCAACAGCGAGTGACCACCCAGCTCGAAGAAATCATCGCTCAGCCCGACACGCTGGACTTTCAGCACATCGGCCCAGATCGCCGCCATCTGCTGTTCCTGCTCGGTACAGGGTGCGACGTACTGGCGCTGCAACTGGCTGGCGTCCGGTTTAGGCAGTGCCTTGCGATCGAGCTTGCCGTTGGCGCTCAGCGGCATTCTGTCCAGCACGATGAAATGCGTGGGCACCATGTAATCCGGCAGCGATTCCTTGAGACAGGCCTTGAGCGCATCACGCAACTGATCGTCGTGGTGCCCGACCACCAGATACGCCGCCAGCTGTTTGCCGGACGGGCCGTCAACGTCGATCACCACCGCCTCATGAACGCTGTCGTGCTCCAGCAGGCTGGCTTCGATTTCGCCCAGTTCGATGCGCAAGCCGCGAATCTTCACCTGATGGTCGATACGCCCGGCGTAGTCGATGACACCTGCGTCGCGATAACGCGCCAGATCGCCGGTGCGGTACAGCCTGCCGCCGCCCTGCTCGTCGAACGGGTCCGGCACGAAACGCTCGGCCGTCAGTGCTGCACGGTTGTGATAACCACGCGCCAGACCGACGCCCCCCAGGTACAACTCCGCCGCCACGCCCTGTGCAGCAGGCAGGAGGCCGTCGTCGAGGATATGGGTTTTCAGGTTGTCGATCGGCTGCCCGATCGGCACGCTGAGGATATCGTCGGTGCTACAAGTCCAATGGGTTACGTCGATGGCCGCTTCGGTCGGGCCATACAGGTTGTACAAACCGGCCTGCGACAAGCGCTTGAGCACCTGAGCGGCCAGCTCGGCAGGCAGTGCTTCGCCGCTGCATACCACTCGACGCAGCGTGTTGCAGCTTTCCACCTGAGGATGAGCCATGAACGCCTGCAGCATTGACGGCACGAAATGCAGGGTCGTGACCTGATACTCACGGATGGTCTGCACCAGCCGCTCGGGGTCGCGATGATCACCCGGCAGCGCCATGGCCAGGCGTGCGCCGGTCATCAGCGGCCAGAAGAACTCCCAGACCGACACGTCGAAACTGAACGGTGTCTTTTGCAGAGCAGTGTCGCTGCCATCCAGCGCGTAAGCCTTCTGCATCCAGTGCAAGCGGTTGACCAAAGCACGATGGCTATTGCCCGCGCCCTTGGGCTTGCCGGTCGAACCCGAGGTGTAAATCACGTAAGCCAGGTTCAATGGATGGCTGAGGTTGACCGGATTGGCGGTGCTGTAACCTTCCAGCCAGTCGCCGTCCTGATCCAGGCACAGGCTCTGCACCTGACGCGGAACCGGCAAGCGTTCCAATAGCGCCGCTTGGGTCAACAGCAAACCGATACCGCTGTCCTGCATCATGTAGGCCAGACGATCCTCGGGGTAGTCCGGGTCCAGCGGCACGTAGGCGCCACCGGCCTTGATGATCGCCAGCAGACCGATCACCAGTTCCAGGCTGCGCTCGACGCAAATGCCCACCAATACGTCCGGGCCAACGCCCGACTCACGCAGGCGATGCGCAAGCTGATTGGCGCGGGCGTTGAGCTGTACGTAGCTCAGTTGTTCAGTGGCGAAAACCAGCGCCGGTGCATCCGGCGTGGCGCGCACCTGGGCTTCGATCAGGCTGTGCACGCAGGCTTCACTGGGGAAGTCTGCAGCTGTAGCGTTCCAGTCGTGAAGAATCTGCTGCCGTTCAGCCACGTCGAGCATCGGCACTTCGGCAATGCGCTGTGCGGCATTGGCGCAGATGGCCTGCAACAAGGCCAGCCAGTGCCCGGCCATGCGCTCGATGGTGCGCGGGTCGAACAACGCTGTCGCATAGGTCAGGCCAGCGCTCAGGCCACCGTCATGTTCGGCAGTGTTGAGGGTCAGGTCGAACTGCGCCGGGTAACTGTCCGGCAGCAGCGCTTCGACCTGCAGACCGGGCAGCGCGCGGACGTCGGCGCTGGCCTGGCGCTGGTGATTGAACATCACCTGAAACAGCGGGCTGTGGCTGAGGCTGCGCTGTGGCTGCAGGGCTTCGACCAGTTGCTCGAATGGCAGCTCCTGATGCGCCTGAGCTTGCAGGGCGGTGTGTTTGACCTGCTGCAGCAACTCATTGAACGTCGTATGCACGTCAAACTCGGCGCGCAGCACCTGTGTGTTGACGAAGAAGCCGATCAGGCCTTCGGTTTCAGCGCGGTTGCGGTTGGCAATCGGCACGCCGACGCGAATATCCGACTGGCCACTGTGACGGTGCAGCAGGCTCTGGAATGACGCCAGCAACAGCATGAACAGGGTCACGCCCTGTTGCCGCGCAACCTGCTTCAAGCCATCGATCAGCGCAGGCTCAAGCTCGACTGCCAGACGCGCACCGGCATGGCTTTGCAACACTGGCCGCGGGTAATCGGCGGGCAGTTCCAGAATCGGCTGCTGGTCGCCCAATTGCTGCTTCCAGTAATCCAGCTGCCGGATCTGCTCGCCAGCCTCCATCCAGGTCCGCTGCCACAGTGCGTAGTCGGCGTATTGCAGGTCCAGCGCGGTCAGGCTCACCTCACGGCCCTGACTGTAGCCCTCGTAAAGGCGCACCAGTTCATCGACCATGATCGGCATCGACCAGCCATCGGAGACGATGTGATGCTGAGTCAGAATCAGCACATGCTCATCGGTGTTGAGGTTCAGCAAGCGGACCCGCAACAGCGGTCCCTGCTCCAGATCGAACGGGCGCTGCATTTCCTGCTGCACGCAAGCTTCAAGAGTCTGGCCGCTGGGCAGCGACTCGACAGACAGGATCAAGGCACGTGGCGGGTGGATGATCTGCAGCGCCTGCTCGCCCTGCTGGCGGAAGGTCGTGCGCAGGGTTTCGTGACGGGCAATCAGCGCGCTGAAACTGTGCTCCAGCGCAGCGATGTCCAGCGAACCGCGCAGGCGCAGGGCTGCGGGAATAATGTACGCGGTGTTCTGCGGATCAAGCTGCCAGAGGAACCACTGACGCTGCTGCGCGTAAGACAGCCCCAGCGGCTGCGTGCGGTCGGCCTTGATGAAGCGCGGCGCGTCGTTGCCCTGCCCTGCGCCGGCTGCCAGCGCGAAGGCCTCCAGATCACGCGCTTCGAACAAGTCGCGTAACGACAACTCGACGTCCAGTTGCTGACGAATACGCGAAATCACCTGAGTGGCCAGCAGCGAATGCCCACCCAGCTCGAAAAAGTTGTCACTGCGTCCAACCCGCTCGAGTTTCAACACGTCGGCCCAGATCGCTGCCAGTTGCTGCTCCAGCTCGCCTTGCGGGGCGCTGTAGGTGGCCTGCAACTGACTGGCGTCCGGCGCAGGCAACGTCTTGCGGTCCAGCTTGCCGTTGGCGGTCAACGGCATGCTGTCGAGAACGATGAAATGGGTAGGCACCATGTAATCGGGCAAGTGCGCCCTGAGTTGGCTTTTCAGCGTTTCACGCAGGGTTGGCTGATCCTGATCAGGCTCGGTAGGCACCAGGTACGCCGCCAATTGCCCTTCGATGGCCAGCACGCTCACTTCGCGCACATCCGGATGCGCTTGCAGCCGCGCTTCGATTTCGCCCAGCTCGATACGAAAGCCGCGAATCTTGACTTGGTGGTCGATACGCCCGGCGTATTCGATGGTTCCGGCAGCGCGATAACGCGCCAGGTCGCCGGTGCGGTACAGGCGGCCACCATCATTGGAGAACGGGTCCGGCACAAAGCGTTCGGCGGTCAGCGCCGCGCGGTTGTGATAACCCCGCGCCAGACCGGCATGGCCGATGTGCAGTTCTCCGCTGCAACCCAGGGCAACCGGGTTGAAATCAGCCTCCAGCACGTACCACGACAGGTCGGGAATCGCCTCGCCAATCGGGCTGGCCGGGTTCTGCGTGTCGGCCAGCGTGATCGGTCGATAGCTCACGTGCACCGTGGTTTCAGTGATGCCGTACATGTTGATCAGTTGTGGCGCTTGATCGCCAAAGCGCTCGAACCACGGCTTCAGGCTGGCGACGTCCAGTGCCTCGCCGCCAAAGATGACTTTCTGCAACGACAGCGGTAGCGACGAATCGCAGGCCACACGCATCAGTTGCTTGAACGCCGACGGTGTCTGGTTGAGCACCGTGACCTGCTGTTCGACCAGCAGCGCGTGGAAATCTTCCGGCGAGCGGCTCACTTCGCGCGGCACGATGACCAGTCGGCCGCCATGCAGCAGCGCGCCGAAAATCTCCCAGACCGAGAAGTCGAACGCGAAGGAGTGGAACAGCGTCCACACGTCCTTTTCGCTGAATGTGAACCAGTCATCCGTCGCGGCGAACAGGCGCATCAGGTTGTGATGGGCGAGCAAGGTGCCTTTTGGCTTACCGGTCGAGCCCGAGGTGTAGATCACGTAGGCCAGGTTGTCCGGCGCGGTCTGTCTGATCGGGTTATCGGTGCTGTAGTCGTTCAGCGCATCAGCCAGATCCAGGGTTTGAACGTGTGCAGGAATCGGCAACTGACCCAGCAAATGCGCTTGAGTCAGCAACAATTCGATACCGCTGTCCTGCATCAGAAAGCTCAGGCGATCCTGCGGGTAATCCGGGTCCAGCGGCACGTAAGCGCCACCGGCCTTGAGGATAGCCAGCATCCCCACAATCATCTCCAGACTGCGCTCGGCGGCCAGCCCGACGCGCATGTCCGGGCCAACGCCCTGTTCGCGCAGTTTATGGGCGAGCTGGTTGGCGCGGCGGTTGAGCTGTTGATAGCTCATCTGCTCGGCACCAAAGCTCAGAGCGATGGCCAGCGGCGTGCGCTCGGCCTGGGTTTCAATACGTTGATGGGCACAATAATCGCTCGGGTAAACCGCAAGATCGCGGTTCCAGTCGCGCAGGGTGTCTTGCCGTTCATCGATACTCAACAGCGACAGATCGGCGATGCGTTGGTTGACGTCGCGGCACATGCCGCTCAGCAGGTTGCGCCAGTGCCCGGCCATGCGCTCGATGGTCGATGCGTCGAACAGGTCGGTGGCGTAGGTCAATGCGGCTGTCAGGCCGTCCGGGCGTTCGCAGGTGTCGAGGGTCAGGTCGAACTGCGCGGTGTGCTTGTCGGACACCTGATATTCCAGACGCAGCCCTGCCAGCTCACGGGTCTGGTTGTGGCCTTCGCTCTGGTGGTTGTAGGCCACCTGGAACAGCGGGCTGCGGCTCAGGTCGCGCTGCGGCTGCAAGGCTTCGACCAGTTGCTCGAACGGCAGGTCCTGATGCGCCTGCGCCTGTACGGCGGTGTGTTTGACCTGCTGCAACAGCTCGGCCACGGATGTCCGCGTGGTGAATTCGGCCTTGAGCACCTGGGTGTTGACGAAGAAGCCGATCAGCCCCTGGGTTTCGCTGCGGGTACGGTTGGCGACCGGCACGCCGACGCGTATATCAGCCTGACCGCTGTAGCGATGCAGCAGGGTCTGCAACGAGGCCAGCAACAGCATGAACAGGGTGATGCCCTGTTGCCGCGCCAGCACCTTGAGGCCGTCAAGCAGCGCAGCGTCCAGCTCGACGTTAAGCCGCGCACCTTGGTAACTGCGCAGCGCAGGACGCGGCCGATCAGTGGGCAATTCCAGAATCGGCTGTTGCTCGCCCAGTTGCTGCTTCCAGTACGCCAGCTGGCGTTCCTGTTCACCCATTTCCAGCCAGTTGCGCTGCCAGAGGGCGTAGTCGGCGTACTGGATCGGCAAAGGCGCCAGCTTGACCTCGCGACCGAGGCTGGCGGCCTGGTAAAACTGCATCAACTCCTCGACCATGATCGGCATCGACCAGCCATCGGAGACGATGTGGTGCTGGGTCAACACCAGTACATGCTCCTGCCCGTTCAGCCTGAGCACGTTGACCCGCAGCAGCGGCCCCTGCAACAGATCGAAAGGCTGCTGCACGTGGCGATCCACCCAGGCTTCAACGGACTCGCCAGCCGCCAGTTGCTCGACACCGAGCGCAAAAGGCGACACCGGATGCACCACCTGCAGCGCTTCATCGCCCTGCTGTTCAAACGTGGTGCGCAGCGTTTCGTGACGCTCGATCAGTTGCTCCACACTGCGCCGCAATGCCTCGACATTCAGCGCGCCGTGCAGGCGCAGCGCCAGCGGAATGTTATAGGCCGCGCTGTGCGGTTCCAGTTGCCAGATGATCCATTGCCGCTGCTGCGCGTAGGAGAGCGCGGACGGTGCCTGCGTCTCCCGCACTGCGATCGGCGTGACCCCGTAGAGATTCACCCCTTGACGCTTGAGCAGCACCGCCAGCGCCTTACGTTCACGGGCGGACAGCGATTTAACGGAGTCAAGCAACTGTTGCACTGGGGTCTCTCCTGCTAAGCAATCAAATTATCAATTTCCTCCGCTGATAAACGTTTGAGTGCCTCCAGTGATTTAGTCAATTCGTCCTGCGCGTGGCCACTTTCGCCATTTTTTTCGTGCAGCGTGGCGCTGAAGTCCGCCAGCACCGGTTGCTCGAAGACATCCTTGAGGCTGACCTCGTGCTGCAACTGTTCGCGCACCCGCACGAGCATCTGCACCGCCAGCAGCGAATGCCCGCCCGACTCGAAGAAGTTGTCACTGCGACCGACCCGCTTGATCTTCAACACATCGGCCCAGATCGCTGCCAGTTGCTGCTCCAGCTCGCCTTGCGGGGCGCTGTAGGTGGCCTGCAACTGACTGGCGTCCGGCGCAGGCAGCGCCTTGCGGTCCAGCTTGCCGTTGGCGGTCAACGGCATGCTGTCGAGGACGATGAAATGGGTAGGCACCATGTAATCGGGCAAGTGCGCCCTGAGTCGGCTTTTCAGCGTTTCACGCAGGGTTGTCTGATCCTGATCAGGCTCGGTAGGCACCAGGTACGCCGCCAATTGCCCGTCCAGCGCCAGCACGCTCACTTCGCGCACGGCCGGGTGCGCTTGCAGCCGCGCTTCGATTTCGCCCAGCTCGATGCGGAAGCCGCGAATTTTTACTTGATGGTCGATGCGCCCGGCGTAGTCGATCATCCCACCAGCCCGATAACGCGCCAGGTCGCCGGTGCGGTAAAGGCGGCCGCCGTCGTTGGAAAACGGGTCCGGCACAAAGCGTTCGGCGGTCAGCGCCGCGCGGTTGTGATAACCCCGCGCCAGACCGGCATGACCGATGTGCAGTTCGCCGCTGCAACCCAGGGCAACCGGGTTGAAATCAGCGTCCAGCACATACCACGACAGGTCGGGAATCGCCTCGCCAATCGGGCTGGCCGGGTTCTGCGTGTCGGCCAGCGTGATCGGTCGATAGCTCACGTGCACCGTAGTTTCAGTGATGCCGTACATGTTGATCAGTTGTGGTGCTTGATCGCCAAAGCGCTCGAACCACGGCTTCAGGCTGGCGACGTCCAGCGCTTCGCCGCCGAAGATGACTTTTTCCAGTGACATCGGTACAGGCGAATCACACGCCACACGCATCAACTGTTTGAACGCCGACGGTGTCTGGTTGAGCACCGTGACCTGCTGTTCGACCAGCAGCGCGTGGAAATCTTCCGGCGAGCGGGTTACTTCGCGCGGCACGATGACCAGTCGGCCGCCATGCAGCAGCGCGCCGAAAATCTCCCAGACCGAGAAGTCGAAGGCAAAGGAATGGAACAGCGTCCACACGTCCTTTTCGCTGAATGTGAACCAGTCATCCGTCGCGGCGAACAGGCGCATCAGGTTGTGATGGGCGAGCAAGGTGCCTTTGGGTTTGCCGGTCGAGCCCGAGGTGTAGATCACGTAGGCCAGGTTGTCCGGCGCGGTCTGGTTGAGCGGATTTTCCGTGCTGTAACCGTTCAGCGCATCAGCCAGGTCGAGCGTCTGCACCTGTTCGGGGATTGGAATTTTGCCAAGCAGCGGCGCCTGGGTCAGTAGCAGTTCGATACCGCTGTCGTGCATCAGAAAGCCCAAGCGATCCTGCGGGTAATCCGGGTCCAGCGGTACGTAAGCGCCACCGGCCTTGAGGATCGCCAGCATACCCACGATCATTTCCAGACTACGCTCAGCGGCCAGCCCGACGCGAACATCCGGACCGACGCCCTGCTCACGCAGTTTATGGGCCAACTGGTTGGCGCGGCAGTTGAGCTGTTGATAGCTCAGTTGCTCGTCACCGAAGCTCAGAGCGATGGCCAACGGTGTGCGCTCGGCCTGGGTTTCAATGCGTTGATGGGCGCACTGCTCGCTCGGGTAGCGCTGCACGCTTTGCGTCCAGGCGGTTGGCAATGCCAGTTCGCCGAGTCGCGTGGTTGCCGATGCGCAGAGACTCTGCAGCAGGTGATCGAAATGCGCCGCCAGTTGCAGAATGCCTTCGGCGCTGAAGTGCTGGCGGTCGTAGCTGAAACGCACCGACAGCACCTCATTGGCCTCGACCACCAGGGTCAGCGGGTAATGCGCCTGCTCCTGATTGCGCAGGTCGTTGAAGGCCAGACCGTCCGGCGCACGTTGCAGGGCTTCGGACACCGGGTAGTTTTCGAACACCAGAATGGTGTCGAACAACGCCTCGCCACTGTTGCGCGCCCAGCGCTGGATGTCATACAGCGGCGTGTGCTCATGCTCGCGCAGGGCAAGGTTTTTCGCCTGTACCTGATGCACCCAGTCGGCCACCGTCTGCTCGGCACGCGGGCTGGCGATGACCGGCAGGGTGTTGATGAATAGCCCCAGCTGTTCTTCGACACCCTGCAACTCGGCCGGACGCCCGGCCACGGTCGCGCCAAAGGTTACGCTGGACTGGCCGGTGTAGCGTTGCAGCAGCAACAGCCAGGCCGATTGCAGCAGCGTATTGAGGGTGACGCGCTGCTCGCGAGCAAATTCGCTCAAACGTCGGGTGCCGTCGCTGTCGATCAGCTGGATGTAGTCGCCGTAGCCCTGCCCCTCGGCCGAGGACTTGAACGCTTGCAGCAAGCGGGTCGGCTCATCCAGTTCCGCCAGCTCCGCAGTCCAGAAACGCTCGCTGAGGGCGGCATCCTGATGCTGTAGCCACTGAATGTAATCACGATAGCGACCCGCCTGTTTCGCTGGCATCTGCCCGCTGTAGCGTTGCAGCACTTCACCGAGCAGGCGCGAGCTGCTCCAGCCATCCATGAGGATATGGTGGCTGGTATACACCAGATGCCACGCGTCTTTGGCGGTGCGCAACACGGCCAGGCGTAACAATGGCCCTTGCGCCAGATCGAAGCCTTGCTGACGGTCGGCCTGCGCCCAGTCGCCGAGCCAGCTTTCTGGCTGACCGCGCGCATCCAGCTCGACAAAAGGCACCTCGACCTGACGCTGCACCACTTGCAGCGACTGCTCGCGCTGGCTGACAAAACCGCTGCGCAGCACGTCGTGATTGTCCACCGCGGCCTGCCATGCATCGCGGAAACGCGGCACATCCAGCCCGCGAATGTCCACCCGCAACTGATTGATGTAGTTGCCCGCGCCTTCATCGAACAGCGAATGAAACAGCATGCCCTGCTGCATCGGCGACAGCGGGTAGATATCCTCGATCTGGTCCGCAGCAATCGGCAGATCGTCAAGCTGCGCCTGGGTGAGGCGCGCCAGCGGGAAGTCCGAAGGCGTGACGCCTTGATGCCCGGCCGTGCAATGTTCGATCAGGGTGGTCAGCGCCTGCTCGTAGCGACGCGCCAGGGTGTCGATGGTCGAGGCGTGATACACCTCGCGGCTGAAGCTCCAGTCCAGTTGCAACTGGCCGTCGAACACCTGACCGTTGAGGCTCAGCCAGTTGCCCAGCGGCCCGTCCTCGCACAGCGCAGTGCCTGAACTGTCGGCACTCGGTACGAACAGCGCGCCTTGGTGTTCGTTGAAGCTGCCGTCGAACTGGCCCAGGTAATTGAACGTGACCCGCGCCTGCGGCAAGGCAGCCAACTGCTGCGCGAAAGACGCCTCGCCCATATAGCGCAACACGCCGTAACCAATGCCCTTGTCGGGCACCGCACGCAATTGCTCCTTGATGCCGCACAGGCTTGCACCTGGCGCGATCTGCGGCGTGAGGCGCACCGGAAACAGGCTGCTGAACCAGCCTGCGGTGCGGCTCAGATCGGTATCGTCGAACAGGTCTTCACGGCCATGCCCTTCCAACTGGATCAGCACCGAGGGCTGCTGGCTCCATTCGCAGAGGACCTGGGCCAGCGCCGTCAGCAGCAGATCGTTGACTTGCGTGCGGTACGCGGCGGGCGCGACTTTCAGCAGCTTGTGGGTCAGGTCCCGGCTCAGCCAGGAAGAGGCATGCGCCGCGTCGCGATTGCGCATCGTGCCTTCGGGCTTGTCGCGAGGCAGTGGCTGGTCTTCGCCCTGCAAGGCCTGCAGCCAGTAATCGCGCTCGGTGTTCAGCTTCTGGCCGGTCGCATACTGTTGCAATTGCTCGGCCCAACGCTTGAGCGACGTGGTCTTTGCCGCGAGTGCTACCGGCTGGCCCTGCGCCAGGGTGAGGTACGCCTGTTGCAGGTCCTCCAGCAGCACCCGCCATGACACGCCGTCCACCACAAGATGGTGAATCACCAGCAACAGGCGCTGTTCGCCTTGTGGCAGGTTGATCAGCACGGCACGCAGCAGCGGGCCGTTTTTCAGGTCCAGGCTGCGCTGCGCCTCATCAGCCAGCTCAGGCAAGCGCTCGATGCTGTCCAGTTCATGGGTCCAGAGCAGCTCGCGAGTGTTCAGCGCGCCGAAGGTGGCCTGCCATTGGCCGCTCTGCTGGGTGAAACCCAAGCGCAGTGCGTCGTGCTGTTCGACCAGCGCAGTCAATGCAGTCTGAAGATAAGTGGCCTCCAGCGTTTGCAACGGCTTGAGCATCAGCGCCTGATTCCAGTGCTGACGCTCGGGAATGTCCAGCTCGAAGAAACGCGCCTGAATCGGCAGCAACGGCAACGAACCGCTGATCTGCTCTGCCACGGCGGCGGGCTTCTTTTGAATCAGTTTCGCCACCGAGGCCAGTTGGCCGATGGTCTGCTTTTCGAACAGCTGCTTGGGGCTGAGCTTGATGCCCTGACGCTTGGCGCGGGCGATGATCTGCAGACTGAGAATCGAATCGCCGCCCAGCTCGAAGAAGTTGTCGGTGCTGCCGACCTGTTCCAGCTTGAGGACATCCGCCCACACGGCGGCGAGCTTTTCCTCGATCTCGCCGACTGGCGCGGTGTAGCGCTGTTTGACCACGCCAGGCTTAGGCAAGGCGCGCTTGTAGAGCTTGCCGTTGGCGGTCAGTGGCAGACTGTCCAGCAGCATGATCTGCGCGGGCACCATGTAGTCCGGCAAGCGCGCAGCCAGTTGCTCGCGCAAGCTGTCGACACTCAGGTCAGCCCCGCCTGCCGCCACGCAGTAGGCCACCAGTTGCAGGCGGGTCTGATCGTCATCGATGGGCAACGCCAGTACGCTGACCTGCGCCACCGAAGCCAAGCCCAGCAACACCCGCGCGACCTCTGCTGGCTCGACACGATAGCCGCGCACTTTGACCTGATCGTCGGCCCGGCCGATGAACTCCAGCAGGCCCTGATGAGTGCGGCGCATGCGGTCGCCGCTGCGGTAGACCCGCATGCCGTCGCCCGCGAACGGGTCCGGCACGAAGCGCTCGGCGGTCAGCGCGGGCTGGCCGATATAGCCCAGCGCCACGCTGTCGCCGCCGATGTACAGCTCGCCGGCAACCTGAGTGCCCACAGGGTTCAACACGTCGTCCAGCACATAAGCACTGGCCCCTGGCAACGATGTGCCGACTGGCACGCTGCGCAGAAGGTCGCCAGAGTTCACCCCAGTGGATACACATACATCCTGTGGGAGATACACATCCTGTGGGAGCGACATCAGCACCTCATAAGTCAGCACACCAACCGTGGTTTCGCTCGGCCCGTAGTGGTTGATTACCCGGCAACCCGGCTTGAGCTGACGCACCTGCTCGATCAGCGCGGGCGAGCAGGCTTCTCCGCCGACAATCAGCGCATGCTGCGGCAGTACGTCGGCTGTCCGGCCGGCCTGCAACAGCGCGGCCAGATGACCGGGGACGATTTTCAGCACGCCCACCTGATGCTCGGCCATGTAGGCCGAGAAGGCATCCGGATCGAAACCCAGCGCCTCGGTCAGCACGTGCAGCGTGCGTCCCGAACACAGCGCGCCGAACAGTACGGTATGGCCGAGGTCGGCGGCGATGGTCGAGACCAGCGCCATGCTTGCCTCGGGGGCCAGTTGCAGCTGTTCCAGCAGGCCGCGCAGGTAACTGGCCAGCGCACCCTGGCTGACCAGCACCCCTTTTGGCTGGCCAGTCGAGCCGGAGGTATGAATCACATAGGCCGCCGAATCGGCTGAAGACAGGATGTCGGGGCGGCTGACAGGCAGGTCCTGCCACAGCGCAGGCTTCCAGGTCAGGCCCTGACAACCGGCAACACCCAGTGACGTCTGCCGCACATCACCCTCGGCACACAGCAGCACCCCGGCCTGCGCATTGACCAGCATCTGTTGCAGTCGCGCATCGGGGGCTTTGACGTCCAGCGGCATGTACACGCCGCCGGCCTTGAAAATCGCCAGCACGACCGTCAGCCAGTCCAGCGAACGCTCCATCAATACTGCGACCGGCTGGCCCTCGCTGATGCCCATGCGGATCAGGTGATGAGCCAGCTGATTGGCGGCCTGCTCCAGTTGCAGCGTGGTCAGCGTGCGCTCCAGGCAGCGGGCTGCCTGGGCATGAGGTTGCCGTTCGACCTGTCGGTCCCAGAGTTGCAGCATCTGCGGTGCGGGTTCGCGAGCGTCGCGCCTTGGCTCGACCGCGAGTGCTCCCAGGCTGAACAGCGGTGCCTGCGGCGCGTCGAGCAGGGTTTCGAACAGCGCTAGCAGTTCAGGAATAAAGCCTTCGACGGTCGAGCGTCGATACAGGTCGCTGGCGTAGGCCATGTCGCCGTGGATCAGTGTGCCGTCGTCAGTGATGTCCAGCGCCAGGTCGAAATGCGCGCCCTGTTTGTCGAAGGCATACTCGCTGACCTCCAGCCCGGCCAGCCTCAGCGCAGTTTTCTGCTTGAGGATCACGTTCTGGTTGAACTTGGCCTGAAACAGCGGGTTATGGCCCAGGCTGCGCTCGGGCGCCAGTTGATCGACCAGTTGCTCGAAGGGCACGTCCTGATGCGCCTGCGCACCGAACGAGGTGTCGCGAATCTGCGCCAGCAGGTCAAGGTAGCTTAGGCGTTCGTCCACTTGGCAGCGCAAAACCTGAGTATTGATGAAGAAGCCGATCAACCCTTCGGTTTCCGCACGACCGCGGTTGGCATTCGGCACGCCGATGCGGATATCGCGCTGCCCGGCCTTGCGCGACAGAAACAGCGAAAAGCCGGCCAGCACCAGCATGAACAGGGTCATGCCCTGCGTTCGCGCAAAGGCGTTGAGCCGCTGCGACAGGTCAGCACCGAAATCGAAGCGCAGATGCTCCCCCTGGTAGCTCTGCGTGGCCGGACGCGGGAAATCCGGTGCGGCGTCCAGCAGCGGTTGCTCTTCGCCCAATTGGTTACGCCAGTAGTCCAGCTGACGTGCGCCCTCACCCGCCTCCAGCCAGCTGCGCTGCCAGATCGCATAATCGGCGTATTGCAGCGGTAGTTCGGGCAGCGTGGGCTCACGGCCTTCGCAGTACGCCTGATAGCAGTGCACGAACTCCTGAATCATCACGTCCATCGACCAGCCGTCGGAGACGATGTGGTGCATGCTCACGACCAGCACATGTTCATCGTCCGCGAGGCGAAACAGGTGCGCGCGCAACAGCGGCCCCGTGCGCAGATCAAACGGTTGGCCCGTGACGGTGGCCACTCGCAGCGCCAGCTCGGCATCGCGCAGTTCGACATCGGTCAAACCGGCCAGATCGATACACTCCAACACGATTGTCTGGTCGTGCAACAAGACTTGCTGCGCCTGATCGCTATCAGTGTGAAACACCGTGCGCAGCACCTCGTGGCGCTCGATCAGGTGATCGAACGCACGACGCAACGCCGACTCATTCAACGTGCCGTGCAGACGCAGGCCGGTGGTCATCTTGTAGGCGTCGCTCGAGGGATCGAGCTGCCAGAGGAACAGCAGGCGTTGCTGAGCGAAGGACAGCGGAATGGCGCTGACATCATGCCGACTGACCGGCACCGGCAACAGGCTGAAATCCTTGCCTTCCTGGCGCAACCGGGCGAGGAACTGCTGGCGTTGCTCCAGCGACAGGCCGACAAAACGTTTCGCGATGCGTGCAGCAGTGGTCCCGGTCATGCGCCGAATTCCTCCAGTGAATCCATGAACTGGTCCATGTCGCTCCAGTCGTTGTCCGTGCTGTTGTCGGTCAGCGCTGCCACTTCGACGGCGAGCTCACTGAGCAGCGGCTTTTCAAACAGAGTGCGCAGCGGCAGGCTGATGCCCAACTGCGTCTTGATCCGGGCGATGACTTGCGCGGCGAGCAGCGAATGCCCGCCCAGTTCGAAAAAGTGATCGTCCAGACCCACCTGAGGCGCATGCAGGACGTCCTGCCAGATGGCCGCCAGGCAGATTTCCACCTCGCTGCGCGGCGCCCGATAACGCGCCTGCAACTGGCTTGAGTCGGGGGCTGGCAATGCCTTGCGGTCCAGCTTGCCGCTGGGCGTCAGGGGCAATTCGGGCAACAGCAGCATGTGCGTCGGCACCATGTAATCCGGCAGGCAGGCTTGCAGCTGGATGCGGATGCTTTGGCGCAGGGCCGACTGTTTGGCCTCTGTGGTGGCGGCAATGTCCGGCACGGCGTAGGCGACCAGCTGCGTGCCGCCCGCCAGTTCGACGGCCAGCACCACAGCCTCGTGCACGCCCGTGCATTGCTGCAGGCGCGATTCGACCTCGCCCAGCTCGATACGGAAACCGCGAACTTTCACTTGATGATCGACCCGGCCAATGTACTCGACAGCGCCATCGGCGCGCAGTCGGGCGCGGTCGCCGGTACGGTACAGGCGCTCACCGCTGACAAACGGATCGGCGACGAAACGTTCGGCGCTCAGGCCGGGCTGGGCGTGATAACCCCGCGCCAGACCAGGACCGCCGATGTACAGCTCGCCCACCGCACCTTGCGGCAGCAGGTTCAATTGATCGTCGAGAACGTACAGGCGTCGTCCTGCCAGCGCCTGACCGATCGGCACGCCGCGCCAGGACACCTGCGGCGGGGTCAGCGTGCTGCAATCATGAATGCTCGACACCACGGTGGCTTCGGTCGGGCCGTAGGTATTGAGCAGGCGTACATGCCCCAGCCCTGCCTTGTGCCACAGGCGCAGACCTTCCACGGCCATGGCTTCGCCGCCGACATGCACCTGGCGTAGCGCGCCGTAATGCGCGGGCGGGCTGGCGGCGAAGTCCTGAACCAGCGTCAGCCAGTAGGCCGCTGGCAAGTCGGCGAGGGTCACGCCGTGCTCGACGATGGTCTGATGGAAGGTGGCACTGTCCCACAGGCGTTCGTCACGCAGGACAACGGCCGCACCGCGACACAACGGTGGGTAGAACTGCTCGACGAAGCCATCGAAGCTGTGGGTGGCGAATTGCAGGACCCGGTCGCTTTCGCGCAGGTCACTGTAGTCCGCCCCCAGGGTGACGAACTCGGCCAGCGCCGCATGACTGATCGCCACGCCTTTGGGCCGCCCGGTCGACCCCGAGGTGTAAATCACGTAGGCCAGACTGGCCGGATCGATCGGGCCGTCGAGGTTTTGCACGCTGGCGGCTTCGCTGCTCATCCGATCGATGCACAGGCATTGAATGTCAGCCGGTTCAGGCAGCCTGGTCAGCTGATCACTGTGGGTCAGCAGCAGTTTCACGCCACTGTCCGCCAACACATGACGCAAGCGTTCGCTCGGCGCATTCAGGTCCAGCGGTACATAAGCGCCGCCAGCCTTGAGCACGGCGAGCAGCGCCACGGGCATGTCCAGCGAACGACCCAGCGCCACGCCGACCAGCACGTCCGCGCCGACACCTTGCTCACGCAGTTGCCAGGCCAGACGGTTGCTGCGCTCATTCAGTTCGGTGTAACTCAGGCTGGGCGCCTGGCCTTCACCGGCGAGGATCAATGCCGGGGCGTCCGGTGTGCGCTGCACTTGCGCTTCGAACTGGCGATGCGCGGGGGTTGTGGTGTCGGCTTTGGTGGCGCTGTCGACATCCAGCAGTTGCGTGCACTCGTCGGCAGAGAGCATCGACAGTTCGGCGATGGTCTGCAGCGGGTCAGCACACACCGAGGCCAACAGGTTGCGCCAGTGCCCGGCCAGACGAGCGATGGTCGACTCGTCAAAAATGTCGGTGGCGTAGGTGAAGGCGGCATGCAGTTGCTCGCCTTCACCGCTGGTGGCCAGCATCAGGTCGCTGGCGGCGGCGTGCGAGCGTTGCGCCAGTGCCTGTTGTTCGGCAGGCAGATTGGCCACGCGCAAGCCGCCGCTCAACTGCTTGTCGAGCAGGTCAGCCACCACCGGCTGGTGATTGAACATCACCTGAAATAACGGGTTATGGCTCTGACTGCGCTCCGGCTGCAGGGCGTCGATGATGGCGTCGAATGGCAACTCCTGATGCGCCTGGGCACCGGTCGAGGCATCGCGGACGATATTCAACAGGTCGACGAAGCGGGTCTGCGCCGTCACTGCACTGCGCAGTACCTGAGTATTGATGAAGCAGCCGACCAGCCCTTCGGTTTCGCTACGGGTGCGGTTGGCGATCAGACCGCCGACACGGATATCGGTCTGCCCGCTGTAGCGATGCAGCAGGCTTTTGAAGGTCGCCAGCAGCACCACGAACAGGGTTACGCCCTGGCGTTGCGCGAGGCTTTTCAGGTTGCGCAGCAGCTCGGGCTCCAGTGCCAGCTCCAGGCGAGCGCCGTCGTGGCTGGGCAAGGCCGGATAGGGACGGTCGGTGGGCAGCTCCAGCAGCGGATGCTCGTCGCCCAGGTGGCTGCGCCAGTAGTCCAGCTGACGCTCCTGCTCACCGGCTTCCAGCCAGCTGCGTTGCCAGACCGCGTAATCGCGGTACTGCACAAGCAGCGGCTGAAAAGGTAGCGGTTTACCGGCCAGCAGCGCGTCGTAGCCGCGCAGCCATTCGTCGATCAGCACGTTCATCGACCAGCCATCGGTGATCATGTGGTGCAGGTTGAGCAGCAGCAGGTGCTCCTGTTCGGCCAGACGCAGCACCTGCACGGTGAACAGCGGCCCGCGCTGCAGATCGAAGGTTTGCGCGGCCTGTTCGGCGATGGCCTGACGCGCACTGGCCCAGCCCTGCCCGGGCGGCAAAGCGCTCAGGTCGGTCAGGCGGATGCTCACTGGCGCTGGCGGCGCGACACGCTGAAACGCCCGGTCGCCCTCCTGGCCGAAGGTGGTGCGCAGGCTTTCATGTCGCTCGACCAGCGCACTGAAGGCCCGCTCCAGCAAAGGCAGCTCCAAAGGACCGTTCAGGCATACCGACATCGGCAGGTTGTAGGCCGCACTGTGCGGGTCCAGTTGCCAGAGAAACCACATACGTTGCTGGGCATAGGACAGACCGTCACGCTCGGCCAGCCCGGCACAGGAAGGGATCGGGAACAGCGAGAAATCCATGTTCTCCTTGCGCATGCCATCGAGGAACAGGCGGCGTTTTTCAAGGGGTAACTCGACAAAGCGGCGAGCGAGTTTCTGGGCGTGTTCGGGGTTCATGGGTCGATCCTTGCTGAGTGGGGCTGACCGTCGGGCGGGGTCGTATCAACAAGAACGAATTGGCGAGGAAATATTTAGAAAGGTTTCTCGGGGGTGAGGCTCTGCATTGCACCGCGCACTGAAGAGAGGACGCAGAGCGTCCAGAACTGCATGCCTACGCGGAGCGCAGGCATGATAATCACAAGCCGGACAACCATCGTTACGCACGCTCACGCGTGGTAATGCCACATGCCATGTTGTGGGAGCGAGCTTGCTCGAGAAGAGGCCATTGCGCACTCTGCGACTATCGTCCCCACGCTCTGCGTCACACAGCGGCTCTGTGACCTCAGGTAGATTGAGGTTCGACTCAGGTCACCTTTTCGCCCCTCGGCGACCTACTTTGATGGGGCCAAAGCAGGCAAAGGCGTTTACTTATCCGAATGCCCCTGTGCCATGGCCACCACCACTTTGCGTTTGCCGGTGAAGGGTGCGCGGGAGTGGGCGGCGAGCATGTTGTCGAGCATCAGGACGTCGTTTTCCAGCCATGGGAAGCTGACGGTGCATTCATCAAGTACGCCGCGAATTTCGTCCAGCAGGGTTTCTTCGAGGGGCGAGCCGTCGCCGTAGTAGACGTTGCGCGGCAGGTCTTCTTCGTCCACTACGTCGAGCAGGGTTTCGCGCACTTCCGGCTGCAGGTTGGAGATGTGGAACAGGTGCGCCTGGTTGAACCAGACGGTGTCGTGGGTGACCGGGTGGCGCGATATTGCCTGGCAGATCTGGCGGGTGCGCAGTTCGCCGTCGTCTTTCCATTCGCACTCGATGTTGTGCGCCCGGCAGTAGGCTTCGACCACGGACTCATCTTCGGTATTGAATACCTGACTCCATTCCACATCGAGCCCGTTGCCGTAGTTACGCACGTACATCAGTTTCTTTTCGACAAAGCGCTCGCGAATGCGCGCCGGAATACGTCGGTAGATTTCGCGGCTGTCGGCGATCGGTGTTTCGCCACCTGTCTGCGCCGCGATCATGCTGTAGAACCAGATCTTCATCGGCCATTCCAGCGTGTAGGCCTGCTCGTTGTGCAGCGGTATGCTCTGGTGCGCCGGGTACTCGGTCGAGGTGTACACGCCTTTGGTGACGTTGCTGCGCGGCGTAGAGCCGAACTCGTAATTGAGCAGCGGATCGCCGAAACCGGCGGCGAACTCGCGAAATGCCTCTGCGCCGCCCACCTCGAAGCCGCGAAACAGAATCCCGCCAGCGCTGTACAAGTGCCCGGCGACCAGAGGCTTGAGTTCGCCCAGCGCTTCCATCAAGTCCAGACCGGGCTCGGGTGCCTGTACCAGCATCGGCAAGCTGCCCGCCCCTGCCAGCAGCGGCCGGATATCCAAACTCAACGCATGACTCATGATGTCTCTCCCTTGATGGCAAAAGCGCCCGAACCCCTGCGGCCTGGCGCAACACCAATGTCCAGATTGAACGTACTGCGCCGCTGAAAAATTAGCCGTACCACCCCATTCATGGGGCATGCGAAGGCGTTCGCCCGCGCTGAAACATTTTTTTGCATTTAAAACGCAAAAAGCTCTTACAGGAATCTGGCCCTCATTCGTCTTTAACTGAATGCGAGGCCTTCATACGCCCGCGCGTACTAAAAAGAGCGCTCACCTGACGTCCGCGCCACATCGCGAATCGAGATTGTTTATCCATGTCGAAGAAGTCCCGTTCAAAAATCTGGTTTCTCGTCCACAGCTGGCTGGCCCTGCCGATCTGGTTCTTCGTGCTGATCGTCTGTGTGACCGGCACGCTGGCCGTGGTCAGCAAGGAAATCATGTGGCTGGCCAACCCGGAGATGCGTGACAACCGCCCTTCCGACGATGCCCCGCGCCTGAACTTCGAACAGATTCGCGCCACCATCGAACGCAATGAACCGGACCTGATCGTCGGCACCATCATGCAGCCGGACGGCGACTACTTCGCCTTGAGCGTGTTCATCACCTACCCCGACGGGCGTTCGGTCCCGGCTTACGTCAACCCTTACACCGGGGTGATTCAGGGCATTACCCCGTCGTTCGACTTCCGCCGCTTCACCCGCGCGCTGCACGGCTGGTGGCTGGTGCCGTTTACCAACGGTTATTCGTGGGGCTGGTATCTGGTGTCGATTCTCGGCCTGCCATTGCTGGCATCGCTGGTGACCGGGCTGGTGGTCTACAAGAAATTCTGGCGCGGCTTTTTCAAACCCGTGCGTTTCAGCCAGGGTCCACGGATTTTCTGGGGCGACCTGCATCGCCTCAGCGGCGTCTGGTCGATCTGGTTCATTGCGGTGATTTCCATTACCGGCACATGGTTTCTGATCCAGGCGATTCTGGGCGACAACCAGATCAGTATTTCCAGCAAATCCCAGGTCGCGTCGATCATTCCGCACAGCGCCGTGCCGCTGACTGCCGACGGCAGTCCTGCGCCAACCATCAGCCTGGAGCGCGCCGTGGAAATCGCCAAGGAGCGGATTCCGGGCCTGGAAGCCAGCTTCATCACGCCGCCGTTCAATGCCTACAGCAACATGCAGGTGGGTGGACGCAGCTGGTATCCATTGATGTTCCAGACCGCCGAAATCAACCCGTACAGCGGCGAGATTGCCGCGTCACACCTGCTGTCGGACCGCAACAAGCTGGAGTTCGTCACCGAGTCCATGCGCCCCCTGCACACCGGCGATTTCGGCGGCATCTGGATCAAACTGATCTGGGCATTCTTCGGCCTGCTGCTGAGCATGATGGTGCTCAGCGGCCTGTTGATCTGGAGCAAACGTACTGCCCTGGCGACGCTCAACGCCCTCAAGCGTGAAGCCCGAACCCGCCCGGCAACGGCCGCTGCAACCCCACGAAACACCACGCCCTCGCCGCTGGCGACCCGCACCCCGGAGAACAGTCTGTGAGCAAGGCCGCCGCTGTTGCACAACCTGCATCGTCACTGAGCCGTTTCTGGCACAAATGGCGCTTTCATATCAACGTGCTGCTGGTGCTGATCCCGCTGGGTTTCATGCCCAAGTACTTCTCCGACAACGCGCTGGACCGCGGTGATCAGGGCCTCGGCCAGCGCGAGGTCGGCGAAATTCAGGTCGGCCCGTGGAGCCTGCGTCTGGCAGAGGACCGCAACGAAGCGCCGCGACTGTCCGGTCCTTCGGGCTACATGAAAAGTTTCAACGCTGCGCTGTGCAACGCCTGCATCGACCGGGTCAAGGCCACTTATCTGCGCATCGGCAAACCGCGCAGCCTGCGCACCGCCGGGGTGATTTTCTTCGGTGGCGGCTACCGCATGAGCGCCTTCATGCAGATCGCGCAAAACACCGATCCCGACGCCGAGCTGTGGATCACCATGGAAGGCTGGGACGGCGCCGTGCATCAGACTTCCATCCCCCTGCAACAGGCTTCGCCCAGCACCGTGGCGTGGCTGAAAAAACAAGGAGCCCAACCATGAGTGCCCGCCCTTCCCTGCGCTGGCTGACGGCCAGTGCCATGTGCCTGCTTGGCCTGAGCGGCAACGCCCTGGCGCATAACCCGATGTGCGAATGCAAACAGATCGACACCGAGCAGATCCGCTGCACTGGCGGTTTTTCCGACGGCAGTGGTGCGCCGGGTGTGACCCTGGACGTGATCGGCTACGACGAAACCATCCTGGTGCCCGGCAAGCTCGGCGAAGACTCGACGGTGACCTTCAAACGCCCCGCCTCCGAGTTCTACGTGCTGTTCGACGCCGGTCCCGGTCACGTGGTGGAAATCGATCAGGCGGATATCCAGGCCCCATGAGCACACCGACCCGACACATCGTCCGTCCGGCAGGCGCCGGGCATGAAACCCTGTATGTGCTGGTGCTGTGCCTGTTGATCCTTGGCTGCGCTGCAGGCGTGATCAGCCTGCACCGTGATACCCGGGAAACGCACAGCATTGCCATCTACCAACTGGACGCACGACGCGACCTGAGCGCTGCGGAACAAGGCATTTACGCCGACCTGCGCGTGACCCTCGACGAAATCCGCCTGCTGGCCAGCGAGCAGCAGACACCGATCACCCCGCAGCAACTGGGCGACGAAGGCTTTGCGCCGTTCGCCACGGATGCCAGTTCGGTGAGCCGCGGCGATCATGCCTGGCAGATTATCAAGCAGTCCTACCTGGGACTGAGCCGGACACCAGGCGTGGCCGGTTCCTTTCTGATGCGTGTCGATTCCGGCGAGCAGCCGGACATCTGGATCAACCGCAACGCCTCGCTGGCGGCGGTCAGCGACCTCAGTGACCGGGCCTTGATCGATTCAGGCTGGAAGCAGGTCGTCGCGCAATTCGATGCTGGCGTGACCCGCCAGCACCCGCACTGAAACTCCGCACTCCTTTGAAAGAAGACCGCTCGCCCATGCCTATTTCATTCAAACGCCGTCCCTTGCTGCGCGTCCTGCTGACGGGGCTGATGATCGCCCTGCTGGCGCCGTCCAGCTTCGCCGAACCGGCCAAACGCCTGCGCATCGGCATTACCCTGCACCCTTACTACAGCTACGTGAGCAATATTGTCGGCGACAAGGCCGACGTTGTGCCGCTGATCCCGGCGGGCTTCAATCCGCATGCCTATGAGCCGCGCGCCGAGGACATCAAGCGCATCGGTTCACTGGACGTGATCGTGCTCAACGGTGTCGGCCACGACGACTTTGCCGACCGCATGATCGCCGCCAGTGAAACGCCGAACATCAAGACCATCGAGGCCAATGCCGATGTGCCGTTGCTGGCGGCCACCGGGGTGGCGGCGCGAGGTGCCGGCAAAGTGGTCAACCCGCACACCTTCCTGTCGATCAGTGCGTCCATTGCGCAGGTCAACAATATCGCCCGCGAGTTGGGCAAGCTGGACCCGGACAATGCCAAAACCTACACCGCCAACGCCCGCGCCTACGGCAAGCGCCTGCGTCAGATGCGCGCCGATGCGCTCGCCAAACTGATCAAGGCACCCAACGCCGACCTGCGCGTGGCCACGGTACATGCCGCCTACGACTACCTGCTGCGCGAATTCGGCCTGGAAGTCACCGCCGTGGTTGAACCGGCGCATGGCATCGAGCCCAGCCCGAGCCAGTTGAAAAAAACCATCGACCAACTGCGCGAACTGGACGTGAAGGTGATCTTCTCGGAGATGGATTTCCCGTCCACCTACGTCGAGACCATTCAGCGTGAATCTGGGGTCAAGCTGTACCCGCTGTCGCATATTTCCTATGGCGAATATACCGCCGACAAATACGAAAAGGAGATGGCCGGCAACCTGGACACGGTGGTACGGGCCATTCAGGAGTCAGGCGCATGACGGCCGCACAGCACCTCGACATCGCCAGCCAGGGTCCGGGCATCGAATTCAATCAGGTCAGCCTGACCCTCGGGCGCACCACGATTCTCGATCAGGTTCACTTCAATGTGCGCGCCGGCAGCGTACACGCACTGGTCGGCCCGAACGGCGGTGGCAAAAGCTCGCTGATCAAGACCCTGCTTGGGCAGACACCGCATCAGGGCCAATTGAGCCTGCTGTGGCCTGCTGCTCCAGGACTGATTGGCTATGTACCGCAGGCGCTGGAGTTCGACCGTGGCCTGCCGATGACCGTCGACGATTTCATGGCTGCGATGTGTCAGCGACGCCCGGCGTTTTTGGGCTTGTCGAAGCACTACGTGGCAGCGATTGGCGAGGCACTGGAACGGGTCGGCATGCAGGACAAGAGCAAACGGCGCATGGGCGCGCTTTCCGGTGGCGAACGGCAGCGCGTGCTGCTGGCGCAGGGGCTGATTCCTGCGCCGCAATTGCTGGTGCTGGATGAGCCGATGTCGGCGCTGGATGAGGCGGGTATTCAGGTGTTTGAGCGGTTGTTGGGCGACTGGCGCCGAAGCGGTATAACGGTGCTATGGATCGAGCACGATCTGGATGCGGTGCGGCGTCTGGCGGATCAGGTGACCGGGCTCAATCGCCGCGTATTGTTCGACGAGTCTGCCGCCACGGCACTGACGCCGGAACGCCTGCTGACGTTGTTTTCTGCTCATCCGCGCACTGCTGATGCTGTTAACGGGGGCGCCGTGTGATGGATTACGAAACGTTTCGCCTGTTCATTCAGGGCCTCGCTTCATCCGGCTATCTGCCGGAGGCGCTGGCCTACGGTTTCGTGGTCAACGCCCTGCTTGCGGGCCTGTTGATCGGCCCGGTGCTGGGCGGTCTGGGCACGCTGGTCGTGGTCAAGCGCTTTGCGTTCTTCTCTGAAGCGGTGGGCCATGCGGCACTGACCGGCGTGGCCATCGGCATTCTGCTCGGTGAGCCGTACACCGGGCCTTATGGCGCGCTGTTCGGCTATTGCCTGCTGTTCGGTATCGTCCTCAACTACCTGCGCAACCGCACCGGGCTGGCACCGGACACGCTGATCGGTGTGTTTCTCTCGGTGTCGCTGGCGCTGGGCGCGAGCCTGCTGCTGGTGCTGGCCGGCAAGATCAACGTGCACATCCTGGAAAACGTGCTGTTCGGCTCGGTGCTGACCGTCAACGGCAATGACCTGCTGGTGCTGCTCATCGTCGGTTCGCTGGTCATGGGCCTGAGCCTGCCGCTGTACAACCGCATCATGCTGGCCAGTTTTAATCCACAACTGGCTGCGGTGCGCGGTGTGGCAGTGAAGACGCTGGATTACCTGTTCGTGATTCTGGTGACGCTGATCACGGTCGCTGCGGTGAAAGTCATTGGCGCAATTCTGGTCGGTGCGTTGCTGGTGATTCCAGCGGCGGCGGCACGCCTGTTGAGTCAGTCGCTCAAGGGTTTTTTCTGGATTTCGGTCGCCATTGCAACGTTCAGCACCCTGTGCGGCATCCTGCTGCCCATCGTCTTCGACCTGCCCGTGCCGTCCGGCGCGGCAATCATTCTGGTGGCGGGCATGGCTTTCGCCCTCGCCGCCATCGCTCGCGGCACGCTGCCGAGCCTGAAAGGGAATATTGGATAAATGCCTACATTACGTACCTTGACCCTGGCGCTGGCCATGACCGGCCTGTTCAGCAACAGCCTGTATGCCGCCGACGCCAAAACCGACAACGCAAAACCGGTACAGGTGCTGGCCAGCCTGCCGATCACCTATGGCCTGGGCGAAATACTGCTCAAGGACAGTGGTGTGATGCTGGAACGCGCTGCTGCGGCCAATCTGCCGGGCTCGCGTCAGACGGCGTATTTCACCGGGCGTGGTGCCGATGCGTTGCGCGGGCTGGCCACCAACGCCGACGCGGTGATCGGCTTGCGCTCAATCTGGGCCGATGACCCGCTCTACCCCAATGCACGGCGCAGCAATATTCGTATCGTCGAGATTGATGCAGCGCGGCCGGTGGACGGCGGTTTGCCGGGGATTGCCGTGCAGCCGGGCCAAGGCACTGACGGGCTGAACAGTCAGCCGTGGCTGGCGAGCAATAATATGGGGCGCATGGCCGATGTGCTGGCGGCGGACCTGGTGCGCCTGGCACCGAGTGCGAAGCCGAAGATCGAGGCCAATCTGGCGGCGTTCAAGCAGCAGTTGCTCAAGCTGAGTGCCAGCAGCGAAGCGGCACTGGCCGGTGCAGACAATTTGAGTGTGGTGAGTTTGTCAGACCGCTTCGGCTACCTGATCAGCGGGCTGAATCTGGAGCTGATCGACACTCAGGTGTTGACCGACGAACAGTGGACGCCCGAGGCATTGAGCAAACTGAGCGCGACCCTCAAGGATAACGACGTGGCGCTGGTGCTTGATCATCGTCAGCCGCCAGAGCCGGTAAAGGCTGCAATTGAAGCGGCAGACAGCAAGTTGCTGGTATTGGGGATTGATGGCGCTGATCCGCTGGCGGAGTTGCAGGGGGATATTCAGGGGGTTATCGGGGTGCTGGCTGGCAAGGGGTGAGGTTATCGTTGCTCACGCTCCGGCAGATCTCGACGCTCTGCGTCGCACGATATCAGCTATCGTTGCTCACGCTCCGGCGTGGGGATGCAGGTCGCGACGCTCTGGGTCGCGAGAGGACGCGGAGCGTCCAGAACGGCATGACGACGCGGAGCGTCGCACGATAGTCAGTTATCGTTGCGCACGCTCCAGCGTGGGGATGCAGGTCGCGACGCTCTGGGTCGCGAGAGGACGCAGAGCGTCCAGAACGGCATGACGACGCGGAGCGTTGCACGATAGTCAAGGCTGTACCGGCCTCTTCGCGAGCAAGCTCGCTCCCACAGGACTTGTGTATAACGCTCAATCAGGCCGTCTGCGCTTCCATTTTCTGGCGCAGGCTCAGGGGGCGCATGTCGGTCCAGACTTCTTCGATGTAAGCCAGGCATTCTTTCTTGAAGCCGCTTTTGCCCACGGTGCGCCAGCCGTTGGGGATCGCCTTGTAGTCGGGCCAGATGGAATACTGTTCTTCGTGGTTGACTACAACTTGAAAGACGATGTCTTCCCGATCGAATACTGAAGTCATTGCTGCTCTCCATGTGTGTTCAGGGCTGCCGTGCCAATTCATGGCAGCTATAGGGATTGAACGTATCACTACGTCGAAAAATTAAACCTGGGCGACAGCGGCATTCAACGCGCGACCGAAGATCTCTGCCACCTCGTCGATCTGCTCGGCGGTTATGATCAGCGGTGGCAGAAAACGTACCACGCTGGCATGTCGCCCACCCAGCTCCAGAATCAGCCCGCGCTTGAGGCATTCACGCTGAATCAGCGGGGCCAGACGCGCAAATACCGGCGGATGACCCTGTGCATCGCATGCACCGGACGGGTCGACCAGCTCGACACCGAGCATCAGCCCGCGCCCGCGAATATCGCCCAGTTGCGGGAAGTCACGCTGCAAGGCACGCAAATGCCCGGACAGCCGCGCGCCCATGGCTGTCGCGTGTTCGCAAATAGAGTGCTCCTGAAGATAGCGCATTACGGCAGAACCGGTAGCCATGGCCATCTGATTGCCGCGAAACGTCCCGGCGTGTGCGCCCGGCAGCCAGGTGTCCAGCCAGGAACGATAGATCACCACCGCCAACGGCAAGCTGCCGCCGATGGCTTTGGACATGACCACCACGTCCGGGATGATCCCGGCATGCTCGAAGGCAAACATCTTGCCGGTGCGCGCGAAACCGCTCTGGATTTCATCGACGATCAGCGCCACGCCGGCCTTTTCGGTGATACGCCGCACGCCGCGCAGCCAGTCCAGATCAGCAGGGATCACTCCGCCCTCGCCCTGCACCACTTCAAGGATGACCGCCGCGGGCAATTGCACGCCAGCTTCCGGGTCGTTGAGCAGGTTTTCCAGGTAATGCAGGTTGGCGCGCACGCCCTGTTCGCCGCCGAGCCCGAACGGGCAGCGGTAATCATAGGGGTATGGCAGAAACTGCACGCCTGTACCGAGCAACGCACCCAGCGGCTTTTTCGGCCCCAGGCTGCCCATCAGGCTCAACGCGCCCTGGCTCATGCCGTGATACCCCCCCTGAAATGACAACACCGTGCTGCGTCCGGTAGCGGTACGCACCAGCTTCAACGCGGCTTCCACCGCATCGGTACCGGTCGGGCCGCAAAACTGAATCTTCGCGTCATCGGCCAGCGCTGGTGGCAGCAGGCCGAACAGGTCCTGAACGAACTGGTCCTTGACCGGCGTGGTGAGGTCCAGGGTGTGCAGCGGCAACTCGTCGGTGATCACTTGCTGGATCGCTTCGATAATCACCGCATGGTTATGCCCGAGCGCCAGGGTGCCCGCGCCTGCCAGGCAATCGATGAAGCGCCGCCCTTCGACGTCCTCGACGTGAATACCTTTGGCGCGTTTGAGCGCCAGCGGTATGCGACGCGGGTAGCTGCGTGCGTTGGACTCCTGGCGACTCTGCCGGGCCAGCAGTGGCGACTCGTCGAACTGGTAGAGCATCTCAGCCGCAGCCGGGGCAACCCGTGTCGGCTGATCATCGATAAACCTGGTAGCGACTGACATCTGTGCAACCCTCAATACGAGTCTTGAATAACCTGAAGCATGGGCGTCGGCGCATGCCGCCTCAGGTGTGTGTTCGGTCCTTTGAAAACGCGCCAGCGAGCTGCGGATTTACACCCGGTAACGAGTTTTTTATCCGCAGCCCCGTCGCTCCGACGAGAGGCTGATCAGAGCCCTTCCAGTTCCGCCATCAAGTCCGCCAGACGGTCGAATTTCTGCTCGTCGACCTGTGCTCCTCCAAGGCTTTCCAGATGCTGCGCCAACGCCTGAACGGTGTTGAATTCGAACATCGCCCGCAATGGCACGTTACGCTGCAAGCGCTTCTGCGCACGGGTCACCACCTGGGTCGCGAGCAGCGAGTGCCCGCCCAACTCGAAGAAATTGTCGGTAATGCCCACGCGCTCGACCTTGAGCACATCAGCCCAGATCGTTGCCAGCTGCTGCTCCATTTCCGTCTGTGGTGCCAGGTAATCCCGCTGCGCCAGGCTGACGTCCGGCGCCGGCAGGGCCTTGCGGTCCAGCTTGCCGTTCGGGGTCAGCGGCATGGCCTCCAGTAGCACCAGATGCGTCGGCACCATGTAGTCCGGCAGGCTGGCTTTGAGGTGGCCTTTCACCTCGTCACGCAGGGCCTCATGATCCTGCGTCGCGGAGCGCGGCACCAGGTAGGCCGCCAGCACCTTGCCCAATGGGCCGTCGACGTCCAGCACCACTGACTCACGGATAGCGGGATGCTCCAGCAGACGGGTTTCGATTTCGCCCAGCTCGATGCGATAACCACGAATCTTCACCTGATGATCGACCCGGCCGACGTACTCCAGCACGCCGTCCTTGCGGCGCCGCGCCAGGTCACCGGTGCGGTACAGACGTTCGCCCGGCGCACCGAACGGATGCGGTACGAACACCGGAACGGTGCGCAGCGGATCAGCGACATAACCACGACCGACACCGGCCCCGGCCACACACAGCTCACCAACCGCACCCAGCGGCACGAGGTCCAGCGCATCATCGAGCAGGTACAGACGATTGTTGTCGGTCGGCGAACCGATCGGCAGATAAGCGCTGCGAGTGGACTGCGCATCGACCCGGAAGAACGCCACGTCATCAGAGCATTCAGCCGGACCATAGGCATTCACCAGGCCGATCTGCGGGTAACGTTGCAGCCACTGGCTGGCCAGTTCCGGCGGCATGGCTTCACCGGTCGGCAGCATCCAGCGCAGGCCATCGAGCGCTGCCTGCGGTTCGGCGAGCAGGCCGTTGATCAGCGACGGCACGCTTTCCAGCACGCTGATGCGCTGTGCCTGAACATACGCCAACAGCGCCTGCGGATCGCGGGCGATGTCGTTCGGCACGATGTCCACCCGAGCACCAAACAGCGGCGCGGCGAGGAACTGCCAGACCGAAATGTCGAAACTCTGCGAGGCGGTCTGGGCGATCACATCGCGGTCGCTCAGGCTCAGGTAAGGCACCTTGCTCAACTGGTTATTGAGCATGCCGCGCTGCTCGACCATCACGCCCTTCGGCAGCCCGGTGGAGCCTGAGGTAAAGATTACATAAGCGAGGTTGTCCGGCGCGCTGTAGCGACCAGGATCGTGCTGCGCGGAATCGCTCTGCTGCACGTCTTCCCAGACCCGCAACTGCGGTCGGCGCCCTTCGGGCAGTGCTTCGAGCAGCGCCCTGCCCTGTTCCAGGCACTCAGCGCTGCACACCAGCAGCGGTGTGGCGCTCTGGCCGATGATGCCGCTCAGACGCGAGTTCGGCAGTGCCGGGTCCAGCGGCAGGTAACCGGCACCGGCCTTGAAGCTGCCGATGATCATACCGAGCAATTCAACACCGCGCTCGGCCAGCAAGGCAACCGGCTGATCGAACCCGACACCGGCCTCGATCAGGGCATGGCCCAGACGGTTGCTGGCGATATTCAGCTCGGCATAGCTGAGCTGGCGCTCCAGGCAACTGACCGCAATGCGCTCCGGATGCGCCGCGACCTGCGCTTCGAACAGCTCGACATAGCTTTTATCCAGCGGGTAAGCATGGTCACTCTGGTTGCAACCGTCGATCAGGAAAGTGCGTTCCTGCTCACTGACCAGCGCCAGTTCGGCCATGTTGCCATGAAAGCCTTCGACCAGCGCCAGCAGCAGGCGCTTGAACTCACCGAGCATGCTCTGCACGGTGGATTCGTCGAAATAGCGCTGGTCGTAGGACAGGTGCAGACCCAAGTCATCTCCCGGATAGCAGACTGCGGTCAGCGGGTAGTTGGTGTGGGTACGACCGGAATCCGAGGAGGCATTCAGGCTTTGCGCACGGTCCAGCACCGAGACCTCGACCGGCGCGTTCTCGAACACGAACAGGCTGTCGAACAGTGGCTGGCCCTTGGGCAGCTCGCTGTTTTCCTGAATGGTCACCAGCGGCAGGTATTCGTACTCGCGCAGTTGCATGTTGCTGTCCAGCAACTGGCCGAGCCACTGGCGAACGCTGCAACGCTGGTCGTCAGCCGGCATGCCGACACGCAGGGCGACGGTATTGATGAACAAGCCGACCGTGCGCTGCATCTGCGGCAGTTCCACCGGCCGCCCGGCCACGGTAACGCCGAACACCACGTCGCGCTCACCGCTCATGCGCCGCAGGGTCAGCGCCCACGCCGCCTGGGCGAAGGTGTTGACGGTCAGTTGATGCTGCTGCGCCAGTTCGCGCAGCTGTGCACCGTCGCGTTCATCGAGACGGGTGTAGCAGTCGCCCACCACCATGCCACCGCTGTCGCCGGCATGTTCACGCAGGAACGGCCGGTCGCTGGGGATCGGCGTAGGCTGCTCGAAGCCGCGCAGGTTATCTCGCCACCAGTCACGCGCCTGCGTCAGTCCTCGGCGTTGCAACCAGCCGATGTAGTCGCGATAGCGCGGTGCGGGGGCCAGTCGCGCATCGCGGCCTTCGCCCAGCGCAGTGTAGATGTCGAAGAAATCGTTCATCAGCAGCGAGCGGCACCAGGCATCGATCAGGATGTGGTGGTTGCTCATCATGAACCAGTAGCGCGCCTCGTCGACGCGGATCAGGCGCAGGTGGAACGGCGGCTGATCGAGCAGATTGAAACCGGCCTCGCGCTCGGACTTGAGCAGGACCTGCAAGCGCGTCTCCTGCTGCTCCGCTGGCATCTCACGCCAGTCCAGATAATCGATTGGCGTGCTGCCCGGCTTGTGAATGACCTGCAGCATGGTTTCGCCGATATCCCAGCAGAACGAGGCGCGCAGCGCTTCATGACGGGCGATCACCGCCTGCCAGGCCTGGGCAAAACGCTCTGGGTCGAGCGCGCTGTTGATGCGGTAGCGGTCCTGCATGTAATACAGGCCGGTGCCCGGTTCCAGCAGGGTGTGCAGCAGCATGCCCTCTTGCATTGGTGTCAGCGGGTAGACGTCTTCGATGTGGCTTGGCAGAACCGGCAGCGCGTCGAGCTGCGCCTGATCCAGATCGGCCAGCGGGAAGTCCGAAGGCGTCAGGCCACCGCTGCCATCGCTCAGGCAATGGGCAATCAGCGCCTGCAGGCAGGCCAGGTAATCCTGTGCCAGCGCTTCGATGGCAGCCGGTTCATAGCGCTCGGCACTGAAGGTCCAGCGCAGCAACAACTCGCCGCCATACACCTGACTGTCGATGCTCAGTTCGTTGGGCAACGGCGCCTGCGGGTCGTGGGCCGCGCCTGGCGACTCTTCCAGCGGACGGAACAGCGCGTCGTCAGCGAAGCTCTGATCGAACTGGCCGAGGTAGTTGAAGGTGATCGGCGCCACCGGCAGCGCCTGCATGGCAGCCTTGCTGGCACTGTCGGCCAGGTAGCGCAGCACGCCATAGCCCAGCCCCTTGTGCGGCACCTGACGCAGTTGCTCCTTGATCGCCTTGATCGAGTCGCCCGGTGCCGAATCGGCAGCCGGCGCTGGCGTCAGGCGCAGCGGATAGGCGCTGGTGAACCAGCCCACCGTGCGGGTCAGGTCGATGTCATCGAACAGGTTTTCACGGCCGTGACCTTCAAGCTGGATCAGCGTCGACGGCTGCCCGCTCCAACGGCAGACCACTTGTGCCAGCGCGGTCAGCAGCAGGTCGTTGACCTGGGTTCGGTAGGCACTCGCCGCCTGTTGCAGCAATTGCCGGGTACGTTCGGCATCCAGTCGCACGCTGACCGTCTGCGCATGCAGATTCTGCTGACCGCCCTGCGCGTTATGGCACGGCAGAGTCGTCGCAGCCCCCCCCAGCTGGCGCTGCCACAGCTGCAGTTCTTCACGTAACGATTCATTGCCTGCATAGGCCTGCAGACGCGCGGCCCAGTCGCGGAAGGCGCTGGTCTTCGCCGTAAAGCGCACAGGCGCTGCGTCGCGCAGTTGACGATAAGCGTTTTGCAAATCGTCGAGCAGCACACGCCACGACACGCCATCGACCACCAGGTGATGAATCACCATCAGCAACCGTTGCCGGCCCTGGGGCCCATCGACCAGCAAGGCGCGCAGCAGCGGACCGTCTTGCAGATCGAGACTGCGCTGGGTGTCGGCGTACAGAGCTGCGCATTCGGCCATGTCGGTGACCCGCGCCCGAATCAACAGGGTGTCGGCGGTCACTGCGCGGTGTTCTGCCTGCCACGTACCCTCGTGCTCGGTGAAACTCAGGCGCAGGGCATCGTGTTGTTCGAGTAGCGCACGCAACGCCTGCTCCAGCAGGTTCGGGTCCAGGGCGCTGAGCGGCTCCAGCAGCAGCGACTGGTTCCAGTGCTGACGCTCGGGGATAGGCGTGTCGAAAAACCAGTGCTGAATCGGCGTCAGGCCGCAAGCACCGTCAAGCTGGCCCTGCTCGGCCTGAATCAATTCGCGGGTGGTCGCCACGGCGGCCAGGGTCTGTACGGTCTGGTGCTGGAACAGATCACGCGGGCTGAAATGAATGCCCGACTGACGCGCCCGGCTGACCACCTGAATCGACAGGATCGAATCGCCACCCAGTTCAAAGAAGTTATCGTTGAGGCCGACTTTTTCCACGTTCAGCACCGCACACCAGATTGCCGCCAATTGCTGCTCCAGCTTACTGGCAGGCGCTACGTAGTGTTGACGATTGAGTTCCGGGTCCGGTGCAGGCAAGGCACGGCGGTCGAGTTTGCCGTTGGCGGTCAGTGGCATGCTGTCGAGCAGGATCAGGTGGGTCGGCACCATATAGTCCGGCAGTTGCGCCTTGAGGTGCGATTTGAGCGTTTCACGCAATTGCGTCTGCTGCTCGTCGCCCTGCCCGGCCACGTCGCTGATCAGATAGCCCGCCAGCTGCTTGCCCGACGGCGTGTCCAGCGCCAGCACAATGGCTTCGCGGATCGCTGCATGCTCCAGCAGACGGGTCTCGATTTCACCCAGCTCGATGCGGAAGCCGCGAATCTTCACCTGATGGTCGATACGCCCCAGGTACTCCACCAAACCGTCGGCGCGCTGGCGCACCAGATCGCCGGTTCGGTACAGACGCCCGCCGTTGCTGGCGAATGGATCGGCCACGAAGCGTTCGGCAGTCATGCCGGGGCGCTGGTGATAGCCCTGCGCCAGGCCCGCTCCGCCGATGTACAGCTCACCGCTCGCGCCCTGGGGCACCAGCGCCAGATCGGCGTCGAGAATGTACGCCACCCTTGCGCCGACCACGCGACCGATCGGCACGCTGGCTTCGCCCTCCTCCAGTTGCTGCGGGGCCAGGCTGGCCAGCGGCATGACCACGGTTTCGGTCGGGCCATAAGCATTGAACAACAGCTCGGGCTGGAACACTGCACGGATACGTTGCAGGTGTTCGCCGGTCAGCGCTTCGCCGCCGGTGATGCACATGCGCACCGGCAGGGTCTGGCCCTGGGTTGCCAGCCACTGCGCCAACTGGCTGCCATAGCTGGGCGTGAAGCCGAGAATATTGACCTGCTGCTGGCGAATCAGCGTGCAGATTTCTTCGGCGTCCCACTGCCCCTGAGCACGCAGCACCACGCGTGCACCGCTGAGCAAGGGCACCAGCAGGCGCTCGGTGGCAGCATCGAAATTAATCGAGTAGAAATGCAGCTCGCAGTCGTCAGGGCGCATGTCGAAGCGCCGGATCACCGCCAGGCAATGCATGGCGATTTCACCGTGGGACACCACCACGCCTTTGGGTTTGCCGGTCGATCCGGAGGTGTAGATCAGGTACGCCTGGTGCTGCGGCAGGTTGATGAACGGCAGCTCACAGGTTGGGCAGGACGCCAGCAATGGCTGATCATCTTCCAGGCACCAGCGGGCAACACCCTCAGGCAACTCACCCAATGCGGCAAACAGCGCACGATCGCTCAGCAGCAGCCCGACGCCGCTGTCTTCGATCATGTAGTGCAGGCGTTCCAGCGGGTATTCCGGGTCGAGCGGCACGTAGGCACCGCCAGCCTTGAGGATCGCCAGCAGGCCGACGACCATGTCCAGCGAGCGCGGCAGCGCCAGACCGACGCGAACCTGCGGGCCGACGCCGCGCTCGCGGAGCATCCAGGCCAATTGGTTGGCCTTGGCGTCCAGCTCGGCGTAACTAAGGGTTTGCCCGGCGAAGGTCAGCGCCGGCGCGTCTGCACGCCGTTGTGCCTGTTCGGCGAACAGGCTGTGAATGCACTGGTCGAGCCGCTGCTCACCCGCTTCGACGCCGAGGCTGTCGAGCAGTTGCTGACGCTCTGTGTCCTGCAGCAGCGGCAATTCACTCAGGCGTTGTTGTGGATCAGCGAGCAGCGCCTGCAGCAGGTTCAGCCAGTGCTCGGCCATCTGCGCGATGCGCGGTTCGTCGAACAGATCGGTGCTGTAGGTCAGGCAGCAACCCAGTCGGTGATCCAGCTCGGTGACTTCCAGATTGAGGTCGAACTTGGTGGCCCGCGCATCGTTGACCAGGTACTCGACGGTCATGCCCGCCAGTTCGCGACTCTGCTGGAATTCCCAGCGCTGCACGTTGCACATCACCTGAAACAGCGGGTTGTAGGCGGCGCTGCGTGGCGGTTGCAGGGCTTCGACCAGATGATCGAACGGCAGGTCCTGATGTGACTGGCCTTCGATCACCGTGTGGCGAACCTGTTCGAACAACTGGGCGACGCTCATCTGCCCGTCAAGCTGCACGCGCAGCACCTGGGTATTGAGGAACGCGCCGATCAGCCCTTCGCTTTCCGGACGGATACGGTTGGCCACCGGTGCGCCGATGCGCAGGTCGTTCTGGCCGCTGTAGCGGTAGAGCAATACCGCCAGGGTGGCGGTCATGGTCATGAACAGGGTCAGGCCATTGCGGGCATTGAATGCACGAACTTTCGCGGCCAGGTCGGCGTTCAGGTCGAAGCGATACAGTTCGCCCTGATGGCTTTGCACCGGCGGACGCGGTCGGTCCGCAGGCAGCTCCAGCAATGGGTGCTCGTTGCCCAGCTGTGCGGTCCAGTAATCGAGCTGGCGCTGGCGTTCACCGGCTTCCATCCACTGCCGTTGCCAGACGCTGTAATCCAGGTAGTGCACTGCCAGCGGTTCCAGCGGCGAAGGTCGTCCTTCGAGGAAGGCCTCGTAAAGCTGCCCCAGTTCGCGGGCGAAAATGTCCATCGCCCAGCCTTCGGTGACGATGTGGTGCAGGGTCAGGACGAAGTAATGCTCAAGGTCGCTCGACTTGACCAGACACGCGCGCAGCAACGGTCCGGTTTCCAGATCGAAGGGCTGGTGCGCCTCACTGTCGGCCAGCGCCTGAATGCGCTGCTGACGAAGCTCGGCGGGCAATGCCGAGTAGTCCTGCCATTGCACGCACAGGCCGGACTCCTCGCTGACCTTCTGGCACGCTACGCCGTTGACGCTCGGGAACGTGGTGCGCAGGGTTTCGTGGCGCAGAATCAAGGCTTGCAGCGCTGCCTCGAAACACTCGATGTTCAGCACGCCTTTCAGGCGCGCCATGCCGCCGACGTTGTAGGCCGGGCTGTCCGGCTCCATTTGCCAGAGGAACCACATGCGCTGCTGGGAATAGGACAACGGCACCGGCTGGCTGCGGTCGACACGGGCAATCGGCTGCAGGCTGCTGCGTGCGCCTGACTGCTGAATACACTCAACCTGTTCGGCAAATGCACCGAGTTCGCTGGCTTCGAACAGCGCCCGCAACGGCAGGTCGATGTCGCACGCCTGCCGCACGCGGGAAATGATCTGCGTGGCCAATAACGAGTGCCCGCCCAGTTCGAAGAAATCATCGCGCAGGCCGACACGCGGCACACCCAGCACCTGTCGCCAGACAGCGGCGATCTGTTTTTGCAGATCGGTCTGCGGCTCGACATGCTCGCGGGTCTGCCATTGCGGCTCGGGCAAGGCGCGGCGATCCAGCTTGCCGCTCGGGCTCAGGGGCATGCTGTCGAGACGCACCAGCTGCGCCGGGACCATGTAATCCGGCAGTTCCAGGGCCAGCGCCGACTTGATCCGCTCGGCCTCGACGCTCTGCCCTGCTTCGGCGGTGTAGTAACCGATCAGTTGCGGCCCGGCAACGGTTTCGCGCAGCAGCACGGCTGCCTGGCCTACGCCTGGCTGGGCCAGCAGGCGGGCTTCGATCTCTTGTGGTTCGACGCGAAAACCGCGCAGTTTGACCTGCTGATCCAGACGGCCAAGGTATTCCAGCGCGCCATCAGTGCCCCAGCGTACCAGGTCCCCTGTGCGGTACAGGCGCTCACCCACTTGCCCCAGCGGATCGGCGACAAAGCGCTCGGCGGTCAGCCCGGGACGCTTCAGATAACCGCGCGCCAGACCGATGCCGCCGATGCACAACTCACCGGCCACCCCGCGTGGCAGCGGATTCAGTTCGCTGTCCAGCACACGGCACAGCACATTGCCCAGAGGACGGCCGATCGGCGAACGCAGGCCGTCGCTGATCCGGCACTGCCAGTGGGTGACGTTGATCGCGGTTTCAGTCGGGCCATAGCGGTTGTGCAACTGTACGCCGGGCAGTTGCTCCAGCACCCGGTTGCGCAGCTCGCCGGGCAATGCTTCGCCGCCAGAGAACAGCCGACGCAGGCTGCTGCACTGTTGCGCCAGCGGCTCATCGATGAACAGTTGCAGCAGCGGCGGCACAAAGTGCAGCGTGGTCACCGAATACGCGTTGATCAGCTGCGCGATGCGCTGCGGGTCGCGGTGTTCACCAGGGCCTGCCAGTAGCAGACGGCAGCCGGTGATCAGTGGCCAAAAGCACTCCCACACCGAGACGTCGAAGCTGATCGGTGCCTTCTGCATCAGCACGTCGCTTTCATCCAGCGCGTAGGTGTCCTGCATCCATTGCAGGCGTTCGGCCAGTGCCGCATGGGTGTTGCCGACGCCTTTGGGCTGACCGGTCGAGCCGGAGGTATAAATCACGTACGCCAGGTTGTCGCCGTGCAGGTTCAGACGCGGCGCGCTGACCGGCCAATTGTCCAGGTGCAGCCTATCCATCGCGACCGTGCACACGCCTTCGGCGCTCGGCAGGTCGCCCAGCAGATGGCTCTGGGTCAACAGCAGTTCGACCCCGCTGTCCTGGAGCATGTAGGCGAGTCGATCCATCGGATAGTCCGGGTCCAGCGGCACGTACGCCCCGCCCGCCTTGAGGATCGCCAGCAGCCCGATCAACAGCTGCGGCGAACGCTCGGCGGCGATCGCCACCTTGATGTCCGGACCAACGCCCTTGTCGCGCAGGTAATGCGCCAGGCGGTTGGCCTGCGTGTGCAGGCCGGCGAAGTCGAGGCTGCCACCCTCCCACACCAGCGCAATACGTTCCGGGGTCTGCCGCGCCTGGCGGTCCAGCAGTTCAGGCAACCACAACGTGGCCGCTGCGCAAGGCGCGGCGCTCCATTGCGCCTGTTGCTCCTGCTCCTCGGCGCTGAGCAGCTGCACATCACCCAGCGCGAGCTGTGCCTGCTGGCTGACCTGCGTCAGCAGCCGTACATAGTGCCGAGCCATGGCGACGATGGTGTCGTGCTCGAACAGTTCGTCAGCGTAATCGAAAGACAGCGTCAGGCGACCATTGCGGTCCTCCTCGCTGTGCAGTTGCAGATCGAACTTGGCCTCGCGGCTGTGCCACGGCAGCTCTTCTGCCAGCAGCCCCGGCAAACGACGCAGTGCGCCGAGGTCGCGTTGCTGATGGTTGAACATGACTTGAAACAGACCGTGCTCGCGCGCCTGCGGAAACGCTTCGACCAGTTGCTCGAACGGCACATCCTGATGGGTCTGGGCTTCAAGCGCCGCCTGCCGGGTCTGGGCCAGCAGGGTCGAGAATGGCAGACGCGGGTCCAGCTCTGCGCGCAGCACCAGGGTGTTGATGAAGAAGCCGATCAGGCCCTGGGTTTCATGGCGTGGCCGATTGGCGCCGGGCACACCGATGCGAATGTCGGCTTGCCCGCTGTAACGATGCAACAGGGTCTGGAACCCTGCCAGCAGGAACATGAACGACGTCGACTGCCAGGCTTGCGCGGTGTTGCGCACGGCGGTGCTCAGTTCGGCAGTCAAGCGCAGGCTGTAGCGCGAAGCGCTGTGCTGCTGACGGGCCGAACGCGGATGGTCGGTGTTCAGCGTCAGGACCGGTTGTTCATCACCCAGTTGCTGCTGCCAGTAAGCCAACTGGCGCTCGGCCTCGCCGTTCGCCAGCCATTCGCGCTGCCATTGGCCGTAATCGGCATAACGTAGCGGTAACGGTGTCAGCTCCAGGGTCTGGCCCTGAACGGCCGAGGCATAAAGGCGCGAGAACTCGTCGATCAGCACATTCAGCGACCAGCCATCGGCAATGATGTGGTGCAGCGTGACCAGCAATTGATGCTCTTCTTCGTCCAGTTGCAACAACGTGACGCGCAGCAATGGGCCATGTTGCAGATCGAACGGCAGACGCGCCTGCTGTTCGCGAATTGCCACGGCCCGTGCCTGACGCTCGGTGCTGGGCAGATCGCTGATATCGAGGGTGTCGAGGTGGAATTCACTGGGCGCGTCGATACGTTGCAGGGCCACGCCGCCCTGTTCGTAGAAGCGCGTACGCAGCGATTCATGACGCTCGATCAGGCGTTGGAAGCTGGTGCGCAATGCAGTTCTGTCGAGTTCACCGCGCAAGTGAAGCCCACCGGGAATGTTGTAGGCGCTGCTGTGCGGATCGAGCTGCCAGAGGAACCACAGGCGGTTCTGGGCCATGGACTGTGGCAGATGCTCGTTGCCGGGCAATCGGGCGATGGCGCTCTGCGTCTGGCTGTCGCCTTGCAAGGCGGCGACCTGCAGCGCTTCGACCTGCGCCGCGAAGGCCGCCAGCGTCGGCGCTTCAAAGAGCAGTCGCAGGTTCAGGTCGATCCCCAGCGTTTCGCGCAGGCGGGCCACCACCTGAGTCGCGATAATCGAGTTGCCGCCCAGCAGGAAGAAATGGTCGTCGGCACTGACCTGCTCACACTGCAACTGCTCGCACCAGACTGTGGCAATCTGCGCTTGCAGGTCCGAGCCGCTGTTTGGGACACAGCCTGAAAGAGTGGTATCGCTCGCGGGGAACACCGCGTAGCTGTCCAGGCTGCCGTCGGCCAGACGCGTGCGGCAGGCCGAGCGTTGCAATTTGCCGCTGGAGGTCTTGGGCAGAGCGCCCGGATTGAGCAGCACCACGACACTCGGCGCTTCCTGAAATGCCTCGGCCACGGTCTGCCGGATGATTTTAATCAACGCTTCGGGCGTGAGGATTTTCTGCACGCTGCGACTGATTTCAGCAGCAATGCCGATGCCTTCGTTACCGTCCTGAGTGACGGCAAACGCCGCCACACGGCCTTTGCGCACGACATCCACCTCACTCTCGATGAGCTTTTCGATGTCCTGCGGGTATAGGTTATGGCCACGAACAATCAGCATGTCCTTCAAGCGACCGGTGATGTACAGCTCGCCGTGACGCTGAAAACCCAGGTCGCCGGTGCGCAGCCAGGTCTGCCCGGCATGCTGCACGAATGCCTTGGCGGTGGCCTCAGGGTTGCGCCAATAGCCGTGGGCGATGCTCGGCCCGCTGGCCCAGACTTCGCCAACCTGATTTTCGTCGAGCACCTGCAGGCTGGCCGGGTCGGCAATCAGTACGCCATGCCCTGGCTGGCCTGTGCCGCAGCTCATGACCGGCTGACCGTCGCCCGGTTCTACGACGTTGCGTGCCAGCGCCTGCGCATTCAGGCGCAACGATGGAATACCCTTGCCGCGCTTGCCACCGGCCACATACAGCGTCGCTTCGGCCAGGCCGTAGGACGCCATGAAGCTGTCAGGCGTGAAGCCGCAACTGGCGAATTTCTCGGCAAATGCCCTCAGGCTGTCTTCGCGAATCGGCTCGGAGCCCGAATACGCCACGCGCCAGCGACTCAGGTCCAGACGCTCCAGCGCTGACTCGCTGACCCGTGCGCTGCACAGCTGGTAGGCAAAGTCAGGCCCACCGCTGATGGTGCCGCCGTATTCACTTATGGCTTCCAGCCAGCGCAATGGCCGGGCAAGAAAGTACGCGGGGGCCATCAGGATGCACGGGACACCACTGAAAATCGGCTGCAACAAGCCGCCGATCAGGCCCATGTCGTGGTACAGCGGCAGCCAGCTGACAATCACGTCGTCCGGGTTGAGGTCGATGCCGAAGCCGTGGCGGATCAGTAACTCGTTGGCGACCAGATTGCCATGCGTGACCTGCACGCCCTTGGGCAGCGCGGTCGAGCCCGAGGTGTATTGCAGGAATGCGATGTCGTCGGCCTGCAACTGCGGGCCCTGCCAGTCTCGTGCCGGGGCAACAGGCAACGTGTCGACACAGAGCAGTGGCGGCGCATCGGCGGCGGTCAACTCGTCCATCTGCAGCAAGGCCGGCTGCAAATCGGAACCGGTCAGCAGCAGACGCGGCTCGGCATCGGCGATGATCGACAGCAGGCGCTCCTGGTGATGGCGACGGTTGGATTCCGGCGGATAAGCCGGCACGGCAATGACCCCGGCATACAGGCAGCCGAAGAACGCCGCGACATAGTCCGGCCCGCTATGGAACAGCAGAATCGCCCGATCCCCCGGCACGGCCTGACGTTGCAACGCAGCAGCGATGGTCCGCGCGCGCAGGTCCAGATCACGGTAGGTCAACACCAGGCCCTGGTCTTTCTCATCGGTGAGAAAACGCAGCGCCAGCCGATCCGGCGTGTGCAAGGCGCGACGCTGAAGAGCCTGAGCCAGAGTGTCGGGGAGTTCAAACGCATCCATGATGGGGTTCCTGCTAGATTCGGCGTGCCAGATAAAATCTGAATTTCAAAAAAGACGCGCGCCCTGCAAAGAGGCCGCGCGCGAGGCAAACAGGGTCAACCGGCGGCCCGGTTCATTTGCCGTGAGGTGCTGTTGCGCCAGCGGGCCAGGTGCTGTTCGCAATAGCGCCGCAGCAGACGGAGCAGCTGTGTTTGCTCGTCGACCAGATAAAAGTGATGGCCCTCGAACATGTCCAGAGAGAATCCGGTGCGGGTCTCTTCCTGCCAGTCGAGCAGTTCCTCGACGCTGATGCTGTCCTGTTTGCCGCCAAATACATGGATCGGCACGCTGAGCGGCTCGCGCCTGCCGTACACAAAGCTGCCGCAGAGCAGAAAATCGGCGCGCAGGATCGGCAGCATCAACTGCATGAGTTCCTGATTGGCGATGACGTTTTCGCTGGTGCCCTTGAGCGTGCGCAGCCGGTCGATCAGTTGCGCATCGGTCTTGGCGGCGACGTATTCGCTGACATCGCGGCGCACCGGACCGGCAGTCGCTGATGCGAACAGCGCCAGCGGTGCGGGCAGACCGCGCTCGCGCAAGGCGTGCGCCAGCTCAAAGGCCAGCAGCCCGCCCAGACTGTGGCCAAACAACGCATAGGGCTTATCCAGCTCGGCGCTGATTTCGTCGGCCAGATGATTGGCCAGTTGCACGATGTCGGTCTGCAAGGGCTCGTCCATGCGCATGCCACGACCGGGAAGCTCCAGCGGGCGCACGTTCAGCCACTCCGGCAATTTGCGCCGCCAAGGGCTGTAGAACATCGCGCTGGCCCCGGAATAAGGCAGACAGAACAGCGTCAGGCTCACCGGCGTGCTCATATCGAAACCGCCTGTCTGTGGGCGCGGATGTAAAGGCGGCGATGCGCGTGATCGGAACGCATGGGGTTCTCCTGAGGTATTCCCTGGCCGCAACCGTGGTCGGGCCTGTCACCAATGAGAACGGATGGCGTCTGCAAATAATTAGGCGGATGCACGCAGCGAGAACAGGCACGATGAAAGCGCCCTTTTAAAGTGCACTGATTTGATTTCGCATTTGACAATAATTATCATTAAGGCTAATTTGTCGCCCCATGTGACGGTGCTGCCCCTCCATGCGGCCCTCCCCTCCATTGTTGAAGCAGCAAGGTGAATTCCATGACGGAACACGTAATCACAAGTAAGTGCGACTCACCCTTACTCCAGGCCTTCGTCGATAACTACTTGCTGCTGGTCAAGATTGCGGCCCGCATCGTGGGTTGTCGCTCGCGCGCCGAAGACGTCGTGCAGGATGCCTTTTTCAGACTGCGCTCGGCACCTCAGGCCACGCTGACCTTCAAGGCCCAGCTCAGTTACCTGTTTCAGATCGTGCGCAACCTGGCCATCGATCATTACCGCAAACAGGCGCTCGAACAGAAATACACCGGCCCGGAGGCCGAGGGGCTGAACGTGGTGATTCAAGGTGCCTCGCCGGAAATCTCGCACATCAACTTCTCCAGCCTGGAGAAAATTGCCGATGCCCTGACCGAGCTGCCGCCTCGCACTCGCTATGCATTCGAGATGTACCGCCTGCACGGCGTGCCGCAAAAGGACATTGCCAAGGAACTGGGTGTGTCGCCGACGCTGGTCAACTTCATGATTCGCGATGCGCTGATTCATTGTCGCAAGGTCAATGGCGCACAGGCCGAAGCCTGACAGCGAGCGGTTCAGACAGGCAAAAAAATCCGGAGCACTGGCTCCGGATTTTTTGTTTTCCGCCTGGCGGATAACAGATCAGCGGCTGACCTGATACTCGGGCTGTACTTCCGGCATCGCCGAGGAGTGGTGGTTGAGAATCTTCCACTCGTTGCCGACGCGGTGGTACAGAAAGGTGTAGCGCGCCTGGACTGTGCTCTTCTTGCCGTCAGCGGCGGTCAGGGTGAACGTGTAGACACCACTGTCCACCGCTGCATCCGGACCCAGGCGGCGGATTTCCCGGTAGTTGATCTCACCGGCCGGCTTGAGCGCCAGGAAGTGATCGAAGTAGTCCTTGATCTCCGCAGGCGTCGCCCGGACCTTGTTCGAAACGGTCGGCTGCAGAACTGCGTCCGGTGCATAGAGCGACACCACAGTCTGCGAGCTGCCGGTCTTCAGGGCCTTGTTCCAGCGGTCGAACAGACTGGCGATCTCCTTGTCGTTCACGTTGCTTGGGGTCTCGGCCACCATGCGGTAGGTATAGCCGGAAGGCTCGGCGGCGGCGTGGACCATCGGCGCACTCACAGCCAGCAACAGGGCCAGGGCGGTCAATTTCATTTTCATCGCTACTCTCCTACGGGGATCTGTTCAGGGATTCAGTGAGTGCCACTTTGCCCTCCCCGCCACGGCTCGCCATCGGCCAACCGGGGTTAACTGTGTATGCCGATCGGCAGATAGGCTTCACCTCCTGATACAGTTCTAATAGCCTTACTTCTGTTATGCCCGCGCGGGCATCACCCCTCGCTGGAGCATCCCATGCAAAGTCCCCCCCATGATCCGGCAAGCGCACTGGCCATTCGTAACCAGTATCGCCAGTCGCAAAGCCGTGCCGCACGGCTTCGCCTGCTGGTGGATACCGGCCAGGAGCTGACCCATCTGCCGCCTCAGGCCATGCGTCAGCGCGTGCTGCAACGCGCGTGCGCATTCGTGGCGATGGACCATGGCCTGCTGCTGGAATGGAGCGCCGACACCGGTGTGCAGATCACCGCCCGTCATGGCAGTGCAGAACGCCTGGCGACACTTGAGACCGCTGCCGACCCGCTGGCCATCGGCCCGCAGTGGCTGGAGCGGCCCGATGCCAACCTGCCGTGCATGCTGCTGTTACCGTTGCGCGGCGCCGACGAAGGCTCTTTTGGCACCCTGCTGCTGGCCAACAGCGTGGGCATCAATACGCCGGACAATGAGGACATCGAGTCGCTGCAATTGCTGGCGACGTTGCTGGCGGCACACCTGGAGAACAATCGGCTGCTTGATGCGCTGGTGGTCAGAGAACAGACCATGTCCGAGCTGGTCCGCCAGTTGTTCACCGCTCAGGAAGACGAACGCAAACGCGTGGCCTACGACCTGCATGATGGGCTGGCCCAGACCCTGGCCGGGCTGCACCAGCGGCTGCAGGGTTTTGCCGGTCGCCGTCCTGATCTGCCTGAGCCGCTGGACGCCGATCTGCAGGCCATTCTCAAGCTGGCGCAGCACTGCGTGGGCGAAGGTCGCCAACTGATCAGTGGCTTGCGGCCAAGCGTGCTGGACGATTTCGGCCTGCTGCAGGCGGTCGACAAGGAAGCTGACCGGTTGCGCGAAGCCGGAATCGCGGTGCACTGGCAGTCGCGCTCCCTGACCCGCCTGCCCAGCCACCTGGAAATCGCCCTGTTCCGTATTGCCCAGGAAGGCATCAACAATGTGCTCAAACACGCCGCTGCGAGCAACGTAGAATTGGCTCTGGAACTGAGTGAAGAGCACATTTCACTGCTGCTCGAAGACAACGGCAGTGGTTTCGTCACCCAAAAACCGTTCAATGACAAAGGCGTGCAGAAACTGGGCCTAGTGGCCATGCAAGAGCGCGCCAGCCTGCTCGGCGGCCGTCTGACCTGCGTCAGTCGGCCCGGGCACGGCACCCGACTGCGCGCCATCGTTCCTTTTACCGCAGACAAGGCAATGACATGACTGACACTGTACGACTGGTTTTGGCGGACGATCATGAAGTGACGCGTACCGGGTTCGTCTCACTGCTGGCGGGGCATCCGGAGTTCGAAGTGGTCGGTCAGGCGGCCGACGGCCAGCAAGCCATCGATCTGTGCCAGGAGCTGCAACCGGACATCGCCATCCTCGACATCCGTATGCCGGTGCTCAACGGGCTGGGCGCTGCGCGGATTCTCCAGCAGCGCATGCCGGATCTGAAAGTGGTGATTTTCACCATGGACGACAGCACCGATCACCTGGAAGCCGCCATCAGCGCGGGCGCGGTGGGCTATTTGCTCAAGGATGCCAGCCGCGACGAAGTGATCGACGGTCTGCAACGCGTGGCGCGTGGTGAAGAAGCACTGAACAGCGCCGTCAGCGCGCGCCTGCTGCGGCGCATGACCGAACGCAATACCAGTGGCGCAGCCCTGCCGGAAACCCTCACCCCGCGTGAACGCCAGGTGCTCGGGCTGGTGGCGGGCGGCTTCAGCAATCGGGAAATCGGCGAAAAACTTGGCATCACCACCGGCACGGCCAAGGCCCACGTGGAAAAGGTCATCGGCAAACTCGGCGCCTCGGACCGCACTCAGGCGGCGGTACGCGGTGTGGCGCTGGGGCTGGTGAGCCAATCAACGAGCGACTGGCAATGACCGCAAACGCCAGCAGTCGCTGGGAAGACCTTCCGCTACGCGGCAAGGCGCTGGTGGCCATTTCGCTGCCACTGGCGATTCTCATGTTCTCGCTGGTGCTGATCTATATCGCCGAGCGCCAGACCGCTCAGGCAGAGGAGGACGTAAGGCGCGTGCTGCTCGTGCAAGGCGACATTCAGACCCTTCATACGCAGATCGCAGAAGGTGCGGCCAGCGTACGTGGCTACCTACTGACTCACCGGGAAGACTTCCTGCCCGGCTACCTCAACGCGCAACCGCTGATCGAGGCGGCGCTGACCCGGCTCAACACCAATGTGCGTGACGAGCAGATGCGCGAACACCTGAAAGCCATCGAGCCGCTGATCAACACCAAGGTCGAAGGCCTGGAAAAACTGCGCTCGATGGATAGGCAAGATCAAGAAACCGTCGCCCGCATCCTGATCGAAAACAAGTACGTGCTCGACCAGTTGCGCGAACGCATCGGCATCATGCGCGAGCGTGAAGACGCGCTGCTCGCCGAACGTACCGAGGCTGCGGCAGCCACTCGCGAGCGCCTGCTGCTATCGACTCTGCTGGCCGCAGCCTGCGGCATCTTCGGTGCCATTCTTGCCGTGTTGATGCTGTCCAAAGGCATCGTCGCCAGGGTGCATCAGGTGCAGCGCAACGCCCAGCGTCTGGCGCTCGGGCATCCGCTGCTGCCCCAACCGCCTGAAAAGGACGAGATCGGCCAGCTCGGCACCCGCCTGGTCGAGGCCGGCCAGCTGCTGGCCGAACGTGAACGCGCACTGCGCGACAACGAGGAGCGTTTGCGGTTGATCATCGAAGGGGTCAAGGACTACGGCATCTTCGCGCTGGACCGCAATGGCTACATCACCACCTGGAACGCAGGAGCCGAGCGTATCAAGGGCTACACGGAACAAGAGATCATCGGCCAGCACTTTTCTGTGTTCTATCTGCAGCAGGAATGTCCGCAACACCCCGACATGGCATTGCATGAGGCCACCGTCAACGGCCGGTATACCGAGGAAGGCTGGCGCCAACGCAAGGACGGCAGCCGTTTCTGGGCCAGTGTGGTGATCACCGCGCAATACGACAGCAATGACGAGCTGCGCGGTTTTTCCAAGATCACCCGTGACATCAGTGATCGTCGCGTTGCCGAAATTGCTCTGGGTACTGCGCGTGAGGAAGCCGAACGCGCCAGCCGGGCCAAAAGTGAATTCCTGTCGCGCATGAGTCATGAACTGCGCACACCGCTGAACTCGATTCTGGGCTTTGCCCAGTTGCTGGACATGGACTCGCCCGCCAGCCAGCGCCCGCAAATCGGTCATATTCTGCGAGCGGGCCAGCATTTGCTGAAGCTGATCAATGAAGTACTCGATATCGCCAGAATCGAAGCCGGGCATGTTTCCCTGGTCCTCGAGCCCGTATCCCTGTCGAGCGTGCTTGAAGAAGCCCTGGTGCTGGTCTCGCCGATGGCTGCCGACGCCAATATCGAGTTGAAGCCCTTGCCGAATCTGCCTGACGAGATCGGCGTGGTCGCTGATCGCCAGCGCTTGATTCAGGTGTTGTTGAACCTGCTGTCCAACGCGATCAAATACAATCGGCCCGCTGGCCAGGTGCGGATTGAAATCGAGCAGACTACCGAGCAGGTGACGGTCAGCGTAGTGGACACCGGCTACGGGATTGCGCCGGAGCGTATCGGACAGCTGTTCAAGCTGTTCAAGCCGTTCGAGCGGCTGGACGCCAACCCGAGCGTCGAAGGCACCGGGCTGGGACTGGCGCTGAGCAAAAGCATGCTGGAGATGATGCACGGCACACTGTCCGTACAGAACACACCGGACGAGGGCTGCCGGTTCATACTCGCGCTGCCGCTTGTGCGGGTGCAGCCGCCCGCCGCCAAACCGCCGCGTCAAGCTGACACCGCTCTCGAGATAACGCCGGATGTCCGCTCGCCCGCCCGCCCGGCCTATCATGGCAAGCTGCTGTGCATCGAAGACAATCTGTCGAGCATGGCCTTGATTGAAACGCTGCTGCAACGCAGACCGGGTATCCAGTTGCTGTCGAGCATGCAGGGCCAGCTGGGGCTTGATCTGGCGCGCCAGCATGCGCCACAGCTGATTCTTCTCGACCTCAGCCTGCCGGACATCAAGGGGCTTGAGGTGCTGCAACGTCTGCGACGCCTGCCGGCTACTGCTCACACACCGGTGCTGATGATCACTGCCGACACCAGTGATAAAGCCCATCGCGAACTGAAACAGGCCGGAGCCACGGCCATTGTGATCAAACCCATCCAGGTGCCGGTGTTTCTTGCCCTCCTGGACCAGTATTTACCGGAGCCCACATGACCGGCGACTTTCGCATTCTGATCATTGATGACCAACGGCCCAACCTCGATCTGATGGAGCAACTGCTTGCCCGCGAGGGGCTGACCAACGTCCTGAGCAGCACCGAGCCGTTGCGCACGCTGGACCTGTTCAACAGCTTCGAGCCCGACCTGGTTGTGCTCGATCTGCACATGCCCGAATTCGATGGCTTTGCGGTGCTGGAGCAGCTCAACCGGCGCATACCGGCCAATGACTACCTGCCGATCATGGTGCTGACCGCCGACGCAACACGCGATACCCGCCTGCGCGCTCTGGCGCTGGGCGCGCGGGATTTCATCAGCAAGCCGCTGGATGCCCTGGAAACCATGCTGCGCATCTGGAACCTGCTGGAGACCCGAGCGCTGTACAAATCGCTGCGCGAGCTGGTGCCTGCGGACAATATCGAACTGCTGCGCCAGCCGCGAACGCTGGCGCAGCAGTGATTATTTGATCAGCGTCACCGGCACCGATGCTTCGTGGATCACCCGCGTGGCCACGGAGCCCAGCAGCAGGCCGCCAAAGTTACCGAGCCCGCGGGTGCCCATGACCACGGCGTCGCAGCCGAGCCGCTGAACCTCAGCCTCGACCTGCTCTGCCACGTTGCCCAGATCGACGTGGGCCTGAAACGACACACCAGCAGCAGTCAACAATGCAACCGCATCAGCCAGCACCCGCTTGCCTTCATTGGTCAAGCCGGCCTTGACGCCATCAATCATGTCGGGAGCCAGATAAAGGCTGTAATCGATGGGGCTGGCCTGCACATTCAGGATATGTACCTCGAGCGACTTGGTGAGCTCGCCAGACAACTCGATGACATAGCCCAAGGCACGCATGGCGTGCTCGGAGCCGTCGAAAGGAACCAGAACTTTGTGCATGGGCGTTTTCCTTGTTGGGTTATGCGCTCAACATAACCGCAGCCCGATAACGCCGCTACTGGAATAAGCGTTTCCTTTGATTCGGCTCAACTCAAATCAATTCACGGCACATGCGATCAATGCCCCTGCAGAAACGCCGCGGCCTGATCCAGCAACAGCATCGGGTTTTCGGCCTTGTGTATGTCAACCGACAGCAACTGCCGGAAGCGTCGCGCACCAGGGAAACCCAGGCCCAGACCGAGCATATGCCGGGTGACGTGGTGCATATTGCCGCCGCTGGCAATGTGCTCCGCAATGTACGGCCGCATCGACTCCAACGCGTCGTAACGACTGATGACCGGCGCCGTGCTGCCGAACAACTGCTGATCGACATGCGCCAACAGATACGGGTTGTGATAAGCCTCACGCCCCAGCATGACGCCATCGAACGACTGCAAATGCTCACTGCACTGCTCCAGCGTCTTGATGCCGCCGTTGAGCACAATCTCCAGGTCAGGAAAGTCAGACTTCAACTGCGCGACCACGTCATAACGCAGTGGCGGAATATCGCGGTTTTCCTTGGGAGAAAGCCCTTCGAGAATCGCGATACGCGCGTGAACCGTGAAACTCTGGCAACCCGCCTCCTGAACCTTGCCGACGAAATCACACAACTCGGCGTAGCTGTCACGGCCATTGATACCGATCCGGTGCTTGACCGTAACCGGAATACCAACCGCATCGCGCATCGCCTTGACGCAATCCGCCACCAGCGCAGGATGCGCCATCAGGCACGCACCGATCATGTTGTTCTGCACCCGGTCACTCGGGCAACCGACGTTCAGATTGACCTCGTCATACCCCGCCTCTTCCGCCAGACGCGAACACGCAGCCAGATCCGCCGCCGTACTGCCACCCAGCTGCAATGCCAGCGGATGCTCGCTTTCATCATGCCGCAGGAACCGCTCACGGTCGCCATGCAGCAAGGCGCCGGTGGTGACCATCTCGGTATAGAGCAAGGCATGCTTTGAGAGCTTGCGCATGAAGTAGCGGCAGTGGTGGTCGGTCCAGTCCATCATCGGAGCGACGGAGAAGCGGCGCGTGAACGAGCGCCTTTTATCGGGGCTTGCGGATGACATTAGCGTCGGTAGCTCGGAGAGAAGTATGGAGGCATTCTATCATCGGGCGTCGTTGTGCAGCCACGTTAGCCAATTGATGCCGCTGGATGGCTGTAAATTGGGAAGGTTTTGATGGATAAGTTTGAGGTCTTTCGGAATTGATCAAGCGGGCATCTCTGTCGCCCGCAAGATGCTTGAAAGCAGGTCCTCACCTCAGGAGCAAGACCGGGACACTATGTGTGTCGGTGTCGGATATACACCTCTGACTGACAACCGCCCCCACCTCACCCCGCACTCAACGGAATGAACACCGCAAACGTAGTCCCATGATCCGCTTTCGACGTCACCTCGATACGCCCGCCGTGCGCGTCGACAATCCTGTCGACGATGAACAGACCCAGCCCCAGGCTTGAATAAGGTCCGTTGTCGGTCATCTTTTCGGGTGAGTAGCGGTCCATCGGGTTGAAGATAAACGGCAGCACATCTGCGGGAATCGGGCTGCCGGTGTTGTGGACGGTAAAGCGGAGCTCGCCCTCCGAAACGGCCAGCGTCACTTCGACGGGATCGCAGCTATTGCCGTGCTGTATGGCGTTGCCGATGAGGTTCGAGAAGACCTGCTCCAGTCGATCGCCATCGAAGCGGCCGATGACCGGGTCCTCCGACGTCAAGCGAATGTCTGCTTCCGGGTTGAAGGTACTCGATTCGTCAACGATGCGAACGCAGATCGGTTGCATGTCTATTTTGGTCTTTTTCAACGGGATGCCGGGACCAATCTGTGAGCGCGTGAAGTCGAGCAGATCGCCGACGATCTGGTTGGCCCGCTTCACGCTGGAGTAGATCCTCGATGCAACCTTGGTTGGCCGCGCGCCCAGATCATGGGTGCGCAGCAATACGTCGGCCCCCAGCAGTATGGCGCTTAGCGGGGTACGCAAATCGTGCCCGAGGATGCCAAGGAATATATTGCGTGATGCCTGAATCGCGCTGGTATAGCTGGAGATAGACTCGGCCAGGGCCTGATCTATCGCCTCGTTGAAACGAATCATGTCTTCGATCTGCTGTTGAGTGTCCAGCGCTTCTCGCGACATCCACTGTTTGATCACGCTCGCCCGTAATGCCCGAAACTCCGAAACCACCTGATCGATGGTGAAGCCCGACATCAGTCGAGTGATCGCGTGGCTTTTGGCTGCGGTTTGTTCATGTGACACGCCGTGGCCCTGCGATTTGTCGACCTGCTGTTGCAACGACTGATCCGTTTCCAGATCAGTGGCGATCGCCCGCAGCATTTGCTCGACATGGTCCCTGAGCTCTGTGGTATCCAGAGGCTCACCGGCCGGAGACAAGGTGCGTGCGAAATCGGTCCACTCGCGCACGATAGGTTCGATGTTTTCGAGGATGAAGCCTGATAAACGCATAGCCATTCAAACCTGAACATGAACTCCGCAGATTGCAGGTTCGTAGAGTGAGCCGGGCACCCGTCCCGAACCTGCGGACAGATAAAATCTGGAGTGAAGTTCACACAGTCAGCGGACTAATGGAATACCGAATCTAATCGGAAAGTGCCTGTAAACGAGCCTGAACTGCGTCGTCGAAAATAATGTAAAGCGCTTCGGCATCCGCTGGACGCAGCTTTCTGCTTGTCTCCAGGCCATGAATGTATTCGATCTGCAACGCCCCCTCGGCTTCCACGTCGGCGCGGGTGCTGGTTGCGTCGAGCGCTCTTACCAGATCACTGATCGCTCCCTGTACAGGCTTGGGGAGTCGTAACTGATCAAGTCGTTCTTGCATGCGCTCGGTATTCCGGTAAAAGCCATAGAGTGAGCAGCAAATCACGCAGCGCCTTGCAATGCAAGGACATGCGTCTGTTCATCGATGAGCTGATGATGCAGCGCGGCCCTCCAGCAGGTTTTTCAGGCTGTAGGTGACCACGCCCAGAATGATCAGGTCATCGTTGTCGGTGACACGCAGTGGTGGGTAATCCGGATTTTGCGATTCCAGAATCACCACATCGCCGCGCATGTGCAGACGCCGGCAGATCTGCCGTGCATTGAGCGAGGCAACGACGATGTCACCGTGCTCAGCGAACTGGCTGCGGTCGACCACCAGCATGTCCCCGCTGCACATGCCGCCCCCTTGCATGCCTTGGTCTTCGATCCTGGCCAGGTAGGCGTGCGGCTCACGGACCTCGCAAAGCTCGGCGATGGAAACATGCTTCTCGACCACTGGCGATCTGGAGCCAACGGACGACAGCGATATAAACGGGAGCTTGATGCCCCCTGCCGACAACGGGCCAAGGAATGTAACACTCATGAGGCAAGCCTTTTCTGATTAACTGTATACATATACAGTTAATCGTTTATCGGTGATCAGGTCAATCGCAATGCCCCACGCATCGACAGATGGCGTGGCCCGCAGACCACGCCTGTCAACGCTCCCCTCACGAGTCGTCAGGGCGCAGCATCGCCCTTCGACAACTGCGTAATCAGCGCCACGGTCAGGTAAAGCCTGGGCGCGATGCTCGACAACTCAATGTATTCATCGTCGGCATGCAGACCGGCGCCGACCACGCCCATGGTTTCGAGTACCGCAGGTTTTGCACTGCCCGGTACGTAGGCATAGCCCGCGTCGGTACCGAAACGCATGGCAATCGGCTCCAGAGTGCGGCCTGTTTTCTGGTACAGCGCCTGCGCGGTTTTCGCCAGCTGTTCGGAGCCAGGGTTTCTGGCCAGCGGCGGTCGGCCTTTTTCCATTCGCAAGGTCACTTCGGTGCCATCGACCAGTGTCTTCTTCACGATTTTTTGGCCATCAGCCAGTACGCGATCGCTCTCGCTGAGGTCGGAATAGCGCATGTCCGCCTCGGCTGATGCGCTGGATGGAATGATGTTGCGCTTCTCCCCGCCCTTGATCAGTGTCCAGTTGACGGTCGTGCCTTTGCCTGGGTCGCCGAGGTCCTTAAGCTGCAGCAACTGATGCGCCAGCTCGATGGCGGCATTGCGCCCGGCCTCGGGAGCGGAGCCCGCATGTGATGATTTGCCTTTGACATCGAGGAGCAGGCCATTGATGCCGTTGGTGGCGACGGTGACGGCATCCTTGTCAGGCGGCTCGTACGAAAACACGTAGTCATGCTGGCGAGCGAGTTCGGCGATGACTTTTTTCGAACCGCTGGAGCCGGTCTCCTCGTCCGGGTTAAAGAGCACAGTGAGCGTACCGAACTCCTTGAAGTGCTCATTCTGCAACAACTGCAGTGCGTGCAGAATCATCGCCACGCCGCCCTTGGCATCTGCCACCCCTGGCCCATAGGCGCGCTCGCTGTCGAGCCTGAAGGGACGCTTGGCGGCAGTGCCCGGCCCGAACACCGTGTCGTAGTGGACCATCAACAGAAAAGAACGCGTGCCGTTGCCTTTGAACGTGCCGACGATATTGTCCCCCGCCGAAGGATCTGCCGGCGTGGTGGAGACTTCAGCGCCCAGCGCCTTGAGACGTTCGACCAGCATCGCGCTGACGGTCTTCAGCCCGGGTGCCTGGCCGGTGCCTGTGTCGATATCGACCAGTTGCCGGACAGTGTCGAGGTAGGCCGGTTGTTCGGCCTGGGCTTTTTTCAGCAACTGATCGGGTGACAGCTCGGCGGCATTGGCAGCCATGGAAAACAGCCCCATGGAAACCAGGGAAAGTCCGATGGCGGCAGTGAGGGGGAAGCGTCGTGAATGCATGCTGGTTCCTTCAGATCATCGCGAGTCGAACAGCATCTTTACCCCAATGCGCCGCTCGACGCCACAGCCCGGTCTGATTGCGAACCCGGCTCACCCCAGCGCAGCGGCCTTCTGTCAAAGGCACGGTAAGCTGATGTTCCCGCCCATTGCGCAACGTGCAGGCCGCTCTTCAAGAGGTTAAATTCACATCAAGGGAACAAGCGGTCTGTGCGAGGCTCAAAAACAGCCTAGACAAAGGTATTCACGACAACGCCATCCCTCAGGGCCTATCATCGGCAGCAGTAAACGCTGCGGCCTTGAGTGGTCGGCAGCGCTCGGGTAATGTCATCCAACCGCACAGGACAGAGCACGCTCATGACTTCCAAGCTGGATCAACTCAAGAAATTCACCACCGTTGTTGCCGATACCGGCGACTTCGGCGCCATCAAGAGCCTCAAGCCTCAAGATGCAACCACCAACCCTTCTCTGCTGCTCAAGGCCGCTTCGAGCGAAAGCAACAAAGCGATGCTCGAGGAGGCATTCGCCCTTGGCAAGGGCGACATAGGCCTGGCCTGCGATCATTTCGCAGTGGCCATCGGTCAGGAGATTCTCAAGGTCGTACCCGGCCGCGTGTCCACTGAAGTGGACGCCCGACTGTCCTTTGACACCAACGCCCTGATCGAACGCAGTGAACGCCTGATCGGGCTTTACAACGCTGCCGGTGTCGAAAATGATCGCGTGCTGGTGAAGCTTGCCTCCACCTGGGAAGGCATCCGCGCCGCCGAATACCTTGAGAAGAAAGGTATCCAGACCAACCTGACGTTGCTGTTTTCCTTCGCCCAGGCTGTCGCTTGCGCCGAGGCTGGCGTCTTCCTGATTTCGCCGTTCGTGGGCCGCATCTACGACTGGTACAAGAAGTCGACAGGCACCGATTACACTGGTGCAGAAGACCCGGGCGTGCAGTCGGTAACGCGCATCTACAATTATTACAAGGCCAACGACTTCAAAACTGTCGTGATGGGTGCCAGCTTCCGCAACTTGAATCAGATCGAACAGTTGGCCGGTTGTGATCGTCTGACCATCAGCACCGAGCTGCTCAAACAATTGGCCGAAGACACCGGCACACTGGAGCGCAAGCTTGCTCCGGGCAATAATGCAGGCGAGCCACGTCAGAGCCTGACCGAGAGCCGGTTCCGCTGGAACTCCAACGAAGATGCCATGGCCACCGAGAAACTGGCTGAAGGCATTCGTCAGTTCGCTCGCGATCAGGAAAAACTGGAAGCGCTGCTTCCTGCCAAGAAAGCCTGATACGAAAAAAAGGGCGGCATCCTCGCGGATGCCGCCCTTTTTGCTGTCTGCGATTTAGCGCAGCGGCCTAGCGCTGACCTTCCAGTGCATTGACCAGATCATGGAACGCTTCACGATTGGAATCGTTGAGGCCCATCAGGATCTTGTGCGCTTCGAGCACCTTGGCTTTCACCACTTCTTCGCACTGGTCCTGTGAAGGCAGATCAGTCAGGCACTCAGGCCGCGGCAGAGGCCGGTCAACGATGTTGAAGACCTGATCAAAGCCCATCGACTGCAGCAGGCGCGTGATGTCCTCGTGAGTGGTCACGAGCGTCGGCAACAGGCCCACCTTCTGGCGCGACAGAATCGAGAGTTTGGCCAGCAGGCCAAGCGTGGTGCTGTCAATGCTGCGCGTTTCGGTCAGGTCAATGACCACCGCCGAGAAATTCAGCGCAGTGAAGATGCGCTCGATAGTCGCATCCAGGGCCGAACACAGCGTCAACCGTACTTCACCCACGAACTTGAGAACGAAGGTGCCTTCCTGCTCGGCGAACTGGATTCTACCGGTACTCATTCAAGATTCCTGCTTAACACTAACAAGGCGATATCATCCGGCATCTCCCCTAGCGTTGCCAATTCAAAAACCCGCTGCAAGCCATCCAGGCTGCCGCCAGCCGTCTTGACCAATTCGGGAAGGACGGCTTCTTTCTCTTTGAGTGTATCACCGGGTAACAAGTCCAGTATGCCATCAGACAACATGGTCAGACTGAAGGACTCGGGCAGATCAATTTCATGATCCTGATAGGTGGCCTCATTGAACAACCCGACCGGCAGTCCACGACCTTCCAGATAATGCGCCTGCCCTTCGGAATACAACACAGGCAGTGGCAGATGCCCGCCCACTGCGTACGTCAGTTTACCTGACTCTTCATCGATGACACCGCCGACCATCGTAACGTGCTTGCCCAGCTTGCAACTGATAAGGCCGCGATTGATATGCCCCAGCACATCCGATGGCTTGAACTCCGGAAGCGTTCCGCCACGCTTGGACTCGAACAGCAGCCGCGTGGTCATGAACTTCAGCAGTACGGTAATGAATGCCGATGACGCCCCATGACCTGAAACATCGGCCAGGTAAAAAGCGACACGCCGCTCGTCGACCCTGAAATAATCGACAAAATCGCCGGACAGGTACAACGACGGAATGATCTGGTGGGCAAACTTGAATGCATCAATCGACCACGGAGTGATTGGCAGCATGTTCATCTGCACTTGCCGACCTGCGTCCTGGTCTTCCTGCAACAGGTGAAGGCTGGCTTCGAGTTCGCGATTGGCCTTTTCCAGCTTTTCGCGGTAGACCTGGTTTTCAGTGAGCAGGCGCGCCCGATCCAGCGCACGGCGCACCGAATGCTCGAGCACAGCAAGATCTTCGAGAGGCTTGATCAGGTAGTCGGCAGCGCCAAGGCGCAAGGCCTCGACTGCATCGCTCATCACGCCCGCACCGGAGACGACGATGACAGGCGTCTGCGGAGCGATGGCGGTGACCTGACGGATCAGCTCAAGCCCGCCCATCTGTGGCATGCGAAGATCGCAGACCACCAGATCGGGGTTCTCCTGCTCGAATATCTGAATTCCCTGCAAGCCATTACTCGCTTGCAGAACGCTGAAGCCACTGTCTTCAAGGTAGGCGGCAAGGCTTGCGCGCACTACGTCGTCGTCATCGATAATCAGCAGCTTGGCACTGGTTTTTGGCATGGGGGCAAACGGCGCCAGATCAGGTTGGCGTAGGCGGCCCGGGATTACCGGAAACCGCTTACTGGATTCGCTTCTAGCCTCTCCGCAATAACACGCAGTAACTTGATAAGTCTGTCGTGTTTCAGAGGTGCCCTTCAAGGCGCAGACGGTACTCCCATCCGACGGGTGTTTCAAGCATGCTCCTACCCTCACTTTGCGCTCTTTACATCGCAAATCACCCAGAGTTATAAGAACTCACAAATCAGCAACTAAAACGAAGGACTGTACATGAGTCGAAATGATCGCGACTACGAGGAAAAGCGGGATTACATCCGCATGCGCGTCGATGCAGACGTCAACCTGATCCACGCCGGTCAGGTCATCCCTGCCGTATGCATTGATCTTTCAAGCTCCGGCATGCAGGTTCAGGCGCCACGCTTGTTCCAGGTCGGAGACAAACTCAGCGTACGCATTGACTCTGACCATCCTGCGCTCAAGGGGCTTGAAGCCGAAACCGAGGTGGTCTGGGTAAATGATGAAGAAGGTGGCGTACAGAAACTGGGGCTTTCAATCGTCTCGATGAAGTGAAAACAGGCGGAACAGGTTCACATTTTTACAAAATAATAAAGGCGATCCAGGGTCGCCTTTATTGATTCATGCAGAGGCAAAGCAGCGATTAAAAATCGTCTTCGACCTTGCCATCCTTGACCTTGAACTCGCGGTTCTGCAAATAGGCATTGCGAATGAAGGTGTAGCGATCGCCACTGACCATGCGCTCGGCAGACAGCAGGCTGGCCCGCGTATCGACCAGGTTGACGCCCAGCGCCGTGTTACGGGTCGGGACGTGATCGATGTAGCGGTAAGGCGAGGTGTAGGTGTCCGGGTACTTGGCGAACGCATCACGTACGGTGCTTGGCCCCAGAAACGGAATGACCACGAACGGGCCGCTCGGCACGCCCCAGTAGCCCAGCGTCTGACCGAAGTCTTCATCGTTGCGCTGCAGGCCCATGCGGGTACCCACGTCGATGAAGCCCAGCAGACCGAAAGTAGTGTTGACGATCAGGCGCGCCGTGTCGACGCCCGCCGCTTCAGGCTTGGCCTGCAGCACGTTGTTCGCCAGGTTGCCGACATCGCCGATGTTGCTGAAGAAGTTATGGATACCGTCTTCGACGAATTGCGGCGCGATGTACTGATACCCCTTGGCCAGCGGCTTGAGCGTGTAGGCATCAAGGGTATCGTTGAAGGTGAAAATGGAACGGTTGATACCTTCCCAGGGATCGTCCTCGGCGGCCTGAACGGCTACCGGAACCAGCGCGATGCCTGCACACAGGGACAATTGCACCAAACGTTTGATAAAGCCTGCACCGGTCACGGGCATAGCTGACACTCCTGATCGAGATATCGAAATAATGACGCGGGTGCTACGCCCCACACGCTAGGACAGGGAGTATAAAGCCTTCTGTCGAGAATAAGGCAGGTCTGTCAGCAAAGGGTTCCGCATAAACCTCGTCATCGCACATTCATCGAAGTGTCACAAAAGATCGGTAGCGTTTCTCGATATTTCAGAGAGATCCTCATGCTCGCCCCGGTCATCACGCCTTTGCCAACCTTCCCTGCCCTGCTGTTCGGCCTGAGCGGCTGCCTGGTGGACTTCGGTGCGCAGGCCGCGAACTCGCGCGCACCCGGCCATGAGCACACACAGTTCACACCCGGCGCAGAGGCTATTCTGCAGACCCTGCGCGAGCAGAGCATGCCTTGCGCCTGGCTCGAGGAACTGCCTGAAAGCGTGAGCAGCGCACTGGCTGTGCCGGTGAATGACTGGATGATTCCCGCGCCCCGCGCCACTGCAGGCTGGCCCGCCCCGGATGCCTGCTGGATGGCATTGATGGCCCTGAAAGTCAGCCACCTGGATGGTTGCGTCCTGATCAGCGGCGACCCGCGCCTGTTGCAGTCCGGACTGAACGCCGGACTGTGGACCATTGGCCTGGCATCCTGCGGACCACTGTGCGGGCTCTCGCCTTCACAATGGCAGGCACTCGGCGATGCAGAACGCGAACAGCGACGCGCACAGGCCACGCTCAAACTCTATTCGCTGGGCGTGCATTCGGTGATCGACCACCTGGGTGAACTGGAATCCTGCCTGGCCGACATTGCCCTGCGACGCAGCAAGGGCGAAAAACCCTGATACATATGCAGCAAGGCGTTGACTGGATTAGTCTTGAGTGAACATGGACCTTTAACGCTCCGGCGAAGTCCATGAGACAGACTTATCAATCAAGGAGCACGTCATGCCCGCCCGCGAACTGCAAGAACAACTCAATACCCTGCGCGAGCAACTGGAGCATAACCCGCCGATGTCAGAGTCCGAGCGGGAAAACCTGCACGAACTCATGCAACAAATTGAAACTAAAATTCAGCTGGAACAGGCCACCCACGAGCAGGACAGCAGCCTGGCTGATGGCGTGAATCTGGCCGTCGAGCGTTTCGAGCTGGAGCATCCGACCATCGCCGGCACCTTGCGCAACATCGTGCAGACGCTGGGCAATATCGGGGTCTGATTGGGGGATGCCGTTCTAATGGCTCTGCGTCCGACCGCTGATGCGCGGTGCGACGCAGAGTTTTGACGCAGAGCGTCACCCAATGCATGCCCACACACCTATCGTTCCTCACGCTCCGCGTGGGAATGCCGTTCCGGACGCTCTGCGTCCACGCCCTTGGCGGCAGACGCTACTACTGCCGCGCCAGCCTGCGATTGCTCACGTCCAGCGTTTCTGTGCTGCGATACGGGTTGATATCCAGACCCCCGCGGCGCACGTAGCGTGCGTAAACCGTCAGTTTTTCCGGTTTGAGCAAACGCTGCAGGTCGAGGAAGATTCTTTCCACACACTGCTCGTGAAAGTCCGAATGCTGGCGGAAGCTGACGATATACGCCAGCAGGCTGGCATGATCCAGCGCCGCGCCGCGATATTCGACGACTACGCTGCCCCAGTCGGGCTGACTGGTGACCGGGCAGTTGGACTTGAGCAGGTGACTGTGCACGCTCTCTTCCACCACCCGCGAGTCATCACAATGCAGCAACTCGGGCTGCGGCCGGTCATAGCTGCTGACCGAGATGTCCAGGTCGTCGATACATACGCCCGGCAAAGCCGCGACACCTTCTTCTTCGATCGCCGCCAGACTGCGAATACGCACCCCGACCGGCTTGCCCGCCGCGGCCGACAGATCCTGCTCAAGGGTGGTCTGCAGCTGTTCGACGCTCGCGAAAGCTGTCTGATTCAGCGAATTGAGGTACAGCTTGAACGACTTCGATTCGATGATGTTCGGCGATTCGGCCGGAATACTGAATTCGCCAATGGCCACCACCGGCTTGCCGGAAGGCAGCAGCCATGACAGCTCGTAGCAGTTCCAGAAATCGACACCCTGATAAGGCAGCGTCTGCGCGGTGAGCCCAAGCTCGGCCCATTTTGCGGCACGAGGAATCGGGAACAACAGAGACGGCGTGTAGGTGGCGATGTACTCACTGGACTTGCCCAGCGGCGAGTGTTCGGCTGCGGGATGCATGGCGATACCTGGATCATGAATTAACGCGGCGAGTTTATAGCGTTTGCGCGGGGCTTTCAGCGAAAATCAGCCTTGCCCCGCCACCCGCGCAGGCCGCCGTGCGGCCTCGACGAAGGTGGCTAAGGCCCTGTCACTCGTAACGCAGTGCGTGCGCTGGCTGGATCTGCGCGGCGCGCCATGCGGGGTAGATGGTCGCCAGAAAGCTCAGGATAAACCCGGCACTGCAGATCAGCAGCACGTCACCGGCCTGCAGTTCGGACGGCAGGTTGCTGATGAAATACACATCGGAACTAAAGATGTGCTGGCCGCTGACCCGCTCCATCCAGCCCACCAGGCTGCTGACGTTCAGCGCTGCAATAATCCCCAGGATGCCGCCGATCAATGTACCGACGATGCCGATGACGGTGCCCTGGACCACGAAAATCGCCATGATCTGCCGCGGCGTGGCGCCGATGGTGCGCAGGATGGCGATATCTGCGCCCTTGTCGTTGACCACCATGATCAGCGTGGCAATGATGTTGAACGCCGCCACGGCGACGATCATCAGCAGCAACAGACCGATCATGGTCTTTTCCATTTTCATGGCGCTGAACAGGCTGCCCTGAGTGTGGGTCCAGTCATCGGCGCGATAGCCCTCACCGAGGCCGGCGGCAATGGCGGTGGACACCTGAGGCGCCTTGTACAGATCCTTGAGCGCCAGTCGCACCCCCTGAACCTGGTTCGGCTGCCAGCGCTGCATCTGTGCCGCATCGGCGATGTTGATCAGGCCCATCGAACCGTCCAGCTCGGCACCGACCTTGAAGATACCCACGACAGTCAGGCGTTGCAGGCGCGGCGTGATGCCGCCAGGGGCGCTGCTCACTTCCGGCACGATCAGGGTCAGCTTGTCGCCGATGGTCAAACGAAAGCGGCGTGCGGTGATATCACCGAGCACCACGCCGAATTCGCCCGGCTTGAGGTCTTCGAGGCTTCCGCGGGTGATGTGCTGCGTGACGATCGACACTTCATGTTCCAGCGCCGGGTCGACACCGCTGATCTGGATCGGCTGCATCGAGCCCTTGTAGGACAGCATGCCTTCCATGTCGGTGAACGGCACGGCAGCAGTGACTTCAGGGTTTTTCAGCGCAGCGTCGGCCAGGGGTTTCCAGTCATCGACCGGCGTGGTACCGGCAATGACCGCGTGCGGCACCATGCCGAGAATCCGCGAGCTCATTTCCCGCTGGAAACCGTTCATGACCGACAGCACCACGATCATCGCCAGGACACCGAGTGCCAGACCGATCATCGAGGTCATCGAAATGAACGAGATGAAGCTTTTGCGGCGTTTGGCGCGGGTATAGCGCATGCCGATGAAGATGGGTAACGGTCTGAACATTCGCGAAGCACCGTGGAAAAATACACCGTATAAAAACTGGAACCCGACGCGATGAATGGCGCCGGGCCGGGTCGATCAGGCCTCGACGAGGCGGCCGTCTTCCAGGCGCAGGACACGGTCCATTTGCCGGGCCAGGTTCATGTCATGGGTCACGATCAGAAACGCCGTGCGCGACGACGTGCTCAATTCACGCATCAGGTCCTGAATGCCCTGCGCTGTGTGGTGATCGAGGTTGCCGGTAGGCTCGTCGAGCATCACCAGACCCGGCTGATTGATCAAGGCACGGGCAATTGCCACACGCTGACGCTCGCCACCGGACAGCTCCGAAGGCTTGTGCGCCAGACGATGCCCAAGACCGACACGCTCCAGCAGTGCGGTGGAACGCTTGCGGGCTTCAGGGATGGGCGTACGGCCGATCAGCAATGGCATGCAGACGTTTTCAAGCGCGGTGAATTCCGGCAGCAAATGGTGGAACTGGTAGACGAAACCCAGCGCCCGGTTACGCAGCAGGCCTCGGGCCTTTTCGCCCAGCGCCGACAACTCTTCGCCCGCGAGCCACACACTGCCTTCGGACGGCGTATCCAGCCCACCCAGCAGGTTGAGCAAGGTACTTTTGCCCGACCCCGAACTGCCGACGATCGCGACACGCTCGCCGGGGTGCAATTCCAGCTGCAGACCGGACAACACCACCACGGATTCCGGGCCTTCCTCGTAGGATTTACCCAGGTTGCGGCAACTCAATACTGCTTTATCAGACATGCCCGACTCACTCATAACGTAACGCCTCCGCCGGCTGGGTGCGCGCAGCACGCCAGGCGGGATACAGGGTGGCGAGGAAACTCAGGACCAACGCTGCACCGCAGACCTGGAACACGTCCTGGGCCATCAGTTGCGAAGGCAGGTAATCGATGAAGTAGACGTCGGCGTTGAGAAACTTGTGGCCGATCAGCCCTTCGAGTGCAGCAATGGCGGCGCTGACATTGAGCGCCGCCAGAATACCCAGTGCCGCGCCGATCAGCGTACCGACCACGCCGATCACCGTGCCCTGGACCATGAATATCGCCATGATCTGTCGCGGCGTAGCGCCCAGGGTACGCAGAATGGCGATGTCGCCCTTCTTGTCATTGACCACCATCACCAGCGTGGAAATGATATTGAAGGCCGCCACCGCCACGATCAGCAGCAGCAACAGACCGATCATGGCTTTTTCCATGCGGATGGCCTGATACAGGTTGCCGTGAGTGCGCGTCCAGTCACGCGAGTAGAAATTGTTTTCGCCCAGCTTCTGCGCGATTTCCCACGAGGTACGTGGCGCGGCGAACAGGTCGTCGAACTTGAGACGCAGGCCCTGCACCTGATTGGGCTTCCAGCGGTGCAGACGGCCCAGGTCATCGAGGTTGGTCAGCCCGAGGAAACCGTCGATTTCGCCAGCGCCGACGTGAAAGATGCCGGTCACCTCGAAACGCTTCATACGCGGGAACATCCCGGCCGGCGTCACCGTTACTTCAGGTGCAACGAAGGTCAGTTTGTCACCGATACCGACGCCCAGCTTGGCCGCGGCCTTGTCGCCGATCATGATGCCGAAGCTGCCGGGCGAAAGACTGTCGAGCTGGCCCTGCTTGATGAAGTGGTCAATGATCGAGACCTTGCGCTCTTCAAGCGGGTCGATACCGTTGAGCAGCACTTTCTGGACCTTGCCGTCGTGAGTCAGCAAACCCTGCATCTGGGTGAACGGCGCCACGGCCAGCACCTGCGGGTTTTCCTGAACCTTCGCGGCCAGACCGCGCCAGTCGGTGATCGGGTCAGCGGATTCGATGGTCGCGTGCGGCACCATGCCGAGCACACGGGTACGCATTTCGTGATCGAAACCATTCATCACCGATAACACGACTATCATGACCACAACGCCCAGGGCGAGGCCGATCATGGATGTCAGGGAGATGAAGGAAACAAAATGATTGCGTCGCTTCGCACGGGTGTAGCGCGTGCCGATAAATACAAAAAGAGGTCTGAACATGTAGGAATTTGTTCGCAGGAATGAGGACGTCCGTGTGGCGGGCCTTGACGTGCAGCTTTACACTCGAAACTCTCTGACCACCGCCGCTAGCTTGGGTTCGCCATGTCGACATTAGATGAAGCAGGACGCCGCGAATACTACCGTATCGACGACAGCGTCGCACTGGAAATTAACCCCCTGTCTGCCGCCGATCAGGCAAGCCAGGATGCCATGCAGGACACCTCGACGCTGTTCGACCTGCTCAGCGAGCTGCACGTCAGCGAGTTCGAGTCGCAGCATCTGATGCGCCAGCTCGACGAGCGCGACCGAGTGCTGAACAGTTTTCTCAAGTCGCTGAGCAAGCGCATCGACCTGCTGGGCGAAGTGGTTGCCCACACCGCACTGGGCAAACTGGGCGCTCCCCAGCCGGTCAAACTGTCCGAAGGCGGGATCCAGTTCAATTCGCAACAGGCTTTTGCCGTCGGCGAACAGCTGTCGATCAAGATGGTGCTCATGCCACAGGCCGCGGGTCTGATGCTGCGCGCGAGGGTTTCGCAGTGCGACACGCTGGCAGACGGCAACTTCGATATCAGCACCGACTTTGTCAATCTTCCGGACGCCCAGCGCCAGTTACTCGCCCGCCATGTGTTGCAGCGTCAGGCTCAGCAGCGACGTCAGGCACTGGAACAGGGCCAGCCCTCCGGAAATTGAACGCCCTGCCCCTTTTTCACTATCAGCAGTAGCCAGGAGTAAACGTGACCCTTATCTACGGCCACCGCGGCGCCAAGGGCGAAGCACCGGAAAACACCCTGACCAGCTTTCAGGAATGCCTCAAGCACGGCGTGCGCCGCTGTGAACTGGACCTGCACCTTTCAAAGGACGGGGAGTTGATGGTCATTCACGACCCTACCCTCAAGCGCACCACCGACCGGCGCGGCAAGGTCAATGAACACCTGGCAGCCGATCTGGTGACGTATGACGCACGCAAGGGTGGCCCTGGCTGGGTCTCACCGTGCCCGATTCCACGCCTGGAAGAACTCTTCGAACAATGCGATTTCGAGCACTGGCAGCTGGAGGTCAAAAGCGCTTCACGCACTCGCGCCGCCAACACCGTGCTGGCGATTCGTGAAATGGCTCAGCGCCATGGCTTGCTGGACAAGGTGACGATCACCTCCAGCTCTCGCGAAGTACTGCGCGCCGCGCTGGACCTGACGCCGGACATCTCGCGCGGGCTGGTAGCCGAGTACGCCTGGCTTGACCCGCTGAAGGTCGCCCAGAGTTACGGCTGTGAAATTCTGGCATTGAACTGGACACTGTGTACCCCGGAGCGTCTGCAGAAAGCACAGCGTCAGGGCCTGCATGTGTCGGTATGGACAGTCAACGAGCCTGCCTTGATGCGCAGGCTCGCTGATTTCGGCGTCGACAGCCTGATTACAGACTTTCCCGGTTTGGCCACTGCCACGCTCGGGAATCGCTGAAATCGGTCTCCCCGGCCGGCTCAGGCCACCGGCCGGAGTCGCTTAAAAAAGCCGGTTGAGGCCGTCGTATGCAGCTACCCGATAGGCTTCGGCCATGGTCGGGTAGTTGAAGGTGGTGTTGACGAAGTACTTCATGGTGTTCGCTTCACCCGGCTGGCTCATGATTGCCTGACCGATGTGCACAATCTCGGACGCCTGGTCACCGAAGCAATGCACGCCCAGCACTTCGAGCGTCTCGCGGTGGAACAGGATCTTCAGCATCCCGACCCGCTCCCCGGAAATCTGCGCACGCGCCATGCCCTTGAAGAACGCCTTGCCCACTTCGTAAGGCACCTTGGCCTGCGTCAGTTCGTGTTCGTTCTTGCCGATCGAGCTGATCTCGGGGATGGTGTAGATCCCGGTCGGCACATCGTTGACATAACGCCAGCTGCCATTGTCGACCATACTGCCCGCTGCCGAACGGCCCTGGTCGTAAGCCGCACTGGCCAGGCTTGGCCAGCCAATCACATCGCCGGCGCCGTAGACGTTGGAAACGCTGGTGCGGTAGGTCTCGTCCACTTCGATCTGACCACGGCCGTTGGCCTTCAGACCGATGTTCTCAAGACCCAGCTTGTCGGTGTTGCCGGTACGGCCGTTGCACCACAGCAAGGCATCGGCCTTGATCTTCTTGCCGGACTTGAGGTGCAGGATAACGCCGTTATCCAGACCTTCGACCTTCTCGTATTCTTCGTTGTGGCGAACCATCACGTTGTTGTTACTGAAGTGATAACTCAGCGCCTGGGAAATTTCCGAATCCAGGAAGCTCAGCAACTGGTCACGGTTATCGACCAACTCGACCAGCACGCCAAGGCCACTGAAGATCGAGGCGTATTCACAGCCGATCACACCGGCGCCATAAATGATCAGCTTGCGCGGGGTATGGCCCAGGCTGAGGATGGTGTCGCTGTCGTAGATGCGTTTGTGACTGAAATCGATATCGGCCGGCCGATAAGGGCGCGAACCGGTGGCGATGATGATCTGGTTGGCCACCAGCTTTTCCACCACACCGTTGGTGCAGACCACGTTGATGCTGGTCTCGTCGGCAAAACTGCCGGTGCCGAAGAACACGTCGACGCGGTTACGGGCGTAATAACTGGTGCGCGAGGCCACTTGCTTTGAGATGACCATTTCGGCGTTTTTCAACACATCCGGAAACGAAAACCAGCGCGGCTCGCCGATGGCACGGAACATGGGATTGGTGTTGAACTGAATGATCTGCTTGACCGAGTGACGCAGGGCCTTGGACGGAATGGTACCCAAATGGGTGCAGTTACCGCCCACCTGCCGACGGCTGTCGACCATGGCGACCTTGCGCCCCGCCTTGGCGGCGTTCATTGCCGCGCCTTCTCCGGCAGGGCCGGAACCCAGTACCACTACGTCGTAGTTGTAGACAGCCATGCGTACTCCTTTAAACAGACCGAGGCGCCACTCTGGCATCTCTGGCTAAATCACGCGGCGCAGTCTAGCGCTACACCGAGGCGGCGAACATTAACCCTTGGTCGCGTCGAAGGCCAATTTTTGTCTGCACGAGGCGCCAGTGACCGGCTGATCCGGCATGTTGAATTAGCGCGACTGCTCCACGACCAGACGATCAAACGACGCGTTGCTGCGGATGATAAAGCGCTTATCGGCACGAATCACAAAAAAAGCAGGGATTTTATGTTCTTGCGCATAATTCCAGCCCTGTTGCGGGCCGAGAATCAACAGCAGGGAGGACAGACCGTCGGCCATCAGCGCCGAGGGATGAATGACGGTCACCGACGCCAGGCCGTGGCTGGTCGGCTTACCGGTCAAGGCATCGAGCGTATCGGAAATGCGCCACCCGTCATGGTCGATGTAACGACGATAGTCGCCCGACGTAGATACGGCGTAGCCCTTCAGCGGAAATACCTTTTGCGTGACATTGCCATCATCGAGCGGCGCATCGAGCGTCACTCGCCAGGGCGAGCCGTCAGGCTTGAGCCCGCTGACTTTCAGTTCACCCGTAGCCTGCACCAGATAATCGTGCAAGCCGAGCGCGTCCATCCGCTCGCTGATGCGATCTACCGCATAGCCGGCGGCGATGCTGTTGAGGTCCACTTGCACGGCAGCACTCTTGCACAACCGGTCGCCGACGATGCGCAGGTTGCGATAGCCGACCAGCGCCTGAGTCCGGGCCAGTTGCCGCACCAGCGGCATCTGCTCGAACAGCATATGAGGCCCCAATCCCCACAGGTCCATCAGCGGCTTGATAGTCAGATCGAAGGCACCGCCGCTCTCCTGCGATAGCTGTTCGCCCACACCGATCATCTTCAAGACCGGTTCCGGCATCGCCTGGCAGCTATTGGCAGGCAATGCATTAAAGCGTTCGATATCAGAATCAGTGCGCCAGAGCGACATCTGCTGATCGACCTCGTCCAGAATCGCTTCAACCTCGGGACGCACAGCCGCAGGCTCTGGCTGCCCGGAAGCGCGCGCATACACCACGGAATAATGGCTGCCCATGGTCGGCCCGCCAAAGCTTTCCAGCTTGCGTTCCTGGCCACAACCACTGCACACCAGCAACACGAGGCACCCTGCAACCTTGCCAAACCTACGCAAACCCATGCCCCGCACTATAAAAACCTTCAAAGTGACTTGCCGCCATCGGCGAACAAGACAGAAAAGCGTCCAGAAACCCGCCCTGACACCCCGTGAACAACCCCAATACAAGGCCAACCGGCATATTGAGTGGTCGAAGGCGACTTATGATCCCTGCGTGACATGCCTGCTCATCAGGTTTCATCAAAATGACACGCCGCAAGATCTCAATTGTCTTGACCTGTCAAGCGTCAGTTAACCGATAGCAAATCGCCGAAACGGTTGTCTTTGAGCCCTGTTACACATACTGTTACAAGTGCGCATCGCCAGTTGCACACACGAAGTGACGATGCGAACGGGATAAAAACGACAACGGACTCCAAGCCGACGAGCCTGAGCGAGTAACTAAATGGCCTCCACAACAAGTAAGGGCAAAGCGATCTTTCGCGTTGTCAGCGGTAACTTCCTCGAGATGTTCGATTTCATGGTCTATGGCTTCTACGCCACGGCCATCGCAAAAACCTTCTTCCCTTCCGACAGCGCTTTCGCTTCGTTGATGCTGTCGCTGGCGACCTTCGGCGCAGGCTTCCTCATGCGTCCTCTGGGCGCGATTTTTCTCGGCGCTTACATCGACCGTCACGGGCGTCGCAAAGGGCTGATTATCACCCTCGCGATGATGGCAATGGGCACTCTGTTGATTGCCTGCGTGCCGGGCTACGCCACACTGGGTGTCATCGCACCCTTGCTGGTGCTGCTCGGTCGTTTGCTGCAAGGTTTCTCGGCGGGTGTGGAACTGGGTGGCGTTTCGGTGTATCTGGCTGAAATCTCGACACCGGGCCGCAAAGGCTTCTTCGTCAGCTGGCAGTCCGCCAGCCAACAGGCCGCCGTGGTCTTCGCCGGCTTGTTGGGCGTGGGTCTGAACCACTGGCTGAGCCCCGAGCAGATGGGCGAATGGGGCTGGCGCGTGCCGTTCCTGATCGGCTGCCTGATCGTGCCGGCGATCTTCATCATCCGTCGCTCGCTGGAAGAGTCCCCAGAGTTCGAAGCCCGTACCCATCGCCCAACGCTGCGTGAAGTGGTGCGCTCCATCAGCCAGAACTTTGGCCTGGTGCTGGGCGGCATGGCATTGGTGGTGATGACCACCGTGTCGTTCTACCTGATCACCGCCTACACTCCGACCTTCGGCAAGAACGAACTGAACCTGACCGACCTGGAAAGCCTGCTGGTGACGGTCTGCGTGGGTGTGTCCAACTTCATCTGGCTGCCGATCATGGGTTCGTTCTCCGATCGCATCGGCCGCAAGCCGCTGCTGATTGCCGCGACCGTGCTGGCCATCGCCACTGCTTACCCTGCCCTGTCGTGGCTGGTCGCACACCCGAGCTTCGGCAATCTGCTGATGGTCGAGTTGTGGTTCTCGTTCCTGTACGGCTCCTACAACGGCGCGATGGTCGTGGCGCTGACCGAGATCATGCCGGTCGAAGTCCGCACCACGGGTTTCTCGCTGGCCTACAGCCTGGCGACCGCGACCTTCGGCGGCTTCACCCCGGCGGCCTGTACTTACCTGATTCACGAATTGGGCAACAAGGCAGCGCCAGGCATCTGGCTGACCGGCGCAGCAGTGCTGGGCCTGGTGGCCACGCTGGTGCTGTTCCGCAAGGGCGGGCAAAAGCTTGAAGCGCCTGTGGCGGCTTCCGCCAGCTGATTGATCGCTGCATCGCAAAAGAAAACCCCGGCTTGAGAGACTCTCGGCCGGGGTTTTGCGTTTCAGGCCCTGCGTTTCCAGGGACGGAAGCTGAGCCAGAGCAGCACGCCAGGCAATTGCAGGGCAATCATGAGGCCCAACGACCACTGGTAAGCTTCGAGCGAGTGACTGGCGCCCTGGGATGCTGGCCACAGATTAAGGACAGCGCCCATCAGCCACTGGAGGAAAAACGCCAGCACGAATACCACCAGATTGAATGAAGAACTCACCCTGCCCGCCAGTTCCGGTGATACCGATTGCGCCACAATGGCGTAGTTCATGGTCGTCGAGGTGCCGAAGAAGCTGAAGCCCATGGCAATCAGATAAGGCGATACCGGCAAGCCGCTGGCCATCAGCACCTGAAAACCGATAAAGATCACCATACCGGTGCCACAGATCATGATCGGCTGCACACCGAACCTGCGCAGATAATCGGTGATTGCGCCGAACGTCAGAGATCCCGCCACCATCGCGATAGCTCCGAACAACAGCACATTGGCCATCCCGGAATCGCTCAAGCCCGCCATATCACGTAACCACGGCCCCATCCAAAGAGACAGGACCGACATGTAGATGGCGTGCGCGAACACCGAGTACAGCGCCAGACGCCAGAACGTCCACGACGAGTACAGTTTGCCGACCGCGGCAAACATATCGCTGTATCGCGTGTTTTTGCTTTCGTAGGCTTTGGGGACGCTGAGGTGTATGACCACCGCCACACAAAAGGTCAGCAGCGCCAGAACAAGAAATGCTTCTCGCCAGGTCAACCAGCTCAGCAACACATGCAAAGGCGTAGTCGACGCCATCGCGCCCAGCCCGCCAATCGACAGCAGACAGGCGGTACTCAGTGGCAAACGCTCGACCGGCAACCAGATGGCACACGCCTTGATGGCGCTCATCAGCGAACCCGCTACCCCCAGACCGATCAGACCACGCCCGATCAACAACCCGGTTTCGGTGCTGGAAATACTGAAGATGACCGAACCGGCAACCGCGAACAACAGCATCGGCGCCTGCACGCTGCGCGGGCCATAACGGTCGAGCATCACGCCAAGCGGGATCTGCGCGGCGGCGAAGGTCAGAAAGTAGACACCGGTCAGCAGACCCAGACTGCTGGCGGGCAAGCTCAGGTCGGTTTGCAGATCGACGTAGATCACCGCATTGACGGTACGAAACAGGTAGGAAACGAAATGCCCCAGGCCAAAGGGAATGAAAATTGTCAGAAACAGCAGGAAAAAGCTGCTCTTGAGCTTTTGCTGCGAAGCGTCCAGAGCCGAACTGTTATTCATCACGCGTTACTCCATCGTCCCTAAAAGTTGTACGTATTTCACAACAGAAATGCCCGCGCGCTTCTTCGAGCCATAGTTGGTCCGGAGCAGGACACATCTCGGAAAACTTGACGTGCCCCGCTTTCTTCATCGAATTACTGACACCGTCGAGTGACAACGGGTTATCGAAATCAATGAAAATCGGCTTGGGTTCGATATCGATCTTGGCGAACACATAACGGGGCAAACCGTGCTCGACGGCCCACGCTCGCCATGCCAGCACGTCGTCGAGCTTGTCCACACTGAATTCAGAGCACGGCAGTTGCTCTGGACTGAACCACCACGAAGCACGTTTGTACAAGGTCTTGCCCAAGCCTATTCGGCGTCGGTCGTTCTTGGCAACGACGCTGCCAGCCAAGGCAAAACCCAGTCGGTGCATAGGAGTGGGATACACGCACACTAAGTCTTCGCTGAACTGGCCGGCAATATCCTCGACGCGCAAACGCCCCTCGCTCATGACAAGACGAGCACGGCCGGCGGCAAAGCGCTGATCCGCCGGCACGCAACCGCCGCCAGAAGGCAGTATCAGTTGTTGATAGCACTCGAGCAAAGGCCAATCGATATGCGAACGCTGATAACTGTCCGGCGAGTCGGCGAGCACCAGACGAGGTCCGTCGAATATTTGCCGAACCTCCTGCTCGATCTCTTTATTGAACGGTCCGAAAGGCTCGGCTACCGGCTGACTGAGGGTGTGCACGCCCGGATGGACCTCTCCGAGAATGATTGAGTAGTCGCCTTGGTTCAGCGCGTCTGTCGAGGTACTGGAAATCAGGAAATCCGGAGAGTGAAAGTGGCTGCCAAATACGCTGAACGTCCGAACATCCAGACGCGTGTTCAGCTCGACAATCAGCCGCTCTATGTCCTCATGGGTCAACTGCACGTGTTCAGGGTCGTGTTTATCGCTCAGGACCTGCTGCCAGGCGTCTGCCAGCACTGCGTCCAGTTCCTCGATGATGCCCGCCTCGGCGTGCGCAACTACTGGCTGCACAGCGCCAAGAAAGGCCAGGAAGTTCACCGGATTATGCTCGTCCTCTGCCTGCAGGCGTTGCCATACCTGAGCGTAAAAACCATGCAGTTGCCGGGCGCATGCCTTGATCAGCCATTGATGAATGCGCATCAGCGGCGCCAGATCGGCATTGACCTGATCAAGCAAGGCCCCACCCAGACTGATATCGATATTGCGCGAACAATCCTCGTAGACCGGGTAGCGACCGACATACATGGCGCCGCTCTCACGCGAAATATCCACGCCGGCTTCGCCAAGCAGCCGGTTCAGCTTGTCGAGGCTGGCAATGCGTACAGCCAGATCGCCTGTCGCATAGTCTTGCCGAATCGCTTCAAGGCCCGACAGACGTTCATGCCACTGAGTGCGAAAGTCATCAGACAGGCGTGCGTCGGCCAGCAAAGTGTGCAGCACCTGAACAGGCTTTCGTTCCCTAGGGGAAATCTGCCAGCCGCGACGCACAACCTGCTGGGCGACCAGATGATCGATCAGGTCGCGCAATTGCCCGGCACTGACATCCTGCAACTCGGCCTGCAACCCGAACAGAGTCGGTGCCACAGCGCCCTGGCACTGAATGTAACCCAGCACTCTGGCCGTCAAGGCACTGACTTGACGACGTTTGTTGACGGGCAGATGCAACGTGTCTTGATTCAAAAAACAGCCCGGGTTGAGTTGCAACGGCATGAACTGCACATCAACGCACTGGCGATTCAACTGCTCGACCAGCCGCTGCACAACCCAGCTTTCGAAAAAGGTATGGCGTTCTCTGATCCAGCCGGGTCCGTGCTGCGTGATACGAACATGCTCGACCTGCGTACGATCAAACCGCCCCCAGGCCAGCGGGCCGAAAAAACTCGACGTATCATTTTTTGAACAGAATCGCTGTGCGTAGCTCCAGGCCAGGCGCAGTTTCTGCTTCTTGCGGCTGTCAGTTCTCGCATGGCGCTCTTGCCTGAGCTCCTGAAGCCGGGTCAACGCGGTCGGGTTGGAAATGAACACGGCCTGCTCGACGTCTTCGTCGTCCACGAAATCAATCAGGGCCTGCCGCGCGCTTTCGAGAAACACGGCATATTCCTGATCCACTTCGGCACGTTGCTTGAGCCGGCCAAGCCGCTCGTTCCAGTGCGCCAATTCATCCACTGCGTTATCACGCAGCGCCTCGGGAAGATCAGACACTTGCAGCGGCAGGTTTTCATTCAGCTTGCGGATCAGCTTGCGACAGGCCTGAGGCGAGTGGCTTATGGACTTCTCCAACAGTCTGTCGCGTAGAGTATTCAGGGAGCGATAATCGGTTTCAAAATCCTTCAGCAACGGCAATGCGGCCATTTTCCCCAAGCGGGTCAGGTGATGCACCGCAAACCCGGTCGAGCGAAGCCAGAAATAGAGTGAGCTTTCCATAGGCTACAAAGGCTTCCTTATCGCGTTGAGCTGTTCCAGCCTGTCGAGCAGCGCCAAGTCTGCGCTACCCGGCACGGACGCCGAGTTCGAATTGATCAGCATGAACAACCCGGCAGCGGACTGAGGTTGCTCCAGGCAGTTGTAAAGCCGGGCAGCCTGCGCGTTGATCAACGTGAACTTGTGACGAGCCTGAAGCGTGGGAAGGTAGATCAGCACCTGCTCGGTGTTCTCGGGCAGACGTGTCAGGCCCAACTGATCCTTCTGTCTGAGCCAGCCAGACAGGGCAAAACGTGTCTCGTAAAGACGAGCCATTGAGGTGCGGTGATAACGGTTGTCTGCCGGCAATGACTCAGGATCGACCAACCCCCGATACAGGCGAACCGATTCGCGCTCCAGCCGCATCAGATCAAGGATTTCAGGATAACCCTGCAGCTCATCCGCCTCGGCAAGGAAACCCAGCACATCATCACAATAGGTATAAACCTGCGGCCCGTAATCGCGCCACTGCCTGTCCCGCAGGAAGGCCTTCGATTGCGCATTCAGGTCCACATTGATATGCAGCAACGCCCGCAACGACAAGGGCGCCCCGGTCTCCAGCGCGTTCAAAAAAGAGTTCACCAGCCGGAACTGATAGTTCTCGACGAACCATTTGACGCGGTCAAACTGCTGCGCATACACCGAGAGAATCTCGCTCTCGGACTTGCTGAAACCTGACAACCAGTGCCCGGCATCGGTAGCCGAAAACAACTGCGCCTGAAGGCGCTCATCACGCAGAACGCGCCGCCACAGTTTCCATACCTGTTCAGCTTCCATACTGACGCTCCTGCGGATGCCTGTTGTAACGATTCCAGATTGCCTGAGCACGCTGGACATCCCTGACAATCATCGACTCGTCGGACGCATCCATGACTCTCGTCTGGGCATGATGCGCCTGCCCCTGATACTCAAGAATCACAGCAGAGGGCTGTGCACGCGAAAGCAGGTCTTCATACAAGTCCCAGACAGGCTCGGGCACGCAGGCGTCATGCCAGTCGTGATACAGACCGCCGTGCCAGCTTCCTCCGGCCAGATGCACCGAAATCACCTTGTCCAGCGGCAGCGTGTCCATGTAGTCCTTGAGATCGAAACCTTTCAGATTGAGGTGGTTGGTGTAAATGTTGTGCAGGTCAAGGTGAAGAAAAGTCCCTGAGCGCTGCACCAGTCTTGCCAGAAACTCGGCCTCACGCATTTCGGCGCCCGGGCATTCAAGGTAGTAGGCGGCATTTTCATGAGCCAGCGGCATGCCATAAAGCGCCTGCAACGATTGTGCGCGATCGGCACAACGCGCCACTTCGGCTGCGGAGAACTGAATGGGACTGCTCCAGATATCCAGCCAGGACTGGTCCCCATAGAAACAATGGTTGGCCACCCACGGGCTGTTGAGCATTTTTGCCAGAGGTACATGGCGCTGCACCGCCGCTGTTTCTTCGAGGGCACTGAAACCAAAATCGCAGCCGTAATTGGAGTGGGCCAGCAAGGTAAACTTTTGCCCTAGCCGCTCGATCATTGCCTGGGCAGAAGGCTTGATAATCTGCGGGCCATCCATGGGCGCCATGATGTTATCGAGCAAAATCTCCAGAATATCCACCTGGATATCCTCGAATGGAAACCAGTCCAGTATTTCGGGGTTGTACTGGATACCCACACCGATAGGCGCGGGCTTGACGAAATCAGGCATGGCTAACACTCGCACTGATGAAAGAAGCCCCCCTGCGTAACCCTACAATCCGGCACGCAGGAGGGCACGGCGCACTCAGGCGAAGACCTTGCTCTCGATGACTTCAATGTCATCCAGGTCAAACTCTTCAAACAACGCCTCCTCTGTGGCCTGCGGAGTGTTTTCGAGATCTTTTACATCGCCAGACGCTTGCTGGTTTTCAACGGACTGCACGTTGGGTTGTCCCATGGGTAAATCCTCACTGGTTATGAAATACACGAAAAAGCGTCTGCAGCACGAAGCCCCACACCAACACCCAGCCAAGACAGGTGATCGATACAGTGCTCAGATAAAGGCGTTGGAGCCGGACTGACGTTTCACAAGGTGCCCCGCGCGAGCGTGCTTTCAAATAGTTGAAAGAGCGCTGCCTTAAACGGGGCTCGTTGATGAGTTCGGTGATGGCCAGGTAAGTATCGCCATTGAACATCGGCAACAAGGTTGGAATCAGCGAGATGAACGATGCCACGATCATCACGATCGACAGCGCAAGCAAGTTACCTTGCGCTTCACCGTAAGCAGCCCAGATCACAATGCCTGCAGTGGCGTAAACAAGGCTGACCAGTGGCCCGGCCAAAATGGTGACGATGCGCTGATACCTCGGTAACGAACTCCATTGTTCTTGAACCGGCCGCACCCACCCGGTGGCCAGCAACAGATAGATGCCGATCCCGAAATCACTGACCTGAACCTTGTAATGTCGACAGGCCAGGGCATGCCCGAACTCGTGCAGTGCGATAGAACTGAGAATGACCGGAAAATGCCACCACAGCCATTGATTGCTGTGCACATACACCGCGAGAACATCTTCTTGAAACGCGCCGAAGTGCATCCCCAGGTAGACGTAGCTGATCAAACACGCCGCCAGCATCGCCAGACAAAACGGTACGCTGCATATCCAGCGCACGCTGGGGTAAACAGCGTCCAGGCCCGGCTGCGGATTCATCTTGACCAGGTTGATCAGCAGGTACTTCTTCAAAGGCCCATAGGTAATACCGGTCGCGGGATCACGAAGCTTTTCAAGATCGCCATCTACCCCCGACAGAATATTCAGACTCAATAGGCGACTTTCAAACTGCACCAGTTTCGCCTGACTGACTTTAATGCGGTGCCGGGTTTCAGCGTATCGGGAGATCTCTTCGTGTGTGGATACACCATCAAAAAGGCGGGCCAGTGCATACTCGGTTTTACCCAACTCAAAACCGATATCGTTACTGGGGTCGTAAAGCTTGTAGCGCAACCGGCCGTCTGCCTCCACACGCTCGCTGACAACAATATCGTTGCGCAGACAGGATGCAATTGAAGTCTGTTTCAGGACCTCGGACACATCGGAAGCGTGAGTCATGATGGCAACACCAGCGCCAGGAAGCGCCCCCGGTAGTAACTGTCCAGGCGCTCACGCCCTTGCGCCTTGACACGTTCGAGCTGCACATCATCCGACGGGACTGCGCATCGACCGAGGACGAAAACCGCACTAGGTCGAGTAGGCCCGCATAACGGTTGCTCGGTGATCAGCAGCGGCTCCCAGCCGTGCATGCGCATCAGCAGTTCGATGCTGGTGCCGCTGAGATAACGCCGATGATTGTGGGTCAGCATGCCCTGCTCCAGGCCGTGACCCAGTGCGCGGCCTTCAATCAATAACAGACCGTTTTCCGACAACGCCTGCCGACAGCGCTGCATGACGCAATGCACGTCGTACATATGTTCCAGCGAGCCATTGATGATAATCAGGTCGACATCGCCTGCGGCGTCCATTTCTTCGGCCGCTGTCAGCTCGATATTCAGGCCGATCTGTTTTCCGTATTCGACATAAGCGCGATCAGGGTCATTGCCGGTGACAGACCAGCCTCGCTTGGCAAAAGGGATCATCAGGCCACCGGCTGAACATCCGACATCCAGCAGGCGCCCACTCTCTGGCAGGTATTCGCGCAGGCTCTGGTGCAGGTATTCACCACGACGAACCTGGTCGAGAAAAAACGCTTTTTCCGGCGCGCTGTTGCCGAACAGTTTCAAGCGATAAAACTTGTCGTAGTAGTCTTTGTAAAACTGCGCATCAAAGCGATATTTTTAAAAAATATGGCCGCACGCCTGACACCCCAACACAGGCAAATCAACGCCGTGGGGTTCAGGACCACAGATACGTGGCAGCAACACCTCATGGTGTTCACTGCCGCAGAGTTCGCAGTCCAGTGCAACGGCTTGATAACCGCTGTCCATGTGCAACACATCCAGGTAATGACTGATAGCCCAATCGTTCATCGCAACGTCCCTGTTACTTGATGCAGAAGAAACCTTCAAAACAGATGTATTTGAAAATGCTCATGACGTCCTTGAAACCGGCCCGGGCGAGCATGTCCTGATTACCGGCCGTGGAGAACGGTTCCAGCACACCTTTGAGACTACGCGTTTTGGCCAGGATCTCGCTCGGCGTATAGCCCTGCTGCATCTTGTAGTCGACATACAAACTGCTGATCACATCCTGAAACCGAGCATCCGGCCCCCTGACTTTCTCGAACAGCACAAATGCACCGCCCCAGTTCAGAGACTCGTAAATACGATTGAACAGCTCCTGGCGAACGCGGGGGTGCACAAACTGAACCGTATAATACGCGACGATGAAATCGCTCTTCTCATACGGAAAGGTGAGGATGTCGTCGGTCACAAAGGTGACGTTACTGATCGGCGCACGGCCGAGTGATTGATTGGCTTGTTGAGTCATGGCCTCTTCGACATCGATACCCACCCATTTGCCTGAACGCCCGTGACGTTCTGCCAATTGCCGTGTCAATGTGCCGGTCGAACTTCCAAGTTCATAACAGACGCTGTCAGCCTTGATAAAAAAGTCGCTCAAGGAAAGAACAATATCGTGACCGTCCTTGTACTTGGGAACCGACTTCGAAACATGCGAGTCGAAATGTTTGGGCGTGTCACCGCCAAAACTCCAGGCTGCGTTATTTGAAGCCAGTCCATCCCCGACCACTTCAAGACTTGCTACTTCGGGCGCGTTAACAGGCACAATGAATCTCCTTACTTACCTTGCACAGGAACACCGGAAACTGCAGCGCGTCACGCGATGCAGTTTGACTGGAACGCTTAGGGTCAGGCGATGGCGGCGCCAGCCACCTTGCGCCAGGCAAGACGGCCCAACGCGATACACCCGTTTAAAAGGGCGACCGAGAGAATCGTGTACAGCAGTGAGGGCATGCCGTAAGCCACGATTATTTTTCCGGCCAACAGTGGGAAACCGAACACGCCTACAAAGTAAGACAAACTGAATAACAATAAGGACTGTGCGGTGAGTCCGTTGGGCGCTTCATTGGCCGCCAAGCCGTTTATCACCGAGTACGTCAAGCCATAACCCACGCCAAGAATGATCGCGGCCAACAGATAACTGAATGGCGACTCAACCGAGAACACAAACATCAGTATCGAAACAATCATCAGGGATGTCAGCACGCAGGAAGACAGGTAAGCATCACGCTTGACGATGAACCCGGCAATCAACAATCGGCAAGAGATGGCTGCACACATGAACCCGAGGAAAAACAGCGAATAGTCCAGATGATGCAATGCGGCATAGGAGGTCTGAAAGCTGGAAAGCCCGCCGAAGATTGCGCCGCCCAATCCCACCATCACGATAGGAAAGAACGCCTTGGAGCGCAGTACGCGCGCGGCAGCACCTGTAGTGATGCGGCACACGGCCACAGGCCCGAGAGCAGCCTGTTGCAGCCTGATTTTCGGAGCTATCAGGAAAAACACGACTGCACCCAGCAGGCTGGCAGCGGCCGCGACGACGAACGCCGATTCAACCGGATACCCCATTGCCACCGCACCGCGCCCTGCCAAAGGCCCGGTACCGATCCCACTCATCATGCTGCCGGACAGCAGAGCGAAATACTTCACCCGACGCGCAGGCTCGATGATCATTGCAACAATAATCGGCCCCAGTGTGTAGAACACACCCCAACCGAAACCCAGTATCAGACCGAATATCAATAATGCCGGGCCATACGTCGGGGTCATGGCAAACCCGATGCATGCAATCATCAACGTCAGACCTCCGGCAGCAATAGCCCGGGGCGCACCGATGATATCGGTCAGGTGACCTGAGAAAATGACGGCGAGAAATGTGCTCAGCATGGCCACTGAAATCACTGTGCCTGCGTCAGACTCGCTTCCGCCATGAGAGCCCAGCATCAGGGCCAGTAGAAAAGTGGTGCCGTAAGACAGGGACAGCAGATAGCTGGCCAGGCAAAACAGGCCGAACAGCCCCTTGGTCGAAGGGGTATTTTCAGGCGCTTGCGAAGACATGTAGGACATTCCTTATCGTTTGATAACAGTGCCGCTCTCAATAACCAGCCACCGCGTCGTGTAAGGCATTGATCACAATTGCGACATCACTGCGTGTGGTCATCCAGTTACAGACAGCCAGACGAAATACCTTTTCCCCTTTGTACGTACTGGGCGTCAGAAACAGTGCACCTGTGGCATTGATTCTTTCCAGCACTGCCGCGCTGTGCGCGTCATGATCACGCCCGCCGACACGTCGGCAGCGAAACATCACGATGTTCAAATAGACAGGGCACAACACGTCGTAATGTTTACACCCGTCAATCCACGAAGCGATCTGGCGTACAACATCACAATTACGCTCTACCAACTCGCGGTAACCCGACTTGCCGTAAGCCATAAGCGTCATCCATAACGGCAACGCACGATAGCGACGCGACTGTTCGACACCTCGGTTCATGAAAGCAGGAAGCTCGCCCTCCATGGGTACATAGGGCGCGTCAGCGGAAAAGCTCCGCTCATGAAACGCAGTATGTCGGGTCAGGGCAATTCCACAGTCATAGGGCACGTTAAGCCACTTGTGAGCGTCCGCCGTTATCGAATCAGCACGCTCCAGCCCCTCGATCAAGTGTTCGTAACGAGGAGAACAACGAGCAAAGGCACCGAATGCCGCATCGACATGCAACCAGGCGTTGTACCTCATGCATAAATCAGCAATACCATTGAGGTCGTCGAAATCACCGCTATTCACGGTACCGGCGCTGGCCACTACAATTCGAGAAGTAGAGGCACTGCTTTTCAGCGCTTCTTCCAGGTGTTGAATATCCATGGCTTCACGATCAGGCAAACTGCGTATCGACATTATATTTTTGCGACCGATGCCCAGCACACCCAGACTTTTGATAACGCTTGAGTGGGCAGATGCCCCGAATACCGCTATCGGAGGGGCTGCTGCAATTCCTTCGCAATGCTGACTCCCGCCTGCTCACCGCACCACTCACGAGCGCTGGACAGCCCCACCAGATTTGCCGCGGTCGCTCCGGTTGTCAAAACGCCCTGAAACAAACCCGCCGGAAGCTTCAGCAAGTTACTGATGAACGTCAGCACTTGAGCTTCGATGAATGCAGCGATCGAATGGCGCTCAGTGGCGACGTTCTGGTCAAGGACGGAAACCAGCCAGTCTCCGGCAAGTGCAGCGGGCGTCACACCTCCTGTCACGAAGCCATAGTATCGAGGGCCTGTGCTGCGACTGTGCCCATCAGCGTAGCGCTGCCAATAAGTCCTCAGAGCCTCCAGACAACCGAGCCCCTCCTCGGGCATTTCCGCTTGCTGAGTCAGGCCATCAGGGCGCGTGTCGACCGCAGCAGCGGTCTGGGCGCCAGACAGAAAGTCGAGCGACAAGCTGCGAAGCTGCGTCAACAGCTCGGGGATACAGCGCTCATCATCCAAAATGCATGACATTTCGATCCGTCCATGGCCTGCCGAATGAAGCTTCAACCGCGACTAAAACGCCGCCCATCGATTTCTTGAATAAGCTTATAACTGCTATTCATTAGGCAGCGCAATAGGATCCAAAGTAGTCACCACATCTTGAAAAACACGAAAAATTCGCTTTATTTCCTTTAAAATATTCGATCACTTTAAATATGCATAAATAAGTCATTGGAAAGAAAAATCTAGATGTCGCAGGTGAATATTCCAATTACGACATCAGCGCATGATCTTTATGTAAATCACGAAGATCAGGTGCAAAAGCAAAAAGGCCGAATCCCGTTTGCACAGGATTCGGCCCTTCAATGCTTTGCCCGGTCAGACCGGGCAACTCATACGCTTGATGCTTACTGCGGGAACGCTGGCGGATTGACGTCTGCCATGTCTTCCATCACGCGAACTACCTGATGGCTGTAACCGAATTCGTTGTCGTACCAGACGTACAGCACAACGCGGTTGTCATTGACGATGGTCGCTTCGGCGTCCACCACACCGGCGTGACGCGAGCCGACGAAGTCAGTGGAGACCACTTCCTGCGAGTTCACGAAGTCGATCTGCTTGTGCAGGTCCGAGTGCAGCGCCATGTAGCGCAGGTACTCGTTCATTTCTTCGCGAGTGGTCTGCTTCTCGAGGTTGAGGTTGAGAATGGCCATGGACACGTTCGGCGTCGGAACGCGAATAGCGTTGCCAGTCAGCTTGCCGGCCAGCTCAGGCAATGCCTTGGCAGCAGCGGTAGCGGCACCGGTTTCGGTGATGACCATGTTCAATGCAGCGCTACGGCCACGACGGTCGCCCTTGTGGAAGTTGTCGATCAGGTTCTGGTCGTTGGTGTACGAGTGAACCGTTTCGACGTGACCGTTGGTGATGCCGAACTTGTCGTTGACCGCCTTGAGCACCGGCACGATGGCGTTGGTGGTGCAGGATGCCGCCGAGACGATCTTGTCGTCCGCAGTGATTTCACCGTGGTTGATACCGTGCACGATGTTCTTCAGCTTGCCCTTGCCCGGCGCGGTCAGGACCACGCGGTCGATGCCCGGGCAGGCCAGATGCTGACCCAGACCGTCGGCATCACGCCATACACCGGTGTTGTCCACCAGCAGAGCGTCCTTGATACCGTACTGGGTGTAATCCACCTCGGACGGGTTCTTGGCGTAGATCACCTGAATCAGGTTGCCGTTGGCGGTGAGCGTGCTGTTGGCTTCGTCGATGGTGATGGTGCCATCGAACGGACCGTGAACCGAGTCACGGCGCAGCAGGCTGGCGCGCTTGACCAGATCGTTTTCCGCGCCCTTGCGGACCACGATGGCGCGCAGACGCAGGCCGTCGCCACCACCGGTCTTCTCGATCAGGATCCGCGCCAGCAGGCGGCCGATACGACCGAAACCGTACAGCACGACATCGGTGCCCTTGCGTGGGCTGGTGCCCTGCTGACCCACTACACTGGCCAGTTCTTCGCGAACGAACTGCTCTGGCGTGCGGCCATTGCCTTCGGTCTTGAACTTCACGGCCAGCTTGCCCAGGTCCACCGAAGCGGCACCCAGCTTGAGCTCGCTCATCGCCTTGATCAGCGGGAACGTCTCGTGTACGGACAACTCAACCGCATCGGACTGACGATGACGCGCAAAGCGGTGAGCTTTGAGAATCGCGATGACTGAACGGTTGATCAGGCTACGGCCATAGATCGAGCTCACCACATTATTATTGCGGTAGAGCTGACCGATGAGCGGGATCATCGCTTCGGCGAGAGCTTCACGATCAATCCATTCACCAAGACACTGGTCGGGCTTCTGAGTCACGGGAACCTTCCACATGTAGGGGCTGAAAAAAGGGGCTACATTATGACCGCGCCTTTGTTTATGAGCAATGCACGGCTGTCATATCGACGCGCACTACATAATTTTCGCCCGTAAACACTCGGTAATACTCCGGAAAACTGACAGCCACCACCTTCCCCCGTTACAATCGCCGCCCCTGTTGCAACGCCTGGAGCCCGACCTTCCCGTGCCAGTTCTGCGTCTACCGCATCTTTCTGCCGCTGCAGGCAAACAACACTGGGGCAATCTTCCCGGTGCCACACTGAGCCTGGCCATTGCCGAAGCCGCCAGCGCGGCGAAGCGCTTCACCCTGCTCCTGACCGCCGACAGCCAAAGCGCCGAGCGGCTCGAGCAAGAGCTGAAGTTTTTTGCGCCTACGCTGCCGGTTCTGCACTTCCCGGACTGGGAAACCCTGCCCTACGACCTGTTTTCGCCGCATCAGGACATCATTTCCCAGCGTATTGCCAGCCTCTATCGCCTGCCGGAACTGGAGCATGGCGTTTTGGTAGTTCCCATCACCACCGCCCTACACAGACTGGCGCCGACCAAATTCCTGCTCGGCAGCAGCCTGGTGCTGGATGTTGGCCAGAAGCTCGATGTGGAAGCCATGCGTACGCGTCTGGAAGCCAGCGGCTACCGGTATGTGGACACGGTCTACGAACACGGCGAGTTCACCGTGCGCGGGGCGCTGATCGATCTGTTCCCGATGGGCAGCAAGCTGCCGTTTCGTATCGACCTGTTCGACGATGAGATCGAAACGCTGCGCACCTTCGATCCGGACACCCAGCGCTCCATCGACAAGGTCGAGTCGGTACGCCTGTTGCCTGCCCGTGAATTCCCGTTGCAGAAAGAAGAAGTCACGCGCTTCAAGGCGCGCTTTCGCGAGCGCTTCGACGTGGACTTCCGGCGCAGCCCGATTTTCCAGGACTTGAGCAGCGGCATTACGCCTGCCGGCATCGAGTACTACATCCCGTTGTTCTTCGAGGAAACCTCGACGCTGTTCGATTATCTGCCGCAGGACACTCAGGTGTTCTCCCTGCCGGGCATCGAACAGGCTGCCGAGAACTTCTGGAACGACGTGCGCAATCGCTATGAAGAACGCCGCGTCGACCCGGCCCGGCCGCTGCTGCCGCCAGCCGAGTTGTTTCTCCCGGTAGAAGACTGCTTCGCGCGCCTGAAAAACTGGCCGCGCGTGGTCGCCAGCCAGCAGGATGTCGACGCCGGTGCCGGACGCGAGCGTTTCCCGGCGCAGTCCCTGCCGGACCTGTCCATCGAAGCCAAGGCCACTCAACCACTGGCGGCCCTGTCGAATTTTCTGGATGACTTCCCCGGTCGCGTGCTGTTCACCGCCGAGTCTGCCGGACGCCGGGAAGTGCTGCTGGAACTGCTCGAACGCCTCAAGCTGCGACCCAAGACCGTCGACAGCTGGCTGGACTTCGTCGACGGCAAGGACCGGCTGGCGATCACCATCGCGCCGCTTGACGAAGGCCTGCTGCTGGAACAACCAGCCCTGGCGCTGATCGCAGAGAGCCCGCTGTTCGGCCAGCGTGTCATGCAACGCCGTCGCCGCGAAAAGCGCACCGACGGCGGCAATAACGATGCAGTCATCAAGAACCTCACCGAGCTGCGCGAAGGCGCGCCGGTGGTGCACATCGATCATGGTGTAGGTCGTTATCTCGGGCTCGCGACCCTGGAAGTCGAAAACCAGGTCGCCGAATTCCTGATGCTGGCCTACGCCGAAGACGCCAAGCTGTACGTCCCGGTCGCCAACCTGCACCTGATTGCCCGCTACACCGGCAGCGACGACGAAACCGCGCCGCTGCACCGCCTGGGCTCGGAAACCTGGCAGAAAGCCAAGCGTAAGGCTGCCGAGCAAGTCCGTGACGTGGCGGCCGAACTGCTGGACATCTACGCGCGTCGCGCAGCCCGCGAAGGCTATGCGTTTGCCGACCCGAAAGCCGATTACGCGACCTTCAGCGCAGGCTTCCCGTTCGAAGAGACACCGGATCAGCAGACCACCATCGATGCCGTGCGCGCCGACATGCTGGCGCCCAAGCCGATGGATCGGCTGGTCTGTGGCGACGTGGGCTTCGGCAAGACCGAGGTGGCCATGCGCGCTGCCTTCATCGCCGTGCATGGCGGGCGTCAGGTGGCCATTCTGGTGCCGACCACCCTGCTCGCCCAGCAGCACTACAACAGTTTCCGCGACCGTTTCGCCGACTGGCCGGTGACCGTCGAGGTGATGAGCCGCTTCAAGTCGGCCAAGGAAGTCAGCGCCGCGGTTGCCGATCTGGCCGAGGGCAAAATCGACATCGTTATCGGGACGCACAAGCTGTTGCAGGATGACGTCAAGATCAAGAACCTCGGTCTGGTGATCATCGACGAAGAACACCGGTTTGGCGTGCGCCAGAAAGAACAGCTCAAGGCGCTGCGCAGCGAGGTCGATATTCTGACCCTGACTGCAACGCCGATCCCGCGCACCCTGAACATGGCCGTGTCGGGCATGCGTGATCTGTCGATCATCGCCACGCCACCGGCGCGCAGGCTGTCGGTGCGCACTTTCGTGATGGAGCAGAACAAGCCGACCATCAAGGAAGCCCTGCTGCGCGAGCTGTTGCGCGGCGGTCAGGTCTATTACCTGCACAACGACGTCAAGACCATCGAGAAATGCGCCGCCGACCTGGCCGAGCTGGTGCCGGAGGCGCGTATCGGCATCGGCCACGGGCAGATGCGCGAGCGCGAACTCGAACAGGTGATGAGCGACTTCTACCACAAGCGCTTCAATGTGCTGATCGCCTCGACCATCATCGAGACCGGCATCGACGTACCGAGCGCCAACACCATCATCATCGAGCGCGCCGACAAGTTCGGTCTGGCCCAGTTGCACCAGTTGCGCGGTCGCGTCGGGCGCAGTCACCACCAGGCCTATGCCTACCTGCTGACCCCGCCGCGCAAACAGATCACCCCGGATGCCGAAAAGCGTCTGGAAGCGATTGCCAACACCCAGGACCTGGGCGCGGGCTTCGTGCTCGCCACCAACGACCTGGAGATCCGTGGCGCAGGCGAACTGCTCGGTGACGGCCAGAGCGGCCAGATCCAGGCGGTGGGCTTCACCCTGTACATGGAAATGCTCGAGCGCGCAGTGAAGTCGATTCGCAAGGGCGAGCAGCCCAATCTCGACCAGCCGCTGGGCGGCGGACCGGAAATCAACCTGCGTGTACCGGCATTGATCCCCGAAGCCTACCTGCCAGATGTGCATACGCGCCTGATTCTCTACAAGCGCATTGCCAACGCCGCCGACGAAGAGGCGCTCAAGGACCTGCAGGTCGAAATGATCGACCGCTTCGGCCTGCTTCCGGAACCGACCAAGAATCTGGTGCGTATCACGCTGCTCAAACTGCACGCCGAACAGCTGGGCATCCGGAAAATCGACGGTGGCCCGCAAGGTGGCCGTATCGAGTTCGCGGCCGAGACGCCGGTTGACCCACTGACCCTGATCAAGCTGATCCAGAGCCAGCCCAACCGCTACAAGTTCGAAGGTGCCACGCTGTTCAAATTCATGGTTCCCATGGAGCGCCCGGAAGAGCGCTTCAACACGATCGAAGCGCTGCTTGAGCGCCTGACCCCGAAAACTGCTTGAAGGATTCACGCATGCGTCTGTTTCGTTCATTGATCCTGCTGCTGACGCTGATCGCGCCGACCGCGTTCGCCGACGGCCTGTATCAGGTCGAGATTCTGCTGTTTCGCCAGAACGGCGAGCCGGCCTCGACCCGCCAGCTTGTACCGGAAAACTGGGACAAGGGCGCACAGAAGATCGACGCGAACGATGAACGAAGCCCCGCCCTCAATGATCTGGCGAGCAAACTGCAAGGCAGTGGCAACTATGAAGTGCTGATGCAGCGCGCCTGGCAGCAGAGCATCGGCAGCGAACCGGGCAAAGTCGCCATCACCAATGGTGAAGAGCGGCTTGGGCATTTCCCGATCGAAGGTACAGTGAGTCTGGCGATGGCACGCTTCACCGATATTGGTGCACAATTCTGGGTCAACCAGCTGGACCCGCATGGCGTGGTCATCAGCAGTGAACGATTGAAGCAGACTGCCAGGGTAAAGAACGGTGAGCTGACCTATCTGGACAACGGCAACCTCGCGTTGCTGATCAAGGTTTCTCCTCTTTGATCTTTACGTACGCAAGGGACGCCCGGGCGTCCCCTTTCTTTTTGAGCATCGCTGCGGCGTAGGGCTTTTTAAAACTTGTCGTCCATTCTCGAAAAAGTCCTGGCTGCGGCCTGGACAGACCTATTCCACGAGCGAACGCTTGAGCGAGGGCGCGACTACGCCCGGCAAAAACGCATCGTGCTGGAAGACTCCAGCCCGCAGATCATCCGCACCGCCTGTCGGGGCTCGGGCCTGGAAATCTATACCCAGACACTGCTGTTCAAGGACCCCGATCGCTACAAGAATTACCTGACCTGCAAATGCACCTGCCCGGTTCGCAACGATTGCAAACATTGCGTGGCTGCCCTGCTGTTTCTGCAGGACCCGCAAAACCGTCCGTTGCTGCAGGCCGCACTGGCCTCGCACCAGCAAGAGCCGGAAAAGCCCGTCGAGCAAAAACCCAGGCTGCCGGAGCGCCTGATCGATGACCTGCAGCCACGGCCCAGGCTGATTCTGGCCAGCATCGAGTTCAGTGCCTACGAGCCGCGCAACGGGCGCATGCAGCGGCACATTCAGCACCGTGCCGCGCTGGCCTTTGCCTACGGCAAGCATTACGCGGTCGGCACCACCAACGTCAGCATTCTGGTCAGTTCGCTGGGCAGCGATCTGGTGAATCAGAAAAGCGACATCATCGAACACACCGACACCGAAACCCTGCGCATCCGTCGTCAGGGCGAACGGGAGCGGCAGTTGCGTCAGGAACTGGCCGACCTGGGCTTCAAGGTCGCCACTCGGCAAAGCAAGGCACTGCCCGACAGCGCCGGCGACATGTACGAACTGCCCAACGACAAGGCCTGGCTGCATTTCGTCCTCGATGACCTGCCGCGACTGCGCGAGCAAGGCTGGGAAATCGACATTCAGGACGAGTTCGGTTTCGACGTCACGCCGGTGGAAGACTGGTACGCGGTCATCGACGAAGAGAACGAACGCGACTGGTTCGACCTGGAACTGGGCATCATCGTCAACGGCGAGCGCCTGAGCCTGCTGCCGATTCTGATCAACCTGATCCGCAGCCATCCCGAACTGATGAGCCCGTCGGCCGTGGCCAAGCGCGGGGACGAAGAACAATTGTTGGTGCAGCTCAACCACTTCACGCAAAGCGGCGGCAGCCCGGTACAGATCGCCCTGCCCTATGGCCGACTCAAGCCGGTACTGGCGACGCTGGGGGACTTCTACTGGCGTCAGGAGGGCAACAACGCGCTGCGCATGAGTAAAGCCGATGCGGCGCGCCTTACCCAGCTCGAAGACCTGCCGCTGACCTGGCAGGGCGGCGACCGCCTGCGTCACTTTGCCGAACGCCTGATCAACATCAAGGACGCGCCGGTCAGCCTGCCCGATGGCCTGAACGCCACGTTGCGCCCGTATCAGCTGGAAGGCCTGAGCTGGATGCAGTCGCTGCGCGAGCTGGAAGTCGGCGGTGTGCTGGCCGACGACATGGGCCTGGGCAAGACCCTGCAGACCCTCGCTCATCTGCTGATGGAAAAACAGGCCGGACGCCTCGACCGCCCGGCGCTGGCGGTCATGCCGACCAGCCTGATACCCAACTGGCTGGACGAGTCCGAGCACTTCACCCCGGATTTGAAAGTGCTGGCTCTGTACGGCGCCAATCGCCACCAGGACGCCGGCAATCTTCAGGATTACGACCTGATCCTGACCACCTACGCGCTGTTGCCACGGGACCTGGAACTGCTCGAAAAACAGCCCTTCCACGTGCTGATTCTCGATGAAGCGCAGTACATCAAGAACCCCAACAGCAAGGCCGCCCAGGCCGCACGCAACCTCAACGCCCGCCAGCGCCTGTGCCTGAGCGGCACGCCATTGGAAAACCACCTGGGCGAGCTGTGGTCGCTGTTTCACTTCCTGATGCCCGGTTGGCTGGGCAACAGCAAAGAATTCAACAGCAATTACCGCACGGCGATCGAAAAGCACGGCAACCAGGACCGCTTGCATCACCTCAATGCGCGCATCAAGCCGTTCCTGCTGCGTCGCACCAAGGAACAGGTCGCGACCGAACTGCCACCCAAGACCGAGATCATCCACTGGGTAGACCTCAACGACGCGCAGCGCGATGTGTACGAAACCGTGCGCCTGGCGATGGATAAAAAGGTCAGGGACGAAATCACCCGCAAAGGCGTGGCACGCAGCCAGATCATCATTCTCGAAGCGCTGCTCAAGCTGCGTCAGGTGTGCTGCGACCTGCGCCTGGTCAATCAGGACATGCCGGTCAACAGCAAACAGGGCACCTCGGGCAAGCTCAACAGCCTGATGGAGATGTTCGAAGAACTGCTGGCCGAAGGTCGCAAGATTCTGTTGTTCTCGCAGTTCACTTCGATGCTCAGCCTGATCGAGGAAGAGCTCAAGCAACGCGGTATCGCCTACGCCCTGCTGACCGGGTCGACCCGCGATCGCCGCACGCCGATCCATGATTTCCAGAGTGGCAAGCTGCCGATCTTCCTGATCAGCCTCAAAGCAGGCGGCACCGGCCTCAACCTGACCGCCGCCGATACGGTGATCCACTACGACCCGTGGTGGAACCCGGCAGCGGAAAATCAGGCGACCGACCGCGCGTACCGTATCGGCCAGGACAAGCCGGTGTTCGTCTACAAGATGATCGCGCGCGGCACCGTGGAAGAGAAAATCCAGCGCCTGCAACGGGAAAAATCAGCGCTGGCCTCGGGTGTGCTTGACGGTCGCACCAGCGGCGACTGGAAATTGCGCGACGAAGATTTGCAGGCACTGTTCGCCCCGCTTCCCGCAGCCCCGAAGAAAACCCGCAAGTAAACCCGTCCGGCGCTTATTCGACAGCAACCTGCTGGAGAATTTGCGCCGTGGACAGGACCGTGGCGTATTCACCGTGCAGGTTGGCCAGCGACATTGCATGCACGTCCTCGGCACTGCGCGGCGTGCCGAAAAAGTCCTGTTGATCGAAGGTAAAGCAGGCATCGTGCGCGACCAGCACATCAAACCCCAGATTGCCGCCACTGCGTGCGGTGGACTCGACCGAATTGTTGGTGATCACGCCGACAATCACCACCTGCCCGATCCCGTCCGAACGTAACCACATCTCCAGAAACGATCCGCAAAACGCGTCGGGGACCTGCTTGCTCAACTCCCGCTCATCGGCACGCGGCAAGAACGCTGGCTGATACTCGACCCCCGACTGCTCCGGCCAGAACACTGATTGCGGCGACGTCGAGAAATGCCGGACGTGGATCACCGGACGCCCGGATTGTCGCCAAGCACTCAGCAGCGCGCCGATATTCGCCTCGGCCTGCGGATTGTTACGCCGCCCCAGCTTGGGGTGATTGATGCCCTGCTGCATGTCGATCAGGATCAGCGCGCTGTTGCCTTGAATATCCATGTTGAATCAGTCCGAACTTTTGGTTCAGCAAGACTATCGCAATCAAGGTCTATTCTGGTCGCAATCGTCGATAGGCTCAGGCCTGTCCGAGACCTGCCCCCAAGGAGAACATCATGATCGAACACCTTAAACTCGCCGGCAAAGTAGCGCTCGTGCAGGGCGGCTCACGCGGTATCGGCGCGGCCATCGTCCAGCGCCTGGCCAAAGAAGGCGCTGCCGTGGCGTTTACCTACGTCAGCTCCGAGGTCAACGCTCTGGAGATTCAGGACAGCATCGTCGCCAACGGCGGCCGGGCCCTGGCCATTCGCGCCGACAGCGCCGACGAAAAAGCCATCCGCCAGGCCGTACAGACCACTGCCGAGACCCTTGGCAGGCTGGATATTCTGGTCAACAACGCCGGCATTCTGGCCATTGCGCCGCTCAATGAATTCAGCATGCAGGACTTCGACAAAACTCTGGCAATCAACGTGCGCAGCGTGTTCATCGCCAGCCAGGAAGCCGCTCGGCACATGGAAGAAGGCGGCCGCATCATCAATATCGGCAGCACCAACGCCGACCGCATGCCCTTTGCGGGCGGTGCCACGTACGCCATGAGCAAGTCGGCGCTGATCGGCCTGACCAAAGGCATGGCCCGCGACCTCGGCCCGCAGGGCATCACCGTCAACAACGTCCAGCCCGGCCCGGTGGACACCGACATGAACCCGGCGCAGGGCGAATTCGCCGAAACCCTGAAAGCACTGATGGCCCTGCCCCGCTACGGCACCAGCGAAGAAATCGCCAGCTTCGTTGCCTACCTGGCAGGCCCGGAAGCCGGCTACATAACCGGTGCCAGCCTGACCATCGATGGCGGCTTTAGCGCCTGAAGCCTCCACCACATGCGGCCCTTTGCCCAAGGGCCGCATCCGCTACAAAGGCTTTTTACTGGCGAATCGTCGTTTATTTGCTTAAGCGCATGAAAAATCTGAAAAAAAGTTTTGCGTTAGGAAAAGGTTTCGACTACATTAGCGCGCCTCGACAGACACAACGTTGTCGTCGAGATACGGTGAGGTGTCCGAGTGGCTTAAGGAGCACGCCTGGAAAGTGTGTATACAAGAAATTGTATCGAGGGTTCGAATCCCTCCTTCACCGCCATATTCGAAACACGCTAAACCCCTGAATTCATTAAAGAATTTCAGGGGTTTTGTGTTTATAGGTTGTCGGTTAGGACCATTTTAGGACCAAAACAGCGTTCTACAGTCCGCTCCACGCCTTTCTGCACCACTCCTCCGGCATCCTGCCGACGAACACCACTCCTCAACGTGAAACACTCGACCACTGTACGCAAATACAGGGCTTGAAGCAGCGCGCGCTACCGCGCTGCACTAAAAATTAGGGAATGCCTTTACCGCAGAATGGGGTCAAAAGATTGCCATTCAGTACCAGAGTCAGCTTTATAGAGAGTGCTTGGATCGGTAGCGACGCGAACGTCAAACTGGCCGAATCGGTCATCACTCAACGCACGATTCACAAGTTGCTCAGAATCCAACTTAGGAAGCTTGGCTTTCCTGAGCATTTCGTTAAGATCGTCGGTCCCAAGTACTTTAATTTTGGTCAGCCGCCGTACATCTGCAGAATCGACCGGTGATTCCCAGATTTCATTTCGATAGCTTTCAAGCAAGTGAGTGACTGGGTGATGGGTACCATTTGAAGCATCATGCAGAATTGCCTGATCCAGCGTACAGGCGCTAGGGTAGGTAGGCCAAGAGTCGACCACAACTGTATTTCGATCTCCGGACTGGCGGCGATCCCCCAAAAGTAGAAACTCGTGACTATTGCCATCTGGCAGACTCGCACGTACGCGGCTGACAGGATAGCGCACGCCTCGGCTTTGCAAAGCAGCAGCTGCGACGCTGGCATGAACAGCACAGTTACCCCCCTGAAATTCCTGCGCACGCTTGAGGTGATTTGTGCTGCCACCGTGTTTATACTTAGCGTTAGCTAAATGTAATCTGGCCCAACTTTCACCGCTAGAATTTATTATGTCCGTTTTTTGATTGCCGGCGCCCGAAGGAATTACGCTTTTTACCACCCTATTTGCCCACGTTGCATCAGCAAGCATCGCGAGCGTGCCGGAGGAAACTGTGACCCCGTAGCCATTGTAGGCAGGGAGACCGAGGTGACTACTGTCATATGTGTTATGCACGGTGGCGGTGGACTGACTGTGCCGAACAGTCGCATCATAGGTTTGGACGGACGATCCACCTCCAAAAAGACTACTGATTTTATGCACGACTTTTCTCCTTAACTGGTGATGATGGATTACTTTTCACTTGTAAACGGGTCTTGCCTAACTCCCCGGGTTTTGGCGCGGTACTTGTCGTCGACGGAGAGAGAATTTTTCCCGAATGCATATCAATTGCTTGCCTAACAAATGCTTCGAATAACGGCAAGACACTTTCGTCGCTTAGCTCGGCCAATGGCTGACGCAGCGAAATCACCAACTTCCCGCCCGCCGCATCCAAACCCAAAACAATCTGGGGATGCTGGAGGCTAAAGATATTTTCTGAGAGCAAAGCATGAAGCCCTTCAACCTCTAGCCAAGCCCTAGGTGCGGGGAATGTGGCAACTAAATTCAGATATCCGGGCTGGCTTCCTATGAGATGAATATTCAGATCCGCGCCAAACGTCAGTAAGTAAACTGAATGTTTTTCCGACTCATGAATTTGGGGCGTGTCCGGATATTGTTTGATGATCAATCGCGCGAACGACTGGAAAGGATCTGCCTGCATGATAATGTCCTGAGCGAAGAGTCAACGCTGAGTGGCAGGAGTCGCAGAATGGTTCCAACGCTTGTCCAAAACCTGACCATCGGGCACTGCCGCTCTTGATCGGGGTGACTTCAAAGCCTACGTTGCGCTGTGGGAGCGCCACAGCTATTCGACATTTATCAGGTGCCTCCACTGCTGTGACAGATTCGACCTGCGCGAGGATTGCGCGCCTTGCGCTGGCCTGGGTTTTGTCGAAGATCCGGAGTGCCCGAACAAGCTGCCGCAATCGTTCGGCAATCAGGGGTGTACGCCAGCTTTATCGTAGATCGCGTCCCGTTCATCTATACCTTGCGAATCCCGAACTGAGCGACCTTCACAGTTGAGCCCTGCGCCACGCCCGTTGCCAGGTACAGCCCCATACGTGAAGTGATGACCGTTTCCGTAAGATCGATGGTCCCGCGCTGGGTTTCCAGTTGCCCGGAGAAGCTGGCGGGCATGGTGAAAGGCTCTTGGTACTTGTCCATCGAGCGATAGTAAATTGTGGTCGAGGCCCCGCTGACGGGCTTGGTGATGGTCAACTCAGCCTCCCAGGCCAATATGCCGCGCGACGAACCTACAATATCCACCGCCGACACCATTTCAATAACGTCACCGGCCGCCAGATTGGCTTGCATGACATTGGCCGTGGGCTGAACGTAGATGTAGCCGCCCGCCGCCGCCATGTTGCCGGCCAGCTCAACGCACTGCGCCTCACCATAGGCAGCCGGTTCCTTGTACCACCGCGTGGTGATGCCGCTCAGGCCCGATCCGACAGCCTTGTAATTGTCCGCCAGCACAGACCCCGCCACGGCGTTCACGCCAGCCGGAAGCGTGCCGCCAGTACCCGCCAGCAGCGGGTTGGCATTTAGGCAGCCGAACGGGCGGATGGCCGAGTAGATATCGCCAGCGTCCGTGGGCAGCGGAATGCCGGGAAACTCGAAGTTGGCATTGATGATCGGCACGACTCGCGAACTGATGAAGTCCGCACCCAGGAGGTTCGGGTGCAGGCCTTCCACGGTCATGGCCTCGGTGAAGCCGTCCCAAATATTTACGACCGGCACGAACTGGCTGACGTAGCTCAGCACCCAGTCTTTGTAGGCGATCGCATCCGCCAGCGCCTGCCCGGTCAGCGCCCTGCTACCGAAGCGCGGCGTACCGGTGCCGACGATCAGGTACTTGCCGGGCGTGTTCAGGAACGCGGTGACGATCTTCATCACGTTGGCTTTCGTGTCGACCAAGCTCATACCTGCCGTGGTGCTGTCGTTGGTCCGCGACAGCAGCAGCCACAAGTCTGCAGTGGACGACGCGACGCAGGCCGGAAGCCGAGCGAGAAACTGGCCGGTGTGGTCGCCGACCTTGCCCTGGTTGTCGAGGTAGCTGGGAAACAGGCCGGTGCGCGCCGCGATCATGGCCGCATAGCCGTAGGCCTCGGTGCCGAACGCCGTCGCCGCGATGGTGTGGCAGTTGCCCGAGAAGCTATCGCCGAGCAGGCCGAGGCCACGGCGGATCGGCTGGCGGCGCGGAGTTTGATTGACCAGAAGGCTCATCGGGTGACCTCGAAGAAAGCACCAGCAATAGGGGTTATGCGGGTATAGGAACTACCCAGTTCCAGAAGATACCCGCCGTCCCTGGCGAACGTATCGGTTACCACCCAGCTCTCGCCGGCCTTTTTCTCGACCGTCACAGTGCCGCCGTTCGCTTTGACGATAAGCATCGTCCTTCCCATGTCTCTTTGAATCAGCTGCGTAGTGGCCATTTTGTTTTTCCGTTACTCAGAGGTAATCAAGGATTTTTGAGATCGCTCGCAGGCCAGCCCGGCTATTCGGGATTCGTCATAAGCCTTTGCCAGTTCTCCCGCTCGCGCGTCAGCCCGGCCGAGCAGGTCGGAGAGCACCATGGCGGCGCGGGTGGCTGCCTTGCCTCGTTCGGTAGCTCCGGTATCGCCGGGCACACAACTTGCCGTGGCTGCCAGCCTTCCAGCTTCGACGCGCAGCCGGTCGCCAGCAGCGTCAGCGACAGCAGCATCAGTAAGCGCAGCGGTCTGTTCTTGTCTTGCATCGTTTGCCACCTGGTTGGCCGCTTTCTGGCGGCGTTGCTCTTCGGTTCGATATTCAGCGGTGGTGGTGGCCACTGCCTCGGCTTGGGTGCTGACTTGGTTGGCCCACTTCGCCTGCCAAGCCAGATCGGTGACTGTGACGCCGTGCCGGTATGCGCCGTATAGGGCAACGGCCAGCGCCAGCAGGATCAGCAGTGCGCCAACCGCCCGCCACGGCACGACCTTCACGCCAGCACCTTTAATGCGCGGCCGAACAGCTCCTGCCGATCAGCCAGGCCGTTCGTGCCGCCGTTGATGCGCTTGGTGATGGTCAGAAAGTCGCCTTTGTCTGCCAGCGTGTTGAGCCCGGCCCGGTGCCAGAACCATGCCGCCGACATCGCGGCGTGCTGCGGCAGCTCGAGCAATTCGGGATGGTTGATCAGGTCCAGGCCCAGCGCTTCGCCGCATTCCTCGTAGTTGGCACGCCCCGTCACTTGGATCAGGCCCCGCCCGCGGTACAACTGGCCGTCGCCGTCGGCCTCGGGTGTGTTGCCAAGCCGCTCAGCAAGCTTGCCGGTGTCGTACTTCGACAGGTAGGCGCTGCCGCCCAGCTCGCGCACGTAACGCAGCTGGCCGGACTCGTGGCCGACCTGAGCAATGAACGCCGCAACGCGTGGCACCGTGACGATCTGGTATTTGCTCATCGCCGTGTTGAGGACGGGTGCAAAAACGCCGGCTTTCTGGCCGGCGCTCGGAAGGATCTGCAGCAGCTGCTGCGTGGTGATGGACATTCGGTTTTCTCCAGGCAAAAAAATACCCGCTCAGTGGCGGGTGATTTGGTTTTGGCGTCTATCAGGTAGCAGGTTCGTCGAGCATCATCGGTGCGGCGGCGATTTCAGGGGTGGCGGGTGCGACCGGCCAGACCGGTGCCTGATACCAGGTCGGCTGAGCGGTGACCTTGCCCAGCGCGAACTTGTAGGCCTTCCACGTCTTGAGAACAGGGGCAAGCGCCGCCGCCTCTTCCTCTTCCTGCTGAGTCGCCTCGCCGGCCTCGATTCCATAGCCCAGCGTTTCAATGCGGTCCTGAATGCGGGCGATCTGTTGAGCGGCCGCACTGCTCCGCTCGAGCAAATCACTCTTCGCCTTGGCTAGGGATCGGGCTTCGGAAGCTGCCTCTTTCATTTCTTTGGTAATTAATTGGGTCCAGTCAATATTGGACATATGTTCAGGTCCTTTAAGCCGTTTCGATCAGAGGGAGCGCTTTCGGAAACTGGACGATACCGTCAGGCACATCAGTCAGGTCCGCGGGGTAGGCTTGCTCAGGGCTGTAATTTGCGGGAACAGGTAAAATCAGGCATACAACAAGTTGCCCGCCATCAACATTAACGTCATCCCATATCCATTCACATGCAATGGCAGACCTCGGCAACGTACCCCCTTCTTGCATTGGCGAAAAGTCGAACGTATCTCCATTAATCTTCAATGCCATGCCGTTTTTTTCTACAACAAATTCATCATCCCGTCGCTGGGGAGCTATTTTGATAATCATTAGAACCACCTGCCAACGGCTATATAACAAAGGTACGAAGAAGCGGTACTCGATGGGGAAACAACTCGACCGATGATGCCCGTAGCAGTGGCACTACCATCGGATGCACCCCAACAAAAGTAACCATTAGAGGTGATGGCCTGCATCGTCACTGCCGGAACAGCAGCAAATGGCGCAGGAAATACGAAAGAAACGCCGCCTGAGTAGAAGATCGGTCCACCTCCCTGGCTAGCCGCCACTGGGGTTGGCGATATCCCTCGGCAAATCATCGTGCCGTCCAAATATTTCGTGAACGTGCCGCCGTTTAAATTCCCCGTTTCTATTATAGCGCCTGTGGGCAAGCCTCCTGACTGTGAAACAGTTCCGACCGCGTTGCCTTCGTGGTAAATCGTTCGCGCTACAGCGCCCATCGAAAACCCGCCGATCTTGAATCTATTGTCGGTATCAATGCCTAAGTGAAGTCCAAATGATCCGTCCCGAATAAAGGTCATGACCGCAGATGCGTTATTGTTGTTGCCGTTGCCAATCCGCAGAGCTGTATTGCCGTCGTTGTTAGAAGAACTGATCGCAGCTATACCTGGCGGCGCCCCAGAAAAAAGACTTGTGCCTATGGATGAGTTGCCTACCCCGAGGCGGATACCACCAAGAGCCTGGATTGCTTCGCCTGCCGTCTTCCTACCGGTGCCGCCCTGGTCGATTGTCAGAGCTGTTGTCAGGCCGGACAAGGAAACGATGTCGCCGTTATTCCCGCTGGCGGCGGCCGCAAGTGCTGCGCGTACGCCCTCGCGCGTACCAGAAGCGCCCAGCACCGCAAGCGTAGATCCGAACTGGTTGACCAGCGCCCGGAGCGCATCAGCAGAATCCTTGACGTAGCCCTGCATCGGAGCAAGCGCGTACCCACCCGCGTTGTTGGTGGCTCCCTGATAGTTCGGCGCAATCGACATCGCGGTATTGCTGGCGATGTTGGTCACCTCATACCAGCCACCATCAGGCCCGCGGAAGCCATCACCTACCCGGCTGTTTGCTATGAATGCGGTATTGGTGCCAATGACCGCGTTCGAATTTTGGGTGACGGCAACCGTACCCGACTTGTACCAAGGCATGATGTTTACTCAATAAATTTATGGGTTAGGCATTCATCTTTGCAAAGACTGCTGGCAGAAAGAACGCTGTCGGATTAGCTGGCGCAGTGGTAATTGCATAAAGCTTATTATTCGGAAAGTCCCACCAGCAATACAGCCCTCTTGATATCCCACTACCCGAGTTCAGCCCCATTCCGAACGAGTTAATAAGTAGATATTCGTTTTCGGGAAAGTTGAACGGAACTGAGTAGTAGACTCTGGTAAAGCCCTGCGCTGACGTGTCGGATTTCTCCCGCCCCCATGATTGGAACGCTCGAGTAAAGTTTGCGCTCGGAGTCCCGGAATCGAAAAGCAAATTGGTCGCGCCATCCCATAGTCGCATCCCAAAGTCAGCCACCGGCTGGGCGGCAAATTGAGCGACGAAATAGCGGCCGTTGGGTTGAGCAGTGTTCACGTCATACGCTCGGACGTAGAACCCTGTCCAGTTACCAGCCGAACCCACAAGACGCATCATGCAAAGACCTGCAACTGCATTCACAGTATCAGGCCTAACAAATACCAAGGGCGGTTCTTGGGATGTAACAGGCCGAGGAAAGTAAGTGGTCGAGCCAAGCCCGCTTTCCTCGGTGGGCTGATAACGCCCGGAAGCAATAACCATCAGCCTCGCGTATTGCGAGTCAAGCACCACCACATTGCTGTTATTGGAAAACTCCAGTCCGTATGCTTCCGCCATTATGAAAACCTCATAACGATTAGGCGCATGGTTCCCGAGGAAACCGTGCTTGATCCATAAGTTCTGGTGTGGTTGTAGACCCTCGCGACACCGTCAACGAGTTCTGTTTCATGCTGCCTTTGATTACTGTCATAGGTGCCGGCCGGGATCACTATTGCCACTCCGTTCCCCGGCCCCACTCCAGGCACAGCAAAGTCTTGGCTGGTCTTTGTGGAGCCGGAGAACGTGACAAGCGTCGACAGTACAACCCGGATCGTGAATGAATTCTCGTCCAACTGGAGCGCAGCATCTGCGCCCCACACCCTCATTCCGTTGCTCATTCACTGAGGTCTCCGAGCTGCACGCGCTTGACGTTGTTGGTGTCGTACACGCGGACCGAACGATTGGTAACTACCAGCCTGCCGCCGCCAGCGCCTGATCCGTTGATCTCGAGCGTCCCGTCCTTGCGCAGAATCCACCCGCGCTGCCCGGCCACATAGTCAGTCGAGCTGATGAAACTGCCGATCTTGGCGTTGGTGATCGTGCCGTCCATGATGAACGTAGGGCCGAGGAACAGCTGGCCGTTCTGAGCAACGAACGGTGTCGATATCGCCCCGCCCGCCAACGTGTTCACCAGCGCAAACCGATCAGCAGACATGAGGATCTGGCTTTGCAGAATCCCGCCGACGTTCTCAATCCCCGCGCCGATTCCCGCCATGACGTACTGGCCGTTGGAATTGACCTGCAATTTGACGGTATACAGCGCCGTCAGCTTGCCGTCGGTAGTCGCCTGCGCCGAGCTGACGGTTTGAACGGCTGCGCTCGCACCGTTGGCCGTTGCCTGGACTTGATCCAGTTTCGTGGACAGCGCGCCGTCTGCGTTCGACCTAGCCGTCGCCTCTGACTGGATGGCTGCCGAGTTACCGCCCACCTTCGTGGTCAGCTGCGTAATGGCCGTCGCCGTAGAAGCGAGATTGCTAGTGACGACCTCACGAAGGTCAGTAATCTGGCCGGTGTTTGAACCCACCGATGCGGTCAGTTGCGTAACCGTCCTGGCCGTGGCTTCGTTCTGCGTGGCTCGTACAGTTGCTTCCTGCACAATGCCTGCTGCACTGTTGTAGCCATTCACGGCATCGGCCAGCTCACCATCCCCATTATCGTCCCGAGACGATGCCTGCAACGCCTGCACACTGGATGCCTGGGCAATGATCGTCGCGCCCTGCTGGCTAACGCTGGAGCTGAGCGCAGCCACTGCAGACGAAGTCGCGGACTGCTCTATGCCCAACACTGCGTTGTTGTCTTTCCAGCCGCTGACCGTGGTGCCTATTTCAAGCTGCGCCCGCGTGTACTCTGCAAAGCCCGCGCTGACCGTATCCGAACCATACAGCCGGAAGTAGACCTGCACAGAAGCAGTCCCGGCCGGCAGGTTCGGGAAGTCGTAGACGAGCCGCTGAGTGCCGCCAGTGGCCACGACCCTAGGACCGGACACGGTCACTGCATCGGTACCTGCGGCATTAACACCTTGAATGAAGACCGCGAACACCAGCCCTGCAGTTGCTCGCACGTTGCACGAAGCAACCACAGAATTACCCGCAGTGACCTTTGGCCGATAACTTGCGCTGACGATTCTAATGCTGCGATAACCCGCAGCCTGGTTAAGGTCGGAGACGTCGATACGCTGGGCTTTCTCGGTACTTACCAGCCATGACGGCACCAAGGAAGCGATGTGCGTGCCGCCCGTACCAACGTCGATTTGCCAACCTTCCGCTACGCCGGCAACTGCACTTTCCTTGGTAAACGCCGGATTGAAAAACAGGTTCTGCCCGCCCGTGTTTCCGAGGCTCGCCGTCACGCTTGTGATGGCCTGGCCTTGCGCCTTTATATCCTGGCCTTGCTGCGTGACTGTGTTGCTCAGCGCCTGCACCGTGGCGCTGCTGGCTTTACCGGCTAGCTCAGTGTTGATCGCCGTAATGGCAGAGCCTTGGCTGGTGAGCTTCCCCTCGGCATCTGTGACACGATTACCGAGCGACTGCACGCTGCTGGCCGATGCCTTGCCGTCCAGAGACGTTTGCAGGCCGGTGATCTGTTGCGACTGGGCGGTGTTGACGCCCTCGATGGACGTAACCTTCGTTTCAACGGTCTGCACCCGCGACGCCAGACCCACGGCAGTGGCCACCGCCTGGCCCACGTTCAGCCAGTAATTGGTGTTCGGCGGTGGAGTGTTGACCGGCACGTTCTGCGTGGCCTGATAAATGATGCCATCAGCGCCCAGAACGCCCTGCCCGGCCGCGTAAGTCTCACCTGGCTTGTAGGGCATGGAATCGGCAAGGTCGGCAATGCTATCGATCTGCTGCTGCAGTTCCGCCCTGACAGTGCCCAGCGCATCATCAACGTCAGATATCTGCTCGGCCAGCTCAGCTTTTGCTGCCGCCAAGCGGTCGTTGACCGAACCCGGCCCATTGCCGTCGATCAGGTCGATTTTCTCCACCAGGTTCTGACCAAGCTCGGTTTCGGAGATCTTCCCGGCTAGAGCCGCCAAGTAGGCGGAGACATCGTTCGACGTGGAGGCTGGAACATAGAGAAAAGCACTCTTTCCGTATGCATTGGACGATCGGATGAAATAATAATAGTTGGTGTAAAACGCCAGGCCGTTGTGAGTAAACGACAAGCCCTGCCCAAGGTACTCGGCCGTGCCTGATGTGGCCTTCGGATTGGTACTGAAAAAATACTCGTAGGTGCCGCCGTTCAGCGCGTGATTCGGGTTTTGAGGAATAAGCACGATGCTGTCGAGCGAGGACTGCACAACGCAGGACTCGGGGATTGGCGGACCCTGAATGCTCACCGATATCGTTGCCTCGCCAGACCTGGCCATAGGGCCCAGAGCGGCGACACTCATGGTGTAAGCACCCGACGGCAGCCCGTTGATAGCCAAAGTGTTAGCAGTGGCAGGCACAGAGCGCGACTGCACAGCGTTCCCGCCTTGGCGAACCGTGACCACATACGACGTGACGATACCCTGCGGCGGGACCCACGACAGCACGCCCTGCACCACCTCAGCAGCATCGCCAGCCGACCATGCAAGCCCGGTGGGCGACCCTAGCCCGCCGCTTGGCAGGTTGATGAAACCCAGCGGGTTGTAAGGCTGGCCCACGGCGTCATCGAAGATTGCCGCCTCGTACTGCTTGACTTGAACCGTGCAGCCTTCGTTGTCACCCATCGACCAGTCCGAGACGATGAATTCGCCTAGGATGTTCAGTGATGGCAGGTTCACACGCACGACGCGACCAGGCCTGCAGTTGTAGCCCCAGAAGTTCATCGGCAGGCTGATCGCACCGCCAGCCCGACGTTGGCGCATAGCGATGTTCGCCAGGCGCTGCGGCTGATATGCGTCGGTCACATACGAGAACGTCATAGTCTCGGCAGCTTCGCCGCCGTCCTCAAGAATCCATTCGGAAACGCTGACCTCCGGGTAATCCGTCTCGGTCCAGGACTGCTCAGGATCGATGAATGTGCCGCGCACCGTGTTGATGGCGGAATCGTTGGTCGACTCGGTGCTGCCGGACACAGTGCCGATGATCATGTCTTCGGTGATCTCGAAGTCATGCGGGCCGTAGTAGGCACCGGCCTGGAGCATCCAACGGCCCCCGACACGGATCAGCTTGCCGGCGCATGACGCTTCCAGCTTCTGCAGTACGCCCGGACGCTGCTCGTCAGCACCAATCACGCAGGAGGTGCGATATCGCTGGCTGACCGAGCCGTCGGCATTGGTCAGCGTTTCATCGCAGACGTTTGCCGCACTGGCGAAGGTCTCGAAAATGATCTCGTCGTCTGGGACGTTGCAGCGGTTACGCAGGTACCAGAGAATGTGCAATGCGGTGTTGGCGGTGTAGATGTTGTTGCCGGTACGCGGGTCGTAAATGTCATTCCGGCCACGGACTACGAAGCGGGTGTCAGGAATGCCTGACGGGAACCGCTCGGCGCTGTATTTCAGCGTGACGCGCACGAACGACAAGCCACGTCCGATCTGACTGTCTTTCCAGTCTGGGCAGTTGGCCTTGAGGTACGCATTGACCTCTGCTGGATTGACAATCAGTTCGTAGCTGGCGAATTCGCCAAACGAGGCTATCTCTTCTTCGCCGAGATAAATGTTTTCCAGGCCGTCGATAGCGCCTTCACAGAGCACGTACACAAGATGCAGAAGCTCGCCTTCGGTGGCCTCCCCTGCCTGCTCTTGCGCCCATACCAGCACGCCGCCAGTGGAAACCCGACCGAGGATGAAGCGGACAGGAGCCTTCGACGAGCGCACGGTCTGGGCGGAAGGCTCGTTGTCGCGAAGAGGTGACTTGGTGTTGAGCTTTTCCTGCTGCGATGCGGCGTAGAACGCCAAACCAGCACCCACCACTGCGCCAACGGGGCCGCCTTGCACGAAACCGATCACTGCGCCGACGGCGACCTGGGCAATCTTTTTGACGCCACTGCCCATTATTCAACCCTCCACGCCGCCAGCGGCTCACACACAACGCGAGCAACGCCGTCGTCGGTCGTCGCCCAATAATCTCCCGCCCAGAACACGGCCATGCTGCGTCCCGCTGGCGCTTCGTACATGACGACATCACCGCGCTGGATAAAGGGAACGGCAACCCGCGCAAAGCACGCATCCCATGCAGCTTCCAGGCTGCCGTGGCGCTTCTTCAGCGCGCGCTTTGCCCCGGACTCAGTCTTGTAACTTCCTCGGTATTGCTCGGCCGGATCGACACCGCACACCGCGCTCGAGCAGTCGGCGGCGAACAGGCAACAGTCAAATTCGCCCCATGAAAAAGGCCGCCCTTGGGCAGCCTTGATCACTTCGTTCAGACGCGTGGTCCAGTCTCGATGGCGCATAGCTAATTTCCGTAGGTAAATGTCGGCGCGTCCTTCTTGGAGCCCCAGTAGATGGGCCATTCGGACATTTGCGCGATTGCGTAGAAGAACCGGTCGCCCTGATGGCGGGCTCGGTGGTTTTCGTCCGTCCAGCGCTCGGTGCCGGTGCGGCTCCACTCGGCCATGCGGTCAATGACCGGGACGGTGATGGTGTTGCCGTCCTGGCCATTACCCGCGAACGAGAACTTGGCGGCATCCATCCGCCCGGAAAACAGAATGTCGGCGGCGTAGTTACCGGCCTCGTCGAATACCACGAAGATGACCTTGGCCATTCGGCCCCGGCAACCACGCACGTTCGTTTCGGACAGGATGTAGGAGTCCAGCCCGCTCAACGTCAGGTCCACCGACATGGGCGAACCTGAGTTGTCGCTCTCCTGCGATTGGCTGACCTGGCCGAAATTGCCCACGCCTTCATAGGTGATTCCGTCGACGACCAGCTCACCGGTACCCGTATGGGCGAAAACCATGCCGTCGGCGAAGTCCAGCTGCACGGCGTACACGGGCATGAATTTGCCAGTGGCGATGATATCCACCACCTTCTGGCTGAAAGGGAATACTGAGGGCATCAGAATGCCTCCCTGAATGAGTAACTGCCGTTGGCGACCACCGGGCGGCGTGTCATGGCCCATGTGTCAGTGGTCATACGCATTTCCGAGTACGGGGCCAGGTATTCAACTGCCGCCCCTGCCGTGAGCGTTTTCCGAATTCGCTTGTTGAGCGGCACCGTGACCTGGCCCTGGGCGTTCGACGAAACCGGATCGGTCACCTCAAACATCTCGCCTGCGATGGTGATGTAGTCACCAACGCCGAAGACCGGGGAGTTGGCTGGCGCGCCAGCAATGATCATGCTGCGCGCCTGGGCGAAACCGCTGACCACGCTGAGTGCGCCGACGCTGTCCTTTCGGTACCGCGTGAAATCCGGAAGGTTGAAAGTGCCGAACATCCCGTCCAGCTTGCCGAGAAAAGATGAAAGCTCGCGCTCCTGAGCCCGCGTGAGCAAGCCGAAGGTCAGCGTGCACTGCCAGTACGCGCCGGGATAGCCAACGATCTGCTGAGCGTTCGAAAGCGACGAAGTGAACGCCCGGCTGTTGTTGACGATGCCCCAGCTCATTTCTGACGGGCGCAGCGAAGCAGGCCACGTGAGAGCCATGCGTTACTCCTTGGGGAAAGCCTGGGGCTTAGGTCTTGTGGATTTTGCTCAGAGAGCCGCCAGGGCCGAGCACGGAAGCGAATGATTGCTCGTACCCGGTTTGCATGTGGCCCGTGCAGAGAGCAATAAGGTCGTGGATTTCTGGGCCGACCTCATCGCCGCACTGCAGCACCGCCGTGATGCGCCCCATCACCTCTGCGCTTATCTTGACGCGCTCGCGCCACACATGTGCTGGCGTGCTCTGATCGAGCCCCTTGAACATGACCTCTGATATTGCCGGACTGATAACGCCAAGCAGTTCAGCAATGTCCAAATCTGAAACCTTCATCGTTTTCCCCTGATCATCTGCATCCCCGGACCATTTCTCTGAAAGTCGGTGAGCATCATTTGGTAAGCGCGATTGGAGGCCCGAGTCATAGAGTCTTCCAGTCTTGCCAGTTGATCGGCGTCCGGATTACCGTGGACTTCGATCTGGTTGATGATAGGTGGCAGCGAAGAGTTCGACGTGGTTTGCGAATTCTGCGAGCCGCTGGACGCTGCTGTCGTAGCCGCCTTGCCGACATAACCTCCGTCGGCGTAACCCTTGGTGTTGGCGTTCATGCGTTCCAGGAACTCACGCGCGCCGGGCTGGCTGACCACTTCTTTTTTCACGACAAACTCGCCGCCGTGCACAACGCCTTTCGGCTGGAACTTGCCGCCGTCACCGGTATAGCCGCCGTCGGAGAACCCGTATTTGGAGCCGTAACCGGCCGCCGACGCGCCGAGCTTCGAAGAGGCAGCACCAGCTGAGCCGGCAGCAAGACCACCTGTGCCGCCGAGTCCCGATAGGGCGCTGAATGCCGTGCTGAGGAATCCCGCCGCCGCCTGACGCACCTGAATGCGGATCAGATCCTCGATCACACCGTTGGCGAAGTCCTTGAAGGACAGCTTCCCGGTTTTTACGAAGTTCACGACAGCGTCTTCCATGCCGCTGAAAGCGTTGGTGAACAGCTGTTTGGTCTGCGCGGCCACGTCGCGCGACTGTTCGAGGTAGTTCTCAAGCGCCGAACTGGCACCCAATGTCCAATCGGACTGGGCTTTGTCGACGTCCGAGTAATACTTCTGCTGCATCGCCAGACGGCTTTGCAGTGCGGCATTTAGCGCATTGGTTTCCTTGCTGTACAGGTCCTGGCTGATCTTCCCTTCGTTGCGCTGCTGCAACAGGTTGTCCAGTTGGGACTGGTACTGCTCCTGGATACCGAACTGCTCCTGCAACCGGGCTTTGGCCTGATCGCCCATACCCAAACCGGCCAAGTTATTGCTGAGGCCGGTCTGATCCTTGACGAGCTGGCTGCTCAGATTCGCCTGGAAAGCCGCAAGCTTCTGCGTTTCCTCGTAAGCGGTCTTGCGAAGTTCAGTCTCCTTTTCCAGTGCGGCGTTCTGCTTCTGCTGCGCAATGTTCAGTTCGGCCATGGCCAGAACCTGCTTTTGCGCAGTAGTGAGCGTTTTCTTTTCCTTGAGCTGGGCGATCTCTGCTTCCAGTTCGACCAGTTTCTTTTGCTCGGCACCAATGGACTTGATCGTTCCGTCCTGGCCGATCAGTTCCTTGCTTTGCTGCTGGAGCACGGCGTAACGCTGGCGCGCGTCGTCGAGCATCTTGGTGCCGGCGTCTTCCTGATACGGCTTTTCCTTACCGGCGTTCTTGTTGGGTTTGGTGCCTTCTGTGATCTGTTGCAACTGCCTGTCAGCGAGCTGCGCGGGCGTCAGGCGGATAGGAGCTAGGGGTGACGCGCCATTGGTCAGCAAGTCGTAACCGGTGCGTTTCTTCTGCATGCCAAGGTCAATCTGCGGGCCGCCCTGCAACTTCAAAGCAGCGTTGATGACGCGCTGCATCTGCTCGATCTGCTTGTTGGCGCTGGTCTCGGCGGCCTTGGCTGCCTCTTCGTGACTCTTCTTCACCGCTGCGGTCGCGTCCTCTGCTGCCTGCTGCTGGGTGTACAGGGCGATCAATTGGCTTCGCAGTGCGGACTGCTGAGCCTTGTCCGCAGTTTTCACTGCGTCCTCGTACTTCTTCAGCAGGTCGGTCTGCTCGGCAACGATGCTGGCTTGGGCGGCCTGCTCCTTGGTCAGACCCATTTTACCGGCCCGGTAAGCAGCCTCGGCCTTTTCGTTTGCTCCGACCAAGTCGCGGGCCTCGGTCAGCTTGGCGATGTACTTCTGCCACTCGCCGAGCTGGGCCTTTGTTTGAGTGCTTGAGCCAGCCTGAGCAGCGCTTAGGCTGGATGTGCTGCTGGTAACTGCTTTGTTTGCTGCGTCAACACCAGCGAGCTTTGCCGCGAAATCTGCCGAGTTTCTGCTGCTGGTCTGCTGCGTTACGGCCAGCTCAGAAAGCGATTTGATGAACGCGGGAGTAGCGTTGCTGTTCTCCTGAATCCATTTTGTTACATCGTCCAACGGGCGCTTGCCTGCCTTAACCTCATCAACCATGGTTCGGAATTGTGCGGCGAAAGGCCCGAGCACGATGCCCGTCTGAATTTTGTAGGTGAAATCATCAAGTGCTGATTCAGCGGTTTTCAGCTCCTTGGCCTGCTGCTCTGCCCAAGTGATTTTTTGCAGGCGCTGCTGCTCTGCCGAAAGAGCCTTGTACTTCTCTATCGACTCAGCAACGGTTGCGTTATGACTGACAAGCGATGCCGACGCGTCCTTGGCGCTGTCGCCCACGCTCAGAAATGAGTATGCGACTGCGCCGGTCATGGCAATCAAGCCCACAGGTCCGGTAAGGAGCCCCAGCAACCCGCGACCGGCCGCACCAGCCAGCAGCATTGCCTTGCTGGCCGTCGTCACTGCCGCCGTAGCTGTCTCTGAGGCTCGTATGGCTTGATTGGCGACTAATGTAGTCTCAGCGACACCTGCTATCGCAGCAGACCTCACAGCGTAGGCCTGCTGGATCTCGACAGACGTTGCAGAAGTTGTGGCTGCCAACTGGGTCTCGGCGGCCTGGATCTGCTTGATGATTTTTATTTCGTCCTGCCGGGCTATCGCCATTCTGTTTCGCGCTGCAGCTCGGCCCTGCTCAGATATCTGATTGGACAATCGTGTAACTTCCAGCTCGCGCTCGGCAACCAGAGCCGCCTGCACAGACCTCATATTGTTGAGCTCAGACTCCTGGCGCATCCGGTCGGCAGCTAGTTTTTGTTCTGCTGCTACCAGCTCGGCATTTGCCCGTGCGAGCGTCGCATTTGCATCGGCCTGCTTTGACTGCGCGCTCAGCACCGCCTGTCTCGCTGACTCCGCCTCGGCCTTGTTTGCTGTCAGCGTTGCAGCGGTAGCGCTGTACAGCGCGGCGGCCTGCTGGATAGACGCCTTGGTCGACAGTGCTAAATTGGCGATGGCCTGGCCCACAGACAGAACCAGTCGACCACCGACGATATAGGCGAGCGTTTCCGCTGCGTTCGACACACGGGAAAGCATGAGGTAGGTGGCTGACGAGTCACTGGTCAGCGCATCCATAGACTTCGACGCAGCAACGAGCGCGGATGAAATCGAAGCGCTCGCGCCGCTTGCCTGATCCATTTTCCCGATAAGCTGTGTGAACGAGTTATCAAGGGCTGTGATGCTGTTACCGATCGTTACCGCTGTCTTGTCGAACAACTGATCGACAGCTACGCGCTGAGCCTGGAGAGCCTTGACCACAGCATCTGCGGTCAGCAGGCCGGCAGCACCAAGCGAGCGTAGTTCGCCCACCGTCTTGCCCATACCTGCCGCAATAGCCTGTGATAACGCTGGAGCTTGCTCCATGACGCTGTTCAGCTCTTCGCCGCGCAGGACGCCAGACGCGAATGCCTGGCCAAGCTGGATCAGAGCTGAATTGGCAGATGCCGCAGAAGCTCCAGAAATTGCCAGGGTCTTGCTGATAGTGCCGACGACGCCAGCAACGCCCTCGCCGGTCAGTTTCAGCTCTTTCTGATTGGTCGCGATACGCTGATAAAGCTCTGCTGTCGCCGTCAGCGGCTGGTAGGAGCTTTGAGAGATGGCAAAAACTGCTTTTTGAGCGGCGGCAAGCTCTCCAGCACCGTCAGTTACAAGTTTCATGCGGTTCGTGAGAGTGCTGTAAGCCTCAGCCGCATCGTAAAACGCCTTGGCGCTGAACGCCGCAGCGAGTGGCCCCGCGATTCCTGCGGCTACACTGCCAAGCGACTTTACCTGGCGCTCGAGGCTTTGAACCTGCGCGGTCGCTGATCTGGCATTTTGGCCTGCGCCGTTAATTGCGTTGCCAGCACCGGAAACAATCGGCCCAGTTCTCAAGCCCGCATCGTTAAGCGCTTGTAGACCTCGGCGAAGATCGTCAACCTTCTGCTCAGCACTACGACTATCGACCTCAATGGAGAGGCGTGAGGTGAGGGCCATACTTTTCTCCGGGCATAAAAAAACCCGCCGAAGCGGGATTTATTTTTCAGTTTAGCTATGAAGCAATTTTGAAAAGAACCAGCATTACAACCACTACAAACAAGAGCATTACCACAATGCCTTTCCCTGAGCTCGGGGATATTTCAACTGAAGATGGCTGAGGGTCACGATCGATTGTCTCAAGCGGGGGATTAAGAATCATATGAAGATCATCTTTCAATTTTGCTTCCGAGGCCAATATCTCCTCGGTCTGCATATTGATAATCTTCAGCTTTTCGTCGTTATTGAGCCCCTCCAACAGCACTTCCAAAGCGTCTTGCTGGTCAAGAGCCTTCTGATGCCTATTTCCGCCATTCTTTTGAAAGGTTTCAAGGGCCTCAAGCTCGATCTTGACATACGCTCGAACCTTCTCTCTACAGACCTTTCCGTCAGGCATCCATCTTTCTAGTGCAGCAGCTCGCCTCATCGCAAGCTCAGCCAGGTGGCGCTCTGATGCTTTCGCGCTTTCCTCCATCGCCCTAACCCTTCGCTCAAGCTCTTCAGTGTGGAGTTGCTGAAAAAGGATAACGTCCTTTTCGTCCAGGTCCGCCATCACCTCAAATACGTAATCGCGCTCCTTTGCCAAGGCTGCGTGAATATCGCCGCCCTGCTGTATGATCTGATTGCGCACAGCATCATTCCGATCTTCAATTGAGACGGCGAGAGCTCTGAGGTTTTCCCTATTTGCTTCCATTGCCAAATTCCAACGCTTATTGATGACGGCAATCTACCATCATCGGGCGTACCAACGAACAACCGTTAATCCTCTTCCTCTTCGTCGTCCTGATCCATGAACAGACGATCCAGCTCGAATATCACGTCGTCCACTTCTTCCCTGGCTATCGGCGACGGTCGAGCATCCAGCCAGTCAGATATCTCGCGGGCAGAAAGCGGCATTGGGAATACGCCGCCCATGCCTGAGATGTAACGCCGCCCCCGGCACACACCTCTGAACGTGTTCAGCAGGTATGCAGTTATCGGGTCTTGGGGCGGCTCATCCGGCACGGTCATGCCGAACCTGTCGAATATCAGCTTGCGCTTCTCGGCTTCCGGACCTGCCCACTCGCTTTCCCAATGGAAGCGGGCGACGGCTTTTCCAGCGTTTCAACCTTCTCGGCCTTCAACTCGACGGCCAGCTCACCGGCCTTGCCGAGCACGAACAGAAAGAAATCGATGTCGTTCTCGAGCATCTGCGCGCCGATGGCTGGCTTGTAGACCAACTCGTTGCCCTCTTCGTCCAGCGCGCCCTGCCAGTCTTTCAGCAAGAAAAATGAGATAGCCAGGCAATGATTGACGTACTCGGACTTCTCGCCTTGGATCACGCCGATGTCGCCCTCTTGGAACTGAGCATCGTTGCGCTGCACGCGCCTGCGCATGCGCTCCATGGCGATCTGGTATTCAGTGCTGTCCAGAGAAACCAACTGGACTTTGGTGTCTTTGTCGAAATCGAACCACTTCGCAGCGGTATCGACCACTTCTTTGTTCTTCAGCTTGAGAGCCATGATGCAACCTCAACGCCACGCCATAAAAGGACCGCCCCGGCAGGCGTTATCACCGGAGCGGTCAAAAGGGTTTACGGTGCTGGGTCAGCAGCGTCACGAGTGATGGTCGGGCTCTGCTTGGCCACGGTGTAGTTCAGCTCGACCTCGATCAGGTCACGCTTACCGCCGTTGGGCAGTTCGCCGTCCACTTCCACGGCAGGGAAGTTGAACGTGTACTTGTTGCCCAGTGAGTCGGTGATGGGGAACTCAACGGCAATCGGCAAGCGGGTAAAGGAGTTCTTCCAGATCTGCCAGGCGCGCTTGGACCATGCCAGGGTAATGCTGCCGGTGATTGCCGCTTCGGTGGCGATGTGGGCACCCGGGCCGAGTCGATCCGAACCCAGGCAGCGCTGAGTCTGCAGGCTGTTGTCCAGGTTGATGGTCATGGCCGAGACGCAGGCCACGCCTTCCAGCGACTCGCCATTTACCAGAATCGTGCCGACGTTGTTGTTCGACAGGAACGGCGTGGTGGTCGGTGCCTTCGGCGTGACGACAATCGATACCTCGGAGTCGACGTAATCCAGGCACGCCATGTTGAATGTGGCCGTCACCTTGCCTTCGGAAGGAATCTCCAGCGCGAAGGTGGACACGTGAGCGCCCTTGAACACGCCGTAGACGCCGATATCGGTGAAGCCCTTGGCGATGCTGAATGTGTTGCGCGTATCGCCCACACGCAGCACGTCGTTCGTCCAGACGCCGTAAAAAGCGGCTTCCAGAAGCTGATCAAACGAGCCGAACGAGAACTCTGCCGACAGGTCGCCGCCGATATCGATGCTGGTCAGCACCGAGCCTTGGCTCAGCCTGGTGTCGGTGATCTCATCACTGACTTCGGTGTTGGGTGTTGGGGTCAGCGCGTTACCAGTCAGGCGCAGCGTGTCCCAGGTGCCGTTGGGGGTAACGCCGGGCGTCACCTCCTTGATGATATGGCTGACAACTTTGGCTCCGCTAGACATTTGGTGTCTCCTATTTGCGGGCGTAAAAAAACCCGCGCAAGGCGGGCTGGATGTGGATAGACGCGGTTGATCGGAATAAGATCTGGGCTTCAAAACCCCAGGAAGGCATAGGTAATAGCAATGGACACGTGGACTATCGTAGTTAATATCGCTCAAACATTCGCAGCAGTGGCAGCAGCTGCATCTGCAGTGTTCGCTGGATTGACAGTCAAGAACTACCTAAAGGACCGGGCGAACGCCCATCTGCTCAGTCACGCAAAGACAAGCCTGCAACGTGCGTTTGAGGCTTTGTGTGGTACGACTCAAGCTGGCGCACCTCCTCACGATAGATTGGCATGGCTTACTTCCGCACGATTGATAGAGGAATATAAAGCAACCAAAGAACGTATCAGTGACAAGCTCACATTACAGGAGTGCGAGAGTCATGAAGAACATTGGCGTCACCAGTTTTACATGAGGCTTGAGGCCCTACAGGCTGGACCTGCGAGTTACTTCACACCAAGACCTCAAGGGTCGGAAATTCAAAAAACGTCAGCGATCATAATTCACCATTTCGCCACATGGCCGGAGGGAAGAATCGATCCCCTCTCGAAGTACCAGTCCTCAGATGATACGTACGATAAGCTTGGAATCCATATGAAATGGTTCCACCTTCGCATCTTCTGCAACCGTCCTTAACCAGCCCTGAACCGGGTATTCACATTGATCTGATAGAAGCCTTCGTACTCGCCTGCGTCGACCTGGCTGGCCTCGATGCACTCAAGGTCGCCTTCGGTCCAGTAGGCAAAGTGCGCTTCCAGAGCGTCGGCCAGTTCATTCAGACCGCGCATGCCAGTGCGCAACCGAGCAAAGCACTGCACGACGATGATGCCGGGCTTGCGGGTGTAGGGCTGGTCGGCCATGCCAGCCATGAAGGCCGTGGCGTGCTGGATGTGTAGGCGGCACCAGAGGCCGTCGGCTGGCGTGTCGAATGCATCGGGCTGGTTCGGATACTGAATCCTTTCCTGCGCGATACCGGTAAACGTCACCATTCGCGCGGTGATCAGCTGGCGGATCTGCTCATAGGTCATGTGTATTGATCCGATACGCCGACAAAGGTGATGCCGTAGACGCCTGCGGGTGCTTGTGCGGAGTGCCCGTTCTCCAGTCGCTCGGCGTATGGCAGGTTGTTCTGGATGTAAACAACTGTGTACGGCTTGAGCGTTGACAGCGCCGATATCCCCGCCGCCCTTGTCGGACCACCATCACGGTCCAGCGATGTCGTGGTGCTGAATACCGGAGCCCCAACGCTGACGATGTTGTTGGCTCGGAACAGGCCGGTGTCCACCGGAGCCCTGCTGATGACCTCGCCATGCATCGCCTTGACGATGTTCTGCATGTGCTTGACCAGATCCTGCTCGATGACTTGCACAAAGCGGGTCGGTGGAATGCTCCAGCCTGCCATCACGTAGCCCTCAGCTGAATTTGGAAATGCACGCGCGCTGGATCAGTGACAACGCCCTCGACGCGATACTTTGTGCTCAAGCCTGTCCCAAGGTCGCGAGCCACAACGTCGTGACCTGCCTGCGGTATATCCGTGAGCTCGTTCGTTAGCACGATCAGCAGAGTGTCGGTGGCAAGGATTCGATCATTGTCGATCTGGTCCCGCTTGAACTTGGTCGAAACTCCGCGCCCGGTGTACGTAACGGTTTGTCCCGTGGCCACTTCGCTTACAGGGTCATAAACACCTGGCCCCAAATAGGAGCCGGTGAACGGTGTCATCAGCTCGGCGAATGCCGTATCGAAGAGATTGCCGAATGACGGCTGCATCGTGTCTCTGATGCCCATAATGGCCGCCTAAATTCTGAGTTGAACGATTGAGTACTCTGCCGTGCATCGGCACCTGGCCCGCTCGCTAAGGGGTGCACCCAACGATGAGTCGCATGGGAACATCAGCAGGGCGCCGCGCGGCGACATGAACGGCTGATCTTTGTCGACTTGCTGACCATTCATGGCCGAGTGACTGAACCTGACCTTGTTGTCGCCGCGAGACTTCCACGTCTTGATGAAGCTCAGTCGACCCTTGCTACGGGCAACAACCTGACGCCACGCTTGGTCACGGCCCTCGTTGAAGGACTCGGCGACAAATGTCTGGGCGACCATTTCTGCCTGGGTGGCCAGAAGCCTATCGGCGTACCGCCCAGTGATCTTGTTGACCGCTTCTTCATCCAATGGCTTGCCGCTTTTGATCGCCGCCCTGACAGTCGGGTCGAAGCGACGATCACGCCGGACGCGCAGAAGGTACTGCCGCAGCATGGCTTTCTCGCCACTCAGCAGCTGGGTTTTTGCGAGGGTCACACTTTCGGCGTAGCCACCGCTCAGGCCGATGACACCGCCAGTGCGCTGCCCGGTCTGCTTACTGATTCTCCCAATCAGGTCGAGCGCCATCTTTCTGGCTGAATGCCCGCTGGCCGATCCGTTGGCCATCACAGCTCTTACAGCTACGACCTGATCAGCTGCTGCCTGGCTGACAAGCCTGTTGGCCTGCCCCGCCATGAATCCGGCAGGTTCGGCAGCGTGAAAGTCCAGGTCCTTGCTGATGCCTTTGACCTTGATGCCCGCCGCTTCGGTCTGCGCGCCTTTGACGTAGGCAGTGCGCAGATGCTCGATCAGTGCGGCGAAGATGCCGATCTGCACGGCAGCCACCACCGCACTTTCGTCGCCCGAGTCAATGGCGCGCTCGACCTCGGCCAGGCTGACCGAATCAAGCGACTGCGCTACCTGCGCCAGGTACGCACGCTGGGCGGCAGGCTCAAGGCCTTCAAGGGCCTGCAGTACCTCAGCGGCCTTCATACAACAAACACCGCGATACCGCTGGCAACCTTGCACCCAAGCAACGGAGCAATCAGCTCATCAACGACGGTGATGACCGGCCGGGTAGGCACACCAACGTCGGTGCTTGCCGCCTGATACTCAATCTCCAATACATCGACCTTCTGCCGCTTTATTGCGGCAGATGCGACGTAGTCGGGGCTCAGGCTACCCGGCACTGCGATCTCTCTCAGCGCAGCCTCGTAGGTAGCCTGTACGACCTCAACAGGTATCTCTTCCGTAGGGATTTCGTATCCCTCGGTGTCGGTAGCTCCAGTGCGAGGCCATTGCAGCGCTTGCGCGCGGCCGCCAGTCTTTGCGCCGGAGAACAGGGACTCCCAGCGCCCGCAGCTGTTTTGCGCCTGAAACTTGCCATCAATGTAAGCCGATGCCCGGATCAGTGCGGCCTGCTTCGGCTTGTCATCGCCATTCCAGGCGGTGTTCGCACGGGCAGCGTGATAGGCGTCGGCATCTGCGACGGTTCCGTAAAAGTCTGGCATCGGGATGTCTCGAATAGGTGGAGCGACGTGTGCGCTCCGGGTTTTGCGGGGTTTACGGCTTGGCTGCAGCCAGTGCGGCCTGCAGGGCTTCCAGGTTCGCTTCCTTGTCGAACTCGACGTTCAACGCAGTCAGCTCGTCGATGACCTTCTGCTTTTCAGCAGCGGCCTCGGCTTCTGCCAGACGCTTCTGCAGGGTCTCGACACCAGAATTCTTTCCAGCTTCGATACCCAGTGCTTTCAACTTGGCCAGCAGTTCGGCCTTCTCGTCGGACTCAGGCTTCACAACCTCCTCGAAGCTGAGAACGTCGATTTTGCGAGCCTGAACCAGATCATCGCCTTCAAGCGCCAGGTCCCGACTTTCGCCGGGCCGAATCATCTTGATAGTGCCGCCCAGGTAAACCCCCCAAGGGGCGGTGCCGCTGTTCGTGACTTTCATAATGATCCCCTTATGCAGGTGCGGAAACACGATCCATGTAGGCCATTGCGCCCGGCAAGCGGACCTCAACGCCACCGGTGCGCGCGATGATGCCGGTCTCGAAGCCCATGATCGACTTCTGGTGAACCGGCAGAACCATGCGAGGCATCGGCAGGTGGAAGCGAATCACGTCCAGCGCCTTGCGGTACGCCACGATACGGCCGCCACCATCGCCACCAGCCGTAGACTGAGCGTCAGCGGTGAGAATGGTCAGCGGGCGCTTGGTGCGGGCCGTGTACACGTTGGAGGTGATGAAGCGCTCCAGAATGGTCGGACTGTTCGCTTCGGTGCCCACGAACGTGGTGGAGATGTAGTCCATCACTTCCAACGGCAACGAAATGGTGTCAGCCAGCTCAACGTTGTTCGAAGCTTGAGGAACCAACTTCAGCAGGTTGTTCAGATCGGCCAGCACCTGAAGAGGCGTCTTGTCCACGAACAAAGTGGAGCCGTTCAGGCCAGTTGCAGCTGCGTTGATGGTCTGGACGTTGCTCTGGTTGGTGAACCCGCGCCAGTTCTTTTCGGTGCTGCCGGTCACGGCGATGTCGTACAGCAGGCGCTCGGTGGAGCGACTGGCAGACATGGCCTTCAGGTCGTTGAGGTTGCGGCCGTAAAGCGCGGCGGTGTTGACCTCTTCCAGGTTCCACTCCCAGCCGGAGCCGATCATCGCGAAATCATGGGAGCCTTCACCAAACGAAACCTGGTTGAAAGGCATGTCGTTGCCAGCCCCGGAGAGGAACTTGGCCTCACCAGCCAACTGCTGGCTGTAGAACTGAGTACCCACGGCCCACTGGTTGCCCTCGGTGACCACCGGCATCAGATCGCGGTAGCTGTACTCCGGGTAGCGCGCCTCGTAGATGGCCGCTTCGATGTTGCGGCCTTGGGCCACAACGAATGGCAACGCTGCTTGAGCGTCTTGAAAAGCTTGAGACATGTTACGCGCTCCGGTTCTTGAGGGAGATTTCCACGATGTCGCCCGCAGCACCGGAGGTGTCGAAGAAGGCATTCGGGATCGGGCCAACAATGCCGGTGCCGGCCGCGTTGGTGTAGGTGTTGGAGGCGGTCACGAAGTAGACGGGATCACCATCAACCACAGGAGCGCTTACTGCGACGTACATCTGACCGCGCTGACGGATAGCGGCGGTGCAGTACTGCGGGTAGCCATCGACCAGCGTCGAGCCTTTTGCCACAGCCGGTACGGCAGGGTTCAGCTTCGCGATGCCGAGGAACTTGCCACCAGTAGCGAACGGAACCACTCCGTGATCACCCGCGCCGCGCTGCACTGGCTCGCCGAAGCGGACGCCGGCAGCGTTTTCGATGGTACGACTGATGTCGTTCTTGATTTCTTCGTTCGCCGACGCGCCGTGCAGGCCTTTCGCTGGGCGATCCGGGTAGGACGTTTGATAAGCGGCCATGATGGCTCCTTACTTGGCAGGCTGGGTGGAGTTGAGGTCTTCCAGCATCTTGGCGCGGGCAGCGGCAGCAGGATTGGTATTCGGCTTGCTGTCCTGCTGGATCATGTGCTGACGGAAGGGGTCATTGCCTGGCTGCTTGGCGGCATCCTCGACGAGGATCTCGAAGCGCGCGTCGACATAGTCGCTGGACTTGCCAGCCACCGCAGCGTCACCCAGCTTGGCGATAACGACAGCCTTGCGGATGTCAGCATCGGTTTTGCCGGTGTAGTCCGCATCGGCAATGATCTTGGCCTTGCTGATCAGGTCAGCACGCGCCGTGACACGCTTGTCGATGTCAGCATCGCTGAGCATCTTCGCCTTCAGATCGTCAATCTCGGCATCCTTCTTGGCCAGTTCGCCGTCCTTCAGCGCAATCGCAGTAGCGTGCGCGTCGGTCAGGGTCTTGGTGTTGCTGCCGGCATCGTTGAGCTGCTTAGCAAGCTTCTCGATGGCCTGTGCGCCTTGCTCGGTGACATCAATGGAGATGCCGTCGACAAGGAGTTTTCGCAGTAAATCAGCCATGTCATGGCCTCCTTTTGGGTTTTCTGGTTTGTGGTCACCTATGCGAAACTCTTCGCCAGCCCGTGCGCTGTGCACAAGGCTGAGGTGATTCATTTTCATTGGGCCCAGGCTGACGTGATATGCGTCACCCTCTGGCGTCACACCATCTTGGAAGATGATCTCAGCGCCATAACCCATGGAGAGCTGTCGCTTGCCCGCTTCAAAGTCCGTGATGGCCTTGGCGTCCATGAGGACCAGCGGAACTTTCACTCGCTGACCGTCACGAATGACCTCGCCGCCGGTGTTGCCGATAGCCACGTCCTTCCAGTTCTTTGAGTTGACGCCGTCGCCGCCAGGGTGATCGTTGGTCATGGGCCGGTAGGCGTAGGAGTTCATTGCGTCTGCGTGAAACACCGAGCTTTCTGGCCGGTACACCTTGACGATCGGAACATCTCGCAGCCCGTGGTCGTTATTGGGGTCAATCTCGGTCCCGAGATAGTCCTGAATACCCGTGCGGGCCACGTATGCCTCGGCCACAAGGTATCCGTCCGCTGTGCGCCGAACGCCAGAGACTGGTATTGAATCGGTGAAAATCATTTTCTTCCCTTGGCTGGTGCCGCCCGGCTGCTAGAACGTGGACGGCTTGGCAACTGCTCGGGTAAGCGCCATAAGGCCGGTTTGCAAATCAGTAGTGCCGATGTCAAGCCAGCGCTGGTTGAGGTCAGATCTCGAGCTCAGCCGGTCGACCAACCTGCCTAAAGCGACGCCGTGAGCCTTGATATCATTCATGAGCGCAGCATCTTCTTCGCTGAGCTGGCGGTATCCCGTGATTTTTGGTTGGGTAAAGGTTTCCATGTCATGCCTCCTGAATAGTGGATTTCCAGTCGGTGTTGACCTCTTCGAATATCTCCGGGCCAAACTCGATGGCGCCCCGGTACGGCTCGACCATGCTCAGGTCAACGCTGCCGGGTTCGTAGGTTAAGGTGATGTGCGGCTGATACTCCGGCCAGTCCCAAGAGGCGCCAGCCTCAACGATGGAGACGTGTCGCCAAGCCAGCTCGGAACTGTTGAACAGCAACACCACGGCGTCTTCGCCAAACTTGTCGATCAGCCTTGCGCCACCTGGTGCAATCTTGAGCTGGCCCTTGCCGTCGCCCGACCACGATTCGCCGACCTTCATCCAGTCAACCGGGTTGCGGCTGTAGGCGATGGTGACGTGCAGGTCTGCCCCGGGCAGCGTGGTTTCAAACCCCTGCGACTTGGCCCAGGCGATAATCTCGCCTGCGTTGGTGACCTTTCGCGAGACATACAACGTGCGAGGCGCTGCATCAGCAAGCGCCTTGCGATCCGGTAGCTGGTCAGCAGCGCCAAGATCGTCAACGCCGGGATCGCCTTCGGCCTCTTCGTCCAGCTCATCGCCGAACTGCTCAATGGCTGCTTCGAGGCCGGGCATGATGCTCAGCTCGACCAGCAGGTTCACTGAGGCCTTGGAAAGGGCATCAGGCGGGAACAGGCCGGAATCCTTCAGCGACTTGATGGTGTCTGCCGTGGTCTTGCCAATGTCGGCTTTGTCCTTGGCCGTGGCCTGCCAAAGCGGCGACCAGCCGTAATGAACTTCCTTTGGCCTGCTGCCCAGCGCGGAAAGAATCAGGCACTCGTCCAGCACGCTCATTGCTGGCTTGATCTCCAGCTTCTGGCGTGACGCGACGTTGTCGTAGTAGTTGCGGGTGTTCTCTTCGCCGTTAGAGTTCAGACCGCCGGAGGACTGCCCGAACATGCGCGTGCCGGGGATATCGAAGGCACCGCAGACGCCCTGCTCGGTTTTGGCGATCACATCGGGCAACGTGCCGAAACTGGCCGACTTGGACGAGTGAGTTTCTGTGCCGTCGAGGATCAGCGTGCCGTTGATGCCCTTGGCGGTCGCTGCCAGCCTCAAACGCTCCAGCAGGTTCCTCTCGTAATTCTTGTCTTGCAGGCTGCTCATCAGATTGGGAATGTTGATGACGTCGATCTTCGCCTCGTAGACCAGGCTCACAACGTTGGCCACCGTCTCGTCGTAGTGCTTGACAGCTGGCATGGCAGACAGCAGCACCGAGTCGCCCCAGCCGAAGGCCGTGCCCATAGCCAGTTCCGGATCGGGATGACGCACGCCGATAAAGATCACCAATCGCGACGGGTGAATCTCGACGTTAGAGCCGGGAAGCCGGTAAGCCTTGGGCCAGCCGAATCGGTCGCTTTGCGGGTCCTGCTCGATCTCAGTGGCAGCCAGCTGGCGTCGAGTCATCACAGTCAGGTACTTGATTCCACCCTTGCCCAGGCGATCGGGGCTCAGCGCGGACGACGTATCACGCTCACCGGTGCCGATGAACACAGCAGCACCACCGAACAGACGAGCCTTCAATAGAGCCTCAAGAATCTTGCCCTGTACGTTCAGCCGGGCCTCTTCGGCCTCTATCATCTCGATCTGGTCCTTGGATGCCTGCCAGTTGCGCCAGTTGCGACAGGCATCAACAGCGGGGATCGTGACGCCCTTCTGGGCGGTCCACGAACTGCGGAAGGCATTCAGCAGTTGCTGGTCGTCCAGTTCATTGGTGACATATTGCGAGTGGGAAGCTTTGTCGCGCGCGGTACCCAGTCCAGCGACGAGGTTCTGCAGGCTGTCCTTTAGGTAGCTTATTGCGCTCATGAGTTGCTCACGTTTGCGAGTGTGTAGCCGCCCGCAATCGGGAAGCGCTGAACAATGAAGTAACCCAGTGCGTCGATAGGGTCTTCAGCGCCGTCTTTGTTGGGTTGACCTTTGTCGTCATAGGCCTGCTGCTCAAGCACCTGAGTGGTGACCGGGCAGTTGTCGGTGTTGATCCGGTAGCGGCGCTGGCCCTCGCCATTCAGGAGCACGGCGTTCACAGCCAGCACCCGGTCGCGCACCTCAGGATTGGATGGGTTGACCATCACCATGAAGCCCGCAGCGCGGAGCAAGCTGTGATCTGACTCGCTGCCGTTGACGGACTTCCGGTTCTTGCCGCTGGCGTCCGGATAGACCGTGATGCTGTGCCCCGGGAAGCGGCGTTTAAGTTCCTTGATCATGGCCGGCGTATCGAATATCGATGTCGCCTCCTCAAGCAGACGAGGCAGGCCGTCACGGATGACGTGGATCGTTGCCGCCATCCGGTTGATGTTGAAGTCCATGCCAACGTGCAACTGCTCGCCTGGGCGAATCCTTTCATCCGTGTGGCAAAGGCGCCTGTCGAAGTTCGGGTACACGCTGCCGGACGTCAGGTTGACGAATAGGCCGTCGATGTAGGCGTCTACCAAATTGGCCGGGTAGGACTTGCGCAGCGACGGGATGTAATCCTTCGGCAGATTCTTGGCGTTCTGCCGCGTGGACGCGTGCACGATGCCGTAGAACTGGCGTTGCGTAGGATCTGCTGCCAGCTCCTTGACGAACTTGCGGTATACCCAGTTGAAGCCCTCGGGCGTCGTGGTCACGTCGATGGTGTTCATGTCGCGGCCAGGCCAAACCGTGGACATCCGCGCAATGATCTTCTTCCAGGCGCTATCGGCCTTCTTGATCGGCATACAGTCGATCTCGTCGACCAGCGCGTGCGCGATGTTGAAGCCAACGATACGGTGCGGGTGCTCCATGCTTTTGCAGATGATCGTCGAGAGGCATCTGCCCTTCTTGTCCCTCAAATAGACGCGTTTGTTGCTTGCCACGATGTCAGCGAACAGGCCGAACGCCTCGGCAACCCCCGGCAGGGTGTCGTAGAAGATGTCAGTGATCTGCGGATAGGTAGGAGCAAAGTAGCCCTGCGGTATGCCAGGGAACTCCAGCGCGTTGATGCACATCCGCACGCAGCCCACGAAAGTCTTGCCGCTGCGGTAGCCTCCGACGAAGGCCATGAACTTGTTGTGGCTTTTGATGAACTCGAATTGAGGCTTATTCAGCATCAGGATCGGTTGCATCTTCCACCCCGATGATTACTTTCTTTGGCTCGGGCAGACCCTGGTCAGGGTCTTCCAGTTCTCGCTGAAGCTTTTGAATGTTCAGGCGCTTGATTTCATCGTCTAACGATTTGTCTGGCTCTACCCGGCGATTGACGTAAGCGTCTCCGACCTCTTTCGCTGCCTGTTCAAGAATCTGCATGGCCAGGCTTATGTTCTTCATGCCCTCGGCCCGCTCAACGAATCGGTTCATAGCTCGCAGTCGGTAGGCGCGGTTAGCGATCGGTATTTCAGTTGTCTCTTCGCGGAATCGCTTGCGGGCGGTATGGAACAGTTCGGCCCACTTCTTGCCCAGACGCTGTCCCGCGAACTTCGTGGGATCATGTGATTCGCACTGCTGGCGGGTGATTTCGATTCCGAACTCGATCTTGACCGCTGCAACTACCTGGGATGGCGTATCAAAGCAGGCCAGAGCCTGAACGATGAAGGCTTTGACCTCGCTTCGTAGTACCGCCATATGGTTTCCATCCGTCATAACCTGTCATGGAGTCAGGCCGACTTGAGCAGACAGGTTCCGCAGGCCCTCGAAATATTCAATTTACCTACCTCAGCAGGCTTGTTTGCAGCGTCGACCAGTCGCTGAACGTCTGGGCTTGCCCCATAGCGACGGACCACACCGACGAACTCTTCGACGTCGTGGCCGCGCATCTCAAGCTTCGGTAATCCGTCTTGCGTGAACTTGGGCGCGCCGTACTGATCGGTTGCCTGGGCGATGTGGTACAGCTCATGCTCAACCAGTGCGCAGAAATCAGCGTCGCTGCACTGTGAGCAGTAATCGGCGGCCAGGGTGATGATGTAGCTCGGCACGAAGCCGAACCAGTCACGCATCTGCTGTTCCATCCGAGCCTTCTGCCAACCCCCGGCACGGAACGCTACCTGTTCGGCCTGGCCCAGCACTGTGCGACCCTGCTTCGTGAATGCAGACGAGGCCCACATGATGCAAATGTCAGCATCAATCAGATGGGCATGGTCTTCGTTGTGGATGCTGCCGGTGTTGGCAACGATCTCGGTTTGGACCCACTCCAGCACATCAGGCGCGGGAGTGAGGCGTATGCCGGAGTTGGACATATCCGAGACAACGACTAATGTTGCTGCAGGATATGGCCTTTCCATGCTAAACCTCTTAACACTTGTAGCCCCCGCTTGTCAGCGCAAGCGAAGGCTTAAATTAATCTTGCAGAGGAAACGCGAAATGACTAAGAAATTCTTCGTTGAGAAACGCCCTAAAAAATCAAATCACCAAGGCAATGAATTGGACTACGTTCCAATTGAATCCAAAGAGTTTCATGTGGTTACAGAGGAAAATGGCAAATCACTCGCAAAGCATCAAACATCGAAAGAGGCGCAAGACGATTGCGATGAACGAAATCGAGAATGAAACGATTTCCCGCCCCTCCCGCATACTCAGTCGTCAGTATCTAGCAGCACGTCAATCAGTTTCTGCTCACCCAGGCGCATAGCCCCCAAGCATTGCAGGTCGTCACACTTCGGGCCGAGACCGAATACTGTCACTTCCCCCTTCGGTCCGATCAGCGTCAATGCGCCTACCGTGCACTCTGGATGCTCACCCGCATCGAGGTCGTCAGCAATCTTGCGCAGGGTTTTCGCAGCATCACGCCACCCCTCACGCTTGATCTCTATGATTTTCATGCTCATGCGCTACTCCACTGTGTGGCGCGTTACGGCGTCTGCCGCTCTACCGCCTCGTTGACCTTGTCGGCGGCCTTACTGGCAACCTCTGCCGCTTCGGTAGCCTTGCCGGCGGCACCTTCAACCTTCACAGCTGCTTCGGTGGCGGACTTGGCCAGCTTGTTCAGACGCATATCACGCTGAATGGTGGCTTCGTCGTAACCCCGGCGAACTTCGGCGACCTGGGCGGTGTACCAACTGGACAGACGCCACTCGGCGACCTGAAAGCCCAGCATTGCGCCACCGGCCAGCAGCACGACTGCGATCAGCCAAACCTCGACTCGTCTCCACCAGTGGCGGGCCATGAAATTGATTGCGCATTTTTCCATCAGCTGTTTCCTCCGAGTTGAGTGCGCAGACGGGAGATCTCCGAGCTCTGCGATGTCACTTTGTCGGTGAGCTGCGCGACCTGGCTGGTGAGGGCATCAATTCGCCCTTCCATCCTGCCGACAGCAGCGGCGAGTTCGTTGCGTTCTTTGGCGAACTGATCGGCACGGGCCTCGGCCTCTTTCCGTGCAATGCGTTCAGAGTCGAGCAGTTCGTTCAGCCTGCGGACGGTGCCGATATCGGCGTTGTCCATTGCACGGTCGGTCGCGTCCCTGGAGAGGAATTTCCTCAACCACAGGAAGCCACCCAGCAGGATTGTGCCCGTACCGCCCAGCCAGGTAGCTGTGCCTGGGCCGAGGTCGGTTGGGTCCATCTTTACTCCGGAATAAAAAGGGCCGTCAGGGCGGCCAATGAGGAACAAGGTACGAATGAGGCCCTCGCTGAACTTGGCGATCAGCGTTTCCAAGGGGTTGGGGTAAATCGCAGGCACAAAAAAAGCCCGACGGTTAAGCCGGGCTTTTGTGGTCAATCCCCTATGCACGCAGGAATGACAGGATGGGGTGGATAATGGCTCACTGGCTCAGTCGCCGTCAAACTCAATCTGCAATCAAAATGCCTTCAGCCTCCAAAATGTGCTGAGCTTCGGTCAGGGCGACGTCTACCGCGCTTTCGAGCCCCTTGCGAATGTCACGTCTCCAACGCTCCTGCGTTTTGATGGGATGCGGGTCGTCGCTCCAGTTGTCCATCTCGTACCAGGCGGCTGGAAGAACATTTGTACTGCGCTTGCCATCAACGCCAGGCAGCTTTGGCATGGCCCAGGTGACGATGGCGCAATGACGAAACCGCTCTGGCGCCGGAGACCGGTACTGCTTGGTGATTTCGGTGATCGCCGCGTGCTTGCGATCTGTGTGCGTGGAGAACTTCGCCACTAGCGCGCGCCAGTGCTCTGGGCTCAGCGCCTTGTGCAGGCGGCCGAAAACCCAGCAGTCGGTCAGGAACGCATCCTCATTGCCGACGATCTCACCCTTCTGCTTTGCGCATTGAACCTTCTGCTCAAAGTCGCAGCCGCCGGCTGAGTTGATGGTTTCCGCAGCAAGCGCCCGGACCACTGCCGCTACAACGTTCCGATACATCATGCCGCTTCTCCCGTCTTCAATTCTCTGTTCAGTGACGGGCACTTGCCCGTGATTTGCTTGATTTCTTCCGCCGTGCTTTTGCGCGCCTCGCTTGGGCCGCCGATCTGAGTCACTGTGGCGATGCTCATGACGGCAACCCCTTGTGGCACGCTAAAAGTGTCATCAAGCACAAAGACCTCGAAGGCGAGGCAGGCAATGATCCAGTGCGCTATGCCCCGCTGCCCCCCACATAATCGCGTCAGTCATTTCAGCGATGACATGCGTGAACGCTACAACCGGTTCGCTGGCCTCGTCGAAGTGGAACGGGTGTACGGCGCGCTTGAAACCGAGCATCGCCTGGGGCTCTCCTGGCTGTTCAAGATTGGCTTCGACACACAGCAGCACCCAACCGTCGGCGAGTTTGTGCGTGGTCCAGATCAGTTTGGGCGTGGTCATGATGGCAATGCCTCGAGGGGGACAACACGCACGTACACGCCGGGCGTGGAGCTGAAACGCTTGCTCAGGGAGACGTTAACGACCTGCACGTCATCCCTGAATACGATGCCGTTGATACCGTCACAGATGGCTTTCAGGACGTTGTCGGCGTCTGGTTTCTTAGTGGGCATGACCTGGCCTGCCAGTGCCTGGGCGGTTTTCTTCTTCGACCATGACGCGGCGATGGGAACCATGATGCGCAGTTCCATCAGGACAGGGCCTGCCAGCAGCTCGCGTTCGGCCATGACCTCGTGCGCAGCGATGGCGATGCGGGATTCGTAGTCTGCGGTCTTGGTCGGCGTGAACGCACGCGCATGGCCGTTGACGGTGGTCATGCGTGGCCTACCCTTGCCGATTGGCTCACCGGGAACGAGGAACGTGACGGGCTTGTGGTCAGACATTCGCGCTTCTCCGGATGCCGAGCTTTGCCAGCAGCATGGCGCGGCAGGCCTTGGGGTCTTTGGGGATTTCGAGGACATCGAGAATGCGATCGCCTTCCTTGCGGGAATGCTCGAGCTGGACCTGTCGCGGATCGCGCATGCTGTCGTGGCCGACGCCGTGAGCAATGCGCCCTTCCAGCTGTTGGCCGGTCTGAGCCCTGCGCATGACGATGGCGTAGTTGCGTTCGAAGCGTTGGCGCAGCGCCTTGTCGTTGCTGTCTGATCCGTGCAGGTCGAACGTGCTGGTGGCTTCTGCGGCAATGCGCACGGCTTCGTGGGTGTACTTGCCTGACCTGGCTTCGTCCCACGCCTGCGCCTCGGTCGGTAGGCCCTTGACCTGCAAGCACAGCGACAGGAATACGTTCGCAGGTGGTGGCCAGTCGAATTCATCACCACGCTCGATCAGCGCGTGCAAGCCGTTGGCAAGCTGGGTGCCGGTGACGCCAGCAAGGACCTTGGCCCAGGTGTGTTCAGGGTCAGCGATCACGCCAAAGCTTGAGGTCCAGCGGTGTCCGTAGAATTCAGCCATCTTGATCCACAGCTTGTCGAGCAGCGTTCTCGAGAGCATCGCGCTCTGCGATTGCGGCTCGGACACGGTCTGGAGCAGAGAGGGGGCCCTGTCGAGCAGGTCGCTGGTTGCGATCTTGGGAACCACTGCCCTGATGGCCTTGGGAATTTCCCGATAGTTCGGCGTTTTGGTTTCCATCGGTAGATCTCCCGTTGGCCTGCTGGTGGCGAAGGTCACGTTTCAAATGCTGGGCAAGTGCGTGTTCCCACTTGGCTTGGGTGCGGTGTTCGTCAGGGGATGCGATCCAGAACGACTTGAATTCGAGCAGTTGCTCTTCGTCGAACTGCTGGTTGGCCATGCCGTTCATGGTCAGCATGGCGGCGAATGTCTTTTCGCAAGGGAGCCAATCGGGGTTCATGCTGAACTTGGCCCGAGAGTCGAAAACGTCCTGCGCGTAGAGAGGTGGTGGTGTTTTATCTAATCTCCTCTCCTCTTCTCTGTCGTGACATGGCGTGTCGGTGTGTGACATGTCGTGACTAGCTGCGTTTTGAGCAGCAGCTTTTTTTCGTTCGCGCTCTTCTCGTTTTCGCTGGGCTGCCGATTTAGCACCGAATTCATTGACCCTTGCGTCCTCACGCTTCGGCTGGCGCACTTCCCACCCGGATACCAAGTCGCCGTCAAGAACGCGACCCTGCATGGCATCAAGAATGGATCTGACGTGTGCGATATCGAGGTCGAGAGCGGTGGAAAGACCCTCGATAAAATTGATTTCGTGACATGTCACGCTTGTCACGTTTTCGCGTGACATGTCGTGACAGAACAATCCGTCTACGTGACCACGGTCAGGATTTGAGGAGGCCATCACCAGCAAATGGCAGTAAATCGCCATAACTTCCGAGATGGATCGACCTGAGACGCGGGCGATCGTCCGCCACTTCGGGTCATTGGGCATGTCATGCCAGAGTCTGAGCCAATCCATGATCAATCCCACCCGAGCGGGCCAGGCCGCTTTTTCTCAGCCTTCAACCCGATCTCTGCCAGGGTTTCCAGCGAGTGCAGGTAGGCAGGCGTCACGAGCATCGCGGACTGCGGAACGACGCGCAGGCCGAGGAACGACAGCACCTTGGCCCATCTTGCGTACTCTCCCTCGTTCCACCTCGAAACCGTGGACTCACTCAACCCGGTTTCACGGGCTATCTCTTTCTGACCCACGGACAAAACCCGCTGCAAGATCAGGGTTTCCGTCTCCCGTGCGGTTTCGTCTGTATCCGGGCTTACTGAGTTCGTCGACATGGTCAGGCAGCCTCAGAAGCGCCTTTGAAGCGCTCCGGATAGAGGATATGGATTTCAGTGATCTCTCCATCGAATACCCGACTCAAGTTTTCGGCCAGCGCTGTGGATGCACGCTGGACCCCACGCTCTACGCGGGACAAGTTGCCGGAATCGATGGTGTCACCTAACTGGGAAAGACGTGCCGAGACATCGGCGAGCGTCCATTTCCTGGCGGTTCGTGCACGTTTTAAGGGAGTCATGGCTGTGCCCTGAATGGATTTCAGGAGCGATTCTGCGATTAGCGCAGATTTAAAGCAAACAAATTCTGCGCCAACCGCTTTGCGCATAACGCAGCAACACCGGAAAATCAGCGCCATGGAAATTGGACAGATCATCAAGAACGCGCGGAAAGCCAAAAAGCTTTCGCAGGAACAACTCGCCAACCAGGTCGACTACGACACTGGAAACTTGTCACGCCTAGAGCGCGGGCTTCAAAGCACCACGCCAGAGAAGCTCAAGCGGATAATGGACGTACTCGGCATCAAACTGGCTCAGATCGGTCAGGGATTGGACTCGCCCCAAGACAGTGGAATGTCGAACGTGCAGATGGCCCTGCAGCCAAACAGGGGGCCTAAGGAATATCCATTGATCAGTTGGGTAAGTGCCGGCGAATGGACGGAATCCTACGACAACTACCCGGGTGATGCGGAAACATGGCTCGCATCTGTAGAAAACGCTGGAGAAAACGGATTTTGGCTTGATGTGCGTGGGGATTCTATGACCTGCGCGGGCAATCCAAGCTTTCCCGAAGGCTCACGCATCCTTGTGAGGCCCGAGGCAGAATTGATCAGTAGCAAATATTACGTGGTGAAGCTGGAAAACGGCGAAAGCACATTCAAGCAATACATTGAAGACGCTGGGAACAAGTATCTACGCCCATTGAACCCCAGCTACAGGACGATAGAGCTGGGCGGCAGCTTCAAAGTTATTGGTCGGGTAATTGATACCAAGATGAGCGGACTCTAATAGGGAAAATTACGAGTATGAATATGAATATGAATATGATCAAGGTATTGTTAATTCTTGCCTCAATCATTGCGCCTAGCACTGCATGGTCCTTCACCGGAAATGATTTGGTTGAATTTATTCCCGACTTTGAAGCCACTAAAGGAACGTTTGGAAACGGTTTATTTATCGGCTATGTGATAGGCATTACCGAGCTTGGTAGTGGAATCTTGTTCTGCCCACCAAGCAACGTCACACACGGCCAGAGTGGTGCAATCGTCGTAAAATACCTGCGGGCGCATCCTGAAGATTGGAACTGGCCAGCAGCTACTTTGGTGACTGAAGCTCTGAAAAAAGCTTATCCAGAGTGCCCCGCGAATAAAAAGTGATCCTTCTCCTTTGAAATGAGCCCGCCCCGTGCGGGCTTTTTTTCGCCCTCTTTTTGCCTCCCTCAAAATCTGCGCTTGACGCAGAATTAATTCTGCGCATAATGCAAAACATATTCTGCGATTAGCGCAGATATGGAATCCGGCGAAAGCCAGCGCTCTTTAAAAACCAAACGATTCACCGCTGATGGCTTGGAAAGGCTTTGACGCGCTGGGCGTGGGCGATACCCACACTGGCTGCGCCGTATAGACCTCGGGGCCGTTGGCAATAACGAATGCATCACCTCTGCCCGTTCGATGTTGAGCGGGTTTTGGGATGCAAACAAACGCCACATTGGAGGGCGAACACATGATCCATGAAGTGATTGTTGAGGGGTTTGTCCTTCAAGTGGACGTAACCCATTGCGAGAACAGCCCGCCCCAGCCGAACAACCGCGACAGCGATTGGGATTGCATCGGCACCCGCGAACTTGAATACAAGCTGCTGTCCGGCATCACCTACGACAGCGCCGGCATCCGCATGGACTGCTCTGGATGGGACTTGCGCGAAGCCTCACGACTGCACGATGCGCAGATCCGGGCAGCACTCTGGCGTGAGATTGACAGCAGCCTGTTCAGGCAGCGGTGGGCAGCATGAACCGCTCAGCCAACGCAGTGACGATGATCGAACGCCAGATAGCGCAGATCGGCACGTCGCAGTACCCCGACGCCGAGTTCGTCAAGGGGATGATTCAAGCCAATTACGCCCACGGCTTCATCGATGAGCGTCAGTTAGTGGATTTTGAAGACAGGGCAAGCGAGGCGGCGTCAAGGCGTCGCCTGGCATTGCGCAGCGAAAACATGGGGCGCCGACTCGGTGCCCTCAACTTGTTACACGGGGGTGCGCAGTGACGATCATTGCCAGAGACATAAAAGGAATTATCGAAGCCCTGCATCGTCGGGGCATTTTTTTGGTCGCTGATTTGCCTGGACCCATGCGGCTCAAGCTGAGCAAGCGCGGGATGCTTATTGCGAGGTGCGCATGAAGAATGCATATGGCAGGGCCGCAAAGCTGGCTGCCGACTACGCCAAAAACCGTAGCGATATTCGCACGGTATCTCAGAGCATCGCGCTCTTGACCGACTTCCAGCGCGAAGACGGCGGCGTGCATCTCGACGATGTTCGAACCGAATACCTTGAAGACGGCGACCGCTGGCGAGGCTGGCAGCATGCAATCGAGCATGTTCAAGGCTGCCGCGCCCCTGACGATCATGACCCCATCAGCGACGCACAGCGGGAACTGGCGATGCTGCTGGACAGGAAAGCGGCGCTACGTGTTGAAGCCGGAAAAATCAAACGAGGCATCGTAGCGGCTGGGCGCTGCCTTCTGGACGTGCCGTTTTGACCCGCCACCAGCGCATCACCCGCCGCCGCATCTGGTGGGTGTCGGCCATCACCGGCGCCCTCTTCTTCGCAATCACCCTCTTCGGCCCCGCAATCGGCGGCCTGATCACTCAATAGGTAAACCCATGCCGATCGATCCTCGGGCAAACGCCCCCGAGCGTATTGCTGCACCTGCGCCGCTGCCTCACGTCAGTCGCCGTGCACTTAAACGCGTAAAAAATCCTCTGCCAGCGCCTGCCCAATGCCGCTACTGCGCCGGCGACGTGTCGCTGGTGTGCAACAGCGAAATCTATAACGGACGCTCCTACGGGGAATGGCCTTACGCCTATCTCTGCACTGATTGCAAAGCCTACGTCGGCCTGCATCCCTCGACGGATATTCCGCTGGGCACGCTGGCTACCGCCCAGCTTCGCAAAGACCGCAACACCAGCAAAGATTTGTTCCACAAGTTCAAAGAAGCCCGTGGGTACACGCGCACGATGGCTTACGAATGGCTGGCGAAGGAAATGGGAATACCTGTTGCCCAGTGCCACTTCGGATGGTTTGAGCAAGAAGACTGCGCCAAAGCGGCAATGGTTTGCATTAATGCTCTTCCCTCTACATCTGCGATGCTCCAAGCGTTCGCTCAGGCGAGGGCCAGAGTATGAGCGTAACCACCGTCCGCGCCTCGTCGTGGGGCTCGCTGTTCGACTGCGCTTACAAATGGGAAGGCGTTCACTTGCTGGGCATCAAGAGCCCGAGCAGCCCACGCGCCCACCTGGGAACGTCGATCCACGCCAGCACCGCGGCGTTCGACGTGTCCCGTATGAACGGCAGCAACCTGAGCGCTTACGACACCGCCGAGCTGCTCATCCACACGTTGCGCAACCCTGACCGTGAAGTCGATTGGAAGGCCGACAAGCTGACCATCCAGGAGGCTGAGCGCATCGCCCTGCCCCTGCACACGAAGTATTGCAACGAGGTCAGCCCGCGCTACGAATACCTGGCAGTCGAGCGCACAGCCACGCCGCTGGAAATTGATTGCGGCGGTGGCGTGATCATTCGCCTGACCGGCCAGCTCGACCGGGCGCGTATCTGCAAGACCGGCGACGGCAAGGGCATCGCTGACGTGAAGACGGGCGGCGCTGCCGTCAGTGAGGGCGTGGCGAAGACGAAAGGCCACGCCGCGCAGATCGGCACCTACGAAATCCTTGAAGAACACACGACTGGCGAGCCCTGCACCGCCCCGGCCCACATCATCGGGCTGAAAACGAAGGGCAAGCCGGAAGTCGGCATCGGCGAGATTCGCAGCGCCAAGCAAATGATGGTCGGCACCGAAGACTTTCCCGGCCTGATCCAGATCGGTGCCGAAATGTTCCGCACCGGCCTGTTCCCGCCAAACCCCCAGAGTTTCCTATGCAGCGCGAAGTATTGCCCGCGCTGGTCAACCTGCCCCTACCACGAGTAAACGACCATGACCCAGCAAACCACCTCACTGGCGCAGATGCAGACCAGCGCTGTCGCCACACCAAAGAACGATGCCCCGATGTCGCTGCTGACCGGCTCCGGCTTTGAACAACTGCAGCGTGTTGCCAAAGCGCTCGCCGGTTCGACGTTGGTGCCAGTCCAGTACCGCGCTTTCACCGAGGTAAAGAATTACGGCAAGGTCACTGGCCACATCCCGAACCCGGCCGGCCTGCCCAACTGCGTAGTCGCGCTGAACATGGCGTTGCGCATGGGCGCTGACCCGCTGATGGTCATGCAGAACCTGTACGTGATCGAGGGTCGGCCGTCTTGGTCAAGCCAGTTCATCATCGCGATGCTCAACAGTTGCGGTCGTTTCAGCCCGCTGCGCTTTGACCTGAGCGAACCCGGCAAGACAGAAGAACTGACCTACACCGCCACGTTCTGGAAAGACGGCAATAAGGTTTCAGAACCACGCAAGGCGAAGATCAAACACCAAACCTGTACGGCCTGGGTGATCGAGAAAGAAACCGGTGACCGTCTCAACGGCCCGACGATTTCCATGCAAATGGCCATTGATGAGGGTTGGCTGACCAAGAACGGCAGCAAGTGGCTGACGATGCAGGAAGTGATGTTGCGCTACCGGGCGGCAAGCATGCTGGGCCGTCTGTATGCCCCTGAGCTGCTGATGGGCTTGCAGTCACGCGAAGAGGTTGAGGATTTCATCGACGCTACTGCCGATGGCGCAGGCACCTACTCGGTGGACGTCAGCGACCTGCGCAACAAAGAGCCCGAAGCACCGTCGATCATCGAAGAAGACGGCCAGTCGGTTGATACAAAAACAGGCGAAATCGTCACAGAAACGGCGGAAAACGCGACAAAAACCGCTGATCCGGCACCAGAAACTCCCGACACCGTGACGCCAGAGCCAGCCGACACCGACGGCCTGGCTTTCGAGTAACCCGCCATGGCCGCCCTATCCGTCGAAGAGCAATACGACCGGGTGGAGGAATTCGCCGTGCTGTTGGCCGCCGCCGAGTTACTGGCGGCCAACGACTGGGAAGTGACCTTTACCGACGACATTCGGGCCGGCTTCAAGCGCCACGGCCCGCGCACCCACCTGAGCCCCGCACAGCGCCAGACGCTGGAGCGCATCGCCAATAACTGAGGAACACCCATGAAGATAGAACACATCGAAGCGATCAATCGCGCCCGTATGCATGGCGTCCACCCTATGGTGCTTGCTCACCAGTTGATGGTGCACGACCTCGTCGAGGCTGCGCTGTTCGAGCTGCGCAATATCAAAGCGCCGTTTCCCCGCCTGAGCGAAGAAGATCAGCAGGAAGTGATCGACCGCCTCACCTCGCTGGCCGAAGACGCTGTGACCGCTGCTATCAGCATCATCAGCTCGCGCAGCGTCGACACCATCCCGGTGACAGTGGTTGACGCCAAGTTCAAGGCCAAGGCCATCACAGTGACCGCCGCGATTGATGCTCAAGACCCTAACCGGCATGGGCTGATCGACGTGGCGGGGAAACTCTGCTTGCTGGTGCTGGCTCCGAACGACTACGCGGAGGGCAAAGACGGCATCCGCGCCGAGCGTGACCAGCGCGAATTGCCATTGAGCGCCGGAGCCATTGCAGAAGCTATGCACCGCGGTCGGTTCAAGTCTGAGGAAGATGAACCGGACTTCGACGAGGTAGAGCAAAAGGATCTGCAGCAGGCACCGCAACAGCACAAGCAGGCGATGGAAGAACACCAGCAACTGCACGGCAAAGAGTTCGGCGATTACACCTACGAAGACGCCAGCCAGCTGGTTGTGCTGCACGCCACCACCGTGGACGTGACATGGCTGCAACGTCGTCTGGCCATCGATAGCGATCAAGCCACCACCCTGCTGCTGCGCCTCGTCGACAACAACGTCATCGAGCTGGAAACCGAAGCCGAGCAGTCCATCGATAACACCTACAAGGTCATTGCCGAACTCGGCAGCCTTTGCGTGGAGTAACGCCAGCATGAAAATCGAATCGATCTACATCGAAAACTTCCAAGGCCTGAGCAACGCCAACCTGGAGCTGACCGCGCCCATCACCATGGTGTGCGGTCACAACGGTGCCGGTAAATCCAGCCTGAAAGAGGCCATCGGCCTGGCACTGGGCGAAGCCGCCCGCGTCGCCAAGAAGGGCGACTACAAGATGCTGATCACCGAGGGCCAGAAGAAAGGCCAGATCATCATCGGGCACGACGGCGCGGCCAGCACCATCACCCTGCCCACCGGCAAGGGTGAGCGCACCGACGTGGATGGCCAGGAATATCTGCCCTTCGTGCTGAACCCGGATGCTTTCGCCAAGCTGGACGACAAGGCCAAACGCTCGCTGTTGTTCGCGCTGACCAAATCCAGCGCCAAACCTGCGGTCGTGGCCGAGAAGCTGCTGGCCAAGGGTGCCGATCCGAAAAAGGTTGAAGCCATCAAGCCGCTTTTGCTGAGCGGCTTTGCGGCTGCTCAGGAACAGGCCAAGTCGAACACCAGCGAAAGCCGGGGCGCGTGGAAGGCCATCACCGGCGAGGCCTACGGTACCGAAAAGGCTGAATGCTGGGCTGTCTTCATCGACGAGCTGCCAGAGGGTGTGCCCGAGGTGACGCCAGCGGACCTTGAGGCGGCGCAAGCCGAGCAAGGCAAGGCCGCGATAGAGATCGACAAGGGCAACCAGTACCTGGGCGAGCTCAAGGCGAACCTGAACGCCAGCGCCAACTGGGCTGCGCGCAAAACAGACCTTGAAGAGAAAGCGAAACTGCTGGACCGGGAGCGCGCAAAGCTGATCGCAACCGAGGAATCACTGGCAGAGTGGCAGCCAAAGCTCAAGCAATGGCAGGACGCTGTCCAGGCGTACAACGGCGAATCGCCGTGCGAGTGCCCGAGCTGCCACGTCAAGTTGAAGGTTGTGGGCCAGCAGGTTGAGGTGTTCAAGGGCAAAACTGCCGACGCCAAAAAGCTGACCGAGGCTCAGGCGGAAGTGAAGAAGGCCGCCGAGGCCGTTAGGCTTCTTGAAAGCACACGTAACAATGACCGACTGCGGATCGATGCAGCCCTTGCCGCCCAGCGTGACCTGGCTGCCCACATCGAAAGCACGCCGCAAAGCTCCAGCGAAGCCGATATCACTCGTTGCGAAAGTGCCATTCAGGTGCAGCGTGATATCCGAACCCGCGCCGAGGCCAAAGCGACTATGGTCCGGGATCGTCTGAACACCATCGCCAACGCTGGCAAGATTGCTGCCGACGCCGCTAAGCACCACAAAGACGTGCTGGACTGGATTCTGATCGAGAAGGCTCTCGCTCCGGACGGCATCCCCGGTGAAATCCTTGCCGGGGCGCTGCAACCGATCAACAACAGCCTGAAACGCCTTTGCACGCTCGCTGGCTGGCCGGTCACTGCCATCGGCGGCGACATGGCAATCACTGCCGGTGGCCGCGCTTACGTGCTGCTGTCCGAGTCTGAGCGCTGGCGGTGTGATGCGCTGATCGGCACGGCCATCACCATCGCGTGCGGCCTGAAACTGATCGTGCTGGACCGCTTCGACGTTCTGCTGCCAGCAGTTCGCGGCCAGTTGTTCGGCATGCTGGTTGCGCTGGCCAGGTCCGGCGATATCGAAACTGCCATCGTGTGTGGCTCGCTCAAAGAGAAGCCACCCAAGATGCGTGACGAGATTGACACGGTGTGGATCGAAGGCGGCATAGCCGGTGGCGACGTCCAGTTGCAGCAAGCCAGCTAACCGAACCCACGCAACACCACAGAGCGCCTACGGGCGCTTTCTTTTCGCCTGGAGAAAACCAAATGTCCCAACTGATCGCGATTTACGACACTGAAACCACCGGCCTGCCGCTATTCCGCGACCCAAGCGATGATCCGCGTCAGCCTCATCTGGTCGATATCTGCATTCTGCTCTACACCCCGCAAGGCGAGCTGGTTGATTCATTCGAAGCGATGATCCGCCCAGACGGCTGGGTCATCCCTGACGACGTCGCAGCGATCCACGGCATCACCACCGAAATGGCGCTCGAGCATGGCATTCCGGAACAGGAAGCCTTGGGCGGTTTCCTGCGCGTCTACGAGAAGGCTGGTCTGCGGGTCGCGCATAACGTCAGCTTCGATGACCGTATCATGCGTATCGCCATCAAGCGGTTCATCGGCGAGCAGGCAGCGAACGAGTTCAAGGCCGTGCCGAACTACTGCACCTGTCAATCGAGCAAGAACATTGTTCAGTGCCCGCCCACCGCCAAGATGATCCGTGCAGGCTTCGGCAAGCAATACAAGGTCCCGACCGTGGCCGAGGCCCTGCGCCACTTCACCGGCGAAGAGCTGGTCGGTGGCCACCGCGCGCGCCCGGACACCGAGGCCTGCGCCCGCATCTACTTCGCAATGAACCCGCCTGCGCAGGTGGCTTGAGGTAATCAAATGGTCATCACCGAATCGCGCATTGTTTGCCAGTTCAGTTGCGGTGCTGCCTCGGCGGTGGCGACCAAGCTGGCAATCGCCGAGTACGGCGCCACTCACGACGTGCAGATCATCAACGCATTCCTCGCCAACGAGCACGAAGACAGCCGGCGCTTCCTCGCGGACTGTGAAGCGTGGTTCGGCAGGCCGGTGACCGAGCTGCGCGATACCAAGTACGGCGCAGACATCATCGAGGTCTTCCGGCGTGAGCGGTATATGAAGAATCAATATGGCGCTCCCTGCACCAAGCTTCTCAAGCGCCGGCTACTGGATACATGGAAACAGCCAGGTGACGTCATGGTCTTCGGTTATACAGCCGAAGAGCAGGATCGGCTGGACACATTCCGGGAGCGAAACCCTGATCGCCCTGTCATCGCGCCACTGATTGATCGCGGCTTGGGCAAGGAAGACTGCAAGGCGATGGTCGAACGAGCAGGCATCGAACTCCCCTTCATGTACCGATTGGGTTACGACAACGCGAACTGCATCGGCTGCGTGAAGGGTGGCGAAGGATACTTTCGCGCGATCCGAGAAGATTTCCCGGAGCAGTTTGAGGCGCTGTGCCAGGTGCAGGACACTCTCGGTTCTGGCTCCTACCTGCACCGCAATAGGACGACCAATGTGCGCTTTTCACTGCGCGATCTGGGCGAAGGCCCGGTGCGTCGCAACGAAAAACTGCCTTCATGCTCCTTTTTTTGCGAGATGGCCGAAGCCGACATTATCGCATCCGCGTAACTGACTACCCCACCTCCAATAGATCACGGCACACAGCCGAGGATGAACTATGTCCGCTCACCAGAAGAAACACCCCTTCGATTTCAAAACCCAGTACGGCCTTGGCTTCAATCCGCAAGACGATGAGATCGTTGTGGACTTTTTTTGCGGTGGCGGCGGTGCTGGGACCGGGCTTGAAATGGGCCTTGGGCGCACCGTCAGCGTGGCCAAAAATCACAGCGCAGCGGCGATCAGCATGCACACTGTGAATCACCCGGGTGCGAAGCACTTTACGACCGACGTGTTTGACGGCGATCCGGATACGGAATGCGGTGGCAAGGCCGTGGGCTGGTTCCACATGAGCCCGGATTGCACCCACCACAGCCAGGCAGCCGGCGGCCAGCCGCGTAAACGCGAGATCCGCAACCTGTCGTGGATCGGCTTGAAGTGGGCAGGCAAGAAGAAGCCCCGCGTCATCAGCCTTGAGAACGTGAAGCAGATCCTGCAATGGGGGCCGCTGGTGGCCAAGCGCGATAAAGCGACTGGCCGGATCCTCAAGCTGGTGCCAGGCGTGAACAAAAAGGGCAAAGAAGTGCTGGTGAAGGTGGTTGCCTCACCCGGCGAGATTGTTCCTGTAGGTGAGCAGTTCCTCGTCCCAAACCCCGAGCGCAAAGGCAACACCTGGAAACGTTTTGTGGAGCTCCTGGAGCAGCACGGTTACGTGGTCGAATGGCGAGTGATTAAGGCGTGCGACTTCGGCGCGCCCACCAGCCGGGAACGCCTGTTCATGATTGCCCGCTGCGACGGGCAGCCGATCGTGTGGCCGGAGCCGACCCACGCCAAGCGCCCCACCAAAGGCCAAAAGCCTTGGAGGACAGCGGCCGAGTGCATCGACTTCACCGACCTGGGCAAAAGCATCTTCGGTCGCAAGAAAGACTTGGCTCCCGCCACCCTGCGCCGGGTCGCCAAGGGCATGAAGAAGTTCGTCATCGACAACCCCGCCCCGTTCATCGTCCCGATTGCGAACTGGTCAGGTGAGACAGTGCAGTCGGCCAACGAGCCGTTGCGCACCGTGACGTCATACCCAAAAGGCGGCGCATTCTCGGTCGTCAGCCCGGTCATCGCACCGGCGACCCACCAAGGCAGCGACCGCATCAACGATCCTTTGGAGCCACTGCCGACAGTTACTTGCGCCAACCGTGGCGAGCTGACGCTGATCAGCCCTACCCTGATCCAGTCTGGCTACGGCGAGCGCGAAGGCCAGCAACCTCGCGTGCCGGGAATCGACCAACCGCTGGGAACGGTCGTTGCCGGAGGAGTGAAGCACGCGCTGACGAGTTCGATTCTCGTGGGTGCTGGCGGGCCAGTGTATGCAGGCAAGCCGGTGGCGGCAGATCAGCCCGTCGGGACATTGATGACGCGGAATCACCGAGCGGTGTCCACTGCATTCATGGCTCAGATGAACGGTGGCTTCAACACTACCGACGCCAAAGGCGCTGACGAGCCTATGACGACAATCACCAATACTGGCAGCCAGCAGCAACTGGTGACCGCGACGCTGATCACCAACACAACGGGCCACGGGCCGACGAATCTTGAAAGTCCGGTACCGACCCTGACAACTGGTCAGCACCACGCTCTTGTGGCCGCAAACCTGGTGCACCTGCGCGGTAACTGTGATGCGCGGGACGTGAATGATCCGCTGCACACGATCAGCGCCGGCGGCCAGCACCACGGAATGGTGACAGCATTCATGGAGCGGCAGTTCGGTGCCAGCGTCGGCCAGCCTCTGGATGAGCCAGCGCCTACCGTTACGGCAGGTGGAGGCGGTAAAAGCTCTGTCGTATCGCTCAGGCTCTCCCCGGAGCATGAGGAAGGTGCGCTGCGCGTTGCCGCGTTCCTGATCAGTTACTACGGGACCGAAAACGTAAGCGGCGCGGGCGAACCGTCACCAACGATCACGACCAAAGATCGCCTGGCGCTGGTCACCGTCATGGTCAAGGGCACGCCCTACGTGATCGTCGACATCTGCCTGCGAATGCTCAAACCGGCCGAGCTGTACAAGGCCCAGGGATTTCCCGCCGACTACGTCATCACCCACGGTGCCGACGGCAAGCCCTTCAACAAAACCCAGCAGGTGCACATGTGCGGCAACAGCGTCAGCCCGCCGCCGATGGCTGCACTTGCTCGAGCAAACGACCCGTGGCGCACATCAACTCAACACCAGGTGGCAGCATGATCAATCTCTTCTGGCGACTGCTCGCCAAGCTACTCGCGCGCCCGGCAATCGCCGCCTAGCTAATCACCCCTTGACCAATCTTAGATGAGGGCGAGACCTAGGCGGCGGCAGGAACTCCGTCTTCGCAGATTCGACGATATCGCCCAGCGCCGCTAAGTAAATTTTGCACAGCTCACTAGTACTAAGCTCCCTTAAATGCTCTGGAACCGACTCAGGCATACTATGAAAAACCTGCTTCGCCTCAACAAGCGATGATGGTATCTGAACGTAGTATTTAATCGGCTCTCCGTCCCCAATATCCAAAAGCCAACCGGAACCCCCGGTTTCGTCACCGACGAAAAAGCCAGTGCTATCAAACGGTGGTTTTTCGAGACCGCTGAGTATATTGGAGTTAAAGGACTTAACATTAATCTCCCGATTAACGTCTAACTGCCCTCGTTTTTCAAGATTGTTTCTGGCTTCAACAAAGTATTTCATTAATGGATCTGCTTTCATTCGTTCCTGATGGGGGCTGTACCAAGCAGTAAACTTTTGCTCGCCGACAATAGTTTTTAGATTTTGTATAACAAATGTTACTGACCTGCCAAATACAAGTACGTTCCGCAATCCGGCAGATTTTTGCTCAGGAGGTCCGAAATTCAAAATATTTAATCCGAAGTGCGCGGTACTTAAAGTTTGCTCCGTACGAACAAGAGCTTGCTTTACTTCTTCGATGTCCATGTATGGTTTCTTCCAGTATTTTCCGTTGAAGTTTTTCGCTCGCCTGCGCTATCGCGCACAGTTCGGCGAATACCGCGGTATCTGGTGACAGTGTATGTCAACTGGTACCTAACATGTCTTTCGTAATGATCCTGCCTTCGATGGGCGGGACGGAGCTATGCCATTGATCAACCAAACCAAAGAACGCCCCATCCTTTTCTCGGCTCCGATGGTGCGCGCCATCCTGTCGGACCAGAAGACAGTCACGCGGCGAGTGGTAAAGCCGCAGTACTGCGAAGGGCCGTGGTCCGTAAAGCCAGCACTTGAGTCGCATCATTCTGGCCATAGCCACGACTGGTGGCTGCCTACCGGATCCCAACCTTATGCAGCCCTGCCTAAATGCCCATACGGCAAGGCGGGCGACCGGCTGTGGGTGCGCGAGACCTGGTACTGCGATCACTTCGAAGTTATGCGCGGGCCCTACCTCAAGCCGGATGACTTGGACATAGGTGAAGCGCACAACGACGGGACGCTGGTCTATGCAGCCGACGGACTGGCCCCTTACGAGCAGGAGCAGCCAACCTGGAAGCCAAGCATCCACATGCCGCGCTGGGTCAGCCGCATCCTGCTGGAGATCACCGATGTGCGTGTAGAGCGCTTGCAGGAAATCAGCGAAGAGCAGGCGCTGGACGAGGGTGTCATGAGCTGTAAACAGGACATCGACCCAGACGGAAATGACTATTCGCCGCAGGAACTGTTCGCCGGGCTCTGGACGATGATCAATGGCGACGGCTCATGGCAGTCGAACCCGTGGGTCTGGGCCGTCGAGTTCAAGCGCGTGGCGGCGTGAGCCTACCGCACCATAAAGATCAGCGCTCCCCGGTCAGTCATCGCCATACCGTACTTGAACCGGCCCAGGTACTGCTCGTGCATTGAGTAGACCCGGTCGTCGATGATTCTGAAAATGAGGGTCCTGCCCGACCAGATGTTGCCGTCGGCACCGCGCTGACCCAGCTTGGCGTTGTACGGCCCGTATACCTCGTTCGTGGTTGTGGTGCATTCCATGACCATGCATCTCCTTGGTGCTAACCCAGCGCCTGCTGGCTGCTTGGACCATAGCAGTAATCGGCAGTACCTGCCTGATATCCCCTTCCCCTTTACAGCCTGCCGGTGACCGGCGGGCGAGGTGTACCCATGAAAGCATCAATAAAAGTAGAACCGAGCGGTTCAGGAATCACGATGGGCGTCGTCCAGCCCAGCGCGATCAAGTGCCCGAAGTGCGATTACAAGGGGCACGTCCAGCTTATTACGACCCGTGCAGTTTACTGCCCTCAATGCTTCGATGACTTCATCCGTCAGCACGTACCCGTGTTAGTGCCAGACCCCGAAGGCAAGCCGTTCGATCCGAGCTGCCTTACCGTCAATCTGTAATCCCTTCCGCCGCCCAGTGCGGACCAGATCAAACTAAATATAATTGAGGACCGCCAATCATGGCCGCAATACAGAAAGCTGAATATCAGGTTCACCCAGGACTGTGGTTCCGTCAGGAACTGCTGCTACCAATCTTCGGAATCACAACCGAGGCCGCTCGCAAATATCGATCAAACGGGTTGTGGCTGGAGGGCAAGCACTGGCGCAAAGACCCGGCAAACCGGGTAGTTTACAGTCGTCAGGCGATAGAAAAATGGATGGAAGGAAGGCCATGACCGAGAAGCTGCCAACAGGCGTCGAGATCCAAGGAAACCTGCTGCGCATCTCGTTTTACCTCAACGGTCAACGATGCAAGGAGCCGCTGGCCGGTGTTCCGAAGATCAACAAGGCCTCGATTGCCTACGCAAATAACAAGCGCCAGACGATACTCGCAGAGATAAAGGAAGGCCGGTTTGATTACCTCGCGCACTTTCCAGACTCCGCGCGGGCGGCAGCGCTATCTGGCCGGGCGGGCGGCGACTCCAAGCGTACAGTCACAGAGGGGGTTGTGCGCTGGATGGAGGTGCAGGTGGCCAGGAAGGCGAGCAGCACCAGCCGAAACTATCAGTCCAAGGCAAAACACGTTACGGCGAAATTCGGTAAACAGAGAATTGCAGACGTCAACAAGAGCGATCTGGAGTTGTTCCAGGCTCAGCTACTCAAAAGCGGACTGTCACCAAAGACGGTGAACGACATTTTCACCGTAGTGCGCGGGGTCTGGGGCGATGCCTATGCCGATGGGGCCATTCGCTCTAACCCGCTTGAACGAATAAAGAACATTGAGCGAGACGCGGATGATGACAGCGCGGACCCATTCACCAGGGACGAAATGGAGAAACTGAGCAAGATCAAAACAGCTCGGCAACAAGACATCAACATGATCCTGTTCGATTGCTGGGCAGGCCTATCTGTGTCTGAGTTGATCGCGTTGGGGTGGGATGACGTAGATCTGGAGAGCGGCACGATCATGGTTCGACGTGCGCGAGTTGAAACGGAATACAAAATCCCGAAAGAGAAGAGTCGCGCCAGGCGCGTGGAGCTGATTGATCCCGCCATACACTACCTGCGCGCACAGCATGCGATCACGCTCGATCTGCCGGCCGTCACGATTGATGTCGTTCAGCGCGACAATATTACGGTGAAGCGAGAGAGCGTGCGCTTTGTGTTCCGAAACGGCCAAAGCGGCGAGCCGTGGCACGCGTCCAGCGTCGGCCGTTGGTTCGGCGGGCATCTTAAATCTGTCGGCGTTCGACATCGAGGGCCGAACCAGTGCCGCCATACATTTGCCAGCCAGGCTCTGTCGAGCTACGTGCCTGTAGAGTGGGTGGCTCGACAACTGGGCCACACCGACACCACAATGGTGAAGAAACACTACGGTCGATGGATACCTGGTGACACGAAGAGCCTTGCTGGCCTCGTATCGCAGATGATGGGTTTCCGGCCTGACGACAAAGAAAACAGCTCGCCGAAGCTAGGACCATTTTAGGACCAAGCGCCAGCCGCCTAAGACCGCTACAGGCCAGCTTAATGTCGATACCCTCAAGCCCTAAGCGGCCTACAGCGGCATAGGTGCATTGGTAGAAGGGTTCGAATCCCTCCTTCACCGCCATATTTGAAATACACAAAACCCCTGAATTCTTCAACGAATTCAGGGGTTTTGTGGTTTCCGGGGTCTGAAAAAATGGCCGTGGAATCAATTATTCAGGGGCACGCCTCACGCGCGCGACAACCCCGTCTCCGCTCTAAAACGGCCACCAAAACGCCCTACAGGCGTTTTGATAGCGCACGCTCACATCAAAAAATAAAGATTGAATCCTCACAGAAAATGTTATTTAAATAACATAAATAAAGCCGTCGAGGCTTCCATCGGCGCTGGTGAGGTCAAAATAACAATGAGCAAGATTGCAGTCATCGGCAGCAACATGGTCGACCTGATTACTTACATCGAACGCATGCCTGCCCAAGGCGAGACGCTCGAAGCACCGCGTTTTGCCATGGGCTGCGGCGGCAAGGGTGCCAATCAGGCCGCTGCCGCAGCGCTGTTGGGCGCGGACGTGCTGATGCTCAGCAAGGTCGGCGACGATGCTTTTGCCGATACCACCCTGGCCAACTTTCAACGGCTGGGCATTGATACGCGCTTCGTCGAACGGGTGCCGGGCGTGTCGAGCGGCGTGGCGCCGATCTTCGTTCAGGAGAACTCCCACAACAGCATTCTCATCGTCAAAGGCGCCAATGCCCACTTGAGCCCGGCCGATATCGACCGGGCCGAGGCGCAGCTGCGCGATTGCGCGTTGATTGTGCTGCAACTGGAAGTCGAGCTGGCGACCGTTTACCACGCCATCGCCTTCGCTCATCGGCATGCCATCCCGGTGCTGCTCAATCCGGCGCCGGCCTTGGCCGGCCTGAGCCGCGAGCACCTGGCGCAGCTGGATTTCCTGATCCCCAACGAAAGCGAGCTGGCACTGATCAGCGGCCAGCCGGTGACGTGCGCCGAAGAGGCGGCTCAGGCGGCACGGCAATTGGTCACGCTGGGTGTACGCCACGTCATCGTCACCCTGGGCGAACAAGGGGCGCTGTACGTCGGCGCCGAAGGCGAATGGCAGGTGCCAGGGGTCAAGGTTCAGGCGCATGACACCACCGGTGCCGGTGACGCCTTCATTGGCTGCTTCGCCCGGCACTGGAGTCAGGACGGCAATATTCGCCAGGCCATGCACCAGGCGGTGGCCTACTCGGCCTGCTCGGTCACCGGCCTCGGCACGCAATCTTCTTACCCCGATGCGCCGACGTTTGCGCGCTTCCTCGACGCATCGGCCAACTGAAACTCACCAGCATCTCGCGGAGAACAATAATGAATAAGCCTGCGCTGCAACAAACCCCGGACGGGTTCTACCTGAACCGTACGCCGTGGTTCGCCTTCCTCCTGCTCTGCAGCATCTTCGCCCTGTGGGCGGCGGCCGCGAGCATGAACGACGTGCTGATCGCGCACTTCAAGAAGGCCTTCCTGCTCAGCGACTTCCAGACCGCTTTCGTCCAGTCGGCGTTCTACCTGGGCTACTTTTTCGTCGCCATTCCGGCGGCACTGGTGGTGCGCCGCTTCAGCTACAAGACCACCATCCTCATCGGCCTGATGCTGTACCTGTTCGGCTGTGCCCTATTCTTTCCGGCGGCGTCGACCGCCAAGTACGGCATGTTCCTGATGGCACTGTTCGTCATCGCCGCCGGCCTGTCGTTTCTCGAGACCGCGTGCAACACCTATTCGACACTGATGGGGCCACGGGAAACCGGCACACGGCGCCTGAACATCTCGCAGACCTTCCACCCGTTCGGCGCAATGACCGGGGTATACGTCGGCAGCTTCGTGATGTTCAAGGACACCGACGCCACCAGCGAACAGTTGGCCCAGATGAGCGCCAGCGAGGCAGCAGCGCAGCAATTGCAAATGATCCAGTCGACCCTGCTGCCGTACAAATGGATGATCGCGGTACTCATATTGATGTTCATCCTGATCGCCATCACCCGCTTCCCCGCGTGCAAGGGCAACGGCACCGTCAGCGAATCGCGTTCGAGCATCGGCCAGAGCCTCGGCCGCCTGCGTCGCAATCCGCGCTTCTGCTTCGGTGTACTGGCGCAGTTCCTCTACGTGGGCGCGCAGGTCGGGGTGTGGAGCTTCACCATTCGCCTGGCCATGCAAATGGGCGGCATGAACGAGCGCAGTGCCTCGTGGTTTCTGCTGACCACCTTTGCCGCCTATTTCATCGGCAAGATGATCGCCAACCTGTTGATGCGCAAAATGCACCCGGCCAAAGTTCTCGCGGTGTATGGCGTGCTGTGCATCGCGCTGCTGGCCTACACCATCCTGGTGCCGAATATCACTGCGGTGTATGCCGCCGTGGGGGTCAGTGTGTTTCTCGGGCCTTGCTGGCCGACCATCTATGGTCTGACCATTGACGGGCTCGGCGAGGACACCGGTGTTGGCGGCTCGTTGCTGGTGATGAGCATCGTTGGCGGTGGCGTGATGCCGATTTTCCAGGGCCTGCTCAGCGACGCCAATGGCGGCAACATGCAGATTGCCTATAGCGTGCCGCTGCTGTGCTTCGTGGCCATCGTGATGTACGCAGTGTACTGCATGCGTCAGCCGCAACCGGTGCTGGGTGGTTCGGCCACGGCGGTGGCGCAATGAGTGGCGAAGCGTTGCGCCTGCCGCTCTACCCCCAGCTCTGGGACCAGACCAGCCGGCTGCTGCTCGAATCCGAGAATTTCAGCGTGCGTGCCTGGACCTACCCCAGCGGGATCAAGGCGCTGTCACTGGAAAACAGCCGCGGCAAGCTGGTGATCCTGCCCTGGCAGGGGCAAATGATCTGGTCGGCCGAATTCGACGGCATTGATTTGACCATGCTCAATATGTTCACCCAGCCGCGGCCCAGTGCCAGTGTTATCGGCACCTACGGCTGTTTCATGTTTCACAGCGGCCTGCTGCGCAACGGTTGCCCGGGGCCCGAGGATGACCATGCGCTGCACGGCGAAATGCCCTGCGCGCCGATGGACGATGCCTGGCTGCAGGCAGGCGAAGACGAGCACGGTGCGTATCTGCGACTTGGCGGCACTTGTGAATACGTGCAGGGCTTTGGCGACCATTACCGAGCCAGCCCGAGCGTGACCCTGCGCCCGGCCAGCGGGCTGTTCGAGATCGGCATGCAGGTGGTCAATCTGGCCGGCAAGCCCATGGACCTGATGTACATGGCGCACATGAACTACGCCTACGTCGACGGCGCCCGCCTCACCCAGCCCCTGGGCTGCGAGCGCACACGGGTGCGTGCCAGCGTGCCGGCCCATGTGCGGCCGACGCCGACCTGGAGCGCCTATATAGCAGAACTGAGCGAGGACCCGACCCGCCTCAAGGTGCTCGACTCGCCCGCGCTGTATGACCCGGAAATCGTCTGCTTCTTCGACGACGTGCGCAGCGACGCTCAGGGGCAGGCGCACTTCTTCCTTGATCATCCCGACGGCGCAGCGTTCTACACCCGCTACAGCCCCCGGCAATTTGAACATGCTGCGCGCTGGATCCTGCATAACACCGATCAGCAGGTGGCGGCCTTCATCTTGCCGGCTACCTGTGAACCGGAGGGCTACCGCGCCGAACTCGCCAAAGGCAACGTGCGCAGCCTCGCGCCCGGTGCCAGCGCCGAGTTCAGCCTGACCACCGGTTACCTGAACGCAGCCGAACGCCGGGCGCTGCAACCGTGATGCTTCTAGATTACAAGCTGCGCCCCGCCAGCCTCGATGGCCTCGCGGTAGCTACGCGGGATTTTCTTATCGCTGACCACGCAATGGAAATCGCTCAAGGCACCGAAGTGCGCAGTGCGTACGGCGTCGAATTTGGAGTGATCGGCCAGCAGCAGGCTTTGCCGGGCCTGGCGCATGACCTTCTGCTTGACCTCCACTTCGTGGAAGTTGAAGCAGGTGACACCACAGTCCAGGCTGACCCCGGCCGCCGAAACAAAGGCCCAGGTCAGGCGCACGCCATCGAGGATGCTGGTTTCGGCATGGCTCTCGAACACCTGGTTCTTGCGGTGGAACATGCCGCCGCACAGGACGATGCTGCAGTTGGGTTTCTGTTGCAGCTTGAGCAGCACGTTGAGCGAGTTGCACACCGCGGTGAACTCCAGCTCGTCGGGGATGAAATCGACCACGAAGGGGATCGTCGTGCCACAGTCGAAAAACACCGTGTCGCCAGGCCGGATGAAGGTGGCGGCCAGCTTGCCGATGCGGCGCTTCTCCTCGACATGACGGGTGTCCTGCTCGCTGACCCGGTAATCCCCCGGTTCAGGATCATCATGGGCGCGGGTGATGTAGCCGCCCAGCAGCCGTAACTGCTCGGGGTGCCGGCTGAGGTCACGGCGCAAGGTCATTTCGGACACATCGAGCAGCGCCGCCATCTCCCGCAGATGGATTGCTTTCTGATCTTGCAGGGCCTGTTGAATCTGTTTGATGCGGTCGTTTTTCTTGACGTCCATGGGCATCCCGGCAATCCGTTGGAGGTGTCGCTAGAGTAACACCAAGTGTTAATTTTTTAACTTATGGGTATCCACCCAAGTGTTTTTACTGATGACAGGAATCCCTTGATGAATTCACTCGAACCCGCTGCACTGGCCCAGGCCATCGATCACACCTTGTTGGCGGCGGATGCCAGCCGAGAGCAGATTGCAACACTTTGCGCCGAAGCCCGGGAGCACGGTTTCTACTCGGTGTGCGTGAACTCCAGCCAAGTGCCTTTTGCCGCTCGACAACTGGCGGGCTCTGCCGTGAAGGTCTGTGCGGTGGTGGGCTTTCCGCTGGGCGCCGGGCTGAGTGCCAGCAAGGCGTCGGAAGCAGCCCTGACGATCGCTGCCGGCGCTCAGGAAATCGACATGGTGCTGAACATCGGCTGGCTCAAGGACGGCCTGTTCGATGAGGTCCGCGACGATATCGCCGCGGTGTTGCAGGCCTGTGGCAAGGTGCCGCTCAAAGTGATCCTGGAAACCTGCCTGCTCGATGAAGCGCAGAAAGTCCGCGCCTGCGAGATCTGTCGCGACTTGGGCGTGGCATTCGTCAAGACCTCCACCGGCTTCAGCCGCAGTGGCGCGACGCTCGAGGATGTGGCGCTGATGCGCCGGGTGGTCGGCCCTGACATCGGCGTCAAGGCGTCTGGCGGTGTGCGTGACGTGGCCACGGCCAGAGCGATGATTGAAGCCGGCGCAACACGCCTGGGCACCAGTTCCGGGATTGCGATCGTTACAGGCGCAGGCACGGGGGCAGATTATTGAGTCTGCGGGCTTTGACATCAAAGCCCGCTGCACTTAGCTCAGATCGATCACACCGGTCATGGCCGTGAAATGGCTTTGCTTGTGCTGAACCTTGTCGAGAACCTCCGCAGGGGTCGACTCGCGAAAGACCACCATGTGCCCGACGTCCTTGCCGCCCTCGGTCACGCGCTCGATATCGTTGATCATCCAGGTGGTCAGCTCTTCGGCCGTAATGCCCAGTTCGGCCGCTACTCGCTGGTGAAGGCGCTCGGCGTCGTATTGATTGAATTGATCGCTGTTCATGGGGGTAGCTCCTTCAAGGGGTGTTAAGTTCAGGCCTCGGGAGGGCTTCACAGTTCAGTCGGGTTTGAGCGGGCGGATTGGGCATCTGTGGCATCAACGGCACGGGCTCGCGGCGAATCTGTTCATTATCAATGCCTGATTGCTTTACACAATCAGGAACGATTCACATGTCCGGACGGGAGAGGATAATTAGCGTTCTACAGATGCAACACTAAGGCACGATCGTCAGTGAGCATTAACAAGCATTAGCACAGAAATTCAGGGCATTGCAGGCGCTGAATCCAGGTTGATATGAGGGAGTAAATACCGAAGCGCAGTCGAAACAGTGGGTGCATGTACCGCACGGAAAGCCTGTTTTGCGTCTGGACGCCGTCAATGGCTCGCCAAGGGTAGTTTCATTATAAACTCGCTCCCCTTACCTTCTCCCTCACTAGTACCAGTCACCGTACCGCCATGGGCTTCGATCAACTCACGCACGACCGTCAGACCAATGCCCAGGCCTGCACCGTTGAACCCCACCGCGTGAACATCCTGTACAAAGGGCTCGAAAATAAATGGCAGCGCGCCAGCAGTTATACCAATACCGGTATCGCGGATAAGTATTTCCAGGTGTTCGGCTTGAGTTGTCGCGGTCAGAGTGACCGTACCACCGGCAGGAGTATACTTCGCTGCGTTGCTCAGCAGATTGCCAAGGATTTGAGCAAGGCGAGCAGAATCGCCCTTAACCATCATCGTGCACTCCTGCAGTTGCGAACTGAAATGCAGGTTATGAGCGACCATGATCGGGGTGCAGATCTCTATTGCCTCATGGATTGTTTGAGCCATATCGACAATGTGGCAATCAAGGCGAAATTTACCGGTGCTGGCGCGGGCGATGTCGAGCAAATCTTCGACCAATCGGGACATCTGCTTCACCTGCCCCTCAATCAACATCTGCATACGGGGTAATTCTTCGCTAGGCACACATACCAGCCTGCCAGCAATCATGCTGATGGGCGTCAGTGGATTTCGGAGTTCGTGGGCCACCTGGTTCAGAAAGTTGCGTTGCTGATCCAGCGCATGTTCCGCTGCAACCTGGAGGTCTCGTGCGCTAAGCGCGGCTATTACCAATTGCTCGTTTGCCTCGCGCATCTCGAGGTACATGTTCTGTTCTGTCTGCGCGCTTTCCGGATTTTCCACATCCGATTGCGCGGCTAGAATTGACAGTACCAACTGCTGGTTGGCCTCGATCAATTGCTCGACGTGGCGATTATCGACGAGTTTGGCATTGGTCTGGTTGAGTTCCTTATGAACCGCTGCCAGCGCCGCACGCGCTGCGACCGTTTTCTGGCCGAGAAGGAACAGTTCGCGTGCTGCGGCCGCCGTGGCTTGCGCATTCTTGCCGTTGCCCTCGCTCATGATATTTCGCTCATCCTTCGAATGTGACCATACGCTGTTGGGTCGGGCGCCCCCCTAGCAAGCCTTCCTTATTCGGCAACATGTCTCCAATCTGCAAGCCATCATCGTCGATACAGTACAACCTTAGTTCATCGGAGTGAGCACTGGCCCGCACCTTGACCACAGCCATGATTCGCAACAAACGGCTCTCAACCTCAATGTAGCGCTGGACAATGATTGCGTCGGTCAGAAATGCCGTACCGTAGGGACTGAAGCGCAGATCGGTGTAACGGTCTTCCAGCTCGGAGGTCATTAATACGCTGACGCCTGCACTGGTGAGCGCCGTGACCATGCGCGACAGCGACTCACGGAAATCCTCGCGGAACGTCGGGGCCAGGGCTAGTTCGAAGCCTGACAGGGAGTCGATCACGACGCGTGTGGCATTTAGTCGGCCGATCTCGTGCAACAGCAACTGGACGATTTCGTCAATGGACAAATCCGGCGCGCGGCTATCGACCAGACTGACTGTTCCATCCTTGATCAAGCCCGCGAGAGTGGCATTCTGGGAGTGGTTGGGGCGTTGCTCGAATACCGCGATCACGCCGGTCTCGCCATTGCGCGCTCCCTCCGCCAGGAACGTCGCAGCGAGAATGCTTTTGCCCGACCCTGATGGGCCTGCCACCAATAGGGAGTAACCACGGGGCAAGCCACCCCCGAGCATCTCGTCAAGTTGTGGCACACCCATTTTCAGGCGCTGTATCGGAAACGTCACGGGCAGGTCAACATGGCTGATGGGCGCCGGTGCGAAAACCTTTATGCCTGAGGTGGCGATACGAAAGGTGTGCAGTCCCGGCAGCGTCGGCTGGCCGCGCATCTTCATGATTTCCATTTTGCGCACCATGGAGTTGCGCTGCACGCTCTGGCGCAACCAGATCAGACCGTCGGCCACGGTGAAAATCGGGTTGGTGTCAGTTTCGTTGAAGTATTCGCCAATCAGGAAGGTCGTTGCTTGCCAAGTGGTCATCAACATGCCCAGTTGCTGAACGAACTGCGGCAAATTGTTATTGGGGTTGTCCTGGGTCTGGCTCGCCAGCACCACTGAGCGAAACGAGTCGACGAACACCAGCGCCGGAGAGTATGCCTCTACCTCAGCGACGATTCGGCGTAATACTTCATCCAGATCCCCCGCCAGAGTGTCACTGGCCAGGTTGATGTAACGGATCGACTGGTTGATGGCTTCGTCGTCGAAAAAGTCAAATTGCTGTTGATAACGCAGCATCTTCAACGGAGGTTCGCCGAGCACGGTGAAGAACAATGCCGGACGCTCGGGCGTTGCCAGGGCGAACATCATTTGGTGCGCCAGAGTGGTTTTGCCACAGCCAGGCGGGCCGGCGATAAGATTGAACGAAAACTCCGGCAATCCCCCGCCCAGTACCTCGTCCAGTCCTGGCACCCCAGTGGCCAAGCGGTTGATAGTCACTTTGGTGTTCATGGCGAATTTTCCTGCGCAGATGTGTCGCTCAAAGAAGGTTTCCACACATCACGAAGCAAACGTGCGGTGAGCGAGGGCCCGATCAGCTTAGTGAGCAGTTCGTAGAAGGTGGTCAGCATCACTTCACCAAACAACAAAGGCGTCTGCTTCGCTTTCTGTAACGAGTTCAGAATTAAGCGTGTTCAGATCCGGCGCGGTTTGCACACGATCGGATATGTGGGCCAGGTGCGGCTGGCGGGAGGCGCAGAGATGAAGGCTGCGTCGATGAAGCGCCGCGACCCCCTGCTGACCAATGATGGGGGTAAGTGCTGCGTGCATAGCCTCCAAAATCGAGACCGTCGCTTGCGCGATGCTTGCAGTATCAGCATTCGGGCCAACCCGGTACGCCAGAGCAGCTACGATCTGGCGGCTCTCTTCGTTTAGCGCGGACATGGCTAGCTGATTTCTGATGGGTAGTCTTCGATAGTACACCCTGTAACGAATCACAGAGTCCTATTGGCCAGAGAATCTTCTTCACTGTCTGTCATGGATCGGACCTCAGGAGCACAGGCCCGCTGGCTCACAAAAGCTCATCACCGACGCCCGACCTGACGACCCCGGCATTCAAGAGGCGTCGGGCGAAGTATTCTGGAGTTATCGTGTCGTCGGTCATACCGCGACCCAACGGCAATCTGATCCCTAAAACTTTGAAAGAGAACGGCATGAAAGTGCCTTCGCATGCTTGGACGATCAAGAACTTTCGTGATCTGAATGAATATAGGGTTGAGATCATCAGAAGATCGAAGCAAGCATGCGCGGAACGACGATACCCAAGGAGTGGCTTATCGGTACATTGAATGATCCCGAGATTCATAGACAGATCGGTGATCGGCCTTCCTTGCACCTGACCTTTACGGCTATTGAAACCACCAAGATACGCCTGTAGGGAATATCAATATTCAGGAACAGGTCAGACGAATACACGAAATGCGTCGAAGCCGAGCTCAATGAATGAGCAGTGAGTCCTGTTGGGCATTCGGTCGGAGTGACTGCCTATGCATTTGCCCACCGCTACCCACTGCGAGTAAAGAGCCTTGTCAGGGTTGAAGGTAACTTCACCCTGAAAGATGCTTTCTGGTCATCACTGATACAACGCAATCAACATACGAGCCCAGCCCCTACGCCATCCTCCTCAGGGACAAATCCATCAACCCCATCAGGTCTCGTTGTTCTCTCAGCGAAAGCACCAGCCGTGCGATGGATCGGCTGCTGTCTACCTCGGACAGGGACAGCCCCGTTACGTAGAGCTGGATATCACCTGACTCGGGATGGAGAAGCTTCACCGAGAAGGTTTCATTTGGCGCTACAACGCACTCACACCTTGAAGGCAGAAAAGCTGTCTCAAGAACGCGCTGAATGTCGGGTTTTGAAAACATGGTGCGTCCTCTGGTAGGGGCCAAATCGTGATTTGAAGTGTAGACGAGTTTCAGGTGAATAGGTTTCCGAGTTGCGCAACGGATGCATGCGGCGCGACGGGCTTTTTGTGGCGGCTGCCTGGGGCTGTTTTTTCCTGATCGAGGTAACTGCCTGCAACACCTCACGCGCTCTGGTCTAAAGTACCCTCTTCTGAACTCATCGAGCGTCGACCGACATGAATGAACGCGCACGTGAACTGGCGTCTCGTCTGATTCGCAATTTCAATGAGGCTCACCTCGAACATGAAGTTCGTGAACCGCTCTATGAAAGCTCGGCAGCCCGCCTGGGCACAGGCACGGCGGCACAAAAGCTCGGGGCCTCGATTGATGTCGTCGCGCCGGGCAAGCGCTCGTGCCCTTATCATTTTCAACATGCGCAGGAAGAGATGTTCGTGATCATCGAGGGCGAAGGCAGTTTGCGTGTTGCGGGCGAGATGCTGCCGATCAGAACGGGTGACATCGTATTTATCCCCGCGGGTGCCGATTACCCGCACCAGATCATCAATACCTCACAGGCGCCGCTGAAGTACCTGTCGATCAGCACCCGGGAAACGCCCGAAGTGTGTGAGTACCCGGACTCGGGCAAGTACCAGGCGATGGTTTCGGTTCAAGGGACCCGAGTGTTCACCGCCAACCAGCGGACCACGGAAAACCTCGATTACTGGGACGGCGAGCCGTGATTTGAATTGTTTGTAAATTGTATCTGGCAGTTCACGCTTTTTTCACGTTCGCGGGTTTATTGTTAACTCAATTCCCAGCAAGACCTTAAGCCCGCTACCCCCCATCGCGGGCTTTTCTTTGTCTGCGATTTGAGCATGCAGCGTCTGGCATGGGTCAAGAGACATCAGGGACACGACTGCTCAAGCAAGCGTCGGGCAGACAGGGAACATCATGCAGAAAACGATTTCCAAGCCCTACCTCCCGGATGAAACCCTGCAATCATGAAAAACACCCTGAAAAAACTGCTCCTCGCCGTTGCGTGTCTGGCGGCTGCTCCCGCGTTCGCTGCGTGTCAGATGACGCCGGTGGCGTATGACATGCCTTCGCAACGTCTGGACGAGGCCTTGCAGCAACTGGCGCATCGATCCGGCTGCCCGGTGAAGGTCGATCTGGGCGCGGACAGCAGCAGAAAGGTCAAGAAATTCAAGGGTACGTTCACGCCGGATCAGGCGCTTTGGCTGGTGTTGAAGAAAACCGGGCTGGAGGGCTATGTCGAAAACGACGGGCTCACCGTTGATCGTCGAGGCCAGGACTTCGTAAACCAGCGAGCAACTGAGCTACGCACGGCTATCGATGAGGCTGGCACACGGATGGAAGCCAGAAAGAAAAAGCGCTTTCTTCACCAGCTGGAGACCATCGAAGCCGGAGCGAAGAAACTGGTTCTTGAGCAGAGCTTTGTCAGCGCAGCCGAGATGGCGAGTTACAAGCGTGACTTCGACGAACTGTCGAGCCAGATACCGGCCAGCAAGTGATCCCGCGATAATTGCGCTAACATTTGCCACTTTTGAGCAAAAGGCCGAACGCGCTGTGGATGACCGATGAAAAAAACCGCATTACTCCTCTTGGCACTGGCCCTGCCTGCGCTTGCTCAAGGCGCGGGTGATGCAGAGGCCGGGAAAGCAGTCTTCACCCGCCTATGCTCCGGCTGTCACAAGATCGGCCCTTCTACACGCAGCGCATTTGGCCCGCCCCTCAACGGCATCATTGGTCGTCAGGCGGGGCAACAGGAAGGCTACGTTTACACCGACGCGATGAAGAACTCGGGGCTGGTCTGGACGCGCGAAGAGTTGCGCACGTATATCAAGGACCCGAGCGAAGTTGTCCCCGGCACTCGCATGAAGCTTTGGTGGATGGGTAACGATGAGCGAATGGAAGATCTGCTGGAATACCTGGATGCCAACAAGTAGTACGAGGGGGTAAAGCGAGGTTCGGCTATAAATCGCCCCCGGTACTCACCGAGGGCAATCTGTCAGTTACTTGTCCGGTGTGTAAGGCGGGTAATCATCCTTGCTGCCTTTTTCGGTCGCAGGAGTCTTTGCAGGCTCGGTAGGGTCGATCTGCGGGTCTTTGGCGTCCGGCGACTTCTCGTCGAAACCCTGATCGTTGTTGTTTCCGTTGCTGCTGCCTGGCTGGGTGCCGGTCATGTGCGCCTCCGTTTGTTAAATTCAGGACCTGATAGTCAGAGAGCCTGTGGACACAGCCGTGCGATGTGTCTGACGAACGGACCTGGCAGAGGGATATGGCAGCGGCAAAGAGCAAATGGTAGCCTTGCGCCATGCTTGCGTCTGCCGGGAGTACATCATGAAAAGGCTTTCAATAACGCTGTCGATGTTCGCTTTGCTGGGCAGTGGCGCAACATACGGCGAGATCTTCAAATGCACATCACCTCAGGGCAAGGTGAGTTATGCATCCATCCCCTGCGATGGAAGCGCGCAAAGCGTATTGCAACGCCAGGGGCCGCCATACATGCGATGGGACGACGAGCCGTTGGACTATGTTCACAAGACCAACCTCAAGGCGACCGAATACCTGAAGGTCGGCGGTCGCACTCGGGTGCAGGTGATCGAGACCGAGCGCTACAAGGCCTTCCAGCGAAACCGCCCGCCTCCCCCGAACGTCCCCTCGCAGTGCCAAAGCCCGCATTACGACAGTCAGTGTTTCGATCCGTCGGGTGGAATGTCCTCGAAAAAACGGCCGGCCCTTCAGGACAGCGCTCGATAACTTACAGAACGTTTTTCACATCGGCGCGCACTTCGCTGATCTGAATTTCAGGGATCAGGTCGGTGTAGTTGATGATATCGGCATTGATCTGTTTTGAATGCGGACCCATGCCGGCTTCAAAGTCTTCAATGGAATCACAATAAATGTGGCACATGCCTATATACACGGGGTCCGAGCCTGGCGTTGCCCCGCCTATGCCTCGGTCCACGCTGTAACCCTTGCAGTACGTGCCCATCAGCTCCTGCACCAGCGGCATGTGTTTGTCACGATAGTAATCGTGGTCGAAACGGGCACCCTCTTCATACGCATACAGCACGCTGACTTTGATCATAACGACAGGCTCCTCTTCAAGTGATCGATAAATTCGTGCGGACAGCCGCTTGCAAGTGCTGACACCAAAGGCCACCTCCCTCACAATCACGCCGTCTTGCCGGGCTACTCCAAGAGACAGCCTGGCTATCGAAACGTTTGAGGAAAAACCACATGAATACGCTTGAGTGGAACGAGGCCGCGCTGGCGAAATACCTCGCGACCCATCCGACCCTGAAGGATGAGATCAGCGCGTTGAGCCCCAAGGAGCAAAAGCAGCAAGTGCAGTGGGCGTTCGAAGACGAGGCCGAGAGCCAGGGTATCGAAACCTGGGAGCTGGCACTGGAACTGATTGCCGAGTCGCCCGAACAGTTGCAGAGCATGCGTCTGGAAGCACACCGCCAGGTCGCCGAAGCGCTGGGGATGGACTGGGAAGAATATTGCGGATTCAACGATATCCAGCCATGACGCAGAGCGCAGTCGGCGCTGAATCCGCCATTGATCGGCACGCCATTCAGTGACCCGGCAGTCAGCGCTTTACCTGCTCCCTATGGATGAGTAACGTCTGCTCACTTCAATAAAGGAATCACGTCATGAGTGATCTGGTCTCATACCATCTGGACGACGGTGTCGCCACGCTGACCCTGAACAACGGCAAGGTCAATGCCATTTCCCCGGACGTGATCGTTGCGTTCAACGCCGCGCTGGACCAGGCCGAAAAAGATCGGGCCATCGTTATTCTCACCGGCCAGCCGGGCATTCTGTCGGGCGGTTACGACCTCAAGGTCATGACCTCCAGCCCCGAGGCCGCGATCGAGCTGGTCGCACAGGGCTCGACGCTGGCGCGGCGCATGCTGTCGCACCCCTTCCCGATCATCGTCGCCTGCCCCGGCCACGCGGTTGCCAAGGGCGCCTTTCTGCTGCTGTCCGCCGATTATCGAATCGGTGTCGCCGGGCCATTCAGTATCGGTCTGAACGAAGTGCAGATCGGCATGACCATGCACCATGCCGGTATAGAGCTGGCGCGCGATCGCCTGCGCAAATCGGCGTTCAATCGCTCAGTGATCAACGCCGAGATGTTCGACCCTGAAGCAGCGATGGCCGCCGGTTTCCTCGACCGCGTGGTCAGCGTCGAGGAGCTGCAGAGCACCGCGCTGGCCGTCGCCGGGCAATTGAAGAAGATCAACATGAGCGCGCACAGGAAGACCAAACTCAAGGTCAGAAAGGCCTTGCTCGACACGCTGGAGGCAGCGATCGAACAGGATCGGCAGCACATGCTCTGAGGCTCGACCGAAGCCCGCGCCAACGGGCTTTCGTTTATCGGCGAACTCATACGCATTTGATCAATCTGATCAGCGACCGCGCATGTTTTTGCGCCACTGACAAATTGAAGAAGCGATAGCACCATGGGTCGAGTTGTTGCAGCAGCGGTGTACAGCAAGGGTAAAAAAGTCCGTGATATCACCCTCGATGAGGGCGCCGCCTGGGCAGCCAAGCCCGATCACTTCGTCTGGATAGGACTGGAGCAGCCCACCAACGCGGAGCTGACCAGCCTCAAGGAGCAGTTCAATCTGCATGAGCTGGCCCTTGAAGACGCGCTGGAGGTGCATAGCCGTCCGAAGCTGGAAACCTTTGGCGATGCACTGTTCATCGTGACTTACGCCCCCGTACGCGACAACGGCAAGCTGCTATTCATCGAAACCCATATCTTCGCCGGCAAGGGCTACGTCATCACCTCGCGCAACGGCCACTCCAAGTCCTACGGACTGGTGCGTCAGCGTTGCGAGGCCAGACCACTGCTGCTGGAGCACGGCGAAGACTTCGTGCTCTACGCGCTTCTGGACTTCGTGACCGAGAACTATCAGCCGGTGACCGAAGCCATTCACGCCGAGCTTGAGCAACTGGAGCAGAGCGTCATCGGTGGCTCGTTGCGCGAGTCCGACATCCAGCACATTCATGCCCTGCGCCGCGACCTGTTACGCATGCGTCGCTACGTGGCACCCATGGTGGAAGTGGGCGAAGAATTGCAGAGACTGAGTTTTCCGTTCATCGACAAAAACATGCGCCCCTACTTTCGCGATGTCGAAATTCACGTCAAGCGCCAGATGGAAGACCTGGGCAACCTGTGTGACATCGCCAGCCAGACGATCGAAATCGGCCTGCTGCTGGAGTCTTCGCGGCAGAGCATCGTGCAACGCAAGTTCGCCGGTTGGGCAGCGATTCTGGCGTTCCCGACAGCGATTGCCGGCATCTACGGCATGAATTTCGAGAACATGCCTGAACTCAAGTGGGAATACGGCTACTTCATCGTGCTGGGCGTCATTCTGGGCGGGTGTACGGCACTGTTCGCCAGCTTCAAGCGCTCCGGCTGGCTATAAACCCGCCACTGCAACCTCATTCAAACAGTCCGGCGAAAGCATGACGATGGGCCATGCGCCGGGTCAGACTGACTGTTTTTCCGGTTTGTGCGCCACAAAGCGCATCATCCATTCCGCCACTGTCGCGCCATGATGGTCGTGGTCAAGGCTGGCCACACCCTGCTTGTAAATCTGCTCGCCCAGCGCTTCCTGACGAAGGTCAAGCAAGGTGCGTGAAAAATCATGAATGAACTCGGGATGCCCCTGGAAACACAGCACCTGATCATTGATATGGTAAGCCGCAAACGGGCAGAACTCGCTGGACGCAATGACCGTGGCGTTCTCGGGCAGCGCGGTGACCTGATCCTGATGACTGATCAGCAGCGTGAGCGTGTCCATCGCCGGTGTCATCCACGGCCTGGCGGGGGCAAGTTGATAATGGTGAATCCCGACGCCCCACCCCTGCACGGCACGCTCGGTCCTGCCGCCCAGCAGCAAGGCCAGCAACTGGTGACCGAAGCAGATGCCCAGCAGTTTTTCGCCGCGCTGATACAGTTCCAGCAGATAGACCTTCAAGGTCTGAATCCAGGGGTCGGTGCCAAATGAGTCGGCCTTGCTGCCGGTCACCAGGTAAGCATCGAACTGCTCGTCTGCAGGTGGATAGTCGCCCTGCACAACGTTGTAAACCGTCAGCTCTGCGGCGATGGGCTGGCGAGCGAAGAGTAATTCGAACATCCGCCCATACCCGTGATATTGCTCGACCAGTTCAGGTCGCAGATTGTCGGTTTCCAGAATACAGATGCGTAAAGACATAAAAGGGACCCTGAAGCAGTAATGAGGCAGTAGCGCACCGGCAGAGCCTGCCTTGAAGACCTCGGCAAATCAAGCAGCGCCCCGGCCCGTTTCAGACGTTTATTCCATGTAGGAAAAATCTGTCCCGGACGAACGGTGCAAAGCTGACGGGCAAAGACGAAGCGTCTAGAAAAGGCCTGTTGATTCAGCGCCCCTTCCGATAATAGCCTTCGCTTCTAGATAAGCAATTTTAGATTCCCAACAGTTCTAAACTCCAGGGCACCTCGGCTCTATGGTTAGATCTGTAACAGGAAGCGCGCAAAATCCTTTCAGCGCTCGGGCCAGCGGTCGAATGACCGGACCCACCTGTTCAATGCGCAACCTTGCCAGCAGTCGATGATCCGTTTTGCGGATCGGCCTGCTTCTGTCGCTCAGGAATAACAACAAAAGGCGGTCAGCCATGTTCAAGTTCAAGCACTCCAAAGTACGTCAGGCGGGATTGATCCTCTTTACCACTGCGCTGTTATTGATCGTGCCTAACCTGAATCGATTGTTTGGCTGATCCACGCGCTTTCGAACTATGTTCAACTGTGCCACTCTTTCCATTCGCACTGAGGGAGGTGGGTTTATGCGCCAATGGATTGCTGTTTGGGCACTTGTCAGCAGCTTCGCAGCACACGCGGGGATGGTCGATCAGGCTGCGGCCGTGGCAGCGTTGAAGGAAGGCAAACTGGCAATGGATGTACGTAGCCAGACCGACTATGACGCAGGCACGGTACTGAACGCCGTACGCGTCGATGACCGACGGTTGGTCAATCAGATGAAACAGGTGCTCAACGACCGCAATGCCGTGTTCGTCATTTTCAGCAGCACGGACAGCAAGGCCGACAAGGCTCAGGAACAGCTCAGGGCTGCGGGCTACTTCAGCGTCATCAATGGCGGCAACTATGAAGAGCTGCACAACGCGCTCTACGACATCACCGACGATCCTGCCGAATGAACAATGGCCGGGTAGTTGAGCCCGGCCATTTCATGATGCGCAGACCCGCTGCGGGTTACTGATGCTGCGTCTGGACCTGCACGCGGGTTTTCACTTTTGGCGTGCCGGTCATGGGCGACACCACGACCTTGGCGTGCATCTGCTCGGATCCGCCGCCGCGCCGCATGCCGCGCACCGGACAGGCGTCCAGATAATCCAATCCTACCGCCAGTTTCAAATGGCGCTCGGGGATCGCCAACTGATTGGTGACATCGAAACTGTACCAGGCGTCGTCTATCCAGGCCTCGGCCCAGGCGTGGCTGGACAGATGCTCGCTGTCTTCGCTGCACAGATAACCGGAAACATAACGGGCCGGCACCCCAAGGCTGCGGGCACAGGCCAGAAACGCGTGAGTATGGTCCTGACAGACGCCAGAGCGTCCGGCGAAGGCCTGCGCGGCACTGGTGTCCACTTCGGTCGCGCCCTGGGTGTAGGTCATGTGCTGGTTGAGCGCCTGCATCAGGTCGATCAACCCTGTGCGGTCAGCCCGCTTGCGACACTCCATGGCCGCAAAACTGCGAATCGCTTCGTCAGGCTCGGTCAGTCGCGTCACGCGCAAAAACGGTAATGCCGACGGGCTTTCGTGCTCGGCCTCGCGGGTTTCATCGATTTCCACTTGCCCGCGCGCGCCGATGATGATTGCTTCGTGCGGCTCTTCCAGGCTCAGGACGTGCAGGATATTGCCAAAGGGGTCGATCTGCGCACGCACCGGACGTGGCAACGTCAGCTGCCAGCTGAGCACTTGCTGGCGCTCACTGTCGTGAGGCGTCAGGCGCAGATACTGGATACTCGAGCGCACCTGGTCATCGTAGTGATAGGTGGTCTCATGGCTTATCGAAAGTCTCATGCAGCCTCCAGGTACGAAGTGTGAATGGCATCACCCAGTTGGGCCAGCAGCGGAATGAATTCGTTCAACCACTCGTGCAGGCCTTCAGCCAGGATCTCGTCGATGCTGGTGTAACGCAATCTGGCATCCATCTCGGCAGCCATGCGTTGTGCGGGTCGCCCATTGACGCCCGGCAGACTGGCCAGAATGACGTCCATCTCCTCCAGACACGCGCGTAGCGAGCGTGGAATGTCAGCACGCAGCAACAACAGTTCAGCAACCTGACGCGCGCCTGGCGCATCCCGATAGACTTCAGTGTAAGCCTCGAACGAGGACAGTGCGCGCAGCAAGGCGCTCCACTGGTAATAACCGGCCGCCGAGTTGTCTGCCGCAGCATTGGCCTGTGGCCCACGCAGTTCAAGCATTTCATAGCGGGCATCGAGCATGCGCATGGTGTTGTCGGCGCGCTCGATAAACGTGCCCAGACGGATGAAACGGAACGCATCGTTACGCATGATGGTGCCGTAGGTCGCGCCACGGAACAGGTGCGAACGCTCCTTGACCCATTCACAGAAACGGCTCATGCCGTAGCGGGTCAGGCCCTGCTGGGCGATGCCGCGAATCTCCAGCCAGGTGGAGTTGATGTTCTCCCACATGTCTGCGGTGATACGCCCGCGCACCGCGTGCGCACTGGCCCTCGCTGCACCCAGGCAGCTGTAGATGCTGGCCGGGTTGGTGGCGTCCAGGGCAAAGAAATGCAGCATGCGCTCGGCATGCAGCTCGCCATGACGCTCGATATAGGTTTCCAGCGTTCCGGTGATCAGTAACGGCATGGCTATTTCATCCAGCCCGTCGCCCCGCCCGTCCTGCGGCATCAGCGACAGCGAATAGCTCACGTCCAGCATGCGGGCGAGGTTCTCCGCTCGCTCCAGGTAACGCGACATCCAGAAAAGATCAGAGGCAGTTCTACTTAACATTGGCAGGCATCCTTAATCCTCGACCACCCAGGTGTCTTTGGTTCCGCCACCCTGTGACGAATTGACCACCAGTGAGCCTTCACGCAAGGCCACTCGGGTAAGCCCGCCAGGCACAACGCGGGTTTCACGACCGGACAGAACAAACGGGCGCAAATCGATATGTCGCGGGGCGATGCCGTTCTCGACAAAGGTTGGACAGGTCGACAGGCACAAGGTGGGTTGGGCGATGTACGCATGCGGCTTGGCCTTGAGGCGCGCCCGGAAGGCTTCGATCTCGGCGGCGGTCGCTGCGGGGCCGACCAGCATGCCGTAGCCACCGGAGCCCTGGGTTTCCTTGACGACCAGATCGCCGAGGTTGGCCAACACATGTGACAGCTCTTCCGGCTTGCGGCACTGCCAGGTCGGCACGTTTTTGAGAATCGGCTCTTCGTCCAGATAGAAGCGAATCATGTCGGTGACGTAGGGGTAAACCGACTTGTCATCCGCGACGCCGGTACCGATGGCATTGGCCAGCACCACGTTGCCGGATCGATAGGCCGACAGCAGCCCCGGGACGCCCAGCATCGAATCAGGGTTGAAGGCCAACGGATCTAGGAATGCGTCATCGAGGCGACGATAGATCACGTCAACGGCTTTCGGGCCGTCGGTGGTGCGCATGAACACGCGGTCATCACGGACAAACAGGTCGGCACCTTCCACCAGTTCGACGCCCATCTCGCGAGCCAGAAACGCATGCTCGAAAAAGGCGCTGTTGAAGCGGCCAGGCGTCAGCACCACGACACTCGGGTTGTCCAGATGGCTGGAACTCTTGAGCGTGTCGAGCAACAGATTCGGGTAGTGGTCGATCGGCGCAATGCGCTGTGCGGAAAACAGCTCCGGAAACAGGCGCATCATCATCTTGCGGTCTTCGAGCATGTAGCTCACGCCGCTCGGAGTGCGCAGGTTGTCTTCCAGCACGTAATACGTGCCATCACCGTCGCGCACCAGATCGACGCCGGAAATATGCGAGTACAGATCGCGGTGCAGATTCAGGCCCTGCATTGCCAACTGGTACTGCTCGTTGGCCAGCACCTGTTCGGCGGGAATGATCCCGGCCTTGATAATCCGCTGGTCGTGATACAGATCCGCGAGAAACATGTTCAGCGCCTTGACGCGCTGAATGCAGCCACGCTCGACAACCCGCCATTCACTGGCCGGGATGCTGCGCGGGATGGTATCGAAAGGGATAAGCCGCTCGGTGCCCTGCTCATCACCATAGAGTGTGAACGTGATCCCGGCACGGTGAAACAGCAGATCAGCTTCGCGCCTGCGTTGAGCCAAAAGCTCGGGAGGCGTATCACCCAGCCAGCGGGCGAACTCCCGATAGTGCGGACGGACTACGCCGCCCGCATCGTACATCTCGTCATAAAAGGTGCGGATCATGCCGTACTCCTTGTCACCATGGACACCAAGACCATCGCAAAGCCCGTGCCACCGGCATAAACGCTTTAATTTCAAAAGGTTAGGTAAACACTCGACGCTCTACGCACCATTCCTGTGCACTAAACGCCCAAGCCAATTCTTTTGCGCCTCATTCGGAAGCGTCATTCAACCGTGAAATCTATGATCAGCATAGTCAGAGTTGATTTCCGCCAACAGCATTAGTTCGCCACACTCCACAGCAACCGAGCAAACAGGCACCAAACGCCGTTTTTTGCCGCAACCGATATTTTGTCCAGCAGATGAAGAACGCCTGCGGATTTTAAACAGACTTCCCTTTGCGCCACTCGTTTGAGTGGCTTTTTTTTGACCACTGTTTATGAACGCGGGCCGAAAACAGAACCGGCCGATCCGGAACGTGTCCCGAATCAGCCGGTGGTGTATGCCTGACAATCCGCAGCCATCAAGCGTGCAGTCTTCTGATCTCCTGAGTAACGCCCCATCCCTCGACTTCGCCGTCCATAGGTGAAATGACCGTCTGGAAGTCCTGTTCGAAGTCACCAATGCCGTGATAGGTCGCGTACATGACTTTGCTCAATTGCAGGTGCCAATGGCCGTCATCACGTACGTTTACCTGGGTGTTGAGGGATTCGCCGCGAAATTGCTCTGCGGCCTGCCGTGCCCGTTCCTCATCCGGGAAGATGGCGTAGAACTCGATGGGATAGATTCGCGCGAAGTCAAAACCGCCTTCTTTCATGCGGCGCAGTACGTTACTGCTGATGTCCTCTTGATAGGCTGTGCTCATGAAACGTCCTCCTATGCAACGATAGATAGAGTTTCAACTCTTCCAGAGCGACCGCCGAGTCCTCGGGGGCCGCCTCACGACAGATAATCCGGCGTGGGGAATCAAGCATGTAGCTGACCGGACCAGGCTTGGCGCCGGTCGGGTATCGAGATGTCAGAGGCCGTCTGAACAGCCTCATCTGCAGAGTAGCCCCATCGTGGGCCGGATGCCAAGTGGTTGCCACGAAAAGGTTTTTGAATCAGCGCAGATCAGGCAACTTCTGTAATGGAAATAATCTGCACACTGTTATGGTCCTTGAGCGTCTTCACGGTAGGCTCCTCAGTACGCCCGTCAAGATCATTGAGATCCAGCTCGTCGGTCATTGGGTAAAGGTCCTTGCGCAGGAAACGCGCAGCCTCTTCCTCACTGGGACGCTCATCAAAACCAGCCTCGCGGCGCTGCTGCACACCATCCTTGTCCAGATACAAAATGGCCCACTGTTTCATCAATGCCTCCCATACGAAGCCAGGCACTCTGGCTTATGTGATCTGGACCTTTTGGCCCGCGCATTCGTTCAACCGATTACGCCGCAGGGCCACCCATGACGGGCAAAAAAAAGACCCTCGCAGTCAATGCCGAGGGCCCTTGTCGCCAGACTGATCCGACTCGCCGGTCGCCCGGACGAGTCAGTTGTCATCAGTTGCGGTTTTTGCTGGCTTCTACACCGGCCGTGTTGTCCAGCAGGCTCTTGGTGGCCGTCTGCAGGAAGCTTTCCAGCTTGCGCTTGAGCTCCTGCGTGTCCGGCGCATCAGGCACTTCTTCGGCATGCGGCTTGGCACCGAGCGTGTAGGTCAACAGCTTGGCAGGCATCTCGGTCGGTTCGATCAGGATGCGATTGCCGCTGATGATAGCGACCACCTGCTCACTGCCCGACGGCTTGATCACACCGAAGCCCTTGTCACCCTCAGGCAGGTTCAGCAGATCGCGGCCCCAGCACTGGTTGCGGTTCAGGCCACCCAGACGCCCCATGATGGTCGGTACTACGTCGACCTGCGTACCCACAATGCTGCTGCGCTGGCCGAACTTCTCCTGCACACCAGGGCCGATCAGCAGCAGAGGCACGTTGAAACGGCCAAGGTCCATTTCGGTCAGTTGCTTATCGTTACCGAAACCATGGTCGCCCAGCACCACGAACAACGTGTTCTTGTAGTAAGGCTCTTTTTTGGCCTTCTCGAAGAACTGGCCGAGCGCCCAGTCGGCATAACGCATGGCGGTCAAATGCTCGTCCAGCGAGCCGTGCCCGGTGACGCGCTCGACCGGCAGAGGATCCGGCAGCGCATACGGCGTGTGGTTGGACAGGGTCTGCAACAAGGCATAGAACGGCTTGCCGTCCTGACGGGCCTTGAGCTCCTGCGCACCACGGTCGAACATGTCCTGGTCGGAAACACCCCAGGTCGGATCGGAGAACACCGGATTGACGAAGTCCTCGCGGCCGACGAAGTTGGTCATGCCCTGGTTGCTGAAGAAACCCGACTGGTTGTCCCAGGCAAAATTGCCGTTATAGACGTAGACGTCGTCGTAGTTGCGGCCCGTACTCAGCAATTGCGGAAGACCCGACAGCTTGTGGCTGCCTTCCGGCGTTTGCATCAGGTACTCGAAGCCCGGCAGGTTCGGGAAGCACGCCATGGTGGCGAACATGCCCTGGTGGGTGTGGGTACCGTTGGAGAAGAAGTGATCGAACAACAGGCCTTCCTTGGACAACTTGTCGAAGTACGGCGTGATGTTGGCATCGTTGCCCAGGGCGCCTACCGAGTGACCGGCGAAGCTTTCCATCAGGATCACGACCACGTTGCGGATCGGCAAGGTCTTCTCTGCCGGTGGCGTGAAGTCGCGACGCACAGCGGCAATATCCGGCTCGACCAGCTTGTCATTCGGGGTCAGCAGCATGTCGCGCACGGTCTGCTGGGCCTCGTTCTGTGGCAGCGTGGCTTTCCAGATGTTGTCGCGATCTTCGGACATACGGCTCTTGGCCGCCGTGATCAGCGTCAGAGTGCCGTTGAGGCCCAACTGGTTGGCGAAATTGGACTCGGTGGTGTAGGCGTCGCCCCAGCGCAAAGGCGGGCCCTGGCGCAAGGTGCCACGGATGCAGACCACCATGACCAGCAACACCAGCACGAACACACCGGCGCGCACGTACCACGGCGCAACGGAACGAGTGGCCTCCGGACTGGTTTTTGCAGCAATACGTGGACGGGTTGCACGGTCAATACCCTTGAACACCAGACTCAGCAGCCAGGTCACCACGGCCCATGCCAGCAGGTAACGGACCACCGGGAAACCGTACCAGAGCATGCTCAGGACAGTCTTCGGGTCTTCCTTGACGTACTGAAACACCAGGCCGTTCAGGCGCTGGTGAAACTCACGGTAGAAGTCCATTTCCATCAAGCCGAAGAACAGCGTGATGCTGCCGACCAGGGTCAGCCAGAAACGGAAGAACCCGCGTGCCGCCATGGCGCGTGCGCTGAACAGCGACAGCACCAGCGGAATCAACAGGTACATGGTCAGGCGCAGGTCGAAGCGCGTGCCGTTGAACAGAGCTTCAAGGAACGTCGAGGCAGGCGTGTCGCCAATCATCTCGCGGTTGTAGACCAGCAGACCGATACGCAACAGCGTGTACATCACCATCAGGGCGAAGCCACTGAGCAGGATGTAAGCCAGATGCGATTTGACAGTGGGATTTTGCAGGCGGGCTTGCCGATGAATCTGGGCGTCCGTTTTGGCCATGGTTGTCAGGATCCGGTGGATTCAGGGGTAGGTTCAGGGTGCAGCGCCGCCTTGCTCTTGAGGCAGACGGCGCGCGACAGGGCGCAGATATTACTTGATTGCGGGTCGCCAGGGGCCCGGTCAGCCCATGAAGACGCGTGCCTGTTCAGCTTCGCGCGCAATTCTGTGACAGAACGTGTGAAATTTCTGTCGCGAATTAAGCGCTTATAAAGCCTTGCAGGCGACGCTCGAGAGAATCCGGCTCGAGAAGCCGGACCGACTCATCAGTCGTTGCTGGCCTTGCCCACGGCCTGCAGAACGTACTGCGGCAAGGCGAACGCACCGATGTGGACTTCCGGATTGTAATAACGCGTAACAATACCGCTGCCCGAGAAACGCTGACGCAGGGTTTCCAGCGGCAATTTGCGATAGCTCTTGTCGGTCGAGCCCCAGGCGAAGGTCATCGCTCCGCCGATGTAGGTCGGGATGGCAGCGTGATAGAAATGCCAGTCGGCAAACAGACCGTTCATACGCCCGGCCGTGGTCTGCACACCGCTCAACTGCATGAAGGGCGTGCCGTTCTGGGTGACCAGAATGCCGCCTTCGTTGAGGCAGCGATGGCAGGCCTGATAAAAGTTTTCCGAGAACAGGACTTCACCCGGGCCGATCGGATCGGTGGAGTCGGAGATGATCACGTCGAACTTTTCTTCGGTGGTCGCGACGAAGCGCATGCCGTCGTCGATGACCAGGTTCAGACGCGAATCGTCAAAGGCGCCGCTGGAATGATTGGGCAGATATTCCTTGCACATCTCGACCACGGTCGCATCGATCTCGACCATGGTGATGTGTTCGACGCTCATGTGCTTGGCGACTTCACGTAGCATACCGCCGTCGCCGCCGCCGATGATCAACACACGCTTGGCTGCACCGTGCGCCAGAATCGGCACATGGGTGAGCATTTCGTGGTAGATGAACTCGTCAGCTTCGGTGGTCTGAATGACGCCGTCCAGCGCCATGACACGGCCCATGCGCGGGTTCTGGAAGATCACCAGGTGCTGGTGATCGGTACGTACTTCGTGAAGCATTTTTTCCATACGAAAGCGCTGGCCGTAGCCTTCGTATAACGTTTCCTGATAATCGCTCATGGGTAAGCTCCCGCTGGGTACTGATGACAGGACGGCCGACCGCCCACAACAAAGGCGCGCATTCTACGTCGAGGAACATGACAGGTCGAACCTCTATGCAGCCTGGCGTGCCATTGCCGCTGCGAATGCCTGGCGCATGAAACGAAAAACGCCTGATTACCCAAGGTAATCAAGCGTTGTTTTGCCCAGCGTGTGGACGTATCACATGCGTACGTTGCCACGCGGTCCGAGGATTGCCCAGATGATCAGGCCTACCACAGGAAGCAGTACGATCAGCAATACCCAGAGGATTTTCTTGCCGGTCTCGGCACCGCTTTTCAAGACGTTGATGATGGCCCAGATATCGAGCGCCAGAATGATCAAGCCGACCAGGCCGTTGAAGCTAGAACCCATGGTGTTGCCCCTAAATTGAATGCTTACCCTCCTAGGATAGTAGCGCCGTTCGGGGGTTCCGTTGAACCAACCTTATATTCTCGGGCTCCCAGACGGGGTCGACTTTGTATTTCAGTCACCATCGCTCCCCCTTTATCAAAGGTAGCCTGTCAATGCCTACGCCCGCACAACCCCGAACGCCCTGGGCGGCCTGGTTAAACCAGTTCCAGGGCAGCCCACTGGTGAGCCTGGGCTTTGCCCTCGCTCTGCTGATCGTCGTCGGCCTCGTTGGCATCAGTCTTTATAACGCCTTCCATGGCACCAGTGAGGTCAACTTCAATCACGCCCTGCTGGGCGGCATGGCGGGTTTTCTGGCCACGGCGCTAGGCGCCGTGATGGCGGTTGCCCTGCGCAATGTTTCGCAACGCGCTCAGGACATCATGCTCGGCTTTGCCGCCGGAATGATGCTGGCGGCCAGTTCGTTCTCGCTGATTCTTCCAGGCCTGGAAGCCGCCCGGGACATTACCGACAGCGGCCCATGGGCAGCTGCGACGGTTGTTGCCGGTCTGGGACTGGGTGTGCTGCTGATGCTGGGACTGGACAAATTCACCCCGCACGAGCATGAAAGCGTAGGCCGCCAGGGACCTCATTCGGAGCGAATCAGTCGGGTCTGGCTGTTCGTGCTGGCGATCACCCTGCATAACCTGCCTGAGGGCATGGCGATTGGCGTCAGTTTCGCCAGCGGCGACATGAATGTCGGCCTGCCATTGACCACCGCCATCGCCATTCAGGACATTCCCGAAGGTCTGGCCATTGCGCTGGCCCTGCGCGCCACCGGCCTGTCAGCCTTCAAGGCGATGCTGGTGGCCATCGGTTCCGGCCTCATGGAGCCACTGGGCTCACTGGTGGGCCTGGGTATCTCCAGCGGCCTTGCCATCGCCTATCCGCTGAGCATGGGGCTGGCAGCAGGCGCGATGATCTTCGTGGTGTCCCATGAAGTCATCCCGGAAACCCACCGCAATGGCCATCAGACCTCGGCAACCCTGGGCCTTATGGGCGGCTTTGCGGTGATGATGTTTCTCGATACGGCGCTGGGTTAACCGCGCAACGCCTGCAGTGCAGGTGCGGCATGGATGCCTGCCGATGCTGCCAGCTCGACTACGCGCGCTTCGTCACGGCCGTACACCAGCACTGCTTGCAACTCATCATCCAGTGGCTGGCTGAAGTTCATCAGCACATAGCCGCCCATCTCCTTGTTCATGCTGCTCAACTGAATCTGAATGCGATTGAGCGCGACCAGCGGCTCGACCTTGGCCAGCTGCTTGGGCTTGATGTTGAAGGTCACGTCCTTGCCGAACGACTGAACGATCTGCTCGAACAGGTCCATGTAGCTGTCGGCCTGGAACAGCACGGTTTCCGGCAGGCTGCCCACCACGACCCACTCGCCCAGCGGGATCGGGAATGTATCGTCGTAGTTGATATCAGGGTTGGCGGCCAGAAATGCCTGCGGATCGGCATACGCCTGCGCGGCTTCATCGGCGATATGCACGATTTCATCGTCGCCCATGCAGCCGGAGCTGACTTTGCTGATTAATTCGACCAGTGAGTCTTTCATGGGCGGCGATCCTGATAGCGGGCAAAAAAAAGAGGCGCGAAGGATAACGGTAAATCCATCGCGCCTCTATGTGTTCATGCCTTGCTGTCACTGCACTTGCTGTCAGGACCGGGCTGGCTGCACGCCCATTCTGGTCAACTGCTCAATAGTGACGGTCGCGCCCATTGCCTGAGCGGCGCCCAGTGCAGTGATGCCCTTGGCGTCAGTGGCATGCGGGTCCGCGCCCTGACTGATCAGGTAATCGACTATTTCGTTGCGATTGAACATCGCCGCCATCATCAATGCGGTACGGCCATCAGCAGAGGCACCGTCTATGTCGGCACCCGCCTCGACCAGCAACCTGACCACCGCCAGATCGCCCTTGAACGCTGCACCGGCGATGGGGCTTTGGCCGTTATCGTTGCGGATTTCAGGATCAGCCTTGTGGTTCAGCAGCACACGGACCGCATCCGCATGGCAGTGATAGCTGGCCAGCATCAGCAGCGTATCGCCTTTGTGGTTGCGCAGATCTGCAGGCAGGCCCTTTTCAAGCAGGCGCTCCAGCATGACTGCATTTCCCTGGCGAGCCACATCGAATACCTGCTCGGCGAACTCGGCGGCTTCGTCTTCAGTCATGGTTTTCGAAGCGCTGATATCTGTATCGGTCATTAACTACTCCTTGGCGCACGGTACTCCGGGCATGCGTTGACCCGGCGTCGATACACACACTGACCTCAAGTCTCGCCAGCTGTTCGATCAGCATCGACGCGGATGCGCAATGCCTGCTCCTGATCGCCGCTATCCATGCAATCCCCCTTCTGCCCGATCCCCATCGTGCAGGAAACGGCAAAATGCAGGGCGCACGAAGGGTGTTCATGCAAAATGCACGAAGACTGAAATTAGAGGATATTGCAAGTCATTGATTTTAAAGGATTTATTTTAAGGGAAAGACTGGCACAGACACTGCAATAGTACTTGCAAGCTTGTTATCCCATGAGCAATGGAGCCGCCTCACATGACTTTTATTCAAGAAAAATTCGCTTCCGTATTCTCCGACTACACCGTTACTACCCAGCCGCGCCCAGATGGTGGTGTTCTGTTGTCACTGCGTACCCAGGATGGTAAGCAGATCCGTCGCTCAGTCTCTTATGCTCAGTTGCACACACCAGTTCAACTGGAATGGGTAATCAGCGCCATCCGCCGCGACCTGGCTGCACAAGCCAGCGAGCTGCCAGCTATCTCGATGCTGCAAAGCCAGCACCGTTTTGATCTGCCGACGTACCACACACGTTGATTTTGCCCGCCACCCTCTTGGGTGGCACCCGCTGTACGCTCTCTCATCCCTTGTTTGCCGCGATTACACTTTGTTCTCGCGGCTTTTTTTTGCCTGCGTTTTGTCGGCCGACTATCTGATCAGACCACGACAAAGTGCTTCGCCCACCGCCTGTGCCCTGTTGGCAACGCCCAGCTTGGAGTAGATGGTCTTGAGGTGATACTTCACCGTCGATTCCGACACATCGCGGATCATCGAGATCTCCCAGGCCGTTTTCCCGTCTCTGGCCCACTGCAACACTTCAAGCTCGCGATGGGTCAGACCGCGTGAACAGAACTTCAGACCACGCGCGACACTGTGCAGCACTGGCATGAGACTGCTCATGAGGTACTTTTGTTCAGCGCTGATGGGACGCTCAACTTCGCCCAGGGTACAGACCGATGTCACGCTGTCGGCACCACGGCAATGATTGGTGTAGCCGTAGGAGATGGCCGGAAGCAGTTCGCAGGCATCGACGAGCTCGTCATAAAAGGCGGAGACCGGGTATTGCCTGAAAGCATCCTGCCAGTTCAGGAAGCCCAGTTGATTGCGATAACAACGGATCACCGGGTCCTGCGTGATCAAATCGTGCTGGCGGTAGGCCTCGCCCCAGGCATCGTCGACGCTGGACGTGATGAATGTCAGCAACACCGGGCCCTTGAACTGAAAGAACATCGCGCGCGCGCTGCTGCATTCGCGCCGTAACCACTCGAGTGCGTTTTCGATGGCAGTCTGCCCATCAAGCTCGGTAATCGTGCTCACCATCTGCTGTATCAATAAGTCCCTGGTTGCGCTTTCTGTCATGGCACTGCCCATCGCTGCCGCTCCTTCTTCGCCCGGCAGTCGGTACAGGTGTTGTCCGTGACCCCGGTGACGATGGCGCAGAACTTACACGAATAATCACGTTGAAAAACCGCGAACAGAACAAACAGATTCAACGCACTTTCGACCAGGCAACAGCTCACTCGATAACAGGAAAAGCCCTACAAAAGTAATGTGTGAGCCTTGTGGCAGGCATATTTCAATGCAGCGGCATCAGGGCGATGCCGCGCACAGCAGGCGGGAGTTTTCTAGAAAGACGCTGGATCGATAAGCGCAAAACTGGCCACATGTCGGTGCCCGGCAAGTGCCCCGCCATCACGCGCAAGACCACAGGTGGCCATGCCAGCGGCCTGTGCGGCATCGAGTTCTTCGACGATATCCGACAGGAACAGAATCTCCCCGGCAGGACAGTCCATTGCCTGCGCTATCGTCCGGTAGGACTGCGCTTCGCGTTTGGGGCCGGACGTCGTATCGAAGTAACCGCTGAACAGGCCGGAAAGGTCGCCCGCCTCGGAGCAGCCGAAAATCAATTGTTGAGCCTGAATCGAGCCCGAGGAATAAACGTAAAGCCGGTAACCCTGTTGATGCCAGTGTTTCAGGGCCTCGACAGCATCCGGATAAACATGGCCCTTGAGCTGTCCGGCGCTGTAGCCCTGCTCCCAGACCATGCCCTGCAGGGCCTTGAGCGGTGTGGCCTTGCGGTCCTCGGCGATCCACTCCAGCAGAAGTGCAATGACGCGCTCGACATCAGCGTCCGGTTCAGCGGCCTGCTCGCGTACCGCCTGCAGCTGCTGCGCCACGGCCGGTTGCTCGGCATTTTCGCGAACGAATGCGGGCAAGTGCTTTCTGGCGAACGGAAACAACACGTCGAACACGAAACTCACTGCACTGGTGGTGCCTTCGATATCCGTGAGGATAGCTTTGATGGGCATCAGAATCGGGCTCCTCTCAGTCTTCCAGCCGTGGAAAACGGCCGGCAATGTCTTCACCGGTAAAATTGGCCACCCAGCCTTCAGGGTTGTTGAACAGGCGGATGGCAACGAAGTGCGGGTTTTCGCCCATATCGAACCAGTGCCGCGTGCCGGCCGGTACGGAAATCAAGTCGTTCTTTTCACACAACACGGCGTACACGTAGTCGTCGATGTGCAGGGTGAACAAGCCGCGCCCGGCGACAAAAAAGCGTACTTCGTCTTCACCGTGGCGGTGCTCTTCGAGAAATTTGGCGCGCAATTCGGCTTTTTGCGGATGATCGCTGTTGAGACTGATGACGTCCACGGTGACATAACCACGTTCGGTCATCAGCTTGTCGATCTGGATGCGATAGGCGCTGATCACCTCTTCCTGACTGGCACCGGGGGTGATCGGCGTCGCGGCCTCCCAACGGTCGAACGCCACCCCGTGCTCGGCCAGCGTCGACGCGATGTCTTCCAGATGGGTCAGCACCTTGTTGGGCATATCAGGGCTTGAAACGTGATAAACGGACAGGCTGCTCATGCGTGAAATCCTCGGTTTGGTGCAACGCCTTCCGGCTTTTACAGGCCGGTCAGGCTTACAGGCTGGTTTGGGCGGGATACGATCAGCGGTTCAATACCGCGCGCATTTTCAGTTCGCACTCGAACAGGAACTCGAACGCTTCGATCTGGCGCAAGGCGTCGCTCATTTTAGCGCCCCAGGTGTAGAGGCCATGACCGCGGATCAGGTAGCCGGCGCACTCGGGATGGGCGTCCAGCCAAGGCTGCACCTTTGCCGCGAGGCGGGCAATATCCTGATCGTTGTCGAAAATCGGCACCACGACCTGCGACTCATGAGTCACCACGCCGCTAAAGGCCTTTTGCAGTTCGTAATCCTCGAACACCAGATGATCGGCCGTGGTCAGCCTCGACAACACGGTCGCGTTGACCGAGTGGGTGTGCAGCACGGCGCCGACCTGCGGCCTGCAGCTGTACAACTGGGTATGCAGCAAGGTCTCGGCAGACGGTTTTTTACCGGGTTCCAGGCTGTTGCCAGCCAGATCGGTGGCCAACACATCGTCAGGGCCCAACTGGCCCTTGTGCTTGCCGGACACGGTCAACAGCGCCTCGCTGGCAGAAAGGCGCGCAGAGTAATTGCTGCTGGTGGCAGGCGACCAGCCACGGCCGTACAGAAAACGCCCGGCCTCGATGATTTCCAGGCTCAATTGTTCGCGGCTCATACACCTTCCTCTTTCTTGGGTGTGACAATCATGACGGCAGCGGCCAAGGCTGCAAGGCTGCAAGGCTGGCGATGGCAAAGGTCCAGACCGGGCCCAGTGCGTTCCAGCTGTAACCGGAATACAGAGCACCCAACGCCCCGCCGACGCCGGACAAGGCGGCATAAAGCGCCTGCCCCTGACCTTGCTGACGCGGACCGAAGCTACTTTGCACGAAGTGAATGGCAGCGGCGTGAAAGCTGCCGAATGTCGCGGCGTGCATCACCTGCGCAATCAGCAGCGCGGTGAGGTGATCGGCAAACAGCCCCAGCAGCAGCCAGCGCAATGCGGCCAGCAGAAAGCTGGCGAAGAGTACCTGGCGCACGGTGAAGCGCTGCAGAATCCGACTCATGACCGTGAACATCAGCACTTCGGCCACCACGCCGACGGCCCACAGCAGGCCGATCAGGCCCCGGCTGTAACCAAGCGCTTCGAGGTGCAGGGTCAAAAAGGTGTAATACGGGCCATGGCTGAGCACCATCAGCGCGACACTGAGGTAGAACGCCAATACACCGGGGCGCGTCAGTTGCCTGAGAAAGCCGCCCGGCCCGGTTTCAAGGCTCGACGGTGCTGGATGCGCATTCGGCACCCACCAGCTGCTGACAACGATACCGGACATGATCGCCAGTGCGATGTAGGGGAACAGGTCCAGGCTGAACCATTCGAACACCCGCCCCAGCACCACGACCGCCAGAATGAAACCGATCGAGCCCCACAGGCGGATCTGGCTGTAACGCGAGGTCTGGCCTTGCAGGTGTGCCAGGGTGATGACTTCGAACTGCGGCAACACGGCGTGCCAGAAGAACGCGTAGAGCGCCATGACCATCGCCAGCCAGGCATAACTTTTTTCGACCAGGATCAGCGAAAACGCCAGCAACGTGCAGATGGCGCCAGCCCGCACAATGGTCAGACGCCAACCGGAGTGATCACCCAGCCACCCCCAGAGATTGGGCGCAACGCAGCGCATCAGCATAGGGATGGCGACCAGTTCGCCGATCCGTGCGCTGGAAAAACCCAGATGATGCAGGTAAAGGGCCATGAAAGGCGCCGACAGGCCCAGCAAGGCGAAATAGCATACGTAGAACCCGGACAGCCGCCAGTAAGGCAGCTGTCCGCCGGCAGGTTGCGCCACGCTAGCAGTCCGCAACCGTAACAGCGTGCATTACACCTGCCCCAGCACAGGCGTGTTGACGCTGACGTCGGCGTTCTGACCGCGATGACGCAGCAGATGATCCAGCAGAACGATGGCCATCATTGCCTCGGCAATCGGTGTGGCACGGATGCCGACACACGGGTCATGCCGACCTTTGGTGATCACGTCGGCGGCGTTGCCATCGACATCGATCGAACGCCCTGGCGTGGTGATGCTGGAGGTCGGCTTGAGCGCCAGATGCGCGATGATCGGCTGGCCGGAGGAAATACCGCCGAGAATGCCGCCCGCGTGATTGGACAGGAAACCCTGGGGCGTCATCTCGTCGCGGTGCTCGGTGCCGCGCTGGGCAACACAGTCGAAACCGGCACCGATCTCCACACCCTTGACCGCGTTGATGCTCATCAGCGCGTGGGCGAGCTCAGCGTCAAGACGATCGAAGATCGGCTCGCCGAGCCCCGGCATCACGCCTTCTGCGACCACGGTGATTTTCGCACCGACCGAGTCCTGATCACGTCGCAGCTGGTCCATGTAGGCTTCCAGCTCCGGCACCTTGTCAGGGTCGGGGCAGAAAAACGCGTTGTCTTCGACCGAATCCCAGGTCTTGAACGGGATCTGGATCGGGCCAAGCTGGCTCATGTAGCCGCGAATGACGATGCCCTGGCTTGCCAGATACTTCTTGGCAATGGCCCCTGCGGCCACACGCATGGCGGTTTCCCTTGCCGAACTGCGGCCACCACCACGGTAATCGCGGATGCCGTACTTGTGGTGATAGGTGTAATCGGCGTGGGCCGGGCGGAACAGGTCCTTGATCGCCGAATAGTCCTTGGACTTCTGATCGGTGTTGCGGATCAGCAGGCCGATGGACGCACCGGTGGTCTTGCCCTCGAAGACACCCGAGAGAATCTCGACCTCATCGTCCTCCTGACGCTGCGTGGTATGGCGGCTGGTGCCCGGCTTGCGCCGATCCAGGTCGCGCTGCAGGTCTTGCAGGTCCAGCTCCAGCCCCGGCGGGCAGCCGTCGACGATAGCGACCAGCGCCGGGCCGTGGCTTTCGCCGGCGGTGGTGACAGTGAACAGCTTGCCGAAAGTGTTGCCGGACATGCGGGCGCTCCGAAAAATCAGCCAAAAAACCAGATCGTTAAACCAAGCGCGCCAGTATACGCAGGCTCGCGGTTCAGTTCATCCTCGAACCTTCTGTCACGGCGTGCGTCCAAGCGTGACTCCCCCAATGATGGCCTTGCGATGTTATCCGGTATTTCCCTGCTTCGAGTTCCCAACGCGCTGCGTCTGCTGGCCCTGCCGATAACCCTGATCCTGAGCCTGACCGCCGCAACCGCCAGCGCTGCTGCACCCGGCACGGTGCAGCGGCCGATAAGCGTGGATACCGAAAACGGCAAGCTGTACGGCACGCTGCTGATGCCGCGTTCCGACAAACCGGTGCCGGTGGTGCTGATCGTCGCCGGTTCCGGCCCCACCGACCGCGACGGCAACAACCCGGAAGGTGGACGCAACGACAGCATGAAACGCCTGGCAGTGATCCTGGCCAGCAACAATATCGCCAGCGTGCGCTACGACAAACGTGGCGTCGCGGCCAGCAAGGCGGTCACACCGGATGAACGCAACCTGAGCGTCGAGCGCTACGTGGCCGATGTCCAGCTCTGGGCCAGAGCACTGAAAGCCAACCCGCGCCTGGGCCAGTTGATTCTGTTGGGCCACAGCGAAGGTGCGCTGGTGGCGACGCTGGCGGCTGAGAAGGTAGGTGCAGCAGCGATGATCTCCGTGGCCGGCACCGGACGCCCGGTGGATCAGGTGCTGCGTGAACAGTTTCAGGAGCGCCTGCCACCGGACCTGCTGCAGCGCAGCGATCAGTTGCTCGACGAACTCAAGGCTGGCAAGACCGATGACAACGTGCCCGCCGAGCTGGAAGTGGTGTTCCGCCCCAGTGTCCAGCCGTACCTGATCTCGCTGTTCCGCCAGGATCCGGCGGCGGCTTTCGGTGCCTTGCACATTCCGGCGCTGATCGTTCAGGGTCGCAACGATATTCAGGTCGGTGTGGGCGACGCGCTGCTGCTGCAGAAAGCCAAACCGGATGCCCAACTGGCCCTGATCGACGGCATGAATCATGTGCTGCGCATCGTCCCGGACGATCTGCAGCAGCAACTGCTCTCCTACCGCAATCCGACTCAGCCGCTGGCCAGTGAAGTGACCGAGCGGATCCTGAGCTTCATCAAGGCACTCCCTGCCCCGGACGCCCCACACGGAAAAAAGATCTGACGCGCACGAGTCAACAGCCCTTCAGTCCTGGCAAATCTGGCCGATAGCAATGTGCTGGCCCTGTGTTCCGGCACCTTAGTGTTTCGGCACCTTTATGCCCCGGCAAACATGCTCCGGGGCAAGGCCCAGGAAAGGACACCCTTATGACAGACGCAACTACCATGACTGAAACCCTCGCAGAACCGGCCAGCGCAGAAGTCGCAGTGCCAGTACCCCCGCAGCCGTGGGAAGACGTTCTGCCCGAAAGCTTTCAGATGCTGCGTCTGTCGCCACTGCCTACCGACCGTGCTACCGGCGGCCGCCCTCTGCGCTTCGTACAGTTCGGGCGTGCCGAGCGGCATAGCAAGGCCTTGAGCCTGCTGCGGATCACGGTGCAATTGCCAGGTCAGCGGGTCCGCAAGGAACAGAACCATCTGGATATCTGGGCCGACCATGAAAAGCGCATGGTGCGCTTCGGTCCCGAGTCAGGCTTGCAGATCGAGCCATGGAACCGCGGCATCGGGCGCTTCATGATTGCGCATGCGGTGCATTGGGCGCAGAAAAGATGGTCTTCCTACAAGATTGAAGGCGTGGCGCTGGCCAGCAAGGACGGTCTGAACGAAGACACACGTCTCCGTCGCGATCACTTTCTGCGCACTCTGGGCTTTGAAGTGACGTATGCCGATGCCCAGCACATGAAAGGCGCGATCAAGGATGTACACGTCGGCAACCTGCACAGCACCTGGAACAACGACAAGGTGCAGATCATCGAGATTCTCGAAGCCTCGCAAATGCTGGAAAAGGCCGAGAAAAACCTGATCGAACAGGAGGTGACGATCCGTCAGCATGAAGACCGGGTGAGCAAATACAAGCGTGAGGACAGCGGCCTGCGCTTCACGATTGCCTGCCTGGTGACCTTCGCGGTCTTTCAGGCCGGACTGCTGATCTGGATCGCGACGCACCGATAAAAGACACGCCTATAAAAAAGGGAGGCTGATATCAGCCTCCCTTTGGTCTCAGCCGCTTATCGCGGCTGTTGAGCTCAAACCTTCGACTGGAACAATGCCTGATGGTCGCGGCACTGTTCTGCCGTGAGCATGAACACACCATGCCCGCCCCGCTGGAAGTCCAGCCAGGCGAAATCGACCTCCGGATACAGCGCCTGCACGTGCACCTGGCTATTGCCGACCTCGACAATCAACAGGCCCTTCCCGTTGAGATGATCGGCGGCCTGGGCGAGCATGCGGCGGACCAGGTTCAGGCCATCGCTGCCACAGGCCAGCGCCAGCTCCGGCTCATGCTGATACTCGTCAGGCATATCGGCAAAGTCTTCGGCGTCCACATAGGGCGGGTTGGAAACGATCAGGTCAAAGCGCTGACCCGGCAGGCCGTCGAATCCGTCGCCCTGAACGGTGTAGACCCGGTCCTCCATGCCGTGACGTTCGATGTTCTGGTTGGCCACTTCCAGCGCGTCGTAGGACAGGTCGGCCAGGGCCACCTCGGCTTCCGGGAACACATCGGCACAGGCGATACCGATGCAACCGGAGCCAGTGCACAGGTCGAGAATCCGCGCCGGCTCGTCGGCCAGCCAAGGGGCGAAACGCTCTTCGATCAGCTCGGCAATAGGTGAGCGCGGGATCAGGACGCGGTCATCGACAATGAACGACATGCCACAGAACCAGGCCTCGCCCAGCAGGTACGGGGTCGGCACACGGTCATCGATGCGCCGCTTGATCAAGCGTTGCAGTTCGGATATTTCGTCGACTTCCAGGCGGCAATCCAGGTAGCTGTCGGCAATTTCCCAAGGCAGGTGCAGTGCGCCCAGTACCAGTTGCCGCGCTTCATCCCAGGCATTGTCGGTGCCATGACCGAAAAATACGTCTTCCTCGTGAAAGCGGCTGACGGCCCAGCGTATATGGTCGCGCACGGTACGCAGACGGGAAGTGATCATGGACAAACTCCTTGAAAGGCACGAACTGTTGTAAGACGAGCCTCGGTGAACAGTCTGGTTACGAACAACGTGCATTCTTCGTACCCGATAGGCGGGGAAGTTTCCATGATTCGCGTACCGCCATCAAGGCAAACCGCCATCCACCCCCTCCTCCAACTGCCCTGCAGGCCATAAAAACCGTGGCTTGCGATGGTTGCCATTCCCAGAACGCTTCAGCCAGAGGACAATGTCGCAAAAGCCCCACACCAAGGAGCCCGTGAATGTCCGATTTAAAGACCATGTTTCAACTCAGTGGCCGGGTGCATGCGCCTGCCCATCTGAGTAACGCGACGCTGATCATCATCGACGCGCAAAAAGAATACCTTCGCGGCCCGCTGGCCCTGACCGGCGTCAGGGAAGCGATGGCCAACATCGGCCGACTGGTCGAGAAAGCACGGGCGGTCAAGTGCCCGATTGTTCACATCCGCCATCTGGGCACTGTGGGCGGCCCGTTCGATCCACATGGCGAGCGCGGCGAACTGGTGCCGGAGCTGTTGCCGCAGGGTGATGAACATCTGGTCGAAAAACGCCTGCCCAATGCCTTCAATGGCACCGGACTGCATGAACTGCTGCAGAGCCTGGGGCACCTGGACCTGATCGTCTGCGGCTTCATGAGCCATTCGAGTATCAGCACCACGGTTCGCGCCACCAAGGACTACGGCTATCGCTGCACCCTGGTCGACGATGCCTGCGCAACCCGTGACCTGCCGAGCCCGCACGGTGTGGTCAGCGCTGAGGTCGTGCACAGAACCGAGATGGCAATCATGGCCGACAACTTCGCCACCCTGGCACTGACCAAAGACCTTGTCTGACGCTACACAGGCGAAGGAGCGTGTGACAGCGTTCACATAACCGCCCATCCTTTGCCGTCATGGATCGTCCCGGAGGCGGGAACCACCCCTCCTTCCCCGGGTCAGAGCGCCGATACTCCATTGAGCTGATACCTGTTGAGGAAAAGGCATGAAAACGTCAGATGGTTTCGATGCACGTCGCCTGCGCCCCAGGGGTCAGGGCAACTGGGGCAAACGCATCGGCACGCTGATCGCACTGCTCCTTGTGGTCGCAGGCCTGTTGCTGGCAGTTGCCGGTGCATCCAGCCTCACGGTTCACCCGCAGATACTGGGCGAACTGAATGCCAGCCCGGGCGGCGCGGCGTTTGTCGCCATCGGCGGATTGCTGGTGCTGTACATGGGCGTCTGGCTATGGCGCCGCTGCCGTCGTCAGCGCAGTGGCGGCGGCTTGAGTATCTCTTCGCATCTGATGAAAAAACACAACTGACCCTCTCGCCTGAGCGGTTAGAATGGCCTCCTTCGCGGAGGCCCCATGCAAGACGACGATTTTTCCCTGTTCAGAAGCGAGACACGCGGCGTCAAGCCGCTCAAGCATGAACACGCCGATGTCGGCAAACCCAAGACCGATCGAAAAATGCTGGCCCGTCTGCGCCAGTCGGCAACCGTGCGTACCGACTCGGTGACCGTCGACGGCTTGTCGGATCAATTCGTGATCGACGTCGGTCCTGAGGATGTCCTGAGCTGGTCGCGTGACGGCGTGCAGGAAGGCCAGATGCGCAAGCTCAAACTCGGGCAGATCAGCTTCGAGGGCAGCCTTGACCTGCATGGCATGAGCGTGGAAGTGGCGCGAGAGACGCTGTGGGAGTTTCTGGCTGAAGCGACGCGTCTGGAAATACGCTGCGTACGTGTCACCCATGGCAAGGCGGTACGCCTGGACGGCAAGCGACCGATGATTAAAAGCCACGTCAACACCTGGCTGCGTCAGCATCCGCAGGTACTGGGCTTTTGCTCCTGCCTGGCCAAACACGGTGGTGCAGGCGCAGTGTACGTAATCCTCAGGCGCACCATGATGGAAGGGCGCGACGAGTAGAACCCGCCGCGCCCTTCCAGTCAGTCAGACCCTGTACGCCGGGCAGCGAACCGCCGCCCTGCTGGTGAATCAGCGACCCGGGCCAGGGCCGCCAGGACCAGGGCCACCGCCTTCATGGTGACCGCCACCGCCGCCGCCATGTCCGCCCGGGCCAGGCCAGAACGGCCAGCAGCCGGAAACCGACGACAGTACAATCGCGAACAACGCTATTTTTGCTACTCGACTCAACATCCGGGTTTACTCTCTAGACAGGCAATGGATTGATGACCTGCCTACTCAGACCGTGATGGACGGCAGAAGTGGGTAGCGATCTGGTCGCCAACGTGTAAGCGAGAGGATACAAAAGCTGTAAAAGCGGATTTCCAAGGGCAAACAAGACACGGCCGTCAGACACAAAAAGCCATACGGCCTTGGACCTGACTCAGGCGATTAACTGCCGTGGCCTAGCTCTCGCAGGCGTTCAGAACCAGACCTTGAATGCAAGCCATGAAAAAACCAGAGCAAATACTGCACCGGATGCAGCAGACACCAGGACGTTTCGTGGTTCATGGGCAGACATATTGCGGACCTCGTTGCCCAACTGCTCAAGGTCTTCGCGCATCCGCTTTATGACTTGATCATGACTCATACTCATCTTCTCTCGGAATGCCGGTTCATACGTTATGTGCACACCTTCGCTTGGTCCAGCCTGAATCTCAAGCGCTGCAGGTCAATGTCCGCTACTGAATACTGGCTGCCTGAAGCTTGTGGATGAAAGCGGCAGCCGTAACGATTACGGTGATCAACCCACCAGCCGCCACAAATGGATAAAAGCTTGTTTCGCGCTTGAGCTTATGCGTCTCCGCAATCATTTTTCGCGCCTCAGCCACAAACTTGTGAACCTCAGCCTGGAGTTTCTCAAGCTCAAGCTCGTCCCTTTGATTCGCCATCCAACCTCCTGTCAGACTTTGGATTGCATCTCGCAAGCCGCTTTCATGAACCAAGGATACGCTTCACATCTGCTTTGCAGATGCTTGAAAAAGCTAAGGCATATGTCATTCCAGCGCTCCAATCAAGGCAACAGAAACGCATGTCGGAGAGCCCAAGCCAAAACACATGCTCTCTGCATTCGCTTTTCTGCGACTCTGGAAAGCACCTGGCTATAGCGCAATGCCGGGCAAAGTCTAAAAACCGGAGCTGATTGCGAAAGCATTACGAGGCCACGGCAGTACAACTGCGAGCACACCTACGCTACCATGTGCCCAATCGCCGGGATAAACCCCGCATTCATCGCCAATCAACGAGATCCGCAGGTCACGTATGCGAAATCGCCCAATTCCACTGGAGCGGGATCGGCAAACGGGACACCAGCTCGATTGGTAAAAAATCGGTACAGCCCCAAACGTACCGCTCTGAAACCTATACGGAATCACCCTCTGTGACACTGGAACAGAATTACACCGCCATACTCGGGCAATTGGGCGAGGACGTCTCGCGCGAAGGTCTGCTGGACACCCCCAAGCGCGCCGCCAAGGCCATGCAGTATCTGTGTCGCGGCTACGCGCAGACCCTGGAAGAAGTGACCAACGGCGCGCTGTTCAGCTCCGATGCCAGTGAAATGGTGATGGTCAAGGACATCGAGCTGTACTCACTGTGCGAGCACCATCTGCTGCCGTTCATTGGCAAGGCACACGTGGCCTACATCCCGCAGGGCAAGGTGCTTGGCTTGTCGAAAGTAGCGCGGATCGTCGACATGTATGCCCGCCGTCTGCAGATCCAGGAAAACCTGAGCCGCCAGATCGCCGAGGCCATTCAGCAGGTCACCGGCGCGCTGGGCGTTGCGGTGGTGATCGAAGCCAAGCACATGTGCATGATGATGCGTGGCGTCGAGAAGCAGAACTCGGCCATGATCACCTCGGTGATGCTGGGCGAGTTCCGTGAAAACGCGGCCACCCGCAGCGAGTTTCTCAGCCTGATCAAGTGACCGTTCAGCCTGCGTTCACCTGCCGTGAGGCACGCTGAATGCACGGCTGGCCACGCCACCGCCCGCAAGAGGTATGACCTTGTTCATGAAAGCGTTAAGAGTCGGCCTCGGCCAACTCGTCATCGGCATTGATTTCCTGACTCGCCCGAGCAGGAAAAAACGTGACCCGCAGGCCCAGGCGGCTGTCGCTGAAGCGGCTCAGGACCTGACGCTGTATCAGTTCCATGCCTGCCCGTTCTGCGTGAAGACGCGTCGCGCCCTGCGCCGCCTGAATGTTCCGGTCGCGTTGCGCGATGCGAAAAACAATGAGCTTGATCGCCAGACACTGCTCAACGAGGGCGGCAGGATCAAGGTGCCTTGCCTGCGCATCGAGGAAGGCGACAAAACCGTATGGATGTATGAATCCAAGGTGATCATCGACTATCTGAACCAGCGCTTCGGAGCGATCTGACCGCTGTTTCCCGGCGCCTCTCAGCGCGGGCAACCTTCCTCGCGGCAAGCCACATAGGCTTGCAGTTGCTTGAGACGCACACGGGTCTGCTCGGCCAGGCATTGCGATTGCAGCAACGGCCAGACAGAGCCTGAATCCTCGGGCTTGCCCGCCTGATACAGGCAATCGGCATCACGCAGGGCTATCCACTTTCGTTGTGCGTCCTTGAGTGCCTGCTTTTTCGCCGGGGTCTTCAACCACGCCATTTGCGCGTTGTACTGCTTGTTGAGCTCGGCATCGAGCGCTGCCTGCTGATTGGCAGCGCAGCGGTTCAGGCTGGCCTGATTGGCGTCGCAGTCCTCGGCCTGGGCCTGGGCCGAGCAGCCGATACCCAGCGCAATGAAAGCACCCAGAAGTACGATTGAAACGCGCATACATTTCCCTTTGTTCAAATGACGGATGTGTCAGTCCAGCATACCGATATAACCCGGCTGTGCCTTGACCCGATCCAGCCAACGGCGGATCCCGGTATAGGGTGCCAGATCGAAACCACCCTGATGCGCGACGTGGGTGTAGGCATACAAGGCAATGTCGGCGATGGAGAAATTCTCGCCGACCAGAAACGGCGTACGGTCGAGCTGCTGCTCCATGACCGCCAGTGCGCGATAGCCGGCTTTCTGCATGGCGCGATACTCGGTCATGCGTTCAGCCGGCAAGCCCAGGTAGAACTGGATGAAACGGGCCACCGCGACCGACGGCTCATGGCTGTACTGTTCGAAGAACTGCCATTGCAGCACCTGGGTGCGCAACCTCGGTTCGCTTGGCAGGTACGAAGAGCCGTCAGCCAGAAAGTTGAGAATCGCGTTGGACTCCCACAGGCAAGTGCCATCCTCCAGCTCCAGCACCGGAATCTTGCCGTTGGGGTTCTTTTCCAGAAACGCCGGGGTCTGTGTTTCGCCGTTGAGAATATCGACCGGCACCCACTCGTACTCGCTGCCCAGCAGATTAAGCATCAGCTTGACCTTGTAGCAGTTGCCCGAGTTGTAATCGCCATAAACCTTGTACATCAGACTGCTCCCTTGCTGCGTCTATGTTGACGTCTTGAATCAGGCGGCTTGCAGAAGGTGTGCTGCGCGGACCACCGACGCCAGACGTTTTATACCCTCATCGAGCCGTGCAGGGTCGATATGGCTGAAATTGAGCCGCAAGTGACCGTGATTGGCGTCCGGATCGGCGAAAAAAGGTTCGCCCGGCATGAACGCCACATCGTGCGCCAGCGCTGCATCCAGCAAGGTGCGCGTATCCAGCGGCTGCTTCAGCGTCAACCAGAAGAACAGTCCGCCTTGCGGGCTGTTCCAGGTGGCCAGGTCTGAAAAATGCGTTTGCAAGGCACTCTCGAACGCATCACGACGGCCCCGGTAAAACTCGCACAGCGTCACCAGATGCTCACGATAGTGCTCAGTACCAATCCACTGCAAGGCCTGCCACTGGCCGAGGCGATTGGTATGCAGATCGGCCGACTGCTTCAGACGCAGCAAGTGCGGAAACAGATCGGGGCTGGCGATCAGATAACCCACCCGCAGGCCTGGCAGCAGTGTCTTGGAAACCGTGCCGGTATAAATCCAGCTGGCCGTTTTCAGACTGCTGACAATCGGCCTGGCACTGCCGCCGTCAAAACTCAGTTCACGGTACGGTTCGTCCTCGATCAACGTGACACCGAACTCATCGAGCAAGGCCGCAACGGCATCGCGACTGGCCTGGCTGTAGCGCACCGCCGAGGGGTTCTCGAACGTCGGGATGAGGTAGGCGAAGGCTGGTTTGTGCTGTTCCAGACGCTGACGCATGGCAAGCAGGTCCGGGCCATCGGCCTGCAACGGCACGGTGATGCAGTCGGCGCCGAACAGCTGGAATATCTGCAACGCCGCCAGATAGGTGGGCGCCTCGAGGAGAATTTCGGTGCCTTTGTCGATATACAGCTTGGCGGCCAGGTCCAGTGTCTGCTGAGAACCACTGACCACCATTACCTGACGGGCGTCGCAGTCGATACCCAGAGCGCGGGCATCGGCGGCCAGCGCTTCACGCAGCGCAGGTTCGCCCTCGCTCATGCCGTACTGACCCAGCGCAACAGGCATGTCGGCCCACTCCACTTTGGGCAGCATTGACTCGGCGGGCAGACCACCGGCGAACGACATCACTTCCGGGCGCTGAGCGGCGGCGAGGATCTCGCGAATCAGAGAACTTTTCAGACGGGAAACGCGTTCGGAGAAAGCCATGGCAGTTACCTGTAGCCGAGACAATTGGAAATACGTCAAACTGGTTGACTCAAATTACGACGATCAACCCGGATACGTCAACATGCTTGACCTTAAAAAACCTGCCAATCAACAAATGGCCATGGAAGCGTTCTTCTTCGGCTATCAGGCATTCACTGCCAAGGCTGATGAAATGCTGGCCAGACGCGGCTTCAGTCGCGTGCACCAGCGCATCGTATTTTTCATCGCCCGTTACCCCGGCCTGAGCGTCAAGGAGCTGCTCACCGTATTGGGCGTCAGCAAACAGGCCCTCAATGCCCCGCTACGTCAGCTGATCGCCATGAATCTGGTGCACAGCGCTGCCCCCGAAAATGACAAGCGCAAACGACTGCTGGGCCTCACCGATGAAGGCGCCCTCTTTGAACAGGGCTTGCGCCGCGAACAGGTCAAACTGCTGCAGCGGGTGTTCGCCGAAGCAGGTCAGGATGCCGTGGATGGCTGGCTGACGGTCAATCGGGCGCTGGGGCAGACCCTGCAATCCGGCGCCTGTCCGGCCGGGGCTGACGCCGAGTAAACGCCACGGCTGCAACTGTGCTGGCGTTTACTCATGTCGCTGTATTGCAAGGCGCAGCAGCCATGCGTTTAGGCTTGGCGCACTTTGCTACCTGCCCGTTTCAAGGAACGCCCAGCATGAACCAATCCCTGAAGGTGCCATTGCGCCCGCTGACAGACTCATCGCCGTCGGCGGTGGTTGCCGGTTTCATCGCCATGATGACCGGCTGCACCAGTTGGCTGGTGTTGATTTTCCAGGCGGGCCAGGCGGCAGGGCTGAGCAGCGTGCAGATTTCATCGTGGCTGTGGGCGCTGTTCATGGGCATGGCGGTGTGCAGCATCGGCCTCTCGCTGCGCTACCGCATGCCAATTACCGTGGCGTGGTCGACACCCGGCGCCGCACTGCTGATCACCAGCCTGGGCGGCGTCAGCTACCCGCAGGCCATTGGCGCGTTCATCACCAGCGCGCTGCTGGTGATTCTGTGCGGGGTGACCGGCAGTTTCGAGCGCATCGTGCGGCGTCTGCCGGCGTCGCTGGCTGAGGCCTTGCTGGCAGGGATTCTGTTCCGGATCGGCAGTGAGATCTTTATTGCCGCACAGCATCACACCAGCCTGGTAATGGGCATGTTTTTCACTTACCTGCTGGTCAAGCGCCTGTCGCCGCGCTACTCGGTGCTGCTCGCGCTGCTGGTCGGTATCGGCATCTCTGGCATGCTGGGTTTGCTGAACTTTGACGGCCTGGCGCTGGAAGTCGCCATACCGGTCTGGACCACCCCGGAGTTTTCATGGGCAGCGACAGTGAGCATTGGCATCCCGCTGTTCGTGGTGGCCGTGACCTCGCAGAACATGCCGGGTGTGGCCGTGTTGCGAGCCGACGGCTACTTCCCGCCTGTTTCGCCGCTGATATCGGTGACAGGCTTTGCCTCATTGCTCACGGCACCGTTTGGCTGCCACGGGATCAATCTGGCCGCGATCAGTGCCGCCATCTGTACCAGCCCTCATGCGCACGAGGACAAGTCCAAACGCTATACAGCGGCGATCTGGTGCGGGATTTTCTATGCGATAGCCGGCATTTTCGGTGCCACCCTGGCGGGTCTGTTCAGTGCGTTCCCCAAGGAACTGATGCTCTCGATTGCCGCGCTGGCGCTGCTCGGGTCGATCACCAATGGCCTGACCGTTGCGATGGCCGAACCAAGGGAACGCGAACCCGCCTTGATCACCTTCATGGTAACCGCCTCGGGACTCACGCTGTTTTCCATAGGCTCGGCATTCTGGGGCATCGTCGCGGGTTTGCTGACCTTGCTGATCCTGAACACACGCAAGGCCGATTAGGCCAACCGCTGGCAGCGCGGCAGAGATCAACTACGCGCGGCAGCCGCTATCAGCAGGGTTCCGGCGTCGGCATCGAGTATCGCCTGGGTGCCCAGGGGCACTGCCTGATTGGGATCTCCATGCCCCACCGGCAGACCGCCGAGCACCGGGATGCCGAGACTGCCCAGCCGCTCCAGCAGCACATCCGCGGGGCTGATGGTACGGCCAGTGTTTGGAGCAGGGGTAAATTCGCCGACGGCAATGCCGGCCAGAGACGCAAGAATCCCGCAGTTGCCCAGGTGGGTGAGCATGCGGTCGACCCGGTAGGCGGGTTCGTTGACCTCTTCGATGAGCAGGATGGCGCCGCTCAGGTCAGGCATGAACGGCGTACCCACAGAGGTATCGAGGATGCACAGGTTGCCGCCCAACAGCAGGCCCTGTGCGCTGCCAGCGGTTCTGACCCTGGCCGTTGGCGAGGCCGGATCAGCCTTGAGCAGGACCGGCTCGGTGCTCATCAACACATGGCGCATACCGCTGACGAACAGACCGCCACGTTCCAGCTGCGAAGCGACCGGTCCATGAATGGTCGCCAGGCGCGCATGGTTCCACAGCGCACCGTGCAACGCGGTGATGTCAGAAAAGCCAGTCACCAGCTTGGGATCACGACGCACCGCGTCCATATCCACCTGCTGGACAATCCTTTGCACGCCATAGCCACCGCGAGTGCAGATGACCGCGCGGATTTCCGGGTCGGCCAGCGCGGCGTTGAGGTCGGCGAGCCGCTCTTCATCGGTCCCCGAATAGAACGAGTAGTTGCCCAGCGCATGCGGATAGACCCGCGGGCGCAGCCCCCACCCCTCAAGTACCGCCACCGCCGCCTGGATCTTGCCGGGGTCCACAGGGCTTGCCGGAGAGACCAGTGCCACGGCGTCGCCAGCTCGCAGAGCCCGGGGGTGAAGAGTGTTTGAAGAGGTGGCAGGCATCACGGTCGTCCAAGCGTTGATCGAACTAGGAATCTAGGTTCTGTACGAAAAGTCGGCGAGCGAAGGTCAGGCAAGGCAAAAACAGGCGAGGAAGCGGAGTGTACGTGTTGTAAATGAGCATTCCGAGCCTGTGTTTAACGCAGCATCACCGAGCGCAGCCAATTTTCGTACAGAGCCTAGAGCACTGAGGGGGCGCGACTCAAGCCATATCCGTCATCAGCATGGCTCATCCGCAGATCCGTCTGAACGCCGGCGGCGCAACGGACTCCTATCAATCACATGGATCAAACGGCACTCGCTGGGTGATCGCTTCTTGTCCGAATGGCGCGATGAGCGTTTGAATCCATTCTTGACCCTTTTCAGGAGACCCCGCCATGACCGATCTTTCCAACCGCCAGTTCCTGCTCGCCAAGCGCCCTTCGGGCGATGCGCGCCGTGAAGACTTCACCTATCAGGAAGTCCCGGTCAGCGCACTTGCCGACGGGCAGATTCTGGTCAGGAGCAAATACCTGTCACTGGACCCGGCAATGCGTGGCTGGATGAATGACGGCAAATCCTACATTCCAGCCGTAAAGCTGGGCGAAGTAATGCGTGCCCTCGGCGTGGGTGAAGTAATTGAATCGAAAAACCCCAAGTTCGCCGTAGGTGACCATGTTCAGGGCGCCCTGGGCGTGCAGGACTACTTTGCTGGTGAACCGAAGGGTTTCTACACGGTGGACACGAACCTTGCGCCACTGCCCCTTTATCTGTCAGCACTGGGCATGACCGGCATGACCGCCTACCTGGCGCTGCTGGACGTCGGCCAACCGAAAAGCGGTGACACCGTGGTGATTTCCGGTGCGGCAGGCGCTGTCGGCAGCGTGGCCGGGCAGATCGCCAAGCTCAAGGGATGCCGGGTCGTCGGCATTGCGGGAGGCACGGAAAAATGCCGTCTGCTGACCGAGGAGCTGGGCTTTGACGCCGCCATCGACTACAAATCCGAAGACGTCATGGACGGTCTGAAACGTTACTGCCCGGATGGCGTAAATGTGTACTTCGACAACGTCGGTGGCGACATCCTCGATGCGGCGCTCAGCCAACTGGCGGTCGGCGCGCGCGTGGTGATCTGTGGCGCCATCAGCCAGTACAACAGCACCAAGGCGATCAAAGGCCCGGCCAACTACATGTCGCTGCTGGTCAACCGTGCACGTATGGAAGGCTTCATCGTACTGGACCACCCGGAGCGCTTTGCAGAAGCGGGCCAGGTCATGGCCGGCTGGATCAAGGAAGGCAAGCTCAAGAGCAAGGAGCACATCGTGGAAGGCCTTGAGACGTTCCCGGAAACCTTCCAGATGCTGTTCAGCGGTGAGAATCAGGGCAAGCTGATCCTGAAAGTGGAATAAACCCGCAGGGTTTTCGCAGCGTCACAGCCCTTCCCCACGATGCAGGTAAAGAGCCGTGACGCTACGAACCCATCCACTCAAGCCAGCTCGGCAACCACCGCCGCCAGGGCCTTCGCCGGGTCAGCCGCTTGGCTGATCGGGCGGCCGATGACAAGGTAGTCGGAGCCTGCATCCAGTGCCTGACGAGGGGTCAGGATACGACGCTGGTCGTCGTGCGCACTGCCCGCCGGACGAATGCCGGGTGTCACCAGTTGCAATGACGGGTGAGCGGCTTTCAGAGCCTGCGCTTCCAGCGCCGAGCAGACCAGACCATCCATCCCGGCTTTCTCGGCCAGAGCAGCGAGGCGCAGCACCTGCACCTGCGGGTCGATGTCCAGGCCGATACCGGCCAGATCCTCACGTTCCATGCTGGTCAGAACGGTCACACCGATCAGCAGCGGCTGTGGGCCAGTGCGCTGCTCAAGCACTTCCCGACAGGCCGCCATCATGCGCAGGCCACCCGAGCAGTGCACGTTGACCATCCACACGCCCATCTCGGCCGCCGCCTTGACCGCCATTGCCGTGGTATTGGGGATGTCGTGAAATTTCAGATCCAGAAACACCTCGAAGCCCCTGTGGCGCAGGGTCTCGACGATGTCGGCCGCGCAACTGGTGAACAGTTCCTTGCCAACTTTGACCCTGCACAGTTTGGGATCGAGCTGATCAGCCAGGCGCAAGGCGGCTTCGCGGGTCGGAAAATCCAGGGCGACGATGACAGGAGTCTGGCAGGCGGACATGAGCGTGGTCTCAGGTAAGTCGAAATCGGCGCGCATTGTAGCTGAACCGGCGCACTGGCGGGACCCGTAGATCGGCATTTGCCCGAACAGCGTCCTGACACCTCTGAATTCCATGCACCCCTGGCGGTCATCGCCGCACCAATCCGGACCAAAGCTTTACAACGAGTTGAATCGATTCACCCTGACGTTCTGTAAACGACCCGTTTTGAAGCATCACGACACCAATGCGTGCACTGGCACGGCCTCTGCAACAGGATGTTTCAACGTTTATCGAATCCCAGGGAGAGAACAATGAGCACACAACTCAAGCCGACGCTCGGCACGATTCATTTATGGGGGATCGCGGTAGGGCTGGTGATTTCCGGCGAATACTTTGGCTGGAGCTACGGCTGGGGCGTCGCGGGTACGTTGGGCTTTTTGGTAACAGCCCTGATGGTTGCAACCATGTACACCTGTTTCATCTTCAGTTTTACCGAGCTCACCACTGCCATCCCCCACGCGGGCGGTCCGTTCGCCTACAGCCGTCGCGCCTTTGGCGAAAAAGGCGGACTGATCGCCGGCATGGCCACGCTGATCGAATTCGTCTTTGCGCCACCGGCGATTGCCATGGCGATCGGTGCGTACCTCAACGTGCAATATCCGGGTCTTGACCCCAAGCATGCGGCAGTCGGCGCCTACATCGTGTTCATGGCGCTCAACATCGTGGGCGTGAAGCTCGCGGCAACCTTCGAGTTGGTGGTGTGCATTCTGGCCGTGGCCGAGTTGCTGGTGTTCATGGGCGTGGTTGCACCTGCGTTCAGCTTCAGCAACTTCGCCCTCAACGGCTGGGCCGGTTCGCAGACTTTCGGACCCGAAGCCATTGCCGGCATGTTCGCTGCCATTCCCTTCGCCATTTGGTTTTTTCTGGCCATCGAAGGCGCTGCAATGGCCGCCGAAGAAGCCAAGGACCCGAAACGTACCATCCCGAAGGCCTACATCAGCGGCATTCTGACCTTGGTGATACTGGCGATCGGCGTCATGCTGTTTGCCGGTGGCGTGGGTGACTGGCGCACCCTGGCCAACATCAACGATCCCCTGCCGCAAGCCATGAAAGCCGTGGTCGGTGACAGCTCCGGCTGGCTGCACATGCTGGTGTGGATCGGCCTGTTCGGCCTGGTCGCCAGCTTCCACGGGATCATCATGGGTTACTCGCGCCAGTTCTTCGCCCTTGCCCGCGCTGGCTACCTGCCCGCCTCGCTGGCCAGACTCTCGCGCTTCCAGACACCGCACCGGGCAATCATCGCCGGCGGCCTGATCGGCATCGCCGCGATCTACAGCGACGGCCTGATCAACCTGAGCGGCATGACGCTGACCGCTGCGATGATCACCATGGCCGTGTTCGGCGCCATCGTCATGTACATCATGAGCATGCTCAGCCTGTTCAAACTGCGCAAGACCGAGCCTGACCTGGAGCGCACGTTCCGCGCACCCGGCTATCCAGTAGTGCCCGGCATCGCTCTGGCGCTGGCCGTCGTGTGCCTGGTGGCAATGGCCTGGTTCAACGCACTGATCGGCCTGATTTTCCTGGGCCTGATGGCCATCGGCTTTATCTACTTCAGTCTGACCGCCAAATCCCGTGCCGACGCGCCGACCGACGCGATGCTGACCGGGGAGTAATCACCGGAGTTCTTCGGGTTGCGGGCGAATGCTTTCGCACGCAACCCCTTCAAGGCGCATACACTTGAACCATTGGGTAGCCGTGCTGCTCAAACCGGTATCACAACAAGGAGAGCGCTATGCCCTGGTATGCCTGGTTAATTCTGCTCGTAGCCATTGGCTCGGTCGTCGGCGGTCTGATGATGCTGCGCGACACAGCCAAGAAACTGCCCCTCACTGAAGAACAGCTCAAGCGCGTCCACGAGCGCAACGCAGAAATGGATGCCAAGGACGCCAAGGACCGCTAAGTGCCTCCGGGTGGCAGGCGGACACCTGCCACCCGCTACTTGTCAGGCATCTCGGCGTTTATCGGAAGCACCTTGATGTTTAGCGGCTCGAAAATCTTCGCCAACTGCCCATCTGCACGCAACCTCTCCAGTAATTGCCTGAAGTGCGAAACATCAATGTTGCCGTTCGGGCGCAACAACGCATATTGACGGTAGATCTGATCGACACGGTCGGACACCATCAACTGCGCCGCTTCATCCTTGTTATGCGCCATGAAATCAATCAGGTACGAACGGGTAACGGGTGCAATATCGGCGCGGCCGCGCACCACCATCAGCAAGTTGCTGTCGTGGGAGTACGTGGAGGTAATGGTGAAGTGCTCGCTCAGGTACTTCTGATCGGTATTGAAGTTGGCAAATCCATAATGATAGCCACTGAACAATGCCAGACGTTTGTCAGCCAGGGTGTCGAAGTAATCCTGCCCCCGCCCTTCTTCCCGGCGCGCCACATAGACCTCGGCATCCTCGAGCCCCATATCGAGCTGTTCATGTGGAATATCCTTCCAGCCCCAGTCAGGGTTTTCGAAGACTGCAACATCGAAACGCCCTTCCGTGAAATCACGAAAACGCCGGGGCACCGAGGTCGGGATCATCACGAATTCGTAGTCGTCCTGCTCGCCATTCAGGGCGTCGATCAACCTGGGTAAAAGACCGGCGTCTTCACCTTTTTCAGGGCGCACCATATAAGGGGGGAAGTGCACTGCGGCCACGCGCACGATCTGCGCGGCGAAGACCTGCGGCGTTGCCATCAACGGAATGAAGAGCATGACGCCGGTAACGATCTTGCGCGCCACACCGTCAATTAACACTGCAAGTCTTTTCATAAAACACGACATCAATCAAAGCCGTTCAAACTATGCGGTTTCCATGATTTAAACAACTGTCAAATCGACGGCGTCAGCGCTCTGCGGCATCCTTGCGGTATTCGCCCAGGCAAGTGACAGCCGCCTGCGAGGCACCAATGCAATCACCCGTGGTCACTGTAGGGGCAGTTGTTACAACAAGGGTGCCGATGCAAGGCTCAGGGTGTGCGCACCGGGTTAATCTGGCTACGCTCAAGCCATTGACTATCGTAAGGAAGCTTGATGATGCCGCACTGGCTGGTGATTGATCTTGAGGCTACGACCGAAGAAGGTGGGTGGCCGGTCGCAGAAATGGAAGTCATCGAGATAGGCGCGACACTGGTCAATCAGGACGGACGCGAGCTGGACCATTTCGAACGCTTCGTGCGCCCGGCGCGCAGGCCTACGATCGTCAGCAACTGGAAGAGGAATGGCGTCAGCATCACCTCGACAGTGCACTGTCCAGCATGCCGCACGTCAATCTCAAACAGCGTTTCGCCCAGGCTCGCCATTTGCAGAAACCGATGGGGCTGAACAGTGCCTTGCAACTGGCAGGCATGCAGTTCAGCGGGCAACAGCACCGCGCCTTGGTCGATGCCCGCAATACTGCCAGGCTGCTGCCGTTGATTCTGCCCAACTGAATGCCGCTGCAGGTCGACGTTTCGTCAGCGTCGATGTGCAAGGGGCGTGACGAGTTTTAACGTGTTGGGCATACTGGCGAGCCATTTTCAGCCCTTTCAAAAGGAATCGCCCATGTTCAAGGTCAACGAGTACTTCGACGGCACCGTCAAATCCATCGCCTTCACCCAGGCCGATGGTGAGGCAACCATCGGTGTCATGGCGGCGGGCGAATATGAGTTCGGTACGGCGCAACGGGAAATCATGCATGTGATCTCCGGCGAATTGAGCGTGAAGCTTCCGGACAGCACTGACTGGGAAACCTTTGCCACCGGCAACCAGTTCAACGTACCGGCCAACAGCAAGTTCCAGCTCAAGGTCAAAGTCGATACCGCCTACCTGTGCGAATATCGCTGAGACTCAGCGAGTGGGAGGCTTGACCTCCCACGTTGCCCACAGGCCCTCCTCACCCTCTCCTACTCAACCCCGGCATTGAACTGCAACGCCGCCAGTCGCGCATAAAGCGGGTTGCTGGCGATCAACTGCTGATGGGTGCCCACGGCCACCAACCGCCCCTGATCCATGACGGCAATCCGGTCGGCATTCTGCACCGTGGCCAGCCGGTGGGCGATGACCAGCGTCGTACGCCCCTGCATCAGGCTCGGCAGGGCCTGTTGAATCAAGTGCTCACTCTGCGCGTCCAGCGCACTGGTCGCCTCGTCCAGCAGCAGAATCGGCGCATCGACCAGCAAGGCACGGGCAATCGCCAGACGCTGACGCTGTCCGCCGGACAATCCCACCCCGCCCTCACCCAGATGCGTACCGTAGCCGTTGGCCATGTCGAGAATGAACTCGTGCGCATGGGCAATGCGCGCCGCCGCCTGTACCTGCTCAAGGCTCGCAGTGGCGTTACCGTAACGAATGTTGTCCTCAACACTGCCGAAAAACAGGGCGGGCGATTGTGAAACCAGCGCGAAGCAGCGGCGCAGATCATGGGGATCGAGCTGCGCGATCGGCACGCCCTCGATCAGAATGCGCCCTTGAATCGGGTCGTAAAAACGCAACAGCAGATCCAGAATGGTCGACTTGCCCGCGCCGGAGGGCCCGACCAGCGCCAGGGTTTCACCGGGCTCGATGCTCAGGGTCAGGTTATCCAGCGCATTGCGCTCAGGACGCGATGGGTAGGCGAAGGTGACATTCTCCAGCGCCAGACGCCCACTGATGCGCTGCGGCAGACTCTGCAGATCCGTGGTCGGCACACTGATCTCGCTGCGTGCCTGAAGCAGCTCGCCGATCCTCTCTGCGGCACCGGCGGCGCGCTGCAGATCGCCAATCACCTCGCTCAACGTACCGAACGCCATACCGACCATCAGCGCGTAGAACACGAACGCTGCCAGCTCACCGCTTGAGATGCGGCCGCTGATCACGTCCATACCGCCGACCCACAACATCACCGCCACGGCACCCAGCACCAGAACGATCACCAGCGTGATCAGCCATGAGCGCTGCAGGATACGTTTACGAGCGGTCTCGAACGCCTGCTCCACCGTATGCGAAAAACGCTGCTTGTCCTGCTGCTGATGGTTGTACGCCTGCACTGTCTTGATCTGCCCCAGGGCTTCGGCCACGTAACTGCCGACATTGGCGACCCGGTCCTGACTTTCGCGCGACAGATTTCGTACCCGCCGCCCGAACATGAGAATGGGTGCGATGATCAGCGGCAACGCCACCACCACGATACTGGTGAGTTTGGGGTTGGTGATGAACAACAACACGATGCCGCCAATGACCATCAGCGCGTTGCGCAGGAACATCGACAGTGACGAGCCGATGACCGACTGCAACAGCGTGGTGTCGGCGGTCAGTCGCGACTGGATTTCCGAACTGCGATTGTTTTCGTAGAAGCCCGGATGCAGTTCGATCAGGTGATCGAATACCTTCTTGCGCAAGTCGGCAACCACACGCTCGCCGATCCACGACACCAGATAGAAGCGGGCGAAGGTTCCGACGGCGAGGCCGACCGTCAGCAGCATGAAAAACCCGATCGAGCGCTCGAGCAGTTGCGGTGAGCGGGTCATGAAACCCTGATCGACCATCAGTTTGATGCCCTGCCCGATCGACAGGGTGATACCTGCGGTGATGACCAATGCCAACAACGCGCCGAGCGCCTGCCAGCGATACGGCGCGATGAAGCTCGCAGCCAGACGCAAGGCCTGGCGATGACGTCGGGTAATCCGTGAAATCATGAACGATGAACCTGCCTGTGTGCCCGATCTGTCTGAGTTGCAAAGCCTACACCTGTGTGGCCAGGGCGCCGAACATCATTTCGAATGAACTTGCGGCTGGCTTCCAGAGTCAGGTTATGACTGCTTTACAGAGGCCGCTATAAGACATCGATCTAAGCGCCTGCTGGCAGATTTGCATCATATCTGTTGCACTTGCAGCGCGTTTGAGCGGCTGACAGTACCTGTCACGGACCGGTCATCAAGCGCGGTTAACTTAACGCCGTTACCTGATGAAAGGAGAAACACCATGAACCCGCAAGAGCGCAGCAATGAAGTTCAGGTTGTTCGAGCCACGCCTAATCTGCCGGTTGGCGGTGCCATTCTTGACCAGCACGGACAAGAAGTCCTGATCACCGAAGAAATGGTTCAGGCTGCCTGCCAGGAATGCGACAAGCACTGGGTAACCCCGGAAAAATAAAACCAAGCCGTACCAGATATTTGAAACCCGACCACTCGGTCGGGTTTTTTATTGCCTGATGACCCGGCTGGCGATCAGACCAGCACTGCACCCAGCGCCCGCACCAGTTGTGCCAATGCCTCGGATTCTCCCTCCAGATGAACCTTCAGCCCTTCGATTTCCCGGCGTGGCGGGTACTGCTTGCGCAATGCATCGAAGGCCAGACGCTGGCTGGCGGTGTCACCGGTCAGGCTGCGGCGGAAATCCGCATCGTCACGTCGCGGGTCATACACGCCGCGGCACAACATGTTAAGCGCCCAGACCGGGTCGCAGGCAGCGTCGAGACTGACCTGCGCCAGCCAGGGTTTTGGCAGCAGATCGTCCAGCTCGATCGTCGCAGGCTGATCAAGAAAGCCACACAACGCCTGATAGATCTGTGCAGTACCGCGCTGCCTGCCATCCAGGCTGTAACCGGCGATATGCGGCGTACCCAGAACGCACAAGTCAGCCAGCGCGACGTTGACCTGCGGCTCGCCCTCCCACACATCCAGTACGGCCTGCAGGTCTTCCCGCTCAAGCAGCACGTCGTGCAACGCCGCGTTATCCACTACGGCGCCTCGGCTGGCATTGATCAGCCAGGCACCCTGGCCGAGCTGACGCAAACGCGCGTCGTCGAGCAAGTGCCAGGTCGGTGACGCCCCGGTTTTGTTCAGAGGCGTGTGCAGGCTGATCACGTCACAGCGCTGCAGGATCTCGTCAAGGCTGACAAAGTCGCCGCCTTCGGCAGCCTGGCGTGGCGGATCGCAGACCAGCACGTTCCAGCCCAGCGCCTTCAATACGCTGATCAGCCGGCCACCCACCTGCCCTGCACCGACCACACCGTAGGTGCGCTGCGCAAGATCGACCCCTTCGATTTCAGCCAGGGTCAGCAGGCTGCCTAGGACATAGTCCACCACGCCGCGCGCATTGCAGCCCGGAGCGCTGGCCCACTGGATACCGGCTTGCTGAAACCAGTCCAGATCCAGGTGATCGGTGCCGATGGTGCAAGTCCCGACAAAACGCACCGGGCTACCCTCAAGCAGTTCGCGGGTCACGGCGGTGACCGAGCGAACCAGCAGGATGTCGGCATCCGCCACAGCGGCTCGGTCCATGGCGCGGCCCGGCAAGCGATGAATCTCACCGAAATGAGCAAAAAAGGCGTCGAGCAGGGGAATATTTTCGTCAGCAACAATGCGCATGGAAGACTCTCTGGGTCTGGCGAACAGGGACCTGCTCGAATCGGGAACAGGTGCGTCGTGAACAGGCGCGGGTTGCAGCGATGTGGTGATCAGTCGGACTTCTTGCGGATCCAGTACAGGAACGTGCCCTCTTCGGCTTGCTCCGCAACCAGTTCATGACCGAGAAATACACAGAATTTCGGGATATCGCGACGCGTGGACGGATCGGTTGCAATGACCTTGAGTAGACCGCCCGCGGGCAGGTCACGCACCTTCTGGTGCAACATCATCACCGGCTCCGGACAAAATAGCCCGACGGCGTCCAGCTCGGCGTCGACAGTGAGGGTTTCAATGGGCTCAGACATGGGGCACTCCAGAGACGGGTGACGATTGTCGCTCAATTCGGTCGGTCAGGCCAAATGCTGATGGTTATACCGGCGCCGAATGGCGGCGCGCGGCCAGACAGCAGACAGAAAAATGCCAGGCACAGGGCCTGGCACTGATCATGACCCGGGCGAGCGTCAGAACGGCAGCTTCATACCGGGCGGCAGCTGCATGCCGGCCGTCATGGAAGCCGTCTTGTCCTGGCTGGCCTGCTCGATCTTGCGCACGGCGTCGTTGACGGCGGCGGCGATCAGGTCTTCCAGCACTTCCTTGTCTTCCTGCATCAGGCTGTCATCCAGATTGATGCGCTTGACGTCATGACGACCGGTCATCACCACGCTGACCAGGCCTGCGCCCGATTGACCGGTGACTTCCGCGTTGGCCAGTTCTTCCTGCATCTTGGCCATTTTTTCCTGCATTTGCTGCGCCTGCTTCATCAGGCCAGCCATGCCACCTTTCATCATGGGATATCTCCTCGAAAATGGATGGTTCGTTTGCGTGGCGCCAGCGGCGCCCTGTGTTCAGTTATTGAGCCTGCGCCGCAGGTGTGTCAACGGGCTTGATCGTGTCTTCCCGGATCACAGCGCCAAACTGTTGCAGCATCTGCTGGACGTACGGGTCGGCCTGAATCGAGGCTTCGGCCTGGCGCTGGCGCTCGGCCCGCAACCGTGAAGCAGCCTGCGCAGGGGTTTCCTGCTCGGGCTTGATCAGCTCGATACTCAGATTGATCGTGCGCCCATGATACTGGTTCAACGCATCGTTCAGGCGCCGCTGCTGCGTCGAGTTGAACAGCGCGCTGTGCGCAGGGTCTAGGTGCAGCAGCCAGTGGTCGCCATCGACCGAAATCAATGTGCAGTTGGCCGCGATGCTGCCGGTCATCCCGGAGATCGGCAGCTTGGGAAACACGTCCAGCCATTCGGCCGCAAGACCGGTGGCCGGTTTGGCGGCAGGAGCGGGCTCCGGCTCGACGGCTTCAAGTTCGACAACACTTTCGTGGGCCAGCTCATCCAGATAGCTGTAGGACGCCGGATCTATATCGATGTCCGGCTCGACGTAATCGTCGTCCGCTGGCGGTTCGTCATCACGGCCCATCGGCCCGGAGTCGGAAGACATCGAATCGGTGTGCATGGACAGATACGCAGAGTCCGGGATGGCTTCGAGCATTGCCGGCGTGTCCTGTTGCTCGGCAACCGGCTGCGCCGGCTCGGCTTCAGGTGCGGCCGGCACCGGGCTGGCGGGCGCAGGCGTCGGCATGGGCGTCAGGTCAGGCTGCTCGGAAACGGTCTCCAGAACCGGCTCGGCTACCGGCTCGGCAGCGGCTTCTGTATCAGGCGCAGTTTCGGCGGAGGGTTCGGCAGCCGGGGATTTCGGCTCGTTCCACGGCAGGTCGAGGTCTTCAACCGGCGCGGCTTGTGGCTCTGGCTTCGATTCCGGTTGTACCGCGGGCGCTGGCCGGACGGCGGCCGGCATCGGAGCCGCTGCAGGCGGCAGCGCTTCGAAGGCCGGATCAGGTGCAGCCATCACCGGGGCGGTCGACACTGCGGGAGTTGCCGATGCAACAGGTGTCGCATCAGCCACTGCTTTTCGGGAATCAACCGTGGCCTGGCTGATCCCCACTGGCTTTAGCGGCTGCCTCGGCGCGTCCTCGCTGTCGGCAGGACGAAACGCCAGCATGCGCAACAGGACCATCTCGAAGCCACCACGCGGATCAGGGGCCAGCGGCAGGTCACGACGACCAATCAAGCCCATCTGGTAGTAAAACTGTACGTCTTCGGCAGGCAGGGCCTGCGCCAGGGCCAGCACCCGGTCACGATCGCCATTACCGTTGTCGACGCCTTCCGGCAACGCCTGGGCAATCGCCACACGGTGCAGCACGTTGAGAATTTCCGAGAGCACGCCGTTCCAGTCAGGGCCCTGCTCGGCCAAGTGGCGTACCGCCTCCAGCACGCCACGCGCATCGCCTTCCAGCAATGCGGTCAGTACATCGAAGACCTGGCCGTGGTCCAGCGTGCCAAGCATGGCACGTACATCGGCAGCCATGACCTTGCCTTCACCGAAGGCAATGGCCTGATCGGTGAGGCTCATTGCATCACGCATCGAACCGTCGGCGGCGCGCCCGAGCAACCACAGCGCGTCGTCTTCGAACGGTACGTTCTCGACGCCCAGCACATGGGTCAGATGCTCGACCACGCGTTCAGGCGTCATGTTTTTCAGCGAGAACTGCAGGCAACGCGAAAGAATGGTCGCCGGCAGCTTTTGCGGATCGGTGGTGGCAAGGATGAATTTGACGTAGGGCGGCGGCTCTTCAAGCGTCTTGAGCAAGGCGTTGAACGAGTGGCTGGACAGCATGTGCACTTCGTCGATCAGGTAGACCTTGAAGCGACCGCGACTCGGCGCGTACTGCACGTTATCCAGCAGCTCGCGCGTATCTTCGACCTTGGTACGGCTGGCGGCGTCGATTTCGATCAGATCGACGAAACGGCCCTCGTCGATCTCCTTGCACACCGAGCAGGTGCCGCAGGGCGTCGAGGTGATGCCGGTTTCACAGTTCAGGCACTTGGCGATGATCCGCGCGATAGTCGTCTTGCCGACGCCCCGTGTGCCGGTAAACAGATAGGCATGGTGCAGGCGCTGGCTGTCCAGCGCGTTGATCAGGGCCTTCAACACATGAGCCTGGCCGACCATTTCGCGGAACGAGCGCGGACGCCATTTACGTGCAAGAACCTGATAACTCATTTAAAACCGTCGCAACTGGTAAGCGGAAGACCGCCAATGCTAGCCGAGCAGGGGCAAAATTGCATCTGGTGTCCGTCTCTATTGTGGCTAAGCTGTGCAAATGACTCTATTGACGCGCTTTATTCGGGCCTTCACCACGCCGCGGCTGCCTCGTGCAGCGGCGGCCTGCCTGCTATTGCTGATGCCGCAAAACGGCAGCGCGGCGCAGAGGACCTTGAGCTTTGCGGTCAATGAAGGCTGGACCATGCCGATGATGCACATCACCGACTTTCGTCCCGAATCCGGCATTCTGTTCGACATCATGCAAAGCCTTGCGCACCACGTGGGCCTCGAGGCCAGTTATCACGTAATGCCGCGCCTGCGCATCCAGTCGGCGCTGGAGCGCGGCGAAGTCGACATGCACTGTTACAGCGCCCAGGCGTGGTACCCGGACTTGTCCGGGGATTATCTATGGAGCCTGCCGATTCTCTATCAGCGCGACTGGCTGGTCGCTTCGGCGGCGACGGCTGCCGGCCCCTACCCCGAGCAGTTCGACAACGAGACCGTCGGCACCGTGCTGGGCTACAACTACCCGGCCCTGGAGCACCTTTTCGAGAATCACAAACTGGTCCGTGAAGACGCGCGCACCCAGAATCAGACGCTCGGCAAGCTGATGGCCGGGCGCTACAACTACGCGGTGACCAATCAGTTGATCCTCGAATGGACCAACCGGAACCTGCCTGTCGGCAAGAGGCTCAAGCCGATATCACTGGTCGCCGAACAACCAGCCGCCTGCCTGATCCGCAATAACCCCGAACTGCCAGTGGGCAGAATTTTGCGCACGCTGGTGCAGATGCGTCTGTCGGGCGAGATCCAGAAGATCATCGATCACTACACAACGGCCACGGCCCCCTGATCCTTCATCTGCGCTGTCGCAATAGCGTCATATTCCATGGTTACGCTCGCGTGAAATCTTTGGTAACACATTAACCAGCGCGAGTATTTGGCGATGAGCGACAGACCAGACGACGAAGATACCAACGAAAACCCCAGCCGCCGTCGTTTTCTGGGCGGGATGGCTGCCTTGGGTGCAGGTGTCACCCTTAGCAGCTACGTTTCCGCCCACGAGAAGCCGCCCGGCGACAACGAACGGCACCATCACCTTGCCGGACCCGCGCTGGATCGCGCCTTGCGCGAAAATGTGAAAACCATTGTGGTGATCTACGCCGAGAACCGCAGCTTCAATAACCTGTTCGGCGATTTCCCCGGTGTCGAAAAGCCGCTCTCCTCGCTCAGGCCTTCCGATTACGAGCAGCGCGACCGCGACGGCACGCGATTGTCCAAACTGCCACCTGCCTGGGGCGGCGTGCTGCAGGTCGGACCGCAAACCGTCGATGGCGTGACTTATCCGGTGGGCGAGCAGTTTCAGCAAGACCTGCCCAACGCGCCGTTCCCGCTCAAGGGACCGAACGGTGAAGACCTGCCGCTGAGCCTGGTGACCCGTGATCTGTGGCACGTGTTTTACCAGAACCAGATGCAGATCAACGACGGCAAGAACGATCGCTTCGTGGCCTGGGCGGATGCGGGCGGCCTGACCATGGGCAACTATGCACAGACTCAGTACTCGCTGCGCCTGTGGGACGTGGCCGAAGAGTTCGTGCTGTGTGACAACTTCTTTCAGGGTGCTTTCGGCGGCTCGTTCCTCAATCACCAGTACCTGATTTCAGCCACCGCGCCTATTTACCCGAACGCCGCCGAATCTCCGGCCAAGTCGCAAATCGCTACCTTGCAGAGTTTCAACCCGCAGGATCCGCGCCTCAAACCGCTCGACAAGTCGCCGGCCAGCGCCATGGACGGACCGCCACAATTCGGCCCCAGCGCCATCACGCCGGACAACTACGCCGTCAACACCATGGCCCCGCCCTACTGGCCAACCTGGCTGCGTGACCCGCAAAACCCTGATTACTCGAAACCGGATCTGCCCAACGTGCTGGTTCCGCAAAGCCACGAGCACATCGGTGACAAGCTGTCGAAAAGGAATGTTGACTGGGCCTGGTACGCCGGTGCCTGGCAAGTGACGCTGGATGAATTCAAGGACTCCACCGGGATCCCGAAAATCCCCAATTTTCAATACCATCACCAGCCGTTCAACTACTTCAAGCAGCAGGGGCCGCAGCACCCTGAAGAGCGCAAGAAGCGCCTGCGTGACGGCGGGCTGGGTGACGAGTCGAGCACCAATCGCTTTCTCGCCGATGCCGAAGCGGGCAAGTTGCCTGCGGTAACCTTCTACAAGCCCCAGGGCAACCTGAACATGCACGCCGGTTACGCCGACGTTGCTTCGGGTGACCGGCACATCGACCGGGTGATCAAGGTGCTGCGCAAGAGCCCGCAGTGGGACAACATGGTGATCGTCCTCACCTTCGACGAGAACGGCGGCTGGTGGGACCATGTCGCGCCGCCAAAAGGCGACCGCTTCGGGCCCGGCACGCGCATTCCCGCTCTGGTCATCTCCCCTTTCGCCCGCAAGGGCAAGGTCGACCACACGGTTTACGACACCGCCTCGATCCTGCGCCTGATCACCCGCGTGCATGGCCTGGAAAAACTCGACGGCCTGAAACGCCGTGACGAGGCCATGATTGCGCGTGGCCAGGCGCCGATGGGCGACCTGACCAACGCGCTGCAGTTTCCGGCCTGATCCCGTCAGGTGGTCGCGTCGGCAGCCTCCAGCGCAGTCGGACGAGCGGTTTTAACCGGTGGCAGGGACGCCACGTACACCGTGCGGGACGGGAACGCGAAACGCACGTCCAGTTCGGCAAAGGCTTCCATGATGTCCAGATTGATCGCCTGCTGCACATCCATATAGACGTTGTAGCTGGGGTCGAGCACGATAAAAACGGTCTCGAACTCCAGCGATGTCTCGCCAAACCCCCGAAAATGCGAACGATCGAAACGTGCCAGTTTCTGCGCGTTGATGATCGCTTCGACTTTCTTCGGCACTTCCCTTATCTGATCGACCGAGCAGTCATAGGTCAGCCTGAACTCAAAGACAATCCTTCGTTCCTGCAAGCGTTTGTAGTTCTGGATGGTGTTGTTGATCATGTCGGCGTTGGCCATCACGATCTGCTCGCCACCCAGGCTGCGGATCCGTGTGGTCTTCAGGCCGACGTGCTCGACCGTGCCGGACAACGCACCGACGACGATGAAGTCGCCAACCTCGAAAGGCTTGTCCACGGCGATGGACAGCGAGGCAAACACGTCACCCAGAATGTTCTGCACCGCCAGCGCGACCGCAATGCCGCCGACCCCGAGGCTGGCGACGAACGCGGTGATATTGACCCCGACGTTCGACAGCATCGCCATGACCACCGTGGCCCACAGCAGCACCTTCGCCCCCCACAGACTCAACGTAGCCAGCGCGCTGCCCTGAAAGGTGCCGCCAGCGTTGTGACGCACGAAGTAGCGCTGCAAGGCGAGCGCGATTGCCCGGTTCGCCCACAGCCCGACCTGTAATGCGGCGACCACGAACCACAGACTGCTGACCCGCCCGAGCCAGCGCTCCGGCAGATCGAGCATGCCGATGCCGATCAGAATGGAAGCCAGCAGCAATAACGTATTACTGGTGCCCGACAGCACCTGCACCACGATGTATCGCATATGCGTGCTGGGCGCATCCGCACGCGAGCGCATCTTTCTGAGCACAAAACCGATCACGCCCCTGACCAGAATAAAACTCAGGGTCGAGGCGAAAATAGCCAGTATCCAGTTGGCGAGCGATATGCCCAGAAATTGCGAGTCTGTGAAAAATCTGATGATGTCCTGTTCCATCCGGCCCCCGGCTCCACTGCTGCGAGACGCCTGACCGAAAAGCCCGTGACACCCGCAGCGACTTGAATTGCCCCTTGCCGTAAAACGGTTTCAAGCGACGCGTAAGGAGTTAGGGGGTGTGTGGAAGTGAGGGTTCAGTTGAATTGGCTATTGATCGATCACCTGAACGCACACCGAGTTTTCACTGTTCGTCGAAACTGATCGGACAGCATGGAACCTCTCCTCAATGAGTTGCCACTCATGGCCCCGAGCGACGGGCTACCAAGCCCCAAGCGTTCAAGCGGCCCAAAAGGCCAATTCGTGGTTAACACCACATTCAAGCAGAGGAAAATATCCGTGACCTACGGCATTCGCGGCGGAGTTGGCACATCGGCTTACTACACCCAGCCCCAGCCTTTTGATGAGTTGAAGCTGAAGCCGGAACAGATCCAGGAAAAGACGGCAAAACTCATGGAGAAAGGGTATTTCACCGTTCCCATAGCAGAACCTACAAGACGTTTTTTGCATGAGCAAAGCAGTCTCAGTAACCCCGCCTGGAGACAGGAGACCGTTGGAAAGCTTATTGATTTGAAAGCAACCGACTACGAACGATCAACAACAGCCGTAGCGAAGGACATTGCAACCACTCTTACCGGGAGGCAACAACAATTGAGGCCTCATGAGTTCCAACTGCGAAGGGCCAAAAATCAGGGCGCAGACCAATGGCATCAGGATAAGGGGCCGAAAAAGGTCATCTGCATCGCCACCATCGAGGGTCGCGGCACCGAATACGTGAAGCGCGCAGAATCAGAAGGAATATTTGAAGCGGGGCATTTTGGGAAAATGACGCCTCTGGATGCCAGGGCGGTCGAGCAGAGAACCAGAGAAGCCAAGCAAGACCGCTTCTATTTCTTTGCGGGCAAAGGTATTTGCGAAGACAGCATTCCCAAACTGGTACACCGCTCGCCCCATCAGAGTGGTCGCTCCATCTTCCTGGCACGATGGCAGTAACGCAGGCCATGCAGGATTAACCGCCGGCCTGGAGACATCCGGCGGTTATCTCCGTGCCGGGCAGACTGTTTTTACAGACGCACGAAGTTCTCGCCAGCGCAGGGCGCCGTCGAAACAGGAATAGGCTTTCATTTTTACGAGCAGGCCACTTTCAGAAAAGGACCTAGAGATAGGTGGTGCCCCCACCAGCCACACCCCGGCACACAATGTTCCCGCTGTGGCTGCTTCCTTCCGGATCTGACCATGTGGCATGCAGGCATGCTCGGTAATCGTTGCGGGTCTTATGGGGCAAGGGTTTCAGGCTGATGAAGGTGCAACATCTTCGCCGTGCAAACACTCAGCACTGGCGGTCAAAACTCCGGGGTGTAGCCAGCATTGTCACACTTTGCTGTCACACATCGGTGTCATACATGGCATATCTGATCCGTCGCGGAGCCTTTTACTATCTAAACCTCCGCCTACCCAAGCACCTCTTCCCAAGGTGTCACACATTACGTCTGAGCTTGAAACGGACCACTCGCCAAGCCGGGGGAAATCCTCCTGTGCGAATCCGTAGACAGATTGAGTCGCCTTTCTCTGGAAGACTGGGAAACCCTCAAGGCCACTATTAAGGCCAAGGGCTTGAAGCTAGTAATTGCTGACCTTCCAACCAGCCACCAAATGTTTGATGCTAAGGGCATCACTGGCGAAGTGATGCGAGTCATCAACGATATGCTGATAGAACTCATGTCAACCATGGCCCGTCTTGACCAAGAGAAACGTGTTGAACGTATCATGCAAGGTTTAAGGAACAAAAAAGCTGCTAACCCGGATTGGAAGCCAGCAGGGAAAGGCAAAGACACCGCCAAGTGGGCTAAGGTGAAGGAAACTCTAGCCAAGCACCCAACTATGTCTGCTGATGATATAGCCAAGGTGCCTGGCTGTGGCGTTGCTACGGTGTACAGGATCAAGCGTGAGATGGCTTGAGGCTTCCATCAGGTAGTGTGGCTCTCAGAGGGCACAGACTTACTTTGAAAAAGCCCAGCTTTCTGCTTTGGCCGGTCACTCTGCGTTAAGCAGTGCAGGTGAAAACCCTACTTTCCAAACGCGCCGCCCTCAAGCCCACTCCATTACTTTCTGGCTTGGTTTTCCAGCTTTATAAATATGAGGCTGAAAATTATGGCGCGGGATTTGAAATCTGTACAGAAAAGGCTGGAATGGGACACACTCACAATCTGCCACTTCGCCAACTCACATACCCTCACCCTTCTTACCAAACAAGGTACATGGCTAGCCGAGCTTCAGTTTTCCTCGCGACTGGAGATCGCTTACCAGCCATAGCCCCGCTCTGGTCATTAAGCAAAATGTTGCTATTACAAAACCAACTGCTAACCCATCAGCAATGGTCAGTCGCTTTCCATCAGATTGGATCACCATTTCCTTAATGGGTCCCTCTCCTAGGTACGGCACGGCGGCTTTATGCTTAAAGTTGTCGGCTAAGACGATATAGCCATCAAGCTCTGACTGACTGAGCTTCTTTTCAAAATCATGTCCAAAATCGTTTCTGATCTTGTTCAAATACTTCAGCGATTCACCTAGCTGAGTAGGTAGTCCGTATGCGATCGCAACCATCAGTTTTTCGTTAAAGTATTTTAGGAACGTACCATTCCTGTCTTTTGGGAAAAACTTCTTACTCTCATCAGGTACTCTTTCCGAAAGATATACTTCTAAGAATCTTTCAGAAATGAGCTGAAGGCGGAGGATACTGCCAACGTCGTCATTATCAGCAATGATGTCAGCGTAATATTTTGGATCGATAAATTTAGTGAAATCGTGTCCAAGCTTTATCATTCCCTGCTCAACCATGTGGCACCCAATTTTCCATTGCAATTTATGGATTAGTATAATTAAAACCGGTTATGCAAATCCACACCATACCATTCTGAAAACTTAATATCCAGCAACACCCCTAGTTCCATCAACGAGATTTAACAGTATAAAGCTTCGATTTCCTAACAGTCCCCGTAAACCCTAAGACATCTTGAATATAGTGACGCATGGCGTGACAAATCTCATCCGGAGCTCTAGGATCAAACAATATGGAGTCAATCAGATCAACACCTTCGAAATTGACTACAACCCCTTTTAACACACCACGATCTTCTCGGCCAGCATTTGAATTGTATAGAACTGCCCTCACTTCATTTTCGTGCTCAAAGGCCGATCTTTTTAAGCAAAGTAAATCAGCACCTAGAGAAGGACTGCTAAAATCACTTTCACCCATGAGAGCCCCGATCTGCGCAGTTTCTTTCTTATAGTCAACTTGCCCTAGATATTTAACCTTTTCCAACCGCCTTTTAAAACCTTTATTGTTCGCAGTGTAGGCTTGCATAGCTTTAGTTAGCGTCCCCACCCTAGTGCGAAGACGAACACCAAGAAAATTAGGGGAGTATATCCTCCACATTGCATCCGACATACTTGCTGTAGTCCAGCACTGAGCAAAAATCGCATGGTCATAGCTATGTTTTACATGCGTTTCATACGGATCTTCCCACTGAGACGGGTGCGAAAAAAAAAGCTCCCCCTTTAGCACCTGCACAGCGTGGTCAAACCTCATAATACGATACAGGTATTTATTGTCTGAAATCTTTGCCATATTACACCTTGTACTTCATATATCAAACACTCCGAACATTAGAAATATAGAGCTCTAAAAATTCGAAGCCTCACCATCCACTTTACCGTCAACCATTAAAGACAGCGTGGGCATCAATTTATCAAATCACTCCACTGCTGCCTAAAGCCCTCAAAAATATTATTACGTTCATCATTATAAATCCTCACCAGATTTTCGATATCCTTATCTTCTAACACCAGCATATAACCCCGCCTATCCTTAGCAGTATCTTTACATCTTTCCAACAATAGCGACCTGTCATCGAGAGACCGACATACCAAAATACCGACTTGCCCTCTACTTGGCCCAAACCTAGAGGACAGCTGATCAACTTCAGGATTTCCGATTTCCTTTCCGTAGTTTTTACATTCAACAAATATCAAAGGAGCGCAGTAATGAAGAGACAGCCATGCAAAAAACCCACTCTTCGCCTCATTGCTATACGTGACATCAACTCGTTTCCGACCTTGGTGCAAAACAGCCTGCTTCTTAGGATTACAAAGAGAGGGATAAAAAATAACAGAGAAAATCTTTTCGATTACTTTTTCGTAAGCGTCCGCATCATTTCTCCCCGGAGCCAAAGTTTTCATTTCAAGCACTAACGAATCCAGATCAGGAGGCTCAACTCCCTCCACCTCGGAAAGCTGCTCATGAGACAACGGTGGAGAAACGTTACTTTCTTTGAACTCCCTATATTCATCCAAAACCCTAGGACGCAGCTGAGTCTCTCTCACAGCAGCCAACTTATCACGTCCATACTTTTCCATTAGTGCCTTCTTCGTAACTCGCTCCCTACCATTACTCAAAACTTCTACAAGACTAGACCTTGCGCTTAAGTGCTCCTGCTGCATTTGAGGCAACAAATAATTTCGGTAATATTCATCAAATCGGTAGCTAAGACGCTGACGAACTAGAAGCTTAGGGACCAAAATCACTTTTCCATAAGGTGTAATTGGCAAAGGAACTAGAGCCGTCTCCCACTTCCCCGCCTCCGCATTCCATATAGGACCAGAATCAACATCAGGAGTTAAAGGGACACCATAAAAGGAACACATATCCTGCGTATATCTAATAAGCGGTCCACGCAAAATATTACACACTGCATCAGATATCATGTCCGTCCCTATACCCGGAATGAGCAATGCAGTGTCCTCAAGGTCTCTCAGCAGGCCGGTTTTTACAGCGTCACTTTGACTGAGGGCACCCCAAACGCTCTTGGCCGATCCACTACCAAACCCATGCCCTCGAGACTCATTTGCCGAGTACCCCAAATGAAATTCATTTCGCTCATTCAGTGATGAAAGCAGCCTTTGTGCTTTATCATTATTTCCGGAGCGGATTAAGGTTAAAACTTCTTCAAAGAAAGTCTGGAGGAGTGATGATAATTCATTACCCCATGGACTACTTAAAGACTTGATTGCAGTTGGCTCCAAGAATACAGGAACGTCAGTATCCAGACGAATATCGACAAAATCTAAATAGGGCTGCGTCAGCCCAAGCTTGAAATGCTCAGAAAATCTCATCATTCCCTCGATGACAGTCAGGTCTAGACTGACAATACCGGGACGCGAGTCACTTTGCTATCACCCTGACACCAAATGCATAGAACAGGGCGCGGGATCAAGCCAGCGTGCTCACCGCCAAATTGAAATATCGATCAGAAGCGGACAGAACATTGGAGAATTGGATATGGGATGAGCACAGGTAACATGCCGCTTTCGGTGCACCATTTAGGTGTACCTAAACGCTGTCACACTTCGAGATTTTTTACTGATAAATCCTTGTAAAATCAAGGACTTAAAGATAGGAGGCAACCCCACCAGCCACACCCCGGCACACAATGTTCCCGCTGTGGCTGCTTCCTTCCGGATCTGACCAGGTTCACGGGTAATCGTTGCGGGGGGACCGATGGGGTCACCATAACGACACTCACCAGTTGGCGAGCCGAGCCATTGTACCGGTCTTGCGCGAGTTTACAACCGTTGCTGCGGATAAAAATTTCGAGGGGGCTCAAGCACTTGTGTGCCGGGGCTGAAAGGCAAATGCGTGCCGGTCATCAGCGTTACAAATCCTCGAAACGGCCCCGTTCGATCCTGTACCCTGCCCGCCTCAACCATAATCAGCCAGCAGGTTGCTCATGCAGACTCGATTGGTCGACTACCACGACCTCAGCGCCTCTCAACGCCAACAGCTCGGATACCTCGAGGTGACGCAGGAACAGATACAGTTCTCCGGCGACATCTACACCGCGCTCAATACGCTTCTGGTCAGACCCAGCCCGAATATTTGCGGCTTCGCGCTGCTCGGTGACGAGAAGCCGGTGGGGTTCTTCCTGCTCAAGCGCGATGATTGTCTGCCGCACTGGGCTCAGGAGGCTCTGACGGCGACACTGCATGCGTTGCAGGTCGATCACCGTGAACAGGGCAAGGGACTGGGCAAGGCGTGCCTGCAAGCGTTGCCTGCGGCGTTGCGCCTGAAATGGCCGGACATCACTCAATTGATGCTGTCGGTGGATGCGGACAACTCGGCCGCCATCGGGCTTTATACCGGCCAGGGCTGGGTCGATACCGGTGAGGCGTATCGCGGGCGGATCGGTTTCGAGCGCAGGCTGACCCTGACGCTTTGAGCCGCTTTTGCACAAAGGCCTGACACGCCGCCGAAGCGTGTCAGGCATGGCCCGCGTTACTGGGCCTGCAAAACCTCATCGGCCTTGCCACCGGCATCCTGAATCACCAGGTGGATGAAGTGCAGCTTGGCGATGACCGCTTGAGGCAGTACGAACGGATAGAAATCCGGCTGCCCCATGCTGCGTGACAACTCGTTGAGCATGCTCGCCAGCTCAATCCAGGCATTGACGAACGACAGGAACGCCGGGCCGCCCGGATGCTGAGGGTCGTAGAGTACTTCCAGCGGAAACGGCTGGTAATCGAGCTCCATGTCGCGAGCGCTCATGCCAAACCCCAGCGCGGTGTCGACCGCATCCATCATGTGCAGGTAATGCGCCCAGGTTTCGGCCCAGTCTTCCCACGGATGCATGGTCGCGTAGGCACTGACGAAGCTTTCCTGCCAGTTGTCCGGCGCACCGTTCTGGTAGTGATGATCGAGCGCGTCGGCGTAGCTGGCGCGCTCGTCGCCGAACAGGTTGCGATAACTGTCCTGCCAGTGGGTATTGGCGATGAGCCGATCCCAGTAGTAGTGGCCGACTTCATGACGGAAATGGCCAAGCAAGGTGCGATAGGGTTCGTGCAGCTGCACGCGCATCGCTTCACGGTGTGCGTCGTCGGCTTCTTCGATGTTCAGGGTGATCAGGCCGTTGGCATGGCCTGTAGTTGGCAGGTTGCCCTCCAGATCGACACCGACGAAGTCGAAGGCCAGGCCGGTCTCTTCGTCGACAGTCTTGGGAATGACCTGCAGGCCCAAGGAAATCAGCTGCGCCACCAGACGCCGTTTGGCGGTCTCGACCTTGCGCCAGCGCTCGCCGTTTTCAACCACCGACAGGTCGGGAATGGTGTGATTGAGGCTGCACGCAACACAGAATTCGCCGGAATTATGCTCTGGAAAAAGCCAGTTACAGGCTGCTGGGGTGCCGAGGTTGGCGCAACGCCGATACAACCCGACACCCGGCTCATCGCTCAGGCGCCAGGTAGTAGGCTCAGGCCCCGCTTCGAGCGTAGCGACACGCCCCTGCTCAGGCAGGTAGCCCAGCGCTGCAGAACAGGCCAGGCATTGGGTATTGGGGAAAAACACCGACTGGCCACAGGTGCACTGCCAGACCTTGCTGTTACGTTTGGATTCGCCGACAAATGGGGCGGTGATGCGTGAACTCAGTTGCTCGAAAAAGCGATACATGGCGATCTCCCGTTGACCTTGCATGGACTAGATCATACCGACGCTTCAGGGGTTCAAAATATTATCGAGCGGCATGGATGATGAGGCTTACGGCGTGTTCATGGGCCAAAACGGTGCGTCGCACGGTAGTCGGGATTATCGTTCCGCACGCTCCAGCGTGGGAATGCCGTGCGTGACGCTCCGCGTCACAGATCTACGCCGCACCATCACACTCAAGACCGGACGCAGAGCGTCCAGAACTGCATGCGACGCGGAGCGTCGCACGATAATCAGGGCATACGGAGCGTCGGTCTTCCTCAATCAACCGCCACACCCAGCTCGGTCAAACGTTTGAGCAGTGCATCTTCGTCCAGCACGGTAAGGCCGAGTTCGTTGGCCTTGGTCAGCTTCGAGCCGGCACCCGGCCCGGCAACCACGGTGTGGGTCTTGGCCGAGACCGAGCCGGACACCTTGGCACCTAGGCTTTCGAGCTTTTCCTTGGCGACATCGCGGCTCATGCGTTCCAGCGAGCCGGTCAGTACCCAGGTCTGGCCAGCCAGCGGCAAACCTTCGACGGTTTTTTTCTCGCTGCGCCAGTGCATGCCGAAGTCCTTGAGCTGGGCTTCGATGGCGCGGGCGCGCTCGGCGTTTGCGCTGTCGTCGAAGAAATCGCGAACCGACTTGGCCTGTTTCTCCGGCAGTGCCTGACGCATGTCCAGCCAGTCGGCACTGATGATGGCTTCCAGCGTACCGAACCGGTCCGCCAGTTTCTGCGCAGCACCCGGCCCTACCGACGGAATGTGCAGTTTGTCGATCATCCCTTCCAGCGTGGTGCTGGCCGCGAACTCGGCGCCCAGCTCGCCCTGGTCCTGCAATTGCAAACCGCATTCACCGAGCAGCGCATCGATGACGCTACGGTTGTGCTCGTCCTCGAAGAAGCTGTGAATCTCGTATGCGACTTCCAGGCCGACATCCGGCAGGTAGGTCAGCACTTCCGGCAAGGCCTGTTGGACACGCTCCAGCGACGCCAGCGAACGCGCCAGGACCTTGGCCGTCTCTTCACCCACATCGGGAATGCCCAAGGCATAGATGAAACGCGCCAGGGTCGGCTGTCGGCTGTCGGCGATGGCCTTGAGCAATTTATTGCTGGAGATTTCCGCGAAACCTTCCAGGTCAATGATCTGTTCGTATTTCAGTTTGTACAGATCGGCAGGCGAGCCGATGAGTTTCTCATCGACCAGTTGCTCGATGGTCTTGTCACCCAGCCCTTCGATGTCCATGGCGCGACGCGATACGTAATGAATGATCGCCTGCTTGAGTTGCGCACCGCAGGCCAGACGCCCGACACAGCGATACACCGCGCCCTCGGTGACGGTTTCCTTGCCTTTGCTGCGTTTGATCAGCTGCGTGCGCTCGACATGCGAGCCGCACACCGGGCAGGTCTGTGGAACCTGCACCGCCCTGGCATCCTCGGGGCGGCGCTCGGCAACCACCTGCACTACCTGCGGAATCACGTCACCGGCACGCCGGATGATTACCGTGTCGCCAATCATCAGGCCGAGCCGCGCCACTTCGTCCATGTTATGCAGCGTGGCGTTGGCGACCATGACGCCTGCCACCTTGACCGGCTTGAGCCGCGCGACCGGCGTTACTGCGCCCGTGCGGCCTACCTGGAACTCGACATCCAGCAGTTCGGTCAGTTCTTCCATAGCGGGGAATTTGTGGGCAATCGCCCAGCGCGGCTCACGGGCGCGAAAGCCCAGTTCGCGCTGCGCTGCCAGGTTGTTGACCTTGAACACCACGCCGTCGATCTCGTAAGTCAGCGCCAGGCGTCGCTCACCGATATCGCGGTAATAGGCCAGACACTCCTCGACGCCATTCGCCAGTTTCAGCTCGCGGCTGACCGGCATGCCCCATTTTTTCAACGTTTCAAGCACGCCAATATGAGTGTCGGCGATTTCCGCCGACGTCTGGCCCAGGCCATAGCAGCAAAACTCCAGCGGCCGGTTGGCCGTGATCTTCGAATCCAGCTGACGCAGGCTGCCTGCCGCTGCGTTGCGCGGGTTGGCGAAGGTCTTGCCGCCGATTTCCAGCTGACTGGCGTTGAGGCGCTCGAAACCGGCCTTGGACATGAACACTTCACCGCGCACTTCCAGCACATCCGGCCAGCCTTTGCCCTGCAGCTTGAGCGGGATGTTGCGCACTGTGCGCACATTGACGCTGATGTCTTCGCCGGTGGTGCCGTCGCCGCGCGTCGCACCCCGCACCAGCGCGCCGTCGCGATACAGCAGGCTGACTGCCAGACCGTCCAGCTTGGGCTCGCAGCTGTACTGCACCTTGCTGCCTTCGCCAAACAGGTCGCCGGCCGGCAGATCCAGCCCCTCGGTGACCCGGCGATCGAATTCGAGCATGTCGTTTTCTTCGAACGCGTTGCCCAGGCTGAGCATCGGCATTTCGTGGCGCACCTGGGTAAACGCCGACAAGGCCGCGCTTCCGACCCGCTGCGTCGGCGAATCGGGAGTGACCAGATGAGGGTTTTCCGCCTCCAGGGCCTTGAGCTCGTGAAACAGGCGGTCGTACTCGACATCCGGAATGCTCGGCTCATCCAGAACGTGGTAGCGGTAGTTGTGCTCATCCAGCTGTGCACGCAGTTCCAGGATTCGGGTTTCGACGGCCTTCATACGGTGTTCTCTCAAAAAGCAAAAAAGCAGCCGAGGCTGCTTAATCTGTTGGCTCTGTTCTGTTCAGGTCAGGCCCCGCCAGAGCGGGCCGCAGCACGCTCATGATCGGAGACCTGCCCAAGGGTTTGCTCAACCGCGACGCTGGGTCAACGCCCGACGCTCGAACTCGACGATGCGCTGGCGATAATGCTCGATGGTCTGCGCGGTCATGACGCTGCGCTGATCATCCTTCAGTTCGCCATCCAGCTCGTGAGCCAGCTTGCGAGCGGCGGCAACCATCACGTCGAATGCCTGCTTGGGATGACGAGGGCCTGGCAAGCCGAGGAAGAAGCTCACTGCACGGGTGCTGAAATGGTCGATATCGTCCAGGTCGAACACGCCGGGCTTGACCGCATTGGCCATCGAGAACAGCACTTCGCCGTTGCCAGCCATGCTCTCGTGACGGTGGAAAATATCCATCTCACCGAAACGCAGGCCGCTTTCCAGAATGTTCTGCAACAGCGCCGGGCCCCTGAAACCGCCTTCGCTGCGCGAAATCACGCTGATGACCAGCACTTCCTCTACCGGAGGCAGGTACTTGTCTTCGGTGATGCGCTGGGCCGGCTTGTCGTCCGGGAAATCGTCGTCGCGTGCGGTAAACAGGCTCGGGCCATCGAGATCCAGGTTCAGGTCGCCCTGCTGTGGCTCATCCTTGCGCTTCTTGTCACTGCGCTTCTCGCTGTTGCCACGCTTGCCTTCACGCGGGCTGGCGCTCATGGACGGCAGATCGTGCTCGTCGAGCTGCGGCTCCTTGTGGGTATCCAGCACACGAGGCGGCCCGAGCAGTTCGGCAGACGTGGTCTCTTCTTCATCCGGAAGGTTGGAGAAGCTCCGATCCAGTCTGAATTTCAATTTACCCTTGCTGCCGCGCATACGGCGCCAGCCATCAAAGAGAATACCGGCGATGACTATTATGCCGATGACGATCAGCCACTCGCGCAGACCGATTTCCATGTAATCCAGTGCCTCTAATGAAGAAATCTGAAAATAAGGGCCTAAACCCCTTTAATACGTGGTGCCAAGTCTATGTTCTGACTGGCAATTCGCCCACGCGAAAATAAAAAGTGGTCACTAAACTAGCACGACCAAAGGTAACTTTACACCGTCTGTTACGTCTCTTCGCCGCCCAAGTTGCCATCTCATGTACCAGCGTCTCGTTTTCAGGCCTCTGGACAGCCACTTGCCCGCAAAACGAGGCGTCGAATCAGGCATCCACCAGCGCCATCGCCTGCTCCACATCCACCGCCACCAGCCGCGAACAACCGGGCTCGTGCATCGTTACCCCCATCAGCTGATCAGCCATTTCCATGGCGATCTTGTTGTGGGTGATATAGATGAACTGCACCGTTTGTGACATTTCTTTCACCAAACGTGCATAGCGACCCACGTTGGCGTCATCCAGCGGCGCATCCACCTCGTCAAGCATGCAAAACGGCGCAGGATTGAGTTTGAAAATGGCAAAAACCAGCGCCAGCGCCGTCAGGGCTTTTTCACCACCCGACAGCAAATGAATGGTGCTGTTCTTCTTGCCGGGGGGACGCGCCATGATTGTCACCCCAGTATCGAGTAAATCTTCGCCCGTCAGTTCCAAATAAGCGGAGCCGCCACCGAAAACTTTTGGGAAAAGTGCCTGAATTCCGCTGTTTATCTGATCGAAGGTATCCTTGAAGCGGTTTCGGGTCTCCTTGTCGATCTTGCGAATGACGTTTTCCAGAGTGTCCAGCGCTTCGACCAGATCGGCATCCTGCGCATCCAGATAGCGCTTGCGCTCGGACTGCTGCTGATACTCGTCGATGGCCGCGAGGTTGATCGCGCCCAGGCGCTGAATACGCCCGGCGATGCTTTCCAGTTGCTGCTCGGCAGCCTGTTCGCTGGCTTCCGGCGTCAGTGTCGCGAGCACGCCATGCAGGTCATAGCCGTCTTCATGCAACTGGTCCTGCAAGGCTTTGCGACGCACCGTCAGCGCCTGCCACTCCAGACGCTGTTGTTCCAGCTGGCCACGCAGCAGCTGCGATTGCTGCTCGGCCTGAGTGCGGCGCTTTTCTGCCTCGCGCAATTCGCGGTCAGCGTCTTCGAGTGCGTTCTTGGCGATGCGCATTTCGTCATCGACCACCATGCGCCGCTCCAGCAATTCTTCAAGCTTGAGGCGCAGTTCTTCGAGCGGTGCCTCGCCCTCCTCCAGATTCAGGCTCAGTTGCTCGCGCTTCTCGGTCAGCCTTTCGGACTGCATGCGCAGGCGCTCCAGCGCCTGACGGGTCGAATCGTATTGCGCCTTGATCGAGCCGAGACGCACCGCCAGCTGATGACTGTGATCCTTGTGCTGCCGCGCATCCTGACGTATCCGGTCCAGACGCTCACGCAGCGCATCACGCTGGGCCTGCAGCACCTCGCGCTGCTCGGTATCCTGCGCCATGCTGTCCAGTGCATCCTGCAATTGCAGGCGCGATTCGCCGAGGTGCTCGTGCTCGACAGCGCGTTGCTCACCCAACTCGGCCAATTCTTCATCAAGACGAGTGCGCCGCAGGGTCAACTGCTCGACTTTTACCCGGACCGCCGACAACTGCGCTTTCAGTTCGCTTTGCTGACGGGTTTCGTCCTGCACGCGACGGCGCAACTGCTCACGAGCGTCTTCCTGCTGCGACTGCTGCTCGCGCAAGACCAGCAACTGCTCTTCCAGGGTGGCCAGAGTCGCTTCGCGCTCGTCGCGCTCCAGACCCAGCTGCTGCAATTCCTGGCCGCGCGCCAGCACCCCGCTCTGCGCTTCGCTGGCGCGGCGTACACGCAAAAAGTGCCGCCCCACCCAGTAGCCGTCACGGCTGATCAGGCTTTGCCCGGCGCTGAGTTGTGCACGCCGCGCCAGCGCCTCGTCCAGGTTCTCCACCGGTATCACCTGGCCCAGCCAGGCGGACAGATCAACCGTGCTGTCGACCTTTTCCAGCAAGCTACCGGGCGCGCGAACCGTGTCGGCACCCGCGCCGATCAAGCGCAGATCGCCCTGCTGAAAACCGGCCAGATCGAGCCCGTCGAAGTCATCCACCAACACGGCCTGCAAATCCGCACCAAGCACGGTTTCCACGGCCAGTTCCCAGCCGGCTTCGACGCTCAGCCCCTCGGCCAGACGCGGCCGTTCGGCCAGTTGCTGATCCCGCAGCCACTCGGCAGTGCCGGTGTCCGGGTCAAGTGCCGCCTGCTGCAACGCTTCCAGGGACGCTAGCCGGCCGTTGAGCCGTTGCAACTCGCCCTGCGCCTGCTGTTGCGCCTGGCTGGCGTGCTGCAACGCCTCGCGCAATTGTTCAAGACGCTCGACCGCCTGCTCCTCGCCCATGTGCAGCTCTTCAAGGGTCATGTCACGGGTGGCGAGGTCTTCGCTCAATTCCAGAATGGCCGCATCTTCCGGGTCAGCGGCCAGCAGTTGACGCTCTTCGGCCAGCCGCCGCTGGCGCTCTGCAAGGCGTTCGATGCTCTGTTCCAGCTGTTGAATGCGTGACTGCTGGACCTGTGCCTGACGCTGCGGCTCGGCGGATTGCTGATTGAAGACGTCCCACTTCTCCTGCCAGCCCTGCATGGCCGCTTCGGCGTCTTCCAGAGCGATGGCCGACTCCTCGGCGGCGGCGCTGGTCATTTCCTGCTCGGGCTCGAGCATCTCCAGCTCTTCGCCGAGGGTGGCGAGCAAGGTGGTGTCGTGCCCAAGGTGCGATTCGGTTTCCTGGCGGGCACGCTCGGCTTCGCGCAGGTCATCCTGCAATTGGCGCAGCCGCTGCTGACCGTGCTGAATGCTCTGCTCGACGCGGGCAATGTCGCCGCCGACCGAATAAAAGCGGCCCTGCACCAGGTTAAAGCGCTCGGACAGATCATGGTGGCCGTCGCGCAGCCTTTCGATACTGGCATCGGCACTGCGCTGATCGGCCACCAGCGCCTCGAAGCCGACCTCCTGATTGCCAATCACCGCCTCGCGCTGCCCCACCAGATCATTCAGCGCCTGCCAGCGCAGGGCCGACAATTGCGCTTTCAACTGACGCTCTTCGGCCTTGTATTCCTGATACTTCTCGGCGGCCTGAGCCTGTCGGTGCAGACGCTCCAGCTGACGCTCGAGCTCTTCACGCAGGTCGGTCAGACGCGCCAGGTTCTCGTGGGTGCGACGAATGCGGTTTTCGGTTTCCCGGCGCCGCTCCTTGTACTTGGAAATCCCTGCGGCCTCTTCGATGAAGTTGCGCAGGTCTTCGGGCTTGGCTTCGATCAGCTTGGAGATCATGCCCTGTTCGATGATCGAATAGCTGCGCGGCCCGAGGCCGGTGCCGAGGAAGATGTCGGTGATGTCGCGACGGCGGCATTTGGTGCCGTTTAGGTAGTAGCTGTTCTGACTGTCGCGGGTCACTTTGCGGCGAATGGAGATTTCCGCATACGCCGCGTACTCGCCGACCAGCGTGCCGTCCGAGTTGTCGAAGACCAGTTCGATGCTGGCCTGGCTGACCGGTTTGCGGCTGGTGGAGCCGTTGAAGATGACGTCGGTCATCGACTCGCCGCGCAGGTTCTTGGCCGAGCTTTCGCCCATCACCCAGCGCACGGCGTCGATGATATTGGATTTGCCACAGCCATTGGGGCCGACGACAGCCGCCATGTTGCTGGGGAAGTTCACCGTGGTGGGGTCGACGAAAGATTTGAACCCCGCCAGCTTGATGCACTTCAGGCGCACGGCGTCAGCCCTTTGCCAGGGCGGCCAGCACCAGCTGGCAGCTGCGCTGACAGTAGCTGACCAGCACGACACGAATCTTCGGTATGTCCCGCGCCACCACTGCGCCAAGCAGTTCGTCGAACAATGCCAGGTAGTCGCCCATATCGGCCTTGCGTTGCTCGAGCGCGAGGAAATAGCTGCGGCTCATGGAAGGCTGCAGGTTCTCGACGGTTTCCTCGAGGTACGGGTTGTTGGCGAACGGATAGGCCGCGCGCATCACATTGAAGCTCTCTTCGACGAATGCGTTGACGTCCTGCTGCTGGAAACTGCCCTGCAGACGCTGTTGTATCTGCAGAAACGGCGCAAGATCGTCCTCGGTCTTCCAGCGCTCGACCACCGCATTGGCCAGCAGAATGTAAAGCTCGCTCATCAGGCAGCACAGGCTGGTGACGTTATGGGCGTTGAGCACCGTGACCTGCGCGCCACGACGCGGCAGGATCACCACCAGGTGGCGGCGCTCCAGAATCAGCAGTGCTTCGCGCACGGAGCCACGGCTGACGTTCAACGCCTGCGTGACTTTCTGCTCCTGAATACGCTCTCCAGGCTTGAGCTCACCGCGAATGATCCGCTCGGCAAGATGATGAGCAATTTGCTCAGCGAGGCTGTCCGGGGCCTTGAACGTCATGACTATCCTTCAGAAAAAACCAGTTCAGCATGCAAGTCGCGGAGTGTATCGCAACCGGCACGGGTGGCGCAGGGCCATAAACACGGAAACTGGCACGAAATACGCAAAACCTTGAATACACCCGGCAGGCGATTCAAGAACCAGAGGCTGTTTGATCGGCAGATCGCCGAAAAACTCAATTTCCTGACTCCTAAGTCAGAAACAAATTGACCCAATAAACAGAGCTGATAGATTCATCGACATGTCTGATGACAATAAACGTGAGGGCTTTGCGCCGTGATTCAGTTCCTTTTGAACCAAGAGCTAAAAACCGAGCGCAGCCTGAATCCGAACATGACCGTGCTGACCTACCTGCGTGAGCAGGCACACAAGCCCGGTACCAAGGAAGGTTGTGCCAGTGGTGACTGCGGTGCCTGCACCGTCGTGGTGGGCGAGTTGCACAGTGACGCTGACGGCGAGCAAACGCTGCGTTATCGCAGCCTCAATTCGTGCCTGACATTTATGGCGTCGCTGCACGGCAAGCAATTGATCAGCGTCGAAGACCTCAGGCATCAGGGCCAGTTGCACAGCGTGCAGAAGGCGATGGTCGAGTGTCATGGCTCGCAATGCGGCTTTTGTACCCCGGGCTTTGTGATGTCGCTGTTTGCCCTGCAAAAGAACAGCAGCGAAGCCGATGCCCATCAGGCCCACGAAGCCCTGGCCGGCAACCTGTGTCGCTGCACCGGCTACCGCCCTATTCTGGCCGCCGCCGAGCAGTCTTGCGCGCAGCGCCTGCCGGATCAGTTCGATCAGCGCCAGACGCAGACCGTCGAACGCTTGCGCGCCATCGCTCCGGCCGGCACCGATGAACTGAATGACGGCGAAAAACGCTGCTTCATTCCGCTGACCGTGGCGGATCTGGCGGACCTCTACGACAGCCATCCGCAGGCGCGCCTGCTGGCCGGAGGCACCGATCTGGCTCTGGAAGTCACGCAGTTTCACAAACAGTTGCCGGTGATGATTTACGTCGGACACATCGACGCGATGAAGGGCGTGAAGCGTTTCGACGACCGCCTGGAGATCGGCGCAGCGACTCCGCTGACCGATTGTTATGCCGCACTCAAGGCCGAGTACCCGGACTTTGGCGAGTTACTGCAGCGCTTCGCCTCGTTGCAGATCCGCAATCAGGGCACGCTGGGTGGCAACATCGGCAACGCCTCCCCCATCGGCGATTCCCCGCCGCTGCTGATCGCCCTTGGCGCGCAGGTCGTGCTGCGCAAAGGCAGCAGTCAGCGCACGTTGGCGCTGGAAGACTATTTCATCGACTACAAGGTCACGGCCCGCCAGGAAAGCGAGTTCATCGAAAAGATCATCGTGCCCACCGCCACATCGCGGCAGATCTTCCGCGCCTATAAAGTCTCCAAGCGGCTCGATGACGACATCTCGGCGGTCTGCGCGGCTTTTCGCCTGACCCTGGAAGATGGCGTGGTCCACGAGGCTCGCGTGGCGTTCGGCGGCATGGCGGCGATTCCGAAACGTGCAGCGGCCTGCGAAGAGGCGCTGATCGGGCAACCATGGAGCCATGCAACCGTCGAACGCGCCTGCACTGCACTGAGCGAGGATTTCACTCCGCTGTCGGATTTCCGTGCAAGCAAGGAATACCGCCTGTTGAGCGCGCAAAACCTGCTGCGCAAGTACTTCATCGAGTTACAGACCCCAGCCGTTCCAACGCGGGTGACTGACTATGTCTGAGCATTCCCCACACCTCACCCAGGCCGAGATGCTTGCAGTATTTCAACAAGGCCTGAACACCGGCGTCGGCCGCAGCGTCAAGCACGACAGTGCCGACAAGCACGTGTCCGGCGAAGCGGTGTACATTGACGATCGCCTGGAATTTCCCAACCAGTTGCACGTGTACGCACGTCTTTCCGACCGTGCCCATGCGCGTATCGTCAGCATCGATACCTCGCCCTGCTACGCCTTCGAAGGTGTACGCATCGCGATTACCCATCAGGATATTCCGGGGCTCAAGGACATCGGGCCGTTGCTGCCCGGCGACCCGCTGCTGGCCATCGATAAGGTGGAGTTCGTCGGGCAACCGGTGCTCGCCGTGGCGGCTCGCGACCTGGACATTGCACGCCAGGCGGCCATGGCGGCGATCATCGAATACGAAGACCTGCAACCGGTACTGGATGTGGTCCAGGCCCTGCGCCAGAAACACTTCGTGCTCGACAGCCATACGCACAAGCGTGGCGACTCTGCCGCTGCGCTGGCGAGCGCAACCCACCGCCTGCAGGGCAACCTGCACATTGGCGGCCAGGAACATTTTTACCTGGAAACCCAGATCTCGTCGGTGATGCCGACCGAAGACGGCGGCATGATCGTCTATTGCTCGACCCAGAACCCCACGGAAATCCAGAAGCTGGTGGCCGAGGTGCTGGGCGTGCCGATGAACCGCATCGTGGTCGACATGCGGCGCATGGGCGGTGGTTTTGGCGGCAAGGAAACCCAGGCGGCCAGCCCGGCCTGCCTGTGCGCCGTGATTGCCCGCTTGACCGGCCAGCCCACCAAGATGCGCCTGCAACGCTTCGAAGACATGCAGATGACCGGCAAGCGCCACCCGTTCTACATCGAGTACGACGTGGGTTTCGATGATGACGGTCGCTTGCAGGGCATACAACTGGATCTGGCCGGCAACTGCGGCTATTCGCCGGACCTGTCGGCGTCCATCGTCGACCGCGCCATGTTTCATGCCGACAACGCCTATTACCTCGGTGAAGCCACCGTCAACGGCCACCGCTGCAAGACGCACACCGCCTCCAACACCGCCTACCGGGGCTTTGGCGGCCCGCAGGGCATGGTCGCCATCGAAGAGGTCATGGACTGCATTGCACGTTTCCTGGGCAAGGACCCGCTGCACGTGCGCAAGGCCAACTATTACGGCAAGACCGAGCGTAACGTCACCCACTATTACCAGACGGTCGAACACAACCTGCTGGAAGAGATGACCGCCGACCTCGAGCAAAGCAGCCAGTACGCCGAGCGCCGCGAAGCGATTCGTGCGTTCAACGCCGGCAGCCCGGTGCTGAAAAAAGGCCTGGCGCTGACGCCGGTCAAGTTCGGTATCTCGTTCACCGCCAGTTTTCTCAATCAGGCCGGTGCGCTGATTCATATCTACACCGACGGCAGCATCCACCTGAACCATGGCGGCACCGAAATGGGCCAGGGCTTGAACACCAAGGTTGCGCAGGTCGTGGCCGAGGTGTTCCAGGTGGACATCGAGCGCATCCAGATCACCGCGACCAACACAGACAAGGTGCCCAACACCTCGCCCACTGCCGCTTCGAGCGGTACGGACCTGAACGGCAAGGCGGCACAGAATGCCGCTGAAATCCTCAAGCAAAGGCTGGTGGAGTTTGCCGCCAGGCACTATCAGGTAAGCGAAGCGGACGTCGAGTTCCGCAATGGCCATGTGCGGATCGGCGAGCTGTTCCTGCCGTTCGCCGAACTGGCGCAATTGGCATGGATGGGCCAGGTGTCGCTGTCCAGCACCGGCTATTACAAGACGCCGAAGATTTTTTACGACCGCAGCCAGGCGCGTGGCCGGCCGTTCTATTACTACGCCTTTGGCGCAGCCTGCGTGGAAGTCATCGTCGATACGCTGACCGGCGAATACAAGATGTTGCGCACCGACATCCTGCACGACGTCGGCGCGTCGCTGAACCCGGCCATCGATATCGGTCAGGTCGAAGGCGGCTACATTCAAGGCGCCGGCTGGCTGACCACCGAGGAACTGGTGTGGAATGATAAGGGCAAGCTGATGACCAGCGGCCCGGCGTCCTACAAGATCCCGGCAGTGGCGGACATGCCGCTCGATCTGCGCATCAAGCTGGTAGAGAACCGCAAGAACCCGGAAGACACGGTGTTTCATTCCAAGGCCGTCGGCGAGCCGCCGTTCATGCTCGGCATCGCCGCCTGGTGCGCGATCAAGGACGCCGTGGCGAGCCTGGGTGACTACCGTCATCAACCAAACATCGACGCCCCGGCGACGCCGGAAAAAGTGCTGTGGGGCTGTGAACAGATGCGCCAGAACAGCGCCGCGCGTCACGCATCCAGCGAAGGCGCCGAGCCGGTTGTTTCCGCCTCTTCGCGGGCAAGTGAAGCTTCGCCAGGCTCGCCCTTACCTATTCAGGATGCCCCCGTGGGAGCCAGCTTGCTCGCGAAGGCGCCTGGCCTGGATCACTCTGTCCTGGAGCAGAAATGAACAACTGGATCAGCGCCCTGGCCGAGCTGCAGGCCCGTGGTGAACCCGGCATTCTGGTGACGATCATCGAGGCGCTGGGCTCCACGCCGCGCAATGCCGGATCGAAAATGGTGGTCTGCGCCGAGCGCATCCACGACACCATCGGTGGCGGCCACCTGGAATACAAGGCCATGGAGATCGCCCGTGAGATGCTTGCCAGCGGCACACGGCAGACGCGCCTGGAACGTTTCAACCTGGGTGCAAGCCTGGGCCAGTGCTGCGGCGGCGTGAACGTGCTGTTGTTCGAACCGATGGGCGAGCCCGTCGCGCAGATCGCCGTGTTCGGTGCCGGTCATGTCGGCCGCGCGCTGGTGCCGCTGCTGGCCAGCCTGCCCTGCCGGGTGCGCTGGATCGACAGCCGCGAGCATGAATTCCCCGAGTCGATGCCCGGTGGCGTGATGAAGATCGTCAATGACGAGCCGGTCGACGAGGTCGCGCAACTGCCTGTGGGCACCTATTGCGTCGTGATGACCCACAACCATCAACTGGATCTGGAACTGACGGCCGCCATCCTCGGGCGTGGTGACTTCGGTTACTTCGGACTGATCGGCTCGAAAACCAAACGGGTCAAGTTCGAACATCGCTTGCGGGAACGCGGTTTCGACGCCAGTCTGCTGCAACGCATGCGTTGCCCGATGGGCCTGGCCGAGGTCAAAGGCAAGCTGCCCATCGAGATCGCGGTGTCGATCGCCGCGGAAATAATCGCCACTTACAATGTCAGCTTTGGCCAACACACCGCCAACGCCGAACCTATCGCCAGACTGCTGCCTGCATCGCGCCGCAGTCAGTCGCAATGAGTCACAACGAGAGTGCCATGAGTTCAGTTTCCCGCCGTAAAGCCTACCGCGCCGCCATCGTTCACAGCCTCGCCGACCCGGCCAAAGTGGCGCTGGAGGCATCCTGTGAATACTTTGCCGACGGCTTGCTGCTGGTCGAGGACGGCAAGATCGTTTCGGTGGGTCATGCTGCCGATCTGCTGGAGCGCCTCGACGACGATGTCGAGCTGATCGAGTACCCGGACGCACTGATCACACCGGGGTTCATCGACACCCATATTCACTTGCCGCAAACCGGCATGATCGGCTCCTACGGCGAGCAGTTGCTGGACTGGCTCAACACCTACACCTTCCCCTGCGAAAGCCAGTTCGCCGACCCCGCGCATTCAGCACAGGTGGCCGACATCTTCATCAAGGAACTGCTGCGCAACGGTACAACCACGGCACTGGTGTTCGGCAGCGTGCACAAGGAATCGGTCGAGGCGTTTTTCAGCGCGGCGCAGGCACTTGATCTGCGCATGATCGCCGGCAAGGTGATGATGGATCGCAATGCGCCGGACTACCTGGTCGATACGCCAGAATCCGGGTATGCCGACAGCAAGGCTTTGATCGAACGCTGGCATGGCAAAGGGCGTTTGAGCTACGCAGTGACCCCTCGATTCGCGCCAACCAGCAGCCCGGAGCAGTTGAGTCTGGCCGGCCAGTTGCTGACCGAATACCCCGGCCTGTACCTGCAGACCCACATCAGCGAGAACCTTCAGGAGATCGAGTGGGTCAAGGCGCTGTTCCCGGAGCGCAAGCATTACCTGGACGTCTATGATCACTTCAACCTGCTCGGCGAGCGCTCGGTGTTCGCCCATGGCGTGCACCTGTGCGACGAACAATGCGCCCGACTGGCGCAGACCGGTTCGGCGATTGCTTTCTGCCCGACCTCCAACCTGTTTCTGGGCAGCGGCCTGTTCAACTTGCCGATGGCCGAGAAGCACAAGGTGAATGTCGGTCTGGGCACCGACGTGGGCGGCGGCACCAGTTTTTCGATTCTGCAGACCCTGAACGAGGCCTACAAGGTCATGCAGATGCAGGGCGCGCGGCTCAATCCATTCAAGTCGCTGTACCTGGCGACGCTGGGCGGCGCGCGGGCGCTGCGCCTGGAAGACAAGGTCGGCAGCCTGAAGCCAGGCAACGAGGCTGACTTCCTGGTGCTCGACTACAACGCCACCCCGCTGCTGTCGTATCGTTTGAAGCAAGCCAAAGGCATCGAAGAGATTCTGTTCGTGCTGATGACTATTGGTGATGACCGGACTGTGAAGCAGACCTGGTCAGGTGGGCGATTGGTGCATGAGCGGAGTTGAACCTGCTCTCAGGACAACTCTCGCCACTCACGCTCCAGCGTGGGAATGCAGGTCTCGACGCTCTGCGTCGCCAAGAGGACGCAGAGCGTCCGGAACGGCATGACGACGCTGAGCGTCGCACGATAATCGGATTGTCTGTTCAGACCGACGCAGAACATCAGCACGATAGTTGAGATGATCGTTCCTCACGCTCCGCGTGGGAATGCAGGTCGCGACGCTCTGCGTCGCCAAGAGGACGCAGAGCGTCCGGAACGGCATGACGACGCGGAGCGTCGCACGATAATCGGATTGTCTGTTCAGACCGACGCAGGACATCAGCACGATAGTTGAGATGATCGTTCCTCACGCTCCGCGTGGGAATGCAGGTCTCGACGCTCTGCGTCGCCAAGAGGACGCAGAGCGTCCGGAACGGCATGACGACGCGGAGCGTCGCACGATAATCGGATTGTCTGTTCAGACCGACGCAGAACATCAGCACGATAGTTGAGATGATCGTTCCTCACGCTCCGCGTGGGAATGCAGGTCGCGACGCTCTGCGTCGCACGATAATTGTTCATCCACACAGCCTCAACGCCCCGGTTTTTTCCGGCCCATGACGTGCGAGAACACAGCATGCAAATCATCCGTGGCGCTGTCTTCGTCAAGGTTGAGTTTGCTGTCGATGTGGTCCATGTGATGCATCATCAATTCGACGGCCAGTGCCGCATTGCGGGCTTCGATGGCGTCGATCAACTGGTTGTGCTCATCGTAGGAACAGTGCGTGCGATTGCCGGTTTCGTACTGGGCAATGATCAGCGAGGTCTGCGACACCAGGCTGCGCTGGAAGCTGATCAGCGGCGCGTTTCTAGCGGCCACGGCCAACTGAAGATGGAATTCGCCGGACAAACGAATACCGGCACCCCGATCACCGCGGGCGAAGCTGTCGCGCTCGTCGCTGACCATCTGGCGCAGCTCGGCCAGTTGCTCGGCAGTAGCGTGCTCGACCGCCAGTTCAGTGATTGCCTTCTCGACCATACGCCGGGCGAAAAACACCTGCCGCGCCTCTTCAACGCTGGGGCTGGAGACCACCGCGCCACGGTTGGGGCGCAGCAGCACGACGCCCTCATGGCCCAACCGCGACAGGGCGCGACGAATGATGGTACGGCTCACACCGAAAATCTCGCCCAGCGCCTCTTCACTCAATTTGGTACCCGGCGCCAGCCGCTGTTCCAGAATGGCATCGAAGACATGTTCGTAAACGACATCGTCCTGCGTGACGTTACGGCTTGAGCCAAGGCTGCGCGGCTGTTTCTTGAGGGGCAGGGACTGGTCGTTCATGGGCACTCGTGCGCAGGTGGATGACGGCATCGGGACTGGCGCATTGTACACAGGGCAAAAGCGCAGACACGCGCAAAAAAAGCCCGCAGTGTGGGCGGGCAAGAGGTATTCAGCTGCCCCTGTACGTCGAGTAGCTGTATGGCGAGATTAACAGCGGCACATGAAAGTGTTCCTGACCTGCATCAATGCCGAAGCGCAGCACCACCTCATCGAGAAAGGCAGGCTCATTCAGGGCCACGCCCCGCGCGCGGTAATAATCGCCAGCCTTGAAGTGCAACTGATAGACGCCGGATTGATAGGCCTCGCCCTGCAGCAGCGGCGCATCGCAACGCCCGTCGCTATTGGTGAGCGCACTGACAACGTGCAGCAGTTGCTGGCCTTCGACCCGGTACAGCTCGATGTGGATGGCGCTGCCTGGGCAGCCGTGGGCGGCATCCAGTACATGTGTGGTCAATTTTCCCAAAACTTCACTCCTCACATCCGGCCATGGTCAAGCAGTGCACCAATGAAGTGCTCTACATCGTGCGATTGCGACCGATTAAGACACTTTCGGGAAAAGCTGTACACAATATATTCCTGATCGTTCAACAGCCCGTGGCCAGGACGCCGGCTGGGCGCAGGATTGGCCAGAGATATAGGAAGCAGAGGAAAAATATCAGGTTTTTTACGATTAGCTGACCAGTCAGGCAGGTTTCTTGCTTGTTTTACGCTTATCGAGACGCTTCGGTGCAGAAACGTACAGGGTTACAAGCTGAAAACAAAATTGTATACAATCTTGACCCAACAGTGCCTTGACCGCTCTTGGCATTGCACCTGACTTAACGCATCCAACGCACCCCATGTAGAAAAAGGAAGCTTGCAGTGAGCGCTGACTACCCACGCGACCTGATCGGTTACGGCAACAACCCGCCTCACCCACGCTGGCCGGGTAATGCGCGCATTGCCTTGTCTTTCGTGCTGAATTACGAGGAAGGTGGCGAGCGCAATATTCTGCATGGCGACAAGGAATCAGAAGCCTTTCTGTCCGAGATGGTTGCCGCGCAGCCACTCCAGGGCCAGCGCAACATGAGCATGGAGTCGCTGTACGAGTACGGCAGCCGCGCCGGTGTGTGGCGCATTCTCAAGCTGTTCAGGCAGTTCGATATCCCCCTGACCATTTTTGCCGTGGCCATGGCCGCGCAACGTCATCCGGAGGTGATCCGTGCCATGGTCGCCGAAGGTCATGAGATCTGCAGCCACGGCTATCGCTGGATCGACTACCAGAACATGGACGAAGCCCAGGAGCGTGAGCACATGCGCCAGGCGATCCAGATCCTCACCGGCATCAGCGGCGAACGGCCGTTGGGCTGGTACACCGGGCGCACCGGCCCCAACACCCGGCGCCTGGTCATGGAGGAAGGCGGGTTTCTCTATGATTGCGACACCTACGACGACGACCTGCCGTACTGGGAGCCGAACAACCCGACCGGTAAGCCTCATCTGGTGATTCCGTACACCCTGGACACCAACGACATGCGTTTCACCCAGGTGCAGGGCTTCAACAATGGCGAGCAGTTCTTTCAGTACCTCAAGGATGCGTTCGACGTGCTGTATGCCGAAGGCGAAGACGCACCGAAGATGCTTTCCATCGGCCTGCATTGCCGCCTGATCGGCCGTCCCGCCCGCCTCGCCGCACTCAAGCGTTTCATCGAGTACGCCAAAGGCCATGAGCAGGTGTGGTTTACCCGTCGTGTCGATATCGCCCGGCACTGGCACACTGAACATCCGTTTACCGGCAAGGCCGAGCAATGAGCACGTTCAAGACACTGACACCTTCAAGCCTGGGCCGGGAGGCGTTCATCGCGGCCTTTGCCGATATCTACGAACACTCACCGTGGGTCGCGCAGCAAGCGTTCGACCAAAGCACAGGCGCGCATCTCGATCAGGTCGAGACCCTTCACGCACGCATGAGCGAGATCCTGCTGGGTGCCACACACGAGCAACAACTGGCACTGATCAATGCCCACCCGGACCTGGCAGGCAAGGCTGCCGTCCAGGGTGAGCTGACTCAGGCCAGTACCGATGAACAGGCCGGCGCCGGTATCCACCACTGCACGCCTGAGGAGTTCCAGCGCTTTACCGAGCTGAACGAGGCTTACAAGGCCCGCTTCGGCTTTCCGTTCATCATGGCGGTCAAGGGCAGCGACAGGCACAAAATTCTGGCAGCGTTCGAACAACGCATCCACCACTCGCCCGAGGCCGAGTTTGCTTGCGCCCTGGCCGAGATCAACAAGATCGCACTGTTTCGTCTACAGGCGCTTTGAGTGTCGCAGTCATAACCGTATTCAGAAGGCAGACAAAGAGCATGAAAGTTTACGCCGCACCGTTCGAGAAGTTCGTGAACCTGGCCGACGCGCGTCTGGGCACCAAAATCCTTTCGGTCACCGATGACTGGTTCGCCGACGCCAACCGGCTGTTCCAGCCGACCCCGGCCGTCTGGAAAGAAGGCGTGTTCGACGACAACGGCAAGTGGATGGACGGCTGGGAGTCGCGCCGCAAGCGTTTCGAAGGGTACGACAGCGCAGTGATTCGCCTCGGTGTGGCAGGAACCATCAAGGGTGTGGACATCGACACCTCGTTTTTCACCGGCAACTTCCCGCCTTCCGCGTCGCTGGAGGCGTGCTTCCTGGCGTCGGGCGAGCCCGATGAAAACACTGCCTGGACCGAAGTGCTGCCGTCTGTGGAGCTGCAAGGCAACAGCCATCATTACCACGAGATCAGCAACGATCAGGCGTTCAGCCACCTGCGCTTCAACATCTACCCGGATGGCGGCGTCGCGCGTCTGCGCGTGTACGGTGTGCCGCATCGCGACTGGTCGAAAGTCAGCGAGGACGAGCAGATCGATCTGGTTGCAGCGCTCAATGGCGGCCGATCGATTGCCTGCTCCGATGAACATTACGGCAGCATGAGCAATATCCTCAACCCTGGGCGCGGTGTGAACATGGGCGACGGCTGGGAAACCGCGCGCCGCCGCACACCCGGCAACGATTGGGTGATTGTGGCACTCGGGCATAAGGGCGAAGTCGAGAAAGTCATCGTCGATACCCTGCACTTCAAAGGTAACTACCCGGACAGCTGCTCGATTCAGGGCGCTCTGGTCAAGGGTGGTACCGACAGCCAGATCGAAACCCAGAGCCTGTTCTGGCGCGAGTTGCTGCCCAGCCAGAAGCTGACCATGCACGCAGAACACGAGTTCGCCGAGCAGATCAAGGCGATCGGCCCGATCACCCACATCCGCCTGAACGTATTCCCGGACGGGGGTGTGAGCCGCCTGCGAGTACTGGGCAAGGTGGCCAGGTAACAACGCGTCGGAAGTCAGCAGAAGGCAACAGGCTATCGTTCCCACGCTCTGCGTGGGAATGCAGTTCCGGACGCTCTGCGTCCAGTCTTGAGTATGTGTGGCGCGGCGTAGAGTTGTGACGCAGAGCGTCACGAAATGCATGCCAACGCAGAGCATTGGCACGATAGTCATCAATACGAATGTGCAAACGACCCACCCTCAAAACCATTGAAGAAGAACCCGCATGCGCAAACTGATAATCGAGCCACTGACCAAGGAAGCCTTTGCGCCATTCGGTGATGTGATCGAAACCGACGGCAGCGATCACTTCATGATCAATAACGGCTCGACCATGCGCTTTCATCGTCTGGCTGATGTGCAGACCGCGCAGCCGGAAGACAAGGCGATCATCAGCATCTTCCGCGCCGAAGCGCTGCCGATGCCGTTGACCATCGGCATGCTGGAGCGTCATCCGCTGGGCAGTCAGGCGTTCGTGCCGTTGCTCGGCAACCCCTTTCTGATCGTGGTCGCGCCAGTTGGCGATGTGCCTGAATCAGAGCTGACCCGCGCCTTCGTGTCGAACGGCAGGCAGGGTGTCAATTACCATCGCGGCGTCTGGCACCATCCGGTGCTGACGATCGAAAAGCGGGATGACTTCCTGGTGGTTGATCGCAGTGGCGAAGGCAACAACTGCGACGAGCATTACTTTGCCGAGAGCCAGTTGCTGGTTCTCGATCCCCACCCACTGGAAGGGTAAACACCGTGCTGGCACATATGATGGAATGGCTGAATCTGGGCGTGCGCTGGATTCACATGATTGTCGGCGTCGCCTGGATCGGCGCATCGTTCTACTTCGTCTGGCTGGAGAACAACCTCAACCGCAGTAACCCGCGTGAAGGCCTGTCGGGTGATCTGTGGGCGATCCACGGCGGCGGCATCTACCACCTGGAGAAGTACAAGCTCGCACCGCCGACCATGCCGGAGAATCTGCACTGGTTCAAATGGGAAGCCTATTCGACCTGGCTGTCAGGGGTCGCGCTGTTGTGCGTGGTGTTCTACGCCAACCCGACGCTGTACCTGCTGGCACCGGGCAGCAGCCTGAGTGGTGCCGAGGGCGTGCACATCGGCCTGGGTTCGTTGTTCGTCGGCTGGTTCATCTACAGCTTTCTGTGTGACTCGCCACTGGGCAAGCGCCCTGCCCTGCTGGGCGTGGTCCTGTTCGTGCTGCTGGTCGCGGCGGCATACGGGTTCAGCAAAGTGTTCAGCGGTCGCGGTGCCTATCTGCATGTGGGCGCGATCATGGGCACTATCATGGTCGGCAACGTGTTCCGCATCATCATGCCGGCCCAGCGCGCACTGGTAGCCGCCATTGCCGAGAACCGCACGCCGGACCCAAGCCTGCCGGCAAAAGGCCTTTTACGTTCACGGCACAACAACTACTTCACTCTGCCTGTGCTGTTCATCATGATCAGCAATCACTTTCCAAGCACCTACGGCAGTGAGTACAACTGGCTGATTCTCGCAGGCATCGCACTGCTGGCCGTGCTGGTCCGCCATTACTTCAATACACGGCACAACAGCCACCGCTTCGCCTGGACCCTGCCGGTCGCGGCGCTGGGCATGCTGTGCCTGGCGTATGTCACCGGCCCTGCGCAACCACCGGCCAGGATCGTCTATCAGCCACTGCCCGGTACAGCGGTCGGCGGTCATCGGGCTGATGAGCAACCTGCGCAACCCGCCGCTGCGCCTGCCCAGGCAGCGTCTGTCCAGCCCGAACCTGCCAAGGTGGCAGGTGCAGACTTCAACACGGTGCACGACGTCATTCGGCAACGTTGCTCGGTCTGTCACTCGGCCACGCCTACCAGCCAGTTGTTCAGCGTCGCTCCGGCCGGCGTGATGTTCGATACGCCTGAGCAGATTCAGCAACAGGCACCGCGTATCAAGGCGCAGGCGATCACCGCGCCGATCATGCCGCTGGGCAATATTACCCAGATGACCCAGCAGGAACGTGATCTGGTAGGCGCCTGGATCGATCAGGGCGCACACATCAACTGAAGCACCGGGCATTGCCCTGTTTTCGCTCCAGGCGCCCTGCTCTGGAGCACTTGAGCACGGCGACGCGAGTCAGTATCCTCCGCCGCCGCTGCCAACCCGCCCACCACTTTCCCGCTAACTGAACCCGACCGGGCGGCCCACTGGCTGAACGGCACGCAGAACGCTGTGCATTGGAAAAAAAGACCTGAAATCGACATTTAGATATCGGTTTGAAGGGTTACTTAAACTTTTTTTCACTGATTGGCGCAGCTCTTGCTAACAACACAAAGCTGACCAGACAGACAAATTATTGCAACCACCGACAAGGCGTCACGCATAGAGCGCCAGTCCGAAAAAATCACGATCTACATCAAGGGGCTCACCGCATGAACCGTACGATTTCCAGTGCATTACTGGCCAGCAGTCTGCTGGCTGCCGCACCCGCCATGGCAGGGGATATCTTCCAGTGGCAGAGTAATAGCCTGACCTATCTCAATGGACGAGACTTTGCTGTCAACCCGGAAAATCAGCAGACCTTTACCTTTGAGCACGCGGACAGCTGGAAGTACGGCGACAACTTCTTCTTCGTCGACAAGATCTTCTACAACGGCAAGAAAGACGCAACCGCTGGCGATAACACCTATTACGGCGAGTTCTCGCCACGCCTGTCGCTGGGCAAGATCTTCGGCCAGAAGTTCGAGTTCGGGCCGATCAGCGATGTGCTGATTGCCGCAACTTACGAGTTCGGTGAAGGCGATAACGAGTCGTACCTGATCGGTCCGGCGTTCGACCTGAAGATCCCGGGTTTCGACTACTTCCAGCTTGACTTCTACCAGCGCCAGACCGAAGGCAATCGCCCGGGCGACGGCGTGTGGCAGATCACTCCGGTGTGGTCCTACACCATCCCGGTGGGCAAATCGGATGTGCTGATCGACGGCTTCATGGACTGGGTGGTCGACAACGACAAGACCTCACGTGGCACTTACCACTCCAACCTGCACTTCAACCCGCAGATCAAGTATGACCTGGGCAAGGCACTGAATTACCCGGAGCGGCAGCTCTACGTGGGTATTGAGTACGACTACTGGACCAACAAATACGGTATCAAGGACACCAGCTCCTTCGACACCGATCAGAACACCGCGAGTTTGCTGGTGAAGGTGTTCTTCTAAGCACGTTGTTTGACGGTGATGACGCTCACTCCCAAGCTCTACATTACATAGGTCTCTGGGGAGCGAGCTTGCTCGCGAAGGCGGTGTTTCAGACACCCTTCGGTTGGCTGTACCAGCCCCTTCGCAAGCAAGCTAAGCGTCACCCGGCTCGCCCCCACGGCCCTGGATCAGAAGTGTGGATGACCGCCTCCACTCACTCCTTCGCAGCTTTCCAGACCTTGCCAACCAGCGTCACGACCAGCACCAGCACGGCACCGGCAATGATCCCGGCAACAGCATCGATCAGCGTCGGAACGATCATCGACAGACCGCCAACCGCACCGGCTGCCGCTTCAGTCACGCCTTCGACCCAATGATGAGCGAACGGCAGGCCGTGGACCAGGATCCCGCCGCCGACCATGAACATGGCGGCAGTACCGACGATCGACAGCACTTTCATCAACACCGGTGCCAGCCACAGCAGGCCGGCACCGATCTTTTGTGACACCGAAGCTGCGCTTTTCTTCAGATACAGGCCCAGGTCGTCGAGTTTGACGATACCGGCCACCAGCCCGTAGACCCCCACGGTAATCAGCACTGCGACGATGACCAGCACACCGACCTGATCCATGAAGGGTCTGGCCGAGACCACGCCCAGCGCGAGCACGATGATTTCCGCCGAAAGAATGAAGTCCGTGCGAATCGCGCCTTTTACGCGCTCCTTTTCGAACGCCACCATGTCCACGGACGCATCCGTCGACGCCTGCTTGCGCTGCTCATGCTCTTCACCGGTTTCGGGATGCAGCCATTTATGGGCGATTTTCTCGAAGCCCTCGAAGCACAGAAACGCACCGCCGATCATCAGCAACGGCAGAATCGCCCAGTGTGCGAAGGCACTGATCAACAGCGCTGCCGGAACCAGAATGGCCTTGTTGAGCAGTGACCCCTTGGCCACGGCCCAGACAACCGGCAATTCGCGATCCGCTGAAACACCGGTGACCTGCTGGGCATTGAGCGCCAGATCATCACCCAGCACACCCGCCGTCTTCTTCGTGGCCAGCGCCACGTCATCGAGCAACGTCGCAATATCGTCAAGCAGGGTAAGCAAGCTTCCAGCAGCCAAAATGAAAATCCTTGAGCAAGTAAAAAAAAGAAACGGCGCTGATTGAATCATGCGCCAGAGTCAATCGTGTGGCAGTCAGCAACTCTGACCTTGGTCAGACGTGAACGTTTGACGCTGCATGCAGCAAACAGGCCACGCCGAAACCCGTCAAATGGGCAACTGTGTCGTGGAAACGACCTGACGCAGCCCCATGAACGAACGGATCTGTCTGACACCGGGCAAGTACAGTAACTGTTCGGCGTGCAGGCGGTTGAAGCTCTGACTGTCCCTGGTGCGCAGCAACATGAAGTAGTCGAACTCGCCAGTGACGACATGAAACTCCATACAGCCGGAAACCTTCTGCGCGGCGGCTTCGAATTGAGCAAATGAATCCGGTGTCGAGCGGTCCAGTACGACACCGATCAGCACCACCATGCCTGCGTCCAGAACATCGCCATTGAGCAACGCCACCACGCCCTTGATCACGCCCGCCTCTTTCAGCCGCTCGACGCGCCGCAGACACGCAGGCGGACTCAGTTTGACCTTCTCGGCAAGTGCCACATTGGAAATGGACGCGTCACGTTGCAGGGTCTTGAGGATGGCGCGGTCAATCCTGTCCAGCAGCGGCGTCATGTCAGCACCGGACTTTTTAGTGCGTTCATTTATTGCTTTCATAATGAAATTCACACAATAAAAATCTGTTTAGTTGTGTTCAGGCTAACGCTTATTTTGTAGATAGACAATTCTTTGCAACCACGATTATTCGCAGTTTTCCTATGATGGAAGCCATGCCGGGCCGCTCGATAAACATGTCGAGTTCCACCTTCAATGCCCGGATCAACTTATCAATGGAGACCCGATATGAACCTGAGCAAGTTCAAGCGCTACCCTCTGACCTTCGGCCCCTCGCCCATTACCCCACTGAAACGCTTGAGTGAGCATCTGGGCGGCAAGGTCGAGCTGTATGCCAAGCGCGAGGATTGCAACAGCGGTCTGGCCTTCGGCGGCAACAAGACCCGCAAACTGGAATACCTGGTGCCGGAAGCCATCGACGGCGGCTACGACACATTGGTGTCGATCGGTGGCATCCAGTCCAACCAGACCCGTCAGGTGGCAGCCGTCGCGGCGCATCTGGGCATGAAGTGCGTGCTGGTTCAGGAGAATTGGGTCAACTATTCCGACGCGTTGTACGACCGGGTCGGCAATATCGAGATGTCGCGCATCATGGGCGCCGATGTGCGCCTGGATTCGGCAGGCTTCGATATCGGCATTCGCCCGAGCTGGGAAAAGGCCATGGCCGACGTCGAGGAAAGCGGCGGCAAACCGTTTCCGATTCCAGCGGGCTGCTCGGAGCACCCTTATGGCGGCCTGGGGTTCGTGCGTTTTGCCGATGAAGTGCGCCAGCAGGAAGAAGAACTGGGCTTCAAGTTCGACTACATCGTGGTCTGCTCGGTAACCGGCAGTACTCACGCAGGCATGCTGGTGGGATTCGCTGCCGATGGCCGGGCACAGCGTGTGATCGGTATCGACGCGTCAGCCAAACCGGAAAAGACCCGCGCGCAGGTTCTGCGTATCGCTCAGAACACCGCAAAACTGGTGGAGCTGGGCCGCGAAATCACCGCCGAAGACGTGGTGCTCGACACCCGCTATGCCTACCCGGAATACGGCCTGCCGAACGATGGCACCCTCGAAGCCATCCGCCTCTGCGCCCGCCTGGAGGGCGTGTTGACCGACCCGGTCTACGAAGGCAAATCCATGCACGGCATGATCGACATGGTGCGCAACGGCGAATTCCCCGAAGGCTCGAAAGTGCTCTACGCCCACCTGGGCGGCGTGCCGGCGTTGAATGCCTACAGCTTCCTGTTCAAGGACGGTTGAGCCGAAAGCGTTCCTGCAGTCGATAACACACTTCGGCTGCAGTGTTCCCGGCTAAACCCGAAAATACTTCTGCAGCGCCTGCGCCAGCAGGCTCACCGCCTCGTCGTTCTGCGACGACAGCGAGCGCAGGAAGACGATTTCGTGCTCGGGTATTTCAGGCAGGTCATCGAGAATCTGCATGGCTTCCGTGACCCCGCTCCGATCGATGAGGCTGATCGCCAGACCCGCTTCCACACAGGCTTTGATCGCCTGGTTGGACGGGCTTTCGAGAACTACACGGGTTTTGCGGCCGTTGTCTTTGAGTGACGCCAGCATGGCTTCACGATAAGGACATTGCGCTGCGTGAATCGCCAGCGGCAACGGGTCCGCAGATGCCAGTGCGGTACTGGCTGGCCCGACCCAGACCGGTTTGGTCGATACCAGAAACTGCGTATCAGCACTCAGCTGCCCTTTGGGTTGCGCGATCACTGCTGTCTGCAACTTGCCACGCGCAACCTGCTCGCGCAGGGCGTAGCTGGGTGCGGATTTCAACTCCAGCACGACATTGGGCCACGCGGCCGCGAACACTGGCAGGATGTCGCGAATGACATGCACGGCGTACTCATCCGGAACCCCCAGCGTGATGCGTCCGGCCAGATGAGTGCCTTGCAGATCCGCCAGCACCCGGTCATGCGTGGACAGCAACTCTGTCGTCGACAACAGCAGGCGCTTGCCCAATGCCGTCAGCGACACCGCCTGGTTGTCACGGTTGAGCAAGCGCCCGCCCGCCACGGCCTCGAGGCGCTGGATATGCACACTTACTGCTGCCGGGCTTTTATGAAGTTGTTCGGCAGCCGCCGAAAACTTTCCTATCCGCGCCACCGCATGGAAGGTGCGCACCAGTTCGATGTCGAGAATGGCCGTCATGATTCAGATTTCCTGAATAAGTCATGCATTTAATTTTGATTTATTAGACTACGCCGTTTTCGTAACCTGCGTCCATGAACCCATACCTGTCGATTGCTCCGAGCGTCTCGCGGCCTGCCTGGCACCAGGCCATTCCCTTGCCCCTGCTTGAAGCTGCGCTGGTTCTGACCTGGAGTTCGGGCTTCGTCGGCGCACGCTTTTCGCTGGAACATGCGCCGCCGCTGCTGGTGGTGTTCTGGCGCTGTGTGGTGGTCACCCTGATCCTGCTGCCTTTTGTCGCCAGGCAACTGAGATCGATCGCGCCAACCACGCTGCTGAAAAACGCAGGTATCGGCCTGCTGGCCATGGCCGGCTACGTCGCCGGTGTCACGCACGGCATTGCGCTGGGCGTGCCCGCCGGACTCGCCGCACTGTTTGCCGATTTGTTGCCCATGGGCATGGCGCTCCTGGCGGCAGTGGTGCTCGGACAACGGCTGGCCTGGCAAATCTGGGCGGGACTGTTGGTCGGGCTGATCGGTGTAGTGCTGGTGACCTACAGCGCGCTGGCGGTAGGTGACGCACCGTTGTGGGCCTACGGCCTGCCGCTGCTGGGCATGTTGTCACTGGCCATCGCGACGCTGTGGCAGAAACAGTCTAGCACCGCACAGCCTATGGCACTGCTGCCCAACCTGTGGCTGCAATGCGCTGTTTCCAGCATGGCCTTCGCGATTATTCAGGGCACACAGGGCAGCCTGGCGCCTGTAGCCAGTACCGGCTTTGCGCTGAGCGTGCTATAGACGGTGGGGCTGGCAACCCTGGGCGGGTACGGACTGTATTGGGTGTGTCTGCGCCGCGCGACGGCGACCCGCGTCGCCAGCGTGCTGTACCTCAGCCCACCGGTGACGATGCTCTGGGCCTGGGCGATGTTCGACGAACCGCTGTCCTGGCAGATGGCGTCAGGCATGGCGGTGTCAGGTATCGGCGTGTGGATGGTGGTGCGGGCGGAACAACGGCAGTCGGCCTCCTGATGGGGTCAGGAGGCCGACTTTGCTTAGGCTCTGTACGAAAAGTGGCTGCGCTCGGTGATGCTTCGTTAAAAACAGGCTCGGAGGCGAGTCCAATCGGAATGCTCATTTACAACACGTAGAGTCGAACGCGACCCCGGCCGTTCCTCGCCTGTTTTTGCCTCGCCTGACCTTCGCTCGCCGACTTTTCGTACAGAGCCTGGCGCAGGTTAAATCTTGAAACGCGCGACCATGCTCTGCAAATCGCTGCCCAGACGGGCCAGCTCGACAGTCGACGCAGCGCTTTGCTCAGTGGCAGAAGCGGACTGATCGGCAATGTCGCGAACGCTGAGTACGCTGCGGTTGATTTCTTCGGTCACGGCGCTCTGTTGCTCGGCCGCGGCGGAAATCTGCTGACTCATCTGTTCGATGGTGCCGATGGACTGGTTGATTTCCCCCAGCGCCTGTTCGGCCTGACGAGCCAGCACCACGGTGCCTTCAGTGCGCTGCAGGCTGGCGTCCATCAGGCCCGAGGCGGCGCCTGTACCTTTTTGCAACGCCTGGATCAGCGCTTCGATTTCGGTTGTGGAGTTCTGCGTACGCTGAGCCAGCGAGCGAACTTCGTCAGCCACCACGGCAAAACCGCGACCCTGCTCGCCTGCCCTTGCGGCCTCGATGGCTGCGTTGAGCGCCAGCAGGTTGGTTTGCTCGGCGACCGCCTTGATCACGTCAATCACGCTGCCGATCTTGCCGCTGTCTTCGGTCAGACGCTGCATGGCTTCACCCAATTGCTGCACTTCACCGGCCAATTGCCCGATTTCGCGCGTAGCATGCTGCACCACACTGCTACCGTGAGCAGCGCGCTCGCTGGCCTGTTTGGCGGCTTGCGAAGCGTCTTCGGTGTTGCGCGCCACTTCCTGTACGGTAGAGGCCATTTCGTTCATGGCAGTGGCGACCTGATCGACTTCGTTTTTCTGCAGGGTGACACCCGCGCTGGTCTGCTCGCTGACCGCAGACAATTGTTCGGCCGCCGTGGCGATCTGCGTAACACCGTTGCCGATGCCACCGATCAGGCCGCGCAGCGAAACAGTCATGTGCTGCATGGTGTTCTGCAGCAGGCCCAGTTCGTCCTGGCGGGTGGTGCTGCTGTCATGGGTCAGATCACCGTCAGCAATACGGCGCGCCGCAATCACGGTGCTGTTCAACGGCACGGTAATCTGACGCGTGATCAGGAACGCAGCAAAGATGCCGACCAGCAGCACGACCAGCGCTACGCTGAGCAATTGCACCACAGCGGTTTGTTGTTCCTTCTTGGCACTGATGACCTGCAGCGCTGCCAGATCATCGGCACGGGCTGCGGTCGCTACGGATTGCTGTTGCAGATCGTTGCGGATCTGCTCGGTCTGCTGAAGCATGTCCGAAATCGACGACATCAGGACCTTGTATTGTTTCAACGCCACCAGCGCGGCATCCACTGCAGCATTTGCCTCGACAGGCAATTGGCTGCGAGCGGCGTCCACTTGTGCGATCAGGGCGTCGGCGGCCTTATAGGTGGCCTGACGGTTGTCGGCATTGGGAACGCTCAGGTAGCGGCGAAACACCAGACGGAAATTGGTCATGCCGTTACGCAGGTCGCCAGCGATCTTGACCTGCCTGATGCCGGTTTCATTCGGCGAGCGCAAGGTGTCGTCAATGGTTTTGTTCAGCAGATTCTCGAAGGTCGCGCTGACGTCATCGGACACCTTGATGATCGGTTTCAACGCCTCGTCGACTTTCTGATTGATGCCGACCAATTGGTCGAACGTCTGCTTCAGACCGCCCGCCTGCTCCTTGATCTCGCGCAGCTTGGCGAGGTTGCTCGAGATCACGAACATCTGCAGGCCCTGATCGACACTGCGGCTCAAGGTATCCAGCGCGCTGGCGTAATTCTGCACACCTGCGGCGGTAGGGCCGGTCGCATAGGCTTGCGCAGCAATCCGGGCATTCAGGACGTCAGCCTTGATCTCGGCGACCTTGCTGCTTTTGCCCATGCGCTCGATCAGCAGGTTGGTGCTGGAGTAGCCGATGACGGTGACGGTCAGTACTCCGAGCAAAATAGCGGCAAAGCCCAGCCCGAGCTTCTTGCTGACTTTCAGATTGTCCAACCATTTTGCGCTCATTGCATGTGTGCCTTTGATTTTTCGGAATACCCGTGAGTCGGCGCTGAAAGATTTAACTTGATAGTTAACGTTATCGGAATCACGCACGCGCCAATCGAAGGCACCCTGAAGCTCATGAATTACGGGGCCGGCGCGCGATGATGAATATTTATTTAAATCGCCTGAGCAGAATTTTTCCGATGATTGGCACCGCGCGAAACCGGAAGATCACGCAATGAAACTGCCTTGATCTTCGCCTGTACGGAGCCATCGGAGATTGGCAACAGCGTCAGACGTTGCGGTCGGTGAAATGAACATCCAGCCGGATGTTTTCCGGCTCGTTGATCGCTGCCAGGTACTCGTCTACGGTGATTTCTCCGACGCAGGCCCGTGCGCCCGGTTGTGGGCGATAGCCACCGGCCATTTTGCTGCCCAGCGCGACGGCAGCACTGCCGGGGATCTCCGGGCCCTTGTCGTTCAGTGCAGTCAATTGCGCACGCATGTGCAACGGCTGGCCGGTGAGGTCGACGCCATCGACATCGATGTACATCGCGCTCTTTCGATCACCCCACTGTTCAAAGCGCGCGCCCCAACGGTACAGGCGCTCGGCCCATGACGCAGGATCGCGCAGCAGCCCACAGCGAATCGCCAGCGCCAGCAGCCAGGTCGCGATGCCGCCGGCCTTGAGCGCGGAGCCGGCCTTGAAGCTCAGATGCTGCGCGGCATAACGTGTCGCGAATACATCCAGGTCCGGGACGTCGACATTGGCCACCAGCCGTGTGCCCATGCCGGGCATCCGGCGCAGGGTCAGGTCCATCCAGCCATGGACTTCGTGGACCTTGCCGTTGCGCAGTTGCCTGATCGGTCGCCCGGCATTGGCCAATACGCCACGCACGGTCGACAGACCAGGCATTTTCGCTGCCGAGGAGATGCCATGCTCTATCGAATCGATGCGCAGAAAACGCTGGCGATGCTGATCGATGATGGCCGCCGAAAGCGTTGGCACCGAGCTGCAACCGCTCAGCACGCTGACACCTGCCTCACGCGCCTGGGCATCGAGGCTGGCGATACCGGCGACAAACGCCCGGCAATCCGCCATGTCGCAATAATTCACACCCGCCTCGATGCAATGCCGGGCCACGGCATACGACTGCCCCTGAAAAGGCCCCGCCGTGTGGATAAGCAGATCAATGCCCAATTCACCCAGCTCACTGCCCGCGCCGTCCTGCATGATGTCCACGCACCAGCTCTCGCAGAATCTGCCAGCCAGTGTTTGCAGTGCGGCAACCTTTTCCGCCAGCTTGCGCGGGTCGCGACCGGAAATGACCAGTTCGATGTCCGGCATCATCGCCAGATGATTGCAGATAAGGCTGCCGAAGTTGCCGTAGCCGCCGATGACCAATACGCGAAATGCCATTGACTCGTCCCTGACCTGCAGAAGGATGTGACCCTGCCTCGTTGCGCCACGATTGCCGTGAGCAATGGCAATGAAATGCGCGTGCATTATTGATCATTGGCCGCAGGCCGGGTACAAAACCCTGTGCCTTTTTTGATTGTCCCGGGAGCAACGGATGCTGGAACTACACACCGAACGACTTTATCTGCGGACCCTGCTCGCCAGCGACTGGCCGCTGTTTTTCAGGCTGCACTCCGAGCCCGAGACCATGCGCTACGTATTCGGAGAAATCGAAGAAGCGCAGATCCGCAAAGGCTTCGATCATCGCCTCCCCGACTGGACGCCGGAGTCCGATCACTGGCTGTGCCTGGTGGTCACAGACACACAAAACGATGCAGAGCTGGGGGTCAGCGGCTTTCGCATCCTGTCGCCGGGTCATGCCGAAGTGGGCTGTCTGTTACTGCCGGAACATCAAGGCAAGGGCTTCGGCACCGAGTCACGCCGCGCAATCATCGACTACGCAACTGCCATCGGCCTGGATTCACTGGAATCGACCGTGACCGACGGCAACATCGCTTCCTGCAAGGTTCTGGAGAAATGCGGCTTTACCTTCGAGCGCCGTGTCCCGCAGGCCTATCAAATCGGCGATCAGTGGTTCGACGACCTGATATACCACCTGCCACTGCGCTGATGAAGCAGCTGACCGGCGTTCGCCGGTCAATCGCAAACGCCTTCAGGCCTGGGGCCGCCCTCCGAGAATCGTCACTCGCTCGCCATAGCGCGAGTGCGGGAAGTAATCCCACACCGCGTGATGCTGGGTGCAGCGGTTATCCCAGAACACCAGCGTGTTCGGTTCCCAGCGCACGCGGCAACTGAGGCAGGGTTCGCGGGCGATCAGATCGAACAGCATATTCAGTACGGTGCGGCTCTCGCCGGGCGAGAGTTGCACGATATGCGAGGTGAACCCGGAATTCACGAATAGGCTGCGGCGCCCGGTTTCAGGGTGACGAACCACCACCGGGTGTTCGCTTTTCGGAAGGTTGGCGGGCGGCTGATAGCCTTTCCACGGAATCTCGCCATCGTGAATGGCTGTCAGCCCGCCGAGAAACTGCTGCATCGCCGGCGAGAGCATTTCAATGGCCAGGTGCATGTTGGCAAACAGTGTGTCGCCGCCGGTGCCGATGGCGGGGGTTTCCTTGACGTACAGCATCGAGCCCATTGACGGCTCCAGATCAGCGGTGCCGTCGGTGTGCCATAGCTCGCCCGCAGCGAAACGCGATTGCGCATTGGCGCGCACCACGACCAGTTCCGGGTCATCGCCATCGATGCTGTCCACCGGCAAGGCGCGCAACGGACCAAACAGTCGGCCGAACGCCTTGTGCTGTTCGACCGTCAGGTGCTGATCGCGAAACACCAGCACATGATTTTCCAGAAAGGCCCGGCGGATTTCCATCAACTGCTCCGCACTGGGTGGCTGCGACAGATCGACACCGCTGACCTCGGCACCGATGATCGGTGTCAGGCGGTTGACCGTGATGCTCTGATACGGCGCACGCACGGCGCCTGCGATGCCTTCTATGGCCTTGAGTGCCATTTGATCCATGATCCCTCACCTTCAGGTTGTTGGCATGGCCGATCACCATGCACGTGGTTCGTTTGCGGGGACATAAGCCCCGCCTGAAAAGCCTGCCGCTGACGTTCAGCCCTGCTCCGCTGGCAGGTCGGCATTGATCATCTCGGCCATCACCTGCGCCCAGGGCGCTGCGACAATGCCGTAGTGATCGGTGTCCAGTGCTTGCCAGCTCAGCAGGTGCGGCAACAGCCGTTGCCAGGCCCGCTGCAGATCGGCCATCCGCCAGGCGCTGCCCATGCCGTAAGGATTGGGCTGCGTGGCAATGAATAGCCGCACGGGGGTGCGCGACAACGCCACGGGCCGGTGGCCCGCCATGCTCGCCATGTTGTTCTGGCAGCAGACAATCAGGCTTTGCAGGTAACGCGATGTGTCTTCACTGGCCGCGCCGGTGGCTGTGTTGAGGCCGCTCCGTGCAGAAAACTCGCGCTGGAAGACCTGCTGAATCTGCGCTTCACCGATCTGCGCCAGCTCGTTACCCGCATCCGGCGCGGGGGGATCGATCAGGTACAACAATGGCTGCTCGCAATCCTCCGTCAGCAGGCTGCACATCGCCTGCGTCACCCATGCGCCGAACGACCAGCCAGCCAGACGCCATGCCGTGCCGTCGGGGTGATGGGCCTGCAACGCCTTGAGATACAGCTGCGCGCGCTCATCCACGCTGATGTTCGGCAGTTCGGGCAGGCGCAAGGCCGGATCGGCGATCACCCACACGCCCAGATCAGGGTGCAGCGCCGAGGCCAGCTCGCGATACGCTTGCACGTCGCCACCCACCGGGTGAATCAGATACAGGCGCTCGCGGCCCGCGCCCGCATGCCACTGATCGATCCTCACTGCATCAGCCCACTGGTTTTCGTCCGCAGCCGGTTCGGGCACTGACGCCCGCACCAGCGCCAGCACCTCGGCCAGGCTGACCTTGTGGCTGAACTGCGACAACTGGAAGACCACGCCGGTCGCGGCCTGCAGTTCGTCGATCAGGTCCAGCAGGGTCAGAGAATCGGCGCCCAGCTCATAGAGCGAGGCATCCGGCTGCAGCGCACTCACGCCGAGCCATTTGCACAGGCAGTCATGCAGATGCTCGGGCAGACGGTCCGGCGCTGCAGTGTCTGCCGTCAGCACTGGCGCAGTATCGGCCAGCGTCGAACCTGCGCTGTGGCGAACCGGGTAAAACTGTCGCGCCGTGTCCGGATCGGTGATCGAGATCAGCAGTTGCGGCAGTTGAGCCGTCATGGCTGCATCGAACACCCGGCAACCCTCCTGCGCCGACATGCCGACCGCCAGGTGTCGCTGATGCGCGTCATCCCCGACGCCACTGGCAGCGGCCATGCCGACATCGCGCCAGATGTCCCAGTTGATGCCCAGACGCACACAGCCATTTTCGGCATGCGCACGGTAGTGGGTGAAACCGTCAAGCACGGCACTCGCGGCGGCATAGTCCAGATGCCCGGCGCCGCCGAACAGTGCCGACATCGAAGAGCTGTACAGCACGAACCCCGGCGTCATCTGCTCGATCAACGCTTCAACCGCCAGCATGCCGCGGGTCTTGCTGGCCATCGCCTCAGACAGCACCTGAGCATCGCGCTGACGGATCAGGCTGCCCGCTCCGGTGCCAGCCGCGTGAATCACGCCGTCAAAGTGCCCATAACGCTCACGCAAGTGTTCCAGCACCGTGGGCCAGCGCGCCAGGTCGGCGATATCCGCAGCGATGCTGTCGATGCGCGAAGCATAGGCGTCCAGTTCTTTCGGACACCCGCCACCTCGCGACAGCAGTACTACCCGGCGCTGGCTGGATCGCAGCAGGTGTTCACACAAGGTACGACCGATGCCGCCTGTACCGCCCAGCACCAGGAACGTGCCGTTCGCCGGCAGCAGATTCGAAGCCGCCGTTGGAGCTGCCAGCGGACTGGCCAGCAGCTGTGGCTGCCACAGATAACCGTCACGAATGGCCATGCGCCGCGGCAGCAACGCCGGTTTAGCAAGCAGCGCCGCGAGGTGCGGAGCCTGGGTGCTCAACTGCGCCGTGGGCAGGTCCAGCCAGTGACAGCGTATCGGGTATTCCTGCGGCGCCACTTCGGTGATACCGGCCAGCGCCGCCAGTTCCGGACGCATGACCTGGCCGTTCACCGGGCACGCTTGCCAGGACAGCAGCCAGAGCCGCAGGGCGGTCTTCTGTGCGTTCTGCCCCCAGGCCTGCAACAACGCGCTGAGCGTATCCAGACAGGCCCATTGCGCGGCCGCCAGGCTTTGCTCGTCAACCGCCCCGCCCACCGACAGCGGCAAGGCATGCAGCCAGTCCAGTTCGGTCGCCGTCTGCCCACTCTGATCGAGCGCAGTGATCAGTCGACCCAACGCCACAGGGTCCAGCGGGTCGAGCTCATAACGATTCGGGCCAAGCTGCTGGTAGCCATTGCCGGTCTGCACCTCAATGACGTGCCGATAGACGCTCTGCAGGCTGCCAAGCGTGGTGGCATCCAGACGCTCATGGCTGCACACCACCAGCACTTCACGACCCTCGCCAGTCGGGTTTGTACGCAGACGGTTTACCCGCTGCCACTGACGCTGATAGAACCAGTCCGCCAGCGGCTGGCGCTCGACGACTGACGATTTCTGCTGTTCGGTGCGAGCGGCCGCTTTGAAGCGAAAGGTCTGCAGATCGAATGCCGACGGTGGCAAGTCCCAGGGTGGCGGCGCCGAACCGGTCGACCCTTCGATACTGGCCCCCGCATACCAGGCGTCCAGCAGGGCCTGCGGCGAATGCTCGCTGGCGTTTACTCGCACGTCAGAAAGCTTCACCTCCTGGATCGACGAGGCTTGCAGGCGCGGCGTCTGACCGGGCGGGCAGATCATCGCGAAGCGCCAGGGCAACGCGCGCCGACCGTTTTGCAGGTAACGCAGCAACGCGGCCTGCTGCTCGGGAAAGGCGTTGAGCCAGGCTTCAATCGCCAGCATGTCCCGCTCCAGGGCAGTACGGCTGTGCGCTGACAGCAGCAGGCACGCCGGGCAATCCTCGACGCGGTCTGTCTGCTGCGGCGCGGCGCCGACAATCACATGCGCGTTGGTGCCACCGATGCCGAAACTGCTGACCCCGGCCAGAAGCCGACGCCCCTCGGGCCAGGGCCGTGAGGTGCTGGGTATGTAGAACGGCGAGCGCTGCAGATCGATTTGCGGATTGATCCGGGCAAAGCCGAGGTTGGGCGGGATCACTCCGTGGAACACGGCAAGCGTCGCGCGAATCAACCCGACCACGCCGGCAGCCGCGCCCAGATGACCCACCTGGCTTTTCACTGAAGCCAGTGCGCAACTGGCGGCCAGCGTCGCGCCGAACGCCTTGGTCAAGGCAGCCACTTCAATCGGGTCGCCCAACAGTGTGCCGGTACCGTGGGCCTCGATGTAGCCCATGTCGGCGCCACTGACCCCGGCCTTGCGCAACGCCTCGCTGATCACAGCACTCTGCCCCGCCACCGACGGCGCGGTATAACTCATCTTGGCGCGGCCATCGTTGTTCAGCGCAGAGGCTTCGACCAGTGCGTAGATCCGGTCGCCGTCGGCTTGGGCACGGTCCAGCGGTTTGAGTACTACCACACCATAACCGCTGGCACCGATGGTGCCGCTGGCGTCGTCACTGAACGGGCGACACAGCCCGTCGCGGGAAAAAATGTGCTGTGGACGATAGCGGTAGCCATCGGTCAGAGTCGGGTCGATCAACACCCCGGCGGCCAGCATCACGTCACTGTCGCCCTGACGCAGCATCGCCGCCGCCAGGTGCACGGCAATCAGTGAGCTGCCGCATGCCGCCTGGACGCTGAGTGCCGGGCCGCCGAGGTCGAGGTGGTAAGCCGCCTTGGTGGCCAGAAAGTCCTTGTCGTGGTGCAGCGCCATCTGAAAGCCGTCCGGCAGATCACCCTCAGCAGTTTCGCGCAGTATTTGCTGGAAATACGTGGTTTCGCCGCAACTGGCGATCAGGCCGATGCGCGGACCGTCGGCTTTGGGCGTGAGCCCGGCATGTTGCAGTGCCTGCACACAGCCCATCAGCAGGTGCCGCTGTTGCGGGTCCATCAACCGTGCTTCCTGCAGGCTGATGCCGAAATACTCGGGATCGAAATCCAGCAGGCCGGTCAGTTGACTGCGCGCTCCGACCAGCCCTTCGGCAGCGTCGAACTGCTCGATGCCCAACCGGTTCCCTTGGACCATCGCCCAGAACTCGGCGAGGTTGCTCGCCCCGGCCACATTCACCGACATGCCGATGATCGCCATGGGTTGTTCGCCAGCCTTGGCACCTCGCTCATTGCCCTCAGCAGCCGCGGGCATTTGGCCTGCTGGTAAGGACAAATGCTGCGCCAGGCGACGCACACTGACATGCTCGAACAACGCTGCCATTGCCACCGGCTGCGGCAGTGCTTCGTTGTAACGGGCGTGCAGGCGCATCAGGCCAAGGCTGGTGGCGCCGGCTTCGAAGAAGGTCTGATCAGGCTTGATGTCGCGACCGATGACCGCCACGAACAACTCGCTCAGTTGCTGTTCAAGTGCGCTCAACGGCGCCGCAGGCAGCCCGGTGCGTTGCCGTTGCAACACCTCGCCCAGATCTCCCAGCGCCCTGCGATCAATCTTGCCGCTCGGCGTGCGCGGCCAGGTGACAACCCGCCGGTACTCGTCGATACGCACATGCGCCGGCAGGTGCAGGCTGATCTGTCGGTCAAACTGCTGTGCATCGGGCAGCGTACCCTCGCTGTGCAACCAGGCCACCAGCCGGGGCGGCTCACCCTGCGTGGCCACCACCGCGTTGCTCACCTGAGCGACCTGCATCAGCGCGGCCTCGATCTGCCCCAGTTCAAGACGCTGGCCACTGATCTTGATCTGCTGATCGTCCCGGCCCTGGTAGTGCAGGCAGGCGTTTTCATCAGCCCGCGCAAGGTCGCCGGTGCGATAGAACAGGGTCATGCCCTCAGGCTGCAGCAACTCGACAAAGCGCGCGGCATTCAGCACCGGGTCAGCGAGGTAGCAGCGCGAAATCATCGGCCCTGCCACCAGCAGATAGCCCTGACTGCCACGCGGCACCGGTCGGTCTTGTTCATCCACCAGCAGCAGACGTGCATTGCTCACTGCACGCCCGATCGGCGCGCGCAGCGGCCAGTCCTGAACCGCCGCAGGCAAGCGCCAGGCGCTGACCACGTGGGTTTCGGTCGGGCCGTAATGATTGAACAGCCGTGCCTGGGGCATGCCGCCGAACCAGTTGCGCAATGCCTCGGTGCACAGCAGTTGCTCGCCCGCCGTGATCACTTCGCGCAACGCCTGCGGATACACGCCCTGGCTGACAGCGGTCTGCGCCAGATGCTGCAAGGCCACACAAGGCAGGAACAACCGCTCGATGCGCGTCTGCACCAGATAGCTCAGCAATGCCTGGGCATCCTGCCGCCAGCGCGGGTTGATCAGGTGGTAACAGCCTCCGCCGCAGAGGGTGCTGAAAATCTCCTGAAACGACACATCGAACGACAGCATGGAGAATTGCAGGGTCACGGACTTCGCTGGCAACTGCCCCTCATTGCGCTGCCAGTGCAACAGATTGCAAAGGGTCCGGTCCGGCACCTGAACCCCTTTCGGGGTCCCCGTCGAACCGGACGTGAACAGCGTGTACAACGGTCGTTGCCCCGAGTGACGGCGACGCTCGAACGGTCGTGCTGCAGCGCTCAGGTCGACCCGATGACAGATCTGCCGGTCTGCGTTCAATTGCTCCAGTGCCGCCTCGGTGGCCGCGCTGTACAGCACACAGCCGGGTTGTGCCTGCTGCATGACCTGACGCTGCACCGCCAGCGGATAGCCAGGATCGAGGGGCACAGCCGTCAAATTGAGCCTGGCCAGCGCCAGCAAGGCCACGATGTGCTCGACCGACGCCTCGAGGTACAGGACCACTTGCAGCGGCGCACCATTTTCCTCCGGCAGCGGACACTGCTCGATCAGGGTGGCCGCCAGCGTGTCGGCCAGTGCATCCAGTTCGGCGTAGCTGATGCACTGCTGATCGGCGACCAGCGCCGGAGCATCCGGCGTGCAACTCACCTGATAGGCGAACCAGTCGGCCACGGTGTTGAACGGCGGCTCAGCGCTGTCGCCCTGACTGGCGGGCGGCAGGCTGAAGCGGTAAGGCGTGAGCAGCGCATCAAGGGTGGCCGACGGCTTCTCCAGCAGCAGATCAAGCCCCTGTTGCAACAGCCGATTGACGGCGACCATTTGTGCCGCATCGAAATAACTGCGCTGGTACTCCCACCAGCATTCCAGTTGGGACCCGGCATCGACCACCAGCAAGGTCAGGGGGCACTTGGCCTGCACCGTCTCGTTGAATTCCAGCGTGGCCCGCAGGCCGGTATGGGCCAGCCTGGCGTAGTCAGTGTTTTCCAGCACGAACATGAAATCGAACAGCGCACTGCTCGACGACAGCCGCAGGTCTTCCACCAGGTCCGCCAGAGCGACGTCCTGCAAGGCCAGCACCTCACGCACCGTGGCGGTTTGCTGATGCATCTGCTGGTCAAGCGGCTTGTCGCCGTCGAACGCCGTGGGGATCAGCACGGTGTTGGCGAACATCCCGATTGCGTCTTCGAATTCGCTCAGCGGACGGTTGGATACCGGGCTGGCGATGCGTGGCCGTTCACAACCGGTCAGGGCGTAAATGCTCCAGGCATAGACGCTGAACAGCACCTCATAACGAGTGACGCGCTGGCGGCTGCAAAACCGATCCAGTGCAGCACTGCGCGTGGCTCCCAGCGGCTGACGATAGAGCCGTGCCTGCGGGTCTGGCTCACGAACCGGCAGCAGCGCGGGCGAAGGCGCCGGGTGCTGACGGTGCAACCCGGCCAGGGCGCGGCGCTGATCGCGGTAACGCGGGTCGACACGCCATTGCCGTTGCCAGAGTGCGAACTCCAGCGTGCCCAGACCGGGCGAGGTTTCGGCACTCGGCCGCCCCTGCAGCGCATCGTCGTACAGTTGCACCAGATCATCGAACAACAGGTTCATCGACCAGCCGTCGATGGCCACGTGGTGCAGGTTCAGCAGCAAGCGACAGCTGCCATCGGCAAACGGCAGCAGCCAGGCCTTACACAGCGCCGATGTTGCCAGATCGAACGGTGTGTCGAAGACCAGGGCTGCAAAGCTGCGCCAGGTCTGTTCACTGAACGCTCCTGTGGCAAAGGTCTGGCACACCGCGTCCCGTTGGTGAACCTGCTGATGCAGCCCTTCAGCAGCGGACACGAACGCCGTGCGCAGCCCGCTGTGCCGAGTCAGCAGGCGCTGCACGGCGTCGGCCAATGCGTTCAGCTCCACGCCTGCCGCCAGGTGCAGGATGATTGGCACGTTGTAGGCCGTCGCCTGCGGCGCGCGCTGCTGCATCAACCACAGGCGACTTTGCTCGGCAGTGGCCGGCGCACGCCCTGAACGGTTGACGGGCGGCGCGGGCGGATAGGCAGATTCCGCACCCTGATCATCGCCAAGGCGCTCGGCCAGTGCCGAAAACGATTCGTTCAGCAGCGCACCCAGGGTGATTTCCCGGCGCCAGTGTGTGCGGATTGCAGAGCGCAAACGCATGGCCTTGAGCGAGTCGCCGCCGCTGCCCAGCCAGTCATCCTCGCCGTTCAGCTCAGGTTGCGCCAGCAACCTGCGGGCCTGGGTCAGCAGCCAGTCCAGCGTGGGCGAGTGTTGCTCGTCAGGACGTGAACCGGCCTGTGGTCGCCACGGCTTCAAGGGCTGCTCCAGCAGCGCACGCTGATCGATCTTGCCATTGCTGGTCAACGGCAGGCGCTGCAGCACAAACAGTTGATGCGGGCGCATCCATACCGCCAGGTTTTCGCGCAGGTGCTGATCGAAATCGCGATAGTCCAGCGCTTCGCGCGGCACGATGAAGGCCAGCAACTGGTGGTCTTCAGCTGCCTGCCTGCGCGTACAGACATGCACCTGCGCCACCTTCGGGTGCTCCAGAATACGCTGCTCGACCTCGCCCGGCTCGATGCGAAAACCGCGGACCTTCACCTGACGGTCAATCCGCCCCAGGTACTCGATCAGCCCGTCGGCATTGACCCGCACCTGATCGCCGGTTCGGTAATGCAGCACGTCACCGGCCTCGATTGTCGGCAGGCGCAGGAAATGCTGCGCGGTCTCTGCGGGACGGTTGCGATAACCGCGTGCGACCCCGCTGCCGCTCAGGTAAAGCTCACCCGCCTCGCCTTGAGCAACCGGGCGCTGTTGCGGGTCGAGCACTTGCACGCTGGTGTCGGGCAATGGCCGACCGATCGGCACCGCATCACCGGAAAAGTCGCGGGGGATCGTATAGCACACGGCGAAGGTGGTGCATTCAGTGGGTCCGTAGGCGTTGAAAATCCGGCAGCGGCTGTCGGGATTGGCCTGATACCAGGCACGCACCGCCGCGGCGCTGACCTGCTCACCGCCGATCAGCACCTGGCGCAGGCTGGCGAAACAGGTGGGGTTATCTGCGCTCAAGGTGTTGAACAGCGAAACGGTCATGAACAGGCTGTCGACCTGCTGCGTTTCCAGCACGCTGGCCAGCTGTTGCGCGTCCTGCAGGTCTGCGTCGGCAATGATGACGCAGCAACCGCCGTTGAGCAGCGGTGCCCACAGTTCGAAATTACAGGCATCGAACGCCGGGTTGGACAGGCAGGCCACGCGCTCGCCTGCGCGAATGTCGAGGCAGCCGTCGGTCCGGGCCAGACGCAACAGGCCGCGCTCGCCCACCTCCACAGCCTTCGGGGTGCCGGTGGTGCCTGAGGTGTAGAACAGGAAACTCGACGCAGCGAAATCCTCGGGCAGCGGCAGTGCCGGTTGATCGGGGAATTCCAGCAGGGTTTCGACGCTGACGTACCAGCCACGTTGTGGCGCTGCCAGGGTGTCCGCGTCTTCGCCGAGGGTCACCAGCCCGACGCAACCCCCGTCGTCGAGCATCAGCTGTCGACGCCGGGCCGGGCTGGCCCGATCCAGCGGCACCACCACAGCCCCGACTTTCAGCACGGCGATTATCGTGGCGACCCATTGCCAGCCGCGCGGCATGCACAGGGCAATCGGCTTCGCAGGGCCTGCGCCTTGTGCCAGCAGCCCTTTGGCGATGCGTTCGCTGGCGCTGGCCAGTTGCACGTAGGTCAGCCGTACCTGCCGGTCGATCACGGCGAGCCCCTGAGGATTACGGCGTACCTGCTCGGCAAAACGCGACAGCAGGGTCATGGAGTTGCGGGCGATATTCTCCTCGTACCGACTCATCATTGCGCCTCCTGCGTGTCGAAACGTTGCAGCTCTTGCCTGAGCGTCTGCGAGACCCGATGCACCTCGGCACTTTCCAGCATGTCCCAGTGCCCGCCGTGCACCAGCCGGGCTCTGTAACCGTTGCCCGCGCGGCGACGCCAGAAGCTGCGCAGCTCATGCAACTGCGTGCGGCTGAAGCCTTCACGGGCCTGAATCAACACAATGCGTCCGGCGTGTGGCGCACACTCGTAAGCGGCCATAGCCAGACGGTTGTGGTTGTAAAGATGGAAATACCGCTCGACCTGCGCGTCTTCGATGCCGGGGTACATGCCGTTGAAGCGCACCAGCTTGTCGCGGAACTCAGCCATGTCCACCGTCCCGATCTGTTGCCGGAACCCCGGGGCATCCGAGCCCTGGGTATCGAGCAGCACCACCGTCACCTGACGATGGCCGGCAGCCGTCAGACGCCGGGCCATTTCGTACGCCACCAGACCACCGAACGACAGCCCGGTGAGCACCAGCGGTTGTGAGGTCAACGCCGCGATCCGCCGCAGATAGGCGTCGGCCATTGCTTCAACGCTCGGCTCGGTGCTTTCTCCAGGGTTCAACCCCGGCGATTGCACACCGTACACACCGATGCTTTCCGGCAGCTCCTTGGCCAGCGACAGGTAGCAGAACGCCGTGCCGCCCGCCGGGTGAATGCACACCACGTTGCGTTGCCCGGCACCGCGCCGGAATTCGATCAGGTTGTCCTGCGCCGCGGCCAGGCTGGCGCCGGTACGCAGCCAGCCGCCCAGCGCCTCGATGGTCGGGTGGCCGAGGATCACACGCACAGGCACCTCGACGCTGAACGCCCGGCCAATTTCGTAGGCCATCTTGATCGCCGCAATCGATGTCCCGCCGACGTTGAAGAAGTTGTCGCGAATGCCGATCTGCGGCACCGGCAGCAGGTCTTTCCAGATCTGATACAGGGTCAGCTCGATATGGTCTCTGGGGCTGCCGAGGTTGACCTGCCGGTCGGCCAGATCCTGATCGGCCAGTGCCGCCAGGGCGGCACGGTCGATCTTGCCGTTGACCGTCAGCGGCAAGGCGTCCAGCCACAGATAAGCGCTGGGCATGACGGCGCTGGACAGGGTCGTTGCCAGGTGCGCACGCAGTGCGGATTCGTCCACTGCGCTGTCGGTGACGCAGCACGCCACCAGGCGCTGGTTCTGCGCGCTGTCACCGACGATCAACGCCACACTGGTGCGAATACCGGGGAACAGGTCGAGCCGCGCTTCGATTTCACTCAGTGGCACTGACCCCGCCGAGGCTGACCGACGCTTCGCGGCCAAACCAGTACGCCTGCTGGATGTCGGTCAACGGAAACGGCGCGAAACGTGCGCTGCGATCAGCTTCAATCGGGGCAAAGGGTGTGTCGAGCGAAGGCCCGTCACCCCGCCCGAGCCGCACCTGCTCGGCCAGGTCCATCAGCACCGGCGTCTTGAACAGGCTGCTCAGGGACAGTTGCGCGCCCATGCGCTGGTTGATCATGTAGATCATCCGTGTGGCCAGCAGCGAATGCCCGCCCAGCTCGAAAAAGTTGTCGTGAATACCAACCTGCTGGCACTTGAGCACCTCGGCCCAGATGCACACCATCTGCCGCTCGGTCTCGTCGCGCGGTGCCACATAGGCACTGGCGGCCTGCCGCTCTGGCGCCGGCAGCGCCTGACGGTCGAGCTTGCCGTTGCGGGTCAGCGGCAATTGCGCCAGCGCCACCCAGGCCGTCGGCACCATGTGTTCCGGCAGGTGGCGGTGCAGCTCGGCACGCAGCGTTTCGGCGGTTGCAGGCCCCACCACGTAGGCCACCAGACGCTTGTCGCCCGGCACGTCTTCGCGCAGCAGCACCACCGCTTCCTGCACACCGGGTTGCCGGTGCAGAAGGCTGTCGATCTCGCCCAGCTCGACGCGAAAACCGCGCAACTTGACCTGCTGGTCGATGCGCCCCAGGTACTGCACATTGCCGTCGGCCTGGAACCGCGCCAGATCCCCGCTTCGGTACATGCGCGCACCAGGCAGTGGGTTGAACGGGTCAGGCAGGAAGCGTTCAGCGCTCAGGTCCGGACGATTCAGATAACCCCGGGCCAGGCACGCACCGGCGATATACAGCTCGCCTGCCACGCCGACCGGCACCGGGTTCAGGTCGCCGTCCAGCACATACAAACGCGCATTGGCGATGGGCCGGCCAATCGGCGGTGCGTCCGGCCACTGCGTGGCGTCGTCACAGTTCAGGCTGAACTGGCTGACCACGTGGGTTTCGGTCGGGCCGTACTGGTTGTGCAGTTGTGCACCGCCAAGGCCGCAGACAAAGGCACGCAGTTCGTCGTTGACGAGCAACGCCTCGCCAGCGGTGATGACTTCGCAGCCGCCCTTTGGCAAGGGCATCGGCACCGACGCGTCGGTTTCAGTGAAACTGGCCAGTTGCTGAAGCACGGCGAACGGCAGAAACGCCCGTTGTACGTCCTCGGCCACCAGCGTCGGACGCAGCGCAGCGAGGTCCTTGCGGCCGGCTTCGCTCATCAGCACCAGGCTGCCACCCTGGCACAACGTGCTGCAGATTTCCTGAAACGACACGTCGAAATTCAACGATGCGAATTGCAGCACGCGTTGTGACGCAGGCGTTTGCTCCAGTTGCCAGGCGATCAGGTTATCCAGGGCGGCACGACTGTGCGCCACGCCCTTGGGCCGCCCGGTCGAGCCGGAAGTGTAGAGCACGTAAGCCAGGTTGCCGGGGCTGACGGGGACTTGCGGGTTGGCCTCGGAATACCCAGACCAGCGCTGCGCCTCAACGTCGAGGCAGCAGATCGGCAGCGTGTCGGGCAATGGCGGCAGACCGGCACGCAGTGCAGTCTGGGTCAGCAGCAGGCTTGGAGCGGCATCCGCGAACATGAACGCCAGCCGCTCGGCCGGATATGCCGGATCGAACGGCACGTAAGCGGCGCCGGTCTTGAGAATGGCCAGCAGGCCGATGATCATCTGCGGCGAGCGCTCCAGACACAGCCCCACGCGCTGCTCGGGACCCACGCCCTGCTCGATCAGGTAATTCGCCAGGCGGTTGGCAGACAGATTGAGCGCAGCGTAAGTCAGCGCTCGCTCATTGGCCAGCAACGCCACGGCGTCGGGTGTGTGCTGCGCAACGGCTTCGAAGCGCTTGACGCAATCGGGCTGTGCCGAGGTATCGCGCTCGGTGCGGTTCCAGTCGTGGACGATTCGTCGGTGCTGCTCGGCGTTGAGCAGGTCGAGCGTCGCCAGCGGCTGTTCGCTGTCCTCGACCATCTGCATGAGGATGCGGCGCAGGTAGTCGCCCATCTGCACCACGGTCTCCGGCTCGAACAGCCCCGACGCGTATTCCAGGCCACCGACGATTTGTCCGTCACGTTCGCTGAGTGCCAGTTGCAGGTCGAATTTGGCCACTGGCTGGACGCTTTGCAGCACGCTGACGTCGAGCCCGGACAACTCCAGATCCGAATCCTGATGCTGCTCCCAGGCGAACAGCACCTGGAACACCGGGCTGTAAGCCAGACTGCGCGGCGGGTTGAGCAACTCCACCACTTGATCGAAAGGCAAGTCCTGATGTTCCTGAGCGGCAAGCGCTACGTTGCGCGCCTGTTGCAGCCAGTTGGCCACCGTCGGGCTGCCGGAGCGGGTCATGCGCAGGGCCAGGGTATTGACGAAGAACCCGATCAACCCTTCCAGCTCATGCTGGCTGCGGTTCGCCGAGGGCACACCGATGACCACGTCATCCTGACCCGACAGGCGCATCAGCAGCAGCGACCAGGCCGCCAGCAGGTTCATGAACAACGTGGTGCCCTGCTGCGTAGCCAACACTCGGAGCCGTGCTGTCAGCGCGCGGTCAAAGACCAGCGGCACGAAGCCGCCGCGGTAATCCTGGGCCGCCGGACGTTTATGATCGGTGGGCAACTCCAGCAATAGCGGAGCACCGCTCAGGGTTTCACGCCAGTAGCACCGCTGCGCGTCCAGCACCTCACCGGACAGCCACTGGCGTTGCCAGGCCGCGTAATCCACATACTGGACAGGCAACGGCGGCAGTGCCAGGGACTGCCCGAGTGCGGCCGGTTGCTGAGTAGCCGCTGCGTAGAGCAGCCCCAACTCGCGGGTCAGCACGCCCATCGACCAGCCATCCGAAACAATGTGGTGCTGGGTCAGTAACAACACGTGATCATCATCGGCCAGTTTGACCAGGCTGACGCGCATCAACGGCCCCACCGCCAGGTCGAACGGCTTGCTGCCCTCTGCGTCGATCAACGCCAGCAGACGCGCCTGGGCATCGTGCTCGCCGCGCAGATCGATGACTGGCAACGGAATGATCGCTCCCGCCGCCGCAACGCGCTGCCGCCCCTCGCCCTCGACCGCGAAAAACGTGGTGCGTAACGCCTCGTGGCGGGCCACCAGTTGATTGAAACTGCGCTCCAGCGCGGCCACTTGCAACGGCCCGCGCAGGCGCAGGTTCAACGGCATGTGGTAGGCCGCGTTGCCGCCTTCCATCTGCGCCAGAAACCACAGACGCTGCTGAGCAGACGACAACATGTGTGCCCCGCTACGTTCTACAGCCATGATCGGTGGACGAGCGTCGCCCTGCTGAGCGGTGCTCAGTCGTTCGGCGAACTGCTGCAGCACGGGGGCGGTAAACAGGGCTGAGGGTGACACCTCAAGATGCAGCGTCTGTCGAACCTTGGCCAATACGCGCATCACCAGCAGCGAGTGGCCGCCGAGTGCAAAAAAGTGATCCTGGCGACCGACTCGCTCGACGCCCAGCACCTCGGCCCAGATGGCCGCAATATCCATTTCCAGCGCGCCTTGCGCGGCTTCGAAAACATGCCGATCGAACGCGTCATCCCCCGGCTCGGGCAGTGCGATGCGGTCCAGCTTGCCATTGGCGGTCAGCGGCAGCGCGTCCATACGCACGAACGCGGCAGGAATCATGTAGTCCGGCAGGCTGAGCTGCAGATGCTGGCGGAGGCTTTTGGGCGTCAGCGCTGCGCCGGTCTGTTCGCGAAAGTAGGCAATCAGCCTGGGCACGCCCGCGTTGTCCTCGCGCAGCACAACCACGTTGTCACGCACACCGGCAACCTCGGCCAGACGCGCCTCGATTTCACCCAGTTCCAGGCGCAGACCGCGCAGCTTGGCCTGCGAGTCGTTGCGCCCGAGAAACTCCAGATGGCCGTCAGCCCGATAGCGGGCCAGGTCGCCAGTACGGTACAACCGCTCACCGGCCACGAACGGGCTGTCGATGAAGCGCTCGCGGGTCAGTTCCGGCAAATTCAGGTAGCCGCGCGCTACCCCCGCGCCGCCGATGTACAGTTCGCCGGTCACGCCCTGGGGAACACGCTCGCCAGCGGTATCGAGCAGGTAAATCCGCGTGTTGGCCAACGCCCGTCCGATGGGCAGCACCGCATCGACGTGGCTGTCGGGCTCGAACTCGAAACAGGTGCTGTCGATGCTCGCTTCGGTAACACCGTAGGCCTGGACGATTTGTACATGCTCGCCACACAACCTACGCAGTTGGCGCGCGCTGTGCGCTGTCCAGATGTCCGAGCCGCAAACCACCGTGTTCATGAACGACAGGTCGCGCCCTGCCTCCTGCGTCCAGGTCAGCAACGGGTTGAGCACCGCAGGCACGAAGTCCGCGAAATCGATGCGCGCCTCGCTCAACAGGCGATACAGCGAAGGTGGGTCCATCAACGTGTCTCGCGGACAGAGCACGAGCGTGCCGCCAAAACCCAGTGCGCGGATCAGGTCGGCGCTGAACACATCAAAGGAAAACCCGGCCATTTGCAGGTGAGTGAGGGGCTTGTGCAGCGCGTACAACGGCTCCCAGGCGGCGCTGACCGCGATCAGCCCACGGTGCTCGACCATGACCCCCTTGGGCGTCCCGGTGGAGCCCGAGGTGTAGATCACGTACGCCAGATGGCGGGGCGTCAGACCAACCGCGTGCGGGTCAGGGTTGTGCGTCGGCTGCGCTGCCCACAGCCGGCTATCGGCCAGATCGAGCACCTGCGTTGCGACTCCAACCTTCTCCAGCGCCGCCAACAACGCCGCGCGCGCCGGAGCGTGGCTCAGCAGCACGCGTGGCGCGCTGTCTGCCAGCATGTGTGCCAGACGGGCTTCCGGGTACGCGGGGTCCAGCGGCACGTAGGCACCGCCCGCCTTGAGTACCGCGAGCACGCCGACCAACATGTCCAGCGAGCGCTCCAGGCAAATCCCGACACGCACATCCGGCCCGACACCGAGGCTGCGCAGGTAGTGGGCCAAACGGTTGGCACGGGTATTGAGCGTCGCATAGTCAAGCGTGTCCTGCTCGAAGCGTGCCGCGATGGCGGCAGGGTTGCGCTGCACCTGTGCCTCGAAAAGGCCATGCACACACTGGTTTTGGTCAAATGGTTGCTCTGTATCAGGATGAGCGAAGCCCGTCCCGCGCGAGGAAGATTGGTCGACCATCAGAAATCACCGTCCGTGAGCAGATTATTTTTTTATGAGCAGACGGGAGCGCAGAGCAGCAAGCCCGTCAGGCACGGCATGAGAAATGCCGGATGAACATCGAGACTCAGGGAGAAGGTGCGGCGCGGGCTCTCGGGCTCATGTCATGACCTGACATGCAAGCGCTCGGGGGGATCGCAGAGGGATGACAGACGAACGCGGCAAGGCGCGACTCGCCTACAGAAAGGGGGGTGGCTGGCTCGTTGACGAGACTGATCGCTCTGCCCTTGGAACTGACGTTTGCATACCGCGTGACCAATTGAAACCTCATCTTCCGTTTGAGGGTCAACGACGGGGAACGGCCTGCGCCGGGGTGTCAGCGCCAGGGTGGACCCGATCGGCTGTGACTGCGGAGTCTGTGAACCCGTGACAGTCATTGGCGCTGGGTTTTTGGCCCTGGGCGCCGGGGATAATAACCACGATTTTCGGCGATGAGGCAAACAAAAAGTTACAAACCGCGAAAGTGTCCGTCAAACGGCACTGCTGTCCAGGCGGGAGAGCGGTTTGAAATTTCAGCGTCGGCGGCGACTTTTCCCTGCGCGCAATGCAATACTCAAAAACTGACTCACACGAGCCCGGCCTCCATGACCCTCACCTACCGACGACTGACTCCGGCCGATGCACCTGCCTATCGCGCCTTGATGCTCGAGGCCTATGAACGTCATCCAGACGCCTTTACCTCTGACGTGAAGGAGCGCGAAGTGCTGCCTGCCCAGTGGTGGGAGAAGAGGCTCGATGACAGCGCTGACGCAACCGAAGTAGTGTTTGCCGCCGTTGAAGACGGTCTCTTGCTGGGTGTAGCCGGCCTTTGCGTCGAAACCCGAAAGAAGGCCCGACACAAATCGACCTTGTTCGGCATGTATGTGCCACTGGCGCACAGGAACAGAGGCATCGGCTCTCGATTGGTACGCAGCGTGCTCGACCATGCCCGAACCCGGCCCAAGCTTCTGGTCGTCCAGCTCACTGTCACGCAGGGCAACGCCGAAGCAGTCGGGCTGTACGAGCGCATGGGCTTCGTGACCTTTGGCATCGAACCCATTGCAGTCGCTGTAGGCACCGGATTCGTCGCCAAGGTGCATATGTGGAAAGACTTGCGCGGGTAACCGGTCCACCCAGGTAACAGGCGCTTCAGCAATCGAGCGCGTCAGCCGCTTCGGTCAGGGAATCGACGATCACGTCCCAGTCCTGTTCGGCGGTCAGGTCAGATGTCTGGCCTGGCCCGTGCTCGGCGGGGCGTCGGACGAAAACGGTCTTGAAGCCATTCGCACGTGCGGCAGTCAGGTCGGCGTTATGCGCAGCCACCATGGCGACGCAATGCGGCGCCAGGCCCACTGCTTTTGCAGACTTCAGGTAGGTCTGGGGCATCGGTTTGTAGGTGCCGGCGATCTCCGCGCCGACGATGACGTCCCAGGGCAGTCCGCCGAATTTAGCCAGGTTGAGCATTCCGGCGATGTGTCCGTTCGATAGCGTACCGATCGAGAATCTGCGCTTTAATCGGGTCAGGCCTGAGACCGAGTCAGGCCATGGATCGAGCCGCTCCCAGGCCTTGTTCAGCTCGGCGAGCTCGGCCCCGGGGATGCTGCCGAAATCCACCTCGTGGCGCGCCAGCACGGTTTCGAGACTCTCACGGTTGAGCACATCGAGTGTCACGTAGGGGCGCTCACCCGCACGCACGCGCTGCATGGAAGGTTGATACAGGCTCCGCCACTGATCGGCAAAATCAAGGGGATCGATGTCCACGCCATGCCGCTGCAGAAAGGGCGCCGCGGCCCGCGCCACGCCGTTTCGCCAGTCGACAACGGTGCCGAATACATCGAAACCGAGAAACCCTATCTGTTCCAGCCTGGCCATATTGCTCTCCCGAATCGTGCGCAGTCGCTTATAGTTCTACAGAATTAGAACTATAGAACCAATCGCACCAAAGAGAGTTGTTTCGGGCAGGCATTGCCCCATCTGTAAACGCAAAACTGCTCGGCGACTGATCAATCAACGGTAGATGGAGGATTCATGGACTACGTAAAGCTTGGCAACACAGGACTGGATATTTCCAGACTGTGCCTTGGATGCATGACATTCGGCGAGCCCGATGCCGGAACGCACCCTTGGACACTGGGCGAAGAAGCAAGCAGGCCGATCATCAAACACGCCGTCGAGCAAGGCATCAATTTTTTTGACACGGCCAACAGCTACTCGGCAGGCACCTCGGAAACCATCGTCGGCAAATTGCTCAAAGAGTTCACGCGTCGCGACGAGACCGTGATCGCAACGAAGGTGTTCTTTCCGGCGAACATGTGGGAAGGCTCGACCCGCCCTAACGAAAAGGGCCTCTCGCGCAAGGCCATCATGTCCAGTATCGACGCGAGCCTGACGCGACTCGGCACTGACTACGTTGACCTGTACCAGATCCATCGCTGGGACTATGACACGCCCATCGAAGAAACCATGGAAGCCCTGCACGATGTGGTCAAGGCCGGCAAGGCCAGGTACATCGGCGCGTCCTCCATGTACGCATGGCAGTTCGCCAAAGCCCAGCAGGTTGCAACCGCGCATGGCTGGAGCAGGTTCGTCTCGATGCAGAACTACCTGAACCTGGTGTATCGCGAAGAAGAGCGCGAGATGATCCCGCTGTGTATCGATCAGGGTGTCGGCCTGATGCCGTGGAGCCCGATGGCACGCGGCAGGCTGACCAGGCCCCATGGTCAGCAGACCGAGCGGACCAGAACCGACGTTTCCGGGCAGTCGTTTTACGAGGCGACGGAAAAGGAAGACGGTCGAGTGATCGATGCCGTGGAGCAGCTTGCCGCAGAGCGCGGGGTACCGATGGCGCAAATCGCACTGGCTTGGGTGTTGGCCAAACGCGGTGTATCAGCGCCCATCGTCGGTGCTTCCAAGGCGACGCAGCTGGACGATGCCATCGCAGCACTGCAACTGGTGCTCAGTGATGAGGACATCAAACGCCTCGAGGCACCGTACGTGCCCCATGCAGTGACCGGTTTCGTCTGACCGGCGCTGCAGAACCCCGGGACCGGCGAATGGCGTGAGCCTCGCCGGTTACCTGTTGGAGACTGCGACCACGAATACCCGTAAAGAACGCACCGCAGCTTTCGTAACTGTCACACCGTTCTGAAATAACACCTGTCTATGTCACTGTACGCAAATATCTATTAGTCAGTCAGTCGACTGGGCGGTATCGTCAGGCCATTCTGAATAAAGGCTCTTTGCCATTATTTAATTCGACTTTTTCTCTTGCCTCTTTCGGGTTCATTTCATGAAAAATCAGGTTTCTCTGGCTACGCGCATCGGCTTGGGATTTGCCGCTGTCGTCTCGCTGCTCATCTTGATCACAGCCGTTGGCATTCAGCGGGTCGGGTTCATCGACAGCACCCTGGAAGACGTAGGCGAAAATGCCGCCAAGGTACAGCGCTATGCGATCAACTTCCGGGGCAGCGTGCACAATCGTGCAATCGCTTTGCGCGATGCCGTGCTGGTCAACAACGATCAGGACCTGGCGCTGCATCTGGCAGAGATGACCCGTCTTGAAAAGGACTATGTCGACTCGGCTGTACCGATGGAGCAGTTGTTCGCCAAGCAGAATATAAGTGCCGAGGAACGCCAATTGCTGCGTGGCATCAAGGAAATCGAACAGCAAACGCTCGGCTCTACCAAGAGCGTGATTGCCTTGCGCCGTGCCGGAGACATCGCCGGTGCCCAGGCTCTTTTGCTGAGCCAGACCTCCGGCGACTACAGCGAATGGCTGAAGCGTATCAATGCGCTCATCGACCATGAGGAAGCCTCGATCAGGGTTCAGCTGGATAATGTGCAGGCGACCGCCAGCCAGTTCCGTGGCCTGATGCTGCTGGCCACTGCGTTCGCTGTACTGCTGAGCATTGCGCTGTCGGCGTTCATCATTCGCTTCGTGAAAAAGACGCTGGGCGCGGAGCCTGTCGACGTTGCCGAGGCCATTCGCCGACTGGCTGCGGGCGATCTGCAGCAAACCATCACCACAGCGTATCCCGACAGCGTCATGGGTGTGCTGAAAACGGCGCTGAGCCGTCTTTCGGAAACCATCACCGAAGTGCGAATGGCCGCTCAGGAGGTCAGCCAGTCCTCTACCGTGCTGTCGGCAGCCTCCTCCGCCAACAACACCCAGATCATGGTGCAGACCCGTGAAGCCGAACAGGTGGCCACTGCGATCAGTGAAATGGCCGCGACGGTCAGTGAAGTCTCGGGCTACGCAGCACAGGCCGCAGATGCTGCGCGCCTGGCTGACAGTGAGGTGGCGAACGGCAACAGCCTCGTCGAAGGTACGACCACCGCCATCGAACAACTGGCAGCCACGCTGACTGAAACCACCAGCACCGTGGAGCAGGTGTCACGGCACGGCGAGCAGATCGAAACGGTGATCGAGGTGATCAACTCGATTGCCTCGCAAACCAACCTGCTGGCGCTCAACGCAGCCATTGAGGCCGCCCGCGCGGGCGAGCATGGCAGAGGTTTTGCGGTCGTGGCCGATGAGGTTCGTTCGCTGGCCAATCGCACCCAGCTGTCGACCCAGGAGATTCAAAACATGATCAGCACGCTGCAGGGTGGTACTGAAACCGCGGCACAAAACATGCGCGACAGCTGTGAACTGGTCAATCGCGCCGTGGAGCAGACACGCAATGCCCAAAGCGCCCTGTCGAGAATCAATCAGGAAGTGAGTGCGATCAATCACATGAACGCGCAGATCGCCAGCGCTTCGGTTCAACAGAGCTCAGTGGCAGAAGACGTTGCGATGAACATCACCAGCATCCACGACTCGACACTCAAATCCGCCAATGGATCGCAGCAGGTGGCTACCGCCAGCGAGGAGCTGGCACAGCTTGCGGATCGCCTGACCCGCAAGGTCGCGTTTTTCAAGGCAGGCTGAGGGTGCAATGAGGTATCGCGACGATGCTTTCGGCATCGCCGCGGTATTCCGCTATCGGCAGATCAGTCTGTGCAACTGACCGGTCTTGAGCTGCGCATCGCCAGCATCACGGTGAGCATGGACAGCGCGGCACACACCGCGCCGATCACGATGGCAGCGGTGAAGCCGGCCCGACCGGACACCACGCCGCCAATGAACGCCCCGCCGCCAATCGACAGATTCACCACACAGACCAGCAGCGCCTGAACACCTTCCACGCGATCATTGGAGGCTTCGAAACACCAGATCTGCGTGGTGATGGGGATCATCCCGAAAGCGAACCCCCAGACCAGAATCACCGGCCCGAGCAGCCACGGGTTGCCGACGAACATTAGCAGCGCAGTCAGCGAACCCAGCATCAGCAGAGTCATGATCAGCACCGAGGACGGCGCACTTCTGGCCGCCAGGGCTCCACCGGCCAGATTGCCTGCAACCGCCGCCAGGCCGAACGCGAAAAGCAATGCCCCCAGGGCCTGGCCCTGAATATGCGCGAATTCCTGCACGAAGGGCGCGAGGTAAGTGTACGCCGCGAAGTGCCCCACATAGATCAACAGTGCGGCAGCGAACATTCGACGAATGCGCTGCTCGCCAGCCAATGACAGCATCTGGCTGATGCCGGCAGAACGCTCGCCCGGCAACGCAGGCAGGAAGAATGCGATCAACAACCCCACTGCCACCGTGACCACTGCCGCTGCTTCAAATGCCGCCCGCCAGCCGAAGGCTTCACCGATCAACGTACCGGCCGGAATCCCGGCGACGGTGCCGATCGAGACGCCGGCCAGCACATAGGCGGTAGCCTTGACGCCCTCCTTGCCGGGCCTCAAACGAGGCCCGAGCGAACCGGCAATCGTCCAGAATCCGCCCAGCGCGAAGCCGAGCAGGACCCTGCCCGCAAGGGTCAGCCAGAAGTGCGTGGACAGCGCGACGATCAGGTTGGATGCCAGCAATATCGACAACAGTCCGAGCAACAGGCGCTTGCGGTCGACATGACTGAACAGGGCAATACAGGACGGTGCCGAAATGGCCGCGAGGATGCCGGGAACGGCCATCATCAAGCCTGTCTGGCTGATGCTGGTTCCCAGGTCGTGAGCGATATCGGGCAGCAGCCCGACCGGAAGAAATTCAGTGGTGACGGTGGCGAACGACCCAAGCGATACGCTACCAACGGCCCACCATGAAGCGGGTTTTGTATCTACATTTCCAGCGGTTTCAAAGCGACTCACAGCGGTTCCAGAATTCGGGAATGTCAGCGACCAGCCACTCAGGCCAGCGCGTGGATGCGGCCAACCCTAACGTGTAAGCCCGTATCGAAGCCACCTTGCGAAAGAATTTTGTGTGGATGACGCGAGGTAAGCCCAGCCAGGACTGGCCATCAGGCCGATGCTCTGCGTCGAGGTTGCATGGTTGACGCAGAGCTTCACGAACGGCGTTCCCAAGCAAAGCTTGGGAACGATCACTCAACAACGACCCCAGGCCATGTGACCTACTTGTTGCGGGTCACTCTCCAGACAGTGTTTGCCAGGTCGTCGGCGATGATGAGTGCGCCTTTCGGATCAACTGTCACGCCCACTGGACGGCCACGAGTCTTGCCGTCAGCTCCGCGGAAACCGGTTGCGAAATCCACAGGCTCGCCGGCAGGACGTCCATTGCTGAACGGCACAAAGATCACCTTGTAACCCACCGGGTTATCACGGTTCCAGCTGCCGTGCTCGCCAACGAACACGCCGTCGGCAAACTTGTCGCCCATGGCTGGGATCGAGAACGACACGCCCAGTGCGGCGACGTGCGAACCAAGGCTGTAATCAGGCTTGATCGCAGCAGCGACTTTGGCCGGATTCTGCGGCTGGGCACGCGTGTCGACATTCTGGCCCCAATAGCTGTAAGGCCAGCCGTAGAACGCGTCCTCCTTCACCGAGGTCAGGTAATCCGGAACCAGATCAGGCCCCAGCTCGTCACGCTCGTTGACCACCGTCCACAACTGCCCGGTGCCCGGTTGAATCGCCAGTGCCGTCGGGTTGCGCAGACCGGTCGCATAAGGCTTGTGCGCACCAGTGGCGGCGTCGATCTGCCAGACCATCGCCCGATCGATCTCGACCTCCATGCCGCGCTCGGTCACGTTGCTGTTCGAGCCGATACCGACATACAGGTAGCGGCCATCAGCGCTTGCCGTCAGCGACTTGGTCCAGTGGTGGTTGATCGCCGCAGGCAAATCGGTGACCTTGGTCGGCTCACCGCTGGCCTTGGTCTGACCTTCCTGATAATCGAAGCTGACCAGCGCATCCTGGTTGGCCACGTACAGCTTGCCGTTCGCGAAGGCCAGGCCATAGGGCGCATTCAGGTTCTCGGCAAAGACCGTTTTCAGCTCATACTTGCCGTCGCCGTCTGCGTCCCGCAACAGTGTCAGACGATTACCGCTCTTGACCTTGGTGTTGCCCTGGGCCTTGATGACGCTGGCAATCACGTCTTTGGGTTTGAGCTTGGCAGCGCTGCCGCCGCGCCCTTCGGCAACGATAATGTCGCCATTGGGCAAAACGATGGACTGACGTGGAATATTCAGATCACTGGCGATCGCCGTGATACTGAAACCCTCAGGCACGGCAGGCTTCTGATCGCCCCAAGCCGTCGGCTCGGCAATCTTCATGCTCGGCAACAGGCCGCGTTGCGGGTCCGGCAACTTCGGGTCCGGTCCGCGCGCCTGAGTGCTGTCGGCTTCACCACCGCAGGCGCTCAGCAGCAGCGCCATGCTCAATGCAGTCAATGCAGTCAATGCGTGGATATTTCTCATTCTGCACCTCCGGAACGCAGGCTGGTGAGCCCGGTCCACGTCGCAACGCAGGCCAGAACAGTAACAATGACCGACAGGATCAAGCCAGACGGCATGACCGCCCAGGCGTCTTTCGCATGCTCGAAGGCATTGACCAGACCCAGTACCCAGGTAACCAGCAACAACAGGAAGTACACCACGGGACGACCGGCCTTGTGATCGGCGCGAACCAGATTGACCAGCGCAAACAGCAACGCCAGCCCGCAGAACAACAGGCCTCCGGCGATCAGCCAGGCGGCAAAGTTGCTCCACTGAACCTGAAAGGTCTGGTAATAGGCAATATCACTCAGCAAGCCGCCGAGAAACAAAGGCACGGTTCCGGCAAGCAAGGTCGCATGTAGCGGGCCTGGCGTGTAGCGGTAGACGGGATGGGTGGTTACGGTCATGACGGCTCCTTTTCGTTCGGCGACCCTGGATCAAAACTCAGCGCGGATGCGCTGGCAGGTCGGGGTCGCGCTGAATGCGCATAAGGAATGATCGTGCTGACCAAGCGATAGTTCAGCGCTTTTCATTTCGAAATATTTTGAAAACGCTATTGGCTTGCAGTGCGCTTGTTTCGCCGGCAACGCTCAGAGCAATAAAGCACCTCATCCCAGCAACGCGCCCACTTCTTGCGCCAGGTAAACGGCAGCCCGCAGACCGCACAGGTTTTGACCGGCAACTCACTCTTTTTCAAAGCGCCTCTCCGGCATCCAGTCTGGCCAGCAAGTGCTCGCCGCGCTCCCAGAGCGCCTTTTGCTTGGGCTCAGCCATGCGATCAAGGTTTTTATAGATAATCGCCATGCGCTGATTGCGACGTAACAGGTCGCCATGACGCATCAGGAAATGCCAGTAGAGCGCATTGAACGGGCAGGCATCCTCAGTGGTGCTTTCAGTGACCTTGTACGCACAGCCGCGGCAATAGTCAGACATGCGTTTTATGTACTGACCGCTGGCGCAATAAGGTTTGGAGCCCAGATAGCCGCCATCCGCATGCATGACCATGCCCAGCGTATTGGGCAGCTCGACCCAGTCGAAGGCATCCATGTAGATCGCCAGGTACCACTCGCAGATCTGCTCCGGCACGATGCCGGCAAGCAGGGCAAAGTTGCCGGTCACCATAAGACGCTGAATATGGTGGGCGTAGGCATGCTTCAGGCTCTGGCCAATGGCCTGAGTCATGCAGTTCATCTTCGTTTCGCCGGTCCAGTAAAACTCGGGCAGCGGCCGGCTGTTACCGAACAGATTACCGCCCGCGTAATCGGGCATTTTCAACCAATAGACGCCACGCACATACTCACGCCAGCCGATCAGTTGGCGAATGAAACCTTCGGCGGCATTCAGCCCCACCCTGCCCGACCAGTACGCGGATTCAACGTCACTGCACACCTGGCGTAAATCCAGCAGCCCGATGTTCAGCGCCGCGCTGATCCGGGCATGAAACAGAAAAGGCTCACCAGTGGCCATGGCGTCCTGATAATCGCCGAAACCGGCCAGGCCGTAATCCAGAAAGTACTCCCATAGCGCTTGAGCATCGACGTGCGTAACCGGATAGTCGAAATCATCCAGCGAGCCGTAATGGCTGGCAAAGCGCTCACCTACCAGCTCCAGTACCTGGCAGGTGATGGTGTCGGCGGAAAAGCGCAGCGGATATGGCGCTGCCACGCCCTTGGGCAGCGCCTTGCGGTTCTCGGCATCAAAGTTCCAGGCACCACCGACCGGCGTACCGTCGCCGTTCAACAGCAGCCTGCTTTTGCGGCGCATCTCCCTATAGAAGAACTCCATGCGCAACTGCTTCTTGCCGTGCGCCCACGACGAGAACTCGTCACGGGAACAGAGAAAGCGCGTATCGGCGTGCCACTGGATGGGCAACCCGCAGTCCTTGATCGACTGCTCCAGACGCCAGTCGCCGCACTCGGTGATGTGCAGCTCTTCTGCTCGCAACAGGGCCTGCCAGCGCTGTAACTCCCCCGGCACCGAGCCTGTGTTCTGCGGATCATCGAGCATGACGTACTGCACCCGAACACCACGCTCACGCAGCGCCTCGGCAAAATGACGCATGGCGCTGAAGATCAGCACAATCTTCTGCGGATGATGCGGCACATGACTCGCCTCTTCCATGACCTCGACCATCAGGACCGTGTCGCGCTCGGGGATCAGCCCCGCCAAGGATGCGAGATCGAAGGAAAGCTGATCGCCGAGGATCAGGTGGAGACGAGGGGCTTGGGTCAATGGAAAAGGCTCCGCAGTCATAAAAACTTGTACCAATGTAATTTCATGTACAAGATTTTCATAGCGTTTCTCGATGGAAGACCCATCAGCCCCTTAAGACGACACACGCCCGACCTCAATGTAGAATGTGAAAATTTTGTTAACTATTTGTTCGCAGTGTCTTTTTCTGTGCGAGACAACCTGTCACACTAATACGAACCATTATCAACACCATTATCATTCTGCCATGGAGGGCATCGAGGGAGTGTCGGGTTCATGTCGGGGCAACAATCACAACGCAGTAATCGTTTCACACCGGGTCTGCTGGCCATGGGCATCTGGGCTGCCACCACGCAGGCAGCCTTTGCCGCTGAGGAACAGCCCGCCACGACCATGGAACTGGGCGCCACGCAGATCAGCAGTGATCAACTTGGCTCCACCACCGAAGGCAGTCAGTCCTACACCACCGGCCCGATGCAGACCGCGACCAAGTTGCCGCTGACCATTCGTGAAACGCCGCAGGCCGTGACGGTCGTCACCCGTCAGCGCATGGACGATCAGGCCATGACCAGCATCAATGATGTGGTCAGGTACACGCCCGGTCTGTTCCTTGATCAGTCCAGCGGCCCCGGTCGGCAAACCTACACGTCGCGCGGCTTCGACATCGACAACATCATGTACGACGGCCTGCCCGCCTCGTACTCGGGCTACACGGCAGGCGTTCAACCCAATCTGGCCATGTTCGATCATGTCGAGGTGATCAGGGGTGCGACTGGCCTGGCGACAGGGTCTGGCAATCCTTCGGCAGCGATCAATATGGTGCGCAAGCGCCCTACCGCCGTGCCACAGGTCACCCTCACCGGCACGGTCGGGAGCTGGGACGATTACCGTGGCGTGTTTGACGCGTCCGGCCCACTGAACGACAGCCGCACGGTTCGCGGCCGGATAGTCGGTTCCTACCAGGATGCCAACAGCTTCCGCGATAAGGAAAAGAGCGATCACGGCGTGTTCTACGGGGTGGTCGAAGCCGATCTGAGTGACGCGACGACTGCCACCCTGGGCCTGTCTCGTCAGGAAGATCAGACCAACTACTTCTGGGGCGGCCTGCCCCTCGGCGTCGATGGTCACCACCTGAACCTGCCGCGCTCCACCTATTCCGGCTCGGATTGGGAAAACAAGAAAATCCAGATAGACACCGTGTTCGGTGAGCTGGAGCACCGTTTCGACAATGACTGGAAACTGCGCGTAGCAGGCTCGAGCTCGTCGCAGGAGGGCCTGTTTTCGGGCACCTATCTGTCTCGCTACAACGGCCCGCTGGAAACCACGGCCTACCAGTCGAGGCCGGAAGAGAAGCAGACCGCCTTCGATGTCTACGCCAGTGGACCGGTCGAAGCCTTCGGCCGCACTCATGAAGTGGTGGTCGGCACCAGCCGGCGCGTATACGACCAGACCAGCAAGGAGTACAGCCCTTACGACACTGGTCTGCCCATCGGCGCGCCAAAGCCGGACTTCGTCCGCGATGGCAAGACGCACAGCATCGCCACTCAGGACGCAGTCTATCTCACCACACGCCTGAGCCTGGCCGATCCGCTGACCCTGATCCTCGGCGGCCGTCTGGACTGGTACGACTACGATGACCGCGCCGGCGATGAAGACTACAAAGTCACCCGTAATCTGACGCGCTACGCAGGGCTGATCTATAAGCTGGATGAACACCACTCGCTGTACACCAGCTACACCGATGTTTTTCAGCCGCAGAGCGCACAGGACCTGTCCGGCAAGGTGCTCAAGCCGGTGGTCGGCGAAAACTATGAAGTCGGTATCAAGGGTGAATACTTCAACGGCGCCCTCAATACCTCCCTGGCGGTGTTCCAGATCGACCAGAAAAACCTCAAGACCCAGTCACCGACCCAGGCGGGCTGCGCGGTCCTGACCTGTTACGACGCTGCCGGTCTGGTACGCAGTCAGGGCGTCGAGATGGAAGTGCAAGGCGCGCTGACCGAGAACTGGCAAGTCGGCGCAGGCTACACCTACGCCCGCACCCACTACCTCAAGGACGCCGATCCGACGAAAAAGAACCAGCGTTTCGACACCGACACGCCCGAGCATCTGTTCAAGGTGTCGACGGTCTATCGCCTGCAGGGCGCACTGGAGAAAATGCGTGTCGGCGGCAACGTCTACTGGCAGAGCCGCATGTATAACGACATCGCACTCACCGATGGCAGCTATCGTCTGGAACAGGGCAGCTACGCCGTCGCCGACCTGATGGCGGGGTATCAGGTGAGCAAGAACCTCGACCTGCAACTGAACGCCAACAACATCTTCGACCGCACCTACTACACGGCAATTGGCGCAAGCTCGGTATGGGGCTCCACCGACGTGTACGGCAACCCGCGCAGCTATGCGTTGACGGCCAAGTACAGCTTCTGAACCTGAGCCACGCTGCTACCGGGCATGCTCGGTAGCGGCGTGGTTACGCCTTACACCCCAAACGCCTTCGCCATCCCGCCCGCCCCTTTGGGCGTCAGCTTCAACGCTCTGGAATCCAGATGGCGGCTTACCCAGTCACGCTGGAGCATCAGTTCCAGCAGCGCCGCCCCCAGAGCGCCACCAATGTGCAGGGTGCGTTCACTCCAGTCCAGGCAGATATAGACGCTCTTCGACAGCGTCCGGACTTTATTCAACGGGCCTGACAGCGACGTGATGATACTGGCACTCACTGCCAATATTCAGGCGTCAGCACTACTTGCGCTTATCAGCACGCCACCGCATGAAAAGCCAGAGAAAACCAAAAAACAGAGCGATCACTCTGCTTTTTAAAAAGATGATTAATCCCTAAAAAATAAAAAAATACCCGATTATATTGTCGTAAAGCTATTAATATGGAATTAAAACAACGCAAAAACCAAACATACGATACTAGAATTTAGCACTTATCGACTATATAAAATTTAATTCGTGTATTTTACCTTTCAGCAATTTTCTGTTTGTCACGCACGCCTTGAATGAACTGTCAGCGGCCCTGAGCTGCCGACTTGCCTGTCTGCCTGTTTCATATTTCTGTTTGGAGATTCTCCCGATGGCCAGCCCCCTGCTGCCTGTTGTTGCCACTTTACTGATGTCCCTTGCCGCCCTGCCGGTGTCTGCCGCTGACAGGCAGAACCCGCTGCCATCCACGTCGAGCGAGCGCCGCGCAGAGGTCGATGCTCAGCGTGAGCAGATCACCGGTGCCGACGCTGCCGTACAGAAAACGCCCAATGGCGCGCAAACGGTGGTGGATGCGCCGATCGACACTGCTGACGCCCCTGCCGGCAATGAAGACCACTGAGTGACCCACTGACTGCAACCGATCAACCTATGAATGACGTAAGGAATAACTCCGTGTCCATGATCAAACAAGGCCTGGGCCTGAGCCTGTTGGCGCTCGGTATCGCCCAGGCAGGGAGCGTATTCGCTGTCACGCCGATGACCGGCAATGAAGTGGAAGCGCGCGTAGGCGCGATGCTGGACAACATGACGCAATCGGAAAAAATCAATTTTTCGCGCGTTGACGACGGCCGCATGATTCCCAAGCTGGACAAGTTCAACCTGCAGGGCACGGTCGCCTATGACTCGGCCATGGGTGTACTGGTCGGCGGCAAGACGTTCGGCGCGCAGTACCCTTCCCCGTCAGCACTTGCGGCCACCTGGAGCATCAATCGCGCCAAGGAATTCGGTCTGGCCATCGGCTACGAAACCCGCATAGCAGGTGGACAGCAAATGCTCTCGCCAGCCATCAACCTGTACCGCACGCCGTTCAACGGCCGGGCGGCTGAGTACATGAGCGGGGAAGATCCGTTTCTCGGCGCAGTACTGGCACCGGCAGTCACCAACGGTATCCAGGTTCAAGGCATCCAGGCGGCCGCCAAGCATTACCTGATGAACGAGCAGGAAGCGAACCGTCATTATCTGGATGTGAAGATTGACGAACGAGCGATGCAGGAGCTGTACCTGCCGGGCTTCGAGTCGCTGGTCAAGAACGCCAATATTGCCTCGGTCATGTGTGGCTACAACAAGATCAACGGCGAATACGCGTGTGAAAACCATCACCTCATCACCGATATCCTGAAAGGCCAGTGGGGCTTTCAAGGTAACGTCATGAGCGATTTCAACTCGGTTCAGGACGCCTTCAAGGGTGCCTGGGCAGGCACCGATATCGACATGCCCAGCGGCCTTCAGTTTACTGAAGCCAAACTGCTGCCTTATGTCTGGAATGGTCAGTTGCACCAGAGCGTGATCGACGACAAGGTGCGCAGGAACCTGAGAGCGCTGGTCAGCTACGGCTTTGACAAGGGGATCAACAAGGCGCAACCACTGGAGCATCGTGAATACGGGCAACTGGCGGCCTTGAACGTGGCCCGAGAATCGATCGTCCTGCTGCGCAACGAGCCCGTGGACGGTCAGAAACCTCTCCTGCCATTGCCGAGAAACGCAAGGATTGCCGTGATTGGCGACATGGCCATGCAGCCGCCGACCGCGCCTTTCGGTACTGCCTATTCGGCGCCGGCCAGCTATGTCACCGAAGTGAGCGGACTCAAGCAACTGGCGTCTGACCCGTCCAATGTGGATTACCTGCCACAGATGAGCCTCAACCCCAAATCGTCGGTCTGGTATCAGCCAGGCAGTGACCAACAGGCGATCAGCAATACCGGCGTAAAAGCCGAGTATTACGCCAACACCTCGCTGTCCGGCGACCCGGTGGCAACCCGCATCGAACCGGGCGTCAATCTGGACTGGATTACCAATACCAACGTCACTGATTACGGCAGCAGCGCGGTCAATGGCTACAGCCCTTCAGCCGGCTCGTTCTCGGCCCGTTTCACTGGCAAGATCAAACCGACGATCACCGGTCCCCAGGTGTTCAAGGTCCGCGCGGACGGTGCCTATAAACTCTGGATCAATGATGAACTGGTGCTCGAGGACGAGGGCTCACAAGTCTCGTTCGACCTGATTCCAGTGGTTCCGCGGACGGTTAAAACCGTGAACCTCAAGGCTGGCAGCGAATACAACGTGCGCCTCGAATACCGCCGGCTCAAGGGCAACTTCACCCCGGTACTGGGCGGCATGAACGGCGTGCAGATGAGCTGGGCAGCGTTGCGTCCACCGAAGAACCTGGGGGATTACGACGCTGTCGTGGTAGCCGCCGGCAATAACTTCGAGTACGAGGGTGAGTCGCTTGATCGTCCGTTCGAACTGCCGCAATTTCAGTCCGAGCTGATCGGTTTCATTCAGAAAGCAAACGCGAAAACCATCGTGGTGCTGCACGGTGGCGGTGGCATGGACATGCAACCGTGGGCTGACAAGGTAGCGGCGTCTCTGCATGCCTGGTATCCAGGGCAACAGGGCGGCCAGGCACTGGCTGAAATCCTGTTCGGCAAGGTCAATCCATCGGGCAAGCTGCCGATCACGCTGGACAAGAAGGCGCAGGACAATCCGAGCTATGCGTCGTACTCGAACCCGGTGCCGTACTATTTCAGCAGCCCTAACCCGCCTGTCGAGATGAGCTACAGCGAAGGCCTGTACCTGGGCTATCGCGGTTACGACAAGAAGCACACCAAACCGCTCTACCCATTCGGCTTCGGGCTTTCGTATACCACTTACGCGTACAGCGATCTGAAGCTGTCGAGCAACGTGCTGGCAGCGGGTGCGACCATTCAAGCGTCGTTCAAGGTTACCAACACGGGTGACAAGGCCGGTTTTGAAGTGGCTCAGTTGTACGTGCAGCCTTCCAAGCCGCTGGTTGATCGTCCAGAAAAAGAGCTGAAGGGCTTTTCCAAGGTTTACCTGAAGCCTGGCGAAAGCAAGACCGTGACCATTGCCCTGGACTCGCGCTCGTTCGCTTACTACTCAGCCAACTCGGTGAGCTGGAACGTTGACCCTGGCAAGTTCAAGGTGCTGGTGGGCAAGGACTCGGAAAACCTGACGCTCGACCGCACGGTTGTAGCGCTGTACCCGGAGCAATTGACCACTCGCGACTCCAACGCGCTGCCGATCCCCCTGCGCAAGGCCGTACAGCTCAAGGCAGAACAGGCTTACTAAGCCACATTCATCCCAGGCAACATTCACATGCCAAAGGCATCGGTGGTCGACAGGACCACCGATGCCTGCCTGGCAAATGCCCGCAACTCAGCGTGCAGCCAGATCCCGCGCCAGTCGTTCGAGAAACCTGGCAAACCCCGCCTCTATCTGCACATCCCCTGGCGATCGAAGCCATTGAATCTGCATGCCATCCATCATGGCGGCTATCTCCAGGCTGATCTGCCTTGCGTCAACATCCGCTCGAATTTCGCCTGCCTCGACCAGCAACTTCAGGTGCGCCTGAAGATGGCCGTGCACGATCGCGAAACGCTCGCTGAACCAGCGGTGTGCAGGATGCGTCACCGAGAGACTTTCAGTGTTGATGATCATCAGCGCCTGGCTGACCGCGGCGTCTTCGATACTGAAACTCAGGACCTGCTTCAGAAACGACAGGAACCCATCCAGAGAAGCGACCTGATCGGCATCCTGCAGCCTGGCGGCAATGTACTGGTCGCGATGTTCGAGAACGGCTTGCAGCAGCACCAGTTTGGTCGGGAAGTGGTGCAGCAGGCCGACCTGGGAGAGACCTGCCACCTTGGCAATGTTGGTCAGCGAGGCGCCGGCATACCCATCCCGAGCGAAGAGGGTCATGGCCGCCTTGATGATTTCGGCCTTGCGTACCTCGCCCTTGGGCAGGCGACGCTTGGCTGCGGGCTGCTTGGCTGCAGAGGGTGTACCGGAACTGTTTGCATCGATGGACATACGAAGGGCACGTTTCGCATAACGAAAGGGTAAATCCTAGCATGCGCTCCGCAGAACCCCTGAAAAAAAGGCTGACCCGCAAGCACAATTCGCATCAGGTCATGAGCAATGTGCGCAGCCTGCAAATAAAGTTGTTCCCCTGACCTGACGCCCTATAAAGAAAGCCCTCCACAGGCCGATGAGTACCCGGACAAATCGCCGCGCCTTGACCATCTCGCCTGAATCGGCTCAGGACACGATGGCTGCTTTAAATTCCTGATCCGTCGAAACCCGATTCGTCGACAGATGTCCACTGACACGGCCACTGCGCTGCGGTCACGACAGGACGTGAATTCAAGCGCGACAATGACTGTATGGTGGTCGCCATAGAAAGAGGCACATCAGGTGCAGCCTGCCGAGAGAAAGTGGTCTATTCGCTGATACTCGCGCCCGGGACGCACACAGGCAAATGCAGATATCAATAACGACCGGATTCAACGTGCAAAGCAGGCCACCGGCAAGTGCCCGCCCATGCCGAACATAACGTGTGAGCGGGAGGCGCTCTGAAAGACCTGACAAGAGAAGAGCTTGAAGCGCAGATCGTGGACCTGCGCAGAATGCTTGAAGAAGCCGGCATCGACGCCGCAACGAATACCCCTCGACACGTAGCCGTTGGCCAGGAGGCACGCCAGCGCGCAGTCTTTGAAAGCGCGATGGATTTCGCCATGATCCTGACCGATGGCAACGGCATCATTACCGACTGGAACCCGGGCGCAGAACAGGTTCTGGGCTGGACCCAGGATGAGATGGTCGGTCAGAGCGCCGAGCGTTTCTTTACGCCCGAAGACCTGGCCAACGACCGGATAGAGCATGAAATGCAGCTGGCGCTGAGCGTAGGCCGGGCGTCGGACGAGCGCTGGCACCTGCGCAAGGACGGTGAGCTGTTCTGGGCATCGGGCGAGATGATGCCGCTCTACGACGAAAGGAATACGCACCTCGGTTTCGTGAAGATCCTGCGCGATCGCACCCGCGAGTACTTGGCGGGCCGCGCGACCGAGGAAGCCCAGGAACGTTATCGGCTGGCCGCCAAGGCGACCAACGACGCGATCTGGGACTGGGACTTTGCAGCCAATCTGGTGCTCTGGAACGACGCGCTTGAGGAGGCTTACGGCCACCCGCTGGCAACCCTGGACAACTCTGGTGACTGGTGGATCAGCCAGATCCATCCCGACGACCGTAGCCGCGTGTACAACTCCATTCACGCCGTGATCGACGGCAATGGCACTGCCTGGACGGATGAATACCGCTTTCGTCGGCTGGACGGGTCCTATGCCGATGTACTGGACCGCGGCCATGTAATACGCAATACCGACGGCCAGGCGGTGCGCATGATCGGTGCAATGCTCGACATGTCACAGATGCGCAAGGCCGAGACGGCGCTGCGCCAGAGCGAAGAGCGCTCCAGGGCCATGCTGGAGACCATCGAAGCTGCATTCGCCATCATTCAGGTCAAGTTCGATGCCGATGACAGCCCCGTGGACTACCGCTTCATCGAAGCCAACCCCGCGTTTGAACGTCAGGCCGGCGTCGATCTGCGCGGCAAGTGGGTGACCGAGTTCGCGCCGGACCTGGAGCGGTTCTGGTTCGAAGCCTATGGGCACGTCGCCAAAACCGGCGAGCCTGCCAGCTTCGAGAACTATGCCAAGGCTTTCGAGCGCTGGTTCGAAGTCAAGGCGGTGCGTGTCGGTGAGCCGGCTGACCGGCAGATTGCGGTGATCTTCAGCGATGTGACGGCGCGACGCGACGCCGAGGAGCGCTTGCGCACCAGTGAGGCCGTCGCACGCGAAAACATCGACCGCGTTCAGCTCGCCCTGGCCGCCGGTGCAATCATCGGCACCTGGCACTGGGACTTGCAGACCGATCGCTTTACCGTCGACGAAGCCTTCGCCAAGGCCTTCGGTCTGGACCCCGGGCTGGGCCGTGAAGGCCTGAGTCTGGAGCAAGTCATTGCCACTGTTCACCCGGAAGACAAGCAATGCCTGATCCATGCGATCAATGCGGTCATCACCAACGGACGTGTTTACGCCCACCAGTACCGCGTTCGTCGTACTGACGGGGTCTACTACTGGATCGAAGCCAACGGCCGGGTCGACCGAGCGGAGGATGGCACGCCACTGAGCTTCCCCGGTGTGCTCATCAACGTTGACGAACGACGCGCCGTGGCAGCCGAACGCGACCGTGCCACTGCCGCGCTGCGGGCACTCAACGACACGCTTGAGCAACGCGTGGCAGCGCGCACCACCGAGCTCATGCAGGCCGAAGAGAAGCTGCGCCAGTCACAGAAAATGGAAGCGGTCGGGCAACTGACCGGTGGCCTCGCCCACGACTTCAACAACCTGCTGGCAGGCATTTCCGGCGCCCTGGAACTGATGGGCTCGCGGATCGAGCAAGGCCGCTGGGGCGAGGTTGACAAGTACATCGTGACGGCCCAGGGCGCGGCCAAACGTGCAGCGGCCCTGACGCACCGGCTGCTGGCCTTCTCTCGACGCCAGACCCTGGACCCGCAGCCGACCGACGTGAACAGGCTGATGAAAGGCATGACCGATCTGATCCAGCGCACGGTCGGCCCCAGCATCGTGGTCGAGACCATAGGTGCCATGGGTTTATGGCCGACACTGGTCGATGCCAGCCAGCTGGAAAACGCGCTGTTGAATCTGTGCATCAACGCCCGCGATGCGATGCCGGACGGCGGACGCATCTCCATCGAGGCGAGCAACCGCTGGATAGACGGCGATGTGGCACGCGCACACGATATGCCTGAGGGCCACTATCTTTCGCTGTGCGTGACCGATACCGGCACCGGCATGACGCCTGATGTCATCGCCAAGGCATTCGACCCCTTCTTCACCACCAAGCCCATTGGTCAGGGCACCGGGCTGGGCCTGTCGATGATTTACGGGTTTGCCAATCAGTCCGGCGGACGCGTGCGCATTCAGTCTGAGGTTGGCAAGGGAACCGCGATATCGCTGTACCTGCCCCGCTACGAAGGTACTGCGGCCAGGGACGAAGGCGATGTGCACAAGGCGCCATTCGAGTTTACCCAGTCCGGGGAAACCATCCTGATCGTGGACGACGAACCCACGGTGCGCATGCTGCTCACCGATGCCCTCGGTGACCTGGGCTATACGCTGATCGAAGCCGCCGACAGCCTGGCCGGCCTCAAGCTGCTGCGCTCGGATGTGCATATCGACCTGCTTATCACTGACGTGGGCTTGCCGGGCGGCATGAACGGACGACAAATGGCCGATGCCGGACGCGAGGTCCGCCCGCATCTGAAGACACTGTTCATCACCGGCTACGCGGAAAACGCCGCCATCGGTGACGAACAGCTCGGGCCAGGAATGCGCGTACTGACCAAGCCATTTGCGATTGACGCGTTGGCCGCCAGAGTCCAGGAACTGATGAGCGCCTGAGTAGACGGCCCGGTGCAACCCTGCCCCGGGCCGTCAACATTGAGCGCTGCGCAAACCCGGTGCTAACATGCGCGACCGCCATGCAGGCAAGGGAATAACCGGGTCATGAGCAGTATCCGCGAGCGCAACAAAGAACTCATCCTGCGCGCTGCCAGCGAGGAATTTGCCGACAAGGGCTTCGCCGCCAGCAAGACCAGCGACATCGCAGCCAAGGCCGGTGTCCCCAAGCCCAACGTCTACTACTACTTCAAATCCAAGGAAAACCTCTATCGCGAGGTGCTGGAAAGCATCATCGAGCCCATTCTGCGTGCCTCGACACCCTTCAATCCCGAAGGCATACCAGCCGAAGTCCTCAGCCGCTATATCCGTTCGAAAATCCAGATCTCCCGCGACCTGCCCTTCGCCTCGAAAGTGTTCGCCAGCGAGATCATGCATGGCGCCCCGCACCTGACAGCGCAGCAGATTGAACAGCTCAATGGCCAGGCACGGCACAACATCGAATGCATCCAGGCCTGGATCGACAGCGGACAGATCGCCCCGCTCGATCCTCACCACCTGATGTTCACCATCTGGGCCGCGACCCAGACCTATGCCGATTTCGACTGGCAGATCGCAACGGTCACCGGCAAGGCAAAACTGCAGGACGCCGATTACGAGGCGGCAACCCGGACCATCCTCAGGCTGGTGCTCAAGGGTTGCGAGCCGGACCGCTGAACCCGCCCTGCTTTCCTGCAGACGCAAAAAACCCGCCGAAGCGGGTGGTTTTGCAACATGACCATTCCGACATCCTGTCAGTAGCCTCCTGGCAATGGTCGATCCTCCCTGATCACTGCGGCGTTCCTTCGCTGCAGCTGTTGAATTGGATCCTACATTCACTGAGGGTCCGTCGATAGAGCCAATCGCGTCTGTTGCTGTAAGCCTTTCGCCATAGCGGTGTACGCCGTTAAAAAGTGTGACCGGCCGCTCATGTTTGGTCAGGATGCGCCGAGATGCTTGAAAGGCTCTGAATCGCGCGTTGCGCGGATCGGAGTCATCAGAAGAAAAAAAATAATGCATGGGATGCCAATCATGAGTATGCGCAGTTTGTCCATCAGTCGCCGTCTGTGGCTGATTCTTGTCGTTTCAGTGCTGATGCTCTTCGTCCTGTCGGCGACGCTGCTCAGGCAGCTGCATAACGACCTGTATCAGGCCAAGGCCGAGAAAACCATGCACGTGGTGCAGACTGCCAGCGGCATCCTCTCGTTTTATCAGGGGCTTGAAGCTGCAGGCGGCATGACACGCGAGGCTGCGCAACAGCAGGCCTTGAAAGAGATAAAGAGCCTGCGTTACAGCCAGAGCGACTACTTCTGGATCAACGACCTGCGCCCGGTGATGATCATGCACCCCACCAACCCCAAACTTGAAGGCCAGGATCTGTCGACCATCAAGGACCCGGACGGCTTTGCGGTGTTCAACGAAATGGTCACGCTGGTCAAAGCCCAGGGTGCCGGGATGGTGAATTACCGTTGGCCCAAGCCCGGCGCCAGCGAGCCGGTGAAAAAGACCTCCTACGTGCAGCTGTTTCAGCCATGGGGCTGGATTCTGGGTTCCGGCGTGTACGTCGACGACGTCGCGGCAGAGTTCAAGACACAGCTGTGGAACGCCGGGATGTTCATCGCCGGCATCGTGCTGATCATGGTCTTGCTACTGGTGATGATCGTACGCAGCATCGTGCGCCCTCTCAGAGCGGCGGTTGATGCGATGGCCGATATTGCCAGTGGCGAAAGCGATCTGACCCGCACGCTGGAAACCCACGGCAAGGATGAAATCACTGAACTGGGTACGCACTTCAATGCCTTTGTCGCCAAGCTGCGCAATGTCGTCGGTCAGTTGCAGCACTCTGCCGTGGCGCTGGGCAAGGCCTCGACCGATCTGGGCAGCGACGCCGAACAGGCGCAAGGCCGCAGCGAAAAACAATCGCAGCAAATGGATCTGGTTGCCACGGCGGTCAACGAGGTGACCTACGGCGTGCAGGACGTGGCCAAGAACGCTGAACATGCCGCCAGCGAAATGCGCGATGCCGAGTCGCAGGCACAGCAGGGCCAAATCAATATCGATAACAGCCTGCGCCAGATCGAACACCTCTCCAGCACCATTGGTCAGGCCGTGCAAGTGATGCAGAGTCTGGCCAGCGAGAGCACACAGATCGGCAGCGTGCTGGAAGTGATCAGTTCGATTGCCGAGCAGACCAACCTGCTGGCGCTGAACGCAGCCATCGAAGCGGCGCGCGCCGGCGAACAGGGCCGCGGCTTTGCCGTGGTGGCCGATGAAGTGCGCCTGCTGGCCCAGCGCACGCAGAAGTCGACCGCAGAAATCCAGTCAATGATCGAACGCCTGCAAAAGCATTCCGATGCAGCGGTCAAGGTGATCGGCGACAGCAGCCGTTCCTCGCAACTGACCATCGAGCAGGCCAATCAGGCCGGTCAGAGCCTGACCTCAATCAGTCAGGCGCTGCGCAACCTCAACAGCCTGAACGCCTCCATCGCCAGTGCCACCCTGCAGCAGACGCACGTGGTGGATGACATCAACCAGAACGTCACCCAGGCCGCACAATTGTCCCAGAGCACGGCACTGGCCGCCGAACAGTCGACTTCGGCCAGTCTGCACCTGCGCGGGTTGAGCGAAGAATTGAACACCTTGCTGAAGCAGTTCCGGGTTTAAATCTGCATGGCGATTGGCGGGCGTACGGAACCTCGTGCGCCTCTTGTTGCCTGAGACCTGCTTATTCAACCGCTCATTAGCTGCTTATTTAATTGCAGGGGGTCACATGCGCACACTGGAGCTGGCAGGCAGAACCGTACCAGTGCTGGGTCAGGGCACCTGGCACATGGGTGAAAAAGGGCATCAGCGCTCGGCAGAGATCGCGGGCCTGTGCCTCGGTATCGAACAGGGCCTGACCCTGATCGACACCGCCGAGATGTACGCCGATGGCGCAGCCGAGGAAATCGTCGGTCAAGCCATTGCCGGACAGCGGGACAAGGTATTCGTGGTCAGCAAGGTCTACCCGCACAACGCCAGCCGCGCCGGTATCCCGACCGCGTGCGAGGCCAGCCTGCGACGAATGAACACCGACTACATCGACCTGTACTTGCTGCACTGGCCTGGCCAGTACCCGCTGACCGAGACGGTCGAGGCATTCGAGCGTCTGCGTGAAGCGGGCAAAATCGGTGCCTGGGGTGTTTCCAACTTTGATGTGCCGGACATGATCGAGCTCAACAACCCGCGTTGTGCCACCAATCAGGTGCTCTACAACCCGGAGCAACGCGGCATCGAGTTCGACCTGATGCTGTGGAGCGCGGACCGTCATCTGCCGTTGATGGCGTACTGCCCGATCGGTCAGGCTGGCGATCTGCTCTACCACCCTGCCCTGCACGAAATCGCCAAACGCCACGATGCAACACCGGCACAGATTTCGCTGGCCTGGGTGCTGCGTCAGGACAACATGATCGCCATTCCCAAGGCGACCAACCCGGAACACATTCGTCTGAACATCGCAGCCGAGCAGATTCGTCTGACCGAGCGTGATCTGGCCGATATCGATCTGGCATGGCCTGCACCCACTCGCAAGGTGCCGCTGGCGATGGTCTGACCGCTGTCAATGCGACAGCGAGCTGTCGATTGACTGAACGGCTGCCCACCCAGCCGCTTGCCGGTATGACAGATGACACACCCGGCAACAAGCTGTCACAAATATGAAATAACGCCTTGTCATCATGCGGCCTTCGCCTCCCTGCCCGGGCCAGGCCGCACGTGGACAGCCATGAACCACAGTATCGCGCACCATCATCAGGACTCCGACCTTTTCGGTCTGCTCTACGGCTTCCGGTTTCGCCACGGTGAAAGTGGCCAGGAAATCGGTTCGGCTGCCGCGCTGGATTACCTGCAAAACCCTCCCGAAGAGAACGACTTCATCTGGCTGCACCTGAACCTCTCGCATGCGGCCTGCGAGCGCTGGATGAAAACCCAGCTGGATCTTCCGGAAGAGTTTTTCGAGGCATTGCACGAGGGCTCGCGCTCGACCCGGATCGAGCACGTGGATACCACGCTGCTGGCGGTCGTCAACGACGTGGTGTTCGACTTCAACAGACTCTCGACGGATATTTCCACCTTGTGGGTCTGTGCCCGCCAGCGTCTGCTGATCACCGCCCGGCTGCAGCCGCTGCGTTCGGTGGACAAGCTGCGCTCGGCAGTCAAACGCGGCGAGCAATTCGACTCACCGCTGGAACTCCTCGCCCATTTGCTGAGCGATCAGGGCGAAGTGCTGACGCAGTTTCTGCGCAAGACCAGCGTCAACGTCGACCGCATCGAAGACCAGTTGCTTTCGCAGCGACTGAGCAACAATCGCTCCGAACTCGGCGCCATGCGCCGGGTGCTGGTACGTCTGCAACGCCTGCTGGCGCTGGAGCCCGGTTCGTTGATGCGCCTGTTGCACAAACCTCCGCAATGGTTGCGCGAACAGGATGTCCAGGCATTGCGTCAGTCCATCGAAGAGTCCTCGCTGGTGATCAACGACCTCACGGCGCTGGGCGAGCGCATCAAACTGTTGCAGGAAGAAATTGCCGCCAACCTCAACGAGCAAAGCAGCAGAACCCTGTTTACCCTGACCGTGGTGACTGTTCTGGCCTTGCCGATCAACATTGTCGCCGGCTTTTTCGGCATGAACGTGGGGGGCGTACCGCTGGCGTCCGACCCTGAGGGATTCTGGTGGCGCTGGTGGCGACCTTCACCCTTGTTGCCGGGCGCTGGGCGTTCCGCAAACGCGGAGACTACTGACCGGCCTGCCGGTTGTCAGAAATCTGGCGCAAAAGCGCACTGATTGGTGGCATGTCGCATCTCTGTCACATTTTGCAATGACCATGTCAATATTCTTTCAATCCAGGATTGCGAACATGGCTACAAACGCACTGTCTCCAGACGCTCTCGGCAAGGCGAGCCTGTCAGCGAGTCAATTCGGTCGCAAACCCAGCCGAATGACCATGATACTTTTCTTCACGATACTTATCGCAGGCTTGCTGTTCACCGGCTACAGCCTCAAACAGGACGTTGACGACATGGGCACGGTGGTCACCACCTGGACCCCGTTTGTGCTGTTGGGTGTAGCGTTGTTGATCGCGCTGGGATTCGAATTCGTCAACGGCTTTCATGACACGGCCAACGCCGTCGCCACCGTGATCTACACCCACTCCCTCCCGCCGGGCTTTGCCGTGGTCTGGTCGGGCTTTTTCAATTTTCTCGGCGTGATGCTTTCCAGCGGCGCGGTGGCATTCGGCATCATTGCCCTGCTGCCGGTGGAACTGATTCTGCAGACCGGCTCATCGGCAGGCTTCGCGATGATCTTCGCGCTGTTGATCGCGGCGATCATCTGGAACCTCGGCACCTGGTGGCTGGGTCTGCCGGCGTCCTCGTCACACACGCTGATCGGCTCGATCATCGGGGTCGGTATCGCCAACGCCCTGATGCACGGCCGCGACGGCACCAGCGGTGTGGACTGGTCGCAGGCCACCAAGATCGGTTACTCACTGCTGCTCTCGCCACTGGTGGGTTTCGGCTGTGCCGCGTTGCTGTTGCTGGCCATGCGCATGTTCATCAAGAACCGCGCGCTGTACAAGGCTCCGGAAGGCAATGCGCCGCCACCGTTGTGGATTCGCGCCATGCTGATTGTGACCTGCACGGGCGTTTCGTTCGCGCATGGCTCCAACGACGGGCAGAAAGGCATGGGCCTGATCATGTTGATTCTGGTTGGCACCCTGCCGATGGCTTATGCGCTGAACCGCACCATGCCCGCCGATCAGGCCACTCAGTTCGGTGCGATTGCAGAGGTCACCCAGCAGGCATTGATGCGCAGCGTTCCCCTGCCCGCCCCGACCGATTCGCGCAAGACCCTGTCCGATTATCTGGTCAGCAAACAGGCCGGCCCCGACCTGATCCCTGCGCTGGCGGTCATGACCGGCAAGATCGGCAATCAGGTCGCCAGCTACGGCTCGCTCTCGAAGGTGCCTGCCGAAGCGGTGACCAACGTGCGTAACGACATGTACCTGACCTCGGAAACCATCCGCCTGATGGAGAAAAACAAGGTCGGCGATTTCGACGCGGATACCAGGACCAAGCTTGAAGCGTTCAAGGGTCAGATCGACAGTGCCACGCGGTTCATTCCGACCTGGGTCAAGATTGTCGTGGCCATCGCCCTGGGGCTGGGCACGATGGTTGGCTGGAAGCGTATCGTGGTGACTGTGGGCGAGCGCATCGGCAAGACGCACATGACTTACGCTCAGGGCGCGTCGGCAGAGGTCGTGGCGATGTTCACGATCGGGGCGGCGGACATGTACGGGCTGCCGGTGTCGACGACCCATGTGCTGTCGTCCGGCGTGGCCGGTTCGATGGTCGCCAATGGCTCGGGGCTGCAAATGCGTACCCTGCGCAATCTGGCCACGGCCTGGGTTCTGACCCTGCCGGCGGCAATCCTCTTGTCAGGTTCTTTGTATTGGGTGTTCAGCAAGCTGTTCTGATGCTTGTTGCGTTTGCCTGGCGTCCTGCCAGGCAACCCCCGAATCAGGGCCAGGACTCAGCCGTCACTTACGTCGCACTCTGCATCGTCTGTGCCATCGCGGTCGAAAAGCACTGCGTTGGCAGCGGCCGCGAGTAAGGCATGACGTTGTTTCGCATCAGGGGTGGATGGCGCAGAGCGTCATGAACTGCATGCCGACGCGGAGCGTCGGCACGATAGTCAACTTGCATCGGATCGAATCCTGCCCGCGTCCAGCATCAGCGATCATCCAAAGGTTCAGCGCACCGCCGGATCAGGCGGCACATCGCCGTCCGCGCTGGTGTCGATGCTCACGACCACAGACATCCCAGGCCGCAGGTGCTCAAGCATGGGCTGATCGGCATCGACCACGATGCGTACCGGGATACGCTGGGAAATCTTCACGAAGTTGCCGGTGGCGTTGTCGGCAGGCAGCAGGCTGAATTCCGAACCCGCAGCGGGCGAAATTCGTTGTACGTGGCCGTGCATCTGGTGGCCGTCGAGCGCATCGACGGTAAAGCTCACCGGCTGCCCCAAGCGCACATTGGCCATCTGGGTTTCTTTCATGTTCGCCACGATCCAGCGCTGCTCGGGCACCAGTGCCATCAACTGCGCACCCGAATTGACATAGGCACCAAGACGCACGCCGATCTGCCCCAACTGCCCGTCACGCGGGGCAACGATACGCGTGTTGTCCAGGTCGATGCGCGCCAGCTCGATAGCCGCTTGCGCATTGGCGACCGAGGCTTCCAGTGAGCCACGGTTGACGATGACTGTTTGCAAGTCCTCACGGGCGATCTGCAAGACTGCCTTGGCTTCGGCAACGGCGGCGTTCGCCTGCGCGTCGGCGGCACGCGTGACATCCAGCTCGCTTTTCGAAACCGAACCGTCGGTCACCAGCGCCTGATTGCGCCGCAGATCGGCAGCGCTCTTGCGGCTCTGGGCGATGCTGTTCTGCAGTTCGGCCTGGCGCTGGCCGATGGTGGCTTCGGCACTACGCCGCTGTTGCAGATTGTTGGCCAGCGAGGCCTTCTGCACAGCCAGTTGTGCAATGGCCTGATCCAGGCGCTGACGATAGATACGGTCATCCAGACGCACCAACAGATCACCGGCCTTGACGAACTGGAAGTCCTGCACCGGTACTTCGTAGACATACCCGCTCAGCTGCGGCCCGATCAGCGTGGTCTGGCCCTTGACCTGCGCATTCTCGGTGCTCTCGATCGGGCTGGCAAACGGCGGAAGTTGCCAGGCGTACAGCACCACCAGCACCCCGGCCAGGGCAACGGCGCCGAAAATCACCGAAGACACGACACGCTTGCGGGTCGAGCGCGGCTTGCTGGTCACCGGGGACGTCAACGGAGCCGGTGGCGGCGAGTTGCGCGGGGCTTCGGTATCTGGGGTTTTGGATTCGGTCATGAAGATTTAACGCCGGAATTGGATACGGTGGGCGGAGCAGCAGGTGCAACGGGTGCCAGCGGCAGAGGTTGAGTGGTCATTTTCAGCCACAGGACCCGGGCTGAAATCCAGATCATGGTCAGCACGGCAATCAGCGCGATCAGCATGAACACATCATTGTAAGCCAGCACATTGGCTTCCCGGGTCGCGGCCGTGGCCATCGTGCGGATGCCCTGACTGTTGCGCAACGACGGGTCGGCGATCACCGAGCTGTAGCTGGCGCTGTAACTCTGCAGTCGCGCCTGTACCAGCGGATCGATGAGGGTCAGGTGTTCAACGATGTGGCTGGAATGAAACTTCTCGCGCACCACTTGAAAGGTGCCCAATGCAGCAGACCCGATCAGCCCGCCGATGTTCTGAGTAATCCCAAACAACACCGAAAAACTGACCATGTTACGCGGGTTCGCCAGCACGCCGCTGATCCCCAGCACCAGGGTAGGCCCAAGAAAAAACGTGCCGCCGAAGGCCAGCAGAAACTGGCTGAGGTACATGTTCGATTGGCGGGTCAGGTTGGTGGAGTGACTGTCCATCCAGGCACCGATTGCCATCATCGCCAGGGAGATCAGCAAGGGTTTGATCAGATGTGCCGGATTGATGGTCAGCGCACTGACCGCCAGCCCCGAAACGCTGCCGAGCAGCATCACCAGGTACAGCGTGTGCAACTGCTGACTGCCCATGTTCAGCGCCTGAAGAAACCCGACAGCGCCGACCGACTGTTCGGACAGCACCACGCGAAACAGGATGACGGCCAAGCCCAGGCGCAGAATCGCTCCACTGCCCAGCCAGCGAGTGATCAGCAACGGATTGCTGCGGTTATGCTCGATGGCCAGTCCGGCGCAGATCAGCGCAATCGATGCCGCTGAGGCGATACCAATCCACTGCGCTTCCAGCCACCATTCGATACGCCCCAGCGACAGCACCGCACAGAGCAGCGCAAAACCGGTGGCCAGCAGGCCGAAGGTGAGGAAATCGAGCTTCTCGAACGCCTTGAAGCGATCGCCAGGCGGCAGTTTGAGCATCAGCACGCAGCCCAGCTCGAACAGATAAAGGCCACGCCACTGGGCAATTTGCAGCAAGTCTTCCGACACCAGCCGCGCCAGCGGCGTTGCCAGCTGGGCGGTGCCAAGCCCGAGTACCAGCGCCTTGAGCCGCCACTTCTGCGGGAAAGCCTGGATCATGTAATACAGCCCCAGGGTGCTGAGTGCAGCGCCAACCATGCCGTGTGCCGCACGTACAGCGATGGCCGAATCGATGTCGTTGACGAACAGATGCGCCAGCGTCACCAGCGCGTACAGCACCAGAAACAGCTCGGTGAACGCGCGCAGACCGAATTGCTGACGAAACTTCACCAGCAGCAGATTCATCGATACGTTCGTCATGATGTAGGCCGCCGGCAGCCAGGCGATGTCCTGCGACGTCGCCCCCAGCGCGCCCTGCAGATACGGCAGATTGGCGACCACCAGTGCGTTGCCGAGCCCACCGGTCAGCGCGACGATCACCCCTACGACAGCAAACGCCCAACGCCGCGCAGTCGAATGCAGCGGCGTCGACGGCGAGCCAGGCATGGTCGGACGCTCGTGGGCGGCCCACTCGCGTGGGGCATACTTATCGCTCATAAACGACAGAAACGGGGACTTTCATGGGGTACACCTGAGGAATTCCCTTTTGTGACATTAATGACAGTCATAATACTCATCCGTCAGGCAATGATTCGCGTTGGTCAGTGCAATACAGCGTCGCTCCGGCAGTTGCGAATGCGCCAGACAGTGGATATCTGAAACTTCAGACTATGCTTAAACGCAGTTTTGCTTTGCACATTTGCGCTGCTAGGATCTTCTGCGACGCTCGAACGCTCGAACGCTCGAATAAGAAAAAAGCGCAACCGAACAAGGAGTTCAGAATGAGTTCACAGGTTTCATCGGCCCGCTCGGTTCGACCATCCGCCAGCCGGGATTCGATCGTTGTCGACGTGCGTAACCACATTGGTCACTTGACCCTCAATCGCCCGGAAGGCCTGAACGCAATCGATCTGGACATGGTCCGCACACTTCGCCAGCAACTTGACCGCTGGGCCGACGACCCCTCGGTTCATGCCGTGGTCCTGCGTGGTGCGGGCGGCAAGGCATTCTGCGCCGGTGGCGACATCCGTTCACTGTATGAGAGCCACCAGAACGGCCAGGATCTGCATCACACATTTTTTGCCGAAGAGTACGAGCTGGACCTGGCCATTCACCGTTACCGCAAGCCGGTACTGGCCCTGATGGACGGTCTGGTGCTGGGCGGCGGCATGGGTCTGGTTCAGGGAGCCGACCTGCGCGTGGTCACCGAACGCAGCCGCCTCGGCATGCCCGAAGTCGCCATTGGTTATTTCCCTGACGTCGGCGGCAGTTATTTTCTGTCGCGGCTGCCCGGCGAAGTGGGGACCTGGCTGGGCGTGACGGGGTCGCAGATCGGTGCCGCCGATGCGCTGTACTGCGGCCTTGCCAACTGGTCCATGAACAGCGAACTCCTGCCGCGCCTCGACCATATGCTCGACCATCTGAAATGGAAGTCGACCCCACTCAAGGACCTGCAGGGTGCGCTGGCCAAGCTGGCCACCCAGCGCCTGCCCTCTCCGCCGCTGGAAGCCCTGCGCCACGCCATCGACCACTTTTTCGGATTGCCGGATGTCCCAAGCATGCTCGAACAGCTTCAGCAAGTGGTCATCGGCGATACCAGAGAGTGGGCGCTGGATACCGTCAGCCGAATGAACGCTCATTCGCCGCTGGGCATGGCCGTGACTCTGGAAATGCTGCGCCGTGGTCGTCATCTGCAGCTGCAGGCCTGCTTCGCCATGGAGTTGCATCTGGATCGCCAATGGTTCGAACGCGGTGACCTGATTGAAGGCATACGCGCGCTGATCATCGATAAAGACAAGAAGCCGCAATGGAAACACGCCAGCGCGCAGGACGTCAGTGCCGCGCAGGTGCAGAGTTTCTTCAGCGGTCTGGAGAATTGAGCCGTGCACGATCTTGAATTGACCGAAGAACAGGTAATGATTCGCGACATGGCGCGCGACTTTGCCCGCAACGAAATTGCCCCACATGCCCAAGCCTGGGAAAAGGCCGGCTGGATCGACGACGCGCTGGTTGCCAAGCTCGGTGAGCTGGGCCTGCTGGGCATGGTGGTGCCAGAGCAATGGGGTGGCACTTACATCGACTACGTTGCCTATGCACTGGCGGTTGAGGAAATTTCCGCCGCCGACGCCGCCACCGGCACGCTGATGAGTGTTCACAGTTCCGTGGGCTGCGGGCCGGTCCTCAACTACGGGACCGATGAGCAGAAACATGCCTGGCTGGAAAAACTGGCCACAGGCCGGGCCATCGGCTGTTTCTGCCTTACCGAACCGCATGCAGGCTCTGAAGCCCACAACCTGCGCACTCGTGCCGAGTTGCAGGGTGATCAGTGGGTGATCAACGGCGCCAAGCAGTTCGTCAGCAATGGCAAACGGGCACAACTGGCTATCGTGTTTGCAGTGACCGACCCGGCGCTCGGCAAAAAGGGCCTGTCAGCCTTTCTGGTGCCGACCGAGAACCCTGGTTTCGTGGTGGATCGCAGCGAGCACAAGATGGGCATCCGGGCATCGGACACCTGCGCGGTCACCTTGAACAACTGCCGAATCCCGTCCGCCAACCTGCTGGGTGAGCGTGGCAAGGGGCTGTCTATCGCCCTCTCCAACCTGGAAGGCGGCCGCATCGGCATCGCCGCGCAGGCACTGGGAATCGCCCGCGCCGCCTTCGAAGCAGCGCTGGCGTATGCGCGGGAACGGGTGCAGTTCGACAAACCGATCATCGAACATCAAAGTATTGCCAATCTGCTGGCCGATATGCACACCCGAATCAACGCCGCCCGCCTGCTGACCCTGCACGCTGCGCGGCTGCGCAGCGCCGGGCAAGCGTGTCTGTCGGAAGCCTCTCAGGCCAAGCTGTTCGCTTCTGAAATGGCCGAATGGGTGTGCTCCAAGGCAATCCAGATTCATGGTGGCTATGGCTACCTGGAGGACTACCCTGTCGAGCGTTTCTACCGGGACGCGCGCATCACCCAGATTTACGAAGGCTCCAGTGAGATCCAGCGCCTGCTGATCGCCAGGGAACTGCGTCATTATCTGGTCTGATTCAGGCGCAGTGGCCGCTCAATGCGGTACGCCGGGGCAGAGCATCAGGGCTTCACAAATCGCTCTCGCCCCAGCAACGTCACCAGCAAGGCTACCGAGTCGGCATTTTTGAGCATGATGTCGACCCGCTTGTGGACGTCTTCATAAAACACATCACGCGCCTCTTCGAGCGTGCTCTTGCCAGCGATGCGCAGAATCGTCTGTTTTCCATTACCATCCATTCGCCTCAGGTCGCGCCACGAATCTTCGTCCAGCTGCTTGAACAACTTGTCGCGGTCTGTATGAAAGGACAGCGTCTTTTGCTGCTGATAAATCAGTTCGTTTCTGATCCGCAGTCGATAGGTCGGTGCATCTTCAAGCAAATCGATGAATGGGGCCTGTGAGTCCACGTAAGCAATGTCATCCGTTTTCAGCACCATATGTGATAACTCATGAATCAGGATCGCGGCCCGGTAATGCTGAGGAAACTTGAACTCCCCGGCACGTTGCGCGCTGAGCTTCAATCGATAGGTCGGCAGTCGAAAAAACTGCTCCGTCAGAAAAATCCTCCGCGCCGGGTCTGCTTCGAAGATGAACGCGCTGGCCGATTCGTTGCCCATTCGATTGACTCCGACCACATAACGCGGCGAGTCGATGGGCGACAGCGAAGGATCTATCAACTCCTGATACAGACCGGTGACAGCTTTTTTAGTCACTTCGTAGAGTCGATCGTCAGGCACTTTCTGCGCAAAAAAATCGCTCAGTATTTTCGCCGCACGCGGATCCAGCTTGTTGTCCGGCAAGCGTCTGGTCAGGTTGTCCAGAGCGTTTTCCAGATAGCGCTGCGCCTGCAGGCAGGCATCTTCGATGGTCAAAGCCATATCCCGGTGGCGATGACGAATTTCGGGCATGCCTCGAGCGCTGACAACCATGATTTCATCAACCAGATCGTCGACAAGACTGCCCTCCATACGGGTAAGCGCCCCTCCTCCACCGCGCAGTCCGCCCTGGATGTCCAGCTTCCATTGCTGATCCGCATCCAGACTCACCGAGGGACCTATCCTGTCGCCCGACACAATGAACCAACCGTCCTCATCTGACTGCACCTCATAGGTTTTCCCACCTATGGCTGCATACGCTCTGCCGGTAACAGGATCGCGGTAGACGCTTAACAGTTCATCGCGTTGCAGCGTGTACAAGGCTATGTCGTGAACTTCGAACTCGCGCAAACGCTCCCGTATCTGTTGCGTCAGAGAGCTGTTGCCCCAAGAGAACTCGAACGTATCAGCGGCATCGATCAATTGCACAAGCGGGTCGGGCGACGTTGGGTCATCCAGCAAGGCGCTGGTCTCATGAGACGTCAGTGATGCGGCCTCCGCAGGGTTCTGCCCGGAAGAAATCATCACGCTCAGAGCCGTCATGAACTCCGAGATCGCCTGGCCCCATTGCTGATCCGTTGCCGAGATGAGCGACAGGTTCAACAATGTCTCCCCCTGAATGATGCCGATCAGTGCCCCCAGGCGTCCAGGCATGAGCGCCATGAATTGCTCTGCGCCCAGCGTGAACAGATACTGCGTCGCCGCGCGGCGGTGTTCGGCATTGGTGACGCTGTACTGCTTGACCTGCAACTTCAGAATATCCAAAGCGCCCTTGAACATCAGCAACAGGCAATTGCCCTCATAGGGATCGATTTGCACGGTGACAGGGGCAGCACGCTCGAACGGCAGATCGAAAGAGGACTCGGTGCTGAAAGGCAGGTGCGGCTCCACAAAGCCACCCTTGTCGTAAATCTTGCGCAAATCGGGGTCGATCCGGTCCAGAATGTACGCTTGGAAATAGGCGGAAGTGTGAATATCAAGCACCAGCGCAGCCTGGTCGGGATACTCCTTGAATACGAACTCGTCGTGCAGGGGCGCATAAAGCACCCACGGTCCCGGCTGATTTTCCCTTGGCCCCATCAGGTACGTATTGAGCACGACGGTCGGCTCCCAGCCCTCCTTGGCCGGCAGCAGTTTCAAGGGACTGAGGATCATCTGGCAGCCGTTGACCGGCAGGCGCGCGACCGCATCAGGCATGCTCAGTACGTTTTCGATAATCCGATACGCCTGCTCGGACAGCTCGTTTTTCAGCTTGGAAGCAAAGGCTCGCAAAATATCCAGCGAAGGAACCTGCTCGACGAACAGTTTGCGGCGCTCGAGATAATCCGGCCTCGTCTCGGCCAGCACCGAGTTCAGCATCGTGCGGTAACCCGAGGCGATGTCCAGCGACCTTACCAGCTCACGCAGATACACAGGTGTCAGGGCCACGTCCAGCGGCGTGCCATCCTTTGAGGAGAGCAGAATGACCCCGTCCTGCCTGGACAGAAAGCGGTTGATTGCAAACTCCACCAGGTTTTCGCTGACGACCTGGGTAGCCGCAGGTATCGACTGGGGCAACTCGCCCGGCGCCACCGGGGCGGGGACGTAGTGCGTCAGCGAAACACGCACGTTTTCAGGATCAGGCCGAGGCTTCGCGAAGTCCTTGTCGAACCTGCGCTTGAGTTGCTTGAGGGAGTAATCGTAGAGGCTTGGAATATCGAACAGAAAGTCCTTCTCGCCGACACAGGTCACATAAAACCGTCGCAGGGTCTCGACCAGAATGACCTGATCACGCTTCGACGCCTCGCTGACCCATGAAGGTACGAGCGCTTTGTAAATGATGAGCTGAATGGCAACCCCCAGAGAATTGAGGGCCTGACGATTTCGGTCATCCCGCTCTGCGGCACTCAGCAGGTTGGCGAACAGTTCCGACGGCACCTGCCAGGCTATGGACTGCCGATAAAGATCGGCCACCGTACGCTGCTGGCGCTCGACCTCGTCGCGCTGCAATGCCTCGATGAAATGCCCTTCAATGGGTTGCAGGACGACCTTGAGTTCAAGCGTCCCTCGACGGGCACGCTGGCCGAGTAACATGCGTCGGTCAGGTTCAGCGATAACGCCTGACACCTGCGAGCTCAGCTCCATGCTTGTCAGTCGCCCGGCGAAATACTCTTCCAGCGCCTGCTGGGTTTCAAAACCGACGAGTCCCTGATCCAGGATCCACAGGACGGGCTTACTGTCGGGAAGCCTGCCAGTGACCACAAACGCATTGGTTACCTTGACCACGGGCACCTGCGGGTCGTACTGAACCGTCACCCTAAAAACATCGACGCGCGCCTCGCCCAACGTCTCCCGAAGTGCCGGCAACGGCCTGTCGAGGACCTGCTGTACGTTGTCGAGGAAAGCGACAGGCAGCGTGGCCGTGCGCCGTTCGACCAGCAACTCAAGACGCAGCGAGTACTCCCGGACCAGGGCGGATATCACGTCGGGATGCATGCTGGTATCGCGTTGGCGAATCGTACGTGAGTAGAACTCGCTGATCTGACCCTCGAAGCGATGGGCAAAATCTGCCTGCACGCAGATCAATATCTGCTCAAGCAATGCCAGCGACAGACGCTGCACCGGTTGATCCGCCACCGGAGTGATCTGCCCGGCGAGAACGATGCTGTCAGCCAGGGGGATGCTTGTGTAACCGCACACCCGTTCAAGCGCCAGCGTCAACACTGGCACCGGCGTCGCCTCAGCGACATCCGCCTGCACCCAAAGCTTGCGGGCATCAAGGGGCGGACCGCCGATCAAAGCCAGATAGAGGTTGAGCGCGCGATGCATGCAGCCATCTGCACCGGGATGCATGGCATCGACGCTGCCGAGCAAAGCGTCGAGCTTTTTCAACTTGCCCATCCAGTTGTAGGACGGGTCTGAAATCAAGTTCGGCCGTTCACTGACACTGCTCTGGGCAGCCGCCCCCCAGACGCTGTCAAAGCTCAGCCGGTCCTGACGCCAGCGTCCTGCGTCGTCCGTGTTCAAGAGCCGACCATCGAGCAGCTTGCGGATGTCCAGTGCATCGTCAATCCGAGCCGGATTTTTTTCGGAATGAAGGGCCGGCAGGTCAAGTACGTAGCGCAGGTCGCGCTCTTGCAAGGCGATCAGGGCATCAATGAATTCGCTGAAAAAGTCCTCGGTGAGCGTGTCGTGACGCAGCTCAAGCTGACCTTCCAGGCTGATGACGGAATGATCATTCAACGATGAGTAAAACAACAATCCGGCGCGTGAAGGGCCCCTCAGCACATGCTCGATGGCCTGAGCCTGATCGCCGAAGCGCAGGAAGCCCGGCAATGACGAATAGAGAAATACCGCCGGTGACGCCTCTCCGGGGAAATCGATGAGGAATACGCCGACCAGCTTGACGGGGTCCTGGCCGGCCACGACAACAGATAACCTGCGTACCCTCGGCACCGGCGCAGCGGGCCCGCCAGGCTGCGAAGGCAGCAGGGTCAGCAGCCAGCGATATTCAGCCTCCGTCATGTTGCGGTGCGCCCGGCCCGATAACAGATGCTGGCGAAAACACTCTGCAAGCGCATCAGCGGTGAGGTCGCGACGCGTGCGCCCATCCTGCCCCTGAGACGTCCAGTAGTCAGACAGCAACTGCTCATACGCGGTGCCGACTGAAGCAGCCGAGTCTGCCAGCGCCTGATCGAAAACGATCGCCTGTGCCTCGGGCAACGCCGCCCCCTTGGTATCCAGATAGCGACGTGTCTGGCCTTGCGGCAGGGATTCGTAGGAAAACGCCTGCATGGCGGCATCGGCAAGGTATTGAGTTCCGACGACTGCTGACGCTGCCGGAGCAGCACCGGGCGCCGTGTGCACAAGCTGGACGGTCTGGGCAACGACGTCGATGCCCCTTTCTACCAGCACATCCTGAAAGGCCTTGCCTGTCGCCTGTCGAAAATCAGGCAGCGCCTCCAACCTGGCCGCCAGGCGCTGCAGATGCCCGGCCTGCTGGCGCAGCACGGCCTGCGTGCGGGCGTCAAACAGCGAGCCTTCGATGCGTTCGCGCTCGACGATCGACAAGGCAGTGATATCGTCGAATCGCTGCTGCAAGGCGTTGAACAGCGCGCTGCGACTCTCGAATTGCTCGATGCCGAAGGCCAGGGTACTGAGAAAGACCCGCGCCGAGGGATTGGCGGCATCACTGATGAACAGGGCTGCGGCCAATTCCGCATTAACGGGCTGCGCGTCGCTTATCAGCAGCCGGTCGACTCGGGGAGCCGCATCGCTGGTGGGCTCGTTACTTTCGGCAGCCAATAGCTGCAACCACGCGCCGTCGCCACGGCTGATTCGAGACTGTTCGATAGCGTCCCGAATGTCTTGTGTGAAGCGCGCGCGCAGAGAGTCGCTGAAAAAATAGGGAGCTGCTGACATGTACTGTTTCCTTTGGAGGGCGCCTCTGCGCACAGCGCCCAGGCGCGTGGCAGAGAAAAAGGAAACAGCTTATGGGGATGGACCGACGCGCCTGCGTTACATAAAGCAATCGATCGGCAGACGCGCTTCGTCAAAAAATCAGTGGGCAGCAGCCCTGCCGTTCTTCTCGACCCAGGCGGCGAAGGCATCGATGAACTTCTGCAGGAAGGGCCTGGTTTTATCGGACAACGCGCCGGACTCGTCGAAAAAGCTCCCGGCGCCGCCCAGGTAGGCTTCGGGCTGCTGAAGGCACAGCACGTCCAGAAACACCAGCGACTGACGCAGGTGATGGTTGGCACCAAAGCCACCGACAGCACCCGGCGAGGCACTGATCACGGCGCCCGGCTTGCCGCTGAAGGCACTTTTGCCGTAAGGACGCGAGCCCACGTCGATGGCGTTTTTCAGGGCACCGGGCACCGAGCGGTTGTATTCCGGGGTAACAAACAGCACGCCGTCGGCAGCGCCCAGTTGCTCGCGAAAGGTGGTGTATGCAGGCGGCGGTGAGTCGCCATCGATGTCTTCGTTGTACAACGGCAGATCACCGATCTCGACAATATTCAGTTTCAGGCTGGCAGGTGCCAGTTCTGCCAGAGCAAGAGCGATCTTGCGGTTGATGGACTCTTTTCGCAGACTGCCGACCAATACGGCAATGGTATGAACCTGGCTCATGAAAATATCCGTCATCTGATTCAAGGGAAGGTTAGGTATAGAACAGAAGCCGGGTTTAGACGACCTTTGCGCCAGTCAATTCCCTACGCGCTTGAACGGCAGGGATTATTTTTTCCCTCAAAGGCAAACTCACCTATAGATCAGTGGTCTACTAGCCTCGATGGATTCGTAAACCAGCAGTTATATTCAGTTTCAGAGGTTACAGAGCAAATGGCTTCAGTTCTCGTCGGACAATTTCATGCCAGGGACGCCGAAGGTCGCGTTTATCCGGTTCATGAGTTCCAGGAATCGCAGCCGGATGAGGCGCAGGGCGGTCAGCCGGTGATCACCTACAGGCTGGCAATCGGCGACCGGGTCAAGCATTTGGGTGGTGAGGACTTCGAGCTGGTGCAATCGGGCATAAAAATTACCCGTACACCCACGTAATAACGGCAGCATTCCCGCCTTGGCTGCATGGCCAGCGGGAAGCTGTTAATCCGAAAAAATCAGATACCAGAAAATCGCCGTTTCACGAGTGTTCGGATCGATGCCCCGATAGCGCATGTGATCCACCCCGCCTACCACGTACCCGCAACTCTCATACAGCCTGCAGGCCCCCAGGTTATTGTTCTGCGTTTCCAGAACGATGCCAGGCAGATTGCGCTTACGAGTCCAGAATTGCGCGGCGTCGAGCAACGAGCGTGCGACGCCATGACGGCGCGCCGACTCGTCCACTGCCAGCTCATCGATATACGCGAATCCGCTCCAGTGAGTGCTCATCACGATATGGCCGACGGCGTGGTCATCCAGCCAGGCAACCATCACCGAACTGGTGGCGGCTTCACGATGATCGGCAAATTCCTGAGAGTCGATGCCATAGTTCTTGCTGTACGGCTCGACCAGCTCGACCGGCCATGAATCCACGGGCTCGCCGATACGCGGCTGCGCATAGCCAAGCACTGTAAACGTGAATTCGCTGTTGAGGATGTAGTCCTCGAAGCATTCGTCTGCAACCCGAATGCTCAAAGCAGGATGTGCCACGCTCATTTCACCTTTGCCGCTTGCTGTCAGGAAGATGCCTGCGCTCCGGCTTCCAGCATCTGTACCCAGAGCGGAGGAGCACCGCAAGCCTTGGCGATGGTGCTCATACGCACTTCGTGCTCGGCCAGCTCACTTTCAGAGGCGCGAATGATGCGGCATGGCTTGCGATCGGCAGGCAGGCGGCGAATTTCGCTGCCACGATTGCCAGAGCCTTCGCCCGAACCGTTGCCATCGGAGGCATTGCCAGCCAGCGACAGGCTGGTCTGACCGCCGGTCATCGCCAGATAGACGTCGGCCAGAATCTCGGAGTCGAGCAATGCGCCGTGCAGCTCACGGCCCGAGTTATCGACGCCGTAGCGCTTGCAGAGTGCATCCAGACTGTTGCGCTGACCCGGGTGACGCTCTCGCGCCATCATCAGGGTGTCGAGAATCGAACAGTGCTGGGTGATATCAGCCCTGTCCTGCGAACCCATCAAGGCAAATTCGTTGTTGATGAAGCCAACGTCGAACGCTGCGTTGTGAATGATCAGCTGCGCGCCTTTGATGAACTCGAAGAATTCATCGGCGACTTCGGCAAACCGCGGCTTGCCGACCAGAAATTCATTGGTGATACCGTGAACACCGATCGCGCCTTCGTCACTTTCGCGATCAGGTTGCAGGTAAACGTGAAAATGCCGACCGGTCAGGCGGCGACCGATCAACTCGACACAACCGATCTCGATGATGCGGTGACCATCCGTCACCGGCATACCGGTGGTTTCGGTATCGAGGACGATGGATCTGTTATCCAGGTTTTGCAATGCCATTGACTGTTGCCTCATGTACAGGCCGCGATTCTAGCACGCAGCGGCCGTTGCAAGCCCGTGCGCGTCTAGCCGTGCCGGATGCCGCGCACTTCGTCGACGCCACGGTTGGCGAGCTGGTCGGCACGCTCGTTGCCAGGGTGGCCGATGTGCCCGCGCACCCACTGCCATTTCACCGTGTGGCGACTGACCTGTTCATCCAGAAGCTGCCACAGATCGGCGTTTTTGACCGGCTCCTTGGCAGCGGTTTTCCAGCCGCGCTTCTTCCAGTTGACCATCCACTCTGTAATGCCTTTCATCACGTACTGAGAGTCGGTCACCAGCGTCACTTCGCAAGGGCGCTTGAGTTCTTCAAGCCCGCGAATCGCACCGGTCAGTTCCATCCGGTTGTTGGTGGTATTGGCTTCGCCACCCCACAACTCTTTTTCGACGCCCTTGCACACCAGCAGGGCCCCCCAACCGCCCGGGCCAGGATTACCCTTGCAGGCACCGTCGGTGAAGAGTTCAACGCTATCGCTCATTACGACCTTTCCAGAATGATGGGCTTCATGTGCAGCAAGGCGTTATTCAAGCCTGGTCCTGAGTGTTGCGGCTGACCTTGGCCATCGGCATGGGGATCAGCTTGCCGATGGGGTCGCGGCGCACCTGACGCAAGGGCCTGAGGCCGACCACCAGTTTGCGCGCCACCAGTACATAGAAGCCGCCACCGGGGCTCTGACGCCCCTCGCCAAGGCGTTCGAGCCCTGCAAGACGCGACTGCCATGCTGCTGAAGCAAGAGGCGGACGATAGCATCCGAAGCGCCGTTTCTCCAGCGCGAAGCCCAGCAGATTCAGCCAGTCAGCGACCCGCGAGGATGAAATGCAGCGCGCCTTGCGCAACGCATCCCGCGCGAATACGTGACGTATGCCCCAGGTGCTCCAGGGGTTGATGCCGATAATCAGCAAGTGCCCGCCCGGCCGCACGCTGCTGGCCGCTTCGCGCAGCAGGCCGTGGGGCGACAGGCAGAAATCCAGGCCGTGCTGCAACACCACGACATCGGCCGCGTGCTCACTCAATGGCCACGCCTGTTCCTCACAGACGATCTCGACACCCGGCAACGGCGCACCAAGGCGTACATTGCGCTGCACCTGGGGAGCCACTGGCGGGCTTTCCGCCGACGGGCCGTAATGCACCAGATAGCCGCCGAAGTATCGCCCCAGCTCTTCGTCGAGAATGCGCCGTTCCTCTTCGAGCAGAAGCTGCCCGAGCGGCCCGGAAAGCCATTCACGGGCAGCGCGGATCAATGCAAGCCACTCAGGATCAGCCTGAGCGAACGCTTCATCGGTCATGAGTTCTCCTCCAGAGGTGCTCGCATACAGCGGCAACAGACTCTAAGATGCACCATTGTCTGCCGCTATGCGAACTGCGCCATGATACAGATCCACGCCCTTCCTGCTTTCAATGACAACTACATATGGTTGTTACAAGACCTTTCGAGCCAGCAGTGCGCTGTCGTCGATCCGGGCGACGCGAAGCCGGTGCTGGGCTGGCTGGCGCAGAATCCCGACTACCGGCTGACCGATATCCTGATCACCCACCACCACAATGATCATGTGGGCGGCGTTGCGGAACTCAAGCAGTCGACCGCGGCGCGCGTGCTGGGCCCTGCAGCCGAAACCATACCGGCACGCGATGTCGCGCTGGTCGACAATGACCGACTGACCGTGCTGGGCCTGGAATTTGTAGTGCATGCGGTTCCTGGCCATACGCTGGGGCATATCGCGTTCTATCACGAGGACGCCACGACCCCCCTGCTGTTCAGCGGCGACACGCTGTTTGCTGCTGGCTGCGGACGGTTGTTCGAGGGCACGCCGCAACAGATGCACGATTCTCTCAGCCGCCTGACCGATCTGCCGGACAGCACACTGATCTACTGCGCTCACGAATACACGCTGAGCAATCTGCGCTTTGCGCAGGCCGTCGAGCCCGACAATGTCGATATCGCCGAACGCCTGGCCGAAGTGACGCGCTGGCGCAGCGAAAATCGCATCAGTCTTCCGTCGAATCTGGCCCTGGAAAAACGTACCAATCCGTTCCTGCGTACGGGGGAAACATCCGTTAAAGAAAAAGCGGACGAACGGAGCGGCGGGCAAAACACCTCGCAGAGTGCGGTCTTTGCCAGCTTGAGGGCCTGGAAAGATAAGTTCTGACCCGACCTTAAAACCGCAATAAAATTCTGAAAGGTTGACCGACGGCAGGCTGCTTCCTAGAATCGCCCGACATTTTCGTCTGGATGTACCCCCCGAACAATGTCGTCATCTACCAGCAAGCCTTCACATTCGGACGCATTGACTCGGTTGGCTCAGGCCATGGCCGTCACCGCGAGTGCCCTTCTGGCCGGTTGCCAGAGCACCGCCAGCGTCGACCCGGTCAATAGCCATCGCGCGCCTAACCTGGCCGCCGGCATCAAGCAAAAACCGATTTTCCTGTCGCACAAGCCTGCCACCCCTCTCGCACCTCCACAGGATGTCTGGGAGCGCATGCGTCAGGGCTTTCAACTGCAACAAGGCAATGATCAGAACCCCCGCATCGATCAACAGCGCCTATGGTTCGCCAACAACCCTTCCTTTCTGGAAAACGCTGGCGAGCGCGGCAGCCTGTACATGCACTACATCGTCGAGCGCCTTGAAGAACGCAACATGCCGCTGGAACTGGCGCTGCTTCCGGTCATCGAAAGCGCCTACAACCCGATGGCCGTTTCGCGCAGCCAGGCGGTCGGCCTCTGGCAGTTCATCCCGTCGACCGGGCGTTACTTCAACCTGCGCCAGACCAGCTTTTATGACGGACGTCGCGACATCCAGGCCTCGACCGTTGCGGCACTGGATTACCTGACCCGCCTGCATGACATGTTCAACGGTGACTGGCTGCTGGCCCTGGCAGCCTACAACGCCGGCGAAGGCACGGTGAGCCGCGCCATCGAGCGCAATGACAAACTCAACCTGCCGACCGATTACTGGAACCTGCCGCTGCCGCAGGAAACCCGCGATTACGTACCCAAGCTGCTGGCCCTGTCCCAGGTGGTGTTGTCGCCGGAAGCTTACGGCGTCAATCTGAACCCGATCGCCAACCAGCCCTACTTCGAAGTCGTCGAGCTCAACAAGCGTGTCGACCTGTCCAAAGTGGCCAGCGCCGCCGATATCGACGAAGACGAGCTTATCCAGCTCAACCCCGCCTACAAGAAGCGCCTGACCGTCGATGGCCCCCAGCACCTGCTGGTGCCCACTTCCAAGGCGCAACTGCTGACGGCCAGCCTGCTGACCATGAAACAGGAAGAACTGGTCGCCTGGCAGCCTTATCGGGTGCGCAAGGGCGATACCCTGGAAAGCCTGGCCAGTCGTTATCAGGTCACGGTCAGCTCGCTCAAGGGCAATAACAAGCTGTCCGGCAACCGCCTGAAGGTCGGTCAATCACTGAGCATACCGGTCAAGCCGGGCATGCAGAATTCACAACCCGTGTTCGAAGCGCTGGCCAGCAACGACAAGCCGTCACGTACCCGAAGCTACAAGGTGCGCAGCGGTGACAACCTGACCACCATCGCGCAAGCCAACAAGGTGGATGTCGAAGACCTGCAACGCTGGAACAAGCTGACCGGCAAGAAGCTCAAGGTCGGCCAGACGCTGGTCATGCAGGACACCAGCAAACCTGCCGGCAAAGCCGCCAGCAAGTCGGTCGCCAGCACCGGTGGCAAGGACAGCGAAAAGAAATCCATGCAGTACAAGATCCAGAAAGGCGACTCGATGTATCTGGTCGCCAAGCGCTTCAACGTCGAGATGCAACATCTCAAGCGCTGGAATCCACGTAGCGGGCAGGCTCTCAAACCCGGCCAGACCCTGACCGTTTACCTGCCACACTGATGCGCACGGCCACTTGCCCTTCGATAACCTTGGGGCGGGTGTCCGATGCAGCCCGGCAGCGCCATCACCTGCAGTCTTTTTCCAGCTGGAACAAGCTGTTACTGTTAGCGACCCGAAAGCCCAGGCCGTCTGGATCGTGATACGTCCCTTCCTGCTGACCCTCAGCCTGGCCTTGAGCTTCTGCGCCAACGCAGCCATCACCGAAAGTCATGGCTACGCGCAGTTTGGTGTTCTCAAGTACCCGGCCAGCTTCACTCATTTCGACTGGGTCAATCCCGAGGCGCCGAAAGGTGGTACCCTGAGAATGATGGCCTTCGGCACGTTCGACACGTTAAACCCCTACACATTCAAGGGCAGCAGCCCGGTCTCGACTGGCAACTTCCTGCAGTATGGTGTCAACGAGCTGAATGAACCGCTGATGGTCGGCACAGGCCAATACGACCCATCCGGCGATGAACCGACCTCCAGTTACGGGCTGATCGCCCAGTCGGTGGAATACAGCGAGGACCGCAGCTGGGTGGTGTTCAACCTGCGCCCGCAGGCGCGCTTCCATGACGGCAAGCCCATCACCGCCTACGACGTGGCGTTTTCCTACCGGACACTGCTCAAGGACGGTCACCCCCAATACCGCACCGCCTTGCAGGAAGTGCAGCGCGTGGACATTCTCACCCGTCATCGCATCCGGTTTGTCTTCAAGCGCTCGGGCAACCCGCTGCTGATCCTGCGCCTGGGCGAACTGCCGGTGTTGCCGCAACATTACTGGAAGGACAGGGATTTCAAGGCGACCACCTTCGAGCCGCCGCTGGGCAGTGGCCCTTACCGCATCACCCGCGTGCAGCCGGGTCGGCAACTGGTGTTCGAGCGGGTCAAGGATTACTGGGGCAAGGACTTGCCGGTCAACCGCGGCAAATACAATTTCGACCGGGTCGAGGTCGAGTTCTACCGCGACAGCGACGTGGCGTTCGAAGCGTTCAAAGCGGGTGAATTCGACATCTACATCGAGCATCAGGCCAAGAACTGGGCCAGTGGCTACGACTTCCCCGCGGTGGCCAATGGTCAGGTGATCAAGGCGCAGATCCCCCACCGCATACCGACACAGACCCAGGGACTGTTCATGAACACCCGGCGCGCCGCCTTCGCCGACATCCGCGTGCGCGAAGCCCTGGGTCTGCTGTTCAATTTCGAATGGACCAACCGCACGCTGTTCAGCGACGCCTATGACCGCTCGATCAGCTACTACCCCAACAGCGAATTTTCCGCGACGGGCCTGCCGACCGGGGCCGAATGGCTGCTCCTGGCGCCCTACCGCGATCAGTTGCCCGCCAGCCTGTTCACCCAGCCGTTCGCCCCGTCGAAAACCGATGGTGGCGGAATCCCGCGCGAGACCTTGCGCAAGGCCCTGAAGCTGCTTGCCGAGGCTGGCTGGACGCTGTCGGACAAGGGTTTGCTCAATGCCGACAAGCAACCGTTGCGCTTCGAGATCCTGCTGGTCAACCCCAACCTCGAACGCATTCTGCAACCGTACATCGAAGACCTGCGCCGTCTGGGGATCAATGCAGGGCTGCGCACCGTCGACCGCGCCCAGTACAAGCAACGTCTGGACCGTTTCGATTTCGACATGATTCTGATGACCCTGCAACAGATCCTGAGCCCCGGTCTGGAGCAGTGGCAGTATTTCCATTCCAGTCAGGCTGCGATCAACGGCAGCAAGAACTACGCGGGTATCGCCAACCCCGTGGTCGATGCCCTGCTGAACAAACTGCTGGCCGCGCAAACCCGGGACGAACAGGTCGCCGCGGCGCGGGCGCTGGACCGCGTATTGCTGTCTCAGCACTACAGCATCCCCAACTGGTATCTGAATAATCATCGGCTTGCCTATCGCAACCGATTCGCCATGGTCACTACCCCGCCCTACACCCTGGGGCTGCGTGCGTGGTGGCTCAAGACTCTGGAGAAGCCCCGATGAACCCTCTGCACTCCCTGCGCTCGCAGGCAGCCGGCCTGCTGCTGGCCAGCCTCGCCTGCACAGTACAGGCTGCGCCTCAGCATGGCGTGACGCTGTATGACGAAGCGCCGAAGTACCCGGCTGATTTCAAGCACTTCGACTACGTGAACCCGGATGCCCCCAAGGGCGGCACGCTGCGTCAGGCAGGCTTCGGCGGCTTTGACAGCTTCAACCCGTTCATCAACAAAGGCGTACCGGCAGAAGATATCGGTCTGATCTACGACACCCTTGCCCGCTCGAGCCTGGATGAGCCATTCACTGAATACGGACTGATCGCGGGCAAGATCGAGAAGTCCCCGGACAACAGCTGGGTGCGTTTCTATCTGCGCCCCGAGGCGCGCTTTCATGACGGCCACCCGATCCGCGCCGACGACGTCGAATTCAGCTTCAAGACCCTGATGGAGCACGGTTCGCCCATGTACAAGGGCTACTACGCCGACGTCGATCAGGTCATCGTCGAAGATCCGTTGCGCGTGCTGTTCAAGTTCAAGCACAAGGGCAGCCGCGAGTTGCCGCTGATCCTTGGCCAGTTGCCGGTGCTGCCCAAGCATTTCTGGGCCGATCGCGATTTCAGCAAGGGCAACCTGGACTTCCCGCTGGGCAGCGGACCTTACAAGGTCGCCGACGTGAAGGCCGGTCGTTCGGTGAGTTATGAGCGGGTCAAGGATTACTGGGCACAGGACCTGCCAATCAACAAGGGTTTCTACAACTTTGACGTGCTGACCACCGACTACTACCGCGACAATACGGTAGCGCTGGAGGCCGGCAAGGCCGGGCAATTCGACTATTGGCTGGAAACCAGTGCCAAGAACTGGGCAACCGCTTACGACACGCCCGCAGTGCGCGACGGCAGTCTGATCAAGGAAGAGCTTCCCAATGGCAACCCGACGGGCATGCAGGGCTTTGTCTTCAACCTGCGCAAGCCTGTGTTTCAGGACGTCAGGGTCCGTGAGGCGCTGACTCTGCTGCTGGACTTCGAGTGGACCAACAAACAGCTGTTCAACGGCTCGTACAGCCGCACCAAAAGTTATTTCGACAACTCGGAAATGGCCGCCAGCGGCCTGCCGTCTGCCGAAGAACTCAAGCTTCTGGAACCGTTGCGCGGCAAGATTCCGGATCGCGTGTTCAGCGAACCCTTCACCCTGCCGGTCACCGATGGCAGCGGTATGATCCGTCCGCAGCAGCGCCGGGCCTTCCAGCTGTTGCAGGAGGCGGGCTGGAAGATCGTCGACGACAAGATGGTCGACGCGCAGGGCAACCCGGTAAAAATCGAGTTTCTGATGGCCCAGACCGAGTTCGAGCGCATTCTGCTGCCTTACAAGCGCAACCTGAGCGACCTGGGTATCGAGCTGGTGATTCGTCGGGCCGACGTGTCGCAATACATCAACCGCCTGCGCTCGCGGGACTACGACATGATTGTCACTGGCTATCCGCAGTCCAGCTCGCCCGGTAACGAGCAGCGCGTGTACTTCGACTCATCCAGCGCCGACAACCCGGGCAGCCGCAACTTCATGGGCCTCAAGGACCCTGCGGTGGATGAGCTGGTCAACGGCCTGATCAACGCCGACTCACGGCAAAGCCTGATCACCCATACCAAGGCACTGGACCGTGTGCTGCTGTGGGGCTTTTACGTCGTTCCGAACTGGCACATCAAGACTTGGCGGGTGGCTTACTGGAATCACCTCGACCATCCCAAGGCCGAAGCACTTTCCGATATCGGCCTGATGACCTGGTGGGCCAGGCCGGATGTCAAACCGGTAGCCGCGACCCCGTCAGCCCCTGATCAGGCCAAGCCTGCGAACGCGGAGCAATAACATGCTGGCTTATATTCTGCGACGGCTGCTGCTGATCATCCCTACCCTGCTCGGCATCCTGATCATCAACTTCGTCATCATTCAGGCCGCCCCCGGTGGCCCGGTCGAACAGATGATCGCCAAGATCGAAGGCTTCGATGGCGCCACCAGCCGGATAGCCGGGGGCGGCGCCGAAGTATCGGTGGCCGGCTCCAACTACCGCGGCGCGCAAGGCCTGGACCCGGCATTGATCAAGGAAATCGAACGCATGTACGGTTTCGACAAGTCGGCGCCGGAACGCCTGTGGATCATGATCAAGAACTACGCCACGCTGGATTTCGGCGACAGCTTCTTTCGTGATGCCAAGGTCATCGACCTGATTGTCGAGAAGATGCCGGTGTCCATTTCCCTCGGGTTATGGAGCACCCTGATCATGTACCTGGTGTCGATCCCGCTGGGGATTGCCAAGGCCACGCGCCACGGCAGCCAGTTCGACGTATGGACCAGTTCGGCAATCATTGTCGGCTATGCCATTCCGGCGTTCCTGTTCGCGATTCTGCTGATCGTGGTGTTTGCCGGGGGCAGCTACTTCAACTGGTTTCCACTGCGCGGGCTGACCTCCAACAATTACGATGAACTGAGCACGCTGGGCAAGCTATTCGATTACTTCTGGCATCTGGTATTGCCCGTCACCGCACTGGTGATCGGCAACTTTGCCACCATGACGCTGCTGACCAAGAACAGCTTTCTCGACGAAATCAGCAAGCAATACGTGACCACGGCCAAAGCCAAGGGCCTGAGCAACCACAAGGTGCTCTACGGCCATGTGTTTCGCAACGCCATGCTGCTGGTGATCGCCGGCTTCCCGTCGGCGTTCATCGGTATCTTCTTCACCGGCTCGCTGCTGGTGGAAGTGATCTTTTCGCTGGACGGCCTGGGCCTGATGAGTTTTGAAGCCGCGATCAACCGCGACTATCCGGTAGTGTTCGGCACGCTGTTCATCTTCACCCTGCTGGGGCTGGTGGTGAAGCTGATCGGCGATATCACCTACACCCTCGTAGACCCGCGCATCGACTTCGAAAGCAGGAAGCATTGATATGAAGCTGTCTCCTCTCAATCGCCGTCGCTTCGAACGCTTCAAGGCCAACAGGCGTGGCTGGTGGTCATTGTGGCTGTTCCTGATTCTGTTCGGCCTGAGCCTGGGCGCCGAACTGATCGCCAACGATAAACCGCTGGCTGTGCGCTACGACGGCCACTGGTATTTCCCGGTATTCGAGCGTTACCCGGAAACCACCTTCGGTGGCGAATTCCCGCTGGAAGCCAACTACAAGAGCCCATACATCAAGGAACTGCTCGCCGCGAAGGATGGCTGGACCCTGTGGGCACCCATCCCGTTCAGCTACCAGAGCATCAACTACGACCTGAAAGTCCCTGCTCCGGCGCCGCCTTCGCGGGAGAACCTGCTGGGCACCGATGATCAGGGCCGTGACGTCCTGGCACGGGTGATCTACGGTTTCAGGATTTCGGTACTGTTCGCCCTGACCCTGACCATCCTCAGCTCGATCATCGGCGTCATCGCCGGCGCCTTGCAGGGCTTTTATGGCGGCTGGGTCGACCTGCTGGGCCAGCGCTTCCTCGAGGTCTGGTCGGGCCTGCCGGTACTGTATCTGCTGATCATCCTTGCCAGCTTCGTACAACCCAACTTCTGGTGGTTGTTGGGCATCATGCTGTTGTTTTCCTGGATGAGCCTGGTGGACGTGGTGCGCGCCGAGTTCCTGCGTGGCCGCAATCTGGAATACGTAAGGGCCGCGCGGGCGCTGGGCATGGAGAACGGCGCAATCATGTTCCGCCATATCCTGCCCAACGCCATGGTATCGACCATGACCTTTCTGCCGTTCATTCTCACCGGGGCCATCGGCACCCTGACGGCGCTGGACTTTCTGGGCTTCGGCCTACCCGCCGGCTCGCCGTCACTGGGCGAGCTGGTAGCGCAGGGCAAATCCAACCTGCAGGCGCCCTGGCTGGGCATCAGCGCCTTCGCTGTGCTGGCCATCATGCTGAGTCTGCTTGTGTTCATCGGCGAATCCGCCCGCGATGCTTTCGACCCAAGGAAATAAGATGAACAATGACAATCTGATCGAAATCCGCGATCTGGCGGTCGAGTTCGTGACGGGCGACTCGCGGCAACGCGTGGTCGAGAACATCAGCTTCGATATTCGTCGCGGTGAAACGCTGGCGCTGGTCGGCGAAAGCGGTTCGGGCAAGTCAGTCACCGCGCACTCGATCCTGCGCCTGCTGCCCTACCCCATCGCCAGCCACCCGAGCGGCACGATCCGCTACGCGGGTGAAGACCTGCTGAAGGTCGAAGAGAAAAAACTGCGTTCGATCCGTGGCAACCGCATCGCCATGATCTTCCAGGAACCGATGACCTCGCTCAATCCGCTGCATTCGGTGGAAAAACAGATCAACGAGGTGCTGGGCCTGCACAAGGGCCTGACTGGCAAGGCCGCCACCGAGCGCACGCTGGAGCTGCTCGATCTGGTCGGCATACCTGAGCCACACAAACGCCTCAAAGCGCTGCCACACGAGCTTTCAGGTGGCCAGCGTCAGCGTGTGATGATCGCCATGGCCCTGGCCAATGAACCCGAGCTGCTGATTGCCGACGAACCGACCACTGCGCTGGATGTGACGGTACAGCTGAAAATCCTCGAGCTGCTCAAGCAGTTGCAGGCTCGCCTGGGCATGGCACTGCTGCTGATCAGCCACGATTTGAACGTGGTAAGGCAAATAGCCAACCGAGTATGTGTCATGCAGCGCGGTTGCATCGTCGAACAGGCATCGTGCGAAGAATTGTTCCGTTCGCCGCAACATCCCTACACCCAAGTGTTGCTCAGCGCGGAGCCCAGCGGCGGTCCATCGACCAACACCGCCGGCGCCCCGCTGCTTGAAGTCGAGGACCTGAAAGTCTGGTTCCCGATCAAAAAAGGCCTGCTCAAGCGTACCGTCGACCACGTCAAGGCGGTGGACGGCATACGTTTCAGCCTGCCGCAAGGGCAAACACTGGGTATTGTGGGTGAAAGCGGGTCGGGCAAATCGACGCTGGGCCTGGCGATTCTTCGACTGATCGGCAGTCAGGGCACCATACGGTTCAAGGGCAACGCGCTAGAATCCCTGTCGCAACAGCAAATCCGTCCGCTGCGCAGGCAGATGCAAGTGGTTTTCCAGGACCCGTTTGGCAGTTTGAGCCCGCGCATGTCGGTGGCTGAAATCGTTGGCGAAGGCTTGCGAATCCACGGCATGGGTACGGCCGCCGAACAGCAGACGGCGATTATCGAAGCGCTCAGGGAGGTTGGTCTGGACCCGGATACCCGGCACCGCTACCCTCACGAGTTCTCCGGTGGCCAACGCCAGCGGATCGCCATTGCACGTGCGCTGGTCTTGAAGCCGGCGCTGATTTTGCTGGACGAGCCGACCTCGGCCCTCGACCGGACCGTACAGCGTCAGGTCGTCGAGCTGCTTCGCTCGCTGCAAACCAAGTACAACCTGACGTATTTGTTCATCAGCCATGACCTGGCTGTCGTCAAAGCGCTGAGCCACCAGTTGATGGTGGTCAAGCAAGGCCAAGTGGTCGAACAGGGTGCAGCGCAGGATATCTTCGCCGCACCGCAACATCCTTATACACAGCAGCTGCTGGAGGCCGCCTTCCTGGCGCCGGTAGCTGTCGATTAACCTGAACCTGAAGAGGAACAACACATGGGTTTTCTCGCCGGTAAGCGCGTCCTGATCGTCGGTGTCGCCAGTAAACTGTCCATCGCATCCGGTATTGCCGCCGCCATGCATCGTGAAGGCGCAGAGCTTGCCTTCACCTACCAGAACGACAAACTCAAGGGTCGTGTCGAAGAGTTCGCCGCAGGCTGGGGTTCGGGCCCTGAGCTGTGCTTCCCTTGCGATGTGGCCAACGACGAAGAGATCAACAAGGTCTTCGAAGAGCTGAGCAAGAAGTGGGACGGCCTGGACGTGATCGTTCACTCGGTCGGCTTCGCGCCTGGCGACCAGCTCGATGGCGACTTCACCGAAGCCACCACGCGCGAAGGTTTCCGCATCGCTCATGACATCAGCGCCTACAGCTTCGTGGCCCTGGCCAAGGCCGGTCGCGAAATGATGAAGGGCCGCAACGGCAGCCTGCTGACCCTGTCCTACCTGGGCGCAGAGCGCACCATGCCCAACTACAACGTCATGGGCATGGCCAAGGCCAGCCTGGAAGCTGGCGTTCGTTACCTGGCCGGCAGCCTCGGCCCGGAAGGTACTCGCGTCAATGCTGTATCGGCCGGCCCGATCCGCACCCTGGCCGCGTCAGGCATCAAGAACTTCCGCAAGATGCTGGCGGCCAACGAAGCGCAGACCCCTCTGCGCCGCAACGTCACCATCGACGAAGTCGGCAACGCCGGCGCGTTCCTGTGCTCCGACCTGGCGTCGGGCATCAGCGGTGAAATCATGTACGTCGACGGCGGCTTCAACACCACCGCGATGGGCAGCATGGACGAGTGATACGGTAAACGCCGCTCCTTGCGAGCGGCACTTTTCCGGACTCTAAAAGAAGGCCGCTCAATGAGCGGCCTTCTTTGTTTACGCGTTTCGAGCCTAGAACTTCTCGATCTTCGCCTTGCTTTCCAGCTGTGCACGGTACGCGGCGAAATCCTGCTGCCCCTCGCGGGAGGCGAGGAAGCGACGGTATTGTGCCTTCTCGGCGTCAGTCGGCGCAGCCGCCTGGTTGACGCCATTGAGACGGACGATCACGAAGCTGCCATCCGAAGCAGTGATGCTGGCGAATTCCGGCTTGTCCTTGCCTGCCGGCTTGGGCATGCGGAACAGCGTCTGCAGCACTTGAGGGTCAACCCCTTCCTGACTGCGAGTGACCGCTTCCATCATCTTCCAGTCACGACCGTCCTGCTTGGCAGCCAAAGGAATCTTGCCCTCACGCAGACCGGCCAGCAGCGCCTCGCCCTTGGCCTTGGCAGCTGCCGAAGCATGCTCCTTGACCAGTTGAGCGCGAATCGAGCTGGCAACGCTCTCAAGTGGCAACTGCTGCGGTTGCAGGTGCTCTTTGGAGCGCACCACCACAACGGTTTCCGGATCCAGCTCCAGCGTGTTGCTGTTGGCGCCTTCTTCCAGCACTTCAGGGCTGAATGCCGCCTGGATGACCGCACGGTTGGCCGTCAGGCCTTCGCCGCCCTCACGACCGAACGGTGCAGTGGTCTGAACCTTCAGGCCCAGGTCCTGTGCCGGCTGGGACAGGTCGGACGATTCGAACGCCGAGTCTTCCAGTTGCTTGGTCACTTCGACAAACTTCTGCTCGACCAGCTGCGATTTCAAATCGTTGGTCAGCTTGCCTTTCAGACTGGCAAAGGTCGGCACCGAAGGGGCTTCAACGCCCAGCAGCTTGATCAGGTGCCAGCCGAAATCGGTACGCACCGGCTGCGAAACCTGATCCTTGTTCAAGGCATACAGTGCCTCTTCGAAAGCCGGGTCATAGACACCCTTGCCTGCGTAGCCCAGATCACCGCCCTTGTTGGACGAACCAGGGTCCTGCGAGTATTCCTTGGCCAATGCCGCGAAATCCTCACCCTTGGCCAGACGCTGCTGAATTTCTTCAATCTTCGCCTTGGCCTGCTCGTCATTCAGCTTGTCGTTCACTTCGATCAGGATGTGTGCCGCACGACGCTGTTCGGACAGATTGGCGATTTCCTTCTGATAAGCCGCCTGCAGGTCCTCGTCCTTGACCTGCACCTTGTCGAAGAAGGACGACTTCTTCAATTCGATGTAGTCGAGTACGACCTGCTCAGGGCTCATGAACTCCTTGGCATGCTCGTCGTAATGCGCCTTGACTTCGTCATCGGTCACCTTGACCGCCGAGGTATCGGCAGGCAGGGTCAGCGACGCGAAATCACGGGTCTGCTTTTCGAGGCGTGCGAAGGCTTCAACCTGTGCGTCGGTTACAAAGGCACTGCCGGCAACACCTGCACGCACCTGACCGATGAGCATTTCCTGACCCAGCATCTGGCGGAACTGCAGACGGCTGTAACCCAACTGGCGAATCACCTGATCGAAACGGTCAGCGCTGAATTTACCGTCTACCTGAAATTCAGGCGTCTGCAAAAGCTGCTGATCCAGTGCCGCGTCGGAAAACGAGAACTTGGCATCCGCCGCGCCTTGCAGCAGCAGCTTGCGGTCGATCAGGCCCTTGAGCGCTGATTCGCGCAGCAGCTTTTCATCCAGCATGGAAGGATCGAAATCCTTGCCCAGCTGTTGCGAAAGCTGTTGAGCCAACTGGCGGCGCTGCATGTCGACAGCTTGGCTCAACTCATTCTGAGAGATGTCCTCGCCGTTGACTTCAGCCGCGTTCTGCTTGTTGCTGGTAGCGGTAAACATCGCTTCGATGCCGGTGAAGGCCATCAAGGCGATGATGAGTCCGATAATTGTCTTGGCAATCCAGCCTTGTGAATTGTCCCTGATGTTCTGCAGCATTGCGTCCCCCAAAACGGTTGTACTGACTAACCAACCGCGGAGCGTGGGTAGAAAGCGGATAGAAGAAAGGCGCATCCGAGGATGCGCCTTCTCGTAACTGACGAAGCGGTAGGGCTCGAACCCCTCGGTGTCGCAACCGAGTGCACCACCGCTCCGCTACTGGATCAGGACAGGCCCGATCCAGCGGGCAAAGGCATAGAGAGGCTTAGTTGACAGCTTCTTTAAGAGCTTTACCGGCTTTGAAACCTGGTTTCTTGGCAGCAGCGATTTCCAGCGTCTTGCCAGTCTGAGGGTTGCGACCGATGCGAGCAGGACGATCAGTCACGGAGAACGTACCAAAGCCAACCAAAACAACCGAGTCGCCAGCCTTCAGAGCGCCAGTGACGGATTCGATCACTGCGTCCAGCGCGCGGCCAGCAGCAGCTTTCGGGATATCAGCAGATGCAGCGATAGCATCAATCAGTTCCGACTTGTTCACTCTAAGTCCCCTTATCTCTATATTGAGTATGTTTCTAAGTTTTAGGTGTTAAGCAAAACGAGCGCTGGAAGGCTTGCCAGTGATTGCTTTAAAGAGCCGCTTTATAACAAGGGCTCTAAAAAGCTGTCAAGGAAGCCTGCCCAGACTTAATGCGTGCTAATTCTGTCCTTAGAGTCAGACTCGCGCTTCTCTTCCTTGGCGACCAGATCTGTAGCCACGTCCGGCAAAGGCTCCGGCGCGTATTGCAGCGCAATTTGCAGGACTTCGTCAATCCATTTAACGGGCTTGATCTGCAGATCCTGCTTGATATTGTCAGGAATCTCCTTCAAATCACGCACGTTTTCTTCTGGAATGATCACCGTCTTGATTCCGCCACGGTGTGCAGCCAGCAGTTTTTCCTTCAAACCACCAATCGCCAGCACTTGACCACGCAAAGTAATTTCGCCCGTCATTGCCACATCCGCACGCACAGGGATCTGCGTAAGCGCCGAAACAAGGGCGGTGCACATGCCCACACCAGCGCTCGGTCCATCCTTCGGCGTGGCGCCTTCCGGCATGTGGATATGCGTGTCGTGTTTCTCGTGGAAATCAGCTGGAATGCCCAGGCTACGGGCCCGGCTGCGAACCACGGTCTGGGCTGCGGTAATGGATTCGACCATCACATCCCCGAGCGAACCGGTCTTGATCAACTGGCCCTTGCCCGATACCACGGCAGCCTCGATGGTCAGCAATTCACCACCCACCTGCGTCCACGCCAGGCCGGTGACCTGACCGATCTGATCCTGCTGCTCTGCCAGCCCGTAGCGGAACTTGCGCACGCCCAGGAAGTGCTCGAGCATGTCGGCTGTGACCTGAACCGCGAAACGTTTTTCCATCGCGTGCTCTTTGACCGCCTTGCGGCAGACCTTGGCAATCTGACGCTCAAGCCCGCGCACGCCCGCTTCACGGGTGTAGTAACGGATGATGTCGCGGATCGCATCCTCATCAAAACTGATCTCGCCTTTCTTCAAGCCGTTGGCCTGAATCTGCTTGGGCGAGAGGTACTTGACGGCGATGTTGATCTTTTCGTCTTCGGTGTAGCCCGGCAGGCGAATGACTTCCATCCGGTCCAGCAAGGCTGGCGGAATGTTCATCGAGTTCGACGTGCAAAGGAACATCACGTCCGAAAGATCGTAGTCGACCTCAAGGTAGTGATCGTTGAAATTGTGGTTCTGCTCGGGATCAAGCACCTCGAGCAATGCCGACGCCGGATCGCCACGCATGTCGCTGCCCATCTTGTCGATTTCGTCAAGCAGGAACAGCGGGTTGCGAACGCCCACCTTTGTCATCTTTTGTATCAATCTTCCTGGCATCGAACCGATGTAAGTCCGGCGATGACCACGAATTTCAGCCTCGTCACGCACGCCGCCTAGTGCCATCCGCACGAATTTACGGTTGGTTGCGTTGGCGATGGACTCGGCCAGGGAGGTTTTACCCACACCCGGTGGACCTACCAGACACAGCACTGGGCCACGAATCTTCTTCACGCGCTTTTGCACGGCGAGGTATTCGAGGATGCGTTCCTTGACCTCGTCCAGACCGTAATGGTCGGCATCGAGAATCGCTTCGGCACGCGCAAGGTCCAGACGTACCTTGCTCTGCGCCTTCCACGGCACCTGAACCAGCCAGTCGATGTAGGAACGCACCACGGTCGCTTCGGCGGACATCGGCGACATCTGCTTGAGCTTGTTCAGCTCGGCATTCGCCTTGGTCAGAGCGTCCTTGGGCAGACCTGCGGCATCGATGCGCTTTTTCAGCTCTTCGATTTCGTTGTGGCCTTCGTCGCCATCGCCCAGTTCCTTCTGAATGGCCTTCATCTGCTCATTCAGGTAGTACTCGCGCTGGCTGCGCTCCATTTGCTTCTTAACGCGACCGCGAATGCGCTTTTCGACCTGCAGCAGGTCGATTTCGGCATCCAGCAAGGCCAGCACGTGCTCGACACGGGCTGACAGGTCGATAATCTCGAGTATTTCCTGCTTCTGCTCGATTTTGAGCGCCATATGCGCGGCCATGGTATCAACCAGGCGACCAGGCTCATCGATGCTGTTAAGCGACGACAGGACCTCTGCGGGGACCTTCTTGCCCAGTTGCACATACTGCTCGAATTGAGCCAGCAGGCTGCGCACGAACACTTCGGATTCACGGTCCGGTGCATCGACTTCGTCGATCAGCGAGACGTCTGCGCGGTAGTGGCCATCGACTTCGATAAAACGCTCTACCGAACCACGCTGCTCACCTTCGACCAGCACCTTGACGGTGCCATCGGGCAGCTTGAGCAATTGCAATACGGTGGCAATGGTGCCGACGCTGTACAGAGCCTTTTCATCAGGATCGTCGTCAGCCGGGTTTCTTTGCGCGAGCAGCAGGATCTGCTTGTCGCCTGTCATTGCCGCTTCAAGGGCTTCGATAGACTTCTCGCGCCCCACGAACAGCGGGATAACCATGTGCGGATAAACCACGACATCACGCAATGGCAAGAGAGGCAATTCAATAGTGGTCTTCATGATTTCGCCTCTACGGCGGCCAATTGGCCGGGACAGATGGAATTAGCTTGAAGCCAAGATGGGGGTAGCGTCAGAAAAAAACAAGCTCTAGAGGCGCGACCCGCCAAGATCAGTTTCTTCATACAAAACGAATGAACAGCTTAAAAATGCAAAAGGGGACCAAAAAGGCCCCCTTCAGTATTACTTCACACGCATATGAACACGCGTTTATGCGTCGGGAGCAACCTTGGCAGGCGGCTCGTTGTTTTCGTAGATCAACAACGGCTTGGACGTTCCATCGATAACGCTTTCGTCGATCACCACCTTGCTCACATCGCTTTGCGACGGGATTTCGTACATGGTGTCGAGCAGCACGCCCTCGAGGATCGAACGCAGGCCACGGGCACCGGTCTTGCGCTCCAGCGCGCGACGGGCAACCGATTTCAGCGCATCGGTACGGAACTCGAGGTCCACACCTTCCATCTCGAACAGCTTGGCGTACTGCTTGGTCAGTGCGTTCTTCGGCTCGGTGAGGATCTGTATCAACGCAGCCTCATCCAGCTCGTCCAGCGTTGCAAGCACCGGCAGACGGCCCACGAACTCGGGAATCAGACCGAACTTGACCAGATCGTCAGGTTCGACTTCACGCAGCGACTCGCCGACCTTCTTGCCCTCCTCCTTGCTGCGAACCTCGGCGTTGAAGCCGATGCCGCCACGGGTGGAACGGTTCTGAATGACCTTTTCCAGGCCCGAGAAGGCGCCACCGCAGATAAAGAGGATATTACGCGTGTCCACCTGCAGGAATTCCTGCTGCGGGTGCTTGCGACCACCTTGAGGCGGAACGGAAGCCACGGTGCCCTCGATCAGTTTCAGCAAGGCTTGCTGCACGCCTTCACCGGACACGTCACGAGTGATCGAAGGGTTGTCGGATTTGCGCGAAATCTTGTCGATTTCGTCGATGTAGACAATACCCATCTGGGCCTTCTCGACATCGTAATCACATTTCTGCAACAGCTTCTGGATAATGTTTTCGACGTCCTCACCCACATAACCGGCTTCGGTCAGGGTGGTGGCGTCAGCGATGGTGAACGGTACGTTGAGCAGGCGAGCCAGAGTTTCGGCCAGCAACGTCTTGCCGGAACCCGTAGGTCCGATCAGCAGGATGTTACTCTTGCCCAGTTCGACGTCGTCGTTCTTCTTGTCACGCTGATTCAGACGCTTGTAGTGGTTGTACACCGCTACTGCGAGAACCTTTTTGGCACGTTCCTGACCGATTACATACTGGTCAAGGATGCCGCTGATTTCTTTTGGCGAAGGCAATTTATGCGCGCTGCTTTCGGCCTGGGCTTCCTGCACCTCCTCACGGATGATGTCGTTGCACAGGTCGACGCACTCGTCGCAGATAAAGACCGAGGGGCCGGCAATCAATTTGCGCACTTCATGCTGGCTTTTGCCACAGAAGGAGCAATAGAGCAATTTGCCGTTGTCCTCGCCGTTGCGGGTGTCAGTCATTCGATCGATCCAATCCGGTAGGCTTGCAACACAAGATGAAGGCTATTGCGGGCTTTTTCAAGTCCGCAGGCGGTCGGTTGTCCCGACCCCCTACATTTTGAGCCGCTTAGGCAGGCATTTGACGCTTGTTGATCACCGAGTCGATCAGGCCGTATTCGGCTGCACGCTCTGCGCTCATGAAGTTGTCACGCTCGGTATCGCGCTCGATGGTTTCGAGGCTCTGGCCGGTGTGATGAGCCAGCAGCGAGTTGAGACGATGACGAATGTGCAGGATTTCCTTGGCATGGATGTCGATGTCCGACGCCTGCCCCTGGAAACCGCCCAGCGGCTGGTGAATCATCATTCGCGAGTTGGGCAGGCAGTGACGCTTGCCTTCTGCACCACCGGCCAGCAGGAATGCACCCATGCTGCAAGCCTGACCGATACAGATGGTCGAAACGTCCGGCTTGATGAACTGCATGGTGTCGTAGATCGACATGCCTGCAGTCACCGAACCGCCCGGCGAGTTGATGTAGAGATGGATATCCTTGTCCGGGTTTTCCGCTTCAAGGAAAAGCAGTTGCGCCGCGATAAGGTTGGCCATGTAGTCCTCTACCGGACCAACCATAAAGATGACTCGCTCCTTGAGAAGGCGCGAGTAGATGTCATAGGCGCGTTCGCCACGGGCGGACTGCTCGATAACCATCGGGACCAGGCCGCCAGCGGCCTGGATGTCAGAGTTCTGCTGAATATAAGAATTGCGGGACATGTCCTGCATTCACTCCCAAATAGTCGAGTCTTGAATACGCACAAGCCAGCGCGAAGGCTGGCTTGTGGGTGTTTTCGCACGAAAAGAGAAATCAGTCGGCTTTTGGAGCTTCCACCGGCTTGACAGCTTCTTCGTAGGAGACCGATTTGTCGGTCACGCTAGCTTTCTGCAAAACAGTATCTACAACTTGCTCTTCAAGCACAACAGAACGTACCTCGTTCATTTGCTGCTCGTTCTTGTAGTACCAGGCAACGACCTGCTCAGGCTCCTGATAGGCAGAGGCCATTTCCTGAATCATTTCGCGAACGCGAGCATCATCAGGCTTGAGGTCGAACTGCTTGACGACCTCGGCAACGATCAGACCCAGCTCGACGCGGCGCTTGGCCTGCTCTTCGAACAGCTCTGCCGGCAGCTGGTCAGGCTTGATGTTGCCACCGAACTGCTGAACGGCCTGCACACGCAGACGGTTGACTTCGTTTTCCAGCAGCGCCTTGGGCACTTCGATCGGGTTGGCGGCCAGCAGACCGTCCATGACCTGATTCTTGACCTTGGACTTGATCGCCTGACGCAGCTCGCGCTCCATGTTCTTGCGAACTTCGGTGCGGAAGCCTTCGATACCGGTTTCCTTGATACCGAACTGCTTGAAGAACTCTTCGTTCAGCTCAGGCAGCTTTGGCTCGGAAACGGTGTTGACGGTCACGGTGAACTCGGCAGCCTTGCCGGCCAGCTCGAGGTTCTGATAGTCCTCTGGGAAGGTCACGTTCAGAACGCGCTCTTCACCGGCCTTGGCGCCAACCAGGCCGTCTTCGAAACCCGGGATCATGCGGCCGGAACCCAAAACCAGCTGGGTACCGGTAGCGGAACCGCCAGCGAACACTTCGCCGTCGACCTTGCCGACGAAATCGATGTTCAACTGGTCTTCGTTCTGGGCAGCACGATCAGCCACTTCGAAACGAACGTTCTGCTTGCGCAGCACTTCAAGCATGTTGTCCAGATCGCTGTCGGCCACGTCGGCAGACAGGCGCTCTACGGAGATGCTATCGAAGCCGGCAACGGTGAATTCCGGGAATACTTCGAAAGTAGCCACGTATTCCAGATCTTTGCCTTTTTCGAACGACTTGGGCTCTACAGCAGGAGCACCAGCCGGGTTCAGCTTCTGCTCAACCACAGCTTCATAAAAAGTAGCCTGAATCAGATCGCCCAGTGCTTCCTGACGTGCGCCGTCCTCATAACGCTGACGAATCACGCTCATAGGCACCTTGCCAGGGCGGAAGCCCGGGATCTTGGCTTTGCGCGCGGTCTGTTGCAGACGCTTGTTGACTTCGGTCTCGATGCGCTCGGCAGGCACGCCAATTGTCATGCGGCGCTCAAGAGCGGAAGTATTTTCAACAGAAACTTGCATGGATATTCCTCGTTGCACAGACGTTAGCCGGCCGTTTCCGACCCCAGAATCAAGGGCATGCATTCTAGTGGGTCAAACTCAAGAAGTCACCCTACTGAAAAAGGGCGGGTTAACAAGAAGGAATCGGCCTGCAGCCGGAGGAGAAAGGAAAACACCTCGCATCACTCGCGACGTGTCTGGCACGGCCCCTATATAAGGAAGCATCTGCACCGGACGATGACCGAATCCATCTGCATAGCACGCCTCGATCGACCGACGGCGACAGGGCCGACGGACCAGCGAGGCGATGGAACGAATACGCCAAAACAAAAAAAAGCCGCACTAGGCGGCTTTTTTTGTACCTTTTTGCAACCGAAACACTGATAGTCGGCTACATTTATCCTGGTGCGGACGGAGAGACTCGAACTCTCACACCTTGCGGCGCTGGAACCTAAATCCAGTGTGTCTACCAATTCCACCACATCCGCATTTCAGACTTTTAAAGCAAAGGCGCCAGACTATGAATCTGGCGCCCTTCTTAATATGGGGTGGACGATGGGGTTCGAACCCACGACCGCAGGAGTCACAATCCTGTGCTCTACCAACTGAGCTACGCCCACCATATTGCGCGTGACGATAAAACTTACTTGCTGTGCCAAAGCTGCCTTAAATGGCGCACCCGGCAGGACTCGAACCTGCGACCATCCGCTTAGAAGGCGGATGCTCTATCCAGCTGAGCTACGGGCACTTATATAATTTGTATTCTTGCGATAACAAACTAAAAGGCTTTCAATCACACCGAGCTGATTTGCAACTCTGCCTGACCTAATCAACCAGTGCTAGCTTAACCAGTGCTGGGCTCTGCCCGGCAAGTGCGACGAATCTTATAGACGGCCCCTGGGGTCGTCAACCTTTTTTTGAAAAAAATTCAGCTAGATAAAGGAGTTAGCGGAATATCCAATGCATGCGCCTTTGCCCTCGCGCCATGTCATGCGAGAATGCGCGCTCATTTTATTTCCTCTCGATGGTTAATCACGCGTCATGACTGCAAAACTAATCGACGGCAAGGCGATCGCCGCCAGCCTGCGCCAGCAGATCGCCAAACGTGTCGCCGAACGTAGCCAGCAAGGTCTGCGTACGCCGGGCCTCGCGGTGATTCTGGTCGGCAGCGACCCCGCGTCCCAGGTCTATGTCTCTCACAAGCGCAAGGACTGCGAGGAAGTCGGCTTTATCTCCCAGGCCTACGACTTGCCCGCTGAGACCACTCAGACCGCACTGACCGATCTGATCGACCGCCTCAATGAAGACGCCGCTGTCGACGGCATCCTCCTGCAATTGCCTTTGCCAGCCCATCTGGACGCATCGCTGCTGCTGGAGCGCATCCGCCCGGACAAGGACGTGGACGGTTTCCATCCTTATAACGTGGGCCGTCTCGCCCAGCGCATCCCGCTGCTGCGCCCGTGCACCCCAAAAGGCATCATCACCCTGCTGGAAAGCACCGGTGTCGACCTGTACGGGCTGGATGCCGTCGTCGTCGGTGCGTCCAACATCGTCGGTCGCCCAATGGCAATGGAACTGCTGCTGGCGGGCTGCACCGTCACGGTGACCCACCGTTTCACCAAGGATCTGGCAGGCCATGTAGGTCGTGCCGATCTGGTGGTGGTTGCCGCCGGCAAGCCAGGCCTTGTCAAAGGCGAATGGATCAAGCCAGGTGCCATCGTCATCGATGTCGGCATCAATCGCCAGGAAGACGGCAAGCTGGTAGGCGACGTGGTTTACGAGACCGCCCTGCCCCGCGCCGGCTGGATCACTCCGGTTCCGGGCGGCGTTGGCCCCATGACCCGCGCCTGCCTGCTGGAAAACACGCTGTACGCCGCAGAAACCCTGCACGACTGATCAGCCTGCAGCAATAAAAAACGGCACCTTCTAGGTGCCGTTTTTTTTACCTCGACAAAACCTTACTTCTTGCCAGCCTCCCAGCTTTTCAGCAGGTCAGCGTAGGCGATGGTTTCACCCTTGGGTTTCTCGTTGGCCAGTTTGCGCTGTGGCGCGAGGAATTTGCCGTTGCTCTCTTCGGCCTTCTTGTACCAGGCTTCCGCAGTGGTTTCCGGATTCATCTTCGGCGCACACTTGCTGGCTTCCTGAACCTTGGAACGCTCAATGCGCGTCATGATTGCATCCTGGTCCTTGGCCAGACCGTCGAGGGCCTCCTGCGCAGTCTTCTCGCCAGTGACCGCCTCGGCCACATGGCTCCACCACAGCTGTGCCAGCTTCGGATAGTCAGGCACGTTGGTGCCGGTAGGCGACCATTGAACGCGGGCCGGGCTGCGATAGAACTCCACCAGACCTCCCAGCTTGGGCGCCAGCGCGGTCATCTCCTTGGAGTTGATGTCCGACTCGCGAATCGGCGTCAGGCCGACGATGGTTTTCTTCAGCGAAACGCTTTTCGAGGTCACGAACTGCGCATACAGCCAGGCGGCCAGACGCTTTTTCTCGTCGGACGACTTCAGGAACGTCCATGAACCCACATCCTGGTAGCCAAGCTTCATGCCTTCCTTCCAGTAAGGGCCTTTCGGCGAAGGCGCCATGCGCCACTTCGGCGTGCCGTCAGCATTCATTACCGGCAGGCCCGGCTTGGTCATGTCGGCGGTAAAGGCGGTGTACCAGAAAATCTGTTGCGCGACGTTACCCTGCGACGGCACCGGCCCGGATTCGGAGAAGGTCATGCCCGCCGCTTCCGGCGGCGCATAGGCTTTCAGCCAGTCGATGTATTTCTGCGTAGCGAACACTGCCGCCGGGCCGTTGGTGTCGCCACCGCGGGTAATGCTGGAGCCGACCGGATGGCAGTCTTCGACGCGAATACCCCACTCATCCACCGGCAGACCGTTAGGCAAACCCTTGTCGCCGCTGCCGGCCATGGAGAACCAGGCATCGGTGAAACGCCAGCCCAGTGACGGGTCTTTCTTGCCATAGTCCATGTGCCCGAAGACTTTCTTGCCGTCGATCTCCTTGACGTCTTCGCTGAAGAACTTGGCGATGTCCTCGTAAGCCGACCAGTTGACCGGAACGCCCAGTTCATAGCCGTACTTGTCCCTGAATTTCTTTTTCAGGTCGGGACGTTCGAACCAGTCGGCACGGAACCAGTACAGGTTGGCGAACTGCTGGTCAGGCAGTTGATAAAGCTTGCCATCCGGAGCAGTGGTAAACGAGGTGCCGATGAAGTCTTTCAGGTCCAGCGTCGGCGACGTGACTTTGCTGCCTTCCGGACTGGCCATCAGATCCGTCAGAGACAGGGCCTTGCCGTAGCGAAAGTGCGTACCGATCAGGTCCGAGTCGTTGACCCAGCCGTCGTAGATACTCTTGTCCGACTGCATGGCGGTCTGCAGCTTTTCGATGACATCACCTTCCTGCAGCAAGTCATGGGTGACTTTGATACCGGTGATTTCGGTGAACGCCTTGGCCAGGGTCTTGGACTCGTATTCATGGGTGGTCAGGGTTTCCGACACCACCTTGATGTCCATGCCACGAAACGGCTTGGCAGCTTCGATGAACCGCTCCAGCTCTTTCAACTGCTCGGCATCGGAAAGCGTGCTCGGCTTGAACTCGCTCGCCGCCCACTTCTTCGCCGCATCTTCGTACTGATCCGCCCATGCCGACACGCTCAACCCGCTGAGCATGATCATGGTTGCCAGCGTCACGCTATGTTGCAGCTTGTTTTTCTTATTGAACATAGTCATCTCCAGATTGCTTTCATGTAGTCCCGCTTTTTTCAATACTGCCGACCGGATCACCCCGGCAACCACGCCCGGCCGCCCTCTAACCCCAACGCATCACCACCAACAGCCACACCAGGGAAGCCCCAGAAGCGATCCAGATGCTCCAGTCCGTCGCGCCGATCACCAGCAAATGCAGATAAGCGCTACCTAAAAGCCCAATGAAAAGACGGTCGCCACGCGTGGTGGCAATCGGCAGAAAACCGCGGCGCTCGATACTTGCCGAGCGCAATTCCCATACGGTCATTCCTGCCAGCAGCAGCGCAATGCTGATAAAGAAGGCCGCAGTGGGCAGTGTCCAGGACATCCACTCCATTTTTTCGACTCCTCAGACACGACCAAGAGCAAAGCCCTTGACCACATGGTTGCGAACGAACCAGATCACCAGCATGCCCGGCAGAATGGTCAACACCCCTGCCGCCGCCAGCACCCCCCAATCGATACCCGATGCCGAGACGGTGCGGGTCATCACCGCAGCGATCGGCTTGGCGTTCACTGACGTCAGGGTGCGCGCCAGCAACAGCTCGACCCAGGAGAACATGAAGCAGAAAAACGCGGTGACACCGATACCCGAGCCAATCAGTGGAATGAAAATCTTCACGAAAAACTTGGGAAAGCTGTAACCGTCTATGTAGGCCGTTTCATCGATTTCCTTGGGAACACCGGACATGAAACCCTCCAGAATCCACACGGCCAGCGGAACGTTGAACAGACAGTGCGCCAGTGCAACGGCGATGTGCGTGTCAAACAGGCCGATGGACGAATACAGTTGGAAAAATGGCAGCAGGAAGACTGCCGGTGGTGCCATGCGGTTGGTCAGCAGCCAGAAGAACAGGTGCTTGTCGCCGAGAAAACGATAGCGTGAAAACGCATAGGCTGCCGGCAGTGCGACGCTCAGCGATATCACGGTATTGAGGCACACGTAGTACAGCGAGTTGAGGTAGCCGCTGTACCAGCTCTCGTCAGTGAAGATCACCTTGTAGTTGGCCAGGGTGAAATCCTGCGGCCACAGGGTCAGGCCACCCAGGATCTCGGTATTGGTCTTGAACGACATGTTGATCAGCCAGTAGATCGGCACCAGCAGAAACAACAGGTAAATCCACAGCGGTATGGTTTTGCGCAGACTCATGACCAGCCCCTCAATTCTTTTCGCTGTGAGTCATGGCGGTGTAGAACACCCATGACACCAACAGAATGATCAGGAAATACACCAGCGAGAACGCGGCCGCAGGCCCCAGGTCGAACTGCCCGAGCGCCATGGTGGTCAGGGTCTGACTGAGGAAAGTGGTGGAGTTGCCCGGCCCGCCACCGGTCAGCACGAACGGCTCGGTGTAGATCATGAAGCTGTCCATGAAGCGCAACATCACCGCGATCAGCAGCACGCTTTTCATCTTCGGCAACTGGATGTGCCGGAAGATCGCCCAACCGGACGCACGATCGATGCGTGCCGCCTGGTAATACACATCCGGAATCGCCCGCAACCCTGAATAGCAAAGCAAGGCCACCAGCGAGGTCCAGTGCCATACATCGATGACCAGCACCGTCACCCAGGCATCCGAGGCATTGGCGGCGTAGTTGTAGTTGATGCCCAGCACGTTGTTCAGCGTGTACCCCAGCAAACCGATATCACCACGGCCGAAGATCTGCCAGATCGTGCCGACCACGTTCCACGGGATCAGCAGTGGAATGGTCATCACGATCAGGCACAACGACGACCAGCGCCCTTTGGTCGGCATGGTCAGGGCAATCGCGATACCCAGCGGGATCTCGATCAGCAGTACACAGCCCGAATAAATGAACTGACGCAGCAGCGAGTCATGCAGACGCGGGTCCTGCAGGACCTGCCGGAACCAGTCAGTGCCGACGAAATAGCGGCTGGACTGGTCGAAGATGTCCTGCACCGAATAGTTGACCACAGTCATCATCGGGATAATCGCGCTGAATGCCACCAGCAGAAACACCGGCATCACCAGCCACCAGGCCTTGTTGTTCTGAACCTTACGCATGGGACACCTCACTGGCAGGGCCGGCTTCGATCAGGTAATCATCTGCATAGAGCATCAGCCATTGCCCCGGAAAGCTGATCCAGGCCCGGCCTTGCGGCACCGGTTTGTCTTCCTGCAGCCGCACCTTCAGCAGTTGCCCGCCCAGTTTCAGGGTGATGATCTTGTAGGTGCCGAGGTCTTCCACATAGGTCACGTCGGCACACATCGCATCGTCGTAAGGTCCGTCCCAGACATGAACGAACTCGGGACGAATGCCTGCTTTCAGACTTTTCCACGGTGTATTGGCGAGCCGTTGCTGCAACGACTCAGGCAGCGGCAGGTGAATATCCGCAAAACCGACCCCGCCCGGCTGCGGCGTAACTTCAATCAGATTCATCCCCGGGCTGCCGATGAAATAGCCGACAAAGGTGTGCGACGGCTTCTCGAACAGCTCCCGCGGCGTGCCGAACTGGACGATCTGACCGCCATACATCACGGCGATCTTGTCGGCGAAAGTCGACGCCTCCAGTTGATCGTGAGTGACGTAGACCATGGTGATATTGAACTGCTCGTGGATCTGCTTGAGCTTGCGCCGCAGTTTCCACTTCAGGTGTGGGTCAATCACAGTCAACGGTTCGTCGAAGAGGATCGCCGACACGTCATCGCGCACCAGCCCGCGACCCATGGAGACTTTCTGCTTTTCGTCCGCGCTGAGGTTGCGCGCTTTCTTTTTCAGCAGCGGCTGCAGGTCCAGGACATCGGCAATTTCGTTGACCTTGATGAGAATCCGCGCCTCGTCCAGGCCCTGATTGCGCAACGGAAAGGCCAGATTATCGAACACCGTCATGGTGTCGTAGATCACTGGAAACTGGAAAACCTGAGCGATGTTGCGACGCTCCGGGGGCAGCTCATTGACTACTTTCGAGTCGAACAGCACCTGGCCCTGCGACGGACTGAGCAGACCGGAAATGATGTTGAGCAGGGTTGACTTGCCACACCCGGAAGGCCCGAGCAGCGCGTAAGCACCACCCTGCTCCCAGACGTGGCTCATCTCGCGAATTGCATAGTCGTCAGGACCAGGCTTGGCACTGTAGCTGTGCGCAAGGTTCTGCAAGCGGATCTCGGCCATCAGGCAACCCTCGCCATACGCAGGCCCGGCGCCTGAATCAGGCCGCCCTGCTGATCGAATACAAACAATTTGTGGGTCGGGATGTACACCCGAATCGCCGCATCGACGTCATAGGCATGCACGCCTGGCAGATGCAGGACCAGCGAGAACAGCTCGTTGCGCACATGCAGGAAGGTTTCCGAACCACTGATTTCCGCCAGCTCGACGGTGACCGCCAGTTCCAGATCGTCATCGTTGGACGGCACCAGGCTCAAATGGCTGGGGCGCACGCCGAAACGATACTCGCCGTCGCCGACAGCCCGCAGGTCGACGTTGAGCGGGAAATGCACGAAGTTGGCGAAGCTGACTTCATTGCCGTCTATACGGCCCGGCATGAGGTTGATCGGCGGTTCGGAGAACAGCTCGGCGGCCAGCACAGTCGCGGGTCGATGATAGACCTCAGGGGTCTTGCCGCTCTGCACCACCCGCCCTTCATGCAGGATGGTGGTGGTGCCGCCCAGCGCCAGCGCTTCATTGGGCTCGGTAGTGGCGTAGATGGCGATGGTATGGCGAGCGGCGAACAGCTCACGCATTTCCTGGCGCAGCTCTTCGCGCAGCTTGTAATCGAGGTTGACCAGCGGTTCATCGAAGAGGATCAGCTCGGCGTCCTTGACCAGCGCTCTGGCCATCGCGGTGCGCTGCTGCTGCCCACCGGACAGTTCGAGGGGGTGGCGTTGCAGGAATTTTTCGATGCGCAACATCTTCGCGGTTTCCTGCACCCGGCTGTGGATCACATCTTTGGACAGACCGGCCTGACGCAGCGGCGAGGCGATGTTTTCGAACACCGTCATGCTCGGGTAATTGATGAACTGCTGATAAACCATCGAGACGTTGCGCAGACGAACCGGACGATGGGTGACATCGACCCCGTTCATCAGCACTCGCCCGCTGTCCGGCTTGTCCAGCCCGGCCATCAAGCGCATCAGGCTGGTTTTGCCGGACAGGGTGCGCCCCAGCAGAACGTTGAATGATCCCGGCTCAAAGCTCAGGGAGGCGTCGTCGATCCAGACCTGGCCATCGACGGCGCGACTGACATGCTCCAGCGTGAGTGACATGGCGTGCCCTTTGTTGTTTTTTTCTTAAGGGTGAATGCGTGACTGTTTGCAGATAGCGACATTCGTGCCAGCTCAGGCGGATCGCCGGTGAAGCCCGAAACAGAGCGTTCGCCCGTATTCAGGGGACGAAACGCCTTTCACAGCTGAACAATAATGAACAGAAAATACTGAACACTTGAACAAAATGAACATTGACTTTGAACAAAACTGAACGACACTGGACGGACGTTGCGGGCAAGGATGGTCACGCCGACGGGACCTAAAAACAAAAACAATACGTCATATTCGCAGGCATCCTCATGTCTCAAACCAGCGCTTCGCTTGCTCACGACATCATCATTCAGGACTCATGGACCCGCTGCCGGGACTTCGGCCTCAGTCATCAGACGCGCCCCTCATTCGGCCAACTGCCGGGGGCGGAGGTTTCCAGGCTGCTGGAGCGCCATCGCGGACTGGTACAGACCACCCATCAGGAGGTCCTGCCGGTCTACGAAAACATTCTCAGCAACTCCAGCTGCCTGATTCTTCTGGCCGACCCTCAAGGTCAGTTGCTCAAGTCCTGGGGTGCGCAACGCTTCGTCGAATCGTCCCAGGCTCAGGGCTTCATGCCCGGTGCCAGCTGGAGCGAACGCGGCACGGGCACCAACGCCATCGGCACGGCGCTGGCCTGCGAACAGGCCATCCATATCGAACCGGACGAGCATTTCCTCAAGGCCAATCGCTTCATGACCGGTTCGGCCTCACCGATCTTCGACGCCGACAGGCGCATCATTGCCGTGCTGGATGTGTCCAGTGACAGCTTCCTGCCACCCTCGCACACGCTGGGCATGGTCAAAATGATGAGCCAGTCGGTGGAAAACCGCCTGATCCTCGACCAGTTCCGCGATTCCCACTTCCAGTTGATCTTCAATACCGGTCTGAACAACCTCGACAGCCAATGGGCTGGCCTGCTGATTTTTGACGAAAGCGGCCAGATCCTGTGCGCCAATCGGCGTGCCGACGCCCTGCTGGGGAAGACTCCGGCCGGCGCCAGCATCGAGACGCTGTTCAAATGTCCGATCCTGCAATTGCTCAGCGAGACCGAAGCGCGTCCGTTTGCATTGCATGCATTTGGCAACAATCGCTTTCAGTGCCTGCTCAAGCGGCCGACCCGCAAGCCGCTCAAGCTGCACAGCGTACAGCCAGTTCAGGCACCCGTGGCGCCGCAGAGTCTTGACCTGAAGGCGATCAGCCTGGGTGATGCAAAAATCGAAAAAGCCGTGCGTCAGGCGCAGCGGCTGCTGGAAAAAGACATTCCGCTGCTGATCCACGGGGAAACCGGGGTCGGCAAGGAAGTGTTTGTCAAAGCCCTGCATCAGGCCAGTGCGCGCGCCGGCCAGCCTCTGATCGCCGTCAACTGCGCAGCGATCCCGGCCGAACTGGTCGAGGCCGAGCTGTTTGGCTATGAAAGAGGCGCCTTCACCGGGGCCAATCAGAAGGGCAGCATCGGCCTGATCCGCAAGGCCGACAAAGGCACGCTGTTTCTCGACGAAGTGGGCGACATGCCGATGCCGGTACAGGCGCGGCTGCTGCGCGTGCTTCAAGAGCGCTGCGTTCAGCCACTGGGCAGCAGCGAGTTGTATCCGGTCGACATACGCCTGATTTCAGCCACCAACCGAAGCCTGCGCGATCAGGTCCAGGCGGGGCTTTTCCGCCAGGATCTTTATTACCGGATCAGCGGCCTGAGCATCGAACTTCCTCCCCTGCGCGAGCGGACTGACAAGCATGCGCTTATCCAGCGAATCTGGGAGCGGCACCGTGATGCCCATCAGCGTGCAGGCTTTTCCAGAGAGGTACTTGAGTTATTCGAGCATCACCCTTGGCCGGGTAATCTGCGCCAGCTCAACAGTGTGATTCAGGTGGCGCTGGCACTGGCCGACGAACAGCCGATCGGCACTGACCATTTGCCCGAGGACTTTCTGCTCGATGCACAGGTGAATGAGGAATGCCCTATCCCGGCCAGAACTCAGGAATCGGCCACGCGCCTTCACGCGACCGAGGATCTCGGCCAATTGTTTCAAGCGGCAGGCGGGAATATTTCACAGTTGGCCAAACGTCTGGGCGTCAGCCGCAACACACTGTACAAGCGGTTGCGGGAACAGCGGATCGTTTAGTGTTCGACGCTCGGCAGGCCGAGCATCGAGGACAGGACGCGGAGCGTCCAGAACAGCATGCCCACGCGGAGCGTGGGCACGATAGTCTTCCGGGTCATTATCGTTCCCATGTTCCGCGTGGGAATGCACTTCATGACGCTTCGCGTCACCCAGCCGCCTTACTTGATCAGTCCGCCAGACGCCAGGTGGTGCCGCCCTTGCCGTCTTCCAGAAGCACACCCATGGCGGTGATCTGGTCGCGGATACGGTCGGACTCGGCCCAGTCTTTCGCGGCACGCGCAGCCAGACGCGCCTGAATCAGCGCCTCCACTTCAGCCGCATTAACCCGCCCTTCCGCGCCAGCGCGCAAAAAATCGTCGGCTTCGAGTTGCAGGACACCCAGCACGCTGGCCAGTTGCTTCAAGCGCGCCGCCAGACCCGCCGCCGCTGCGACATCGGACTCACGCAGACGATTGATCTCGCGAACCATCTCGAACAGCACCGCGCAGGCTTCAGGTGTACCGAAGTCATCGTTCATCGCCGCGCTGAAACGCTCGACGAACGCCTCGCCACCCGCAGGCTCGGCGAGCGGCAGGCCCTTGAGCGCGTGATAGAAACGCTCAAGTGCCGCCTTCGACTCACGCAGGCTGTCTTCGGAATAGTTGATCGCGCTGCGGTAGTGGCTCGACACCAGCAGGTAACGCACCACTTCCGGGTGGTATTTCTCCAGCACGTCGCGGATGGTGAAGAAGTTGTTCAAGGACTTGGACATCTTCTCGCCATTGATGCGAATCATGCCGCAGTGTAACCAGGCATTGGCGTAGGTCTTGCCGGTGGCCGCTTCGCTCTGGGCGATTTCGTTTTCATGGTGCGGAAACTCGAGGTCGCTGCCGCCGCCATGAATATCGAAGGTCTCGCCCAGGCAGCAGGTCGACATCACCGAGCACTCGATATGCCAGCCGGGACGTCCTGCACCCCAGGGCGATTCCCAGCTCGGCTCGCCCGGCTTGACACCTTTCCAGAGCACGAAGTCCAGCGGATCCTCCTTGGACTCGTCCACTTCGATGCGCGCGCCGATGCGCAGGTCTTCGATCTTCTTGCGCGACAGCTTGCCGTAACCCTGAAACTTGCCGACCCGGTAATACACATCGCCGTTACCCGGCGCATAGGCATAGCCCTTGTCGATCAGGGTCTGGATCATGGCGTGCATGCCGGGGATATGATCGGTGGCACGCGGTTCCATGTCTGGCTTGAGGATGTTGAGGCGCGCCTCGTCCTCGTGCATGGCACCGATCATGCGCGCGGTCAGTGCGTCGAACGACTCACCGTTTTCCCGCGCCCGGTTGATGATCTTGTCGTCGATATCGGTGATGTTGCGCACATAGGTCAGTTCATAACCGCTGAAGCGCAGCCAGCGCGTCACCAGATCGAACGCAACCATGCTGCGGCCATGGCCCAGGTGGCAGTAGTCATACACGGTCATCCCGCAGACGTACATGCGCACCTTGTTGCCATCCAGCGGCTTGAAAACTTCTTTGCTCTTGGTGAGCGTGTTGTAGATAGAAAGCACGTGCTCCCCCTCAAACGTACAGCATCAGGTCCAGGAATCCCGCAACGTCACGGTGCGGTTGAAGACAGGTCGACCAGGTTTGGAGTCCTTGATGTCCGCGCAGAAATAACCTTCGCGTTCGAACTGGAAACGGTCTTCCGGTTGCGCTTGGCCCAACGAGGGCTCGGCGCGACAACCGGTCAGTACTTGCAGGGAGTCCGGGTTGATATTGTCCAGAAAGCTTGCGCCCTCTTCGGCTTTTTCAGGGTTTGGCGAACGGAACAGACGATCGTACAGACGCACTTCGCACTCTACGCTCTCGGCTGCCGGCACCCAGTGCACGACGCCCTTGACCTTGCGGCCCTCAGGGTTCTTGCCCAGGGTGTCCGGATCGTAGGAGCAACGCAACTCGACGATGTTGCCGTCGGCATCCTTGATCGCTTCATCGGCGCGGATCACATAGCTGCCACGCAAACGCACTTCGCCATTGGGCTCAAGACGCTTGTAGCCCTTCGGCGGCTCTTCCATGTAATCGTCGCGGTCGATGTAGAGCTCCCGCGAGAACGGCAGCTCGCGCATGCCCAGGTCCTCTTTCGAGTGGCGCGGCAGTTCCAGCGTCTCGACCTGGCCTTCCGGGTAGTTGGTGATGACCACTTTCAGCGGGCGCAGCACGCACATGGCGCGCGGCGCGCTGTGGTCCAGGTCGTCGCGGATGCTGAATTCGAGCATGCCGAAATCGACCACGCCGTCAGAGCGGTTGGTGCCGATCATTTCGCAGAAATTGCGAATCGATTTCGGCGTGTAGCCACGACGACGGAAGCCCGACAGCGTCGACATGCGCGGGTCATCCCAGCCACTAACGTGTTTCTCGTCAACCAGTTGCTTGAGCTTGCGCTTGCTGGTGATGGTGTAGTTCAGGTTCAGGCGCGAGAACTCATACTGGCGCGGCTTGCACGGCACCGGCAAGTTGTCGAGGAACCAGTCGTACAGCGGACGATGGCTTTCGAACTCCAGGGTGCAGATCGAGTGGGTGATGCCTTCGAGGGCATCCGACTGACCGTGGGTGAAGTCATAGATCGGGTAGATGCACCACTTGTCGCCGGTCTGATGGTGATGCGCATGACGAATGCGGTAGATGATCGGGTCACGCAGGTTCATGTTCGGCGAGGCCATGTCGATTTTGGCGCGCAGTACACGAGCGCCATCCTCGAACTCGCCGGCTTTCATGCGCGCGAACAGGTCGAGGTTTTCCTCGACGCCGCGTTCGCGGAACGGACTGTTCTTGCCCGGCTCGGTCAGGGTGCCGCGATATTCGCGCGCCTGTTCGGGGGTCAGATCGTCAACGTAAGCCTTGCCCGCCTTGATCAGCTCGACCGCCCAGTCGTGCAACTGGTCGAAATACTGCGAGGCGTAGCGCACTTCGCCCGCCCATTCGAAGCCCAGCCACTTGACGTCACTCATGATGGCGTCGATGTATTCCTGGTCTTCCTTGGCCGGGTTGGTGTCATCGAAACGCAGGTGCGTATCGCCACCGAACTCCTTGGCCAGACCGAAGTTCACGCAGATCGACTTGGCGTGACCGATGTGCAGGTAGCCGTTGGGCTCCGGCGGAAAGCGGGTCACGATTTTGCTGTGCTTGCCCGAGTCCAGGTCTGCCTGCACGATAGGACGCAGGAAATTGGTCGGTACGGCTGGACCTGCCTTTGAATGGGCAGCGGGTTCTGGAGTGGGCTTGCTCATAGGATCCTTGGACATACGTGCGCGGCCAGGGTAGGCCGACTAAATCAAAGCGCTTATCATAGCCGAAGCTGTCAAGTCCCTGACAACAGACTGCGTATTTGAAGGCATAAAAGCTGCAAAAGCGCTGAAAAATGTAACCTCGTCTGTAAACTGCGCGTCAGGGTCATAATCTGCCCATTCATGCATGACTAGAGAGCGACTTCCCAAATGCCTAATGTAAAGCTGACTACCAACCACGGCGACATCGTGCTGCAACTGAACGAAGAAAAGGCGCCGCTGACCGTTGCCAACTTCATCGAATACGTTAAAGCCGGTCATTACGAAAACACGGTTTTCCACCGTGTGATCGGCAACTTCATGGTTCAGGGCGGCGGTTTCGAGCCTGGCATGAAAGAAAAGAAAGACAAGCGCCCGAGCATCCAGAACGAAGCCGACAACGGTCTGCCGAACAAGAAGTACAGCGTCGCCATGGCCCGCACCATGGAGCCGCATTCGGCCTCTGCGCAGTTCTTCATCAACGTCGCTGACAACGCCTTCCTGAACCACAGCGCCAAGACCGTTCAGGGCTGGGGTTACGCTGTATTCGGTGAAGTGATCGAAGGCACTGACGTCGTCGACAAGATCAAAGGCGTGGCAACTTCCAGCAAGGCCGGCCATCAGGACGTCCCGGTAGAAGACGTGATCATCGAGAAAGCCGAGATCGTTGAGTGATACTGCTGATCTCCGATCTGCACCTTGAACAGGAGCGCCCGGACATTACCCGGGCGTTTCTGGATCTGCTCGCAGGACGCGCTCGCGACGCCGAGTCGCTGTATATCCTCGGGGATTTTTTTGAAGTCTGGATCGGTGACGACGCGATGTCGCCGTTCCAGCTTTCGATCTGCAAGGCCCTGCGCGAGTTGAGCGACAGCGGCACACGAATTTTTCTGATGCACGGCAACCGTGATTTCATGCTCGGCAAGGGTTTCTGCAAGGCAGCAGGCTGCACGCTGCTGAGTGACCCGAGCGTCGTGCAGTTGAACGGTGAGCTGGTGCTGCTGATGCACGGCGACAGTCTGTGCACCCGCGATGAAGGTTATATCCGGATGCGTCGCTATCTGCGCCATCCGCTGACGCTTTTCATTCTGCGCCATTTGCCGCTGGGCACCCGCCATAAGCTGGCGCGCAAGTTGCGTAATGAGAGCCGTGCGCAAACCCGTATGAAGGCCAACGATATTGTCGATGTGACGCCGGACGAGGTGCCGCGGATCATGCAGCAGTTCGGCGTGCGTACGTTGGTCCACGGTCACACTCATCGTCCGGCGATTCATAAGTTGCAGATTGGCGATCAGGCGGCTAGGCGCATTGTGCTGGGTGACTGGGATCGTCAGGGCTGGGTGTTGCAGGTGGATGATCAGGGTTTCAGCCTGAACTCGTTCGACTTTGTGCCTGAAACGACTGCGCTGTTGAATTGATTGCGCGGGAACGCAGCTGAGAGCACAGCTGCTCCGTGACATCAGATGGATTGGCGTTCGACTCAAGTCACCTTTTCGCCCCTCGACGACTCACTTTGAGGGACCAAAGTGAGCAAACTCCCCGCTCCTGTTTCCGGCCCGACTTCGTCGGGTTCCTTCGCCCTGTCACTAACGTCGCACTCTGCGTCGTCTGTGCCATCGCGGTTGAAAAAGCACTTTAGAGCAGTTTGGCCAAAGGCACGGTTCAGATAGGCGCATAAGAAATTAGTGCCCGCCCCCTGCCGCAGGCCCCGCCTTGGCGGCGAATGGGGGCTTGGCCAGCCAGACGAGCAGGATCAGTCCTGCGAATATCCAGCCCAGCAGGTAGAAGTAATCCACGGTGGACATCATGTAGGCCTGGGCGTTGAGGGTCTGCTCCAGTTGCGCGTAGGCCTGCGGGCTGGCGCCGCCCAGGCTGTCAAGGGCGTGGCGGGTGGCTGGGTCGAAGGTGCTGATGTTTTCACTCAGGTAGGCATGATGCTGGTTGGCGCGGCGAATCCAGATCCAGGTGGTGAGCGAGGCTGCGAAGCTGCCGCCCAGGGTGCGCAGGAAGGTTGCCAGCCCTGAACCATCGGCGATCTGATTGGGCGGCAGGTCAGACAGCAGAATACTCAGAGTCGGCATGAAGAACAGTGCCACGCCAATGCCCATGAACAACTGCACCATCGCCACATGCTCGAAATCCACGTCGGTGTTGAAGCCTGCACGTATGAAGCAACTCAACCCCATCGCCAGGAATGCCAGCCCGGCCAATAGACGCAGATCGAATTTGTGCGCGTACTTGCCGACAAAGGGCGACATCAGTACCGGCAGGATGCCAATCGGCGCGACGGCCAGCCCAGCCCAGGTGGCGGTGTAGCCCATCTGGGTCTGCAACCACTGCGGCAATATCAGGTTGATGCCGAAGAAGCCGGAATAGCCGCCGATCATGACCAGTGTGCCGATGCGGAAATTGCGGTAGGCAAACAGGCGCAGGTTGACGATCGGATGCTTGTCGGTCATTTCCCAGATCACGAAGAAGATCAACGCGACCAGCGAAATCAGCGAGCCAAAGATGATGAAGTTCGACTCGAACCAATCCAGATCATTACCCTTGTCGAGCACTATCTGCAGCGCGCCCACACCGACGATCAGCGCTATCAGGCCAATATAGTCCAACGGCTGACGAGCAGTCGTGACCGGCCTTTTGGCCATCTGGGTACGCACCACCAGCACGGCGAACAGGCCGATGGGAATGTTGATGAAGAAGATCCAGGGCCAGCTATAGCTGTCGGTGATCCAGCCACCGAGGATCGGACCGGCAATGGGCGCCACCACCGTCACCATCGCCAGCAATGCCAGGGCCATGCCTCTTTTGGCGGGTGGGTACACCGCGATCAGCAAGGTCTGACTCATCGGATACAGCGGACCGGCGACCATGCCCTGCAGCGCGCGAAAGCCCACCAGTTCCGGCATGGACTGGGAAATACCGCACAGAAACGAAGCCATCACGAACAGAATGGTGGCCCACAGGAACAGCTTGACCTCACCGAAGCGGCGACTGAGCCAGCCGGTCAGCGGCAAGGCAATCGCGTTGCTGACCGCAAACGAGGTGATCACCCAGGTGCTCTGCTCCGAGCTGACACCCAGATTGCCGGCGATGGTCGGCAGCGCCACGTTGGCAATCGTGGTATCGAGCACCTGCATGAAGGTCGCCAGCGACAGACCGATGGTGCACAGCAACAGGCTTGGCGGGGTAAAAGAAGCGGGGGTGTTGTTGCTCATCGCGAATCCCTGAAGACGAATGCGACACCCCGGCCAGCAGGCCGGGGCTCACGGATTGGCGGTTCAGCGCTGAACAGCAGTCTTGCCACCGGGCGCACTGTTCTCGTGAATCAGGCGGGCGATCAGCGCGTCGGCGTCAGCCAGTTGCTCGGTGTACACCTGAGTGCTGAAGGCCGCCTGTTTGCGCGGCTGTTGCGCCAGGACCGGACCGCTCTGGTCATGCAGATTGACTTCAACCGTTGTCGACAGGCCGATACGCAACGGGTACTTCGCCAGTTCTTCAGGGTTGATGTGCACCCGCACCGGCACACGCTGGACAATCTTGATCCAGTTGCCAGTGGCATTCTGCGCAGGCAACAACGCAAAGGCACTGCCGGTACCGGCCCCTAGGCTGTCGATGGTGCCGCTGTACTTCACATCGCTGCCATACAGGTCGGAGCTGATCTCCACTGGCTGACCGATGCGCATCTTGCCCAGTTGGGTTTCCTTGAAGTTGGCATCGATCCACAACTGATCCAGCGGAATGACCGCCATGGTTGCAGTGCCCGGCTGAATGCGTTGCCCCAGTTGCACGGTGCGCTTGGCGACGTAGCCGGTGACCGGTGCCACCAGCGTCGAACGTGCATTGGCCAGGTAGGCCTGACGCAACTGTGCGGCCGCAGCCTTGACGTCCGGGTGCGAGGACACCACGGTGTCATCGACCAACGCCACGCTGGTGCTGAGTTGCTGCTGAATATTGTTCAGGGCGCTCTGCGCGCTGGTCAGGCTGTCTCTTGCGTGCGACAGCTCTTCCTGGGAAATCGCCCCGCCGGCTGCGAGGCTGCGACGACGGTTATAGTTGTCCTGAGCGGTCTGCACCGCAGCACGCTGCGCGGCCAGTTGCGCTTTCATGCCATCGACGTTGCTGTAAAGGCCGCGCACCTGGCGCACAACCTTGCCCAGATTGGCCTCGGCGCTCTGCAGCGAGACTTCGGCATCGCTCGGGTCAAACTTGAGCAGGACCTGCCCTTCGTGCACCAGATCACCATCGTCGGCACCAATACTGATGACGGTTCCGGTGACCAGCGGGGTGATTTCGACCACGTTGCCATTGACATAGGCGTCGTCGGTCTCTTCGCTCCATTGGCCGTAGATCTCGTACCAGGCCCAGATGCCCAGTGCGAGGATCACCACGACAATGGCAAGCCCGATCAGCAGGAACTTGCGCTTGCCAGACTTCGGCTCCTGTTGAGGAGCCTGGGCAGATGTGTTTTCAGCGGCAGCAGTGGCCATGGCAGTTACCTTTAATCAGCGAAGCGACGGAACGACGGCGATCAGGCTCACGCCTGCCAACACGTCGGCTGCTCAGCTTTTAGCTTTGGGGTTGAAGCTCAAACGAGTCAGGGTGATGTGGTCATCGGCAGCCACCAGCACCTTGGTGAGAATTCTTTTCAGGCTCTCGACCTCTTCACTGTCGAGCGCGGCGAACGTGTCATTCATCGCGTCGGCGCCAATCTGCGGCAACAGATCGGAAAGCGCCTGTCCCTGCTCGGTCAGCGCCAGACGCACCTGACGACGATCGGTCGCGGAGCGCTTGCGCACCACCAGCCCTTTCTGTTCCAGACGATCGAGCATGCGGGTCATCGAACCGCTGTCCAGTGACAGGTGCCGACACAATTCCACGGGGGTATCGGTAGAAAACTGGGCAATGATGATCAGCACCTTGAACTGCGCGAACGTCACGTCATAGGGCAGCAGGTACTTGTCGAGCATGCGGTCTTTGAGCGTATTGGTACGACCGACCAGCAGCCCGATGAGGCTGGATTCGAAATTGTCGGGGCTGAAATGTTTCACGGATTGACCCAGATAGCTGCCTAGGCAGTGATTGCAAAATATTACTGCCTAGGCAGCCGTTGTCAAAGCATTTATTAGCGTGCTTACTAAATCCCCATAAAAAAACGACCGCTGGCAAGGCGGTCGTTTTGGGGGGCGGACGTGCGAGAGGAATCAGGCGGCGACAGGGACGCCACTGTGAAAGCGGAACTCTTCGTCAGGGCTTTCGATCAGCTCACGCTCGGCCAGACGGATCTCCTCGATCTTGGCATCGATATCAGCCTTGTCGCCATAGCTGTAAGCCAGCTTGAGGTAGTCCTGAAAGTGCCGCGCTTCGGACTTCAGCAGACCGCCATAGAATTTGGCCAGCTCTTCGTCAAGATGCGGCACCAGCGCGGCGAATCGCTCACAGGAACGAGCCTCGACGATGGCACCGACGATCAGCGCATCGGTCAGCCGGTAGGGGTTGTGATTGCGCACCAGCTTGCGCAGCGCTCCGGCATAACGGGCCGAGCTGATGTTGGCCATGGGGATCTGGCGCTTTCTGATAATGCTGATGACTTGCTCGAAGTGGCGCAGCTCTTCCCGGGCCAGACGCGACATCTTGCTCAACAGGTCGAACTTGTCGTTGTACTGAAACATGAACTGGAACGCAGCCCCGGCGGCCTTCTTCTCGTTGTTCGCATGGTCGATCAGCAGGATGTCCAGATTGCGCAGCGCGGCCTGGACCCAGCTGTCGGGGGTGCGGCAAAGCAGAAAGACTTCGATTTCAGGGATCGGGTACATAGGCTCACAGAATGACGGAGAGGCACGGCCGCGCATTATACGAGGAGCCACGGTACCTCGCGACACAAAAGCATGCCGGTTTTGTCAGGCGCCGAATGCGTCGAGCAGAAAGCCCGGCGCGATATAGCGCTGATAGTGCGCCTCGGAGAGCAGGAAAAACTCGCGGTCGATGGCATCGCGCAGTTCCGGCAGCGTCCAGTCGCGAAACTCCGGCAACAACACGAAACCATAGGCCTCGACCTGGCTGATGACCCGTGCGCCACGGGCGATCAACTGGTAAGCCCAGCAGTATTCGGACTGGTGTGGCACAAAGCGGATCTTGCGCTGGGTCAGCTGCGCACGCAGCTTGTCGGCATCGAAGACTTCGAGCTTGGCAGTCATCACCTGGACCAGCAGTTGCTCCAGACGCAGCCAGACCGCTCTTTTTTCATCCTCGTTATAGCCGTTCCAGTGGATGACCTCGTGGTGGAAGCGCTTGCAGCCACGGCACACCAGATCCCCGTAAACAGTGGAGCAAAGGCCGACGCAGGGGGTTTTGATAATATAATCGGGCATGTCAGGCAGGACTGGGGAAGGCAAAACAGGGGCTCATGTTAGCCCTTTGTCTAAGCAAGTTCACCCCCGAAGATGTAGGGGCTAACTTACCTTCGGCAAAGTTTTGGCGTAGAATCAGCGAGCCTTTTAAGGCGCCAATGTCCGTTGGAAGCTGTTTTCAAAGCGTCACGAGCACAGTCAAGTTAATCCCGCAGTGCGGCGTCGACAGGCCATTCCCTCATCACGAATGGCCGTGTCGACCGCCACTCCCCCCGCCCTGCAGGCGTAAAACTTTGAAAACAGCTTCTGTTAGGAATCACCGCTACCCTGCCAACAAGGCTCAATAAGCCTTGCGTGGGTACGGGCGATTTCTGGATGAGCGTCCCGGACACCCATTTGGGACCACTGATGAGGGTTAATACTGTGCTTGAAGCCTACCGTAAACATATCGAAGAGCGTGCCGCCCAGGGCATCGTGCCCCAGCCGCTTAACGCCGAACAAACTGCAGGCCTGGTCGAGCTGCTGAAGAATCCCCCGGCTGGCGAAGAAGCTTTCCTTGTCGACCTGATCACCAATCGCGTTCCGCCAGGCGTTGACGAAGCTGCCTACGTCAAGGCCGGTTTCCTGTCTGCCCTGGCCAAGGGCGAAGCCACTTCTCCCCTGATCGACAAAAAACGCGCTACCGAACTGCTCGGCACCATGCAAGGTGGCTACAACATCGTCACCCTGGTTGAACTGCTCGACGACGCCACCCTCGCGCCAGTCGCTGCCGAACAACTCAAGCACACCCTGCTGATGTTCGACGCCTTCCACGACGTGGCCGAAAAAGCCAAGAACGGCAATGCCCACGCCAAGGCTGTCCTGCAGTCCTGGGCCGACGGCGAGTGGTTCAAGAAGCGTCCGACGCTGGCCGACAAGATCAGCCTGCGCGTCTTCAAGGTCACCGGCGAAACCAACACCGACGACCTGTCCCCTGCCCCTGATGCCTGGTCGCGTCCAGACATCCCGCTGCACGCACTGGCCATGCTGAAAATGGCCCGTGACGGGATCGTCCCTGACGTCCAGGGCGCCATCGGCCCGATGAAGCAGATCGAAGAAATGCGCGGTCAGGGCTTCCCGATTGCCTACGTCGGTGACGTGGTCGGTACCGGTTCCTCGCGTAAATCGGCAACCAACTCGGTACTCTGGTTCTTCGGCGACGACGTCCCTTACGTCCCGAACAAGCGTGCCGGCGGTTTCTGCTTCGGCAGCAAAATTGCTCCGATCTTCTACAACACCATGGAAGATGCTGGCGCTCTGCCAATCGAATTCGATGTCTCGAACATCAACATGGGTGACGTGATCGACGTCTACCCCTACGCTGGCAAGGTCTGCAAGCACGACAGCGACGAAGTCATCACCACCTTCGAAATGAAGACCCCGGTGCTGCTCGACGAAGTCCGCGCTGGCGGCCGTATTCCGCTGATCATCGGCCGCGGCCTGACCAGCAAGGCGCGCGCCGAACTGGGCCTGCCGGAGTTCGACCTGTTCAAGACCCCTGACCAGCCAGCCGAAAGCACCAAGGGTTACACCCTGGCGCAGAAGATGGTCGGCAAGGCATGCGGCGTAGCGGGCGTTCGTCCGGGCACCTACTGCGAACCGAAGATGACCACCGTCGGCTCCCAGGACACCACTGGCCCGATGACTCGCGACGAACTGAAAGACCTGGCGTGCCTGGGCTTCTCGACCGACCTGGTCATGCAGTCGTTCTGCCACACCGCAGCCTATCCGAAGCCTATCGACGTCAAGACGCACCACACGCTGCCTGACTTCATCATGACCCGCGGCGGCGTTTCCCTGCGTCCGGGCGACGGCATCATCCACAGCTGGCTGAACCGCATGCTGCTGCCGGACACCGTCGGTACCGGTGGCGACTCGCACACCCGCTTCCCGATCGGTATCTCCTTCCCGGCCGGCTCCGGCCTGGTGGCGTTCGCCGCTGCAACGGGCGTCATGCCGCTGGACATGCCTGAATCGATCCTGGTTCGCTTCAAGGGCAAGATGCAGCCTGGCATCACCCTGCGCGACCTGGTTCACGCCATTCCTTACTACGCGATTCAGGCTGGCCTGCTGACCGTAGAGAAGAAAGGCAAGAAGAACGCATTCTCCGGTCGCATCCTGGAGATCGAAGGCCTCGACAACCTGAGCATCGAACAGGCTTTCGAGCTGTCCGACGCCTCTGCCGAGCGTTCGGCTGCCGGTTGCACCATCAAGCTGGCCAAAGAGCCGATCATCGAATACCTGAATTCGAACATCACCCTGCTGCGCTGGATGATCGAACAGGGCTACGGTGATCCGCGCACTCTGGAGCGTCGTGCTCAGGCGATGGAAGCCTGGGTTGCCAACCCGGAGCTGCTGGAAGCCGACAAGGACGCCGAGTACGCCGAAATCATCGAAATCGATCTGGCCGACGTCAAGGAGCCTGTGCTCTGCGCGCCGAACGACCCGGACGATGCCCGCCTGCTGTCTTCGGTACAGGGCGAGAAGATCGATGAAGTGTTCATCGGCTCCTGCATGACCAACATCGGCCACTTCCGCGCTGCGGGCAAGTTGCTGGATCAGGTCAAGGGCCAGCTGCCGACGCGTCTGTGGCTGTCGCCGCCGACCAAGATGGATGCTCACCAGCTGACCGAAGAAGGCTACTACGGCATCTACGGCAAGGCTGGCGCGCGCATGGAAATGCCGGGCTGCTCGCTGTGCATGGGTAACCAGGCACGCGTGGAACCGAACTCGACCGTAGTGTCGACGTCGACCCGTAACTTCCCGAACCGTCTGGGTGACGGCGCGAACGTCTACTTGGCCTCGGCCGAGCTGGCGTCCGTTGCGTCTATTCTGGGTCGTCTGCCGACGGTCGAAGAGTACATGAGCTACGCCAACCAGATCGATACCATGGCAGCGGACGTGTACCGCTACCTGAGCTTCGATCAGATCGCCGAGTTCCGTGAAGCCGCTGCGAACGCCAACATCCCGGCCGTTCAAGTGTAAGCACGAAAGCAGGCACCATAAGAACCCCATCCTCGCGATGGGGTTTTTTTTGCCCTCAATCGAACACGTACATATATTTTTCACATTCACATGGCTATAGTGGCGGCCCTTGTTGGGGAGTAGCCTGCTCTTGACTCCGGTCACAGAGCGTTCGCATCAACATTCTCGGCAGCATGCCGTGGTGCGAACACCTTCTGGTTGGCGAGACCAACGATGCATCCATGCCTAAAGTCGGGCGTGTGGTTGCGTCGTTGACTCATAGCCCGACTGGATATAACCGTGAATCCGATTTCCCTCCTCTTTCTCGCGCTTGCCATGTCCACGGACGCCTTTGCTGCGGCCCTTGGTAAAGGAGCAAGCCTGCATAAACCGCGCTTTCTCGAAGCATTGCGCACGGGCCTCATATTCGGCGCCATCGAAACCATCACGCCAGTCATAGGCTGGGGTATCGGCCAGGTGGCTGCGCGCTTCGCCGAGAGCTGGGACCATTGGATCGCTTTCACTCTGCTGCTGGTGCTCGGCCTGCACATGATCTACAACGGTATCAAGCAAGACGATGACGAAGAGCAGGAAAAGCCGGGGCAGCATTCTTTCTGGATTCTTGCCGTCACCGCATTCGCCACCAGTATCGATGCACTGGCAGTCGGCGTAGGCCTGGCATTTGTCGACGTCAATATCGTGGTTGCCGCCCTGGCCATCGGCCTGGCGACTACCGTCATGGTCACCATCGGCGTGATGCTGGGCCGGGTACTGGGCACCATGGTCGGCAAACGCGCTGAAATCGTTGGCGGTATCGTACTGATCGTGGTCGGTGCAACGATTCTTTACGAGCATCTGTCGGCGTTGTAATCGACTTACAGAACGCGTCGAGCAGAAAAAAAAACCCGCATCTTTCGATGCGGGTTTTTTATGGGTACAGCTTTTACAGCCCGATTACACGATGAGGCCCTGCCCGCTCATGGCCAGGTCCAGCAGCTCGCGGTTGGCAACCGCGTACATCGCGTAATCCGTGCCGCTTGCCGCACGCAGTTCGACCAGCATGGCACGCCAGCGCTCGACCATCAGAGCATGCTGTTCCAGCCACAGGGCCAGACGCGCGTCGATTTCCGAAGGACCGTCAGCCATCTGCAGAACAGACACGGTGATTGCCCGCTGTTGCCAGTCGACATCGTCACGGAACGCTTCACGCGCCAGCGCCTGCCAGTTGTTTTCCACCGGCAGACTGCTGATCTGTTGCAAGTACCAGGTTATGTCCAGCGCGCTGCCAACGGCAAAGTACGCCTTGGCGACATCGGCGGCGTTCTGCCCGGTCACGTCGGAGGCTTCGATGATCGGCAACAGCGTGTACAGATGTGTCGTACCAGCGACCATGCGCGCCAGCAGTTCCGGCACACCGGCTTCGACATACGCCTGATAACGGGTCTGCCACATCTCGCGGGTAGGCCCTTCCAGCAGCTCGTCAAGCTTGAGGCCCAGTGCAGCGAGGTGCGGACCGAAGTGCGCCACGTCACGGCCAGCGTCCAGTTCATTGCGACGACTGCGCAGGAACCAGCGCGTGGCACGACGCCCCAGACGCATCAGCTCATCCATCAGCGCCAGCTGGATTTCCGCCGAAACCTTGTAGTCCAGCGCCTCGATCTGACGGAACCAGTGCGGCAGGTGGAAGATGTCACGCACGATCACGTAGGCACCGGCCACCGCAGCAGCGCTCATGCCGGTCGACTCTTTGAGCCGCTGCACGAAGGTGATGCCCATGTGGTTGACCAGATCGTTGGCGATCTGCGTGCTGACGATCTCGCGCTTCAGACGATGGCCGCGCATGGCTGTGGAAAACCTGGCGCCCAGCGAAGGCGGGAACGCGGTTTCCATATCACGCGCCAGATAGTCGTCATCCGGCACACGGGATTCCAGCAACGCTTCCTTGAGGTCGATCTTGCTGTACGAGATCAACACCGACAGCTCGGCACGACTCAAGCCCTGCTTGGCTGCAATCCGCTCGGCAATCTGCTCTTCGGCAGGCAGGAATTCGATGGCACGATCAAGCTTGCCACGCGCCTCCAGGTCACTCATCAGACGCTTGTATTCGGCAATCCGCTCGTAAGCGCGACGGGCTGCCAGCGACAACGCCTGGGTCTGCTTGTAGTTGTTGCCCAGCACCAGGTGGCCTACTTCATCGGTCATGCTTTCGAGCAACTGATTGCGCTGCTTCTCGGTCATGTCACCGGCCTGCACCACTTCGTTGAGCAGGATCTTGATGTTCACTTCGTGGTCGGAGCAGTCCACACCGCCCGCGTTGTCGATGAAGTCGGTGTTGGTCGCGCCGCCATTGAGGCCGAACTCGACACGGCCCAGCTGGGTCATGCCCAGGTTACCGCCCTCGCCCACCACCTTGCAGCGCAGCTCGTTGCCGTCGACGCGCAGCGCGTCGTTGGCCTTGTCGCCCACATCGGCATGCGATTCTTCGCTGGACTTCACGTACGTGCCGATACCGCCGTTCCACAACAGATCGACCGGCGCCTTGAGCAGCGCATGCAGCAGTTCGGTCGGGGTCAGCTTGTCGGCCTTGATATCGAAGCGCGCCTTCATCTGTTCGGTGATGGCGATACTCTTCAGGCTGCGCGGGAAGATCCCGCCGCCAGCGGACATGATGCTGGTGTCGTAGTCGGTCCAGGACGAGCGCGGCAGATTGAACAGGCGCTGACGCTCTGCAAAGCTGCTGGCCGGGTCCGGATTCGGATCGATGAAGATGTGCAGGTGGTTGAACGCTGCGACCAGTTGCAGCTTGTCAGACATCAGCAGGCCGTTGCCGAACACGTCACCGGCCATGTCGCCGATACCGATCACGCTGATGCTGTCCTGCTGCACATTGATGTCGCGTTCACGGAAGTGACGCTGCACGCCCACCCAGGCACCCTTGGCGGTGATGCCCATCTTCTTGTGGTCATAACCGGCAGAACCACCGGAAGCGAAGGCGTCACCCAGCCAGAAGCCGTAATCGATGGCAATGCCGTTGGCGATGTCGGAGAACGTCGCCGTGCCCTTGTCGGCGGCCACCACCAGATACGAGTCATCGTCGTCATGACGTACGACGTTGACCGGCGGCACCAGCGCGCCTTCCTTGAGGTTGTCGGTAATGTCCAGCAGCCCGGAGATGAAGATGCGGTAGCAGGCGATTGCCTCGGCCTGCACTTCGTCGCGGTTGCCGGTGGTCGGCAGGCGACGCGGCACAAAGCCGCCCTTGGCACCTACCGGCACAATGACCGAGTTCTTCACCTGCTGGGCTTTTACCAGGCCCAGCACTTCGGTACGGAAGTCTTCCTCGCGGTCCGACCAGCGCAGGCCGCCACGCGCCACGTTGCCGAAGCGCAGATGCACGCCTTCGACACGCGGCGAATAAACGAAGATTTCAAACTTGGGCACCGGCTTGGGCAACTCGGGAATCAGGCGCGGGTTGAACTTGAAGCTGAAATAGCCCTTGCTCTGCCCGTTGGCATCGGCCTGATAGAAGTTGGTCCGCAGGGTTGCCTTGATCAGGTCCAGATAACGACGCAGGATGCGGTCTTCGTTGAGCACCTGCACGTCGTCCAGCGCAGTCAGAATCGCCTGTTCGAGACGCAGCTGCTTGTCGTCAAGATCGTCGGAACCCAGCTTGCGCGCCAGATAGAACCGGGTCTTGAACAGACGCGTCAGCTCGCGGGCGATGTCGGTGTGGTTGTTCAGCGTGGTGGCGATGTAACCCAGGTCAAAGCCCAGACGAATCTGCTTCAGATAGCGCGCATAGGCACGCAGCAGTGCCACGTCGCGCCACGGCAGGCCGGCGGTGAGTACCAGACGGTTGAACGCATCGTTTTCGGCATCGCCGCGCACGATGTGCACGAACGCATCCTGCAGGGTGTCGTTGAGCTGCTGGATATCGAGGTTCAGACCTTCGCCGTAAGTAAAGGCGAAATCATGAATCCAGAACTCGCGACCGTTGGCATGATGCAGGCGGTACGGGAACTCGCCCAGCACCCGCAGGCCGAGGTTTTCCAGAATCGGCAACACGTCGGACAGGGCCAGCGGTGTATCGGCGTGATACAGCTTGCAATGCAATTGCTGGCGGCCACCGGCCAGTGGCTGGTAGAAGCTCATCACCAGCGGATTGGCTTCGCTGAGGCTCAGTACGTGCTGCATGTCGACGACTGCCGAATGCGCCGCAAAACGCTCGCGGTAGCCAGCCGGGAAGCCTTTCGGGAAGTCGGCCAGCACATTGGTGCCGTGCGCTTCACCGAAGCTTTCAACCACCAGACTGGCGTAGTCGTCCTTCCACGAACGGCACGCCTGAATGACTTCGTTTTCCAGCTGGGCGACGTCGATCTCCAGATTGATCTTCGGGTCTACGCGCAGAATCAACTGCACCCGCGCCAGCACCGATTCAGAGAAGAACGTCCAGAACTCGCAATCGCTGGCCTTGAGGCGATCCATCAAGACCTGCTGGATCTTCTGGCGCACTTCGGTGGAGTACACGTCGCGTGGCACATAGGCCAGGCAGTAGCAGAAACGCCCGTACGGGTCCTTGCGCAGGAACACGCGAATCTTGTTGCGCTCCTGAATCTGCACGATCGACATGACCGTGGTGAACAATTCGTCCACCGGCGTCTGGAACAGGTCGTCACGTGGCAGCACTTCGACCACCTGCGCCAGTTCCTTGCCCAGGTGCGCCTTGGCGTCGAAACCGGAGCGACGCTCGACCTCGGCGACCTTGCGACGGATGTACGGAATCTGTCGCACGCTCTCGCCATACACCGACGAGGTGTACAGGCCCATGAAACGACATTCCTTGATGACCTTGCCCGACGCGTCGATCTGCCGGATCGAAACGTAATCCGGGTACGCCGGACGGTGCACGCGGCTTGGATGCGCCGCCTTGGCAAACGACAGCAGCACCGGTTCCTGCAGGTATTTCACCGCGTAGTCTTCGATGTGCAGCTCTTCGCGGGTCAGACCAGGGCGCAGCAGTCGGGTCAGCCCCAGGAAGGACGACTCGTCGTAGACCAACTGGCCGCCTTCGGCGTCGTTACGCACTTCGAACTCTTCGTAGCCCAGGAAGGTGAAGTGGTTGTCCACCAGCCATTGCAGGAAGACCTTGATCTCGGCTTTTTCCTCGACGTCGGTGTTGGACTCGTTGGCATCGATACTGGCCAGCAGCTCGTGCAGACGCGCTTTCATTGGCCCGAAATCTTCGACGGCAGCGCGTACTTCGCCCAGCACCTGCTCCAGCTCGCGCGCCAGCACGTTCAACTCGCTGACGTTGGCGCAGCGGTCGATCTCCAGGTACATCAGCGATTCCTGCAGCACGTCGTCGCCGGCGGTGCCTTTGGGCAGCAGCTCGAGCAATTCGCCAGCAGCGCCACGACGCACGCTCAGCACGGTGGTCTGCAGGGTGTGGATGCTGTAGCCGCGGCGGTTCAGCTCGGTGCGGACGGAGTCGACCAGAAACGGCAGGTCATGATGCAGCACTTCAACGGCAGTGTGAGTCGATTGCCAGCCGTGGCGCTCGTAATCGGGGTTGTAGACCCGGACCTGCGGGTGAGCATGTTCGAAACGCTCCAGCAGGCGCCATGCGGACAAGGTGCAGCCTGCCAGGTCGGAAAGCCGCCGCTGGGTGAGTTCGTCGAGGGAAATAATGCCGAAGAATTGCTCGGCGAACAGCGCCACTTGTGGCAGTGCCTGTTCGCTGATGTGCTGAGCCAGTGCCGCTTGCAGTTGATGCTGGAAGTCGGCCTTGCTGGCTGCGGTGAAGAACGCCATCTGTGGTACTCCGCTTTGGCTTTTATTGGGGAGGCTTGAAGAAGGTGTTGAAACCGGGGTGCCCTTGCATCCAATCGCGTGGGCATCACCTGATCGAGTGTAAAGCTAAAGTAGTAACGCGCGCCGTGTCAGGGTAGTCACATTTGTACATTGGAGTGAAAAAACGCTACGCGCACCCGACACCGTACACCACTTGTCCGTCACGCAGCTTAACGAGAGCTGAGCGCACACTGCTTACGAGGCTGCGACATATTCGGTCATCAGGTCGCGATACACTGCGCACGATGGTGCCAATATCGCCCGACATTATTTGCCCGGGACTGGCAAAATTCACTCACGCCTTACCTGGACAGACCCGGAGCCACCCATGCAAATCAAGACCGCCAGCCTCATCGCCAACCCGTGCGACGACGAATATGACGATATGGCACTGCTCTGCTGCCACGCAGAAAACGGCATGCTGTTTTCCCTGACCCGCTTCCCGGACGAGAACGAAGTGGAAATCACCGTCAGCGACGACAAGTCAATGAGTGTGTCCAGCCTGAAAGTCACCTTCAGTGCCGAGCGCCTGCTGGTGGAAATCGACACACAGGACGCCAAGCAGCTCGATGGCCACCATCAGTACGAAATTCTCCACGCCACCGATGCAGGCGAGTTGCAGGACGTTCACCAAACGTTACAGGTCATTCTCGAAAACGTCGGTGAGTACACCAGCACAATCAGCTGATGATCAAAAAAGCGCTAGAGTGAGTACTTCGCCGAACAGGAGTGTGTCATGAACCGCATTTTCGACGCCCACTGCCACATCATCGACCCGCATTTCCCGCTGATCGCCAATAACGGCTATCTGCCGGAGCCGTTCGGTGTCGCTGACTACCTTGCAACGGTCCAGCCGCTGGGCGTTCAGGGCGGCGCGGTGGTGTCCGGTTCCTTTCAGGGCTTTGATCAGGGATATCTTCTTCAGGCCCTGCGCCTGCTGGGACCGGGTTTCGTCGGTGTCACGCAATTGCCCGCCAGCGTCACCGATGCAGAGCTGGACAACCTGAACGCGGCAGGCGTGCGCGCCTTGCGCTTCAACCTCAAGCGCGGCGGCTCGGAGCAGCTCGACCAGCTGGAGGCACTGGCCTTGCGTGTCCATGAACACGCAGGCTGGCACTCCGAGCTGTACATCGACTCGCGAGAACTGGCGCCCATCGAAACACGCCTGCGCAAACTACCTGCCATCAGCATCGATCACCTGGGGTTGAGTGCCGAAGGGCTGCCCGTGCTCCTGCGCCTTGCCGAGCACGGTGTTCGGGTCAAGGCCTGTGGTTTCGGGCGTGTTGACTTTCCGGTGCGCGAGGCGCTCAGGGATATCCACGCCGCCAACCCGAATGCCCTGATGTTCGGCACCGACCTGCCGTCGACCCGCGCACCCCGCCCCTTCAGGCCTGACGATATCGAACTGTTGATCGACGCACTGGGCGAAAGCGGCGCCCGTCAGGCGCTGTGGGAAAACGCGGCGCCCGTCAGGCGCTGTGGGAAAACGCGGCGAGCTTCTATCGACTCTGACGCCGTGGTTCCGAGAGCCATAGCCAGCCTTCCTACATGGATACCTATGGATCATGTAGGACAATACCTGCATAAATGACAGGCACTTCTCTAAATGCAATAAAAAACGCGGTAGTCGTTAGTCGATACCTGCCTGGATGGATTAAAGTATCGCCCCCAGCTCAGCAGTCACCAGACACCGCTGTTCGCCCTGCCAGGAACCGTCACCGATGGAACATCGTGAAGCGCTGATTGCGCTGCGAACTTTTCTTTCAACGCAGATCCTTGGCCAGGAAAAGCTGATCGAACGCCTGCTCATCGCTCTGCTTGCCGACGGCCACATGCTGGTCGAAGGCGCTCCCGGCCTGGCCAAGACCAAGGCCATCAAGGAGCTGGCAGAAGGCATCGAAGCCCAGTTTCACCGCATTCAATTCACCCCCGACCTGCTGCCTGCCGACATCACCGGTACGGAGATCTATCGCCCGGAAACCGGCAGCTTCGTGTTCCAGCAAGGGCCGATCTTCCACAACCTGGTGCTGGCCGACGAAATCAACCGTGCGCCGGCCAAGGTCCAGTCGGCGTTGCTCGAAGCCATGGCCGAACGGCAGGTCAGTGTCGGGCGCAGCACCTACGACCTGTCGCCGCTGTTTCTGGTCATGGCGACCCAGAACCCCATCGAGCAGGAAGGCACCTACCCGCTGCCCGAAGCCCAGCTCGACCGTTTTCTGATGCACGTCAAGATCGGCTTCCCGGATGCCGCCGTCGAACGCAAGATCCTTCAACAGGCGCGTGGCGAAGCCCTGAACGGCGAAACCAAGCCGGAGCGTCGCGTCAGCCAGCAGGCGATCTTTGCCGCACGCAAGGAAATCCTTGGCCTGTACATGGCAGATGCGGTCGAGGAATACCTGGTGCAACTGGTCATGGCCACCCGTACCCCGGCCAAGTTCGACCCTGAACTGGCCGAATGGATTGCCTACGGTGCCAGCCCGCGGGGTTCCATCTCGCTGGACCGCTGTGCCCGTGCACATGCCTGGCTGGCCGGACGCGACTTCGTCAGCCCCGAAGACATTCAGGCGGTGCTGTTCGATGTCTTGCGCCACCGGGTCATCCTGTCGTTCGAGGCCGAAGCGGCCGGTATCGATCAGGATCGCGTGATTCAGCGCATCCTCGACGTCGTGGCCGTCGCCTGACCCCATGCAACCCTACCTGATCCCCCAGCCGGGCATCCGAGTCAGCCTCAGCGAGCTGATCGAGATGCGTCATCGGGTGCGGGAAGTGCAGCTGTTTTCCACCCCGAGCCAACGCAGCCCGCTGATCGGCCTGCACCATTCCAAGTTGCGCGGGCGTGGTGTGGATTTCGATCAGGTGCGGGTCTATCAGGCCGGTGACGATGTGCGCAGCATCGACTGGCGCGTCACGGCACGCACGCAGGAGCCGCACACCAAGCTGTTCCATGAGGAACGCGAGCGGCCCATTTTCATTCTGGTGGAACAGAGCCGACGGCTGTTCTTCGGCTCCGGCCTGATGTTCAAGTCGGTACTCGCGGCTCAGGCGGCCGCGCTGATCGGCTGGGCGGCGCTGGAACACAACGACCGAGTCGGCGGGTTGGTGTTCGGCGATAACGAACACTACGAGATCAAGCCGCGACGCAGCAAACAAAGCCTGCTGCAGTTGCTCAACCGGCTGGTGCGGGTCAATCAGTCGCTGCATACCGAGATTCCGCCAGACCGCGATGCGTTCGGCACTGCGCTGCGTCGCGCACGGGAAGTGCTGCGCCCCGGCAGTCTGGTCATCGTCCTGTGCGACGAGCGCGCCCTGTCCGATGCCGCCGAACAACAACTGAGCCTGCTGTCACGGCACAGCGACCTGCTGTTGCTGCCGCTTTCCGACCCACTGGACCGCGCCCTGCCCGCTGCCGGTTTGCTGCGCTTTGCCGAACGCGGCGCGCAACTCGAAATCGACACCCTCAACCCCGAACTGCGCCGCGCCTACCGACAACAGGGCGAGGAGCGCACGGCGCGCTGGGAGTTGCTGGCGCAGAAGCTGCGGGTATTGCTCATGCCATTGAGTACCCAGGCGGAGCTCGTCGAACAACTGCGCGAATACCTCAACGCGCGACGTCCGGTGAAGCGCAAATGAATCCCCTCGATCAGCTGGAGCCGCTGATTGCGCCCGAAGCCGTCGGCTTCTGGCCGCTTGCGCCGGGCTGGTGGCTGCTGCTGTTGCTGATACCCGTGGCGGGCTGGGGTCTGTGGCGCTTGCGCAAACTGCTGCCGGCCAAGGCCCGCAACGTGCGCAGCGAACAGCCGCTGGACCCGGTTCGCCTCGCCGCGCTGGCGGAACTGGCCAGCCTGCCGAAACCCTACGACGGCGCGCCGGCCGGTGCCTGGCTGCAGCAGATCAACGGCCTGCTCAAGCGCCTGTGCCGTAACCACTACCCACACAGCCAGAGCCATACCCTTAACGGCCGCAAATGGCTGGCGTTCCTCGACAATCGCTGCCCGGCGGCCGGCCTGACGCGCTGGATGATTCTGGTTGAAGGCGCTTACAAGCCCGAGTGCAAACTGGACGACAAGGCCATCACCGGCCTGACTCAGGCGGTCGATACCTGGATCCGCAAACATGTTTGAGTTCGCCTGGCCGTGGGTCTTCGCCCTGCTGCCACTGCCGTGGCTGATGCGCGCCCTGCTGCCCATGGCCGACAGCGGCGAGCCCGCGCTCAAGGTCAGCTTTCTCAGTGAACTCGAAGGCCTGAGCGGTCGCCGCGCCAAAGCCAATCTGCCGGTGTGGAGACAGCGTGCGCCGTTCTTGCTGATCTGGCTGTTGCTGCTGATCGCCACGGCGCGACCGCAGTGGCTGGGCGAGCCACTGCCGGTGGCTGCCAGCGGCCGCGATCTGCTGGTGGCGGTCGACGTGTCCGGCTCGATGGACTACCCGGACATGCAATGGAAAAGCGATGAAGTCAGCCGGCTGGTGCTGGTGCAACAACTGCTCGGTGACTTTCTCGAAGGCCGCAAGGGCGACAGGGTCGGCCTGATCCTGTTCGGCACCCAGGCGTTTGTTCAGGCGCCACTGACCTATGACCGCCGCACTGTGCGGGTCTGGCTCGACGAGGCGAGGATAGGCATTGCAGGCAAGAACACCGCACTGGGCGATGCCATCGGCCTGGCCCTGAAACGTCTGCGTATGCGTCCGGCCACCAGTCGTGCGCTGGTGCTGGTCACCGACGGCGCCAACAACGCCGGTCAGATCGATCCGATCACCGCCGCACGCCTGGCTGCCGAAGAAGGGGTGAAAATCTACCCGATCGGCATCGGCTCGGACCCTGACAAGGACGCGCTGCAGAGCGTACTTGGCCTCAACCCCAGTCTTGATCTGGACGAACCGACACTCAAGGAAATCGCCAGCCTAAGCGGTGGCCAGTATTTCCGCGCGCGCGATGGCGACCAACTGGAAAAAATCCGCGCCACCCTCGATGCCCTGGAGCCGGTGGCACAGCAGCCCACCCAGGCGCGTCCGGCGCAAGCGCTTTATCAATGGCCACTGGCGACAGCCCTGCTGCTGAGTGTGCTGCTGGTGCTGCGTGAGTTGTGGCCGAACAACGCCCTGCAACGCCTGCTGACGGCGGTGCGTTCCATCAACTGGCGTGAGCGCTGCAAAAGCCTGTGGAGGTCGCGATGATCAGCGGGCTCTGGCCGCACTGGTTTCGCCCGGAATGGCTGCTGATCACGCCACTGCTGGCGCTGCTGATCTGGCGACTCTGGCACCGGCAGAAACGCGCCGGACGCTGGCAAATGCTGCTGCCCACTCACTTTCACGAGGTGTTGCTCAACGGTGGGCGCGGCAGCAACAGCAAACTGCCATGGGTCGCGCTGGGGCTCGCCTGGTTGCTGGCCCTTTTCGCCTTGCTGGGCCCCAGTTGGCAGCGCGTCGAACAGATCAGCCAGAAGCCGGTCGATCCAATGGTGGTGATTCTCGAACTCACCCCACAGATGCTCGCCACCGACACGCACCCTACCCGTCTGGAACAGGCAAGACGCAAGCTGCTGGACCTGTTGCAAAAGCGCAGCGATGCGCAGACCGCCGTCGTTGTCTACGCAGGCAGCGCACATACCCTGGTGCCGCTGTCCGATGACCTGGTCACCAGCCACAACCTGCTGGAAGCCATCAGACCGTCGATCATGCCGGTGACCGGCCAGCGCGCCGATCTGGCCGTGCAGAAAGCGCTGCACCTGCTCAAACAGGGCGCATTGGGTCAGGGACGGATTCTGTTGATCACCTCGTCGCTGAGCGAACAGGAACGTCAGGGCATCCGTGCCGCGTTGCGCGGGCAATCGCCGCCACTGCTCATCCTCGGGGTCGGCACGCCCGAAGGCGCGCCGGTCACACAGGAAAACGGCAGCCTGCTCAAGGACGATCAGGGTGCGATTCTGGTCCCGCGCCTGGACAGCACCAGCCTCAACGAATTCGCAGATCAGGTCGGTGGCAGCTATCGCCAGGCACGCGGCGATGAAGAGGACTTGCGCAGCCTTGGTCTGTTGGCCAGCCCTCGACACATGAGCCGCGACGGCCAGGTCGTGCAACTCGACACCTGGGCTGACCAGGGCCACTGGTTGCTGCTCCCCCTGCTGCTTATCGCGGCACTGGCCGGTCGGCGCGGCTGGCTGTTCTGCCTGCCGCTGATATTCATGTTTCCGCAGAACAGCCAGGCGTTCGAGTTTCAGGACCTGTGGCTGCGTCCCGATCAACAGGGCCAGCGGTTGCTGGAACAGCACCGGCCAGCCGAAGCTGCGCAACGCTTCGAAGACTCGCGCTGGAAAGGCGTGGCGTTGTACCAGGCGCAAGACTACGCCAGCGCCGCCCGGCAGTTTGCCGAAGGCAACAGCGCCGCCGACCACTACAATCGTGGCAATGCGCTGGCCCGTAACGGCGAGCTGGCAGCGGCACTGGATGCCTACGAGCAGGCCCTGGACCGGCAGCCCGACTTCCCTGCGGCACAAACCAATCGGGCACTGGTGCAAAGTCTGCTGGATCAGACCGAAGAGCAGAAGCCTGCCCAGGACGAACAGAACAAGGCCGATCAGGGCGAAGAAGGTCAGCAGGCGTCGCAAGATCCCAATAGCAGCGCATCACCCGCCGAGCAGAACCCGTCCCGATCGGATCAACCCGGCACCAGCGAAAGCCTGCCGCCGGACAGCAGCGGCCAGGCCACCTCGGGCGAGTCGGCAGACGACGAACAGACCACCCGCCCGCCGCTTCAGTCCGCCGACAGCCCCATGACCGGCGAGCGGCGTCAGGAGTTGGAGCAGTGGCTGAGGCAGATTCCGGATGATCCGGGCGAACTGTTGCGGCGCAAATTTCGCTACGAACAGCAACATCAGGAAAAGACCCGATGAGTCGCGTTTACACCTTATTGATCGGCCTGCTGCTGAGCCTGATCACCTTGTCGCTGCAGGCTGCGCAACTGACCGCCAGCGTTGACCGCACGCGCCTCAACGCCGGGGAAACCGTCGAGTTGACGCTGGAAACCGACGATGTGACGCAGTTCGGCAAGCCGGACATGAGCGCCTTGGAAAGCAGTTTCGAGGTGCGCGACACGCGCCAGCTCAACAGCTTGAAAACCCTGGATGGCAGCAGCCAGGCAACGACGCGCTGGATCGTCACCCTGCTGCCTCGCGAGACAGGAAGCGTGTTGATTCCGTCGCTGCAACTGGGCGAGCTGAAAAGCCAGCCGCTGACCTTGCAGGTCCTGCAGAGCGAGCCCCAGGAGCAAGGCAACCATCTGGCATCGATCTTTATTGAAGCGAGCCTGGATCAGGACAGCGTGTATGTTCAGGCCCAGGCCGTGCTGACCCTGCGCGTCTACCACTCGGTGTCGCTGTTCGACGACAGCAGCCTGAGCCCCTTGCAAGTGCCGGACGCACGGGTCGAAAAACTCGGTGACTCGCGCACTTACGAAAAGCTGATCAACGGTGTGCGCCACGGGGTCATCGAGACACGCTACGCGATCTACCCGCAGCAGAGCGGCGTGCTGAAGATACCGGCGCAAGTGTTCAGCGCCACGCTGGTGCAGACGCCTGCCGAGGGTTCGCAAGCCCAGGACAGCAATCCGTTCGGCCCTCAGCCGGGCCGATCGGTGCGGGTCAAGTCCGCCGAAGTGCCGTTGACCGTCAAGCCCAAGCCTGCCGACTACCCGGCCGATGTCGCCTGGTTGCCGGCACGCAGTATCAACCTGGAAGAAAGCTGGAGCCCGGAGCCCGGCACTACGCAGGTCGGCGATTCGCTGACCCGCACCCTGACGCTCAAGGCCGAAGGGCTGGCCGGCGCGCAGCTGCCACCTCTGCCACCCACAGAAGTACCTGGCCTGCGGCGTTACCCGGATCAGCCACAACTGCGCAACCTGCCCAGCGAACGCGGCCTGATCGGCACGCGCGAAGAACGCGAGGCCCTGGTGCCAGCCCGCGCCGGGGCAATCGACCTGCCTGCGGTTGAAGTGACCTGGTGGAATACCCGCGAAGATCATCTGGAGCACACCAGCCTGCCCGCGCGCACCCTGCAGATCAGCAGCAACCCCGGTCTGGCGGTGGACACGCCGGTGAACAACGACATGAGCGGCGTGACCGTGATCGGTCCGCCAGTCTGGCCGTGGCAGATGAGCACATTGCTGCTGCTTTGCACCACACTGCTCGGTTTCGGCCTGTGGTGGCGCGCCCGTGGACAGCCGGCAATCGCCCGGGCCGTGCAGACCGGGCCCAGCCCGCGTACCGTACTCGATGACCTCAAACGCGCCTGCCTGGCCAATGATCCGCAGGGCACCCGTCAGGCGCTCGACGCCTGGGCACGCCAGCAACCGGAAACCCTGGCCGAAATGGCCGCGCGTTTCGTGCCGTTGTCCGATGCCCTGGACGGTCTCAACGGTGCGCTGTACAGCGAAACCGGCAAATTGTGGCTGGGCGGGGACCTCTGGCGAGCGGTGCGCAAGCTGCCCGCCGCCGAACATATTCAGGACCCGGCAGGTGATGCCGGGTTGCCGCCGCTGTATCCCAAATAAGGATGCAGCTCAGGCAACACCCCTATACGACAAGGTAAACCAATGCGTCTGTTTCACACCTCTGACTGGCACTTGGGTCAGAACCTGCACGGCCAGGAGCGGGATTTCGAACACGCCTGCTTCCTGAACTGGCTACTGGCCCGTCTGGCCGACCGTAAACCGGATGTACTGTTGATCGCGGGCGACATCTTCGACACCGTCAACCCGCCGGTCAAAGCGCAGGAACGCCTGTACGACTTCATCGTCAACGCCCACGAGCAGCAGCCGCTGCTGACCATCGTGATGATCGCCGGTAACCACGACTCCGGCTCGCGTATCGAACTTCCCGCCCCGCTGATGCGCCGCTTGCGTACCCACGCGCTGGGCAGGGTAATGTGGCTGGACGATGGCGTGCTGGATGCCGAACGCCTGCTGTTGCCGTTGCCGGACGCCAATGGCGACATCAAGGCCTGGTGCCTGGCGCTGCCGTTCCTGCGTCCCGCCGAAGTCACCGGTCCGACCCTGGGCGATGACTACCTGCGTGGCATCGGCCGGGTGCATGAGCTGCTGATCGCGGCGGCTGACCTCAAGCGCCAGCCCGGTCAGGCATTGATAGCCATCAGCCACGCCCACATGGCAGGCGGCTCGGTCTCGGAAGACTCCGAACGCAGCCTGATCATCGGCAACGCCGAAGCCCTGCCGGCCAGCCTGTTCGGGCCGAGCATCACCTATGTTGCGCTGGGCCATCTGCACAAACCGCAGCGGGTCAACGGCGAGGAGCGCATTCGTTACAGCGGCTCGCCGATTCCGCTGTCCTTTTCGGAAATCAGCTATCAGCACCAGATTCTGGAGATCAATTGCGACGGCGAGACGCTGACCAGTGTCGAGCCGTTGTTCATCCCTCGCGCCGTCAACCTGCAACGCCTCGGGCCTGCGCCACTGGCCGACCTGCTGGTACAGCTCAAGGCGCTGCCGGACATCGACCTGCTCGCCGATCCGGACCGCCAGCCGTGGCTGGAAGTACGCGTGCGCCTGGATGAACCCCAGCCGGACCTGCGCAACCAGATCGAAAACGCCCTACAGGGCAAGGCCGTGCGGCTGGTACGCATCGGTGCCGAATATGCCGGCAAAGGCAGCGCGGACGGCAGCGAGGGTGACGCCACGCTGATCGAACTGGACCAGCTCACGCCTCAGGAACTGTTCAGCCGTGCCTGGCAGGACAACTTCGGCAGCGAGGTCGACGAACAGACGCTGACCGATTTCGCCACGCTGCTGCGCGAAGTCCAGCAGGAGAGCGAGCTGCCATGAAAATCCTCGCCATTCGCCTGAAAAACCTGGCCTCGCTGGCCGGCCCCTTTGAAATCGACTTCACTGCCGAGCCGCTGGCCAGCGCCGGACTGTTTGCCATCACCGGTCCTACCGGCGCGGGCAAAAGCACCCTGCTCGATGCCTTGTGTTTGGCGCTTTTCGGGGCGATTCCGCGGCTGAGCAATATCGGCCAGTCCAAGGTCCCGGACATCGATGGCGACATCACCACCAGCGACCCACGTACCCTGCTGCGCCGCGGCACGGGCAGCGGTTACGCCGAGGTGGACTTCATCGGCATCGATCAGCGGCGTTATCGCGCGCGCTGGGAAACCAATCGCGCGCGCGACAATGCGACCAAAAAACTGCAGGCCAGCCGCCAGACCCTCACCGATCTGGACAGCGAGCAAATCCTCAGCAACCAGAGCAAACGCGAATTCGAGCAATTGATCGAAAATCGCCTGGGCCTGAACTTCGAGCAGTTCACCCGCGCCGTGATGCTTGCCCAGAGCGAGTTCAGCGCGTTCCTCAAGGCGGATGACAAGGAACGCAGCGAGTTGCTGGAAAAGCTCACCAACACTGCGATCTACAGCCAGCTAGGTCGGCGCGCGTACAGCAAAAGCAAGGAAGCCGAAGACGCCCTGAAAACCCTGACTGCGCAGGCCAGCAACATCATCCCGCTGGCCCCGGAACGGCTGGCTGAACTGGAACAACGCCTGAGCGACGCGCAGCAGCAGCTCAAGGCCCATCAGACACAGCAACGGCAACTGGAAATCAAACAGCAGTGGCTGACCGAGCTGCACCGTCTGCGTGATGAACAGCTCGCTGCCCAGGAAGCCCTGAACAGTGCGCAACAGGTCTGGGACGACCACAGCGGAGCACGCCAGACCCTCGGCCAGCTGGAACACCTGGGCCCGCAGCGTCATCGCTTCGCGCGTCGGGTCACGCTGAATGCTCAGCTTGATCCGCTGGCTGAACAGATTCGCCAGCATCAGCAACAGCAGACCTCGCTGCACGACCAGCAGCAACAGCTGGAAAGCCACCGTACTCAGGCGCAGGCCAGTTTGCTGGAAGCCCAGCAAGCCCACAGCAGCGCCAAGCCGCTGTTGCTGCAGGCTTTCGAAGCACAGAACACCCTGAATCACCTGGCCCAGGAAATGGCCAAGGCGTCCGACCTGCACCAGCAGAGCGAGCAGCTCTGCATCCAGGGCCAGACCAGCCTGCAAACCCTGCTCTATCAGCAACAGCAGGTGGCTCAACGTCTGGAGCGCATTGCCGGGCAACTGCAGCACAGCAGCGAACTGGCGCCACTGGCTCAGGCCTGGAACGCGTGGCGTGACCGCCTGAAATCCCTCACGCTGATCGCCAATCGCCTCAAGCACGGACACAGCGAGCTGCCTGCCCTGCAGCAACGTGCCAACACTGCCGATCAGCAGCTGACCGAGCAACGCAGCGCGCTGGAGTTGCTGTACCGCGAAGCCGATTGCGAAGTGGAGGCAGTGACCGAACAGGTGCAGATCCTCGGCAGCCTGTTGCAGGACAACCGCAAACAGCAGCGTGCCTTCGAGGAGCTGGCCCGTCTGTGGGCCAGTCAGCAGGACGTCGACCGGCAGCTTGCCGAGCTGACCCAGCAACAGCAGAGCGCCCAGCAGCAACGCGAACAGCTCAACAGTGAAGGCCTTCGCGTTCGTGATGAGCTGACCGTCGCCGAGCAGACCCTGACCGTTACCCGGCAACTGCTGGAGCGCCAGCGCCTCGCCCGCAGCGCCAGTGTCGAGGAGTTGCGCGTGCAGTTGCAGGACGACCAGCCCTGCCCGGTCTGCGGCAGCATCGAACACCCTTGGCATCAGCCGGAGGCGCTGCTCGAAAGCCTCACGCAACACGACGACAACGAGCAGGCCAGCGCGCAGAAAGCCGTGGACCTGCTGACCGAGCAACGCAATCAATTGCGTGAGCAGGTCGGTGGCGTGATCGCCCGACAGAAAGAGCTGCTGCGTCAGCACGAACAGCTAAACGCGCGCCATCAGACCCTGGCACCGGACCTGGAGTCACATCCCCTCGCCGCCCAATTGCTCGACCGGGACGCCGACAAGCGCGACGGCTGGTTGAGCCAGCAATTGAGTCAACTGAGCGAAGTCATCAGCCGTGACGAGCAACGTCAGCAAGCCTTGCTGACCCTGCAAAAAGACGCTGCGCGCCTGCAGCAGCAGCTGCAGGCGGCGAGCGAAGCCAGCCAGACCGCTGCGGGCCATGTTGCCGAGCAGCTCAAGCAACTGGAGGTCGACGGGCAGCGGCTGGAAGAAGAACTGACGGCATTCACGCCGCTGGTATCGCCCCAGGTGCTTGAAGGTCTGCGCAGCGATGCATCGGCGACCGTGCTGCAGCTCGAACAGCAGGTGACCCAGCGTCTCGATCAGTTGGAGCAGCAGCACGAAGAGCAACAGGAGCAAACCGAGCGTCAGCAGAAGATCGAGAAGCAGCAGGTCGAGCAGCAGACTCTCGTGCACCGCCAGACCGAACTGGCGCAGGAAGTCACCCGGCTCGGCGAGCAACGGCATAACAGTCAGCAGACACTTGCCGGTCTGCTGGGCGACCACGCCAGCGCAGAGCAATGGCAACAGGCGCTGGAGCAGACCATCGAACAGGCCAGACAGGCAGAAAGTCTGGCGGCGCAGGCGCTGCAGGACATCCACAATCAACTGATTCAACTGGCTGCCGAGCTCAAGTCCGAACAGCAACAGCAGCAGGCACTGCAACAGGAACTGGCTGAACTTGATGTGCAGATCAGCGAATGGCGTGCTCAGCATCCGCAACTGGACGATAGCGCGCTGGACACCCTGCTGACCTACGACGACGCACATATCGAGCAACTGCGTGTGCAATTGAGTAGCACCGACAAGGCGCTGGAGCAGGCAAAAGTATTGCTGCAGGAACGCGATCAGCGCCTGCAACAGCATCAGGCGCAACACAGTGATATGACCGACAGTGCGCAACTGGAAGCAGCGCTGCAACAGGCCCATGAACAGTCGGCGCTCAGTGAGCAGCACTGCGCCAACCTGCGTGCCGAGCTCAGTGAAGATCAGCGCCGCCGCAACGCCAGCAGCGAACTGCAGACGCGCATCGCCGACGCCAACAGCGAATACCTGGGCTGGGCACGTCTGGCGTCGTTGATCGGCTCGGCAGAAGGCGACAGGTTTCGCAAAATCGCCCAGGCCTACAACCTTGATCTGCTGGTCCACCATGCCAATGCGCAACTCAGGCAACTGGTGCGCCGTTACCGCCTGAAACGCGGCGGCAGCATGCTCGGTCTGCTGGTCATGGACACGGAAATGGGCGACGAACTACGCTCGGTTCATTCGCTGTCCGGCGGGGAAACCTTCCTCGTCTCGCTGGCACTGGCGCTGGGCCTCGCCTCGATGGCATCCAGCACCTTGCGCATCGAGTCACTGTTCATCGATGAAGGTTTCGGCAGCCTCGATCCGGAATCGCTGCAACTGGCGATGGACGCCCTCGACGGCTTGCAGGCGCAGGGCCGCAAGGTCGGCGTGATTTCCCACGTCCAGGAAATGCACGAACGAATCCCGGTGCAGATCAAGGTACGTCGTCAGGGCAATGGATTGAGCACAATCGAGGTGGGCAACTGAGGGACCTGCGACGCGGAACGTGAGGCACGGCAGTTGACTATCGTTCCTCACGCTGCGCGTGGGAATGCCGTTCTGGACGCTCTGCGTCCGCTCTTGAATGTTGTGCCACCAGCGCTTTCGCGAACAGGCTCGCCTGACATTCCGTGCATGGTCTGCCACGCATTGGGCAGTAAGTCGCAGGGACCTGTGTGGGCGAACATGCTCGCGAAAGCGTGACGGCTGATCAATCACTGGACAGATTTGTGGTCCAGCGCTGCGTAGAAATTAGCGCTCTGCTGCAGGTATTTGGTTGTGTACGTCTGAGTCGCATGGGCTTTCTTGTCGTTCACTTCGACACTGGCGCTGGCCGGAAGAGCGACGCTTGCCGAGATAGCAGATGCAGCGATGATGGAGAAAAGATTGAAATTCATGTCGGTCACCCCTCTTGTCTGTCTGTACGCTGGTTTGAAGTCCTGACCGTTATGGCCGTGACTCAAACTTACGCCCGAGGGTGGTTCAGCAGAAATCTTTTGTAGCACTAACCCATATCATCAAGAATGATAACGGCTCCAGCCCTTGTATCTTGGGGGCTGGAGCCGGGGCAGCTTACTTGTCGTTCAGAAAACGCAGGTACGAAGGTGCATCGGCATCGAATTTCTGCACCGTTTCACCGATCTTCCCGCTCTGCGGATCACGGCGTACGGTCACGATCTGGTTGCTTTTCTGATTGGCGAACAGCATGAACTTGCCGGTCGGATCGAAAGCGAACTCGCGTGGCTCCTTGCCTTCCAGGGAGCGACGCTGAATTTCTTCAAGCTTGCCGCTGGCCTGATCGATGCGGAACACCACGACCTGATTCGCGTCACCCCGATTGGTCACGTACAAAAACTTGCCATCCGGTGAAGTGTGCAAGGCGCCACCACCGTTTTTCTCTTCCACGCCCTTGTTCTTCATGTCGACCAGTTGGGTCTGCTTGAAGCCGCCGTCATGGTAGTCGAACACTGCGACCTGGGCGGTCATTTCCAGCACCAGCCAGGCATGCTTGCCATCCCCACTGAAAAGGGTATGACGGGGTCCGGAGCCGCCCGGCAACTGCACGAACGGCACCTTGGCTGGCTGCAATGGCTTGGCCTGGCTGGCGTCGTACTGATAGACAAACAGCTTGTCAGCGCCCAGGTCGGCGGTCACCACGTACTTGTCATCCGGGGTCGGCACGGCCAGGTGCACATGCGACGACATCTGCCGCTCACTGTTGACCTTGCTTCCAGGACCCAGCGGCAGCACCTGAACGGCTTCGCTCAACGTGCCGTCCTTGCCCACCGGCACCACGGTCAGCGCACCGCCCGGGTCGGGGTTTACGGCGTAGTTGGCCACGAACAGGTAACGGCCATCGTAGCTCAGGCTGGAGTGCGTCGGTTCTTCACCACGGCTTTGAACCTGATTGATCGGCGTGATCTGAAGGGTTTTCGGGTCGATCGCAAAGCTGCTGACCTTACCGACCACGTCTTTTTGTCCGGGGCCATTTTCATTGACCGCGAACAGGTAGCGCTGGTCTCTGGAGACGGTCAGCCACGACGGGTTTTCGGCTTTGACCACTTGCAGCGGCTTGGCGCCGATCATCCCGGTTTTGCTGTCGAAGGCAAAACGATAGATCCCTTCACTCTTGCCTTGCGTGTAGGAACCTATCAGCAATTCAGTATCGGGCATGGCTTGGGCCTGCAGGGTAAATGCGCTCATGGCACTGGCAATCGCCAGCCACGGCAGAAATTTATGGGGCATGGGGGCATCCCTTGTTATCGAAGTTATTGATGCCTGTTACGGCACTGTCGGGGTCTATGACAGCGCCAGCCCGCATTTACTCAATCCTGCGCAGAATCATCTTCATCGGAAGGGGTGAAGGCATCCAGGCAGATGATCCGGTGATCGGCGTTGCCGTCGTTGATCACCCAGCTTTGCAGGGATTCATCGAAGGTCGCAGCATCGACTTGCGCCTTGGTGAAGCGCCATACCTTGCGCTCACGGCCGTCCATGCATTCGACGTTCAGTTCCTCGCCCAGAGAGAAGTCCCAGGCGTGCAGCCCGTCGATTTCCAGCATGGTGGTGGCTTCGAGTGCGGCGAGCAGTGTGGTGGGTGTGGTAGTCATGAAATTCATCCGGCCAGCAAAAGCGCGAATGATAGGGCAAAAGGCAGGCGTAGATACAGTCGGAGCGCAAGTAGAGCCGTACCAGCGCCGAGCGCTGGCACGGTGAGCAATCAAACAGGGACTGCGCTTACAGCTTGCCGATGCCGCCCGGCTGAAACACCGGCTCGCTCGGTGCCAAACCGTTGACCAGCGGCTTGCCGAACTCGGCCTGACTGATCTCGAAACGATCGCCCGGCTGGGTGCGCACGCCATCGGCAAACGACAGCGTCGCGGTGCCGAAGAAATGCACATGCACGTCACCGGGTCTGAGGAACTGTGCGTACTTGAAGTGATGGTATTCAAGGTTTTCCAGGCTGTGGCACATGTTCGCTTCGCCACTGAGGAACTCTTTTTCCCACAGCACCTTGCCGTCGCGCCAGACCCGGCTGGTGCCCGACAGGCTTTGCGGCAAGTCGCCCACGCGCAACTCCGGACCGAAAGAACAGGCGCGCAGTTTCGAATGCGCCAGATACAGGTAGTTGCGACGCTCCATGACGTGATCGGAGTATTCGTTACCGATGGCGAAGCCCAGGCGATAAGGCTTGCGGTCATGACCGATCACATACAGGCCGCTCAGCTCGGGCTCTTCCCCGCCATCTTCGGCAAAGGGCGGCAGCGAAAACGAATGTCCGGGGCGCACGACAATGCTGCCATCACCCTTGTAGAACCACTCTGGCTGAACACCGGCCTGCCCCGCTGCCGGCTTGCCGCCTTCGACGCCCCATTTAAAGATACGCATGGTGTCGGTCATCGAGGCTTCGTCGCCGGACTGCTGGTGCATCTTGTCGCGTGCCGACGCACTGCCCAGATGGGTCAGCCCGGTGCCGCTGACCAGCAGGTGCGCCGGATCAGGATGGTCGAGCGGCGGCAGGATCCGCAACTCCTCAAGCAACTGCGAATAGTCATGCGTCTCGCCAACGCCACGCTGCTCGACCTGATGCGCCAGAGCCGAACCCGCCTCGATTGCCGTCAGCGCCAGCTCGCGAACACTTTCGACACCTTGGACCTCACGCACCTGATCACCGTCGACCAGACCGACCCGGCGCTGACCGCCGCTCAATTCAAACTGTACTAACCGCATGAAATTCTCCTTCCAGATAATGGGCCGCTGAAAACCTATCTCGCCTTGGCACTCGCCGCGAAGTCGGACACTGGCAGCACATGCTTGCGCTCCAGCACGTGATAGACGATGCCGGTCAGCAGCAGCCCGAAGACCATGACACCCGACAGAAAATAGAGGCCCGATGCCAGGCTGCCGGTGATTTCCTTCAACGCACCGATCACGAACGGCCCGATGTAGCCGCCCAGGTTGCCGACCGAATTGATCAGCGCGATACCGGCTGCGGCACTGGCACCCGCGAAGAACCGCCCCGGCAAGGTCCAGAACACCGCCGTGCAGGAAAACAGCGCGAACGCCACGACGCACAATGCAGCCAGCTGCGCCACCGGCATGGTCAGCCAGGCGCTGCAGAACAGGCCGATGGCACCCAGCACATACAGCACGGCCAGATGCCCGTAACGGTCGTTGAGGCGGTCGGAACTGCGCGGCACGATCAGCAGGCCAATGATGCCGAAAATGTAAGGCACCGATGACACGAAGCCGGTGGTCAGGTCACTGCCACCGAACTGTTTGATCAGCGTCGGCAGCCACAGGCCCAGACCGTAGATGCTCAAGGTCACTGGCAGATAGAACAGCGCGAGAAGCAACACACGCTTGTCTTTCAAGGCGTGCAACGGATTGCCGTGGCGGGTCTGGCCGTATTCTTCCAAGTCCTTTTTCAGCTCACCGGTCAGCCAGTCCTTCTCGGCCTGGTCCATCCATTTGACCTGCTGCGGACCATCCGGCAACCAGCGCAGCACCGGCCAGGTCAGCAGAATCGCTGGCGTGCCGATGACGATGAACAGCCATTGCCAGCCATGCAGACCGAGTATGCCGTCCATGCCCAGCAAACCGCCGGAAACGGGCCCGGTGATCATCATGGCGATGGGTTGCGAGAGGATGAAAAGGCCAAGGATCTTGCCGCGATGGCGCACCGGAAACCACTGGGTGATGTAGTACAGCACACCGGGAAAGAAGCCCGCCTCGGCAGCGCCCAGCAGAAACCGCATGACGTAGAAGCTGTGCGGCCCCTGGACGAAGGCCATGCCGATGGTGATCGCGCCCCAGGTGATCATGATCCGCGCGAACCAGCGGCGTGCGCCGAAGCGCTCAAGCATCAGGTTGCTGGGGATCTCCAGCAGGAAGTAACCGATGAAGAACAGTCCGGCACCCAGCCCGTAGGCGGCGTCGCCGATACCGATGTCCGCGCCCATGTGCAGCTTGGCAAAGCCCACGGCAGAGCGGTCTACATAAGCGATCAGGTACAGCAGGATAAGGAAAGGAATCAGTTTGAACGTAATGCGGCGTATAAGCCGCAGTTCCTGGCTCATGTAGGCGGTCTCCCATTGTTTTTGTTATGGAACCTGCGGGGATCGCCTCTGTGCCTGGGGGCTGAATAACGCAGCACATGCGCCAGGATGATCCCTCGTCTACGACCGACTATATAGTAATACTATTTAAACTGACAACTCTTCCAATACGCGTTTTTTAGGCTTACCTTAGCCAGCAGTATCGCCATTAAGTCTTACAATAAGAGAGCCGATCATGTCTGACTCCGATAAAAAACCGACCCTCCGTTCTGCCCAGTGGTTTGGCACCGCCGACAAGAATGGCTTCATGTACCGCAGCTGGATGAAGAATCAGGGCATTGCCGACCACCAGTTCCAGGGCAAGCCGATCATCGGCATCTGCAATACCTGGTCGGAGTTGACCCCCTGCAACGCGCATTTCCGGCAGATCGCCGAGCATGTCAAACGTGGCGTGATCGAAGCAGGCGGCTGGCCGGTGGAGTTTCCGGTGTTTTCCAACGGCGAATCCAACCTGCGCCCTACCGCAATGTTCACCCGCAACCTGGCGAGCATGGACGTTGAGGAAGCGATTCGCGGCAACCCCATCGACGGGGTCGTGCTGTTGACCGGTTGTGACAAGACCACCCCTGCCCTGTTGATGGGTGCTGCCAGTTGTGACATCCCCGCCATCGTCGTGACCGGCGGACCGATGCTCAACGGCAAGCATGAAGGCAAGGACATCGGCGCCGGAACCATCGTCTGGCAGATGCACGAGTCCTACAAGGCCGGGACCATCAGCCTTGATGAATTCCTCTCCGCCGAAGCCGGCATGTCGCGCTCGGCCGGCACCTGCAACACGATGGGCACGGCGTCGACCATGGCCTGCATGGCCGAAGCGCTGGGCACTTCGCTGCCGCACAACGCGGCCATTCCGGCGGTGGATTCGCGGCGTTACGTGCTGGCGCACATGTCCGGCATGCGTGCCGTCGACATGGTCCGCGAAGACCTGCGCCTCTCGAAGATTCTCACCAAGGCTGCATTCGAAAACGCCATCCGGGTCAACGCGGCCATCGGTGGCTCGACCAACGCCGTCATCCACTTGAAAGCCATCGCCGGACGTATCGGCGTCGATCTGGACCTGGATGACTGGTCGCGCATGGGCCGTGGCATGCCGACGATTGTCGACCTGCAACCGTCGGGGCGCTTCCTGATGGAAGAGTTCTATTACGCTGGCGGCCTCCCCGCCGTATTGCGCCGCATGAACGAGGCCAAGCTGCTGCCCAACCCGGATGCCCTGACCGTCAATGGCAAGAGCATCGGCGAAAACACCTGCAACTCACCGATCTATGGTGAGGATCAGGTGATCCGCGCGCTGGATAACCCGATCCGCGCCGACGGCGGGATTTGCGTGCTGCGCGGTAACCTCGCACCACTGGGTGCCGTGCTCAAGCCCTCCGCCGCGACCCCGGCACTGATGCAGCACCGTGGCCGCGCAGTAGTGTTCGAGAATTTCGAGATGTACAAGTCACGGATCAACGACCCGGATCTGGACATTGATGCCAACTCGGTCATGGTGCTCAAGAACTGCGGCCCCAAAGGTTATCCGGGCATGGCCGAGGTCGGCAACATGGGCTTGCCAGCCAAGCTGCTGGCACAGGGCGTGACTGATATGGTGCGTATTTCCGATGCGCGCATGAGCGGCACGGCTTACGGCACAGTGGTTCTGCATGTGGCACCGGAAGCCGCAGCCGGCGGTCCGCTGGCGGTGGTCAAGGAAGGCGACTGGATCGAGCTGGACTGCGCTGGCGGACGTTTGCATCTGGACATCCCGGAAGCCGAACTGGCGGCGCGCCTCGCCGATTGGCAGGCACCGCAGCAGCTGTTGCTCGGTGGCTATCGTCAACTGTACGTAGACCGGGTGATGCAGGCAGACCAGGGCTGTGATTTCGACTTCCTGGTCGGTTGCAGGGGCGCCGAAGTCCCTCGTCACTCGCACTGAACGAAACGGCGGCCGCCTGACGCAGATGGCCGCCGTAATCGTTGCGCGATGGTATGATGCCCAGCAATCACCGCCAGGACCCCACTGCGTTCCCATGGATTATCGAAAGCCTTCCGACCGAAAAAGCATGCACGCGCGCATCGTCCAGGAACTGGGCATGCAAATAGTGTCCGGCCGTTTCAAGCCTGACGAAAAGCTGCCTGCCGAAGCGCTGCTCTGCGAAGAGTACGCCGTCAGCCGCCCGGTCCTGCGCGAAGCGACACGGGTTCTGGTGGCCAAGGGTCTGGTTTATTCGCGTCCGCGTGTCGGCACAGTGGTCAAGGCGCGCCGCGAATGGCATCTGCTGGACCCGGACGTGTTGCACTGGGTCATGCAAAGCTCGCCGCAGAATGATTTCTTCAACCTGCTGACCAGCGTACGCGCGGTCATCGAACCAGCGGTTGCCGCACTGGCCGCGCAGCATGCCACCGACGCAGAGATCGAGTCGATCCACGAAGCCTATCTGCGCATGGAAGCCGCACCGACGCCGGAAGACCTGCTGCAACCCGACCTCGACTTCCACAGCCGCATCGCCGACGCCACCCACAACGACCTGCTGGCACACCTGTGCAACATGCTGTCACTGGCGTTGCGCGAAGCACTCAAATACTCCAACAAACGCCCTAACCTGCACGAACTGGCCATGCCTCGTCACAAGGCAATCCTCACCGCCATCCAGAACCGCGACGCGCTGGGCGCACGCCACGCTTCGCTGGTGCAACTGGACGATGCGCGCAATGCGCTGAGTGTGGTACTCGGGGGCGGTTGATCGACAGGTTCGACTGAATCGATAACTTCCTGCGCCTGTATGTTCGCCGTGTTTATTAGAGACGCAAGTCATCTTGAGGCGTAACTCATCGTTCCAACGCTCCGCGTGGGAATGACGTTCTGGACGCTCTGCGTCCTGTCCCAAGTAAGCGGCGCGGCGCAAATTTGTGACGCAGAGCGTCACGAACTGCATACCAACGCGGAGCATTGGCACGATAGTCATCTTGAGGCGTAACTCATCGTTCCAACGCTCCGCGTGGGAATGCCGGTCTGGACGCTCTGCGTCCTGTCCCAAGTAAGCGGTGCGGCGCAAATTTGTGACGCGGAGCGTCACGAACTGCATGCCAACGCGGAGCATTGGCACGATAGTCATCTTGAGGCGTAACTCATCGTTCCAACGCTCCGCGTGGGAATACCGTTCTGGACGCTCTGCGTCCTGTCCCAAGTAAGCGGCGCGGCGCAAATTTGTGACGCGGAGCGTCACGAACTGCATGCCAACGCGGAGCATTGGCACGATAGTCATCTTGAGGCGTAACTCATCGTTCCAACGCTCCGCGTGGGAATGCCGGTCTGGACGCTCTGCGTCCTGTCCCAAGTAAGCGGCGCGGCGCAAATTTGTGACGCAGAGCGTCACGGACTATGTGCCAACGCTCCGCATTGGCACGAGGGTGAATAGGACATCGAGTTACAGGCCGCCACAGCCTCAATGCGAAAACAACGAATTCCCCACCTTCCCCGCCATCTTCTCCGGCTTGATTAGAAACCGTGCCAGCGCGGGCAGCAGCCACAGTGCGCCGAACATGTTCCACAGCAGCATGAAGGTCAGCATCAGGCCCATGTCGGCCTGAAACTTGATTGCCGAGAAGATCCAGGTGCACACGCCAATGGCCAGGCACAGACCAGTAAACAGCACGGCCTTGCCGGTGGACTTAAGGGTTTCGTAATAGGCTTGCTGCAGCGGCAGACCGGCGCGCAGGAAGCTTTCCAGACGGCTGTAGATGTAGATGCCGTAATCGACGCCGATGCCCACGCCCAGCGCCACCACCGGCAAGGTCGCGACCTTGACGCCGATACCCATGAAGGCCATCAGGGCGTTGCCCAGTACCGAGGTCAGCACCAGTGGCAGGACGATGCACAGCGTGGCGGCCCATGAGCGGAAGGTGATCATGCACATCGCTGCCACGCAGAGGTAGACCAGAATCAAAATGGTCAGCTCGGATTTTTTGATCACCTCGTTGGTCGCGGCCTCGATACCAGCGTTGCCGGCGGCCAGCAGGAACTGCAGGTCCGGCGTGTCGTTCTGCCTGGCGAAGTCCTGCACTGCATGCACCGCCCGGTCGAGGGTTTCGGCCTTATGGTCGTTGAGGAACACCAGCAGGGGCGCCAGCGAACAGGTGTTGTTGTACAGGCCGTCGGCGCGGGCAATGGAGTTGTTCAGCACATCCTTGTTACGCGACAGGCTCTCCCATTTCAGGTTGCCCTCGTTCATGCCCTTGATCATCTGTCTCGACACCGTCACCAGCGAAATGGCCGACTGCACGCCCTGGGTGTTTTCCATCCTTCCAGGCCAGTTCGTTGATCGCTGACATGGTTGGATAGGCCGAGCAACCTTCTGGTGGCGTCTTGACCATCACCACCAGCACGTCCGAACTGGTGGAGTAATGACTGATAATGAACGCGTTGTCCTTGTTGTAGCGTGAATCAGGACGCAGCTCCGGCGCGCCCTGGTCCAGGTCGCCGATCTTCAGGTTCTGGCTGTACCAGAGCCCGCCACCGAAGGCGAGCAGCGCCAGCACAATTGAGACCGGCGCAACCTTTGAGCTGGCAAAGTTGGACAGCAAGCGCCAGAACGGATGCTCGGACACCGCATCCTGCTTGCTGCGATTGATCGCCCGCTTGCTGATGCCCACGTAGGAAATCGCCACCGGCAGCAGGATCAGGTTGGTGAACACGATCACTGCCACACCAATGGAAGCGCCGATGGCCAGCTCGCGAATCACCCCGATGTCGATAATCAGCAGCGTGATAAAGCCGACCGCATCGGCCAGAATCGCGATCATGCCCGGCAGAAACAGCTGACGAAACGTCCGCCTTGCAGCGGTCAGGGCGTTGTCGGCCTCGCTGGATTGCAGGGCGATACCGTTGATTTTCTGCACGCCGTGAGAGATGCCGATAGCAAAAATCAGAAACGGCACCAGCATCGAGTACGGGTCAATACCGAACCCCACGACGTGCATCAGCCCAAGTTGCCAGATCACCGCAATCAAGGTGGTGATCAGCACGGCGATGGTGCTGCGAAGACAGCGGGTGAACCAGATCAACAGCACCAGCGTGATCAGAAAGGCGATGCCAAAGAACATTACCACCATGAACAGGCCGTCAATGAGGTCGCCGACTTTCTTGGCGAAGCCGACGATGTGAATCCTTATGTTCGGGTTTTGCGCCTGATACTTGTCGCGGATCTTCTCTTCAAGCTGGTGCGAGAACTGCTGATAGTCCAGCGCCAGCAACTTGCCCTGGTCTGCCGGATCCGGGTAGGACTCCTGCAACGGCACATCAATGATGCTGGATTTGAAATCGTTGGCCACCAACCGCCCGACCTGTCCGGACTTGAGTATGTTGTTGCGCAACAGATCCAGACTCTCATCCGAACCGTTGTAACTCTGCGGAATCACTTCGCCTCCGGCAAAGCCCTCCTCCGTCACTTCGGTCCAGCGTACGCTCGGGCTCCACAGCGATTTCAGGCCAGAACGGTCAACGCCAGGAATGTAGAACACCTCGTCGCTGATCTGACGCAGCGTCTCCATGTACGGTTTGGAAAAGATGTCACCCTCCTTGGCCTCTACCGAGATACGAACGGTGTTACCCAGATTCGCCAGATCGTTGCGGTGTTCCATCATGTTCTGGATGAACGGATGGGACAGCGGAATCATCTTCTCGAAACTGGTGGAAGGCCGCACCTGCGTGGCCTGCCAGAACAGAAAGAGGCCGGCCAGCAGGCAGAGGATGATGACTGCCGGGCGATGGTTGAAAATCAGGCGTTCGAGGAAGGTTGCCTTTTCATCCGGATCTTGCGCGTGCTGGTGCGTGTTCATGCCTGAATATCCCCGCCCTGAAAGGTCTTATTGTTGGGTGGTATCGGCGCCCGTCGGCGAGGTGAGGCGAACGCCGCCCTGCCCGACCAAAATCAGATTGCCTTGAGAATTGCCAGTGACCCCGGCCAGCGAGATGCGATCAGGTCGATTGAAGACCGCGAATGTTTCACCGTCGTCGGTGCTGCGCATGACACTGCCGCCATTGCCGACCAGCACCAGCGAGCCATCGGCCAGCAGCGTGGCACTTGCCAGCCCGAACTCGATCGGCCCGCGCGCACCCTTCAGTTCGACGGGCTGCCAGCTGTCACCAAAATCGCTGGAGCGAAACAGATTGCCGCGCAGACCATAGGCCAGCAGCGTGGACGGCTGAGCCGTGCCGATCACACCGAATAACGAGCCTTGATACGGGCCGTCGATTTTCTCCCAGGTCTGCCCCTCGTCGCGGGAGCGAAACATGCTGCCCGCTTCGCCGACGATGAACAGGCCGGCGTCCTTGACCTGAGTGATGCCGTTCAAGTGGTACTGGTCTTCGTTGTCCAGCCGGTCGCTGACATCTTCCCAGTGCTGCCCGCCATCGGCCGTGCTCAGCAGCAGGCCGTAGGCACCGATGGCCAAACCGTTGTCGAGATCCTTGAACCAGACATCCAGCAGCGGAGCCTCGCGCTTCAAGTCCTCGAACTGCTTGCTCCAGCTCTTGCCGCCATCGCTGCTGGCCAGTACCTGCGCGTCGTGACCGACCGCCCAACCGTGCTGTTCATCCACAAAAAACACGGCCGTCAACAACTGCCGGGTAGGCACGCGGGCCTGACTCCAGGTCTTGCCCTGATCATCGGAAAGCAGAATATGCCCATGGTCACCCACCACGACCAGCCGCGCACCCGCATGGGCAACGTCCAGCAACAACGTGCGAGAGGCTTTGGCCGACTCGATGGCATAAACAGGAGCGTCTGCAGCAACGGCAGTGGATACCGGCTCGGACCCGGCCGTGGCTGGCAGCGCAAACAGGGATGACGCAACGACAGCCAGGGACATGCCCGCGCATAACCGGGTGCGACGATGGAAAGACTCACGCATGGACTTTTCCGCTCTTATTATTATCAGGTGGCTGTTATCGGGTGCGGGTGCCGGACAACTCGTATCGATGTCGACGCCCGCAGCGCTATGGCGTTACCTGTCTGGAAGCTCAGCCATCCTAGGCAGCTTTGCAAATGCCTGACAATCGACATGTCGTTATCTTTTGTTAAGCGCGCTGAATGTGATTGATGGATCATCACGACGGTTGATCGCGCAGACTGCCCAGACGCAGGTCAGCGAATGCTCCTGCGCCGCAAGGCCGCTGGTTTGAAGGCGTTCACGCTGGGTACCGGCTGAGAGAAGTCACTGGTGCCAGGCTCTTGATTGTCGAGGTTCTGTACGTGATAACGCCGGGCCTGCAGGTCATGGAAGACGTCCAGAGCAGACCAGGTCGTCGGCAGTTCGTAATAGTTTTTCAGGTACGCCATGGAAACGCGCCACAACTGCCCCCGGGCATCGTACTGATCGACGACTGCGGCCTGCCAACTGTCCTCGTCCAGGTACAGCGTGCGTCTTGAATAGACATGCCGCGCGGTCGGTTTGAGCGTGCCCTCCACCACCCATACACGATGTAGTTCATGGCGCGTATAGGCGGGATTGAGATGCCCCACCTGCAGTAACTGTCGATAGGTAATATCAGGGCTGGAAATGCGGTAGTTGTTGTAGGGAATATAAATCTCGCGTTTGCCCAGTAACCTCCAGTCGTAACGATCCGGCGAGCCATTGAACATGTCCGTGTCGTCAGCCGTGCGCAAGCCTTCAGAGGCCGGGATCGGCATGTCGTAAGCCAGACTCGGCGCGCGGCGCACCCGACGTTGCCGCGCACTGTAGGTCCACGCCTGCCGCGGCTCCTGAATCTGGTCCAGTGTTTCATGGACCAGCACGGCAGAACCGGCCATGCGCGTCGGGCACTGGGTAAACGACAGGTAATAAAACAGCACGTTATCCAGACTGGCAAAGCTGCCCGCAGGATCATAGAAGCGAAACAGCACTTCCTGACGCGACGTGTTCAGCTTGAAACTGCCGTCGCGCTGTATCGCAACTTCCGAAGTACGTCGCACCGCATAGTGGCCGCGATACCGAGCAATGTGGTTCCACACGGCCTGAATGCCCTTTTCCGGAAGCGGAAATGGAATGCCGCCGTAGGCATCGACAAAACCATTGCCACCGCCGATCAATCGGGCTTTCTGCGCATTGCGGCGGGTGTTGTCGTACACCCATTGCGGCGCCGATCCGGAACGTCGCGTGGGGTATACCGGCATCCGGTAGCTGTCGGGGTAGGTTTCGAACATCGCCACCTGCCCAGGCGTCAGGCGCGTGCGATAGTGCTGCATATTGGCGTGAGTGATGGTGAACAGGGGCTTGTCAGCGGTATACGGGTCGACATGCCGAGTGCCCGAGCCCTTGTATCCGGGCGGGGGCCGGGTGATTCCGCCCGTCCAGGGCGGAATGGTCCCCGTGGCATTACCTGCCATCTCGCCTCCCAGCGGGGTCAAACGACTCCCGAGCAACGTGGTATCGACTGCCTGGCAGGTGTTGATCGCGAACAGCAGCGTCAGCGCGCCGCCCAGCAGTTGTTTCATGAGCATGTGGGCTCTCCTTGCATGGCCACATCGGGACGCATGTATGGCGTCCTGGCCTGTAATAGTTCTGCTATAAACAGCGTTTTGTCGGGGCGACACCGGTTATTGACGCGCGGCCAATAAACAGTTGTGTGACAGGCAGACCGAGTGACCCACGTATTCTTCCCGCGAACAGTTTGTCTATCGGGTATACGTCCGTAGGAAACTTCACAAAATAAAAAAGAATGAACAACACGCTGTTAAACATTCATGAAGCAGGCCCCCGGAATGGCCCACAGTAATGCAACGTGAATGCCAACAGGCAATAAAGAACAGATCACAACTTATATAAGGTACAGATCTGAAACGTCGTGCTCTCGCGTTATGAGCAGAATTAAAAACAACGACACCGCCTGTTTGATTGTCAGACAGCGCACTAACAAGGCCGCTCGTTATGGCGGCTTATTGGCAGGTATATGAACGTGTGGTAACAAAAAGAGTGTTACGTGCTTCAAGCCAGTAACACCGGGTGACGACAGGCAGCGCTCAGTCGATAACCACGTGTGGCAGGAAGCGGCTGGTGTCCTTGGTGATCAGGCTGTCGTCTTCACGAATACCGATCCCTGACGCAAGATCGCCGATGACCCAGGAGCCGATCAGCGTGTAGCTGTCGCCAAATCGCGGAAGCGGCGAGTACGCCTGCAGAATGTAGGGCGCATCGGTATAAGGCCCATCGACCGAGATGACCTGATCGCCGGGCGTACGCATTTCAATGTTGGCGCCCTCACGGGAAAAGTAGGGTTTGCGCACCCAGCCTTTGGGGACCGCTTTGCTCGGCTCGTGGTCGACATGCGCAGGCAGCAGGTTCGGATGACCTTCGTTGAACTGCCACAACAACGGCAAAATCCCCTTGTTGCTGAGAATCGCCTTCCACGCGGGTTCGACAAACTGAGTGCCGCTGGCTGACACGTGCTGGCCGAATTCCTCGTGAAAGATATGCTCCCACGCGTGCAGTTTGAACAAGCGCTCGATCCAGCGCCCGTCCAGGTCGACAAAACGCCCATCAGCGCCGAGCCCGATGTCTTCGATATCGATATGCCTCGCATCGATGCCGACGTGTGCTGCCATACGCCGCAGGAAATCGGTAGTGCCCCGGTCTTCGATGGAACCGGACATCGCCGAAAAGTAGAACGGACTCGTGCCGGAAAACTCGGCAAAGGCCCGAACCAGATCCTCAGCAATCGAGTTGAACTGGGTGGCATGCGCAGGCAACACGCCGCGCGCCATCTGCTCTTCCAGCCAGAGCAGTTGCACCGCCCCGGCTTCCATCAGACTGGTCGGCGTATCGGCATTGATTTCGTACATCTTTGCCGGGCCCGTACCGTCGTAGGCAAAATCGAAGCGCCCGTACAGATGCGGGTGTCCCTCCTTCCACGAGGTCTGGATCAGGTCGAAGAACGCTTCCGGAATCGCCAGTTGATGGAGCAGCGCTTCGCTGTCCACCACGCGCGCCACGGCGTCCATGCACAGCTGGTGAAGTTCCTGGGTGGGCGCTTCAAGATCGCGGGTAATCTGCTGTTCGCTGAACAGGTAATACCCGCGCTCGTCCCAGTAACGCTCGCCGTCGATAGTGTGAAAGTTGAAGCCTTCACGTTCGGCGGTCGTGCGCCAGTCCGGACGTTCCTCGATGCTGATCTTTTTCATGCCGCGAACCGTCAGCCTCCGAAACTGCTGCTGCCACTGCTGCTCTTGCCGCCCCAGCCACTGCGTGCCGAAGCCTGGCTGCCGAAGCCGCCGCGCGAGATGGTCGATGACACCGAAGACGAGCCGGACCCAGAGCTGCCCAGATTGCGCCCCAGGGTGCTCCTGCCGTAGCTGCGATCCGGGCTGGATTGCGCCTGGGTGGAACGGCCGAAGGTCTTGCCGCGATCGATCTGACTGGGCAGCGACGAGCTGTAATAACCGCCTCGATCATCGCGCGTCTGGTAGATGGGCTGCGAGTAATAGCGGTTATTGCCGAAGCCGTTGCTGAGCAGATTGCCGATCAGCAGCCCGGCCATCAGCCCGGTGGTGCCACTCATGCCTGCCGGAGCAGACTGGTTGACTTCCTGATTGGCACGGTCGAGTGCCTCTTTCGGCACTTGCCCGGAAAAGCCCAGTTCGAAGCCGCCGAGCTTGGGCATGTACTTGCCGTCAGAGGTGACCTGGCAATAATCCGGTACGAAGTCCGCGTCGCAGGACGCCTTGTCCTCATAGGTCGGCGCAATGCGGCGATGATCGGACAGCGCCTGCATGTAGGCATCCGAACAGATATTCACCGGCACCTTGGCATCGACGCATTCCTGCACCGAACTGAAGTTGGCCTTGGCGTTGACGGTGTCCTTTTTCTCGGACGGGCCACACCCGGCAAGGGCCAGGGGCAGTGCACCGGCGAGTACCAATTTTACTGAACTACGTCTCATCGTGAGTCTCCTTGTTCAAGGCTGCCGTCAGACCGACGGGGTCATGCAGGCGGCATTGAGAAGACCGACGCTGATCGCGACGCTGGCCGAATAGATGGCTGCTGCCATTTCGCCCTTGGCGATGCGTGTCGACAGGCCCTTGAGCACCAGACTGGTAACGCCGAACGCCAGCAACTGCACAATGGCGGCAATCACCACCCAGACGATCACGTCCAGAATGCTGATGCTGTAGCTGATGATGTTACTGGCCGGCAGCGCGAAACCGATCAGCGAACCACCCAACGCCAGCGCGGCGGCACTGTTGTTCTCGCGAATCAGCGCAAACTCCTTGTGTGGGGTGATCCGGCTGTAGATGAACTGGAACAGCGCGAACAGGATGACCGCCACCAGAATGTACAGGACGAAGCCAAACACGGCCGTGGCATTGAGCGACATACGCAGCGCGTCGATCATGAGGATTTCCTTGTCAAAGAACGTTGATATCAGTGGATTGCAGCGTTATGCCGACCGCCGTGGTGAGCGTGATGCTGCCCTCCTCGTCTTCCTCTACGGAAAACAGCAGAAATTCACGGCGGTTGATCAGTCCCGTTTCGCGGGCGTACAGCATGCTCAGGTGCTTGACACGATAAGTCGCGTCGGGACTGACAATGTCTTCATCGAGCGGCGTCAGCTCGGTCTGGCCAGGGGAAGTCCCCCATTGCCGCTCGAAGACCTCGCCATCGTGCTCGTAGGTCGGCAGGCCGATCTTCGATGATGGCCCGGTCAGGCGCAGCAATTCATCCTTGCTGGTGATCGGCTCGGCGCTGTAGTAGCCGAACAGGATGATGTCCTGCACGTCCTCCGGATTGGGGCCGTCGCTGACCACTTGCAGAAAATAGTCCTCGTTATCGAGGTAAAAACGATGCAGTGCCATGGACTGGCCGAGATCGATATGCCCTACGGACCAGACCTTTTCATCGCCCGGGACGACCACTTCCGAGTGACCGTCGAGCAACAGCTTCAGTGAACTGTCCAGGCACAGCATGCGTCCGGACGCCAGCCCCAGCGGACTGACCGTGCTGACCGGTTGTACGCCGTCCCGGCCTGATGCCTTGGGGGCTTCCAGGCCCATGGCCCGTTTGAACCAACTCATAATCCATTTCCTTGCAGTGACGGGTGACGATATATAACGCTCTTCAAGCGCAACAGGCGCACTGCCGCCGCGCATTAGACTGGCTCACTTCTGCGCCAGCAATGCCCTGGAATGCATCAGCCAGGCCACACAAACGCCCGCAACTGCACCGGCGATATGTGATTCGAACGACACGCCGGCCACCGGAACGAAGCCGAATACCAACCCGCTGTAAGCGGCCAGCACCAGCAGCGCGATCAGTACGCTGGCGATACTGCGCTGATACCACGCACGCGCCAGCAGATAAGCCCACAAACCAAAAATCAGACCGCTTGCGCCGACATGGATATTGCTGCGACCGAAGCTCCAGACCAGCAGCCCGCCCAGCAGGCAGATCAGCCCGGCGACCCATGCATAACGCCTGACACCCTCGGTCGCCACCAGCCAGCTCAGCACAATGAACGGCAACAGATTGCTGAGCAAGTGCTGAATCGACCCGTGCAGAAAGGGCGCAAACACAATGCCGCGCAACCCGATGAGGCTGCGCGGCATGATACCGAAATGGACCAGACTGTTGTCGGTGACCGAGCTGATTGCCTGTACCGCAATCAACACGGCCGAGAGGACGAGGATGACCTTGAGTCGTCGGGAAAACGCCATGCACTACCCTCGTCCACCTTGTTGCAGCGCTTACTGAGCCGGCGTGTGACTTTTGGCTTTCAGGCGCGCCAGTACATCCTGCGCACCGCCGCTTTTGGCGCCGATCCCGGCATCCTGCAGACGACGTTCCAGATCGCTGCCGCTGGACTGGCTGGCCAGTTCTTCAGCCGCTTCGAGCTTGGCATCCTGTTCGTCCTGACGCTGCTTGAGACGTGCCAGCGAACCCACTGCGGTTTCCACGGCGCCGCTGGCACCGCCGGTTGCGGTGGCCGTTGCAACGCGAGCCTTTTGCACGGTTTCACGGGCCTTGGCCATCTCGACCTGCTGCTTGAGGCTCTTGATTCGCGACTCGGCCTTGATCACCTGATCCTGCAGCAGGTTGACCTGCTTGCTGAACTGATCGGCCAGCGCCTGCTCCTGATCACGCAGGGCTTCGATTTCGGCAATCTTGTTTGCACATTCGACAGCCAGCGCTTCTTCACCCTTATCGAGGGCCTGCAGGGCGCGACCTTCCCAGTTGGCGATGCTGGTGGCGTGTTCTTCAAGACGCTGCGCCGAGAGTTTGTGCTTGGCCTTGATGGTGATCAGCCCGTCGCGGGCCTTGACCAGCGCGTTCTCGGCGTCACGGATTTCCTGGTCCAGAATGCGGATGGCATTGGCGTCGGCAATCGACTCGCCCACTTCGGAAGCGCCGCCACGGACAGCGGTCACCAGTTTTTTCCAGATACTTGTAGTCATGAATGTTCTCCGCCTGACAGCGCTGTTCAGTAGATGAAATGATCTTCAAAAGCATCGGCCGCACGGATCACGTTGTCCGCGAGTGTGAGGATTTCCTGCACGATTACAGTGAGCGAAGAGGCCGCGCTCAGTGCGCCGAACAGGCAGTAGACTTCCTGACCGCCGCCCAGCTTTTCGATGCCGACCGACGACAGCGGAAACAGGTCGCGGCTGCGCAGGACAACGTCGTTGAACGCTTGCACGTTCTTGATCTTGTTCACTTCGATCAAGGTCGCATCGGCGAGAATCTGCTCGCCTTCCACGGCGATGTAGATCGGCAGGTCGCCGTAGTCGGCCATGGTCAGCCTGATTCCCGAGGCATCGCCCTCGGTCACATCGAGCTCGATCTTGCCGTTCGTCACCAGTTCCAGTTCGCTGAGTGCCTTCTGCAGAGAGCTGATGGTCCAGTGGGTATTCTCGGTCATGAAGTCCTCCAGTTTTATTCTGTCGCCCAGAAAGGGCTGTCTTAAAGCTTTTTCGATCCCCCGCAAGGCATCGACATTTTCCGGCCGGATCCAGAATTCGCGCTTCACCAGCCCCGCCTCCTTGAGCCGCAGGCGCATTTCACGCATGTAATCGGTGGAGCTCTTGGACACCTTGGCCGGGACCGTTGCGTTATCGCCCTGGGATTTACGAGGCATTGGCGCTTCCCCTTGCTGCTGGCCGTGAATCAGGTAAGCAACGTATCAGATGTTTCTGAAGATAGATACGCATCACATGTGAGATTTTCAGGAGTCCATTCTTATCGTCGTTACACTACACGAGATGAATTCTGAAAACCGGATGGCTGAAACCCTGGTAACTGGATAAACGCCAGTCTCTGCAGGAGCGGGCTTGCTCGCGAAGGTGCCGGTACAATCCACGGAAAGAGACGTTGCAACCATCGCCTTCGCGAGCAAGCTCGCTCCCACGAGATGAGCGCATTGCGATGAGCGCTTTGAGCATTAGCATACAAATCAAAAAAGGCGCTGTCCGCATCAGCAGACAGCGCCTTTATCACCCACGCAGTTCAGGCAATAGGCACAGTACAAACCCTTATTCAGCCAGGCTTTTGCTCACCACTTCATACACGTCCGCCGACAGTTTGCCGGAGGCGAGGATGCGCTCCAGCTCGGCCTTCATCAGCGCCTGACGGGCGCTGTCGTATTTGCGCCAGCGGGTCAGTGGTGCCAATTGACGAGAAGCGATCTGCGGGTTCAGCGCGTTCAGTTCGATCACCAGGTCCGCCAGGAAGCGGTAGCCGGAGCCATCAGCCGCGTGGAAGTTGACCAGGTTCTGCCCGGCGAAGGCACCGATCAGGGCACGCACCTTGTTCGGGTTCTTGATGCTGAAGGCCGGGTGTTTCATCAATTCCTGCACACGCTGCAGGCCGCCTGGCAGCGTGCTCGCCGCCTGGACGCTGAACCACTGATCCATGACCAGAGCATTGCTCTTGAAGTTCTCGGCAAACACGGCGAGCGCCTTGTCGCGCTCGGCAGTGAACGGTGAATTGACCAGCACGGCCAGCGCAGTCAGGCGCTCGGTCATGTTGTCGCTGGTATCGAACTGATCAATGGTGGCTGCCAGCACCTCCGGCTTGCCGCTGAGCATCAGGTACGACAGCGCGATGTTCTGCAGGGCACGACGGGCGAAGTGAGCGGCTTCGGCCACATAAGGCGTGACCTTCGACACTTCACGGTTGGCCTGATAGCGCGCCAGCAGCCCATCGAACAGCCCCTCTGCCAGTTGCTGACGGGCAAACTCGCGAGCAGCGTGAATGGCATCAACGTCGGCCACTTCACTGATTTCGGTCAGATAAGCTTCGCCCGGCAACGAGAGCATTTCCGCGACCATCGCCTGATCCAGGTCATCATCCGCCAGCACGGTACCCAGTGCAGTGATCAGACGCTGATCCATGACCAGTTTTTGGCCTTGCTGATGCTGGCCGATCAGTTCCTGCAATACCTGAACCGACAACTGCTGACCGGCATCCCAGCGATTGAAACCATCGCTGTCGTGCTGCATCAGGAACATCAGTTGGTCGCGGTCATACGGGAAGCTCAGCTTGACCGGCGCTGAGAAGCCGCGCAGCAGCGAAGGCAGCGGCTTTTCCGCGACATCGACGAAGGTGAAGGTCTGCTCGGCTTCAGTAACCGACAACACTCGTGAGGTGCCGGTCGCCGCCGTTTCGTTCGCCAGACGCAGGGCAATATCGCCACCCTTGCTGTCCAGCAGCCCCAGTTCAACCGGGATCACGAAAGGTTGCTTCTGATCGCCAGGCTGGCCTGGTGTGGTCGGGCAACTCTGGCGGAAGGTCAGGCTGTAGGTTTTGGCCGCAGCATCGTACGACTCGCTGACCGCCAGACGCGGCGTGCCCGCCTGGCTGTACCAGCGCTTGAACTGGGTCAGGTCGACGCCATTGGCGTCTTCCATGGCCTTGATGAAGTCGTCGCAGGTCACGGCCTGGCCATCGTGGCGTTCGAAATACAGATCGCTGCCCTTGCGGAAGCCTTCAGCACCCAGCAGGGTGTGAAGCATGCCGACCACTTCCGAACCCTTCTCGTACACGGTCAGGGTGTAGAAGTTGGAGATTTCGATGAAGCTGTCCGGACGCACGGCGTGCGCCATCGGGCCTGCGTCCTCGGCGAACTGGTGGGTACGCAGGTAGGCAACGTCCTGGATACGCTTGACCGTGGCCGAGTTCATGTCGGCCGAGAAACCGGCGTCGCGGTACACCGTAAAGCCTTCCTTGAGCGACAGCTGGAACCAGTCACGGCAGGTCACGCGATTGCCCGACCAGTTGTGGAAGTATTCGTGGGCGACGATCGCTTCGACACGCTGGTGTGCGGCATCGGTCGCCGTCTCGGCACGCGCCAGCACGGCACTGGAGTTGAAGATGTTGAGGCCCTTGTTCTCCATCGCGCCCATGTTGAAGTCGTTGACCGCGACAATCATGAAGATGTCCAGATCGTACTCGCGACCGTAGGTCTCTTCGTCCCAACGCATGGACTTCTTCAGGCTAGTCATGGCGTGCTGGCACTTGTCGATATTTTCCGGCTCGACGTAGATACGCAGGGTCACATTCCGCTCATTCATGGTGGTGAACGTGTCTTCGATACACCACAGATCACCGGCCACCAGCGCGAACAGGTAGGCCGGTTTCATGAACGGGTCTTCCCAGGTCGCCCAGTGCCGACCACCCTCTTCTTCGCCGCTGGCCACCGGGTTGCCGTTGGACAGCAGGATCGGGAAGCCCTGCTTGTCGGCGCTGACGGTGGTGGTGAACTTGCTCATCACGTCAGGACGGTCGAGGTAATAGGTGATCTTGCGGAAGCCTTCGGCCTCGCACTGGGTGCAGAACATGCCGCTGGACTTGTACAGCCCTTCCAGCGCGGTGTTGGATTCCGGATGGATGCGCACGGTGCTGTCGACCGTAAAGCTTTCAGCCTGTGGGTGCAGGGTCAGGTGGTCGTCGGTCAGCTGATAATCCGCAGCGCTCAGCTCGACATCGCTCAGCTCGACATCGCTCAGTTTGACCGAGACCAGTTCCAGATGCTGACCATCCAGCACCAGCGGTGGCAGGCCTGCGCCACGCTCGGGGTTGCGGCGCATAACCAGTTGCGCGTGAACCAGCGAGTGGTCGTCGAACAGTTCGAAGGTCAGGTTCGTCTCATCGATGAGGTACTCGGGAGCCTGGTAATCCTTCAGGTAGATCATTTTCGGTTGTTCGGTGCGCATGCTGGAATCCTTCTACTGATGCACGGCCAGCTGATAGGCCGTGTACTTGCGAATATTGATCACGCCGGTGTCGAAAATCAGGTATTGGCCCTTGATCCCCAGCAGCGTGCCTTCGGCAATCGGGTTCTTGTCCAGATTGAAGCTGACAATCTTGGTCGGATACGCCTCGACCGGGTAACGAAACTCGACAGGCTCGGCGTCATGTAGCAATTGGATGGCCTGCAGCCCGAATCGTTCTTGCAATCCCAGCAGCCCTGCGCCGCAACTGTCGAACAGCTCCTGGCGAATGGCCTTGAGATCGACGGGTTGAGCGTCACCCTTGAGCAAGGCACGCCAGTTGGTACGATCGGCCACCTGGCTGCGCAGCAGGTCTTCGACGAAGCCGGACTGTTGGCGGGTTGCTACGCGCAGGATCGGCAGAGCCTGGCTTGCACCCTGGTCCAGCCAGCGGGTCGGCAACTGCGTTGAGCGGGTAATACCAACCTTCACGCCTGACGAATTGGCCAGGTAAACGATGTGATCGGTCATGCAGAACTGCTCGCCCCACGCCGGATCACGGCAGGTGCCCTGGTCGTGATGGCATTTTTCCGGGCTCATGATGCACAGGTCGCACTGCGCCAGCTTGAGCATGCACGGGTAGCAGTAACCCTGGCTGTAGCTGGACTTGGTCTTGCGCCCGCAATGACTGCAATGAATGGCGCCGAGAAACTCCAGACGCAGCGTCTTGCCGATCAGCGGGTTGACTGCTATCTCGGTGTCGCCCAGGCGAAAAGCGTATTGCACACACGACGTGTCATCCTGACGCGCCGACATTTTGTTGACTGCTCCGCGACCAATTTCGATCAATGAATAGCATCCGATTTGAACAGGATATTGGGCACCGGGGCCGATTTCGAGGCGCATTCCTGCGGCCCCATGTAGCCCGTGCGCTGGTCTTCCGGCAGGTTCTGCGCTTCCCAGGCGATCAGCGCCTGCAGGGACAGTTCACGCTGCTCTTGAGTGAGCTTGCGACCGTCGGACCATTTGCCGATTTCCACAGCCAGTTTCAGGCTCTCGTAGATATCCGGGGTGATGTTTTCGATCATTTCTATAAAAGACGACATGGCGCACTCCAGAAAATAGCGGGTAATTCTAGGCCTTGCGGCGTGCAATCGCACCACCCAGCAGCCCGGTGACACAACCGATGATCAGCCCGCCGACATGCGCACCGTTGGCGATCTCGCCGAAGCCGAGCATGCTCACCAGCCCAGACAGGCACAGCGCCAGCCAGACCAGCATCATGATCAACACCCCGCGCGGCAGGCGATAGACCGGGTTGGGCGCCAGCATCTGGAAAATCCAGCAATGCCCGAGCAGGCCATACAGCACGCCGGACAGTCCGCCAAACAGGCTTGGGCCGCTGAACAGGTACTGCACGTAATTTGAGACCGACGAGAACAGCAAGGTCAGCAACAGCAACGACAGGCTGCCCTGACGAATTTCAATCCGCCGCCCCAGCTCCCAGAACCACATGCCGTTCATGGCCAGGTGCAGGATGCCGAAGTGGATCAGCATGGGCGAAATGATGCGCCACCACTGCCCGGACGCGAGGCTTTCGGACAATGGCAGAAACGTTGCGTACTCGCCATTGATGCGGAAATCCTGAAAGGTCAGCCAGCGGACGGCCTCAAGGTTATCGCCTAGCAGCGTCAAGCCGGCCACCAGCAAGGTGACCAGCAACACCAGGGCCGTCACCGGACTGCTGCGTAACTGCTCGATCAGGCCGGGCGGCTTGTAGGTGGAGTTCACGGTGTCTTGCGCCAGTTGAACGTGCTCGTCGCCTTCGGGGAAGCGCGTGTACAACTCGCGCACTTCTTCGACCAGTCGCGGCGCGTCCGGCACCCACAGGACTTGCTCGCCAGCCTCTTCACTGACTCGGTGAGGAATCTGCAAGCGCAGCAACAACCTGATAAAACCGCTCAGGTCGGTGCTCAGCGGCAAGCGCAGGACAGCTACAGGACTCATTCTCAAACCTCGGGACGCTGCACATCTACCCAGACGAATTTGTCCGGATCGATTTGTGTTTCCTGGTCCAGCCGATAGGCGACCAGTTTGCCGTAGAGCACGGCGCTGTAATCCAGACAGGCCAGGTTAGGCCGGATGGGCGCAGGGATGCCGCTGCGCCAGTAATGACCGACAAACAGCAGCGGCTCATTGATGCCATACCGCAGCAACGCGTTTTTTTCCGATGTGGACAGCGGCGTCTTGGCAACCCCTTCGGGCAAGGCGTCCGGCTGAAAGACCACGTCGCCATAGGTTTGCGGATCATCCTCCCAGAATTTGGTGCGGAAGAATTCGCGGGTCAGTCCATCACCGCCAGTCAGGGTCAGGCCATGCGGCAGACGCATGTCGGTGCCACGCAGCAGACGGTTGAAGACATTACTGGCGAAGCTGCCGGGTATTGCCGATGCCTGGACGAAATGCTTGTCGATACACCCCGTACCATGCAGGCCACGCAGCGGATCGATCAGGGTCGCATCCCAGCAGGCATGCACGACCCTGAAGCGACCGGCATCGAGGTACAGCGGTAACTCGTAGAACCAATTGACGAACTCGCTCCACTCATCCGGATACTGCTCGAACTGCGCCAGGGTCTCGCCGATCAGCCGCGCATGACGCGGGGTGTGCTCGCGCACGAACTGGTGACCGCTTTCGGACAGGGCCGGCGTCACCCAGCCCAGCGCGTTGAACTCGTGGTTGCCCATGATGCACAACGCCTGACCGGCCTGAACCATGTCGCGAACAATGTGCAGCGATTCGCGAATGCGCGGGCCGCGGTCGATGATGTCGCCGAGGAAGATGACGATGCGCTCGGGATGGCGCCAAACGCCAGCCTGCAGACGGTAACCGAGAAGCTCTAGCAAGTGCTCAAGGGTATTGGCACACCCGTGCACGTCACCGATCAGATCATAGCCACGCGCCGGATCGAGCATTAATCGCCCCCGCCGCCGAGCTTGCTGCCCCAGCCGAGCTTGGTGCGGCAGACCTCGTAATAATTGTGATCCAACGGATGGATCAGACGCAGTTTCTGCGGTTTCTTGCTGACCGTAATGGTGTCACCCGGTGCACAGGTGAAGTGATTCTGACCGTCGCACGACACTTGCGGGTAAATGGTCATGTCCTTGGACACCACGATTTTCAGCTCGCTGTTGCCGTCGACCACGATGGGCCGCCCGGACAGGGTATGCGGGTACATCGGCACGATGACGATGGCGTCGAGCTTGGGGTGCATGATCGGCCCGCCCGCAGACAGCGCGTAGGCCGTCGATCCGGTCGGCGTGGCGACGATCAGGCCGTCGGCCTTCTGACTGCACACGAACTGACCGTCGATGTAGATCTCGAATTCGATCATGCGCGTGGACTTGCCAGGGTGCAGCACCACGTCGTTGAGCGCATCGCCCTGACCGATGGCCTCGCCGTGGCGACGCACTTCGGCCTGGAGCAGAAAGCGGTTTTCAACCAGGTAATGCCCGTCGAGCACTTCGGCACATTTGACCTCCAGCTCGTCGGGACGGATGTCGGTCAGAAAGCCCAGGCTGCCACGGTTGATGCCCAGCACCGGAACGTTATGCCGAGCCAGCGCCCGCGCTGCGCCCAGCAGGCTGCCGTCGCCGCCGACCACAATGACCATGTCGCAGACCTCGCCGAGCATCTTGCGCGATGAGGTCTGCAGGCCATGACCGGGCAGGACCTCGGCGATTGTCTCTTCGAGAATGACGTGCAGGTGGCGGTCCAGCAGGAATCTCTTGAGTCGGCGAACGGTCTCGAGCACCTGAACACTGCCCAGGCGACCGATGATGCCGATATTGCGAAATTGCTCCATGAGGCTCCTGCTGCGGGTTCGATACGACTTTAAAAACGTGATTATGGGCGAAAGGGCCTGACAGCAGCAAACCGGGGTTTAAAAAGGGTTTCGCGGACCTTGCAACAGGGTATGGGCAGCACGCTAAAATCCGATGCCTGCCTACCGTGTCAGAGCGCGGGTTTTATCGCATTCCACACTGACGCCGCCCGCTCGATGGCCGCCTATCTGCGCACCTCGCCAGAATGCCCGGTCCTTGCCGCCCCGCTTGGCCTGATACAAATTGATGTCGGCAGTCTTGAGCACTTCCGAGCTGTCCACTGCCGCTGGGATGTCGGCCAGCCCGGCACTGCAGGTCAGCGGGCTGACAGCGAGTGATTTTCTGATGCAGTCCAGCAGGTTCAGCACATATTCCCGAGCTTCATCTTCACTGCACATTGGCAGGATCACGCCGAACTCCTCTCCGCCCATGCGTCCGAAGGCGAGACTGCCCACAGTCTTTTGCAGGCAGCCAGCCATCACGCGAAGTGCCTGATCACCGGCGTCGTGGCCAAATTGATCATTGATGGTTTTGAAGTCATCAATATCGAGCATCAGAAAATAACCCGCGGAGTTATTCAGCACATGTTTATCCAGTGCCTGCATCAGTGCCCGGCGATTCAATATGGCGGTCAGGTCATCGGTCAGCGACAGTTCGCGAAACTGATGTTCCAGACTCAATACCGTACGAAGTGTGCGCGTGTAAGTGTGATTCATCACACTGCCCAGACTGACCGACGTGATAAAGAACAGTGTCATGAACAGAGTCGCGACACTGTCCGTGTCCAATCCTTGAGCGGGAGAGAGAATACACCAGGCGAGTACCGCGACCAGAAGATAATCCCGTGTATACACCACTAACAATGTCGAACACAGGATAATCATCACGGCGACCGAGAGTGACCAGTTGATGTCCATCCCGGTGCGCAAATGGCCCGCCCTTGAAAAGCACAGTGCCACAATGATCACGAATGTCATGCTCATACATCGCCAGACTCTGAAGTCGACCGCGCGGTATTGCAAGGCGCACGCCCCCAGCAGGCCAAGGGTCAGCAGCATTTCCGGCAGACCGAATTGCAGATACGGCGTGACCGACAGAACAACCAGCCAACAAACGATGGCAATACATTGCACACGGGCAATGGCGGGTGAGAGCAGTTGTTTTATCCGGGCCTGCATATCACCGTTCATAGAAAACTCCAGGCATCCGATTTGCCGAGTCGAATATCCGCCGCATGAAGACTGCCTATATTAGGCAGCCCACGAGTCGACCGACTGATTGAATGACGTTCACCACCAGGTGACCACAATTGAGACAGACCGGCCAATGAACATCATTGAGCAGTGCCTGAATTGTTTGACGCAAACAATATACTGGATATGAATGACAGTTTGCACAAAGAGAAGGCCACTGATAGTTTTCGATAACCTTTCTTTATTCGATGATCATCCTGTCGCACGTCGTACGTCATGTGTTGTCTGCGAAGCAAAAAATACCCGTGCGCACCGGCCGCTTGCCGAACACGCTGTCTGTCGGCGGCGACTCACGCTATTCTCGGCGCATGACTCTATTCCCCGGCCTGATCGATCTCCCCCGCCGATTGCGGCATTCCGAAGTGCGCGACCTTGCCTGGGTGATCCTCGCCCCGCCCATGCTTGAAACCGCACCCTGGCCGCAACGCCATCCACTGGCGGGCAGCGACTGGGTGAAAGCCCCACAGCAGCTGGCGGATTTTCTCTGGCAACTGGACCACGACAGCCGTCCGCTGGAAGACTGGCTGGCGCAAGCCAGCACACGAAGACTGGGCCGCTATTACGAACGGCTCTGGCAATTCGCCGTGCAGCATGCACCGGGGGTGGAAATAATCGCCGCCAACCTGCCCATCAGGCTTGGCAATCAGACGCTGGGCGAGTTAGACATGCTGTTGCGGGATGGTGAAGGCGTGCACCACGTCGAACTGGCGATCAAGCTCTACCTCGGGCCGCAGGACGGCGATGGCCGCGATCCGGCGCACTGGCTGGGGCCTGGCTGTCAGGACCGGCTGGACCGCAAGCTGACCCATCTGAGCCAGCATCAGTTGCCAATGTCCGCACGTCCGGAAAGCCGGGCGACGCTGGCAGCGCTGGGGGTCGAAGCGTTCAATGCACGGTTGTGGCTGGGCGGCTACCTATTGTACCCGTGGCCAGGCTCATGCCAATCCCCTGCCGGCATTCACCCGCAGCACCTCAAGGGTCGCTGGCTGCACCAGCGTGACTGGCAGTCGTTCCTGGCGCAAAGCCAGCCGGGGCGCTGGCAGCCCTTGCCGCGCCATGCCTGGCTGGCGCCGGCACTCTACAACCAGGCGTGGAGCGATCAGCAGTTGCACGACTGGCTGAGTGAGCTCGACCCGCTGGCCCCGGCGCAGCTATTGGTGCGCCTCAGGGAGAATGCCGAGGGCAATTGGGAGGAAGCCGAGCGGCTGTTTCTGGTGTCGGACCTGTGGCCGAATCTGGCCCAGGTTGTGTAAAAACGTCACGAGCGAAGGCAAGACAAGGCAAAAACAGGCGAAAACGGCCGGGGTCGCGACCGACTCTAGGTGTTCTAAATGAGCATTTTTCGCCTTTTTTTAACGCAGTAGTGCCAAGCGCAGTAGTTTTTACACAGCCTGGGCCGACACCCGTCATCCGCTCAACCCAACCGCAATGCCAGCGCAGCCAGTGTGACCAGCAGCACAGGCACGGTCAGCACGATGCCGACCTTGAAGTAATAGCCCCAGCTGATAGTGATGCCCTTGCGCTCCAGGACATGTAGCCAGAGCAGCGTGGCCAGGCTGCCGATAGGAGTGATTTTCGGGCCGAGGTCGCTGCCGATCACGTTGGCGTAGATCATCGCTTCCTGGATGGCGCCGCTGGCATGACTTGCGTCGATGGACAACAGCCCGATGAGTACCGTGGGCATGTTGTTCATGATCGAAGACAGGAACGCGGTCATCACACCGGTGCCCATCGCCGCGCCCCAGATGCCATAGCCCGCTAACCAGTCCAGCAGATTGGCCAGGTAATCGGTCAGCCCGGCGTTACGCAGGCCATAGACCACCAGGTACATACCCAGCGAAAAGACCACGATGTGCCACGGTGCTTCTTTCATCACCTTGCGCGTCTTGATCGTATGCCCTTTGGCGGCGATGCCCAGCAGCAAAACTGCGCACACTGACGAGATCGCACTGATCGGGATGCCCAGCGGCTCAAGGGCGAAACAGCCCACCAGCAGAATCAGCAACACCGCCCAACCGGCCAGAAACGTAGCGCGGTCGTGGATAGCCGTTTCCGGCTTGTCCAGATGCTCGGGCTCGAACTCGGCGGGAATGTCCCGACGGAAGTACCACATCAGCACGGCCAGGGTGGCGGCGACACTGGCCAGATTCACCGGCACCATGACGGCTGCGTAACGGTTGAAACCGATCTTGAAGTAATCCGCCGACACAATGTTCACCAGGTTCGAGACCACCAGCGGCAGGCTGGCCGTATCGGCGATGAAACCGGCCGCCATGACGAACGCCAGCGTCGAGGCAGGCGAAAAGCGCAACGCCAGCATCATGGCAATGACGATCGGGGTGAGGATCAGCACGGCACCATCGTTGGCGAACAAAGCCGACACCAGCGCGCCGAACAGCACGAACAAGGCAAACAGACGGCGTCCGTTGCCCTTGCCCCAGCGCGCCACATGCAGCGCTGCCCAGGCAAAGAAACCAGCTTCATCGAGCAGCAGCGTGATGATGATCAGCGAAATGAACGTCGCCGTGGCATTCCAGATGATGCCCCACACCACAGCGATGTCACTGAAATGCACGACGCCTGTCAGCAACGCCAGGATTGCCCCCAGTACGGCACTCCAGCCTACGCCCAGGCCCTTGGGTTGCCAGATGACCAGCGTGATGGTGAACAGGAAAATCAGCGTTGCTATCAGCATTATTTGGTCCGAGGCAGAAGAATCGCGAGGATGCCGAGCAGCGGCAGGTAGGAGCACAGCGTGTAGACGAAAAGGATGCCGTGGCTGTCGGCCAGATAGCCAAGCAAGGCAGCGCCGATGCCGCCGAAGCCGAACATCAGGCCGAAGAACAGCCCGGCAATCATGCCCACGTTGCCAGGCACCAGCTCCTGGGCGTAGACCACGATGGCGGAAAACGCCGAGGCCAGTACAAAGCCAATGATCACACTGAGTACGCTGGTCCAGAACAGATCGGCGTAGGGCAGCGCCAGGGTGAACGGCGCAGCGCCAAGAATCGAGAACCAGATCACCGCCTTGCGGCCAATGCGGTCACCGATCGGCCCACCGAAAAAGGTCCCTGCCGCCACGGCGCCCAGAAACAGGAACAGGTGCAACTGCGAGCTGGCGACCGACAGGTCAAATTTCTCGATCAGGTAGAAGGTGAAATAGCTGGTCAGGCTGGTCATGTAGAAGAACTTGGAAAACACCAGAAACGCCAGCACTGCCAAGGAGGCAATCACACGCTTTCTGGACAGACCATGAGTCGCGGCCTGACCGGCCTTGAGCTTGAACAGATTGAGGTGCGCGCGATACCAGCGGCTGATTGCGTACAGCAGCCCCAGCGAGAACAACTCAAACAGCCCGATCCAGGCGACATTGCCCTGGCCGAACGGGATGATGATCGCCGCGGCCAACAATGGTCCGAACGCCGTGCCCGTGTTGCCACCGACCTGAAAGGTCGATTGCGCGAGCCCGTAGCGACCACCGGAGGCCAGTCGCGCGATACGCGAGGCTTCCGGGTGGAACGTCGAAGAGCCGATGCCGATCAATGCAGCGGCCAGCAGGATCAAGGGGAAGCTGCCGACCACCGACATCATCACGATGCCGATCAGCGTGCAGATCGATCCGACGGGCAGTACCAGCGGGTTGGGATGGCGGTCAGTGTAATAACCGACCCAGGGCTGCAGCAGCGAGGCGGTGATCTGAAAGGTCAGGGTAATCAGGCCGATCTGGGTGAAGCTCAGGTCGTAGCTGGCCTTGAGCATGGGGTAGATCGACGGAAGGATGGCTTGAATCAGGTCATTGACCAGGTGCGCGAGGGCGACGGCACCGATGATGCGCATCACCAGCGGGCTGGCTTGGGAGGTGGTCGAGGCCTTCGCCGTCGCGGGCGGAGCACTGGTCGCCATGGTATTTATCCGTAAAAGGGTTCGCGGGTCGCCCGGTACGGATGATTACAAGATGTGTCACGCGTATCGGGGCGCGCCAATGTGCCATTTTTCGGGGCGACTGTGCCACGTTTTGTTGCGTTTTCGCTGACGGAAATACCTTTCGTGACGCTCCGCGTCACACAGCGGCTCTGTGACATCAGGCGGATTGAAGTTCGACTCGGATTCTCGTTCCCACGCTCCGCGTGGTAATGCAGTTCGTGACGCTCTGCGTCACACGGCGGTTCTGTGATATCAGGAGGATTGGTGCTTGGCTCAGGTCACCTTTGCGCCCTTACGGCGCCTTACTTTGAGGGACCAAAGCAAGCAAAGTCCCAGCTCCGTTTCCGGCCCGACTTCGCTGTTGAAAAGCGCTTGCGGCAGAGGCTGCGGGTTTTAACGCACCACTCCCGCACTCAGGCAATTGACCCCACCACCGGCTCCTCACCTGCAACAGGTACATCATGCAGCGAGATTTTCGAGGTTTCCGGCAGGGCCATGCCGCCGGCCATTGCCAGCGCTGCAACTACGATGAGGTAGAACGCGGGCGACAGGTTGCTGCCGGTCATGCTGATCAGCCAGGTGGCCATCAGCGGCGCGGTGCCGCCGAACAGGGTGTAGGCCATGTTGTAGGTGATCGCCGAGGCGGTGTAGCGGGTACGGGTGGGAAAGGTTTCCGACAGCAGTGCGGCCGTTACCACGCCGCACAGCACTGCGCCCACGGCGAGCAGCATGACGCCGATGATCGAGGCGATGAACGAGCCGGAGCTGGCCATCAGGAATGATGGAAACACCACGATCATCAACAGAATGCAGGCCGTTGCCATCGTGACCCGGCGCCCTACCCGATCCGAATAGGCACCGGCCAGTGGGCAAAGGGCGGCGGCAAAGGCCAGAGCGATCAACGAGACCAGCAGCGCCGTTGCCCTGCTCAACCCACCGGCCACTTGCAGGTAGGTCGCGAAATAGGTGGTAAACATGTAGAACGACAACGCCGTCAACGACACGAATGCGCCCAGACAGCACATCGCCGCCGCGTGATGGCGCAAGGTGTCCTTGAGTGGCGAATGGGCAACGGCGTGTTCTTGAGCGACCGCCTGAAACGCCGGGGTTTCATCGAGCTTCCAGCGCAGGTACAGCCCGACCAGCCCCAGCGGTGCAGCAATCAGAAACGGCAGACGCCAGCCCCAGTTCCCCATCGTCTCGGTCGACAAAAATGACTCCAGCGCGTAGGCCACCACTGCCGCAGCAGCGAATGCGGAGAACGTCGAGACCGGAACGAAACTGCCGTACCAGGCACGTTGCGTGCGGGGGGCGTGCTCCATGAGGTAAGCACAGGCGCCGGCATACTCCCCGCCGGCCGAAAAACCCTGCGCGCAGCGAATGATGGTCAGCAGCACCGGCGCCATCACACCGATCGCAGCATAGGTCGGTAACAGGCCGATCAGTGTGGTAGCACCGGCCATCAGCAGGATGGTCATCGCCAGGGTTTTCTTGCGCCCGATCCGGTCACCCAGCATGCCGAAGAAAATCCCGCCCAGCGGTCGGAAGGCGAAGGCCACGGCGAACACGGCAAAGGTTTTCAGCAACGCCGCACTGCTGTCGCCGCTGGGGAAGAACTGCAGCGCGATCGTCGTTGCCAGAAAGCCATACACAGCAAAATCGAACCACTCGACAAAGTTGCCGATGGCCGCAGCGACGATGACTTTTTTTAGCGTGGCAGGATCGACTTGCTCTACGGTAGGAGTTGTCATGACTGGCCTCGACGTCTTGATCTGGAATGGATCGATTATCGAGACAGCGACCCGGATGCCCCTCTCCAGAAGTGTCATCCACGTAGTCAGGGCCGACGTCTCGCCATCGAACTGCGCAGAATTCGTGCCAAAGGCTCTGCCACGTGGTTTACAGGCCCATCGCGCGCCGCCCCTGAAGGCCACCGGTGTGGACGAAGACCAAGCGGGTGCCGGACGCGAAACGACCGGCCAGCACCTCATCATGCAGGGCCAGCAATGCCTTGCCGGTGTACAGTGGTTCCAGGAGTATGCCGCTCTGAGCCTCGCTGGCGGCAATGAAATCGAGCAGCGCCGCGTCGGTTCTGGCAAAACCGCCGCGGCTGGCATCAAGCAGAACACAGTTGGGAGGCAGGCACGTACTGGCGTCGGCCTGCGCACCAGCCGCCTCACTCAGCATCGCGATAATGTTTTGCGCGACCCCGTGATCCTCGGGCACAGCCATCGCCCCATACACCGGACGAACGCCCGCCTCTGCCAACAGCAAGCCGGCCAGCGTGGTACCGGTGCCTGCCGCCAGCCACCATCCGTGGTAATCGCCCCAACCCAGATGCCCGAGTTGCTCTTCGACCATTGCCCGCAATCGACCGCAACCCAGAGCACCAGCAAGCCCGCCACCGCCTTCGGCAATCGGATAAAGACCGGGATAGCGGGACTGCCAGGTCGACCAGAAGCCAGCAGCATGCCGCTCACGATAGCCGGCGTAACCCAGCCAGTGCAGTTGCATACCGAAAGCCTGCAGATCGAGCACCGTCGGCGTCTGCTGGGCATGACCACGTAGCAGGCCGACCGTCGGGAAACCGAAGCGCTTGCCTGCAGCGGCCAGGGCATGCAGATGATTGGAGTGCGCTCCGCCGAGGCTGATCAGTCCCTCGGCACCCGAGTCCACAGCCAGGCTCAGGTGCTCGCTGAGCTTGAACCACTTGTTGCCGCTGATCAGCGCATCGATAAGGTCCAGGCGCAGAATCGCAACCTCGACCCCGGCGTCTTGCAGCCAGGGCAGGTTCAAGCGTTCCAAGGGGGCAGTGGGTTGCCAGCCGAGGGCGTCAAGCATCATGCGCCGCAGTCTACAGACAAGCCGTTTCAGGGTCTTCGTCGATCAGCAGGCTGCGGCGCGAAGCCCTGAATCAGGCATTGTCTGTCACAGGGTGGCGGCCAGACGTGAGCCCTGGTCGATGGCCCGTTTGGCGTCCAGCTCTGCGGCAACGTCCGCGCCGCCAATCAGGTGCACGCTTTGCCCGCCGTCGAGCAGTTCGTCATACAGTTCACGCAACGGGTCCTGCCCGGCACAGATCACCACGTTATCCACCGCCAGCAGCTTTTCCTCGCCGTCTTCGCCAATGCGAATATGCAGCCCTGCATCGTCGATTTTCAGGTACTGCACGGCATTGAGCATCTGCACCTGTTTGTTCTTGAGCCCCGTGCGGTGAATCCAGCCGGTGGTCTTGCCCAGGCCGTCGCCGACCTTGGAACTCTTGCGCTGCAAGAGAAACACCTGACGTGCCGGCGCGTGGACTTCGGGCTTGACTCCGGCGACACCGCCGCGGGCCTGCAAGGTCGTGTCGATGCCCCACTCTTTCCAGAAAGCCTCGCGATCCAGACTGGTGGCCACGCCCTGATGCACGAGAAATTCCGACACATCGAAACCGATGCCACCCGCACCTATCACTGCCACGCGGCGCCCGACCGGCTTGCGCTGCAATATGACGTCCAGATAGCTCAACACCATGGGGTTATCGATACCGGGGATGGCCGGTGTGCGCGGCGCGATGCCGGTCGCCAGAATCACCTCGTCAAAACCTGCGCCCAGCAAGTCTGCGGCCTTTACCCGATTGCCGAGGCGCAACTGAACACCCGTCTCCTGCACTTTGTTGCGGAAGTAACGCAGGGTTTCGGCGAATTCCTCCTTGCCCGGCACGCGCTTGGCGATATTGAACTGGCCGCCGATTTCGCTGGCCGAATCGAACAGCGTCACCTCATGCCCGCGCTGTGCGGCAACCGTTGCGGCGGCCAGACCGGCAGGCCCGGCGCCCACTACGGCAATTTTCCTGACCTGCAGGGTGGGCAGGTAATTGAGCTCGGTCTCGTGGCAGGCACGCGGATTGACCAGACAGCTGGTCAGCTTGCCGCCGAAGGTGTGGTCGAGGCACGCCTGATTGCAGCCGATGCAGGTGTTGATGCGTTCGGCATGGCCCGCAGCGGCCTTGTTGACGAACTCGGGATCGGCCAGAAACGGACGAGCCATCGAGACCATGTCCGCATCACCTTCGCTGAGAATGCGCTCGGCAACTTCCGGGGTATTGATCCGGTTGGTGGTAATCAGCGGGATGTTCACCGAGCCTCGCAGCTTGGCAGTGACCTTGCTGAACGCGGCGCGCGGCACCTTGGTGGCGATGGTCGGAATGCGCGCTTCATGCCAGCCGATACCGGTGTTGATCAGGGTCGCTCCGGCCTGCTCGACCGCTTTGGCCAGCTCGACGATTTCTTCCCAGCTGCTGCCGCCTTCCACAAGATCGAGCATCGACAGGCGAAAGATGATGATGAAGTGTGCCCCGACCGCCTCACGTACGCGCCTGACAATCTCGACCGCCAGACGCATACGGTTTTCATAACTACCGCCCCAACGGTCGGTGCGGTGATTGGTATGCGCGGCCAGGAACTGATTGATGAAGTAGCCTTCCGAACCCATGATTTCGACACCGTCATAACCGGCACTGCGCGCCAGCGTCGAACAGGTCACGAAATCGTCGATCTGCTTTTCGATGCCCTCTTCGTCCAGCTCTCGCGGCGTGAACGGGTTGATCGGCGCCTGAATGGCGCTCGGCGCGACCTGCTTGCGGCTGTAGGCGTAACGACCGGCATGGAGAATCTGCAGGCAGATCTTGCCGCCAGCCTCGTGCACCGCACGCGTCACGATGCGATGGTGCTCCGCTTCTTCAGCGTTGGTTAGCTTCGCCGCGCCGTCATAGACACCACCCTCTTCATTGGGCGCAATGCCACCGGTGACCATCAGCCCGACCCCGCCGCGGGCACGCTCGGCAAAGTAGGTCGCCATGCGCTCGAAGCCGCCCGGCCGCTCTTCAAGACCGGTGTGCATCGAGCCCATCAGGGTGCGGTTGCGCAAGGTCGTGAAGCCCAGATCCAGGGGGGCCAGCAGGTGCGGATAATGAGCAGCAGTCATGGCGAAGCTCCATCGAGTCAATCACGGAATAGCAAGGACCTCTGCGGGTCCTCTGGTTCATGGGCAACAGTAAAGACGCATCCCGCCACACACTCAATGACCGAAAGTGACAAGTTATTGATCCAAACGCGCAGTGGCACTTGGCAAGCGCCCGACGCCGCCCTACCCTAGTCGACAATTTCCCGATGGCCGTCATTCGATCTTTTTATGCGCAAATTCTTCGCCATCTGCCTGGTTCTGCTGAGTATTGCCAGCCTTGTCAGCTACGCAATCTGGACCGGACAACGCCCGGCGGGTCACTACCTGTCCGATCTGCGCATTCGTCTGGCCATCAATGAAGGCCAGCCCGGAGAACGCGGCAATCTGCTGGGGATCGAGCCCGAGCTGTTTCCGACTGATTACCAGAACATTGAGCGACTGCACCGCAAGCTCGCCGCTTATCTGCAACAGGCCCGTGAAAATGGCCTGATCAACCCACGAACGGTGGTGGTACTGCCGGAACATATCGGCACCTGGCTGTTCGCCAGTGGCGAGAAGGATCAGCTCTATCAAGCTGCCACGCTGGATGAAGCCATGGACTGGCTGTCGTGGAGCAATCCGCTGCAATTCATCAAAGCGATGCTGGGGGCCGAAGGCCGGGACCGTCTGGATGACGCCCACCTGCGGATCAAGGCCCGATCGATGGCGCGGGACTATCAGACACTGTTTGGCGGGCTGGCCAGAGAGTTCGGCGTCACACTGGTGGCCGGTTCAATTGTGCTGCCCGATCCCAGTGTTGAAGGTGGTCAGCTGAAAGTCGGCAGCGGCGCCCTGTATAACAGCAGCCTGACATTTGGCAGCGATGGCCTGCCGCTCGGTCAGCCGCAGCGTCAGTTGTACGCCGAGCGCTATCAGAGGCGTTATGTGCACACGGCAAGCGACGCACCGTTGTATGTGGTCGACACCCCGGCCGGGCGTCTGGGGGTGCTGATCGGTAGCGACAGCTGGTACCCGGAGAATTACGCGCGCCTGAACCAGAGCGGTGCACAACTGATTGCGGTGCCGGCCTTTGTGATCGGCAAGGCCGCCTGGTCCCAACCGTGGCGCAAGCCTCGGCACTCAGACATCGACGTGCCGAACGAAACGCCTAGTGAGGGCGACGCCTGGCATCACCTGACATTGACCGGCCGTGCTCCGCAAAGCACTTCGCAGGCCGGGATCAGTGTATTCATGCGCGGACAGTTCTGGAATCAGGGCGTGGCCGGGCAAAGTTTTGCCAGCCACGCAGGGCAAACGATCGCCGAGCCGCAGCAGGAAAATGCTGCCACTGGCGGCGCGCGCCTGATCAACCTCTGGCTTTGACGATGCCGACCCTGACGCTGCGCCTCGGTGATCTGTCGGTGGGTTTCATCCAGAGCCTGACTGATGCGGTCAACAGTTTCGACAGGAACCCTGACGCGCTGCTGGAGCAGTACGGTCTTGACCCGATTCGCCTGAGCCAGGCGCGAGCGCGGCTATCGATCCCGCGCTACATGCGCCTGGGGCATGCCGCCATCCAACTGACCGGCCAGCCCGGGCTGGGGTTGCGCATGGGCCAGCTCAGTCGTTTTGCGCAGGCAGGTCTGGCCGGTATCACTGCGGCCCAGGCACCCAACGTGCGCGAGGCGGCGCGCACACTGATTCGCTTTGAGCCCTTGTACGGTTCCAATTATCGCGGCCAGTCGAGTTTCCACGAGGATGCCGGCGGCGCCTGGATGCGCTTCTATTCGATCAGCCCCTATAACGCTTACAACAGGTTTGTGGTGGACTCGATTCTAGGTGGCTGGCTGGCTCAGCTTTCGACGCTGGCAGGTACAGAACTGCGCGCACAACGCATCGAGATCGAATTCGAAGCGCCTGACTATGCCGCGCAGTACGCCGCTTTGAGTGATAACCCGATGGTGTTTGGCGCGGCGACCAATCAACTGCGCCTGGATCAGACCAGCCTGGCATTACGCAACCCGGACCATTGCCCAAGTACCTGGCGGCACCTGTTGCAGCTGTGCGAAAGCGAACTGGAACAACTGACCCGCACCCGCAGCCTGCGTGAACGCATCATTCAATTGCTGGGGCCGCTATTGAACGGCGGAAGTGAACCGGATCTGGAGGAAGTGGCGGCAAGGCTCAAACTGCCCACCTGGACGCTGCGCCGCAAGCTGACCGAGGAAGGTACATGCTTTCGCGCAGTGCTCAATGACACGCGGCGCGATCTGGCGATGACTTATATTCGCGACACTGAACTGGCGTTCGGGGAGATCGCCTACCTGCTGGGATTCGCTTCTGCCGAAGCCTTTCAACGCGCCTTCAAACGCTGGAACGGGCAGACTCCGGGAGAGTTCCGCCGCAGCCAGCGTCAAAGCGCATGAAGCCGTTCACAGTTCGGTAGCGTCGTCGGCAGGCTCTACCGGGTCCAGTTCCGATGCACGGTGTTCAAGTAGTTCTTCCTGGTATTCGTCCATTTCTTCGCCCTCTTGGCTGAGTGAGTGGGGGTGATAATCAAAGCTGAAATAACTGACCGCAAGATCAACATTAAAGTGCCAATGTGAAATAAAAATGTTGATTCCTGTCAAACAGACGAAAAAGACCGCGGCCGATTCAGCACTCCCCTCAACTCTCTAGCGGACGGGCGCTATTGACTTGCATGCCAGTGTCGACCTAACCTCCTGCTCATGAACCTCATCAAGCACAACCTCGGCCAGATTATTATTACCGTCATTCCAGTCATGGCGGGTTAGCCGACGTTTGCAAAAAACCCGCCCTGGAGGCGGGTTTCTTCTGTCTCCCGGGCAACAATTGCCGAATCAGGAGTCAGACATGATCGCCATCCCTCGCTCTATTGCCATTCTCGCCACTCTGGACCTGATTATCGATCTGCCGCGCGCGTTCGCCGAGTATCCAGGCACCACGTATGAAGAGGCGATGCGATGAGCCAGGGCCCGCACGATCTGCTCAACTATTACGCGCGCAAAATCCTCACCTCCCGCGTCTACGACGTTGCCATCGAAACGCCGCTGCAAGGCGCTCGCCAGCTGTCCGAACGGCTGGGCAATCAGGTGCTGCTCAAGCGCGAAGACCTGCAGCCGGTGTTCTCGTTCAAGATTCGCGGCGCGTACAACAAGCTCGCGCAATTGCCCGCAGAGCAGACTGCACGGGGCGTGGTGACGGCATCGGCGGGCAATCATGCCCAGGGCCTGGCGCTGGCGGCACGCGAGTTGGGGATCAAGGCGACCATCGTCATGCCGCGCACCACGCCGGAGATCAAGGTCGAAGGTGTGCGCTCGCGGGGTGCCACCGTGGTGCTGCACGGCGATTCCTTCCCGGAAGCGCTGGCCTACTCGCTGAAGCTGGTCGACGAGCAGGGCTTCGTCTACATCCATCCGTATGACGACCCCGACACCATCGCCGGGCAAGGCACTGTAGCGATGGAGATTCTTCGTCAGCAACCGGGCCAGCTGGATGCGATCTTTGTTCCGGTCGGGGGCGGCGGTCTGATTGCCGGTATCGCGGCGTATGTGAAATACCTGCGCCCGGAGATCAGGGTGATCGGCGTCGAGCCGGACGACTCCAACTGCCTGCAAGCGGCGATGGCCGCCGGGGAGCGCGTGGTGCTGAGCCAGGTCGGGCTGTTTGCCGATGGCGTGGCGGTCGCGCAGATCGGCCACCACACCTTCGAAGTGTGCCGCCATTATGTCGATGAAGTGATCACCGTCAGCACCGACGAGATCTGCGCGGCGATCAAGGACATCTACGACGACACCCGTTCGATCACCGAGCCCTCCGGCGCGCTGGGCGTGGCCGGGATCAAGAAATATGTCGAGCAGCGCGGCGTCAGCGGGCAGACGCTGGTGGCGATTGATTCAGGGGCCAACGTCAACTTCGACCGCTTGCGTCACGTGGCCGAGCGCGCCGAACTGGGCGAAGGCCGCGAGGCGATCATTGCGGTGACCATCCCCGAACAACCGGGCAGCTTCAAGGCGTTCTGCGAGGCCATCGGCAAACGGCAGATCACCGAATTCAACTACCGCTATCACACCGATCGCGAGGCGCACATCTTCGTCGGCGTGCAGACCCATCCCGAGAACGACCCACGCAGCGCCCTGATCGTCAGCCTGACCGGCCAGGGCTTCCCGGTGCTGGACCTGACCGACAACGAACTGGCCAAACTGCATATTCGCCACATGGTTGGCGGGCATGCCGAGCGGGTCAATGATGAAGTGGTGCTGCGCTTCGAGTTCCCGGAGCGACCGGGCGCGCTGTTCAACTTCCTCAACCGTCTGGGCGGCCGCTGGACCATCTCCATGTTCCACTACCGCAACCACGGCGCTGCTGACGGCCGGGTGGTTGCCGGGCTGGTGGTGCCGGAGGAAGAGCGGCATCTGGTGGGTGCTGCGCTGGATGAGATTGGTTACCCGTATTGGGACGAGAGCGAGAACCCGGCGTACAGGCTGTTTCTGGGCTAAGGCCGGGATATCTCGCGTTCCTAACGCTCCGCGTCACAAGAGGACGCAGAGCGTCCAGACCGGCATACCCACGCGGAGCATGGGCACGATGGGGGTCTGACTGACGACAATCGTTCCGCACAACACCTTACTGCGCCGGGGCGGGCTCGACTGGCGTGGGGGCGGTGCTTTCTGCAGATTCTGCGGCCGGTGTTTCGACCGTTTCAGCCTTGAATGAAGCAGGTTCGGACGGCGCAGGCACTGGTTCGCTTGCAGCAGGCGTAACCGGTTCGGCAGCAGGCTCGGCCTTCGGCGCGTTTTCTGACGACGCAGGCGCCAGCTTCGCAGGCTCGGCAGCCTTGGCGGGAGCCGCCGGGGCTGCGGGAGCCGTGTCAGGCACACCGAGGTCGGCCTTGGGCTTCTCGACAATATGCGCAGCCTTTTTCACTTCAGGCGGCAGGAAGTTTTCCACCAGACCGAAAAAGCGCTCGTAGAACTTTGCCGACGAGACGGTCTCACTGGCGACCTTGACCATCGAGTCGTCAGTCGAGCCTATCGGCATCGACACAGAACCCAGCACGCCGACACCGAGGCTGGCCGAGTTGTTGGTCTTCTTCAACGCGTAGCGGTCTTGCAGGGCGTTGGCGAACATGGTGGAACTGCCATCCTTCGCATCGGCGGCGCACACCAGATTGAAGCTGATTTCGATATGCGTATCGCCGGTCTGCTGGAAGCTCTTGCGGCCGGCAATCATCTTCGGGTCGCTGCTGGTGATGATATAGCCCTGACTCAGCAAGGCACGCCGCCCCGCCTCGCAGTAAGCCATGTCGGTCGCAGGGTAGCTTCGGGAGAAGGTCCCGGCGTCGTCGAAGTGTTCATGGTCATACACCGCCTGCTTGGGCGATGAACAGCCGGCTGCAATCAACACGGCAGAAATCCAGAGGGCGGTACGAACGTTCAGTAGCTTAAACATCGAAAATCCTGAGGAAGGAAAAGACTGCCAGCAAGACTGCGAACTGGGAAATGGCGGTAAGTCTGCAACAAGGCCGACGCTGGATCAACGTACAGTTCAAAAGGATTTGGATACAAACCGCTCAGGCGCACGAAGCCAGGCCCTCAGACACACAAAATGCAGACAACAAAAAAGCGACCCTAGGGCCGCTTTCTTGTTTGCTTCAAGGAGTTCAAGGGCCTTGAAGCGGTGTATGGCGCAGCGGACGGGACCATAACTCATCCTCTAACAGTTTGAAAAATCGGTGATTTAAAAAATAAACCTATCGCTGGTGGACTGAATTATGTACTCATCACTCAGCGCTGTAAATGACGCCATCTGAACACATTTTGAACAAGCCCTTCTAGCCAGGTGACGCATGTGAAGGAGCACTGGTCTAAAGGGAAAGGGAAAGGGAATGGGGATGGTCTGAACAGTCCCGCGGCATTGGGAAAGCCTTAAACCATTCTCCCTTCGCCGTCCGGATTGGCTTATTCAATAAATCGATTACGACCGGCCAATACCGCAAAGACAATCTGCAGGCACGCCGCAGATAACAGCAACCACAGCGATACCTGCCACGAGCCGAAAACACCATGCATCCAACCGGCCAGATACGGCCCCGCCGATCCTAAGCCATAGCCTACACATTGGGCCATGACCGACACCGAGCTCGCCTGGTGGTGATCACGAACCCGTAGACCCAATAATGTCAGGCACGTGACCATCGACATCCCTGCCCCCATCCCGGCGAACAATAACCAGATCAAAGCCAAGGCAGGGGCCACTTCGGCATCTGCCGCAGTATTACTCCAACGTCGCTAGCTCATGTCCGTTGGCTCACTTCCTTACCGGTGATGAGATCGGCATCAACGCGGTCAACACGCTTCAGGGCTTCGAGTTCTAACGCGGTGACGAAAAAAGCCCCCACCTCAAAGAGGGATTTTCACTGGACTACTTGCGAGGAGAGAGGTGAATCCCAGCGATCATGCATCGCACCGAGCCACCAGCCATCTCGATAGTCGGCACATCCAAAGGCACCAACCTGGCCGAGCGTTCAATCCGCTGTTTCTGCTCATGCGTCAGGCTGTTGAACGCCCGGTGAGAGAGGGCCAAGATCCGCCCATCACGCCCCGACAATTCAATGGCATTGCCGGCAAACTCGCCGATCTGCTGGTTGGTTAGATCGATGACATATCGGCCCGACTCCATCAGTCGCATACGCACTTCCTCTGCACGGGCCTTGTTCGTGAAGGTGCCAAAACCAACAAGTGCGAACTCGGTGGCCACGCACATCAGGACGTTGGTGTGATAGATCGGTGTGCCCTTCTCGTCCGCCGTATCGAACACCATCGGCTCGAAATTAAAGTGCGTGCTAAATCGCTCTAAAGCAATTGGATCTGCTCGGTTAGAACGGGCGGTGTAGGCCACGCGAGACATGTGGTCGAACACCATTGCGCCTGTGCCTTCCAGGAAGAGCTCGTCTTGCTCTAGGCCAGAGTAGTCAATTACGTCTTGAACTCGGTATTCTTGCTTGAGCATTTCAATCACGTCGCCACGGCGCTCACGCCGACGGTTGGGCGAGTACATCGAATAGATCGCGACATGGCCGCCCGGATGTGTCGAGAACCAGTTGTTCGGGAAGACCGAATCAGGAGTGTCGTTCTCGCCGAAGTCGTCGAAAAGATGAACACGAACGCCTTCAGCCTCCAAACGCCCTGCCGCCTCGGTAACCTCATATCGAGCAACTACTGAGATGGTATGCGCTGCAATGTCAGGGCTTGAGATTTGGAACGAGTTATCCGCAGCAGTTTCTGGATTTGGTGTGAAGGCGTGAGGCCTGACCATAACCACTGCTGCTGGAGCTTGAATCGAACGCGTAGGAAATGCCATTCAGAAATACCGATATTGGAGGCTGATCTTAGAGTCATGCAACGCGTCGAATGCGTTTTTTGGCAGAGCGGCCACGCGTGTGGCTGAACAGATCTTTCGGGTCAGCCTCTACCCAAGGAACCAGCTCGATCTTGGTACCAGCACCACGTTTCTGTGCCTGCTCGAGGACGTAACGAAGTACCGAGTAATCCTCCAAGGCGAAACCGACCGAGTCGAAGACGGTTACTTGGTCATTGCTCTGACGGCCTTCCTGCTCGCCGGTCAGGACACGCCACAGATCCACAACAGGAGAGTCGGCTTCAAGCTGCTGGATGTCACCTTCGATGCGGGTTTGCGGCTCGTACTCCACGAACACCCGAGACATACGCAGCACATCAGCATGCAGTTCAGTCTTCCCAGGGCAATCGCCGCCAACGGCGTTCAGGTGCATACCTGGCTCCAGCATTTCCGGAGTGATGATGGTGGCGTAAGCCTTATCTGCAGTAACGGTGGTCACGACATCGGCACCACGAACTGCCTCTGCGATGCCATGCGCGCGGGTGATCTTCAGGTCGGTGTATTCCTGCAAGTTTCTGATGAGCTTGGCAGTAGCCAGTGGGTCGACGTCATAGGCCAAGATCTCCTGAATGCCTAGGTGCTTGTGGAATGCGAGAGCCTGGAATTCACTTTGCGCACCATTGCCGATGAGAGCCATCTTCCGCGAGTTCGGACGGGCCAAGGCCTTGGCAGCCATCAGCGAGGTGGCGGCAGTTCGAAGTGCAGTTGCGATAGTCAGCTCGGACAGCAGCACCGGGTAACCTGTCTGGACATCGGCCAGTACCCCAAAAGCCATGACTGTGTGGAGATCTTTGAATGTATTCGAGGGGTGGCCATTCACATACTTGAATGCATACTGGTTGGTATCAGCGACTGGCATCAACTCGATAACCCCGACCTCAGAGTGGTTAGCTACCCGGGCTGACTTGTCAAACTCTGGCCAGCGCTTGAAGTCATCACGAATGACTTCAGAGAGTTCGCCTAAGAAATCAACTACTCCGATATCGTTAACCAGATCGGACATGGTGGGAACATCGATGAAATGCGTCATTAATCTGCACCTTATATGTGCGCTCGCCACGAAACCATGCATGGCGAATGCTAATTATGGATTTTTCTGACTCAGGAATTCTGATGAAATAATGGTGCAAATTGAAGCGTACAGGTTGCCAGATTTCTCAGGTTTCTAGACAATCTGCCCAACCTAGCTAGCAATATGGATGGTTTAGAATATGGACGACACTGATCGGGAGCTGATCGCGCTCCTAAGGCATAACTCTCGTACCCCTGTGATGACGTTAGCCAAAAAGTTGAAGGTGGCTCGCGCTACTGTTCAGAACCGGCTCGCAAAGCTCGAAGAGCAAGGCATCATCATGGGTTATACGATTCGGCTTCAGTCAGATGCAGTGGAGCGGGGAGTGAGAGCAATCACGAGCATCAGCATCAGCGGGCACCATGCTGCCGAGGTAAAGCACTCGCTGCGTGGGCATCCAAACGTGGTCGCCATCCATACCACGAACGGTCGGTGGGATCTTATGGCGGAGCTTCGGGCAGATACTCTCGAAGCGTTCGATAAGGCGCTGAACACGATTCGCTCCATTCAACATATCGAAAACAATGAAACCAGCATCCTGCTGTCGACCTTCAAGATGTGAGTGGGCCGTGCCCATTTGCACCAAGCTTGTGCGGATGAGCATATTGCTCCAGTTTTTAGACAATTTGCTCATTTCATCACAACTGGCTAGCAGTTTGTAGCGTTCCGATTGGCAACTATGACTGGCAGAATGGCCACTCAACCTTGTTTAGGGAAGGCTTGGAGGGAGCAAGCAAGAAGCTTGCGGTACTTTTTATGAACTAAAAACACTTGGTGAGTAAGCTTCACTAGAGCTCGCCTTTATTACCTTGAGGTTGCTATTACCGCGCTTTGGTGAGTGAACTATTAGTCAAGCGCCGCACTAAATCTCACCTTCAATTTGAAAGCGATTGGCGGTTTTTAGCAAAAAAATAATAAGAGGTCACATATGCATCAAACGTGCAATTCGCAAGAAGCGGACACAGGTGACGGTCGAGAGCTGAAGCGACGTCTTCAGAATAGACATATCCAACTAATCGCTATTAGCGGCGCAATCGGTACAGGCCTATTCATGGGCTCAGGAAAGATGATTGCCCTTTCCGGTTCTTCAATCCTTCTTGTCTACGCCATTATAGGTTTTTTCGTTTTTTGTATTATGCGAGCAATGGGCGAAATGCTCCTTGCCAACCTCGAGATGGGCTCATTTGCAGAGCTCGTCCACCATCATTTAGGCCCGCGAGCAGGATTTATCCTAGCCTGGTCGTACTGGCTGAGCTGGGTGGTTGTAGCAGTGGGCGATGTCGTGGTGGTCGCAGGTTTCCTGCAATACTGGTTCCCCAACCTTCCCACGTGGATACCGGCCTTCGGAACGATGTTCCTTCTCGTAGCCCTGAATATGCTGGCTGTGAAAGCTTTCGGTGAGGTTGAGTTCTGGTTCGGCCTCATCAAGATTATTGCCATCGTGGCCCTGGTGCTCACCGGCCTCTATATGGTCGCAACGTCTTACACCTCACCCGATGGTATCACCGCATCGTTCAGCCACTTGGTGGAGCCGGGTGTAATGATGCCGCATGGCGTGCTGGGCTTTCTGGCTGGTTTTCAGATCGCCATTTTTTCGTTCGTCGGAACGGAGCTCATCGGCACCGCAGCGGCAGAGGCTCACAATCCCGAGAAGACGCTGCCCAAGGCGATCAATACTATCCCGCTGCGTATCATTCTGTTCTACGTTGCTGCACTCGCCTGCATTATCAGCGTCATCTCATGGTCGCATGTGCCTGCAAACCGTAGTCCATTTGTTGAGCTTTTCCTATCGGGCGGCCTTCCCGCTGCGGCAGGGATGATCAACTTCGTTGTGATGACATCCGCCGCCTCCTCCGCCAATAGCGGCGTGTACTCTGGCTCACGAATGCTGTACGGCCTGTCTCACAACAAACAAGCACAACTAGCTTTCGGTCGCTTGTCAGGCTCCGGCACTCCAAGCCGCGCCTTGATGTTCTCCGGTCTGTGCATGACCATCGCCCTGACCCTGTTGTTTGTCATTCCAGATGTGATGGGTGTGTTCACCTTGGTCTCGACTATCTCAGCGGTCATGGTGGTTGTGACGTGGTCGTTGATCCTGCTCTCGTACCTGGCGTATCGACGTACAAGTCCACAAGCTCACCAGCGCTCAGCCTTCAAGCTCCCTGGCGGCAGGTTCACAGCTGTGCTCTCGCTGATCTTCCTCATGTTCGTGCTGTGCTTGCTGGCACTGGAAGCAGATACTCGGACAGCGCTGTACATGATGCCGCTCTGGTACATCGGTCTGTTGCTAGCCTATCAACGAAAGGTTAAAGCAACAGCCCCTGTAGCAATGACTGCTTCGTGAGGTGGCGCTCGTGAGCTCGACCACAACAGGCATCAAACTCGATGCCCTGACCAAGGCGCGCATCAAGGAGGCTGCGGTGCTTCTGGATCGCACCCCTCACTGGTTCATGAAAAAGGCAGTGATGTACTGGTTGAAGAAAGTCGAGGCAGGTGCTGAAGTTGCTGAAATGCTGTGCGAGACCAGCCTAGAAGATGATGATCGGCTCAACAGCGTGTTGGGCCGAAAGCGACTGTTGAATGCCGAGTAGCGAAACAGAGCGACAACAGCCAAACACTGCAGTCGTTTCGGCCGAACTGCCTCAACACGCCCGCCCCCTTCTCAGACGAGCGATGCCTCAGCGAGGCAGTGCTGGAAGCTTTCCAGAAACTGAATCGCCCCAGGTTTCGTAGACACCTCCATGCCTTAAACTGAGGCTAATCAGGAGGTGCCATGAGCAACTGTCAACGCCAACTAAAAAGTGACCCCCTTCCGTGCTAAATCGCCAACTTAGTTTTGACCCCCCTCGGGTTCATATTTTCGAGCCGGTTCGGCCCGAGAAGATTTGGTTCCTGCTTTGCGCTTGTCCTTGAGTCGATAGCTTTCACCTGTCATCTGCACGATATGGGCATGATGTAACAGCCTGTCCAGCATGGCCGCTGTCAGTGTTTGATCATCCGCAAAGGTTCCGGCCCACTGGGTAAACGGCAAGTTACTCGTGAGGATCAGGCTGCCTTGCTCGTAGCGCTTGGCGACAACATTGAAGAACAGGTTGGCTTCATCACGACCAAACGGCAGGTAGCCGATTTCATCGATGACCAACAACCCAGGGGCCATCACCACACGACTGAAGTATTCCTTGAGCCGTTCCTGGCGGTGCGCAGCGGTCAGTTGCAGCATCAAGTCAGCCGCCGTGACGAAGCGGGTTTTGATACCGGCCATCACTGCCCGGTAGGCCAGGGCGATAGCCAGGTGGCTCTTGCCTACACCACTAGGCCCCAGGAACACGATGTTCTCGGCACGTCCAACAAAACTCAGTGCTGCCAGCTCCTGGAGCTGTGCCCGGGGGACGCCGGTGGCAAACGCGAAGTCGTATTGCTCCAGCGTTTTCACAGCGGGCAGCGCGGCAGTTTTCAGCAGGGCCTGTCGAGAGCGTTCACTTCGGGCATCGGTCTCGGCAGCCAGCAGCTTTTCGAGGAAGTCGGCAAAGCTGTCTTCGCCGCTTGCTGCTTGTTGGGCCAGGTGCGGCCAGTCCACCCCGACGCGCTCAAGCTTTAGCCCCTTGCATAGTTCTGTCAGGCGAGCATGTTGAAGGTTCATGCTCTCACCTCCAGCAGTTGCTCATAAACCGACAGCGGATGCTGCAAGCTCTCGTACGGCAGGACCCGTCCCAGGCGTAGGCCTTGGGCGGGTTGTGGGCGCAGGCTCTGTGTTGGCAGTGGTAATAGTACCTGCTGCTCTTGGGCCAGACGTACCGCCGGTTGAACACCCGTCGTGCCGTGAATCCGCTGATGAGCGACTTCGTCGAGCCATTGGCCGATATGTGCGTTGGCCGTCACCACATCCAGCGTCAGACCCGCACTCTTGAGCGTAGCGGCCAACGGGGTAATGAAACTGCCCTTCAGATACCCGTTGAAGCGCTCAACCTTGCCCTTGGTCTGGGCACGGTAAGGGCGGCAGACCTTGGGAATAAAACCAAACTCATCGGCCAGCGCAGCCAATCGGGGATGCCAACGGTGCTGGCCCTCCCCAAAAGCATCTCGCTCGGTGATGATGGTTCCGGCGTTATCAAACAATGCCTGCTCGGGCACGCCGCCAAAGTAAGCGAACGCCTCCCGAAGCCCTGTCAGCCAGGCTTCGCTGTCCTCTCGCTCGGAGAAACGGACAAAGCTTGCTCGACTAAAACCAAGTGTCGCCACGAACGCCTTAAGCGGCTGACGGCCTCGTCGAATGGTGGTGAAGTCCACCTGTATCTGCTTGCCGGGCAGTGTCTCGAAACGTACCACCGGCTCTTCTGCCTTACGTTTGAAGGGGCGAATATAAGCCTTCAGACGACTGACGCCGCCGCTGTACCCCAATGCCGTGATCTCACGCAGCAGGACGGTCGCCGGAATCCAGTGTGGGCGCGCCGCCTCAATACGCTCGTGCAGGTAGTCCTTGAAGGGGTCGATTTTGCACGGACGTGCGGGTCTCACCTTGTCACTGGGTAGCGACCGGGCCTTTCGCAGGTACTTGCGCACGGTGTTACGCGAAATACCCAGCTCACGGGCGATGAATTTGATGCCATGGCCCTGACGGGCCAACACTTTAATTTCCACAGACTGCTCCTGGGTCAACATATTGGCAGCTCAAAGCCGCCAGTTTTACCCAGGGGGGTCAATTCTAGGTTGGCGTTAGGGGGTCATTTTTACAGTGGCGGTGACAAGCAACCCACGTTATCCCGAAGAATTCAAAATCCAAGCGGTCAATCAAGTGACCGAAAAGAAGCTGCCTGTCGCTGATGTGGCGGCGCGTCTTGGCGTGTCGACGCATAGCCTCTATGCCTGGATAAAGCGCTACAGCAAACCTCAAGCAGAACGGCAGCAAGACGACGATCAGCACGCTGAACTGCGTCGTCTGCGAGCCGAACTCAAGCGGGTCACTGAAGAGCGAGACATCTTAAAAAAGGCCGCCGCGTACTTTGCCAAGGAGTGCGGCTGAAGTACGCCTTTATCAAGCAGCGCGCGGGCGACTATTCCATTCGACGGCTTTGCCTGACGCTAGAAGTCCATCCTAGTGGTTATTACACTTGGTTGTCTGAGCCGCAATCTGCACGCGCTAAAGACGACCAGCGATTGCTGGGTTTGATCAAGCACTCGTGGCTGGAGAGCGGCGGAGTTTATGGCTATCGCGAAATCCATGACGACCTGCGCGAGGTCGGTGAGGATTGTGGTCGGCATCGTGTAGCGAGGTTGATGCGTCTTGAAGGTCTGCGCGCTTAGACAGGGTATCGACGTCGCCCTGGAAAGTACGGCGGTAAGCCAGCGGTCGCCTCACCCAATTTGCTGAAGCGCCAGTTCGATGTCGTGGAACCCAACAAGTTTTGGGTCACCGACATCACCTATATTCGTACCTATGAAGGCTGGCTGTATTTGGCGGTGGTGTTGGATCTGTTTTCTCGTCAGGTCGTTGGCTGGTCAATGAAGTCGCAGATGACCAGTGATTTGGCCATTGATGCGTTATTGATCGCGGTTTGGAGGCGAAAACCGAAACAAGAGGTGATGGTTCACTCCGACCAGGGCAGCCAGTACAGCAGCTCTGATTGGCGCAGTTTTTTGAAGGCAAACAATTTGGTTGCCAGCATGAGCCGCCGAGGCAATTGTCATGACAACGCCGTGGCCGAGAGCTTTTTCCAGCTTCTGAAACGGGAACGGATCAAGCGGAAAATCTACACCTCGCGATAAGATGCTCGCAGTGATGTGTTTGATTACATCGAAATGTTCTACAACGCAAAACGCCGCCATGGTTTCAACAATCAGCTGTCACCGGTAGAGTTTGAAAAACGTTACGCAATGAGCTTGCAAGGTGTCTAGAAAATCCGGGGCGATTCAGCAAGCGTCATGGAGGAGTGCTCACTGCAATAGGCAGCCGGTGGCAAAGATTCCCGATGAAGCCGCATAGATCCAGTGCCGTGATCCGGAATTCGTGTCGTACCTGCGACATGTGTCCCGAGTGCCGGGCTAAAAATCGGGTGCCGCAAAGAGGCCTTTTTCACAACGGTTCCATCTGCGTCCCCGAACGCAGGCATCGGTTCGCTTTCAGGTTTATTGAACAGGGCCAGTTGCGGCGTATTAGGTTCTACCGTCTGCTCGGATTTACGGCCGAAAATACTGTCACGCAACAGCTTGATCTGTTCTTTGAGATCAACAATGTGAGTGGCGCAAGCGTGTTTAACTTCCTGCTCCCGTGCGCGCGCTTCATAGCTCTCAAGCAACATCTATTTGAGACGTACGGGGTCGTCGGGGAGGGTTTCGGGCACTGGTCGCATGCCGTGGATTATACCCGTCAGGCCACAAACCTTGGAGTCAAAACCTTGTGCGGGCGGTTTCTCCAGACATCAAATCCATCAAGCAACCAATTCAATTCAATTCAATTCAATTCCTGGACGGTCAGCACGATGACTTTGTCGACCTCATCCGGTGAGGTTTTGAAGCGCTCGAACTCGAGGCGCTTGAGCCAAAGACAAAAGCCGTTGCGCTCCCAATAAAGGATTTTCACTCGATTGCGGGGACGATTCAGAAAAACAAAAAGGAAGGGGTCGAACACGGCCACCTTGATATCCAACCCCACCAGCGCCCCCGGTGGATTTTCGAAAATCCACAGGCTTGGGATAGAGGTATACCTTTTCGACTTTGGCGTTGGGTCGGATCATGGTGCTGGCTCCTGAAAGAATCGGTAGCACAGCATCAGGTGTTAACCAAAGGTCTTGAAGGTGTAGATGATGGATCACTTACGGTAATCAAGGCACCGAAGTCGAAATGACGAATACGTTGCCTGGCTGCTTGCCTGATCAATAAATGATCAGACTCAACTAGCCCAGTACACCCGCGGCAAGGCAAGGACAACTACGTCGTTATCCACAGAATTATCCACGGATTTTGTGGGTAAGTGACACTCCTTAAGCCGACCATCGCACCAAGCAATTCATCGGCGCTACTCTATAAAAAACGCAGACTACATAACTTCATGATATATACATTATTTATAACGATCAAATAACGCATTTCAAAAATTATTAAACATAAGAATCGAAATGAAAATCAATCATGTGTTCTACTCGTTCTGTCAATGATAAGAAAATATTGACGCCATAAAATATTATTGATATCACAATGGTAGCAAAGAGATGTTCGAGTCCATCCTATGCCTGTCACAAGTCGATTTTTATTTCCGCGCACCGCATTCAGTGCTAGGTTCATCTCCAGTAACAAGCAGTAGACGAACCCATAAAACTGAAATTTCTAGCCGGGCCTTTCTCCTCAAGGCCAGGGTTGGCCGCAGTCGGTCTGAATACAGCGCTGATTTGCAGTGTGGCACTTTATCGCAACCCGTCTAAGATTTTCTTCTCTTGATTGTGCATCGATATATTAATCTCGGCCATGCGCTGATTACTTCTTTATCGCTACAATACGCTTGCAAAGCCTCCACTCAAATATGCTACAGACCTATCGCTTATATTTGGGCTCGTTTGGGCTGTTGAAATTGGGTTGGGCACGGCGGCATGTGTCATTAGCGGCGATTCTGTATTATAGAGGTTAGCGTGCACTTCAACCGTCAGTATGAACGGTGCAATTATCAGTGACCAGTTCAGAACAATGGGCCCAATCAAGTCTGCGTCGTAGCTAAGGTTGCCAGACGCGCGTTGAGCCGTTGAAGACGCGACCATTCCTATGGCAGAAGTCGTTCGATTTCGCTCATCCGCTGCATCGTCAGCCGAGTCAACATAAACTTAATAACGTAAACGCATTTTGCTACTCGGCCGGGAATTCACCGATGCGGTTACCGATTGGACGCACCCTGACCATGACACTCGATGACCTAGATCGCAGCACTGATTGGTGGCATCGGTATTAGTTGTTCCGTGATTGAGGCTCGATGGGACTGCGAAAAGCTAGATATGCTTTCTGCCCGTCATTCGATAAGTCGAAAAAACCTTTTGTCGGTTTGATTGGTTACCACAAAGCATACTGATGTTAGGGCTATGGCGATCGATTAGGTCCAGGAGCATAAGCAGCAGTAGCTTATAGCTTTACCCTGCAATTGATGTTAATTGATATTTAAGATAACCAAATAATTTTTAGATTTTATGAAAAAGCAATTGAATGCGCCCCGACACAAACATATGTTGGTTCATATTTCCTATCTAGGGCGCCTGTGCAACGGTTTTTTTATTAGAATGATAATCCGGCTTTGAAGCCAGCTTCGCCACGTTTCAGTTTTACATCATCAGCGAGCGGCGAATCACTATCCGGTTTATACTCGGTGTAAGTAGCATACCCACCTACATAAAACGGCAGCTGCCCATGTTGGTTTAGCAACATCCCTACTTCGAGGTATGGGCTTGTGCGGTCTTTTAAATCGAAGCTATCACTAGTTGCTCCGGAAACTTTTACATGAGCATCAGCGTTAATTGTACGACGCGCTCCCAGTTCGGCCCTGAAAGTGGAATCCGAGAATTTATGATTATAGCCTAGACCAGCCTTCGCAAAAGGCGAACGTGTAGTAATCTTCAGGCCTAAATCATCAGCATCCGGCTCAAACCTATTCCAGTCATAGCCTCCGCCAACAATGAAGTCAACATAGTTGGTTGCATCGATTGAAGTTCGAAAACCTAAGTCTAAGTCTGCCTGACCATCTCGAACTTCATCATTTTTCTTTTCTCCATATTGCCCTTTCAACTCGAACTGATAGATAAACCCTGCTTCTCCGGTCAACTTATTGCCGAAATTGGCAAATACACCTCCCTTCCCAAACTCAGCTTTGTCATCACCGTCTAGACCTTTTCCTGTTAGTCGATACTGGGAATAACTGCCAGTAACGCCAGCTGTGAAAAGTGGGTCTGTAGTTGCGGCATGAGCACTGGCTGCAAGCAGCAAAAAAGACGGAACCGCAATAAAAGCCGTTTTCAGTTGCAAATTTTTCATGTTTTCCTCAAGATTTTTTTTGCATCGTACTTAGAATTCCTGACTTTTAAGTCAGGAGAATGCGCAAAGATAGTAGAACACATCCTCTAAATCTCGTCAAATTCCCGTTTTGTTGTGGGAAGGGCGACAAACGGCCAGCTTTCTTGGATTGCCGGTGAGTCAAAAAAATTGAAATATTTGAAAATTTGATGAAAATCACTTGACAAGCCTATGGCAGTCGATCTCTTTTTCTCATGCGTCCACTTTTTTTCACCGGACAGCTAGCGCAAATGCCTTGACGCTGACAATGGCGTAGCGACGTTGCGAAAACTTTCAGCTAGAAATGCTCCGATCCACCTGACGCGCATCAGCGGCAGGTCGAAAGCTCACTCGGCATACAGCGTTATTTATGCAGCGTGCATTAAGGGGATTTGCTCCTGGTTTTACGCCTTAAACGCGCTACTCGCCCAGACCTATGAGCAGTTTAGAGCCATCCACGGATTCGACAGGCCGAACAGCGTGGTCAACTGAGCTGTGTTTTTTATTGGCCCACGAAGCGCACTTTCACGTAGCCAAACTGACGCTTGATCACCCGAAACGGATTCTCGATCTTGGCCCGTGTCTGAGCTTTTTCGGTACTCGACCTTGTAATTGGCCTTGTAGAAAACGCAGTGTTTATTGAACCCGGAATAAGTGCTGCGCGGCGCCGCGATTTACCAGATGACCTCACGACTTTCATGCTTTTCACGCTTCTCAACACCGGTGTATCCAGCGTCTGCATGAACCGCGGTTTCTCCGCCTTACAACAGCTTGGCGACCTTCGTGACATCGGCCACATTGGCCGCAGCGCCATGAACATGGAGAACTAGACCCGACCCGCACCGGCACCGGCACCAATATGCGTCTTCATTCCTAATAAGTATTAGTCACCTCTCGTCGTCTGATGCACCTCGGGATCACGTTTTCCTTCTTCGTTCTGGGTCGAGTTGAGGGCCTGAATGATAGCGGAATCAGCGATCGTGGCCTTGCGCATGCACAGGCTTTTCCCTTGCAGATAACCGTTGATGACGGCGATACGGGTAAGGGCGAACCGCAATTTTTGTAGCACCTGCAGATCTGGCTGCGGCGTGCCCGGATACCGTCTATGTCAGGATCGACTATCGATGCAGCTGTTGCAATAGACCGGTTCAATGATGCTCATCTGGCTAGCACAATGCTTAATACATTTCGCTAAAGAAGTTTTCTCAGCGTGTTTGTTTGCATATGGGTGAATGATTCTGGAGCAATGAGACAGTAGCTGATAGTTCTAGCAGGCGGATTATCAGCGATACGGGAGAAGTTACAAGGAAGCTTTGGGCGGATGGTCGATGATTTTTAGGGTCACCAAATAAGATCCTACACAGCGCAAAATGCTGATGAACTGATGGGTGGTTGTCAGGCCAAGGAACGACCTGAAAAATATCCAAGCGTCGTCTTAAATTGGTTGACAGAATTCGTATGTGTATATTGGTATTACCGCAGAATTAAATCGGCCGGTGCCTGCTCCTAGGCTTTATTCAAGGTATTATTAATGTTTTCTAGTTTTTCAATATAGGCGATCAATATTGCCGGGGTGTATTCCGTTAGCAACCTTTCTTTCAAATCTTTCGTTTCTTCACCCATTGAGAAAAATCCCACAGGTAGTGAACGTATGCAGTCGGGCCATTTTTGGAGCCCGAGACAGAAGAGCTTACTCTGCTGCAAAAAGCGCCTTGGTCGGAATTACTCGTACTTGGGCGCTTGAGTTGGCGCCCATCGGTATCACGGTTAATGCGGTCGCTCCTGGCCCCATAGAAACCGAGCTTTTTAGAAAAACCAAGCCTGTTGGAAGTGAAGACGAGCGTAAAATACTTTCCACGATTCCAATGCAAAGGCTGGGGTCCCCATCCGAAGTTGCCTCCCTATTTCCCTCCTGCTTAGTGACGGAGCATCGTTCGTGACGGGCCAAGTGATCAGCGTCGATGGCGGAGGAAGTCTCGGTGGCAGATAGCGTTGAGATCCATATTCCTCAATACGGGCGTTGATGTATCTCTCAGAGTTTTCACAAATTCTGGACCCATAGGTGTCACCAATCAGAGCGGAGGCCGGGGCTCGCGTCGTATAGCCATCGCGTTACTGGCTACCACACCAAGATGGGAAATATATGGCGCCGCGTACTCACTACATAAGACTCCAATCCATTTTTCTCAGGATGGATTTTCAAGATCATTAGCTTACTGAAGGTGATGGTGAAAACCCCAGAACTATCAATTGAAAAAGCTTCTGCATCGTGATTTAGAAAGTCAAAAAGTAAAGGGCTTGTGGCAGCATCTTCACCATGCCCCCACTTGCATACCCTATTGATATCACAAGCGAATGGGCACTGAATGAACACGCTAGCCATATCGCCAAAAAGCAGGATCTGCGAACCGATCCCGACAGTTACACCTGTTAGCGCGGAAGGAATAATTTCGGCCAAATCTGAATCATTTATCATCGTGCCGTGCTCTTTTCATACAGGTGGTAGTTGAAGAATCATAGGCCTGAATCGGCTCTCATTTAGTATGCAGGTCATATATCCATTTGTTAGCGCGGCCACCAATGCTGACAGTCCGATTTTGGCGAAAGCGGCTTGGGTGAAGTCAGCTTTTGGCCGATTTCTGCCGGTCAAGGCTAACCAGTGTGCTGGTCAAGTCAATGCAAACGACCGGTCAAGTCCATGCACTTACAGATATGCGCAAGTGCTTAGACGTCAGCTGAAAAAAGGTCAAACGCGATGCAGCTAGCTAATAGAGGGTTGGATGAATGCAATGACATATGGGCACCCCCTAGATTGTTCGCGGGAAAATGGGAGGTGAAGTATGGACATCAGAGATCAGAGTCAACAGCAGACCATGACTGCTCTGTGGCTATGTCCATAGTTCACAATCTTTCCTTTACATCGATGAGTGTCTTGCGGACCTCACCGGGCAAATGGGCGACCTGACGGCTCTGGGCCGCACCATCCGCGAAAAGATGCTGCGCTGCACGGGCATTCCCGTCGGTGTCGGCATCGCCCATATCAAGACGTTGGCCAAACTGGCCAATCACACCACCAAGCGGCTGCAGGCGCATACGGGCGGCGTGGTCAACCTGTGCAACCCGTTCAAACGCAGGATCCGCTGCCGAGCAGCAGGCTCAGGCACAGGGTGCGACAGGAAATCGATGACGCCAGTCGGGGCCGATGGCGTGTCAGTGCGGACATGGATGCGCTCTCTTTTGGATTCATTTACCTGCAATGAAAGCCGAGCGCAAAAAAGGGGACAGGCGATAACAAAGAAATCGTACAGCCGTAGAAATGCAACTGCGGGCCTGACGATGGCCGCCACAGGCCCCGGCAACTGGACGACTAGGACGCCGCCAGGCCGATCGCCAAACCTGCGCCTTGTTGGTGCAAGTCCTCGGCGAAGTCCACCGTTAACTCCAGCAAAATGTCCTTTACCGTTGAAGCCGGTTCAGACAGCGGCTGGTAGGTCGACATGCACAACGACAGCGGAACGGTGGCGGCAGGATGGTCTAGCATGTACAGATGAGCGCCGCTGGCCAGGGCGATCACCCTCCCTGCGGACGCAGGCAGGATACAGGCGCCGAGACCTGCAGCAATGGCGCCCGCCAAGGGGATCGCCGACTCTATGGTGGCGACCGCCGGCACCACGATGCCCTGTTGGCTCAGGACCTCTTCGATGTGCTGACGCAGGTAGCTGTCTGGGTGCGGCAGGATCAGGTCCAGCGGCGCCAGCGCCTCCAATGGCAGCACACCGCTGCCCAGATCCAGGCAGCTGGGCGCCACCAGACACAGCGGCTCATTGACCAACACCTGCACCGTCAGCCCCTGCGCTGCATGGGCGCCATACAGCACCGCCATGTCGATGGCGCCACTGAGCACCTGGGCATGCAGGTTGGCGCCCATGCTTTCGTTGAGGTACAGCAGGATACCGGGATGGAGCTCGCGCACATTTTTGAGCAAAGGCACCGCCAGCACCGATGCCGCCGTGCCCGGTACCAGCCCGACGCTGACCTTGCCACACAGCGCCTGGCTGGCGTTGCCAACATCCTGGCGGGCCTGCTCGAACTGGCGCAGGATGATTTGCGCATGCCGGTACAGCGCCTGACCGGCTTCGGTGGGGATCACCCCGCGCTGCGTGCGGATCAACAGCTTCTGGCGAAACTCTGCCTCCAGCGTGATCAACTGCTGGCTCAGCGCCGGCTGGGCGATGTGCAGGGTCTCGGCGGCCTGGGTCAGGCTGCCGATATCGACGATGCTGACGAAGTACTTCAAACGGCGCAGGTTCACGACGGGCCTCACGCACTCACGGGGACGGAGCAGCGATACTACACCTCGCTCAGCGCAAGTCGCCAAGCGCCGTGGCGATTTTTGCGCAGCCCTCACGCAGCAACTCCATGCTGGTGGCGGTGGTCATCCGAAAATACCCTGGGCAACCAAAGCCCGCGCCGGGCGCCAAGGCCACACCGACACGCTCCAGCACATGGAGGGTCAGGTCGCTGTCGGTAGCCTGCACTTTCCCCTGCGCGGTGATCTTGCCCAGCGCGCCCTGACAATTCACGAACAGATAGAACGCGCCGCCCGGCGCCCGGCAATGCAAGCCGGGGATGGCGTTGATCCAGCCAAGTGCGGCGTCGCGGCGTTGCTGGTAGATGGCCGCGCGCTGCAGCACGCCCTGCTGATCCCCTTCAAGGGCGGCCAGCGCGGCGGCCTGGCTGATGGAGCAGACGCCGCTGGTGGATTGCGACTGCAGGGTGTCCATGGCGGCGATGATATCCGCAGGCCCAGCCGCGTAGCCGATGCGCCAGCCGGTCATGGCGTAGCTCTTGGACACGCCGTTGACCACCAGTGCGCGCGGTGCCAAAGCCGGCGCCAGCGCGACGATGTGCGGGTTGTCAGCACCGTCGAAACGAATGTGCTCGTAGATGTCGTCGGTGAGCAGCATCACCTGTGGATGGTCGGCCAGCACCTGAGCGATACAGCGCAACTCGGTGGCATCATAGGTAGCGCCGGTGGGGTTGCTCGGCGAATTGAGGATCAGCCAGCGCGTGCGAGGGGTAATAGCCTCCGCCAGCGCCTGGGGCGTAATCTTGAAGCCGCTGGCTTCATCGGTGGCAATAATCACCGGGATGCCCTCGCAGGCCAGCACCATGTCCGGATAGGACACCCAGTATGGCGCGGGGATCAACACCTCATCACCCGGCTCCAGGGTCACCGCCAGCGCGTTGAACAGCGCGTGCTTGGCACCGCAGGTGACGACGATCTGTGTCGCCGGGATGCTCAACGCGTTTTCCCGCAACAGCTTGGCCGAACTTGCCCGGCGCAGAGCCATGGTGCCGGCGGTCGGGGTATAGCGGGTTTCACCACGCGCGATTGCCGCCACCGCCGCTTCGCCGATGTGCGCAGGCGTGGGGAAATCCGGCTCGCCGACCACAAAGCTGATGATCTGCCGGCCCTCGGCGCGCAACGTGGTGATCAAGTCGGCTGCGGCGCTGTTCGGCGAAGTCTTGATGCGTTGGATGTGGCTGGCGATACGGGACGTCGACATGCATGGATCCTCTACGTGAGCGTGCCACTACCATAGGCAGCGCCGCGGCGCCTGACCAAGACGCCTTTGCTCTGAGGGGGCAAAAACCTCTTATAGCCCGACGGCCGCAACTGGCGTGGGCCTTGCATCTGCAACTGCATCTCCCGCCGGGGCAGTCATCCGCTATGCTGCTGACGCTAAGCTCGCAGGACCCGATGGCCTGCAAAGCCCCTCTTCTAAAAAGAGAGCAGCACCATGACCATCAACTATCGCGTCATGAAAAGCTTCGTTGCCGCCGTCGAAGCCAAGAGCCTATCGGCCGCCGCAGCACGCTTGCACATGGCTCAGCCGGCCCTGAGTCAGCACATCGCCCAGCTCGAAGAACACTTCGCGCTACGCTTGTTGATCCGCAGCAACCTTGGAGTATCGCCGACCACGGCGGGCCTCGCACTGTACGATCACGCCCAGCGCGCACTGCATCAACTGGAGGTCACCGAGCGTGAAGTTCGCCGTGCCGGGGATTGCCTGCAGGGCAGCGTAGCGCTTGGGCTGGCCACTTACAGTAGCCTGTCGTTGCTGACCACGCCGTTGCTGATGACCCTGCGTAAACAGCACCCAGGCATTAACCTGTACCTGAACGATAATTTCGGCCTGACCTTCAGCAGCCTGGTGAAAAACGGCCGCCTCGGTCTGGCAATTATCTACGGTGAAGGCGCGATGAAAGGCGTGACGCTCAAGCCGCTGTTGATCGAGGATCTGTTCTTCATCAGTGCACCAAAGCAAGGCGCTGCGCCGGCCTGTGCACCCATCGCGCTGGCGGAACTGGCCGAGGTCGAGTTGCTGTTGCCCAGCCCACGGCATTACCTGCGCAAGCTGATCGACGCAGCGTTCAATGAAGTGGGCATACAGCCGCGGGTGATCGGCGAGATTGAGTCGGTCACTGCCATGCGCGAAGCCATCAGCACCGGGGTCGGCGCGACGATCCTGCCGCGGGCACTGGCGTTGAATTTCGCGGGCACCGTCAAACCCAACCTGCAGCAAGTGATCAACCCGGAGATCCGCGCGACGCTGTCTTTGTGTATGTCTGATCACCTGCCTGTGACCGAACCAGCCAGTGCGGTGCAGCGGATTCTTGAACAACTGGTGGTCGAGCAGTTCGGCGAACCTAACACGCCCGCTGACCTGGACGCCAACGAGCAATGGCAGTGCGCACATTTGCTCGCGAGCACTGCCATTGAAGAGGCAGCCTGGCCGTGTAGCGAGGGGGCTTGCGCCCGATTCGATGGGTCAGTGTCATCGATGTAGCTGATAGACCTTTTCGGGGGCAAGCCCCGTCGCTACCGGGTGGACGACAACGCGACCATCCGGCTCACCCCTTGGGCCACAAACGGATCGGCGTGGTAGTACAGCAACTGCGCGCCAGCGCTGACCAGATGCGCCACGTCTTCCTGCACCACCAGCGTCCCGGCACGCTTGCCGGCCGCGCGGATGCGCGCCAGGGTTTGGTCGACCAGGTCCAGCACCGGTTGCGCCCGGCGTTTGCCCGCCGCTACCGCCGGCGAATAGCCCATGGACTGCGACAGATCACCCGGGCCGATGAAGAACACATCGATCCCTTCCACGGCAAGTATCTCGTCGAGATTGGCGATGGCCTCCAACGACTCGATCATCACGATCACCAGCTTGTCATCGTAGTTGTCCGGGCAGGCATAGCGCACCGTGGCGACCACCTCACGGGCGATCGCCGCGGAGTGCACCAGCGGCACCATCACCCCGTCGGCGCCGCAGTTGAGGCAGCGGGTGATCACCGAGCGCTCCTGATTCTGCGGCCGGACGATGGTGTAGCCGCCGCCCAGGCGTGCGCCCTTGGCCATCAACTGCAACTGCTGGAAGTCGGCGGCGCCGTGCTCGCAATCGATGAAGATCGAATCGGCGCCACTGGCGGTAAGCTTCTCGGCCAGGGTCGAACTGACGTGATTGGGGTTGACCATCAAGACGCTGCGGCCCTCGGCCAGGCGTTGTTTCAGCGTACTCATGGGCGGCGCTCCCCGGTTGATTGCAGCGGCGCACCGGCAGTGCCCGCCGGCGCTCCTTGCCAACGACTGATCTCGATATCCGGGCCCTGATCGCGCTGCAGTGTGGGGCTGATGATCAACTCTTCGACCGTGGTGCGCGCCGGCAGGCAGCAGCACAGCACGATAGCCTGGGCGACGTCTTCGGCGGCGACCATGCGCTCGCGTTCCTGGGCGCTGGGTGGCCGTACGCGGGTATCCATGATCGGTGTGCTGACTTCACCCGGCAGGATAGTGGTGGCGCGGATGTTGTCGTTGCGAAAGGTCGCGTGCAAATAGCCCATCAGGTTGCGCACCCCTGCCTTGGCCGCGCCATAAGGCGCGCCGCCCAGCAGGTTGGGCCGTACCGCCGCCAGCGACGACACGGTGATCAGGGTCCCGCCGCCGGCCGCGAGCATGCCCGGCAGCACGGCTTGGACCAGGGTATAGACCGCCGTCAGGTTGACCGCGAAGGTGCTGTCCCACGCCTGCGGATCGATCCAGCGAATGTTGCGCACGGCGCTGGTGCTGCCGGCGTTGTTGATGAGGATGTCGACACGGCCCAGAGTGGTCTCGACCCAGCTGACCAGGGTCAGCAGCGAGTCTCGGTCTTCAAGATCGGCGGTGTGGCCCCAGGCCTGACCGCCTTGGGCACGGATCTGCTCGACCACTTCATCGAGCACCGGCTGGCGGCGCCCGGTGATCACCACCCGCGCGCCTGCCGCGGCCAGGGCCAGGGCCGTGGCCTTGCCGATACCGCTGCCGCCACCGGTGACCAGCGCCAACTGGCCTTCAAGCATTGCGTTCATGTTCGCCTCCCAGGCTCAACCGCCATAACCATAAAGTTCGCGCGCCGCCTGCTCACTCACCAGGCCCTCGCACAGATCCCGCTCGACCAGCTCCGATGCACGCTCCAGCGGATTGCCCCAGCCACCGCCGCCTGGCAGTTCCACCAACAGGCGCTGGCCCGGTTGCAGCACCAGCTTGCCTTTCGGGAACACCGCCACACCGTCGACCTCGACCCGCCCCGAACTGCCCACGCCACCGCCGAGGATACCGAAGCACGGATGCTCGACCCGCTCGGTGCTCAGGTACACGTTCATCGGCACGCTGGACAGATTGCGCAGCACCCCGCGCTGGCCCAGGCCACCACGAAATTTGCCGGCGCCGCCCGAGTCGGTGATCAGCTGTTTGCATTCGGTGAGGATCGGCACGGCGATCTCGTACATCTCCACCGGCGTGACCTTGCAGTTGGACGGAAAGCTCAGGGTGTCGAGGCCATCCAGGCTCGAACGGCCACCCTGCCCGCCGTGGAAGTTCTGGATGCTGCCGTAGGCGCTGCCATCTTCGCGCTGGCCCTGGCAGTTGATACCCCAGATCGGCGCGCCGCCGCTGTCGGCAATGGCGCGATCCGGCACCACGTTCTGCAGCGCGCGGAAGATCAAACTAGGGATGGTGTGACCGATCAGGTGGCGAGCGCTGCCGGCCGAGCACGGCCGCGGATTGAGCACGCTGCCCAGCGGCGCCGAGTCGGTGATCGGCAGCATGCAGCCTTCGTTGTTCGGCGTTTGCGGGTCGAGCAGGCACTTGAGCGCATACATGCTGTGGGCGATGCGGTAGTTGGCCATGACGTTGATACCGCGGGCGACTTGATCCGAGGTGCCGGTGTAGTCGACATGGATGCTGTCGTCGCGCACCTCTACCGCCACCTTCAGCTCGATCGGCGTTTCGAAGCCATCGAGGGTCAATTCGGCGCTGTAGCGGCCGTTGGGCCAGGCAGCGATGGCCTTGCGCATGTGGGCTTCGGAGCGGCTGTGGATGGCGCGGCCGAGGCCGTCGAGGTCATCAAGGTCATGTTCGTCCATGAAACGCCCCAGCTCGCGGGACATGACTTCGTTGGCCGCATACATGCTCTGCACGTCGCCGCGCACTTCGCGCGGCAGGCGCACGCTGGCTTCGAGCACGGCGAACACGTCCTCGTTGGGCACCCCTGCCTTGAACATCTTGTGCAACGGCAGGCGGATGCCCTCTTCGAACATGTCGGTGGAGTCCGGCGATTGCGGGCGGCCACCGATGTCCGGCAAGTGCGCGATGCTGCCGGCATAGGCGACGATGCGGCCCTTGCGGAACACCGGGGTGACCATCACCAGGTCAGGCAGGTGACCCGTACCGATCATGGGGTCGTTGGTGGCGATGACGTCGCCTTCCTGCAAGGTGTGTGCGGGGAAGGCCGGCAAGAAGTGCTGCTGCACGGCCATGGGCAACGAGGTGATGAACACCGGGATCGACCAGGTGCATTGCGCCAGCGCCTTGCCCTGGGCGTCCATCAGCACGGTCACGTAGTCGTGGTTTTCCCGCACGATGGGGGAAAAGGCGGTGCGACCCAGGGCGCTGTCGGCCTGGTCGGCGATGAACACCAGGCGGTCCCACATGACCTGCAGCGTGATAGGGTCTTCGAGATCGATCGATTGACGGTTCATGGTCGGTTCCTCAGGCAAGTTGCATGATCAGGTTGAACTGGGCATCGAGCGCGGCGCTGGCGCCGGGGCCCATGACCACGGTGGATTCACGCTGTTCGATGATGGCCGGGCCTTCGACCCGCTCGCCCGGCTGCAGGGCGTAATGGTCGTAGACCGGGGTGTCGACGTAACCGGCGAAGTCCGGGAAGTACACCGGGCGATGGCCCTTGAGCGCGGTGGCCTTGACCTCGCTGGCGCTGCGCATGCCGGCCAGCTTGACGGTGCTGCGCGGGCCGCTGGCACGGATGCGCCAGGTGATGATTTCGGCCGGCGAACCACTCACGGTGCGCCCGTAGAGCTGGCTGTAGATGCCGTAAAAGCGCTCCAGGAGTTGGGGAATGAAGGCTTCGTCGGCTGGGTCCAGCTCCGGCAGGGCCACGGAAATTTCATGCCCCTGGCCGACATGGCGCATGTCCACGGTGTAGCGATAGCTGATCGCTTCGCGCTTCACGCCGCTGGCCAGCACCACTTCACGGCCGCGCTCGGCCAGGCTTTCGAGCAGGTCGCGGACCATGGCCACGTCCCAGCTGTCGAGTGCCAGCGGCATGCTGGCGCTCAAGTCCGCCGCCACCGGCGCTCCCAACAGGCCCACCGCAGACGTCACACCGGCGCCCATCGGGCAGATCAGCTTGGCGATGCCGAGCTTGCGGGCCACGCCATAGGCATGCACCGGGCCGGCGCCGCCGAAGGCGATCAGCGGCAACGAGCGTGGATCGACGCCGCTGTCGGTGGCCTGCATCGCTGCGGCCTTGCTCATGCTCTCGTTGACCATGTCGTGGATGCCCCAGGCGCAGCGCTCCAGGCTGATGCCCAGGCGTTCGGCCAGGCCGGCCATGGCCACACGCGCGGCTTCACGGTCGAGGGCGAAGTCACCGCCGAGAAAGGATTTTTCGTCCAGGTAACCCAGCAGCAGGTCGGCGTCAGTCACGGTCGGTTCGGTACCGCCACGGCCATAACAGGCAGGACCAGGCGCGGCACCGGCGCTGCGAGGCCCGACGGCCAGCAGACCCAGCGGGCTGCGGCTGGCGATGCTGCCGCCGCCGGCACCGATCTCGATCATGTGGATGGACTGGATCTTCAGTGGGAAGCCACTGCCTTTACGGAAGCGCTCGAAGCGCGCCACTTCGAGCTCGTTGGCAATCAGCGGCTCGCCGCCCGGCAATAGGCACAGCTTGGCGGTGGTGCCGCCCATGTCGAACGACAGCACGCTAGTCTCGCCCACTGCCCGGGCGTAATCCGAGGCTGCCACCGCACCGGCGGCCGGGCCCGATTCGATCAACCGTACCGGCACCTGTGCCGCCGTGACGCTCGATACCACGCCGCCGCTGGAGGTCATCCACAGCAACTGGCCCTCGACACCCAGCTTGGCCAGTTCGCGCTCCAGATGCTCGACATGGCGCTGCATCAAGGGCCGGGTATAAGCGTTGGCGACGGTAGTGGAAGCACGATCGTACTCGCGCACTTCCGGGCACACGGCGCTGGACAGCGACACCGACAGGCCCGGCACGGCCTTGTTGAGCAGCGCGCCGATGCGTTGTTCATGCTGCGGGTATTTGTAGGCGTGCAGCAGGCACACCGCGACGGATTCGATGCCGTCCAGGCGCAGTTGCTCGGCCAGCTTGAGCACCTGGGCTTCGTCCAGTTCGAGAATCACCGTGCCGTCGGCCGCGATACGCTCGCGCACCCCTTTGCAATCCTGGCGCGGTACCAGCGGCTCGGGGTACTGGATATTCAGGTCGTAGAGGTCATAACGGCCTTCGGTACGAATACGCAGCAGGTCCTCGAAGCCGTCGGTGGCCAGCAACGCGGTATCGACGCCTTTGCGTTCGAGCACGGCGTTGGTCACCACGGTGGTGGCGCCGAGGATCTGCAAGCCTTCATCGGCGCCGCGGCGCACCTTGGCCAGCAACTCGTTGATGCCTTGCAGCACGGCGCGGGCAGGATCATCCGGGGTGCTGAGCACTTTGTGCAGGTGGATGCTGCCGTCTGCGGTGGTCATGGCGAAATCGGTGAAGGTTCCGCCGGTGTCGAATGCCAACTTCATGCTGGAGTTTCCTCATGGTTCGCGCCCATCGGGGCGTGTGTGTAGTTGCGTGGACGGCTGTTCACAGCGAAGCGGCCGTCAGGCGGGTGTCGGGGTGGGTGACCGGCAGGCCGGTCATGAACAATTCGCCCAACTGGGCATGGCTGAGGTCCCGGACGGGGCTGTCCCAGATCACTTTGCCCAGGCGCAGTACCACCGCGCGCTCGGCGAACTCCATGGCCTTGCGGGTGTTCTGCTCGATCAGCAGGATGGTGCGGCCGCCTTCGTGCAGGCGTTTGAGCTCTTCGAACACCAGGGTGATGGCCTGGGGCGACAGGCCTACCGAGGGCTCGTCGACCAGCAGAATCCTGGGCCGGCGCAGCACCGCCATGGCCATCTCCAGCAGTTGCTGTTCGCCGCCGGATAGGTTGCCGGCGTGTTGATGGCGGCGTTGGTAGAGCACCGGGAACAGATCGAACACGTATTGGCGATCCGTTTTGCTGTCGGCGTCGCGAAACACCGCGCCGGCCAGGTCGAGGTTCTCGTCGACGGTCATCAACGGGAAGTTGCAGCGCCCCTGGGGCACATAGGCGATGCCCTGGGCGAGAAAGCCCTTGGGTTTTTGCCCGGTCATTTCCCGCTCGCGCCAGCGAATCGAACCGCCACGGTAGGTGGTCATGCCGAACAGGCTCTTGAGCAGCGTGGACTTGCCTGCACCGTTGGGGCCCAGCAGGGTCACGAACTCGCCCTGGCGCACCGTCAGGTCGACGCCGTGGAGAATTTCCAGCAGCCCGTAGCCGGCGTGCAGGTCGTTGATGTGCAACACATCAGCGCTGGATAGGGTCATGGGTATTGCCTCCGGTAAACCTGAATTCGCATCTCGACCCGCTGCATCTCAAACTCCTGCATCTCAATCTCCCGCATCTCAACCTCCTAGATAGGCGTCGACCACCGCACTGTTGCGCACGATGGCGGCCGGCGTGTCCTCGGCCAGCTTGGTGCCCTGGTGCAGGACGATCACCCGATGAGAGAGGTCCATCAGCACGTCGGTGTTGTGCTCGATCACTACGAAGGTCACCCCCAGACGGCGGTTGGCGTCGCGAATGCTGTCGATGACTTTCTCGATGAGGATCGGGTTGATCCCCGCCAGCGGTTCATCGAGCAGCACCAGCTGTGGCTCGGGCATCAGCATCGAGGCGAACTGCAGCAGTTTTTGCTGGCCCCCGGAGAGGCTGCCGGCCGGCAGGTGGCGCACTCGGGTCAGGCCGGAAATCTCGATCAGTTCGTTGGCGCGTTCGCGCAGATGACGCATGCGTCGCGCCGCGCCGGGGCCGATGCCGAAGGTGCTGAGCAGGCTCGGGAAGCAGTTCATCTGCCCGGCCAGGATCAGGTTGTCCTCGGCGGTCTGGGTACCCAGCACGACGGTCTTCTGGAAACTGCGCACCAACTTGCCCTGGCGCACGATGCGGTGCATGGGCCAGCGGCTGATGTCGGTGCCGTTGAGCAGCACCTCGCCGCTGTCGATGCGTTGCAGGCCGGTGCAGCAGTCGAACAAGGTCGACTTGCCCGAACCGTTGGGGCCGATCAGGCCTACCACTTCGCCGGCTTGCACGTCGAAGTCGACGCCACTGAGGGCCGGCAGACTGCCGTAGCTCTTGCGCACATCGCGCACACGCAGAATGGGCCGGGTATCAACGTTCATGAGTCAGTGCCTCCTTGCCGGCGCCCTTGAGGGCCGCGAGTTTCTCCATGCCCTGCTCCACCAGCCGTGCCAGGCCCTGCGGGAAGCAGAACACCAAGGCCAGGAGAATGGCGCCGTAGATAATCATGCGCAGCTCGGGGGTGATGCGCAGCGCCTCGGACAAGGCGACGAATACGAAGCTGCCCAGCAGCACCCCGCTGACCCGTCCGACACCGCCGCCCAGCACGATGATGAGGATGGTGTTGGAGTAGTACATCTGGAACATCAGCGGGCTGACCACGGTCATGTACTGCGCATACAGGGCGCCGCCCATGCCGGCGAACATCGCGCTCAACATGAACACGATCAGCTTGTAGCGCCAGGTCGGCACACCGAAGGCTTCAGCCAGGGTTTCGTTGTCGCGGATGGCGATCATGCAGCGCCCGGCGGGCGATCTGATCAGTGCGACGAAGCCCAGGGTGGCGAGGATCACCACGGCCAGCACCAGGTAGTAGTAACCGGGGATGCTGGAGATATGGGTGGCTGCTGCGCCCCAGCCGAACGAAGGCCGCGGCACCCCGGAGAGGCCCATGTCGCCCTTGGTCAGGCTGATCCAGTTCTTCGCCACCGTCTGGGCGATGACCACCAGGCCCAAGGTGCACATCACGAACGACACGGTGCGCAAGCGCAGTGCCGGGATGCCCAGGGGCAATGCGATCAGCGCCGTCAGTGCGCCAGCGGCGACGATGTTGAACCAGAACGGCGAGCCCAGGTGTATCGCCAGCAAGCCGGCGACATAGGCGCCGATGCCGAAGAACGCGCCCTGAGCCAGGGACAGCATGCCGGTGTAGCCCAGAATCAGATTGAGGCCGTGGGCCGGCAACAGGAAGATCATGGCGATGATCAGTGCGTGCAGGTAGTAGTTCTGCAAGTACAGGGGCGCCATCACCAGCGCGGCCAGGATCAGCACCAGGCCGCTGCGGCGTAGTGCCGGCAAGTGGCGGCCCTGGGGCTGAGGCGTATCGAGCGTAATAGCCATGCGTACTATCCCTTGAAGGTTGAAATCGCGCAGGCAGAACCTGCGGGCCGAGCAACAGCCGGTTCGTCGGGGGCAGTCATTACGAAAGGTGCGATGCGGCGGCTTTACGTGGATGCCGAGGTCATCGAAGGCAGCGGGTCAATAACGCGCGTGGGCGCTGAACAGTCCGGAGGGGCGATACATCAGAATCATGATCAGTGCGGCGAAGCCCACCGCGTCGCGGTACTGCAGGCCCCAGTAGGCCGCCACGAAGCTCTCGACGATGCCCAGCAGCCAGCCGGCGAACAGCGTGCCGCGCACATTGCCCATGCCGCCCATGACGATCACCGCGAAGGTCTTGAGAGTCACCGCTTCACCCATGCCGCCATACAGGCTGACGTTGATGGGGCCGGTCAGCACACCCGACAGCGCGGCCAGCACGGTGCCGAGGATGAAGGTGTTGCGCACCACCTTCTCGACGTCGATACCAATGACTTGGCAGCACTCGATGTTCTGCGACACGGCACGCATGGATTTGCCCATGTGAGTACGGCGCACCATCCATTCCAGCAAGCCGAACACCACCAGGGTCACGCCGATCAGCGCCATGCGTTGCGTGGCCAGGCTCATGCCGGCGAATTCGATCGGGTCGAGCCAGCCGCCCGGAAACACCTTGTAGCCGCCGCCGAAGGCGAAGATCACGCTGTTCTGCAGAATCAACGACAGCCCTAACGTGGCCAGCACCCCTGATTGAAACGGTGCGCCGATCAGCCGTTGCATGATGAAACGCCCCAGGAACGCAGCGATCGCCGCAGCCACCAGCACACCGAGAATGATCGAGGTGGCGTAGCCGGTACCCAGTTGGCTGATGGCGTACCAGGCAGCGAAAGTGCCGATCATGTAGTACTCGCCGTGGGCGAAGTTGATCGCGCGCAGCACCCCGAAGATCATGGTCATGCCTGCTGCAATCAGGGCATAGATGGAGCCGGTGATCAGGCCGTTGAGCACTTGTTCGATGAAATATTGCACCGCATATCCTCCCTGTAGAACGGCCTAGTGCGCCGCGTATTCGATCTTGGGTGCCATGGTGGCCTTGATCACCGGCCTGTCGTTTTCGATCTCCACTAGGGCCATGGGCAACACCGCCTGATGATGGTCATCGAAGACCACTTCGCCCATGGCGCTGGGGTCGCGAATCAGCGCCAGCGCATCGCGGACCTTGGCCGGATCGTCGCTGTGCGCTTCACGAATCGCCTCGGCCAGCAGGCGCAGGGTTTCCCAGTGAAAAAACGCATGCACGTTGGGCATCTCGCCGCCGTAGGCCTGCTGGTAATCCTTGACGAACTGCAGGCTGAGCGGAGCGATGACGCCGACCTTCAAGGGCGCCTCTGCGGCACTGAGGGCGGTGCTCAACACGGTCATTGCCACGCCGATGATCAAAACTGATCGGCTTCGTCGCTGAGCGAACTGCCTTGCAGATTGCTGCGCCATGGTGCCTCCGGGTCTGATGAGTGGGGGTGTTTTCGACAGTACCCGCAACCCTTGCGCCCGACCAAGACGGAATGACGCTTGCGGTATAAAGATTCGTGATGGGGCCTTTGCCGCCCTGTACGCCAGCGGCCGGGGCATAAGACAAATCTGGGGGGGCAGATGCAGCCCGTCTTGGTCAGCGTCGGCGCCAAGTTCTAACGTCTCCTGCCCAAGGCCGCCGCACATTAGATGCGCACTCGCAGAACAACAGGCCACGCGACGAACAAGGACTGCCAAGCACACTTAAATGGCTTGAGGGCATCAACGATGACGTTCGAAAAACGCTGGGCAGCGGTGGCTGCATGCAGTTTAGGGGCCATGGTTCACCACAGCGCCCAGGCAGAGGGCTTCATGGAAGACAGCACGGCGAACCTGCTGATGCGCAACTTTTATGTCAACTCAGACAACCGCAGCGGCACCGCCAAACCGTCCCGCCAGGAAGAATGGGGACAAGGTTTCATACTCGATGTCCGATCCGGTTTTACCTCGGGCACGATCGGTTTCGGCATCGATGCGCTGGGGATGCTCGGCATTCGCCTGGACTCGGGCAAGGGCACCCATTACAACGCCACCGGCAGCGCTTACAACGGCGTGGTGTTCCCCACCGACGATGGCCGCGCAGTCAACCAGTTCGCCAGCCTCGGCCTGACCGCCAAGGCGAGGGTGGCCCAATCAGTGATCCGCTACGGGACCCTGGCCCCGCAGTTGCCGATCCTGATTTCTTCCGATCGCCTGGTGTTGCAGACCTTCACCGGTGGGCAGATCGAGTCCAAGGACATAGACAATCTGACGCTGACCCTGGGCCAGCTCGAACACGCCAAGGGCCGGGGCTCGAGCAACGAGCAGTCGTTGTCGATGTCTGGCGCCAATGCCCGCTACACCGGTAACACCACCAACAAGTTCTACTACGGTGGCGGCATCTACAAGCCGACACCGGACTGGACCCTGCAGTACTACTACGGCAACCTGCAGGACTTCTATCGTCAGCATTTTGCTGCTGTGAAACACAGCTTCGACCTTGGTCCCGGCCGCCTGACCGCTGACCTGCGCTACTTTCGCAGCTTCGCCGATGGCAAGGACAACAACGATCCGGGTTACTACACCCTTGGCTATTACGGTATCGGCATCAACAAGGGCAGCGTCGACAACACCCTGGCCAGCGGCCTGCTCACCTACGCCATCGGCCCGCACAGCCTGAGCGCCGGTTACCAGGAGTCCAGCGGCAAGAGCGACACGGTGTGGGTCAACAACGGTGATGGTTCGAGCACCTATTTCATGACCGAATCGCAGATCGCCAAATTCCAGCACTCCGGCGAGCGCACCTATCAGCTGCGCTACGGCTACGACTTCACCGTATGGGGCATACCGGGGCTGTCGTTCTATGGCATGTACCAGAACGGCAGCCACATCCGCTCCGACGGCGGCCAGCGCAACGAGTGGGAGCGCGATCTGCAGCTCAACTATGCGGTGCAGTCGGGCACGTTCAAGGGGCTGAATTTCTCGTACCGGTTCGGGGTGTTACGCTCGACCTATACCGGGACGCGGGACATGGATGAGAACCGGATCATTATCAATTATCCGTTGTCGATTCTTTGATCCGGGTGCCGGCGCGATTGCCTTAATCGCGCCAGACGCTCGCCACTGCAAACCTCGAAGCGGCCGCGGAAACTTTTCTTGCAGATATGTGAACCTGCCGCTGGCCAATTCCTGATAAGGCCAATTGAGCAAATCCTCCAGTTTGATGTCTACGCCCAGTCCTGGCACGTCCGGCACCGAAGACTAACCGTTCTCGACCCCCAGCGGTTGCACCGCAAAAGCATCGCTCAACGCTGAAGTTGACGAAATACCCAGTCATCACAAAATTCGACACCGCCAGCGACACGTGGGCCGTTGCCGCCAGGCCGACCACGGTGGTGTTGTGGTTGTGCGGGCTGAAACCCACCGCGTACGGGTCGGCCATGGCCGCCAGTTTCATCGAGGCAAAGATGCCGCCGCAGCCACAGACGCCCGGGTTGATGATGGCGGCGGCGCCCGCTTCCAACAGGCAATCACGAGTTGAAGATCAAGGTCGAAGAAACCGATTAGATCAACGATTACCTGAGCAACCTGATTACCTCGACCGATATCGCCACGGTGTTCGTCGATCGCACGTGGCGCATCAAATGGTTCACCCCGCGCGCCACCGAGATCTTCAGCATGCTGGCCGTAGATACCGGCCGCCCATTGATGGATATCACTCACCGCCTGCTCTATGAGGGAATGATCAAGGACGCCCTAACGGTGTTCGAAACCTAGAAGGTCATCGAGCGAGAAATCGCAAGCAGCGACGACCGCTGGTACATCGCCAGGTCATCGCCCTATCGCTCCCATACCGACCAGATCGACCAGATCGACCAGATCGACCAGATCGACCAGATCGACGGCATTGTGCTGACCTTCATCGACATCAGCAAACGCCGTGAGGCCGAAGAAGAAATGCGAACGGGAGAGGAGCGCATGCGCCTGGTGACCGAAAGCACCCACGACTACGCGATTATCGTGCTCAACGATGAAGGCCACCTCACCGACTGGAATCGCGGTGCCGAAAACGCTTTCGGGTACAGCAAGGATGAGGCTGAAGGACGTCATTTTCGATTTATATTCTTGCTCGAAGATCAAGCGAACGGCACGCCCGGGAAGGAACTCGATGCCGCCCACCGCCGAGGCCGCAGTGACGATGAGCGTTGGCACATGCGCAACGACGGCAGCCGGTTTTATTGCAGCGGTGAGGTGACTGCGCTGGCCGGAAATGGCTTTCGTGGTTTCGTCAAGATCGCCCGCGACATGACCGAGCACGTGAAGCCGCAGGACGAGCAGTTGAAGAACCTGACCGCTACGCAAAACTCCAGCCTGGTCAAGGATCCGTTATTCGTAGTGATGTCCCATGAGCTTAAGCACCCGCTCAACCTGGTCCAGCTCAATGCCCAGCTCGCGCGCCGCCTGCCGATCGCCTACTGTTGATGAAGGCCGTCACCGCCATCGGTGACGCCGTCGCTAGCCAGACACGCATCATCGATGATTTGATAGTCGTCGCCCCCGTCAAGACCGGCAAGCTGCGCCGCTGGTGATGATTGAGCAAAGCGTTCCACTCCACGAACAGCGCCTCAGCGCGCTCCATGAGCTGCCAGCAACTTGGACGTGGCACCGATCGCCGAGAGCTGCGGCTACTGTCCCAAGTGCTGGGCCTCTCGACCTTGGTGCTCGCCCAGAATCAGGGCAAAAAAACGGGTTGCACTGAAGCGGTCGAGTTCTATCAGCCACCGGCACATCAACCCGTGGTGCATGACCTGGGCTCGGATATCTCTGCAAATGCTCTCGGCCCCAGAGGGTATATAAGTGGCACTGTGCGCAATACCCAAGGTCAGCCCGTGCCCTACGCCACGCTGGAAGTCGGCTTCGCTGGCAACGACGGTATTGCCGCAGACCGGCACGCCCTGCTGCAGAGCGACGAGCGCGGCCACTACCATTTTTCTATGCGGCTGCCGGATGGCCCTCGCCTGCCATCCGACGGGCCACTGGGCTCGCCGCCCTGGATCGGCAAAGGCAGTGCCCTGCCCATCTACGGTTCAGCATCAGCGCCGTTGGGTACCAACGCCTGACCACCCAGATTTTTCGCGAAGGCGATCCCGATATCATGCCGATCCGCTATTCGGCGTACGCCGCTCGCTGATTACCCGATGGCCACGCCACCCCGTTAGAACGACACCAGCAGGTACACACAGCAGCGAACACTTCCATACCTTGACCTTCGACTTCGTCCTGACCAAAGCCCTTGGCGTCAGATCTCACAGCAGGGCATTACCTATCATTCAGGAGATCACCCCATGTCCGCGTCCCCATTTGTCTATAACGGTCAGCCGTCGCGCGTCATCTTCGGTCAAGATTCGCTGCAGCAGCTGGAAGCGAAGACCGAGCGGCTCGGTGCAAAGCGCGCATTGGTGCTCTGCACTCCCAAGCAACAAGCTCAGGCAGAATACATCGTCCAATTGCTGGGAGATCGGGCGGCCGACATTTTCGACAAAGCTATCATGCATGTACAGATCGAAACCGCCCGCGAGGCGCGTGAAGTAGCGCGTAAACTGGGCGCGGACTGCGCCGTAGCAATCGGCGGCGGCTCGACCACCGTCCTGGGCAAGGCCATCGCGATAGATTCCGGGTTGCCGATTTTGGCCATCCCGACGACCTACGCAGGTTCTGAGATGACGCCCGTATTCGGACTGACCGAAAACGGCCTGAAACGCACCTGCAAAGATCCAAGGGTGCTGCCCAAGACCGTGATCTAGGATCCGCAACTGACTCTCAGCTGCGGCTTGATATATCGATCACCAGCGGCTGAATGCCATCGCCCACGCCGCTGAAGGCTTGTAAGCGCAGGATGGTAATCCGGGGATGTCGTTGATGGCCGAAGAAGGCATTCGTGTGCTCGCCGCCGACTTGAAAAAATTCCATGCTCAACCGAAGGATATCGGTGCCCGCAGTGATTGCCTGTATGGCGCCTGGTTGTGTGGTACGGTGCTGGGCAACGTCGGCATGGCGTTGCATTACAAGCTTTGCCACAGGTTGGGCGGCAGTTTTAACCTGTCCCACGCTGCTAGGCACACTATCGTGCTGCCCCATGCTATTGCCTACAATCAATCGGCGGCCCCGGCCCTGTCGCGAATCTGCCGCGCGGTGGGCGTCGAAGGCACCAGCCCTGGATCGTGCGACGGACATCGCCCTCGCCACCCCCTACTGGAACCCGCGCCCGCTCGAAGCCGGGGCCAGCCGTCAATTGCTGCAGGAAGCCTACGACGGCATCCGTCCGCAAGGGGCGAATCCCCTGGGGCGAGCGAATGAAGCTCGCTGTCGGAGATCGCCAGCATCACCGCGGCATGTTGAGAGGTGTCACGACCTGCACAGGCGACGAGGGGATAGGCGCAGCCTTCCAAAGCCGGTGAAACTCGAGGATATGCATGAATACGTGGCGCGCATCGACCAACAGATCGTGCTCGATGATCGCCATGATCTTTTCATCGGACAGCAACTGACGGTTCTCTTCGTCAAGATCGTGACCGATGAACACCTCAAGTGCTCGGCCTTGCGCGGCGAACGCATCGACAATAGCCCGGTTGCCACCGCCCACGCTGTACACGGCTCGCAATTGCGGGTACCGATGCAATGCTTCGATGACCCGTTTGAACGTGCGCTCGTAGACGCCATACCCTCCGTTGATCTCCTGCACGCGTAGATGGCCGGCGTGGCCGCGCAGCCAATTGCGAAACCCCATTTCCCGCTCTTCCTCGCCGCGAAACAGCTCGCTGCCCATCACCACGGCGACGTCCTGCGGGCTCGCATCCAACCAGTTCGAGAGCAGATAAGCGGCGGTCTGTCCGGCGGCACGGTTATCCATGCCGACATAGCCAACCCGTTCGCTGTGCGGCAGGTCAGTGACCAGGGTCACCACCGGAATACCCGCAGCGCTCAGCTCATTCACCGCCAGGTTGACCAACGGCTCGTCGGCCGCCTTGAGCACAACGCCGTGACTGCCCTTGGCACGGCAGCGCAGCAGTTGGTCATGCATGGCTTGTGGTTCGATCTCTTCAAAAAAAAGAACCGCGGCGCGATACGGAACGGCGCAACGCTCCCAAGCTGCGAAGTGATGGCAGCTTGCACGGCGGCGCTGAAGCGCAGCGGCGTGTGCATGATCACATCGATATGGAAGGTACGCCCAGCCACGAGCCCGGTCTTTAGCTGGGCTTCGAGCTCGATGAGCGCCTGCTCGATGCGCCTGTGGGTTTGATAATGCACGCTGCCACGCTCATGCAATACGCGGTCGACCGTAGCTCGACTGACCCCCGCCTGGGCGCAGATCTGCTTGATGGAAAAACGTTTGGCGCATTCTAGCACGGTATGAGGCCTGAGGCATTTATGAGGTTTTTTCGGCCATTACCGAGGTAAACGCAATGCTAGTCTGAGTTCCAGCAGGCGTCGAGCACTAGCATTGACAACAACAAAAACTTCGGAGATACACATGTCCCACACTGACCTCACTCAATCGTTCGCGGGCCAATACTTTGTCGTGACCGGCAGCACTCAGGGCCTTGGCGCAGCCGTTGCGCACACGCTAGCGCGTCGTGGCGCTGCAGGCATGATCATCTGCGGTCGACGCCCGGAACAGGGCCAGGAGCAAGTACGGCAACTGGCCGAGCTCGACTGCCAGGCGTTTTTCGTCCAGGCCGACCTTGAGCAAGTCGATGACTGCCGCAAAATCGTCGAAGCCGCCCGCACCCACTTCGGAACACTGCACGGGCTGGTCAACTGCGCAGGAATGTCCGACCGCGGGACCATCCTAGACACCAGCCCCGACCTGTTCGATCGGCTTTTCGCCGTCAACGTCCGCGCCCCGTTCTTCCTGATGCAGGAGGCGATCAAGCTGATGGTCAAGAAAGGTGTGGCCGGCGGTATCGTCAACATTCAAAGCATCGTCGCCCACGGCGGTCCGACCTATCTCACGGCCTACTCGGCCTCCAAGGGGGCCCTGGCGATCTTGACCAAGAATGCTGGTTACAGCGCCCTGCACAATCGCATCCGTGTCAATGGCCTGAACATCGGCTGGATGGACACACCGCATGAGGATGAAATCCAGCGCCGCTACCATGGTGCCCAGGACGGCTGGATGGCCAAGGTCGAGAGCGCCCAGCCATTCGGCCGCCTGCTAAAGCCGGAGGAAGTCGCGCAGAGCGTGGCGTTTTTGCTTTCACGCGAGTCGGGAATGATGACCGGCACAGTGCTCGATCTAGAGCAAGGCGTAATCGGCTGTGGCGAGGAAACCGCCCCGCGCCCGCACAACCCATTGAGTTTGTAGGAGGCGCCGCCATGAACCCACTGCTCCCCGCGTTTGTAAACGCAGACGCCGTGCGCCTGGAGGATTTCGCCAGACTGTGCGATCAGCAAACCCGCGCCGAGGACTATCCACTGTGCGCCGAAGTGCGTAGCAATGTGCCGATCTACAACGCGCAGACATTGCGCGACACCGAACGGCGAATGGTGATGAATGAGTTGCACCGCTTGTTTCGCGACGGACCGGGAGTGGTGGTGGTACGCCAGGCCTATACCGACCTGGCCGTGGTCGACCGGCACAGCGAGGTGTTCGAGGCGATATTCGCCGAAGAAGCCGCCGCAGGTGCTGGCGCCGACCATTTTGCCAAGGCCGGGACTAACGGACGCATCTGGAATTCCTTGCAGAAGGCCGCCCTGCTCGCACCGGCCTCCTTCGCCGAGTACTACGCCAACCCTTTGCTCGGGCTGATCGCCGAGGCTTGGCTGGGCCCGGACTTCCAGGTCACTGCGCAGGTAAACGTGGTACCCCCCGGTGGCCAGGCGCAGCAGCCGCATCGGGATTACCACCTTGGCTTCCAGACAGCCGAAGTGGTGGCGCGCTATCCGCTCCCGCTGCACGCGCTGTCGCAATACCTGACGCTGCAAGGCGCCGTGGCCCACACCGACATGCCACTGGAATCGGGTCCGACTATGCTGCTGCCGTTCTCGCAGCAATAAGACCTGGGCTATCTCGCATGGCGCAACTCCGAGTTCATCGACTATTTCGCGCAACACTCGGTGCAACTGGCGCTGAACAAGGGTGACTTGCTGTTCTTCAACCCGGCGCTGTTCCATGCCGCCGGCACCAATCGCACCGCTGACCTGCACCGTATGGCCAACCTGTTGCAGATATCGTCGGCGTTCGGCAAGCCGATGGAAACGGTTGATCGCGAACGCATGATGCTTGCGCTCTATCCAGTGTTACAGCAACAGCTGGAGGACGACCTGCTAGATGCGCAAGAACTGGCTGCCGTGATCGCTTGTACTGCGGATGGCTATTCATTCCCCACTAATCTGGACACCGATCCCCCTCTCAAGGGCCTGGCACCACAGACCGGGCAGCAGTTGATGGTCAGGGCGCTTGCTGAACGCTGGAATCGCGCCGCCTTCGCAGATGGCGTCGAGAAAATGCGCGACAAACGTCGCGGCTGAAGCTGCTTGAACCGTAGTCGAAAACAAAAACAAGACAGGAATCAACACCATGAAAAAACAACTGCTGTCTGTAGCGTTCTCTGCTCTATTCGCCCCGCTGGCCATGGCCGAAGTGCACATCGGGGTGAGCATCGCCCAGGTCGATAATGTGTTTCTAGCGCAAATTCGCGATTACATGGCCGCACATGCCATGGAACTACCGGGGGTTACTTTGCAGTTCGAGGATGCACAACGTGGCGTCATCCGCCAGCTCAACCAGGTGCAAAGCTTTACCGCTCAAGGCATGGACGCGATCGTCGTCAACCCGGTGGACACTTCCGCCACTGCAAAAATGACCGACGATGCTCAGCATGCCAAGGTACCCCTGGTCTACGTGAACCGGCGGCCCACTCAAGCGCAATTGCCGCAGGGCGTGGGCTACGTAGGTTCGGACGAAATCAAATCCGGCGAAATACAGATGCGCTATCTGGCGTAGAAAATGGACGGTAAAGGCAACCTGGCGATCATGCTCGGCTTGCTCTCCAACGATGCCACCCATAGCCGAACCCAAGGGGTCAAGAACGTGCTCAAGGAGATTCCCGACATTCATATCGTCGAGGAGCAAACTACTGACTAGCAGCGCAGCAAGGCCATGGTTCTGATGAACATCTGGATTGTGTCCGGCAAGAAGATCGACGCGGTGGCCGCCAATGCCGACGAAATGGCGATAGGTGCCGCGATGGCGACTACCCAGGCTGGCCTGCAACCAGGCAAGGACATCCTGGTGGGTGGCAGCGACGGCGGCCCGGCTGGGCTTGAAGCGGTCAAGCGCGATCACTTGGCCGTGACGGTCTATCAAGACAGCAGGGCCAGGCGCAAGGCTCGATCGATCTTGCAGAGCTTGCTGGCGACGGCGAAACTTAATGGGCTTGCCTCATCAGCATGGCTGCGCGATACGTTGGAAAAGCTCCCAACATGGCCCAACAGCAGAATTGATGAGTTGTTGCCGTTGCGATGAGCGGCTGTTTGCAAGGAGGCTGGGCCGGACGCTTACAGTGCTCCAGACACCCTTACTCCAAATGCGCTTCAAGCTCTCCAGCCACGAGCCTTTACGGACATCGTTCGCCCAGAGTCGCTCCGGTTCAGTTATCGACCTTGCGCGGTGCAGACCAGGTCTCCAACAGGGCTGTCATTTCCTGCCCGGTCACCGGCGGACTAAGGAGATAACCTTGAACGAATGGACAGGCCATCTCCCGCAAGTGCTGGAGCTGTGCCACGGTTTCAACGCCTTCTGCCGTGATACCTATCTTCAGCGCTCTGCCCAGTGAAAGGATACTTTTCACAATGGCATCCGAGCGCTCGAACGACATCATTCGGGAAACAAACGAGCGGTCGATCTTGATGGCGTCTATGGGATAGCGATCAATGTATCCCAGCGAGCTGTAGCCGGTTCCAAAGTCGTCCAACGCGACGCGAATACCGAGGGTACGAAGCGACTCCAGGACTTTGGCGATTTCATCGGGTTCGTCGATAAACACGGACTCCGTGATCTCAATCTGAAGCTCCCGCGCGTCCACGCCAGTGCGTTGAAGGATGTCCGCTACCCAGGCCACATAGCCTGGGCGATTCAATTCGGTGCCGGATACGTTCACATTCAAATGCAGCGCCAGCGCGCCGAATTGCGCCTTCCAACGCTGTAGCTCCGAGCAGGCCTGATACATCACCCAGGCCCCTAACTCCTGGATCACCCCGATTTCCTCCGCGACGCCTATGAACGTATCCGGCGGAATATGGCCAAGCTGCGGATGCAACCACCTCACCAGCGCTTCTACCCCGCGAATCTCTCCCGAAGTCACGTCGTAGATAGGTTGATAGGCCACCCAGAATTGCTCATGCGCAATGGCCTGCCTGAGCGCGTTCTGGAGTAACAGCGTATCGACTGCGGCCTTGCGCATGGAGGCGTCGAAGATCGCCCAGCGTCCCCGCCCCTCTTTCTTGGCTGCGTACATCGCCACGTCCGCGTCCCTCAAAAGATCTTCCGGCGAGGAATGGCTGCTATTGGCGGAGACAATACCCAAGCTGCAGGACGTAAAAATGTTTTGCCCGTGGATCACCACCGGTGAGGCCATTTTTGTCACTATCCGCTGCGCCAGTTCGACGGCGACGCCCGATTGATTGTGACCCATCAACAAAATAGCAAACTCATCCCCGCCCACTCGGGCAAATACATGCACGTCCTCAATCAAAGCTTCGAGTCTGCGCGCCACCTCCGACAGGAGAATATCCCCCGCGCGATGCCCCAAGCTATCGTTGACGAACTTGAAGCGATCCAGATCCAGAAATAATACGGTGGCCGGCGGGGCCTGACCGTGATCGGCCTCATTGAACATGCCCAATAGCCGGTTCATGAGGTAGGCGCGGTTGTGCAGAGACGTCAATCCATCATGAAACGCCGCATAGGATAACTCTCGCTCGATACGCTCCCTTTCCAGCAGGCGCGTCTCCAACGCGACCTTCGCCTCTCGGTCGGCTTGGGTCTGCAGGAGGAGAAGTTCGGCGTCCTTGCGTTCACTGATGTCCCTTTGTACCGAGACCCAATGGGTGAACCAACCACGCTCATTGGCCACTGGCACGATGCTCAGTTGCACCCAGAACCGTGTGCCGTCACTGCGGGCGTTCACCAGTTCGACCTCGACAGGCTCCCACTTCTCCAGCGCGGCGCGGATCAGGTCGAGGGTGTCACGATTGGTTTCCTCACAATGGAGGATCCTGGGGGTCATGCCCAGGACTTGGTCAAGACTGAATCCGGTGGTCGCAAGAAACGCCGGATTGCAGTAGACAATTTTGGGCCCCGGGGCGTCGATGGGCTCTGCTTGAGTGATAAGAATCGCGTCCTTGGCATTGACCACCACGGACTTGAGCAGTCTTAGACGTTCTATCGAGGGCTTGTCGCTGCCACTGGCGCCGCCGATGATGGTCTGCAAAATTTGACTGGCCAAGGCGGCATGGGTTTGCAAGGCGTACGTCTGCGCAGCACTCAAACGTTGCTGCGCAACAGCACCCCAGACGAACAAAACGCCAATCAACTCACGCGTCGGGCTGCGCAGGGCCACCGCGACGATGAAATCCTTGTGCGCGTTGTACAAATGGTGCAGCGGTGCCGGCAGACTTGTACCCATCACCTCGTCAACTATGACCAGATCGCGATCGGATAATGAAAATTTCAGCCAGGTTTCAGTCGATGACTCAAAAGGCAGCGCAGGACCGACGGCCGATTGGGCGACGACCTTCCAGCTTCCAGACGGTCCCGCTGCGATAAATCCGCCAGAACAATCGGCAGAATGGGCAGCCGCCTGAGCAACCTTTTCCAAGGCCTTGCGCTGGGAATCGTTTGGATCACTGACCATTATTATTGCCCACCTGATGAAAGCCTGGCCCGGCAAAGGCCGGGGCATACCCTTGAAGATATCACTTTGATATCACCTTCGACCGCCCAATGCCGGGATAGCTCCGGTCGTTGATCGGATAGACCAACGGTACCCCATTAGGGGTAGGCAGCGCCAAAAAACGCGACCTTATCGGCGAGACGCTCTGCCAACTGCGCCAGTTCCGTACTTGCGCTTGCCACTTGCCGGGAGTGCACACTGCCCCGAAAGTTGATGGCATAGCGCTGCACCTTTGCCGCATTTTGGCTGACGTCGCTCAAGGTAGAATCGATAAATGCGACGCGCTGGCTACCGATGGCGGTGATAACGACCAGCAACGCCAGGATGGCCGTGAAGCTCAAACCAATGCGGGTGGCTAACGAAAGCGGGGTTTTCATAGGAGGCTCGAGTAATCCCATAGAGGATTAAGTGGTAGGACTGATGCCATTGAGCCATCAGTCTGGATAGGCGGAGGGTACGCCAGTGAGGCGGTATCCCAAATTGGAAAAGCCCTAACCGCAAGATAGCGAATTGCTATCATGCAAGAGCTGTAACTTTCGACCACCGGTAGGCGCAGGCGTTGCGGTCATAGGCGGCGCCGGGCGGCGAGTGACCGCGCCTGCGCTACTGCGCCTGAACGCTTTCCATACCCTTGGCCCGCAAGAGCTCCACAGCCTTCTGCCCACTCAGCGCCCTGATCACCTCACGTGAATCCTCGACATCGACGCTCTGGCTACCCACTGCCGAGGTATAGAGGGTGTAGCGCTGAATCTCAGCCGGCAGCGGGCCCACGTACTGAATCCCTGACACCGCCAGCAGCTCGCTGATCTGGTGGATTGCGACGCTCGCCCGTCCGTCGATTAGGGTAGTGCCGACCAATCCGCCATTGACCAATACGGATTTTTTGGCGACCGCCTCAGCGCCCCCTAACCGGTCAAACAGCTGGCTCAGGTATACGCCTGACGAGCCGCCGGACCTGGGGTCGATGTAGGCGATCATCGCTTGTGAACCCAGCATGGACTTAAACTGCTCCACGGTGGCTATCCCAGGCTTGGGCGCGTTCAATGGCACCGCCACACCGATGCCGACCTTCGCCACGTTTTTAGCCCAATCCTGCGCCATGGCCCCCGACGCCTGATACTGGCGGACCAGGGAATCGGTGAGGATCGCAACATCGAAATGCTCGCCGGCATCGATTCTCTTAGCCAATTCTCCGGCCGTTCCGTTGGAGATAGTCAGGGTGATATGCCGGGACGCTTCAAGCTCAGGCGCCAGCGCCATCAGTACAGGTTTGAAGGCCCCCGTCGTCAGCACTTTGAGTTCGCCAGCCAGGGCGTCGGCACTGACCAGCAACGAGAGGACGGCACAAAAAATCGTCGGCTTCATGATCCGTTTCGCTTAAGGGGAAGGTAGACACAAATTAGCCCAGCAGTTCCTGGATCAGAAAGCGGTAGCCGCAACAGCCCGAGTATCTCTTTGAACTAACTCACCCTCGCCAGGATCGGTTTCTATGCTCAGTCAGCACTAACCAGCCTGTCCGGCGGGGCCGCGGAACGATAGAGGAATCATCATGACGGGCCATAAACTCCCCGATTACCGCTACCTACCCGGCCCGCTGCACGCGACGCTGCTGGCGGGGACAGTCCCGCTGTTTCTCTGCGCCTTGCTCAGCGATATCACTTATTACACGACCCACCAGAGCCAATGGAGCAACTTCGCCGCCTGATTTTTGGCCGGTGGTGAAGTGTTCAGTGGCCTGGCGCTGATTTTCGCCTAGGTCAACCTGATACGGGCGACCCAAAAAAGTGGCAGCCCACCGCCTACTTTCTGTTGTCGTTGGTGGCCTGGGTGGCGGGTTTGCTGGGCTCATTCGAACATGGCAAGGACGCCTGGGCGGTCATGCCGGGTGGACTGGTGCTCTCGGCCGTCGCCGCTGTGGTGGCTATTGTCGCCACTTGGATTCCGGGGGTCGCGACTGGAGGACCGCTGCCGCCGAAGACTCGGCTTTCGCGGAACCTGCCGGAGCACCCAGCCGGCCGGGACGGGCAGAGGTTCGAGACGGCCGGTGCGTTATTGTAGGTCAGATAAATGACGCGGTAACCTTGTTGGGCGACCGTTCGAAGCATGAGATCGGGAGCCGTTTCGGAGCGACCGTCCGTTCCCGGGATAAAGATGACCAACGGCTCGCGGGACATTCCGCCGCCATTTGCGTAGACAAGGTTCGGGTCGTCAAACTGCTGTACTTGTGGGTTAGCGGTCGACGGATGGACGGACGTGTTCGCGGGCGGCAAGGGGGGCAGCCGTCAAGAGAAGGCCCTAGGCTACTGGGATTCTGTGTGCCAGCGTCATGGGATGAATCAACGAAAACTCCTTTAGAACGAACATCACCAAGACGGGTGGAGCAGCTCTAATTCGATGTCAAGATGATCTGGACCTGACCATTGTTATAGCTGGTTAGATACAAAGTCAAATCATCGGCCGCTACTGAGAGCGATCGAGAAACGAACAACGCGCGGACCGTCTGGACCAGCACAGGATGAATCGATATGACCGCGAGGATCGTCATGTTGCCAATCGCCGCAGGTAAAGCGAAGCGGCTCGAGTTCGCGACGGCGAGAAGCGTCCCGCTGCGGAAAAGTTGGAGGCCGACCGGCGCTACGCCGACCGTATCGGCATAGCCCAGCAGGGCATGATCCGGATTGTTCTCCAGCATGCCAGTGCTGACGGCAAGTACCCGGTTATCTCCTCGAGCGTCTACCCAGATCACCTGACTGTCTGCGGTCTCGGCGACGCGGTCGGGCGAGCAACCCGCTGCAACCGTCCCGATAATCGCGGAGGCCGTCGGCGTGATTTCAGCCTCCGCCTATTGCCCTGCACGCACCCACCATGGCGAGCACGTCATTGGGTGCTCCCGAAAACGTCATGCCGGTGCTGGACAATCTCTCGACCGGCTTCTGACGCGGTTGCGCGAGGCGGGCACCGAACATCGGCGATGTCGACCTGATCTTACTCACCCACATCCACTCGGACCATGTGGGCTGGAACACCACCTTCGTTGACAGGTGCTGGGGACCGACCTTCCCCAACGCGGAGGTTGTCGCCTCCGACCCTGAATATGCCTACGGTCTTACGCTGACAGATGAAGATGCAGCGGGAATCAACGCAGCGCGCGACCGCGCCGGATTGGGTGAACCGGTCCGCGTGCCTGTGTCCGGCACGTTCGCCGACTGCATATTACCCCTGGTCGGTAAAAGCCCGGTTCGGCGCGTGAGGGTCGACGGAGCCGAGGTGTTTCCGGGTATCCGCTTTTTGCCTACACCTGGCCACAGCATCGACCACGCGACCATCGAGCTGGTCAATGGCGGCGAAAAGGCCCTGTTTAGCGGCGACGTGCTCAACCACCCTGTCCAGGTGTACTACCCCGATCTCGTCTCAACGTTCTGTGAGTTTCCAGACACCTTCCGCCGGTCACTTGGCTGGTTTCTAGATCATGCTGCGTCGACCAACAGCATGGTGTTTTCCAGCGATTCCCCGAAATCATTGATGGGACAGATCTCGCGCATTGCTGACGGCTACGCGTGGAGCTTTGGCGCCCCTATTCGCAGCTTACCCGCTCTGGCAGGGCCGCTGGACATGCCTGCCGATGAAGGCTACTATCGTCTAGTAGTAGATGGTGGGTGCGGGCTCTCACCATACGTCAGCGGCGTCCCACTACCTATCGAGAAACCACGTAAGCCGTGAATCGTATCCTTGCCATCGCGGCCATTTTTACGGCGGGCGTCGCTACGGCGCAGCCTGGTTTTCACGGCCCCGCTCGCTACGTGTCGATGGGCAGTTCCTACGCCGCAGGTCCGGGCGTCGGCACGCCCGACCCGGCAGGCGCGTCATGCGGGCGATCCTCCTCGAACTTCGCGGATATTTTTGCACGTAGGCGCCATCTTCTGCTCGTGGACGTCTCGTGCTCGGGCGCTACGACCGATAATCTGCTTTACCGCGGCCAGCACGGGCTACGCGCGCAGATTGAGATGCTAACGCCCGATACGCGCCTCGTCACGGTACTGATTGGCGGCAACGATGTTGATTACGTCCGGAACATGCTTGGCCTATCATGCCGCGCTACGGGCGGCACGAACTGCCACGTCGTGGACGATGCCGAGGTGAAGCGCCACTTCCAGATGCTGCCCGACGCGCTCGACCGGGTCGTCGTCGAGATTCGCCACCGGGCGCCGGACGCGCGCATCGTTCTGGTCGACTACCTACCCGCTGTTCCCACCGACGCTTCGAGCGAATGCCCGTCACTTCCGCTCTCGCCTCGCGACGCGGCAAGGATGCGGGCCGTCGCGACGCGGCTAGCCCGGGTGATCGGAAGCGCAGCCCAACGCAACGGCGTCGGTATTGTGCGCTCGTCCACAATCGGCGCAGGCCACGCGCTTTGCAGCGCCCAGCCGTTCATTGCTGGTTACCATCTCCCGGGTGGGCTGCACCCGTCGCCTATCATCCCAATCAGATCGGCATGGACGCGGTTGCCGCCGCCCTTGACGAGACCGTTGGATCCTCGACAGATTTCCTTCGTGCTTCGGCGCCGTACCGTCAGGACGCCGACCGCTAAGGCGGCCAGTCCAGTGTGTGGCGCGGGTGGCTGCGATTAACCGCACCGCACACCGGCCGGACCGATGCATAATTAGGAGCGTGCGCCTTAGGAAATGTGTTGCGCCCTATTTGGATGTCAATATTGACGCCCCCTAATAGATATCATAGTTAAGTTTTGTTTCACCTAGAATTTGTCTGAAAAGTCAGCCCGCAAGCATCTCTCGATGCAGGCCAGTGTGACCATGGCTTCAAAGCTGCTGGCCAGTTTGTCGTAACGCGTACAGATCCAACGTTTTTCCTTGAGCCAACTGAACAGTCGCTCAATAACGTTGCGTTTTTTGTACTGAGGCCCGTCAAACAAACGAGGTAGGCCAGGTCGAGGCTTGCGATGCATTTTGCGCAGAGGAATCACCGACTGCATGCCGTAGCGGCCGCAGTACTGACGTAGCACCTGGCTGTCATAGCCCTTGTCGGCCAGCACATAACGGCAACGCTTGCGCGGGCGACCCTTGCCACCAGGAAGGCTGATCTGATCCAGCAACGGCATGAAGTAGCGCGAGTCAGCCTGCTCGCCGGGCGACAGCATGATGGACAGCTGGAAGCCATGACTGTCGCAGGCGAGGTGTATTTTGGTGGTCAGTCCGCCCCCCCGCTTCGGCCGAGACAATGGTGTTGCAGTTCCTGCGGGCCCCTTTTTTTCCAGCACCGCTGGCAGCCCGGGTGGCCCGGATTGACGTGGAGTCGACCATCCAGGTATCCAGATTGATGAACCCGTCTTCTCGCAAACGAAGATCGCCTTGACCGCCCCATGCGTTCAGGAGGGGAAACAATGGCTTCAATGATCGCCCAATGCTCAGATGAAATTTCATAACGGCCTGTCATGACGGCTCTCCTGGCAACCAGAGGGCATCATTCTAACGAAAGCGACTTTTCAGAAAAACCCTAGGAGGCAGCCTTCGTCATGATCACCGCACCGCCGCATCAATCAGGCCTTACGCGAGATGGCCGGGCGGACCCCGTTCGACAGCCGTGGTCGTGTGGGGAAGCCGATGACGGCACCCATTCGCGCCATGAACAGCCCAGCTGGGTGAAGCCGTATCGCTAAACTATCTTCAAACGTGACGGAGCGCGCGCCATTCGAGCGTACGGGTGACGTCGGATGCGCTGATCGCCATGGTCATGTTGACTTCGTCTTGGTCGCGGCAATCTTTATAACGCTGGCACGGACGGCTGCCGTACACTCGGCCGACCCAACCGACTGCCCTTAGGATGCGATCTCATGCCCGCCTGCTACCGCCTTGTGCTCTTTACCACGCTCGCGGCGATGACGCCAATAGCGTCTGCGGCCGCCGACAGCTTCTTGCAGACATCTCACCACAACATCGTTGATGCTAACGGGCACACTGTCCATCTTAAAGGCTTCAATCTGGGCGGTTGGCTCGTGATGGAACCGTTTTTCTCCCCCATCGCCGCGGATCGGGATGCCGCGCGTGCGCCGATCTACACCGACGAGTACTCGGCGCGTCGCGCGTTGGCTACGCGCTTTGGTGAGAGTCGTGAACGCGAACTGTTCAATGCCTATCAAGACGCTTGGGTGACGCAGGCGGATTTGCATCGCATCGCCGATGCTGGCTTCAACGTGGTGCGGGTGCCGTTGTGGTGGGGCCAGTTCTTCACGCTGCCCAAAGACAGCTCAGGCAATCCTTCCCCGGCGGATTTTGATACCGCGGCGTTGGATCGTTTGGAGAGATTCGTTGCAAATGCTAGGTCGGCTGGACTCTACGTGGTTTTGGACCTGCATGGTGCCGTCGGCAGTCAAAGCCCCGCCGCTAACACGGGGCAACGGTCCATCAACCGGTACTGGACCGATGCACGCGCGCAAGAGATGACCGCTTGGCTATGGAATGCCGTCGCCAAGCGATTCAAAAGCAATCCTGGGGTCGCGGGCTACGATCTGCTCAATGAACCCGATGCCAGGGCCAGCAAAACTGAGCCATGGACCAAACAAGACGTTGCCGCAGTGTTGCAGGCCTATCGGTCGCTCTACAACACCGTACGGGCTGCAGATTCCGACCACATCGTCTTCATAGAAGGAACGTTCAAGACGTGGAACTGGTCAGCTCTACCCAACCCGAGCGATGAAGGATGGCAGAACGTCGTCTACGAATTCCATCACTACCCGATTGACGCAAACGGCCAGCGCATCATCTCGATCAACGCGATCAATGCGAAGACGGACGCTGCCATAGCTGACTATCAAGCGCATGCCAACTACGACGTGCCAGGCTTCGTAGGTGAATTCAACCCTCAGCAGACCGACCCAGAACCTTGGCGGCATGCCATCGAGCAGTACAACCAAGCGGGTTTGAGTTGGGCGGTGTGGACTTACAAGTCAATCAACGGCTCGGTGGGGCGCGATTATTGGGGATGGTACGCCGTCGATACGTGGAGAATGCGGCCGAAGCTGGACGAAGATAGCTTCGAGCAGATCCAGCACAAGTGGACCGCGTGGACGACCGAGGCGCATTTTGCCCCGAACAGCGGGCTCGGCATCAACCCCGGTACATCGACACGGATGGTGAAAAAGCGAACACCGTAACACGGGTGTGGGCGACTTTTTTGCAAGCGGGCCAGCGTAACGATCCGTTGCCGATGGTAGCTTATGGCCATGAATCGCTTTTCTGCAAACACGTGGGAACAACTGACTAAGGGCAATCCGCGCAAAAGTTTGACCGATTGCAGCGCCGTACCCTTACAGCGCGGCTTGACGCGAGACGGCATGATGAGTTTGCCAGGATTTGATGGACACCCGTCGTGAGTCCTAAGGCTCGTCCAGAGGTGTCCATCAAATCCGGCAAGCTCAATCCACCTGATAACGAGATGAGCATTGCCACGCCCTGTTTCGGCGACCCGGCCTAGGACGTTTGCACGTTTGTTGAACGCCCACGCTGCGGTGCCGGATGTTGCCGAAAGCGGCGCTCTGAGCTCCCGCCAGACGCCATCAGCACCGATTGGAACGGTCGACACGGCACAAGAAATCATAGGTAAGAGCGCTGCTTTTTCGCTCGGCATGGCGGCGCGCGCCCCCTTAGCCGGGCTGGGTAAAGACGCTTCGCCGGTCATTGAAGGTAATGCCACATTGCGAAGCAACTATTTGGACAGATCCGAGGGATTCTTGCTGGCGGCACCGGCTTCCTAAACCAGCGCAGCGTTCTGCTGGGTTATGTCGTCCACCGGAAGCGACATTCAAAAGAACCGTATCGGTAGTCGCTGCGGCACGACGGGCGATTGTTAACTGTTACTTGAAGACTTCATCCCATCTCTCGATTCTGCCTAGCCATCCACCGACGCATTATTCGGCCCTAGCTGGCATCAAATTCACGGACGCAGTATGCTTTTGCAAGGGCGAAATGCGTTATTTCTGCGCCTCTTTTTACGCCGCGCGAATGGTTTACGCGAGAAATCGCTCATACGTTACTACCGCGATTCCGAGGCGTTTCTCAGGGACATGCCGCAAATAGCAGGTCGCTCTTAGTGGAAAAAACGGTCACTTTCTTTAGTGCGGGTTGGATGGAACTATGCAGATCAGGCCAGTCCGAAAGTCAGATGCGACGGCGTTGGCATTGCTTCTGAATGAAATTATCTCACGTGGTGGCACGACTGCTTTCGAGACACACTTCACACCCGTCCAACTGGCCGACACGTTGCTGATTGGGCCCAACGTCTTCTGTTGTTTCGTCGCACAGGGCGAAGACGGCATTTTGCAAGGCTTCCAGACCATTATGAGGACTCCGTTTTTGCCAGCTGATGTTGGCGATGTATCTACGTTTGCTCGGGTCGATAGCACGCAGCGAGGCGTGGGAACACTCCTTTTCGAGAGAACTTCTCATGAAGTTAGGAAGCAGGGACTAGTATCGATAAATGCAACCATCCGAGCTGACAATGCGGGTGGGCTTGCTTTCTACACTCGCCTCGGTTTCGTGGATCACAGCCTTATTCCCTCCGTCCCCTTGAACGACGGAACTCCTGTGAACCGAATCAGCAAACGCTACCGGCTGCGCTGACTCGACGTTCGCAAATTCGGCCGACAGCAAAGTTGTCGGCCGGGCGGCCTCCGTCAGCGCTACGGTGAATCGCCCGCGCTTGTCCAGCGGCGCGCCCGAACCAATAACGCGAATATTTCGCTGTTAGTTCAGATTAGGGAAACCCTGAAAAAGCCTCGTTGAGTTGGCAAAATACCGTCATGCCAACCGCTGAGCTTTTCCGATGAATCAAATGACCTTCGCCGACGCCGAGTACGCCGGTAAACGCCAGCAGACTCGCAAGGAGTTGTTCCTGATCGAGATGGATCAGGTGGTTCCGTGGGCTGGCCTGATTGCATTGATCGACCCCATTATCCAAAAAGCGAAGGCGGTTGCCCGTCCTACCCGTTGATGTCGATGCTGCGGATTCACTTGATGCAAAACTGGTTTGGCTACAGCGACCCGGCGATGGAAGAGGCTTTGTACGAGACCACGATTCTTCGCCATTTTTCGGGTTTGAATCTGCAGTGCATTCGGGACGAAACCATCCTCAACTTCCGGCGCCTGCTGGAAAAAAATGAACTGGCCGGCGGAATTCTGGCCGTGATCAATGGTTATTTGGGCGACCGTGGCCTTTCGTTGCGCCAAGGCACCATCGTGGATGCCACGCTGATCAGGTCACCCTGTTCTCTGGCAAGTCGCGGCGCGACGAAGCACTTACAAGAAATACGGCAAGCGCAGCCTTCTTTACAGGGTCATCCGCAAGATCGAGAAGGTCAAGGCGCAGACGCGAGCGAATGTCGAACATCCATTCCGGGTGATCGAGCGGCAGTTTGGTAACAACAAGGTGCGCTTCCGTGTCTTGGCAAAAAATACAGCACAGATAGTGACATTGGTTGCGCTATCGAATCTTTGGATGGCCCGCAGACATTTACTGAGAAGCGCAGGAGAGGTGCGCCTGTGATACACAAAATGCCTGCTACGGGAGGCTGACTTTGTGAGTATTTCAAGCTTACTTCGCCCCTGCCGCTATCCTCTTCAAGGAAACGACGTTCCTAACTCCCTTTGACCTCCTAATGAGTAATCCCTATGTCTTGGCTGAGAAGTCTGAAGCTGAAATTCAAGCTACTAACTGCATTTGGTCTATGCGCGTTGATCACCGTTGTTGTGGCAGTACTGGGTCAGTCCGGCATCGCCAAGCTGTATGGCCAACTGCAAGATACTGTGACCAACAACCTGGTATCGATCCAGAAAACCGACGCAATAAACGCAAACGCCATTGCCACCAACCGTGACTTTTTCAAGGCCATTGTGCTCACAGCTGAGAACGCCAGCGCTGACGATATCAACGCCGTTATCCAGTCCTACCGCGATAATCAGTCCGAGGTTCAGGCTGCATTCAAAACTTACCGTGCCACCCCGCTAGAGGCAGACGAACGGGCTGCGGGCGACGATTTCGAACGTGACTGGCCGGCCTACATTGCTGCTGTGGATTTGGGTTTCGCTGCGCTAAAAAGTGGCGATATCGAACAGGCTCGAAGGCTCGCTATAAACAGCGTTACACCGGCTTACCTCAAAGTCATTGCTGAGATCAAGATCATGATCGAGTCCAACACTCGCCAGGCTCTCGATGTCGCGAAAGCAGGCGAAAGCACTAACAACCAAGTGACTTGGGTGCTGATCGTGGGCTGCCTGATCGCCATGCTGTGTGCCGGCGTGCTTGGAATGATCGTCACTCGCATGATTACCCGTCCGATTTACCTATCGGTCGAAGGTGCAGACCGCGTAGCTAAAGGCGATCTGACCAAGGCCATCGAGGTTCGGGGCACCGATGAAACTGGTCAGTTGTTGCAGTCTCTGTCCGTTATGCAAATCAACCTCAAAGGCACCGTGCAGCAAATTGCCGACGCCTCGAACCAACTGGCTTCCGCAGCTGAAGAATTGACTGCGGTTACAGAGGACAGCACGCGCGGACTAGTGCGACAAAACGACGAAATCCAACAAGCTGCCACTGCGGTCAACGAGATGACGGCTGCAGTGGAAGAAGTGGCGCGCAACGCAGCCAGCACCTCTCAGATCTCCAGCCAGACTGCTGAAGACGCATTGAAAGGGCAGAAGCAGGTACAGCAGGCTGTGACGGCTATCAATACTGTGACAGAGGAGATCACAGATTCCACACAACGTGTCGAGGCATTGGCCGGACAGATCCACGACATCACTAAGGTATTGGACGTCATCCGTGGTATCGCTGAGCAGACCAATCTGCTTGCTCTTAATGCTGCGATTGAGGCCGCACGTGCTGGTGAGCAAGGTCGTGGTTTTGCTGTAGTGGCCGACGAAGTACGTGCTTTGGCACACCGTACCCAGACATCCACTGGCGAGATCGAGGCTATGATTAGCAGGGTTCGTGGCGGTGCTGACGATGCGGTGCAGGCGATGGGGAAAAGTCAAAACCTCGTGCGCGGCACTAAATTACTTGCTACTGAAGCCGGCCTGGCACTAGAGCGGATCAGTAAAGGCGTCAGCCAGATCAATGAGCAAAACCTGGTGATAGCAAGCGCAGCGGAGGAGCAGGCTCAAGTAGCACGAGAGGTGGATCGCAACCTAGTTAACATTCAGGATCTATCGACGCAAACGGCGGCGGGTGCTAACCAAACCAGCGCTTCTAGTCACGAGCTATCGCAGTTAGCAATTTCGTTTAATACACTGGTAGGGCAATTCCGATTGTAGGTCAGCACAATACAAGTTTGTATTGTGTCCGCTAAAAATGATCTGACTCAGAAATGTTGAACGACTTCTACCTTTTCGTAGCCCTAGCCCTGTACTTGACAGGGCTGAGCCGCCAAGTGTCAGCCTTATCCGAGGGTGGTGGTAATAATGGATGTAATCCGTTAGCTCAGCCTCAAGCTCGTGGATATCGGAGAATTTTTGCAGGTAAAAAGCTCTGCTTTCACCGTCTCGAAAAGCTTTCAACTACTGCGTTGTCATAGCAATTTCCTTTCCGTGACATGCTTGGCAGCACGCAGTGGTCGCTCAACATACGCCGGTAGACTGGCATGCGTTATTGCCATCCTGGATCGTAATGCAATATTGGTGTTTCGCCTGGTTCTATCCTTTCAAGCGCCCGGCCGAGCACTTTTCCGACCATATCAAAAAGGGGCCTGCGCGCGGTCTGAACAGCAACAACCTCACCGTTGAATAGATCGAGAACTGGCGAGAGGTATAGCTTTTTTCCACCCACATTAAACTCGGTTACGTCAATGACCCACTTCTCATTGGCTGAGTGGCGATAACGTCTCGTGCCAGTATATTCGGCGCAACCATGCCGTCTTCGCTCCGGTAGGATCGGTATTTTTTGAGCCTCACCAAGCTTTTCAGCTCAAGCTCACCCATAATCCGTTGCACCTTATTAGGGCTAACCTGATAACGGCCTGCCTCACCGCTATCGCAACGCGCCCATACTCGTATCCGCCTCGATGCGCGTCGAAAAAGGTGCGAATTTCGGATTTCGGCGAGGCGTACTTGTCAGCGACACGTTGAGTATTTAGTTGGAAGTAAAAGGGCTTTCTAGCAAGGCCCGCGAATTTCGGCAGCTTCTTCAGTGCGTACTGGTGCGTTAGCTCATTCACGATTTCGGCTTGCTTTGCCGCACTAATCGCTGCTTCGAGTGAACCAAGGCTTCAAGCTTTTTTAAGTAATTATTCTCCATGCGCAGTTGCTCAAGCTTAGTTATGAGATCGTCATGGCTGCGTTGTCGACTGGTGCGTCAGCGTCAGACGTAGGTGGGCGGCTCGGCATCTTGGTCTTTCGAACGACGGCTCGCGCGTGCACAACGCAGCCACTCCTCCCTCATCATACCGACGTTCCCAATCACCAATAATGCGGATCTCCGGATATTGAATAGCGCCGCAACGGGGATGCGGCGAAAATCTTGGACTACCAGACGGAAAATCTTCATCCGCTCCATACTTAAGCCGCGCTTGGCCAGCTTTTGCATCAGGCGGCGCAGGTCATCCAGATTGCGGGCCAAGCAATTCATGCTGTGCACCACAATGGTGTCACCCTCACGGACGAAGCTGAGTATGGCCTCCAATTGCGGACGCTGGGTGTGCTTGCCAGATGCCTTGTGGATGAGCAGTTTGTTCACCTCAGCATGCGCCAGCCGGCGGGTTCTGGTCATAGCTGCTGACCCGGACATAACCGATAAGTTGTCCCTGCAAGGCGCCTCCCTAGGCCCTGATCTGACCACGAGCTCTTGTTACATCTACGTACTATGATTGAAACAATATTTCTTTAGCATGCCTCCCCTCTGCTTAGCGGCCAAGTGATATCGCTGGCCTGTGTCTAATTTTCGGTAAGGGGGAAGGGATGTTTATCACATCAAAATTAAGCATGCGTAAACCAATTTCTGCGGCTTCGTTACAATTGCATTCACGCTTAATGAATACGCGCTCCTATTCGTCTTTTCGCACCAAACGCGTAACTAGCTTTATTTCCCCACCCGCGCCCTGGAGCATGTTGACATTGGCTATTCTTTACACGATTACACCAGGCTCGGCGAAAGGCGAAACAGCTCGTGATTTTACGACCAGCCTTGTTAACCAGTACAACGCTCTACGACAACAAAACCCGAATCTTCAACAGCAAAATCTCGACATGGTCAAAAGGATTATGGCTGACGCGTCTGCTGACCGGCGCGATTTAGCTGTCAACGACAACACAAATTACGCGATGGGCTCGATGATGGATCGGGCGCGTGGCGCCTTGAGTTTGGGGGGGGCTGGGTCCTATCAATGGAGAAAACGCCAACCCGTTCATGAACCAAGGCGATGCTTCGCCTGGGAAGTTACATGAATACGGTAAAAGTATTTCAAACTCGATCCGGCCATGTGCGTCCGCATTGGCTGGACACGTCACGCCGTTGTTCGACTGTTCGAGCAGCAGCTCTTATCCCAGTGGGCATACGGCCAAGAGTACCGGCGCTTCGCTGTTGACGGCATATTTGTTCCCCGAGCGGTACCAAGCGTTCATCGTCCGCGGCCAGGAATATGCGCAAAGCCGCGTCATCGCGGGTCAACACTATACGCTCGATGTGATGGCGTCACGAGCCATGGCATATAAAGCGGTGGCCGACCTGCTTGCCGCGCAAGTGCCGGACCCTAACAGTTGGCTTAACACGAATGCGGAGGCGTCGAATGTTCGCCAAGCCGCTATCAATGGATGCAATGGAAAATCGACAATGGAGTGCGCCCACTCGTCAAATGGGCCTGGGCTCTATGATAACTATGCCCAGCAGAAAGCCTTCTACAACTTTACCAAATACTATTATTGGTCGCCGATTGGGCCGACAGATAAACCCATGGTGGCGCCTGAAAACTCCGACTATTTGATCACCACCCGGTTTCCCTACCTCAATAAAAATCAACTGCTGGACATCATTCGTACTACAGCCGACTCGTCGGGCCAAGTACTGGACGACCCCTGGAGCCGGATCAACTTGTTTGCAGCCGCTGACGGTTATGGCGCTTTCGACAAGGATGTCACGGTGACGATGGACGCGAGCCGCGTACAAAACCAAACGGTACCCGGAGCGGGATACTTCGCCAACGATACGTGGCGCAACGATATTTCCGGCCCTGGCAAACTCACGAAAGACGGCACGGGAAGCTTAACACTGACCGGTCGTAATACGTTCGGAGGCCTTGACCTGAAAGCTGGCACACTCGCACTCACCGGTGGAAACACTCTGGGCGGCCCAGTGGTTGCTGAAGGTGGCGTGCTGGCAGTCCTCGGGAGTGAGCTGGCATCGGCCACCGACGTCACAGTTGGCCGTGCCGCTACCCTTCAACTTGAGGGCGCCAGGCTATCCGCCGGCCGGCACCTGGATATCCAGGGCAACACTCAATTGGTTGGTTCAGCGCAAATCGATGTCAACGCGCAGGGCACGGGTACGATTTCAGGCCAAATCAACGGAGCGGGCGGCCTGATCAAGACCGGCGCTGGCCGGCTGGACCTGACTGGTAACAACACCTACACCGGCAATACCCACGTCAATTCCGGCACCCTTGGCCTAGGTAACTCGAACAGTGTCGGCACTGGCACCCTGGAACTGGCCAACGGCACTACCCTAGCCTACGCAGAGGGTATTCGTCTGCTCAACCCCTTGCTGCTTGATGGCCTCGTCACTTTGCGGGTGGATAACGGCCAGGCCGTACAGGCTGGAGACATCGGCGGGAATGGCACGTTCACGCTCGCCGGCAGCGGCCGCCTCGGCATTGAGGGCGATCTGTCCCACTTCAGCGGCCTGACCCGCATCAGTCAGGGTACCGTCACCGCAAGCGCCGCGCTGGGAGGCACGGTCAGCGTCGACCAGGGCGGCACCTTCATCGCTAATGGCCCCACCACCGCCACCGTGACCGTGGGCGAGCGCGGTACACTCAAGGGCTCGGGCAGCGTCGGCACCACCCAGATCGCCCAAGGCGGCACCGTGGCACCGGGCAACTCGCCAGGCACCTTGCGCGTGCTGGGCAACATCGGCTTTGCGCCAGGCGCTACTTACGCTTTCGAAACCAACCCGGCGAGCGGCGCCTGGGACCTGATTTCAGTATCGGGCCAGGCGCAACTGCAAGGGGGCACCGTGGCCCACGTCGGACTTGCCGGCCAATATGCCCCTTTCACCCCCTATACCATCCTAACTGCCGCTGGCGGCGTGTTCGGACACTTCGACGGAGCCAGTTCTGTTTATACCTTTCTCACTCCCCACCTGGGCTACGACGCCAATAACGTCACATTGACCTTGGTGCGCAACGATGTGCGCTTCGCCTCCGTGGCCCACACGGGCAATCAGGCCGCTGTGGCCGGCGCGCTCGATCGCACCTTCGTCAACCCGCTGACTAGTACGCAAAGCGCGCTGTACAGCAACCTGGTGACTTACGACTCCACCCAAGCCCGCACAGCCTTGAGCACTCTGGCTGGCGTCTTCCACGCCTCCTTGCAGACAGCCCAGATCGAAAACAGCCAACCGGTGCGCGACGCCGCGCTGGGCGCACTGCGCGACCCGGCTGAGCTTGCTAAGCCTGGCGTGCGCGGTTGGGTGCGCCCTTACCATGGCAATGGAACCTTCGGCGGCAGCGACCAAGCCTCCGGTATCGGCGCGAACACCACCGGCCTGCTGGCCGGGGCCGACATCGGCGTGGGAACGGATACGCGCCTAGGCGCTTACCTGGGTACCAGCCACGACAGCTTCAGCGCTTCCAGCACCACGGGCTCGGCCAATGCCGATACCGTACACGCGGGCCTTTACGCGGGGCACCAAGCGGGAGCATTGGTAATACGCGCCGGCGTCGGCTACAGCTGGGCAGACCTAGACACCCGGCGCACCATCGCCCTTCCGGGCCTCAGCGAGGGCGAACGTGCCAGCTATCACGTTGGTACCCTACAGGCCTTCGGCGAAGTGGGTTCTCAATTGAAGGCGGGGCATTACTCGGCAGAGCCTTTCGCTGGTCTGACTTGGGTTAATTTAAACACTCAGAGCTTCGATGAAAAAGGCGGCGAGGCCGCGCTGAGCGGGGACCGTCGTCGCCAAGATGCGAGCTTCTCGACTTTGGGCCTGCGTAACCGCCTGGCTGCCCCGTTCGACCAGACGTGGCTGCACCCTGAGCTGGATTTTGGGTGGCAACATACGTTGAGCGGTCGCCAGTCGCACCGAGGTCTGGCGATAGGTACCAGTGAAGCCTCGTACACTATCAAGGGAGTGGATCTGCCCCAGGATGTAGGGCTCGTCAGGGCTATGCTAGGCGCCGATTTAACCCGAGACACTCGTCTGTCACTGAGTTATAGCGGCCAATTCGGCGACCAGGACCGCCATCAAAATCAGGCCGATCTGCAACTACAGGTGTCTTTTTGAAGAGCAACTGTTGGCACTATTGAAAATGCCTATGTAGTATTTTCGCATAACGATGGAACAAAACGTTGATACCTATGACTTCTTGATAACAACAACGGAGAACCGGCATGGAACACAGTTCAGTCAGTTTTATTGATGCAAGCGCAGGCCGCCTGGCCGTGCATGAGTGGACATATGGCCAACCAAAATTTCTAGCGCTGCTGGTACATGGATATGGTGAGCATCTCGGACGTTACGATTACGTTGCGCAGCGCCTGACCGCTCGCGGTGCTCGGGTGTTTGGGCCTGACCACCAAGGGCATGGGCAGTCGGACGGTGAACGTGCACTGATCACCGACTACGCCGCAGTTATCGATGATCTGCATCTAGTGACTCAGGCGATGATGCGTCGATACCCAGATTTGCCATTGATTGTGATCGGTCACTCAATGGGCGGGCTCATTGCCACACACTATGCTCAACTGCATGGTGACATGCTCGCCGCGCTAGTGTTGTCGGGCCCGCTGCTAGGCAAGAAGACCACTATTACCAGTCTTTTAGACTTGCCTGAGATACCTAACACACCATTGGATGTCCGTACCTTGTCCCGGGACCCTGACGTTGGCAGGCTGTACACTGACGATCAGTTGATCTGGCATGGACCGTTCAAGCGCAGCACGCTGCTAGCCATGCGGGAGGTGCTACATATAATACACAGTGGGCCCACGCTTGGCGATTTGCCCACCCTATGGTTGCACGGCGGTGCAGATGACTTGGTTAAGCTGGAGGAGTCTCGAATCACCTTGGATGTGATTCGTGGCCAACACTTCGACTCGCACATCTATCCGGGTGCACGTCACGAGATTTTCAACGAGATTAACCGGGATGCGATTTTCGACCAAGTGCTGGCTTTTATCGAGACAGCGCTGAGTTTGCCCAGCCACCGATTAAACTGAGCTTATTGTACCATGGATAGGAATGCTGTTCGTAGCTAGCGTACCTGCGGTTTAAGGCTGGTTGTCGTATCCTCGTTTTTTTAAAGAATTTTGGCAGTGGCAAGAGTATCGTCATGGATCTCGAGCAGTCAGCTCCTTCAGCTGTGCTACTGCTTGCGCGCGAGCTTCTTCGGCTTTATCGCTCTCGCGATCAACCAGTATCTGCTGAGTCATTTCAGTAGCAAGAAGCAGGACGCCGGTTTCGAACATGGTGAACCAGCCGCGACTCCGCATCGGCACCGATATGCGCCTTCATGCCGAAGAAGTATTGGTTACCTTTCTTCGTCTGAAGCATCTCGGGGTCAAGCTTTCCTTCCTCGTTCTTGGTCGAGCTGGGGGCATGAATGATGGTGGCATCGACGATGGTGCCCTGGCGCAGGGACAGGCCATTCTCTTGCAGATAACCGTTGATGACCGCGAGAATTGCAGGGGCCAGTTGATGCTTTTCCAGCAGGTGCCGGAAGTTCATGATCGTGGTGTCTTCAGGTATCGGGGCGCTCAAGGTCAGGCATGCAAACTGGCGCATGGTTGTGATTTCGTAGAGCGCTTCTTCCATGACCGGGTCGCTCAGGGAGAACCAGTTTTGCAGCAGATGAATGCGCAACATGGTTTCCAGGGGACAGGGTTTCTGCCACCGTCGGCTTTGGGGTAGAACGGCTCGATCAAACCCAGAAGACCTGTCCAGGGCACGACCTGATCCATCTCGGCGAGGAAACGCTCGCGTCGTGTCTGCTTGCGCTTGCCGGCATATTCGAAATCGGAAAAGCTCATCTGGCTCATGGGCGGCTCGGATTAGGTGGTCAGGCGATTTTCGCATACCTGGGACTTGCTCGGAGAATCCTTAGGCTCTAAGAGGCTGATTTTAGAAGAAAATTTAACATAACCGTGAAACCCGGACGTATGTGGCAGCTACTCCATCGACCGAAGAGCCAAGGGCTTGAGTCACCTCTACCTTGAAATTTATAGAGCTCAGCCTCTACAAAAAAAGCTAACATCCAGAAAACTCACCACCAAACCCTGCACTGAAGCTACTTATCATTTAAAGCCTCTCATCATCAGCTGGACCTAACTAGAGCCAATCATCTAGTATGAGGCATCTCGATAGCGACCGATGCAAGTCATGCAGAGCGCTAAGCCTTCATCGGTCTATAGAGCCAACCAACCGCGCAACTGGAAATCAGTTATTGACCTTACAGAGCATGCGAAGTACGCCCCTCTCCGAAGGCGTTTGCTCGCTTGGTAGGCGTCGAGTCTTAACTAGTAGGAGAGAGATATGCCCATTGCCGACATACTCAGCCCCAATGCAAAAAATGGTGGCGGTGCTCCCTCGCCTGAAATAGGCGTATCAATGGGCACTCCGCAGGGAGACTCGGACCTATCGGGCCTAATCGACGCACTCCTGGATGGCTATCGTCTATTTGATTTTGGCGCGCGGAATCACCGGGAACGTGACGTGGTTGCGGCGATACAGCAAACAGGGCTGAACCGTGAAGATGTGAAGGTGATCAAGAAACTTCCATTGACCCATTATCGGCCAAAAGATGCGCTTAACCTAATCACCTGTGAGCTGGAAGCCAGTGGCCTCGAATTCTTTGATCAATATTTGCTGGAGTGGCCGTCGCCAGATTCAAACTCCACTGCACAGGCATGGGATGCCCTGGTACGCGCCAAAGAGAAGAACCTAGTGAAATCTATTGGGGTGTGTAATTTTGCTCCCGCAAACGTGAAACGCTTGATCACGCAGTCAAATACCCCCCCCTGCATTAATCAAATCGAGATGCACCCTCACTTCCCGCAGCCCGACCAATTGGCATGGCATACCAGCGTGGGTATCACTACTCAAGCACGTATGCCTTTTGGTAGAGCCAACCACCTGCTTTGCTGCACCGTCGTTGAAGACATTGCGCGACAGTCAAACAAATCGGCAGGGCAAGTCATATTGCGATGGCACTATCAACGGGGTGTGCTTGCATTTACCAGATATGCACCTAAGCGCCTTCCACATGTGACCGAGCTGAGACTCGATGATTTTGAGTTAGGTGAGGATGACATGCTACGAATTAGTCAGCTGGCACTTCGAAACGGGCGCGTGTATGAGGGACATTTTGACTAAGGTGGAGGGCGTTATCCAATCACCCAGCGCCGTGGGCCTATTGGACGATATCACCAAGTCACACCAACCCCAGCTGTATACCTGGCACTGTCCAGGTCATTTCCATCAGGCATGCCCGCCACAACCTCATGCTCATATTTTAAATTCAAGGATGCCCATTCGGTGACCTTGTATCGCAAACCTAGCTCGGAGTCGTACGCATAATCCGCTACGTCACTGAGCGGCCTCGCCAACTCACCTGACGCGAAAACCTCAAACTTTCTTCCGACCAGAAACCGGTTGTAATCCCAACGCAAGGAAGTCGAATAAAATGAGTTACCGCCACCATCTGCATACCCATACTGCGTACGATTCAGTAGCCCAACAACGCTAAACTTGCCTAATTGATCGTCCCAGAATTGGTAGCCGGGGCCCGTGCCGATTTGTCGTCGCGTCCGTAGGTCTTCAACCTGATCCTTTTTGTAGCTCAAACCGCCTTCCCAAAACCATTTCTCGGTGAGGAACCGGTCTAGGGTGTACTCGGCATTCCAGTTATCCGTATTCTTAACGTTATCGTCGACCTCGCGCACATATTGGGCATCCGCACTATGCCGCCATAGGCCGCTGACAAGGCTAGTTTTTGCGGCAATATTAATATTATCCGTGTCTGTTTCAGCTCTTTTAATATCAAGCGCCAGATCTACATTCCCCGTCCAAGTCGCGGCCGTCAAGATGGGTTTTGGCTTCATTATCCTGTCAATGTTACTCAAGCTGACAAGGCTGGATTTACCGCCTTCAGCGAGACGCACGGCGCCCTGTGAACCCGCCTGTATAGGTTCAACCACACCGTCTGACTGACCACTTTGCCTGACCAAGAGCGCCTGCTTGCTTTCCAGGGTCTCAACCTGATCTTTACTGCTTGTTACATCACCACCGTAAGTGGTGTGTTGGCGCTGATTGAAAACTGACCCACCCTGCCGATTGAAAATTGACCCAGGACGGATTGCTGATTTTTGCCCCAGCAATTGTGGATAAGCTTAGCAGCAGTGTTCCGATTGAAGACGCATCAAGCCCCACCGCATGCAGCAGGGCATTTATGGTGCGGATCAAAATGGCTCATCGTCCTCGATATCATTTCCGTCCTTTCGCTTTCGTTCGCGTGTTTTGATCTTTGTCTGGGCAGCCAATGTGCTGTGTTGTAGGCGGTAGGACTCGTTGCCCGTTTCGACGATGTGGCAGTGGTGTGTCAGCCGATCCAGCAACGCGGTGGTCATCTTGGCGTCGCCAAACACACTCGACCATTCCGAGAAGCTCAGGTTGGTGGTGATGACCACGCTGGTGTGTTCGTACAGTTTGGACAGCAGGTGAAATAACAGGGCGCCACCGCTTTGGCTGAAGGGCAAATATCCGAGTTCATCCAGTATCACCAGGTCTGTGCGCAGCAGTGCCTGGGCGATTCGCCCTGCCTTGCCATCGTACTTCTCACGCTCCAGCAGATTCACCAGATCCACCGTGGAAAAGAAGCGCACGCGTTTGTTGTAGGCCGTGATTCCGGATACAGCCAAGGCACTGGCCAGGTGTGTTTTCCCGGTGCCAGGGCCGCCGATGAACACGACATTCTGCGCGGTTTCAGTGAACGCCAAGCTGGATAGATCGCTGACCAGCCGGGCATCAGCGCTGGAAGCGCTGAAGTCAAAGCCAGCTAAGTCACGGTGCATGGGGAGTTTTGCCATGTTCATCTGATGATTCACCGAGCGCACCGCGCGATCCGCATGTTCCTGCTGAAGCAGATGTTCCAGCAGCCATTTCGATGAAGCCGTCGACGCTGTTCCTTGAGAGACCAGTTCTTCCCAAGCACTGGCCATGCCGTGCAGGCGCAGTTCTTTGAGTTCAGTCATTAGGTCACGCATTGCGATTCTCCTCATCGGTCGTACGGAGCCGGTCGTAGCGTGCTGTATTGGCAACCGGCGCCACTTTGAGTTGCAGGCTGGTTTCTACACAGGGAGGTGGTGCGGTGGAGGTCAGGCGGGCAACGACATTGAGGATGTGATCGGCGCTCAGACTTCCCGATTCAAGTACCAGCTCCACCGCCACCAGCACTGGTTCGAGACCGGCGATGGGCACAGCAGCCAGTACCTGCATCATGATTCGATCACCGTTGGTGTGACGCCTCAGTCCGCGTTTAAGAAGCTGTAACGGTTTTGGCAGATCAGCAAATGGAGCGCCATTGCGCAGTGCACCAGGCTTGCGTTCGATGAGTGGGATGTAGTGCTGCCAGTCAAAACCGATCTGATCTCGATCAAAGAGGCGCTCGTGACTGGCGATCACCGTTTCGTCGGCAATGACCACGATTCGCGAAGGGTACAAACGGCTGCTGACCCATTGATCCACACGCTCGCAAGGCACCGAATAACGATTGCGCGCCACGCTGATCAGGCAGGTGCTAGAGACACGGACGGTGCGTTCCACGTAGCCATCAAAGGCCGTCGGCATCGGCATCATTTCAGCCTGCTCCAGCTCCAGGGCTTCTGCCACCGTCAAACCGTTGTACTGCGGATGTACAAGTTCAGCCCAGAGCGTACGACAGCGTTGGCCGAGCCAGACGTTCAGCTCCTCGAAGGTATGGAACATGCAATTTTGAGCATCGAGCCAGATTCGCCTCCGGCTGTCTTGCACGTTCTTTTCGACGATGCCTTTCTCCCAGCCAGAGGCCACGTTGCAGAAGTCCGGATCGAACAGATAGTGCGCGCACATCACGGAAAACCGGGCATTGACCGTGCGGCCTTTGCCTTTGTTAACCTTGTCGACAGCCGTTTTCATGTTGTCGTAGATGCCGCGACGTGGCACGCCACCCAACGCTCCAAACGAACGTGTATGGGCATCAAACAGCATCTCGTGGCCTTGACTGGGGTACGCAACCAACCAGAACGCGCGACTTGCGCACAGCTTCATATGGGAGACCTGGATACGTCGAAACAGGCCACCGATCAGCAGGCCTTCTTCGCTCCAGTCAAACTGAAAGGCCTCACCGAGGGCAAAAGTCAGCGGTACAAAAGCGCGTACAGACTTGCCTTGCTCGCACCGCCAAGAGCGGACAAACGCCGTGAGCTGGCTGTAACCGCCGTCATAACCCTCGGCCTTGATCTGCTCAAAAAGTGCCTTGGCGCTCCTACGGTTGTGTTTTGGCCGGAACGAATCAGCCTTGAGCGCCTGCTCTAAGGTCTCGTGAAAAGGGTTGAGCTTATTGAAGGATGCGCACCGTTGGTACGCTGGTTGATTGGCTTCGGGCGCTCTGACCCATTTTCGGATGGTGTTTCTCGACAGCCCGGTACGCTTGGCTATCTGATGCAGCGAGAGCTTGTCGCGGAAGTACATCCGCCGGATTTTTCCCAACATTTCCATGCTGATCACCCTGTGTTCTCCTGCTCAAAAAGTGAGCAGAAGCAGTTGAACACCTGGGTCAGTTTTCAGTCGGCAGAACAGCCTCTACTGGGTCAGTTTTCGGTCAGCGGCAACACGCCCAACTCTTTTGGCTTGTAGCGACGCTACAATTGACTCCATGATAGGTGAGCAAACTGCATTACCCATTAATTTTACTTTATCCCTTCTTGTTACATCGGGGAATTTATAAGCACCTGGAAACCCCATTGCTTTACGTAGTTCGCACGGCTGCAACATACGCATCATATGTCCATTTTCGCCAGGAGAAACTTAAGCAAATCTATCTACAGTCGTAACTGTACGCAGAGGAGCATCTACTCTCTGCCATCCGCCACTACCATCCGTACCATAATATACGATTATAAATGGCTTATGCTCACCCAATTCAGAAATAGCCCTATCAGCTCTAGCTAAGGTATCCTTCGCTCTTTTTAAGCTTCTAAGGGGAGTCATTTTATATTTTCCAGTCTTATCCAATATATCCCAAACAACTTTGCGAGTTACAACCAACGGAGAAACCTCATCGGGTTCATCGAACAAGTCTGCAATAACAAAAAGCCTACGGCGTTTTTGAGGGACACCAAATAAAGAAGCATCAATAACCTGCTCTCTTATATTATATTTTAACTCTTTCAATTCACCCAATAGCTCTTTGTATCTGCCCCATGGTTTCATATGAATTACATTTTCCAAAGTAATCCAGCGCGGCTTCATGGCCTCAGCATACCGAGTAACCTGAAAAGCAGTGTCTTTACTTTCATCGGAACGCGGCTTACTTCCACGGGCACAGGTGTGGTGCGTGCACTCAGGTGATGAGATGAGGAGATCTACCTGCCCTATCTTAGCAATTATTTCACTTGGCTCTAATAAGCGCAGATCTTTCTGAAAAACATGCGCATCAGGGAAATTTAACTGGAAAGACTGAACTGCAGGTGACCACATGTCGACACCGCCAACGATTCGAGCCCCTCCATCACGTGCTCCTAGGCTGCTGCCTCCTGCACCACAGAACATGTCAAAAACGCGTATTGGATCCATTTTAAAACCTTAAATTAATTCTCTAGCCAGGTTAGCAGGTTCCAGGCACCATTCAAGCATGATGGCACAAGGACACTGCCATGCCCCCCAACCGGTTGTTCTCTGTGGAAGAGCTTTCCGCATGCGATCTGATAATTGACGCGCACTATGCAGGAAGCCGCAATGGAAATTCCAGTGATGATCCACTCACCAAGCTTTTGAGCGTCAGCAATCAGGGTGGCTTCCGAATTCGGGGAAAACGCAATGATCCACGAATCATAGTTTTGCTTTCCAGCATGGAGGATCTGGACTGGCCCGACGAAATCGACCTCTCCACTGGGACGTTTATCTACTACGGGGACAACAAAAAAACTGGACGAAAGCTGGACGAAACTAATCGCTACGGGAACAATCTTCTGGAATTGATCTTCAAGAGGCATCACTCGGGAGAACGTTATCTAGTCCCTCCAATCCTGATTTTCACCAAGGCGGGGGCTTATAGAGACGTGATTTTCCGCGGCTTAGCGGTGCCAGGTCAAATAGGCAGTACTCAAAACGACGATTTGGTCGCGGTTTGGCACGCCAGCCAGGGCCAACGTTTTCAAAACTATAAAGCTACGTTCACTATTTTAGACATACCTCAGGTATCCAGGAGATGGCTTACAGACATCATTACAAAAGGGATTGCTACTGAGAGCAAGCATGCCCCTGATGAATGGCTAAAATGGGTGAAAACAGCACACTACACACCACTGATAGCAAAACGTTCGCAACCTATTCGCTCCAGAGCAGAGCAGCTCCCTGCCACGAAAGAAGAGTCGAAAATGCTCTCCACTATCCACGAGTATTTCAAAGCAGATCCTTACGCCTTTGAAGCTTGTGCAGCACATTTGGTCAGGATATGTCTCCCAGACACTGTCGAGCTCGACCTTACACGGCGCTATCGCGATGGAGGCAGAGATGGAATAGGCAAGCTTCGGATAGGACGAGCGGCATCGGCAGTTCTTGTTGATTTTGCCATTGAGGCTAAATGCTACGCCACCTCGAATTCGGTAGGCGTACGCGAGGTCTCAAGGCTGATATCGCGTCTTCGACATAGACAATTTGGAGTCCTCATCACCACCTCTTGGCTCCACGACCAAGCTTACAAAGAGATTGTTGAAGATGGACACCCCGTGATGATTATCTCTGGAAAGGACGTAGTCGATTTGATCAAGCAAGCGGGCATGAAGGACAGCAGCTCCATAACGCACTGGCTGAAGCTGAGCTTCCCACTAGGTTGACCATCAATGTGTGCAGACGTATTTACGCCCGAACAGCGCTCCAAAGTCATGGCAAAAATTAAAGGCAAAAACACCAAGCCTGAGATGATCGTGCGCTCGACGTGCCATCGGATGGGCCTCCGTTTTCGCTTACACAGGGTTGATCTTCCCGGAAAACCTGATTTGGTTTTCATAAAGCGCAAGCTGTGCCTTTTCGTTCATGGATGTTTTTGGCACCAACATTCAGGCTGCAAGTATGCTTACCTGCCAAAGTCTCGCCCTGAGTTTTGGATACCTAAACTGCAGAAAAATGTTATTCGCGACGAAAATGCTAAAGCCTCCCTTGAAGCACTGGGTTGGAATGTCGCAGTAATCTGGGAATGCCAGACAAAAAAAATCGATGAAATTGAGTCAGTCATCAAAGAGATAATTGAGCAGCGGTCCGAAAAGGCTCCCAAAATTCTGTAGGACTTGTCCTTTACACCTTTGACATGTTGACCCTTCCAATCACAGCCCTTAACCTCCTCAACCTGAGCCTAAGAAACTCAAAATCCAGAGCGGTCCTCCGCACCCGACAGCCATGCGGCTTTTTTGCGCCAGCGGTTTCCCTACGCCTGCAGGAAAGGTCACGTTTTATGCCGGGAGTGGGCGAATACAAGACCCGAAAGGGGAATATGTCCGGCCCGTCTCTGGTGGGTTTCTTAGCTCCCGGCACCTAAATCCCTGTCCTAAGAAAGCATCCAGAGGTTCATCATGACCAGTTCGCGCTATAAATCCGTCTCTCGTCCGCATTCCGTTTCGGAGGTGGCAGATGACTAAGCCCCACACCCCAACCCCCTTCCACCGCCACAACCGCCAACTCCTCGCCCTCCTTCTCGAAAACCAGCCCTGGTTCAGTGCCCGCGATCTGGGTCGCATGATCGGCTGGCCGTTGAACGAGCGGACGCTGCGCAAGCTGGACGCTGACCAGCACCGGATGATCACACTCGACTTGCATGGCGAAGCGCAGTCAGAGCTGATGGTCAGTGAGTCAGGGGCGTACGCGATGATGGTGCATCACTACCATGCGGAGAATCGTGGGTTGCGACAGTGGCTTACCAACGAGGTGGTGCCTGCGTTGCGGGATGGGCAGGTGCCGTTTGATGACTGCACGCCGCACCTGAGCATGCTGCAGTGGCCGGGGTTGTCGGTGAGTATGTTGCACTGGCACAGCGAGCCGTGGATACGCTTGCGGGATATGCCGATGCTGTTGGCGCATCCGCAGATGCAGGTTGAAGCGCGGCCACGTAGTTTAGGCAGGCCTTGGTGGCGGGCGGTGCTGCCTGCGTCTCCGCTGGGTTGAATGCGTGGTGATGGCCGTGCCATGTGGGTGACGGCCATTGTGTCTCGTGGGATCAGTCTTTCAGGCGGCGTCGGTAGTCGTTGATCATTTCTTTGGTGACGTCATCCTTGTAGCAGATGGGTGCGTAGCCGCCTTTGCGGCTGTAAGCGCTGCGTTTGCCACATTGGCTGCCATTACGGGCAGAGTTGTAGGGGCACGGGCAGTTGCCGGGGTAGCTGTCGATGGATTCCTGGATGATGGCTTTGACGATTGAGGCGTCTGTGATCTGGGTTTCTCTGGCGCTTGCGGAGAAGGCACAGAGGAATGCGAGTATGGCGACGAAGCCTGTCCCTGTCTTTTTCATGGCTATTCCTTAGCGAGTGCAGACGAGTGTCTGTTGCAAGGTTTTACCATGATGCTATTAGGCCATCAAATTTTGTTTATTGAGGTGATCTGGTGGAGGCATGGATAGGCCAAGCCTGAAACTTGGTTCGCAGAGGATGTACCGCATGCACAGGTTTTGCTGCCGGTTCCCGGCAGATCGCGAGCAATGCGGATCGCCGCCCCGGTTGCTCCCACGCCCTGCGGACAGAAGCTTGGACTTATGAGTGATCCAGCATTCGCGTGATGGTTGGATATGACGCGGAGTGTCACGAAATGCGTGCCAACGCGGAGCATTGGCACGATAGGTATTACCGAGTGCCTGCGGAGCTACTGCACCCCGCAGGCATCCCACATCAGAACTGCCAATCCAGCGACAGCCCCACACCGTGGGTTTTATCCCGCGCACCTAGCAAGCCGTTGTAGTCCAGGTTGATGCGTGCATCTTTGCCCAACGCCAGGCTGGCGCGGGCACCGACTACGGCGGCGTCGCGGTCCATTGAGACGCTTTGCACGTTGAAGATGTCGCCGGCGCTGGCGAAGGCCAGGTGTTGTTCCGACGAGGTGTCGCTCAGGTTGTGCTGCCAGCCGAGGGTGGCGGAGACGTCGAGTTTTTGTGTGTCGTTGAGGTTGAAGCGGTTTCCGGCGCGCATGCCCAGGGTCGAGAGCACGGTGTCGCGGGTGTCATCGCTGCCTTTGAGGGCTGTGGCGCCGCCTTTTTCGGTGAAGCTGTCGCTGTCGAAGTGGACGTAGGCCAGGTTGGCGAAAGGCTCCAGTGCCAGCGGTTGCAGGTTCAGGCGGTAGGCGGCTTCGGTGAAGACCTGGCTCGACTGGGCGTCACGCTTGACCTTCTGACGGTCGGAAAACGCGCCGAATTGCAGGTCGCGTTTCACGTCGATGCGGTGCCAGCTGTGCGATGCGCCTGCGGTGAGGCGCAGTGCGCCCTGTTCGTGGCCGATGTAAGCGCCCAGGTGGTAGCTGTCTGCCGAGGCCCGCGAGTGAGTGTCGTCGCCCAGGCTCAGCGAGGTGTCGCTGTAACCTGCCATCGCGCCCAAACGGGTGTGCTCGCTGATCAGGCCGTCGACGCCTGCCAGCAGGCCGCCCAGCGATGAGGTCGAGCTGGCGCTGTCACTGCTGCCGCTGTTTTTGCCCCACGCGCCTAGCGCTTTGACCCATACCGAGTTGTCTTCGCTGCCCGCTGCTGGCTGGTCGTACAGCCCTTCGACGCGCAGGCGATCACCCACGGCGTCGCGCAGTTGGCGGCTGTCGTTGATCAATTGCGTGGCGATGGCCGGGTGCACTTCGCCGGACAGTTGGGTGAATGCGCGGCGTGCGCTGGCGGCGTCCTGGCTGAGGATGATGCTCTCGTAGACGGAGTTGCCCGCACTCAGTTGCTCAATGGCCTGGGCCACGCTGCGCTGATTGGACGTTTGCGCCGCGCTGGCGAAGCTGTCGCCATTGCGCTCCAGGGCCAGTGTCACGCCTGTACCGGTATAGGCCAGGTTGCCGTCCAGGAATGCGTAGTTATCCGTCACCGAACCAAACTGACCCTGAATGCCGCCAGCCGCCTGCAGCACGTTGAACTGCTGCCCCAGAACGCTGCGGGTCTGGTTGCTGCTGAGCAATGCTACGTTGTCGTTTTCCAGAGACAGGGCCATGTTGGCACCGCTCACGGTCGCGGTGCCGCCGACCACAATGCGGTCGCTGGCAGTGGGCGAGAATTCAACCGCGTAGGTCGAGCCCGGTGCCAGGTTGAGGTTGCCCGCCACCTGCAGGGTGCCGGATAGAGTTGCCCGGTGCAATTGTGCCGCCACGGTTGGCGGTCAGCGACGCGACGCTACCGTTGCCACCCAGAATGCCGCCATTGTTGACGGTGACGGCAGAGGCCAGCGAGCCGTTGATGGCCAGGCGTCCTTGATTGACCAGCGTTGGGCAGCTGTAGCTGTTGGCCCCGCTCAACACCAGGGTGCCGATGCCTTGTTTGGTCAGGCCGCCGTGGCCGGAAATGTTGTTGCTCCACACATCCAGCCCGCATTGCGGCCCGGTGCAGGTGCGTTGGGTCGGTTTGCCGGCGTCGACAATCGCGCCGACGCCGGGCAGGTCGGCCACGAACTGGCTGTCGCCGTAGGCGCCGTCGATACGGAATTCGGCAGGAATATCTGCCTCGGTGACGAACATGCTCGGGCCGTTGATAGCCTTGCCGAGGTTGATCATGCCCCAGCCGTACAGCGCGTCGACGCCCGGTGCGCCAAGGTCGGTGGCGGTGGTTTTCAGGACGTCGGCGACCTGCGCGCCGGTCATGTACGGGAAGCGCTCCATCAGCACAGCCATACTGCCTGCGACGTGAGGTGCGGCCATCGAGGTGCCGTTCTTGTTGGCCCAACCGACGGTGAGGTCTGCCAGGCTGGTGCCGTTAAGGACCGAGCTGTAGATGCGCGTGCCCGGTGCCGAAACGCAGAAGCTGGCGGTGTAGCCGCAGCGCGACGAGAAGGTGCTCAGCGTGTAGGGCGTGGTGGCGGCCGCTGCGGCATCCGGGTTTTGTTGCAGGGCGGCGACGGTCAGCCAGTTTGGGGCGATCTCCGGTACAAAATAGCCGAGTCCGGCCATTGCGTCGGGGTTGTTGAGGTTGTAGTCGTTGCCTGCGGCGAAGATGGTCACCACGCCGCTGCGTGCCGCGTCGATGGCCCCCTGATACGCGCCACCCGGACGCGTGCCGAGGATCTGGCGGATCTGGTCGAACTGCACTTGTACGTCCTGCACGGTGAAGTGCGGGAACGCCGGATCGCGACCGCCCTTGCTGAAACGGTCGGTAATGCCGATGCCCCAGCTGTTGTTGATGACCCGCGCGCCGCTGTTGACCAGCGCGTTCCAGCCGGCCTGATACACCGCGCCGTCGTTGCCCAGCACGATGCCGTCTTCCGGGCCCGGGTCGCCGTTGTCGGCGCTGATGATTTGCGCGTTGTAAGCCACGCCGTGCATCGGACCGCCATCGCGATTGCCACCGGCGATGCCGCCGACGTGGGTGCCGTGGTTACCGAGTTTGCCGCCGGAGTCCAGGCTCGGTGCGCCGTCGTAGCGGAAAGCGTCGCCCGCCTTCACCGGGATATACGGGTCGGTGTATTCGCGGATGCCGCTGGTGACCAGATTGACCACCTTGTTGGGGCTGTCGAATTCCGGATGCGGGGCATAGACCGGCTGGTCGAAGATGCCCAGTTTGATGTCCTTGCCCGAGTAGCCTGCAGCGTAGGCCTGATCAGCATTGATCGCGCCCAGGCCCCAGTCGGCATTGAATTCGGCACTGCGCCAGCTGGCCGCATTGCCCGCCTGCCCTGCTTCCACATACGGTGCGGCATGCGCCACGCCCAGTGTCGCCAGGTAGCAGGCGAGCGCGCCGCAGGAGGCGCGATTGATCGCCCGAATGGCGTGGCCCAGGGGTTTGACAGAGGTGTGTCGGGTGTTGAATGCATCTTTCATCAAGCTACCGTCCTTAGTTAACGCGCACGAATCTCCGCGCGCATGCATTTGCATGCGCGTCGTTCTTTTGGTTTTAGGGTTGCGTACTGCTTAGAACTGCCAGTTCAGACTCAGGCCCACACCGTGACTTTTCTCACGACTGGCCAGTTGGCCGCTGTAATCGAGGCTGATCCTCGCTTCCTTGCTCAACGCCAGACTGGCATGAGCACCCACCAGCGCGGCGTCACGCACCAGCGGCGAGCTTTCGATAGCGAAGCTGCTGCCACCGGAGGCAAAGGCCAGATGCTGTTCGGAATCGGTGTTGCTCAGGTTTTGCTGCCAGCCGAGGCTGCCGGACAGGTCGACCTTCTGACGGTCGCTGATCGCGATGCTCTTCAGGGCACGCAGGCCCAGGGTACTGAGTACCGCATCACGGTTGTCGCTACCGGCAGACATCGCGGCAGCGTCGCCCTTCTCGGTGAAGCCATCGGTGTTCAGGTGGACATAGGCCAGATTGGCGAACGGCTCAAGCGTCGCGGGTTGCAGATGAATGCGATACGCCGCCTCGGTGAACACTTGGGTGCTCTGTGCATCGTGTTTGGTTTTCTCCTTGCCCGCTGCGCCGCCGACCTGCACGTCGCGTTGCGCATCGATGCGATGCCAGCTGTGTGCGGCGCCGAGGGTCAGGCGCAGTGCGCCGATTTCATGGCCGAGGTAGGCGCCCAGATGGTAGCTGTCCACCGAAGCCCGGGAATGCGTGCCGGAGCCCATGTTCAACGAGCTGTCGCTGTAGCCTGCGACGGCGCCAAGACGGGTGTCATCGGCAAGGTTGCCATCGACACCGGCGAGCAGCCCGCCAATCGAGGAGGTGTAACCGGCGGTGCCGTCGCGCGAGTCGGTCTTGCCCCATGCGCCCAGGGCTTTGAGCCAGACGTTATCTTGTGCGGCAGTGTTGCCATCGGTGCCAAATACGCTGGCGCCCAGGCGCTCACCCACCGCATCGCGGACCTGGCGGCTGTCGTTGATCAGCAGGCTGCCGATGGCCGGGTAAATTTCGCCGGACAATTGCTGGAAGCTGTCGCGTGCGGAGGCGGCGCTCTGGGTAAGCAGCAGGTTTTCGTACACCGCGTTACCGGCGCCGAGTTGTTCGGCGGCAGTCGCCACGGCAGCCTGATTAGGGGTTTGCGCCACGCTGTTGAAAGCGGCGGTTTGCTCGACGTTCAGTGCCACGCCGGTGGCTGAGTAGTCGAGTCGGCCACCGAGGAAGGCGTAGTTGGAAGAGACGCTGCCAAACTGGCCGTTGATACCGTTGGCGGCTTGCAGCACGTTGTACTGGCGACCTACCACGCTTTGGATCGGTGCAGAACTCAAGGCCACTGGCGTTGTATTCTCCAGAGCCAGCGTCATGTTCGCGCCTGACACGGTAGCGCTGCCAGTGGCGACGATGCGGTCACTGGCGGTCGGTGAAAGCTCCACGGCGTAGGTCGAACCCGGCTCGAGGGTCACATCACCATTGACCTGCAATGTACCGATGGAATTGCCCGGCGCGACGATACCGCCGTTGCGCGCTGTCAGCCCGCCGATCTGGCCATTGCCGCCCAGTGTGCCGCCGGCATTGACCTGCACGGCTGACACCAGCGACCCATTGACCGACAGCACGCCGCCATTGACCAGCGTGTCACCGCGATAGGTGTTGGCGCCGTCGAGAATCAGGCGGCCTGCGCCGGATTTGATCAGGCTGCCCTGATACTGGCGTTGCGCAGCAGCAGCGGCGCGAGCGGTGCCGGTGGCGTAATCGGTCTGATCCTGCTGGCTGGCGGTGCCGGCAACGCCGTTCTGCCAGCCTCTGCTGATCAGGGTTTGCTGCCAGGTGGCCTGCTCGGCGCTGTCCTCGGCCTGACGCTGGATCAGCGCCTGATCGGAAATATCGTTGCTCCACACATCAGTCAAACCTGCGCCCAGATTGGCATCGAAGGTGCCGAGCAATTGGCCGGGGCCGCGCATCGCCCGTTCCAGATTCGCCACACCCCAGCCGACGCTATTGGTCGGTGCCTGGGTGATCGAACCGTCGAGCTGGGTGGCGGTGGTCAGCAGCACTTGCAGCGCCTGCTCGTTGTTCATGTACGGGAAGCGCTCCATCACCAGCGCCAGCGCGCCAGTGGCATGCGGCGCGGACATGGAAGTGCCGGATTTAATGCCGTAGCCACCGCCCGGCACGGTGCTGTTGACCAGCCGACCGGGCATGGTGATGCACCAGTATTTGGACAGGCCGCACTGGTTGTAGCGTTGACCGTTGCTGCTGTCGAGGCCCGACACGGCCAGCCAGTGGCCTTCGAGGTCCGGCTCGAAATACGGCAGCGACGCCCGCACGCTGGCATTGGCGTAACCGCTGTTGCCGGCGCTGAACACGTTGATCACACCCTTGCGCGAGACATTCGCCGCTTCGTCCAGCCAGGTGCCGCGGTTGTAGTGCTGTGCGTAGGCAGCGCGCACACCGGCTTCGGTGGCGTAGGTCACGTCGGCCGGCTGGCTGCCCCAGCTGTTGTTGATGGCGCGCACGCCGGCATCCGCCAAGGCGCCGTACACCGCCTTGAAATACTGCGGGTCGGGGTTGGGGCCGAACAGGAAGCTGTCATTCTGGTTGGTGTTGCCGACGTAAATCTGAGCGTTATACGCCACGCCGTGCATGCCGACGCCATCGCGCGCCGCGCCCATGGTGCCGGTGACGTGCGTGCCGTGGGTGTCGTTGTTCGGGTTGATGGCACCGGTGATGCTGAACGGCGAGCCGTCAACGTAAGTACCGGTAGCGGTGACTGCGTGGTAGCGGGATGGCGTGGCTTCCGGATGGGACGGGTCGAAACCCGAGTCCAGCGCACCGATCTTGACACCGGCCCCGGTGATGCCAGCGGCGTAAGCCTGATCAGCCTGGATACGGCCCAGCCCCCAATCGCTCTGGAATTCTGCCGACCGCCAACTGGCAGCGTCACCCGGCTTGCCCTGTTCGACATAGTCAGCATAAGCCGAGCAGCCAAACGTAAAAGACAGCGCACAAAGCGCGCCTGTTGCTACAGGCTTGAACGAATAACGGACAACACCCACGCACTTCGACTTTTGCATCCCTGCACACCTGATACTGGTTGGCTCTTGATTGAGCGATTCCAGAACATAGTCCGCAGTTTGAAACTTGGCAACCTATTTATTTCAAATCTGTTACAAACACTAAAACATAAGGAAAACGCATCGCAGGGCATATATATCGCTGATAGGCGCTTGAATCTATTGAGTTTGTTTTAATTTTTATTATACGGATGAATGATTGAGTAGTGGCCATTTAATTGCACGCGACTTGTTTTTCCTCGGGTTATATCCACTGTTTCCAGTAACAGTGTGCCAAATGTGTTACTTGTCTGAGGCTGCCAAAACTTGTCCGGCAATAACTACAGTCCATTCAGATGTTCCAGAAAAGGGATGACGCAGCGCGTCATGAACGGCATGCCCACGCGGAGCGATGGGCACGATAGGTGGTGGGTTGCCTCAGGCCCCGCGAGTACTCGAAGCGATGGGCGCGATAAGCGGTGGGTTCACTATCGTCCCACGTTCCGCGTGGGCATGCCGTTCAGGACGCTCTGCGTCCTGTCCGCGGGAGTTGAATGGCGTTTAACGACTGAACCGTTCCGCCAGGCTGTGCAGGTAATGCGCCATTTCTTCCAGCTCGCTGCTGATCTGCGAGCCTTGCTGCGCCTGGCTGGCACTTTCATCGCAGAGTTGCGCGATGCGGGTGATTTGCTGACTGATGGTTTCCGCAACGTGGCTCTGTTCTTCAGACGCCGACGCCATCTGCTGGCTCATGCCGGTAATGCGGGTCACCGACTGGCTAATGCCATCCAGCGCCTTCTGCACGGCTTCAACACTGGCGACACTCTCCTGAGAGATCTGCTCGCCCTTGCTGGCGGTCTGTACCGCTCGATCGGCGCCATCGCGCAGCGAGGTGATGATTTGCTGGATCTGCTCGGTCGACGACTGCGTGCGAGACGCCAGTGAGCGCACCTCATCAGCCACCACTGCAAAACCACGTCCCTGTTCACCGGCACGCGCCGCTTCGATGGCCGCGTTGAGCGCCAGTAAATTGGTTTGCTGAGCGATCGAGGTGATCACATCGACCACACTGCCGATCGATTGGGTCGCGTCAGCCAGTTCCCCCACAGCGTTGCCAATGTCGGTCACCGAGGTGGCCATGTGTCGAATCGCCAACAGGCTTTCATCGGCCAGACCACGCCCCTGCTGTGCCAGCTTGTCGGCTTCTTCGGCAGCATGGGCAGTGTTCTGCACGTTGTGGGTGACTTCCTGAATGGTCGCCGCCATCTGATTGATGGCCGTGGCTGACTGATCGGCCTCACTGCGCTGCTGATCCAGCGACTCGGCCTGGCGCAGGGACAATTGCGCTGACCGCCCGGCATGCTGGCGCACGCTTTCCCCGGTATCCGCCAGACGCGTCAGGGCCGTTTGCAGGCGCGCCTCTTCGCTGAGCATGGCCAGGTCGAGCTGCGCCTGCGGGCCGCGATTGTCGCTGTAGGTCAACGCAATCAGTGCACTGGTGAAGGCCTTGGGGTGTTCTTCAAGGGTTTTGCGGATGCTGCTGCGCTGGCGCACTTCAAGAAAAACGCCCAGCACAACCATCACAATCGGGATCATGATGATCGACGGCAAATCGTCGAGCAGGTAGACACCCACAGCCAGCGCAAGCGCGCAGAGGATCATCGGTAACTGACGAATCAGGTGATAGGTCGCTGAGCTGGTGGCGGAAACTGCCGACTTGCCCGCCCGCAACCGCGCATACAGCGCTTCGGCGCGCCGCACCTGATCGCGGGTCGGCAGCGAGCGCACCGACTCGTACCCGACGATCCGGCCGTTTTCGTACACCGCCGTCACATAAGCGCTGACCCAGTAGTAATCGCCCTGCTTGGAGCGGTTCTTGACCACGCCCATCCACGGCTTGCCCTGCTTGATGGTTTCCCACATATGCGCGAATACCGAGGCTGGCATGTCCGGGTGGCGCACGAGGTTATGCGGCTGCCCGACCAGCTCTTCGCGAGTGAAGCCGCTCAGCGTGACGAAGGCGTCGTTGCAATAAGTAATGTGGCTGTTGAGGTCGGTGGTGGAAATGAGGCGTTCAGAGGCAGGGAAAGTCCGTTCAGTCTGCGTGATAGGCATGTTGACGCGCATTGAGAATCGCTCCGTGATGATGCTGATACTCCGGGCAGCTGTTGAAGGTGTAGCACTGCCTTTCAAAGTGACAACCGATCGTCATGATGCACTGTTATCGCCCACACGACTCAGGGATTTAACAGCTAGCGGGAATACGCTGTTCAAGGAACGTCAGGCATGATGGCGGAATCAAGTGTTTGCGCCACGACGAGGATGCCTGCACCATGCTGCCCTGATCGCGACCCGACCCAAGGCACCCCAATGGCACGCAACGCAGCCTCTGCGCTGAACGCACTGATCAAGACACTGCGCGGGTTATTGAGCCGGGTTGCAGGAGGCACGCCGCAGCGACAGCACCCGGAGCCCGCTGCGCCTGAAGCGCTCCCGCCTGAACCGCAAGTGCCTGTCAAAACCCGCCGTGCCAAACCCGGCAAACAGCCCCGCACACCTGCGCCGCCAACACCCAAGGCAAAGCCGGCGGCGCCTGCGTGTCCGCATTGCCGGAAAACCATGGTGATCAAGGTGGCCCGCACCGGTAAGAACGCCGGAGAATTCTGGGGTTGTGTGGCCTATCCGAAATGTCGCGGGATCCGACCGATCTTTCGCTAAACGCCAGACCGGTCGCGCCTCGACAGCGTCGCTCAGGTAATGCTGGCCAGCAGCTCGCGCGCCATGCGCTGATGCTCTTCGTCGGACTCGTCAATGACTTGCTGGAGGATTTCACGGGCCGATTCGAGATCGCCGTCCTCAATCAGCACCTGCGCCTGATTGATCTGGCTGAGGGGCGGTTCTTCCAGATCCAGCAGGTCGAAATCGGCGTCATCGTTCATGAAGCTGTCGAGGAAATCATCACTCAGACCGTCGGCGGCAGAAGGCGCAATGACCTCGACAGGCTCCACGATTTCGGGCTCGGAAAAATCACTGAGGAACTGTTCGTCCGAGAGCTCGAAGACTTCCGGCAGCTGGGTCAGGTCCGATGAAAAACCGGGGTCGACTTCAGCGGGCGCTGGCGCAGCGGCAGGCTTGGCACGCGGCGGCGGGCTGTCGAACGGGTCGACCAGATCCCAGTCGGCGTCCATCGACAGGTCATCCAGGTTCAACTGGAACTCGTCGGTATGCTGTGGATTCAGCGCCGCAGCGGCGCTTTCATCCAGCTGCGCGGCGGGTTTTGGCTCAGGCTCGGGCTGCAGATAGAGCGCAGGCTCGGGTTCGGATTTGTCGAACGACAATGTGCTGGCCGCCACTGTGACAGCCGGGACGACCGCCGCCACGGGAGCGACCTCGGCAGCCTTGAGCTGTGGGAAGCGATCACGAATATCCTGAATGGTCTGCGGGTCGACACCATGCTCCAGCGCGGCCTGTTCTTCACGAACGAAACCGCTGCCATCGCCCTGCTCCGCCAGCAACTCCAGCAGGCGGATGCGAATGTCATCACGCTCGGGCTGGGTTTCCAGGGCGCTGCGCAGAATGCCCATCGCCTCGGTGAAGCGTCCGTAGGCGATGTAAATGCTCACGCCATCCAGCGCATCCGGAGCAGAGCCTGGCGAGCGTTGCGCTGGCGACGGTTTGGCCGGTGCCGGTGACGGGGTCTGCACCACGGGTTGCGGCGCCACCGCAGGAACTTCGAACACAGGAAGCATGGCGGCCTGCGCGGGCTTGATCAATGGGTCGTCCGGGGTAACGGCGGGCGCTGCTGAGTCCTTGCGCTGCTGACGTCGTTTCGAATAAGCAAACGCCACCAGCAGAAGCACGATCAATACGGCAGCGAGCAGTATCGGCAGGCTCAGGAATGAGTCGTCACCCGATGCAGCAACAGGCTGAGCAGGAGTGGCCGGTGCAGCCGCAGGTGTTGCAGGTGCAGGCGTGGCTGTTGCAGGTGCAGATGCAGATGGGGTGGCAGCGGATTGCGCGGCGGCCAGATCGCTGCGCAAGGCGATGATCTGTTTGTCCTTGCCGCTCATCTGCTCTTGCAGTTCCTGAGTCTGAGCCTTGAGCGCCTCCAGCGACTGAGCCAATTGCTGGTTTTCGATGGCCGCAGCCGACAACTGCTCGGCGGTACGCTGCAATTCAGCAGGTTTTGGCGACGGCGCCGCAGCGCTTGCGGCAGGCGCTGCGGCGGTTGGCAATACGGCTGCGTCCGGCAGCAACAGGTCCTGGCCGACTTTAAGCGCAGAACCGGCGCCTGCGGCAAATACCTGTGGGTTGAGCGAACGAATACCGTCGGCCAGCTGGCTTGCCGACACCTTATTGCCCGGCCCCTGCAAGCGGCTGGCGATACCATTGAGCGTGTCGCCACTGGCGACCGTATAGTGTTTGCCCTGCACGGCCGCCGGTGGCGCGACCGGCATGCGGCTTTCCGAAGCGGAGGTGGCCGAGCGCTGCTGGTTGCGACTGCGCGTGGCGGCCAGACCTTGTGCCGAAGTGGCAGGATCAAGCAACACCGTATATTCGTGCAGCAAATCGCCATTCGGCCGCGCCAACTGGACGAGAAAACTCAAGTAGGGTTCGGTAACCGGCTTGCTGGAAACCACCCGGATCACGCCGCGGTCACCGCGCAGTACCGGCGTGAAGCGCAGGTCATTGAGAAAGAACACACGTTCTATACCCGCCTTGGCGAACGCTTCAGGCGATGCGAGCCGGGCGATCACGTCTTCATTGCTCAGACCGCCGGTTTCCAGCAACTGGATCTCGGCATTCAATGGCTGGTTGAGCGCCGAGTGCAGGGTGATTTCACCCAGGCCCAACGCAGACGCCAGCGTAGAGCAGGTCAGCAACGAGACCGCCAGCACGCCCTTGCCCAACGCCATGCGCGCCCTGCGACCTGCACCTTCGACAGCAGCCAGTGAACTCTTCAGCATGCGAACCCTTATGGAAACCACGGCAGGCTTCTCACGTAATCAGATGGACGTCAGTATCCGTTGAACGATTATGGTTGAGAATGCGCAGCTTCGTCTCAGGATCTTTCCAGATTGGCGAGAATCTGCGAATGCACGCGCATGCTGACGCGCAAATCCTCTTCGCTCACGCCCTCGAACAGCTCGATGCGCAAGACATTGGCGATGTTTTCAATTTTTTCGATCAGGGGCAATGCCGTGTCACTGAGCAGGATCTTCTTCGCACGTCGATCCTCGAGCACCGCCTGACGCTGAACCAGGCCCTGTTTTTCAAGACTGTCGAGCAAACGCGCCAGGGTGGGGCCTTCTACGCCTACGCTTTGCGCCAGCTCGCGCTGGGTGGGCGGTTCGGCGAAGCGCGCGAGGTGCAGCAGGACCAGCCAGCGAGCCTGAGACAGGCCAAGATCGGCCAGCCTGCGATCCAGCTCGGCACGCCAGCCTCGCGTGAGGTGTCCGAGTTGCATCCCGAAACGATGTTCATCAGTCATTGGCATAAGGAAACTCGTGATTCAAACTAATTATTAGCGAGCTAAGCATGGTCCTTATGTTCAAGCAAGCACGGGACGGTGACGCTCCGCCGCACGCTGTTATACCTCAAACTCCGATTGCAGCGCTGCACGCACGCAATACAGCACGCCCTCAGGCACCCGCCCGGCGAACTGCTCGGCAATCGCCGACACCGGCGGCAGTTCTCCTTCGCCATCGAGAAAAGCGTCCTGCACCTCACCCAGCAGGTCCTCCGGCAAGTCCAGCGCCTGCTCGATGGATAACTGCTGCTTGCCGATGGCCTCGGCCAGCAGGGTGTAGACATTCTTTTCCGAGCACTGCAACTGCCCGGCGATCTGCGTCGGCGTCATGCCCGCGCGCGCCAGGCTGATCAGTTCGTGACGCACATCGGCGACCACGCGTGGAGCCTCGGCCTTGCCACTGAGCACTTCAAGAAAGACTTCGCCATAACGCTCCAGCTTGCGCGCACCGACGCCGCTGACCTTGGCCATCTCGGCCATTGATCCGGGCTTGCTGCGCAGCATTTCCAGCAGGGTCGAGTCCGGGAAAATAACGTAAGGCGGGACGCCGTGCTCTTCGGCCAGCTTGCGGCGCAAGGCACGCAGGGCTTCCCACTGCTCGCGCTCTTCGCCACGCACCAGTTGACTGGCCGGGCTGCCGGAGCTGCTTCGCGACGTGGTTTGTGGTTTGAGGTCCTTGCGCAGTTCCAAAGAAACTTCGCCACGTAGCAGAGGGCGGCACGTCTCGCTGAGGCGCAGGCCGCCATAGCCTTCAAGGTCGATGTCCGCCAGACCACGCGCAACCAGCTGGCGGAACAGCGAGCGCCACTCGGCCTCGGTGCGCGCCTTGCCCACCCCGAATACCGACAGGTGCTGATGGCCGAAGCTCTCTACCTTGTCGTTGGACTTGCCGAGCAGCACGTCGACCAGATGACCGACGCCATAGCGCTGGCCGGTTCGGTAGATGGCCGACAGCGCCTGACGCGCAGGTTCGGTGGCATCCCAGGTCTGCACGCCATCGACGCAGTTGTCGCAATGGCCGCACGGGTTGGGCATGTCTTCGTCGAAATAGGCCAGCAGGGTCTGCCGACGGCAACGGGTTTCTTCGCACAGGGCCAGCATGGCATCGAGCTTGTGCTGCTCCAATCGCTTGTGGCGCTCGTCGCCTTCGGAGTTCTGCAGCATCTGCTTGAGCATCAGCACGTCTTGCAGACCGTAGGCCATCCAGGCATCGGCGGGCAGACCGTCACGCCCTGCCCGGCCGGTTTCCTGGTAATAAGCCTCAAGCGATTTGGGCAGGTCCATGTGCGCCACGAAGCGCACGTTGGGCTTGTCGATGCCCATGCCGAACGCGATGGTGGCGACCATGATCAGCCCTTCCTCGTTAAGGAAGCGCTTCTGGTTGGCCGCCCGGGTTTCGGACGGCAGACCGGCATGATAAGGCAACGCAGGGTAGCCGTTTTCACTGAGGAAGACGGCGACCTCATCGACTTTCTTGCGCGACAGGCAATAGACGATACCGGCATCGCTGCGGCGCTCGGAAAGGAAAGCCAGCAGCTGTTTGCGCGGCTGTTCCTTGGGCACGATGCGATAGAAGATGTTGGGCCGGTCGAAGCTGGACAGAAAGCGCTCGGCGTTCTGCAGGTGCAGACGCGTGACGATTTCCTCCCGGGTGCGCTTGTCGGCGGTGGCGGTCAGCGCGATGCGCGGTACATCCGGAAACAGCTCGGCCAGTTGCCCCAGTTGCAGGTACTCAGGGCGGAAGTCATGGCCCCATTGCGACACGCAGTGCGCTTCGTCGATGGCAAACAGGGCGATCTTGAGGTTTTGCAGGAATGACAGCATGCGTGGCTGGACCAGACGCTCCGGGGCGAGGTACAGCATTTTGACTTCGCCCAGACGAATGCGATTGGCCAGGTCACGCTGCTGCTCGGCGCTGAGGGTCGAGTTGAGTGCAGCGGCCGACACGCCCAGTTCATCCAGCGTCGCAACCTGGTCGTCCATCAGCGCGATGAGTGGCGACACAACCACGCACAGCCCGTCACGCAACAGCCCCGGCACCTGAAAACACAGGGACTTGCCGCCACCGGTGGGCATCAGCACCAGCGCATCACCACCGCTGGCTACACGCTCAATAATGGCATCCTGGCGACCACGAAAGCTGTCGTAACCGAAGATGTCTTTAAGTACGCGTTGTGCCTGCTCAAGCATAAAAAAACCCCGGAATATCCTGCTGCACTGCAAAACGGAGGAGTATACCCGAGCGCTCGGGAGCAATGGATGACTGGGACATGAGCAGTCGAAATTAACTGCAATTGGCCTGCGCGCTGGCGCCACGGACGCTCAGGGCCTAGAATCCAGCATCGTTTATTTTCAAGGTAGCGCTTCCATGTCCTTCGCTGAGCAATTAACCCGCCTGCAAGTCTTCCTCGATGCAGATGAACTGCACGAAGAAGCACTGGACTACGTGGCCGCGCATGGCTACCTGACCGCCTTGTCCATCTGCGCCGAAGAGGTGCCGGAGCGCGAGTGGATCGACGCACTGTTCTCCGAGCCGCCGCAATACTCCAGCGAAGCGCAACAGACAGAAGTCGAAGCGACGCTGATTGCCCTCAAGGCTCACATTGCCCGCCAATTGGCCTCGGACGAAGAGTTCGAGCTGCCGTGCGATCTGGACCTGGGCGACGACCCGGATGATTCCGATCTGCGCGGCTGGTGCATCGGCTTCATGGAAGGCGTTTTCCTGCGTGAAAACGCATGGTTCGAAAGTGCTGAAGAAGAAGTCAGTGAAATGCTCCTGCCGATCATGGTCGGTTCGGGTCTGTTCGACGAGCAGCCGGAGTTCGCCGACATCGCCCAGGACGCCAACCTGATGGACGACATGATCGTGCAGATCCCCGAAGCGCTGACCGCCCTGTACCTGCTCTGCCAGGCACCCGACGAAAAGCCGGCGATCCTCAAGCCCCGCCATCACTGAGTCGGCGCCTATGGCGCAAGGCTCACCGCGCACCAGCCGGCACAGAGCGGTGCGCTATCTGCTTGTAGCGGTAGGCTGGCTGAGCGTGGTACTGGGCGTCGTCGGTATTTTCCTGCCGGTGCTGCCCACCACGCCCTTTCTGCTGCTGGCCGCTGCCTGCTTCGCGCGCAGCTCTCCGCGCTTCTACGACTGGCTGGTCAACCACCCGAAGCTCGGCCCGTGGATTCGTGATTACCTCGAAGGCAACGGCATCCCGCTCAAGGGCAAGGTGTACGCCATCGGCCTGATGTGGCTCAGCATCAGCCTGTCCTGCTACCTGGTTCCTTCACTCTGGGCACGAGTCTTCATGCTGACCAGTGCAGTGCTGGTGACGATCTATACCCTCAGGCAGAAGACGCGAGCACCGGGCAGTTGCAAGAGGTAGCGCCGAGCAAAGCCGACGCCACCGCAACACTCAGACCATCATTTCTTCTTGTCCTTGTCGAAGGCCGCTTCCAGCGCTTCGTTGAGGGTGCGCAACACCTTGACCCTGGCCCAGCGCTTGTCGTTGGCCTCAATCAATGTCCACGGCGCGATTTCGGTGCTGGTGCGATCCACCATGTCGCCGACTGCCTGGCGGTAGTCAGGCCATTTCTTGCGGTTGCGCCAGTCGTCCTCGGTGATCTTGTAGCGCTTGAAAGGGATCTTTTCGCGCTCCTTGAAGCGTTCCAGCTGGGTCTGCTGATCGATGGCCAACCAGAACTTGACTACCACAACGCCTGCGTCGGTGAGCTGCTCTTCGAAGTCATTGATTTCCGAGTAGGCGCGCTTCCAGTCCGACTCGCTGCAAAAGCCCTCGACGCGCTCGACCAGCACACGGCCGTACCATGAACGGTCGAAAATAGTGAATTTGCCGCGCGCCGGTATCTGCCGCCAGAAACGCCACAGATACGGTTGCGCGCGCTCGTCCTGGGTCGGCGCGGCGATCGGTACGATGGCGTATTGGCGCGGGTCCAGTGCCGCCGCAACGCGACGGATCGCACCGCCCTTGCCTGCCGCATCGTTGCCTTCGAACACTACCAGCAGCGCGTGGCTTTTCATGCGCTTGTCGCGCATATTGCCGGACAGCCGCGCCTGCTCGGCAATCAACTGCTGCTGATAGTCGTCCTTGCTCAGGTTCAGGCTCAGGTCGAGGCTGTCGAGCAGCGTCAGCTCGTTACTGTGAATCGCCAACGGCCCGACCGTCAGCGCAGCGGTCTCGGGCTCGGCCTTGTTCAGCGCGGCCTGCATGCCTTCCAGCAACAGGCGGCCGACGGTCAGGCTACGGTAGTTGGCGTCCACACCCTCGATCACATGCCAAGGGGCGTATTCGCGGCTGGTGCGACGCAGGACCCGCTCGCCGAAGCGCACGAACTTGTCGTAGGTTTTGGACTGCTGCCAGTCCAGCGGGCTGATGCGCCAGCTGTGCAGCGGGTCATCCTTGAGGGTCTTGAGGCGCAGCTTCATCTGTTTTTTGGACAGGTGAAACCAGAACTTGAAGATCAGCGCGCCTTCATCGCAGAGCATCTTTTCCAATCGCTCGGCACCGCTGATGGCCTGATCGAGTACCGCGTCCTTGAAGCGACCATGAACCCGGTCCTGGAGCATCTGGCTGTACCAGTTGCCGAAGAAAATACCCATGCGGCCCTTGGCCGGCAATTGCCGCCAGTAACGCCAGACGGGCGGGTGAGCGAGTTCTTCGTCGGTCTGCTGATCGAAGGTGCGCACCTCGATCAGGCGCGGGTCCATCCATTCGCTGAGCAGTTTGACGGTCTCGCCCTTGCCTGCGCCCTCTATGCCGTTGATCAATACGATGATCTGTCGACCGGCCTGCTCGTGCAGGTCTATCTGCGCTTCCAGCAACGCTTCACGCAGTTGCGGCAACGCTGCCTCGTACGTCTCATCGTAAATGGCATGACCGATTTCAGCGGATTCAAACATGCACAGCTCCTGATTGATGTTGGCTCAGAGAACGCCTGATGGAGATTGTGACCATTGATTGCAGGCATCGGTCAATCCGCACGTCCTTGATAGCACTTTTCTCTGCGCAGACGGCTAAAATGCCGCCACTGCCTCTGCCGAGCCCGACATGACCATTACCCGCCACGCCCAGATCGACTGGGACGAACACGGCAACCCGCGTTCCCGCGATTTTTCCGACGTGTACTTTTCCACCGAGTCCGGTCTGGACGAAACGCGCCATGTGTTTCTGGTGCAGAACGACCTGCGCCGACGCTTCACCGAATTGCCGGACGACGGCCGGTTGATCATTGGTGAAACCGGCTTCGGCACCGGGCTGAATTTCCTCTGTGCCTGGCAGTTGTTCGACGAGTGCGCGCCCGCCAATGCGCGCCTGCAGTTCGTCAGCGTCGAGAAATACCCGCTGAGCCGCGGCGACCTGCAGCGTGCCCTGGCGTTGTGGCCAGAGCTGTCGCCGTTCGCGGGTCAATTGCTCGATCAATATGTGGCTGTGCATGAAGGCTTTCAGCGTCTGGTGTTCGCTGGCGGCCGTGTAACCCTGACGCTGCTGATTGGCGATGCGCTGCAGATGCTGCCGCAACTGGACGGGCAGATGGACGCCTGGTTTCTCGACGGTTTTGCGCCAGCGAAAAACCCGGAAATGTGGACCCCCGAGCTGTTTGCCGAACTGGCGCGCCTGTCCACATTGAGCACCACGATTGGCACCTTCACCAGCACCGGCTGGGTGCGCCGCTCGCTGAATGCGGCAGGTTTCAAGATGAAGCGCGTGCCGGGTATCGGCCATAAATGGGAAGTGCTGCGCGGCACTTTTATCGCCTGGCCAGAGGACGTGGCGCACCCGCCTGCCGCCAAGCCCTGGTTCGCCCGCCCCGCGCCGATTGGCGGCGAGCGCAAAGCGCTGGTGATTGGCGCGGGGCTGGCCGGCTGCGCCACCGCGCAGAGTCTGGCGCAACGCGGTTGGCAGGTCAGCCTGCTGGAGCGCCACGCCGCACCGGCACAGGAAGCATCCGGCAACCCGCAGGGCGTGCTGTACCTGAAACTGTCGGCTCACGGTACAGCGCTGTCACAGTTGATCCTCAGTGGTTTCGGTCATACGCGAAGGCTGCTTGAACGCTTGCAGCGCGGAGTCGACTGGGACGCTTGCGGGGTGCTGCAACTGACCTTCGATGACAAGGAAGCGCTGCGTCAGAAACAGCTGGCCGATGCCTTCCCCGAATCACTCCTGCACCTGCTGGACCAGCCTGCGGCCGAAGCGCAGAGCGGCGTTGCGCTGAACAGTGGCGGGCTGTTTTACCCCGAAGGCGGCTGGGTTCATCCGCCTGCGCTGTGTCACGCACAGGCCGCGCACGCCAATATCCGTCTGATCGCTCATCAGCAGGCATTGGAGCTGAGACGCGTCGATGATCAGTGGCAGGTCTGGAGTGACGAACAGTTGATCGACAGTGCTCCGGTCGTGGTGCTGGCCGGGGCAGCTGATATCCAGCAGTTTTCGCAGAGCGCCGACTTACCGCTCAAACGCATCCGCGGACAGATCACCCGTTTGCCGCAGACTCAGGCCAGCACGGCATTGCGCAGCGTGGTGTGCGCCGAGGGTTATGTGGCTCCGGCGCGTCTGGGCGAACATACGCTGGGTGCCAGTTTCGATTTCAACAGCACCGATCTGACGCCGAACCTGGCCGATCATCTGGACAATCTGGGGCTGTTGCGGGAGATCTCGGAAGACCTCACTTCGCGCCTTGGGGCCGCCGATTTGGCGCACGAGCAATTGCAGGGGCGCGCGGCGTTTCGCTGCACCAGCCCGGATTACCTGCCCATCGTCGGCCCACTGGCCGACCGCAAGGCGTTCATGCAGGCCTATGCCGCGCTGGGCAAGGACGCACGTCAGGTGCCGGACATCGCCTGCCCGTGGCTGGACGGCCTGTACGTCAACAGCGGCCACGGTTCGCGCGGGCTGATCACCGCGCCGCTGTGTGGCGAACTGATCGCCGCCTGGCTCGATAACGAACCCCTGCCCCTGCCACGCAGCGTGGCCGAGGCCTGTCACCCCAACCGCTTTGCCTTGCGCGGGCTGATTCGCGGCGGCGGGAAGTAGCTTTATGATTGTCGTTCGGGAATGCTGGTCGCGACGCTCTGCGTAGCAAAGAGGACGCAGAGCGTCCTGAACGGCATGACGACGCGGAGCGTCGCACGATAGCTGATATCTGGTCGCGACGCGCTTGCGCTCAGGCGCTACTCTTTGAACTCAGTCAAGCATATAGAGCCGCTCATGCTGCAAGTGCGAAACGTATTCAAGCGCTACACCACGGCACAGGGACCGCTGGATGTCTTGCGTGGTGTCGATCTGCATCTGGCACAAGGCGAAAGCCTGGCGTTGATGGGTGAGTCCGGCAGTGGCAAGAGCACCTTGCTGCATTTGGGGGCGGGCCTGGATCAGGTCGACGATGGCAGCATCGAGGTTGCAGGCCAGCGTCTGGACCTGATGAAAGAAAGCCAGCTGGCCAACTGGCGGCGTACCGAGATCGGTCTGGTGTTTCAGCAGTTCAACCTGATCGGCAGCCTGAAGATAGCCGACAACCTAGCGTTTCAGGCACGACTGGCCGGGCGCGTAGATGCAGCTTGGCAGACGCATTTGATCGAGCGCCTGGGTCTGGCCGCACTGCTGGATCGCTATCCCGAACAGCTCTCCGGCGGACAGCAGCAACGAGTGGCAATAGGCCGCGCGCTCGCCTCTCGACCCGGCCTGCTGCTGGCTGACGAACCCACCGGCAATCTCGACGAAGCCACCAGCGACGAGGTGCTGCAACTGCTGCTGGATATTCTCGCCGACAGCCCCACCAGCCTGCTGATGGTCACCCACAGCCCGCGCGTCGCGCAGCGCCTGTCGCGTAAAGTGGTACTGCATATGGGGCGTCTGGCTGACGAAGGCGAACGCTGATGCGGGTTTTCTATTGGACGCTGCGCGCCCTACTGAGCCATTGGCGCCGTCATCCGGTGCAGTTTTTCAGTGTGCTGACCGGCTTGTGGCTGGCCACCGCGCTGCTTACCGGTGTGCAGGCGCTCAATAGCCAGGCGCGGGAAAGCTACCAGCGCGCCAGCCAGCTGATTGGCGGCGAGCCGCAGACCCGTATCGCCGCCAGCAGCGGCGGGCTGTTCCTGCAGGCATTGTTTATCGAGTTGCGCCGCGAAGGCTGGCCCGTATCGCCCATGCTGCAAGACCGTATCGTGCTTCAAGGGCGCGAAGACCGTCGCCTGCAACTGATGGGTATCGAGCCGGTGACCTTGCCGACCGGCTCGGCACTGGCCGGGCAGACGCTGAACGCCGAACAGGTCGTGGACTTCCTCACGCCGCCGGGCATGACCTGGATTGCACCGCAGACCCTGCAAGCGCTGGGGCTCGAAGAAGGCCAGCAGCCGTTGACCGAAACCGGTGTTCCGCTGCCCCCCTTGCACGCCAAACCCGACATGGCGCCCGGCGTTTTGCTGACTGACATAGGCTTTGCGCAACCGTTGCTGGGCCAGCCGGGGCAATTGTCCGGAATGCTGCTGGCCAAGGATTTTGCCCGGCAGAACCCTGCGCTGCCGGCAGCCCTGAATGACCTGCTGGTGATCAAGAAAAGCGGCGAAGAAAACAATCTGGAGCGCCTCACCGAAAGCTTCCATCTGAATCTGAACGCACTCGGAGTGCTGTCCTTCATCGTCGGCCTGTTCATTGTCCACGCGGCCATTGGCCTGGCCCTTGAACAGCGCCGTGGCCTGCTGCGCAACCTGCGTGCCTGTGGCGTCAGTGCACGTCTGTTGATCGCTGCGCTGGGCGTAGAACTTGGGGCACTGGCGCTGTTAGGCGGTATTTTTGGCGTGGTCAGCGGCTATCTGCTGGCCAGCCTGTTATTGCCGGATGTCGCGGCCAGCCTGCGCGGCTTGTACGGCGCGGAGGTCGCCGGCCAGTTGAACCTCAGTCTGTGGTGGTGGCTGAGCGGTATCGGCCTGAGTCTGCTTGGCGCGTTGCTGGCCGGTGCCAACAGCCTGTTGCGGGCTGCGCGCCTGCCGTTGCTGGCGCTGGCCGATGCACAGGCATGGCAGCAAGCCCATGCACGCTGGTTGCGGCGTCAGGCGTGGGTGGCGGTGCTGGGCGTTGTGGTTGGCGTGAGCGCGCTGTCGTTCGGCACCAGTCTGATGCTGGGGTTTGTGATGATGTCCGCCCTGCTGCTCAGTGCCGCACTGGCCCTGCCGGTTTTACTGGACGCCATGCTTGGCGGTCTGTTGAAGCGCAGTCGCTCAGTGCTCGGGCAATGGTTTCTGGCGGATTGCCGTCAACAGTTGCCCGCCCTGAGTCTGGCGCTGATGGCCCTGTTGCTGGCGATGGCCGCGAACATCGGCGCAGGCAGCATGACGTCGGGTTTTCGTCAGACGTTCAACAGTTGGCTGGAGCAACGCCTGACCGCCGAACTGTATGTCAGCCCGCAGAATCCGGAGCAGGCCGAGCCGCTGAACACTTGGCTGAGCCAGCAACAGGATATCCGCGCCGTGCTGCCCAACTGGCAAGTGCCGGTGCAAGTCAAGGGCTGGCCAGCGGACCTGTTTGGCGTGATCGATCACGACACCTATCGCCAGCACTGGGCGTTGCTGGAATCCGTCGCCGGTGATCCGTGGAATCTGTTGCGCGATGAAGACACAGTCATGCTCAGCGAACAATTGGCCCGCCGCCTTCAACTGGGGCTGGAAGATACGCTGAATGTCCCGGTGCCCACTGGCAAGTGGACCCCACGCATCGTCGGGATCTATGCCGACTATGGCAACCCCAAAGGCCATCTGCTAGTCAATGCCCGGCACCTGCTCGCCCACTGGCCGCAATCGATGCCGGTGCGTTTCAACCTGAGGGTCGATCAGGCGACAATCCCGTCGCTGGTCACCCGGCTGCAAGCGCGTTTCAAGCTGGACGACAATCACATCATCGATCAAAGCCAGCTCAAGGGCTGGTCGAGCCAGGTCTTTGAACGTACGTTTGCCGCCACTGCCGCACTCAACAGCCTGACACTGGGCGTGGCTGGCGTGGCGCTGTTCATCAGCCTGCTGACCCAGAGCCAGAGCCGCCTCGGGCAGCTTGCCCCGTTGTGGGCGCTGGGCGTCACGCGACGGCAATTGATGCTGCTCAACCTGGGGCAGACCTGGCTGCTGGCGGTCCTGACACTGGTGCTCGCGCTGCCACTGGGGCTGCTGCTGGCCTGGTGCCTGGATGCGGTGGTCAACGTTCGCGCCTTTGGCTGGCGCCTGCCGCTGCAGGTGTTCCCGCTGCAACTGCTGCAATTGATGGCGCTGGCGATGCTGGCGACTTTGCTGGCCTCGGCCTGGCCGTTGCTGAGGCTGTACCGTAGTCGTCCAGCGGATCTAATCAGGACATTCGCCAATGAACAGTAAATGGCTGGTGCCGCTGGTCATCGCAGCGCTACTCACCGCCTGCGACGACAAACCGCAGCCTGAAAGCGGTTTCGCCGGTCTGGGCAATACCGCCGACAGCTATGCGCAGGTGACACCCGGCAAGGTCTTTTCATTCCCGCAGGACCACGGCCAGCACCCCGGCTTTCGTATCGAGTGGTGGTACATCACCGCCACCCTCAAGGATGACGCGGGCCAGCAGTTCGGCGTGCAGTGGACGTTGTTTCGTAATGCCCTGCGCCCCGGCCAACAGACCGGCAGCGGCTGGAATGACGGCACGATCTGGCTGGGCCATGCGGCGGCGACTTCAAGCAGCGGCCATTATGTGGCGGAGCGTTATGCGCGCGGCGGTATCGGTCAGGCCGACGTGACACTGGCCCCGTTCTCGGCGTGGATTGATGACTGGGCTTTTACCAGCAATGTCCGCAGCGGTGATCCGCTGACTGCCATGCAACTGAAGGCCAGCGGCAAAGACTTTCGCTACGACCTGAACCTGACATCCAGCAAACCGCTGGTGCTGCAGGGTGAACAGGGCTACAGCCAGAAATCGGAGGCGGGCCAGGCGTCCTACTACTACAGCCAACCGTTCTTCGACGCCAAAGGCAGCGTGGAAATACAAGGCAAGTCCTATCAGGTCACCGGCCACGCCTGGCTGGACCGGGAATGGAGCAGCCAGCCACTGACCACCAACCAGAGCGGCTGGGACTGGTTTTCGCTGCAACTTGCAGATGGCGATCGCCTGATGCTCTATCGCATCCGCCACAAGAACGGTGCCCCCTACCTGACCGGTAACTGGATAAGCGCCGACGGCACTACCCGGATGCTGCACGCCAACGAGATCAGCCTGGAGCCATTAAAGGAAACCGTGATCGGCGAGCATAAAGTGACCACCCGCTGGAGAGTCACGGTCCCCGATCGAAACCTGGACATCACCACCGATGCGCTGAATCCGGCCGCCTGGATGGGCGTGAGTATTCCCTATTGGGAGGGGCCGGTGAGGTTCAGCGGGAGTCAGGAAGGCGTGGGGTATCTGGAGATGACCGGGTATTGAGCACTCCGATTAGCCGTCATGCCCGGCCCAGTTTTTCCAGCGCCGCGTCGGCCAGGAAGGTGGAACGACTCTTGATGCTGTGATCCCGTACATAGCGATCGATCTGCTTGATCACGAAACCAGGCAGTGTGACGTTGACCTTCTCCGTCTTACCAAGATAAGGCGTTACGTCAATCTCGATCATGCCCCAGCCCATTCCGGCGAAATCGGCATTCCTGGCGTGCTCGGCAACAGTGCCGGCCTTGGGTATGGTTCCACCACCAGCTGCTATTTCCTGAAGCATGATATGAGCAATCTCCACCGCCGCGGCGTGGGCTTCCTCGAACGTATCGCCTGCGGTTACGGCACCTGGGATATCGGGAATCTGGATACCAAACGCCGTGGTTTCGCTTCCCCATTCTATGCACATTGGATATTTCATTTTTTTCTCCAAAAGGGTATCAGGGCAAAACTGGACTAAACCAGCCCGGCAAGCTTTTTGATGGCCCGCACCGTTCCGAATGGCAAGTCTTTCTTGGGATGCGGTACGGGGACTGTCTGAAGTTTTTCAGGATGCTTGAACATATGGTGACTGCCTGAAACACGATCCAGAATCCATCCATCTGCTTCAAGCTCCTTTATCAATTGCCTGCTCTGCACCCCCACCTCCAGTCATTCGACTTAAAAAATATAACCCTGGGCGCATGTTAAGACAATACAAAAAAGGCACCCAGAGTTATCTTTTTTATTCCTGCACAACTTATTTCGCGAAGACTAGCCTGTGGTTGCCTGGCTCGACGAGGGAGCCAGCCAATGCAGCCAAACCAGCTGAAAACAAACGCTTATAACTTTTTGATCTAAAACTACCATGCCCTCACTGGGTCAGTTTCTGGGTGACTGCACTTTCTCAGTCACCTCCCCAACGGAAACCCGGTAAGGACTTATGTGCGGATTAGCAGGTGAATTACGTTTCGACCATCAACCAGCGGACCTAGCCGCTGTTGAACGCATTACCCATGAGCTGGCGCCTCGCGGCCCGGATGCGTGGGGGTTTCATAGTCAGGGGCCAGTTGCCCTTGGTCATCGTCGCCTGAAAATCATGGACCTGTCGGATGGCTCGGCGCAGCCGATGATCGACAGCAATCTGGGCCTGTCCATGGCCTTCAACGGCGCGATCTACAACTTCCCTGAATTGCGTGCCGAGTTGGAAAGCCTTGGCTATCAGTTCCATTCCGGCGGTGACACCGAAGTGTTGCTCAAGGGCTATCACGCCTGGGGCGCAGACATGCTGCCCAAGCTCAATGGCATGTTCGCCTTTGCCATCTGGGAACGTGACAGCAAGAATCTGTTCATCGCCCGTGACCGCCTCGGCGTCAAGCCTTTGTATCTGTCGAAAACCGACAAGCGCCTGCGCTTCGCGTCCTCGCTGCCTGCCCTGCTCAAGGGTGGTGACATCAGCGGGATGCTTGATCCGGTGGCGCTCAACCATTACCTCAACTTCCACGCGGTGGTGCCTGCACCGCGCACCTTGCTGGCCGGCGTCGAAAAACTTCCGCCAGCCAGCTGGATGCGTATCGACGCCAGCGGCAAGGTCGAACAGAAAGTCTGGTGGACCCTGCCCTACGGCCCGCACGAAGACGAGAAAAATCTCACCCTCGAAGACTGGCGCGACCGCGTACTGGACAGTACGCGTGAAGCGGTAGCGATCCGTCAGCGTGCTGCCGTGGACGTCGGTGTGCTGCTGTCCGGCGGCGTCGACTCGAGCATGCTGGTAGGTCTGCTGCGCGAAGTGGGTGTCGAGGACCTGTCGACCTTCTCTATCGGTTTCCAGGATGCCGGCGGCGAGCGTGGCGACGAATTTCAGTATTCCGACCTAATCGCCAAGCACTACGGCACGCGCCATCACCAGTTGCGTATCCAGGAACGTGAAATCATCGAGCAGTTGCCTGCGGCGTTCCGCGCCATGAGCGAACCGATGGTCAGCCACGACTGCATCGCCTTCTATCTGCTGTCGCGTGAAGTGTCGAAACACTGCAAGGTGGTACAGAGCGGTCAGGGCGCTGATGAATTGTTCGCCGGTTACCACTGGTACCCGCAAGTCGACGGCGCGAGCGATCCGGTGGCGGCCTACCGCGATGCATTCGTCGACCGCAGCTACGCGGAATACGCCGAGACTGTGCAGCCGAAGTGGCGCACTGCGAATGACGCCGCCGGTGATTTCGTTCGCGATCACTTTGCCCAGCCAGGCGCCAGCGCCGCCGTCGACAAGGCCTTGCGCCTGGACAGCACGGTGATGCTGGTCGATGACCCGGTCAAACGTGTCGACAACATGACCATGGCCTGGGGCCTGGAAGCGCGCACGCCGTTCCTTGACTATCGTCTGGTCGAACTGTCGGCTCGCATCCCCGGCAAATTCAAGTTGCCCGACGGTGGCAAACAGGTACTGAAAGAAGCTGCGCGCATGGTCATTCCTTCGGAAGTGATCGACCGCAAAAAAGGCTACTTCCCGGTGCCTGGCCTCAAACACTTGCAGGGCGACACGCTTAGCTGGGTGCGCGAGTTGCTGACCGACTCCAGTCAGGACCGCGGCCTGTTCAACCCTGCCATGGTCGACAAGCTGCTGACCAACCCCGAGGGCCAGCTCACGCCATTGCGCGGCTCCAAGCTGTGGCAACTGGCAGCGCTGAACCTGTGGCTCAGCGAACAGGGACTGTGATCGATGAAACAGAACGCGACGACTTATAGCCAGCGCCTGTTGCGCGGCCAGTCGCCCTCGTACGAACGTCTGCAGGCACGACTCGCTGAAGACGGCAGCCAGATAGATGCAGACCCTCTGGCGCTGCATTGTGGCTGGGGACGCTTGCTGATCGGTCATACCTACCCTGATCCGGCCGCGCTGGCTCAGGACCTGCTCAACGAAAAACCCGGCGAGCGCGATATCGCCCTGTACGTGGCAGCGCCGCAACAGGTGTTGGCGCAGTCGCCGCAGCAGTTGTTTCTCGACCCGTCGGACACGTTGCGCCTGTGGTTCAGCGATTACCGCCCGGCGCACCGTGTGTTTCGCGGCTACCGCATCCGCCGTGCGCACAATGAAAGTGACTGGCAGGCCATCAACAACCTGTATCTGGCGCGCGGCATGCTGCCCATCGACCCCGAGCTGCTGACCCCACGCCACGAAGGTGGCCCGGTGTATTGGGTGGCCGAGGATGAGGGCAGCAAAACGATCATCGGCAGCGTCATGGGCCTCAATCATCAAAAGGCCTTCAATGACCCGGAAAAAGGCAGCAGCCTCTGGTGCCTGGCCGTCGACCCGCAATGCACGCGTCCGGGCGTGGGCGAAGTACTGGTCCGGCACCTGATCGAGCACTTCATGAGTCGCGGCCTCAGCTACCTCGACCTGTCGGTGCTGCATGACAACGATCAGGCCAAGGCGCTGTACGCCAAATTGAATTTCCGCAACCTGCCGACCTTCGCCATCAAGCGCAAAAACGGCATTAACGAGTCATTGTTTCTCGGCCCTGGCCCGCAGGCGGACTTCAATCCGTACGCGCGGATCATTGTCGAGGAAGCCCACCGGCGCGGCATTGACGTGCAGGTGGATGATGCGGATGCCGGGCTGTTCACTCTCAGCTACGGCGGTCGTCGCATCCGCTGCCGCGAGTCGTTGAGTGATCTGACCAGCGCGGTGAGCATGACCCTGTGTCAGGACAAGAGCCTGACACATCGTGCCCTGAAGGCCGCCGGCCTGCGCTTGCCCGAACAGCAAAGGGCGGGCAACGCAGACGATAATCTGGCGTTTCTCGAAGCGCACGGGCAAATCGTGGTCAAACCGCTGGACGGTGAACAAGGCCAGGGCGTGGCGGTTGATCTGCGCACTATCGAGGACGTGCAAACCGCCATCGAACAGGCTCGTCAGTTCGATACTCGCGTGATCCTGGAAAGCTTTCACGAAGGCCTGGACTTGCGCATCGTGGTGATCGGCTTTCAGGTCGTGGCTGCGGCGATACGCCGTCCGGCTGAAATCATTGGTGATGGTCGCCACACCATCAAACAGTTGATCGAAGCCCAGAGCCGACGCCGCGCCGCGGCAACGGATGGCGAAAGCCGCATTCCGATGGATCAGGAAACCGAGCGCACCGTGCGCGAGGCCGGTTTTGACTACGCTGATATTCTGCCGATGGATCAGCGCCTGGCCGTGCGCCGTGCCGCCAATCTGCACACCGGCGGATGCCTGGAAGATGTCACGGCCATTCTGCACCCGGTGCTCAGCGACGCAGCAGTACGTGCTGCACGGGCGCTGGATATCCCGGTCGTCGGTCTGGACCTGATGGTGCCGGCCGCCGATCAGCCTGAATATGTGTTCATCGAAGCCAATGAACGCGTAGGCCTTGCCAATCACGAACCACAACCCACCGCCGAACGTTTCGTCGATCTGTTGTTTCCGCACAGCCTGCCTGTGCATATCTGATCGCAGCTGCGGGCACGGCTGCAAATGGCGCATCAGCCTTTGCAGCCCGTGGCTTGCAACTGTTCCATGAGGAGCATCCATGACCCCTGCAAATATCCCCGATCCGGATCTGAAATACCTGCAGAAAGTTCTGTTGGAAATGCTCGCGATCCCAAGCCCTACCGGCTTTACCGACACTATTGTGCGTTACGTGGCCGAGCGCCTCGAAGAACTCGGCATCCCGTTCGAACTGACCCGCCGCGGCACGATTCGCGCCACGCTGAAGGGCAAGCAGAACAGCCCCGACCGGGCCGTATCGGCGCACTTGGACACCATTGGTGCCAGTGTTCGGGAAGTCAAAGACAACGGCCGCCTGGCGCTGGCTGCAGTCGGCTGCTGGTCGAGCCGCTTTGCCGAAGGCAGCCGGGTCAGCGTGTTCACCGACACCGGCGTAATCCGTGGCAGCGTTCTGCCGCTGATGGCTTCCGGACATGCGTTCAACACCGCCGTGGACGAAATGCCGATCAGTTGGGACCACGTCGAGCTGCGCCTGGATGCCTATTGCACCACCCGCGCCGACTGCGAATCACTGGGCATCGGCATCGGTGACTTCGTGGCTTTCGACCCGCTGCCGGAGTTCACCGAGAGCGGACACATCAGTGCCCGTCACCTGGATGACAAAGCCGGTGTGGCGGCACTGCTCGCCGCGCTGAAATCCATTGTCGACAGCGGTGCCGAGCCGTTGATCGATTGCCACCCGCTGTTCACCATCACCGAAGAAACCGGTACGGGCGCAGCCGGTGTGCTGCCTTGGGATGTGAGCGAATTCGTCGGCATCGACATTGCACCGGTTGCGCCGGGTCAACACTCCAGCGAGCACGCCGTCAGCGTGGCGATGCAGGACTCGGGCGGTCCTTACGACTACCACCTGTCCCGCCATCTGCTAAGGCTGGGTGTGGACAACGAGCTGCCGGTGCGTCGTGACCTGTTCCGCTATTACTACAGTGATGCGCACTCGGCGGTGACCTCGGGGCATGACATCCGCACCGCCCTGCTGGCCTTCGGCTGTGACGCGACGCATGGCTACGAGCGCACGCATATCGACAGTCTGGCAGCGCTGAGCAAGTTGCTCGGTGCCTACATGCTCAGCCCACCGGTATTCGCCAGCGATGCCAAGCCTGCGCAGAGCTCGCTGGAGCGCTTCAGCCATCAGATCGAGCACGATGCGCAGATGGAATCCGATACCCGCGTGCCACCGGTCGACAGCCTGATCGGGCAGAATCGCGAAAAGAGTTGAGGCCCTGTGAATTGCGGTGCATGGCACCGCAGTTCTATCATCGCCGCTCATCGACACGAGAACCGCCATGCTGATCCCCTACGACCAACTGGAACCTGACACCCTCACTCGCCTGATCGAGGATTTCGTCACCCGTGAGGGCACCGATAATGGCGATGAAACACCGCTGCAAACCCGGGTACTGCGCGTGCGTCATGCGTTGACCAAGGGCCAGGCGGTGATCTTTTTCGACCTGGAGAGCCAGCAGTGTCAGCTGATGCTCAAGCACGACGTACCCAAGGAGTTTTTTGAATAACGCCTACGGTGCCTTAGCCGGGTTTTCGACAGGCCGAGTCAGGTCATCTGCCCATAAGATCGCTTGCTGACAACGCCGCTCACTGAAGCGGCGTTGTTGCCTGTTGCGAAAGCGTCCTGGCAATGCGCTTATAGACCTCGGCGCGGTGCACCTTGACGTCTTTCGGGGCATTGATCCCGAGCCTGACCTGATTGCCGTTGATCCCCAGAATCTGCACGGTGATGTCATCACCGATGGAAAACGTTTCGCCAATTTCCCGCATCAGTACCAGCATTTTTCCCACCCTTGCGTTGCGCAAAAGAGGCAGGGTGCATGGCGAAACGTGGCGCTTCAATGCACTGATGGCAAATCAGTAACGTCCTGCAACAGCACCGGAAAAGACTGAAGGAAACGTCTTACTTTCCGGCCAAATCCGTGGGAAATTTCGTTCGCGGCGGTGGTTACTCAGGAGGCAGACCAACGTGGCCCCAGCAGAATGATGGTCGCACCGAGGACGCAGAACGCCAGACCCAGCCAGTCCGTGCCCAGCGGCCTGACCCGCTCGACCAGCCCCAACCAGGCGATCGACGCAATAATGTAGATCCCGCCATACGCCGCATAGGCACGCCCCGCGTAAGCCGCCTCCACACGTGTCAGCAACAGTGCAAACAGCGTCAGGCTGACCAGCGCAGGGATCACCCACAGCGCGCTCTTGCCCTGGCGCAGCCATAGCCAGAAGGCATAGCAGCCGAATATCTCGAACAGGGCGGCGAGGAAGAACCACAGATAATTGAGCATGAAAGGTTCTCAGGACAGGGCTGAAAGATGCGCGCAACCCTACCAGAAAACCGTGCGGTCATGACCTTGATAACCTTGAACAGGCAACGCCGTACCCCCAAGAGGACGCGGAGCGTCCGGAAAGGCATCCGACGCGGAGCGTCGCACGATAGTTGCGGTTATCGTTCCCTACGCTCCAGCGTGGGAATGCAGGTCGCGACGCTCTGCTTCGCACGATAGTTGAGGTGATCGTTCCTCACGCTCCAGCGTGGGAATGCAGGTCGCGACGCTCTGCGTCGCAAGAGGACGCGGAGCGTCCGGGCTAGTCAGGCATGCCCCTTCTGCGCCTTGGCGCGCATCTTGGCGCACATGACGGTCATTTCGTCATACATCGCCTGTGGCTGTTTGCGCTTCAGGTCCCAGGCCATACGGCCCTCTTCGTGGGGCAAGATCATGAATTCGCCTTCGCCCACCTGCCTGAAGATGTAGTCGGCGATATCTGCGGCGGTGATCGGCGAATTCTCCAGCAACCTGCCGATCTGCGCCTTCATCGCGGGCGTAGGGCCACGGAAGGAATCCAGCAGGTTGGTTTGAAAGAACGATGGGCAGACCACATGAACACCAACGCCTTGGTCATGCAGTTCGACCAGCAGGCTCTCGGAAAGCGCGACGACCCCGGCCTTGGCGACGTTGTAATTGCTCATCGCCGGGGCCTGCATCAGCGCTGCCATCGAGGCGATGTTGATGATCCGGCCCTTGCTGGCCAGCAACATCGGCAGGAACGCCTTGCAGCCTTTGACCACGCCCATCAGATTGATCGCAATCTGCCAGTCCCAGTCCTCCAGCGACAATTCGTTGAAGAAGCCACCGGACGCGACACCCGCGTTGTTGACGATGATGTCGATACCGCCGAAGCGCTGTTCGCACGCCTGGGCAAACGCGGTGAGCTGGCTGTAGTCGCGAACGTCGCAACGCTGTACAAAACCGTCACCACCCACCTCGCGTACCAGCGCAAGGGTCTCCTGCAGGCCTGCATCGTTGACGTCCGACAGTGCCAGCCGCCAGCCTTCGCGCGCCCAGCGCAGTGCAATTTCACGACCCAGACCTGAGCCGGCGCCAGTAATCATGATGCGGTTTTGCATAGCCGAGAGCCTTGTGATGTGCAGGAGTTGCCTGAGTGTAATCACAGTGGAAGCGCCACAACCCCACCATCAAGACGCTGAATGCCTGGTGCAAACCGCAGCCCTATGAACGCCTCGCTCGTGTCACATACCGCACCAGCAACAGGCCATACACCGACACATTGAGCAGCACGACAATGCCGCCCAGCCAAAGCTGTATGCCCGGCGTAAGCCCGGCCGGGTAAATCAGCGGGATCAGATAATGCTCCACGAAGCCCCCGGTGTAGCCCTGCCCTCCAGCGTTGCTGCGCAGGGTGTTTTCCAGCGGTGTCAGCGGGCAATACAGGTGCAGAAACTCGACCGCTGTCCCCCAGGCCGCAGCAGGAACGTGCAGCAGTGCCAGCCAGGGCCTTCTCAATACCAGCAGTCCGCCGAACAGGACGAACACAATGAACAGTAGATGAAACACGACCACGGCATCCGCCGCCACTCGATAAATCATCACGGTGTCCTCTTGTGGGCCATGCCTCAGGTAGAAAGTTCACGCCGCGCGGAGACTTTCCAGGGTGTTTAGTTCAATTATTTTTAAGACTGAATCAAACGCATCAGGTCAAAAAAGACCGAGTTATTGTCAGACAAAAATGCGACAAACCCCTGATTTTCAATGATTTTCAAATATGTAATAAATTATTAAAAATAGATCGAACCTTTCTCCGACGCCCAGAGTCCGATGAGTCAAGCAGGCAACTTCATACCGTCCGGCATGACGTTTGAACTGCATCTGTTAATTAACACTAATGTAAAGAGGGAACTCACCATGGGCATCGGCACTATTCTTATCATCGTTCTGATTCTGCTGCTAGTTGGCGGTTTGCCAGTATTCCCGCACTCGCGCAGCTGGGGCTACGGTCCGTCGGGCATCATCGGTACGATCCTGGTGATCCTGCTGATTCTGGTGTTGCTCGGCAAGATATGACCTGCTGCTCCACGCAGCAGTGCATGTAGCCAATAAAAACCCCGCTTTTTCAAGCGGGTTTTTTTATCGGCCATGAAAAAGCAGCCCGAAGGCTGCTTCGTTCACAACAACCTGAACTTAGTGCGAAACCGCACCACTGGCACCCAGCCCCGTCTGCGAGCGGACGAATTGCGGGAAGAACAGCGCGCGCTCGCCCTCTGCCGCTTTCGACTTGTCGGTGATGGAGAAGAACCAGATACCTACGAAGGCGATGGCGATGGAGAACAGCGCCGGGTATTCGTAAGGGAAAATGGCTTTCTCGTGATGCAGGATCTGCACCCAGATGGTCGGACCCAGCACCATCAGCACCACTGCACTGATCAGGCCCATCCAGCCGCCGATCATGGCGCCACGGGTGGTCAGGTTTTTCCAGTACATGGAAAGCAACAGGATCGGGAAGTTGCAGCTTGCCGCGACCGAGAACGCCAGGCCCACCATGAAGGCGATGTTCTGGCTTTCAAAGGCAATACCCAGAAAGATCGCCACGACCGCCAAAGCGATGGTGGTAATTTTCGAGATACGGATCTCGTCCTTCTCGTTGGCTTTGCCTGCCTTGATGACGCTGGCATACAGGTCGTGGGAAACCGCCGAAGCACCCGCCAGAGTCAGACCGGCAACCACTGCCAGAATGGTGGCGAAGGCTACTGCCGAGATGAAGCCCAGGAACAGACTGCCACCGACCGCATCGGCCAGGTGAACCGCTGCCATGTTGTTACCGCCCAGCAAGGCGCCCGCTGCATCCTTGAACGCCGGATTGGTGCTGACCAGCAGGATCGCGCCGAAACCGATGATGAAGGTCAGGATGTAGAAGTAGCCAATAAAGCCGGTTGCGTAGAGCACTGACTTGCGGGCTTCCTTGGCATCGCTCACGGTGAAGAAGCGCATCAGGATGTGTGGCAGGCCTGCGGTACCGAACATCAGGGCCAGACCCAGCGAGAACGCCGAGATCGGGTCTTTCACCAGCCCGCCAGGGCTCATGATCGCCTCACCTTTGGGGTGAACCTTGATCGCTTCGGAGAACAGCATGTTGAAGTCGAAGTTGACGTGCTTCATGACCATCAGTGCCATGAACGAAGCACCTGACAGCAACATCACCGCCTTGATGATCTGCACCCAGGTCGTGGCGAGCATGCCGCCGAACAGCACATAGAGGCACATCAGGATCCCGACCAACACCACCGCAACGGCGTAGTCCAGACCGAACAGCAGCTGGATCAGCTTGCCGGCACCGACCATTTGCGCAATCAGGTAAAACGCCACCACCACCAGCGAGCCGCAGGCAGACAGGGTACGAATTTCCTTTTGCTTGAGGCGGTACGAGGCCACGTCGGCAAAGGTGTATTTACCCAGGTTACGCAAGCGTTCGGCGATCAGGAACAGGATGATCGGCCAGCCCACCAGGAAGCCGATCGAGTAGATCAGGCCATCGTAGCCGGAGGTGTAGACCAGTGCGGAAATCCCCAGAAAGGAGGCTGCCGACATGTAGTCACCGGCAATCGCCAGCCCGTTCTGGAAACCGGTGATCTTGCCACCTGCCGAGTAATAGTCCGACGCGGTCTTGTTCTTTTTCGACGCCCAGTAGGTGATGTACAGCGTGAAGGCTACGAAGACCACGAACATGACGATCGCGGCGACGTTCAGGGGTTGCTTCTGCACTGCACCCGTCAACGCGTCTGCCGCCCAGAGGGTCGGCGCGAACGCGGCCAGGCCAAGTGCTGCTGATAGGCGCCGGATCATTGCTGAGCCTCCTTCAGGATCGCGTTATTCAGGTCATCGAATTCACCGTTGGCACGGCGAACATAGATGGCGGTCAATATAAACGCGGAAAGGATCAGCCCTACGCCTATCGGCATTCCCCAGGTAATGGTCGAAGTGGGACTCAGTTTGGCCCCCAGAATATGGGGTCCGTAAGCAATCAAAAGAATAAAGGCCGCATACAGGCCAAGCATGATCGCCGAGAGAATCCAGGCGAACCGCTCTCTTTTGGATACCAGCTCCTTGAAACGCGGGCTGTTTTGAATCGAGAGGTAAATGCTGTCGTTCATTGTTTTTGTCCTCGCAGCACAGATGAGATGTCACGTAATGCACTTTAGTCGGGTCCGGCGCGCACTCCAGACGACCTTAGTATTAGAACGACATTAGCTGCAGATACCTCTTCTCGCACGGCCTGGACCCACCGGCAGTCGGTCGCACCGAAAACACTCCCGGGCAGGAAAACAAAAGGCCGTCTGGCGATAACACCAGACGGCCTCGAGAACGGCTGTTCAGACACTTTGAGACTATTTGGCAGTCCATGCAGCAACACGGTCCGGGTGCTTGGCTACCCAGTCCTTGGCTGCAGCTTCAGGTTTGGCACCGTCCTGAATCGCCAGCATCACCTCACCGATTTCATCCTTGGATGCCCACTGGAATTTTTTCAGGAAGGCCACGACCTCAGGGGCTTTTTTCTCCAGCCCAAGGCTGCCAACGTTGTCTACGGTTTCAGCTTCACCGTAGACACCTTTCGGGTCGTCGAGGAAACGCAGCTTCCATTTGGCGAACATCCAGTGCGGCACCCAGCCGGTGACGACGATGGATTTCTTCGCCTTCTCGGCGCGGGTCAGCTCGGCAATCATGCCTGCGCCGGAGCTCGCCTGCAGTTTATAGCCGTCCAGACCATAGTCCTTGATAGCCTGATCGGTCTTGAGCATCACGCCCGAGCCCGCATCGATCCCGGTGATCTTCTTGTTGAAGGAAGCATCGGTCTTCAGGTCTTCGATGGTTTTGGCCTTCACGTATTCAGGCACGATCAGGCCAATCTTGGCGTCCTTGAAGTTGGGGCCATAGTTGACGACCTGGTCCTTGTACTTGGCGTAGTACTCGCCATGCGTGCCTGGAAGCCACGCAGACAGCATCAGGTCGAGCTTGTCGGTGGCCACCGCCTGCCACATGATCCCTGCAGCGACAGACTGCAACTTGACGTCATAACCAAGCTTTTGCTTGATCACTTCGGAGGCCACGAAGGTGGTGGCGACACTGTCGGACCAGCCTTCCACATAGCCGATGGTCAGGGTCTTGGTTTCAGCAACCGCCAGCGTGGAGCTGACCGCAAGTACCAGAGCGGCACCCGCCCCCAGTATTTTTCGCATCATCATTGTCGCTTCCCCGGAAGTCTGCACCGACGGGTGTCGGGGCATGGTTAACGTTGTTCTCCAGACCGCCCCGCGCCCGACCTTGGGGCACGCGGCGCCTTGCACGTTTTTATCGCTGCCGCGCGCAATCAAACGCACTACAACGCCACACTGATCATCGACCTGCCGGACAGGCGGGCATGCTCTGTCTGCGACACCGGGGCAATGGGAAACGACAACATCGAGCCATCAACGACAACGCACAGCGAAAAACGCCTTGATCCAGCCATCAACGGCAGGAGACGCACCGTTGTGTCCAATGGCGAGCGCCGGACCCCATACCATCGTCGTATAGACGACAGAGACTTGCGGCGCACCATTCCGGCTCATACTGCGAAGGAAACATGATGTGTTACCGCAGGTTTACGGTCACCACCGTGAACGGGTAACACGGAAACATTTTTTCCGGCTCTATGACTAACTGACAACCATCAGAATTCATAAATAACTGATTTAAAAGGAATTTCAAAAACTGGCACGGATCCTGCTATATCTCTGGTACAACAAAAACAAGAAATGATGCAGCAAACCAATAAAAATAAGACGTAACGGCTCTGACACAACAAGAACAAAACGGACAGAGGCGCAGCTAACAGATTTTTTTGGAGTGGACCCGCTTTACAGGGACCTTTCAATGGAAGGCCTCGCGACCGGACCGAGAACAATAAAACTACCGTCAGGTAGCTCCAGAACCGGTGGGATCAACCCGTTGTGCAGACAGGTGATTAAAGCGAATCAGCGCTCAAAAAAATACGTTTGCTCTTGACCCCGGATGGGGGTCGCACAACAACGCTGTAAAGGGACTGGCCGCCAACAACAATAACAGGCCGCCCTATAACAATAAAAAGAGCACGTGAACCACATTGGAGGAGAGCTACGGCTCTCCTTTGTGCTTTCCGCAAGCCGGAAAATTCGCCGCCAGGCCAGGGCCTGCCTACCTTTCCCAGCCCGTGTAAACGTCGCGCCGGGGCAGCAAATACACTAGCCATGCAAAAATAAACCGCATATCTGCATTGCAAAATCCAAAGAACGTGTATTGTTCCGTCATATTTACAGGGTTAACCGGTGGATGGGGCACTTTGGCACTACACCTTGGTCATAGCCTGCGTATCTCATCAGCACTTCTTTCCCAAGGGATTTAGTCATGCTCCGTTTTCTGCGCCTCGCCACCGTTATAGGTGGCTTGTGTTTAAGTGCGTCCGCTCTGGCAACCAATGTCGACTCCGCCACCTATGGCTACCCGCTGACTAATCCGTTTGAAGCGACCATTGCGACCACACCGCCCGATCTGCGCCCCGACCTGCCTGACGATGAAGATATCGATCAGGATGTCTACACCCTGAACCTGCATCCCGAGCGCGAGTTCACCCTGCCCGACAACTTCTGGGCAGTGAAAAAGTTGCACTATCGCCTGGCCAAACAGGACCACGCTGCCCCGCTGATCTTCCTGATCGCCGGCACCGGCGCGCCGTATAACAGCACCATCAATGAATTCCTGAAAAAGCTCTATTACGGCGCGGGCTACCACGTCGTGCAGCTGTCTTCGCCCACCAGCTATGACTTCATGAGCTCGGCCTCGCGCTTTGCGACTCCCGGCGTCTCCACCGACGACGCAGAAGACATTTATCGCGTCATGCAGGCCATTCGGGCTCAGCAGGCGCAACTGCCGGTAACCGACTATTACCTGACCGGTTACAGCCTCGGCGCACTGAATGCTGCATTCGTCAGCAAGCTGGACGAAACCCGTCGCAGCTTCAACTTCAAGAAAGTCCTGCTGCTCAACCCGCCGGTCAATCTCTACACCTCGATCAGCAACCTCGACAAACTGGTGCAAACCAACGTCAAGGGCATCAACAACACCACTACGTTCTATGAACTGGTGCTGGCCAAGCTGACTCGCTACTTCCGCCAGAAGGGCTACATCGACCTCAACGATGCACTGCTGTTCGACTTCCAGCAGTCCAAACAGCACCTGACCAATGAACAGATGGCGATGCTGATCGGTACCTCGTTCCGCTTCTCGTCAGCGGATATCGCGTTCACCTCCGACCTGATCAACCGTCGCGGTCTGATCACGCCACCGAAATTCCCGATCACCGAAGGCACCAGTCTGACGCCATTCCTCAAGCGTGCCCTGCAGTGCGACTTCGATTGCTACCTGACCGAACAGGTCATCCCGATGTGGCGCGCACGCACCGACGGCGGTAGCCTTCTGCAACTGGTCGACCAGGTCAGCCTCTACGCCCTCAAGGATTACCTGCACAGCAACACCAAGATTGCCGTCATGCACAACGCCGACGACGTGATTCTGGGCTCGGGTGACCTCGGCTTCCTGCGCAAGACCTTTGGCGATCGCCTGACCGTTTACCCGTACGGCGGGCATTGCGGCAACCTTAATTACCGCGTCAACACCGACGCCATGCTGGAGTTTTTCCGTGGCTAAACGTCTTTTACTTCTTGCCGCTCTGCTCTGTGCCGGCACAGTCCAGGCCGCTGACGCGGATACCAGCAACAAGGCTCAGCACCCGGCCACTGTGGCCCGTCAGACCGATGCTGACGGTTTCACCCAGCCGCTGAAGTCGTTGCAATTCAACCCGGGGCTGGATCAGCGTGAGTTCGAGCGCGCCTCCATCAACGCACTGGAAGTCTATGATCCGCTGGAATCCTGGAACCGCCGGGTTTACCACTTCAACTACCGTTTCGATGAATGGGTATTCCTACCGGTCGTGGACGGCTACCGCTACATCACCCCTGGCTTCGTGCGCAGCGGTGTGAGCAACTTTTTCAGCAACCTGGGCGATGTCTCCAACCTGCTGAACAGCCTGCTGCAGTTCAAGGGCGAGCGCTCGCTGGACACCACTGGCCGTCTGCTGCTCAACACCACCATCGGCATCGCCGGTCTGTGGGACCCGGCAACCATGATGGGCCTGCCGCGTCAGAGCGAAGACTTCGGCCAGACGCTGGGCTTCTACGGTGTGCCTGCAGGGCCTTATCTGGTGTTGCCATTGTTCGGTCCATCGAACCTGCGTGACACTGGTGGCATGCTGTTCGACTACACGGCTGAAAACCAGATCAACTTCCTGAACGTGGCCGAAGTCAGCAACGACCATCCGGAAATCACCGTGTTGCGCGCCATTGATCGCCGTTACGTCACCAGCTTCCGTTACGGCCAGCTCAACTCGCCGTTCGAGTATGAAAAAGTGCGTTACGTCTACACCGAGTCGCGCAAACTGCAAATCGCCGAATAAGCGTAACGCAGCAAAACGACGGCCAGCCTGAGTGATCGGACTGGTCGTTTTTTTATGGGCACTTTTACCTGCCCGGTCACTCACATGCCTCAGGCGCAAACGCCTGTGTCATTAACAGACAAAAAAGGAATTTCCATGCGTTCTTTCGGTTTCAAGGCAATGGCTGTGTGTGTCGCACTGGCAGCATGTCAAAGCATGGTCAGCGTTCAGGCTGCCACCAAGCCGCAGGCTGCTGCGCCCACCGCTGCTGCGGTGCAAAACGCTTCACTGCTGGGCGGCAAACTGACCTTCACCATTCCTGCGGGCTACGTACAGGGCGAGATGCCCGAGATTGACGCAAAAGCCAAGGCCCAGGGTGTGACGGGGTCGCTGTACACCAATGCGGCTGAAAAGCGCGTGTTGATCGTTACCGAAACGCCGATGCCAATGGGCGTGCAGGCCAGCGATAACGACGGTGTAGTACTTGATGGACTGGTCACCGGCATCCTTGCCCAGCAGAGTACCGGCTACAAGGACTTCAAAAAACTGGGTGACAAGAAGATCGTCAAGAAGAACGGTCTTGGTGTGCGCCAGCTGGACACCTCAGCGACCATGAGCGACGCCCAGGTGCTGAGCACATCGATCGTCGCAGCATCGGGTACCCGCGCAGCGGTGCTGAACGTGGTCTCCAATGCAAAGAATCCGAAAGAGCATGCTGCGCTGGTGAAGACTGTCATCGGCCAGTGATCTGCGCGGACCGGTCAGCCGGTCCGATACGACTCAGTCCACCCGCAACGCCTCTGACAACCGCTCGACCAGCACCTGCACCTTGGGCAGGGACTCGCGGTTACGCGGCCAGGCCAGGTGCAAGGCCAGGCCATCGGTGGCCAGTTGCGGGAGGATCTCCACCAATTCGCCGCGCTGCAGCTGCTCCCTGATCAACCAGGTTGCCAGCTGGGCAATTCCCCATGCCGACGTCACCGCTGCCACTTGGGCCTCTGCGTTGCCGATAACCAGTCGTGCTTCTACAGCGCGTGCCTCCCGCTGCCCCTGCTCATCGACAAATAGCCAGGGGCTGGTACTGCCATCGCCACGGCCAAACAGAATGCAGGCATGACTGGCCAGGTCCTCGAACGTATGCGGGGTGCCGTGACGCTGCAGATACGCCGGTGCAGCGCAGAAGATCACCCGCTCGGTGCCCAGATACCGGTGCGCGACGCCTGCGGGCCAGACCCGTGGACCACCGATACGCACGGCCAGGTCGATGCCCTCTTCAAGGATATCGACGAAACGGTCGGTGAAGGTTATTCGCGGGCGCAACTTGTGATGCTGCCCGGTGAAGGCAAGAATCAACGGCAGCGCATGCAAACGGCCGAAGGTCGCAGGCAGATCGATGCGCAATTGTCCGGCGGGCTCTGTGCGTTGAGCCGCCAGCGCAGTTTCAGCAGCCTCCAGGTCGGCAAGCATCCGCACGCACACGGTGTGATAGGCCGCGCCCTCCTCCGTCAGCGCCAGACTGCGAGTAGTCCGCTCGAACAGGCGCATACCGAGACGGCTTTCCAGGCGCGCCACACTTTTACTGACCGCAGAATTGGTCAGGTTCAAGCGTTCAGCGGCTGCGGTAAAGCTTCCCGCGTTGGCAACGGCAACGAACGTTTCGATACCTTTGAGGCGGTCAGTCGACAGCACATGAAACCTCGATTAGTGAAATTCAATCCATAATGCAGGGAAAATTTACCAAAGATAGGAATTCTTTTCTGCAATAAGCTGGCGGACTTATTTTTTACGGGGTCTGTACCATGCCTTCTCTGGAAACCACTGCTGCCGGCACCCGCAGCGAAAGCTCGACCGGTGCCGGTTTGTCCATCGCGATTCTGGCCTTGGCCGGCTTTGTGATCGTCACCACAGAATTTCTCATTATCGGTCTGCTGCCTTCAATGGCCCGCGATCTGGGAATTTCCATATCAACTGCCGGTTTGCTGGTGACGCTGTTCGCCTTCACGGTGATGCTCTTTGGCCCACCGCTGACGGCCATGCTTTCGCACCTGGACCGCAAGCGCACGTTCATCGTCATTCTGCTGATCTTCGCCGCCTCCAACGCACTGGCGGCGGTGTCGAGCAACATCTGGGTGCTGGCGCTGGCGCGGTTCATTCCGGCATTGGCCTTGCCGGTGTTCTGGGGCACGGCCAGTGAAACGGCAAGTCTGCTGGCCGGACCCAAGCGCGCCGGCAAGGCCGTTGCGCAGGTGTACCTCGGCATCTCGGCTGCCATGCTGTTCGGTATTCCGCTGGGTACAGTATTTGCCGATGCCGTGGGCTGGCGCGGCGCATTCTGGGCGCTGACGCTGCTATCAGCGTTGATGGCCCTGTTGCTGGCACTGTCGATGCCCCGTATCGAACCTACTGCAAAGGTCGGCCTCGCCGAGCAGGCAAAAATTCTCCGGGATCCGTTTTTCCTCTCCAACCTGCTGCTGTCCATCCTGCTGTTCACGGCCATGTTCGGTGCCTATACCTACCTGGCTGACACGCTGGAACGCATCGCAGGCATCGAATCGGCTCAAGTGGGATGGTGGTTGATGGGCTTCGGCGCGGTCGGCCTGATCGGTAATGCACTGGGGGGACGTTATGTGGACCGCAGCCCCCTCGGCTCGACCATGGCCTTTGCGCTGCTGCTCGCATTGGGCATGACCGCAAGCGTACCCGCCGCAGGCTCCATGCCGCTGCTGGCCGTGGTACTGGTGATTTGGGGCATCGCGCATACGGCGCTGTTTCCGATCTGCCAGATCAGGGTGATGAAAGCAGCGCCTCAGGCCCAGGCACTGGCAGGGACCCTGAATGTCTCGGCCGCCAATGCCGGCATCGGCCTGGGCTCGATCATCGGAGGCCTTACCATCGAGCATCTGGGCCTGGGTGCCGTAGGGTATGTCGCCGCTGTTGTTGCGCTGCTGTCCATTGCCGTCGCATGGATGACCAGCATTCAGAAAAACAAGGCACCGTTATAACCGCCTGACTGTCGCTTTATTGAACTCGCCGGGCAGTGTGTCTGCAAACACCCAGACACCCTGCCCCGGTTATTTACCGTGTGTTGAATTATATATCGTCATATTTTTGAACAGGCTTTAGCACTGTTCCTGTCATTTAATTGACTTTTAAACAGTGATCTTTCCTCACCATGTAGCTATTTGATACCTCCAGGCAAAATACACTTCCCTTGACACTAGCGAACGCTCAAACTCCAGCCTTTCGGTCAGGTGGTGGCGGTTTCTGACCGATTCAAAAGTAATGTCCGGTAAGCACCTATGAGCACCTATCACCGCAAAGGGATGGCATTCGCCAAGCGGATCTACGCCCCGAGATCACTCGGTGTAAGCGTTGGTTTTGTGACGGTTGCTGTGTCTTTATATTACGTGAATGCTGCACACTGGCTGTGGTTGTTGGCGCTGTTCAACGCTCTGGTATGGCCGCATGTTGCCTACCAGATTGCAAGAAAGTCGCGCGAGCCCTATGAAGCCGAATGGCGCAATTTGCTATTCGATTCGCTGTTGGGCGGTTTCTGGGTGGGTGCGATGGGTTTCAGTGCGGTTCCCGGGGTCACCGTCCTTGCCATGATGGCCATGCATAACATGGCCGCCGCCGGGCCACGCCTGATGCTCCAGGGCTTGTGCGCACAGGCACTGGGCGTGCTGATTTCACTGGCCGCGCTCAACCCTGTGGTCAATCTGCACGGCAACATGGCGCAGATCTATGCCTGTCTTCCTGTACTGGTGATCTACCCCATTTTCATTGGCTGGCTGAGCCATCAGGTCACCCTCAAGCTGTGGGAACACCGCAACATCCTGCGCAAGGTAAGCCGCACAGACAGCCTCACCGGCCTGCTCAATCATGGCGCATGGAAGGACCTGCTTGACCTGAAGTACGCCAGTAACCAAGGCGCGTATCAGGAGTGCGTCATCGCGCTGATCGATATCGATCACTTCAAGGTCATCAACGACACTTATGGCCACCTGATGGGCGACACGGTGCTGCAGAGTATCAGCGAAGCACTGATAGAAAACCTGCGCGACTCCGACTTGATCGGGCGTTGTGGCGGCGATGAATTCTGCGTCATTCTGCCCGATACCAGCTTGTTTCAGGCAAAGGAAATCCTTGAGCGCCTGCGCCTGGCGATAGATGAAATGACCTATACCCTGCATTGCGATCTCAAGGTCAGCCTCAGTATCGGCATTGCCGCCTACTCCCCTGAAATGCCGGATGCCTCCTCGTGGCTGCATGAAGCAGACAAAGCCCTGTATCTGGCTAAAAGCACCGGTCGCAACCGCGTAGTCAGCCCTCAGGATGCGCCGTCAGACCACCAGTCGCTTGGCGCACAGGCCTGATCCGTCAACGCTTGTGCTTGAACAGCATGTCGAACAGGGATGAGAAACTCTTGACCCCCATCGCCTTGAAGAACGCCTCGCGCATATCGGCACGCAGGCTTTCCAGAGTTATTTCCTTGGGTTTGGTGGATTTTTTTACGGCGGCCGTTTCTCGAGAGTCGCCTTCGCCAGGCGTGTATTTTTCCTTGGACAGCGTCCTTACGTAGTCACTCTTCTGGCTTTTGTAAGTAGTGAAATCTGTCCCCAGTTGCTCGTCCCTTTCCCCTGCCGTTGAAAACCTGTTGATGACTTTTTCCATGAAATCAAAATTATTGTGACCGATGGACCCGTAGTCCTTGTCAGTGATGAAGCGAACAAACCCCTGATCCAGCCGCGTTGTTTTTAACCCATCGCTTTCGGTAATACGCTTGGCGGTGGCCGCGTGCGACTCGGTAAAACTGTAGAACACCTTGTGGCCTTCCATGTCATATGTTTTGCCCTGGTTCTGGCGGCCCCATATTCTTCCATCATCTTTCTCTCTGTACGAGGCCAGTCCAAAAGCCAGATCATCAACATAGCCTAGATCAGCTCCCTGAGCGCTCGCCCACTCGTAAACATCACCCAGCAGCCTGCGATCATCCCGGGTTAAAAAAAACGCCTCAGGCATGGACATTCCACATTCGGCTTTTCCCAGCATGGGCGCAGAACGAGCAGAGTCCGCGCCCCCAAATACCCTGTGTTTCAGGAGGGCCTGGCCGCTGATGGTCACCGCAGAGTCTGGAGAGGTTGATCGGAGGGGGGAATTGGCAATTGAGGGCATGTTTTTTGCCGCTCTTTTATCGTCAAGTTGTTGCGCGGCTATCAGTGCATCTGCTCCGGAACTTATGACTCGCATGACGTTGGCTCCTGCCCCGAAAGATCCCTGGCGGTTCTCGCCAGGGATTAACAATCAATACGTTAAATGAAAGGTGACTGTTTCTGGCCCGGCAGGCTTGCTTTGCCAAGGTCCACTTTCAGCGCTGTGCCTAATCATGACGTCGGAGGCATAGCTAAAACCAAGACTGTTGAACCTCTCAGTACTGCCAGGCACGCCTGGCGTTATAGAGATACAATCAGAATCATGTACACCGCCTCTCCTAAAACAAAGATTTGCGCGTTCGTTCACGCTTTCCGGAAAAGTAGTCGCGGTCCAGGAAATCTTTTGCAACCGAGAGTTATTCGCCGCGCCGCGGGGGTAATCAGCCAATCTCAATTGGTGTCGGGAAAACGCACTGTGACCAGGCCCATTGATAAACGTCGGCGTTCGGGTAGTCGTAACAGAATAATCGCCGGCCTGGCTGGCAGCCGACACTAACAACACAAGCAAGGGTGCTATTTTTTTCATGGGTATTACTCCAATATTTATAAATCAAATTCATCGGCTGTGCGAAAGCCGCAGGCTTGAAAGCATCTGCACGAACCGTTATTTTTTATCATTCACCGAGCGCGCTAACGCGCACTCTGATTAAACATATTTTTTAGAAAAGACCTGAACCGCTTGTAAAACCTCATCAACCGACTGGTATAAATACCCACGTCCGAGACCTGATTAGCCATACGCTTGATCGATGGAAAGTTCAAATGAGGACAGGTTATCTAACAGCCACTCAGGCGTATGCCTCTCAAGCAATGTGCCGATGGGCTGCTGCTTTATCAGCGCGCCATAGAGAGCTTCTTCATGATCGAGGTACGCTTGCTGAACAGCGCGATAGTTGAGCGGATAGATGCTCTTCTCGATGGGCAACAGCCGGTCGAAGTGTTCGAGCAGACCATGAAAGACGATTCGCCGTTCGACGGTATTGCGCGTGGTAGCAATGAGTTTGACGAAGTACTCACTGTCCTGAGCTCGCAGCGCTTCGCTGGCGGCATAACGCTCGACCAGCGTGTGCGGCGATGGCTCATCGAATACGATGCAGCACAGGTCTTCGCGCACCAGGCCCTTGAACGGGTTCTCGGCTTCTGACCGACGGCCGTGCAGGCCCAGTGCGAATTGTACGGCGCGCTCGGCCAGCCATTGACGCTTACGGCCCTCAAGTCGGGTAACCTCTTCGAGTAACGGTGCCTGACGCCCCTGCGAACGAAGCTGCCGACAGAGTTTGGCAAACAGGCCAACAGGGCCGGACAGCTTTGCCTGTTGCTCGGCAAGTTGCGTCACCGAAAGCGCGGACTGCCGGGCTGTCAGATGCTGGAAGTCCGTTGTCATATTAAAATCAGGCCGCTGCGGATCCAGCCGCAACGCCGTGTCGGCACCTGACTCGCCCCGAACAAAACAAACAGTCATGAGTGGCTCCTTTTTTATTGTTTACAGTTCGTCGTGCGAGCAGGTTTCGGATATTCCTTTCTGCAGACAGCCGGGAAACAGTGGCTGACAGCAGTCACAGAGCAGCACGGTATTATTGATTGCACCGCAAAACGTCAGCAGTGCTCATTGCATTAACACGTTACAGGTTGCGACAAGACACATTATGTATGTGCTGGCTCGCTACGCAATCCGACAGATGTAGGGGGTCGGGCAGTGCTCCCCGGAAGCAATAGAGATACGCACCTGGCCATGAGCTCGGCACGCGTCCTTACCTGATTCTTTCTTAGCAGCGAAGATACGTGATCGCGAACGGTGTAGTCACTGATACTGAGCTGCCTGGCAATTTCCTTGTTCGTACATCCCTGCAACAACAGGCCAAGAACCTCCTGCTCTCTCATTGTCACCCACATGATACTTCCCCTTGCCATCATTTTGCCTAATAGGCAAATTTGTAGGATGTTTCTTACATTCGTCTTCCATGACCCAAACAGTCAATCGGCACAGAAATCATTTTATTTAGTCTTGTTTTGCATAAACACGAGATACACCTTCAAAGTCCTGCAATACAGCCGAAAGCTGTAAGAAAAATCTTTAATAATAAAATATTGAGGAAAGCTCCTACATGAAACGCGGAATAATTACGCCTACCAACTTATCGACACTGCGAATGACCCACCTGAAGAAACATTTCCCACAGGCACGACCTAAGAGCACATTATATAAATAACGTAAACAGTATAGAGAGGCGCAAGATAGACTTGAGGAAACGGAATTACAATCACTTGTTACAATTGAAAGCGTCGGGTGCCAGGAACTTTGCGCTCATATTTGAACGACTACTCACCCCATAGCAGAGGTGAGCAGCGGATGTCGCCGGTCTCTGCGAGAACGGCATTCGCCGTGTCAACCGGCCTAGTGTTATCCGGCTTTACCGCTTGCCAGGTCATCCACCACCACGCCCCGGCGCAGACCGAATACCGCAGCGGTCATCAGGCCCGTGGCACCCATGATCAGGCTATACAGCACGCATACCCAGATATTCCAGGGCATCAGGGCAATCAGCATCAATGGCGTGGTGCTGGCCCAGAAGGCGTAGGCGATGTTGTAAGTGAACGAGATGCCTGACACCCGGATGTTCGCCGGGAAAAGTCCGACCATCACCGACGGCACCACACCGACAATCCCGCACGCCAGCCCGGCAATCGCGTAGGCGATGCCCAGTGGCATCCATTGCTCGATGAGGCTGGTGTAAAGCACGCCAATGCCCATCGGCATCAGCAGGCTGTAGAACATGATGCCGCGCCAGGCGCCGATGCGGTCGACCAGCATGCCTGCCAACACGCAGCCTATATTGAGAAACACGATGCCGACGGCGCTCAGGGCAAAGGTATCGCTGGCGCTGATACCGAAGCGCTGCTGCATGACGGTCGGGGTGATCACCACCAATACCACCACTGCGGAGGTCAGCACAAAGGTCAGCAGCGCAGCAGGCAGCAAGGATTTGCGGTGCTCACGCAGGACCTGGCCAAGTGGCAGCGTTGTCAGATGTTCACGCTGGGCATGCATCGCGATAAATACCGGGGTTTCGCTCAACCAGCGGCGCAACCAGACGCCCACCACGCCGAATACGCCACCGAGCAGGAACGGAATACGCCATGCCCAGTCGAGGATTTCGCCAGGGCTGAAGACCCGTGCCAGCCATGTCGCGGTCAGTGCACCCAGCAGGTACCCGAACGTCAGGCCGGCTTGTAGTACACCCAGTGCATAGCCGCGGTGCCCCTTGGGCGCGTGTTCTGCCACGAATACCCAGGCGCTTGGCACTTCGCCGCCCACAGCGGCCCCTTGCAGGATGCGCAGCGCCAGCAGCACCAGCGGCGCCCAGTAACCGATCTGTGCGTAGGTGGGCATGATGCCGATCAGCAGACAAGGCAGGGCCATCATCAGAATGCTCAGGCTGAACACGCGCTTGCGGCCCAGCCGGTCGGCGAAGTGCGCCATGAGAATCCCGCCCAGCGGGCGCGCCAGATAGCCGGTCACGAAGATCCCGAAGCTTTGCAGCAGACGCAGCCACTCGGGCATGTCGGGTGGGAAAAACAGCTGGCTGAGGGTCAGTGCAAAGAATACGAAAATGATGAAGTCGTAGATTTCCAGCGCCCCACCCAGCGCCGCAAGACTCAGGGTCTTGTAGTCGCCTTTGGTAAAAGGTTGCGGAGTGGATTGAACGATGGCCGTCATGACGCCCCCGAAACATGGCTGAAAAAAGCGCCTGGCGCTCACAGGGCGCGAAGAATAGCAAAGCTTGCGGGCGCACTGATACGAAGCTGAGGCCTGTAGCGGGAACGATGATCGCAACTATCGTGCGACGCTCTGCGTCGCATGCCGTGCCGGACGCTCCGCGTTCTCTTGACGACGCAGAGCGTCGAGAACTGCATTCCCACGCTTGAGCGTGAGGAACGATCACTTCAACTATCGTGCGGCGCTCCGCGTCGCATGCCGTTCCGGACGCTCCGCGTCCTATTGACGACGCAGAGCGTCGAGCACTGCATTCCCACGCTGGAGCGTGAGGAACGATCACTTCAACTATCGTGCGGCGCTCCGCGTCGCATGCCGTTCCGGACGCTCCGCATCCTCTTGACGACGCAGAGCGTCGAGAACTGCATTCCCGCGCTGGAGCGTGAGGAACGATCACTTCAACTATCGTGCGGCGCTCCGCGTCGCATGCCGTTCCGGACGCTCCGCATCCTCTTGACGACGCAGAGCGTCGAGAACTGCACTCCCACGCTGGAGCGTGAGGAACGATCACTTCAACTATCGTGCGGCGCTCCGCGTCGCATGCCTTTCCGGACGCTCCGCGTCCTCTTGGCGACGCAGAGCGTCGAGACCTGCATTCCCACGCTGGAGCGTGCGGAACGATCATCGCAACTATCGTGCGGCACTCCGCGTCGCATGCCTTTCCGGACGCTCCGCGTCCTCTTGACGACGCAGAGCGTCGAGACCTGCATTCCCACGCTGGAGCGTGAGGAACGAGCACTTCAACTATCGTGCGACGCTCTGCGTCGCATGCCGTGCCGGACGCTCCGCATCCTCTTGACGACGCAAAGCGTCGAGAACTGCATTCCCACGCTGGAGCGTGAGGAACGAGCACTTCAACTATCGTGCGGCGTTCCGCGTCGCATGTCGTTCCGGACGCTCCGCGTCCTCTTGACGACGCAGAGCGTCGTGAACTGCACTCCCACGCTGGAGCGTGAGGAACGATCACCTATCGTGCGGCGCTCTGCGTCGCATGCTATTCCGGACGCTCCGCGTCCTCTTGACGACGCAAAGCGTCGAGAACTGCACTCCCACGCTGGAGCGTGTGGAACGAGAGTCCCGACGATCGTGCCAACGCTCCGTGCAGTAGAGCCCGTCTACTAAAAGTTGACGGTGGCCGACAATCTCGCCGTTCTGGGTGCGCCCATGAACAGGTAGTCGTCACCCAGATACTCCCCGGCATCACGCCAGTAGCGTTTGTCGAAGAGGTTGTCGACGGTCAGGCGCAGGACCGTGTCGTAGCCGCTGATTCGGGTGCTGTAACGGCTGCCGATATTGAACAGTGTGTAGTCATTGACCTGCACGGAGCCTTCACGGTCAGCGTACTTGCTGGCGCTGTACTGCATCCCGCCGAGTAAGGCGAGCCCGGGCACCGGCAGGCTGTAGTCAGCTTGCAGGGTGCCACGGTATCTGGGCACATTGAGGGCCTGATGATCGTCATAGGCCTCGGTGCCGCTGTCTTCAACGCGCGTCCGGATGGCCGCCGCACTGGCGGATATCTGCAGGCGGTCGGTCACCCAGCCACTCGCCCCCAGTTCAAGCCCGGTGTTTTTCTGCTCGCCTTGCTGCACATAGGTAAACGTGCCGTCATCGTTGGGCCTGGAGTACTGATACGCCTGGCGGGCCTGAAACACTGCGGCGGTCAGGCTCATGCGCTGCCAGTCATACTTGATACCGGCTTCCAGCTGTCGGGATACGGTCGGCGCAAGAATTTCACTGGCATTGGTGGTGAACCACGCCGCTGTCCCGCCCAGCGACAGGCCCTTGCTGTAGCTGGTGTAGAGCGAAACGTTGTCCACCGGCTTGTAGATCAGCGCCGCCTGAGGCAGAAACACATAGCGCTCGGTGTGTCGCGCATCGCTGCCGTCCTCGTTGAACGCCTGTTCATCGAGCCGCACCCCGCGTCCGCCCAGCACGGTTTGCCAGTGCTCGTTGAAACTGATCCGGTCGGTGGCAAACAGCCCGTACTGGCGGCTATCCAGACGACGCTCGGTGTGCGCAAGCGCCAGAGTCGAGGGGGCCACTTGCTCGGGCGCCTCATTGATATTGCCCGAGCCGACGAATTCGTTGAAGGTCCCGCGCGTATCGACCGTTCGGCGGTAGGCACTGCTGCCGAAGGTCAGTTCGTGCCCCAGCGATCCGGTAGTGAATGTGCCGGACATGGCCGCTTCGACTTCATCGTTGCGACGCGTGTCGTCCGGGCTGCGGAAATCATAGATGTCATAACCACCCTCGGCACTGAAGTGGTTGGGCACCGTTTGCCCTGCGCAACTGGCCGAGCCGTAGCAACCCCACGCAAAGGCACTGTAGTCATCGATGACCACACGACTGCGTGAAGCGCTGAGACTGCCCTTCCAGCTGTCATTGAATCGATATTCGAAACGTCCGTTCATGTTCAGCGAGTCGATACCGACCGGATTGGACCAGTTCTGGTAGCCCAGCAGTTTACGTGGCGAGGCATCGTGAGGCAGCGCAGTACCGCCCAGAAGCTGATAACCGGGCACCGAGCGCTGCTCTTTGGTCTGGTACTCGACGTCGAGTTGCAGCAGCGCGCGCTCGCTGATGTTCCAGTCGAACGCCAGCGAGGCGAAATCGCGCTGGCCATCGGCGTGTTCAACATACGAGCGAATGTCTTCGTGGGCAAGGTTGGCGCGCAGGCCAAACTGTTGCTCACTGCCGAACCAGCCACCGACGTCGGTGGCGATGTAACGTTCACCGTGCTCGTTGGTCGAGACCGTGACCGACCGGACGTCCTGCGCCCGCTTGGTCTGATAGTTGATGACGCCACCGGGCTCGGCCACACCGCTCTGCAGGCCGGAGAGCCCTTTGAGCAACTCGACCTGCTGCTTGTTCTCCAGCGCTACGTTCTGCTCACCGGCAATGCTGCGGCCGTTGATGCGATAACTGTTGGCGGCGTTCAACGAAAACCCGCGCACCACAAAGTTTTCGTAATAGCCCACTGGTGCATAGCCGTCGCCGACCGACGCATCGTTGCGCAGCACTTCACTCAGCAGCTTTGCCTGACGGTCCTCGATCAGCGCAGCGCTGAACACCGACACCGAGGCCGGCGTGTCCAGCAGAGAGGCCTGATCCAAGCCGAAGATCGACGCCCGCTCTGCTTTATAGTCGCCGGTGCTTTCCGGCTCGCTGAACCCAGTGACATTGACCGCATCCAGGCTGACCACTTCTGCGGCCAGCAACGGCGAGGCAACCGCCATACCCAACGGTAACAATCGCCAGGCGTGGCGCATGGCAGGTCGGTAAGGCGTTCTCATCGAGCAGACTCCGAAAGGACAGATGCCTGGACAGACGCGACGCACCTTCCGGCAGGGGGCCAACCTTTTACGTTCACTGCCGGTTTTTTTCAACCTTTACGTGACGCTCTGCCTGTAAACGAAGTGCAGGGGAAAACTTTACTTGCGAATCGGCAGAGCGAGACCGGCTTCATAACGTTTCGCACACTTGAATAATTAAGCGTGAATTAAGTAAGCGCGGATAATCTGAGTTCAACAAAACCGCTGAACCAATCAGCCTGTGATGAATACATCAAGACAGATCAATCAGAAAGGAAATACCCCATGAAACTTATGCCTGCCGTTTTCGCCGCTGTTGCTCTCACTGCTGTTGCAGGTGCCGCCCAGGCTGACGTTGGTCCCGATGAAGTGATCCGCCTGTACAAGTCTCAGGCGCTGGGTGACTTTGAACAGTTCAACAAGAACGCTGTTGCCAAGCACCAGGGCTTTACGGTCAGCGATACCGAGCTGGAAAAAGACCGCACCGGCCGCCTGATCTACCAGATCGAACTGAAAGACGCCAAGGGTGTAGAGTGGAACTACGACGTCGATGCCAAGACAGGCGAAGTGGTACGTGACGCAAAGGATAATTGATCCGACGGCTTTAACGGGTTACCACCGCAAGCAACTCATAAGAAAATTCCCACAACATTGTGGGAATTTTCTTTTTCAAACGATTAATAGTTTATTACTGAGCCAAGCCGACTTTCAGCAGGCTTCCCTTATCGTCGTCGGTCAACAGATACAAGTAACCGTCCGGCCCCTGACGCACATCACGTATGCGCTGTTTCATGTCTTTCAACAGACGCTCTTCATGAACGATCTTGTCATTCTCGAACTGCAGCCTGATCAACTCCTCAGTGGCCAGCGCACCGATGAATACACTGTGATCCCATGCCTTGAAAAGGCTGTGGTCATAGAACGCCATGCCACTCAGGCCCGGCGACACTTCCCAGACCTGGAACGGAATTTTGGTTCCTTCGACAACCTTGCCCTTGGACTCCGAAATCGGCTGACCCGAGTAGTCGATACCGTGGGTCGCGATCGGCCAGCCGTAATTCGCGCCACGTTCGATGATATTCAACTCATCACCGCCCTTGGGACCATGCTCGTTGGTCCACAACGTCCCGGTCCAGGGATCCAGCGCGGCGCCCTGCTGATTGCGATGGCCATAGGACCATATCTCGGGGCGTACGCCCTTCTGGCCCACGAACGGGTTGTCTTTCGGTACGCTGCCGTCCGGATAGATACGCACGATCTTGCCCTGCAGCTTGTCCAGATCCTGCGCAGTGGGGCGCTGATTGTTCTCGCCCAGCGCAATGAACAGGTAACCGTCGCGATCGAAGACCATCCGCGCGCCGAAGTGGTTACCCACCGACAGTTTCGGTTCCTGGCGGAAGATAACTTCGAAGTCTTCCAAGCGAGTCATGTCTTTGGACAGACGACCACGCCCTGCGGCAGTGCCGGCGGTATCACCCTCGGCGGCGGTCTTGCCGCTGCCCTCGGAATAGGTCAGATACACCATGCGGTCCTTGGCGAAATCCGGTGACAGCACGACATCAAGCAGACCGCCCTGCTTCTGCGCCCAGACTTGCGGCACCCCGGAAAGCGGCGCAGACAATTTGCCATCTGCCGACACCACGCGCAGGTTGCCGGAACGCTCTGTCACCAGCATGCCTTGCCTGTCAGGCAGAAAGGCCAGCGCCCACGGATGATCCAGACCTTCGACAACAGGCGTCACCGTGACGGTGCCCAGTTCGCTTTTGTAGGTTTCCGTAGCGGCGCTGGCCGTCAATGGCAGGCTCAGAATGGCTGCAGTACACAATGTCGCGATCAGGGTTTTTCTAAGCATGAGCGTTTCCTTATGCATTGAGTCGACGTCCACACGGGTTCGCCGGGTTGAAAATTCAGTTGTTGCGCTTGGGGTCGATTGTCGGTGTAGAAGGACGTGGCGTGTTCTGGCGCGTGGGGTAGCCGTTGCCGATGCCACCGTTTTCCAGGGTAGGCTTGCGCACCGGCGGCGCGATGTTGGGGCCACGAGACGGGGGCACGCTGGACTCGGTGCCCTGGCGACTGTTGGGGTTGGCACGGTGGATCGGGCTGTTATACGGGTTGCTGCTGGCACCGTTGTTGAGGGTGCTGTTGGGCAGCGTCTGCGCCTGGGCTGCGCCGATGCTGCATGACGCAACAAGCACGCCCCCGACAAGATTGCGCACAAAACTGTTCATCACTACCTCTGGGCAAGGTGAAAACTTCGGAGTAACCGTGAAGGCTCAGGCCTTTGATGGCAACCCGAGCCTCAGGTTCGACGCGACACTGCCGATGAGCAAGCAAAGCGATGGAAGAGTTTGTAACAAGGATGGTCAGGGCTGTCGCAACCGAACGACGCGACGGCCTGCAGCGCGAGGTTTTCCGGAGGCGGGCAGCCTGCGCTCAGGCGTTGGCTGACGCAGAATGCTTACGCAGACTTTAACGGCATGCTGAAGGTAAAGACCGTGCCCTGCTCACGCGTGGAGCACACCTCGAGCGTACCTCCATGAGCAATGGCGATCTCACTGGCGATGTACAGACCCAGTCCGAGCCCGGCTTGCGGCTCATCGGTGATGGGTCTTGAGTACGGCAGGAACAGTTGCGCACGAACCGATTCAGGTATCGGCTCCCCCTGATTGGTAACGCTGAGTACAAACAGCTCGCCATGCACACCTGCCGTCACTTCGACCGGGCTCTCGGCATCGCCATGACTGATCGCGTTGGACACCAGATTGGAGAGCAATTGCGCGATCCGCTCGTGATCGCAGCGGATACGCTCCAGCACGCCTATGTCCGAATGAATCGGCCGCGACGGATGAACACGCTGCACCTCGGAAATCACATGTTCCAGGGTTTTATCCAGGCCGTGCGCCTCATGGATACTGAGAGGAATGCCGTGGCCCATGCGGCCTCGGGCAAAATCGAGCACGTCATCGACCAACTGCGAAGCACGCTGGCCAGAGGTCAGGATGTGTTGCACAACCTGCAGGGCCTTTTCATCCAGCGGACGACGCAACAGCAATTCGGCACTGGCATTGATGGCAAACAGGGGGTTGCGCAGGTCGTGCCCCAGCACGGCGATAAACTGCTCGCGCAGCTCAGCCACCTCACGTTCGGCGAGCAGGTCTTCACGCGCTTGTTGCAGATTTTCCTCGGCCTCGATCTGCAGCGCCAGAAGACGTGCGAACGACACCATCATTGCCTCGATGGGCGTACCGGTCAGCTTTGCAGGCTTGGGATCCAGCGCGCAGATGGTGCCGAAAAAAGAGCCGTCGGAGAGAAAGATCGGCACCGAGATATAGCTCTGAAAGTTGTACAGACGTGGAGTGTCATGCGTACAGAACAGCGGATCCTCAGCGACATGATCAATCACCACAGCCTTGTGGGAGTTGCGAATCTCATGGCAGATGGTGCTGCTTACGTCCAGTTCGCCGCCAGGTTTCAAACCGAAATCGAGCTTGTCCAGAACCGCACAGGCCGTCCAGGTATTTTCGGTTACACGTGCCACGGCGGCGAACCCCAGCCCTGTGGATTCGGCAATGACCTGCAGGATGGCCGGCACCGCACTGATCCGACTGATCGTGGCCACATCATTTGAAATGGATCGCCGCATGTAGAACCTGTATGAGCCTTGATGTGATGACGCAGCACGCTAGTTTAGGACTGTAACGATTTTTCTGCACCCGTGAATAACACGGGTTGATCGGCAATCTGCATGAAACCTGATCAAACCTCGGATTTCGCCGGGGGACGCGGAAACGCCACCGTGAACGTCGTGCCCTCTTCAGCCGAAGAACGAACCGTCACATCGCCCAGATGGGCTCGAACGATCTCGCGCACGACAAGATGGCTGCCGGACTGCTGGAGCGCACATCGCTTGAGTCGCGCCAGGAGCGGATTCTGGGACACATCAATCATTCCACCGACCGTGCCGATCGCATGATTGTCGATAAACAGGCCGAGCCCGACTGTACGGGTCTCGTCACTGTCGCTGACCACGCGTACGACGGGCTCGTAGAGGTCGTCTACTTTTTCCATCGGTATCGGCTCACCGACGTTGTGCACCGACAGTTTGATCATCCAGGTGTCGAACGACGACGTAATCAAAACCTCACCGTCGTCGGTGCCGTAATTGATGGCATTGCTGACCAGATTGCCGAGCATCTGCAGCAGGCGGTCAGGATCAGCCGAACATGCGCCCTGCCCTTCGCTGCGATGGGTCAGCACCCGATCCGGGAAAACCTGGCGCAGCTCTTCGACGCCGCGGGCGACCACTGCGTGAAAATCGACAGGCTGAGGAACGACGGTAATGCCGCTGCCCACGCGGGCGTGAGTGAAATCCAGCAGATCGACAATCATGCGATCGGCACGGTCGGTGGAATGATTGATGTGTCCCAGAATCCGCTCCTGGCGCGACTCAAGCGATGTGCGCTCCAGCAGTCCGGCAGCCATCTTGATCGCGGCCAGCGGGTTGCGCAGGTCGTGGCTGACGATGCCAATCATCTGTTCGGCAAAAATAGCCCGGATCTCCGCCTCGGCATGCGCCAGACGCAAGCGATTGCGCGCCGAAGTCAGCTCGCTCTGCACGGTCATCTGCTGTTGCAGGAGCTCTTCGGCGATCTTGCGGGCCGCCAGCAGTTCGCGCTCGTACTTGCTGCGCTCTTCGGCCAGGAACACGGCCACTTCATGCAGATACCCCGACGGGTACTCGCGGCGTACGGCATTGAGCATCATCGGAATGGGGCGGCCATCGGCATGAATCAGCTCGACCTTAACCTCGGCAATTGAACCTTGCGACTGCAGCGTAGGCGCCCAGTGAGTCTGCAGAAAGGCCTTGCCTGCCAGGCTCAGCAGATCCTGAAAGCGGCGGCCCACAACAGCGTCGCGCTCCAGCCCCAGCCATCGGCAAAACGTCAGATTGGCGCGCTCGATGGTGCCGTTGGGCAGCGTGATCAACAAACCACAGGGCGCCTGTTCATAGAGCTCTTCGGTGGCGGGCAGGCTTACCTGTTCAACGGTCATGTGCGGCGCTCTCGTAAGAGGCCAGAAACTGATTCATCGCAGTAATGCATTCCTGTGCTGCGCTCATGTGCGGGTAATGCCCTACGTTGTCGATCATGTGCAGGGTGCTGTTGGCGATGACACGGTGCAGGTACTCACCCACCTCGACCGGCACCACCATATCGTCGCTGCTTTGCAGAATGAGTGTTCTGCTCTTGAGTTGCACGACATCGGCACGATGGTCGGATAAAAACGTCACGCGGGCAAACTGTCTGGCGATCTCGGCATTGGTGCGACAGAAACTGTTGGCGAGCTCTTCGCTCAGCTCAGGCTGGTCCGAGGCGCCCATGAGCGCCGGCGCGATGGTGCTGGACCATCCCAGATAATTGCTTTCCAGTGTTTCAAGCAACGAATCGACATCGGCGCGAGTGAATCCCCCCACGTAATCTGCCTCGTTGAGGTAATGCGGGGATGGGCCGATCATGATGTGGCCGTCGAAACGACCGGGTGACTGAAGCTCGGCAAGCACGGCAATCATGCAACTGACCGAGTGGCCGACATGCACAACCGGCCCCTGTGCGGCGAACTCGTTGACCACCTGCAGCAAGTCGGTTGCATAACCCTTGAGCGACGAATACTTGTGCGGATACCAGGCCGACACATCCGAATTGCCGTTGCCCACCAGATCGAACAGCACGACCTTGAAGCGCTCTGCAAAGTGCGGCGCCATAAAACGCCACATGTTCTGATCGCAGCCGAATCCATGAGCAAAAATCAGAGTGATCGGTCCGTCGCCCACAATGTTGACGTTGTTACGCTGCTGGACCGACATATCGGGCTCCGAAAATGGCCTGGTAAACGGCTGGGTATGCATACCGTGATAAAGATGGGAGGAGGTTATCACCGTTAAAGGCACATTAGTGGCACAAACCGCACTTTAAGGCAGGAGCCGGAGAAGATTAATGACGGGCAGTATTCTGAAGCAAGTCTGAACGTTGAGGGTATCAGGGAGGTGTCAGGCGACGAAGAGCGTCACGAACTGCATGCCAACGCGAGCATTGGCACGATAAGCAGTTAGATTTACGATGAGCGCGGAGCGTGGGGCTGATAAGACGCGGGATTCACTCGCCGATGTCTTCGTTCCACAGCTCGGGCTTGCTGGCGATGAAGCCCTGCATCATGTGCTTGCAATCATGGTTATCCAGCACGTCGATCTGCACGCCACGCGAGCGCAGCAGGTCTTCCTCGCCCATGAACGACTCATTCTCGCCGATGATCACTTTGCGAATGCCGTAGAGCAGAATCGCACCGCTGCACATCGCACAGGGCGACAGTGTGGTGTAGAGGACCGAGTCACGGTAGACACTGGCCGGCTGGCGACCGGCATTTTCCAGTGCATCCATCTCGCCATGCTTCGTCGCACTGCCCTCTTGTACACGACGGTTGTGGCCTCGACCGATGATTTTGCCGCCGTGGACGATGACCGAGCCGATAGGGATTCCGCCCTCCTTCAGCCCGAGTTGCGCCTCATCGAATGCTGCCTGCATGAATGCGTCCATGTTTTTTGCCTCGTATCGTCAAAATAGCTGTCAGTGTTGCAGTGCTGCCTCGGCGTTGCCCAGCGCACGGCTGACAAATTGTCCCAGCAGTTCCGATGATCGGGCTTTCATATCGGTGCTGACCTGGGTGTTTCTGGCCCTGAATCTGTTCCCCAATGAAGGTGAATCCGCCCCCTGATTGAGCGAACGCAACTCCTCGGCGGTAAAGGAATGAGCATATGCGGCTGCCAGATTGCGGTCCCACTGCGCCTGATATTCCGGTTTCAGGCGCTGCAGTTCCTTCTGCACCAGTTCCTGGGCTTCAGTCTTGCCAACCGCCTGCACGATACCGGCAAACGTCGCAGTGCGCGAGGCGACCTGATACCCCAGCCAGGCGAGGCCTTCGCCCAGGTTTCGTTGTTCCACCAGCGCCAGCGCCATGTCGTCGGCCTCTTCGGCACTGGCCGGCTGCATCGCGTCCAGCGACAGACAGGCCAGCAATGCCAGGCAAGTCTGCCACGTGCCGCGCGAGCCCCGAACGTGACCAGTCATGACGCCTCCCGAGCATCGATTGACCCAGACATGAACTTATCAGCTCGGTGACGCTTTACCACTCGGCGCGTCGCATACCGGTCATAGATGCCGTTATCAGCTATGCGCCTCGTGTCATTCAGCAGGGCGTTAGTCAAAGACTGCTGCTGACCCGCTCGGCCACATCGGCAGGCAACCAGGCTTTCCAGACGTCGGGATGCTGCTTGAGAAAGCGTGCAGCCACGACCTTGGCATCCTCATGCTTGTCACTCATTTCACCCAGGGTCTTGTTCAGCAGGTCAATCGGGAAATCCACGCCTTTGAAGACACTCACCAGCTCAGGGTATTGCTTGCTGAATTCTGCCGACACGCCGATCGACAGGGTTGCCGCCAGCGAAGACGTGCCGCGCGGATTGGGGTTGCTGGCGTCGGTCAGGGTTTTCCAGGCTTCGGCATCAAAGGCCGGCTCGTCCAGCTTGATCAGCTTGTACTTGCCCAGCAACGGCGTAGGTGACCAGTAGTAAAACAACACAGGCTTGCCGCGCCGGATAGCCGATGCGACCTCGGCGTCCAGTGCTGCGCCCGAGCCGGTGCGGAAGTTGACGAAACTGTCAGCCAGGCCATAAGCCTTGAGCTTCTGGGTGTTGACGATTTCCGAAGTCCAGCCGCTCGGGCTGTTGAGGAATCGGCCCTTGTCCGGCGACTCCGGATCTTTGAAGACATCCTTGTAGCGTGCCAGATCCGCGACAGACTTCAGGTCCGGCGCCAGCGGCTTGATGCCTTTGGCGGCGTCGCCCTTGATCACGTACTCAGGCACCCACCAGCCTTCGGTCGCGCCTTTGACGATGTTGCCCAGGCCGAGCACCTTGCCTTCCTCTTCAGCCTTGACCCACACCGGGCTGCGCCCGGTCCACTCTTCGGCGATCACCTGAATGTCATTTTTCGCCAACGCGGTTTCCAGGCTGACGGTACTGCCGGGCAGTGTATCGGTCGGGTAGCCATAGCCCTTCTCGACGATGGTACGCAGGACTTCAGTGATCAGGCTGCCACTTTCCCAGGTCAGCGCGCCGAACTGGATAGGCTTGGTCTTTTCAGCCGCTGTCGCGGTCTGCCCAAGCAGGCCCAGCGCCAGAAGTGAACAGCCCAGTAGTCGTGTTATTGATTTCATGCTCACCTCAAATGGCGCGAAAGAAACGGGTCTGAAAGTATCGACACCAGCCAGCGCCGATTAGTTGTCACGGCGTCAGCCTCTGTATGATGCGAGGCCCCTGTTTCAAGCGCCGCCGCGATGTCCGAAATCCAGTTCTACCCGCTACCTGATGAATGTCGCCCGTTACTGGGCAAGTTCTACCGTGAGCACCAGTCGTCAATGCGCCCTGCCAGCAAGGGCCAGGCATGGGTTGCAAAGCGGGCAGAAATCATCGGTGCGTTGTGCCTGACACCTGTCGCAGAGGGGCATTGGCTGACCGGGCTGTTCGTGGCGCCAGCGCTGCGCGGACAAGCCGTGGCGCAGGGCCTGATCGAAGCGGCATTGCAACCGCTGAACGGGCCGGTGTGGCTGTTCTGCCATCCGGATCTGCTGGGCTTTTACCAACGCTCGGGGTTCGAGACGGCACAGCGTCTGCCACAGGCACTGGGCGAACGGTTCATGCGTTACAGCCGCAGCAAGCCGCTGGTCGCACTATGCCGCGAAGCCTGACGGCTTCGCAACGAAACGCCACGATCACTCGTCGGCGTTGGGGTCCATGTCCGGAAACATCACGTCCATGAAGCCGAATTTGCTGAAATCGGTGATACGCGACGGGTAAAGCCGACCGATCAGGTGGTCACATTCATGCTGGACGACCCGCGCGTGAAAACCGTGGGCAACGCGCACGATGGGCTGGCCTTGAGGATCGAAGCCTTCGTAACGAATGCTCTGATAACGGTCCACCATGCCGCGCAGTCCGGGCACTGACAGACACCCTTCCCAGCCCTCTTCCAGCGTCGGGCTCAGCGGGGTAATCAGCGGGTTGATGAGAATCGTCTGCGGAACCGCCTCGGCCTGGGGATAGCGCTCGTTGCGCTCGAAGCCGAAAATCACCAGCTGCAGATCGATGCCGATCTGCGGTGCCGCCAGGTCCACACCGCCGACGCTGTGCATGGTTTCGAACATGTCGGCGATCAGCGTATCGAGCTCGCTGCTGCCGAACATGTCTGCGGGCACCGGGGGGGCGATGCGCAACAGGCGCTCATCGCCCATCTTCAGGATGTTATGGATCATGACTGCCTGTCCCTTGCCGACTTAAAAGGCGATCTTGCCACAGAAAGCGATCAGACTTCGTCCGCCTTCTGCAGCGGCACCGAATGGTCGCGGCCCAGACCGGAGACATGCTGCTTGCCTGTCTCGCTGCTTTCCTCGCCAAGGCCGTCGCCGGCTTCCTTCTCGCCTGCGTCCTTGCCTTCAGCGGACATGTGCTCGATCACCGCATTCATTTCCGCACCCAGCAACAGCACCGCCGCCGAAATATAGAAGTACAGCAACAGCACGATGATCGCGCCGATGCTGCCGTACATGGCGTTGTAGTCGGCAAAGGTCTTGACGTAAAAACCGAAGGCCAGGGAAGCGACGATCCACACCACCACGGCCAGCACCGAGCCTGGGGTGATAAAGCGAAACTCCTGTTTGACGTCGGGCATCACGTAATAGATCAACGCCACAGCGACCATCAGCAGGATAATGATCGCGGGCCAGCGCAGGATGGTCCACAGCGTCACGATGAAGTCTTCCATGCCGATCTGCGCGGCAATCCAGTTCATGACCTGCGGCCCCAGCACCATGAAGGCTGCTGCTGCCAGCAACATGCCGGCAATGCCTACGGTGTAGAGAATCGACAGCGGCAAACGCTTCCAGATAGGGCGTCCTTCGACGACGTCGTACGCAGCGTTCATGGCGCTCATCATCAGGCGTACACCTGCTGACGCGGTCCACAGCGCGATGACGATACCGATCGACAGCAAGCCACCCTTGGACTGCTGCAACTGGTCGATGACCGGGTTGACCTGCTCGAGGGCCTGCGGCGGCAAGAGGAACGCCGATTGCAGTCGCAACCAGGAGAAAAAGTCCGGCAGGTGCAGAAAGCCGATCAGCGCGATCAGAAACAGCAGGAACGGAAACAGAGAAAACAGCATCTGGTAAGCCAGTGCCGATGCATAGGTGGACATCTCGTCATCGAGGAATTCGTTGACGGTTCTCACCAGCACCTTGCCGACTTTCAATTTACGCAAATGGGGGAAAATCATGGCGCTTCCTCTCGCTCCCTTACTGGAAAACCTTACATCCTGAAAACCGGCATGTCCTAGATGACATATCGCGCTGACGGAGCCGATACGCGAATACCGATGGCACATTGACTGGACAGGCCATGAAAGGTTTCAGTCCCGCAAAGCAGAAAGCATAACGGCCATCCGTGGATGACCGTTATCGGTAACGCCTGCTCCCGGCGCCAGGGCGCCGGAAACGATCGACTCAAGCCTTGTCCACGCCCTTCTTGATCGCGTCCTTGACTTCGCCTTTCGCCTGCTGGCCTTCGCCTTTCAGCTCTTGTACCTTGCCTTCAGCCCGCAGTTTGTCGTTGTCGGTAGCCTTGCCAACAGCCTGCTTGACGTTACCAACTGCTTCGTTGGCCATACCTTTGGCTTTATCGCTGGTGCTGCTCATCGGAAATCTCCTGGGTCTGAAGACCGCACTGGATCGGATGTCGTACTCGACAAAGGATTGACCTGTGCCGGTGGCGAAGAGTTTCAACTATTTTCCGGGCCGCTGTTGCCATTCATCTGCCGTGCATTGGGGCAGGTTTGCAGCAGAGTTTGTGCGAGAATGCGCGCCACCGTTGTCCGGCAGGGCCGACACGCTGAACACACCGATTCACAGGAACGTTATAAAACTCGATAAAAAGCTGGCCATTGCACGCAGAAACCAGGATCTGGGTGGCGCAGTGCTGGGCGTCAACAACACGCATTTCGCCGTGCTGGACCACAAACGAAACATCTGGTGGTTCGACCTGCCTGTCCCGCGCCTGCAAGTAGGTCAGTACGAGTGGCTGCACCTGCTGCTGCACACGCCTGAAACCGACCAGTTACTGCATTTGAAAGTGACCACGGTATTCATGCGCGACCACATGGAAGGCCTTGAAGTGCGCAATGCCGACAAGCGCAAACCGACCGTCAGCCTGGAACTGAGCGCCGACAAGGACTCTTTCCTCAAGGACATGCGCCCCAAGGGCAGCAACCTGAGTTTTGCCGGTTTCCTGCAGAAGTAGCGGCTGCGTTCCCGCACTGCACCGGGTGAGCGTCGCGCGCCGGCAACGCTCATTCCGGCACACCGCCGCTTCAGGCGAATCGACGTACCGCCAGATAGCCCGCCGTACCGGCCAGCGCTGACACCACCGTGCCCCATGCATGATCCACCAGCGCCAGTTGCGCAGGCCAGCCCTGCAAGGTGGCCCAGTTGGTCAGGTCATAGGTGCCGTAGGCAATCAGCCCCAGCAGACCGCTGCACAATGTCGCGTGGCTCAGTCGTTGCGCTCTGAGCGCAGGCATGACGCCGAAAAACACCACCCCCGCTCCGTACAGCAGATAAAACGCGATAGCAGGTCCCAAGACCGGCGTATCGAGCATCATCGGTCCAAGCCATTCACGGTAGGTCGGCCCCATCAAAACGCCCAGCCACACTCCGTCGAGGATCAGAAACGCCAGTAATGTGCCGAAGTAAGCGATCAGTATTTTTTTCATGGCGCGTCCTTGATGAAGTTCCAGGGCCGGGAAAGCCCGCTTGAGGGTATGACCGACCAAAGGTAGACATTGATCCATCCACCTTCAGGAGTTTTAAAAGGTTAAGGGAGTCAGTGTTAACTAGCGTTATGGAGTTTCAAGCACATGAACACTGTTGGTCCCCTGAAAATAGATGTCTGGAGCGACTACGTCTGCCCGTTCTGCTACCTGCAACTGGCCGTCCTGGAACAGCTTCAGCAAACCTACGGTGAACGGCTCGAATTCAATTGGCATGCCTTTGAACTGCGTCCTGACCCGCTGGCACTGCTCGACCCGAGTGCCGATTACCTGCGTGAAACCTGGTCTCGGTCAGTACTGCCGATGGCCGACAGGCGTCAGGTGATGATGAAGATGCCCAGCGTTCAGCCGCGCAGCCGCAAGGTTCTGGAAGCCGCGGCGTTTGCCAGGAATGCAGGAGGTTTTGAGGCGTTTCACAAAGAGGCTTACCGGGCATTCTTCGAAAAGGGGCTGGATATCGGCGAGACGCACACGCTGCTCGACCTCGCCACCTCCACCGGGCTGGATCGGCAAGCGATGGAGCAGGCACTTAACGCCGGTCACTTCGAAAAGGACGTGATGGTAGACCAGCAATTGGCGCAGAAGCTTGGGCTGAGAGCTGTGCCAGTCGTCCTGCTGCGACGCAGTGACGAGGCGCTGGAAGACGCCCGGGTATTCAACGGCACCTTGCCGTTCGATCGCTTGAGCCAGGAAATAGACGCGCTCGCCACCTGGGCCTGAGGTGCAGCGAGCTGCGTCGATTGCAGCTCACATCGATGACCTCACGTGCACCCAGGCTGCGATGCCGTATCAGACCAGCTCGATACGGTCGGCGTGAATCACGATCTGGCCCTGCTTGTACAACGCACCAATGGCCTTTTTGAAGTTGCCCTTGCTGACGCCAAACAGACCGCTGATGACCTGCGGATCACTTTTATCGCTGACCGGCAGCGTGCCGTCGTTCTCGCGCAACTTGGCGAGAATCTTCGAATTCAGGCTGCTGGCAGCCTCTGCACCGACGGGCTGCAGGCTCAGGCTGATATTGCCGTCGCTGCGGATTTCCTTGATGTAGCCCTTTTCCTGCTTGCCGGCGCGCATGAACTTGAACACTTCGTTCTTGTGAATCAGGCCCCAGTGCTTGTTGTTGATGATCGCCTTGAAGCCCATGTCGGTGGCTTCAGCCACCAGCAGATCGACTTCCTGCCCCACGCTGTAGTTGGCGGGGGTCTTGTCCAGGTAGCGGTCCAGACGCGCAGTGGCGGTAATACGCCGTGTGTGCTTGTCGAGGTAGACGTGAACCACGCAGTAATCACCGGCCTGCAAGGTGCGCTTCTCTTCGGAGTACGGCAGCAACAGGTCCTTGGGCAGGCCCCAGTCGAGGAACACACCGATGCTGTTGACTTCAACCACCTTCAGGCTGGCGAACTCACCGACCTGCACCTTGGGTTTTTCAGTGGTGGCGAGCAGCTTGTCCTCGCTGTCCAGATAGACGAACACATTGAGCCAGTCTTCATCTTCCGTAGGAACGTCCTTGGGGATGTACCGATTGGGCAGAAGGATTTCACCGTCCTGCGCGCCGTCCAGATACAGACCGAAGTTCGTGTGCTTGACGATTTGCAAGCTGTTGTAGCGCCCGATTAAAGCCATTTCCAGATACCCTCATTACGTGGGCGGCATTCTACCCGACTTTGAGTCCGGGTTCGCGTTGCGTGGCAGAAGGTGTCGGCACAGCCTCCACTCGTCAGTTTCCCGGGTGCTCAGCGGCCTGCCCTGATGCGCAGCGGCGCGGCCTCTCATCGAAATTTTATATCTGAAAACAGTCGGTTAGCGCTGTGTCAGACAAATCCACCAAGCCGACGAGTACAGGCTCGGCTCGGGCGATTGCCACATTCACCAAGCAATAATCAAGCGTTTCCTGTACTCTGGCTGGCCGTATTACGTTTATGAAGGTAAATGGCAGCCATGCGTATCAAAGCATCCCACTCGAAAGCCAAACCCGCCCCAGCCGTTGAAACGAGCGACTCGATCAACGCGCAGATTGCAGCTTTCCTGAAGTCCGGCGGTGAAATCCAGCAAATTGCCAAAGGCGTGAGTGGCCAGACCTTCGCACCGTCCAAGCAGATCAATCTCGGTAAAAAGTAAAACCGCGCTCTGCCTGTCGATCTCTATGCGCCTTGACGCTCAAGGCGCTAGATTGACCATCCTTCGCTGGATATTCTTCCGGTCACGCTGCTACTCTCTCCTCTGATATCACTATGACCACGAGCTGGATCACGCTCTGGACGTTATCTTCTTTGTGGAATGCTCGAATGAAGAACTGGATGCTTTTCGGTGCACTTGTCTACCTTGGCGGCTGCGCGTCGCACCACTGCGAAAACGGCCCCAACGACAGTCAGCTCACCGACAGCCCTTGCCGGGCGGAGCACCTGCTCTATCAGAACGACATGCTGCAGGCCAAACTGCTGATCAGCGAAGACAACCGCGAAAACTATGAGCTGGCCGAAGCCATGCTGCGTCGTGCCGCACTTGACGACGCGTCGGGCGAAGCCGAGTTCTATCAGGCCGTGTTGCTGATTCGCCAGCAGGCCGACCAAAAGCAGATCATCGATTTGCTGCAAACCGCTGCGAAACACAAGCATCCGTTGGCCATTGCCCTGCTCTCCCAGCAATTGAGTGTCAGCGATCCAAAACTTGCTGAACGTTACCAGGCCGAATACGCCCAACTGGACGTCGCCAAGAGCGGCTACCCGTCGTTCGAGCAGGCGTTGGTGGTGATTCGCGGGCTGATCATTCCGTCTGCCCGCACCACTGCGGCCAACTGACACACAACGGATCGACGAACGGTCCGCCCTCAGCTGATTTCGACGGTATGCTTGCGAGGCTCTAGCTCGCGGCTTGTGTCGGCTCCTGAGCCATTTTCGATACGCCATCCCTGACCACACTCCTCGCAGATCAAGGAGTGAGCCATGCTCAGCCATCGCTTACATGTGCTGTCTTTCAGCGCCATGCTTGTTTGTCAGTCCGTCTCTGCCCAGGTTCTGGAGCGGGATCTGGGCGACTTCGACCTGAAACTCGCCAACACGCCTACGCGCAGCATGGCCCAGGGTCTGGTGACGCCCACCGGCGGTTCCGGCTCCTTTCATGGCGGCCTGGACCTGACCCACGAGAGCGGTTTCTATTTCGGACAATGGGCACCCGACATGGGCCTGACCTCCGATACCGGGATGGAGCTTGATTCCTACATGGGCTTCAAGAAGCCGTTCGATAACACCCTTGGCTACGAGCTGGGGATGATTCGTTACAGTTACCCCGACACCAGCCAGATCGACAGCCACGAGTTCTATGCCGGTCTGCGCATGCTCAACAGCCGCATCGGCGCGGCCTTCAGCAACGATGTCGGCAGCCGCGACAGCACGGTATTCGTCGATCTGGGTGCCATCGAGCAACTGGGGGTCGGGGTGCGCATGCAGTACGCCAATCACCAGTTCGATACCCCGCAGTCCTCAGCCGACGGCGGATTGATCAACGGCTTCAACGACTGGTCGCTGAACCTGTCACGCCCCTGGCTGGGCATCGACATGAACCTCATCTACAGCGGCTCAAGCCTGAGCGGCGGCGATTGCAGCGTCTACAGCGGCCACAACGCGCGCTGTGAAGGGACGTTCACGCTCAAAGCGGTGCGTTCATTCTTTTAAAGGCCCAAACCGGTTGAACTGCCAGACGCTACACTCCTCTACTGCACGTCAGTACGCCAAGGAGATGTCATGCAGTCTTTATTCAAAGCATTCGTCACGCTGTTGATGACCGTTGCACTGCTCGCAGGATGCAATCAGGTAGGACTGGCGTATCGCAACCTCGACGTGATCATTCCGTGGACGCTCAGCGACTACCTGGACATGAATTCGGAACAGAAAAGCTGGCTGGACGTGCGCCTCAAACAGCATTTGAGCTGGCATTGCAGCACCCAGCTGCCGGAATACCTGACCTGGCTGGACAAGCTTGAAGACATGGTCAAGACCGACCAGGTGACTTACGAAGGGCTGCAAGCCCGTACCAGCGAAGCCAAAGAGGCGATCGCCAAGATCTCGAAGGAAATCACCCCGTCTGCCGTGGAGTTACTGTCGCGCTTTGACGACAAGCAAGTGCAGGAGATGCAGGAGTCGTTCGCCAAGGACCAGCGCAAGCGCGAAAACAAGTACCTCGACCAGCCACTGGAGCGCCAGATTGCAGAGCGTGCCGACCGGATGGAGAAACGCGTGACGCCGTGGGTCGGCAAGCTCAATCAGGCGCAGAAGGACCGCATTCAGGTATGGTCTGCATCACTGGGCGAGCAAAACAAGGCGTGGATTGAAAACCGTACGCGCTGGCAGAACCTGTTCCTGGCCACGGTCCAGCAGCGTCAGGCCAGTGACTTCCCGCAACGCATCGCCGCGCTGCTGCAGGACCGCGAGACGTTCTGGACCCCTGAATACCGCAAGGCCTACGACCAGACCGAGAAGGCCGCGATATCGCTGATCGTCGACATCACCGCCCTGAGCACCCCGGAACAACGCGCCAAACTGCTGAGCCGCATCGCCGACATGCGCAAGGACTTCACCGACCTGGATTGCCTGAAGTCGCAGAAGTAGTCCGCTAGCCCTATCACCATGACTATCGTGCCCATGCTCTGAAGTGGGCATGCCGTTCCGGACGCTCTGCGTTCTGCCTTGAGTGCGCGGCGCAGGATCGTGACGCAGAGCGTCACCCAATGCATTCCCACGCTGGAGCGTGAGGAACGATGGTCATTTCAGCACAACTATGACTATCGTACCCATGCTCCGCGTGGGCATGCCGTTCCGGACGCTCTGCGTCCTCAGAATCGGCATGTGCAGTGTCAGCGGTTTCAGGCGATCTGCGGCTTTTTGGCGATGGTGTCGAAGAGCGCGGGGTCAAGGGGGTCGCCGGCCTGCTCATTGAGCACCTGACGGGGGTGATCATTCCCCGGAATGCTGCTGTCGATCAAAGCCAGCAGACTTGCGCCGCGCTTTGTCAGCATGTACGTCGAGCCATCTCCGCCTTCCTCGCGAGGACGCGGTTCGATGTAGCTGCGATTCAGCAGTGTCTCGAACTCAGTGGATGTCGATGGGGTGCCGTTGTTCTGCACATCGTGCAACAAACGCTCGATAAGGTCCCAGTTATAAGTCATTTTTCTAAACCTCCGTCCAGCATGGAATGATCACCCATGACCTCCAGCCACGGGCATGCGACTCAAAGGGTGTGACCTGCGAGGTGTATGACGGTTCAGAGAAGCTGGCGGACGGTGTAACGAGGCGTTGTCAGTACTGCAAAGAGGTCGATCGCTCCCGAATGCTCGGGAGCGATCACGGCAATCACTCGGCAGCCGGGGCCGGAGTGCTGCGTTTTTTCAGCGGAGCCATGCCGTCCTGGCTGACCAGGTCGGACTTGGGACGGTTGACCGTCTTGCGTTTGGTTGGCCCTTTGGCCGCGACCTTCTTCTTGTCGCCCTTCGCGTCGGTCTTTTTCTTCTTGACGCCTACTGCCTTGCCTGAGGCCTTGACCTTCTTCGGCCCGCCGTAGGTGCCTTTGACTTCCTTGATGACGCGACGCTCGAAGCTCTGCTTGAGGTAGCGCTCCACGCTCGACATCAGGTTCCAGTCGCCATGACAGATCAACGAGATCGCCAGACCGTCGCTGCCTGCGCGACCGGTACGCCCGACGCGGTGGACGTAGTCATCGCCGCTGCGTGGCATGTCGAAGTTGATCACCATGTCCAGACCTTCGACATCAAGGCCGCGAGCCGCCACATCGGTGGCGACCATGACTTTCGCGCCGCCTTGCTTGAGACGGTCGATGGCCGCCTTGCGGTCCTTCTGGTCCTTGTCGCCGTGCAGCACGAACGCCTTGTATTCCAGCGCCACCAGACGGCCATACAGACGGTCGGCCATAGCCTTGGTATTGGTGAAGATAATGGCTTTCTGGTAAGTCTCGTTGGCCAGCAGCCAGTTGAGGACCTGCTCTTTGTGCACATTGTGGTCGGCAGTGATGATCTGGTGGCGTGTGCCGGAAGCCAGTTCGCTGACGCTGTTCACTTGCAGGTGCTGTGGATCCTTGAGCACCTTGCCGATCATTTCCCGCAGGCCAGCGCCGCCGGTGGTCGCCGAGAACAGCATGGTCTGCTCACGACCGGCACATTCGCCGGCCAGACGCTCGACGTCTTCGGAGAAGCCCATGTCCAGCATGCGGTCGGCTTCGTCCAGCACCAGCACTTCAACGTGCTTGAGGTCCAGATTGCCTGCGTTCAACTGCTCCAGCAGACGACCCGGCGTGCCGATCAGAATGTCCGGCACCTTGCGCAGCATCGCGGCCTGAACCTTGAAGTCCTCGCCGCCGGTGATCAAACCGGCCTTGACGAATGTGAACTGCGAGAAGCGCTCGACTTCCTTGAGCGTCTGCTGAGCCAGCTCGCGGGTCGGCAGCAGGATCACCGCACGGATGTCGACGCGAACCTTGGCCGGGCCGATCAGACGGTTGAGGATCGGCAGCACAAATGCGGCGGTCTTGCCGCTACCGGTTTGCGCAGTCACCCGCAGGTCGCGCCCTTGCAGTGCGAGCGGAATGGCGGCCGCCTGCACGGCCGTAGGCTCGACAAATTTAAGCTCGGCCACAGCTTTGAGCAGGCGTTCGTGCAGGGCGAATTCGGAAAACACGGGTGCTACCTCGACGAAAAACAAAAATACAGCCGCATAGCGTAACGGTTTCGAGCGCCGGGGCCGAGTTTCTTTACCAACAAAGGCCGATTTTGTTTACCAACGGGCGCATAAAGGCCATTCGCAAGTTTGCCGGGCAACGCCGCAAACCCGCGCCTCGTGTCACTCTTTCCCCCCTCTTGCGCGCAAAAAACCGAAGGTCGTGATTTCTTTTTCTACCTTCAGATTCGGTTAAGAAAGCGCTTCGATACTCCACCCTACTCGCTGACCGGGGGAGGAGCCTCGCCAATGCCTGATATCGATTCGAACATTCGTCTACCGCTGAGTTTTGGCAATGCCGGGGCACCTACCCTGACCCTCTTCCGCGCCTTGGCGCATGAACAGCCGCGTGAGCCTCTGGAACGGTTCGTTCAGCAACAATTTCGCAAGGCCCACAACGCCGTCATGCCGGAGCTTTTCGGGCTTCAGGACGGCAGCCGCGCGCTGTGTGCGGTTGCCGGCATTCGTCACGCCAGCGCCGGCACATTGTTTCTGGAGAACTATCTGGATGCGCCCATCGAACAACAGGTCAACGCTGCAGCAGGGCGACTGATCGAGCGCCAGTGCATTGTCGAAGTCGGCAACCTGGCGGCCAGCAGCCTGGGCAGCGCCCGGCTGAGCATCATCACAGTGACCTGGTTGCTGGCAATGGGCGGTTTCGAATGGGTCGCCTTTACCGGCAATGCGGCGCTGGTCAACAGCTTCAATCGTCTGGGCCTCAATCCGGTCACGCTGTGCACTGCCGATCCGGCACGCCTGGGTGAAGAACGTCACACCAGGGGCTCGTATTACGACTCACGGCCCAGTGTGCATGTCGGCGACATCCGTGCCGGTTTTCTGCACCTGAGCAGCATGGGCATCTTCGAGCGCTTTGGACTGCCACAGACACTGGAGCCTGATAGCCATGTCGCATGAACGTGAAGCCTTTTGGCAAAGACTGCAGACGCTGGCCGATGAGCAGCCTCGGGCGATCGCCCTGCGAGGCGAAGACCGGACGCTGGATTACGCCGCACTGATCGAAGAGGTTACGCAGCGCCGCGAACAATTGCGCGTCGCCAATGCGCGGATCGTGGCGCTGCTGCTGGACAACAGCCCCGACGCCCTGCTCTGGGACCTGGCCGTGCTGTTCGAAGGCCTGAGCTGCGTGGCGCTGCCGCCGTTCTTCAGCGCCGCTCAACGACAACACTGCCTGGAACGAAGCCAGGCGGACACGGTGATTACCGGATCGATCTTCGCCCAAGAGCTGCAGGCCTCTGATTACAGGCAACACGGCGCACTCTGGCAACGCCGCGCTGCCGAGCAACCGTACATGCCGGCGGGCACCGCCAAACTGACCTTCACGTCGGGCACCACGGGCACCCCCAAGGGCGTGTGCCTGAGCGCCGACAGCATCCTCAGGGTAGCTCGCGGGCTTCATGAAGCCAGTCAGTCGGTACACCCCGTACATCATCTGAGCCTGTTGCCGCTGGCGATCCTGCTGGAAAACATTGGCTGCTACGCGGCCTTGTATGCCGGCGCACGCATCAGCCTGCCGAGCCAGCAGGACCTGGGTATCCAGGGTGCCAGTGGCGTCGATGCGTCGCGTCTGCTGATGTTTTTACAGCAGCGCCGCCCGGACAGCATGATTCTGGTTCCGCAATTGTTGTTGCTGCTGGTGACGGCCTGCGAAGCGGGCGCGTTCGATGCGTCGATGCTGAGCTTCGCCGCAGTCGGTGGCGCGCGCGTCAGCCTCGATCTGCTGTCACGCGCTCAAGCGGCAGGCCTGCCGGTCTTCGAGGGCTATGGTCTGTCGGAGTGCGCCTCGGTCATCACCCTCAATCGACCGGACGCGCAGCGTGCCGGCAGTGTCGGTCGCCCACTGCCACACATTTGGCTACGGCTGGCGGCTGACGGCGAAGTGCTGGTGGCCGGCAGTCCGATGCTCGGCTATCTGGGCGACACGACACCCGCACCGGCCTGGTGGCCTACCGGCGATCTGGGTGAGCTCGATGCTGACGGCTACCTGTACCTGAAAGGCCGCAAGAAACATCAGTTCGTGACCAGCTTCGGACGTAACGTCAATCCGGAATGGATCGAAGCCGAACTGACCCAGAGCCACTGCATTGCCCAGGCGTTCGTGTATGGCGAGGCTCTGCCGTCCAACCACGCCCTGCTCTGGCCATCGCGCCCCGGCACCACTGACCTGCAGATCGACGAGGCCGTCAACCGGGCCAATCAGGCGCTGCCCGATTACGCCCGCGTCACGAGCTGGACCCGCCTCGACGAGCCTTTCAGCCCGGCAAACGGCTTGTCCACCGCGAATGGCCGGCCTCGCCGCGAGGCCATTCTTGAACGCTACCAAACCCTTTTCACGCCCTCCAACCTGACCCAAGGTGCCTTGTCATGAGCTTTTTTCAGACCCTGCAGGATGCGACCCAGGAACAACGCGAAACCCTGTTCAACCTGCCGATCATCCGCCAGGCAATGGCCGGCCAGGTCAGCCTGGAAAGTTACCGGGCGTTTCTGACTCAGGCCTACTACCACGTGCGCCATACCGTGCCGTTGATGATGGCTTGCGGCGCGAGGCTGCCGTCGCGCATGGAATGGCTGCGCGCGGCCGTCTGTGAGTACATCGAGGACGAATACGGACATGAAAAGTGGGTACTCAACGACCTGCGTGCCTGCGGCGGTCAGGCTGACGCCGTGGAAAACGGCCAACCCGGCGCGCCTGTCGAACTGATGGTCGCCTACCTTTACGACCTGATCGCACGTGGCAACCCGGTGGGCCTGTTCGGCATGGTCAATGTGCTGGAAGGCACCAGCATTGCCCTGGCTACGCACGCAGCAGACAGCATGCGCAAAGGGCTCGGCCTTGGGCCAGAAGCGTTCAGCTACCTGAGTTCTCACGGCAGCCTGGACATCGGCCACATGGAAACCTTCCGAAAACTGATGGACAAGGTCGATGATCCGGACGATCAACAGGCCGTGATTCATGCATCGCGCATGGTTTACCGCCTGTACACCGAGATGTTTCGCGAGTTGCCGGGCGCTGCGCTGACCGTGCACAAGGGGTCCGATCATGCGGCTGCCTGACGCGCACGTCGTTCTCACCGGTGCCAGCGGCGGCATCGGTCTGGCAATCGCCAAGGCACTGTGCAGCCAGGGCGCCAAGGTGCTGGCGGTGTCGCGGCACGTGCATCCGCTGCGTCAGTTGCTCGAGCTCTACCCGGCCAACCTGCACTGGGTCGAGGCGGACCTGTGCACGGCGCAAGGTCGTCAGCAAGTAGTCCGTGCGGTTGGCGCCGTGCCTGGCGTCAACCTGCTGATCAATGCGGCGGGCACCAACCATTTCGCGATGCTCGAGCAGCTGTCAGCCAGCGACATCGATTCCATGCTGACCCTCAACGTGCATGCACCGATCCTGTTGACCAGCCTGATGCTGCCGGTGCTCAAGCAGGCCAGCGAAGCCATGGTGGTCAACGTCGGTTCTACCTACGGCTCCATCGGCCATGCCGGGTATGCCACCTACTGCGCCAGCAAGTTTGCGTTGCGAGGGTTTTCCGAAGCGCTGCGTCGCGAGCTGGCCGACACCCGGGTGGGCGTACTGTACGTCGCCCCGCGTGCCACCCGGACCAGCATGAACAGCGCCGCAGCACAGGCCCTGAACGACGCGCTGAGTTCGGCAGTCGACGACCCGCAAGACGTTGCCCAAGCGGTGCTCCAAGCCATTGCAGGTAATCGCAGAGAGCTTTACCTGGGGTGGCCGGAGCGTTTTTTCGTCAGGCTCAACAGCCTGTTGCCGACCCTCGTGGACCGCGGCCTGCGCAAGCATCTCCCGTTGATCCGCCACCACAGTTCACCTATTGCGCAAGAGAAGCACATACCATGAAAAGAATCGCTTTCGTCGTCATGAGCCTGATCAGCCTGCCGCTCTGGGCACTCGATGCACCCGACCAGCAACGTCTGGCCGGTATCCAGAAAGAATGGGCGCATATTCAGTACGGCCTGCCCGAGAAGCAGCGTGTCGACGCATTCGAGAAGCTGGCCACGCAAACCACGGCCTTCACTCAGGATCGTCCCGACGCAGCAGAAGCGTGGATCTGGTCGGGTATCGTCACCAGCAGTTGGGCCGGGGCACAAGGCGGCCTTGGCGCGCTGGGCAAAGCCAAACAGGCAAAGGCCGACCTGGAAAAGGCCATGACCCTCGACGCCAATGCCTTGCAGGGCTCGGCCTACACCAGCCTGGCAGCGCTGTATGACAAAGTCCCCGGCTGGCCGATAGGCTTCGGCGACTCGGCCAAGGCCGGGCAATTGCTGGAGCAGGCGTTGAAAATCAACCCGAACGGCATAGATACGCTATTTTTCTCGGCGCAACATCAGTTCGATCAAGGCAACTATGCTCAAGCACAGCAAGCCCTGAACAAGGCGTTGCAGGCACCCCCCCGTCCGGGCCGTGAAGAGGCCGACGCCGGGCGCAGGAAAGACATTCAGTCGCTGCTCGCCAGCGTGAACAAGAAGCTCAACTGACGGAGAGACCATGCGTCTGCTGCTTATCGAAGACGACGTTGCACTGGGCGAAGGCATTCAGCAGGCACTCAGCCGGGAAGGCTACACGGTTGACTGGATAAAGGACGGCAGCAGCGCCCTGCATGCCCTGCTCAGCGAGAGCTTCGATCTGGCCATTCTCGACGTCGGCCTGCCGACGCTGAGTGGTTTTGAAGTGTTGCGTCGACTGCGTCACAGCGGCTCGACGCTGCCGGTCATGATCCTGACCGCACGCGACGCCACCGAAGACCGGATTATCGGCCTGGACAGTGGCGCTGACGATTATCTGGTCAAACCCTTCGATGTGTCCGAGCTGAAAGCCCGCTTGCGCGCCCTGCTACGCCGGAGTGCCGGACGCGCCAAGGTGCTGATCGAACACAACGGCATCCGTCTGGACCCCAGCACGCAACAGGTCAGCTATCACGATGCTGCAGTTGCGCTGACGCCCAAGGAATACCAACTGCTGTATGAATTGCTCTCGCCACCAGGCAGGGTCATGACCCGCGAACGGCTCATGCAGCTGCTCTATGGCTGGAATGAAGAGGCCGAAAGCAACACCCTCGAAGTGCACATTCACCATTTGCGCAAAAAGTTTTCCAGCACCCTGATCCGTACCATTCGAGGCGTGGGTTACCTGGTGGAGGAGCGTTCTTGAAGTCGATACGCCGCCGCACACTGACCCTGATCATCGGCCTGCTGCTGTGTGGTCTTCTGGTCCTGACGCTGTTCAACGTGCATGACAGCAATCACGAAATCGCGGAAATCTACGATGCCCAGCTGGCGCAGAACGCAAGACTGCTGGAAGGCGTGATGCGCATGCCCATGGAGCGCAAGGAGCACGCGCAGCTCTATCAGGCCTTCAATCAGGCGCTCGCCCAGGCCGAACCGCGTGTGGACGGCCATCCTTACGAGGGCAAGATCGCCTTTCAGGTCTGGGACAAGGACAACAATTCGCTGGTACACACCGCCAGCGCACCGACCTTCACTCATCCGCCACAGAGCACCGGGTTCAGTGATTTCAATGACATGACCGGCCATCAATGGCGAGCCTTCGTGCTCAGGGACCAACAGCACGGGCTGCTGGTCTGGGTCGGTGAGCGCGATGACGTGCGCTCGGATCTGGTCAACCGCATTGTGCGTCACACGGTCTTGCCGAACCTGATCGGCAGTCTGGTGCTGATGATCGCCATCTGGCTGGCGATCCGCTGGGGGCTGAGGCCACTGGCCGATTTCGCCAATACCCTGCGTGGCCGTAACGCCGGCTCTCTGCACCCTCTGCAACTCAACGCCCTGCCCGCTGAACTGGAGCCCATGCAGGCCGCCCTGAACCGCCTGCTGGGGCAGATTCAGGACCTGCTCAAACGCGAGCGACGCTTCATTGCCGATGCGGCCCACGAAATGCGCACGCCTCTGGCGGTCCTGCGGGTGCACGCGCAAAACGTCCTGGAAGCGCACAACGAAGAGCAGCGGCAACAGTCGCTGGGCTACCTGATCATCGGCGTGGACCGTACGACGCGGCTGGTCAACCAGTTACTGACCATTGCGCGCCTGGAGCCCGGCCCTTCGCCAGCGGGCAAGGTAGCGGTGGATCTGGTCAGCGCCGTGCGCGACAGTCTGGTGCAGCTGACGCCGTGGGTGCTGAGCAAGCACCTGGAGCTGTCCTTTGAATGCACTGAAGCCAGCCGCGAAGTCATGGTCGACTTCCCCGCGCTGGACATTGCCTTGCACAACCTGATCACCAATGCCGTCAACTTCTCACCCGAAGGTGGCCAGGTCACGGTGGGGCTGACGTTCAGTGAGCATTGCTTCCGGCTCAACGTCGACGATCAGGGCCCCGGTATCGATGAGCAGGAGCGCGAGCGCTTGTTCGAGCCGTTCTACAGCCGTGGCAACGATCAAGGCGTGGGTCTGGGACTGGCCATCGTGCAGAAAGTCGCGCTATTGATGGGTGGCAACGTGAGCCTCGACAATCGTCCGCAGGGTGGGCTCAGGGCCAGTCTGCAGGCGCCGCTGCGCTGAACATTAAGCAACGCGCCGAGGGACGGTCATCGAGCGCAGTCACGACACCGGCAGCAGTACATCGACCACCAGACCGCCGCCCGGCCGATTGCGTGCGGCGATCTGCCCGCCGTGCATTTCGATAGCCCGCAGGGCGATGGCCAGGCCCAGACCAAAGCCCTGCGCGGCATTCTCCGGACCGCGCTCGAAGGGCTGGAAAATCCGTTGCAGACACGCCTCGTACACACCTGGCCCCTGATCGATGACATTGACCATCAGGCACAGCGGCTGGGCCTGAACGTTGGCGACCACCACCACATCCGTGCCGACCGCCGTGTGGCGAACGGCATTGCGGATCACGTTTTCGAAGGCCCGATAAAGTAATTCGCTGTCGACCTGGGCGACGAAAGATCCGGGAGCCTGCAGCCTGACCCGACACTGCTTCAGTCCGGCCTCGAATTCGGCATCTTCGACGATGGCTGCCAGCAGGCTGATGACATCGACCTGGTCGCGCGTCAGGCTTTCGACATCGCTCTGCATGCGCGCCAGGGTCAGCAATTCTTCGATCAGCGAGTCCATTCGCTCCGATTCGCGCTCGATGCGTTCGAGCATGTCCAGTTGGGTCGGCTCCTGGCGCAGCAGGCCGATGGCGGCACTCATGCGCGTCAGCGGCGAACGCAGCTCATGGGAAATGTCATGCAGCAGTTGTTGCTGGGAGTCGGCCATGACCTTGAGCTGATTGGCCATGCGGTCGCAATCCTCGGCGAGGTCGACGATTTCATCGCGCCGCCGGCCCATATCAGGTTTCACCCGTGTGTCGAATCGGCCTCTGGCGACCTTGCCCATCGCCTCGCGCAATTTAATCAGCGGTGCCACCAGATAGCTGCTGAGAAACCAGCTGAACAGCGCGCTCATGACCGTGCCGGTGATCAGCGGATTGAGGTGAGAGGGTTGATCGTCATGGTTGGGACGCTGGGTAGAGCGGATATGCACGAGTGCACCTTCGCGTGTGCGCACGGCGAGTTCGAAGCGAGGGTTTTCCAGCGAATCGCCCGCCAGCAGCATCCCCTGGCTGTCGTACAAACCGACCTTGCTGTGACCCTCCGGCTGCCAGGCATCAAGCAACGCCTGCCCTGCGGCAATGCCCGAGCGCTGCAAAATGCGCACTTCGTTGTCGAGCACCGTGCTGAACGAAGGATCGCCACGCCCCGACTGGGTGAACATGAACAGGCCGGCACCGACCATGAAGGTCAGGCTGGTCGCCAGCCAGAACGCCAGAAACAGCTTCCAGAACAACCGGCTCGGTCTCATGGCGTGATCAACATATAGCCCAGATTGCGCACGCTCTGTATCCAGCTCTGGTTATCGTTGCGCGGGCCGAGCTTGTGGCGAATGCTGCTGATGTGCACGTCGATACTGCGATCGTAGCGGGCCAGCGGCCGTCCCAGCGCGTTCATCGACAGGTTCTGTTTGCTGACCAGTTGCCCGGCATGCCGCGCCAGCTCTTCGAGCAGGCAGAACTCGTTGCCGGTCAGTTCAAGCGTCACGCCCTGCCAGCGCGCTTCACGCTTGCCTGGCCAGAGCATCAGCTCTCCGGCCTGAATCACATCCCTGACCGTCTCGATCACCGGCACCGCACGCACCCGGCGCATGATCGCCCGCAGACGCGCCACCAGCTCACCCGGAGAGCTGGGCTTGGGCACGTAATCGTCGGCGCCCAGTTCCAGACCGGAAATACGGTCGATATTGTCACCGCGTGCGGTCAGCAGAATCACCGGCACCTGGCTTTGCGCACGGATCCGCCGCAGCACCTCAATGCCGGAGATGCGCGGCATCATGATGTCCAGCACGACGATGTCGTGACGCCCGGACAAGGCTTCAACCTCGCCCTCTTCAGCGCTGTTGGTGCAGGTCACGTCGAAGCTTTCACGGGTCAGGTACTGGCTGAGCATTTCCGTCAGTTCCCGATCATCGTCGACAAGCAATACGGAAGTCATGGCAGGCCCTTGATTGGTGGTTGCCGATTATCCCGGTGCTGCTGCGGCGTGTCAGCCGGGCTCGTTGATCTTTACCTAACCTTACACGGCGTTAACCGTCCCCAACATGCCCTCCCCCTATGCTGCGCAGCCAACAGCGCCCGCCGGACCGGCCCTTTCTGGCGTGTCATCGGCAGCGCTCAAATGCCTTTGTCGCAGCTTTCTGGAAAGGGTTTGATGATTTCTTCGCGTCTGCTTCTATCGTTCTGCCTGTTATTCAGCGTCTCGCTGGTACACGCCGATACTTTTGCCATCTCGGACATCCGCGTCAACGGCCTGCAACGCGTATCTGCCGGCAGCGTATTCGCTGCGCTGCCGCTCAATGTCGGTGATCAGGCCGATGAGCAGCGTCTGGCCGACGCGTCGCGCTCACTGTTCAAGACCGGTTTCTTTCAAGACATCAACGTTGCACGCGATGGCAATGTGCTGGTGATCAATGTAGTCGAACGCCCTTCTATCGCCAGTATCGAGATTGTCGGCAACAAGGTCATCAGCACCGACGACCTGATGAAGGGGCTCAAGCAGTCGGGGCTCAGTGAGGGCGAGATATTCCAGCGCGCCACGCTGGAGGGCGTGCGCAATGAACTGCAACGCCAATATGTCTCCCAGGGCCGCTACAGTGCCTCGGTCGATACTCAGGCGCTGCCTGCACCACGCAACCGCATTGCCCTGAAAATCACCATCGACGAAGGGACGGTGGCGTCGATCCAGCACATCAACGTGGTCGGCAACACCGTGTTCTCCGATGAACAACTGGCTGATCAGTTTCAGCTCAAGACCAGCAACTGGCTGTCGTTTTTCAAGAACGATGACAAGTACGCCCGTGAAAAACTCTCCGGAGACCTGGAACGACTGCGCTCCTGGTACCTGGACCGCGGCTACATCAACATGGATATCAACTCGACGCAGGTATCGCTGACACCTGACAAGAAAGGCGTGTTCATTACCGTCAACATCACCGAAGGCGACCGGTACACCGTGGGCAGCGTCAAACTGGGCGGCGACCTGAAAGTGCCGAAGGACCAGCTCGAACAACTGATTCTGGTCAAACCGGGGCAGGTGTTTTCACGCAAGGTCATGACTGATACCACCAACCTGATCACCCGTCGTCTGGGCAACGATGGCTACACATTCGCCAACGTCAATGGCGTGCCGAAAGCCAACGAGGCCAATCACACGGTCGATATCAGTTTCGTGGTCGACCCCGGCAAGCGCGCCTACGCCAACCGCATCAACTTTCACGGTAACACCAAGACCGCCGACGAAGTGCTGCGTCGTGAAATGCGTCAGATGGAAGGCGGCTGGGCCTCGACCTACCTGATCGACCAGTCGAAGGTGCGCCTGGAGCGTCTCGGTTTCTTCAAGGAAGTGAACGTCGAAACGCCAGCGGTCCCGGGCACCGACGATCAAGTGGACATCAACTACGCCGTCGAAGAACAGGCCTCGGGCAACATCACCGCCAGCGTGGGCTTTTCGCAAAGCGCCGGGCTGATACTGGGTGGCTCCATCTCGCAGAACAACATCCTCGGCACCGGCAACTTCGCCAGCCTTGGCATGACCCGCTCCGAGTATCAGACCAAGTACAACTTCGCGTTCACCAACCCGTACTTCACGCCTGACGGGGTGAGCCTGGGCTACAACGTTTTCTACAACGCGACCGACTACAGCAAGTACTACGACGATGACGACGAGGTCTCCTACTATTCGCTCAACAGCGTGGGCGCCGGGGTCAACCTCGGCTATCCGATCAGCGAAACATCGCGCCTGACCTACGGGCTGTCGATCCAGCGTGACACCCTCGACGCCGGCAGCTACAGCGCTGACGAGATCTACGACTTCATCGAGCGCGAAGGTGATGCGTTCACCAACCTGAAGGCCAGCGTCGGCTGGTCGGAATCGACCCTCAACAAAGGCGTACTGGCCACCCGCGGTCACTCGCAAAGCCTGACCCTGACCAGCACCGTGCCGGGCAGTGACCTGCAGTTCTACAAACTCGACTACAACGGCCAGACCTTCCTGCCGCTCAGCGACACCACCTCGCTGCGCCTGCATACCAAACTCGGCTACGGCAACGGTTACGGCGATACCGACGGCCTGCCCTTCTACGAAAACTATACGGCGGGCGGCCAGGCCACCGTGCGTGGCTTCAAGGACGGCACGCTGGGGCCACGCAATACCCCCGCCACCGGCACCTACGCCAGTCAGGGGCAGATCTACTATTCCGACCGCGACACCGAAGCCCTGGGCGGCAACATCCTGATCACCGGCGGCATGGAATACCTGTTCCCGATGCCCTTCGTCAAAGACCAGAAATCCCTGCGCACCTCGCTGTTCTGGGACTTCGGCACGGTTTACGCGGACAAGTGCTACCTGACCACCACGCAGAACTGCGGCAACATCAATATCGACCAGATGGCCAGTTCGGTCGGCGTCGGCGTGACCTGGTACTCGCCGCTCGGCCCCCTGAGCTTCGACCTCGCCGTGCCGATCAAAAAGCCCGAAGACGCCGAGACCCAAGTGTTCCAGTTCTCGCTGGGCCAGACCTTTTGAGGCGGACCTTTTACAGCATGAACAAGGCGGTCTTTACCCAGCATTACCTGGCCCGGACCGCGCTTTACATCCCGTCGTTGAATACTGCCTGCACTACTCATCAGGTCAGGAGTCGTTACATGAGCCGCGAAGTCAGACAGATCACCCCCGATGTGCAGGAAATCATCCAGCACGCCTTGCGCTCGCTGCTGGGCAAAGGCTTCGTCATCGCGCTGTTCGGCAGCGAGGATGCAACCGGGGCCATGCACTACCACCTGCGTATCGACCACGACGCCACGGGGCTGGGCATCGAGCATCACGACAACGTCGAAGACGGTTTCATCGACGATATCTTCATGCTCGCCACCCGCATGAAAGCCATGCTCAAGCACCGCGAAACCCTGTCTCGCATGCACGGCGGCAGCCAGGCGACGGGGCAGGTCCGGCTGCTGACCTGGATCACCGAGGACAACAGCCAGACAGTCATGCAAACCGCCGAGGCTGCGGGGCGCGAGTGTTTGAGTGCGTTACGCGAACGCAGGTTGCGGGCTTGAATAATGAGCGCCGCACGGCTCAATCAATGGCCGAAGCCATCAGTTCTCGTAACCACATATGAGCCGGATCACGGTGCAAACGCTCAGGCCACAGCATGAGCATTTCAAACCCGGGAATCGAAAGCGGCGGTTCCTGAACCACGAGCGTCAGCTGGGCGCGCACCAGCCGTTCGGGCACCACTGCAACCAGGTCGCTGCTGGTCAGTGCAGACACCAGCGAGCCGAAATGCGGCGCCGACAACACGACCCGTCTGCTTAACCCCTGCGCCGCCAGGGCCTGATCGGTGCTTCCGGCGAACCCGCCGCCGTTGGGAGACATGACCGCATGCTCCAGCTCACAGAAACGTGTCAGCGATACGGGCTGCGCAAAATCCGGATGATCATGCCGGGCAGCAAGCACATAACGTTCATGGATCAACGACCGCTGACGCAGCTTGGGCGGCGCCTCATCGCGGGTGTGCAACGCCAGATCCAGTCGACCGCTTTCGAGATCCGCGGCAAGGCTGACCGGGTGCTTGTTCAACAGAGCCAGGCGCGTACCCGGAGCACTGCTGCGCAACCTGCCGAGCGACGGCCATATCAACGCGATGGTCGCGTAGTCGCTGGCGGCCACGCGCCAGGTGTGATCGGCCTTTGCCGGATCGAAATCCCGGCCGGGCAGCAAAGCGGACTCCAGCGCTGCAAGCGCCTGCCTGAGCGGTTCGCGCAGTTGTTCAGCCCGCGCAGTCGGGGTCATACCCCGCGGTCCCGGCAACAGCAATGGATCATCCAGTACCTGCCTCAGCCGGCCCAATTGCAGGCTGACCGTCGGCTGAGTCAGGTTCAGCCGATGCGCCGCGCGGGTCACGTTCTGCTCCGAGAGCAATGCATCCAGCGTGATCAGCAAATTGAGGTCGATACGCCGCAAGGTATTGTTCATGCACATACCCAGTGTTTGGGAGATTGATTTCCAGCATATCCGATCGAGTCTGTAGCGTTGCCTCATGACAGACAAACCGGAGCCCCTCATGAACGTACTTATTGTCTACGCCCACCCCGAACCGCGCTCGCTGAATGGGTCGTTGAAAGACTTCGCAGTCGATCATCTGCCGAGCAAAGGCCATCAGGTGCAGGTGTCCGACCTTTACCAGATGGGCTGGAAGGCGACAATCGACGCCAACGATGCACCTGGCCTTGAGAGCAGCAGCCGCTTTGACCCTGCCCTTGAGTCGCAACGCGTATTTGCCGCCGGTATTCAACCGCCGGACATCGAGGCCGAACAGGCCAGATTGCTCTGGGCAGACGCCGTCATATTTCAGTTTCCGCTCTGGTGGTTTTCGATGCCGGCGATCATGAAAGGCTGGATAGAGCGGGTGTACGCCTGTGGCTTCGCCTACGGCGTGGGCGAGCACAGCGACCAGCACTGGGGTGATCGATACGGTGAGGGAACGCTGGCAGGCAAGCGCGCCATGCTGACGGTGACCATGGGCGGCTGGGAGTCCCACTACAGCGAGCGTGGCGTAAACGGAGCGCTGAACGACGTGCTCTTTCCTATCCAGCACGGCATCCTGTTCTATCCAGGCTTCGAGGTGCTCGCGCCCTTCCCCGTGTACCGGGCAGGCAAAGTGGACAGCGCAACCTTTGCGCGGATTTGCGCCGACTACGGCGACCGCCTGGATACCCTGTTCACCCTTGAGCCCTTGCCGTTTCGCAGGCAGAACGACGGTGACTACGAGATCCCGGCACTGACATTGCGTCCTCATCTTGCAGTGGGTCGGCAGGGGCTGGACATTCACCTTCGTGATGAGGATGAGCCTGCGGATCTTTAGGCAGATTTGAAACCACCAGTGACCGATAACAAAAAAGCCCTGCTTGTGCAGGGCCTTTTCATGCGTAGCGCTTTCAGGCGGATTACTTCAGGTTGTTCTTGAAAAACTCGCCCAGCTTGTCGAACGGGATCAGATCGACCCGATCGTAAAGATCCACATGCCCGGCCTCTGGCACGATGATCAATTGCTTGGGCTGGCCGGCCAGTTTGTACGCGTCCTCGCTGAACTCCAGCGAGTGCGCCTTTGAACCGGCGATGAACAACATCGGGCGTGGCGAGATGGTCGCGATGTCGTTGAACGGATAGAAGTTCATGAACTTGATGTTGCTGGTCAGCGTCGGGTGAGTGGTCAGTTCGGGGGACTGGCCTTCGGGCGTGAACTCGCCCCGTGGCGTGCGATAAAAATCATAGAACTCGCGTTCGATCGGGCCGGATGTGTCAGTCAGTTTGTGTACCGTGCCACTGGTATACGCGGTGTCGCCGCCGCTGTATTCCACGTCACGTTGCAGTGCCGCCTGCTCGATGAGCTTCTTGCGCTGCGCCAGCGTCTGCGAGTGTTTCAGGCCGTTGCGGTTGGCGGCGCCCATGTCATACATGCTCACCGTGGCGATGGCTTTCATGCGCGGGTCGATCTTCGCGGCACTGATGACAAAGCTGCCGCTGCCGCAAATCCCCAGCACGCCGATTCGTTTTTTGTCCACGAAGGTCTGCGTGCTCAGGAAGTCCACTGCGGCGCTGAAGTCTTCGGCGTAGATATCCGGTGAAACGGCATTACGCGGCAGGCCTTCGCTCTCGCCCCAGAACGACAGGTCCAGCGACAAGGTGACAAACCCCTGCTCGGCCAGTTTCTGCGCGTAGAGATTGGCGCTTTGCTCCTTCACCGCCCCCATCGGATGGCCGACGATGATTGCCGGAGCTTTAACGTTCGGGTTCGAGCCTTTGGGTATAAACAGGTTGCCCGCGACTTTCATCTTGTACTGGTTGTTGAACAGCACTTTTTGCGCAACGACCTTGTCGCTTGTGTAGAAATTATCGGCACCGTGAGACATGTCTGCTCCTGTCGCAGCGTATGAGCTGATTAAAAGCCCAAGCATCAAAAGAATCTTTTTCATGGCGTGTTACCTCGTTGAGAAATTGACCCGCGTTTATCTGCCCGGCCCTGACCGGTGTTGCTTTCCTGCAGAGACGCGTTGTCGCGTGCCGTCCAGGCCAGCGCGGCCGAACACGCCAGTAACACGCCACCGAATGCGAACGGGCTCCACCAACCGAGGCTGTCGAACAGCGCGCCGCCGATACCGGCCCCGGCGGTGATCGCCAATTGAATGGTCGCCACCATCAGGCCGCCGCCCGCCTCGGCATCGTCGGGCAGCGTGCGGCTCAACCACAGGCCCCAGGCGACCGGCGCAGGTGTGGCAATCAGCCCCCAGACGGCAAGCACAATGGCGACGGACTGAGGTGAATGGCCCAGGCCGGTCAGCGCCACGGCCAGCACCGCCATCAGCAACGGAATGGCGATCAGGCAGGCATACAGGCCTGTGTGCAGCAGCCTGCCGATCAGGTAGGTGCCAACCAGCCCGCTGGCCCCCAGCGCCAAAAGCATCAGGGACAACGTGTTGACGCTGACCCCGGTGATCTCTTCCAGAAACGGGCGCAGGTAGGTGAAGACGGCGAACTGGCCCATGAACAGCAACAGGATCGCGCTCATGCCGACGGCCACTTGCGGGTTGCGCAGCAGGCGAAAAGGATTGCGTGCCCGGTTGTTCGGCTGGCTGCGCATGGCCGGCAGGCTCAGCCACTGCCAGGCAAACGCCAGCGCCGCGAGCGGGATAACCAGGAAAAACGCCCCGCGCCAGCCGATGTACTGGCCCATGAAGCTGCCCAATGGCGCGGCGACCGTCGCCGCCAGCGCATTGCCGCCGTTGATCAGTGCCAGGCCCTTGGCGACCGATTGCTTCGGCACCAGCTTCATCACGGTGGCGGTCGACATCGACCAGAAACCGCCAATGGCAATCCCGAGCAATGCACGTCCCGTCATGAATAACCAGCCGTTGGAGGCCAGCGTGACGATCACGCCAGACACCAGCAACAACAGGCTGAAGCCCAGCAGGACAGGCTTGCGATCCAGATGCCCGGTCAGTGGCGTGTTCAGCAGGCTGGTCAACACAGCAAAAAAGCCGGAGATCGAAATCGCCTGCCCTGCCTGCCCTTGGCTGATGCCGAGGTCCTGCGCGATGGGTGTCAGCAGGCTGACCGGCATGAACTCCGACGCAATCAGCACCACCACACACAGCGCCATCGAGAACAAGGCGCCCCATGCGGGCGGATGAGTGGTTATTTCGGACTGCTTCAGGGTTGAATCAAATACTTGCATGCGTCCTGACCTGGCGACGTTAAAAATGAGTCGGCACAGGTTAGGGCAAAGGTATTAGGATGATTAGACACCACAATTTATACGCGCTTGTGAGAAGGATTCAGTAATGAGCACACCCAAACTCAATGACCTGCAAGCCTTCCTGCAGGTGGCACGCGATCAGAGCTTTACCAAGGCCGCGACCAGACTGGGCGTTACGCCTTCAGCCCTGAGCCACACCATGAGGGGCCTTGAAGAGCGCATGGGCCTGCGCCTGCTGGCGAGAACCACCCGCAACGTGGCCCCGACCGAGGCTGGCGAACGGCTGATGCGCTCGATCGGGCCGCTGCTGGATCAGATTGCCGCAGAAGTCGAAGTGCTGGGCGAACTGCGCGACAAACCCGCCGGCACCATTCGCATTACCTGCTCCGATGACGCCGCAGAAGGCATCATCCGCCCGATGCTTGCAAGGTTTCTGGTGCAGTACCCGGATATTCAGATCGAGATCTGCATCGACTACGGCTTCACCAATATTGTCAGCGAACGTTTCGATGCGGGCATCCGCCTGGGGGAGTCCATCAGCAAGGACATGATTGCCGTGCGCCTGGGGCCTGACTGGCGCCTGTCAGTGGTCGGCTCGCCGGCCTACTTCGAGCGACATCCCGTCCCGCTGCAGCCTCAGGACCTGACTCAACACACCTGCATCAACATCCGTCACTCGCCAAACGGCAGCTGCTACGCCTGGGAGTTCGAGAAGGACAGCCGCAAGCTCAACCTACGGGTCAACGGGCAATTTACGTCGAACAGCATGATTCATGTGCTCAACGCCGCACTGGACGGCGTGGGCCTGGCCTACGTGCCGGACTCCATGGCCGAGCCGCACATCGCCAGCGGCCGCCTGAAAGAAGTGCTGGTCGACTGGAGCCCGTATTTCGAAGGCTTTCACTTGTACTACCCGAACCGGCGACAGGCGTCGCCGGCATTCAGTGCGTTTGTCGAGGCGGTGAGGTATCGGGGCTAGCACCCCGTCGCCCGATTACTGCGCGGCTTTCAACGCATCCGCGACCTTGTTCAGCGAACCTTGAGCAGGCTCGGCAAGCAGTTTCAGCTCGGTGGTTTTGCCACGCACCACCACTTGCATGGCGGTGGGCGCACCCTTTGCGTCACCCACGATCCGGTAAACGGTGTCGCCGCGCACAAAGCTCAATACGTGACTGGCAGCGTCGTACTTCAGTTGCTCACCGTCAGCCTGGGGAAACAGCAGCCCGACCTGATTCTTGCTGTCCACGGCCGCGTAGAAGACCGGGCTTGCGTCCCCTGAGCGGAACAACACAATGCGCTTGCCGGACGGCGCGAGCCTGAACGACAGAAGAATCTCACGCTGCTGGTCTTCCTCCCAGACGATGCTGGTGGTGTGCGTCATCTTGCCATTCTGATTGCGACTGACTGTTTCAGTCGGCAGTCCCGACCCACCGGTATGGTCAAGGACCGTCTGCGTTTCCAGAACCGGCTCTCCATTACGGATGCTGTACGTAGACGTCTGGTGCCAGCAGCAACCGTCCTTGGTCATGGTCTCGATCTTGCGGGCTTTCTCATTCACGCTGAACAGGCCGCAGTTGTTTTGCGCCAGTTCGGTAAACGAATCGCTGTGCCGGAAACCATCGGCCGTGCCGAGAAAGACCTGATACGAGGGGCCGTGATAGCAGCTGTTCTGCCCGTCCATCAAGGCCAAGTCCTTGATGCCGTCGAAGTTGAAATCCTGATAGATCAGTACGCTTTGTTCGCCATAGGGCAACTCGTGCACGTTGGTTTTGACCTTGCCGGTTTTCGGGTCAGTGCCGAGCACCAGTTCGTCGGACTGCACGCGGATCAAAGCCGCACCGCTGGCCTTGTCGTACACGTTGATCACGCCGGGACGAAACACATCGTCCTTGGCTGAAATATCCAGCGTCGCACGGTATTTATCGGAAAAGTCCTGCAGGGCGTAGTTCTCCCGGGGCGAGCCCGCGAACCCTGCAGCGTCCATTTCACCGTAGGTCGGTAACGCGCCGGCGGCACTGACCAGTGTCGACGAGGCCAGACCGACCAGTACCCACAAGGCCTGCAACCCGAGACGTGACGCACAGCGTTGAACGATGGATAGGTGCAAGACGCAACTCCTTTGATAATGAGCGACGAGTCTACTTCAGCGATCGATAAAATTTGAAATCATTGCCCAACGTACACTTCGTGCTCACGGGCCGCCCTGTCCAACCCGGTAAATGTTCTAATCACGCCCCCTCTTCGCTTAACGGGCCCGATGCTTTTATGGATATTCACTCGCTTTGGCTCAAGACCCAGGAAATCTGGGACATGCTCGATCAGCACCCGTGGGTACGCACCGGGCTGGCGCTGATCCTGTTGCTGACCGCCGCACTGGTGCTTGGCCGCGTGGCGCGCTTTCTGGTGCTGTACGCCGTCAGGATGCTCGGCCGTCAGCCGTCCCTGCACTGGGTCAACGACTTCCGCCACAACAAGGTCTTTCACCGACTGGCGCAGATGGTGCCGTCACTGGTCATTCAGTTCGGCCTCACGCTGGTCCCGGGCCTGAGCACTGCGGGCCGCAACGTGATCGGCAACATCGCCATGGCGTTCACCATCCTGTTCATGACATTAGCCATCGGCACCCTGCTCAACGCCCTGCTGGACATCTACGCGCGCACCGAACACGCCCGCACGCGCTCCATCAAGGGTTACGTGCAACTGTCGAAGATGATCCTGTACGTCTTCGCCGGGATCATCATCGTCGCCACCCTGATCGACCGTTCGCCCCTGCTACTGCTGTCCGGCCTCGGCGCCATGTCGGCGGTCATCCTGTTGGTCTACAAGGAGAATCCAAAGAACCCCGAAAAAACTGAGAATCTTAAACGTCCATATGGACACGAGGATGAGGCTACGTGCCTGACCAAGCCTAAGCTGCCAACTAAGTCCTATTCAAAAAATGATAGCAACTCCATTAGGCGTCGGCAGCGCCCAAGCGATCACTCTCACCTCAAGACGATGTCGTCCCAGTGCCGCTGGAGGATGTGGGCCGCTGTTTCGGTTCGCCCCGCTGCATCCTCAACCATACGCGCCACCGCACGGTGATTAAACCGGATTTGGTTGCGCGTTAAATGGTCTTCTAACTCATCGACGACGTACCCGATGTTGGTATCCCGACCGATTTCCATAACCCTGCCGATGAACAAAAGCGCTACGTTTTTAGCGTAATGCTCCCCAGGCAGCACCACTGACGTGTCGGTTTCTTCACTGCGTTCGACCAGCACCTCGACCATAGCCGTCAAAGCATCGAGCTTTGTCTGGACTTGCGGAAGCTCTCGATTCAGATAGGCCTTGATGAACACTGCCACCCCGAGATTGTGGTCGATCACTTTGGCCAGTTCCTGGTGATTGTGCTCCGCAAGCCATGAGTTGAACTCGGCAACGCTGAGCGCCTGGGAGGCTTCGCGACCTGATGCAAATGCAGAAACGAGCCCGACAATAGTTGTGTAGGGATCAATTAAATCCATTCTGTTTTTACCCTCATATGAGTGTCTGAGAGGGCTCAATGCTTGATCGAACCGCCAATCCCTCATGGTAGAACCTGCAGACCCAAAGCGCCTATGTCGCCACCCAGAAGCTCTCATCCTGAGAGAAGGGAGTCGCTGACCAGGTACGGATTTCATCGGCAATACCCATGAGTGGCAAAGCGCATCGACCCCAACCCATATGTGTACTTAGGCTCAACATGACGCTGTCCGACGCCATTTTGTTGTTACTACTGGCTGATCGCATCCACGGCACTGACTAGGGGGCGACGTGCAGCTAAAGCATCTTGAAGAAATTCCCCCGCAGCAAGCGGAATATCATATAGACGTTGGTTGATTCCAAAAGCCCCAGACAATTGATCCACCACATCGCCGTGGATTTTGATGACTAGTGCGAATCAGCCGGTAGCCTGTTCGACCTCGAAAAATTCTGCATTAGAGGCTAGTCATACCGATGCCCTCGACTATTTCAAGTGCCCGTTACAGCGATTGCGGAAACCTCGTTTCTGAGATTGTTCTACCCTGCTGAGCAACGCTCTTAAGAACTATGCCCAGGCGCGAACCATCTCAGAGCGGGTCGACGTCTGCAACAATGAGAAGAGGATCTACCCTGAGGTGTATGAAGAAGGATTGGCCTACTTCAGAAACCGTTACTGTGTGAACGGTGAAATCACTTATCACTTCGAATACCTCAACCTCCGCCCTTCCGATTCCCCCGAGTTGGTAGCCAACGTCATCAAAGGCCGAAACGATTAACCTCGCGACAGCATGTTATGCGTCCTGATGATCGTCTGGCGACTTAAGAATAATCTGTTCCACGGTTCAAAGTGGGTATACCAATTCGTGATCAGCTAGACAACTTTACCCACGCCAACGCTGTACTGATGAAAATACTGGAGCGATACGGACGGGCTTGACTGCTCATCGAGCTCGAACAGTCGGTACTTTAGGATAGACACGGCACCATGGGGCCAATCCTAGAATTGCAGAACTCGACTACAAGGAAGAGCGCATGGGAAGCTACGCTTATATTACGATATCTGGTTACCCAATTTCATCGACGAAGAACTATTACCATCGATGGTGCTTTCGGAAGAATGATCGCGTGATCCGCGTTCGCGGTAAATCCCAGCGCAACACCCTCATTTGGTGTGAGGCAGAACCCCACGAGCAGCACGAAGAGGAGACCGATTACTTCTATGCAGTGCCTGGCCCTGTCATGAAAAGGCGTTTAGAGCTTGCAGGTTTCAATCATGAAACGTTGGAGCGCGAATTCAACGAGTGTATCGCTCGGAGAATTGAAATTCTTGAAGAGCCATTTGAGCATGATGACGACTGGGCGGAGGAGCGGTCAACGCGCGCTGCAATCCTCAGGTCTTCAGGTCTGACCGACTGGCTCAAGTGCCTCAAGACTGCCTTTGATGACAGCATAACGAGTTGGCGCTGGGACGAATGCAAGCAGAACTACGCGGATCCGCTTCTAGACATTTTCTTTGATTCGAACGCGTTCTGGGACGAAGGTACGCTCCATGATACCGGCTTCCCATGCCAGACCTTGGAGAGCATGGCAGTAGCGATGCTGGAAATCCTACCCACTGAGGCGGAGTGTATTCTCGATGTCACCGCTCTCATTGGTGGCGGCTGGACGGACTCTTTTGAAGACATCATTGAGTACAACAAGGACTGCACCACCTTCTACGAAGTATTCGCTACATCGATATTAGATACCCAGTCTCTCCTGGCCCTGACTTTGTAATCGTTCATCAGTGCGCGGGCTTCCATCATCGCCAATGGCGCGTTCCCCGTGCCATCAAAATCGGCCCATCCCGTACAGCCTATAAATCGCACACCCTGCAAAATCAGTGTGCGCTTCTCCAGAAAATGCACGTGCGGGGCGCTGGATGAGTTCAAGCGACCAAGCGTTTTATCCCAGCTCGACTTATAGAATTCATGATTGCCGGCCACCAAAATCGTCGTTTTCGAAAAATGCTCTCCAGCCCAATCTGAGCTTCGCCCCTTGATGTTGATGTGTTGGCGCTGATTGAAAACTGACCCACCCTGCCGATTGAAAATTGACCCAGGACGGATTGCTGATTTTTGCCCCAGCAATTGTGGATAAGCTTAGCAGCAGTGTTCCGATTGAAGACGCATCAAGCCCCACCGCATGCAGCAGGGCATTTATGGTGCGGATCAAAATGGCTCATCGTCCTCGATATCATTTCCGTCCTTTCGCTTTCGTTCGCGTGTTTTGATCTTTGTCTGGGCAGCCAATGTGCTGTGTTGTAGGCGGTAGGACTCGTTGCCCGTTTCGACGATGTGGCAGTGGTGTGTCAGCCGATCCAGCAACGCGGTGGTCATCTTGGCGTCGCCAAACACACTCGACCATTCCGAGAAGCTCAGGTTGGTGGTGATGACCACGCTGGTGTGTTCGTACAGTTTGGACAGCAGGTGAAATAACAGGGCGCCACCGCTTTGGCTGAAGGGCAAATATCCGAGTTCATCCAGTATCACCAGGTCTGTGCGCAGCAGTGCCTGGGCGATTCGCCCTGCCTTGCCATCGTACTTCTCACGCTCCAGCAGATTCACCAGATCCACCGTGGAAAAGAAGCGCACGCGTTTGTTGTAGGCCGTGATTCCGGATACAGCCAAGGCACTGGCCAGGTGTGTTTTCCCGGTGCCAGGGCCGCCGATGAACACGACATTCTGCGCGGTTTCAGTGAACGCCAAGCTGGATAGATCGCTGACCAGCCGGGCATCAGCGCTGGAAGCGCTGAAGTCAAAGCCAGCTAAGTCACGGTGCATGGGGAGTTTTGCCATGTTCATCTGATGATTCACCGAGCGCACCGCGCGATCCGCATGTTCCTGCTGAAGCAGATGTTCCAGCAGCCATTTCGATGAAGCCGTCGACGCTGTTCCTTGAGAGACCAGTTCTTCCCAAGCACTGGCCATGCCGTGCAGGCGCAGTTCTTTGAGTTCAGTCATTAGGTCACGCATTGCGATTCTCCTCATCGGTCGTACGGAGCCGGTCGTAGCGTGCTGTATTGGCAACCGGCGCCACTTTGAGTTGCAGGCTGGTTTCTACACAGGGAGGTGGTGCGGTGGAGGTCAGGCGGGCAACGACATTGAGGATGTGATCGGCGCTCAGACTTCCCGATTCAAGTACCAGCTCCACCGCCACCAGCACTGGTTCGAGACCGGCGATGGGCACAGCAGCCAGTACCTGCATCATGATTCGATCACCGTTGGTGTGACGCCTCAGTCCGCGTTTAAGAAGCTGTAACGGTTTTGGCAGATCAGCAAATGGAGCGCCATTGCGCAGTGCACCAGGCTTGCGTTCGATGAGTGGGATGTAGTGCTGCCAGTCAAAACCGATCTGATCTCGATCAAAGAGGCGCTCGTGACTGGCGATCACCGTTTCGTCGGCAATGACCACGATTCGCGAAGGGTACAAACGGCTGCTGACCCATTGACCCACACGCTCGCAAGGCACCGAATAACGATTGCGCGCCACGCTGATCAGGCAGGTGCTAGAGACACGGACGGTGCGTTCCACGTAGCCATCAAAGGCCGTCGGCATCGGCATCATTTCAGCCTGCTCCAGCTCCAGGGCTTCTGCCACCGTCAAACCGTTGTACTGCGGATGTACAAGTTCAGCCCAGAGCGTACGACAGCGTTGGCCGAGCCAGACGTTCAGCTCCTCGAAGGTATGGAACATGCAATTTTGAGCATCGAGCCAGATTCGCCTCCGGCTGTCTTGCACGTTCTTTTCGACGATGCCTTTCTCCCAGCCAGAGGCCACGTTGCAGAAGTCCGGATCGAACAGATAGTGCGCGCACATCACGGAAAACCGGGCATTGACCGTGCGGCCTTTGCCTTTGTTAACCTTGTCGACAGCCGTTTTCATGTTGTCGTAGATGCCGCGACGTGGCACGCCACCCAACGCTCCAAACGAACGTGTATGGGCATCAAACAGCATCTCGTGGCCTTGACTGGGGTACGCAACCAACCAGAACGCGCGACTTGCGCACAGCTTCATATGGGAGACCTGGATACGTCGAAACAGGCCACCGATCAGCAGGCCTTCTTCGCTCCAGTCAAACTGAAAGGCCTCACCGAGGGCAAAAGTCAGCGGTACAAAAGCGCGTACAGACTTGCCTTGCTCGCACCGCCAAGAGCGGACAAACGCCGTGAGCTGGCTGTAACCGCCGTCATAACCCTCGGCCTTGATCTGCTCAAAAAGTGCCTTGGCGCTCCTACGGTTGTGTTTTGGCCGGAACGAATCAGCCTTGAGCGCCTGCTCTAAGGTCTCGTGAAAAGGGTTGAGCTTATTGAAGGATGCGCACCGTTGGTACGCTGGTTGATTGGCTTCGGGCGCTCTGACCCATTTTCGGATGGTGTTTCTCGACAGCCCGGTACGCTTGGCTATCTGATGCAGCGAGAGCTTGTCGCGGAAGTACATCCGCCGGATTTTTCCCAACATTTCCATGCTGATCACCCTGTGTTCTCCTGCTCAAAAAGTGAGCAGAAGCAGTTGAACACCTGGGTCAGTTTTCAGTCGGCAGAACAGCCTCTACTGGGTCAGTTTTCGGTCAGCGGCAACAAAGAGGGGCCTTTTGGTCTTGTCTATAACGTGTGTGAAAAAACATCAGCTGAAAACTGCAAGTTCACTGTCGTTCAGTAACACGAAATTACCCTGTCGCTCTTCAGCGAGCCTGCAATGGTTCGCTGAAGAGTCACTCACGTCAGATCATGCAAATCCTTGCCCAGTGCAGGCATGACCTCGAAATGAGAGAACACCACCTCCAGCCCTCCCCGTTCCGGACTGCAGCACATTGGGCCTACGGCATAAGACTCACTCACGGGAAATGGTGCCAGGCGCAGCAGCGGCCAGCGCAGGCCGTCGCTGGAGTGCTGAATGCGCAACACGCCCTTGGCGACGGTAACTCGCAGCCAGAGGCCGGATGACGAATCATCAAATACACCCGTGGCCCAATCGGATTGTCCGCAGGTTAGAACGCTGCCCAGCATCAGGGCTCCGTCACTGACTTCAACGCCGGTTTTGACCCAGTTGCGCTCGTCAATGCGGACCATCAAGCCCGCCTGATCGTAAAGCGTCTTGAAATCACCTTGCACATGCACTTGCGCAGTGAAATCACCGGTCACCGAAACACCCAGAAAATGACCCGTGTCACGGCAGAAGCCGTAGTGCGTCTGCTGCCAGAAATCGGTTTGCGGGTCTGTGGTGACTGTCAAACGCTCGTCCGTCACGCCGCAGTGCCGGGGTTGGTTCAGCCAGATGCCTTTGTCGAACATGTCGCCTCCTGTGTGGGGTTGTCGAGGGTGATGGAGGCGTTACCTAATCTAACCCATGCAGATGGGCGCGCTTCAATAATAAACATCAACCGACAACACACTATCTGAACACAACCTAAAATCTAACGCATCGCAGCCGCCCCAAAAAATGCCGTTTCCTATGCTTCAGCCCCACACCTTTCCCCCCACACACCCCATTTCGAAGCCACCCTCGTCCTCCGTCACAGCCATATGCTGCGTCAGTGGCTGACGCATGAGGTACTGACGACCTTGCATGATCAACAGAACGTCACGCTGGATAAACCCAGAATGAGCCAGCTGCAATGGCCCGGCACATCGCTGAGCGTGCTGCACTGGCGCAGCGAAACCTGGATTCGCTTACGGGACATGCCGAATGTGGTGGCCGAAGCAGCTCCTCATCCAAAGCGGCCGTTATGGCGCAGGGTGTTGAAGCGCATCAACACAATGCGCACTGCCGCCTGACCGGTACTGCCTGAACCCCGTTGACACCCCTCCCACCAAAAAACATGATGCATCCACTCTAAAAACCGGAACGCACTCATGAGCGACAAGAAAAAGCTTTTGCTGACTGGCGCAAGCCGGGGTATCGGTCATGCCACGGTCAAGCATTTCAATGCCGCTGGCTGGGAGGTGTTTACCGCGTCGCGGCAGAACTGGGTCGATGACTGCCCGTGGGCTGAAGGTCTGCTCAACCACATTCACCTGGACCTGGAAAACATCGACAGCGTCAGCGAGAGCATGGCAGCGATCAAGGACAAGCTCGGCGGGCGGCTCGATGCGCTGGTCAATAATGCCGGCGTTTCACCGAAGACCGAGGACGGCGGGCGCATGGGTGTGCTGGAGTCGGATTACAGCACCTGGATCAAGGTGTTCAACGTCAATCTGTTCTCTACCGCGCTGCTGGGTCGGGGTTTGTTTGACGAGTTGAAGGCAGCCAAGGGCAGCATCATCAATGTCACCTCGATCGCCGGCTCAAAGGTCCACCCGTTTGCAGGCGTCGCCTACGCCACGTCCAAGGCGGCACTGTCGGCGCTGACCCGGGAAATGGCCTTCGATTTCGGCCCGCACGGGATACGGGTCAATGCCATTGCGCCGGGTGAAATCGATACGTCGATTCTGTCACCCGGCACCGCCGAGATTGTCGAGCGGCTGGTGCCGATGCACCGGCTGGGCAAGCCCGAGGAAGTCGCTTCGCTGATCTACTTCCTGTGCACGGCTGGCGCGTCCTACGTGAACGGTGCGGAGATTCACGTCAACGGCGGCCAGCACGTCTGACTCAACGTGTGCCGGAAACGCTCTCCGGCACGCGCCGCACGCCCAGGCGACTGATCCACACCGACGCCACGATCACCCCGCCGCCGATCAGCAGGCGGGTGAAGTCCTCATGCTGGTTCCAGATCAGCAGATTGATCAACAGCCCCAGCGGCACATGCAGGTTATTCATCACCGCCAGGGTGCCGCCGTTGACCATGCACGCACCTTTATTCCACCAATACATGCCCAGCGCCGTCGAACACAGGCCGAGAAATAGCAGCACGATCCATTGGGTCGGCGCTTCGGGCAGGTGTTGCGGGTTACCGAATATCAGGAACGCAGGCAGTACCACGGCCAGTGCGCCGAGGTAGAAGTAGCCGAAGCGTCGGTAATGCGGCAGGTCGCTCGGGTAGCGCGCCACCAGATGCTTGTACAGCACCTGCCCGGCGGCGTAGGTGAAGTTGGCCAGTTGCAGCAGCAGGAACCCGCCCAGGAAGTCGCCATCCAGACCGTCATAGCGAATCACGCCCGCGCCCAGCACCGCGATCAGCGCAGCCAATAGCGCCCACGGGTTGAAGCGTCGGTTCAGCGCGTCTTCGATCAACGTTACGTGCAGTGGCGTGAGGATGGTGAACAGCAGCACTTCCGGCACCGTCAGCACCCTGAAACTCAGGTACAGGCAGACATAGGTCACGCCGAATTGCAGTGCGCCGATCAGCAGCATGCTGCGCATGAAGCGGGGTTCGACCTGACGCCAGCGGGTCAGCGGAATGAATACCAGACCCGCCAGCACCACGCGGATCAGTACCGCGAAATAACTGTCGACGTGCCCGGCCAGATAGACACCGATCAGGCTGAACGAAAACGCCTGAATCAGTGTGACGAAAAGTAGATAACCCATGCCCGCCCCCCATTTTTGAAGGGCGCGACCATAGCGGTTGCGTCACTCACTGTCCACTCGACGGCCGCCAATTTTTGACGCCAACCCGTCGCCGCGCTCCGCGTTACCCGTCACAAATATGACAGTCGCATTATTGACGTACATGTCGTCGGTTTCGACGAAAATATAGCCTATATCGGCAACTTTTCCACAGAAAAAGGTCTTATCATCTCGACGCTGCAATATTGACTCATTTCATCCACATTCGTCGTCGCCTGGAGTAACACCATGATATTCAACACAAAAGACTTCGGAGCAGTGGGCGACGGCGTCACTGACGATACAGCTGCCATTCAGGCCGCAATCGATGCGGCGGCGGCTGCAGGCGGCGGTGAAGTGGTCATGGGGGCCGGCACATACATCGTGTCCGGTGGCGAAGAGCCTTCTGATGGCTGCCTGATGCTCAAGAGCAACGTCACCCTGTCGGGTGCAGGCATGGGCGAGACGGTCATCAAGCTTGCGGATGGCTCGGACACCAAGATCACCGGCATCGTGCGCTCGGCCTATGGCGAAGAAACCCACGACTTCGGCATGAAGAACCTGACGCTGGACGGTAACCGGGACGCCACCACCGGCAAGGTGGATGGCTGGTTCAACGGTTACATTCCGGGCTCTGACGGCAAGGATTCGAACGTTACCCTCGACAGCGTCGAGATCAAGGATTGCTCGGGCTACGGCTTCGACCCGCACGAGCAGACCGTCAACATGGTGATCAAGAACAGCGTGTCGCATGGCAACGGCCTGGACGGCTTCGTGGCCGATTACCTGAGCGACAGCGTGTTTGAAAACAACGTTGCGTACGACAACGATCGTCACGGCTTCAACGTGGTCACCAGCACCCACGACTTCACCCTGAGCAACAACGTTGCCTATGGCAATGGCAGCACCGGCATCGTGGTGCAGCGCGGCAGCGAGAACATCCCCTCTCCCGCCAACATCACCATCACCGGCGGCGCGGTGTATGGCAACGCAGCAGAAGGCGTACTGATCAAGCTGTCCAGCCAGGTCTCGGTCAGCGGCGTGGACATCCACGACAACGGCAACGCCGGCGTGCGCATTTACGGCAGTTCCGGGGTGGATATCTTCGATAACACCCTGAGCAACAACGCGCTGGGTTCAGCGGTTCCGGAAATCATCATTCAGTCCTACGACGACACCACGGGCGTGTCCGGCAAGTTCTTCAGCGGCAGCGACAACCTGATCCGTGGCAACACGATCACCGGCAGTGACAACTCCACCTACGGCGTCGCCGAGCGCAACGAAGACGGCACCGACCGCAACAGCATCGTCGGCAACACCATCAGCCACACCAGCAAGGGGCTGACCCTGGTGTATGGCGATGGCAGCTTTGCAGGTGATGCGTTCCCGCTGGTGACCGTCAATGGCACCGAGGGCAACGACGTCATCACCGGTGGCGCGGCCCACGAGCAGATCTTCGGTCTGGCCGGCAAGGACACCTTGAACGGCGGTGCGGGTGACGACATCCTGATTGGTGGTGCCGGAGCCGACAAGCTCACCGGTGGCGCGGGTGCCGACACCTTTCGCTTCGATCAGTTGACCGACAGCTACCGTACAGCGACCACCAGTTCCACCGATCTGGTCACCGACTTCGATATCAGCCAGGACCGCATCGACCTGAGCAACCTGGGCTTCACCGGGCTGGGCAGCGGCAAGGGCGGTACGCTGAACATCAGCTACAACGCCACGCTGGACCGCACCTACGTCAAATCACTCGACGCCGATGCCAGCGGTAACCGCTTCGAACTGGGCCTGAGCGGCAACCTGAAAGACACGCTCAATGCCAGTCATTTCATCTTCCAGCATGTCGTGGAAGGCACGGCGGGCGGCGATACCCTGACCGGCACCGACGGCAATGACGTGATCAACGGCAACGCCGGTACGGACCGTATCGATGGCGGCGCGGGCGCCGACACGATCACTGGCGGAGCCGATGCCGACACCCTGACCGGTGGCGCGGGCGCGGACCTGTTCATCTACAACTCGCGTCTGGACAGCTATCGCAATTACACAGCCAGCGGCACCAAGCAGAGCGACACGATCACCGACTTCAACCCGGCCGAAGACCGCATCGACCTGTCCAGCATCGGCCTGCGCGGCCTGGGCGATGGCAGCGCCAACACCATTTACCTGTCCGTCAATGCCGACGGCAGCAAGACCTACATCAAGACCGATGCGGTCGACAGCACAGGCAATCGCTTCGAGATCGCCTTGCAAGGCAATCTGGCCGACAAACTGAGCGCGTCCAACTTCATCTTCTCCACCGCAGCCGCCGCCAATCAGGCACCAGTGCTCAATACGCCGCTGATGGACCAGAACATCACCGAGCTGAAGGCGTTCTCCTACGCTGTGCAACCCGGCAGCTTCAGCGACCCGGACAGCAACACGCTGACCTACAGCGCGACCCTGGCCGATAACAGCGCCCTGCCCGACTGGTTGAAGTTCGACAGCAAGACCCTGACCTTCAGCGGCACGCCGGGTGGCACGGCATCGGGGCTTTACTCGGTATTGCTGACCGCAAGCGACGCCACCGGCGCGTCGGTGGCCGACAGTTTTGCCATCAATGTGGGCAACGTCACGCCGGGGACCCTCACCGGCACCGAGAACGCCGAGGCGCTGTATGGCACCGAAGGCAACGACACGATTCTGGGCCTGGGCGGTGACGACACGCTGCGCGGCGATACCGGCGCCGACATCATCAACGGTGGCGCAGGACGTGACGCCCTGTACGGAGGAGCCGATGCCGACACGTTCGTCTACAGCGCCCTGACCGACAGCTACCGCGATTACGACGCTGGCGGGCTGACCGCCACCGACACGATCTATGACTTCACCCCGGGCCAGGACAAGATAGACGTTTCCGCCCTGGGCTTTCTGGGGCTGGGCAACGGCGAAGATCACACGCTGTACATGACCCTCAACGAAACGGGCGACAAGACTTACATCAAGTCCGCTACGGCGGATGCCGACGGCAATCGCTTCGAAATCGCCCTGAGCGGCAACCTGATTAACACCCTGACCGATGCGGACTTCGTCTTCGGCCAGCGTGAGGCGCAGGAGATTCTCTACCTGCCGACGCTGGGCCAGTCCAATGCGCGCCTGCTGCGCATGACCGAAGACGATAACCAGTCCGGCACCTCGGAAATGGTCAAGGACCTGACCCGCTACACCGATTACGACGTGCGCAGCCAATTCACCGACGCCAACGGCGATGGCATCGACCTCGCCGTGGGCGGCAGCACCGTGGTCGGCTACTCGACCGGCACTCAGGAAGAACAGCGTGTTTCCTGGTGGCTGGTCGACACCGATGAGCCGGGCCCTGCGCTGTTGCGCGCCACCGAGTTGCTCAAGTCGCAACTGGCGTCGCTGACCGCCATCGACAAAGTGACCACCGGGATCATCTGGGGTCAGGGTGAAGAAGCCGCTCAGGAAATCGCCCGCGCCACTGACAAGCAGGCGGCAGCCGAGCTGTACAAGGCCTCGACCCTGAAAGTGTTCGACTACTTGCATGCGCAGATCGGCGATTTCACCGTATACATCGCCGAAACCGGGCACTACCAGACCGATGCGGCCAAGGCCCGCGGCTACACCGATGAAAAGATCAACGCCATTGTCGAGGGTACCGGGTACGTCAGAAGCGTTCAGGAAGCCATTGCCACTGAGCGCGCCGACGTCAAGCTGGCGGTTGACTACACCGACCTGCCGCTGCGTTACGAGGTCAACCCGCTGGTTTACCCCGATGACGTCTGGCACTTGCATGAAGAGTCCGCCGAGATCGTCGGCCAGCGCCTGGCCGATTTCATCGCCGATGACCTGGGTTTCCACGGCAACGCCGCTGACAACAACGACCCGGCGGCCATTTTCGAGAGTGGCCAGAACGAAGGTGGCCACATCTTCGGCACCAGTGACGACGACACACTGGTCGGCAGTTCCGGCAATGACGTGCTGGACGGCGATCAGGGCGCGGATGACATGAGCGGCGGCGATGGCAACGACATCTATGTCGTCGACAACGCTTTCGATACCGTCACCGAAAGCAACGACTCGCCTTCGCAGGTCGACACCGTGGTGTCGTCTGTCAGCTGGACGCTGGGCGCCAACCTGGAAAACCTGGTGCTTACCGGCGTGTCTGCCATCAACGGCACCGGCAACGCCGTGAAGAACGTCATCATCGGCAATGCCAGCAACAACATTCTTGACGGTGCTGCAGGTGCCGACATGCTGACCGGCGGCGATGGATCGGACAGTTATTACGTCGACGATGCCGCCGACCGGGTGGTCGAAACCAATGCCGATGCACAGGTGGGTGGCGTGGATACGGTGTACAGCTCGCTGGCCAGCTACACGCTGGGGGCCAATGTGGAGAACATCGTCATCAACAGTACCGGGGCCGCCAACGCCACCGGCAATGCCCTGGACAACCTGATTTACGCGGGCGCTGGCGACAACGTCATGGACGGCCGCGACGGCAATGACACCGTGTCGTATCTGTTCGCCACCGCCGGCGTCACCGTTGCGTTGAACACCAGCGCCCAGCAAGCCACCGGGGGTTCGGGCCTGGACACACTGAAATTCACTGAAAACCTGATCGGCAGCCAGTTTGCCGACACGCTGACCGGCAACAAGAACGCCAACACCCTGAGCGGCGGCGATGGCAATGACACCTTGTCCGGTGGTGCGGGTGATGACGTGCTGATCGGCGGGTCAGGCGCTGATACGCTGATCGGCGGCACCGGCGCGGACCACTACGTGTTCAACAGCATCACCGATACGGGCCTGGGCGGACTGCGCGACATCATCAATGGCTTCAAGACAGTCGAAGGCGACAAGCTGGACTTCTCCGGCTTCGATGCCCGACCGCTGACCGATGGCCACGATGCGTTCGTATTCATCGGCAACGCGGCGTTCAGCGCCAACAACAGCGGTGAACTGCGTTTTGCCGACGGTGTGCTGTACGGCAATATCGATGACAACGTCGGCGCGGACTTCGAAATCCAGCTCACGGGCGTGCAAACGCTGCAGGCCGCCGACATCATTGTCTGATCGTCCCAAAGCATATAACTCATAAAAAGCCCTGGAAACGGGGCTGCACCCTCAGAACATCAGCAAGAGCGACCGGGGTGAGTACCATCCCCCGCAACCCCGGTCCTACACCAACGCGTTGCACAAAAACGCGAAGCCTCTGTGCTCCCCCCATAAATTTGTCTTATCCATAAGAGCGCTCTACTCTCAGGCGGGCTGGCAGCTGAGCCTGATTCGCAACTTTATGATGCTGCGATTGAATCGGGATGAAACGTCGAGACTCTTGCCTGCGCCGACCTGCACATGTCGGGTGCGCGGTGCCTCCGGCCCGTTGATGAACACCACCGAACATTTGGCGTCTACTTCACCGTAGTTGTTGACGGTGATTGACCCGGTATCGTGATAGACGTCGTGGGCAACATAATCGATCTTCACGCCCTGGTACTGTTTTTCCACCTCGATGGGGTACGCCAGGGCCGTCAACGGCAACATGACCAGCAGCGCACAACACAGTCGATTCATTCGGCAATCTCCGAGTCGGGATTGTCAGAGTAGAACAATAAGCCCGTACTTTAAGAGGAATTACAGCATGAAAGCGCCCCGCGTGACTCTCGACCAGTGGCGCACATTGCAGGCCGTGGTCGATCACGGTGGTTTTGCTCAGGCCGCCGAAGCGTTGCATCGCTCGCAATCATCGGTGAGTTACACCGTGGCGCGCATGCAGGAACAGCTCGGCGTGCCGTTGTTGCGTATCGACGGGCGCAAGGCGGTACTGACCGAAGCCGGTGGCGTACTGCTGCGCCGCTCGCGGCAACTGGTCAAACAGGCCAGCCAACTGGAAGACCTCGCCCACCATATGGAGCAGGGTTGGGAAGCGGAAGTGCGCCTGGTGATCGACGCGGCGTACCCTTCGGCGCGTCTGGTCAGGGCGCTGACTGCGTTCATGCCGCAGAGCCGTGGCTGCCGGGTGCGACTGCGTGAGGAAGTGCTCTCCGGCGTCGAGGAGGTCTTGCTCGAAGGCGTCGCGGACCTGGCCATCAGCGGCTACAGCATTGCCGGGCATCTGGGCACCGAGATGAGCTCGGTCGAGTTCGTCGCCGTCGCTCACCCGGACCACGCCCTGCATCAGGCCAATCGCGAGCTGACCTTTCAGGACCTGGAAAGCCAGTTGCAGGTCGTCATCCGTGATTCCGGCAGGCAGCAACCCAGGGACTTCGGCTGGCTGGGCGCGGAACAGCGCTGGACCGTCGGCAGCCTGGGCACCGCTGCGACCTTCGTCAGCAACGGCCTGGGCTTCGCCTGGCTGCCTCGGCACATGATCGAGCGTGAACTGCGCGAAGGCCTGCTCAAGCCCTTGCGCCTGGACAAGGGTGGCAGCCGCAACCCGACCTTCTATCTTTACTCCAGCAAGGACCGACCGCTGGGCCCGGCCACGCAGATTCTGATCGATCTGATCCGCAGCTTTGACACGACCCCGCTCACCGCTGCACTCGGCACGCCGCAAAATGCCTGACCGGCGCAGGCACTTGGCGCTCTTCACTGTATGCAGCACGTCAATCGCACGCGGCTGGAATTCATCGCCAGCAACGCAGTCTGAAAATCCTGTGCGGTCCATGGACGTGCAGCCTGATCGTCTGAAGTGCTGCAAACCCGCCAATACGCTGGGCAAAAAAAGCCAAACGTGGTTACCTTGCCGGTCACAGTCGATATCTCTTAATGAAGGACGTGTTGCCACATGCTGAAAAAAATCGCTCTCGCCGCCTGCTCCGTACTGTTCGCCGCCAACCTGATGGCTGCTCCGGATAAAGCCACGCACGTGGTACTCGACACCAGCTTCGGCCAGATTGAAATCGAACTTGCAGACACCAAGGCGCCGATCAGCACCCAGAACTTTCTGGGCTATGTCGACAGCGGCTTCTATACCAACACCATCTTTCACCGGGTGATTCCGGGTTTCATGGTGCAGGGCGGTGGCTTCACCCAGCAACTGGTTCAGAAGCAGACCAAGGATCCGATCAAGAACGAAGCCCAGAACGGTTTGCATAACGTCCGCGGCACCATTGCCATGGCGCGTACTTCGGACGTGAACTCGGCCACCAGTCAATTCTTCATCAACACCAACGACAATGCCATGCTCGACAACGGCGCGCGCGACTTCGGTTACGCGGTGTTCGGTAAAGTCGTCAAGGGTATGGACGTCGTCGACAACATCGTCAACGCCCGCACCACTACTCAGAAAGGCATGCAAAACGTGCCAATCGACCCGATCCTGATCAAGTCCGCCAAACGCGTCAACTGATCGGGAAACCTGCACCGCATGGAGCCTTCGGGCTTCGTGCGGTCCGGACGGGAGAGCCTCCACTTATCAAGGAGAACCCACGTCGCGTGGGTGTGATAGCCAATGCTTTATCGTCGTTTCGAAAAACTGATCGATATCTTCAAAGACGCTCCTACCGCTGCCCCGCCCAATACCGTCTTCGCGTTTTATCTCTACTACCTGCGTCAGGTGTGGCCGACGTTTACCGCGCTGCTGGTGGTCGGGCTGATCGGTGCGCTGATCGAAGTGTCGCTGTTCAGTTACCTGAGCCGCATCATCGACCTGGCGCAAACCACGCCGCCGGAGAACTTCTTCAGCATTCATGGTTCCGAGCTGATCTGGATGGTCGTCGTCGCCCTGCTGCTGCGGCCGATTTTCGTCGGCCTGCATGACCTGCTGGTACACCAGACGATCAGCCCCGGCATGACCAACCTGATTCGCTGGCAGAACCACAGTTACGTGCTCAAGCAGAGCGTCAACTTCTTCCAGAACGACTTCGCCGGGCGTATCGCTCAGCGCATCATGCAGACCGGCAACTCATTGCGCGACTCGGCCGTACAGTCGGTGGATGCGCTGTGGCATGTGCTGATCTACGCGATCAGCGCGATGGTGCTGTTCGCCGAGGCCGACTGGCGCCTGATGATCCCGCTGGGTACCTGGATCGCGGCGTTCATCCTCTCGCTGATGTATTTCGTGCCGAGGGTCAAGCAGCGCTCGGTGGATTCGTCCGATGCGCGCTCACGACTGATGGGCCGCATCGTCGACGGCTATACCAACATCACCACGCTCAAGCTGTTCGCCCACACCAACCACGAGCAGCAGTACGCTCGCGAAGCGATGCGCGATCACACCGAAAAAAGTCAGCTGGCTGGCCGCGTGGTCACGTCGATGGACACTACCATCACCACCATGAACGGCATACTGATCGTTACGACGACCGGCCTGGCCCTGTGGTTGTGGACTCAGTCGATGATCTCGGTGGGGGCGATCGCACTGGCCACCGGTCTGGTCATCCGCATCGTCAACATGTCCGGCTGGATCATGTGGGTGGTCAACGGCATCTTCGAGAACATCGGTACCGTGCAGGACGGCCTGGAAAGTATCTCGCAGCCCGTCACGGTCAATGACAAACCTGGCGCCCTGCCGCTGAAGATCGAAAACGGCGGTGTCAGGTTCGACGGCGTCGATTTCCATTACGGCAATGGCAACGGGATCATTCACAACCTCAACCTGGACATCAAACCGGGTGAGAAGATCGGCCTGATCGGGCCTTCCGGCGCGGGCAAGTCGACGCTGGTGAACCTGCTGCTGCGCATGTACGACGTGCAAGGCGGGAGAATCCTTATCGACGGCCAGGATATTTCCGAAATCACCCAGGAAAGCCTGCGGGCGCAGATCGGCATGATTACCCAGGACACCTCGCTGCTGCACCGCTCGATTCGCGAGAACCTGCTGTATGGCAATCCGCACGCAACCGACGAACAGCTCTGGGAGTCGATCCGCAAGGCTCGTGCTGACGAGTTCATCCCGCTGCTGTCGGACTCCGAAGGGCGTACCGGCTTCGATGCTCATGTCGGTGAACGCGGCGTCAAGCTGTCCGGCGGTCAACGCCAGCGTATCGCGATCACTCGCGTGCTGCTCAAGGACGCACCGATCCTGATCATGGACGAAGCCACCTCGGCACTCGACTCGGAAGTCGAAGCAGCGATTCAGGAAAGCCTGGAGACGTTGATGCAGGGCAAAACGGTGATCGCCATCGCGCACCGCCTGTCGACGATTGCACGCATGGATCGCCTGGTGGTTCTGGAGAAAGGCCAGATCGCTGAAACAGGCACGCACAGCGAACTGCTGGCGCATGGCGGGCTGTATGCGCGGTTGTGGCAGCATCAAACGGGTGGGTTTGTAGGCGTGGATTGATAGGGGGAGTTTGCTGGCCTCTTCGCGAGCAAGCTCGCTCCCACAGGATCTTCAGAGGCCACAACATCTTCAGCGGCAGCGACGCCGCACTTGTGGGAGCAAGCTTGCTCACGATCGCACGCATGGATCGCCTGGTGGTTCTGGAGAAAGGCCAGATCGCCGAAACCGGCACGCACTGCGAACTGCTGGCGCATGGCGGGCTGTACGCGCGGTTGTGGCAGCATCAAACGGGTGGGTTTGTAGGCGTGGATTGATAGGGGGAATTTGCTGGCCTCTTCGCGAGCAAGCTCGCTCCCACAGGATCTTCAGAGGCCACAAAATCTCCAGCGGCAGCGACGCAGCACTTGTGGGGTCCACCTGTCGGTCATATGTACGCAGCACTTGTGGGAGCGAGCTTGCTCGCGAAGGGGCCAGTGCAGTCGCTGAATGTCTTCTGGCCGGTTACTCCACCTGCCGATACGGCAGCGCGCTGCGCGCTTCCTCGGCATAGGCCAGTACGCCGACTCGCTCCTGCTCCAAAAACTCGCTGACGGCGTCTTTCAGGCCTGGGTGCATCAGGTAGTGCCACGAACGGGTGATCTGCGGTTCGAAGCCGCGGATCAGTTTGTGTTCGCCCTGCGCGCCGGCGTCGAAGCGTTGCAGGCCGTGCGCGATGGCGTAGTCCATACCCTGATAGAAACAGGTTTCGAAATGCAGCCGGTCAAACTCGGCCAGACAGCCCCAGTAGCGCCCATAGAAACTGTCGTCGCCGATCAGGCTGAAGGCCATCGCCACCGGCCGTGAGCCCTGCAGCGCGATGACCACACGAATCGATTCGGGCATGCGCTCGGCCAGCAGGCTGAAGAACTCACGCGTCAGGTAAGGCGCCTGACCACGCACCTCGTAGGTATTGGAGTAGCACGCATACACGAAGTCCCACAGCACTTCGCTCATCTGCGCGCCTTCGAGCCATTCAAACTCGATGCCCTGCCCGGCCACCTGCTCACGTTCCTTGCGCATCTGTTTGCGCTTGCGCGAACTCAATGCATCAAGGAAGTCCTGAAAGTCCCGGTAGCCGCGATTGTGCCAGTGAAACTGGCAGCCAAAGCGCTCCAGCCAACCCGGTTGCGTTTCAAGCAAGGCATCGGCCGCCGGATCGGTGAAGTTCACGTGGGCGCTCGACAACCCTTCACTCTGCAGATAGGCAGGCAGCTCGCTGAGCAACTCGATACCGCCCTGAGGCGTCACCGACAAAATCCGCGAACCGCCGACCGGGCTGAAAGGCACGGCGATCAGCAGCTTGGGGTAATAGGCGATGCCGGCGCGACGGCAGGCGTCTGCCCAGGCGTGATCGAACACATACTCGCCATACGAATGCCACTTTCGGTAAGCCGGCAACGCCGCCACCAACTGATCGTTTTCGTAGTGCAGCACGTGCTCGGCACGCCAGCCCGATCGTGGCCCGAGGCTGCCGCTGTCCTCCAGCGAGCTGAGAAACGCATGCCGCAGGAATGGCTGATTGCCAGGCACCAGCGCATCCCACTGGGCAGGCGCGACGGTGCCGAGGCTGTCGATTACGTGAACAGGCATGCAGGTTCCCCGATAGGCAGACAGGGTGAAGAATATCCCTTATTGAGCCGTCATGTTCACCGCTTGGGCAATCTGCCTGGAAAGAGTGATCGCGAATTCGTTGATCGCCTGCTCACGCTGACGAGAGATCAGGCCAATCTGCTCGAGGTACTGCTGATCGGATCGCTGATCAGGCGGCAACTCATCCAGGGCCACCAGGCGCTGATTGAAAGGCTGCTTGACCGGCTCGAACTCCGGGGCGTAACGAATTTCCAGATAACTCATCCAGAATTCCCGGGCAATCATCGACTGGAAAAACTCAGGGGTGGCTTCGCGATCGATGATTTCGTTGTAAGCCGCCTGCAAATCCGCTTCGCTCACCTTGGCAATAGCGCGGAACCACATGTTTCGCGGCTGGCCCGGCAGCTCAAGCCGCGCCTGCAGACCGACGCGGTAGGCCAGGCGTACTTCGGCCTCATCGACCGTTTCGCCGCTCGCCTGACGAAACGCTATATCGCGCAGGGCGATTTTCTCCACCTGGTCCAGACGGTCCAGACTGCGGGTCATCCTGAACAGCTCGCGTGGCTGCGCGGCCGCCGTCGTGGATGACATGATCGAGAAGATCTGGACGCGCACTTCCATATCGCCAAACACCATTGCCAGTCCATCACCACACGTCTGCGGGTGCGCGGCAACATCGAAGAGCTGGGCACGCAGCTCGGCGTTGACCGACGCCGATTGGATCATCGACCAGACTCGCGCAATCAGCTCATCGCGGTTACTTGAGAAGTCGCCGATTGCGTCAGATCGCTCAGCATCTGAAAAAAATCCGTGGATCCGGCACAGGCGCGCAGGTCTTGCCACAGCCTTATGCGGGTATTCACCTGCTCACGATTCAGACCTGCAAGCCACGGCGCACTGCCAGGTCCGGCCTCGACCGGATTGCGACTCTGGCTGACACCCCACCGCGGGCGCAGCCTGCCCTCGCGAAACAGCCTGATGCGTTCCAGCGTGGGTGAATTCAACGGATTGCCGCTCAGATGCAGGTGCAGGCGCGAGGAACTGAGGGAGCGCTCGATGTTATCGAGTTCATCGATGGATATTTCCGAGATGCGATTGTCACGCACATCAATCCGAATCAGCTCGGACCGCACCCAGTTCCATGCCGGCAATGTTCGAATGCCCGTGCCACGCAAAAACAGTAGGCGCAATGAGTTCAATGCGTGGATGGGGACGTCCTCGCCGAGCGAGCAAAAGTTGAGGTCCAGAATCTCCAACCGGTTCAGGTTCTGCAACGCCACGTTGGCGGACTCTGTCCAGATCAGCGGGTTGTGGCTGATGGACAGCTCTGCAAGCTGAGGCATTTGCCCTATCGAGGTCGGCAAGGATCGCAGATCATTGAAGTCCAGGCTCAGCGAACGCAGTCTGTTGAAGTTTTTCAGTAATGCATTCGCTTGTGGATCGGTAAGCTGCATGGCGCGGGCTTTCAGCACCGCCACATGGTCGAAGTTAGCCGTGATATCCGGGAGTTCTCCGATACGCAAGTTATCCAGATCGAGCGCATACCCTAAAAAGTCACCCTGAAAGTTTCGGCACTGAAAGCTCAAGCGTTTCCAGCAGTCGCGAATGCGCGTCGCGGCGACCTCCCTCGGCCTGCGCAACGAAGAAAAGGGCGTTTCCGCGACCCAGTTGTCCAGGGTAACTTGAAGCGTTCGCAATTCATCGGCGAGGCTGCTCAGTCTTTGCCGGACGAAAGTCGACAACTCCCTCGCCGGTCCGGTGTGTTCGGCGCGCAGCGTGCTCAGGAAGTCGGACACTTCTGCATCGGAAAAACCCGGGTACAGACTTCTTACCGCAAGCTCCGGCGAGTGCCTGGACGCGCCAATGCCCAAGCGACGAAAGAAACCCCGCAAGCGTCCACTCAGGGGGTAGCCAATACGGCCATGAGGCAAGCGTTGCGGCCACTTGATACCCGGCTTGATTGGCTGCAATTGCAAAATGGCAGCCATGCGCTCACGCCGTTCGACTGCCGTATTGCGCAACAGACTGCGCAGTTGCTGCTCATCCGCGCCAGCAGGCAGCTGAATGTCGAGGCGTATCTGTTCGGGAAGCGCCAGCAACAACGCCCTGAAAAATTGCTGATCGACTTCACCGAGCGGCTCACCTGAAGGATCGAAGCACTGAACGCCCGCTTCGGCGCTGACCAGCAGCCGGTGCACTGAGGCCTGATCGCTGTCGAGACTGGCGATTTCGTCGCCCTCCAGCGAATCTTTCAGCAGATCGATGGAAACATCACCTCGCCAGCCTGGCACGTACTGCAGCATGCCCATCCCCGCCGCCTGGGTGTCCAGATTATCGGTTACTGCCCGATAGAAGCCTTCGTTGGTGCGGTTTATCCGCAGTTGCTGCTGATACTCGCGGGCATGCTCGGCAAGTGTCAGAGGAATGCGTTTTTCCGTGGTCATCCGCGCTTTGTCCGCGTCGCTGGCCATGCCGATGAGTTCGAGCGCCACGCTGCTCGGCAAGCTGCCGAAGTCGCGCTGTATCAGTTGAACATGCGGGTCGTCGCTGCGACCTTTGAGCGCCTGCACGTCATCCAGCAGACGCCCCAAGTGTGTCTGGGCGCAATCGGCCAGATAGCGTTTGAAGCCGCGCAGTTGAACGGCCTTGTCGGCACTGTCGCTCCCGGTCAAACGAGTGACTTCATCGGCGGGCAGACCTTCCAGTAACTGGCCGAGCACTTGACTGAGGTGCCCGGTCGGCCCTGTGACATGGGACGACAGCGTCATCTGCGATCCCACGTTCCAGGATTCCAGCAGCGCCCCTTGGGCGTCGATGAGCAACAGGCCGCGGGGCTCATGCCAGCGCGGTGACGACACCAGCAGTTTCAGCCACGGCTCAAGATGAGAAACATGGACCTCAGACACATCGGCGGCCTGAAGAGCGCCGATGCAGACGTGCAGTTGCCGTTCTGTTTCAACGCGCTGAATGGCGTCCTTCAGCAAGGCCGGAGGCTGGAGGTTCTCGACATGTACCTGGCGCAGCAACGCCTCGTGGGTGCCGGTAATGCGCAGGACTTTCTGAATGTCCTCTTCCGGGAGTGCATGACAGGTCGGGTTGAGGCGTCTGAAAGCCGTTACCTCGTCCCAACCCATAGGGTTTTCCCATTCATGGCGCCAGGCACCGGCCCCATTGTGCTTGAGCTTCGGTGCGTAAGAACGCTCATTCAGCGGATGCCTGATGCGCCAGTTGGCGCCGGAGGCATCGGACTCGACGCGATACAGCTTGCCGTCCAGTGGCAGCCAGGTCCTGCCATCGTGCTCATAAAGTCCAAGGGCGTTGCTGCTCAGGTTGTCGGGCAACGAAACCGTATGCGCATAGGCGTCGATGCTCGGCTTGCCGAGACGTACGGCCCCGTCGACACGTCGTTGCACCAGGCTTTCGATGAACATCGAGGGTTGCAACCCGTTCACCGCGCCCACCACGCCGCCTACCAGCAACATCTGTGCAACGTTTTCGCCGATGTTGTAGACATGTTGCATGGCGTCTTCGACTTCATCGTGCTGCCAGTCCTCGTAAGCCACGAACGCTTCGCTGGCGAGCTGATAGAGGGCGACCACTGACATGATTTCACCCAGCACCGGCACAAAGAACCCGGCCACGTTGAGCAGGTTCATGCCATTGTTTTCAAGGCTTTCGTTCAGTGAATCATGAGCCTGCTGGTCCACCTGCGCGGAAGGCACCGCGATAGCCTTTGAGTCGTCATAGGTTTTGGACAGCAAATGGTCGTACAGCCGTTCGAATGGCGGTTTCGAAAACGGCTGTGCCTGCACGACCAGGTCGGCGTCGGGGTCCAGCTTGCGGTCCCCGGCGGGATACAGCCGTGCGTCCAGTTTGGTAAAAAATGCCGGAGCCTGGCCAAGACTGACGAAACGGCTGAAGTAGCGTCGATAGTGTTCGCTGCCCAACGCCGTCACCAACCAGGCGTTGAAGGCCCACAATGACTCGAACTGTTTGATCGGATGCGAGGGCTCGGAAGGCAGGTAGACCAGACAAGGACTGTCATCGGGCCTGGCGCCGTCCTGCTGTATCAGCAAGGCACCCTGTAACAGCGAGCCTGAAAACGTGTAGGTATCGAGCACGTGCAACTGGCAATAGCGCACGCCCTTGCCATCCCAGCGGGGCTGGTCAACGGACTTCACCATATCCAGCAGGGTCTGGTACGCCGCTTCAGTGATATCGCCTTTCATCACGGCAATATGCGCAAGCACCTCAACGGCGGCACGCTCGCTGTCCATGAACGCGCTGGCAACCGCTTGCGTAGCCGGGCCTGGCGGCTTGAACACGCTGTCCAGGTGAGTCTGATACTGACGGCCCAGATCCAGCTCATGGCAAAAATCAGCGAACTGCTCAAGATCGATCGCCTGACGGTCCCGGTATTCCACCTTGTAGCGGCGCTGGGCGCTGTCGATCAGCCAGTAGCGCAGGCCACCTGTCCGCAGGATTGCCGAGTAGGGATTGAAGCGGCTTCTGTTGCTCGAAGCGAAGTTCTGCAAGGCCGCCTGGAGCAAGGTCTGCTCGAGCGGGGCGGGGCTCCAGGCGCTGTCGTAGCGCCAGGTCATCAGTTGAAAGGCTTCAACGTCCAGGTCGAGCTGGAAACGTTCGACAAACGCTTTCGACAGCAAGGGCGCTGCAAATTGCTGTGGCGATAACAGGCGGTTGCGCACCGGCTCCAGCGCCTGCGCGTAACGCCGTGCACTTTGCTGGCTGGCGTGCAGTGCCTGGCGCAGTGCCGTGGACGCACCCACATACCAGTCTGGCAAGTTGAGCCTGATGAATTCGGTGTTGGCGTGCTCCGCTTCGAACGGCGCCGCGTCCTGCGCTCGAGGCGTTACAGAGGCGTGCGCAATGGACGCTTCTATGGTTTCAAAGGGGTTGTAACGGAGGGTGAACATGGTCGATACCGCTAATGGCTTTGTGAATAGCCAATACGATAAAGACCCAAGGGCCTGCACATGACATAACGGGATATGACAGGTAGCGCCCGCCTCCGGAGCGCTACCCGTCGAACGTGATCAGCGCTTGCGCAGAATCACGCTGCCGATCGAATAACCGGCGCCAAACGAGCTGAGTACCGCCAGCGCGCCTTGCGGCAAGTCATCCTGATAGGTGTGAAACGCAATCACCGAACCCGCCGAGCTGGTATTGCCGTAGGTGTCGAGAATCACCGGCGCCTCTTCGACCGTAGCGTCGCGGCCCAGCAGCTTCTTGACGATCAGATGGTTCATGCTCAGGTTGGCCTGATGCAGCCAGAAGCGTTTGACGTCAGTGATGTTGATGCCGTTATCCTGCAAATGCGCAGCGACCAGCTCGGCGACCATCGGGCACACCTCGCGAAACACCTTGCGGCCTTCCTGCACGAACAGCTTGTCCGGCGCATTCTGACCCTCGTCCGAGGTACGGTTGAGGAAACCGAAATTGTTGCGGATGTTGTTGGAGAACTGGGTCAGCAGGCGGGTGCTGACGATATCGAACTGGTAAGGCGAGGTTGCCAGGTCGGCGCGCTCGACCACCACGGCAGTGGCGCCGTCACCAAAAATGAAGTGGCTATCACGGTCACGGAAATTAAGGTGTGCGGTGCAGATTTCCGGGCTGATCACCAGCAAGGCGCGGGCCTGACCGAGTTGCACACTGTTGCAGGCTGCCTGAATGCCAAAGGTGGCCGAGGAACAGGCCACATTCATGTCGAAGCCGTAACCGGCGACACCCAGCGCTTGTTGAATCTCGATGGAGATCGCCGGGTAGGCCCGCTGCAGGTTGGAGCAGGCAACGATTACACCGTCGATATCGGCAGCGGTTTTGCCCGCGCGTTGCAGCGCCTGTCTGGCGGCAGCTACACCCATCTCACAGAGGATCGACCATTCGTCATTGCTGCGCTCCGGCAGGTTGGGCTTCATGCGCTGCGGATCGAGAATGCCCTCCTTGTCCATGACGAAGCGGCTTTTGATACCCGAAGCCTTTTCGATGAAAGCGGCGCTGGATTCACTCAGCGCCTGCACGTCGCCACGTTCGATAGCGGCGGCGTTATCGTTGTTGAACTGTGCAACATAGGCATTGAAAGACTGCACCAGCTCTTCGTTGGAGATGCTGTTGGCCGGGGTAAACAGGCCTGTGCCGCTGATGACGACGTTGTGCACGGTCGTTCCTCTCTTATTGAGTTGCAGGTAATGACCTGCTCAGGCACGGCAATTGAAGGCCCACTGTTTTTGGGACCAACGTACCAGTGCGACTGTAAAAGCTGCCCGTAACAGGGAGCAGCATTTCATGACACGGTGAAGACAGGCGCGGAGTGTGCCACAGAGCCCGGTTTTGGCGCTATCGGGCCAATGAATATAGGCACGATAGACGCCTTTTACTTGGTGACAGGAAGCAGTGGATCAGCTCTCCACCTGACTCCACTGCTTGCTCAACCGTTTGTCCGACACCGGCATTTTGGTGCCCAGTTGCTGGGCGAACAGCGAGACGCGGTATTCCTCCATCCACCAGCGGTACAGCGCCAGCTCCGGGTCGCGCTTGCCCTCTTGAGCATGCTTGTCGGCGCGTGTCTGATATTGCGTCCACAGACCTGCCAGCTCGATGCTCCATACCCTGTCCTTCTGCACCTGAGCCGGGAGTTTTTCCAGGCGTATCTCGATGGCCTTCAGGTAACGCGGCAGCTCCTTGAGCCATACCGCCGGGGTCTCGCGGACGAATCTGGGGTACACCAGCTTGCTCAGTTGCGCCTTGATATCGTTGAGCGCCACCGCTTGGGACAGGTCGATCTTGCCTTTGAAGCGCTTTTGCAGACCGTGCCACAGCTTGAGGATTTCCAGCGTCAGCTTCGCGAGCCGCTCGGCATGCTCGGTCCAGTCGGCGCGCTTGCGCTCCGCCAGTGACAGCAGGCCGGCACCGTCGCGCGGTAACTCGGTTTCACCTTCCAGCACGCAACTGTCGAGGCTGGCCAGCAGAATGTCTTCGATCAACGCATCGATGCGCCCCAGTTCGCGATGCAGCAAGGCCAGCTCGGTCTGCCCCGGCAATTTGTTGCGCAGAAACTTGGCGGGTTCGGCCAACTGCTGCAACAGTAAACGCTGCAAGGCGCGGCGATGCTGGTATTCGGCCTCGGCCTGAGTCGAGAACCGGCCTTCCTTGACCGCGCCGCCCTCTTCGACCAGCGCCGGATAGACCGTCATCGACAGCCCGGCGATGTTCTGTTGGGTTTTCTGCGCCACCGCTGCGAAGGCCTTGGCCTGCACCGGCTGCTGGCTTTTTGCGGTTTGCGGCACGGCCAGCGCGGCCTGGCTCGCCTCGGCAAAGCGCGCCGTCAGCTCGGCCAGATCACGTCCCTCACCAAGAAACTTGCCGCTGCCATCGACGATTTCCAGGTTCATCTTCAGGTGGCCTTCAAGCTGCTGTGCCGCCTCGGCCCAGGCTTCGTCGCTGACCCGTACGCCGGTCATGCGCAGCAGTTCACGACCCAGCGCCTGAGGCAACGAGCCCTCGCCGAAAGTAATGCGCTGCAACGCCGCCTTGATGAAATCCGGGACCGGCACGAAATTCTTGCGTACCGCCTTGGGCAGGTTGCGGACCAGCGCGATGCATTTGGTCTCGAGCAACCCCGGCACCAGCCACTCGAGACGCTCGGCAGGCAGCGACAGCAACAATGGCGCGGGAACGCGCAAGGTCACGCCGTCACGCGGGTGGTTGGGTTCGAAGTGGTAGCTCAGCGACAGGCTCAGGTCGCCCAGACGCAAGGTATCCGGGTATTGCGCGGCGGTGACTTCGCTGGCCTCGCGAGCCAGCACGTCCTCTTCGCGCATGATCAGCAGCTGCGGATTCTTCTGGCTTTCGGTCTTGTACCAGCTGTCGAAGGTGGCCGTCTGATGAATCTCGGCCGGGATGCGTGCTTCATAGAAGCTGTACAAGGTGTCTTCGTCAGCCAGAATATCTCGGCGTCGAGCCTTGGCTTCCAGCTCGTCGAGCTGCTCCAGCAAGCGGGTATTGGCGCTCAGGCACTTGGCCCGCGACAGGATATCGCCACGCACCAAGCCTTCACGAATGAACAGCTCGCGCGAAACCACCGGGTCGATGGGGCCGAAATGCACAGGGCGACGGCCCACCACGATCAGGCCGAACAGCGTGATCTGTTCGAACGCCACAACCTGCCCGCGCTTCTTCTCCCAATGCGGCTCGAAATGATTTTTCTTGATCAGGTGGCCGGCCAGCGGCTCGATCCAGTCCGAGTCGATCTTGGCGACCATGCGCGCGTACAGCTTGGTGGTTTCCACCAGTTCGGCGGTCATCAGCCACTGTGGACGCTTCTTGCCCAATCCGGAGGACGGATGAATCCAGAAGCGCCGCTGCCGTGCGCCGAGGTAATCGCCCTCGTCGGTCTTTTGCCCGATCTGACTCAGCAGACCGGAAAGAATGGCCTTGTGGAATTTCGGGTAATCGGCCGGCTCCTTGTTGACCGTCAGTTGCAGGTCGCGACAAATCAGACTCAATTGCCGATGGGAATCGCGCCATTCCCGCAGGCGCAGGTAATTCAAGAAATTGCGCCGGCACCAGTTACGCAGCGGGCTGGCGGTCAGGGTCTGGCGCTGCTCTTCGAAGCCGCGCCATAGATTGACCATCCCGGCGAAGTCCGAGTCGGCGTCCTTCCATTGCGCGTGGGCCTGATCCGCGGCCTGCTGACGCTCGGGCGGGCGCTCGCGCACGTCCTGTACCGACATGGCGCTGGCGACGATCAGCACTTCCTGCAGGCTGCCCTGCTTCGCTGCTTCCAGCAGCATGCGGCCCATACGCGGGTCCACCGGCAGACGCGCCAGTTGACGGCCCAGCGGGGTCAGCTGATTCTCACGGTTGACCGCCGAGAGCTCCTGCAACAGGTTGAAACCGTCGCTGATCGCCTTGCCGTCCGGCGGTTCGATGAACGGGAAGTCGGTGATCTCGCCCAGGCGCAGGTGCAGCATCTGCAGGATGACCGCAGCCAAGTTGGTGCGCAGGATCTCGGGGTCGGTGAATTCCGGCCGCCCGTTGAAATCCTCTTCGCTGTACAGACGCACGCACAGGCCGGGTTCGACCCGTCCACAACGGCCTTTGCGCTGGTTGGCGCTAGCCTGCGACACCGCCTCGATCGGCAGGCGCTGGACCTTGGCGCGATAGCTGTAGCGACTGATGCGCGCCGTACCGGTGTCGATCACGTAACGGATGCCTGGCACGGTCAGCGAGGTTTCAGCGACGTTGGTGGCCAGTAAGACGCGACGACCGGGGTGTGACTGAAAGATACGCTGCTGCTCGGCCGGCGAGAGGCGCGCGTAAAGCGGCAGAATCTCGGTATGCCTGAGCTGCGCCTTGCGCAGCACTTCGGCGGCATCGCGGATCTCGCGCTCGCCGGGCAGGAACACCAGCACATCGCCTGGGCTCTTGCGCTCGCTGCGCTCGAAGGCCGCCAGTTCGTCCAGCGTGGCCAGAATCGCCTGATCGACGGTCAGGTCCTCTTCAACGCTGTTGCCGTCTTCGTCCTGCTCGCTGGTCAGCGGGCGGTACCAGACGTCCACGGGGAAGGTACGCCCGGACACTTCGATCACCGGCGCATCGTTGAAATGCTCGGAAAAGCGCTGCAGGTCGATGGTCGCGGAGGTGATGATGACTTTCAGGTCCGGACGACGCGGCAGCAGGGTTTTCAGGTAACCCAGCAGGAAATCGATGTTCAGGCTGCGTTCGTGGGCTTCGTCGACGATAATCGTGTCGTAGCGCTCAAGAAAGCGATCATGCTGGGTTTCGGCCAGCAGAATACCGTCGGTCATCAGCTTGATCAGGGTATTGCTGTCGCTCTGATCCTCGAAACGCACCTGATAGCCGACCAGTGCGCCCAACGGTGTGCCGATCTCCTCGGCAACCCGGCTGGCCACGCTGCGAGCGGCGATCCGGCGTGGCTGGGTATGACCGATCAGACCGTGCTGACCTCGACCGATTTCCAGGCATATCTTCGGCAACTGGGTGGTCTTCCCGGAGCCAGTCTCGCCGGCAATGATCAGCACCTGGTGCTTGAGCAGCGCCTCCTTGATCTCGTCACGCTTGGCCGCGATGGGCAGGTTATCGTCATAACGAATCGCCGGCACACTGTCACGCCGCGCCGTGACCTGTGCACAGGACGCCTGCACCCGCGCAACCCACTGCGCCAGCTTCGCCTCGTCGGGCTTTTTGCGCAGGTCATGCAACTGACGGCGCAGACGATGACGTTCGCTGATCATCGCTTGGTCGAGGTTTTTCAGAAGTTGGTCGATAGAGGGCGATTCGTCGGTCATCAGGCGCGCAGGGTCTTTTTTCAAATGGCAGGTGCGGATTGTCGCAGATTGTGGCGGGTCGTGACGAATGGCCTGAGTGTCAGGCTATCCATTGCGGTCATGGTTTGCGGCAGCAGTGCTCAATCACAATAAAGTATGAGGTACTCCATTCCTGACTCTTCGCGCCCTTTTTGCGACGCAGAGCGTCGAGAACTGCATTCCCACGCTGGAGCGTAGGGAACGATAATCGCAACTATCGTGCGGCGCTCCGCGTCGCACGCCGTTCCGGACGCTGCGCGTCCTCTTGCGACGCAGAGCGTCGAGAACTGCATTCCCACGCTGGAGCGTGCGGAACGATAATCTCAACTATCGTGCGGCGCTCCGCGTCGCATGCCGTTCCGGACGCTCCACCCTACTTCTTCACACCCAGCTTCTTCAATTCCTCGTCACGCAGCTCGCGACGCAGGATCTTGCCGACGTTGGTGGTTGGCAGCACGTCGCGAAATTCGACGCTGCGTGGCACTTTGTAGCCGGTCAGGTTGGCGCGCATGTGCTCCATGACCTTATCCTTGGTCAGGGTCACGCCCGGTTTGGCCACCACGAAAACCTTGATGGTCTCGCCCGATTTCTCGTCCGGTACGCCGATGGCCGCGCATTGAAGCACGCCGGGAAGTGTCGCCAGTACGTCTTCCAGCTCGTTGGGGTACACGTTGAAACCGGAGATCAGGATCATGTCTTTCTTGCGATCGACAATCCGGATGTAGCCATCAGGCTGAATGATCGCGATGTCGCCGGTCTTCAGCCAGCCTTCGCTGTCGATCATTTCATCGGTCGCTTCCTGGCGCTGCCAGTAGCCCTTCATGACCTGCGGCCCCTTGATGCACAGCTCGCCGGTTTCACCGAACGCCAGCTCGTTGCCCGCATCGTCGATGACCTTGCACAGGGTCGACGGTACGGGAATGCCGATGCTGCCCATCTGCACGTCCTGAGCGGGATTGACTGTGGCCACCGGGCTGGTCTCGGTCATGCCATAGCCTTCGCAGACCTGGCAGCCCGTCACCTGCTTCCAGCGCTCGGCGGCGGCCTGCTGCAGGGCCATGCCACCGGACAAGGTGACTTTCAACGCCGAGAAATCGAGGTTGCGGAAGCCTTCGTTATTGCACAGGGCCACGAACAGCGTGTTAAGGCCGACAAAGCCGCTGAACTTCCATTTCGAAAGCTCCTTGACCATGGCCGGCAGGTCACGCGGGTTGCTGATCAGGATGTTGTGATTGCCAAGCAGCATCATCGCCATGCAATGAAAGGTGAAGGCATAGATGTGATACAGCGGCAGCGGCGTGATGATGATTTCACAGCCTTCGCCCAGATTTGACGCCATCAGCGCGCGGCATTGCAGCATGTTGGCGATCAGGTTGCGGTGCGTCAGCATTGCCCCCTTGGCCACCCCGGTGGTGCCGCCGGTGTACTGCAGCACGGCAACATCGGCGCTGCCGGGCGACACGTCGGTCACTGGCTGACCACGGCCCTTGCCAAGCACATCGTTGAATTTGATGGCCTTGGGCAAGTGATAGGCCGGGACCATCTTCTTCACGTACTTGATGACGCTATTGATCAGCAAGCGCTTGAACGGCGACAGCATGTCGGCCACTTCGGTGACAATCACCTGCCTGATCTGCGTCTTGGGTACGACCTTCTCGGCCAGATGGGCCATGTTTGCCAGGCACACCAGCGCCTTGGCACCGGAGTCGTTGAACTGGTGTTCCATTTCCCGCGCGGTGTACAGCGGGTTGGTGTTGACCACGATCAGCCCGGCGCGAATCGCACCAAAGACGGCAATCGGGTACTGCAATACGTTGGGTAGCTGCACGGCGATACGGTCACCCGGCTGCAGGTCGGTATGTTGCTGAATCCAGGCGGCAAACGCGCCGGACAGCTCATACAGCTCGCCGTAGGTGATGGTCTTGCCCAGGTTGCTGAACGCCGGCTTGTCGGCGAAGCGCTGGCAGGACTGCTTCAGGACCGCCTGGACGTTAGGGTACTCGTCGGGGTTGATATCGGCAGGGATACCGGACGGGTACTTGTCCTTCCAGAAGTTATCAATCATTCAGTCGGCTCCGTAGCGATAGCGAATTCTTCACATCGCCTGAAGCGATGATTTTCTTGTGCTTGGAATTATGCAGTAGACGCTTTTTCGCTTTATGACTGATCAAAAAGCGCGCCGAGAGTAGCAGCTTTGCCAAAGGCCGACTAGAGGCAGAAGCAGGCCACACAGTCACGAATACGACCAGAAACTAACAATCAGTCACTTTAAATTCATTTAATAAATTTTCATCATCACGTCGAAAGTACCGGAACAGAGCGGCCAATCAATATAATCGCCTGTTTCCGAAAAAAACTGACCCCGTTTACAGCGTTCTGCAAACGGGGCCTAGTACACACATGGAGACGATTAAAGGGTCAGGCGATGTCCCGAAGCTCGCGTCGCAGAATCTTGCCCACCGGAGTCATCGGCAATGAATCACGCAGAACGATCTGCCTGGGCACCTTGTAGCCGGTGAAATTCTCTTTGCAGAAGGCCTTGAGCTCTTCAATGCTCAGCTGCGGGTCTCGCGCCACCACGAACAGCTTCACGGCCTCCCCCGAGCGCTCGTCCGGCACGCCGATACAGGCGCAGTTGGCGACTTTCGGATGGGCCATGACCACGTCTTCGATTTCGTTGGGGTAGACGTTGAAACCGGACACGATGATCAAGTCTTTCTTGCGGTCGACGATACTGACGAACCCGTCAGCGCCAATCACGGCAATGTCACCGGTCTTGAACCAGCCTTCGGCGTCCAGGCATTCGGCCGTGGCATCAGGCTGGTTCCAGTAGCCTTTCATGACCTGCGGCCCCTTGATACACAGCTCGCCACGCTCGCCGAAAGGCAACTCGATGCCATCGTCATTAATGACTTTCATCGCGGTGCCGGGCACGGGAATGCCCACGGTTCCCAAGCGTGCCAGGGCGCCATAGGGATTGGCGCTGGCGACAGGCGACGTCTCGGTCAGGCCGTAACCTTCGACGATCGTGCAGCCGGTGATCTGCGCCCAGCGCTCGGCCGTGGCCTTGACCAGTGCAGTGCCACCGGAGTTGGTGCTTTTCAGCGCCGAGAAATCCAGATTCTTGAATTCCGGGTGGTTCATGAGCACCACGAACAGCGTGTTGAGGCCGATCATGGCAGTGAAACGCCACTTGCCCAGCTCCTTGATGAAGCCGCCGATATCGCGAGGGTTGGTGATCAGGATGTTGTGATTGCCGCTGATCATCATGCACATGCAGTTCGCCGTGAACGCATAGATGTGATAGAGCGGCAACGGCGCAATCATCACCTCCTTGCCCTCTTCAAACAGCGATCCGCCTTGCGGTCCTTGCTGGCGCATGCAGGCATAGACTTGCTGCATGTTGGCGACCAGATTGCCATGGGTGAGCATCGCGCCTTTGGCCAGCCCCGTGGTGCCACCGGTGTATTGCAGAACGGCAACATCCTGCAGACCTCGCGGTACGACCTGCATGCGGCTCTCGCGCCCCAGGCGCAGCGCGCGCTTGAAGCCGACGGCCTGAGGCAGATGGAATTCGGGGACCATCTTCTTGACCTTGTCGACAAGGGTATTGACCAGCCAGCCCTTGGCCGCCGACTGCATGTCGCCCATTTTTACTTCGATCAGGTATTCGATGGCCGTGTCCGGCAGCACTTCCTGCACCAGCTTGCCGAACAGGTTGAGGTAAACCAGCGCTCTGGCACCAGAGTCCTTGAATTGATGGCGCATCTCGCGTGCGGTGTACAACGGGTTGGTGTTGACCACCGTCAGACCGGCGCGCATCGCACCGAATACGGCGATCGGATATTGCAGGATATTGGGCATCTGTACGGCAATGCGATCACCCGGCACCAGTTGCGTATGCTGCTGTAGATACGCGGCGAAAGCGGCGGAGTGACGCTCGAGTTCCGCGTAAGTCAGCGTCACGCCCATGTTGCTGAACGCAGGTCGGTCGGCGAATTTCCTGCAGCAGCGCTCGAACACCTCGACGACCGATTGGTAGGTCTGCAGATCCACCTCGGCGTCGACACCCGCCGGACGCTTGTCATCCCAGAAGTCAGCTTGCATTATTTTTATCCTTTTTCCCTGCATGGGTCTGGGCGGACGTTAGCAGTTAAAGTGTCTCAGGCAAATGATCGTCCGGGCCTCATCAGCAGCATGAATCTTGTCTCTGTTCAGACTGAAATCTGTCGTCGGCGATACACGGCTCACGGCAATCGGGCTGGTAAAGATACTTGCCCGATCGCTCAGTAGCCGTATTCACATGGCGTTTGCTTATTATTTGCCTTGAATGTGATCCGGGGAGCGCCAGCAAGCGTCTGAATGATCTTGTCCGCGCATTGGCGGCGACAGGTCATCAAGTGTTACAAATCAAGGCCAGGTCGGATTGCACGAACCGGCACGCTTCAATTCATTTTTATTGTCAGGACAGCCACATGACTCAAGTCACCAACACGCCTTACGAAGCTCTTGAAGTCGGTCAGACCGCCAGCTACAGCAAGACAGTGGAAGAGCGTGACATTCAACTGTTCGCCGCCATGTCCGGAGACCACAACCCGGTCCACCTGGACGCCGAATACGCCTCCAAGACCATGTTCAAGGAGCGTATTGCCCACGGCATGTTCAGCGGCGCACTGATCAGTGCGGCGGTTGCATGCGAGTTGCCTGGCCCCGGCACCATCTATATCGGTCAGCAGATGACCTTCCAGAAGCCGGTGAAACTGGGCGATACCCTGACTGTGCGCCTGGAAATCCTGGAAAAACTGCCGAAATTCCGCGTGCGCATCGCCACCCGTGTTTTCAATCAGAACGATGAGCTGGTTGTAGACGGCGAAGCCGAGATTCTCGCCCCGCGAAAGCAGCAGACCGTCGACCTGACCGTATTGCCCGAGATCACTTTCGGCTGATACCCGGAACCGGCGCGCGCACCTGCGGCCGCGCCCGGGCTCCACTGCTGACCTGAACACAAATTCATGATGCCCTCGGAACTGTTTGGGCTGCGCTTTCCACTCAGGAAACCAGCGCTACCTTATCCGGATCACGAATCGTTCATTCCTGCAGGCGGGGCAATCACCCATGAATATGATCACCCGAAATTATTATCCCGTCTCCGGGCAACCAACCCAGGGCATAAACCCGCAAGCCGATAACAGTCCGCCACCTCAGGTCACGTCCGGCAATGGCAGCAAACTGGTCGACTTCGCCCCGCCGCAGCAGGCAACAGGGTTGCAGTCGTCATTCAATGGCCTTGGTTCCAGGGCGCAAACGCCCGCTACAAACGCAGCCTCGGGTGCAACTGAAAACCCCGTCGAGTTGTTGCTGAACAAGCTGGTGGAAGCCATTCGCACCATCCTCAAGGATCTGTTTTCCAGATCACAAGGGCATCAGCAGGACGGCTCGACACCGGCACCTGCGCCGTCTGAACGGGAACAGGCGCCGACCTCCCTTCAGTCTTCATCAGCACCCTCGTCAGGGTCGCCGTCATCGTCCGGCAACACAGAAAAGCCGTTCGTGGTGAAAAACGATTATCCGACCGACAAACCGGTCTCGCTGCAAAAGAGCGCCACAGCAGCGCCGTCTGATACGGCACGCACTTCGGCGCCAGCCCAAGGCAATACGCCAGCCGCCAATCAGCCTGCGCCCGCCAAAACGTTGCCAACCGCCACAGACAGATCTGAGACCACAGAAAAAGTGGCGCAACCCGCGCACCGAGCGGGCAACGGTCCTGGGGCCGACATGTCCGGAATGGTCGGCTTCGCCAAACAGGCGAACACCACCGGCGGTAATGGTGGCGAATTCGTCACGGTCAATACCGTAGCGGACCTCAAGAAGTACATGGAGGACGACAAAGCCCGTACCGTCAAACTGGGGGCCAACCTGTCTGCCGACAGCAAGGTGACCATCAACTTTGGCGCCAACAAGACCCTGCTGGGTACCGACAAGGGCAACAGCCTGCACAACATCTACCTGGCCAGCGGCAAGACCGCCAGCAATGACATCTTCCAGAATCTGAACTTCGATCACGACAGCCGTTATCGCGAAAACGGTGACATGCAGATGTTCATCAGCAGCGGTCAGAAATACTGGATCGATCACAACACCTATTCAGGCACCAAGGATCAGAACGCCAAAGGCCTGGACAAACTGCTTTATGTCGGCGGGACGGCAGACAACGTCAGTCTGACCAACTCGAAATTCCAGAACAACGAATATGGCGTGATTCTCGGTCAGCCGGACGACTCCGCTCAAGCCAAGGCCGAGTACAAGGGTTACCCGCGCATGACCATCGCCAACAATGTGTTCAGCAACCTGGATGTTCGGGCACCCGGCCTGATGCGGCATGGCGACTTTGACGTTTACAACAACTCGATCGACAACTTCCATCTTGGCTTCACCGCGACGGGGGATGCGACCATCCTCTCGCAGGCCAACTATTTCGCAAAAGGCGTGGATGTTTCCAACAAGGCCAGCAACTCCGGCGTGCTGGATGACTATGGCGATGCGCACTTCAAGGACATCGGCAGCAATGTCAGCTTCACCCAGAAGTCACTGGTGACCGCCTGGACGCCGAGCTATCAGCGCGACATCAAGACCGCCGAAGCCGCCAGAGCCTATGACCTGGCCAATGCCGGTGCCAAAAACGTGAGCTGATAGCGCCCGGCGTTCGATGCAGGGCGTGGCATGCAGACGAAAAAAAGGGCGACCGAAGTCGCCCCAAGTGCCTTGCGTGCTCATTGAATGCATCCAGGCGCGTGTTCCGCCCACAACGCATTCGATAGAGCAAGATTAAGGCAGCGAACATAACGGCGAGTTGATCCAGATCAGCTGTTGCTGAACCAGACTGATCAGATCAAGGGTGTGGCGGCTGGATCAGCGTTTTTTGGGCTTTTTCTTCGGTTTTTTGCTGCTCAATGGCATCGCCTGTTCGAAGGCGTTACGCACTTCATTGAGGCGCTTGTCATTCAGATCGTGGATACGCTTGGCGCGCTCGGCACCCAGGTCGATCAGTTGTGCATCGTCGCTCATGGCTTGCGGTTCTCGAACACGGGAAATCAGGGCCAATAATGCTCAATCGCAGCAGCCCTGACCAGTCCCGTGACCAGTACAGCCCTGGGCGGTGCAGCAATCAGATCTGAATATCCACCCAAAGCCCCTGGCGCGGCTCGTCGTCGATGAGCGGTACAACGGGTACGGTGTTGTCGGCGTTCAGCGAATCACCCGGGACGACCAGCCCGACGTATTCCTCGGCTTCTCCGCCGCCATGAGCCTGCTGCTGTTGCTGCTGGCGCTGTTGCTCTTCACGCAACAGCAACGCGCTGCGTTCAGTATCTTCATTATTGCGCAGGTCGATGGAGGTCTCGCTGGAGCTCTCCTGTACCGGCGCTACAGGTGGAATGTCCGGCATGCGTTTGGCCGGATCCAGCTGTGATGTCACAGGCACCACACTTAACGGAAGCATAGGTTGCAGCATGGTTTTATCTCCTCTTACCGGGGTTTCGGCCGTGCACGAGGCAACTTGAACCGGGCTGAAAGAGCCAGTGGTCTATAAGATCTTTTTTGACCCCTCTCAGTGAAATAAGTGTCATGGAACCAAAAATTCGATAGGTTGCGGCGCTGACCATGAGTTTTTTCACGCTGCCTTTGGCCTTCGGGGCGTGTTCCGTTAACATACTCAGCTTTTTCAAGCGGGAGACAGGCAGCATGGCGCAGCAGTATCAACCGGGGCAACGCTGGATTAGTGACAGCGAAGCCGAGCTGGGTTTGGGCACCGTTCTGGCACAGGACGGCCGCTTGTTGACCGTGCTCTATCCGGCCACTGGCGAAACACGTCAGTACGCACTGCGTAATGCGCCGCTGACCCGCGTGCGCTTCTCCCCTGGCGACGTGATCACGCACTTCGAAAACTGGAAAATGACCGTTCGCGAAGTCGACGATGTCGATGGTCTGCTGGTCTACCACGGCCTGAACGCGCAGAACGAACTGGTCACGCTGCCGGAAACCCAGCTGTCGAACTTTATCCAGTTCCGCCTGGCGACCGACCGTCTGTTTGCTGGCCAGATCGACCAGTTGTCATGGTTCTCGCTGCGCTACAACACGCTCGAACACACCAGCCGCCAATTGCAGTCCTCCCTGTGGGGCCTGGGTGGCGTGCGGGCACAGCCTATCGCCCACCAGTTGCACATCGCTCGCGAAGTCGCGGATCGTATCGCGCCGCGCGTTCTGCTGGCCGACGAAGTGGGTCTGGGTAAAACCATCGAAGCCGGTCTGGTCATCCATCGCCAACTGCTGTCGGGCCGCGCCAGCCGCGTGCTGATTCTGGTCCCGGAAAACCTCCAGCACCAGTGGCTGGTGGAAATGCGTCGCCGCTTCAACCTGCAGGTCGCGCTGTTCGACGCTGAGCGCTTCATGGAAAGCGATGCCGGCAACCCGTTCGAAGACACCCAGCTCGCACTGGTCGCCCTGGAATGGCTGGTCGAAGACGAAAAAGCCCAGGACGCCCTGTTTGCGGCAGGCTGGGACCTGATGGTGGTTGACGAAGCGCACCACCTGGTCTGGCACGAAGACAAGGCCAGCCGCGAATATTCGCTGGTCGAACAACTGGCCGAAGTCATTGCCGGCGTACTGCTGCTGACCGCGACGCCGGAACAACTGGGCCAGGACAGCCACTTTGCCCGTCTGCGCCTGCTGGACCCGAACCGTTTCCACGACCTCAAGGCCTTCCGCGCCGAGAGCGAGAACTATCGCCCGGTGGCTCAGGCTGTTCAGGAGCTGCTCGACAAAGGCAAGCTGTCTGCCGAGGCGCAGGAAACCATTCACGGCTTCCTGGGTGCCGAAGGCGATTCGCTGCTGGCCTCGGTGAATACCGGCGACGAAGAAGCCAAATCGCGTCTGATTCGCGAACTGCTGGACCGTCATGGCACCGGCCGCGTGCTGTTCCGCAACACCCGTGCCGCCGTGCAGGGCTTCCCGGAGCGCAAGCTGCATCAATACCCGCTGCCCTGCCCTGTCGAATACCTCGAACTGCCGGTCGGCGAGCACGCCGATCTTTACCCTGAAGTCAGCTTCCAGTCGCAGTCGGAAGTCAGCGAGGAAGAGCGCTGGTGGCGCTTTGATCCACGCGTCGACTGGCTGATCGATACCCTGAAAATGCTCAAGCGCGTCAAGGTGCTGGTCATCTGTGCCCATGCCGAAACCGCCATGGACCTGGAAGACGCGCTGCGTGTGCGTTCCGGTATCCCCGCCACGGTTTTCCACGAAGGCATGAACATCCTCGAGCGCGACCGAGCCGCGGCCTACTTTGCAGACGAAGAGTTCGGCGCCCAGGTGCTGATCTGTTCGGAAATCGGCAGCGAAGGCCGCAACTTCCAGTTCTCCCACCATCTGGTCCTGTTCGATCTGCCGTCGCACCCGGACTTGCTGGAGCAGCGTATCGGGCGTCTGGACCGGATCGGCCAGAAGCACACCATCGAGCTGCATGTCCCGTTCCTGGAAACCAGTCCGCAGGCCCGCCTGTTCCAGTGGTATCACGAAGCGCTCAATGCGTTCCTCAATACTTGCCCGACCGGCAACGCCCTGCTGCATCAGTTCGGCCCGCGCCTGCTGCCGTTGCTGGAAAGCGGTGACGACGACGAGTGGCAAACCCTGATCGATGAAGCCCGCAGCGAACGCGAGCGCCTGGAAAGCGAACTGCATACCGGTCGCGACCGTTTGCTGGAACTCAATTCCGGCGGCGCAGGCGAAGGCGAAGCGCTGGTCGAAGCGATCCTCGACCAGGACGATCAGTTCAGCCTGCCGATCTACATGGAAACCCTGTTCGACGCCTTTGGCATCGACAGCGAGGACCACTCGGAAAACGCCCTGATCCTCAAGCCGAGTGAAAAGATGCTCGACGCCAGCTTCCCGCTGGGCGACGACGAAGGCGTGACCATCACCTACGACCGCAATCAGGCGCTGTCCCGCGAGGACATGCAGTTCATCACCTGGGAGCACCCGATGGTGCAAGGCGGCATGGATCTGGTGCTGTCCGGCTCGATGGGCAACACCGCCGTGGCACTGATCAAGAACAAGGCGCTCAAGCCGGGCACCGTTCTGCTCGAACTGATCTACGTCAGCGAAGTGGTTGCGCCTCGCTCGCTGCAACTGGGGCGTTATCTGCCGCCTGCTGCGCTGCGCTGCCTGCTTGACCCCAATGGCAACGATCTGGCCAGCCGTGTGTCGTTCAATACGCTCAACGATCAGCTCGAAAGCGTGCCCCGTGCCAGCGCCAACAAGTTCATCCAGGCGCAACGCGACCAACTGACCCCGAGGATCAACGCGGGCGAAGAGAAAATCACGCCGAAACACGCAGAGCGCGTCGCCGAAGCTCAGCGTCGCCTGGCAGCCGACACCGAAGAAGAACTGGCCCGCCTGACGGCATTGCAAGCGGTCAACCCGACCGTGCGCGACAGTGAACTGGTGGCTCTGCGCACGCAACGTGAACAGGGTCTGGCCATGCTTGAAAAAGCGGCCCTGCGTCTGGAAGCGATCCGGGTACTGGTCGCAGGCTGAGGGCTGGTCACACACCAGCCGGTCATGCCCATGCCCCGCATGGGCATGACGCTCTTGCTCACGCTATGACGCAGAGCGTCATGAAAGGCATTCCCACGCTGGAGCGTGAGGAACGATGTGTCCCGTAACCACGCCCCTGCTCCGCGATATCCGCAACACCCCCCTATCATGCTCCGGGTAGGCATGCCTTTCCGGACGCTCTGCGTCCTCTAAACGATAAGCACCAAACACGCCAGCCATCACTTTGATGCCAAATTGGCACCTCGTGCATTTGCAGGTTGTAAACAGCTTCTATACTCAGCTTTGAACGCTAGGCTTTCAGCCTTGGCGGCCTTGCAGTGAGATAAGGGCAAGCTATGGATTGGCTGGGTTTGAACGTATTCGCTGGCCCACCAGCGGACGTGCAATTATTGATCGACTGCAGTCACAACCTGTTTCTGGTCGCGCTGGCTTATGGCGTGGCCTGTGCTGCGTGCTTTGCCACGCTGGACATTGCGGACCGTGTCATCCAGGTCGACGCCCTTAAAAGCCGTCGCCTCTGGAAGGCGCTGGGCGCGTTATGCCTGGCCGGTGGCGTGTGGGCGATGCACTTCATCAGCATGCTGGCGTTCCAGGCGCCGCTCAAAATCACTTATGACCTTTCCATCACGCTGATTTCCCTGCTGATCGTACTGGTTACCGCACTGGTGGCCATGCGGGCGCTGACCATCCCGGAGCTGACCCTGAGACGCTGCCTGACCAGCGCGGTGGTGATGGGGATCGGCATCAGCGTCATGCATTACCTCGGCATGTCAGCCATGCGCTCTACCGCTACGCAGTACTATGAGCCGCGAATGTTTGCCCTGTCGATTCTGGTCGCGGTTCTTTCCAGCATTGCGCTGCTGACCCTGTCCCGGCACTTGCGCCAGTACCACGGCATGTTTCATCAGATGTTCCGTTATGCGGTCAGCCTTCTGCTGGGCGCAGGCCTGCTGACCATGCACCTGATGGGCATGAAGGCGCTGCGGCTGGTGATACCCGAAGGCATTGAGATGCACGTCCCCAGCACTGAAAACAGCCAGCAGTTGGGGCTTACCATCGCGGCCATCGCCCTGCTGACCATCGCCGGCAGCATCAGCGCGGCAATGGCCGACAAGAAACTGCAAGGCAAGGAGCATGATCTGCAGCGGGTCAATGCACTGCTTACCCAGCTGGATCAGGCACGCGTTTCACTTCAGCAGGTTGCGCATTACGACCCGCTGACCAACCTGATCAACCGCCGCGGGTTCAATCAGATCTTCGCCGAGAAGCTGCAGGAGCATACCTTCAACAAAGGCATGCTTGCGGTGATGTTTCTGGACATCGACCACTTCAAGCGCATCAACGACAGCCTGGGCCATGATGCGGGTGACGAGTTGCTCAAGGTGATCGCCGAGCGCATCCGCAGTGCTACCCGTACCCAGGACGTGGTGGCGCGTTTCGGCGGCGATGAATTCTGCATCCTGCTGAGCATTCCGGACTACGAAGAGGCCCGCCATCTGGCTCATCGGGTCATGCAAAAGATGAAGGAGACCATCGCGCTGGCAGGAAGGCGCATGGTCATGACCACCAGCATCGGCATTGCCGTATTCCCGCGTGACGGTGAGACCTGCGATGAGTTGCTCAAGCACGCAGACCTCGCGCTGTACCAGTCAAAGGACAAAGGGCGCAACGGCGTCAATTTCTTCAATCCGGCCCTCAAGACCAAGGCCAGTCTGGAGCTGCAACTGGAAGAAGAACTGCGCAATGCCCTGCGCGAGGGAACGGGGCTGCAGGTGTATTACCAACCTATCGTCGACATGCGCACCGGCCACGTTGCCAAGCTCGAGGCGCTGGTACGCTGGAATCACCCGCAGCACGGCTTGCTGGTACCCGCACGCTTCATCGGCATCGCCGAGGCCAACGGCCTGATTGCCGAACTGGATAACTGGGTGCTGCGCCGCGCCTGTCACGACTTGCGCACTCTGCATCATGAAGGGCTGGAACAGCTGATCATCTCCGTCAACTGCTCAGCGCTGACGCTGGGCCGCAACGAACTGGTCGAAGAGGTTGAGCGGGCGCTGGCCGATGCTGACGCAGCGCCTGGACGGCTGGAACTGGAAGTGACCGAAAATGCCCTGATGGGCAACATCAGCAACACTATTCTGATGCTCAAACACATTCGCAGCCTGGGTGTTTCCCTGTCGATCGACGACTTCGGCACCGGTTACTCGTCGCTCGCCTATCTCAAGCCGCTGCCGCTGGACACGTTGAAGATCGACCGATCGTTCATTATCGACATCCCCCAGTCCCCGCAGGACATGGAAATCGTTCAGGCAATCCTTGTCATGGCGCATACGCTGCGCTTGAAAGTCGTGACCGAAGGCGTCGAAACCCAGGATCAACTGGAGTTTCTCAGGCAGTTTGGCAGTGATTACGTACAGGGTTATCTGTTCAGCAGGCCCCAGCCGCTGGAGCGCATCCTGCCTCTTGCCAGACAAATGAACCAGCGCGAGCCCACGACCCGCTGGTCTGCCCTGCCACAACAGCACAGCCAGGGGCAAGACAGCGAAACACCAGACATTCCGGATGTGTTTGCCGAACTGCCTGAAAATGACGACTTCGCCAGTCCCAGACCTGTTCGTACCTGAAGGAGCAGCGCAAGGCTCCATCGTCGAAAGAAACAGTGCAGCCCGCAGAAACTGCCACCTTAACGGTGTGGTTTTACGCTACGCGGGCTGCCGAAGAGTTACCTTCCCACTCACTCCGGAAAGCCGCAACACACCTGACTGGTGCGCAAATCAATCCTGCGCCCTGTTTTGAATCAAAACCCAAGGTGCCACTACCACAGCCCAGAGCAGCGGATCTGTCTCCACCAGCTCAAGCGCCTTGGTTTCAGACACCTTGCCAACCCGCCCCTCCGCCAGCCACGCAGACACCCTGGCTGCATCATTTTCGGCCACTGCCTCGGCGACTTCGATCAAATCCAGAGGCAACTCGACCCACAACAGGGCACCCTTGGCAAAGAATGGTTGCAATTCAGTCCAGGTGATTGAGGCCGTTTCGCCAAGCAGTTTGGCATAGAGGGTGCTAGGTTCTTGCGTCATGGGTCTCACCAAAAAGAAAATCGGCGCAATCATACCGCCGACTTTCCCACCGGCAAGCCCAGAAGCAGGCGATTTATCGCAGGGAAGTGCAGATAACCTTATGGATCTGAAGTGATTTCAGACACTCAAGCGGTTCGATTCTGTAACTTTCTTTCGATTAAGCGACACCCACAGGTTTGTCCCCAGACGCCCGGCTTTCCAAGCCAGCGAACCGCGCTCTAAACTGTTCCGGTACAGTTGGCGGCGTGGGACAACCGGTGATCGAATCGGTCCTGGAGCCTTGGCCATCAGGATTATAAAAACTACAATGCAAGAGTGGAGCATCATGACTAAGGGTACCAATAAGCTTTCAAGGCTGTTTGCCGCACTGGTTATGGCGGGGGTTGCCAGCCATTCGTTCGCAGCTGACACCATCAAGATCGGCATCGCCGGCCCCAAGACCGGCCCTGTCGCCGAATACGGCACCATGCAGTTCAATGGCGCCAAGATGGCCATCGAGCAGATCAACGCCAAAGGCGGCGTGGATGGCAAAAAGCTCGAAGCAGTCGAATACGATGATGCCTGCGATCCGAAACAGGCCGTTGCGGTCGCCAACAAAGTGGTCAACGACGGCGTTAAATACGTGGTCGGCCACCTCTGCTCCAGCTCCGCTCAGCCAGCGTCCGACGTTTACGAAGATGAAGGCATCATCATGGTGACCCCGGCTGCCACCAGCCCGGAAATCACCGCGCGCGGCTACAAACTGGTGTTCCGCACCATCGGTCTCGACAGCGCCCAGGGTCCGGCCGCTGGCAACTACATTGCCGACGTCGCCAAGCCGAAAATCGTTGCAGTCATTCACGACAAGCAGCAGTACGGCGAAGGCATCGCGACAGCCGTCAAGCAGACGCTGGAGAAAAAAGGCGTCAAGGTTGCACTGTTCGAAGGCATCAACGCTGGCGACAAGGACTTCTCGTCGCTGATCGCCAAGCTCAAGCAGGCCAACGTCGACTTCGTCTACTACGGCGGCTACCACCCTGAGCTGGGCCAGATCCTGCGTCAGTCCAAGGAAAAAGGCCTGAACGCCAAATTCATGGGCCCTGAAGGCGTCGGCAACGAGTCGATCTCGCAAATCGCGGGCGATGCTTCGGAAGGCCTGCTGGTCACCCTGCCAAAATCCTTCGACCAGGACCCGGCCAACCAGGCGCTGACCGAAGCCTTCAAGGCCAAGAGCCAGGATCCGAGCGGCCCGTTCGTGTACCCGTCCTACTCCGCCGTGCAGGTCATTGCTGACGGCATCGCGGCCGCCAAGTCCGAAGACACCGCCAAGGTGGCCGCTGCCATCCATGCCGGTACCTTCAAAACGCCAATGGGCGAGCTGAGCTACGACGAAAAAGGTGACCTGAAGAACTTCCAGTTCGTGGTCTACGAGTGGCATTTCGGCAAACCCAAGACCGAAGCCGCCAAATAAGCTGCTTGCATCAACCCTCAAAGCCCACTGCCAGCGCAGTGGGCTTTGTTTTACGAATCCAGGCCCGTACGCACGTTTCGGCGACCCGAACGGCGTGCACGAGGCCCCCTGAAAATCTTAAAACCGTCAACAGCGGTTCCCTGGCAGCGCAACAGGCTACGCATCCACAGAATGCCACCCCGGCGCAGGTCAGAGAAATGCAGATCAGGTTTTTAGGAGCGCGGTAAATGCCCGAGTTATTCCACTACATGCAGCAGCTGGTCAATGGCCTGACCATTGGCAGTACGTATGCATTGATCGCCATCGGTTACACGATGGTGTACGGCATCATCGGAATGATCAACTTCGCCCATGGCGAGGTGTACATGATCGGTTCCTATGTAGCTTTCATGGCACTCGCCGGCCTGGCGATGCTGGGGATTCACAGCCTGCCGTTGCTGATGATTGCCGGTTTTGCCGCTGCGATCATCGTGACCAGTGCCTATGGATACAGCATCGAGCGTTTGGCCTACCGTCCGTTGCGCAACAGCAACCGTCTGATTCCACTGATTTCTGCCATCGGCATGTCGATCTTTCTGCAGAACTCGGTCCAGCTTTCCCAGGGCTCGGGCAACTTCGCCATCCCCAACCTGCTACCCGGCAGCCTCTCGTTCGGGCCCGGTGGCGCAGAGGAAGTGCTGATTTCCTACATGCAGATCGTGGTGTTCGTCGTCACCCTGGTGGCCATGACCGGCCTGACCCTGTTCATTTCCCGCTCGCGAATGGGCCGCGCCTGCCGCGCCTGCGCCGAGGACATGAAGATGGCCAATCTGCTGGGCATCAACACCAACAACATCATCGCCCTGACCTTCGTGGTCGGTGCGGCACTGGCCGCTGTCGCCGCCATGCTGCTGAGCATGCAATATGGCGTGATCAACCCCAACGCCGGCTTCCTCGTCGGCCTGAAAGCCTTCACGGCTGCGGTACTGGGCGGTATCGGTTCGATCCCGGGTGCCGTGCTCGGTGGCCTGGTGCTGGGCGTCGCCGAAGCCTTCGGTGCCGACATTTTTGGTGATCAGTACAAGGACGTCGTAGCTTTCGGCCTGCTGGTCCTGGTGCTGCTGTTCCGACCGACCGGCATTCTGGGTCGTCCGGAGGTTGAGAAAGTATGAGCAAGTCCTTCAAGCAGGCGCTGTTCAGCGCCGCACTGGTCTGGGCCGTGGCCTATCCGGTGTTCGGTCTGAAACTGGCCTTTTCCGGCGTCACCCTGCAAGTGCAGAACGCCAGCCCGCTGACCCTGACCATCATTGCCGTGTGTTCGGTCCTGCTGTTTCTGCGCGTATTGTTTGCCGAGCAGATCAGCGGCCTGCGTCGCGGCTCCGACAAGCCGCTGATCCCGCAAAAGACCAGCGACTTTCTGACCCAGCCGAAAACCCAGCGCTGGGGCCTCGCGGCGCTCATAGTGCTTGCGTTCATCTGGCCATTTTTCGGGTCGCGCGGTGCGGTGGACATTGCCACGCTGATCCTGATCTACGTGATGCTCGGCCTCGGCCTGAACATCGTAGTCGGCCTGGCAGGTCTGCTTGACCTGGGCTATGTCGGTTTCTATGCGGTCGGTGCCTACAGCTATGCCCTGCTGTCGCACTACTACGGACTCGGTTTCTGGATCTGCCTGCCGATCGCGGGGTTGATGGCGGCGCTGTTCGGACTCCTGCTGGGCTTTCCGGTGTTGCGTCTGCGCGGCGACTATCTGGCTATCGTGACGCTGGGCTTCGGCGAGATTATCCGTATCTTCCTGCGTAACCTGACCGATATCACCGGCGGCCCGAACGGCATCAGCAACATCGAAAAGCCGACCCTCTTCGGTCTGACCTTTGAGCGCAAGGCCGCTGAGGGCATGCAGACCTTCCACGAGTTCTTCGGCCTGCCGTACAACTCGATCAACAAGGTCATCTTCCTCTACCTGATCGCCCTGCTGCTGGCACTGGCAGCGTTGTTCGTCATCAATCGCCTGCTGCGCATGCCGATCGGCCGGGCCTGGGAAGCCTTGCGCGAAGACGAAATCGCCTGTCGTGCACTGGGTCTGAATCCGACCGTGATCAAGCTCTCGGCGTTCACCCTTGGCGCTGCGTTCGCAGGTTTCGCAGGCAGCTTCTTTGCCGCGCGTCAGGGCCTGATCACCCCGGAATCGTTCACCTTCATCGAGTCGGCAATCATCCTGGCCATCGTCGTGCTGGGTGGCATGGGCTCGCAATTGGGTGTGATCCTGGCAGCCATCTTGATGATCCTGTTGCCCGAGCTGATGCGTGAGTTCAGTGACTACCGCATGCTGATGTTCGGCGCGCTGATGGTGCTGATGATGATCTGGCGCCCACAAGGCTTCCTGCCGATGCAGCGCCCCGAAATGAAATTGAAAGCGGAGCAGTCGAAATGAGCCGCCCATTACTGCAAGCCACTGGCTTGAGCATGCGTTTTGGCGGCCTGCTGGCGGTCAATGGCGTTGCCCTGACCGTCAATCAGGGGCAGGTCGTATCGATGATCGGCCCCAATGGCGCCGGCAAGACGACAGTTTTCAATTGCCTGACCGGTTTCTACCGGCCAAGCGCGGGCACGATTCTGCTGGACGGTGAGCCGATCCAGGGCCTGGCTGGCCATCAGATCGCGCGCAAGGGCGTGGTGCGTACGTTCCAGAACGTGCGCCTGTTCAAGGAAATGACTGCCGTGGAAAACCTGCTGGTTGCCCAGCACCGGCATTTGAACACCAACTTCCTGTCCGGCCTGTTCAAGACGCCCGCGTTCCGCCGCAGCGAACGTGAAGCCATGGACTACGCCGAGCACTGGCTTGAGGCGGTCAACCTCCGGGAGTTCGCCAACCGCCCTGCCGGGACGCTGGCCTACGGTCAGCAACGCCGCCTGGAAATCGCCCGCTGCATGATGACGCGCCCGCGCATTCTGATGCTCGACGAACCGGCGGCGGGTCTGAACCCCAGAGAAACCGATGATCTGAAAGCGCTGATCGGCGTGTTGCGCAGCGAGCACAACGCTACGGTCCTGTTGATCGAGCACGACATGAAACTGGTAATGAGCATTTCCGACCACATCGTGGTGATCAATCAGGGCACGCCTCTGGCCGATGGCACTCCGGAACAGATTCGTGACAATCCCGATGTGATCAAAGCCTACCTGGGGGAAGCGTAAATGCTGCAGTTCGAAAACGTTTCCACCTTCTACGGCAAGATCCAGGCGCTGCACAACGTCAACGTGGAAGTGCGTCAGGGTGAAATTGTCACCCTGATTGGTGCCAACGGTGCCGGCAAGTCCACCCTTTTGATGACCCTGTGCGGCTCACCACGCGCCCACAGCGGCAGTATTCGCTATATGGGTGAGGAACTGGTCGGGCTGGAGTCGTCGATCATCATGCGCAAGAGCATTGCCGTGGTGCCGGAAGGCCGTCGGGTGTTTGCGCGTCTGACCGTTGAAGAGAACCTGGCGATGGGCGGCTTCTTCACGGAAAAGGCTGATTATCAGGAACAGATGGACAAGGTCCTGCAGCTCTTTCCACGCCTCAAGGAACGCTTCAATCAGCGCGGCGGCACCATGTCCGGTGGCGAGCAACAGATGCTGGCCATCGGTCGAGCACTGATGAGCAAGCCCAAGCTGTTGTTGCTGGACGAGCCTTCGCTGGGTCTGGCGCCGATCATCATCCAGCAGATTTTCGAGATCGTCGAACAGCTGCGCCGCGATGGCGTGACGGTGTTTCTAGTCGAACAGAACGCCAACCAGGCCCTGAAAGTCGCCGACCGCGCCTACGTACTGGAAAACGGCCGCGTGGTCATGCAGGGCACAGGCGAAGAACTGCTGGTCGATCCGAAAGTGCGGGACGCGTATCTGGGAGGGTAAGCGCACGCCACGCCCCTATAGGCCGAAACGGTTTTGCAGGAGCGAATCGGGTGACGTTTCGCTTGTTCGCGAAGGCGTTCGTTTAAACGATGTATTTTCGTCGAACAAAACGGCCCTTTCGCGAACACGTTCGCTCCTACCGTCAGCGTCAAACCTGAACTACAGTCAAAGCCACTGCTCGCGCGATAAGCATCCCGACCCTTGTGATGCACCTCCAGTCTGAGTAACGTGGCGGCACTTGTCTGGAGACCACATCATGTTCGCTGCCCGTTCCGTCCTCGTATTTGCTCTTCTACCGCTGTTTGCCGGGTGTCAGTTGCTCGGTAAACAGGCCGAGGAACCGAAGGTTTCCACGGCGGGCATGCTCCGTATGCAGGGCGACCTGACCGGAGAAAACGGCCAGCTGCTGTTCAAGCCGTGTAACGAGCAGCGTCGCTACGTGGTCAAGGATCGCGGCAACACCGGTATTCTGCAGGAAGCGGCCTCGCTGGCGGACAGCAAGGGCACGGTGTTTGCCGATCTGCGCGGCAGTTTTGCTGCGAGCAAGGCGGCCAACAGTGACGGACAGCTGGATCTGCATCAGTTGTACCGCGTCGAGCGTCCCGGCCAGGCCTGTGAAGACCTCAATTTCAAACGCCTGACATTGCACGTCAATGGCAACAAGCCCGCCTGGAACGTCAATGTCAGCGGCAAGGGCATGGTTCTGGAGCGCGAGGGCGTTGCCCCACTGGCGTTGCCCTACGTGGAAGAGAAGCTGCCGGACGGCAGTTTCAGCATCAGCAGTGAAGCCAACAACCAGCGCATCGAGATCTGGGTCGCGCCACAGCGCTGCGTCGACAGCGTCGACGGCTCGGTGCAACACCTCACCGCAGAGCTGCGCATCAACGGCCAGGCCCAGCGTGGCTGCGGTTATTACGGCGGTTCGCGCGACGACTGATCGCCCAGGCTCGCCGCCAAAGGGGTTCAGCGCTTATAATCGCCGGTTCTTGTAGTGCTGTCGGGCTGAACCTGCGGCCCGAAAACTGGACCCCTTAATGTTACGAATCACCGAACTCAAGCTGCCGATCGATCATCCGGAAGAAGACCTGCGCGTTGCGCTCTTGAAGCACCTGGGTATCGACAGCGGCGAACTGCTGGACTTTACCCTCTTCAAACGCAGTTACGACGCGCGCAAAAAGTCTTCCGAGCTGTGCTTCATCTACACCATCGACTTCCAGGTCAAGGATGAAGAGGCACTGTTGCGCAAGCTGGCCAATGACCGCCACGTCGGCCCGGCACCTGATGTCAGCTACAAAGTCGTCGGTCACGCTCCCGAGGGCCTGACAGAGCGTCCGATCGTCGTGGGTTTCGGACCCTGCGGCATTTTTGCCGGGCTGCTGCTGGCGCAGATGGGCTTCAAGCCGATCATCCTCGAGCGCGGCACCGAAGTTCGCCAGCGCACCAAGGACACCTGGGCACTGTGGCGCAAAAACGTGCTCAACCCCGAATCCAACGTGCAGTTTGGCGAGGGCGGTGCCGGGACCTTTTCCGACGGCAAGCTTTACAGCCAGATCAAGGACCCGAAATTCATCGGCCGCAAGGTGCTGCACGAGTTCGTGAAGGCCGGCGCGCCGGAAGAAATCCTCTATGTCAGCAAGCCGCATATCGGCACGTTCCGCCTGACGGGCGTGGTCGAGAACATGCGCCATCAGATCGAAGCACTGGGCGGCGAAGTGCGCTTTCAGCAGCGCGTGACCGACGTGATGATCGAGGATGGCCAATTGCTGGGCGTGCAGCTCGACAGCGGCGAGCAGATCGAGTCCCGGCACGTGATTCTGGCGCTGGGCCACAGTGCCCGTGACACCTTCCGCATGCTGCACGGCCGTGGCGTGTTCATGGAAGCCAAGCCGTTCTCGGTGGGCTTCCGCATCGAACACCCGCAATCGTTGATCGACCGCGCGCGACTGGGTAAATATGCCGGTCACCCGAAGCTCGGCGCAGCCGATTACAAACTGGTGCACCACGCCAGCAACGGCCGCTCGGTCTACAGCTTCTGCATGTGCCCTGGCGGCACGGTCGTGGCAGCCACATCAGAGCCCGGCCGAGTGGTCACCAACGGCATGAGCCAATACTCACGCAACGAGCGCAATGCCAACTCGGGCATCGTGGTCGGTATCTCGCCGGAACAGGACTACCCTGGCAGCCCGCTGGCCGGTATCGAGTTGCAGGAGCGTCTGGAATCCCACGCCTATCTGCTCGGCGGCAGCAGCTACGAGGCTCCGGCGCAACTGGTCGGCGACTTCATTGCAGGCAGGGCCTCGACCGCTCTGGGCAGTGTTGAACCGTCCTACAAGCCGGGCGTGAAGCTGGTGGACCTTGCCGAGGCCCTGCCCGCCTTTGCCATTGAAGCTATTCGCGAAGCGTTGCCTGCGTTCGACAAGCAGATCAAAGGCTTCTCGCTGCACGACGCCGTGTTGACCGGCATCGAAACCCGTACCTCGGCACCGCTGCGCATTACCCGCGGGCCGGCGCTGCAAAGCCTGAACACCAAAGGCCTTTACCCGGCCGGTGAAGGCGCTGGCTATGCGGGCGGGATTCTCTCGGCTGGCGTGGACGGCATTCGGGTGGCTGAAGCGCTGGTGCGCGACATGCTGGGGATCGAGGGCTGACCCCAGGAAACAGGGCGTTCGATACATCGTCTTCGTGAGCAATGGGCATGGTATTCACGCCCATTTACGCTTGGCAATAAAAAACCCCGAGCATTGCGGCTCGGGGTTTTGCTGTGCGGTGTTGCGGATCAGTGAGTAACGCGGCTGGTGCCGTTGACGCTCATGATGCGCACACGCTCGCCGACCCGGAAAATCTCGTTTTCCTGAACCTGCTGCACGTAGGCACGCATGCTGCCGTCATCCTCACGCACGGTGATTTCAACACCTTGCGTACGGGTCAGGCCTTCCTCGGTCGCCGAACCCAGCAGGCCGCCGGCCACTGCGCCGATCACCGCTGCCACGATACTGCCGCGACCGCCACCGATAGCGCTGCCGCCCACACCACCAACGACTGCACCTGCCGCGCCGCCGATCGGGGTCTTGGTGCCCTCGATCTTGACCGGACGCAGGGATTCGATCGTTCCCATGCGAACTGTCTGTACGGTCCTGGCCTCGTCACGGGAGTAGGAATCACCGGTCAGATTCGAGGTACAGCCGCCCATCATCAGTGCCATGGCAGTGAACGAAGCAACCAGAAGAGCAGACTTGCGCATAAAAGGAATCTCCAGAGGAATCAGTGGCCATTAGACTACCCGACAAAGGCGCTGTCACGGCCCCGAGCCCGCAAATTAAATTGATTCAGGCCTCATACAGCCACGGCCCGTATAACGCTCAGACGATTGGCCAGACGAATAATTCAATCAGGGTGCAAGGCGCTCGCGTGTCCATCTGTCGTCTATCAAACGATAGTTCAAACGGTCGTGAAGTCGACTGGAGCGACCCTGCCAGAACTCGATCCGCTCGGGCAAGAGACGATAGCCACCCCAGTGCTCGGGGCAGTGTGGCTGGGTGTCTGCGAAGCGTTGTTCCGTCTGTCTGATCAGACCTTCCAGTTCGTCGCGATCGGCGATCACCCGACTTTGTGGCGAGGCCCATGCACCCAGACGGCTGCCCAGAGGGCGCACCTGGTAATAGGCGTCGGATTCTTGCGCAGAGACTTTCTCGACCCGCCCCTCGATACGCACCTGGCGCTCCAGTGTCGGCCAGAAGAAGGTCATCGCGGCAAATGGAAGTGCAGCGATCTGCTGGCCCTTGGCGCTTTCGTAGTTGGTGAAAAACGTAAAGCCCTGAGTGTCCAGGCCCTTGAGCAGCAGGACGCGGCAATGTGGACGTCCTTGCTCATCAACCGTCGCCAATGTCATGGCGTTAGCCTCGACCGGCGGTTGCTCGGTGTTCACCGCGTCGGCAAACCATGCATGAAAGAGTGCAAAGGGCTCGTCCGGCGATTGCGCTTCGGTCAACCCGTCGCGCGTGTAATCACGGCGCATATCGGCCAGGGTCTGGGTCATGGTCTGGTTCCTGCGAGGTCACGGATCGACCCCACGCGAAGCGTCAGTGACGATCCGCGTGGGTGCTGACAGGCTTAGTTACTGGCCTGGCTGTCATCCTTCTTGGCGGGCGTTGCGGTTTTGGCCGGGGCCTTGGCGGTGGTTTTGGTCGCTGCCGGCTTCTTGGCCGCTGCGGTGGTCTTGGCTGGCGCGGCCTTCTTGGCGGTGCTGGCTTTGGCCGGTGCAGCTTTCTTGGCGGTGTCTTTCTTTGCAGCGGCTTTCTTCGCAGGTGCGGCGGCAGGTGCCGGGGCGACTGGCTTGACGTCCTGGGTCGCGACCATGGTCGGTGCAACTGGCGGCAGTGCGTAGCGGCTCATCAGCGCGCGCATGGTGTCCTGCGGCGTCATGAGGATCTCGACCCGGCGGTTGAGCGCACGACCCTGCAAGCTGTCGTTGGCGGCGCGCGGCATCACCGCACCCATGCCACGCTGGCTCAGGCGATTACGCTCCAGGCCACTGAGACGGAAAATCGCGGCAACCGACTGCGCACGCTCCTGGCTGATCTTCTGGTTGGCTTCGGTAGGACCCGAAGTGTCGGCGTGACCGAGAATCAGCACGGCAGTTTTCTGATCGCCTTCTACCACCTTGGCCAGACGGGTGATCGGACCCAGCGTGTTCGGCAGCAGCATGGCCGGACGGTCGGGGTTGAACGAGCTGTCGACGGGCGCGGTGATTGCCAGCAGGTCTTCGCGACGCTCCAGCTGGAAAGGGCTGTCCTTGATTGCAGCGCGCAGGCGCGGCTCGTATTCGTCCAGCCAGGCCTGGGTCACTTTCGGATCAGGCATCGGCAGCGCTTTCGGCTCGTCCTTGGCGGAGTCATTGCCAAACGGCCACCACCACTTGCTGTCGGTCTCCGACTTGGCAACCATCGCCGGTGCAGCAGGCTTGGCGGCCGGCTTGTCGGCCACGGCATCAGGTTTGGCCTGCGCGTTATCGTTCGAGCCGAACGGCCAGTACCACCGCGCGCTGTTTTCAGCACCTGCCTCAGGTGCCGGCGTTGCAGCAGCCTTGGCAACCGGAGCGGGCGCCGGGCTCGGTGCCGGAGCCTTGGCAGCGGTGCCTGCGTCAGCGGAGTCGCTGCCGGAACCGAACTGCCACCAATGGCCTCCGGTTGCAGCAGAGTCGGATTGTGGGGTTTGCGCACAGCCGGTCACGGCGATGCACAGGGCGAGAACGAGGCTTTTATTAGACGACATGGGTAACCCGCAACGGTTTTGATCAGACAGAAGGACGTAACTACGCCGGTATAACATGCATAAAGATGCAGTTGGAAAAAGAAACCGTCGTACGGTTCCTGTTACAGCCATTTAACTGACAGTCGGTATGAAACAAGCACTTATAGCCGATACTTACTGCAAACACTCACGCAGAACCCCGACCAGTTTCTGAGCGCGTGGGTCCATCAGAATGTACGGCCCCAAGGTGTTGGTAACGAAGCCAAAGGCAACCTCGTCATCAGGATCGGCGAAACCCACCGAGCCGCCCGCCCCCGGATGGCCAAAGGCCTTTGGCCCCAGGCCGTAAGTCGCGTTGGCAACGCCCGGCTGATCGAGCATGCAGCCCAGTCCCAGACGGGTCGAGGTCAGTAATGTCTTGTCCTGACCGAGGCTGTGTTCACGGGTCAGCTCATTGAGCATGTCTGCTTCAAGCAGGCTGCCATCGAGCAGACCGTTATAGAAACCGGCAAGACTGCGCGCATTGCCGTGACCGTTGGCTGCTGGCTGCTGCATGCGGCGCCACTCCGGCTTGTTGGTGCTGGTCATGATCGACGGCGGGTTGGTGAACGCCTTGGCTGTGATCGAAGCCGGTTCGCGCATCGTCGCCTGAAGCACGCGCTGGGCAGCGTCGTCACCGGCATTGCCTTTGCCACGCGCGATGTGGGCCACGCGATGAAACTGGTCATCCGCCAGGCCCACATGAAAATCCAGCCCCAGCGGGCGGGCGATACGCGCAGCAATGGATTCCCCGGGACCTCGACCATCGGCGCGGCGCAGCATCTCGCCCACCAGCCAGCCATAGGTGATCGCTGCATAACCATGCCCCTGACCCGGTGTCCACCAGGGTTCTTCGGCTGCCAGGGCGGCGGTCATGATGTCCCACTGGTAAAGCGCTTCGGCAGGCAACGGCTCACGCAACGCGGGCAGGCCGGCCTGATGGCAGAGCAATTGGCGCAGGGTGATGGAGGCCTTGCCCGCCGCGGCGAATTCGGGCCAGAGCCTGGCCACGGGTTCGTCCAGCTTCAACTTGCCCTCTTCGACCAGTTGCAGAACCGCCACGCTGGTGAAGGTCTTGGTGCAGGAGAACAGGTTGAGAATGGTGTCGGTGTGCCAAGCCTCGGCACCGTCCTTGTCGGCAGTGCCCGCCCACAGATCGATGACGGTCTGGCCGCCGACCTGAATGCACAAGGCAGCACCGCGCTCCTGCGGGTCGTCAAAGAGCGCCGCAAAGGCTTCACGTACTGCTTCGAATTGAAGTTCGTAATGACCCTGGATCTGCAACGGCTGACTCCTGACTGGCAACATGAGCCTGGCGACAGGCTAAATGGCGCGTATTGTTTCAGCGATCGAGCGCTTTGGGAACAGATGTGAAACGCTCTTCATCTTTGGCTCAGGTTATTTCCCGGCGGAACGGTGGCAGCGCATTGAGAATCGCCTTGCCATAGCGCTGGGTGACCACGCGTCGGTCCAGCAGCGTGATGGTGCCGCGGTCCTCTTCGGTACGCAGCAAGCGGCCACAGGCCTGTACCAGACGCAACGAGGCATCCGGCACGGCGATCTCCATGAACGGGTTGCCACCACGCGCTTCAATCCACTCGGCCAGCGCGGCCTCGACCGGGTCATCCGGCACCGCGAACGGGATCTTGGCGATGACCACGTGTTCGCAATAGGCGCCGGGCAAATCCACACCCTCGGCAAAGCTGGCCAGCCCGAACAGTACGCTGGACTCGCCGCTGTCGACGCGTGCCTTGTGCTTGTTGAGGGTTTCCTGCTTGGACAGATTGCCCTGAATGAACACCTGCTTGCGCCAGTCACGGTCCAGGCCGTCGAAGACATCCTGCATCTGCTTGCGCGACGAGTACAGCACCAGCGTGCCTCGCGAACCTTCCACCAGACCCGGCAGGTCGCGAATGATCGCTGCGGTGTGGGCCACCGAGTCACGCGGGTCGGCCTTGAGGTCCGGCACGCGCAGCACACCGGCATCGGCGTGATGGAACGGGCTTGGTACCACGGCGGTCACCGCCCCCTTGGGCAGGCCGGCACGCATGCGATAGCGGTCGAATTTGCCCAGCGCGGTCAGGGTCGCCGAGGTAACCAGCGCCCCGTAGGCGATGTTCCACAAGTTGCGACGCAGCATTTCCGCCGCCAGGATCGGGCTGGCATTGACCTCGATATCGAACATTGCACCGCTGTCGGCCAGGGTCAGCCAGCGCGCCATTGGCGGGCTGTCTTCCGGGTCTTCGGCGGTGAAGGCTGTCCACAATTCCCAGTTGCCATGCGCGCGGGCCAGCAGGCTGCCGAACAGCGGATACCATTCTTCGGCCTGATGGCTGGCGATGCCGATGTTGACCTCACCGTCCATGCCTTCCTTGAGCAGCTCGGTCAGGCGCGTGAACAGGTCGTCGAGGCGCGCAAAGCCCTTCTTGAGCTCGATGCCCATCTCGCGGATGTGCTCGGGAATCACGCCGCCGACAAAGCGATGACGTGGACGCTCGCGGCCCTGCATGTCTTCACCGGCGCGGAAATCCGCCAGTTGCTCGCAGGCACCGAACATGAACTGCTGATGGCCCTTGATCTCGCGGGCCAGCTCCGGCACCTGCTCGATCAGCTTGCCCAGATCGCCGGGCAGCGGATGCTGGGCCAGCAGCTTGGCGAGGTTCTTGGCGGTCTGTTCCAGCCAGTCGGCGGTCGATTTCAAACGGGTGTAATGGGCAAAGTGGCCGATGGCCTTGTCCGGCAGGTGATGACCCTCGTCGAAGACATACAAGGTGTCACGCGGGTCCGGCAGCACTGCACCGCCGCCAAGTGCCAGGTCAGCCAGTACCATGTCGTGGTTGGTGACGATCACATCGACCTTGCCCATGCCTTCCCGCGCCTTGTAGAAGGCGCACTGCTGAAAGTTGGGGCAGTGCCGGTTGGTGCACTGGCTGTGATCGGTGGTCAGACGCGCCCAGTCCTGATCGGCGAGTTCCTGCGGCCAGCTGTCGCGATCGCCGTCCCACTTGTTGCCCGCCAGCTTCTGCAACATGCTGGTGAAAAGCTTCTGACTGGCCTCATCGACCTCGATCTTGAAGCCTTCTTCCTCGAACAGCTGCGCGGTCGCGTTGGTCGCGTCACTTTCCTGCAGCAATGCGTCGAGCTTGGACAGGCACATGTAACGCCCGCGCCCCTTGGCCAGGGCGAAGGTAAAATTCAGACCGCTGTTGCGCATCAGGTCCGGCAGGTCCTTGTAGACGATCTGTTCCTGCAGGGCGACGGTCGCGGTGGCGATCACCAGCCGCTTGCCTGCCGCCTTGGCAGTGGGAATCGAGGCGATGGCATAGGCCACGGTCTTGCCGGTACCCGTCCCGGCCTCGACGGCCACTACCGCAGGATCGCCCGAACGACGGCCCTCTTCATCGGTGTCAATGTCCCCCAGCACCTTGGCGACTTCAGCGATCATCAATCGCTGGCCATAGCGCGGCTTGAGGCTCTTGGCTTCGAGGAAACGCGAGTAAGCGCCCTGGATCTGGGTTTTGAGTTCGGTACTGATCATTGGCTTCGGTTCGGGGGCACGGCTAAAAAGGCTGGATAAATTTTCAGTAGTTCTGAGTGGGCGCTATCATAGCGCGCTAAATCCATCCGCGCAGAACGGAGTGTCCGATGACCGCTTTTTCTACTGTCTATACATTGCATCTGCTGGCTGCCCTGGTGTGGGTTGGCGGGATGTTTTTCGCCTGGATGGTGTTGCGCCCAGCAGTCATTGCAGCACTTGAAGGCCCTTCTCGCCTGAAAGTGTGGGTCCAGGTGTTTCCGCGCTTCTTCGCCTGGGTCTGGGCTGCGGTGGTGCTGCTGCCGATCACCGGCATCGGCATGATTCAGCTCAACTTCACCGGCTTTGAAACCGCGCCGCGTTATGTGCAGATCATGATGGGCCTGTACGTGGTCATGGTTGCGCTGTTTTTGCGTATCCAGTCATTGCAACTGCCGGAGCTGCGTCGTGCCGTGGAAGCCGAACAGTGGGCCGAGGGCGCCGCGGTATTGGGCCATATCCGCCGCCTGGTCGGCATCAATCTGATTATCGGTCTGGCCGTGGTCATGCTCGCTGCTGCTCGTCCGGGCCTTTGAGGTAAAACGGAACATCGCGGGGCACTGGCGGTGACACCGCGCACAGCTTGCGGGCGTTTTCCTGCCCGATCGGTCATCTTCTGCGCCTGATATCCAAGGCATTCAACATCTTGAAACAGTTTGGCATGGGCTGTGCAAACGTTTGCGATCAGCAGTACGCGCCCACGAAAAGGAGCTTCAATGCCACAGCCGCCGTTCACTCGACCCGCAACGCCCTCAAGATTTCTCATGCCTCTGCTGTTCGCCGCCGCTGCGGCGATGCCATGCACCAGCGCGCTGGCACAGCCCGCCGCTACCGACGACTCGGCGCAGGGCGAAGCACTCAGCCCGCCTGCCTCGCCCAAGGAAGGTAAAGGCGCGTATTTTTCAGACTGGTTCAACCAGGACCTGACGCTGATCGGCAGCAAGGACATCAGCTTCGGCCCCAAGCCTAACGATGACATCTACCTGGAGTACGAATACTTCGGCCGCAAAGGGCCGTTCGAGCTGTATGGCTATGTCGACGTACCGAAGATTCTCGGCATCGGCAATGATAATGACAAAGGCGTCTGGGACCATGGCTCGCCGCTGTTCATGGAGCACGAGCCACGCGTCTCGATCGACTACCTCGCCGGGCGCAGTCTGGCCATCGGTCCGTTCAAGGAATGGTACGTCGCCTTCGACTGGATCTATGACCACGGCAGCAATACGGCGAACCGGGCCAACACCCTGTACAGCGGCCTGGGCACTGACATCGATACCCACTCGCGGGTCAATCTGTCGGCCAACTTCTATGGCCGCTACCAGTGGGAGAACTACGGTGCCAGCAACGAATATTCGTGGGACGGCTATCGCGCCCAGCTCAAATACATCGTACCGATCAGCACGTTCGACAACGGCGCCTCGCTGACCTACATCGGCTTCACCAACTTCGATTTCGGCTCGGACCTCAAAAACGATCCGGCACGCACCGGTAACTCCACGGTCGCCACCAATGTGCTGCTTTACGCCTTCACGCATCTGCGCTTCACCCTGGTTGGCCGCTACTTCCACAACGGCGGCAACTGGCAGGACGGCAGCGAGCTGAACTTCGGCGATGGCAACTTCCGCGCGCGCTCCGACGGCTGGGGCTATTACGCAGGCGTGGGTTACCAGTTCTGAACCTTATTATGACGACAGGAGTTTTCATGAAACACACTACTCGCAACGCCCTCTGCACCACGCTGGCACTGCTCAGCCCGGCTGTCTGGGCGGCTACCGCGCCGGTGGCACCGGTCACGCCCAAGGTCACGCTGGTCGCCATGTTTGCGCCCGAAGCACAGAACTGGATCGACCGGCTGCATCTGACCAAGGAGATTCAGGTGCCCGGCCTTGCCGCCGAGTACCCGGCCATCCGCTGCAATGATCAGGACGTCTGCCTGCTGGTCACCGGCATGGGTCAGACCAATGCCGCAGCATCGACTCTGGCCCTGGCCCTGTCGCCGCAATTCGACCTGCGCAAGACTTACTTCATCGTCGCGGGCATTGCCGGCATCAACCCGCACCACGGCACACTCGGCACCACGGCCTGGGCGCATTATCTGGTGGAATTCGGCACGCAGTGGGAAATCGACTCCCGCGATGTGCCCAAGGAATGGCCGACCGGTTATCTGGGCATCAACACCAAGGGTCCGAACGAGAAGCCGCCACTGGATTACAAGACCGAAGTCTTCGAGCTCAACCCCAAGCTGCAGGCCAAGGCGTTTGCCCTGTCGCACAAAGTGACCCTCAGCGAGAGCAAGGAATCAGCAGCCTGGCGCGTCAAATACCCTTATGCGCCTGCCAACCAGCCGCCGCAGGTCACGCAGTGCGACACGCTGGCAGGCAATACCTGGTTTTCCGGGACGCGTCTGAGCGAGCGTGCGGAAGTCTGGACCAAGCTGCTGACCGACGGCAAAGGCGTGTATTGCACCACCCAGCAGGAGGATAACTCCACCTACGAGGCTCTGCTGCGAGCGAGCAAGGCCGGCAAGGTCGATGTCAATCGCCTGGCTGTCGTGCGCGCGGGTTCCGACTTCGATCGTCCGTATCCGGGTTACAGCGAGGTGGACAACCTGCTCAAGTACGCCGATCAGGGGGCCTTCGTCCCGGCGCTGGAAAACCTCTACCGCACCGGCAACCCGCTGGTGCAGGCGATTGTCGGCGACTGGAAGAATTGGGAGAAAGGCGTACCGCAATAATGTGATGTGAAGCGGGTCGCGACTGTCCGGATCATGGCCTTGCACCTGATCCGGACAGGCTCTCGCAGATTACAGACGTTGCAAGATCAACGCGCCTGCCGGTCCCGGAGCACCTGGCAGACCGGGCTCACCCTGTCTGCCAGCCTTGCCGCCTTCAGCGCGGTAGACGATACAGCCTTTGGACGCACCGCCCTTGCCTGCCTTGCCGCCTTCGCCCCCCTTGCCCGCCGCACCACCCGCGACATTCACCTTGATGCGCTCGGCCGGATAGCTCTGTGGCAGTTCAAGACGCACCTGTGCGCCCGCAGCGCCATCGTGACCATTACCGCCGCTGTCGCCGTTATAACCACGCCCGGCCTGGCCCCAGGTACAGCCCGGGTCTTCGCCCGTGCCGCCGTCCAGCCCGGCATAGCCTGGGCTGCCTGCGCCACCACGGGCGTCAATCGACAGTTCTTCGGCATTCAGGCTCTGCAGGCGCAGGGTCAGGTTGCGCCCTGGCCGTGCCGGTTTCTCGAAAGTACCCGGCGCGCCCCGCGCGGTGATCTGGCTGCCGGTGCCGAACTCACCGTGCAGCACGACCATATTGAACGCCTGCACACCAGGGACGATGGCGATTCGCGCTTCGTGCCCCAGCACCAGCTCGCCAATCTTCACATCATCGATCCCGGCCGGGATCAGCAGAGTGCCGTAGTCGGCCACTTCAAGGCGCTCGACCTGCAGAACGCTGCTGTTGCCAGGCAGACGCATCAGCGAGTGTGGCGCAACAATGATTGCCTGGGCCATGGCCAGAGGGCTGAACAGTGCCGCCAGCAGAACGAGCTTACGCATGAGTGTGCCCCCTGACCGAACGGCCGATGGATTGAACGTGAAAGATGCCGAAAAGAATGATTTTGCCCCGGTCGCGCCACGGATGCCGGCGACCGCGCAGGCTGCCGTTGAACAGAATCAGCTCCAGCAAATGAGTCAACAACAGCACCGCGCCTGCCATGTCGATCATCACGCCAAACGGGCTGGGCGCCTCAATCGCCGCGTTGACCAGCACCACCAGCCAGAAGCCCAGCATCAATATCTTTCCCAGCCCCCAAAACACCTTCATTGCCTGCCCACCCCTTGTCATGATCCATTACGAAATTGCAGTCTTCGCATGCTTTTCGTCGCCGCACAGTAGACGTGCTGTACGCCGAATATGCCAGCGGTGTGTTGAAAAAGATCCGCAATGATCTCGACGCAAGACAATGTTTGTGTTCGGCAATACTGCAATCAAGGATAGCGGACACCAAAAAGCCCTGTCACAAAGGATGCAGGGCTTTTTGCAGGACCTCTGATGTGTATCGAGCCTGTCAGGCCTCGCTGGGAGTCTTGGCCTGGACGACTGGACGTACCACCGGCACCGGGCGCTTGTACCACCAGACACCTGCCAATACTGCAGCAACGCCAACCCATTGCACGAACGTGAGCTGCTCATCGAAAAAGAAGAAACCGATCAAAATCGCCACCACCGGACGGGCCAGTGCAGAAACAGAGGCCAGTACCACATCGACGTGCCTGAGTGCATATGCCATCAGGCCATGGCCCAGAAGCTGGCTGATCAGCGCGAGCAACGCAATGACCACCCAGCCGTACACGGTGTCCGGCAGAACCTTCGGACTGGTGAGCAAAGCGATGGGCAGTAACAGCACTGCACAGGTAAAGCTGTTCCAGATAATAATCTTGCGAGACGTGAAGCAGTCGCGCAACGACTTGATCATGATCAGGTAGATCGCATAGAAAAGCGCCGAGTTGAGGGCCAGCAGGTCGCCGGTCACGCTCTGACTGGAAAATGCCACGCTGGCACTGCCGTCAAACACCAGCAGACAGGCCCCGCCGATACTCAGGGCCAGCGCCAACACTTGATAGATGCCGATTTTTTCCTTCATGAACAGATAGGACAGCAGCGCCACGAACACCGGGGACAGGTTCATCAGGACCGACGTGTTGGCCATGCTGGTCAGCTTGACCGCCCAGTGATTGGACAGCAGATCCACACACGACACCACGCCCGACAGCACCAGCAACCAGAGCATCGCCCGCCGGCTGCGCGCCGTACCGACGGTCCCGGTCTCAGTGTTTTTACCTGCTGGCCAGGCAGCCAGCGCAGAGGCCATACCGCCCGCCATGAACATTCGCAGCATCAGGGTAGACGTGGCATCCACTTCACTGAGTTTGACGAACGCAATGGCGGAGGCCACACCGATGGTACTTATGATCAGTGCCAGAACGGGCAGAAACGCCTTATTACCCACCTTCATGACGGTCCCTCGAAGTTATAGGAGTTGAGTGGCGCAATGAATGCCGCCAAACTGCTTTTGATGCTCTGTACAGGCGATCAGATGAACATGACAGTCATGCTCAGCCAACTGATCAAGCAGGCGCACCGGGGCGTTCTGATCGATCCAGACATGGTTGCCCAATGACAATGCATTTGCGCACCATGCAGCCATCATTTCTTCGTCCAGCGGTATCAGCCCGATGCCCGCGACCTGTGCTGCCTGGCGAAGCGTCAGGTCCTTGTCAGTCAGTTGCCAGCCCGATGACACGCGCCGATAAACGTTGGCCAGGGATCGGTCGGCGGCGTCCGCTCTTTTCGCGTCGACCAGCAGGGCGTCGCGCAGCAGGCAGGCGTAGTGATCCAGGTGAAACTGTTCCGGATTGCGCCATACGTCCTGCACCGCCAGCACAACTTCCCCCTTGAGCAGGTTTGAAGCCAGCAAGAACTCCAGCACCGGGAGCTCGGTACGAAAGCCGGTGTTGATCACGGATACGCGTTCATTTTCCAGATAGTCGCCGCCCTCAAGCACCTGATCGAGTTCGACGGGAACGTGACCATGTGCAGCGACCACCTGCTTCACCACATCAACCTCACGCGCCCTGTCCTGACGCTTCAGACGCCCGAAAACCGGCTGTCCACCTACGCTCATGAAGTGGTCCCGCGGAAACAGAAGTCCGTACAGCGGTTGAATCCGGTAGCTCTCGTAGGTAGCGTCCGGACTGATCCGGCCCAACTCGTCATCGTCATGCAGCCGCAGCTCAGGCTGGTTGATGATGATCTCGGCCAACTCCTGCCGACTGCAGCGGAACAATTGCTGGTGAGCAAGCTGCTGGCGCCCGTGTTCGACGTTGTCGGCAAAGCGCAATGCATGCCTTGCCAACCGCCGCATATCCTCGATGGCGACATGCGGACCGTCCTCGCTGAACAGCGCATCGGACAGGAAGACGGTCGGGAAACCCGCTGCATTGAACGAACTGGCCATAGCCATGACATCGGCATCTGCCTGCCGAAGCGAATACGGCTGCTGCGATTCCATGAATACCGACATGGAAACAGGCTGCACGACAGAGGGAAGCTGCAGGAGCACTTTCATCCAGGGTTCCAGAAATCAGGTTGCGCGAATCGACGTCTGCAAAATATTCATGCACTGCACAATGGCCTGCTCTATCGCAGCCTGGCTGTCGGCGGCGAAGTGCAGTCTGGCGGGGATATCCTCGTAGCTGAACGCACTTGAATCGCCCTGAGACTGCACGCTGCTATACGTCAGCAGCGGATGGGAGAGCTCCATCTGCGGATCGAAGGTGAACCCGCCGGGGAACGGATTGGGCATCATCAGAAAACCGGTGATTCGGGTGTCTAGCGGAGCGATAGCCACTTCGAGCGCGGCGCGGGTCCAGAGCTCATACAGGTCGATCCCCTCGCTGCGCAACGCGACAAACGGAATCTCGCCGCCACCGACGCGACCGCCGATCTCCAGAAACACCAGCTCGCCACGACGCTCGATGATTTCCAGGTGAATGGCCTGGTTGTGCAGGTTGAGACGCAGGCAGACTTCTTCGGTGAACGCGCGAACCCGCGCGATGAATGCCCGGTCATCGACTGTGACCGAGCCGAGCGGCAGGCCGTTGCGAAAGTCCAGGCAGGTGTTCAGGTACTTGGACACCTTGAAGTACGGCATGCTGTCGGCCGCCAGTATCGCGTCGACATGATAAATATCGCCTTCTATATATTCTTCGACTTCGTAGCCATTGAAATCCGGCAGGTCGGGTATGTCTTCCAGGCGTTCGATCTTCACCACGCCGTCCGAGGCGGCGCCAACCTGGGGTTTCAGGATGACCGGAAAGCCGTGCTCGCGACAGAAGGCTTCGACGCCGCTGCGCGACGCTACATTCCGGTACTGAGGATAACGAACCGAAGAACCGGTCAAGGCTTCCTTCATGCTCGCCTTGTTACGGCACAGCAGGTTATCGGCGACCTTGGCACCAGGTATGTTGAATTCGGTACGCACCAGCGCAGCGGCATCCAGATCGTATTCCGAAAAGGCGATCACGAAATCGACGGGCTGACGACGATGAATGGCCCGCGCTTCCTGAAGTATCAGATCGGCGTCCAGTACGCTGACTTCGACCACATTGGCGCTGACCTGCGGATCAATCAGTCGCGAGTGCCCTGCCAGTGATATGTAGGAGACATCGACCTGCGAGTGATCGATGTAGTTGCGGTAGTCCGAAAGCTCGTCGTCATAGCGGTTGATGATCAGGACATGCTTCATACGATTCCAACCTCTGTGTGTACCCGCCCGACGAGGCTTCTTACAAGCGCCTCGTCGGCGCCGCCGAACATGACGTAGCCAATTCTTGAGGTCCAGTCCTGATCGGAGCCCAGAGCATCTCCGGACCGGTAATACACCTGATGCGAGAGGTAATACGGACTGTCGAAAATGTCGGAGAGCCCCTGCAGTTCGGTAAATTCGCTCTTGTCGCCTCGGGGGATGAAGGCGATGGCACTGACGCCGTTCGCACATGGCACGGTGCGACTGTCGATGTCCAGGTACTCACACAGCGTCTCTTTGGCCAGGTCAATGCCGCTGGCACGCCTGATCAACTCGACGATATTGTCGCCTGGAAGGCGGGCCGCCAGTTCAACCGCCACCGGCTGACCTTGTGGCGTTACACGCAACTCCAGATGGAACGGCCCGACGTTGAGCTTTATGGCCTCAAGCACCGCCAGCGAGTATTCGGTCAGCACCTTGCGAAACCCTTCGTCATAGCCCTGGCCCACAATGTGACCGACTTCGACGAAGTACGGCTCCGAGCCGAGCAGTTTTTCCGTGATGGACGCAAGGGTGACGCTGCCATCGCTGCGCACGATGCCTTCGACACTGTATTCCGTGCCGGGAATGTACGCTTCGACAATCAGCCGGCCACTGGCAGTAAAGCCGATGTCGTCGGGCAATGATTGACGGAATGTCTGCACCGCTTCGATCAACTCTTCATGACTGTAGAGCTTGCGCACACCGATGCTGCCCGCCATATCGATCGGCTTGACCACCGCCGGAAAGCTGAAGCCCTCCGGCACCGATACCGGGGCGTGGGCATCCAGAAGGAAAAAGCCGATAGTGCTCAGCCCCGCGTCAGTCAGCCGACTGCGGAAATTGAATTTGTTGCGCACTTTCTGTACTGCACTGTCGTGCAGATGCGTTGTGCCTGACGCAGCCCCCAGGCGCGCGGCCATGGGCACGGCGTACTCCACACCGGGAAGAACGGCGCGGATGTTTCCCAACTCATTGATTTTCTCTAGCTGTGCATCGAAATCACCGGTGTCGATTTTGATGACCTGACGCACCTTGGCCCGCAACTCAGCGTTGAGCTCCTGCTCGCCACCGTCACAGGAAAACACATAGACATCGACGCCCAGTTGCTGCGCCGCATTGATATAGTTAATGCCGGATGAAACAGGATCAATGACAACGATGGACATGGCTCAGTCTCCGACTATCCAAAACTTTCAAGTTCACACAAGGGAAGGTTCTTTAACTTGCCGATCACCCCATCCGACCCGACGCCGATGGTGAGCGTGTCGTGCATCAAGTATTCGCCAATGGCGAAGTCAGGGTGGGTCCATTCGGAAAATGGAAAGTTGGTGACCTGAACGTCGCATTCAACCGTCTTGCGAAAGACCTCTATACACCCCGCGTGATAATCGCTTAGGCCTGCACGATTGACGGCGTAAATGGCAACTTCACTAATACCGTACTTCGTCACCAGTTCCTGTGCACGGCTCAGTGCCGCCCCCATTCCACTTCCACCGCTCACGACATTCAAATGACTCAGGGACTGTTCATAGACCGGCAAGGCAGGACTTGCAATTGAATACTCCAACGGTTCGCCAATTGGCCACTGCACCAATAAGCCCGAGAACAGGCCACCCTCACGCAACTTCACATGGCAGGTCAGGCTGTCGTAATCCTTGCCACCCAAGGTGACCACGGAATAACTTCGTACCGCTGAACCCTCGGGGTATTTCAAGCTGATGACCGACTTGGCGTTATAAAAAACCTTTTTGACCTCAAGCACGACTTCCATGATTTGCCCGGACAGAATCCGTTTGCTTTTCAGCCTGGCCTTATGAAAAGTGCTGATCGCAACGCGGATATCAATATCCGTTTCAGCACGACTGACGCATGGCAAAAAGGCTTCATTCAAGGCAACGACTTTTCCCTGTTCCAGAACGCGACCCGAAACAAGTGTGCACTTGCACACTCTGCACACCCCTTTGAGACACCCCCTTACCAACGCTTCATGAGGAAGGGCATCGGTAAGGGGGTGCTGGCTCTCGGCGGTGTAAGTCTGGTCTCCAATACGAACACTGTAGATTGCCATTACACCGACCTTGAGTAAGGTGTATTAAAGCGTTGCTGCACGCAGGGCCTGGAAGTACTCACCGACCATCGGCACGAATGCCTTGATATGAACGACAGCCTTTTGCAGATCCTTCTCATCCTTGATAACCGACGCCAGCATGTTGTTCATCATGCCGCTGTGGTCCTCGGCTTCGTCGAAAGCCACGTGCGAAGCCGCTCCGCTGACCGCTGGCTGGCCCATGCTGGCGCTGGCCTTCTGAGTGATGAACGAGCTGTACTTGTCGCCGTAGTATTCGAGGAACCAGTCCCAGGTGATCGAGGACAATGGCCCGAACTTGCTGACGCAGAAGTTCAGGTAACCCATGAGTTTCCAGGTTTCCGGAAAGGCGAACTGCGCCTGAATATCGGAAGGGGAATAGCCGTACGTAGCGAGGTCCTGACCGAACATTTCGTCGTGGCCGAACTCATCATACAAATAGTAGGACAATTGTTTGGCCGCGGAAATGTTATCGACCGCCGCAACCTGTACAGCCCGTGCGTCCAGTTCGTTGTTCATGTGAATGCGGATCACGCACTCCAGGATATGACGCTTGTAATAAGACTCATTGAACCAGTCGCCTTTATGGAACTCGCCCATGACAGTGTCTTTTTTGAATTCTGCTTCCAGGCAGGCGTCAACGGTGCTTTCAAGCGTCTTTAGCATCTCAGCGGTGGATATCATCGTTTGCTTCTCTCCATGTTAATCATTAATGGCTTAATGACATTTAATGTTCAGCGCCATGCTGAACCGTGTTATCCGTATCACAACAAAACAAATGACCGACGGCCTGAACCGAGAGCAAAAGCTGATCGAGTGGTCAAACAGCGATTGCGTAAAACAAAAAATGACGTCAAACAGGCGCCCCAGCCTATTGCCAGATGCGGCAGCTGAACAACCAGCGTTTTTAATAGCTGCACCGGCACGCACCCGAATGACCCGGGCAATATCATTGCTTTGCGTATTCAAGGCGCACAGAAAAGCGGTTCATCATAATGAACGCCGCACGCCTAATAGCCCGTGGTCAGAATATTCTGCATGCCCGCCGGACACACAGTAAGTGCCACGCCTTTATCAAGGCATCGCAGAAAATACAATTGAGTTACATTGAAGGTGTTTAGGCGTCGCGTCCATGCAGTCACTCTTGGGATCCAATTTGTGCCGGGGATCCTAATACCTCTTAAAACAGCTTGCAAGTAACTTTATAATCTAAGTATCTGCCAAATGGCTTAATGAACCAGTCGCTGCACCTGAAGGCCCGTGAACGACGCTTTCCAGACCTCGCCGGGCAGGCTAGTCTTGTCAGCCAACCAGAGGACTTTCAATGACCGTCGGCTACTCGAACCGTACGCCCCAACAAGCGCTGGCTGCCTTGCTCGATCGCTATGCGCCGCAGCGCCTGCTGTTGATCGGCGCTCAGGCGTTCCCGGCGTTGCAGGCCTTTCAGGAGGCCCATCCGCAGACCGAGGTCGCGCTGGCCGAACCCGGTGCGCTGCCTGCCCATCTGGCTGCGCAACGTTTCGATCTGGCGCTGGTGGTCGATTGCCTTGAGCACATCCCCAAGCGTACCGGCCTGGAACTGTTGGGTGGCATCCGCAACCTCAACGCCAGCCGCATCGCGGTGCTCGCCGATTTGCAGGCCTGCGGCTGGCAGGAGACGGATTTTTTCTCGCTGGCGTTGCAGTCCAGCGAACGCTTCGCCCGCAACGAGCAGGTACTGAACCTGTTTACGTACGATTTGCGTGAGTACAAACAGGTGCCCGACTGGCTGAACGCGAAGTACTGGGCCAACCCGGAGAATTTTGGAAAGTATTGGTGGTGACCTATGAGTAGTGCCATTTGCCCTTGCGGCAGCGGCGATCTGTTGCTGGCCTGCTGCGGTCGCTATCACGCAGGTCAGCCTGCACCCGGCGCGGAAAAGCTGATGCGCTCGCGTTATAGCGCCTATGTGTTGGGGCTGACCGACTATCTGGTACAGACCACTTTGCCGGTGCAGCAAGACGGGCTGGACCGTGAGGCTATCGCGCAGTGGAGTGCGCAGAGCACTTGGCTGGGGCTGGAGGTGGAAAGCTCGGAGGTGTTCGGCGGCAAGCCGGAGCATGCGTTCGTGACCTTTACCGCTCGCTGGCATGATGGCAATGGTGAGCACAGTCATAAGGAGCGTTCGTCGTTCGTGCAGAATCAGGGGCGCTGGTATTTTATCGACTCTACCGTGCCGTTGAGGGCTGGGCGTAATGATGCGTGTCCGTGTGGCAGTGAGCAGAAGTTCAAGAAGTGCTGCTCGGCTTATGTGGACTGAGTTGCGTCTCTTTGCTTGAGCGTCGAGAACTCTGCGGTTGACCATCGTTCCCACGCTCCGCGTGGGAATGCAGTTCGTGACGCTCTGCGTCACACAGCGGTCTGCCTTATCAGGTGGATTGGGCTCACCTTAAAACTCCAATTGCGCCGAGAACGCGACGGTGCGTGGGTCGCCCAGGTAGCTGCTGTTGAGCCAGTATTCCTTGTTGGTCAGGTTGCTGACGTTGACGCGCAGGGTCAGGTCGTTTTCTGAGAGGCGCAAACGGTAGCGGGCTCCGGCGTCGAAGGTGGTGAAGGACGGCAGGTCGTTTTCGTTGCTTTGATCGGTGTATTGTTTGCCGGTGTAGAACGCCCCACCAGTCATGGCCAAGCCTGGTACCGGGTTGATGTCGTATTCGGCATAGACCTTGGCCAGTTGTTTGGCGACGTTGGTCGGCACGTTGCCTTCATCCGCGGCGACGCCGGTTTTCTTGATTTTCGGGTCCAGTAAGGTGAAGCCGCCAACCACAGTCAGTTCCGGAATGACCTTGCCGGTGACGCTGAATTCCAGGCCGTTGTTTTCCTGACGTCCGTCAACCACGTAAATGTTGCCACCCGTGGTGTAGCCGTTGGGCTTTTCGATGTTGAACAGCGCCAGGGTCAGCAGGGTTTCGCCCAGCGTCGCCTTGGCACCAATTTCGTATTGCTCGCTGATTTCAGGCGCAAACGCCTGGCCGGCATTGAGCGTACCGCTAGGCGCGACGCCACCCGATTGCAGGCCTTCTATATACGTCGCATAGGTGGTCAGCCACGGCAGTGGTTTATAGACCAGCGAGATGTTTGGCGAGGTCTTGCTTTCATTGTATTTCGTCTCGGTTTCCGCCGAGCCGAACGCCTTGGCATAGACGAACTCGTTGGCGTAGGTTTTGATCTGCGTGTTGGTCACACCCAGGATCGTTGACCATTGTTCGTTGAAGGTGATGACGTCACCGATCAGGACATTGTTGCTTTCCGAACTGTTGGCCAAGCGCTGGTCGCCATGCCCGATCGAGTACGACGGTTTACCGACCTGAGGCGTCTGGTCCAGCGGTATTGTGCCCACCGGCGAGGTGTATTGCGGGCCTGGCTGATCGGGCGTGTACGGGATGTGATCCTCGTACTGTTTCTGGCGCGAGGTATTGCCCTGATAGCCCACGGTGACCTTGTGACCGATGAAACCGGTATCGAACGCCGCATCGAGAAACAACGAGCCGGTCTTTTCTTCGGTTTCAATCGGGGCGAAGGCATACAGCGGCTGTGAGTAAAGACCCGCGCTGTAGACCGTCGGCCCGGTATAGGTGTTCTCCGAGGTGTACTGCTGGGCAGCGAAGGCTGCGCGCAAGGTGAACGTATCGTTCAAGCGCCATTTGGCGCGAACACCGGCCTTGTCGGACTCATAATCGGAAAACGACCACTTCTGGCTGTAGAGCTTGTCGTTGTCCAGTGATGCCGCGCTGGGACGCAGGGACTGGTCACCGAAATACCAGTAGCTGGTCAGGCCGCGAATCTCGGTCTTCTTGTGCGAGGCGTCGAACTGCACCAGCAGGTCGTCGGACACGTTCCAGTCCAGCGCCAGGGAAATCATCTCGCGACGCCGCTTGTTCAGATCGACGGCCGTTTCGCCATCCTGGGTCAGCACATTGAGGCGATAGGCGAATTTGCCCTCGCTGTCGATCGGCCCGCCGAAATCACCGTGCAGGTAGTAATTCTCACCCCCGGCATTGCCCAGGGTGACGCTGTTGTAGCGTTGATAGGTCGGGCGCTTGAGCACGTAATTGACCAGCCCGCCCGGCGAGGCCGGGCCATACAGAAAGCCGGTCAGCCCGGTAATGACTTCCAGCTGTTCCATCTCTTCCATGTAGTTGCTGCCGTCGGCACCGTTGGTGAAACGCAGGCCATCATTGGCGATGTTCAGGCTGCCCGCGCTGCTGAAACCACGAATGTTGACGGCACTGGCGTAGCCGGCGCTGGTCGGCGAGTACATCTGGGTGAACGGGTTGTGCTTGATGACATCGTCCAGCGAGGTGGCCTGGATGTTTTTCAGCAATGCCTGAGGCGTGACACTGATGGAATAAGGCGTGTCCTGCAGCCTCATGCCACCCAGCGCGCCGACGCTGCTGACGGTCTCGCTGCGATAACCCGCTGCTTCCGAACCTTCGACGGGCGTGCTATTGGCGTTGATGTTGACGTCCGACAGGTTCAAGGCGTTCTGTTCCATGACCATCAGCGTGTAGGTGCCAGCGCTGCTCTGCACCAGTTGCAGACCGCTGCCACGCAGGGCCTCGCGCAAGGCCGTCGCCGCATCGAAATTGCCTTTCACCGCCGAGCTGGTTTTGCCGGCGACCAACGCCGGGTCAAGACTCAGTGCCAGACCACCCTGGCTGGAGATCCGATTCAGCGTGGTCGCCATGGGGCCTGCGGGCAGATCATAGGCAACCACGCTGGCCTGCTGCGCCGCCATCGACAGCGGGCTGGTCAGAGGCGTGCACAGGGCGATCGCCACGGCCAACAGACTGGGACGCAGAAGGGTGTCTAACGAACGGGACATCGGGCAACTCCTGATGGAATACTTCTCAATGCCTGTTAGCCGGACGAACGCTCGAAAGTAACAGGGCTGATTGAAAATAATTCCGTTTCAGGATTCAGCGGGCTCGCAGCATCACTCCGGGATGATCTTCAGATGTGACGTATCGGGCGCCTCCTGCGACTCGGGCTTTTCCACCTGTCCCATGTCGCTGCCCACAGGGGCCAGGCTCAAACGCGAGAGATCCAGCAGCGGCGCAACAGGCTGAGGCTTGCCGGGCAGCAACTCGACGCCCGCTTCTGCAACCGAGTAGTCCGGCGCATCGACGTCCACAAAAGCCGCCATGTAAGCGTCGCGCGGTTTGATCTGCAAACGCCCCGGACTGACCGAGGTCTTGCGCAACCAGGTCGGTGCGTCGGGCGGCGGCGCCAGTTCGACTTCTTCCATGGGCGGTGGCGTATTCATTTCCAGCACACTCACCAGAGCACCTGCGCGCTCCAGGGTGGCGCGGTATTTTTCTGCGGTTGCGGCGTCGAGATTGTTTTTCAGAACCAGTCGGCGCCCCGAGAACAGGAGGTCCAGACGTTCAGCATCCGCATTGAACAGCTTGCCAAGGTTAGCCCTTACCTTCTCGGGTTGTGCTCCGGCGACGAGTTCAGCGCTGAAGACAATTTCGTAGAGATTCATGGAAGAAGACACCGATATGCACGTCAGTAAAAGTATGGCGTAGCGTGATACAGCGCAATAAGCGCGTTGCCGTTGAACGTCGAGTTGGTAGACTCAGGCGTCAAAGGGAGCACATCCATGTTTTTTCAGGCGCACATTACAAGAATCATAAGCCTTGCGTTGATCCTGTTCGGGCTCGGCGGATGCTCACTCCTGAGTTTTGACCGCACTCAGGAACCGAAAGTGCATTTGCTGAAGGTCCAGGTGGTCAAGGCAAGGCTGACACAGCAGGATTTCAAGCTGTACTTCGAAGTTGAAAACCCCAATGAAGACAGCTTGCTGGTGCGTGGCCTGAAGTACAAGATCACCCTCAATGACGTGGTCCTCGTCGATGACACGTTCAGCGACTGGTTTGTCGTCGACGGTAATAGCCGCAAAACCTTTGTGGTGCCGATTCGCACCAACCTCTGGCGCTACGCACGGTACATCGCTCAACTGCTGAAAAAGCCTGATGAGCTGATCCATTATCGGCTGGACGGCAAGCTCAAGACCGGCATCGTATTCAGGCACAACGTCCGCATCGGCACATCAGGCGATGTGCTGCCGCACGACCTGATCCAGCGCCGATGATCATTCCGGCTATCCGCCCAGCTTGCCCTTGATCAGTTCCAGAAGAAACTTCCAGATGTCCGCGGCCCACAATGCCCGATTGACGGCACTGATCAGCGCACCGCCGAACGATCCCAGCAGAAACCCCACGCCCGTGGTGTTGCGCGGGTCTGCCACGCCAAGGTAATCACTGGCAATGCCGGTGAGAAACACAGCACAAGCCACACCGGTCACCAGAAAAACCAGCCAGGCACGCCAGTCAAGCAGACCTGCCTTATGCCACCAGCCAGAAATGATCGCACCCACCCGGCTACCAGCCATTCGCCTCGGTCTGCCAAACCATTCAAGATATCCATCGCTTCTGACTCCGTTCAAGAAATACAGCCGTTCACGAACACAGAAAAATTCAGACACTGGGGGACCTGCCGGGAATTGCTGCGGCGTCGGCACCGTTCAAAAATCAGAAAATTAAGCATACTTAAAAAAACAGGTAAACATATGCCATCAACCCACCGCGCTACCGGGCGAGCATCAGAGGCTTGAGGTCAATTGTCGATGTAGCGCTGCCAGCCGATCCTTATCGAACCGTCTGGCTGACGGTCAATCTCGATGCCTTCGGTCTCTTCGATTTCCTGCAGCACCACGTTCCAGCTGTCCAAGGGCTCATCATCACGACGGACGACGATGACCCACTGGGTCTTTTGAACATTCGGCGCGGAGACCAGCCGTTGAATGCGCTTGCCGATCTGTTCGTAGGAAGACCTGCCTGTCGATCCATTATTACTGCCAGCCATGATAGCCTCCGAGGCATAACTGTATATAAATACAGTATTCCAGCTGCATGAACCTCGCACGCATTTCGTAGGACTTGTCCTGCCGAGCATCTTGGACAAAAATGCCCGCACGCCCTGCCACGCAGGGCTTACAGCCTGCCGGTCATCCTCACGGCCACGCCGATAATGCGACAGTCGGCACCGCACTCGATCATTTTGTACGCCGGGTTCAAGGGCTTCAGGTAGCGTGTGCCACCATCCTCGACCAACTTCTTGAACGTCGCCTCGTTGCTGGCGGGCAGCTTGGCGATGACCAGCCTGCCAGGCTGCACGTCGGCCTCCGTGTCCACCAGAATAAGCATCCCTTCCGGCACGCTGACGCCGGTGGGTGCGGTCATCGAATCGCCCTTGACCTCCAGCCAGAATGCCGGCCCCTTGGAGTCGTAGTCGGAGATTTCATAGCGGTCGGAAAAACCGTCGGGGTAAGGCTGAACCGCCTCTTCCCACGAGCCTGCCGAGACCCAGCTGATCACCGGATAACGGAAGGACATTTTCGGCTGATCGATCAGCGCAACGTTGGCGTCGAAGGCAGGCGCCTTTTCCGGCCCCTCGCCAATCGCCAGCCACTCGGCACGAAAGCCCGTGGCACGAGCCAGTGCGTAAAGGTTTTCCGGCCTCAGGCTCTTGCTTTCTCCGCTGATCCACTGGGTGACGGCAGAGTTGGCCACGCCGCAAAGTGCGGCAATCTCACCTTTCTTCAGGCCACTGGCGGCGATTGCCCTGGCGATGCGTTCCTGTCGGGTCATGGAGTTGGCTCTGCACATGAAATAAAGAACGCTGAAAAACGCTCGACTAAAACTAAGCATACTTAAAAATCGATGCTATGCGAATCCTGATATGGCGGTACTGCTTTGCCATGATTTGCGGGATAATGCGCGCCAGTTTTAATTGCGGAGTAAAACCGATGAACCAGCAAGCCCATGTGCATGGCCCCGATTGCGACCATGATCACGATCACCACGACCACCAGCACGGCCATGTACACGGTCCGAACTGCGGTCACGCCCATCAGGAGCCAGTGCGCAATACCCTAAAGGATGTCGGTCGTAACGATCCCTGCCCATGCGGCAGCGACAAGAAATTCAAGAAATGCCACGGCGCGTAAGGCGCGGAGCATTCTGACGACGGCCTGCATTGCAGGCCGTTTTCATTTGAGCGTGCTGCATGCCTTCAGTTAGGGACCTAAGGCATGTAGCCACTGGCTGCCATGTAGCGCAGAGCGTTGCGAACTAAAGGCGTCTGGTCAGCCTCTGCAAAATCCTGAAATAAACTAGTCCGTGCCGCTTGCGTGCGGCTTGCCTGCTCTCTAACGTAGCGGCTTTTGTACGTTACCCCTCCAGGAGCTTGCCCATGGCCTCGCCAGCCCTTCGTCATTTTCTACCCCGATTCGGCGCTGCCGCCGCTGCGGCGAGCTTCCTGAGCCTTGCCGGCTGCCAGTTGGGCGGCGGCGATCCCGAGACCGTGCTGCCTGTTTCCGGGACGTTCCCGCTCAAAGGGCTGGCGCAAAATGTTTCGGTGCGCCGCAACACGATGGGCATGCCGCTGATAGAAAGCAGCAGCTACCACGATGCGCTGTTCACGCTGGGCTACGTTCATTCCGGTGATCGGATCAGTCAGATGCTCGGCATGCGCCTGCTGGCGCAGGGCCGTTTGTCGGAAATGGCCGGCGCCGATGCGCTGGACGTCGACCGCCTGATGCGCTCGGTCAACCTCAAGCAGAATGCCAGCGACCTGTACAACGCCGCATCGCCACGCTTGAAACGCTTCTTCGATGTCTATGCGCGCGGCGTGAACGCCTACCTGTTCCGTTATCGCGACAAGCTGCCTGCCGATATCGCCAGTTCGGGCTATAAGCCGGAATACTGGAAGCCGGAAGACTCGGCGCTGATCTTCAGCCTGCTCAACTTCAGCCTGTCGGTCAACCTGCAGGAAGAGCTGTCGGCGCTGGTTCTGGCGCAGAAAGTCAGCGCGGACAAGCTCGCCTGGCTACTGCCGACCTACCCTGACGAAGAATTGCCATTTGCCGAAGCCGACAAGCTCAAGGGCCTGAACCTGAACAATCAGGTCACCGGCCTGAGCGATCTGAACAGGATCGCCCTGCAGCTCTCGGACCTGAACATGCTCGGCGTCGCGGCCTCCAGCAACTGGGCCATCGCGCCACAACGCAGCCGAAACGGCAAGAGCCTGCTCGCCAGTGACATGCAGCTGCCTGCCGGGCTCAATTCTGCCTGGAGCTTCGTGCAGATCCGCGCACCGAAATATCAGGTGTCCGGTGTCACCATCGCCGGTATGCCGCTGGTGCTCAGCGGTTTCAACGGCAAACTGGCGTGGAGCATGAGCAACGTCAAGGGCGACAACCAGGACCTGTTTCTGGAGAAGATCAAGCGCGAAGGCAACCGCGTCTCCTATATGGCTGACGGCAAATGGCTGCCAGCGGCGGCTCATCAGGAAACCTTTCTGGTCAAGGGCGGCAGCCCGCTGCGTGAAACCGTGTACGAAACCCGCCACGGCGCGCTGCTCAACGCCTCTGCAACCCCGCCCGGCAACGGTTTGAGCCTGGCACTGCAGGTTCCGACCTTCAAGGACGACAAGAGCCTGGATGCGTTCTTCGACCTGTCCCGTGCGCCTAACGTCGAGAAAGCCTTCGATACCAGCCGCGAGATTCGGGCGATCACCCTGAACATGATCTTTGCCGACGCCTCGAACATTGGCTGGCAGGTCACCGGCCGCTTCCCGAACCGCCGTGAAGGCCAGGGCCTGCTGCCTTCGCCGGGTTGGGATGGCAAGTACGATTGGGACGGCTTCGCCGACTCGATGCTCCACCCCTATGATCAGGATCCGCGCCAGGGCTGGCTTGCAGCGGCCAACCAGCGCACGATTCCGAAAGGCTACGGCATGCAGCTCTCCAACTCGTGGGGCTACCCGGAGCGCGCCGAGCGGATTGCCGAACTCGCCAACGGCGGCAAGCAGGACCTGCGCAGCACCATCGCCATGCAATACGACCAGACCACGACGTTCGCCGCCAAGCTCAAGACCATGTTCCAGGCGCCGGGCATGAGCAAGCCGCTCAAACAGGCCATTGATGCTCTGCCCGAAGCTGAGCGCAACAAGGCCCGCGAAGCGCTCACGCGCCTGATGGCGTTCGATGGCAAGCTCAGTGCGACTTCGGCTGATGCGGCGCTGTACGAGCTGTTTCTGCAGGAAAGCGCCAAGCAGATTTTCCTTGATGAGTTGGGCCCGGAAACCAGCCCTGCCTGGCAGGCACTGGTGGCCAACGCCAGTTCATCCTACTCGCCACAGGCCGACCACTTGCTGGGTCGCGATGACAGTCCGTTTTGGGATGACGTCAAAACCGCGCAGAAGGAAGATAAACCGGCCATCCTTGCGCGCAGTTTGGCGGCCGCCATCACCAGCGGCGACAGCCTGTTGGGCAGCGATCACAAGGCCTGGCAATGGGGCAAACTGCACCGCGACAACTGGGCCTCGACCAGCCCGCTGGCCAAACAATTGGGTGGCGGCGAGTTCAACCGTGGCGCCACAGCAGCGGGGGGTGATCACACGACGCTGAACGTGTCCGGCTTCGAGTGGGGCAAGGGCTTCGACGCCCGCATGGCACCCGGTCTGCGCATGATTGTCGACTTCAGCCTGGTCGAACCGATGACCGGCCTGATCAGCACCGGCCAATCCGGCAACCCGGCCAGCCCGTATTACGCCAACAGCATCGAGCCGTGGCAGAAAGGCCAGTACCAGTCGATTCCGGTGCAACAACAGAACTACGAAAAAGGCTACGGCAAACAGCGCCTGACGCTGACGCCGGGCAAGTAAGCGCCGAAAGGGAGCATGGGCACGAGGATGTTCTCCAGGACACCTATCGTTCCCACGCTCCAGTGTGGTAATGCCTTTCGTGACGCTCCGCGTCACACAGCGGTTCTGTGGTGTCAGGTGGATTTAGGCTCGACTCAAGTCACCTTTTCGCCCCTCGTCGAGTTACTTTGATGAGGCCAAAGTAACCAACGCCTTTCGCTCCGGTTTCCGGCCCGACTTCGTCGGGTTCCTTCGTCCTGTCACTTACGTCGCACTCGGCGTCGTCTGTGCCATCGCGACAAAAAAGCGCTTTTATGCACGATAGTGTTCTTTTGGACATTTATCGCACCTCACGCTCCGCAGCCCTCACGCAAACTCCCCGAACTTCCAGATCCTTACCGGCTCATAGCTAACAAGCCCATCCATACGGTTGCCCCATGGATCTTGTCGTTGCACGCCCCGAAGGTTTGTACTGCCCACCCGGTGATTTCTACATCGATCCATGGCGTCCTGTCGAACGGGCAGTCATCACCCACGCGCATGGTGACCATGCCCGTACCGGCAACGAGCATTACCTGTCAGCGGCCAGTGGCGAGGGCATTCTGCGTTCGCGCCTCGGGCAGGACATTAATCTGCAGACCCTGGAATATGGCGAAACCATCACCCATCACGGCGTGAAACTGAGCCTGCATCCGGCCGGGCATGTGTTGGGGTCGGCGCAAGTGCGACTGGAGTACCAAGGCGAGGTCTGGGTTGCTTCCGGCGATTACAAAGTCGAGCCGGACGGCACGTGTGCGGCCTTCGAACCGGTGCGCTGTCATACCTTTATCACCGAATCGACCTTCGGCCTGCCGATCTATCGCTGGGCACCGCAGGCGCAGATATTCGAAGGCATCAACCAGTGGTGGCGTGCCAATGCAGCCCAGGGCAAGGCCAGCGTGTTGTTCGCCTATTCGTTCGGCAAGGCCCAGCGCATTCTGCATGGCATCGACGCGCAGATCGGGCCGATTCTGGTCCACGGCGCCGTTGAACCGCTGAACCGTGTGTATCGCGAGGGCGGCATCTACATCCCCGAAACCCAATACGCCGGCGATTTCAAAAAGACCGATCCCGCACTGCGACAAGCGTTGATTCTCGCCCCGCCTTCGGCAGGCGGCAGCAGCTGGATGAAGCGCTTTGGGGAATACAGCGATGCGTTTGCCAGCGGCTGGATGATGCTGCGCGGCACACGACGCCGGCGCGGTGTGGATCGTGGTTTTGTGCTGTCCGATCACGCCGACTGGCCGGGCCTGCTATGGGCTGTCGAACAGACCGGCGCCGAACGCGTCATGGTGACCCACGGTTCGGTCGGCATACTGGTGCGCTACCTGCGTGAACTGGGCCTGGATGCGCAAGGCTTCAGCACCGAATACGGCGATGAAGAAGACAGCAACCCGGCAACAAGCGAACCCGAGGCGGCAGGCACGGGTGAGGCTCAGTCATGAAAGCCTTCGCTGAACTCTACGCACAACTGGACGCGACTACGTCAAGCAACGCCAAACTTGCCGCCATGCGCGACTACTTCGAAAAGGCGGCTGCAGAGGACGCCGCCTGGGCGGTGTACTTTCTGTCAGGCGGACGTCCACGGCAACTGGTGCCTACTCGTGTGCTGCGCGAGCAGGCAATGACCCTGGCAAATCTGCCGGAATGGCTGTTCGAAGAAAGCTATCAGGCGGTCGGCGACCTGGCGGAAACCCTGTCGCTGTTACTGCCCCAGGCCGACCACAGTAATGACGAAGGTCTGGCCACCTGGATGGAAGACAAGCTGTTGCCATTGCGCGGCCTGCCGCCTGAAGAACTCGCCGAGCGGTTGCCGCTGTTCTGGTCGCAGCTGGACCGCAGCAGCCTGATGGTCTGTATCAAGCTGATCACCGGCAGCTTCCGCGTCGGCGTGTCCAAGCTGCTGGTCACCCGTGCGCTGGCAGCGCTGGCAGACATCGACAGCAAGCGTGTCGCACAACGACTGGTGGGCTACACCGACCTGTCGCACCGACCCAGCGCCGAACGCTATTTGAAGCTGATCGCGCCTGAATCCGAAGATGAGCACGCCCAACGCGGCGGCCAGCCCTACCCGTTTTTTCTCGCCCACTCCCTGCAACAGCCCGCCGATCAGTTCGAGGAGTTGCTCGGTCCGGCGCAGAACTGGCAGGTGGAATGGAAGTGGGACGGTATTCGCGCGCAACTGGTCAAACGTGACGGACGCTTGTGGATCTGGTCGCGCGGCGAGGAGCTGGTGACCGACCGTTTTCCGGAGTTGCACAGCCTGGTGCAGTGCCTGCCGGACGGCACGGTGATCGATGGCGAAATCGTGGTCTGGAAAGCCCCCGATGCGAACCCCGATGCCGATGCGGAGTTTGCCTTGAACAGCGATGCGCCTGCGGCTGCGCCCTCGGTTCAACCGTTCGCCCTGCTGCAACAGCGCATAGGCCGAAAGACGCTCGGCAAAAAGATTCTTGCCGACGTCCCGGTCGTGGTGCTCGCCTATGACCTGCTGGAGTGGCAAGGCGATGACTGGCGCAGTCGCCCGCAACATGAGCGCCGTGCGCAACTGGAAGCGCTGATCGAAACCTGCCAGAGCGAGGTGCTGATGCCCTCCCCGGTGCTCAGCGGGAAGGATTGGCTCGATCTGGCCACCCAGCGCGAGGCCTCTCGCAGCCTGGGCGTCGAGGGCATGATGCTCAAGGCTCGCGACTCGTTGTATGGGGTCGGTCGCACCAAAGACATGGGGGTGTGGTGGAAATGGAAAATCGATCCGTTCAGTGTCGACGCCGTGCTGATTTACGCGCAACGCGGTCACGGACGACGCGCCAGCCTGTACAGCGACTACACCTTTGCAGTGTGGGACGGCCCGCCCGACGCCAGTGAACGCACCCTGGTGCCGTTCGCCAAGGCCTACTCGGGGCTGACCGATGAAGAAATGCGCAAGGTCGACGCCATCGTTCGCAAGACGACGGTGGAGAAATTCGGTCCGGTCAGCAGCGTCACCCCGACGCTGGTGTTCGAGCTCGGCTTTGAAGGTATCGCGCTGTCGAAGCGCCACAAGAGCGGCATCGCGGTGCGTTTTCCGCGCATGCTGCGCTGGCGGCAGGACAAGCCGGTCGCCGAAGCCGACAGTCTGGCGACGCTGCAGGACCTGCTGAACTAGAGCACCAAAAAGACGCACGGTAAATACTGTGCACCTTTTTGAAACACCGACGAACGAATCATCCCGTCTCCATGCAGGAAACTTCCCGATTCGCTACCAATCTTCCGCTCTTTCTTACCTGAACAAGCATCTTGTGTAGGACCGGGCGATGAACACCAGCCCTGTAAGCGCGCATGGGCGGCCTATTGCCAGCCGTTTATATGAAATAGCGACAACCCCTTATATTTCAAACGCACGTTCGTTCCTCTGGTTCGGAAATTGCTAACCAATGCCTGTCTGGCACTTGCCGGTAGCACGCTTCGCGTATTCCCAACGCCCCATTTAAGGTTTTAAGGACTGAACAATGAAAAAAGCATGGCTGACTCTTTCTGCACTGGCTCTGTGCATCGCCGCCGGTAACACCATGGCCAAGGAATACAAGGAACTGCGCTTCGGCGTCGATCCATCTTACGCACCGTTCGAGTCCAAAGCGGCCGACGGCAGCCTGGTCGGTTTCGATATCGATCTGGGCAACGCGATCTGCAAAGAGCTGAAAGTCACCTGCAAATGGGTCGAAAGCGACTTCGACGGCATGATCCCTGGCCTCAAGGCACGCAAATTCGACGGCGTCATTTCCTCGATGACCGTGACCCCGGCTCGCGAAAAAGTCATCGACTTCTCCAACGAACTGTTCTCCGGCCCGACCTCGCTGGTGTTCAAGAAAGGTGCAGGCCTGACCGCCGACCCGGCCAGCCTGAAAGGCAAGACCGTGGGCTATGAGCAAGGCACCATCCAGGAAGCCTACGCCAAGGCCGTACTGGACAAGGCTGGTGTATCCACCAAGGCCTATGCCAACCAGGACCAGGTTTACGCCGACCTGACTTCGGGCCGTCTGGACGCTTCTATCCAGGACATGCTGCAGGCCGAACTGGGCTTCCTCAAATCGCCAGCCGGTGCCGACTACGAAGTCAGCAAGCCTGTCGACAGCGAACTGCTGCCGGCCAAAACCGCCATCGGCATTGCCAAGGGCAACAAGGAACTCAAAGCGCTGCTGGATAAAGGCATCAAGGCGATGCACGACGACGGCACCTATGCTGAAATCCAGAAAAAACACTTTGGCGACCTGAATCTCTATAGCGGTAAATAACACCCCGACGCCCATCGATTTCGGCGATGATTCGTCGCCCGATCGGTGGGCGTTTTTGTTGGTAACAAGGCCTATCCATGCTCGATGCACTCATGCAAAACCTGGGACTCTCGGCATTCAGCCTGAAGGGCTTTGGCCCGCTGTTGCTGGAAGGCACCTGGATGACCGTCAAACTGGCTGTGCTGTCGCTTGCTCTGAGCATTCTGCTCGGACTGATCGGGGCCAGCGCCAAACTGTCGAGCTCGGCGCTGCTGCGCGTGCCGGCGCAAATTTACACGACACTGATCCGTGGTGTTCCGGACCTGGTGTTGATGCTGCTGATTTTCTACAGCCTGCAAACCTGGCTCACCATGCTGACCGACGCGATGGAATGGGAATACATCGAGATCAACCCGTTCGGCGCAGGCGTCATCACCCTGGGCTTCATCTATGGTGCGTATTTCACCGAGACGTTTCGCGGCGCGATCCTGTCCGTACCTCGCGGTCAGGTGGAAGCAGCGACAGCCTATGGACTGAAACGCGGCCAGCGCTTTCGTTACGTCGTGTTCCCGCAGATGATGCGTTATGCGCTGCCGGGCATCGGCAACAACTGGCAGGTGCTGCTCAAGGCGACTGCGCTGGTGTCGATCATCGGCCTGGCCGATCTGGTCAAGGCGTCACAGGACGCGGGCAAGAGCACCTATCAGCTGTTCTACTTTCTGGTGCTGGCGGCATTGATCTACCTGCTGATCACCAGCGCCTCGAACTTCGCCCTGCGTTGGGCTGAGCGGTATTACGCCGCAGGCAGCCGGGAGGCACAGCGATGATCGAATTGCTGCAGGAATACTGGAAGCCCTTCCTTTATACAGATGGCGTCAACGTCACCGGCCTGGCGATGACCATGTGGCTGCTCAGCGCCTCCATCGCCATCGGCTTCTGCGTGTCGATCCCGCTGTCGATTGCGCGGGTGTCGAAAAACCGCTGGGTGCGCTGGCCGGTGCAGTTCTACACCTACCTGTTTCGCGGCACGCCCCTCTATATACAGTTGCTGATCTGCTACACCGGCATTTACAGCATTGCTGCGGTGCGTGAACAGCCGATGCTTGATGCGTTCTTTCGCGATGCGATGAACTGCACGATCCTGGCCTTCACTCTGAACACCTGCGCCTACACCACGGAGATCTTTGCCGGGGCGATCCGCAGCATGGCCCACGGCGAAGTCGAAGCGGCCAAGGCCTACGGCCTGACCGGCTGGAGGCTTTACGCCTGCGTGATCATGCCGTCGGTGCTGCGCCGTTCGCTGCCGTATTACAGCAACGAAGTGATCCTGATGCTGCACTCGACCACCGTGGCCTTTACCGCCACGGTGCCGGACATCCTGAAAGTGGCGCGGGACGCCAACTCTGCCACTTTCATGACCTTCCAGTCCTTCGGTATCGCCGCCGTCATGTACCTGACCGTGACGTTCATTCTGGTCGGGCTGTTCCGCCTTGCCGAACGCCGCTGGCTGGCCTTTCTCGGCCCGGCCCATTAATCAGGACTGAACATGCGCCACCACACCCATGACTTGCTGTCGCCAGTGCCCGGCACTGGCCGGCAGATCCACAGCTTCCATTACGGTCCGCAAAACGGCACCGGCAAAGTCTATGTCCAGGCGTCGCTGCATGCCGATGAGCTGCCAGGAATGCTGGTGGCCTGGTACCTGAAGCAGCGTCTGGCCGAACTGGAAAATGCCGGGCGCCTGCTGGGCGAAATCGTTGTGGTGCCCGTCGCCAACCCGATCGGTCTGGAACAGGTGCTGATGGACACCCCGCTGGGCCGCTACGAGCTGGAAAGCGGCCAGAATTTCAATCGCTGGTTCAGCGATCTCGGCACTCAGGTCGGTGATGACATTGCAGCCCGACTGACTGCCGACGCAGAGCACAACCGCGCACTGGTCAGGGACAGCCTGCTGGCGGCGCTGAATGCCCTGTCGGCGACCACCCAGTTGCAATCGCTGCGTCTGACCCTGCAGCGCCTGGCCTGCGACGCCGACATGGTGCTGGACCTGCATTGTGATTTCGAGTCGGTCGAGCACCTGTACACCACGCCCGAGGCCTGGCCAAAAGTCGAACCGCTATCACGCTACCTGGGCGCGCAAGCCAGCCTGCTGGCAACCGACTCAGGCGGGCAGTCGTTCGATGAGTGCTTTACGCTGGTCTGGTGGCAATTGCAGCAACGCTTTGGCGAGCGTTTTCCGATTCCCATGGGCAGCTTTTCAGTGACCCTGGAGCTGCGCGGGCAAGGCGATGTGAACCATGCGCTGGCCAGCCGCGACTGTCAGGCGATCATCCATTACCTGATCGACGCCGGCATCATCGACGGCGATCTGCAGCCGCTGCCCGAACTGCTCTACCCCGCTACGCCACTGGCAGCGGTCGAACCGGTGGCTACGCCGGTCGGCGGCCTGCTGGTGTTCTGTGCGATGCCTGGCGAACACGTCGAGGCCGGCCAGCTGATTGCCGAGGTCATCGACCCGATCAGCGACACCGTGACCTGCATCCATGCCCTCAACGCAGGCCTGCTGTATGCGCGTTCGCTGCGCCGCATGGCGACTGCCGGCATGGTCATTGCGCACATCGCCGGCACCCAGGCCTATCGCAGCGGCTATCTACTTTCTCCTTGAGGACCTGTCATGCAAAAACTGACCATCGATGGCCTGCACAAAAGCTATGGCGACAATCACGTGCTCAAAGGCGTATCGCTCAAGGCCAGCAGCGGTGACGTCATCTGCCTGATCGGGGCCAGCGGCTCCGGCAAGAGCACCTTTTTGCGCTGTATCAATTTTCTCGAACAACCCAGTGACGGGGCGATGAGCCTGGATGGCAAGCAAGTGCGCATGGTCAGCGACAAGGACGGCATGCGCGTTGCCGACCCAGATGAGCTGCAGCGTATCCGCACGCGGCTGGCGATGGTGTTTCAGCACTTCAACCTGTGGGCGCACATGACCGTGCTGGAAAACATCACCATGGCGCCGCGCCGGGTTCTGGGCGTGCCCAAGGCCGAAGCAGAGGCGCGCGCGCGCAAATACCTGGAAAAGGTCGGTCTGCCGGAGCGTGTTGCCGATCAGTACCCCGCGTTTCTTTCCGGTGGTCAGCAGCAGCGCGTGGCCATTGCCCGTGCGCTGGCGATGGAGCCGGAAATCATGCTCTTCGACGAGCCGACATCCGCGCTGGACCCGGAGCTGGTCGGTGAGGTGCTGAAAGTCATTCAAGGCCTGGCTGAAGAAGGCCGGACGATGATTCTGGTGACCCACGAAATGGGTTTCGCACGCAAGGTGGCGAGCCAGGTGGTGTTCCTGCACCAGGGCCAGATCGAAGAGTCCGGCCACCCGGACGAAGTACTCAACAATCCGAAAAGCGAGCGTTTGCAGCAGTTCTTGAGCGGCAATCTGAAGTAGCACTGATTGCTGCGTACACACGTCTGGCCCCCCCCCTCAAATCTCGTTCCCACGCTCCAGCGTGGGAATGCATTTCACTGCGCTGCGCGTCATAAACAGGACGCAGAGCGTCCAGAACGGCATGTCGACGCGGAGCATCGGCACGATGGGTAATCCAGGAACGATCAGCCACATAACCATTTAAAACTATTACCCTTTCTCTGCTGTCTCTGACTTAACGCCACTCAGAGCACACTCAAACGGATGAGCAGACCCACCGATTTCGCTCGACGATGGTTTCTCGCCCGGGGCTGGAAGCCCTTTGCGTTTCAGAAGGAAGTTTGGGCAGCGGTAAAAAACGGCGAGTCCGGATTGCTGCATGCCAGCACCGGCTCGGGTAAGACCTACGCCGTGTGGTTCGCTGCGCTCAACCGCTTCGCCAAAGCCAATACGCTCACCGCTGACAACAAACCCCGCAAACGCAAACCGCCCGCTGAACCGCTGAGTGTCCTGTGGATTACGCCCATGCGCGCCTTGGCCGCCGATACCGCCAGAGCCCTTGAGGCCCCGTTGGCTGAACTGGATATCCCGTGGTCGGTCGGCTTGCGCACCGGCGATACCAGCGGCAGCGAACGGGCCCGGCAGAGCCGGCGGCTGCCCTCTGCCCTGATCACCACCCCTGAAAGCCTGACGCTGCTGCTGACCCGTGCCGACGCTCAGGTCGCCCTGTCGACACTGAAGATGGTGGTGGTGGACGAATGGCACGAGTTGATCGGCAACAAGCGCGGCGTGCAGTTGCAACTGGCCCTGGCGCGCCTGAGGCGCTGGAATCCGCAACTGATCGTGTGGGGCATTTCCGCGACGCTGGGCAATCAGCAACACGCGCAGCAGGTGCTGATCGGCGACTGCGGCGTGACCGTGCAAGGCAAGATCGTCAAGGACTTACAGGTCGATACGCTGCTGCCGCCGTCCATCGAACGCTTCCCGTGGGCCGGGCATATGGGCTTGCGCATGTTGCCGCAGGTCGTCGCCGAGGTGGAGAGCAGCGCGAGCTGTCTGGTGTTCACCAACACTCGGGCACAATCGGAAATCTGGTATCAGGCGCTACTGGAAGCCCGCCCCGACTGGGCCGGGTTGATTGCCCTGCATCACGGGTCGCTGGCGCGAGAGGTCCGAGACTGGGTCGAGCGCGCGTTGAAAGAAGGCGCACTCAAGGCTGTGGTGTGCACCTCCAGTCTGGACCTGGGCGTGGACTTTCTACCGGTGGAGCGCGTGTTGCAAATCGGCTCACCCAAAGGTGTCGCGCGCCTGATGCAGCGCGCCGGGCGCTCAGGCCACGCGCCGGGTCGCCCCTCGCGCGTGACGCTGGTGCCGACCCACAGCCTGGAGCTGGTCGAAGCCGCTGCCGCTCACGACGCCGTCGAAGCACGGATGATCGAGCCCCGCGAATCACCGCTCCAGCCGTTGGACGTGCTGGTCCAACACCTGGTCAGCATCGCTCTGGGCGGTGGTTTCCTGCCTGATGAGCTGCTCGCCGAGGTACGCAGCGCCTGGGCTTACCGGGACCTCAGCGACGAGCAATGGCAATGGGCGCTGGCGTTTGTCCGCAACGGCGGCCACTCACTGACCGCCTACCCTGATTATCGCCGTGCCGAACCTGACGAGGACGGCGTCTGGCGCGTCCCCGATGCGCGTCTCGCCAGACGTCACCGCATGAGCGTGGGGACCATCGTCAGTGAGGCCACCGTCAACCTGAAATACTGGAAAAAAGGTGGCGGCGGTGGCTCGCTGGGCAGCGTCGAAGAAGGCTTCATCGCCAGACTCAAACCCGGTGACGGCTTTCTGTTCGGCGGACGCTTGCTGGAGCTGGTTCGAGTGGAAAACATGACGGCCTACGTCAAGCGTGCGACCGGCGAGAAAGCCGCCGTGCCACGCTGGAATGGCGGTCGAATGCCGCTGTCCAGCGAACTGGCGGATGCCGTGGTGGAGAAGTTCGACGCCGCTGCACGAGGCGAATTCAACAGCCCGGAAATGTGTGCCATCAAACCCCTGCTGGAAGTACAGCAGCAGTGGTCAGGGCTGCCACGACGCGACACATTGCTGGCCGAAACACTCAAATCCCGCGAAGGCTGGCACCTGTTCCTCTACCCGTTCGCCGGCCGACACGTGCACCTGGGACTGGGCAGCCTGCTGGCCTGGCGCCTGAGCCGGCATCGGCCGCTGACCTTTTCCATTGCCGTCAACGACTACGGGCTGGAGTTGCTCAGTGCCAGCGAGATCGACTGGGCGCAAGCGTTGCAGGCTGACCTGTTCAGCGAAACGGATCTGTTAGCCGATATTATCGCCAGCCTGAACGCTGGCGAGCTGGCCCTGCGGCGCTTTCGGGAAATCGCGCGTATATCCGGCCTGGTGTTTTCCGGCTACCCTGGCGCGGCCAAGAGCAATCGTCAGCTTCAGGCATCCAGCGGACTGTTCTTCGAGGTGTTCAAGCAGTACGACGCGGACAACATGCTGCTGACCCAGGCCGAACAGGAAGTCCTGCGTCAAGAACTGGACCTGCAACGTCTGGAACTGACGTTGCGCCAGATCAACAGCCGCACGCTGGACCTGCACGCAATAAAGCGCGCGACCCCGCTGGCCTTTCCATTGCTGGTCGAACGCTTTCGCGAAAGCCTCAGTTCGGAGAAACTTGCCGACCGCATCGCGCGAATGGTCCGCGACCTGGAGAAAGCCGCCGGCCCGGAGACTGAACAATGAACCCGTATCTGGCTGTCACGCTGGCAGGAGAAGAGCTGTGGTTGCTGGCCGACAAGGCCATCTACTACCCCGCCGAACGATCCTTGCTGATTGCCGATGCGCACTTTGGCAAGGCGGCCGCCTATCGCAAGCTCGGCCAGCCGGTGCCGCACGGCACTACACAGGAGAATCTGCGCCGCCTGGACAGCCTTTTGAAGGCCTATCCCTGCGATCATCTGATCTTTCTGGGCGATTTCCTGCACGCGCCGGAATCTCACGCGGTTGGCACGCTGGCGGCGCTGGAACAATGGCGGGCAGAACGCTCGACGCTGCGCATCACACTCATCCGCGGCAACCATGACAAACGGGCTGGCGATCCACCCGCTTATCTGGGCATCGATGTGGTCCCCGAGCCCTTGTCACTCGGGCCATTTGCACTGCAGCACGAGCCCGATCCGCACCCTGACCTGCACGTACTGGCCGGGCACGTTCATCCGGTGTATCGGCTACACGGGCGCGGCCGGCAAAGCTTGCGGCTGGCGTGTTTTTACCTGGGCCGGCAAGTCAGTCTGCTGCCAGCCTTCGGCGAATTCACCGGTGGTTTTCAGATTCGTCCCGCGCAGGACAGCACGGTCTATGTGACCGGCGGTGATGCGGTGTGGCGAGTGGCATAACGTAGCCGGTCGCCCTATAAAAAACTGCCCACTGCTCGCGAGAGCAGCAGGCAGTCTTGTGATAATCAGGCCACAGGTGCAGGTGGCGGCTCGTCCGGAACAGTAGGCCCGCCTGGCTCGGTAGGCTGAAACGGAGTGTCGGGGCCTGGATCGCCCGGGATCCCGCCACCGACCATGTTCAGCTCCGGGCTGAGATCGGAATGAGCCATCAATGACCAAGCGAGCAGCCCGATCTCGTTAAGCGGAGATTGAACCTGTTCAGAGATTTTGAAAGTAGTCTTCATAGGGCACTCCAGATCAAAGGCCTTCGCACGTAATGAATGATGCGAAAGCATGTGAGCAGATAGAGTGCGGAATAGAGTATTAATTCAATTCCACTAGTCACCTGAAGCGCAAATCAGGTGCGTGGCAGGGTGACGCCACGCTGGCCCTGGTACTTGCCACCCCGATCCTTGTAGGACACTTCACACTCCTCATCGGACTCCAGGAACAGCATCTGCGCCACGCCTTCGTTGGCGTAGATCTTGGCCGGCAGTGTCGTGGTGTTGGAAAACTCCAGCGTTACATGGCCTTCCCACTCTGGCTCGAGCGGCGTGACATTGACGATGATGCCGCAGCGCGCGTAGGTGCTCTTGCCCAGGCAGATCGTCAGAACGTTACGCGGAATACGGAAATATTCCACCGTGCGCGCCAGCGCAAACGAGTTGGGAGGGATGATGCACACGTCGCTCTTGATATCGACGAAGCTTTTTTCATCGAAGTTTTTCGGATCGACCGTGGCCGAATTGATGTTGGTGAACACCTTGAATTCGTCGGCGCAACGCACGTCGTAGCCGTAACTGGACACCCCGAAAGAGATCACCCGATCGGCGCCTTCGCCACGTACCTGGCGCTCTACGAAGGGCTCGATCATCCCATGTTCCTGCGCCATGCGGCGAATCCACTTGTCCGATTTGATGCTCATGGCGGTGTCCTGAATAGCGAGGTGAAAAAGATATCCGGCATCTTACCGGGCTGAGGCCGACGGTTCAAAGGCAACAGATCGCGAGTTTGCGTGACTGGCCGGGCTGTTTCGCTGTGAATGGAAATAATCATCAACAGACCATTGGCACGTTCGGAAAAAAGGGTTAAGGTGGCGTCACTGTGTTGCTTGTGTCACTGAGAATCTCTACACGATGTTGAATTTCGATCCAACCATCTCCATGAATTTTCCAGCTCTTTGCACTCAGTCTCGGCCAGGGCTCTTCCTACGCCGCAGTTAACTTTGTCCAAGGAGATATACTATGTCCAATCGCCAAACTGGTACCGTTAAGTGGTTCAACGATGAAAAAGGCTTCGGCTTCATCACTCCACAATCCGGTGACGACCTGTTCGTGCACTTCAAAGCTATCCAATCCGACGGCTTCAAAAGCCTGAAAGAAGGCCAACAGGTTTCTTTCATCGCTACCCGCGGTCAGAAAGGCATGCAAGCTGAAGAAGTTCAAGTTATCTAACTTGTACTGATTCGCTTAAAAACCCCGCCCTTAAAAGCGGGGTTTTTTATTGCCCGTCTTTTGACCTCTCGCCGGCTGAGCACCTGCTGTACAGCTGACCGGGACGAGAGAAGCAAAGCACCTCCCCCGCCCGATCATCGCTATCCAATCAGTCTTCGCTTACCGAAATGGTCGGCATGGCTGGACTTGCAGCTTCCTGCAACACGATCCGTGCGCCGACATGACGTGCCAGCTCCTGATACACCATCGCAATCTGACTCTCCGGCTCGGCAATCGCCGTAGGCTTGCCGCCATCTGCCTGCTCGCGAATCAGCATCGACAGCGGCAGTGACGCCAGCAGCTCGACATCGTACTGCGTCGCCAGCTTCTCGCCGCCACCCTCACCGAACAGATGCTCGGCATGGCCGCAGTTGGAGCAGATGTGCACCGCCATGTTTTCCACAACGCCCAGTACCGGAATGTTGACCTTGCGGAACATCTCGACACCCTTTTTCGCATCCAGCAGGGCCAGATCCTGTGGCGTGGTAACAATCACGGCACCCGCCACCGGGACTTTCTGCGCGAGCGTCAACTGGATATCACCAGTGCCGGGCGGCATGTCGATAACCAGATAATCCAGATCATTCCAGGCAGTCTGCGTGACCAGTTGCAGCAACGCCCCCGACACCATCGGTCCGCGCCAGACCATCGGCGTGTTGTCGTCGGTCAGAAAGGCCATCGACATCACCTCGATGCCATGCGCCTCGACCGGCACGAACCACTTCTGGTCCTTGATCTTCGGCCGCGTGCCTTCGGGAATACCGAACATCACCCCTTGGCTAGGCCCATAGATATCGGCATCGAGAATGCCGACACGTGCGCCCTCGCGAGACAGTGCCAAGGCCAGGTTGGCGGCGGTCGTGGACTTGCCGACACCGCCCTTGCCGGACGCGACGGCAACAATGTTTTTCACATTGGCAAGCCCCGGGATCTGGCTCTGGGCCTTGTGCGCGCCGATCACGCTGCTGATGGCGACCGTGGCCGAACTGACGCCTTCAAGGTTCTCGATGGCAGTTTTCAATACTTGCGCCCAGCCGTTCCTGAACAGGTCGGCGGCATAGCCCAATTCGAGTTGCACGCTGACCTGTGCCCCCTGAATATCGATGGACCGGACGCAACCGGCAGTGACCGGATCCTGATTCATATAGGGGTCGGTGTACTGGCGAAGAATCGTCTCCACCGCTGCGCGATTGACTGCGCTCATGGGCTTACTCCGTAAAAAGACTGACTGAAACAGCCGACTATCGTACCTGTTCTGCCAACAGCCCACATGATTTCACTGAACCGCGGCCCACCTTTCAGGAGCATTCCCACAACCGCACGGGTGAAAAAAATCGTTCAGACCTTTATAGTGGCCGGTCTCCGTTTCACTTCAAGTAGCCGAGCCCCATGTCCGAGCCACGCAAGATTCTCGTTACCAGCGCCCTGCCCTATGCCAATGGTTCCATCCACCTTGGCCACATGCTCGAGTACATCCAGACCGACATGTGGGTGCGTTTTCAGAAGCACCGCGGCAATCAATGCATTTATGTCTGCGCGGACGACGCCCATGGCTCGGCGATCATGCTGCGCGCCGAAAAGGAAGGCATCACGCCAGAGCAACTGATCGCCAACGTCAAGGCCGAACACAGCGCCGACTTTGCCGACTTCCTGGTGGATTTCGATAACTTCCACTCGACGCACTCGGACGAGAACCGCGAGCTGTCGAGCATGATCTACAAGCGGCTGCGCGATGCGGGTCATATCGCGACGCGCTCGGTTACCCAGTACTTCGACCCGGAAAAGAAAATGTTCCTGGCCGACCGTTTCATCAAGGGCACCTGCCCGAAATGTGCGGCCGAAGACCAGTACGGCGACAACTGTGAAAAGTGCGGCGCCACCTACGCCCCGACGGACCTGAAAGACCCCAAGTCGGCGATTTCCGGTGCCACGCCGGTGCTCAAGGACTCGAAGCACTTCTTCTTCGACCTGCCTGCGTTCGACGCCATGCTCAAGAGCTGGACACGCAGCGGCACCCTGCAGGACGCCGTTGCCAACAAGATCGCCGAATGGCTGGACAGTGGCCTGCAGCAGTGGGACATCTCCCGCGATGCGCCCTATTTCGGCTTTGAAATTCCCGACGAGCCAGGTAAATACTTCTACGTGTGGCTCGATGCGCCGATCGGTTACATGGCCAGCTTCAAGAACCTGTGCGCGCGTCGTCCGGACCTGGACTTCGATGCGTACTGGGGAAAGGGCGCGACCACTGAGCTCTATCACTTCATCGGCAAGGACATCGTCAATTTCCACGCGCTGTTCTGGCCAGCCATGCTGGAAGGTGCGGCCTTGCGCACGCCGACCGGCATCAACGTACACGGCTACCTGACCGTCAATGGTCAGAAGATGTCGAAATCGCGCGGCACCTTTATCAAGGCACGCACCTACCTCGACCACCTGCCGCCCGAGTACCTGCGCTATTACTACGCGTCGAAGCTGGGCCGTGGCGTCGACGACCTCGACCTGAACCTCGAAGACTTCGTGCAAAAGGTCAACTCCGACCTGATCGGCAAGGTCGTCAACATTGCCAGCCGTTGCGCCGGGTTCATTCACAAGGGCAACGCCGGCGTGATGGTCGAAGCCAATGCGGCGCCCGAACTGACCGACGCGTTTCTGGCGGCTGCACCCAGCATTGCCGACGCTTACGAAGCCCGCGACTTCGCCCGCGCCATGCGCGAGACCATGGCCCTGGCGGACCGTGCCAATGCCTACATCGCGGAAAAAGCGCCATGGGCGCTGGCCAAGCAGGAAGGCAAACAGGATGAAGTCCAGGCTGTATGCGCGCTGGGCATCAACCTGTTCCGCCAGCTGGTGATTTTCCTCAAGCCGGTGCTGCCGAATCTGGCCGCCGATGCGGAAAAATTCCTCAATGTCGAACCACTGACCTGGGCAGACCATAAGACCTTGCTGGCCAATCATCAGCTCAACCCGTTCTCGGCACTGATGACCCGTATCGACCCGGTCAAGGTCGAGGCCATGGCCACTGCCTCCAAGGAAGATCTGACCGCTACCGACTCGTCGGCGGACACCGCACCTGCCGGTAATGGCGAACTCACCAAAGACCCACTGTCGGCGGAAATCGACTTTGACGCTTTTGCCGCCATCGATCTGCGTGTTGCACTGATTCTCAAGGCCGAACACGTGGAGGGTGCCGACAAGTTGCTGCGCCTGACCCTGGACATCGGCGACGAGCAGCGCAATGTCTTTTCCGGCATCAAGAGCGCCTACCCGAACCCGTCCGAACTCGAAGGCCGTCTGACCATGATGATCGCCAACCTCAAGCCGCGAAAAATGCGCTTCGGCATTTCGCAGGGCATGGTGATGGCGGCAGGCCCCGGCGGTGAGGAGATCTATCTGCTCAGCCCCGACAGTGGCGCCAAGCCAGGCCAGCGCATCAAGTAAAAAACGACGCAGGGCCCGGTATCCTGCCATCAGGCGGATACCGGGCCTTTACGCATTCGCAAGCTCCCTGATCTGTCCGATAATGCTGCTCTCTCGATAGACAGAACACCTGTTGGTCACCTGGCAAGACCATGACTGAATTGATTCGCCTGCTTCCCGACGTGGACCTGATCCGCAGTATCGACGCCCTTCTGCCGCAGACTCAGTGCGGCAAGTGCGGCCATCCCGGCTGCAAGCCCTACGCCGAAGGCATCGCTGGCGGTGAAGCCATCAACAAATGCCCACCGGGCGGCGATGAAACGATAGTCCAGCTGGCCGAACTGCTGTCTGTTCCGGTCCTGACACTGGATATGCAACGCGGCACTGCACCTGCGCAGGTTGCCTTCATTCGCGAAGCAGAGTGCATCGGTTGTACCAAATGCATTCAGGCCTGCCCCGTGGATGCCATTCTTGGCGCATCCAAGCTGATGCACACCGTGATTATCGACGAATGCACAGGTTGTGACCTGTGCGTTGCGCCGTGCCCGGTGGATTGCATTGAAATGCATCCGCTGCCACTGGCCACGGTCACGCCCATCGTGGGTGGTCTGGCCCCTACCGCCGAGCTGCAGGAGGCGCGGCAGCGCAAGCGTAGCCATGCCCGGATGCGTTTCGAAGCACGAAATGCGCGCCTGCACCGTGAACAGCAAAAGCGGCTGGCAGAGCGCCTTGCGCGGTCACAGCGCATTGAATCCGCTCGTAGTGTGCTGCCTCAATCCGCCGTCGCTCTCGCCCGCAACGACAAGCCTGCAGGACCGGATGAAGCGGTGAAAAAAGCCCGAATTGCGCTGGCCATGAGCCGCGCGCAGCTCAACAAGTCACTCAAGGCGTTTGGTCACCCTCCCATTGCGGAGCAGGCTGCCAGGCTTGTGGAATTGCAGCGCGAATACGAAGCTGCCGAGCAAACACTTGCAGCACTTCTGCCACCCCCCGCACAGGCTGATTCCGAGGAAAAGCTCCGCTCATGAATGCCGCAAAACGCCAGGAAATCTTTCGCAGGCTGCATGAGGACAATCCGGACCCGAAAACCGAATTGGCCTACACCACGCCTTTTGAACTGTTGATAGCCGTCATCCTTTCCGCCCAGGCCACCGACGTAAGCGTCAACAAGGCGACTGCCAGGCTATACCCGGTCGCCAATACACCACAGGCCATCTACGAACTGGGTGTAGAGGGGCTTTCCGAGTACATCAAGACAATCGGCCTCTACAACAGCAAAGCCAAAAACGTGATTGAAACCTGCCGCATGCTGGTGGAGCTGCACAACGGCGAGGTACCGCAAACCCGAGAAGCACTCGAGGCGCTGCCGGGCGTCGGGCGCAAAACCGCTAACGTGGTGCTCAACACCGCTTTCCGCCAGATCGCGATGGCGGTAGACACGCATATCTTTCGCGTCAGCAACCGCACAGGCATCGCGCCAGGGAAAAATGTGGTGGAAGTGGAAAGGCAACTGATGAAATTTGTGCCGAAAAACTACCTGCTCGACGCCCATCACTGGTTGATTCTGCACGGGCGCTACGTTTGCCAGGCCCGTAAACCGCGGTGCGGCAGTTGCCGTATAGAGGATCTATGCGATTACAAGGCAAAAACGTCCGACGATTGAGCCAGACAGCTCATTGCTGCCTTGTCGATTGAAAAAATCTTTTTTACCCACCTGTGGATTGTCGATATAAGAAGCGCCAGAGAGCCCAAGCCCTGGAGTCGACTTCATGAGCACTGATAACGAACAACTGGACGTAGACGACGACCTTGTCTCCGTCGACACGGACGACACAGAACCAGTGACTGTCGAGCCGGCGAAGACCAACCTGAGCAAACGACGCACCATCGACAACCTGCTTGAAGAACGGCGTTTGCAGAAGCAGTTGGCTGATTACGACTTCGATTTCTAGACAGCCCTGAAACCTCGCACTGACTTGCTCGATCAAGGCATTTGAAGCCTCTCGCAGAAGAGGCTTCAATACGTGATCACTACGAAAGATGAAGGCTCGATAGCCGACCTGCACAACCGGGCATCAGCCACAGCTCCTTTTAGACAATTCCTTACTCAGACAAGCCCGTTACGCTGCGCAAGCTCGATCAGATCGACCAGCGAATGCGCGTTGAGTTTGAGCAATAAACGCGTTTTGTAGGTACTGACGGTCTTGTTGCTCAAAAACATGCCATCTGCAATTTCCTTGTTGGTCTTGCCTCGGGCCAACTGCTGCAAAACCATCATCTCCCTGCCGGAAAGCCGGTCGACCATATCCGACTCACTCGCGTTGCCCATACTGGAGCGAACAGTGTGCAACGCCTGGTTGGGAAAGTAGCTGTACCCTGACAGTACCGCCTTGATGGCACTGAGAAGCTCGGTCAGATCCTGCTGCTTGCAGACATAGCCGGCGGCCCCGGCCTGCATGCAGCGCATGGAGAAGTGGCCCGGCGCCTGGGAGGTGAGGATCAGAACCTTGAATGGCAACGTCATGGCTGACAGACGGGCGATTACCTCCAGCCCGTCGAGCTTGGGGATACCGATATCGAGAATGACGATATCCGGGAGGTGCTCACGCGCCAGTTGCAGCGCATCCACACCGTTGTCAGTCTCCGCGATGACCTCATAGCCATGACGCTCCATCAGCATGCGTACAGCAAGGCGAATGACGGGATGATCATCCACGATCAGCACTTTATTCATGGGCAGTCCATTTTTCGCTATTCGAATTTTCAGAGCCAGCACAATAACTTAGTCGTTTACTGCTTTGCATGGCGCTCACCCTTGTGGACTGACAGCCAAAGACCATTCCTACAATTACAGCAGAAACTTCCTACAATACTTGGCAGGAACGTACATTTTTTATTAATTCTCACAAAGCCTTCCTTTTCGGAACCTGGTGAATTTTGTTGCTGATCACTGCAGCACAAGCATCGCAGCATCAGTAGATAAATGCGTACAGCAGACGATCGCCGAACTCTTACATTCAAAATGCGGCCCTGTTGCACCTGTTAACAGTATCGCCAGAGCATTCCTGCATCAGCGTCACAAATCGACCCGATACATGGCTTATCGCCAGCAATTTAAAACCAATTCCCTTTAGCTGAATCATTTAAAAACAGGTCGTTCCCTGCGTTCCCGATTGAGCACATCTGCTGTTAAAGCCTATTCCTAACGATCTGCGGCGTGGAAGGCGACATCTGCCCATAACGCCCCCTTAGCAGGGTGACTGAAAAGTTTCTGCATGCGGATGCCCTAGCCTGCACACCTATGATCGAAGACCACTGGACACACCCCACACACTAAATACGTAAATAAGGTTTAAAAATTACACATTATTTACAAAATTTCGTACAAATATTTATTTAAGGAAACTCTGAAAAAGACTTCCAAATCTGGTGAAATACGCCAGTCCCAAGCACTGAACGGTTGAGTCCCGATGAAGCAGATGTCCTTCGCTGACGCCGAATACGCTGGCAAACGCAAACAAACCCGCCGTGAACGCTTCCTGATCGAGATGGATCAGGTCGTGCCCTGGAATGGCTTGGTCAAACTGATCGAGCCACACTATCCAAAGGGCGAAGGTGGTCGCCCTGCCTATCCGTTGATGGCGATGTTGCGGGTTCATCTGATGCAAAACTGGTTCGGCTACAGCGATCCGGCCATGGAAGAATCGCTCTACGAAACCACAATTCTGCGACAGTTTGCAGGACTGCACCTGGATCGGATTCCGGACGAAACCACGATCCTCAATTTCCGCCGACTGCTGGAGAAACATGAGCTGGCCGGTGGGATTTTGCAGGTCATCAATGGCTATTTGGGCGACCGTGGTTTGTTGCTGCGCCAGGGCACCGTGGTCGATGCAACGATCATCCATGCGGCGAGTTCGACCAAGAACGAGGACGGAAAACGTGACCCTGAAATGCACCAGACGAAGAAAGGAAATCAATATTTCTTCGGGATGAAAGCGCACATCGGTGTCGATGCCGAATCCGGTTTGGTGCATAGCGTGGTGGGCACGGCGGCGAATGTAGCTGACGTAACTCAGGTCGACCAGTTACTGCACGGAGAAGAAACTTACGTCTCTGGCGACGCGGGCTACACCGGTGTCGAAAAGCGTCCCGAGCATCAAAATCGCCAAATGATATGGTCGATTGCAGCGCGGCCCAGCAGTTATAAAAAGCATGCAAAGGAAAGTCTGATCGGGCGCATGCGTCGCAAAATCGAATACGCGAAAGCTCAACTGCGCGCCAAGGTTGAGCATCCGTTTCGAGTGATCAAACGCCAGTTTGGTTATACGAAAGTACGCTTCCGAGGCCTGCTGAAAAACACTGCGCAGCAGACCACGCTATTTGCTCTGTCCAATCTGTGGATGATGCGAAAACGACTGCTGAATACAGGAGAGGTGCGCCTGTAATGTGGACAATTGACGCTAAAAAGCGCTTGTCCGAAGAAAAAAGAGGAGTTGGGCGAGGCAAAGGTCTGATTTTCGATTGAAACGACGTTTTTTGAAACTTTGAAGCAACGGGAGGGTTAAAAAGTCTGCCTACTTCAGACCTTCCTTAAGGAGAATCCTCACAAAACAGCAAGAAAAATCCTACAAACAAACACATGGCATCAACGTGCCATACCTCTATGAACTGCTCATTGACATGCCTCTACTCAACAAGCTCCATTCTCTTACTGTCGCAAAATCTTACGTACACCCTAGCATAACCCTACATCATTCAAGACCATAAGTAGCTCTTTCGACACGTAGCAAATGCCATTTTTCATTTCAAAGCCAAACGTATTCTTTCGAATAGGAAACGGACTACACGATTAGCAGACGCGACATAACAACTCGTAAGACATTATAAAAACCGCTCGATCAATTCTTATAACTTGCCATTTTTCCCTTGCAAAATTTATTACCAGTCGTTACTTTTTTAACAGCAACTTTATTACTTACTGCCCTTGAACACGCGCCACTATAAGAAACCCTGTTGCTGCGCACTGTACTTGCGCACGTGCCTATGCGATGTGTTTAAGCAGGCTCCATGTATCGCGCGGTCGGATTAATTCCGGCACTGGGTATATCACCAATCCGGCATCGCTGCCTTCTGAAAACTCTCGGGGCGCCTGGCAACTCTTTTGAATGGGCCCTGTGTATAACCATGTTCAAAAAGGGATGTACCATGAACACTAAATACGCTCGTACGCGGCCACCCACCTCCACCCCCACCGCCTCTGATCTCATCACCGCAGTGGAAGCCTTTGTTGCCAGCGGTGGCGTCATAGCCGTCATACCCGAAGGAGAGGCCGCAGGATTAGCCGCCCCCTCATCCACTCGTACACAACCTGCCGTAGAACACGGACTTGAACACGCGGGCAAAGTGCAGCAACTGAAATACCTGGCGGCCAAGGGTGCCGGTTTTACCGCGTTACAGTATTCATTGCGAATGAGTAAAAGGGATGTGCGCCGCCTGGCGACAGAAAATGGCGTGACCGTTAACCTCAGCCAGCCCTTGCTTACCCCCCGCAGGGAGGCCCTTGATGACGTTACGGACATCGATGACGTCGTTGCAGGTCACGCCATGCATTACTCGGCATTGGGCTACACCGCGTCCGAGATTGCCGGGATACTCGATCTGAGCCTTCGCCAGGTACTCGGCATCGGCAAGGCGTACCGGTTTGAGTTCAGCCAGCGACGGGAGAGCGACTGGCGCTGAATAACGAGGCAAAAAAGAGACAGCGTGCGATACCTTTCAGGGAGCCGATGGAAAACTCTGTTATCCCCTGCCCTGAACGTCTACAACTGTTGTAGGAAAACACTAAAACAAATAAGCACTTTTTCGACGCTAACGGTAAGAAGATATTCAACGACTGAATACCCGTGACACATGATATTTCTGCAGTCGGCTACACGCTGCTATCTTGCATAGTATATGTACCCTGTATATCAACCACCGGTTTCACTGGCTAAACGTCTTTTTACATGACGTCCGGAAGGAATGCCCCTTTCGATAGTATTTGAAGTGCAGCCCTGTACGGGCTGCACGTGTCGAACAACTTGCGGTATCAGAACAGCTTGCGGCCCTTGTTGGCTGCAATCCGCATGCGCAGTGCGTTGAGCTTGATGAAGCCCGCTGCATCGGCCTGATCGTAGGCGCCTGCGTCATCTTCAAACGTGGCAATGTTGGCGTCGAACAGCGAATCATCCGACTTGCGACCGGTGACGATCACATTGCCCTTGTACAATTTCAGACGCACAACGCCGTTCACGTGAACCTGAGACGCGTCGATCATCTGCTGCAGCATCAGACGCTCAGGGCTCCACCAGTAGCCTGTGTAGATCAGGCTGGCGTATTTGGCCATGAGCTCGTCCTTGAGGTGGGCGACTTCGCGGTCCAGGGTAATGGATTCGATGGCGCGGTGAGCACGCAGCATGATGGTGCCACCAGGCGTCTCGTAGCAGCCACGGGACTTCATGCCCACATAACGGTTTTCAACGATATCCAGACGGCCGATACCGTTTTCGCCACCGATGCGGTTCAGGGTCGCCAGCACAGTGGCCGGGGTCATTTCGACGCCATCCAGCGCAACGATGTCACCATTGCGATAGGTCAGCTCAAGGTAGGTCGCAACGTTTGGCGCGTCCTCAGGGGACTTGGTCCAGCGCCACATGTCTTCTTCGTGCTCGGTCCAGGTGTCTTCCAGCACGCCGCCTTCATAAGAAATGTGCAGCAGGTTGGCATCCATGGAGTACGGGGATTTCTTCTTGCCGTGACGCTCGATGGGAATGTTGTGCTTCTCGGCGTAGTCCATCAGTTTTTCACGCGACAGCAGATCCCATTCGCGCCATGGAGCAATGACCTTCACGCCTGGCTTGAGCGCGTAGGCACCCAGCTCGAAACGCACCTGATCGTTACCCTTGCCGGTCGCGCCGTGGGAAATGGCGTCAGCGCCGGTTTCGTTGGCGATCTCGATCAGACGCTTGGCGATCAACGGACGGGCGATGGAGGTACCCAGCAGGTACTCGCCTTCATAGACGGTGTTGGCACGGAACATCGGGAAGACGAAATCACGCACGAACTCTTCGCGCAGGTCATCGATGTAGATTTCTTTCACGCCCATGGCCTGCGCCTTGGCGCGTGCCGGCTCGACTTCTTCACCCTGACCCAGGTCAGCGGTAAAGGTCACCACTTCGCAGTTGTACGTATCTTGCAGCCACTTGAGGATTACCGAAGTATCCAGGCCACCGGAATACGCGAGAACTACCTTGTTTACGTCCGCCATGCCATCACTCCACCGGGTTGTACGGAAAACCGCTGATTCTACCGTTCAAACCAGCAAATTTACAGGGGCGCGACAGCTTGTGACGACAAGGCGACGTCTGGCAGGAGCCTTTTACAGGTCTTAAGAAGTGTGTGCTGCGCTGGCAGACGCAACCGGCACCGGGCGCTCATCGGGCGCGACGCGCTCAAGGTGCACGTTCACCCGACGGTTGCGCGCACGATTGGCTTCATTGGTGTTGGGCGCCAGCGGGTAGCGCTCGCCATGAAAGCGCAGGGTGATTTGCTGCTCGGGTATGCCTTGAGCCTTGAAATAATCCATGACCGCCAGCGCGCGACGGCGGGACAGGTCACGGTTGGTGAGGCGATTGCCACTGTTATCCGAATGGCCGTCCAGTTCGATACGATTCACGGTCGGGTCGGCCTTCAAATAAGCCACCATGTTGTCCAGACGTGCTTTGGCACGCGCATCCAGCTCGATACCGCCGCCCGGGAAACCCACTTCGGCCTGTTTGATCTGATCGAAGTTCATCGGCAACAGCTTGGCAGTGCATGCCTGGTAATCGCTGAATGCCTTGCTGAACTTGACCGGCAGCAGACGCACTTCCATCTGGCCGCCGTCTCGCGTGTAGTGGCGAATGAGCGGACTGCGACCGTCCATCAGACCGCTGATCAGACGTCCGGCCTGGGCTTGGGAGGTATTGAAGGGAATGTCGCCATTGCTGACGCGCACCGATCCCAGGTTGATATCGCCGCGACCCGGTTGCCACGGTGCCGCAGCGGCCAGCAATGTCGCGGAGCCGTTACCGAGCATGTTGTACGAAGCCTTGAGGCGAAACGTCGCCTGCTCGCCCGCGCGGCGCACGAACTCACCGGCACCGAAGTCGGTGATCGGTTGAGTCAGACGGCACTCGAACTGATCGCCTTCGACCTTCCACTCGATGCTCTCCAGACGCGTCTGGAAACTGATAGCCATCGCCGGGAGGCTGGCAAACAGGCTGAGCAGGGCTAAATATCGCTGGCGCACGGGAGGCTCCACTGGAAATGAACGCGAAACAGAAAATTACCGACTGACAAGGGAGCTATCGGTAACTTCATGCAAAACTTGATAGCGGATGCCTGAGAGAGTCTTTTCCGGTAGCATTCCCAGCGAGTTTGACCCGCCTGGAATCCCCAATGTCTGACCGCCTGACCCTCCTGCGTCCCGACGACTGGCATATTCACCTCCGTGACGGAGCTGTCTTGCCTCATACCGTTGCTGACGTAGCGCGAACTTTTGGCCGCGCAATCATCATGCCCAACCTCGTGCCTCCGGTGCGCAATGCGCAGCAAGCCGATGCCTATCGCCAGCGCATTCTGGCTGCACGCCCGGCCAGCAGCCGCTTCGAGCCGTTGATGGTGCTGTACCTCACCGACCAGACCACGCCCGACGACATCCGCACCGCCAAGGCCAGTGGTTTCGTGTATGCGGCCAAGCTGTATCCGGCTGGCGCGACCACCAACTCCGATTCCGGTGTCACCGGCATCGACAAGATCTTTCCTGCTCTCGAAGCCATGGCCGAAGTCGGCATGCTGTTGCTGGTGCACGGGGAAGTGACACGTGGCGAAATCGACGTGTTCGATCGCGAGAAGGTCTTCATCGATGAGCACCTGCGTCGTGTAGTCGAGCGCTTCCCGACCCTCAAAGTGGTGTTCGAACACATCACCACCGGTGAAGCGGTGCAGTTCGTCAATGAGGCTTCAGCCAATGTCGCGGCGACCATCACCGCGCATCACCTGCTGTACAACCGCAACCACATGCTGGTCGGCGGGATTCGTCCGCACTTTTATTGCCTGCCGATCCTCAAGCGCAATACGCATCAGACGGCCTTGCTCGACGCGGCCACCAGCGGCAGCGGCAAGTTCTTCCTGGGCACCGACTCGGCGCCGCATGCCCAGCATGCCAAGGAAAACGCCTGCGGTTGCGCCGGGTGCTACACCGCCTACGCAGCCATCGAGTTGTATGCCGAAGCTTTCGAGCAGCGTAACGCTCTGGACAAGCTGGAAGGCTTCGCCAGCCTCCACGGTCCGGCGTTCTACGGCTTGCCCGCCAATCAGGACACCATCACGCTGGTGCGTGACGAGTGGACCGCCCCTGCCAGCCTGCCGTTTGGCGAGTTGACTGTTATCCCGCTGCGCGCTGGTGAAAAGCTGCGCTGGCGTCTGGAGGAACACGCGTGAGTGAAGATCATTTTGACGACGAACACGAAGGCCACGGCGGTGGCGGCGGTTCCCGTCACCCGATGGCGGCGCGCTTTCGCGGCTACCTGCCCGTGGTCGTCGACGTAGAAACCGGCGGTTTCAATTCAGCCACCGATGCCTTGCTGGAAATCGCTGCGGTGACGATCGGCATGGATGAAAAAGGCTTCGTGTTCCCGGAACACACCTATTTCTTCCGCGTAGAACCGTTCGAGGGTGCCAACATCGAAGCGGCGGCGCTGGAATTCACCGGCATCAAGCTCGATCACCCGCTGCGCATGGCCGTCAGCGAAGAAACCGCGATGAACGACATCTTCCGCGGCGTGCGCAAGGCCCTCAAGGCCAATGGCTGTAAACGTGCGGTGCTGGTAGGCCACAACGCCAGCTTCGACCTCGGCTTCGTCAATGCCGCCGTCGCGCGGATGGACATGAAGCGCAACCCGTTTCACCCGTTCTCCAGCTTCGACACCGCCACCCTCGCCGGCCTGGCCTATGGTCAGACTGTGCTGGCAAAGGCCTGTCAGGCTGCCGGCATCGACTTCGACGGACGCGAGGCGCACTCGGCCCGTTACGACACCGAGAAGACCGCCGAGCTGTTCTGCGGCATCGTCAATCGCTGGAAAGAAATGGGCGGCTGGGAAGATTTTGACGACTGAGGTCGTCACGTCTGTGAATGGACCGGCCTTGTGCCGGTTTTTTCATGTCCGGAACTCGACCATCCCGAGGCCGACCGGTAATGCGATTCCTGCGAAAACAACCGCTCATCGCTCGACCTGAATACAACCCAAAACAGTTTTGACAAGCATTCTCATTAACATTAAGCTCCTCGGCACCAAGCAATAAACCAGCGACGGTCCATAGCTTATGTATGTTTGCCTCTGCCAAGGTGTCACCGACGGTCAAATCCGAGATGCAATTCTGGAAGGCTGCTGCAGTTATCGTGAAGTCCGTGAAACACTGGGCGTTGCGAGTAAATGTGGAAAATGCGCCTGCCTGGCAAAGGAAGTGGTGCGTGATACGCTGACCGAGCTGCAAACCAGCCATGCCTTGCTGGCCTATCCAGCAAAATTTTCAGCTGCTTGAATCCCCTCTTTTAAAGAACCGGACACCGCGTCCGGTTTTTTTATGCCTGTAATTCAAGCGCTTAGCGTCAAGATGCGGAACTCAAACATTCTTATTCCTATTTAATTTCACTTATTATTCAACAACTTAGGTTTGACAGGCGTTTAAGCTCAGCTCACACTCGGCACTTATATACACAAGCCACCGGCAGGACCTCGAACATGAAAGGCGACATTACCGTCATCCAGCATCTCAACAAGATCCTCGGGAACGAGCTGGTCGCTATCAATCAGTATTTCCTGCATGCGCGCATGTACGAAGACTGGGGTCTGAAAAAGCTGGGTGGCCACGAATATAAAGAGTCCATCCATGCGATGAAGTACGCTGACAAGCTGATCAAGCGCACGCTGCTTCTGGAAGGGCTGCCAAACCTGCAGGACCTGGGCAAGATCCTCATCGGTGAGCACACCAAGGAAATGTTGGAGTGCGACCTGAAGATCGAGCAAAAAGGTCTGGCCGATCTGAAAGCCGCGATCGCTCACTTCGAGACCGTCGGTGACTTCGGCAGCCGTGAGCTGCTGGAAGACATCCTTGAGCCCAAGGAAGAGCAAATCGACTGGCTGGAGACTCAGCTGGGTCTGATCGTAAAAGTCGGTATCGAGAACTACCTGCAGTCGCAGATGGGTGACTGATTCCCCCATAGCGCCGCAATGAAAAAGCCCGCCTCAATCGAGAGCGGGCTTTTTCTTGTGCGTAAAACCAGGCTGGAGCGTACGAAGCGATAATCGCGACTATCGTGCGACGCTCTGCGCGAGGCTTTACTCGGCCTTGGCGGCGGATGCTTCCTTGACCAACGTCTGCAACGAACCGTCAGCCATCATCTCGGTGATGATGTCGCTACCACCGACCAGCTCACCGGCAACCCACAGTTGCGGGAAAGTCGGCCAGTTGGCGTACTTTGGCAGGTTGGCGCGGATTTCAGGGTTTTGCAGGATGTCGACGTAGGCAAACTTTTCGCCACACGCCATCAATGCCTGGGAAGCCTTGGCAGAAAAGCCGCATTGCGGAGCGTTCGGAGCGCCTTTCATGTAAAGCAGAATGGTGTTGTTGGCAATCTGCTCTTTGATCGTTTCGATGATATCCATGGAGCACCTCGGCTGAAATATCCGACTCAGTTGTCGGCACGGTGGCGCATTGTAACGAAATCCCGAGCATGACGCTCTGTCTTGAGGCTTAACACGCCACGACCTTCACCGGTACGCCGTTCAACGCCGCGTTGCAGGACAGCGCGTCGAGTTGCCGTTCGTCGGTCAGGTCATTGGCACTGACGCCAGGCAGGCTCTGTGCGATCGCCATCTTTACTCCCGCACGTGAATGCCCCCAACCGTGCGGCAGGCTGACCACCCCGGGCATCATGTCCAGACTGCCCAGCACCTGAACCTCGATCATCCCGACCCGGGAGCTGACGCGAACCTGCTGGCCGTCGCTCAGACCACGGCACGCGAGATCGTCAGGATGCATCAACAGCTGATGCCGGGGTTTGCCCTTCACCAGCCGATGGTAGTTGTGCATCCAGGAATTGTTACTGCGCACATGCCGGCGGCCAATCAGCAGCAACTCGCCGGTCTGGGGAGCAGGCTCGGCAGCAAAGCGCGCCAAGTCGGCCATGATCACCTCAGGCGCGGCCTGAATGCGCCCATTGGCGGTCTTCAAGCGCTCTGCAAGATTGGCCTTCAACGCCCCCAGATCAAGACCGTGCGGACGACTGTCCAGGGTTTCCAGTGACAGCTTATGGGGTGATGCATCGCCATAGAGACCTGCACGCAGCCCGCGATCGATCATCTGCGCAGGCGGCAACGTGGGTTTCAGCGCTCGCTCGGCCTTGGCAGCAAAGGCGCTGGCCAGCCCGACGAAGATTTCCCAGTCGTGCAGCGCACCTTCGGGCTTGTCGAAAATGGCCCGATTGAAGCGCGTGACGTTACGCACGGCCAAGGTGTTGAAGGTGGTGTCGTAGTGATCATTCTCCAGCGTCGAGGTGGACGGCAGAATCAAGTCGGCGTGGCGAGTGGTCTCGTTGATGTAAAGATCGATGCTGAGCATGAACTCAAGCCCTTCGAGCGCCTGCTCCAGCTGACGGCCGTTGGGCGTCGACAGAACCGGGTTACCCGCAACGGTCACCAGCGCGCGAACCTGCCCTTCCCCCTCCACGAGCATTTCCTCGGCCAGCGCCGAAACCGGCAACTCGCCGCCATACTCCGGCAGGCCGGACACCCTGCTTTGCCACAGATTGAAATGACCGCCGGATGTCGAGCTGACGAGGTCGACGGCCGGCTCTGTGCACAGCGCGCCACCCACGCGGTCCAGGTTGCCAGTCACCAGATTGATCAGTTGTGCCAGCCAATGGCACAGCGTGCCGAAGGTCTGAGTCGACACGCCCATTCGCCCATAACACACCGCCTTGTCAGCGGCCGCGAAATCCCGCGCCAGTTGCCGGATCTGCTCGGCAGCAATACCGCAGCGCCGGCTCATGGCCTCAGCAGTGAAGCCGGCAATGGCGTGGCGAACCTGCTCCAGGCCGTCGACGGGCAAATGGCTCTCGCGGGGCAGCCCCTCCTCGAACAGCGTATTGAGCAGCCCGAACAGCAACGCCGCATCACCGCCCGGACGTACGAACAGATGCTGGTCAGCGATGGCAGCCGTCTCACTGCGGCGCGGGTCAATGACCACCAGTTTGCCGCCGCGCTGCTGGATCGCTTTCAGGCGCTTTTCGACATCCGGAACCGTCATGATGCTGCCATTGGACGCCAGCGGATTACCGCCGAGAATCAGCATGAAGTCGGTGTGATCGATATCCGGAATCGGCAACAGCATGCCGTGGCCATACATCAGGAAACTGGTGAGGTGGTGCGGCAACTGATCGACCGACGTCGCCGAAAAACGATTGCGGGTCTTGAGCAGACCGAGAAAGTAATTGCTATGGGTCATCAACCCGTAGTTATGCACGCTGGGGTTGCCCTGATAGACCGCTACCGCGTTCTGCCCATGGCGCTGCTGAATGGCGTAAAGCCGCTCCGCGACCAGATCGAACGCCTGCTGCCAGGCAATTGGCTGCCACTGATCACCCGTGCGCAGCATCGGTTGTCGCAAGCGATCAGGGTCGTTCTGGATGTCCTGCAGCGCAACCGCCTTGGGGCAGATATGACCGCGGCTGAACGTGTCCAGCGGGTCGCCCTTGATCGAGGCAATGCGCGGCGCAGAATCCGCCTCCACGACGGTCTCGATCACAAGACCGCAAATGGCCTCGCACAGGTGGCAGGCTCGGTAGTGTTCAGTCCGGGTCATCACAGCCTCAGATCTTGTCATGGCAATCCGGTTGATTGCCGAACACTCACTATGCTGCCTTGCCATGCCCCGCGCCACTGATGTTCGGCCCGTGAATCGAGGGGCATCAGGCGCGCGGATGAGGTGGCCGAATCAACCGCCGATAGGCGTGACGACCTTGCGCTGTTGCTGCATTTCGGCCACGGTTTCGATCTGTTCCTGCGCCAGGTGGACGCCGGTCAGATCGCCGATCAGGCGCCAGTGCTCGTCGAGACCGGAGCTGATAGTGGCCATGCGATCAATCATGCGCCGCCCCGCCGTACGCGTGACTTCGTCCTCGCTGCGCAGCAGTTCGAAAGACATTGAGGTCATCGAGGCTGTCAGATGGGTAAGCGTGCGGGCGGTGAGCCCGAGCAACTCCGTTAATTGATGCTCTTTTGAGTCCATTCCCCCACCCCTCGATCAGTAATGTATCGGCAACGATTTATAACCCACGTCCGGGATTAAAGAAACGGTCCTTGTTTCAAGCCCGTGAAGCGCATCCCATTAGGCAACGCCCGCGCAAACATGGACTGTTACAGGATTGGTACTAATTGCCAAGCGCTATTTGAGCAGTGTACAAATGCTGCCTTCTGAAAAAGTGCAGATGGCTGCCAACCTTCTCAGCGTAGCCAGTTTTTGCCCCGTCAATACAGAATAACGGCGTCCCTTCTATCCGGGACGCCAGTAGTGTCCATGTTTCAGAAAAACGCATGCTATTGGTAAGACGCGACATTTTTTTATACCATCGCGCCTTTCTTATTCGTCGCCCCGTGCGGCTTCCGCCGCAGGTCTCGCCCGTTTTATCGATAAAAACCGGCTTTGATAACCTGCGGTCTGTTGCAGAAAAGGTAGTTAATCATGAACGCCAGGCACTTTCTCTCGATGATGGATTACACCCCGGATGAACTCTCGGGCTTGATCCGTCGTGGCGTAGAGCTTAAAGACCTGCGAAATCGCGGTGTACTTTTTGAACCGCTGAAGAACCGGGTATTGGGGATGATTTTCGAGAAATCATCGACACGTACCCGTCTTTCTTTTGAAGCAGGGATGATTCAGCTCGGTGGCCAGGCCATCTTTTTATCCCATCGAGACACCCAATTGGGCCGCGGCGAGCCGATTGCCGACAGCGCGAAAGTGATGTCGCGCATGCTGGATGCGGTCATGATCCGTACTTATGCGCACAGCAATCTGACCGAATTCGCCGCCAATTCCCGTGTGCCGGTCATCAACGGCCTGTCCGATGACCTGCACCCGTGCCAGTTGCTCGCCGACATGCAGACCTTCCTGGAGCATCGCGGCTCGATCCAGGGCAAGACCGTTGCCTGGATCGGCGATGGCAACAACATGTGCAACAGCTATATAGAAGCGGCGATTCAATTCGACTTCCAGTTGCGTGTGGCCTGCCCTGCCGGCTACGAGCCAAACGCCGAATTCCTGGCACTGGCTGGCGAGCGCGTCATCGTGGTCCGCGATCCGAAAGCCGCAGTTGCCGGCGCACATCTGGTCAGCACCGATGTGTGGACCTCCATGGGCCAGGAAGAGGAAACCGCGCGGCGCAAAAAGCTGTTCGCGCCGTTTCAGGTCACGCGTGCCCTGCTCGACCTGGCTGACACGGATGTGCTGTTCATGCACTGCCTGCCTGCCCATCGTGGCGAAGAAATCAGTGTCGACCTGCTGGATGATTCACGCTCGGTCGCCTGGGATCAGGCAGAAAATCGCTTGCACGCGCAGAAAGCGCTGCTGGAGTTTCTCGTCGCGCCGGCCTGCAAACCCGCATGAACCCGTTGCTGCTGAACCTGCGCAACCTCGCTTGCGGCTATCAGAACCAGCGCGTGGTGCAGGATCTGAACCTGCACCTCAACGCGGGTGACATAGGCTGCCTGCTCGGCTCGTCGGGCTGCGGCAAGACCACGACACTGCGCGCCATTGCCGGCTTCGAACCGATCCATGCGGGTGAGATCACTCTGGCGGGCGAAGTGATCTCCCGTCCGGGCTGGACCCTGCCGCCGGAGAAACGCCGTATCGGCATGGTGTTTCAGGATTACGCGCTGTTCCCGCACTTGAGTGTCGCCGAAAACATCGCATTCGGCATTCGCAACCACCCGAGCCTGGATAAAGTGATCGCCGAGTTGCTTGAACTGGTCAACCTCGGCGCGCTGGGCAAGCGCTATCCACACGAGCTGTCCGGTGGCCAGCAACAGCGAGTGGCGCTGGCCAGAGCACTGGCGCCCGAGCCGCAACTCCTGCTGCTCGATGAACCCTTCTCCAACCTGGACGGCGAGTTGCGCCGGCGCCTGAGCCATGAGGTGCGCGATATCCTCAAGGCGCGGGGCACCAGCGCGATTCTGGTGACTCATGACCAAGAAGAGGCTTTTGCCGTGAGCGATCACGTAGGCGTATTCAAGGAGGGGCGCCTGGAGCAGTGGGACACACCTTACAATCTCTACCACGAACCGCGCACGCCGTTCGTTGCCAGCTTCATCGGCCAGGGCTATTTCATTCGCGGGCAGATGATGAATCCGGAATCGGTGCATACCGAACTCGGCATTCTGCGCGGCAACCGGGCATACCCGGGCGTAAGCGGTGCCGCTGTGGATGTCTTGCTACGCCCTGACGACATCGTCTACGCGCCGCACAGTGACCTGAAAGCACGGGTCATCGGTCGAACCTTTCAAGGCGCCTCGACGCTGTATCGCCTGCAACTGTCGACCGGCAGTCAGCTGGAAGCCATTTTCCCCAGCCACGCCGATCACGGCCAGGGTGAGGAAGTCGGCATTCGTGTGGCAGCAGACCATCTGGTGCTGTTCCCGGCACCCGGCAGCGTGGCTGTGCATACGCTCAACCACTGAGACGCAGATCATTCCCTGCCGATCGGGGCAAATCTGGCCTGGGTATATTCAGCCAGTACCGCTGGTGAAAGCTCGACCTCAAGTCCCCTCCTCCCGGCACTGACGTAAATGCTGTCAAAGCGCTGCGCAGTTTCGTCGATAAAGGTGCGCAGACGCTTCTTCTGGCCCAAGGGGCTGATGCCACCCAACAGGTAACCCGTCGAGCGTTGCGCCGCTGCAGGGTCAGCCATTTCGGTTTTTTTTGCCCCGGCAGCCTGCGCCAAAGCCTTTAGATCAAGTGTTCCGACGACCGGCACGACGGCGACCAGCAATTCGCCTTTTTCGGTACTGGCGAGCAGCGTCTTGAACACCTGTGCAGGTTCAAGACCCAGCTTTTCCGCCGCCTCCAGCCCATATGACGGCGCTTTCGGATCATGTTCATAACTGTGAATGCGATGTTCGGCGCGATGTTTTTTCAGCAAATCCAGTGCGGGTGTCATGCAGCGCTCCAAAAGGTTCCGAATGCCCATCACTTTAAGCGAAGTAAAGTGAACATGCCTTGATTCACGCCACCTGCGACACTGATGGCCTTTTGGCAACAGCCTGAATTCCCCGGTGTAAAGCGGTCTTGCCGGGTCCTTGCGGGGTCCTGGCGATTTACTGACCGTTCGGTTCCGACCTTTGACAGCGTTGTTTCTTGTCTATATTTTTTCGTTTACGAATATTATCGAAAGCGGTTTTTCGGTATAACTCGCACCGGCGATCAGAAATGGGTTTTTTTCTGAGACGCACGAATAACGAGCACCCACGCCTGTCTCAGGGTGCCGAGACAAAAACAAAAATGAGGTATCCATGTCCATCGCACTAAAACAACCGACGCTCACCGGGCAATGTGTGGCTGAATTTCTTGGCACCGCCCTGATGATTTTTTTCGGCACAGGATGCGTTGCAGCGCTCAAGGTCGCGGGAGCCACTTTCGGTCTTTGGGAAATCTGCATCATCTGGGGCATGGCTGTCAGCATGGGAATCTACCTCAGCGCCGGCATTTCAGGTGCCCACCTCAACCCCGCCGTCAGCATCGCGCTGAGTCTGTTCGCCGGTTTTGAAAAACGTAAATTGCCCTTTTATATCTCGGCGCAAATCGCAGGCGCGTTCTGCGGAGCGGGTCTGGTGTACCTGATGTACATCAGCCTTTTTTTCGACTTCGAACATGCTCACCACATCATTCGCGGCAGCGAGCAGAGTCTTGAACTGGCGTCGGTATTCTCGACATACCCAAACCCGGCCATTTCGGTCGGTCAGGCCTTTCTGGTCGAAGTGGTCATCACCACCATTCTGATGGGTGTGATCATGGCTCTGGGCGATGATAGCAATGGTTTGCCGCGCGGCCCGCTGGCGCCCTTGCTGATCGGCCTGCTGGTAGCCGTGATAGGCAGCTCGATGGGCCCACTGACCGGTTTCGCCATGAACCCGGCGCGCGACTTCGGTCCGAAGCTGATGACGTTCTTCGCTGGCTGGGGTGAAATGGCCTTCACCGGCGGTCGTGACATTCCTTACTTCCTGGTTCCGATTTTTGCGCCCATTCTGGGTGCCTGCCTTGGTGCTGCTGGCTACCGCGCGCTGATTGCGCGTCATCTGCCCAGCGCCGCTCCTGTTGAAAATGAAAAAGAGGCTCCTGTGGTTCGCGGCAAAGTTCAGGCTTCATCTTGAGCACCCCTCAATTTGAATCTCACTCAACTGAATCCACCCAATAAATGCAAGGCAATCGACATGACTGACACACAGAACAAGAACTACATCATTGCTCTTGACCAGGGCACCACCAGCTCGCGCGCCATCATCTTCGACCGCGACGCCAACGTGGTGAGCACTGCCCAAAGCGAATTCGTCCAGCATTACCCGCAGGCAGGCTGGGTCGAACACGACCCGATGGAAATCTTCGCCACCCAGACGGCCTGCATGACCAAGGCGCTGGCGCAGGCCGATCTGCACCACAACCAGATCGCCGCCATCGGTATCACCAACCAGCGTGAAACCACGGTCATCTGGGAGCGCGACACCGGCCGCCCGATCTACAACGCAATCGTCTGGCAGTGCCGCCGCAGCACCGAGATCTGCCAGCAGCTCAAGCGTGACGGTCTTGAGGAGTACATCAAGGACACCACAGGCCTGGTGATTGACCCGTACTTCTCCGGCTCCAAGGTCAAATGGATTCTGGACAACGTCGAAGGCAGCCGCGAGCGCGCCCGCAAAGGCGAGCTGATGTTCGGCACCATCGATACCTGGCTGATCTGGAAATTCACCGGCGGCAAGGTTCACGTCACCGACTACACCAACGCCTCGCGGACCATGCTGTTCAATATCCATACGCTGGAATGGGATCAGCGCATGCTCGACGTGCTGGACATCCCGCGCGAGATACTGCCAGAGGTCAAAGCCTCCTCCGAGGTCTACGGTCACAGCAAAAGCGGCATCCCGATTGCCGGTATCGCAGGCGACCAACAGGCGGCGTTGTTCGGCCAGATGTGTGTCGAACCCGGCCAGGCCAAGAACACCTACGGCACCGGCTGCTTCCTGCTGATGAACACCGGCAAGAAAGCCGTGAAGTCGGCGCACGGCATGCTGACCACCATCGGCTGCGGCCCGCGTGGTGAAGTGGCCTATGCACTGGAAGGCGCGGTCTTCAACGGTGGCTCGACCGTGCAGTGGCTGCGCGACGAACTCAAGCTCATCAACGACGCGCTGGACACCGAATACTTCGCTGGCAAGGTCAAGGACAGCAACGGCGTGTACCTGGTGCCGGCGTTCACGGGCCTGGGCGCACCTTACTGGGACCCGTACGCACGAGGCGCATTGTTCGGCCTGACCCGCGGTGTGAAAGTCGATCACATCATCCGTGCAGCGCTGGAATCCATCGCCTATCAAACCCGCGACGTGCTCGATGCCATGCAACAGGACTCCGGCGAACGCCTCAAGTCGCTGCGCGTGGACGGCGGTGCCGTGGCCAACAACTTCCTGATGCAGTTCCAGGCAGACATCCTCGGCACCCACGTCGAGCGTCCGCAAATGCGTGAAACCACGGCACTGGGTGCAGCCTTCCTGGCCGGTCTGGCGATTGGTTTCTGGAGCAGCCTGGACGAGTTGCGTAACAAGGCGGTGATCGAGCGTGTGTTCGAGCCGTCCTGTGAAGAGGCGCATCGCGAAAAACTTTACGCTGGCTGGCAGAAAGCAGTCGCGCGTACTCGTGACTGGGAACCGCACGAAAACGAAGAGTGACAGCGCCGTTGTAAGGAGGGGAGCAGGATTCCGGCTGACAGGTTGCACTTTCCTGCGGCATGATGGGCGCCATTTGTAGAGGGCGTCCAAGGAAAAACAATGAACCTGCCTCCCCGCCAACAACAGATCCTCGAACTGGTCCGTGACCGTGGTTATGTCAGCATCGAGGAGATGGCGACGCTGTTCGTCGTGACCCCACAAACCATTCGCCGTGATATCAATCAATTGGCGGAAATGAACCTGTTGCGCCGCTACCACGGCGGCGCGGCCTATGACTCCAGCATCGAAAATACTGCCTACGCCATGCGTGCGGACCAGATGCGTGACGAAAAACAACGGATCGCCGAGGCCATCGCCGCGCAGATCCCGGACAACGCCTCGTTGTTCATCAATATCGGTACCACCACCGAATCCATCGCCCGTGCGTTGCTCAACCACAACAACCTGAAGATCATCACCAATAACCTGCATGTGGCGTCGATCCTCAGCACCAAGGATGATTTCGAGGTATTGATAGCAGGCGGCAATGTGCGACGTGACGGTGGCGTGGTGGGCCAGGGCAGCATCGACTTTATCACCCAGTTCAAAGTGGACTTCGCCTTGGTGGGCATCAGCGGCATCGACGAAGACGGCAGCCTGCTTGATTTCGACTATCAGGAAGTACGGGTGTCCCAGGCGATCATCGCAAACGCACGCAAAGTGCTGCTGGCGGCTGACTCCAGCAAGTTCGGACGCAACGCCATGGTCCGCCTGGGGCCGATCACCCTCATCGATTGCCTGGTCACCGACCAGCCACCCGTGCCCGCACTGCAGCAGTTGCTGAATCAGCACAAGATTCGTCTGGAAGTGGTGTGATTGTCAGGCGCGAGCGGTGCTCGCGCGGCGGTCCGCGTTGCTCATGAAGACGGTGCGTCGAGCGCCCTATTTTCTGGGGTCTGTACCGGCCTCTTCGCGAGCAAGCTCGCTCCCACGAGATTTGTGTACATATGGCGCAGCACGCATCTGTGACGCAGAGCGTCACCCAAGGCAGTCCCATGCCGGAGCGTGAGGAACGATAGGTGTCTTGAAGAACACTATCGTACCCATGCTCTGCGTAGGTATGCCGTTCCGGACGCTCTGCGTCCTCCCCGGTTCAAGCGATGCAGCGCAGACCGTTGATCCAGAGCAATTCAGTGCAGGCAGTGCAGGCAGTGCAGGCAGTGCAGGCAGTGCACCGATCCTCCCGGTAACAATTCCCTCCCTACAATGTTCATATTTGTTCTTTTCCTGACACCATCATCAGTATTTTCAATCGATACGTGCTGGCAAGGGTCATTTTATTGAGCTATGATTTTCGAAAATGAACATTAATGTTCAGATTCGCCTTTCGAGCACTGCTCACGAATTGTCCAGGAGGCCACCAATGCCCCACACCAACGTGCCAACCCCGCCCCTCTCAGAGGTCTACGACATTGCCGTTATTGGCGGTGGCATCAACGGTGTCGGTATCGCAGCGGATGCCTCCGGTCGCGGCCTCTCGGTTTTTCTCTGCGAAAAGGACGACCTGGCCAGCCATACGTCTTCGGCCAGCAGCAAGCTGATTCATGGTGGCCTCCGCTATCTGGAGCACTACGAATTCCGCCTGGTGCGTGAAGCACTGGCAGAACGTGAAGTGCTGCTTGCCAAAGCGCCGCACATCGTCAAGCCAATGCGCTTCGTGCTGCCTCACCGCCCACACCTGCGTCCGGCCTGGATGATTCGTGCCGGGATGTTTCTTTATGACAACCTTGGCAAGCGCGAAAAACTTCCCGCATCGCGGACCATTCATTTCGGTGCGGACAGCCCGCTCAACTCGAGCATCACCCGCGGTTTCGAATATTCCGACTGCTGGGTCGACGACGCGCGCCTGGTAGTGCTCAACGCCATGTCCGCTCGTGAAAACGGTGCGCACATTCATACTCAGACCCGCTGTGTCAGCGCCCGCCGTATCAAGGGCATGTGGCATCTGCATCTTGAGCGCAGCGACGGCAGCCTGTTCTCGATCCACGCCAAGGCGTTGGTCAATGCGGCAGGTCCGTGGGTAGCCAAGTTCATCCGTGAAGACCTCAAGCTCGATTCGGCTTACGGCATCCGCCTGATTCAAGGCAGCCACCTGATCGTGCCGAAACTGTACGAGGGTGAGCACGCGTTCATTCTGCAGAACGAAGACAAGCGCATCGTGTTCACGATTCCGTACCTGGAGCACTTCACCATCGTCGGCACCACCGACCGTGAGTATCAGGGCGATCCGAACAAGGTGGACATCACCGAAGGCGAGATGGATTACGTACTGAAAGTGGCCAACGACCACTTCAAGAAACAGTTGAGTCGCGCAGACGTGCTCCACACATTCTCTGGCGTGCGCCCGCTGTGCAACGACGAGTCCGATAATCCGTCTGCCATTACCCGTGATTACACGCTTTCGTTGTCAGGCGGCGCGGACGAGGCACCAATTCTGTCGGTGTTCGGCGGCAAGCTGACCACCTACCGCAAACTGGCAGAATCGGCGATGGCGCAGTTGGCACCGTTCTTCAAACAGATGAAACCGAGCTGGACGGCCAACGCTGCCCTGCCTGGCGGCGAAGACATGACCACCGCCGAAGCGCTGGCGACAGAAATGACCCGCCGCTTCAGCTGGCTGCCCGCGCCTATCGCCAAGCGCTGGTCGATCACTTACGGCAGCCGCAGCTGGCTCTTGCTGGAGGGCGCGCAAAGTCTGGAAGACCTTGGTCAGCATTTGGGTGCAGGCCTGTATACCCGCGAGGTCGATTACCTGTGCGATCAGGAATGGGCCACCAGCATCGAAGACATCCTGTGGCGCCGCACCAAGCTGGGCCTGTTCATGACGCCTGAGGAACAGGCCGCCGTGAGCAGCTACCTGGAAACCATCGTGCGCAACAAAGCCTCTTTCGAAGCCGCCTGATAATCCGCTTGCAACCTGTTCACTCATCGTGCGGTGAACAGGTTTCCCTCCTTACTGCCCTCCTCCCGCCCCCCTTTCCATTCGGTTTTCCGAACAATCGCCCCCGCTTTATTCGGCTTCCCGGACGCATTTGTCCGTAGCATCAGAGCCGATCTAAAAAAACCCTTTTGAATTCAGCGTGTTGAATTCTAAAAACGGTCTGGCACGACTCATGCTCTACATTCTGAACCGAGCGTTTCGACAAGAGCGTATGTCTGGATGTGGACGCCGTTGAAGCATTCGCCAACAAGCGGGCCGACTCTGATTGCGGCCCCATCAATAAAAAATGACATCAAGGACTCACCCATGCGCATCGTTCCCCACCTGTTGGGCGCAGCCATCGCTGCCGCTCTGATCAGCACGCCGGTTTTCGCCGCCGAACTCACTGGCACTCTGAAGAAGATCAAGGAATCCGGCACCATTACGCTGGGCCATCGTGACGCCTCCATCCCGTTTTCCTACATCGCTGATGCCTCTGGCGTGCCGATGGGCTACTCCCACGACATCCAGCTGAAAATCGTCGAAGCCATCAAAAAAGACCTGGACATGCCTGACCTCAAGGTCAAGTACAACCTGGTGACTTCGCAGACCCGTATCCCGCTGGTTCAGAACGGCACCGTCGATGTGGAATGTGGCTCGACAACCAACAATGTCGAGCGCCAGCAGCAAGTCGATTTCTCCATCGGCATCTTCGAAGTCGGCACGCGCCTGCTGTCGAAAAAGGATTCCAGCTATAAGGATTTCGACGACCTGAAAGGCAAGAACGTCGTCACCACGGCGGGCACCACGTCCGAGCGCATCCTCAAGGCGATGAACGCTGACAAGCAGATGGGCATGAACGTGATCTCCGCCAAAGACCACGGTGAATCCTTCCAGATGCTCGAGTCCGGCCGTGCAGTCGCCTTCATGATGGACGACGCGCTGCTGGCGGGCGAAATGGCCAAGGCCAAGAAGCCGGACGACTGGGCAGTGACCGGTACAGCGCAATCCTACGAGATCTACGGCTGCATGGTCCGCAAGGGCGATGCCCCGTTCAAGAAGGCCGTGGATGACGCCATTGTCGCTACCTACAAGTCGGGCGACATCAACGCCATCTACAGCAAGTGGTTCATGTCCCCTGTCCCTCCGAAAGGTCTGAACCTGAATTTCCCGATGAGCGACAAGCTCAAGGAACTGATTCAGAACCCGACCGATAAGCCAGCTGACGACAAGAAAGCCTGAGAGACCGGTTCAGCCAGTCTGAACTGACTGCATCCCGGACGGGCAGCGCTCGTCCGGGATCGCCTCGTCATTCTCGACAGACGACAGTGCGTGCATTTCGATAGCAATAAAAAGAGGGGGAGACCCTGATGAATTACAACTGGGACTGGGGCGTATTCTTCAAGTCCACCGGCGTCGGCAGCGAGACCTATCTGGACTGGTTCATCTCCGGCCTGGGCTGGACCATCGCCATCGCTGTCATTGCCTGGATCATTGCCCTGATACTGGGCTCGGTGCTGGGCGTCATGCGCACCGTGCCAAACCGTCTGGTGTCAGGTATCGCCACGGTATACGTGGAAATCTTCCGTAATGTGCCACTGCTGGTGCAGCTGTTCATCTGGTACTTCCTGGTGCCCGACCTGCTGCCGGAAAACCTGCAGGAGTGGTACAAGCAGGACCTGAACCCGACCACCTCCGCGTTCCTCAGCGTAGTGGTCTGCCTTGGCCTGTTCACCGCTGCCCGGGTCTGCGAACAGGTGCGTACCGGCATTGAAGCACTGCCGAAGGGCCAGGAATCGGCCGCACGCGCCATGGGCTTCAAGCTGCCACAGATCTACTGGAACGTGCTGTTGCCGCAGGCTTACCGGATCATCATTCCGCCGCTCACCTCCGAATTCCTGAACGTGTTCAAGAACTCTTCGGTCGCGTCGCTGATCGGCCTGATGGAGCTGCTTGCGCAGACCAAACAGACCGCCGAATTCTCCGCCAACCTGTTCGAGGCCTTCACCCTCGCGACCCTCATCTACTTCACGCTGAACATGAGCCTGATGCTGCTGATGCGTGTGATCGAGAAGAAAGTCGCCGTACCGGGACTCATCTCACTGGGGGGCAAATAATGGACTTCACTGGAATCGTTCCGGCCATTCCCGGCCTGTGGAACGGCATGGTCATGACCCTCAAGCTGATGGCAATGGGTGTCGTCGGCGGCCTGGTACTTGGCACGCTGCTGGCGTTGATGCGCCTGTCATCGAACAAGTTGCTGGCCAATGTGGCCGGCGCCTACGTGAACTACTTTCGTTCGATCCCGCTGCTGCTGGTGATCACCTGGTTCTACCTGGCCGTGCCGTTCGTGCTGCGCTGGATTACCGGTGAAGACACGCCCATCGGTGCGTTCGCCTCCTGCGTCGTGGCCTTCATGATGTTCGAAGCCGCGTACTTCTGCGAAATCGTCCGTGCTGGCGTGCAGTCGATCTCCAAGGGGCAAATGGGCGCTGCTCAGGCGCTGGGCATGAATTACTCGCAGATGATGCGACTGATCATCCTGCCCCAGGCCTTTCGCAAAATGACCCCGCTGCTGCTGCAACAGAGCATCATTCTGTTTCAGGACACCTCTCTGGTGTACACCGTCGGCCTCGTCGATTTTCTCAACGCATCGCGCTCCAGTGGCGACATCATCGGGCGCGCCAACGAGTTCCTGATCATTGCCGGTCTGGTGTATTTCACGATCAGCTTTGCCGCCTCGCTGCTGGTGAAGCGCCTGCAAAAAAGGTTTGCCGTATGATTTCCATCAAAAACGTCAACAAGTGGTATGGGGACTTCCAGGTACTGACCGATTGCAGCACCGAGGTCAGCAAGGGCGAAGTGGTTGTGGTGTGCGGCCCGTCCGGCTCCGGCAAATCGACCCTGATCAAATGTGTCAACGCGCTGGAACCGTTCCAGAAAGGCGATATCGTTGTCGACGGCACATCGATCTCCGATTCGAAGACCAACCTGCCGAAACTGCGCTCGCGGGTCGGCATGGTGTTTCAGCACTTCGAACTGTTTCCGCACCTGAGCATTGTCGAAAACCTGACCATCGCGCAGATCAAGGTGCTGGGCCGCAGCAAGGCCGAAGCCACCGAGAAGGGACTGAAGCTGCTGGAGCGCGTCGGCCTTTCCGAGCATGCGCACAAGCACCCCGGCCAGCTTTCCGGCGGGCAACAACAGCGTGTCGCCATCGCGCGCGCGCTGGCGATGGACCCGGTGGTCATGCTGTTCGACGAACCCACGTCCGCGCTCGACCCGGAAATGGTCAATGAAGTGCTCGATGTGATGGTGCAACTGGCCCAGGAAGGCATGACCATGATGTGCGTGACCCACGAAATGGGCTTCGCGCGCAAAGTCGCCAACCGGGTGATTTTCATGGACAAGGGACAGATTGTCGAAGACTGTGCAAAGGAAGAATTTTTCGGTGACGTCAGCGCACGCTCGGAGCGTGCCCAACAATTCCTCGCCAAGATTCTGCAGCACTAGGCAGTACTTTAACGGCTGCCCGCTCATCCGCGGGCAGCTGTTCGGTCCAGGACGACTGTGATGAAATGCGACCCCACTCTTTATCGCGCCGCCCCGCCATCACTCGCCGTGAAACCCCGTCTGATCCGCCAACTGTTCCTACCGCCGCTGATCCTCATGCTAATGATCGGGCTGGGCTATATCGCCTATCTGGTCAGTGAACACAGCGCCATCAAGGGACTGCGCGAAACCGGCGAACGCCAGCTGGAGCTGCACGCCCGCACGGTCGAGAGCGAAATCAGCAAATACACCTACCTGCCCAGCGTGCTGGAACTGGAATCCAGCGTGTCGCAGTTGCTGAACGAACCGGGACCCGAGCTTCAGCAGCAGGTCAACCGCTACCTCGAAGGGCTGAATCGACGCAGCCGCAGCCGTGCCATTTACGTAATGGACACCACCGGACGTGTGCTGGCCACCAGCAACTGGCGTGACGCCGACAGTTATCAGGGCGAAGACCTGTCTTTCCGTGCCTACTTTCAGGACGCCGTGCGCGGCCTGCCCGGGCGCTTTTACGGCATCGGCACCACCACCGGTGAGTCGGGCTATTACCTGGCGCATGGGCTGGAAGACAAAGGCCGCATCATCGGCGTTGCGGTGATCAAGGTACGCCTCGAAGCACTTGAAGAACGCTGGCAGCGGGCGCGCCTGGAGGCATTTGTCAGCGACGAGAATGGCATCATCATCCTCTCCAGCGACCCGGCTCGGCGTCTGAAATCAGTACGTCCGCTCACTGCCGAGATCAAGGAGCGCCTGGCTCGCAGCCTGCAATATTACTGGTGGCCGCTCAACGAACTGGTGCCACTGGAACGGGAAACCTTGTCTGAAGGCGTCGAAACACTGGTTTTCCCCGCCAACATCAGTGTCGACCGCGAACACAAAAAGGTCAGTTATCTGGCCCAGAGCCGCCCGCTGAATGACACCGCCTGGCACCTGACACTGCTTACTCCGCTGGAGGATCTGCGCCGTGAAGCGGCCAACCAGGGCATGCTGGTCGCCGTGGCCTGCGCGCTGGTGACCTTTCTGCTGATTGCCTGGAACGAGCGGCGCAAAGTGATCTCGACCCGGCTTGCTGCCAGGGAAGCGCTGCAGGCGGCCAACAACGAACTGGAACGCAAGATCACCGAGCGCACCGAACACCTGCGGGCCAGCAACGAACGCCTCAAGGCGCAGATTCGTGAACGAAGGCAGGCCGAAGACACTTTGCGCAAGGCGCAGGACGAACTGGTACAGGCCGGCAAACTGGCAGCCATCGGCCAGATGTCGACCAGCATCGCGCATGAGCTGAACCAGCCTCTGGCCGCACTGCGCACCTTGTCCGGCAACACCGTGCGCTTTCTGGAACGAGGTGCGCTGGATACCGCCAGTACCAACCTGCGTACCATCAATGACCTGGTCGACCGCATGGGCCGCATCACCGCCAGCCTGCGCGCATTCGCCAGACGCGGCGACGATCAGGGCCAGGCGCAACTGAGCAAGGCTGTCGATGCGGCGGCGCAGTTGCTAAGCGTGCGTCTGGAGCAGTCCGGCCTGATAGTGCATCGAGACTTCGTCGACGCCACCCTGACCATCGACCAGACCCGCCTGGAACAGATTCTGGTCAACCTGATCGGCAACGCACTGGATGCCATGTTCGACCTGCCGCAACCGGAGTTATGGCTCAGCGGATCGGTTGTCGACGGCCGATACCGTCTGCGGGTACGTGATAACGGGCGCGGCGTCGACGCCGAGGCGCGCAAGCATCTGTTTGAACCTTTCTTCACCACCAAACCGGGCGAACAAGGCCTGGGGCTGGGCCTGACGCTGTCGGCGAGCCTTGCCGCCGCAGCCGGAGGCAGCCTGAGCGCAGAGCATCCGCAGGACGGCGGTACGACGTTTGTCCTGAGCCTGCCGTTTATACCCGATGCCCGCCACCCGGACAGCCCGACATGAGACGACACCCATGAGCATAAACAGCGACCTGACTGTCCTGATCGTTGAAGACGATCCGCATGTATTGCTCGGTTGCCAGCAGGCCCTGGCGCTGGAGGACATCGCCAGCGAAGGCGTTGCCAGCGCTGAAGAGGCGCTAAAGCGCATCGGTGACAACTTCGCCGGCATCGTCATCAGCGACATTCGCTTGCCGGGCATCGACGGCCTGGCGTTGCTGAGCCGTCTCAAGGCACGTGACAGCAGCCTGCCGGTGGTGCTGATCACCGGCCATGGCGATATCACCATGGCCGTCAACGCTATGCGCGATGGCGCTTACGATTTCATGGAGAAACCCTTTTCTCCAGAGCGTCTGGTGGACGTCACCCGACGCGCACTGGAACAACGCGGCCTGGCCCGTGAAGTGTGGGCGTTGCGCAAGCAACTCGCCGAGCGCGATTCGCTGGAGGGCCGGATCATTGGCCGCTCCCCGGCCATGCAAAACCTGCGTGCGTTGATTGCCAACGTCGCCGACACCTCGGCCAACGTACTGATCGAAGGCGAAACCGGCACGGGCAAGGAACTGGTCGCGCGCTGCCTGCACGATTTCAGTCGGCGCAAGGACAGCCAGTTCGTGGCGCTCAACTGTGGCGGGCTGGCGGAAAGCCTGTTCGAGTCGGAAATTTTCGGCCATGAAGCCAACGCCTTTACCGGCGCGGGCAAACGGCGCATCGGCAAGATCGAACACGCGCACAACGGCACGCTGTTTCTCGATGAAGTGGAAAGCATGCCGGTCAATCTGCAGATCAAGCTGTTGCGCGTCCTGCAGGAGCGAACCCTTGAGCGGCTGGGTTCCAACCAGAGCGTTGCCGTGGATTGCCGGGTCATAGCGGCAACCAAATCCGACTTGAATGCCTTGGGCAAGACCAATCAGTTCCGCAGCGACCTGTATTACCGCCTGAACGTCGTCACGCTTGAACTGCCACCCTTGCGTGAGCGCCGCGAAGACATTCTGCAGCTGTTCGAACACTTCCTGCAGTTGTCGTCGTTACGCTTCGACCGCGAACCGCCCGTGCTGGATCAACAGACCAGTTCGAACCTGATGAGCCACGACTGGCCGGGCAATGTACGCGAACTGCGCAACGTGGCCGAACGCTTTGCCCTTGGCCTGCCAGCGTTCAAGCAGTCAGGCACGGTCAGTGAAAACCAGAGCCTGGGGTTTGCCGAAGCGGTCGAAGCCTTCGAGCGCTCGTTGCTCGGCGACGCCTTGCAACGCAGCGGCGGCAACCTCAGCCAGGCCAGTCAGGAACTGGGCATGGCCAAGACCACACTGTTTGACAAGGTCAAAAAATACGGGCTTTGAGCACTGCGCCAGATCCTGAACGTGCGGCGTAGCGCAGATCTGTGACGCAGAGCGTGACCCACTGCATTCCCACGCTGGAGCGTGCGGAACGATAGGCGTCCTCAAGACACCTGTCGTGCCCATTCTCCGCGTGGGCATGCCTTCCGGACGCGCTGCGTCCGATCCCGCACGGGCAGTACGTTACTGCGATTCACCGATAATCTGGCGGATTGCGCTGACGAATACCTCGACCGGCTGACCGCCCGAGACGGCGTACTGGTCGTTGAAGACCATGGTCGGCACGGAGGTGATACCGCGAGACGTCCAGAGCTGCTCGGCCTCGCGAACCTCGGTGGTGTACTCGTCACTGTCCAGGATGGCCTGAGCACGCAGACGGTCCAGGCCGACCTTCTGCGCCACATCCGCCAGAGTCTGGTGACTGGACGGGTCTTTCAGGTCACTGAAATAGGCCTCGAACAACGCCTGCTTCAACGCGTGCTGCTTGCCTTGCTGTTCGGCCCAGTGCAACAGTCGATGGGCATCGAACGTGTTGTAGATACGCCGCTCGCCGCTGGCAAAAGTGAAGCCGAGTTCAGCACCGCGTTCACGGATGGTCTGGTGAATACCTTCGATCTGTTCCGGCGTGGAGCCGTACTTTTCGGCAATGTGCTCTTTGATGTCCTGCCCTTCGGCAGGCATGTTCGGGTTCAGCTCGAAAGGCTGGAAGTGAATGTGCGCTTGCACCTCATCCCCCAGTGCCTCCAGCGCCTGATCCAGCGCGCGCAGGCCAATGACGCACCAGGGGCAGGAAACATCGGAGATGAAGTCGATCTTCAGTGCAGTTGTCATGTCGGCCCTTTTCGGTAAGCAAAGGCCACACGATACACCTCTGCCCATGCCTGACAACCAGGCAGACTTACAACTGAGCCAGGTTGCGACCGTCTTCATGCTGGGCTTTCAGGTACGGCAGCACTGCACCAAGCAACGGCGCCTTGAAGGCCTCCTGAAAACGGTGTGCCAGACCCGGAATCAGGCGCAGTTGGCTGCCCTGAATGTGCGCGGCCACATGCACGCCATGCATGACCGGCAACAGCGGGTCAGCCGTACCATGAACCACCAGTACCGGCAGACGCAGACGGTTCAGCAGTTCCACGCGGCTGGGCTCGGCCAGAATCGCCATGATCTGGCGTTTCACGCCCTCGGGATTGAACGCCCGGTCATAGGAAACGGCCGCCTGATGCAGCAGTTGCTGGCGATCATCCTTGACCTGCGGGCTGCCCAGCGCTGCAAGCAAATCGGCCTGCTGCTCGATCGCCACTTCCCGATTGGGCGCGCCGCGCCGCGCCAACAGTTGCATCAACGCGGCACTGGGCATGGGCAGACCCTGCGCACCGGAACTGGTCATGATCAGTGTCAGGCTTTCGACCCGCGACGGCGCCAGATCAGCCAGATGCTGAGCGATCATGCCGCCCATGCTCGCGCCCAACACGTGAAACTGACGAATCTGCAATGCATCCATCAACCCCAGCGCATCGTCGGCCATATCAGTCAACGAATAGGGTGCCGAGACAGGCAGGCCAAGTTTATAACGCAGCACTTCGAACGTCAGATTGGCATCCGCTGGCTGTTGTACCCAAGAAGACAGCCCCACATCGCGATTGTCGTAGCGAATGACCCGATAGCCCTGCTGACACAACGCGACCACGACCTCGTCCGGCCAATGAATCAACTGCCCGCCCAGCCCCATCACCAACAGCAAGGCAGGGTCGGACTCGCTACCAATACTCTGGTACGCAATCCGCACTTCCTTGAGGTCAGCCATCTGTACAGGAACATCGGTATCACAACGATCGGCCGCAAAAGACGGCAAGCCGCACAGAAGCGCGGCCAGAAAAATTAAAACCCGCATGAAAAACACCAAAAAACAGATCCCCAGTAGGCCGCGAGTCTGATGATGTTTTCCAAAGCGCGCTGCCACACTTACGTGACAGTTTGATGAATGGCGCTGAGCGGTCGTTAATCGAGTGTTGCGCTACGCAGCGACCTGGTCCGCCACCATCAGGTTTTCCCCAAAACGGGCGCGCGCTTCGAGGAGCGATTCCTGATGCCAGTTCGAATGCGTATCGCACTCGCCCAGGGACAGAACCTTGTAAACCGGCAGACGATCAAACACCGGGGCCAGCAGCTCCGGTTCGGTCACGCTGTCCAGATGCAACCCTGCAACCGGCAGCAAGGCCGCGACACCCAGGTTGGGCCGCAGGTCACCGTGATAGAGGCCAATAAGCTTCTTCAACGGCGAATACTGAAGAATGTGATAGGCACGTTCGAAGGCGTTGCTCCATGCCAGCGGCAGGTCGAGCGCCAGGATCGGTTCGTCGATCTGAATCCACTCGACACCGCGCGCCGCCAGACGCCCGAAGATCTCGCCATACACCGGCAGCAGATGCTCCAGCAGGTCGAGGCGATCCACTTCGTCACCCTGAACGTCACTTAGCCAGAGCAGTGTCAGCGGACCGATCAACGCAGGTTTGCGGCCTTGCTCGCACGCTTCGGCGACGCTCGCCAGCAGCGGTGCCCAAGCGGGCTGAAAACGCTGGTCGCGTTTCAGGTGTGGCACCTGCTGCGGGTAACGCGCCATCAGCCAGTTGCGCAGTTCGGCATCAGTTGTCGCAACACCCTGATCCTGTTTCCAGAAAGCCTGCAGAGCGTGCTGCAATTCACGGTCTGCGCCAATGTGAAAATAGTCAGGGTGTTGAGTCAGGGCCACGATGCGTCCTCCATAAAAGATGGGCCTATTGTCGACAGCTGACACAACATGAGACAAACTCATTTTTTTCGTGTTGATCACAAATACTGCTCATGGAGCACTGAACGTGCTTGAAATACGCCACCTCAAAACCCTGCATGCACTGCGCGAGGCCGACAGCCTTGTGGAAGCAGCCGAGCGCCTGCATTTGACGCAGTCGGCGCTGTCCCATCAGTTCAAGGAGCTGGAAGAGCGCATGGGCATGCCGCTGTTCGTGCGCAAGACCAAACCGGTGCGCTTTACCAGCGCCGGTTTGCGCCTGCTGCAACTGGCCGACTCCATGCTGCCGCAACTGCGCAGTGCCGAGCGCGACATCGCTCGACTGGCGGGTGGCACGGCGGGACGGCTGCACATGGCAATCGAGTGCCACAGTTGTTTTCAGTGGCTGATGCCGACCATCGACCAGTTCCGCGATGCCTGGCCCGAGGTGGAACTGGACCTGTCTTCCGGCTTCTCGTTCGCACCCTTGCCTGCCCTGGCGCGTGGCGATCTGGACCTGGTGGTGACCTCCGACCCGCTGGAATTGCCCGGCATCACCTATGTGCCGCTATTCACCTATGAAGCGATGCTGGCGGTGGCCAATCAACACGCGCTGGCGGGCCGGCCGTACATTGTTCCAGAAGACCTGCTCAGCGAAACGCTGATCATCTACCCGGTGGAGCGCGACCGACTGGACATCTTTACCCGTTTTCTGGAGCCCGCCGATATCGAGCCTGCACAGGTACGAACCTCGGAATTGACGGTGATGATGATGCAACTGGTCGCCAGCGGACGCGGGGTCTGTGGGATGCCGCACTGGGCGCTGCATGAATACAGCTCACGCGGCTATGTGAAGGCCAAGCGCCTGGGCGAGAAAGGGCTGTTCGCAACGCTGTATGCCGGCATTCGCGCCGACATGCTCGACGCACCGTACATGCGCGATTTCCTGCTGACCGCTAAGGACACCTCGTTTTCGACGCTCGACGGGGTGAGTGTGGTTCGCTGACACCTGATTCGCTGAAATAGGGTTCGCTGACAGTGCCGTCCTGCACCGCGATGCAGGACGACTGCGCCGTTCAGCTGCGTGCAGCCTGCCGCTGAAGATACAGCGGCAGGATCAGATCGCGGGTCAACGGAGCCAGTTGCAAACCCGCATGACTGTCCGCGTCAACCCACAGCACTTCTTCGATCTCGGCGGCAGGCACTGCCTGGGCGTCGGTCCTGACCTCATACAACTGACAGTTGACCTCGAAACCAGGCTCGTTGGCGGCGGGTGCCGTGAACTCACCGAGAAACACTGCCTGCGCCGGATCGACGATCAGCCCGAGTTCTTCTTCGAGTTCTCTGGCCAGCGCCTGCGGTGCCGGTTCACCGGGCTCGATCTTGCCGCCCGGCTGCATGAAGGCCCGGGTACCGCGCTTGCGCACCAGCAGGGTCCGGCCGTCTGCGCCGATCAGCAGCGCCGCCGCGATGCGGATGATCTTCATGCGAAGATCTCCGTTTTCAGCAGCCGCGCCTGATCAGCCCGTTCCAGCGCCAGAACGATCAGGCGATGGATCAGTTCGGCATACGACAGACCGCTGGCCTGCCAGAGCTTGGGGTACATGCTGATCGAGGTGAAGCCCGGCAGCGTGTTGACCTCGTTGATGATGATGTCGCGTCCTTCGGTGACGAAAAAATCGACCCGCGAGAGCCCTGCGCAGCCCAGCACCTTGTAAGCCTGCAAAGCGACGTCACGCACCTGATCACTCAGATCGGCGGGCAGCTCGGCGGGGATAGCGATGCGCGCCTGATCGCCGTTCAGGTACTTGGTGTCGTAGGCATAGAATTCATCGTTGGCAATCACTTCGCCACAGACGCTGACCTGCGCATCGAAGTTACCCAATACGGCGCACTCCACTTCCCGGCCGACGATGCCCTGCTCGATCAGCAGCTTATGATCGAACTCGAAACCCAGCGCCAGTGCCGCCGCAAAACCAGCCTCGTCGGACACCTTGCTGACGCCCACCGATGAACCCTGGTTGGCCGGCTTGACGAACATCGGCAGCCCCAATTGGTCGGCAGCTTCCGTGAAAGAAAGGCTCTCTCCACGCGACAGGACCCTGAACGGCGCGACGGCTATGCCCGCATCGCGCAGCAGACGCTTGGTCACATCCTTGTCCATGCAGGCCGCAGAGGACAGCACATCGGCGCCGACAAAGGGCACGGCCAGCATGCGCAGCACACCCTGCAACGCACCGTCTTCGCCAAACGCGCCGTGGATCAGCGGGAATACCACATCAATGGCAGCCAGTGGCTGACCTGACTCGACGTCGACAAACTGCCCGCCGATGCTGCCCGGCAGCAAGGACAATGGCTTGCCTGATGCGCTCAGTTTGATCCGTGCAGGATCAGTGGCATTGAGCAGGTAATCGGCTTCGTCGAAATGCAGCCAGCGGCCCAGCTTGTCGACGCCGATCAGGGTCAGCGCATAGCGTTCACGATCAATCGCATTGATCACGTTGCGTGCCGACTGCAACGAAACCTCATGCTCGCTGGATTGCCCACCGAAAACGATGGCGACTGACTTTTTCAAAGCGGTTACTCCTGTTTTTCAGGCCGCGAAGATAAAAGCAATGTCGGCTGTTAGTCCAGTAGATGATTGGTCGCAGGCCTGAAATTCAGACAAAAAAATCCCGGTCGTGGGCAATCCATACGAAATGCCCACGACCGGGAGGTCAGACCGCTCATTGAGCGGCTGCGGTTTCTTTCTTGCCAGTCGAGCCAAAGGTGGCGAAACGCTTGTTGAAACCCGCGATCCGGCCTTCGGTGGTGGTCTTGCGCTGCTGCCCGGTGTACATCGGGTGCGAGGCGCTGGAAACGTCGAGTGCAACATAAGGATAGGAGTACCGTCGGTGTGCTGTTGCGTGCGGTCTGTGTCTACGGTGGAGCCGATCAGAAAGTAAACGTCGGCAGCGGTGTCGTGGAACAGCACGGTGCGGTATTGAGGATGGATATCGGGTTTCATCGTGATCTCTCCAGTGAGTTGACTGCAATAGTTATACAGTAACATAACGGAAGATGAGAATGATTGCTGTTGATTGGCATCATTGGTGAGGTTGATCGAACACGCACACGGTGCAGCGGTCGGCGTGAAGCCACCGGAACGCCTGAGCCAGAGACATTCTGTAATAGCGCGCCTTTGCAATTGCCCTCGATTAGCGGCACCCTGCCGCGCCGCCGAACGTCACTGGTCGCCGGCCTGGAACCTGAGCCTCTGTGGCCTATCTTTACTCATTAGCACTTTCAAGAGTCCACCGTTATGACTAACGGACGCGATCATCGAATCGACTTCTTTCGCGGCCTGGCGCTGATCTTCATCTTCTGGGATCACGTGCCGGATAATCCCCTGGCGCAACTGACCGTACGCAACTTCGGCTTCAGCGACGCAGCGGAAATCTTCGTTTTCCTCGCCGGGTACGCCTCGATCCTGGCCTACGGGCGGATCGCTCGACGTGACGGCATGCTGGTGGCTGGTGGCTGGTGGCTGGTGGCTGGTGGCTGGTGGCTGGTGTGCGAATCCTGCGCCGGACCTGGGTGCTGTATGTGGTGCATATCTTTCTGCTGACCCTGCTGATGGGCATCGTCTTCGTCGCCAACAATCATGTCGAGACGCGCGACATGGTCCAGCAGATGGGACTTGAATACTTCGTCGGCAACCCGCAACAGGCATTGGCTGATGAACTGCTGCTGCGCTTCAAGCCGAACCTGACCGACCCGTTGCCGCTGTATATCGTGCTGTTGCTGACCTTACCGCTGACCTTACCAGTGATGCTGCGCAAACTCGAAGTGGCCGTCGGCCTGTCGATTGCGCTGTACCTGATGGTGCCGCTATTCGGCTGGAACCTGCGCGCCTACGAAGGCGGCGGTGTCTGGTACTTCAACCCGGTCGCCTGGCAGCTGCTGTTCGTGCTCGGCGGTGCGTGCGCGTTGCGCAGCGAAACAGCCAAAACTGTTGAGCCCCCTCCGTTACGCAAACAGCCCTTGTTCATGGTGGCCGCCGTTTACGTGCTGGTCGCAGGCACACTGACCTTCAGCGAAAAATGGCCCGGCCTGCACGCCGCGCTGGTCTCCAGCCTGCACCTTGAAAGCCTTTACCCGATCAGCAAGACCGACCTTGCGCCCTTCCGGTTACTGCACTTTCTGGCCCTGGTCTACGTCGTCGCCCGACTGCTGCCAACCTCAAGCACCTGGCTCGAAAACTGGCCCGCCCGCCAGACTTGCCGCATGGGCCGCTATTCGCTGGAAGTCTTCTGCTGGGCGTACTTCTTGCTCCGTTGGCAGACATGGCCAATGCACTGGCAGGTGATACATGGCCCATGCAAGTGACGACCGCGATTGTCGGCCTGGGGTTGATGATGCTGATGGCCAATGGGCTGGAGTTGAATAAGCGGCTGGGGAAATCGCCCCGCCTGTTAACTACTTGAGAACAGCGTCACGTTTGCACGCCCTCTCGGAAATGTCCTACTGGTTTATCAGGCCAAGTTTTTCAGGAACTGGCCGCTATTCGGTATGAGACCAAAGAGAGGGCGACGCTTTGAACATTAATGGAGTTTCAAATCCGGCAAACATCCCGCAACAGATGGGGCTGGTAACCGGTGCTAAACATGTTGATCCGACAGAAGACGTCAGTCTTCAAGAGGCCATTGCATCTGAAGTCAAAACGACAGAAAAAAATGTATTTTACGAATATCAGAAAGAGCCATGGCTGTTGGAGTCGATCAACGAACACATCACAAACAGGCTTGACTACGTAGCTCACAAAAAGAGACTAGACGTACTGGAGCTTGCACTGGTAAATGTCACCTACGATAGCTTTCGAAAAGAACTGCAAGAAACCCACCCCGACATTGCACGTAAAAACTTCGGTTTCACACTGACCGAAAGTGCATCCATCAAGATAATTGACTACGATAACAGCCTGACTGAAAACGACACATCAGTTCTTACCCACGCCATCAACGGGTTCAGAGAATTCAAAGAGCAACTCCAACATCACGCAAAGACCATCATGACCCTGGTAGACCACGACCATGAAACATTTGGCGGCCGATATAAACTGGATATCAGCAATTTTCAGGACGTGATCGACTATGGCAAAATCATGAACACCAGCGTACAAAAAATGCAGGACGAATGGATACATCAAGTCCAGAGCAATGCTGAGAAACGAGATTTTTCGTATATTTTGTTGGCGGTATGATACATCAGCCTGGCGAGATAAATGATTCGCCAGGCTGAGTTAGGCGTTAACCGCGAGGAACAACAGTTCGCAGAACGGTTTGTGTGCAGATGTGTCCCATGTAAAAAATATGAGGGGTCGCAGTCATCGGCCCCAATGAAAAATTGTGTACGGTATAGCCGGCTACCTTATAGTGGCTTCTCCACGTGTTGAAACCTCTCTGGGTGTGCACAAAGTCCTGGGCCTCCACACCCCCATAGCAGCGTCCAAACTCGATACGCTGAGAGACAAACCCATCAGCATTGCTGGTTACAACATGCTCGATTGAGGGCTCTCCTTTGCCAAAACTCAGGTCAAGGATCGCCATACCTCCTTCCAGAGGCGCGCCCTTAGTATCGGTAAATCTCGCCTCAAAGATAGCCTCCTTATAAATCTGCGTCGCCAACCAGCCAGGGTTAGTATATCCACTTGGAATCCTTATCACTCCCGGTTCATCGAGCAGCTCAATTGACGCAATAGAAAGTTAAGCGCCGAGTCAACCCTCACATTAAAATCAAGGAAACTTCCTACAAAAAATAATCACTACTACAGCCTAGGAAAAACCCTACACACTTATCAGGCAAAGTTTTGCGAAGGTCTGCCGCTAGCTAGTTATCATTGACACCAAAGAGCGCTTAGCATGCATATCAACCCTTTAGCTTCTGCATCACAAAGTCAACAGCGCACTCTCTCGGGCTCGAGTTCCCTCACCTCACCTGCTGCTCCGCCAATCAAAATTCCTCAGGCGCGTGATAACGTGCGTGATCCGAACGCTGAGTTCTATACCACCGAGGAAACACCCTGGTTATCCGACTACAAAACGTCGGCGGCAGGACGGGTTATGCTGGACAGTATGTCTGAAGAGATATCGAACCTACTCCGAAGTACATACCTGGGTGACTTAACTAAAGATTTTGATAAGACCCTATGCCGTATGTACGACAATTTTCACGATTTCAAGCAGCAGCTTTTTTACCTTAATATGGAGCTGTCAAATAAGCACTTCGGCTTCACGCTGGGTTTTAATCAGGACATCCAGGTGACCGACCCAGACGATGTGCTCACCCCGGCAGAGTTCGCGTACCTGACCGAGAAGCTGAACGAACGTCAACAACTGAAGGAGGATCTGCGTGCGCACGCAAAAATTGTGATGACGTTACTCGATCACTACACGGAGAAATTCGGCAACCAGCACACACTCAACCTTGAGAATTACAGCAAGGTTATCGACTACGGGCAGGTCTTCAGCCGCAACCACATTGGCAACTTCATGGACACGATCATTTACCAGATCGAGCGCAATGCGCCGAAGCGTGAAGAAGAGCGCAAACCGTTGGTTGATCTTCACGTCTGATCAAGCCAGCGCCACTGCAGTTCATGTGTGGCTGCAGTGGGATTAGTTCATGACGCTCGTCCCCACTGCGCGCCTTCCGCCCTCGAAAACCACCAGACAATTCCCTCCCACAATCCCATCCAGCGTCTAAGCTTGGGTCAGGTGCTTTGACAGGATGACCGGACAATCGACTATGGGCGCATTTCGGCATTCCGATAGCAAGCAAGAGACGCTATCCGCTGATCGTGAGGATGATCCTCGTACGCCCAAATATCCGCGTCGCAAGCGATACGGATGGCGGGTGTTCTGGGTCGTGGTGGTGTTGGCCGGGGTTGCATTGGGCGTGGCGGTGGCCGTGGAGAGCAGAACCTCCAGGCTTCAGGCGCGCGAATTCAGCCGCTTTGCCGCGAGCCTGGGTTACTCGATGCAGCCCGGACCTAGTCATGACGTGGTGTATCCCGGTGACGGGCCGTTCGACAGGCGCCTGGGCTATTCATCCATGGATGAATTCCTGTCGCGCCTGCTCAAACGCGACTACGTGATCACGCGCCAGACCCGCTTTTCCCCGGAACTATTACGTTACGTCCGGCATGGATTTTTCGTGCCTTACGAGGAAAAGACCCAGGCTGGGCTGTCGATCACCGATTGCCGAAACGAGCCGCTGTACGAATTCAGATACCCACAGCAGTTTTACCCGACCTTTGCCGCCATTCCGCCATTGCTGGTGAACAGCCTGCTGTTCATCGAAAACCGCGACCTGCTCGATCCGCAGCAGCCCATGGCCAACCCTGCGGTGGACTGGCCACGTTTTGTCAAAGCCGCCTGGTCGCAACTGGCGAAGATGTTTGCCCTCCCCGGCCAGTCGGCTGGGGGCAGCACGCTGGCCACTCAGCTGGAAAAATACCGTCACTCCCCAGACGGGCTGACGCTGTCGGGTTCTGAAAAGCTGCGGCAGATGATTTCCGCCAGCGTTCGCGCCTATCAGCCGGGGACCGAGACACTCGCCGTGCGCCAGCGGGTGGTGCGTGACTACCTGAACAGCGTGCCGCTGTCTGCGGTGCCAGGGCATGGCGAAGTGCATGGTCTGGCTGAAGGACTGCGGGTGTGGTTCGGCGCAGACTTCGGCAAAACCAACGAGATACTGGCTTCTAATCCCGGCGATAAACAGGCACTGGCCGACAAGGCGCTGGCGCTGCGTGAAGTGCTCTCACTGGTAATCGCCCAGCGTCGTCCGTCGCACTATCTGGCCAAGGGCCGCCAGGAATTGGCAGAACTGACCGACAGCCACATTCGGTTGCTGGCCCAGGCCAACGTCATCGACCGACCGCTGGCCGATGCCGCGCTGGCAGCCCAGGTCACCTACCGCGACTGGGCCCAGCAACCGACCCTGCAGCCCATCGAAACCAACAAGGGCATCAGTGTCGCGCGCACTCGCCTGTCGAATCTGCTCAATCGCCCGCTCTACGATCTGGACCGTCTTGACTTGTCTGCCACCAGCACCCTGCATGGCGAATTGCAGCGCAGCGTCAGCCAGTACCTGCGCGACCTGGCCAACCCTGAATTTGCCGCAAAGATCGGGTTGATGGGCGAGCGCCTGTTGACCCCGGCCAGCACAACGCAGGTGCGCTACAGCTTCACGCTGTTTGAACGCGGCGTGGACGGCTCGCGGGTCAGGGTCCAGACCGACAGCACCGATCAGCCTTTCGATATCAACGAAGGCAGCAAGCTGGAGCTGGGCTCGACGGCGAAGATGCGCGTGCTGACGACGTATCTGGAGATCATCGCCGAACTGCATGGGCGCTATGCGGGCTTGAACCCTGCGCAATTGCGCAAAGTCCCTGTCGAGGAACCGGATCGGCTGACCCGCTGGGCGGTGGATTATCTGCTGCTGAACAAGGACCATGACCTGGCGAAGATGCTGTCGGCCGCACTCGACCGCACCTATTCGGCCAGCCCCGCAGAAGCGTTCTTCACCGGTGGCGGCATGCACCGTTTCAATAATTTCCGGCGCGAAGACAACGAGCGGATTCCAACCCTGCGCGAGTCGCTGCGTGAGTCGATCAACCTGCCGTTCATCCGCCTGATGCGCGATGTCGTTCGCTACAGCACCGATCAGGCGCCCAACAACAGCGCCGAGCTGCTCAAGGATGATGACAACCCACGCCGCCAGGAATACCTGGCGCAGTTTGCCGACCGCGAAGGCGCGGTATTCCTGCTGCGCTTCTGGAAACGCTACAAGGAAAAGACCACGCAGGAGCGACTCGACACCTTCCTCGACGGCATTCACCCGACGGCGATCCGTCTGGCTGCGGTGCACCGTTATCTGCTGCCGGGCGCTGATCAGGGCACATTCAACGCGTTCATCCGCGCCCACCTGGACGAGCCCAGGGCGAGCTCGAAACTTACCGACAAACGTCTTGCCGAGCTGTACAAGAGTTACGGCCCGGGCACTTATGATCTGCCCGATCAAGGCTACATCGCCCGCGTCCATCCGCTGGAACTGTGGCTGGTAGGCTACCTGCTCAAACATCCGGACGCGCAGTTCAAGGACGCAGTGGCCGCCAGCCGTTTCGAGCGTCAGGAAGTCTATGGCTGGCTGTTCAAGAGTCGCCACAAAGGCGCTCGCGACAGCCGTGTGCGGACCATGATGGAGGTCGAAGCGTTTCTGGACATCGAGCAACGCTGGCAGCGCGTGGGTTATCCGTTCGACCATCTGGTGCCTTCGCTGGCGACGGCTATCGGCAGTTCGGGAGACCGTCCGGCGGCGCTTGCCGAGCTGATCGGCATCATCCAGAACGATGGTATCCGCCTGCCTGCGGTGCGCATCGACAGTCTGCACTTTGCTGCCGATACGCCTTACGACACCCAACTGAGCATCAACCGGAGCTGGGCAAGCGTGTGTTGCCATCGGAGGTCGCAGCGGCAATGCGCGAGGCCTTGTCGCAAGTGGTGGACGGCGGCACGGCCAAACGCGTGCAAGGCACGTTCAAGATGCAAGACGGCAGTGTGCTGGCGATGGGTGGCAAGACCGGCACCGGCGACAACAGGATCGAAAGCGTCGGTGCGGGCGGGCGTATTCTCAGCTCAAGGGCAATCAACCGCACGGCGACTTTTGTGTTTTATATCGGCGACAACCACTTTGGCGCGCTGACGGCGTTTGTGCCGGGACGTGCTGCCGAGGGCTTTCGCTTCACCTCGGCGTTGCCGGTTCAGGTGCTCAAAGGCATGGCACCGATCCTGACGCCGTACCTGGAGAACCACGGACAGGCGATGTGCAACGCCCCGCTTGCCGATCCGCCCAAGGGTGTCTGACCGGCAATGACCGCTCGTCTGCCAGCTCTGTGATTACAATAAGATATATCTTAAGGTATATCTAACTTGTAACCAGAGAGCAAAAACATGCGTGAAGATAAACACCCTCCCCACCACCGTCCGCCGCATCTTCGTGAACCAGGTGAAGATCGCGACGGCTTTGAAAAACGCCCGGGCCGTGAACGCGGTGGACGTGGCCCTCGGGTTTTCGCCCCTGGCGATCTGAAATTACTGCTGTTGGCGTTGATCGCCGAACAGCCCGCCCACGGCTATGACCTGATCCGCAAGATCGAAGGTCTGTTCGAGGGTGCGTACTGCCCCAGCCCCGGCGTTATCTACCCCACCCTGACGTTTCTTGAAGAAAGCGAAATGGTGGTCGGCGATGCCCAGGCCGGCAAGAAGCTCTACACCATCACCGATGCGGGTCGCCAATCCCTGGAAGATCAGGCCGTGGCGCTGGAAGGTGTGCGCATGCGCATCGATGTCAGCAAGCGCTCACTGCGCGGCCACGATCGTCCGCCGGAAATCCACGAAGCGGTGCACAACCTGCGCCACGCGCTGCAGATGCACCATGGCCGCTGGAGCCCGGAAGAGATTTTGCGCGTCAGCGAACTGCTCAACAGCACGGCCAAGGCTGTCGTCGATGGGCCTCAACCTGCCTCGGAGGAGTCGGCATGAATTCGCCCCAGTCAATCCATCGCGTCATGCATGAAATCAAGCGTCGCAAGCTGCAGGTGGTACGGGTCACGGAACTGACACCCCTGATGCGCCGCATTACCTTGCAGGGGCCGGAGTTGGCGGGTTTCATCAGCCTGGGCACCGACGACCACGTCAAACTGTTCTTCCCGCAAACGGCAGAAGAGCAGGCCGCGCTGGAAAACCTGAACCCTGCCGGCGACAAGGACACGCCGCGCCCGCCGATGCGCGATTACACACCGCGTCGCTACGACGAAGAAACCGGGGAACTGGATATCGATTTCGTTCTGCATGGCGAAGGCCCGGCGGCCACCTGGGCCGCGCAGGCAGCGCCCGGGCAATTCCTGCACATCGCCGGGCCAAAGGGGTCGATGGTGGTGCCGGACATGTTCGACAGCTACCTGCTGATCGGCGACGAAACAGCCATTCCGGCCATCGCCCGACGCCTTGAATCGCTGCCCGCCAACCGCGCTGCGCTGGTGGTGGTCGAAGTCGCCAACCCGCAGGAACAGCAGGTGTTCGACAGTGCCGCACAGGTCGACGTGATCTGGATCGTACGCGGCGAACAGAGTCTGCTGGACGTCACGCGTCGTCTGGAGATGCCCGAGGGCAAGCTGTACGCATGGATCGCGACCGAATCTGCGCTGTCACGCAAGTTACGTCGTGTGCTGCTCGACGAGTTCGGCCTGGAAGAGGAGTTCGTCAAGGCCGCCGGTTACTGGAAGCTGGACAGCACTGAAGAATGAGCAGGACCGGGCGACTCACCGGGTACGACGAGACGCCCGTTTATCAACTGCCAGCAGCACCAATGCGATCAGCACGAAACCGAGCAGCACGCCCAGCGCGTTGATGAATGCCGCCGGGAAACCGAGCGTGCCGACATCGATGAACGGATACAGGTAATCACCGAACATGTGGCCACGCAGCAGGACATAGGCGAAGTAGACGATCGGATAGATCGCCCAGAGCACTACATGGCTCAGACGCAGCGTGCCCTTGGGCACGTACAGCCACCAATAGAGCACGAACGCCAGCGGCATTATGTCGTGCAGCAGCTCGTCGGCCACCCACTGCCAGCCTTCCGGGTGCCACAAGTGGCGCAGCAGAATGTTGTAGGCGATGCCCACCAGCGCAATACTCACCGCAATGCCACCACACACCACCGGATGCCGGAAAAACCGGTGGCCTGCCGACTGCCGTGTCGTCAGCGCGCAACTCAGGGCGACCGCTACCAGCGTATTGGTCAGTACGGTGAAAAAACTTGAAAAGCGCACCAGCCCACCCAACAGACTGGCGTGATCGGCATAACGGCCAATCAGGATCAGGTAAAGCTGAATCACCAATCCCGACCAGCCGAGACAAGCAGCCACAAGGGCGTAATAGCGCTGTCCCTGCGCAGGTTGTGGATGTTCACTGAGCATCAATCGGTATCCTTGCGTGCCGGCGTCCCTGCCGGACTGTCTGGCGGGCCTGTTACCAGCCCTTGCTGCGATGCAATTTCACATACAGCGCTTCGACCTTTTCCCGCGCCCAGGGTGTCTTGCGCAGGAAGGTCAGGCTGGACTTGATGCTCGGATCGCTCTTGAAGCAGCGAATATCGATGCGTTCGGCGAGGCCGGACCATTCGTAATGTTCGACCAGCGCCCTGAGGATCTGCTCCAGCGTGACGCCGTGCAACGGGTCGGAATTGGGTGTTGTCATGATGAGCCTTGCAACGAAATAAGAAGAGACGAACCTGAACGGATCTCTGGAGTACGCAGGTGCTTCCCGAAAGTCTGCCATTGTAAGCGCCGCGCTTTCATAAAACACCGTCGACCTGCAGCACTGTTGCCGGCGTTGCAATGATCCATGTCAGGTTTTTCGCTTTTAGAAAAATCGTTAGCGCCCTATCATTGCCGGGTTAAGGATTGAAGATTCCCCCTTCTGCAGATGTTCCTTCGGACAAAAAGCCTATGCACGAATTCGGGCGGTAATGGTCTACGACTCAACGACCGCGCCAGCCGAACGTGCAGCCGCGCTCTGCCTGACGGTTTAATTCCACCGTCGGCGATTCGTCTCAACAAGCAGCTTCAAGGAATGGCGCCAGGGCAGGCGATGCTTAAAAAAAGATTTCAATTACTTACTTCTCGCGGAGATTCGCATTATGAGCACTGACGGTGCTTCAAATAGAAATCGCCTGTTGCCGACCCTGCTCGGGCTGGTGATCCTGTTGATGGGGCTGGCCTTGCTGGTCGGTGGTGCCCGACTGCTGCAACTGGATGGCTCGTTGTATTACCTGTTGGCCGGTATCGGCTTCGCCGTGACCGGCGTGTTGCTGATCACCGGACGTGCGGCTGCGCTGGGCCTTTATGCACTGCTGCTGTTCGCGAGCACTGTATGGTCGTTGTGGGAAGTCGGCCTCGATTGGTGGCAACTGGTGCCACGCCTGGCGCTGTGGTTCGCACTGGGTATCGTATTGCTGCTGCCATGGTTCCGCAGACCGTTGCTGCGCAACGGTCCGGCACGCATGGGCACCGGTGCATTGAGCATCGCTGTGGTGCTGGCCGGCCTGACCGCGCTGGCGAGCCAGTTCACCAACCCGGGCCGTATCGAAGGCCAGCTGGACCGCGAGACGGCTGGCACGACCAACACCGCCCCAGCCATGCCTGACGGCGACTGGCAGTCCTACGGCCGCACCGCCTTCGGTGACCGTTACTCGCCGCTGGCGCAGATCACGCCGGAAAACGTCAACAAGCTGGAGCCGGCCTGGACCTATCGCACGGGTGACATTCCGGGGCCGAACGATCCGGGGGAAACGACTGCCGAGAACACCCCACTCAAGGTCAACGGCATGCTTTATGTGTGCACGCCGCACAGCCAGGTGATCGCGCTTGACCCGGATTCGGGCAAGGAAATCTGGCGCTTCGATCCGAAGCTCAGCACTCAGAACGCTGCCAACTTCAAGGGCTGGGCGCACATGACCTGCCGTGGCGTCACCTATCATGACGACGCTGCCTACGCTGCCTACGCCGCCAGCGCCCCGGCGCAAAGCCCGACGGTCCCGGCTGCTGACGGCACGGCCACTGCCAGTGCTGCCTGCCCGCGCAGAATCTTCCTGCCGACTGCCGACACCCGTTTGATCGCGCTGAACGCCGATACTGGCAAGATGTGTGAAGACTTCGGCAACAAGGGTTCGGTTGACCTGACCGCCAACATGGGCACCTTCGCTCCGGGCGGCTACTACTCCACGTCGCCACCCGCGGTCACCAAGGACCTGGTGATTATCGGTGGCCACGTCACTGACAACGTCTCCATGGACGAGCCGTCCGGCGTGATCCGCGCCTATGACGTGCACACCGGCCGTCTGGTGTGGAACTGGGACAGCGGCAATCCGGAAGAAACTGCACCGATTGCCGAAGGCAAGATCTACACCCGCAACTCGCCGAACATGTGGTCCATGTTCAGCGTCGATGAAAAGCTCGGCATGATCTACCTGCCGATGGGTAACCAGACCCCTGACCAGTGGGGCGGCGACCGTACGCCAGAGTCCGAGAAGTACAGCGCGGGCCTGGTTGCACTGGACATCGCTACCGGCCGCGTGCGCTGGGACTACCAATTCACTCACCATGACCTGTGGGACATGGACGTGGGCGGTCAGCCGACGCTGCTGGACATGAAAACCGCTGACGGCGTCAAACCCGCAGTGCTGGCGTCGACCAAGCAGGGCAGCATCTACGTGCTGGATCGCAGCACCGGCAAACCGATCGTGCCGATCAATGAAGTGCCGGTCCCGCAAGGCGCTGTCGCGGGCGATCACACCTCGCCGACCCAGCCCAAGTCCGACCTGAACTTCATGCCGCCGCCGCTCAAGGAGCGCGACATGTGGGGCGTGACGCCGTTTGACCAGATGATGTGCCGGATCGACTTCAAGTCGCTGCGCTACGATGGTCCGTTCACACCACCTTCACTGCAGGGTTCGATCGTTTATCCGGGTAACTTCGGCGTGTTCGACTGGGGCGGTATTTCCGTCGACCCGGTGCGTCAGATCGCCTTCGTCAATCCTAACTACATGGCTTTCCGTTCGAAGCTGGTACCGTCTGCCGAAGTTGAAGGCGGCCCGGGCCGCAAGAGCGAAACCGAAGGCGTACAGCCGAACAAGGGCGCGCCTTATGGTGTGATCCTGGAAGCACTGCTGTCGCCGATGGGCCTGCCTTGCCAGGCACCCGCGTGGGGTTACGTGGCGGCGGTCGACCTGACCAACCACAAGACCATCTGGATGCACAAGAACGGTACCGTGCGCGACAGCTCGCCGATCCCGCTCCCGCTGACCATGGGCGTTCCAAGCCTGGGTGGTACGTTCACCACCGCCAGCGGCCTGGCGTTCATGAGCGCTACGCTTGACCAGTACCTGCGTGCTTATGACGTGCGTAACGGCAAGCAGTTGTGGGAAGCCCGCCTGCCCGCAGGTGCGCAAACCACGCCGATGACCTACACCGGCAAGGACGGTCAGCAATACGTGCTGGTCGTTGCGGGCGGTCACGGCTCACTGGGCACCAAACAGGGTGACTACGTGATGGCGTTCAAACTGCCGAAGTGATGCGTTGCTGAGGTCAATGAACGGCGGCTACCGAGAGGTAGCCGCTTTTTTTTGTCGCCACTGAAGCCGGATCCCGGTTGATCCAGCTACCGGGCAGGGTTGCGGATCTGTGAGCTCTACCAGACGACTATCGCTCCTCACGCTCCAGCGTGGGAATGCCGTTCTGGACGCTCTGCGTCCTCTCTCCAGTGCGACTGACTAGCGTGCCTTGGCGCTGCTTTTGTCACTGGCGCGTAGGATGTCGCTCCAGCGGCGGACCAGGTAGTTGTGCTCGTTCATGACCGAATTCCACACGGCAATATGGCCCATGCGTTCTTCGTAGGAGCCGCCGTCGCGGACTTCTCCGGCGTCGATGAGCGGCAAGCCGTCGCTGCCGAGCAGTTGTTCGCGCGCAGGCAGGCCGGCGTACCAGTAATCCCATTCGGCAGCGCTGAGGTGATCGCGGCTGCGTGCCGGATTGCCGATGTAGTAGCCCTGCCGCGCCATCACTGCGCCGGGCCAGCCCGACAACCACCAGTTGAGATACGCGTACGCCGCATCCAGCACCGGCCCCTTGGCGTGGCGTGACAGGGAAAGCCCGCCAAACCAGCCGCGATAACCTTCTTTGGGCACCGCCACACGGTACTTGACCCCCGCACGGTGCAGCCTGACCAGGGTCGGTGACCAGAGGCTCTGAATGTCGATGTTCGGGCTGAGCATCAGTTCGGCGGCTTCTTCGTCGCCTGACCAGAACGCACCAAAATGCCCTTGCTGCTGTTTGCGCACCAGCACATCAGCGAGCCGATCGATTTCTTCGATGCTCATGTTGCCGATGTCCTTGAAGCTCGCCAGCCCCGCCCCCTGCACCGCCAGCGCGGCATCCAATGCGCCGATGGCCGCGTCACTCTGCAAGGCGATGCGCCCGCCCCACACCGGGTCGAGCAGCCAGCCCCAGCTTTCGTCCGCAGAGCTCAAGCCCTCCGGCAAGCGCTCGGGGCGATAGGCGAAGCTGTCGGCGTTATGGGTCAGCGGCAACATGCTGATGCGTTCGGTCACCGCGCTGCCCAGACTGCCGTCGTGCTGCACGAACAAACGCTCGCTGGGCACACTGCCGCTGCCTGGCTGGTCGGTAGGCCGCAGACGGCCCTGCTTGGGCAAGTCGTTGATTTCGTGCCACAGCGCGATGCGCCGCGTGTCGATGGGTTGAATCGCCCGGGCTGGCCAGACGAAATCAACGTTATGAAACCACTGATCGTAGAGGTCGTAGCTGTCTGGTTGCATGACCGCGATACGTTGCGCGGTTTGCACGTCATGAATCTGGTAGATCAGTTTGATCCCCAGTTCCTGCTCGGCCCGCTCACGCAAAGACTCCAGCAGGGTCACGGAGGTGCCCAGCACGCGCAAGGTGATGGTCATGCTGCCGACTCGTTGAGCGGCGGCGCGAAACTGCCAGAGAAGACTTCGAACGAACGACGCAGCAGATCGGGATCGAGACCGCGCAGGATGAACACCAGCCGCGAGGTGCGATCCTCGCCCGGCCAGGCGGCAAGATGCACCGGCGCATGCAGGCAATGCTGCACACCATGAATCACGATGGGAGCCTGATTGTCGTTCACGTTGAGCAGTCCTTTGACGCGGAGGATTCGTTCACCGTGGCATCTTAACAGCATCGACAGCCACACCCCGAAGCCGACCCAGTCCAGAGGGCGCTCGAACGTCAGGCAACAGACCTGCGCATCACCATGCCGCGCGGAAGTCGACAGCACCCGATGCAGTTGCCAGCGGGTCACTTCAGCGGCCGGTTCGTCGCTGCGCATGCCCTCGCCCAGCAGCAACTGATCGCCGCTGTGGACCTCCGCCGTATCAAGCAGTGGCGCAGAAAAATTCAGCGCTTGCAGATGCTCGCGCAGGCCATCCAGTACCGACTCATCGACCAGATCGGTTTTGCTCAACAGCAGACGATCCGCCGCCGCGACCTGCGCCAGCCATTCCGGATGCAGACGCTCTTGCAGCGTCGCGTGACAAACGTCCACCAGCGTGACAATCAGACCGATGTGAAAACGCCCGCGCAATTGCGGGTCGTTGCTCAGCGTGGTGAGAATCGGGGCCGGATCGGCCAGGCCGGTGGTCTCCAGAATCACCCGGCGAAATGCAGGAATTTCACCTCGATTACGCCGCTCCAGCAGACCGAGCAGCGCGTCTTTCAATTCACCGCGGACGGTGCAGCAGACACAGCCGCTGGGCAACAGCACGGTATCCGGTGCGACCTCTTCAACCAGCAGATGATCGATACCCACATCGCCGAATTCGTTGATCAGCAGCGCGGTGTCACCCATGTTTTCATCGGCCAGCAGGCGTTTGAGCAACGTGGTCTTGCCGCTGCCGAGGAAGCCGGTAATCACGTTCAGGGCAATACTCATGATGACCTCTGCAGATGATCGAGCAGACGTGAATCAAGCGGGTCCAGCGGCCGGCCGATCAGCAACTCGGCTTTCTGCCAGAGCTGTTCCAGCCCGGTCGCCAGTTCCTGCTTGCCGGTGGCCCCGAGCAGGAGATAGGAAACGCCTTGAAAATCTTCGACCTTCAGGCGAAACGGCGCGACCACCTTGTTGATTGCAGCAATACGCCGCAAGCGCTCACGCCGCCGGGGCAGTTCTGCAACCAGCGGATCGCTCCAGTGCACGTCTTCACCCAATAGCCCGCACAATCCACACATCAGGTGTTCTCCAGCTGTTTGCTCATGGCATGACGTCGCCGGAATTGGGGCCCAGGGTCTGACCGACGAACAGATTGCCACCTGGCTCGCTGGCCAGCAGCACCGCCACCGGGGCGACCTCCTCGGCCAGACCGAAGCGGCCCAGTGGCAACTCGGCGGCCTTGGCGGTTTTCCAGGCGCTGCTGATCCCGGCGACCAGTGGGGTTTCGATAGGGCCGGGTGCAATGGCGTTGACCAGCACGTTGTCCTTGGCGACTTCCAGCGCCAGGGATTTGCTGAAACCGATCACCCCGGCCTTGGCGGCGGCGTAATGGGTCAGTTCGGCACCGCCCTTGATGCCCAGTTGCGAAGCAACATTGATGATGCGCCCCCAGCGCTGGGCAATCATGTGCGGCAATGCCCGCTGACTGGCCACAAAGACGCTGGTCAGGTCGATGCGCAGCATGTCGTTCCACATATCGAGGGTCAGGTCGACGCAACGCGCCTGGGTCAGCATGCCCGCGTTGTTGACCAGAATGTCGATACCTCCGAACTGCTCGACACAGACATCGACGCTGGCTTGCGCGCCGTCGGTGCTGCCGACATCGGCCACGCACTCCTGAACCTGAGCGCCCAGCTGACGGCACTCTGCAGCGATCTTCGCCAGGCTGTGGGCGTCTCGATCGCCCAGCACCAGACGCGCGCCTTCAGCCGCATAGGCGCGAGCGATGGCTGCGCCGATGCCACTGCCTGCTCCGGTGATCACTGCCCGCTTTTGTTTGAGTTGCTGCATGGGTCGGGTTCCTCGGTTGGTTTGGGGATCACTGCGTATTGCTCGCGAACGCTCAGTCACTGACACGCCATTCCCAGCGTCTGTACTGAACGCTTCGCGAGCAGGCTCGCTGCCGATCCGAATCGCTCTACTCGGGCCAGCGCACGGTCAGGCCACCGTCGATCACGATGCTTTGCCCGGTCAGGTAACTGGCTTCATCGCTGCACAGAAAACGCACCAGCGCAGCGACTTCATCCGCTCTACCGACACGGCCCAGCGGGATGGCTTTGGCCGCCTGCGCCAGACCTTCCGGCCCCAGCGAGTTCTTGCTGTCCAGCGATTGCGGCGTCTCGATCAAGCCGGGAATCACCGCGTTGCAACGGATGCCCTTCGGGGCGAGCTCCACCGCCAGTGACCGGCACAGCCCTGGCACGCCGGCCTTGGCCGCTGCGTAATGGGCATGGTCCTGCCAGCCATACACACCACCGGCAATCGAGGAAATCGCCACCAGCGCCCCGCCCTCACCCATGTGCCGGACGGCGGCGCGGAAGGTACGCATCACGCCGGTCAGGTCCACGTCGAGCATCTCGTTCCAGCGCTCGTCGGTCATTTCCAGCAACGGCGCGCGGCGCAACAGCCCGGCATTGGCGACCGCGTAGTCGATGCGGCCAAACGCCTTGACTGCCTGCGCGGCCAGATCATCGACCGATTCGGTGAAGGTCACATCCAGCGGCAGCATCAGGCATTCGCCGCCCGCCTCCACCACCAGCCTGCGGGTTTCGTCCGGATCATGCGGGTCAGCCGGATAGAAACCGCCTGCCACCGCCACACCCTGGCGGGCAAACGCCACTGCCAGCGCCTGACCGATGCCGCTGGCGGCACCGGTTATCACTGCAACTTTACGCGTCATGTGCTGCTCCTCATTTCACCGTTTCAGGTCGCACGTGTTTAGCGGCGAACATCAGTGCACCCGACAGGAAGCAAGGCACTGCGCCGAAGTACAACGCCGAGGTCTGCCAGTCGCCGCCTGCGCTCAGTACCGATGTGGCGCCGAAGCCTGCGACCACAGCACCGAGCGGGCCCATGGCATGGATGATTGCGCCACCCGTGGCACGAATGCTGGTCGGGAAGCTTTCGCTGATGAAGAACAAGGCCGCCGAGTACGGGCCGATCAGGAAGAACAGCCCCAGGCTGTACAAGCCGACCACCGTCACCATGTTGCTTGGCCCGTAAAGCATGCCGGCAAACGCCAGGCCGCCGAGCATCCAGCCAAGGCCGATGACATTGCGGCGACCGATCCGGTCACCCATCCAGCCGTGACACAGGTAGCCGCAATAGCCCACCAGGTTGGACAGCACCAGAATGATCAGCGAGTTCTCGAACGAGATGTGGTGGACGCTGACGATCACCGTCGTACCCAGAACACTGAATACCTGAATGGCCGCCCAGTTGAGCAGGATCGCAGCACCGATCACCAGGGTCGCGCGGCGCGAAGAACCGCGAAAGGCCGCGCCGATACCGGCCTTGCTGTGCTCTTCGTAATCCACCCCGTAGGTCTGCGCCACGGCCTGCGCCTGACTGAGGTCGCCCTTCTTGCGCAATTGGGTGATGCGTTGATGGATCTGAAACTGCGGGCTTTCCTTGAGCTTGCGCGCCAGGATAGCGATGACGATGGCCGGAATAGCCGCAAACACGAAGCAACCCTGCCAGCCGATGACCGGCAACAGCACCGCCGTCAGACCAGCAGCGATCAGCGCACCGACCGGCCAGCCGCCCTGCACAAGGCTGTAGATGAAGCCACGGCGCTTGGTGAGTCGCGGGTCGTCGGATGCGGCGTAGATCTCGCTCAGATAGGTCGCGTTGACCGTTTCCTCTGCATAACCCAGACCGCCCAGCGAACGAATGAGGATCAGGGGCGACTTGCCCCATGCTCCGCCGATGGCCGTGAGCGCCGAGCAGATCGCCGAGCCACTCACGGTGAAAATGATACCCACGCGCCGTCCCAGGCGATCTACCAGCGGGCCGATGGCCAGAGCCACCACCGCGGTGCCGACCGCGACCCAGGTCGCGATTTCGGCCTGTTCGACCTCACTCCAGCTGAAATGCCGACCGATTTCCGGTAACAGCGTGCCAAACAGAATGAAGTCATATACCGCAAACACCCACGCGAAAAACGCAATCCATGTGGCGAACCGTACTTGCTCCGGAGTCAGTTGCTCAGGTTTCCAGCCGGTCAGGTCGAGCTTATTGTAAATGGACATGAGTGACGCCTCGGACAGGGCAATGAATCAGCGGGTACGGGGATTGCGACGCACGAAATCGTCGGCAATCTCGTCGAAAGTGACGAACTTGACGCCAGCATGGCTCTGAATGTGCTCGATCAAGCGCTCCAGCATCAGCAGCACTTGCGGGCGACCAGACACGTCCGGGTGAATGGTCATGGTGAATACAGCGTGTTCGTGTTCGCGATAGACCCAGTCGAACTGGTCGCGCCACATCTCTTCCAGGTGCCGAGGGTTGACGAAACCGTGGCTGTTCGGTGCCTTCTTGATGAACATCATTGGCGGCAGATCGTCCAGGTACCAGTTGGCCGGAATTTCCACCAGATCGGTTTCTTCGCCACGTACCAGCGGCTTCATCCAGGTATCCGGATGCTGGCTGTAATCGATTTTGGTCCACTTGTCGCCCACCCGAACGTAGTAAGGGTGGAAGTCGTTGTGCATCAGGCTGTGGTCGTACTTGATGCCTTTCTTGAGCAGCAGCTCGTTGGTGACGTTGCTGAACTCCCACCATGGCGCGACATAGCCGGTCGGGCGTTTGCCGGTCATTTGCGTGATCAGGTCGATGGACTTGTCGAGGACGATCTCCTCTTGCTCCGGGGTCATCGCAATCGGGTTTTCATGGCTGTAACCATGCACACCGATTTCATGCCCGGCATCCGCCACGGCTTTCATCTGCTCGGGGAAGGTCTCCATGGAGTGCCCCGGAATGAACCAGGTGGTGCGCAGACCGTAACGCTCGAACAGCTTGAGCAGACGCGGAGCGCCGACTTCACCGGCGAACAGGCCGCGGGAAATGTCGTCCGGCGAATCCTCGCCGCCATAGGAGCCCAGCCAGCCAGCAACGGCATCCACATCCACACCAAACGCACACAGAATTTCTTTGGCCATCGTTGTTCTCCCACGGGTTAATCAGATCGGCTTCGCGCTGTACGGCACGCGGGCCGGTTTGCACTGCAAAACGTATTCAAGGGGCTGCGATCAATGACTCCACGGTCAGCGCCGCACGCAGCAGCCGTGCGTCTTCGCCTGCCGGTGCGCTGAGCAACAGCCCGGTGGGCAAGCCCGAGGCATCGTGGCCGCTGGGCAGTGACACGCCGGGCATGTTCAGCAGGCTGCCGGGCATGGTCAGGCGCAGCGTGGCAAGGTTGGTTTGAACGAACAGGTCGTCGTCCTTCAGCAGCGGTGCGAGCGGCGGCGCCACATGGGCCACGGTCGGAGTAATCAGCAGCGCGCCGTCCAGTTCGAGGGTCAACTGCTCCTGCAACCGCTCGCGCGCAGCGTACAGATTGACCAGCAGGCTGGCCGGCATGGAACGGGCTGCCTCCAGGCGCTTGCGAACCCTGGGATCAAGCTGGCTGGCGGCGTCGCTGTCGAGCAACGCCTGATGCAGCGCGAACGCCTCGGCTGCACCAAGCCAGCCCTGTTGCTGGGTTAACAGCAACGTGGCCTGAAATGCCTGGCAAGGCTTGACCTCGATCAGCGCACCGCTTGCACGCAAGGCTTCAACAGCACGCAACAGGTTGTCGCGAACGGCCGGCGTGACGCGTTCGTCTTCCAGCACCGCCTGATCGAGCAGGAAACGTTGACCGGCCAGGCTGCGTGGTATCAACGATGAAGGTTTGCTGCGCGCACAGAGCAGATCGTCGATCACCAGAGCGTCGCGCACACTGCGGGTCAGTGGCCCGACGCTGTCCAGCGTCAGCGCCAGCGGGAAAACGCCGTCGCGGCTATAGCGGCGGCTGGTGCTGCGAAACCCCACCAGACCGTTGAGCGCTGCCGGCACACGAATAGAACCGGCGGTATCGGTGCCCATGGCGATCGGTACGGTTCCGTTGGCGACGGCGACTGCCGAACCCGAAGACGAACCGCCAGGAATACGTGGCGAGCCGTCGCTGTTGGGGTTGATCGGCGTACCGAAATGCGGGTTCAGGCCCAGCCCTGAATAAGCGAATTCACTGAGATTGGTCTTGCCCAGGCTGACCATCCCGGACCGTGCCAGCAGCCCGACACTCGGCGCATCCAGCAGCGCGGGGGACAGGTTGTTGCGCACCGCGGCGCCGGCGGTTGTGACGCTGCCTGCCACGTCGAAAAGATCCTTCCAGGCGATGGGCACGCCGTCGAAGGGGCTCAATGGCTGCCCTTGCTGCCAGCGGGCCGCAGAGGCTTCGGCTTCCCTGCGTGCCCGTTCGATACTCATGGAAATGAACACATGATCGGCGCGTGCCGCCTGTTGCAGGGCCTTGTCCAGAGCCTGCACAGGGTCACTGCGCCCCTGGGCAAAATCCTCGGCCAGTGCGCAGGCATCACCGGTAACGCTGTGACTCCCGGTATCGGTCATGGACATCACACCTTTAAAAATGTACTTATTAATAAAATGTACATTTAACAAAGGCAGGTTCCATGCCAATCTGCATATCGCGACGCCCTGACCCGATCGAGCTGACGGCCCTTTCGCGCTGGAAACGCCGTACTAGAAACCTTTTTGCAAAGGCATCAATCAGTTGCGATAAGGCGTCGTGGGCGAACAGGATCGTCATAAAGAAATAATGTATCTTTTACAAAAGATACATTTCAGTGCAAAAAAGTAACGGTGGCCCCATGAGCGAGCATAAGGACGTGTGCCAAGGTGACAACAGCGCTTCTGTGCGAGAATCGTCCGTCAACCGCCAGAAGTGTATGAAACCGATGTCAGAAGAGGACCCGCGCACCGCGTCGCGCTACGCCATGATCCGCGAGGTGTTGCGTAACGCCATCGTCTCGGGCGCGGCCGCCAATGGACTGGTGCTGCTTGAAGCACCGCTGGCAGAACTGTTCGGCACCAGCCGGGTGCCGGTGCGTAAGGCGCTCAACCTGCTGCATGAAGAAGGCTTGATCAGCCGCTTCGACGGCCGGGGTTATCTGGTCAATCCTGACGCGCAGGAAGTCGAGCCGCTGCGTCTGAGCCTGAGCCACAAGCAGTTCGGGCTGGACAGCAGCGAAGAACTGGTCGATACCCGCCCGCTCGGCGAACGTATTCACGATGAGATCGGTGCGGCACTGTCGGCCTGTATCGCCTTTGGTCACTACCGGCTGGATGAACAAAGCGCCGCGCAGCATTACGGAGTGAGCCGCGCAGTGGTTCGTGAGGCGCTGATGCGTCTGCGGGATCGCGGCCTGGTGGAAAAAGAGCCTTACTCGCAATGGCTGGCGGGGCCGCTGACGGCCCGGGAAATCACCGAAGACTACGAATTGCGCGCCTGCCTCGAGCCCGAAGCCTTGCGCCAGACGGCGCCGCAACTGAGCCGCGAAACCCTGGAGGCAATGCTGGCCAGGGTCATCGAGGCGCAAAACGCCGAACAGTGCAGCCTTGAGGAGATCGAGCGCCTTGAGGACGACCTGCATCAGCAATGCCTGGGCGGTCTGCAAAACCGCAAGATCGCCATGCTGATCAGCCAGGCGCAGAGCCCGATGATTATCAACCGGATTTTCTACCGCCTGCTGAGCATTGGCGCCGATGAAGCGATGCTCGCCGAACACCGGCTGATCATTGAATTGCTGCTGCACGGCGCCTTCGACGCCGCCGCACTGAACCTCAAGGAACACCTGTTACGCGCCCGCCAGCGCATGCTGCAACGCCTGAAAGTGTTGTCGGTATTGCCGGAGCAGGAAGTGCCGGGGTATCTGACGCGGTTGAGTTGAGATGGGGCAAAGTTGGAGTTAACGCGACAGAGACTAGCGTTACCACGCTCCAGCGTGGCAACGCTGTTCTGGACGCTCTGTGTCCGATCCTGAACACGCGGCGCGGCGTCGATTTGTGACGCGGAGCGTCACGAACGGCATGCCAACGCGGAGCATTGGCACGATAGTGTTCTCGCGCAAGTGCCCTCCCTGAAGATTATCGTTCCGCACGCTCCAGCGTGGGAACGCTGTTCTGGACGCTCTGCGTCCGATCTTGGACGGGGAGGATTGGCACGATAGTCAGTGTGTTTCAGGGCTACCAATCACTTGCCGATCACTTCGCCGCGCATCGGTGCCAGGCGGGCGATGAGGCGGTTTTGTACGGGGACCGGGACCTTTTCGGTGTCCATCGCGGCGATCAGGTCTTCGACCAGCGCGTTGAAATCGCTGGGCGTCAGGTGCTGGCCCTTGTGCGCCTCGGCCATGCTGTCGCCGGTATAGCGACACGGGCCGCCGGACTCGACGCAGAGTTGCTCGACCAGTTTGTCGCGCAGACGCACGATGTCGACTTTCTTGAAATGCTCGACGATCCGCTCATCCCTGGCCACGTTTATCAGCATACCTTCGACGATGCGCTGGATACCGGCACGCTGGCCAAGGTCCTGGTAGAGGCTGTCATCCTTGGGTGGCTGTTGCTGCTGCGCGCAACCGGCCAGTAGCGTCAGCATCATGGCTATCAGCATACGCCTCATCAGAAACTCCCCTGCACAGACAGATAGGTGCCGTTCTGGTTGTCCAGCGTGGCGATTTCGCCCAAACGGGCATAAGCCAGGACCACGGACACGTGCTTGTTGGGGAAATAGCCGAGAAACACATCGGCCCAGTCACTTTCGCCCGCAAACGACAGGTTGTCTGGCTTCTCGCGATATTCGACACCGAGTGCCCAGCGTGGATTGAACAGCACGGCTACCGAGCTCTCCTTGAGCAGGCTGCGGCTGTCGCGCCGATCGCCGCCAAACCCCAACAGTCCGGTTTCGTTGGCGCGGCTGTAACGCACGCCGCCGTTGACCACAACGTTGTAGCCAAACGCCGCGCCCATGAACAAGCGGCTGGCCGTCAGGTAGCCTTCGACATCCGAGTCACGTCGGGCGCCGACCAGGCTGGGAATCAGGAAATCGTTCTGATGCTTGTACTGCACCCCCAGAGAAACCTGCGGCAGGCTTTCGTAGATCAGGTCGCCGAAGAGCCGTACCTTGACGCCGAACACGTCCTGACTGAGGTTATCGTCCGGCAGGCTGAGCCTGTGCTGCAGGTTGCTGATATCGAAACGCTGATGCGCGTAGGAAAACTCCACGCGGTTGCCATAGGCGACCGCCAGGCCTGCCACATCAAGGTTGTAGTCCGGCAGATCCACATGCGTGGCGAAGGCGGTAGCGCCCCATTCGCCTTGCTCGCTGTAGCCGGTAATCACCGCCCACGGGGTTATGCCGCCGCCGGCGCTGCCTTCAATGCTGGTAGCGCCACCCGTGGCGATCAACCGGCCGTTGTCGCCCAGGGCGGGCGTCGAAGCAACCCCCGCCATGCCCACCAGCAAAGACCCCAACAGCAGCGATGTTTTGTGCAACATGGATTAATTCACCATAAGACCGGGTGAGGCCTGATACGTGGCAATCCATGCCTCGAACGCCGACGCGGTCAGCGGTCGACTGATCAGGTAACCCTGTGCCGTATCGCAGTGCCAACGCCGGAGCAGGTCCAGGCTGTGTTGATACTCGACACCTTCTGCCACCACCTTCAGTCCGAGGTTGTGGCTCATTTCAATGGTCGACCGCACGATCACTGCGTCTTCACTGGTTTCATCCAGATTGCGCACGAAAGACTGGTCGATTTTCAGCTCCTGCACGGGCAGACGTTTCAAGTGAGCCAATGACGAGTAACCGGTGCCGAAATCGTCGACTGACAGACTGATGCCGCAATCACGCAGGCGATGCAGGACGATCAGTGCTTTTTCCGGTTCGCTCATGACTGCGCTTTCGGTGATCTCGAATACCAGTTGTTCGGCAGGCAGAGCGTATTGCTTGAGCAATTTCATGACATAACCGACCAGATCATCACCCAGCAGGTCATCAGCGGAAATGTTCACCGACACCTGCAGGACCAGACCGCGCTGACGCCATTCGGCCAGTTGGCGAATCGCCTCTTCGATCACCCAGTTGGTCAGCAGGTAAATGCTCCCGGTACGCTCGGCGAGGACGATGAATTCGGCGGGCGAGACATTGCCGAACTGCGGATGAGCCCAGCGCAACAACGCTTCGGCCTGACGCACATAGCCCTGACGGATATCCAGCTTGGGCTGGTAATGCAGCGTGAATTCGCCATTTTGCGCGGCCTTGCGCAGGTCACGAATCAGCGTGATCTGCCGCTGGTGGGCCAGATCACGTCCATCCTGATAAATCTGCAGGCGACCGGGAATGAACGCGGCGTCCTTGCGGGCAATTGCCGCACGGTTGAGCAATTCCTGGGCGGAATCACCGTGTTCCGGATACACCGTGATGCCAATGCAGCACTCAAGCTCCAGCTCGTGATTGTCGATACGCTGCGGCTCACTGAGCAGACGCTGTAGGGCGTCTGCCATGCCCACTGCACCCGCGCTGGACGTGTTGTCCAGCAACAGCAGAAACTCGTTGGTCCCCAGACGTGCCACGGTATCGCCGGCACGCAGATTTCCTTGCAGGCGCTGGCCCACATGGCGCAACAACTGCTCCACGCCTTCAACGCTCACGCTTTCGCCGATCGTGGCGAGGTTTTCGATACTCAGAGACAACAGAGCCAACGCACGTTCTGCAGCAATCGAGCTACCCAGACGCTCCATCACCAGCGCCCGGTTGGGCAGCCCGGTCAGATTGTCGTGCAGCGCGTTGTGCGCCAATTGCCCCTCGCGCACCGCGATGCCCTGCTGCATGGTGTTGATCGCTTCGGCGAGCATGCCCAGCTCATCGCTGCGAACCAGGGTGACCGGCGTTTTATAGTCGCCATCACCAATACGTTTGGCCGCCGTGGCCAGGGCCTGTACCGGTAGCGACACGCTTCGCGCCAGTGCCAGTGTGCCGATCAGCGACGCCACCAAAGCGGCCATGGAAATCCAGAAGATCTTCTCATTCAGCGGCGCGAATGCCTGATAGGCCTTGTCCAGAGGGCTCTGTAATAGCGCGATAACCTGCCCGTCGCCGCCAATACTGGTGTTGGCGAGCATCAGGGTCTGGCTGAGAAAGTTAAGGTTCGATTGCTCGGTAAGCAGCATCTGGCCTTCCGAGGAGCTGCGCATCAGCTCAATCAGGCCCGCGTGCAGGGCCTCTGGCTGGGTACTGATCAGTTCACCGTTCTTACCGTCTTCTACGGTGAGAAAAGACACTTCCAGACCGCTGAGCGAACGCAGTTCTTCGGCAATACCGCTGTCGATGGTAAAGCCCATGACCACGCGGCCGATCGGCAATGGCGCGAGAACGGTGCTCTCCACCAGCAAATGAGGGTCTCCGCCGCCGGGCACAATGAGCACTGACTGACCGGCACGTTTGGCATTGCGCAGGGCTTGGTCATAGACAAACCTGGAACCTTCGGGGACTTTCGGCACGGTGCTGGCAATCACTACGCCATCCATGCCCAGCAGAAACATGTCGCTGGCATTGATGCGTTTGCCATGGTTGAGCAACACCGAGCGAATGGTCGAGGCGTCGGAACTGGCCACCGCGTCACGAAAGCCGAAATCGGCGGCCACCAGTTGCACGGTGTCACGCAGACGTTTGCCGCGCAGATCGATCAGACGCTCGAAGACGCGGCTACCCACCTCCAGCTGCGCCTGGGCCTGAGTGCGCACCGCCTCGCCTGTTGCAACCTTGACGGCGAGATAGACCGCACTCACGACAATCAGCAACAGGACAATCAGAACCCCGGCAATGCGCGCCTGAAAGCTGGCTCTAAATTTCATTCATGTGCGGCCTTGTGAAAGGCGTCACCGAAACCGCCGGGTGCGGGCTTGCCGGGTTTGTCATCGGCTTCCGCTTCGACCGCGAGGTTGAAACGCTGAGTGAGGCCTGCCGCCGGCAACTCGAGCTCGCCGCCCGACACAGGCTGCATATCCGCGATACGCGGATGCCAGAGGGTCGCGGCATAATGCCCGGCCGGAAGCTGATCCAGCTTGAGCTGGCCGTTGCTGTCGGTCACGCCGAACCATGAATCGTCGGTGACGTAGATGTAACCGACCATCCAGTCATGGATGTTGCAGCCCAGTACGACCACGCCAGGCTTGTCGAACAACAGCGGATCCGAGGGTGTGCCCTCGTAAAGCCGCAACTCGAAGCGCTTGGCCGGAGAAAAGGAGTAGACCTGATGGCGGATGTTGTCGCTGTTGGGGAACTTGACCTGAGTGCCGGCGTGGATGGCCAGTACATGTGGCGCAAACTCCTGATCACGCTGGTCCATTGACGCCTTCAACACAACAGGTGAAGGATCGGGCGGCCCTTTGAGCGTTACCACCGCATCTGCAAGGGGCTTGCCTTCCTTGTCCGTTACCTGGGCGGTAAAGCTGGAAGCCGATGCGTTTGCAGCCGATGCTATCCACAGTCCTGCCACTAATGCAGAAATAAATACGTTGGTCATGCCTGATTCAACCCATACCGGCAGTGCCGTAAATGAAGTAAGCCCGTCGTTGTCAGCCCTGACAGGCCCGCTAATAAATAACGGTTTTCCAACCGCTTTACAGACTATCGACCAAGACTATTGAAACCTGAGAGCCGCTGCCCCATCTAAGAACCATGTTCAACTTCTAAGGTGCCCCATGAGCGACCAGCAGACAGACTCGCCAGACTTGCCCAATGACGCAGACGAGCACGACGTGTCTCTGAGTTCCGACAGCACCTCGCTGGCCTTGCCCGGCCAGAACCTGCCCGATAAGGTTTACATCATCCCGATCCACAACCGTCCGTTCTTCCCGGCGCAGGTCCTGCCTGTCATCGTCAATGAAGAGCCGTGGGCCGAAACGCTGGAGCTGGTCAGCAAGTCCGAGCATCATTCGCTGGCGCTGTTCTTCATGGACACTCCGCAGGAAGATCCGCGCCACTTCAAGACCGACGCACTCCCCGAGTATGGCACTCTGGTCAAGGTTCACCACGCCAGTCGCGAAAATGGTCGTTTACAGTTCGTCGCGCAGGGGTTGAGCCGTGTGCGTATCCGTACCTGGCTCAAACATCACCGCCCACCGTACCTGGCAGAAGTCGAATACCCGCAGCAGCCCAATGAGCCGACCGATGAAGTGAAGGCCTACGGCATGGCCCTGATCAATGCGATCAAGGAACTGCTGCCGCTCAACCCGCTGTACAGCGAAGAGCTGAAGAATTACCTCAATCGTTTCAGCCCCAACGATCCCTCGCCGCTCACTGACTTCGCCGCCGCGCTGACCTCGGCCACCGGCGTCGAACTGCAGGAGGTGCTCGACTGCGTGCCGATGCTCAGGCGCATGGAGAAAGTCCTGCCGATGCTGCGCAAGGAAGTCGAGGTTGCACGCCTGCAGAAGGAAATCTCTGCCGAAGTGAACCGCAAGATCGGCGAGCATCAGCGGCAGTTCTTCCTCAAGGAACAGCTCAAGGTCATTCAGCAGGAGCTGGGCCTGAGCAAGGATGATCGCAGCGCCGACATTGAACAGTTCGAGCAGCGCCTCGAAGGCAAGACCTTGCCGCCACAGGCGCGCAAGAAGTTCGACGAAGAAATCGGCAAGCTCAAGGTGCTGGAAACCGGCTCGCCCGAATACGCCGTGACGCGCAATTACCTGGATTGGACCAGCTCGCTGCCATGGGGCATCTATGGTGCCGACAAGCTGGACCTCAAACACGCGCGCAAGGTGCTCGATCAGCACCACGCCGGGCTTGACGACATCAAGGCGCGGATTCTGGAATTCCTCGCCGTCGGTGCCTACAAGGGTGAAATCAGCGGCTCGATCGTGCTGCTGGTCGGCCCGCCAGGGGTGGGCAAGACCAGTGTCGGGCGCTCGATTGCCGAGTCGCTGGGGCGGCCGTTCTATCGCCTGAGCGTGGGCGGCATGCGCGACGAGGCCGAAATCAAGGGTCACCGCCGTACCTATATCGGTGCGCAACCGGGCAAGCTGGTGCAGGCGCTGAAAGACGTTGAAGTCATGAACCCGGTCATCATGCTCGATGAGATCGACAAGATGGGCCAGAGCTATCAGGGCGACCCTGCATCCGCGCTGCTGGAAACCCTGGACCCGGAACAAAACGTCGAGTTTCTCGATCACTACTTGGACCTGCGTCTGGACCTCTCCAAGGTTCTGTTCGTGTGCACGGCCAACACGCTGGACTCGATCCCCGGCCCGCTGCTCGACCGGATGGAAGTGATTCGCCTGTCCGGCTATATCACTGAAGAGAAGCTGGCGATTGCCAAACGCCACTTGTGGCCCAAACAACTGGAGAAAGCAGGCGTTGCCAAAAGCAAGCTGAGCATCAGCGACAGCGCCCTGCGCGCCGTCATCGAAGGCTACGCCCGCGAAGCCGGTGTGCGGCATCTGGAGAAGCAACTTGGCAAGCTGGTGCGCAAGGCAGTGGTCAAACTGCTGGACGAGCCCGATTCAGTGATCAAGATCGGACCAAAAGACCTCGAAGCGTCGCTGGGCATGCCCGTATTCCGCAGCGAACAAGTACTGTCCGGCACCGGCGTGATCACCGGCCTGGCGTGGACCAGCATGGGCGGCGCTACCCTGCCCATCGAGGCGACGCGCATTCATACGCTCAACCGTGGCTTCAAGCTGACCGGGCAATTGGGCGATGTGATGAAAGAGTCGGCTGAAATTGCCTACAGCTACGTCAGCGCCAATCTGTCGAAGTTTGGTGGTGATGCGAAGTTCTTCGATGAGGCGTTCGTGCACGTACATGTTCCCGAAGGTGCCACCCCGAAAGACGGTCCGAGTGCGGGTGTGACCATGGCCAGCGCCTTGCTGTCCCTGGCCCGCAACCAGCCGCCGAAAAAAGGTGTCGCCATGACCGGCGAACTGACCCTGACCGGGCATGTGCTGCCGATCGGCGGCGTGCGGGAAAAAGTCATTGCCGCGCGACGCCAGAAGATCCACGAACTGATCCTGCCGGAACCTAACCGTGGCAACTTCGAGGAACTGCCGGACTACCTCAAGGAAGGCATTACCGTGCACTTCGCCAAACGCTTTGCGGACGTGGTGAAGGTGTTGTTCTAAAGATTGATACTGCGCAGGTCCTAAGCTGAACGGGCACGAGAGGTGTTCTATCGGGCACCTCTCGTTCCGGCACGCTTCAGCAGTTCTGGACACTCTGCGTCCGATCCAGAGCGCGACACCGGTCGTACTCCCTCACAAAACTCCGATCAGTTATCCTTGCGCCTCGTATCGCGATACCGGAACTTGCCATGACCCCTGCCCGTTTCATTGCCCCGCTGAGCCTTGCGCTGCTGACGGCGTGCGCTCAGACGCCGAAAAACATTGTTTCCATCGACACGCAAAGCGACTGCCCGCTGACACTCACGTCCGGGCAGACGCTGATCCTGACCCTGCCCAGCAACCCCACCACCGGCTTTCGCTGGCTGACCCAGAACCCGGCCCAGAATATTCTGCGCAGCCTGGGGCCTGAGGTGTATGCCAGCGCCGAGAGCAAGGAGATGGTCGGCGACGGCGGGCAATCGGTCTGGCGCTTCAAGGCCACCGATGCCGGGACCGGCCGGCTGATGATGGTCTATCAGCAACCCTGGGCACCCGAAGTCGTCCCGGAGCAGACATTCGAGTGCGCCATCAGCGTGAAGTGAGGCTTTGCGCACGGCTTGTCCGACAGCACGTACTGCACCATGCATCCCGGCAGCAACTTGGCTAGAATGCCGGCTTTTCAAAGCCTTCGCCGGAACCGCCGTGAGCAAAGAAACCGACCGCATTTTCGCCCAGCCGCTGGCCCAGGTGCCTGACTTCGCCTTCAACGAGGACGTGGTGCGGGTATTCCCGGACATGATCAAACGCTCGGTGCCCGGTTATCCGACGATTGTCGAAAACCTCGGTGTGCTGGCCGCGCAATTTGCGCAGCCAAATACTGTGCTCTATGACCTGGGCAGTTCTCTGGGCGCTGTCACCCAGGCCCTGCGCCGCCATGTGCGCGGTGAGGGCTGCGAAGTCATTGCGATAGACAACTCCAGCGCCATGGTCGAGCGTTGCCGTGAATACCTCAACGCGCAGAACTCCATGTTTCAGGAGTTGCTGCCGGTGCAGGTCCTCGAAGGCGACATCCTCGCGCTGGCGTTCAAACCCGCCTCGGTGGTGGCGCTGAACTTCACCCTGCAATTCATTGCCCCCGAACAGCGTCTGGCATTGCTCGGCCGCATTCGTGATGCGCTGGTGCCCGGCGGTGCGCTGATCCTCTCGGAAAAACTGCGCTTCGACGACCAGCAGGAACAGGCTCTGCTGACCGACCTGCACATCGCCTTCAAACGCGCCAACGGCTACAGCGACCTGGAAATTGCCCAGAAGCGCAGCGCCATCGAAAACGTCATGAAACCCGACAGCCTCGAAGAACACCGCCAACGCCTGCTTGCCGCAGGTTTTTCCAAGGTGGTGCCCTGGTTTCAATGCCTTAACTTCACCTCGTTGATTGCCCTGCCATGATTGATCTCGCTCCCCTCGTCCGTCGTCTGACGGGAACCCCTCTGGCCGATTGGGCCAATGGCCTGCAGGCCCAGCTCGACACCAAGATGGCCAAGGGTCACGGTGACCTGCAGCGCTGGCAAAGTGCGCTGGATGCCTTGCCCGACCTGCAGCCCGAGCGAATCGATCTGCTCGACAGTTTTACCCTGGAAGCCGAGTGCAACGGCGAGATCCGCACCGTCCTGCGCAAGGCACTGCTGGGCCTGTCACCGTGGCGCAAGGGGCCGTTCAATGTGTTCGGCGTGCACATCGACACTGAATGGCGCTCGGACTGGAAGTGGTCGAGGGTTTCGCCACACCTGGACCTGAAGGGCAAACGCGTTCTGGATGTCGGCTGCGGCAACGGTTATTACCAGTGGCGCATGCTTGGCGCCGGGGCCGACAGCGTGATCGGGGTCGACCCCAACTGGCTGTTTTTCTGTCAGTTTCAGGCCATGCAGCGCTATCTGCCTGACCTGCCCGCCTGGCACCTGCCGTTCGCGCTGGAAGATTTGCCCGCCAATCTTGAAGGCTTCGACACAGTGTTCTCGATGGGCGTGCTGTATCACCGCAAATCCCCCATCGACCACCTGCTGGCCTTGAAAGACTGCCTGGTAAAAGGCGGCGAGCTGGTGATGGAAACCCTGGTAGTGCCGGGCGATGTCCATCAAGTGCTGGTCCCGGAAGATCGTTATGCGCAGATGCGCAACGTCTGGTTCCTGCCTTCAGTCCCCGCGCTGGAGTTGTGGATGCGCCGTGCCGGCTTCACCGATGTGCGTTGCGTCGACGTCAGCCACACAACGGTCGACGAACAGCGCAGCACCGAGTGGATGCGCTTCCAGTCCCTGAGCGACTATCTGGACCCCACCGATCACAGCAAGACTATCGAGGGCCTGCCTGCCCCCATGCGTGCGGTGATCGTGGGGCGCAAACCTTGAACAGCAGCCGTATCTGTAGTAGATATAGATAGCATATAGATATCACTTGATAACATGTTTTGACTTTATTGTACTGCTGAAGCACAAGCCAATAATGTATAGCCTGCTACAGGCTACAAAAGAAAACTCAATTCGAAGCAAGGAGAGCTTACTTGAATTACAACCACTCGCGCGCCCTAGAATTACTCCGCACTGGCTCGAACAACCCGAACGCTCAATTTCGCGATGGTCAAAAGGAGGCGATTCAAGGCATTGTGGACGGCCATAATAGATTGCTTGTAGTGCAAAAAACAGGATGGGGGAAAAGTTTTGTATATTTCATCGCAGCTAAGATTTTACGTGAGCAGGGGCACGGGCCAGCTATATTGATCTCCCCTCTGTTGTCTCTAATGAGAAACCAGACCTTGGCTGCAACTCGAATGGGTGTAAAAGCCGCGCACATCAATTCAGATAACGAAGACGAATGGATGCTCGTCGAGCAATCGATAAAAACAGACGATATTGATGTTTTAATTATTTCCCCAGAGCGACTTGCCAATAGTCGATTCCGCGAAAAATCGCTGGCACAGCTAGCCTCAAATATCTCTCTCTTAGTTGTGGACGAAGCACATTGCATTTCCGACTGGGGGCATGATTTTAGGCCGCATTATAGACTGCTTGAAAGAACGATAAAAAACTGCCTCAGAACATGAAAGTATTGGCAACAACGGCCACCGCAAACAACAGAGTGATCGACGATCTCACTCATGTGTTAGGCCCTGACATTGAAGTATCAAGGGGCGACTTGAACCGTGCCTCACTGACGCTACAAACGCTACACATACCTAACCAAGCACTGCGCATGGCCTGGATTGCAGATCATCTGAACTATTTGAAAGGCAGTGGAATCATATATGCACTCACGGTCCGCGACGCAGAGGAGCTTACCCGCTGGCTAAAGCACAAAGGCTTCACCGTTGAGGCATATACTGGGCAAACGGAGGACCGGGCAGCCATTGAAAAAAATCTTGATGACAATGTTTTGAAAGCCGTCGTTGCCACTACAGCATTGGGAATGGGCTACGACAAACCCGATCTTTCATTCGTCATACACTATCAAATGCCCAGCTCAGTGGTGGCCTATTATCAACAAGTAGGGCGAGCTGGTCGAGCGTTGCCAAGTGCCTATGGTATTTTACTTTTCGGTGACGAAGAAAAAAGTGTAAATAATTTCTTTATCGATAATGCCTTCCCTTCTCCCGAGCTGGTAGAGAGTATATTAAAGGCCTTGGCGGATCATCCGGAAGGCTTGACGCTCCCCTCGTTGATGAAATGTTTGAATTTCGGAAAAGGCCGAATTGATCAAGCACTCAAGCTGATGGCTTTGGAACTCCCCACGCCTGTTGTGTACGAGAGTTCCAGATGGCAGCTCACTTCTTCAGAGCTGAATCCCGACTTTTGGGAACGCGCAGAGAGAATGACATCTCTGCGCCAGCAAGAACTTCAACAAATGAAGGACTATTGTAAACTTCCATTTGGACGGCACATGCAGTTTTTGATAGAGGCGCTGGATGGCGATCCCCGATCCGTATCACCCCCTACACTCAAACCTTTTGCTGCGGCCGTCAGCAAGCAAGCCGAACAAGAGGCACATGACTTCTTGTGCCGATCAAATTTACCCATTGATCCCCGGAAAATGTGGCCTGCCGGCGTGATGCCTTACTACCAGACAAGCGGTAGAATCACCCCAGCTCATCAAGCACAACAGGGGCGAGCACTCTGCGTATGGGGTGACTCTGGATGGGGTGCCCAAGTCAGAAAAGGCCGGTATGTCAGCCAGTCTTTCGACGATGAGCTCGTGGAAGCTTGCGTAAAAATGTTTAACGCATGGAATCCCCAACCGGCCCCGACATGGGTGACTGCTATCCCGTCTCTTCGGCACCCTGATCTAGTTCCTGAGTTTGCTCGCCGCATCGCCCGCAGACTCGGGTTGTCGTTTCATGAGGTTCTGAAAAAAACCGAGCATCGGCAAGAACAAAAAGCCATGGCCAACTCAACGCAACAGGCTTTGAACGTCGATGGGTCGATGGCACTGATAACTGATAAAATCCCGACTGGCCCTGTATTGCTGATAGATGATATCGTCAACTCACGTTGGACCTTCACCACCGCCGCTTGGCTTCTGCGAAAAAGCGGAGGTGGCGAGGTATGGCCATTAGCACTTGCCTTTAGCGGACACCAAGAATGACGCCGGACCTGTCTCCGAATACTCAAGCTATATTACTACTGACGGCACCATTGATTATTGGAAATACTCCTTCCAGGGACCTGCTCTCGCCGGCAGAATATAAACGTTTAGCGGTGCACCTTAGGCAGATGCATCGGCAACCGTCGGACTTAATGGCCGCGAATGGATCCACATTGATTTCTGCCTGTCAGACAGTCGTTGACGAAGCGAGACTCAGAAAGCTACTTAACAGGGGTTTTTTGTTAAGTCAGGTTGTTGAACACTGGCAGTCACGTGGAATCTGGGTCATTAGCCGGGCAGACAGTGTTTATCCGAGGCGACTGAAAGCAAGGCTAAAAGAAAATGCTCCAGCTATTTTATATGGATGCGGCAACGTCGAACTATTTGAATCAGGCGGGCTGGCCGTCGTAGGTCCCCGCGATGTCACTCATGACCTGATAGAGTACTCGACTACTGTTGGTCAGCTGGCCGCGCGCGCATCTATCCCTATTATCTCTGGGGGGGCAAAGGGCGTAGACCGCGCAGCCATGGATGGGTCATTGCATGAAAATGGGTACGCATGTGAAGTAATGGCCGAGCGTCTGGATCGGGGAGCGCTCGATCGCAATAATCGTTCTTATATAATGAGTGGACAGCTCGTTCTTGTATCTGCCTATGACCCAGGCTCGGTTTTCAGCGTTGGGCATGCGATGCAACGAAACAAACTCATTTATGCCCTTTCGGATGCTTCGCTTGTAGTCAATGCAGAAGTTAATAGAGGAGGTACATGGTCTGGCGCGGTAGAGCAATTGGACAAACTTAAATTAGTTAAAGTCTACGTACGATCAACAGGCACCCCCTCAGAAGCGCTAGACTTGTTGACAGAGAAGGGCGCACTTGCGTGGCCAAACCCAAAAACAAGATCAGACTTCAAAGATATGTTTGAACATCCCGCAAGCGTTATAGGGGAAAAACAAGACTTGCTGTCTTTAGCCAACGATAACGTGGACACGAGCCTTTCCGACAGTCTGTCATCACAGACGGCAATAAACGAAGCACCACCTGCTGAATATATTCCTCTAGAAACTGGCGCACCTGTACCTGCGGCAAAAAAAGAAAGCCCAGAAAGAAAACACAAAAAAAACCTTCACTCAGCCCAGCGGAGGCTTTATTAAAAACAGTGCATGAAGTATTAGAAGATATTTTGAAACACCCAATGAAAGAAGAAGAAATAGCCTCCATTCTTGAAGTATCGATTACGCAGACCCGAATCTGGCTAAAACGCTTGTTGGAAGAAGGTCGCATAGAGAAACAAATCAGGCCTGCACGCTATTTTCTCGCGCCCGAACGCTTATTCGAATAGCGATTAAATCTTTAAATAAAGTAACCCAGAGGCATACCAGGTTACTCGGAAAAACCTAATGGGACATCGCAGCCGCCACGATCAACGCTTTCATCTCGGCCACTGCCGCCTTGAAGCCGACGAACAGAGCATGAGCCACTAGCGCGTGGCCGATGTTCAGTTCGTTGATGCCCTTGATCGCGGCGACCGCTTCGACGTTGTGATAATGCAGGCCGTGACCGGCATTGACGATCAGGCCCTGGGCGAGACCAAACGCTACGCCGTCGGCGACCCGCTGCAGTTCTTCGGCGACTTCAGTCGGGGTCTGAGCATCGGCATAGCGACCGGTATGCAGTTCGATGGCGGGGGCGCCGACGCGTTTTGAAGCGGCGATCTGACGCTCGTCGGCGTCGATGAACAGTGAAACCTCGCAGCCAATCTTCGCCAGTCGCTCGACCGCTGCCTTGATCCGCGCTTCCTGCCCTGCCACGTCCAGACCGCCTTCGGTGGTCAGCTCCTGCCGTGTCTCAGGCACCAGACAGATGTGCGCTGGGCGAATGCGTTCGGCAAAGGCGAGCATTTCTTCGGTCACGCCCATTTCGAAATTCATGCGGGTCTGCAAGACATCCTTGAGCAGCAGGACATCGCGCTCCTGAATATGGCGGCGGTCTTCACGCAAGTGAACGGTGATGCCGTCGGCGCCTGCCTCTTCGGCGTCCAGGGCAGCCTTGACCGGGTCCGGGTAACGCGTGCCACGGGCCTGACGCAAGGTGGCTACGTGGTCGATGTTCACGCCGAGAAGGATGCGAGTGCTTTGGGTCACGGTGGTCTCCAGAAAAATGGGCGAGCTGGTCGAAGCAGGCTGTAGAGAATAAAGCCTGATCAAGGCTTGCGAAACAGTTCACGACTGACTAACGGGCGACCGCCCAAGTGTACCGCCAGCGCCTGACGCATCAGACGCTTGGCAGCGGACAACGCACCGGGGACGCTCCAGTCCGCTTCGGACATGGCCAGTAATTCCGCGCCCTGAAACAGACCGGGCTGAAGCAGGTAGACACGCTCGAGCCCGGCATCGACCTGCAAGCGATACATGCCATCAACGGCCAGCGGTTCGCCGTTGATGTCGGCGTCCATCGCGAAGCCATAGCCCAGGTCATCCAGCAACCGCCATTCGAACGAACGCAGCAACGGCTCCAGCGGACGCCCCAGAGAAAGGGCCAGCAGCGTGGCAGCGTAATGTTCGAACACGGCAGGATGAGGGTCTTCGGCAGGCAACAGGCGAATCAGCAGCTCGTTGAGGTACATGCCGCTGAATAACGCCTCGCCGGTCATCCAGGTAGCGACGCCCGCGCTTTCCATGCGGCCGACATTCTTCAGCTCGCCCCGCCCTCGAAACTCGACCTCGAGGGGCACGAATGGGCGTGCCAGCGAACCCGTCTTGCCCTTGGCACTGCGCAGCACGGCACGCAGACGGCCCTGAGGCGTGAGGAAGTCGACCAGCGCGCTGTTTTCGCGATACGCACGGCTGTGGAGCACATAAGCAGGTTGGCCGGTAGGCGTGCTCATCAGGCTGGCTCGAAAGAGAAGTGTTCGCCCGACCATAGCAAGGTCGGGCGAAAGGACAGCTTAGAGGTCGCCGTAGCCAAGGGAACGCAGTGCGCGCTCGTCATCGGACCAGCCACCTTTGACCTTGACCCACAGGTTGAGCATCACCTTGGAGTCGAACAGCAGTTCCATGTCACGACGCGCATCACTGCCGATGCGCTTGATGCGATCGCCCTTGTCGCCAATGATGATCTTCTTCTGTCCATCGCGCTCGACAAGAATCAGCGCATGGATATGCAGGGTGCGGCCCTGCTGCTTGAATTCTTCGATCTCGACGGTGATCTGGTACGGAAGCTCGGCACCCAACTGGCGCATGATTTTCTCGCGGACCAGTTCGGCAGCCAGAAAGCGGCTGCTGCGATCAGTGATCTGGTCTTCCGGGAAGAAGTGGTCATTCTCGGGCAGGTGGGAGGCAATCAGGCTTTCCAGCGCCTCGAGGTTGTGACCATGCTGCGCGGAGATCGGCACGATGGACGCATTCGGCAACTGGCCCTGCAGCCACTCCAGATGCGGCATCAGATCGCTTTTGTCTTCGATACGATCGGTCTTGTTGATCGCCAGGATGACCGGCCCCTGGACATACTGAACGCGCTCCAGAACCATCTGGTCTTCGTCCGTCCAGCGGGTGCGATCGACGACGAAGATGACCACGTCGACGTCCTTCAGCGCCGCCGAAGCGGTCTTGTTCATGTAACGGTTGAGCGCTTTCTCGCCATTCTTGTGCATGCCGGGAGTATCGACATAGATTGCCTGCACGGCGCCTTCAGTCTTGATGCCCAGCATGTTGTGGCGCGTGGTCTGCGGTTTGCGCGAGGTGATCGCGAGCTTCTGACCGAGAATGTGGTTGAGCAGCGTGGACTTGCCTACGTTGGGACGGCCGACAATGGCAACATAGCCACAGCGTGTTGCGGTTGTATCATTCATGACCGTTCTCCACGCCCAGGGCGATGAGTGCTGCTGCGGCGGCTACCTGTTCGGCGATCCGGCGGCTGACACCCTGTCCTCGGCTTTTTTCATTCAATAGGTTGATCTCGCATTCGACGAAAAACGTCCGGCAATGCGGCTCGCCCTGGATATCCACCACCTCGTAACGCGGCAGTTCGCAGGCCCGCGACTGGAGAAATTCCTGCAGTCGGGTCTTGGGGTCCTTGTTGGTGTCCACCAGCGTCAGGCTGTCAAACTCGGTTGTCAGCCAGGCCAGGACGCGCTCGCGCGCCGCCTCCATGCCTGCATCCAGATAGATCGCCCCGATCAGCGCCTCGAGCGCGTCGGCGAGAATCGACTCACGACGGAAACCACCGCTTTTCAACTCGCCCGAGCCAAGGCGCAGGTACTCGCCCAGATCGAAACCACGGGCCAGCAACGCCAGGGTCTCGCCCTTCACCAGCCGCGCCCGCAAGCGGGACAACTGGCCTTCGCGAGCCTGGGGGAAACGCTCGAACAGCGCCTCGCCAGCCACGAAGTTGAGAATGGCATCACCGAGAAACTCCAGACGCTCATTGTTGCGACCGGCAAAACTGCGATGGGTCAGGGCCAGGACCATCAGTTCCTGATCCTTGAAGGTGTAGCCGAGCTGACGCTCAAGGCGGCTCAAGGATACGCTCACGGTTTACCCACACTGAATTGCTTGTCGAACTTCAACACCAGATCGATGTTCTGGAACCACGGTTCACGCTGCTCATAGTTCAAATGAGCCTGGAACGCATTGTTCTCCACCGTCACTTTCAACGCCTTGTTCAAATCTATATCCCGAATGCTGTTGACCTGCATGTTCTTACCGACATAACCGTAAAAATCGTCGACCGTGGTGATGTCCAGGGTCTTGTTGGTGTCGACCGCTTCGATGATTTTCTTCATCGTCATGTAGTCGAGGTAGTGCGGAACCAGCTTGAAGGCCGTGCTCGTCGCAAACGCGACCAGCGCCAGCACCAACAGCCAGCCCACGAAAGAAAAGCCTTTTTGAGAAGTAGAGAACGTCATGTTCGACTTCGACCTCAAGAGTGCAACGCCTCCTGACCGGGTCGACTCATGCTTCAGAGGCGTTTCCAGTCAGCCCAAATGACATGCGGCGCTGCTCAGGCAGCGCCGCATCGATTACTTGATCAGCCCTACGCGCGCAAAATTGGGGAAGTGGCTCAGTTTCGGCTCGGGCCAGCTCATCCACACCGCGAACGCCTTGCCTACGATGTTCTTGTCCGGGACCATGCCCAGCTCGTCCTTGGGAATGTTGGGATCATCCCAGTAACGGCTGTCGTTGGAGTTGTCACGGTTGTCGCCCATCATGAAGTAGTGCGCGGCAGGCACTGTCCACTCACTGTCAGGCGGCGCGCGGTAGCGGCTCATTTCCTGACGGATCTGATGTTCGACTTCGCCCAGCTGCTCTTCATAGAGTTCCGCGCTGCCCAGTGTACCGGGCTCGGTGCCGATCAGCTTCTTGGCGACCAGCTCGCCATTGATGAACAGCCGCTTGTCGCTGGTGTAGCGGATACGATCACCCGGCAGACCGACGACACGCTTGATGTAATTGACACTCGGGTCGCTCGGATAACGGAACACCATCACGTCGCCACGCTGCGGATCACCGATCTGAATCACCTTCTGGTCCAGTACCGGCAGGCGAATGCCGTACGCGAACTTGTTGACCAGAATGAAATCACCCACATCCAGTGTCGGCTTCATGGAGCCCGAAGGAATCTGGAACGGCTCGACCAGAAACGAACGAAGCACCAGCACGATGAACAACACCGGGAAGAACGATTTGCCGTACTCGACCAGCAAAGGCTCCTTGTTCAAGCGCTCCACGACAGCAATGTCAGGTTCGCCCACGCTGCCCTGATAGTTGGAAATGGCAGCCCGGCGGCGAGGCGCCAGGATGACCAGATCAATCAGTGCAAGCACGCCACAGACGAAGACAGCGATGACCAACAACAGCGGGAAATTTAGTGACATAGGACCTGACTATTCCAACCTGAGCACTGCAAGGAAGGCTTCCTGTGGAATTTCCACGTTGCCGACCTGCTTCATGCGTTTCTTACCGGCCTTTTGCTTCTCCAGCAATTTACGCTTGCGGCTGACGTCACCGCCGTAGCATTTGGCCAATACGTTCTTTCTAAGCGCCTTGACGGTTGTCCGGGCCACAATCTGACCGCCGATAGCTGCCTGAATTGCCACGTCGAACATCTGTCGAGGGATCAGCTCTTTCATCTTCTCGGTCAACGCACGCCCTTTGTAGTGTGCGTTGTCGCGGTGAACGATCAGGGCCAGGGCGTCGACCTTCTCGGCGTTGATCAGAACGTCGAGCTTGACCAGGTTGGCCGACTGGTAACGATCAAAATGATAATCCAGCGAAGCATAACCGCGGCTGACAGACTTGAGACGATCGAAGAAATCCAGAACCACTTCGTTCATCGGCAAATCGTAGCTCACCTGGACCTGCGTGCCGAGGAACAGCATGTCGTGCTGTACGCCACGTTTTTCGATGCACAACGTAATGACGTTGCCCAGGTGCTCCTGCGGCACAAGAATATTTGCGCGAACGATGGGCTCGCGCATGTCTTCGATGGCCGAGAGGTCAGGCAGCTTGGATGGGTTATCGACGTAAATCGTTTCGCCGGTCTTCAGCAACAGCTCGAAGATTACGGTTGGCGCGGTGGTGATCAGGTCGAGATTGTATTCACGCTCCAGGCGTTCCTGGATGATCTCCATGTGCAGCATGCCGAGGAAGCCACAGCGGAAGCCGAAGCCCAGCGCATCGGAGCTCTCGGGCAGGTATTGCAGTGAAGAGTCGTTCAGGGTCAGCTTCTGCAGCGCTTCACGGAAGTCTTCGAAGTCGTCCGAGCTGACCGGGAACAGGCCTGCATAGACTTGTGGCTGAATACGCTTGAAGCCGGGCAGCACGTCGACGTCGGGCGTGGTGCTCAGGGTCAGGGTGTCACCGACCGGCGCACCGTGAATGTCCTTGATGCCAGCGATGATGAAGCCTACTTCGCCCGCTTTCAGATCGACGGTTGCCGTGTGCTTGGGGTTGAACACGCCCACGCTGTCGACCAGATGCAGCTTGCCGGTCGACTTGACGAGAATCTTGTCGCCCTTCTTGACGCGGCCGTGGCGCACACGCACCAGGGACACGACGCCCAGGTAATTGTCGAACCAGGAGTCGATGATCAACGCCTGCAGCGGATCCTCGATATTGCCGGTCGGTGCCGGAATGGTTGCGACCAGACGCTCGAGGACCTCATCCACGCCCATGCCGCTCTTGGCGCTGCACGCCACGGCATCGGTGGCGTCGATGCCGATGATCTTCTCGATTTCTTCCTTGACGCGGTCCGGATCGGCCTGCGGCAAGTCCATCTTGTTCAGTACCGGCATGACCTCAAGGCCCTGCTCGATGGCGGTATAGCAGTTGGCGACCGATTGCGCCTCGACGCCCTGCCCTGCATCGACCACCAGCAACGCACCTTCGCACGCGGCCAGAGAACGGCTGACTTCGTAGGTGAAGTCGACGTGCCCGGGGGTGTCGATGAAGTTCAGCTGGTAGGTAATACCGTCTTTGGCCTTGTAATACAGGGTAACGCTATGGGCCTTGATGGTGATCCCGCGCTCGCGCTCAAGATCCATGGAATCGAGCACCTGCGCTTCCATTTCGCGCTCGGTCAGGCCGCCGCACATTTGAATGAAGCGGTCGGCCAGCGTCGACTTGCCATGGTCAATGTGGGCGATGATGGAGAAATTGCGGATATGACTCAAATCACTCACGGATCAACACTCAAAAAGGTTGCAGGCAGATTCCCCGCCGAAAAATAGCCGGGAATTGTACCTGAACTAAGCAAGAGGCGTCACGCTTACAGGCACCCGGATCGGCGCACGGTAAACAAACGGGTACAAAAAAGGGTGGCCATGGCCACCCTTTCCTCTTAAACCGACCGGTTACTCGGACAGCTTGAAGGTAATGAAGGTCGCACGGCCCTGACGCAGAACACGCATCGAGACAGAGCGATCCTTGGGCAGGCTTTTCGCCACCTCAGTGAACTGCTTGCTGGACGTGATCGCCTGATTGTTCAGGTGAGTGATCACATCACCCGCCTGCAGACCGATCAGCGAAGCCGGGCCGCCTGTGACTTCCTTGATCGCCACACCACCTTTGAGATCCAGGGATTTCTTCTGCTCGGCGGTCAGCTCGATCACCGATACGCCCAGACGATTACTGCTGCGCTCGGCACCCGTACCGCCAACATCGCCCATTTCCTGACCTTCATCAGGCAGTGCACCGACGGTGACCGTCAGCTTCTGACGCTTGCCGTCGCGAATCACTTCAAGTTCGGCCTTGCTGCCGTCCTTGAGGTTGCCGATCAGGTGCGGCAGGTCAGCCGACATGACGATTGGCTGACCGTTGGCGCTCAGAATCACGTCACCCACCTGCACACCACCCTTGGCAGCCGGGCCGTCGTCAAGCACTTGCGCAACCAGCGCGCCGGCAGGCTTGTCCAGGCCAAACGACTCGGCGAGGTCCTTGTTCACTTCCTGGATGACCACACCCAGCCAGCCGCGGCTGACTTTGCCATTGGCCTTGAGCTGATTGGCCACATCCATGGCGACGTCGATCGGAATCGCGAACGACAGCCCCATGAAACCACCGGAACGCGTGAAGATCTGCGAGTTGATCCCGACGACCTCGCCCGCCATGTTGAACAGCGGGCCACCCGAGTTACCCGGGTTGATGGCCACGTCGGTCTGAATGAACGGCACATAGGTGTCGTTAGGCAGGCTGCGCCCCTTGGCACTGACGATACCCTTGGTCACGGAATGGTCGAAACCGAACGGCGAGCCGATCGCCAGGACCCATTCGCCGACCTTGAGCGTATTGGAATTACCCAGCTTGGCAGTTGGCAGGTCCTTGCCTTCAATTTTCAGGACGGCAACGTCGGTACGCGGATCGGTACCCACCAGCTTGGCCTTCAACTCGCTGCGGTCGGACAGGCGTACGAGAATTTCGTCAGCGCCGTCGATTACGTGATTATTGGTCAGCACGTAGCCGTCAGGAGAGATGATGAAACCCGAGCCGAGGGACTGGGCCTCACGCTGGCGATCACCCTTGCCAGCACCCGAACCTGGCGGACGCGAACCCGGCGGCATGCTGCGCTCGAGAAACTCGCGAAGCATCGGCGGCAAGCCTTCCAGATCAGGCATTTGCTGATTGGCGACGGCACGGTCCGGCAACTTCTGGCGCGTACTGATATTCACCACTGCGGGCGACGCCTGCTCGACCAGCCCGGTGAAGTCCGGCAGGTTTTCGGCTTGAGCCGTAGCAACCTGACCGAGCATCAGCACAGCGGCAATCAATGAAAAGTAGGATTTCATGCGTGGTATCGACATATGGCTCCCGTTCGTAACGAGGAAAAAATTAAGCAGTCCGAAGCAACCGACTCAAAGACCTCAAGCAGCGATGCTCATCTCTGGATCAGCGACATGGCCTCTGGAAACGACAAAAGGCCAGAGCTGCGAGGCTGTGACCTATAGAAAAAAAACAGAGCTTTTGCAATCTGCAAACCTCACCAAACATTTCAGCGCCTGTGCCCGAGCCAGGTTGAGTGCGGCCTGGCGGCTTCTGTAACCCAGGATGAAAATTTTTACATCCTGGGATCCGTGACTTCAAATGTTTATTTATTGGCTGGAGGTTCGTCGTTACGCATCGACAATGCTATGCGCTCCGCAGTGCCCATCGGAACTTCTCCGACGACCGTCACCATCATGTCGCCCTGCGGCGTGGTGAGACGGCGCGAAACAGCCACTGTAGGGCCTAGCTGGGTGCGAATATCCGAGGAAGATCCGCCTTTCACCGACTCGATGAACACCGAAAAACGCGCCAGACCGTCACCATACATCAGATGGGTAACGGAGGATTGCGTGGAGGCGTCCTTGCGCACGCCACTGCTGCTGACTTCGAAACCCGGCGGCAGCCAGTCCGAATGCCAGGCCACAGGACTTATGGACGCTTCGGGCTTGGTTTTCACCACAGACACGGGTTTGCAATCGGCACTGGTCTTGAGCGTTTGCTCGGACAGAACACCGGCGGTATCGAGATCGGTAAACTGGAAACGTTCGAGCAACTGCCCCTTCTCGCTCAATAGAAGCGACTTGAGCACAAGACCGGTTTCGTTATCCAGGTGAAGTTCGAGGCCGTATCGATGCTGGTCCTTGGGGGACAGCGCAACGATGGTTGCCTGGCGACCGGCCACTCTGGATTTGCCGACAACTTTTATGTCGTACCAGGCGGAGAGTCTTTTGACATCGAAGGCGCGGGCAGATGAGTCGGCCGGATTGGCCACGCCCGCTTCGAGTGTGCCGCTGACGCACTGGGTAAGCCCGTCAACACGCAACACTTCCTGAGCAGAACCATCAAGTTGCAGCAAGCGCTCCTGAACATGACCTTCCGCTATGCGGTGCCAGATTCGGTGGGTAGAAAAACTACCGTTGCGCTCGTATACAAAAGTACCCTGATAGCTCTGCTGCTGATCAACCTTGGCAAGACGATTGATTGCGTCTTGGGCATCATCAGCCTGTACCGGTAGGGCAAGCCATCCACCAAGCAGTAGCGGCAGTAGAGGGACGGCTCGCATGATCCTCCTTAACGGTTTTCCAGACTCGCAGCACGGGCGTATGGCAACGCGCTTTCAGTGCCTTTCAACGCTGCTTCCTGGGCATGCTGACGCAGATAGCCCGGCAGACGCTGGTCACCTTGACCACCGCCCTGCAATACACCATTGGCCATAGGACCAGGTGCTTGCTCGGCGCTTTCAGTGTAACCAGCCAGTACGGCCGGGCCTTTCACTTGCGGAACAGTCAGGTTTGCAGGCTGTTGGGTCTGCTGTGCCAGTTGTGCACCGGCAATGTCGTCCTGATTGTACAGGCGGACACCAGCCAGAACGGCTACGGTAACCGACGCTGCAACGGCCAGGCGACCCAGCGTACGCCAAGGACCGCGAGCTGCCTTGAGCGGGCTGACTTCATCGGCGATCGCGGCAGATACAGCAGCCGAGATATCCAGATGAGGGATCAGCAGCTCTTTGTGCATCGCTGCACGAGCAACTTGGTAACGCGACCAGGTGGCGCGAGTATCGGCATCGTCAATGGCATTCAATACCCGACGTAATTCCAGTTCGTCCGCTTCATTATCAAGTACCGCGGACAGCGATTCCTGCAGGGCTTCACGACTCATGGCGGGTTCCTCTCTTGGGCTATCGCCGCTGTCTCAGGATTCCTGCAACAACGGCTGCAGGGCTTTATCGATGGCTTCCCGAGCGCGGAAGATCCGAGAGCGCACGGTACCAACAGGACACTGCATGACGCTCGCAATGTCTTCATAACTCAGACCATCGAATTCACGTAAAGTTAGTGCCGTACGTAAATCTTCCGGGAGAAGCTGGATGGTCCGATGGACGGTGCCCTCGATCTCATCCCTCAACAATGCACGCTCCGGCGACTCGATGTCCTTGAGGCCGTGGTCGCCGTCGTAGAACTCCGCGTCTTCAGACCTTACATCGCTATCCGGTGGCCGCCGACCTCGCGAAACCAGATAGTTCTTCGCCGTGTTAATGGCGATGCGGTACAGCCAGGTGTAGAAAGCACTGTCGCCGCGAAAATTTCCGAGAGCACGATAAGCCTTGATAAAGGCTTCCTGTGCAACGTCTTGAGCCTCATGGGTGTCGTGCACGAATCGCACGATCAACCCTAGAATTTTGTGCTGATACTTCAGCACCAACAGATCAAATGCTCGCGTATCGCCACGCTGTACGCGTTCGACAAGCTGCTGATCCTCTTCCTGGGTTAGCATGAACACTCCTCGTTAAGCATGAAGGAGTGTTGCAACTGATATTGTTCAGGCTCGCAAACATAGACTCGGGCTTTTCGCAAAAGTTCTCCCCCTTCAAGCAAGTTTCCTGCAAGCCATCGTAAAGCCTGCACGAAAAACGCAGCTCGACACGGTCGGCTGCGCGAATAGTCTTGTCGCCGGTTTCGCAGTTGATGATCACTTATCTAACCCTGCGAAATCGACGCTGTTCCTGTGTAGGCAACCTGCTATTGAGCATGGTTCTTTAAGAAAAGTTCCATTGGCACAACCGCTGGCGTGAGCCGCAAACTGCATAAAACTCCCTTAAATCAATACACTGGAGCATTTCCAGCAACTCAACAAAAGGAAATCAATAGGCATGACGTCGAGGACTGGAGCACAATCCAGACCCGCCGTGGTCTCACATTGCCATGTAGGCGAGGCTATTGTGCCGTTACCCCAATACTTATACTAGTGGTCGCCAAGGGCAGAATTCGCAGATGAGTCAACATTTTCAGCATGACGTACTGGTAATCGGCAGCGGCGCGGCCGGGTTGAGCCTGGCACTGACCCTTCCCGACCACCTGCGGATTGCAGTCCTGAGCAAGGGCGATCTCGCCAATGGCTCGACCTTCTGGGCACAGGGCGGCGTTGCGGCAGTACTGGATGACACCGACACCGTGCAATCTCATGTTGAGGACACGCTGAACGCAGGCGGCGGCCTTTGCGACGAAGACGCTGTGCGCTTCACCGTCGAGCACAGCCGCGAGGCGATTCAATGGCTGATCGATCAAGGCGTACCTTTTACCCGTGGCGATGACGCAGACACCGACGAAAGCGGATTTGAATTTCACCTGACGCGTGAAGGCGGCCATAGCCATCGGCGGATCATTCATGCTGCAGATGCCACGGGCGCAGCGATTTTTCGCACCCTGCTGGAACAGGCGATCAAGCGACCCAACATTGAACTGCTCGATCAGCGCGCTGCCATCGACCTGATCACTGAACGCCGCCTCGGCCTGGACGGCCAGCGCTGCCTCGGTGCCTATGTGCTCAACCGCCACAGTGGCGAAGTGGATACTTACAGCGCGCGCTTCACTATCCTGGCGTCGGGTGGCGCCGCCAAGGTCTATCTGTACACCAGCAACCCTGACGGCGCCTGTGGCGACGGCATCGCCATGGCCTGGCGTTCCGGCTGCCGGGTGGCGAACCTCGAGTTCAACCAGTTTCACCCCACTTGCCTGTATCACCCGCAGGCCAAGAGTTTTCTGATCACCGAAGCACTTCGTGGCGAAGGGGCCTATCTCAAACTGCCCAACGGCGAACGCTTCATGCAGCGCTTCGACGAGCGGGCAGAACTGGCCCCGCGCGATATCGTGGCCCGCGCGATAGACCATGAAATGAAGCGACTGGGCATCGACTGTGTGTATCTGGACATCAGCCACAAGCCGGAAGCCTTCATCAAGACGCACTTTCCAACCGTCTACGAGCGCTGCCTGGAGTTTTCCATCGACATCACACGCGAGCCGATACCGGTGGTTCCGGCCGCGCATTACACCTGTGGCGGCGTGATGGTGGACAGCAAGGGGCATACCGATGTGCCGGGCCTGTACGCCATCGGCGAGACCAGCTTCACGGGCCTGCACGGCGCCAACCGCATGGCCAGCAACTCGCTGCTGGAGTGCTTCGTCTATGCCCGATCGGCCGCCGCAGACATAGAAAAGCAATTGGCTGACGTGCAGATGCCCGCCGACCTTCCTGCCTGGGACGCCAGCCAGGTCACCGACTCGGACGAGGACGTGATCATCGCGCACAACTGGGACGAGCTGAGGCGGTTCATGTGGGACTACGTCGGCATTGTGCGCACCAACAAACGCCTGCAGCGCGCTCAACACCGCGTACGCCTGCTGCTGGATGAGATCGACGAGTTCTACAGCAACTACAAGGTCAGCCGTGACCTGATCGAGTTGCGCAATCTGGCGCAGGTCGCGGAACTGATGATCCGCTCGGCCATGCAGCGCAAGGAAAGCCGCGGCCTGCATTACACGCTGGATTATCCCGATATGTTGCCGGAGGCGCTGGACACTATTCTGGTGCCGCCCACCTATGCCGGCTGAATTTCAAACGTACACGCAGACGTCGATGAATGTCCGGCGTCAATGCGTCATGCGGGATACAACAACTGTTTATTGATCGTCCTGGCCGACCGGCGATAATCGGGCGAAAACGCAGAATGACCACCCACGGCAAGGCAAGGCTGTCGGGGCATAACTGCACAGACTGCCAGCCGTCACATGCATTCCACAGCTGCCAGCCTTGATGATCGCGCTTGAGTGCAGTGAATGCCGCCGGATGCGTCAGCAGGATGGAGCGTGGTATCACGCGGACAGCGTGCACCAGGCACATCAGCGCACCCAGCGCCGCAGCCCACGCGGCGATGTCCAGCCAGTACAACGCGACCAGTGCCAGCGACTGAACCGCAAGATACGCCGTCACCAGCAGACGCGAAGCCTGCCAGTGACATTCAAAGCGATCACTGGGGCTGGACACGATCCAGAATCATGCGAACCATACGCTGCAATTCAGCGTCTTCGGATTCGGCGCGCTGCATGAACCAGCCGAACATATCCTGATCCTCACAGGTCAGCAGACGGCGGTACAAATCGCGGTCTACGTCATTCAGATGTGGATAGACCTCACGGACAAACGGCACCAGCAGCACGTCCAGTTCAAGCATGCCGCGGCGGCTGTGCCAGTAAAGGCGGTTGAGTTCAACGTCTTCGACCATGGAGCGCTCCTCAAAGTAGGCGGCAAGTATACAGCCGTGAGCCGGGCGCGCGAATCTCGCAATGGTCGCAGCAGTTTTCATGTACCCGTATGCATAACCTCGACTCGGCACTATGATGTGCCCCCGGACTTTTTTCCCAATCTGCGATGACCATGGCCCACACAGCTTTTTTCTGCACGCTAACCCATGAGGGCGTTCTCGCCGTTCGCGGCGTGGATGCCAGCAAGTTTCTTCAGGGTCAGCTGACGTGCAACCTCAATTATCTGAATGAAGACAAATCCAGCCTGGGTGCCCGTTGCACGCAGAAAGGCCGGATGCAGTCGAGTTTTCGCATCGTGTTCGAGGGCGACGGTTGCCTGTTGGCGATGGCTGGCGAACTGATCGAGGCGCAATTGCTCGACCTGCGCAAATACGCAGTGTTCTCCAAATCGAAGCTCACGGATGAAAGCGCAGACTGGGTGCGCTTCGGTCTGCAGGACGGGGACGCTGCGCTGGTCAGCCTGGGGCTGGATCTGCCACAGGAAACCGATAGCGTGGTGCGCGCCGATGACCTGATCGCGATCCGCGTCTCGCCAGGTCGGGCCGAGCTCTGGGTGCGCAGCGCACAGGCAGACAGCATCAAAGCGCGTCTGGCATCGCAGTTGAGCGAAGCCCCGCTGAACGACTGGCTGCTGGGCCAGATCCGTGTCGGTATCGGCCAGGTGTTCGGCAACACCCGCGAAGAATTCATTCCGCAGATGATCAATCTGCAAGCGGTTGGCGGCGTCAGCTTCAAGAAAGGCTGCTACACCGGCCAGGAAATCGTTGCCAGAATGCAATATCTTGGCAAACTAAAGCGCAGGCTTTACCGCCTGACCCTGAGCGGCGAAGAGATCCCGCAGCCCGGTACGGCACTGTTCTCACCGGTGCATGCCAGCGCAGTGGGCAACGTCGTCATTGCGGCACAGGATGGGCAGAACATCGAGCTGCTCGCGGTATTGCAGGGTGATGCGGCAGAAGACGGTCGTATCAATCTTGGTTCGCCAGAAGGCGCGGCGCTGCAAATGAGTGAACTGCCCTACACACTGGACAGCAAACTCGAAACTCAGCGCTAGCAGACGAACACATTCAGCTTCCTAGTGTCTTTAGAGCGATCCAGTACAGCCTGGCGCTCTGAAGAGCGCGCGGATAACTCTGGACACCCCCAACAGCTGCGAGATGCAACATGAGCAAGATGGCTGACGAGGTGCAGAGAAACTTGATCAAGGCCATCGACAGAGATGCCTTGTTTCTCCCCACCCTGCCGGAAGTGGCACTGAGGATTCGCCTGGCTGCAGAGGACACCGAGATCAGTATTTCGGCCCTGAGCAAGGTCATCGGTAGCGATACAGCCCTTTCCGCGCGCCTTATCAAGGTTGCGAACAGCCCCCTGCTGCGCCCGAATTTTGAAGTCAGCGACGTCAATACCGCGATTCGACGCCTGGGCGTCAACTACACCTGCAACCTGGCCATCGGCCTGGTGGTCGAGCAGATGTTCCACGCCAAGTCGCCGGTCATCGAGCAGAAGATGCGCGATATCTGGAAGCAAAGCCTGCAGGTGGCCGGTATCAGCTACACCCTGTGTCAGCACTACACCAGTCTGAAACCCGATCAGGCCACGCTCGCCGGGCTGATCCACCTGATCGGGATCCTGCCGATCCTGACCTATGCCGAAGACCATTACGAGCTGCTGTCCGACCCGATCAGCCTCAACCACGTAATCGACAGCATTCATCCGGTCATCGGCGAGCGCCTGCTGCGCTCATGGGATTTCCCCGAGCCGCTGGCCTGTGTGCCGGGCCAGTTCCAGAACTTCGCGCGCGTCTCGAAAAGCCCTGACTACACCGACCTGGTACAGATCGCCACGGTGCATATCCATAGGAATACCGACCATCCCTTCAGCCTCATCGAAATGGTCGACCTGCCTGCCTACAGCCAGCTGAGGCTCGCCAGAGGCGAAGGCGTGCTCAGCGCCCAGATGGACGAAGCCAAGAGCATGCTCTACTAATTTCGCCCCATCAGGTGGCGCTGAAACTGACCCTTACCTTCAAGCCACGCTCAGCCCCCTCGTGCAAGGTGATCCTGGCCAGATGTGCCCGGCAGATTTCGCCCACAATCGCCAGCCCGAGCCCGGCACCACTGCCCTGCTGGCTGCGGCGATAAAAACGCTCGAAGACCCGCTCACGCTCATCGGGCGGAATGCCGGGACCATCATCCTCGACCTCCAGAACGCCCGGCGCATAGACCCGCAACACGACGTTGCCGCCCGGCGAGGTATGGGCCAGCGCGTTGTCGATCAGATTGCTCAGCAACTCGTTCAGCAAGGTCGGCTCGCCGCGCAGCCAGACCGGCTCGTCAGCCTCCAGCGCCAGCGCAACGCCCCGGGAATGAGCCAACGGTGCCATGGCCATGCCCAGCTCTCTGGCCAATTGACTGAGGTCCAGCTGTTGCGCCCCGCCCTCGGCGATGGACCTGGCGCCGTTTTCGATGCGTGCCAGGGACAGCAGCTGGTTGGCCAGATGCGTGAGTCGATCGGTGCCGAGCGCCGCCGACTCCAGCGTGCTGCGCCAATGCTCCGGGTCGTGTTCGCGCAGCCCCAGCTCGACCCGCGCCTTCAAGGCGGCCAGCGGCGTGCGCAGTTCGTGGGCGGCATCCGCGATGAATTGCGCCTGGCGCTCGAACTGCACGCGCAATCGTTCGGTGAAGTGGTTCAGCGCCCCCACCAACGGACGCAGCTCGTGCTGCACTTCAACCATCGGCAAGGCGCGCAGATCATCCGGCTGACGCTCCTCGACGGCGGTGCGCAGGCGCTCCAGCGGTCGCAATGCCGCGCTGACCGTGAACCAGACCAGCAGCAGCGCGCCCCCTCCGAGCATGCCCAGGCGCAGCAATGTGTCGGCCATCAGGCTGCGCGCCATGCCCTTGCGCGCTTCCTGGGTTTCGGCAACGCGGATTTCAGCGGTGCCGTTCATGCCCGGGTCGGTCACCGGTTTGAGCAGACTGACAACCCGCACATCCTGGCCCTGATAGATCCCGTTATAAAATTTCGCCAGGGCCGGGTAATCGTCGGTACGCAAGGTACCGGGCGGCGGCGAAGGCAGGTTTTCATAACCGGAAATCAGCTTCTGATGAATGTCATTGACCTGATAGTAGATGCGCCCTTCGCTATCGTAGGCGAAGGTATCCAGCGCCACGTAGGGAATGTCGGCGCTCAGCGTGCCATCACGCTGGGTCAGGCCGGCAGCGATGGTTCGCGCGGAAGCCAGCAACGTACGGTCATAGGCGGTGTCGGCCACTTCGCGACCATTCCAGTAAGCGCTCATGCCGCTGGCCAGCATCAACACCACCAGCAGCAGGGCCAGGTTCCACAACAACCGCCAGCGCAGGCTGTCGTTAATCATCACGGCTTTCCAGCAGATACCCCAGACCGCGAAAGGTCACGATCGCCACGGAATGCCCGTCGAGCTTTTTGCGCAGACGATGGACATAGATCTCGATGGCGTCGGGGCTGGCTTCTTCATCGAGCCCGAACACCTGCGCCGCCAGTTGCTCCTTGCTCATCACCCGACCCGGCCGGGCGATAAGCGCTTCCAGCACTGCCTGTTCGCGAGAGGTCAGGGTCAGCAGCTCTTCGCCGAGTGTGAAACGTCGCGTATCCAGATCGTAGGCCAGCACGCCGCAGCGCTGTTGCCGCTCGCCACCCAGCACGCTGCGCCGCAGCAAAGCCTTGACCCTGGCCTCCAGCTCGGAGAGTTCGAAAGGCTTGGCCAGGTAGTCGTCGGCACCCAGATTCAGGCCGTGGACACGGTCCTTGACGTCACTGCGCGCCGTCAGCATCAGCACCGGCAGGTTTTTGCTGCGCGCTCGCAGACGCGCCAGCACTTCAAAGCCGTCCATGCGCGGCAACCCGACATCGAGAATGGCGACCGCGTACTCCTCGCTGTTCAATGCCAGGTCGGCAGCCACGCCATCATGCAGCACATCAACGGTCAAACCCGCGCTTTTGAGCGCCTGCGCGACACTTTCAGCCAATTGCAGATGATCTTCCACAAGAAGAACACGCATCGCCGTCTCCTGATTGTCACTGTTGTTATCGATCTGGGTATCGAGGCTCGTGGCGGTGGAGTTTACAGGCCGGCCGCCGTCTGTGAAGGGCAGAAACGATTCGCGGCTCGCTAGTCAAGACGTGAAAGGCAACTGAAAGGTTTACGAAAGGTTTGTCGTTTAGCATCGAGAGACGACCCGATAAAAGGGTACGTAAAAAACAGGCGCCCGGACGCGTCTGAACAATAAAAACAATAAATTGCTAAACGGAGTCACGTCATGTCTACGCCCGTCCAGGCTTGCCAGCTCATGGAGCACCTCCCGTCGAGGACTGCTCTGCGCGCTCCTCACGCCACCTGCTTCAAAACACCACTTCAGCGCAAACGCCCGCCCCTGTGACACAGCACACAGGTTTTCCCGTGCGCGTGACAAAAGCGCATGGTGAACAGCTTCTCTCTGCCAAAAACAACAATATCCCTGGAGACTGAACATGAAATTTTCCCTGCGCCACATAGCCGCTACCGCTGGGTGCATGCTGATTGCCAGCCAGTTGCTTGCCGAACCCAAACGTCCGGAATGCATTGCCCCTGCCTCGCCAGGTGGCGGATTCGACCTGACCTGCAAACTGGTGCAGAGCGCGCTGATCAACGAGAAGATTCTGACTTCGCCGATGCGCGTCACCTACATGCCAGGCGGTGTCGGCGCGGTGGCCTACAACGCCGTCGTTGCGCAGCGCCCCGCCGATGCCGGCACACTGGTCGCGTGGTCCAGCGGTTCGCTGCTCAATCTGGCGCAGGGCAAATTCGGTCGTTTCGATGAGAACGCAGTGCGCTGGCTCGCCGCCGTGGGCACCAGCTATGGCGCCATCGCAGTGAAGAGCGACTCGCCCTACAAGAATCTCGACGATCTGGTCCAGGCGCTGAAAGCCGACCCGAGCAAAGTCGTGATCGGCTCAGGCGGCACCGTGGGCAGCCAGGACTGGATGCAGACCGCATTGATCGCCAAGGCCGCCGGCATCAACCCGCGCGCACTGCGCTACGTGGCACTCGAAGGCGGCGGTGAAATCGCCACCGCGCTGCTCGGCGGCCACATCCAGGTGGGCAGTACCGATATTTCCGACTCCATGCCGCACATTCTGAGCGGCGATATGCGCCTGCTAGCGGTGTTCGCCGAAAAGCGTATCGACGAACCTGAAATGAAAGGCATCCCCACCGCCAAGGAACAGGGCTACGACATCGTCTGGCCGGTGGTACGTGGCTTCTACCTCGGGCCGAAGGTCAGCGACGAAGACTACAACTGGTGGAAAGCTTCGTTCGATAAGATCCTGGCTTCCGAGGACTTCGCCAAACTGCGCGACCAGCGCGAGCTGTTCCCGTTCGCCATGACCGGCGCGGAACTGGACACCTACGTCAAGAAGCAGGTCGCCGACTACAAGTTGATGGCCAAGGAATTCGGCCTGATTCAGTAATTGAACTCAATTGACTGACATTCAGTTGCACCCGCTGCAGGGGCGCGACTCAGGAGCTTCTCATGGTCATACAACGCATCTTCGCTGGCCTGCTGTTACTGGCATGCGCAGGCCTGGCCCTCATGGCCTGGCCTTATCAGGCACCTTTTTCCTATGAACCGGTCGGACCACGCGCCTTCCCGCTGCTGATGCTCGGGCTGATGAGCGTCGCCCTGCTGTACCTGCTGATCAGACCCACGCCCATCGTGCACACCGAGGAAGACCCGGAGCTGGATCGCGAGACCCTGATCAAGATCGGCGTGTGCATCGTCCTGCTGCTGATATTCGCGGGGCTGTTCGAACCGCTGGGCTTCATCCTCAGCAGCATTCTGATCGGCATTCCCATGGCGCGCCTGTATGGCGGCCGCTGGCTGCCGAGCGTGGTGGTGGTGATTCTGATGAGCGTCGGCCTGTACATGCTGTTCGACAAGGCCATGGACGTCCCCCTGCCTTTGGGCCTGCTCAGCGTTCTGGAGAATTAAAATGGATACTTTCGGTTATCTGGGCCAGGGCTTCGGTGTCGCCCTGACGCCTTACAACCTGATCACGGCGCTGTGCGGAACATTGATCGGTACTGTCGTCGGCCTGCTGCCGGGGCTTGGACCGATCAACGGTGTGGCGCTGCTGATCCCTATCGCTTTCGCACTGGGCCTGCCGCCCGAATCGGCGCTGATTCTGCTGGCAGCCGTCTACCTGGGCTGCGAATACGGCGGGCGTATCAGCTCGATCCTGCTGAACATCCCGGGTGAAGCGTCCACCGTGATGACCACCCTGGACGGCTACCCGATGGCCCGCCAGGGCCTGGCTGGCGTTGCACTGTCGCTCTCGGCATGGAGTTCGTTCATCGGCGCGTTCATCGCCACCTGCGGCATGGTGCTGTTCGCGCCCCTGCTCGCCAAATGGGCGATTGCCTTCGGCCCGGCGGAATACTTCGTGCTGATGGTCTTCGCGATCGTCTGTCTGGGCGGGATGGCCGGTGACCGGCCGTTGAAGACGTTCATTGCCGCGCTGATCGGGCTGTTCCTGTCTGCAGTAGGTATCGATGCCAACAGCGGGGTATACCGTTTCACGGGCGACAATATTCACCTCACCGATGGCATTCAGTTCGTGGTGCTGGTGCTGGGCCTGTTTTCGATCAGCGAAATCCTTTTGCTGCTGGAGAAGACCCATCGCGGTCAGGAGGCCGTCAAGGCCACCGGGCGCATGATGTTCAACGTCAAGGAAGCCGCTGCCGTGTTCGTGGTGAACATTCGCTGCGGTCTGCTGGGGTTCATCCTTGGCGTATTGCCTGGCGCCGGTGCGACGCTGGCCAGCGCGGTCGCTTACATGACGGAAAAACGCATCGCCGGCGCCAGCGGCAAGTTCGGCCAGGGCGACATGCGTGGCCTGGCCGCACCCGAGACGGCCATCGGCGCAACGGCCTGCGGCGCCCTGGTGCCGATGCTGACGCTGGGCGTGCCGGGTTCAGGCACCACGGCGGTAATGATCGGCGCCTTGTCGCTTTACAACATCACGCCTGGCCCGATGCTGTTTCAACAGCAGCCGGACATCGTCTGGGGCCTTATCGCGTCGTTGTTCATCGCCAACATCATGCTGGTGATCCTCAACATCCCGATGATTCGCCTCTTCACGCGCATCCTTGCCGTGCCGAACTGGGCACTGGTCCCGGTGATTGCGATCATCACCGGCATCGGTGTGTATGCGGTGCACGCCACCACGTTCGACCTGTTCCTGATGGTCGGTATCGGTATCTTCGGCTACATCCTGCGCAAGCTGGACTTCCCGCTGTCGCCGATCCTGCTCGGGTTCATCCTTGGCGGTCTGATGGAGCAGAACCTGCGTCGCGCCCTGTCGATCTCCAACGGCGAACTGGGGATCCTCTGGTCCAGCCCGATCACTCTCGGGGTCTGGGTGGTAACCGTGTTCATGCTGCTGTTCCCGCTGCTGCGCATCTGGCGCAAGCGCGCCAGACAGCAGGCCGCTGCGGCGCATGGCTGATTCGTCTCTGCGCCAATGGTGGGCAACGCCGCTGGTCGGCCTGCTGGGCGGCTACCTCGCCAGCCAGGTCGGCTGGCCGTTGCCATGGATGGTGGGCTCGTTGCTGGCAATCATTCTGGTGCGCTGCCTGACACCTTGGCAACTGGCGCAGATTCCCGGCGGTCGCAAGTTCGGTCAGTTGATCATCGGGATCGGCATCGGCCTGCACTTCACGCCGGTAGTCATCGAACAGGTACTGGCGCATTTCGGGCTGATTTTCATCGGAGCCCTGGTCACCAGTCTGTCGTGCCTGGTCGGCGTGTGGCTGATGCTGCGTACCGGAGAGGATCGCCCTACCGCGTTCTTCTCCAGCATGCCGGGCGGTTCCGGGGAGATGGTCAACCTTGGCGCACGTAACGGTGCAACGCTGAGCAGTGTCGCTGCCGCGCAAAGTCTGCGGGTACTTGCCGTAGTACTGTGCGTGCCGGCGATCTTCAAATACCTGCTGGGTGATGGCGCACCCGCCTTGCATGCCAGCATCGTGGACTGGCGCTGGCTGGCCGTTCTGCTGCCGCTCGGGGCTGCGCTGGCCTGGCTGTGGCAACGTCTCAAACAGCCCAATCCCTGGCTGTTCGGCCCGCTGTTGCTCAGTGCCGTGGCGAGCGTGGTCTGGGATTTGAAAATCGGCCTGCCCAACGGTGCCAGTCAGCTCGGTCAGTTGCTGATCGGCAGCGGGCTGGGTTGTCATTTCAATCGGGAGTTCTTTCGGCGTGCGCCATCGTTCCTCGCGCGCACGCTTCTGGGCACTGCCTTGACCATGCTGATCGCCGCGCTGGCGGCACTGGCGCTGAGCGCCCTCACCCACCTGGACCTGCGTTCACTGACGCTGGGCATGATGCCCGGCGGCATCGCAGAGATGAGCCTGACCGCCGAAGTGCTGCAACTGTCGGTGCCGCTGGTCACGGCCATGCAGGTCATGCGCCTGCTGTTCGTGCTGTTTCTTGCCGAGCCGTTGTACCGGCGCTGGAGCAAACGGCTCGCTGACTGAACAGGTCGCTGGAATCCTCTCAAATCAAAGCGCAGGCAAGCGCCAGTCGATCGGCGCGATGCCGTTTTGCTCAAGGTACTTGTTGGCCCGTCCGAAGTGTCCATTGCCCAGGAAGCCTTTGTAGGCTGACAACGGCGACGGATGGACGGAGGTCAGCACCAGATGCTTGGTCGCATCGACCAGTTTCTGCTTGCTCTGCGCATGAGCGCCCCACAGCAGGAACACCAGATGCGGCTGGTGCTCGCTGACCACTTGAATGATCCGGTCGGTGAAGTGCTGCCAGCCTTTTCCTGCATGGGAAGCCGCGTTGGCGCGCTCGACAGTGAGGGTGGTATTCAGCAACAAAACGCCCTGATCAGCCCAGGATTGCAGGCAACCGTGGTTCGGAATATCGATGTTCAGGTCGCGTTTCAGCTCTTTGTAGATGTTGACCAGCGATGGCGGCGTCGGCACACCCGGCTGCACCGAGAAGCACAGGCCATGCGCCTGATTCGGGCCGTGATAAGGGTCCTGGCCAAGGATGACCACTTTCACGTTATCCAGCGGCGTGGAGTTCAATGCATTGAAGATCAGTGGCCCGGGCGGATAGATTTCCTTGCCGGCCGCGTGCTCCTGACGCAGAAACTCGCGCAATTGAGCCATGTAGGGTTGTTCGAATTCGTCACGCAGGGCGTTTTTCCAGCTGGGCTCAAGCTTGATGCGGTCGTCGCTAGTCATGGTTACATCCGGTAAAAACAATGCGCGGACACTAGGAAAGCCGGGCCGCAAAGTCAATGCCGGTTGCGACATGCGCCCTCAAGATCGGACGCAGAGCCTAAAGAAGAGCGTGCCGACGCGGGGCATCGGCACGCTGGTCAGTTCACAGCAGTCAGCTTGCTGCGTTGGCATGACAGTGAGCACGCAGACTTCAGCTATCGATGCCCACCACGACCATCGCCGCGCCCACCTCTTCCATGATCACGGCCATCTCGTCCGCCACGCCCACCATGATCGTCCCAGCCTCGGTCGCCGCGGAAGCCGTCGTTGCGGCCGAAGCCACCATTGCCGCGAAAGCCGTCATTGCGGCCAAAGCCATCGTTTCTCCAGCCATAACCCGGTGGACGTCCCGGCTGGTAGTAGCGCGGCGGGGGCGGTGGCGCGTAATAGCGGGGTGCCGGGGCGTAGTAGCGAGGCTGGGTGTAATAGCGCGGTTGAGGCGCCACATAGATGCGTCGCTCCTGGTAGTAGGTAGAGCGGTAGCCATTGTCATACGCGTAGGCGCCGCCAACGACAGTCGGCTGCGTGTACACATCGGATTCGTAGTAACCGGGACCTGCGTAGCAACCAGAAAGGAAAAGGGTCAGCAACGTGATAAGCAAGGGTCTTCGATACATGGCGGCCTCCTGGACCGCGATTGGGCCAATCCAGCGACGCTGGTCGGCGTCCGTCAAAGCGGTTGGCGGACGAATTATCTGACATCGAAAAGGCACTCTAGTGCCTTCGGGCAGCGTCGAGGCCTGGCTATGAATGGCCCGTCACTGTCTCGCAAAGGCTCTGCAACCAAGGCCTGCAGGCGTATTTCAACGTTCTACAAAGATGCTACAAAACATTTCACCCACCCTTGCCTCATCACGGTGCGCCCTCGCACCAGCACAAGGCGACTCCTGCGACAGATGACCGAAGACGACTCGCCCGGCCCTTGAAAAACAAGGCGCGGCACAAGTTGGCACAACTCTCGCTTGATGATGGGTGTGCAGGAGTCAACACAGGTTCGCGGCACCACAATTTGCAATAGCCGACTAGGGTTCCGGCTTGCCGCCAGGCAAGTGGCTGGTCCGAGAGTTGGCGACCTCCAGTAGAGGTTACACGGCGGGACAAAAGCCCGGGAGACAGGGACACCAGTGGTGTCACGTTGCTCCTGGCCGCCTTTTTTCACTACTGGAGATTTCTCAACATGCAAAAGTCTCGTCTCTTCGGCCTGCTGACGGCAGGCCTGCTTGCTGCGTTGAGCCTCTCGGCGAATGCCGCCCAGAAAGATCACTTCAACGTCTGCTGGACCATCTACGCAGGCTGGATGCCGTGGGAATACGCGGGTAGCCAGGGCATCGTCGACAAGTGGGCGAAAAAGTACGGCATCAAGATCGATGTCACCCAGCTCAACGACTACGTCGAATCCATCAATCAGTACACCGCCGGCCAGTTCGATGGCTGCACCATGACCAACATGGACGCCCTTACCATCCCGGCCGCAGGTGGCGTGGAAAGCACGGCACTGATCGTCAGCGACTTCTCCAATGGCAATGACGGCATCGTGCTCAAGGGCGAAGGCAAGAAAGTCGCCGATCTGAAAGGCATGGACGTCAATCTGGTCGAACTGTCGGTCTCCCACTACCTGCTGGCCCGAGCGCTGGACAGCGTCAAGCTCAGTGAAAAAGACCTCAAGGTGGTCAATACCTCGGATGCCGATATCTCGGCAGCCTTCAATACTGACGATGTACAGGCGGTCACCACCTGGAACCCGATGCTTTCGGACATCAAGGCCAGGCCCGGCGTCACCGAAGTGTTCAACTCCAGCCAGATTCCTGGCGAGATCATGGACATGATGGTCGTCAACACTCAGACCTTGAAAGACAACCCGGCCCTGGGCAAGGCCCTGACTGGCGCCTGGTTTGAAGTGGTCGCGCTGATGAACGCCAAAAACGCTCAGAGCAAGGCTGCGCTGGAACACATGGCCAAGGCATCGGGGACCGATCTGGCCGGCTTCCAGGCGCAACTGGACACCACCAAGCTGTTTGCCACGCCCAAGGAAGCCCTTGAGTTCGCGACCAGCAAACAGCTGCCGGACACCCAGCGCAAGGTGGCTGACTTCTCGTTCGCCCATGGTTTGCTCGGCGAAGGCGCACGCGATGCCGATGCGGTCGGCATGTCGTTCGCCAATGGCGTGATGCTCGGCGACAAGGGCAATCTCAAGCTGCACTTTGACCCCAGCTACGTGCAGATGGCCGTCGACGGCAAGCTGTAAATCACGTTCAGTAGAAAGGTCATTGCCATGCGTTTGATAAACCGCCATCCGGATCGTGCCGGTCGCCTGATACTGGTGATCCTGCCGTTCGCCCTGTTGCTGTTCGCCTATTTCATGGGCTCGGCCACCCGGCTTGCGGAAAACCCCAGCGACAAACTGCTGCCCAGCGCGGTACAGATGGCCGATGCGGTCAAGCGCATGGCGTTCGTTGCCGACCCGCGCAGCGGTGACTACCTGCTGTGGCAGGACAGCGCATCGAGCCTGCAACGCCTCGCCATCGGCCTGGGGATCAGCGCGCTGTTGGGTCTGTGTCTGGGCATCGCAGCGGGCATCCTGCCGTTGTGCGGCGCAACGCTGTCGCCCTTGCTGACGGTACTGTCGATGGTGCCGCCGCTGGCCATTCTGCCGATTCTGTTCATCGTGTTCGGTCTGGGCGAGTTGTCGAAGGTGATGCTGATCGTGATCGGTATCACACCGATTCTGGCCCGTGATCTGGAACAGCGCGCCCGTGAAATCCCGGTCGAACTGCTGATCAAGGCGCAAACCCTCGGCGCCTCGACCTGGACACTGATCCTGCGGGTGATCCTGCCGCAATTGCTGCCACGCCTGTTAATCGCCCTGCGCCTGGTGCTGGGTTCGGCGTGGCTGTTCCTGATCGCCGCCGAGGCGATTGCCTCGACTGACGGTCTGGGCTACCGGATCTTCCTGGTGCGGCGCTATCTGGCGATGGACGTGATTCTGCCCTATGTGGTGTGGATCACCCTGCTCGCCTGGCTGATGGACTGGGGTCTGAAGGCCCTGACCCGACGTGCCTTTCCCTGGTACGAAGGAGCGCGGGCATGAGCTTTATCAGTGTGCGCAATGTCTGGCAGCAATACGCCGACCAGGTGGTGCTCGAGGGCCTCAACCTGGACGTGGCCGAAGGCGAGTTCTGCACGCTGGTCGGCGCGTCGGGCTGCGGTAAATCGACTTTTCTGCGCCTGTTGCTGGGTCAGGAAACCCCCAGTCGCGGTCTGATCACGCTGGACGGGACGGCGCTGCGCAATGAGCCGGATGCCAGCCGAGGCGTGGTGTTTCAGCGCTATTCGGTATTCCCGCACCTGTCGGTGCTCGACAACGTGGCACTGGGTCTGGAGCTGCCCCGCTCGCCCTGGCTCGGCCGTCTGTTCGGCCAGGCAAAAAACGAGGCACGCGAGCACGCCGCACAGTTGCTCGGCAAGGTCGGCCTGGGGCATGCGCTGGACAAGTACCCGACGCAATTGTCCGGCGGTATGCAACAGCGACTGGCGATTGCCCAGGCGCTGATCATGAAACCCCGCGTCCTGCTGCTGGACGAGCCGTTCGGCGCGCTCGACCCTGGTATCCGCAAGGACATGCATCACCTGCTGCTGGACCTGTGGCGCGAAACCAAACTGACCGTGTTCATGGTCACCCACGACCTGTCCGAAGGCTTCAACCTCGGCACCCGCCTGCTGGTATTCGACAAGGTGCGCCACGACCCGCACGCGCCCGGAGCCTATGGCGCGCGCATCACTTACGACATCCCCCTCAACAGCGAACGCCGCGCCGAGCGCGCCGCCATCGATTCGCTGCTCAACGTTTCAGAGGAGCCCGTTCAATGACTGACTCAACCACGCTTTATCCGGTTTTCGCCGAAGAACTGCTGCCCGGTGGCGGCCATCGTTCGTTCGTCCTCAAGCGCGGTGAATTGCTGCGCCTGACCGACCTGCACGGCAACGCCAACGTCAGCCTGACCCTGCTCAACGCCCACGAAAAAACCGAGCGGCTGAACCTGCCCGACAGCCTCAAATGCCAGCACACCGCTCGCCTGAGCAACGGTCATTGCCTGTATTCGGACATGGGCCGAGTGCTGGCGGCCATCGTCACTGACACCTGCGGCTGGAGCGACAGCATCGGCGGCGTGCTCAATGCGCAGGAAGTCGCTGAAAAATACGGCCAGGGCCGTTATCAGGAATTGCGCAACGGCTTCTTCCGCAATGGCGTCGACAACCTGCTGGTCGAGCTGGGCAAATGGGGGCTGGGGCTGTCCGACCTGTTGATGACCCTCAACCTGTTCAGCCGTGTCGATGTCGACGAGACAGGAACCCTGCACTTCGCGCCGAACAACTCCAAGGCCGGTGACTACATCGAACTCTACGCACCAATGGACACGCTGGTGGTACTGACCGCGCTGCAACACCCGATGGACCCCAACCCGGAATATGCCCCGCAACCGCTCAAGCTCAGCTGGATGAAGGCCGACGCCAGCGTTGCCGAGCACTGCCGTACATCGCGCCCGGAAAACGAGCGCGGCTTCATCAACACCGACCGCCTGTTCGCCTGAGGAGCCCTGTCATGAATTCACACACTCACCTTTGCTGCGACGCAACCATACCGGCAGGCGAGCCGTTCCTGGCCGAAGTCAAGGCCGGGCAGACCGTGCGCATCCTCGATCTGCAAGGCAACCAGGCCGTCGACACGCTGTTTTTCAGCCTGAGCAACCCGCGTGAGCGCTACGATGTGCAGCGCACCCTGCGCCGCCAGAACAGCGTATACCTGACCACCGGCAGCGTGCTGTTTTCCAACCTCGGCCAGCCGATGCTGACCATTGTCGATGACACCTGCGGTCGCCACGACACACTCGGTGGCGCGTGCGCGCAAGAGAGCAACACCGTGCGCTACGCCCTGGAAAAGCGCTACATGCACAGCTGCCGCGACAACTACCTGCGCGCCTGTGTGCATGACGGCCGCCTGAGCAAGGCAGACATCGGCCCCAACATCAATTTCTTCATGAACGTACCGGTGACAGCCGAAGGCGGCCTGACCTTCGAAGACGGTATTTCCGCGCCCGGCAAATACGTCGAGCTGCGCGCTGAAATGGACGTGATCGTGCTGATTTCCAACTGTCCGCAGCTCAACAACCCCTGCAATGGCTACAACCCGACGCCTGCGCAGCTGTTGATTCGCGACTGACCCGGCACCTGCCCTCAGCAACGGACGACCGTTGCGTAGATTGATCAATAGCGGGACGGCCCGCTTCCCATCACGAAACCGAGCGCGACTGGGTTTCCGGGGTTATGCCATGTTCGACAAACTGCTGATCGCCAACCGTGGCGCCATTGCCTGCCGCATCCTGCGGACCCTGCGTACCTTGCAGGTCAAGGGCGTGGCGGTGTATTCCGAAGCCGACGCTGCCAGCCTGCACCTGATGCAGGCCGACGAAGCCCACAGCCTGGGCGAAGGTGGCGCAGCCGGAACCTATCTGGCGGTGGACAAGATCCTCGCCATTGCCAAAGCCAGCGGCGCCAAAGCCATTCATCCCGGCTACGGGTTCCTCTCCGAAAACGCCGCGTTCGCTCAAGCCTGCGAAGACGCCTGTATCGCCTTCGTCGGGCCAACACCCGAGCAACTGCGCGTATTCGGCCTCAAGCACACTGCCCGCGCACTGGCCAGACAGCATGGCGTGCCCATGCTCGAAGGCACCGAACTGCTCGACAGCCTTGAATCAGCCATCGCGGCGGCCCGTACCATCGGCTATCCGGTCATGCTCAAGAGCACTGCAGGCGGTGGCGGGATCGGCATGCGAGTGTGCCGCAGCGCTGAAGAACTGGCCGACTCGTTCGAGGCGGTGAAGCGCCTTGGCCAGAACAATTTCAGCGACGCGGGTGTGTTCATCGAGAAATACATCCAGCGCGCGCGCCATCTGGAAGTACAGGTGTTCGGTGACGGCCAGGGCGAGGTGCTGGCGCTCGGCGTACGCGACTGCTCGGTACAGCGGCGCAATCAGAAAGTACTGGAAGAAACCCCGGCCCCGAACCTGCCGCACGGCATGGCCGAAGAACTCTGCGCAGCGGCTGTCAAACTCGCCAGGGCAGTCAATTATCGCAGCGCCGGGACGGTCGAGTTCGTCCTCGACAGTGACGATCAGCGCTTCTATTTTCTGGAAGTGAACACACGCCTGCAGGTCGAGCACGGCGTCACCGAGCAGGTCTGGGGCGTGGATCTGGTCAGCTGGATGGTGCAACTGGCTGCCGGTGATCTACCGCCGCTGGATCAGTTGCAGGCCGGCCTGAAACCGGTTGGCCATGCGATTCAGGCGCGGCTGTACGCGGAAGATCCGGGGCGTGACTTTCAGCCCTGCCCTGGCTTGCTGACTGCGGCTGATTTCCCGCCTGCCGATGGCCGAACGCTACGTATCGACACTTGGGTCGAGGCCGGCTGCGAGATACCGCCGTACTTCGACCCGATGATCGCCAAGCTGATCCGTTGGGCACCGACCCGCGAGGACGCCAGCGCCGGACTGATCGACGCGCTGAACGAAACGCGTCTGTACGGTGTGGAAACCAATCGCGACTATCTGCGCCAGATCATTGCCGACGCGCCGTTCGCCAGTGGCCAGCCGTGGACCCGCTGCCTGGAAGATCTGGTGTATCACGCTGACACCTTCGAGGTGTTGAGCGGCGGCACGCAGACCAGCGTTCAGGATTATCCGGGACGACTGGGCTACTGGGCGGTCGGCGTACCGCCATCCGGTCCGATGGACAGCCGCGCGTTGCGCCAGGGCAATGGCCTGCTGGGTAACCCCGAAGGATGCGCTGCGCTGGAAATCACCATGAGCGGGCCGTTATTGCGTTTCAACACCGATGCGGTGGTCGCAGTGACCGGTGCGCATATCCCGATCACCGTCGATGGCCAATCCTGTGCCATGAACACCGCGCTTCTGGTGCACGCCGGGTCGACGTTGTCGCTGGGCACCATCGCAGGTGCCGGTGTACGCAGCTACCTGTGCGTGCGCGGTGGGCTCGACGTGCCGGATTATCTGGGCAGCAAAAGTACCTTTACCCTCGGCCAGTTCGGCGGTCACGGAGGCCGCGCGCTGAGGGCCGGCGATGTGCTGCACATCGCGCCTCTGGTGGAACGCAGTACGGGACAGCGGATTGCCGATGAAGCCCTTGAAGCGCTGACAGATATCCGCCGGATGAGGGTCATTTACGGCCCGCATGCGGCCCCGGAATACTTCACCGAAGCGTACATCGAGAGGTTTTTTGCGACCGACTGGGAAGTGCATTTCAACTCCAGCCGCACAGGCGTACGTCTGATCGGCCCCAAACCCGAATGGGTGCGTGCAGATGGTGGTGAGGCGGGGTTGCACCCGTCCAACATTCACGACAACCCCTATGCGATCGGCGCGGTGGATTTCACCGGCGACATGCCGGTAATCCTGGGCCCGGATGGACCCAGCCTGGGCGGATTCGTGTGCCCGGTGACCATCATCGAAGCGGACCTGTGGCAGCTAGGGCAATTGAAGGCTGGCGACAGGGTCCGGTTTCATCCGGTGAGTGTCGAGGCGTGTCATGCAGCGATGAACTCAACATCTCACTGGAAAAACACCCGTGGGAGCGAGCTTGCTCGCGAAAGCTATATTCCACACACAGAAAACCCATCGACTGTACCGTCCTCTTCGCGAGCAAGCTCGCTCCCACAAGGCACCACAAACTCCCGTAGAAGCGAGCTTGTTCGCGAAGGCTATATTCCAGACGCAGTAAATCCATCGACTGCTCGCGAAGGCTATATTCCTGACCCAGAAAATCCATCGACTGCTCGCGAAGGCTATATTCCTGACCCAGAAAATACATCGGCTGTACCGACCTCTTCGCGAGCAAGCTCGCTCCCACAAGGCACCGCAAACTCCTGTGAAAGCGAAGTTGTCCGCATAGAGGATCTGCCCTCCCCGATCATTCTCGACATCGGTCAGGACGATAAACGCCTGGTTGCGCGCCTGTCCGGCGATACCCATCTGCTCCTGGAAATCGGGGCGCCGGAGCTGGATCTGGTGCTGCGTCTGCGCGGCCATGCCTTGATGCTTGCGCTGGAGGCCAAGGCGCTGGCGGGGGTGATCGATCTGACGCCGGGCATTCGCTCACTGCAAGTCCATTACCGCCCCGAGCAACTGCCGCTTCGGCAACTGCTCGACATCGTCGCCGGAGAGTGGGACGCCGTGTGCGCCGCGAAAGACCTGCAAGTGGCCTCGCGCATCGTCCATCTGCCACTGTCCTGGGATGACCCGGCCTGCCAACTGGCCATCGAAAAATACATGACCACCGTGCGCAAGGACGCCCCCTGGTGCCCGAGCAACCTGGAGTTCATCCGCCGCATCAATGATCTGCCCAACCTCGATGAAGTACAGCGCACGGTGTTCGACGCCAGTTATCTGGTCATGGGGCTGGGCGATGTCTACCTCGGCGCACCGGTCGCCACGCCTCTGGACCCGCGTCATCGATTAGTGACCACCAAGTACAACCCGGCGCGTACCTGGACCGCCGAGAATTCGGTGGGCATCGGCGGCGCCTACATGTGCGTGTACGGCATGGAAGGCCCCGGCGGTTATCAGTTCGTCGGCCGCACGCTGCAGATGTGGAATCGCTATCGCGACGTCGCCGCCTTCGAGGGCAAACCATGGCTGTTGCGCTTCTTCGATCAGATCCGTTTCTACCCGGTCAGCGCCGACGAACTGTTGCGTATCCGCCGCGACTTCCCGCTGGGTCGCTTCGCCCTGAACATCGAACACAGCACCCTGAATCTGGCTGACTACCAGGCCTTCCTGAGCCGCGAAGCCGAAGGTATTACGGCATTCCGCGCCCAGCAAAACGCCGCCTTCAACGCCGAGCGCGAACGCTGGATCGCCAACGGGCAGGCCGATTTTGAGAGCGATGAAGGCGTGGCGTCGAACACTGAAGAACAGCCTCTGCAAACCGGCCAGCAAGGCGTCGACAGCCACATCGCCGGCAATCTCTGGCAAGTCCAGGTGCAACCGGGCGACCGCGTGGAAGCGGGCGATGTGCTGGTGATTCTGGAGTCGATGAAAATGGAAATCCCCCTGCACGCCCCGATCGCCGGCGTGGTGCAGGACGTCAGGGTGCAACCCGGCTCGGCAGTACGCGCAGGGCAACGGGTCGTGGTGCTGGCCGCAGACTGAATCGACCGACTTTTTACTTTCGAGGGAATCCCGTCATGAACGACACAGCACTGCCCAATGACCTGCGCCTGGACACCGTCCGCGCGGCCTACCAGTCAGGCCGGATATCACCGCGCCAGCTGATTTTGGCGCTGCGCGAAAAGGCCGCACGGCTGAACAGCGATTATCACCTGTTCATCCACCTGCTCAGCGCAGCTGAACTCGAGCCTTACCTGGCCGCGCTGGACGATCGTGATCCCAGAGACCTGCCGCTGTTCGGCGTGCCCTTCGCGATCAAGGACAATATTGATCTGGCGGCCATTCCAACCACCGCGGCCTGCCCGGACTATGCCTACACACCCGAACACTCGGCAAGCGTCGTCACGCAACTGATCGCGCTGGGCGCAGTGCCCATGGGCAAGACCAATCTGGACCAGTTCGCCACGGGCTTGAACGGCAGCCGCTCGCCCTATGGCGCCTGCCCCAACAGCGTGTTGAACGAGTACCCGTCCGGCGGCTCGAGCGCCGGCTCGTCGCTAGCCGTGGCGCTGGGCGTCAGCAGTTTCTCGCTGGGCACCGATACGGCGGGCTCGGGCCGGGTGCCTGCGGCCCTGAACAACCTGGTGGGGATGAAAGCCAGCAAGGGGCTGATTTCCACGGCAGGCGTGGTGCCCGCATGCCGCACGCAGGATTGTGTCTCGACCTTCACCGCCACAGCACGGGAAGCCAGCGAGCTATTGGCGCTGATCGCCACATTTGATCCGCGCGACGAGTACAGCCGTCGCAACCCGCTGTGGAACGACGCCTCGGCTTTTGGCGCACCTCGCCCGTTTCGCTTCGGAGTACCCCGCGCCGAGGACCTGCAGTTCTTCGGCTGTACCGAAGGGCCGAGGCTGTTCAAGGCTGCCATCGACCACCTGACCGCGCTGGGTGGCGAAGCGGTCACGGTGGACCTGTCACCGTTTCTCGAAGCGGCGCGGTTGTTGTACGAGGGGCCGTGGGTGGCCGAACGCTACAGCGTCGCCGGGCAGTTAATGGAAGAACACCCTGACGCGGTATTGCCGGTGATCCGCGACGTGCTGGCCAAGGCTCCCCAGGTCAGTGGAGTCGATACGTTTCGCGCGCAATACCGCCTGCAAGCGCTCAAGGCAGCGTGCGATCGGGCACTTGAAGGGCTGGAGTGCGTGGTGACGCCAAGCATCGGCCGCCCGGTGACATTGGCAGAGCTGGCGGCCGAGCCGGTGTTGCGCAATTCGGAGCTGGGTTACTACACGAATTTCGTCAACCTGCTCGATTACGCCGCCGTCGCCGTGCCCAGCGCTTTCATGGGCAACGGTCTGCCGTGGGGCGTGACGTTGTTCGGACGGGCATTCACCGATCAGTACCTGCTCAGTCTGGCCGACGCCATGCAGCGGCAAACCGCCCTGCCCTTGATTGGCGGCGAATCACCTCGGCTGACTGTGCCGCAGACCACTGCGCGCAACGATATGGCGCGGCTGGTGGTCTGCGGTGCCCATCTGGACGGGCTGGCCTTGAACTGGCAACTCAGGCAACGCGGGGCACGCCTGCTGGAAACCACGCAAAGCTCGGCCGACTATCGGTTGTATGCGCTGGCCGGTGGTCCGCCCTTCCGGCCTGGCATGGTGCGGGTGGCCGAACACGGCGTAGCCATCGACGTGGAGGTCTGGGAGTTGCCAAGTATCGAGTTGGGGTCGTTTCTGACCGGCATTCCAGCACCGCTCGGGCTGGGCAAAGTGCAATTGGCCGACGGTCGCTGGGAGACCGGTTTCATCTGCGAAGCCTATGGTCTGGAGGGTGCACGCGACATCAGCCCTCTCGGTGGCTGGCGCGCGCACTTGCAGCAACAGCATTAAGCATAAAGGCGGCATGCTCAGACGTGCCGCCTTGCTCTTTCAACGCGATGAGCAGTCGCACTACATAGTTATGACCTTCCACATCGCGCTTCCCGAAATAATGGGCATTCACTCATTTTGACCGCACGTCATGAATCCCATCTGGAGTCCGCTTCGTCAGGACACACTGTTTCACCCGTCCTCTTTGCTGCTGGAACAAACCAGCATTCTGCGCCCCGAGCACAGCAATAGCAGGCACGACACGTTGAACGCGTCGGCGCCGTTTATCCTGCCGGACGGCTTTTCAGCGCCCGAACCGACGCCGTTGCCTGCGATAGCCGAAGAAAGCGAGCCGGAAGACGCCGCGCCACACATCGAACGTCAACTCAGAGCCATGCGTAGCAGCGCAGGTTTCCGGCAGATTGCCGACTCGACATTGCTCCTGAAAGCCTGCCAACTGGACATGGACTTTCCACCGACCCGACAGGATTTCGTTCGCCAGCAATTGACCACGCTGCTCAGGCAGCAGAGCGGCAAGGCACTCGACCCGGACGTACTGCAAATCACCTTCAGCGATGATGACCGACCTGCTGTGGACGACAATTGACACGAGCATTACAGCGTCAGCCTGTCGCTGACCGATGTAGCGCTGGCCAGCTTCGACCCCGCGCATTTCCAGGCGCTGTCTCGTAGCACCCTTGCCGACTTTTCACTGTGCGAAGACACGCCAGCTCTGACCACGGCGCGAATGTTCAAGCTGATCGGCGAGCTGCCGCTCAAACGCAATTACAACGCCGTACTGGAGGCGTTCAGAGCCCGCCACGAGGCAACCTGGCGCACCTTGTCGCGGCTGGCGTTCCTTGACAACCTGGCTCGGCAGCTCAACCACAGGCACATCAGCCGGGACGGTTATTGGCTGGCGCGGGACGCCATGGGACTTGACCGGTCTCCCGTCGACACCGACACGATCAGCATGAGCGGACGAGGTGAAAAATCCGAGGTCCGGGTCCTGACGCTGAATGGCAAACAGGTGCCGGGGATATTTCAGATCAGCTCGAAAACCACGTCGCACTGTTTCATTCACATTCTGGGTGCCAAGGGCAACGTCATCGAATACATCAGCGATGATCCACGCCAGATGAGCAAGCGGCTGTTGACGGCCATGAACGCCTCAGGGCTCTACGGCCAGGTATTTCTTTCGCTTGAGCAGCACGCCGGCATCGTTGTCGAGGCGCCACTGATCGAAGGCGACCTGTTCAGCGCACTGACCCAGGCTTCGTTCGCCGGGCTTCTTGCCGACAGCCACGCGCGCAGCACGCTCGACCTGCTCAGGCCAGTCGCTCGCGGCCTGGCGCTGGCAGGTGCAGCCGACCTGTGGCAGACACAGCCGGGCATTTTGGAGCAGATCCCGGTTGCGTCGAAAATGGCCGGCCAGGTCATGGCGAACTATCTGCAGGAAAACCACGCGCTGACGCTCAACCCCGAGCAGGTGTTCATTGCTTATCAACCTGGCTATTCGAGCAACCCCTTAGGCAACCCCCGGTTGCCGCCTACGTATGTGCACACGCCCGACCCGAGGCCGATCAGCCTGAGCGAGGCGCTGATGAGCAATTATCGAGTCGATCATCCTGCTGGCTACAACGATCACGGCGGCGGTACCGTGGTCTTTTTCGACCCCACCGGACAGGGCGACAGTGAGCAGGGTCAGGTACTGGAGATCAGCCCGCAGGCGATCGAGGACTACATCAGAGCTTTCGACTTTCTGACCTGGATGACTCAGCGCATCCACGACTTCTGGGATCAGCAGAGAGCCCCCATAGAACAGGCGTTCAGAACCACGTTCATCAGCCAGGCGCTGATCAGCCTGAAGCGCGGCAGCCTCACGCGCGGCACCTTCGATCTGCTCGTGGAAACCCTTGCGCCGGCTGCGCCCGATCAATGGCGGTCACTCGGTTTTTTCGTTCAAGGCGCGTTGACCGACGGCATGCAGGAGCAATACACCGGCCTGCTGGTACTTGAGCAGCCGGGCTTGCCGAACGTGCTTTATCAGGCAGGACATGCCGATGCGTTCATCGAGTTTGCAGATGACACGACGCTGAAGCTGCATCTGAACCGGGCAGCAGCCAATCCAGAATGGCGTGAGACGGTCATGCGCTATGTTCCCCGCCGCCATCACCAGCGCCTGGACTACCTGCTCAAATTATGGGCCGGGACACAGGCGCCCAACCCGCCCGTTTCCATCCTTCGCCCCTGGACCGATGCGCTTTACAACCCTGACACGCGCCAGGCCATGAGCCAGTCGTTGTGTGAAAAAAGGCTGGAAGACACGCCATTCGCTTTTCTGCACCAACTGCTCAAGCAGAACGCACTGGATGACGCAGAGGATCAGATCGTCACGTCGACGCAGGTAACACTGGCGGACTGGACCGACCGGCTTCAGCAATTACAGCGGCTGCTGGTGCCGATGTCATTGTTGCTGACACCTGCGCTTGTCGCCTCCCTGGCGACAGAGATTGGCATCACCTCGCTGGCTATTACCGCAACGCATCTGCCGGGCAGCCGTTACGCAGAGAAAAACCAGGCGCTGCTGGCCACGCTAACGCTGGGCTTGCTGCAACTGGCTCCGCACACGCCAAGAATGCTGCGCTCACTGAGCCGAATCGTAAAACCTGCCGTGAGCAGTTCCCAAACCGTAGCGATTACGCTCGACCGGGCGTTCGGCACACGACCATTGCGCAGGCAGTTTGTCACACCGCGCCAGACCCGGCTGGAGAAGTTCTTTCACACCGACGCCCTGCTCAAACGCTGGACTGTCAGCACTGCCGTCTCATCAAACCTGTTGCAGGTCCATGCCTGGAAGCTGGGAAGAAGGTTCCTTTTATGGACGTCGGACAGAGGTCAGGCGCGCACTCTGGTGGTCAGCAGCCACGGGTACTATACGCCGTGGTCGCGAACCGTGAAGATCCCCAACGGCACCGAGATTCGCACCTACGCGCCGCATGGCTACGAACTGGTGGACCCGAAACTGCATCGGGTCGTCAACAAGGATGCCCGGCCATTCGCACGTTCCAACACGGCAGTGCACAGCGTGATGCAGCCCACGCCACTTGAACCCCTGCTTCTCACCAACAAGCTGATAGCAGGCACTTCGCTGCCCGGCAGACTGAAGAACTACAGCCTGTCCAAGTTTCAGACGACGACCAGCGAGAGTTATGACGAGATCGCAAGCGTGGTGGGCAACTCGCGGGCGTCGCCCTTGCGCGGCTGGTTGCCGCCGACGCCGATGGATGTTCTGACAGTACGCAATCGCTTTGGCATGCCCCCACCATCGCTGGCCGACCTGTTCGAAAGCCTATCCATTCAAGGCATCCATTACGACAGAATATTGCTGGTGCACTGCCGGTGTGCGGCGATATCGGCGCTGATGAACCGTTCACCCGTCTATCATGCCCCGACAGCGAGCTCGGTGATTGCTAATATGGCCTGAACCAAACACCCCGATCATCCAGCACGGCACTTACCTCCGACATGACAACGGCCTCCACTGACACCGCGCTGTGCCCCTTGTGCGGCTTCAGCAACCAATGCAGCCTGGCCGATCCGCGTACCGTGGACCAGCCCTGCTGGTGCTTTTCGCAAAGCATCGACCCTGCATTGCTGGCAGCGCTGCCGGATAACCTTCGCGACAAGGCCTGTCTGTGCCCGCGCTGCGCCGGGATCGAAGATGCAGCGCCAGGTCCACAGGCACGCCGGGCCACAGAGTAAGATGCGCACACCATACTCCGCTCGCTGTTATCGCCATGCGCCTTGATCGTTTCCTCAGCAACTTGCCACGCTTCAATCGTCAACAAGTGCGCCTGGCGCTGGCAAGCGGACGAGTGCAGGTAGACGGCCAGGCAACCCGCGGCCCGCATCACGAAGTACGCGAATTCAGTTGTGTGGCGCTTGACGAAGAAATCCTCCAGGCAGGCAAAGCTGCCCGCTACTTCATGCTGCACAAGCCCGAAGGCTGTGTCAGCGCGACGAGCGATGCGCAGCATCCGACCGTACTCGACTTGCTGGACGAGCCTGACAAGCACGAACTGCACATCGCCGGACGGCTTGACTTCAACACCACCGGCCTGATGCTGATAACCAACGATGGTCAATGGTCGCGACGACTGACTCAGCCACAGACCAAAATGCCCAAGGTGTATTACGTCGAGACCGAGCAACCGATCGACGAGCGCTACGCCGCGAAGTTTGCCGAAGGCCTATATTTCGCATTCGAGAACATCACCACACAGCCGGCGCAATTGACCTTGTTGGGGCCGCGCAGTGCGCGCCTGAGCATTGTCGAAGGCCGCTATCATCAGGTGAAACGAATGTTCGGCCACTTCGACAACAAAGTGTTGCGCCTGCATCGGGAAAACATCGGCGCGCTGGCGCTGGACCACGACCTGCGCCCCGGCAGCTACCGCGCGCTTAACGTCGGGGAAATCGACCTGTTTTGAACGTCATGGCCGCCTGACAAACGCTGGTCGGATCGGCACAGGCTTTTGATCGACTATCGCCTGTCTGTCACGAAACTTGTGCAACGTCATAGGTACGCATACCTGTCTACGCCAGGAGTGACACCTATGTCGCCAGAAAAAGCAGTGCTCGACATACAAGGACAGTTTCGGGTTTATACCGAACTCTATCGCACCGATACCGCCGCCAAGACAATCATTCTGGTCAACGGCTCATTGGCCACCACCGCTTCATTTACCCAGACCGTCCGCAACCTCTACCCGACCTTCAACGTGGTGCTTTACGACCAGCCCTATTCAGGCAAATCCAAACCGCACAACCTGCATGGCGCGCCACTGACCCGGGAAGAAGAAGGTCAGTTGTTGCTGGAACTGATCGATCACTTCAACGCCGAGCACGTGCTGTCGTTCTCATGGGGCGGAGCGGCCACGCTGGTTGCCCTGGCGCATCGGCCAAAACGCATCGAAAGCGCGGTAATCAGTTCGTTCTCCCCAGTGATCAACGAGAAGATGCATGACTACCTGTGTCACGGCATCACGCACCTGGGCGCGCATAGCCGTTATGACATGGGCCACTTGATCAACAACACCGTCGGCAAGCATCTGCCTGCGTTGTTCAAGCGCTTCAATTTCCGTCATATCAGCAGCCTGGATGCTCACGAGTATGACCAGATGCATTACCACTTCAGCCAGGTCCTGGAGCTCGACCCGGACAATTACCTGACCGCAGGCAAGAACATCACCGTCCCCGTGCTGTTCATCAACGGAGCCCTGGACGAATACACCTGCGCAAACGACGCCGCCCACTTCTCCAGATACCTGCGCGACTGCTGCTTCAGCACCATCGACGCTACCGGCCACTTTCTGGACATGGAACACAAGGCCGCCTGCCGTGACTCGAAACAGGTGCTTATGAACTTCCTGCAACCGCGACAGGAGTCACGCAGCACCCATAACCGCGCTCAGGACTACCAGTCCCTGACCTTCTGAAAACCGCACACGAAGCCACCGTCAGCTGCGCAGCAGTATCATCTGGCGGTTGGTTTTCGGGGTGAGTATCAGGAGGCAAAGCGCTGCGCAGTGAAATTAGCGCTTCAAATCAGGGCAGGGTTCTGGTACAAAGTCAGCCGCTCAGAGCAGCTCTCAGAGCGGGTATAGTTTAGTGGTAAAACGAAAGCTTCCCAAGCTTTAGTTGAGGGTTCGATTCCCTCTACCCGCTCCACATTTCTTGATCTAGAGCACTTCCAGCCTTTCTGCCTAGTGCTTTGAATCCCTCGGAACTCCCTCTCCTTCCCTAGAAATTCTGAAACGACCTCACTCACAAACGTGATGACTCGTACACCCATGCCAATTGGGTGCCGCACAACACTGCATACCAGTGCCTGAGCCTTCGAAAAAGCTCAACCTGCGATCAGCCCAGCCTCCTCCCTACGAAAAGTCGATTTTCCAGACAATTGGATCGTGTTGAATCGAAAAGGGCCGGCCATACATTGCGTCAGGCCAGCCCTAGACACTTCATACCAATACCATCAGGCGATACGACCGCCGCCATCCACGTGCAACACAGCCGCATTGATGAACTCGCTCTCGACCAGCGAGAGGACAGCATCAGCGAGATCATCAGCACGCTCTACCTGTCCGCCCGGCAGCCCCGAACCCACCTGATCGAACAGGCCAGCACGATCCTGCTCCGACAAGACGCTCTAGGTCGGGGTATCAACAACACCTAGGGAGATCACATTGACGCGCAGCGGTTTGACCTCCAACGCCAGAGCCATCGAGAAGCCTTCAAAACCCGCATGCAACGCTGCGACGATGTTAGTGTCAACGGCTGGACGATAAGCCGCCAGGCCAGAGAAGTAGGTGACCGAGCTTTTGCGGTTGATGAAGTTCAGGCAGTAATTCGCGGCGTTTACAGGCCCCAGAACTTCGTGTTAAGCATGTGTTGAATGTCGTTGGTGTTGAGTTGGGCTAACTGTGCGAAGGACAGGTCTGCAGCGGTCACGAGGAGATGATCGTAGGTGCCGATCGCGATGGAAGAATTGATCACGTCCTGGCTGACACCGGCGTCGAACGCCTGGTAGCTCGGAACGCTTCCCTGCTCGGCCAGGGTGGACACCGCATTTTCCAGCTTGCAGGAGCTCCGACCGCAAAGCACGACCTCCCCCCTTCCTGAACCACCTTTTTCGCTAAGGCCAAGCCCATCCCCGACCAACCACCGATAATGACAAAGCGCTGTTTTGTGATGCTCATGGTATTCCCCTTTTAGGGATTCCGATCAAGTCAGCACAGGCCATCTGACCTGTGCTGACTTGTTCGGAGCTTCCCTAACTGCTCTACGGTTTTCGGCTGGGGGCTATAGCCAGACTGTGCCAGATGCATTTAGGATCAGGCCTTCCCGATTAGGAGAGTGGGTGTAGCAATGAATCTAACAGCTTTAGGTTCAAAGCTGTCTCGGTATCGCAAGCAGCTTGCGATGAGCGAGGAAGAAGTGTGTGCGGTCACCCACATCCCCCTTGAGCGCCTGCAGTCAGTTGAAGCCGGCTCTCAGGCGCCTACGGGTGATGAAGTGCTTATCCTGGCCGATCTCTACCACTGCAACTTTAAATTCTTCATCTCGAACGAGCCGCTCGCCCCCTTTGAGCAGACCGAAATCCTGTATCGCAGGCACGGAGCTGAGTTCATCAAGGAGGATCGTAGAGCTGTCCAAGAATTCCTGTACCTCTGCGAAACAGAGGACTTCCTGATGAGTGAGTTGAACGCTATGAAGCTCGAATTTCCGTTGCCGCAGGCTTCTGGGAATTTTAAGAATGATGGAGTCCGAGCGGCTGAAGCCTTTCGCCTTTTCAATCAGCACCCCACAAACGCCGTGCCTCGCGATGTGTATCAGGAGATTCGCCAAACCGGCGTGCATGTGCTCCGTAGAAAGCTTGGTAACTCTAACATTTCGGGGCTTTTCCTGGCTCACCCCACGGCTGGGAAGTGCATTCTGGTCAACTACAGCGAAGACGTATACCGGCAGCGGTTTAGCGCTGCGCATGAATTTGCTCACGCTCTTTTCGATGCGCAGGGTGGCCCCAGTATTACCTACTCCCGTGCGACTAAGGCTGACCTAGTCGAAGTGAGAGCAAACACCTTTGCCTCCCGGTATCTGATGCCTTCAGAAATCCTCCGACAGCTTCCCAACCCTGAGCAATGGACACAGGAAAATACCCAGTATTGGGCTCATGAGTTGCGAGTCAGCTGCGTTGCCTTGGGCATAGGCCTGAAGTCAGAGGGCTTAATTAGCGAGCATGCATTCCAGAGGATAAAGTCGTACCGCGTTCCTCGTGAACTGAAGATTGACCCAGAATTGCCGGCCCAATTGACGAAGCAACAGCGTGAGCGAAAGGCTAAGTTACTGGAAAGGGGGTTATCTGATAGCTACGTCGCGCTGTGCCTAGACGCTCAGAGCCGTGGCATCATCACTCAAGGTCGATTGGCTGAAGCCTTGCTTAGTGACTTGGGAGGCCTTCAAGAGCTGCTCAGCCTTTATGGAAGATCGCGCAATGGCCATTGACCCATCCCGCTTTCATTTGATCAATGTGACAGACACCTGTTCGGTGTGGAATGTTCTCTCGTCTAGCACCCTGTACCGTGCTGCGCTGGCAGCGCAATGCCACTTCTGCGTCACCGAATTCGTGAACTACGAGTGTCTAGTGAAGCCCAGAACGTCACCAACCAACGCTAGCCGAGAGCTACAGCGTCGACTAATTGACGCGCGTGAAAAGGGTCAGTTCCCGGTACACGCTTGCAGTCTTGATGATCTCCAAGCCATGAGTAGATTGGAAAACCTTAGGCGTCTTGGAAAGGGGGAGTTGTCCTCTATCGCATTTGCAATGAGTCGTGGTTTAGCTGTGATGACCGACGATCAGGGTGCTAGAAAGCTTTCGGCGGCAGCGGGGAGCCATCCCACGCAGACGACTCCGCACCTGCACAGTTGGCTGATTTTTCATCGTAAATTGGATGATGCTGATCACTCCAACGTGATGACACAGCATATGAGCATGGAGGGATGTATTGCGCCTCACCTGGCAGACGCCTACGGCTTAGCTTTACAGTGCGCTCGAAACGCGCATCCTGCTGAATCTAAGCAGGCTTAGCGTCATCTCATCAGAATATATTGCAGGGAATGATCATGTGGGTGTTAGGTGATGGCAGAAAACATTTTTTAGAGTTCCTTCGCAACACTTCCATCCAGTTTTTTTTAATGATTTTAGTCGCTGTCTCAGGTGGAAAATTTAACGCTCTGATCTTAAAGCATGACTACAAAAATGCTTTTCCGATGGGGTTTATAACAACTGTGATACTGTTGTTGCTCTGGCTGGCGGCTCACGCCAACATTAAAAATTTCTTTGTGGAATTTAAACGCGGTACGACTCCTGGCCTGAAGCCCTACCTCGACAGCCTACCAGTTCAAAACCTAAAAACGAAAAATAGGCTAACCATAATTTATTTAGCTAGGCACGGTAAATTTGCCTTGGCGGAAGCGGGGCTTCTGATAATAGGGTTTTATTTCTCAATAATGTTCGGTGCATTCTATTCCTTTGAAAGCGCACAAAAGTTTCTTTCCGAGGAAAAGGATCGTAGCTGTTTTTCGGTAGTTCAAACCACAAGCTTATCGAGTAGCTCAGGCCTGGCTGGCTCTAGCAACAATAGTGCAGAATAGGAGCCAATGAAAATGCAGGGCGAGGTAGGTTTTTGTGAATGGCACCCCTGGTCTGGTCGTAGTGAAATTCCAGGGAGGAATCTGCCTGGGGTCTACTTCATCGCTAGGAGCAAAAAGAAGCCGGACAACTTTAGGGTAAACAATGATTTCATAATTTATATAGGAGAAACCACAGGGCAGACGCTAGCAGATCGCCTCCGCCAGTTTAATACATCTGCATTCAGTGAGCGTCCGGGCCATTCGGGTGGCAATACTTTCAGACTAATGCTGCTTGAGACTACCCCGCATGATCACTTATGGGTATCTGCCTGCCCTGTAGATATGGGGTCTCCCTACACAACCGCCTATATCAAACATCTTGAAAGGAAACTGCTCTGGGAGTTCGTCTGTACTTGGGGACGCTACCCTGAATGTAATAAATCCTGAGCCTTCGTTGTGATGATGTACTTTAAATGGCTAGCCCTCTATGCCTGAGAGGATAGCTTATACTCATCAGCTAAATCCGCTAGACTAAGGAAATCATCAATTTCCTGGAACTCCCTCCACACCAGAAACCCTTTATCGACAATTTTTAGTCGAGATCGCGTCTGATCATATTCGATAATTATCGGTGAGATCTTTTTCTCTTGTTGAAGGTCAATAACTTTTGCAAGCGCCGCTAATATCCTACCAATTTTTATCTGATTGCCACTTGGGTGCCATTTTTCTAAAAAGCGCCTCAGGGCTTGGGCGGTTAGTCCATTTGCTAAAACCCCATCACTGAAGGTTATTAGAGGACAGAGAATCCACTTATAAAGTTCAAATCCTGTCGTGCCAAAACCAACAGAGAAATCCATTAGGAATTTTGTATAGCGTCCCGTCTGGCTTTCTAATATATCCTTTATTTCTGCGCGCACGTCCAGTTCGCTAGCTACCAATACAGCCAACTCTTGACGGCGATGAATACCTTGTTGCTCGCACGCGACTAGGCAAATTTGCTGAACCAGAAATACGTTGCCCCTACAATACTTCTTTACCTCTTCCTTGAAGGAGTGTGCAAAAACCAAGTTGAGCATTTCCTCACTGGTCTTGAAGAGATTGTCTATATCTTCATCATGCCAACTATCAGCATTGACGGATGTTATGCGGCCATCAAGATCATTATTCAGAGATGTCAGCTTGTCCGCTTCAAGCCAGACTCCGACAATGATAAAGCATATCTTGCTTGGCTCATGAAAGGCCTTCAATGCTTGAGCGAAGTCGACTTGAGTGTCCTCACCCATACCAACGCCGGGGTCACAGCCCTTCGCGCCCGGATGGCTCGGGCCAGGGTGGCACCGACCTCATTCCGAATTGCCACGCTTGATGGGTTCACCATGAAGCTGATCAGCAGGTTCCCAGGCAGGAGTGGCCACGACCCGGCAATCATGCTGCTGACGAACCGCGCCAATGACTACCCCGCCATCCGTGCAGCTGCCCTCGCGCTGTTGAGGGCTAGGCATCTTGATCAAGTACTGCAATCGACCTATTCGCGCGTCCTTGTCGACGAGTATCAAGATTGCAATCGAGTGCAGCACGCCATCGTCACCTGCCTGGCCGCCACGTTGCCCACGTATGTCATGGGCGACCCAATGCATTGCATTGGGAGGCAGCCCGCCAGAGCTTAAGACGGACATATCACCTAGCGCCTAATCCAGGTGACCATTGTGAGATTAGATTGGGTAGTTCATCCAGCGAAGTTATAGAAGATTCCGCTGGAATGATGCCTTCGGGCCATGAATGAAACCCTTGAAACCACACGGCGTACATTCCTGCTGCTTTTGCACCTTGGTAGTCATTCAAGGGATGGTCGCCTACAAACCAACACTGCTCGGGAAGAAAACCTAGGGAAGGTCTGAAGTAGGCAGACTTTTTAACCCTCCCGTTGCTTCAAAGTTTCAAAAAACGTCGTTTCAATCGAAAATCAGACCTTTGCCTCGCCCAACTCCTCTTTTTTCTTCGGACAAGCGCTTTTTAGCGTCAATTGTCCACATTACAGGCGCACCTCTCCTGTATTCAGCAGTCGTTTTCGCATCATCCACAGATTGGACAGAGCAAATAGCGTGGTCTGCTGCGCAGTGTTTTTCAGCAGGCCTCGGAAGCGTACTTTCGTATAACCAAACTGGCGTTTGATCACTCGAAACGGATGCTCAACCTTGGCGCGCAGTTGAGCTTTCGCGTATTCGATTTTGCGACGCATGCGCCCGATCAGACTTTCCTTTGCATGCTTTTTATAACTGCTGGGCCGCGCTGCAATCGACCATATCATTTGGCGATTTTGATGCTCGGGACGCTTTTCGACACCGGTGTAGCCCGCGTCGCCAGAGACGTAAGTTTCTTCTCCGTGCAGTAACTGGTCGACCTGAGTTACGTCAGCTACATTCGCCGCCGTGCCCACCACGCTATGCACCAAACCGGATTCGGCATCGACACCGATGTGCGCTTTCATCCCGAAGAAATATTGATTTCCTTTCTTCGTCTGGTGCATTTCAGGGTCACGTTTTCCGTCCTCGTTCTTGGTCGAACTCGCCGCATGGATGATCGTTGCATCGACCACGGTGCCCTGGCGCAGCAACAAACCACGGTCGCCCAAATAGCCATTGATGACCTGCAAAATCCCACCGGCCAGCTCATGTTTCTCCAGCAGTCGGCGGAAATTGAGGATCGTGGTTTCGTCCGGAATCCGATCCAGGTGCAGTCCTGCAAACTGTCGCAGAATTGTGGTTTCGTAGAGCGATTCTTCCATGGCCGGATCGCTGTAGCCGAACCAGTTTTGCATCAGATGAACCCGCAACATCGCCATCAACGGATAGGCAGGGCGACCACCTTCGCCCTTTGGATAGTGTGGCTCGATCAGTTTGACCAAGCCATTCCAGGGCACGACCTGATCCATCTCGATCAGGAAGCGTTCACGGCGGGTTTGTTTGCGTTTGCCAGCGTATTCGGCGTCAGCGAAGGACATCTGCTTCATCGGGACTCAACCGTTCAGTGCTTGGGACTGGCGTATTTCACCAGATTTGGAAGTCTTTTTCAGAGTTTCCCTAGCTGTGCAGCCCCTGCTCGGAAGATATCGGACGCTGGCTTAGCCATCCCAAACGCTTCCGAGCTAATTGCCGTGCTAACTGATTTGGCAAAGGGCAATGCGGCTATAGTTTGCCTGCGCGACCTTTCAGCACCGTTGGAAATAACACCAACCTTAATATCCCTGCTTTCTAACTCTAGGATCAAATCCAGAGCGCCGGGCATCTGTACTGTGGCGGATGGGAAATGGTTCATCCAGTGATTGATTAAGACCTGTGGCGCCTTCGGTGCTAACCATGGCAGGTCGTGGGCAAGCGTCTGGCCTACCGCTTCACGGATAGAGGTAAATTTAGATTCAGGAGAAAGGTAGCCGCCGTTGTCTTCACGAAGAATAAGCTTTCCGATGTCGTCCAACGTCACAAACTTCATTTGATGGCCGAAATCGGTCAGGAACACTTTGGCGTACCGCAGAATACTGAAGGCACGGTTTGTCAGGGTGTTATCTAAATCGAACAGGATGGCTCGTGGGTACATAAATTGTCCTTGAGACTCCAAATGAGTAGCCGCAGCTCAACCCTATCGTCCGGCACGCGCGTATTCAAGGAATGGCTACCGTATAGGTGGACACCCTCGTCTAACTGAATCGCCCCGGATTCTCTAGACACCTTGCAAGCTCATTGCGTAACGCTTTTCAAACTCTACCGGTGACAGTTGATTGTTGAAACCATGCCGGCGTTTTGCGTTGGAGAACATCTCGATGTAATCAAACACATCACTGCGAGCATCTTCCCGCGTGGTGTAGATTTTCCGCTTGATCCGTTCCCGCTTTAGAAGCTGGAAAAAGCTCTCGGCCACGGCGTTGTCATGACAGTTGCAATGGATCACTCACATGAATCCTACGGACTATGCACATATTGCTCACCTGTGAACATAGAGAATTTTGTATAGGCGAGACCTGCAAGGCACGTAAATCAATGGCTTGCCTGCATAAGCCACCTACACACCTACACAGATTGGTGTCGGATCTGTCCTATAAGAGTTCGATTCCCTCTACCCGCTCCATTTCAGTCTTTCACAAAATCTGCTCTGCACTCCTGAAATTCCTCCCCCTTGCCGTTCAAAACTCCCCCTCTCCCCGCCTCCACTCTCAGATAGCAAAACCCAGAAACACGTCAATGCAACTCAAACATCGAAGTCATCGCAGTAGACCGGCACTGGCCTTCCCCACCCCCGCCTCTCCCGGCACCCGCGCCTTGGCTTCTTGCGCCGAAACCGGCACCACCAAGTACTGCCGATACTCGCGGAACGCCTGCAAGGCAGAAGCGTCCTGCGGGCGATAGTCGTCGCCGCTATCCTGTTGCCGATTCGCCACACAAGGCCTGCCGATCACGCTCATGCACACGTTGTTTGCAGCCGCTGAAACCGGATCGAACAAGGCGAATGCCGTACCTGGCTGATCCGTATCGTTGAACAGTGGGTGGGCTACGTTCTCGAAGTCGTTTCCCTCGACCAGCAGCTGTGAGGATGAGGTCCGCGACATGATTGCGCCTTGGTAGGTCATACGCTGAAAGACATTGTTGACCAGTTGGGCACGAACCTGCGCATTGTTCATACCGCCTGAATGCGGTGCTCTGCCGGAGGTGTCGTGTACGTAGTTTCTCGACAGCGTCAGCGTGTCCTGACTGCCGAGGAACAGCCATACCCAGTAATGATGGCCATCGCAGGTAGACGAGTAAGGCGTTCGGCCGTCGAACTCATTGCTGGAAATGGTGATGTGTGACGCAGAGCCCCAGCCCGTAACAATCATCTGTCTACCGATCCGCGCGAAGGTATTGTGATCGATCCAGACGCCATCAGCCTTGTTCAGGGTCAGCGCATCGCCGCCCCATACGACACGTGGATTGATATCCGAAAGCGTCAGGTTGCGAACGATCACGTTATGCGCGCCGTCGCCAATGAACAGCCCAGCGCCCTGAATGCCTGCCTTGTCGCCAAGCCCGATCAATGTCTTGTTGGAGCCGACTTTCAGTGGTTTCAGCCCCGCGTTATCGTAGGTCACCATAACGGGCGGCCTTGATTGGCAGAAGTTGTTCGCACCATTCAGTGCAAGTTGCTCACCCCCCTGCGGGCAAGGTTTCACGACGCAGCCAGACTCAGTGGTTGTTGTATTGCCGTTGGCAATCACGCTCGTGCGGAAGTCGAACGTGCGGTCCAGTACAATCACTCGCGGTGTGTCATCGGTGCAGACCCCGTGTGAGTCATGAGACGAGCAGAGCGCTGATCGAAGTTCATCCAGCGTGGAGGGATGCACGGCAGCAGCGGAGCCTCCGCCGGTCACGCCCTTGGCAAAGCCATCAGGTATGTCTGCTGCGCGCAAGCATTGCGCTCCTGACAGGAGCAGAACCAGAGTGGCAGCGATCTTCAGATAGCCGCTTTGCAAAAGAGAACGCAGGGGCGTCATCGGTTGAGCTTCCCGTCATGCTCGCGGGAATCGCGAGGACAATCTAGATGCTAAACGGACTGCGGCCTGGCCTGCTCCGCTTCCATGGTGCTGGTCAGCCGCCGTTCAGGCGCCCTTGCTCACGAAAACCTCTCGCTCCATCCTGACGCTGTCAATCCCGCGCCCATGCCCGTCGACATCGACCGAGACAACAGCAAAGCCCAGGTTCGAGTAGAACCCCTGAACATGCTGACTGGTATCGATAAAGGCTCGGGTGACGCCCGGTAAAGACCGCATGCGCTGCAGCCGGGCCTCGGTCAGAAATCTGCCAAGGCCGCTGCCGTGGCGATCGCTGATGACCATGCCCCAGGTCAGCTCTGCCACTTCCGGGTCTGACAACACCAGATAGCCACCACAGGCAACAACCTCGCCGTCACGCTCGGCGACAAAGTACTGGCCCAGCGGAGCCATCAGAAAACTGGCAAATTGCTTGCGCTCCACTGGATCAAAGTAGCGTGGGACGTTGGTGTCGAAGATATCCAGACAACGCTCACGATCTGCGAGGGTGTAGGGCCGAAGCATGTCCATTGCGAGCCTTTTTGCAGAAAGAATTAAAGTGCCTGGCGAAATATATCCTGAATCTGCTCAAGATCGGCAGGACGCGGATTGGTCAGGCCACAGGCATCTTTCAGGGCATTGGTGGCCAGCATCGGGAAGTCTTCTTCCTTGACGCCCAGCGTAGCAAGGCCTGCCGGGATTTCCACGGCAGCTGACAATGCACGAATGGCGTCGATGGCCGCCTGGGCGCCCTCTTCCGGAGAGAGCCCACGGATATTGCTGCCCATGGCGTGTGCAACGTCGGTCAGGCGTGCAGCGCTGACGCTGGCGTTGAAGCGCTGCACATGTGGCAGCAGTACCGCGTTGCATACACCGTGAGGCAAATCATAAAAGCCGCCCAGCTGGTGCGCCATGGCATGCACGTAACCCAGTGAGGCGTTATTGAACGCCATGCCGGCCAGGAACTGGGCATAGGCCATGTTCTCGCGAGCAGTGATGTTTGCCCCGTTGTTGAATGCGTCGCGCAAATTGTTGGCGATCAGCGCCATGGCCTGCAACGCGCAGGCATCAGTGATCGGGTTGGCAGCCGTGGAGACATAGGCTTCGATTGCGTGAGTCAAAGCATCCATACCGGTGGCGGCGGTCAGCGATTTGGGCATGGCGACCATCATTTCGGGGTCATTCACCGACAGCAGCGGCGTGACGTTGCGGTCGATGATCGCCATTTTTACGTGCCGGGCTTCGTCGGTGATGATGCAGAAGCGGGTCATTTCACTTGCGGTTCCGGCGGTGGTATTGATGGCAATCAGCGGCAACTGCGGTTTTGCCGAACGGTCGACGCCTTCATAGTCGCTGATATGCCCTCCATTGCTCGCGCACAGGGCAATGCCTTTTGCGCAGTCGTGGGGCGAGCCGCCGCCCAGCGAGATGACGAAATCGCACTGGCGCTCCTGCAACAAGGCAAGACCGTTCTCGACATTGGCGATGGTCGGGTTGGGGCGGGCACCGTCGTACACGACCGAGTCGATGCCCTGCTCCACCAGCAGCCCGGCGATCTGACTGGCCACTCCTGCCTTGGCGAGGCCCACATCCGTGACGATCAGGGCCTTGCGAAATCCGTAGTTGCGTATGGCGAGCATGGCTTCATCAATGCAGCCAGTGCCGATGATGTTCACAGCGGGGATGAAAAAAGTGCTGATCATGACGGACCCTCGTGGGATGCCTGGAGATAGCTCAAGCATCCGCCTTGCGCGAGGTACAACCATTGACCTGGAGCAACGAAGCAGCCCACTGGCAGACCGTTGGTCGAAGACTCTTCGGTCTGCTGGCGCAGGGTGGCTGTTTCAGCCGATGAAACCGTCCGCCTCAAGGAGCGTTTCAAGGCACTGCTCGCTGATGCCATAGAACGTCTTGAGCTCCTGAATGCGTGCCAGCAACTGGGCCGGATCGACCGGCTCGGCACGCTTGACCGCGAGGATCATCTTGTTCTTGTTGGTATGCTCCAGCGAGATGAACTCGAACACTTTGGTTTCGTAACCGCATGCTTCCAGCAACAGCGCGCGCAGGCTGTCGGTGACCATCTCTGCCTGCTGTCCCATGTGCAGACCGTATTGCAGCATCGGTTTCAACAAGGCAGGACTCTGGATCTGCAGACGAATCTGTTTGTGGCAGCACGGCGAGCACATGATGATCGAGGCACCGGAACGAATGCCCATATGAATGGCGTAATCGGTCGCGATGTCACAGGCGTGCAGCGCGATCATCACATCCAGCGCGCTGGACGCGACAGTACGCACATCACCGTGCTGGAACGTCAGGCCGGGATGTTCAAGGCCCGCCGCAGCGTTGTTGCACAAGGTAACCATGTCCTCACGTAACTCGACGCCGGTCACTTGCCCTTGCGCCTGCAAGGTATTGCACAGGTAATCGTGAATGGCGAAGGTCAGGTAGCCCTTGCCTGAGCCAAAGTCCGCGACCTTGATCGGCTGATCCAGCTTGAGTGGCGATGAGCTCAAGGCATGGGAAAACACTTCGATGAACTTGTTGATCTGCTTCCACTTGCGCGACATGGCCGGGATCAGCTCATGCTGGCGATTGGTCACACCCAAGTCGGTCAGGAACGGCCGGGTCAGTTCCAGGTAGCGCTTCTTCTCGCGGTCATGTCCGGCTGAAGGGGCCTGACGCTCCTGCTGCGCCTTGCTTTTGAACAGCGTGGTCTTGCCCTTCTTGCTGTATTCCAGCTGCACCTCGTCGGTCAGCGACAACAGGTGCGCGTTCTTGAACGATTCAGGGATCAGGCTGGCAATAACAGCTACTGCTTCAGCAAGCGAAAAATTCTTGGTGATGTCACGAGTCTTGTAGCGATACACGAAGCTCAGGCACGGTTGTTCCTTGACGGTCAGCGGCTTGATGATAACGCGCTGCAGATCGGCCTCGCTGCCCACGTATTTGGCCAGGACCAGCTTGATCAACGAGTTCTGCGACAGACTGGTCTCCAGCAGGCCAAGGAACTGCGCGCGATGATCAGTCGCAGCGATGGGTGACGTGGAGGTAATGACTGACATTGAAAATGTGCCTCAAGCGTCCCGTCCGGGACTCGAAAAATCAGACCGGCATTTTAGGCGCGTCAGCGCGTCATGGGCACCCCTATTTTTCAGGGACTACACACACTGTTCGCGCGGTCGTACACGCCCTGAAGAAACGCACATAAATGGTAAAGTAATCCTTGTCAAAAACGACGCGCCATTACTTGCACGGCATACAAACATCTTTATAGTCGCCTTGGCTGATTACAGACAATCAGAACACACTTCTAGAGTCCTTTGTTCTACTGGAATAACTCGCACAAGGAACGTGCATTATGTTGAGTCAAGCAGCACTGTTGGAAAACGAAAACATCGCTCGAATTACCTTGAAACCCTTAGAGTATCTGAACGCTGTCTTTGATGATGAAAAAAGTGGTGGCCGAAGCGCCGGCCTTGTTCTAACCAAGGAAGACATTCTTAGCCTGAAGCGTTACGAACGACATGCTCTTAATATCCCCACGTCACTCGCTCGCGTCGAACAGCAATTGGGTTTTACCAAAAGTGGCATTCCCGGGCTTGAGCCTGAAGACATGCTGAAGACCTACAAGGCCATTAACAGTCACGGCAAAAGCTGGTCGGGGATCGAGAATGGCATCAAGCGCACCGGAACCAACATTGACCTGTTTGCCGCACAGTTCTCGGGGCAGGGTCAGCAGATCATCAACTACATTGAAAAGATGGATTTTGCCAGACAGCTGGATCTGACCGTTGCCGATTTATCCATTGAAGAGGTCCGCAACACGCCTCCGGTACCTCTGGGTGAAACTGATCAGAGGGTCTGTGTCACGCTGGCCGAATTTCTGAAGAAAACCGCGTCACAAATAAAAAACCATCAGCACGCTGCGCAAACGCTGGCGCAACACATCGATACGTTCAGCACCGTTCTGAGCGTCCAGCTCATTCCCGGCATCAATGACAAGGTAAAACTGGCAACGCGCTCGGACCTGGACCAGCAAATCAAGGAGCTGGAACAAGATATCGAACAGCTGACGAGAGAAATCGAGCAGAAAAACAAAGAGTATAAAAACACACTGAATAATATTGCCTGGGGTGTTTTCGGCGGCCCCATCGGGGTCGCTATAACCGGAGGTATTTTTGGCGCCAACGCGGAAAAAATTCGAAAAGAAAAAAATCGAATGGTAGCGTCCAAGCGTCAGAAAGTTCAAATACTCAAGGAAAAAATCCCCTTGGCAGCCGCCGTGCGCAGCCTGCAACTGCTGTTTGATGATATGTATATTCGCATGTTGGACGCTCATAAGGGCGCCACTCACCTGAAAGACCTCTGGGCCCTATTGGCCGCCTACATAGACAGTTCCGCAAACGAACTGGCGGCGATCAGAGACGATCAGGCACTGCTGATTTTCGCCATGCAGTTTCACGGCGTTGTCATGCCGTGGCTGGAAATAAAAGGCAAAACGACTGAGCTATTGAAGATATTTAATAGTGCGCTGGATCAGTTTAAACGCGAACAGCAACCCGTCATTGTAATAGGACGATAATCATGAGCACTGAAACCCTGGGTGAGCTGTTGATCCTCACCCCGCCTGACACTGAAGTCATGAAAACCGCCCGCCAGAATATTCTTGCGCACGTGACCGCGCTGAAGCTGGACTTTCTGCCGGTCATGAAAGAAAAAATGCGGCCGCTTCAGGACGCCTTGATAAGTGCAGACAAGGTCTATAGCCAGGCACTGGCCACTGTCACCGTACAGCTGAATAACGTATACCTGAAGTCGATCGATCAGAAACAACAACTGATTGAAGCCGACACAAGGCTCAGCGACAAACAGAAACAACAAGCGATCAGCCAGCTGAACGGGCAGCGCATTCGGCAGGTATCGAATCTCACCGCCGTGGTGCGCCGCAGCGCTCAAGCGATTGCCGGACACAGCGATGATATGGCGCAGATCAACCTGACGCTGGAAAATAATCGTTTGCTGGAAACACTCCAGCAACAGATCGACAGCATAAGCCAGCGCTCAGCCACGCTGGAAAGCGCAATGGCTTTAATCGCTGCAGACCGACGCCTGCTTGATACAACGATCACGACATTTGAAAAATACAACCTTGCCGATGTGTTCAAGGAAATGCTGCCTACTCCGGAGGAGCTCAAGCTGGTCAACATGACATCGCCGGAACTTGAGTTGGTCAACGCCGGGATTGCCAGACTCGGAAAATTACTCGACAAGGTCAGCAGCGCCTTGAAATACCTTGACCTCATTGAAGAACGCGACCGACTGAGGTCGCGCTATAACGCTCTGCTCGACGATTCCCGCACGGCTACCCGGGAAGCAAAGGCAATCAAAGAAAAACTCGACGAGTTGACAGCGCTCGCAGGCGTTGCGCAGAGCAAAGCGCTTTGGGTACAAGAGGCGAAAAAAGTTTATCAATCGCTCTACCATTTTCTGGATCAGATAACGTCGCCCGTTGATACTTCGACGCTGATCAGCCAGCAGGTCGAACAACTGCAGACTTACATAAAATCGTTTTACGACGTAAAGCGTATCGTCTGACCCGCACGGGTTCAAGAAAGGCAGGTGTCGATAAACTCGACACCTGCCTTTTGGCCTTACCCCAGCACCACCAGCCGATTGGGCAGCTCATTCCTGCCATGAGTCACAGGAACGTGATCGGCAAGCAACTCGCCACAGGCGTGAATACAACCCAGAAATCCCTGCAGAATCTGCCCGTCCCGAACCTGCTGAGTAAACACATCAACCATCGCCTTCCAGGTGTCGTCGTGCAGACGACTGGCGATGCCATGGTCGACCAGAATTTCGACATAACGCTCGGCCTCGCTGACAAATACCAGAATGCCGGTGCCGTCATGGGTCTTGTGCAGGTTCTGTTCGAGGAACTGCCGACGCGCGAGGTTGCCGGCACGCCAGCGTCTGACCGAGACCGGCACCAGCAAGGCGGATACTTTCGGGATGCGGCACGCCAGCGCCACGATAATGAACGTGCTCATCTGCGCCAGCATCAACTCGTCAGCGCTCAGCCATTGAAAGCAGTAATTGACCGTACCCGGCAGCAGCAGACCGATCAGCCCGGCCCAGATCAGCGGCATGTAGGCGTAGTCGTCGGCACGTGAGGCCAGCACCGTGACCAGCTCGGCGTCAGTGCGCTGTTCGACGCGGTCGATCGCTTCGGCAACCTGCCGCTGCTCGTCTTTGTTCAGTAAAGCCATGGTTCCCTCATTCCCGAATCAATCAACTACCAGTTACCGGAAGCACCGCCACCGCCGAAACGTCCACCACTGCGATCAGCGGCTCTTTCACGTGAGGGGCGGGTGACGCCGCTCCTTCTGACGCTGATGATTACAATCCCCAGAACGATGAGGGTCAACACGATACCGATCAGCCAGACCTGGTCGTCATTGGTCTGCTCGTCATATTCGGACATCTGACCTGTCGGCTCGGGGTAATCGGGGATCTGCCCGCCCAGTGCCGCGATGATCGCACGTGTACCGCGCTCTATACCGACGGCAAACCGGTTGTCGTCAAACTCCGGAGTCATCAGCATGTCGATGATCAGAGAAGCCTGGGCGTCATTGAGACGATCCTTCAGCGCTCCACCGACCTCCATGAACACCTTGCGCTTGTCGCGATAGACCACCAGCAGAACACTGTCATCCTTGCCGTGCAGCCCCAGGCCCCAAGTGTCCCCGAGTCGAGCGCCGAACTCTTCGATGCTCGTGCCCTGCAGATCCGCGAGGGTCACCACCACCACACGCTCCCCGGTCGCCTTTTCGTGGGCGCTTAGAAGTCTCGCCAGACGAACCGTAGTCTGGCTGTCGAGCATTTGTGCGGCATCCACCACACTGCCGGTCATCGGCGGAAAAACCAGTGCTTCTGGCTCTGCCTCGGCACGCAATACCCCTCCCAACAGCATCACCACGTATAACATCCACTGTGAAACAGACTTCAAAATCCAGACCTCCGGTGTTTTTTGAATCCATTGAAACGACACGCCTTAGCCAAAACACAAGTTCCCCGGCATAATCCACCGCCAACACCTGATCCGGTCACTATTTGATCGACAGGGTCTGTACAAAAATCAATCAAACCGCCATTTTCGTACACACCTTGGGGAGACTTCGTACAGTGAAGCGGATAGCAACTATCCTTGCATCCCGTGCGAACCATAACGCCAAAGGTCCATAACCCAAAAACTGGCTGTCGGACATTAAACGCGAGTTACTGACAAAAGCCTTGAGAAATCATTCATGAATAAGCTGTGTTTATTAGGTTTGCTGGTCGGTATGGCCAGTCAGTCGGTGATGGCCCAGACCGCTGCCGCCACGGACAATACAACGCTTCAAGCCAAGAATGCCTTCATCGGCAAACTCATGAAACAAATGACTCTGGACGAAAAGATCGGTCAGTTACGACTCATCAGTATCAGTTCGGAAATGCCACAGCCGCAAATTCTCAAGGAAATTGCCGCCGGAAGAATCGGCGGAACGTTCAACTCCATTACCCGTTCGGAAAATCGTCCGCTGCAGGAAGCCGCAGTCGCCAAAAGCCGTCTGAAAATTCCGATGTTCTTTGCCTACGACGTGGTTCACGGTCATCGCACGATTTTCCCGATCAGCCTGGGCATGGCCGCCAGCTGGGACATGGACGCCATCGCACTGATGGCCCGGGTCTCGGCCAAAGAAGCCAGTGCCGACAGCATCGACATGACTTTCGCCCCCATGGTGGATATTTCCCGCGACCCTCGCTGGGGCCGCAGCTCCGAGGGCTTCGGTGAAGACACTTACCTGGTGTCACGCATTTCCGACGTGATGGTCAGGTCCTTCCAGGGCAAGAACGTCGCAGCCAATGACAGCATCATGGCTGCCGTCAAACACTTCGCCCTGTATGGCGCAGTAGAAGGCGGACGCGACTACAACACCGTGGACATGAGCATGACGCGCATGTACCAGGACTACCTGCCGCCCTACAAGGCCGGCATCGATGCCGGCGCCGGCGGCATCATGGTCGCACTCAACTCGATCAACGGCGTGCCGTCGACCTCCAACAAATGGCTGATGCAGGACCTGTTGCGCAAGGACTGGGGCTTCAAGGGCGTGACCATCAGCGACCACGGTGCGCTCAAGGAACTGATCGACCACGGCGTGGCCAAGGATTTCCGCGAGGCCGCCAAGCTGGCGATCAAGGCGGGCGTCGACCTGAGCATGAACGACGCGGCCTATGGCGAGCAGTTGCCTGGCCTGGTGAAAGACGGCGAAGTTTCCATGAAGGAAATCGACAACGCCGTGCGTGAAGTGCTGGGTGCCAAGTACGACATGGGTCTGTTCGCCTCGCCTTACGGCCGCATCGGCGTCGCTGCCGATGACCCTGCCGATACCTATTCCGATGACCGCCTGCACCGTGCCGAAGCTCGCGATGTGGCGCGCAAGACACTGGTACTGCTGAAAAACCAGAACGAGACACTGCCGCTGAAGAAACAAGGCACCATCGCAGTGATTGGCGGACTGGCACAAAGTCACCTCGACATGCTCGGCAGCTGGTCGGCAGCGGGTCGTCCCAACCAGTCGGTGACGGTGTATGAAGGGCTGGCCAACGCGGTCGGCGACAAGGCCAAGCTGGTTTATGCGCGCGGTGCCAACGTCAGTGACAACGAACACGTCCTCAACTACCTGAACTTCATCGAGAAGGAAGTAGAGGTCGATCCGCGCCCGGCGCAGGAAATGATCGACGAAGCGGTCAAGGTCGCCGAGCAGGCCGATGTGATCGTTGCCGTGGTCGGCGAGTCGCGCGGCATGTCGCATGAGTCGGCCAGCCGCAGCAGCCTGGACATTCCGGGCAAACAGCGCGACCTGATCAAGGCGCTCAAGGCCACTGGCAAACCACTGGTGCTGGTGCTGATGAATGGCCGTCCGCTGGTTCTGGTCGACGAACAGGAACAGGCTGACGCCATGCTCGAAACCTGGTTCCCGGGCACCGAAGGCGGCAACGCAGTGGCTGATGTGCTATTCGGCGACTACAACCCGTCGGGCAAGCTGGCCATGTCGTTTCCACGCTCGATCGGTCAACTGCCGGTCTACTATGCGCACCTGAACACCGGCCGTCCGTATCACGAAGGCAAGCCAGGCAACTACACCTCGCACTACTTCGAGGAGCCCAATGGCCCGCTGTTTCCGTTCGGTTATGGCCTGAGCTACACCCAGTTCGACGTCTCGGACATCAAGTTGTCGGACGCCAGCATGACGCGCAAAGGCAAGGTGACTGCCAGCGTGACCGTGAAGAATACCGGCAAGGTGGCCGGTGCAACCGTTGTGCAGTTGTATCTGCATGACGTGGCAGCGTCGATCAGCCGTCCGGTAAAAGAACTGAAGAACTTCGAAAAGGTAATGCTTGAGCCCGGAGAAGAAAAAGTCGTGACCTTCACCCTCAGTGAAGACGATCTGAAGTTCTACAACAGCGAGCTCAAGCACGTGGCGGAACCTGGCGAATTCAAGGTAATGATCGGTCTGGACTCGCAAGCAGTGAAAGAAGCGACCTTCAATCTGTTGTAAACCCTGCGCGTGGCGCGTTCGTGAGCATTCGCTCGGGAACGCGCCGACAGGGTCCGATCAGGCTGCGACATGACGCTCAAGCATCGCTACTGGCGCATTACCCTGTACGTGCTGCTGATCCTGGCCGGTGCGGCCCTGTGCGCCGGGCTCGCGATGCGTCAGGCGCAGCGTCACGCCATGTCGGAAGATGCCGCGCGTGCCGAAGGACAGCTGGCACTGTATGCCAATACCCTGCACACCCTGATCGAGCGCTATCGCGCCCTGCCCTCCGTTCTGGCGCTGGACCCGGAAATTCGTGCCGCGCTGAGCGGCCCGGTGACCGGTGAGGTGCAGAACGCCCTCAACCTCAAGCTGGAAAAGATCAACAGCGCGGCTCATTCGTCGACGCTGGAGTTGCTCGACCGGCAGGGTCTGGCGATTGGCGCGAGCAACTGGCGCACGCCCAATAGCTATGTCGGCCACAACTACGCTTTTCGACCCTACTTCCTGCAAACCCGCGCCAAGGGCACCGGGCGTTTCTATGCGGTCGGTGTGACCACCGGAATTCCAGGGTACTTTCTGTCCAGTGCGGTATTGAACGACACCGGCGGGTTCATGGGGGCGATGGTCGTGAAGCTGGAGTTCCCGAGCCTTGAGCAGGAGTGGGATCAGGGTGAGGACCTGCTGCTGGTCAGCGATGAGAAAGGCATCGTGTTCATCGCCAATCAACCAGGCTGGCGCTATCGCGAGCTGCTGCCAATCTCGGTGGAAGATCGTGCCAGCCTGTTGCGCACCCGCCAGTACGACAAGAAGGTATTGTCACCGCTACGCAGCCGGGTCCTCGACAGCTTCAGCGAAAACAGTCATTTGAGCCGTGTCGAAGGCCCGGACGGCACCACGGATTATCTCTGGCAGTCGCTGCCCCTTGCGGATGAGAATTGGACTCTGCATCTGCTGCGCAAGCCGCCCGCGGCCAGTGAAGACGTTCGCAATGCAGGACTGGCCGCCGCGGGTATCTGGCTGGCGCTGGTATTTCTGAGTCTGTTTCTCTATCAGCGCTGGCGACTGGCGCGACTGAGAGAGCGCAACCGGGATGAACTGGAGCGCCTGGTGCAAGAACGCACGCGTGATCTGCAAACCGCGCAGGACGGTCTGGTGCAGTCGGCCAAACTGGCGGCGCTGGGGCAGATGTCGGCAGCGCTGGCCCACGAAATCAACCAGCCGTTGACCGCCCAGCGCATGCAACTGGCGACCCTGCGGCTGCTGCTCGATCAGGGCCGAATCGATGAAGCCTGCAAAGCATTGGTTCCCGTCGATCAGCAACTGACACGAATGGCCGCCTTGACCAGCCACCTGAAGACCTTCGCACGCAAGAGCCCCAGCGGACTGCGCGAACGGCTGGACCTGGCCACGGTGGTCGATCAGGCCTTGTTGCTGCTCGACCCGCGCCTGCGCGAGGAGCACGTCCACTGCGTTCTGCATGTGTCACGTCCGGCATGGGGGCGCGGCGATGCCATCCGCCTGGAACAGGTACTGATAAACCTGCTGCGCAATGCGCTGGACGCCATGCGCGAGTGCCGCTCCAGGCGCCTTGAAGTGCGTATCGACGCCGTCGACAACCAGTGGCGGCTCAGCGTCAGGGACAACGGAAGCGGGATCGCTGCGAAGGATCTGCCGAGCATTTTCGATCCGTTCTTCACCACCAAACCGGTAGGCGACGGCCTGGGCCTTGGCCTGGCTGTGTCGTACGCCATCATTCATGAACTGGGCGGACAACTGACGGCGCAAAACCATGCGGACGGTGCCGAGTTCTGGTTCAGCTTGCCCAATGACTTTCTGGAGGCCTGACCCGGCTGCAAGGCGCAGACCGCGACCTGCCAGTCATCCTCCTGACCGGCCATGGCGACGTGCCGATGGCTGTAGAGGCGATGCGCGAAGGGGCCTATGACTTTCTGGAAAAACCCTTCAGCCCGGAAACCCTGATCAGCAACCTGCGGCGCGCCCTCGAGAAACGCCAGCTGGTGCTGGAAAACCGCCGCCTGCATGAGCAGGCCGATGCCAGAACCCGCCTGGACGCCACGTTGCTCGGCGTATCGCCCGGCATGCAGACCCTGCGTCGCCAGGTGCTGGAACTGGCGCAACTGCCGGTCAACGTGATCATCCGCGGGGAGACCGGCAGCGGCAAGGAGCTGGTCGCTCGCTGCCTGCATGATTTTGGGCCGCGCGCCGCCAAACCTTTTGTCGCACTCAACTGCGCGGCCATCCCGGAGCACCTGTTCGAAGCCGAGCTGTTCGGCCACGAGAGCGGCGCCTTCACCGGCGCACAGGGCAAGCGCGTCGGTCGCCTGGAGTATGCCCACGGCGGCACGGTGTTCCTTGATGAAATCGAGAGCATGCCGATGGCGCAACAGGTCAAGCTGCTGCGCGTTCTACAGGACAAGCGCCTTGAGCGGCTGGGCTCGAATCAGAGTATCGACGTCGACCTGCGAATCATCGCGGCGACCAAGCCTGATCTTCTCGAAGAAGCGCGTGCCGGGCGCTTCCGCGAAGACCTGGCCTACCGCCTCAACGTTGCCGAGCTGCGCCTGCCGCCGCTGCGCGAGCGCCTTGAAGACATCGCGCAACTGTTCAGCCACTTCGCCCGCGCCGCCGCCGAACGTGTAGGCCGGGAAGCGCCAGCGCTGGATGCCGCACATGTAGGTCAGTTGCTCGGCCATGACTGGCAAGGCAACGTGCGCGAGCTGGCCAATGCCGCCGAGCGCCAGGCCCTGGGGCTGGAGCAAGCCCTGCCGCAACCTGATACGCAATGGCCGGGGCACTCGCTGGCGGCGCGTCAGGAGGCCTTCGAAGCACAATGCCTGCGCGCCTCGCTGGCCCGTCACAAAGGCGACATCAAGGCGGTGCTCAATGAATTGCAACTGCCTCGAAGGACGCTGAACGAGAAGATGCAGCGCCATGCTCTGGTACGCGAAACGTTCCTCGAATGAGGGCTGCGCAGATTCCGTACAGCTTGTTCCGGCGATAACCGAACATTTCCCGCAGCGCCGGGTCTGCATACTGTCACGGCCATGTGCGGTCGTGATGGCTGGATACTGGAAAGGCATAATGACATCATACCCGCCTGGCTATTCAGCTCACTTTGACAGTCCGAAAGATGGGGCATTTTCTACCGTGAATACTCCCCTCGACCTCCCATTGGGAGGCGGCGAAATGGGTCGGTTTATCCGAGAGACGGACTGGTCTACGTCCGCGCTTGGACCGAAGCAAGCATGGCCCGCAGCGCTACTGTCTTCAATGAACCTGATGCTCAGTTGCCCGGATAGCATGTACCTGCTCTGGGGCCCTGACTACATTCTGTTCTTCAATGACGCTTACTCTCAGGTGCTGCCCATTGCGGCACGACAGGCGCAGGGCCAACCCATTGCCTCGGTGTGGGGCGATGCCTGGGACGCCGTGCGGCCACTCGCCGAGCACGCGCTGGCCGGACAAAGCCGCCGATCCGACAATATTCAGCGCACCATCGTCCGTAATGGCAAGCCCGAGCAGACCTGGTGGTCGCTGTCCTATTCTCCACTGTACGGCGATAGCGGCCTGATCGAGGGGGTATTCTGCCGGGTCAACGAAACCACTTCGCAGGTCATGGCTGAAGCCCGTCAGTCGGAGAACGAAGCGTTCACGGACCGTGTGCTGTCGAGCATCAACGACTGCATCAAGGTGCTGGACCTCGACTCGCGCCTGACCTTCATGAGCGAAGGCGGCCAGCGGATCATGGAAGTCAGCGATTTCAACGCGATTCGCGGCTGCCCCTGGCCCGACTTCTGGCAGGACCAGGGCAATCTGGACGCCATCGCTGCGGTCGAAGCGGCCAGATCGGGTCAAAACGCCAGCTTCATCGGCTCGGCGCAGACCATGGCCGGCACCACCAAGTGGTGGCATGTGCAGGTCAGCCCGATTTTCGGCAAGGATGGCAAACCGGAAAAGATTCTGTGTGTTTCCCGAGACATGACCCAGCTCAGAGACGCTGAAGAAGCGTTGCTGTCGCTCAACGAGACACTCGAGCAGCGCGTGATCGAACGCACCCAGGACCGTGATCGTATCTGGCGGCTGTCGACCGACCTGATGCTGGTGGCGCAGTTCGACGGGATCGTCTCGGCGGTCAATCCGGCATGGAATCAGGCTCTGGGCTGGTCGGAAGAGCAACTGCTCAACAGCCAGTTCCTGGCACTGGTGCACCCTGAAGACGTGGAAAGTACGCTGGCCGCCATGAGCGGGCTGGAGAACGGCCGCACTATTCCTCACTTCAAGAACCGCTATCGCCATCTGGACGGGTCGTACCGGACCATCTCCTGGACTGCCGTGCCGGACAAACAATTCATCCATGCCGTCGGCCGTGACATTCAGGCCGAGGAAGAGGCCAATGAAGCGTTGCGGCTTTCGCAGGACGCCCTGCACCAGGCGCAGAAGCTGGAAGCCATCGGTCAACTGACCGGCGGCGTGGCACATGATTTCAATAACCTGTTGACGGTGATCCGCTCCTGCAGCGACCTGTTGAAATCGCCAAACCTCGAAGAGTCCCGTCGCGTTAAGTATGTCGAGGCCATTTCCAGCACGGTAGACCGAGCCGCTCGCCTGACCGGACAGTTGCTGGCGTTTGCCCGCCGCCAGGCCTTGCAGCCGGAAGTGTTCGATGTCTGCAAGAGTGTGGCGCGCATTGGCGAGATGATGGACACGCTTACCGGCGCACGTATTCAGGTCAGCATCGACCTGCCTGCCGAGCCGTGCTTCATCTTTGCCGACGGCAGCCAGTTCGACACGGCGCTGGTCAACATGGTGGTCAACGCCCGCGATGCCATGTCCGGCGCGGGTAAGTTGGTCATAAAGGTTGATTGCGCTGCCTGTGCTGCCGACGATCAGCCCGCTTCACTCGGTGAGGGTGATTATGTAAGGGTATCGCTGACCGATACCGGCGCAGGTATCGCCAAGGAGAAGCTGGGGCTGATCTTCGAACCGTTCTATACCACCAAGAGTGTCGGCCAGGGCACAGGGCTGGGGTTGTCGCAGGTATTCGGTTTTGCCAAACAGTCGGGCGGTGAAGTTCTGGTTGAAAGCGAGCTGGGCAAGGGCAGCCGCTTCACGCTGTGCCTGCCCAGCGCACAACGTCACGAAGTGATCCAGGAAGATAATCGCCATATCCTCCCCCCATTGCCAGGGCTGTGCGTGCTGATGGTCGAGGACAATCAGGACATCGGCACCTATACACGCCCGATGCTTGAGCAATTGGGCTTTCAGGTGCTCTGGGTGAGCAGTGCCGCCGAGGCGCTGAAAGAGCTCTCCGGCAACCCGGAAAACTTTCATGTGGTGTTCTCGGACATCGCCATGCCGGGCATGAGCGGACTGGAGCTGTACGCCGAAATCGAAGCGCGCTATCCGTGGATGCCGGTGGTTCTTACCACCGGGTACAGCACTGAGTTCGCGACGATCGCTCAGGACGAAACACACCGCTTCGACCTGCTGCAGAAACCCTACTCCAAAGATGATCTGGCGGCGATTCTGCACAAGGCCGTGAGTCGTACCGGCGAACACTGATGGTATGGATTGGTCTGAATCCATCATGCCAGCGGATTCACTGATGTCTGATACGCATGAGTGAACCCCGGCACTTCCCACGCATAAAACCAAGACAACACCGGTTGCCTTGATTCAGAATCACGCAAAACATCGCAACACTCTTAGAGCAGGGAGCATTTTCGAGATGATCGTTGGTATTGATCTGGGGACCACCAACAGCCTGGTGGCTGTATGGCGCGACGGCAGCAGTGAACTGGTGACCAACGCACTGGGTGAAACTCTCACCCCCAGCGTTGTCGGGCTGGACGATGACGGGCAGATTCTGGTCGGCAAGGCGGCCCGCGAACGACTGCAGACTCACCCGAAAAAAACCACGGCCCTGTTCAAACGCTACATGGGCAGTGCCCAGGAAATTCGCTTGGGCTGTGCTACTTACCGCCCGGAAGAGTTGTCCTCGCTGGTCCTCAAAAGCCTGAAAGCCGATGTCGAGCGCGCGTTTGGCGAGCCTGTCACGGAAGCGGTGATCAGCGTTCCGGCCTATTTCAGCGACGCTCAACGTAAAGCCACGCGTATTGCCGGAGAGCTGGCGGGGCTCAAGGTCGAGAAGCTCATCAACGAGCCGACAGCGGCGGCACTCGCGTATGGCCTTCACCAGAAGGAAGGCGAAACTTCGTTTCTGGTCTTCGATCTGGGTGGCGGTACGTTCGACATCTCGATCCTCGAACTCTTCGACGGCGTGATGGAAGTGCGTGCCAGTGCGGGCGACAACTTTCTGGGGGGTGAAGATTTCGACCAGGTCATGGTCGAGCACTTCGTGAACCTGCACCGCGATGAGCCGGACTTCCCGTCAACGGAGCTGATTGCCCCGGCCTTGCGGCGCGAAGCCGAGCGAGTGCGCAGGGCTTTGGGTCAGGACGGAAGTGCCGACTTCGTATTGCGTCACGCCGAGAGGGAATGGCGCAAGACCATTACTCAAGAGCAGATGAGCGATTTTTATGCGCCCCTGCTTAACCGCCTGCGCGCTCCGGCCGAGCGTGCGCTTCGAGACGCGAGGATACGCGTCGCCGATCTGGATGAGATTCTGCTGGTGGGCGGCACAACGCGGATGCCACTGATCCGCAAGCTTGCCGCGAGCCTGTTCGGGCGCTTCCCTTCCATTGCACTCAACCCTGATGAAATCGTCGCACAGGGCGCCGCGGTGCAAGCGGCGCTCAAGCAGCGGGACGCAGCGCTGGAGGAGATCGTCCTAACCGACGTATGCCCTTACACGCTGGGAATCGAGACCATCGCGCAAATTGCCAATCGCTATGAAAGCGGTCATTACCTGCCCATTATCGAACGCAACAGCGTCGTACCGGTCAGCCGGGTAAAAACAGTTCAGACCGTCAGTGATGATCAGGAACACGTCATGGTGCGGATCTTTCAGGGCGAAAGTCGCATGGTCAAGGACAACATTGCGCTGGGTGAGCTCATCATTCCGATCCCCAAGGCCAAGGCCGGCGAAGTAGCGCTGGATGTGCGCTTTACCTATGACAACAACGGCCTGCTGGAGGCCGATGTGATGACACAGCTGACCGGGGAACGTCACAAGCTGGTTATCGAAAACAACCCTGGCGTGATGACGCCTGATGAAATACAGGAACGCCTTCAGGTACTCGAAGCGCTCAAAGTCCATCCACGCGAACAGCAGGCCAACACTCACCTGATCGCCAGACTTGAACGCCTGTACCAGGAATGCCTGGGCAGTGATCGAGAACTTATCGATCATTGGACCAGCCAGTTTCAGCATGTGCTGGAGACACAGGACGAGCGGCAGATCAGCGAAATTCGCAAGCAACTCAAACAGGAAGTCGACACGTTCGAGCAGGGCGCAAGATGATCGACTGTTGGTCCGTACTTGAGCTGAATAACGATGCCGACGAGCGCAGCATCAAACGACAATATGCCCGGTTATTGAAGGTCAACCGTCCTGATGAAGACCCGGCAGCCTTCCAGAATCTGCGTGATGCCTATGAAGAGGCGCTGCAGCTGGCACGATCACGCGCGGACGAAGATGACCCGCCCGTCATGCTGCGCCAGCCTTTGCCTGAGCCCTCGCCTGCCCCCCTCCTGACAACGACTGTTATCGAGCAGCCCGATGGCATGGACTGGCTTCAACAGGTCAGGCAGACCACTGCGCAGAATCTGCCCGAGCAACAGCAGATCGCCATGGAGCACGGACAGGCGGAGCGCTTTCAACAACTGTTGCTGCTGGAGTGCCTGAACGACTCGGCGCGCCGTGTCGAGTTGATCAAAGCTGCATTTCAGCATTTGCGCTGGCTGACGGTATGGCAAAGCATTCATATCAGCAGCTACCAGCAGCACGCCTTGGCAGAGGCGATATTGCGCGAGGCGTTCGAAGCGTTCAGCGCACTCATCGAAAACGGGCAGCATGCGCGCTTCATTGAAGAACTTCGGGCGCTGGAACAACAGCCCTGGCTGACAGAACTGGAGCGTCGCGAGCATTTGCAATGCAGGTGCATGGTCTTGCTGATTGCCAGCCACCCTGTGACCTCTGACCTGCTGGAACAGACGCGCGCGGTATTTGGCTGGAACCTGCAGCAAAACCTCCACCCCGGTCCCGAAGACCTCTGGCAGGCGCTGCGCCAGCGATACGAAGAAGTGGAGTATGCCGAGCATCTGCAACGCCTGCTCGATGCCAAACCGAGCACTGCCGAAGGCAAGGCCGCGCACTTGATGTTCAAGCCGCCACGTCTGGCCGCGCGGATCCGTACCGCAGTCAAGCAAGACGCTTCGGTGTGGAACGCCTGCGCGCATATTCAGGAGCAGTTGACCGTTCACTACCCCGACGTCCTCAAGCGCTACCCCAAAGCGGACCTGAGCGCCTGGAAGCTCATGCGTGAGCAGAGCGACTTCACGCCGCTCATCTGGGTCTACATAGGCGCGTTTCTGCTGGCGTTGCTGGCACCCCCGCTGGCGCCTGAAGGTGTGGAGTACGATCCGGGAACGCGGGTCCTCGTGCTATTCCTGTCACCGCTCTGGACAACCGTCGGCTTCTTCATCTTCATCTGCATATGGCGTCCGCTGATGGTTCTGGCAGAGCCAGCCGATGCGTGGCTGAGCAGCAAGTTACTGCCCAAGGTGCTGAGCTGGCCCGGTGCCCAGGCGCTGGTCTTGCGGCGTGGCCTCCCCTTTTTGTTTCTGGGCCTTGTCCAGGTGCTCGACGGTCCGCGGACACTTCTGGCTTATCTGGTGCTGGCGGTGCTGTGGGTCGCCGTGTCGCCTTATCGCTACCTGTTTCAAACAGCGCCTATCCGGCAAAGGATTCGGCAGTTTTATGCAAGGCACACGATCATGGTGATCATCGGCACGCTGAGCATCGTCATGGCGGCGCTGTTGCTCTCCTCCAGACTGAGCGCTTGAGCGGTCTTCTGTCGGCAATCGACCAGAACGCCCTGCTGCGAGCGCTCCCATCGGCAAGAATCCGCTTACCTCAACCGGGCAGATAAGCGGATTATTGCTCATCAAAGATTCCCGACGGCTCTAGAACAAGCCCTCATGGTGTGGCACAGCTCCTGCTATGTAACAGGTAGGGCACCCAATGCCTCCTTCCAAAAATAATGAAAACAAGGAACACCATGGAAACCTCCAATCCCGCCTCCCATGGGTCGGCTGCTACTGCTGCTGGCCAGAAAACCACCTCCAGCCGTCTCAAATCGATTTTCAGTGGCTCGGTCGGCAACATGGTCGAGTGGTACGACTGGTACGTCTACGCCGCCTTCTCGCTGTACTTCGCCAAAGCCTTCTTTCCCAAGGGCGACACCACCGCACAGCTGCTCAACACCGCCGCGATCTTCGCCGTCGGCTTTCTGATGCGGCCCATCGGTGGCTGGTTGATGGGGCTTTACGCCGACTACAAAGGGCGCAAGGCTGCGCTGATGGCCTCGGTGCTGCTGATGTGCTTCGGCTCGCTGATCATTGCCCTGACACCAGGCTATGAAAGCATCGGCGTCGGTGCTCCGATCCTGCTGGTGTTCGCCCGCTTGCTGCAGGGGCTGTCTGTCGGCGGTGAATACGGCACGTCCGCCACCTACCTCAGCGAAATGGCCACCAAGGAACGTCGCGGCTTTTTCTCCAGCTTTCAGTACGTGACGCTGATTTCCGGCCAGCTCATCGCACTGGGCGTGCTGATCGTGCTGCAACAGACGCTGACCACCGAGCAACTGTATGCCTGGGGCTGGCGCATCCCGTTCGTCATCGGTGCCCTGTGCGCAATCGTCGCGCTGTTCCTGCGTCGTGGCATGGAAGAAACCGAATCGTTCACGCGCAAGAAGAAGGAAAAGCCCAAGGAAAGCCTGATGCGCACGCTGATGCGTCATCCCAAGGAACTGATGACCGTCGTCGGTCTGACCATGGGCGGGACACTGGCTTTCTACACCTACACCACTTACATGCAGAAGTATCTGGTCAACACCGTCGGCATGAGCATCACCGACTCGACGTCGATATCAGCGGCAACACTGTTTCTGTTCATGCTGTTGCAACCGGTCGTCGGCGCGCTGTCCGACAAGGTCGGGCGTCGTCCGATCCTCATTGCGTTCGGCGTGTTGGGAACGCTGTGTACCGTACCGATCCTGACCACGCTGCATACCATTCAGACATGGTGGGGTGCGTTCTTCCTGATCATGGCGGCGCTGATCATCGTCAGCGGTTATACCTCGATCAACGCAGTGGTGAAGGCCGAGCTGTTTCCGACCGAGATCCGCGCGCTGGGCGTCGGCCTGCCTTACGCCCTGACGGTATCGATCTTCGGCGGTACTGCGGAATACATCGCGCTGTGGTTCAAGAGCATCGGTATGGAAACCGGTTACTACTGGTACGTCACTGCCTGTATCGCCTGCTCGCTGCTGGTGTATGTGTTCATGAAAGATACCCGCAAGCACTCGCGCATCGAAACCGACTGATCGGATTGCGACGATTCTCGTGCCCAGGCTCCGCTCTCATCGTTATATATAAATCTCGTAGGAGCGAGCTTGCTCGCGAAGAGGCCAGTACAACCTCCAGAAATAGAGCGTTATGACTGACTCTTCGTGAGCAATGGGGATCGCCGCCCCGTTCACTCCATTTTTCGGGCTTATCGAGACCTGTGTATAACGCTGAGGACTCTGCCAAGGCACGAGAGTCATCAAGCTCGCTTACAACGATCAATATCATCGTCCGCATCGATACATCAGCCGCTACAAAACAATCAATTACATCCACGACCTGCAACAGAGTGTTACAGGGCGGTGCATCATTTGGCCAACTTTCAGTAATAAACGCTTGAATTAACTGTACTTTTAATTTGTCAAGGGCCTTTATTACAAGACTTTTCAAGAATTGCACCACAATAATGCAATCCCGCCTGAAAGGCCCGAAACCAGAGCATTACAGCCAACTATCATTTTCAGCGATGATCGCTAGCAATCCTATTAACTTCTTAATAATCCGCTGGCGCGTAGCATTGCCTCCATACCGGGATGACAACTCACCCGACACTCATTGGAGACATCATCATGAAAACCAACACATTGATCTTTGGCCTGGCTATCTCTGTTCTGGCTTCCAGCGCATTTGCACTTCCAGTCACCCACGTTCAAAGCGACCTGTCCAGCGCCACCCTCGTTGCTGAAGGCGGTACCAAACATACCAACGTCGGCTCGATCCGCGTATCTGCTGACGGCGCCGATCACGTCGGTGCCAATCGTCTGGCCGCTGATGGTGCAGATCGCGTCGGTGCCAACCGTCAGGCTGCCGATGGTGCAGACCACGTCGGTGCCAATCGTCTTGCGGCAGACGGTGCAGATCGCGTAGGCGCCAATCGTCTGGGCTGATCGCTCACGCAACATCCCAAGCCCGGCCAATGTCGGGCTTCTTCATGTCTAGCTCAGAGTGAAACACGCGAACTGCTCTGGCATCCTCTGCAAATGCGCAGCACTATGCTGACATCCATTATTGAGCCCATCAGGAACCGAGCATGTCAGACGCTATTCACTCCTACGAGCCTTCCAAGGGTCACGGCCTGCCGCACGACCCGTTCAACGCGATTGTAGGCCCACGCCCGATTGGCTGGATTTCGTCGCAGGATGCCCACGGCAAACTCAACCTGGCACCTTACAGCTTCTTCAATGCGTTCAACTACGTGCCGCCGATCATCGGGTTCTGCAGCGTGGGTCGCAAGGACAGCCTCAATAATATCGAGCAGACCGGCGAGTTCGTCTGGAACCTGGCGACCCGCTCGCTGGCCGAAGCCATGAACCAGAGCTGCGCACCGGTAGCGCCGGATGTCAGCGAATTCGAGCTGGCAAACCTGACACCACTGGCCTCGCAGATCGTCTCGGTGCCGCGTGTACTCGAAACGCCGGTGTCGTTCGAGTGCAAGGTCACGCAGATCATTCAGTTGCAACGCGCCGACAAGGAACTGGTGCCCAGCTGGTTGATTCTGGGCGAGGTCGTGGCGGTGCACATCGACAAGTCACTGCTCAAGGACGGCGTTTACGACACTGCCGCCGCCGAGCCGATTCTGCGCGGCGGCGGCCCGGCGGATTACTTCCAGCTTGGCCCGGAAGCGCTGTTCAAGATGTTCCGCCCAGGCGCCTGATCAGGCGTCAGCCCAGACCGGTTCGCCCTCTGCATCAATATCGACCAGCCGCTGCAGCTCTTGCACAGCGGCCACGTCGGCATCATCGGCGGTCTTGAATTTCTGGTCCGGCAGCAGCGCATGGAAGCGCGGTGCGCCGCCGGCACCCAGCGCCTTTACGGCAATCGCCGCGTTATAACCCTGCTCGGACGGCATCACTGCCGAGACCACTTCAAACCCGTTGTATTCCTTGCGTGCCATGTGTCTCAACCCTGCCAATACGTCAAAGCGCGAATTCTAGCGCGTCTTCCGGTTCGTCCGACATGCGGCATCCAGCGATAACGGCAGCCGACGCAAAACCCAACCTTGTCCTACACTCTAATCAGTTCTTTCAAACTGCTCTGTAGCCGAGGTAAGGAGTGCGTCATGAAAGCAATAACAAGAAAATGCATGGTTGTCGCAGGAGCTCTGGCGGTATTGGCCGTCTACACCGCCGGCGCCTATCGTAACGAACTGGCGCGCCAGGCCCCTTATGTCTCCAGCTGTACGTTTGGCCATTGCGTGCCAACCGATGCCACCTTCAGCGCCTTGCGATGAGGCGCGCACAGCGTGAATTGCATCGCCATTCCGCAAAGGCACCTATCGATTAGCAAGCTATCGGATTAGACTGGCCAGACTCTCCCGCCACACTTGCGGCGGGTCAACACTGCCATCAGGTTTTGCCTTGACCAGTCTTACTCATACGCCTCCGGCCATTCGTAGCATCCTGTTTGCGTTGATGATGGCAGTCCTGCTCAGCGCGCTGGACCAAACCATCGTCGCGGTCTCGATGCCTGCCATTTCCGCCCAGTTCAGGGACATCGATCTACTGGCGTGGGTTATTTCCGCCTATATGGTGTCGCTGACCGTGGCTGTGCCGATCTACGGCAAGCTCGGCGATCTTTACGGGCGACGTAAACTGATGCTGTTCGGACTGGGGATTTTTACCCTGGCCTCGCTGTTCTGTGGCCTGGCGCAAAGCATGGAACAACTGGTGCTGGCGCGCGTCCTTCAGGGTATCGGCGCGGGCGGGATGGTTTCGGTCAGCCAGGCGATCATCGCCGACATCGTTCCACCTCGTGAGCGCGGCCGTTATCAGGGTTACTTCAGCAGCATGTACGCCGTGGCCAGCGTCGCCGGGCCGGTACTCGGTGGCCTGATGACTGAATACCTGTCCTGGCGCTGGGTGTTTCTGATCAATCTGCCGTTGGGGGCCGCCGCGCTGATCGTCGCGTATCGGACCCTCGTCGGCCTGCCAGTACCGCAACGCAAGCCGATTATCGATTATCTGGGTACCATGCTGATGATCATCGGCCTGACAGCGCTGCTGCTGGGGATTACCGAGATTGGCCAAGGGCACGGTCTGGACGATACCGAGGTTCAGTTGTTACTGGGCACCGCCCTGCTGACACTGGCTATTTTCGTCTGCTATGAACGTCGCACGGCCGAACCCTTGCTGCCCATGCATCTGTTCACCAACAAGAGCGCGGTGCTGTGCTGGTGCACCGTGTTCTTCACCAGCTTTCAGGCCATCTCCCTGATTGTCCTGATGCCGCTGCGTTACCAGACCGTCACCGGTGGCGGAGCAGACAGCGCCGCCCTGCACTTGCTTCCGCTGGCGATCGGCATGCCGATGGGTGCCTATTTCGCCGGGCGACGCACCGCGCATACCGGGCGCTACAAGCCGCTTATCCTGACCGGTGCGCTGCTGATGCCGATTGCGATTCTGGGCATGGCCTTCACGCCGCCGCAATCGCTGATAGTGATGAGCCTGTTCATGATTCTCACGGGGGTTGCGACCGGCATGCAGTTCCCCACCTCATTGGTGGGCACTCAGAATTCGGTTCAGCCGCGGGATATGGGCGTGGCCACCAGCACGACCAATCTATTCCGCTCGCTGGGTGGCGCCGTGGGCGTGGCACTGATGTCGGCGCTGCTGCTGGCCATGTTGCAGCACACCGGCGTCGGTCAACTCGGTGCAGGGGCGCTGGGTGGCGAAGGCAGCTCCGGCAACGTCCTGCTCGACAGTCTGAACGCGGCCACCGGACCCGCGCTGGAGACCCTGCGCGCCGAACTGGCACTGACCTTTAGAAACCTGCTGATCACCAGCGCGGCCATTTCGCTGCTCGGCCTTGCGGCAGCCGCAGTGATGCCCAATACGCTATTGCGAGGACGGGACTGATTCGCTTCTCGGGCTCAGGAAGGCATCCCGGCCCAGAACCACTGCGTTTTCTTGCTCTTTATATGGGCAAACGCAGGCATCAGTTCGCCCTCATCGAAGTGTCGACGGGAGCCTGACTGAGCGCTGCTGAACCAGCTGCCTGAGCGAGGGCATACTTGCCCGGCATCGACCGGCGGCAGCGGCTTTTCATCGAATCGCGCATACCACTGCGCAGTGGTTTCATCGGTAAAGCCAATTCCTGGAGCCAGGTAGGGATGAAGATTGCCGGTGTCCTGCAAGCGGATTGGCTTGATCATCCTGTTGACCGTCACATAAGGCTTTGGCGGCGGCAGCCCTCGCCCACCCAGCTCGGGCACCTCACCGGCGCGAATGATCAGGCCGTTGCGGTAGGTGTGGAACACGATCTCGCTGTGTGCACTCATCTCGCCGCGCATTTTGTCACTGCCTCCCAACTGCCTGACGAACGCATCACCGAGCACGGTGTACCAACTGACGCCCTTGATACGGTCCAGCAGGCGCAGGCTTTCAATGTGCGGGCCGGGGTCGACCATCAGCCCGCTGTAATCCTGAGCCAGCCGATATTCCCAAGGCAAATACTGATGACCGTCACACGGCAACACGCAGGCAAGACCACCAAAGCCGTGCTCGGCCTGCAGTTCGCTGCTGAGGTACCTGATCCAGTTCTCGTAATGCTTCAACCCCTCGGGCTCGGTCAGATACGACCAGGGCAAGACCATTTTCAGACACGATCGATCGTTGTCGGCCTGCCCCTCTGAGGTGTTCATCACAAACAGGCTGTAGGTGGCGACTTCAGCCTGAGTCGCACTGGCGATAGACCAGATGAACTGCTCGTCTGGCGGACTCTCGACAATCTGACGCCGGGTCGAGGCAAACCCGGTGCCGCTCAGGCGCCGCATGCGTTTGAACAGTTGCCATTTGAGTTTCGTTTTGAACGCGTCATAGAAGCGCGAAAAACAGGCCTCGACGCGACGCTTCATCTCCACGCTGTGGCCGTTGCGAAAATACAGCGTGGTGATCAACCCCAATCGAATGACCGGTGTGCCCAATACGGAATCCATGGCCACACGCTCGGATTGTTGCGTGATCCTGGCCAATAACCTCACAGCGTCAGTTGCAGTGTCCGACATGCTCCGCCCTCCCATTATTCGCGGAAGTCAGGTTTTTGCGCGTGCGTGCATGCCCTTCACAGGTTTTGATCAGCCCGGAAATCTCCCCGCTCATGGGGTAGCCGAGGCCCTGCCCGCCCGATTGGACATCAACGTAACTGGCGATGATTTCAGGGCACATAAGCGCAAGATCCGGCAAAAACATGCAACTTTCCTCTCTTCTGTTCTTTCAGGGGGCGAAGAGTGAAGGGAGTTTTCCTGCGGAGCAATACTCGGAATTTACTTTGGGAAATCAGCTACATGTATCAGGAAATGTCCTACCTGCTTCCTACAATATCTTGTCAGATCAACGCTCGCCGATGCTTGCACGGCGAGCGCAATCCATGAATACCGATAAACGATCGGTAAACCCGCTATATAAGAGGCACGAATTGGAGTTAGGCTCTGCACAGAGTCGCTGGCAGGCGGAACCGGCGGTGCCGCCGGTCATGTTCAGTCAGACGCCAGTCGTTGAGCGAGTGCCATTGATCAGCAACGTCGGACTGAAGCGCAGCATGTCCAGACACACGTCGACCAGTTGCTCGGCCTCTGCGGGCAACGAGAAGCTGTCCGGGACCAGCAGCCACTGATAGATGATGCCATTGACGTAAGCAAACAGGGCCACTGCAGCCCGGGCCGTGTCCAGCCCTTTGGGCAATTGTCCCTGGCGTACGGCATTGTTCAGCCCCAGGGTGATACGGTCGTGGCACTGTATGGCGTTGTCCTGGCGCTGACGACGAAAATCACACATCTCGTCGGTAAACTCGCACTTGTGAAACAGGATTTCATTGATGCGACGGGTTTTCGGGTCCAGTGCGAGTTCATGAAACAGGTGAATCAACAGATTTCTCATGCAGCCCAGCGGGTCTTCCTCGTCCTCGCTCTGACTGGCCTCCGCCATTTCGTCGAGAGGCTCCTGAAGACTGTCGAGCATGGCCTGCACCAGATCGGCCTTATTATTGAAGTGCCAATAAATGGCGCCTCGCGTCACACCGGCAAGCGTCGCAATATCGGCCAGCGTGGTGCGGGCGACGCCTCGCTCATAAAAAGCCTGCTCGGCAGCCTCCAGGATCTGGCTGCGAGTGATCTGAGCTTCCTCTTTGGTGCGACGAACCATGGCAATAAGACCTCAAAAAATTCACCTCAGGCACGCGTCTTGCGTCATGCCTTGAGATATGGCCGGGCGGCATTTGTCTCGCCTTGTCCCGAATCGGCTCCCGGCTCCCTGAATAGTGGCCGAATGCGCATTGCGGTGTTTACAAACAGCCGCGAATGTAAGTATATTCCTTAGCATGCTACTTATCTAGCCGAAATATTTTTTTACACTTCAACGTACTGTTGAGATAACAGGCTCCTGCCCCGAGGATCTTCATGCAATTCAAGCCAGCTGTTACCGTTCTGGTCACTGCCGTCGCCCTGGCAACCCTGCTCAGTGGCTGTAGCAAGAAGGAACAGGCCGCCCCGCCTGCGCAAACCCCTCAGGTAGGCGTCGTTACCATCAAAGCACAGCCGTATACCCTGACCACCGAGCTGCCAGGCCGGACCACCGCCTTCCGCGTCGCCGAGGTTCGCCCTCAGGTCAACGGCATCATTCTCAAGCGTCTGTTCACCGAAGGTGGCGATGTCAAAGCCGGTCAGCAGCTCTATCAGATCGACCCGGCTGTCTATGAGGCCAACGCCAACAGCGCCAAGGCCACCCTGCAGTCCGCCAAGTCGATGTCCGACCGCTACAAGCAACTGGTCAGCGAGCAAGCGGTAAGCCGTCAGGAATACGACACGGCGCTGGCCTCCACCCAGGAAGCTCAGGCTAGCCTGCAGACCGCCCAGATCAACCTGCGCTACACCAAGGTGCTGGCCCCTATTTCCGGCCGTATCGGTCGCTCTGCGGTGACTGAAGGCGCATTGGTGAGCAGCGCGCAGACCGACGCGATGGCAACCATCCAGCAGCTCGATCCGATCTATGTCGATGTGGTGCAGTCGTCTGCCGACATGCTCAAGCTGCGCAGCGATCTGGACAGCGGCAAGCTGCAGAAAGCCGGCGACAACGCCGCCAAGGTCAAGCTGACACTGGAAGACAACAGCGTCTACGGCCAGGAAGGCAAACTGGAATTCGCCGAAGTGTCGGTTGACCAGACCACCGGCTCCGTGACCCTGCGTGCCGTGTTCCCGAACCCTGAACACCGTCTGCTGCCGGGCATGTTCGTTCACGCCCAATTGCAGGCTGGCGTCAACTCGAAAGCCATTCTGGCACCGCAGCAAGGCATGACCCGCGACCTGAAAGGCACGCCGACCGCCATGGTCGTCAATCAGGACAACAAGGTTGAAATGCGTACGCTGGTGGCCAATCGCACCGTGGGCAGCGACTGGCTGATCGAAGACGGCCTGAAGGAAGGCGATCGTGTCATCACCGAAGGCTTGCAGTACGTCAAACCCGGCGCCGAAGTGAAAGTCGCCGAAGCGACCAACGTCAAAGGAGCAAACCCGGCACCTGCCCCGGCCACTGATAAAGCCGCAGGCAGCAAAGGGGAGTAACCCATGTCGAAATTTTTTATTGATCGACCCATTTTTGCCTGGGTTATTGCCCTCGTGATCATGCTGGTCGGCGCGCTGTCGATTTCCAGCCTGCCGATCAATCAGTACCCGAGCATCGCACCGCCTGCCATCGGTATCCAGGTCACCTATCCGGGCGCGTCTGCCCAGACGGTGCAGGACACGGTGGTTCAGGTCATCGAGCAACAGCTCAACGGTATCGATAACCTGCGTTATGTCAGCTCGGAAAGTAACTCCGACGGCAGCATGACCATCACGGCGACCTTCAATCAGGGCACCAACCCGGATACGGCGCAGGTGCAGGTACAGAACAAGCTCAACCTCGCCACCCCGCTGCTGCCGCAGGAAGTGCAGCAACAGGGTATCCGCGTCACCAAGGCAGTGAAGAACTTCCTGATGGTGATCGGCCTGGTGTCGGAAGACGGCAGCATGGGCAAGGAAGACTTGGCCAACTACATCGTGTCGAACATGCAGGACCCGATCTCGCGGACCTCCGGTGTGGGTGACTTCCAGGTGTTCGGTTCGCAGTACGCCATGCGTATCTGGCTCGATCCGGCCAAGCTGAACAACTTCCAGCTGACGCCAGTGGACGTGAAAGACGCGATCACCGCGCAGAACGTTCAGGTGTCGTCCGGCCAGTTGGGCGGCCTGCCATCGATCAGCGGCCAGCAGTTGAACGCCACGATCATCGGCAAGACCCGTCTGCAGACCGCCGAGCAGTTCGGCAATATCTTCCTCAAGGTCAACACCGATGGCTCGCAGGTTCGCCTGAAAGACGTCGCCACCGTGGGCCTGGGCGCAGAGAACTACAGCACCGACTCGCAGTTCGACGGCAAACCGGCTTCCGGTCTGGCCATCAAACTCGCCACCGGCGCCAACGCACTGGACACCGCCAAGGCCATCCGCGCGACCGTTTCCTCGCTGGAGCCGTTCTTCCCGCCTGGCATGAAAGTCGTGTACCCGTATGACACCACACCGGTGGTCAGCGAATCGATCAACGGCGTGGTGCACACCCTGATCGAAGCGATCGTGCTGGTGTTCCTGGTGATGTACCTGTTCCTGCAGAACTTCCGCGCAACCATCATCACCACGATGACGGTTCCGGTGGTCTTGCTGGGTACGTTCGGTATCCTCGCGGCCTTCGGCTTCACCATCAACACCCTGACCATGTTCGGTATGGTGCTGGCCATCGGCTTGCTGGTGGACGATGCGATTGTCGTGGTGGAAAACGTCGAGCGGGTCATGGAGGAGGAAAAGCTCTCCCCGCGCGACGCCACGATCAAATCCATGACTCAGATTCAGGGCGCGCTGGTCGGTATTGCCTTGGTGCTCTCGGCGGTTCTGTTGCCAATGGCGTTCTTCGGCGGCTCCACCGGGGTGATCTACAAGCAGTTCTCGATCACCATCGTCTCGGCCATGGCCCTGTCGGTCGTGGTTGCGCTGATCTTCACCCCGGCGCTGTGCGCCACCATGCTCAAGCCCATCGATCACGAGAAGCACGGGCAACCGAAACGTGGTTTCTTCGGCTGGTTCAACCGCACCTTCGACCGCAGCGTTCTGAGTTACGAGCGCGGCGTCGGCAACATGCTCAAGCACAAGTGGCCTGCGTATCTGGGTTACATACTGATCTGTGCGGGCATGGTGTTCATGTTCATGCGCATTCCGGCTGCGTTCCTGCCCGAAGAAGACCAGGGCGTTATCTTCGCCCAGATCCAGACACCGGCCGGCTCCTCGACCGCGCGTACGCAGGAAGTCATCGATCAGATGCGTGAGTACCTGCTGACCAAGGAAAGCGGCGCAGTGAAGTCGGTGTTCTCGGTAAACGGCTTCAACTTCGCGGGCCGCGGTCAAAGCTCGGCGATTGCTTTCGTGATGCTCAAGCCGTGGGAGGAGCGTGATTCCAATAACAGCGTCTTCGAACTGGCCAAACGGGCTCAGGGCTATTTCTTCAGCCTGCGCGACGCGATGGTGTTTGCGGTCGTCCCGCCTTCGGTACTCGAACTGGGTAACGCCACCGGCTTCGACGTTTACTTGCAGGATCAGGGCGGCGTGGGTCACGACAAGCTGATGGAAGCGCGTAACCAGTTCCTCGGCATGGCCGCACAGAGCAAGATTCTGGCGGGCGTACGTCCGAACGGACTGAACGACGAACCGCAGTACCAACTGATCATCGACGATGAGCGCGCCAGTGCATTGGGCATCACTCTGTCGGACATCAACAACACCCTGTCCATCGCGTTGGGTGGCAGCTACGTCAACGACTTCATCGACCGTGGCCGTGTGAAGAAGGTGTACATCCAGGGCGATGCAGGTGCGCGTATGACACCTGAAGACCTGAAGAAATGGTACGTGCGCAACAGCGCGGGTGAGATGGTGCCGTTCTCGGCCTTCGCCAGCGGCAAATGGTCCTACGGCTCGCCGAAACTGTCACGCTACAACGGCGTGGCGGCAGAGGAAGTGCTTGGTACTCCCGCCCCTGGTTACAGCAGCGGCGAGGCAATGGCTGAAGTCGAGGCGCTGGCCAAGAAGCTGCCACAAGGTATCGGCATTTCGTGGACCGGTCTGTCCTACGAGGAACGCCTGTCCGGATCGCAGGCCCCTGCCCTGTATGCCCTGTCGTTGCTGGTAGTGTTTCTCTGTCTGGCGGCGCTGTATGAAAGCTGGTCGATTCCGATCGCGGTCATCCTCGTGGTGCCACTGGGGGTTATCGGTGCACTGATGGCAACCAGCCTGCGCGGTCTGTCCAACGACGTGTTTTTCCAGGTCGGGCTGCTGGTGACGGTAGGTCTGGCGGCGAAAAACGCCATTCTGATCGTCGAGTTCGCCAAAGAGCTTCACGAACAGGGCAAGAGCCTGGTCGACTCGGCGATCGAGGCCTGCCGCATGCGTCTGCGCCCGATCATCATGACCTCCATGGCCTTCATCCTCGGCGTTGTACCGCTGGCGATTTCCTCGGGCGCAGGTTCGGGCAGTCAGCATTCGATCGGTACAGGCGTAATTGGCGGTATGATCACCGCAGTTATTCTGGCGATCTTCTGGGTGCCCCTGTTCTTCGTAACGGTTTCGGGGCTCTTCAAGAGCAAGCAGAAACATATTTCACACGATGAGGCTGGCCAATGAGCAAGTCATTGATCTCACTTGCAGTTACCGCGTTCATTCTCGGCGGCTGCTCTTTGATCCCCGATTACAAGCAGCCGGAAGCACCGGTCGCCGCACAATATCCGCAAGGGCCGGCGTACTCGCCGGTCGAAGGCGCCAAAATGGCCGCCGCGGAACAAGGCTGGCGGCACTTCTTCAATGACCCGGCGCTGCAACAGCTGATTCAGACTGCACTGCTCAACAACCGTGACCTGCGGGTTGCGGCGCTGAACATCGACGCTTACCGCGCCCAGTACCGTATCCAGCGCTCGGACCTGTTCCCTGCTGTTTCGGCCACCGGCAGCGGTACACGTCAGCGCGTGCCAGCCGACCAGTCGCAAACCGGTCAGTCCGGCATCACCAGCAGCTACTCGGCCAGCCTGGGCGTCAGCTCGTACGAGCTGGACCTCTTCGGCCGGGTCCGCAGCCTCAGCGAGCAGGCGCTGGAGACCTACTTCGCCAGCGAGGAAGCGCGTCGCAGCACCCAGATCAGTCTGGTGGCCAGCGTCGCCAATGCCTACATGACCTGGCAGGCCGACAAGGAACTGCTCAAGCTGACGCAGGACACCCTGAAGACCTACGAAGAAAGCTTCCGTCTGACCTCGCGTGCCAGCGAAGTCGGCGTTTCTTCGGCACTGGACCTGAGCCAGTCGCGCACCGCCGTCGAAAGCGCGCGCGCCAAACTGGCCCAGTACCAGCGCCTGGTTGCCCAGGATCAGAACAGCCTGGTGCTGCTGCTCGGCACCAGCCTGCCTGACAATCTGCCGGCCAGCCACTTGCTCGATTCCGACATGCTGACCGAAATGCCGGCAGGCCTGCCGTCAGACCTGCTGCAGCGTCGTCCGGACATTCTGGAGGCCGAGCACTCGCTCAAGGCGGCCAACGCCAACATCGGCGCGGCACGTGCAGCGTTCTTCCCGAGCATCAGCCTGACGGCCAGTGCCGGGACCAGCAGCAGCGAGCTGTCCGGCCTGTTCAAGGGCGGATCGGGTGCCTGGCTGTTCCAGCCAAGCATCAACATCCCGATCTTCAACGCCGGCAACCTGCGCGCCAGCCTGGACTACTCGAAAATCCAGAAGGAAATCAGCGTCGCCAACTACGAGAAGGCGATTCAGACCGCCTTCCAGGAAGTGTCCGACGGCCTGGCTTCACGCAAGACCTATGACGAGCAGCTCCAGGCGCAACGCGACTTCGTCGCAGCCAACCAGGACTACTACCGTCTGGCCGAGCGTCGCTACCGGATCGGCATCGACAGCAACCTGACCTTCCTCGACGCCCAGCGCTCGCTGTTCAGTGCGCAGCAAACGCTGATCACCGATCGCCTGTCGCAGCTGACCAGCGAGGTCAACCTGTACAAGGCCCTCGGCGGCGGCTGGTATGAAAGAACCGGACAGACCGAAACCATCTCCAAGGAGAAGCCTTCGGTTCAGCTGTTCTGATTGACAGCGGCACACAAAAAAACCACCTGATCAGGTGGTTTTTTTGTGGCCGAAACAAACCCTGCGATCAATGATCCTGATGCAGGTACTTGGGCTCTTTGGGCAAGCGCAGACTGAACAGGAACGCTACCGCCATCATGGCCGTCACGTACCAGTAAAAACTGTTCTCCATCCCGGCACTCTTGAGTTTCAGCGCAACCCACTCAGCCGAGCCACCGAACACCGCGTTGGCCACCGCATACGCCAGCCCCACGCCCAGTGCGCGAACCTGAGGTGGAAACATCTCGGCTTTGACCAGCCCGCTGATCGAGGTGTAGAAGCTGACGATCGCCAGCGCCAGGGTAATCAGCACAAAGGCAATGAACGGGTTGGTGGTGGTCTTGAGCGTCATCAGGATTGGTACTGTACACAGCGTACCCAGCGCACCGAACAGAAGCATCGAATTGCGACGGCCTATGCGGTCCGCGAGCATGCCGAAAAACGGTTGCATGCACATGTACAGAAACAGCGCGCCGGTCATGATGTAGCTGGCGGTCTTGGCTTCCATGCCTCCGGTGTTGACCAGGTATTTCTGCATGTAGGTCGTGAAGGTGTAGAAAATCAGCGAGCCACCGGCGGTGTAACCCAGCACTGTGATGAAGGCTGCGGCATGATGCTTGAACAGTGCCGCGATACTGCCGGCGTCCTTGTCCTGCCGGCTTTCGGCTGTGGTGGTTTCGTTGAGGGTGCGACGCAGCAGCAAGGCGATGACCGCTGCGGCGGCACCGATCACGAAGGGGATGCGCCAGCCGTAGTCACGCAACTCTTCGGTGGTCAGGAATTGCTGGAGGATGACCACCGTCAACACCGCCAGCAGTTGCCCGCCGATCAGAGTCACGTACTGAAACGAAGCATAAAAGCCACGCTGGCCACGCAACGCCACTTCACTCATGTAAGTGGCCGTGGTGCCGTACTCGCCACCCACCGACAGGCCTTGCAGCAGGCGCGCCATCAGCAACAAGGCCGGCGCCCAGGCACCAATCGATGCATAGGTCGGCAGGCAGGCAATGATCAATGATCCGGCACACATCATGGTGACCGAAATCAGCATGGAGTTCTTGCGACCATGTCTGTCTGCGACACGACCAAACAGCCAGCCGCCAATCGGACGCATCAGAAAGCCAGCGGCAAACACACCTGCAGTGTTGAGCAACTGAACGGTCGGATCATCGGAAGGAAAGAAAGCTGGTGCGAAATAAATCGCGCAGAAGGCGTAGATATAAAAGTCGAACCATTCGACCAGGTTGCCTGATGAAGCACCGACAATGGCGAAAATTCTTTTGCTTCGCTCCTCGCCGGTGTAATGCGGTGCTTTTGATGTTGTAGTCATTATTTTCCCCAAGCAGAACTGTCCATAAGAAACAATCTGTAACACCGTCTTTAATCGAGCACAATAAGTCAGAGCAATTCAGCCACCAGCAAAAATCGGCAGGGTTGAACATCCAGTGCCCGGACGAACAACAACCCGGATCATCGGCCCGCCTTTTCGTGGAGGCAGACAAACGATCCGGGTTGCTGGACAACAGGTTGAAACGGGAGGGCTTACCGCTCGATGGCCAGCGCCAGCCCCTGCCCGACGCCGACGCACATGGTTGCCAGGCCTCTGCGCCCGCCGGTTTTCTCCAGATGATGCAGCGCCGTCAGCACCAGCCGCGCGCCACTCATGCCCAGCGGATGGCCAAGGGCAATTGCCCCGCCGTTGGGATTGACCTGCGGCGCGTCGTCTGCAAGTCCCAGTTCGCGTAGTACCGCAATACCTTGGCTGGCAAATGCTTCATTGAGTTCGATGACATCGAAATCGGTCACCGCCAGGCCCAGCCGCTCGACCAGTTTACGCACCGCTGGCACCGGGCCAATGCCCATCACCCGAGGTGCAACCGCCGCGCTGGCCATGCCAAGCACGCGGGCACGGGGTGTCAGGCCATGCTTTTTCACCGCTTCGGCCGACGCTAGAATCAGCGCCGCAGCACCGTCGTTGACCCCGGACGCATTACCGGCAGTCACTGTGCGGTCCGGGCCGTTGACCGGCTTGAGCTTGCTCAGGGTTTCCAGACTGGTATCGCCACGCGGATGCTCATCCTTGTCGACAATGGTTTCGCCCTTTTTGTGCGCGACCCGCACCGGCACGATCTCTTCCTCGAAAAAGCCCGCAGCCTGGGCAACGGCAGTGCGTTGCTGGCTGCGCAGGGCGAAAGCGTCCTGATCGGCTCGAGAAATCCTGAAGTCGGTTGCAACGTTGTCGCCGGTCTCGGGCATTGAGTCCACGCCGTACTGCGCTTTCATCGCCGGATTGATAAAGCGCCAACCGATGGTGGTGTCTTCCAGCTTCATGTTGCGCGAAAACGCGGCATCGGCCTTGCCCATCACGAAGGGCGCACGAGACATCGACTCGACGCCTCCGGCGATTGCCAGCTCGATTTCACCTGACGCGATGGCCCGGAAAGCGGTGCCGATGGCGTCCATTCCGGAAGCACACAGGCGATTGAGGGTGACGCCCGGTACGCTTTCCGGCAGCCCGGCCAACAGAGCAGCTATGCGCGCAACGTTGCGGTTGTCCTCACCGGCCTGGTTGGCACAGCCGAAGAACACTTCGTCGATTTCTTCCCAGTTGACCGACGGATTGCGCTCCATCAGCGCCTTGATCGGCACCGCGGCCAGGTCGTCTGCACGCACTGAAGACAACCCGCCACCAAACCGACCGATGGGCGTACGAATCGCATCGCAAATGAATACTTCACGCATCACGCTTCTCCCGCAACCTGACCGTGAGCCGCAGCGGTTCGTGCTTCCAGATCACGCAGCGCCGTCAGTTCGACGTCAGTAGGCTCTTCGGACACAACAACGGTGTCGGCAAAGCGGATCGCCCAGCCGGTTGCGGCAATAACCTGCTCGCGGGTCACGCCAGGGTGCAGCGTGGTCACGACGAACTCATGGGTGCCGGCTTCCGGCTCCATGATGCACAGGTCGGTGATAATGCCCACCGGGCCAGCACCGGGCAGACCCAGACGCTTGCGCGAATCGCCGCCTTCGCCATGGCCAACCGAGGTGATGAAGTCCAGCTTGTCGACGAACGAACGCGCCGACTGCTTGAGAATGATCAGCACTGACTTGGCCGACCCGGCGATCTCCGGCGCACCACCGGCTCCCGGCAGACGCACTTTTGGATGATGGTAATCGCCGACCACGGTGGTGTTGATGTTGCCGAAACGGTCGACCTGCGCCGCGCCGAGAAAGCCGACATCGACACGGCCGCCCTGCAGCCAGTAACGAAAGATTTCGCTGGTGGATACCACTGTGTCTGCGGTTTCAGCCAACTCGCCATCACCGATAGACAGCGGCAACACCGTGGGCTTGGCGCCGATCGGACCCGACTCGTAGATCAGTACCACGTCGGGCGCAGAGGTAAGACGTGCCAGATTCGCCGCCTTCGAAGGCAGGCCGATGCCGACGAAGCACACAGAACCATTACGCAAGCGACGAGCTGCGGCAACGGTCATCATTTCACTGGTGGAGTAAGTCATTATTTGGCCTCCGAAGCGCGAGCCAGCTTGCTCTGGAATTCACTGAAGTCTGCGGTGCCGTGGATGTATTCATCGATCCACGCCGTGAACGTCTCCCGGTCTCGGGCGATCGGGTCCCAGGCCTGATAGAACGGATTGTCACGCTCGTAGTAGCCGTGCGCATAAGACGGGTGAGCGCCACCTGGCACCAGGCACACCGCACTCAGCGCCCAGGTTGGCAGCACGCAGGAATTCATCGGTGCCTTGAGGTCATCGACGATTTCCTCCACCGTCACAATGCAACGCTTCGCAGCCAGCGCGGCTTCTTTCTGCGCACCGAGAATGCCCCACAACAGCACGTTGCCCTTGCGGTCGGCTTTCTGCGCATGAATCACGGTGACGTCGGGACGTACCGAAGGCACCGCTGCCAATACTTCGCCGGTGAACGGGCAGGTGACCGTCTTGATCAGCGGGTTGACCTTGGGCAGGTCGGACCCGGCATAAGCGCGCAGCACCGCAAACGGCAGACCGGATGCGCCAGCGACATAGGCGTTGGCGAGGTCGGCGTGGCTGTGCTCTTCAATTTCCATTTCACGCGGCCACTGTTTTTCAACGGCATCGCGCAAACGGTGCAAGGAGCCAACCCCAGGGTTGCCGCCCCACGAAAAAATCAGCCGCTTCGCACAACCGGCGCCGATCAACTGGTCGTAGATCAGGTCAGGCGTCATGCGCACCAGGGTCAGGTCTTTTTTACCCTGACGGATGATTTCATGGCCGGCGGCCGTGGGGATCAGATGAGTGAAGCCTTCCAGCGCAACGGTGTCGCCATCGTTGACCAGTTGCTTCACCGCATCGCGTAGAGAAAGAATGTCTGCCATGAGGTGCTCCGAACCCAACATCACGTTCAATGATCAGCGCGAAGACCTGCGCCGGAATGAAAATGAGGTTATGCCTGAGCACGAGGGCAAACAATCCGATAATCGACTAAACGTTCGGTAATCGAACGAATTCAGTCAGTCGAAAACACGGCCACGTCAGGTAAATAGTTGCGTGCTCAGGTCACGACTGGCATCGAGCATGATCGGCAAAAAGCGCTGTTCCAGCTCGCTGCGTGCCACACGCCCGGCACTGGTGCTGACATTCAGCGCGGCCAGCACCTGGCCCGACGCATCATAGACCGGCACGGCAATCGAACGCAGCCCCTGCTCCAGTTCCTGATCGACAATGCACCAGCCCTGCTGCCGAACCAGTTGCAGACATTCGAGCAGGGCTTCCGGCGTGCGAATGGTGCGGCTGGTCTTGGGCTGCAGATCCACATGGTCAAGGTATTCATGCAACGACACGTCATCGAGTGCGGCCAGCAGAATGCGGCCCATGGACGTGCAGTACGCGGGAAGACGGCCGCCCACTGAGAGGTCGACCGAGATCAGCCGCTGCGTCGTGGCAGAGCGCGCTATATAAAGAATGTCGTCGCCTTCCAGCGTGGCCATGTTGCACGCCTCATGCAACTGGTCACTCATACGGTCCAGATAAGGCTGCGAAGACGTTGCCAGTGGCGTCGATGACAAATAGGCGTGGCCCAGGGTCAGCACCTTGGGCAGTAGCGAGTAGGTACGGCCGTCAGTGGTCGCATAACCGAGCTTGATCAGGGTATGCAGGCATCGACGCACTGCCGCGCGGGGGATTTCCGTGCGATGGCTGATCTGCGCAATGGTCAGGTGCCGCTTGCGCTCTTGAAAGGCGTGAATCACGGCCAGCCCACGTGCCAGCGACGTCATGAAATCCGGGTCACCGGTCAGCGCCTGAATGCGCTTTGCGGGCGATGCCACGATGGGCGGTGCCAATGAGGCAAAAGATTTACGCAGTTCGTCGTTCATTGACACACCTTATGTAACTGCCTTGAAGCCCTGTAAACCGCAGGTTTCAGCTCTTTTTAGAGAAGCGAAACCCGCACCCACTTGTGCGATTATCGAACAGGTGGCCGATAATCGCAATTGACCCCATGTAAATATACTTATACCTTTACCTCTGCCATGAAGTGACTTCTTGGAAATACTGGTCAGGTACCCACTGAGAAGTCCAAGGCAGCGGCCTTGCTCACCAAGCAAGGCCGTTTTCATTATTCAGGCACCTTCCTCGCGACCGACGCTTGCGACCCCCTCCTCGTCATCCCATTCCCGGTCTGTGCCCGCCGCGTAACTCCACACATCCTGCATATAAAAGGCGTTGAATTTCTTCGCCAACATTTTGTCGTCGAGAGTGAAAACTGTTTTATAAAACTTATGTCATATAAACGGCTCACTGAAACTTCGGAACAATCGTACAAAAAAACCAGACCAGTGAACTCATTCAACCTCTGTTGTTGACGTAGCAGAAGTTCTTGGAGATAGTATCCGTCAGTTGGTCGGCACTACCCTCGCAACGATTGATCCGTTCACCCGATTCCCGCCTCGACTGTCCTGTCGGCGCGTTGTCGCGGTGCACCCTCGCAGCGAGACCTTAAGCAGGCCTGCCAGCGCAAGCCCTGCGCTTGAAATCAAACGAGTGTCGCTACGACAGGTGTTTTTCTCTGGTGCACGTAGCCGCAGACAACAACAGGCATGTCCGGTAAACCTTTCGCGCAATTGTCCGAACAGGTCGCTGACTGTATTGGGTATACAGCCAGACTGGAGTGAACATACTTGCAATGTTTTGCGTCATCGCCAGAGCCCATTCGACTCAAACAGGTATTAAAGTGACTAAAGATGAACTGCGCGCGGAACTTGAGCGCCAGGAGCAACGCTACAAGGATGTCTACGGCGGTGAAATCACCACCTACGCCGCGCAACCGGAACCGGAACGCAAGCCCTGGCGCAAAAGAGCCAGCCTGCTGGACCAGGCGTTCAAGCAAGAACTGCAAAAAATGGAAGAAGGCCTGAAAGAAGAGCCGTGACAGCGCGGGTCTGATGACCCTGCCCGATTCGCCTCTCACTTCCAGCACCCTGAATTACATGCCTTACTGCCTCATTGAGCATTCAACGGGGCGGCGCTCATGCGTCTTTTTTTTGGTTTGAGGCGACACCTGGCGGTGACGACAAGTCGTTCGGTATTTTTTCTGTCATAATCGCGCCCCCTTCAGACCCGGTCAGAAAACCTACATGATCGATTTATTCAGCGGGCTTGATGCCTGGGTGCTTGTGAGCCTGTTGCTCGCCCTGGCTTTCGTCCTCACCTTCGAGTTCATCAACGGCTTTCATGACACCGCCAACGCGGTGGCGACAGTCATTTATACCAAAGCGATGCCGCCTCATCTGGCCGTGTTCTTTTCCGGTGTATTCAACTTTCTCGGCGTGTTGCTGGGCGGCGTAGGCGTTGCCTATGCCATCGTCCATCTGCTGCCGGTCGAGCTGCTCATCAACGTCAACACCGGACATGGCCTGGCCATGGTGTTCTCGCTGCTGGCGGCGGCGATTACCTGGAACCTCGGTACCTGGTACTTCGGTATTCCGGCCTCCAGTTCGCATACGCTGATCGGCTCGATACTCGGTGTGGGTCTGGCCAATGCGCTGCTCAACGATATCCCGTTGGCCGATGGCGTGAACTGGCAAAAAGCGATCGATATCGGTGCTTCGCTGGTGTTCTCGCCGCTGGCCGGCTTTATCGTTGCGGGTCTGGTGCTGGTTGCCCTGAAATGGTGGCGCCCGCTGTCGAAGATGCACAAGACCCCCGACCAGCGCCGCAAGCTGGATGACAAGAAGCACCCGCCGTTCTGGAACCGTCTGGTGCTGGTCATTTCCGCCATGGCGGTCAGCTTCGTACACGGTTCGAATGACGGCCAGAAAGGCATTGGCCTGATCATGCTGGTGCTGATCGGTATCGTGCCCAGCCAGTTCGTGCTTGACCTCACCAGCACCACCTATCAGATCGAACGCACCCGCGATGCGACCCAGCACCTGAGCCAGTTCTATCAGCGCAACAGCAGCACGCTGGGTGAATATCTGGCGATGGGTAAAGCTGAAAAAGGCGACCTGCCGTCCAGCTCCGCCTGTAATCCGAAGCAGACCGAACCTACCATCGACGCGCTGCTCGACCGCCTGAAAGGCGTGTCCGACTACCACGCGCTGGCCCCTGAAAGCCGCATCGAAGTACGTCGCTATCTGTTGTGCCTGGACGACACCGCCCGCAAGGTCGGCAAACTTCCGGACCTGTCTGCGCGTGAAAAATCCGACCTGGAGAAACTTCGCAAGGACCTGACCACCACCACCGAATACGCACCGTTCTGGGTGATTCTCGCAGTGGCACTGGCGCTGGGCATCGGCACCATGGTCGGCTGGAAACGCGTGGTCCTGACGATCGGCGAGAAGATCGGCAAGCAGGGCATGACTTACGCACAAGGCATGTCGGCGCAAATCACCACCGCCTGCGCGATTGGTCTGGCCAACGTGTTCAGTCTGCCAGTCTCCACCACGCACATTCTGTCTTCAGGTGTAGCTGGCACCATGGTCGCCAACAAGAGCGGCCTGCAAGGCGGAACCGTGCGCACCATCCTGCTGGCCTGGGTGCTGACCCTTCCGGCGACCGTCGCCTTGTCCGCAGCGCTGTTCTGGCTGGCTTCCAAAGCCCTGGCCTGATCTGAAACCCTTTGGGCGGTGCATGCACGGCGCCGCTCAAGGGTTTGACTCACTTCACCTCTTGCGTCCCCTCCTCCTCAAGCCCTTCATCAGGCGCTTGCGCTTGCTGCAGCTCGCGCCACAGTGCTGCGGCTCCGTCGAAATCAGTGCCGTTTTCCGCAGTCAGTTCAGCAGGGTCATAGCGGCTCAGGCAGCCTTCGCCAAGCGTTGCCGGAGCGGTGGAAGTGGCTTTGTCGAGAGGATCGGTCATTGGCGGTCACCTTGCGCGTTGCACCATTGCCGACATTGAGTCGGGAGCGCGACGGGCGCGCTCCGGAAAAGATAGATCAGTCGAAGACGACTGTCTTGTTGTCGTGAACCAGAACGCGGTCTTCCAGGTGAGCACGCAGGCCGCGGGCCAGCACCATTTTTTCCACGTCGCGGCCGAAACGCACCATGTTTTCGATGCTGTCACGGTGGCTGACGCGCACGACGTCCTGCTCGATGATCGGACCGGCGTCGAGCTCTTCGGTCACATAGTGACAGGTCGCACCGATCAGTTTGACGCCACGCAACGAGGCCTGGTGATAAGGCTTGGCGCCGACGAACGATGGCAGGAAGCTGTGGTGGATATTGATGACCTGATGGGCATATTCACGGCACAGCTGTGGCGGCAGGATCTGCATGTAACGCGCCAGAACCACGACGTCGGCCTGGTGATGACCGACCAGACGCGATACCTCGGCGAACGCAGGCTCCTTGTCTTTCGGGTCCACCGGAACATGGTAGTAAGGGATGTCATGCCACTCGACCATGCTACGCAGGTCCTGGTGGTTTGAAATCACACAGGCGATGTCGCAGTCGAGTTCGTCACTGTGCCAACGGTGCAGCAGGTCAGCCAGACAGTGCGATTCACGACTTGCCATGAGCACGACGCGCTTCTTCTGCGCCGAGTCGGTAATGCGCCAGTCCATCGAAAACTCTTCGGCGATCGGCGTGAAGGCTTCACGGAACCCGTCCAGGTCAAAAGGCAGGGTGTCGGCACGAATCTCGTGACGCATGAAAAACCAGCCGCTGAGATTGTCAGAATGATGACTCGCTTCGGTGATCCAGCCGTTATGGGACGCCAGAAAGTTACTGACTTTGGCAACGATGCCTACACGGTCCGGGCAAGCAATCACCAGACGAAAAGTGCGCATTAGGGGAAACTCCAGAACTTCGCAAAGCCGCTATTCTAGCGGCTGCGCAGCAAAACTGCAGTATCTCTGTTGCCTGAATTCAGATGCCGAAAAAGCACACCGCCAAGGCCAAAGATTGCACCTTGCCAGTATGGGTTTTTACGGGGTCCGCCGCTAAACAAAACCTGTAATAAGGAGGGCTTTATAGCGGCGATCTTTTGAAGGACGCACGGCCCACCCCTAGTTCAGAGGTCTGTAGGACGCGTGTATATTGCTAAATAATTCAAATAAAACTTTTATTTAATGTTTACTTGCTCATTTACAGTGACTATTATTGCAGCACTGTATCCCTGCAACCCTCACAACATAAGGTCTCCTCATGTCCCTGATCAACGAATACCGCGCCACAGAAGAAGCTATCAAAGAACTGCAAGCCCGTTTGAAGAACCTGTCGCAAGACGACAAACTGCAAACCGAGCTGGAATTCGAAGGCAAACTGCGCACGCTGATGGGCGAATACCAAAAGTCGCTGCGTGACATCATTGCCCTGCTGGATCCGGATGCCAAGGTAAACAAGGCCCCTCGTGGCGGCTCTGTTAAACCTGCCGGCACCAAACGCGCGCGCAAGGTCAAGCAATACAAGAACCCGCACAACGGTGAAGTCATCGAAACCAAAGGTGGCAACCACAAGACGCTGAAAGAGTGGAAAGCCAAGTGGGGCAGCGACGACGTTGAAAGCTGGGCCACTTTGCTGGGCTAAGCTTCACAAGGTCGCGGTTCATCGCGATTGCAAAAACGCCAGCTTGCTGGCGTTTTTTATTGCCCGGTATTTTCTATACGCCCAGACGGTTACTCAGTTCGTTTGCATAATCCTGCCATTGCCGCAACACCTCCAACTGCTCTGGCGCGGCACTAAGGGAGCATTCTATCAATGCGGCCGTAAAGTCATGCAGGGTGTTGGGAGCGCCCCATTCCGGGCTGCGCAATCGCTGCTGACAGAAATCCCGCCAGCGTGTTTGCTCTTCGCCACTCAAGGTGTCAGGAAAGTTACGAGCGCGATACCGGAATAACAATTCAGGCAATCGGGCATCATCAAACGGCCAGGCGTCACGCGCCAATTGTTCGGGTTCGGCCTGCCGAACTTGCTCACACAGTCGACGATCACGGTCCCCCATAAAACCATCATATAACTGCTGTTCGGGATCTTCACTTGCGGCGAAATCGTCCTTGCCGTAAACGGCCGCCAGTTTATCGTGCCAAACTTCGCGGTGTTCACTCAATTGCGTTGCGCGCGCCTGATAGCCGGCCATGTCCAGTTGCAGCCGCTGCTGATCTTCGCTACGCAGCACCCCCAGCGGCGCGATCACCGGGCAGCGGTTTATATGCAATAGTTTGAGCGGCACGGGCAATTCGCCGTCGCCCAGCGCGTCGTGCCGCGTATATAAACGCCGTTTGAGTATTTCAGCGTCCTCGTGCAACAACGGTGAATGATCCAGGTGCAGATCACACACGATCAGCGCATTGCGATTATGCGGGTGCCATGCCAACGGCAGCACCACGCCGAGGTAATTGCGCGCCGCAGAAAAGCGTCCGGAAATATGCACCAGAGGCTGCATCAGGCGAACCTGCTCCTGGACTTTCTGTTTGCTGCGCAATGCAAACAAATAGTCATAAAGCTTCGGCTGCTTTTCACGAATCAAACGGGCCAGAGCAATAGTTGCACGCACATCGGATAACGCGTCGTGCGCCTGTCCATGATCAATACCATTGGCAGCCGTCAGCCGCTCCAGTTTCAGCGTGACCCGACCGTCCTGTTCCGGCCAGACAATGCCATCGGGGCGCAATGCATAGGCAGCCCGGACAACATCGATCAGATCCCAGCGACTGTTGCCCCCCTGCCATTCGCGGGCATAGGGGTCGAAGAAGTTGCGATAAAAACTGTAGCGCGTGACTTCGTCATCAAAACGCAGGGTGTTGTAACCCGCGCCACAGGTACCCGGTGCCGACAGTTCGGCATATACGCGCGTCATGAAATCGGCCTCGCACAAGCCTTTTTCTGCCAGCGTGGCTGGAGTGATTCCGGTAATCATGCAGGCGGCAGGATGAGGCAGGATGTCATCGCTGAGCTGGCAGTGCAGATTGACCGGAGCCGCGATTTCATTGAGGTCGGTATCCGTGCGAATCCCGGCCATCTGCAGCGCACGATCATTGCGCGGGTTGATACCGGTGGTTTCGTAGTCGTACCAGAAGATGCTGGAAGTCACGGGCTGATCCTGAACAAAAGACCCGCGAAGTGTAGGGCGTGACAGGTGTCATTGGCTAATCGGGTCGTATCCGGCGCACCGGGAAATGTTTTCTTACAGCCCGCGTATTGAATGGTCGGTTGCTTAGCTCCGCTGCGGTAGCTAGCATCAGTTTTCGTTTTCAGGCGCGTCCTTCCGACAATGTCATCCCGTCCCGCTTCGCCAAGGAATGCAGCGCTGCCCACGCCATTGGACACGCGCATTGAAATCGAGACGCCAGAAGGCATCGACATGCTTCTGCGCCCTGCCGGGCTGGTTTCCCGCGCACTGGCGTTCGGCATCGACTTTGCTATTCGCGCAGCCCTCATCGGCGTGTTCTTTGTGCTTCTGCAACTGTTCGACAAGCTCGGCATGGGTCTGGCCGCTTTGGTGTTTTTTCTGCTGAACTGGTGGTACATGGTGCTGTTTGAAGTGCTCAACCAGGGACGCACACCCGGAAAGCGCCTGCTCGGGCTGCGGGTGGTGCATGACGACGGCACGCCCATAGACTGGTCTTCGTCGCTGATCCGCAATCTGCTGCGCTTCGTCGACATGCTCCCGCTGGGCTACGGGCTGGGGGCGATCACTTGTCTGAACCATTCGCTATTCAAACGGCTGGGTGATCTCGCCGCCGGAACGCTGGTGATTTACAGCGACCGGCCGGTGGCGCGCCCCACCCTGCCGCAGGCCGAACCGGTCATGGTGCCCTTTGCCCTGCATCTGGATGAACAGCGGGCGGTGCTCGGCCTGGCAGAGCGGCAGGGTGAACTGTCCAGCGCACGAACCCAGGAACTGGCGGCCATCCTTGCCGAACCCTTGCGTATCCCCGCCGACACGGCGGTCGCTCATGTCAACGGCATCGCCCGCAACCTGCTGGGGCCGACATGAAGCAGAGCCTGTTTGAAACCCGCCATCAGCAGGAGTGGCAACGCTTTGAACAGCGCCTGACGGCCCTTGAACAGGGCAAGGGCGATGTCAGCGGCGGCGAGAGCTTTCCCGGCGATTATCGACGCCTCTGCCACCATCTGGCGCTGGCCCAGGAGCGCGGCTACAGCAGCCATCTGGTCGATCCCCTGCACCAATTGGCCATGCGCGGTCACCAGCAACTCTACCGTCACCGCAGCACTGCCGGGGTACGACTGCTGAGCTTCGTTCTGAGCGGCTTTCCGCGACGCGTGCGGGCCGAGTGGCGCTTTGTACTGGTTGCCAGCCTGCTGCTGTTCGGCAGCCTGATCGGCATGGCGTTGCTGGTGTATGGTTTTCCACAACTGATCTACAGCGTCGTCAGCCCCGAACAACTGGCAGACATGCAGAGCATGTATGACCCGTCGGCCAGCCGGGTCGGACAGCCCGTCGAGCGGGGTTCCGATACGGACTGGATGATGTTCGGCTACTACATCATGAACAACATCGGTATCGCCTTCCAGACCTATGCCAGCGGCTTGCTGTTCGGACTGGGCAGCCTGTTCTTCCTGCTCTTCAACGGGTTGATGACCGGCGCAATCGCCGGGCACCTGACAGACATCGGTTACGGACAGACCTTCTGGCCCTTCGTCATTGGTCACGGCGCCTTCGAGCTGACGGCCATCGCCCTGGCCGGGGCGGCGGGTCTCAAGCTGGGCTGGGCCTTGCTGGCCCCCGGAAGGCTGACGCGCAGTGCCGCGCTGCGCATCGCCGCGCGGGCCAGTATGCAACTGGTCGGCGGGGTAATCCTGTTTCTGCTGATCGCAGCCTTCATCGAGGCGTACTGGTCATCGATGACCTGGCCCGGACTACTTCTCAAGTACGTGACAGGTACCGTCCTGTGGGTGATGGTGGCCGCGTATCTGACTCTGGCAGGACGTACACCTCATGCGCCTGACTGAGTCGACCGTTGCCATACGCCCGCGCTTGCCCTGGGAAGCCATCGACCTGGGCGTGCTGCTCGCCGGGCGGCACCGCCGCGTGCTGATGAGCAGTTGGGCAATCGTCACCCTGCCCTTTTTCTGCATCCTCAGTGCGTTGCTCTGGGATTACCCCACGGCCGCCATCCTGCTGTTCTGGTGGCTCAAACCTGCGTTCGAACGGTTGCCGCTGCTGATCCTTTCGCAGTCACTGTTCGGTGCCACACCGACACTGCGACAGGCCCTCAAGGCATGGCCGGCGACCCTGAAGGAGCAACTGCTGCCCAGCCTCCTGTGGCGACGTCTTTCCCTGAGTCGCAGTTTCCAACTGCCGGTCCAGCAACTGGAGCATCTGGCAGGTACCGAGCGCGCCCTGCGCATCAGCCTGCTCAGCCAGAAAGACCTGCGTGCCGCACAGCTGCTCACCATCGTTGGCGCACACCTGGAATACGCACTGTGGATAGGCCTGCTGATCCTGCTCTACGCCCTGATACCGCAGCAGATCCAGATCGACTGGCACTGGATGAGTCTGCTCGACGTTGAAAACCAGTGGCTGTGGATCGACCACCTGACCAACCTTTTCTATGCCCTGGCGCTGGTCATCTGGGAGCCTGTGTATGTCGCCTGCGGCTTCACCCTGTATTTGAATCGCCGCACGGTTCTTGAAGCCTGGGATATAGAGCTGATCTTCCGGCGCCTGCGGCAGCGCCTGATTGGCACGGCCTATGCGGTGTTGATGGGCGTCGGGCTGGTACTTTCTGCAGCGCCAGCACCGGCTTGGGCCGATCAACCCAGCTACAGCTGCCCATTGCCGGAAACCGCTCAGACGGACCCTGACCCGTCCATGGCCGCGCCCGACACACCGCGCCTGACCCGCCAGTCCCTGACCAGCGAAGCGGCACGCAGCCAGATCCAGAACGTTCTGCAACAACCGCCCTTCCGTAATCCAAAGACTGAAACCGGCTGGCGCTTTCCTGAAAAACAGAAAGGCCAGTCTGCGGCTCGGGACACGCGCGACCAGAGCTGGCTGATGACCTGGCTCAATCGGCTTCTGCGCGCAGCGAGCGCCCTGGCCAGCCTGATTGAAGTGCTGCTGTGGGCCGTGGTCATCGTGCTTGTGGGGCTGGTGATCTTCCGTTATCGGGACTGGTTCAGGACCTTCGCAGGCCGAGAGGTCAGCAAGGTAAAAACCACCCGCCCGGCGCCGGAGCAACTTTTCGGCCTGCAAGTCAGTGCCGAAAGCCTGCCCGACGATGTTGCCGGCCGGGCCGAACAGCTCTGGAACAGCCAGCCTCGCGAAGCGCTGGGTCTGTTGTATCGCGCCCTGCTCAGCCGCTTGCTGAGCGACTATCGATTGCCATTAAAAAATGCCGATACCGAAAGTCAGGTGCTGGAACGTATCGCCGCGCTCAACCAGCCGCGGCTGAGTGAGTTCAGCCACACGCTGACCCTGCACTGGCAGAACCTCGCCTATGGACATCGCCTGCCACCGGCCCATGCCCGGCAGGAACTCTGCGATGGCTGGCGTCGTCTGTTCAGCCAGGCAGCGCAGCCATGAGCCGCCGCACCGGCCTGCTGATCGGGCTGCTGGCGCTGTTGCTGCTGGCAGGCGGCGCGCTGTTTCTGAGCACTCAGCTCGAGCGCTACGAGAAAACGGTCGATCAGGGCCCCTCGCCACAGGCGAAGGCCAATCCCTGGCTGGCGGCCGAACATTTTCTGCGTGGCCGCTCCATCACGGTCAATACCATCGACACGCTGGCTCAACTTCCCGACCCGACTCAGAGCACCCAGACCCTGCTGCTGCTCGATGACCGGGAAGACATGACCCCGGCGCAAACCCAAAAGCTGCTGAACTGGGCCGAGGCAGGCGGGCACCTGCTGTTCGTCGCCGAACAACTTTGGGACGAACAAAAAGGCCGCAGCGGCGATCTGCTGCTGGACAGTCTGCAGATTAATCAGTACCTCACCAAAGACATCAATGCCAAGGAACAGCAGTTGACCGACGCTCAGCCGCCACTGCCCATCCCGCTGATGACGCCCGCCCCCAAACGCAAGAAAATGCCCTGGCCGGAGCTGACCCGCCTGTACCTGGAAAACGAAAGCGCCCCGGCCTACATGAGTTTCGATCCGGCGTTTCACCTCGAAGACCCGGAAGATCACGCTCAATCCTGGGCCAACAGCGCCGATGCCACACACCTGCTGCAAATAAGCCGGGGCAACGGGCTGATCACCGTCGTCACGGACGCCAACCTGTGGAAAACCCGCTCGATCGGCCACTATGACAATGCCTGGCTGCTCTGGTATCTGACGCAGGACAGTCAAGTGACCCTGGTGCTGCAAACCGAACACGACAACCTGCTGAGCCTGTTGCTGCGTAACTATCCTCAGGCGCTGCTGACGCTGGCACTGCTGATCGGCCTGGGTCTCTGGCACATCGGTCTGCGCGAGGGCCCGTTGCGCAGGCCCGCGCCACTTGCACGCCGCCAACTGACCGAGCACCTGCGCGCCAGCGCCGAGTTCCTGCGCAAACACACCGGGCAGCAGGCGCTGATCAAACGCCTGCAACAGGACATCCTGCGTCGCGCCCGCCAACTGCATCCCGGTTTCGAGCGGCTGGTCGTTGCCGAACAGTGGCAAGTGCTTGCACGCCTGACCCGTCAGCCCACCAGCGCCATCAGCGACGCACTGCGCCCTCGCCCGCCGCAACGCCTGTCACACAGCGAATTCACCCGCCAGGTAGCCCACTTGCAAACGCTCAGGAATGCCTTGTAACCCGGCACCCGCAGAGGGCCGTTTTTCTGTGCATCAATCACCCGGTGTGTGAATGCCAGGCCGAATAGGGATCATTCCAGTGAGCCCCGTCCGATAAACCACGTCCAGCAGCGTATAACGAATAAAGGGAGGCTCTTTCCAGGCAGAAAGAGACCTACCCCAGGCACCGGGTCACATGCTTCACCGCCTGATAGGCCGCCAGTCCCCAAGGCCCGAGCTCACGCCCGATACCGCTGCCCTTGTTGCCGCCCCACGACGTTTCGACAAATACCGCCTGGATCGAGTTGATCCACACATGCCCTACTTCCAGCGCATCGGCCACCCGTTCGGCGCGCTCGATATCAGCGCTGGCAACCGTCGCCACCAGCCCAAAGCAGCTGTCATTGGCCAGGTCGACAGCTTCCTGTTCAGTGCTGAAACAGCGGAGGCACAGCACCGGACCAAAGATTTCTTCACCCCACAGGCGACTGCTGACAGGCACGTCGCGGTACAACGTCGGGCTGACGAACCAACCATCACGTGCCAGTGCTGTTCCACCGGTCAGACACTGCATACCCTCCTCCCGGGCAACAGTGAAATACTCACGGACCTTGTGCCACTGCGCCTCACTGCTCAGTGGTCCCATGTCGACGTCTTCAGTCAGCGGGTTACCGACCCGCAGCGCTTCGAATGCCTTCTGCAAACGAGGAATCAATGCCTCGGCGATGCCCTCTTGAACCAACAGCCGCGAGGTGGCCGAGCACATTTGCCCGGCGTTCCAGCAGATGCCAGCGACGATCCACTCCACCGCCTGATCCGGGTCGCAGTCGTCGAATACGATAATCGCGGATTTACCGCCCAGCTCCAGCGTCACCGGCCGACAATACGCCGCTGCGCTGTGCATGACTTGGCGGCCCACACCGTTGCTGCCGGTGAAAGACAGCTTGTCCAGACCTGGATGGTTGCTCAACGCTGCGCCGGTATCAGCCCTGCCGCTGACGATATTCAGCACTCCGGCGGGCAAGCCGAGCGCGTCGGCAACTTCGCCGTAAACCTGCTCGATCAGGGGCGTGACCTCCGAGGGCTTGAGCACCACAGTGCAACCGGCAGCCAACGCCGGAGCGAGTTTCCAGGCACTGGTGACCAGCGGAAAATTCCACGGCACGATCAGCCCCACTACGCCCACCGGCTCTAGGCGGGTACGCGAAGTAAAGCCGGAGGCGGCCAGTTCAACCTCGCGATGGGTTGGCTGAGCCTCGATCAGGTGGGCGAAGTAACTGAACGTTGCCACGGCGTCATCCAGATCGACTTCGGCTTCATGACGAGGCTTGCCGTTATTGCGCATCAGCAGCGCAATCAAGGCTTCGCGGCGCTGCGCGAGGTGATCAGAAAAGCCGCGCAGCAATGAGGCACGTTCGGCAGCAGGCGTATTTTTCCAGACGGGAAGCGCGGCGCGGGCAGCGGCGACAGCCTGATCGACCTGCGCGCTACTGGCGCTGATCACTTCGGCGAAGGGCTGGCCCAGAGCGGGCTCGTGGACGATCAGAACGTCAGCCCCCTGGCCTTCCAGCCAACGACCGTTGATGTAATGCGGGGTGTTCATGGCAGAGCTCCATCAAGAATTCCATGCAGGGCGCAATTGCACCGGGCAGGCTTTATCCGCCAGGCAGACGCCACCGATTTGCGGCTGAAGCGGATTGGCTCGCAGCGGCGGCGGTGACGACGCGCGGCGGCTCAAGGCGCAAACGGCGGCGCCTCTTCGATTTCGATAATCAGCGGCCGGTCATCCGGCGCTTCACGCAGCAGCGCCTGCAGGTGCTGGTAATCGCGAGCACGTTCAGCCACACAGCCGAACCCTCGGGCGATGGTCAGAAAGTCCGGCGTATGGATGTCCACGCCCAGCGGCGTGATGTCGCGGCGCTCCATGTAGCGCTTGATCTCGCCGTAGCCCTGGTTATTCCACAACAACACAATAATGCCGACCCGCGCCTCCACGGCGCTGGCAAGTTCCGGCAGGGTGAACTGAATGCCGCCGTCGCCCATCAGGCTGATCACCGCGCGCGAGGGCTCGGCCAGTCTGGCCCCGATGGCCGCAGGCAAGCCGTAGCCCAGGGTGCCGTAACCGGTAGAGGCATTGAACCAGCGACGAGGGCTGTCCAGCTCGACCAGGTGATTGCCGCTGTACACCGTCTGCGTCGAATCGCCGACAAAACGCGCCTCGGGCAGCACTTCAAGCACGCACTCGAACAGTTTTCGGTAGTGCGCCCAGGCGCTGAAGCCTTCGGCCAGTTGCTCCTGCGCCGCCGCGGTTCGTTGAGCACCCGGGCTGGCTTTATTGGCCGCACGCACTGGCAACTCGGCAAGCAAGGCACTTATTGCCGCAGTGGCATCGCTGAGGATCGCCAGACTCGGAGGATGGTTGCGGGTCAACTGCCCGGCATCGATATCGATGCGAATCAACTCGCCGCCAATCCTGAAATTGCCGTCGAACACCACATCGTAATCGGTCTCGCCCAGCTCGGTGCCAATCGCCAGCACCACATCGGCGTCCAGCGCCAATTGCCGAACCGGCATCAGCGACTGGTTGCTGCCCAGCAGCAACGGGTGCCCGGCCGGCAGCAGGCCTTTGGCGTTGATGGTCAGGGCCGTCGGAGCATCCAGCCGGGCCGCCAGCTCGCGCACTTGCTCCATCGCTGCGACACAGCCACCGCCGAGCAGCAACAGCGGACGCCGGGCCGAGCGCAACCGTGCAGCGGCCCGGGCAATGGCTGTAGGGTCCGGCGCGGGTCGATCGATGATCTGGCGCGGCTGCAGTGTCATGTGCGCGGCGCTGGCGACGATAATGTCCAGCGGCAGCTCGATGTGTACAGGCCGTGGACGCTGGCTGTCGAAGACGGCAAAGGCCCGTGCCAGAACCGCAGGCAGTTCCTCGACGCTCATCAGCGTGTGGCTGAAGGCACTGACCCCGGCGACCATCGCGCGCTGGTTCGGCAACTCGTGCAGATAGCCATTGCCCAGACCCAGCCGATGACGTTCGTTGACGCTGGAAATCACCAGCATCGGGATCGAGTCCGCATACGCCTGGCCCATTGCCGTGAGGATATTGGTCATGCCCGGGCCAGTAATGATAAAGCACACCCCGGGCTTGCCGCTGACCCGTGCATAACCGTCGGCCATGAAGCCCGCGCCTTGTTCGTGGCGCGGCGTGATATGTCGAATGCCACTGCCCGGCAAGCCTCGATACAGCTCAACCGTATGCACGCCGGGAATGCCGAATACCGTGTCGACGCCCCAGGCGCTCAGTTGTCTGACCAGAAACTCTCCACAGGTGGTCATGCTGCGCGCTCCTGTTCCAGGCCGATAAAGCGTCGCACGCGCGGATCGCCGTCCTGGCGGATAGTCGCGGGCGAGGCATCAGTGACCACATGGCCGTTCTCCATGAACACGATGCGATCGGAAATCGACAGCGCGAAATCCATCTCATGAGTGACGATCAGCATGGTCATGCCCTCGGCAGCCAGATCCCGAATGACGTTGAGCACATCGCCGACCAACTCCGGGTCCAGCGCCGAAGTCGGTTCGTCGAAGAGCATGATGTCCGGTTCCATCGCCAGAGCACGGGCAATCGCCACACGCTGCTGCTGGCCGCCCGACAATTGATGCGGGTATTTGTCGGCATGCGCCAGCAACCCGACACGATCCAGCAGCGCATGGCCCTTGCGACGCAATTGAGCGGTGCTGGCCAGGCCGTGATAACGCGGCGCGAGAATGACGTTGTCGAGAATGGTACGGTGCGGGAACAGGTTGAAGTTCTGAAACACCATACCGATGCGCCGGATGCCCTGCCGGATCACCGGAGAGTCGGCGCGTTCTCCTGCGCGGATGAAGTCATTGCCGAACAGGACAATCTCGCCCTGATCGATGCTTTCCAGATTGTTGATCGTGCGGATCAACGAAGTCTTGCCGGAGCCGGACGGACCAATGATCGAAATGACTTCACCGGGCCTGACCAGCAGGTCGATGCCCTTGAGTACTTCGTGGTTGCCATAGCGCTTGTGGATACCGCGCAGCAACAGGGCATCGGGTTGTCCCGGAACCGGCACGCAACGTGGCTTGCCAGACCCTGCGGGTTGGCGCAGGGCATCGGTCTGCGCATCCTCCAGGGTCTGTGCGTTTTTGCGCGACAAGTCCAGATGACGCTCGGCCCATTGCAACAGCCAGCCAAACAGCGTGACGATCAGCACGTAGTACATCGCTACTGCCGCCAGGGTTTCCAGCACCAGAAAGTTTTGTGCGTAAAGGCGCTGGCCAACCAGCAGCAACTCGTTGAGCGAGATCACCGACACCAGCGACGTCAGTTTGACGATGGTCACGTATTCGTTGGTCAGCGTTGGCAGCGATATACGAATCGCCTGCGGAATGACCACCAGACGCTGCGCGCCCAGACCGCGAATGCCCAGCGCTCTGGCGGCTTCACGCTGGCCCTTGAGCACTGACAGTAGCCCGCCTCTGTGAATCTCGGCCATGTACGCCGTTTCGGTCAGTACCAAGGCGATCAACCCGGAATAAAACGGCTGCGACAAGACACTGCTTGAGGCCGGAAACAGTTGCGGCAGGTTGTAAACGAACACCAGCAGCACCAGCAACGGGATGCTACGAAACAGCCAGATGTACAGACTGGCCGGCACGCGCAACCACGCATGCGTCGACAGCCTGGCGCTGGCCAGCAGGAAACCCAGTGCCAGACCTGCCGTCCAGGACAGGACGCTGAGCTGAACCACCGTCAGGCAGGCTTTCCAGAAAGCCTGTACGGAGAACAGCGAGAAAAAATAGGCCCATTCGAATGCCATGATGACCTCGGTGCAGCAGATGGATGGCGAAGGCCGAGCGGCGAACCGCTGTCGCCGCAGGACCGTCTCTGGCCGTTAAGCAGGCACCGCATTCGCGCAAGCAGCTCTTTGCCGGCTGCGCGATGCGCGCGCGTGACAAAAAGCCGCTGGCTGTGAAGTGTGCGGGCAGCCGTGACTTACGCCGGTTCCAGGTTGTACTTGCTCAGCAGCTCACGGTACGCATCGCTCTGCTTGTAGCGCTCGACCACATCGCGCAGTTTTTCAATCAGTTCGCCGTTGCCCTTCTTCACATAGATGCCCAGCGTCTGCGGGTAGAGGGACTTTTCAGAACTGATCACGATGCGGCCACGGGCCTTGTCGACGATCATTTTCGCCGCCGCCGAAATCTCCAGATGTGCCTGAATATTGCCGGAGATCAGTGCCTGCGACGCCTCTGCCGTGGTCGGAAACTCACTGATCGCGATTTCGCCCTTGTTCTGCCGGACGCAGTAATCGGCTGACACGGCCTTGAGCTGATTGATCCAGTTGGTGCCTTGCTGCAAACCGACCTTCAGGCCGCACAAGTCTTCAGGCTGCTGGGGTTTCGCGGTGCTGTCGCTGCGTACCATGATGGCTGCGCCCACCTGCGCATATGGAATCGCCTCGGCCTGCCGGGTCCGCTCATCAGTGATGTACATGCCGGAAATGATGGTGTCGAAGCGGTTGGCGTTAAGGCCCAGGATCAGATTCGGAAAGCGTGTGTCGACGAACTCGACCTTCATACCGCCCAGTTGCCTGGCCAGCTCGTTCGCCACCTCGGGGTCAAAACCCACCACCTTGTCACCCTCGTAGGACTCGAACGGTGGATAGGAAATCTCCATGCCGACTTTCAGCGTACCGGGTGTGGCGGTGGGCGCAGCCTGAACGCTGCCGGCAAACAGGGCCAGGCCCAACAGACATGTGGCGAAGCGCGAAAACGTGGTGTTTGGCATAGTCGTCATTCCAGATTGAGGGAAAAGGCAGATCACTAAGTCACGCTCTGGTTTTTCAGGTGCCCGAAGCTTGAAGGCTTTCTGGCGTGCTGAGGCAGGGCAAGCTGCCCATCGGCAACACGCTGGCGAAGGTATTGGTAGGTCTGCAAAGCCTGAGCCCACATGTGCTCGCCAATGGCGACAGGCGCGTAGTTCTGCTCGCCGTACGCGAACTGCGGCAGGGGTTTGATCAGGGTGTGGTAGTCGCAGGCATAGAAAAGCGGGAACGAATAACGCTCTCGCTGGATCTTGCGCACGCGGTGCGCCGTGGCGACAAATGCACCCGCGGTCATTACCTCCAGCATGTCGCCGATATTGACCACAAAGGCCCCTTCCACCGGCGGCGCATCGATCCACTCACCCCGCTCGTTCATGACCTCCAGACCCGGCTGATCGGCCTGAAGAATGGTGAAACACTCATAGTCGGTGTGCGCGCCAATGCCTGGCGCGTCCTGGGCATCGCCATCGAACGGGTAGTGGATCAGGCGCAGCTTGGAAGGTGGAAAGCGGGCCATGTCATCGAAGGCATGCTCGTCCAGGTCAAGCGCCAGAGCAAAACCGCGGAACAACTGATGCCCCAGGGCGAATACCGCCTGATAGTAGGCCTGCACCGCCGCCCGAAAGCCCGGCAAGGCCGGCCAGTCGTTTGGCCCCAGCAGCGGTGTGCCGGCGAGTACCAATGGGTTGTCGGCGGGCACTTCAAAGCCGATGTCGAACGCCTCTTTATGGTCCGGCTTGCCAGTCCCGTACACTTCCTCGCCCTCGGGAACGAAGCCTTTGTGGCTCTGCGAAGCGCCGATGTAATGTCGCATCTTGGCGTCCAGCGGCTGGGCGAAATACTGCTCGGCAGCGCGGTGCAGATTCTCGATCAGTTCAGGCGCGATACCGTGACCGGTGATATACACAAAGCCCACACGCCGGGCCGCTTCGCCGAGAGCCTTGGCCACTGCCTGGCGATCGTCCAGACGTTCGCTGAACAGGCCGTGGATATCGACCAGCGGAACGTGGGTGAAAGCAGAAGGTTGACTCATGGCAGCAGGCTCCCCGGACGGTTGAAAAGCGCAGAAAAGTGTTCACGCTCGGTACGGCCCATCCAGGCGTTAAGGCCCCACAGATCGGCTACTGGCACATTGGTGAACGGTAAATGATGCAGGTAGCCATCAGGCCCGAACTCCTGCGTCAGCGTGGTGCCGGCAAAGCCACGGGCGCGCTGCGAGCGCCAGATCGCTGCCCAGTGCTGCTGATGGAATGCCAGCGCGGCGGCGTATTCCGGCGCGGCCGGGTGCGGCACTTGCGGCCCTTGGTCATAACCGACCCGGGCCTGAATGTGATGCACACGCTCGACGAAAGCGCTGAGATCGTCGGCCGGGTCATCGAGCAAGCGCTCACAGGTCACCACCCAATGGCTGATATCACTGGTGAAACGCAGATCCGGCACCTGCTCGATCAATTGCAGGGTCAGCCATGGGTTGAACAGTGAACGCGCGCGGTGCGTCTCGAAGCTGCAGGTCAGGCCGCTGCGCCGGGCGATTTCCAGCGCTTCGCCAAAGAAATCCACTTGCTGAGCCAGCGGCCAGCGGTCGTTGCCGGCCAGCACATTGACAAACCGCGGCGCCAGTTCGGCAGCCTGTTGCAGCTTGCCGGCGAAATCCACCAGATGCTCGGCAGGCGTCGCCGCCTGCACCGGCAGCACTTGGCTGGAGGTGAATAGAGTGGCGATGTACGGCACGCAGTTATCCCTCAGGAACGCCGCGAACGCTGCACGCTCGGCTGTCTGCTCGGGGATGCGCGCCTCGAAGCCCTCGAAGCCCGCTTCACGCGCCTCAAGCAGCGCCTGCTGCCAAGTGCCGCGATAGCCCCACAGTGTACGAAAGAGTTCCAGTTTCATGGGCAAACCTCGCCGCCTGTGCCCGCAGTGGCACAGCGCGGATCACGAATGGGCGGTGGCTGACGGGGTGGCGCTGCTGATGGCCTTGCGCCCCAGCATAGGGTGCGCCCCCTTGGGGCCATACACTGACACTGGCTCCGGAAACGAGCGCAGCAAGGTCAGGTACAGCAGCGCCGCCAGTCCCAGAGTGATCGGCAGACTGATGTCGATGCCTGCGGCCAGTTCGCCCAGCGGCCCGACAAACTGGCCAGGCAGATTGACAAAGCACAGGCCCACCACCGCACTCGGAATCCACGCGCCCAGCCCGCGCCAGTTCCAGCCGTGGTGAAACCAGTAACGCCCGCCACGCTGGCCACGGGTGAACACCTGCAAGTCATCGGCGTGGTAAAAACCGCGACGACTGATCAGGCCGAGGATCATCACCACCATCCATGGGCTGGTGCAGGTAATGATCAGCACTGCGAAGGTCGACACGCTCTGCACCAGATTAAAGGTGAAGCGACCTATGAAAATAAAGGCAATCGCCGCCACACCGATCAACAGCGTGGCTGCGGCTCGGTTGAGTAGACGCGGGAACATGCTCGACATGTCCAGTCCGGTGCCATACAACGCCGTGGTGCCGGTAGACAGCCCTCCGATCACCGCAATCAGGCACACCGGTAAAAAGAACCAGCCGGGTGAAATCGCCAGTAAGCCACCGACATAGTTGTTGGACTCGATGTAATGCGGCGCCTGAGTCGCGACCAGCGTCGCGGTGCACAGGCCAAACAGAAAAGGGATCAGCGTGCAGGCTTGAGCCGCGAGCACTGCCAGCATGATGTGCGATCTGGAGGTGTCGCGCGGGATGTAGCGCGACCAGTCGCCGAGAAAGGCGCCGAACGAAACAGGGTTGCTCATCGCCAGCAAGGCCGACCCGGTGAAGGCCGCCCAGAAGCCCGGTTGCAGCAGATTGACGCTGCCGGCATAGCCCGGATCGAACGGCCCTGCAAAGGCCAGGATGCCCGACAGAAACAGCAGGCTGGATGCCCAGACCGCGACCTTGTTGATCCACAGCATGAAGCGAAAGCCGAAGATGCATACGATCAGCACCAGCACTGCGAACAGCCCGTAGGCCAGCCCCAGGCTGGTATTGTTTTCCGGCAGGCCGACCAGCCGCTGAGCGCCGCCGACCAGCGCATCGCCAGAGCTCCAGACCGAAAGGGAAAAGAAGGCCACTGCGGTCAGCAGTGACAGAAACGAACCGATGATGCGCCCGTGCACACCAAAATGCGCGCCGGAAGATACCGCGTTGTTTGTGCCATTGATCGCACCGAACAGGCCCATCGGCGCGAGGATCAACGCGCCCATTGTCACGCCCAGAACGATCGCCCAGACGCCGGCCTGGAACGACAGCCCGAATAACACCGGAAAACTGCCCAGCACCGCCGTGGCAAAGGTATTGGCACCGCCTAAGATCAGACGAAACAGATCGATAGGGGAAGCATCGCGTTGGGTGTCGGGTATCTGTTCCACACCAAAGGTTTCGATACGCGTCGAATGGCTCATGTGTTGCTCCAGCGCCTGTCACGGTTGTTGTAAGGCCAGCGCAGGCACGCTGACCCTTTATAGCCGCCCGTTAACCACGGACGGGGGGTTTCCATTCAATCGACTTCCGGCACACTTCCAACGTCAGCACGCGACTACACCGGTGCGTGAGTCTTGCCCACCGGTTCGCGAACCACATTCGCTCCCGCGAATGAAACGTGTGTCGTGCTCATTGTTATTGTTGCGAACAAACCATCCTTAAACCGATGTCACCACCGACAAGCGTGCGTGCGTGCCAGGCCAGCCATTGCCCGCTGTCGTAGCCGAACACAATCGTCTCGCACGCCTGCAACGACGTTCCTCAGCCGTACGGATCAACCCGGCTTCGCGAATCACCGGCGTATCACACCAGGCAGCACACAGAGCATCTCGTAGAGCAGATTGGCACCCAGCAGCGAGGTGTTGCCGGTGGTGTCGTACGGCGGCGACACCTCGACCAGATCGCAACCAATCAAGTCCAGCCCCTGACAACCGCGAATGATTTCCAGCGCCTGAATCGTGGTCAGCCCGCCGACCTCCGGTGTCCCGGTGCCTGGCGCCCAGGCCGGGTCGATACCGTCAATGTCGAATGACATATACACAGGACCGCCGCCGACCTTCTCGCGCACTTCTGCCATCAGCGGTGTCAATGACTTGTGCCAGCACTCTTCGGCCTGCACGACGCGGAAGCCCTGTTTACGGCTCCAGTTGAAATCCTCAGCGGTATAACCCTGCGCACGCAGACCGATCTGCACAACACGGTTGCTGTCCAGCAGGCCCTCTTCCTGCGCACGGCGGAATGTGGTGCCGTGGGCGATCTTTTCGCCAAACATGTGATCGTTGACGTCGGCATGCGCATCGATATGCACCAGCCCGACCTTGCCATGCTTCTTGTGGATGGCGCGCAGGATCGGCAGCGTCAGCGTGTGATCGCCGCCCAGCGTCAGCGGCACGATGTCGTGGCCCAGAATCCGGTCGTACTCCTGCTCGATAATGCGTACTGCGTCCAGCAGGTTGAAGGTATTGATCGGCACGTCACCGATGTCTGCCACGTTCAGCGAATCGAACGGCGCGGCCCCCGTGGCCATGTTGTAAGGACGAATCATCACCGACTCGGCGCGGATCTGACGTGGCCCGAAACGAGTGCCGGAACGCAGCGAGGTGCCGATGTCCAGCGGAATGCCGACAAACGCGGCGTTCAGCCGGTCGAGCTCTTCAGCGCTCTGCACATGCGGCAAACGCAGCATGGTGGCGATACCGCCAAAACGAGGCATCTCGTTGCCGCTCAGGGGCTGGTGGAAAGTCGTGTCCACTGGAGTGCCTCACCGTGTTGTCATTAATGTGAGGCCATTCTGGTGACGCCTGGCAGCCGGAAGAATCGCTGCAGACAAAAAATCAGTTCAGAGATTTCTAAACTATCCATGGATACACTCTGCCCCTGATCCTCTCCACACTCCCGCCGGCTTTGCACCTGCGTGAAGGGGCTCAGCCCACGGCAAGAACGTTACATACCCACTGCCTGAACATAGCGATACACGCCAGCCGGCCTGAACCGGAAATACCCGAGCCACGCTGCGCCTGCCATTGGAGACGCCAATGTCCTCTGTCCTGCCTGACATCAAATTGCTGCGCATCTTCGCCAGCGTTGTGCGCCATCAGGGCTTCGCCGCCGCGCAGCAGGAGCTCAACCTCTCCACGTCTGCAATCAGCACCTACATGAGCCAACTCGAAAGCCAGCTTGGTCTGGTTCTCTGCCATCGGGGCCGCGGTGGGTTCAGTCTGACCAGCAAAGGCGAATTGTTCCACCAGGAAACCCTGCGGCTGCTCGCTGAACTGGAGGGCTTCGAACGCTACAGCGCTGCCCTCAAGGGTGAACTGCGCGGCACCCTCAACCTCGGCGTTCTCGACTCCACTGTCAGCGACCCGGCCCTGCCGCTCGCGGACGTTATCGGCGCCTACAGCAAGGAGCACCCTGCCGTGCACTTGCACCTGAGTGTTCTCAGCCCGGCGCAGTTGCAACTGGGCGTACAGGAAAATCGCCTGGACCTGGCCATCGGTGCCTTCTCGGTTCGTATGAGCGGCCTGATGTATCAGGCTCTCTATCGCGAACAACACTGGCTGTATTGCAGCGATCGCCATGAACTGTTCGACCAGCGCCGCATTCCGGCAGAAGTAATCACCCGGCAGCGTATGGTCGGACGCGGCTACTGGAGCCAGGCAGAACTGGCGCGGCATGGGTTCAAACATAGCGCCGCTACGGTGGAGTCGATGGAGGCCCAGCTGATTCTGGTGCTGTCGGGGGCGTATATCGGCTACCTGCCCGAGCATTACGCGCAATTCTGGGCGGATCAGAAACGCTTGAAGGTATTGCTGCCGACGACGTTCGGCTATCAGGCACCGTTTTCTCTGGCGTTGCGCAGGGGCAGATCGAGGGAACCGTTGATACAGAGCTTTCGTGATCGGCTCAAAGGCTGGTTCGAGGCGGGATGACAATGCGCAGCGGAGGCAATCGTCGCGCTCGGAAATAATCCGGGTACAAGCGCGATTTCACACGGAGTGGTAGACCGCTCCCCCCTCTTTTCAGCACACTGAGAAACTTGAAAAAAGCCAAATCAGCTTAGCGCCTGATTTACCGACGATAAACACAGGCAACCGTCAACAGGACGCCGGAACGCATGAGCGAGCAAACGCCCGACCCATCGGTAAGCACCGAGCCATTTATCGAGCCCTCCATCGAGCCTGTCAGCCCGACCGTTGCGGCAAGCACCCAGTTGCAACAGCGTCAACGCGCCAGCCAGCTGGCCCAGGCGTTGCGCAACGAGCTGCAAAAGGCCGTGATCGGACAAAATGCGGTTATCGACGACGTGTTGACCGCGCTGATCGGCGGCGGACATGTACTGCTGGAAGGTGTTCCGGGGCTTGGCAAGACGCTGCTGGTTCGGGCTCTGGCCAGTTGTATCGGCTGCGAATTCGCGCGCATCCAGTTTACGCCGGACCTGATGCCCAGCGATGTCACCGGCCATGCGGTGTACGACATGCAGACCGAGCAGTTCAAGCTGCGCAAGGGGCCGCTGTTCACCAACCTGCTGCTGGCCGACGAAATCAACAGGGCACCGGCCAAGACCCAGGCCGCATTGCTCGAAGCGATGCAGGAGCGGCAAGTCACCCTTGAAGGGCGCGCCCTGCCGATCCCGCAGCCGTTCATGGTGCTGGCGACCCAGAACCCCATCGAACAGGAAGGCACGTATCCACTGCCTGAAGCCGAACTGGATCGTTTCATGCTCAAACTGCGCATGGATTATCCCGAAGCGCAGGAAGAGCTGAACATGGTGCGTCAGGTCACCCGCTCGTCCCGGGCTGACATGCTGGACGTGCGACCGCTCAGGGTCATCATGCAGGCCCGCGAGGTTCAGGCGTTGCAACGTATTGCCAGCGAGCTGCCGATTGATGAGCAGGTGCTGGACTACGCCGTGCGGCTGGCACGCAGCACGCGCACCTGGCCGGGTCTGAGTCAGGGCGCTGGCCCCCGCGCTTCGATTGCGCTGGTGCGTGGCGGGCGGGCCCGAGCCGTATTGCGTGGCGGCGAGTTCGTGACCCCGGACGATATCAAGGGCTGTGCACTGGCGGTGCTGCGACACCGGGTCAGGCTGTCGCCGGAGCTGGACATCGAAGGGCTGTCGGTGGATCAGGTGCTCAGGCAGATCCTCGATCAGGTCTCGGCCCCGCGCCTGTGACACAGGTCCTCAAGCCGTCGATAACGCTGCTGCGCTGGCTCGGCGGACTGATGGGCGTGGCCTTGCTGCTCGGCACGCTTCGTGCGCTGAGCATCGAGTATCCGACAAAAATCGATGACCTTTACTGGGGAGCATTGCTGGCCCTCGTTGCCGTGAGCCTGCTGGATGCAATCTGGCTGCTCAGAAGCCCCTCGCCACGCGTGCAGCGCGAGCTGGCGGGCAGTCTGGCGCTGGACCGCTGGAACGAAGCCCGACTCGACATGCAACACGACGGTGGCCGACCCGTTACCGTGCGGCTATTCGATCATGTGCCGCACGGGCTGGAACACGAAAACCTGCCTCAGTCCCTCACACTGGCCGCACGCGGAAAAGGCAGCATCGGCTATCGCCTGCGCCCCTCAAGCCGGGGTCATTTCACGTTTGAACGGTGCGAAATCAGCCTGCCAGGGCCTTTGCGCCTGTGGACAGTACGACGCTACCTGGCAGTGCCCGGCACCACGCGGGTCTATCCGGATTTCGCCCGCTTCTGCGGCGGGCAATTGGTGGCGGTGGATAACTGGCTGAGCCAACTGGGTGTGCGCCAGCTGCAACGTCGCGGGCTGGGCATGGAGTTCAACCAGTTGCGTGAGTTTCGCGAGGGCGACAGCATGCGCCAGATCGACTGGAAAGCTACCGCCCGCCAGCGAGCGCCCATTGCACGGGAGTATCAGGACGAGCGGGATCAGCAGATCGTTTTCATGCTGGATTGCGGACGTCGGATGCGCAGTCAGGACGGCGAACTGTCTCACTTCGATCATGCGCTCAACGCCTGCCTGCTATTGAGTTATGTCGCGCTGCGTCAGGGTGATTCTGTCGGTATTGCGACCTTTGCCGGCGAGCAGGATCGTTATCTGGCGCCGGTGAAGGGGCCCGGGCAGTTGAATCGAGTGCTCAACTCGGTCTATGACCTGCAGACCACCCGGCGCCCCGCTGACTACAGCGCCGCTGTGCGCCAGCTGATGGTTCGTCATAAGAGACGCTCACTGGTGGTGTTGATGACCAACTTGCGCGATGAAGACGATGAGGAGCTGCTGGCCACCGCCAGACAGCTTGGCAAACAGCATCGGGTACTGATCGCCAGTCTGCGCGAAGAAGTGCTCGACGGCCTGCGTCAGTCACCGGTACACACGTACGATGAAGCGCTGAGTTATTGCGGGACAATCGACTTTCTCAACGCCCGTACTTCGCTGCACGACCGTTTAAGTGCGCAAGGCATCGTGATCATGGATGCGCGACCAGGAGAACTGGGGCCACAGCTGGTCAACCGTTACATGAGCTGGAAAAAGGCAGGGGCGTTATGAACGACGTCCTGCCCGTCAGGCAGCAGCCTCAGGCAGAGGCTTCATAGGAAGGGTAAAAACAGAAGTACTGTCGCAACAGCTGCACGAACTCCAGATACTCTGTCGAGACCTGGCACAATTCAAAACCGGAGTCATAACTGCCAGGTGTCTCGTCTTCATGACACCAGAGGCACCTGGCGCTCACATCGATGGGCTGTCCGACATTGCCATTCGGCAGTTTCAGACACAGATCGAACCTGGCGCCCACCAGGATCGGCAGGCTGCTGATAAGCATCAGCCCCTCACCGGACACATTCCCCAGACAGCCCATCAGCTTGCCAGTATGGCGATTGAAAACCTGCAGATAATCCTGCAGTTGATGGCGTTCGATTTTCCGCTCTTTATACATGGCAGGCTGCCTTCCGAGTCGGGTGTTGCGCCCAGGCAACACCGTGTATTCGTTGCGGACTTCAACTGCGCTGCACTACAGAAGCGATCCAGGAAACAGCCTCGACCCGGTGCCCTGCAGCTCGTCCAATGTGTGACCTCAGCCTAGCTCAGAATTATTCGAAAGCCACCCGAACACAGCGCCTTCCATTCAAACGAGGGTAATTATTTCGATACAGGAGCGTTTCGAACAGGTACAGGTATGGTTCTGGCCGGCTGAGCCTTGGGATAAAGACCCGTTTGTGCCAGCGTGTCGAGTCTGGCGCGTGCACGGAAGGCGTATTCGCTCTCTGGATACTGGGCCATCAGAAATTGATAAGTCTGCGCTGCATCGACGTACAATTTCTGCCGTTCCAGGCACTGGCCGCGCAACATCGACACTTCCGGCTGGACATAACGGCGTGAGCGGCTCTGGCGTTCGACCTTGGAGAGATCGAGCATCACCCGATCACAATCACCTTCCTGATAGGCACGGTAGGCGTGATCAAGGTTGGAATTCATCGCCCAGCGGGTGCAACCGCTGAGCGCAGTCAGTAATACAACAATCGTTACAATACGCATGGGACTCTCCTGTTCTCTGCCCTGTATCGGCGTCATGGCCTGTTTCTTCAGGCCAATAGAGCGCCGGTTGTCAGCCGATTGCCCTCCCTGACCCTGACACGGTAGTGCAAAGGAACAATGACTAAAGACCCAGACAGGAGTAGCCTCTCGCTGCGCTTCAATTAAGGAGTTTGTGCATGACCGTTCGCCGCACCAAAATCGTCGCCACACTTGGCCCTGCCAGCAATTCGCCGGAAGTCATCGAACAACTGATCCTTTCGGGTCTCGACGTTGCTCGTCTGAACTTCTCTCACGGTACTCCGGACGAGCACAAGGCTCGCGCCAGGCTGATCCGCGAAATCGCCGCCAGACACGGGCGCTTCGTCGCTCTGCTGGGCGACCTGCAGGGTCCGAAGATCCGTATTGCAAAGTTCACCGACAAGCGAATAGAGCTGAAGGTCGGTGACAAGTTCACCTTCTCTACCGCTCATCCGCTGACCAGTGGCAATCAGCAGATCGTGGGTATCGACTACCCGGATCTGGTCAAGGATTGCGGCGTAGGCGACGAGTTGCTGCTCGACGATGGTCGCGTGGTCATGCGCGTCGACACCCAGACCGCCGACGAACTGCACTGCACCGTGCTGATCGGTGGCCCGCTGTCCGACCACAAGGGTATCAACCGTCGTGGCGGTGGCCTGACGGCGCCGGCACTGACCGAAAAAGACAAGCAGGACATCAAGCTCGCTGCCGAGATGGACCTGGATTACCTGGCCGTTTCCTTCCCGCGCGATGCCGCCGACATGGAATACGCTCGCCAGCTGCGCGACGAATCCGGTGGTACGGCCTGGCTGGTGGCCAAGATCGAACGTGCCGAGGCCGTTGCCAACGACGAAGTGCTCGATGAGCTGATCCGCGCCAGTGATGCGGTCATGGTCGCTCGTGGTGACCTGGGCGTTGAAATCGGTGATGCCGAACTGGTCGGCGTACAGAAACGCATCATCCTGCACGCTCGTCGCCACAACAAGGCGGTGATCGTCGCCACGCAGATGATGGAGTCGATGATCTCAAGCCCGATGCCGACGCGTGCCGAAGTGTCCGACGTGGCCAACGCCGTGCTCGACTACACCGACGCCGTGATGCTGTCGGCCGAAAGTGCTGCTGGTTCCTATCCGATCGAAGCGGTTCAGGCCATGGCCCGTATCTGCATCGGCGCTGAAAAGCACCCGACCGGCAAGACTTCCAGCCACCGTATCGGTCACTCCTTCACCCGTTGTGATGAAAGCATCGCGCTGGCGGCCATGTACACCGCCAACCACTTCCCGGGTGTAAAGGCGATCATCGCACTGACCGAAAGCGGCTATACCCCGCTGATCATGTCGCGCATCCGCTCTTCGGTGCCGATCTACGCGTTCTCCCCGCACCGTGGCACTCAGGCGCGTGCAGCGATGTTCCGTGGTGTCTACACCGTGCCATTCGACCCGGCAGCCCTGCCGCCAGGTCAGGTCAGCCAGGCCGCAGTCGATGAACTGCTCAAGCGTGGTCTGGTCGAGCAAGGTGACTGGGTCATCCTCACCAAGGGCGACAGCTACCACACCATCGGCGGCACCAACGGCATGAAGATTCTGCACGTCGGCGACCCGTTGGTCTGATCGCAGCACACTGCAAGCCAAAGGCCCCGTCTCGCAAGAGTCGGGGCCTTTTTGCATTGTGTCAGCCCGGGAAGTTGGGCTTTCAGGCTTCTGCCCGTAGGGCGTGGGAGCAGATGGAACGAGAGCTTTAACCAACGTGCCTTTTATTTATTCGCGCGCCACAAACACATCCGCCAGCAACTGATTACGCGGCAGCCCGGCCAGATACAGCCGTTTGGCAAACATCTCGACGCTGTCAGCACTGCCGCACACCAGCGCCATTGCGTGCCGCGACAACAGGCGCAGTTCAGCCAGGGTTGTTTGTAGCGTCTGCGGAGTAACCAGCTGAACATGCAGCTGGGGATAACGTTCAGCCAGGGCGTGCAGTTCATCGGCCAGATAATGCTCCTGGCTGTCGCGGGCCAGATGAATCACACGTATGGCGCCCTGATGGTCCTGGCGCAGCGCCTCGCGCAACACACCCCATAAAGGGCCAAGCCCGGTGCCGGCGGCCAGCAGCAATAAGGGTTTTTCCTGCCAGTCCGGGTCGTAACGCAGCGCCCCGCCACGCAACTCGCCGAGCCTCAGGGCGTCACCCACCTGCAACTGGCGGGCAACGTCACGGAAGGCCCCGGGCTGCAGGCAGTCGATATGAAACTCCAGAAACGCATCCTCACCGGGAAGGCTCGCCAGCGAGTATGGTCGCGCAACACCGCTATCAGTCCACAACACCTGATGCTGCCCGGCGCTATAGCGCAGTGGCCGCGCAGGCTCCAGACGCAGGCGCAGCACCGACGCAGAGAGCCAGTCGCAGCCTGCTACTGTCGCAGGCAGGCCATCGCGCTGCGGGTCAAACACCTCGACAGCCAGATCTCCTGCCACTCGGCACTGACAGGCGAGCCGCCAACCCTGCTGGCGCTTTTCGGCAGGCAGCGCGTCGGGCAACGCGTCTTCAGGCTCGCCCTTTACGACGCGCACCAGACACGCGTGGCAACTGCCGGCACGGCAACTATAAGGGACCGGAATACCGGCATGGTTCAGGGCGTCGAGCAGATTGCTGGCCGACGCCACCGACCAGTTAAGCTCACCCACATGCAATTGAGGCATCAAAACGGCCTGTGCAGAAAATAACGGCGGTTGTACAGACTGGCCTGTCGGGCGGGTTATACTGCCGCGCCTTTTTGCGCCCGCTACGGCCAACCTGACAGCTCTGGTTCAAGCCGCAGTTCCAGACTGCCGCCGATAGCGTAATTGAATGTTCCCGTCCTTACAGAGGAGCGCGCCGCATGACCGTGATCAAGCAAGACGACCTGATTCAGAGCGTTGCAGACGCACTGCAGTTCATTTCCTATTACCACCCCGTAGACTTCATCCAGGCCATGCACGAGGCGTATCTGCGTGAAGAGTCGCCTGCCGCTCGTGACTCCATCGCCCAGATCCTGATCAACTCGCGCATGTGCGCGACCGGTCACCGCCCGATCTGCCAGGACACCGGCATCGTCACGGTTTTTGTGCGCGTGGGGATGGATGTTCGCTGGGATGGCGCCACCATGGGCCTGGACGACATGATCAACGAAGGCGTGCGTCGCGCTTACAACCTGCCTGAGAACGTGCTGCGTGCCTCGATCCTTGCCGATCCGGCAGGCGCTCGCAAAAACACCAAGGACAACACCCCGGCCGTCATTCATTACTCCATCGTCCCGGGCAACACCGTGGAAGTGGACGTCGCGGCGAAAGGTGGCGGCTCGGAAAACAAATCGAAGATGGCGATGCTCAACCCTTCCGACTCGATCGTCGACTGGGTTCTGAAAACCGTTCCGACCATGGGCGCTGGCTGGTGCCCGCCGGGCATGCTCGGTATCGGTATCGGCGGCACCGCAGAAAAGGCTGCGGTCATGGCCAAGGAAGTGTTGATGGAGTCCATCGACATTCATGAGCTGAAGGCTCGCGGTCCGCAGAATCGTATCGAAGAGATGCGTCTGGAGCTGTTCGAGAAGGTTAACCAGCTGGGCATTGGCGCTCAGGGCCTGGGCGGTCTGACCACCGTGCTCGACGTCAAGATCATGGATTACCCGACCCATGCTGCGTCGCTGCCGGTGTGCATGATCCCCAACTGCGCCGCCACCCGCCACGCGCACTTCGTACTCGATGGCAGCGGCCCTGCTTCGCTGGAGGCTCCATCGCTGGACGCCTACCCGGAAATCGTCTGGGAAGCCGGCCCATCGGCCCGCCGCGTCGACCTCGATACCCTGACCCCGGAAGAAGTGCAGAGCTGGAAACCGGGCGAAACCGTATTGCTCAATGGCAAGATGCTCACCGGCCGCGACGCCGCGCACAAGCGCATGGTCGAAATGCTCAACAGGGGCGAAACCCTGCCGGTGGACCTCAAGGGTCGCTTCATCTACTACGTCGGCCCGGTTGATCCGGTACGCGAAGAAGTCGTTGGCCCGGCAGGCCCGACCACGGCCACCCGGATGGACAAGTTCACCCGTCAGATCCTCGACCAGACCGGCCTGCTGGGCATGATCGGCAAATCCGAACGCGGCCCGACCGCCATCGAAGCGATCCGTGACCACAAGGCCGTGTACCTGATGGCCGTTGGTGGTGCTGCCTATCTGGTGGCTCAGGCGATCAAGAAATCCCGAGTCGTGGCGTTCGCCGAACTGGGCATGGAGGCGATCTACGAGTTCGAGGTCAAGGACATGCCGGTTACCGTTGCGGTGGACAGCAACGGTGAATCCGTTCACATCACCGGCCCGCAGATCTGGCAGAAGAAGATCAGCGACAGTCTGGCAGTGGAAGTGCAGTAAGCTTTGATCTGCAAGACAATAAAAACCCGGCGCAAGCCGGGTTTTTGCTGAGTAACTGACTGAACCTGAAATTGCGATCGGCTCAAATAGACGCGTCAGTCTGTTGCCAATATAACCCGGTAACTTACTCCCTGAATAATACGGCACAGTGGGTAGAAACATCGTGCCCTTGCGATCAGTCCGTAATACATTCCAGACAACAAACCGAGATGGTTCGGTACCTTCCTGAGGCTCATTGCCCCTGTCCCTCCTCGCAACACAGCTTATTCTTCTGCTGGCTGTAAACCACTGGGCTCATGAAAAATAAATGTATTTTTCAGGCATACCGGGTGAAGCACTGGATGATCACTACAAGGACTGTGTCGAGATTGCTAGCCATGACAAATATCTGGAGCCTTACGCAATGAAATCACTTTTTACGACCGTACTGGCCTGCTGCTCGCTCACCGCGCTTACTATTCATGCATCTGCTCAGCCATCATCGCCGGAAGGTATGTATAGAACACACGCGCAAAACTATAAAGACATGGTTCTTGCCACCTGCATTGCAAGCGCTTACAAATTCAGTGCCAACGTCGGGACTGACGCTGGCAGTAGCGTCACAGCGTTGCGCGAGTGGGCCAACTATGATTGGGAAAAAAGTCCTCTTGCCGTCAAGGCCCTGGTAAAAAAATACCTCGCGCGCGACTACACAAACCCTTTGGCCGAATCCCAGATCAAGGGTATAAAATTCGACCTGCTGAAATGCCTGGATATGTATCACAGCAAGGAGCTCGACGCGCTGACGAAGAAAGTCGTTACAGAACCAAATCATACCTACATGCAGAATATCAAAAAGCCTTAACTACTTCCTTCAGCAACAAGCCTGTCCAGCAAACGCTGCACAGGCTATTTTCATTGCAAGCACTCTACTCCGCACATTATCTGTAGTGCGGAGGCACATCATGCTGATTCAATGTGATCCGATAGCTTTTTAACGTCTCGCCCTCGGTGATGTACTGCTTGCTGAAATACTGACGAACAGCCCTCGTCACTTCACCCCACCTACGCCGAAAACATCTTCAGAAAACCCATTTCGATAATTCTTGTAGGAATTATCAGCAGGACGCCTCCCTTCCAATTGAAGGAAATTTCCGAGAAAATCCCGGCCTATTGCGCTTGGCTATTCAGGTCTCTAGCCTTCATCGGTCGCTGCTCAATCAGCGATCAGGTTTGGTAGACCTGAGTGACCTGTGCGCAATGCGCCACCTTCTCAAGGCGCATTTTTTCGGCCTGCGTTTATGGTGGCCGTGCGCTTGGCGTCTTCGGACGCACCGGTTTGCCTGGTCACCGGTCTACCAACCTGCGTACGGCCGCCACCCTGATCGTTTGGTAGCGAAAGGGGCGGCTCCTTTCATTGATCAGGAGTTGCAAACATGCCCGATAAAATCGTCCCCGACCCGCCCACCGCCCTGTTCACCGTCAACGCATCCGTCAGCCAGGAGGAAGCGCTCAACTACGCTTCGGATCTGCTGCGCTGCATCATCACGACGGCCTATGAGTCCGGCGACAGCACTCAGGGCACCAGCCGTGATCTGGCGTTTTCGGTGTTGCACATGGCCGAGATGGCCAAAGCCATGGTTGACCGCTCACTGGAATGCATCGTTTGACCGGATGACAACCCGGGGCCACGCTCGGCCCCGCGCAAACCTCAGTTACGCTGATCCAGCAAGTTCACCACCAGCCGGTCGATCCAGCCCCACAAGCGCTGCTTGACCCGTCGCCACAGCGGTCTGGCCTTCCAGTCTGCCAGCGTGGTCTCGGCGCTCAGGGCGAAGTCTTTTTCAAAGCTGGCGACCACGTCTCGGGTCAGTCCGGGGTCGAGGGCTTCGAGGTTGGCTTCCAGGTTGAAGCGCAGATTCCAGTGATCGAAATTGCACGAGCCGAGACTCACCCAGTCGTCGATCAGGACCATTTTCAGGTGCAGAAAGCACGGCTGGTATTCGAACACCTTGACCCCGGCACGCAGCAGGCGCGGGTAGTAGCGGTGACCGGCGTAGCGGACGGACGGGTGATCGGTGCGCGGTCCGGTCAGCAGCAAACGCACATCAACGCCACGTGCCGCCGCCCGACGCAAGGCGCGGCGAACTTTCCAGGTGGGCAGAAAGTAAGGGGTGGCCAGCCAGATCCGCTTTTGCCCGGTGTTCAGCGCACGTACCAGCGACTGCAGGATGTCGCGGTGCTGGCGGGAATCGGCATACGCGACACGACCCAAGCCCTCGCCGGTTATCGGGGCCTTGGGCAGATGATCAAGGCCGAAGTTTTCTTTCGGACGCCAGGCGAAACGCCGGGCGTTGGCGTGGAACTGCCGGTTGAACAGCGCCTGCCAGTCGATCACCAACGGCCCGGTGATTTCGACCATCACTTCGTGCCACTGGCTGGCGTCCTTGTCCGGCTCCCAGAACTCGTCGGTCACACCGGTGCCGCCCACCACGGCCAAGGCCTTGTCCACCAGCAGCAGTTTGCGATGGTCGCGGTAGAAGTTACGCACGCCCCGCCGCCAGTGGATCGGATTGTAGAAACGCAGAATCACACCGGCATCGGTCAGTTGCTTGCGCAGGCCGGCGTCGAAGGCTTTGGAACCGAAGTCATCGAACAGACAGCGCACAATCACGCCACGCCTGCCCGCCTCGACCAGCGCGCGCACGATAGCGTCGGCGCAGGCCCCGGCTTCGACCAGGTACAACTCCAGATCGACCTGCTGCTCGGCGCGATCGATGGCTGCGATCATGCGCGGAAAGAACGCAGGGCCGTCGATCAGCAATTGAAAGCGGTTGTTTTCACGCCACGGAAAAATCGCACCGTTCATATCAGCGCGCCGTGAAGATCAGGACAGCCCCGACCGGGACCGAGAGGCTCACTGCCGACAATCCTGCGGCGTTGCGCAAGGCCTTGAAGTCCGGGGCCATATCGAAATCCTGGGCATGGATCACCAGCGGCTCTAGCGTCACGACCTGAAATCGCCGCTCGTCGAGACGCGTCGCCAGCAGCTCGGCGTTATAGCTGTGGGTCTTGCCGCGCAGGCTGACGGTCAGCGGTAAACGCAGTTCCAGTTGTGCGCCGGGCGCGAGGTTATTGATCGGGCGCATGTCTAACTGCGCATTGATCTGAGCAGCCGGAAACTTGCGCACCTGAAACACCTGCTCTCGAAGGCGCTCGTCGCGCAGCGGAATGCCGGTGCTGACTGAATCGGTTTCAACTTCCACTTCAGCCAGCCCCTTGGCGTCGACTTTGCCGTGCAGCACCAGAAAGCGATGCACTTCGGCAATATCGGCATTTTTAGTCGAGGTGAACGAGAGTCGCGACGACTCGTTATCCAGATACCAGTTCGCATGGGCAGGTAACGCCACTGCGGCCAGCATGACCAGCAGCAGGCGATTCATAGTGAGCATGCAGACTCCAGACGTGCAATTGAGGGCCACCTTATCCGCCTGTCTGACCGCTGGCAAACGCCCGCGTTCGGCGGCAATTCATCAGGCCCTCATGGCAGCAGGCGACAACCCTGTCGCTCACCCTGCCAGGACGCGCTGCTGGTGCGTCCCAGGCCGCTGGCAATGACCCGTTTTTGACTGCTGTCGTCGACCAGCGTGCTGGGCAGATACTGCTTGATGTAGCCCTGGCAATACGCTTCGGAATTATTCATGACGTACCTGCACGAGCAGTATTCCTTGGCGGTGTAGGCACTGATGATGGTCGGGAACGCCTGCAGGTTCACACGGTACTGCCAGGCGAGCACGGCAAGTGCGGCAACCATCAGCAACAGCAGGCTGCTGAAGGGACGGCGCAGGATGAACATTCGGCGCGTGCTCATTGACCGCCCTCCTTGCCAAACGCGGCCTGTACGCGCTTAAGCATCTCATTGTGGTTGTAGGTAGCGTCGCGGTCATCGGCATAGCGCACGATCACCAGCTTCTGATCGGGAATCACATACAGCGCCTGCCCCCAATGCCCCAATGCCGCGAAGGTGTCAGGGGGAGCGTCTGGCCACGGTCCTTTGCCGCCATCGGCAGTGCGGTTGAGCCACCATTGGCCAGCGGGCACTTCAACACTGGTATCTACGCCCTCACCGGCAAACGGCGTCAGCACGAAGCCCATCCACTCCTTGTTGAGCAACTGCCGATCCTGCCATTGCCCGCCGCGCTGCATCAGCAGGCCGATGCGGGCCAGATCGCGGGCGGTCATGTAGGCATAGGAAGAACCTACAAATGTACCCGCGCCATCGGTTTCCCAGACCGCACTGCGGATGCCGAGCGGGTCGAACAGCGCGGTCCATGGGTAACCCGGATAGGCCTCATCGCCGACCATCTTTTTCAAGGCCGCCGCCAGAACGGTGCTATCGCCGCTGGAGTAGAGGTAAGTCTTGCCGGGGGGGTGGGCAGCGCGGTGATCGGCGGTGAAGCGCGCCATGTCGTCGCGCCCGCGGGTGTAGAGCATGGCGACCACCGAGGAGTTGAGCGGTGCGTATTCGTAGTCTTCCTGCCAATCCAGACCCGAAGCCCAGTGCATCAGGTCTTTGATGGCGATATCGGGGTGCGCCTTGAACGGCGGGTAGAACTTCGCCACCGGATCGTTCAGTTGAAAGCGTCCTTCTGCAAACGCCACCCCCAGCACCGTCGCCATGATGCTTTTGCTGATCGACCAGGTCAGGTGCGGCGTTTGCGCGGTGGTCACACCGCCGTAGCGCTCGTACACAACTTCGCCATCACGAATCACCAGCAGCGCATCGGTGCGAATGCCCTTGCGCGTGGCGTCGTCACGAGGCGGGAAGGCGTAGGCCTCGAGCTCTTCGATGGCCGCCGATCGCGGCACAGACTGAGAAGGCCATTGCTCTGCCGGCCATGTTTGAGCAACGACGCCCTGGGCACTGAAGCCCAGGATCAGAACCAGACACAGACGGATAAATCCACGCGGCATGACAAGGCCTCTACAGAATGATCCGCACACCATATCAGCGTTTCATGACGGTCAGCTATCAACCGAAGAGCAGACGCAGAGGAAATGGCCACAGCGTTTCCCGTCACACAACCATCACCAAAGCTTCACAGGCATGACACGCCATCTCCCTAGCCTGCAAGTACGGCAAAGCGCCTGGACAAATCAGTCACCAGCCCTTTCTGCATCTGCAAGGCTGGCTCATGGAGATTCGTATGACCCAGATCGCCCGCATTCGTGACAACACTTCTGAACGTCGTCTTCAGGCCGAGCGCCTGATTGGAGCGCGCGCCTTGCAGGAAGCACAGGCGTTGCGTTTCAGTGTGTTCAGCGAAGAGTTCAACGCCCGTCTCAACGGCGCTGAACAAGGCCTGGACATCGACGATTACGATGTTCACTGCTCGCACATCGGGGTACGCGACCTGAACACCGGGCGTCTGGTTGCCACAACCCGGCTGCTCGACCATCAGGCCGCCAACACGCTGGGGCGCTTCTACAGCGAAGAAGAGTTCAGCCTGCACGGGCTGGTCAATCTGCAAGGGCCGATCCTCGAACTGGGTCGCACCTGCGTCGATCCGGCCTATCGCAACGGCGGCACCATCGCAGTGTTGTGGAGCGAACTGGCCGAGGTGCTCAACGAAGGCGGCTACAGCTACCTGATGGGCTGCGCAAGCATCCCGATGCAGGACGGCGGTATTCAGGCCCATGCGATCATGCAACGCCTGCGCGAACGCTACCTGTGCAACGAACACCTGCGCGCCGAGCCGAAGAATCCGCTGCCGACCCTCGACATCCCGAGCAATGTGATCTGCGAGATGCCACCGCTGCTCAAGGCCTACATGCGTCTGGGGGCCAAGATATGCGGCGAACCGTGCTGGGACGAAGACTTCCAGGTGGCCGACGTGTTCATCCTGCTCAAGCGCGACGACTTGTGCCCGCGCTATGCCCGCCACTTCAAGGCGGCCGTGTGATGAGCCGGTTGCGCGGCTATGCCCGCGTAGTCCGGGTGCTACTGGTCGTAGCGCTCGGATTGACGATTGCCAGCGCGTTCGCGGTCCTGGAACGCACCAGGATCGGAGGTTCGATGGAGCGCAGGCAGCGCTGGAGCCGCTGGTTCATGGCACGCCTGACCAACGCCCTGCCGTTTCGCGTCACCGTGACAGGTCAACTGCCAACCCAACCCATGCTGTGGGTCAGCAACCATGTGTCATGGACCGACATCGCCCTGCTCGGCATGCTCGCGCCGCTGTCGTTTCTGTCGAAGGCCGAAGTGCGGACCTGGCCGGTAGCGGGCTGGCTGGCGCTGAAGGCCGGTACGCTGTTCATTCGTCGCGGATCGGGCGACAGCCGTCTGATCCAGAAGCAGATGTGCAACCATCTGCAGCAAGGCAACGCGCTGCTGATCTTCCCTGAAGGCACCACCACGGACGGCAAAAGCCTGCGCACCTTTCACGGTCGTCTGCTGTCCAGCGCCATCGACGCTGGCGTGCCGATCCAGCCGGTGGCCATTGGTTACTCGCGTGACGGCAAGCCGGACCCGATCGCCCCGTTCATTGGCGACGATGACTTGCTGTCGCACTTGCGCCGACTGTTCGCCAACGAGCAGAGCGATGTGCATATTCACCTGCTGACACCGATTCCGACCGCTGACCAGGAACGCGCCGCACTGGCCTTCAAGGCCCAGCAGGCCGTTCAGGTGGCGTTGTTTGGCGAGCCGCCGGTTCAGCCGAGCGACGTGGTTTCGCGTCCGGCCCGAGCGGCCTGAGCGAAATCCTCGAGTAGCGGATAGAACTCGGCGAAATCCGCACTCAAGGGCTGGTACAGCGCCTGCAGTTCCTGCATGCCGCCGGCCAGCCCTTCGGGTTTTGACAGGCGTCGGGATATCCCGCTCAACACCTGCTCCAGCACTCCGAAATCCCGATACGACCCCAGCCAGTCCTGCGCCGCCATGCGCGGTGCGATCAGCGCCAGCCGCTCGGGCAATTGTGGCTCGGCAGCCAGCGTGCCATAGACCTTGCGGGTGAATGCGTCCAACGGCAGGTCGGCATAACGATGCCAGTCGCGCGCCAGGCAGTGATCGAAAAAAACATCGAGCATGATGCCGGCATAGCGCCGTCTCTGGAGCGGAAAGCGGGCAATGGAGGCCTTGATCAGCGGATGACTGTCAGTGAAGGCGTCGATGCTGCGGTGCAGACGAATCGCCGCCTCCAGTTCCGCAGGAAAACGTCCCGGCAGCGGACCTTTGACGAAATCGCCATACAGGCTGCCAAGCAATTGGGCGGGCCGGTGCCCGCCAAGATGAAGATGTGCCAAGTAGTTCATGGCTGCAAGCCTAGGCCGCTTTCGGGCCCGCTGTCCATATATCGTTATAACCCGATATAGCGATTTGGCTGATCCTAAGCACATAATCATATTTGTATATCGCGAAATATAGATATAAGGTTCGTTCTATCGCGATATATCGCTACACCGCCTGTGAGAACGACATGCAGATCGACCTCGACGACATAATAAAAGCCCTGGCCCACCCGGTCCGCCGAGAAATCCTGACTTGGCTGAAAGACCCGCGTGCGAGCTTTCCCGCCCAGGAGTACTCGATCGAACACGGCGTGTGCGCCGGACAGATCGATCAGCGTGCGGGATTGTCACAATCCACTGTCTCGGCCCATCTGGCGACCCTGCAACGCGCTGGTCTGATCAGCAGCAAGAAGGTCGGCCAATGGCATTTCTTCAGACGCAACGAAGAAGTCATACAGGCATTCGTTCAGGCGCTGGTTGAAGAACTGAACAACCCGACCTGATTTTCCAACGTTTACCAGGAGTTGCCCCGTGCCTCTTTCGCTACTCATTCTGGCCCTGAGCGCCTTCGCCATCGGCACCACCGAATTCGTCATCATGGGCCTGCTGCCCGATGTGGCAGCCGACCTCGGCGTATCGATCCCCGGTGCAGGCTGGCTGGTGACCGGCTATGCGCTGGGCGTCGCTGTCGGTGCACCTTTCATGGCCATGGCCACGGCAAAACTGCCGCGCAAGGCCGCGCTGGTCACGCTGATGGGGATTTTCATCATCGGCAATCTGCTCTGTGCGCTGGCCAGTGACTACAACGTCCTGATGTTCGCCCGCGTGGTGACTGCACTGTGTCACGGTGCGTTCTTCGGCATCGGCTCGGTGGTTGCCGCAGGTCTGGTGCCCGCCAACCGGCGTGCCTCAGCGGTGGCCTTGATGTTCACCGGCCTGACACTGGCCAATGTACTGGGCGTGCCGCTGGGTACTGCGCTGGGTCAATACGCGGGCTGGCGCTCGACCTTCTGGGCCGTCACGGTCATCGGGGTGATTGCGCTGATCGGCCTGATCCGCTTCCTGCCGACCAACCGCAACGAAGAAAAGCTCGACATGCGCGCTGAACTCGGCGCCCTCAGAGGGGCCGGCATCTGGCTGTCGCTGACCATGACTGCGCTGTTTTCAGCGTCCATGTTCACCCTGTTCACCTACATCGCCCCACTGCTCGGCGAAGTCACCGGCGTATCGCCCAACGGCGTGACCTGGACCCTGCTGTTGATCGGCCTGGGCCTGACCGCCGGCAACGTGATCGGCGGCAAGATGGCCGACCGCCGCCTGGCGTCCACGCTGATTGGCGTATTCGTCTCGATGGCGGTGATCTCCACCGTGCTCAGCTGGACCAGCACCGCGCTGATCCCGGCTGAAATCACCCTGTTCCTCTGGGCAGTCGCGGCCTTCGCCGCCGTCCCGGCCCTGCAGATCAACGTGGTGACGTTCGGCAAAGCCGCACCGAACCTGGTGTCAACCCTGAACATCGGCGCCTTCAACGTCGGCAACGCGCTGGGCGCCTGGGTCGGTGGCAGCGTCATCGCCCACGGTCTGGGCCTGACCAGCGTACCGCTGGCCGCCGCCATCCTGGCCGTGCTGGCGCTGCTGATAACCCTGATTACCTTTCGCCAGACCGGCAACCCCGAGCTGGCACCTGCTACGCATTGATCAATTACGAGGATTCGACACATGACGACTATCTTTGACCCGATCACCCTGGGCGATCTGCAACTGCCCAACCGCATCATCATGGCCCCACTGACGCGCTGCCGTGCCGATGAAGGCCGTGTACCGAACGCGATGATGGCCGAGTATTACGTTCAGCGTGCCTCGGCGGGCCTGATCCTGACCGAAGCCACCTCTGTGACGCCAATGGGCGTGGGCTACCCCGACACCCCGGGCATCTGGTCCAACGATCAGGTGCGTGGCTGGAGCAACATCACCAAGGCAGTGCATAACGCCGGTGGCCGCATTGCCCTGCAGTTGTGGCACGTGGGCCGTATTTCCCACCCTGCCTACCTGAACGGCGAAACCCCGGTCGCGCCAAGTGCAATCGCAGCCGAAGGCCATGTCAGCCTGATGCGTCCGATCACCCCATTGCCAACCCCGCGGGCGCTGGAACTGGCGGAAATCGGTGACATCGTCGAGGCCTATCGCGTCGGTGCGGAAAACGCCAAGGCGGCGGGCTTCGACGGCGTGGAAGTGCATGGCGCCAACGGCTATCTGCTTGAACAGTTCCTGCTGACCGGCACCAACCAGCGCACCGACGAGTACGGCGGTTCGGTGGAAAATCGTGCGCGTCTGCTGCTGGAAGTCACGGATGCCGTCATCGAAGTCTGGGGCGCTGGCCGTGTAGGCGTTCACCTCTCGCCTCGCTTCGACATGCACGACATGAGCGATGCAAACCGCGCCGAAACCTTCAGCTACGTGGCTAAAGAGCTCGGCAAGCGCGGTATCGCGTTCATCTGTGCCCGTGAGCGTGATGCTGAAGACAGCCTTGGCCCACAGTTGAAGAAGGATTTCGGCGGCGTCTACATCGCCAACGAGAAATTCACCAAGGACACTGCCAATGCCTGGCTGGCAGAAGGCAAGGCCGACGCCATTGCCTTTGGCGTGCCTTACATCGCCAACCCGGACCTGCCTGAGCGTCTGGCCAGCGATGCGCCTCTGAATGAAGCCCATCCGGAAACGTTCTACGGCAAAGGGCCAGTCGGCTACATCGACTACCCACGGATGTAAACCGCTGTCGTAAGACCAGAAACCCCGATTCGCAGGAATCGGGGTTTCTTCGTATCTGCACCTGGATTTACTGGCCAGCGCTCCCTCGGCGAACTGCCGCGCTGAAGGCGGCAGAGGATGCCAAGGTCAACGGCGTGCGTTGAGCTGTTGCGACAGGTTCTGGATCTGGCTGTTCAGGGTATTGATGTTACGAGTCACCTGAGCACGAAACGCATCGAACTCGGCCGTATTGGCTTCTGCCGAAGGCGCCGGGCGGTTTTCCTGTTCGCTTTTCAGCACCATCAGGTCCTGTTCCAGGCGTTCGACAGCGGCAGACGGGTTGCCCTGCTTTTTCAACGTGGCGACATCGGCCGCCACGCTTTTGATCTGCGCATCCAGCTTGCCCTGATCCGCCTGAGCGGTCTTCAGGTCAGGCAACGCGGCCTTGAGCGTGGTCAGTTCAGCGACAACGCTTTTGAGCTGTTCCTGCAACTGCGCGTTTTCACTATGCTGCTGGGCGGTTTGCGCGGCCATCTGCTCCAGACGTTTGTCGAGACTGCCCTGCTGACCTTCAACGCCTTCGCGTTGTTTGTCCTGATCTTCCAGTTGCGCTTCCAGCAACTTGATACGCTGCTTGAGCGCCTCTCCATCACTGGAAAGCGCTTCGGTCGCGACCACCTTGCCGGAAATATCCTGCAAGCGCCCCGCCGCTTCTTCGCTGATGCGCGCAAAGCTTTCCTGAGTCGCGACCAACTGCTGCTCCATCAGGGAAACCTGCTGAAAGCTCCACCAGCCCAGACCGCAGAAAGCAATGAACAACGCACCGACCAACGCCCACAAAGGCCCGGTGCTCGGCGCCTTGACCTTGACTACAGGCGTGGTGCGCGAATAGACGGTGGTGCGCTCGCGTGCGCTATTGCTCGGCGCGAAGTCGTCATCATCGTCCTTGGCGCTCAGGCTGGGAACGTCATCGACGTCGTCGTAGGGATCGTTGCGCATGAATAACCCTTCAGGAAGCTGTTAAATCAAAGTTCGTAGATCAAAGTTGGGCAGTATAACAACAGCGCAGAATCAATCTCACTGTGCCACTACCGCATTCAGATCGCGTGCTGTGCCTGCCACCAGCCACAGAATTCATCCAGCGCCGTCCACAGGCTGACCTGGGGCTGATAATCCAGATAATGCCTGGCGCGGCTGATATCAAGCGTGAAATCCCTGTTCATGACCTGCATGCCCACTCTCGACAGGGTAGGTTCAGGTCTGCCCGGCCACAGCATACAGGCGGCCTCATTGATCGCCGCGGCGCTGTAGGCCAGCCCGTATGAACGATAACGGGTGGCCTGAGGCAAGTGCATCTGCCGCATCACATAATTGATCGCGTCCCACAGCGGGACCGGCGTGCCATTGCTGATGTTGTAGGCCTTGCCCAGTGCAGAACCCGTTTCCAGCAAGCTGCTCAGCAGGGCTTCGTTGAGGTTCTGCATGCTGGTGAAATCCACCACGTTCAAGCCGTTGCCGACAATCGCCAGGCGCCTCTTGCGCTGCATGTGCAGCAGACGCGGGAAAATGCTGTTATCGCCCGCGCCGGTGACAAAGCGTGGCCGCAGGGCAATGACTTCCAGCCCGAACTCTTCGGCACCGAAGACCTTTTGCTCGGCCAGGTACTTGGTGGCCGCGTAGTGATTGTGAAAGCGCTTGGGCACCTGCTCTTCCTTGATGCCACGGTGCGAGTGGCCATCAAAGTAGATCGACGGCGAAGATAGATGAACCAGCCTTCGCACCCTCTGTTTCAGGCAGCCCTCGACGATGTTTTCCGTGAGCTGCACGTTGCCCTGCATGAAATCCTGGCGACGTCCCCACGTACCGACCGAGCCCGCGCAATGCACGACCGCTTCCACGTCATCGCACAGTGCGCGCACCAGATAAGGATCGGCGAGGTCGCCCTGAATAAACTCGGCACCGCGCCTGACCAGGTGCTCGACACCTTCGGCACGACGGCCATTGATCCGCACGCTCATGCCCTGCTCAAGGGCAAAACGCGCAAAGCGTCCGCCGATGAAGCCGCTCGCGCCGGTGACCAGAATCTTCATTTACCGCTCCGTTAACGCGTCTGCAGGAAAGGCAAAACCCTGCCTGCATGGATTACACATGATCCTGTTGACGATCAGTCTTCGCTCAGCGGCACCAGCCAGTGAGCCGAATGTTGCGCAAGATGTTCGGTGAGGCGCGTCAGAAGCTGTCCACCATTGCGCCAATGATGCCAGTAGAGCGGCACATCGATGCAACGGTCCGGCAGTAATTCGAGCAGCGTGCCGTTGCGCAACTGGTCGCGCACCTGCAACTCGGGCGCCAGCCCCCAGCCCATGCCCGCCTCGATCATACGGATGAAACCTTCGGAGGAAGGACACAAATGATGCTCGAAGCCGTCCTGAACACCCAACATAGCCAGATACCGATGCTGCAGAAGATCGTCCGGGCCGTATACCAAGGCAGCGGATCTGACGAGCGTCTCTGGGCTGACACCGTCCGGAAAATGGCGGGCGATGAACGCGGGACTGGCCAGCGCCCGATAGCGCATGGCCCCCAGCAACTGACTGCGGGCCCCCGCCACCGGACGCTCGCTGCCACACAGGCAGGCCGCCACCTCACCGGCGCGCATGCGCTTGAGGCCTACGTCCTGATCTTCGACAACCAGATCCAGCAGCAAACGGTGTTGCGTACAAAACGCGCCAATGGCCGGCGCCCACCAGGTTGCCAGACTGTCGGCATTCAAGGCGATTCGCAAACGCTCGGGCATGCTCTCCTCGTCCAGTGCCGGTACCTGACTTTGCAGATCGCGCTCCAGCAGGCGGACCTGCTGCACGTGATTGAGCAGGCGCCGGCCGATGTCGGTCGGGCTCGGCGGCGTGGCACGTACCAGCACCGGCAGGCCAATGCGCGCCTCCAGCAATTTGATGCGTTGCGAGACTGCTGACTGAGAAAGCCCGAGCACCTGAGCGGCGCGCTCGAACCCGGCCTGCTCGATCACGGCCGCCAGCGCCGACAGCAATTTGTAGTCGAACATCAGTTTTCCTAATGAGCAATGAAGATTATTGGTTTTCCTTATAACCCTCACCCTCTGAGAATGGCTACCTGAATCCGCTCAATGGAACATCCTCATGTGGCAAAGCTACCTCAATGGGCTGCTGATCGCGGCAGGCCTGATCATGGCGATCGGTACTCAAAATGCTTTTGTGCTGGCTCAGGGCCTGCGTCGTGAACATCATGTGGCCGTGGCGATGCTGTGCATTGTCTGCGACGCCATCCTGGTGGCTGCAGGCGTGTTCGGTCTGGCCAATGTGCTGGCGGAGAATCCGACGCTGCTGGCGGTGGCGCGCTGGGGCGGCGTGATATTCCTGAGCTGGTATGGCCTGCAGGCATTACGCCGCGCCTGCTCACGGCAGAGCCTGGAACACAGCGCAGCGGTTGGCAGAAAATCACTGCGCACCGTGTTGCTCAGCGCATTGGCCGTTACCTTGCTCAACCCGCATGTCTATCTGGGCACCGTGTTGCTGATTGGCTCGCTGGGCGCACAACAGGGCGTGCCTGGCGCGTATGTCGCCGGTGCAGCCAGCGCTTCGCTGCTGTGGTTCTCGAGCCTCGCCCTGGGCGCGGCATGGCTGGCTCCCTGGCTGGCCCGACCTGCCACCTGGCGGATGCTGGACCTGATGATCGCAGTGATGATGTTCAGCGTGGCCGTGCAGTTGATCCGCTCGGCCTGACGGATTTCATGACCGCAGAGTCAAACCCGTGGGAACCTCTATCCCACACAGTTGTTGCGTGGTTAAGGCGCAGACCCGGTGCTATGATCCGGGGTCTGCGCCGCAAAAGAGTAAAACTCCCGGTGCATGCTGTATCTGGCCGCCCGTGATCGGCCGTGCGACTACCGCAATTGACCTGAAAGGAGATAAACCATGGCTTTTGAATTGCCGCCACTGCCCTACGCCAAAGACGCTCTGGTGCCGCACATTTCTGCGGAGACTCTGGAATATCACCACGACAAGCACCACAACACCTACGTCGTGAACCTGAACAACCTGGTGCCTGGCACCGAGTTCGAAGGCAAGACACTGGAAGAGATCATCAAGACCTCCTCGGGCGGTATCTTCAACAACGCCGCTCAGGTCTGGAACCACACGTTCTACTGGAACTGCCTGGCTCCTAACGCTGGCGGCGAGCCTACCGGCGCTCTGGCCGAAGCCATCAACAAGGCGTTCGGTTCCTTCGACAAGTTCAAGGAAGAGTTCAGCAAGACTTCCATCGGCACTTTCGGCTCCGGCTGGGGCTGGCTGGTGAAGAAGGCTGATGGCTCCCTGGCACTGGCCAGCACCATCGGTGCCGGCAACCCGCTGACCAGCGGCGACACCCCGCTGCTGACCTGCGATGTGTGGGAACACGCCTACTACATCGACTACCGCAATCTGCGTCCGAAGTACGTAGAGGCGTTCTGGAACCTGGTGAACTGGGACTTCGTGGCCAAGCAATTCGCAGCCTGATTCCAGCTTCATCGAAAAACCCGGCCTCGCGTCGGGTTTTTTATGTTTCCCGGCCTGTAAGGGCCGCCTGCCAGACGTTTGTTTCACATATAGCGTCAACCGCCTGCCTGCCGGTCAGGCGAATCGCAAATCTTTTTTCGCCTGCCGCTCGTACTTTGTGTATTGTCGGAAAACGCTCGCTGACTCGTAATACAACTTAATTCTCTATGACGTAATTCTTTACAGTGTTCTGCTCTAGTTACCTACCTGGCCACCCGACGCATTGAGGTGGCTTTGGCCAGCAGGTGCAAGGAACGCGAAGATCAGCCAGGCGCACCGGTTGTGACAAGGTCACGGCGTGCGGGTCTGGTTTTTCGAGGGTCATGAGGCGATATGCCCTCCGACACTAACTAAGGAACGGCCATTGAAGCTGGAACTCAAGAACAGCCTGTCGGTAAAGTTGCTGCGCGTTGTGCTGCTTTCGGCGCTTCTGGTAGGCGTCCTGCTCAGCTGTGCGCAAATCGTATTCGACGCCTACAAGACACGTCAGGCTGTGGCGAGCGACGCCGAGCGGATTCTCGGCATGTTCCGCGATCCGTCGACACAGGCCGTCTACAGCCTGGACCGCGAGATGGGCATGCAGGTGATCGAAGGCCTGTTCCAGGATGACTCCGTGCGCATGGCGTCCATCGGGCACCCTAACGAAAGCCTGCTCGCCGAGAAAGACCGGCCGCTGAAGACGTCCCCTACGCGGTGGCTGACAGACCTCATCCTTGGCCAGGAACGCAGCTTCACCACTCAACTGGTAGGCCGCAGCCCCTACAGCGAGTATTACGGCGACCTGCGCATCACGCTGGACACGGCCAATTACGGTGAAAGCTTTCTGGTCAATGCCGGAATCATCTTTGTCGCGGGCGTGCTGCGTGCGCTGGCAATGGGGCTGGTGCTGTATCTGGTCTATCACTGGCTGCTGACCAAGCCGCTGTCGAAGATCATCGAGCACCTGATCGCGATCAACCCCGACCGCCCCAGCGAACACCAATTGCCGTTGCTTAAAGGCCACGAGAAAAACGAATTGGGGATCTGGGTCAACACCGCCAACCAGTTGCTGGCTTCCATCGAACGCCACACTTACCTGCGCCATGAGGCCGAAAACAATCTGCAGCGCATGGCGCAGTACGATTTCCTCACCGGTCTGCCCAACCGACTTCAGTTGCAGACCGGGCTGGACAGGATTCTGGAAGATGCAGGACGCCAGCAACACCGAGTGGCGGTATTGTGCGTGGGTCTGGATGACTTCAAGGGCATCAACGAACAGTTCAGCTACCAGTCCGGCGATCAATTGCTGCTCGCACTCGCTGACCGTCTGCGCGCGCACAGCGTGCGACTCGGGGCACTGGCGCGCCTGGGCGGCGACCAGTTTGCGCTGGTGCAATCCAACATCGAGCAGCCCTACGAGGCGGCAGAGCTGGCGCAAAATATTCTGGATGAGCTGGAAGCGCCGTTCATCGTCGGTGATCAACAGATTCGACTGCGGGCAACCATCGGCATCACCCTGTTTCCCGAAGACGGCGACAGCACCGAGAAGCTGCTGCAAAAAGCCGAGCAGACCATGACGCTGGCCAAGGCCCGCTCGCGTAACCGTTATCAGTTCTACATCGCCAGCGTAGACAGCGAAATGCGCCGCCGCCGCGAACTTGAAAAAGACCTGCGCGAAGCCCTGCCACTCAATCAGTTGTATCTGGTCTATCAACCGCAGATCAGCTATCGCGATCACCGTATCGTCGGCGTGGAAGCGCTGATCCGCTGGCAGCATCCGGAACATGGCTTGGTGCCGCCGGACGTATTCATCCCGCTGGCCGAACAGAACGGCAGCATCATCGCCATCGGGGAATGGGTGCTGGATCAGGCCTGCCGCCAACTGCGCGAATGGCTCGACCAGGGTTTTACCGACTTGCGCATGGCAGTCAACCTGTCGACTGTGCAGTTGCATCACGCGGAGTTGCCGCGTGTGGTCAACAACCTGCTGCAGATCTATCGCTTGCCACCGCGCAGCCTGGAACTGGAAGTGACCGAAACCGGGCTGATGGAAGATATCAACACCGCCGCCCAGCACCTGTTGAGCTTGCGACGCTCCGGCGCCTTGATTGCCATTGATGACTTCGGCACCGGCTACTCATCGCTGAGCTACCTGAAAAGTCTGCCGCTGGACAAGATCAAGATTGACCGCAGCTTCGTGCAGGACCTGATCGACGACGACGATGACGCCACCATCGTGCGAGCCATTATCCAGTTGGGCAAAAGCCTGGGCATGCAAGTCATTGCCGAAGGCGTAGAGACCGTCGAGCAGGAGGCCTACGTGGTGACCGAGGGCTGTCATGAAGGCCAGGGCTATCTGTACAGCAAGCCGTTGCAGGGTCGGGAGTTGCTGGCTTACCTCAAGCAGTCGCGTCAGGACCACGCCACCAGCCTGTGAGCCGACCTGCACACTTCCGGCCATTCACGTCATCTTGAAACCGACTGTTACAACCTGCCGGATGTCCGAATACGCCGACACAGGCTTTTTGCCTTTACACCGAATGCAAATCTTTCGCATTATGTCGCAGATTTTATGGGCGCACCCCGCCATCACCTTTATCGACGCAGGATTCCGTCATGATTCGTATGCCTCTGGCAACCGCTAGTCTGTTGGCCATCGCTATCTCTCTCGCCGGTTGTGGCGAAGGCAAGGACAAGGCTGCCGCCCCGGCACCCGCGCCAGCCGCTGCTCCGGCGACGCCGGCTGTGACGCCTGCGGCCCCTGCTCCGGCAGCCGCGGCCCAGACTGACGACGCGGCGGCCAAGGCTGTGGTCGCGAACTACGCCAACATGGTGTCCGCCGTGTTCGACGATGCCGAGGCCGGCGCGAAAAAACTCAGCACTGCCGTCGACGCCTTCCTGGCCAAGCCCAACGATGAAACCCTGAAAGCGGCCCGCGAAGCGTGGATCGCTGCGCGTGTGCCTTACATGCAGAGCGAAGTCTTCCGCTTCGGCAACACCATCATCGATGACTGGGAAGGACAGGTTAACGCCTGGCCCCTGGACGAAGGCCTGATCGACTATGTGGCCAAGGATTACCAGCACGCGCTGGGCAACCCGGGCGCCACTGCCAACATCATCGCCAACACCGAAATTCAGGTCGGCGAAGACAAGGTCGACGTGAAGGAAATCACCTCCGAAAAACTCGCCAGCCTGAACGAGCTGGGCGGTTCCGAGGCCAACGTCGCCACCGGCTACCACGCCATCGAATTCCTGCTCTGGGGCCAGGATCTGAACGGCACCGGCCCTGGTGCCGGCGCACGTCCGGCCAGCGATTACCTGGAAGGCGCTGGCGCGACCGGCGGCCACAATGATCGCCGCCGTGCCTACCTCAAGGCCGTCACCGACCTGCTGGTCAGCGACCTCGAAGAAATGTCCGGTAACTGGAAGGCCGGCGTGCCCGACAACTACCGCGCCACGCTGGAAGCCGAACCCGGTGAAAGCGGCCTGCGCAAGATGCTCTTCGGCATGGGCAGCCTGTCGCTGGGTGAACTGGCGGGCGAGCGCATGAAAGTCGCACTGGAAGCCAACTCCAGCGAAGACGAACACGACTGCTTCAGCGACAACACGCACAACTCGCACTTCTACAACGGCAAGGGCATTCGCAACGTTTACCTGGGCGAGTACACCCGCACCGACGGCAGCAAGGTCAGCGGGCCGAGCCTTTCGTCTCTGGTCGCCAAGGTAGATCCCGCCACCGACGCCACCTTGCGCGCCGACCTGGACGACACGCAGGCCAAGTTGCAGGTCATCGTCGATCATGCGAACAAGGGCGAGCATTTCGACCAGTTGATCGCTGCCGGCAACACCGCAGGCAATCAGGTGGTGCGTGACGCCATCGCCGCGCTGGTCAAACAGACAGGCGCCATCGAACAGGCGGCTGGCAAGCTGGGCATCACTGACCTGAACCCGGACAACGCCGATCACGAGTTCTGATCAACCGCGTTTGTTGCGATAACCATCGATGCCGGTCAGTTCGCTGACCGGCATTTTTTGTGTCTGATCGACCCGTAGGCCAAAGATCTTTCAGTGATCTTTGTAGGGCCTTTCCTAAACTGGTTTTCAGGTATTGAAGGCAGACACCACACCACCGAGTATCCGCGCCTCGTTCCCCTTCAAAGCGCGCTCATGTTTGAATTTGAATCCGGCCCTGATGATCTGCCATGGGCGAAAAACGCCTATCTGCTGCTCAACGCCATCAATCTTCCCGATCTGAGAAGAAAGCTTTTCGAGTGGAACCCCTCCCCTGTCTGCACACTGCTGTTCCTGCAAACCCGGTTCAGCGAATTGCTGGATATCTCGCCCGCCCTGATTCAGATCGATGGCCCATACGACCCGACATTTTCAAGTTTCCTGACTCACGCGCGCGAAGAATGGGGTCTGCTGCTATTCAGTGATGCCAGCCACAAGACGGTGGCTGACCATCTGCGCTGGCTGGTGTTCGTTGACAAACCAGCAGGCGAGGCCTGCTATTTGAACCTTTCAGACCCGCCCGTCGCAAACGCGCTGCTCGGCCTTCATCCGGCACATACCGATAATCGATTGTTCGGCCCTATCGACAGTGTTTATGCAGCAGATGTCATCACTGAACACTGGATAAAGCACGAGCGTCATGGTGAGTCAGCCATTCATGACAACACGATCCTGTATCGGATGAGCGATCGGCAGATGGAGGCCATCAGTGACGTTGCGTTTCGCCTGATCGTGATCAGTCTTGACCTGCACCTGCGCACATTTTTTCCGGCCTACCTCACATCCACAGGTCTGAAGTCGCGATACGGCCATGTGCATGCACTGGCCTTCACAGCCTATGAAGCAGGCTTCAACAGCGAAGCGGATATTTTCCATTACGCCAACGTCATCTGCTTTCTGGCTACCCAGCCGGACGACTCGCATCCTGATATCAGAACGCTGATGGATGAAAAGTCCTCTCTGACGCCATCTCAGCGTATTCAACAGGCCAACTGGCTGGCAGTGAAACGCAGTCGCGAACAGCACGGAGCAACCCGGCCATGAGTCGCAAAACACTTTCGCTTGTAGACAAAGCCTATTGGGAGGCCAGAGCAAGAACCCATATTGATGCCCGCAACAGTACGAGTAACTGCCCGTTGATGGGCACCAAAGTCCAGCTATTGCCATTGCGTTACGGCCGCGTGGAACGGCTTCACAACCCGTCGGATACCGACGGCTACCGAGACTTGAAACGACCGCTCGGCTTGCGTCTGGTACGTGACGGCTATCTGTATGTGATTGATGAAAGCAGCGGCTATCTGCATGAGTATCGCCTTGAAAGCGGCGTACCGACCAAACTGCTCTGGCAGGACCGGGAAGTCGCTCAGGATGTCAGGCAGACCACGATTGGCGAGCACACCCTGATCTTTGCCCGCGATACGACGTTGCATGTTGCCTATGCCGAACTGCAATGGACAGCAGCCAAATGCACCCGCGTGCTGGACAGCGCAGCAGACCGTTTCTATTTCATGCAGAAAGTGAATCTGGCTGAAGCCGATTGCCAGCAAGGCGGCGTCCACCTTCGCCTCGAACAGCAAGTCAGAGAGCAGCTTGCCGAACTCGCCGAGTTGCCGGCACAACAATGCACTACACCCGATATGCCAGAGGAGGAACAACAGGACTATGTCTGGGAGCATCTGCCGCTGTTTCGCGAGGCGCATATCGGCGAGTTGAAAAACACACTCAACCCGTTCTACGAACTGAATCACCTGTATCTGATACTCGACGACAGCATCGGCATGCTGCGCGACCTTGCGCAGGAACAGGACGAGGTGGTGGGTTGGCTCAACCAGTGGCGTGAGCGTAACGACAATGAAATGCGTTACATAACGGCCAGCTACATTGACACACTGATGAGCGTTGGCGACAACACTGCCCGGCAGACAAACCCGGACTCGAAACTGCTGAAGAACACCACGCCTGAACAACGCAGCCGCATTTATGATTACCTCAATGCGCGCAATGACTGGCACCGGGAACACCATCAGGGACCTGTGCCAGCGACTACTTCAGTGGGGCAGTATTCCGCCATGCGCGGGGGCGCCTACACCGAACGGCCGCAAGCCAGATTTGCCAGACTGAACATGGAAAACAAGCACTCACAGATGCTGCTCGCGCTTGGCCAACCACTCCATGAACAACTGGAAGACGACATTGAAGCGCTGGAAAAGAACAGCCAGGGCACGCTGAACGGCGTCGGACTAGGCTCACGAGGTATTTACGATCTCGTTCGCCACCAAGAAATGCACGCTTATCTGTCCCAGGAGCGCTCGCACCTTCAACGCTGGACGCAACGACTCGACGATATTACCCACGATCGCGTGAGCCTGTTCACTCAGGGGGAACTCTATCGAAGTGCCTGGTACTTCGATCCAGACCATCCCGACCAGTTGAAAAGCGCCTTGGCGATGGAGCTCAACTGCACCCGCGACCTGTGCCGCACCGACGAAAGCCTGCAGAAGGTCAGCGACTACTTTCACGATAACCCCCACTACATTCTGCCGGTGTTCTATGGGCGTCTGGACATGGACTTTCTGCGCGCCAAATCAGGCAACCTGCTCAAGTGGCTGGATGATATTCGCAACTTCAGCGACGGATTGGCCGACGCGCAAAGGCGCATCGCTGATATCAGCCACATCATGGGCAATCACTGGACCAACAGCCTGAACCTGGACCCCGCCGCACTACCGTTGCACCAAGCCGTCAATGCCAGCTACATCCCTGCCGTCGCCCTGCACCTGGAGCGTTGGCTGATTGAGATGCAACAGAAGCTGAACAGCCCGCAACTACGCCAGCATCTGGACAACTTCGGCAGAGCAAGCAATCGAGCCCAACGACTGGGCATGCTGGTGGCGCTGCAACAGGAAGCCGTCACCCTGCGAATTGCCGACGAAGCCGACGTGACAAAATTTCGCGACAACTTCGCGCGCTTGAATCAGCTGCTTGCCAGCGAAGACGACCTCATCAGAGAACGCAACCGCCTTACCAAACTCATCAACCGCCGCACACTCACAGCGGATCAACATCAAGGTCTGCTTTACGAAAGGCAATACACCAACCAACGGCTGCTGCAGACCCGCAACACGCGCAACGCGCTGCGCCGAGACCTGGAAGCAGCCATCACCCCGACCGGCAATCCGCGCAACGGCGCGATTGGCGTGCGACTGGACATCACTGACCCGCAACTGCACGCGCTCAATGCCGAAATTGACAGGCTGCGTGCTGGTGCGTTTGGGGGGTATGCGACTCAGGGGGCGGCTGCAGCGGCGTTGAAGGGTAGTTTCTTTCCGTTACTGGCGGTGTATTTACAGGTTGGGAATCTGGGGGAGGCGTGGGGTGTTTGGAAAGCATCAAAGGGAAATAGATCTGTAAAAGAAAACTTTATATGGGCAAGCACACTATCTTCAGTTGCCTCAGCATCTATTTCAGTATTCCAAGCTGTCTATCTAGCGATGACCAGCGAAGCTTTTAAGGCAATAACCGAAAACAGTTCCGAAACAAGAGGTATGCTGTTCGGAGTTCGTATGGGACAGTGGGGCCTGGGGTTAGGAGCTATCATTACCCCCTTAAGCCTCGTAGGTGCCGTAGGAACAACGTGGAATAACTTTGAAAAGTGGAGGAGCGGTTTGATAAGCGGCAACTCTGGAGAAAAGTCAGGTGCTTTCACCGCAATGAGCGGCGATATTGGAGGAACCGGAATTAGTGCTGTATTGACAGGGCATGCAGGCAAAGAGCTGATAGGCTTTATAAAAGACATATATCCCGAAACCGGAGATGCCAGGAAGAAGGCCGCAAGCATGGCTTGGGCAACCCGTGGAGCACGCTTTCTGCAGCTTTCGATGCGACTCACTCCATGGGGACTTATTTTCACGGCCCTGCAACTGGGCGGTGAAGCACTTTACAACGACTCGAACCTGAACGAAGAGCAGCGATGGCTACTCCACTGTCTATGGGGTAACGAGCCCCAGGGTTGGGACTGGAGCACGCACTCACAAAAACTTGCCGAGACTACTCTGCTGCCCACGGTTCTCGATCAAGGCATTAGCAGGCGCCAGCTGGATGGACAAGCTGTACGCAGCCTGCATCTGATATTACCGGGACTTACCGAGTCCAGCTTTGACGACACTTCCTTGCGCTGGTTGGCCGAGTTAATAGAAGCCCCCCATAGGCAGGATGTCAGCAAAGGACTTCGCCAAGGACTGTCCGTTGCCTCTGCATCACCTTTGACACTGGCGCTGGAGATCCCCGAGGACTGGCAGGGACATAATGTACTGCTGTTATTGCGGCTCGCCGTCAAACCGGCATTAGCCAACACTTACCTGAAAGCGGATCAGGGATACCTGAATTACCGTATTCCACTGAGCATGGGCTCACTAAGCAAACCCATCCATGCATCATCAAGCGTTACCGACGAGGGTATGACATTACCTGTTTTACCTATCGAGAGAGACCATCTTTTTGAATTCTAGCAAATACGATCAATCGCCACGTGCAGGCGATACAGAGCATGAGGCCGGCACAGAAGTCTTCTATCTTGCACCACGCCCCTTGCCTACCGGTGTATCGGCGTCAAGCTTACAGAACATCGACAGAATGGCTGCTGACACTTATCTAGACTTCCATTTGACCTCCGCGTCACTGGAGTTCGCAGTGCGTTGCTACACGGCTTCAGTAGCAAGCATTATAATGATGTTCTTTTTGACCGGCATTGGTACAGGCATTGCCGAATACTTTATTTCCAACACCCCCATTCTTGAAACAGCAATACCTTTCATTTTTCCCAATTGGGCTCTGTGGCTATTTGTGTTCCTTCTGGCATCGATGTATGGCTATTTTTTCTTTCAGGCAGTCTACCAACTCACCAACACGCCCCCCATCCGCTTCAACCGTCAGCGCCGCGAGGTGGCCTATGTCGCCAAGCGTGGCCAACCGCCCCGGTTTATCCCTTGGGAAGAAATAATTGCCTGCGTCAGCAGCAGCACAGTTGCAACGCAATACGGCACTCAGCAGAAATTCGCTCTGATGATCGGCTTCGTAGACGCCTCGGACGGCCAGGTGATGTGGCTCACGTTGCCTACTTCCACGCTTGGTATGGCAGTCAGCGAGTGGGAAGCGATCCGCGCCTACATGGAAGAAGGCCCGAGCGCCCTGCGAAAGCCCATGATGGGCACTGACCTGGAGGAAGGCACTGTGGAGTTTTTCCACATGTGTCGCCGTGACTATCTGCTTGACCACGGCTGCTTGCGCTACCTGTTCGGCTTTCTGCTGATCCAGTTTTTCAGCGGCTGGACGTTGCCCTGCCACGTCGCCAGCTGGGTCAAGCAACTGCCGAAAACGGCATTTCCCAAAGCAGTACAGGACTGGTCCAAACCCCTACCCCGCGAACAATGGCAAGCCCCCAGCGCCGAACTGATCGCGCAAAGCGAAGAAGTCCGCAAAATCCTGCGCAAGGGCATGAGCATCTTCGACTACTTTCTTGAGAAGGAAAAAAATCAGAGCAAAACCGGTGTCTGATCAAGACATGACCACAAGAGGCGCAATACGGTATCAGCCATGATCAATACAACGTATCCGCAATGCGTCCCGGCAAAGCCTTGTCATAGGCGTCACCATCGATCTGCTCGGCCGAAACCGCTTTTAGTATTTGCCCGGCAGTCGGCAGCGCGCTGCGTTCGATGTGCCGGGCTGCATCCCATAAACCGGACCTGATGGTTGCCCTGCTGCATTGGAAGTACACGCTGGTCACGGAGATGCGCAGCACCGACCTGGGCAGTTGGCCGTTCACTTCGAAACGCGACAACAGTTCCGGCTGAACCGATATCTGCGCTGTTCCGTTGACCCGCAAGGTCTCGCCCACGCCAGGGATGAGGAACAGCAACGCGACACGTGGGTCGCTGATGATATTGCGCAAAGTGTCGATGCGGTTGTTGCCGCGCCGGTCAGGCAGATAAAGCGTCTTGTTGTCCTCGATATGCACGAAGCCCGCCTGATCACCACGCGGGGACGCATCAAGGCCGTCAGGCCCGGCAGAGGCCAGCACAACAAAGGGTGCCGACTCGATGAAGGGCCGGTAAACCGCGTGAATATGGTCGACTTCCTTGGTCATGGAAGGAGGAGCAATCGGGCCATAGAGCGCTTCCAGTGCCTCGGTGGTGGTCACGAACGCGCTGTTTTCCGGGTTATCCATTGATGTGGTCTCTGCTGGGTGTTTTATCTGCGTGTGTGCTGTCAACTTCGACATGTGCAGCATAGGCAAAAATGCCGGGACCAGACCAGCCTCAGAGATTCGTAACAACGCATTACGTCAGAGCAGGCAAACGATAATCCCTCTTATTCAAACCGCACGAGGCTGATAAGCTTGCACGCCCCGATTTTTCGCCCCGTTGCAGGATGTCTATGAGTACGCGGCTCCGTCTATCCCTTGCCTTGCTTACGACTCTGGCCGTGAGCGCATGCGATGATGCCCCGCGTTTCACGCACGCCGAGCCGGGAGAAGCCTTGTCCGCTGGTAGCGCCACCGTCAGGAAGAGCGATCAGAACGCTTTCTCCATGCCCTCGGCCAATCTGCCCCCCGTGCGGCGGCTGGACTTCAGTGTCGGTAACAGTTTTTTCCGCAGCCCGTGGGTAATTGCGCCCTCGACTACCACGGCTCGCGACGGGCTTGGGCCGTTGTTCAACACCAATGCCTGCCAGAACTGCCATATCAAGGACGGTCGCGGCCATCCGCCGGAAGCTGGCGACAGTAATGCCGTGTCGATGCTGGTCAGGCTGTCGATTCCCGATGACCCGGCCTATGCCGACCTTATAAAGCGCAACGGTGTGCTGCCCGAACCGGTTTACGGCGGGCAATTGCAGGACATGTCGAACCCCGGCGTAGCGCCCGAGGGTAAGGTGCGGGTCGAGTACGATGCGCTAACGGTCGAGTTTCGCGATGGCACCTCAGTCGAGCTGCGCCAGCCGACCCTCAGGATTACCCAGCTGGGCTACGGCCCCATGCACCCCGATACGCACATCTCGGCACGCGTAGCTCCGCCGATGATCGGCCTGGGCTTGCTTGAGGCCGTTGCCGATGAGGCCATCCTTGCCAATGCCGACCCCGATGACAAGAACGCCGATGGCATCTCGGGACGTCCCAACTGGGTCTGGGACGATGCTCGGCAAAAAGTAGTGATGGGCAGGTTTGGCTGGAAAGCCGGACAGCCAAACCTCAACCAGCAGAACGTGCACGCGTTTTCCGGCGACATGGGGCTGACCACCAGCCTGCGGCCTTTCGATGACTGCACGCCGGCCCAGACCGATTGCCTGGCCGCGCCCAATGGCAATGGTCCGGATGGCGAACCGGAAGTCAGCGACAACATCCTGCGTCTGGTGGAGTTCTACACCCGCAACCTGGCTGTTCCAGCACGTCGCAAAGTCGACGACCCGCAGGTGCTGGCAGGCAAGAACCTGTTTTTCCAGGCGGGCTGCCAGCAATGCCACACCCCCTCTTTCAAAACCCGTAGCGACGCCGCCGAGCCTGAGCTGGCCAATCAGGAGATTCGCCCGTACAGCGACTTGCTGCTGCACGACATGGGCGAAGGGCTGGCCGATAACCGTACCGAGTTCCAGGCCAGCGGAAGTGAGTGGCGCACCCCGCCCTTGTGGGGGCTGGGCCTGACCAGCACGGTAAGCGGACACACCCAACTGTTGCACGACGGTCGCGCACGTAACGTGCTTGAGGCGATACTCTGGCACGGCGGCGAAGCCCAGGCGGCAAAGCGCCAGGTTCTGGCTTTTGACGCACAACAACGTGAAGCGCTGCTGGCCTTCCTGAATTCGTTATGATTGCGCCCTTTGCAGAATCTTCCTGTTCAAACATCGTCCTTTCAAAAATAAGGAGCCGGACATGTTCCGACCCAAGTTGTTGCTGACCAGCCTTGCGGCACTTGCCTTGGGTGCCTGCTCGCCATCCGATCCTCAGGCAGTGACGTCCGCAGCGATTGCCAAACAGGTCATCCTGCCGACTTACAGCCGTTGGGTGGAGGCTGATCGTCAGTTGGCAGCCAGCGCATTGGCGTTCTGCCAGGGCAAGACTGATCTGGCCACAGCCCGCGCCGACTTTCTGAAAGCACAGAAGACCTGGGCAGAGTTGCAACCGCTGTTGATCGGTCCTCTGGCCGAAGGCAACCGCGCCTGGCAAATACAGTTCTGGCCGGACAAGAAAAACCTGGTGGGCCGTCAGGTCGAGCAACTGGTGACTGCACAGCCACAGATCACCGCTCAGGAACTGTCCAAGGCCAGTGTCGTGGTGCAGGGTTTGTCCGCCTACGAATACATCCTCTTCGACGCTGACATCGACATGGCCAATGCCGAGCAGAAAGCGCGCTACTGCCCGCTGCTGATGGCCATCGGTGAGCGCCAAAAGCTGCTTGCCGAAGAAATCCTCAACAGCTGGAACAGCACCGACGGCATGCTCGCGCAACTGAGCAAGTTCCCCAATCAGCGCTACGCCGACTCCCACGAGGCGATTGCCGAATTGCTGCGGGTTCAGGTCACCGCGCTCGACAGCCTGAAGAAGAAACTTGGCACGCCACTGGGTCGTCAGAGCAAGGGGCAGCCGCAGCCATTCCAGGCAGATGCGTGGCGCAGCAAGTCGTCGCTCAGCAGCCTGGAAGCCAGCCTGATCAGCGCCGAAACGGTGTGGACCGGTGTCGACAACAAGGGATTGCGCAGCCTGCTGCCCGCCGAGCAGAAACCGCTGGCCGACAAAATCGACGCCGCCTACGCTAACAGCCGAAAATTGCTGTCGGAACTCAAGCCGCCACTGGCCGACCTGCTGGCCACGGATGCAGGACGCCAGCAACTCAATGCGTTTTACGACAGCCTGAACGCCGTGCACCGCCTGCACGAAGGCGAGCTGGCCAAGGCACTCGGCATTCAGTTGGGTTTCAACGCCAACGACGGCGATTGATCAAGAGGTACATGTGATGTTGCGACGTCAGGCCATGGCGCTCGGCAGTCTTCTGCGCAGCGCCTGCACGCTGGGTGGCTGGACACTGTTCCGGCAAAAGAACACACGCCCCTTGTTGCTTTCCGCTCGCGACGATGGCGACGGCAAGCACTATGCGGTGGGTTTCAAGCTCGACGGGACGCAGGTATTCGCGACCCAGGTGGGCCAGCGCTGCCACGACATCATCAATCATCCCGACCTACCACTCGCGGTGTTCATCGCCCGTCGTCCTGGCACTGAAAGCTACCTGATCGATCTGCGCGATGGCCGCTTGCTGCAAACCATCGTTTCGCAGCCTGACCGCCACTTCTACGGCCATGCGGTGATCCATCGCGACGGCGAATGGCTGTATGCGACGGAAAACGACACCCGTGACCCAGGCCGCGGCTTATTGGGCGTCTACCGCTTCGTTGACGAGCGCCTGGTGCACTGGACCGAGATCCCCACGCATGGCATCGGTCCGCACCAGGTCTCGTGGATGCCGGACGGTGAAACGCTGGTGATCGCCAATGGCGGCATTCGCACCGAAGCGGAAAGTCGGGTAGAGATGAACCTCGATGCCATGCAACCCAGCCTGGTCATCATGCAGCGTGACGGCACCTTGCTCAGCAAGGAAGCGCTTTCCCAACAGATGAACAGCGTACGCCATATGGGCATCGCCAGCGATGGCACCATCGTCGCGGGTCAACAGTTCATGGGCGACAGCCACGAGTTGGCCGAGCTGCTGGCAATCAAGCGTCCAGGCCAGCCATTCCAGGCGTTTCCGGTGGCAGAGGAGCAATTGCGCGCGATGGCCCACTACACCGCCAGCGTCGCAGTACACAGCGAGCTGCGACTGGTGGCCCTGACGGCACCCCGCGGCAACCGCTTCTTTATCTGGGATCTGGACAGTGGCGCATTGAAACTGGATGCGCCCTTGCCGGACTGCGCGGGCGTGGGGGCTGTGACCGATGGCTTTGTCGTGACCTCAGGCCAGGGACGCTGCCGATTTTATGATTGCCGCAAAGCGCAGCTGCTGGCCCAGCCATTGGACCTGCCGGCCGGGCTGTGGGACAACCATCTTCACCTGGCTGAGGTGGGTTAGATACCGGGCCTGTGAGGGCTTCAGTTTTTAACCCCGGTACCCTGCGCCAGGCTGTACATGAACAGCAAAAGGTCGTGGTCCGGCTGTACGTTCACCAGACTCTTCGCCACGCGTGGCAGTGGGCAGTAGCCCTCGCCATGCTGCGTGGTAAGTATGCGGGTGGACGGTTGTTCAAGCGCCGCCACGGCGACGGTGGCAACTGCCAGCGCACCGAAGATAAACAGACCTCTTGCCATTTCTAGCTTCATGACTCTAAACCTTTGATAGAGCTGCCAAACGCTGCTTGATAAAAGTAGATCAACTTCTGCCAGTCTGCAGCGCTGAATGACGAATGGCGTCGTAGCTGTTTCATATCGTGTTGGGCTGCGCCTTGCGCGGTAAGGCGACGACGGCCCTTTTCGAGATCGAGCAAGGCGACCTCGACGTTGGCGTCCGGCCCGTCCCCTGTCACCCGCACGAAAATGTGCTTGATGTACAGACAGCTGTGCTGCCAGCGGCCAAGGTGCATGCGGGCCAGAGTGTCTGCCACTTCCTTGAGCACGCGTTCATAGAACAGCTCGCCATGGCGCTCGCGCCCTCCGGCAGCCTGCCATTTTTCAATTTCCTCGAAGCCCTCCAGCGCCACCGTCACCAGCAATGCCCGCCAGGCATTGTCCTCGCCCCGCTCGGCACCGCAAAACACCACTTCGGGGACGACGACGCCAAGCTTGCGAAGCCCCTCAAGCGCCTCGCGCTCACGCAGCACGGTAGGTCGGCCCAGCGGGTGCAGCAGGCTACGGTAGATGTGACCTGTCTGACGTTTGGCATAGAGGGTCTGCCCATCGTCCATGACCAGCCGCTGCACACCACTCTCTCCACCGCGACGCACATTGGGTTCTTCAACCCATTCGCCACGCTGGCTCCAGAACTGATCGAACTCATTCTGGATCGGGTTCACAACTGGTTCTTTCACGGACTGCAAACCCATCTTTTTACCTTTTACGTAGGACATAGACTCGCCACATGGCGTACATGGGCAGGAAATCCATTCGGTTCTGAATGCGAAATCCTGCCTGCTCAAATTCGGTTTCTGCGGTAACAACAGGTAACACAAAACGATTCTGGTAACTTTCCCGCCCAGTTTTCTGCTGACGCTTGTTCTCCAGGCGCGCACGCTTCCATGCCTTGAAATTGCCATCCACCCAGAGGGAGACGATCACGCTGTCACGGGTTACGCGTTGAAACTCGCGCAATAGAGCCATCCGGTCGCTGGACTGACCAACATGGTGCAACAAGCGCATGCAGAAGATGCTGTCTACTGCGTTATCAGGCAGGTCGATGGCAAAGGCAGATGTCTGCAAAGGTTGTACCCTTTTTACAACGTCTGCCGGCTGCGAGGCACAGGCGGTACTGAGCATGTCTGCGGAGTTATCGGCACCGATGATCGAGCGGTTCGGCTTCTCGGCCAACAATGGCCCGAAGCGTCCCGCACCACAAGGCAGGTCCAGCACCAGGCCCGGGTCCCCGGCCATGTGCAGAGCCTTTCTCGCCAGCTGTTCATCGCGATGATGCGACAGCTTGCGCCAGATACCGTCCTGATGCTTTTCCAGGTACTGGCGGGCATGTGTCTTGTCGTACTTTCGGGAAAACTCGAGTTCGATGCGATCGCTCATGAGAGCAGCTCCTGATGTTGATGGGGGCCAAACTAAAGGCACCGCCGTCACCGTCAGGTCATCTGAATGTGAAAAAAATGTTACCTTTTAACGTCAGGTGTTTCGAGATTTTACAGAGAGTTAGAGGCAGTGTGTGGCCAATCGACGAAGTGCAGTCAATTGGCCGCTACCCAATAAGGCCGGTCTACTCGAGAGGAAGGTCAGGGTTTGACCACGTTGAGCGTCACCTTGAACCGGCAACCATGGGGTTCCATAGGGGTGAGATCGACGCTCCATCCCTGATTGGTGCAAATGCGCTGCACCAGTGACAGCCCGAGGCCCAGCCCCTCTCCGCGCTGCTCGTTGCCGCGTACGAAAGGCTCGAACATCGCCTCGCGTTTTTCCTCGGGAATGCCCACGCCACTGTCCTCCACGGTGAAGCTTTCAGCGTGCAGGGTCAGCGCAATGAATCCGTGATCGGTGTAATGCAGCGCGTTGCGCAGCAGGTTGCCCATCACGGCATGCAGGAAGGTCGCGTTGTAACGAATATCGGACAGCTGGTCATCGGCAGGCGGCGTGTAGGTCAACTGCAGCCCCTTGCTCTCTATCGGGTCACGCCACTGGGAGATCAATTGCTCGGCCACCCCGACCAGCGTGGCCTTGGGCGTCATGGCCGGGTCTTCGCGCTGGGTGCGCGCGAGCATGAGGAAGGTTTGCACCAGATCGCGCATTTCTTCGCAGGCGCGGCCGATACGCTCGACCTGGCGACGGCCGCGCAGATCGAGCGCAGGGTTTTCCAGCAGCAGCTCACAAGAGCTGGCCAGCACCATCAACGGCGTACGCAGTTCATGACTCACGTCGCTGGTAAACATACGCTCACGGATCAGCGCCTGCCGCAAGCGACCCAATGTTGCATCGAAGGCCACCGCCAACTCGCCGACTTCGTCAGCGGCATAGTCGGGCGCCAATGGCGGTGCCAGTCCAAGCAGCTGGTCACGGTGACGAACCTGCCGGGCCAGACGTACGACAGGCGCCATGACCCGGCGCGCCAGCACCCAACCCAGAAACACCGCCAGCGCCAAGGCCAGAACGAAACCGACCAGCACGACGGCGAACAGCACCCGCTCACGCTCTTCAAAATCGCTCTGATCCTGCAACAGGGCGTAATGTCGGCCATCCACCACCTCGATCATGGCGTGGTAGGACAACGGCCCACGGAACACCTCGTGGAAGCCTGGCTCGAGATGACGAATGTCCTTGGGCAGATCGAAGTCACCCGGACCATTGCTGAAGTAGAACAACTGGTCGGGCTTGGGCCGGTGGCTCCAGTCGCTGACACTGTCCATCAGCATCAGGCGGTTGAGGTCACCCCCGAGGCCGGCGGAAATCAGCTTTTCTTCGACCAGGTGAACGGTGGAAATGATTCCGATGGCGAACGACCCGGCGACCAGTGCACTCATCAATGCAAAGGCAATGATGATCCGTTGGGCAAGACTCTGTTTAAACTCCATCCCGGCCCTCGGCCAAGCGATAGCCCACGCCATGCACGGTCTGCAACAGCGGTTTGCCAAACGGTTTGTCGATCACCTGACGCAACTGGTGCACATGGCTGCGCAGGCTGTCGCTGTCCGGGCAATCGTCGCCCCACAGGGCTTCTTCCAGAATCTCGCGGCGCAGTACATGCGGGCTCTTCTGCATCAGCACGGCGAGCAGCTTGAGCCCGACCGGGTTGAGCTTGAGCATGCGCCCCTCACGTGTCACCTCGAGGGTGTCAAGGTCATAGACCAGATCGGCCACCTGCAAGGTACGCCGCCCGCCGCCTTGGGCACGACGCAATACTGCTTCGATCCGCGCGGCCAGTTCAGACAGGGCGAATGGCTTGAGCAGGTAGTCGTCAGCACCAGAGCGGAAACCCTGCAGACGGTCGTCCAACTGATCGCGGGCAGTCAGCATGATGACTGGCGTGTCGCGCCGGGCATCTTCGCGCAGGCGCTTGCACAAGGTGTAGCCGTCGATACCGGGCAGCATGATGTCGAGAACGATCAGGTCATAGTGCTCGGTGGCTGCCAGATGCAGTCCTGAGAGGCCATCCTGGGCGCAGTCGACGGTATAGCCTTTCATGCCCAGGTAATCGGCCATGTTCGCCAGGATGTCGCGGTTGTCTTCAACCAGAAGAATTCGCATAAAGCACTCTCATATGCAGTTTGGGCTGGCGCAGCTTAAGACGAAGTGGGCGTCAGGGCCAGCGCCGATATGGCATGACGATTTTTTCACCTATGATTCATAAGGCTCATGACACACTTTGAGACGAACCGTCGCACACAATAATCGCGGCATGCCCTTCAAAGATCTGGATTCGATATGTCGAAAACCGTCGCCCCACCCTACTCCCGTTCGATCAACCCGTGGATTTACCTGGCTATCCCCATTGCCGTGGCGCTGATCCTCATGCTGCTGGAACTGACGTCACTGGACATGGACATCGCCAAGCTGGCCTTCGATCCCGTCAGCGGGCAGTTCATCGGCAGGCACAGTTATTTTCTCGAAGACGTTCTCCACGACCGCGCCAAACAGCTGGTCATGGTATTCGGCGCTTTGGCCATGATCGGCTTCGCAGCGTCCTTCAAGGTAGAGCGCCTGATCCCGTGGCGCAGAGAGTTGGGTTGCCTGGTGCTGTCCATGGCGCTTTCCACCGCCTTCGTTACCCCGGTGAAAGTGTTGACTTCAGTGCAATGCCCTTGGAGCCTGAAAGAATTCGGTGGTCAGGAAACCTACAGCGAACTGTTGAGCCCACGCCCTGCGACCGATAAACCAGGACGCTGCTGGCCGGGCGGGCATGCGGCGACCGGCTTTACCCTGTTCGCACTGTTCTTCGCCCTTCGCGACCGTCGCCCACGGATGGCGAAGATGGGTCTGGCTCTGGCGTTTGGCCTGGGAACTGTTTTCTCTGTCGGGCGAATGCTGCAAGGTGCGCACTTCTTTTCCCATAACATCTGGACCGCAGTGTTCTGCTGGCTGATCTGCCTGGGGGTTTATTACTTCGTGCTTTATCGTCCCGAACCCAAGGGCCTCGCGAACAGCAACATACAACCGACGCACTGATTGGTCCGGCACAGAAAGGCCATAAAAAAACCCCGCACAAGGCGGGGTTCTTTATGGGTGTAGCTTAAGGGGTAAAGGCTTACATCATGCCGCCCATACCACCCATGCCGCCCATGTCCGGCATGCCGCCGCCTGCTGGCTTGTCTTCAGGCACGTCAGCGATCATCGCTTCGGTGGTGATCATCAAGCTGGCGATGGAGGACGCGGCCTGCAGAGCAGAGCGAGTCACTTTGGCCGGGTCAAGGATACCCATTTCGATCATGTCGCCGTATTCGCCGGAAGCAGCGTTGTAACCGAAGTTACCCGAACCCTGCTTGACCTTGTCAACAACAACGCTTGGCTCGTCACCGGAGTTGGCAACGATCTGGCGCAGAGGCGCTTCGACTGCACGACGCAGCAGAGCGATACCGACGTCCTGATCAGCGTTGTCGCCTTTCAGACCTTCGATAGCCTGCAGGGAGCGAACCAGTGCCACGCCACCGCCAGGTACCACGCCTTCTTCAACGGCTGCGCGGGTTGCGTGCAGGGCGTCTTCAACGCGGGCTTTCTTCTCTTTCATCTCGACTTCGGAACCGGCACCGACCTTGATCACTGCAACGCCGCCAGACAGCTTGGCTAGGCGCTCTTGCAGTTTTTCCTTGTCGTAGTCCGAGCTGGTGTCGCCGATTTGCTGACGGATCTGGGAGATACGCGAGTCGATATCGGTTTTCACGCCAGCACCATCGATGATGGTGGTGTTTTCCTTGTTCAGGATGACGCGCTTGGCATTACCCAGGTGTTCCAGGGTAGTGGTTTCCAGGCTCAAGCCGATCTCTTCGGAGATAACGGTACCGCCAGTCAGAACAGCGATGTCCTGCAGCATGGCCTTGCGACGATCGCCGAAACCTGGAGCCTTGACGGCTGCAACTTTCACGATACCGCGCATGTTGTTGACAACCAGGGTGGCCAGCGCTTCGCCTTCAACGTCTTCGGCAACGATCAGCAGAGGACGGCCAGCCTTGGCGACTGCTTCCAGAACCGGCAGCATTTCGCGAATGTTGGAGATCTTCTTGTCGACCAGCAACAGCAGCGGGCTGTCCAGCTCGGCAACCATGGTGTCCGGCTTGTTGATGAAGTACGGGGACAGGTAACCACGGTCAAACTGCATGCCTTCTACAACAGACAGCTCGTTTTCCAGACCCGAACCTTCTTCAACGGTGATAACGCCGTCTTTGGTCACTTTTTCCATGGCTTCGGCAATGATGTCGCCGATGGAGTGATCGGAGTTGGCCGAGATGGTGCCGACCTGGGCAATAGCCTTGGTGTCGGTGCATGGCTTGGACAGCTTCTTCAGCTCGGCAACAATGGCGATGGTCGCCTTGTCGATGCCGCGCTTGAGGTCCATCGGGTTCATGCCGGCAGCGACGGCCTTCAGGCCTTCGTTGACGATGGCCTGAGCCAGAACGGTAGCGGTAGTGGTACCGTCGCCTGCATCATCGTTGGCACGGGAGGCAACGTCTTTGACCAGCTGCGCACCCATGTTTTCGAAACGGTCTTTAAGCTCGATTTCCTTGGCAACCGAAACACCGTCTTTGGTGATCAGCGGAGCGCCAAAGCTTTTCTCGATGATAACGTTGCGGCCTTTAGGGCCCAGGGTCGCTTTAACTGCGTCAGCCAGGACGTTTACACCGGCGAGCATTTTTTTGCGGCCAGAATCGCCGAATTTAACTTCTTTAGCAGCCATGATCATTATTCCTTGAATACTTAGTAGTAACGGAAGTCAGCGGGAGCACTCAGCCTTCGACGACAGCAAGAATCTCGTTCTCGCTCATCACCAGCAGGTCTTCGCCGTCTACTTTCACTGTGTTGCTGCCGGAATAAGGGCCGAACACAACCTTGTCACCCACTTTCACAGCCAGCGCACGTACTTCGCCGTTGTCCAGCACGCGGCCGGTACCCACAGCAACGATCTCGCCGCGGTTAGGCTTTTCAGCAGCCGAACCTGGCAGAACGATACCGCCGGCAGTTTTCGTTTCTTCTTCACTGCGACGGATGACGACGCGGTCATGCAGAGGACGAAGCTTCATTGTCGATCTCCTGATTATGTTTGTTTGATCGTCCGGTGAGTGCACCGGCCGGTTTAAATCCGGACTTGCCGGTTACGGTTCGACGCGCGAACCGCAGAATACGGTCTGGCCTTCAGGCCAGAAACCTTGCGGTGACCCATACATAAGGGCGAGCAAAGTGATTACAAGTCTTGGGTAGAAATTTTTTACACCCGAACCGGCTGGTCAAAACGAACGCGGCACCCTGAGGTGCCGCGCTGCCGGGGGGTGTGGAAGATTACTTGTCGCGATGCTCGAACTCGCCTTCGATGACGTCGGGCTCGCGGGTAGGCTGGTGAATCGCCGTCGGGCGATGACTCGACGCACCCTGATTGGCAGGTGTCTGCAAATCATCGGCGAAGGCACGCTGACGCATGGCCTGATCCTGGGCGCGCTGGCGGACCTTGTTGATCAGCAGACGACGGGTGATCGGCAGCAGGCAGATCACACCCAGAATGTCGCTGATGAAACCGGGCAACAGCAGCAGACCGCCGCCCACGGCAACCATCAGGCCTTCGAGCATTTCCTGCGCAGGCAACTCGCCACGCGCCAGGCTTTCGCGGGCTCGCAGCGCCGTCGCGAAACCGGCCACACGCATCACGAACAAGCCGAGCATCGACGTCGCGACGACCAGCAGAAAGGTCCAGAGAAAGCCGATGGACATCCCGACACGAACCAGCAGAAACAGCTCAAGTACCGGGAATAATAGAAACAGCAGCAAAAAAACACGCATCAAATGAGTTCCTCAAGGGAAGAATGCCTTCCGAGTAGACCGTATGTGATGTCAGAAGATCGTTAATTCAAGCTCCCTGCATCTGGCTTACCGCTAAATTATGCGCACAAGTGAGCTGAACCAGGCCTTCACAAACGTGTATCGGTGTATTTCAAGGCTAGATGGCAGAGCCGAGACGAACGCGCAAAAACAGCCTATAACGTGCTCTGGCTATGGCATAAGCACTCGCAACCCGCCAGTGATGCCATGGAAACGATCAACTGTGATTGGGCACGCATATGGAATTGAAAGACAAGCTGATAATAATCACCGGCGGCTGCCAGGGGCTGGGCAGAGCCATGGCCGAATACCTGGCCGGCAAAGGCGCCAACCTGGCGCTGTTGGACCTCAATCAGGAGAAACTCGATCAGGCTGTCGCCGCCTCTGAGGCACTCGGGGTCAAGGCTCGCGCCTATCTGTGCAATGTTGCCAATGAAGAACAGGTCGTCGACACGGTCAGCAAGGTCGCCGAGGATTTCGGCACCATTCATGGCCTGGTCAACAACGCCGGTATTCTGCGTGACGGCCTGCTGGTCAAGGTCAAGGATGGCGAGATGACCAAACTGAGCCTTGCGCAATGGCAGGCGTTGATTGACGTCAACCTGACCGGCGTATTCCTCTGCACACGTGAAGTGGCGGCGAAAATGATCGAGCAGAAGAGTCAGGGCGCGATCATCAATATCTCGTCGATTTCACGTGCGGGCAATATCGGACAGACCAACTACTCGGCAGCCAAGGCTGGCGTGGCGGCTGCGACGGTTACCTGGGCAAGGGAACTGGCCCGCTACGGTATCCGTGTGGCAGGTGTGGCTCCGGGATTCATCGAAACCGAAATGACCGGCAGCATGCGCCCCGAAGCACTTGAGAAAATGACCTCGGCCATCCCGCTCAAGCGCATGGGCAGGCCCGACGAGATTGCACACTCGGTGGCTTATATTCTGGAGAATGATTATTTCAGCGGACGCATCCTTGAGCTGGATGGCGCGATGCGAATCTAGTCAGCGCGTAAAAGCAGCGGGCGACACACAGGGTGTGCGCCGCCCGCCCTTCGCTTACCAGCTTACGCCGAAGCCAGCGGTGTAGCGCGTCTTGTCGACATCGCCATTGCTCGAACCACTGATGACGTTCTTCTCGGCTTTCAGGTTAAGCGACGCCCAGTCGGTCACCTTGTAGCGCAGCCCCGCCTCGACATCCAGCGAGTAATCGGCAACGGAGCTCAGCGGCTTGCCCAGCTCGCCGTTGGTGAAGAATTCGACCTTCTTGCCAATCAGGTAGCGGTTGTAATCCCAAGTGCCGGCAACGGAATAGAAGTTTTCCTTCTCGTCGTTGGAGAACTCGAAATCGGTACGGTTAAGCAGCGCACCGACCTTGAATGCACCCAGTTCGTCATCCCACAGCTGGTAACCTGGACCGGTACCTACGACGCGCTGACGAGAAAGATCCTCGACCTTGTCGCGTTTGTAGCTGACGCGGCCGTCCCAGAAGAATTTCTCGGTCAGGAAGCGGTCCAGCGAGTACTCGGCGCTCCAGTTGTCAGTGCCAACCACATCGTCGGTGGTCTCGCGGTTGTAATCGCCCTTGGCGTTGTGACGCCAGTCGCCATGACGAGCCGAGGTCTTGAAGGCGACGTTGTAATCATTGGTATCGTTTTCGGCCTGCTGGAAATCCAGCGCCGCATCGATGTTGCCTTTCCAGACAAGATCCGTGATAACCGGCTTGGGCTTGATGATCTGATGGATACTTGCCAGATCGACGGTCTTGGGCGCATCGCCATTGGCCAGCACGACCTTGCCGTCATCCGCAGCCTGCAGCGAATTGGAGACTTCGCCGCCATGCTCATCCTGCTTGACCAGCAACGGCTGATCGCTTTTCAGGGTCTTGACCTGTTTCCAGTCCAGCGCGATAGCGCCGCCGTATTCGGTCTGCAGCAGCAACTTGCCGCCGTCGAACACCTTGATTGTGCCGGTCAGGCGGTCGCCATTCTTCAACCAGACGGTATCGGCAAGCAATGGAGTGGAAACAGCAGTGATTGCAAGGCACAACAGGGTTCTGGACAACATAAGCGATAACTAGGCTCTGTAAGGCGGGAATCGGGCATTTTCCTGCGGGGGAGGTGACGGGACGATCCATGTACCACCAAGCACGGTGGTAACTGACAGCCCGGACAACCAAAAGTTCACTGAACGACAATCAATATCGTTTTTATACAGGATTATCGCGTGGCAGACCCGGACTTAACATTACTTTACCCGGCAGGACGATCGCCGAGCGAGGCGCGACGCACCGCTCTCTACCTGACGATGGCGCAGATACCGGAAGGCAAAGTGGTCGCCTACGGGCAGCTCGCCGAACTGGCGGGCCTGGGCCGAGCTGCACGCTGGGTGGGACGTACGTTGAGCCAGTTGCCGGACGGTTCTTCCCTGCCCTGGCACCGGGTTTTGGGCGCCGGTGGTCGGCTCAGTCTGCCGCCCGGCAGCGTTTCCGGTGACGAACAACGGGCACGTTTACGCGCCGAGGGCGTGACCATTGTGAATAATCGGGTTGATATGCAGCGCCATGGCTGGCGTCCCCTATAGCACAGCGGTTAGAGTGCGCCCTTTGTTTTCGTAACCTGAGGCAGATTCCAGCCCATGCCCCGTAAAACCTGGCGCGCCGCGCTCGCCGCATATGCCAGCCCGTCGACATTAGTGTTACTGCTGCTCGGATTCGCTGCGGGCATGCCATATATGCTGGTCTTTTCGACATTGTCCGTGTGGTTGCGCGAAGCCGGTGTCGCGCGCGAGACCATCGGCTATGCGAGCCTGATCGGCCTGGCCTACGCCTTCAAATGGGTCTGGTCGCCATTGCTCGACCAATGGCGTCTGCCCCTGCTCGGCAAACTCGGGCGGCGTCGCTCCTGGCTGGTGCTGGCACAGAGCCTGGTGATTCTGGGCCTGATCGGCATGGGCTTCTGCGATCCGCAGAAGCATTTGTCCTGGCTGATCGCAATTGCCGTAGTGGTGGCCTTCGCCTCCGCAACGCAAGACATCGCCATTGATGCCTATCGCCTGGAAATTGCCCAGGACACGCAACAGGCCGCCCTCGCCGCCAGCTATATGTCCGGCTACCGGGTCGCTGCACTGCTGGCGACCGCGGGTGCACTGTATTTCGCCGAGGGCTTCGGCTCGACGGGCTTTGCCTACAAGCATTCGGCGTGGACCGGTACTTATGTGCTGTTCGGTCTGCTGATGCTGCCCGCCCTGGTCACCACACTGATCATGCGCGAGCCGCCGGTGCCGCTGCGCACCCAGCTGTCGGCAGCGCGCTATGGCTTTACGCACCAGTTGGCCTCGGTGTTCGTGCTGATTGTGCTACTGGTCTCCGTACCGGCGATGTTTACCCAACTTTACAATACCGACTTCGCCAGTGTGCTGTTCAACGGCACCAGCTGGATGGACCTGTTGCTGGAAGACCGGGCGTTTTTACGGGCGATTCTCTATACGCTCCTGACCATCGCCTGCCTGTCCTCGATGGGTCGCCGCGGACTGGCACCGGTGCTCACTCCGATCAACGATTTCATCATGCGCTACCGCTGGCAGGCGCTGCTGTTGCTGGGCCTGATCGCGACCTACCGGATGTCGGACACGGTGATGGGCGTCATGGCCAACGTGTTCTACATCGATCAGGGCTTTACCAAGGACCAGATCGCCAGCGTCAGCAAAATCTTCGGACTGATCATGACCCTGCTGGGGGCCGGTATCGGCGGACTGCTGATCGTGCGCTTCGGCATCATGCCGATCCTGTTCATCGGCGGCCTGACCTCAGCCTCGACCAACATCCTGTTCCTGTTGCTGGCGGACATGGGCCCGAACGTGAAGATGCTGATCCTCACCATCTCGCTGGACAACCTCAGTTCCGGGCTGGCGACATCGGCGTTCGTCGCCTACCTGTCGAGCCTCACCAACCTGAAGTTCTCCGCCACGCAATACGCCTTGCTCAGCTCCATCATGCTGCTGCTACCGCGCCTGCTGGGCGGCTATTCCGGTGTGGTGGTGGAAAAGTACGGCTACCACAACTTCTTCCTGATCACCGCGCTGCTGGGCATCCCGACGCTGGTGATGATCATCCTGCAATGGAACCGAGAGATACGCACGGCGAAGACCGAGCCGCCTCAAGAGGCTTCCGTTATCGACAAGCCCTGATCTCTGGCTACCTCATCAAGGAACAACATTGGACACCGAAAAAAAAGCACGCGCTTTCAACCCCGTTCCCCTGATCCTTATCAGCCTGGGGATCTGGCTGCCCATCATCGGCACCCTGCTGACATATTATCTGTCGCGAGATGCTGATGCCCTGTCCGGGTCAATGGCGTTTGGCAGCGCCGTAGTGCTGCTCGCGCAGGTTGAAATCTTCGCGATCATCTTTCTGATGATTTATGCATTCGCCGTAAAACCGTGGAGACTCTCCACAACCCTACGCACGGTGTTCTCGATCAACGCAGTCGCCGCCGTCGTCGCGGCAATCGGCATTATCGTTACGCTGGCCAATATAAGCCTGCAGTAATCGCCGGCTAAAAAGCCCTTACGCTCAAGCGTCAGGGCTTCTTTTATATCGCACGCACCCGCCCTTTACAGTCCTTCCTCCTGGCGTCTCTCATTACGCCGTAAGAAACGCACTACAGCTTCTTATGAATTGGCCGACGACATCGTTAGCCATTCCTCACTACCTCACCGCAGCATCAGGAGTAATGTCGCTCGGTGATGGCTCTTTGCAATTTAAGTGTGTGCCCCCGGAAAGAAGTCTATAGACTCGCACACCTCTCTATATCAGCACTCTCGCTCGGAACGAGCGGCTGGTTTTATATAACGGAGCAACAATGTTAAAGGATCTAACGGCGCTATTTGCGCCACAAAACCGTCGTCTGATCAAACTGACGACCGTTGCCCGTGACGAACAGGAACTCCTGCTGGAATCTCGCTATCCCGGTGGCGGATGGGTCACTGGGCCCCTATCTAAAGGAGCTATTGAAAAAGGGCATAAAATCCTGATCAACGCTGAACAACTGTACCCGCCACATGCCCCCCAAATGTTTGGAGGGGAGGAGAAGACAGAAAAATCGAGCCCATCGGGGCTAGACAGGCCGGATGATGCGAACCAAGCCTCTGCCTTGGGTAATCCCAGGGCCAAATTCAAATGGCGCTATGTTCGCAGCCAGATTGGACCCGTAGATCTGGAGCTAGAGGTCGCCAAATGGAACATGGGAAAAGCGCCAGGTAAACAAACTCGAATGATGCGCAAACGAAGAGCCCCGGGCGAGGGTGCATCGAAACCTATGGATCCTTACGACATAGAACGGGAAGAAACCCCGGACGAAATACGTGAATACATGGACAAGAGCACAGATGTGCTAGATAAAAACAGCTACCATTCGGGCCTGCTGCGAAGCCCGGAAAACCATCAATGGGTAACGGCGATGGATATCGCGATTGGTCAGGCGAAATGCTTGGACGATCCAGAAATGCGTGATGTGCTGGTGGCGATTGCGGATTGGAAGATGGATAAACAGTTTTTCGAAGACGTCCTAAAAATGCCTGGCTGGGAACGACTCAGCGTTGACGCTCAGTTACTGGTCGCAGCCAGCCATAAATATTACGAATACGGAAAATTCCCTTCTGCCAGCCTGGTGTCTTTGCCCCCCCTTCTCTAGTCAATGTTGCCTCTAAAAAAGTGAGGCTCAGTGATGGAGCGAAGAAATAAATTATCAACACGACCGAAGCTGAGGCCTTATCTCTGGATAACCGGAATGATGCTAACACTTTGGTTAGGGTTCGTCCTGCTTGTCCATTTCAAAGCACAGGAAAACAACATGGAACTGCGTGACATAAATTCAGTAACACGCTGGGGGGGTGGCAGCGGTTTTAGGCATCACGCTCTTCGCGTACAGCGGACACTGGTGGGGCAAAGCCGTCGCACATGAAAAAGCCGAGCTAGTCGCATACAAATCCAAGGTAATGAGTCAGGCATCAGAACAGCAAGAGGCGCAAAAACGAAATTATTCTCTAGAAATACGAGGTACGGGCATAACCGTCCATAACTGGCATCAATCTTCAGTTTGGCGAGAAATAGTCGCGAAGAACAACAACTTTTTATCAATATACCCATCATCCCCAAAAGAATACGATTCAGGCCTGAGCTCGCGCGAGATCACTAGAAGCATAAACACACGCGTGGCGTTCCAGCACTCCGCTGGAGAATCTGTTGCATACTGGCCTGTCCCAACATTTGCAATCGCACCTCCCAAACAGCCTTCAGACACGGGAGCTGCAAGTAACATAATGAGTGGTCGAAATGCTGCGACCCTAGGGGTCACTCTTGTTTTGTGGCAAGACGCTGAAAATACTACTCATGCTCAAAAAATGCTTGAGCGTTTATTCCGTTTTTTTGACGACAACCTCAAAGTGCCTGAAGCGCTAATCGTAAGTGAGGATGGTGATGTCACACGAAACGGTTTGCGCGTGGCCGGCACTCCAGGCCTGCAAAAAAACGCTCAAGTAATACCCACTATATTCGAAAGCATGACCGGACTGCTGGTCACTCGTTCAGACAGGGTAGATCGATATATTCGTCCCTATGCGACCGACGAAACGGAAGACAATCAGAACAAAAATACCGATCTGGGCAAGCTTTGGGCTTTCTACTGGAATCGTGATGACGCATTTACGGAACAGTACGAAAACGAACAAAGAGCCAAGGGCGTTGTAATTCCACTAGCCCCCGGCACCATGTCAACCGCCTACTGGCAGTCCCAACTCCCCACCCTGTGGAAAACCATCAGCAATCGCAGCCCCGGCAATTTCGAGCCCTCCCCCTGGCTACCAATCCGCTGGGGTCAGCATCAGGTCAAGGAGTTCGATGCTGCGCCGGTACTTGGCTATCTACATCGCCCGATCAAAGCGCCTATGCAGGATGAAAACGGCAAGCGTCTGAAACCGGCCTTGCAAGCCAAAGCGCTGCAAGCCGCCTGGGTGCAGGCGCTGGATACCTTGCCAGATGGTCAGGAACCTGTGCGGGTGTTCTATGACAGCACCAACAACCCGGAAGCCGAAATTGCCCTGAACAACGCCCTGCACGACCTGGACAAGGACGGCCACGGTCTTGAGCTCGGCAATGTTGAAGAGGGCTACGACATCGGTCGTCGTCTGGGCAATACCGGGGTCAGCGGTGCGCTGGTCGAGATCAATCTGGCGACGATCGCCAGTTACAAGGATGGCGGCGTCAGCGCCGTGGTCTACGCAGGCACCGATGGCAGCCTGACCGTACAAATGGTCCGCCTGCCCGATGAAGCCCGTAAAGCGAAGAACAGCCAGAACCGCGGCGCAGATCCGTTCACCTATGGCTCACCGTAAGTACGAGCCGTGCGAGAGGTGTGTTATTACACCCTTTGTGGCCCTCACGAAATGACCACAGGGCCGAACCTGCACGGAACATGCAACAATGCCGCACGATCAACCCGGGTACCGTGATCCAAAGGGCATGGCTGTCCGGGATGGCGTCCTTTATAGAAGACCTCTCAATGAAAGCATTTCCCCTGCTGGCCACGGCGGCCGTACTGATCTTGTGCGTGGCCGGATGCACGTCGGGCGTAGAAAAAAGCCGTATGCCTAAACCGGTGCACATTACCGTGCAAGTGGTCGATGAAAACGACCAGCCCCTTGCCAATACGGTGGTACGTGTTCAACAAAGCGCACCGGCCGGCGACCGGTTCTTTTGCCTGAACATCGCGCTCTATGGTGGCAGGGGATGCGGTACCTTCAAGGAATGGTCGCTGTTCGAGGGCGATTATCCTGCCAGTGGTTCACTGGACATCACTATCGAGTATTTTGGCGGGCTGAATGTCCAGGTCGTCGAGCCTTGCGATAACACAGACCCCAAGGCCATGCGCCGGTATTCCTTGCTTTCGCTGGCCACCACGGGGCTCATCGACGGCCAGCAGTTCAAGGTAAAGCCGGTGGATAGTCATCTGACGGGGCACAGCGTGGAGTACGGCCCCTGCACGACCCGTCTGCCATCTGTCGAAAGCTTCGACAAACAATTTTGATCGAAGATTGCAGCAAGACAGCGGTGCAGGAAATCGAAGCGCCGGGCTGGGCACGCTCTTGAATGACCTGGGCTTTGAAGGACTTGGAATAGGAGCGGCGTTTTGGCTGCATGAAATACCCACTTAAAAGGCTAGGACTGGTGCCCACTTAAATTTAAGTGCACACCATGTCCTGGCTTTGCGGGGCTGGGTAGATGACTTGGTCGGACGCTTACAGAGGTGTGACGTTTCACTATCGAAGAAAAAACCTGCACGCCAACTGGATAGAAAAACAAGGATCGAACAATGACAACAGAAGCTGAAAATCATATCGGCCACTATTTTCTTCTCACGCTCATTGGCTTGGGAATCTGGCTGCCCATTAGCGGTATAGCCCTTTGTATATACGTGCTTCAAACGGCCAGCAATTTAGGCATGGGCGCGCTGACTGTCGTCGGAACGATATTCTCACTCCTGGGCATAGAGTTTGTCGCAACTGGAATGTTGCTTATATACGCCTATTTGAAGAAACCGTGGAGACGCTCCAGAAAAATCCGAACAGTTTTTTTCTTACATGCCTTGGCGGGAGGCCTGACGGCAAAGTCAGCCTTTGTGTGCTTTTTAATCATCAAGCTGCAATGAGTCCCAAAAATCACACCCAAAAATGTCTGATCTATGTAGACGCAATATTCAAGCAGACGATGATGAGTCGGCCATAAAGGCGGTACTCGCCACAAAAGACCAGCCTTTAACGAACGCATACAAAAAAGCCCCGACTCTCACGAGCCAGGGCTTTTTCATACCGCACTCACAACTATTCCTGAACCACCCGCACAATCCGTTGCGGCAGTGGGATCTCGATGCCTGCGTCCTTCAGGCGGTCGCGCGCTTCGATGTTGAACATCGACGTCACGTCGCCCATGTCGCCACTGCTGGTCCAGACACGCAGGGACAAGGTAATTGCGTTCTCCCCCAGCGCAGCCACCACAGCCTGGGGGGCCGGGTCCTTGAGTACGCGTGGGTCGTCTGCCATGTCCAGCAGGACCTGCAATGCTTTCCTCAAATCCGCATCGTGGCTGACGCCGATGTCGAAGGTGATCTTACGGGTCGGTTGACGGTTGGTGTTGGTGATGATGCCGTTGGACAGGTTGCCGTTGGGAATGATCACGGTACGGTTGTCGCCGGTGCGCAGCACGGTGTGGAAGATCTGGATGTTGTCGACGGTTCCCGACACACCCTGGGCTTCGATCCAGTCACCGATACGGAACGGGCGGAACAACAGAATCAGCACGCCGCCGGCGAAGTTCGCCAGGCTGCCTTGCAACGCCAGACCGATCGCCAGACCGGCAGCACCGATCGCCGCCACGAACGAGGTGGTTTCCACACCGATCATCGACGCGACGCTGACCACCAGCAGGATTTTCAGAATGATGTTGGCCAGGTTGCTGACGAAGCCCTGCAAGGCCAGATCGGCGTGTCGCAAGGCCAGCAAGGCGCCGAGTTTGCCGGTCAGCCGGTTGATCAGCCACCAGCCTACGCACAATGTAACGACTGCCAGCAGCAAGCGGCTGCCGTACTCCATGATCATCGGAATCCAGGCCTGCGACGCTTGCCACAGATGACCGACTTCTGCGTTTAAATCCATCGTTATCTCCTTACTCGTCACGAACTGCGATCAAAACCACGGCAGCCTGCCGTCATTTCAATGCTCAGGGCGATTCGGACTGGCCAGGGAACGCAGGGTTCCCCGGCTTTCAATGCAACGATCAGTCGCGGAAGTTGTTGAATTGCAAAGGCATGCCAGAATCGTAGGCACGCAGCGCTGCGATAGCTTCTTGCAGGTCGTCGCGCTTCTTGCCGGTCACCCGTACCTGCTCGCCCTGAATGGCGGCCTGGACCTTGAGTTTGGCTTCCTTGATGTGAGCGACGATTTTCTTCGCCAGCTCCTTGTCGATGCCTTCACGCAGGATGACTTCCTGCTTCATCAATTTGCCGGAAGCATAAGCGTCCTTGATCTCGAGGCATTTCGCGTCGATCTTGCGTTTGACCAGCGCCAGCTTGAGGATTTCGATCATGGCCTCCAGCTGGAAGTCTGCTTCTGCAGTCAGCGTGACGGTCAGTTCCTTGAACTCGAACGTGCCTTTGCCTTTGAGGTCATAGCGACGGTCCAGCTCTTTGATAGCGTTGTCGACGGCATTCGTGACTTCGTGTTTATCCAATTCGGACACTACGTCGAACGAGGGCATGTATGTTCTCCAGATAAACGGCGTGCGCACAATTCGGGCACGCATGACTTGACGGTGTGAAAGAACGCTCATTATAACGAGACTTTTCCAGCGTTCACTGTGAGCCTCCATGCACATCCTTGTTTTCACCTTCTGCAGACCGCTTCAGCGCCATAACGTGCCGCTGTGATGGCGGTGACATGGCATGTTCTCGGTGCAGGCAGCCTGGGCAGTCTCTGGGCGACGCGACTGGCACGCGCGAATCTGCCGGTGCGGTTGATCCTTCGCAACGCTGATCGGCTGGCCGCCTACCAAGCCAATGGCAGTTGCGTGACGCTGGTCGAGAACGATATTGCCCATGCGTACCCGGTTGAAGCGCAGACCGCCGACCATCGACAACCCATCGAACGACTGCTGGTGGCCTGCAAGGCTTACGAGGCCGAGCAGGCCGTCGCTCAGCTGGCTCCGCGATTGACGGCGCAGGCCGACGTCATCCTGTTGCAGAACGGCCTGGGCAGCCAGGACGCAGTGGCTGCGCGAATCCCCCACGCGCGCTGCCTGTTTGCCTCCAGCACCGAAGGCGCGTTTCTGGAGTCGGACTGGCGTGTCAGGTTTGCTGGCCATGGTTTCAACTGGCTGGGTGACGCATCCAACCCGACAGCCCCCGCGCTTCTGCAGGACTTGCACGACAGTGGCATTCCCCACCAATGGACGCCGGACATCCTGACCCGCCTGTGGCGCAAGCTGGCCCTCAACTGCGCGATCAACCCGCTGACGGTGCTGCATGACTGCCGTAATGGTGGCCTGCTCGAGCACGCCTGCGAGGTCGCCACGCTGTGCGCCGAGCTGACCGAGCTGCTGGGCCGCTGCGGCCAGCCAGCGGCCGCGCAGGAACTGCATGCCGAAGTGCTGCGGGTCATCCAGGCGACCGCCGCCAACTGTTCATCCATGTATCAGGATGTGCTTCACGGACGACGCACCGAAATCAGCTACCTGCTGGGTTATGCGTGCGCAGCCGCAGCGCGTCATGGCAGCCCCGCACCGCACCTGCAGCATTTGCAGACGCGTCTGACAGCCCATCTGGCAAGCAAGGGTTTGCGTACCGACTAGCCCGCGCTACCCTGCTCGCATCACCCGTCACTGCGACTTGCCCAATGCCCTTGCGCCAACGCCTGGAAAACCTGCCAGTCGGCCAGAAACTGCTGGCCGCCCTGCTGGTCCTGATGACCACCGTACTGCTGGTCGCCAACCTGACCTTCATCAGCGCGGCCTATTACATCTCTCAGGAGGCGATGGCTCCGCAGGCCCTGCAGACCATTGGCCGGCTGATCAGCAGCGCCAACCTCAACGAACGGGCCTTGTACTCGCCTGATGAGGCGCGCGCGCTGCTCAAGGAACTGAGAAGCTACGGGCCGTTACGTGCCGCAGCCCTGTATGACAACAACGGCGAGCGGCTTGAGCAGATGCATCAGGGCGAAAGCCTTGAGCTGCCCAGACACTTCAAAGACATGGACAACTGGCGCCTGACCGAATTTCGCAGTACGCAGGTCATTACCGTACCGAAGGGCGACGAGCCGCCAGGGCACTTGTTGCTGGTTGCCAGCAGTGAGCTGCCACCAGCGTTTTACACCGGTACGCTGACTGCCAGCCTGGGCATTCTGGTGTTCAGCGTGTTGCTATGGCTGGTGGTGGCACGGCAGATTCGGCGCCTGATTACTGAACCTATTTATCAGCTTGAAGAACTGTCCCGGCAGGTGACCCGCGAAGAGAACTACGCACTCCGCGCAGAACCCGGTAACGAGGATGAAATCGGCAGCCTGGCCGAGGCGTTCAACACCATGCTGTCGCGTATCGAGGCGCGTGAACAGCAACTCAAGCGCGCGCGGGACGATTCGCAGGAAGCCTACGATCAGGCCCAAGGGCTGGCCGAGGAGACACGCCACACCAACCGCAAGCTGGAGCTGGAAGTCCAGGTGCGCAGCAAGATCGAGAAGAAGCTCACCGGCTTCCAGAACTACCTCAACAGCATCATCGACTCGATGCCGTCGGCGATGATCGCGCTGGATGAACAGCTGTACGTCACCCAGTGGAATCAGGAGGCGACGGCATTGTCCGGGACGACTCTGGACGAAGCGCTGAACCAGCCGATCTTCCTGGCCTTCGAGCCGATGCGCTCGTTTCTGCCGCAGATCAAGCACACCGTCGAGCGCCACAGCGTGACCAAGATCGAGCGCGTGACCTGGATCAAGAATGACGAGTCCCGCCACTACGCGCTGACGTTCTACCCATTGACCGGTGATGCCGGGCGCGGCGTGGTGATCCGGATCGATGACATCACCCAGCGCATATCGCTGGAAGAAATGATGGTGCAGTCGGAAAAAATGTTGTCCGTCGGCGGGCTGGCAGCAGGCATGGCGCATGAGATCAACAACCCGCTGGGCGCCATTCTGCACAACGTGCAGAACATCCGCCGGCGGCTGTCCCCGGAGCTGCCGAAGAACATCGAGCAGGCCGAGGCCGACGGCGTCGATCTGGCGCAGGTCAACCATTACCTGGAAAGCCGCGAAGTGCCCAAACTGCTCGACGGCATTCAGCAGGCCGGTGCCAGGGCTGCAAAAATTGTCAGCCACATGCTCAATTTCAGCCGCCTGAGCAGTCGTCAGTTATCACCCTGCGACTTGCCGGCCTTGATCGATCAGGCCGTGGAGATCGCCAGTAACGACTTCGATCTGACCATCGGTTTCGACTTCAAGGGCCAGCACATCATCCGTCAGTTCGACCCCGAACTGGGTCCGGTGCCGTGTATTGCCAACGAGCTGGAGCAGGTGCTGCTGAACCTGCTGAAGAATGCCGCGCAGGCCATTCACCAGCGGCCGGAGAGCGAAGAGCCCGGGCGCATTACCCTGCGCACGCGCCTCAATCCGCCGTGGGCCGAGATCCAGGTCGAGGACAACGGCATCGGCATGTCGGAGAACATCCGCAAGCGTACGTTCGAGCCGTTTTTCACCACCAAGGAAATCGGCCAGGGCACCGGACTGGGCTTGTCGGTGTCCTACTTCATTGTCACCAACAACCACAAAGGCCAGATGGAGGTACATTCCTCTCTCGGCACAGGCACCTGCTTTACGCTGCGTCTACCGCTGGTGGCCAACCAGGTGAGCGTTCAGCAGCAGGTCATTTCAAAATCCTGATCAGGAATCGCATCAATGGGCTTTCGTTTGTCGAAGATTTACACGCGCACTGGCGATGCCGGTGAAACCGGTCTGGGCGATGGCGGTCGGGTCTCCAAGGATCATCCGCGCGTCGAGGCCATCGGTGAGGTCGATACGCTCAACAGCCAGCTGGGGCTATTGCTGGCAGGGTTGATCGATGAAGCTCAGCGCGTCCCGGCCCTCAAGGAAGTGATCGAAGTACTTGCACCGTGTCAGCACCGTCTGTTCGATCTGGGCGGCGAACTGGCCATGCCGACCTACAAGGCGCTGAACGAAGCCGAGGTCGAGCGACTGGAGGCCGCCATCGATGTCTGGAATGACGAACTGGGGCCACTGGAGAATTTCATTTTGCCAGGCGGTTCATCGCTGATCGCCCAAGCGCACATCTGCCGTAGCCTGGCGCGCAGTGCAGAACGTCGCTGTCAGCATCTGAATGCTGTCGAGCCGCTGGAAGGCGCAGGGCTGGCGTATATCAACAGGCTGTCGGACCTGCTGTTCGTCGCTGCTCGATTGATCGCCAGAAGACAGGGCATTGCCGAGATCCTTTGGCAGCCCGCGCCCAAGCCGGTTTGACGGGCATATCCATTACACGGAGCATCACAGAAGACACCCTCACGCCAGCGGCCTGGCGTTATGTATAGGCCTTGTGGGATTGAGCGGGGCGGGCTCACGAAGACATCTGTCCAGACGCCCCATTTTCAGGGGTTTTACTGGCCTCTTCGCGAGCAAGCTCACTCCCACGGCCTGCGGCCAGAATCAAGAGCAGACTTGTGTATAACGTCAGGTACTCTGCGTGGGCATGCCGTTCTGGGAGCTCTGCGTCCTCTGCTGAGCGTCAGACGATCTCGTCAGGCCAGAACGCGCGAATCCCGGCCACGCCCTGTGCGCCGCTTTCCCAGGCCTGTTGACGCTCGGCAGGGCCTACGCCACCCAACAGAAAGACCGGCTTATTGAAGCCTGCAATCAGTTGCGTTGCCTGCGGCCAGCCCAGTGGCTGCGCATCCGGGTGGGTCAGGGTTGGCTGAACAGGCGACAGGGTGACGAAATCCACACCCATCTGCTCTGCCAAAGCAAGCTCTTCGGCGTTATGGCATGACGCAGCCAGCCAACGGTTCTCAGGGAACGGACGCCCGCGACTGGCGTACTTGCGCAGTTGCTCCGCCGTCAGGTGCCAACCGGCGGACGGAAAGTCGCCCAGCCACTCCAGAGGCCCTTTGAGCATGAGCTGCGCCTTGCCGGCACACAGGCCCGCCGCATCCACGGCCAGGTCACGGTACTTGGGGTCGTAACCACCCGGCGCACGCAACTGGACCAGTTTGATGCCGCCTGCGATGGCTTTCTGCATACCGCGCAACAGCTCGATATTGTCCAGCCCCTCAGGGGTGATCAGGTACTCGCCGGGCAAACGTGCCGCCGCGACGATAGGCTGATTGGCGGCCGGAAAGTCATAATTGGCCAGTTCACGCGGGCTGGCCCAGACCAGCGGCTGCCCTTCTGCACCATGCGCCAGGCCAGTGAAGGCCGAGACTTCCCAGACGTCCAGCAGCACCTGCTTGTCCGGATAGTCGTGACAAACCTTGATCAGCGGACGTGCCGCCGTCACCAGGATGCCCAGCTCTTCCTGCAGTTCACGTGCGAGCGCGGCCTGGACGGTCTCGCCCTCCTCGACCTTGCCGCCAGGAAACTCCCAGAGGCCGCCTTGATGCTGAGTGTCGGCACGTCGGGCAATCAATACGCTGCCGTCAGCGCCACGAATGACGGCGGCGGCCACATGAACTCGTTTCACCATCAGGACTCCTCCAGACCGGCCTGCTGCCAGCGCTTGAAAGCAGGCCACTGGTAAATGGTTTCGATGTACTTCAGCGCTTCTTCAGGCAACTCGACACGGTAGCTGCGCAGGCGAATGGCTACCGGGGCAAAGAACGCGTCGGCAATGCTTGGCTTGCCGAACAGAAACGGACCACTTTCGGCCGACGCAGTGCGGCATTCGGCCCACAGTTCGACGATACGGTCGATGTCGTTCTGGGTATCGACCGGAATCACTTCCAGTGCCTGATCCTGGCGCAGGTCCATCGGCATGTTCGAACGCAGACTGACAAAACCGCTGTGCATCTGCGCGCAGGCAGAACGTGCCTGAGCACGCGCGGCGATGTCACTCGGCCACAGGCCAGCATCCGGAAAACGTTCGACCAGGTATTCGCAAATGGCCAGCGAATCGATGATCGTGCCGTGCTCGCACTGCAACGCAGGGACCTTGCCGGTGGGTGAATACTTGAGAATGTTCGCACGGGTGTCAGGCTGGTTCAGGCGGATGACCTGATCGGTGAACGAAGCACCGGTCATTTCCAGCACCAGCCAGGGACGCAGCGACCAGGAGGAGTAGCGTTTGTCGCCGATAATCAGGTGCAGGCTCATGGTTCAGCTCCATTGAGCCCGGCGCGAAGACAGGATGCCGGCGCGCCGGGCATTGAATCAGGTGCGATATTCCGCGTTGATCTTCACGTACTCGTGAGAAAGATCGGTGGTCCAGATTGTTTCGCTGCAATTGCCGCGGCCCAGCTCGATACGGATGGTGATTTCTTCTTCGGCCATCACCGCCGAGCCCTGCTCTTCGGTGTAGGTCGTGGCGCGGCAGCCCTGGCTGGCGATGCACACGCCACTCAGGAATACGTCGATCTTGCTCACGTCCAGATCCGGCACACCGGCACGGCCGACAGCCGCCAGAATACGTCCCCAGTTCGGGTCGGAGGCGAACAGCGCAGTCTTGATCAGTGGCGAGTGGGCCACGGCATAACCGACGTCCAGGCATTCCTGATGATTGCCGCCACCGTTGACTTCAACGGTCACGAACTTGGTCGCACCTTCACCGTCACGCACGATGGCCTGAGCGACTTCCATGCACACATCGAACACGGCTTTCTTCAACGCTTCGAATAGCGGGCCTTTGGCCTCGGTGATTTCCGGCAGGTCAGCCTGACCGGTGGCGATCAGCATGCAGCAATCGTTGGTCGAGGTGTCGCCATCGATGGTGATGCGGTTGAACGACTTGTTGGCGCCGTCACGAATCAGGTCCTGAAGCACGCTCTGCGCCACTTTGGCATCGGTGGCGATGTAACCGAGCATGGTCGCCATGTTCGGTCGAATCATGCCTGCGCCCTTGCTGATGCCGGTCACAGTGACGGTCACGCCGTCATGGCTGAACTGACGGCTGGCGCCCTTGGGCAGGGTGTCGGTAGTCATGATCCCGGTCGCCGCAGCGGCCCAGTTATCCACAGACAGATCATCCAGCGCAGCCTGCAGAGCGCCTTCGATCTTTTCCACTGGCAGCGGCTCGCCGATCACGCCCGTCGAGTACGGCAGCACCGCAGAAGCATCGACGCCAGTCAGTTGCGCCAGTGTCTCGCAGGTACGCCGCGCCGCCACAAGACCTGGTTCGCCTGTGCCCGCATTGGCATTACCGGTGTTGGTCAGCAAATAACGCACGGTGCCCTGAACACGCTGTTTGGCCAGAATGACCGGCGCCGCGCAGAACGCATTCAAGGTGAATACACCGGCAACGCTGGAGCCTTCGGCACAGCGCATGACCACGACATCCTTGCGCCCCGGGCGTTTGATGCCGGCAGAAGAAATGCCAAGTTCAAAACCGGGAACCGGGTGCAACGCAGGCAAAGGACCAAGACCAACAGCCATCGGGGTGCTCCTCATGGAGTTTGGCGCCGTCCGCATCGGTACGGCGATCAATGAAAAAACGCCGCGACGGGCAAGCCGGTCGCGGCGCAGGTATTACACAGTCAAAGGCTTAGTTGATCTGGCCGTGACAGTGTTTGAATTTCTTGCCCGAACCACACCAGCACAGCTCGTTGCGGCCCAGTTTCTGGTCGTTGCGAACCGGCTCGGATGCAACGGCAACAGGCGCTTCGCCACCCTCTTCGTCGAGCAGCGGCTGCTCGATACCCGGTGCAGGCGCGTGTTCGAACTGCATGCGACTGGCCAGCTCTTCGGCTTCCTGACGCAGGCGGGCTTCTTCTTCCTCTGGATCTTCGCGGCGAACCTGAACATGCGAAAGCACACAAATAGTATCGCGCTTGATCGAATCGAGCAGTTCCTGGAACAGCGTGAAGGACTCGCGCTTGTATTCCTGCTTAGGGTTCTTCTGAGCGTAACCGCGCAGGTGGATACCGTGACGCAGGTGGTCCATGGTCGACAGGTGATCTTTCCACAGGTCGTCCAGCACGCGCAGGAGGATCTGCTTCTCGAAGGAACGCAGGGCTTCGGCGCTGGCCTGGTCTTCCTTCTCGTTGTAAGCCAGCAGCAGCTGCGCCATGATTTTTTCGCGCAGGCTGTCTTCGTGCAGGTTGTCGTCTTCGTCGAGCCACTGCTGGATCGGCAGTTGAACCGCGAAGTCGGTGTTGAGCGCCGATTCCAGACCGGCAACATTCCACTGCTCCGGCAGGGATTGTGGCGGAATATGCTGGCTGATCAGGTTGTTGAGCACTTCTTCACGGAAGTCGGCAATGGTCTCGCCAATGTTCTCGGCGGCCAGCAACGTGTTACGCATGTGATAAATCACTTTACGCTGTTCGTTGGCAACGTCATCGAACTCCAGCAATTGCTTGCGGATGTCGAAGTTGCGACCTTCCACCTTGCGCTGCGCTTTTTCGATGGCGTTGGTCACCATGCGATGCTCGATGGCCTCACCGGACTGCATGCCCAGCGCCTTCATGAAGTTCTTCACCCGGTCAGAGGCAAAGATGCGCATCAGGCTGTCTTCGAGCGACAGGTAGAAACGGCTGGAGCCGGTGTCGCCCTGACGGCCGGCACGACCGCGCAGCTGGTTGTCGATACGGCGCGATTCGTGGCGCTCGGAGGCGATGACGTGCAGGCCGCCCGCTTCGATCACCTGCTGATGGCGTTTCTGCCAGTCAGCCTTGATCTGCGCGATCTGCTCCGGAGTCGGGTCTTCCAGATTGGCGACCTCGACTTCCCAGTTGCCGCCCAGCAGGATGTCAGTACCACGACCGGCCATGTTGGTGGCGATGGTCAATGCACCCGGACGACCGGCCTGCGCAATGATTTCCGCTTCTTTCTCGTGGAACTTGGCGTTCAGAACCTTGTGCTCGATGCCTTCCTTGTTGAGCAGGCTGGACATGTGCTCGGAAGTTTCGATGGTCGCTGTACCCACCAGCACCGGACGGTTTTCTGCAAGGCAGGCCTTGATGTCGGTGACGATGGCGGCGTACTTCTCTTCCGCCGTCAGGTAGACGAGGTCGTTGAAGTCCTTGCGCGCCAAAGGCTTGTTAGGCGGGATGACCATCACGGCCAGGTTATAGATCTGGTGGAATTCGAACGCTTCGGTGTCGGCTGTACCGGTCATGCCGGACAGCTTGTTGTACAGACGGAAATAGTTCTGGAACGTGGTCGATGCCAGGGTCTGGCTTTCGGCCTGAATGTTCAGGTTTTCCTTGGCTTCGATAGCCTGATGCAGGCCCTCGGAGAGGCGACGACCCGGCATGGTACGGCCGGTATGCTCGTCAACCAGCAGCACCTGACCGTCGGAAACGATGTATTCGACGTTGCGATTGAACAGCTTATGCGCCCGCAGACCGGCATAGACGTGAGTCAGCAGGCCCAGGTTATGCGCCGAATAGAGGCTCTCGCCTTCAGCCAGCAGGCCGACTTCGGTGAGCATTTCCTCGATGAACTGGTGACCGGCTTCGTTCAGCTCGACCTGACGGGTTTTCTCGTCAACGGTGAAATGACCCGGCTTGGTGACTTCGCCTTCCACTTCCTCGATATGCTGCTCGAGCTTGGGGATCAGGCGGTTGATTTCGGTGTACAGCTTGGAACTGTCTTCAGCCTGACCGGAGATGATCAGCGGCGTACGCGCTTCGTCGATCAGAATCGAGTCGACTTCGTCGATCACGGCGAAATTGAGTTCGCGCTGGAACTTGTCGTCCACGCTGAACGCCATGTTGTCGCGCAGGTAATCGAAACCGTATTCGTTGTTGGTGCCGTAAGTGATATCGGCAGCGTAGGCGGCGCGCTTCTCTTCCGGCGGCTGGAATGGCGTGACGATGCCTACGGTCAGGCCGAGGAATTCGTACAGCGGACGCATCCAGTTGGCATCGCGGCGAGCGAGGTAGTCGTTCACGGTAACCACGTGAACGCCCTTGCCGGACAATGCGTTGAGGTAGACAGCCAGCGTACCGACCAGGGTTTTACCTTCACCGGTACGCATTTCCGCGATCTGACCTTCGTGCAGGGTCATGCCGCCGATCAACTGTACGTCGAAGTGGCGCATGCCCATGACACGCTTGCCCGCTTCACGAGCAACAGCAAAGGCTTCAGGGAGCAATTGATCGAGGGTCTCGCCTTTGGCTATGCGGGCCTTGAACTCTTCGGTCTTGGCGCGCAGTTGCTCGTCCGAAAGGGCCACCATTTGCTCTTCGAAGGCATTGACGATCTGTACCGTCTTGAGCATGCGTTTTACTTCACGCTCGTTCTTGCTTCCAAAAAGTTTTTTCAACAAAGGCGCAAACATATCGACAGGATCTTCCACACATAGGAATGGAGGGCGGCCCCGTGAGTCGCCCGTGCAGCCCAGATGGCCGCATGCGAACGAGCATTCTACCCGGAAACGATGGTGAGGAAAGTGGCGTTATTCCACGATGCTGGCACAGCGCTGTGACGGGGCAGGTTTACAATGGGGCCATTTTCAAGCACTTCAACCCGTTATCCGGGGAAGTTACTCATTGATTTGCATATGAAAGCACGGAAATGCCCTGAAAAGCAGCCGTCAGAACGCTTTCTGTTAAGATGTTCATCTTGTTACCCAGGCATCCCTCCATGGCCTTTCGTCCTCTGAACGCCCGCCCGCCCGCGGTTTTGCTGCGTGAAGCCAAGCCCCTGAAGGCTATATTTCGTCACGCCGAGCGACTCAGCCACTTGCAGCGCCTGCTCGAAAGCCAGCTGCAACCAGCGGCCCGGGAGCATTGTCGCGTGGCATCGTGGCGCGAAGGTACCTTGTTGCTGATCGTGACGGACGGTCACTGGGCCACGCGCCTGCGCTACCAGCAGAAACGCCTGCACCGGCAAATGATGGCCTTCGACGAATTCATCAACCTGACCCGCATTGTGTTCAAGGTGCAGCCGCCTGAAGCGCCACGCGGAGCTGCCACGCACACCATCGACCTGTCGGCAGTGGCTGCCGAAAACATTCAGGCCACCGCTGAAGGCATCACCGATCCGCGCTTGCGTGCCGCACTGGAAAGACTGGCCAGCCATGCAAAGGACAGGAAGTAACCCTGCCTGATCGCCGCCAGCACTGACTTCCCCTGAAAAACCCATAAAAAAAGGCCACCCGAGGGCAGCCTTTAAAGAACAAAAGGAAAGAGAGTAAAGCTTGCTTACACGGCCGCGACAGGACGCATGTAAGAAATAGGTGCCGTACTGGCATCCTCGAAAGTCACCACTTCCCAAGCGTCTTTCTGCTCGATCAACGTACGCAGCAGACGGTTGTTCAGTGCATGCCCCGATTTGAAACCCCGGAACTCACCAATCAGGCTGTTGCCCAGCAGGTAGAGGTCACCGATGGCGTCGAGGATTTTGTGTTTAACGAATTCGTCCTCGTAACGCAGGCCGTCTTCGTTCAGTACACCGTCCTTGTCGACCACGATGGCGTTTTCCACGCTGCCGCCGAGTGCGAGGTTGTGCTTGCGCAGGTACTCGATATCACTCATGAACCCGAAGGTCCGGGCACGGCTGACTTCCTTCACGAAGGAAGTACTGGAAAAGTCCACGCTTGCACTCTGGGTGCGGTCACGGAAGACGGGGTGATCGAAATCGATCTCGAAACTGACCTTGAACCCTTCGAAAGGCACAAAAGTAGCGCGTTTACCGCCCTCCTCGACTGTGACTTCACGCAGGATACGGATGAATTTCTTCGGCTCGTCCTGTTCTTCCAGGCCTGCCGATTGAATCAGGAATACGAAAGGGCCTGCGCTGCCGTCCATGATAGGAACTTCGGAGGCAGAGAGCTCGACGTAGGCGTTATCGATGCCAAGGCCAGCCATGGCCGAGAGCAAGTGTTCTACCGTGTCGACTTTGACATCACCATTGACCAGAGTGGTCGACAGAGTGGTGTCACCGACGTTTTCCGCACGCGCAGGGATCTGCACGACGGGGTCAAGGTCAGCTCGGCAAAACACAATGCCGGTATTCACAGGTGCGGGCTTGAGGGTCAGGTAAACCTTCTCCCCGGAGTGCAGGCCTACACCTGTGGCACGGATAATATTTTTCAGGGTGCGTTGTTTTATCATGGCATGGGCCGCTTCAGCGCAAGTTGCGAACTGGTATCAACAAAGGCTGGCGATGATAGCAGACCATGCCTTTGCTGAACACCAATCACCCTAATACCCCTGATACATTTCATCAATCGGCCTGACGACGCAGGAAAGCCGGGATGTCCAGGTAATCGAGATCATCGTTTAGATTCATCTTCGCCGCTGCTGTAGCGCCTGCGTGTGCCTGATTGCGCATCACGGTAGGACGATCCAGGTCACGGTAGTTGACCGACGGTGCTTCCTGACGGGACGCCTGCTGCGCAGGAGCCTGCTGGGTGGTCTGCAGCGTGTTGTCGATGACCTTGACAGGTTTCTCGATTTTCGCGCCCAGGCCGGTGGCAACCACGGTCACGTGCAACTCGTCACGCATGTCCGGATCGATAACGGTACCGACCTTGACCATCGCGTGCTCGGAAGCGAACGCTTCGATGATGCTACCCACGTCCGAGTACTCACCCAGAGACAGGTCAGGACCGGCAGTGATGTTGACCAGGATGCCGCGAGCGCCCTGCAGGTTGACGTCTTCGAGCAACGGGTTGCGGATCGCCGCTTCGGTCGCTTCACGTGCACGGTTAGGACCGCTGGCGCAGCCAGTGCCCATCATCGCCATGCCCATTTCGCTCATCACGGTACGCACGTCGGCGAAGTCGACGTTGATCATGCCCGGACGCTTGATGATGTCGGAGATACCGCGAACGGCACCGGCCAGTACATCGTCAGCCTTGGCGAAAGCCGACAGCAGGCTGGCGTCTTTACCGAGGATGGTCAGCAGCTTCTCGTTGGGAATGGTGATCAACGAGTCGACGCTTTCGGACAGCATGCGGATGCCTTCATCGGCGATCTGCATACGCTTGCGACCTTCGAACGGGAACGGACGGGTCACGACTGCGACCGTCAGAATACCCATTTCCTTGGCCACTTCAGCAATGATCGGAGCTGCACCGGTACCGGTACCGCCGCCCATGCCAGTGGTGATGAAAACCATGTTGGTGCCCTGCAGAACTTCTGCAATGCGCTCACGATCTTCCAGTGCGGCCTGACGACCGACTTCAGGATTGGCGCCAGCGCCAAGGCCCTTGGTCACGCCGGTGCCCAGTTGCAGAATGGTCCGCGCGCCGATGTTTTTCAGCGCCTGAGCATCGGTGTTGGCGCAGATGAATTCCACGCCTTCGATGTTGCTCTTGACCATGTGATTGACAGCGTTGCCGCCACCACCGCCTACGCCGATAACCTTGATAACCGGGCTTTGCGGGACGTTGTCTACGAGTTCGAACATTTTCTCTCTCCTTCCGCTTTCTAGTTAGTTTTGCCTACTGCCTGCCGATACTGCTGGTGAAGCCCTGAATCTGAAGCTGTGAAACCGTTGAACGTTGAAACTTAGAAATTGCCCTGCACCCAACGCTTGATACGCTCAAGCACCGGTGCCTTGGTTTCGTCGCTGTAGCTGCTGTTGCCGACAATCCCGGACAGCGAAATGCCATCCGATTGTTTTTGCAGCCCGTACATCAACAGGCCTACGCCGGTTGAGTAAATCGGGTTGCGGACGACATCAGCGAGCCCTTTGACGCTGTGCGGTACGCCCAGGCGAACCGGCATGTGGAAGATTTCCTCGGCCAGTTCGACCGCACCTTCCATTTTCGCTGTGCCCCCGGTCAGCACGATGCCGGCCGGGATCAGGTCTTCGTAGCCGCTGCGGCGCAGTTCGGCCTGGATCAGGGTGAACAGCTCGTCGTAACGAGGCTCTACCACTTCGGCCAGGGCCTGACGCGACAGCTCGCGAGGTGGGCGGTCGCCCACGCTCGGCACTTTGATGGTTTCGCCTGCACCGGCCAGCTTGGCCAGCGCACAGGCATAACGAATCTTGATTTCTTCGGCGTACTGGGTCGGAGTGCGCAACGCCATGGCGATGTCGTTGGTCACCTGATCACCCGCAATCGGGATAACCGCTGTGTGGCGAATGGCGCCTTCGGTGAAGATCGCGATGTCGGTGGTGCCGCCACCGATGTCCACCAGGCAGACACCCAGTTCTTTCTCGTCATCGGTCAGCACGGAATACGCCGAGGCCAACTGTTCGAGAATGATGTCGTCGACTTCCAGCCCACAGCGACGTACGCACTTCTCGATGTTCTGCGCCGCGTTCACCGCACAGGTCACCACGTGAACCTTGGCTTCCAGACGTACGCCGGACATGCCCAGGGGCTCACGCACGCCTTCCTGGTTATCGATCACGTAATCCTGAGGCAAGGTGTGCAGCACGCGCTGGTCGGCAGGAATGGCCACCGCCTGAGCAGCATCGAGCACACGCTCCAGATCCGCAGAGCTGACTTCGCGATCACGAATCGCCACGATGCCGTGTGAGTTCAGGCTGCGAATGTGGCTGCCTGCCACACCAACAAATGCCGAGTGGATACGGCAGCCGGCCATCAGCTGCGCTTCTTCGATTGCGCGCTGGATCGACTGCACGGTCGATTCGATATTCACCACCACGCCCTTCTTCAGGCCGCGGGAGGGATGGGTACCGATACCCACGATTTCCAGCGAGCCATCGGCCGCGACTTCGCCTACCAGTGCCACCACCTTGGAGGTACCGATATCCAGCCCGACGATCATTTTGCCGCTTTGCACATTTGCCATGGTCCTGCCTCTTATCAATTCTTCGCGACGGCGGGTTTTTCCGTCGCCGGCGCTGCCTGTTCGCGCCAACCGACCGCAAGGCCGTTGGAGTAACGCAAGTCGACGCGCGCGATATTCGTTATTTGGTCTTTCAGCGTTTTGTCGTAAATCGCGATGAAGCGGCGCATTTTTTCGACAAGGTGGTCGCGTCCAAGCAACAACTCGATACCCGGGCCAGCACTACCGGCACCTGTCGTCAGGAACCAGCTGCCACGCTCGCGCAGCTCCAGGCGCACGATGGAGAAGCCCATCGGGCGCAACATCTGACTCAACACCTGATACTGCTGCATCACCTGCTGTTGGGCCCGCTGCGGACCGAACAACTGGGGAAGATGTTCGTAATTGGACAGTTCACGCGGTGTGAAAGCCTGCCCCTGGTTATTCAACAGCGCTTCATCGCCCCAACGGGCAACCGGCAACTGCTCTTCAAGACGAATCACGACCTGATCCGGCCATACACGACGGACCTCGGCGTGCGCGATCCATGGCATCTGCTCAAGCTCGGTGCGCATGGCAGCCAGATCGATCTTGAAAAAGCTCGACGCCACATAAGGCGCAATCCGCTGCTGCACAGCCTGCTGGCTGATGTAACTCAAATCGCCCTGCACGTTGATGCGGGTGATCGGGCGGTCGGCGTACGGCAGCAGACGCTGTGCTGCCTCATAAGTACCGAAGCCCAGAACCACCAACAGCACAGGCCAGAGCAGACGCTTCAGAAAACTGAAGTTGGCCTTGGGCAGGCGCGCCGACAAGGGCTCCTTGGCCACCATACGGCTGGCGCCGCGCGGCACCGGCTTGTTGCGGCCGGGAGCAGGTGGTTGAGGACGTGTCGACGCGCCGTACATGCCTTAACCTCTCGCCTGAACGCTGTCGGCCAGAATCGCCAACACAAGTTGTTGAAAATCCAGACCTGCCGCACGGGCCGCCATAGGCACCAGACTGTGATCGGTCATGCCGGGTACAGTATTAACTTCCAGTAACCAGAACTTGCCTTGTGCGTCCTGCATGACATCCGTGCGCGCCCAGCCTGCAATGCCGATGGCATCGCAAGCACGTGCTGCAAGTTTTTTGAGTTCCTGTTCCTGCGCATCGCCAAGTCCGCACGGAATCCGATACTGGGTATCGGACGCCAGGTACTTGGCATCGTAATCATAAAAACTATGAGGAGTGCCCAGGCCGATGGGAGGCAACACCTGGCCACGCAGAGACGCCACAGTGAACTCAGGTCCCTGAATCCACTGTTCGACTAATACTTGCGAATCGTAGGTACTGGCGGCTTTCCAGGCGGCGATCAATTCATCGACGCTGTTCACCTTTGCCATACCGATACTTGAACCTTCATGGGCCGGTTTGACGATCAAAGGCAGGCCCAGTTCCGTCACGGCGCAAATACAATCACTCTCGTTTTCAAGAACGGCATGCAGCGGTGTGGCGAGGCCGAGACTCTGCCAGACCTGCTTGGTGCGCAACTTGTCCATCGCCAGGGCAGAAGCCAGTACGCCACTGCCGGTATAAGGGATTTCCAGGCACTCCAGCAGGCCTTGCATGGTGCCGTCTTCACCGCCACGTCCGTGCAGAACGATAAAGGCACGGTCGATTTTCTCGCTGACCAGTCGCTGCAGAAAGTCATCGCCCACATCGATGCCGAACGCATCCACGCCAGCCTCGAGCAACGCGCCGAGCACGGCATTACCCGAGTTCAGCGAGACCGCCCGCTCGGCACTCTTGCCACCGAAGAGCACGGCGACACGGCCGAAGCTTTTCGGCTCGAGTGTCGAGCGCAGGGACGACTGGGCGACGGCTGTCATTTCAGCTTCCCTTCGGTGGAGGCCACTTTGGCACCGGCGAACAGTGGGCTTTTCAGCAGCTGTGGCGCAAGACCACCGATGTCGCCAGCGCCCTGACACAACAGGATGTCGCCGGCACGCAACAGCGGCTTGACCAGCGGCGCCAGCTCGACACCACGCTCGATGTAGATCGGGTCCAGCTGGCCACGCTGACGAATGCTGTGGCACAGGTTGCGGCTGTCCGCACCAGGAATCGGTTCTTCACCGGCCGGGTAGACTTCCATCAGCAGCAGCACATTGGCGTCCGCCAGCACCTGCACGAAATCGTCGTACAGGTCACGGGTGCGACTGAAACGGTGTGGCTGGTAGACCATCACCAGACGACGGTCAGGCCAGCCGCCACGCACAGCGTTGATAACGGCAGCGACTTCGCGCGGATGGTGACCGTAGTCATCGACCAGCATCACGTTGCCGCCGTCAACCGGCAGCTCGCCGTAGACCTGGAAGCGCCGACCGACGCCCTGGAACCCGGAAAGGCCCTGAACGATGGCCTCGTCGCTGACGCCCTCGTCGGTGGCGATAGCGATGGTCGCCAGCGAGTTGAGTACGTTGTGATTGCCGGGCATGTTCACCGACACATCCAGCGGCTCGCGGTCGCGGCGCAGTACGGTGAAGAATGTCAGCATGCCGTCCTGACGCACATTGATTGCACGTATATCGGCAGACTCGCTGAAGCCATAGGTCAGCGTCGGACGCTTGACCAGCGGCAGAATTTCACGCACCACCGGATCGTCGATGCACATCACCGCCAGCCCATAGAACGGCAGGTTGTGCAGGAACTCGACAAAGGTCTTCTTCAGTTTGTTGAAGTCGCCTTCGTAGGTCGCCATGTGATCGGCGTCGATATTGGTGACCACAGCGACCAGAGGCTGCAGGTGCAGGAAGCTGGCGTCGCTCTCATCGGCTTCGGCGATCAGGTAGCGGCTGGTGCCCAGCTGCGCATTGGTGCCCGCCGCGTTGAGACGGCCGCCAATCACGAAGGTCGGGTCCAGGCCGCCGGCAGCGAATACCGAAGCGATCAGGCTGGTGGTGGTGGTCTTGCCGTGCGTACCGGCAACAGCGATGCCGTGGCGATAACGCATCAGCTCGGCGAGCATCTCGGCACGCGGTACGACCGGAATGCGGCGCTCCAGCGCGGTGGCCACTTCCGGGTTGGAGGTGTTGACGGCACTGGACACTACCAGCACGTCGGCACCGATGGTGTTCTCGGCACGATGGCCGATAAAAATCTGTGCGCCGAACGATTCCAGGCGCTCGGTCACGGCCGAGCCCTTCAGGTCGGAGCCCGAGACTTCGTAACCCAGGTTCAACAACACCTCGGCGATCCCGCACATGCCGACACCGCCGATACCGACGAAGTGGATACGACGGATACGGCGCATTTCAGGTTGTGGCATGGCGCGTTGATTCTCAACCATGGGCCACCTCCACACAGACGTTGACGACAGTGCTGGTTGCATCAGGCATGGCCAGGCTGCGTGCAGTGCGGGCCATGCTGTTCAATTGTTCGGGTTGCATCAAAACCTCTTTCAGGCGTGCTGCCATCTCGGCGGCGCCAGTTGTCGCTTGCGGCATGACGAAGGCTGCGCCTTCGCGAGCCAGATAGTCAGCGTTACGTGACTGATGGTCATCAATCGCGTGGGGCAGCGGTATCAGCAACGACGGCAGGCCGGCGGCGGCCAGTTCGCTGATGGTCAATGCGCCTGCGCGGCAGACCACCAGATCGGCCCAGCCATAGGCTTGGGCCATGTTCTGTATGAATGGCGCAACCTGCGCCTCGACGCCCACGTTGCGATAGCGCTCGGCGGTGACTGCGTCATGATTCTTGCCCGACTGATGAAACACTTCGGGCTGGATGTCCTGAGGCAGCTGAGAAAGCGCCTCGGGCAGCAATTTGTTCAACGGCTCCGCGCCCAGGCTTCCGCCCAGTACCAGCAGACGAGCCTTGCGTCCGGCCAGAGCCTGACGCGGTGTTTCCAAAAACAGCTCGACACGCACCGGGTTGCCGGTGGTGCGACGCTTGGATGAATCCGCAAAGGTGTTCGGGAACGCTTCGCACACCCGGCTGGCGAACGAGGCCAGACTGCGGTTGGCGGTACCGGCAACGGCATTCTGCTCGTGAATGATCAACGGTACGCCTGCCAGCTTCGCCGCCAGACCGCCAGGGCCGGTGACGTAGCCACCGAAGCCGACCACGCAGACCGGTTTCACCTCACGCACAACCTTGCGTGCCTGCATCAGGGCCTTGAGCAACATGAACGGCGCCTTGAGCAGCGACAAGCGGCCCTTGCCACGCAGACCGGTAACGTTGATCAGGTGCAGCGTCAGACCGGCCTGCGGCACCAGTTCGTTTTCGATACCACGCGGCGTGCCCAGCCAATGGACCTTGTAGCCGCGTGCCTGGAACTCGCGCGCACAGGCCAGCGCCGGGAATACATGCCCGCCGGTCCCGCCTGCCATGATCAGCACGTTAGCGTCCATGCGGTGTGTCCTCGGCGAAGTCGCTTTCCTTGAACTCGGCTTCTTCACTGCCCATGTTGTTGCGCGACTCCCACTCGATGCGCAGCAGCAGCCCGAGGCTCGCGCAGCAGATCACCAGCGAGCTGCCGCCGTAGCTGAGGAACGGCAGGGTCAGCCCCTTGGTAGGCAGCAGACCGACGTTCACACCGATGTTGATCAGGAACTGACCGATCCACAGGAACGAAAGGCCGTAGGCCACATAGGCACCGAAGAACTGCTTGGCGCGCTCGGCCCACATGCCGATGTACATGCCGCGAATACTGACGAACAGGAACAGCGCGACGGTGATCAGCGAACCCACCACGCCCAGCTCTTCTGCAAGTACCGAGAACACGAAGTCGGTGTGCGCTTCCGGCAGATAGAACTGCTTCTGCACGCTGTTGCCCAGCCCGACGCCGAACCACTCGCCGCGACCGAAGGCGATCAGTGCCTGGGTCAATTGATAGCCGGAACCGAACTGGTCGGCCCACGGATCGGTAAAGTTGGTCAGACGCGCCATCCGGTAAGGTTGGGCCTGGACCAGCACCACCACAGAAGCGACCGCCAGCACCACCATCAGCGAGAAGCGGAACAGGCCGACACCGCCGAGAAACAGCATGGCTGCCGCCGAGCCCATCATTACCACGGTCGCACCGAAGTCAGGTTCCATGAGCAGCAGACCGGCCATCGGCAGCAGCACGATGAACGGCTTGAAAAAGCCCATCCAGCTTTCGCGAACTTCCTGCTGCTGACGAATCAGGTAGCCGGCAAGGAAGATCACTACGAATACCTTGGCGATTTCCGACGGCTGTACGTTGAACGCGCCGAAACCGATCCAGCGCATCGAACCGTTTACCTCGCGCCCGATTCCCGGCACCAGTACCAGCAGTAACAAGCCGAACGCGCCAAGCAGCATCATCCAGCCCAGGCGTTGCCAGGTGGCGACCGGAATCATCATGGTCACGCCGCAGGCACCCAGACCGATCAGCAGATAAACCAGGTGACGGGTCATCATGTACAGCGTGTTACCGGACTGTACGGCGGCAACTTCCGACGAGGCCGAGGTAATCATCACCAGGCCAAGGCCGAGCAGCGCCAGGCAGCCGACCAGCATCGGGAAGTCCAGGTCGATGCCTCGCCCACTGATCAGTGGCGATGGATAAGGCTTGATCACACCGAAGATCATGACAAGAACTCCACTGCCTGCGCGAACACACGTCCGCGCTCTTCATAATTCTTGAACATGTCCAGACTGGCGCATGCAGGAGAAAGCAATACGGCATCGCCACGCTGAGCCAGTTTTGCGCTGTGCTCGACAGCCGCCTGGACGGTGTCGACATGCACCAGCGGGACAGCGTCGCCCAATGCCTGGGCAATAAGCTGGGCATCACGCCCGAGCAAGACCGCCGCGCGGCAATGCTCGGCGACTGGCGCGCGCAAACCGCTGAAATCAGCGCCTTTGCCATCGCCGCCGGCGATCAGCACCAGCTTGCCGTCGATATCCGAGCCCAGCCCTTCGATGGCAGCCAGCGCGGCACCCACGTTGGTGGCTTTGGAGTCGTTGTAGTAATGAACGCCTTCGTGCTCGCGCAGCCACTGGCAGCGATGCTCCAGACCAGTGAACTCGCGCAGGCTGGCGAGCATGGCGTCGAACGGCAGGCCGACCGCATGCCCCAGGGCCAGGGCGGCAAGCGCGTTGGACTGATTGTGCGCACCACGCACTTTCAGCTCACGTACCGGCATGAGGTTTTCAAACTGGAACGCCAGGTACTTTTCGCCGTTCTCTTCACGCAGGCCGAAACCATGGAAGTCGGGCTTGTTGAGGCCGAATGTCCAGCACGGCAGGCCTTCGCCAATCAACGGACGGGACAGCGCATCCTGACGATTGACCACCACCTGCCGCGCGCCACGGAAAATCCGGTGCTTGGCCAAGTGGTAGGCAGGCAGGCCGCTGTAACGGTCCATGTGGTCTTCGCTGATATTCAGCACGGTCGCCACTTCGGCATTGAGCTGATCAGTGGTTTCGAGCTGAAAGCTGGAAAGCTCCATCACGTACAGCTCGACGTCGTCGCTGAGCAGGTCTAGCGCCGGAGTGCCGAGATTGCCGCCCACCGCCACACGCTTTCCAGCGGCAGCAGCCATTTCGCCGACCAGCGTCGTCACGGTGCTTTTCGCATTCGAGCCGGTAATGGCAATCACCGGCGCCTTCGCGTGACGCGCGAACAGTTCGATGTCGCCCGACAGTTTGACGCCACGTGCGTGAGCCTGCTGCAGGGCCGGGGTCGCCAGGGCCAGACCGGGGCTGACGTACAGCTCATCGGCACGGCAGAGGAAATCCACGTCCAGCTCGCCACAACGCACTTCCACCTGCGGATAGTCGCGACGCAAGGTCGCCAGCTCAGGAGGATTCTCCCGCGTGTCGGCCACGGCAAAGGACACGCCCTGGTTCGCCAGGAAGCGAACCAGGGACATGCCGCTTTTGCCTAGACCCACGACAATGCGGAAGCGGTCGGAAACGATCAGGGACACTCGTTCTACCTCAGTTTCAGCGTGGCAAGGCCAATGAGCACCAGAATCACGGTGATGATCCAGAAACGGACGATCACACGTGGCTCGGGCCAGCCTTTGAGTTCAAAGTGGTGGTGGATCGGCGCCATGCGGAATACGCGGCGGCCGGTAAGTTTGAAAGACGCAACCTGAATGACCACTGAAAGGGTTTCCATCACGAACACGCCACCCATGATGAACAGGACCATTTCCTGACGAACGATCACCGCCATGGTGCCCAGCGCCGCGCCGAGTGCCAGCGCACCGACGTCGCCCATGAACACCTGCGCCGGATACGTGTTGAACCAGAGGAACCCGAGCCCGGCGCCAATCAGCGCCCCAGAGAACACAATCAGCTCGCCCGCCCCCGGCACGTAGGGAATCAGCAGGTATTCAGCAAATTTCACGTTACCCGACAGGTAGCAGAAGATGCCCAAGGCACCGCCTACCATCACCGTCGGCATGATCGCCAGACCATCCAGCCCGTCAGTCAGGTTGACTGCATTGCTGGAGCCGACAATCACGAAATAGGTCAACACGATGAAACCGATACCGAGCGGGATACGCACATCCTTGAGCATCGGCACGATCAGCGTGGTTTCAGTCGCCGACGGTGCAGTCGTATAAAGGAAGATCGCTGCACAGAGGCCAAAAACCGACTGCCAGAAATACTTCCAGCGGCTCGGCAGGCCTCGGGAATTCTTTTCGATCACCTTGCGGTAGTCATCGACCCAGCCGATGGCGCCGAACAACAGTGTCACCAGCAACACAACCCATACGTAACGGTTGCTCAGGTCAGCCCACAGCAATGTACTGATACCGATGGACGACAGGATCAGCGCCCCACCCATGGTCGGCGTACCCGACTTGGACAGGTGCGATTGCGGACCATCGTTGCGCACCGACTGACCGATCTGACGCATCTGCAGGGTGCGGATCATCCACGGCCCCAGGCACAGCGACAGCGTCAGGGCGGTGAGCACGCCAAGGATCCCGCGCAATGACAGGTACTGAAAGACCGCGAAGCCTTTGTAGAACTGTTGTAAAAACTCGGCCAACAGCAGCAGCATTAATGTTTCTCCAGGCTAGAACCGCACAAGGCAGCCACGACGTGTTCCATCGCAGCGCTACGCGAGCCCTTGATCAGTAAAGTGGTATCAGGATTCTGCTCGGCGCCCAGCGCCGCGATCAGTTCAGCCTGACTGGCAAAGTGGTAAGCGTGCTCGCCGAAGGCGCTGACGGCGTGAGTCATCAATGGCCCGACGGCATACAGCGCCGACACCTTGCCAGCGGCATAGGCGCCCACTTCGCGATGGCCCTGCTCGGCCCATTCGCCCAGCTCACCGATGTCACCCAGCACCAGTACTGTACGACCGGTGAAGCCGGTGAGGATGTCAACGGCCGCGTTGATCGAGGCAGGGTTGGCGTTGTAGGTGTCATCGATGACGCGCATGCCATTGCTGGCGATTTGCGCCACGGCACGGCCCTTGACCGGCTGCACGTTGTTCAGCCCGGTGACGATCCCTTCCAGCGGCACGCCCATTGCGCAGCCCGCAGCCGCAGCGGCCAAGGCGTTGGACACATTGTGTGTGCCGAGCAGGTTCAACTGGACCCGGGCATTGCCGAGCGGGCTGTTGAGGGTAAAAGCCGGGCAGCCCCGAGCATCACGGCTCAGCTCGCTGGCGTACACGTCAGCCGCAGAGTCGGTCAGTGCGAAGGTCAGGACATTGCGATCGCCGGCGCGCTTGCGCCAGATCGGAAACGCCTTGTCTTCCAGATTCAATACTGCAGTGCCACCCGCGCCGAGACCTTCGAGAATCTCGCCCTTGGCTTCGACAATTCTGTCCGGGCCGCCGAACTCGCCGACGTGGGCAGTTCCGGCGTTGGTGATCATGGCGACGTGCGGCTTGGCGAGGCTTACGGTGTAGGCAATCTCGCCGACCCGCGACGCACCCAGCTCGATCACAGCGGACGTGTATTCGGGGGCCAGTTCCAGCAGAGTCAGTGGAACGCCCAATTCGTTGTTCAGGTTGCCTCGGGTCGCCAGCACGGGGCCGCGCGTGCGCAGGATGCTCGCGAGCATTTCCTTGACCGTGGTCTTGCCACTGGAGCCGGTGACTGCAGCAACCGGCCGGTCGACGAATGCATTGCGATTCATGGCACCCAGTTGGGCAAGCGCCTTGCGGGTATCCAGCACGACCAGTTGCGGCAAGGCGGCGCCCTGCACTTCGCGCTCGACCAGAGCACCGACCGCGCCTTTGGCAGCCACTTGATCGAGGTATTCATGACCGTCAAAACGCGGCCCGGTCAGGGCTACGAACAGCTGGCCTGGCTCGATGCCACGGCTGTCGGTGCTCACGCCGGAAAAGCTGCAGTCGCCCCCGACCAGACGCGCATCGAGTGGTACAACCAGTTCGCTGAAGGTCATTGGCTTAAGCATTTGCAGGCTCCCATATGGCAAGCGCGCTGGCGGCTTCTTGCAAATCGGAGAATGGCTGCCGCTGACCATTGATTTCCTGATAGTCCTCGTGGCCCTTGCCGGCGAGCACTACGACGTCATCGGCATTGGCGCTGGCAATCAGTTCGGCAATGGCCTGACCGCGACCTTCGATGAAACGCACCTTGTCGACAGCAGCGAAGCCAGGGCGAATATCGTCAAAAATACTGGCTGGCGATTCGGAGCGCGGGTTGTCGTCGGTGACCCACGCACCGTCTGCCAGGCGTTCGACCACTTCAGCCATCAGCGGACGCTTGCCGCGATCACGATCACCGCCGCAGCCGAACAGGCACAACAGACGGCCTTTGGCGTGCGGGCGCAGTGCTTCGAGGACTTTTTCCAGCGCATCCGGAGTATGCGCGTAATCGACAACCACCAGCGGCTTGTCGGCACCACCCAGACGCTGCATGCGCCCGACCGGGCCTTCGAGTTTCGGCAGCACCTTGAGAATTTCGTCCAGCGCGTAATCCAGGCCCAGCAAAGCGCCGACCGCAGCCAGCACGTTGCTCAGGTTGAAGCGACCCAGCAGGCTGCTGCGCAGGAAATGCTCGCCCTGAGGCGTGACCAACGTAGCGCGCACGCCATCATCATCGAATTTCGCATCGCGGCAATACAGGTAGGCCGAGCTATCCAGCTGGCTATAGGTGATCAACCGCGACTCTTGCTTGATACCGGCCAGTTCACGACCGAAAGTATCATCCAGGTTGATTACCCGGCATTTCAGGTTGGACCATGCAAACAGCTTGGCCTTGGCGGCAGCGTACGCTTCCATGGTGCCGTGATAATCCAGGTGATCACGGGACAGATTGGTCAGCACCGCCACATCAAACGCCAGCGCCGTCGCCCGCCCTTGATCCAGCCCATGAGACGACACTTCCATCGCCACTGCGCGCGCACCGGCCTTTTTCAGATCGGCCAGCGTCGCCTGAACGGCAATCGGGTCAGGCGTGGTATGACGGCCGCTTTGTAGCGCGCCGTAGAATCCTGTGCCCAGTGTGCCGACGATGCCGCAGTGCTGACCCAGCGCATCAAGCGCCTGCGCAACCAGCTGGGTGACGCTGGTCTTGCCGTTGGTGCCGGTAACACCTACCAGATTCAGACTGCGACTCGGGTCGCCGTAGAAGCGGCCGGCAATATCGGACAACTGCGCGGCGAGCCCCTTGACCGGGATCAGCGGCACGTCAGTGATCGGCAGAACGGTCGAGCCTTCGACTTCGTACGCCACAGCCGCCGCGCCACGCTTGAGCGCGTCGGCAATATGCGCACGGCCATCGACCTTGATACCCGGTATGGCTAGAAACAGATCACCCGGACGGACATTGCGACTGTCGAGAGTCAACTCGCGAATCAGCGCATCGCGGTCGGTGTGAGCGAAAATCTTGCTCAGATTAAAGGCCATCAACCACGCCCTCCTTTGGCTGCCGGTGCGGCGTTGACTTGTTCAGGTGGCGCAAGGTTGTCCGGCGTCACGTTCATCAGACGCAACGTGCCGGACATGACCTTGCTGAATACCGGGGCCGAAACCAGACCACCGTAGTAACCACCCTTGCTCGGCTCGTCGATGACGACCACGATGGCGTAACGCGGGTTACTCATCGGGCCAAAACCGGCGAACAGCGAGCGATAGGAGTTTTCCGCGTAGCCCTTGGTACCGATGGACGTCTTACGCGCCGTACCACTCTTGCCACCGACGTGGTAAGACGGTACACGGGCGCGATAGACGCCGCGCGGGTCCTCGATAACCTGCTGCAACATGCCTTGCAGGGTCTTGGCGGTTTTCTCCGGAATGGCCTGGGTCGATTCCGGCTCTTTATCTGTTTTCAGAATGGTCAACGGCACAATGCGGCCATTGTTGGCCAGCGCGCCGTAGGCATGCACCAGCTGCAAAGCCGTGACCGACAAACCGTAGCCATAGGACAGCGTGGCGGTTTCAGCCTTGCGCCATTCGCGGTAGTTGGGCAGGTTGCCGACGCGCTCGCCAGGGAAGCCAAGGCCGGTGTACTGACCGAAACCGACGCGCTGCATGGCACGAAAGATCGCCTCACCGCCCACATCGAACGCAACCTTGCTCATGCCGACGTTACTGGAGTTGATCAGAATGCCGGTCAGATCGAGGATCGGGCCTTCGGTCTTGGTCACGTCACGAATCGTGTATTTGCCGATCTGCAGGGTGCCCGGATAAACCTCGACCTTGTCGGTCGGCTTCCAGCGGCCACTGTCCAGCGCCGCGGTCATGGAGATCGGCTTCATGGTCGAACCAGGTTCGAACACGTCGATGATGGCCCGGTTGCGCATGGCGGCAGGCACCATGGTGCGGCGGTTGTTCGGGTTGTAGGTCGGCTGGTTGACCATCGCCAGCACCTCACCGGTCTTGACGTCCATGATCACCATGCTGCCGGCCTTGGCCTCGTTCTCGACGATGGCATTGCGCAGTTCACGGGTCGCCAGGTACTGCAGGCGCAGGTCAATGGACAAAGCCAAGGTCTTTCCGGCCTTGGCATTCTTGGTGACCTGAACATCCTTGATCAGTCGACCGCGCCGGTCCTTGATGACCTGACGTTTGCCGGGCACACCGGCGAGCCAGTCGTCATACGCCAGCTCGACGCCTTCGCGGCCATGGTCATCAAGGTCGGTAAAGCCGACCATGTGTGCGGTGACATCGCCGGCCGGATAAAAGCGGCGGAATTCTTCGATGCCGTAGACACCCGGTACTTTCAGGTCGATGACCGACTGGCCCTGCTCTGGCGTCAGGCCACGGACCAGATAGATGAATTCCTTGTTCGCCTGCGAGTCCAGACGCTCGGTCAATGCCTTGAGATCCTGACCCAGCGCGGCTGCCAGCATCGGCCACTTGGATTTGTCCTGCTGCATTTCACGCGGGTTGGCCCACAGCGTCGTCACCGGAGTACTGACCGCCAGCGGCTCGCCGTTACGGTCGGTGATCAGGCCACGGTGCGCCGGAATAGGGATATGCCGAAGGCTGCGTGCATCGCCTTGCTCTTTAAGAAAGGTATGGTCGATGACCTGCAGGTCGACGATGCGCCAGCAAATGGCGAGCACGAGGGATACCAGCAGCCCTACGACTACGCGAAAACGCCACGGATAAAGAGCGCCATCGAGCTTCATCATGGCGCCACCATCCGTACTTCGGCAGCGCTCGGGATGCGCATCTTCAGTTGTTCGGTGGCCAGAGTCTCGATACGGCTGTGTGCAGTCCAGGTGCTCTGCTCAAGAATCAGCCGGCCCCACTCTGCCTGCGCCTTGTCGCGCACGCTCATTTCCGAATACAGCGAGTTGAGCAGTTGACGATTCCAATGTGCGCTATAGGAAACGCCAATCGCCGAAATCAGGACAGCAATGAACAGCAGCAGCATAATGAAGCTGCCGCCGGGCAGAGGTTTCAGAAACAGACGGCTCACCTGAGCTTCTCCGCTACACGCATGACAGCACTGCGCGAGCGCGGGTTGGCTTTGGTTTCGACATCAGAGGCGAACTGGGCCTTGCCGTGAATTTTGATTTTCGGTTCGAACGGCTTGAACTGGATCGGCAGATTGCGCGGCATGTTGTCGGCTTCGCCCTTGGCGAGCTTGCGCATGAACAACTTGACGATGCGGTCTTCCAGCGAGTGAAAGCTGATGACGACCAGACGGCCGCCCACTTCCAGCGCATCCAGAGCCGCTTCGAGACCGGCTTCCAGATCGCCCAATTCGTTGTTTACGTGAATACGCAGGCCCTGAAAGGCACGCGTTGCAGGATTCTTGCCCTTTTCCCAGGCAGGGTTGGCGACCTTGAGCACTTCTGCCAGATCGGCTGTGCGCTCGAAAGGCTGGACTTCGCGGCGCGCGACGACCGCATTGGCCATCCGCTTGGCAAATCGCTCTTCGCCGTATTCCTTGAAAACGCGGGCAATTTCTTCAGCCGGTGCAGTCGCGATGAACTCGGCAGCGCTCACGCCACGGGTCGGGTCCATGCGCATGTCCAGAGGACCGTCGTTCATGAAGCTGAAACCGCGCTCGGGATCATCCAGCTGCGGGGAAGACACACCCAGATCCAGCAGAATGCCACTGACCTTGCCCGCCAAACCGCGTTCCTGAGTCTCGGATCCCAATTCGGCAAAGCTGCGCTGCACAATGACAAAGCGGCCGTCTTCGGCCGCTAGCGCTTGCCCGGTGGCAATCGCTTGAGGGTCCTTGTCGAATCCCAGGAGCCGACCCTCTGGGCCCAGCTGGCTGAGTATCAGACGACTATGCCCGCCACGCCCGAACGTGCCGTCCAGGTAGCAGCCATCGGCGCGCACCGCGAGAGCCTCCACGGCTTCTTCAAGCAGCACGGTGATGTGGGTAAAGCCGCTATTCATAGTCACAGGATCAAATCACGTAATTCGTCGGGCATCGCGCCAGGTTTTTGAATGGCAGCCAGGTCAGCATCAGCAAGAGCATTCCAGGCGTCCTCGTCCCACAGTTGAAACTTGTTGAGCTGGCCCACCAGCATTACGCGCTTATCCAGCCTGGCGTACTCGCGCAGGCGCGGCGGCACCAGAAAACGCCCACTCCCGTCGAGCTCCAGATCGACAGCATTACCAATCAGAAGCCTTTGCAGACGGCGGTTCTCTTCACGAAACGTCGCCAGATCACGAAGTTTTGCTTCTATCAGCTCCCACTCGGAAAGCGGATAAAGGCAAAGGCATGGATCAACGGCATCAATGGTCACGATAAGTTGGCCGGCGCTACGCGAATCCAACTCGTCACGGTACCGACTCGGCATAGCGAGACGGCCCTTGGCATCGAGATTGATCGCATTGGCACCACGGAACACAGGCGCATTCTCCGAATATTAGCTTTTTGCGCTAAAAAAACCCACTTCGTGCCACTTTCTGCCACTTGCGCACACTATAGGAACGCGCCCACCACACCGTCAAGGCACGGTCTTAAGGAAAACCCTTACATTTCGGAGATTTAGGAGAGGTATCAGGGCTAAAAAGGTAATTTTGCGAAGGAACTGACGGATAAATCCCACACAGCTCAAATCGTTGCGATTCAAAGTTAATGTGATTTATGAGCTGTAAGATTTTTTTGGTATTACGGAGGGGTTTTGCTGCGTGAAACGAAGGGGAAGAAAAAAGGTGGAGAGTCGATCTGTAAGCCGGGTTCTGTCGAGAACAGTCATTCCTCTACGACGGCCATCACTGGACGCCTTTAGCAACCTACCCGGTTCCAGCGCGGGCCACGCCTAGGAACCCTATTTGGTCTTGCTCCGAGTGGGGTTTACCTTGCCACGAACTGTTACCAGACGTGCGGTGCGCTCTTACCGCACCTTTTCACCCTTACCGGCACCGAAGCGCTTAGGCGGTTATTTTCTGTGGCACTTTCCGTAGGCTCGCGCCTCCCAGGCGTTACCTGGCACTCCGCCCTATGGAGCCCGGACTTTCCTCCCCCCCTTGTTGCGGAACAACAAGAGGCAGCGACTGTCCAATCGACTCTCCGCCGACAAGGTTAGCGGCACACGCCATCAAGAACAAGCTTTAATAGCATTGTGTGGCTCGCTTACCCCCTTCAAAAGCAGCCCGTTACTCCTTCTGTTTCTCCAGCGCCACCTGATACAGCAGGTTCTTGCGCACGCCGGTTATTTCGGCTGCCAGCGCTGCGGCGCGCTTGAGCGGCATCTCTGCAAGCAGCAGATCCAGCACCCGACGAGCCTCTTCACCAATGACATCTTCGTCATCCGGCGGCGTCCAGCCAGCCACCAGCACCACGCATTCTCCGCGCTGCTGATTACTGTCCGACTCGACGAATGCACGCAGCTCACCCAAAGGCAGACCCTTGAGGGTTTCGAAAGTTTTGGTTATTTCACGCGCCAGCAAGGCCTGACGGTCAGCACCGAAGACCAGCTCCATATCCTGCAGGCACTCCAGGATGCGGTGCGGCGCTTCATAGTAGATCAGCGTGCGCGGCTCTTCCCTGACACGCTCGAGCCTGGCCTTGCGACCCGCAGCCTTGGCCGGAAGAAAACCTTCGAAAATGAATCGATCTGACGGCAGCCCGGCCGCAGACAGAGCCGCAATCAAGGCACACGCGCCCGGCACCGGTACAACCTGAACACCTGCGGCACGCGCCTGACGCACCAGGTGATAACCGGGGTCGGAGATCAATGGCGTGCCGGCATCGGAAATCAGCGCAACGTCATCACCGGCCAGCAGACGTGTAATGAAGCGACTACCCTCATCACGTTCGTTATGTTCGTGACAGGCTGCCAATGGAGTCGAGATGCCGAAGTGCTGCATCAGCCGTGCGGAATGGCGCGTGTCTTCAGCTGCGATCAGCGCGACCTCACGCAACACCTTCAAGGCTCGCACACTCATGTCGTCCAGATTGCCGATGGGAGTCGCCACTACATAAAGCGAACCCGGAGTGGAATTCGAAACAACCGGAACAGTCAAAACGCAAACCTCGCAGGTTATAACAGGTGCTTGGAAAAACTGCATTGTACAGGCTGCGGCGCGGCGGAACGGTTCGCGCGTCAGGATGCCGACAAAAAAGGAATGAAAACATGTTCAGACCCGAGCAAGAAACGCGGCGCACCTCTCCAATTGAACGATTTGGCCGCCAGATGACCTTAACGCGACTGATATCACGGCTTTAAATACCTTCGACATCGCACCCCGGCCAGCGCTTGGGTACAATCCCCCGTTAATTCGCTCGAGTTTCAGGAACATACCAATGATCGCTTGTCTGCGGCTGCTCTCTGCCCTCTGCCTCGCTGCCCTCCTTGCAGCCTGTGCCAGCTCGCCCTCGTCCAGCCTTGGCGAGCTGCCTCGAACCCCTGATGCCAGCATCGAGCAACTGCTCGAGCAGGCCGCCAGCGCCAAAACCCCCGAGCAGGCCGCAACGCTGCGCTTGAGTGCGGCCGATCTGGCCAGCCGCCAGAATGACGCAGGACGCGCCGCGCAAATCCTTGGACAGGTGCAAATCGATCAACTCAAGCCCGGCTTGCAGGTTTTCGCCAGCACACTGTCCGCCGAACTGGCGATGGGCCGTAATCAACCCAAGGCAGCGCTGACCGCCCTGAATCATCCAAGCATGCAGCGCCTGGGCGAGCTGTCGGTCGAGCAGCAGATTCGCACGCACATGGTCAAGGCACGCGCTCTTGAAGCCGATGGCCAGGCGCTCGCAGCCGCCAATGAACGTGTTTACGCCGGCCCGTTGCTGCAAGGCGCAGACGCCAGCGCCAACAATGACGCGATCTGGACACTGGTCTCTGCCCTGCCTGCCGAGCAACTGCAGAGCACAGCGACCGACGATATGGGCGGCTGGCTGAACCTGGCTCGCTCGATCAAGGGCGCAGGCACGCTTGAGCAGCAACAGACTGCCATCGACAGCTGGAAAGCGCAGAATCCGAAACACCCTGCTGCACTGCAACTGCCAACCGCTCTCGCGCAGCTGCGTGCACTGACCAGCGAGCCGATTACCAAAATTGCCCTGCTGCTGCCGCAGGATGGCCAATTGGCCGCAGTCGCCAAGGCGCTGCGCGAAGGCTTCATGGCCGCGCACTTCCAGGCTCAGCAAGCAGGCGAGAATCCTCCGGCCATTCAGGTCTTCGACAGCTCGCGAATCACCTCGATGGACGAGTTCTACCGTCAGGCTCAGGCCGCTGGTGTGCAGCTGGTCGTCGGTCCGCTGGAAAAGAATCTCGTCAAACAACTGAACAGCCGTCAGCAGTTGCCTATCACTACACTGGCGCTGAACTACAGCGATACCAGCAATGAAGGCCCGGCGCAGCTGTATCAGTTCGGCCTGGCCGCAGAAGACGAAGCCCGCGAGGTTGCTCGTCGTGCCTGGGCGGACGGCAAGCGCAGCGCCGTGGCGATGGTTCCGAAAGGTGAGTGGGGCGACCGCGTGCTGGATGCCTTCCGCAAGAGCTGGCAAGCCAAGGGCGGTACGCTGATCGCTGCAGAGCACGTTGATCAGCCGGTAGAACTGGCACAGCAGGTCGCCGACCTGTTCCAGCTGCGCAATAGCGAAGGCCGCGCTCAGCGCCTGCAAAGCACGGCCGGCACTCAGATCGCAGCTCAGCCGAGCCGTCGCCAGGACATCGACTTCATGTTCCTCGCCGCGACGCCACAACAAGCGCAACAGATCAAACCCACCATGGTCTTCCAGTACGCCGGTGACGTTCCGGTCTATGCCACTTCGCACTTGTTCACCAACAGCAACGATCACGCCCAATACATGGACCTGAATGGCGTGCGCTTCTGCGAAACGCCATGGCTGCTGAACGCCGAAGACCCGCTGCGCCAGCAGGTCACCGCGCAATGGCCACAGGCTGCAGGCAGCCTGGGTCGCCTGTATGCGATGGGTATCGACGCGTATCGCCTGGCGCCGCGCCTCGCTCAACTCAAGGCGATGCCTGACAGCCGCATTGACGGGCTGTCCGGTAGCCTCAGCCTGAACCCTGGCCGCCGCGTCGAACGCCAGCTGCCATGGGCCGAGTTCGTCGACGGCAAGATCCAGCGCCTGCCGGACACCGCTCCTTGATGCAACGCAGCACCCGCCAGCAAGCAGGGCGCGAGGCCGAAGCCTTCGCCCTGCAGTTTTTGCAACAGCAGGGCCTGCGCCTGATTGAACAAAACTGGTTATGCAAACGCGGCGAGCTTGATCTAGTCATGCTTGACGGCGATACAGTAGTATTCGTCGAAGTTCGCTACCGGCGCCACTCAGGCTGGGGCGGCGCCATGGAAAGCGTCGATTTTCGCAAGCAGGAGAAACTCGTCACAGCCGCACAGCTTTTTCTTCAGCACGCAACGGCATGGGCCAATCACCCCTGCCGTTTCGACGTGATCGCCATTGAAGGCGAGCCCGGCAAGGCCGCACCACTGAACTGGATCAAGAGCGCTTTTGACAGCTGACCTGGCGCAGTGAAGCAGCAATCCGACTTGAGTCATGACCTGCAACACACTAACCGTCACCGATTTCGCTATTTGTTTTGCCGGCCGCACACCTTGTGTGCCGGATAGCTCCCGGGAGAACCCGGCGCATCCGTCCCGCCGCCGTACGCTCTAATTAAGGTCACATTGATGGACATGCAATCCCGAATTCGCCGGCTGTTCCAGGCCAGCATCGAAACCAAGCAACAGGCGATGGAAGTCCTTGCACCCTATATCGAGCAAGCCAGTCAGGTCATGGTCAATGCCCTGCTCAACGAGGGCAAGATGCTCGCGTGCGGCAACGGCGGGTCGGCTGGCGATGCACAGCACTTTTCCTCGGAACTGCTCAACCGTTTCGAGCGCGAGCGGCCGAGCCTGCCAGCCATCGCACTGACCACCGACAGCTCGACGATCACCTCGATCGCCAACGATTACAGCTACAACGAAATCTTCTCCAAACAGATTCGCGCGCTGGGTCAGCCAGGCGATGTGTTGCTGGCCATTTCCACCAGCGGCAACTCGGCGAATATTATTCAAGCCATCCAGGCCGCACATGATCGCGAAATGATTGTCGTAGCATTGACAGGACGCGACGGTGGCGGCATGGCCTCGCTGCTATTGCCCGAGGATGTGGAGATCCGCGTACCCGCCAATGTCACGGCACGCATACAAGAAGTCCATCTGCTGGCGATCCATTGCCTTTGCGATTTGATCGACAGCCAACTGTTCGGGAGTGAAGAATGACCCCTAATCGTCTCAGCCTACTGGTTCTGACACTGTGCCTCAGCATCACCGGATGCAGTTCGGTGATCACGGCCACTCGCGAAAAACCGATCGAAGACGATCGCGGCACGCGCACCTTCGGCAGCAAGATCGACGATTCACTGATCGAGACCAAGGCAGCCGTCAACATCTCCAAGGCCAACCCTGACCTTGCAGAGGGCTCGCACATCGTCGTGACCAGCTTCAACGGCATCGTGCTGCTGGCTGGCCAGACACCGCGTGCCGACCTCAAGGCAATGGCCGAACAGGCCGCCAGCGCCGTTCAGCGCGTCAAGAAGGTCAACAACGAACTGCAGGTGATGGCACCCTCCTCGCTGCTGGCGCGCAACAATGATGCCTGGCTGACCACCAAGATCAAAAGCCAGATGATCGCTGACGCATCCATTCCCGGCTCGCGCATCAAGGTGGTGACCGAGAACGGCATCGTCTTCCTGCTGGGCCTGGTAACCCAGGACGGAGCTAATCGCGCCACCAACCTGGTACAGGGCGTCTCCGGCGTGCAGAAGATCGTCAAACTCTTCGAGTACATCGACTAACGGGTAACCGACAGGCATGAAAAAGGCGATCCGAAGATCGCCTTTTTTATTGCCGGTTTTTACTTCACGACCTTCAGACTCGGCCTACCACTCGGACGAGGCGGTTCGCTGTCTGGCGGAGGCGTATCGTCTTCGATCTCGATCTCGATCTCGATTTCCTCGCCCTCTTCCATGGAAGGCTCCAGATCGAAAACCATGCCCTGACCGTTCTCGCGGGCATAAATACCCAGGATGGCAGCGACAGGTACATAAAGCGTGTGCGGCACACCGCCGAAGCGGCCTTCGAAGCTCACCGCTTCGTTATCCATATGCAGATGACGCACGGCACTCGGCGAAACATTCAGGACAATCTGCCCGTCATTGGCAAATCCTTGCGGGACCTGCACCGACGGGTAATCCGCATTGACCAGCACATGCGGGGTGCAATCGTTATCGACGATCCACTCGTAAAGAGCACGAACAAGATAAGGGCGACTGGAGTTCATTAACGGCTCCTTAAGCCTTAGCGCATTTCACGTTCGGCAGCAGACAGACTCGCCTGAAAAGCCTCACGCGCAAATTGGCGCTCCATGTAATCAAGCAGCGGCTTGGCAGGCCGCGGCAATTCAATACCCAAAATTGGCAAACGCCAGAGTATGGGGAGTAGACAGCAGTCAACAAGACTTAGCTCGTCGCTCATGAAAAAAGCTTTTTCCGCGAACAACGGAGAAACCCCGGCCAGACTCTCGCGGAGCTCCTTGCGCGCCTGAACACGAGCAGGGTCTTTGCTGCGCGTATCCAGAATCAGGTCGACAAGGCCACACCAGTCTCTCTGGATACGATGGATCAGCAAACGACTGTTGGCACGGGCAACCGGATAGACAGGCAGCAGAGGCGGATGTGGATAGCGCTCATCCAGATACTCCATCACCACGGTCGACTCGTACAACGCCAGGTCACGATCGACGAGGGTCGGCACGCTGCCGTATGGATTTACTTCAATCAGCTGCGGCGGATGACGACCTGCCACCACTTCAATGATTTCGGCGCTGACACCCTTCTCGGCGAGCACAATGCGTACGCGATGAGAATAGTGGTCGGCGGGGTCGGAGTAGCAGGCCAACCGGTTGGTCACGCCCATGGCGGTCCTCCTCGCTTGTTAAAATTTATCGGACAGACGAACGAACGCGCTTCAAGGGCGCATCCGATAATGAACACAACATGACAGGCGTTCGTCGCGGGCCACAAGATAGCTCATTTACGCGATGTAAATTCCGTAATCTTCGTCGAAAGGCGGATAAATTTCACAATATCGACGTAAAATGAGCAACGCAAAAACATCATGACCGTAAAAATCACGCCCATAAAAAAACGCCCAGCCCCGCGAGGGGATGGACGTTCTTTCTTTGAACGAAGAGCGTATTAACGCTTCGAGTACTGCGGACGCTTACGCGCTTTACGCAGACCGACTTTCTTACGCTCAACTTCACGAGCATCGCGAGTCACGAAGCCTGCTTTACGCAGAGCACCGCGCAGTGTCTCGTCGTACTGCATCAGAGCGCGAGTGATACCGTGGCGGATTGCGCCAGCCTGACCACTTACGCCGCCACCGATAACGGTGACGTAGATGTCGAACTTTTCAACGGTCTCGGTCAGTTCCAGCGGCTGACGAACTACCATGCGAGCAGTTTCGCGGCCGAAGAAATTGTCCAGGGAGCGGTTGTTGATCGAGATGTTACCAGTACCCGGACGCAGGAAAACGCGAGCGGTTGCGGTCTTGCGACGGCCAGTGCCGTAATTTTGAGTCGCCGACATAATGAACTATTCCGTTAAAACTTCAGTTCTTGGGGCTGCTGAGCAGTATGAGGGTGTACAGCGCCCGCATAGACTTTCAGCTTACGATACATGTCGCGACCCAGCGGGTTCTTAGGCAGCATGCCTTTGACCGCGGTCTCGATCACGCGCTCAGGAGCTTTGGCGATCAGCTTTTCGAAGTTGATCGACTTGATCCCGCCCGGAAAACCGGAGTGTGAGTAGTAGATCTTGTCGGTGGTCTTGGCACCAGTAACGCGGATCTGCTCGGCATTGATCACGACGATGTAGTCGCCGGTATCAACGTGCGGAGTGTATTCCGGTTTGTGCTTGCCACGCAGACGGCTCGCGATTTCGGTGGCCAGACGACCCAGGGTCTGACCAGCAGCGTCGACGACGAACCAGTCGCGCTTAACTGTTTCCGGTTTAGCAGTAAAAGTTTTCATTCTTTATAGCCTCAGGGGCCGCCCTGAAAATTAGACGGCGGATCTTACTGAATAGTGCGTACTTTGACAAGTCAAAGGCAGCCGGAAACAGACGCTATCGGGGGCTCGGGTCAGCGCGTCCGTTATACGGCAAGATTCTTCGGCAGACGGCGCATCACTTCCACTGCAAAGAGCTGGCGGATTATACAGACTGTAAAAATAACCTCAACCGGATTTTTTGTTCACATTCTGTTTATTGCCTGCGAGGCGTGGATTGGCGGATATTGAGCCTCTTAGCACAAAGCCATCATGGGTGCCCTGCCAAGGGGCTCCACGTAACGAGACTGGACAGTTTTGGCAAAAAATAAGACGATCCAGCCGTAGCTTGACCATTTACCCATATAAGAATAACGATTATGCCGATCCGACACGCCACTCTTCTGCGCCGCGTAAGTATTCTGACCACGGACAAGATGTTTGCCTCCACTGTCATGCAGGCCAAGGACTTCTTCCACCTGGCGAGCCTGCGCTACAGCAAGCAACTGGGCCACGGCCTGGTGCCCGCCTTCGAAACGCGCCTGGTCAGCCCCGACGGGCTGCCTGTCAGCAGCTTCAGCGATGTCACCCTGCCGGTCGACGGCGCGCTGTGCCAGAGCGACATTATCGTCATCCCGGCCTTCTGGGACGATTTTGAAACCCTCTGTCAGCGCTATCCACAGATCCTGCCGTGGTTGCGCGAACAGCACGCCAACGGCGCCGTACTCTGCGCCGAAGCCACCGGCGTCTACTGGCTTGCCGAAGCCGGTTTGCTGGACGGCAAGGAAGCGACGACCTACTGGCGTTTTTTCAGCGCATTTGCCGAGCGCTATCCCAAGGTCCTGCTCAATCAGGAGAAGCACCTTACCGACGCCGACAACGTGTATTGCGCGGGCGGCACGACCTCAGCCTGCGATCTGTATATTTATCTGATCGAGCGCTTCTGCGGCGCCAATGTCGCCCAGGCCGTCGCCCGCGACATCCTCTATGAAGTGCGTCGCACCTACTCGCCGGGGCGAATCGGTTTTGGCGGTCAGAAGCTTCATCAGGACGTGATCATCCTGCAGATTCAGCACTGGCTGGAAGAGCACTTTGCCGACAAGTTCCGCTTTGAAGACGTGGCCCGCGAGCATGGCATGAGCATTCGCAATTTCATGCGCCGCTTTCAGACCGCCACGGGCGACAAGCCACTGCATTACCTGCAACGACTGCGGATCGAAACGGCGAAGGGATTGCTCTCTGGGACGCGCAAGAGCATCAAGACCATCAGCTATGAAGTGGGCTACGACGACGCCAGCTTCTTTGCCCGACTGTTCCGCCAGCACACCGAGCTGTCACCCAATCAGTACCGGCAACAGTTCGAAGGCCATAAAGAGCGGCTTTGAGGTACAAGGCGCAGCGTGATCGAGCTTCAGGCCTGTCGCCTGAAGCTCGCCGCATTGCTAAGGCTTGTGCGCCCGCGAGAGGAATTCGTGGGATTGCATTTCCAGCAGGCGGCTGAGGGTACGCTGGAACTCGAACATCAACCGGCCGCCGGTGTACAGGTCCTTCAATTCAACCTCGGCCGAGATGATCAGCTTGACGTTGCGATCGTAGAACTCGTCGACCATGTTGATAAAGCGCCGGGCGATGTCGTCAGTAGCAACGTCCATCTGCTCGACGCCGCTGATCAGCACGGCATGGAAGATCTTGCCCAGCTCGATGTAATCGTTCTGACTGCGCGGGCCGTCGCACAACTCGCGGAAGTCGAACCAGGCCACATCATCACAGGTGCGCAGCGCGCGGATCTCGCGGTTTTCGATCATCAACACATCGTTTTCGATGGTTTCTGCGCAATCCGGCGTCAGGGCCTTGAAGCTCTTACGCAGGCTTTCCTGTGCAACTTCGTTAAGCGGAAAGTGGAACAGTTCGGCCTGCTCCAGGTGGCGCAGACGGTAATCGACGCCACTGTCGACGTTGACGATGTCGGTGTTCTGCTTGATCAGCGCGATGGCCGGCAGGAAACGCGCCCGCTGCAGGCCGTCCTTGTACAGGCCGTCCGGGACGATGTTGGACGTAGCCACAAGCGTCACGCCGTTCTTGAACAGCTCTTCCATCAGCGTGCCGAGGATCATGGCATCGGTGATATCGGAGACGAAAAATTCGTCGAAGCAGATGACCCGCGCCTCGTCGGAAAACCGCCTGGCGATGATCGTCAGCGGGTTTTTCTCGCCCTTGAGGGTCTTCATCTCTTCGTGCACGCGCTTCATGAAGCGGTGGAAGTGCGTACGGACCTTGTCCTGGAACGGCAGTGCGTCGAAGAACGTATCGACCAGATACGTCTTGCCGCGGCCTACGCCACCCCAGAAGTACAGCCCCTTGACCAGCGTCTGCTCTTTCTTGCCGAACAGTTTGCCGAACAGGCCAGGCTTGCTGTCGTGAGCGGCGATCAGATCGTCGTACAGGCGCTGCAGATGACGCACAGCGTTTTCCTGCGCGGCATCGTGAAAGAAGTCCGGGCGTTTCAGATCAGCTTGATATCGTTCTAGGGGCGTCATAATTCGTTAGCAAGGCAACAAAAACGGGTCGTCACTGTAGCGACGACCCCGGGGATTGGCAATCAGTCCTGTTGAGGAGCGAGCGCCAGCTTGAGAGTTTCGATGGCACTGTCGCGCGCGGCAGCGTCGGCGAATACCGGACTGTCCGCCACACAGGCGCCGTCCAGCCACAGCGTGAAGCGATCGTCTTCGCTGCGCAGGTCCAGTTCGCCGCCCTGCTGCAACTGCTTGCTGACCACGCCTGCAGCCTTGCCATCGGCAAAGTTGCGCGACAACAGCAACTGCTCGCCATCGGCTGCCAGCAGGCGGAAACGGAAGCTGCCGTCGTCTTCACGGAAGCTGACGAAACGAACGCCCTTGCTCGCCTTTTTCTTGCCGGTGTCGGCGTTCTGCACCACGGTACGGAACGACCGCAGGCCCACCGCCTCGCGCAATTGCTCGAGGAACGGAGTGGCGACGCGACGGGCTTTCTGCGCGCCAGCGAGCAGGATGTCTTCGAGATCGGCAGGACGCTCGATCAGCCCCAGATACTTTTCACGGGGTTCGCTCAGTTGTGCATCCAGCAACGTGAACAGACGATTCTTGGCTTCGCCCCAGCCCAGGCCCTGCAACAGGTCAGAGCGGAATTCAGCGCACTGCTCGGCCGTCGAGAACGCCTGGTACAGAGTAAACAGGTGCGAGGTGTCCGGGTCTTTCGCTTCGCCCGGCGCACGCGAGTCGGTGACGATGCGCGATATCGCGCTTTTCATGTCCTTGGCACCGCTGAACAACGGGATGGTGTTGTCGTAGCTCTTGGACATCTTGCGACCGTCCAGGCCTGGCAGCGTGGCTACGCTCTCTTCGATCAATGCCTCGGGCATGACGAAGAACTCCTTGCCATTGCCGAACAGGTGATTGAAACGCTGGCCGATGTCACGGGCCATTTCAACGTGCTGAATCTGATCACGCCCTACCGGAACCTGATGCGCATTGAACATCAGGATGTCGGCAGCCATCAGCACCGGGTAGCTGTACAGCCCCATGGTGATGCCTGCATCCGGGTCTTCGCCACCTTCCACGTTCTTGTCCACCGACGCCTTGTAGGCGTGGGCGCGATTGAGCAGGCCCTTGGCCGCGACGCAGGTGAGCAGCCAGGTCAGTTCCGGGATTTCAGGAATGTCCGACTGGCGATAGAAGGTCACACGATCAACGTCCAGCCCCGCTGCCAGCCAGGTCGCGGCGATTTCCAGACGCGAGCGCTGAATGCGCAGCGGGTCATCGCATTTGATCAGCGCGTGGTAGTCGGCCAGAAAGTAGAACGAGTCGAAATCGCTCTGACGGCTGGCGACAATGGCCGGGCGAATGGCGCCCGCGTAGTTGCCCAGATGGGGAGTGCCGGTGGTCGTGATACCGGTCAGGATACGAGTGGTCATGGCAGGTCGCTTATCAATAGGATGCAATACGGCTGCAATCAGCTGGAAAGTCGCGGCAGGAGCAGATCTTTCAGATCAGTCAGCTTGCCGTGAAAAAAGTGTCCGCATTCTGCCACTTTCAGCAGCTCATGGGGACGTTGCAACGCGGCGGACCATGCATAGACGGTCTCGGGCTCGATCACTTCGTCGTTCTCGGGCTGAATGATCGTCAGCGGGCAAGCCTGGGGCAGCACGCTCTGATCCTCGAGCCGCGAAGCCGCAGCAGCAACCAGAAACACGTGCGTGAGCTTTTCACCCTGCGCTTCCAGCCTGCCACCCAGGTTTACAGCAACGTAGCCGCCAAAGGAAAATCCGAACAGGGTCATCGGCAGATCCGGATGTTGCGCCCGCAGCCATCGGGCGGCAGCCTGGGCATCATCAATCTCGCCCGGCCCGGCAACCGACGTACCGGCACTGGCGCCGACGCCGCGATAATTGAAGCGCAATGTGATCAAACCCTGATCGCGAGCGGTGCGCTGCAACGTCGAAACGACTTTATTGAGCATCGTTCCGCCCTGTATCGGGTTAGGATGGCAGATCAGTGCAACACCTCGGGCGTCGGGGACGTCCTGATACAGCGCTTCGAGCTGGCCCTCAGGGCCATCGATAAATAATGGGGTTTCACGCATGAGCAAAACAGAACTCCGTGACCTCGAAATGGGTCGACTCGTCTAGCTGATTGTCTGCGGCATGCATATCAACGATACGTCGCGGGTATACAGCGCAGGTTCGAGCCGTTAACGTAAAGCAAAGCCGTTTATAGAGGAAGGACTCGTGGAACACTCGCTCTTAGTCTGGTTGTTGCCGACGCTCGCCCTGGTGGCCGGTGTCGTCATTGGTTTTCTGGTGGCACGCCTGCTGCCCAACACCGTTCCGAACAGCACCCAGCGCCAGCTGGATGACATTCAGGAGCGTTTCGACACCTATCAGAACGAGGTAGTCACGCACTTCAACAGCACGGCCAATCTGGTACAAAAGCTTTCACAGAGCTATCAGGATGTTCAGGAACACCTTGCCGAGGGCGCCAACCGCCTGGCTCTCGACGAGCTGACCCGCCAACGCCTGCTGGCCGCCCTGCACCCTGAGGCCAATCATGCGCACCGCGATCATCGCGACCGCCTGACCCCGCCACGCGACACTGAAACACCCAAGGACTACGCCCCCAAGTCTCCCAACACCCCGGGCATGCTGGATGAGCATTACGGCTTGAAGAAGTAAGCTTTCGCAGCCACACAAAAAGCCCGCCGCAGAGAGCATCTGCGGCGGGCTTTTTTGTGGGATCGAAACTGCAATCCCTTGCAGATGTAAGCCCCTTGCTAGAGGCTATGAATCAGATCGCGCCGCGGCTGCGCAGCAGATCCAGCACCTGCCTGACGCTTTCTTCGACGTTGAGTGTCTGCGTGTCGATCACCAGATCGGCATTCAGCGGCACGTCATACGGGAAGGACTCGCCAGGAATGTTGTCGCCGTCGGCGGCATACAGGCCCTGTGGATCACGCTCGCGGCAGACCGCTGGCGATGCCTGCACATAGACCGTGAGCAAACGATCCTTGCCGATCAGCGCCTTGGCGCGCTCACGCCCTTCGGCGTCCGGCGCAACGAATGCGGCCAGAGTCAGCAGGCCGGCTTCGTTGAACTGACGCGCCACATGAGCAGCACGGCTCCAGTTCTCGGTACGACCGGCACGATCCTGTGGCAAGCCCTTGTTCAGGTCATGACGCAGGTTCTGACCGTCCAGTACATAGACCGCACGGCCCATGTCGAACAGCTTGCGCTCGACCGCATAGGCCAGCGTGCTTTTGCCCGCGCCGGACAGGCCGCTGAACAACACGGTGGCCGGTTGCTGACCGAAGCGCTGCGCGCGCTCCTCTGTGGAGACGTGAGCCAGTTCGCCATGGTGCTGCGATCCGCCACCTGAAACCGGCTTGGCGATGATCATGCCCGCCGCAACGGTGCCATTGGTCAGACGATCGATGACGATGAACGAACCCGTGGTGCGGTTGCTGCTGTAGCCGTCCAGCGCGATGGGCGCATCGAGGCTGACCTTGACGCGGCCGATCTCGTTCAGTTGCAACGAGCTGGCAGGGCCTTCCTCCAGTGTGTTCACATCGACCCGGTGGGTGATGCTGGCAATCGAGCCCGGCACATAGCTGGTGGCGCGCTTGATGTCGTACTTCTTGCCCGGCAGCATCGGCTCTTCGGCCATCCACACCAGCATGGCCTCGAACGCATCGCTGACCTGCGGAACGTTGTCGGCATGCACCAGCAGGTCACCACGGGAAATGTCGATCTCGTCTTCCATGGTCAGCGTCACTGCCTGGCCCGGCCCGGCCTGCTCCAGCTCACCTTCAAAGGTGACGATGGACTTCACACGGCTGCTCTTGCCCGATGGCAGCACGACGATCTCGTCGCCCTTGTGCACGATGCCGCTGGCCAGCGTACCGGCGAAGCCACGGAAGTTCAGGTTCGGACGGTTGACGTACTGCACCGGGAAACGCAGGTCCGCATAGTTGCGGTCGCTGGCGATTTCGACCGTTTCGAGAATTTCCATCAACGACTGGCCGGTGTACCACGGCGAACGCTCGCTCTTGTTCACCACGTTGTCGCCCTTGAGCGCCGACATCGGCACAAAAGCCATGGTGGTCGGCTTGAACGCGATACCCTCGGCGAACTTCAGGTAATCGGCCTTGATCGACTCGAACACGCCCTCATCAAAGCCATTGAGGTCCATCTTGTTGATGGCGACGACGATGTGCTTGATGCCCAGCAGCGAAGCGATGTAGCTGTGACGACGGGTCTGGGTCTGCACGCCATAGCGCGCGTCCACCAGAATGATCGCCAGGTCACAGGTCGACGCGCCGGTCGCCATGTTGCGAGTGTACTGCTCATGGCCCGGCGTATCGGCAATGATGAACTTGCGCTTGGCCGTGGAGAAATAGCGATAGGCGACATCGATGGTGATGCCCTGCTCCCGCTCGGCCTGCAGACCATCCACCAGCAACGCCAGATCGACGTCATCGCCAGTGGTGCCGGACTTCTTCGAGTCACGGGTGATGGCTTCCAGGTGATCTTCGTAGATCATCTTGGAGTCGTGCAGCAGACGCCCGATCAGCGTGCTCTTGCCGTCATCGACGTTGCCACAGGTAAGAAAGCGCAGCATTTCCTTGCGTTCGTGCTGGCCCAGGTAGGCGAGGATGTCCTCGCTGATCAAATCAGATTGATGCGACATGTGACACCCCTTAGAAATAACCCTGACGTTTCTTTTCTTCCATCGAGCCAGCGCCGTCATGGTCAATGACCCGGCCCTGGCGCTCGGAAGTTCGCGTCAGCAACATTTCCTGAATGATGTCGGTCAGGCTGGTCGCTTCGGACTCGACAGCACCGGTCAGCGGGTAGCAGCCGAGGGTGCGGAAACGGACCTTTTTCTTGACGATGCGCGACTTCTCTTCATCGGTGAGATGCTCGAGGATGCGCTCGTCGTCGATCATGATCAGCGTGCCGTTCTTCTCGATGACGTCGCGCTCGGCGGCGAAATACAGCGGCACGATCGGGATGCCTTCGAGGTAGATGTACTGCCAGATGTCCAGCTCGGTCCAGTTGGAGAGCGGGAACACACGGATCGACTCGCCTTTGTTGACGTTGCCGTTGTAGACGTTCCACAGCTCGGGACGCTGGTTTTTCGGGTCCCAGCGGTGCTTGCTGTCGCGGAACGAGTAGACGCGTTCCTTGGCCCGGGACTTTTCTTCATCGCGTCGGGCACCGCCAAAGGCGGCGTCGAAACCATGCTTGTCGAGCGCCTGCTTCAGGCCCTCGGTCTTCATGATGTCGGTGTGTTTGGCACTGCCGTGGGTGAACGGGTTGATGCCCTGTGCCACGCCATCGGGGTTGATGTGGGTGATCAGGTCCAGCCCCATTTCCTCGACCATCTGGTCGCGGAAGCGATACATCTCCTGGAATTTCCAGCGCGTATCGACGTGCATGACCGGGAATGGCAGTTTACCGGGGAAGAATGCCTTGCGCGCCAGGTGCAGCATCACGGCCGAATCCTTGCCGATCGAGTACAGCATCACCGGGTTATCGAACTCGGCGGCGACCTCGCGGATGATGTGGATGCTTTCCGCCTCCAGCTGTTTCAGATGCGTCAGTTTGTCAACCATGGCTACTCACGGATTGCGTTCGTTATGGACCGGGAAACCCCGGGGCGGCCAGCGGGCCGTATTCGAGCCGGGCACTTTAACATGCGTGATATCGCTAATCAGCGATGCAGCTAGATCGAAACGATCTATGCATATGCCCTGCTGTTTGATCGTTCAAATCGGGTTCGGGCAGTCGATGAAGATATGCTCGAGCGCAAACCGTCGCGCCAGATAATCGCCCAGCGCCTGCACGCCATAGCGCTCGGTGGCATGATGACCGGCCGCAATGAAGCTGATGTCATTCTCGCGTGCGCTATGAAACGTCTGCTCTGACGCTTCGCCACTGAGGAACAGATCGACACCTTCCAGCACTGCCTGATCAATGTAGTTCTGACCACCGCCCGTGCACCAGCCGACACGGCGAATCATCTGACTGCCTTCGATGAGCAATGGCTCACGCCCCAGCGCATCCTGCACGCGACGGGCAAAATCCCGCGCAGTCATGGGCTCGGACAACGAGCCGATCAACCCGACCACACGCGGGTTTTCAGGGTCCAGAGGGCCTTCGACCGTGATGTCCAGTTGACGCGCCAGTTGCACGTTGTTGCCCACTTCGGGATGCACATCCAGCGGCAGATGATAGGCCAGCAGGCTGATGTCGTGTTTGAGCAAGGTCTTCAGGCGACGCTGCTTCATGCCGACGACACACGGGTTTTCGCCCTTCCAGAAATAACCGTGGTGAACCAGAACCAGATCAGCCTGGGCATCGACTGCCGCATCCAGCAGGGCCTGACTGGCCGTCACGCCGCTGACGATGCGCATGACTTGCGGCCGCCCTTCGACCTGCAGGCCATTGGGGCAGTAATCCTGAATCCGGGCACTGTTCAGATAGCGGTCGGCTTCTTCGACCAGGGTGCTCAGGGCAACAGCCATAAAAGACTCCTAAATATGCAGTTCAGAGCTGCGTTGTACTCGTATAATGCCCGCCATTATGGCGCACCCGTGGCAAAACTTTCTGCGCCCGCAACCATCAGGACTTGTTAAATGTTCAAGGCACTGCGTTTTTTCGGCTGGCCATTGCTGGCTGGCGTGCTTATCGCCATGCTGATTATTCAGCGCTATCCGCAGTGGGTCGGTCTGCCGAGCCTGGATGTCAATCTGCAACAGGCCCCACAGACCACCAACGTCATGCAAGGTCCGTCTTCCTATGCCGACGCGGTCATTGCCGCAGCGCCCGCGGTGGTCAACCTCTATACCACCAAGATGGTCAACAAGGGCAACAACCCGCTTTTCGAAGACCCGCAGTTCCGCCGCTTCTTCGGCGACAACACGCCCAAGCAGAAGCGTATGGAATCGAGCCTGGGTTCTGGCGTGATGATGAGCCCTGAAGGCTACATACTGACCAACAACCACGTCACCACTGGCGCGGACCAGATCGTGGTAGCGCTAAAAGACGGCCGCGAAACCATTGCCCGGGTCATCGGCAATGACCCGGAAACCGACCTGGCGGTGCTCAAGATCGATTTGAAAAACCTGCCCGCGATTACCATCGCGCGCTCTGACAGCATCCGCATCGGCGATGTTGCGCTGGCGATCGGCAACCCGTTCGGGGTCGGCCAGACCGTGACCATGGGGATCATCAGTGCCACCGGGCGCAATCAATTGGGCCTCAACACTTATGAAGACTTCATTCAGACCGATGCGGCCATCAACCCGGGTAACTCGGGCGGTGCGCTGGTAGACGCCAGCGGCAATCTGATCGGTATCAATACCGCGATTTTTTCCAAGTCCGGAGGCTCCCAGGGCATCGGCTTCGCTATTCCGACCAAATTGGCAATGGATGTCATGAAGTCGATCATCGAGCACGGTCAGGTCATTCGTGGCTGGCTGGGCATCGAAGTTCAACCCCTGACCCAGGAACTGGCCGAATCCTTCGGGCTGAAGGATCGTCCAGGTATCGTTGTGGCCGGCATCTTCCGCGACGGACCGGCGCAGAAAGCAGGCCTGCAACTGGGCGACGTGATCCTGAGCATCAATGGCGAACCTGCCGGCGACGGTCGTCGCTCGATGAACCAGGTGGCGCGCACCAAACCCAAGGACAAGATTGCTATCGACGTGATGCGCAACGGCAAGGAGATGCGCTTGAGCGCCGAAGTCGGCCTACGCCCACCACCCGCCCCGACACCCGCCGCAGCGCCGGAGTGATGCGCCATTACCTGAAAGTGCGGTACAGCACAGATCTGTGACGCCGGGAATAAAGGGCGTCCGGGCTTCTGCCCGAAGTGCGTGGGGGGCGAGCTTGCTCGCGAATACGGTGTTTCAGTCGATGCATTTTCGGCGCTTGTGCAGGCCTTTTCGCGAGCAAGCTCGCTCCCACAGGTCCGGAGTGTTTTCAAGCCATGCGAGACACTCACACAGGTCCGGGATGTTTCAAGCCATGCGAGACACTCACACAGGTCCGAAGTGTTTCAAACCATGTGGATGCTCTGCGGCATCGATGATCCTGTGGGAGCGAGCTTGCTCGCGAATACGGTGTTTCAATCGATGCATTTTCGGCGCTTGTGCAGGCCCTTTCGCGAGCAAGCTCGCGAATACGGTGTTTCAGTCGATGCATTTTCGGCGCTTGTGCAGGCCCTTTCGCGAGCAAGCTCGCTCCCACAGGTCCGGGCTGTTTCAAGCCATGCGAGACACTCACACGGGTCCGAAGTGTTTCAAGCCATGTGGATGCTCTGCGGCAGCGATGATCTTGTGGGAGCGAGCTTGCTCGCGAAGGCGGATTACCTGATCAATGGAGTTTCAGAGGCTGAACGGGCCTCTTCGCGAGCAAGCTCGCTCCCACACAGGTCCGGGGTGTTTTCGAGCCGTTTGGATTACTCACATAGGTCGGCGGTGTTTCCAGGCCATGCGGATGCTCTGCGGCATCGATGATCCTGTGGCAGCGCAAGGTCAGCCCGTTTTCGGGCTGACCGATCCGCGCCTCAGATGTCGCTCAGACCTTCCAGCAACGCCTGATGCTGCTCTGGCGTGCCGATGCTGATACGCAGGAACTGGGCGATTCGCTGCTGTTTGAAGTGGCGGACGATGACGCCCTGCTCGCGCAGTTTGGCGGCCAGTGCTGCGGCATCGTGTTGCGGGTGGCGAGCGAAGATGAAGTTGGCTGCCGATGGCAGCACTTCAAAGCCCTTGCCCTGCAACTGCTCGACCAGCGCCTCGCGGCTTTCGATGACCTTGTTGCGGGTCGTCTCGAAGTGCTCGCGATCCTCGAAAGCCGCTGCCCCTCCCACATTGGCCATGCGATCCAGCGGGTAGGAGTTGAAGCTATTCTTGACCCGCTCCAGCGCCTCGATCAGGTCAGGATGCCCCACCGCCAGGCCGACGCGCAGACCGGCCAGCGAGCGCGACTTGGACAGGGTCTGGGTGACCAGCAGGTTCGGGTAACGGTCGATCAGCGTAATGGCTGTCTCGCCACCAAAGTCGATATACGCTTCATCGACGACCACCACCGAATCCGGGCTGGCCTTGATGATCTGCTCAACCTTGTCCAGACCGAGCAGGCAACCCGTCGGCGCATTCGGGTTGGGGAAGATGATCCCGGCATTCGGCTTGGCATAGTCCACAGCACGGATCTTGAACTGCTCGTCCAGCGGGACCGTTTCATAGTCGATGCCATACAGGCCGCAATACACCGGATAGAAGCTGTAGCTGATATCCGGGAACAGCAGCGGAGCATCGTGCTGAAACAAAGCGTGGAAAATGTGCGCCAGCACTTCATCCGAGCCATTACCCAGGAACACCTGATTGGGCTGCACCTTGTAGTAATCGGCGACAGCGTGCTTGAGCAGATCGCTGTTGGGGTCCGGGTACAGACGCAAGTCGTCGGTCAGCGCAGCGCGCATGGCGTCGATGGCCTTTGGCGAAGGGCCATACGGGTTTTCATTGGTATTAAGCTTGACCAGTCGGGTCAGCTTCGGCTGTTCGCCCGGCACATAAGGCACCAGATCGCTGACAAAAGGGCTCCAGAATTTGCTCATTATTTGCCGTCCTCTGTGTTGCCTGCTTTCCAGTCAGGGTCAGTGATTCGATATTCGGCACTGCGCGCGTGGCCGCTCAGGGATTCGCCACGAGCCAGCACGGACGCTGTCTTGCCCAGCTCGGACGCACCTTGCGGCGAGCAATAGATGATCGACGAGCGCTTCTGGAAATCGTAGACGCCCAGCGGCGAAGAGAAACGCGCCGTACCAGAGGTCGGCAACACATGGTTGGGACCTGCGCAGTAGTCGCCCAGTGCTTCGGAGGTGTGGCGCCCCATGAAGATCGCACCCGCATGGCGGATCTGCGGCAGCCAGGCTTCCGGATCGGCGACCGACAGTTCAAGGTGCTCGGGCGCAATGCGATTGGCGACTTCGATAGCCTGGGCCATGTCAGCCACCTTTATCAGCGCACCGCGGCCATTGATCGACGTTTCGACGATGGCCGCCCGCTCCATGGTCGGTAGCAGACGGGTGATGCTGGCGGCGACCTTGTCGAGAAATTCGGCATCCGGACTGACCAGAATGGCCTGGGCGTCTTCGTCGTGCTCGGCCTGGGAGAACAGGTCCATGGCAATCCAGTCAGGATCGGTCTGGCCGTCACACACCACCAGAATCTCGGAAGGACCGGCGATCATGTCGATCCCCACCTGACCGAACACATGACGCTTGGCGGTCGCCACGTAAATGTTGCCAGGACCGACCACCTTGTCGACTTTCGGCACGCTTTCAGTGCCGTACGCCAGCGCGGCAACAGCTTGCGCCCCGCCGATGGTGAACACCCGGTCAACCCCTGCAATACAGGCAGCGGCCAGCACCAGCTCGTTGATTTCACCACGCGGCGTCGGCACGACCATGACCACTTCGGTCACGCCTGCCACCTTGGCCGGTATAGCGTTCATCAATACCGAAGACGGGTAGGAAGCCTTGCCACCCGGCACGTACAGGCCTGCACGGTCCAGCGGCGTGACCTTCTGGCCCAGCACCGTGCCGTCGGCCTCGGTGTAGCTCCAGGAATCCTGCTTCTGCTTTTCGTGGTAGCTGCGTACACGCTCGGCGGCCTTTTCCAAGGCTTCGCGCTGAACCGGGGTAATGCGCGTCAACGCCAGCTCCAGGCGCTGGCGAGGCAGGATCAGGTCGGCCATCGACGCAACCTGTAGCCCGTCAAACTTCTGGGTGAACTCGACCAGCGCCGCGTCGCCCCGCTCACGCACCGCCTTGATGATGTCGAGCACGCGCTGGTTGACCGAATCGTCAGACACACTTTCCCAGCTCAGCAGATGATCCAGATGTCGTGCGAAATCCGGGTCAGCAGCGTCGAGTCGGCGAATTGCAGTGGGAGTGGTCATAGCGGGGCCTCAATAATTGGCGGATGCTCAGGAGCCTAAAGCTACCAAGCTATCCGCGCAGGCACCTGAGAAATTTGGCTATGACACGGATAGCTGGACGCAACTCAACGTTGCGTGAAGGGATCAGCTACGGTGTCGCGACTCCACTGCCTTGCGCAGGGTGTCGATGAGGGCCTGGATACGTGCGTGCTGCATCTTCATGGAGGCCTTGTTGACCACCAGACGCGAACTGATGGTCGCGATCAGTTCCTGAGGCTCGAGGCCGTTGGCGCGCAAGGTGTTACCGGTGTCGACCACATCGATGATCTTGTCTGCCAGGCCAATCAGCGGTGCCAGCTCCATGGAGCCGTACAACTTGATGATATCGACCTGACGGCCCTGCTCGGCGTAGTAACGCTTGGCAACGTTGACGAACTTGGTAGCCACGCGCAGACGGCCCTTGGGCTCGACCGCACCGATGGCGCCAGCGGTCATCAGCTTGCACTTGGCAATCTGCAGGTCCAGCGGCTCATAGAGGCCCTGACCGGTGTATTCCATCAACACATCCTTGCCCGCGACACCCAGATCGGCGGCACCATGCTCGACATAGGTCGGCACGTCGGTGGCGCGCACGATCAGCAGGCGCACATCGGCCTGAGTCGTGGGGATGATGAGCTTGCGGCTCTTGTCCGGATTCTCGGTCGGCACGATGCCCGCTTCAGCGAGAAGCGGCAGGGTGTCATCAAGAATGCGGCCCTTGGACAGTGCGATGGTCAACATGGGAAACGTAAGTCCTTATCAGGAAACTTTTGTCACGACGCAAGCGGCGCATGACAACCCTCAGGCCTGTTGACCTGAAGTGAAACGAATCAGAAATCACACCCGCGACAGAACAGGCGGCCCCGATGCCAGCGGCATCAGGGCCGCGTGCTGCTAGCCCGGAACGCGGCGGATCTTGGCACCCAGCATTTGCAGCTTCTCTTCGATGCACTCGTAACCACGGTCTATGTGGTAGATGCGGTCGATCAGCGTGTCGCCCTGAGCGACCAGCGCCGAGATCACCAGACTGGCCGATGCACGCAGGTCGGTCGCCATGACTGGCGCGCCCTTGAGTACTTCGGTGCCGGTGACAATGGCGGTGTTGCCTTCAACCTGAATCTGAGCACCCATGCGGTGCATTTCATACACGTGCATGAAGCGATTTTCGAAGATGGTCTCGATGACCGCCCCCGTGCCTTCGGCAATCGCGTTGAGCGAAATGAACTGCGCCTGCATGTCGGTCGGGAACGCCGGGTAAGGCGCGGTACGCACATTGACCGCCTTTGGACGCTTGCCGTGCATGTTCAGCTCGATCCAGTCTTCACCGGTCGTGACTTCAGCACCTGCCTCCTGAAGCTTGAGCAGCACAGCTTCGAGGATGGTCGGATCGGTGTCCTTGACCTTGACGCGACCGCCGGTAACAGCAGCGGCCACCAGGTAGGTGCCGGTCTCGATACGGTCAGGCATGACCTTGTAAGTGGCCGGGCCCAGACGCTTGACGCCATCGATGGTGATGGTGTCGGTGCCTGCACCGTGAATCTTGGCGCCCATTGCGATCAGGAAGTTGGCCAGATCGACAACCTCGGGCTCGCGTGCGGCGTTCTGCAGCACGCTGCGACCGTTGGCGAGGCTGGCTGCCATCATGATGTTCTCAGTACCGGTCACGCTCACGGTATCGAAGAAGAAGTTGGCACCGCGCAAGCCACCCTCGGGTGCCTTGGCCTTGATGTAGCCACCTTCGACGTCGATGATCGCGCCCATGGCTTCAAGACCACGGATGTGCAGGTCGACCGGACGCGAACCGATGGCACAGCCGCCTGGCAGAGCCACTTCGGCCTCACCGAATCGAGCGACCATCGGGCCCAGCACCAGAATCGACGCACGCATGGTTTTCACCAGCTCGTACGGGGCGACCAGGGTCTTGATGGTGCGCGGATCGATTTCGACACTGAGCTTTTCATCGATGACAGGCTCGATGCCCATGCGACCGAACAGCTCGATCATGGTCGTGATGTCGTGCAGGTGCGGCAGGTTCTGAACGGTGACGGGTCCGTCCGCCAGCAACGTGGCGGCAAGGATCGGCAGGGCAGAGTTCTTTGCCCCGGAAATGCGAATTTCGCCATCAAGACGAACGCCGCCGGTAATAATCAATTTATCCATTAGAGTCTCGACACCAATTGGCTCAGGAACGCTCGGCCCATGCGGCGCGGCTGAAAAATTTCATGGTCACCGCGTGGATGCTGCCATCGGCAATCCAGGGGTTCAGATGGGTATAAATCTGTTGCTGACGTTTGACCGGGCTCAGGCCGGCCAACTCGTCGCTGATGATGTTCAACTGGAAGTTGCAGCCTTCGCCTTCGACTTCCACTTTGATTTCCGGCAGCTTTCCTTCAAGGAAGCTTTTAACTTCTACGGCCTGCATGCTTAACCTCGATCGGCGCTGTACGCGCGCGGGTCTGGCATCATACAAAAAAAGCCCATGTTATGCGAAGCCCGACAAGCAGGTCCCGGATAAAGGGCTTTTCGATGATGCCTTTCAGTGGGCGTCCAGCAGCTCGGTCAAACCTGATACGCGAGCTATCTGGCGCATGTCTTCGGGGAGTGCGCGGATGGTCATCGACTTGCCCGCATCCCGGGCGTCGCGCATGAACGCCAGCAACAAGGCCAGGCCGACGCTGCTGGACTTCTCGACACCCGAACAGTCAAGCGTGAGGTCTGCGAGATCACCGGACTTGATCAGTGCCGCACCCTGCTTGCGCAGTTGCGGCCCTGTACGGTAATCCAGCACACCGATCAGCCTGAGCTCACCCGGCCCGACGAGGCGGACGGCAGATTCGGTCATTGCACCGGCTTCTGCGTGGCATCAACGGTAGATTTGGTCTTGGCCACTTCGCCAGCCCAGTTGTTGATGGTGGTATCCAGGTTGTTGCCGTTGCGCTGCATGGCATCGGCGAACTGATCACGGAACAGCTTGCCGATATTGATACCGTTGATGACAACGTTACGCACTTTCCACTCGCCGTTCAGCTTGACCAGCGTGTAGGAAACCGGATAGATCGCGCCGTTATTGCCCTTGACCTGCATGTCAACGCTGGTGCGGTCATCGCCTTCGTCCTTGGCAGGTGCGACGGTGATGCCCTGGTTGTTGAATTCAAGCAAGGCGTTGCCGTAGAACTGCATCAGGCTGCGCTTGAAGTTTTCCTCGAAACGCTTCACCTGTTCAGGGCTCGCCTTGCGGGAGTACTTCACGGTCATGATGCTTTTGGAAATGCCATCGGCATCCACGACAGGACCGACAATGCGGTTCAGTGCATCATAGAACGCGCTTGGGTTGGCTTTGTACTGCTCGCGATTGTTCGCCAGGTCACTCAACAGTTCCTTGGTGGTGCGCTCCACCAGGTCATGAGCCGACGGGGTCGCCGCGGCATTCGCCAGCATTGGCAGAGTGGCCAGCAATACCAGCAGGCCACGGCGCAGAATAGAGATCATTTGAAGCTCCTCACTTGGCGTCTTTACTAACAGTATTGAGCAGGAATTTTCCGATCAGGTCTTCCAGCACCAGCGACGACTGCGTGTCATGGATAGTCCCGCCATCCTTGAGCAGCTTGTCATCGCCACCGACGCTGAGACCGATGTATTTTTCACCCAGCAAACCGGCAGTCAGAATCGACGCAGTCGAGTCCGAAGGCAGGTTATCGACCTTCTTCTGAATCTCCAGCGTGACGCGACCGGTAAAGGTATCGCGATCCAGATCGATCGCCGTCACCTTGCCGATCGTGACGCCGGCCATGCTTACTTTGGCTCTGACAGTCAAACCGGCAATATTGTCGAAGTAGGCATAAAGTTTATAAGTGTCGGTGCTCGCGCTCGTGCTCAGACCACTGACTCGCAGGGCCAGCAGGAGCAGAGCCAGTATCCCCGCCAGCAGGAACAGACCGACTCCGGTTTCGATGGCACGGTTTTGCATCAGAAATCTCCAAACATCAAAGCGGTCAAAATAAAGTCCAGTCCCAGCACGGCCAACGAGGCGTATACGACGGTTCTGGTCGTCGCGCAACTGATCCCCTCGGAAGTAGGCTCGCAATCGTAACCCTGGAAAACGGCAATCCATGTCACCACGAAGGCAAATACGACGCTTTTGATCACCCCATTGAGCACATCGTTCGTGAAAGAAACGCTGTTCTGCATGTTCGACCAGAAAGAACCGTCATAGACTCCGAGCCAATCGATCGCCACCCAGGAAGCCCCCCAGATACCGACCACGCTGAAAATCATCGCCAGAATCGGCAACGAGATGAAGCCGGCCCACAGACGCGGCGCAACGATGTACTTGAGTGGATCGACACCGATCATTTCAAGGCTCGACAGCTGCTCGGTGGATTTCATGTTGCCGATCTCGGCGGTCAATGCAGACCCGGCACGACCGGCGAACAGCAAGGCCGTCACCACAGGACCGAGTTCACGCAGCAGAGTCAGGGCAACCATCTGGCCGACCGCCTGCTCCGAACCGTATTTGGTCAGGATGCTGAAGCCCTGCAACGCCAGTACCATGCCGATGAACATGCCGGACACCACAATGATGACCAGCGACATGACCCCCACCGAATACAGCTGCCTGACCAGCAATTGAAAACTGCTGCCGGCACCGCCGCGACCGAGCAGGGCATGTACCAGAAACAGACCGGAACGCCCCAGAACAGTAACAATATCAATGGCCGAACGCCCCAGCAGGCTGACCCGGTCCATCAGTGACTTATTGCGCATCAGCGCTTCCCCAATAGATCTTCGCGAAAATCCGGCGCCGGATAGTGGAACGGTACAGGGCCGTCCGGCTCGCCGGTCATGAATTGACGAATACGTGGATTGTCCGAGGACATCAGTTCCTGCGGCGTACCCTGCCCCAGCACCTGCCCGTCGCCGACGACATATAGATAGTCGGCAATGCTCGCAGTCTCGCTGAGGTCATGGGACACCACGATGCTGGTGATACCCAGTGCGTCGTTAAGCAGCCGGATCAGACGCACCAGCACCCCCATCGCAATAGGGTCCTGCCCGACAAAAGGCTCGTCATACATGAGAATCTGCGGATCGAGAGCGATTGCGCGCGCCAGCGCGACACGACGCTTCATGCCGCCCGATAATTCGTCCGGCATCAGTTCCACCGCGCCGCGCAGGCCCACGGCCTGAAGCTTGAGCAGAACGATGTCGCGGATCATTTCTTCCGGCAGCTCGGTGTGCACGCGCAGGGGAAAGGCGACGTTTTCGAAAACATCCAGATCGGTAAACAGTGCACCGCTCTGAAATAAAACGCCCATCTGCTTGCGGGCATCGAACAGATCACTGCGCGACAGCTCCGGCAGATTCTGGCCATTGACCCACACCTGCCCCTCGCTCGGGCGCAACTGGGCACCCATCAGGCGCAACAGGGTGGTCTTGCCGCAACCTGACGGCCCCATGATCCCGGTAACCTTGCCGCGCGGAATACGAATATCAACGTTATTGAAAATGCTGCGCGCACCGCGTTTGAAAGACACACCTTTCAACTCGACCGCATAGGCGTCATCAGGACTCATCTAAACTCCTTGCGATACAGCTTCCGCCTTGAGCCGCCGGTTTTTGAACACCGACAGGCTGTCCAGGCGTGCCGAACAGGCCGCGAACTATATCACCGCAGCCACCCGCCCCCAAGAAGAGAACCGAGCGGTTCAGGTATTCGCTGAATTATTCTGTACCACAATGTTATGGCCACAGGCTTGAATACAGACCCGCAGGTACGTAGGAAATTCGTTTAAAAACAACACAACGACGATCAGACGTGAGGGAATCGTTCATTACCGCTATAATCGCCGCCTTTCAGCAGGCTGACCCTTTCCAGACATGAACCAATCCAGTGACCTGATCCAATCGGCGCAACGCACCATTCGCCTTGAGATAGAAGCCATGCAAGGCTTGCTTGAACGTCTTGACGGCGATTTCGTGCGCGCGTGCGAAATGATCCTTGCCAGCAAAGGGCGCGTGGTCGTGGTCGGCATGGGCAAGTCCGGACATATCGGCAACAAGATCGCTGCCACGCTGGCGAGCACGGGCACCACCTCTTTTTTCGTGCATCCGGCCGAAGCCAGCCATGGCGACATGGGCATGATCACCCGTGACGACATCATCCTGGCCTTGTCGAACTCTGGCAGCACCAACGAAATCGTCACCCTGCTGCCACTGATCAAGCGCCTGGGCATAAAGATGATTAGCCTGACCGGCGACCCCGAGTCCATTCTGGCCAAGGCTGCCGACATCAACCTCAACGCGCATGTCGTGCATGAGGCCTGCCCGCTCAACCTGGCACCGACGTCCTCGACAACCGCCGCACTGGTCATGGGCGACGCCCTCGCCGTAGCGCTGCTCGACGCCCGCGGTTTCACCGCCGAAGATTTCGCATTCTCCCATCCGGGCGGCGCATTGGGTCGTCGCCTGCTGCTCAAGGTCGAGAATGTGATGCACTCCGGCGAATCACTGCCCAGCGTGCAACGCGGTACCTTGCTGCGCGACGCACTGCTTGAAATGACTCGTAAAGGTCTGGGCATGACCGCCATCGTCGAAGCCGATGGCACCCTGGCCGGCATCTTCACGGACGGTGACTTGCGCCGGACGCTGGACCGCCCTGTCGATATCCGCCAGACAATCATCGATGAGGTCATGACGCTTCATGGCAAGACCGCCCATGCCGAGATGCTCGCCGCCGAGGCGCTGAAAATCATGGAGGACAACAAAATCAGTGCGCTTGTTGTCGTAGACCAGAACGACCGGCCGGTTGGCGCATTCAACCTGCAGGATCTCCTGCGCGCAGGCGTCATGTAATGGAAACCGAAATAATGACCCAGGATCTCATGCAACGCGGCAAGGCCATCAAGCTGGCAGTCTTCGACGTCGATGGCGTGCTGACCGATGGCCGCCTTTACTTCATGGAAGACGGCAGCGAGATCAAGACATTCAATACCCTCGACGGCCAAGGCATTAAAATGCTGATAGCCTCGGGCGTCACCACGGCGATCATCAGTGGCCGCAAGACCGCGATAGTCGAGCGCCGGGCAAAGAGCCTGGGCATTGAACACCTGTTCCAGGGACGTGAAGACAAACTGGTAGTGCTGGACAAGTTGCTGGCAGAACTCAATCTGAGTTACGAACAGGTCGCCTATCTGGGTGATGATCTGCCAGACTTGCCCGTCATCAGACGCGTTGGTCTGGGCATGGCAGTGGCCAATGCTGCCGGCTTTGTACGCGAGCATGCACACGGGATAACCAGGGCGCGAGGCGGCGAAGGTGCAGCGCGCGAATTCTGCGAACTGATTCTGAGTGCGCAAGGCAACCTTGAAGCGGCTCACTCCGCCTATTTATAGAAGCCATTATGTTCACTAAAAAAATTCGCAAGTTCCTGCTTCTCGGGGTACTGGCGCTGCTGCTGGCAGCGGTCGGCTACTGGAACATCAGCCCGGAAAGCTTCATGGATCAACCGGTCTCGACGGTCGACGACACTGTCATCGACTACTATGCAATCAACGCCCACAGCGTTCAGTACCTGCCCGACGGCACGCTTCAGTACGACATGACCTCCGACAAGGTGGAGCATGTGAAAGCCACTGACGTGACCCTGCTGACCACGCCCGACCTGCACATGTACCGCGGCGGCGAGTTTCCCTGGCACGTGCAGAGCAAGAAAGGCGAGGTTTCGTCCGGCGGCGACCAGGTCGAGCTGATCGATTCCGTGCGCGTTGAACGCACCGATGAAAAACAACGTACGACTATCATCACCAGTAGTCGCATGACCGTATTCCCTCAGAAGCAATATGCGCAGACCGACCAAGACGTTAGAATCGACGGCGCAGGCGGTGTGACCACGGCCAAGGGAATGAAAGCGTATTTGAAAGACAGCAGGATGGACCTGCTGTCCAACGTAAGAGGACAGTATGAGGCTCGTTAAAACTCTTCCTTTATTGCTCGGCCTGGGCGCAGCACTGGGAAGCGCGAGCGCCTGGTCCCTGCCAACCGACCGAGATCAGCCTATTCACATCCAGTCTGACGATGCTCAGCTCGATGACAAGAAAGGCGTGGCGACTTACAAGGGCAATGTCATCATCACTCAGGGCTCGATGAAAATCACGGGCAACACCGTGACGATCACGCGTAATGCCCAGGGCGAAGTCGACGTATTCACCTCGGTCGGCAATCTGGCCTACTACGAGCAGAAGCCTGCCGTGGACAAGCCGATCGTGCAGGCCTATGCCGTCACCATTCAGTATTACGCCGGCCAGGACCGTATCGTCCTGATCGACAAGGCCAAGGTCATCAATGATGGCAACACCTCGGAAGGCGAGAAAATCGTCTATGACACGGTCAGACAGGTCGTCAGTGCCGGCCGGGCCAATGGCGGTGCCAAGGTGACTACACCACGTCCGCGTATCGACATGGTCATCCAGCCGAAAAAGAAAACCGATCAACCTCAGAAGGCCCAGTAAATGGCGACGCTCAAAGCCCAGCATCTGGCTAAAAGCTACAAAAGCCGGCAGGTCGTGCGCGATGTGAGCATCTCCATCGACAGCGGCCAGATCGTCGGCCTGCTGGGCCCGAACGGCGCCGGCAAGACCACCTGCTTCTACATGATCGTGGGTCTGGTCCAGGCTGATCAGGGTCGTGTGCTGATTGACGATCTGGATGTCAGCCATCAACCCATGCACGGTCGCGCCCGCGCGGGTATCGGCTACCTGCCACAGGAAGCCTCGATCTTCCGCAAGCTCTCGGTGTCCGACAACATCATGGCGATTCTCGAGACCCGCAAGGAGCTCGACGCCGGTGCACGCCGCAAGGAACTGGAAAGCCTTCTGCAGGAGTTCCACATCACCCATATCCGCGACAACCTGGGCATGAGCCTGTCGGGTGGTGAACGTCGCCGTGTGGAAATCGCCCGAGCCCTGGCCACCGCGCCGAAATTCATCCTGCTGGATGAACCATTCGCAGGTGTCGACCCTATTTCGGTAGGCGACATCAAGCAGATCATTCACCATCTCAAGGCCAAGGGTATCGGTGTACTGATCACCGACCACAACGTCCGGGAAACACTGGATATCTGCGAAACGGCCTACATCGTCAACGATGGACAGCTGATTGCGGAAGGCGACTCCGAGACCATTCTGGCGAACCAGCTGGTGAAAGAGGTCTACCTCGGCCACGAGTTCCGCCTTTAATCGACTGCCCCTTTGCGCTTCGCAGCCGATTGATGCCTACGCAGTGTATTGACAACATTTTATTTGTCATATCACTCTAGGCAAATGCACAGGTTTCAGGCATATAATTTGCTTAAGTTGGCGCCACGGCGCCTGTAGTAGATGGCGCATGCGCGCCGGCGAATAAGGTGTTTAGCCCCTGCCATGAAACCATCGCTAGTCTTGAGAATGGGCCAGCAGCTGACGATGACACCGCAGCTGCAACAGGCAATCCGCTTACTTCAGCTTTCAACTCTGGATCTTCAGCAGGAGATCCAGGAAGCGCTGGAGTCAAACCCTATGCTGGAGCGGCAGGAAGAAGGCGACGACTTCGACAACTCCGACCCGCTTGCCGACAACATCGAACAAAAGCCCAACCCCGACGTTCAGGAACCGACCTATCAGGAATCCGCGCCTACCGTGGACAATCTTGAAGACGGTGAATGGAACGAGCGCATTCCCAACGAGCTGCCCGTCGATACCGCATGGGAAGACATCTACCAGACCAGCGCCAGCAGCCTGCCAAGCAACGATGACGACGAGTGGGACTTCACCACACGCACCTCCGCCGGTGAAAGCCTGCAAAGCCACCTGCTGTGGCAGTTGAATGTTGCGCCGATGTCCGACAAGGACCGTCTGGTGGCGGTCACGCTGATCGACTGCATCAACAATCAGGGCTACCTCGACGAGACGCTCGATGAGATTCTCGAGTCGTTCGACCCTGAGCTGGACATCGAGCTCGACGAGATCGAAGCCGTACTACATCGCATCCAGCAGTTCGAACCTGCCGGCATCGGTGCTCGCAATCTGAGCGAATGCCTGCTGCTGCAACTGCGCCAGCTGCCAGCGAAAACGCCGTGGCTGACAGAAGCACAGCGCCTGGTCAGCGACTACATCGATCTGCTCGGAAGCCGCGACTACGGCCAGCTGATGCGGCGCATGAAGCTCAAGGAAGACGAGCTGCGCCAGGTCATCGAGCTGGTGCAAAGCCTCAACCCGCGTCCAGGCTCGCAGATCGAATCCACCGAAGCCGAATACGTCATTCCGGACGTGATCGTGCGCAAGGACAACGAACGCTGGCTGGTCGAACTCAATCAGGAGTCGGTGCCACGCCTGCGAGTCAATCCGCAATACGCGGGCTTCGTGCGGCGCGCTGACACTAGCGCAGACAACACCTTCATGCGTAATCAGTTGCAGGAAGCGCGCTGGTTCATCAAAAGCCTGCAAAGCCGCAACGAAACACTGATGAAGGTCGCCACGCAGATCGTCGAACACCAGCGCGGTTTCCTCGAGTACGGCGACGAGGCCATGAAGCCGCTCGTCCTGCACGACATTGCCGAGGCAGTGGGCATGCACGAATCGACCATCTCGCGGGTGACCACGCAGAAATTCATGCACACCCCACGTGGCATTTACGAGCTGAAATACTTCTTCTCAAGCCATGTGAGCACCTCCGAGGGCGGCGAATGCTCGTCCACGGCAATTCGCGCAATCATCAAAAAACTGGTTGCGGCGGAAAATCAGAAAAAGCCGTTGAGTGATAGCAAGATCGCTGGTTTACTGGAGGCACAAGGCATTCAAGTAGCCCGTCGCACAGTCGCCAAGTACCGTGAGTCTCTCGGGATCGCCCCTTCCAGTGAGCGTAAGCGACTGATGTGATGCAGGCCGAGCCACAGCGTCCCAGTGGCAGGCGCCATGCCTGCCTCTTTATGCACTGGCAAAGGAGAAAGCTGTATGCAAGTCAACATCAGTGGACACCAACTGGAAGTGACCAAACCCCTTCGTGAATACGTTGAGCTCAAGCTCAAGAAGCTCGAGGGGCATTTTGACAAGATTACCAACGTGCAGGTCACGATGACGGTCGAAAAGCTCAAGCAGAAGATCGAAGCCACGTTGCACATCCATGGTGGAGAGGTCGTTGCCAATGCTGAACATGATGACATGTACGCTGCCATCGACCTGCTCACTGACAAGCTAGACCGACAATTGCTCAAGCATAAGGAAAAGCAGCAAAGCATCCTCAAAGGTGCGGCAGCTCGCTAACGCCCAATTAATGATCCGAATTGAAAATATCCTGACCCCCGGCCGCTCCCTCGTGAACGTGCCGGGTGGCAGCAAAAAGCGTGTACTCGAAGAAATTGCCAACCTGATCGGCCGTGAAGTGCCGGGCATGGTTTCGGATACAGTATTCGCAAGCCTCGTTGCCCGGGAAAAACTGGGCTCGACCGGTTTTGGCAACGGTATTGCCATTCCCCACTGCCGCCTTGCTGACTGCAGCGAGCCTGTCAGTGCAGTCATTCACCTCGCTACACCCGTGGATTTCGACGCCATCGATGGCGCGCCGGTTGACCTGCTGTTCGTCCTGCTGGTCCCGCAAGCCGCTACCGATGAGCACCTGGAGCTGCTGCGCCAGATCGCCAGCATGCTCGACGACAAAGATGTGCGTAAGCGCCTGCGCAGTGCCGAAAGCGCCCAGGCGCTTTATCAAGTGGTGCTGGACGTGCAGAACGGAAACTGACCATGCGCATGATCATCGTCAGCGGTCGCTCCGGCTCAGGCAAGAGTACGGCGCTCGACGTGCTGGAAGACAACGGTTTTTACTGTGTCGACAACCTGCCGGCAGGTCTGTTGCCGGAGCTGGCGGAACGCGCGCTGATCAACACCGAACTCGCCGAACCGCTGCTGGCGGTTTCAATAGATGCGCGCAACCTGCCCAGCCATCTGACCCGTTTTCCGCAGATGCTGAATGAAGTACGCGCGCGCAATATTCAGTGCGACGTGCTCTACCTGGATGCAGACGAAGCCACACTGCTCAAGCGCTTCTCGGAAACCCGGCGCCGCCACCCCCTGAGCACGGCCGATCGTTCGCTGGCCGAAGCGATACGCGACGAGACCGCACTGCTTGGCCCGATCATCGATCTGGCCGACCTGAAGATCAACACCACCCACCTGAACCTCTATCAGTTGCGCGACGCGCTCAAGCTTCGCCTGCTGAACAAGCCCGAGCCAGGCACGGCGTTTCTGATCGAGTCATTTGGTTTCAAGCGTGGCATGCCCATCGATGCAGACCTGGTATTCGATGTGCGCTGCCTGCCCAATCCCTACTGGAAGCCAGAACTGCGCGACCATTCAGGGCTTGAACAGCCTGTTATCGACTACCTGTCGGTGCAGCCTGATGTCGAAGAAATGTTTCAGGACATCTTTGCCTACCTGAACAAATGGCTACCCCGGTTTGCAGCCAGTAACCGTTCCTACGTTACCATTGCCATCGGCTGCACCGGCGGACACCACCGTTCGGTCTACCTGACCGAGCGGCTTGGTCAGGTTTTGCAACAATCACTCAAGAACGTTCAGGTCCGCCACCGCGACCTCAGCTGAAGGATTTTCACTGCGATGCCCGCTCGTCAAATCACCATCATCAACAAACTGGGCCTGCATGCCCGCGCTGCCGCCAAATTCGTCGGCGTCGCAGGCAAGTTCCCCTGCAAGATCAGGGTCGGCCGCACTCCGGAGAGCATGGTCGATGGCAAAAGCATCATGGCCGTGATGATGTTGGCTGCCGGCAAGGGCACCGAGGTCCACCTGCACACTGAAGGTGAATTCGAACAGGAAGCGCTCGATGGCCTGGTCGAGCTGATCAACAACCGGTTTGATGAGGGCGAATAAGCCCTCGGACAAACGCGGTATACGTCACCACAAGCCTTGCAAGTGCATCCAGCTCAGCCCATGGGCAACCAGTAGCGCCATACCCGCCAACAACAGCACGCTACCCACTACCATCCGAAATAACCGCGCAGTACTGAGCGTAAGGAATCCGAAGCGCATGGGCTGCCTTGGGTCCGGGTGCCAGGCTCAGGCCAGGGCGGCCTGATAACGGCGGGACACCTCATCCCAGTTGATCACGTTGTAGAACGCGTTGATGTATTCGGGACGACGGTTCTGATAGCGCAGGTAGTAAGCGTGCTCCCACACGTCCAGCCCTAGAATCGGCGTGTTGCCGTTCATCAGCGGGCTGTCCTGATTACCGCTGCTTTCCACCACCAGCTTCTTGTCAGGCGTGACGCTCAGCCATGCCCAGCCACTGCCGAATCGGGTCAACGCGGCCTTGGTGAACGCTTCCTTGAAGCTTTCGTAGCCGCCCAGTTGTTCGTCAATCGCCAACGCGACAGCGCCTGTGGGCAAGCCTCCCCCGCCCGGCACCATGACTTCCCAGAACAACGAATGATTGGCATGGCCGCCACCCTGATTGATCACCGCTGGACGCAGGTTTTCAGGCAATTGCTGGACACTGGCGACGAGTTTCTCGACAGACCAGTCCGCAAACTCCGTGCCTTCGACCGCTGCATTGAGGTTGTTGATGTACGTCTGGTGATGCTTGGTGTAGTGGATTTCCATGGTTTGCGCATCGATATGCGGTTCAAGGGCATCGTATGCGTAAGGCAGTGCGGGCAAGGTGTATGGCATGTCAGTGTGCTCCGTAGAAAAGTCCGGAAGGGGCTGCCGAATGGCGTTGCAGCGCTGAGCGCGTATGCTCGCCGCTGCTGTTCAGCAACCGATGGGTGCGCGGGTATTCGCCATGTTCGCTGATGAAACTCAGCAGCTCGGCGTAGGTTTTGCTGCTATGACGCAAGGCCGCCTCGCGCAGGGCGGGCGGGAGGCGCTGATCCTGCAGGGTCCGCAACAGGTGCTGGTGGATGGCACACAGGTACTCGGCGCTCTCCTCCGGCTGGCCCAGACTCAGGTGCAGATCCGCCAGGTTATGGTGAGAAATCACACAGGCCGCGACCGCTTCGTCGGCATCCGCCCAGCGTTCGAACAGGACTTGCGCCAACGCCAGCGCCTGAAGGTACAACTCGCGGGCCTCGACCCACTCGCCGAGATTGAAACAGCGATTGGCCTGCTCGATGGTGCGTTTCCAATGCTGCATGACATACCTCCAGGAACGTTGGCTAGGCAGCGACCATGGGCCAGGGCGTGGCGGTCAACCGCGTCAGGAACGCCTCTTGACGAGGTAATGCTCGATCAGCAGAGGCTCGTCGGTTTAAAGCGCACAACGAATCCGCAGACTCAAGCCACGCTGGTTTCCAGCTAAGACAACTCGTTCAAAGCAGACCCCATGATCGCAGTTCATTTTATAAATGATATTCATTATTAAATGAGATAAGAATCAACACAAGCCCGATCGCTTCACCGCCTTGCGCCGGTGAGCGTGAACATGCTTTGAGGGAAACGTAAAACGCGGGTTCGGAGGGAGGTTATTGGCGGTCAAAGCCGCAAGCGGATGGGTGACGCAGAGCGTCACGAAATGCATTCCCAAGCTGAAGCGTAGGGAACGATGATCGCAACTATCGTGCCCACGCTCTGCATTTATAGGCACGATAGCCGGAATCGGGGGCCTGTCAGCTACCCGCTACGGTCATTCGCTCGATCAGTACCGAGCCGGTGCGGATGTTGCTGCGCAGCTCAAGATCGCTGCCAACGGCGACGATCTGCTTGAACATGTCGCGCATGTTGCCGGCGATGGTCACTTCCTGAACCGGGAACTGAATCTCGCCATTCTCGACCCAGAAGCCTGCCGCGCCACGCGAATAGTCGCCGGTGACCATGTTCAAACCGCTGCCCATAAGCTCGGTGACCAGCAAGCCGCGCCCCATGCGCCGAATCAGCGCAGCCTGGTCGTCCGAACCATGGGTGACGAACAGGTTATGTACACCGCCCGCGTTGGCGGTGCTCGGCAGGCCCAGCTTGCGGCCGGAATACGTGCTCAGCACATAGGAAACCAGATCCCCACCTGCCACGAATGGCTTGGCGAAGGTCGCCAGACCGTCGCTGTCGAATGCCGAACTGCCCATCGCATGCTTCAGGTGCGGGCGCTCATCGATGGTCATCCACTCAGGGAACAGGCGCTGACCCAGCGCGCCTTCGAGGAACGACGATTTGCGGTACAGCGTGCCACCGGAAATGGCGCCGAGAAAGCTGCCGAACAGACCGCCCGCCAGTTCCGCAGCAAACAGCACTGGCACTTCACAGGTCGGCACCGGACGCGCACCCAGACGGCTTGCCGCACGCAACGCGGCCTTGCGGCCAATGCTCTGCGCATCGGCCAGCAGCTCGCCCTGGCGGTTGACGTCATACCAGTAATCGCGCTGCATCTGGCCTTCACCCTCGGCAATCATCACACAGCTGAGGCTGTGACGCGTTGAGGCATAGCCACCGATAAAGCCATTGCTGTTGCCATACACGCGGCAGCCCTGATGGGTATTGAGCGTAGTGCCATCGGCGTTCTTGATGCGGCTGTCGGCATCGAAGGCCGCCGCTTCGCAGATCAGCGCTTTCTCGATGGCCTGCTCGGGCGTGATGTCCCAGGTGTGATAAAGGTCAAAATCCATGACCTCTTTGGCCATCAGCGCAGCGTCGGCCAGCCCGGAGCTTTCATCCTCGGAGGTGTGTTCGGCAATCGCCAGTGCAGCGGCGACCGTTTCACGAATCGCATCGGCGCCGGTTGCCGACGTGCTGGCCGAGCCCTTGCGCTGCCCGACATACAGGGTGATACCAAAGCCCTGATCGCGGTTGAACTCGACGGTTTCGACTTCACGCTGACGGACCGATGTCGACAGCCCCTGGTCCACCGACACCGCGACTTCGCAGGCGCTGGCACCCTGACGCCGGGCTTCGGCGATGATCTGCTCGACCTGTTCCTGCAGTTCGGGCAAGGCTTGTGGGCCGACGCTTTGGGTTGCACTCATGACTTTCTCCATCAAATTCTTCTTTCAGCACAGGCCGAATACCGACCGGGCCGGACAAGCGGCCCACGACTGGTTATCATGGCGGCGTTTATTTGCGGACTGCCCCCATGGTTGATTCTTACGACGACTCCCTCGACGGGGAGAAAAGCAAAAGCCAGGTCAAACGAGAGCTGCATGCTCTGGTCGACCTCGGCGAGCGACTGACAACACTCAAAGCCGATGTGCTGGCCAAGCTGCCGCTGACCGACGCTTTGCGCAAGGCCCTGGCCGAAGCGCCCAAGCACACGGCGAACATCGCGCGAAAGCGGCACATTCTGTTCATCGGCAAGCTGATGCGCGATCAGGACCAGGAAGCCATTCTGGTGTTGCTGGACCAACTCGATGCCTCCACTCGCCAATACAATGAACGTTTCCACAATCTGGAGCGCTGGCGTGATCGCCTGATTGCGGGCGATGACGCCGACCTCGAGAAATTCGTTGTCGAATACCCCGATGCCGACCGTCAGCAGCTGCGTTCGCTGATCCGTCAGGCGCAACACGAAGTTGCACGCAACAAACCGCCGGCCACCAGCCGCAAAATCTTCAAATACATCCGTGAGCTGGACGAACTTCAACGCGGTCTGCGTTGATTTCGCCCTCGGGGCCGGCAGCAGAGGCAGCCGGCCCCGACTCACATTCAGCTACCGGTGCCACCCACGGTGATCGCGTCGATTTTCAGCGTAGGCTGACCCACACCAACCGGCAGCGACTGGCCATCTTTCCCGCACGTACCGACGCCGCTGTCCAGCGACAGATCATTACCCACCATCGACACCCTGCTCATGGCTTCCGGCCCGTTACCGATCAAGGTCGCGCCTTTGACCGGCGCGGTGATCTTGCCGTCTTCGATCAGATAGGCCTCACTGGTTGAAAACACGAACTTGCCGCTGGTGATATCCACCTGGCCACCGCCCAGGTTGGCGCAGTAGATGCCGCGCTTCACTGAGGCGATGATTTCCCGCGGATCGCTCTGCCCGCCCAGCATGTAGGTGTTGGTCATGCGCGGCATCGGCAGGTGGGCATAGGACTCGCGACGGCCGTTGCCGGTACGTGCCACGCCCATAAGGCGCGCATTGAGCTTGTCCTGCATGTAGCCCTTGAGCACGCCATTCTCGATCAGCGTGGTGCATTCGGTAGGTGTGCCCTCGTCATCGACACTCAGCGAGCCACGACGCCCCGCCAGGGTGCCGTCGTCGACGATGGTGCAGAGTTTCGACGCAACCATCTCGCCAATGCGCCCGCTGTAGGCCGAACTGCCCTTGCGGTTGAAGTCGCCCTCAAGGCCGTGACCCACTGCTTCGTGCAGCAGCACGCCAGACCAGCCAGAGCCAAGTACTACCGGCAAGGTGCCTGCCGGGGCGGGAATCGCTTCCAGGTTGACCAATGCCTGACGCAGGGCCTCACGGGCATAGCCCATAGCGCGATCGTCGGTCAGGAAATAACGGTAGTCGGTACGCCCGCCGCCACCATGCCCGCCACGCTCGCGACGGCCATTCTGCTCGACGATGACACTGACATTGAAGCGCACCAGCGGGCGCACATCGGCGGCAAGGCTGCCATCCGCGGCGGCCACCAGAATGCGCTCCCAGACGCCGGCCATGCTCACCGAAACCTGCTGGATACGCGAGTCCAGCGCACGCGTCGCAACGTCGATGCGCTTGAGCAACTCGACCTTCTCGGCGCGGCTCAACACTTCCAGCGGGTTATCCGGGGCGTACAACTGCGCCACGTCCTGCGAGGTGAAAGCCTGCACGCGACCATTCTGGCCAGCGCGGGAGATGGAACGCGCGGCCTGCGCGGCGGTGCGCAGTGCCTCGGCGGTGATCGCGTTGCTGTACGCAAAGCCGGTTTTCTCACCCGACTGGGCACGCACGCCCACGCCTTGATCGAGATTGAAACTGCCTTCCTTGACGATCCCGTCTTCGAGCGACCAGGACTCGGAGATCATGCCCTGAAAATACAGATCGGCCGCGTCGATTCCTGGCCCAGCCAGATCGCCCAGCACGGACTGCAGGCTGTCGAGGTTCAGGCCGCCGGGTGCCAGAAGGTGTTCGCTGACTGAGGACAGATCACTCATATTCACTCCGAAGCAGGCCGCATGGCGTCCTGCGAAAAAAAGCGCCGGTGACTGGACACCGGCATCCGCGCCCGTATGGACGCCTGTTCTTGACTGTCTCGTGTGGCCAGCAGCACCGCTTCACCCTGTGCCTGCTCGGCCAGTACGCGGCCCCATGGATCAACGATGGCCGCGTGTCCGTAAGTCTCGCGAGGCCCCGGATGGCCCCCGCCCTGTGCTGCCGCCAGCACGTAACACTGGGTTTCGATGGCACGCGCGCGGATCAGAATGTCCCAGTGCGCAGCCCCCGTTACCGCAGTGAAGGCTGACGGCGCGGTTATCAGTTCAGCACCGGCTTCACGCAGCGCGGTGTACAGCTCGGGAAAGCGCAGGTCGTAGCAAACGGTCAGCCCCAGACGCCCCACGGGCGTATCGGCTACCACAACACTGCTCCCATGAGCATAGTCATCCGATTCACGATAGCGGCCACGGTTGTCAGCGACGTCTACATCGAACAGATGCAGTTTGTCATAACGGGCCACCTGCTCACCGTGCTCGTCGATCAACAGCGAACACGCCGTCACCTTGCCATCCGGCCGATCATCCGGCGGCAGTGGCAAGGTTCCGGCAACAATCCATAACTTGAGGTCGCGAGCGGCCAGTTTCAACCATGGCAGGATCGGTCCGTGCCCCTGAGCCTCGGCACGACCGATATCGGCAACGTCACGGCGCCCCATCGCGACGAAGTTTTCGGGCAGTACCGCCAACCGCGCGCCACCTTCAGCCGCCTGTTCCAGCAAACGCCGAGCACTGCTCAGATTAGCCAGTACATCGCTTTGGCTGACCATCTGAATCACCGCGAAAGACATGGCAACCCGCTCCTGAATGACATGGCCACCACTGTACTCCATGAGACGCTACTGGGGCTTTTCAAATGGCTTGTCGAACGTGATCTTCGGATCTTTCCAGGGCCCTTCGACCTTGTATTGAACGCTGGCGAAACGCGCAACCCGGTCGCCCAGCAGCTTGTCGACCAGAAACAGCGCCCCGCCAATGGCGGGTGCGCCTACAATCAGCGCAGCGATAGGCAGGTTGTTGGTGACCGGCAAGGTCACCAGCAGCTTCGCATCGACGCGATCACGAACCATGTCCAGGGTACCGTTGAGCTCCAGATTACTCGAAGGCCCGGTCAGGGTGATCGGGTTGCGCGTCACATAGACACCGTCGCTGGCGACCAGCAGCCCTTTGACCCGGTCGTAGCTCAGGCCTTTGCCCAGCAGGTCGGAGAAGTCCAGGCGCAGACGCCGGCCGATGGAGTTGAAGTTCAACAGCCCGAATACCCGCAACGCCTGAGCACCGCCCTCGACTTCGACAAACTGGCCTCTGTTGAGCGTGGCATCCAGACTGCCGGAATAGCGCTTCAGACCGACCCAGGCAGGCGAACCCGGCCAGCGTCCGTCCACGTTCATCTCGAAGCGTTCACTGGTGACGGTGGGGGCGAAGTTCCACGCCTTGAGCACATCCGCGAGGTTCTTGCCCGCCAGGCGGCCTTTGAACGAACTGCTGCTGGCCCCGGGCGTGCCCTCCCAGGTAGCGTCACCCTCCAGCAGGATGCCTTTGAGCCCCAGGCTCATGTCCGACATGCGCATGCCGGCAGGCGTCGGCCGGGATTTCAACGCCCAGGCCCCCAGCAACTGATCGCCCTGAAACAGTTGGGAGATCTTCACGTCCAGCGCAGGGATATTGTGCGGGTCGATATCCGCCAGAGGGTCAGGTGCGTTTTCCACTACGGTCGCTGTCGGATCGGATGCAGGCAGTCGAACGTAGAGCATGTTGATGCCGATCGGGGCAGACTTGGCGTCGGGCAGCGTTGCCGTGCCCTTGGCCAGCGCGCTGTCCAGCGACAGGGCCCAGGCTGCCGCGTTGCGCTGCAATTGAACACGCACGTCATTGAGTGTGGTGCCCATCGCGGTCAGCTTGCCGATCTGCAGATCGACGCTGTTAAGCAGTTGCTTCGCGTTGCCGCCCGGATCATTCCCGGTGTACCGCGCGGCCAGTTCCTGCCAGGGCGCTATATCCAGCTCGGACAACTCGCCACGGATCCGCAAGCCTTTGGCGTCCGGCACGATCGCCCCGCCGCGCCCCAGATAGAGTTCGCCTCGACCTTCGGCAAACTTGCCATTCGGTGCAGCGAAAGCAAAGTTGGCCTGATCGTTATACGCCGCGCCGAGCCTGCGCTCCGCGCCTTGCAGAGTCATGCGGAACTCGCTGGGACGCTCCTGTTCGGCGGTTTTGCCAAACGGTGCGGGCAAATCGATCGCCACGCCCTTGAGCGTGGAGTTGATTACCAGCGGGCTGTCCTTGCTGTCCAGAATCAACTGCAACTGATACGGCAGGTCACCGGAGACCGGCAGCGGCTGGGTCACGTTAAGCCAGTCGGTCAGCCGCTTCACGGTGATTTGCCCGTTCGCCACAATGCGTGTCACGTTGTCGCCTGGCTTGCCCTCGGCGGCGATTTCTGCGGTCACAGGACGATCGAATGCCTGGGCCTTGATGCCTTTGCCACTCAGGCCACTGGCGCTGTCGAAACGGAAATCGCCCTTCAGGCGAGTCAGCTCCAGCACCGGGTCAGCCAGTTTCAGACGCGCATTGTCGGTGCTGAAATCCACCACGACCTTTGGCTCGACGCCCTTGGCCAGCGGGATATCCAGCTTCAGTTTGCCGTCCAGCGGGCCTTCGCCCTGCCATCCGGCAAATGTGCTGCCCGTGCCAATGGGCGCCTGCTGGAGAATCTTCAGGCCGTCGATCAGGTTTCCGGAGAAATTACCGTCCACCAGCAGGTGACTGTCCTGACCTGACGGCACATGGGGAATATTGACCAGCACGTTGCTGACCTTGGTATCGAGCAACTGGCCTTTGCTTGCCTTGACACGTACACCGCTGTTTTCGACGTAGACCTTGCCATCCACCCCGGTCAGCGACGGCCAGCCCGGCTGGAACGCCAGCGTTGCGTTACTGACATCGAAGAACAGGCTGATGACACGCGCCGTATCGGGCGAATTCTTGTTCAGCGACCCTTGATACTGGAAGAACCCCTGCTTGACCGCGCCACTTACCACCGCGGTGCGCAACCAGTGATCAAGCTCCGGACTGAGCGCTGTCGGCAGGTACTTGCTGGTGTAACGGCCATCGCCGTCAACCATGCCGACCCGCAGGTCCATGTAATCTTCCTGATCATGACTGAGATGAATCTTGATCAGAAAGTCCGCCGCAATCTTGCCTTCGTCGCCAAGCACCTTGATATACGGGGCGATCAGCGTGAACGCCTGATCATCCAGTTTCCAGGTCAGACGGGCATTGGCCTTCTGGTAACGCCAGGGTTTGGCGAAGATCGGGTCCAGGTGCAGCATGAAATCATCGGTGTCGAGGCGCAGCTCGCCCTGCCCCAGATCGCCGCTGATGGCACCGGTGACGTTTCCGGCCGCCGGAGCGCCGCGATAGGCGTTGAAACCCACCTTGTCCAGATTGGCGGCAAAGCTCAGGCGCTTGTCGCCCACTGCCTGCGGCCGGTAGTCGAGCAGCACGTTATGCAGCCCGCCTGTCACCTTGAGGCCGTCGACCACTGCCATGGCCTTGTCAGGCAGGGGCGCAAGGGAGTCGATCAGCGGCGTGACGGGAGTCAGGTCCAGACGATCAGCCTGTACGTGCCAGAGCTCTTCGCTGTCGGGCGTCGCGGCGGTTTGCGTCAGTTGCACACGGCTTTCCCAGCGCGTGTCGCCAAGGCTCATCGCCAGTGAATCGAGGTTCAGGTCGAAACCTGTTTCAGTCCGTGCAAACCATGCGTTCAGCGCAAGGTTATCGATCGTCGCCGGTTTGCGACCGGCATAAACGCCTTTGACCTGCGGTGCATTGAGGCGCGTCGTCGCGCTTTGCACGGTGCCCTTGCCCCAATTCAACCAGACCTCGCCCCCGGCCTGCAGCTTCGACAGTGTCCATTCGCGCGTGAGACTTTTCGGCAGCCACTTGGCCCAGTCGCTTTGCGGCAGGCTGGCGTAGACATCGGCCTCGCCGTCCTTCCACTGACTGGCCTGAATGCGCGAACGCACGTTGAGCGCGACCGGTTGACCATCCGGCAGGGTCAGGCGTGCGTCAAGTCGCTGGGCATAGCTGCCGGTGTCCAGGCTGAGGTTTACATAGGTGAGGGTCAGCGGCGCGGCGTCAAACGGTTGCACCGTAACCTGGCTATCGAGTAGCGACAAATGCGCGACCATCTGCATCTGCCTGAGCACCTGCTCGGGGTCGAAGGGGCTGTCGTTGTGCACCGGCAAGCCCTGAACCGACCACGCGCCGTCCTTGTCCTGCCTGAGACTGAACTGCAGGCCGTCCACTTCAAGATGAGCGATGCGCACGTCACGCGCCAGCAGGCTTTCCCAAAGGTCGGGAACAACCCTTACACGATCCAGACGCAGGGCACTGGTGCCCTCGCCGACCATCACATCGTTGGCCAGCAACACCGGAGCAAAGCGGCTCCAGCTGCCTTCCAGGCTGCCGATGCTCAACGGTATACCCAACGCGCTGCTGGCACGGGTTTCCACATCGACACGGTATTCGGCAACCAGCGGCGTCAATTGACGGCCGAGACTCACGTACAGCGCCGCAAGCACCAGCATCAGTGCGCACAGGCTCAGCCCCCAGCGGGTCAGGGTTGCGACAAGGCGAGGAAGACGTCCCATCTCAGGAGGCCCTCCACTGCGGGATGCGAGGAGCAGAATCGGCGAACGGATTCCGGCTCGGAGGTGCAGGTGCGGTCAGGTACAGGTTTTGCTCATTCGCCACGCATCATTCTCGATAAAACGGCATACCTGCCAGAAACCCGTAGGGCACTTTTCATATATTTCAAACGATCAGCACCCTCAGAGCAGCACCACGTCGTATTGTTCCTGCGAGTACATGGTTTCTACCTGAAAACGGATAGTGCGGCCAATAAAGCTCTCCAGCTCAGCCACGTTGCCGGACTCTTCGTCGAGCAGGCGATCCACCACGCGCTGATTGGCCAGAACGCGATAGCCCACTGCCTGATAGGCCCTGGCCTCGCGCAGGATTTCCCGGAAGATTTCGTAGCAGATGGTCTCGGGGGTCTTCAGCTTGCCCCGCCCTGCGCAGCAATGACACGGTTCGCACAGCACCTGCTCGAGGCTTTCGCGGGTGCGCTTGCGCGTCATCTGCACCAGACCCAGCTCGGTGATACCGATGATGTTGGTCTTGGCGTGATCGCGTTCCAGTTGTTTCTCCAGCGTGCGCAGCACCTGACGCTGATGCTCACCGTCTTCCATGTCGATGAAATCGATGATGATGATGCCGCCCAGATTGCGCAGGCGCAGCTGCCGGGCGATGGCCGTGGCGGCTTCCAGATTGGTCTTGAAGATGGTTTCTTCGAGGTTGCGATGCCCCACGAACGCGCCGGTATTGACGTCGATGGTGCTCATCGCTTCGGCCGGGTCGATTACCAGATGGCCACCCGACTTGAGCGGCACCTTGCGCTCGAGGGCCTTCTGGATTTCGTCCTCGACCCCATAAAGGTCGAAGATCGGCCGCTCGCCCGGATAATGCTCGAGCCTGTCGGCGATTTCCGGCATCAGTTCGGCGACGAACTGGGTGGTTTTCTGAAAGGTCTCCCGCGAGTCGATACGGATCTTCTCGATGCGCGGGCTGACCAGATCGCGCAAGGTGCGCAGCGCCAGGCCCAGGTCTTCGTAAATCACCGTGGGCGGACTGACGGTCTTGATCTGCTCGCCGATCTGATCCCAGAGCCTGCGCAGATAGCGGATGTCCATGAGGATTTCGTCGGCACCGGCGCCTTCCGCAGCGGTGCGCAGAATGAAACCTCCGGCTTCCTTGATACCTTCCTGGGCAACACAATCGCTGACCACTTTCTTGAGTCGTTCGCGCTCGGCTTCGTCCTCGATTTTCAGCGAGATGCCCACATGCGCAGTGCGCGGCATGTACACCAGATAACGTGACGGAATGGAGAGTTGCGTGGTCAGCCGTGCGCCCTTGCTGCCGATCGGGTCTTTGGTGACTTGCACGACAAGGCTCTGGCCATCATGTACCAGCGACGCAATGCTCTCGACCGCTGGCCCTTCCCGAATGGAGATTTCCGACGCATGAATGAACGCCGCGCGGTCCAGACCAATGTCGATGAACGCCGCCTGCATGCCGGGAAGCACCCGCACAACCTTGCCTTTGTAGATATTGCCGACAATGCCGCGACGCTGGGTGCGCTCGACGTGCACCTCTTGCAGAACCCCGTTTTCCACCACTGCCACGCGCGATTCCATCGGCGTGATGTTGATCAGAATCTCTTCACTCATGACTTGTCACCTTCCAGGCATTGCCAGCAGGGTATGCCGAAATGGCCGAGCAGTTCTGCGGTTTCGCACAGGGGCAGCCCCACCACCCCAGAATAGCTGCCTTGCAGACCCTCGACGAAAATCGCTGCCAACCCCTGGATGGCATAGCCGCCGGCCTTGTCGGCGGGCTCGCCACTGGTCCAGTAGGCCTGGGCTTCATGGGTTTGAATCGGGCGAAAGCGCACACGACTGGTAACAATACGGGTTTCGCTGCGTTGCCGATCACTGAGCGCGACAGCCGTCAGCACGTCATGCTCGCGCCCGGACAGGGCCATCAACATCGCCAAGGCATCCGCTTCATCGACCGGCTTGCCGAGAATGCGTCCATCGAGCACCACCGCCGTGTCGGCCCCCATCACGCAGGCCTGTTGTTCGGCTGGCAGCACGGACAGCCCGGCCTGAGCCTTGCCCAGCGCAAGACGCTCGACATAGGCAGCGGGGGTTTCATGGTCGAAGGGGGTTTCGTCGATCTGAGCGCTCAGTACGGTAAACGGCACACCGATCTGAGTCAGAAGTTCGCGGCGGCGCGGCGAGCCAGAAGCCAGATAAAGCGAGGGCATAAGGACATCTCCGTGTCTGTGCGGGTGAGCGCGAGGGACGCAGCGGGGCGTCGCGCTCACCTTGCGCTTAATTGATTTTCAAACGTTTGCGCAATCCACGCAGGCCATAACTGATCCAGGGCCACAACAGAGCGCTGACCAACGCGGGCAGCACCAGCGCCAGCGTAGGCTGACGGTTGCCGGTCAATGCGCTCAGCCAGAGTTGCGCAAGCTGCGCCAGACCGAATACTACCAACAGCACCAGGCACTGTTGCCACATGGGAAACATGCGCAGGCGCTGCTGCAGGGACATCACCAAAAAGGTAATCAGGCTGAGGATCAGGGCATTCTGGCCGAGCAGTGTGCCGTACAGCACATCCTCCATCAGGCCCAGTATCCACGCGGTGGTCATACCGTATTTGTGCGGCAGCGCCAGAACCCAGAAGGTCAACAGCAGGGCCAGCCACAGCGGGCGGAAAATTTCCATGAATTGCGGCAGCGGCGAAACGCTCAGCAACAGACCGATCGCAAACGTCAGCCAGACCACCCAGCCATTGCGCCCGGAAACATGACTAACCATCGATAGGCTCCCGAGCGGTGGAAGGTCTTGAGGCAGGCGGCTGTGACGCCGCAGGCCGGGAGGCAGGTCTTGCCGGTGTCGCAGGCGTTGCCGCCGGTGCAGGAGTTGTCGATTGCGCCGCCGGCTTGTGCGTCAGCGTACTGCCCGGAAAGACCGGAACGACCGCCTGTGGCCACATCGGGAAGGCGGGTGTCGGCGGAGGCAACGTCGCCATCACGGAAGGCTCGATGCCCTTGTCGAGGGATTCCTGCGCTTGCGCCGCATCGGCAGCGCGCTCTTCCGGCGAGCGGCCGTCAGAGAACACCAGCAACAGATAGCGACTGCGATTCAACGCAGCGGTGGGCACTGCTCGAACGATCGCGAACGGCTGGCCGGAGTCGTGAATCACTTCCTTGACCGTTGCCACCGGGTAGCCGGCCGGGAATCGCTGGCCAAGGCCCGAGCTAACCAGCAGGTCGCCTTCCTTGATGTCTGCGGTGTCCGCCACATGCCGAAGCTCCAGACGCTCCGGATTACCGGTGCCGCTGGCGATGGCACGCAGACCGTTGCGGTTGACCTGCACCGGGATGCTGTGGGTGGTGTCGGTCAGCAACAAGACGCGTGAGGTATAGGGCATCAACTCGACCACCTGCCCCATCAGGCCGCGTGCATCGAGCACAGGCTGACCGAGCACCACGCCGTCGCGTTCGCCCTTGTTGATGATGATGCGATGGGTGAAGGGGTTCGGGTCCATGCCGATCAGCTCGGCGACCTCGACCTTTTCGTTGACCAGCGCCGAGGAGTTCAGCAACTCACGCAGCCGGACATTCTGCTCGGTCAGTGCCGCCAGCTTTTGCAGGCGACCTTGCAGGAGCAGGGCTTCGGTCTTGAGTTTTTCGTTTTCGGCGATCAGCTCTGTGCGGCTGCCGAACTGACTGGCGACGCCTTGATACAGACGCTGTGGCAGGTCGACGATCCAGTAGGACTGCATGAGCACCATCGACATCTGGCTGCGCACGGGCTTGAGGATCGTAAAGCGGGCGTCGACAACCATCAACGCAACCGACAGAACGGCGAGCACCAGCAGACGTACGCCCAGCGAAGGGCCTTTTGAGAAAAGCGGTTTAATGGGCCGCTCCTCCGGGGCATGCGATCGTTGGATCGAACTTCGATTGGCAATTATTCATGCGGTATGTAACCGGCCCGGACAAATGAAAGAGATAGGCACCCTGTTTCGGCGTCAGCCTGAAGCATACAGGTAGCATATCCGCTACCTGTATACAAAAGACTCCGTGAAAGGCACCCCGGCGAATTATTCGCTGGAGAGCAGATCCATGGTGTGCTTATCCATCATTTCCAGCGCACGGCCACCGCCACGCGCTACACAGGTCAGCGGATCTTCGGCAACGATGACCGGCAGACCGGTTTCCTGCGCCAGCAACTTGTCCAGATCACGCAGCAGCGCACCACCACCGGTCAGGACCAGACCACGCTCGGCGATGTCCGAGGCCAGTTCCGGAGGCGATTGCTCCAGAGCGCTCTTGACCGCCTGAACGATGGTCGCCAGCGACTCCTGCAGTGCTTCGAGCACTTCGTTGGAGTTCAGCGTGAACGCACGCGGAACGCCTTCAGCCAGGTTACGGCCACGGACGTCGACTTCACGCACTTCACCGCCCGGATAGGCAGTACCGATTTCCTGCTTGATGCGCTCGGCAGTGGATTCGCCGATCAGGCTGCCGTAGTTGCGGCGCACATAGGTGATGATCGCTTCGTCGAAACGGTCACCGCCGACCCGTACGGATTCGGCATACACCACACCGTTCAGGGAAATCAGGGCGATTTCTGTGGTGCCGCCGCCGATGTCGACAACCATCGAGCCGCGAGCTTCTTCCACCGGCAGACCGGCACCGATTGCTGCGGCCATCGGCTCTTCGATAAGGAAGACTTCGCGTGCGCCTGCACCCAGGGCCGACTCGCGAATCGCGCGACGCTCAACCTGGGTGGATTTGCACGGAACGCAGATCAGCACACGAGGGCTGGGCTGCAGAAAGCTGTTTTCATGAACCTTGTTGATGAAGTACTGCAACATTTTTTCGCAGACGCTGAAGTCGGCGATAACGCCGTCTTTCATTGGACGAATGGCTGCGATGTTGCCTGGAGTACGGCCCAGCATGCGCTTGGCTTCGGTACCGACGGCCACGACACTCTTCTGGTTGCCGTGAGTACGAATGGCAACGACAGAGGGTTCATTCAGAACGATACCGCGCTCACGCACGTAAATAAGGGTGTTGGCAGTGCCCAGGTCGATGGATAGATCACTGGAAAACATGCCACGCAGTTTCTTGAACATGGGAAAGGGACCCTAGGGAACGCGTGGTAAAAAAAGTGCGGCAAACTCTAACAACGACAGGGATTTTGGGCAAGGAGCCAATATGCTAAATTGGCGGTTTTCCGAACACCACCCTCGACGTTAGCGGCTTGAGACAGTAATAACGCGATAGTGTTCCGCAATTGGCAACAAAGCAAATCCATAAGCATTCCACTGGAGATACCCCATGGCGCTTGAACGCTCCGACGTGGAAAAGATCGCTCATCTGGCCCGACTGGGTCTCAATGACGCCGATATCCCGCGTACCACCGAAGCACTTAACAGCATTCTTGGGCTGGTCGATCAGATGCAAGCAGTCGACACCACTGGCATCGAGCCGCTGGCTCACCCGCTGGAAGCCACCCAGCGCCTGCGCGAAGACGCCGTCACCGAGCGAAATCGTCGTGACACTTACCAAGCCATCGCACCAGCGGTCCAAGACGGCCTCTATCTGGTTCCGAAAGTCATCGAGTAAGGGAAAGCGCCTGCATGCATCAAATGACTCTGGCCGAGATCGCTCGCGGACTCGCCGATAAAAAGTTTTCTTCCGAAGAGCTGACTCGCGTTCTGCTGTCGCGCATCGCGACGCTCGACCCGCAGCTCAACAGCTTCATCAGCCTTACTGAAGACCTGGCCATCACCCAGGCGCAGGCGGCAGACGCGCGCCGCGCCGCTGGTGAAAACGGCCCGCTGCTCGGCGCTCCGCTGGCGCACAAGGACCTGTTCTGCACCCAGGGCACCCGCACCAGTTGCGGCTCGCTGATGCTCGACAATTTCAAGGCACCGTACGACGCCACGGTTGTTTCGCGTCTGGCATCGGCCGGTACTGTGACACTGGGCAAGACCAACATGGACGAATTCGCCATGGGTTCGGCCAACGAATCCAGCCATTACGGCGCGGTGAAAAACCCGTGGAACCTGGAATGCGTTCCTGGCGGTTCTTCGGGTGGTTCGGCAGCCGCTGTCGCTGCACGCCTGTTGCCCGCCGCGACCGGCACCGACACGGGCGGCTCGATTCGCCAGCCTGCGGCACTGACCAACCTCACGGGCCTCAAGCCGACCTACGGCCGTGTATCGCGCTGGGGCATGATTGCCTACGCGTCCAGTCTTGATCAGGCCGGCCCGATGGCACGCACGGCCGAAGACTGCGCACTGCTGCTGCAAGGCATGGCCGGTTTCGATCCGCAGGACTCGACCAGTATCGACGAGCCGGTTCCGGACTACTCCGCCAGCCTCAATACCTCGCTCAAGGGCCTGCGTATCGGTGTGCCGAAAGAGTATTTCAGCGCAGGTCTGGACCCGCGCATCGCGCAGCTGGTGCATGAAAGCGTCAAGGAGCTGGAAAAGCTCGGCGCGATAGTCAAGGAAATCAGCCTGCCGAACCTTCAGCACGCGATCCCGGCCTACTACGTCATCGCCCCGGCTGAAGCCTCGTCCAACCTGTCGCGCTTCGACGGTGTGCGTTTCGGCTACCGCTGCGAAGACCCGAAAGACCTGACCGACCTGTACAAGCGCTCGCGCGCCGAAGGCTTCGGCCCGGAAGTCCAGCGACGCATCATGGTCGGCGCCTACGCGCTGTCGGCGGGTTACTACGACGCCTATTACCTGCAGGCGCAGAAAATCCGTCGCCTGATCAAGAACGACTTCATGAGCGCGTTCGCCGATGTCGACGTGATTCTCGGCCCGACCACGCCCAACCCGGCCTGGAAGATCGGCGCCAAGACCAACGATCCGATTGCCGAATACCTGGAAGACTTCTACACCATCACCGCCAACCTGGCGGGCCTGCCCGGCTTGTCCATGCCTGCAGGCTTCGTCGACGGTCTACCGGTCGGCGTGCAGCTGCTCGCTCCGTATTTCCAGGAAGGCCGTCTCTTGAATGTGGCGCATCAGTATCAGCAAGTCACCGACTGGCACACTCGCGCACCTGAAGGCTTCTGAGGAGAAACACATGCAATGGGAAGTCGTCATCGGGCTGGAGATTCATACCCAGCTTTCGACCCAATCAAAGATTTTTTCCGGTAGCGCGACCACGTTCGGCTCCGAGCCCAACACGCAGGCCAGCCTCGTCGATCTGGGCATGCCTGGCGTATTGCCGGTGCTGAACAAGGAAGCCGTGCGCATGGCCGTCAAGTTCGGCCTGGCCGTCAACGCCGAAATCGGCCAGCACAACGTGTTCGCCCGCAAGAACTACTTCTACCCGGACTTGCCCAAGGGCTATCAGATCAGCCAGATGGAGCTGCCGATTGTCGGCAAGGGCCACCTGGACATCCCCCTTGAAGACGGCACGGTCAAGCGCATCGGCATCACCCGTGCGCACCTGGAAGAGGATGCAGGCAAGAGCCTGCACGAAGACTTCCAGGGCATGACCGGTATCGACCTGAACCGTGCTGGCACGCCGCTGCTGGAGATCGTTTCCGAGCCGGACATGCGCAGCGCCAAGGAAGCCGTGGCTTACGTCAAGGCCATCCACGCGATCGTGCGCTACCTGGGCATCTGTGATGGCAACATGGCCGAAGGTTCGCTGCGCTGCGACTGCAACGTATCGATTCGTCCGAAGGGCCAGGTCGAGTTCGGCACGCGCTGCGAGATCAAGAACGTCAACTCGTTCCGCTTTATCGAAAAGGCGATCAACAGCGAGATTCAGCGCCAGATCGATCTGATCGAAGACGGTGGCAAGGTTATCCAGCAAACGCGCCTGTATGACCCGAACACCAACGAAACCCGCGCCATGCGCAGCAAGGAGGAAGCCAACGACTACCGTTACTTCCCCGACCCGGATCTGTTGCCGGTGATCATCGAGGATTCTTTCCTCGAAGAAACCCGCGCCACCTTGCCGGAGCTGCCACCACAGAAACGCGAACGCTTCCAGAGCCAGTTCGGCCTCTCGACCTACGACGCCAGCGTGCTGGCTTCGAGCCGCGAGCAGGCTGACTACTTCGAACAGGTGGTGAGCATCAGTGGTGACGCCAAACTGGCAGCCAACTGGGTCATGGTCGAGCTGGGCAGCCTGCTCAACAAGCAGGGCCTGGAGATCGACCAGTCGCCGGTCAGTGCCGAGCAGTTGGGCGGCATGCTCAAGCGCATCACCGACAACACCATTTCCGGCAAGATCGCGAAAATGGTCTTCGAGGCGATGGCCAATGGTGAAGGCAGCGCCGATGAAATCATCGAAAAGCGCGGCCTGAAGCAGGTCACCGACAGCGGCGCCATTGAATCGATGCTCGACGAGGTGCTGGCAGCCAACGCGGAGCAGGTCGAACAATATCGCGCCGCCGATGAAGCCAAGCGCGGCAAGATGTTCGGTTTCTTCGTTGGTCAGGCGATGAAAGCTTCCAAAGGCAAAGCCAACCCGCAGCAGGTCAACGAACTGCTGAAGACCAAGCTGGAGGGCTGATCCTCGTCACTCACGTTCCCATGCTATGCGATCAGCGTTATACACGAGTCTTGTGGGAGCGAGCTTACTCGCGAATAGGCCGGTACAGCCTCTAGAGACAGGGCGTTTGGACCAAGGTCTTCGTGAGCATGCTCACTCCCACGGAGATCTTTATTCACATCGCGATCGCGGTCAAAGACCCCGCCTTCTGGGCTCTTCATGACTTATGTATAACGCTGAGCGCTCCGCGTGGGAATGCAGTTCCGGACGCTCTGCGTCCGCTGTTGAGTACGCGGAACGTCACGAAATGCATGCCAGCATGGAGGATTGGCACGAGCTTCAACCACAACTACTCCGGCACTCAGGAACCCACCCCATGCGCCGCCTTATTTTTGCCTGCAGCCTGCTGACCTTACTGGCAGGGTGCGCCAATCACATCATCGACCCCCATGGTTACGACGAGACCGGCACCGCCGCCTATTACGGCGCCCGCCATCATGGCAACCGCACTGCCAGCGGCGAACCGTTCAATCAGAATGCGCTGACCGCTGCGCACCGACAACTGCCTTTCGGCACGCGCGTCAAGGTCACCAACCTGGACAACGACAGGTCGGTAGTCGTACGCGTCAACGATCGCGGCCCTCACACGCGCGGCCGTCTGATCGATGTCTCTCGCGAAGCGGCCGAACAACTGGGTATGCTGCGCAGCGGGACAGCGCCAGTCCGCGTGCAGGCCCTGGATTAACCCCAACCTCAGATCACCTCCGACAAGGACACTCGTATTCTCCAGCTATCGGCCCTGCCCGCCCCCGCGCTTATCCAAATGCTCAGTGGCTTGTTATTGCTGCTGATCGGGGCGGAACTGTCAGTGCGTGCAGCGGTACATCTGGCGGCGATTTTCAAGGTCCGGCCACTGATCGTCGGTCTGACCGTCGTGGCGATGGGCACCAGTGCGCCGCAGATGGCAGTCAGCCTGCAAGCCGCGTTTGCCGATAACACCGACATCGCCGTGGGCAGTGTCATCGGCGGCAACATTTTCAATGTACTGGTGATCCTTGGCCTCTGCGCGCTGATCATTCCGCTACGCGTTGCCCGTCAGGTACTGCACATCGATATTCCGTTGATGATCGGTGCCTGCCTGCTGGCTATCGGTCTTTCGTGGAACGGCGAATTCAGCAAACTGGACGGCGCACTGCTGCTTGCCGGGTTGCTGGCCTGCCTGATTATCATCATCCGTCAGGGTGGTCATGCGCCGCGCCACGGGCATGCCGAGACAGCCGAAAAACCTCGTACCTTCACACGCATGCTCATGCTTGCCACGGGCTTGCTGCTGCTGACCGCTGGCGGACACCTGCTGGTCGACGCTTCAGTGGTGATTGCCATCCACCTGGGGCTTTCCGAGCGCATCGTCGGCCTGACCATCATTGCCATCGGTACATCATTGCCGGCACTGATGACCTCGCTGATCGCAGCGTTCCGTGGTGAACGCGATATTGCCGTCGGTAACGTCATCGGCAGCAACCTGTTCAACCTGCTGGGCGTACTGGGGCTGACCGCACTGATCGCCCCGGTGCCGCTGACGATCTCGCCAAATGCGCTGGTGTTCGACCTGCCGATCATGCTCGGCGTCTCGCTGTTGTGCGTGCCGCTGTTCTATTCCGGATACCGGATAGACCGTCTGGAAGGCCTGTTTCTGCTGTCGTTGTACCTGACCTACGGGCTGCATATCCTGTCGATCAGCACCGGCATGGCGCTGGCCGAACGGCTTGAAAGCAAAATGCTCACGCTGGTGTTACCTGTGCTGGGTGCCGTGGTTGTCTGGGGCACGATCCGCGCTTGGCGACGCCAGCACTGACCTCCAACCCGCATCGATACAAGGAGCAAGGCCATGACAGACAAAACGATCAGCGATGGCGAACAGATCCGTCGCCAGGTGATGGGCGATGTCTTCGTCGACCGTGCGCTGGGGAACGCCACCGATTTCAGCCAGCCGCTGCAGGATTTCGTCAATGAGCACGCGTGGGGCAGCGTCTGGAGTCGCGAAGGTCTGCCGCTGAAAACCCGCAGCCTGATCACCCTGGCCGCCCTCACCGCCCTGAAATGCCCGCAAGAACTGAAGGGCCACGTTCGTGGCGCACTGAAAAATGGCTGCACGGTCGAGGAGATTCGTGAAGCCCTGCTGCACTGCGCGGTGTACGCCGGCGTGCCAGCGGCCATCGATGCGTTTCGTGCGGCGCAGGAAGTGATCGACAGCTACGTCAAAACCGATTAGATCCAGCCGCCCCATTGCAGGATGAAAATCCCCACGTTGGTCGTGACCGCGGCAGCCAGCGTGGTGATGACGATGATCGCAGCGGCCAGCTCGTAGTTGCCGTTGGCCGTGCGCGCCATGATGTAGCTGGCAGCCGCTGTCGGGCTGCCGAAATACAGGAACAGAATCCCCAGTTCAGCGCCGCGAAAACCGGCCAGCCAGGCGGCCAGCGTGCACAGCACTGGCAGCGTGACCATCTTCATGACTCTGGCGCTGACAGCCAGTTTTCCACTCTTGCGCAACGACGCCAGCGACAGCGTGCCACCGATGCAGATCAGTGCCAGCGGCAGGGTCATCTGGGCAAGATAGCTGCCGGAGGTTTCCAGCCATTTGGGCAAGCCGATGGCGAAGTAAGCGAAGGGCGAGGCGATGATCACACTGATGATAAGCGGGTTGGCCAGCACGCTTTTGAAGATGCTCCAAGGGTCGGACTTGATCACCGGGCTGTAAACCGCCAATACCACCGTCGATAACGTGTTGTAAAAGACGATGACCAACGCGGCGAGAATGGCGCCCAGTGAAATGCCATCAGGCCCGTACATGCTGGCCGCCAGGGCCAGACCGATGACCCCGTTATTGCCACGAAACGCGCCCTGGACGTAGATCCCGCGCTCTTCGTGCGGGCAACGCCAGATCGCCCATCCCCAGGCGAACGCGAAACTCAGGAGCGTCGCAACGCTGAAAAAAATCAGCAGTTTGGGCTGCAATGCGGTGCGCAGGTCGGCGTGAATAATGCCCAGAAACAGCAGCGCAGGCATGGTGACGTTGAACACCAGCCCGGAAGCCGCAACGATGAAACCATCATTGATCGCGCCGATACGCCTGAGAAACACGCCCAGAAACAGCATGGCAAACACCGGGGCGGTGATGTTCAGGGTTTCGAGAAAAATAGCCAGCATGCAACGCATCCGGTCCCGTCGTTAGGTAGCTCATGATAGGCCACCGACGACAAGCATGTTGCACGGAATTTCCGAAGCCCTGATCAACCCGCCACAGCGGTTGTTTATCAGACGATGCGGCTGACTTCCTTCTCAGGCTGGAGCCTGCGCTCGAAGACCGAGACCCCGTCGAGATCGCGCAGCGTCACGGTCATCTCACCGGTCTGTCCGTCGATATTCACTTCACCAAAGAACTGAAAACCCGCAAATGGCGAGGTGTTCTGCGCAGGAGGCGCCTTCTGGAACACCAGCTCGGGGCCAAAGGTCTTGTCCAGCACATTGGGACCATAGCTACCGGCATTCAAAGGCCCGGCGACGAACTCCCAAAACGGGTCGAAGTCCTGAAACACGGCCAGATCCGGCTGGTAATGATGCGCAGCGCAGTAATGCACGTCGGCCGTCAGCCAGACACAATCGCGAATCTTCTGCGCGCGCAGGTACGCCAGCAATTCGGCGACCTCCAGCTCGCGCCCCGACGCCGGCCCGTCATTGCCGTTGGCGATGGCCTCCCAACGTTGTACGCCGGGGCTGACCTCACCATCCGGAACGCCTAGGCCGATGGGCATGTCCGCCGCGATGACTTTCCACTGCGCGCGCGACGCATTGAGCTCGCGCTTGAGCCAGTCCAGTTGCTCACGGCCCAGAAACGCAGTGGTCGGACCCGGTTTGTCAGCCAGGTTGGCATCGTTGCCGGCGCGATAGCTGCGCATGTCGAGGACGAAGACGTCGAGCATCGGACCGTAAGGGATCTTGCGATAAATGCGTCCGCCGTTGTCGGCTTCCTGCAAGCGTAATGGCGCGTATTCCAGATAAGCCTGGCGGGCACGCGAGGACAGCAGGCTGATGTCCTTGACCTTGTAGCGATCATCGAGCTGTTTGCTGGGCGACCAGTTGTTGGTGACTTCGTGATCATCCCACTGCCAGATCTGCGGTACTTCGGCGTTGAAGCGACGCAGGTTTTCATCCATCAGGTTGTAGCGGTAATTGCCCCGGTATTCGTCAAGGGTCTCCGCCACCTTGCTCTTCGCCTCGGTGGTGATGTTGCGCCAGATACGCCCGTCCTCCGTGGTGAGCTGCTCCGGCACCGGGCTGTCGGCGTAGATGGTGTCACCGCTGTGGATAAAAAAGTCCGGCAAGCGCAAACGCATGGCTTCATAAATACGCATGCCGCCAATATCGGGGTTGATGCCAAAGCCCTGCCCGACCGTATCGCCGCTCCAGACGAAGCGGATGTCGCGGCGCTGCTGCGGTGTGCTGCGCAAATGGCCGAACCACGGTTCACTGACGACACCGCTCTGCGCATCCTCGAAAGACACCCGGTAGAAAATCGCCTGATCGACCGGCAGCCCGCTCAACTCGACCCGCGCGGTAAAGTCGCTACGCTGATCGGCCAGCGCCGACACCACGCGGCGTGGCTGGGTGAACATGCTGCGCGTGTCCCACTCGACGACCATGCGCGAAGGCCGGTCGCTTCGGCTCCAGACGATCGCCTTGTCGCCGAACACATCGCCGGACTGCACGCCATCCATCATCTTCGGACGATCCTGCACCGAGGCGATGACCGCCGGCGCAACACCCGGTAACAGCAGACCGGCACCTACCGTTCCAACGGCCTGGATGACACGGCGACGCTTGAGATCGAACTGGCTCACGGTTATCCCCTCGCTGACAGGCAAAAAAGCACCGTAGCAGGGGAATATTGGCGCTGTATGACAACGCAGGAGATCAAGCGCATGGCAGACTCCAAAAACCCCCGGTGTCCGGTAACTGGTAAACTCCCGCGCCTTATTCCAGCCCGAGGCGCTCAGCATGTCTTCCTTGAATCAGGCGCTCAGCGTCGCCCTCGATAATCGCCAGGCGTTGCTTGACCAATTGCATGGGCAGGGGACGGACTGCTATCGACTGTTTCACGGCAGCCAGGAGGGCGCCAGCGGGCTGACCATCGACCGCTACGGCCCGCAATTGCTGGTGCAGAGCTTTCATACCCGCCTGGATCGCGATGCCCTGCTGGCGCTGCATGAACAGGCCAACACGCGTCTGGGCCTGGACACCCTGCTGGTCTATAACGATCGCTCGCAAGGCAACTCGCACGTGGATCGCCATGACACCGTGTACAAGGCTGAAGAAGCGGCTCTGGCCGATCATGTCGGCCACGAATGGGGGCTCAATTACCGGGTCCGCGGCCGGCATGCAGGCCAGGACCCGCTGTTGTTTCTCGACCTGCGCAACGCCCGCGGCTGGGTCAAGCAGCACAGCGCCGGGAAAAGCGTGCTGAATTTGTTCGCCTACACCTGCGGCGTCGGCCTCAGTGCTGCGGCCGGTGGCGCGAGTGAAGTGTGCAATCTGGACTTCGCCGAAGGCAATCTGGGGTGGGTCGCGAGAATGGCGCGCTCAATCCGCAACTGCCGCCGATGCAATTCATCCAGTCGGATTATTTTCCGGCAATCCGCCAGTTGGCCGGGCTGCCCATTGCCGCACGCCGCAGCCAGCAATTGCCCAGCTACGTGAAACTGCAACAGCGCCAATAGGATCTGGTCCTGCTTGATCCACCCGCCTGGGCCAAGAGCGCGTTCGGCACCGTTGACCTGCTGCGCGACTATCAAAGCCTGCTCAAACCTGCGCTGTTGACCACGGCAGAAGATGGCGTGCTGATCTGCTGCAACAATCTGGCGAAAGTCAGCATGCAGGACTGGCGTGAGCAGGTACTGCGCTGTGCCACCAAGGCCGGGCGTCCGGTGCGCGACTGCCAGGAGATGCGTCCCGCTGCAGACTTCCCGTCTCAGGACAATCAACCGCCGCTGAAAACGCTGATTCTGCAACTCTGATCCGGCGCTTGATAGCTTAACGTACAACCGGAAAGTTCCTACAAGCCGCGACGGCAGTGCCTTCGGAACCGAACAGGCATGTCATACTCCAAGGGCTTCCAAAAGAGAGAGACGCCGCTGCCCATGTCCAGAGGATTGAAACGCACACTTGGCTCCCTGCTGGCTGTGATCGCGCTCTACAGTTTGCTGGGTTTTTTCATTCTTCCCGGCGTCGCTCTGCGGATCGCGAACCAGCAACTGGCCAATTACGCCACAGTGCCGGCAAAGCTCGAACGCCTGGAATTCAACCCCTTCACGCTGGAGCTGACGCTCTGGGGCCTGAACATCGGCACGCCAGGCAAGGAGCAGGTGGCGTTTGAAAAGCTTTATGCCAATCTGCAAATCAACAGCCTGTGGACGCGGGCCCTGCATCTGCAACGCGTCGAGCTGATCAAACCACGCACCGAGCTGCTGTTCGACAAACAGGGCAAGCTCAATCTGGCACAGCTGTTCAAGCTGCCCGCCAGCGAACCGACACAGGACGAACCCGCCACCAAGCCATTCCCGCTGCGTATCGACGAAATCAAACTGGCGGGAGGCTACGTTCACTTCCAGGATCTGCGCCCCAGCCAGCCCATCGAGTTTCTCTACGACGCGCTGGATTTCGAGCTCAAGAACCTCAGCACACTGCCTGAAGACAATGCCGACATGACCCTGGTCGCGGCGGGTCCGGACGGTGGGCAGATCGACTGGGTCGGCCGCATCAGCCTGATCCCGATCACCTCCGAGGGCACGCTGAAGGTCACCGACAGCAAGATGAAACTGTGGTGGCCTTACGTACGTGATGCCTTGCCGCTGGCGCTTGAGGACGGCGTGCTGAATTTCAGCACGGCCTACACACTGAACCTGTCCAAGAAGACCGAACTCAAGTTGACCAACGTCTCGGCCAGTGTCGCGCCTTTCGCGCTCAACGCTCCCGACGGTCGCCCGTTGGTACGCCTGCAACGCCTGGACGTCAGCGAAACATCGGTCGACCTCGCAAAGCAGCTGGTTACCGTAGGCAAGGTCCGCAGCCATAAGCTGGAAACCTGGGCCGCACGTGAAACCGACGGGCAACTGGACTGGCAAAAACTGTTTGCCAGCCAACCTGGCAAGCCCGCAGCAACGCACACGCCAGCGGTGGACGAAAAAGCCGCCGAGCAGGCGCCTGCCACCGAGGCCTCAGCCAAAGCCAGCGATCAACCCGTGGCGCAGAGCAAACCCTGGCAAGTCCTGTTGCGGGATGTGCAGTTGCGCAACTACATGGTCCATCTGGCAGATCGCGTACCTCAAGAGCCGGTCGCGCTGGACGTTGGCCCACTGAATCTGGACATCCAGAACTTCGACAGCCTGAACAAGGCGCCCTTCACGCTCAAGCTGGATACCGGGCTGGGCAAACAGGGCAATCTCACTGCCGCCGGTGACGTGAACCTCAACCCGGTCAGCGCACGACTCAACGTAACCACCCGCGACATCGACCTGCGCCTCGCTCAGGCCTACATCAGCCCGTTCATTCGTCTGGAGCTGCGCAGTGGCATGCTCGGCAGCGATCTGGCGGTCGACCTGAAAAGCACCGAGCCACTGGCGTTCAGCGTCACCGGTAAAGCACAGGTCAATCAGTTGCACACGCTGGATACGCTCAAGCAGCGCGACTTCCTGAAGTGGCAGCAATTGGCGCTCGAGGGGCTGGACTACCAGCACGGCAAGGGCCTGTCGATTGCCAAAGTGAACATGGATCAGCCCTACGCGCGCTTCATGATCAATGAGGACCGGACCACCAACATCGATGATCTATTGATCCCGCAGCCAGCCGATGCGGCTGCCGGCAAAACCGCCAGCCAGCCAAAGGCAGCCAGAACGCAAGCGGCAGGCAAGAAGGAAAACCCGCTGGCGATCTACGTGGGTGAAGTGAATATCAACGATGGCTCGGCAAACTTTGCCGACATGACCCTGACCCCCAACTTCGCCACCGCGGTGCAGCAGCTCAACGGTCGTATAGGCACCATCGACAATCGCAAGCCTACACCGGCCCCCGTGAATATCGAGGGCAAGGTCGATCGCTATGCGCCGGTCACCATCAAGGGCAGCCTCAACCCGTTCGACCCGATGGCCAGTCTGGATATCACCACCAGCTTCAAGCGCGTCGAGCTGACCAACCTCACCCCCTACTCCGGCAAGTTCGCAGGTTTCCGGATCCGCAAGGGCCGGCTCAATCTCGACCTGCACTACCTGATTACCAAGGGCCAGCTCAAGGCCCAGAACAAGGTGCTGGTGGAGCAGCTACAGCTGGGTGAACGGGTCGACAGCCCGGATGCGCTGGACCTGCCTATTCGTCTGGCGGTCGCGCTGCTCAAGGATACCCAAGGGCGCATTTCCCTGGAGCTGCCCATCGAAGGCGACTTGAACAACCCGCAGTTCAGCGTCATGCCGATTGTCTGGCAGACCCTGCGTAACCTGGTGCTGCGTGCAGCACAGGCCCCGTTCAAGATGCTCGGCGGGCTGGTTGCCGGTGGAAGCTCCGAGGACCTCGGCAGCGTAAGTTTCGCGCCAGGCTCCAGTGACTTGTCGGCAGAGGCGCAAAATGCCCTGGACAAGCTCTCGGTGGCGCTCAAGGAACGTCCGGACCTGAAGCTGGAGATCGAAGGCACCAGCGCCGCCAGCAGTGACGGTCCCTTGATCGCTCAGCAAAGACTGGAACGCGAATACCAGTACACGTACTACAAGATCCTCCAGCGGCGCGGCGACAAGGTTCCAGCCAGGGCCGGTTTGATAGAGGTCCCGGAAGAGGAAAAGGCGCCTATGCTCGAAGGTATCTACAGGACACGCCTGAAACAGCAACCGCCCGCTGAGTGGGCCAGTCTGGGCAAGGAGCAGCGTGCTGCCCAGATGCGTGCCGCCGTACTCAAGTTCTGGAGCAGCAATGAGGTGCTGCTGCGCGAACTGGGCCAGAGCAGAGCCAGCAGCATTAAGGATTACCTGGTGGACAAGGGCAAGCTAGAAGACGCTCGCGTGTACTTCGTCGACGCGCAACTGGGTCAGGCCCAACCGGATGGTAAAGTCATCAGCCCCCTCCACCTCGACAGCGAATGAAGCCATTGGCACACACCCGAATCAAACGGCTGATCAACCTGACCCTCGCCGCCATGGCCGGGTCAGTTGTCGCATCAGCGTATGCCACCTCGACCCTGCGTTGCGGCAGCCAGCTGGTCAGCACCGGCGACCGGACGTTCGAGGTCCAGCAGAAATGCGGCGAACCGGTCAGCCAGGAAGTACTCGGCACTCGGGAAACCTTTAGTAGTAATTATCGAAGGTCAGAAGCCGTGAAGATCGAGGAATGGATCTACGGTCCTGATAACGGCATGTATCAGTACCTGCGCTTTGAAGGCGGTCGCCTGGTAGGCATCGAGAGCAAACGCCGCAACTGATCCCCCGGCTCCCCTTCCCTTAATGTGTTTCGTAGCGCCCATAGAAAAGGCCCCGACTCTTCAGTCGGGGCCTTTAATGGCTACATCCTTGTAGCCTCGCATGAACCTTCCATCAATCAATGACTGCGGGTGTTCATGAGCAGTATTCGATTACTCGGCTTTCAGGCCAGCAGCCGATACGTCTTTAACACCTTTGATTTTCTTGGTGATAGCGACGGCAGTGTTTTTCTGAGCTTCGGTAACTTTTACCATGGAGGACAGGGAAACCACGCCTTTGTTGGTCTCAACCTTGATGTCCGAACCTGGGATGCCTTTTTCAGTCAGCAGATCAGCTTTGACTTTGGTGGTGATCCAGGTGTCAGAAGTGTCTTCTTTGACTTCTTGAGTAGTGGTGTTAGCTGCCAGAACCATTGGCGCTTGAGCCGAGGTCTGTGCGAAAGCAGCGTTGGCCATGGTCAGAGTCAGGGCAGTAGCGGTAGCAGCGGCAATAGCGAACTTCTTCATACGATAACTCCTGTTTTTCTCAAAATCTGCACCAGCATGTGGTGGCAGGGTTAACAGGTATATCGCAAGCGGTGTGCCAAAAACGAGACAGTTAAAATAGCCTTTAAAATCAATTGCTTATGTTTTTCTTTGTTTTGCTGAGTCGTGCAGATTGCCCGTTCGTCCAAACCCGGGCTTGCAAGATGCATGTTTGTACCGAGCAGTTTGCATGCTCCATGTGTAAGCCTCTAATTGCGCTCATAAAAAAAGGACTCCGAAGAGTCCTTTTTCACCTGCTGCTCAGATCAATCAGACGCCCGACGCTTTCGCTGCGGCTACGTCCTTGATCGACAGCTTGATACGGCCGCGGTTATCCACGTCCAGTACCAGTACTTCGACTTCCTGACCTTCCTTGAGGATATCGGTCACTTTCTCTACGCGAGCATCGCTCAGCATCGAGATGTGAACCAGACCATCCTTGCCCGGCAGGATGTTGACGAATGCGCCGAAATCGACGATGCGCTCAACCTTACCGACGTAGATCTTGCCGATTTCCGCTTCTGCGGTGATACCCAGAACGCGCTGACGTGCTGCCTCAGCCGCTTCCTTGGACTCGCCGAAGATCTTGATCGAGCCGTCGTCTTCGATGTCGATCGAAGCCTTGGTCTCTTCGCAGATGGCACGGATGGTTGCGCCACCCTTGCCGATCACGTCACGGATCTTGTCGGTGTCGATCTTCATCGCGATCATGGTCGGAGCGTTGGCCGACAGTTCGTTACGCGACTGACCAATGATCTGGTTCATCTGACCGAGGATGTTCAGGCGAGCTTCCAGGGCCTGGCCCAGGGCGATCTCCATGATTTCTTCGGTGATGCCTTTGATCTTGATGTCCATCTGCAGCGCGGTAACACCTTTGGAGGTACCGGCTACCTTGAAGTCCATGTCGCCCAGGTGGTCTTCGTCACCCAGGATGTCGGTCAGAATGGCGAACTTCTCGCCTTCCTTGACCAGGCCCATGGCGATACCGGCAACCGGCGCCTTCATCGGCACACCAGCGTCCATCAGAGCCAGGGAAGCACCACAGACCGAAGCCATGGAGCTGGAGCCGTTGGACTCGGTGATTTCCGACACAACACGGATGGTGTACGGGAACACGTCTGCGCCTGGCAGCATGGCCTGGACACTGCGACGGGCCAGACGGCCGTGACCGATTTCACGACGACCTGCGCCGCCCATGCGACCACACTCGCCCACCGAGAACGGAGGGAAGTTGTAGTGCAGCATGAAGGGGTCTTTTTTCTCGCCTTCGAGCGTATCGAGCAGCTGTGCGTCACGTGCAGTACCCAGCGTGGCAACAACCAGCGCCTGAGTTTCGCCACGGGTGAACAGTGCCGAACCGTGTGTCTTTGGCAGAACACCGACTTCGATGTTCAGAGGACGTACGGTGCGCGTGTCACGGCCATCGATACGCGGCTTGCCGTTAACGATGTTTTCGCGAACGGTGCGGTATTCGATTTCACCGAAAGCGGCTTTGACTTCGCTGGCAGACGGGCTGCCTTCTTCCACAGCCAGTTTGGCAACGATCTGATCTTTCAGCTCGCCCAGACGCGCATAACGGTCGGCTTTGACGGTGATGGTGTAAGCCTGGGAGATCGCTTCGCCGAACTCGGAGCGGATAGCGCTCAGCAGTTCAGTCGCTTCAGGCTTAGGCTGCCAGGCCCAGGTAGGCTTGGCGGCTTCGGCAGCCAGCTCCTTGACGGCGTTGATCACGACCTGGAACTCGTCATGCGCGAACAGCACAGCGCCCAGCATCTGGTCTTCGGTCAGCTCTTTGGCTTCCGATTCAACCATCAGGACGGCTTCGGAAGTACCGGCAACGACCATGTCCAGGCTCGAAGCCTGCAGCTGCTCGTAAGTCGGGTTCAACAGGTAGCCGGTGCTTTCGTGGAAAGCAACGCGGGCAGCACCAACCGGACCGTCAAACGGGATACCGGAGATGGCCAGGGCAGCCGAAGTACCGATCATCGCAGCGATGTCCGGATCGGTTTTCTTGCTGGTGGAGACGACGGTGCAGACAACCTGCACTTCGTTCATGAAGCCTTCTGGAAACAACGGGCGGATCGGGCGGTCGATCAGGCGCGAAGTCAGGGTTTCTTTCTCGGAAGGACGGCCTTCACGCTTGAAGAAACCGCCAGGGATCTTGCCGGCAGCGTAGGTTTTTTCCTGATAGTGCACGGACAGAGGGAAGAAGCCTTTGCCAGCGTCAGCCTGTTTGGCGCCGACCACAGTCACGAGTACGCTGACGTCGTCGTCAACGGTGACCAATACTGCACCAGAGGCTTGACGGGCGATACGGCCTGTCTCGAGGGTTACGGTCGATTGACCGAACTGAAACTTTTTGATTACCGGGTTCACGGTTTCCTACCTTTCTTTGTGGCTCTTGGGGAACTGGTTTCTTGCGAATTCTTGGGCAGCGTGGGGAATCGGCCCCTTCCACAGCCCAGATAAAACTTGAGGCTGGGAGTCTGCCAGAACCACGGGCAAACCCGACGGATCGTGACAGACAACCAACCTCTAGCAACGTCGTTATTAGCGACGCAGACCCAGACGACCGATCAGGGCGCTGTAACGGCTAACGTCCTTACCTTTCAGGTAATCCAGCAGCTTGCGACGCTGGTTTACCATACGGATCAGACCACGACGCGAGTGGTGGTCCTTACCGTTGGCCTTGAAGTGGCCTTGCAGTTTGTTGATGTTGGCGGTCAGCAGTGCAACTTGCACTTCTGGCGAACCAGTGTCACCAACAGCTTGCTGGTAGTCGGTTACGATCTGAGCTTTTTCTTCAACGCTGAGTGCCATGTGGGCAATCCTTTTGTGCAAGGAAGCGCTTCCGGAGAAACGTTTCCAACAGACCGAGGACAGATCCTCGTATTAAAAAATGAGGTATGACCGTGCCTGTTGACAGCCATCCTCGTTCCACCCCACTCGCCGGCAAGCCGACGCCTGGACTGGTTTCGGTCACTCTGACCGAATCAAGCGACGCGGCGCAATGCGCCCGTCTTCGGCGACTTCACCGATACCGATGAAGCGACCTTCGTGATCCTGCACGCGAACCATACCGAATTTCGGTGCGTCCGGCGCGCGTACTGGCTGACCATGCAACCAGTAAAACGAACTGTGTTCCGAAAACTTCAACAGCGGCCAGTCCAGCAGACCGCTGTCCGATGGCATCAGGAAACGGTCGACCGCTTCATTACCGCCATCGGCATGCACCTGCTCAAGCTCTTCCAGCGTCACTGTCTGAGCCAGCGTGAAAGGCCCGGCCTGGGTACGACGCAATTCTGCGACATAAGCACCACAACCGAGCTTCTCACCGATATCCTCGACCAGCGTGCGGATATAGGTGCCTTTGCTGCAATCGACGGACAGACGTGCTGTGTCGCCTTCGCATTCAAGTAATTCCAGGCGCGTAATAGTAACAGAACGGGGCTCGCGCTCCACTACTTCCCCTGCACGCGCCAGCTTGTAAAGTGGCTGGCCATCACGCTTGAGGGCCGAGTACATGGGAGGTATCTGGCTGATTTGTCCGCGAAAATGCGGCAGAGCCGCTTCGATATCGTCGCGACCAACGGTCACCGGACGCGTGAGCAAAACCTCGCCTTCAGAATCGGCAGTGGTCGTGGTCTTGCCCAGTTGCGCCAGGGTCTCGTAGGACTTGTCCGAATCGAGCAGGTACTGAGAGAACTTGGTCGCTTCACCAAAACACAACGGCAGAACACCCGTTGCCAGAGGATCAAGGCTGCCGGTATGCCCGGCTTTCTCGGCATTGAGCAGCCAGCGAACCTTTTGCAGAGCGGCGTTGGACGTGAAACCCAGTGGCTTGTCGAGCAGGATGATCCCGCTGACATTGCGGCGTATACGCTTGACCTGAGCCACTCTTTATTCCTCGGTACTTTCAGGCTTTGCATCCGTCGATGCGGGGCCTTCCTGATGCTGACCGTCTTCTGCAACGGCACGCTCGATCAGTGCCGAGAGATGCGCGCCACGCACGACGCTTTCGTCATAGTGGAAGTGCAGTTGAGGTACGCTGCGCAGCTTCATTTCGCGGGCCAACTGCATGCGCAGGAAGCCTGCGGCAGCGTTGAGCACCTTGATGGTCTGCGCAATTTCTTCCGCGCTGTCCTGGCCCATGACGGTCATGAAAATCTTCGCATGACCCACGTCACGGCTGACGTCTACGGCGGTGATGGTGACCAGACCCACACGCGGGTCCTTGATTTCGCGACGGATCAGCTGCGCCAGTTCGCGCTGCATCTGATCGCCGATACGTTGGGTACGGCTGTATTCTTTTGCCATGCTTGTTACCTGTTACTGATCCGGGACCAAACCCTGACAGTCTGAAAGCGGCAAACGCCCGGCCTGACAATTGCCAGACCGGGCGTTGCGTTTAGAGCCCATGGGGAAAGCAGGGCATTTGCATGCGAGGCTCCCACCATGACTCCTGAAGCTCGCGATTTAGAGGCTGCGAGCCACTTGGACCTTCTCGAAGACTTCGATCTTGTCACCAACCTTGACGTCGTTGTAGCTCTTGACGCCGATACCGCATTCCATGCCTGCACGTACTTCGGCAGCGTCGTCCTTGAAGCGGCGCAGGGATTCCAGCTCGCCTTCAAAGATAACGATGTCTTCGCGCAGAACACGAATCGGACGGTTACGGTAGACAGTGCCTTCCAGAACCATACACCCTGCGATCGCGCCGAATTTCGGCGAACGGAACACATCGCGGACTTCGGCGATACCCAGGATATTCTCCCGGACGTCGCTGCCAAGCATGCCGGTAAGGGCTTTCTTGACGTCTTCGATGATGTCGTAGATCACGTTGTAGTAACGCATGTCCAGACCTTCCTGCTCGACGATCTTGCGCGCGCCAGCATCGGCACGCACGTTGAAGCCAAACAGTACAGCGTTGGAGGCCAGTGCCAGGTTGGCGTCGCTCTCGGTGATACCACCGACACCGCCACCCACTACGCGCACTTGCACTTCGTCGTTACCCAGGCCGCCAAGGGCGCCCTGCAATGCTTCCAGAGAACCGCGGACGTCGGACTTGAGGACGATGTTAAGCGTCTTCTTCTCTTCCTGACCCATGTTCTCGAAGATGTTCTCCAGCTTGCCGGCATGAGCGCGAGCCAGTTTGACCTCGCGGAACTTGCCCTGGCGGAACAGTGCGACTTCACGGGCTTTCTTCTCGTCAGCCAGCACCGACATTTCGTCGCCAGCATCCGGAGTACCGTCAAGACCCAGGATTTCGACCGGAATCGAAGGACCTGCTTCTTTGACCGGCTTGCCGTTCTCGTCGAGCATGGCGCGGATGCGGCCGAAGTTCGAGCCGACCAGCACCATGTCGCCCTGACGCAGCGTACCGTCCTGAACCAGAACAGTAGCGACCGGACCACGGCCCTTGTCCAGACGGGACTCGACAACAACACCACGACCCGGGGCCGACGGGGTTGCCTTGAGTTCCAGGACTTCGGCCTGCAGCAGAACAGCTTCCAGCAATTCGTCGACGCCAGTACCCATCTTCGCGGAGACCGAAACGAAAGGCGTATCACCGCCCCACTCTTCGGACGTCACGCCATGGACCGACAGCTCGCTGCGGATACGATCGAGGTCAGCACCAGGCTTGTCGATCTTGTTCACCGCAACAACCAGCGGAACGCCAGCCGCAACAGCATGCTGAACAGCTTCGATGGTCTGAGGCATCACGCCGTCGTCAGCTGCAACCACCAGAATCACGATATCCGTTGCCTTGGCACCACGGGCACGCATGGCGGTAAACGCGGCGTGACCAGGGGTGTCGAGGAACGTGACCATGCCGCGTTCGGTTTCAACGTGGTAGGCACCGATGTGCTGGGTGATGCCGCCGGCTTCGCCAGCTGCAACCTTGGCACGACGAATGTAGTCGAGCAGCGAGGTCTTACCGTGGTCGACGTGGCCCATTACGGTCACAACCGGTGCACGGGAGAACGACTCACCTTCGAACTTCAGCGATTCGGCCAGGGAATCTTCCAGGGCGTTGTCGCTGACCAGCGTGACCTTGTGGCCCAGCTCTTCGGCGATCAACTGGGCAGTTTCCTGATCCAGTACCTGGTTGATGGTCACCGGGGTGCCCATCTTGAACATGAACTTGATGACTTCCGCAGCCTTGACCGACATCTGTGCCGACAATTCGCCGACAGTGATGGTCTCGCCAATGGCAACGTCACGGATGACCGGGCCGGTAGGGCTCTGGAAACCGTGAGCATTGCGCTTCTTCAGCTTGGACTTGCCACGGCCACCGCGACGGAAGCTGTCGCTTTCTTCGTCGGTAGTGCGAGGAGCAACGCGAGGGGCCGGAGCCTTCTCCTTGACCGAAGCGCGATGCGGAGCGTTTTTACGCTCGCCGTCGCCGCCACGGGCGTTGCGGTCGTCAGCACGAGGCTTGTCAGGGCGACGTTGTTCGTCACGCTTGCGAGCATCGGCAGAAGGCGCTGCGCTTGCCGGTGCCGGAGCAGCGGCTGGCGATGCTTCACGCACAGGCTCGGCGGCAACAACAGGCTCGGCAGCAGCCGAAGCGGGCTGGCTTGCAGCAGGCTGATTGCGCGCATCTTCTTCAGCGCGACGCTTGGCTTCTTCTTCAGCCTTTTGACGAGCGGCATTTTCTACCGCACGGCGTTCGTCCATCTCGCGCTTGCGCTCGGCTTCGATCTCTTCCGGGCTACGCTGCACAAAGACTTTCTTCTTGCGCACTTCAACGCTGATGCTCTTGCTGCCAGCAACGCGCAGGGTGCTGGTGGTCTTGCGCTGCAAGGTAATCTTGCGAGGCTCTTCCACCTTGGCCTTGTGACCGCTTTTCAGATGCGTCAACAAGGCTTGTTTTTCGTTATCGGTCACAACTTGCTCGGCGGCGGTGTGCGGCAGACCTGCCTCACGCATCTGCTGTAACAGGCGCTCTACCGGTGTGTCGACCACTTTGGCCAGTTCTTTCACCGTGACTTGCGTCATGCACTTCTCTCCTCAGGCCGCGCCCAATTACTCGAACCAGTGGGCTCGGGCGGCCATGATCAACTTGCCGGCACGATCATCGTCAATGCCGTCGATGTCGAGCAGGTCATCTATAGACTGCTCGGCCAGGTCTTCGCGGGTAATTACGCCGCGCACCGCCAGTTCCATCGCCAAATCCTTGTCCATACCCTCAAGCGAGAGCAGGTCTTCGGCCGGATGGGCGTCTGCCAGCTTTTCCTCTGTAGCGATGGCTTTAGTCAACAAACAATCCTTGGCACGAGCGCGAAGCTCGTTGACGATTTCTTCGTCAAAGCCGTCGATGTTGAGCATTTCTTCCAACGGTACGTAGGCAATCTCTTCCAGGCTGGTGAAGCCTTCATCAACCAGCACCTGTGCCAATTCTTCCTCGACTTGGAGTTCTTCGATGAAATTGCGCAGGATGTCACCGGTTTCAGCTTGCTGCTTGGCCTGGATGTCCGATTCGGTCATTACGTTCAGGGTCCAGCCAGTCAGCTGGCTCGCCAGACGCACGTTCTGACCGCCACGACCAATAGCCTGGGCCAGGTTGTCCGCTCCCACTGCGATGTCCATTGCATGCGCGTCTTCATCTACGATGATTGCCGCTACTTCTGCAGGAGACATTGCATTGATCACGAACTGCGCCGGGTTATCGTCCCAAAGAACGATATCCACACGCTCGCCACCCAGCTCGCCGGAAACAGCCTGAACTCGCGAACCGCGCATGCCGATACAGGCACCTTGCGGATCGATTCGTTTATCCTTGGAGCGAACAGCGATTTTCGCACGAGAACCCGGGTCACGGGAGGCAGCCATCACCTCGATGAGACCTTCGGCAATTTCCGGCACTTCAATGCGGAAAAGCTCGATCAGCATCTCTGGCGCAGTACGCGACAGAATCAGCTGAGGACCACGGTTTTCAGTACGAATTTCCTTCAGCAAAGCACGGACGCGAACACCGACCCGGAAAGTTTCCCGGGAAATGATGTCTTCACGAGCCAGCAAGGCTTCGGCATTGTTACCCAGGTCAACGATGACATTGTCACGTGTAACCTTTTTAACAGTACCAGAAATGATTTCACCCAGACGCTCACGGTAGGCATCGACCACCTGAGCACGCTCGGCTTCGCGAACTTTCTGCACAATGACTTGCTTGGCGGTCTGCGCAGCGATACGACCGAATTCGATGGATTCGATTTTTTCTTCGATCAGGTCGCCGGCAACAGCACCCGGCTTTTTCGCCTGGGCCTGATCCACAGCAAATTCGTGCGCAGGATCGTCCAGATCTTCGTCTTCGACAACTGTCCAGCGACGGAAAGTCTCGTAGTTGCCTGTCTGGCGATTGATCTCTACGCGCAGTTCTACTTCATCTTCAAAACGTTTCTTGGTAGCGGTGGCAAGAGCCAGCTCCAGCGCTTCAAAAATTACACTTGCCGGAACGCCCTTTTCATTGGACACCGACTCAACAACCAGCAGTACTTCTTTGCTCATCGTACGCCTCGCCTTTCGCAAGCCATTGGATCCGCGGGATCCGCAGTAACCGGCACGTCTCAGTCAAACGTGGGAATAATGTTGGCCTTGTCGATCATGTCGATCGGCAACAGGAACTCATGGTCTTCAACCTGCACCACGACATCCTGCTCCTCCACCCCGCGGAGAAGGCCTTGAAAGTTGCGTCGACCTTCGAAAGGTGAACGCAGCTTTATTTTCACTTGTTCCCCGGCGTACGAAGCAAACTGCTCAATAGTGAACAGCGGGCGCTCCATGCCAGGAGAAGATACTTCAAGGGTGTACTCGGTGCTGATTGGATCTTCTACGTCCAACACACCGCTGATCTGGCGACTGACGATTGCGCAGTCGTCGACCAGAACGCCCCCTTCCTTGTCGATATAAATGCGCAGCACCGAATACTTGCCCTGGGAACTGAAATCAATACCCCAGCACTGATAGCCAAGGGCCACGACCACTGGGGCCAACAAGTCCTGCAACTGTTCTAGCTTGCTCGACACCTGAACCCCCTCGTGCATGCTTTAGAAATAAAAAAATGGGCAAAAGCCCATCCCTGAAAACGCCGCTGAACATCGACGTCATGTACTGTCCAGCTAACAAAAAGCCCCTTAAAAGGGGCTCCGCTAAAACTGGTTGCGGGGGCTGGATTTGAACCAACGACCTTCGGGTTATGAGCCCGACGAGCTACCAAACTGCTCCACCCCGCGACAAAGCTGGGGCGGAAGTATACGACCGATCCATTGCTGGGTCAATCCAACATCCACCTACAAGAAAGCCCGCTAGTGCGGGCTCTCCTGCTTAATTGGTACCGAGAAGGGGACTCGAACCCCTACACCCTATGGGCACAACCACCTCAAGGTTGCGTGTCTACCAATTCCACCACCTCGGCATTACAACTCTTTTTGGCGACCTCACGAACATCGCCGAATTCTGTCTTACTTCTTCTCTGGGGCTTGAGGTACGTCAGCTAGAACAGCGGCTGGCTTTTGCCCTTCGAGAACCGGTACATCATCTGCTGCCGGTTTTTGCTTCACTTCCAGTACTGCCGGGTCTGGCAAACCTACTTGAGTCAGCTGTTGAGCTTTCTCTTTAGCAAAGTAACCTAACCCCAAGCTGGTTATGAAAAAACATGCGGCAAGTATAGCAGTAAACTTACTGAGAAAGGTAGAGGTTCCTTGACCTCCGAAGACAGTATTTGATGCACCTGCTCCGAACGACGCGCCTGCGTCAGCACCTTTACCCTGCTGCAGCAATACCAGAGCGACAACGCCCAGAGCGCCCAACAGGTGAAAAACGATTACGACTGTTTCCAGCATTTTTTCAGTTTCCCGCGGCGCGACAGATCGCACCGAACTCATCTGCATTCAGGGAAGCTCCACCAATGAGCCCCCCATCGATATCCGGCATGCTGAAGAGCTCGACCGCATTGGCCGCCTTCACGCTGCCGCCATAGAGAAGTCGCACGCCTTGTGCGACTTCGGCATTCTCTTTTGCCAGTTGCGCACGGATGGCTGCGTGCACTTCCTGCGCTTCCTGAGGCGAAGCAGTCAATCCGGTGCCAATGGCCCAGACCGGCTCGTAGGCAATGACAGCATTGACCAGTGCATTGACACCAAACTCGGCGATGACACTGTCCAGCTGACGACCTACCACTTCGAGCGTTTGCCCCGCCTTGCGCTCTTCAAGCGTTTCACCTACACAGAGCACAGGTGTCAGACCTTTTGCCTGGATCGCCGCAAACTTCTTGTTCAAGACATCATCCTGTTCGCCAATCAACTGACGACGCTCGGAGTGCCCGACAAGTACCAGCTTGCAACCTGCATCAGCCAGCTGACTCGATGCAACCTCACCTGTCAGCGCGCCTTGCTCAGCCTGAATGGCTGCATCCTGCGCACCAACGATGATCGACGTTGCCTTGAGCCCCTCGATCACCTGATGGGTAAACAGACTGGCAGGCATCACGGCGATATCGACGCTGCCTGGCAACGACTGCTTGCACAAACCCTCGATCAGCTCAGCGACGCTGGCGCGGGTACCGTGCATTTTCCAGTTACCAGCTACCATTGGGCGACGCATGCTACACCTCGTGGGTCAAAGTGGGCGAAGATGTTACCCAACAGTTCCGACACTGGCAAGCCGAAATCAGGCGCAAACTTCAGTAACCAGTTTTGCGAGTTCTTCGGCGTACGCCCTGACCTGCGTTTCGTCCTCACCTTCGACCATCACGCGCACCAGCGGCTCGGTACCCGATTTGCGCAGCAGCACCCTGCCACGCCCGGCCATCTGCTCGGTGACGCGGGCGCAGGCTTCCTGGACCGACGGATGCGAAACCGGGTCTACACCCGACCCGGCGAAGCGCACGTTGATCAGGATCTGCGGGCATTTGCGCAATTTCAGACGCGCTTCGGCCAGACTTACACCACTGCGGCGCAGAGCCAATATCACCTGCAATGAGGCGATAATCGCATCACCGGTGGTGGCGTGCTGGAAACAGACGATATGACCGGAGTTTTCACCGCCGATCTGCCAGTTGCGCTCGAGCAACTCGGCGATCACATAACGGTCACCGACATTGGCCCGAACAAAGGGAATACCTTGCTCAGCCAGGGCCAGTTCAAGCCCCAGGTTGCTCATCAATGTGCCCACTACGCCGCCCTGCAAGCGTCCCCGCTCGTGCAGGTCGCGGGCGATGATGTAAAGCAATTCATCACCATCGACGATGGTCCCGGTGTGATCGACCATCAACACGCGGTCGCCATCACCGTCGAAACCGATGCCCATGTCCGCATGCTCGGCAAGCACGGCCGCCTGCAGGGCTTCCATATGCGTGGAGCCACAGTCCTTGTTGATGTTGAGCCCGTCAGGCTGCGCGGAAAGCACTACCACCTGCGCGCCCAGTTCACGAAATACGTTGGGTGCCACCTTGTAGGTCGCACCGTGGGCGCAGTCGATGACGACCTTGAGGCCGGCGAAATCGGTGCTGGTAGGCACGCTGCTTTTGCAGAATTCGATGTAACGCCCGGCCGCATCGTTGATCCGCGAGACCTTGCCGAGGTTCTCGGACTCGGCCACGGTCATCGGCGCGTCGAGCAACTCTTCGATCATCATTTCGATCTCGTCAGGCAGCTTGGTGCCCTGACCGGAGAAGAACTTGATGCCGTTGTCGTAGTGCGGGTTATGCGAGGCGCTGATGACGATGCCAGCCTCGGCATGGAAGGTACGTGTCAGGTAGGCGATGGCCGGTGTCGGCATCGGCCCCAGCAAGAGAACGTCAGCACCCGCAGCGGAGAGACCAGCCTCGAGAGCGGACTCGAACATGTAGCCGGAGATGCGCGTGTCCTTGCCGACGAGAATCCGGCAGGCGCCCATCTTGCGGAAAGCCATGCCCGCCGCCCAGCCCAGTTTCAGCATGAACTCGGGCGTGATCGGAAATTGCCCTACGCGACCGCGAATGCCGTCGGTTCCGAAATATTTTCTGGTAGTCATGGATGCCCCACTGTTGTTATTCAGCTGCTTCGACAGCTGCGATCATGCGCACCACGTCAGCCGTTTCGGCGACATCATGCACACGTATAATTCTTGCCCCCTTGGCCATCGCCAGAACCGCCAGGGCGAGCCCGCCGGACAGACGCTGGTCGACGGGACGCCCCAGCACAGCACCGATCATGCTCTTGCGCGAAACACCCACCAGCAAAGGGCGGCCGAGCGCATGCAGCGCTTCCATATGCTTGAACAGGCTCAGATTGTGCTCCAGTGTCTTGGCAAAGCCAAAGCCCGGATCAAGAATGATCTGCTGCTGACCAATTCCCGCCGCAACACACTGTTTCATCCGCTCAGCCAGGAAGGCACAAACCTCGCCCACCAGATCTTCGTAGTACGGGTCATTCTGCATGGTTCCGGGCTCGCCGAGCATGTGCATGAGACAGACCGGCAAACCGGTGCTTGCGGCCGCCTCAAGCGCGCCAGGGCGCTGCAGCGAGCGAACGTCGTTGATAAGCCCGGCACCCAGCCCAGCCGTCGCCAGCATGACCTCAGGCGTGGAGGTGTCCACAGAGATGATCACATCCAGCTCGCGCGCGATGACCTCGACCACCGGAGCCACACGCTCGACCTCTTCCGACGCAGAGACAGCGCGCGCACCCGGCCGGGTTGACTCGCCACCGACATCGATAAGCGTGGCGCCGGCCTGCACCATTGCCTCGGCATGACGCAACGCAGCATCGCGCTGGCTATAGCGGCCACCATCGGAAAATGAGTCTGGGGTTGCATTGAGGATACCCATTACATGCGTATGGGCCAAATCAAGAACCCGGTTGCCGCAAGGCAACCGGGTTGGATACAGCGCAGATGTCATGTCAGACCTTAGTGCTCGGCAGCAGGGCCGCCAATCGGAGTTTCCGGACGAGGGTCAGGCGTGATCGGAGTACCGTTGGTCCCCGAACCACCACCCCAGTCACGCGGCTCACGCGGAGTACGACCGGTCATGATGTCGTCGATCTGGTCGGCATCAATCGTTTCGTACTTCATCAACGCGTCGGCCATCGCTTCCAGTTTGTCGCGATTATCCGTCAACAGCTGCTTGGCGGTGCCGTAACAGTGGTCGATGATGCTGCGCACTTCGGAGTCGATGAGCTTGGCGGTATCGCCGGAAACACTGGAGTTCTGGATGCTGCCGCGCCCCAGGTAACCTGCATCTTCGTCTTCCGAGTACATCAGCGGGCCGAGTTTTTCAGACAGCCCCCACTTGGTGACCATGTTCCGGGCAATCTGGCTGGCACGCATGATGTCATTGGAGGCACCGGTTGTGACGCCATCGAAGCCAAGGGTCATTTCTTCCGCGATACGACCACCGTACAGCGAGCAGATCTGGCTGATCAACGCACGCTTGGACAGGCTGTAACGGTCTTCTTCCGGCAGGAACATCGTCACACCCAGCGCACGACCACGCGGGATGATGGAGACCTTGTAGACCGGATCATGCTCTGGCACCAGGCGCCCAACGATAGCGTGACCCGCCTCGTGGTAAGCCGTGTTGCGCTTTTCCTTATCGGACATGACCATCGATTTGCGCTCGGCGCCCATCATGATCTTGTCCTTGGCCAGTTCGAACTCTTTCATTTCTACAACGCGCTTGCCGGAGCGAGCAGCGAACAGCGACGCTTCGTTGACCAGGTTGGCCAGATCCGCACCGGAGAAGCCCGGCGTACCGCGAGCGATAACGCCTGCGTTGACGTCTTCGCCCATCGGAACCTTGCGCATGTGAACCTTGAGGATCTGCTCGCGGCCACGAATGTCCGGCAGACCTACAACTACCTGGCGGTCGAAACGACCTGGACGCAGCAGCGCAGGGTCCAGTACGTCAGGACGGTTGGTTGCGGCAATGACGATGATGCCGTCATTCATTTCAAAACCGTCCATCTCGACCAGCAACTGGTTGAGCGTTTGCTCGCGCTCGTCGTGACCACCGCCCATGCCGGCACCACGATGGCGACCGACTGCGTCGATTTCGTCGATGAAGATGATGCATGGCGCGTGTTTCTTGGCTTGCTCGAACATGTCGCGAACGCGGCTCGCACCGACACCCACAAACATCTCGACAAAGTCGGAACCGGAAATCGTAAAGAACGGAACCTTCGCTTCGCCGGCAATGGCCTTGGCGATCAGCGTTTTACCGGTACCCGGAGGGCCGACCATCAGCACACCGCGCGGGATTCGACCGCCCAGGCGTTGGAACTTGCCCGGATCACGGAGGAATTCGACCAGCTCGCCGACTTCTTCCTTGGCCTCGTCGCAACCGGCAACGTCAGCCAGGGTGGTCTTGACCTGATCTTCGGACAGCAGACGCGCCTTGCTCTTGCCGAAGCTCATCGGGCCGCCCTTGCCGCCCGCACCGCCCTGCATCTGGCGCATGAAGAACATGAACACCGCGATGATCACCAGTATCGGGAAGCTGGCCACCAGCAACTGGGTCCAGATGCTCTGCTGCTCAGGCTGCTTGCCTTCGATCACGACGTTGTTGCTGACCAGATCACCGATCAGGCCATTGTCCGGGATGTTCGGGCGGATGGTCTTGAAGGTGTCGCCATCGCTGCGCTTGCCCGTAATGACGTAGCCGTCGACAGAAACCTTCTCGACCTTGCCATCCTTGACCTGCTGGATGAACTCGGAATAGTTGAGGTTCTGCGGCTCGTTAGGGCTGGAGAAGTTGTTCATCACCGTCACCAGGACAGCCGCGATGATCAACCACAGGATCAAATTCTTTGCCATATCGTTCAATTAGCTACCCTCTGAAGCAAGCTCCACGCAGCAAGCGTGCCTCGCATGATATTCACCGGCCTAACTTACTACAGAACCTACAGATACGGCAGACACCGTCTGTAACCCTTTGTGAAACTTTGACAACATAATGTTCAGTCATGCTGCATCGGCAACGCCATTTGAAAAAAGCTATCGCGCCTTGTCAAAAACGCTCGATGCTGGCTGCGCCATCAATGCCGCGAAAGCCGCGAGCCAGCAGGTATTGCTCGCGTGACCTGTCGCGGGACGACGACGGTTTGCGCATCTGCACCTTGTCGAACAGCTTGCGAATATCCTTGTGGTAGACATCGAAGCCTTCACCCTGGAAGACCTTGATCAGAAAATCGCCACCGGGACGTAGTACCCGACCAGCAAGATCGAGCGCCAATTCGCAGAGAAACATTGCACGCGGCATATCTACAGCGCTCAATCCACTCATATTGGGGGCCATATCGGAAATCACAAGGTCTACCTGCGTATTACCGACTGCCTCCAGGATCTGCTCAAGAATCGCATCCTCGGTAAAATCCCCCTGAATGAAGGTCACATCGGGGATGCTGTCCATTTCAAGGATGTCGGAAGCGATCAGACGACCTTGACCGCCGATCAGACGACTGGTCACCTGCGACCAGCCTCCCGGCGCTGCGCCGAGATCGATCACGGTCATGCCCGGACGGATGAGCTTGTCCTTTTCCTGAATCTCCAGCAGCTTGTAACTGGCACGCGAACGGTAACCGTCCTTCTGCGCCATTTTGACGTACTTGTCGTCGAAGTGTTCTTTGAGCCAGTTATGGCTTGTCTTGGAACGGGCCACGGGGCACCTCAAAAATAAACGAGTCGTGATTAACTGGGCGGTCCCGGACTCGCTCGGGTAAACTGGCCGCCGCTTTTAAAAGATCAGACGCAGAGGTCAGATTATGCCGCTCACTCCAGAGCAGAAGAAACAATACAAATCCATTGGCCACCATCTGAAACCGGTATTGATCGTGGCTGACAATGGCTTGACTGAAGGTGTACTTGCAGAGCTTGAACGCGCATTGAGCGATCATGAGCTGATCAAGATCAAGCTCAACATCCTCGACCGCGAAAGCCGTCTCGGAGCCATCGCAGAACTGTGCAAGGCCGGTTCTGCTGACCTGGTTCAGGTCATCGGCAAAATGGCGTTGATCTATCGCAAGAACCCAAAGGTAAACAAGCAACTGTCCAACGTCCACCGCGCACACGGATAAAAACAGAAGTCAGGGCCGCCAAAAGCGCGCCCTGACTCTTTTTTGCCGCTGAAAGCGCCCGTAAAACGGGCGCCAGCATCAGATGTGACGTACTTCGATGATTTCGTACTCGATAACGCCACTCGGCGTTTTCACCACGACGACATCACCTTCTTCCTTGGCAATCAAGGCACGGGCAATGGGCGAGCCCACTGAAATCTTGCCTTTCTTGATATCCGCTTCGTCCTCACCCACGATCTGATAGACCACGCTTTCGTCAGTCTCGACGTTAGCGATTTCGACTGTCGTGCCGAAAATCACCTTGCCGGTGTGCGGAATAGTCGTGACGTCGATGATCACAGCGTTCTGCATGCGGCCTTCGATGTCACGTATACGCGCCTCGACCATCCCCTGCTGCTCGCGGGCAGCATGGTATTCGGCGTTTTCCTTGAGGTCGCCCAGTTCGCGCGCAGTACCGATGTCCTGGCTCAACTTGGGACGGACCACCTTGGTCAGGTGGGTCAGTTCTTCTTCCAGGGCGCGAGCGCCCTGGACGGTCATTGGGTATTTGATCATGCCTTCAATCCTGCATGGAGATCCTGCAAGCGACGTACAGTCTTCTCCGGACCAAACTTGAGCGCTTCACAAATCGCTTCGCCTGCTGCAATGGTAGTGGTGCAGTAAATCTTGTGCTGCAGGGCGTTGCGACGGATGGAGTAGGAATCCGCGATCGACTGGCGACCTTCGGTGGTGTTGATGATCAGGGTGACTTCGTCATTCTTGATCATGTCGACCACATGCGGACGGCCTTCGGTCACCTTGTTGACGCGACGCACTTTCAGGCCTGCCGCTTCGATCAGCTTGGCAGTGCCTGCGGTGGCAACGATCTCGAAACCGAGATTGATGAGGTCACGAGCGACCGCTTCAACCAGAGGCTTGTCATCGTCACGTACGCTGATAAACGCGGTACCGCCAGTTGGCAGCACTTCGCTCGCGCCCATCTGGGCCTTGGCAAACGCTTCACCGAAGGTATCACCCACACCCATCACTTCACCGGTCGATTTCATTTCCGGGCCGAGGATCGGGTCAACGCCAGGGAATTTGGCAAACGGGAACACTGCCTCTTTCACGCTGTAGAAGTTCGGAATGATTTCCTTGGTGAAGTTCAGCTCTTTCAGGGTTTTGCCTGCCATCACGCGGGCAGCGATCATCGCCAGCGAAACACCGATGCACTTGGAAACGAACGGCACGGTACGCGATGCGCGCGGGTTGACTTCAATGACGTAGATGTCTTCGCCCTGAAGCGCCAGCTGCACGTTCATCAGGCCGACAACGCCCAGTTCCAGCGCCATCTTCTTGACCTGCTCACGCATTTCGTCCTGGATGTGAGCCGGCAGCGAGTAAGGCGGCAGCGAGCACGCGGAGTCACCGGAGTGAACGCCCGCCTGCTCGATGTGCTGCATGATCGCGCCGATCACCACATCAGTACCGTCGCAGACCGCATCGACGTCCATCTCGATTGCGCAGTTCAGGAAGTGGTCCAGCAGCACAGGGCTGTCGTTGGACACCTGAACCGCTTCGCGCAGGTAACGCTTGAGTTCGTCTTCCTGGTAAACGATTTCCATCGCACGGCCACCCAGTACATAGGACGGACGCACCACCAGTGGATAACCGATCTTCGCTGCGGCACGAATCGCTTCGTCTTCGCTGCGCACCGTGGCGTTTGGCGGCTGACGCAGATTCAGACGCTCGACCATGTGCTGGAAGCGCTCGCGGTCTTCGGCACGGTCGATGGCATCAGGGCTGGTGCCGATGATCGGTACGCCGGCGGCCTCAAGAGCCCGCGCCAGTTTCAGAGGCGTCTGGCCACCGTACTGGACGATCACACCTTTCGGCTTCTCGACACGGACGATTTCCAGCACGTCTTCCAGGGTAACAGGCTCGAAGTACAGACGGTCCGAGGTGTCGTAGTCAGTGGAGACGGTTTCCGGGTTGCAGTTGACCATGATGGTCTCGTAACCGTCTTCACGCAGTGCCAGCGCGGCGTGCACGCAGCAGTAGTCAAACTCGATACCCTGGCCGATACGGTTCGGGCCGCCACCCAGGATCATGATCTTGTCACGCGTCGAAGGGTTGGCTTCGCACTCTTCCTCGTAGGTCGAGTACAGGTACGCGGTGTCGGTTGCGAACTCGGCGGCACAGGTATCGACGCGCTTGTAGACCGGGAACACTTCCAGCTTGTGACGATGAGTCCGCAGGTTTTTCTCGGTAACGCCCAGCAGCTTGGCCAGACGCGCGTCAGAGAAGCCCTTGCGCTTGAGACGGAACATCAGGTCGCGGTCGATCGCCGACAGACCCAGGGTCTTGATCTTCTCTTCGTCCTTGATCAGGTCTTCGATCTGCACCAGGAACCACGGGTCGATCATGTTCATGGCGAAGATTTCTTCGACCGTCATACCGGCGCGGAAGGCATCGGCGACGTACCAGATACGCTCGGCGCCCGGCACGGTCAGCTCGCGCTTGAGCGTGCTCATGCTTTCCGGATGGCTCAGATCCAGTTTCGGATCAAGACCGCACACACCGACTTCCAGACCGCGCAGGGCTTTCTGCAGGGATTCCTGGAAGGTACGGCCGATGGCCATCACTTCACCGACCGACTTCATCTGAGTGGTCAGACGCGCATCCGCCTTGGCGAATTTCTCGAAGGCAAAGCGCGGCAGCTTAGTGACGACGTAGTCGATCGACGGTTCGAACGAAGCCGGGGTCTTGCCGCCAGTGATTTCGTTCGACAGCTCGTCGAGGGTGTAGCCGACGGCCAGCTTGGCGGCAACGCGGGCGATCGGGAAGCCGGTCGCCTTGGAGGCCAGCGCCGAGGAGCGCGATACACGCGGGTTCATCTCGATCACGACCATACGGCCGGTGTTCGGGCAGATGCCGAACTGAACGTTGGAACCACCGGTTTCAACGCCGATCTCGCGCAGCACTGCCAACGAGGCATTACGCAGGATCTGGTATTCCTTGTCGGTCAGGGTCTGTGCAGGCGCCACGGTGATCGAGTCACCGGTGTGCACACCCATCGGGTCGAAGTTTTCGATCGAGCAGACGATGATGCAGTTGTCCTTTTTGTCGCGGACAACTTCCATTTCGTACTCTTTCCAGCCGATCAGCGATTCGTCGATCAGCAGCTCCTTGGTTGGCGACAGGTCCAGACCACGGGCGCAGATTTCTTCGAACTCTTCACGGTTGTAAGCAATACCGCCGCCGGTACCACCCATGGTGAACGAAGGACGGATGATGCAAGGGAAGCCGAGCTTTTCAAGCACCGCGTTGGCTTCTTCCATGCTGTGCGCAATACCGGAGCGCGGGCACGCCAGGCCGATGGACTTCATCGCCTTGTCGAAACGCGAACGGTCTTCTGCCTTGTCGATGGTGTCGGCGTTGGCGCCGATCATTTCGACACCGAACTTCTCCAGAACGCCTTCGCGCTCCAGATCCAGTGCGCAGTTCAGAGCCGTCTGGCCGCCCATGGTTGGCAGCAGTGCGTCAGGACGCTCTTTTTCGATGATCTTGGCAACGGTCTGCCACTTGATCGGCTCGATGTAGGTGGCGTCGGCCATGGCCGGGTCAGTCATGATGGTGGCCGGGTTGGAGTTCACCAGGATCACGCGGTAACCCTCCTCGCGCAGAGCCTTGCAGGCCTGGGCGCCGGAGTAGTCGAATTCACAGGCCTGGCCGATCACGATGGGGCCGGCGCCGAGAATCAGGATGCTTTTAATATCTGTACGTTTTGGCATGGGTTGTCACTCAAATCCGCAGGTCAGTCGGCAAGCCGTCTTGAACATTTGTCTGAGGTGGCCTGGGCGGCAGCGACCGGACATTGAGTCCGGGGCCGCCCTGGGCACCTGCGTATTACCGTCTCAAGGCAACCGGTCAGCTGCGCTTGGCCATGGCTTCGATAAAGCGATCGAACAAAGGCGCGACGTCGTTCGGGCCCGGGCTCGCTTCAGGGTGACCCTGGAAGCTGAATGCGCTCTTGTCGGTCAGCTCGATACCCTGCAGGGTGCCGTCGAACAGCGACTTGTGAATGGCGCGAACGTTGCCCGGCAGGGTCGCCTCATCCACCGCAAAACCGTGGTTCTGGCTGGTGATCATGACCACACCGGTGTCCAGATCCTGGACCGGATGGTTGGCACCGTGGTGGCCGTGGCCCATCTTCACGGTCTTGGCACCCGCAGCCAGCGCCAGCAACTGGTGGCCCAGGCAGATGCCGAACACCGGAATGTCGGTTTCCAGCACTTCCCTGATCGCCTTGATGGCGTAATCGCACGGCTCCGGATCACCTGGGCCGTTGGACAGGAAAACGCCGTCCGGCTTGTAGGCGAGCACTTCACTGGCAGGCATTTGTGCAGGCACCACGGTTACGCGGCAACCGCGCTCGACCAGCATGCGCAGGATGTTGACCTTGACGCCGTAATCGTAAGCGACCACATGATAAGGCAGCTCGGACGCGGCGATTTCAGGGTGGCTGTCGGTTTTCAGATCCCAGACGCTGGAGCGCCACTCGTAGGTATCCTTGGTGCAGACTTCCTTGGCCAGATCCATGCCCTTGAGGCCCGGAAAGCTGCGAGCAGCGGCAATGGCCGCCTCTTCGGTGATGTTATCACCGGCCAGGATGCAGCCGTTCTGGGCGCCTTTCTCACGCAGGATGCGGGTCAGGCGACGCGTGTCGATGCCAGCGATGGCAACGACGTTGTTGGCTTTCAGGTAATCACCGAGGGACAGCTTGTTACGCCAGTTGCTGGCTACCAGAGGCAGGTCGCGAATGACCAGGCCGGCGGACCAGACGCGATCCGACTCTGCGTCTTCAGGGGTGGTGCCGGTGTTGCCGATATGCGGGTAAGTCAGGGTAACGATCTGCTGGGCGTAGGAAGGATCGGTAAGAATTTCCTGATAGCCTGTCATTGCGGTGTTAAACACCACCTCACCAACGGTCTGACCGTCGGCTCCAATGGCTTCGCCGCGAAAAATGCTGCCATCAGCAAGGGCGAGTATGGCTGGCTTAGTCAAGAAGACCTCCCGTAAATAAAACCTGAAAGGGCGATCGCAGGCTGCAAAAAAGCGGAATGACGTAGTTACGTCACCCCGCTTTCTTATGGAATCATCTGCGCGCTTTTAGTGGACACACTAAAGCTTTAGCTTACAGAAAAGGCCCATTTTGGTCTACCACCAATGAGCCTGAAATGCGGGGAAATGCGACAGGGCCACGAATGGCCCTGTATGAAATCAATGCAGACCCAACACATCCTGCATGTCATAAAGCCCAGGTGCCTTGCCGTCGAGCCACATTGCAGCCCGAACGGCACCCTTGGCGAAGGTCATGCGACTGGATGCCTTGTGCGTGATCTCGACCCGCTCACCGTCCGCGGCGAACAGCACGGTGTGATCACCCACCACGTCACCGGCACGAATGGTCGCAAACCCGATGGTCTGGCGATCACGCGCACCGGTCTGCCCCTCACGACCGTAGACCGCAACCTTTTCCAGATCACGACCCAGCGCATTGGCAACCGCTTCACCCATGCGCAAGGCGGTGCCGGACGGCGCGTCGACCTTGTGCCGATGGTGCGCCTCGGTGATTTCGATATCAACCTCATCACCCAGAACGCGCGCAGCGGTGTCGAGCAGCTTCAGACACAGATTCACACCGACGCTGAAGTTGGCAGCAAAGACGATCGGAATGTCTTTACCCGCCTCTTCCAGACGCAGCTTTTCTTCCGTGCTGAAACCGGTGGTACCGATAATCATCGCCTTGCCCGCCTTGCGACAGAACGCCAGATTTTTCAGCGTCACCGAAGGATGAGTGAAGTCGATCAAAACGTCGAACTCGTCCGCCACCTTTGCCAGATCACCCGACAGCGGCACGCCGATACGGCCCAGCGCAGCCAGTTCGCCCGCATCAGCGCCCACCAGCGTGCTGTCAGGACGATCAATAGCGGCGGTCAAGCCGGCGCCCGGTGCCTGCTGAACCGCCTCGATCAAGGTCTTGCCCATACGCCCGGCGGCGCCTACTACAGCAATACGTCGCATGCCCTGCTCCCGTTGATAGCCTTACAGATCGCCGAAGAAACGCTTCACACCCTCAAACCAGCCACTGGCTTTCGGAGAGTGGGACTCGTCGCTTTCAAGCGAGGTGCGGAACTCTTCAAGCAGCTCGCGCTGGCGCTTGCTCAGGTTGACCGGGGTTTCGACTGCAACACGGCACATCAAGTCACCGGCACCGCCGCCACGCACTGGAGCGACGCCCTTGCCACGCAAGCGGAACTGCTTGCCGGTCTGGGTACCTTCGGGGATTTTCAGTTTGACGCGACCGTCGAGCGTCGGCACTTCAAGCTCGCCGCCCAGCGCTGCATCGGTGAAGCTGATAGGCACTTCGCAGAACAGGTGCTTGCCGTCACGCTGGAAGATCGCGTGTTCGCGCACATTGATCACGACATACAGGTCGCCGGTAGGGCCACCCTGGGTACCCGCCTCGCCTTCGCCAGACAGACGAATGCGGTCACCAGTATCGACACCTGGCGGCACTTTGACGGAAAGCGTCTTGGACTCTTCGACGCGGCCTTCGCCATGACAGGAATCGCACGGATCGGAAATGATCTTGCCGTGGCCGTGGCAGCGCGGGCAGGTTTGCTGCACAGAGAAAAAACCCTGCTGCATGCGCACCTGACCAATACCACCGCACGTAGGGCATGTGACAGGCCAAGAACCCTTCTTGGCACCGCTGCCGTCGCATGGCTTGCAGTTGACCAGCGTCGGAACGCGGATATTCACGTTAGTACCGCGAACTGCCTCTTCCAGATTCAGCTCCAGCGTATAGCGCAGGTCGCTGCCGCGCTGAGCGCCGCCACGACCACCGCCGCCACCGGCACGGCCGCCGCCAAAGAAGTCGCTGAACACATCGCCGAAGATATCGGAGAAGTTGGCGCCACCGGCACCGCCACCAAAACCACCGCCGCCACCCATGCTCGGGTCGACACCGGCATGGCCATACTGATCGTAGGCCGCGCGCTTGCTGGCGTCGGAAAGCACTTCGTAGGCCTCGTTGGCCTCTTTGAACAGCTCTTCCGATGCTTTGTCATCAGGGTTGCGGTCAGGGTGATGCTTCATCGCCAGACGGCGATAAGCCTTCTTCAGGTCCGCCTCGCTGGAGCCTCGCTCCACTCCCAACACTTCGTAATAATCACGCTTTGCCATAATTCTTCCGCACTCTTGAGGACGTTCGGCGAAAGCTCTCCTGAGCCACACCAAACTCGTTGAGCCCCATACAGGCCCGGACCCAACTCACGTCGATTCAACGATCCTGGTCTTCGTTCAGAGCCAGATGCATCCGGCCGAGAAAGCGGCAGAATGATTCGCCACGCAGGAGCGTCGCGATCTTGCCACGTGGCTTGCGGAGCAACTCCGCACGCCGAAATTTTTGCTTGTTCCAGACACGCCAACGCGGGAGCAAGCTCCCGCGCGGCGACATCCTACCAGTCAGCGCTCGAAAGAGGTCAACCGGCTTTCAAGTGAGCCTGCGCTTACTTGTGGTCTTTTACTTCTTCAAACTCGGCGTCGACAACATCGTCAGCCTTGGCAGTTTCTTCAGCTGGCTTGGCCGCAGCGTCCGGGTTTTCAGCCTGCTCGGCGTACATCTTCTGAGCGATTGGCGCGGAAACCTTGGACAGCTCTTCAACCTTGGCTTCAATGGCGGCCTTGTCGTCGCCTTTGATAGCGGCCTCCAGAGCAACCAGTGCAGCTTCTACCGCAGTCTTCTCTTCAGCAGTGACCTTGTCGCCCGCGTCAGCGATCATCTTGCGAGTCGAGTGGACCAGCGCATCACCCTGGTTACGGGCAGAGGCCAGCTCTTCGAACTTGCGATCTTCTTCGGAGTTGACTTCAGCATCGCGAACCATCTGCTGAATTTCTTCCTCGGACAGACCGGAGTTGGCCTTGATCACGATGGACTGCTGCTTGCCGGTGGCCTTGTCTTTCGCGCCAACGTGCAGGATGCCGTTTGCGTCGATGTCGAAGGTCACTTCGATCTGTGGCACGCCACGTGGAGCAGGTGGAATCTCGGCCAGGTCGAACTTGCCCAGCGACTTGTTCTGACCGGCTTGCTTACGCTCGCCTTGCAGGACGTGGATGGTTACCGCGTTCTGGTTGTCATCGGCAGTCGAGAACACCTGGGATTTCTTGGTAGGAATCGTGGTGTTTTTCTCGATCAGCGCAGTCATCACGCCGCCCATGGTTTCGATACCCAGGGTCAGCGGGCTGACGTCCAGCAGCAGAACGTCTTTGACATCACCGGCCAATACTGCGCCCTGGATGGCAGCGCCCATGGCAACGGCTTCGTCAGGGTTGACGTCTTTACGTGCTTCTTTGCCGAAGAACTCGGTCACCAGCTTCTGCACCAGCGGCATACGCGTCTGACCACCGACCAGAATCACGTCGTTGATCTTGCTGATATCGATACCCGCGTCTTTCAACGCCATGCGGCAAGGCTCGATGGTGCGCTGAACCAGGTCTTCAACCAGCGATTCCAGCTTGGAGCGGGAGATCTTCACTACCAGGTGCTTAGGACCGGTTGCGTCTGCAGTGATGTACGGCAGATTGACTTCGGTCTGGGTGCTGGAAGACAGCTCGATCTTGGCTTTTTCGGCAGCTTCTTTCAGACGCTGCATCGCCAGCGGATCACCCTTGAGGTTCATGCCGCTTTCTTTCTTGAATTCGTCGACGAAGTAGTCGATCAGACGAATGTCGAAGTCTTCACCACCCAGGAACGTGTCGCCGTTGGTGGCCAACACTTCGAACTGGTGCTCGCCATCGACTTCAGCGATCTCGATGACCGAGACGTCGAAGGTACCGCCACCCAGGTCATAAACGATGACAGTGTGGTCGCCCTTGGCCTTGTCCATACCGTAAGCCAGTGCAGCTGCGGTAGGTTCGTTGATGATGCGCTTGACGTCCAGACCGGCGATACGGCCAGCGTCCTTGGTAGCCTGACGCTGACTGTCGTTGAAGTAGGCCGGAACGGTAATGACCGCTTCGGTAACCGCTTCACCGAGATAGTCTTCGGCAGTCTTCTTCATTTTCTTCAGGATTTCAGCGGAGATCTGAGGAGGCGCCATTTTCTGGCCATTCACTTCAACCCAGGCATCACCGTTGTCAGCTTTGACGATCTTGTAAGGGACCATCTGGATGTCTTTCTGAACGACTTCCTCTTCGAACTTGCGACCGATCAGACGCTTTACCGCATAGAGGGTGTTGTGCGGGTTGGTGACCGCCTGACGCTTGGCGGACTGACCGACCAGGATCTCTCCATCATTTGCATAAGCAATGATCGAAGGTGTAGTACGAGTACCTTCGGCGTTCTCGATAACCTTGACGTTACCATTTTCCAGAATGGAGACGCAGGAGTTGGTAGTCCCCAGGTCGATACCGATAATTCTGCCCATCTTTGACTCTCCCGAAACTTGCAAAACTTGGATTGGGTTGCCGCCAGTGCGCTTACACCGTGCGGTAGCTCTTAAACGCTTGACCTTTAAATGGGGGCCTTACAGCTGATTTCAAGCCTGCTCGTTGATTGACGGCGTTGCAGGCGACGGTGCCTTGCTGACCACGACCATGGCCGGGCGCAACAGGCGACCATTAAGCTGATAACCCTTCTGAAATACCTTGAGCACCGTATTGGGCTCAACGTCGGCACTTTCCTGCATGGCCATAGCCTGGTGCTGGTCGGCACTGAACGGTTGACCGTGTGGATCGATGGCTTCCAACTGATAACGCTTGAGGGTGTCCTGGAACATCTTCAAGGTCAGCTCGATGCCTTCACGCATCGGGCGAATGCTTTCATCGTCCGGACTGGACAGATCAAGGCCTCGCTCCAGACTGTCGATGATCGGCAACAGATCACCGGCAAATTTTTCCAGCGCAAACTTGTGCGCCTTTTCAACATCCTGTTCGGCACGGCGGCGGACATTCTGCAGATCCGCAGCCACGCGAAGGGATTGGTCCTGCGCAGCAGCCAGTTGCTCTTCGAGCACCTGCACGCGAGTTGTCAGTTCATCACCCGCGCCCGCTTCGGCAGCCTGATCCTGCGCCTGCGCATCCAGATTCTGTTCGTCAGCCATACATGTTCTCCTCTAAAGACGTTCGCGATCCCGATTCGCGCTTCTGCCCACCTACATGGGATCGGATTTTCCGGCTTCAAGGGTTTCATGTGATCGAGATACGCATTCCCTGACAAATAATCCGCATTCCAGCCCAACAAAAAATGGCGACTTGACACAAGAGGGACTAAAAACCACTACAGACCGATCAAATCGAGCTAAGCAAGGGCATTGTCAGCCACAAATAAAAGACTGTATAAATAACCAGACAAACAGCCCGGGAGCCGCTCAATGCTGGTGCACCTTTCCGTACACAACTACGCCATCGTCGAACACCTTGACCTTGAACTGGATCGAGGCATGAGCGTCATCACCGGCGAAACCGGCGCGGGCAAGTCGATCATGCTCGACGCCCTCGGCCTGACCCTGGGCGACCGTGCCGACAGCGGCGTGGTCCGGCCAGGCGCCGACAAGGCCGACATCCTGGCCACGTTCGACCTGGGCGACATTCCCGAGGCACAGACCTGGCTCAAAGAGCGTGACCTGGACAACGACGGCCCCTGCATCCTGCGCCGGGTCATCACGGCCGAAGGCCGGTCACGCGCTTATATCAATGGCTCGCCCTGCCCTCAGGGCGACCTTAAAGCGCTGGGCGAATTGCTCATCGATATTCACAGCCAGCATGAGCACCAGTCGCTGCTCAAGACCGATACCCATCGACGCCTGCTCGACGAATACGCGGGTGCGACCGATCTGGCCCGTCAGGTCCATCTCGCTGCACAGCGCTGGCGGCAGACGCGGCAGGAGCTCGAACGCCTCTCCAACTCGGGTGACGAGCAACGCGCACGGCATCAGTTGCTGAGCTATCAGCTCGAAGAACTGGAAAGCCTGAGCCTGGGTGAAAACGAGCTTGAACAGCTCGAACAGGAACACAAGGACCTGACCAACGCCGAAAGCCTGCTGAGCATTTGCCGACAAGTGGTCGAGCAGTGCAGCGAAAGCGATTCCGGCAACGTACTCAATGCCCTGACCGCCAGCCTGCATCGTCTTGGCAGCGTCGACCATTCACCCTCCGCCCTCAGCGAGGCCACAGGGCTGCTGTCCAGCGCGCAGATACAGGTAGAAGAAGCGGTAGGCGAACTGAATCGCTTTCTGGATCACTTCGATGCCGATCCGGCCAGACTGCAACAGCTTGAAGAACGTCTCGATGCCATTTACACACTGGCGCGCAAACACCGCATCCAGCCGGGCGAAGTCGCGACACTGCAACAAAAGCTGCTGGATGAAATAGAAACACTGAATGCCAACGACGAATCCATCGAACGGTTGGAGCATGAAGTGCAGGCATTTGCCAGGCACTATCAGGATAAAGCCCGCGAGCTGAGCGACCTGCGCCACAATTCGGCGACGAAACTGGCCAGCGCTGTAGAACAGGAAATTCATCGTCTGGGCATGCCCGGCGGCCGTTTCCAGATCGACCTCAAAGCCAACGCCAGCGTAGAACCCTCGCCTCACGGCCTGGAGCAGGTAGAGCTACTGGTCAGCGCCAACCCCGGCCAGCCATTGAAAGCGCTGGCGAAAGTCGCGTCGGGTGGCGAACTGTCGCGCATCAGCCTGGCGATTCAGGTCATCACCGCACAAACATCTCGGGTGCCGACGCTGGTATTCGATGAAGTGGATGTGGGGATTGGCGGGCCGACCGCCGAGATCGTGGGGCAACTGCTGCGTCGCCTGGGCGAGCGCGGCCAGGTCATGACCGTCACTCACCTGCCGCAGGTCGCGGCGCAGGGCCATCAGCACCTGTTTGTGCACAAGGTGCGGGACAACGACGCAACGCGCACCGCCGTGTCCAAGCTCAGCAAGACTGAACGTATAGAGGAAGTCGCCCGAATGCTGGGCGGCATCGACCTGACCAAGGAATCTCTGGCGCACGCCAAAAAGATGGTCGTTACGGCTAAAAGCTGAGCCATAGAAAGCACAAAGGCGACCGCGGTCGCCCCTGTTGCTGATTACGCCTTCTTGTTGCGGACGTAGAGCACCAGATTGTGGTCCACCAGGTCAAAGCCGTGTCGTTCGACGATGGCTTTCTGAAGCTTCTCGATTTCTTCGTCGAAGAATTCGATCACCTCACCCGACTCCACGTTGACCATGTGGTCGTGGTGGCCGCCATCAGCCAGCTCGAATACCGCATGACCGCCATCGAAATTGTGGCGCACCACCAGTCCAGCGGACTCGAACTGAGTCAGAACACGGTAAACCGTGGCGAGACCGACGTCCTCGCTGGCCTCCATCAGAGCCTTGTAAACATCCTCGGCACTCATGTGGCGTTGCTCTGCAGAGTCGAGCATTTGCAGTATTTTGACCCGCGGTAAGGTTACCTTGAGTCCTACTTTACGTAGTTCGTTATTTTCAACCATGGTCAGCTTTCTCGCAGACGCTGCTTCGCAGCTTCTCTTAATGCAGGTATGATCGGAGTTTACGTTGTCCCAGCCAAGATAGTGGAAGTCGCCCACCGATGCAAAACACCAAGCTCTTGCTAACCAGTTTCACCTTCGTGGGACTGCTCGCACTCGCCGGTTGTTCATTCCCCGGGGTTTACAAAATCGACATCCAGCAGGGTAATGTCGTCACGCAGGACATGATAGACCAGTTACGTCCCGGAATGACCCGGCGGCAAGTACGGTTTATCATGGGCAACCCCCTGTTGACCGACACTTTCCACTCCGATCGGTGGGATTACCTGTACAGCCTGCAACCAGGTGGCGGTGAACGCCAGCAGGAGCGTGTCAGCCTTATATTCAACGGCAATGACCAGCTCGTGAGCCTGTCTGGCGACTTCATGCCCGGCGTCAGCCGCGATGAAGCCATTCTCGGCAAGGGCAGCGACACCACTGTCCCTGCAGAGAACCAGCCAGTGCAGCAGCCTGAAGAACCGGCCAAGCCAGGTTCGTTGCTGGATACAATCCAGAAGGACGTGGACAGCGTCGAGACCGTACCGGTCCCGACCCAGGAGCCGCTGGACACCAACACCCGGTAGTCCAAAGCGCCCAACAAAAAGCCCGGCATGCCGGGCTTTTTTGTGCCTTCCATTCAGCCAGCGTTCAGCCGGGAGGCGTTCTTTTCTCACGCGCCTTGGCGGCACGCAGACGTCTGATCTCCATGGGGTCGGCCACCAACGGGCGATAAATCTCTATCCGCTCACCCGCCTCGAGCACCCGCGCAGCAGGATCAGCCACCACTTTGCCGAAGATACCCACGGCACACTGACCAAGATCCAGCTCGGGAAACTCCTTGTCCATACCGCTGAGTGCCAGCGCCTGACGTACCGAAGACCCGGCCGGGACATCGATCGTCTTCAATACCTGGCGCTGTACAGAGGCGTAGACCACCTCTATCTGAATCGATGCGTCAGCCATGCAGCTCTTTCGCTCGCTGGCAGAATGCATCCACCAGCGTGTTGGCTGCCTGATTGAACAGTGGCCCTAGTGTGGCGCGAACGAGGGTGCCGGCATAATCGAAGGACAGATCCAGACTGATCTTGCAGGCTTTCTCGCCCAGCGGCTTGAACGTCCAGACGCCGTGAAACTGTTCGAAAGGCCCTTCGACCAGGTCCATCACGATCGACTCACCGGGAACCAGCGTGTTGCGCGTCATGAACTTCTGGCTCAGACCGCCCTTGGCGATCTCCAGGCTGGCGCGCATCTGCGCCTCACTGGCTTCAACCACGGTAGCGGACGAACACCACGGCAGGAACTCGGGATAACGAGCCACATCATTGACCAGGTCATAAAGGAACCCGGCCGGGTAAGGCAGTAAAGCAGAGCGTTGTATATGCGTAGTCATGTGAGCGTCATTTCCAGAGCTGAGCGGCAAACACCACAAGAATGCCGAGCGGCGCCACGTAGCGCATCAAAAAGTACGTCAGGTTGAAGAGCAGCGGACTGCGAATCGACAATTCGTCGCGCACTGTCTCACGGCCCATCACCCAACCAGCGAATACTACAAAACACAACCCACCCAGCGGCAACATGATCCGCGAAGTGAAGAAATCAATGACTCCGAAGAAGTCCAGGCCAGTCGATGCGCCCCATTGATAGAGGTGGAATGCGCCTCCATCGTTCACGAAAAACTTGGCTTTTTGCCAGATATTGAACGAGAACACCGTGCCGAGGCCCACAAACCAGCAGGTAAAGGCCAGCCAGAACGTCACCCAGGCGCGGCGAATACGGGTGCGCTCGACCAGGTAGGCGACCATTGGCTCTAGCAACGAAATCGCCGAGCTCCAGGCTGCGACGGCCACCAGCACGAAGAACACGATGCCCATCAATTGGCCGAATGCGACGTTGCCGAACGCGTAAGGCAGCGTAACGAACATAAGGCCCGGCCCCTCGCTGGGGTTCAGGCCCGCAGCAAACACGATCGGGAACAGCGCAAGGCCGGCCAACAGCGAAACGAAGGTATCGAGCAACGCGATACCGACGACCGTGCTGCTGATCGACGCGCCTTTGGTCATGTACGCGCCGTAAACCATGATCGAGCCGACACCAACGCTCAGGGAAAAGAACGCATGGCCCATCGCGGGCAGCAAGCCATCCAGCACCTTCTCCGGGTTGAAGTCGAACATGAAATGCACGCCTTCCATGAAATGCCCGGTGGTCAGGCTATAGCCCAACAGCGCGAGCATCAGCAGGAACAGCATCGGCATCATGATGCGCAGGCTTTTCTCCAGCCCGGCCTCGACACCCTTGCCGATCACCACCGCCGACAGCAGCATGAAAATGGTGTGCCACAGAATCAGACGCCATGGGTCGGCAATCACCGCACCGAAATACGCACCGACCTGATCCGGCGACACGCCTTGAAAGTCGCCGCGCCCCATGTCGATGATGTAATCCAGCGACCAGCCGCCCACCACACTATAAAAGGAGAGAATCAGCAGCGCCGTGATCATCCCGGCAAACGCACCCCAGGACCAGCGCGGCGAATGCCCGGCTTCCTGCGCCAGCGTCTTGAGCGCATTCGCAGGACTGAGCCGGGAACGACGGCCAATCAGCGTCTCGGCGATCATGACCGGAATACCGATCAGCGCGATGCACGCCAGAAAAACCAGTACAAATGCACCGCCGCCATAGGCACCGACCATGTACGGAAATTTCCAGATACTGCCCAGCCCCACAGCAGAGCCGGTAGCAGCCAGGATGAACACCCAGCGACTTGCCCAGCTACCGTGGACCGAAACCTTGTCCGTCGACATTATCGAAACGCCCAGCCAAAAAAGATCGCGCATTGTCCGGGATTCAACCTTTGTGCTCAAGCACGCGCTTTCCCGTAGCCGACATTGATGCAACTGCCTATAATGCGCCCCCTATGGCTAAGCTCAAGAAACACCCTACAGGGACCATCGCGCAAAATAAGAAAGCGCGTCACGATTACTTCATCGAACACAAGTTCGAGGCCGGTCTGGTCCTGTCTGGCTGGGAAGTAAAAAGCCTGCGTGCCACCAAGGTACAGCTGGTCGACAGTTATGTGCTGCTCAAGGATGGCGAGGCCTGGCTGATGGGTTGCCACATCACGCCTCTCAAGACTGCCAGCACGCACGTCATCGCTGACCCGACACGCACCCGTAAACTGCTGCTGAACAAGCGCGAGCTCGAAAAGCTCACCAGCTCGGTTCAGCAGAAAGGCTATGCCTGCGTAGCCCTTTCCGTTTACTGGAAGGAGCATCTGGTCAAGTGCGAAATTGCACTGGGTAAAGGCAAGAAGGAATACGACAAGCGTCACACCGAACGTGAACGCGATTCGGACCGTGAGCTGCAGCGTGCCGTGCGCTCCAAAGGCAAGGAAGACTAGCAGCCCCTGGCGCTGGCGTGTGCCAAATGTCCTGACCCGGACATTTGGCACTTCGTATCCACCCCTTTATCCCCACACCCCTCTCCACTTCCCCGCTTCAACCCGTTCGATACCCCAAAGCGAAGATCGCCTCATTTTGGTGCTTGAATGCGCAATGTGGCTATTTCGCAGTATTCCGAAAATAAAATAGAACGCCTGCGTCACACCACAGTCAATCCTTTAGGCCCAACTGTTAAACGGGCTTTCAAACCCTCGGGCGACGGCCTCAAATACCGGCCATACCGAGTCCACAGGTTATAAGGAGACACACATGAAGCGTACCGCCCTCACTGGATTGTTCCTCAGCGCCGCCCTGTTGGCTTCGCCGGTTTTTGCCGCCGATGATTTGTGCGCTGCAAACATCAAGACCATCGAAAACGCCAACACCTCGTCCAGCACCAACTTTAGTCCAGAAAACAAGACTATGCTCGAGACCACTGTGAAGAACGCCAAAGCGGCCCAAGCGCAGAATGACGAGAAAAAATGCGTTGAGATCACCACCAAGACCATCACTTCCCTGAAAAATACCGGTTCGGGCAGCGAAGGCACCAAGTAAACCTTCGAGCAGGCCAGCCACTCAGGCTGGCCTGAACGATTGCAGCAGACGGGTCGACGTGCCACGCCAATTGGCGTACACTGCGCCCCAGCGATTGCGAAAGCAGTCTCGGGGCCGATTTGGATTCGACGCCGGTGATGAAACTTTAGGTGCATGCCGAGTTGGTAACAGAACTCGTAAATCCACTGTTGCAACTTTCTATAGTTGCCAATGACGAAACCTACGGGGAATACGCTCTCGCCGCGTAAGCGGTGCTAGCCTTCCTTCTGGTAGCTTCGGCTCCAGCAATCATCAGGGGATGCCTGTAAACCCGAAATGATTGTCATATAGAACAGGATCGTCGCCTAGTACGTTGTGGACGAAGCGACTAAAACTTACACAACTCGCCCAAAGCACCCTGCCCGTCGGGTCGCTGAGGGTTAACTTAATAGACACGGCTAAGCATGTAGTACCGACAGCGGAGTACTGGCGGACGGGGGTTCAAATCCCCCCGGCTCCACCAAATTGCAAATGAGGACGCCCTAGGGCGTCTTTTTTTGTGGGTGAGATTCTGTGGACTCGCACACAAGCCTGCCTTCAATGCAGCATCATCGATGAGAAGCTACTTTTCGTAAGGAGCATAGCTCGCGCACCGTAAGGGCCTGGCTTTGCGATTTCAGGTGGTCACGTCACGGAACGTCAACCCGCACACGCAAAAGGTGCTTGACGACGAATCTCAAATGTATGAGTTGTGCTATCGTACGGCGTCAATGAATTACATTAAGAGATATTCCAAGGAGCTGGAATGAGTATTGATGCATATCTTTGGATTGATGGGATTAGCGGAGAGTCTACGGACTCTGACTGCAAAAACTGGATTGAGATTAACACGTTTTGCCTATCAGCCTCTCAATCAGTTTCAAGGACTGCAAGCTCAGCAGGCGGGGCTACCGTAGCCAGGGTCTATTTAAGCGACTTCAGTATTGTAAAACTCGCTGACAGTGCGACTCCAAAAATCCTCGAAGCATGTTGCGCTGGTCGACATATCAAGCAGATGAAGCTGTATGTACGTCGTGCGGGCGGTGACAAGCAAAAATATCTGGAATACGTATTTGACGAAGTCATAGTAAGCGGCGTCGTATCCGGCAATCTATTTGAGCGGTCGCCCTCAAACTTTCCTGAGGAGGTAGTTAGATTTAATTACGCCAGGATCAGCATGCAGTATTCACAGCAAAGCCGAACCACCGGCTTGATAATTGGACAGATCTCCGGCGGCTGGGATCAAGTAAAAAATAGCACTTACGCATAAGGATGGTTTAAGTGGCTAGAATATATTGTTACGACGGCGACTGCGGATTAACTGCAAATGAGCTGCTATTTGTAATTGCCACAGAGGTGGCAATGGATGAATTTGGATTGGACGATGCAGGGGCTGCATTAGCCATCGTCTTAGGTGCCAACATAATACCAACCAGAACAAAGCCTGGCGGAGCGATTAACAACACTTCCATCATGTCCATAGTCACGCGACGCACTCTAAACAACCGCAGGTTTCCTGGAAGCTTCAGAGCACCCTCTCTTACAGGATGGTTTCCGCCACACCTACGATGGACACGCAGCATTGGCGGTTTCATCGCACGGGCAACACCGGTTATCGGATGGTCTTATACTGCATACGAACTGGGTAAGATAGGATACGTAACGGTGAACACCTACAACTCCATCGTAGATGAACAAGATCAGGTTTTTTAAGATGGATAAAAACGATCTGAACCATGACATCCTTAATTATCTCATAGAGAGAATCTACTTTTATGTTGGATTCGGCAAAAAAGCATTTGAAACGCTTAGCCTCGCCACCAGAGTCAGTTGGGATCTCGGGCTTGACGGTGACGATGCCAGTGACTTCATGGAAGATTTTTTTGAACACTTTAACGTCGACCGAGGCGACTACGACCACTATCGCTATTTCAAGCCTGAAGGGACTGACATTTTCGTATTCTTCAGATCTAAAGATCGGCGCGCAAAGACCGTAATGACTTTAGGCATGTTGTATAACGCAGCCCAAACCAAGGCATGGGACTGCGAAACTCTTGAAAAGATTAACTTTAGCACTTTACCAATTTACAATCGTACCGAAGAAATCCCTATTGAGGGTTTTAGCATAAACACCAGATAATATTTATATTAGAGGATAGCTGAGCAGAAGCACAAATGACTGAGCTCGTTCAAAAGAGCTCCTTATGCCCGGTATAAATATTTAAACCTTGCGAATCCCGAACTGTGCGACCTTGGCCGTCGAATTCTGCGCGACGCCTGCGGTCCGGTAAAGACTCATCCCTGAGATAGTAACCGTTTCAGTCAAGTAATCGTGCCGCGCTGCGTTTCCAGCTTTCAGTCATCGCCATGGAAGGGTACGAGTCATGGGTAGAGACGGGCGGGGAGTTCGGGCGGTCTCCGATACGAGCATCGAAATCACGTTCATGTATCGGGGCGTCCGGTGCCCTGCCCCTCATTCAACAAGGCCTGCGCGCGCCGCCCACAGCAAGACCAGCGGCCATGCCCCCCATCTGACAATCACGTATAGTGGCCATATACCACCACCCCTCTCGACCAAGGCGTGTGCCGTCGATAATGGTTCGGCTGGCATAAGTATGGAAAACTGCACATGCCGCAAAGAAGAAACCTGAAAAACTCTATTTTCATACCCTTGAAGCTGTCTCAACTGATCGGTCTTTTCAGTTGGGTTATCAGTTGGTGCCTGAATCCGTCCATTGATCGATCGCTGGATGTATTCATCTGTTGCGCGCTGACGGGGGCGACGCTGTCGATCATTGTCACGTCCAATAGCAGGAGCATGCTGGCGTGGCGTCTGTTCGGCATTATTTACATGGCGTCACTGACATTTCTGTTCAATGAACAGATCGAACGCATGGGCGAGCAAGCGTCGATGTGGGGGCTGGTTGTCACCTCCCTGCTCATCACGGGAATGAGCGTGTTCTTCGTCAAGTTTATTGATTACATCGCCGCCACTGCGCTTATCTGGTTGATCATGTGGCACACGGACCTGACGGCCATCGGCGTGGGCCATAAGCCGCTGTTTTATGTGTTCCTGATCAGTTCGACCTTGCTGGGCGGCTGCCTGAATGCGACCTTCCTGAGCCTGATCATGCAGACCATGGCAGCCAGGGACCGCTATCAGGAACTGTCCGAAACCGACACCCTGACGCACGCCCCCAATCGCCGTGCGCTGGTTGACAGTCTGAATACTGCGCTGGCGTCTGCTGAAAAATCGTCGTTGTGGTTTGCCATGCTTGATCTGGATCACTTTAAAAGTATCAACGACACCCATGGGCATGAGGTGGGTGACAATGTCCTTATAAGTTTTGCGACACGCCTCAAAGACACAAAGGGGCGAATCGCTTTTGGGCGCTTGGGTGGGGAAGAGTTTGGTGTGATCTTATCGGCGGCGAACGCCACAGACGCTGTACACGCACTGGAAGAGTTATTGATGCTCACGCAAAAGGATGAAACGGCTCAAGTGCCCTATTCATTCAGTGGCGGTGTTGCAAGTTTGTCGCGGGTTGAAACGTTCAATGACCTGTTGAAAGAGGCTGATGAGAACCTCTATCACGCCAAGCGCAGTGGCAGAAAATGTATCGCCCTTGAAGGCAGGATAGTTTCATCGAGCACTGCCAGCACGACAAAGCAGAATCAAGCGATGCAATTAGTTGACGCGCCTACGCATGCGTAGCGCCCGTCTCCCCCTTCAAACATTCCCGCCCCGCCGCACCTTCGAATACCGATCGATATCCTCCCGCAGCGTCCACCCCTGCCCGTGCCAATAACGCCCGGCCGCTTCATTACTCTTCATGACGTCCAGGTGACATTTGTAAATACCCAGCGTGTCCAGACACTCGAGGCAGCGTTCAACCAACTCATGGGCAATACCGCGCCGGCGATACTCGGGCAGCACGATCAGATGCTGCAGATAACCGCGGCGTCCGTCGTGCCCGCACATCACACAGCCGCACAGGGCGCCGCCTGCCTCGGCGACGAAGCTCATGCCGGGGTTGCGTTCAAGGTAACGTGCGGTCGCTTCGCGTGAATCGGCGTCGCGCAGGGAAATGCCGGGCGTGCTGCGCATCAGTTCGATGACCGCGTCGTAGTCGTCCAGGGTCATGCGGCGAATCGTGATCATGGGCTAAGCCTGGCCTGCAGTCTCATGGGCTGGATAGGTTAGCAGAGCCGCTTGATGCCTTGATGACAGCGCCGCCAGAGTCTGCCTATCAACCCGTAATGTTCTTTCTATTAGAAATCTTCGCGAAGAAGGCTAATCTGGATAAGCGTCGGTGAGAGCCGCGCGGTTCCACCCTGATAAGGAGATAAGAATGAGCTCAAGTTTGCGACGCACGTTGCGGGCTTGCCTCGCAGCAATCTGATGATCGCTGTGCTGCGTATCTGTAGAGCTGGCCCGATCGTTGACCGAGCGGCCGGCATGAACCCAGTGCTGTTGAGTTCCGTCATCACTGTCTGAGGTCCCGCGAGTGGACTGGATGGCCGGATGCAAATGACAAAAAAGGTGTATCAAGCATGTCAACTGAATCGAAATGCCCCTTCAACCACGCTGCTGGCGGCGGCACTACCAACCGTGATTGGTGGCCCAAGCAGCTGAATCTGAAGATCCTGCATCAGCATTCCTCGCTCTCCGACCCGATGGGCGAGAGTTTCGACTATGCCAAGGAATTCAAGAGCCTTGACATCGAAGCGGTCAAACAGGACCTGCGCAACGTCATGACCCAGTCCCAGGACTGGTGGCCGGCAGACTTCGGCCACTATGGCCCGCTGTTCATTCGTATGGCCTGGCACAGCGCCGGTACCTACCGCACAGGCGATGGTCGTGGCGGTGCAGGTGCTGGTCAGCAACGTTTTGCGCCGCTCAACAGTTGGCCTGACAACGTCAGCCTGGACAAGGCGCGCCGCCTGATCTGGCCGGTCAAGCAGAAGTATGGCCGCAAGATTTCCTGGGCTGACCTGATTGTGCTGACCGGTAACGTCGCGCTGGAGTCCATGGGCTTCAAGACCTTCGGTTTCTCCGGTGGTCGTGCGGATGTCTGGGAACCGGAAGAAGACGTGTACTGGGGTTCAGAGACCACCTGGCTGGGTGGTGAAGAGCGCTACGGCGCGCAGAAGAAAATGCAGCAACCGGGCGACGGCACGCTGGTGGCCGAGCCGGAGAACCATGCCAACGAAGAAAGCCGTACTGCCAGCGGCGAACGCAATCTGGAAAACCCGCTCGCCGCCGTGCAGATGGGCTTGATCTATGTGAACCCTGAAGGCCCTGAGGGTGTGCCGGACCCGGTTGCTTCGGCAAGGGATATCCGTGAAACCTTCGGTCGTATGGCGATGAATGACGAAGAGACCGTGGCGCTGATCGCCGGTGGTCACGCCTTCGGCAAGACCCACGGTGCCGGCCCTGCCGACAACGTTGGTCCGGAGCCTGAAGCAGCCGGCCTTGAAGAGCAGGGTTTTGGCTGGAGAAACAAATTCGGCAGCGGCAAGGGTGGCGACACCATCACCAGTGGCCTGGAAGTGACCTGGACTTCGACGCCGACCAAATGGAGCAACGAGTACCTCGAAAATCTCTTTGGCTTCGAATGGGAACTGACCAAGAGCCCGGCAGGCGCGCATCAGTGGACGCCAAAGAACGGCGCTGGCGCGGGCAAGATTCCGGATGCCCACGATCCCTCCAAGCGTCATGCACCGAGCATGCTGACCTCTGACCTGGCGCTGCGCTTCGATCCGGCTTATGAGCAGATCTCCCGCCGCTTCCTGAACAACCCTGAGCAACTGGCCGACGCGTTCGCCCGCGCCTGGTTCAAGCTGACTCACCGTGACATGGGCCCGCTGGCCCGCTACCTCGGCCCGGAAACACCGGCCGAAGAGCTGCTGTGGCAGGACCCGATTCCAAACGTTGATCATGCGTTGGTCGATGATCAGGATGTGACCGCACTCAAGGCCAGGATTCTCGCTTCGGGCCTTTCGGTCTCGCAGCTGGTATCGACGGCTTGGGCGGCAGCTTCTACCTTCCGTGGCTCGGACAAGCGCGGTGGTGCCAATGGCGGCCGTCTGCGTCTGGCTCCGCAGAAGGATTGGGCGGTCAACCAGCCGGAGCAACTGGCGGGCGTGCTGAAGACCCTCGAGGGCATTCAGAGCGAATTCAACGCGGGTCAGTCGAGCGGCAAGAAGGTTTCAATCGCCGACCTGATCGTCCTGGCGGGTAACGCAGGTGTCGAGCAGGCTGCGAAAAATGCAGGCCAGCACGTCACCGTTCCATTCGCACCGGGCCGCGCCGATGCGTCTCAAGAGCAGACCGATGTTGAGTCGTTCGGCTTCCTTGAGCCAATCGCTGATGGTTTCCGCAACTATCAGAAGGGGCATTACAAGGTCTCGGCAGAATCGTTGCTGGTCGACAAGGCGCAATTGCTGACCCTGACTGCACCGGAAATGACTGTACTGCTGGGCGGCCTGCGGGTCTTGAACATCAACGTCGGACAGAGCAAGCATGGCGTCTTCACTGATCAGCCGGGCACCCTGACCAACGACTTTTTCAAGAACCTGCTGGACATGGGCGTGGAGTGGAAAGCGACCGCAGGTGGCACTGATACCTTCGAGGCCCGTGACCGCAAGACTGGCGCAGTGAAATGGACCGGCACCCGTGTCGACCTGGTCTTCGGCTCGCATGCTCAACTGCGTGCGATTTCCGAGGTGTATGGCAGCTCGGATGCTCACGAGAAGTTCGTCAAAGACTTCGTGGCAGCCTGGACCAAGGTGATGAACCTGGACCGCTTCGACCTGGCTTGATGTGTCTGATGTGCTGAGTTGAAAAAACGCCTCCCTTGCGGAGGCGTTTTTTTTTGCTGCGATCAAAAAGCGAAGGCTGGTTTCATGAGCGGCTCATCATGCTTGCCGCCTGCTCCGTCGCTTCGGTCGTTCGGGTCGCCAGCTTGCGGACTTCATCTGCCACAACCGCAAAGCCCCGCCCTGCCTCACCGGCGCGCGCAGCTTCGATTGCCGCATTGAGCGCCAGGAGGTTGGTCTGGCTGGCAATGCTCTGGATAGTGCCAACTATCTGGGTCAGTTGAGCGATGTTCTCATCCAGGTTTTTCTGATGCTGTGCTTCGGTGTCGCGAAGAGCGCCCTGTTCATGCTTCAAATGCACATCCACCAACGCACCCACCACCCTGAGTGGAACACCTTCGGGGTCACGGCGAGTCTGGCCGCGCGCACGGAACCAGCGGTACTCGCCGGTTTTCATCTTCAGGCGGTACTCGATATCGAACGGCGTCTTGCCAGTCCGGTCATTCAGGTGCTCACCGAAAGCCGTCAGACTGCGCTCCTTGTCTTCAGGGTGCAGCCGTGACGCCCAGCTATCCAGTACGTCGGGAAACTCTTCCACCGTTTCAAAACCCAGCAGACGCCTGAATTGTGGAGACCACCAAAAAGGATTGCGCGCATTGACCGGGTCGCCAGCAATGACCTCCATGTCCCAGAGCCCGTCGGAGAGCATCTCCCGGGCCAGTTCGAATCGGGTAATGATTACATCGTGTTCAAGATCACGTTCAAGCTCGTCGTGGATATCTCGAAGAGAGCCGGCGACCCGCAGCGGCGTTCCGCGTGCATCTCTTAACGTTTCGCCCTGGGCATAGAACCAGCGATACGTGCCGTTCTTCATCGCCAGACGATTCTTGACTCGGTACGGCGTGTTGCCGGAACGGTCATTCAGATGCTTGGCAAATGCGTCGAGCGTGGCTTGTTTATCCTGAGGATGAAGCCGGTCTGCCCAGCTCGCCAGTACGTTGGGGAAGTCGCGCTCGTCGTTGAAACCGAGAAGCGTGCGTAGTTGCTGAGACCACCAGAATCGGTTGTTCGGGTTGACCGGATCGCCCGCGACCACCTCCATATCCCAGAGGCCCTCGCTCGATGCACGGTTGACCAGATCAAAGCGGGTTTCATAAGCGGCAGCCGAGGCAGAGGCTTCACCCAGTAGATGGCGGGCGGTTTCCAGTTCTTGCTCAAGATCGGCAATACGTTGCTCGTCAAGGCGACGCTGGGTGCTCAGCGAGCTCCAGCATTCAAGTACCGCGGCTTTTTCAGCACACCCCCCTAGCGCGGGCTCAGTGCCGCCCTTGAGCGAGGAGATCAGTTGCTGAAGGGCCTTTTTGTCACGACGGGGACTGAACAGGTGAAGCATGCTGTGGGCTCTCAAAGTAGGAGAAGTTGGCCGAGTCCCTGGCGCGTCCCGTCTTTATCGTCCTGCCGCCCGGTTTCTGTAATGCCAGATTGCGATCAGATTCACCCCCCGCTGCGCAAACCTGCGCAACACAACCACACCCAACACAGCCGACAACACCGAACCGATCAGCACACCCACTTTGACCTCGTCGACCAGTTCCGGCGCGCCCGGAAAGGCCAGTGCGCCGATGAACAGGCTCATGGTGAAGCCGATACCACACAAGGCCGCAACGCCGTAAAGCTGAGCCCAGTTGCTGCCGTCCGGCAAACGGGCCAGGCCTGCGCGAATCGCCAGCGCGGCCATGGCGAATATGCCGACCTGCTTGCCGACCAGCAGCCCTAGCGCAACGCCGAGCGGGACCGGGTCCACGAGCTTGTCGGCGGTAATGCCCGACAGTGACACGCCAGCGTTGGCAAAACCAAAGATCGGCACGACGGCAAACGCCACCCACGGGTGCAGCTTTTCTTCCAGATGCAGCAGTGGCGAGCGAGCCTCTTCATCGGGTTTGCCCAACGGGATGCACAGCGCAAGCGCAACGCCAGCGAGGGTGGCGTGGATGCCGGACTGGAGCATGAAGAACCACAGCAGCGCGCCAACGATGAGGTAAGGCAGCAGTTTTTTAACACCCAGACGATTCAGCGCGACGAGCACGGCGATGGAACCCAGCGCTGCCAGCAACATGGGCATGGAGAGATCGCTGGTGTAGAACAGCGCGATGATCAATACAGCGCCGAGGTCATCGAGAATCGCCAGTGCAGACAGGAATATCTTCAACGACAGCGGTACGCGCTTGCCCAGCAGGGACAGCACGCCCAGGGCGAATGCGATATCGGTCGCTGCCGGAATGGCCCAGCCGCCGATGGTGTCTGGCCGTCCCCAGTTGAACGCCACGTAGATCAGCGCCGGAACCAGCATGCCGCCCAGTGCCGCAAAGCCTGGCAAGGCTCTCTGGTTCCACGACGCGAGCTGACCGGCGAGCACTTCGCGCTTGATCTCCAGGCCGACGAGCATGAAGAAGATCGCCATCAGACCGTCATTGATCCAGTGCGAAACCGATAACCCGGCGAACACTGCGTGCAGCGCGGCGAAGTAGCTGTCGGCCAGCGGTGAGTTGGCAACGATCAAGGCCGCCAGCGCAGCCGCCATCAACACCAGCCCGCCAGCGGATTCAGCAGCGAAGAAACGCGTGATGAACGCCAGCGCGTTTGGGGATTCGGTACGGGGGGTGGGTTTATGCATGACGGCTCCGCAGGGTACAGCGCAAAAAAGGCCGCAACCTTACCATCCGCAGAGCCTGTTGAAGGCTTTGTAAACCTGGGGATACAAATTAACGCTTCCCGGCCGAAACCGGGCCGGGAAACGTCGCTGAACAATGCCTGCCGATCAGGCAGGTATTGTTCATGTCACTTCTTGACCGTTTCCTCGAGCGTAAAGCGGCCCAGCGGGTTCTGACCGAAGTGCTCGATGTTCTTACGCGACACACTGATGTAGGGACTGTAGTAGAGGTCGATCCAGTTGACGTCGGCCTTGGCCATTTTCTGCAGGTCGATGTACATCTGCTCGCGCTTTTTCGGGTCCATTTCGACCCGTGCGGCAGCGACCAGCTCTTTGACCTTGTCGTTCTTGTAATGGGTCATGTAGTTATTGTTGGTGTCGTGGCCGAGCACGAAGGTGGTCTTCTGGTCCGGGTCGAGGATGTCGTTGGTCCAGTACATCACGGAGATGTCGTAGTCACCGGCAATCAGCATGTCCCAGCTCTGGCTCGGGTCGACTTTCTGCAGTGTTGTGGTCACGCCGACCTTGGCCAGTTGCTGTTGCAGCATGACCGCGATTTGCTCGTCGACCTCGTTGCCCGCGTTGACCACGTAATTGAGTTTCAGGTCCGATGCACCGGCGTCCGCCAGCATCTGTTTGGCCTTCACCGGGTCATAAGGGCGTTGCAGGTTGTCGGCGTAGTGGTACAGCGCGCCTTTGGGAATGTAGGAATTGGCCACGGTGCCCAGCCCGAAGGTAGCGGCTTCGACCAGCGATTTCTTGTCGATGGCCATGTCCAGCGCCTGACGCACTTCAGGCTTGGCCAATGCGCCGTGTTCGTGGTTGATCAGCAGGTGATCCTCGCGAGTGGAGGGGTCGAGGTGGACCACCAGATCGGGGTCCTTCTGCAGATTTGCGATGCGCGAGAACGGTATCCATATCGCAGCATCGAGCTCGCCCTTCTGGACCATGAGCGTGCGGGTGTTGTCGTCCGGCACCGAGATCCACTCGACACCGTCCAGGCTCACGCTCGGCGCTTCCCAGAAGTTGGGGTTCTTCGCCAGAATTACCCGGTCACCGCGCCGCCATTCCTTCACGGTAAATGCGCCGGAGCTGACAGGCTGCTCGGCATACGCCTCTTCGCCCATGCTCTTCATGGCTTTCTCGGAGAGAATCGACACGTTGGGCAGGGCCAGTTGCGAGAGGAACGAGGCCGAAGGATTCTTCAGCGTGATGACCAGCGTATGCGGATCTGTCGCAACGGCCTTGTCGATAATCTTGTAGGAATCGCTCCACAGCGAACCCTTGTCGTCGCGAATTCGCAGCAGGCTGAACACTGCGTCACTGGCCGTCAGGTCCGAGCCATCGGAGAATTTGGCCGGGCGCATCTTGAGCGTATAGGTCAGCCCGTCAGGCGAGATCGACCAGCTTTCCGCCAGCCCCGGCACCAGCCTGGTGCCTTTGTCATCTACGCGGATCAGCACATCGTAGACGTTGGAAAACACCCAGTTGTCGATGTTCTGCGCACTTTTGATCGGGTCGAACGTGGTGCCGTCCTCACGACGGCCGATGGTCAGCACGCCCGCAGCTTCGGCAACACCCGCCGCCAGTGAACAGGCCGCCAGCATGGCGACGGTCAGCATTTTCATTGGTCGAGCTTTCATACGCATGAACTCCTTGTCGATGTCGGGACAGATCAGGATCAAAAAATCGGGGCTTCCAGCACACAGTCGTAGCGCTGCTGGCCGACATGCCGCGTCGGTGGCGCGACGCTGGAACAGGTCGGCCTGGCAAACCGGCAACGCGGATGAAACGCGCAGCCGTCGGGTAGCTGCAGGGGGCTTGGCGGCTCACCCTGCAACGGCTCGCCGGGCAACGGGCGATCCGGATCGATTTCCGGAATCGCCTGAATCAGCGCAGCGGTATAGGGGTGACGCGGCGAGAGAAAGACGTCCTCTACCGGGCCTTCTTCAACAATTTTGCCCAGGTACATGACCGCCACCCGATCGCACAGGCGACGCACGATGGCCAGGTCATGGGCAATGAACAGAATCGCCAGGTTCATGCGCTGGCGCAGCTCCAGCAGCAGGTTGATGATCTGTCCCTGAATGGAGACGTCCAGTGCCGCCACACACTCGTCGGCAATGATCAGCCGTGGCTCGATGGCCAGCGCGCGGGCGATGCCGACACGCTGACATTGTCCGCCGCTCAAGGCACCCGGCTTGCGTTCGGCAAATTCGGGCCGCAGACCGACCATGTCGAGCAGCTCGATGACCCGCGCCGGAATGTCGGAAGTGGCGACCTTGCGCTGCACGGCGAGCACCTCGGCCAGCGTCGCACCGATGGTCACGCGCGGGTTGAGCGAAGAGGACGGGTCCTGAAAGACCATCGCGGTTTCGCTGCGCAGGCGTTGCAGATTGATACCGCTGCCCTGGGCCATGTCGACGTCATCGAAGACGATCTGCCCGGAGGTGATGTCATTCAGGCGCAGAATAGCCCGCCCCAGCGTGCTCTTGCCGCTGCCGGACTCGCCGACCAGACCCAGCGTTTCACCCGCACAAATGCTCAGCGACACCCCGTTGACGGCGTGCACCCAACGCTTGTTGAGACCGAGGAAACCCGAGCCGGGGGCCGGGAAGCGCACCACCAGATCATTGACGTTCAGCAGTGTGGTGCCGCTCATGAAACGGCCTCCCGGGATTGCACCAACGGGTAGTGACAGGCCGCAGCATGGGCAACGCCCATCGGCCGCATCAGCGGCAGCTTGTCAGGGCAGTCTGCCCCCGCATGACTGCAGCGGGCATGAAAACGACAACCGCTTGGCAGTGCGTCGAGCAAGGGCGGCTGACCGGGAATGGTCCGTAGCAGTTCGCTGCCCGCGCTGCTGGCGGGCTGGCATTCGATCAGGCCGTGGGTATAAGGATGGCGTGCGCGAGCGAGCACGTCGCGCTTGCTGCCGTGCTCACACAGGCGACCGGCATACATCACCGCGATGGAGTCGCAGGTTTGCGCCACCACGCCGAGGTCGTGGGTGATCATGATCAACGACAGCCCGTGCCGGTCGCGCAAGTCCAGCAACAGACGCAGGATTTGCGCCTGCACCGTCACATCCAGTGCGGTGGTCGGCTCATCGGCGATCAGGACCTGCGGCCCACAGCCCAGCGCTACGGCAATCATTGCGCGCTGGCGCATGCCACCGGAAAATTCGTGGGGGAAGTTATCCACACGCGACGCCGGATCGGGAATGCCGACCTGGCGCAAAAGATCGATGGCCTGCGCCCGGGCTTCACGCTTCGACGCGCCCTGATGCAGACGCACACCTTCGGCGACCTGCTCGCCGATACGCATCAGCGGGTCCAGGTGGCTGCTGGGATTCTGGAAAATCATGCCGATCCGCCGTCCGCGCATGGCACGCATTCCAGCGGCATCCAGCGTCAACAGATCGACATCATTGAGGCGTACCGAGCCGCCGCGCACGTGCAGATCCGGCGACGGCATCAATTGCATCAACGCCCGGCAGGCCATGGTCTTGCCAGAGCCACTTTCACCGACCAGCCCGAGAATCTCGCCCTGGTGCAGGTCGAACGACAACCGGTCAACCAAGGTCACTTCGCGATTTCGATGGTTCGCTGCATGGCTCGCCACCACGCTCATCTCGCTGACCTGCAGCACGGGCGTACTCATTGCCGTTCTCCCAGGGTTTCGGCGACGCCGTCCGCCAACAGGCTGAAGCCCATAGCCAACGTCACGATGGCCAGGCCCGGAAAGGTGCAGATCCACCACGCCGAGGTGAGGAACGCCTGCCCTTCGGCGACCATGGTCCCCCACTCCGCCATCGGTGGTTGCACACCCAGGCCCAGGTAGCTGACCGATGCGCCGCTGAGCAGCACCAGAACCGCGTCAGACATGGAAAACACAATCGAGCTGAACATCGCGTTGGGCAGCAGATGGCGGAACAGGATACGCAAGTGACCAAAACCCAGGCTTTTGGCCGCCAAGGCAAAATCGCTTTCCTTGAGCACCAGGATCTGTGAGCGGATCAGCCGCGCATAAGACACCCAGCCCACCAGTGCCATGGCGATGTAGAAGCTGCCCAGGCCCGGCCCGAGAATCGCGATGATCGCCAGCATCAACACCAGAAACGGGAACGCCAGCACGATGTCGATCACGCGCATGCACAGGTTGTCGAAGCGCCCGCCAATGTAGCCCGACAAGGCGCCGATGAAGGTCCCGATCATGAACGGGAAGATCACCCCGAGCACGCAGATCTGCAGGTCGACGCGTGCCGCCCAGATCACTCTGGACAGAATGTCGCGACCAAAATTGTCGGTGCCGAACGGATGCGCGAGGTGCGGCGCGAGCATGCGCAGCTCGGTGTTCTGGTAGATCGGATCGTAAGGTGCCAGCCATGGCGCAAACAGCGCCAGTATCAGCCACCCGCCCAGTAAGCAGCCGCCCAGCAGCATCGCCAGCCGGCCATTGCGCAAACGCAGGCGCAGCCGGGAACGCCAGTGCGGACGAAGATGCGCATGGGCCACGGTCATTTGATATTCACCCGCGGGTCGATGGCCACCGTGGCCACATCGGCAAGGAAGTTCACGATCACCGTGGCGCATGCCAGCACCATCGCCACACCCTGCACCACCATGTAATCGCGGCTGAAGATGCCGCGCACCAGCAACTGACCGATGCCGGGAATCGCAAACAGACTTTCGATCACCACGGTGCCGCTGATCAGCCAGCCGATGTTCACCGCCAGCAGGTTGATCGAAGGCACCAGCGAATTGGGCAACACGTGGCGCCGAAACAGCGCACTTTCACTGAGGCCACGCGCCCGGGCCGCCGTCACATGATCGGCTTGCAGCTCCACGAGCATGCTCGCACGCAGGTTGCGAATCAGCACCGCAGACAGGGCCAGAGCGATGGTCAGACAGGGCAGCACCAGGTGATGAACCTTGTCCAGCCAGTCGCTGCCGTAGCCCGACACCGGAAACCAGCCAAGCTGCACACTGAACATCAGGATCAGCATGATCCCCAGCCAGAACGCCGGCATGCCCAGCCCAGTGGTGGTGAAGACGCGGATCAGGTTGTCGCTCCAACTGCCTTTGTTGCGAGCCGCGAGCGTGGCGAGGGGCACGGCAATCAGCAACGCCAGCAGAACGCTGCCCAACACCAGACATACGGTGGGCTCGATCCGTGTGCTGATCAGCTTGAGTACGTCTATCTTGTACAGCAGCGATTTACCCATATCGCCCTGCACCAGGTTTTTCATGAAATACACGTACTGTGTCCACAGAGGCTCATCCAGACCATACTGGGCGCGGATGTTGGCCAAGGCCTGCGGTGTGGAACGCGAACCCAGCAGGATGCGCGCCGGATCGCCGGGGATCGAACGCACCAGAATGAAGGTGACCAGGCTGATGCCGAACAGCACCGGCAGCAGCTGCAACGGACGCTGGAGAATGAAACGATAACGACCCAGATTCATCAGACGCCCCGATGCTGTGACAGAAAATTCAGCAGGACCGGAAAGTACGCCGCCGCCCCCTCTACGTAAAAGGGCAGAGCAAAGTTGTAGTCGAACATTGACCATCCGTCGACTTTGATTGTTTTCAGCTCATCCGGCCTGTGTTCATAGCCCATTGCATTGCACCTTTGCGGACGACGCTCATGGCATCAACCCTATCCTGCAAGGCGAGCGCAGACAGCTAGCAATTCTTATAGGTTTTACAGGACTGGCAGCCGGTTGGGCGCACGCGTGGCACCGTCCTTGCTAATTGCTATATTAGCGCCCTACATCGGCTCAATGACAAAGGAGGTCATGCCATGCATATCAGGTTGTCGGATTTCAATTCGCGGCTGCAGTCTGCATCCACGCTGGATCAGCAAATGGATTGCGCGCTGCTGCTGGCATCGGATCTCGGATTCGATGCCGTAATTTATGACTACAGCCCGGTGCCGGTGTCCCATGATGGAGCACTGATCACCCCGTCGCTGCTGTCATTGCGCAATACACCTGCGGACTGGTACGCGCTTTGGTGCAGTCAGGGCTATTACCAGATCGATCCGGTGCAACACCTGGCCGTCGCCAGCGTCTCGCCTTTTGTATGGTCATACCAGCCCAGGGCCGAGACGGTCCTGAAAACCTTCATCACGGATATGCACAAGCCGGTGGTGCGCTATCTGCATGACTCACACATGACCTGTGGCGTGACGGTGCCGATCCACATGCCCAAAGGCGGTTTCGCCACATTGACCGGTCTGTGTGCGGACGGCAGCGATGTCGCTCTCGAGGACGCCCGCCAGAGCCTGGCCGAGTTCGGCCTGCTGGCTCACGCCTTTCAGGAGGTCGCCTACCCGCTGTTCGACCAGAAAATTCGCTCGTGCAATGCGATCAGGCTGACCCCGCGCGAGCGCGAGTGCCTGAGCTGGTCTGCCGAGGGACTGACGGCCAGGGAGATTGCCGATCAGCTCAACCGCTCTGTCGCCACGGTGACCTTGCACCTGAATTCGGCCATGCAGAAGCTGGGGGCCAAAAACCGTGTACAGGCGGTAGTGCGTGCCGTTCATTACCGTTTACTCGACCACTGACCGGTTTATCGGCCAAAACCTATCATTTTCTATAGTTATGAGGCGCAAGACGCCGCGCTATGGTGCCCCCAAACTATCCAGCAGGGACCGGCGACATGGCAGATATGACGATCAAGGAAGGTTTTGCGCCTTTTGGCGACTATCAGACGTGGTATCGCATCACAGGCGACCCGCACGGTCCCGGCACACCATTGGTCATTCTGCACGGCGGCCCCGGTTGTACGCACGACTACGTCGATTCGTTCAAGGACATCGCCAGCACCGGCCGGGCCGTTATCCACTACGACCAGTTGGGTAACGGAAAGTCGACCCACTTGCCCGACAAGGGTCGCGACTTCTGGACGGTCAAACTGTTCCTGAGCGAGCTGGATAACCTGCTTGAGCACTTGGGCATCGAAAACAACTACGCATTGCTGGGCCAGTCGTGGGGCGGCATGCTGGCGTCAGAGCATGCCGTGCGTCAGCCCGAAGGGCTGAAAGCGCTGATCATCGCCAACTCTCCCGCAGACATGCGCACCTGGGTAAGTGAGGCCAACCGGCTGCGCGAGGATCTGCCATCTGACGTGCAGGCCGCGTTGCTCAAGCATGAAAAAGCGGACACCTTGAAAGACCCGGAATACCTGAAAGCCTCGCGAGCATTCTATGACCGTCACGTGTGCCGCATCACACCGTGGCCGGAGGAGGTAAAACGTACCTTCGACGCGATTGACGCCGATCCGACCGTGTACCACGCCATGAATGGCCCTACCGAGTTTCACGTTATCGGCACGATGAAGGACTGGACCATCGTCGATCGCCTGAAACTCATCAGCGTTCCGACCTTGCTGATTTCCGGTAAGTATGACGAAGCCACACCGCTCGTCGTGAAGCCCTATGTGGATAACGTCCCCACCATCAGTTGGTCTGTTTTCGAAGAGTCCAGTCACATGCCCCATGTAGAAGAGCGAATGGCCTGCATGGGATGCATCGCAGGTTTTCTGGACACGTTGGTCGAATCGGTTGCAGAGTCCGCAGCTTGATGTTCAGGCCTGATGGATCCACGCCCTGAGAGTTGCACTATTAGGGCGAATACTTTAGTAGCATTCACCCGACTAACGGTTAACTTTGCTCACAGTGTTACTGGAACTTTTTGCCAACATACGGTTGCCTGATAGCGAATAGTTGCATAAAGCCATTATGAAATAACTTTCATGGCTATTTTGTTAAAGCTCTCTCGTTTTCAGCAGAAAAACAGTTACTGGAAGGAAAGTATTGGCCTTCCGCCTGTTTTGCCGCTGGAGGCAACCATGAACCTCAGATCGTTAAGTATTTCACGCAGGGCCTCCCTGTGCTTTGGCGTTATTACCTTACTGTTGATCGGTCTGGGTGCCTTCTCCTACGTGCAGATCGACCATCTGCGCAAGGCTGAGCAGAACATTGAAGAAAACTCACTGCCCAGCATCCAGGTAGTCGACGACATTCAGATCGCCCTGCTTCACGCTCGCCTGGAAAGCATCAGGATGCTTGCGAGCACCGATCCCGCTGTACACGCCACCGCGGAAGCCAAGGTCCGGGAAGCGATCGAGGCGCTGCGTGCCAACAGCGACTTTTATCAAAAACGCCTGCTTTCAGGCGAAGCCGACCGCGCGCAATTCGAAGAAGCCAACAACAAGATGAGCGTATACATTGATGGCTTGAAACAGGTCGTCGCGCTGGACACCTCTGATCATGAAAGAGCGGTCTCCCTTGCCAACGGAGAGCAGGCCCAAAAGGCCACTGCGTACCAGGAAAAACTTACCAGACTGCGCGAGCAAAATGCCACGGAAGCCGTGAGCTCCGGGAAAGATGCAACCGAGGTCTACAATCACAGCGTCAACGTCCTGATGATTGTGCTGATCGCAGCGTTCCTGCTTACCGTGGTCCTCGCGATTGCCCTGACACGCAGCATCGTCGACCCGATCAGCGTCTCGCTCAAACTCGCAGAAGACATCGCCGCCGGTGACCTGACCCGACAACTTAGCGTTGCCGGCAGTGATGAAGCATCACGCTTGATGACGGCCCTGAATACCATGTCGGGGAACCTGCGCACCACCATTCACGAAATTTCCGGCGCCTCCGCACAACTGAGCACTGCCGCCGTCGAGATGACGTCGATCACCGAAAGTGCCGACCGCACGCTGCAGCAGCAGAACAGCGAAATCGAGCAGGCTGCTACTGCGGTAAACGAAATGAGTGCTGCCGTAGAAGAGGTCGCTCGTAATGCTACGTCGACCTCGCAGGCCGCCCAACAGTCGAGCCTTTCCGCCGACCTGGGTAACCAGCGCGTTAACGAAACCCTGACGGCCATGCAGAACCTGACAGGCCTGGTCGAGGGCTCTTCAGCGCAAGTCACTGCGCTGGCTGGCCAGGCTCAGGACATCAGCAAAGTGCTGGGCGTGATTCGCGGCATTGCCGAACAGACCAACCTGCTGGCACTCAATGCAGCCATCGAAGCGGCGCGTGCCGGTGAACAGGGTCGCGGCTTCGCTGTGGTAGCCGATGAAGTGCGGGCTTTGGCGCATCGCACACAGACGTCCACCCAGGAAGTCGAACAGATGATTTCAGCGATTCAGGCCGGTTCTTCCGCCACGGTCGAGTCCATGCAGAAGAGCACTGAGGAAGTTCACAGCACCCGCAAGACGGCAGAGGACGCCGGAGAGTCGCTGCGTCAGATCACCAACTCGGTACTCGAGATCAATAACCGTAACCTGCAGATCGCAGCGGCCTCCGAGCAGCAGGCGCATGTAGCACGTGATGTCGACAGAAGCCTGGTCAGCATTCGCGACCTGGCCGTGCAGAGCAGCGAAGGCACCCGTCAGACCCTGATCGCCAGTACCGAACTTTCGCAGTTGGCGGTCAATCTGAATGATCTGGTGCTGCGCTTCAAGACGTAATCCAGAACAACACCCACACATGCCGGGCATGACAGAAGGGCAGCAGATTCGTCTGCTGCCCTTCTTTTATAGCGTCAGTACCGTTTTCGGCAAAAAACCCGCAATGGTTCCTCCAGCCGGCGGTCCCCTCCTCTCAAAAACTGTGAGCCGCGTCTCTCTGCTGACAGCCTTTCAGACACATAGTCTTCATTAGTTGAAATAGGATCCATAAAGACCTATTTACAAGCACAGGCTATTTGAAAAAGCCCGCAACGTTGACAGGGGCATTGAACTCATTCAATAGTTGGCGTCGAACAACACAATATTTATGTAAGCCACGATCAGGTATGACACGATCACTTCCTGCACGGGATCGGCAGCGCCCGGCGTACCGCCAAGGCCGCATCAGTGCTTTTATGACCAGGGTGACACATTTTGAACAACAAACTGACTTCAGCAGAGCTGGCAGTCATCAGTGAAATCGAGGCCACTTCCAGTCTTTTACGACTGGTGACCCGGCTGACCGGGCTGAGATTTGCGGCAATTGCCAAAGTAACCGAGGCCAGCTGGACCGCATGTGCTGTATACGATGAAATCCAGTTCGGGCTGGAACCCGGTCATCAGCTCAAGCTGGAGACCACGTTCTGCAATGAGTTGCGTCAGCACCGCCAGCCTATCGTGATCAACGAAGTCGCGACCGACCCCGTCTACGCAGAGCATCCCATTACTAAAATGTACGGTTTCCAGAGCTACTTCTCGTTGCCGATCATTTTTCCCAACGGAGAGTTCTTCGGCACCCTGTGTGGCCTGGATACCAAGCCTGCGCCACTCGATGACGCCAATACCCTCGATACCCTGAAAGTGTTTTGCACGCTGATCGCCAGCACGCTGTATGCGCACTATCAATTGCAGGAAATGCAGGAAGTCACCGCTTAAGGCATGGAATGCCTCAGACGCGCAGTTGCCGCTCCATGATTAATGTGCGCTCCTCTCCCTCCAGATGCTCCCGCACCACGTTGAAACCCAGCGCCAAGTAGAACGCCTGCGCAGTCAAGGATGACGGTACAACCATTCGCACCGCGCCCGCATTGCGTGCGACAGCCTCCAGCTCGGCCATCAATAAACGCCCGATCCCCTGCCTATGCCTGTCAGGGTCGACGAATACCGAGCGCACGACCTCCCCCTCCAGACTCGCAGTGCCCACCACCACATTGCCCTCTGACGCCACGAACACCTGACGCTGCAGCATGAACCGCTCGATCGCACCCGGGCCGAAACCCGATTGCACGCGCTCGATCACGCTGACGGGATAATCCCTGGCATTGCTGGTTCGCAAGGCCGCCAATATCACTCGACTGATGGCATCCGCTTCGGCTATGCGGGCGGGTCGTACCTTGATGCTCATGGCGTGGTTCCTGGTTACCCTGCAGTAGGTGAATTCATTTCGAACGCGCAATGGCAAGCAAGACACCGCTCATACGGCGAAGGATTTGCGCACTCCTCATACAAAAAATGTAGGCGAACAGCCCGAATAACGACGTTCGGTCAACTTATTTTCGGTCAGTCGACGAATGGTAGTGCTCACAAGATACCGTAAACAAACGGCCAACCCCTCGCCGTGCGCGGCTTGAACAACGATACCGTTCAAAAAATCCGATCTGCGGCCGATTAATCGGTATCTCGCCGCTGTGGTCGGAATATTTTCGTCTGTTAAAGTGAGTTTCGTGATGTCATATAGTCATCATCGAGCACCCATTGAGAATTGTCATGAACGCCAGTGCCCCTATTCCCTTGAATGAAACGCAACGTCTGTTGCGCATACGGGAGCTGTGCGTGCTTGAAGATACGTCCGATGACGTATTCGATGAAATCATCGCGATGACCGCTGCCTTTTTCGAGACGCCGATTGCCTTGATCTCGATCGTCGATGAGCACCGTCAGTGGTTCCGCGCAAGGGTAGGCCTGAATGCCCGCGAAACACCACGCAACGTGTCCTTCTGCGCCTACACCATCCTTTCCGAAACACTGTTCGAGATTCCCGACGCCACGCTCGACGAGCGCTTCGTCAACAACAGCCTGGTGACCGGACACCCTGACATTCGCTACTACGCAGGCGCGCCACTGATCACCGATGACGGCATTGCCCTGGGCAGCCTGTGTGTGATCGACACCAAGCCGCGCGAGCCGATGAGCGAGTACCAGACGCAGATGCTCAAGCGCTTTGCGTCGCTGGTCATGAAACGCATTGTCGGCCTCAGGCTCAGTTGCTTTATCGACCAGCCCACCGGCTTGTACAACCGCTCGCGCCTGCAGGAAGATATTCATCAGGCCGTGGCATCCAGTGTCGATTATCAGTTGGTCGTGGTGGACATGATTACCTCCGCGTTCCTCAACGATATCGTCAAGGCCCTGGGTTACAGCTTCTCCCAGGACCTGGTAACAGGTATCAAGAGCCGCTTGGAGCGCCTGTTGCCGCCGACCTGTTCTTTATACAAGGTCAGTCCTACGCGCTTCGGCTTTCTGTTGGCAGGCGACCGTACGCCCGAACACCTGTTCCGCACCATCCTCAAGGATTTCGAGACGCCCGTTGAGTGCCGGGGAATTCCGGTGCAGATGCAGGTCGGCCTGGGCGTCGTGACCCTTAACCGTAATCCGGTCGAAGAACAGGACTGGATGCGCATGGTGATCAGCGCTGCCGACGATGCCCGCGACCGCGACCTCGGCTGGGCGATGTATGAACCGCACTTTGACGCCGCCCAGCAGCGTGCTTTCAAATTGCTCAGTTCGTTGACCGGGGCGGTGCATGCTGACGATCAACTGCGTCTGGTCTACCAACCGCGCATCGACCTCGACTCTGGCCTGTGCACCTCGGTAGAGGCCTTGCTGCGCTGGAATCACCCGACGCTCGGCGCCATCGGGCCTGCCGAGTTCGTGCCGCTGGCCGAGAAGACCGCTCTGATGCGCCCGCTGAGCCTCTGGGTGCTGACCAGTGCAATCGAACAGGCCGCTCGTTGGCAGCAGCAGGGTTTCGATTTCCGTATTGCGATCAACGTGACGCCCGAAGACCTCACCGGCCCGGCGTTCACCGACCGGATGATACGCCTGCTGGGCAAGCACAAGATTGACCCCACCCGCTTTGAGCTGGAGTTCACCGAAGGCGCGTTGATGCACAACCCGGCAGAAGTGCGCCACCAGCTGGAGCGCATGCGCCAGGAGGGCATGGATGTGGCGATCGATGACTTCGGTACGGGCTACAGCAACTGGAACTACCTGCGGCAGCTGCCTGCGACGACGGTCAAGCTCGACCAGTCGCTGATCCGCAATCTGGCGTCCGACAAAACCGATCAGCGTCTGGTCAAGGCATTGATCGGTCTGGCCAAGAAACTTGGCTACTGCGTCGTGGCCGAGGGCATCGAAACCGACGAGATTCGTCGCCTGGTCAAGCAGTGGGGCTGCGATGAAGGTCAGGGTTATCTGATCGCCAAACCCATGGAAGCCGAGGCGTTGCTGAACTGGCTGGGCCCCAACCAGCGCCTGCAGAGTGCCTCCGAAGCCGCAGAAGCCGCCATCATCCGCGACAAACGGTTATAACCTTAGAACACATCTTCATAACCGATTACAACGCAAGCCGTTATGCTGCCCGCCACTTTTTGCCTGATGCGTTTGCTTGAAAAAGGTTGGATATGGAAGCGGGTGGTCTGGGTTTCGTAGTTGCAGGGCTGGTAGTCGGTTTCATCGTGGGCATGACCGGAGTCGGCGGCGGCTCGCTGATGACTCCGATACTGCTGTGGTTCGGGATCAATCCGGCCACGGCGGTCGGCACGGACTTGCTGTACGCGGCGATTACCAAATCCGGCGGGGTTCTGGTTCATCGCAGGAACGACAACATCGACTGGAAAGTTACCGGGCTGCTGACCTTGGGCAGCGTCCCGGCGGTGCTCATGACACTGTGGTTTCTGAGCACCCTGCACACCGCCCCCGAAGCACTTAACGCGATCATCAAGCGGGCCTTGGGCTATGTGCTGCTGCTTACCGCACTCGCCGTTCTGTTCAAGAAAAAACTGCTGGCCTTCGCTCATCGGCGCGGAGACGGGTACTCGTTTTTCAGCGGCACCAGCCTGACGGTACTGACCGTCATCACCGGTCTGATCCTCGGCACCATGGTTGCACTCACCTCCATCGGCGCAGGCGCGCTGGGCACGGTGGCCCTGTTCATCCTCTATCCATTGCTGCCAACCCGACGTCTGGTGGGTACGGAGATCGCCCATGCGGTCCCGCTCACGCTGGTCGCAGGCCTGGGTCATGCGAGCATGGGCAACATGAACTGGGAGTTGCTGGGCTGGCTGCTGATGGGCTCACTGCCCGGCATCTACCTGGGCAGCCACATGGCCGGCCGCGTCTCCGATGACCTGCTACGGCCCTTCCTGGCCATCATGCTGGGCATGATCGGCTTCAAGCTGGCGTTCTGATCGGCGCCTATCCATCAGCCTGTCACATTTCTGAGTCAGGCTTGCCCACGAACATAGCCTCGAAAGCCGCAGAGCCGGTTTGCTTGCAGGCTGTGCGCACTCATCGGGAATTGTAATTTTTTGTAGCGAGACACCGATTTTCGGCGCAGGATTTCGTGCGTCAGCTTCAGCGCCGATGACCCGGCACAGACTTACCCTCACTGAAAGGAGATGCCAACAATGCTCATCCGAATTGAAGAAGGTGTATATGGCGACGCTTGGGTTGTAATACTGGACGACTACCCGGTCAAATGCCGGAGCTGGCAGGAAGCCAGAGAATTTGCCGACCGCATGAAATCCAGAATCGACGCGCCTCATTCGCTGCCGCATATGGCACGCCGCGCAGCGGCCGAAATAAGCGTTCAGGCGGCCGCCCGCTAGACCGCCCCCCTCCCCGCGAATTAATCCCTACAGCGTTGCCAGGCAATGGGCGACGCTGCTTCACCCTGTCACTTCGCCCTGTCATAACGCCGCTTGAATTATCGAACCACTTCTCGTTTCCATGACATCCGTTTCACATCCCCTTCACGTCCGGCTGCGTAAATTGGCCCTACTCCTTTGATGAATCCCATTTGGCCCACCCCGTTGTGGGCCATTTTTTTGCCTGCAGAAAAGTGCCGGTGCTCCCACGCTGATGCGGCGGGATTACTCGTCTTGCGCTGCGGGCGACGATGATACAGCCAGCACTTGGCTGCCCAATACGCCAGCATTCAGCTCTGCCAGCCGATCACTGCCGGTGCCATTGGCAACGTGATTGCTCCAGCTCGCCACCGAAACTGCCATCCAACCCAGCACAAACAACGCAGCTGCCTGTAACGCCCACTTGGTCATGATCGACATACGCTTTCTCCTTGTTCAGGTCTGGATGGCAAGCATGTAAACACCTCACCACTGCAGAAGAATTGCAGAGATTTTTAATTTTGCCAGCCGACATTCCACCTTTGTGAGCAAAGGTGTCGAAAAACAGGAGGGAGCGATCTACATGAGGAAATACCCACGCCCGCAGGCGGGGTATTTTGAAAAGCGGGGTCAGTACTTGGTGCTTTGCTGCTCAGGTCTGGCCGGTGTGTCCACATGACTCGGACCCGCAATCAGCAGAGCCAGCACGCCAACGATTGGCACGGCAACAACGACAATGATCCACATCAGCTTGTTGCTGGATTGTGTCTTGCTCTTGCGAATACGCAGTACTGCCCAGATGTCCGAAATCACGATCAGGGCGGTCAGCGCTGCGAACAACCACAAATGATTTTCCGATATCCAACCCATTTGAAATCTCCTGCACCATCAACGAAGGCAACCAGATCGGCTGCCCTACTGTAGAAGAGGTCAAAAAGAGCCTTAAAGTTCAGAGAATATTTCGGATTGTGACCGGGTGCTCAGCGCAGAGGCAAGAGCGTCCAGAACGGCACGCCCAAGCAGAGCATGGGCACGATAGGCGTATTCCTCTGCACATCGCTCCTCACACTCCAGCGTGGGAATGCCGTTCGTGACGCTGCGCGTCACACTTCCGTCAGGTAATCGGTGCCGGGTTGAAGAGCGTGATGTCGTTGTGCAGCCGGTAATGCTCGGTCCAGGTCTTCTTCTTGCCGCTGGCCACGTCCAGGTAGAAGTGGAAAAGCTCCCAACCCAGGTCCTCGATGCTCGCGCGTCCGGTCGCGATGCGTCCGGCGTCTATGTCGATCAGGTCAGGCCAGCGCTGGGCCAGTTCGGTGCGGGTCGAGACCTTCACCACCGGAGCCATCGCCAGGCCGTACGGAGTACCGCGGCCGGTGGTGAACACGTGCAGGTTCATGCCGGCAGCCAGTTGCAAGGTGCCGCAGACAAAGTCACTGGCCGGTGTCGCGCAGAAGATCAAGCCCTTGCCGCTGACCCGCTCGCCCGGGCCGAGTACGCCGTTGATGGCGCTGCTGCCTGACTTGACGATCGACCCTAGAGACTTCTCGACGATGTTCGACAACCCGCCCTTCTTGTTGCCCGGCGTGGTGTTGGCGCTGCGATCAGCCTCGCCTTTGGCCAGATAGCGGTCGTACCAGTCCATTTCCCGCACCAGCGCCTGTGCGACGTCCTGATCCTGTGCGCGGGAAGTCAGCAAATAGATGGCATCCCGCACTTCGGTCACTTCGGAAAACATCACTGTCGCCCCAGCGCGCAACAGCAGATCCGATGCATAACCCAGCGCCGGGTTGGCGGTAATGCCGGAAAACGCATCACTGCCGCCGCACTGCATGCCCAGAATCAACTCCGACGCCGGAACCGTTTCGCGACGCCGCAGATCCAGCTTTTTCAAACGTGTTTCGGCCAGCTCCATGATCTGTTCGATCATTTCATTGAAGCCATGACTGGAATCCTGCAAGCGATACAGCCAAGGCTCGCTGAGGTCCACCGAGCTGTCGCCCTCATGCATGACCTGCCCGGCCTGCAACTTCTCGCAGCCCAGGCTGATCACCAGCGCTTCGCCGCCCAGGTTCGGGTTGCGCGCCAGGTTGCGTACTGTACGAATCGGGATGTAGGCATCGGTGGCCGTGATTGCCACGCCGCAACCATAGCTATGGGTCAGCGCCACGACGTCATCGACGTTCGGGTACTTGGGCAACAACTCGTCACGGATGCGCTTGACCGCGTGGTCGAGCACACCGGTCACGCACTGCACGGTAGTGGTGATGCCGAGAATGTTGCGAGTGCCCACTGTGCCGTCGGCGTTGCGATAGCCTTCGAAGGTGTAACCCTCAAGCGGCGCCTGCTTTTCCGGCACGGCATCGGACATCGGCAGGCTGTCGAGCGCAGGCGCGGAAGGCATTCGCAACTGGTCTTCCCTGACCCAACTGCCGCGCGGTATTGGTTGCAATGCATAGCCAATGGTGTGGCCGTAACGAATCACGGCTTCGCCCACGGCCAGGTCAACGGTACTGACCTTGTGGCTCTGCGGTACGTTATCGACAGTGACCAGGCCTTTGTCGAATTCGGTTCCGGCCGGCACACCCTGGTCGTTGACCACGACCACGACGTTATCCAGCGGATGCAGCCGGATATAGCGTGGCGAATCGGCATGTTGAATCAGGTTCATCACGGTTTCCTCAGGATTTTGCTTCGGAAAGGTCGCTGACCGAGTCGTTCAGCAATGGCCCCTTGGCAGGCGGCTCTTTCAATTCCACACGCTTGATTTCACCCACGATGAAAATGTAACTGATCACCGCCAGCAGCGCGTTGGCGCCCACGAACACCAGCGCCCATTTGAACGAGCCGGTGCTGCTGATGATGTAGCCAATCACGATCGGAGTGGTGATCGATGCAATGTTACCGAAGGTGTTGAACAGGCCGCCGCTCAAACCGGCGATCTGCTTGGGCGACACGTCGGACATCACAGCCCAGCCCAGCGCACCCACGCCCTTGCCGAAGAATGCCAGGGCCATGAAGCCCACGACCACCCATTCGATGTCGACGTAGTTGCAGGTCACGATCGAGGTCGACAGCAGCAGGCCACCGATGATCGGCGCCTTGCGGGCGAAGGTCAGCGAATGGCCCTTGCGCAGCAGGTAGTCGGAAATGATCCCGCCCAATACCCCGCCGATGAAGCCGCAGATAGCCGGCAGAGAGGCGATGATGCCAGCCTTGAGGATGGTCATGCCGCGCTCCTGAACCAGGTACACCGGGAACCAGGTCAGGAAGAAGTAGGTGATGCCGTTGATGCAGTATTGGCTGAGGTAGATACCCAGCATCATGCGGTTGGTCAGCAACTGGCGGATGTAATCCCACTTGGGGCCGCTGCTGGCTGTTTTTTGCGCGCCTTTACCCTTGTCCTGATCCAGATCGACCAGCGCGCCATTGCTGGAAATGTGCTCCAGTTCGGCCTCGTTGATCATCGGGTGGTTGCGCGGGCCGTAGATGATCTTCATCCAGATCATGGAGAACACGATACCGAACGCGCCCATCACGACGAACACGTGCTGCCAGCCGTAGGTGTAAACGATCCAGCCCATCAGCGGAGCGAACAGCACGGTGGCGAAGTACTGCGCCGAGTTGAAGATCGCCGAGGCGGTGCCGCGCTCGGCAGTCGGGAACCAGGCGGCGACGATGCGCGCGTTGCCCGGGAAGGACGGCGCTTCGGCCAGACCGACCAGAAAGCGCAGCATGAACAGCGCAACGATTGCCGTGGAGACGCCGAACTCGCCCACATAGCCTTGCAGCAGGGTGAACAGCGACCAGGTGAAAATGCTCATGGCATAGACTTTCTTCGACCCGAAACGGTCGAGCAGCCAGCCACCGGGAATCTGACCGGCCACGTAGGCCCAGCCGAATGCGGAGAAAATATAGCCCAGAGTGACGGCACTGATGCCCAGGTCTTTCTGAATGCTGGAACCGGCGATAGCGATGGTGGCGCGGTCGGCGTAGTTGATCGTGGTGACCAGAAACAGCATCAACAGGATCAAATAGCGGACGTGCGTCGGCTTGGACTTTTGCATGGTAGAGCTCCCACTGATTATTTTTTTACGCGGGTAAATCTGTTTTTTGGGTGTAGCGTTACAGGCCCCTTGGCAGTATCACGGCGACGACATCTGCCACCTGTAAGGGTTATGCAGTGCAATGAAAAAACCGCTGATCGCTCAGCGGCTTTGTCGTGGCAGGTGTTATTGCTTGCCTTGCTTGTCCATCAGAGCGGCGAGCATGTCGCACTCGTCTGGCGTCAGATCGGTCAACGGCGCGCGCACCGGACCTGCGTCGTAACCTGCGATCTTCGCGCCGGCCTTGACGATACTCACGGCATAGCCAGCCTTGCGGTTGCGGATTTCCAGGTAAGGCAGGAAGAAATCGTCGATGTATTTACCGACCGCCTGATGATCGTCGCGGGCGATGGCGTGGTAGAAGTCCATCGCCAGTTTCGGTACGAAGTTGAACACGGCAGACGAGTAGACCGGCACGCCCAGCGCCTTGTAGGCAGCGGCGTAGACTTCAGCGGTCGGCAGCCCGCCCAGGTACGAGAAGCGGTCACCAAGACGGCGGCGGATCGAAACCATCAGCTCGATATCACCCAAGCCATCCTTGTAACCGATCAGGTTCGGGCAACGCTCGGCCAGTTGCTCGAGCAGGGTCGGCGTCAGGCGGCAGACATTACGGTTGTAGACCACCACACCGATCTTCACCGATTTGCACACAGCTTCGACGTGCGCGGCAACGCCGTCCTGGCTGGCTTCGGTCAGGTAGTGCGGCAGTAGCAGCAGACCCTTGGCGCCCAGACGCTCGGCTTCCTGCGCGTACTCGATGGCCTGACGAGTCGGCCCGCCTACACCGGCGAGGATCGGCACACTGGTGGCGCAGGTGTCGACGGCAGTCTTGATGATTTCGGAATACTCGCTAGCAGCCAGTGAGAAAAACTCACCTGTGCCGCCCGCAGCGAACAGAGCGCTTGCGCCGTACGGGGCCAGCCACTCGAGACGTTTAATGTAACCGGCGCGGTGGAAGTCGCCCTGGGCATTGAAATCGGTAACCGGGAAAGACAGCAGACCGGACGAGAGGATGGACTTCAGTTCTTGTGGATTCATTATTCGAACACCCTGGAGGACTTAATTGTTAGAGGATCACCGGGTCAGCGCCGACGTCGTAAGTCATCGTACAACTGATAATAAAATCACTCAACAGGGATTTTCGGGTTTTTTCAGGGGGAGCGGACAGAGCCCGGTTTTGACTTTTGCGCTGCCGCATAGATGTGTGACGCAGAGCGTCTGGAGCGTGAGGAACGATAGGTATTCCCCCTGCCACCTATCGTACCCAAGCTCCAGCGTGGGTATGCCGTTCCGGACGCTCCGTGTCCTCTTTTAATCCTCAAGCCCGCTGCGATTCAGCCTCTTCATGCGCATGGCGCAGGCGTTCGCGGCTGTTGGTGAGGTGCAGGCGCATAGCCGCGCGGGCCGCATCGGAATCCTGGCGGGCGATGGCGTCGAAGATTTCTTCGTGCTCACGGCTCAGCCGATCCATGTAGTGCTGCTGGTCATCATGCGCCAGACGCGCGGAATTGAGCCGGGTACGCGGGATGATGCTGGTGCCCAAGTGGGTCATGATGTCCGTGAAGTAGCGATTGCCGGTCGACAAGGCAATCTGCAGATGGAACTGGAAGTCCGACGCCACGGCATCGGTGGCGTGTGCCGCACTTTCATTGAGCGCGTCCAGCGCCGAACGCATGGCTGACAGTTGTTCATCACTGCGCCGCTGGGCTGCAAGGCCTGCCGACTCGACTTCCAGGCTGATGCGCAACTCGAGAATCGCCAGTACATCACGCAGGGTGACGATGGTCGCCGGGTCAATCCGGAAGCCACTGGGGCTCGGCGTGTCGAGCACGAAGGTGCCGATGCCGTGACGGGTCTCGACCAGACCGGAGGCCTGCAGACGCGAAATCGCCTCACGCACGACAGTCCTGCTGACGCCCTGCTCTTCCATGATTGCGGATTCAGTGGGCAGTTTGTCGCCGCGCTTGAGCTGACCGCTGCGAATACGCTCGGACAGCTCTGTCACCAGCTCCTGCGCGAGGCTGCGGTGTTTTCTGCGGGCGCGGGGCAGAGCGCTTTGATTTTCCATCCAACATCGATCTCTGGACTGCTAAACATGGGGCTAATCATAGCTCAGCGGTTGTATGATCACACCCTCAAAAGCGCCGTGTCCCCTATAGCATCGACCTCAAAACGTTGCGAATCACGGTTGCTCGATCAATTTGCCGCCCTCGACACGCACCTGCCGGTCATGAAAGCGTTTGAGGCTGCTGCGGTGCCCGACGCTGATCAGCGTCAGGCCCGGCAGCCCGTCGATGATTGCGCGGTGCATGGCCGTCTCGTCATCTTCGTCCATGGCCGAGGTGGCTTCATCCACATACAGCCAGTTCGGCGCGACCAGCAGGGCACGAGCGAACGCCACCCGCTGCTGCTCGCCCGGTGAGAGAAAACGCTGCCAGTGATTACTTTCGTCCAGACGCGGTATCAGATGCTCCAGACGGCACTGCTCCAATACCTCGGCAAATCGCTGAGCCGGGTAATGTTCCGCAGGTTGTGGATAACTCATCGCCTCACGCAGTGTGCCAATAGGCAGGTAAGGCCGCTGCGGCAGGAACAGCGCCGTCCCAGTGGGCAAGCGAATCTGCCCCGCCCCCTCAGGCCAGAGACCGCCCAACGCCCTCAGTAACGAGCTTTTACCACTGCCCGAACGACCGCTGAGCATCACCCGCTCTCCCGCGCCGACCTGCAGACTCGCGTCGCTCAGCAATTGCCGCCCACCGGCGATGCTCAAGCCCAGATTGCGCAGGTCAAGCGTGTCGTTGGCGTGAATTCTTTCGATAGCAGGCTGCCGATCTTCATTGTCACTCATCGCCTGACGGAAGCTCAGCAGACGGTCGCTGGTGGCGCGCCATGACGCCAGCGTGCCATAGGCGCTGATGAACCAGCTGAAGTTCTCCTGCACATTGCCGAATGCCGAGTTGATCTGCATCAGATCACCCAGCTCGATCTTGCCGGCGAAATACCGTGGCGCGGCCACAATGAACGGAAAGATCAGCGCAATCTGCGAATAGCCCGAGGTGAAGAACGTCAGCCGCTTCTGGACCTTCATCGACGCCCGGAAGTTATTCCAGATCATCATGAAGCGCGCGCTCAGGCGCTGGTTTTCATTGCGTTCGCCCTCGGACAAGGCAATGCTTTCAGCGTTTTCGCGCACACGCACCAGCGCAAAACGCAGGTCTGCCTCGAATCGCTCCTGCTGGTTGTTCAACGGGATCAGCCGCTTGCCGATCCAGTGGGTCAGCAGGCTGCCCACCAGCGCATAGAGCATGGCCGCCCAGAACATGTAACCGGGAATGGTGACGCCGAACACCTCGATACTGCCCGACACGCCCCAGAGGATCACTGAAAACGACACCAGACTGACCACCGCGCTCATCAAACCCAGGCCCAGGCTGAGCGTGCTGGTGGTGAACTCGTTGAGGTCTTCGGACAGACGCTGGTCAGGGTTATCGGTGTAACCGCCCTGCTCCAGGTGGTAGTAGTTCTTGTCCGCGAGCCAGCGCGCGAAGTGTTTCTCCGTCAGCCAGCGGCGCCAGCGGATGGTCAGCAACTGGGTCAGGTACAAGCGATAGACCGCCGCCAGAATGGCGATCGCGGCGATGCCGCTGAAGTACAGGATCAGGTGGGTGAACGCGGCAAGATCCTTGTTCTGCAGAGCGTTGTAGAAGTCTCGGTACCAGCTGTTGAAAAACACCGAGACCTGCACGCTGAACAGCGACAGCGCGATCACCGAGACCAGCAGCAGCCAGGCAGTGGCCTTTTCCTCACTGCGCCAGTACGGCGTTATCAGCTTCCAGACGCGGGGTAGAAAGGCTCCTTGCACAGTATCGTTGACGGCAGAATATTCAGCATTGCGATTCATGTGGTTCAGGCTCGCTCTCTTCGAAAGTACGATGCCTGAGCACAATGAAGCAAAAAAACGCCTAAACGATCACTATGAAAAAACCTTCATCAACGCCGCACGGGACGCTTCTGCAACTTGCGCTGCAAGGTGCGGCGGTGCATACCCAGCGCCCGCGCAGTTGCGGAAATATTGCCCTCGTGCTCGGTCAGCACGCGCTGGATATGCTCCCACTGCAAGCGATCCACCGACATCGGATTCTCGGGAACCAGCGTGTCGAGGTTGGCGTGCTCGGATAGCAGGGCCGCCAGTACGTCATCCGCGTCAGCCGGTTTGCACAGGTAGTTGCACGCGCCGCGCTTGATCGCTTCGACCGCCGTGGCGATGCTCGAATAACCGGTGAGAATCACCACGCGCATGTCCGGGTCCATTTCCAGCAGCTTGGGCAGCAGCACCAGACCGGAATCGCCGTCCATCTTCAGGTCCAGCGCGGCATATTCGGGAATGTCCTGTTGCGCCAGGGCCAGACCTTCTTCGGCCGAGCCGGCGGTGCTCACGCGAAAACCACGACGGCTCATGGCCCTCGCCATCACACGGGTGAACGTCGCGTCGTCATCGACCAGCAACAGGTGCGGCAGCTCTTCGCCTTCGACCTGGATGTCATCGTCACTCATGCTTCTTCTCCTCGCGTATCTCGGGGCAGGCGCAGCTCGGTGAGCGTACCGCCTTCTTCATGACTGTAGAGCTTCACCGAGCCACCCGCACGGGTGACGCTGGCCTTGCTCAGGAAGAGCCCCAGGCCGAAACCTTTGCCCTTGGTAGTAAAGAACGGCTTGCCGATCTGTTCGGCAATCGCCAGCGGCACACCCGCGCCATGGTCGCGAATGCTGATGCAGACTTCCGCACTGTCCCAGTCCAGATTGACTTCAAGGCCATCGGGGCAGGCATCGGCAGCGTTGTTGAGCAGGTTGAGCAGCGCCTGGGTCAGGTCCGGCGGCGGTTCCAGCATCGGCGCTTCGCCCTTGCCCAACTGATAGAAACGGTAACTCACCTCCGGGCGCATCAGATGCCAGCGGTTGAGGGACTCGTCCAGCCAGCGGGTGGCGGTCTGATATTCGACGGCCATGCGCCGATTGGCTTCGGCGGCACGCACCAGTTGCTGCAGGGTTTGCTTGCACTGTTTGACCTGCTCCTGCAGCACGGACAGATCATCCTGCAACGCTGGGTCGCTGTGATCCTGGCGCATTTCCTTGAGCAGCACGCTCATGGTTGCCAGCGGCGTTCCCAATTCATGGGCGGCCCCTGCAGCCTGGGTCGCGACGGCGAGCAATTGCTGATCACGCAGGCCTTCTTCGCGACGCTCGGCACGCAGTTGCTCCTGGCGGCGCAGCTCCTCGGCCATCTTCGCAGCAAAGAAGGTAATCACCGCAGCGGCCAACGCAAAACTCAGCCACATGCCGTAGATCTGCATGTTTTCCCGGGCAATGGAGTCGGTTTCCAGCGGGTAGGAGCGCACCATCAGCAAGGTGTACATGCTCAGCGCAAAGCCGGACAGAATCAGCGAATAACGCCATGGCAGCGTGGCGGCGGCAATGGTCAGCGGCACCAGATAATAGGAAACGAACGGGTTGGCCGAGCCGCCCGAGTAATACAGCAGCGCGCTGTGAATCAGCAGGTCCAGCGCCAGTTGCAGCGCATATTCAAGCTCGGTAAGCGGCAGCGAGGTGCGCAGACGAATGACTGTCAGCCCGCAGAGCACCAGCGAACAGCCCAGGGTGATCGACAGTTGCAGCCACGGCAACGGCAGAAAGTCGAACAGCCAGGCCATACCGACCGAGCCGGCCTGCGCGGCCAGCACCAGAATACGGATGAATGTCAGGCGCCACAGGTTTTGCCGTGTGGCTGAAAGCATTTGAACGGGGGCGAGCATGAGCTCTCCTGATGAGTGCTCCAGGCGGATCGCAGCGAGTATAACCAAGCGGGAGACAAAACTGAAAAAGTGCGTCAACGCACCGCACGCCAGAGCACTCGGTCATCGCAGGAACCGGACCAAAGCGCTACAGTCAGAACACTTTGCGCCGCCCGACCATCGTCGGAGGCCGTTTGATAACAAGGAGCTCTCATGTTCAACCTTCGCCCTGCCGCCACCCTCGTCGCGCTGGCTGCGGCTTTGTCCAGCCTGCCCGCCATGGCTGAAGAAGCCCGTTACAACCAGATTTCATTGCGCGCCGAGGTCAATCAGGAGGTGCAGCGCGACCTGATGCTCGTCACGCTGTACACCGAAGCGCAGGACAGCGATCCGGCCAAACTGGCCGCGCAGATCACCGAGACGCTGAACAAGGCGCTGGGGCAGGCGCGCCAGGTCAAGGACGTAAAGATTCGCCAGGGCAGCCGCAACAGCTACCCGGTCTACGACGATAAAGGCCAGAAGATTACCGGCTGGCGTGAACGCGCCGAACTGCGCCTGGAAAGCGCAGACTTTGCTGTGCTGTCCAAGCTGACCGGCGAGCTGCTGACCGACCTGAAAATGGGCGGCATGGACTTCTCGATCTCGCCATCGACGCGCAAGACCAGCGAAGACGCCCTGCTCAAGGACGCCGTGACTGCGTTCAAGGCTCGTGCGCAACTGGTCACCGAGGCGCTGGGCGGTACAGGCTACAAGCTGGTCAACCTGAATCTGAATACCTCGGGCTACCCGCAGCCGTATCTGCGCGCGCCGGTCATGATGATGGCCAAGTCCTCGCGCGAAGACGCAGCTCCGACGCCCGATGTCGAGGCTGGCACCAGCCAGGTCAGCGTCGCCGCGGATGGCGTGATCGAAGTCGCGATACCCTGAGCAGGGTTGATCATTGAGCCCGAGCCCGGAAAAGCGAGCTCCAATCAGCACAACCATCGTTCCCATGCTCGGCGTGGGAACGCAGTTCCGGACGCTCTGCGTCCGATCTTGAGAACGCAGTACCACGCGAGGGATCCATGGGACACACACTTTTCAAACCGCTGCTGTTGACCACCGCGCTGCTGGCCTGCGCACCTTTGGCCCAAGCGGCAAGCACGCTGGTGTATTGCTCGGAAGCAAGCCCGGCCGGTTTCGACCCCAGCCAGTACACCAGCGGCACCGACTTCGATGCCTCGGCCGAAACCGTTTTCAACCGTCTGACCCAGTTCAAGCGTGGCGGTACGGAAGTGGAGCCGGGTCTGGCCACGCGCTGGGACGTTTCGCCGGATGGTCTGACCTACACGTTTCACCTGCGCGACGGCGTGAAATTCCATACCACGGATTATTTCACCCCGACTCGTACGTTCAACGCCGATGACGTGCTGTTCACGTTCAACCGCCTGCTTGACGCCAACCACCCGTTCCGCAAGGCGTATCCGTCCGAGTCGCCCTATTTCACCGATATGGGGCTGAATACGACGATCAAGAGCGTCGAGAAAGTCGACCCGCTGACCGTCAAGTTCACCCTGAACAACATTGATGCCGCCTTTGTGCAGAACCTGGCGATGAGCTTCGCCTCGATCCAGTCTGCCGAGTACGCAGACAAACTGCTCAAGGAAGGCAAGGCCGAGGACTTGAACCAGAAGCCCATCGGTACTGGTCCGTTCGTCTTCAAGCGCTATCAGAAGGATTCACAGATCCGTTACGTCGGCAATACCGAGTACTGGAAGCCGGAGGATGTGAAGATCGACAACCTGATCTTCTCGATCAGCAGCGATGCCGCCGTGCGCCTGCAGAAGCTCAAGGCCAACGAATGCCAGGTCAGCGGCTATCCGCGTCCGCAGGACATCGAGGAGATGAAAAAGGACCCGAAACTCAAGGTCCTCAGTCAGCCGGGCTTCAACCTGGGCTTCCTGGCCTACAACGTTACGCATCCGCCACTGGATCAGCTCAAGGTGCGTCAGGCGCTGGACATGGCCATCGACAAGCCAGCAATCATCAAGGCGGTTTATCAGAGTGCAGGCCAGCTGGCTGAAAATGCCCTGCCGCCGGGTCAGTGGAGCTTCGATCCGACCATCAAGGACGCCCCGCACGACCTGACCAAAGCCAAACAACTGCTCAAGGAAGCAGGTGTGGCACCGGGTACCAAAATCGATCTGTGGGCCATGACCGTCCAGCGCGCGTCGAACCCCAATGCACGCATGTCGGCTCAGATGATTCAGTCCGACTGGGAGAAGATCGGTATCAAGGCCAACATCGTCAGCTATGAATGGGGCGAATACATCAAGCGCGCCAAGGCCGGCGAACATGACGCAATGATCTATGGCTGGACCGGTGACAACGGCGACCCCGACAACTGGCTCGGCGTGCTTTACAGCTGCGCAGCCGTCAAAGGCAGCAACTACGCCAAGTGGTGCGACCCGGCTTACGACAAGCTGGTGCAGAAGGCCAAGCTGACCAGCAACCGCGATGAGCGCATCAAGCTCTATCAGCAGGCTCAGCACATTCTCAAGCAGCAGGTGCCGATCACCCCGATCGCCAACTCCAAGGTGTTTCAGCCAATGCGCCAGGAAGTGCAGGACTTCAAGATCAGCCCCTTCGGCCTGACACCCTTTTATGGTGTCAGCCTGGGAACAGTGAAGTAACAACACAGCGCCAACCGGGTGCATTATTCTCACCCGGTTGCGCTTATTTGGTGCACGAAACAATTGAAAAAGCGTCGCGCAAACGATCAACTACCAAGAAAGTTACACTTTCGCGACATTCCTGTACGATCGTGCCACTCTTTGTCGCTTCTTTCGCCTCACTGTCTTGCTTTGGGTATGGCCCCTGCATAAGTATCGGACGGATCGGCTCACGAGGTCGTTCCCTCTAATCAAAAATGACAACAACTGAGGCAACCATGCTCAAACACGCGGTCATTCCGTTTCTGGTCGGCGCCAGCTTGCTCGCCAGCGCACCTTTCGCTCACGCTGCATCGAATCTGGTGTTCTGTTCCGAGGGCAGCCCTGCGGGCTTCGATCCAGGTCAATACACCACAGGTACTGACTTCGACGCCTCAGCCGAGACCATTTTCAATCGCTTGAGCCAGTTTGAACGCGGCGGCACCGCCGTGGTGCCAGGTCTGGCAACCAAATGGGACATCTCCGACGATGGCCTGACGTACACCTTCCACCTTCGTGAAGGCGTCAAGTTCCACACCACGCCCTACTTCAAGCCGACCCGTGAATTCAATGCCGATGACGTGCTGTTCACGTTCAATCGCATGATCGACAAGGACATGCCTTACCGCAAAGCGTATCCGACCGAGTTCCCGTACTTCACCGATATGGCGATGGACACCAACATCACCAAAATCGAGAAGATCGACGACCACACCGTCAAGTTCGTTCTGGGCAAGGTCGACGCCGCGTTCATCCAGAACATGGCGATGAGCTTCGCGTCCATCCAGTCCGCAGAATATGCCGCCCAGCTGCTGAAGGAAGGCAAGCCGGAGCTGATCAACCAGCAGCCGATCGGCACTGGTCCGTTCGTGTTCAAGAGCTACCAGAAAGACTCCAAAATCCGTTACACCGGCAACAAGGATTACTGGAAGCCTGAGGACGTCAAGGTCGACAACCTGATCTTCGCCATCACCACCGACGCTTCGGTGCGTATGCAGAAGCTCAAGAAAAACGAATGCCAGATCACTGCCTACCCGCGTCCTGCCGACCTCGAACCGCTCAAGGCCGACAAGAACCTGAAGATGCCCGATCAGGCAGGCTTCAACCTGGGGTACATCGCCTACAACGTGATGCCTGAGATCAAGGGCGAAGACCATCCAAATCCCCTGGCTCAGTTGAAAGTGCGTCAGGCGCTGGACATGGCGGTCAACAAGCAGCAGATCATCGACTCGGTTTACCAGGGTGCAGGTCAATTGGCGGTCAACGCCATGCCGCCGACCCAGTGGTCCTATGACACCACCATCAAGGACGCCAAGTACGATCCCGAGAAAGCTCGCGAGCTGCTCAAGGAAGCCGGTATCAAGGAAGGCACCGAAATCACCCTGTGGGCGATGCCGGTTCAGCGTCCTTACAACCCCAACGCCAAACTGATGGCCGAGATGCTCCAGTCCGACTGGAAGAAGATCGGTATCAACGCCAAGATCGTCAGCTATGAATGGGGCGAGTACATCAAGCGCGCCAAGAATGGCGAGAACGGCGCCATGCTGATTGGCTGGAGCGGTGACAATGGTGACCCGGACAACTGGCTCGGCACCCTGTTCGGCTGCGACGCACTGAATGGCAACAACTTTGCCAAATGGTGTGACAAGCCGTTCGACACGCTGATCCATCAGGCCAAGGAAACGTCCGATCAGGCCAAGCGCACCGAGCTGTACAAACAGGCGCAACACCTCCTGAAAGACGCCGTGCCAATGACGCCTATTGCGCACTCGACGGTCTATCAACCCATGCGCACCAGCGTGCAGGACTTCAAGATCAGCCCGTTTGGCTTGAACTCCTTTTACGGTGTGAGCGTGAGCGGCAAGTAAAAAGTGACAGCTTGCTGCGCCGCTCATCCGGCGCAGCAAACCGCTCTACTTGAATAGCAAGCCCCGAGCGATGGGTTGAAAAAGTGCCGATAACGGCATTCTTCTACTATCACTAAGATATTTCCTACGAGCTTTGCAGCCTTCGAGCCTATATACCGCGGGCCTCTGACGACTTACCGTCGAAGGGCAGCGGCAATGGCAGGAAGCCCGTCGCTTCGTGTCCAGGTGCGCCGGGCATGTCGTGCGAAGTTGCGTGGGGCGACGCCTTTGGGCCAGTTAGACATTCGAGCCTCGGCTCATCCTTCGAGGATAGGGATCATCATGCGTAAAACTCTTGCGATGACGTCGTGCCTGGGACTGTTGGCACTGGCCCCGTTTGCCCAGGCGGCAAGCAATCTGGTGTTTTGCTCCGAAGCGAGTCCGGCTGGCTTCGACGGTGCGCAATACACCTCCTCCACCGATAACGATGCATCCGAGCCGATCTACAATCGACTCACCGAATTCAAGCAAGGCGACACCACCGTGGTTCCAGCGCTGGCGACTTCCTGGGACATCTCGGAAGACGGCCTGGTCTACACGTTTCATCTGCGCGAGGGCGTGAAGTTCCACAGCAACAAGAACTTCAAACCCAGCCGTGACTTCAACGCCGACGATGTGCTGTTCACCTTCAATCGCATGCTCAAGCCCGATCATCCGTTCCGTGTCGCTTACCCGACCGAGTTCCCCTACTTCACCAGCATGGGCCTGAACAAGAAGATCAAGTCCGTCGAGAAGACCGACCCGCTGACCGTCGTGTTCACCCTCAATACGGTCGACGCGGCCTTCATTCAGAACATCGCGATGAACTTCGCCGGCATCCTCTCCGCCGAGTACGCCGAACAGCTGATGGCCAAGGGTGACGTACGCGACATCAACCAGCAGCCTATCGGCACAGGCCCGTTCGTGTTTCAGCGTTATCAGAAGGATTCGCAGATTCGCTACAAGGGCAACAAGGAGTTCTGGGACCCGAGCCGGGTGAAAATCGATCAGTTGATCTTCGCCATCGTGACCGACGCCTCTGCGCGCATGCAAAAGCTCAAGGCCAATGAATGCCAGGTCTCGGTCAACCCGCGCCCGGCGGACCTCGCCAGCCTCAAGGCAGACAAAAGCCTGCAGATCATCGAGAAACCAGGCTTCAATCTCGGCTACATCTCCTACAACGTGCGCCACGAACCGTTGGGCAAGCTGGAAGTGCGTCAGGCGCTGGACATGGCCGTCAACAAGAAGGCGATCATCAACGCGGTTTACCAGGGCGCAGGGCAACTGGCAGTCAACGCCATGCCACCGACCCAGTGGTCCTATGACGACACTATCAAGGACGCCCCCTACGACCCGGAAAAAGCCAAGACACTGTTGCGTGCCGCAGGCGTCAAGGAAGGCACCGAACTGACCCTGTGGGCCATGCCGGTTCAGCGTCCTTACAACCCCAATGCCAAGCTGATGGCCGAAATGCTGCAGGCCGACTGGGCCAAGGTCGGCATCAAGGTCAAGATCGTCAGTTACGAATGGGGTGAATACCTCAAACGCACCAAAAACGGCGAGCACGATATCTCGCTGATCGGCTGGACCGGCGACAACGGTGACCCGGACAACTGGCTGGGCACGCTTTACAGCTGCGCTGCGATTGGCGGCAACAACTACTCGATGTGGTGCGACGAAAAATACGACCAACTGGTCAAGGCCGCCGTTGCGACCACTGACCGCGAGAAACGTACCGAGCTGTACCAACAGGCGCAGCGCTACCTCAAGGAACAGGTGCCGATCACACCGGTTGCCCACTCGACCGTCAATCAGCCATTGCGCGCCGAGGTCAGGGACTTCCACGTCAGCCCGTTCGGTCGCAACAATTTTTCAGGCGTCAGCATCGTCGATTGATCGAAAACTCCGCACGCCCTCGCCGTCTTGTGTCACGGCGAGAGCGGGCACTTGCGCGTCGATACCTATAACAACGCAGGACCCAAAGTCCTGCACCACCAAAAGCCAGGCTTAAAGAACTGGCATATAAAAAAGTGATAAAGGGAGCTGCACATCGTGAAAACAACTAGCACTGCATTATTGGCATTGTCTCTCTCGTCGTTTGGCGCACTGGTTCAGGCTGAACCGGCAAGCCAGACGTTCGTACCGACCGAGCTGAGTTCAAAGAATGCACAGGCCGACGCCAACGGCTTTATCGAAGACCAACACCTGACCGGCACGACCCGTAACTGGTACGCCAATGAACTCAAGCGTCGCGGCGAAGTGTTCCGCTACAACGACAACGGCGTTGCCGAGCAGACCTCGCGTCGCATCAACTGGCAGCAGGGCACGATCGTCAACTACACCTCCGGTTATACGCAGGGCGTTGTAGGTTTCTCCACCGAACTGGCGCTGTACAACGCCATTGCGCTGGACCGTGACACCGATGACTTTGCCGGCAACTCCAACCGTACCCTGGCACACAGCGACGGCGATGCAGTGGGTCAGTGGAGCAAGATGGGCCTGGGCAACGTGAAGGCGCGGGTTTCCAACACCGTCCTGACCATGGGTCGCCAATCGGTGAACACCCCGGTCATCGCCTTCATCGGCAACCGCGCACTGCCCTCCAGCTTCCAGGGTGTTGCCGTACAGAGCGACGAGTTGAATAACCTGTCCTTTCAAGCCGGTAGTTTCGACCGCGTATCGCCACGTATGGAACAGAGCCTGGACAAGTTCCGCTCCGAGTACGGTGATCGCAGCAAGACGGCCGACCGTCTGGACATGTTTGGTGGTGACTACAAGCCGACCGACAGCCTGACCGCCAGCTTCTATGCGTCCAACCTCGAAGACTTCTGGCACCAGTACTACTTCGGCTTCACCCACGAACTGGGTGACAGCAAGGTGTTCGCCCTCAGCACCAACCTGAACTACTACAAGACCAAGGATGCAGGTCAGAGCAAGCTGGGCGCGATCGACAACGATACCTACAGCCTGTCCTTCACCGGTACACATAACGCGCACAGCATCAGCGTTGCGTACCAGGAAGTTAACGGTAACGAGTATTTCGACTACGCCCACGACACCAACGCGATTTTCCTGGCCAACTCCCTGCTCTCGGACTTCAACGGCCCGAACGAGAAGTCCCTGCAGGTCGCTTACGTACTGAACATGGCCGAATATGGCGTGCCGGGCCTGAAATTCAACATCTACCAGGCACGTGGCTGGGACATCGACGGTACGCACTACAAGGGCACCGGCTACACCGACGTACTGGCAATGGACGGCGAGACTCACTACGAATACGGCATTGGTTCGTCGTACTCCGTGCAGTCCGGCCCGCTCAAGGCCACTGCCATCCGCGCCACCTACACCACGCACCGCGCCAGCGAGAATCAGGCTGATGGCAACATCAACGAATTCCGTCTGGTGACCACCGTTCCGTTCAACATTCTTTGATTCGCTGAAAACCGTTGGGGCGCAAGGCAATGGCCTTGCGCCCCATCATCACCATCGACGTCAACTCTATGGAGGGTTCACAATGAAACTGTTATCGCTACGCAACTCGATCGCCCTGGCCCTGCTCAGCGTCGCCGTCAGTGTTTCGGCAAAACCCCTGGTGGTCTGCACCGAAGCCAGCCCCGAAGGCTTCGACATGGTGCAATACACAACAGCAGTGACGGCCGATGCCGTGGCTGAAACCGTGTTCAACCGCCTCGCGGATTTCAAACCCGGTACCACGGAAGTGATTCCTGCGCTGGCTGACTCCTGGGAGATCAGCGACGACGGCCTGACGTACACCTTCCACCTGCGTAAAGGCGTCAAGTTCCACACCACCGATTACTTCAAACCGACCCGCGACATGAACGCCGACGATGTGCTCTGGAGTTTTCAGCGTCAGCTGGACCCGAAGCACCCGTGGCATGACAAGTCGAGCGTCGGCTTCCCCTACTTTGAAAGCATGGGCTTCAAAGAGCTGCTGAAAAGCGTCGAGAAAACTGACGACTACACCGTCAAGTTCACCCTGACCCGCCGCGAAGCACCATTCCTGGCCGACCTCGCGATGGCCTTCGCGTCGATCTACCCGGCTGAATACGCTGACCAACTGTTGAAAGCCAACAAGACCGGCGACCTCAACAGCAAGCCGATCGGCACCGGCCCGTTCATCTTCCAGCGCTATGCCAAGGATGCGCAGGTACGCTTCAAGGCAAACCCGGACTACTTCCGCGGCAAGCCGCCTGCCGATGCCTTGATTCTGGCAATCGCCACCGACAACAACGTGCGCCTGCAGAAGCTCAAGGCCAACGAATGTCAGATCGCGCTGTATCCGAAGCCGGACGACGTACCGAGCATCAAGAAAGACCCGAATCTGAAAATCGATGAGCTGGAGGCAATGACCACCGGCTACATCGCTATCAACACCACGCACAAGTACCTGAGCGACGTACGCGTCCGCAAAGCCATTGACATGACGTTCGACAAGAACGCTTATGTCAACGCGGTGTTCGGCAAGGGCAACGCGCTGGTAGCGGTCAATCCGTATCCGCCGACCCTGCTGGGTTATAACAAAGACCTGAAGAACCCACCGATTGACCTCGACAAGGCACGCGCCTTGCTGAAGGAAGCTGGCGTTCCGGAAGGCACCACGTTTACCCTGTTCACCCGCAACGGCGGCGGACCAACCAACCCCAACCCGATGCTCGGCGCGCAAATGATGCAATCCGACCTGGCAAAGATCGGCATCAAGATCGACATCCGCGTCATGGAATGGGGTGAAATGCTCAAACGTGCCAAGAATGGCGAACATGACATGGTGTCTGCTGGCTGGGCAGGCGACAATGGCGACCCTGATAACTTCCTGACTCCGATGCTGAGCTGTGAAGCGGCGAAAAACGGCGAGAACTACGCCCGCTGGTGCAACGCCGATTTCCAGAAGCTGATCGATAAGGCGCGTGAAACAGTGAACCCCGAGGAGCGCGCTGGGCTCTATGAACAGGCCCAGGCCATATTCAACAAGGATCAGCCATGGATCAGCATGGCTCACACCAGAATGTTCACCGCCATGCGTAAAAATGTGGAGGGCTACCAAATCAGCCCGCTCACAACCAACAACTTCGCCACTACCCAGGTGAAGTAGAAAAACAATCCGGCGAGCTCATAACCCGAGACTCACCGGAGCATGCCTAACCGGCTGATGAGGTACACACCAAGATGTTTAGTTTTATCGCCCGCCGAGTGGGGTTGCTGATACCCACTTTCTTCGGCATCACCTTATTGACCTTCGCCCTGATTCGTCTGATTCCGGGCGACCCGGTCGAAGTCATGATGGGTGAGCGCCGTGTCGATCCGGAAATGCACGCTCAGGCCATGGAACGTCTGGGTCTGAACAAACCCCTCTACGCCCAGTACATCGATTACATCGGCAAGCTCGCCCAGGGCGACCTCGGTGAATCGTTGCGTACACGCACCAGTGTCTGGTCCGAATTCACTTCGCTGTTCCCGGCAACCCTGGAGTTGTCGCTGGCGGCGCTGATTTTCGCGGGTATTCTCGGCCTGCTGGCCGGGGTGATCGCCGCACTCAAGCGAGGGTCCCTGTTCGACCATGGAGTCATGGGGATTTCCCTCGCCGGCTATTCCATGCCGATCTTCTGGTGGGGCCTGATCCTCATCATGTTCTTCTCGGTAACACTGGGCTGGACCCCTGTTTCCGGGCGGATCGACCTGCTGTACGACATTCCGCCGGTCACCGGCTTCATGCTGATCGACACGCTGTTGAGTGACGAACAGGGTGCGTTTCTCGATGCCCTGCACCACATGATTCTGCCGGCCATCGTGCTGGGTACCATCCCGCTGGCGGTGATCGCCCGGATGACCCGCTCGTCGATGCTCGAAGTATTGCGGGAAGACTACGTGCGAACCGCCCGCGCCAAAGGCCTGTCGCCTGCCCGTGTGGTCTTCGTTCACGGCCTGCGCAACGCGCTGATTCCGGTACTGACCGTGTTCGGCCTGCAAATCGGTACGTTGTTGGCCGGTGCGGTACTCACCGAAACGATCTTCTCCTGGCCGGGTATCGGCAAGTGGTTGATCGAAGCCATTGGCGCCCGGGACTACCCGGTCGTGCAAAACGGCATTCTGCTGATCGCCTGTCTGGTGATCCTGGTCAATTTCGTGGTGGATATCCTCTACGGCTTTGCCAACCCACGCATTCGTCACCAGCGCTGAGATCATCGATATGAGCACCCCTACTCCTGCGGTAGCAGTCGATCAAAGCCTGCTTTACCCATCCCCGTACAAAGAATTCTGGCAAGCCTTCTCGAAAAACAAAGGCGCGGTTGCCGGCCTGCTGTTCATGACCCTTATCGTGTTCTGCGCCCTGTTCGCGCCCTGGGTTGCCCCCCATGACCCGAGCGAGCAATACCGCGACTTCCTGCTCACGCCGCCGGTATGGCTTGAAGGCGGTCAATGGCAATTCATCCTCGGCACCGACGAACTGGGCCGCGACCTGCTGTCACGCCTGATCCAGGGTTCGCGCCTGTCGCTGCTGATCGGTCTGGCATCGGTGGTCATGTCGCTGATCCCAGGCATTCTGCTGGGCCTGCTGGCGGGCTTTTTCCCGCGCATTCTGGGCCCTTCGGTGATGCGTCTGATGGACATCATGCTGGCCCTGCCCTCGCTGCTGCTGGCTGTGGCCATCGTGGCGATCCTCGGCCCTGGCCTGATCAACACCGTGATCGCCATCGCGATCGTGTCGCTGCCTTCCTATGTTCGTCTCACCCGCGCTGCGGTGATGGGCGAACTGAACCGCGACTACGTGACGGCCGCCCGTCTGGCCGGCGCCACCCTGCCGCGCCTGATGTTCATCACCGTGCTGCCCAACTGCATGGCACCGCTGATCGTTCAGGCCACCCTGAGCTTCTCGTCGGCGATTCTCGATGCCGCAGCGCTGGGCTTTCTGGGTCTGGGCGTACAGCCACCGACGCCTGAGTGGGGCACCATGCTCGCCTCGGCGCGCGACTACATCGAACGTGCCTGGTGGGTCGTGAGCCTGCCCGGTCTGACCATTTTGCTCAGCGTGCTGGCAATCAACCTGATGGGCGACGGTCTGCGCGATGCGCTGGACCCGAAACTCAAGAACGCCGCCTGAGGAGATTCGCATGTCACTTCTTGAAATCAAGAATCTCAACGTCCGCTTCGGCGACGCCAAGGCCGTACCTGTTGTGGACGGCCTGTCCCTGAGCGTCGAAAAGGGTGAAGTACTGGCCATCGTCGGCGAATCGGGTTCCGGTAAATCGGTGACCATGATGGCGCTGATGGGGCTGATCGACTCCCCCGGCATCATCACCGCCGACGCGCTCAATTTCGACGGCAACGACCTGCTCAAGCTCAACGCACGGCAGCGTCGACGCATTATCGGCAAAGACCTGGCGATGGTCTTTCAGGACCCGATGACCGCTCTGAACCCCAGTTACACCGTGGGCTTCCAGATCGAGGAAGTGCTGCGCCAGCACCTGAACATGTCGGGCAAGGCTGCACGCCAGCGTGCACTGGAACTGCTGGAAAAGGTCGAGATCCCTGGCGCCGCCGCGCGCCTGAATGCCTACCCGCACCAATTGTCCGGCGGCATGAGCCAGCGTGTGGCGATTGCCATGGCGATTGCCGGCGAACCGAAACTGCTGATCGCCGACGAACCGACCACCGCGCTGGACGTGACCATTCAGGCGCAGATCATGGAGCTGCTGCTGAGCCTGCAGAAAGAGCAGGACATGGCACTGGTGCTGATCACTCACGACCTGGCTGTCGTGGCCGAAACCGCCCAGCGTGTCTGCGTGATGTACGCCGGTCAGGCCGTCGAAGTCGGGCAAGTGCCGGGGCTGTTCGATGTCCCTGCCCACCCGTACAGCGAAGCCTTGCTGGCCGCCATTCCCGAGCACAGCATGGGCGCCGAGCGCCTCGCCACGCTGCCGGGCATGGTCCCGGGCCGCTATGACCGTCCACAAGGTTGCCTGCTGTCACCGCGCTGCCCGTACGTGCGCGACAACTGCCGAACCGAACGCCCAGCCCTTGATCCCAAGGCGCACAGTCTGGCGCGCTGCTTCTATCCCTTGAATCAGGAGGTGGCGTAATGAGCGTCGTACTTACCGCCCGCGACCTTACCCGTCACTACGAAGTCTCCCGCGGCCTGTTCAAGGGCACAGCGCTGGTGCGTGCGCTTAACGGCGTGTCCTTCGAACTGGAAGCCGGCAAGACCCTGGCTGTAGTCGGCGAGTCCGGCTGTGGCAAATCGACACTGGCGCGCGCGCTGACGCTGATCGAAGAGCCTTCATCCGGCTCGCTGAAAATCGCCGGTCAGGAAGTTGCCGGGGCCAGCAAGGCCGAGCGCAAGCAGTTGCGCAAGGACGTGCAGATGGTCTTCCAGAGTCCTTATGCCTCGCTCAACCCGAGACAGAAAGTCGGGGATCAGCTCGGCGAGCCGCTGCTGATCAACACCAGCCTGTCAGCCGCCGAACGCCGCGAGAAAGTCCAGGCGATGATGGCCCAGGTCGGTTTGCGCCCTGAGCACTATCAGCGCTACCCGCACATGTTCTCCGGCGGTCAGCGTCAGCGTATCGCGCTGGCTCGGGCAATGATGCTGCAGCCCAAGGTGCTGGTAGCGGACGAGCCGACTTCAGCGCTGGACGTGTCGATTCAGGCGCAGGTACTGAACCTGTTCATGGACCTGCAGCAGGAATTCAACACCGCCTACGTGTTCATCTCCCACAACCTGTCGGTGGTGCGCCATGTCGCCGATACGGTATTGGTGATGTACCTGGGCCGGCCTGCGGAAATGGGTCCCAAGGAAGAGATCTACAACCGTCCGCTGCACCCGTACACCCAGGCGCTGCTGTCGGCGACTCCGACCATCCATCCGGACCCGCTCAAGCCGAAGATCAAGATCGTCGGCGAGCTGCCCAACCCGCTCAACCCGCCAAGCGGCTGCGCCTTCCACAAGCGCTGCCCCTATGCGACCGAGCGTTGTGCAGCCGAAGTGCCAGAGCTGCGCCTGGTGGATAACCGCCAGGTGGCTTGCCACTACGCCGAGCAATTTGTAGCGGCGTAGCTAAAAGCCAAAAGACTATCGTGCCCACGCTCCAGCGCTCAGCGTTATACACAAGTACGCTTTTGATTCTGGCCAGCGGCCGTGGGAGCGAGCTTGCTCGCGAAGAGGCCAGTAAATCCCCTGAAAATGGGGCGTCTGGGCCATCGTATTCGTGAGCAAGCTCACTCCCACAGGGCTCTTGGACGCCCCGCGTCCGGTTTTGAGTATGTGGTGCGGCGCAGATTTGTGACGCAGAGCGTCAACCAAGGCATTCCCACGCTGGAGCGTGAGGAACGATACCCTCAACTATCGTGCGATGCTTAATACACATCCCGCCGATAACGCCCTTCCTCGATCAATTCGCTGATCGCCTGCTCGCCCAGCACCTCGTTCAACACCTGATCCACGCCCGCCGCCATACCCCGCAAGCTGCCACAGATGTAAATCGCAGCCCCTTCGTCGAGCCATAGACGCAGTTCCTCGGCCGCCTCGCGCAAGCGATCCTGCACGTAGATTTTCTCTGCCTGATCGCGGGAAAAAGCCAGGTCCAGGCGCGTCAGGAGACCAGCCTCCAGCCAGCCCTGCAGCTCAGCGCCGCAATGAAAGTCATGCGCCCGGTTACGTTCGCCGAACAGCAACCAGTTGCGCACCTGACCTTGAGCGATACGCGCCTTGAGCAGGCTGCGTAAACCGGCCAGCCCCGTACCATTGCCCAACAGGATCAGCGGGACAGGTTCGACAGGCAGATGAAAGCTGCTGTTACGGCGCAAACGCAGGCTGACGGCACCGCCCACGGCACAATGTTCGGTAAGCCACCCCGAACCCAGCCCCAGGCTACCGTCGGCATGCACTTCCTGACGCACGATGAGTTGCAGAATGCCGTCCTGCGCAATTGAGGCAATCGAGTATTCACGTACGGAGACCGGCATCAGCGCGTCGATCAACGCTTGCGCATGCAGCCCCACCAGATGTGAACGGTTCTGCGGTAACTGGCGGCTTTCCAGCGCCTGCGCGAGCGGCTCCTGCAAGCCATCCACGCTGACCGATGCGCCCGGATCGACACCCAGCCCGGCGAGAAACGGCTCAATGACCTGCAGTGTGTGGCGCGGCATCACCTCGACCAGATCCCCCGCCTGCCAATGCGCAAGGGCTGGCGGCGTCAGGTCCAGCAGATAGACCTCCGAACCACTGCTGCCAGCGTTTAAAAGCACGCGCCGGGCCAGCGTCCAGTTCTCGAAAACCGGTGTCTGCCAATGCGCTGCCGGCACGGAGCCAGTCAACTGCCCCAATTGCTGCTGCCAGTGTTGCAGGGCCACAGGATCGGCGCTGTCCACTTCAACAGGCGGAAACACGCTGCGCCCGCCCTGCTCGGTCAACCAGTCATGCAAACGATGGGCAAAGCCGCAAAAATGCGCATACTGCCGGTCGCCGAGCGCCAGAACGGCGTAATCGAGCTGGTTCAGTGAAAGCGGACTACCCAGCAGATTGCGCTCAAAACGTCGGGCACTGTCCGGTGCCTCTCCGTCACCAAAGGTACTGACAACGAACAAGGCATTGCGGCTTCGGCATAGCTCTTCTTCGCTCAGATCGCCCAGTTGCTTCACGCGCACCGACAATCCTGAAGCCTGCAACTGGCCAGCGGTCTGCCAGGCCAATTGCTCGGAGAAACCGCTTTGACTGGCGAAACAGACGAGCCAGGATGCGTCATCGTCGTGGTCATCACCCTGAACCTCGCCGCGTGCACGCTCGATATCACGCTTCTTGCGACGTCGATCCAGGTACAGCAACCAGCCAGTAATGAAGAACAGCGGCATCAGCAACGATGCGCTGGTCATGATGATTCGACCGACGAGCCCGAAGTAGCTGCCGACGTGCAGCGCATAATTGCTGGCCAGCAATTGCGCACCGAAACTGCGCTCGGCACAGCGTACAACCGAGCTGACCTGACCATTGGCCGGATCAAGGGTGATGGTGTTCAGCGCGCGCGGGTGCGGTGAATCCTTGAGCAGGTAAAACACCGTGGCAGGCTGACCGCCCGCAGCAGGCAGGTGCAAGTTGTAAGCGCGCAAGTCCGGCCCGGCGGCCTTCTGGATACTGTCCCAGACCGCCACGTAATCGACCACCAAGGGCGATCTTCCAGCAGCCTTGGCTGGCGCAGCGACGTCTTCGTTGAGCGGCGAATCCCCGATCAGTTTATTCAGACCGTTGCTCACCCAGTCATACGACCAGGTGAGTCCCGTGAGGGCGAACAACAGGTAGAACAACAGGCACCAGGTGCCGAAGACCGAATGCAGGTCCCAATTGAAACTTCGGCCTTTCTTTGCCCAGTCAATCGTCAGCCAGACCCGCCAGTTCCGCACTGCGCGAGGCCAGCGCAGGTACAGCCCGGACAGGCAAAAGAACACCAGAATCAGCGTACACGCCGCCGTAACCTGCTTGCCCGCCTCGCCCATGGCCAGATAACGGTGCAGCTTCAGGACAAAGTCGAAAAAACCCTCCCCTACTGCATTGCCTTTAAGCTCGCCGGTGTAGGGGTCGAAATTGCGTTTGGGGCCTCGACGCTCACCTGCTTTGGGCGTGAAAAACACCTGAGCGACACGGTTGCCAGTGGTTTCGACACGCAGAATAGCGACCGTCAGGCCGGTCGCGGCCTCCAGCCTGCGCACCAGTTCAACGGGTGGCAGCGTGGCACCACGCGACTCGACCAACAGCACATTCGGGTTCAGCGCGTCGAGAATTTCGTCCTCGAACGAATACAGCGCACCGGTCATCCCCATTAGGGTCAACACCAGACCTGCCGTGATCCCGAAGAACCAGTGCAACTGAAACAGGACTTTCTTCAGCACGCTCGCCACTCTCACTCATATTTCGCGGCGCAATTAATGCACTGACGGCCATGGCCTGTCTATCTGTAACGTGTCTTTTGCATGTTTCAACGCTTCGAGCAATTTGCTCATCTCGCGAACGTAATCGGTCTTGCAAACCTCGACCGAGGCAAGGGCCGAGAGCTGGTCACGCTTGCCCACTTCGACTTCCAGCGCTGCACGCTTTTCGTCAACCGCTGCCTGCAGTTCGGTCAACTGCGTTCGCTGCTTTTCCCTCAAGCCTACCAACTGATCCTGGAACGTATCGGGTTTCGGCAAAAAAAACGCTGCACTTATCGTACGGATCAGCGCCTAAAGGCTTATATAACTATTTTTTTACGGGCAAAAAAAAGCCCACTTTCATGGGCTTTTCTGACGCAGGTAATTTACAGGTAGAACGACTTCAATGGCGGGAAGCCATTGAATTCCACTGCGCTGTAGCTGGTGGTGTAGGCACCGGTGGACAACCAGTACATACGGTCACCGATGGCCAGGTTGAGTGGCAGACCGTACTTGTAGTTTTCGTACATGATGTCGGCGCTGTCGCAGGTAGGGCCGGCGATGACCACTTCTTCCATTTCGCCTTTTTTCTCGGTCCAGATCGGAAACTTGATGGCTTCGTCCATGGTTTCGATCAGACCGGAGAACTTGCCCACGTCGGTGTATACCCAACGCTCGACCGCAGTACGCGACTTACGGGCGACCAATACCACTTCGCTGACCAGAATACCGGCGTTGGAGATCAGCGAACGGCCTGGCTCCAGAATGATTTCCGGCAGGTCATCACCGAAGTCTTCCTTCAGGAAGCGGATGATCTCTTCAGCGTAGGTTTCGAGGCTGTTGGTGCGGGTGATGTAGTTAGCCGGGAAGCCGCCACCCATGTTGATCAGCTTGAGAACGATGCCGTCTTCTTCTTTCAGACGCTCGAAGATCACTTTGACCTTGGCAATGGCAGCATCCCAGACGCTGATGTCGCGCTGCTGCGAGCCGACGTGGAAGGAGATGCCGTAAGGCACCAGACCCAGGTCGCGGGCAAGAATCAGCAGGTCCATGGCCATGTCGGTCTGGCAGCCGAATTTGCGCGACAGAGGCCAGTCGGCAGTGGTCGAACCTTCGGTCAGAATGCGCACATAGACTTTCGCGCCCGGTGCGGCCTTGGCAATGTTGCGCAGGTCGGCTTCGGAGTCGGTCGCAAACAAACGCACGCCCTTCTCGTAGAAGTAGCGAATGTCCTTGGATTTCTTGATGGTGTTGCCGTAGCTCATGCGCTCCGGACCTACACCACAGCTCAGGACCTTGTCCAGCTCGTAGATCGACGCAATGTCGAAGCTCGAACCCTTTTCCTTGAGCAGATTGATGACTTCAACGGCAGGGTTGGCCTTGACCGCATAATAAACCTTGGCGAATTCGAAGCCCGCACGCAGGTCGTCATATGCCTTGCTGATGATGTCAGTATCAATGACCACGAACGGGGTTTCTTGCTTGTCAGCGAACGCCTTCATTTTCTTGAAGGTTTCGGCTGAGTAGTAGTCTTCGACATTGATCGGCATGCTGCTGGAACTCCTATTGGCAAACGGTATTGGTCAATGGGTACAAATGAACGCCCTCCGTATCCCCACTTTGGTTCGCCTACTTCCCAAGGCATGTCGCCGAAAGCAAAAAGGCCCTGAAGGGCTGCCTTCCTGGCCTTGCTGTCTCGTCGTCAGTACTTGAGCCGGATGGATCGTTTCCAGCATGGACGTTCGGCGCGAACTTTAGGACCTGAGGGGCCGGATATCAACAAAAAATGTCGCGTTTTTGCACAGGGCTCTTGAGTTGCCTTCCCAAGGACCTGTTTAACCGACCTGCATGACAGGCAGATGTTCCCCACCTCCGTCGCCAATGCCTTTTCGCAGCACGCTGGGCATCACCTTATTCACCGGCACGCAAAGCAAATCAGCCTGTCAGTTCTGTCAGTAGACGGATGCAGGGGTTGCGCGCTCAATAAACAGCTCAGACCGCCTTTTCAGGTAACGATCATGGATGACCGACACCTTCACGCCGCAAGCTCCGTTGCGCCCAGTGCAGTTCAAGCCCGGTGGCAAGCCTTCGGCTTCGGATCTGCCGAAAGTCATCGCCAACGTCACGCCCGTACCAGGACACACACCGACTTTCAGCCGACTAATATTTATGTAACGAAAGGCGATCGGCTGGAAACCACAGCAACCAGTCTGTACATGAATCTGGTATCTGCAGTGATCGGGGTGCCAGAACTGGATACCCCCACCTCGTACCCGCTGAATCGTGGCATGAACATTCTTGTCGCTACCAACACAGGCCTGCTGGGCTTCACCAACCTGGACCCCCTTGGCCACGTGGTTCTGGACATAACAGGACAGTACAACCATGTGCCGTTTTTCAGAATGGATATGACCAATCTGGAATGGGAACAGCAAATGGCGCACTACAGCGAAGCGCCTGTCGTGCTGCTTACCAGCCCGAGGGCTATTGTCGTGGTGCGCTATCAGAGCGCACAGCTCTATCTGACCGATCCCGTAAAGCTGATGGGCAATTTCGATGGTGCCATTAGCGCGCAGGATGGTATTTCAGGCTTGATCGACTACGGCACGATGGAATGGGCGCTTGATCCCAGTAAACATTTCTACGTGGAAGCGGACCGGCTTTACATGTTTGCCACAAACGGTCATATGGGGTTTAACGGATCGGCTGCGCTGGCGCGTTTACTGTCGACCGCCCCTGAAGATGGTTGGGGCCCTTGGCACGAAAGCGGCCATCAACGACAACTCAGCCCTATGACATGGGGCACCGGCACCGGAATGACAGAGGTCACGGTCAATCTCTACTCGATGGCCGCCCAAGAGTTTTTCCTTGGCCGTGCTACAGGCGCCGACTCCAGTTACGCCCCTGTGAAAGAGTACCTGGCCAGTAGCCTGCGAGCGTACGACAACATCAAGGAGGCCGGACACAAGCTTGTCATGCTCTGGCAATTGCGTCTTAGCTTCGGTACTTCGTTCTACCCGCAATTGCACCAGCGCTATCGGCTCATGCACAACCCGCCCACCGTCAGCGACGATAAAGCGCAGCGCTTCATCGTCGAAACCTCGCTGCTGAGCCACCTCAACCTGGCGGAATTCTTTGATCGCTGGGGATTGTACCCAACCCCTGAAACCCTCAACCAGATCGCCGACCTGCCCGCATTGACACGGGCCATTTGGGAAAATGACGCTGAGACGACGATCCCAATCGATCTGCCGTTGCTCACTTACACCCCGCCGCTTGCCCATATCCTGTCCAGCGTGCACAGCACCTTTCAAGACCGGATAAAGTTTACCGTTGCCAAGCAATGGTACACGCCATACCGTTACGAAATAACGCTCAACGGCACGCTAGTGGCGTGGGCAGACAACGGCGAACACGTGGGTTGTGAAGCCCGTATCGAGGAAGGCATCGCCTACGTTGAAGCCAGCACTCCCCTCTCCGAAGGGGATGAGGCGTCAGTCAAGGTGTTTGCTGGAGGCAAGCCATACACTGTGGCCAGCACCGCATCACGACCCATCCTGCTGTTCAATATCAAGGCCATGTTTACCGATGACCGTTGTGCTGAACTGAGGCCCGGCATTACCCAGCCAAGGCTTGACGTTCTTTTCTTCAATCTGGAGAAAGAAAAGACCGATGAACTGCACGGCCGACTATTGAACCGTGCACAACGGTTGCTCCTGCAAAAAACCATAAGAAGCGTGATCGTCAGCGCAGGACTTGTCCAAGTGACGTTCGAGGGTGAGGCTTTCAAGAATTATGATTACACGATCGTCTTCGGAGCCCCTCCTTATGCAACGCTTGAGAAGGGCTACCCCAACGGCTCAGGACTTATTGACAACACCTGGATACGCCTCGGCGGCGTAGGCCATCAAGAGGTGACCATCACGGCAATTGCAGGCATAGGGAAACCCTATACCCTGTTCTCCGGCAACGTCGAACAGGCAAAAATCGCCCTGCCCATCCGCCAGCTCTTCACCGACTCAACGATGACCCAACTGGTAGCAGGTGTCGATCAGGCAAGCGTTGATGCCCTGTACATGACCGTCAATGGCAACCCTCTCATCAACGTGACAAACCGGGCGTCTTACCGTTCTTATCTGGCCATTGCCCAGAGTATGTTGTTGCGACTGACAGTCGCGAAGGTCGTCAGAACAGATGACCTGCTGGAGGTCTATTTCGAGGGAGACACGTTTAAAAAGCTTAACTACAAGCTTTTGGTCAACGACCTCTATGCCTCCGAGATCACCCAAGGCAAAGCCTACTATTCAAGTGTGTCCAACCGGATCTGGACCAGCAGCAAGAAGTTCGAGGGTAATGACCACTGTAAAGTGAACGTCGAGTATCAGGGGGTCGTGACAACGTTGTATGAGAGCGACGCTGCAGACGCAATGACTGCGTCTGCATTGCAGGAAAACAACGTCACTCAATGTGGCATGGAGAATTTCCAAGTGTGAACATTGCCGCCAGCCATGATGCTGGCGGCAATACATCCGGTCAGGAAGCCACTTGCTCGGCTGGCGAGACAATACTGGTCTTCATGCCACGCGAACGGCCGGAGCTCAGATAAGCCGCAATGGACTCTTGCGTCACTTCACCCAGGAACACGTTCTCGGCGTCCAGCACCGGCAGCCAGGCGCGGTTGAACTCGTACATGCGCGACAGCAGGATGCGCAAGTGCTCGTCGTAAGCGGCGGTGGCGTTGAATTCACGCAGGAACTGCGCGCACGTGCCCTGCTGACGGTGCAGGTCACGACGACGTACATAGCCCATCGCCTTGTTCTCGCTGTCGGTGACCACGATATAGCGACGGTCGTTTTCGTCCATCACTTCCAGCGCATCGGCCACCGGGGTTTCCGGGCTGACCGATGGCGCGTTGTCGGCGGCGTCTTCGGCCTTGACCAACAGCAGACGCTTGAGGGTGCTGTCCTGGCCGACGAAGCTGCTGACGAAGTCGTCGGCCGGATGCGCGAGCAAGGTGTCCGGGTGATCGATCTGCAGCAGTTTGCCACCACGGAAGATCGCGATCTTGTCGCCCAGCTTGATGGCTTCATCAATGTCGTGGCTGACCATGATCACGGTCTTGTTCAGCGCGCGCTGCATCTCGAAGAACTCGTTCTGAATCATCTCGCGGTTGATCGGGTCGACCGCACCGAACGGTTCGTCCATCAACAGCAAGGGGGCGTCGGCTGCCAGGGCACGGATCACGCCGATACGCTGTTGCTGACCACCGGACAGTTCACGCGGGTAGCGATGCAGGTACTGTTTGGGCTCCAGCTTGATCATGCTCATCAATTCACGAGCACGGTCATGGCAACGCTGCTTGTCCCAGCCGAGCAGCTTGGGCACGACCACGATGTTTTCTTCGATGGTCATGTTCGGGAACAGACCGATTTGCTGAATCACGTAGCCGATGTTGCGACGCAGGGTCACTTCGTCCAGATCAGTGGTGTCTTCGCCATTGATCAGCACTTTGCCGGAGGTCGGCATGATCAGGCGGTTGATCATTTTCAGCGTGGTGCTCTTGCCGCAGCCCGAGGGGCCGAGGAAGACGCAGATTTCGCCTTCGTTGACCGTGAGGCTGACCGAATCGACAGCCTTCACTTCTTTGCCGTTGCTCTGGAAAGTCTTGGAGAGGTTCTGGAGTTCGATCATTTCAGTAATCCTTTTGGAGTCAGCGTGCGTTGCAGCCATTGCAGGAGAAGGTCGGCGATGATGGCCAGAATGCTGACCAGTACCGCGCCGACGATCAGCATCGACATATCGCTGCGGCTGATAGAAGCAAGAATGAGTACACCCAGACCACCGGCACCGATGGTCGCGGCAATGGTCATGACACCGATATTCATCACCACGGCGGTGCGCACACCGGCGAGGATCACAGGCACGGCGATGGGCAGCTCGACCATGCGCAAACGCTGGCCGAAGGTCATGCCGATGCCTTTGGCGGCCTCGCGGATACCCGGTTCTACGCCAGTCAGCGCCAGGTAGGTGTTACGCATGATCGGCAGCAGCGAATAGAGAAACACTGCGGTAATAGCCGGCATCGGGCCAAGGCCCTGGCCGAATTTGGAGTAGAACGGCAGCAACAGGCCGAACAGGGCAATCGACGGCACGGTCAGCAATACCGTGGCGCTGGCCTGCAACGGGCCCGCCAGTGCTGGAAAACGCGTCATCAGCACGCCCAGTGGCACGCCGACGAGAATCGCCAGGGTCACGGCAATGCCCACCAGCGTAATGTGCTGCCAGGTCAGTTGCAGAACCTGTGCCCAGTCCAGATGGGAGAAGGCGCTCAAGAAACTCATATCGTCTCCTTCCTTAATTCAATGGGTGCTGGCGCAGAAAGTCTGCAGCAACCGTGGAGGGGCTTTCATGGCCGACGTCGACGCGCGCGTTGAGGTCGATCATGGTCTGGTTGTCCAGCAGGTCAGCCAGCGGCTTGAGCAGCGTGGCGATGTCCGGATGCTTGTCCAGATATTCCTGACGGATCACCGGCGCTGCGGTGTAGTCAGGGAAGTAGTGCTTGTCGTCTTCCAGCACTTTCAGCTTGAACGCATTCAGACGACCGTCGGTTGTGTACACCAGACCGGCGAAAACCTGACCGTTGCGCAACGCGGTGTAGACCAGCCCGGCGTCCATCTGCCGGGTGTTTTCACGACCGAGGTTCATGTCGTAGTGCTTGACCATACCGATAAGGCCGTCGGAACGGTTGGCAAACTCGGTGTCCAGCGCTACGACATGACCCTCTTTGGCTTCGTCCTTGAGCACTTTGGTCAGGTCGGTCATGGTGTTGATCTGCGGGTACTTGTCAGCCACTTTCTGCGGCAGTGCCAGCGCGTAGGTGTTGTTGAACTTCGACGGTGAAAGCCAGACCAGGCCTTTCTTCGCATCCACTTCCTTGACCCGCGCATAGGTCTGGGCGCTGTCGAGTTTTTCGTCGATGTGGTTGTAGGCCACCAGCGATACACCGGTGTATTCCCACAGCAGATCCAGCTGACCGCTCTCCTGAGCGCTGCGCGCCAGGTTGCTGCCAAGGCCGCCGGTAATCTGGACGTCGTAGTTCTTGGTCCGCAGGTATTGCGCGGTCAGTTCGGCAAGCATGGTCTGTTCGGTGAACACCCGTGCGCCGATACGTAGCAGCGGCTTTTCCGCAGCCTGGGCAAGTGCCGGAAACAGCAAGGCAAAGCCTAAAAACAAGCATATTCTTTTCATGAGAATTCCTTCGCTCAGCGAGCCAGTCCGCGTTCCAGCCAAAGACGACTGGCCAGTGTCACCAGACCATCAAGCAGTAGCGCCAGCAGAGCGGTACACGCTGCACCCAGCACCAGTTGCGGCTGGTTGTTCAACGCAATGCCCGGAAAAATCAGGCTGCCAAGGCTGTTGGCGCCGATGAGAAACGCCAGTGGCGCGGTCCCGACATTGATCGCCAGCGCGGCACGCACACCGCCGACGATGATCGGCACGGCGTTGGGCAGCTCGACACGCCACAGCACCTGACGCGGAGTCATGCCAATACCGACGGCAGCTTCCTTGAGTGAACCCTGGACGTTTTTCAGGCCTTCGTAGGTGTTACGCACGATAGGCAACAGAGAGGCGAGGAACAGCGCGAAGATCGCCGGCCCGCTGCCGATCCCGAGAATTCCGAGGGCAATGGCCAGAACGGCGAGAGGAGGAACGGTGTTGCCAATGTTGAAGATCTGCATGAAGCGTTCAGCGCGGCCAACCATGCTCGGTCGGCTGAGGGCAATGCCTGCAGGGATGCCGACCACCAGGGCCGCCAACATTGAAACCAGAACCAGAATCAGGTGAGCCTGAAGGTAGAACAGCAGGTCATCCTGGTATTGCTTGATAGTACTGATGCCGATCCAGTGGATCAGCAGGGCCAGGAGTGCGATCGCAACCGCACCTCCCAATAGCCCCTTGCCATAGCGATTTGCCACAGGCGGACTCCTTATTTCAGTCGGCGAACGCGTTGACCTGGACGTCCGGAAAGGACGCCGGCAATGACGTTCGCGAAGAGCAGCGGGTGGGTCGCCGGTAAGGGTTTAACCTCGGCGAAAACACAAGCCATAAGCGCAGCTTCGTCAAACCAACATGCTGATGAATCAGCCCCTTGCGTTGGCTTCGTTGCGAGCCTTGACGGGGGAGTGGACGTCTCCACGACCTGAAAGGTTCCCACACGAGACATTATCTGGCCATCGTTTATTGTCTGAACGGTTCGGTTATTGCCGCGAGTTGAGCTATAATCTGCGCCCTTTTTCAATCCCATCCCAGGCGATTTCCCATGACCCAACAGGCCGCCGAAGTCGCGAAACGCCGCACTTTCGCCATTATTTCCCACCCGGATGCGGGTAAAACCACCATCACGGAAAAACTCCTGCTGATGGGCAAGGCCATTTCCGTCGCCGGTACGGTCAAGTCGCGTAAATCCGACCGTCACGCCACCTCCGACTGGATGGAAATGGAGAAACAGCGTGGTATCTCCATTACCACGTCCGTGATGCAGTTTCCGTATCGCGACCACATGATCAACCTGCTCGACACCCCGGGCCACGAAGACTTCTCCGAAGACACCTATCGCACCCTGACGGCAGTCGACTCGGCCTTGATGGTCCTCGACGGCGGTAAAGGCGTCGAGCCACGCACCATCGCGCTGATGGATGTCTGCCGTCTGCGCGACACGCCTATCGTCAGCTTCATCAACAAGCTCGACCGCGATATCCGTGACCCGATCGAGCTGCTCGATGAAATCGAAGCGGTCCTCAAGATCAAGGCGGCACCGATCACCTGGCCGATCGGTTGCTACCGGGACTTCAAGGGTGTCTACCACCTGGCCGACGACTACATCATTGTCTACACCGCAGGTCACGGCCACGAGCGCACCGAAACCAAAATCATCGAGAAGCTCGATTCGGACGAAGCCCGCGCTCACCTGGGCGATGAATACGAGCGCTTCGTCGAGCAACTGGAGCTGGTGCAGGGTGCCTGCCACGAATTCAACCAGCAGGAATTCATCGACGGTCAGCTGACCCCGGTGTTCTTCGGCACCGCGCTGGGCAACTTCGGCGTCGATCATGTACTCGATGCCGTGGTGAACTGGGCGCCCAAGCCGCTGGCACGTGTGGCCAACGAGCGCACCGTCGAGCCGGCGGAAGAGAAATTCAGCGGTTTCGTGTTCAAGATCCAGGCGAACATGGACCCCAAGCACCGCGACCGCATCGCCTTCATGCGGATCTGCTCGGGCCGTTACGACAAGGGCATGAAAATGCGCCATGTGCGTCTGGGCAAGGACGTACGGATCGGCGACGCGCTGACGTTCTTCTCGTCGGAGCGCGAACAACTGGAAGAAGCCTATGCCGGTGACATCATCGGTTTGCACAACCACGGCACCATCCAGATCGGCGACACCTTCACCGAAGGCGAAGCGCTGGGCTTCACCGGTATTCCGCACTTCGCACCGGAGCTGTTCCGTCGCGTACGCCTGAAGGACCCGCTCAAGTCCAAACAATTGCGTCAGGGTCTGCAACAGCTGGCCGAAGAAGGCGCCACGCAGGTGTTCTTTCCGCAGCGCAGCAACGACATCATCCTCGGCGCCGTCGGTGTGCTGCAGTTCGATGTGGTCGCCAGCCGTCTGAAGGAAGAATACAAGGTTGAATGCGCCTACGAGCCGATCACTGTGTGGTCTGCCCGCTGGATCGACTGCGACGACAAGAAGAAGCTCGAAGAGTTTGAGAACAAGGCGGTGGAAAACCTGGCAATGGACGGCGGCGGTCACCTGACCTACCTCGCCCCTACCCGCGTGAACCTGGCGCTGATGGAAGAACGCTGGCCCGACGTGAAATTCCGCGCTACCCGCGAGCATCACTGACAGGCCGACGGTGTCGCTGTGTGACGCAGAGCATCACGAACGGCATTCCCACGCTGGAGCGTGAGGAACGATAGTTCTCTAACTATCGTGCCAACGCTCTGCGTCGAGCGTGAGGAATGATAAGCGTCCGAGAGAACACCTATCGTGCCGATGCTCCGCGTCGGCATGCCGTTCTGGACGCTCCGCGTCCTCTCTCGACCGGCATTCGCTGATCTGGATCAACCACTCAGCGCAAAATGAGAATTAATCTCAATAGAGCCTTGCTATTATCCCGATAAGAATTATTCTCATCTGACTTGCACAGGAGATGAGACATGACCTATTTGATCGATGCATGGCTGGACAGACCCCACCCTTACCTGAGAATTCTCCACCGCGAGACGGGGGAAGTGTGTGCCGTACTGGAAGAGGAAGCGCTGGAGGAGTTACGCGATCAGGGCGATCTGGATGTGTGCAGTTTGAGTTCCAGCGAGCCATTGGTGCTCAAGGAACTGGTGAGAAACCTGTTTCTGTTCTGCTACGCGCGGGCGTTGCGCCCCATGAGTGAGTTGCACTGAGCATGAAGCATCAGCACAACTGCGTCGCTGAACGAATCGGCGCGATTCGTTCAGCGACTATCTGCATCGACCGGGTCGCTTACAGAACGTCCAGCAGTTCCACATCAAACACCAGCACGCTGTGCGGTGCGATGCTGCCTACACCCTGAGCGCCGTAAGCCAGCTCGCTCGGCACGTGCAGACGCCATTTGCTGCCGGCGTTCATCAGTTGCAGCGCCTCGGTCCAGCCGGCAATCACGCCGCTGACAGGAAATTCGGCCGGCTCGCCACGATCGTAGGAGCTGTCGAAGACGTTACCGTCGATCAACGTGCCGTGGTAGTGAACGCGTACCTGATCTTCACGGGTTGGCTTAGGGCCAGTGCCAGCGGTCACGACTTCGAATTGCAGACCCGAAGCCAGGGTGGTCACGCCTTCGCGCTTGGCGTTTTCAGCCAGGTAGGCCTTGCCGACGCCCGCAGCCTGCTCGGCTTTGGCGGCTGCTTCAGCCTGCATGATTTCGCGGATGACCTTGAAGCTGGCGGACATTTCTTCCTGACCAACACGGCTTGGCTGACCGCCGAACGCATCGCGCAGGCCTGCCACGATGGCTTCCAGGTCGACACCCGGTGGCGGGTTGTCGCGCAACTGATCGCCCAACTGACGGCCAATGCCGTAGCTGACGCGGGTTTCGTCGGTGGACAGATTGACTTCGGACATGACACTGCTCCGTAGAGGGGCACGCAGTCGGTATCGCGCAAAACCTGAACGGCAATCACGCTATACGCTGATGCGCCCCGAACCAAAAGGCCGAGCAGCCTAGCACAATTGCCGCTACAGCCCCTACCGCAGCAGCAATACGCGGCTGGCGATCAGGACCAGGAGGAATGAAACGAGATCGGCAGGCGCATTTCAGAGCGGTCATTGACCGGCATGCCGCACAGCTCGTCATGGACCACACAATGGACCAAGTAAAAAGGCACCACCGGTATGTCCTTGAGCAAATCCCGCGCATGCTCCACCGAGCGAAGATGCAGGGTCTTGCCCGCTGGGTCCTTGAGCATCACCGAAGTGCCATTCATGCGCACATCCAGCAGATAGATGCCGCCTTCGATGGAGATCAGGTTCAGCTCATCGACCCGCCCGGCCTGGGCGTGGTCGATAAATTCCTGATAATTCATGATCGAACCTCCTGCGCAAATGCCTGATGCATCGGAACGGACGTTTTACAACACACAGCGCCGACATGCCAGAAACGATAACACCCGCCCCTTTCATCGCGCGTCGCCTTAGTGCTTGGTGACCTTGTCCAGATAGCCCATCGCAAACGCCGATATCACGAACGTCATGTGGATAATCACGTACCACATCAGGTATTCGGGCTTGATGTTGGTGGCATCCATGAACACCCGCAACAGGTGGATGGAGGAAATCGCGACAATGGATGCTGCAACTTTCATCTTCAACGAAGACGAATCCATAGTGCCCAGCCAGTTGAGCTTTTCCTTGTCCTCGTCGATGTCCAGCTGCGACACGAAATTCTCGTAGCCGGAGATCATCACCATCACCAGCAAGCCACCGACCAGCGCCATGTCGATCAACGACAGCAGCACCAGAATCAGGTCAGCTTCGGCCAGCGAGAAGATGTTGGGAATGACATGAAAGATTTCCTGGAAAAACTTCAGACACAACGCCAACAGGCCAAGGGAGAGGCCGAAATAGATCGGCGCCAGCAGCCAGCGCGATGCGTACATGGCATTTTCAAAAAAACGTTCCATTGATACTCGCAAGGTGTTTTGAAGGAGCGGGCGAGTATATCAGCGGTAATGCACCGCTCTGGCCGTGCGACAAAATATCGCACAGCGGCAGTTAGCGCACTTGAGAAACCGGATTGAAGGCTAGGCTCTGTACGAAAAGTCAGCGAGCGGAGGTGTCAGGCGAGCCTGTTTTTAACGAAGCATCACCGAGCGCAGCCACTTTTCGTACAGAGCCTAGAACAGCGACGAACTTTGACAGACCGTCCTGCCGCTATCGATACGGCGCAGTTCGGCCTGAATGTGCAGCATCCAGATAGGTACGTCATCGGCACATTGATAACCATGCAACGACAGGCTTTCGAGAATGCTGGTCAGCACCGATTGCGCTGCGGGCAGGCCCTTGAAAGGCCCTTGGGTCTTGATTGCGGAAGGCTGTTCCTCGGCCATTCCGGCCGCGAAGAGCACCATCCATTGTCCGCTGTCATGAGGGAGGGGCCGGATGACGCACTCGATACGTGTCATCAGCCCCATGCATTCTCGGGTAAGGCAAAGGCTACGCTGCATGATGCGCTCCTGATCAGCAACAATATTCATCCTTCTCGTGAAACAGGATTTACGCCAATCTCTTTGGCCACTGCGATCACCTCAAGACTAGAAGAAAACCGCTCTGCGAGAAACTATCCCTGATGAACGGAGCACCGGGCGGCCCTCACCGCCCGGCTCCTGCGCTGTCAGACCTTGAGTTCAGGCTGCAACTGCGCAGGCTCCTTTTCCAGCTCTTCCTTGAGGTCTTCATCACTGAGCATCTCTGCGATATCGCGCAGACGCTCCACGACGCGTGCATTGACGCTGCCCTCAGGGAATTCGCCATGCTCGTCAGGCGCACCGGCAGGTTCGCCCACCAGCAGGCTCAGCGCCTCATCGGCCTGACGTACGGCATAGATGTGGAATTGCCCGGCACGAACAGCCTGCACCACGCGCTCGTCAAGCATCAGCGTGGTGACGTTGGCGTGCGGGATGATCGCGCCCTGCTCGCCAGTCAGCCCACGTGCTTCGCAGAGACGGAAGAAGCCCTCGATCTTTTCATTGACCCCGCCCACCGCCTGAACTTCACCAAACTGGTTGATGGAACCGGTAATCGCGAAGCACTGCTTGAGTGGCGTGCGTGACAGCGCCGAGATCAGCGTGCAGACCTCGCCAAGCGACGCACTGTCGCCATCCACGTAACCGTAGGACTGCTCGAGCGCGATACTTGCGGAAATCGCCAGCGGAAATTCCTGGGCATAACGGCTGCCAAGGTAGCCGGTGAGGATCATCACGCCCTTGGAGTGGATCGGCTGGCCAAGATTGACCTCGCGCTCGATGTCGACAATCCCGCTGCCGCCCGGGTACACCGTGGCGGAAATGCGCGCGGGCACGCCGAAGGCCGAGTCGCCGACCTCCAGCACCGTCAGGCCGTTGCATTTGCCGACGGCCGCGCCGTCAGTGTCGATCAGAATCACACCAGCCATCATGTCATCGAGAATCCGCGCCGAGACCCGCCCGGTACGGGTGGCCTTGGCCTTGAGCGCACGTTCGATATGCCCGGCGTCGGTCTTGTCGTCGTTGGCCAGCTGGCGGATGAAATCGGCCTCGCTGACCAATTGGAACAGGTCACCGATACGCGCCGACAAACGCCCTTGATGCTCGGCCAAACGGGCGCTGTAAGTCGCCAGTCGTGCCACCGCATCGGCGGTCAGCGGCGCCATGCCCTCTTCCGAGGTCCGGGTCTTGAGTAGCTGAGCGAATTGCTCGAGCGTCTCGTCGACCATCGGAATCTCTTCGTCAAAGTCGACCAGCACCCGGAACATCTCCTGGAAGTCAGGATCGAGGTCTTGCAGGGTGTAATACAGCGAGCGGGAACCGATGATGATGATTTTGACGTTCCACGGGATCACCTGCGGCGTCAGGCTCACGGTTGCAACGCGGCCGAGCTCGCCCAGCGGCGACTCCATCTTCAGCTTGCGCGATTGCAGGGTACGCTTGAGCGCATTCCAGACGAACGGCTCGCCCAGCATCTTCTCGGCTTCCAGAATCAGGAAACCGCCGTTGGCACGATGCAGCGCGCCGGGGCGCAGTTGCCGGTACGTGGTGTACAGCGCGCCCTGATCGGTGCTGTATTCGATGCGCCCGAACAGGTTGTCGTAGGTGGGGTGCTGTTCGAAAACCACCGGCGCACCGCCATCACGAGTATGCCCGACCACCAGACTCGGGCTGTATTGCTCTTCCAGCAGCTTGCGCGCCTGAGCGTCGGTCTTGGCGTCATCGACCAACTGCTCGACCAGAGTCTTGAGCAGGTAAACCTGCATGGCCTGCAGGTAGGCGCAGACCGCAGCGTTCTCGGCGTACTTTTCAGAAAGCGGTGCCAGCAAGGGCTGCAGGGTCAGGGTGATGGTCTCTTCATTCAACTGACGCAGCTGATTGTTGGACTCGCGCTTCCACTGCGGCAGGCTGGCCAGTTCTTCGTTGAGACGCTCCTCGAGCGCGGAGATATCTTCGTGGAAGCGCTCGCGATCCGCTTCGGGCAACTGGGAAAACTCGGCCTCATCCAGCGCCTTGCCATCGGCCATCGGCGTGAACGCGATGTTGGAGCTGTCGCGATACAGCGCGATGTCCTTTTCCAGCGACAGGCGCTCGATGACGTCCAGGGCGCGGTCATAGCGCTGATTGAACGCACGGTCGATCGAGCTTTTCTTCTGCTGATACGACGGGTGCTCGAAAACCGCCGGGAAGGTCACCAGCAGGTTGTCGATCAGGCCACCGATGTCGGCGGTGAACTCATGGGCAGTGCCAGGTGGCAGCTCCAGCGCCTTTGGCTCGCGGGGCTCGTCGAAGTTGTTGACGTAGACCCAGTCAGACGGCGTCTGCATCCGTTTGCCTTCGGCCTTGAGATAGCGTTTTACGAACGAAAAGCGCCCGGTGCCGGGCTCGCCCATGACAAACACGTTGTAACCGGGGCGCGGCATCGCAACGCCGAACTGCAGGGCCTCTACGGCTCTCTCCTGGCCAAGGACACCGCGAAAGGGTTCGAGCTCGTGGGTGGTCGCAAAGCTGAACTGCTCAGCGGAAAACGGACGGGTCAGCGCGTTGGGCGCCAGGCGTAGGTTGGCTGCGACAGAATCGGGCATCAGTAATCCTTACATCAGGCGGGGCAGATGTCGGCATTCTGGCGCTCGCTGTGCACGACTTGCAAGGCAGGAAAGAGCCGAAAAGCATTTGCGTGTGTAGCGTCACCCGCCGCGTTCTGAAAAAAGCCGTTTTCAAGTAATAATCTGTAATCCCTCACGGAACCCTTGGAACCTGCCTAAACTCCAAACTGCACAGGTGGCTGCTGGCTGACCATCTGTCTTGATGTGACAACTCAAGAAACTCGACCCTTGGCTGAACTAAAAAGAGAAAAAGCTATGAAACGGATTCTTCTTGGAACGCTCTTCGCCGCTGTATCGATCAACGCTATGGCTCAAGCACCAGGCGGTCCTGACTGCGGTTGGGGCAACATGCTGTTTGAAGGCCAACGCGGTACTCCAGCTCACTTCCTCGCTTCGACCACCAACGGTACATCGGGTAACGCCACCTTCGGCATGACCTCCGGCACCAACGGCTGCTCGACCAACGGCGCGCTGACTTATGGCGGTAAATCCTGGCTTGCCATGAACGGCATGATGGATGAACTCTCCAAAGACATGGCCATGGGTCAGGGCGAAGCACTGACTACCTACGCTGTGGTACTGGGCGTTGCACCAGAAGACCGCGAGCACTTTGCCGCCGTCACTCACGAGCACTTCTCGCAAATCTTCAGCAAGGCCGACGCCACTGCCGAAGACGTTCACACCAACACCGTCAATGTTCTGAAAAACGATCCGACTCTGGCCAAGTACGCTACCCAGGCTTAAAGTCGTTCGCCCGCCCTTTCTTCGCAAAGGGCGGGATCCCCTTTTCTGACTAGTTGCCCTCTATGCTCAAACGTCTTGTATCGCTGGCGCTGTTCGTCTGTGCCCCCTTGTCTGCGGCACCTCATGCCAGCGCTGACCGTTTGCAGCAATTGGCCAATGAGCCGTTCTGGATTTCCCTGGGTCACTACGAAGCCGGCAAGCTCGGTGACTGGCGCAGCTATGTCACAGACCCGAAATTCTTTCTCGCCGCCAACGGTGCACACGACCCGCAGGCAGAGCTGAGCGCGACACTCGACGCTATTTACGCACCGGTCAGCAACGAGCAGACTCACGCCCAGTGCGTATACCCGGCACGCACCCGCTGGCTGCGTGACCAGTTGCACCTGACTGACCTGCCGACACCGGACTGTAAGGAATTCAAGGCCTGGTACAAGGATGTGGCCCCGGACAGCACGGTGCTGATTTTCCCGGCCGCTTACCTCAACAGCCCCTCGTCGATGTTTGGCCATACGCTGCTGCGCATCGATCCGGCCAGCGCGAAAACCAATAACACCACCTTGCTGAGCTACGCGATCAACTTCGGTGCCTATATCGAAGGCATGGACAACAGCATTCTGTACGCGTGGAAAGGTCTGGCAGGCGGCTACCCGGGGTTGTTTGCGCTGGTGCCGTATCAGGAAAAACTGTCGGAATACCGCAGCCTGGAAAACCGTGACCTGTGGGAATACCGCCTGAACCTGAATGCGGAAGAAACCGGGCGCATGGTCGAGCATGTCTGGGAGCTGAAACAGATCCGTTTCAGTTATTTCTTCTTCGACGAAAACTGCTCCTACCGGCTGCTGGAATTGCTGCAGGTCGCCCGACCGGGCCTGAAGCTTACCGATCAGTTTGGCCTGACCGCGATCCCGACCGATACGGTCAAGGCGATCAAGGCCGCCGGGCTGGTGGAGAAGATCGACTATCGCCCGTCACGCGAACGCGAGTTGCTGAGCCGCGCCGAACCGCTCGATGCAGACGAGCAACAGTGGGTATTGAAGGTCAGCGCCGATCAGAAACAACTGCACAACAGCGAGTACCTCGCACAGCCCAAAGAACGCCGCGCGTTGATTCAGGACGCTGCCTATCGTCTGGAGCGCTATCGCGCCAACGGTCTTGAGCGCGATACACAACGCTCGCAACGCAGCTTCGAGCTGTTGCAGGCGATCAATCAGAACCCACCGCCACAGCTGGACATCCCGCGCCCCGGCCTGCCGGAAGAAGGCCATGAATCACGTACCTGGCAGTTGGGTGCGGGCACACGCGGTGACAAGGCGTTCGCTGAATATGGTCTGCGCATGGCCTATCACGACCTGAACGACAATGCCTACGGTTTCCCGCTGGGTGCGCAGATCGAGATTCTTCAGCTCAAGGTGCGTCAATACGAAGGCAATGACTGGCAGGTGCAACAACTGGACCTGGCCACCATCCGCTCACTGACCCCGCGCACCGAACTGCTGAAACCCTGGTCATGGCAAGTCACCGGGGGTCTGGAGCGGGTTCTCGGCAAGCACGGCGACGAAAACCTCGTCAGCCACGTCAACGGTGGTGGCGGCGGCACCTGGCAGCTGGCCGACGACATGCTCGGCTTTGCACTGGGCACCGTGCGAGTCGAGCACAATAACGATTTCGCCGAATTCATCTCTCCCGCCGCAGGCTTTAACACCGGCGTGCTGTGGCGCAACCCGCTGGGCAACCTGAGCCTGGAAGCCAAGGGCGACTATTTCACCAATGGCGAAGTGCGCCGCAGCGTCAGCCTCAACCAGCAATGGGAGCTGTCGCGCAACCTTGGTCTGCGCCTGAGCGCCCAGCGCGAATTCAGCCAGATGAGCTCGCCGCAGAACGAGGTGATGCTTGAGGTGAAGTGGTATCACTACTGACCGGATCAGTGTCAATGGCCGGCAGTGTGCCTGGAAAAAACCGGCACACTGCTATTACACGTTCCCTACATCGCTTTTACGAATAACTCACAAATTACCTTCTAGACTCCTCTCATAAGCAGAGGGAATCACCATGAAGCGGTATTGGCTGTTTTTGTCGCTGGCCATCGTGCTGGCGGGTTGTCAGTCCACCCGTGACCAGATGCTGGCCGAGGGTTATCCGCCGGGTTTTGCAGACGGCTATCAGGACGGTTGCAGCAGCGGCAGGGACGCAGCAGGTGCCACTACCGGCCAATTTCGCAAGAACGTGCCCCGCTATCTGAAGGACAAGCTCTACGCCCAGGGCTGGACCGATGGCTTTCGTCAGTGCGAAACCTCGCAGGACAATCGCGACCGGCTCGACCCCGGCCAGGTCTTCAATGAGCGTGACCGTGCCTGGGAGCAGGAAAAAACCCGCAGCGCGGCCAAGGCCTATCGTCCCAACTGATCAGGCATCGGTGCAATCCGACGAAACCAATGATGTCCTGCTGCGGCCTAAAGCCTATTAGGGAGGACTCTTCATGAGCCGCGCATTCGTAAACGAAGACAACGCTGCAGCCGAGGCCGAGCAACCGGTCGAGCGGCTGGTCAGTACACAGATCAACTACGTCACGGCCGAAGGCCTGACCTTGTTGAAGAAACACGTCAATAGCCTGCAGGCGCAGCACAGCGCGCAAACCGCGTTGGGCGAAGCGGCGGACAAGCAGCGATTGGCCGACCTGGAACGCGACCTGCGTTACTTCAATCAGCGACTGCAAAGCGCGCAGGTCGTCGCCCCGGCTGTGTCGACCGAGAAGGTGCAGATCGGCAGCTGGGTGACGTTCGCGGATGAACAGGATAACCAGCAGCGCGTGCATCTGGTCGGAGAGGATCAGGCCGATGCAGCCAACGGGCTGATCAATTGGGGATCGCCACTGGGCCGCGCCCTGATCGGCGCGCAGAAAGGCGATGAAGTATTGTGGCAGCGCCCGGCGGGCGATCAATCGATTGAAGTGCTGCTGATCGAACCTGACGCGTGAGTCAGGCCAGCCAACGGCAGCGCCGCTCCTTGCAAGGAGCGGCGCGTGCCTGAGCGCTGATCAGGCCAGCTTTTTGTGACGCACACGATGCGGCTGAGCAGCTGCTTCGCCCAGACGCTTCTTGCGATCCGCTTCATACTCGGTGTAGTTACCTTCAAAGAAGATCGCTTGCGAATCGTCTTCGTACGCCAGGATGTGCGTGGCTACACGGTCAAGGAACCATCGATCGTGAGAGATCACAATGGCAGCGCCCGGGAAGTCCAGCAGCGCTTCTTCCAGTGAACGCAGGGTTTCCACGTCGAGGTCGTTGGACGGTTCGTCGAGCAGCAGCACGTTGCCGCCCTCTTTCAGGGTCAGCGCCAGGTGCAGACGACCACGCTCACCACCGGACAGGTCCTTGACAAACTTCTGCTGATCGCCGCCCTTGAAGTTGAAGCGACCGACGTAGGTGCGCGACGGAATCTCATAGTTACCGATACGGATCACATCGGAACCGTCGGATACCGCCTGGAATACCGACTTGCTGCCGTCCAGGTCATCACGGCTCTGGTCCACGCAGGCCAGTTGTACGGTTTCACCGACTTCGATGCTGCCCGAATCCGGCTGCTCCTTGCCCATCAGCATGCGGAACAGGGTCGACTTACCGGCACCGTTACCGCCGATCACGCCAACGATGGCGCCTTTGGGCATGGAGAACGACAGGTTGTCGATCAGCACGCGGTCGCCATAGCCCTTGGTGACGTTCTTGAACTCGATAACCTTGTCACCCAGGCGCGGACCGGCCGGGATGTAGATCTCGTTGGTCTCGCTGCGCTTCTGGAACTCCTGCGACTGCATCTCTTCGAAGCGTTGCAGACGCGCCTTGGATTTGGACTGACGCGCCTTGGCACCCTTGCGAACCCACTCCAGCTCGTCTTTCATGGCCTTTTCGTGAGCGGTCTGCTGCTTGGATTCCTGCGCCAGACGGTCGGACTTGGCTTCAAGCCAGCCGGAATAGTTGCCTTCGTAAGGAATGCCCGCGCCGCGGTCGAGTTCCAGAATCCAGCCAGCCACGTTGTCCAGGAAGTAACGGTCGTGCGTGATCGCAACCACAGTTCCCGGGAAGTCGTGGAGGAAGTGCTCCAGCCAGGCGACAGAGTCGGCATCCAGGTGGTTGGTCGGTTCGTCGAGGAGCAGCATGTCCGGGGCGGAAAGCAGCAGGCGGCACAGCGCGACACGGCGCTTCTCACCACCGGAAAGGACCGAAACCTTCGCATCCCAGGCCGGCAGGCGCAGCGCATCGGCGGCGACTTCCAGCTGGCGCTCCAGGTTATGGCCATCGCTGGCCTGCAGGATGGCTTCGAGCTTGGCCTGCTCGGCCGCCAGCTTGTCGAAATCAGCGTCCGGCTCGGCGTACTCGGCGTAGACCTGATCGAGACGCGCCTGTGCGTCCTTGATCACGCTGACCGCCTCTTCCACGACCTCACGGACCGTCTTGTTCGGGTCAAGTTGTGGCTCCTGCGGCAGATAACCCACATTGAGCTCCGGCATCGGACGCGCTTCGCCATCAAACTCGGTGTCGACACCCGCCATGATTTTCAACAGCGTGGATTTACCCGAACCGTTGAGGCCCAGCACACCGATCTTGGCACCGGGAAAGAATGACAGAGAGATGTTTTTCAGGATTTCACGCTTCGGCGGCACAACTTTGCTCAGCCGATGCATGGTGTAGACGTATTGAGCCATGAAATGAAAACCTAGCGTCTGTAATGAGGACCGATTTGGGTAACGAGCTTAAAGCTCCGGCCGGAAAAAAGCTTTTATTTGTCCTTGAGACTTGCCGCGAGACCGTTCCGAGCCTTGAATAAACTCAGTGCTAAACCTGTCGGGGCAGTACTGGCAAATATAAAGCCTGATCGATATTGCAAAAAGTGGAGTCACTCATGCAGGAGTCGGTGGATACCACGCGTTGCGCAAAGCTACCCGAATGCGTCGTGCAGGGCAAACGATACGGCCCAATGGGGCTGGCACTTTGCCACAACTAAAGGCATGCTAGCCGCCCTCTTTGAGCGACCCTCCTATTTTACATAAAGCACCACTGCTTCAATCCAGCAGTCAGGAACAGCGATTTGCCCACTTTAACGCCTCTGTCGTCATCCAGTCTCGCTCCAGACAGTGCGACCAGGTCTTTGCGTGGGTCAGTGAAAGGCATGCTGGCGGGCCTGGTTCTGGTGGTGCTTGCCCTGTTGCTCTGGCAACTGATCGAGCAGTTCCACCAGACCCAGGAACGTCAGCGTCAGCGCAGTCTGGAGTACAGCGTCCAACTGTCCGACCGGATGAGTCTGAACATGGCGCTCAAGGCGCAGATCGCCATGAACCTGCTGGACGAGGCACTATCCGCCGGGGAGCGACTGGAGCAGTCGACCACGCTGGTGAACCTGCGCACTGCCCTGCCCGCGCTGCGCAGCGTCGCTCGCCTGAACCGGGAGGGTGAAATTGTCAATGACAGCGCCGAGGCCTCGCGCGACAGTGAGTTTCTTGAACAGGCCATGAAACAGGCGCGAGGTCGCCCCTACTTCTATACCGGCTCGGAAGACGGCAACCAGATTTATATACTGATTCGCCTGGGCAACGGCGTGAGCGGCGATTACTGGGCATTGCGCGTGGCCCCCGAAGCCTTGAAGGAACTTGCCAGCCAGCCGGCTCAGGACTTTCAGCACCTGTGGCGTCTTGAACAGCGCAAGACGCAGCGGGTCATTCTCCATGAACCGGTGCCCGCCAACGAAGCGGAGAGTGGCCTGTCCGATACCATTCTGCTTCAACCACTGAGCAATAGTGACTGGCAACTGCGGGGGCTGTTCGACACCTACAAGGCGCGCAGCAAACTGCTCGCGCCACTGATCGGCAAGTGCCTGATCGGCCTGCTGCTGTCGATCCTGCCGCTGATCGCGCTGATGAGCCTGCGCAGGCGCCAGCGCCAGATGCTGCAGAGCCGACGCCGCTATCGGGATATCTTCGAGGGCGCGGGCGTCGCCATCTGTGTCATGGACATGTCCGGCCTTCAGGAGCAACTTGAAGCACTCGAGGTCAGCACCGGCGAGGACTTCGAGCGCCTGCTCAAAAGCCAGCCAGCCGCTCTGAAACGCCTTTTGCAGCAATTGCGCATCAGCGAACTCAATGAAGTCGCCCTGAGCCTGCTGGACATCGAGCACCGCGAACAGGCATGGCAACCGTTGATCGAGGGCGAGTCGCGCTCGCGTCCGGGCGTCGGCATTCCGATCATCCAAGCGGTGCTTTCCGGACAGCCACGACTGGAACTGGAAATCTGCCTGACCCGTGCGGGTGGTCATGACCAGCACCTGTGGCTGGTCATGCGCCTGCCCGAGACACGCAGTGACTTCGATGCGGTGATTCTCAGTATTGGCGATATCACCAGCCGCAAACAGGTCGAGCTGTCGTTGCTGGACCGCGAGAGCTTCTGGTCCGACGTGGTACGAACCGTACCGGACCATTTGTACGTTCAGGATGTGCTCAGCCAGCGGGTGATCTACAGCAACCACCACTTTGGCTATACGCTGGGTTACAACAAGTCAGAACTGCACGCCATGGGCGAGTTCTTCTGGGAAGTCCTGCTGCACCCCGACGACGCCCGAAACTATCAGGACATGCGCCTGCGCCAGCGTCACCACGGGCACAATGAATTACTGCAACGCGTGTTGCGCTTTCGGGACCGCGAGAGCAACTGGCGGTCCTTCGACATTCGCGAGCAGGCACTGGCCTGGGACGAAGAAGACCGGGTCACGCGTATCATCGGCATTGCCAAGGACATTACCGAACAGGTCGCGTCCAGCCAGTCGCTGCGTGACAGCGAACAGCGTTACCGCATGCTGGCCGAAAGCATCAGTGATGTGATTTTCTCCACCGACGGCCGGTTGGCAGTCAACTACGTCAGCCCTTCGGTAGAACGTGCGTTGGGCTACAGCGCCGAGTGGATCCTGCAGAACGGCTGGTCCGCCGCCATTGCCAACCCCCAGCAAACAGTCGGTTTTGATGCACTCATGGGCCGCATCGACAAGGTCCTCGACAAACCTCAGGAACTCGCCAGGCTGCGCGAAGAAGTCACCACCAGAATGTTTCTGTTCGACTGCCTGCGTGCCGACGGTCGCAAGATTCCGGTGGAGCTGCGCGTTGTCCTGGTGTGGGGCGAAAACGGCAACTTTGAAGGCATCTTCGGGGTAGGCCGCGACATCAGTCAGCAGCGTCGGGCCTAGAAAGACCTGCGCATGGCTGCCACGGTATTCGAGCATTCCACATCCGCCATCCTGATTACCGACCCCGCCGGCTATATCGTGCAGGCCAACGAGGCCTTTACCCGCGTCAGTGGCTATGAAGTAGCTCAGGTGCTCGATCAGTTGCAGGGCATGCTCACCGTGGAAGCCGAACAGGAAACCCGTCTGCGCCATATCCTCAGGCAACTGAACGGACAAGGCACGTGGGAAGGTGAAATCCGGCTCAAGCGGCGTAACGGCGAACACTATCCGGCCTGGGTCGGCATTACCGCGGTCCTCGACGATGAAGGCGATCTGGCCAGCTACGTGTGCTTCTTCAGCGATATCAGCGAGCGCAAGGCCAGCGAGGACCGTATCCACCGCCTGGCCTACTACGGCGCGCTGACTCATCTGCCCAACCGCACCCTGTTTCAGGATCGTCTGCACTCGGCGCTGCAGCATGCCGAGCGCCAGCAGGCCTGGGTCGTGCTGATGTTCCTCGACCTCGACCGTTTCAAACCGATCAACGATTCCCTGGGCCATGCCGCTGGCGACCGGATGCTGCAGGAAATGGCCACGCGGCTGCTTGCCTGTGTGTCGGTGGATGACACCGTGGCCCGCATGGGCGGGGATGAATTCACCCTGCTGCTGGAACCGGATGAAACCCGTGAAGCCGCGCTGAGCCGCGCCATTCACGTTGCCGAACGCATTCTGACCAGCCTGATCACACCGTTCGTGCTGGAAGGCCGCGAGTTCTTTGTGACCGCCAGTATCGGCATCGCCCTCAGCCCGCAGGACGGCAAGGAACTCAGCCAGTTGATGAAGAACGCCGACACGGCGATGTATCACGCCAAAGAGCGTGGCAAGAACAACTTCCAGTTCTATCAGGCGGACATGAACGCCACCGCGCTGGAGCGTCTGGAGCTGGAAAGCGACTTGCGCCACGCCCTGGAGCAGAAGGAGTTCACCCTCTTCTACCAACCGCAGTTCAGCGGCGACGGCAAACGCCTGACAGGCGCGGAAGCCCTGCTGCGCTGGCGCCATCCACGCCGCGGGCTGGTGCCGCCCAACGACTTCATCCCGGTGCTCGAAGAGCTCGGGCTGGTCGTAGAGGTAGGCGATTGGGTCCTGGCCGAAGCCTGCCGCCAACTCAAACACTGGCATCAGGAAAGGGTTCGCGTGCCCAAGGTGTCGGTCAACATCTCGGCGCGGCAGTTCTCGGACGGCCAGCTCGGCAAGCGCATCGCCCACATACTCGAACAGACCGGCCTGTCACCCGCCTGCCTGGAGCTGGAACTGACCGAAAGCATCCTGATGCGTGAGGTCAACGAGGCCATGCAGATACTCGACGGCCTCAAGAACCTCGGCCTGAGCATCGCTGTCGATGACTTCGGCACCGGCTACTCGTCGCTGAACTACCTCAAACAGTTCCCTATCGACGTGCTGAAGATCGACCGCACCTTCGTCGATGGCCTGCCATCCGGCGAGCAGGACGCCCAGATCGCCCGAGCCATCATCGCCATGGCGCACAGCCTGAACCTCTCGGTGATCGCCGAAGGCGTGGAGACCCATGAGCAACTGGAGTTTCTTCGCGAACACGACTGCGACGAAGTCCAGGGCTACCTGTTCGGCCGCCCGATGCCCCCCGCCCAGTTCGAAGCGCAATTCAGCAATGATGCGCTGTTCATGCTGGATTGAGGGCGAGCTTCGCTCCCCGGCCATCGTCCATTTGAACGATAGCCGAACCCTTGAATATGAGTAGACTTGAGCCACTGCCTCGCACAGCGTCAATGACAGCGAGCGCTCTACCCATAACAAAGAACACAAGGGGGTAGCATGATCAGCGATACAACGTCCCTGGACAGTGTTTCCTGTCAGGTCGTCGAAGCCTTGAACAAGGTGATTCTCGAGCTTCAGACCGAGGTCAGCAGCGCGTCGATCTCTACATTCCATCAACAGGCGCTTGAGCGCGTGCGCGCACTGGTGCAGTTCGACAAGGCCTGGTGGGGAAGATCTACCTGGCGTGACAACTGGCCCGTCGAGCACAGTTCCTTTTTGCTGGGCCTGCCCAACGGTTACGCCGCCGAGTGGGAGCAACTCAAGACCTCGGACGCCAGCGTCGGCAGAATGCATCAGACACAGGGCGTCTGTCAGGTCATTCACTGCACGGCAGCGAATGCACCTCCTGCGCTTGCCGACCTCGGTCGCCAATACGATCTTTGCTTCGCGCTGGGCATTGTCCTGACCGACCCTCACACCCAGCAGGGCGTGCATCTGACGCTGTTTCGCTCGGCTGGCCACACGCCCTTCTCGCCCTTGGACAAACGCCTGATCGAGTGGCTGATGCCGCATCTGATCGCCGCTGAACAGGCCAGTTATCTGCGTACGCTCACGACTCTGCGGGAAACTCAGGGCGCCTACGATGAGACCGCCATGGCGGTGAGCGATCGTTACGGCGTGCTGCTTTCCATGGAGCCTGCGTTCTCGTCGATGCTGGGCTCGGAATGGCCCGACAGACCGTCCAATCGTCTACCCCGACAGTGCAACCCTCAAGAGGGCTATTCGAGTCATAACCTGCACATCACGTCGCAGCCGGTGGGCGACCTCGTTCTATTGACGGCGCGGCGACGCAGCAGTCTGGAACTGTTGAGCACGCGCGAGCTTCAGGTTGCCCGAGGCTTTGCGGTCGGACAGACGTACAAGGAAGTCGCGCGCAACATCGGTGTATCCCCCTGCACCGTCCGGCACCACTTGAGAAAGATCTACAACAAGCTCGGTGTCACCCGTAAGGCGCAGATCGCCCAGTTACTGCATTTGACTGACGGCTGACGCCAACGCGCTCTACCCCATTTCCGGTTTTTCCAATAACTGCCACCCCGCAAGGGAGGGCTGTGCTCGCCCATAAAAATAACAAGGCACTTACCGATGTCATTAAAAAACCACTTCCTTAGCGCTTCAGGGCTCGCCATGGCGATCCTGTGGTTATCGTCCACGGCCTGTGCCACCGAAAATGCTGCGCCCACGACAGCTGCTGGCGTTTTCGACTTTGGCGCAGGCTTCATGCCGCCCACCACCCCCAATGGCACCGTCGGCCTGCGCATCAGCAACTACCACGCGGATGTCATCAAGGACAGCCACGGCAATGACAGCCCCAACGACTTCCAGATCAACGTCCTGGCGATCGGCCTCGCCTACTTGCGAATGACCGAGCAGGAGTTTTTGGGTGCCCGCTATGGTTTCGCGGTGGTGCCGGTCTTTTTCAAGATGGATGCCGACCTGGGCGTGAACGTCGGGGGGCAGCGGGTATTCAGCGACAGTGCATCGCTGTTTCGTCAGGCGGACCTGCAAGTGGTGCCGATCATCCTGAACTGGAAGCTCGCGCCTGGGCTGGGCATCAATACCCAACTGATGATTCAGGCGCCCACGGGGGACTACGACAAAAACCGTCTGGTCAGCCCTGGCACCCATCACTGGACGGTTTCTCCGCTGTTGAATGCGACCTACATTTCACCCGGCGGCTTCGAGGCTTCCTCAAGTTTCCAGATCGATATAAATGCGCGTAACCCCGACACCGATTATCGCAGTGGCGTTGAGTACCGACATGAGTTCGCAGTGGGCCAGCATGTCGGCGACTGGACCGTCGGCGTGGGAGGCTACTACTACCGGCAGCTGTCGGACGACGACGCGCCGGGGCTGACCCGCGGCAATCGCGCCCGGGTAATCGCCGCAGGCCCTGCAGTAAGTTACTTCAAACCCGGCGCCGGGCTGCCCCCCCATCTGGTTGCACGCCTACAAGGAGTTCGACGCCCACAACCGTGCCGAGGGCTACACCGTGGCGCTGCGTACCGGCATCAGCTTTTAAGTGGCGCGCGTAACGCGACGACACGCTTTCAATCCTGGAGACCATCGATGAAAGACCTGCACGAATTATTCAATACGCTGGACGGCCGTGGCCTGGCAACACTGGTACGCAATGGCGAGGTGAGCCCCGGCGAGCTGCTGGAAACCGCCATCGCACGGGTCGAGCAGGTCGAGCCCGGCCTGAACGCCGTCAGCGAAAGGCTTTACGATCAGGCGCGCAGCCAGGCGAGCGGGAGTAGCGTCAGACAGGGCGTCATGGCAGGCGTACCGACCCTGGTGAAAGACATGTTCACCCCGATGACCGGGGCACGGATGACCAGTGGCTCGCATGCGCTGGGCGAGTTTCGCCCAGACATCGACTGCGAAATCGTCAGTCGGCTGCGTCATGCAGGCTGCCAACTGATCGGCACGACCACCGCTCCAGAATTCGGCGTGTCCTGCAGCACCGAATCGCAACGCTTCGGCGCGACCCGCAACCCCTGGAATCCGCAACACAGCGCGGGCGGTTCCAGTGGGGGCGCAGCCGCTCTGGTTGCGGCACGCGCCATCCCTTTCGCGCATGGCAACGATGGCGGCGGCTCGCTTCGCGTACCGGCCTCCTGCTGTGGCGTATTCGGCTTCAAGCCATCACGCGGCCTGCTGCCTTCAGGCCCGATGGTCGGCGAGGGCTGGGCAGGCCTGAGCACCGCTCACGCGATTACCCTGTCGGTAGGCGACAGCGCCGCCCTGCTCGACGCCACTGCCGGGAGTGACCTGGGGGCTCCCTACGCCGCGCCCATGCCAGCGACGCCCTTTGCACACGCCGCAGGACGCGATCCCAAGCGTCTGAAAATCGCCCTGATCTCGGCAATATCGCCGTGGCCGGCAGAACCGGAGGCCTTGGCTGCACTGCAACACACTGCGGCCTTGCTGGAGGCGCTCGGGCATTACGTGGTCCCGGCGACGTTGCCGGTCCGGCTGCCTGAATTCCTCGACGCGACGTTCGACATCATCGGTTCACACACCCAGGGCTACCTCGATCTGCTGGGCAAAATGCGCGGCTTCCCGGTCGCCATGGACGAACTGGAGCCGCGCACCCGTGTCATTCTGCGCGAACGCGGGCAACTGCCTGCGACACGCTACATTTCCGCGGTCGAGTCGATGCATGCACTGGGCCGGGCGATGGCCGGTTTCTTCGAAGAGTACGATATTGTTCTCACCCCGACGCTCAACCGCGCGCCACCCCGCCTGGGAGAACTGGTCTTCGATGACGACAGCCGGTCCCTGCAGGACTTCATCGCGCTTTCGCACAGCTACTCGCCCTACACGGCGATCTTCAACGCGACTGGCCAGCCAGCCATGTCCGTGCCCCTCTATTGGACAGCCGATTCGCTGCCGCTGGGTTCTCACTTTGCCGCGCGGTTTGGCGACGAACTGACCTTGCTGAGCCTTGCCGGGCAACTGGAGCGCGCCCAGCCGTGGGCCGCACGCAGGCCGCCGTTAAACGCTTGCGCGGGTTGATGCGAAGGGATTATTGGCGGTGATGGTGGTAAGCCAGGCAAGACCACCGCCTGCGTTGCTGGCGGTGGTCTACCGGCTACAGGCTTATGGCTCGCCAGCCGCTTGCGGTGCAGGCGCCGGGTGCGACCAGGTCAGGTACCGGAAGCGATCGTAGAGACCCGCCACGACCTGCCCGCCTGCAATCCTGCCCGGAATTGCCGTTTGCAGGGTGCCGACCGCGCTCCCCAAACGCGAGGTGCTGACGTAATCTCCGGCCCAGGACGCTGCCGCCCTGCCGGCCTGATGCGCCGCCTTGCCTTTGTCAGTCAGGTAGCTCAACCCCTTGCCGGCTGCTGCGCCAGCCACTTCTCCAACCATACCGGGAAGTGTGAGGTTGGCTGCGGTCAGGACCGCAGCACCGGAGGCGTAGCCTTTGATCCCCTTGTCGAGAAAATTCCAGACTTTGTTGACGCCCAGAAACCCCGTCATCACCAGATTCAGACCGACGATTTCCTTGAAGACCTGAACCGCCTTTTGCATATCGACTTCAGGGTTCATGGCCAGTTTGAGCATCTCCGATACGCACCAGACGCCATCCGCCGCGTAATCGGCTTTGCCGACCATGCTTTTCATCAACATCACCAGCGCCGCACCGATACTCGCCGTCAAGGCCACCAGGCCCAGCTTGGTGTAGAAGTCAGGGTCCGCCTTGCGCTCCCCCTCGGCCAGTTGCTGCCCTGCACGCAGGGCATCGGCGACTTCGAACCTGGCCTGGAACTCGCTGCTTTTGGTGCCCAGGTATGTCAGGCTCGAGTTCATGATGTCGGTGATGCTTTTGTCTTGCTTGTACAATTCGGTCGCCACTTTCATCTGCTGGGCAAAATGCTCGCTGACGTCGAAATGCTTGACCACGGCCAGATGGTCTTCCTCCGGGATGCGGGCGTTCCCGGTGTCTTGCCTGGAAAGCTTGCTCTTGGCGAGCTTGAAGGCAGCGACGATCGATTCACGGTTGAATACGCCCAGCGTGGCTGCGCCCGATGCCACGGCCGTTGCGATACCGAAGCCGACCTGCTCCAGCAGGTGTTCGTTCCTGGCAAAGGTGGGCTGCGCCACGATGGCGTTGGCCAGCACGGTGACGAAGTAGCGGTTCAGGCCATGATCGACATTGGTCCGCGCGTTGGTCAGCTCGTTCATCATCAGGCCAGCCATGAACACCGCGTTCTTGGTGAAGTGGGCAACCAGCGATGAGCTGTAGGAGTTGTCCTTGCTGACGAACGCCACAGCCAGTGGCAAGGGTGCCAGCGCGAGCAGCATCGCCGGGCTTGCAAGGACGCGACTCTTGAGCGAGGCGCCGTTCTTGAGCGTGCCCAGTTCGGCATTCATGCTTTTGTTGAGGCTGAGCAACTCGTCTTTCACATCTGAGGGCAGCCCCGAGCGGCTCAACACTGCTGGCAACTGTTCGTTGTGAGCGCGCCAGGCGTCGAGTTGCCCCTGGGCATTGGCCTGAACGATTGCGCCCAACATGTCACGCTCGGCTTCGCTCAGCGCAGACGATGGCTTTTCCAGCAGCGTCTTCAAAACGTCGGACGTCGTGGTAGCGGCACTTGGCAAATCACCAAGACGGGCCAGTTGTTCCTCGCTCAACACCAGCGAACCGTTGGCCAGCGCCAACCGCAGTTTTTCATCGAAACCCATGCCGCACCTGGCCTCGATGTCTTCTTCAGGGGCGAAGGGCAGCGGGGTATTGCTGACGATATCGCGTTGTTCTTGCGTGAGATGCAGCACATGCTTGTTCAGGAAGGCATGCATCTGATCGGGCGACAGGTGTGGCGCCGGGGTGCGCATCAAAGCCAGCAACGCCTTGTCGTCCATCGGCGCGAGCGCCCCATAGGCATCAAACTTGCGCACCAGGTTGCCGCCGGCCTTGAGCAATGCCTGGCGTGTGGTCAGCCTGGGCTCGGCAGGCTCGTGGCCAGGTGCAGGTGCCTCGCCTGGCTCGATGGAGATTTCTTCCAGCCTCGGCAAAAGATCGTGTTCGCGCAATAGCTGCAGCAGCGCCCCCGCCACTTCCGCCAGCTCGCGCAATTCATTGCAGGCTGGCGCGTCCTGGCAATTTTCGGTCAATGCCTGCAATACGCCCGGCAACATCTCCAGATCATTGAGCGTGTCGGCATGTGAGCGCAGCAGACTGACGACCGCGTCGGGTTGACGCTGGAGACTGTCATTCAAATCCGCCGTACGCTGCTTGGCCGTGCGAACGAAATGACTGAAGAGCGTGTAAGACGAAACAACGGGGGGCTCTGCGCCCAGCGTCTCGGGATCCAGATGAGTCAACGTCAGCAAATCCGGAACCGCACGGGCCAGGGCGGGCGACCGGGCAGTCAAACGAGCGACGGATTGGTGCAGCCGTGCCGTCCTGAGCCCTTCACAGGCCTGCGACAGCGAGTCGTGAGATGCGTGAGAAGCCGGCATATCGGCCAGCCGGTGAGTACAACGGTCAAGCAGTTGTCTCAGCGCCGGCACCTGATCCTCGCTTGCCAGTTGATGCCAGCCCTGCTCGGTCGTGCCGACCTCGGCGAGGCTCTGACAGAGTTGAGCAACGGTGTGCCAGGACGGATGCTGTTTATCCAGCTCACGCTGAAGGGCAGACAATAGACGCACAGAGTCCTGCGCTGGCGCAGCCGAGGTGCGACCAAATGCCACGGCCAGCTCGCCGGAGGTAAAAAACGCTACGGTACGAGCCTGCTGCGGAGTTGGCTCACTAACGCCGATTGCATCGCCGGACGCAGGAGCAACCTCCGGCAATGAGGAATGAGAGGAGCGCGTGATCTGAGAGGGCATCATGGCGTTTTTACCTACTGTCGGTGGGTATGGGCAACAGACCGACTGAGTGTCGTCCGGCCCGGAACGGTTCCGGCAGTTGAAGGTAAATAGATGCGTGATCGCTGAAAATTCGAGTGGATGTGCCCGGTTCACGCCGCCGATGACTAAATCGATCTCGACCCTCTCATGTGGGCGAGCCCCCTACAGAACGAGCCTTGCGCCTGCGGCACGTCCATGATTTCAGGCCTTGTCGAAACCCGCGTGAACGGCGTCACTGGTCAAGATGACTGCCTTTCATATGCCAGATAAAACCCGATGGGGTAGAATAGCCGCCTTTTCCGCCATGCCCCCTTGAGGACTGCCATGTTCAGCCGTGATTTGACTATCGCCAAGTACGACGCCGATCTGTTTGCCGCCATGGAGCAAGAAGCTCTGCGTCAGGAAGAACACATCGAGCTGATTGCCTCGGAAAACTACACCAGTCCGGCCGTCATGGAAGCTCAGGGCTCGGCCCTGACCAACAAGTACGCCGAAGGCTATCCAGGCAAGCGCTACTACGGTGGTTGCGAGTACGTCGACGTTATCGAACAACTGGCCATCGACCGCGCCAAGGAGCTGTTCGGCGCTGATTATGCCAACGTCCAGCCACACGCGGGTTCGCAAGCCAACTCGGCGGTCTACCTGGCCCTGCTGCAAGGCGGCGACACCATTCTGGGCATGAGCCTGGCTCACGGTGGTCACCTGACCCACGGCGCCAGCGTTTCGTCCTCGGGCAAGCTGTACAACGCCGTTCAGTACGGTATCGATGCCAACGGCATGATCGACTACGACGAAGTCGAGCGCCTGGCTGTCGAGCACAAGCCAAAAATGATCGTCGCCGGCTTCTCTGCCTACTCGCAGATCCTCGACTTCCCGCGCTTCCGTGCAATCGCTGACAAGGTCGGTGCCTACCTGTTCGTCGACATGGCTCACGTAGCCGGTCTGGTCGCCGCAGGCGTCTACCCGAACCCGGTGCCATTCGCTGACGTCGTGACCACCACCACGCACAAGACCCTGCGCGGTCCACGTGGCGGCCTGATCCTGGCGCGCGCCAACGCCGAAATCGAGAAGAAGCTGAACTCCGCGGTATTCCCTGGCTCCCAGGGCGGCCCGCTGGAGCACGTCATCGCAGCCAAGGCCGTGTGCTTCAAGGAAGCGCTGCAGCCTGAGTTCAAGACCTACCAGCAGCAAGTGGTCAAGAACGCCAAGGCCATGGCCGGTGTGTTCATCGAGCGTGGCTTCGACGTGGTTTCCGGCGGTACTGAAAACCACCTGTTCCTGCTGTCGCTGATCAAGCAGGACATCTCCGGTAAAGACGCCGACGCCGCTCTGGGTCGCGCCTTCATCACCGTCAACAAGAACTCCGTTCCAAACGACCCACGCTCGCCGTTCGTCACCTCCGGCCTGCGCTTCGGCACCCCGGCAGTGACCACTCGCGGCTTCAAGGAAGCTGAGTGCAAGGAACTGGCGGGCTGGATCTGCGACATCCTGGCTGATCTGAACAACGAAGCCGTGATCGACGCCGTTCGCGAGAAGGTCAAGGCCATCTGCGCGAAGCTGCCGGTTTACGGCGCTTGATAAGCCTGGTTTAAACGCAGTACCAAAAAGCCCCGGCTCGTGAGAGCCGGGGCTTTTTGTTGGGCAGATCACTCTATGGGCAGAAGCTCAGCCGCTGCCTGACCTCTCAGCCGCATACCCTCTCGAACCCCGCCCGGATCTTCTCCTCCGGCAATTCATCGGCAATGAACACGATCACGCTCTCGCGTTTTTCGCCTTCGCCCCACTCGGTGTCCCAGTCAAAGCCGTACAGCTTGAGCACGCCCTGAAACACCATCTTGCGCGGTTCGTCTTCGATAATGAGCACGCCCTTGTAACGCAGCAGTTGCTTGCCATGGTCGTCCAGCAGTTCGTTCATGAACTCGCTGAGGCGGTCCAGGTTCAGCGGTTTTTCACTGCGCAGGACCAGGCTGCTGATGCGGTCAGCGGAATTACCGGTCGGGGCCAGTGGGCGCAGGATCATGCCGCCGCCGAGGTCGGCGTTGAGGTTGAAGCCGCGTACGTCGAGCAGTTCGGCGAGGTCGATCCTGCCGTGCTCGACGATACGGATCGGCGCGCGGCGGTTGATGCGGGTCAGGCGCGCGCTCAGGGCATCGAAGGCTGCATCGTCGACCAGATCGCGCTTGCTGACCAGCAACCGGTCGGCAAAGCCGATCTGCGCCTGGGCGATGGTTTGCGCCAGGTGAGTATCGGCGTGCGCGGCGTCGACCAGGGTGATGATGCCGTCGAGGATGTAACGCTCGCGCAGCTCTTCATCGATGAAAAAGGTCTGTGCGACCGGCGCGGGATCGGCCAGCCCGGTGCATTCGATTACCAGCCGGTCGAACACGATCTCGCCGCTGTCCAGACGCTCCAGCAGCAGGTAGAGCGCCTTGGTCAGGTCAGTGTGGATGGTGCAGCACACGCAACCGTTGGACAGGGTCATGATCTGCACGGGGTCCGTGCCGAGCAACTGGCTGTCGATGCCTGCATCGCTGAATTCGTTTTCGATCACGGCGATTTTCAGGCCGTGTTCGGCCTTGAGCAGGTGGCGCAGCAAGGTGGTCTTGCCGGCGCCCAGAAAGCCGGTCAGCACGGTCACGGGGATGGGTTGCAACTCAGTCATAAGGCTCCTGGCGTGAGGCATTCAGCTGAAATGAAAACGCGCCACAGGTGATGGCCTGCGGCGCGTCGGATCAAACAATAACGCAGATCAGCGGATCAACAGCATTTCGGACCGGCCTTGCCGCCGTAACGGGCCTCTTGCCGTTCCCGAAAGAACTGCTCATAGGTCATCACCGGCTTGTCCGGGTGGGTGTTCTGCATGTGCTCTACGTAAGTGTCGTAGTCCGGCATGCCCACCATCAGGCGCGCGGCCTGACCGAGGTATTTGCCGAGGCGACTCAGGTCATTGAACATGGGCAAATCCTCTATGGGTAAGCATGGTCACACCTGCGACGCTGGCGGCATGGCCTGGAACGGAGCTTCCTTGTCGGTGCGCTCCTTGGTGCTCCAGGCCGCTCGGCCGACTTTAATGGCGTAGAACAGGATGCTGAACACCACGAACAGGAACAGCACGGTCAGCCCGGCGTTGGTGTAAGCGTTGAAGATCACATGCTGCATCTGATCCATGGTCTTGGCCGGGGCCAGAATCTGACCGGCATCGGCCGCCGCGCTGTATTTCTTGGCCAGGGCCAGGAAACCTACCGCAGGGTTGGCATCGAACAGCTTGATCAAGCCCGCCGTCACGGTGCAGATCAGCAGCCAGGTGGCAGGCAGCATGGTCACCCAGACATAGCGCTGGCGCTTCATCTTGATCAGCACCACGCTGGCGAGCATCAGGGCGATACCGGCGAGCATCTGGTTGGAGATACCGAACAGTGGCCACAAGGTATTGATGCCACCCAGCGGATCGATTACACCCTGATACAGCAGATAGCCCCACAGCGCCACGCAACCGCCGGTGCCGATGGCGTTGGCCGTCCACGACTCGGTGCGCTTCAAGGCCGGGACGAAGCTGCCCAGCAGGTCCTGCAGCATGAAGCGTCCGGCACGTGTACCGGCGTCGACTGCGGTCAGAATGAACAGCGCCTCGAACAGAATCGCAAAGTGGTACCAGAACGCCATGGTGTTTTCACCCGGCAGCACCTGATGGAGGATCTGCGCGATACCGACGGCCAGCGTCGGAGCACCGCCGGCACGGGCCAGCACGGTGTTTTCACCGATGTCTTTCGCCACAGCGGTCAGTTGCTCCGGCGTGATGGCAAAGCCCCAGCTGGACACGGTCTGCGCCACTGTTACCACGTCACTGCCGACCACCGCAGCAGGGCTGTTCATGGCGAAGTACACACCCGGCTCGATCACCGAAGCGGCAACCATTGCCATGATGGCCACGAAGGATTCCATCAGCATGCCGCCGTAACCGATGTAGCGGGCGTTCTTTTCGTTATCCAGCAGCTTGGGCGTCGTGCCCGACGAGATCAGTGCGTGGAAACCCGATACCGCACCGCAGGCAATGGTGATGAACAGGAACGGGAACAATGCGCCCTTCCAGACCGGGCCTGTGCCGTTGGTGAACTGGGTCAGGGCCGGCATTTTCAGCTCGGGCGCCAGAATCAGGATGCCGATTGCCAGTGCCAGAATGGTGCCGATTTTCAGGAAGGTCGACAGGTAATCACGTGGCGCAAGCAGCAGCCAGACCGGCAGCATGGCCGCGACAAAACCGTAGCCGACCAGCATCCAGGTGATCTGCACACCGGTGAACGTGAACATCGGACCCCAGGTCGGATCCGCCGCGACCATGCCGCCGACCCAGATCGAACCGAGCAACAGAATGACGCCGACGATGGAGATCTCACCAATGCGCCCCGGACGGATGTAGCGCATATAAATGCCCATGAACATCGCGATCGGGATCGTCGCCATGACCGTGAACATGCCCCACGGGCTCTCGGCCAGGGCCTTGACCACGATCAGCGCCAGCACCGCAAGGATGATGATCATGATCAGGAAACAGCCGAACAGCGCGATGGTGCCGGGAATACGGCCCATTTCCTCGCGCACCATGTCGCCCAGCGAGCGACCGTTACGGCGCGTGGAAAGGAACAGGATCATGAAGTCCTGCACCGCACCGGCCAGCACCACGCCGGCAATCAGCCAGAGCGTGCCGGGCAGATAGCCCATTTGCGCTGCCAGTACCGGGCCGACCAGCGGGCCTGCGCCGGCGATGGCTGCAAAGTGGTGACCGAAGAGGATGTGTTTGTTGGTCGGCACATAGTCCAGCCCGTCGTTGTTGACCACTGCCGGTGTCGCACGCAGCGGATCGAGCTGCATGACGTGAGTGGCGATGAAAAGACTGTAGTAACGATAGGCAACCAGGTAGATAGCTACCGCAGCGACCACTATCCACAAGGCGTTGATCGCCTCTCCGCGACGCAAGGCCACGACCCCAAGGGCACATGCCCCGACAATGGCGATGATGAGCCAGGGAACATGGCGCATCAGACTATTATTATTTTTCATTTTTTTTATTCCAGCAGAGTTGACTAGAAGGCAAGCCATGCGAGTTTAGCGCCGGATCAGCGAAAGACCACCCCCAACCAAGGTCTAGGTCGAAATTTGATCAATTGCGGCAGATACCCGGCATAGAGGGCTGGAATGGCCTCGACAGATGGCGTCCCGATCACAAAACCGTGATGCGGAACTGTTCTGCAATTGCTTTACGGTCTATCGTGCATGGACAACAGAATCGATCAGATAACGACCTGCACGCTGACTCCGGCGGCGGTCAACAAGAGAGTTCATTCGATGACCGACTCACCTGCAGATCGCCGTCGTTTCAAACGCATTGCCTTTGATGCCAAGACCGATCTGAAGCAAGGCGACAAAAGCTGGAAAGTGCAACTGGTCGACCTGTCCCTCAAAGGGCTGCTGATCGAACGGCCTGATCCGTGGAACGGTGATCAGACGCAGCCCTTTGAAGTCGACATCATTCTAAGCAACGATGCCCATGTGAAAATGGATGTCGAAATCACTCATGACAACAAACGGCAACTGGGATGCGTTTGCCGGCACATAGGGCTGGACTCGATCAGCCACCTGAGGCGGCTGGTCGAATTGAACCTCGGAGACCCCGAGGAACTGGATCGGGAACTGGCAGCCTTGATCGAACTGCAGGAATAATCCTCAGGGCGAGGTTACTCGAACAGCGCATCCAGGGCCTGTTCCAGTCGCGTAACGGCAATGATCTGCAAACCAGGTGGCGCCTCCTTTGGCGCGTTGCCCTTGGGCACGATGGCGCGTTTGAAGCCGTGCTTGGCGGCCTCCTTGAGGCGCTCCTGCCCACTGGGCACCGGCCTGACTTCACCCGACAGCCCCACCTCACCGAACACCAGCAAATCATGCGGCAGCGGACGATTGCGCAGGCTGGACATTACGGCTGCCATCAAGGCCAGGTCGGATGCGGTTTCCAGCACCTTCACCCCACCTACCACGTTGAGAAACACGTCCTGGTCGTGAGTGGGAATGCCGCCGTGGCGGTGCAGAACAGCCAGCAGCATGGCCAGACGATTCTGATCCAGACCCAGCGTCACGCGGCGCGGGTTGGACATATGACTGTCGTCCACCAGCGCCTGCACCTCCACCAGCATCGGCCGCGTGCCTTCCCAGGTCGCCATGACCACACTGCCCGGTACTTCTTCCTGCGCACGGGTAAGAAAGATCGCAGACGGATTGGAGACTTCTTTCAGGCCCTTGTCGGTCATGCCGAACACGCCCAGCTCGTTGACCGCGCCAAAGCGGTTCTTCACCGCCCGCAGCAGGCGCAGGCGCCCGTCCGACTCGCCCTCGAAATACAACACGGTGTCGACCATGTGCTCAAGCACGCGCGGACCGGCCAAGGCGCCTTCCTTGGTGACGTGACCGACCAGGAAGATCGCCGTGCCGCTCTGCTTGGCGTAACGCACCAGCAAGGCAGCGCTTTCGCGAACCTGCGACACGCCGCCGGGGGCCGACTGCAACTGTTCGGTGAAAATCGTCTGGATCGAATCGATCACCATCACCTTGGGCTTCTCGACCTTGGCGGTGGCAATGATGGTCTCGATGCAGGTTTCGGTCATGACCCGCAGCTTGTCCTGCGGCAGTCCCAGACGACGGGCACGCATGGCGACCTGCTGCTGGGATTCCTCACCAGTGACGTACAACGCGGGCATGCGCTGGGCAATGTTGCACAGCGTCTGCAAGAGGATCGTGGACTTGCCGATGCCGGGGTCACCGCCGATCAGCACCACCGAACCATCAACCAGGCCGCCGCCGAGCACCCTGTCCAGCTCGGTGGAGTTGGTGGAGAAGCGCGGAATCTCTTCGACACTGACCTCCGCCAGCGTCCTGATCTGCGCCTGGGAACCGGTCCAGCCGGTACGCCCGGTAGGCGGCGCGGCGGCACCGCTTTCAATCATGGTTTCGACCAGTGTGTTCCAGGCACCGCATTCGCTGCACTGGCCCGCCCACTTGGGAAATGTCGCGCCGCACTCGGTGCAGCCGTACAAGCGTTTGGCCTTGGCCATGACAACCCCAGTCGTTAGAAAACGCCCATGATAACGCAGGTTGCAACACCTGCCAGTCGCAGGGCGACGACTGCTTTTGAAAACCGGATAAAACTTACGCGGACGACTCCGGTCGATTGAACGTGGCACGGGCGGCAGCAGTACGTCTGGGCTACACTCATCCGGATCAAATTTATCTGCTACAAGGAATTACCCCATGAGCGTGCTTAAGGAATTCAAGGCATTCGCGGTCAAAGGCAACGTAGTTGATATGGCCGTCGGTATTATCATCGGCGCGGCATTCGGCAAGATCGTTTCTTCGTTCGTCGGCGATGTCATCATGCCGCCGCTGGGCCTGTTGATTGGCGGCGTCGACTTCAGTGACCTGGCGGTCACCCTGCGCCCCGCGCAAGGGACCGCACCTGCGGTACTGCTGGCTTACGGTAAGTTCATCCAGACCGTTATCGACTTCATCATCGTCGCGTTCGCGATCTTCATGGGCGTCAAGGCCATCAACCGCCTGAAACGCGAAGAAGCCAAAGCGCCTACCCTGCCGCCAACGCCCACCAAGCAGGAAATCCTGCTGAGCGAAATCCGCGACCTGCTCAAGGAGCAGAGCAAACCGGCAGCGCCCATTACCGTGGATCCTGCGCGTACGCCTTGATTGAGTGAGGCCTGCACCTGCGGGCCATCGCCCCCACGCAGCGCTTTTCAACCGCGATGTCACTGACGACGCAAATTGCGACGTAAGTGACGGCTGCGTCCTGGCGCTGATCCGCCTGACAAAGAAAAGCCGCGGTGTGACGCGGAGCGTCATGAACTGCATTCCCATGCGGAGCGTGAAGAACGATAGTTATGTGACTATCGTGCCAATGCTCGGCACGATAGCCATAGCCAGCTGCCAGCCATCACCAATACGTTTCCACCGCCACTTGCCCCGGCTTGCGTGACAGGCTCAAGCGCATCTCGCGCTGCTTGAGAATCGCCCGAGTGTCATCGATCATCTGCGGATTGCCACACAACATCACCCGCGAATGCTCCGGCGTGAGGGCAATACCGGCAGCGCGCTCCAGCTCTCCGTTTTCGATCAACTGCGTGATACGCCCATTCAATGCACCCGGATGCTGCTCGCGGGTCACCGTAGGCAAAAACAGAAACTTGTCCGCGTATTCAGCCAGGTACTCACGCTGCATCAGTTCGGCAATCAATTGCTGATAGGCCAGCTCGCGCGACTCACGAACGCTGTACACCAGAATCACCCGCTCGAACTTCTCCCAGACCTCGAAATCCTGAAGGATCGACAGAAACGGTGCGACCCCAGTGCCTGTGGATAACAGCCAGAGATCGCGACCGTCAATGAAACGATCCAGAGTCAGATAACCAAACGCCTGCTTTTCCACCAACAGACTGTCGCCCTCACGCAAGCGGCTCAACTCGCTGGTGAATTCGCCATCCGGCACCACGATGGAAAAAAACTCCAGAAACTCGTCGTGCGGTGAAGACACCATTGAGTAGGCACGCCATACGGTGGTGCCGTCGGCCTTGGTCACCCCGAGACGCGCAAACTGTCCGGCACGAAAGCGAAAACCGGGATCACGCGTGGTACGCAGGGTGAACAGGTTCGCGGTCAGCGGCGTGACACGCTGCAGTGTCTGTCGGGTGAATTTGTCGTCACTGACGGTCATGGTGCGCTTTGAACTCCTGAATATGGAAAGCAGCGCCCAGTGTCCCGCAAAGCAGGCTCGATAAACACCGGCTGTTTGTGATGGATTACCCGGCAACGGGCTCTGCAGCTTAGAGTATTTGGTTCTTGGATCAGCCCTTGCAGGGTCGAACATCCACAGAGCCGATTACCCCGACCCTTCTCGCGCGGGGGTTTCAGCCGACAGCCCCAGAACACGCTGCCAAGTGCCATCAGCCCATCCGTCCGGCTGATCCGCGCCACCACGGACTGCCATGTATTTGTCCCTAAACTGGATAAACACCCAGCAAGGTCTGTACACGTACTGCAAGGAGGCTACATGAACACGATGGACATAAATTTCTCACAGCCCTCGCCAGCAAAAAACCTGACTCAGAGAGAAATCGAAGTCCTCAAATGGTCCGCTGAAGGCAAAACAGCTGGCGACATCGCAATGATCCTCTGCCTGAAGGAGCGCACCATTCACTTCCACATTGCCAGCGCCATTCAAAAAATGGGCGTTTGCAACAAGACGGCTGCCGCCGTACAAGCCGCGCTCAGCGGGATGTTCTGACAAAACGGGCAATCACCGCGTAATCAGACAGGTATCGGAACGAAAAAATACGTAAAATCGTCTGTCTCAGCGAGCCCACCTGTCATCGGCTCACTGACATACCTTCGATTGCACAGAGTTCTCCCGCCAATGCCCCTGCTCATCAGTCCCTTCGCTGAACTTGATCTCATTCGCCAACCCGAGCAACAGGATGAGCCCCTGCAGGCCTTCGATGCCGCTGACGAGTACCTGCTCAATCATGTTGCAGAAGCGGGGCTGAGCCTGCAAAGCCGGGTTCTGGTGCTCAATGACAGTTTCGGCGCGTTGGCGGCAAGTCTCGCGCCACATGCCACGGTGATCAGCAGCACCGACTCGTTTCTGGCGGCGCAGGGGCTGGAAAAAAATCTGGCACGCAACGGCATGAGCTACGACGCAGTACCGCACATACCGGCCAGCGAAGCGTTGCAGGGGCCATTCGACTGGGTGCTGATCCGGGTGCCCAAGACCCTGGCGCTGCTCGAAGAGCAACTGATACGCCTGCAAGGTCAACTGGCCCCTGGCGCTCGGGTCATCGCTGCGGCAATGGTCAAGCACTTGCCGCGCTCGGCGGGCGACTTGCTGGAGGAATATGTCGGACCGGTCCAAGCCTCGCTGGCAGTGAAAAAAGCCAGGCTGTTGTTCGCCACGCCACAGCCCATGGAAGTGCGCACCTCGCCCTACCCGACGCGCTACCGGCTGGATGATCCGGCCATCGAACTGCTCAACCATGCCAATGTGTTCTGCCGCGACGGACTGGACATCGGCACCCGCGCCTTCCTGCCGCATCTGCCGAAAAACCTTGGTACGGCAAGGGTCGCAGACCTGGGTTGCGGTAACGGCGTGCTGGCCATTGCCAGCGCGCTGGACAACCCGCAGGCGCACTACACGCTGGTCGACGAGTCGTTCATGGCCGTGCAATCGGCAGCCGAGAACTGGCAAGCGACGCTGGGGGATCGCGACGTACAGCTTCGCGCAGGCGACGGTCTGGAGATCCAGGAGCCTGACTCGCTGGATGTGGTGCTGTGCAACCCGCCCTTCCACCAGCAGCAAGTGGTTGGCGACTTTCTTGCCTGGCGGATGTTTCTTCAGGCCCGGGCTGCTCTGGTGACCGGCGGGGCGCTGTATATCGTCGGCAATCGCCACCTGGGTTATCACACCAAGCTATCGCGCCTGTTCCGCGGCGTTGAGCAAGTCGCCGCCACGCCGAAATTCGTGATTCTGAAAGCCCGCAAGTAACCCAGGCCCACGGCACAAAAAAAGACCCCCTTGCCACGCGAGTGGCAAGAGGGTCGCAAAACGTGTCCGGAGGACACGAACGGGAATTCAGTATCAGTGTGTCGTCAGGCCCGCTGCGCTCATGAACATGCGCATCAGGCTGGCCACGATGAACAGCGCAAATACGCTGCCCGCCCAGATTCCGACCAGCCAGGCCAGTCGTTGCCAGAGCGGCTTGCTCAGCGCCGGATCAGGATCGTGCATGGAATTCTTACCAGACATCGTCATTCTCCTCGGTTCGGACTAGTGATAACCGTCTGCAGCCGTCACCTTGCCGCGGAACACGTAGTAGCTCCAGAAGGTGTAGCCCAGGATGAACGGAATGATGAACAGCGTGCCCACCAGCATGAAGCCCTGGCTCTGCGGCGGTGCGGCGGCTGCCCAGATCGATACCGAAGGCGGAATGATGTTCGGCCACAGGCTGATCCCCAGACCGCTGTAGCCCAGAAAAATCAGCAACAGGGTCAGCAGAAACGGCGTGTAGTGAGCATTGCGGGCCACCGCCTTGAACAGACCGTACATGGTCACCAGCACCAGAATCGGTACTGGCATGAACCAGAACAGGTTGGGCGTGCTGAACCAGCGATGCGCGATATCAGCATGGGCCAGCGGCGTCCACAGGCTGACCACGGCCATGACCGCGAGCACTGCAAGGGCCAGCGGACGTGCCAGATCATGCATCGCCTTCTGCAGCGAACCTTCGGTTTTCATGATCAGCCAGGTGCAGCCCAGCAGCGCATAGGCAACGATCAAGGCCAGCCCGCAGAACATCGGGAACGGCGAGAGCCAGTCCAGCGAGCCTCCGGCAAACTGGCGATCGACCACCGGAATGCCTTCAATGTAGGCGCCCAGTGCCACGCCTTGGAAGAAGGTCGCAGCCAGCGAGCCGCCAATGAACGCCTTGTCCCACCAGTGGCGCTTCAGCTCGGTCGCCTTGAAGCGGAACTCGAATGCCACGCCACGGAAGATCAGGCCCATGAGCATGAACATCAGCGGCAGGTACAGCGCAGACAGGACCACCGAGTAGGCCAGCGGGAAAGCACCGAACAATGCCGCACCGCCCAGCACCAGCCAGGTTTCGTTGCCGTCCCAGACCGGCGCGACGGTGTTCATCATCACGTCGCGGTCGGAGCTGTCCTTCATGAATGGGAAGAGAATCCCGATACCCAGATCGAAGCCGTCCATCACCACGTACATCATGATGCCGAAGACGATGATGACGGCCCAGATCAGCGGAAGATCGATACCCATGGCTTAAATCCCCTTGCCGAGCGGGTCAAGATTGCCGCCATCTTCTTCGCCTTCAACAGCAGCGGAGAGCGGACGGGCCGGTGTGCGTTGCTGGCCGGGACCACCGTGAGGCACATGTTCGACGTAGGCTTTCGGCCCTTTGCGAACCAGACGCATCATGTAGCCAAGACCTGTACCGAAGAGCACGAAGTAGACGACCACGAACAGCACCAGGGTGATGCTCATCTGCGCCACGCTGTGCCCGGACGACGCATCCGCGGTACGCATCAGGCCGTACACGACCCACGGCTGACGACCGATTTCGGTGGTGAACCAGCCTGCGAGAATCGCGATCAGGCCAGACGGCCCCATCCACAACGCCAGGTACAGGAACGGACGCGAGTTATACAGCGTGCCGCGCTTGCGCAGCCACAGGCTCCACAGGCCGGTGAAGATCATCAGCATGCCGAGGGCGACCATGACCCGGAACGACCAGAACACAATTGTCGAGTTAGGGCGATCCTCAGGCTTGAACTCCTTGAGCGCCGGCACCTGCTTGTCGAGACTGTGAGTCAGGATAAGGCTGCCCAGGTACGGAATTTCCACCGCGAACTTGGTTCGTTCTTCCTTCATGTCGGGAATGCCGAACAGGATCAGAGGGGTCGGTTCGTCACCGACGTTCTCCCAGTGACCTTCGATGGCCGCGATCTTCGCGGGCTGATGCTTGAGCGTATTCAGACCGTGGAAGTCACCGACGACAGCCTGGACAGGCGCCACCAGCAGGGCCATCCACATGGCCATCGAGAGCATCTTGCGTACCGCAGGAGTGTCACGGCCCCGCAACAGGTGCCAGGCAGCCGACGAACCGACGAAGAACGCCGTCGCCACGAATGCGGCAATCGCCATGTGCGTCAGGCGATAAGGGAACGACGGATTGAAGACCACGGCGAACCAGTCAGTGGGAATGACCCGACCGTCAATGATCTCGAACCCTTGCGGCGTCTGCATCCAGCTGTTGGACGACAGAATCCAGAAGGTGGAGATCAGCGTGCCGATGGCGACCATTACCGTGGAGAAGAAGTGCAGGTTGCGGCCGACACGATTCCAGCCGAACAGCATGACGCCGAGAAAGCCCGCTTCGAGGAAGAACGCGGTCAGCACCTCGTAGGTCAGCAACGGGCCGGTCACAGCACCTGCGAAGTCGGAGAAGCGGCTCCAGTTGGTGCCGAACTGGTAGGCCATGACGAGCCCGGAAACCACGCCCATGCCGAAGTTGACAGCAAAAATCTTCGACCAGAAGTGGTACAGGTCACGGTAGACGTCATCGCGGGTCTTCAGCCACAGGCCTTCGAGCACAGCCAGGTAACTTGCCAGACCAATAGTGATGGCAGGAAACAGGATGTGAAACGAAATCGTGAATGCGAACTGGATCCGGGCGAGATCTATAGCCTCTAAACCGAACATAGGATGTTCCTCTCTCAGATGAAACCTGCTGCCGGCCGCAAGCCAACAGCGATTGCCCCCACGGTAATGAGTGCTTATGTTTCTTTATTCTGGCGTTTCCAATGGCGAAAACGCTGGTCGATGCACCGATCATTGCCTGAACGCAATGATGCAGATCAATCGACCATCAAAGAGTAGTCCTGTTCAGCCATTAAAGTCGTGTGGTCTATTGTCGCGTGGCGGGTTGTCTCACCTGCACAGCGCTTGCAGATGCGGAGTCCTTCCGGGCACCTATCGTTCCTCACACTCCGCGTGGGAATGCCGTTCGTGACGCTCCACGTCGTACCTGCGCCGCACTGCCTGCGCAGGAGGATGTAGAGCGTCACGCACTGCATGCCAATGCAGAGCATTGGCATGATAGGCCGTTGGATTTGCGGTCGCTGTTACAACAGCTTATCCAGCGTGATCGGAAACTCGCGGATCCGCTTGCCGGTGGCGTGATAGATCGCGTTGGCGATCGCTGCCGGGACGCCCACGATGCCGATTTCACCGACGCCCTTGGAGCCCAGCGCGTTGACGATATCGTCGTGTTCTTCGACAAACAGCACGTCGATGTCGCCGATGTCAGCGTTCACCGGGATGTGATACTCGGCCAGGCTGTGGTTCATCGGACGGCCCAGGTCGTGGTCGAGCATCGCCTCTTCCTGAAGCGCCATGCCCATGCCCCAGACAACGCCACCCAGAATCTGGCTGCGCGCCATTTTCGGGTTCACGACCCTGCCCGCTGCGACGGCACTGACCACACGATTGACCTTGATAGTGCCCAGATCCTCGTCGACCAGCACTTCGACGAACACCGCCGAGTGCGTCGCTGCCGCATAGGCTTCGCGCTTCTTGTCCGGCTCGGCGTCGACTTGCACCTCGATGACACCATGGGCCTGAGACGCTGCCAGTTCAGCCATCGATAGCGCCTGATCGCCTATGTGCAGCTTGCCCGCTTCGAAGCGAACCTGATCCGGCGTCACGGAAGCGAATTGTGGATGCTGCCCCTTGGCAACTTCCAGTGCCTGACGCTGCAAAGCCTGACAGGCCTGTTGCACCGCAGTACCGACTGAAGAAACCGTGAACGAGCCACCCTGCAACGGCGCAGTCGGCAATGAAGAATCACCCAGCAGGAAGCTGACGTTATCCACTTCGATACCCGACGATTCTGCAGCGATCTGCGTCATGACGGTATAAGTGCCGGTGCCGATGTCGGTGGTAGCGCTACTGACCACCAGCTTGCCGTCACCTTGCAGACGCGCCTTGGCGCTGGCCTTCATCTGCATGGCCTCCCAGACACCGCCGGCCATGCCCCAGCCGACCAGTTGACGGCCTTGGCGCATGCTGCGTGGCTCAGGGTTACGGCTGGACCAGCCAAAGCGTTCGGCACCCTGGGCGTAGCATTCGCGCAATTCCTTGCTCGAATACGGCTTGTCTTCGTTACCGTTGCGCTCGGCGTAGTTGGTCAGACGCAGGCGCACCGGGTCGATGGCCAAGGCGTAAGCCAGCTCGTCCATGGCGCATTCCAGGCCGATCATGCCCAGGGCAGCACCCGGCGCACGCATGTCAAGCGGCGTGAACACATCCAGCGGCACCAGCTTATAGGTCAATTTCACGTTGTCGCAGTGATAGAGCATGCCGCTCCATTCCACCACGTGTTCGCTGAAATCTTCGAAGCGCGAAGTCTGCCCGATGGCCTCATGACCGACCGCCAGCAAACGGCCGTTGGCAGCCGCACCCAGACGCAGACGCTGAATGGTGCGCGGGCGATAACCGAAGGTGAACATCTGCTGCCGGGTCAGCGTCAGGCGCACAGAGCGCTTGAGGTGCAATGCAGCCATCACCGCCAGCGGTAACTGATATTGCGGGCGCAGGCCGGAGCCGAAGGCACCACCGACAAAGGCGGCCAGCACACGGATCTTGTCCTTTTCCAGGCCAAAGACCTTGTGCAGGTAGTCCTGACAGTTTTGCGTACCCTGCGTCTTGTCGTGAATCTGCAAGCTGCCGTCGGCCTGATACAGGACGGTCGACGCGTGCGGCTCCATTGGGTTGTGGTATTCGCTGGGCGTGCTGTACGTCACGTCCACACTCAGCGCAGAGCTGGCCAGTTCACCCTCAAAGTTGCCACGCGGCGGCGGCAATTCGGCAGGCGCGTCATAAGCCGTGTCGAGCATGGCCTGCAGATCGGTCTGGTGCTCCTGCTGCTCGTATTCGATACGCACCAGCGAGCCCGCATGCCGCGCCAGCTCCAGCGTATCGGCAACGACCAGCGCAAGCGGTTGGCCGCTGTACATCACGTTGTCGTTGTAGAAAGGACGAAACGGCGACCCGTCAGCCGAATCGGCGTCCTCATAGTTTTCGTCGTAGCTGGCCAGCGAAGGACGATTGGTGTGGTCGATGACAGCGACCACACCCGGCACCTTCATTGCCTCGCTCGTATCGATGCTGGCGACGCGCCCGTTGGCGATGGTGCTGGAGACCACGCTGCCGTACAGCAACCCTTCTTCAGGGTATTCACCGGCGTAACGTGCGCCACCGGTCACTTTCAATCGGCCGTCGACGCGGTCCACAGGCTTGCCCATTGGCGAAAATGGCTGGTTCATTGGGCGCTCCCTCCTGTTGCGGCATCGCTCAAGGCACGAATGATCGCGCGGCGGGCCAGTCTGACCTTGAAACCGTTGTGCTCCAGAGGCTGGGCATCTTCAAGCATGGCGTCTGCGGCAGCGGCGAAGTTCTCGCGGGTGACCGGCTTGCCGATCAGCAGCGCTTCGACCGCCTTGTCGCGCCATGGCTTGTGCGCGACACCGCCCAATGCCAGACGCACGTCGCGAATCACCTCGCCGTCCAGATCGATGGCGGCAGCCACCGATATCAGGGCAAACGCGTAGGACGCACGGTCGCGGATTTTCAGATAAGCGTTGTGGCTGACAAAGCCGTTTGCAGGCAGCTCGACGGCAATGATCAACTCATCGTCGGCCAACTGATTGTCGCGCTGCGGCGCATCACCCGGCAGGCGGTGGAAATCCGCGAACTCGATGGTGCGACGACCGGCACGTCCCTGGACATGCACCACCGCTTCCAGCGCAGCCAGGGCCACGCACATGTCGGAAGGGTGAGTCGCGACGCAATCTTCGCTGGCACCGAGAATCGCGTGAATGCGATTCACGCCGGTGCGCGCCGGGCAGCCGCTGCCCGGTTCGCGCTTGTTGCACGGCACGCCGGTGTCATAGAAGTAATAGCAGCGGGTGCGTTGCAGCAGGTTGCCGCCAGTGCTGGCCATGTTGCGCAACTGCGGCGACGCACCGGCCAGCACCGCTTTGCTCAGCAGCGGGTAACGCGCTTCGATCAACGGGTGATAGGCCAGGTCGGCGTTGCTGACCAACGCACCGATCATCAGACCGCCCGAGGCGGTTTCAGTGACATCCCTTAAAGGCAGGCCGGTGATGTCGATCAGGTGCTCGGGCGTGGCGACGTTTTCTTTCATCAGGTCGAGCAGGTTGGTGCCGCCCGCAATGAAGCGCGTGGCCGGGCCGCTCAGGTTGACAGCTGCGGTGATGTCGGTCGGCTTGCTGTAGGTAAACGGATTCATGCGCTCACCTCCGGCTTCGGCGCCGCATTGTGGAACTGTGGCAACGCCTCTTCGACGGCGGCGAGAATATTGCTGTAGGCACCGCAGCGGCACAGGTTACCGCTCATCAGCTCCTGAATCTCAGCACGCGTGCTGGCGCGACCTTCATTGGCAAGCCCGACAGCCGAGCAGATCTGCCCGGGCGTGCAGTAGCCGCACTGGAACGCATCGTTTTTGATGAACGCCTGCTGCATGGGGTGCAACTTATCGCCATCGGCCAGGCCTTCAATGGTGGTCAGCTCGGCGCCGTCACACATGATCGCCAGCGTCAGGCAGGCATTGATGCGCGTGCCGTCGCGCAGTACGGTACATGCACCGCACTGGCCGTGGTCGCAGCCTTTCTTGGTGCCGACCAGATCGAGCTGATCGCGCAGCAGGTCAAGCAAGGTGGTCCAGGGCAGCACATCCAGTTGGAGGAGCTGTCCGTTCAGGGTCAGAGAAATCGCGTGGGTGGCGAAGTCCTGGGGGTTCGGGGTCGTTGCACTCATGGAAACCTCACGGTAGGCAGTCGCTTAGCGCACTTTTTATGCGTCTTAAGGGGTGGGACTTCGCGAGGTTTGCAACGTTCAGGCTTTCTTGATGAGCGTACTTGTCATCGAAAGGCCGTCATCCACAGGCAGCCATCCCGCCAAGCTGCTGGTATGATGCGCGGCTTTTTCCGAGCCGCAAAAATCAAACGGGCTGCCCTGCAGTCTGTGCTTTGCTGCTGGAGTCGATCATTCACGACGCGCGCCGCGTCACGGAGAGCCAGACATGCTGGAAAGGCTGTTTCAACTCAAGGCACACAACACCAACGTGCGGACCGAGATTCTTGCGGGCGTCACGACTTTCCTGGCGATGGCTTACATCCTGTTCGTCAACCCGAGCATCCTCGGCGAAACCGGCATGGACAAGGGCGCCGTGTTCGTCGCCACCTGCCTGGCAGCGGCCATCGGCTCGACGGTCATGGGCCTGATCGCCAACTACCCGATCGCCCTGGCACCGGGCATGGGTTTGAACGCCTTCTTTACCTACACCGTGGTCCTGCACATGGGTCACAGCTGGCAGGTGGCGCTGGGCGCGGTGTTCATTTCAGCGGTGATGTTCTTCATCCTGTCGATCTTCCGGATCCGTGAATGGATCATCAACAGCATTCCCCTGCCCCTGCGCTCGGCGATTGCAGCCGGTATCGGTCTGTTTCTGGCGCTGATCGCCCTGCATAACGCCGGTATCGTGGTCAGCAACCCGGCGACCATGGTCGGCATGGGCGATCTCAAACAGCCAGCCCCGGTACTGGCGACGCTGGGCTTCTTTTTGATCGTGGCCCTGGATTACCTCAAAGTGCGCGGCGCCGTGCTGATCGGCATCCTCGCGGTCACCCTGGTGTCCATCGCCCTGGGCTTCTCGCCGTTTGGCGGTGTGGTGTCGATGCCGCCTTCGCTGGCACCCACGTTCATGCAACTGGACATCATGGGTGCGCTGGACGTCGGTCTGGTCAGCATCATCTTCGCCTTCCTGTTCGTCGATATCTTCGACAACTCCGGCACCCTCATCGGCGTGGCCAAACGCGCCGGGCTGATGGGCAAGGACGGGCACATGCCGAAGATGGGCCGTGCGCTGATCGCCGACAGTACTGCCGCAATGGCCGGCTCCCTGCTGGGCACCTCGACCACCACCAGCTACATCGAGTCGGCTGCAGGCGTGAGTGCGGGTGGCCGCACAGGTCTGACCGCCGTAGTGGTCGCCGTGCTGTTCCTGCTGGCGCTGTTCTTCGCCCCGCTGGCCGGCAGCGTGCCGGCCTTCGCGACCGCACCCGCGCTGCTGTTCGTCGCCGTATTGATGGCGTCCGGCATGGCGGAAATCGACTGGGATGACATCACAGTCGCAGCGCCAGTAGTCATCACTGCCCTGGCCATGCCATTCACCTACTCCATCGCCAACGGCATTGCCTTTGGCTTCATTTCCTGGACCGCGATCAAACTGCTGTCGGGACGCTGGCGCGAGCTGAATTCCGCGCTGGTGATCCTGTCGATCCTGTTCGTGATCAAGCTGGGCTGGTTCAACGCATGAGTGTTCCCTTCGACCCTGCGAGCTACGACCGTCAGCTCGAAGAAAAAACCGTCCGCCTGCGCGAGTTGCTGGCGCCGTTCGATGCACCCGAGCCGCAGGTATTCGACTCGCCACGCGAACACTATCGGCTGCGCGCCGAGTTCCGCCTGTGGCGCGAAGACCAGAAGCGTTACTACGCGATGTTCGCGCCGGGCGACAACAGGACGCCGATCCTGCTCGAAGGCCTGCCGATCGCCAGCGAGCGCATCAACGCGCTGATGCCGGTGCTGCGCGAACGCTGGGAAGCCAGCCCGACGTTGAACCACAAGCTGTTTCAGGTGGACTTTCTGACCACGCTGGCAGGCGACGCGATGATTACCCTGTGTTATCACCGCCCGCTGGACGCCGAATGGCAGGCCGCAGCCGAGCAATTGGCTGCCGAACTGGACGTCAGCCTGATTGGCCGCTCCAAGGGTCAGAAGCTGGTCATCGGTCATGATTACGTGACCGAGAAGCTCGACGTGGCTGGCCGTACGTTCAGCTACCGGCAACCGGAAGGCGCTTTCACCCAGCCCAACGGCACGGTGAACGGCAAGATGCTCAACTGGGCCTTCGACGCGCTGGGCGAGCGGCAGGACGACCTGCTGGAGCTGTATTGCGGCAATGGCAACTTCACCCTGCCGCTGGCCACCCGCGTGCGCAAGGTGCTGGCGACCGAAATCAGCAAGACCTCGGTCAACGCGGCGCTGAGCAACCTCGATGACAACGGCGTGGACAACGTCACGCTGGTGCGCCTGTCAGCCGAAGAACTGACCGAAGCCCTGAATGAAGTGCGCCCGTTCCGTCGTCTGCACGGCGTGGACTTGAAGAGCTACGATTTCGGCAGCGTGTTCGTCGACCCGCCCCGCGCCGGCATGGACCCGGACACCTGCGAACTGACCCGGCGCTTCGAACGCATTCTGTACATTTCCTGCAACCCGGAAACCCTGGCCGCCAACATCGCCCAACTGCACGACACCCACCGGGTCGAGCGCTGCGCGCTGTTCGATCAGTTTCCGTACACCCACCACATGGAATCGGGCGTGCTGCTGGTTCGCCGTTGAAGCTCCCCGGACGCCACTATCGTGCGACGCTCAGCGTCGCATGCCGTTCTGGACGCTCCGCGTCCTATCCTGAACAGGCGGCGCGGCGTAGATCTGTGACGCAGAGCGTCACCCAAGGCATTCCCACGCTGGAGCGTGAGGAACGATAATCTCGACTATCGTGCGGCGCTCTGCGTCGCATGCCGTTCCGGACGCTCCGCGTCCTATCCTGAACAGGCGGCGCGGCGCAGATTCTTTCATACCCGTCACGGCGAAACTGTCAGAATATTTATTAGCTTCCTATCGATACGCTGGGGTATAAACCAAAAACCTGAATCAGCTGCTTCGATGGGATCCTTTTTCTTGAGCTCCGAGTCTTCCGCGCCTTCTGCCCCGGTCAAGTTGTCCAGCCAGCCCGGTTTCGTCAGTTTTATCCTCTCGCGTCTGATGGCGGTGTTTGCCATGCAGATTCAGGCGGTGGTCGTTGCCTGGCAGGTGTATGACATGACCCGCGAGCCGATGGCGCTGGCGTATGTGGGCCTTGCTCAGTTCATTCCCATGTTGCTGCTGTTGATGCCTGCCGGGGATCTGATCGACCGCTACAACCGCAAGATCATCCTGATGCTCAGTTGGGGGGTGCAGGCGATTTGTGGCGTCATTCTGCTGGTGTTCTCGGCGCTGAAGCTGCAAGACCTGCGGCTGATCTACGGCGCGCTGATGCTGTATGGCTGCGCCCGCGCCTTTACCGGTCCGGCGCTGCAAAGCCTGTTGCCGCAGATTGTCCCGCGCGACCAGCTGCCCTCGGCCATCGCCACCAACAGCGTGATCATGCGCTGCTCGACCGTCGGTGGCCCGCTGATCGGTGGCTATCTGTACTGGCTGGGCGGCGCAGAGCTGACGTATTCGGTCTGCGTCGCAGCCTTCATTGCCGGCATCCTGTTTCTGTCCCCCGTGGCAACGCCCTTTGCCGGTAAACCGGTGGAACTGGGCTCCAGCGCCTGGGGCCGGTTCACCGCAGGTATTGCCTTCATTCGCTCGCGGCCAATCATCCTTGGCACCATTTCGCTGGACCTGTTCGCCGTGCTGCTCGGCGGCGTGGTGGCGCTGCTGCCGATCTACGCCCATGAAGTGCTGCACCTCGGACCGCAAGGGCTGGGCATGCTGCGAGCGTCGATGAGCCTGGGAGAACTGGGCGTGGGCATTTACCTGAGCATGCGCCCGCTGCAGCGCAACGTCGGCATGACCATGTTTCTCGCCGTCGGCCTGTTCGGCGTAGCGAATCTGGTGTTTGCACTGTCGACACTGTTCTGGCTGTCATGCCTGGCCCTGCTGATCGCGGGCGCGGCGGACATGGTCAGCGTGTTCATTCGTTCGGCGCTGGTGCAGTTCTCGACGCCGGACAACATGCGCGGCCGGGTCAATGCCGTGAACATGCTGTTTATTGGCTCCTCCAACGAGCTGGGCGAGTTCCGCGCAGGCACCAGTGCCTCGCTGGTCGGCGCAATCCCTGCCGCAATCATGGGTGGCGTCTGCACGCTGGGCGTGGTCGGTGCCTGGATGACGGGCTTCAAATCGTTGCGCCAGGTCGACCGTTTTGCCGACGCCTCGCCGCCGGACGTGCTCAACGCGCAGACCGTAAAACAGGCCTGACAGCGGCGGATTTCAGCAAAACACAGCCACGGTACAGCTTGCGCGAACCAATCAGCCCCGGCGCACCTCTATACCCTCGCATTCTGCACACGACGCTGGCCGGAACACGCCGGACTGGCGTATTCGCGTATCAGCAGCGACACTCATTGCACGAAAAGAAGAGGGATCCGACATGCTCTGGAAAAAAGGCCGACGCAGCGACAACGTAGTCGATGCGAGCGATGGCGGCAGCAGTGGTGGCGGCGGTGGCATGCGCATCGGCGGCAAGGGCCTGGGTCTGGGCGGCATCGTCATCATCGTCGCCATCGGCCTGCTCACCGGTCAGGACCCGATGCAGATTCTCGGGCAACTGACCGGGCAAGTAACCGAGCAAAGCGCTCCACCCAGCGCGCAGACGCGGGAAGCGCCGCCGGCCAACGACCAGCAGGCCGAATTCGTGCGCAGCATCCTTGGCGATACCGAGGACACCTGGCGTGCCGTGTTCGCCCAGAATGGTCGCGAATACAAGGACCCTACGCTGGTGCTGTTCAGCGGCCAAGTGAACTCGGCCTGCGGTCGCGCGACCTCGGCAACCGGTCCGTTCTATTGCCCGGCTGACCAGCAGGTCTATCTGGACATGGACTTCTTCCGTGAAATGGCACAGCGCTTTTCCGCCGCTGGCGACTTCGCTCAGGCTTACGTGATCGCCCACGAAGTCGGGCACCATGTGCAGACGCTGCTGGGCATTTCCGCCAAGGTCGACAAGGCTCGCCAGGCCGGGCAGAAAATGGAAGGTGCCAACGGTTTACTGGTCCGCCAGGAGCTGCAGGCGGACTGCTTTGCCGGTGTTTGGGCGTACAACGCACAAAATCGTTTGAACTGGCTCGAGCCGGGTGATATTGAAGAAGCATTGAACGCGGCCAACGCTATCGGCGATGATCGCTTGCAACAGCAAAGCAGTGGTCGAGTCGCTCCGGACTCCTTCACTCACGGCACGTCTGCACAGCGTGTACGCTGGTTCAAGGCAGGCTTTGCCCAAGGTCAAATCAATCAATGCGATACGTTCGCCGCCAAGAGTCTCTGAGCACATGATTAAACCGCTTCTGGTCCTGTTGTTGAGCACTGCCTTCGTGAGCCTCGGGGCGCATGCCGAGGATCAAGCGGTCAATTCCATCAGCCCGGATCGCCTCGCCATCAATGGCGCTGAGGCGACTCTGGGGTTGAGCCAGGAGTGGGTACACCCCAAACCGAAGATCGAGCGCGTAGTGATCGTCCTGCACGGTCGCCTGCGCAATGCGCAAACCTACCTGCGCAGCATCGAACGTGCGGCCAACCAGTCCAGAGAGCGCAGCAAGACCCTGCTGATCGCCCCGCAATTTCTGGATGAAAAGGATATCGTCGCGCACCACCTGCCGGACTCTATCCTGCGCTGGCGCCAGAACAGCTGGATGGAAGGTGCCACCTCCACCGATCCCAAGCCGGTCAGCTCGTTTCTGGTGCTGGACCACATCCTCAAGCGCCTGAGCGACAGCAAGCTGTTCCCCAACCTGAAGGAAATCGTCATTGCCGGGCACTCCGGTGGTGCCCAGGTGGTCCAGCGCTACGCGATGATCGGCGGCAAGGAAGACGCCTTGCTGCAACGTGAAGGCGTGAAGCTGCGCTACGTGATCGCCAATCCGTCGTCCTACGCTTATTTCGACGCGGAACGACCTGAGCCGGTAACCGCGCAGAGCTGCCCGAACTTCAACGACTGGAAATACGGCCTCAACAAGATGCCGTTCTACTCGGGCAAGGAAAAGCCGGCTGACATCGAGAAGAATTACGTGAAGCGCGACATCACTTACCTGATGGGCGAGCTGGACACCGACCGCAACCACCCGGCGCTGGACAAGACCTGTGCCGCAGAAGCGCAAGGTCCCTACCGCCTGATTCGCGGACAAAACTACTTCAACTATCTGCAGAAGCGTCACCCGGAAGGGCTGAACCAGCGTCTGGTGATCGTGCCGAAAGTCGGCCACAACGGCGACGGGATCTTCACTTCACCGGAAGGTCAGGCGGTGCTGTTCAAGCCGTTTTGAGTGATAGGGATATAACTATCGTCCCCACGCTCCGCGTTCAACGCTACATACAAGTCCGCTTTTGGCCGGAGGCCGTGGGAGCGAACTTGTTCGCGAAAGGGTCAACATAATCGTCGAAAATGCATCGACTGAAATACCGTCTTCGCGAGCAATGCGGATCGCCGCCCCGGTCGCTCCCACAAAGACTTGTGGATAACGGTGAGCGCTCCGCATTGGCACGGTAGGCAGCTCAGATCACCTCAGCATCCCGCGCAGCACTGTGCAATCCTCCGCATGCCAGTCAGTCAGCTCCGGCCAGGGGTTGTCCTTCAGGTTGACCAGAACAGTCTTGGCGCCCGCCGCACGGCCGCAGTTCAGGTCATGCATGTAGTCGCCGATCATGACCATCTGCTTCGGCTCGACACTCCAGCGAGTGGCCAGTTTCAGCAAACCTGCCGGGTCCGGTTTGGGGGTTGCCTCGTCGCGGCCCAGGACATCCTCGACGGCAAAGCAGTCATCCAGGCCGATAGCCTTCAAGGTGATATACGCCAGCTCCTGAGCGTTACGGGTGAGTATGCCCAGTCGATAACCGCGCGCCGATAACTCACGAACCAGCTCGACCGCGCCCTCGGCAGGCTGCGAAGCCAGCGCCAGCTCGCGTTCATGCTCCAGCAGCCAGGCGTGCTTGGCCGCCGATTCCTCAGCAGGCAACGCAGCAAGATGCCCGAGAATGTCATCGTCCTGAGGGATGCCCAATTCACGTTTGATGGCCGGGAAGTCGTGGATAGGGACGGTCAAGGTACCGTCCATGTCGAACACCCAGTGCCGTATACCTTCGAGTGTCATGCCCAATCCTTACGATGGCGGATCAGCCCTTCCTGACTGACCGATGCGACCAGTTGCCCGGCGCGGTTGAAGATACTGCCGCGCGAGAAGCCGCGCGAGTTGCCTGCCCAGGGGCTGTCCATCGCGTAGAGCAGCCAGTCATCGGTGCGCAGGTCGTTGTGAAACCACAGCGAATGGTCAAGGCTGGCAACCTGCATATCGCGCTGCCAGACCGTCTTGCCATGTGGCAGCAGCGACGTAGTCAGCAAGTTGAAGTCGGAGGCATAGGCGAGCATGTAACGATGCAGTGCCTGCACGTCCGGGAGGCTGCCATCGGCGCGGAACCACACGTACTTCACGGGCTCGCCGGGCTTGGGATCGTACGGATCCTCGGAGGTCACCGGACGGAACTGGATCGGTTTGGGACGCAGAAACTTGTCGTGCATCGCTTCAGGGATCAGGTGTGCGCGGCGGGTCAGCAACTCGAGCTCGGACGGCAGGTTTTCCGGACCGACAATCTGCGGCATCGGTGCCTGATGCTCGAAGCCCTCTTCATCGTACTGAAACGACGCGCTGCAAGTGAAGATCGGCTTGCCCTTCTGGATGGCAGTGACGCGGCGCGTGCTGAAACTGCCGCCGTCACGTACGCGATCCACCTGATAGACCACCGGCAAACCGGCATCGCCGGGACGCAGAAAGTAGCCGTGCAGCGAGTGAACATGACGGTCCTCTTCAACCGTCTGACTGGCGGCAGACAGCGACTGACCCAGCACCTGACCACCAAACAACTGGCGAAAGCCCAGATCCTGGCTATGCCCGCGGAACAGGTTTTCTTCAATGGCTTCCAGCGTCAGCAGCTCAACCAGATCATCCAGCACTTGGCTCATTCTCATTCCTCTCATACATCGACTTTGCACTGGTACGGCAACGGCAGTCGCTGCATTTTCCGACAGGCCTCAAGCCCATCCCACTGGAATGGAATGATACAGATTTAAAATGGTTGGCTTAATTCAATCTACACCCTGATCAAGGCTTCAGCGTCTTGAGCCACTGCTCATGACTGATCCGGTACAGCACGTGCGGCTTGAGCGGGTGGCCGTCCTCCAGATTGGGGTGATCGAAGTTGCCGGACTCATCCTGCTGCATACCGATTGCCTGCATGACCTTTTGCGACGGCTGATTATTGACCGCGGTAAACGACACGATCTCCTTCAGCTCCAGGCGTTCGAAACCACAGCCCAGCGCGGTCCAGGCCGCCTCGCTGGCAAAGCCCAGGCCCCAGTGGTCATAAGCCAGCCGCCAACCGATTTCCACAGCGGGCGTAAAAGGTGCCTTGAAACCCACGACATGCAGCCCGGTAAAACCGATGAATTCGCCGGTATCCTTGCGCTCCAGCGCCCAGAACCCGAAGCCCAGCTCGGCAAAATGACCACGCAACCGTCCGATCATGGCAGCACTTTCAAGACGGCTAAGGGGTTGCGGAAAATAGCGCATGACACGAAGGTCCGCACACATGTCGGCGAACGCTGGCAAGTCATCGTCACGCCACTGCCGCATCAGCAGTCGGGCGCTATCAAGCTTGAGTATCGGTTCCATCGATTCCCCCGTGTAAAGAGACATGAGTGGGCGTCAGTGCGGGTATCCACTGCGCCACACAACTGGGCGTGCGGATACTTTACTGGCACTATCGGGCTTCGGCCCTTCAACGGACGCAAAATGTCCCTACCGCTTATCTACCACGAAGACTACAGCCCGGATTTCCCGGCGGATCATCGCTTCCCGATGGACAAGTTTCGTTTGTTGCGCGATTACTTGATCGACAGCGGCCTGACCAGTGACGTTCAATTAATGCGTCCCGAGTTGTGCCCGGCGGACATTCTGGCGCTGGCTCACGATCCTTCCTACATTAACCGCTACCTTGACGGCGATCTGTCGCGCGAAGACCAGCGACGTCTCGGGCTGCCGTGGAGCGAGGCTCTGGCACGCCGAACCATCCGTGCGGTGGGCGGCTCACTGCTGACTGTCGAGCAGGCTCTCAAGCATGGTCTGGCCTGCCATCTGGCGGGCGGCACGCACCATGCGCACTATGACTACCCGGCGGGTTTCTGCATTTTCAATGACCTGGCGGTGATCAGTCAGTTCCTGCTGCAAAGCGGCCGCGTGGACAAGGTGCTGATCTTCGACTGCGATGTGCATCAGGGTGACGGCACGGCGCGCATTCTGGCTGATACCGAGGACGCCATTACCGTCTCGCTGCACTGCGAAAAGAACTTCCCGGCACGCAAGGCGCAGAGCGACTGGGACATCCCGCTGCCGATGGGCATGGGCGACGCCGATTACCTCAACGTGGTCGACGACCTGCTCAACTACCTGCTGCCGTTCTACAAGCCGGACCTGGTGCTGTATGACGCAGGGGTCGATGTCCACAAGGATGATGCGCTGGGTTATCTGCAGCTCACCGATCAGGGGCTGGCCAATCGCGACGAAGCGGTGCTGCGTCATTGTCTGGGCCGCGACATTCCGGTCATGGGCGTGATTGGCGGTGGCTACAGCAAGGACCGCCGGGCACTGGCAAGACGCCACGGGATTCTCCACCACAGTGCACAACGGGTCTGGAACGACATGGGCTTGTGACCCTGCTCGGTACTTCGCTTGAGTCGCAGGCCATGACGTGCGCCACACCTTGAAAGAGCGCTCGGGTAGAATGCCCCACCCCTCTGCTATCGATATTTCGCTGACCATGACCGACCTCGCCCCCTCCGCTGCCCGAACCGTCGCCATCATCGGAGGCGGCCCTGCAGGGTTGATGGCAGCAGAAGTATTGAGCCAGGCCGGGCTGAAGGTCGATCTGTACGACGCCATGCCGTCGGTTGGGCGCAAGTTTCTGCTCGCCGGGGTGGGCGGTATGAATATCACCCACTCCGAGCCCTACCCGGCGTTTCTGGCACGCTATGCCGAACGTTCGCCGATGATCGCACCGCTGTTGCGCGGCTTTGACGCTGATGCCCTGTGCCAGTGGATTCATGCGCTGGGTATCGAGACCTTTGTCGGCAGCTCGGGGCGCGTGTTTCCCACAGACATGAAAGCCGCCCCCCTGCTACGCGCCTGGCTCAAGCGGCTGCGTGATGCGGGCGTCACGATTCACACGCGGCATCGCTGGTTAGGCTGGAAGGCTGATGGCAGCCTGCGCATCACTCATGCTGACGATGAACTGGCAATCAAACCTGCAGCCACGTTGCTGGCGCTGGGCGGTGCCAGTTGGGCGCGGCTGGGGTCTGACGGGGCCTGGCTGCCATGGCTGCAAGCACAGCAGGTCGAGGTTGCGCCTTTGCAGGCCGCCAACTGTGGTTTCGAGGTGAACGCCTGGAGCGACCTGCTGCGCGACAAGTTTGCCGGTGCGCCGCTGAAGAATATTGCGATGGGCCTGCATGGCCAGGCTCTGCGCCTGGGCGAATGCGTGCTGACTGCGACGGGTGTCGAAGGCAGCCTGGTGTATGCGCTGTCGGCGCAGATTCGTGAACAAATCAACCTGCACGGCTCAGCGGTTGTGGATATCGATCTGCTGCCCGGCAAAACGCTGTCGGACATTCACAAAGCCCTGAACAAACCGCGCGGCTCGCGCTCGATGTCCAAGCATTTGCACAGCCAATTGGGGCTGGACGGCGCGAAGGCAACGCTGCTGCGCGAGCTTGCGCCTCGTGAAGCGTTTGCCGATCCGCTGTTGCTGAGCGAGGCGATCAAGGCGTTGCCACTGCCCCTGATCAAACCACGCCCCATCGATGAGGCCATCAGCACCGCAGGGGGCGTCACCTTCGAGGCCATGGACGAACGTCTGATGCTCAGGCAATTGCCAGGCGTATTCTGCGCCGGTGAAATGCTCGACTGGGAAGCGCCAACCGGCGGCTACCTGCTGACCGCCTGCTTCACCAGCGGCCGCGCTGCCGGGCTGGGGATGGTGGAGTGGCTGAACTCACAGTGATTCCTGTGCATATGCTCTGCGCTCAGCGTTATACATAAATCCTTCTGTGGGAGCGAGCTTGCTCACGAAGACGATGGTCCTGCCGCCCTACTTCCAAAGTCTGTCATGGCCTCTTAGGGAGCAAGCAAAGCGTCGCCCGGTTCGCTCTCACATGTGTATATCAAGGCTTCTTCTTGCGCGGGCCGGTGTTGAAGACCGGGACTTTACGTACCGGTTTGACCACCGGCGCAGGCTCGGACTCGCCGCTGTCGACCCATTTGCCCAGGTTGCGCTTGCTGCCCGACACTTTGGGTTTTTTCGGTTTCTTGGGCTTTTTCAGGATCTGGCCGCTGGCATCCGTACTCGGCACGCGATGCTCCGGTTCGAAGTCCTGCTCTTCCTTACGCTCCAGGGTCTGGCGGGTCAGCACTTCGATGGCTGACAGCAACTCGACCTCATCGGCACACACCAGCGAAATCGCCTCGCCCGTCAGCCCCGCACGGCCGGTGCGGCCAATACGGTGAATGTAATCCTCGGCCACGATCGGCAGGTCCAGGTTGACCACAGTCGGCAGGTCATCGATGTCCAGACCGCGCGCCGCCACGTCGGTGGCCACCAGAATCTTCACTTCGTTGCTCTTGAAGCGGTCCAGCGCACGCTGGCGGGTGGCCTGCGGCTTGTCGCCGTGAATACCGTCGGCGTTCATGCCCAGCGCCTGCAAGCGATCCACCAGTTGATCGACGCCAACCCGGGTCTTGGCGAACACCAGCACCTGACCCCAGCGATGTTTCTTCATCAGATGGATGAACAGATCCGCCTTGCGTTTCTTGTCGACGGTCACGACCCACTGCTTGACCGAAGACGCCGCGACGTTGCGCGGGCTGACTTCGATGGTCAGCGGGTCATTGAGCATCTGCGCGGCCAGCAGACGAATCTCGTCGGAGAACGTCGCAGAGAACAGCAGGGTCTGGCGCTGCTTGGGCAGCACGGCATAGATACCGCGCAATTCCTCGGCAAAGCCCAGGTCGAGCATACGGTCAGCTTCATCGAGGATCAGCGTCTGCAACTGGGAGAACTTGACCGCGTTCTGACGATGCAGATCGAGCAAGCGACCGGGGGTCGCGACCAGCACGTCCACGCCCCTGCGCAGCTTCATCATCTGCGGGTTGATGCTCACGCCGCCGTAAGCCGCGTAGGTGGTCAGCGGCAGGTGCTCGGCGTACTGACGAATACTTTCGTGAACCTGATCGGCCAGCTCACGGGTCGGCGCCAGCACCAGCGCGCGAATTGAGTTGGGAGCGACTTTCGGGCCTTCCATGGTCAGCCGTTGCAGCAGCGGCAGAGCAAAACCTGCGGTCTTGCCGGTGCCGGTCTGCGCAGCTGCCATCAGATCGCGGCCCGCCAGTACCGGAGGAATTGCCTGGGTCTGTACAGGCGTCGGAGTCTGGTAACCGAGCGCTTCGAGGGCGCGCAGCAAGGGTTCGATCAGGCCGAGAGAGGCGAATGTCATGGTAATACCGTAGGAAAGATTCAACGCAAGGCGCGCAGTTTAACCTGTCCGGCGCGCCTCGGTTAGCTTGTGCGTGTCGATACGACCTCTTGCGGCGGCGACCTGCGCCATTGCGGCAGGCCAATCAGCACGACGGCGCTGATGATCACCACCATGGCCATGCACTCTTCGACACCGATCGTTTCGCCAGCGAACACCACGCCGAGCATCACTGCCACGGCCGGGTTGACGTAGGCGTAGCTGGTCGCCGCAGCCGGGCGCACGTTCTTGAGCAAGTACATATAAGCGCTGAACGCGACGATAGAGCCGAACACCACCAGATACAGCAGCGCACCCCAGCCCGCCGCCGTCGGCATATGCGCCAGACGCTCGCCACTCAAGGCACTGCCGATCAGCAGCGTCGCTCCCGCCGTGATCATTTCCGCCGCACTGGCCATCGGGCCTTTCGGCAACGGCAGGTGCTTGCTCAGCACCGAACCGAACGCCCAGGCTGCGGCGGCAAAGATCACCACGGCGGCGCCATAAGGGCTGGCCTGCAAATTGGAGCCGAGGTTTAGCAGGCCGATGCCGATCAGGCCCAGCACGATGCCCGCCCACTCAAGGTTAGTGGTGCGATTGCCCCAGAACAGGCCGAACAGCAGGGTAAACAGCGGCATGGTCGCCACCGCCAGTGCTGCAACGCCTGATGCAACGCCAGCGTGTTCAGCCAGGGTCACACCGCCGTTACCGCAGGCCAGCAGCAGGAAGCCGATCACGAACGCGGCTTTCCACTCGCGCCAGGTCGGCGCGGGCACGCCGCGAAACCGCAGAAAGCCATACATCAGGCAGCCGGCAATCAGAAAGCGCACACCCGCCATCATCAACGGTGGCCATGACTCCACACCAATGCGGATCACCAGATAGGTAGAACCCCAGATCAGGTACAAGGCCAGAAAGGCACCGATGAGCAAAGGTGAAACACGAACGGACTGAGGCATGGCAAGGCCCTGGGATCATTGTTATGGTTGACCTATTGTATGAAGGCCTAAGGCAGATATTAAGCAGGCAAACCTGTTTAAACCGCGCTGAAACTTACGATTCAATGCTTGTAAGACCTGCTTTCCTTTTATTTTAAAATTGCCCACCGCACGGTACGAGGCACGCCATGACCCTGGATAAATACGATCGGATTCTGCTCGATGAGCTGCTGAAAAATGGCCGGGCGTCTTTTGCGCAGTTGGCGAAGCTGGTCAATCTGTCCGCGCCCGCCGTCGCGGAAAGGGTCGCCAAGCTGGAAGCCAGCGGGGTAATTACCGGTTACGAGGCCAAGGTTGACCTGTCGAAAGTCGGCTTGCCGATTCAGTGCCTGATCGAGTTGCGCATGGGCAGTCACGGCAATCAGCAGGCGTATAAGGAACTGTGGAAAGTCCCCGAACTGATCCAGTGCTACCGGGTGACGGGCGACCCATGTGTGATCATGCGCGCGGCGGTCGATTCGATGCCGCACCTGGAAGACCTGATCAACCGGATCGCCAAGTTTGGCTTTAGCAAGACATCAATCGTGCTGTCGACAGCCGTGGAACGCAGCCTGCCGGCCGATTACTTGATCAGCAATGGCAAGCAGGAGCACTGACAGGTCAGATGCCGCGCTGACGCTTCAGCGTTTCGTTGATCTTCGCGGCGGGGACTTTCTGCAGTGAGCACAGCATCTGGTGAGAAATGGCAGAGATGCCGTGGGTCTGGCGCAATTCGTTGGTCAGGTGCACGGTCAGATTGGCCGCCATTTCCGCATCGGCCATCGCCCGGTGAGCCTTGCCGGTGTCGGGCAGGCGCGCATAGCGGGTCAACGTGCCGAGCTTGTGGTTCGGTGCGCCAGGCATCAGACGTCGGGCCAGCAGCAGTGAACAGGCAAAGCTCTGTTCGCGCGTGCGCTGGATACGTGACAGCTCGTAATCCCAGAACTTCTGGTCGAACGAGGCGTTGTGCGCCACCAGCGGTGTCGAGCCGACGAAATCCGCCACATCGCCCATCACCCGCTCGGCGCTGGGGGCGGTACGAATCATGTTGTTGCTGATGCCGGTCAACCCTTCGATGAACGCAGGAATACGCACGCCGGCATTCATCAAGCTCTGAAAACGCTCGACGATACGCCCCTGCTCCATGATCACCACCGCAATCTCGGTCGCCCGGCAGCTATGGCCTGGGGAGATACCGGTGGTTTCGAAGTCGATGACTGCAATACGTTCCAACACTGGCCTGGCCCTGTAAATTCATTTCAACAACAACGCGCCTTCGATCGGCACGTAACGGCTGGCGGCGCGGATCAACGAATTCGCGGTCAGCCCCGGTACGCCGTAGGCGACCGCCTCGACCCCATGCTTGCTGATCACGCGTTCGAGCAACATGTCGAAATCGCCATCACCCGACGCCAGCACGATTTCGTCCACTTGCGGCGCGAAATCCATAATATCGATGGTGATGCCGACATCCCAGTCCCCTTTGGCCGAACCGTCGCTGCGCTGGATGTACGGCTTGAGCCTGACCGTGAACCCCAGATTGCGCAGGATCTGCTGGAACTGCTGTTGCTTGCTGTCGCCACGATCAATGGCATACGCAAACGCGTGAACGATCTCGCCGCGCTTGCTGATATCCGCCCACAAGGCGGCGTAATTGAAATGACAGCCATGCGCCTGGCGCACGGTGTAATACAGGTTCTGCACGTCGGCGAACACCGCGATCTTCTTCACCGCAATTCCTCATGGCGGGCAACATGCCCACGGGTTACAGCGATCCGGAACGTGAATCGGCGCCCAGTATGCCAGTTTGAGGAAGGAATTGAGGGATGGATCGGTATCGGCCGCTGCGAGGCCCGCGCGGCATGGCACAGATTATCGTTCCCACGCTCCAGCGCTCATCGTTATACACAAGTCTGCTCTTGATTCTGGCCGCAGGCCGTGGGAGCGAGCTTGCTCGCGAAGAGGCCGGTACCCCCTGAAAATGGAGCATCTGTACCATCGTATTCGTGAGCAACGCGGATCGCCGCCCCCGACCTGCGGGCAGAAGCCCGAAAGTCACGCTTTTCGGGCTCTTGGAGATTTGTGCATAACGATGCGCGCTGGAACGTGACGAACGACCGTCACGTCCTCAAACGAACGAATCATCGTCTGAGAACATGTCACCACCATCGTCGAAACTGTCGTCAGCCGTGTACTGCTGATCCGGCTGTCCCCAACCGCCCTGATCATTGAACGAGCCGGTGTCCTGAGCCTGTGGCGCGTCGTGAATGACTTCGACGATCTCCTGCGGCTGGCTGTGGTGGCTGAACATGCTGCTGATGCCCTCTGCCAGCAGCACACCGCCCGCTACACCGGCCGCGGTCTTCAGCGCCCCGCCAAGAAAGCCGCTGCCGGCAGCCGGAGCAGGCGCGGCATAACCGCCCTGTGGCGCTGCGGGCGCAGGTGCAGGATTGAAACCACCACCATCACGCCAGCCGCCACTGGAAGGCTGGCTCGGTTGCGGCTGCGAGGCGCGCGGTGCGCTGCTGCCAAAGATACTCGACAAAAACCCGCCACTCGCTGGCGCGGACGAGGACTGCCCCCTGGCCTGCTGAAGCTCGGCCTGCAACTGCTGAATCTGCTCATCACGCTGTTTTACCTGCTGATTGAGCTGATTGACGGCTGCCTCCTGCACCAGAATCGCCTGCGTCATGTAGTACGGCGCAGCGGGCTGGCGGGTCAGATGCTCCTTGATACGCGCCTCGGCCGCAGCATCTCGCGGGGCGGATGCCGTTTCAGCGTCTTTCAGTTTCGAGAAAAGACCGTCAATCAGGGTTTGCTCTTCGCTGTTCATGACCACCTCACTGAGTTGCCACTGGAATTCTTCCCTGCCGCAATGGCAGGACCATGTGCAGAAAATGGGGCCTCATCGACGCGCTTCAATGACATGAAGAAAAAGATAACAAGCCGTGCGCCGAAAACCACTGCGCTTGGTTAGACAGGGGCCATGGGCTAAAGTGTGCGCCTGCTTTTAGCCTGCGATCTATCTCCATGAACCCGTTGAACATCATCCAGGATTCGCTTTATTTCTTTCGGCGTAATCTGGGCAGCATCGCGCTGCTGTGCCTGCCTGTCGTGATCCTTGAAGTGCTGGCCAAACAAGCGCTGGGCAGCGCCATGTCCGCCGACACTTCGCCTGCCTATGCATTGGTGATCGGGCTGTTCTTCTACCCTGTCTATACAGCCGCGCTGATCCTGTTTCTCGACGCACGCAGCCGTGGCGAGGACGTACACACCCGCGATGTACTGGCCATGGCGGTGCGCTTGTGGCCGACCTTCGCCGTGCTGTCGGCCATGAGCACCCTGCTGATCATGTTCGGCCTCTCACTGTTTGTGGTACCCGGCATCTGGGTGATGATCAAACTGGCGTTCAGCGAATACCTGCTGGTTCTGCGCAAACTCACGCCGTTCATGGCCATGCGCGAAAGCATGCAGATGACCACCGGACACTTCACGCGCATTCTGGTGTGCGTGCTGAGCGTCTACATTCCCTTGTGGCTGCTCGAGGGCGCCAGCCTATACCTGTTTCCGGAGCCGCAAAGCGCAGCGGTTTCCGTGATCACCGACAGCATCGGCAGCTTCCTGCAACTGTTCACCACCATCGTGACGTTCCGCCTGTTCATGCTGATCAGCGAACCCGCACACCGCGCCTGAAGCAAAGGCTGACGTCAGGCGCGTCGATTCGGTATGCTCAATGCCGAATCCCTCACTGAGCGCCAGGCGCTCCAAGTCGAGCCGATGCCCCGTTTACTGCTACGTCTGACCCTGTACGGCTTGCTGCTGGTCGCCGTATTGCTGTTGCTGGTTTTCCAACTGGCCTGGCGCCCTCCAGCCCGTGAATTACTCACGGCGAGCTGCAACCCAGCGGTCGAAGCACCGAAACTGGTGCCGGGGCAAGCGCTGAAAGTCATGACCTGGAACATCCAGTACCTGGCGGGTAAACGCTATGTGTTCTGGTACGACATGGCCGACGGCAGCGGCCCGGACGAACGCCCGACCCATGAAGACCTTGCCTACAATCTGGATGAAGTGGCGCGGGTCATCCGTGACGAACAGCCCGACATCGTGCTGCTGCAAGGCGTCGACGATGGCGCCAAGAACTCCGACTATCAGGATCAGCTGGCGCTGATCAAGGAGCGTGTGGCGGACCTCTACCCGTGCAGCACGCAGGCGTTCTACTGGAAGGCAGAGTTCGTACCCAACCCGCATATCTGGGGCAGCGTCGGCAGAAAACTCGCGACCCTCAGCCGCTTCCACATCGACAGCGCCGAACGTCTACAACTGCCGGTGCCCGACGCCAACATCATCAGCCGTCAGTTCCAGCCAAAAGATGCCTTGCTGGTCAGCTACCTGCCCTTGCGTGACGGCGGCAAACTGGCCGTCATCAACACCAGCCTGACCACCGCCAGACACGCCGGCGACACCGCACAAAAACAGGTCGCGGCCACTGAAACGCAGCTGGACAAGCTGGAAAGCGGCGGCACGCCCTGGCTGATCGGCGGCGACTTCAACCTGCTGCCGCTGGGCCAATACCAGCGCCTCCCCGAGCAGCAACGCCTTGGTTACGCCGCCGACAGCGAACTGCACGAGCTGTGGGAAAAATACCCGATGATCCCCGACAACGCCGAATCCAGCGGCATCGACCGCAGCAAATGGCTGACGCGCTTCCCCAACGACAGCCGCATCAACGGGCCGGACCGGACGGTGGATTACCTGTTTTACAGCCCGAGTTTGAAGCGAGTGAGTGCGAGGGTGCGCAGGGATGACACGTTGTTGATCTCTGATCACTTGCCGGTGATCGGGCGGTTTTTGTTGCCGGTTTTGCCTTGAGGGAGCGAGCAGCATTCAGGTTTCAATACTCTGGCTGGCCACCAAACTTTCGAATAGCGCCCTCACAGCCGACAGTGTCAAAACAGTTTGAACCGTTTCTGAGCGCGTTCGCCTAATGATTAGCCTGTGCATACTTCCATGGGCGACGTGCCAATACCGGCATACACCAAAGGGTGATCAACGTGGCTAAAGACGACAAGAAAAGCAAAGACGAAGCCTCAAAAGCCAGCAAGGATCTGAAAGACAAGAAAGCATCACCGGCAAAGAAATCTGAAGCGGCCTCGACGCTTTCCAAGTCTTCCGAAAAGAAAGACAAGAAAAAAGACGCCGAGCCAAAGAAAGCTGCCAAAAAAGCGGATAGCAAGCCAGAAAAGGCCAAGAAATCAGAAAAGGCTGAAAAGCCGGCTAAAAAGAAAAAGTGACATCTGCTACCTGCCAGGGCTTTGCGCCCTGGCGTTCTCTGGGTATCTGAATATCCAACATTTGATCAGGTGTTCCACACCCGGCACTTTGAACAGCAAGAGTTCGATGCTAAAGCACCGACCAGATTGGCATTCAAGCCTTCACATCACCCACCATCGTATCGAGGGCCTCCTCGAACTTCGATAGTTCTATTTCTAGCCCAGCTCCGTAAACAGCTGTGCCGCGCGCGCAGTCGATAGCGACGGCTATTCCGGTCCCGGTGAGCCCTCCGGGGTATTTGCGTAGTTTCAGCTCGACTCTTGTCGCATCCAGCCAGATTGCTCGATCCGCTGTCCAGAGGCTGCTTTTAAAAGAAAAGACACAACAGTTTTGCTGTGTATCGATGATGACGGGCGGAAAAACCCAATGTGAATTGCCCGCTTCCCACGGTGTTGCCTCGACCCGATAGCGGCCGTCAGGTGACAGGGCGAGGGTTTCGATGCCTTCGACGTACATATAACCAACCTCATGAAGCGGCATGCTTGCTTGAGCAATTGACGAACAAACATGCAGTTTTCAGGACTCACGCTTGATCCGAAGCCGATGACAGTCTGCTGAAGTCAACACCTTACCGGTTTTCGAGCGAACCAGGAGAGTGTCCACAGGCTGCGACGATTCGTTATCCAGCAGTATCGAATGAGTATCGCCCTTGCTGAACAGAAAGCGTTCGCCCCACTGGCGCATGCTTACTACAACAGGAAATACGGCGTGCCCCATCTCGGTAAGCACGTACTCCTTGTAAGCACTGCCATCCGACGCTGGCTGCACATCAAACACTCCTAGCTCGACCAGCAGCTTGAGCCTTGCAGCAAGTATGTTCCTGGCCAGCCCGAGGTTTTTCTGGAACTCGCTGAAACGGCGAACGTCGTCAAAGGCCTCTCGGAGGATCATCAATACCCAGCGATCTCCAATAGCCTCGAGCGCGCGAGCCACCGGACATTCGCTTTGTGCCATCAACTTCTGTCTGGCCATGTATCTCCGACGTCAGGCGCCAAATAGTGTGCAGAAGACATTGTGTCGAGTAAATGCGAACCCACAACAGTAGTTGCAAATTAAAACCAGCGCTGCTAAAAATCAATACCTGGTTTCAATTAGAAACTATATCAAGGACGAATGATGATGCTTCTACTCGTTGGGCAGCGGCAGCGGCGTCGGCGCCCTTGCATGCAAGGTAGGCGACCGCATTGAGTGGCACTATTACCCGCAGCTGGATCACTCGGGTGCTGTGAACGGCTCTCTTCCGGACTCCACGCAATTCGTCGAGAAGGCATTTTCGGGGAGGCTTTTGGCGGGGAATTGTGGGCCAATGCCCAAGCGCTGATACTGTTTGCGAGCAACTGCAGCGACCAATGCCCTGGAGCATGACGCCGATATCGCCAAGGTGCAGATGTGGCTGGGGCACGCGAACATCAGTACCACCCGCCTCTACGACCGGCGCGGCCAACGGCCTGAGGATTCACCGACATTCAAAGTGAAGTACTGAGCCTGGCCGTCACTTACAGATTTCAGGAAGCCCCGTACCACGGGGCCTGAGTGGCTTGATCAATCAAAATAAGGCCGCTGACCATCACCAAGAACTTTGCGGATTACGGTGACACTCAAATCGTGATTCATCTGTTGTTGAAGCGCTGGAATCAGTGTATCAACCAGTTTCATTGCTTTCTCGTACATATCTTCTGATGAAAGATCATCGCACTCATACACTCGTCCAATGATGGCAAACGCCAGATTCTTGCAGCCTTCACCTTTGTAGCCCCAGCTATAGCCGCCTTCATATTGAAACAGATCACGCCGGGTCGGCAGCAATTCAGCTTGGCCCGCTGGTGATGAGCGCCACAGTGCTACACCTGCGCCTTCGACAACTCGCAACAAAATGTGTGCTGGATCTTGCGTTGGCTTGGTTGGATTGACCTTAACCTTGCTGAAGTCGTAGTCATCAAGGGTCATTCGTTTTTCATCGTTCACAATCAAATCCTCATTGTCTCTACTTTGCGGGAAGCACAGAAACCAATTCGACGTACTTGTATTTCTTGCGTGCGATCTTCATCGCTTCCACTTCAGCCTGAAGGTGGCTGAGCGTGTCGGCTTCGTGCGTAATCAATTCCATTGCTCCTTCAAACTCGTTACCCACGCTCAACGTAACTATAAGCTTTGGCACGAAATTCCTGGTGCCGTTCCTCTTGGCAGCGGTTTGGACTGCAGGTGGTAGGGCGTGTTGGACCACTGAGCCAATGCCGGACCCACCTGAGCCAAACAATGCCCGGCGCATGTCTTCTTCGGTCATGTTCATTCATCATTCCTTGTACAAATCCCAACGTATTCTGGTCGTTTTTTCCCTAGGATCAATTCATTTTCGATAAACTTTGTTCGTCACTGACCGTCAATTTTTAGAGGCAGGTATGCAAACCGATAGACACTTTCCAAAAAATCCTCCTACCGTTGGTACAGTTTTGCTGACTTCCTATGACTCATTCGCGCATCAAAACGAGATACCTAAATCTCGTGCTGCCGACGCGTTAAGAATGGGCAAAAAGCTCGCCGATGGCTTTGATGATGAGGCGCATCATTTAGGCGCTCTGATGCTGATGATTTCTGACGTTCCAGCAGATCCGCTGCTGAAAGCATCTGCTGCTCAGAAAGGTTCTGTGCTAGGACTTGCTTCGCTTGGCTACCTGTTATCCTATGGATCAACTGGTGAAAAAGCTAAGCGCATCATCGAAGCAGGTGGTGGTGTTTTTCTCATCAGACTGAGTGGTGATATTGAAAACCCTAAAGCAGATACCAAGGTTTTTTGCTCCTGGTCTGAGTACCAGAAATTCCTTGAACCCATTTTGAAGACCGGTGACTTTTATCCAGGAAAAACCTCGTCGTTTTCCTAATGTAACTCCCTGCTCGATCTCAGGGCGCGAAAAGCTCCCTCTCCTAGTGGCTAAGCCCGCGCAGTCATGGGCTTGGTGGTGCAACGACTATTCATAGATATTCCTTCAACGTAACGCGCTCACCATCCGGCATTATCGCTTCAATCTTTGTTTCGACAGGAGCTTGTTTATCGTAAGCAGCTTTTTCGCGTTTGATAGCTTCCACCCTGCGTTCGATCATTGTCGGATACCCGCAAGTGGCCAAGTGCAAAAAAGCCACTGGCGCAAAAATATAAATCAAAGCCCTAATCGGTCCCATTGGTCGCGCACGTTTGATCACTTCAAGCTCCTTGTCTGCCACTGCCAAAGCAAATTAGCGAATGACGCAAACGCGAATCAGCAGCTTGGCCACGGCAGCGACCATCGTCCGCGCATCCTCAATCTTCCGCCAAGCGCGGTCGTGGTCTTCTTGCGGAGCATCAACGGCCAACGCTTGCTGCTCGGCTTCGGCGGCCTCCAGCTTGGCCACCTCTGCCTTGAACTGGGCGATGCGCGCCGCCGACGTCATCCCGGCCGGGTCGCGTTCAAACTGAGTTTCGGTCTGCTTGGTCATGGGGCATTTTCCTAGTAAATTACTGCGCCTGGCGAACGCGTTCGCAGACGACACCCAGCAAAAGCTGGCCGTGCAGCGTGTAAGTTGCCGAGACGCTAGAGCGCTCCGCTTCATCCGCAGCGTTCAGGCCACCATTTATCAGAGCTTTCGCGTCAAGAGCCTTCCAGCGTTCCAAGGCCTGCTCAATGCGCGCTAAGTCTGCGGCGAGGTCGGCCAAGTCAATCAACAAGGGAGCTTTCACGGTCATTGGCACTTTTCCTTCACGATTGACTGGAATCACCGGACTGAACAGTTACTAAAGGATGGTTATCATTGGCGTGCTCAGCCAATTCCAGCAGATCTGTCCACTCAGAATCGCTAACAGCCTCGAGCTCTCTAGCTGTAGCGGCCTGCAATCGAAATAGCCTCGACCTGCAATCATCGCATTTTTCGACCGGGATTAATTGCGTCTATCCGAGCCAGCAGACCGAGATTATTTGCGAATGAACCTGCATTCATCTGATTCGACCTGCAATCGACCGTCATGAACCGGAATTGACTGCGAGTGAGCGCACGCCGTTTCTGTCTCATTCGAGTACGCCTAAATAGGCCACCATCATGACGACTCTCAATGTCGCGCGGATCTACCTGCGTGTCAGTACCGAAGACCAGGACTTGCAGCGCCAAGAAGCAATCATTGGCAATCGCAGAGAAGGTCGACCGAATCAGCCGTCATTGCTCCCCAGCCCCCTGTTCACTACGCATAAACCGGTATCAAAGACTTACGAGCGCACAGGCAGAATATGTATTTCTGGGACCGGAAATCTACTCGAATAGGCTTGAATTATATCTCGCATGTTCTCCTCAACGGTACCTGTGTCAGCTTTAAAACTGTATTCTCCATGATTCGGATCAAATACATGTAATTTGTTACCAGTACAGTGCGTGGCAATCGCATGGTTATCTCCGTTCATCCTCACGATAACAAGAACATGGGACGAATTGGGATCTCGCAGCGTATTTGCCATGCTTCCCATAGCTTGTTCTTCATCGCTCATAATATCAAGAATGCGAGCATTACTGAGACGCAATGAATAATCTCGGAAGGTGGGAGAGAATAATATTTCGTACGGAGTACGAGGATTATTTATTTCATGATTACGGTACGTCTGCTGACGCTCAGCAACTTGTTCCAGGGTCGCTCTATGTCGCATATGATCGATACGTGCTTCGGCCGGTTGTGAGTGATGGCGGACGCGGTCCAATCACGCTGCGGTTAACACAACGCAGGCCGCTCGTTGATCGCCGACTCTTGCCAGCTCATCTGCTTGCTTGAAAGGTATCTCTTTGATGCGTGAAGCTGTGGAGCTGGAGCAACCCCCTATAGTTGCTTGAGTAGTATGTTCGACCGCTGGCTGCAAAGTGTTTGATACTCTCACGCGCGTATCCCCTGAAAAGTAGAAACACTGAGTGGTCGAGACCTTCTATCAGTTCCGCTGAAAAGGCATGGCAGCTCAAAGCCGCCAGTTTTACCCAGAGGGTCAGTTCTAGGTTGGCGTTAGGTGTAGCGGCTTGCAATCGAAAACAGCCGTGCTCGCAATCAGCCAATTTTCAAGCTTAGATTAACTGCGACCGACAGAGCCGTCGGGCTCTGATTAATTGCGAGCGAGCTTGCATTCAGCCGCATCGGCTTGCATTCCATCGTCTCCGACTCACATTAAGTGCAACTGACCGGTCTTCGGCCTGAATCAAATTGGCAGCCCTGCGGCCAGCATATTGTCACGCAGTTCAGCGGCTCGGGCCGGATCGAGTGCGTTACTGAACAGCGCCTTGATCTCGGTGGGTCTGGCGTCGAACTGCTCAACCAAATCTTTGATGCGGTAGCCATGGCGCGTCAGGGTTGGTTCCAGATCATCCAGTTGTCGCGACAGCACAGATTCCACCAACTCCGCTGAGACAGGTTTTTCTCCGGTCAGGTAACCGGCCTCCAAGGCCAGGCTGATGTACAGTTGGATTTGCAGCGGTGTGCGCAACTTGGTGGCGAGCAGGTCGATGGCGTCTTCGGTCAGAATCGATTCAGCGTCAACCCTGCCCTCCGTGCAGGTCTCCAGCAGCCAATGGATGTACTCACGCTGACTGCCAGCGATGCCGTCGAGTGAAAAGATCTCGGTGCGGCAGCCAATTTCCTCCATCGTCGGCCGGCGCAGATCGTTGCGCAGTTTGGGATGTCCGGCCATTACCACCGACAACCGACCGTCGCCATCCTCGACCAGCTCCATCAAGCGCTTAAGCCCGGTCAGCGATAGGACTTAATATTACTAGCATCATATAAGTTACTTTAACTAAATCAGCGCGAATCGGAACTATCGCAAAATTCTCTTGTCTGATTTTCCTACAAAGATTATGCACTGAGGACAGTCTAGCCAACCAATCACTTTACAGGGCGCTTTCATCGAGTCTACAGAGCTTCATCCCATAATTCGGGGCGCTTTCGCAAAACGGAAATGTCGCCCTGAACCTGGCCCTGCGACTCATAGGGGTGGTCGTTGTGGCTATCATTCTGCATCTCTAACTGAGCCGACTCTATGAGACTCAATATAACTGCTATAGTGTATCTTTTTCTCTTAACGCCAAATCTTTGCATCTCTGCGGATAAGCAGATGTACGGAGCGAATGAATACGTGAGCATTCCCGAGATTGACCTGGAAGTTCCCGCGAAACTCGACACCGGTGCAGAAACAGCATCTCTTAGTGCTCGTGACATAAAGTATTTCAAGCGTAATGGCAAGCGCTGGGTAAGCTTTTCCCTTGCTATCCGTGGCAGTGACCATCGCGTCATTGAAATGCCTCTTGCGGGGATCGATCAAATTCTACGCCGTGCCGCCGACCGCGGCCCAAATGACAAAAAAATGTACACAGCACGGCCAGCAATAATGCTTTCCGTGTGCATGGGCGAAGTGCTACGCAAAATAGAAGTAAACTTGACAGATCGTAGTGATTTCGAATATCCATTCTTAATCGGATCCACAGCGTTGAAAGCATTCGGCGCGGCGGTTGATCCGAGTCTTAAATATACGGTAGGAAAGCCTGGCTGCGGTTCTTTAGCAAAAATACAGGAATGAATAAAATATGTACATGCACTTTATCTCTGAAAACTGATCGCAAGTTTTCAGCCTTGACTATCGTGCACTTGATGTTTTGACTCTGAGGGAGAAATCATCAACGTTAAAAACTCGACACCTATACCGAGCGATCTACAGGTAGAAGAATTTTAGTATATGACTCGCATAAGGACTCTAGCTAAATTTTTGCCAAGCACTCGGTGGGAGCCGAATCCTAGTGATTGACCACCCAATAGCGGCGCTGAAGCGGACCGCGTTAGAATAGAGGATGATTTTACCTTGAAAAAAAGCTTATACGCTACTGCTACGATATTGTCCGTGATGGTTCTAGCGGGTTGTGAAAAAACTTCAGAGGATTACGCTCGTGAAGCAGCGCGACATGAAACTGAAGCACGTGCCTACTTGGAGGGAGGAGATCAGGATAAAGCGACTGAATCCAGTGTGAAAGCGACAACTGCTTACAAAAAATCGAAAGAAGCCGCCACTACTGAAGATCGTCACCTTCCTCCCGACTCCGATGTTCCTGAATGGATCAAGTCAACGGAGTAACCTGACATCATGTAACAACCAGCTTTTCAAAATGGAACGACGTTTTTTAGCGTTCCATTTTCGCGCATGCGCGAATTGAGCCTAGGGTCGGAGTCCTCATCCTTATGAACTCAACAATGGAGCTAATGAAGTTACGTGCAATTAAAAGTTTATTGACCAAAAAAACAAGCCGCTTCTATTCAAGAGTTGTTTTTATAAGTGATGCATATCGCGCAGCAGATCAGTTGCTTGGCAGTCTAAACTGCAGAGTTCGGACCTCACAAAGTCTTGAGGCATCAATTAAATTGCTAGCAGCGACCACCCACTGTCTTTTGGTTGTCGGTCATGCCTTCCTACATTTTGAAGCTATAGTTTTTTTGGAACCGAGTGGCTCGTCCTGACTACTCATGCATAGACTTTAGGGTTATTGATTTAGTATTTTTACTTTTAAATTCGCATAAAAAATTATAAAACTTCTATGAAGATGAGTAGGGTACTATCATCGTTCATCGTTGCCTGCCTTGACAGTAAAAAGCGCTGGACAGAACGCTTCGCTCGTCGAAAGCTGCTATCTGACGATATTCTTTAGCATTATGGGGAGCCTACATGTAACGACCTGCAATCGAAATGGCCTCGACCTGCAATCATCGCATTTTTCGACCGGGATTAATTGCGTCTATCCGAGCCAGCAGACCGAGATTATTTGCGAATGAACCTGCATTCATCTGATTCGACCTGCAATCGACCGTCATGAACCGGAATTGACTGCGAGTGAGCGCACGCCGTTTCTGTCTCATTCGAGTACGGGTTGTAAGCCGGAACCCCAGAAAATTCCGTCACCCCAACTCTAGCCCTGCCAGTAGTGCGTCCAGGTCGATCATTTTGTCGCTTTGGAAGGTGTAGTGCCCATTCAGCAGAATGTGCCGCCAGGCCGCCGGTGAAATCTTGGTGATCAGCGCCACGGCCTTGGCATTGCCGCTCGCTTCGCACTTCGTCAGCAGGTGCGACAGGATGGCCGAGTTGTAGTAGATGATGGCATTGGCGATCAGCCTGGCGCACTGGTTGCTGATCTCGATTTCAATGTCGGTGCGCCCGGTCAACTCCTTCTTTCCACCGACCTGTGCGATGGTCGAGCGTAGCTGGTGGTAGGACTCGACGCGGTTCTGCGAGCGATGTACGTTCCGTTCCAACTTCGGATCGCGCAGGTATGGTCGCGTAAGGCGACAGAGTTTTCCGCACATTTCTAGAGCGTCTGCACGATCATATTCGCCAGGTGCAGCAGTGCTGTCGTAAAACACTTGTTTTACGACAGCCAGATGGTGGCCGGTGATACGATCGTTGGGTTTACCGCTTCAGCGCGGTTCAATACAGGTTCATTCGCAGTTAATGCTGGTTGACCCGTCTGGTCAGTCGCAATTAATCCTGGTCAAAAACCGCGCTGGTTGCAGGTTGGGACTTTTTCGTTTGAGGTTACACGTAGCGTTGGTTCAGTTATCCAGTCACCAAATGTTTTATGAAGTGAGTCGAGTTGTCATCTAAAATAACAGCGCCCAGCAGAGTGTCAGAAGTTCTGTTTGCACAGGTCTCGTCAAACTCTAGAGGAATCCCTTCATCTGCAAATAGCTGTTTCAATGCATCCGCCGTGCTAACTGAAAAATCACCCTCTCTATCCCCACCATGCATGGCGACGCGCATTGTCAGACCCTGTGCTCTGGCATTTTGTAAATAATCGCGTATATACGCTAAAACATCTTCTGGCACAAGGTCTTCATGACAAAAAGGGAGCAGATGGAATACGCGGACCTGCGCTCCCTGCATACGTTCACCCGTGTCAGCATCCACGTTTTCTGCAGCACACGCAACAGCAATACACGCAGTCATGTTATCTGTGACGACAGGCATGTTTATTTGACTCGTACCAGCACTGTATAGATGCCGAGTCCCTTCGTTGTTGGGTGTAAGGCCGTTGAACCCCGCCACTTTGACAGTAGTGGTTCTGTTGATCTGAAAGCTGTAATCCAAACCTGTTTTAGAGTGATAGACACGGACCCACGGGAATGTAGATTCACTGCGATCCTTTATTTCATTGCCACTGTGCCGTCTTTCTGCTTGATAAGAGTCTAAAGAAACCATTTTAAGGGTATAATTTCCCCCACGTCGTGCAAGTTGAAAATGAGAGAACTTTGCAGGACGTTCATTCATCTCGCCTGATGCTCTGTAGCTCGTAGACGCGGGTTGATTACCAAAAGTAGCCCTGGTGTTCGGAGAACTTGCAGAAGCTTCCAAGTTTTCACGATAGCTACTAATAGACGGTCTTGAAATACATAGTCCCATAACGATTATCTCTTTAGAATAGGGTTAAACTCTTAGTTCATCTGTAGCTCATAGTGAATTTTGATGCAAAAATAATTGCTCTGCCAAGTCTTCGCTCTCGCCTAGACCGCCGCCTAGATGCATTCGTGGCGGACTTGAACTGGGTAACGAAAATTTGAAATTCCTATACATCGAGCAGTGTCACTCCACGCGCTGAATAACCATGCTCTCCAATTGCAGGTGCCCATTTAGTCGACTGCCGTATCTGGTCATCAGATCCTGGAACATCGAAGGCAACTCCGGCAAAGTGGCGGAAAACTCGCCATAGTTTGGATCAAAGAGGTTCACGCTGCCTTCGGAGCTGGAAGCAGTAATGGCATGCCTGACACGCTTTCCATTGTTTTCAAAACACAAGCTGATCAAATGGGCGCTACCATCGCGCGCAATTTTTTGTAATGCAGTCGATTGCTGATTCGCACGGAATGCCGAGGGTTCATCTACAAGCTGCAAATCTTGACTTCGCAAAAGGGTTTTGCGCGCCGAGATTCGACCTGCTTCTCGCTGCTCACGCGACCCGCTCACTGAACCTGCTGCATTTTCGTATTGGTTCTGGATGTCTGAAGCATCGTCAAGATCCAGCGCCTCCATTCTGTACCTCGCCTCTCCCTTATCACGCAATCGCAGCCATTGGATTGCCAAGCCCATGCAGGATTGATTAGCGTTCGCATTATTCAACGCTGCAATTCTGTAGTTGAATACTGCGTCGATATCCGCCTCAGAGGACTCAGCAGAGGACACTTCGTCATCCGAAATACTCAAGGCCTTCGACGATGAACAGCCTCGTTCCACAGATTGGTGAGTAAGTACTTCTAACCGATGAAGACCAGCCCCTAACCTGACCCTCGTTCTGCCACGTTGAACGATGCTATTAGCCTGCTGCTTGTCTTCCTCCGCTGTCGGAAAGCTCTGCTCGAGCCGCTCTCTGGTTCGGCGCGACAACTCCGTGGACCGTAGCAAAAGCATCTCACGCCCGTCTGGAGCCGTCGAGGGAGGCGGTACCTGCGGACTGTTCGAGAGTCTCGCGCTGCTCGAGTCGCGAGCGCTTGCTCGCTCAGAATCTGTGTACCCACCAAAATAAGCGCCAGATGACCCTGCTCTGCTGATACCCACCATATGCTGATTTTCTCCGCTTGCTGGCTTGCAGGAAACTGAACCTGCAAAATAAAAATGGGTGGTAGCGGGCAAGAAAAAGTTCCATCTTGATGCATAGGCATTTTGAAATTCCTATGCATCAAGTCCGCCGCCTAGATGTACTCGCGGCTGGACTTGGAACTGGGTGCGGAAATTTCTGGGATTCCGGCTTACAACCCCAAGAACGGGCGATTTGCAGCCGCAGGCTGCCCTGTTCAGTGATCCCCGGCCTCCGTTTTCAGTTCCATTGCACCCCAAACCTCCGCTCCCCACTTAAGACATTTTGGTCTTGTCGTACTCCTCATCTAAGGAGATACCGTGGTCTGTGAGATATTTCATATAATAATCACCAGTCGATAGTTCAGTCGCCTCGTTACCTGGATCATTTAGTATTACTTTTTCAAGTTTTCCTAGTCGATCAGCTTTTTTATAGTCGCTCAACATCTGCTCGGCAGTATGCAAAATAATCTTTCGACCAAAATATCCATAATTTTGAGCAGCACAACCAAGACTAGGCAAAATGCGATTAAAGTTTGAAGACTCGTTATTTACATTGGGGTGCGTTATAGAAAAGTCATCAAAAGTAAAGCAATACACAGCATCCTTTACAGCTTTAACTGCATAATTCTTTAAAACAAGGTTAAGCGATCCTTTTGATGCCGTCGAAATATCAGACAACATCTGCTTAATTAAATCAATATCATTTTCCACACATTTCTTGTCAAGACAACAAACGTTAGATAACTTATCCTTCAGCTCCTGAACAATAATTTTTTTAGTATCGATCTCTATATTGTTTAAGGCCGCTAGTTGCGATAGAACATTGCTATCTTTTTGTAGTGCGGCAGGATTCAGTTTTGGAAATAAATTATCGGCACTTACGCCTTCCAATCTATCAGGCTCATGATGCAATGATGGGCCGCTAATGCCAATAGAACCAGGCGAATTCAACATAATTCACTCCAATAATATTTTATCTTGATTTTAACTAAGTCTTGAGTAACGCGTACCTTAGTGGCGTATCCGTTGATTAGGTTCCAGAACAGGATCCGTTCAGTTGCGTGCTGTGCGGGGTTGTAAGCCGGAATCCCAGAAATTTCCGTCATGGGCGGGAAGCCAGTAATGGTGCGGATTGACGCCAAACATTTATTTTCCGGCTGCGACGTCGCCAAGCCGAAAACTTTTTGATTGAGCGGCCAAAACATGTACGGAAACCGTGTCGGATAGCAAAAGCAGCCGTAAACCGCTTTGGTGACGTTTTCCGACGGAATTTTCCGGGGTTCGGGCTTACACCCCGATTAGGAAAACCGGCAGGGATTTTGAAAGTGTAGAAGGGTATGACCTTTCCGGACCCGCACAACCGACCGAGTATTTTGACGTTCATGAGGCGAACCTGGCTGGGAACAGAGTTAACTGTATGGACGTACAGTTAACGACTCACCGCGTCAACACGTCAACTCAAGCCGACCGGCAGCACGCAAAGCCATCGCTGTACGCACTGAATTCATACGCGCACTCCCCATCATGAACCATCCTCATGTTCTGTTTTTAAGGACTCTCCCGCTTGCGGCCCCTGCGGGACCGCAGATATCTGATGTACACCGGATTGCACACCCGAGGCGCGGCCATCAGCAGGCAGACCAACGGGGGCTTTAACGGGTTGGGTAGCGGGTGAACGATCTTGCCTAGGTGGTACGGACACAGCCTTACGGCTGGCCCTGAGAACGCTCACAGTGGCCGGTTGCAAGACTTCGGTAAGGATGTGCGTGTAGCTGGCCACCGTTCTCACCGAAACGCCGGCGAGCGTGGCAATGGCAGAACGCACCAACGCTTTGCCCTGGTCCTGAAGCTGCCTGCACGCGGCACGGATCTTCGATTCTGTGGCTTTGTGCCGCAGCTCATTAGTGCGCTTGGCCGCCAGGCTCTGCCGTTCGGTGAGCGACAAGCTGCCATCGAGCTGCATTGCCCCTCGGTGGCAACGTTGATCACCGGTGTAGCGATCCCACGTCCAGCGGCCTACGGATTTGACCGTAGCGCGTATCGACGACAGGTGTCAACGCCAACTAAAAAGTGACCCCCTTCCGTGCTAAATCGCCAACTTAGTTTTGACCCCCCTCGGGTTCATATTTTCGAGCCGGTTCGGCCCGAGAAGATTTGGTTCCTGCTTTGCGCTTGTCCTTGAGTCGATAGCTTTCACCTGTCATCTGCACGATATGGGCATGATGTAACAGCCTGTCCAGCATGGCCGCTGTCAGTGTTTGATCATCCGCAAAGGTTCCGGCCCACTGGGTAAACGGCAAGTTACTCGTGAGGATCAGGCTGCCTTGCTCGTAGCGCTTGGCGACAACATTGAAGAACAGGTTGGCTTCATCACGACCAAACGGCAGGTAGCCGATTTCATCGATGACCAACAACCCAGGGGCCATCACCACACGACTGAAGTATTCCTTGAGCCGTTCCTGGCGGTGCGCAGCGGTCAGTTGCAGCATCAAGTCAGCCGCCGTGACGAAGCGGGTTTTGATACCGGCCATCACTGCCCGGTAGGCCAGGGCGATAGCCAGGTGGCTCTTGCCTACACCACTAGGCCCCAGGAACACGATGTTCTCGGCACGTCCAACAAAACTCAGTGCTGCCAGCTCCTGGAGCTGTGCCCGGGGGACGCCGGTGGCAAACGCGAAGTCGTATTGCTCCAGCGTTTTCACAGCGGGCAGCGCGGCAGTTTTCAGCAGGGCCTGTCGAGAGCGTTCACTTCGGGCATCGGTCTCGGCAGCCAGCAGCTTTTCGAGGAAGTCGGCAAAGCTGTCTTCGCCGCTTGCTGCTTGTTGGGCCAGGTGCGGCCAGTCCACCCCGACGCGCTCAAGCTTTAGCCCCTTGCATAGTTCTGTCAGGCGAGCATGTTGAAGGTTCATGCTCTCACCTCCAGCAGTTGCTCATAAACCGACAGCGGATGCTGCAAGCTCTCGTACGGCAGGACCCGTCCCAGGCGTAGGCCTTGGGCGGGTTGCGGGCGCAGGCTCTGTGTTGGCAGTGGTAATAGTACCTGCTGCTCTTGGGCCAGACGTACCGCCGGTTGAACACCCGTCGTGCCGTGAATCCGCTGATGAGCGACTTCGTCGAGCCATTGGCCGATATGTGCGTTGGCCGTCACCACATCCAGCGTCAGACCCGCACTCTTGAGCGTAGCGGCCAACGGGGTAATGAAACTGCCCTTCAGATACCCGTTGAAGCGCTCAACCTTGCCCTTGGTCTGGGCACGGTAAGGGCGGCAGACCTTGGGAATAAAACCAAACTCATCGGCCAGCGCAGCCAATCGGGGATGCCAACGGTGCTGGCCCTCCCCAAAAGCATCTCGCTCGGTGATGATGGTTCCGGCGTTATCAAACAATGCCTGCTCGGGCACGCCGCCAAAGTAAGCGAACGCCTCCCGAAGCCCTGTCAGCCAGGCTTCGCTGTCCTCTCGCTCGGAGAAACGGACAAAGCTTGCTCGACTAAAACCAAGTGTCGCCACGAACGCCTTAAGCGGCTGACGGCCTCGTCGAATGGTGGTGAAGTCCACCTGTATCTGCTTGCCGGGCAGTGTCTCGAAACGTACCACCGGCTCTTCTGCCTTACGTTTGAAGGGGCGAATATAAGCCTTCAGACGACTGACGCCGCCGCTGTACCCCAATGCCGTGATCTCACGCAGCAGGACGGTCGCCGGAATCCAGTGTGGGCGCGCCGCCTCAATACGCTCGTGCAGGTAGTCCTTGAAGGGGTCGATTTTGCACGGACGTGCGGGTCTCACCTTGTCACTGGGTAGCGACCGGGCCTTTCGCAGGTACTTGCGCACGGTGTTACGCGAAATACCCAGCTCACGGGCGATGAATTTGATGCCATGGCCCTGACGGGCCAACACTTTAATTTCCACAGACTGCTCCTGGGTCAACATATTGGCAGCTCAAAGCCGCCAGTTTTACCCAGGGGGGTCAATTCTAGGTTGGCGTTAGGGGGTCATTTTTACAGTGGCGGTGACAGACAGGGGCAGGTTTTCCGAAAACCCCTGCTTTAGAAAGCTGTTGTGGTTGTAGGCATACGCATCGAGCGAGCGCATGAACGACTCGAACGAACCCAGCTCGCGCTCGCGATTGACGATGCTGTACGCAAAATAACGCAGCTGCTCGAACAGGGGGTCGCCTCAGAAAATGGATTTTAAAGTACGCTAAGCCATTTCAGTCGTCGTAATGGTCAGAATTTCCCCGCGCTGTTGCCGCTAAAGCTTGATTTCCCCATCAGTGAAAGCTCGGCGCGCAGATTAATGTTACTTCAGCGGCTATGGCATAGATTAGGGAACTTGCTTGGGGGGAACTGACCCGGCCCAAATGACGACATAGCTAGCATGATGAAAGTATTTAATTCGTTGAGATAAAATGAAAATACATAACTCTGGCCTAACCCCACCTTTGCCGGGCATTTCGAATGGAAACGTTGGAAAAGCGGCGCAATCATCAATGACTCAACCGCAGAGCCAACAAGGCTCTCATAGCTTGCCACCAGAAAGCTCTGAGACTCGCCCTGATAGAGCGCGTGCGAACTATCCATATTCATCAGTACAAACACGGTTGCCGCCCGTTGCGTCTGCTGGGAAACCGCTGCCTGATACACCATCTTCTTTGCCCGGCTACTTACTGTTGCGAAGGCTGGACCATCGCCCTGTGGATCAGGAAGGTACCAAAAGTCTGATCCCGGCAGACAAGGCTGTGGCTGAAGCGCGCCGTGCATTGCCCTTTGGAAGAGGCAATATTGATGTGGATGCGCAACTTTCCAATTTAGAAAGTGGAGCCCGCACCCTTGCAGCAAGGTGCTTGAGAAAAGATGCCGAGGCCGCCGGTCATGAGCCGATGCCTGCGAATGAGCCGATGAACTGGCATGTTCTTGTTGCGATGTCAGGACAGGTGTTCGGCGCGGGCAACTGTGGCGAACATGCTCGTATAGCGAGCTTCGCCTATGGAGCTTTGGCCCAGGAAAACGGACGATCTGAAGATGAAAACATCTACTTGGCTGCATCGACTGAGGAGGATCATGTGTGGGCTGAAACCGACGAATCCCAGTCTGGCACCTCAACGATTGTCATGGATCCGTGGTCAAATGGTTCAGCCATATTTGCGGAGGACAGTAGGTTTGCGAAAAATCGAAATGCTGTAGAGCGTACGGATACGTTTAATCTTTCAACCGCAGCTGAAGCGGGCAAAATTACGCGTGAGACAGCCGAGAAGGCTTTGACGCAGGTCACAACCCGATTGCAGAAACGCCTGGCGGATCAGCAGGAGCAAGTCTCGCCCATCAAAAGTGGTCGCTATCGACCAGAAAAATCGGTACTTGATGATGCATTTGTCCGCAGAGTGAGCGACAAGTTGACCTCCACTGATTTGCGGCGTGCACTACAGGTAGACATTGAAGCGGTCGGAGTCGCAATGTCGCTCGGCACCAAGGGCGTCAAGGAAGCTACTCGACAAGCCCGACCTTTGGTTGAGCTTGCAGTGAAGGTCGCCTCTCCTCAAGGCTTGGCGAGACGAGATGTCTGAAACCTGAACCCGCATTTTAAAGTACGTTAAGAATAAGCGCCCCATTCATTCACGATGCCAGCGCTTTGTAGAGGCCTACATCTCTGCTCTCCAAAGTGAAGCCATCCCTCCATAGCATATCTGCCAGCAACAATTCACCCACGCGCTGGGTGTATCTGTAATCGTTACCGCAAGTCAGTTGCTCTTCAAAAATAGCATCAGCGAGTCCCTCAGCCCGGAACCGGTCGTAAAGATCGGTCAGGCAGTCGACCACGACCGTCGCATTCTCAGGGCGTGCAAGGCTCCAGCTTTTAGCGAAACGCTCGATGACTCGTTGGCGGAGCGGATGGTGGTCCATTCAGTCTTTTCCTCGTTACCTGGACAACTGGGCCAGTGCTCTGTCTCTGGCGTATACCAGCGCTGTAAAGAGCAGCCAAAGGATAGCCACAACCGCTGCCCGAATGTTCAAGTCAGACGGTAGACCTCGCACCCAACTGACTAACAAAATCATGGCCGCAGTACCAAAACCCACGAACATGATCGCCTGCCAGTTGCGGTTCGGAAGCCAGCGCCAATACCATCTATTCGCTATTGCCAGTCTCTGCGACTCCATCTGCTTGCGCTTGTTGCTCATGCTCCTTTCCTGTAATCGGAAGCCAAGCCCATGTGCATGACGTACCAGGCACCTATGTCCATCCCCCCTTCCCCAACATAACGGCCCCCAAGACGACGCAGAAAACCCTGCTTAGCCGCCTCCGTGGGCAGTCTCAACCACGGACTATCTTCACCATACGAGACAAAGAGCTGTCCATTTGGAGCACGCTCGGCTTTGTATTGCGCAAACTCGGTTTCACCATCAACTGCTTCACTGAGGGCATACACGTCTTCCACTTCCGATTGCACAGCATCATCAAGCCATTCGTCAAAATCAGTCAGCGTAATTCTAGCCATTGGTGACCCACTCCATCTGATATGGCGCGAACCGCGCACTTTTCCTCGTTACCCGAGCCAAGACGCTCTTCCGGTGTGCTTCTACTGACTCAGCCCCGGCGTAGGCCGAGGCTTGGGATGCAACTGAGCGTTTTCCTACCAGTCCGAACGTTGTAGGCGGTACGTGCCCGGAAGGTGGTTTTCAAAGTGGCTCAATTTCGCCTCAGCCTCGTCCTGGTCATCCGCTCGATCAATAGCGAGCCAGTCACCATTTAGCTGACACTCTTCGACAAACCACACCGGATCGGGCGTGTCCTCTCCCAAGGCCGATTGTCCATCGCTGCCATTGGTATAAAGGCGCTCCAGCTGTGCCCTGTCTTGGACGGCGGTCTTTACCAGTACCGGAAATCCCTTTTTTTGCATCTGCGCAGCGGCTTTAGCAAACACGTCATGTTCTTTGTCTTTCATGCCTTATTACTCCTTATCGGGTGTACCTGGGCGGCAGATCCGCCGCGTTTTCCTATTGCGCGTCAGGGTCAACCGCGACCCACGCTTTTGCACCGTTGTAGTCGTCGCCGCCCTCGGACTTGAAGACCACCCCGGCCTTTGTCCACGGCATACGCACCTGGGCGCTCGCTGGCAGGGTCACGCAGTTCATCCTTCCAGCCGTACACCTCGCCGTCCCACACCAGTACGACGCCCTCACGGTGTTCCTGGTTGCCTGCTCGCCACTTCGCGGCGGTCGAGCGTAGCGCCTCGATCAGTTGTGCCATGGTCAAGTTTTCCTGAACTATGCGGAGAAACGCGGCAGGAAGTGACCTTGCAGCTTTCCGGTTGCGCGGTCGATGTTCTGGCGGATGCCACTTACGTCATGGACCAGATTGAAATCATCGGCTTCGGCCATATCGGCAAGGCGCAGCTTGCAACCATTGGCGTGACACGCGGTGATGTCCATTTCGAGGCTTTCACGATCCGGAAACGTCTCCGGCAGTTTCGCGGTAACACGATCCACGATAGTGGTGATATTTGCGGCTTCTGCTGAGGTCACTTTGAAACTTACGGCCTTACCCATTTTCAGTTCCTTCCTTCGATTCATTAAATCGCCTCTATGAGGAAATGTTAACCGATAACGGTTAACGAATAAAGAAAAAATTAACCTTCATCGGTAAAATTTAGACACTTCTCTAACGCTGTCGCTAACCTCATTCAAATCAGCAACCTTCCGCGAAAGCAGTGGTGGTTTGACTTTGAACTCACGGCAGACATCTGCTTGCTTACGACCTTCGACCAGATGACCACGCAGCGCCGCAAGAACAGACTCGCCATGAATACCGGTGAAGCGTAACAGCCCAGCCAAATGAGCTGGGTTAACCGAACCGGGAACCAGTTTTTTTTTCTCAGACACTGCCAAATCTCAGATGGATAGTTTACCTAATTCGGTTAACTATCTCACAAAACCAAACCTCAGGAAACGTCCTCACAATGCAATCTCAAATGCTCGACGTAGAGACTCGATCGGCACGCTCAGGTAAGGCTTGGTATGGTCAAGACAAACATGGCCTAGAAGGATCTGGACCATCTCCACGTCGCCGGTCGCGGCGAGTACCCCACCGTTTCGCCGACCTTCTCGCCCAGTTCACTGGCCAACCGCTCGGCAGCCGATCTCGCGGCCAGGCGCCGAGGTTCCAGCATCAGAATGGTCTGCCCGGCCAGCCAGGTTTCCTCAAGCAGCGCAAGCGGCAAGCGCGTGGTCAGGGCCTGGCGCAGGGCTGGCAGGACGGCATCGATGGGTAACGAAATCATGGGGGCTCCCGGAGAGATGCAGGGAGTATACCGGGGTGGGGTTGGGGAATCAGGCGGCGTATTTTAGCTGAACGGCAGTCGCCAGAAACACTGCCGCCAGCACGCCTCACGCCGAAAAGTCAGGTCTTGAACTCGTTACCGTTCTCATCAATAAGGCCATTGTCGTATTTCTTGCGCAATTCTGGATCGGACAAAATCCTGAACGCATTTGAAATCACTTTGAAACGCTCAGTCGCCTCAGCCTCGTTACCGAGGTTCTTATCAGGATGATTCTTCAGCGAGGCTTTCTTGTAAGCCTTTTTGACTGCGGAGAGGTCCGCCGTCATGTCCGAGAGGCCCAAGTGCTCGTACAACTGCTTGACGGGCGGCTTGGCGGGGGCGGAATTGTCCACCTTCGCGGACGCGCCAGCAGCGGGTGTTTTGTGGGGCCGCTCTGTTGACGGCCGCTGAGCGCCTGAATTGGGCTGGGCTTTCGGCGGTGGTGGCGGCGCGCTGTTGGCCTGGGGGCGAGCGCTTGGAGGCGTTTGCGGGCGCGCTTGCTGTTGAGTGCTTTCAGGTCTCCAGGAGGGTCCCGGTGTGGGTCGTCGCACGCGATCGGTGTTCTGCTGATGAATCTCGTTGATCACCTGGTCAGCGATGTCGTTCATCAGTTTGTTCAGCTTCAGGTTGCTGGAGAAGAACGCATTGTTCGCCTCACTGTTGTGCTTGCCATACCCAGGCTCGGGCTTGACCATCGCCTCGGCCAGCGTCTTGCCCAAAGAGAACAGCAGGTTGCCCTTGCTATCGCTGACGCCCAAAAAGCTCATCACGTTGCGCATCGACTTGTCGCGCTCCCAGACAACGCTGGCCACGTCGAAGGCAGCTCGCGCCAGATTGAATCGGCCTCCCCCTTCGTGGGTCTCGACATGGGTCACCGGTTCCTTGCCGCGCAACGCGTCCAGGATCACCGCGAGGCCTTTCTGCTGACGCTCGTTGAGCCGACCTGTCTGCTCTAACAATGAGTTGTTGACCTGCAACGCCACTTTGCCAGCGATATGGCTAACGACGTTCATCGCGCGGTCTATCGTTGGCTTTGTCGAATCGCTGAGCGCCACACGCGCCAACGAAGATGCAATGCTGGTGAGGTTGATCATCGGCTTCTCCGGAAACTCATACCGCCTTGGTGGCAAGCAACGAGATCCGGTTCCACGGGCGAGTCAATATTCGATGCAGGGCTCGGGTATAAAGCTCACGGCGTTCCGTTTCGGCCGTGCAAGCGGTAGCCGGGACGTTCGCTCAGTCGTTCGTAATAGGCCTTCACTGCCGGGAAGTCCGGATGACTTAACGGGGTTTCAAACCAGCGATTTACTGAAAGGCCCATCGGGATGTCTGCCAGCGAAAACTCGCTGCCGCTAACGTACGCCCCGGTAGCATCAAGCTGTCGATCCAGGATCGCCATGTGTCGGGTCCATTGACGGCATCCGGCAGCCAGCGCGTCAGGGTCTTGATGGGCGACGCTGTGCCTGACCAGCGACATGAAGGCATAACCCCAGGATTTGTTGAGATCTGTGGCCTGCCAGTCGATCCATTGATCCACTCTGGCTCTGGCTATTGCGTCCGCTGGATAGAGATGCACGGCGTTGTCGCGGTTCGCCAGGTACCTGATGATCGTGTTCGACTCCCACAGAACGAAGCCATTGTCCTCAATGACTGGAACCATCGCATTGGGGTTGAGTGCCATGAATTCAGGCGTGTTGGTTTCCCTGAAACCAGAGCCCCAGTCCTGCCGTTCGAACGGGATTTCCAACTCTGCACAGGTCCAGAGCACTTTGCGGACATTGATCGATGAGGCTTTGCCCAGTATCTGTAGCATTCCATCTCCTTATGGTTAGCCCGCCTTGGCCGCCATCGCAAAAATCGAATCATCCACGATTATTTGTAAAGTCATTCACGTCCATCGGTACCAATTTTTTATTAAATGAATACTCACCGCCGAGTTCATAAAATTTCGCTTTGGTGTAAACATAGATTTTCTTGCTGGTCGCGAACATAAATGTGTCGGAAGACGCCATATCAGCAAATCGCTCAGCGCCAGAAGTATGCAGAAAGACGAGATCATTGCCTACCACCCCCAGCAGGCCTTGACCCCAATTATCATACTTTAAAAAATCTTCTAACTCTCTATGCCCCGCACATTCAGAAATACCGTGTTCAGGACAATCAACAGGAATCAACGGACGAAAATCTTATAAATCAATGTCGCCAATACTCAAACCGCCGACGAACATCTCGTTGCCGCTCATAGAGACACTAAGACTGCGCCACTTTTTGTCATCACCCAAGGGAAAAACCACCGAAAAAAGATGTGGATCTGCGCCCTTTATCTTTCGTCCCCCATAGTAAACAGAAATATCGTCTTTGGCGTAATAGGCAAGCTGATCAGTCTGCCAGTCAATACCCCCCTGAAGGCTGCCCTCCAGCGGCTTGAAGGAAGGCGAGTAATGTGCCACCAGGTTAAGCTCGCGCGTCTCGATCGAGTTGATCTGACCTTGTTTTGATAACAGGCATGAAAACGAAAAATTACTAATCGCTCCTGAGGCATCACCGGCGCCAGTGATGCAGGGTTTCTCCTTATAACGTACTTGGTTCATCCAATAGACGTCGTCGTCAAGCACCACGTAATGGGCAGAAAGAGTACGAAGATCCGAAGAACACTTTCGTGTCTTCTTTTTTGAATCATCAATGGTCCCGTCTCCATTGAAGCGCCCGCTAACAACCTCCTCGCATACGACATTGATATGATCATTACCCATATCACCGGGCAGAGCTTCATATACGGCATGGCCAACAAAACCCAGTACTGCCAGCCCTCCCGCGATCATCAACAGTCTAGGACCCGGTCTCACATACATCTCCTTATGTTTAGTGCTGCTGGAGGCTGACAGACTTGCTTCGCCTCATTATTCATGACAAGCATGTTATGACGAAGAGCGTTACAAAATGCGTCCCCACGCAGAGTGTGGAAGGAGCGACTGCATTCAGCCCGCCTTGGCCGCCATCGCCGTCACTTCAACCCGCATGCCCTCAATTGCCAACGCCGCCACGCCCACTGCTGCGCGCACGGGCCACGGCTTTTTGAAGAAGCGTTTGTACACTTCATTGAAAGCCGCCCGGTCCGCCATGTCGGTCAGGTAGATGGTCAGGTGCATGACCCGGTCCATCGAGCTGCCGGCGCGTTCGAGGGCGTCTTTCAGGGCACGCAGGGTGCATTCGCTCTGCTCGGTGATGCCGCCCAGTTCCAGGCTACCGTCGGGATGAGTAGGGATCTGGGTGCTGACCAGCACGCCGTTGAAGTCGGCGACGTCCGACGAGATGGACTCCGGATCTGGATCGGGGGTGAAGGTGATGTCTGCGTTTGCCATGGGATCTCTGCTTTGCAAAGGATGGAAAACGCCAAGCCTACGCGAGCGACAGGTGGGGGTCGAGCCGTGGGTTTTGTCGCGGAAAGTTGAAATGCGCCGCGTTGCTCTACAGAATCGCGCCCGGACCCGGCCATGCTGTCGGACGTTTGGGGTGAAAGGGGTTGCCGTTGAACGAACAGAGATTGTCCATGCGCCTTGAGCGTGTGGCGACGCACGTACCCGCCGGTGCACGGCTGGCTGATATCGGCTCGAATCACGGTTATCTGCCGGTCGCGCTGCTGAACCGTGGCGCCATCTCGGCGGCGGTGGCTGGCGAGGTGGCATTGACGCCGTTCTGCGCAGCCGAGCGCACCGTGCGCGAGAACGATCTGGAGGATCAGGTCAGCGTGCGCCTGGCCGATGGTCCGGCGGCGATCGAAGCGCAGGACGCGATCACGGCGATCAGTCTCTGCGGCATGGGCGGCGAGACAATTCGAGACATCCTTGAAGCGGGCAAGGCGCGCCTGAGCGGTCAGGAACGCTTGATCCTGCAACCCAACGGCGGCGAGCAACCGTTGCGTGTCTGGCTGATGGAGCATGACTACCGCATCGTCAGCGAAGAGGTGCTGCGGGAAAACCGTTTCGACTACGAAATCATCGTCGCCGAACGCACAGGCCCCGTTAAGTACACGGCTGAGGAGCTGTATTTCGGCCCGCTACAGATGCAGGCGCGCAGCCCGGCGTTTCTGCTCAAGTGGCAGCGTTTATTGGGCAAAAAACAGAAAACGCTGAACAACTTCGAAAGAGCACAGAAAGGCGTGAGCGAAGAAAAAGGGCAGGAGGTTGCGCAGCAGATTCGCTGGATTAGCGCATTGCTGGCCTGAAAATCGAACTCATGTCCGAACCTGCTCTCAAACCCGCATGAGCCGCAGTTCAGGCTTTTATGGCGCCTCAAGCTGGTGGTGTCAAAGTTGCAATGTGTGACGCGGAGCGTCACGAACTGCATTCCCACGCGGAGCGTGAGGAACGAGAGGTGTGCGGGAGATTACTTCTCGTGACCATGCGCGGCGCAGGGCAATCAGCCCGGCGCGCCTGTTTGTCTCGCGCCAATGCTCTGCGTGAGGAGCGAGAGGTGTCCGGGAGAATGCTTCTCGTGACCATGCCCGGCGCGGGCAACCGGCCCGGCGCGTTTTCTGTACAACCATCGACGGGAGCAACACGACCATGTATTCAGACGTACTTTCCTGGGGCCACGGACCTCGTCTGTTCGAAGTCTTCCTTGAGCCAACCTGCCCCTTTTCGGTCAAGGCCTTCTTCAAGCTCGATGAGCTGCTGGCTCAGGCCGGAGAAGACAGGATCACGGTCAAAATCCGCCTGCAATCGCAGCCCTGGCACATGTTTTCGGGTGTCATCGTGCGCTGCATTCTGGCGGCTGCGACCCTTGAAGGCGGCAAGCAAAGCGCCAAGGCGGTCATGACGGCGGTTGCGTCGCACCGTGAAGAATTCGAGTTCGAACACCACGCCACCGGCCCGAACATGGACGCGACGCCCAACGACATCATCGCGCGCATCGAGCGTTACAGCGGCCTGGCGCTGGCGGAGGCATTCGCCAATCCCGAGCTTGAACAGGCCGTGAAATGGCACGCCAAATACGCTCGCCAGAACGGTATACATGTTTCGCCGACCTTCATGATCGACGGTCTTGTGCAGCCGGGCTTGAGCAGTAGCGACCCCGTGTCGAAGTGGGTCGCAGAGTTGGGTTGAGCAGCGGGCTCAACCCAGCGCACCGATCCGCTCATTGATCCATTCACGGCTGCGCGCCAGCGCCTTGCGCGCCAACGTGGTCGGGAAATGGATGAAGCCGTGCGGCGACTCGGGCATGAGGTGCATTTCGACCTCTGCCGAGTTGGCCCAGCGCTCGGCCATTTGCAGAGTGTCATCCAGCAGCGGGTCGATCTCTCCGACGAACATCAGTGCGGGCGGAAGGCCGGTCAAATCGCCATATAGCGGTGACAGTGGCGGCTCGCGGCGTTTATCGTCACTTCGGTCGGGGGTGAGCGCGCGCATGGCGCCGACCATGCCCGGACCGTCCAGCACCAGCGTCTCCGGCCCTGCGGTACGCACGCTCTTGGTGCCCGTCAGGTCGTAAACGCCGTAGTACAGCACCGTACCCACTATCCGCTCGAGCAGATCAGGTCGGCTTTTCAATTTCAGAAGCGTGGCTGCGGCAAGATGTCCGCCAGCGGATTCGCCGACCACGATAACCGGCAGGCCGGCAAACTCCTCGCAGTCTTTGCCCAACAGCCAGCAGGCGGCAGAAAAACAATCCTCCATCAGGCCCTCGATGGGGGTTGTTGCAGCAAGTCGGTAATCAACCGAAACAATGGCTACGTCGCAGGCGTTGACCATGCCGACGTTGAGATCATCGTTCATCTGGGCATTACCGATCACCCATCCGCCACCGTGGATGTCGAACACCACGCCCTTGGGTTTACCTTTGGGGCGGATGATGCGCACGGGCACCGGTACGTTATCCGAACTGACCGTTCTTTTCTCGATGCGCAGGTCATGGCCTCCCGGTTTCAGGGCGCTGCCGATCTGAGCTGCACGCAACAGCGCCTGAATCAGCCGGGGCGTGACGCGATTGCGAATCTGGAAACGCGGCATCCGCGCGAGGGTTTTATTAAACCGTCGTACTTCTACCAATTCCTGCTCACTGGAAGGCCAAGGCTGTTTTGTGTCCACTTTCTGCTCTCTTGTCAGGCTGACGTATGCAGGGGCGCGCAACGCGGTTTGCCCCCACCTGTACCTGAGAGGCTTTTAGTCGTAGAACGGTTCAACGGATGCCCGACTGCCCACGAAAAAACTGTCCGCGACCAGCCGCAACGGTTGCAGGTCCAAGTCACTGGCTTTATCGCCGATCAGCTGTTGGAAGTGGCGATACACCGCTGCGTACTCGCCCTCTTCCGAAACAGCCTGACGCACGCCATCGATACTCAACACTGCACCGCCTTTGTCCAGGCGCAACGTCCCCTCAGCGCAGCGAATCTCGATGCTCCAAAGCTCGTCGTGACCATGATCGAAATCGAACTCGGCGCGGATATCGAGATGGCGCGTGTCGGACATTTTGATGGACGCAGCGATAGGCGACTGGCAATTGCTCGGCACGCGCAGTTCGGCAGACTCGACGAACAATGGCAGTGGCAGCAGGTGGGTCACGATCGACAGGGCATTGATGCCCGGATCGAACACGCCAAGGCCACCGGGCTGCCAGATCCACGCCTGACCGGGGTGCCATTTGCGCACGTCTTCTTTCCAGTCGATCTGCACGCTGTGCAGGGTGCGGGTGGACAACCACTCACGCGCCGCTTCGATACCCTGCGCGTAACGCGAATGCCAGGCAAACAGACCGCTGACGCCCTGCTCTTGCACCTGGGCCACCAACGCCATCGTCTCACCCAGGGTCGCGCACGGCGGTTTCTCGACCAACACATGTTTGCCGGCCGCCAACGCTTCCTGCACCAGGGCAAAGCGACCTTGAGGGGGCGTACAGAACGCAATCGCGTCAACCTGCAGCCCGCTCGCAAGCAGTTCGCCCAGGGATTTGAAATTCTCTACCCCGGCGCACGGCTGGCCTTGCGTGGCCACGGCCACCAGCTCAAACGCGGGGTTGGCGTGGATCGCCGGGACGTGTTGATCCTGCGCAATCTTGCCGTAACCCACCAGACCGAGACGAATCGGTTGCATACATGACTCCTGAGTTTTTGTAGTTATCGTGCGGCACAGTAAACCAGATGTTAATCGTGGTCGGTAAGGGGCATCGGCGCGGGAGCTGTGTTCCTGGCCGATCTCACCTTCGATAATCTTCAGCGCCCGTTCAGGGCCCTTCGTGAGCAAGCTCACTCCCACCACTGCGATGGCTCCGCATCCCATTTGGTTTAACTTAACGGCCGCAGAACCACCCCATCACTCAATAGTCTTAGCCTTGCAGTCATTGCCTTGTATAGTTGCCCTCTTCATCTCAGGAGCTTTCCATGCGCATTCCTTCTCGCTTGATCGGTGGCGTTCTGGTCGCCACGTTGCTGACTCAGATTTCGGCCTGCGGCAGTATTTTCTATCCTGATCGTCGTGGTCAGATCGATGGCAAGGTTGACCCGGCCATTGCGGCGCTGGATGCTTTCGCGCTGCTGTTCTATATCATTCCAGGGGTGATTGCGTTTGCGGTGGACTTCGCCACTGGTGCGATCTATTACGGGCCTGGCGAGCATGCGCAGATCGATCCGCAAAAGCTGCAAAAAGCGCTCAAGGCTGACGGCAGTGTCGACAACACCAAGCTGCAAGCCATCATTGAAACCGAGCTGGGCCGTTCCCTGCCGTTGAACGATCCACGCCTGATCCAGCACAAAGGCAGTGTCGAACAACTGGCAGCACTGGGTCTGGTCCCGGCTGCCTGATATCAATTCCGTTCAAGGAAGCGTCATGAGCACCACTGCCGAACATTCCCGACTGCTGCGTCTCGCGACACGGGCCTCGCTGGCAGTTGCCACGACACTGATCCTGGCCAAGGGCGTTGCCTGGTGGCTGAGCGGTTCGGTGAGTCTGCTGGCCGGTCTTACCGACTCGCTGCTCGATGGCGCCGCCTCGTTCCTCAACCTGCTGGCGGTGCATTACGCACTTAGGCCTGCAGATGACGATCATCGCTATGGCCACGGCAAGGCGGAAGCGCTGTCGGGCATGGCGCAGGCGTTGTTCATCACCGTCAGTGGTGTGCTGATTGCCGTTCAGGCGGTCGAGCGCATCCAGAATCCCGAACCGCTGGGCGCGCCGCTGCTGGGCATGGTCGTGATGGTGGTTTCCATCGCGCTGACGATCGCGCTGCTCACCCTGCAATACCGGGTTATCAAGGCGACCGGCTCGGCAGCGATCCGCGCCGATTCGCTGCACTACCGTTCAGACCTGCTGCTTAACGCCAGCATTCTGGTGGCGCTGACGCTGGCGTATTTCGGCTGGCAACAGCTGGACGCGTATTTTGGGCTGGGCATCGCGCTGTATATCTTGTGGAGCGCCTTTCAAATCGCCCGCGAAACGATATCGGTGTTGATGGATGCGGAGTTGCCGGCCGATGTCAGCACTCAAATGCTGGCACTGGCGTGCGATGTGCCGGGCGTGCTCGGGGCGCATGATCTGCGTACACGAATCTCCGGTAATCACTGGTTTGTGCAATTGCACCTTGAGCTACCGGGCACCCTGACGCTGTCGGTCGCCCACGCCATTTGTGATCAGGTGGCCGACGCCATTCACAAGCAATTCCCGAAGGCCGAAGTGCTGGTGCACGCCGACCCTCAGGAAGTCGTCAAGCAGGCCAGTGCCTGACCGGCATCAGTTGACGCTGTAACCTCGCCCCGCCAGGCACGCGCCCATCGAGCGACGATACAGATCGACCATGTCAGGCGATGGCTGGCCGGTGACATTGGCCGGGTCGAAACCGCTTTGCTCCGCAGCCCAGCGGTAGCACTGGTATTTATCCAGCTCGACCTGCTGCGGGCTCTGCCCGTTGGTAGGGTAGGCCACCGGATCATAGCCATTGCCCTGTTGTTCGGCCGGCGGAGCCTGATACACGGCTTCGTTCTGCGGCGGATTGACCACCACATAGTCCTGACTGTCCGGCTGGTAGGCGTAATAAGTGCCGGCAGCCAGAAACAGCAGGCTGCTGCCGATCCATACTTCCTGAGAGTAGGACGGTAGTCTGCTGACACGCACGCCGTAGGGCGGTGTCACCACGACATAACGCGGGCCTTGCGGGCGATACCAGTAGCCACCCGAGTAGTAATAGTCCTGCCCACGATAGGGAATACGCGAGTAGCCACCCGGTACGCGATCTATCGCATAGCCAGGCCGATATTGCGGGCCGGGTCCCCAGCCGTTGCCACGCCCATCGGGGCGCCCTTCCCAGTGATCATTAGGGCGACCGTTACCGGCCTGCCAGTTGCGATTGTTGCCGCGTGGAATGTCCTGGTAATAGCCCTGACGCGGCGGCTGGGTTTGCCACGCCTCTTTCGGGCCGCTCTGAATCGGCAGATTGTCCTGAGCCTGGCGCAACTGCTGACGCTGCTGGTTTTGCTGCTGCTGAATCTGGCGCTGCTGATCGCGCTGTTGCTGCTCGATCTGCTGTTGCTGCTGGCGCTCGACGTTGCGCTGCTGAAGCTGCTGTTGCTGGATCTGCTGCTGTTGCTGACGCTCGACCTGACGCTGCTGGTTCTGCTGTTCCTGAATCTGGCGTTGCTGATTGGTCTGCTGCTGGTTGATCAGTTGTTGCTGCTGACGCTCGACCTGGCGCTGCTGGTTTTGCTGCTGTTGGATCTGCCGCTGCTGATTGTTCTGCTCTTGAGCACGCTGTTGCTGCTGCTGACGCTGCTGCGCGTTTTCACCGGGGCTGCCGTAAAGCGGATTGCGCGGAGGTTCATCACGTTCGTCGGCCAGCGCGTGAGCACTGATGCTCAGACACAACAGACTTACACCCGCAAACTGCCAGATGCCAGATTTCATGCTTTCCTCACTAGAGCGCGGGTTGACGTCATTAAGACTGTTTAAGCGTAGCGCCGTTCTGCGCACTTTATCAGCAGACAAAGAAAAGGGGACCAAATGGCCCCCTTGAGATACTTCGTCCTGGCGCAGCGCTTTTGACGCTGGCTCACCTCATGCCGTCTTCTGGACAGTATGTAGCCCGGGGGCCTGACACACCCTGTTGGGTGGGAGGCCGCGACTGGCCTGATTCGGCGGGTCGCGCTGGACGCTGTGTCCGGGCAGTGATTCTGTTTAAAAGAATAGGCCTGAGGCTGAGGCAGAAGATTGCTAATATTGCGGATTAAAACATTACTGGCGCAATTTTTGACTTCAGATGAATAATCCAGCGCAATTGAATTGATAATGGGGTGCATCGTGAGCAAGCTCGACAGATACGACCTGAGCATTTTGGCTGAATTGCAACGGGACGCACGGATATCCAACCAGGAATTGGCCGAACGCATTGGTCTGTCGCCGTCGCCCTGCTCGCGCCGGGTCAAGCAACTGGAAGACGACGGTTACATCGTGCGCCAGGTTGCCCTGCTGGACCGCAAGAAACTGGGCCTGAACCTGACCGCCTACGTGCTGATCGGCATGGACCGGCACACACCCGAGCGCTTCGAGAACTTCGAGCAGCAGATCCGCAACCTGCCTCAGGTACTGGAATGCAGCCTGGTGACCGGCATGGACGCGGACTATCAACTGAAGGTGGTGGTGCCGGACATGGATCACTATCAGAAGCTGCTGTTGGGCCATCTGACCCGCATCGAAGGCGTGACCAGCGTCAAGTCGAGTTTTGTCCTCAATCAAGTGCTGGCCAGCACCGAAATGCCGCTGACTCACCTGCGCAACTGAGCCAGCACCGGTATCACAGTTTTGCGGCGACTTCCCTGTACTGGCCCTGATCCAGGCCCTCCAGCGTCCAGTCGCCAATCCTGACCCGCACCAGCCGCAGGGTCGGCAAGCCGACGGCAGCGGTCATACGCCGCACCTGCCGATTGCGCCCTTCCTTGATCACCAGCTCCAGCCAGCTTGTCGGCACACTCTTGCGAAAGCGCACGGGCGGGTTGCGCGGCCAGAGTTGCGGTTCATCGAGCCGCCGCGCTTCGGCGGGCAAGGTCGGCCCGTCATTGAGCTGGACACCGTCGCGTAACTGCTGCAACTGCTCATCGCTCGGCTCGCCTTCGACCTGCACCCAGTAGGTCTTGGCCAGCTTGTGCTTGGGATCGGCAATGCGCGCCTGCAACTGGCCGTCGTTGGTCAATAGCAGCAAACCTTCGCTGTCGCGATCCAGACGCCCGGCCGGATAGATGCCGGGGATCTTGATGAAGTCCTTGAGCGTGGCGCGCCCTTCCTCATCGCTGAATTGGGTCAGCACGTCGAAAGGCTTGTTGAACAGGATCAGCCTGGGCTCGGCCGGTGGCGCTTTGGCGACACGCCGGGCAGTGCCTGTCGGTGTGGAGGCAGGACGGCGGGAAACGGGGCGTTGGGTGCGGGACATGAGAATTCGGCAATCGGAAAACAGAAAGGGCCACTTTAGTGGCCCTTGGTGCAAATACCAATCTATTAACGGCAAGCCATCAACGGAATGGCGGCTCGTCGAAGCTGCGCAGTTTGCGTGAGTGCAGCGAGTTCACCTCGGTACGCAGCAGGTCCAGCGCAGCGATGCCGATTTTCAGGTGCTGACTGACAGCACGCTCATAGAACGCATTCGCCGAACCCGGCAGCTTGATTTCGCTGTGCAGCGGCTTGTCGGATACACACAGCAACGTGCCGTAAGGCACACGCAGGCGATATCCCTGAGCAGCGATGGTGCCGCTTTCCATGTCGACCGCCACTGCGCGCGACAGGTTGATCAGCGGACGTTCCTGAGCCCAGCGCAGTTCCCAGTTACGGTCGTCATAGGTCAACACCGTGCCGGTGCGCAGGCGCTTCTTGAGCTCTTCGCCGCGCTCGCCGGTAATCTGCGCAGCCGACTCCTGCAAGGCCAGTTGCACTTCGGCAAGCGCCGGAATCGGGATATGGGGCGGCAGTACGCGGTCGAGAATCCCGTCGCGACGCATGTAGGCGTGAGCCAACACGTAATCGCCGATGGTCTGCGACTGACGCAGGCCGCCGCAGTGACCGATCATCAGCCAGCAATGCGGACGCAGCACCGCGAGGTGATCGGTGATGTTCTTGGCGTTGGACGGGCCGACGCCGATGTTGACCAGCGTCACGCCATGACCGTCTTCGGCGATCAGGTGGTAGGCCGGCATCTGATAGCGGTGCCAGACCACGCTGGCGACGATGGCCTGGGCTTCTTCCTGGCCCATGCTCTTGTCGACCACCACGTTACCCGGCAGGACCATGCGCACGAAACGCGGGTCTTCGCGGAGCTGTTCCAGGCCGTGCAGAATGAACTGGTCGACATAGCGATGGTAGTTGGTCAGCAGAATCCACGGCTGCACATGGCGCCAGTCGCTGCCGGTGTAATGCACCAGACGGCGTAGCGAAAAATCCACCCGCGCAGCGTCGAACAGCGCCAGTGGCAGCGGATCGACGTTGGCCCAGTCGTAGAGGCCGTCGGCAATGCCGTCGGTGGCAGCCGACAGGTCGGTGCTCGGGAACACTCGTGCCAGCGCCGCAGCGGTGACGCCCGTGCCGGCCAGCTCATCGCCCTGCTCGACCACGTAAGGATAAGGAATGCTCTGCTCGCTCATACCGACTTCGACCGTCACGGTGAAATCGTTCATCAGCGGGACAAGTTGTTCGAGCAGGTACTTTTTGAAGGCCTTGGGCTGCGTGACGGTGACGCTGTAAGTGCCCGGCAGCTGCACCTTGGCGTAGGCGCGCGTGGTGACCGGCACTTCGCCCTGGCATTTGTAGACCAGGCGCAGTTCCGGGTAGCTGAATTGCGCTCGCTCTTCGGCAGTGGGTTCAACGCGGTCTTTCAGGTAGCGCTTGAGCGCCTGACTCAGCGCACTGGTGGCGCGTTCATGCAGCTCGGCGAGCCGTTCTACAGCCTGCTCGGCGGTGTCGACAACAACAAAGGCTTGGGTCACGATTCATGTCCTGTCTGATCTTGCAGACGTGCATCGTAACGGGTTCGCGTGCTCATGCCACCTGCGGCGAGGCCCTTTGCAGCAATGTTTCTACGTCAACACCCTTGGGCAAAGCGCCATACACCCGCCCGCCAGACACCAGTCGACCGGCAATGAAGCCGTCACTGACCGCCGCGTTACCCGCTTCCAGCAACAACTTGCCCTGCAAGGCGATGGCGATGTCTTCGGTCAGTTGGCGGGCGCGGTACTGAATGTCGCCGGTGTCCTGAAACGCCGCCTTGAGCTTGCCGATATGTGCCGCCAGTTGCCGGTCGCCATGTCCGTCGCCCAGTTCGTCGAACAGCGCATCAAGTGCGCCGGGCTCCTTGGACAGGGTTCGCAGCACGTCCAGGCATTGCACGTTGCCGGAGCCTTCCCATGTCGAGTTGACCGGCGCTTCGCGGTACAACCGGGGCAGAATGCTGTCCTCGACATAACCGGCGCCGCCCAGGCACTCGGCGGCTTCGTTGATCATGGCCGGGGCGCGCTTGCAGATCCAGTATTTGCCCACTGCCGTGACCAGACGCACAAAACGCTTTTCGTGGTCATCATCCAGGTGATCAAGCGCGCGCCCCATCCGCAGGGTCAGGGCCAGCGCGGCCTCGCTTTCCAGTGCCAGATCAGCCAGCACGTTCTGCATCAACGGTTGCTCGGCGAGCAACCGGCCACTGACCGTACGGTACGCGCAATGGTGGGTCGCCTGAGTCAGCGCCTGACGCATCAGGGCACTGGAGCCAATCATGCAGTCGAAACGGTTCATGGCGACCATTTCGGTGATGGTCGGGACGCCACGCCCTTCTTCGCCGATCATCCATGCCAGCGCGCCACGAAACTCGACTTCGCTGGAGGCGTTGGACCAGTTGCCGAGCTTGTTTTTCAGGCGCTGAATGTAAAACTCGTTACGCGTGTCGTCCGGCCTATGGCGCGGCAGCAGAAAACAGCTGAGGCCCTTGTCGGTCTGCGCCAGGGTCAGGAATGCATCGCACATCGGTGCCGAGCAGAACCATTTGTGCCCGACCAGCTCGTAGGCCTGGCCGGGGCCGCCTGCTCCCACCGGGAACGCACGCGTGGTGTTGGCGCGCACGTCGGTGCCGCCCTGCTTCTCGGTCATGGCCATGCCGATGGTCGCGCCACGCTTGTGCGCAATGCCCACGTTGCGTGGATCGTACTCAGTCGACTGCACCTTGGGCAGCCAGATTTCAGCCAGATCCGGTTGCAGCCTGAGCGCAGGAACGCTGGCGAAGGTCATGGTCAGCGGACAGCCGCTGCCAGGGTCTGCCTGGGTATGCAAATAACTCATGGCCGCACGCGCCACGTGAGCGCCGGGCTGCGGATCGGTCCATGGCAACGACGGGATGCCATGCTCGATGGCCGTGCTCATCAACTGGTGATACGTCGGGTGGAATTCGACCAGGTCGATGCGGTGCCCGTAACGGTCATGGCTGGCAAACTCAGGCTTGTGCTGGTTGGCCAGAAAGCCCGCCGCCATCAGCGGGCCACCTGCCAGCGAACCGTAGGCATCGATACGCGACTGCGCCCAGCCCGCCCCGAATCGCCTGCTCCATTCCTGAAGTGGCACGTCGATACGGTAAAGGTTTGCCCCGTCCAGCGGCGGCGGTTGATTGGTGACTTCGTGGGTTTCGGCGAATTGATTCAGGTTCATGAGTCATCTCCTGCCTGAGTACACACACAACATGCACACAGTGAATCACGCACCCGGCCCTAGCAAAAGTGCCGTAGCCGCCTAACCGTCGGCGCTTTCAGCTGATGACGCTATAAGGCCGCTTATATACCCCATTGAGCCTTGAGTTCAGGCGCCCTGCGCACCGCGCCCGGCACGACCATCAGCATCGGCACGCTCAGCGTGAAACAGCTGCCCTTGCCGGGTTCGGAACGATGACTCAGTTCGCCGCCCTGCAACTCGACCAGTTTCCGGCAGATCGCCAGTCCGATGCCCAGCCCGCCGTATTCGCGGGTCATGGAGCCGTCGACCTGAAAGAAATGCTGATACAGCCGGGCTTCGTCCAGGCGGCTGAAGCCGATACCGCTGTCCATCACTTCGACCCGCAGGTACAGGCGCTCCAGGTCTTGCGGATGGCCACTGAAACGTACCTGCACCGCGCCCTTCCGGGTGAATTTGATCGCGTTGTCCACCAGACACTCGATGCACTGGTAGAGCTTGCTCGCGTCGCCACGAAGGCTCGGCGGCAGTTTATCGTCCAGATCGAGCGTCAATATCAGGCCCTTGGACTGAGCCGCGCCGCTGAAACGCTCCTCTAACCTGTCAGCCAGATCCTCGGGGGAAAACGCCTCGCAGTCGGCGTACAGCACACCGGCCTGCAGCTCGGTGAGGGTCAGGATACCGTTGATCATGCTCATCATGTCGCGTGCCGAACTGGCGGCGGTTTGCTGATACATCTCGACTTCGTCGTCCATGTCCAGCGTCTGCATGACCTCCAGCGATCCGATCACCCCGTTCATCGGCGTTCGCAGCTCATGGGTGAGCGTGGCAAGGAACTCGTCCTTCAGCCGGTTGCTGTTGGCCAGTTGCTGGTTGAGGCGCTCCAGATCCTGACCGGCGGCCAGCAAGGTTTGCGCCTGCTGCCTGCGGGCGTGGTTGATACGGTCGGCCAGCGCCATCGACAGGAAGGCCATTTCCAGCACCGTGCCGATGTGCGAGGCGTACATGGTCAGGAAGGTATTGGGCAGATAGCCAAGCAGCATCAAGCCGAAGATCAGTCCGCTGACCATGAATACCGACCAGGCAAGTACGAAGTAGCGCCCGACCCGTTCGCCTTTGATGACCGCAACGATACCCGCCAGGTAGATCGTCAGAGAGCCCGCCATGACCAGCTGAGTGGCACCGCGCAGAGCCGGCCCGTAGCTGAGGAACAAGGCCATGAACATGACCAGTACGGCAGCGCCGATAACCGCCAGCAGCAGCCGGTCCAGCCAGCGGCTCAATTGTGCGGTGCCCAGAAAGCTACGCGAAAACTGGCATGCGAATAACGTCGCCAGCGACATCAGGAAGGGGGTCGACGCATTCGCCCACCAGGGGCTGTCAGGCCATAGGTATTCGATGGCGACGCCGTTGATCGACATCTGATAAAGCCCGAACGAGGCGACATACAGCAGGTAATACAGGTAATCCACCTCACGAACGCTGAGGTAGATGAACAGGTTGTAGACCAGCATGCCCAGCAGCACGCCGTAGATCAGACCGAAGACGTAAACCTTGGTGGGCTGAGCGTCCAGATACGCGTGGGTAGACCAGAGGTTGAGCGGTGCCTGAACAGAGCCTTCGCTGCGAATACGCATGTACAGGGTTCGCGCCTGGCCCGGCGGCAGGTCCAGCTGGAAGAGGTAGTTGTTCTGGGCGAACTGGCGGCTGGAGAACGGCAGCATGTCTCCGGTCTGCCAGACCCGCCCGGGATTACCGTCGGCATCCGGGACATAGAAATCAATGTGGTCCATTGGCGGATAGGCCAGTTCCAGCAACCAGTCGTTATGGATGCTGGCGTCCGTCGGGCGATAGGTCAGCTCGACCTTCAGCCAGAAGGCGGAACGCGAATAACCGGCGTTGAAGGTCCCGGCAGGCACGGACTGAAAGGCACCGGCGTGAGCGGCGGCGCTGACGCTTTCGATGGTCGCCTCGCCGGTCGGGTCTTCGAATACCTGAATGGCACGGCCCAACGGCAGAAAACGAGTGTTTTCATCAAACTCGACTGCATGACTCTGCAACGGCAGCCAAAGAGCCAGAATGATCAACAGATAGCGCATTGAAGCCCCAAGGTAGGTCGTCGCGTTCAATCCATCCATTGATTACGACGTCCCGCAAATTTCTATCCTTGAAACAGGCTAATGATTCAAACAGACCGTTGAACGTGCACATGTACCGGCAGACATCAGTAAAGACCCGAACCGTCACTTGTCAGCCTTGCCACTCAAGCATAGCCGCTAATAGCTTAAAGACAGTATCGCGATCAAAATCAAGGCAATAGCTCTATATCGGTGACCGCAAGGCAAACATGAGTACTTTTTAAGGTTTTGTCGAGCCTGCCGTTGTCACCGATCGGGCTCGATCCGCAAGAAAAAACCGGCACCCCGAGCGGCCCGCGAAAGGTTTAGTGATAAGCTCGCGCACCATGAATATCTATAGCTCCCGCCCCGTAGTCCTTTGCCTGTCCGGTCACGACCCTAGTGGCGGCGCCGGTATGCAGGCCGATATAGAAGCCCTGCTCGCCCAAGGCTGCCATGCCGCTCCGGTGATTACCGCGCTCACCGTGCAAGACACGGTGAACGTCAGTGATTTCCGCGTGCTGGATCGCGAATGGGTGATGGCGCAAGCCAATGCAGTCCTCAACGATTCGAGCGTAGCAGCCGTCAAGCTGGGCATGCTGGGGTCACTGGAAATGGTCGATACGGTAGTCGAACTGCTTCTGGCCCACCCGAATTTGCCCATGGTCTGTGATCCGGTGCTACGCGCTGGCGGCGGCGGCAGACTGGGCAAGGACGAGGTCGGCTACGCCATGCGTGAACGCCTGTTGCCCCTGTCGACCATCGCCACCCCGAACCTTCCGGAAGCCCGCATCCTTGCCGAGCTTCCCGAAGGGACTGCGGACGAGTGCGCTGACAGACTACTGCCGTTTTGTGAATATCTGTTGATCACAGGCGGACATGGTGATGAGCAGCAGATCCATAACCGTCTGTACCTGCATGATGGCCGGACCCACACTTTCGTCTGCGAGCGTTTGCCCGGCAGCTACCACGGCTCTGGCTGTACCCTGGCCAGCGCACTGGCCGGGCGCATCGCCCAGGGTGAAGAGCTGGTCAGCGCGGTGAAGTCGGCACTCGACTACACCTGGCGGACCCTGAGGGATGCCGAACAGTTGGGCCGGGGGCAATTCGTGCCACGTCGGCTGCCGCTGGATTTTTGCTCGTAACACATCGCCATGAGGGTCGATTCATGAAACTGCGTGGCCTGTATGCCATTACCGACAGCCAGTTGCTGTCCGGAAAATTTCTGTCGTATGTCGAAGCTGCGCTGGACGGCGGCGTGACGCTGCTGCAATACCGCGACAAGAACAGTGACGAGTCCCGTCGTCTGCGTGAAGCGACCGAACTGCTCAAGCTCTGCGAGCGCTACAAGACCCGACTGATCATCAACGATGACGCTGAGCTGGCTGCGCGGCTGGGGGTGGGCGTGCATCTGGGACAGTCCGACGGCTCGCTGCCCGATGCCCGCGCCCTGCTCGGACACAAGGCGATTGTCGGTGCCACCTGTCATGGCCGCGTGGAGCTGGCCGAGCAAGCCAAGGCTGACGGCGCGACGTACGTGGCATTTGGCAGGTTCTTCAATTCCCTGACCAAGCCTGGCGCCCCCGCTGTACCGCTGGACCTGATCGCTCAGGTGCGTGCCAGGGTCCATCTGCCGATCGCGGTGATTGGCGGCATTACCCTGGAGAACGCACCGCAACTGGTTGAACACGGGGCCGACCTGCTCGCCGTGGTGCACGGCTTGTTCGGCGCTGAAAACACTCAGGAAGTGACGCGCCGGGCAAAAGCTTTCACGGCGTTGTTGTAGAGCGGAATGGTCGTGGGCCAGAAACGGGCGACGCTTCGCCTTCTCGCGAAGGCGATGGTTCAGAATGCTCTGTTTTCGGGGCCTGCACTGCCCCCCTCGCGAGCCAGTACGTGGATCCTCCTTCATTTGATATAGTGCGTGTTCCTGCGCCTTCTCTGGCTCATGCCACCCAATAAAGCAGCCCACCCTGAAGCTGCCCGCCTCGGCTGACCCCAGCGTAGACACGAATTCCCCGTTTCAAAGCAGAGACCCGATCATGTCCCGTTCCGAAACACTGTTCGCCAACGCCCAAAAACACATCCCCGGCGGCGTCAATTCGCCGGTTCGCGCCTTCAAGAGCGTGGGTGGCACGCCACTGTTCTTCAAGCACGCTGCGGGCGCCTACGTGACTGACGAAGACGACAAGCGTTATGTGGATTACGTCGGCTCCTGGGGCCCGATGATTCTTGGCCATAGCCACCCCGACGTGCTCGATGCCGTGCGCAGCCAGCTGGAACACGGCCTGTCCTACGGCGCACCGACGGCCATGGAAACCGAAATGGCCGACCTGGTCTGCGAACTGGTGCCATCCATGGAAATGGTTCGCATGGTCAGCTCGGGCACTGAAGCGACCATGAGTGCAATCCGTCTGGCCCGTGGCTTCACCGGCCGCGACAGCATCCTCAAGTTCGAAGGTTGCTACCACGGTCACTCCGACAGCCTGCTGGTCAAGGCCGGCTCCGGTGCGCTGACCCTCGGCGTGCCCAGCTCGCCTGGCGTACCTGCTGCTTTCGCCAAACACACCCTGACCGTGCCCTTCAACAACCTCGACGCCGTGCGTGACCTGCTGGCCGAAGTGGGTCAGGAAGTGGCGTGCATCATCGTTGAACCCGTGGCTGGCAACATGAACTGTGTGCCGCCTGCGCCTGGCTACCTGCAAGGGCTGCGCGACCTGTGCGACGAGCACGGCGTGGTGCTGATTTTCGATGAAGTGATGACCGGTTTCCGCGTTGCCCTCGGTGGCGCACAGGCTTACTACGGCGTGACGCCCGACCTGAGCACTTTTGGCAAAATCATCGGCGGCGGCATGCCGGTCGGCTGCTTTGGCGGCAAACGCGAAATCATGTCGCACATCGCACCGCTCGGCCCGGTCTATCAGGCCGGCACCCTGTCGGGCAACCCGCTGGCGATGGCGGCCGGCCTTACCACCCTGCGCCTGATCAGCCGTCCGGGCTTTCACGATGAACTGAGCGACTACACCCGCCGCCTGCTCGAAGGCCTGCAACAGCGCGCCGATGCCGCAGGTATCCCGTTCGTGACGACCCAGGCCGGCGGCATGTTCGGCCTGTATTTCAGCGAAGCCGACCAAATCGTGACGTTCGAAGACGTGATGACCAGTGACTCCGAGCGCTTCAAGCGCTTCTTCCACCTGATGCTGGAAGGCGGTGTTTACCTCGCGCCGAGCGCTTTTGAAGCGGGTTTCACTTCCATCGCCCATGGTGATGCCGAGCTGAAACTGACCCTGGATGCCGCAGAAAAGGCATTCGCTGCGCTGAAATAAGCTCGGCATGCATCACTCGCGCAGGGTGTCAGTGAACCGGCGCGAGTGATGACTGCGAATGAAACTGAACGTTAAGTACGTATTTTGCTTCTACAATGCAACGCGAACGCTGCACAGACACGCTGACAACAACCCTCTTTCAGGTAATCCGCCCGTAAAAAAGGATGTTTTCAGGCCGTGCAGCAGAAAATCCGTAAAGACTTTGTAAGGTTGGCTCTGCTTATTTCATAATGCGCAGCCAGCACGTTTAGCTGGTCGGGCATGCCCGCACCTTTTTCAGAGGTAAGTCGACTCCCATGAACCGCACCGGCCGCACCCTTGTATTGGGCTGCCTGTTGCTTGTCTATCCTCTGCTGGCAACTGCCGGCGGCAACTCGTTGTTAGTCCCGGCGATGGGTCGTTGCACCCTCAATACCCAGCCAGAGAACCTGCCTGCAGCGCTCGAAGCCTGCCAACAGGCCGCCAAGGGTGGGGACGCGCAGGCGCAGTACGAGTTGGGTGAGTTGTATTACGAGGGCAGAAATGCACCTCGCGATTTGTCGCAGGCGCTGAATTATTTCGAGCAGGCTTCGCTGCAGGGCCATGCCCAGGCGCAGTATCAACTGGGCTTGATGTTCAGCCGTGGTGAAGGTGTGCAGGCCAACAACATTCAGGCCTACATCGTGCTGAAGATGGCCGCGGTCAACGGTTCGGAAGACGCGCTGGACGCTGCCGACGAAGTCTCGGCGAAGATGCAGCGTGACGAGCTCGAAGTCGCCACTCAGGTACTCGGGCAGATTTTCCGCAAATACCTGCTTGAACTGCAGACCGCCGAAGGTCGCAGTCCTTTTTCTCCGTTGCCCTGATCAGGAATCTTTCAGGGCAATCGCGATTCACACCTGCAACGCTTACTTTTCCGGCATCGGCATGGGGAACGGCATCACATTGCTGCTGCCGCGCGCTTCGCTGATCTTCGGCGTGCCCATGCGTTCGACTTCATCAATGCGCACAATCGAATGCATCGGCACGAAACTGCGCACCACACCTTCGAACTGGGCCTTGAGCTTCTCTTCGCTAGGGTCCACCACAACGGTCGTGCGCTCGCCGAAGACGAATTCTTCAACTTCCAGAAAGCCCCACAGATCACTTTGGTAGATCTGCTTGGCGTACATCTCGAACACCTGTCCCTGGTTGAGGAAAATCACCTTGTAGATTGGAGCTTCGCGTTTGGTCATAACGGGCGGGTAACGATCGGAGATGAAAAAGGGGCACGGACTATAGCATGTCCGCCCGCCTCGTCGGACAGCCGACGCTAGGAACCCGAGCCCTTCATCCTTATAATGCGCGGTTCACTGACACGGTTGATCATCACGCATGGCCAAAAAGCTTTATATCGAAACCCACGGTTGCCAGATGAACGAGTACGACAGCTCGCGCATGGTCGACCTGCTGGGCGAACATCAGGCCCTGGAAGTCACCGCTCGCGCGGAAGACGCCGACGTGATCCTGCTCAATACCTGCTCGATTCGTGAACGCGCCCAGGACCGGGTGTATTCCCAGCTCGGCCGCTGGCGTGAGCTGAAGCTGGCCAATCCGGAAATGGTTATCGCTGTCGGCGGCTGCGTGGCCAGCCAGGAAGGCGCAGCCATTCGTGATCGCGCGCCCTATGTGGACGTGGTGTTCGGCCCGCAGACCCTGCACCGCCTGCCGGAAATGATCGACGCCGCACGCGTGACCCGCTTGCCGCAGGTCGATGTCTCGTTCCCGGAAATCGAAAAATTCGACCACTTGCCCGAGCCGCGCGTCGATGGCCCGAGCGCTTATGTGTCGGTGATGGAAGGCTGCAGCAAATACTGCACGTTCTGCGTGGTGCCCTACACCCGTGGCGAGGAAGTCAGTCGCCCGTTCGACGATGTGCTGAGCGAAGTGATCCACCTGGCCGAAAACGGCGTGCGTGAAGTCACCCTGCTGGGGCAGAACGTCAACGGTTATCGCGGCACCACCCACGACGGCCGCGTCGCAGACCTGGCGGACCTGATTCGCGTGGTCGCCGCCGTCGATGGCATCGACCGAATTCGCTACACCACCTCGCACCCGCTGGAGTTTTCCGACAGCCTGATCCAGGCCCACGCGGAAGTGCCGGAACTGGTCAAACACCTGCATTTGCCTGTGCAGTCGGGCTCCGACCGCATTCTGGCGGCGATGAAGCGCAACCACACCACGCTGGAATACAAGTCGCGTTTGCGCAAGCTCAGGGCCGCAGTGCCGGGCATCAGTATCAGTTCCGACTTCATCGTCGGCTTCCCCGGCGAGACCGAAAAGGATTTCGACAACACCATGAAGCTGATCGAGGACGTGGGTTTCGACTTCTCGTTCTCGTTCGTCTACAGCCCGCGCCCGGGCACGCCCGCCGCGGACCTCAAGGACGATACGCCCGAAGCCCTGAAGAAAGAGCGCCTGGCCGCCCTGCAACATCGTCTGAACCAGCAGGGTTTCGAGATCAGCCGGCAGATGGTGGGCAGCATCCAGCGCATTCTGGTGACCGACTACTCGAAGAAAGACCCAGGCGAACTGCAGGGCCGCACCGAGAACAACCGGATCGTCAATTTTCGCTGCGACAACCCCAAATTGATCGGGCAGTTTGCCGATGTACACATCGATGATGCGCAGCCTCACTCGTTGCGCGGCTCGCTGCTACAGTAAAGCTTGAGTGTCGCTGCAGAAACGAATCGCCGAATGAATTCGTTTCTGCGCGGTCCCTACCATTGAGCACGGTGAATCCCTGGCGCGGCCTTTAACAAGGCAACGCTTTCGCACAATCAGCGCTAGGGGTATTCTTCAATACATCTCAATTGCCGCCGGACGGCCATTAAACGACCTTGAACGCACCCATAGAACCTCATCGCTTCACCCTCGAGCCTTTCGAGGCCCATCGTTTCGCCAACTTGTGCGGGCAACTCGACGAGCACTTGCGCCTGATCGAGCAACGCCTGGACATCGAGATCCGCAATCGCGGCAATCAATTCGAGCTGATTGGCGACGCCAAACAAAATCATTCCGCCGAGAACCTTCTGCGCCGTCTGTACCGGGAAACCAAAGGTACCGAACTGACGCCGGACATGGTCCACCTGTTCCTTCAGGAATCGGGTGTGGACGGCCTCGACAATCACCCTGCCGCCGAAGTCGGCGTCTCGCTGCGCACCAAAAAGGGCATGATTCGCCCGCGCGGCCTGAACCAGCAGCGTTACGTCAAGGAAGTCCTCAGCAACGACATCAACTTCGGCATCGGCCCGGCGGGTACCGGCAAGACCTACCTGGCGGTGGCCTGCGCGGTGGATGCACTGGAGCGCGAGCAGATCCGACGCATCCTGCTGGTGCGCCCGGCGGTCGAGGCTGGCGAGAAGCTGGGCTTCCTGCCCGGCGATCTGGCACAGAAGATCGACCCGTACCTGCGCCCGCTGTACGACGCGCTGTACGAGATGCTCGGTTTCGAATACGTCGCCAAGCTGATCGAGAAGCAGGTCATTGAAGTGGCACCGCTGGCTTACATGCGCGGACGCACCCTTAATAACAGCTTCATCATTCTCGACGAAAGTCAGAACACCACCGTCGAGCAGATGAAGATGTTCCTGACCCGTATCGGCTTCGGCTCCACGGCCGTGATCACCGGCGACATCACCCAGGTCGACCTGCCGAAGGGCACTCGCTCCGGGCTGACGCACGTCATCGATGTGCTCAAGGACGTGCCGGGCATCAGCTTCACGCATTTCAAACCCAAGGATGTGGTTCGCCACCCGCTGGTTCAGCGCATCGTCGAAGCCTACGAGCGTTTCGACGACCGCCTCAGCGATGGTCCGTCGGGCAACAACAGTTACCCACGGGACAACCACCGCGATGCTTGAGCTGGACCTGCAGATTGCAAGCGAGACAAGCGCCCCTGACGAAGCCCGATTCCGCCTCTGGTGTGAAATGGGCCTGCGTCAGCGCAGTGCCGACTCCGAGCTGACCATCCGCCTGGTTGACGAAACCGAAGGGCGTGAGCTCAATCACACCTGGCGACACAAAAATTACGCAACAAACGTGCTTTCATTCCCGGCAGACGTTCCAGACGACATGCTGGACATCCCGTTGCTGGGTGATCTGGTTATCTGCGTTCCGGTCGTCAACCGTGAAGCCGTTGAACAGGGCAAGTCCGTCGACGCGCACTGGGCGCACATGGTCATTCATGGCTGCCTTCATCTGCTGGGTTACGACCACATCGATGATGAAGAAGCCGAAGAAATGGAAGCACTGGAACGAACGTTGCTTGAGGAGCTGGGCTATCCCGATCCCTACGCCGACGACGAAAGTGCCGACCATCCACATTCAGACACACCAAGCAAGGACCACGAGTAAGGGCTATGAGCGAAGACCGATCGAGCAACGGGCAAAAGTCATGGTTGGGTAAACTGACCCAGGCCTTTGTCCATGAGCCGAAAAACCGCCAGGAGCTGCTTGAGCTGCTGCGCGAAGCCCACCAGAACAAACTGCTGGACAGCGAAGCGCTGGCCATCGTCGAGGGCGCCATTCAAGTGGCTGACCTGCAAGTGCGCGACATCATGGTGCCTCGCTCGCAGATGATCAGCATCAAGGCGACCCAGACACCCCGGGAATTTCTGCCTGCGGTCATCGATGCTGCGCACTCGCGCTATCCGGTGATCGGCGAAAGCCACGATGATGTGCTCGGTGTGCTGCTGGCCAAGGATCTGCTGCCGCTGATCCTCAAGGCCGACGGTGACAGCGATGACGTCAAGAAGCTGCTGCGTCCGGCCACTTTCGTGCCCGAATCCAAGCGTCTCAACGTGCTGTTGCGCGAATTTCGCGCCAACCACAACCACATGGCCATCGTCATTGACGAATACGGCGGCGTGGCGGGTCTGGTAACCATCGAAGACGTACTGGAACAGATCGTCGGCGATATCGAAGACGAGCATGACGTCGAGGAAGACAGCTACATCAAACCGCTGCCCAGCGGCGACTTCCTGGTCAAGGCCCTTACGCCGGTCGAGAATTTCAACGAATTCTTCGATAGCACGTTCTCGGACGACGAGTTCGATACTGTGGGCGGTCTGGTGATGAATGCCTTCGGCCATCTGCCCAAGCGCAACGAAATCACTGAAATCGGTGCCTATCGTTTCCGCATCCTGAGCGCTGACAGCCGTCGCATTCATTTGCTGCGCGTGACGCCCATTTCACGTCCGTAAACACTTGATGCTGCTTTAAGGAATCTACATGCGCTGGATAACCCGCCCCGGCTGGCCCGGTAACCTGCTGGCCCTGGCGGCTGGCGGGCTCACGACCCTGGCCCTGGCGCCCTTTGACCTCTGGCCTCTGGTGCTGGTCGCAGTGGCGATGTTCTATCTGGGCCTGCGCGACCTGAACCCGCGCCAGGCACTGGCCCGTGGCTGGTGCTATGGCTTCGGTCTGTACGGCGCCGGCACCAGCTGGATCTACGTCAGCATTCACACCTACGGCGGCGCTTCCGTGCTATTGGCCGGGCTGTTGATGCTGTTGTTTATCGCCGCCATTGCCCTGTTCTTCGCCCTGCCCGCCTGGGTCTGGGCGCGCTGGCTGCGTCGCAATGAAGCACCGCTGGCCGATGCGCTGGCCTTCGCAGCGCTATGGCTATGGCAGGAAGCGTTTCGCGGCTGGTTTCTCACTGGTTTCCCGTGGCTCTACTCCGGCTACAGTCAGCTCGACGGCCCACTGGCCGGGCTCGCCCCCGTCGGCGGCGTATGGCTGATTTCGTTCTCGCTGGCGCTGACTGCTGCACTGTTGTGCAACCTGCACCGCCTGCGTGCACGCAAATCGTTTCTGGCCATGGGCGTGGTGCTGTTACTGGCCCCGTGGGTCATCGGCTTGGCACTCAAGGGTCACGCTTGGACATCGCCGTCCGGCGCGCCACTGAAAGTTGCGGCGATGCAGGGCAACGTCGAACAAAGCATGAAGTGGGACCCGCAAAAGCTTAACGATCAGCTGGCGCTGTACCGCGACATGACCTTCCGCTCGCAGCAGGCAGACCTGATCGTCTGGCCGGAAACCGCCGTGCCGGTGCTCAAGGAAAGCGCAGAAGGCTATCTGTCGATGATGGGCAAGTTCGCTTCGGACCGCGGCGCTGCGCTGATCACCGGCGTACCGGTGCGTGAACCGACCGGGCGCGGTGAGTATCGTTATTACAACGGCATCACGGTCACGGGTCAGGGTGACGGCACCTACTACAAGCAGAAGCTGGTGCCGTTCGGTGAGTACGTGCCGCTGCAGGACCTGCTGCGCGGGCTGATTTCCTTCTTCGATCTGCCAATGTCGGACTTCGCGCGCGGGCCGAACGATCAGGCGTTATTGCAGGCCAAGGGTTATCACATCGCGCCCTTCATCTGCTACGAAGTGGTCTATCCAGAGTTCGCCGCAGGCCTGTCGGCACAAAGCGACCTGCTGCTGACGGTCAGCAACGACACCTGGTTCGGCACCTCGATCGGCCCTCTGCAACACTTGCAGATGGCCCAGATGCGCGCCCTTGAAGCAGGCCGCTGGATGATCCGCGCCACCAACAACGGCGTGACCGCGCTGATCGACCCGTTTGGCAAGATCACCGAGCAGATTCCGCAGTTCGAACGCGGCGTGCTGTACGGCGAAGTGGTGCCCATGCATGAACTCACGCCTTATCTGCACTGGCGCTCGTGGCCGCTGGCGATTGTCTGCCTGCTGCTGTTTGGCTGGGCGTTGATGGCGGCACGGATTTCCAAGACCGTCTGACTGCACCAAGCCGGTTTCATCTGCCTGCAGGTGGAATCGGCTTCAGATGGCCATTGCTTCAAATGATCATTGCCCCTTCCGATAGATCCACGGATAAACCAGCAAGCCTGCGGCTTCATTGAGCAGCATCCCGCTCTGCGTGAACACGCGACTTTCAGGCAGCCAGCCGCCAAAAGGCCGAGCATTGTCGACACCCATATAGCCGACCGGCGCACTCACCACAGTAAAGCCCGCCTGCTCGAAGCTCCAGCGTGCCCGCGGCATGTGCCAGGCCTGAGTCACCAGCACCACGCGCTTGATGCCTTGCGGCTGCAGAACTGCGGCGCTCATGGTCGCGTTTTCCCACGTGGTGCGACTCAGCCCCTCCTGCCAGCGCACCGTCACAGCAAAATCGTCCTGCAGTGACTGCGCCATGATCGCCGCCTCGCTGGGCGGCTGGTCAAAATGCAGGCCGCCGGAGGTCAATATCGGCAGTCCGGATTCTTTCGCCAATCGAGCCGCCAGACGCAGGCGCTCCAGTCCAAGACCGGTGGGCGTGTCTGCACCCCAGGTCGGCGAATTGCGCTCGCGCCCATTGCCCAGCACCACAATGGCATCCGCCTGCTGCGCCAGCGTCGCCCACTGCTGCTGCGGCAAGGGCGGGACCTGCTCCAGTTTACGAGCGGCAAACTCTACGGCGACCGGCAGGCTCATCAGCCACAATCCGCCGAGGCCGACCGCAAAGGATACCGTCGCCAGTCGTGGCCGGGAGCGACGCAGCCACCAACCAAGAATCAGCAGGACAAACAGAATACCGGGCGGCAAAAGAAGGGTTTTGAGCAGGTAGCGCAAAAGCATCGGGACATCTCCATGAGTGCCCGCAGCCTAGAATGTTTACAGACACGCGACAATGCCTGAAGCAGGAAGCCCGAAATGGCCAGGCCCTTGGCCCGCGTGCAGGCAGGCAATGCCTAAGTGTTACGGCCCAGCCGCACTGACGCCCTGGCTCGTCGCCGATCTTTCAGCCACACGATGGTGGCTGACGCACGGGGCGACCTGCCATGCTCCGCAGCCGCCAGAGCGCTTCCCGCAGGCATGTCGACGATAACTGCGCCTGCGTCCCCGTTGCCCTTTTCGAGATAGGCTTCGATCAACCGGAACTCGGCATGGCTCAACCCCTTGAGCTCAAGCTCGGCAGGCGACTCGTTTCGGAGCCGGACCGAGGTACTCGCCGTCTCGAGTGCCAGTCCGAGACGATCGATCAGACGCTCATACAGCCTGGTCAGGCTTGCAACATGCTGCAACTCTGTCATCCACTCACCTCATCGAAGATAATCATCACCCTCGCGTTTGAGCTTAGCGCTGCTGCAAGAACCGGTAGGGGACTACGACCAACGGCCAGATGAGGTTGCCGGCCGGGCGTTGAGCCCGCAAGGGACGCAATCAGGGTTTCCCTCGATAGACGGCCCTCATGTATGCTACTGCGCTTCCTGTAATTCCACTTCCGCGCTCTTGAGCCTGAACGCACCGCACAGACAGTTGCAAATGTCCGCCACGCGGTGCCGACCTGACTCGGCGAAGCAATGAAGAGGTCAAGGGTCACTAATCCTTAGTAAAAAGTAGCCATGCACGAACTCTATCAGCCCCGTGAAATCGAAGCCGCCGCCCAAACGTTCTGGGACGAGCAAAAGTCTTTTGAAGTCAGTGAACAGCCAGGCAAGGACACCTTCTACTGCCTGTCGATGTTTCCTTACCCGAGCGGCAAGCTGCACATGGGTCATGTGCGCAACTACACCATTGGTGACGTGATCTCCCGCTACCAGCGCATGCTGGGCAAGAATGTTCTGCAACCACTGGGCTGGGACGCTTTCGGCATGCCGGCTGAAAACGCCGCCATCGACAACAACGTCGCGCCGGCCAAGTGGACCTACGAAAACATCGATTACATGAAGACCCAGCTCAAGAGCCTGGGTCTGGCGGTTGACTGGTCGCGCGAAGTCACCACCTGCAAGCCTGATTACTACCGCTGGGAACAATGGCTGTTCACTCGCCTGTTCGAAAAGGGTGTGATCTACCGCAAGAACGGCACCGTGAACTGGGACCCGATCGACCAGACCGTACTGGCCAACGAGCAGGTCATCGACGGCCGCGGCTGGCGTTCCGGCGCGCTGATCGAAAAGCGCGAAATCCCGATGTACTACTTCAAGATCACCGCGTACGCCGATGAGCTGCTGGAAAGCCTCGACGAACTGCCGGGCTGGCCTGAACAGGTCAAGACCATGCAGCGCAACTGGATCGGCCGTTCGCGCGGCATGGAAGTGCAGTTTCCGTACGACCAGGCCTCGATCGGCGAAGCCGGTGCCCTGAAAGTCTTCACCACCCGCCCTGACACCCTGATGGGTGCGACCTACGTCGCGGTGGCGGCCGAACACCCACTGGCAACCCTGGCCGCGCAAGGCAACCCAGCGCTGCAGGCGTTCATCGATGAATGCAAGGGCGGCAGCGTTGCCGAAGCCGACGTTGCCACGCAGGAAAAGAAAGGCCAGGCGACTTCGTTGTTCGTCGAGCATCCACTGACTGGCGAGAAACTGCCGGTGTGGGTCGCCAACTACGTGCTGATGCACTACGGCGATGGCGCGGTCATGGCTGTACCGGCGCACGACGAGCGTGATTTCGAGTTTGCCACCCAGTACGGTCTGCCGATCAAGCCCGTGGTCCGCACCAGCGCCGGCGACGAAACACCTGCCCCATGGCAGCCGGCCTACGGCGAGCATGGCGAGCTGATCAATTCCGGCGAATTCACCGGCCTGACCTTCCAGGACGCGTTCGACGCCATTGAAGCCGCACTGGTCAAGAAATCCCTGGGCCAGTCCCGTACCCAGTTCCGCCTGCGCGACTGGGGTATCAGCCGCCAGCGTTACTGGGGCTGCCCGATTCCTATCGTGCATTGCGACACCTGCGGCGACGTGCCGGTCCCGGAAGACCAGTTGCCGGTTGTCCTGCCGGAAGACGTCGTGCCCGACGGCGCTGGCTCGCCACTGGCACGCATGCCCGAGTTCTACGAGTGCAGCTGCCCGAAATGCGGCGCACCGGCCAAGCGTGAAACCGACACCATGGACACCTTCGTCGAGTCCTCGTGGTACTACGCGCGCTATGCCTCACCGCATTACGAGGGTGGTCTGGTCGAGCCGAACGCTGCCAACCACTGGCTGCCGGTGGATCAGTACATCGGTGGTATCGAACACGCGATCCTGCACCTGCTCTATGCGCGCTTCTTCCACAAGCTGATGCGCGACGAAGGCCTGGTGACCTCGAACGAACCGTTCAAGAACCTGCTCACCCAGGGCATGGTCAACGCCGAAACCTACTTCCGCATGGAAACCAGCGGCAAGAAGACCTGGATCAACCCGGCCGATGTGACCCTCGAAAGAGACGCCAAGGCCAAGGTGATCAGCGCCACATTGACCAGCGATGGCCTGCCGGTGGAAATCGGCGGCACTGAAAAGATGTCGAAGTCGAAGAAAAACGGCATCGACCCGCAGACCATGATCGACCAGTACGGCGCCGACACCTGCCGCCTGTTCATGATGTTCGCCTCCCCGCCCGACATGAGCCTGGAATGGTCCGACTCGGGCGTCGAAGGTTCGCATCGTTTCCTGCGCCGCGTATGGCGTCTGGCCCAGGCGCACGTGGCTCAAGGCCCGTCGACCGGCCTGGACGTTGCGGCATTGTCCGATGAGCAGAAAGCCATCCGCCGCGCGATTCATCAGGCGATCAAACAGGCGAGCCAGGATATTGGCCAGAACCAGAAATTCAATACCGCTGTCGCGCAAGTGATGACGCTGATGAACGTGCTGGAAAAAGCCCCGCAGGACACACCGCAGGATCGCGCACTGATGCAGGAAGGCGTGGAAACCGTCGCCCTGCTGCTGGCACCTATCACGCCGCACATCAGTCACGAACTGTGGAAGCAACTGGGCCACAATGAGCCGGTGATCGACGCGGGCTGGCCTGCATTCGATGCAAACGCACTGGTGCAGGACAGTCTGCAACTGGTGATTCAGGTCAACGGCAAGCTGCGCGGTCACATCGAGATGCCTGCCAGCGCCAGCCGCGAAGAAGTCGAAGCGGCCGCACGCGTCAACGAGAACGTATTGCGCTTCACTGATGGCCTGACCATTCGCAAGGTGATCGTCGTGCCTGGCAAGCTGGTCAACATCGTCGCAAGCTGATTGGATCGGGCGCCCTGCAAACGCAGGGCGCCGAACATATTTCCAGGGCACGCACTGGCGGCCCAAACGGATTCAAGGGGAGCATCAAGATGATCAAACGCAATTTGCTGGTGATGGGCCTGGCTGTTCTGTTGAGTGCCTGTGGCTTCCAGCTGCGTGGCACCGGTACCACCGAGCTGGCGATCAAGGAGCTGGATGTCAGCGCCCGCAACGCCTATGGCGACACCGTGACGCAACTCACTCGCCTGCTGACCAGCTCTGGCGTCAAGGTCTACACGGGCGCGCCTTACAAGCTGATGCTGACCAACGAAGCCGAGACTCAACGCGCCATCAGCTACTCGGGCTCGGGTCGCTCGGCTGAATACCAGCTGACCACCACCCTGACCTATGAAGTGCATGGCGACAAGGATCGCTTCCTGCTTGGCGATAAAGTCACCGCAGACCGTTCCTACGTACACGACGGCAACAACCTGACCGGCTCCGACCAGGAAGCCTCTCAGGTTCGTCAGGAAATGCGCAACGACCTGATCCAGAAACTGATGGCTCGCTTGCAGCAACTGACCCCTTCGCGTCTGGACGAGCTGCAGGCCAAGGCCGACGCGGTTGCCAAGGCCGAAGCCGACGCACTCGAGGCTGCTCAGCGAATCCGCGACGAGACGCCTCAGCAGTCGCCTGTCGAAGTTCCAGCCAGATAAGTGTTCGGGGCCGGCTTTCCGGCCCCGACATGCTCTGACTCATGAAACTCGCCCCCGCCCAACTCGGCAAGCACTTGCAAGGCACACTTGCGCCCGTCTATGTGATCAGCGGTGACGATCCGCTGCTCTGTCAGGAAGCGGCTGACGCCATTCGCGCGGCCGCACGCCAGCGGGGCTTCGATGAGCGCCAGGTGTTCAGCGCCGACGCCAGCTTCGACTGGGGCACATTGCTCCAGGCGGGTGCCAGCATGTCGCTGTTTGCCGAGCGCCGTCTCCTGGAGTTGCGTCTGCCCTCCGGCAAGCCCGGCGACAAGGGTGCTGCGGCGCTCATGGAATATTGCGCCAGACCTGCCGAAGACACCCTGCTGCTGATCAGCCTGCCCAAGCTCGATGGCAGTGCGCAGAAAACCAAATGGGGCAAGGCTCTGGTTGAGGGTGCGCAAACCCAGTTCGTGCAAATCTGGCCGGTGGACATCGGCCAGCTGCCGCAATGGATTCGCCAGCGCCTGTCGCAGGCGGGTCTGGCAGCGACTCAGGACGCCGTCGAACTGATCGCGGCCCGTGTCGAAGGCAACCTGCTGGCCGCCGCGCAGGAAATCGAAAAGCTCAAGCTGATGGCCGAAGAAGGCCAGATCACCGTCGAGACTGTGCAGGCGGCGGTGGCCGACAGTGCCCGCTTCGACGTATTTGGCCTGACCGATGCCGTGCTCAATGGCGAAGCTGCCCATGCCCTGCGCATGCTCGAAGGACTACGTGGCGAAGGGGTCGAGACGCCCGTGATTCTCTGGGCATTGACCCGTGAACTGCGCGCCCTGGCCAATATGTCGCAACAGTTCAGTCAGGGCGTGCCGCTGGACAAGGTCTTCAGCTCGGCACGCCCGCCGATCTGGGACAAGCGCAAGCCACTGATGAGCAAAGCCCTGCAACGCCATTCGGCAAAACGCTGGAGCCAGTTGCTCATGGATGCGCAACGCATCGATGCGCAGATCAAAGGCCAGGCAGCAGGCTCGCCCTGGAGCAGCCTGAGCAGGCTGGCGCTGCTGATGGCGGGGCAACGGCTGGCACTGCCTGCGGAGTGAGCTGTCATGTCCGAGCTTGTTCAAGAGTTACTCGAAGTAATCCTTCGTGCGATCTGCTATCCCGTTGGCTGGCCCATCGTGCGACTGTTGTCACGCGGTAGATATCCATCCAGAGGGTCGTGGTTTTCAAACACCGCAGAAGCAAACTGGACGGTAGCAACAGGGCTCGCAATTCTGGCGATCACCATGATGGCGTTGCTTCATCAATTCGATATGCCCTGATCGGCCTGCATTTTATACCCTCGTTATTACACAGCGGCCAAGCGCGCTTTTCAGCACCATACACATATCTCGTGGGAGCGAGCTTGCTCGCGAAGAGGTCAGTGCAGCCCCTGAAACTCGAGCGTTCGGACGATTGCCTTCGTGAGCAAGCTCGCTCCCACAGGTATTGCATTCAAGTCCACCTCCCGCGTCATAGCACACGACTATTAGACACAACCGCCAATCTGCCCGATTATTTGCATCGCTTTACAACACCCATCAGGAGCACCCGCCATGAGCAAGCCAAAGCGGCCGAACAAGGCCAAATCCATCATCGCCCAGCCCTTGTTCCGCAGTCGTCAGGAACAACCCGCCAAGGGCAAAGGCAGCTACCGCCGCGAAGCCTTCCAGTCTAAAAGCTGGGAGGCTTCCTGCTTTATGGCAGCCTGATATCGAGCAACATTTCCGGGGCGCTTTCAACCGCTTAGCCGTGTTATGGTCTGCACCTAACGGTAATACCCTTGGACTCAAGCATGCCTTCTCGTTTTACCCATCGCCCGCAGCTGCGCCAACTCATCGCTGCCTCCAGTCTTGTTGCCCTGGTAGCCTGCGCAGAAAAACCCACTGCAGCCGATGCCACGCCTCTTCAATCCGGCAAGGTGCAGACAAACGCTCCTGCCGTGGCGCCTACGCCAGCGCTGGTCGTTGATGACAACCTCACGATTCAGCCCGCCGTCAGCTTCAGCGAATGGCAGGCCGGCTTTCGTGCCCAGGCGTTGAAGGCAGGTATCCGTGCGGACGTATTCGATCTGGCATTTGCCGGCGTCACCCCCGACATGAGCGTGGTCAAGGCCGACCGCAGTCAGCCTGAATTCAGCCGCCCGGTCTGGGAATACCTCGACGGTGCCATCTCTGCCGTACGTGTGCGCAAGGGTCAGGCGCTGCTTTCGCAGTATGCCGACGACCTGCAGAAGATCGAGCAGCAGTACGGCGTGGATCGTCAGGCGCTGGTCGCGGTATGGGGCATGGAAAGTAACTTCGGCTCGTTCCAGGGCACGCAATCTGTCATTCGCTCACTGGCAACGCTGGCCTACGAAGGCCGTCGTCCAGGTTTTGCACAGAGCCAATTGCTGGCCGCGCTGGAAATCATCCAGCATGGCGACATCACACCGGACAAGATGCTGGGTTCGTGGGCAGGTGCGATGGGCCAGACCCAGTTCATCCCGACCACCTACAACACCCATGCCGTGGATTTTGACGGCGATGGCCGCCGCGATATCTGGAACACCCCTGCCGATGCCCTGGCCTCCACCGCACACTACCTGCAAAGCTCCGGCTGGCAGCGTGGTCAGCCCTGGGGCTTTGAAGTGGTGCTCGGCTCGGGATTCGATTACTCGCTGGCCGACTCGACGACCCGCAAGAGTCTCGCTGAATGGCAGCAACTGGGCCTGAAACAACCGGACGGCTCAGCCATTCCGGTCGCCGCCAGCCAGCAGCAAGCCACCTTGTTGTTGCCAGCCGGTTATCGCGGGCCAGCCTTTCTGGTGCTGGACAACTTCCGCGCGATTCTCAAGTACAACAACTCGACCTCCTACGCGTTGGCGATCAGCCTGCTTTCCGATCGCTTCAAGGGCGCGGGTTATGTAGTGGGCAGCTGGCCACGCGGAGACCTGCCGCTGAGCCGCTCAGAGCGCATTGAGTTGCAAACCCTGCTCTCGGCACGCCAGTACGACGCAGGCGCGCCAGACGGCATTATCGGCGCTAACACACGCAAGGCTATCCGCAGTGCGCAGCAATCGTTCGGCTGGCCAGCCGATGGTTACCCGACACATGAATTGCTGGAGAACCTGCGCAAGCCTGTCGGGCAGTAATCAGGAGGACGCGGAGCGTCCAGAACGGCATGCCCACGCGGAGCGTTGGCACGATAATCAACCGCAAACAAAAAGGGCCAGGTATCGCTACCTGGCCCTTCCTGTTTTTGCAGCGTGCTGTCAGAGCATTGCCTTGGCGATCTTGGCCTGCTCGTCGGCGTGGTACGAAGAGCGTACCAGTGGCCCGGACGCGACGTTCTTGAAGCCCATCTTGTAGCCTTCTTCGGCGAACCAGGCAAAGGTGTCCGGGTGGACAAAGCGCTGCACGGGCAAGTGATTGCGCGAAGGCTGCAGGTATTGACCCAGAGTGAGCATGTCGATGTCGTGCTCACGCATGCGCTGCATGACCTCGATGACCTCTTCGTCAGTCTCGCCCAGCCCCAGCATCAGACCGGACTTGGTCGGTACGTGCGGGACCATCTGCTTGAAGCGCTGCAGCAGGGTCAGCGACCACTGGTAGTCCGAACCCGGACGCGCAGCCTTGTACAGACGCGGCACGGTTTCCAGGTTGTGGTTGAACACATCCGGCGGCTCGGCGGCGGTGATTTCCAGCGCAACGTCCATCCGGCCACGGTAATCCGGCACCAGCGTTTCGAGCTGTACGCCCGGCGACAGCAGGCGGATTTCACGGATGCAGTCGGCGAAGTGCTGAGCGCCGCCGTCACGCAAGTCGTCACGGTCCACCGAGGTGATGACCACGTACTTCAGGCGCAGGTCGGCAATCGCGATGGCGAGGCTCTTCGGTTCGTTGACGTCGAGCGGCTTCGGACGGCCGTGGCCCACGTCACAGAACGGGCAGCGACGGGTGCAGATGTCGCCCATGATCATGAACGTGGCAGTGCCACCGGAGAAGCACTCGCCCAGGTTGGGGCAGGACGCCTCTTCACAGACGCTGTGCAGCTTGTGCTTGCGCAGCAATTGCTTGATGCGGTCGACTTCCGGAGAAACCGGGATGCGCACGCGAATCCAGTCGGGCTTCTTCGGCAGATCTACCGTCGGGATGATCTTGACCGGGATGCGCGCAACCTTTTCCGCTCCGCGAAGCTTGACGCCCGCTTCGACTTTCGGACGGGCCACTCGCTCGGAAACATCCAGCGTCGGGATCAGGGTTTGCACGGTGTCAGTCATAATGGTTTATTCCGCCCGTAAGGGTCGCCTGCTCAGCGTAGTCGAGGTGTTTGACGAGCTGCGCACGCAGTCGGGCACTTACCTCGGAAAATTCTATCTGCCCTGCCTGATCGCTCAGTTGGGTCATGGCCAGCCCCGCGTATCCGCAAGGGTTGATGCGACGGAACGGCTCAAGGTCCATGTCGACGTTCAACGCCAGGCCATGAAACGAACAGCCGTTGCGAATGCGTAGACCGAGTGACGCGACTTTCGCGCCATCAACGTATACGCCAGGGGCATCAGCCTTGGCTGCTGCCTTGACGCCGTAGTCGGCGAGCAAGGCGATGAGGGTGTTCTCGATCCGGGTGACCAGATCACGAACGCCGAAACCAAGGCGCCTGACGTCCAGCATCAGATAAGCCACCAGTTGGCCCGGGCCATGATAAGTCACTTGGCCGCCACGATCGACCTGTACGACAGGAATATTACCCGGCAGCAGCAAATGCTCGGGCTTGCCGGACTGTCCCTGGGTGAAAACCGGCGGATGCTGGACCAGCCAGACTTCATCGGCAGCCTCGCGGCCACGCTCGTCGGTAAAGCGCTTCATGGCGTGCCAGGCGGTTTCGTAATCGATCAGGCCCAGATCACGAAAACCCAGCGTACCCGCCATCAGAGCACCATGTGCACGAAACCCGTAGCGCGCAAGGCACTATTGATATCGCGCAACTGGTCTTCGCCGGTAGCAACAATGTGCAATTGCACAGTGGTGTATTTGCCGTTGCTGCTCTGCCGCTCGGCGAGCGTCTTGAGGTCGACCGTGGCGTGCTTCTTAAGCACTTCCATCACGGCCGCCGTAAAGTCCACACTGGTGTCACCGATCACCTTGATCGGATAGTCATTGCAGGGAAATTCGATTTTGTGCGACTTGATGTCGGTATCGGTCATGGCAGTAAAGGTCTCACAAGCCGTGACGACGGACACGCGGCCCGCTCAGATCATGAGCAGGCCGCGAGAAGGTCGGCATTGGTTACTGGATCAGTTGAACAAGCCGCAGAAGAACAGGCGGATGCTATCCCACACGCGGCGGAAAATACCACCTTCCTCAACCGCATCAAGGGCAATCAGATTGGCGGTGTGAACCACCTGATCGTCTTTCTTGACCTCGACCTTGCCGATCACGTCGCCCTTGGCGATTGGCGCAACCAGTTGCGGGTTCATGGTCATGCTGGCAGACAGCTTCTTCATGTCGCCTTTTGGCATGGTCATGCTCAGATCTTCAGCCAGACCGGCCTTGACCTGACGCTCTGTACCTTTCCAGACCGTGGCCTGAGCCAGCTCAGTGCCCTTCTGGTAGAAGTTCTGGGTTTCGAAGAAACGGAAGCCATAGGTCAGCAGCTTCTGGGTTTCAGCTGCACGGGCCTGTTCGCTGTTGGTACCGAACACCACGGCGATCAGACGCATGCCGTCACGCACTGCCGAAGAGACCATGCAATAGCCGGCTTCATCGGTGTGGCCGGTTTTCAGACCGTCAACGGTCTTGTCGCGCCACAGCAGCAGGTTGCGGTTAGGCTGCTTGATGCCGTTCCAGAAGAACTCCTTCTGCGAGTAGATCGCATAGTGAGCCGGGTCTTCGTGGATGATTGCGCGCGCCAGGATCGCCATGTCGTGAGCCGACGAGTAGTGCTCAGGGTTCGGCAGACCGGTCGGGTTCATGAAGTGGCTGTTGGTCATGCCCAGATCGGCAGCAGTTTTGTTCATCATGTCGGCAAAGGCATCTTCGCTGCCGGCAATGTGCTCGGAGATCGCGACGCTGGCGTCGTTGCCCGACTGAATGATGATGCCGTGCAGCAGGTCGCTGACCGTGACCTGGCTGCCGACCTTGATGAACATCCGCGAACCGCCTGTGCGCCAGGCGTTTTCACTGATCGTCACCGGATCGTTTTCGCCGATCTGGCCGCGACGGATTTCCAGGGTCGCGATGTAGGCGGTCATCAGCTTGGTCAGACTGGCAGGAGCCAGACGCTGATCACCGTTGTTCTCGACCAGGACGTTGCCGCTGGTCGCATCCATCAGCACGTAGGCCTTGGCCGCCAGTTGCGGTGCAGCAGGCGTCATCTGCTCTGCCGCCCACACAGTCGGGGTGATAATCAGTGGAACAAGCAGGCACAAACGTTTTGCAAAGGTGGTGATGTTCATCCGTCTCTCGAGAATCCTAATGGGCAAACATGCCCTTGCGGGCAAAACTGAACAGACCGGCGAAGCGAAACGCCTCGGTACGGCTCGTGGCGCCAGGCTGTAACCCTGGCTGACAAAGTCGCCTGTTCGACACACGACCTTGTGGGCAGTTACCTGCAACGCTTGCCCTGAAAGCAAATCTGCGCCGCCTGCGACTGCATACCGTCCCCCATTGTTGCCGGGGAACGATTGTCGAAAAAACTTACTGATCCGATGTCACTACGCTCGGCTGACCCAGATTGGCCGACCTGACGCTGTTTTGCAGCTGCTGGGCTTCACCCTGCGTGTCGATCGGTCCCATCCGCACTCGATAGAGCGTTTGCTGATTGCGCGCTATCGAGCTGACGAACACCGGCGCTCGAACCATCCCGCTCAATTTCGACCTCAGGAGTTCCGCAGCGTCCGGATTGGCGAAGGCTCCCACCTGGAGAAACAGCCCAGCGGCTTGTCCTGAAGCGTTTTTTTTTGCGTCAACCTGCAACGGCACGACAGGTGCGGCGTACTGCTGAGGGGGTGGCGTGTACTGCTCGACGGTGCCGGTCGAAGTGGACAGCGCAGGCGGCGTCGCCTGGGCAACGACCTGCGGCTGATTGAGCATCAGCGGCGCCGGACGACCACGTTGCGCCCACCATTCCTGCGGGTCGATCCCTTCTACCTTGACGCGTGCAGTGCCGGTTTCGGCGTAGCCGAGCTTTTTGGCGGCCGCATACGAAAGGTCGATGATACGGTCGGAATAGAACGGCCCGCGATCGTTGACGCGCAGGATCACCGTACGATTGTTGTCCAGGTTAGTCACTTTGACATAGCTGGGCAGCGGCAGGGTCTTGTGCGCGGCACTCATGCCGTACAGGTCGTACACCTCGCCATTGGCGGTGTTCTGGCCATGGAACTTGGTGCCGTACCAGGAGGCGGTGCCCGAAGCGACGTAACGCTTGGCATCGCTCATCGGGAAGTAGGTCTTGCCCAGCACGGTGTACGGATTGGCCTTGTAGGCCCCGGTGTGCAGGGTCGGCGTTGCATCAGGGATACGCGAGACATCCACATCCCACCACGGCGCGCCGTCCTTGTGGGCCCGGTTGATATCCAGCCCCGGCATCGAGCGCACGACTGCACCGCCTTTTGGCGACTGCGACGACGTTGTGCGTGACGGAGACGAGCAGCTGGCAACCAGCACTGCCAGGCCGGTCAGCGCCAGAAGCTTGAATGATTGAAGAATTGGCGATGCCCGCATTACTTGACGCCTCGAGCTTGAACCAACGATTCAGACAGCTGATATACGGCCATGGCGTACATCACACTGCGGTTATAACGGGTAATTGCATAAAAATTGTTCAAACCCAGCCAGTATTCAGGACCATTGTCGCCTTCCAGACGAAACGCCGTCACCGGCATATCGTCGCGCAGCGCATCATGACTCGCCCAGCCCAGCTGTCGCAACTCCCCGACCGACATTACCGGATCAAGCGCAGGGCTCAACCCCTCGTCAACCCGGTCGCCACGCGCTGTGGCACGACTGACCACCGGCTGCCCGGCCACCCAGCCATGACGTTTGAAATAGCTGGCGACACTGCCGATTGCATCGTCCGGGTCGGTCCAGATATTGATGTGGCCGTCGCCGTCGAAATCCACTGCATAGGCGCGGAAACTGCTCGGCATGAACTGCGGCAGCCCCATTGCCCCGGCATACGAGCCCTTGAGGGTCAGTGGATCGACCTGCTGCTCGCGAGCCAGCAGCAGAAACTCGCGCAACTCCTTGCGGAAAAACTGGGCGCGTGGCGGGTAATCGAAGCCAAGCGTCGACAGTGCGTCGATGACCCGATAGTTACCGGTATTGCGGCCGAAAAAGGTTTCTACACCAATGATCGACACGATGATCTGCGCCGGCACGCCGTATTCCTGCTCGGCACGCGCCAGGGCCGCCTCATGCTGACGCCAGAAGTCGACACCGCGAGCAATGCGCGTGTCGGTGATGAACATCGGCCGATACTCTTTCCACTGCTTGACCCGTTCGGCCGGGCGGGAAATGGCATCGAGAATGGCCTGCTTGCGCTCGACCTCCCGAAACAGACTCATCAACTGCTCACCGGCAAAACCATGATCGCGGGTCAGTTCACCGACGAATTCCGCCACCTGGGGCGAACCTTCATAGTCGCCCGCCAGTGCCTCTTGCACCGAGCCAAGGATGCCCACCAGACCGACCACCGGAGCATATCGAGCCCAGTTACGCATTGCTTGCATTGAATAGTTCACCTTAATCAAACCTGAGCGATCCATTTACGATGTGTATGGATCGACATCAAAACCCCAAACGCTGACAGTAGGGTCACGAGCGAAGTTCCGCCGTAGCTAATGAAGGGCAACGGCACCCCCACCACTGGCAGCAGGCCACTGACCATACCGATGTTGACGAAAACGTAAACAAAAAACGTCATGGTCAACGCGCCAGCCAGCAGTTTGCCGAATAATGTCTGCGCCTGTGCAGTGATCACAAGCCCGCGACCGATCAGCAGCATATAGATGATCAGCAGCGCACAGATGCCTACCAGGCCGAATTCTTCACCCAGTACTGCAATGATGAAGTCGGTATGGCTTTCCGGCAGAAAGTCGAGGTGCGACTGGGTGCCGAGCAGCCAGCCCTTGCCGAACACACCGCCCGAACCGATGGCAGCCTTTGATTGAATGATGTTCCAGCCGGTCCCCAGCGGATCGCTTTCGGGGTCCAGAAACGTCAGTACGCGCTGCTTCTGGTAGTCATGCATGAAGAAGAACCACATGGCCACCGCCGCCGGTACGGCCGCCGCCAATACGCTGATGATCCAGCGCCAGCGCAAACCGGCCATGAACAGCACAAAGGCACCCGAGGCCAGAATCAGCAGCGACGTCCCCAGGTCAGGCTGGCGAACGATCAGAATGAACGGCACACCGACCAGGGCGAGACTGACCGCCACATGCTTCAAATGCGGGGGCAGCGTGCGCTTGGACAGGTACCAGGCGATGGTCGCCGGCATGATGATCTTGAGAAACTCCGAAGGCTGGAAGCGGATCACCCCGGGAATGTTGATCCAGCGCGTCGCGCCCATGGCGTTGTGGCCCATGACATCCACCACTACCAGCAGCAGGACACCGATGACATACAGTACCGGCACCCAGCGCGCCATGAAGCGCGGCTCCAGCTGGGCGATCACCACCATCGCCACCAGACCGATACCGAACGAACTGGCCTGCTTGATCAGCAGATCCCAGTTCTTGCCGCTAGCCGAATACAGCACGAACAGGCTGCCCGCCGCCAGCGTCAGCAGCAGGATCAGCAATGGACCATCGATATGAATGCGCTGCAGAAAGGTAGCGCGGCGACGCATCACGTCTTCACTGGACAGGATGCGGTCGAAATTACTCTTCACGGGCCGCAGCCTCCAGATTCAGGGAACCGGCGTACTCGGGTTTGAGATGGCCGTTTTCGTCGAGCAGCCAGGCGTCCAGGACCTGACGCACGACGGGTGCAGCAACGCCGGAACCGGATTCGCCGTTCTCGACCATCACTGCAACAACGATTTTCGGGTTGTCGGCCGGGGCGAAGCCGACGAACAAGGCGTGGTCGCGATGACGTTCCTGCACCTTGGTGCGGTCGTATTTCTCGCCCTGCTTGATGGCCACCACCTGGGCCGTACCACTCTTGCCGGCGATCCGGTACTGCGCACCGATGGCGGCCTTGCGCGCCGTACCGCGCGCGCCGTGCATCACTTCCTGCATGCCGTGGTTGACGCGCTCCCAGTTGGCCGGATCGCGCAGCACGATGTTCGGCATCGGGTTTTCATCCACAGGCGCCTTGCCTTCAATGGTTCTGGCCAGATGCGGACGGTTCCACACCCCCTTGTTGGCCACCAGCGCGGTCGCCTGGGCCAGTTGCAACGGCGTTGCCTGCATGTAGCCCTGACCGATCCCGAGGATCAGCGTCTCGCCGGGGAACCAAGCCTGACGACGCGTGGCGCGCTTCCATTCACGGGAAGGCATCAGGCCGGGAGATTCTTCGAACATGTCCAGCGAGACCTTCTGCCCGATACCGAACTTGTTCATATAGGCAGCGAGCCGATCAATGCCCACCTTGTGCGCCAGATCGTAGAAGTACGTATCATTTGAACGCATGATCGCCGTGTCCAGATCAACCCAACCGTCGCCGGTGCGGTTCCAGTTGCGGTACTTGTGATCGTAATTGGGCAATTGGTAATAGCCCGGATCAAATACCCGCGAGCCAGGCGTCACCGCACCGGTATCCAGCCCGGCAATCGCCACCGCAGGCTTGATGGTCGAGCCCGGCGGGTAAAGCCCTCGCAGGATGCGGTTGAACAGCGGCCGGTCGATGGAATCGCGCAGTTCGGCATAGGCCTTGAAGCTGATGCCGGTGACAAACAGGTTCGGATCGAAGCTCGGCGCACTGACCATCGCCAGCACTTCACCGGTAGCCGGATCCAGTGCGACGACCGCGCCACGACGACCGCCCAGCGCGGCTTCGGCAGCCTCCTGAAGGTTGATGTCCAGGCTCAGGACGATGTCCTTGCCGGGGATCGGGTCGGTGCGCTTGAGCACACGCAGTACGCGACCACGGGCGTTGGTCTCGACCTCTTCGTAGCCGACCTGACCATGCAGCTCGGGCTCGTAAAAGCGCTCGATACCGGTCTTGCCGATGTGGTGCGTGCCGCTGTAATTGATCGGGTCGAGGCTCTTGAGCTCTTTCTCGTTGATCCGTCCCATGTAGCCGACCGAGTGGGCAAAGTGCGGCCCTTGCGGATAATGCCTGACCAGTTGCGCAACCACTTCGACGCCCGGCAGGCGGAACTGGTTAACGGCGATCAGGGCGATCTGCTCTTCGCTCAGCTCGAACAGGATGGGCACCGGCTCGAACGGCCGACGCCCCTGCTTCATGCGCTTTTCGAAGATGATGCGATCGTCAGGGGTGAGCTGCAGGATCTCGACAATGGTGTCGAGCACGCTGGACCACTCGCCTGCGCGTTCACGGGTCATGCTGAGACTGAAACTGGGCCGGTTATCGGCGACCACAACGCCATTGCGATCGTAGATCAGCCCACGGCTGGGTGGAATCGGCTGAACGTGAACGCGGTTGTTTTCCGAAAGCGTGGAGTGATACTCGTACTGGATGACCTGCAGGTAATACAACCGGGCAATCAGCACGCACACCAGCAACACCACCGCCACGGCACCGAACACGACCCTGCCGCGCACCAGGCGTGCGTCCTTTTCGTGGTCTTTGAGGCGGATCGGTTGAGACATTTAGGCCGTATTCACAGTAAAGACGATGCTACTTGTGATAAGGGTGCCCGGACAGGACCGTCCAGGCGCGATACATCTGCTCGCCGATCAGGATGCGCACCAACGGGTGCGGCAGGGTCAGCGGCGACAGAGACCAGCGTTGTTCACTGCGGGCACAGACTTCAGGTGCCAGCCCCTCGGGGCCGCCGACCATCAGGTTGACCGTGCGTGCATCGAGACGCCAGCGATCGAGTTCGACCGCCAACTGTTCGGTGCTCCACGGTTTGCCATGCACTTCCAGCGTGACAATCCGCTCGCCCGGCTGCACTTTTGCCAGCATCGCCTCGCCTTCCTGACGGATAAAGCGTGCGACGTCGGCGTTTTTGCCCCGGGTATTGAGCGGAATTTCCACCAGTTCCAGCGCAAGCTCGGAGGGCATCCGCTTGGCATACTCGTGCCAACCTTCTTCCACCCACTTGGGCATGCGCGAACCCACAGCGATCAGACGCAGACGCACATCAAAGCCTTATTCGTTGCCTGGTGTGTGGTGCGCAGCGCTGGCAGCACGGCTTTGCTCTGCACCCTGCCACAAGCGCTCAAGGTCGTAGAACTGGCGTGCGGCAGCGGTCATCACGTGGACGATCACATCACCAAGGTCCAGCAGGACCCAGTCGCTGTCGCCCTTGCCTTCTTCGCTCAGGGACTTCAGGCCGGCAGCCTTGACCTTGTCACGGACGTTATCGACCAGTGCGTTCAACTGACGGTTGGACGTACCGGTGCAGATCAGCATGTAGTCGGCGATGCTGGTCTTGTCGCGCACGTCGATGGTCAGGATGTCTGCACCCTTGACCTCTTCAAGGGCTGCAATCGCAACATTGATGACTTCTTCACTGCTCATTTTTTGCTTTGTCATATAAAACTCATTCAGCTCGTATGTGTGGGACCGTCCAGACGCTTGTCGATCAAAGCAGTTTCAGGACGACCCATCAGTGTTCGGCGCGCGGTAAAGTCCGCGTGCATCGATATAGGCCAGTACCGCGTCTGGCACCAGAAAACGTACCGACTTACCGCTGGCCAGCAGTTGACGGATCTGGGTGGCAGACACCGATAAAGGCGTCTGCCAGACGAATGTAATCTGTCCACCCGGCCCTTTCAGGGCCTTGGGATCGCTGACTGCGCGGGCCGCCAGCAGATTGCGCATGGCATCCGGCGACTCGCTGTCCGCATCCGGGCGTTGCAGCACCACGATATGGCAGTGCTCCAGCAGTTCTTCCCATCTGTGCCAGGTCGGCAGCCCGCAAAAGGCATCCCAACCGAGCAACAGGAACAACTGGTCCCGAGGCGCCAGTTCGGCGCGCATCGATTCCAGTGTGTCGAGGGTGTACGACGGTTTGTCACGCTTCAGTTCACGGTCATCCACCGTCAGGGGCGACACACCCGCAACGGCGCTTTGAACCATCGCCAGACGATCCTCTGCGGTGACGCTCGGCATGTCACGATGCGGAGGCCTGGCGCTGGGCGTCAGGCGCAACTCATCGAGTTCCAGCAATTCGGCCACTTCGAGCGCACCGCGCAAATGACCGATATGAACCGGGTCGAACGTGCCCCCAAGCATGCCGATACGTCTGGGCAGCGCGGTCATGGGGCTATTCAAGTCAGGCTTGTCCGCGCAATTGGCCGTCACCGATCACGATGTACTTCTCGCAGGTCAGACCTTCAAGACCGACAGGACCGCGGGCGTGCAGCTTATCAGTAGAAATGCCGATCTCGGCACCCAGGCCGTATTCGAACCCGTCAGCGAAGCAGGTCGGCGCGTTGACCATGACCGAACTGGAATCGACCTCGGTCATGAATCGGCGCACCTGACTCTGGTGGTCCGAGACGATGGCGTCGCTGTGATGCGAGCCGTAGTGGTTGATGTGCTCGATGGCTTCATCCAGACCGGAGACGACGCGAATCGACAGAATCGCCGCCAGGTACTCGGTGTGCCAGTCGTCCTCGGTGGCCGGGATCACGTCGATCAAGTCACGGGTACGCTCGCAACCGCGCAACTCGACGCCCTTCTCGCGAAACTGCGCGGCCATCGAAGGCAGAAAGTCGGCGGCAATGGTCTGATCGACCAGCAGGGTTTCCATCGCGCCGCAGATCCCGTAACGGTAGGTCTTGGCGTTGAAGGCGATCTTCTGCGCCTTGGCCAGATCGGCGTGGGCGCTGACATACACATGGCAGATGCCATCCAGATGCTTGATGACCGGAACACGCGCGTCGCGACTGACGCGTTCGATCAAACCCTTGCCGCCGCGCGGCACGATGACGTCCACGTACTCGGGCATGGTGATCAGCGCGCCAACCGCCGCACGGTCGGTGGTTTCGACCACCTGCACGACAGCAGCGGGCAGCCCGGCCTCGGCCAGACCGCGTTCGATGCAGGCCGCGATGGCGCGATTGGAATGAATGGCTTCGGAACCACCGCGAAGGATGGTTGCGTTTCCGGACTTCAGACACAGACTGGCAGCATCGATGGTCACGTTCGGACGTGACTCGTAGATGATTCCGACAACACCCAGCGGCACGCGCATCTTGCCGACCTGAATACCCGAAGGCCGATAGCTCATGTCGCGGATCGCACCGACCGGGTCTGCAAGCGCTGCAACCTGACGCAACCCGACGATCATGCTGTCGATCCGGGCGGGGGTCAGCGCCAGACGCTCGAGCATGGCCGGCTCGAGCCCGTTCGCCTGACCATTGGCCAGGTCCAGCGCATTGGCGGCAGACAGCTCGGCGCGGGCTTCGTCCAGAGCGGCGGCAGTGGCCTGCAGGGCGCAGTTCTTCTGCACAGTGCTGGCACGACCGATCACTCGCGAAGCTTCGCGGGCGGCGCGACCCAGGCGGGTCATGTAGTCAAGAACGGACTCAGTCATTGGTCTCAGAGGTCTTGGCAAAGAGGAAAGCGGCTGATTATAGCTGTCGTGCCGTCCGAACGACAGCGCAGACAGGCGGATGGTCAATATCAGTGCGCAGATTTTTCGCCACAGTGACGGGTGTTGCCGGCGGCAATGCGCAGACAGGCATCACGCACGGGCCTAACGACATGTCATGCGTCGGTCACGTTCAGAAACAACAAAGTGCCTAATCCAGACACATTCAGCTGCAATTAAAGTTGCGCTTGTTATCATCGGGCTCTTTCCCAATGTACCCGTCTGATTATGCCCACAGCCCTACCCGACCACTTCTTTCACCGCGATGCCCAGTTGCTGGCGCGCGATCTGCTGGGCAAGGTCATCCGTCACAAGGCAGGCGATCTGTGGCTGGCCGCGCGGATCATCGAAACCGAGGCTTACTACTGCGCCGAAAAGGGCAGTCATGCCTCGCTGGGCTATACCGAGAAACGCAAGGCGCTGTTTCTCGACGGCGGCCACATCTATATGTACTACGCGCGCGGCGGAGATTCGTTGAATTTCAGCGCCGAAGGGCCGGGCAATGCCGTACTGATCAAGTCGGCATTTCCCTGGACCGACGCGACCAGCGACGAAAACGCGTTGGCGCAGATGCAGTTGAACAACCCCGACGCCAGCGGTGCGATGCGCCCGGCGCAACGACTGTGCGCTGGCCAGACGCTGCTGTGCAAGGCGCTCGGCCTGAAAGTCCCAGTGTGGGACGCCAAGCGCTTCGACCCGCAGAGGTTACTGGTCGAGGACGTCGGTCAGACACCCGAACGCGTTATCCAGACCACCCGACTGGGCATTCCTGCCGGTCGCGATGAGCACCTGATGTATCGCTTCGTGGATGCCGGTTACGCCCGTTTCTGTACACGGAACCCCCTCAGACGCGGTCAGGTCGAAGGCCGCGACTACCTATTTCTCGATCAAGGAAACTGACCGATGGGCGATCTGCTCAATGGAATGACCGGCTGGCTGACCGCAAATCCTTCCTGGGTGGCTGTCGCGATCTTTTTGGTGGCCTTCACTGAATGCGTCGCGATCGTCGGGATCGTCGTGCCGGGCACGGTCATCATGTTTGCCATCGCCGCCTTGGCGGGCAGCGGCATACTGCCGTTGAGCGAAGTGCTGTTACTGGGTTTTCTCGGCGGGCTGCTGGGTGACGCGGTGTCGTACTTCATAGGCCGGCGCTTTCATCAGAATATCCGTCAGTTGCCCGGCTTGCGCACGCACCCGGAGTGGATGGAAGGTGCGGAAAAATACTTCCACCGTTACGGCATTGCCAGTTTGCTGGTCGGACGTTTCATCGGTCCGCTGCGCCCGATGCTGCCGATGATCGCCGGTATGTGCGACATGCCACTGCCGCGCTTCGTGACGGTCAGCGCGCTGGCGGCGGCCGGCTGGTCGATTGCCTACCTGATGCCGGGCTGGGCAGCCGGCGCGGCCATTCGCCTGCCACTGCCGGAAGGCTTCTGGCCCGAAGCGGCCGTGGTCGGCGGCAGCCTGGCCGTGCTGTTCGGGCTGAGCATCCAGAGCAGTATTCGCCAGAAACGCTACGCAACCCGATTGATTTCCGCGCTCAGCCTGGTGCTGGTCGCGGCGCTGTTCTTCGGCTTTCCCTTGCTGGCCGACTTCGACAACGGCCTGATGACGCTCATCCAGGAACACCGCAGCGAAGCCACGCAACACATCGTAGTCTTCGTCACCAGCATCGGCGATTTCAGGGCGCAGTTGCTGGCCGCCAGCCTGCTGATCATCGTGCTGGCGGTTGCCAGGCAATGGCGCCACGCAGCCTTTGCCCTGACCGCCACACTGGGCACCGCGATCGCCAACGGCGTCCTGAAAACGTTTTTCGCCCGCGCTCGCCCGGAGGTGCTGTTAGAGCCGCTGACGACGTACAGCATGCCCAGCGGCCACAGCTCGGCAGCCTTTGCGCTGTTCATGACCCTGGCAGTGCTGGCCGGACGCGGCCAACCCGTGCGCCTGCGCCTGACCTGGATGCTGGTCGCCGGTATTCCGGCCCTGGCAATCGCGCTGTCGAGGGTTTACCTGGGCGTGCATTGGCCCACCGACATTCTCGCCGGCATGCTTCTGGCGTTCTGCGTCTGTGCCGCCAGCCTGGCGTTCATCCAACGCAAGGACCCCTTGCCGGCCATGTCGGTGCGCGTCTGGTGGCTCGTTGTGCCAGCCATGACCGCACTGCTGGGTATCTTCGCCGTTCGTGCCCTGTCGCATGGGGTGCTGCGTTACCAGTATTGATCGACAGCACTGATCGCGCCCGCCCATGACGGGTGCGACACTTCTCAAGTCTGGCACCTTGCCAGTGCTCTTTCGGGGCGTTGACTACACTCTCCAGTGACAGATGAGTGTGCAACGGCGTGATCGAAGGAGTGTTGATGTCTCCACTGGATGGTTATACGGCGATGCCCTCCCGGCAGCGCGGCGCAATCGGCCTGATGGCCGCGCTGACCATGGGCCTGGCGTTGCTGTGCACGCTGACCGTTATCGACAGCGGCAGGCTGTATCTGGAAAAGCGCTCGTTGCAGCGGGTTGCGGACATTGCCGCACTGGAAGCGGCGGGCCGTAGAGGAACGTGCAGCGGCACAGCGGCCACGGCGCCCGATTTCGCCAATCAGAGCGCCACTCGCAACGGTTTCACCCCCAATACCGATGGCCGCACCCTGGTGACTCGTTGCGGAACACTCACGGTGGACGTCGCGGGACCGCGCGTATTTGTCGCTGATTCGACGCAGGCGCTGGCTATCCAGGTGGTCGCGGCTCATCCGGTGCCGCGCAGCATTGCAGCCGGTATTGGCGCACTGTTCGAAAAAACGCCCTCCCCACCCAACGTCACGATCAGCGCCACCGCGGTTGCCGCCAGTGCCGCGCCGCTGGCAGCACTGACCATTCGCAGTGCGGCAGTCACCGTGGACAGCACCGGTGCCGCCCTCCTCAACCCGGTGGTCGGCAGCCTGTTGGGGGGCTCGTTGAACCTGAGTGTTGCCAACTGGCAAGGCATCGCCGACACCAACCTGAGCCTGCTGAGCTACCTGAACAGGCTGAAAACCGACCTCAGCCTGACGGCAGTGGGCTACAACGATGTACTCAACACCTCGGTATCGGTCAGTCAGTTGCTGCAGAGCGCAATCAATATCATCAGTCCGAACGCCACGCTGGGCGGTGCCGCCGCCATTCAGGGCCTGCAAGCCTTGAAGCTGGCGGCTGGAACGACCACCGTGCTGCTGGGGGATCTACTGTCAGTGCAGAGCGGCACGGACCTCGCCGCACTGAATACCAATCTGCGGTTGATGGATCTGGTTCAGGGCCTCGCGCAACTGGCCAACGAAAAGACCGGTGTTCTGACCGCGACCCAGATCAATGTCGCCGGGCTGGCGCAGGTCACCACACGCATTCAGGTGATCGAGCCGCCTCAGTTGTCGGCCATCGGCGACCCGAGCAAAATCGACCCGCTCAACCCTCGAGACGGTGCAAACCGGATTTACGTGCGCACGGCACAAATGCGCGCGCTGGTGTCGATCAACCTGCCGGTGCTCGGCACGATAACCTCGCTGGCCAATACCGCAGGTTCGGTGATCGGCAGCATCACGCCGATCCTCAACAGCGCATTGGGCCTGAACATTGCCGGGCTGGGGACCTCGGCCACCTGCGCGCTGGGACTGAACAGTTGCATGGTGACCGACTTCAAGTTTCTGACAGACAGCTCGTCAAACTCGGGCCCTAGAATCGACATGAGCCTGTCAATGGCCAGCGCCGACAGCTACGTCACCGGTTTTACCTGCACCAGCAACGCCAGCAAAACCCTCAACGTCAAGACCGACGCAGCGCTGCTCAGTGCCAAGATCGGCTGGATCGACAGTGCATCGGCCTTCCCCGCCAGCACTGATCCGGCGGCAATCACCGCACTGCCTCTGCCTGTCATCGATATCGGCACCAAAACCTGCCAGAAGATCGCTGGGCTGCTGGGCAATTGCACCGCCCGCACGCCTTTCGGGGGTGGCGGCATCGGCCTGACCTTCGACAATGTCAGCCAGTCGGCACTGGGCAGCTCGACGGTGACCAGTACGACGTTCAGCTCGCCCAACCTGCCGGAGATTAACAGCGCCCCGTATTACCTGACAGGCGTTGCGCACACCAAGCCGAGCACCTTGCTCAACGGCACGGCGTCGAGCGTCAAAGTGAATGTGTATAAACCGGCGACCAGCAATGTGCTGGGCAACGTCATCACCGGCGCGGCCACCACGCTGAGCAGCCTGACCCTGGCGCTGGACGCGATTGTCGATGACACCCTGACACGCTTGCTGACGTCGGTTGTCGACCCCCTGTTCGAATCGCTGGGCGTGAGCATGGGGGCTACCGACGTCGGCACCAACCTGAGTTGCAACCTGGGTCAGGCGACACTGGTCATTTAGCTGCCGGTCTGATCGGCGTTGAAGATCGGCAGCTCGATCTGGAATCGAGCACCCTCGCCGACGTTGGCGACGCTGAGCTGGCCGCCCATCTGGTCAACGATGCCATAACTGACGGACAAGCCCAGACCGGTGCCGACCCCCACCGGTTTGGTGGTGAAAAACGGCTCGAAAATGCGCTCCAGCAACCGCGGGTCAATGCCCCCGCCATTGTCCTGAACCGCCAGGCGGATGATGTTTTCATCGCGTTCTGCCTCGACGCTGATCCACGGCTGGAAATCGCGGTCCTTTTCCCGACGCGACAACAAGGCATCACGGGCATTGACCATCAGGTTGATCAACACCTGCTCAAGTTGATCGACATGGCCACGAACCTGCACCGCGTCGATCATCGCGCCGACCCGCAACTGCACGGCCTTGCCTTTCATGCCTTCAGCCAGCATCGAGATCGTGCCTTCCACCGCCTGGGCCGGATCGAACAACTGCTCCTCTACCTCAGAGCGGCGACCGAATACCCGCATATGATCGACCACCCGGGCGGCACGCTGCACCTGGGTGTCGATGCGATTGAGTTTTTCGGTGAGGTGTTCGATGTCCACATCACCCCGGCCCAGACGCTTGAGAACGTTGACCACGGCCATGCGCATGACGTTGAGCGGCTGATTGATCTCGTGGGCCAGACCGGTGGACATCTCGCCAAGCGTTGCCATCTTCGCGCTCTGATTCAACTGCATGCGCGAGCGACGTACATCGGTGTTGTCACGGCCTACCGCCTGCACTTCGACCAGTTTGCCGTGTTCATCGAATACTCCCCGGTCGGCCCATATCCACCAGGCATACTCGCGTCCCGGCAGCTCGATGCAGATTTCTTCGGTACTCACCGGCGCCTCCGGAGTCAGTTGACCGATACGCCGGATGAACGCCTCGCGCTGCTCGGCCGACAGCCAGTCGCCCAGGTTGATCCCGGTCAGTTGCTCGGGTGTGCACTCCATATAATTGGCCAGCGGCCGGTTGCCGAAACTCAACACCAGATCCGGCGTGTAGCGGCAGATCATGGCCGGCGAATCCTCGACCAGAATGCGGTAACGCTCCTCGCTGCGTCGTATATGCTCGGCGGCCAGGGTGGCCTCGGTCACGTCCAGCCACAGCCCCACCGCCTCCACCGGCATGCCAAGGTCGTCACGCAGCAATCGCGCCTCGTCCAGCAGCCAGTGGTATTGACCGTTCCGGTTGCGCAATCTGAACCGGCGACTGACGAATCCTTCGCGCAGCAGTTGGCGGTTACGCTCGAACCAGATGTCGTGATCTTCGGGATGGATGTATCCCGCCAGTTGCCCATCGACGCAATCGGCCAGCGTCCAGCCCAGCAAAGGCGTGAGGCTGTCGCTGAAAAAGGTTGGCTCCAGATTGCCGCGATCGTAACGCTGCACGTAAATCACCGCTGGCGAACTGGCAATCAGGTTATCCAGCCGGGCATGGGCGGCAGCGGCCTCGGTTTCCTGACTCTTGATATCGCTGACATCCAGCATGAACCCCAGCACACGCTGAACCTGCCCTCGGATCAACGCCTGCCCCTGGATACGAAACCAGAGGTTTTCCTGAGCGGGATCGCTTTGCGCCAGACGCACACAGAGCAACAGCGGTGTGCCCTTGTCGCGTAACTGCGCGAGGCGACTGGACAGTTCCTGTCGATCGGCGGGATGAATCAGCGCCAGCCAGTCCTGACGCGACAGGCTCTCGACCTGGTCGCCCAGACGCAGACTGCGAGCCAACTGCGGCGCCAGCAAAACCTCGTCACGATCAGGCACCAACTCCCACCATCCGGTGCCCAGCAGGTCCTGAAGCACTGCCAGGCGTTCGACATGGTGACGGTTGGTCTGCTCGGACAGGCGAAAAAGCACTGGCCCGGCCAAGGCCGAGCACAGGTTCAGCCACTCTCGCTCGCCAAGGTCCGGAGCCTGCTGCTGCGCGTTATAAAATCCGAACATCAGCCAGGCCTTGGCAACGTTATCGCGACTGTGGGGAATCAGAAAACCGTCAGCGTTGCCGAAAGCACTTTGCAGCGCCCCCTGATCGACACCGCCGTCAAACCTCAGCTGTCGCGTAGCGTCGGCGTTGAATCGATCCAGCGCGGAGCCCAACCGCTGCCCGACCTGCCACAACTCGGGCGCCGTATGGGCGCTGTACTGACAATACACGCGCCAGCCAACACCGCCGACCTCCGGCAACACCAGCGCTACACAGGGGATGCGCCACAGCTGCGCGAGTTCCTCCAGTTGCTCGCTCACCACCGCAGTCAGGCGGTCGACGCTGCACCCTCGCACACGCTCGGCCATTTGCCCGGCGAACCGCAGGCACTGCTGACGGCTGCGTGCGGCACTGGCCTCCTCCATCAGGTCGCTGATATCCAGCAATTGCAAGAGCCAGCCCTTGCCATGCGCCTGCACCCAGCCTCGGGCGTGCAAGGTGTGTGCGTCGGCACTTTTGAAGTCCAGGTCGAGCATGTGCCCCAGCCAGTCACGCGGCACGCCTTCGATGACCAGCGCGCTATTGGGTAACAGCAGACTCATCAATCGCTGGGCAGCCGGCAGTGGCGCAGCCATGTCCAGGCGGGCAAGCAAGTGCGGGCTGATGCTTTGGATGCGGCCCTCGTCATCCAGCAGCAGATAGAGGTCCGCACCGATCGGACCGGGCTCGCTCGATACGGGCAAGGGCTGCGGCACTTGTGTTGCCTCACCACGGCCCAGCCAACGGCTCAAACGATTCTTTTCAAGGGACAAGTTGCAGACTCGCTTGTGCAGTCAGGTTGCTCGGCAAGCGCGGGACCTCCCCGATACCAGGGAGGGTCAGCAAGGGCAGAACCTGAGCCAGTCGGGCCTTGGGGTACTGGATGGTCACTGTCAGAATGCCTGCGCTGTAAGTCACGCTGGTGTAGCTGACATTGAAGCCCAGCGCTGGAGGTATCCACGACAACTGGTTCATGACCACACTCTGGGCCTGACTCTTCAACACCTCGTTATAGCCAGTAACTGTCGGACTGAGGGCAACACTTCTGCGCACCGCTTCACTGGCGGCGGCATTGAATGACTGGACCATGAGCAACGGCAGGCTATAACTCACCATGCCGTAAAACACAGCAAAGAAAATAACGAACACCGCAGAGAATTCAATAGCGGCAGCACCGTGTTGACGGCGGGGCGAGGTATGTTGCGGAACTGTTTTCATATCGACGTCTACCCTGACATGTACTGCATCAACACAGCATAGATTCTTTCCCGATAACAGGATGTCTTCGGCGTGATGAAATTATTTTTCCTACTGATATGGTTTGCAATTTGCGCCGAACAGGATGCGCGTTGCAAGCAGATTTCCAACGGGCTGACACTCGGCGCAGCAACGCTGGCTATTATCTACCTGGCTTTGACCGGTATGACCTGGCTCGGCTCGCCTGCGCTGGAGGCCTTGCTGGCCGTGACCCTGGCATGGGCGCTGACATTGCCAGGTTATGCCCTCGGCAAGTTGGGCGCCGCAGACGTCAAACTGATGACGGCATTGGCGCTGGCCTCAAACAGTGCTTACCTACTGTGTACGTTTATTGGCGCCGGCCTCACCATGGCAGCCTGGCTTATCGTCGGAAAGAGTACCTGGCCTCATACGCAGCAATGGGTTGCGCAACGCTACCGGTATATGAACCCCGGCACGCCAGATAAATATCCTTTTTCACCTTTTTTATTCGCAGGTTTACTCCTGAGCACAGCACTGCTCCATTAGTCGAATAACGGCACGGGAATATTTTAATGCTATGTACATAGTCAGGAAGTACGACTACGGTTAAGTCATGGCTATGGCGTACTGTCAGCAATACCCGCACCGATCGAATGACGCCGAATCATGGTTTGCTGAATGGATCGGGGCGCCGTCGACGGCCCCCCAACAGCATGGAGTCGCCTGTGGATAATTACCCGCTCACGAAAGTTCTGGTGGTCGATGACCAGCCCCTTATCGTTGAAGAGCTCTGCGAGTTTCTGGAGAGCAGCGGCTATGAGTGTGTGCGTTGCTATTCAAGCCTGGAAGCCATCGAGCGTTTCAGCGCCGACAGCACCATCGGTATCGTACTCTGCGATCTGGAAATGCCCGGCATGAACGGGATCGAGATGGTCGAAGCGATGAAGATGACCGGCGGCAAGACGCATCTGTTCGAGGCCATCATGCTGACCGGCGAGGCCGAGAAAAAAGACGTCATCAAGGCGCTTCGGGCCGGCATCGCTGATTACTACCAGAAGCCGGTCGATCTGGAAGAATTGCTCGAAGGTGTGCAGTTGCAGGTCCAGGCGCTGAACGAGCGGCAGAAAAACCGTCAGCAGCTGGGCCTGCTCAACGAAAAGCTTCAGTTTTTGGCCGCGTCCATTGATGATCTTTATCAGAACCTGGACAGTGTCCAGAACAGGCCTCAGCCCGAGCGAAAAGCGCGTGACGGTGTGGAGCGTGAGGTGCAGATGCCGGTGGCTCTGGCCAAGTTGTCACCTCGCCAGCTTGACGTAGCGCGTCTGGTCAGCACCGGACTGACCAATTATCAGATCGCCTGCGAACTGGGGATTACTGAAAACACTGTGAAACTCTATGTGTCGCAAGTGCTGCGCCTGACTCACATGCATAACCGCACGCAGCTGGCATTGGCATTTTCACCGGGCAAATCGGCGGAGCGGCAAAGACTGATCGAAAGCCAGGGCTGAATGGAACTCAGGCTTCGATCTCGCTCAGCACGACGTGAAAAGGCACATCGACCAGCACCGAATACACTTGATTGCGGCCTGCGTGCTTGGCGCAGTACAACGCCGCATCGGCCTGGGACGCAAGGCTCAGGCTGTCGTCATTGGCACCGAGCGAAACCACCCCGGCGCTGAAGGTGCAGAACAGGTCGACGGGCTGCGCCGGGTAATGGATCTCGGCAAAGCGCTGGCGGATGTCATCCAGCACCCTATGAGCGCTTTGAATGTCGGTGTCCGGCATGACAATGGCAAATTCCTCACCGCCGTAACGACCGATGAAGTCGGTTTTGCGCAGGCGTTGCTTGAGAAACAGCGCAAGGCTCTTGATGACACGATCCCCCATCGGGTGACCGTGGCTGTCATTGACCCTCTTGAAGTGGTCGATATCAAGCATGGCAAAGCACAGCGGCTTGCCTTCACGTCGCGAACGAAAGCAGCAATCTTCCAGCAGTTGCAAAATGTGCGTGTGATTGTAAAGCCCGGTCAGGCTGTCGCGGACCATGCGCGCCTTGAGGTTGCGAGCCCTCGCGGCACGGTTGCGCACAGTGGTGATGAGATGGCGGGGTTTGATCGGCTTGGTCAGGAAGTCGTCGCCGCCTTCGCTCATGGCATCGAGCTGCTTGTCCTGATCGTCTTCAGCCGACAGATAAATGATCGGCACACTGACGTAACGGTCGTTATGGCGAATGACCTTGGCCAGCTCCGTGCCGGTACACCCCGGCATGTACATGTCGAGGATGATCAGGTCCGGCTGAAACTCAGCCAGCTCGGACATTGCCTGAATCGGGTCGAGCAACACCCGCGTAACGATTCCGGCAGCATTCAGAACACGCTCGGTGTGCAGCGCCTGCGCGCGGGAATCGTCGATGATCAGCACTTTATAGGGCTCGTATTGAGCCACGCAGGTCAGGACTTCAATTTTTTCCAGCAGACTCGACGCTTCCAGCGCGCCGGTCAGAAACTCCTCGCCACCGGCCCTGACTGCGGCCAGGCGGGTGGGCGTATCGGTTTCATTGAGGCTGAAAAACAACAGCGGAAGTTTCTGCTCCAGCCCTTCCTGAGCCTGGGAGGCCAGTTCGAGCCCCTTGCCGGGCCCGCTGAAATCGACATCCATGACAATCGCCGCCGGATGCCGCTGGGCCATCGCCCGCTGAAACTCGCCGACATTGTGCAGCGACAGCGCCGCCAGCCCGAAAAACTCCAGCTGCTTGGCCAGACGCTCGGCCCGCTCGTGATCATGAAGCACCACATAGACGGGCTTGCGCAACGGTGGCAGCGTCGTTTGCTCAAAACGGTCGCCGTGTCGCAGCCCGGTTCGGGAAAGGCGTTGCATCAGACGATTGAGATCGGTGATGACCCGGCTGTTGAGGCGACCGCGATTGGCTTCCACCGCATCGAGCGCCTGGCTGATCTCCTGCGCCAGCGCGCTGTGTTCGGCCTGCTCGAAGCGTTCGGCAAAGCGCGAAAGACGCAGCGTGGACTCCTTGAGCTCGGCCATATCGCCAATCGACCACTCGGCCTTCTGCAGACGTTGCCACGTCTCCAGAATCTGGCGCGCCTGGTGAATGACCCTCTGGGCAAAGTGGTGCTTCAGGCGGTCTCGGCTAGGGTCTTCGGGGTCGGTCATATTCAGACTACTGTGGTTTTGCTGAGCAATACGGCTGATGGCGCTATGCTAGCACCTCCGTTACAACAGAACAGTGTCGCAAGTCACTTATTTGACAACAGTTTGATGGCGCATAGCCATTATGCAAAATCAATCGGTGCATAGACTGCGCCTATCAACGTTACAGTTCAAATCTCAAGATAATGTCTGCCAGCCGCACCTTGAGGTAAGGTTGCGGTCGAACGCCTCGTGAAGCATTCAACTCAAGATCGAAAGGACCCTACCATGCTGGATTGGAAGAACCGCGCAGGCAGCGCGGGTGCGCGCACCGCAGACACTTCATCGACCAAACGCCGCGGTTACCTGGGTAACCTGTTCTATAGTCGCGCGCTGGGCGCCCTGATCTTGATCTACCTGCTGGTGGCACTGGCAGTCGGCTGGTACTGGAGCAAGGAACCTGCGCTGTTCCCGGTACAGCAAAACGCCCAGGCTGCCGCCGAGCGTGAAGGCAAACAGATGGTCATCGGTTACACGACGGTTGAAACGCTCAAGACCGTGGCGGGCACGTTGCTTAACAAGCCCGGTGGCTACCTGTCCAACGACCGCATGCCACCGGGCCTGTGGCTGGACAACATCCCGAGCTGGGAATACGGCGTGCTGGTTCAGGTGCGTGACCTGAGCCGTGCGCTGCGCAAGGACTTCGCGCGTTCCCAGTCGCAATCGGCTGAAGATGGCGACCTGGCGCGTGCCGAGCCGTTGTTCAACTTCAATAATCGCAGCTGGGTCCTGCCTTCCAGCGAATCGCAGTACGCCGAGGGGATCAACTCCCTGAGCCGCTACCAGGCACGTCTGTCCGATCCGAACCAGAAGGGCGCGCTGTTCTATGCCCGCGCCGACAACCTGAACAACTGGCTGGGCGATGTCGGCACCCGTCTGGGCTCGCTGTCGCAGCGTCTGTCGGCCAGCGTTGGCCGGGTCAAACTCAACAGCACGCTGAAAACCGAAGCTGCTGTTTCGGTCAAGCCCGGTGAAGTACCGCAGGTCGATGAGGAAATCGTCGAAACGCCATGGCTGGAAATCGACAACGTGTTCTACGAAGCACGTGGTCAGGCCTGGGCGCTCTCGCACCTGCTGCGCGCCATCGAGGTTGATTTTGCCGACGTACTGGCGAAAAAGAACGCGACGGTCAGCGTGCGCCAGATCATTCGTGAACTGGAGGCCTCGCAAGAGCCAATGTGGAGCCCGATGATTCTCAACGGCAGCCCGTTCGGCGTGTTCGCCAACCACTCGCTGGTCATGGCCAACTACATTTCGCGTGCCAACGCCGCAGTCATTGACCTGCGCCAGCTGCTGAATCAAGGCTGATGTCCATACCTGCCAACGAGGCCGCGCATCGCGCCGCCTCGGATGCCGAGCAGATCGCCTGGGTCGACGAACAGGATCGGCTGCTCGGTTCACTGGTCCGCGCCGACCTGCGTGAACGCGGGCTGATAGGACGCGGCACTTATATCCTGCTGTTCAACAGTCTGGGTGAGCTGTGTGTGCACCGACGCACGCTGAGCAAGGCGATCTATCCCGGCTACTGGGACGTAGCCGCAGGCGGAATGGTCCAGGCGGATGAAAGCTATGCGGAGTCTGCTGCGCGCGAGCTGGAAGAAGAACTGGGGGTCAGTGGCGTGCCGCTGCAGGCCCACGAACAGTTTTTCTTCGATCAGCCGGGCAACCGGCTCTGGTGTGCAGTGTTTTCAGCCGTGTGGGACGGCCCTTTGAAACTGCAATCTGAAGAGGTGCTGGAAGCGCGCTTCATGCCCGTCGTCGAAGTTCTGCAACAGGCTGAGCACAATCCCTGGTGCCCCGACTCCCTGGCGGCGCTGAAACGCTACCTGAAACAGATAGAGAACGAGCAGTAAGCGAGTGTTCAGAAATTGGCGCATTCAGCCCCTTAGCAACCGGCCGGTTTGCCGTTACACTGCGCGACCTTTTCAAACTGAACCGGCCCTGCCGTTTCAGTAGCGCTGCCCCTGCCAGAGTGGGGCTTCGCGGTCGATGGCTCATACGAGCCCGACCCATCTTCAGTCCTCAACAAGAGGATTTTTGCGTGGCTAAAAAAGCCGCTTCTCTCGCTGCCCTCGGTGGCCTGGTATTTTCAACCGACGCGGGGCGCCACTGCCCCGATTGTCGTCAACCCGTTGCCGAGTGCACCTGCAAACAGACGGCCATCCCCGAAGGTGACGGCATTGCCCGTGTACGTCGTGAAAGCAAGGGCCGTGGCGGCAAGACGGTTACCACCATCAGCGGCGTCCCGCTGGCCGAAGAGCCGCTCAAAGAGCTGGCCAAGGCCCTCAAGCAGCGCTGCGGCACAGGCGGATCGCTCAAGGAAGGCGTGATCGAGATTCAAGGCGATCACGTCGAACTGCTGTTGGCCGAGCTGATCAAAAAAGGCTTCAAGGCTAAAAAGTCCGGCGGCTGAACCCGCGAATCAAATCGTCATTTCCACTCATTACAATGCGCGCAGCTGGCTACTGGCTGGCGCTACGACTTCTTTATAGGGGACTTCGATGTCCGTACGACGCACACGCAAAGACGATGGCAGCCAATGGACCGTTGCGGACAGCCGCAGCGTTTATGGCATTCGCCATTGGGGCGCGGGTTATTTTGCAATCAACGAAGCGGGGCGCGTTGAAGTCCGTCCCAACGGGCCGGACAGCTCGCCCATCGACCTTTACGAACAGGTCGACAACCTGCGCAAGAGCGGCCTCTCGCTGCCTTTGCTGGTGCGTTTCCCGGACATCCTGCAAGACCGCGTGCGCCAGCTGACCGGCGCGTTCGACAGCAACATTGCGCGCCTGGAATACCAGAGCAAATACACCGCGCTGTACCCGATCAAGGTCAACCAGCAGGAAGCGGTGGTGGAAAACATCATCGCCACGCAGAACGTCTCCATCGGCCTGGAAGCGGGCTCCAAGCCTGAACTGATGGCTGTGCTGGCACTGGCGCCGAAAGGCGGCACCATCGTCTGCAACGGTTACAAGGACCGTGAGTTCATCCGTCTGGCGCTGATGGGCCAGAAGCTGGGCCACAACGTGTTCATCGTCATCGAGAAAGAATCCGAAGTCGAACTGGTGATCGAAGAAGCCGCCGAGCTGAAGGTCGCCCCCCAGGTCGGCCTGCGTGTGCGTCTGTCTTCCCTGGCATCGAGCAAATGGGCGGATACCGGTGGCGAAAAATCCAAGTTCGGCCTGTCGGCAGCGCAATTGCTGTCGGTGGTCGAGCGTTTCCGCATGGCCGGCCTGGATCAGGGCATCCGCCTGTTGCACTTCCACATGGGCTCGCAGATCGCCAACCTGGCCGACTATCAGCACGGTTTCAAGGAAGCGATCCGTTACTACGGCGAACTGCGCAAGCTCGGCCTGCCGGTGGACTACATCGATGTCGGTGGTGGTCTGGGTGTCGATTACGACGGTACGCACTCGCGCAACGCCAGCTCGATCAACTATGACATGGACGACTACGCAGGCGTCGTGGTCGGCATGCTCAAGGAATTCTGCGACGCGCAAAGCCTGCCGCACCCGCATATTTTCTCGGAAAGCGGCCGCTCGCTGACCGCCCACCACGCCATGCTGGTGGTTCAGGTGACCGACGTCGAAAAACACAACGACGAAGTCCCGGAAATCGCCGACAAGGCCAGCCTGCCGGAAACCGTGCAATGGCTGGTCGACCTGCTGGGTCCGACCGACATCGAGATGGTCACCGAAACCTACTGGCGCGCCACGCACTACATGAGCGACATCGCGGCCCAGTACGCCGACGGCAAGATCAGCCTGTCGGAAAAGGCACTGGGCGAGCAATGCTACTTCGCCGTCTGCCGCCGTCTGTACAACTCGCTGAAAGCCCGTCAACGCTCCCATCGTCAGGTGCTGGACGAGCTCAACGACAAGCTGGCCGACAAGTACATCTGCAACTTCTCGGTGTTCCAGAGCCTGCCGGACACCTGGGCCATTGGCCAGGTACTGCCGATTCTGCCCCTGCACCGCCTGAACGAAGAGCCGGTGCGCCGCGCCGTGCTTCAGGACCTGACCTGCGATTCGGACGGCAAGATCAAGCAGTACGTCGATGAGCAGAGCATCGAGACCAGCATGCCGGTGCATTCGCTGAATGAAGGCGAAGACTATCTGCTGGGCATCTTCCTGGTGGGTGCCTACCAGGAAATTCTCGGCGACATGCACAACCTGTTCGGTGATACCGACTCGGTGAACATCTACCAGAACCCGGACGGCAGCGTTTACCACGCCGGCATCGAAACCCACGACACCATCGAAGACATGCTGCGCTACGTGCACCTGTCGCCGGAAGAACTGATGACCCATTACCGGGACAAGGTCGCCAGCGCCAAGATCACCCCACGCGAGCGCACCTACTTCCTCGATGCCTTGCGCCTGGGGCTGACCCGCTCGTCGTACCTGTCGTCCTGATCCTTGCGCGGAGCCAGATCTGACTGCTTATCATGCCAATGCTCCGCATTGGCATGCAGAGGCGTGCGTAACCATCGCCGCGCATGCTCCGCGCTCATACAGCCCACCCACTCGACGTAATCCCCCACCGACACCTGCTGTAGGCAACGTCCTGTTCTACCTGCAGACCTCTACCCTGCCCGGCTTCTGCGCGAGAATCCGCGGTCGCATTCCCGGTAGAGAAGCCCTCCATGCCCGACCCCGCCAGCGCGCCGTTATTTCATCTGGAGATTGCAAGCCTGCAGCGCCGTTTCACTGTCGTATCGTTCAGCGCAACCGAAGCGATCAGCCAGCCGTATGCCATTGAGCTGGAAATCCTCGGCGACGGTTTCGATCTGGACCTCACCAGCCTGATGTACCAGCCTGCCTGGCTGAGCTGCGGCGGCGAGCAGGGTTTTCCGGGGCAGAGTTTTCGAGGGCAAGGCTTTCACGGTCAGATCCACGGCGCGACACGTAAGCATTACCACCCCGGCCCGGCCTGCTACACGCTGCTGATGGGGCCTCGACTGGCCTGCCTCGGGCTGCGTCAGCACTCACGTATCTTTCAACACATGACCGCCACGCGGATCATTGCCCAGGTGCTGGAAGAACATGGTTTGAGGAACACCTTCCGCTTTGACCTGCAGACAGAATGCATCGAGCGCGAAAGCTGCGTGCAGTACCAGGAATCCGACCTGCAACTGGTCCAGCGGCTGTGTGCAGAAGAAGGCATTCACTACCATTTCGTCCACTCACGTCGCCGCCATCAGTTGGTATTTGGCACCATCCCTTGGGAAGCCGGGTTCACAGCACCTGCCCCGGCACCGCGTCCCTGCATTGCGTCTCTGCAGCGTGGCTGGATCATCGGTCGCGACGGCGAACCGGCAAGGACCGATGCGTCAGGCCGGTTGCACGTGCGCCTCGAATGGGACTGGCAACACCCGGAAGGCCCCGATGCTGGCTGCTGGCTGCATTTGGCTGCGGGGCTGGATGTCGAATGTCGGGGTGGGATGTCGGTGATAGTGAGCTTTTGCGCAGACGATAAACGCCCGCCGCAGATCAGTGGCTGCCTGTCAGCGCTGGCAGATGACGGCTGCCACAGGCGTGATCAAGCACCCGCCGATAACGTTGAGATGCACCTTGACTGGCAGGCGATCACCGGGCCAGACCGACGACTGCAACTGGCGAACGGGACCCGCATAGAACTGGCTGAAGGCAGCACACTGATCGTCGACGCCGGGCCGAGCAAGGTACAGATCGACGACAGCGGTCTCACGCTGAGCAGCCCGCGCATCAGCTTCGCCAACAAAGCGGATGGCAAATCGAGTGATCCACACGCCATTGAATGACGTAGCAGCAACTGTGCGGCACTGGGATGAAGCGTGATGGTCTCAGGCATATCCGACTCACCTTCCAGAGCCCCTCCGCCATGATCCGAGTGATTTTCCTGACACTGATGACCGGTGCCGTACTGGCAGCCTTGTCCGGTTGCTCGCCTTTGAAGCTGCTCAATACGTTGAACCCCAGCGGGCCTGTCGATCATGTCTACAACCTGGCGTACGGGCCGGATCCACGCAATACGCTGGATATCTACACGCCCAAGGCGAAACCGGCCAAGGCACCGGTCGTGGTGTTTTTCTATGGTGGCAGCTGGAACAGCGGCTCGAAGGCCGATTACGCGTTCGTCGGCGAAGCGCTGGCTGCGCGAGGCATGGTGGTGGTTATCGCCGACTACAGGCTGTATCCACAGGTACGTTACCCCAGCTTTCTGGAAGACTCGGCCAAGGCGCTGGCCTGGGCGCACAAACATGCGAACACCTACGGTGGCGACCCGAGCCGCCTGTACGTGATGGGCCACAGCGCGGGTGCCTACAACGCCGCAATGCTCGCGCTCGACCCGCGCTGGCTGGCTCGTGAAGGCTTGTCCCCCTCCATCCTCAGCGGCTGGATCGGACTGGCCGGGCCTTACGACTTCCTGCCCATCGAGAACCCGGACGTGAAGCCGGTGTTCTTCTTCCCGAATTCACCGCCAGACTCGCAACCCATCAACCACGTCACGTCCAGCGCGCCACCGGCATTGCTGATGGCCTCGAACACCGACTCGCTGGTCAACCCAAAGCGCAACACCGGCGGCCTGGCCAGGTCGCTGCGTGAAGCCGGCGTGCCGGTGCGAGACTTGTATTTCTCGCGCACCAATCACGGCACGCTGGTCGGCGCATTTGCCAGATTGCTGAGCGGTCTGGCCCCTGTGATCGATGAGGTGGACATGTTCGTCAGCCACACCCCGCAAATGGCGTCTGACAAGAACGGAACCGGGCAGAAGGCTCAGTGAACGAACCAGCCGTCGCTGCGCGTCAGCCGCCAGGCAATGACCCCAAGGCTCAGGCCGCGCAGCAGGGTAAAGGCCAGGAACGTCAGCCATAGGGCGTGGTTGCCGTGGCTGGCAGCCAGATAAGCCAACGGCGCGATGCCCGCTGCGCTGAACAGCATCGCGTTGCGCATTTCCCGCGCACGGGTAGCACCGATGAACAGGCCGTCCAGCAGGTAGCTCCAGACGGCCAGCAACGGCATCAGTGCCAGATACGGCAGATACGTCATCGCGGTGGCGCGTACTTCCGGGATATCGGTCTGCAGGCTGACGAAGCCATGCCCAGCCACCAGAAAGAACAGCGCAAACACCATGCTGGAAATCAATGACCAGCCTCCCGCAACCACCAGGGAGCGTCGCAACGTATCCCGGTCCCGCGCGCCGATGGCATGGCCACACAGCGCTTCTACCGCATGCGCCAGCCCATCCAGGGCATGGGCAGTCAACAGCAGGCCGTTGAGCAGCAAGGCATTGGCAGCAACCGTCGCATCCCCCAAACGAGCGCCCTGCACGGTGATCAGGAACATCACCGATTGCAGCGCGAGTGTGCGCAAAAAGATGTCCCGGTTGACCGCCAGCAGGGGCCGCCAGTTACTCCATAGCCGCAAGGCCGACCAGACGATCCGGCCCGGCCAGGCGCGCAAGGTGTTACGTGCCAGCAGCAGACCGAGCACCACGCCAGTCCACTCCGCGAGTACCGACGCACGCGCCGAACCGATCACGCCCCAGTCCAGCCCGATGACGAACCACAGATTGAGAACGATGTTGACCGCATTGGTCAGCAACAGAATGGCCAGTGGCGCCCGCGCGTTCTGCGCGCCAAGAAACCAGCCGACCAGCGCATAACTGGCCAGCGCCGCAGGCAGGCCGAACAGTCGGGTGTGGAAGAAATCCAGGGTCATTTGCTGCAGATCGGCAGACGGCTGCATCATCGTCAGCGCCAGATGGCTGAAAGGCAAGGCGATCACACCCAGCAATACCGCCAGCCCGACGGCCAGCAGCAACCCCTGCAACAGAATGCGGCGCAACGCTGCGCTATCACTGCGCCCTGCCGCCTGTGCGGCAAAACCGGTGGTGCCCATGCGCAGAAAGCCCATCGCCCAGGCGAGAAAGGTATACAGCGTAGAGCCCACCGCCACAGCGCCCAGCTGATGGGCGTGCGGCAAATGACCGATCACCGCGCTGTCGACCAGCGCCACCAGCGGCACGGAAATATTCGACAGAATCATCGGCGTCGCAAGCGCCCAGACACGACGATGGGTTGAGCGATGACGCCAGTCAGTGAACAACGTAGACATGAGAACTCCCGGCAAGGCGGGCATTGTAGCCAGATCAAACGCAGGGTGTCCCAGCGTTTCGATACGTCCGGAAACGGTACTCATGCCTCGAAAGCGGCAGCGTTATCATTCAGCACGCTCCACTGGAGCGTGAGGAACGATAGTCAACTGTCTAACTTTTTGGGGTCAGTCCGCAGCGTGTGAATGCATTTCGTGACGCTCTGCGTCACCCGCTGCATGCCAACGCGCAATGGCACGATAGTCAGTCCGCTCGATATGTGACCTTACTGGTCAATCTGACAGTAATACTTGTCATCACGACTGTTATATAGTCGCATCCTCTCTACCGTTGCCGATGAGTGCCCCCATGTTAAACAAAGGATTGTTTCTGGCTTGCGCGCTTGCGCTGTTGAGCGCCTGTGATTCTTCTTCCACGGATAAACCCGCGCCCGCCACGGCCCCCACGACCCAGGCAACGGTCAACGACAAAAAGCCCAAACCCGCAGTCGACCTAGCCGCGCTGAGCAAGCGCTACGCAGGCCGCGAACTGACGGTCATCGACGTGTCGGAAATCCAGGTCGACGGCGCAAGCACCCTGTCGGTGAGCCTCTCGGTCCCGCTCGACCCCGAACAGAAATTCGACGAAAAACTTCACCTGGTGGACAGCAAGAACGGCAAGGTCGACGGTGCCTGGGAACTGTCGGATAACCTCATGGAATTGCGCCTGCGCCACCTGGAGCCGCAGCGCAAACTGGTCCTGACCGTCGATGCCGGTCTGCTGGCCGTCAACAAGGCCAAACTTGCCACCGAATACATCAGCCGCCTGGAAACCCGCGACTTGCAGCCCTCGGTTGGTTTCGCCAGCCGTGGCAGCCTGTTGCCGACCCGTCTGGCCGAGGGCCTGCCGGTGATCGCGCTGAACGTCGACAAGGTGGATGTCGAGTTCTTCCGCATCAAACCCGACTCGATGCCGAATTTCCTCGCCCAGTGGGACGGCGCGTCGAGCCTGTCCAGCTACAGCTCCGAAGAACTGCTGCCCATGGCCGAACTGGTCTACAGCGGCCGCTTCGACCTCAAGCCCGCGCGCAACACCCGTGAAACCCTGCTGCTGCCGATTGCCGGTATCAAGCCCCTGCAACAGCCAGGTGTTTATCTGGCGGTGATGCGCGCCTCGGGCACCTACAGCTACTCGCAGCCGGCCACCCTGTTGACGCTCAGTGACATCGGCCTGTCGGTGCACCGTTACAGCAACCGTCTGGACGTCTTCACTCAAGCGCTCGAGGGTAGCAAGGCGCTGAGTGATATCAGCGTCGATGTGTATGACGACAACGGCAAGGTCGTCGCCCAGGGCAAGACCGACAGCGACGGCCACGCGCAACTGCCATTGCCGGCCAAGGCTGCCGTAGTACTGGCGCACAAGGACGAACAGACCAGCATGCTGCGCCTCAACAGCTCGGCACTGGACCTGGCCGAGTTCGATATCTCCGGCCCGCAGGCTCACCCGCTGCAGTTCTTCATCTTCGGCCCGCGCGACCTGTACCGCCCCGGCGAAACCGTGCTGCTCAACGGCCTGCTGCGCGACAGCGACGGCAACACCGTCAAGCCGCAGCCCATCACCGTCGAAGTGCGCCGTCCCGATGATCAGGTCAGCCGCAAATTCGTCTGGGAAGCCGACAGCAACGGTTTCTACCAGTATCAATTGCCGCTTGCCGACGAAGCGCCCACCGGACGCTGGCAACTGCTGTTCGACCTGGGTGACGGCAAACCGCAGCTCTACGAGTTCAAGGTCGAGGACCTCCTGCCCGAGCGTCTGGCGCTGGAACTCAAGGGCAGCGACACGCCGGTGGCGCCTGCTGACAACCCGCAATTCGATATCACTGGCCGCTACCTGTACGGCGCCCCCGCTTCGGGCAATACGCTGACCGGTCAGGTCTATGTCCGCCCGCTGCGCGAGGCGGTGCCGAAGCTGCCGGGTTATCAGTTCGGCTCGATCACCGAGGAAGACCTCAAGCATGATCTGGAGCTTGAGCCCGTCACCCTCGATGCCGAAGGTCATTCGACGCTCGCCGTGCAGAGCGAGTGGGCGCAGGCCAAATCGCCGCTGCAACTGATTCTGCAAGCCAGCCTGCAAGAGTCTGGCGGGCGGCCGATCACCCGTCGTCTGGTGCAGCCGATCTGGCCTGCCGAACACCTGCCCGGCGTGCGTGCACTGTTCGGCAGCAGCACGGGTGGTGATGACTACGACAACGAGGCCAAGGGCGAAGCGCAGACCAACGGCGACGGCCCGGCCGATTTTGAAATAGTCATGGCCGACGCGGCGGGCAAGAAGCTGGGCGCTGACAACGTGAAAGTCCGACTGATCCGCGAGCGTCGCGATTACTACTGGAACTACTCGGCCGACGACGGCTGGAGTTACCACTTCAACGAGAAATTCCTCAACCTCAACGAAGAAACCGTCAGCATCACCAAGGACGCCACCGCCAAGGTCAGCTTCCCGGTCGAATGGGGTCCTTACCGTGTCGAGGTGGAAGACCCGTCCACCGGAATGGTCAGCAGCCTGCGCTTCTGGGCCGGTTATCGCTGGCAGGACAACACTGACGGCGGCGCGGTCAGACCGGATCAGGTCAAGCTGGCGCTGGACAAACCGGCCTACAACGATGGCGACACCGCGAAAGTCACTGTCACCCCGCCGGCTGCGGGCAAGGGTTATCTGTTGGTCGAGTCCAGCGAAGGTCCGCTGTGGTGGCAGGAAATCGACGTGCCTGCCGAAGGCAAATCGTATGACATCCCGCTGGACAAAAAATGGGCACGCCACGACCTGTACGTCACCGCTCTGGTGATACGTCCCGGTGAACGCAAGGCCAATGTCACACCCAAGCGCGCCGTGGGTGTGCTGCACCTGCCGCTGGACCGGGCGCAGCGCAAGCTGGCGCTGACGGTCACCGCGCCGGAGAAAATGCGCCCCAGACAACCCCTGACCCTCAAGGTCGCCGCCAAAAATGCTGACGGCAGCGTCCCCAAACAAGTCCACGTGCTGGTATCGGCGGTGGACGTCGGCATCCTCAACATCACCAGCTACGCGACGCCCGATCCGTTTGCCAGCCTGTTTGGCCGCAAGCAGTACGGAGCAGACCAACTGGACATCTACGGTCAGCTGATCGAAGCCGGTCAGGGGCGCCTGGCAAGCATGGCGTTCGGTGGCGATGCACTGGCGAAGGGCGGCAAACGTCCGGACACCAGCGTCACCATCGTGGCATTGCAAAGTGCGCCGGTGACGCTCAATGACGCCGGTGAAGGTGAAGTCAGCGTCGATATCCCGGACTTCAACGGCGAGCTGCGCGTAATGGCTCAAGCCTGGACCGACGACCGCTACGGTATGGCCGAGGCGAAAACCGTGGTTGCCGCGCCGATCATCGCCGAACTGTCGACGCCGCGCTTTCTTGCCGGTGGCGACCAGACCAGCGTGGCGCTGGACGTCTCCAACCTGTCGGGCAAGGCACAGAAGCTGGACGTGAAAATCAGCGCTGAGGGCCAGTTGAGCATTCCGGGCGGCGACCAGAGCAAGCCCCTGCAGCTCAAGGAAGGCCAGCGCGTCACCCTGAAGGTTCCGGTGCTGGCGCAAGGCGGCCTGGGTCAGGGCAAGATCAAGGTGCTGGTCGAAGGTCTGGACCTGCCGGGCGAAAACCTGCCGGCCTTCACACGCGAATGGACCGTCGGCGTACGCCCGGCCTACCCGGCAATGCTCAAGCATTATCGCGCCACGCTCAATGATCAGCCCTGGAGCCTGCCGGAGGGCGCGCTGGAAGCGTTCGAACCGGCCGGTCGTGAGGCGCTGCTGTCGTTGTCGAGCCGTCCGCCCTTGAACCTCGGCGAACAGATTCGCGCATTGAAAGCCTACCCCTACGGCTGCCTGGAACAGACCGCCAGCGGTCTGTACCCGTCGCTGTATGCCGATGCCGCAACCCTCAAACGCCTGGGCCTGACCGGCGAAACGGATGCCGAACGCAAGCGCAAGGTCGAGATCGGCATCGAGCGGCTGCTGGGCATGCAACGTTACAACGGCAGTTTTGGCCTGTGGGGCTCGGACAGCGACGAGGAATACTGGCTGACGGCGTATGTCACAGACTTCCTGTTGCGCGCCCGGGATCAGGGCTTTGCCGTGCCGCCGGATGCGCTGAAGAAAGCCAGTGAACGCCTGCTGCGTTATCTGCAGGACGCCGGCCAGATTCAGGTCAATTACAGCCAGAACGCCGAACATACGCGCTTCGCCGTGCAAGCCTATGCCGGGCTGGTGCTGTCGCGCAGTCAGCAGGCACCGCTCGCCGCCTTGCGCAGCCTGTTCGACCGCCGCAGTGACGCCCGCTCCGGCCTGCCATTGGTGCAATTGACAGTCGCGCTGGAGAAGATGGGCGACAAACCCCGCGCCGACCAGGCCCTGATGGCGGGTCTGGCCGCCAGCCGCAAGAATGAATGGCTGGCCGACTACGGCAGTTCGCTGCGTGATCAGGCGTTGATACTGGCATTGCTGGAAGAAAACGACCTCGCCAAAGACAAGCGTGATGAGCGCCTATTCGCCTTGGCGGATGAGGTGGCGGCCAATCGTTACCTGTCGACCCAGGAAAGCAATTCACTGTTCATGGCTGGCCGTAACCTGCTGGGCAAACCGGAAAAAGACTGGACCGCCAGCATTGTCAGCGGCACTCAAAACCGCGAACTGAGCAACCGGCAGCCGGGCCTCAAACTGGACGGTTCGCTGCTGGCCTCGCCGCTTTCGGTGCACAACCAGAGCGGCGAAGCGCTTTACCAGCAACTGACCGTCTCCGGTTATCCCACCCAGGCGCCTGTAGCGGGTGGCGAAAACCTGAGCATTCGCCGCGAGTACCTGAACCTGAGCGGCGCACCGCTGAACATCGGCGCCTTGAAAACCGGGCAACTGGTGCTGGTGCACTTGGAAATCGGTGCCAAACAGCGCGTCCCGGATGCGCTGGTGGTGGACCTGCTGCCTGCAGGCCTGGAGCTGGAAAACCAGAACCTGGCGCAAAGCGCGGCAAGCCTGGAAGACGCCAGCGAGGAGGTGAAAACCATCCGCGAATCGATGGAAAACGCCGGGATCAAGCATCAGGAATATCGTGGCGACCGCTACGTGGCAGCCCTGGACATCGACGGCAGCAGCACTGTGCACCTGCTCTACCTGGCGCGAGCCGTCACCCCGGGCACCTACCGCATACCGCCGCCGCAGGTCGAATCCATGTACCGCCCGAACTGGCAAGCCCTGGGCGAAGCGCCAGCGCAGATGGTGGTGAAGGGAAAATGATCGCCAATTGATTGGAATGCATGACAGTGGAAGCAAGCTTGCTCACAAAGGGGCCGACGCACCACAGATCCAGTAGGAGCGACCGGGGCGGCGATCCGCATTGTTCGCGAAAGGACCGGTACAGGCTTCGGAAACAGCGTGCCCGAACCATCGTCTTCGCGAGCAAGCGAAGCGTCGCCCGGCTCGCTCCCACAAAGGCCTCACTGCATCGACAGCAATGGTGGTTCTTCGGTGTATCTACGTGGGAGCGAGCTTGCTCGCGAAGGCGTCGCCCCGTTCACCCACCATGGCGGCAGGCTAGCCTTCAACGCATCAATGAATGATCCAGCTCAGCAACCAGAGGCCCAGCGCCAGCCAGATGATGCCAAGGATGATCGAAGCGCGCATGAAGGCGCGGACCGCCGAGTACAGCAGCATCAGGCCGATGACCAGTGCGATGATGCTGATCAGCGAGGTGTCCATGCCCAGCGTGCGGGACAAGCCATCGACAAAATTTCCCCCAGCATGGGTAAACCCGTTGAACAACCACGCCAGACCGTCGACAAAGAAGCGAATGATCGCGCCGATGGCCTGCCCGAGCCATTCAAAAAAGCCTTCTACCTGCATATGTACGTCCTGATTGGGGTCGTGAAGAAAATGGTCTGTCCGCTTTGGCTGTCGCAATGCGTGTCAGGTTCCGTGGATCATAAAGGCTCTTTGCGTTGAAACCTGAATTTCTTCTGCGCCTGCCGCGAACATTCAAGTGGCTGGCGGGCGCGATCATGCTGCTGATCGCCCTCCTCTGGCTGGCCGACCGACTTTGGCCGCTGCCACTGCCCAGAGACGATCTGGCTCGCGTCGTCCTGGCCGAGGACGGCACGCCACTGTGGCGCTTTGCCGACGCCAATGGCGTGTGGCGCTACCCGGTCAGCAACGAGCAGGTCTCGCCCTACTACCTCGAAGCCCTGCTGACCTACGAAGACCGCTGGTTCTACAGCCATCCCGGGGTTAATCCGCTGGCGCTGTTACGCGCCACCTGGCAAAACCTCAGCGGTGCCCGTGTAGTCTCGGGTGGCAGCACGCTGTCGATGCAAGTGGCGCGGTTGCTCGATCCGCATTCACGCACGCTATCCGGCAAGTTTCGTCAGCTGTGGCGTACGCTGCAGCTTGAGTGGCACCTGTCCAAGGATCAGATCCTCAGTCTGTACCTCAATCGCGCCCCGTTCGGCGGCACACTGCAAGGCGTCGCAGCCGCCAGTTGGGCCTATCTGGGCAAGTCGCCGCAGAACCTGACCCGCGCCGAGGCAGCATTGCTGGCGGTGCTGCCACAGGCGCCAAGCCGCCTGCGTCCTGATCGCCACCCGCAGCGGGCGCAGCAGGCCCGCGACAAGGTGCTGAGGCGCCTGGCAGAGTTTCAGGTGTGGCCGCAAGCAAGCGTGAACGAAGCACTGGAAGAGCCTTTGTGGCTGGCACCGCGACAGGAACCGAGCCTGGCGCCGTTGCTGGCCCGACGCCTGAATCGCCCCAACAGCCCGCCACTGATCCGCACCACGCTGGACGCCTCACTGCAACGGCGCATGGAAGACCTGCTGATGGGCTGGCGCGCACGACTCCCGGAGCGAACGTCGGCAGCGATTCTGGTGGTCGAGGCGGAAAACATGGCCGTGCGCGCGTACGTCGGCTCGGTGGACATCAACGACGCCAAGCGTTTCGGCCATGTGGACATGGTCACTGCCCTGCGTTCGCCGGGCTCGACGCTCAAGCCGTTCCTGTACGGCATGGCCATGGACGCCGGGCTGATCCACTCCGAATCCCTGATGCAGGATGTACCGCGGCGCTATGGCGACTATCGACCAGGCAACTTTTCGAGCGGTTTCGGCGGGCCGGTGGCGGCCAGTTCGGCGCTGTCGATGTCGCTCAACCTGCCTGCCGTGCAATTGCTCGAGGTCTACGGGCCGAAGCGCTTCGCCGCCGAACTGCGCAATGGCGGCGTCCCCCTGACCCTGCCGCCGCTGGCCGAGCCGAGTCTGGCACTGATTCTTGGCGGCGCAGGCAGTCGGTTAGAGGACTTGGTGACAGGCTACAGCGCCTTCGCGCGCGGCGGGCGCAGTGCCGATGTTCGACTGCAACCGCAGGACCGACTGCGTGAACGGCGGATGATGTCACCGGGCGCTGCGTGGATCATTCGACGCATTCTCAGTGGCCAGTCGCGCCCGGACATCGACCCGCGCGCCGAGCTGGTACAGCGCCCGCAACTGGCCTGGAAAACCGGCACCAGCTATGGCTTCCGCGATGCCTGGGCGATTGGCGTCGGGCCGCGTTTCCTGGTCGGTGTCTGGATCGGTCGGCCGGATGGCACACCGGTGCCAGGGCAGTTCGGGCTGGCTTCGGCGGCGCCGCTGATGCTTCAGGTGCACGATGTGCTGGTCAATCGCGACAGTCAGCGCGGGATCGCCGCACCGGTGCAACCCGTGCCGCAGAACGTCGGTGTGGCCGCCATCTGCTGGCCGCTGGGTCAACCGATGAGCAAAAGCGACCCCAATTGCCGTCGCCAACGTTTCGCCTGGACGCTTGACGGCACCACGCCGCCCACCCTGCAAGCGGCCGACCAACCGCTCGGGCTGGGTTTGCAGGAACGTGTCTGGGTCAATGCCAAGGGGCTACGCGTCGCGGCCAATTGCCCGGACGCCCGAGCGCAGGACATCGCGCTATGGCCTGCGCCTCTTGAGCCCTGGCTGCCCAGAGCAGAGCGGCGTGATGCACGCCTGCCGCCCGCTGACCCGGATTGCCCACCGCAGAACCTGAACCTGGCGCCCCCGCTGAGCATTGTCGGCGTGCGCGAAGGCGACAACCTGCGCCTGCCTGCCGCCAGTCGTCAGGCTTTACGCCTCACGCTCTCGGCGCTCGGCGGCAGTGGCCATCGCTGGTGGTTTATCGATGGCAAACCTCTGGCAGACACCGACACCCGGCAAGACTTCACCCCCACCCTGAATAAACCGGGGCGTTATCAGTTAAGCGTGCTGGACGAGAGCGGCCAGACGGCGCGGGTTGAATTCAGCGTGGTGGAGTGAACGCAGACGGGTGTGACGCAGAGCGTCACGAAAGGCGTTCCCACGCTGGAGCGTGAGGAACGCTAGCCCTTTAACTATCGTGCCCATGCTCCAGCGTGATCATGCTGCAGGGCGCGATGCCTGTCGTCACTGAACCTGGAAAACCTTCGGCTCGGGAAACAGGTTGTTGAGGGTTTCCAGCAAACGGACGTGATAGATCGGCTTGCGGAACAGGTCGAGCACGTGCAGGCGCAGCAAATCGCTGACGTCATCCATGTCGGCATGGCCGGAGGTGACGATAACGGGCAAATGCTGACGTGAGGTGTGATCGCGCAGGTGGCGAATCAGCTGAATGCCGCTTTCCTCGGGCATACGCAGGTCAGTGATTACCAGCGCGATATCCGGATGAATGGTCAACTGGTGCAGGGCCATCTTGACGGAAGACGCCGTGAAACAGCAGAACCCCTCACCTTCGAGCAGTTCTGCCAATTCCTCGTTTGCGTCCTCTTCGTCATCAACCAGAAGCAGTTGTTGGCGGATGGGGTGGACAGCCATGTGGTTATCTCAACAGGGTGAACTCATAGCGCAATCATAGACTACCCCGCCGCAGGTGTGGAGGCCCCAGGCGTTGTACCCGTCGTGGTACCCGTCAAGGCAGTCTGAATTTTTGTGAAAATCGCCCCCACACTTGTGCTGATCGTTGGAACAAAAGCAATCAACGCCACGGCAACCATCGCCGCTACCAAAGCGTATTCAATACCTGACGCCGCTTCACGATCCCTCAAAAAACAACTGATCCGGGTATAGGCGCCTACATAAATCTTGGTCAGGAACATCTCATTTCTCCTTGCGCCTCCGAGACGCGAACATGCATGACACATGCGAAACTGTGTGTACCTCCAGCATTGTCTCCAATCCATAAACCCACAATCGCAACAAAGCATTAACCAGAAAGTTATAACCCCTGCACATGCCCCAAAACAAAGGCTTCAAACGGAGTCTCTTCAGCAAAAAACCCTTACACACCAAAGCATAATGGCGCTTTTGAATGAATGAGCTAATGTCACTAAAAGCCGTTATGCCGTTCACCGTTGCTTGGTTTAAAAGTTGATGCACCGGTTCGAGAATGTCCTGCGATGACAAAGGGAAACTTGCCATGAGCAGTCGTGTCACCATGGTGCTCGCTGTAGTGTTTTTGCTGGGTGCGTTAATCGCTGGGTATCTGGAAATTATTGTCGGCAGACCAACCGAAGTGTCTGTTGATACCCCACAATCGGCACCACCTGTAACCACCGAACAAACCACCCCGCCCGCTCCGACTCCGCCCGTCGAGGATGCTGTGCGTCACAACGTTGTGGTGCTGGCGCGGGATGTTCCTGCCTACACCGCAATCACGGCCGATGACCTGACCATCGAGCGCCTCAAGGTCGCCCCACCCGGTAGCTTTGAAGGCATCGATAAAATCGTCGGCCGCAGCAGTTGGCGTACGCTGACCGCCGGAACCTGGCTGACCGAAAGCAGCTTCGAGACGGGCGGCACCCTGGCGCGGATGATTCGGCCAAACGAGCGGGCCCTGGCGTTGCAAGTCGATGAAGTGACGGGCGCCTCCGGGCAACTCAGCCCCGGCGACTACGTGGATGCGCTGCTTTACCTGCCTGAAGACGCGAGCAATCCGAATCGATCGAGCCAGGTCGTGGTGCCTGCCCTGCGCATTCTCAGCGTTGGCGCGCTGCTCGGTCCGGACCGCAGCGGCAAGCCGGTGCAGGACATCAACGCCGACGAACGCCTCAAACAGGAGCAGCAGCGGATCAACGCGCGAACCGTCACGGTCGCGGTGCCGCAGGCCCTGGTGGCGCGCCTGATGCTGGCGTCGCAAACCGGTGTTCTGCGTCTGGCCGTGCGCAGCGCCGACGAGGGCAACCTGCAGGATTACTGGGCCAACGAAGCCGGCGGCCCTGACGCTGCCGAGCGACTCGATTCAGCCAACCGCCAACTGGTCAGCTTCAGACAACTTAGCCTGGGGCCGGCCAGCGCGCCAGCAACAGGCGCAATCCCGCGTACGTCTCGCGCTGTCGAGGTCATACGCGGTAACCAGATCACGCAACAAACTCCCTGATTGAGCAAGGATTGCATTTGATGAGCTGTTGTTCCGTGCCAGTTATAAAACCCCGGCTGCTGGCGTTAGTCATTGCAGCACTGGCCGCGCCAGGCGCGTGGGCCGCTTCGGGCAATTGTGCCGGCCTTGCCGCCATGCCGGCGGCCGTGGAAATCGACCAGGGCATTCAACGGGAGGTGCGCTCTGCGGTGCCCATCACCCGCATCGCCGTGGGTGATCCGAAAATCGCCGATGTGCACGTCAACGGCACCGACGGTTTTCTGTTGACCGGCGTCGCGCAGGGTACGACCAGCCTGATGGTCTGGACGACCTGCGCAAGTGCGCCGCGCCAGAGCATGGTCTTCGTGCGTGGCCGGGCGACGACAGCCATGGTCGAGAGTGTCACCGCGCCCTCTGCCGATGCGCAGTTACCCAGCCAGGTGCAGACCGACATTCGCTTTATCGAAGTCAGCCGCACCAAGCTCAAGGAAGCCAGTACCTCGATCTTCGGCAAGGGCTCGAACAACTTTCTGTTCGGCGCGCCCGGCACGGTGCCGGGTGTCAACGTCACGCCCGGCACCGTCAGCGGCACAAAGCCAAACATTCCGCTGAACAACAGCAATTTCAATATCGTCTGGGGCGGTGGCAGCAGCAAGGTGCTGGGCATGATCAATGCCATGGAAAACAGCGGCTACGCCTACACCCTGGCACGCCCCAGCCTGGTCGCCCTCAACGGGCAAAGCGCGAGCTTTCTGGCCGGCGGCGAATTCCCGGTGCCGGTGCCCAATGGTGAAGGCAACGGTATCTCCATCGAGTACAAGGAGTTCGGCGTGCGCCTGACCCTGACCCCGACTGTCGTCGGCCGGGACCGGATTCTGCTGAAGGTCGCGCCGGAAGTCAGCGAACTGGATTTCTCGGCCGGTATCACCATCGCGGGGACCACTGTGCCGGCACTCAACATCCGCCGTACCGACACCAGCATTGCGCTTGCCGACGGGGAGAGCTTCGTGGTCAGCGGCCTGATCAGTTCCAGCAACAGCGGCTCGGTGGACAAGTTTCCCGGCCTCGGCGACATCCCGATTCTCGGTGCATTTTTCCGCAGCTCGCAGATCCAGCGCGACGAGCGCGAACTGCTGATGATCGTCACCCCGCATCTGGTCCAGCCACTGGCCGCCAACGCCCGCCTGCCGTCACTGCCAGGCGAGGGGCTGCGCACCTATGACCCGAGCTTCCCGCGTCTGTATTTTCTGGAAAACGGCGATTTCGACCGCCGCGACGGATTATCCAAATGAGCCAGAGCCTGAGCCAGACTTTCCTGGCAATCACCCGTAACAATACCGACCTGGAGTGGCTGCAAAGTGCTCTGGGTTCGCTGGGTCAGGTGGTCAGTGCCGGTACGGGCAGCCTCGACGACCTCCTGGCGCTGGTGGACGTAACGTTTGCCAGTGTGGTGTTCGTCGGGCTCGACCGTGAGCATTTGATGACTCAGAGCGCCCTGATCGAAAGTGCGCTGGAAGCCAAGCCGATGCTGGCCATCGTTGCGCTCGGCGATGGCATGGACAACCAGTTGGTGCTTAACGCCATGCGCGCCGGGGCCAGGGACTTCGTTGCCTACGGGTCCCGCTCCAGTGAGGTCGCCGGCCTGGTCAGACGTCTGAGCAAGCGCCTTCCCGCTGTGACGCCCAACCCGAACATGAGCGGCCTGTCGGTGCTGTACGGTGTGCAAAGCGATGACGACGGGGCCTTGATCGCGACGCACCTGGCGATGGTCGTGCACAAGACCGGCCAGCGCACACTGCTGCTGGACCTCGGCCTGCCACGCGGCGACAGCCTGTTGATGCTCGGTCTTGAATCGACCTTCAGCTTCGGTGACGCCCTGCGCCATTTGCGCAGGCTCGATGCAACGCTGATCGACAGCGCCTTCACCACCAGCGAAAGCGGCCTGCGCATTCTGGCCTACAGCGAAGCCGACGATCATCTGGAACAGTCCAGCGCCGCCGAGCTTTATATGCTGCTCAGCGCACTGCGCCAGCATTTTCAGCATGTGGTCGTGAACCTGGTGGGGCAGCCGGACAGCGAGGCCTTGCGCTCGCTGGTCAGCCATTGCGATCAGTTGCTGTGGTACACCGACCAGAGCGTGCTGGGCTGTCGACGCAACCTGACGGTGCTCAACAACTGGCGCGAAAAAGGCATGAAAATGCAGCACGCCAGCCTGCTGGTCGATCGCTATCAGCGCTCGGTTGCACCCAATTCCGAAACCGTGAGCAAAACCTTCGGCCTGCCGGTGCTGGCGGTACTGCCGCTTGCCCCGGAACTGCGCCTCAACGCCAAGAATCAGGGCGTGACGCTGTTCGAACTGGCCTCACGCGACGCACTGTGCTCCGGGCTGCGGCGGCTTGGCGAGCATTTGGCACGGCATGCCGAGGCACGCGAGAAACCCGATCAGGGCTGGCTCGCTCGACTGTGGGGGAACCGGTAATGGCGGAGAAACTGTTTGGCGTCTCATCGCGCACGCAAGGCAAGCCTGACGACGGGCAAGGCCTGAAACTGGTGCTGCACCGTTACATCATCGATGGCATGGAGGAAAGCGGCAAAAGTCTGCTCGAAGGCTCAAGGCCAGCCCTGGCGCAATTCGTCATCGACAAGGTGGCCGAATACGTCGCACGGCTGCGGCTGGCCATCTCGCGTTACGAAATGGAGCGCCTGGCTGAAGAGCTGGTCGATGAACTGACCGGCTTCGGCCCACTGGAAGTGCTGCTGCGCGACACTTCGGTGACGGAAATTCTGGTCAACGGGCCAGGCAAGGTATTTGTCGAGCGCGACGGCGTGCTGCACCACACCGACCTGCGCTTTATCGATTCACACCATGTCGAGCGCGTGATGCAGCGCATCCTGGCACCACTCGGGCGCCGCCTGGACGAATCCTCACCGATGGTCGATGCGCGTCTGCCCGATGGCAGCCGGGTCAACGCGATCATTCCGCCCATCGCGCTGGACGGCCCATGTCTGTCGATCCGGAAGTTTCGCAAGGACATGCTCAAGAGCGCTGACCTGGTGGCCATGCAGACCATCGATCAGTCGATTTTCGAATTCTTCCAGGAGGCCGTCGGCAAACGCTGCAACATTCTGGTCAGCGGCGGCACCGGCACGGGCAAGACCACCATGCTCAACGTGCTGAGCCAGTTGATCGACAGCAATCAGCGGCTGGTCACCATCGAGGACGTCGCCGAGTTGCAGCTCAGTCACCCGCATGTGGTGCGCCTGGAAACCCGCCCGCCCAACGCCGAAGGGCATGGCGAGGTGCGCGCCAGCGACCTGATCCGCAACTCGCTGCGGATGCGCCCGGACCGCATCATCCTCGGCGAGATCCGCGGTGTCGAAGTGCTGGACGTGTTGACGGCGATGAACACCGGCCACGACGGTTCGATGAGTACCGTGCACGCCAACAATGCACAGGATGCCCTGCTGCGCCTGGAAACGCTGGTGGGCCTGACCGGGCGGCTGATCCCGGAAAAGACCCTGCGCCAGATGGTCTGCGCGGCACTGGATGTGATTATCCAACTGACGCGTCTGCCTGACGGGCGCCGCTGTGTCAGTGAAGTGGTGGAAGTGGTCGGCATACGCGATGACATCTATGTCACCAATACCCTGTTCCGCGTTGATCGTCGCACCGGGGTCGGCTTCATGCGCGAAGCGGCCCACGCTGCCGGCGACAAGCTGCGGCCTGGCTACTGACATGACCAGAGAGTCGGCATGAGTGCGTCACTGGTACTGGGCCTGATCTCCGTGATGCTGCTGATGGCGTCCATCCGCATGTTCTATCTGGCGCTCAACCAGGGTGCCAGTGAGCGGGTCAGGCAGCGGCTGATGGCCGGGCAAGTGCAACCCGTGGTCGAAAAGACCGGCTGGACCTACCTGGATCGGGCCTTTTTGCGCGCCGGGCTGGGACAGCCGACCAAGCGCGCGGGCCTGGCCTTGACGCTGTATGCGCTGCTGATACTGATCGGCTACGCAACGGCGGGGGGCGTCGGCGCGATCAGCGTCATGCTGGCGGTGCCTTTGACACTGCGCCTGTTCGTTTCGTGGCGCTATGAGGTGCGCGTGCGCCGCATGATCCAGCAACTGCCGCAATTGCTCGACCATACCGTGCGCAGCCTCAAGTCCGGCAGAACCCTGGCCGACGCCGTACTGCACGGCATCGATGCCACGGACCAGCCGCTCAAGGACGGCATGAGCCGGATCGAGCGTAACGTACAGCTGGGCGTCAGCCTGCCGGATGCGGCGAGGGATTTTGCCGAACTGTATGAGCGCGACGAGTTTCACCTGTTCGCCATCGGCTTGCGGGTCAATCACCGTTATGGCGGCAATGCCAGCGAACTGATGGAAAACCTGATCAAGCTGATTCGCGATCGGGAACAGGCCGGCCGTCAATTGCGCGCCATGACCGGCGAAACCCGCATGACTGCGTTGGTGCTGGCCCTGCTGCCGATCACCATGGCCGGTTACTTTCTGGCGGTGAACCCCAGTTATCTGCTGCATATGTGGGACGACGACAGCGGCAAGATCATGCTGAGCATGGCCTTCGCGCTGCAGGTCACGGGGTGCGTGGTGCTGTGGCGCATGTTGAGGAGCATTTGAGATGGAACTGGTATTCGCTGCCATGATGCTTGCCGCTGCAGCATTTCTGCTGTTGTCCGGCGTAGCCCGTCAACGCCGCAATGAACGTCTGGTGGCCAGGCGCTTGAGGGGCCAAGTGATCCGCGAAAGCCGCATCGGCAGCCTGTTGCGCTTGCTCGGCGATACCCGCATAGGCCAACGCAGCATCAGCCTGGATTCGGAAACCCAGATACTGCTCAACCGCATCGGCTGGCGGCGCGCCAGCAAACGTTCGTTGTTCGCGGCCTGCCAGGTCGGCGTTCCGGTCGGCCTGATGGTCATAGTCATCCTCGGCCAACTGCTGTTTTTCAAAGGCGTCCAGCAACCACTCATCGCGCCGATCTTTGCCTTGGGAGTCGGCTATCTGCTGCCCAGGCGGATTCTGGCGGCCGCGGCTCGGCGCCGTCAGAAACAAGTGGTGGTGGAAATCTCTACCTTTATCCCGCTGCTGCGCATCCTGTTCGAGTCCGGCATGGCGGTCGAGCAGGCCCTTCGCGTGCTCAGCAACGAAGGCAAGGACCTGTTACCGGTGCTGTCCGAGGAAATCCGCGTAGTGCTGGTGCGCGTCGACTCCGGCCTGGAGCTGGGCGAAGAACTGAGAAAAACCGCTGCCCTGCTGGCTGTCGACGAGTTGAGCGACACTTGTGTGATCCTCAATCAACTGATTCATCAGGGCGGCGGCGCGTTGAAGTCTCTGCTCACGCTCAAGCAACTGATCGACGACCGACGCCTGACCCGTCTGCAGGAATACATTTCCAAACTCTCGGCAAAGATGTCGGTGGTCATGATGGTGTTTCTGTTCCCCGCCCTGCTGATTGTGCTGGCCGGGCCAGGATTCATGGCAATAAGCCGCGCACTGGGCAGTTGACCCGGTGTTACCCGTGGACGAAAGGACGCATTGCAATGAAACCAGTGATCGTACTACTCGGGCTGTTGTTGCTGGGCGGATGCGCCAGTGATGGTCGCCCCCTCTGGACGCAGACCACGGCTCAGCCGGGCCAGTGCCCCAAGCTGACCTCGGATCAGGAGTTTTCCCTGAATCTGGCTCAGAACATGGCCGATGAAGGCCGCCTGCATGCCAGCCTTGCCAACCTGGAAAGCCTGCCCGACAGCCTGGGCGAGGTTCGCCTGCGCAAGGCCCGGGTGTTGCGGCTTTTGGGCAGCAACGAGGCCGAGCCTCTGTACCGCAGCCTGCTGGGCACCTGCCGGGCAGCCGAGGGTGAGCATGGCCTAGGGCAACTGGCCGCAGCGCGTGGTGACAACACGCTGGCACAGCAACACCTGCTGATGGCCAGCAAGCTGCAACCGACCGATGAAAAGATCCGTAATGACCTGGGCGTCGTCTACCTCAATCAGTTGAAACTGGAACAGGCACGCTTTCAGTTCCTGACGGCCATGGAGCTCAAACAATCGGACTCGCTGGCGGCGGTGAACCTGGCCACGCTGCTGATCTATCAGAATAACTGGACGCAAGCCGCCGAACTGGCGTCGCGGGCCGGGCTGACGCCTGAGCAGGTGACCGATGCCCAGGCGCGTGCCGAGCAATTGCGGAAGCCCCCTGCCGCTCCTCTAGCATCTGCACGGCCCATTGCGAGCCTGACAGGGCAAAATGATCGTCAGTCCCAGGAGGTACGACCATGAAGCGCATCCTATTCACCGGGTGTGTACTGCTGTTGAGCGCAGGTGATGCCTGGGCAGACAACAATGAAACTGCGGCCTCTGAAACCAGACAGACCGAGACTTGGCTGCAGCTTCAAGCCAGCGGCAAGGCCGCTTCGCCGACGCCGCAGGTCAATACCGCGGCAGAACGTGACCTCAGCCTGCAACGCTGGCTGGACACGTATAAGTACAAGATCCCGGATTTTTACGACCAGGAAGCTGGTGGCAGCTTTTCCTCGGGCAAGAAATAATTCCGGCACGTCGTGGGCCTGCTGACACCCACTTTTACAACCTGCCCTCGGCACGCCGCTGGGCACTCCGTTATCATGCGCAGACTTTCGAGATTCGAGACTGCCATGCGCCGTTTGTTATGCCTGCTGTTATTGATCCTGGCCCTACCCGCCTCCGGCGCCGGTCTGCTGGACAGCCGACCTTCATCCACGCTGGGCGGCGGCTCGCTGGATAACAGCAAGGACTTCCTGCCAGTGCGTCAGGCCTTTCAGTTGAGCCTGATCGAAACGACGCAGGAGTCGATCAAGCTGAGGCTGGTCGCCACCGATGGCTACTACCTGTATCGCCACCGCTTTCAGTTCCGCACCGAGCCTGCCGACATCGGCCTTGGCGAAGCGCAACTGCCCAAGGGCGAGCAGAAACACGACGAGTATTTTGGCGATGTCGAGGTCTATCACGGCATTCTCGATATCGACCTGCCACGCAAACCCGGCGAACAGCGCCCCTTCACCCTCGCCATCACGTACCAGGGCTGCGCCGACAAGGGCTTGTGCTATCCACCTGAAACCGAGCGTTTGAGCATTGGCGACGTAGCCGCCAGCCCGAGCGGCCAGGCGTCTGCCAGCGCAGCCACAGCGGCCGCCTGGAGCTGGAAAGAACTGGCGCTGTTTTTTCTCGCGGGCGTAGGCCTGACCTTCACACCGTGTGTACTGCCGATGTTGCCGATTCTGTCCGGCGTGGTGCTGCGCGGCCAGGTTGGCGGGTTGCGCGGGCTGAGCCTGTCTCTGGCTTACGTACTGCCGATGGCGGCGTGCTTTGCCCTGCTGGGCGCGCTGATGGGTGTGTTCGGCGCAGGCCTTAACCTGCAGGCGCGCTTGCAATCGGCCTGGGTACTGGTGCCGTTCTCGGCATTTTTCGTGATCTTCGCCATTGCCATGTTCGGCGCCTTCGAACTGCGCCTGCCGCAGTCCATCAGCTCTCGTCTGGACCGTATCGCCGGCAAGACCCAGGGCGGTTCATTGTGGGGTGCAGCGGTGCTGGGCGTGGTCTCCAGCCTGTTGGTGTCACCTTGCGTATCGGCGCCTCTGGCCGGTGCGCTGTTGTATATCAGCGCCAGCGGCGATGCACTCGGCGGCGCTCTGAAACTGTTCGCGCTGGGCCTGGGCATGGGCGCGCCGCTGTTGCTGATCGCAACCGGTGGTGCCACATGGCTGCCGAAAAGCGGCCCTTGGCTGGTGACGGTTAAAAACGCCATCGGTGTGCTGCTGCTGGGGCTGGCCATCGGTCTGCTGAGCCGCGTACTGCCAGGGCAAGTCACGCTGTTGCTGGTGGGTCTGTTGTCGGCCGGTGTCGCACTGTTTCTCGGCACCCTGGAATTCAATGTCAAAACCACACGGCAGAAACTCGCCCAACTGCTGGGGCTGGCGCTGCTGGTCTATGCGCTGGCGTGCTGGTACGGCGCGCTGTCCGGGCAGACCGACCCCATGCGCCCGCTGGGCCGCGAGTACGCCACGGCGAATAACGGAGCGTTAGCTCCGGCCGCCTCACAGTGGCAGACGATCACCACCTCCGCCGAACTGGACCGTGTGATGCAGGAAGCCCGGCGCGAGGGCAAACCGCTGGTGCTCGACTGGTATGCCGACTGGTGCATCAGTTGCAAGGTCATCGAACACGAAGTCCTGCCTGACCCGAGTGTGGTCGCCCGCTTGTCGGGTTACAAGCAGGTGCGTTTCGACATGACCGACAGCAACGCAGAGCAACGCGCCCTGCTTGACCGGTACAAGCTGTTTGGCCCGCCAGCGCTGCTTTTCTTCGATAAAAACGGCGAAGAACTGCAAACTGTACGGGTCGTCGGCGAAATCGACGCTGCAGGCCTGATCGAGCGTCTGAACAGCGCCAATGACCAAAACTGATCCCTGAGTCATAAACTTTGCGCGAATATCGCTCATTGTGCTGGCTACTGTTGTTAACTGGACAGTCCACTGCCCTTCCGGCATAGTCGCCGGGCGTAAACCGCTCGCAGACAATAAAAGGAACACGCAATGGCGACTATCCTGGTCCTCCACGGACCCAACCTGAACCTGCTGGGCACTCGGGAACCCGGGGTCTACGGCACTATCACCCTGCCTCAGATCAATCAGGACCTGGAGCAGCGCGCTCGCGATGCCGGTCACCATCTGATGTATCTGCAAAGCAACGCCGAGTACGAACTGATCGACCGCATTCACGCCGCTCGCGGTGAGGGTGTGGATTTTATTTTGATCAATCCGGCTGCTTTTACGCACACCAGCGTTGCAATACGTGACGCGCTGATGGGAGTGAGCATCCCATTCATCGAAGTGCATTTATCGAACGTGCACAAACGCGAACCTTTCCGCCATCACTCCTACTTTTCAGATGTCGCTGTAGGAGTGATCTGCGGCCTTGGCGCCAGCGGTTACCGACTGGCCCTGGAAGCCGCCCTGGAACAACTGGCCGCCAGTGCCAAGCCATGATGAGTCCAGCCTGAAGCTGACCATATGGCTTGAGCCGGCCGACACATTGCCCTTACAGAACCTTGGGAGTTGATTAATGGATATTCGCAAAGTCAAGAAACTGATCGAATTGCTGGAAGAGTCCGGCATCGACGAGCTGGAAATCCGTGAAGGCGAGGAATCCGTACGGATCAGCCGCCACAGCAAGACTCCGGCACAGCCTTACTACGCACCGGCTCCGGTTGCTGCACCTGCAGCCGCTCCGGCTCCGGCAGCAGCACCGGTTGCGGCCGCTGCAGAAGCGCCATCGGCTCCGAAACTGAACGGCTTTGTAGTCAAGTCGCCAATGGTCGGTACGTTCTACCGTACCCCGGCGCCTACTTCGCCTGCATTCGTTGAAGTCGGCCAGACCGTCAAGAAAGGCGACACCATCTGCATCGTCGAAGCGATGAAAATGATGAACCACATCCAGGCAGAAGCCAGCGGTGTGATCGAATCCATCCTGGTAGAAAACGGTCAGCCGGTTGAGTTTGACCAGCCGCTGTTCACAATCGTTTGACCCGGGGAGAGCCTGCGATGTTGGAAAAAGTTCTGATCGCCAACCGCGGCGAAATTGCCTTGCGCATCTTGCGTGCCTGTAAAGAACTGGGCATCAAGACCGTCGCTGTACACTCCACAGCAGATCGCGAGCTGATGCACCTGGGCCTGGCAGACGAAACCGTCTGCATCGGTCCGGCACCGGCCAATCTGTCCTACCTGAACATTCCGGCGATCATTTCGGCTGCCGAAGTGACCGGCGCCACTGCGATCCACCCGGGTTACGGGTTTCTCGCCGAGAACGCCGACTTCGCCGAACAGGTCGAAAAATCGGGCTTCGCTTTTATCGGTCCCAAAGCAGACACCATTCGCCTGATGGGCGACAAGGTTTCCGCCAAGGACGCCATGAAGCTGGCCAACGTGCCGACCGTTCCCGGTTCCGACGGCCCGCTGCCGGAAGACGAGGCAACCGCTCTGCGCATCGGTCGTGAAGTCGGTTACCCAGTGATCATCAAGGCCGCCGGTGGCGGTGGTGGTCGCGGCATGCGTGTGGTTCATCGCGAAGAAGACCTGATCGAAGCTGCGTCCCAGACCCGCGCCGAAGCAGCGGCCTGGTTCAGCAACCCGATGGTCTACCTGGAAAAATACCTGACCAACCCACGTCACGTGGAAGTCCAGGTAATTTCCGACGGTCAGGGCCAGGCCATTCACCTGGGCGATCGCGACTGCTCGCTGCAGCGCCGTCACCAGAAGGTTCTGGAAGAAGCGCCGGCACCGTTCATCGACGAAAAGGCGCGCGAGGATGTCCTGGCCGCCTGCGTCAAGGCGTGTATCGATATCGGCTATCGTGGTGCGGGTACTTTCGAGTTCCTGTACGAAAACGGTCGTTTCTACTTCATCGAAATGAACACCCGTGTTCAGGTGGAGCACCCGGTTTCGGAAATGGTCACCGGCATCGACATCGTCAAGGAGATGCTCAGCATCGCCGCCGGCAACAAACTGTCGTACACCCAGGATGACGTGGTCATCAAGGGTCATGCGCTGGAATGCCGGATCAACGCCGAAGACCCTAAGACCTTCGTGCCAAGCCCTGGTCTGGTCAAGCACTTCCACGCACCGGGCGGCAACGGTGTACGGGTCGATTCGCACCTGTACAGCGGCTACAAGGTACCGTCCAACTATGACTCGCTGATCGGTAAAGTGATCACTTGGGGCGCGACCCGCGAAGAAGCCATGGCACGCATGCGCAATGCCCTGGACGAAATCGTGGTCGACGGGATCAAGACCAACATCCCGCTGCACCGCGACCTGACCCGCGATGAAGGCTTCTGCGAAGGCGGAATCAACATCCACTACCTGGAGCACAAACTGGCCAATCAATAAGCCAGTCTGCTTCACCACGACAAAGCCGCAGTGATGCGGCTTTGTTGTTTGCAGCGCATAGCAGTAAACTTGCCCGCTTCCTGCGGCCGCACCGGCTGTACAAGCCGCACTTATTTCCAAATCGAAGGTAATCCGCCATGCCTTGGCTGCAAGTCCGCCTCGCCATCAGCCCAGAACAAGCCGAAACCTACGAAGACGCCCTTCTTGAAGTCGGCGCCGTGTCTGTGACATTCATGGACGCCGAAGACCAGCCGATTTTCGAACCCGAACTCAATACCACGCCGCTGTGGGCGAACACGCACCTGCTCGCACTGTTCGAAGCCGACACCAATGCCGAAATGGCCCTGGCACACCTGAGCCTGCTGACCGGCGAAGAGTTACCCGAGCACAGCGCCGAAGTCATCGAAGATCAGGACTGGGAACGCAGCTGGATGGATAACTTCCAGCCGATGTGTTTCGGCAAGCGCCTGTGGATCGTGCCGAGCTGGCATGCCGCACCACAGCCGGACGCCGTGAACCTGTTGCTCGATCCGGGCCTGGCGTTCGGCACCGGGACCCACCCGACCACCGCGCTGTGCCTCGAGTGGCTGGACGGCCAGGACCTCGAAGGCTGCAACGTGCTGGATTTCGGCTGCGGCTCGGGCATTCTGGCCATCGCCGCACTGCTGCTGGGTGCCGAACAGGCCGTTGGTACCGATATCGACGTGCAGGCACTGGAAGCCTCTCGAGACAATGCCGGACGCAACAATATCGCGGCCGAACGCTTCCCGCTGTACCTGCCCGAGGATCTGCCGCCCCAGCAGGCCGACGTGCTGGTCGCCAACATTCTGGCTGGCCCGCTGGTTTCCCTGGCGCCGCAACTGGCAACCCTGATCAGGACCGGCGGACGCCTGGCACTGTCAGGCATTCTTGCCGAACAGGGTGAGGAAGTCGCGGCAGCCTATGCTGAAAGTTTTGATCTGGACCCGATCGCAAACCGAGATGGCTGGGTACGCATCACGGGTCGCCGCCGTTAATCGCCGCTTCAACCGGACAGCCGCATGACCGACAGTTTCGTCACCCAGTGCCCGCACTGCCAGACCAGTTTCAGAGTCAGTCACGCTCAGCTGAGCGTGGCCCGTGGCGTGGTGCGGTGCGGAGCCTGCCTGCAGGTGTTCAACGCAGCGCGGCAGTTGCTCGAGCAGCGCGCCAGCGATGACGCCGAAAAAGAGACCCTGCCCGCCTCGCCGGTGATCGCGGCCCTGCCCGAACCGGAGGCCCTGCCGACGCCAGTGCCCGAGCCCGAGCTGAAGCCGGAGCCGGAGCCGGAGCCGGAGCCGGAGCCGGAAAAGACGCCCGAAGAGGACGATCCCTGGCAGGTCAGCGAGCTGGATCTGGACAATCTCAATCTGGACGAAGAACTGGCCCGCCTCGAACAACGCGAGACCCGCAGGCCTGACACCTTCGCCCGCCCTGTAAGCGATATCGGCAACGACGATGTGAGCCTGACGGCGAAGCGTGACAGTCGGCAGAGCGACGAGGCGGCATGGGTCGATACGCTGCATAACGACGATGTCGAGCAACTGCCCGAGCTGCATGCAGAAGTCATCCCGGACACCGACTCTGTAGACGCTCCAGAGCCGCTGGAGGATGACACGCGTACCGAGCCGTCGCTGTCACTGGACAAGCATCTGGACGATGACGAGCCCCCGATGCCCGTCATCATCCAGCGCAAAGCTCCGCCTGCCGAAAAAGTCGAGCGCTGGTCTGCGGTGGATGACGATGATGAAGACGACCATGAGCCGGAGCCAGAACCGCGAGGCAAGCGCAGCCGCAACGAACCGGCAGTGCGCGACCAGACACTTCTTGACCTGACCGACGACCCTTTGCAACTGGACTGGCAACGGCCCAAACCACGCTGGGGGCGACGCCTGGCCTGGTGTCTGTTGATCGTACTGGCGCTGGCGGGCCTGGCAGGACAATACGTCTGGTACCACTTCGATCAGCTGGCACGCCAGGACCAGTATCGCCCGTGGTTTCAGCAGATTTGCCCGCAGGTCGGCTGCAAGGTGCCGAGCAAGGTCGACATTTCCCAGCTCAAGAGCAGCAACCTGGTCGTGCGCAGCCACCCGGAGTTTCAGGGGGCTCTGGTGGTGGACGCGATCATCTACAACCGCGCCTCGTTTTCCCAGCCGTTTCCCCTGCTGGAACTGCGTTTTTCCGATACCGGCGGTCAGTTGATTGCCAGTCGTCGGTTCAAGCCCAGTGAATACCTGAGCGGCGAAATGGCCGGCAAGGAAGAGATGCCACCCCAGACGCCGATCCATATCGCGCTGGATATCCTTGATCCAGGTGCAAAGGCCGTGAACTACAGCCTGAACTTCCGCTCGCCGGAATGACTCGTCCGGCGCGACAGCGTCGGCCGCGACTGCTTTTTTACACGCTACTTTCACCAAAGAACGCTGCATGATCGCAGAAATTCAGCAACAAAATACCCTCTGACCGGACTCATCGAACTCAGGCAAGAGCTGTTCAGATTTTATCCAATTCAGCCTTTATCCAGTCATCGAGAGCGGGTATCATGCCAACCCTTTTTCAAACTCTCGGTTCGATCTGACGGTGGCGCATGCGGCTGGCGGGATGAGCCGTTGCAGACCGGGTGAAACGGTTTTTTACACGGCCTGCGGATGATTTGGCCTCCACAACAGGTAAGGCTATGTCGGCAGTACGCATCGGCCCATATACAGTGCAAAACGGCTTGATCCTCGCCCCGATGGCGGGCGTCACCGACCAGCCTTTCCGTCAGCTGTGCCGAAGACTCGGTGCCGGCCTGGTGGTGTCGGAGATGGTCACCAGTGACATGAGCCTGTGGAACAGCCGCAAATCGCGTCTGCGCATGATCCACGAAGGTGATCCCGAGCCGCGCTCGGTACAGATCGCCGGCGGTGATCCGCAGATGCTGGCGGACGCAGCACGTGCCAATGTCGAACTGGGCGCCCAGATCATCGACATCAACATGGGTTGCCCGGCCAAGAAAGTCTGTAACAAGGCGGCTGGCTCGGCGCTGTTGAAGGATGAGCAACTGGTCAACGACATCCTGCAGGCCGTCGTGGCTGCAGTCGATGTACCGGTCACGCTGAAGATCCGCACCGGATGGGATCGCGACAACCGAAATGGTCTGACGGTGGCGAAAATCGCCGAGCAGGCAGGCATTCAGGCACTGGCAGTGCACGGGCGAACCCGTGCCGACCTGTACACCGGCGAGGCCGAGTACGACACCATTGCCCAGATCAAACAGGCCGTGTCGATACCGGTCTTTGCCAATGGCGACATCGATTCACCGGAAAAGGCCCGGCACGTGCTGAAAGCCACCGGAGCAGACGGATTACTGATTGGCAGGGCCGCACAGGGGCGTCCCTGGATTTTTCGCGAGATAGAACACTTCCTGCGGACCGGAGAGACACTCCCGGCGCCGCAGTCGAGTGAAGTGGAACGCATTCTGCTTGAGCATCTGGCAGCGCTCCACGTTTTCTATGGAGACGTGATGGGCGTGCGCATTGCACGCAAACACGTCAGCTGGTATCTCGCAACCCTGCCGGGCGCCAGAGAGTTTCGCGCCCACTTCAATCGTTTGGAAGATACGGAAGCACAGTGCGCCAACGTCCGGGAGTTCTTCAGCCAAGGCTGCAAGGGCCCGGATAACGAGAATGATAAAGAGGTGGCCGCATGACGATGATGACCGAGACTTTAGTGAGTGGAACAACACCCGTGAGCGACAACGTCAATTTGAAACAGCACCTCAACACGCCGAGCGAAGAGGGTCAGACCCTGCGCGGAAGTGTCGAGAAGGCGCTGCACAATTATTTCGCCCACCTCGAAGGCGCATCCGTCACTGACGTCTACAACCTGGTGTTGTCGGAAGTCGAGGCTCCGCTTCTGGAAAGCGTGATGAACTACGTCAAGGGCAACCAGACGAAGGCCTCCGAGCTGCTGGGACTGAATCGCGGCACGCTGCGCAAGAAACTCAAACAGTACGATCTGCTTTAAAGCATTCAAAACAGAAAAGGCGACCTTGCACCGCGGTCGCTTTTTTTTGCTGACTTCTTTTGCTTTTGATGGAAATCGAGATGACCGACCAGACTACCCGCCTGCCGATCCGCCGCGCCCTGATCAGCGTATCCGACAAGACAGGAATCCTTGAGTTTGCCCGCGAGCTTGAAGCGCTGGGCGTCGAGATTCTTTCCACTGGCGGTACGTTCAAGCTGCTCAAGGACAACGGCGTCGCGGCAGTCGAAGTGGCCGACTACACCGGCTTCGCTGAAATGATGGATGGCCGGGTCAAGACCCTGCACCCCATGATCCATGGCGGGATTCTGGGTCGTCGCGGCATAGACGACGCCATCATGACCGAGCACGGCATCAAGCCGATCGATCTGGTTGCGGTCAATCTGTACCCGTTTGAAGCCACTGTCTCCAAGCCAGGCTGCGACCTGCCGACCGCCATCGAAAACATCGACATTGGCGGCCCGACCATGGTCCGTTCCGCAGCGAAGAACCACAAGGACGTCGCCATCGTGGTCAATGCCAGCGATTACGGCCAGGTTCTGGAAAGCCTCAAGGCCGGTGGCCTGACCTACGCCCAGCGCTTCGACCTGATGCTCAAGGCGTTCGAGCACACCGCCGCCTACGACGGCATGATCGCCAACTACCTGGGCGGCGTCGACCAGACTGCCGAAACCCTGAGTACCGAAGGCCGCAGCCAGTTCCCGCGCACCTTCAACACCCAGTTCGTCAAGGCTCAGGAAATGCGCTATGGCGAGAACCCGCACCAGAGTGCGGCGTTCTACGTCGAAGCCAAACCTGCCGAGGTCGGCATCGCCACCGCCACCCAGCTGCAAGGCAAGGAGCTGTCGTTCAACAACGTGGCCGATACCGATGCCGCACTGGAATGCGTCAAGAGCTTCGTCAAACCGGCCTGCGTGATCGTCAAGCACGCCAACCCGTGCGGTGTCGCGGTCTGCCCGGATGATGAAGGCGGCATTCGCCAGGCTTACGAACTGGCCTATGCCACCGACTCCGAGTCGGCATTTGGCGGCATCATCGCCTTCAACCGCGAGCTGGACGCTGCAACCGCCAAGGCCATCGTCGAGCGCCAGTTCGTCGAAGTGATCATCGCCCCGAGCGTCAGCGCCGAAGCCCGCGCCATCGTCGCGAGCAAAGCCAACGTTCGCCTGCTGACCAGCGGCCAGTGGAGCGAGCGCCTGCCTGCCTGGGACTACAAACGCGTCAATGGCGGCCTGCTGGTACAGAGCCGTGACATCGGCATGATCACCGAGGCCGACCTCAAGGTCGTCACCCAGCGTGCGCCGACCGAACCGGAAATGCATGACCTGATCTTCGCCTGGAAAGTCGCCAAGTACGTCAAGTCCAACGCCATCGTCTACGCCCGCAACCGCCAGACCGTCGGCGTCGGCGCTGGCCAGATGAGCCGTGTGAACTCGGCGCGTATCGCGGCCATCAAGGCTGAGCATGCCGGGCTGCAGGTTCAGGGCGCCGTCATGGCCTCCGATGCCTTCTTCCCGTTCCGTGACGGCATCGATAACGCGGCCAAGGTCGGCATCACCGCTGTCATCCAGCCAGGCGGCTCGATGCGTGACAACGAAGTGATCGCTGCAGCAGACGAAGCCGGCATCGCGATGGTGTTCACCGGCATGCGTCACTTCCGGCACTAATTAGAAAAACGGCCGCACTGGCGCAGGCGTCTGCTGCGTCATTGCGGCCTCGTACGGCGGGTTGGGTCGCCCCAGGCACACCGCGTACTCCAGAATCAGCGTCATCGAGGTTTTTGAAATGAATGTTTTGATCATTGGCAGCGGCGGTCGTGAACACGCCCTGGCATGGAAAGTCGCTCAGGACCCACGCGTGCAGAAGGTGTTTGTCGCACCGGGCAATGCGGGCACGGCGATCGAGGCCAAATGCGAAAACGTGGCCATCGACGTTCTGGCACTGGAGCAACTGGCGGATTTCGCTGAAAAGAACGTTGCGCTGACCATCGTCGGCCCGGAAGTACCGTTGGTCGCAGGCGTCGTCGACCTGTTCCGCAGCCGAGGCCTGGACTGCTTCGGCCCGACCGCTGGCGCTGCCCAGCTTGAAGGCTCCAAGGCGTTTACCAAGGACTTCCTGGCGCGTCACAAGATTCCTACTGCCGACTACCAGAACTTTACAGAGATCGAGCCTGCCCTGGCCTATCTGCGTGAAAAAGGCGCGCCGATTGTCATCAAGGCCGACGGCCTGGCCGCAGGCAAGGGCGTGATCGTCGCCATGACCCTGGCAGAAGCCGAAGACGCCGTACGTGACATGCTGGCTGGCAACGCCTTTGGCGACGCCGGTTCGCGCGTTGTCATCGAAGAGTTTCTCGATGGCGAAGAGGCCAGCTTCATTGTCATGGTCGACGGCAAGAATGTACTGCCCATGGCCACCAGCCAGGACCATAAGCGCGTCGGCGACGGCGACAGCGGGCCGAACACCGGCGGGATGGGTGCCTACTCCCCTGCCCCGGTGGTCACCGCCGAGGTTCATCAACGTGTCATGGACCTGGTTATCTGGCCGACCGTCAGGGGTATGGCCGATGAAGGTAACGTTTACACCGGCTTCCTCTATGCTGGTTTGATGATCGATAAAGCAGGCAACCCGAAAGTCATCGAGTTCAACTGCCGCTTCGGCGACCCGGAGACCCAGCCGGTCATGCTGCGTCTGCAATCGAGCCTGGTACTGCTGGTCGAGGCTGCGCTGGCGCAAGCGCTGGACAAGATCGAAGCACAGTGGGACCCACGCCCCAGCCTGGGTATCGTGCTGGCAGCAGGCGGTTATCCTGGCGACTACGCCAAAGGCGCGGTCATCGAGGGCCTGGACGCAGCGGCACAGCTCGAAGGCAAGATATTCCATGCAGGCACGGCCTTGCAGGATGAGCGTGTCGTGACCAGCGGTGGTCGTGTACTGTGTGCCACAGCGCTGGGTGACAGCGTCGGCAACGCGCAGGAAAATGCCTATGCGCTGGCCGCAAAAGTCGACTGGCAAGGGTGTTTCTATCGCAAGGACATTGGCTACCGTGCCATTGCCCGCGAGCGTGGCGAAGACCAGGAATAATCGATCGGACCAGCCTCTTCAAGCAGAGGCTGGCCGGTTGCTCCGGTATTCGCGGTTTTACCAGGCATTCACTCACGAAGGGATTTCATTGTGCGCTGGCTCAGGATTGCCATAGCCTCAACCGTCGGACTGCTGACCCTGCTGTTCATGCTTTCGGCGCAGGCCGAGCATGGTGCAGGCTGGTCGACGCTGCTCGACGAAAAGGCCCATCTGACGCTGGATGAAATCCGCTCGGCGCGCTATCAGAATCAATTCAGCCCCACCGAGCTGGAACGGGTCGCTGCAGCGGATCGCGGCAGCGCGGTATGGCTGCATTACCGCCTGCAACCGACCCAGCACGAGCAATTGCTGCGTATCTTCGCCCCGGACCTTTCCAGCGCCGACATGTATGTCATGGACGGCGATCGACAGATTGATCATCTACGCACGGGCAACGACGTGCCGATTGAAGATCAGCGACTGCCATCCAACGATTTCCTGCTGCCGGTTCCGCAAAGCTCGGCCTCGCTGGATATCTACCTGAGACTGGTCTCTGCGCAGAAAATGCGCCCCAGCATCACCCTTGAACCGGCCATAGAAAGCGCCGCCAACGAAACCCAGCCATTGCTGTTCGGACTGCTGTTTGGCGCGCTGTCCATGCTGATCGTGCAGAATCTGACGCGTTACGGACACACCCGGTCGCGCAGCAATCTGTGGCTGGCCGCCTGCGAATCGTTACTCGGGCTCAGTGCGCTGTTGCTCCTCAACCTGCTCCGCCCGATCGACCCGTGGAATATCGCGCAAACCCCGAGCGCACACCTGGCGCTGCTGCTGGCCGCTGTCGCAGGCCTGATCTACACCTACTGTTTCTTCGTCCATCGCAATGCCCGCAAACTTGATCGTCTGTTGCTGGGCAACGCGGTGCTCATGGGGATCGGCGCCTTGCTGGTGCTGTTCGACGAAAAGCTGCCGATCAACTTCCTGACGTTCGGCCTGGTCTCGCTGACGACACTGAGCATTCTGGCGGTGTCAATGTGGCACTGGCAGAAGGGCTATCGCTCGGCGCGCCTGTTTGTCCTCGGAATGATCACCTTCAATATCGGCTACATGGTGGTCCTGCCCGGCCTGCTGTGGCTGAGCCTGGTGCCACCGCAATGGCTGCTGCTGGCGCTGCTCAGCGTGTTCTGCATCAGCGGCCTGCTGATGAGCCTGGCCCTCAGCGAACGTCATCGCAGTATCACCGAAGACCGTTTCAGCATCAGCCGCGATCAGGCGGCCAGCACCGCCGAAATCAACGCCAAAGCCGAGTTTCTGGCCAAGATCAGCCACGAGATTCGCACCCCGATGAACGGCGTGCTGGGCATGACCGAGCTGCTGCTCGGCACCCCGCTGTCGGTCAAACAGCGCGACTATGTGCAGACCATTCACAGTGCCGGTAACGAACTGCTGACGCTGATCAACGAGATTCTCGACATCACCAAGCTCGAGTCAGGACAGATCGAACTGGACGACGTGCAGTTCGACATCGGCGCGCTGGTCGAGGACTGCCTGAATATCTTCCGCGCCAAGGCCGAACAGCAACAGGTCGAGCTGATCAGCCAGATCCAGCCTCAGGTGCCACGTGTCATCAATGGTGACCCGACCCGCCTGCGCCAGACACTGCTGAGCCTGCTGGAAAATGCCCTGAAGAAGACTGACGAAGGTGAGATTCTGCTGGCCGTCGCCCTCGAGTCCTCGAAAAGCGGGAATACGCGGCTGCGCATTTCAGTTCAGGACAGCGGCGAAACGCTTTCCGACGAAGAACGTGAAGAACTGCTGCACGCCGAACTACACAGCCGGAACTTCCTGGCCAGCAGCCGGCTCGGCGGTCATCTGGGACTGGTGATCGCTCGTCAGTTGATCGTACTGATGGATGGCGAATTCGGCATTCAGAACAATGGCGCGCAAGGCAATACGCTGTGGCTGAACCTGCCTCTGGACGCAAAACTGCTCGAACAGCCGACCATTGATCTGGACAGCCCGCTTAAAGATGCCAGGGTGCTGGTGGTCGATGACAACGACACATGCCGCAAAGTGCTGGTTCAGCAATGCAGTGCCTGGGGCCTGAATGTCAGTGCAGTGGCATCCGGCAAGGAGGCACTGGCCTTGCTCAGGACCAAGGCGCACCTGCGCGACTATTTCGATGTGGTCCTGCTCGATCAGAACATGCCGGGCATGACCGGTATGCAACTGGCCGCCAAGATCAAGGAAGACCCGAGCCTGAATCACGACATCCTGTTGATCATGCTGACCGGCATCAGCAATGCACCCAGCAAGATCATCGCGCGCAACTGCGGCATCAAGCGCATTCTGGCCAAACCGGTGGCGGGCTATACGCTCAAGACCACGCTGGCAGATGAACTGACCCAGTTGAACAAGGGTGTCGTGTCGAACAAGCCCGGCCCGGTCGTGACGCCGCCGGTCAGCGTCCCCGGCGACTTCCGGATTCTGGTGGCCGAAGACAACAGCATTTCGACCAAGGTCATCCGCGGCATGCTCGGCAAGCTCAACCTCAACCCCGATACCGCGAGCAATGGCGAAGAAGCGCTGCGAGCCATGAAAGCGCAGCGTTATGATCTGGTGCTGATGGACTGCGAGATGCCGATACTCGACGGCTTCTCGGCCACCGAGCAATTGCGCGCCTGGGAAGTCGGCAATCAGCGTGTACGCACCCCGGTCGTTGCACTGACCGCGCATATTCTCACCGAGCATAAAGACCGCGCACGCCAGGCCGGCATGGACGGCCACATGGCCAAGCCCATCGAACTGTCGCAGTTGCGCGAACTGGTCGAGCACTGGGTGGCGCACCGTGACAAGGCCCGTGGGCTGACGTCGGACGGCGAGCACTATCGGCAAAACTGACGGCGACGGGAAAGGCCTGTGGCCTGATAGACTGCCGATGCCATCCACCTGCTGCTGTGAGTCGAAGCCATGCTTCACGTGTTGTTCAGCGTCTATCTGAAAATGCTGGTGCTTTACAGCCCGTTTTTCGTTCTTTCCTGCTTCATCAGCCTGACGCGTGGTCACTCGCGCAAGGAACAGCGGCGCCTGGCCTGGAAGGTGGCGCTGGCGACACTGGTTTCCAGCGTCTTGCTCTATCTGTTCGGGCGCGTGATTTTCGATGTATTCGGCATCACGGTCGATGCATTCAGGATTGGGGCTGGCAGCGTGCTGTTCATCTCGGCACTGGGCATGGCCCAGGGCAAGTCGGCGGTGCAGACCGACAATATCCAGCAGGATGTGACCATCGTTCCGCTGACCATCCCGCTGACCGTAGGCCCCGGTACGATCGGTGCGCTGCTGGTCATGGGCGTCAGTCAGCCCCACTAAACTCACCGCCATTCTGAGTATTGCGCTGGCCAGTCTGACCGTCGGCGTCGTGCTTTACCTCTCCAACCGTATCGAACGCATCCTCGGCGATCAGGGTTTGCAGATTGTCAGCCGTTTGATGGGACTGTTCGTCTGTGCACTGGCCGCGCAAATCATTTTCACCGGCATCAGGGGCTACCTGCTGCCCTGACAGGACTCAGATACTTGCAGCCCGCACCATGCCTTGCGCCCTGCCGTCCAGATAACGCATCACCGCGTCACGATGAGCGGCATACACCTTGCTGTCAAAGATGTAACTGCCGTCCTTGAAGTGAAACAGCAGTCTTCGCCTTCCTGGCGCATGGTCGTCCACACTCAGGTGCAGACTGCAAAGCAACAGGAGCATCCGGCCAGGTTCATACTTTTCGCAGGGTACGATCTGAAAACTGCCCAGACGTCCCTGGTCGAAGCCGCGCTGAAAGTACGACTCTGCTGCCTGGCCTACCCCCATTGCAGCAACCGCACGCTGCACCATGCCGCCAAGACGCTTACGATCCGCAGGATGACTGACCTTGAACGTGGCCTGCAATAAATCGTCAACACTGCTCACCACCAGCGAGTCCCCAAGGACCACGCCCTTTTGCTGTATGCCGCGCGCCTTGAGGCGGCTGCGGTAGTAATACATCCAGGTCCCCCACTGGGTTTTGAAATCAAACTGCCTGCCCGCGAACAACTGGGCGTCCAGAAGAACGCTCTGAACATCCGTGCGCTCTTCGTTCGAAAGCCCGGGCAAAAACGCGACCATACTGGAGATATTGCCCAGATAGGCCGCGTTACCTGTGTCTGCATTCATTTGCGTTACTCCCTTCCATGGGCTTATCCAGGTTGCTAAAGACTGATGATTTCGGCTGCAGCACGATCAGCCAGGGCGTCCCGCACCGTCTGGCGAAAAGGCTCGAAACTCTGGCGACTGAAGCGGAACGCAGTACTGACGGCATGCACCTGCATCTCGCCGCCCAATATCTGCCAGAAATAACGCGCGGGCCGCAGCGCCAGGGTGGTCATCTGCAGGCTGCACAGAAGGATCGACACCTCGTCCTTATTGCGCATTGCACAGGGCATGAGCTGAAAGCTTTCTGAGCGCCCGGACGTAAACCAGCTGCTGAAAAAACTCGTCGCATGATCACTGCTCAATAGCCTGTCGAGCGAACTGCGGTAGAGTTGGCGAAGCTCGCCAGCGTTATCGATCACGGATAGCTGCAGTTTTCCGATGTCACTGAAACTGTGGATTTTCAATCGGGCATCGTTGATCCCGGCGCTCCGCGAACCGCCTGTGGCGGCAATCGAGCGCTGGTAAGCATCCAGCCATGCACGCCAGTTCACTCTGGAAGAATGGCGATCATCTGCGACCAGTCGGGCATGGTGCAGACAATCCATTATGTCCTGGCGCAAATCAGGTTCGACATTGCGGGCGAAGGACAGCACGCTGGCACCCGTCAGTAGAGTTTCATCCGGATCAGACATCGGGACTGCCCCCGAGCGGCATGATCAGGCACGCACGCTTGCTCGACAGCGCGGTGTCGATGCCATCGCGAAACTGCGAATAGACCTGTTCAAACAGTTGCATTGCATGGACAGTCACAGCGATGTTGCCGTAGACACTCTTCGGCTCGATGACCTCGAAAAGAAACCCGGATGACAACGGTTGACGTGTGGCGAATTGAAGCTGCACCAGCTTGAGCTTCTGTCGGGTGTCGACGAAAGCCAGTTGCAGAACTACGCTGACCTGCAATTTTCCCGAGTGATTCAAACCGCTCTGTACCGTCTGACTGCGCAGCAGATGAAGCGCTTCGCTCGCGACGGACTGGCTGCCTGCCCTGCGCATGAACGCCTCCGCACGCAGGAGCGTCTCGGCTGACACCAACGGTGCAAGCGCATGCACCATGCAACTCCACACTGTTTCAGCGGAGTCTTCAGGCAAAGGCTGGCTGATATGTTCGCTGGCGCTCGGCAGCCAGCCGAAACGCTGCGCAGCGGTGAGACGGGTTTCATTCCATTTTTCGGGTTCGGCAAACTTCGAGTGTTGTTTCGATGCGGCCAACTGCACGTACAGCATCGAGTCCAGCACATCATTTTTCAGGGCGACCCGCTGCGGCTCGGGGAAAAACATCAAACAGCCCGCATTGACGACTACGGCATCCAATTCCTGCTTCATGGGAGAATTCCTTTTATCCCGAAAGCGGAGGCAGTCCGCGCCTCCGCCAACACTCCGATCAGATTTCGTACTCTGCAATCGCATTACTGACATTGTCGCTAAGCCGTTGCTCGATCAGCTTGCGATAGCGCGCATACAGGTCCGTGTTGAGCAACAGGTTGTGCTCGCCCTTCCAGGTCTGGACACTGGTGCCCTGCCATTCCCAGAACAGCACATTGGTGACGTCACTGTCGGCCTGAAAGCTGACTGCCGCCATGGCCAGACTGACGATGCTGTCCCCGGATTCGATACAGGAGGCGATACGGAAGCTACCTCCACGGTGTGCCTTGGTCTGGTTCTCGAACAGGCGCAGGGGCTCTTTCCTGGCCTGCAGCGCGGCGACGGCATCTGCAGCCACTTTGAGCATCAGCAGCGATGCAGGACCGGGTAACGCGGCAGTTGCAATGGCCGAACCGAGGATCTCCAGACCGACTTCGTCCATGGTGAAACGCTGCTGGGTGGCACGATAGCGCGCATAGTTCCAGTGGCTGGAGAGCCAGCCCACCTTGGAAAGCACTTCGTTGAATTTGTCATACCACTGATCGCCCTGGGTTTCAGAGCTGAACGCCTTGTTGGCCACAAGGGTGGCGAACAGAAAGGAATTCATCACGTCCTGCTTGCTCTGCGCCGACATACCGTTGGGAAATGCCAGCACACTGCCTGCAACCACCGCACCTTCATGGCCGGACTGTGCGTCAGTGACGTCACCTGCCTGAGGCAATCCGGGGATTGCGGGGGCCGCGAATGCGCCCAACGAAGGTGGGCATTCAGCCAGCTCGCAGGCGGCAATGTAATCGAGGTTGTCAGTGCTGTTCATGGTTTTGTCCTGTGTCATTTCATTAGTCCTTTAACTCATGCGTCCTGATGGACTGAATCGAGACTAACGAAATAAATCAGGCGGTTTTTTCGGAGCTTTCCGTTGCCCCCTGATGGCTTTCGGGCACTTGGCTGCCGAACTCGATACGCAAAGCCAGATTCGACCCGCCATCTGCCTCCCGGCGTACCGCAGGTGAGCGAAGATTCCGGGGAGGCTTCTGGAATCGGACTACCGACGACGACGGTTGAAGAGAGCCGATTCGCTCAAGCCTGTGGGCCGAAACAAAGGCTCACAGGCTTGAAGTGACATCGCCACTTCAGCGCTTTCCCACGCTGGATGGCGGCAGGTATGACACGCGTGCGCGCTCAACCTGTAGGCTTGTTGCCGTACCAACGCGGCGTATAGACCCAGTTGCCGCCTGCGTGGCGAGGAAAGGTGCACGTCAGGGAAGAGCCGATCAACACCATGGTGCGCATGTCCACCTGCTCCGGTGTCAATTCGCCCAGCGTGATAACCCTCAATGTCTGCCCGGGACGGCCGATGTCGCGGCCCAGCGTCACAGGGGTTGCAGGGATGCGATGCTGGCGGACAATCTCCAGCGCACGCCCCAGTTGCCAGGGTCGGGAGCGAGATATCGGGTTGTAGAATGCCAGCGCCAGATCGGCCTGACAGGCGAGGTCCAGACGCTTTTCGATGATGTCCCAAGGCTTGAGGTTGTCGGACAGCGACAGCACGCAGAAATCATGTCCCAGCGGCGCACCAGCCTGAGCGGCGGTTGCCAGAGAAGCCGAGACACCCGGCAGAATCTCCAGCTCGACCGCATGCCAGTGAGGATTATCCGACTCATGCAACGCCTCAAGCACCGCTGACGCCATGGCGAACACTCCCGGATCACCGGACGACACCACGACCACCGAACGGCCTTGAGCAGCCAGCTCGAAGGCATGCCGGGCACGCTGCATTTCTTCGCGATTGTCAGTGCAGTGCAGTACCTGATCGGCACGAAACGGCCCTGCCATGCGCACGTAGGTTTCATAGCCCAGCACATCATTGGCACGTGCCAGTTCGGCCTTGACCGCAGGCACCATCAGGTCTGCTGCGCCAGGGCCCAGACCAATGACTGCAACGCGGCCACGCCCGCGGCCGATGCTCTGCACATCCAGCGGTTGCGCCGCGACAGCAATCGCGGTGTGGGCGTCGACGCAGAGCGGTGGCAACAGCTGCGGCACAGCCTTCATGGCCATCTCGCTGGCCGCAGCGGCGCTGACGAATCGCACCGCAACGTCCAGCTCGGCGGCAGCCTTGTGCAGGTGCGGATTGGCCATCTGCTCCTCGGCAGCCAACAGGCACGCCAAGGACTGCCCGGCAATACGTACCTCGCGCAGGGCCGAGCGCACTTGCTCAGCCAGTTCGTCACTGAGGTCAGTCACCGCCACCAGCACGTTACGCGGGTATATCAGCAATTCATGGGGTGACGGCTCGCGCAGGGTACTGCCAACATGAATGGCCAGCGCGGCCTGTGGATCTTCGGGCAGTTGCGCCTGGGCCAGCCAAGGGGCTTCGCCCTCGATGCGTACAGGTTCGCCGGACAGCAGGTCGGAAACGAAACGCTTGCCCAGCTCCAGATCGCCCAGCGCATAGCCGCTTGGCGGGTTGAGCAGACAGGTGCCGAAACGCAGCTCGCCGCTGGTGGTGATCGCCGGCGCAACGCCAAGCCCGCTGGCGATGCTGCGCGCCAGGACATTCACCCCGCCAAGGCCGCCAAGCAGCGGCACTACGGCGCTGCCGTCTTCGGCCACGGCGAGCACTGGCGGTTCGGCGCCCTTCTCCAGCAGCACGGCGGCCAGGGTGCGAATAACGATACCGGCTGCGCAAAGGGCGATGATCGGTGTGTTCTGTTGATACAGCTGGCGCAGCGTCGCGCCGAACTCGCTGTAAGTGCGGTCGGCCCCCTGCACGCGCTCGGCCAGGCCATGAATCAGCGCATCGGGAAACAGCTGTTGAATGCGCCGCGCGGTGGCAAGGCTGCCATTGCCGAGAATGACGATGGCCGGGGTCATGGAGGTCATCAGCCTTGCCACCTGTCGCCAGGGACGATAATCAGCGAAAAATACGGCGAAGACATCGGGTCGACCTGGTCCAGCGGGACGATTTTCTGGTTGCTCATCGTGGCGCGCTCGACATACAGCGCGCGCCCGGCCATCCCCAGCTCGGTCAGTACCTCGCGAACCTTGTGGAAGTTGCGCCCCAGTTTCATGATCACCGCCGCGTCGGCGTCGGCCAGCTTGCGTTTCAGGTCGTCGTGGGACAGCACACCGGACAGCACTGACAGGCTCTGGTTGCGATACACCAGCGGCGCGCCCAGCACCGAAGCGCCACCGAGCATCGAGCACACACCCGGGATCACTTCGGCCTCGTAGCGCTCGGCCAGACGATCGTGCAGGTACATGTAGGAGCCATAGAAAAACGGATCGCCTTCGCAGATCACCGCCACGTCACGTCCGGCGTCCAGGTGCGCGGCAATGTGCCGGCTGGATTCGTCGTAGAAGTCGCTGATGAGCTTTTCGTAGGACAGTGTCGGCGGCAATGCCTCAGTGGTCACCGGGTAGACCAGCGGCATCAGGGTCTGAACGTCCTGCAGATGCGCTTCGATGATGCCGAATGCGTTGCCCTTTTTGCCCTTGGCCACGAAATACGCCACCACCGGCGACTCCCGCAGCAGACGCAGGGCTTTGACAGTGATCAGCTCCGGGTCGCCGGGACCTACGCCCAGGCCAATCAATCGACCGCGTGCCTGCATCATTCGATCTCCGTGGCCAGTGCGTTGACTGCGGCCACGGCCATGGCGCTGCCGCCACGGCGGCCCTGCATGATCACGAACGGCACACCGCGGCTATCGGCGGCAAGCATCGCCTTGGACTCGGCGGCGCCGACAAAGCCGACCGGAAAGCCGAGAATCAGTGCAGGCTTCGGCGCACCGGCATCGAGCATTTCCAACAGATAGAACAGCGCGGTCGGCGCGTTGCCGATGACCACCACGCTGCCTTCCAGGTGCGGACGCCACAGCTCAAGCGCCACCGCAGAACGCGTATTGCCCAGCTCCAGGGCCATTTCCCGCACGCCTTCATCATGCAAGGTGCAGATGATCGGATTATTGGCGGGCAGACGGGTGCGAGTGATGCCTTCGGAGACCATGCGCGCATCGCACAGGATCGGCGCTCCGGCGGCCAGAGCGTTGCGCCCGGCAGTACCGGCACCCGGCGAGAAGCGCAGGTCTTCGATGACTTCGACCATCCCACAGGCATGGATCACGCGCACGGCGAGTTTTTCCAGGTCGGCAGGGATCGTGTCAAGACGCGCTTCGGCGCGAATGATCGAGAAAGAGTTGCGATATATCTCCTGACCATCGCGGATGTAATCAATCATGCATGTTGCTCCGTGAGCCAGCGTTCAACTGCGCGCCGACTGCTTCAATAGTAAGGTTGCGCGCGCGCAGCACGCCGAAACCGGCATGCGCTGCATCGCGAAAATAAAGATCGTAACGGCCCGGCGCGACAGCCAGCAAGGTTACTGGCGCTACGTGAGCGGCAGCGCAGGAACGCGTGCAACCGCTCAAGTGCAAAGCCTGGCCGGTAGCCAGCCCGGCAGCCAGTTGCAGGGCGTCGGACTTGGTATCGGCCAGCCCCTTGGCGCACCCGGCAGAACCGGTACAGGCGAGCATCTGCGCCAGTGGTTGCTCGGCCGCCGCGACGAATCCCGATGCCTGCAACGCGTCCAGCACCGCCGCGGCGCGCTCGACCGGCACGTTCGGCAACAACAGGCTTTGCCAGGGCGTCAGGCGCAGCGTGCCGTCGCCCTGATCCGCCGCCAGTTGCGCCACACTGGAAAGCATCGCCGCATCGAGACGCCCCAACGGTACTGCAGCGCCCACCGCCACCCGATTCGGCTGGGCCTGTGGATAAACACCAATGTGGCGAATGCCTTGAATGGCCGGACGCTGCCAATCGGTGATCGCCTTATCGGTCCGCACTGTGCAGCCGGACCGGGTCGACAGCTCGCGCAGCATATCGTCGGTCGAAACCTCGGCCAGCAGGTGTCGCATCCGGGTGTGCTCGGGACGGGCAAGGTCGAGAAACAGCTCCAGCAGTGCGACAACCAGCGTCTTCCCCTCGGCCACAGGGACAGCGGCCAGCGGTCGGTCATGGGCCGGGCAGCCGGCCAGCCCGAACGCCAGCAACACTTCGCCATCGACTTTCAGCGCCGACAGCCACACGTCATGCGGGTGTTCGAGCATGACCAGCGTTTCACCAGCGTCCAGCGACAAGGCAAACTTGGGGGACAGCTCATGAAAACGCGGATGATGTTCCAGCGCGTCGAGAATCTGCGCCGCCAGCGGCCGGGCATCGAAGAGCATCTGCGGGTCCAGGCCGGCCGTCGGGCTGAGCATCAGGTTGCGCACATCGTCGCTGGCCGGGTTGGCGGGGCCGAGCCCTGCCGCCATCAAGGCGCCGATCAACCCGTCGTGATTGGCACCAATGCCGCGAATCTGCAAATTGGCGCGGTTGGTGGCTTCGATAACACCCTGTGCATACGTGCTCGCGGCCTCGGCAACGGCCATGGCCTGCGCACGGGTGATCACCCCGCCCGCCAGCTTGATCCGGCAGATCCCGCCGTCCAGTGCCGGGACGATACGCAGCAACCCCGGGCAGGCCGAGGGGCGTAGCGTTGCAGAGGATGTGCGAGCGGACTGCTGCTCGTTCAATGGGTCACCCGATGTGAACTGGCTGGAAACGGACGTTGATTAGAGCACTTGTACCCCGTCGGGCGCGGTATTATGCCTGCTTTGTCCGCAGGCATGAAAAGGCGCTCTGTCGGAAGTTCGGATTGAGGTAAGTACATGTCACCGTGGCTGACAGTCGTGGGAATCGGAGAAGACGGTTACAAAGGGCTCGGCAAGAACGCCAGACACGCTCTGCTGCAAGCTGATCAGGTGTTCGGCGGCCCGCGTCAGCTGGCGTTACTGCCGCCGTGCATTCGCGCCGAACGACGTGCGTGGCCGAGTCCTTTCTCGTTGAACCCGGTGCTCGAGCAGCGGGGTGCCGAGATCTGCGTGCTGGCCAGTGGCGACCCGATGATATTCGGCGTCGGCGCCAGTCTTGCACGCGTGGTCAGCATTGACGAAATGCGCATTCTGCCCGCGCCCTCCTCTTACTCTCTGGCCGCCGCCCGCCTCGGCTGGCCGCTGCAGGACGTCGTCACCCTGTCGGTGGTTGCCCGGCCGGCGGCCGCGCTGAACGCACACGTCCACCATGGCATGCGTCTGCTGGTGTTGAGTAACGACGGCAGCAGCCCCGCCCTGATTGCCGGTTTGTTGCGCGAACGCGGCTTTGGTCCAAGCCGCATGACCGTCCTGGAGCATCTGGGTGGCGAAGCCGAGCGGCGCGTCGAAGGACTGGCCAGCGAGTGGGGCAACCCCGAGATCGCCGCGCTGAACCTGGTTGCCATCGACTGTCGTGCCGACGCCAGCGCCATCCGTCTGAGCCCCATTTCAGGTTTGCCGGACAGCGCGTTCGAACATGACGGCCAGCTTACCAAGCGCGACGTGCGCGCCATCACCCTCGCCCGCCTTGCACCGCTGCCGGGCGAACTGTTGTGGGATGTCGGCGCGGGTTGCGGCTCCATCGGCATCGAATGGATGCGCGCGCACCCGACCTGCAGGGCGATGGCTATCGAAGCCGATGAAGGCCGCCAGCAACTGATCGAATTCAACCGCGACGCACTCGGCGTGCCCGGCCTGCAATTGGTGCGGGGCAGCGCGCCCCAGGCCCTAAGCGGTCTGGAACGCCCGGATGCGATCTTCATCGGCGGTGGCGTGACGCGTGTCGGCGTGCTGGAAACCTGCTGGGAACAACTGCGTCCGGGCGGCCGACTGGTCGCCAATGCGGTCACCCTGCAAAGCGAAACGGCCTTGATGGCCTGGCGCGAACGGCATGGCGGCGAGCTGACCCGTATCCACGTCGCCCATGCACAACCCCTTGGCGAATTCGACACGTGGCGTCAGGCGTTGCCTATCACCCTGCTGGACGTAGTCAAACCCTGATGCGCGAAGAAACCGCCGAACAGCCTGCGCCACTGCGCAGTGGCCTGACCACTGGCAGCTGTGCGACCGCAACCAGCCTCGCAGCGGCGCGGCTGTTGCTCTACGGGCAGATCAGCGATGCGGTGGACATCGTTCTGCCCAAGGGTAAACAGGTACAGATGCGCCTGGAATTCTGCCGGCTTGTGGATGACTTCGCGGAAGCTGCAACGCTCAAGGATGCAGGCGACGATCCAGATGTCACCCACGGCGCCCTGGTATTTGCCCGCGTCAGGTTACAGGCGGCAGCAGGCGTGCGCTTCGTGGCGGGTGCAGGTGTCGGCACCGTGACCCGCCCCGGGCTGGTGCTGGCAGTCGGTGAGCCGGCCATCAACCCGGTGCCCCGGCGCATGATGACCGAGCATCTGCTTCGGCTGGCCGAAGAACAAGGCTACAGCGGCGGATTCGAAGTCACGATCGGCGTCGAGGGCGGCGAGGCGCTGGCGCTCAAGACCATGAACCCGCGCTTGGGCATTCTCGGCGGACTGTCGATTCTCGGCACCAGCGGGATTGTCCGGCCGTTCTCCTGCGCGGCCTATATCGCCTCGATCCATCAGGGCATCGACGTCGCCACCACCAACGGCTATCGGCATATCGCCGCCTGCACCGGCAATGCCAGCGAAGACACCATGCGCCGCGTCTATAAAATCCCCGATATCGCCCTGATCGAGATGGGCGACTTTGTCGGTGCGGTGCTCAAGCACTTGCGCAAGGTGCCTGTGGATAAGTTGAGCGTGTGCGGAGGCTTCGGCAAGATCAGCAAGCTGGCCGCCGGCCATATGGACCTGCACAGCCGCCATTCCAGCATCGACCTGCCGCAACTGGCGCACTGGGCTGCGCAGGTCGGCGCGGATGCAGGCCTGCAACAACGGATCCTTGAAGCCAACACCAGTCAGCAAGCGCTGGCGATGAGCGCTGCGGCAGGTGTGCCACTGGGTGACGAAGTGTGTCGCCACGCGCTGAGTTTCGCGCGCAGCATCGTGCCTGCGAGCGTTCAGGTGGAGGTTTTCGCCATTGACCGTCAGGGCGGACTGGTGGGTCAGGCTGGCGTTGATTTACAGAGAGAAGCGACATGAAACGCATCCTGCTGCTGGGCGGCATTACCGAGGCCTTGGCGATTGCGCGGAAGCTCGGGCCTGAGCACATCTACAGTCTCGCGGGCGTGGGCCGGGTGCCGTCTGACCTGGCCTGCCAATTGAAGGTCGGCGGTTATGGCGGCGCCGAGGGGATGGCGCAGTACATGGGCGAACAGGGCGTCGACTTGCTGCTGGACGCCACCCACCCGTACGCCGCACAGATCAGCCACAACGCGGCGCGAGCGGCCAGGCTGGCCGGCATTCCCTGCTGGGCCTTGCGCCGCACCGCGTGGCAGGCAGGTCCAGAGGACGACTGGCGCGAAGTGGCTGACTGGTCAGAACTGGCCACTGCCCTGCTCCCGTTCAAGCGCCCGTTGTTCACGCTGGGTCGCGAGCCCTTGCAGCACCTGAACGAAATCCCGCCACACCAGTTCTGGACACTCCGGGCACTGGACGACTACCCCGGCAACCAACGCTGCGAAGTGATCGGCGCACGTGGCCCGTTCATGCTGGAAGACGAGCGCCAGTTGTTCGAACAACGCCGCATCGACGTACTGATCAGCAAAAACAGCGGCAGCAGTTCCACCGAACCCAAGCTCGACATCGCCCGCGAACGCGGCCTGCCCGTCCTGATCCTCAAACGCCCGCAGTTGCCTGACGCTGATAGGCTGTTCTGGGGTGTGGATGCAGTGCTGGAGGCGTTGGGTCTGGATTGATGAGCCGTCTTTAGTCCTCACTGAATGGAGCCGTGGGAGTGAGCTTGCTCACGAAGAGGCCGGTGCAGCCGCTGGAAATCTGTGATCCGTTAATACGCCTTCGCGAGCAAGCTCGCTCCCACAGGATAAGTGATGCTGCAGAACACATCTCGGTCCCGTGGGAGTGAGCTTGCTCAAGAAGAGGCCGGTGCAGCCGCTGGAAATCTGTGATCCGTTACTACGCCTTCGTGAGCAAGCTCGCTCCCACAGGATCAGCGATGCTGCAGAACACACCTCGGCCCCGTGGGAGTGAGCTTGCTCACGAAGAGGCCGGTGCAGCCGCTGAAAATCTGCTGATCCGTTAATACGCCTTCGCGAGCAAGCTCGCTCCCACAGGATCAGCGATGCTGCAGAACACACCTCGGCCCCGTGGGAGTGAGCTTGCTCACGAAGAGGTCGGGGCAGCCACTGGAAATCTGTGATCCGTTAATACGCCTTCGCGAGCAAGCTCGCTCCCACAGGATCAGCGATGCTGCAGAACACACCTCGGACCCGTGGGAGTGAGCTTGCTCACGAAGAGGTCGGTGCAGCCGCTGAAAATCTGTTGATCTGTTAACAGGCCTTCGCGAGCAAGCTCGCTCCCACAGGATCAGTGATGCTGCAGAACACACCCCGGACCCGTGGAGTGAGCTTGCTCACGAAGAGGTCGGGGCAGCCGCTGGAAATCTGTGATCCGTTAATACGCCTTCGCGAGCAAGCTCGCTCCCACAGGATCAGCGATGCTGCAGAACACACCTCGGACCCGTGGGAGTGAGCTTGCTCACGAAGAGGCCGGTTTTTCACAACCAGATTGCGTCCCATAGGGGATAATCGCGCACGCTTTTGACTAGGTTGGCTCGAACCGGATTGGCCACAATATAACGGGCAAAACCCAAAAGGCTTTCTTCAGTGCGGATGCTGACGTCGTGGAATCCGCTTTGCCAAAAAGGTCCACTGCAGCCTCTGGCTCTGTTTATGGCGATCGCGCTTTTCGATTTCACGCGCTGCACAACTCTGGATAATGAATGACTATTCAACTGCAGCAGCCAGTGAATATGGTCGGGCATTACCACCCAGGCTAATGAATCAGCCAGTTGCTGCTCCTGAACGTGTCGAAGTTCATCAACCAGCAGACGGCCCATGCGCCAATCGGAAAAGACAGGATTTCTCTGGAATGTTTTTGCGGTGACCAAATACATTTGGCCTGCACTGGAGCATCGCCCCAAACGCAAACGATGTGACTGTGCCCTTTCATACATCCCGACCCCCTTATGACTGCATGCCGGGGAACGACTTTACGAAACGGGCTCACTCAGCGGTGCTCAAAGGTTTACCCAGGTGTTTCGGATTTCCATTTGAGCTACCTTTCACCCCTTCATTGAATCCTGCGGAGCCCCCCCATGCTCAAAAAAGCACTGCTGCTGGCCGCACTGCTGCTGCCAGCCAGCCTCGTCCACGTCCATGAGTACAAGGCAGGGCTGTTGCTGATTGGCCATCCGTGGTCAATGGAGCTACCGCCCAACGCACCGACGGTGGCAGCGTATTTCACTATCGAGAACAAGGGTGACAGCGCCGACCGTTTGATTAGCGTCGACACACCCATCGCCGGGCAGGCGCAGTTGCATGAGCATGTACATGTCGACGGGCTGATGAAGATGCAGCACGTTCAGGCGGTCGACATACCGGCTGGCGCGAAGGTGGCTTTCGCCCCCATGGCCTGGCACGTGATGCTGCTGGACATCAAGGACCGCTCGAAGCTGGTGGTCGGCCAACGCTTCCCGATGACCCTGCATTTTGAAAAGGCGGGGGATGTCGAGGTGCAGGTCGTGGTACAAAAACAGGCTTCAGAACACCAGCACTGAGTAACTCTCAACGAGCAGGGCCGGGAGCTGAATGCCTTCATCGATCCTATCGCGGTGGTATCCCTGACACCCAGGACCGATGCTGGTTGTCCGGGCGCTTGATCGAATAGTGCTTTCGCGCTTTGCCAAAACAGCGACAACAGCTTAGATTGCTCTCTGCGGGGCCTGAAACCATTGAGTGGCGTTGTGATGAATTCCTCCTCATACCCGGTTTCAGGCCCCGTCCTTACCTCAATCTCGCGCGTTTCCGAGACTTCCTACCTATCAGAGAGCCGATGCTGCAGTCCTCTGACTGCGCTGGCCGATACCCGCGTGCCTTTAACCCTGACTATATGAAATGAACCGCCCGGCCAACGCCTCGAGCGGATCATCCATCATGCAGACGAATCGGCACCATGAACTTACCGCTCACCGCATCAACCCAGGCTCTAAACGCCTCGCTTGCCAGCGATACCTATCCACCCGACTTCAGCAAGACGACCCAAGAACTGGCCCGTACCCTGCTGCATCCCCTCAAACCCGAGCTGGATGTCGAGACGACCTGGCTGACTTACCGTGACAGCGAGGTCGGATTCGACCACGGGAGCAACATACATAGGGTTCCGCTGATCCCAGGCCTGATCGAATACTTCACCGGCCATTTGCAATGGATCGACAATGATGTAGTCGCTCTCCACCCGCCTCTCGACACGCCTTCTCCAACGCCTGACACACAGCAGCCTGACGTCAAGCCACCTGCCATTCAGCCGCTGGGGCGGGCAGCGACTGTAACGTTCTTCACCCAGGTCAGCGAGCAACTTGAGCAGTGCTACACACGAAATCTTGCAGACTACTGGAGCACTGCGACGCTTGATGGCGAAACCCGGAGCAGCCAGTTTGTCGCAGAGCAGATCGAGTGCCTGACATCCGAATGTGCGGTGCTGATCGCCCTGGGAAAGATGACGACCGGGCACTACAGCCTGCTTTCGGCCGCCCTTGGGCCCTGTGCCACAGATGCGACCGCGGGTCTCGCAGACTTGCAGCCGCACAGTGTTTACAGCCTGTCGGCACAAGACGGCGACGGCCCCTCGCTGTCGCTTTACGGTGCGTTTACCATTGCCCGGCGTCTTCGTGATGCGCCGGTCCAGCCAGACCTGGAAGAGCTGGAAGATGTACTTCTGTTTACGCCGCATGACGGGCTGGAAGCATTTGCCTCATTACAACAGTTGAACCACGCGCTTGTTCAGCGAGTGACTGAACCCGAGTACCGAGGACGTTTGGGCGACAGCGTCACCGCCGGGGAGGCAAGCCCCACCAAACCCACCCCCGTCTTGCAATGGCAATACACCCTGATGGACGGCAATTTTCTCAGCCTGCTGCTTGCCCGGCAGGTTGTCGCGCAGCAGTCGGTCTTCGCTCAGGCTGTACAGCTGGCCCGCGCTCAGAAGATGGACGCGGTCTGTTTCGAGCAAACGATAGCGAGTTTGCTGAAACCCAGGATTTACTTCGACAACCACTGGCGACTCGACGGATTCGACAGCGATCTGGTGCAAAGCCGAATGCCCGATTGGTGGAAAACCATGACGCTGACGCAGCGTCAGGCATGGCATCGCCAGGCAAAGCGGTTTGGCGAATTGGTGGTGAACATGCGCAAAGCCAGCAAGGAGCACTTCGGCCAGGCGGAAAATGACAGCCGCACCTAACAGAGCTGATTGCCACGCTGGAAGATCCCCAATACCTCAGTAATTACCTTGACCTGCACCTGAAAACCTCGGCGTATGCACAGCAGCTCAAGCGGTCAGAAAAAGCCATGTTGCGAGCTCAGATGAAGATGGCGCTGCTGGAGATCGAACAACAGGCTTTTGCACCCACCGGCCGCGAGTGGATCAAGGCTGTGCTGGATTCGCCAGGACTCCAAGGACGTCGAACCATCAACAAGCAAGCCATTGAAGTCCGTTTTTTCAGCGTCAACCAACTCAAGATGACCAACGTGATGCTGATTGCTCCAGCCGGAAAATTCGAGAAGGGGCCACTGGTGCTGTGCACGCTGGATGCTGCCGACGGTGTCGTTTTCCGCTGGTTCAACAGCATGTATCACCTGACCACCAGCTTTCTGGAAGAGGCACCCTTCCAGCAGTATCTGATTCAGCAAATACCGGTTTCCAGGCGTCTTGAGACGCTGCATGCCATGCAGTACGAAAAGGAAGCGAAGCATTGGCGTCCACCCGAAGTATTTACCCAACTGACGCTGCTACCGATCCCGTCAAGGCTGCTGCACCCCGTCGTGTTTGTCAGCCAGAGCAAAGACATTTACGAGGAAAATCACGAGACCAAGATCAACCTTCTGATCAACGAAGCCAAACGGCAGATGAGTCTGACCACCGGTACAGGGCAATCGGGTCTGGGCTTCGATCTGATCGCGAGCATTGCGATTCTGTTTCTGCCTGGCGCGATCATGATGCCTGTCGCGCTGGGCGCTGGCCTTTACAAAACCTGGAGCGCTTTTTCGAAAATCGATGAAAACGACCTGGAAGGCGCCGCCGAGGAGTTTCTGAGCGCCCTCAGCTATCTTGCCATTGCCTTGGTCGGGCACTTGGCGCTGGCCTTGAAGCCGGCAGGAAGCGCCGCAAAAATGGTGAGACGTCCGCACCTCGTACGCAGAGTCGGTCGTGATGGTCAGGCGCAGATCGGCTACCTCCTTTCGCACTCAAAGGCGCCGCGTTTCGCAGGCTCGAAATTGATCACTGCCATGGACCCCAAAAGCTTCGTCGCCATTGAGGTAGAGGGCCAGACCTGCTTCATAAGCCGGCGGGCTAACGTGTTCGGCCACTCGCGCCTTTATCGGGTAAACCCGATGGATGCCACACAACTGGTGCACGGGCAGGAGTTTGCTCTTCGCAGCACGACCGGCGTCTGGAAAATCGCGGGCAAACAGATACCGCGCATGAGTCAATCGGCAATCCGCAGTGCCGAGGCGCGGCTGACCAGCCTGACAACTCTCTGGCCGGCGTCTCTGGAGGAAGCAAGTAGCATCGAACGCCTGAAGTTCGAGACCGACTACCTGACGCTGGCCCATACATCCAACGCAGAAAAATTTTCCGAAATAACCACCTACGTGGAAGGCGGTTCAACGGAGATCAACCCGCTGCTGCGAAGCGGCGTGCGCAATGCCACCACGCGCAGGTTTCTGCGTCAGTTCCATAAGCTCAAGGCATGGGAAGGCACTGCATTTCGCGCCACCTATGTGTCCAGCAACGGGGTGGCATGCCTTGAGCGCGAAGTGGGTGCAGTGTTTACCGACAATGGCGTGCAGTCTGCATCGATGTCGCGAGCCAACGCCTCCAGATGGAGCCAGGACGGGTTCGTGAATCGCAACGCCAATGCCGAAAACCACCCGGTATTCTTCATCTTTGCACCGGCTGTTCCCAAGAAGAACATGTTCACCGGCTTTCTTGGTGATCACGTGGCCATTGCGCCGGGGACATACGTGCAACTGGGTGCGACCAAGCGGGTCAACGGACAGCTGTTTGCCTGGTTCGATGCGCCCGAACAACTGGTTGATCAGACCTACGATCTCTATACCGGGGAACAGGAACTCTGGGTCTGAAACCCGCACGCGGCTGATCCGGGAAGCCGGTCGTTACTGGCCGGCGCTCCTGCAAAGCAGCCTTGCACCATTGCAGAGCCCGGAGCGCACGCGGGACAAAGCCTGGCCCCACCTTGGTGCACACCTTCCACGAGCCGCGACACATTCGTTCCATTTTGCGACGTTTCTGCATTGGCCCAGACCTTGCTAAAGCCTGAAAGAGCAAAAAATGCACCCCCGCCAAACCTCAAAACAATGTACTAAGGGAGCCAGTCAATGAAGCGTCGCAGCCTGATCAAAGCCTTTACCCTGTCCGCATCCATCGCCGCCATGGGGCTGACCTGGACCGTTCAGGCTGCCGAGACCATCAAGGTCGGCATTCTGCATTCGTTGTCCGGCACCATGGCCATCTCCGAGACATCGCTCAAGGACATGGCCTTGATGACCATCGACGAGATCAACGCCAAAGGCGGCGTCAACGGCAAGATGCTGGAGCCGGTCGTCGTCGACCCGGCGTCCAACTGGCCGCTGTTCGCGGAAAAAGGCCGTCAGTTGCTGACCCAGGATAAAGTAGCCGTGGTATTCGGCTGCTGGACATCGGTGTCGCGCAAATCGGTGCTGCCGGTCTTCGAAGAACTCAACGGGCTGCTGTTCTACCCGGTGCAGTACGAAGGCGAAGAGATGTCGCCCAATGTTTTCTACACCGGTGCTGCGCCTAACCAGCAGGCCATCCCTGCCGTCGAATATGTCATGAGTGAAGATGGCGGCTCGGCCAAGCGCTTCTTCCTGCTCGGCACCGACTACGTCTACCCGCGCACCACCAACAAGATTCTGCGCGCCTTCCTGCATTCCAAAGGGGTGAAAGATACCGATATCGAAGAGGTCTACACCCCGTTCGGTCACTCCGATTATCAAACCATCGTGGCCAACATCAAGAAGTTCTCCGCCGGTGGCAAGACGGCCGTTATCTCCACCGTCAACGGCGACTCCAACGTGCCGTTTTACAAGGAACTGGCCAACCAGGGCCTGAACGCTACCGACGTGCCGGTTGTGGCCTTCTCGGTAGGCGAAGAAGAACTGCGCGGCATCGACACCAAGCCACTGGTAGGCCATCTGGCCGCCTGGAACTACTTCCAGTCGGTGGAAAACCCGGTCAACAAGAAGTTCGTGGCTGACTGGAAGGCCTACGCCAAAAAGAAAAACCTGCCAGGCGCTGACAAGGCCGTGACCAACGACCCGATGGAAGCCACGTATGTCGGCATTCACATGTGGGCGCAGGCGGTCGAGAAAGCCAAATCCACCGACGTGGACAAGGTCCGTGAAGCCATGGCCGGACAAACGTTCGCCGCGCCGTCGGGCTTTACCCTGACCATGGACAAGACCAACCATCACTTGCACAAGCCAGTGATGATCGGCGAAATCCAGGACGACGGTCAGTTCAACGTTGTGTGGCAGACCAAAGAGCCGATCCGCGCCCAGCCTTGGAGCCCGTACATCCCTGGTAACGACAAGAAGCCGGACGCCCCGGCGAAGAGCAACTGACCCCCTATCAACACAGCCTGATCGTTCCCACGCTCCAGCGTGGGAACGCAGTTCTGGACGCTCCGCGTCCGATCCTGAGCGCGCGACTCGGTGCATGGTTGACGCAGAGCGTCACGAAAAGCATTCCCACGCAGAGCGTGAGGAACGAGCAGCGTCAGGGCGAACAGCCACGAATGTCTAGTGGAACGCCATAACAGACCAAGGCCATATTGATATGCCTTCTTATTTCTACCGTTTGATCCTCGCCATCAGCCTGCTGCTGCCTTTGGCTGCCCAGGCCGGTGATGCCAGTGACTTTGTCGCAGCCAGTTCTTCGCAACAGGCAGAGCTGCTGGAGGCCTGGGCCGCCAAGCCTGTGCCGGAACGCGTCGAGCTGCTTGAAGCCTTGCGCGATGGCCGTGTAGGTGCTGACAGCAGCAAGCGCGCCTGGATCGAAAACAACGATCAATACGTGGCCGTCGATGCACAGGCTCCTGCCGCCGCCGATGCTCCAACGCCTGACGAACCGCGTAAATTGCGCTTGAACAACCGGCTGCGTGGCCTGGTTGAAACGGCGCTGGCCAGCCATCAGTTGCTGGCAGCCGACACACAACTGCGCATGGCCGCGGCCCTGCAATTGCAAAAAAGCGCGCGCCCTGCACAACTCGAGTTGCTGACCGAACGCGTGGCCAGCGAATCCGACTCAAGCGTCAAAAGCGCGCTGACCCTGGCGCTGGCCAACCTGCAAATGGTCGATTCCAGCCCGACAGTACGTCTGGCTGCCGTGCGGCGGCTGGGCGAAACCGGTGATCCGCTGGCGCGTACCCGTCTTGAATCATTGCTGGCACCCGGCGTGGAAACCGACGCTTCGGTACGCGTGGCGGCTGAAACCAGCCTGGCGCAGGTCAAGCGCAAGCTGATGATCGGTGAAATCCTCGGTCAGGCGTTCAGCGGCATGTCGCTGGGCTCGATCCTGTTGCTGGCGGCGCTGGGTCTGGCGATCACCTTCGGCCTGCTGGGTGTGATCAACATGGCCCATGGCGAGATGCTGATGCTGGGAGCCTACTCCACCTACGTTGTGCAACTGATGCTGCAGCGCTATGCACCGGGGGCCATCGAGTACTACCCGCTGATCGCGCTGCCAGTGGCGTTCTTTGTCACCGCCGCGATCGGCATGGCTCTGGAACGTACGGTCATTCGTCACCTGTATGGCCGCCCGCTGGAAACGCTGCTTGCAACTTGGGGCATCAGTCTGATGCTGATTCAGGCCGTGCGTCTTGCCTTCGGCGCGCAGAACGTTGAAGTCGCCAACCCGCAATGGCTGTCGGGTGGCATCCAGGTGCTGCCTAATCTGGTGCTGCCTTACAACCGCATCGTGATCATCGCCTTCGCGCTGTTCGTGGTGGTACTGACCTGGCTGCTGCTGAACAAGACCCGCCTGGGCCTGAACGTGCGCGCCGTCACCCAAAACCGCAACATGGCCGCCTGCTGTGGCGTACCGACCGGGCGCATCGACATGATGGCCTTCGGTCTGGGCTCAGGTATCGCTGGTCTGGGGGGTGTTGCCCTGAGCCAGATCGGCAACGTGGGTCCTGATCTTGGGCAAAGCTACATCATCGATTCGTTCCTGGTGGTCGTGCTCGGTGGCGTCGGGCAACTGGCCGGCAGCGTGATGGCGGCCTTCGGGCTGGGCATCGCCAACAAGATTCTAGAACCGCAAATCGGCGCTGTATTGGGCAAGATCCTGATTCTGGCGCTGATCATTCTGTTTATCCAGAAACGTCCGCAAGGCCTCTTCGCACTGAAAGGACGGGTGATCGACTGATGAGCCAGCCATTGATAGTAACTGCCGCGCAAAAAGTCGGGCCAAGAGGCACGCTGACTGCAGGTTGCGTAATACTGGCGGTGCTGCTGGCACTGCCGCTGCTGTCGTTGCTGCCTGCCGATAACGGCTTTCAGGTCTCGGCCTACACCCTGACCCTGGTGGGCAAGATCCTCTGCTACGCCATTGTCGCGCTGGCGCTGGATCTGGTCTGGGGCTATGCCGGGCTATTGTCGCTGGGCCACGGCCTGTTCTTCGCGCTGGGCGGTTATGCCATGGGCATGTACCTGATGCGCGAGGCCGCAGGCGACGGTTTGCCTGCGTTCATGACCTTCCTGTCGTGGACCGAGCTGCCGTGGTACTGGGCAGGTACCGACCATTTCCTCTGGGCGATGTGCCTGGTGGTATTGGCACCGGGACTGCTGGCGCTGGTATTCGGCTTCTTCGCCTTCCGCTCGCGGATCAAGGGCGTGTACTTTTCGATCATGACCCAGGCGCTGACCTTCGCCGGCATGCTGCTGTTCTTTCGCAACGAGACCGGCTTTGGCGGCAACAACGGCTTCACCAACTTCCGCAGCATTCTGGGCTTCAGCATCAGTTCACAAGGGACCAGAGCCGCGCTGTTTCTGGCCACGGTCGCATTGCTGGTGGCCAGTCTGTACATCGGCTGGTGCCTGGCGCAGAGCAAGTTCGGCCGCGTGCTGACGGCACTGCGCGATGCGGAAAACCGCCTGATGTTCTGCGGTTACGATCCGCGCGGCTTCAAACTGTTCGTCTGGGTCCTGAGCGCTGTGCTGTGCGGTCTGGCTGGGGCCTTGTATGTGCCGCAGGTCGGCATTATCAACCCCAGCGAAATGTCGCCGACCAACTCCATTGAAGCCGCTGTCTGGGTTGCCCTGGGTGGCCGCGGCACGCTGATCGGCCCGCTGCTGGGCGCAGGTCTGGTGAACGGCATGAAGAGCTGGTTCACCATGGCCTTCCCGGAATACTGGCTGTTCTTTCTTGGCGCGCTGTTCATCATCGTCACGCTGTATCTGCCCAAGGGCGTGATCGGCATGCTGAAGAAAAGGAGCGAGCAATGAAAACCACTCCGACCCCGTCTTTCATGCTTGAACCGATCCTGGCGCCAAACTCCGATGCCGGCACCAGCCGCGACGCAGTGGGGCTCGGCAAAAGCGCCGGCAAAGGCCTCAACACTCGCCACGGTACGATCCTGACGCTGGAAGACATCAGCGTCAGCTTCGACGGCTTCAAGGCCCTGAACGATCTGAATCTGTACATCGGCGTAGGCGAACTGCGCTGCATCATCGGCCCCAACGGCGCGGGCAAGACCACGCTGATGGACGTCATCACCGGCAAGACCCGGCCCAGCCACGGCAAGGCCTGGTTCGGTGAAACGCTGGACCTGACGCAGATGACCGAAGTGCAGATTGCCCAGGCTGGCATCGGCCGCAAGTTCCAGAAACCCACAGTATTCGAGGCCTTGAGCGTGTTCGAAAACCTCGAACTGGCGCAGAAGACCGACAAATCGGTGTGGGCCAGTTTGCGTGCGCGGTTGAGCGGCGAACAACAGGACCGGATCGGTGAGGTGCTGGAAACGATCCGCCTGACCAGCTCGATGCAGCGCCCTGCAGGCTTGCTGTCCCACGGCCAGAAGCAGTTTCTGGAGATTGGCATGCTGCTGGTGCAGGACCCGCAATTACTCATGCTCGACGAGCCGGTGGCGGGCATGACCGATGCCGAAACCGAATTTACCGCCGAGCTGTTCAAGAGCCTCGCCGGCAAGCACTCGCTGATGGTGGTTGAGCACGACATGGGTTTCGTCGGCTCGATTGCCGACCATGTCACCGTGCTGCACCAGGGCAGCGTACTGGCTGAAGGCTCGCTGAACGACGTACAGGCCGATGAACGCGTGATCGAAGTGTATTTGGGACGCTGACGCAACGAACTGATCGTTCCGGCGCGCTGCGCGGGAATACCTGTCCAGACGCCCCGCGTCGCAACACTGCGATTACGCTGCAATAGACGAGAACACCCACCATGCTCCAGGTCGAAAAGCTTCATCAGTATTACGGCGGCAGCCACATTCTTCGCGGTCTGTCGTTCGATGTGAAGGTCGGTGAAGTCACCTGCCTGCTGGGCCGCAACGGCGTGGGCAAGACCACGTTTTTACGCGTGCTGATGGGCCTGCTGCCATCCAAGGAAGGTTCGGTGCAGTGGGAAGGCAAGACCATCACCCAGTTCAAGACGCATCAACGGGTACATGCCGGGATCGCTTACGTGCCGCAGGGCCGGGAAATATTCGGCCGGCTGACGGTCGAGGAAAATCTGCTAATGGGCCTGTCCCGTTTTCCGGGCTCCGAGGCCAAGGAAGTGCCGGCCTTCATCTACGAGTTGTTCCCGGTGCTGCTGCAAATGAAGCACCGCCGCGGCGGCGATCTGTCCGGTGGTCAGCAGCAGCAACTGGCCATAGGCCGGGCATTGGCGAGCCGTCCACGCCTGCTGATTCTCGACGAGCCCACCGAAGGTATTCAGCCCTCGGTGATCAAGGAAATCGGCGCCGTCATCAAAAAGCTCGCCGAGCGTGGCGACATGGCGATTCTGCTGGTCGAGCAGTTCTACGACTTCGCCGCGGAGCTGGCCGATCAGTACCTGGTGATGTCGCGGGGCGAGATCGTCCAGCAGGGCCGTGGCGAGAACATGGAGACCGACGGCGTTCGTGGTCTGGTCACTATTTGATGCGCCAATCCGTTATCGTGCAGCATTCGACAAGCCAATGAAGACACCATGAACCTGCCTGCCAACACCGCCCTCTTCACCCCCAGCTGGCACGCCGAGCTGGAATTGGGTTACGGCCGTTTCGATGACAGCACACGCCCGACGCAGCGGCGCCACAAAGGACCGCTGCGGGTGCAAAAGCATCTGTACGCTGAAGGCCCGGAGGTGTGCCAGCACATCATCGTTCATCCACCAGGCGGTATCGCCGGGGGTGACCGGCTGGATATCTCGGCCACCGTGGGGGCCAATGCCTGGGCACAGTTGACCAGCCCCGGCGCGGCCAAATGGTATCGCGCCGCCAGCCCGGCCTTTCAGCAACTGGAACTGCACGTCCAGCCTGGTGCGACGCTGGAATGGCTGCCGCAGGAAACCATCGTCTTCAGCAATGCCCAGGCAGAGCTGAGCACTCGGATAGAGCTGCACGGTGATGCGAAGCTGTGTTACTGGGATGTAGTGGCGCTGGGCCGCCCGGCCAGTGGCGAGCGGTTCGAGCACGGGCATTTTCAGTCGCATCTGGATATACGTCGCGACGGCACATTGCTCTGGCATGAGCGACAACGCATTATCGGTGGCGACGGGCTGCTGGACTCGCCCATCGGCCTGGACGGCAGAACGGTGTTCGCCACCCTGCTGATGACCGGCGAAGTAAGCAGCGAGCTGCTCGAGGCCTGCCGTTCGCTGTCGATGCCCAACCCGGTACGCGGCGACCTGACTCAATTGCCCGGTCTGCTGGTCGCTCGCTGTCTGGCAGACGAAGCATTGCACGCGCGGGCCTGGCTGATACAAATCTGGAAATACCTGCGCCCTGCCCTGCTGGGACGCGAGGCGGTAACGCCAAGAATCTGGAACACCTGATTGATGACTGGACGCTCTGCATTCCAGGCTACACCCTCGGCGCTGATGCACTCAGCGTGGTACATAAGTCCTGAAAAGCCCGAAAATCGGGGCTTTTAGCGCTTCTGCCCGCAGGGCGTGGGAGCGAACTTGTTCGCGAAGACAATGTTTTAGGCGCTGCCTTTTCGGCGACTACACCGGCCCCTTCGCGAACAAGTTCGCTCCCACGGCCTTCGGCCAGAACCCAAAACAGACTTATACATAACAATGAGGGCTCAAGCCTGGGAACGATCAACCACCGAATTTGAACAAACGGAAACCCCATGGACCTGACACCACGCGAAAAAGACAAGCTGCTGATCTTCACCGCCGGACTGGTCGCCGAACGGCGTCTGGCACGCGGTGTGAAGCTCAATTACCCGGAAGCCATGGCCTACATCTCTGCGGCACTGCTCGAAGGTGCGCGTGACGGACAGACCGTCGCTGAGCTCATGCACTACGGCACGACCTTGCTGAGCCGCGATCAGGTCATGGAAGGTATCGCGGAAATGATCCCGGAGATTCAGGTGGAAGCCACCTTTCCGGACGGCACCAAACTCGTCACCGTGCATCAGCCGATTGCCTGAAGGAGTGATCATGCAGGACGTGATTCGCGATGCCCTGCCGGACGATCTGCCGGGCATTCTGGAGATCTACAACGACGCAGTGCTCAATACCACGGCTATCTGGAACGAGCAGCCGGTTGATCTGGCCAACCGCCAAGCCTGGTACGCCGCTCGCCAGAGTCAGGGTTATCCGATTCTGGTGGCCATCGACACCGCAGGCGAAGTGCTCGGCTATTCGTCGTTTGGCGACTGGCGGCCGTTCGAAGGCTTTCGCCATACGGTCGAGCATTCGGTTTACGTGCGCGCCGACCAGCGTGGCAAACGCTTGGGCCCGCGTCTGATGGCCGCCTTGATCGAGCGCGCCCGCGACTGTGACAAGCACATGATGGTCGCGGCGATCGAAAGTGGTAACGCTGCGTCCATCGCCCTGCATGATCGCCTGGGTTTCAAGACCACCGGACAAATGCCTCAGGTCGGCACCAAATTCGGCCGCTGGCTGGACCTGACCTTCATGCAGCTCGACCTGTCGCCCGGTGCTCAGCCACCGGCTTCGCAAGCCCCCTCCGCCCTTTAGAGAGCACGCCATGAATCCAGCACAGCTGCGCCGCGTCACCGCCGAAAGCTTCGCGCATTACCGCCAGGGTCTGGCGCAATTGTTGTTCGATACGGTTCATGATGGCGCGTCGGTCGGTTTCATGGCCGACCTCGACATGGCGCAGGCCTACGGCTGGTGCGACGGGCTCAGAGCCGATGTCGCCGCTGGCTCTCTGCTGCTGTGGGTGGTGGTCGAGAACGAGAACGTCCTGGCCAGTGCGCAACTGTCGCTGTGCCAGAAGCCCAACGGCCTGAACCGCGCCGAAGTACAGAAACTGATGGTGCTGCCTGCGGCGCGCGGGCGTGGCCTGGGCAGGCAATTGATGGAGGCCGTTGAACAGGCGGCCGTGAAACACAAACGTGGGCTGTTGCACCTGGACACCGAAGCAGGCTCGGCGGCTGAAGCCTTCTACAGCGCGCTGGCCTACCACCGTGTCGGTGAGCTGCCGGATTATTGCGCCACACCGGACGGGCGCCTGCATCCCACCGCCATTTATTTCAAAACCTTGGGGCAACCGACATGATCCCTGGTCAATACCAGATCCAGCCCGGCGACATCGAACTCAACGCCGGACGCCGCACCCTCAGCCTGACCGTCGCCAACAGCGGCGACCGGCCGATTCAGGTGGGCTCGCATTTCCACTTTTTCGAAACCAACGACGCACTGACCTTCGACCGCGCCGCCAGCCGGGGCATGCGCCTGAACATTCCGGCCGGCACCGCGGTGCGCTTCGAGCCGGGCCAGTCCCGCGAAGTCGAGCTGGCGGACCTGGCCGGCTTGCGCAAGGTTTACGGGTTTGCCGGTCGGGTGATGGGCGATCTGGATTGAAGGCTTTTTGAATACCGTTCCTACGCTCCGCGTTCATCGTTACACACAAGTCTGCTTTTGATTCTGGCCGAAGGCCGTAGGAGCGAACTTGTTCGCGAAGAGGCCGGTACAGCCTCCAGAAACAGGGCGTTCGGATTAACGTCTTCGTGAGCAATGCGGATCGCCGCACCGGTCACGCAGGCATCCAATCGAGACGTGTGTATGACGATGGGCACTCGGCACGAGGATCAAAAGCTTTGACGACTAACGACTTGCAGCTCGCCGCTGGTCGCTTTGAAAAACTTACAGTTTGCGGCCTGCAGCTTGCCGCTCTGAATCCGAGGTACGAAAGATGAAGATAAGCCGACAAGCCTACGCAGACATGTTCGGCCCCACCGTCGGCGACAAGGTTCGCCTGGCCGACACCGAGCTGTGGATCGAGGTCGAGAAGGACTTCACCACCTACGGCGAAGAAGTGAAGTTCGGCGGTGGCAAGGTCATTCGTGACGGCATGGGCCAAGGCCAGTTGCTGGCCGCTGACGTAGTCGACACGCTGATCACCAATGCCCTGATCATCGATCACTGGGGCATCGTCAAGGCCGACGTCGGCATCAAGAACGGGCGTATCGCGGCCATTGGCAAGGCGGGCAACCCGGACATCCAGCCGGACGTGACCATCGCGGTCGGCGCCGCCACCGAAGTCATTGCCGGCGAAGGCATGATCCTTACCGCGGGTGGCGTCGACACGCACATCCACTTCATCTGCCCGCAGCAGATCGAAGAGGCGCTGATGAGCGGCGTGACGACCATGATCGGCGGCGGCACCGGCCCGGCCACGGGCACCAATGCCACCACTGTCACGCCCGGCCCGTGGCACATGGCGCGCATGCTCCAGGCCTCGGACTCGTTCCCGATGAACATCGGCTTCACCGGCAAGGGCAACGTCAGCCTGCCCGGCCCGCTGATAGAGCAGGTCAAGGCGGGGGCCATCGGTCTGAAGTTGCACGAGGACTGGGGCACCACACCTGCGGCCATCGACAACTGCCTGAGCGTGGCCGACGAATACGACGTGCAGGTCGCGATCCACACCGACACCCTCAACGAGTCAGGTTTTGTCGAGACCACCCTGGCCGCGTTCAAGAACCGCACGATTCACACCTATCACACCGAAGGTGCCGGTGGCGGTCACGCGCCGGACATCATCAAGGCCTGTGGTTCGCCGAACGTGCTGCCGAGCTCGACCAACCCGACGCGTCCGTTCACCCGCAACACCATCGACGAGCACCTGGACATGCTCATGGTCTGCCATCACCTGGACCCGAGCATCGCCGAAGACGTGGCTTTCGCGGAAAGCCGCATCCGCCGCGAGACCATCGCTGCCGAAGATATCCTTCACGACCTGGGCGCCTTTTCGATGCTCAGTTCCGACAGCCAGGCCATGGGTCGGGTTGGCGAAGTGATCATGCGCACCTGGCAAACCGCCGACAAGATGAAGAAACAGCGTGGCCCACTGCCGCAGGATGGTCCGGGCAACGACAACTTCCGCGCCAAGCGTTACATCGCCAAATACACCATCAACCCGGCGATCACTCATGGCATCAGCCATGAAGTAGGCTCTATCGAAGTTGGCAAGTGGGCCGACCTGGTGCTGTGGCGTCCGGCATTCTTTGGCGTCAAACCGACCCTGATCCTCAAGGGTGGCGCCATCGCCGCCAGCTTGATGGGCGACGCCAACGCTTCGATCCCGACCCCGCAACCGGTTCATTACCGCCCGATGTTCGCCAGCTACGGCAGCTCATTGCACGCCACCAGCCTGACGTTCATCAGCCAGGCAGCGTTCGATGCCGGTGTACCAGAGTCACTGGGCCTGAAGAAGCAGATCGGTGTCGTCAAAGGCTGCCGCACCGTGCAGAAGAAAGACCTGATCCACAATGATTACCTACCGGATATCGAGGTCGATCCGCAGACCTATCAGGTCAAGGCCGACGGGGTGTTGCTGTGGTGCGAGCCCGCGGATGTGCTGCCGATGGCGCAGCGGTACTTTCTGTTTTGAACCCAAAAAAGGGCCTTCCTTTCGGACGGCCCTTTGATGTTACCGACTTGGCCTGGTATTCGGTTACCTCGGGTAGAAATTTCGACCAGGACCGGCTTCGTCTTGCTGGCTTCAAGAGCTTCCTGTTGAAAAGTCGCATCTGTAACCGTAATGACGCTCATGTCATGGCCCTCCGTTCGTATAGTCCCCGGAGGGAACATAGGACGAAGCGAATAGGACGTCTACTGACAGAAATGACAGCAAACGCCCTGTTTGTCGTGTCATGCAAAGGAGGTAATATGCGCCCATTCTTTCGTCACGCATCTCCAAAGGTAACCGGCCATGCGCCTTTCCGAATTCATCGTTATTCATGTGGATCGCATCGTCGATGAATGGGAAGACTTCGCCAGAACCCTGAAACCGGCGGCAGAAACGATGAGCAAAGCCGAGCTGCGGGATCATGCCAGGTCGATCCTGCTCGCCGCTGCGCGGGACATGAATACCGCGCAGAGCAAAAGCGAGGAGATTGCCAAGGCCAGAGGCGAAGAGTTGAACAAGACGCCAAGCCTGGACGAAGCAGCCAGCAGCCATGGCGAGTTGCGTCATGAGGTCGGCTTTGATCTGGTGCAGATGACGTCGGAATTTCGCCATCTGCGCGCCAGCGTCATCCGCCTTTGGGTAGAAAGCCTGGCAGCGCCGCAACTGGCCGATTTTCAGGACGTGATTCGTTTCAACGAAGCCATCGACGAGGCGCTTGCCGAATCCACCGCTGCCTATGCTGAACGGGTCGGCCGCTCACGGGATATATTTCTTGCCATTCTGGGTCACGATCTGCGCGCGCCGCTGCAGGCCGTCAGCATGTCGACGGAATTGCTGGCACGCAAGATAGCGCTGGACGAAAAGACCCAGTCCTATGTTTCGCGTATCCAGACCAGCACCCGCCATATGGGCTCGATGGTCAGCGATCTGCTGGAATTCGTGCGCAGTCGCTTGGGCGCCGGGCTACCGGTTGAACGCAAATACATGGATTTGGCCAGTGCTTGCCGTGAAGCCATCGAGGAAGCCTGCGCCGGGCGACCGGACTCTGTTCCGGTGCTGAACATCGAAGGCAACACCAAGGGGCATTGGGACGCCGGGCGGATCAGCCAGATGTTACAGAACCTGATCGGCAACGCCCTGCAACACGGTGCGGCCAGTCACGAGATAACGGTCAGTGTTACGGGTGCCGAGAAAGCGGTGATATTGGTGGTACACAACGAAGGCAAGCCGATTGCCGAAGACGCTATCGGGACGATCTTCGATCCGCTGGTGCGCAGCACCGAGGAAAACAGCGAAACACGCGGTACATCGACCAGCCTGGGTCTTGGCCTGTTCATCGTCAAGGAAGTGGTCAACGCCCACGGTGGCAGCATCACTGTGACCTCGTCCATTGGTGAGGGCACGACCTTCAATGTGGTGCTGCCGAAAAACTGAGCGAGGCTGATTGCCTGCTGATGCGGGTGGCGCATCAGCCCATTCAGAAAAGACAGAATCGCAAGACCGCTATGCTCAACCCTTCCACTGCGCGCGGGGATCGAACGACGAACTGTCTGCCAGTTTCTGCCAGAGCGCCCGGGTAGCCTCGTCGGTGTGCTTGGGCACGACGACTTTCAACTGCGCGTAAAGATCACCGCGTTCGCCACTCTTGTTCATCAAGCCATTACCCTTGATCCGCAGACGCTGACCGTTCTGACTGTCCGGGCGGATGGTCAGGTTGATCCTGCTGGTCAGCGTCGGCACAGCCACCTTGGTACCCAGCACGGCTTCCCAGGGGGCCAGTGGGACGGTGATGACCAGATCATGGCCCTCGACCTCGAACAGCGGGTGCGGGGCCAGGCGAATAATCAGGTACAGGTCGCCATTGGCACCACCGCCCACGCCCGGCGCGCCCTGCCCCTTCAGGCGAATACGCTCGCCATCGACCACGCCCGCGGGAATCTTCACGTTCAGGGTCTTGGTGATATCGCTCATGCGCTGCCCGTTGGGGCTGTGCTGCGGCACCTTGAAGCTGACCTGCTTGGATTCCCCCGACAGGGTCTCTTCGAGGAATACCGCCAGTTCCATCTCCACGTCCTGCCCGGTACGCCCAGGGTTGCGGGTACGCCCGCCCTGCTGTGGCCGGCCACCGAAAATGGAGCTGAAAAACTCCGAGAAGTCTGCCGTTTCCTCGAACCCGCCTGCCCCGGCGCCGGCACGGCTTTGCCAGCCCGGCGGGGTCTGGAACGGGCGGCCCTGACGACCGTATTTGCGCAGCTCGTCATACTCGGCGCGCTTTTCCGGGCTGCTGAGTACCTCATACGCTTCGGAGGCTTCCTTGAACTTGTCTTCGGCGCCTGCCTCCTTGCTGACGTCCGGGTGATACTTGCGCGCGAGTTTGCGATAGGCGGTCTTGATCGCCTTGTCGTCCGCAGTCGGCTCCACGGCAAGTATCTTGTAGTAGTCTTTGAAATCCATGTAACGATCACCCATCCGAATTATCCGGCAAAGCCAGATACGCTGGCGTCACGCGCCCAGCTCCCTCTGTCACGAGGTATCTGGATTACCTAACGTCGAAAAATATACAGATAGACCAGCTGCCTTTGTCGGCAGGTCGATAGCTCGACAACATAATGTCCGACAACAGGGTCTACCGAGAATCCCTTCAAGATTGGGGGTAACGGGCCTCAGTTCAAGCCTTGGTCGCAAATACAGCCAGGTAAATATAAGCGACGTGTCGCGCTACGCAATTTGCCCGCGCTGGCATAAACTGCGCGGCCGTTTTTTGACTGGAACGTAAAAGACATGAATGACCAATCCCCGGCCCGTGCCTGCGGTATCGATTTCGGCACGTCCAACTCCACTGTCGGCTGGCAACGACCCGGCATGGAATCGTTGATCGCGCTGGAGGACGACAAGATTACCCTGCCTTCGGTAGTGTTCTTCAATATGGAAGAACGCCGCCCGGTGTATGGCCGCCTGGCGCTTCACGAGTATCTGGAGGGCTACGAAGGCCGCCTGATGCGCTCGCTCAAGAGCCTGCTGGGCTCGAAGCTGATCAAGCATGACACCAGCGTGCTGGGCACGGCGATGCCGTTCAAGGATTTGCTGGCACTGTTTATCGGCGAGCTGAAAAAGCGCGCGGAGCAAACAGCTGGCCGCGAATTCGAGCAGGTCGTGCTGGGCCGTCCGGTGCATTTTGTCGATGACGACGCCCAGGCCGATCAGGAAGCCCAAGACACGCTGGCTGAAGTGGCGCGCAAGATCGGCTTCAAGGACGTATCTTTCCAGTTCGAGCCCATCGCTGCGGCCTTCGATTACGAGTCCACCATCCAGGACGAAGAACTGGTGCTGATTGTCGACATCGGCGGCGGTACGTCAGACTTTTCTCTGGTACGTCTGTCGCCCGAGCGACGCCGGCACGATGATCGCCAGCAGGACATCCTTGCCACCGGTGGCGTACACATCGGCGGGACCGACTTCGACAAGCAGTTGAGCCTGCAAGGCGTGATGCCGCTGTTCGGTTATGGCAGCCGCATGAAAAGCGGTGCGTACATGCCGACCAGCCACCACATGAACCTGGCGACCTGGCACACCATCAACGCGGTGTACTCGCAAAAATCGCAACTGGCCCTGGGCAGCATGCGCTACGACATCGAAGACACCGGTGGCATCGATCGCCTGTTCAAGCTGATCGAACAACGCGCCGGGCACTGGCTGGCCATGGAAGTGGAAGAAACCAAGATCCAGCTGACCCACGCCGACAGCCGCCATCTGCCTATGGATCGCGTGGAAGCCGGACTGAGCGTCGACCTGAGCCGGGTGATGTTCGAAGCAGCGATCGACGCCCAGCTCGAGCGGGTGCGCAACAGCGTGACGAACTTGCTGAACGATGCGGGCGTGAGTGTCGAACAGGTCAGCACGGTGTTCTTCACCGGCGGTTCAAGCGGCATCCCAGCCCTGCGCAACAGCGTCTCGGACATGCTGCCCAACGCGCGCCACGTTGAAGGCAACATCTTCGGCAGCATCGGTAGCGGCCTGGCCATCGAAGCGAAGAAGCGTTACGGCTAGTCATGCGCCTATCGTGGGAATGCCCTTCGTGATGCTCCGCGTCACAGATCGCTGATCTTGTGGGAGCGAGCTTGCTCGCGAAGGCGGATTACCTGACCAATGGGCTTCCAGCGGCTGCACGGGCCTGTTCGTGAGCAAGCTCACTCCTGTAGGGCCGGGGTGTTTTCAAGCCATGTGAATCACTCCCACGGGCGGGAGTGTTTCGAGCCATGTGGATGTTCTGCGGCACCGCAGACGCAGAGCGTGCAGAACTGCACGCCAACGCGGTGAAGTGACAGGCGTTGTTTCGGACGGCTACATACGCAAGCGCCCTAGACCAACCCTTCCTTCTGCAACTCGCTCTTCAGATACGCATAGTAAATCGGCCCTGCAACCACGCCCGGCAGGCCGAATGCGGCTTCGAACAGCAGCATCGCCAGCAGCAACTCCCACGACTTGGCGTTGATCTGTCCGCCCACGATGCGCGCATTGAGGAAATACTCGACCTTGTGGATCACGATCAGATAGCCCAGCGCAGCCAGCGCGACCCAGATCGAGATGGACATGCCGACGATGAAGATCAACGTGTTGGACATCAGGTTACCCACCACCGGCAACAGGCCGAGCAGGAAGGTCATGATGATCAGGGTCTTGGTCAGCGGCAGGTGAATCCCGCACAGCGGCAATACGATGGCCAGAAACACCGACGTGAACGCCGTGTTGAGCAGGGAAATCTTGATCTGGGCAAAAACAATGTTGCGAAACGCCCGGCTGACCAGGTACAGGCGATCGAACAGAGCAGCCGCCAGCGGCTTGCGCGCATGCACGTCGGAGATACGCTGCAAGGCAATGATCGCGCCCAGTACCATGCCGATCAGCATGGTGACGAACATGTGCGCCGCCCCCTTGCCGATCAACTGCAATTCGCCCACGTGCTTCTGCAGCCATTGCCCGAGCGAAACCTGAAACTCCGCTGCGCTGGCAGGCAGGTAGGCATCGATGAACGGAGGCAGCTGACCACGAGCGCGGTCGACCAGGGTCATGAACTTGTCGAGCGAGGCGCCCGGATTTTCGGCTTCGTGCAGCACAAAACTGATGGCGCCGGCAAAAATCAGCGTCAGCAGGCTGACCACCAGCGTGCCGAGCAACGCTACGGCCAGCCAGCGAGCACGTTCGCCGGAGATCAGCCGCTGCAGTTTGGGGGTCAACATGTTGACCAGCTCGAAAACCAACAGTCCGGCCAACAGACTGGGCAACAACTTGAATGGCAACACCAATAACAGACCGCCAAATACAAGAATCCAGCTGGCTATTAACACCTGACGCGCAGAAAACGTTGGCATAGACCCTCAACGGGCAACAAAAGGAAGGTGGGCAGTCTGCCAGCCTTCTCAGTCCAGAACCAGTGATCAGAAAGCCGGAAAAAACACGCCGCAATCATCTGCCCGATGATCGGCTCGAGAACGGCGCGAAAGTGCAGTGTTTACTGCACCCGCGCCTCTTGCCTGCCGCAAAGATGCCGACTGAAAAATTATTTCTTCTTGAGACAATCGCTCATGAAACTCTTGCGCGCGTCTCCCTTGAGCGCCTGAGTGCTGGCAGTCGCGTTGCAGGTTTTCATCTTCTCCTGCTGGGTCGCCGCTGGCGGCGGTGCCGCTTTAAGGCAAGTGCTCATGAACGTCTTGCGCTCATCGCCCTTCAGCGACTTCGCGCTGGCGTCGGCATTGCAGGTGGTCATTTTGTTCTGCTGCGCGGTCGCAGCGAAACCCTGGGCAGATAACATCAAGCCAACGAGCAATACAGGAATACCGAGCTTGTTCATCGATCCACTCTCCAGATCCACTGCACCGGGCGGCACAGACTGAGATTCAGTGTAGTCAGCGTCTGCGCTCTGTGACGGAGCACCCAACATCGCCGCTGGCATTCTCGACAAACAGGCGGATAATTACGCCTCGCTCTAACGATGATCCACTCATGCAATACGCTTTTCCGCTGATTACCATCCTTATCTGGGCGATCAACACAGCCGTCACCAAGGCGTCTGCCGGGGTGATCTTTCCGGCTGAAATTGGCTTTTATCGCTGGGCGCTGGCTGGCTTGCTGTTCACACCGTTCATGCTCGGGCCTGTGTGGGCGAACCGAGCGGCTATCAAACCGGTACTCGGCAAGATTTTCATTCTGGCCGTGCTCGGCACAGCGCTGTATCAAAGCCTGGCGTATTTCGCGGCCAGCCTGACAACCGCCACCAACATGGGGATCATTCAGTCGATGGTGCCGATGATGGCGCTGGGGCTGTCGATAGCCTGCCTCGGCACTCGTCTGACCTCGGGTGCGCTGCTGGGGGCGGTGCTGTCATTCGCGGGAGTGGTGGTCGTGGTCTCGGCGGGCAATCCGGCCGGTCTGATTGAGCAGGGGGTCAATCGGGACGATGCGATGGTGCTGGTGGCCGCCGCATCGTATGCGGTCTACAGCACGCTGCTGAAGAAGTGGCAGTTGCGTTTGCCGCCCCTGCAGTTGCTTTACGTACAGATCCTGCTGGCGATTATCGTTTTGCTGCCGCCGTTCATGCTGTCGGCGAAAACCGGCCTGAATGCGAACAACATACCGATGGTGCTGTACGCAGCGATTCCAACCTCGATGCTCGCACCATGGTTGTGGATGACCTCGATCATGCGCCTGGGCCCCAGCCGTACAACACTGTTCTTCAACCTGATGCCCATCGCCACGGCCTTGATTGCCGCGGCGACACTGGGCGAGCAGCTGGCGCTCTATCACCTGTTCGGCGGAGCGCTGACCCTCTGCGGCGTCATCCTCGCGGAACGCTGGACGACGCCGCTGCGATCCAGGGCGGACTAGGCAGTCGCGCTGCCTTCGCCGCCCTCCAGGCTGTGAATCGACACATCGGTGATGCCGGCGGCAAGCGGCAGCCCGGCTTCACCCATTGGCAGCTCGTCCAGTTCTACGTGATGCTTGAGCGCCAGTTCGTGCACCACTTCGATGATGGGCACATCCAGATTCTCGATAATGTCTACGTGGTGCTCGCCGAGCAGGGTGTACTCGATCTCATACAGTTCTTTATCGCTCATCGCATCTTCCTGGCCGTCACTGAGGAGCGGCTGATTAACGAACTACGGTCCGACAACCGATGACCGAGCCCAAGGCCGAGCAAAACGCTCAACCATGCCATCAGATTGACCTCGGCCTTTCGGGAACGTGCGAGGAATATTCAAAGCGCTTTTCATGCGCGATTGTCATGGCGTTCAGGGGGGGTCAGCAACGGCCTCAGGGTGGATACGAGGTACTGCCTCATCGCCATCTTTTTTTCGAACTCTTGAGCCCCTCCTCTGCTCCAAGGCATACCGGGCCAAAACCGGCTCTGACATGTGGAGCAATAACGCTGTACAAAAAACTCTTCGCGGCGACCTTTGTATTGGCGACGATGGCTGGCTGCTGCAACACAACCGTGCAGAACCCGGTGGACTACGTCACTTATCGCAACGAGCCGCTGGTCAAGCAGGTCGAGAATGGCGTGACGCGCCAGCAGGTCCTGACTATCGGCGGTGAGCCGTCGAGCACTATCGAGCGTAAGGTCAACCCAGGCACTTGCAACAACTACGTCATGAACAAGGACGGCCACAAACAGGTCTACCACGTCAGCTTCAACAGCGACGGCCGTGTGACCAACAAAGGTTTCATGACGTGCGAACAACGCGAGAAGAACGAAAAAGCGATGTAATCAAAACGCAGGCACAAACAAAAAGCCCGAGGCATGAATGCCTCGGGCTTTTTGTTGAATGCTTTTTAGGATCTCTACGAAAAGTGGCTGAGCTCGGTGATGCTTCGTTAAAAACAGGCTCGGAATGCTCATTTACAACACGTAGACTCCGCTTCCTCGCCTGTTTTTGCCTCGCCTGACCTTCGCTCGCCGACTTTTCGTACAGAGCCTAGAAAACCAGCTTGAACAGGGCGATAACCACGACCAGGCCGATCAGAAAGATGATGCCAACGGTGCTTCCCAGGAACTTGAGCATTGTGTATCTCCACGATTTATTTGGGTCTCAAGGTTGGGACCGCGGGGCTCGGAACTCGTTTCTTATATTTTTACATTCAGACACAGCCGTCCGTTTCAGTGAAAATCCGATAAAACTTTTTGCCCCCTTCGCTACTCACAATCTTTGCTGATCCTGCCGGGCCACCCACAGAGCGAGACAGCAAAACCTGATGAGTCCTGGAGATAAATGATGAATTCTGCACCGCAATCACAGCTTTCCGATGTAAATACTCTGCGCCAGCGCGCACGCCAGAACGTTGAGGATGGTGCTGTGACTCAAGGCTACAGCGCTGACCGCGAAACGGTCCTGCGCCTGCTCAATGAATCGCTGGCTACCGAGCTGGTCTGTGTGCTGCGCTACAAGCGTCACTACTACATGGCGTCAGGCCTGAAAGCGAGCGTCGCGGCAGCCGAGTTTCTGGAACACGCAGAGCAGGAAGCGCAGCACGCCGACAAACTGGCCGAGCGTATCGTGCAACTGGGCGGCGAGCCGGAGTTCAACCCGGACACCCTGTCGAAGAACTCCCACGCGCAGTACGTGGCGGGTAACACACTGAAGGAAATGGTTTACGAAGATCTGGTTGCCGAGCGCATCGCCGTCGACAGCTATCGCGAAATCATTCAATACCTCGGCGACAGCGACCCGACTACCCGCCGCATCTTCGAAGAGATCCTTGCTCAGGAAGAAGAGCACGCTGATGACATGGCGGATATTCTCGAAGACCTGTAACTCGCGACAGCAAATGAAAAGCCAGGACCTGTGTCCTGGCTTTTTTGTGGGGAAGTATTTTCTCAGGCCAGCGACGTAAACGTCGTTCCTCACGCTCCAGCGTGGGAATGCATTTCTGGACGCCCTGGGTCCGGCCAAGTGCGCGCCAACGCGGAGCGCTGGCACGAGAGGTGGAGCGTTACTTCACCGTCTTAGGTGCCTTGCCGGTGCGCATCTGCTCCAGCAGCGGGCCACACTGATTGGGCTCGCTGTCGCCAGTGGCGACCAGCGCCAGCAGGCCTGCAGCAGGGCCTACGGTTGCGCCGAGCAGGACCATGCCGGCTCCGCGCAGCAACAGCGGGCCGGACTGTACGCCTGCGTTGGGCTTGGCGAACGGGCCGTTGACATACAACGGCGAGCGCAGCGAGAACACGCGGAAGCCCTTGGACTCAGGGTTGATCTGCAGGTCCAGTTGCTCGGTCTTCAGGTTCGCAGTGCCGTTGATGTAGATGATGGCGTTCTCGGTATCGAAGACAAATAGCCGACTGGTCGCCAGCCCGTCCTTGATGCCGAAGTCCGAGGCCGCGCAATTGATCTTCACATCCTTGTCGCCGAACAGCTTGCCAACGACGTAGTTGCCCACGTTGAGCCCGGCAATTTCCATCAGGCCACGACTGATCGCACCGTCGTTCACCAGCATCTTCATTTCGCCGTTGGCAGTCCCCAGCAAGGCTGCAACCGAGTTGCCACGGCCACTGATATCGGCATCGCCGTTCAGCTCACCGAAGCTGGTTTTCATCGGTTCGAAGGTCGGGAACAGTTGCTTGAGCTTGAAATTGCGCGCCGACAGCCTGGCCCTGCCCTGCATCGGTTTGTTTTGCCCGTTGAGGCGAATGTCCGCGTCCAGCTTGCCACCTGCCACCCCAAAACGCAGCGGCTCAAGGCTCAACTGACCATCGTTGAGAACCAGATGGGTGTAGAGGTCAGTGAACGGCAGGTCCGGGCTCTGCACGATGCGCTTGCCGGTGAACTCCACGTCGGCATCCATTGCCCGCCAGCGATCAGTCTGAAACTCCTCGACGGGCAGTACCTTGCCCGAAGGCTGCTTGCTCTCGCCACCGCGCTTTTTCTGCGCGGCATTGGAGTCCGCACCGATCAGTGGCGCGAGGTCACTGAACAGCAATTGATTGGAGACCAGCACGCCACTCAGCTTGGGCCGAGGCTGACTGGCGACGAAGCCCAGGTCGCCGTGGATATCGCTGTTGCCGATCTTGCCGTTGAAGCCTTCGTAACGGAAGTTGGCGCCGGCCGGGTCGTGCAGTTTGGCGATCAGGCGGCCATCGGTGGAGTACGCTGGAGAATCCGGCAGGGTCACACCCGTCAGCGGGTACAGATTGCTCAGGCTCGCGCCGGAAAGCTTGAGGCGCACGTCCAGCGCGCCCAGGTTCTGTGGATCGGTCAGGGTCCCGGCGATCACCGCATGGGTGTCACCGACCTTCACGTCAGCCTGTACCGGAAACGGTTGATTGGCATCCTTGAGCGCGAGCAGGCCGCCGACCTTGCCGGTGCCGCTCAGCTTCTGACCGTGGTACTGGCCGGTGACCGCCAGACCGAATGCGTAATCCTGCGGTACTGCGCCCTTGTCCTGGGCCTTTTTCGCTTCCTTGCTGCCGACGATTTCACTGAACGGGATCGGCTTGCCGAGCAGGTCTATCACCACGTCCAGGTTGGCATTGAGTTTCTGGTCGTTGAAGCTCACCAGTCCCTTGTCGAACTTGATCGCGCCGATGTCCATCACCCATTTGGAGGGCTCGGCATTCGGGTCGGATTTGGGCAGATCGAACACCCAGTTGGCGCGACCATCGGCCAGACGCTCGAGTTTAGCCTCGGGGCCAGTCAGATCGATACGCGGGATAACCACTTGCTGCGCCAGCAGCGGCAGCAGCGAGAGACGAAATTCGACGTGCTTGAGGGTCACCATCTGCGGGGTCTTCGACCACTCAGGGTTACCCAGACTCAGGTCGTCAGCAACAAAGTGCGGCGACGGCACCCAGGCACGCCAGCCACCGAGTTCGGGCTCACGCGTCCAGCGCACATCCAGATCACCATTGATGGCGAACGGACGATGCAGCGCTTCGCTGACTTTCGCATTGAGGGTGGGTTTGATGCGATTCCAGTCGAAAGTGACAATCACAATGACCAATATAGCCAGCACCACCAGCAACGTGGCACCTGTCCAGGCGAAAATCTTGCGGCTGCGCGTCATGCGTCACTCTCCAGAAAACAGCGCCCCGACCCTGGCGCGCTGAATACGACATGAATGTTCGACTGACAAACGCGCCGAGGGTTTGATTTGAATACGAAAATGCATCGAAGGCCAGCACTCATGCACTATTACTGGTCAAGGAGCCTGACTGAAAACCCTTTCGACGCAGGTAAAGCGCATTTGCTAAAGTGCAACCCAGCCTAATCCAAGAATCGTTTGAGCCATGCTGCCCCGCGCCGAACAGAAACAACAGACCCGAAGAGCCCTGCTCGATGCTGCCCATCAATTGATGGAGAGCGGGCGCGGCTTCGGCAGCCTGAGCCTGCGGGAAGTGGCGCGCACGGCAGGCATCGTACCGACCGGGTTCTACCGGCACTTTGAAGACATGGACCAGTTGGGGCTGGCGCTGGTCAGCGAGGTCGGCCAGACCTTTCGCGAGACCATCAGGCTGGTGCGCCACAACGAATTCGCCATGGGCGGGCTGATTCGTGCCTCGGTGAAGATATTCCTCGAACGTGTGGCGGCCAACCGGTCGCAGTTCCTGTTTCTGGCGCGCGAACAATACGGCGGCTCCTTGAAGGTGCGTCAGGCGCTTGGCGCATTGCGCGAAGGCATCAGCGCCGACCTCACAGCCGACCTGGCAAAGATGCCCAAATGGCAGCACCTGAATGCCGATGCCCTGTCGATTATCGCCGACCTGGTGGTCAAAAGCGTGTTCGCGATGCTGCCGGAGCTGATCGACCCGCCGCCCGCCTCGCTCGCCCCGCACCTGACACCTCAGGCGAAGATCACTCAGCAACTGCGCTTCATCTTCATTGGCGCACGGCACTGGCGTGGTCTGGGCAGTCACGATTGAGCGGCGACACGCTCTGCCTGGGGCTGAGATGTGAACCGTCTCACTATTAACTTCACTTCCAGCAATGCAAAATGCACCAAATTAAAGCGCTATCATGATTACGCACCAAAATAGATCTTTAGTGATCTTGCCGATGCTTGGATCACCTGCCTCTGTCAGCCATTTCCCCGCAAGCTGCACTGTTGGCAAGCCCCTTGCTCTGATTTGAAGCATCGCAATTGGCTGGAAGCTATCTGATGCTGGTGATTCACGACCGAATCGAACCTCAGGCCGAATGGGCCGCCGAGCTGCATTTGAATTTCGAGGCACGCAGCAAAAGTCGACTGCGCTGCTTCAGTGCGGAAAACGAAGACGTCGGCCTCTTTCTGCAACGCGGTCAGTCGCCGCTGCGCGATGGCGAGTTTCTTCAGGCCCAGGACGGCCGCGTGGTGCGTGTCTGCGCACGTCCCGAAAAACTCATGCACGTCACGTGCAGCAGTACTTTCGAACTGACCCGCGCGGCCTATCACCTTGGCAATCGTCACGTGGCCCTGCAAGTCGGCGACGGCTGGCTGCGCCTGCTCGACGATTACGTGCTCAAGGCGATGCTCGACCAACTGGGCGCCACTGTCGAAACCATCGAAGCGCCGTTCCAGCCGGAACATGGCGCCTACGGCGGGGGGCATCATCATTCGCGCGCGGGCGAGGAGGATTTCAACTATCCGCCGCGCATGCACCAGTTCGGCGTGCGCAAGTGAACAGCGCCTGGGCGCTATTGCGCCTAGCCAGTCCGCAGCTGCCTATCGGTGGCTACAGCTATTCGCAAGGGCTGGAAATGGCCGTGGAGCAATCCATTGTGGTGGACCCGCCGACCGCGGGCCGCTGGATCGGCGATCAACTGCTGCTCAATCTCGCGCGCTTCGAGGCCCCGCTGCTGCTGGCTCATTGTGAGGCGGCGGCAGCCGGTGACTGGGGCCAGTTGCTGCAAGTCAGCGAGCAGCATCGCGCCAGCCGCGAGACCCGCGAGCTGCATCTGGAAAGCCGGCAGATGGGCTACTCCCTGCAGCAGTTGCTCAATGGCCTGCCTGAACTGGATCGTGAAGCACGCCATTTTCTGCAGCAGACTGCCGAGCCGCACCTGGCCCTTGGCTGGGCGCTGGCCGCACGCGCCTGGCAGATCAGCCCGCAGGATGCGCTGGCCGCCTGGCTATGGAGCTGGCTTGAAAACCAGCTGGCCGTGCTGATGAAAACCCTGCCGCTGGGCCAGCAAGCCGCCCAGCGCCTGACCAGCGAATTGTTGCCGTTATTGCAGCAGGCGCAGGTCAGTGCCAGCACACAAGATCCCTGCCATGCCGGCAGCGCAGCCTTTGGTTTGTCCCTGGCGAGCATGGCGCACGAACGTCAATACAGCCGGTTATTCCGGTCCTGATCAGTCCTTATGGAGAACTCAATGAACAGCCAACCTCTGCGCGTCGGAATCGGTGGCCCGGTCGGATCCGGCAAGACGGCGCTGACCCTGGCGCTGTGCCTGGCATTGCGCGACCGCTATAACCTGGCCGTGGTGACCAACGATATCTATACCCGCGAAGACGCTGACTTTCTGGTGCGCAACGAGGCACTGGCACCTGAGCGCATCATCGGCGTTGAAACAGGCGGCTGCCCGCACACCGCGATTCGCGAGGACGCTTCGATCAACCTGGAAGCAGTCGACCAGCTCAATCGCCGCTTCGAAGGCCTGGACCTGATCATCGTCGAATCCGGTGGCGATAACCTTTCCGCGACCTTCAGCCCGGAGCTTTCCGACCTGACCATTTACGTGATCGACGTGTCGGCCGGCGACAAGCTGCCGCGCAAGGGCGGTCCGGGCATCTGCAAGTCCGACCTGCTGGTGATCAACAAGATCGACCTCGCCCCTTTGGTAGGCGCGTCACTGGAAATGATGGACAGCGACACGCGCAGGATGCGTGGCGAAAAGCCGTTCGTGTTCAGCAATCAGAAAACCGGCCAGGGTCTGGAACAGATCATTGCCTTCATTGAGCGCCAGGGCCTGCTGACTGCGGCCGCCTGAATTCACAACCAAAAGGAACCCGTCGATGAACTACAAAAAAGCCCTTGGCGCCCTGGCGCTGTTGCTGGTCCCGACTCTGGCGCTGGCTCACCCCGGTCATGGCGATAATGGCCTGATCGCAGGTATCAGCCACCCGATTGGCGGGCTGGATCATTTGCTGGCCATGCTGGCCGTCGGCTTGTGGGCTGCGCAGCAACAAGGTTCGGCACGCTGGGCGCTGCCGTGCACCTTCGTCGGCACCATGCTGATCGGCGGCATGCTGGGCTTTGAAGGTTTGAACCTGCCAGCGCTGGAAGGCGGCATTGCCGCCTCGGTACTGGCTCTGGGCCTGGCCGTGGCATTGGCAGTGCGTCCGCCGCTGGCGCTGGCGGTAACCGCAACAGCCCTGTTCGCCTTGTTCCACGGCGTAGCACATGGCCTTGAACTGCCGGAAATGTCCAGCCCATGGGCGTACGCAGCAGGTTTCGTTGCTGCAACTGCGGCCTTGCATGCGCTGGGTTATGCGGTGGTTCGCGTGTTGCCTCAGGCGGCGGCCCCCCTGGTGCGTATCGCCGGTGCAGCCTCTGCGGCAGCGGGTGTCTGGTTACTCGCAGCCTGATGGCGTTTCGCGTTGATCGTGTCCGCTTCAGCCGGGGACGATCAGCGCGAAAGCGCGGGAATGCGGTACAGGTAAAGCAGCACTGCGCTGGCAAAAGCCAGCAGGCAGACCGGCAAGGGATGCAGACCGAACAGCACCGCGATGGCGGCGATCCAGGCGGGCAAGCCGGCGGCCAGGAACGCCAGGCGGCGGATGGCAGCGAGTTTGAGCCATGCTGCCGGCTCCTCGGGTGTATCGAGTGCAGCCTGGGTGACCGCCAACGCGCGCTTGTAGGCGCCGAAGGGTTTCAGGCTGACGAACATCGAGCCTATCCCGGCGATGAACAGCGGGATCGCCAACACCGGAATGAGCGGTTCGCTGGCACCGAAAAATACACAGACCACCAGCAATGGCGCCAGGGTCAGACCCAGTTGACGCCACCATTGCATCTCCAGCTTTTGACGAACCTCGCTGCGTGTCACGCGGGGCCGACCTCGCTTTGATGTTCGTTGCCCATCATGTGCCCCAGCTTGCCCGCCTTGGTCGCCAGATAAAGACGGTTATGCGGGTTTTGTCCGGTGTGCAGAGGCACGCGCTCGGCGACCCTGATGCCCATGTCGGTCAAGGCTTTGACCTTGCGCGGGTTGTTGGTCATCAGCCGCAACGATTGCACGCCCAGATGCTGAAGCATCGGCAGGCAGATCGCGTAGTCACGCTGATCGGCAGCAAAGCCCAGGCGCTCGTTGGCCTCAACCGTATCGGCGCCGCCATCCTGCAGCTCGTAGGCGCGGATTTTGTTCATCAGACCGATACCGCGCCCTTCTTGACGCAGGTACAGCAGTACACCACGCCCTTCGGTGGCGATGGCGCGCAGGGCAGCCTCCAGTTGAGAACCGCAATCGCAACGCTGACTGAACAGGGCATCGCCCGTCAGGCATTCGGAATGTACGCGACCCAGAACCGGCTCACCGTCCGCCACATCGCCCAGACTCAGGACGACATGTTCACGGCCGGTTGCCGACTCGATAAAGCCGTGCATGGCAAATTCTGCAAAGGGAGTGGGCAGTTTGGAAGCGGCGACAAAGACGACGGGCACCGTGTGCTCCTGATCAGTGTGAAGACTGGAAATTCGCAAGATTTGCATTGTAACAGCAGGTTCCTGCGGACGCTCAGGGTGAATTCTCGGGCATTTAGATCATAAAGTTCGATAGATAGAAGCGCTCATCCGCTCACTGCTCAGCGCCAAAATGCTGGTAGCCACGCGTGTCGGGCGTGACGTCTTGCCCTGTGTCGTCGACAAGCACGACGCCTTGACCCTGCTCTACCCGGCCAATGACATACACCGGCCAGCCTTCTTTCAGCAACGCCGACAGGTGTTCGGAAGGCAGCGTGAAGGCCAAGATGTAATCATCGCCACCGCTGAGCGCGGCCTGTCGGGCAGAGGGCAGATCGAACAAGGTCAGCAACTGGTCGGACATCGGCAGCCGGTCACGCTCGATCACCAGACGAACATCCGAAGCGCGGGCGATGTGTCCGCAGTCGGCCAGCAGCCCGTCGGAGATGTCCAGCGCGGACGTCGCCCTGCCCCGCAACGCCTGCCCCAGCGCCAGTTGCGGTTGAGGCGACCAGTAGCGGGCCAGCAATGCTTCGGCGATCAAGGGCTCGGCGCTGCGCTGCTTCAATACCAGCGGCAATGCACCTGCACCATCACCCAACGTGCCGCCGACACACAGGAGGTCACCCGCCTGGGCACCCGCGCGGGTCAGGGCTGATCCGGTCGGCACGGCACCGAACACCGTCAGCGTCAGGCTCAAGGGACCGCGCGTGGTATCACCACCGATCAGACGCAGCGAACAGCCTTGCGCCATCTGGTTCAAGCCGCGAGCGAAGGTCTGCAGCCAGTCGGCATCGACCTGCGGCAGGGTCAGGGCAAGGGTGAACGCGACAGGCCGGGCACCCATGGCCGCCAGGTCACTGGCAGACACCGCCAGCGCACGCTGACCGAGCAGAAAGGGGTCGCAGACATCAGGAAAATGTACCCCGGCAACCAGGGTATCGGTCGAGATCGCCAACTGCTCGCCGGGCGCCAACGCCAGCAGCGCGCAGTCGTCGCCGATCCCCAGGGCAACTTCCTCGCCCGCCTGCGCACAGGGCGCGGCGGCGAAGTAATTGCGGATCAGCTCGAACTCTCCCATGAAGGTCAGGCGCGGATCAGCGCTTGTGGGCCTTCACTTCGACTTCACGCAGGCGCGGCGCCAGCTTGTCCAGCACGCCATTGACGAACTTGTGGCCGTCAGTGGAACCGTAGACTTTCGCCAGCTCGATGCCCTCGTTGATCACTACGCGATAAGGCACGTCGATACGTTTGAGCAGTTCGAACGTCGACAGACGCAATACCGCCAGTTCAATCGGGTCCAGCTCTTCGATGGTCAGATCAAGACAAGGCGAAAGAGCAGCATCGATCTCGGTCTGGTTGGTCGCTACGCCGTGCAGCAGCTCACGGAAGTAGGGGCCGTCAACGTTGCTGAAGTCGTTATCGACCCGAAACTGTGCTTCGATTTCGTTCAGCGCGTGGCCAGCCATGTGCCGTTGGTACAGGGCCTGAGTCGCCATCTGACGCGCTTCGCGACGCTTGGCGCTTTTACCCTTGGCGGCTTCCGGCGATTTGGCGTCGCGCGGGTTGAACTGGTCGGTATCGTCGGAAATCACTTGGCCTCCAGCTGCGACAGCAGACTGACCATTTCGATGGCGGACAGAGCGGCTTCAGCGCCCTTGTTGCCGGCCTTGGTGCCGGAACGCTCGATGGCCTGTTCGATGGAGTCGACGGTCAATACGCCGAAAGCGACCGGCACGCCGAATTCCATGGACACCTGGGACAAGCCCTTGACGCACTCGCCTGCCACGTATTCGAAGTGTGGAGTACCGCCACGGATCACTGCACCCAGTGCGACGATGGCCGCGAACTCGCTGCGTTGGGCAACTTTCTGCACAACCAGTGGAATCTCGAACGCACCCGGCGCACGGATGATGGTGATGTCGCTTTCGCTCACGCCATGGCGTACCAGTGCATCAACGGCACCGCTAACCAGGCTTTCCACGACGAAGCTGTTGAAACGGCCAACTACCAAGGCATAGCGGCCTTGGGGGGCGATGAAGGTACCTTCGATGGTCTTCAAGGTCATTCGGTGAGTCTCGTATTAAAGAGCAAGCCCGCCTTGGGGCGGACTTTGAGGGATATTAGGCCACGAATCATGCCTGTCAGGCCAAGACCTGCGAAAAAACCATCTTTCACACGCCCCGACCTGCCGGTATTTATTCGGAGGGCACGTATTCTACAACTTCCAGATCGAAACCGGATATCGCATTGAACTTCATCGGCGAACTCATCAGGCGCATTTTGCGCACGCCGAGGTCACGAAGGATCTGCGAACCAGCGCCGACCGTGCTGTAAGTGGTCGGTATCTTGATCGGTTGCTGACCGGCGGTTTCGCGAATATGAGCCAGCAAGACATCGCCATCCAGCGGATGACCGAGCAGCAGCACCACACCGCTGCCAGCCTCGTTAACCGCGCGCATGGCGGCGCGCAGGCTCCAGCGGCCGGGCTGGCTGACCATCAGCAGGTCACGCAGCGGGTCCATGTTGTGCACGCGAACCAGCGTAGGCTCTTCGGCGCAGATGGTGCCCAGGGTCAGCGCCAGATGCACGTCGCCCTCGACCGAATCGCGGTAGGTCACCAGGTTGAAACTGCCCAGTTCGCTGTCCATCGGCTGCTCGGCAATCCGCTGAACGGTACGTTCGTGGATCATCCGGTAGTGAATAAGGTCGGCGATGGTGCCGATCTTGATGTCATGTTGCAGGGCAAATGCTTCGAGTTCGGCACGTCGCGACATGGTGCCGTCATCGTTCATGACTTCGCAGATCAGGCCCGTCGGCTCGAAACCGGCCATGCGCGCCAGGTCGCAGGCCGCCTCGGTATGACCGGCACGCGCCAGGGTGCCGCCAGCCTGGGCCATGAGCGGGAAAATATGCCCAGGGCTGACGATGTCTTCAGCTTTCGCGTCCTTGGCAGCGGCAGCCTGCACAGTACGTGCGCGGTCGGCTGCCGAGATGCCGGTGGTCACGCCTTCGGCAGCTTCGATGGAAACGGTGAACTTGGTGCCGAAACCCGAACCGTTGCGCGCTGCCATCAGCGGCAGCTTGAGGGTTTCGCAGCGCTCGCGAGTCATCGGCATACAGATCAGACCACGGGCGAAACGCGCCATGAAGTTGATGTGCTCGGGCTTCACGCATTCGGCGGCCATGATCAGGTCGCCTTCGTTTTCGCGGTCTTCGTCATCCATGAGGATGACCATCTTGCCCTGGCGAATGTCTTCGACCAGTTCTTCGATACTGTTGAGCGCCACGCGGCACCCCCTTCAATCAATTCAGGATTTGAGGTAGCCGTTCTCGGCCAGGAAGCTTTCGGTGATCGTGCCGTGGCCCGGCTCGGCGGCCTTGTCACCCAGCAGCAGGCGCTCCAGATAACGCGCCAGCAGGTCGACCTCCAGGTTGACCTTACGGCCGGGCTGGTAGTCGGCCATGATCGTTTCGCTCCAGGTATGAGGCACGATGGTCAGTTCGAACTCGGCGCCGTTGACCGAATTGACGGTCAGGCTGGTGCCGTCGACCGTAATCGAGCCTTTGTGGGCGATGTATTTGGCCAGTTCACGTGGCGCACGCACCGCAAACTGAATGGCGCGGGCGTTGTCCGCACGGGCGACGATCTCGCCCACGCCGTCGACATGGCCGCTGACCAGATGGCCGCCCAGACGCGTAGTCGGGGTCAGGGCCTTTTCCAGGTTGACCCGGCTGCCGCTCTTGAGGTCGACAAAGGCGGTGACGGTCAGGGTTTCCCGGCTGACATCAGCCCAGAAGCCATCACCGGGCAATTCGACGGCGGTCAGGCATACGCCATTCACGGCAATGCTGTCGCCGAGTTTGACGTCGGTCAGGTCAAGCTTGCCGGTTTCCACATAAACGCGGACGTCGCCGCCTTTCGGAGTCAGGGCGCGGATGCTGCCAATGGATTCGATAATGCCGGTAAACATGGGTCCTCCGGGAGAACAAGGGCTGCGCGCTAGGCGAAAGCCAGGAATTATACGCCGGGTGTGCGCACAGGGAGAGCGATGACTCGCCAGTCATTACCGACAGCACGCATTTCCACAATGTTCAGCTCAAGTGCCTCGCTCATCTGCGCCAGGGGCAGATCGAGCAGCGGGCGGGCCGATGAGCCGAGAAACTTGCCGGCGATGAAGAGCTGAAATTCGTCGACCAGCCCGAGACGCGCAAAAGCCCCCGCCAGTCGCGGACCGGCCTCAACCAATACTTCATTGACGCCACGCGCGGCGAGTTCGCCCATCAACCTGCGCAGGTCCACATGACCGGCGCTGTCGGCCAGAGCGAGCATTTCGTGGCCCTCTTCCTGATAGCGACCTCGCGCCGACGCAGCAGCACACGTCACGACCAGCGCACTGCCTGCCTGGAAGAACGGTGCATCGAGCGGCACACGCAAACGGCCGTCGATCAACACGCGCAACGGCGGGCGTGCAGCGGCCAGTGAGGTCAGTTCGGCATCGAGCCCCAATTCATCAGGGCGTACGGTGAGACGAGCCTTGTCGGCCAGCACCGTATCGGCGCCGCTCAGCACCACACTCGACTGCGCACGCAGACGCTGCACGGCAGAGCGCGCCTCGGGACCGGTGATCCACTGGCTTTCACCGCTGGCCATCGCCGTGCGGCCATCCAGGCTCATGGCCATCTTGACCCGCACGTACGGCAGGCCGGTTTCCATGCGCTTGAGAAAGCCTTTGTTCAGCGCTCGCGCTTCGCTTTCCAGCACACCACATTGAACGCCGATACCGGCATTCATGAGGCGCAACAGGCCACGGCCGGAGACTTCGGGATTGGGGTCCTGCATCGCAGCGACAACCCGCGCCACTCCGGCTCCGATCAGTGCATCGGCACAGGGCGGTGTGCGCCCCTGGTGACTGCACGGTTCGAGGGTGACGTAAGCGGTCGCGCCTCTGGCCAGCTCGCCAGCCTGGCGCAAGGCATGCACTTCGGCATGCGGCTCACCGGCCCGTACATGCCAGCCTTCGCCAACGATCCGGCCTTCACGCACGATCACGCAGCCGACTCGCGGGTTGGGATGCGTGGAGTACCGCCCCTTGCGCGCCAGCTCGAGTGCTCGCGCCATGTAATGAACGTCGAGAGCCGCCTGTTCAGTCAGCAATGCATTTATTCCTTGCCCGGCTCGCGGGCCAGACGGTCGATTTCTTCACGGAATTCGTTGAGGTCCTGAAAGCGGCGGTACACGGAAGCGAAGCGGATGTAGGCCACTTCGTCGAGCTTCTGCAGCTCGGTCATGACCAGCTCACCCACCACCAGCGATTTGACTTCGCGTTCGCCGGTCGCGCGCAGCTTGTGTTTGATGTGAACCAGGGCCGCTTCAAGGCGTTCGACACTCACCGGACGCTTTTCGAGCGCGCGCTGCATACCGGCGCGCAGTTTTTCTTCATCGAAAGGCTGGCGGCTGCCGTCCTGTTTGATCAGACGCGGCAAGACCAGTTCGGCAGTTTCGAACGTAGTGAAGCGCTCGCCGCAGGCCAGGCACTCGCGTCGGCGGCGTACTTGCTCGCCTTCGGCGACGAGGCGGGAGTCGATGACTTTGGTGTCATTGGCACCGCAGAAGGGACAGTGCATGGTGGCTGGCAACGAAAGAATGGGGAGCGCCATGTTAGCGCATCCTGCCGGCAAGACAAGGCTGAGGGTTTACGGTATATAGACGCGCATTAAAGCGGTGTGAAATTGTCCGGGCTCGGTAATACTGCACGCTTGGCGTCACCCAGCCTTTCGAATTTTGCCTTGTGGAGCTCTTGATGACGTTACGCCCCGCTTTTCTACTCTGCTTCATCGGCTTGCTGGCCGCGTGCAGCAGCAATGACGCGCCGATACCCGTTGCGCCGCCACCGGTCGCACCGTCGATCAAGCTGCCCGCCGGTCCAGGGCCGTTGCAGCCGTACCAGCGAGAAATCAGCGGGCAGTTGCTGGGCGTACCGGCCGGCGCCGAGGTCGAGCTGGCGATGCTGGTCATCGACGAACGCGGACGTCCGCAGAAGCTGCTGACCAACACCCTGCTCAAGGGTAACGGTCAATCATTGCCGTTCCAGCTGCGCTTCAACCCGGAAGCCTTTCCGGTCGGCGGACGCGTCGAGTTGCGTGGCCGTGCCAGTCAGTCCGGGCAGTTGATTCTGCATCTGCCGTCAATGCGCATCGATCAGCCGGTGACTCAGGCCCTGGGGCAGTTGCAGTTCGTCAAGGCGCCATGATCGCTCCGCAACATCTGCAACACGCGCTGAGCGAACTGCTTGGCGACGCCCGGCTGGCAATTACTTCGCTGCCGGGCACAGGTCTGAATCTGTGGCTGATCGACGATGCCAACATGGACCGCGCCTTCAGCCCGGATGAAACGCGGCGCATTCTGGAAGATCCACCGTACTGGTGCTTTTGCTGGGCCAGCGGCCTGGCTCTGGCACGCTTTCTGGCTGAAAACCCGCACTGGGTGGCCGGCAAGCGGGTACTGGATTTCGGTGCCGGCTCGGGTGTGGCGGGCATTGCCGCGCTCAAGGCAGGGGCGCTTGAGGTAGTGGCCTGTGATCTCGACCCACTGGCGCTCGCTGCCTGCCGGGCCAATGCCGAACTCAATCAGGTGCCATTGAGCTACTCGACGGATTTCTTTGCCGAGGCGGACCGCTTCGATCTGATTCTGGTCGCCGACGTGCTCTACGACCGCGCCAACCTGCCGCTGCTGGATCATTTCCTCTCCCGAGGCCGCGAGGCACTGGTGGCCGATTCCCGCGTGCGCGACTTCAGGCACACTGCCTACCAGCGTCTGAGAATGCTGCATGCGCGCACCCTGCCGGACCTGGCCGAACCGCACGAGTTTCGCGACGTGAGCCTCTATCACGCGGCGCGGTGAGCGCTCAGCCAGACGGTCTCTGCAGGAGCGAACTTGTTCGCGAAGACGGTCGTTCAAACGATAAATCCCTTGGAGCTCTCCACCCCTTTCACGAACAAGCGAGGCGTCGCCCGGCTCGCTCCCGCGGCCTTCGGCCAGCATCAGGAGCAATGAGTGCGGGAACGATCATGTCCAATAGACGACGCCGCTTTCAGCATTGTCCTGCGGGCTTTATAGTTGGCAGCATTCAGATTCTTCGAGACGTGCAATGAGCCAGGAAACTGCTTACATTTTCGACGCAACCGCCGCGAACTTCGATCAACTGGTGATCGACAAGTCCTTCGACCAGCCCGTGCTCGTCGATTTCTGGGCCGAGTGGTGTGCGCCCTGCAAGGTCTTGATGCCCCTGCTGCAGCAAATCACCGAGAGTTATCAGGGCGAGTTGCTGCTGGCCAAGGTCAATTGCGACATCGAGCAGGACATCGTGGCGCGCTTCGGCATTCGCAGCCTGCCTACCGTGGTGCTGTTCAAGGACGGCCAGCCGGTGGATGGCTTTGCCGGTGCACAGCCCGAGTCGGAAATCCGCAAGATCCTCGAACAACACGTAGTCATGCCGCCACCGCCAGCCGCCGACCCGCTCAAGCAGGCACAGACGCTGTTTGCGGAAAGTCGTTTCGCCGAAGCCGAAGCACAGCTCAAGGTGCTGTTGGGCGAAGGCAACACCAATGGCGCCGCGCTGATTCTGTATGCGCGCTGCCTGGCCGAACGGGGCGAACTGAGCGAAGCCAAGGCCGTGCTGGATGCGGTCACCGGTGATGCACACAAGGCAGAACTGGCAGGTGCCAAGGCCCAGCTGACGTTCCTCGCGCAAGCCGCGACCCTGCCGGACGCCGCCGAACTGAAAAGCCGTCTTGCACAAAACCCTCAAGACGATGAAGCGGCACTGCAACTGGCGATTCAGCAGCTGTCGCGTCAACAGTACGAAGCTGCGCTCGAGGGCCTGCTCAAGCTGTTCATCCGCAATCGCAATTACGCCGAGGGCCTGCCGCACAAGACGCTGCTGCAAGTATTCGACCTGCTGGGCAACGACCATCCGCTGGTCACGGCGTAACGTCGCAAGCTGTTTGCCGCGCTGTACTAATGTACAAAGCAACAGGCACCGCTCGGGTGCCTGTTGTTGCCGAGCGCAGTCAAGTCATGTCGCTTCGACCCAACTGTACAGCGGCGCATCTCCGCCGCTCTCGACTTTCACGTTCGCCGAGTGGCGCAAGCGCACCAGTAGATGCTTGCCCGCTGCGGTGCTGCCCGCCAACCCTTCCAGTTGCCCCAACAGATCCGGCCCACTCATCTGCCCGGCCTTATGCAGCAACTCCTGAGCGACTTGCCAGAGCCTGTCGTCCTGATTGAGCGGCTTGTTCTCGGCCACGGCAGCGGGTACCTCCGGGGCGGCTGCCTTGAGCTGCGCGCCCAGTTGCGCCCAGTCCCCGTCGTCCAGTTCAAGGGTCAAATCCACCGGCCATTGGCCTACGGTTCCACGAATACGCAACATGATGTGCACCTGCTGACAGTCAGGCGTACATGCTCCCACAGGCTGGCGCGCATTCCCATGATCAACCGTAACGCCACGGGTTGAGGACAGGTTCCTTGCCGTTCATGAAATTGCCAAGCGCCCGCACGTCGTAGACGTTTTCCCAGTACTCGATAATTCGGCCATCGCGAAACCGCCACAGGCCGCAAAACGGCATGATGATTTTCCGGCCCCCGCAGTTGGCGCGCATCTCGCCCAGCACCGAGCCGAAGTGATCGTTGGCGACGATGTCGTGGACATCCATGTACAGGGTCTGATGCGTCCGCCTGATCAGATTGATCTGGTGGGAAAGTACTGCCTCCCATGGCTATGGACAACCCACCACCAGCGCCTTGATCCGCCTTGTGCAGCACGACGTCAGCGTCGGCGAATTCGGTGATACGTTCCATATCCTTGTACACAGCACGCAGGACTTCCCTGTTCGAATGGAGCTTGTTCATGAGTATCTTCCCTGATGTCGCACTCGGCCCAGGTCGAGCGCAGGCCCTGGCTGGGATGAAAATCTTCCTGCGCATCCGGCGCAGGTGTAGCGATTTTCATCTTCCAGAGTAGGACTTGATGACGCTAAGTGTGAGACTACTTAGGCATAAGCACCTGACCGAGTATTCCCGATAAGACCGTCAATAGCGCTTTGCTGAAGCCCGGTCTTCCGGCGCCTGGATAAAAACACGTCCACGCAGGTCACCACTTGTTATAAGATCACATAACAGTTTTTCCGATTATTGTTCTGGAGCCCGCTATGCGCCGTCTGCTACTCGCCCTGCCTTTCGCCCTGTTACCACTCGTTGCTGCGCACGCTGCCGAAGAACACGACCACGATCATGGCGATGAACATGGCAGCCTGGGTGCGCACGAGCACGGCGTAGGACGCCTGGATGTTGTGCTGGAAGGCAAGACGCTGGAGTTCGAATTTGACAGCCCGGCCATGAACATCGTCGGTTTCGAGCACGTTGCGACCTCGGATGAAGACAAGGCCAAAGTCGCCAAGGCCCGTGAGTTGCTGCTCAAGCCCAACGCCTTGTTCAGCATTGCCGATGCCGCCAATTGCTCGGCCACTTCGGTGAAGCTGGAAAGCCCGCTGTTTGGCGACAAGGATGACGATCACGATGAACACGCCAAGGACGGCGAAGCCGATCATCATGAGCACAGCGAAATTCACGGTCACTACAAGTTCGTCTGTGACGCACCGGCCATTCTGAAGAAGCTCGACCTGTCGCAAATCTTCATAACCTTTCCCGACACCAAGAAGCTTCAGGTACAACTGATTTCGCCAGGTGGCCAGTCAGGCGCAGAAGTGATCGCAGCCAACCCAACGCTGAAATTCTGATCGCACCCTGCGGTACAACAACCGGGCCTGGCCCGGTCTTTTAATTTCCAACCGAGCGTGAGTCAGCCCATGACCCAAGCACTGATCGAACTGTCGGACCTGCGCTTCAACTGGCCCGGCCATCCGCAACTGCTGGACATCCCCGAATTCCGTCTGCAAAGCGGCGAAACCCTGTTCCTCAAAGGCCCCAGCGGTAGCGGCAAAACCACATTGCTGGGCCTGCTGGGCGGTGTGCAAAAACCGGTCAGCGGCAGCATTCGCCTGTTGAACCAGGAACTGTCGGCCCTCTCTTCGGCCGCGCGTGACCGCTTTCGCGTCGATCACACTGGCTACATCTTCCAGCAGTTCAACCTGCTGCCATTTTTGTCGGTGCGGGAAAACATCGAACTGCCCTGCCACTTTTCCAGCGTGCGTGCCGAACGTGCCAGACAACGCCACGGCAGCGTCGAGAAAGCCACCACCACCCTGCTCGCCCACCTGGGTCTGAAAGACCCGGCGATGCTGGCACGCCGCGCCGACTCGCTGTCCATCGGCCAACAGCAGCGTGTTGCTGCCGCCCGAGCGCTGATCGGTCAACCGGAGCTGGTGATTGCCGACGAACCTACGTCTGCGCTGGACGCAGACTCGCGCGAGGCGTTCATTCGCCTGTTGTTCGCCGAGTGCCGCGAGGCCGGGGCCAGCCTGCTGTTCGTCAGTCATGACCAGAGCCTGGCACCGCTGTTTGATCGCAATCTGTCGCTGAGCGACCTGAATCGCGCCGCCGTCGCCGTGGAGATTTGAGATGTATCTGTGTCGTCTGGCCATGGCCAGCCTGGCCAATCGCCGTTTCACCGCGTTCCTCACTGCCTTCGCCATTGCCCTGTCGGTGTGCCTGTTACTGGCCGTCGAGCGGGTACGCACCGAAGCGCGCTCCAGCTTCGCCAGCACCATCAGCGGCACCGACCTGATCGTCGGTGCGCGCTCCGGCTCGATCAACCTGTTGCTGTACTCGGTGTTCCGCATCGGCAATGCCACCAACAACATTCGCTGGGACAGCTTCGAGCACTTCGCCAACAGCAAGCAGGTCAAGTGGGCGATCCCGGTTTCGCTGGGCGACTCCCATCGTGGCTACCGGGTGATGGGCACCAGTGAAGCGTATTTCGAGCATTATCAGTTCGGTCGCCAACAGCACCTGGAGATGGCCGAAGGACGCGAGTTCAAGACCGATCCCTTTGAAGTGGTGCTGGGTTCGGAGGTCGCCAAGGCGCTGCATTACAAGCTGGGCGACAAGCTGGTCCTGGCGCACGGTGTCGCCGCGATCAGTCTGGTCAAGCATGACGACAAACCGTTCACCGTGGTCGGCATCCTCAAGCCGACCGGTACGCCGGTGGACCGCACGCTGCATATCAGTCTGGGCGGCATGGAGGCCATTCATATCGACTGGCACAACGGCGCCCCGGCACGCGGCAACGAGCGCATCTCAGCCGATCAGGCGCGCAATATGGACCTGACGCCGACTGCGATCACTGCCTTCATGCTGGGCTTGAACAGCAAGATTTCCACCTTCAGCCTGCAACGCGAGATCAACGAATACCGTGGTGAGCCGATGCTGGCGATTCTGCCCGGCGTGGCCCTGCAGGAGCTGTGGAGCCTGATGGGCACGGCGGAAAAGGCGCTGTTCGTGATTTCGCTGTTCGTGGTACTGACCGGGCTGATCGGCATGCTGACCGCAATTCTTACCAGCCTCAATGAACGGCGCCGGGAAATGGCCATCCTGCGCTCGGTCGGCGCGCGTCCCTGGCATATCGCAAGTCTGCTTATACTCGAAGCCTTCGCCCTGGCGCTGGCGGGTGTCATCAGCGGCCTTGCGCTGCTCTATATCGGCATCTTCGTGGCCCGCGACTACGTGCTCGACAACTACGGTCTGTACCTGTCGTCTATGCCACCTGGCCAATATGAATGGACATTGCTCGGTGCCATTCTCGGCTGCGCGCTGTTGATGGGAACCGTGCCAGCCTGGCGAGCCTACAGGCAGTCACTGGCCGATGGACTGTCGATTCGTTTATGAGGACCTTCATGATGCGGCGCATGCTACTCACTCTGCTGTTCTCGGTTACCACTCAAGTGTGGGCCGCCGAGCCGCGTGAGCTGACTTGGAATGACATGATTCCACCCGATGCACCTGTGGTGAAGCCGGTAACGACTCCGCTTCACGATATGTCCAAGCTGTCCGATGCACTGGCCATGGAGGCAGCGCCTGCGGCTCACCAACTGGCACCGCATGCGCCGGTGGTCAAGGCACTGGACGGCAAACTGGTGCGTTTACCGGGCTACATCGTGCCGCTCGAGGTCAGTGAGGAAGGCCGGGTGACGGAGTTTTTGCTGGTGCCGTATTTCGGCGCCTGCATCCATGTGCCGCCGCCACCGGCGAACCAGATCGTGCATGTCACGAGCGAGCTGGGTGTGAAGGTCGATGAGCTGTATCAGCCGTACTGGATCGAAGGACCGATGCAGGCCAAGTCGTCTTCCAGCGAACTGGCAGAAGCGGGTTATCAGATGCAGGCAGACAAGATTCTTGTCTACGAGTTGCCGGATTCATAAGGATCACGAGGTTCCCAGCGATTTCATTGAGCTGAGTCAAAGTCGCCGCTCGACAGCGCTTTAACATTACGCCCATAAATTTTGACTGATCTCTGGAGCCTCCATGCACAAGCATCTGCTACGCGCGTCCCTTGTCGCGCTTGCCCTCACCGCCCCGGTCGCGGCACACGCCTACGAGCCTGGCGACTTCATCGTTCGCGCCGGTGTCGCGCACGTTCAGCCCAATGAAGACAGCGGCGAAGTGCGCCTCGACGGCACCAAGGTTTCTGGCACCAAAGCGACTGTCGACGGCGAAAACCAGCTGGGCCTGACCTTCGCCTACATGCTGACCCAGCACGTCGGCATTGAGCTGCTGGCCGCCACACCGTTCAGCCACACTGTGTCGGTCAAAGGCCTCGGGCCTGGCCTGGATGGCAAGCTGGCCGATATCAAACAACTGCCGCCGACGCTGTCGTTGCAGTACTACCCGATGGAACCGTCGTCGAAATTCCAGCCGTACGCTGGCGTGGGCATCAACTACACCACGTTCTTCGATACCGACCTGACCGGCAACCGCAAGGATCAGGGCTTCAGCAACCTCAAGCTCAAGGACTCGGTCGGCCTGGCCGCACAGCTGGGCATGGATTACATGATCACCGACAACGTACTGCTCAACGCCTCGGTCTGGTACGTCGACATCGATACCAAAGCAACCGTGGACGGCCCGTCAGCCCTGGCCGTCGGCAAGACCAAGGTCGACGTGGACATCGACCCGTGGGTGTACATGGTGGGTGTGGGTTACAAGTTCTGACCTGAACGTCTTAAGCGCCACAAGCACAAAGGCACCCTTATTGGGTGCCTTTGTTTTTTGCGGGAGCTGATGACGCTCGTGCCAGTGCAACACGCTTGTCGGTTCTCAACAGTTCGCGGATGAGCAGAGCATCTTTCGATCCGCTCTTCCCCCCAAGTGGTGAAGTTGTATCAAAGAAACTCAAGCCCTGTTCAAGTTGCCTCTTTGCACCTCGAAAAACTGCCTTGATGAGGTAAAATGGCCAGACTCTTGAACTTCTTTTCGGGCCGAAGCTTATTATGCCTGCTCGACAGTATCCTCAATTCTGAATACGCCATCACCGACATAAGTGATCGTCAGCGGCTTATCATCGTCAATTCCCTCTGGCAATTTCAGGTGGTAATTAGCCGTCAGGAACTGCTCCGGAATCATCGGCTCAACTATGCCAGAGGAACGAAGAAAGGTGCTGATGCCGTACACCAGCACACCTACGGAAGCGATAGGACCGGGGTAAAGTTGAAGAAACTGAAGAAACGTTAGCCCGGTCAGATAGTCGATACGAACAGTGCCAGGGCCAAATATGATAAAAGCGCCCCCAACTACAAACAGCAGCAACCCAATAAGACTCAAGAGGAGTGACGTCAAAATGACCGGTGCGCTATCGGTTTCCTTTTCAGTAGAGAGATAAGCCAAATATGCTTCAATAAAGCCCGGTACTGCGACCTCTCCCGGCACTTGGTGCACGTTGACCTCGCCGAGATTTTCTACCTCTAGTTCATCTTCGTCTTGCATGCCATGCGTCCTTCATAAGAATGACGATGGATACTAGAAGCCATTGAAATTGCTGAACACCTTAAAGTCATCAATTACAAAAAATGCAGAATGCTCCTACATATTCGGAAGCTAAATCCTGCGCAACCAGCCAATAGATCTCACACCAGCGTTGGGCCGCAGGCAATTGGTAGCTGACACCATTTGCCGAAACAGGCAGTAAAACCCGTGCAGACGGTGCATCAGTGTAACCGAGGCCGCATATTCCAAAGCCTCAGTCCATCGCAGTTGTCATAGCCTCCCATGCTCTGGTGCATAAGCACCTTCTTCAGGGCTGATTGAGGCACGGATAACGACAAGCACTTAGCGCGGGACTCACTGTCCCATCAACAACTCAAGCCCACGCACCAGTGGCGTTGGCTCGTCGATGGTGAAGTGCTCCAGCAAGCGCTGGTTGCTCGCGCGGGAATGCTTGATGTCGCCCGAACGCGGTACCTGATAGCTGACTTCCGGCTGTTTGCCGACCACTTGCGAGAGTGCCGACAGCAACTCATTGAGCGACGTGGTCTTGTTCAGGCCGACGTTGATCGCGCCTTCGATGGCGCTGTCTCGTGACAGAGCCTGCAGCAGCAGCTTGAGCAGGTCGCCCACGTAGTAGAAATCCCGCGTCTGCTCACCATCGCCAAACACACTGATCGGCAGGCCTTTGCGGATACGCTCGGCAAAGATGCTGATCACGCCGGAGTACGGCGACGATGGGTCCTGGCGTGGCCCGAAAATGTTGAAGAAGCGGAAGATCACCGGTTCCAGGCCATGCTGGCGACGGTAGAAATCCAGGTAGTGCTCGCTGGCCAGCTTGTCCGAGGCGTAAGGGGTCAGCGGTGCCTTGGTGGTGTCCTCGGTGATCGCTTCGCCCTCACCGTTATTGCCGTACACCGCCGCGCTGGAAGCAAAGATCACCCGTTTGATGCCCGCTTCGCGCATGGCCTCGCAGACATTCAACGTGCCGATGAAGTTGCTCTGATGGGTGCGCACCGGGTCGTCTACCGACGCCTGCACCGAGGCCACTGCCGCCAGGTGCACGACGGCCTTGCAACCCTGCGCCGCGCGCTTGACCAGGTCGGCATCGGCCACGTCCCCTTCGATCAGTTCGACCCGCGGGTTATCGAGCGGCAAATTGCTGCGCTTGCCTGCCGAGAGGTTGTCGAGGATACGCACGGCCTGCCCACTGGCAAGCAATGCGTCGGTCAGGTGCGAGCCAATAAAACCCGCACCTCCAGTGATCAGAACAGGAGCGTCAGACATGTCGATAATACCGATCCAGCAGGCTTGGCAGACCGGCCCGCCAGGCGCGGGGCTTGATGCCGAAAGTGTGGAGAATTTTCTTGCAGGCCAAGACCGCGTGCTGCGGTTCTTCGCCTGCATCGGGGCGCGCGGCGTGGGCCTGCGCAGTGGGCGATTCGATAGCCAGCGCGTGCAGCAGACGCGCTTCGGTGAGCACTGCCTGCCCCAGCGCCAGCGGCGTGGTCGCCTCGTGTCCGGCGTAGTGGTAGGTGCCCCACAGCGGCGCTTCGCAATCGAGTTGCTTGATGACCGAAATGATCACCCGCGCCGCATCGTCGACCGGCGTCGGGTTGCCGCGACGATCGTCGGCGAGCAGCAGCTCTCCGGGTTCTTTCGCACGCGAGAGAAAGCGGCCCAGCACACCATCGGTGCTGTCATCCAGCAGCCAGCCGAAACGCACCAGCACATGTTGCGGGCAGGTCGCACGAACACTTTGCTCGATACGCCACAGGGCCTGACCGCGCAGGCCCAGAGGTACAGGCTCGTCTTTTTCGCTGTAGGCCGTCGCGCGGGAACCATCGAACACACGATAGCTGGACGGCTGAACCAGCGTGATGTTGTGGTGCTGACAGAGTTCGGCAAGACGCTCGACAGAGCGCTCCTGATGAGTCAGGCGAGCTTCACTCACGGTCTCCGCCTGAAACCAGTCGAAGTAGTAAGCAAGGTTGATCAGGGCATCGGGGCGGGTGTCATCAAGCAGTTGCGTAAGGCTCGCCACGTCCCAGCCGTCTTGCGGTGGACGTGGTGCGAGGAAACCAATGTCTTCCTCGGCACCCAGACGAATCAGCGCCTGCCCGAGGGCATTCCCGCCGCCCAATAGCATAAGGCGCATTCGCATAGAGTCAGCAGGCTCGGTATCAGATAATCAAACGAACAATTGAAAAACGCCTGCAAACATAACACGTTGCCTGCCAACCCCCAACAGTTGCGCAGCCTGGCGGGTTAATGACGCCGCGACAAAGCGTTGCAGCGTCCGCGCATGTCGGTTGAGTTACTGAGCTGCCGGGCCCGGCGTGCTGTTGCCCTTGGACAGACTGAGCGGCGCAGGCGCAGAAGGTGTCGCCATGGCAGGGTCCGAGGGCGCGGGTGGCCCTTCGGCTTCGACGCCAGCCTGCGGATTATTGAAGCCCGGCCCCATGACCATCTGTGGATAAGTCTGCGCAAAGCGTACGCTCGGATTCTTGTCCACAAGCCGCTTGAGACGCTCGTTGAACGCACGTCCCACCGCGTACTGACCGCCCGAAGAGGTACGAAATTGCGCGGTCAGCACCACGCCGTTGAGGTCCATGCGGTCGACGCCGAAGACCTCCAGCGGTCCCTGCAGGTTGTGCTTGAGCAAGATGTCTTCGCTGATCGACTGGCCGGTCTCGCGGATCAGCGCCAGTGCGTCATCGATGTCCGAGTCGTAGGTGAACTGCACCGAGAAGAACGCATAAGCGAATTGCCGCGACTGGTTGGTGACGGCCTTGATCTGCCCGAACGGCACCGAGTGAACGAAACCCTTGCCGTCACGCAGGCGCACGGTGCGAATGGTCAGGCTTTCCACCGACCCGGAATGGCCGGTACTCAGCACCACCCAGTCGCCCACCGAAAAGGTGTCCTCGATGATGATGAACAGGCCGGTGATCACGTCCTGCACCAGTTGCTGCGAACCGAAACCGATGGCCAGACCGACGACCCCGGCACCCGCCAGCAGTGGTGCCACGTTGATGCCCAGGTTGGCCATGGTGGTGATCGCACAGATCACTACCAGAATGATTTTTACCGCATTACGCAGCAGCGGCAGAATGGTTTTAACCCGAGTGCTTGGCTGGCGACCGCTGCGATGATTGACCGGCGGTTTCAGGGCTTCCTGAATGGCGGTGTCGAGCACCACCCACAATAGCCAGGTGACGACGAAGATCAGACCGATGCTGCTCAGTGAATCACTGATTACCCGGCCAAGGGTGTTGCGCTGGGCAAACTCGAACATCGAGAAGCCCCAGATACGGCCCAGGATCTCGATGAACCCGATGGCCAGCGCAATACGCAGCACCGCATACACCAGGCTCAACAGACGCGCCTTGTACACATGCCCGCCGCGACCCAGGGTCTCGGTCGGTTTGAACAGGTGCTGGAACACGGTGCTGAGGAACACCGTGGCAATCAGCAGAATGGTGGTGAACAACGCACAACGCAGCGCTTGCTGACTGTCCTCACCGGCACCGATGAGATTGATCGCCGAGACCAGAATCATCAGCAGGATCGGCAGGTGCCACAGCTTGGAGAATATCTTCAACGACTGTTGCAGCGCGGGCCGTTGCAGGCGACTGCTCAATGAGCGGTTACGGATCAGGTGGGCCACCGGGCGACGCACCTTGATGATCAGCATGCAGAACACCACCGAGGCGAACAGCCCGGTAAACACCGCAACACTGGTGGTGACGTTACTGCCCAACTGGCGGGCGATCTGCGGACTGGTCAGCGCGTCACTCAGCGCCGCGAGGAAGCCGACCACGAACAATGGCCTAGGCGCGTAGCGGCGAATCATGCGCACGGCGGCACGCTTGTGGCCGAAATTGAACATCACGATCACGCAGAGCAGCACCGAAGTCGAGACGATGCCGCTGCTGGTTGCATACGCGAAACACAGTGCCAGCGCACGGCCTACCGAAGACGGCATGAAATGGCTGACGTAAAGGGTTAACGGCAGGCAGACGATGGCTGGCAGGGTAAATGGCAACACGTACTTGAGCAGCGCCTGACTGCGTGCGCGCACCCGCATGAACGGTGTGCGGCACAAGCGTACGGCGAGAAAACGACCCAGCGTGGTCAGAATCGCAAACGATGCGATCCATACAAAAGACAGGGCGAGGAAGTCCCCGGCGACGCTCCATGGGGAACGTGTAGTGCGTTTGTTGACCAGCTTTTCCAGCTCGTCGGCGGCACGATCGGCACGCAGTTGCCAGGCGTCGAACAGGTTGTCATCCAGATTGAGCTTTTCCTGGACGTCATCGATGCTGGTACTGATGGCGCCGAGTAACCCGCCCTGCACCAGCAACTCGGGAGCCTCGGCCGCAGGCTCTTCACCATCAGCCGGTTTCGCATCGGCCTTGTCCTTGTCCGCCGCCTTGTCATCCGCTTTCGGGGCGGGTTTGTCAGCAGCCTTGGGGTCGGCTTTGGGGTCAGCCTTTTCAGCAGCCTTGTCATCTGCCGGCACCGCCGCGCCCATTGGTAATGCAGGTACATCGGCCGCCTGGAGATTGAAACTGCCTGCGAATAACAGCAGACCCGAAAGGATCAAGATTTTCAGCTGAGACGCCACGCAGTTCTCTCCTTCAATGGGCAAGTCAAACCATGGACAGGGCAAGGCAAGCCTCGACCCCAATGAACTGATTCCCGTATGCGCGGCAAGTTCGGTTTCGGCAGGGAAATACGATGAGGCAATGTTTCAGAAAACCGCGGTTGGGCAGTACGCTCAGTCTTCTCGACTGAACTATGCAAAACCCTCACTGCCGGAATTATCGGGAGCTGCCGAAGGCGTGCACCCGCCTGCGCACCAAAGCGCTCGCCCGATAACCCCGACATCGAGAACCTGACATCGAGAGGAATCTGCATGAGCACGTTCAACACCAAAGATGGCACCGAGATCTATTACAAGGATTGGGGCACGGGCAAACCGGTCCTGTTCAGCCACGGCTGGCCGCTGGATGCGGACATGTGGGAATACCAGATGGAATACCTGAGCAGCCGGGGCTATCGCACCATCGCCTTCGACCGCCGCGGGTTCGGTCGTTCCGGTCAGCCGTGGACCGGCTATGACTATGACACCTTCGCTGACGACATCGCCGATCTGATCGAACACCTCGATCTGCGCGACGTGACACTGGTGGGTTTCTCCATGGGCGGCGGTGACGTCACGCGCTATATCGCCAAACATGGCAGCAAGCGGGTGGCCAAACTGGCGTTGCTGGGCTCGGTCACACCGTTCTTCCTCAAGACCGCTGACAACCCGGAAGGCGTCGACCAGTCCGTATTCGATAGCATCATGGCAGGCCTGCTCAAGGACCGCGCCCAGTTCATCAGCGACTTCGCCAGCACGTTCTATGGCATAAACCACGGCCAGAAAGTCTCCGAAGGCGTACAGACGCAAACGCTGAACATCGCCCTGCTCGCCTCCCTCAAGGGCACGCTGGATTGCGTGACAGCGTTCTCCGCAACCGACTTCCGCCCGGACATGGCAAAAATCGATGTGCCGACCCTGGTGATTCATGGTGACGATGATCAGGTGGTGCCGTTCGAAGCCTCGGGCAAACGGGCTGCTGCGATGATCAAGGGTGCCGAACTTAAGGTGTATTCAGGAGCACCGCACGGGTTTGCAGTGACCCATGCAGAGACGCTTAACAAAGACCTGCTGGCGTTTGTACAGGGCTGATGACTGGTGTGACAGGGAGCCGACTGACTCCCTGCTGGCAGCGGGTCAGTCGGCCGGAACGGTCAACTGATTCTGCTCGCCCAGCCCCGTGATCCCCAGACGCATGCGTTGCCCTGCACGCAGGAAGACAGGTTGTGGCTTCACGCCCAGTCCCACACCCGGCGGTGTCCCCGTCGAGATGACATCGCCTGGTTGCAGGCTCATGCAACGGCTCAGGTAGGCGATCAGTTGCGGCACACTGAAAATCAACGTGCGCGTATTGCCATTCTGATAACGATGGCCATCCACTTCCAGCCACAGGTCGAGCGAGTGAGGGTTGGCAACCTCGTCGCGGGTCACCAGCCATGGACCCAGCGGGCCGAAGGTATCGAAGCCTTTGCCCTTGTCCCAGGTCCCGCCGCGCTCAAGCTGCCATTCGCGCTCGGACACATCATTGATCACGCAATACCCGGCTACATGCTCCATGGCATCGGCTTCGTCGATGTAACGTCCGCCCTTGCCGATGATCACGCCCAGCTCGACCTCCCAGTCGGTCTTGAGCGAACCACGGGGGATCTGGACATCATCGTTGGGACCGCAAATAGCACTGGTCCACTTGTTGAAGATGATCGGTTCCTTCGGCACGTCCATCTGCGACTCTGCCGCGTGGTCAGCGTAGTTCAAGCCTATGCAGATGAATTTGCCGACCTGCCCGACACACGCCCCGATGCGTGGTTGGCCCGAAACCAGCGGCAGGCTGGCAGGATCGATTGCCGCCAGGCTCGCCAGACTGGCCGGGCTCAGTGCCTCGCCCGCGATATCCCTGATGTGCGCAGACAGGTCGCGGATCTGGTTGTTGGCATCCAGCAGCCCGGGTTTCTCCAAGCCTTTTTCACCGTAACGTAGCAATTTCATCGAGTTCTCCCGTTTCTGTCCAAGGTGTGAACCGCGGATCAAGAGGGTGACGCCCTGTTGCCCAGCCTGCGCGGCAATACGTTTTCGTGTCAGTACGAACCTGGCAAGTCTGGACAGATAGCATTGCAGCAAATGCCTTGCCTAATGAAATTTACGAACAATTGCGCGACAAGCCGGGTTCACTTTCAACAGCAGAAAACCACGATCACACGGCGGCGGTCATAATTAATACACACAACGAGTATTAATATCAGCTCCAGTTGAAACGAGCCTCTCGCCAACACGACGGGCTTGTATTCTTTCACGGGTGAGTTGAATTCATGTCAACGCTGATACTGTCCCGCCGCTTACCGCCGCGTCAGCTACGCCACTGGCCCCATCAGCCTGTGGGTAACTGCAACGTTGCCCCTTCGTCGCTTGTCGTCCAGCAGCACAGCCACAACGCACCACGCACATGGCCGCACGCCGCATTGGCGATTGCACTGGCGATCGGGTTGCATGCCGCGCTGGCAGCGTGGCTGATGGCCGATCACCCGCAAGCGCCCGAGCCGACCCCGCCGATGCCGATCACCGTGCAGTGGGTACCGCCGCCCGTTGCGCTGCCGGTAGCCCAATCGACGCCGACTGAGCCCAACCCTCAGCCAGCACCGGAGCCGCCTGCGCCGGCGCCAGCTCCCAGGCCGGAGCCAGCCCCCACGCCAGCGCCTCCTGAGCCCAAACCTGCCGAGCTACCCAAGCCCAAGGCGCAGCCCAGAACCGCACCAAGCAAACCTGTCGCCAAACCTGCTGCGCCGGCGCCTTCCATCGCGGCGCCCACACCGACGCCTGCTGCAGCGCCAGCGCCAAGACCTGCGCCAGCGGCACCACAGACCACCACCGCGCCCATAGGCCGCGCCGGTTACCTGAACAATCCGCCACCGGTCTACCCGCCCGCCGCCGCACGCCGCCATCAGGAAGGCACGACGATGCTGCGTGTGCATGTGCTGCCCAACGGACGTACCGACCAGGTGCAGGTGCTGCAAAGCAGCGGCGTCCCGGCGCTGGACGACGCCGCGCAGGCAGCCGTCCGGCAATGGACCTTTATTCCCGCCAAACGCGGCGACACCCCGGTAGAAGGCTGGGTCAACGTCCCCATGGCTTTCAAACTCGCACCCTGAGGCTCACGTCATGAACACTGCTTACTCCGTACTCATTACCCAATCCTCAATGGCCCTGCTGGTGATTTTCTCGCTGGTGACCTGGGCGCTGCTGCTCGGCAAGACCTTTCAGCACTGGCGACTGACCCGGCAGAACCGACGCTACGCCACGCAGTTCTGGGCCGCCCGCGACCTCAAAAATGCGCTGCACCTGCCAAACAGTGAAGGCAGCCTGGCGCGCCTGACCGATGCCGGCGCGCAGGCCCTCGCCGCGCCCCACGACTCGCCGGACCTGGGCCACAGCTGGAACCGCCAGGACTTGCTCGAGCGCAGCCTGCGCCAACAGATCCACAAGGAACGTCGTCGCCTGGAGAGCGGCATGATCCTGCTGGCATCGATCGGCAGCACCGCGCCCTTCATCGGCCTGTTCGGTACGGTGTTCGGGATCATTCATGCACTCACTGCGATCAGCCAGGCCAGGTCGGCGAGCATTGCGGTGGTCGCCGGGCCCATTGGCGAAGCGCTGGTAGCGACCGGCGTCGGCATCGCCGTCGCGGTGCCTGCGGTGCTGGCCTACAACTTCTTCGGGCGGCGTCTGAAGCTGGTGATCGCGGACCTTGAGGAGTTCGCCGTGGATTTCCTCAACCTCTCGCAACGCAACGCCTTCCGGCTGCAACCCGACCATCGCGACAAGACGGCCCCGAGCCTGAAAGGAGTGAGCTGACATGTCCTTCTCCACGTCCAATGATGACGATGCAATCAGCGACATCAACATCACGCCGTTGGTGGATGTGATGCTGGTGCTGCTGGTGACCTTCATCGTCACCGCACCGCTGCTCAATAACGCCATACCGCTGGACCTGCCGCAGACCGTCGCCACCACCTCACTGGATCAGGCCGACCCGGTAGTGCTGAGTGTCGACGCCACTGGCGGCGTGTTCATCGACAGCGAAGCTGTAGCGCTGGAGCAACTTCCGGAGGCGCTGCAAGCCCTGCACAGCAAAGACCCGGACGTCGCCGTCAGCCTGCGCGCCGATCAGGCGACGGGTTATGGCCGCGTGGCGCAGGTACTGGCCGATGTGCAGAAAGCCGGCATCAGTCGCCTGTCGGTGATTACCGAAAGCCCCTGAAACAAAAACCTGTCGTTAACCACATGACCCGCCGCAAGCGCGGCGCCCTGACGCCCCCAGGAAAATCTTTCCATGAACAATCGATCGATACCGCGTGCCCCTCGATTCCCGGTAACGCGCCTAGCGCTGCTGGTTTCATTGAACTCACTGTGCCTGATCAGCCCGTTCATTCAGGCCGATGACGAGGTGCCCACCTCGGTAACGGCGCCCGCCAGCGACGACACCGCCGCCATGACGCTGGGCACGGTGTCAGTGATCGGTCAGGGCGAGACTCGCCAGGTGCAGCGCGTGACGCAAAAGGATGTGAAGGCTTACTCGGCAGGCACCAGCCCGATGAAGGTTCTGCAACGCCTGCCTGGGGTCAACTTTCAGTCTGGTGACCCGCTGGGCCGTGAGGAAGGCAGCCAGCGCATCAGCCTGCGCGGCTTCGATATGCACCACCTGGGCTACACGCTGGACGGCGTCACCCTCGGCAACATGAGCTTCGGCAACTTCAACGGCCTGAGCATCACCCGGGCGATCATCGCTGAAAACATCGCCTCCAGCGAAGTGGCACCCGGCATCGGCTCACTGGGCACGGCATCGAACAGCGATCTGGGCGGCACCATCCAGTTCACCAGTTCCAATCCCGATAAAGAGTTCGGCGCGCGTCTGTCGCAAACCCTGGGCAGCTACGACACCTCGCGCACTTTCATGCGGGTCGATACTGGCGAATACAACGGACTTTCAGCGTACGTGTCAGGCGAAAAGTACGATGCCGACGCCTGGAAAGGCCACAGCAACCCGCAAAAGTCCGACGCAGTGAACGCCAAGGTCAACTACAACTTCGGCGACAACCGGGTCAGTTTCTTCCACAGCACCTCGTCACATGACGAAGCCAACCTGCCGAACCTGTCGAAGAGCATCATCCAGCGTCTGGGCTACAACTGGAGCTACTACACGCCGGACTGGACGCGCGCGGTCAATGCGGCCAACGGCATTTATACCGGCGGGGTAACCAGCGCAAACGATGCGACCTACAACGCCAGCAGCCTGCGCGACGACGAACTGGACATCCTCAACGGCAATTTCTCTCTGACCGATGATCTGGTCCTGGACGCGACCGTCTATCACCACCATGACTCGGGTCGGGGCAACTCGTATTACCCGTTCGTCTACACCAGCGGCTCGACGACAGTGCCGAGCAATTCGATTCGCAGCACAAAATACGGCATCGATCGAACCGGCTTCCAGAGCTCGCTGACCTACTATCTCGGCCAGCATGAAATTCAGGGCGGGTTCTGGATTCAGTCCAACAAGAACGACATTTCGCGTTACCTGTTCGATACCACCAATGCGACGCCGCAGAACCACATCGTCAAAACCGATGGCCTGCCCCTGGCGGCCACCGTTCTGGATCAGAGTTACAACGACCTGACCCGGCAGTTCTACCTGCGCGACACCTACACCCTGCTCGATGACCGCCTCAAACTTGAGTTCGGCGCGAAAAATACTGTGACGACCTCAACAGCCGAAGGCAAAGGCGGCGGTTGCGCCAGTGGCTCGCTGCAAGCGCGGGACAGGTTTCTGCCGCAAATAGGCGCAACCTACAAACTCGACGAGGACGACGAAGTCTTCACTTCTTACTCGGAAAACATGGCTGCGTTCCCGAGTGGCGGGTACAGCCCGTTCTTCACGACGCAGAGCGCCGTCGATGCGCAGAACGGCTTCAAGGACCTGAAGCCGGAAACCTCGAAAACCGTCGAATTGGGCGTGCGCCGCAGCACCAAACTGTATTCGGCCTCGGCGGCGATCTACAACACCAAATTCGATAACCGCCTGGTCGCCATCACCAACTGCACCGGCATCGTCATATGCCAGAACGGCGTCGCCAACGTCGGCTCGGTCACCAGTCGAGGACTGGAACTGTCGTTCGGCCTGACGCCCAATGAAAACTGGCGCTGGTCCAACTCCATGTCCTACAACCACAGCACTTACGACGATGACTACGCCAGCGGCGGCAACACCGTTCATGTCAAAGGCAAAACCGTAGTCGATACACCGAAACTGATGTATTCGAGCAACCTGGACTGGACTTGGGAACACTGGAACGCCGGCTTGCAAGGCAGTTACATCAGCAAGCGCTATTACACCTACACCAATGACTCCAGTGTCAGCGGCTACTGGCTGGCGAACGCCAACCTTGGCTATGACTTCGGCAAACTCGGCGCCCTCAAGGACACCACGCTGTCGCTGAACATGGTCAACCTGTTCGACAAACGCTACATCTCCACCCTCAACACCGACGCCAGCGCAGCCACCGACCCGGCGGGCAACCTGCAGATCCTTCAAGTGGGCACACCGCGCAGCGCGTTTGTAACACTGGGCGTGAAGCTCTGATCGTTGCTGACTGAGGACGGGCGAAGGATCGCCCCATCCGCCACTTGCATTGAGTGACGCTGCGCGGTGTGCTTCTGGAGACAGGATCCTGCGGGAACGGGCCTGCTCCTGAAGACAGGCATCTGTGGGAGCGAGCTTGCTCGGGAAAGCAATCTGCCAGTCACTGCATAATACGTGTCGGTTGCCAGCCCCACGGCGACGAACAGCGCACGGTGCTGCATACTCCCCCGCATCTATAGCGCCTGACTTCCATCTGGACACACCATGACACCCAACGCAGAACTCTATAACCCCTCCACCGAATATGCCGACAAACTGATCTCGCGCATCGGCCAAACCCCTTCATGGATCGCCAAGCGCATCGGTGTGACCGACAAACGCATTCGCTACATCCTCGATGGGGAAAGGACCGTCAAAGGCGAGACCACGCCGATTCAGATGACCTATACCGAGCAGTTTGCGCTGGAGTGCCTTGTGGCAGAGGCTATAGCGCTGAGGATGTAAGGCCTGTGTTGCGGCGGGACAACATGAACCGTCGCAATGTGCTGCATCCCGTTCGGAGGGTACGCATCTTCATAACGCACTTATGACTTCTCGGGTCTACACCGCCAGAGGTCGCGACCAGCAGTGATAGACCTCTGACAGACAGTAGGGATCAGTCAGCACAGCCAGAGTCAGCGCTTCTCCGACTCACACTTTGCGCGCAAGTCGTGATCATTGATGCTGACGCAACTGCCGCCTTCCTTCTTGGCAGCGCAATAGGCACGCTGGTCACGATCATTGATGCTGACGCAAGAACTACCTTCCTTTTCTGCCATGCACCGCGCGCGCAAGTCACGATCATTGATGCTGGTGCAACCGCTGCCGCCCTGCTTGGCATTGCAGTAGGCACGCTGGTCAAAATCATTGATGCTGGTGCAAGAACTACCTTCCTTTTCTGCGCTGCACCGCGCGCGCAAGTCATGATCATTGATGCTGGTGCAACTGCTGCCTTCCTGCATGGCAGAGCAATAGGCACGCTGGTCATGGTCATTGATGCTGTTGCAACTGGCAAACGCGTAACCGCTGAACATCAACAACATTGCAAAAATCAGTTTCATTTCACACTTCCTTGGGCTTACCAGAGAAACAGCCTGACGCTGGCTGATTCTTCTTCATTGAACATACGACACTATATCAAATTGACATCACTTTATCGTCTGAGTTATCAATGCATCCGGTTCCGAGCGGCTTCAGGTCGAAGGCCTGCACCGAAATCAACTGGCAGGTACGCCTCATCATGACCTGCGCGGCGTAAAGGGCAGGCGATCAAGCATTGCCCTTGAACGAGCCTGAGGATCCTGATAATCACGCCCTCAAATAACTCAGACAAGGAAATGCAGTGAAAGGAAATCTACTGTTGGTTGCGGTGCTTGCACTGTTGATACAAGGCTGTGGCGTGACCATGACGCGTTACGAGCCCAGCTTCGATAATGTCCAGAAGCTCAAGCAAACGCCTCCCCTTTTACCGATCCGTCAGACTCAGGTCAGCGCTGCGGCAGGTCAGGATTCACTGCAAGTGCGCGGCAATCCTGTCACATCCCCTAGCGGCAGCATCACGCAACACATCCAGGATGCCCTGACGGGTGAACTGGACCGCGCAGGTCTCATCGACCCGCAATCGCCACGCCATCTAAATGTGCTTGTTACGCAGAATGAACTGACCGCTGGAATGGGTACAGGCACCGGCACAATCGCCGCGCACTTCACCCTGATCAACGGCGCGAAAGTTGAATATGACGCTACCAAGCAGGTCAGCAGCCAATGGAACAGCAGTTTTTTGGGGGCCGTCGCTATCCCCAATGCGGCAAACGCCTACAACCCGTTGGTGCGTGATTTGCTCAAGGCTTTATACAGCGACCCACTGTTTACCCAAGCGCTGAATCACAAATAAAAAAAGAGCCCAAATGGGCTCTTTTTTTCGGGCGGTCAGTTCATTACGCCTGCGGAACAGTAACCTTCAGCATTGAGTACTTCAGACTCTGGCTCTCCACCAACTGCTTGAGCAGTGAATTGACCTGGCGCGTAAACGTATCGTTAACAGCCTTCTGCGGTGTATTGGCCATCATCGGCACAAACCAGATACCTATCCAGGTGTTGATTGCATCATGGTTACCGACTGTTCTCAGCACCTTGCCCTGGGAATCCTGCGCATCCAGGCTCATGCTGTACTGATCGGTGGCCATCGACGGAATAATAGTCAGAGTCAGACCACTGATAAACGCCATCACCAATTGGCCACCGCTTGGCGGATGGTTATACACCTTGAGGTGCAGGCTGTAGTCGCCTGGCTGTTTCTTGAACTCGTCAAGGGTCACTCGGCCAAACAACCCAGAGTCAGTCAGCGCTTTTTGCAGTTGGGGCTTGAGTGCATCCCGAGCTTGCGGTACTTCTACTGCGCCGGTGGTTCCGGGTGTGCCCTGGTAGAAATCGAACGCAACGAACACGTTGGGTTTATTCGTGTAGCTGGCCATGGAAGGCATGGTGACTGGCGCTACTTCGTCCTTGGTAAAACTGGCGCAGCCGCTCAATACCAGCATTGCCGCAAGGCCCAGTGTCTTCAAGCGTTTCATTTACGATTTTCCTTAGTCAATAACAGAACGTCTGTCCGAATCCATTCAAGAATTGCGGCCTTACCACTGCCTCATACGACAGCGATAGAGGCCACTATTGTGCCATCAACTAAAACTTCGTCAATAATCTTAAGGCTGGCGCAGACCTCCAGGCGAATGATCTGAGAAACCCTTGGCCACAGCCGCAAAGGATTTCATGCTCTGGGTCGTCTCACGATACTTCGTTACAACCGTTCGCCGATGATTGCAATTGGAAGCGGGTTGACCCAACACTCAGCATGCTGTTGGACACGCTTTACCACGGAGGCTTCATTTATGGACAATAAACTGACATCCAGGATCGCGATTATTACAGGTGCGGCTCAGGGGATCGGCGCCGCGATTGCGCGACGGTTCGTACAGGAGGGCTGCTTTGTTTACGTCACAGATATAAACGACGTGCTCGGAAGAGAGACTGCAAGCGCATTGGGAGATTCTGCCTGCTATCTGCATCTTGATGTGAGGTGCGAAGAAGATTGGCAGCGAGTGACAACCCATGTCGTAAAGACTCACGGCCGCCTCGATGTGCTGGTCAACAACGCGGGCATTACCGGATTTGAGCTGGGCGCTGCCCCGCATGACCCAGAACATGCGCTTCTGGAGGACTGGCAAGCCGTACATCACACCAATCTCGATGGTGTGTTTCTAGGGTGCAAGTACGCTATACGAGCCATGCGCCATACGGGGGCGGGTTCCATTATCAACATTTCCTCTCGCTCCGGACTGGTGGGTATTCCTGGCGCAGCTGCGTACGCATCGTCCAAGGCCGCCGTTCGCAATCACACCAAGACGGTGGCGCTTTACTGCGCCGAGCAAGGATTGAAAGTTCGATGCAACTCGATTCATCCAGCCGCCATCCTCACCCCTATATGGGAGCCCATGTTGGGTGCTGATGCGGGTCGTGAAGAGCGAATGGCCGCACTCGTTCGAGACACTCCACTCAGAAGATTTGGCATGCCTGAAGAAGTGGCGGCTGTGGCCCTGTTACTGGCCACCGATGAGGCTACGTACATTACCGGCAGTGAGTTCAACATTGATGGAGGTCTGTTGGCGGGGTCGGCAGCGACGCCAGCGGTATTGGATGACAGCGAAACCTGAAAACTGCCCGCGCGAATGGCTGTAATGGGGCGGCAGCAGCCGCTGCGTACAGCGGCGCGCCATGACCGCTCTCGCAGACGCTATCACTACTACGCTACGCCACACCGCTTTCAGAAAACCCTATATCCAGACTGCGTGACGATTTGATCATCGCTGCACACTCATCACTGATGACAGGCTTACTGAAAAGATAACCCTGCATTTGATCGCAGCCATACGCCACGAGCAGCTCTAGCTGGTCGACTGTTTCAACGCCTTCTGCAATGACCTTAAGACCCAATTCGTGCGCCAGTACGATTACTGCCCTGGTGATCGCGGCGTCCTCATGATTGCTGGTGATATCCTTTATGAACGCCCTGTCGATTTTGAGGGCATCAAGAGGAAACCGCTTCAGGTAGGCCAAACTGGAATAGCCCGTTCCGAAATCATCGACGGAGAGGCTTATACCATACGATTTTATATCTCGAAGTATCTCAACCGCCGACTCGGGATCGATCATCAGCATCGACTCGGTCAGTTCGAACTCTAAAAGAGCGGGGTTGATACCGTATGCTTCAACGACGTGCTTGACGGTCTCAGCCAGGCCTTTGACTTGAAGCTGCCTGACGGACAAATTGATGGCGATCGGTACCAGCCTTATGTTGTTCTCTTCCCAGCTTTTTAGGGTTTCACAGACTTTCCGTATAACCCAAACGCCGACAGGAATGATCAGGCCAGTGTCCTCAAGAATAGGGATAAAATCGGCCGGAGAAATCATACCTTGCTCCGGGTGATTCCAGCGCAATAAAGCCTCCAGACCACTTATCCTGCCATCGGCGAGGCTGACCTTTGGCTGAAAATGCAGAATAAACTCATCGCGATCAAGCGCACCCCGCAATAGCGTTTCCGTTTGCAAGCGTCTGGTTAAACTTTCGTTCATTCTGGCGTTGTAAAACTTGAAATTGTTACGGCCACTTTTTTTCGCATGGTACATGGCGGTGTCCGCATTCTTCAAGATAACGCCAGTGTCACGCCCGTCAAACGGATAATTAGCGATGCCTACACTCGCTGAAACGAATATATCCTGACCGCCAAGGTTGAACGGTTTGCCCAGCGCATCAACAACGTGGGTCGCCAGCGATTTTATGAGGCTCTCGGAATAGACGTTGTGTGTGACGACAATCGAAAACTCATCGCCTCCCAGCCGCGCAACCACACTGTTCTCATCCATGCAGCCTTTCAAGCGTCGACCCGCCTGGATAAGCAATTGATCGCCTACTGAATGCCCCATGGTGTCATTGACGGCCTTGAACCTGTCCAAATCTATGAATATGACGCTTACTGCGTCTGGCGCTGACGTTGTCCGACTGATTATCTCGCGCAGATAATTGCTGAGAAACCAGCGATTAGGCAGATGGGTAAGCGAATCATTTTCGGCCAGGTAGGTGAGCTTTCTCTTTGCGTCATACCTTTCAAGCGCGGCTGCCAAAAGGTTGGCAAGTGTTTGAAGGTAGCTGACATCTTCACGCGTAAAGGTGTAATCCCTGCTGGCATACACACCAAGAACGCCCTTGAAGACCTCCCTGCAAGAGATATCAACCTCCAGGCCACTTCTAATATTGCAAACGTCCACTGTTTCACCAGGAAGCAGCGCGTACCTGCTATCTGGCGCATCAGCATTAATGAAAAACCCGACAGAAGCACCAGTCCCGCTCAAAAAATCATTGTGATAACCACTGCGGATCTCAACGTCGGTGAAGCCAACCTCCGCGCTGAGGATGACCTCATGATTCACTCGATCAATGACCCGTAAAGCGGCCTTGCTCAAGTTCAATCCTTGCGCCGCAGTCAGTGTTGCCCGTTCACCCAGAACACTGACGTTTTCCTCGGTCAACGCCTGCTGGCCAAACAAGGCGATAAGGTTTTGCCTTCTGGAGTTATCCAGAATCGCCACCTCAAACTCTTTTCGATCGGTGATATCGATATCGATGCAGATATATTTTTCAACGCCGCCCAGGTCATCGAGAATAGGTATGATAGTGCGTCGATGCCATGCAACCTTGCCGCTGCGACCTGAGAGCCTGACCTCACCGTTCCACACCTCATTTTCCGGTGCCCATTGCCACGGTTCAGTGGTTGAAGACATGCCGATCCAGACCTCATCGATCGTCAACTCTAAAAGCTCGGCTCGCGAGTGCTGTGAGCTTGTTACGAATCGTTCGTTAACGTAGGTGATACGTCCGGAGGCCGACACTTCGCAAACGATGGACACCTCATCCAGGGCATTTTTATGCTGCACCAAGGTATTCATCAACGATTCGATACGCAGACCAAAGTGATTGCGCATACTTGCGGCAGTGCGGTTTACCGCTTTTATAGCCTCCTGTATTTCCATGGGAGCATCAGCGACCAACATCGCTTCTGCTGCCACTGCACCTGAAGCAATTTCCGCCTCATAAGAGTGAAGTTTGCCCAGATGAGCAAGCGAACGCTTGATCATGAACCCCATCAACATCAAACTTATCAGCAGAAAAAATACCGCAAACAATGTAGCCTGGATCACAAGACTATAGAGTTCGGCAGCAATTCTCTCGGCATTAAAAGACAAACGCATCACGCCATAATCTTTTCCGCCAATAGTGATCGGGCGATTGACATCGAATAATCTTGCAGCGACTTCAGACTCTATCCACGCAGGCGCTCTTCCAACCGGTGCACTGGCTGCCTCAAGGCGAATCACGCCACCCGACAGGTCAATAAACATGGCCGACTTGAACGGCGAGCGAGCCAGGGTTTTTTCGAGGGTTCTTTTGATGGTGTCGTAATCGCCGATGACGACACTTTCCTCAACCGCTTGCGCCGCAACCTCAATGAGCATGTTAGCGGTGTCTTGTATCTCTTCAATATGCTGAAGCAGCTGATTTTTATAAAACAGCCCCAGCCCTGTCGTCAAAAAAGTCAGTATCAGAATGGATAACATCGCCAGTATTCGCGACGTCAGTGATTTGGGCAGCAGGCTTTTAAAGAAATTCATTAACAGCCTCTCCAGCTAACGTTGAAATTATTTACTTAAGGTTTGCTGGCAAACTGTTATAAAAATCACGATAGGACGCATAATCCGCTTCCGTCGCAGGAATGAAGGTAATCGGTGCCGGTGCATGGACCAGCTCGGTCGCCTCACGAAGAACCCTGCTACCGTCGGGATCGTTTTGCATATTAAAAAATGCGTTGGCGACCGCATCACGTTCTTTTTTAGAAACCCGAGGGGATGCCATGAGGGCCAAATCATTGAACGAGGCTGAACTCCACAGTACGCGGAACGACTTCCCTTCTCTCTCCGTGTAGCCACTTACCAGCTGTGAATTGGCTCCCATCGCTTGAGCCTTACCACTGAGGAGTTGGCTGAAAGCACCGTCCATGTTCCCTGCAAACACAGTAGACGTGTTGATCCCCTTCTTGACCAATTCCGAGCTTGTGACTTTATAAGCAATGAACGCTTCCGGTCCCGGGTACACGACTTCCTTGCCCTCCAGCTCCGAAAGGCTATGAATTGGCGAGTCGGCAGGCACCACGATTTGCCCCTCAAGCGCAGGCGCGTCACGGCGACCAAACACCTTCCAGCCCATCTTGTCGCGTTCCGGGCTAAACAGATGATTGGTAAAAGCGAAATCAACTTCTTGGGCGAGCACATAACTCGTTGTATCAGAGGACGTTCGCCCTAACTTCAGCGTAAGAGTCACGCCGCTTTTTTCGGACACATACTTTATGATTGGATTCCAAAAGCTGGCTGAAAGATTAAGATTGTACTGATTGACGGGCGAAAAGTTGTACACTTTAAGCTCTTCAGAAATCGCCACATTCGACAAGGCAAACGACAGGGCGATCATTATAGCTTTGCAGCTCAGGCGTAACTTCACTTGTCAACTCCGACTGTACAATAACGGCTTATTCAACGATGATTAGAGCCAACTTAATTTCAGCAATATCGTATAATCGGCCGAGCTTCTTGAATCTTAAGCACCGATTGCATGAATAAATGTTAATGGCCAGCCAACGCACCTGCCTGCCCCCGCCGCAGAGAGCTCATTGAACGACTGACCGATCTGACGCTTGATGATGCAGTGATTCAACGTGCTCTTGCCCCTCTGGGTATCTCGAACGTTCGCTTTGCTAAAGCGCGAGCCGACCTACAAACGATCCCTCTGGGAAGTACCTCGAATGATGACCCCGCCTGGGTTTACCACGGCTTGTTGATAGGTCCGATTTCTCAAGCAGCGCTATTTCTGGACCGACTTCTCAGTGCAGAGCTCCTCTGCGCAGGCTTGCTTCAGGAAATGCAGACAGCACGAACACTAGGCGGCCCGATTTCAGGGCGCCCATGGATCACGCCGGGCTATGGCCTCGGCTTGATGCAAGGTTCGATTGACGGCGGGCATTCTCTAGCTGGGCACACAGGCTGCGGGCCAGGCAGCGTCATTGCTGTCTATCGCATCGGCGATGGCGACGCATCGGCTTGCTGCGCTGCTTTTGATGCGGACGCCACTGAAGGTGCCGTTGAAGCCACCGTCGTTGAGCAACTGATGCAAGCTCTAAGACAGAAGGGCTGAGGGCGTCAAAATGCTTTTGGCGTAGATGTCATCATGCGTTGAATGCCCGCTTCGACTCGATACTGACGACAGATCAAACAAAAAACCGCTCTTTCAACGGCACCAACGCCGCCCCCAGAGCCGCCGCATCGCCATTCGTCTCGCTCAGCAATAACTGCGGCCGAGGCGGTGGGGAGTTGTAGCGATGGGTGCCCCAGAAAGTCGTCGCGGCGATCAGGCGTTTTCCCAATTCGGGCGGTAATTGCCCGCCAAACACCACGGCCTGCGGATCGAACAACCCGGCCAGTGCGTTGACCAGACGATCCAGGGTGGGCTTGACGCGTGTCAGCCAGGTATCCACACCGGGCCAGTCGAGGTCGAAGCGCGAGCGCAGGTCTTCGATCGAGTCGACCTGCACGCCGCTCTGATGCAGGTCTTCGAGCAAGTAACGCAGAGCCGGACGGTTTATCGATTCTTCGTCGTTGTAGAGGGTGATCTCGCCTGCGTTGCCGTGGCTGCCGAAGTACGGCTTGCCGTTAATCACGACGCCCGCGCCGAAGCCGAAGTTGAATGACAGGTAGATGAAGTTGCTGGCCCAGGCGCCCACACCGACCAGGCTTTCGCCGATGGCTGCGGTGGTGGCGTTGTTTTCCAGCCAGACCGGCATGCCGAATCGTTCTTCCAGCACCGGTTGCAGGTCCATCAATGACCAGTCGCGCAGCGGTTCAGGCGCATTGATCTGGCGGTTCTCGAGAAAAAAGCCGGCAATCGCGAAGCCCATGCCGACGACCCGTTGCACTTCGATGCCGTTGCGCTGAAGCATGCGTTCGATGGTCTTTTCCAGCGAATCCAGGGTGCTGTTGCGGCTTAACGGCGGCGTGCGTAGGGTGACCTGTTCCAGCACATTGCAGCCCAAATCGGCGACGCAGACCACTGCCGAGTCGGTGTTGATCGATACGCCGATGGCATACACCGCTTCGTTGATCAGTTCGATCCGCGGGCTGGGTTGGCCGCGACCGTTTTTGACGCGCTCACCGCTGCGCAGCAGACCACGGCTGATCAGTTCTTCGATAAGCCGGTGCACCGACTGTTGAGCCAGGTCCATCTCGGTCGAAACCGTGGCACGGGTGATCGCGCCTCGACGACGAAGGATGTCCAGCAGCTTGCGTTCATTGAGGCTCAACGGTTGATGCGAATCAAGTGGCGTGTCGAGGTCGAGAGGCATGGAATCTTCAAATCATAGGAGGATTAAAACAGTCGGCGCGTGAAGCAGTGTATCGCCCACCATCCATTGCACACTTCAATCATGAAAATTTAATAAAAGTCGCGCAGGTCACAAATACTACACACAACCTGTATTAAATGGCATTGAGTTCTTGTGAGTGTTCTCATGCCTTCCATCCGTAAGCTATTTTCCACACTGGCCCTGCTGTCGCTCGCTGCACACACCTTCGCCGCACCGGCCGAGTTCTGGTACAGCCACAGTGGCGCGGCCGGGAGTGCCATCGCGGACTTGTGCAGAAGCTTCAATGCGCAACGCGAGGAAGAGGATCGTCTGCACTGCATTCGCCAGGGCAGCTATGAGCAGACGCTGCAGAAAACCGTCGCCGCTTACCGGGCGGGAATAGGCCCGGCACTGGTGGAGATTTACGACGTCGCCACGCCTGACATGCTCTTGGGCGGTGCCACCCGACCTGTCGAGGCGATCATGGCCGATCATCACAGGGCCTATCCCGACGACACCTTTCTGCCAGCCTTGCGGCGCTACTACGCCGACGATCACGGCACACTCGCGGCGCAGCCTTTTGCGGCGTCCACAGCCGTGCTCTACACGCACAGAAATGCGCTGGCCGCTGCCGGGATCAGTGCGCCACCCGCTACGTGGGAAGCTTTTGCGGATGCCTTGCGAGCCCTTAAGAAAAGCGGCCAGAAATGCCCGGTCGTCAGCGCGTTTGCGCCCTGGATCTGGCTGGAGCAGACCAGCGCAGCGCAAGGCACCGCCGTTGCTGTTCGCTCCGCAGGCAGTGACCGTTATCAATTCGACGAAGGCTCCCATCTGCGTCTCATGAAAGACCTCGCGCAATGGGCCCGTGAAGGTCTGGTGGTCCATGAGGATGCAACCCGCAGCGGACAGCAGGCACTGGCGTTTGCCACCGACGACTGCGCCATGCTGATCGACTCCACCGGGGCGTGGAATGTTGTGCACAGCACGCCCGAATCCGATATTCAGGTCACGGCACTGCCGATTTACGCGGGTACCCAACGACGCGCCAATGTCCCCGGAGGCTCCTCGCTGTGGGTGATGCGCGGGCATTCCGTGAGGGATTACCGACTGGTGTCGGAATTTCTGGCATTCGTGCTGCAACCGGACAATCAGTTGATGTTCAGCGCACGAACGGGCTACCTGCCTGTTACTCAGGCTGCCGCCGCACGCTTGCAATCCGCAGCCAGCGAGCCATCGGCAATGACGGTCGGACTGGCAGCGCTGACCGATATCGACGGTCAGCCCTCCGCGCCTTTGCGCTGCGGTTTTATCACGCTGATGCGCCTGATCTGGTCGCAGGAAATGGAGAACGCGCTCGCGGGTCGCCAGAGCATCGATCTGGCCCTGCGCCAGACGACGCTGCGGGCCAACCAGCTGCTGGGGCTGTTTCAACAGATGCATCAGGCCCAGGCCAGCAACGACTCAAACGAGGCAACGCCATGAAACCGCGTGCGCATTTCCCACAGCCACGTCTGGCGTTACTGTTCGCCCTGCCGCAACTGCTGGCGCTCGGCCTGTTCTTCTATTGGCCTGCGATCCAGGCCATCTGGTGGTCGTTTCATCTGGTGCCACCTTTCGGCGGTAATGAAATCTTCGTTGGCCTGAGCAACTACTGGCGTGTGCTGAAAGACCCCGGCGTGCTGACGTCGCTGGGCTCGACGCTGGTGTTCAGCTTATCGAGCGTCGTGCTTTCGATCCTCATCGCGCTGGTGCTTGCGCTATGCCTGGAACTGAAACTGCGCGGCAACGCCGTGTTTCGCAACCTGCTGATCTGGCCCTACGCGGTATCGGGCGCAACCATCGGTATCGTCTTTCATGTGCTGGCCAATCCGGTGATGGGTATTTTCGCCTGGCTCAACGCGATTGCACCCGGCACCTGGGCGCCCTACTCCAGCCCGATACAGAGCATGCTGTTGCTGATCGTGGCGTATGCCTGGTGCCTGGTGCCGTTCAACTTCGTGATGCTGGTCGCCAGCCTGAAATCGGTGCCCGACGACTACCTCGCCGCTGCAGCACTGGATGGCGCAGGTCCATTGCGGCGCATGCTCGACATACAACTGCCCCTGATCGCGCCCTATCTGTTGTTCGTGTTTGTCATCGACCTGCTGGAAAGCCTGTCGAACAGTTTCGGCCTGGTCGACACCCTCACCCAAGGCGGACCTGGCGACACCACCAATGTGCTGGCCTACAAGATTTACACCGACGGGTTCATGGGGTTGGACCTGGCAGGCTCATCGACCCTGTCAGTGCTCATGCTGCTCGCGGTGGTGGCGCTGAGCATCGCTCAATTCAAACTCCTGTCGCGCTTCCAGCGCCGCGGGGTGAAAGCATGATCGAGCATAACCGGCTGTTCAACGCAGGTGCTTACCTGCTGTTGACTCTGGGGCTGGTGTTCGCGCTGGGCCCGCTGTACATGGCGGTCTGCTCGGCGACCGTCAGCAACCCACAACTGTTCGCCCACGGTCTGGCGGTGATTCCCGGCGACCAACTGCTGGAGAATCTGCAGCAGGTCACCCGGCGTCTCGATCTGCTGCGCCTGCTGGGCAACAGCCTGCTGGTCGCCACACTGGTGGTGATCGGCAAGCTGACGCTCTCGGCGCTGACAGCCTTTGCCGTGGTGTACTTCCGCAGCCGCTACAGTTCGGTGATTTTCTTCGCCGTGCTGGGGGCGCTATTGCTGCCGCTGGAAGTACGGATCATCCCCACGTATGCAGTGGCCAGCGATCTGTTCGGCCCCGTGCGCAGCCTGTTGCACTGGCTGGGCATTCAGTGGCTGCCGCTGCCGACCATCAATTTGCTCGACAGCTACCCCGGCCTCGCCCTGCCGCTGATTGCCTCGGCGACCGGCACCTTCCTGTTCCGACAGTTCTACCAGACGCTGCCTGCTGAGCTGGTCGAAGCCGCACGGATGGACGGTGCCGGGCCCTGGCGGTTCTTCATCGACATCCTGCTGCCATTGTCGAAGACCAACTTTGCAGCGCTCGGCACGCTGGTGTTCATCGGCGCCTGGAAGGATTACCTGTGGCCGCTGGTCGCAACCAATCGCGAGGACATGCGCACGCTGGTGCTGGGCGTCGCCAGTTTCCTGCCGACCGATGCAACTCAGGTCCCCGAGTGGAACCTGCTGATGGCCGCTGCTGTGGTCAGCATGCTGCCGCCCATCCTCGTCATTGCGCTCATGCAGCGATGGTTTGTCAAAGGCCTGATTGGAGTCGGTAAATGAACGCGCTCACCCCTATTACCTGCGCGCCGGATATTGTCCTCAAAGGCCTGCACAAAACCTATGGCACAGACCCCATCCTTCACGGGCTCGACCTGGTTTTCAAGGCGGGCGAGCTCAACGTGATCCTTGGCCCGTCCGGGTGTGGCAAGTCCACGCTGCTGCGCATGGTGGCAGGGCTGGAAGAGGTCAGCCAAGGGCAGATTCTCATGGGCGGCCGCGACGTTACGCGCCTGCCGCCCAAGGAACGCGGCTGCGCCATGGTGTTTCAGAACTACGCGCTCTACCCGCACATGAGCGTGGCCGACAACATCGGCTACGCGCTCAAGCTGGCGCGGGTTACACGCAAGGAACGCGAGCAGCGCATCCGCGAGTGCGCCGCCTCACTGGGCCTGGAGGAACTGCTGCAACGCAAGCCTGGAGAACTTTCCGGCGGCCAGCGCCAGCGCGTCGCCATCGGTCGGGCGTTGATCCGCAAACCGCCGGTGCTGCTGTTCGATGAGCCGCTGTGCAATCTGGACAGCGCGCTGCGTCATGAAATGCGTCTGTTGATTCGCAGCCTGCACCGGCAGACCGGCGCGACGATCCTGTATGTCACCCACGATCAGACCGAAGCCATGACCCTCGCCGAGCGCGTGGTGATTCTCGACAAGGGCCGTGTCGAGCAGATCGGCACGCCCGCCGAGATCTACGATCAACCCGCCAGCACATTCGTTGCCAGCTTCATCGGCACGCCGCCCATGAACCTGCTGCCGGTGCATTGCCTCGACGACAGGATTTTGCTCCTCGCCGATGGGCAGCGTTTGCCCATCAAGCTCGGTATTGCGAGCAACCGGACCGGCAAATGGCTGATGGGCCTGCGCCCCGAGACCTTCATGCTCGACCAGGAAGGCGTCACTGCCACAGTCGAGTCATCGGAGAATCTGGGTAGCCACACGCTGCTGTATTGCCAACTGGCTGGAACGCGCTGCGTTGTCAGCCTCGCCGGACGGCAACATCAGATACCCGGCACCCAGGTTCGACTCGCGATCAATTCCACGCCCTTGCTGTTCGATATCGAGACCGGCCAGCGCCAGCTCGTGACCTTCTCCCACACCACCAAGTGACCCGCCATGCTCAAACCTGCTCCCCTCGTCCGCTCGTCCCTGATTGCCCATCGCGGTGCCAAGGCTTACGTGCCGGAAAACACTCTGCTGGCCCTGGAAAAAGCTGCCGAATGCGGCGCCGAGTGGGTCGAGATCGACGTGAAGCTGACCCGTGATGGCCAGCCGGTCGTGATTCATGACGACTTGCTGGACCGCACCACCAACGGCCGTGGCGCCGTCGTGCTGCATGAGCTGCAAGCTATCCGCATGCTGGACGCCGGCAGTTGGTTCGCGCCTGAATTCGCCGGCCTGCAGGTGCCGACCTTCGAAGAGATCGTGGCCTGTGCGCTGCGCCTCAACCTGGGCTTGCAGGTCGAACTCAAGCCGACCATTGGCGACGATGTCGAGACGGCGGAAGTGGTGATGCCGATCCTCAAAAATCTGTGGCCCGCCGACAACGATCGGTTGTTCGTCTCCAGCTTTTCGGTGCGCTCACTAACGGCCGCGCGACGCTTGTGGAACGATGTACCGCTGGCTATCGCATCCGTGGTGGCGCCTGCCGACCCGGTCGCGCTGTTGGCCGAATATGACTGCCGAATACTTCACGTACTTGACGATATGCTCGATGACCATCACCTTGTTCGCCTGAAAAGCAGCGGCGTCGAATTCGCCGTGGCTACCATCAACAGCCCGAAACGTGCGCACTACCTGCTGGAACATGGCGCACAGTCGATTCTCAGTGATTACCCGGACCTGTTGAACCTGCCGAACGGAGGCTGTCTGCAATGAACAACCGACTCAGCGTCGCCATGCAAGCTGTAGAAAAGGCCACTGGCCTGGCCATGGCGTATTTTAACGACCGCCACACCCTCGACATCACCACCAAAAGCGCGCAAGACCTCGTCTCCCGCGCCGACTTTGAAGTGGAACAACTGCTGCGTGCAGAACTGAGCAAACACTTCCCCGACGATACAATCCTGGGCGAAGAAATGGGCGGCGAATTCATCACCGACGGCTGGGTCATCGACCCCATTGACGGCACCGGCAACTACCTGCGCGGCACCCCATTGTGGGGGATCGCGGTAGCGTATATGTCGGCAGGCGAGTCCGAAATCGGCGTCGTCGCCTACCCGGCACTGGGCTACACCCTGGCAGCCCGCACGGGTGATGGCTTGCTGCGCAACGGCGTCCCTTTTGTCCGCCCTCAACCACCCGAGCACCTGCGCATCGCCGGCGTCGGCGAAAACACCCGCTGGGACGCCGAAGAGATGGGCAAACTGCACCTGAGCCTGCGCCGACAGGGCTGGGGCCTCGCCGGTTATCGCTGCGCCACCATCGGCCTGGCGTTCGCCGCTTTGGGGCAGACAGACGGCTACATGGAGAAATTCACCAGCCTGTGGGACATCGCAGCAGGCGCAGTGATCTGCCGGGAAGCCGGGTTGTTGTGCACGATTGAGGGCGAGCAGAAACAAGGCTCGATGACGGTGATGGTAGGCCGTGAGGAGTTGATGGAGATTTTTGGTGCGTAATGCTCCGGGCTAGTCGACGCAGTTTTCTGACTGCGTTTGTCCGCCTGCTGGCATGCCTGCCCTTCGTCAACAGCAGGCTGCTGGCGGCAGAAACCTTTCCCGCATTGCGCCAGCCTGCCGCCGAGAAAGGTATCCGGTTCGGCTTTGCGATTGATCCGGCAAAGCTGAATGACGATGCGGCCTATCGGCAGCTGGTCGCCCGTCAGGCCAGCATCGTTGTGCCAGAAAATGCTTTGAAGTGGCAGACTGTCCACCCCGAACCAGACCGTTACAACTTCGCGCCCACCGACGCAATCGCGGCGTTTGCGAAAGCGCATGACCAGCGTATGCGCGGCCACACCTTCTGCTGGCATCGCTCCTTACCCGACTGGGTTCACCACACCATCACCCCGATGAACGCCGAAGCAGTGCTGACGGCGCACATCAGTACCGTCGCCAGCCATTATCGCGGCCTCATCAGCGCATGGGACGTCGTCAACGAAGCCATCCAGCTGGAGGACGGCCAGCCTGACGGGCTGCGCAATTCATTCTGGTATCAGATGCTCGGGCCTCGCTATCTGGACATAGCCTTCAAGGCTGCGCACAAGGCTGACCCGGACGCCCTGCTCTGCTACAACGATTACGGCCTGGAAAAGGATACCCATTACGGCGAAAGCAAACGTACTGCCGTGCTCGCCCTGCTGCGCGGGCTCAAGCAGCGGGGCATTCCCATACACGGCCTTGGCATTCAGTCCCACCTGCGTACAGGCGACACATTTGGTCCGGGCCTGTCTCGCTTTATTCTGGCAGTGCGTGATATGGGGTTGTCGATCCACATCACGGAACTCGACGTCGACGACAGCCACTTGACGGGGTCCACCGCAGATCGTGATGGATCAGTTGCAGCGACTTATAAGCGGTATCTCGACGTGGTGCTTGCCACGCGCTCGGTATCTACCGTTGTTACGTGGGGTGTTTGGGACAGCCCGCATATTGCCGGTGCCACGGCCAGCAACGGGCCGTTGGCACAGCGGGCATTGGCGTTTGGCCCACGAGGTGAGGTGAAGCCGGCGAGCTGGGTGATCGCGCATTGTTTCGAAAACGCGCAAACACAGAAGGATGCGCGGTTTTAGGCGCATAGCAGCCTTCATGGCAGCAGTATCGCCAGAGCGGTTCAGCGCTTTCTGACGCCTGAAAACGACGAAGCCCCCGATAAAAGGGGGCTCCTGCTCTGGACCTGAACAGCAGGTTCCGGCTACATCCTAAAAAGGTTATGAACACCAGAAACCTCTGGATTCTGGCGGATGAGCGGGTTCCCCCCCCCCAAATACGGCATCTCGCGACACATTCCACTCAAGTTAGCGTTGATTTTGTATACTTTTTTGTAAATCTTCTGCCTAGTTTCACCAATTTATCATCCCAAACTTTACAAAATCCCCTGCGACTAACTCCGTGCTCCAAGCAGCGAACCCCGTCAAAAAAGGCGACGAACGGCAGACCCATATTTGGTCGCTTCTGAGCTACGGCACAGCGATGTCATTGCTGCGAAGTCGCACTCCACTTGACCACCCGCTTGCGTTCAACTTGACCATTTATTTCGTTCTGGCCACCGACTGCATCGAATTTGACCAGCACGCTTTGTGACCATAACCGGCAGAAAACGGCAGAAAGCAGTCTATGCACGGAGCGATGCCAGAATCGCTATCTCTGAGCTGCTTAGATGGTTTTCATCGGTCAGCTATGGACGTTACTGAATAGGACCATAAATCGCAGCCACTTCCTTTTTATGTATGTGCCATCCGTCCGCGATTTCAGTTAGTTCAGGGTTTGATGCCATTACTATTTTTGCGCCGGGGAACAATTGTGCGTAGGAAAATAAAAAGTGCGAAATCACCATGCATAGTATTTGGCGGGCAGCTCCCGCCAGCATAGCTTGCTGTTCGATATTCCATGCGTCTCTAATTTGAAGCGCACTTATAAAGCTAGCATGTGAATGCCCGCTTAAGTGATTATAAATATCACTAAAGTAACGTTGGTGAATGTCGGTCTTATAAGTAATAGCATGCCAGCCTCCCTTTGGCTTCCAATTACCTTTGTCAATTTCTTTTCTTTCGTCACGATTGCTTTTTTGGTAGTAGAGGCTGCTAGTGATTTCGTTATAAAGTTGTTTTATGGACTCAGCTTCCTGCAAAAGAACATTTTTACTCTCTGGAGTATTGGCTAATATCTTACTTCTGTCTATAAGCCCGGATCGACGCCAAAGCTTATGTCGATAAATGGACAAATTCTCCTCTTGATTCACGAATATATAGTTAAAAGCCAAATATGATTCGATGGCAGCTCTAACGATCACTGCAACTGAAGAGTGATCGATATGAGAAAAGACCTGTCCTGCACCAAATTCAAAGCCAATTCCCGCGCTAACCTGCTGAGCCGTTGCGATATGCCTAAAAATTTTAACGCCTAAAACTTGAGCGTCATTTTTCCATTCGCATCCAGGAAGCAGCTGTTTACCATTTTCGGATTCTATTAAAAGAAAACATAAGTTCATAAGTTTGGAAAGGTCGGCGTCCCAGCTCATAATTCACCCGAAAAATAAAACGAAATTGGTACATCAAGGGCCCGTTCATTACCGTTTTCACCGATCGCGTCAGGCGGAAATCAACCCATTGCTGCTGGTGACGAAAGGCGGAAAACGGCCAGAAGCAGACACTCAATACATCTACAAAACTGGCGTCGATTCGACCGTCCTTCATTTTTAGTAAGAGTGCTATCAGTCAGGTAAAGGAGCCATAAGGATATCCGGTGAAGATTTCGGGTTAGCCCATAACTCCTCAAGATTGACATCATCGCTGGCAGGCCGATGCGCCTTGACCAATGGGTCAACTTTAAGAATCATGGGGATGTCAAATGCTGTACCAGTAACCACACAACAGCCTTTGGCAAGAGTGGGTATCAATGCCTTCGAGGACGAGTCTAACGTACTGATGGTATTGTCCAAAAGCATGAGGTCACGTTCATTGACCAAACGGTGAATAAAAAAATTGTGAATTTGTGAAACGATAGTGGGAGAAATATCGGCTGGTCGCTGACTCGAAAGTGTTAGATATACACCGTACTTTCGCCCCTCTTTAATTATTTCCTCGAATAGTTCCAGGCGATAGTCTTTCCATATCTCGTGTTCTCGCGTGGACTGTTCCGACAGTATATTGTGGGCTTCATCAATAATTAAATGCAATGTTTGCGTTGGTGGGCTTCTTAAAGTTTCCGACTCCTTGTGATTGATGTAGAAATTCTTGGCGATAAGAATGGGAAGGAGCTTCTTGATTTCATTGTTGCATTTTTTCAGTGAAATCACATGGAGTAGATGACGTGGTGTTGGCGCATCAACGATTTTTATTACTTTCCGAAGGGAATCAATAGAAGATTTGGCACGTGACAGGACTGGTTGGATATGCTCGTATTGCGCATAGCCCAAGAGCACATCCAAGCAGAGCTGAAGATAGCAGCGCACAATAAGCTCATCAAATTGATCGAGGTCGCTCAAGTCCAAGTGTGCTTCCAATAACGGCTTTAAAAATGCAGCATAGCTTTTGCCGTCAGAGTCATAATAATGGCCATCTAGAAAAAAATACTTCTTTGAGGCGTTATACTTTATTTTTGCGAGATGCTTCTCCAGTTCCTCACAGCACACCAACCTAGCAATTTCTCTAGTCAGTTCAAGCGCGTCAGATTTGGGCTCGCTTGCACTGAAAACTTTTTGAAACGTTTTCATAAAGTAGTTAGCCAGAGGGATATCTTTAAATCTATCTCTGCCACTCACTACCCGCCTAAGAAAAGGCTGTTGAGTATTGGTCGTAGCTTGGAATAGTAGGCTAAGTGTCTGCGCATCCCAAAAATGGATGCTTTCGATCATGAATTGTTTCCCACCTCGTTTGGTATCTAATACTGTGATTTGTTTATCTTTGGCAGGAAGGATTTGCCCTTCAGTGTATTCACCATTGAAATCTATGATAACAAATTGGCTTTTGCTCTTCAGTCCGTCTAACTTTTCTCTAAATAAAGTGGTGTACAGTTGGGCGAGAGTGTTGGATTTGCCGCTCCCTGTATTGCCAAAAATGCCAAGATGGCCATTGAAGATCTTGGCCCATGGCAGATTTATTGATACATCCTCCTTTAGCATGGCACCTATGGAAAAATTGCTATCTCCTTCGGTCCCATAGATTTTGCTGACCATGGATACGCTTAGTAGGAATGCCTGGTCTCTGATCATGGGCATGTATTTCACGCCCTCATAGAACGTGTCATCAACAACATACCCTATGGGTCTAACGTCGACCTTACGAACGTATATGGTTTTTTCGGCTTCTACATCGAGCTTTTTTTCATCTAGGTATTCGCCCTCAACTAAACAGACAATATCAATGAATCCTCGCTGAATAAGGAGGTGTTCTCTTAATGACACCCCCCGATATTTCATCCCGTCGTAAAAAATGGTCTCGTGGCTGGAGTCCTCGAAAATACGAAGAGAAATCCTAACACCCGACACGGCAATAACCTCACCAACGACAATACTCATACGAGATCGTCCTCTGGCGGGATATAAGTTTGTGGCTTGAGCGAAAGCACGTACTTGTTGAAGTTGGAAAAATCCATTTTGACGCCCTCTGGCGGACCGATTACAGTTACATTCCTCCATTGCTGAAATTCTTTCCGCATCGAGGCTGCGCTACCCGAGCTATAGCAGCAAATGAACGTCTGGAGTTGAGGGTTTACGAGCGAGCGCTGAACCAACTTAAGGATGTGCTCATCAGCAAATGAGAAGCCAAAAGTAATAAGGATCGAGTTCGGCTTTTCAAGCTCATAGCTCAGCAATCGAAGCATCTGGTAATAATGCTCTTCAAATACGGTTTCGTGGAATTTCCATTTTGTTGGGTTGACGATAGGTAACTTATTGTATGCCTGCCAAAATTTAGCGATTTGCTCACTAGTGAATTTCACATTTGGGACGCGTGCGGTAGACCCGCCCGGGGTGCCTAAGTAGCTGGAGAATGGACTGATCTTGCTAATTGCCCTTGCAGTGAGCAGATGGTTAAATTGATTAGCATAGCTAACCTCAATTTTATCTGCGTGTTTCGACCAGTAAACAGATCCGTGCAGATGGATGATATTTAGTTGAGGAACTCCATAGCTGGCTCGTTCAAAAACTCCTGTTTGACATTGAAATGTATTAAAATTTTTCGCATGTAGATATTTCTTATGAAACCCGGACGTGCCATCATTGATTACAAAATCATACGTCCCTTGCGCTTGAATTTGGTCCGCGCTATGGGCGAGGCACCCATCATAGTTGGTAGTAAAAATATTGATCTTACGATTTAGTTCCTTTCGTCGATCAAGAAAGCCTAGCAGAGTTTTCATGAGCGCCTGATAATTCAAAAGATTCTCCATGCCTTTGGTAGTGTGAACTGCCGAAGGGGAAAATGTCTGAACGGGAAAGATACATGTGTTGTAATAATGCATGAATAGGGCTGTACGCTTTTCTGGATAATGCTCGAACTTTGTAGCTAGCGTCTCAATCGTTTCCCACCCGCCGGTGGCGTCTTTAATTTCTAGTGCCAAGGTTGGGAATAAATCCGCCGACGCCCCTGAGCCGATTAGAATATTCACATTTTTGTTATAGGCATCCAATGGGTCAATTGATTCGAACATAATGGCTCCGTTGGTTGAACTTGCACATATGGCAATGTTTCCGGCTAGGAATCCCAGTTCTAGGGGGGCTGTCTTTCGGTCTTTGTATGCATGAAGGGTCGTCACTGTGACGATTTCGGCAGCACTTAACCGACCGCCCGTTGAGGGCGCTCAAAACCAGAAATGAAAGATCGTCACCTGAAGACGTTTTATAGCAACGTCCGCAGCTTAAGCCGTGATGTTGTTCCATCAAGAAATTCCCTCTTCGCACCCGGATTCCATTTGTTCGGCTCGACGGTTGGCTTGACGGGGCACTTATCCCTAGCAAGCTAGTATTTCGCCAGCACGCTGTCCACTCCAAGAGCCGATAAAGTCAGTAGGGTTTTGCTTGGAAGGGATGCCAGGGAAAACTGGATCTGGCTACGCTTAGGGTGTGGAGCGTGTCAACGCGCGATAAAGGATGACTTACTTCACGAGCACAAATGTTTCCAAGGGCGCGTGTTACCCATCTATCGGGTGATAACAGGGTTTTGATTTGGCAATTACAGCGCAAACCAGCCGCGAGCCTTTTCAAGCCGTTTTTGATTTGATGTTGGTGAACGTCCGTTTCTGGATTGAACCTGACACAGAGATTGACCGTCTCCTTTGGGTCGTTTTCTGCCGGTCACGACAGACTGAAATCGACCCGAAGCGGTCGGTCAACACCGGCAGAAATCGGCCTGACGTCGGCCATGGAAACGCCGAAGGGAGTTCCATGCCACACTGATGTAGCTGCACTGCGGCTGGTCAATCAAAAATTATCACGGAGGAACTCTGATGCCCACAGCCTTCTCAACAGCGCTTTACTACCCACACATCGACATAAAAAATGAGCGTTGGCTACGAAGTGCGGTGTTGTTCTGGGACTCCATCCGAACAATAGTCCCCGTTTCCCATCGTGAACCTTACTCGAATGATTTTGCTCGTGCCCTTTGTGATGAAGGCGTACTCAATCCCGTTCGTGTCTCATCGGATATGGAGGAGGTTGAGGAGCTCACCGAAAAAGTTCTCGAATTTCTTACGGACCCAGCCTCGGCCGGTGTAATGTTTGATACAGATAAATACCCGACTCGTAGAATTCATCCCGAGAAGATGTCCCATGAGCTGCGCGAGCTTGCTCATATTCATCCGGAAAAGCTGCCATACATGATCCGCTCAGAACTTGAGCGTGGGCTTAATGATGACGGTTGGCTTCACGTCGCACCTGGCTTCGCAAATTTCTACATGACGCTCCTCGCCTCTCAATTGGCTGAACGACTAGGCCTGGGCTTGGTGACCGAGTCGTCTGCAGCAGACCAATTGGCAATCGCTGTGCGTAAGGGAAAGCCGCTTGGCACTTCTGGCGATCGACGCGCTGGCCGCCAGTTCGACGCGTTTGGGCAGAGGCGCTCGTTGCCAACAGATGTTGCCCCTAGTTTGCTCATTGATCTTATGGTGCAAGGAGTTTCTTTGCCTGAGCATCTCTCGGTGGATGAAATTCTCAAGTTCAAAAAGTATCACGTGGAAGAGCTGGCTGTATTCCGGCGAGAAATTTCACGTCTTACTGCGGACTTGCCTAAAGAAGTACCTATCGAGGCGTTGCGACAAGCAGTATCAGACCAGTATCAGGCCAACGTATTGCCAGCGATGCATAGTCTCCGAGAGTCCCTGCGGGCTCAACGTTGGGATGCGGGTCTTAGCGGGTTATTAAAAGTTTCATTCTTCACAGCTGCCCCAGCCTCGGCAGCAATCCTTGCAGGTATTCCAAGCTCTATCGCTTTGGTTGCTGGAGTGGGAATCTCGCTGACAGCATCAGCGGTCTTATTAACAAATCAGAGACGTCGTACGATAATAGATAGTCCTTATTCTTATTTGCTTTCAATGGAACGCAAGTGGTGAGCCGCTACCAGATGTCAACGCCAACTAAAAAGTGACCCCCTTCCGTGCTAAATCGCCAACTTAGTTTTGACCCCCCTCGGGTTCATATTTTCGAGCCGGTTCGGCCCGAGAAGATTTGGTTCCTGCTTTGCGCTTGTCCTTGAGTCGATAGCTTTCACCTGTCATCTGCACGATATGGGCATGATGTAACAGCCTGTCCAGCATGGCCGCTGTCAGTGTTTGATCATCCGCAAAGGTTCCGGCCCACTGGGTAAACGGCAAGTTACTCGTGAGGATCAGGCTGCCTTGCTCGTAGCGCTTGGCGACAACATTGAAGAACAGGTTGGCTTCATCACGACCAAACGGCAGGTAGCCGATTTCATCGATGACCAACAACCCAGGGGCCATCACCACACGACTGAAGTATTCCTTGAGCCGTTCCTGGCGGTGCGCAGCGGTCAGTTGCAGCATCAAGTCAGCCGCCGTGACGAAGCGGGTTTTGATACCGGCCATCACTGCCCGGTAGGCCAGGGCGATAGCCAGGTGGCTCTTGCCTACACCACTAGGCCCCAGGAACACGATGTTCTCGGCACGTCCAACAAAACTCAGTGCTGCCAGCTCCTGGAGCTGTGCCCGGGGGACGCCGGTGGCAAACGCGAAGTCGTATTGCTCCAGCGTTTTCACAGCGGGCAGCGCGGCAGTTTTCAGCAGGGCCTGTCGAGAGCGTTCACTTCGGGCATCGGTCTCGGCAGCCAGCAGCTTTTCGAGGAAGTCGGCAAAGCTGTCTTCGCCGCTTGCTGCTTGTTGGGCCAGGTGCGGCCAGTCCACCCCGACGCGCTCAAGCTTTAGCCCCTTGCATAGTTCTGTCAGGCGAGCATGTTGAAGGTTCATGCTCTCACCTCCAGCAGTTGCTCATAAACCGACAGCGGATGCTGCAAGCTCTCGTACGGCAGGACCCGTCCCAGGCGTAGGCCTTGGGCGGGTTGCGGGCGCAGGCTCTGTGTTGGCAGTGGTAATAGTACCTGCTGCTCTTGGGCCAGACGTACCGCCGGTTGAACACCCGTCGTGCCGTGAATCCGCTGATGAGCGACTTCGTCGAGCCATTGGCCGATATGTGCGTTGGCCGTCACCACATCCAGCGTCAGACCCGCACTCTTGAGCGTAGCGGCCAACGGGGTAATGAAACTGCCCTTCAGATACCCGTTGAAGCGCTCAACCTTGCCCTTGGTCTGGGCACGGTAAGGGCGGCAGACCTTGGGAATAAAACCAAACTCATCGGCCAGCGCAGCCAATCGGGGATGCCAACGGTGCTGGCCCTCCCCAAAAGCATCTCGCTCGGTGATGATGGTTCCGGCGTTATCAAACAATGCCTGCTCGGGCACGCCGCCAAAGTAAGCGAACGCCTCCCGAAGCCCTGTCAGCCAGGCTTCGCTGTCCTCTCGCTCGGAGAAACGGACAAAGCTTGCTCGACTAAAACCAAGTGTCGCCACGAACGCCTTAAGCGGCTGACGGCCTCGTCGAATGGTGGTGAAGTCCACCTGTATCTGCTTGCCGGGCAGTGTCTCGAAACGTACCACCGGCTCTTCTGCCTTACGTTTGAAGGGGCGAATATAAGCCTTCAGACGACTGACGCCGCCGCTGTACCCCAATGCCGTGATCTCACGCAGCAGGACGGTCGCCGGAATCCAGTGTGGGCGCGCCGCCTCAATACGCTCGTGCAGGTAGTCCTTGAAGGGGTCGATTTTGCACGGACGTGCGGGTCTCACCTTGTCACTGGGTAGCGACCGGGCCTTTCGCAGGTACTTGCGCACGGTGTTACGCGAAATACCCAGCTCACGGGCGATGAATTTGATGCCATGGCCCTGACGGGCCAACACTTTAATTTCCACAGACTGCTCCTGGGTCAACATATTGGCAGCTCAAAGCCGCCAGTTTTACCCAGGGGGGTCAATTCTAGGTTGGCGTTAGGGGGTCATTTTTACAGTGGCGGTGACAACCAGATTTATTCTCTGTCCAAAGCGGCCTTTGGGGGGAAAGCTAACACCCGTCGCTGACTGCTTTTGGCCTATAGCTTACTAACGAGAATTTCTCTCTAGCGATAAAGATTTAGGGGGAAATTAGGGCTGACTTCGGGCCGCCATAGGCCATGGCATACTTAAATAGCACGTACGAAAAATGCGTTGTTAATGGCTTGGAGCGGCCCGAAGAAGCACGAAGGGATTGAATCCCTATGTAGGGACTATCAATCACACTCTAGAATGCTGATCGTTGTTGCAGTGGTGACATATGGAGGAATTATGTATTCCTCCACAATACTTTAAGGCAGTTGTTAGTTTAGTTAGTGTGAGACTCTGAATACATTGTAGTTAGGTGGCCTGGATCTAAACTGTGAAAACTTAGCAGCTTGTTAATTTACTCCGTTGAAATACTGTGGATGTCAAATTTTTGTAGCTCCATAATGAACGATCGGAAGTTTTCTTTTAGTTTGTTAAGCGAGCGTTTTCGCATGATCGAAACGTCGTGAGTAAAGTTTCCATGATATGAAAGTTTTTTGGTGGGGTGTACCAGAATTCTAGTGCATTCTGCTTCGCCGTAAACTTCTTCAAACCAACCGCAGTGCGTGTTCATCTGGCCAGCTTCGTTTTTGTTTATTTCCACCCGGTTCGATTCGACCTCGTTTTTGCACTCTAGAAATATATACTTATTAACTCCAATACACCAAAGGTTGTCAGGGCCTTTTTTGATTTCTTTGTCTGGCCTCTGACTTTCGAAGCCCAAGCCCAGGCCAAGCTCTTTAAGAGCTAGCTCAAATTTTTCTGAGGCTACACCAAAAGCAAGGTTGTCGAGTATCCCATTAGCAGAAAGTTGAAGTTCTTCGTGAGTGTTAAAAGTTTTTAGCCAATTCTGAATTCGTGAAATTCGATTTTCATTGATGAAAGATATTTTTTTGTAATTGACACCGGTTTTTGGCTTCAAAAGCTGGGTGTTTAATCTGAAGGCAGTGCCTTGAATGGTATTAGCGTCTGCTTTGCTAAGCCTGTAAGTGTATCGAGCTAACTGTTGTACATACCACCCTTTTTCGGCAGGTTCTTCCTGGAATTTATCTGATAGTTTCTGAATGATTTCACACGCCCGTGCTTCGTTACCAGATGCAAACGCTAGTTCCGCATCGAACTCCATTTTTAATACGTCATACAAAGATGTACTCTGGTTTGTTTTGACTATTTCATCCATTTCTTCGACATAATATTCTTTCCAGCCCTCATCTCGGGTAAGAGCTTGTTTCATGAGATCAATTAGAACCTCATACTCGTTGGGCTTAGTTTTGAGCTCTGCTTTCGCGTCTTCTGCAATCTGCAGGCCAATTTCAATCTGTTTTTTTGTTTGCGGGGAGAAATATTTGTGAGTAGATTGGCTTTTGATAAACTTTGTAAGATCGCCCCCCACTATCAAGATTACGCTGTAATCTTTTTCACCTCTTACACTGCGCCCCAAGCCTTGTTCTACTTTTTGCGCGATCTTTACATTCATTATATCGCTACCAGTACGACAGTCCTCTTCGTAACGGTCGAGAAGAGAGTCAAAGTAGGGTTTTGAGTCTAGGATAAGGATGCGGCAAGCGTCATCGGGCAGGTCTATACCATCATATCTATTCGCAAAAACCATGGACGAAGCCGTTTTTCCAGTTTTCAACTGCTGAACATGTTCGAAAATGGTTTCGGTTTCAGCAACGGTCGCGCCCAAACGTTGGTACTGAGTTTTATTTGAGAAGTCAGGGGTTAAGAATACGATGCCGAAACTGCGATCTTTATCCGGCTTTGCGAGCCAGTCAACAATATTTTCTCTGTCTAAAGATGCGTCGATTAAGGTAGGAATTAAGATCATCTTCTCACCCGACCATTTTAGTATGGTATTGGTGAGAGGAGTTTTAATTGCCTCAATGTCAAAACCAAGCCCCTTGATCGAGAAGGAGTCGTCTTGCGTGGTAGCTGACATTAAAATTCGGTGTTCTGCTCGAGCGAATGAGCCGAATGCATTTATGGGAATTAATATAGGCGATATTTCGAGGTAGGTTCCAGCTATGAAAGCTTGACAATTCTCTAAATTATTTTTTATTAGCTCCCATACAAAAACAATTTCTTTATCGTCCTTATGGCTTAGTAGGAGCTGAATCATTTCGTCTTTTCGGTCTACCCAAGACCAGTAAGGAATTGGCAGCATAGTGTTGTAGCTGCCACTCTCAATTTCAAGGAAGCTGCCCTCCCCTTGCTCTCTTAAATCTTGGTCGAAAAGCCTGATGAATTTTTCATAAAGAGGATGCTTTCGATCTATCTTGATGGTAAGCGCGCTTTTGATCGAGTCAATGCAGGCATGTGAGTCATCTAAAACAATGGAGCCGACTTCCACAGACTTGTTATTGAGTCCGAATTTCGTTCTTCCATTGAAAAGCTTTTGAATATGTGTGATTAAGAGGGTTTTCCCGGCGATAAACTCGTCGGGAAGCTCTCGGTCTTTACCAATTTCGCAAAAGGGTATGCCGAATTTTTTGGCTTCAGATGTTACTTGTCTTGCGAGGTAAATGTTGGGGCACAAAAAAACGCATGGCTTTCCGGATTCATTCAGCTTCGATTGAAGCATCAAAAGTCCAATCAGAGTTTTGCCTTCACCTGTGTGGAGTTTTACAACGCTATCCTTCAAATTTCTTCGGGAACTATGCCATTCTTTTAATAATGTTTCTTGAGAAGGGCGCAGCGGTCCTGCTTCGCTTCTTCGATCCAGTGAGTCGTATATTTCAGTTGGATCTATCCTCTTTTCAACACTTTTATTTTTTAGCTTTTTCTTGAAGTCGACCATTTACTACTCCTTGTAATAGTTGAATCTTTGAAAGTACGTCTAGGTTTTTTATGCAGCCAGAGTCCACGCACAACCTTGAGTATGGTGCAGAATACGGAAAATTTTCCGGAAAAAACTACTTCGTCGGATCCTCATTCTCTAGTAAACGGCCTTGTCTGGTAGTTTTTCGCAGTCACGACCGTCTGCTCCTGGCCGATAGTTGCCGGTCGCGAGGCCCTTCGAAATCTGAACGGCGGATGAAGTCAGTTGGCTGATCAACTTCATTCGCTCATAAAGGAGTCATTAGGGATCAGACCGAAATCATCGCCGACAAAAGCCCTATCAGCACGACCATCATCGCTGAAGAGAGTCTGGGTACGCCGCTCCTGCTTGAGATTAGCAACTGCCTGAAAGAAGCAGCCTTCACATAGGTGCAGCTCGTATCGCTCGCCATGATGTTTCGTGCCGTCCCCCCAGTGCGCTTGGAGCGTGGCGAATTGAAGCCCGCCATTTGTCACCCGAGTGGAGAGCTGGCAGACGTCGCACACGACATCCATGACGGATTCGATTTCGACCTTACCGATAATTTTCATCACTACCTCCCAAACAACCGGTTCAAATGACGATATCAGCATACAGCCGCTGTCAGCTGGCGGTGCAGCAAAGTACTTGAGTTGACCGGATGAGTTTGCGCGAGGCTTCGCGTTGCAAACGTAGCGATTGCGTCGGGGGGTTCGCCTGATCAATAAGATCGGCAGGGTGGGTCAGTTTTCAATCAGCGCCAACAGATTGACCTCAAAATGCGAATTATCGTCGTTACGTAGCACCGGTGAGCTAACCCTAGCTCATCCATGAGCGCTATCGTTCACCGATGAGCTACCCCTAGCTCATTAATGAGCGCTTCCGCAGCTTAAGACTTAACCATTCCTTCATGTACGCACCATCTCTGATCATTTCTGCACGTAACGATTGCAATTCATTCTCAGTAAGAACCGAGCCACAACGAGGACGCTTTCCAGAAGACCTCGATAATTCAAAATTGGTTAGTCTTGAAATTGTTTCGCTCATGGTTAGAACGCCCAGCGGCTCTTTCGGGGGGATCTTCATAAACATGTACAACCCTCCATAAACTAAACCTACCTAGGGAAGGTCTGAAGTAGGCAGACTTTTTAACCCTCCCGTTGCTTCAAAGTTTCAAAAAACGTCGTTTCAATCGAAAATCAGACCTTTGCCTCGCCCAACTCCTCTTTTTTCTTCGGACAAGCGCTTTTTAGCGTCAATTGTCCACATTACAGGCGCACCTCTCCTGTATTCAGCAGTCGTTTTCGCATCATCCACAGATTGGACAGAGCAAATAGCGTGGTCTGCTGCGCAGTGTTTTTCAGCAGGCCTCGGAAGCGTACTTTCGTATAACCAAACTGGCGTTTGATCACTCGAAACGGATGCTCAACCTTGGCGCGCAGTTGAGCTTTCGCGTATTCGATTTTGCGACGCATGCGCCCGATCAGACTTTCCTTTGCATGCTTTTTATAACTGCTGGGCCGCGCTGCAATCGACCATATCATTTGGCGATTTTGATGCTCGGGACGCTTTTCGACACCGGTGTAGCCCGCGTCGCCAGAGACGTAAGTTTCTTCTCCGTGCAGTAACTGGTCGACCTGAGTTACGTCAGCTACATTCGCCGCCGTGCCCACCACGCTATGCACCAAACCGGATTCGGCATCGACACCGATGTGCGCTTTCATCCCGAAGAAATATTGATTTCCTTTCTTCGTCTGGTGCATTTCAGGGTCACGTTTTCCGTCCTCGTTCTTGGTCGAACTCGCCGCATGGATGATCGTTGCATCGACCACGGTGCCCTGGCGCAGCAACAAACCACGGTCGCCCAAATAGCCATTGATGACCTGCAAAATCCCACCGGCCAGCTCATGTTTCTCCAGCAGTCGGCGGAAATTGAGGATCGTGGTTTCGTCCGGAATCCGATCCAGGTGCAGTCCTGCAAACTGTCGCAGAATTGTGGTTTCGTAGAGCGATTCTTCCATGGCCGGATCGCTGTAGCCGAACCAGTTTTGCATCAGATGAACCCGCAACATCGCCATCAACGGATAGGCAGGGCGACCACCTTCGCCCTTTGGATAGTGTGGCTCGATCAGTTTGACCAAGCCATTCCAGGGCACGACCTGATCCATCTCGATCAGGAAGCGTTCACGGCGGGTTTGTTTGCGTTTGCCAGCGTATTCGGCGTCAGCGAAGGACATCTGCTTCATCGGGACTCAACCGTTCAGTGCTTGGGACTGGCGTATTTCACCAGATTTGGAAGTCTTTTTCAGAGTTTCCCTAGCTACGCCGCAATGAGTCATTCGTTTAAAGGGCCTCAAAGCAATATTACACTCAGGGCCCAACCTCCGACGAGCCACGATCCACAATCGGAAGCGGCGCATCCAGCTTCTCCGCAGAAACGTTAAATTTATAAGCGTTGTACTGCCAGCGAACAAACCGTTCCATCAGGCAAGCATTTTCACGTTCAAGTCGATGGTTTTCTGCCTCCAGCCGCCGAATCCGCTGCTCGGCAATACTCAAACTCGCCGGGCGTTTCGTGGAAACGAAACCTGACTTCATCCTAGCCTTATGGTGAGTGAACGCACTCTTGATCTTCTCGTGCGAGTTCAGGGTTTGCCGAGTCGGCCGCGTCCCTATCAACGGTTCAATAGCATCGCAGAGCGCCTCCCAGGCAAGCTTTCCCTCCCAGCCGTCAATCAGGCTGACAATTAGATCTAGGTCTTTTTGACTCAAATGCTTTGCCATGGCTTACATCCCCATCAACGCACGGAGTTCGTCCATATCCGGCTCTTCTTTGAGAGCAGGCAGGCTTGGCGCAGTTGATCGGGCGGCAATAGCACGCTTCAGCGGGCTAAACTCCTGGTTATTGCTCAACCGGATGATGGTGCCATCGGGAGTGTCCTTCGACTCTAAAATCTCGATCAGTTGATCAGCCCGTTCCAAGGTTTTGATCTGATGCTGACTCCAGCGGTCGGCACCGTAGATACCGTCTTCATTCGCCGCCCGAGCCTTGCCAAGCTGAAGGCAGATACTGTCACGATGACTTTTGAGTCTTTCGAGTTTGTTGGCATCACCCTTGACGCAGACTTGCTCAGTGCAATTCAGGCAGTCACGGTGCTTCTGGCACGGAAGCATTGAATAGTCATGTACGCAGAAGCCGAAAATTGTGACGTGGGCAATTCCCTCCCCTGTGGCGTCAAGGTCAGCCAACGTTACTGGCGTGTTCTCTCTGATCTTGGTCAAAGCGACACCAATCCCCGCTTCCCTGGCCATCTCGACGTGCTCATCGGCTGTCATGTGGTTGTAGGTAGCGTTCTGGTGGATGTTGGCTCGCCCTGACCATTTGGCGATGTCCAACTGGCCTAGGCTGCCGCGCTGAGCCAGCGTATTCAGGTAGTGGCGAACTTGGTGAGATCCTATAGAAATAGGAGTTCCATCAGGGTTTTTGTAGCCATTCCTCTCCCAAATGCTGCGTTCCTGACCATCGATATAGTTGATGTCCGTTGTGAACGTACTCTTCCCCGGAGACCAGACAATGATCGGTCGTGCTGGATAGTCCATCCTCAGTTCGTTTTGTCTGAAACAGCAGAGCGCCTCGGAATACTTGATGTGCCGCTCTTTGTTGAGCCACGGCCACCCCTTCGGCAGCTTGCTGTGCACGAAACCGTTCAGAAACCGCAATGTGACGTAGCCGTTCTCTGCATAAAAGGCCGGAAATGGTTTGTAGGATTTCATTCCCGCTTTCAGCCTAACGGTAGCTACCGCCGCTACGTCACTCGGATCTAACCCCAGAGCAAGGCATGCTTGGGTGTCACTTAGAGGGTGATCTTCACCGAAGTTAGGACAGTTTTCATGGCGATAGAACTTGTCCGGATGGCTTTCAAGCCACTTCGCGAGCATGCGCCCAGGCTCGGACATTTCTGTGAGACGGCGAACCGCTTCCTCAGCCGTTTGCACCAGAACAGTAGGAAGCCATTTAATATCAGATTCATATCCCTTCCCAGCGTAAAACCTGAGCCCGAGACGCTCTACGCCTTTGCTGTCGGTCTCCCGGTGCAGGCAGTTAAGGGGAAGGTCTTGTACTTCGCTGATGCGAGATGGAGCGCACATGCATAGTGCAAAGATTGATGTAGTGAAGCGATCTCGCGCGCCCTGAAGGTCATTGCTGAACATCTCCGCCATTGCCTCAAGCGTTCGCTCTGGAGGCATTTTGTCCTCGCGCCGTTGCTTGCCGACGGAATCAGTACGATGAATCTCCTTAGGTTTTTTTACCGGGCTCTTCCAAGAAATTGGTGCTGGGATGATTCGGCTTTCATTGAGGAATTCAACGAGTTTCGCCAAGCTGATGCCCGCTTGATATGAACTCGCGCCGTAAGTAAACGCTACCTTGGCGGCTTCATCCAAGACACTGATATCGGTCTGCGTGATGTCAGCACAGCCTTTGATTTCAAGCAAAGCAGCTTCAACGCAGCGAATGGCCTTGAATTCATTCTTCAGCTTGCTAGGGTTATGGCCTTGCTGATAACGCACGTATGCCTTCGCGAATGGAATGATGCCTGCGTCCAGAAGCTGCGCTTCGCTATAGCCACGAGACGGAGCACCCTTTTTTGTGAAGTTGCCTACACCTGGCCACGTATCGCTGTACCAATCCAGATCGGCACCAAACACTGTAAGCCTGTCTCGGCACATGACGATGAACTCATCAAGGTTCTGCCGGCTGGCAGCTTGGGCCTTCGGAACAAACTGAAAGATGTTAGACATTGGCGAGATCGCTCTTCATGGCATTGCAACGAGTTACTACATCACTAACTGCAAGAATGAGTCGGTCATTGACGGATGCGATCTTCAGGTCGCCTGTGCCTTCATAAACGCTGTCACGCTCAAGAATTAGCTGATCTAAGACAGCCTCATGAGGTCCATCCAGCCAAGGCTGAAAATGCGAACAGGTATAACAGGCGACCGGGGCCAGAGCGCCACAAAATCCATAGCTCCCGCAGCTACCTACGTTGCCACCTGCACTGCAAATCCTGCTTGAACGATCCCCACCACGGCGAGCCTTGGTTTCATCAACAACAAGTACGCCTTGGAACGCTTGCGCAAGTGGAGCCAATTGCAGCGCCACAGCTTTATCAATGCGTTCAACGATCTCGGGAATGTTCCTCACATAGACGCCAGCATTTTGGATGTCGGAGTGATCAAGCGCTTGCGCGATGATGTATTCCCCCCTGCCTTCCCTCGCAAGGTTGGTCCCGAGGGTGTAGCGGAAGCGGTATGGGTTGATGTTGGTGTAAGCGCCAGTTCTGTGACTGGTAACGGCGATCACTTCTTTAACGCTCGACATCGAGTAACCGATCTCACTCACCCGGGCATGCAAAAAATCTCCTGCCAGTTGCGCCTCAAGGTCTTTATTCACGTCGTAGTGTTTGATTGCCGGAAACAGTGGCAACTCGGGCACAAGATTCTGCTGGTTAGACCAACTGCACAGATCAGAAAAAGTTGATTTGACATAGCCTGCCTGCTCATGAAGAAGCGTCCACAAGTCTTCAACAACCTCAAACTTAGAAAACGACTGGCGCCACCCCTCGTGCTTTTGCTTGCCACGCGGAAAATTGATGAAATAACGCTGCCCGACAGACATAAGGTCTTTAATCTTCAAAGCTGCGATTTGAGCTGGGCGTCTGCCAGTCATGGCTAAAATCATCGCGAAGCAAGTTGCTCGCAAATCGAGTTTTCCAATTGCATAACAATCAAGCACGCCTGAGACGATAGCCTCCATCTCAATGTCTGTAAGCGGCCCATTTTCTGGACACATCGACTGTACCGCGTAGCCTTTTTCGCCCCCTTTGATCCTCCAGCCCTCCATCATTTTCAAGGTGTCGGCGGAGGCTCCAGGATATCCAAGACTTACCCATGTGCGAATGAATGCACGCATAGGGCTCAGCTCCCACTCAGTATCAGCTATTTGTGAGCGATAGGAGATCATCGATTCTGGACTGAATAGTGGGAGACTATGAGTCGCCTCAAAATAAGATTTGAATCGGTGGTAAAGTAACATCGTGTACTGCGCTGAGCAGGTCTCTCCATAGATGGCCAAAACCTGCTTAAATGTGCGTTTTAAATCATCATTCAGCCATGCAGGAAGAGTACCCAAGTGGATTCTAATATCTTTACTCAGCCTCCACTTACTCGAGTAAACCTCCACCTCATAGCCATCTTTTGATAAAAACGAAGTGCGCTCATACCGGGCTAGGACTGCACTATTATTCACTATCACCAGATGACCTCCTCAAGTGCTTTATTTGCAATCCCATCACAGCCTTTCCAGCTGCTTCCTTGATATGGCGCTTGTTGTAAATTGACGCAGTGCCAGACGTTTCACTCCACCCCATCAAGTAAGAGCGGAGCTTTTGTTCTCGCTCAGTGGTTATGCTGTCTTTATCGCAGCTCGTCGAAAAAATATAGTTCCAATGGTGCCGAAGGGCATGGGTATGCAGACCAGAAAACTCATCGGCTAAAGTCGACAGAGATGCAATAAATTTTCCGAAGCCAGAATTAGAAAGTGGCCAGCCCACAGTTCTTCCTGAGCGATGAATCACAAAAAGATATCCATGCTTACGAGCACCCGGAATCTTGTTGCGGAATTTGGCGATGTATTCATGGACTCGCTGCATCAGCTCAGGGATTAGAGGAAATGTACGCTCCCGCGTTTTAGCGACCGGCTGATATGTTCTCGGATCTCCAACAGAGTCTGCACGTCGCACAATTTTGACCGTATTTTTAGCAAAATCGAAGTCTTCCGTTTTGAGGTTCAGCAATTCTCCACGCCGCATTCCGGTGAGACGAAGAATTGTGAACATCAATGCGTTCCGAAATTGAAGGCCCACCTCGGTAACCGGGTTGGATGCGCTACCTGGCTTGAGAACTTCTTCAACCGTATCCAAAACGGAGTCATCCAGATGGAAATCAGATCTGTCCTCGTCAGTTTTATCGCTAATCTTTGGTCGATTAGCTTTGATCTGAGCCACCATGACATCAATTTCCTGCGCGCTGGTCTCTGTTACTGGGTGCAATCTGCTCGCAAGAAATCCCACGTACCCAGCGATAACGGTTATTCGGTTGTACTGATTGTCCTTGGCGACCCTTCTATGACGGCCTTTGAGGGCCACGACCTGCTTGTCCTCTGAACACATATCTTCCAGAGGCTTTTGCATGAAGTCCCGCAAAGAATGGATCTCATGGCGACAAAGCAGCTCGCAACGCTTAAAACGCGACTCTAGATCAAGGTCGTAGTAATTCTGCCAAGCGCACATGGCCTTGAGCGCCGATAGCGCGTTATTGATCGTGTTAATGGAAAGCGAGCGCCCACGCATCTCAGCGGTCACGTACAGCGCGGGGTAGTAAAGCGGCATGCCGGCGTTATCGACGAGGATTGAAAACCTTTCTCCTGACTTCCCCTGAAACCGTCTGATTGCTAACTGCATACGCACCTCGAATTACTTACGTAAATTCAAGGTATGAACCTAGTGAAAACAGGTCAACTTATTTTTTACAACGCGAAAACGAGAAAGCCCCCGCAATGCGGGGGCTTCCTGAAGAAACTTTACAAAGAAGTCTCTACGGTTCCTCAGAACGGAATATCATCATCGAAGCTGTCGAAGTCAGCAGCTGGCTGCGGCGCTTGTTGTTGCGGCGCTGGGCGCGAGTCGCGTTGTGGCGGCTGCTGGTTGTAGTTCTGCTGAGGTGCGGACTGCTGCGGCGCCGATTGTTGTGGGCGCGACTGCTGTGGACGCGGTGCGGACTGGTTGTAGTTGCCGCCGCCCTGACCTTGTTGGGAGTCGCCCTGAGGACGGCCGCCCAGCAGTTGCATGGTGCCCTGCATGTCGACGACGATTTCAGTGGTGTAGCGCTTGATGCCGTCTTTTTCCCACTCGCGGGTCTGCAGCTTGCCTTCGATGTACACCTGCGAACCCTTGCGCAGGTATTCGCCAGCGATTTCGGCGACTTTGCCGAACATCGATACACGGTGCCATTCGGTCTTTTCGACTTTCTGACCGGACTGCTTGTCAGTCCACTGTTCGCTGGTTGCCAGACTCAGGTTGGTCACGGCGTTACCGTTAGGCAAGTAGCGAACTTCGGGATCCTGGCCGCATGTACCGACCAATATGACTTTGTTAACCCCACGGGCCATAACGTTCTCCTAGGCTTCGCACGCTTCTGACGCTGGATTGACCAGCTTTTCGAGAGAGGCACGATCCAATAATTTTGTGTCGAGTTTTATGTAGATGGCTGCCTCTTCCGCAACCACCACTGCATCTGTCACGCCTGCTACGGACATCAAACGCTCTGCCAGGCCTGCTTCACGCTGCGCCTGCGGCGACAACGGCAGACGTAGGCTGGTCACGTAAGGCGGTTCTCGCATGGTCACTGCGAAGGCGAGCCAGACGGCGGCCATGGCTGCACCACCCAGGAACACCACATCGAGACCACCGTGCTGGAACAACCAGCCGCCCAGTATCCCACCTGCGGCCGATCCAAGAAACTGGCTGGTGGAATAAACTCCCATTGCCGTGCCTTTTCCGCCGGCCGGTGAAACCTTGCTGATCAACGACGGCAATGACGCTTCCAGCAGGTTGAACGCAGTGAAGAATACCACTGTCCCGATGACCAGTGCCCGCAACGTGTCCCCGTAGGCCCAGAAGAATAGCTCAGCCAGCATCAAAACTGTGACGGCGCCCAGCAGAACGCGCTTCATTTGACGTTTCTTCTCGCCATAGATGATGAACGGGATCATCGCGAAGAAGGAAACCAGCAAGGCGGTCAGGTACACCCACCAGTGTTGTTCCTTGGGCAAACCGGCTTTTTCGACCAGCGCCAGCGGCAAGGCCACGAAGCTGGACATGAGCATCGCATGCAACACGAAGATACCCAAATCCAGGCGCAGCAGGTCCGGATGACGCAACGTCGCCCCCAGTGCCTGTTTGGCGACGCCGGATTCGCGGTGCATTAACGCCCCGCTGGCCTTGGGCACCACGTAGGCGACGATGAGAACACCTATCAAGGCCATGCCGCCAGTGGCCAGGAACAACCCGGAAAGACCGAACATGCCGGTGATGACCGGGCCGACGACCATGGCGATGGCGAACGACAGGCCGATGGTCATGCCGATCATGGCCATGGCCTTGGTGCGGTGCTGTTCGCGGGTCAGGTCGGAGAGCAGCGCCATGACCGCCGCGGAAATAGCGCCCGCCCCCTGCAGGATACGTCCGGCAATGATTCCCCAGATCGAATCCGCGTTCGCCGCCACCACGCTGCCGATCGCAAAGATGATCAGGCCGAAATAAATCACCGGTCGCCGTCCGATACGGTCGGAAATGACCCCGAACGGTATCTGCAACACAGCCTGGGTCAGACCGTAGGCGCCAATTGCCAGACCGATCAGTGCAGGGCTCGCGCCTGCCAGGTCCATGCCGTAGGTTGCCAGAACCGGCAAAACCATGAACATGCCAAGCATGCGGAACGCGAACACCAGGGCCAGACCGCCTGCTGCGCGGGTCTCGCCGCTACTCATACGCTCGCTGTGGGTATCGTGCATGGAATAACCTCGTGTGAACCGGCGGCGATTCTACCAGTCCCATCGTTGTACAGCACATACGCGACGCTTTGCCGCGTAATGGCTCGGAGCCTTATACTCCGTCGTTTATGCCCGCCAAGCGAGGCCGCAGTGGACAAGATCCTGATACGTGGGGCACGAACCCACAACCTGAAAAATATTGACCTGACACTTCCCCGCGACAAACTGATCGTTATCACCGGGCTCTCCGGCTCAGGCAAGTCTTCGCTGGCTTTCGATACGCTGTACGCCGAAGGGCAACGCCGCTATGTCGAATCGCTGTCGGCCTATGCCCGCCAGTTTCTGTCGATGATGGAAAAACCGGACGTCGACACGATCGAAGGTCTGTCGCCGGCGATTTCCATCGAGCAGAAGTCTACATCGCACAACCCGCGCTCGACCGTGGGTACGATCACCGAAATCTACGACTACCTGCGTCTTTTGTATGCGCGCGTCGGCCAGCCTCGCTGCCCCGACCACGATATCCCGCTCGAAGCCCAGACGGTCAGCCAGATGGTCGACCTGGTGCTGACCCAGCCGGAAGGCAGCAAATTGATGCTGCTTGCGCCGGTTATCCGCGAGCGCAAGGGTGAGCATCTTTCGGTTTTTGAAGAGCTGCGCGCGCAGGGCTTTGTCCGGGCGCGAGTCAACGGCAAGCTGTGCGAGCTGGATGAGCTGCCGAAGCTGGACAAGCAGAAGAAGCACTCGATCGACGTGGTCGTTGACCGTTTCAAGGTCCGCGCCGACCTGCAGCAGCGTCTGGCCGAGTCCTTTGAAACAGCCCTGAAGCTGGCCGACGGTATCGCCCTGGTTGCGCCAATGGACGACGAGCCGGGCGAGGAAGTGATCTTCTCCGCCCGCTTCGCCTGCCCTATCTGTGGCCATGCGATCAGCGAACTGGAACCGAAGCTGTTCTCTTTCAACAACCCGGCTGGCGCCTGCCCGACCTGTGACGGCCTGGGCGTGAAGCAGTTCTTCGATATCAAGCGGCTGGTGAATGCCGAACTGACACTTGCCGAAGGCGCGATACGAGGCTGGGACAGGCGTAACGTCTATTACTTCCAGATGCTCGGCTCGCTCTCCAAACACTATGGCTTCAGCCTGGAAATGCCCTTCAAGCAGATCCCGGCCGACATGCAGAAGATTCTGCTCAACGGCAGCGGCTCGCAGAGTGTCGATTTCCGCTACCTGAATGACCGTGGCGATATCGTCAAGCGTGCGCACCCGTTCGAAGGCATCGTGCCGAATCTGGAACGTCGCTATCGGGAAACCGAATCGGCCACAGTCCGCGAAGAGCTCGCCAAGTTCTTGGGCACGCAGCCCTGCCCTGACTGCCGAGGCACTCGTCTGCGTCGTGAAGCGCGCCACGTGTGGGTGGGTGAAAAGACTCTGCCTGCAGTCACCAATCTGCCGATTGGCGACGCGACGCATTACTTCGAAACCCTCAAGCTGACCGGACGGCGTGGCGAGATCGCCGACAAGATTCTCAAGGAAATTCGTGAGCGTCTACAGTTTCTGGTCAACGTGGGCCTGGACTATCTGACCCTGGATCGTAGCGCGGACACCCTGTCCGGCGGCGAAGCACAGCGTATTCGTCTGGCCAGCCAGATCGGCGCGGGCCTGGTCGGGGTGATGTACATCCTCGATGAGCCGTCCATCGGTCTGCACCAGCGCGACAACGATCGTTTGCTGGGCACGCTCAAGCATCTGCGCGACATCGGTAATACGGTGATTGTGGTCGAGCACGATGAAGATGCGATTCGCCTGGCCGACTACGTGGTCGACATCGGCCCGGGGGCCGGCGTGCATGGTGGTCATATCGTTGCCGAAGGTACGCCGGACGAAGTGATGTCGCATCCCGACTCGCTGACCGGCAAATACCTGTCGGGCCGCGTGAAGATTGCCGTTCCTGCCAAGCGCACCCCGCGTAACAAAAAGCTCTCGCTAACCCTCAAGGGCGCGCGTGGCAACAACCTGCAAAACGTCAATCTCGAAATCCCTATCGGTTTGTTGACCTGCGTGACGGGGGTTTCCGGATCGGGCAAGTCGACGCTGATCAACAACACGCTATTCCCGCTTAGTGCTACAGCACTGAACGGCGCCACCACGCTGGAAGCGGCTACGCACGACAGCATCAATGGTCTGCAGCATCTGGACAAGGTGGTGGACATCGACCAGAGCCCTATCGGTCGTACGCCGCGTTCCAACCCGGCGACCTACACCGGGTTGTTCACGCCGATTCGCGAACTGTTCGCCGGGGTTCCGGAATCACGCTCGCGGGGCTACGGTCCGGGGCGGTTCTCGTTCAACGTCAAGGGCGGCCGCTGCGAGGCGTGCCAGGGCGACGGACTGATCAAGGTCGAGATGCACTTTTTGCCGGACATCTACGTGCCCTGCGATGTGTGCAAGAGCAAGCGTTACAACCGTGAAACGCTTGAGATCAAGTACAAGGGCAAGAACGTCCACGAAGTGCTGGAGATGACCATTGAGGAAGCGCGTGAGTTCTTCGATGCCGTTCCGGCACTGGCGCGCAAGCTGCAAACCCTGATGGATGTCGGACTTTCCTATATCAAGCTGGGGCAATCGGCGACGACCTTGTCAGGCGGTGAGGCGCAACGGGTCAAGCTGTCACGTGAGCTGTCCAAGCGCGACACCGGCAAGACGCTGTACATCCTCGACGAGCCGACCACAGGCCTGCACTTCGCGGATATTCAGCAGTTGCTGGATGTATTGCATCGCCTACGCGACCACGGCAATACCGTGGTGGTGATCGAACATAACCTGGACGTGATCAAGACGGCCGACTGGCTGGTGGATCTGGGTCCGGAAGGCGGTTCGAGAGGTGGGCAGATCATTGCAACGGGCACACCTGAACAGGTCGCCGAGATGGAACAGTCCTACACTGGTCACTACCTGAAACCTCTGTTGACCAGAGACAAGGCCTGACGCTAGTGATGAAAAACGGGGTCGGCGTCAGTCGAACCCGGATACAAAAAAGCTCCTGTCACGCAAGTGCAGGAGCTTTTTCATGAGCGGCTGAATCAGAACTGCGATTGCAGGTAGTTCTGCAGGCCGATGGACTTGATCAGCCCCATCTGCTGTTCGAGCCAGTAGGTATGGTCTTCTTCCGTATCAGCCAACTGTACGCGCAGGATTTCGCGGGTCACGTAGTCGCTGTGCAGCTCACAGAGCTCGATACCCTTGCACAGGGCAGCACGTACCTTGTATTCGAGACGCAGATCGCTGGCGAGCATCTCAGGCACTGTGGTGCCGACGTCGAGGTCGTCAGGGCGCATGCGCGGCGTGCCTTCGAGCATGAGGATACGACGCATCAGCGCATCAGCGTGTTGCGCCTCTTCTTCCATCTCATGATTGATACGCTCGTAGAGCTTCGAAAAGCCCCAGTCTTCGTACATGCGTGAGTGAACGAAATATTGGTCACGAGCTGCCAGTTCGCCCGTGAGCAACGTGTTGAGATAATCGATTACTTCCGGGTGGCCTTGCATCGCACCAGACTCCTGCTTCAAAGGCGCTAGTTTGAACCAAGCGTCGCGCGAGGTCACTTAGAAAAACGCAATAAACCGACGAAAAGTGGCGAAATTACGCCGTTAAGAAGCGAAAAACCGCCCAAATGAGGGCGGTTCTGTTTCTCACTTCGACTCAGCCCAGTTTTATGCCCAATGCGTTTGCGATGCCTTCTCCGTAAGCAGGGTCGGCTTTGTGGAAATGCTGCAACTGACGCTGAACCACGTCACTGGAAACGCCTGCCATTGCCCCGGCAATGTTGCCGATCAACAGCGCTTTCTGATCAGCGCTCATCAGATTGAACAACTTACCTGCCTGACTGTAGTAATCACCGTCTACCCGATGATCATGACGATCTGCGGCACCGCTCAGAGACAGCGCAGGCTCTGCGTAGCGCGGATCTTCTTTCGGTGCATCCGAATAGCTGTTCGGTTCATAGTTTGGCGCCGCACCACCATTGGTGCCGAAGGCCATCGCCCCGTCACGTTGATAGCTGTGTACAGGACTCTTGGGGGCATTGATCGGCAACTGCTGGTGATTGGTACCCACGCGGTAGCGATGCGCATCGGCGTAGGCAAATACGCGCCCTTGCAGCATACGGTCTGGCGAAAGGCCAACGCCTGGCACCATGTTGCTCGGGCCGAACGCGGCCTGCTCGACTTCGGCAAAATAGTTGAGAGGGTTACGGTTCAACTCCAGTTCGCCGACCTCGATCAGCGGGTACTCTTTCTGCGACCAGGTCTTGGTCACGTCGAACGGGTTCTCATGATGATTCGCAGCCTGAGCCTCGGTCATCAACTGAATGCACACCTGCCACTTGGGGAAGTCGCCCTTCTCGATGGCAGTGAACAGATCGCGCTGAGCGTAATCGGGATCAGTACCGGCAATCCGCGCAGCGTCTGCGGGTGCCAAGTTCTTGATCCCTTGGCGGGTCTTGTAATGCCACTTCACCCAATGGCGCTCGCCTACAGCATTGATGAGGCTATAGGTGTGGCTGCCGAAGCCGTGCATGTGACGGTAGCCGTCCGGAATGCCACGATCAGAGAACAGAATGGTGACCTGGTGCAGCGCCTCAGGCGAGTGCGACCAGAAATCCCACATCATCTGAGGACTTTTCAGATTGGTCTGCGGCAGGCGCTTCTGAGTGTGAATGAAGTCAGGGAATTTCAGAGGGTCACGGATAAAGAACACCGGCGTGTTGTTGCCCACGATGTCCCAGTTACCTTCCTCGGTGTAAAACTTGATCGCAAAGCCGCGCGGGTCACGCTCGGTGTCAGCCGAACCACGCTCTCCGCCTACGGTGGAGAAGCGCAGGAAAATCGGTGTCTGCTTGCCCACCGTGTCGAACAGCCTGGCGCTGGTGTACTGGCTGATGTCGCGGGTCACGGTAAACGTGCCATGAGCACCCGATCCCTTGGCATGCACGCGACGCTCCGGGATGTTCTCACGGTTGAAGTGGGCAAGCTTTTCGATCAGATGGAAATCATCAAGCAGTAGAGGACCACGTGGGCCTGCCGAACGGGAGTTCTGATTGTCTGCGACTGGGGCACCGCTGGCGGTCGTAAGGGTCTTCTGGCTCATCTACATCTTCCTCTGGTGTGTATAGCCGGCTGATCGGCTTGGGAGGAAGTATTGCCGAAAGCTATTGAAGCGTCGAATTCATTAAATCATGACTATCGATAGCAATTCTTAATTCCGGAAAACAAAAAACCGGGCACTAGGCCCGGTTTCATGTTCAAACTGATGTCTTATTCAGCAGCTTCTACAGAGCCACCGACAGGACGATCAACCAGCTCGACGTACGCCATTGGCGCGTTGTCGCCAGCGCGGAAACCGCACTTGAGGATGCGCAGGTAGCCGCCCTGACGGGTTGCATAGCGCTTGCCCAGATCGTTGAACAGTTTGCCGACGATTTCTTTCGAACGAGTACGGTCGAAAGCCAGACGACGGTTGGCAACGCTGTCTTCCTTGGCCAGGGTGATCAGCGGCTCGGCAACGCGGCGCAGTTCCTTGGCTTTCGGCAGGGTAGTTTTGATCAGCTCGTGCTCGAACAGCGACACCGCCATGTTTTGGAACATGGCTTTGCGGTGAGAGCTGGTACGGCTCAGGTGACGTCCACTTTTACGATGACGCATGGTTCATTCCTTACCAAACTCGCGTTCGGTGATTACGACGATCAGGCCGTAGCCTTGTCGTCCTTCTTAAGACTTGCCGGCGGCCAGTTGTCGAGGCGCATGCCGAGGGAGAGACCACGAGAAGCCAGAACGTCCTTGATCTCGGTCAAGGATTTCTTGCCCAGGTTCGGAGTCTTCAACAGCTCTACTTCGGTGCGCTGAATCAGATCACCGATGTAGTAGATGTTCTCCGCCTTAAGGCAGTTGGCCGAACGCACGGTCAGTTCCAAATCGTCAACCGGACGAAGCAGGATCGGATCGATCTCGTCTTCCTGTTCGATTACCACTGGTTCGCTGTCGCCTTTGAGGTCCACGAACGCAGCCAACTGCTGTTGCAGGATGGTTGCAGCGCGACGGATAGCCTCTTCAGGGTCCAGAGTACCGTTGGTTTCCAGATCAATAACCAGCTTGTCCAGGTTAGTACGCTGCTCGACACGGGCGTTTTCCACCACGTATGCGATACGGCGAACCGGGCTGAACGAAGAGTCAAGCTGCAAGCGACCAATGCTGCGGCTTTCGTCTTCATCGCTTTGACGCGAGTCTGCCGGCTCATAACCACGACCACGAGCTACGGTGAGCTTCATGTTCAAGACGCCGTTAGACGCCAGGTTAGCGATTACGTGATCGGGGTTAACGATCTCGACATCATGATCCAGCTGAATATCGGCAGCGGTAACCACCCCCGAACCCTTCTTCGACAAGGTCAGCGTAACTTCGTCTCGACCGTGCAGCTTGATAGCCAGACCTTTAAGGTTCAACAGTATTTCAATGACGTCTTCCTGTACACCTTCGATGGCGCTGTACTCATGGAGTACACCGTCAATCTCGGCCTCGACTACTGCACAGCCGGGCATGGAGGACAACAAAATGCGGCGAAGCGCGTTGCCCAGGGTATGGCCGAAACCACGCTCGAGAGGCTCGAGAGTGATTTTGGCGCGGGTTGGACTGACAACCTGCACATCAATGTGGCGGGGTGTCAGGAACTCATTTACCGAAATCTGCATGGATGCACCTATTTTCTAGCCCTTACTTGGAGTAGAGCTCGACAATCAGGCTTTCGTTGATGTCGGCGGATAGATCACTGCGAGCTGGAACGTTCTTGAAAACGCCCGATTTCTTCTCAGTGTCTACTTCTACCCATTCTACGCGGCCACGTTGGGCACACAGATCGAGAGCCTGGACAATACGCAGCTGATTCTTAGCTTTTTCGCGGATAGCAACAACGTCGCCAGCACGAACCTGATAAGAAGGAACGTTAACGGTTTTGCCGTTTACGCTGACCGACTTGTGCGAAACCAATTGACGGGATTCGGCACGCGTCGAGCCGAAGCCCATGCGGTATACAACGTTGTCCAGACGGCATTCGAGCAGTTGCAGCAGGTTCTCGCCTGTTGCACCTTTCTTGCCGGCGGCTTCTTTGTAGTAGCCGCTGAACTGACGCTCGAGAACGCCGTAGATACGACGGACTTTTTGCTTTTCACGCAGCTGAGTACCGTAATCGGACTGGCGACCACGACGCTGGCCGTGGATACCTGGAGCTGCTTCGATGTTGCACTTGGATTCGATAGCGCGAACGCCGCTCTTCAGAAAGAGATCGGTGCCTTCACGACGAGCAAGTTTGCATTTTGGACCAATGTAACGAGCCATTTCTTACAGTCTCCTGGATTACACGCGGCGCTTCTTCGGCGGACGGCACCCGTTGTGCGGGATTGGCGTCACGTCGGTGATGCTGGCGATCTTATAGCCACAGCCGTTCAATGCACGGACAGCGGATTCACGACCTGGGCCTGGACCCTTGACATTGACGTCGAGGTTCTTCAGACCGTACTCCAGCGCAGCTTGACCAGCACGTTCAGCAGCTACTTGAGCAGCGAACGGGGTGGACTTGCGCGAACCACGGAAACCCGAACCGCCGGAGGTAGCCCACGAAAGAGCGTTACCTTGACGATCGGTAATGGTGACGATTGTGTTGTTAAACGACGCGTGGATGTGGGCGATGCCATCAACCACTGTCTTTTTAACTTTTTTACGAGGACGAGCAGCAGGTTTTGCCATGACTAAATTCCTGTCGTTGCGCTGGTGCGATTACTTGCGGATCGGCTTACGCGGACCTTTGCGAGTACGCGCGTTGGTCTTGGTACGCTGACCGCGCACTGGAAGACCACGACGATGACGCAGACCGCGGTAGCAGCCCAGGTCCATCAAGCGCTTGATTTTCATGTTGATTTCGCGACGCAGGTCACCTTCAGTGGTGAACTTCGCCACTTCGCCACGCAGCTGTTCAATCTGCTCGTCGCTCAGATCTTTGATTTTCACCGCCGGATTTACGCCGGTGGTTGCACAAATTTTCTGTGCGGTGGTGCGACCAACACCATAGATGTAGGTCAACGAGATAACAGTATGCTTGTTATCTGGAATGTTAACGCCTGCAATACGGGCCATTCAGTGGGACTCCAATTGACAGCTACCTACGCCCCGGAAGCCAAGAAATAGGGCGCGAGATAATATCGCTGTAGTAACAAATAATCAACCCAGCAGCGCACTAGCTGCTGGGCTTAAGCACAAATCACAATCAGCCTTGGCGCTGCTTATGACGTGGTTCCGCGCTGCAAATTACTCGAACCACACCTTCGCGGCGGATAATCTTGCAGTTACGGCACAGCTTTTTCACCGATGCACGAACTTTCATCACCAACTCCTCGAACCTTAGGGGTGCTTCAGCGCAGCATACCGCCGCTGCCACCGTAGCCCTTCAGGTTGGCTTTCTTCATCAGGGATTCATACTGGTGCGAAACGAGGTGAGATTGCACTTGCGACATAAAGTCCATCACAACCACGACCACGATCAGCAACGAGGTCCCGCCAAGGTAGAACGGTACGTTTGCCGCGACCACCAGGAACTGGGGAAGCAGACACACGGCCGTCATATATAGAGCACCGAACATGGTCAAGCGAGTCAAAACGCCATCAATATAGCGTGCCGACTGCTCACCTGGACGAATACCCGGAATAAAGGCACCGGACTTCTTCAGGTTTTCCGCTACGTCTTTCGGATTGAACATCAACGCCGTATAGAAGAAGCAGAAGAAAATAATCCCTGCACTAAACAGCAGAATATTCAACGGCTGACCAGGAGCGATCGACTGCGAGATGTCCTGCAACCAGCCCAGACCTTCAGACTGACCGAACCAGGACCCCAACGAAGCCGGGAACAGCAAAATGCTGCTCGCGAAAATGGCCGGTATCACACCAGCCATGTTCACTTTCAGCGGCAAGTGGCTGGTCTGCGCAGCGAAGACCTTGCGGCCCTGCTGACGCTTGGCGTAGTGAACAGCGATACGACGCTGACCACGCTCAATGAACACCACAAAACCGATGATCGCTACCGCCAGCAAACCGATTGCAACCAGAGCGAAGATATTGATATCACCCTGACGTGCAGACTCGAAAGACTGCCCTATTGCTCTCGGAAGACCGGCGACGATACCTGCGAAAATCAACATCGAGATACCGTTGCCGACACCGCGCTCGGTGATCTGCTCGCCCAGCCACATCATGAACATCGCACCTGCCACGAAGGTAGTTACGGCCACAAAGTGGAAACCCAGGTCCCCAGAAAACGCGACGCCCTGACTCGCCAGACCAACGGACATGCCGATAGCTTGGACCAGAGCCAGGACAACGGTGCCATAGCGGGTGTACTGGCTTATCTTGCGACGGCCAGCTTCACCTTCCTTCTTCAACTGCTCCAGCTGCGGGCTGACGGCGGTCATCAGCTGCATGATGATCGATGCCGAAATGTACGGCATGATCCCCAGTGCAAAGATGCTCATCCGTTCCAACGCGCCGCCGGAAAACATGTTGAACAAGCTAAGAATGGTCCCCTCATTCTGTCGAAACAGTTCTGCGAGTCGGTCCGGGTTGATACCTGGAACCGGGATGTGTGCGCCTATTCGGTAGACGATAATCGCCAGGAACAGAAAACGCAGACGAGCCCAGAGTTCAGACATACCGCCTTTGCCGAGCGCTGAGAGAGCACCTTGCTTAGCCATTTATTCCTCGAACTTGCCGCCAGCTGCTTCGATAGCCGCACGCGCACCTTTGGTGGCGGCGATACCCTTGATAGTGACAGCGCGAGTAACTTCGCCCGACAGCATGATTTTCACACGCTGAACGTTCTGGTTAATCACGTTGGCATCTTTCAGGGACTGCACAGTTACGATGTCGCCTTCCACTTTAGCCAGCTCGGACAGACGCACTTCTGCGCGGTCCATGGCCTTCAGGGAAACGAAACCGAATTTTGGCAGGCGACGATGCAGCGGCTGTTGGCCGCCCTCAAAGCCCGGAGCAATAGTGCCACCGGAGCGGGAGCTTTGACCTTTGTGGCCACGGCCACCGGTCTTGCCCAAACCACTACCGATACCACGGCCCGGACGATGCTTTTCGCGACGGGAACCCGGCGCTGGACTCAGATCATTGAGTTTCATCGATTAACCCTCGACTCGCAGCATGTAGTAAGCCTTGTTGATCATCCCGCGATTTTCGGGAGTATCCAGGACTTCTACAGTGTGACCGATGCGACGCAGACCCAAACCCTTAATGCACAATCTGTGATTAGGGATGCGGCCGGTCATGCTTTTGATCAGCGTTACTTTAACGGTAGCCATGATCAGATGATCTCCTCAACACGCTTGCCACGCTTGGCAGCGATCGACTCAGGAGACTGCATGCCCTTCAAACCCTTGAACGTAGCGTGAACCACGTTTACCGGGTTAGTCGAACCGTAGCACTTGGCCAATACGTTCTGGACACCAGCAACTTCCAACACTGCGCGCATTGCGCCGCCAGCGATGATACCGGTACCTTCAGAAGCAGGCTGCATGTACACCTTGGAGGCGCCATGAGCAGACTTCATCGCGTACTGCAGGGTAGTGCCGTTCAGATCAACCTGAATCATGTTGCGACGAGCAGCTTCCATCGCTTTCTGGATTGCAGCAGGCACTTCACGTGACTTGCCACGGCCGAAGCCAACGCGCCCTTTACCATCACCCACTACGGTCAACGCAGTGAAAGTGAAGATACGGCCGCCTTTTACGGTTTTGGCCACGCGGTTAACTTGAACCAGCTTCTCGATGTAGCCTTCGTCGCGTTTTTGGTCGTGATTTGACATAACTTAGAACTCCAGCCCGCCTTCACGAGCAGCATCAGCCAGCGCTTTGACACGGCCGTGGTACTTGAAGCCAGAACGGTCGAAAGCGACTTGCGATACACCCGCGGCTTTCGCGCGCTCGGCGACCAGCTTGCCAACCTTAGTGGCCGCGTCGATGTTGCCAGTGGCGCCATCACGCAGTTCTTTGTCCAAAGTCGAGGCGCTTGCCAGGACTTTGCTGCCGTCGGCCGAGATGACCTGGGCATAAATGTGCTGCGAAGAGCGGTGCACGCAGAGACGCACGACTTCCAGCTCGTGCATTTTCAGGCGTGCTTTGCGAGCGCGACGCAGTCGGGTAACTTTTTTGACGGTCATTTGCTATGCCCTACTTCTTCTTGGCTTCTTTACGGCGGACGACTTCGTCCGCGTAACGCACACCTTTGCCTTTGTAAGGCTCAGGACGGCGGAAGTCGCGGATCTCAGCGGCCACTTGACCAACCAACTGCTTATCGATACCACGAATCAGGATATCGGTCTGGCTGGGGGTCTCAGCGGTGATGCCATTCGGCAATTCATAGTCCACCGGGTGCGAAAAGCCAAGTGCAAGGTTCAGGACCGTGCCTTTTGCTTGCGCCTTGTAACCAACACCGACCAGCTGGAGCTTACGCTCGAAGCCTTGGCTTACGCCCTGGACCATGTTGTTAACCAGTGCACGAGTGGTGCCTGCCATTGCGCGGGTTTGTTGATCGCCATTGCGAGCAGCGAAACGCAGCTCACCAGCTTCTTCAACAATCTCAACGGACGAATGGATGTTCAGTTCCAGAGTGCCCTTGGCACCCTTCACCGAAAGCTGCTGGCCGACGAGTTTGACTTCGACGCCGGATGGCAACTTAACGGGGTTCTTAGCTACGCGTGACATGCTTATCCCCCCTTAGAACACAGTGCAAAGCACTTCGCCACCGACACCGGCAGCGCGCGCAGCACGATCCGTCATCACACCTTTACTGGTGGAGACGATAGACACACCAAGACCGCCACGAACTTTCGGCAGATCATCGGAGGACTTGTACTGACGCAAGCCTGGGCGGCTGACGCGCTTAACCTCTTCAATGACCGGACGGCCTTCGAAGTACTTAAGCTCGATGGACAGCGAGGATTTAACTTCGCTGCTGATCTGATAACCCGCAATGTAGCCTTCGTCCTTCAGAACTTTTGCTACAGCAACCTTCAACGTGGAAGATGGCATGCTTACGACGGGCTTTTCAGCCATCTGGGCATTACGGATACGAGTTAGCATGTCCGCTAACGGGTCCTGCATACTCATGGGCTAGACGCTCCTAAAACAAAATAATTAGCCTTGCGGCTACAGCTTGATCGCCGAGAACTTCCGGGCAAGTAAAAACACGGGCTCAGGCGAGCCGGCAATTCTAGTCCTACGCCGGAAATGAATCAAGCCCCAATAGGGGCTTGATTCAAATTCAGGCTTCATGCCGACCGGTGACTTGCGCAACCGGCTGGCACGAAGCGAGAGGTGCGCCTTACCAGCTGGCTTTGACCAGACCTGGTACGTCGCCACGCATGGCTGCTTCACGCAGTTTGTTACGGCCGAGGCCGAACTTGCGGTAAACGCCGTGTGGACGACCAGTGATGCGGCAACGGTTACGCATGCGCGCAGCGCTTGCGTCACGGGGTTGCTTCTGCAGGGCTACGGTAGCTTCCCAACGCGCTTCTGGACTTGCGTTCAGATCAACGATGATTGCTTTCAGCTCTGCACGCTTCTTGGCGTACTTGGCAACGGTGAGCTGACGCTTCAGCTCACGGTTTTTCATGCTCTTCTTGGCCATTTTCCTACTCCAATCAGTTGCGGAACGGGAATTTGAAAGCACGCAGCAATGCGCGACCTTCATCATCGTTCTTGGCAGTGGTGGTCAGGGTAATGTCCAGACCGCGGAGAGCATCGATCTTGTCGTAGTCGATTTCCGGGAAGATGATCTGCTCTTTTACGCCCATGCTGTAGTTACCACGACCATCGAAGGACTTGGCATTCAGGCCGCGGAAGTCGCGAACCCGAGGCAGGGAGATCGACAGCAGACGATCCAGGAATTCGTACATACGATCGCGGCGCAGAGTCACTTTGACACCGATCGGCCAACCTTCACGGACTTTAAAGCCAGCGATGGATTTCCGAGCGTAAGTCACAACGACTTTTTGACCGGTGATCTTTTCCAGGTCAGCAACAGCGTGCTCGATGACTTTTTTGTCGCCGATCGCTTCGCCCAGACCCATGTTCAGGGTGATTTTGGTAACGCGCGGAACTTCCATCACGTTCGAAAGCTTAAGTTCTTCCTTAAGTTTCGGAGCGATTTCCTTCCGGTAAATCTCTTTTAGTCGTGCCATGGTCTTCTACCTAGCAGTGTTCAAGCATCAACCGCTTTTTGGGTCGACTTGAAGACACGAATTTTCTTGCCGTCTTCAACTTTGAAACCAACGCGGTCAGCCTTGTTGGTTGCGCCGTTGAAAATGGCGACGTTGGAAGCGTGCATTGGCGCTTCTTTCTCGACGATACCGCCCTGTACGCCCGACATCGGGTTTGGCTTGGTATGACGCTTCACCAGGTTGATCCCACCAACGACCAAACGGTCGTCAGCGAGAACCTTGAGCACCTTACCGCGCTTACCTTTGTCTTTGCCGGCGATCACGATGATCTCGTCGTCACGACGAATCTTTTGCATGTCGGATCTCCTTAGAGCACTTCTGGGGCGAGCGAGACGATCTTCATGAACTTCTCAGTACGAAGTTCACGGGTCACTGGCCCAAAGATACGGGTACCGATCGGCTCTTGCTTGTTGTTCAACAGAACAGCAGCGTTGCCATCGAAGCGGATGATGGAGCCGTCTGCACGACGAACACCGTGGCGAGTGCGGACTACAACTGCAGTCATCACTTGGCCTTTTTTCACCTTGCCGCGAGGAATTGCTTCCTTGACGGTTACTTTGATGATGTCACCGATACCAGCGTAACGACGATGGGAGCCACCCAGCACCTTGATGCACATAACGCGGCGTGCGCCGCTGTTATCGGCCACATCGAGCATGGATTGAGTCTGAATCATATAATTTCTCCGACCCCTAGCCCTTAGACTTCCACAGCGCGTTCGAGGATATCAACCAATGCCCAAGACTTGGTCTTGGCTACCGGACGAGTTTCACGAATAGTGACCTTGTCGCCGATATGGCATTGATTGGTTTCGTCGTGCGCGTGCAGCTTAGTCGAACGCTTAACGTATTTACCGTAGATCGGGTGCTTTACGCGACGCTCGATCAGAACGGTGATGGTCTTGTCCATCTTGTCGCTGACAACACGGCCAGTCAGCGTACGGACAGTTTTTTCGGCTTCAGCCATGATTACTTACCTGCCTGCTGGTTGAGCACAGTTTTCACGCGAGCGATGTCACGCTTAACTTGCGAGAGCAGATGAGACTGCCCCAACTGGCCAGTTGCTTTCTGCATACGCAGATTGAACTGGTCGCGCAGCAGGCCGAGCAGTTGCTCGTTCAGCTGCTGTGCTGATTTTTCACGAAGTTCATTCGCTTTCATCACATCACCGTCCGCTTAACAAAGGAGGTGGCGAGCGGCAGCTTTGCAGCAGCCAGGGCGAAAGCCTCACGCGCCAGCTCTTCAGTAACACCCTCGATTTCATACAGGACTTTGCCTGGCTGAATCTGGGCAACCCAGTACTCCACGTTACCCTTACCTTTACCCATCCGAACTTCGAGTGGCTTTTTGGTTACAGGCTTGTCCGGGAACACACGGATCCAGATCTTGCCGCCACGTTTAACGTGACGGGTCAGAGCACGACGCGCTGACTCGATCTGACGAGCGGTGAGACGACCACGAGCAACAGACTTCAGCGCGAACTCGCCGAAGCTGACTTTGCTACCGCGCAGTGCCAGACCACGGTTGTGGCCGGTCATCTGCTTGCGGAACTTCGTACGCTTTGGTTGCAACATTTGGCGTACCCCTTACTTAGCAGCTTTTTTACGAGGCGCTGGTGCTTGTGGTTTCAGTTCTTCTTGGCGACCACCAATTACTTCGCCTTTGAAGATCCAAACCTTTACACCGATCACACCGTAAGTGGTGTGAGCTTCGTAGTTGGCATAGTCGATGTCGGCACGCAGGGTGTGCAGTGGCACACGACCTTCGCGATACCATTCAGTACGTGCGATTTCAGCACCGCCGAGACGACCGCTCACTTGGATTTTGATGCCTTTGGCACCAATGCGCATGGCGTTCTGAACAGCGCGCTTCATAGCGCGACGGAACATTACGCGACGCTCCAGCTGCTGAGCTACGCTCTGCGCAACCAGCATACCGTCGAGCTCCGGCTTACGGATCTCTTCGATATTGATGTGCACAGGCACACCCATTTGCTTGGTCAGGTCCTGACGCAGTTTCTCAACATCTTCACCTTTCTTCCCGATAACGATACCTGGACGAGCGGTGTGGATGGTGATACGTGCTGTCTGAGCCGGACGATGGATATCGATACGGCTGACGGACGCGCTTTTTAATTTGTCTTGGAGGTACTCACGCACTTTCAGATCAGCGAACAAATAGTCCGCATAAGTCCGACCGTCTGCGTACCAGACGGAGGTGTGCTCCTTGACGATTCCCAGGCGAATGCCAATGGGATGTACTTTCTGACCCATCTCTTCGACTCCGTTACTTGTCAGCAACCTTGACAGTGATATGGCAAGACCGCTTGACGATGCGATCAGCACGGCCTTTAGCACGTGGCATGATGCGCTTCAGCGAACGCCCTTCGTTGACGAAAACGGTGGAGACCTTGAGGTCATCAACGTCTGCGCCTTCGTTATGCTCGGCGTTGGCTACAGCCGACTCCAGCACTTTCTTCAGGATCTCGGCGGCTTTCTTACTGCTGAAAGCCAACAGGTTGAGCGCTTCGCCCACCTTCTTCCCGCGGATCTGGTCGGCGACCAAGCGGGCTTTCTGGGCGGAGATTCGAGCGCCCGACAACTTAGCGGCTACTTCCATCGTTCCTTACCCCTTAACGCTTGGCTTTCTTGTCTGCCACGTGCCCACGATATGTGCGGGTACCGGCAAACTCGCCTAGTTTATGGCCGACCATGTCTTCGTTCACGAGAACTGGAACATGCTGGCGACCGTTATGCACTGCAATGGTCAAACCGACCATTTGTGGCAGGATCATCGAACGACGCGACCAGGTCTTAACTGGTTTGCGATCGTTCTTTTCCGCCGCCACTTCGATCTTCTTCAGTAGGTGAAGATCAATAAAAGGACCTTTTTTCAGAGAACGTGGCACTGTCGTATCCCTCTATTTACTTGCGACGACGGACGATCATTTTGTCGGTACGCTTATTACCACGAGTCTTCGCGCCCTTAGTCGGGAAGCCCCACGGCGATACCGGATGACGACCACCAGAGGTACGACCTTCACCACCACCATGTGGGTGGTCAACCGGGTTCATGGCAACACCACGAACGGTTGGGCGAACGCCACGCCAGCGTTTGGCACCCGCTTTACCCAGCGAACGAAGGCTGTGCTCGGAGTTCGAGACTTCGCCCAGCGTTGCACGGCACTCAGACAGTACTTTACGCATTTCACCGGAGCGAAGACGCAGGGTAACGTACACACCTTCACGAGCGATCAGCTGTGCCGAGGCACCAGCGGAACGAGCGATCTGTGCGCCTTTACCTGGCTTCAGTTCGATGCCGTGTACGGTGCTACCAACTGGAATGTTGCGCAGTTGAAGAGCGTTGCCCGGCTTGATTGGTGCCAGAGCACCTGCAATCAGCTGGTCGCCAGCACTCACGCCTTTAGGGGCGATGATGTAGCGGCGCTCGCCGTCTGCGTAAAGCAGCAGAGCAATGTGAGCAGTACGGTTTGGATCGTATTCGATACGCTCGACGGTGGCAGCGATGCCATCCTTGTCGTTGCGACGGAAGTCGACCAGACGATAATGCTGCTTATGGCCACCACCGATATGACGGGTAGTAATACGACCATTGTTGTTACGACCACCAGACTTCGATTTTTTCTCGAGCAGCGGTGCGTGAGGAGCGCCTTTATGCAGCTCCTGGTTGACCACCTTGACCACAAAACGGCGGCCAGGGGAAGTCGGTTTGCATTTAACGATTGCCATGATGCACCCCTTCCTTACTCAGCACTGCTGCTGAAATCGAGATCTTGGCCTGGCTGAAGGGAGATAACTGCCTTCTTCCAGTCATTATGCTTGCCCAGACCGCGAGCAGTGCGCTTGCTCTTACCCAGAACATTCAGGGTAGTAACACGCTCTACTTTCACGCTGAACAGGCTTTCGACGGCCTTCTTGATTTCCAGCTTGGTTGCGTCAGTAGCAACCTTGAAAACGAACTGACCTTTTTTGTCTGCAAGAACCGTAGCCTTCTCGGAAACGTGCGGGCCAAGCAGAACTTTAAATACGCGTTCCTGGTTCATCCCAGCAGCTCCTCGAATTTCTTCACGGCCGACACAGTGATCAACACTTTGTCGTATGCGATCAGACTAACTGGATCGGAACCTTGAACGTCACGTACATCAACGTGCGGCAGGTTACGAGCAGCCAGGTACAGATTCTGGTCAACAGCGTCAGACACGATCAGGACGTCAGTCAGGCCCATGCCAGTCAGCTTGTTCAGCAAATCTTTGGTTTTCGGTGCTTCAACAGCGAAGTCCTGAACCACGACCAAACGATCAGTACGAACCAGTTCAGCAAGGATGGAGCGCAGAGCAGCGCGATACATCTTCTTGTTGAGCTTCTGAGTGTGATCCTGAGGACGAGCCGCGAAAGTGGTACCGCCGCCACGCCAGATTGGGCTACGGATAGTACCGGCACGAGCACGGCCAGTGCCTTTCTGACGCCAAGGGCGCTTACCGCCACCACGAACGTCGGAACGGGTCTTTTGCTGCTTGCTACCCTGACGACCGCCAGCCATGTAGGCCACGACTGCCTGGTGAACCAGCGTCTCGTTGAATTCGCCGCCAAATGTCAGTTCGGAAACTTCGATTGCCTGAGCGTCATTTACATTTAATTGCATGTCAGCTTCCCCTTAACCGCGAGCCTTGGCTGCCGGACGTACAACCAGGTTGCCGCCAGTAGCGCCAGGAACAGCACCCTTGACCAACAACAGATTGCGTTCAGCGTCCACGCGCACTACTTCCAGGGACTGCACGGTCACGCGCTCAGCGCCCATATGACCGGACATTTTTTTGCCCTTGAATACACGACCAGGAGTCTGGCACTGGCCGATAGAGCCTGGGACGCGGTGGGAGACGGAGTTACCGTGGGTATTGTCTTGACCACGGAAATTCCAACGCTTGATCGTACCCTGGAAGCCTTTACCCTTGGACTGACCGGTTACATCAACCAGTTGACCAGCGGCGAAGATTTCAGCGTTGATCTGATCGCCAGCCTGGTAGTCGCCTTCTTCAAGACGGAATTCCATGACGGTACGACCGGCGGCAACGTTCGCCTTAGCGAAGTGGCCAGCCTGAGCGGCTGTAACACGCGAAGCGCGACGCTCGCCGACAGTGACTTGCACTGCACGATAGCCATCGGTTTCTTCGGTTTTGAACTGAGTGACGCGATTCGGCTCGATCTCAATGACCGTGACCGGAATGGAGACACCTTCTTCGGTGAAAATACGGGTCATACCGCATTTACGACCGACTACACCAATAGTCATGTTGTAAACCTCATGAGTGTACGGGGCTTTCACCCGCTATGGCCGCCCATTTCAGAGCGTTACACGACTAAGACCCAAGTCTTAGCCGAGGCTGATCTGAACTTCCACACCGGCCGCAAGATCAAGCTTCATAAGCGCATCAACGGTTTTTTCCGTTGGCTGAACAATGTCCAGAACACGCTTGTGAGTACGGATCTCATACTGGTCGCGCGCGTCTTTGTTGACGTGCGGAGAAACCAGAACGGTGAACCGCTCTTTACGAGTCGGCAGTGGAATCGGACCACGCACCTGTGCACCAGTACGTTTCGCGGTTTCCACGATTTCCTGGGTTGATTGGTCGATCAGGCGATGGTCAAAAGCCTTCAACCTGATACGGATTTGCTGGTTTTGCATTGGATTCAGACTCCAGATTGCTGTTCCCACCGAGCGCAATACGCCCGTTAAAAGGAGGCGCAATTCTATAGACGACCTCACTAGGTGTCAACCCAATAAAAAAGCCCCCGCGTTGCGGGGGCTCTTTTTGGGAATCAACGCTTACGCGATGATTTTGGCCACGACGCCAGCGCCGACGGTACGACCGCCTTCACGGATTGCGAAACGCAGACCATCTTCCATTGCGATTGGCTTGATCAGGGTAACGGAAACTTTAACGTTATCACCTGGCATAACCATTTCTACGCCTTCCGGCAGTTCGCAGCTACCAGTTACGTCGGTAGTACGGAAGTAGAACTGTGGACGGTAGCCTTTGAAGAACGGAGTGTGACGACCGCCTTCTTCTTTGCTCAGAACGTAGATTTCAGCTTCAAACTGAGTGTGCGGCTTGACGGTGCCTGGCTTGACCAGAACCTGGCCACGCTCAACGTCGTCACGCTTGGTACCACGCAGCAGAACGCCGCAGTTCTCGCCAGCACGACCTTCGTCGAGCAGCTTACGGAACATTTCAACACCGGTGCAGGTGGTGACGGTAGTGTCACGCAGACCAACGATTTCCAGTGGATCCTGAACCTTGACGATACCGCGCTCAATACGACCAGTCACAACAGTACCGCGACCGGAGATCGAGAACACGTCTTCGATTGGCATCAGGAACGGCTTGTCGGTCAGACGAACTGGTTCTGGAATGTAGGAGTCCAGTGTTTCAACCAGTTTACGAACGGCAGTGGTGCCCATTTCGTTGTCGTCTTTACCTTCCAGAGCCATACGAGCAGAACCGATGATGATCGGAGTGTCGTCGCCTGGGAAGTCGTAAGTGCTCAGCAGATCGCGCACTTCCATCTCAACCAGTTCCAGCAGCTCAGCGTCGTCTACCAGGTCAGCCTTGTTCAGGAAAACCACGATGTACGGAACGCCAACCTGACGGGACAGCAGGATGTGCTCACGGGTTTGTGGCATCGGACCATCAGCGGCCGAACAAACCAGAATCGCGCCGTCCATCTGGGCAGCACCGGTGATCATGTTCTTCACGTAGTCAGCGTGACCTGGGCAGTCAACGTGAGCGTAGTGACGGATCAACGATTTGTATTCAACGTGCGCGGTATTAATGGTAATACCACGAGCTTTCTCTTCCGGTGCGCTGTCGATCTTGTCGAATTCAACAGCAGCCGAACCGAAAACTTCGGAGCAGACGCGAGTCAGAGCAGCGGTCAGCGTGGTTTTACCGTGGTCAACGTGACCAATGGTGCCAACGTTGACGTGCGGGAGGGAACGATCAAATTTTTCTTTAGCCACGACAAATAACTCCTAGCCTAAAGGCGCTGAATCAGCCTTGTTTTTTGGTTACAGTTTCGACGATGTGCGACGGAGCTGTATTGTATTTTTTGAATTCCATAGAGTAGCTTGCGCGACCCTGAGACATGGAGCGAACGTCGGTCGCATAACCGAACATCTCACCCAACGGAACCTCGGCACGAATTACCTTGCCGGAAACCGTATCTTCCATACCCAGAATCATGCCGCGACGGCGGTTAAGGTCGCCCATCACGTCACCCATATAGTCTTCAGGCGTAACAACCTCTACCGCCATGATCGGCTCAAGCAACTCACCACCGCCCTTCTGGGCCAGTTGCTTGGTCGCCATGGAGGCAGCCACCTTAAACGCCATCTCGTTCGAGTCGACGTCATGGTAGGAACCATCAAACACGGTAGCCTTCAGGCCGATCAGCGGATAGCCGGCAACAACGCCGTTCTTCATCTGCTCTTCGATACCCTTCTGGATAGCCGGGATGTATTCCTTGGGAACAACACCACCTACCACTTCGTTTACGAATTGCAGACCTTCCTGACCTTCGTCAGCAGGTGCAAAACGGATCCAGCAGTGACCGAACTGGCCACGACCGCCGGATTGACGAACGAACTTGCCTTCGATTTCACAATTCTTCGTGATGCGCTCACGATAGGAAACCTGAGGCTTGCCGATGTTGGCTTCGACGTTGAACTCACGGCGCATCCGGTCAACCAGGATGTCCAGGTGCAGCTCGCCCATGCCAGAGATGATCGTTTGACCAGTCTCTTCATCAGTCTTGACGCGGAAAGACGGGTCTTCCTGAGCAAGTTTACCCAGTGCGATACCCATTTTTTCCTGGTCATCCTTGGTTTTAGGCTCAACGGCAACCGAAATAACCGGCTCCGGGAAGTCCATGCGAACCAGGATGATTGGCTTGTCAGCGTTGCACAAGGTCTCACCAGTGGTGACGTCCTTCATGCCGATCAAGGCCGCGATGTCACCAGCGCGTACTTCCTTGATCTCTTCGCGGGCGTTTGCGTGCATCTGCACCATACGACCCACACGCTCTTTCTTGCCCTTGACCGAGTTGATCACGCCGTCGCCGGATGCCAACACGCCCGAGTAAACGCGGACGAAAGTCAAGGTACCCACGAATGGGTCGGTAGCGATCTTGAACGCCAGAGCCGAGAACGGCTCGTTGTCGTCTGCATGACGCTCCATCAGGACTTCTTCGTTATCAGGATCGGAACCCTTGATAGCTGGAATGTCGGTCGGAGCCGGCAGGTAGTCGATCACGGCGTCGAGAACCAGGGGAACGCCCTTGTTCTTGAACGAAGAACCGCAAACAGCAAGAACGATCTCGCCAGCGATAGTACGCTGACGCAGAGCGGCCTTGATTTCCTCGTTGGAGAGTTCTTCACCTTCGAGGTACTTGTTCATCAGCTCTTCGCTGGCTTCGGCCGCAGCCTCGACCATGTTGCTGCGCCATTCATCAGCCAGTTCCTGCAGTTCAGCAGGGATAGGCTCACGACGCGGAACCATACCCTTGTCGGCATCGTTCCAGTAAACAGCTTCCATGGACATCAGATCGATCTGACCCTGGAAGTTGTCTTCGGCGCCAATGGCCAGCTGGATCGGCACCGGGGTGTGACCCAGGCGCTGCTTGATCTGAGCGATTACGCGCAGAAAGTTCGCACCTGCACGGTCCATCTTGTTCACGTAAACGATACGTGGAACACCGTACTTGTTGGCTTGACGCCATACGGTTTCGGACTGCGGCTCTACGCCGGAAGTACCACAGAACACAACGACCGCGCCGTCGAGCACACGCAGGGAACGCTCAACTTCAATGGTGAAGTCAACGTGGCCCGGGGTGTCAATGACGTTGAAACGGTATTGGTCTTTGTGTTGCTTCTCGGAACCCTGCCAGAAGGCAGTAATAGCAGCAGAAGTAATGGTAATACCACGCTCCTGCTCCTGAACCATCCAGTCCGTGGTCGCGGCGCCGTCATGCACCTCGCCCATTTTGTGGCTTTTGCCGGTGTAAAAAAGGACGCGCTCGGTGGTGGTGGTTTTACCAGCATCCACGTGAGCAACGATACCAATGTTACGGTAGCGGCCAATCGGAGTAGTACGAGCCATAAAGCCCTCGCAAAATTAGTGACGCTGAAATTAGAAGCGGTAGTGCGAGAAAGCCTTGTTGGCCTCAGCCATACGGTGCACGTCTTCACGCTTCTTGACCGCAGCACCTTTACCTTCGGCGGCGTCCAGCAGTTCGCCAGCCAAACGCAGCGCCATTGACTTCTCACCGCGCTTGCGCGCGAAGTCTACCAGCCAACGCATTGCCAGAGCATTACGACGGGACGGACGAACTTCGACAGGAACCTGGTAAGTAGCACCGCCTACACGGCGCGACTTTACTTCGACCAGCGGAGCGATGGCGTCGAGAGCTTTCTCGAAGATTTCCAGGGGGTCGCTGTTCTTACGTTCTTTAACCTTTTCCAGCGCGCCATAAACGATACGCTCGGCAACGGCTTTCTTGCCGCTTTCCATTACGTGGTTCATGAACTTGGCCAGAATCTGGCTGCCGTATTTTGGATCGTCAAGCACTTCGCGCTTGGCTGCTACGCGTCTTCTTGGCATGGATAAGCCCTCAAACGGTCTTCAGGTTAGCTCGGGACCACCATCCTGCGAGGGATGCGCCCGACCTTACTCTTATCGACTCAGAAAAATAGAAATCTGCAATTTCAAACAGAAGCCAAAAACTACTTAGGCTTCTTGGTACCGTATTTCGAGCGACCCTGGTTACGACCTTTAACGCCGGAAGTATCCAAAGAACCACGAACGGTGTGATAACGAACACCTGGCAAGTCTTTTACACGACCGCCACGGATCAGTACCACGCTGTGCTCTTGCAGGTTGTGACCTTCACCACCGATGTACGAGGAAACCTCGAAACCGTTGGTCAGGCGCACACGGCAGACTTTACGCAATGCCGAGTTAGGTTTTTTCGGCGTGGTGGTATACACACGAGTGCACACACCGCGACGTTGCGGGCAGTTCTGCAGCGCAGGTACGTCGGATTTCTCGACGATACGCTTACGCGGCTGACGTACCAGCTGGTTGATAGTTGCCATCTACTAGCTCCACTGTTGTCTTGCGACGCTATTGTCTTACAAGAAAAGCAAATGACAGGGCACAGGCCCCGCCAAATTTAGGGGTACAAGAGTCTAAAGAGGATCCCGCCCCCAGTCAAGACAAAGCCCCGACGTCCTCACCGGGCGAGGCAGCACGAAAGGTGCTGTCTGCCAGGTGAAAAATGCCGAGGCTCTGGTCTCAATTACCGCTGGAGTTCAACGCTTCCGTCAGAGCTGCTTCTACTTCGCTCGCGCTGACACGGGTCGGTTTGTCCATTTCACGACGACGCTTGCGCTCGCTGTGATAAGCCAGACCAGTACCGGCCGGGATCAGACGACCCACGACCACGTTTTCCTTCAGGCCGCGCAGGTAATCGCGCTTGCCGGTCACAGCCGCTTCGGTCAGTACGCGGGTTGTCTCCTGGAAGGAGGCCGCGGAGATGAACGACTCGGTGGACAGCGATGCCTTGGTGATACCCAGCAACACGCGAGTGAACTTGGAGACAAACTTGTCTTCCGTGCTCAAACGCTCGTTTTCTACTAGTACGTGAGTCAATTCCATCTGGTCGCCCTTGATGAAACTGGAATCGCCAGACTCGGCAATTTCAACCTTGCGCAGCATCTGACGCAGAATCGTCTCGATGTGCTTGTCGTTGATCTTCACGCCTTGCAGACGGTATACGTCCTGAATCTCGTTGACGATGTACTTGGCCAGCGCACTCACACCCAGCAGACGCAGGATGTCGTGTGGATCGCTCGGGCCGTCGGAGATAACTTCGCCGCGGTTCACTTGCTCGCCTTCGAAGACGTTCAGGTGACGCCACTTCGGAATCAGTTCCTCGTACGGATCGCTACCGTCGTTCGGGGTAATGACCAGACGGCGCTTGCCTTTGGTCTCTTTACCGAATGCGATGGTACCGCTGACTTCTGCAAGGATCGACGCCTCTTTCGGACGACGCGCTTCGAACAGGTCGGCAACACGCGGCAGACCACCGGTGATGTCACGAGTCTTCGAAGTTTCCTGCGGAATACGAGCGATAACATCACCGATCGCGATCTGCGCACCGTCAGCAACACCAACAAGGGCGTTGGCCGGCAGGAAGTACTGGGCCGGTACGTCAGTACCAGGCAGCAGCAGATCCTTGCCATCCAGACCGACCATCTTCACAGCAGGACGGATGTCCTTGCCGGCAGCCGGGCGGTCTTTGGCGTCGAGCACTTCAATGTTGGTCATACCGGTCAATTCGTCTGTCTGACGCTTGATCGTGATGCCTTCTTCCATGCCTACGTAGGTAACAGTACCTTTCATCTCGGTGACGATTGGGTGAGTGTGCGGATCCCACTTGGCCACGATAGAGCCAGCGTCGACCTTGTCGCCTTCCTTCACCGAAATCACTGCACCGTATGGCAGCTTGTAACGCTCACGCTCGCGACCGAAGTCATCTGCGATTGCCAGCTCACCGGAGCGGGATACCGCAACCAGGTGACCGTCAACACGCTCGACGTGCTTCAGGTTGTGCAGACGGACAGTACCGCCATTCTTCACCTGAACGCTGTCGGCTGCCGAGGTCCGGCTTGCCGCACCACCGATGTGGAACGTACGCATTGTCAGCTGGGTACCCGGCTCACCGATCGACTGTGCCGCGATTACGCCGACAGCTTCACCGATGTTGACCTGATGACCGCGTGCCAGGTCGCGACCGTAGCACTTGGCGCAGATGCCGTAGCGGGTTTCGCAGCTGATTGGCGAACGAACGATGACTTCGTCAATGCTGTTCAGCTCGATGAACTCGACCCACTTCTCGTCTACCAGTGTGCCAGCAGGCACGATGACATCTTCTGTGCCCGGCTTGAATACGTCACGGGCGATGACTCGACCCAGTACGCGCTCACCCAGCGGCTCCACAACGTCACCGCCTTCAATGTGCGGTGTCATCAGCAGACCGTGCTCGGTACCGCAGTCAACCTCGGTAACCACCAGATCCTGAGCGACGTCTACCAGACGACGTGTCAGATAACCGGAGTTAGCGGTTTTCAGTGCGGTATCCGCAAGACCCTTACGAGCACCGTGAGTAGAGATGAAGTACTGAAGTACGCTCAAACCTTCACGGAAGTTCGCAGTGATCGGCGTTTCAATGATGGAGCCGTCAGGCTTGGCCATCAGACCACGCATACCGGCCAGCTGACGGATCTGGGCAGCAGAACCACGCGCCCCGGAGTCAGCCATCATGTACATCGAGTTGAAGGATTCCTGATCAACTTCGACGCCGTGACGGTCGATAACACGCTCTTTGGACAGGTTCGACATCATCGCTTTCGAGACTTCGTCGTTCGCCTTGGACCAAAGGTCGATTACCTTGTTGTACTTCTCGCCCTGGGTTACCAGGCCGGAGGCGTACTGACTTTCGATCTCTTTAACTTCTTCGGTAGCCGCGTCGATGATGCGAGCTTTTTCATCAGGGATAACGAAGTCGTTAACGCCGATGGAAACACCCGAAATGGTCGAGTAGGCAAAACCGGTGTACATCAACTGGTCAGCGAAGATAACGGTCTCTTTCAGGCCAACCACGCGATAGCACTGGTTGATCAGCTTGGAGATCGCCTTCTTCTTCATCGGCTGGTTGACGACGTCGTAGGACAGGCCGGCCGGAACCACCTGGAACAGCAGCGCACGGCCGACAGTGGTGTCGACGATACGGGTGTTCTTGACGCTGCCACCATCACGGTCGTTGACCGTTTCGTGGATACGAACCTTGACCTTGGCGTGCAGAGCCGCTTCGCCGGCGCGGAATACGCGGTCGACTTCCTGCAGATCCGCAAATACACGACCTTCGCCCTTGGCGTTGATCGCTTCGCGAGTCATGTAGTACAGACCCAGTACAACGTCCTGCGAAGGAACGATGATTGGCTCACCGTTGGCTGGCGACAGAATGTTGTTGGTCGACATCATCAGTGCACGGGCTTCGAGCTGAGCTTCCAGCGTCAGAGGCACGTGAACGGCCATCTGGTCACCGTCGAAGTCGGCGTTGTACGCAGCACAGACCAGCGGGTGCAGCTGAATAGCCTTACCTTCGATCAGTACCGGTTCAAACGCCTGGATGCCCAGACGGTGAAGCGTTGGCGCACGGTTCAGAAGCACCGGGTGTTCGCGAATCACTTCAGCGAGAACGTCCCAGACCTCTGGCAGCTCGCGCTCGACCATCTTCTTGGCAGCTTTGATAGTCGTGGCCAGGCCACGCATTTCCAGCTTGCCGAAAATGAACGGCTTGAACAGCTCGAGAGCCATCTTCTTCGGCAGACCGCACTGGTGCAGACGCAGGGTCGGACCTACGGTAATTACCGAACGACCCGAGTAGTCAACACGCTTACCGAGCAAGTTCTGACGGAAACGACCCTGTTTACCCTTGATCATGTCAGCCAGGGATTTCAGAGGACGCTTGTTGGAACCTGTGATCGCACGACCGCGACGGCCGTTGTCGAGCAGTGCATCGACCGCTTCCTGCAGCATGCGCTTTTCGTTGCGCACGATGATATCGGGAGCGGACAGATCCAGCAGGCGCTTCAGACGGTTGTTACGGTTGATCACTCGACGATACAGGTCGTTGAGGTCGGACGTCGCGAAACGGCCACCGTCAAGCGGAACCAGAGGACGCAGATCTGGCGGCAGAACCGGCAGAACGGTCAGCACCATCCACTCAGGGAGGTTGCCGGAACCCTGGAAGGCTTCCATCAATTTCAGACGCTTGGACAGCTTCTTGATCTTGGTTTCGGAATTGGTTTGCGGAATTTCTTCGCGCAGGCGGCCAATTTCGTGCTCCAGGTCAATAGCGTGCAGCAGCTCGCGGACAGCCTCGGCACCCATGCGGGCATCAAAGTCGTCACCGAACTCTTCAAGCGCTTCGAAGTACTGCTCGTCGTTCAGCAGCTGACCTTTTTCAAGGGTAGTCATGCCTGGATCGATAACGACATAGCTCTCGAAGTAGAGAACACGTTCGATATCACGCAGGGTCATGTCCATCAGCAAACCGATACGGGACGGCAGCGATTTCAGGAACCAGATGTGAGCAACCGGCGAAGCCAGCTCGATGTGAGCCATGCGCTCGCGACGAACCTTGGCCAGTGCTACTTCAACACCGCATTTTTCGCAGATGACACCACGGTGCTTCAGGCGCTTGTACTTACCGCACAGGCACTCGTAATCTTTTACCGGGCCAAAGATCTTGGCGCAGAACAGACCGTCACGCTCAGGCTTGAACGTACGGTAGTTGATGGTTTCCGGCTTTTTAACTTCACCGAACGACCAAGAGCGGATCATCTCAGGCGATGCAAGTCCGATACGGATTGCGTCGAACTCTTCGACTTGACCCTGGTTTTTCAGCAAATTCAGTAGGTCTTTCAAGGCTTTTCCTCCTGGCGGAGCAGGGAGCAGGCAATACCGCCCTGCCCCCGATTCGCGTCACGTGTTATTCGGTTTCCAGATCGATATCGATACCGAGCGAACGGATTTCTTTGATCAACACGTTGAAAGACTCGGGCATGCCCGGCTCCATACGGTGATCGCCGTCCACGATGTTTTTGTACATCTTGGTACGACCGTTCACATCGTCCGACTTCACTGTGAGCATTTCCTGCAGAGTGTACGCCGCGCCGTATGCTTCCAGCGCCCACACTTCCATCTCCCCGAAACGCTGACCACCGAACTGTGCCTTACCACCCAGCGGCTGCTGGGTAACCAGGCTGTACGAACCAGTGGAACGCGCGTGCATCTTGTCGTCCACCAAGTGGTTCAGCTTCAGCATGTACATGTAGCCAACCGTTACAGCACGTTCAAACTTGTTGCCGGTACGACCGTCGAACAGCTGCATCTGGCCGCTTTCCGGCATATCTGCCAGCTTGAGCATTGCCTTGATTTCGCTTTCCTTGGCACCGTCGAAAACCGGGGTAGCCATCGGTACGCCGTTACGCAGGTTCTTCGCGAGGTCCAGAATCTCGTTGTCGGAGAGGTCTTCCAGAGACTCCTGACGACCGCCGATTTCGTTATAGATCTCGTTGAGGAACTTGCGCAGCTCAGCAACCTTACGCTGCTCTTCGAGCATGCGGTTGATCTTCTCGCCCAGACCTTTGGCCGCGAGGCCCAGGTGGGTTTCGAGAATCTGACCAACGTTCATACGCGAAGGTACGCCCAGCGGGTTGAGGACGATATCGACCGGCGTGCCATTGGCATCGTGCGGCATGTCTTCAACCGGCATGATCACAGAGACCACACCCTTGTTACCGTGACGACCGGCCATCTTGTCGCCCGGCTGGATGCGGCGACGGATTGCCAGGTAGACCTTGACGATTTTCAGAACGCCTGGAGCCAGGTCATCGCCCTGCTGCAGTTTGCGTTTCTTGTCTTCGAACTTGTCATCCAGAAGACGACGACGATCAACGATGTAAGCCTGAGCCTTTTCGAGCTGCTCGTTGAGAGCATCTTCAGCCATGCGCAGCTTGAACCACTGACCATGCTCAAGACCGTCGAGCACTTCGTTGGTGATCTCCTGGCCCTTTTTGAGGCCAGCGCCGCCTTCTGCTACACGACCCACCAGCGCAGAGCGCAGACGTTCGAAAGTAGCGCCTTCGACAATACGGAACTCTTCGTTCAGATCCTTGCGGATCTCGTCGAGTTGCGACTTCTCGATGGACAGGGCACGCGCATCACGCTCGACACCATCACGGGTGAAGACCTGAACGTCAATGACAGTACCTTTGGTACCGGTTGGTACACGCAGGGAGGTGTCTTTAACGTCGCTGGCTTTCTCACCGAAGATCGCGCGCAACAGTTTTTCTTCCGGAGTCAGCTGAGTCTCGCCTTTCGGAGTGACCTTACCGACCAGGATGTCGCCGGCGCCGACTTCGGCACCTACATAAACGATACCCGCTTCGTCCAGCTTGTTCAGAGCAGCTTCACCCACGTTAGGGATGTCAGCTGTGATTTCCTCTGGCCCAAGCTTGGTGTCACGTGCCACACAGGTCAGTTCCTGAATGTGGATCGTGGTGAAGCGGTCTTCCTGAACAACACGCTCAGAAAGACAGATGGAGTCTTCGAAGTTGAAACCGTTCCAGGCCATGAACGCGATGCGCATGTTCTGACCCAGCGCCAGTTCACCCATATCGGTGGACGGGCCGTCGGCCATGATGTCGCTACGCTGAACACGGTCACCCTTGCTGACCAGCGGACGCTGGTTGATGCAGGTGTTCTGGTTGGAGCGGGTGTATTTGGTCAGGTTGTAGATGTCTACACCCGCCTCACCTGTTTCAACTTCATCATCGGCAACGCGAACAACGATACGGCTGGCGTCAACCGAGTCGATCACACCACCACGACGAGCCACGACGCAAACGCCGGAGTCGCGAGCAACGTTGCGCTCCATGCCAGTACCTACCAGCGGCTTGTCGGCACGCAGAGTAGGAACAGCCTGACGCTGCATGTTCGAACCCATCAACGCACGGTTGGCGTCATCGTGCTCGAGGAACGGAATCAGCGATGCAGCTACCGAGACAACCTGCTTGGGCGAAACGTCCATGAGGGTGACATCGGCTGGTGCCTTGACGGTGAATTCGTTCAAGTGACGCACAGCAACCAGCTCGTCGATCAGCTCTTGCTTGTCGTTCATTGCGGCCGAAGCCTGAGCAATGACGTGGTCCGCTTCTTCGATCGCCGAAAGGAAGACGATCTCTTCGGTGACCAGACCTTCCTTGACCACACGGTACGGACTCTCGAGGAAGCCGTACTGGTTGGTGCGGGCATAGGCCGCCAGGGAGTTGATCAGACCGATGTTCGGACCTTCAGGCGTCTCGATCGGGCACACACGGCCGTAGTGAGTCGGGTGAACGTCTCGAACTTCAAAGCCGGCACGCTCACGCGTCAGACCGCCAGGGCCGAGCGCGGAAACACGACGCTTGTGCGTGATCTCGGACAGCGGGTTGTTCTGGTCCATGAACTGGGACAGCTGGCTGGAACCGAAGAACTCTTTGACCGCCGCCGCAACAGGTTTGGCGTTGATCAGGTCCTGAGGCATCAAGCCTTCGCTTTCTGCCATGGACAGACGTTCTTTGACAGCGCGCTCGACACGGACCAGACCTACACGGAACTGGTTCTCGGCCATCTCGCCAACGCAACGAACGCGACGGTTACCGAGGTGGTCGATGTCATCGACGATGCCTTTGCCGTTACGGATATCAACGAGGGTCTTGAGGACCGCTACGATGTCTTCCTTGCACAGCACGCCCGAGCCTTCGATTTCGGTACGACCGATACGACGGTTGAACTTCATCCGGCCTACAGCAGACAGGTCGTAACGCTCAGGACTGAAGAACAGGTTGTTGAACAGTGTTTCAGCGGCATCCTTGGTTGGCGGCTCGCCAGGACGCATCATTCGATAGATCTCGACCAGCGCTTCCAGTTGGTTGATGGTGGAGTCGATCTTCAGTGTGTCGGAAACGAACGGACCGCAGTCGATGTCGTTGGTGTACAACGTTTCGATGCGAACAACCTGAGCCTTGGCGATCTTGGCCAGGATTTCAGTGTTCAGCTCGGTGTTGCACTCGGCAATGATCTCACCGGTTGCCGGATGCACGATGACCTTGGCTGTAGTGCGACCCAGGACGTAGTCCAGAGGCACTTCCAGCTCTTTGATCCCGGCCTTTTCCAGCTGGTTGATGTGACGGGCAGTGATACGACGACCCTGCTCGACAATGACCTTGCCCTTGTCGTCCAGGATATCCAGAACGGCAATTTCACCACGCAGGCGCTGAGGCACCAGTTCCAGGCTCAGGTTTTCGCCGCGCACATGGAATACGTTGGTGGTGTAGAAAGCATCAAGCACTTGCTCGGTGGTGTAACCCAGAGCGCGCAGAAGTACGGACGCAGGCAGCTTGCGACGACGGTCGATACGGACGAATACGCAGTCTTTCGGATCGAACTCGAAGTCCAGCCACGAACCGCGGTAAGGAATGATACGAGCGGAGTACAGCAGCTTGCCGGAGCTGTGCGTCTTGCCACGGTCGTGGTCGAAGAATACGCCAGGCGAACGGTGAAGCTGAGACACGATAACGCGCTCGGTGCCATTGATTACAAAGGTACCGTTCTCAGTCATCAGGGGGATTTCACCCATGTAGACTTCTTGCTCTTTGATGTCCTTGATCGCTTTGTTCGACGATTCTTTGTCGAAAATGATCAGACGGACCTTGACTCGCAGAGGTACTGCGTAAGTCACACCGCGCAGCACGCATTCCTTGACATCAAATGCCGGTTCGCCCAAGCGATAACCTACATACTCCAGCGCAGCATTGCCGGAGTAGCTGATGATCGGGAAAACGGATTTGAAGGCTGCATGCAGACCGACGTCGCGGAACTGATCTTTGGTCGCTCCCGCCTGCAGGAATTCGCGATACGAATCCAGCTGGATGGCCAAGAGATACGGCACATCCATTACGTCCGGCAACTTGCTAAAGTCCTTGCGGATACGTTTTTTCTCAGTATATGAGTAAGCCATCAGCGTTCCCCAGCTTGGTCACCTGCTTGTTTGGCTCCCTCCCGACGGAAGCAGCCAGAAAATCTTGCAAACCCCTTGGTTTGCGCCACCGCCATCGGTGGATGCCACACGTTACAGACGTTGACAGCGCCAATCGTCTATAACGGAAAAAGGCCGGTGGCAAAAGCCACCAGCCATCAGCCTTTCGCTAAACGCGTGGGCTGGACACTCAAAATCGATGCTTATTTCAGCTCGACTTTAGCGCCTGCTTCTTCCAGGGTAGCTTTTGCTTTGTCAGCTGCGTCTTTCGACACTGCTTCCAGAACCTGGGCAGGAGCGCCGTCAACTACAGCCTTGGCTTCTTTCAGGCCCAGACCGGTCAGTTCACGAACTGCCTTGATCACGTTTACTTTCTTCTCGCCAGCTTCCAGCAGCATGACGTTGAATTCAGTTTGTTCTTCAACAACAGCAGCTGCAGCAGCAGGACCAGCAGAGCCAGCAGCAGCAGTAACGCCGAACTTCTCTTCGAAAGCCTTGATCAGCTCTACAACCTGCAGAACGGACATTTCAGCTACGGCGTTAAGGATATCGTCTTGAGAGATGGACATGACTCAATTTCCTGAATTGGGGGACGGCCTACGCGACCATCAAAATAAACAAAAATACGCGAAAAGATCTGACTCAGCCTTAGGCTGCAGCTGCTTCTTTTTGGTCGCGAACAGCCGCCAGAGTACGAGCCAACTTGCTGGTAGCGCCTTGAATCACGCTCATCAGCTGAGAAATTGCTTCGTCACGGGTCGGCAGGCTTGCCAGTACATCGATCTGATTAGCTGCGAGGAACTTGCCCTCGAACGCAGCTGCCTTGATCTCGAACTTGTCCTGACCTTTAGCGAATTCCTTGAACAAACGGGCAGCAGCGCCAGGATGTTCATTGGAGAACGCGATCAAGGTCGGGCCAGTGAACACGTCGTTGAGGACACTGAATTCAGTGTCAGCAACAGCGCGCTTGAGCAGGGTGTTACGTACAACACGTACGTAAACGCCAGCTTCACGAGCCTCTTTACGGAGTCCGGTCATTGCGCCAACCGTCACGCCACGGGCATCAGCCACGACAGCGGACAGACCAGCTTTGGCAGCCTCGTTGACTTCAGCGACGATGGCCTTCTTGTCTTCGAGTTTAATTGCCACGGGTTTAACTCCTGCTTGTTACCGTTTCATCCGACCGAAGCCAGATGTCGTTTTGGTGTCTGATTCGGTAAGGAACCGGGAGCACCATCTGCGTAGGCTTGTGGTTTAAGACTTGCGTCGCCTACGGTCTTGGATAGCCCCCGCCAGGCAGGGACCCCAATCTTTCAAACGGTACGGCATCAATCACCGTACCATTTTGTCTTACGCTTCCAACGAACCCTGGTCGATGACCAGGCCTGGGCCCATAGTGGTGCTCAGGGTGATGCGCTTGACGTAAATACCTTTCGAAGAAGCAGGCTTGATACGCTTCAGATCAGCGATCAGGGCTTCAACGTTTTCCTTCAGCTTGACAGCGTCGAAACCGACCTTGCCAACGGAAGTGTGGATGATGCCGTTTTTGTCGGTACGATAACGAACCTGACCAGCCTTGGCGTTCTTGACGGCGTTAGCAACGTCAGGAGTAACAGTGCCGACTTTCGGGTTTGGCATCAGACCGCGAGGACCGAGAACCTGACCCAGCTGACCCACAACGCGCATTGCGTCAGGGGAAGCGATAACGACGTCATAGTTCAGGTCGCCAGCTTTCATTTCAGCGGCCAGATCGTCCATACCAACGCGGTCAGCACCGGCAGCCAGAGCAGCTTCAGCAGCAGGACCCTGGGTGAAAACTGCAACGCGTACAGTCTTACCGGTACCGTGTGGCAGTACAGTAGCGCTACGTACAACCTGGTCGGATTTACGAGGATCGACACCCAGGTTAACAGCAACGTCTACAGACTCGCTGAACTTGACGGTCGACAGCTCGGTCAGCAGAGCAGCAGCGTCTACGAAATTGTAGGATTTACCAGCTTCGATCTTGCTGGCGATTGCCTTTTGACGCTTGGTCAGCTTAGCCATTACACACCCTCCACGTTAAGGCCCATGCTACGAGCGGAACCGGCGATGGTACGCACGGCCGCTTCCATGTCAGCTGCAGTCAGATCCGCATTTTTTGCTTTAGCGATATCTTCCAGCTGAGCACGAGTCACGGTGCCAACTTTAACGGTGTTCGGGCGAGCCGAGCCGCTGGTCAAGCCTGCAGCTTTCTTCAGCAGAACCGATGCAGGGGTACTTTTTGTTTCGAAAGTGAAGCTACGGTCGCTGTATACAGTGATGATCACTGGAGTCGGCAAGCCTGGCTCAATACCCTGAGTACGGGCGTTGAACGCTTTGCAGAATTCCATGATGTTCACACCGTGCTGACCCAGAGCAGGACCAACTGGCGGGCTTGGGTTAGCCTGAGCGGCTTTCACTTGCAGCTTGATGTATGCGGTTATCTTCTTGGCCATGAGGCACTCCAATTACGGGTTCAAGCGCCAACAAAGGCTCCCCGGTTACTTACGCGTATATCCCAGTGACGAAAAAACCCCACAGCCTTGGGCTGCGGGGTATGGGATTCCAGCTCAGTTATGCCTTTTCGACCTGACTGAACTCCAGCTCTACCGGAGTAGAGCGTCCGAAAATGAGCACCGCCACTTGAATCCGGCTCTTTTCGTAGTTAACTTCTTCGACCGTGCCATTGAAATCAGCGAACGGACCGTCGGTGACACGAACGACTTCACCTGGCTCGAACAGCGTTTTCGGCTTCGGCTTGTCGCTACCGTCAGCGACACGACGCAGAATCGCTTCTGCCTCTTTATCAGTGATGGGAGCAGGCTTGTCAGCGGTACCGCCGATGAAGCCCATGACACGCGGGGTGTCCTTGACCAAGTGCCAAGTACCCTCATTCATGTCCATCTGAACAAGCACATAACCTGGGAAGAACTTGCGTTCGCTTTTGCGCTTCTGGCCATTACGCATTTCAACCACTTCTTCAGTGGGAACCAGAATTTCGCCGAAGCCATCTTCCATGCCTGCCAGCTTCACACGCTCGATCAACGAGCGCATGACATGCTTCTCGTAACCCGAGTAAGCATGCACTACGTACCAACGCTTAGCCACGGGACACCCTTAGCCAACTATCAAGGAAACAAGCCAGCCGAGCAGGGAATCGAGCCCCCACAGCAGCAACGCCATAACCAGCACAACAGCCACAACGATCAACGTGGTTTGAGTGGTTTCTTGGCGAGTAGGCCATACGACTTTACGGATCTCGGCACGGGCTTCTTTCGCCAAAACGAAGAAAGCCTTACCTTTGCCTGTCTGCAGCGCTACAAATGCAGCGGCTGCGGCAATCACAAGGAGAGCGAGAACGCGATACAGGATCGGCTCAGCAGAATAATACTGATTACCGACAACACCCACGACAACCAAAACGACTACCAGGAGCCACTTCAGCATATCAAAGCGAGAGTCTGATGCTTCAGCCTTGGGATTCATCTACGGAGATCCTGTGAAAAGAAAGCCAGATTACATCTAGGGAATCTGGCAGGTCAGGAGGGAATCGAACCCCCAACCTACGGTTTTGGAGACCGTCGCTCTGCCAATTGAGCTACTGACCTAAAAGCAAAATCAGGCCGACCATTATGCGGACCTGACAAGAGTTTTTCAACACCTTATTCGGAGAGCACCCAACAGGCGACGCCCTCCGAACAAGCTTTAGACGGCGCACGCAGCGCGGAACCGCCTAAAACAAAGGCAGATATTTTCATATCTGCCTTTATCAATGGAGCTCTTGAGCGGATTTGAACCGCTGACCTCACCCTTACCAAGGGTGTGCTCTACCAACTGAGCTACAAGAGCAAAACACTATGCATGAACCAAAAGCCTGGAGCGGGTAGCGGGAATCGAACCCGCATCATCAGCTTGGAAGGCTGAGGTTCTACCACTAAACTATACCCGCACAACTTGCAGCTCGCGCTAAATCTGGTGGAGGGGGAAGGATTCGAACCTTCGAAGTCGTAGACGTCAGATTTACAGTCTGATCCCTTTGGCCGCTCGGGAACCCCTCCTAAGCGAGGCAGCATTCTCAACTCATGCTACCCTTCTGTCAACCTTTTTCTCAGTAAAAACCTGAGGTTACATGCGTTGACTACTACCACTTCGTTCGTGAGACTTTCACCTCACTGCGAAGCGGGCGCCATTCTATGTAAACTAATCAGCAGTTGCAATGCCCTCGCACGACATTATTTGATTTTTTAATTGCGGGAAATCCTGACTCAGCTGGCTGATCAAGCCTGCTTCGACAAGGCGTCGACTTTCCGGCGCAATTTTCAGCCAGTAGGCGGTCGCCCCGCTCGTTTGCACTGACTGATATTGAGACTGGATATCCAGGCTGTTCAATCGCTGCTCTACCAGGCGCGCGTCCTCTTGCCTGGCAAAGCCACCAACGTACAGACATTTAGTGTCAGGATCGTGGGACACCCGGCCAGCATCCGATTCGCTGAGCAGACGGATATCCTGCTGAGAAGCACGGTGCAACGACAAGGGCATGACCTCCTTGGCCCTGAGCGGAGCCTCCTGCTGATGCCAGATGTAATAAAAGGCATTAAGCATCAACAGCAGAAGAAATAACCAACGCATAAAGACCTCAACGCAAAGGGCAGGCGAGAGCCAGCCCCACGAAGACCAGATCAGGAACAATTCGGGCTCCTGGCAGCACATCCGCAACCAGCGCAGCGTCACCGCCCGTCACAAAAATAGCAAAGTCGTCCCCCCAATACCCACGGGCTATCTCGACCTGAGTCACTGCAAACCCCCGAAGCATCAGCGAGCAGCCGCGCTCTACCGCTTCTGCGGTCGCCCGCCCGGGAACTAGACGAACCAACGCCCTTTCCGCCTCCGTGTCGTCATACCTGATGCGACGAGTATGGGTGCGCAACTGATTGCGCATCAAGGGCATCCCAGGACAGATGAAGCCACCAAGATGCGCACCGCCGGCGTCGACGAAATCAGATGTCACGGCAGTGCCCAGATCAATCACCAGGCATGCACGTTTGACAAGATGGTACGCACCTACAAAAGCCAGCCAGCGATCCAGGCCGAGACGTTCGAAATCGTCATAGCCATTGATCACCCCTCCCAGCTCGCGGGCAGGCACTGCGCAGACGGGGGCAACCGAGAACGCGCCAGCCAGGACAGCAACCAGACGCGCCGTTTCTTCGGCGCTGCGGACACTTACCAGACGGCAGTCGCTGAACGTCGTGTCAGGTAGATTACGCAGGTGCTCCAACAAGGCTGCGTCAGAGTCCACAACACCGCCGCTGACCACTGCTGCATCGCTTTTAGCGGTAATGCGCCACTTGATGAAGCTGTTGCCGCAATCGAGCTCAAGAATCATCTCGCAACCTCAGGCTCAGCTCACCACCACTAAAGCTTTTTTCCACACCATTGACCTCCAACCGCAGCGCTCCAAGTGAGTCGACCCCCAACACTACTCCCTCCACGACCTCCACCCCCGAGAGCAGCTTGACCGCAGCCCCCTGCCACAAGTGCCCACGCTCCCACTCCTTATGAAATGCTGCAAAGCCCTCCGTGCGATGAACCGCCATAAGAGCCTCAAGCTGGGTGCTTATACGAGCGGCGACCTGATTGCGATCAACCAGGCCGCCTGTCTCAAGCCTCATCGACGTCCATAGCTGATCCACCTCGCTGGAAGAACGCATGTTTACGTTCACCCCTATCCCGATGATCACATGACAAACGTCCGCCGGATCGCCAATCAGCTCGAGCAAAATGCCGGCGATCTTCTGCCTGCCAACAAGCACGTCGTTTGGCCACTTGAGGCCTGCGCCCTGGACGCCCATATCACGCAGGACATTCATCACCGCGAGCCCCACCAACAAGCTGAGGCCTTCCAGTTGACGCATCCCGCCATCGATGCGCAGGACCAGGCTGTAATACAGGTTTTCAGCAAAGGGACTTACCCACTTTCGACCACGTCGCCCTCTTCCGGAAGTCTGCTGTTCGGCCACCACCAGTACAGGCAGAGGAACGCCTTGAGTGATCAGGCGTGCGGCCTCAGCGTTGGTCGAGTCGATGGAATCGTAAGTGCGAACAGACCAGTTGGCAGGAAAGCCTGACTGTTCGATACCGCCAGGACTTAGAAGAGAAATAGGCGTCGCGAGTCTATAACCACGACCACGCACCTTGTGGACATCTATGCCCAGATCCGCTTCAAGCTGCTGAAGCTGCTTCCAGACAGCACTGCGACTTATGCCGAGGGCATCGCCCAATACCTGTCCGGAATGAAACGCACCATCGGCAAGAAGCTTTAACAAGGTCAGCATTTGGAATCGCCTGGCAATAAGGCACGCATCATAGCCACGCTGAGGCATGATGCATAGAAACGAAAACGTGTTTTCACGCTGGTTTTTGCAGGCACTAGACAAACAAAAACCCTCAACGCGTAAGCGATGAGGGTTTCTGGAATTCAATCTTGACGATGACCTACTCTCACATGGGGAAACCCCACACTACCATCGGCGATACATCGTTTCACTACTGAGTTCGGGATGGGATCAGGTGGTTCCAATGCTCTATGGTCGTCAAGAAATTCGGGTACCGAATCGTGCCGTACGGCGCGCTTCAGCAAATCGGGTATGTGATAGTCAATTCAGGTGTCGTTCGTGACGCAAACTTTCGGTTCGTGTCGTCTTCACAGTCACCGCAATCTGGTCATTCGACGCAAATTGCTTGGGTGTCATATGGTCAAGCCTCACGGGCAATTAGTATTGGTTAGCTCAACGCCTCACAGCGCTTACACACCCAACCTATCAACGTCGTAGTCTTCGACGGCCCTTCAGGGAACTCAAGGTTCCAGTGAGATCTCATCTTGAGGCAAGTTTCCCGCTTAGATGCTTTCAGCGGTTATCTTTTCCGAACATAGCTACCCGGCAATGCCACTGGCGTGACAACCGGAACACCAGAGGTTCGTCCACTCCGGTCCTCTCGTACTAGGAGCAGCCCCTCTCAAATCTCAAACGTCCACGGCAGATAGGGACCGAACTGTCTCACGACGTTCTAAACCCAGCTCGCGTACCACTTTAAATGGCGAACAGCCATACCCTTGGGACCGGCTTCAGCCCCAGGATGTGATGAGCCGACATCGAGGTGCCAAACACCGCCGTCGATATGAACTCTTGGGCGGTATCAGCCTGTTATCCCCGGAGTACCTTTTATCCGTTGAGCGATGGCCCTTCCATACAGAACCACCGGATCACTAAGACCTACTTTCGTACCTGCTCGACGTGTCTGTCTCGCAGTCAAGCGCGCTTTTGCCTTTATACTCTACGACCGATTTCCGACCGGTCTGAGCGCACCTTCGTACTCCTCCGTTACTCTTTAGGAGGAGACCGCCCCAGTCAAACTACCCACCATACACTGTCCTCGATCCGGATAACGGACCTGAGTTAGAACCTCAAAGTTGCCAGGGTGGTATTTCAAGGTTGGCTCCACGCAGACTGGCGTCCACGCTTCAAAGCCTCCCACCTATCCTACACAAGCAAATTCAAAGTCCAGTGCAAAGCTATAGTAAAGGTTCACGGGGTCTTTCCGTCTAGCCGCGGATACACTGCATCTTCACAGCGATTTCAATTTCACTGAGTCTCGGGTGGAGACAGCGCCGCCGTCGTTACGCCATTCGTGCAGGTCGGAACTTACCCGACAAGGAATTTCGCTACCTTAGGACCGTTATAGTTACGGCCGCCGTTTACCGGGGCTTCGATCAAGAGCTTCGCTTGCGCTAACCCCATCAATTAACCTTCCGGCACCGGGCAGGCGTCACACCCTATACGTCCACTTTCGTGTTTGCAGAGTGCTGTGTTTTTAATAAACAGTCGCAGCGGCCTGGTATCTTCGACCGGCATGAGCTTACGCAGTAAATGCTTCACCCTCACCGGCGCACCTTCTCCCGAAGTTACGGTGCCATTTTGCCTAGTTCCTTCACCCGAGTTCTCTCAAGCGCCTTGGTATTCTCTACCCAACCACCTGTGTCGGTTTGGGGTACGGTTCCTGGTTACCTGAAGCTTAGAAGCTTTTCTTGGAAGCATGGCATCAACCACTTCGTGTTCAAAGAACACTCGTCATCAGCTCTCGGCCTTAAGATCCCGGATTTACCTAAGATCTCAGCCTACCACCTTAAACCTGGACAACCAACGCCAGGCTGGCCTAGCCTTCTCCGTCCCTCCATCGCAATAACCAGAAGTACAGGAATATTAACCTGTTTTCCATCGACTACGCTTTTCAGCCTCGCCTTAGGCACCGACTAACCCTGCGTCGATTAACGTTGCGCAGGAAACCTTGGTCTTTCGGCGTGGGTGTTTTTCACACCCATTGTCGTTACTCATGTCAGCATTCGCACTTCTGATACCTCCAGCAAGCTTCTCAACTCACCTTCACAGGCTTACAGAACGCTCCTCTACCGCATCATCAAAAGATGATACCCGTAGCTTCGGTGCATGGTTTGAGCCCCGTTACATCTTCCGCGCAGGCCGACTCGACTAGTGAGCTATTACGCTTTCTTTAAAGGGTGGCTGCTTCTAAGCCAACCTCCTAGCTGTCTAAGCCTTCCCACATCGTTTCCCACTTAACCATGACTTTGGGACCTTAGCTGACGGTCTGGGTTGTTTCCCTTTTCACGACGGACGTTAGCACCCGCCGTGTGTCTCCCATGCTCGGCACTTGTAGGTATTCGGAGTTTGCATCGGTTTGGTAAGTCGGGATGACCCCCTAGCCGAAACAGTGCTCTACCCCCTACAGTGATACATGAGGCGCTACCTAAATAGCTTTCGAGGAGAACCAGCTATCTCCGAGCTTGATTAGCCTTTCACTCCGATCCACAGGTCATCCGCTAACTTTTCAACGGTAGTCGGTTCGGTCCTCCAGTTAGTGTTACCCAACCTTCAACCTGCCCATGGATAGATCGCCCGGTTTCGGGTCTATTCCCAGCGACTAGACGCCCTATTAAGACTCGCTTTCGCTACGCCTCCCCTATTCGGTTAAGCTCGCCACTGAAAATAAGTCGCTGACCCATTATACAAAAGGTACGCAGTCACCCAACAAAGTGGGCTCCCACTGCTTGTACGCATACGGTTTCAGGATCTATTTCACTCCGCTCTCCGCGGTTCTTTTCGCCTTTCCCTCACGGTACTGGTTCACTATCGGTCAGTCAGTAGTATTTAGCCTTGGAGGATGGTCCCCCCATATTCAGACAAGGTTTCTCGTGCCCCGTCCTACTCGATTTCATTGCAAAGGGATTTTCGCGTACAGGGCTATCACCCACTATGGCCACCCTTTCCAGAGTGTTCCGCTAATCTCAATACAACTTAAGGGCTGGTCCCCGTTCGCTCGCCACTACTAAGGGAATCTCGGTTGATTTCTTTTCCTCAGGGTACTTAGATGTTTCAGTTCCCCTGGTTCGCCTCTTGCACCTATGTATTCAGTACAAGATAACCATCTTATGATGGCTGGGTTCCCCCATTCAGATACCTCCGGATCACAGTCTGTTTGCCGACTCCCCGAAGCTTTTCGCAGGCTACCACGTCTTTCATCGCCTCTGACTGCCAAGGCATCCACCGTATGCGCTTCTTCACTTGACCATATAACCCCAAGCAATCTGGTTATACTGTGAAGACGACATTCGCCGAAAGTTTGCATTCACAAACTTTACCTTAGCCCGGACACGCACCAGTGAAAGAGGTGCCCGGTCTATATTTCTTTCTATCACATACCCAAATTTTTAAAGAACGATCTAATCAAAGACTAGAAATCAACATTCAGGCACTGATCATCAGGATCAATGGAATGCTCATTTCTAAGCTTTCAAACAGAAGCAGTAAGTGGTGGAGCCAAGCGGGATCGAACCGCTGACCTCCTGCGTGCAAGGCAGGCGCTCTCCCAGCTGAGCT
>NZ_LT222319.1:5077500-5692500 GCF_900074915.1 Pseudomonas cerasi
AACGCTTCCAGCCACCAAAGCTGTGGTAGGCCACCGGTACCGGCAGTGGAACATTGACCCCGACCATCCCCACTTCAATCTCGTCACAGAACAGACGCGCCGCTTCGCCATCGCGGGTAAAGATGCAGGTGCCGTTGCCATATTCGTGATCGTTGATCAGTTGCATGGCCTGCTCAAGGCTGTCCACGCGCACGATGCACAGCACCGGCCCGAAAATCTCTTCTTTATAGATACGCATCTCTGGCGTTACGCGATCGAACAGGCAGCCACCCATGAAGAAGCCCTGTTCATGCCCGGCAACCTGAAGGTTGCGCCCGTCCACCACCAGAGTCGCGCCCGCCTGCACACCGTCCTCTATATAGCCGCCGACCTTGTCGCGATGCTGCCCGGTGACCAGCGGCCCCATATCCAGGCCACAGGTCGTGCCCGCGCCGATCTTCAGGCTCTGGATTTGCGGAACCAGTTTGGCCACCAATGCATCAGCGATCTGATCGCCAACGCATACCGCGACCGAAATCGCCATGCAACGCTCGCCGCAGGACCCGTAGGCAGCGCCCATCAAGGCACTCACGGCGTTGTCCAGATCGGCATCCGGCATCAACACCGCATGATTCTTGGCACCACCGAGCGCTTGAACGCGCTTGCCCCGCGCTGCGCCTTCCTTATAGATGTACTCGGCAATCGGTGTGGAACCGACGAAGCTCAGTGCCTTGACCTCCGGCGCTTCGATCAGCGCATCGACCGCGACCTTGTCACCGTGAACCACATTGAGCACACCCTTCGGCAGCCCCGCTTCATGCAGCAGCTCGGCAATCAACAATGTGGAGCTGGGATCGCGTTCCGAAGGTTTGAGGATGAAGCAGTTGCCACACGCAATGGCCAGCGGGTACATCCACAGCGGCACCATGGCCGGGAAGTTGAACGGGGTAATACCGGCAACGATACCCAGCGGCTGAAAGTCAGACCACGCATCGATGTTCGGCCCGACGTTGCGGCTGTATTCACCCTTGAGCACTTCAGGCGCAGCGCAAGCGTATTCCACGTTTTCAATACCACGCTTCAGCTCGCCCGCCGCATCTTCCAGGGTCTTGCCGTGCTCTTCACTGATCAATTGGGCAATACGTGACTCATTCTGCTCAAGCAGTTGCTTGAAACGGAACATCACCTGAGCACGCTTGGCCGGCGGCGTATTGCGCCACGCCGGAAAGGCAGCCTTGGCCGAGTCGATTGCCTTCTGGACTGTTTCGCGATCGGCCAGCGCCACGGTGTGGATAACCTGCCCGGTCGACGGGTTGAAGACATTGGCGCTACGACCTTCAGCAGAAACGAACTCGCCGTGGATCAGGTGTTGAATGCTGCTCATGGAAAACTCCGGATAAAGGCAACGGGCGTGAATCAGCTCACACCCGATGCGATAAAGGCACGTATATAAGAAGAGAGCCTGCCAGCGCGGTCAGTCGATCAGGTTGAGGGTTTCGCCGACGGCATCGAACAATCGATCCAGATCCTGCGCCTGGCTGTTGAAGGTCGGTCCGAATTGCAGGGTGTCACCGCCGAAGCGCACGTAGAAACCGGCTTTCCACAGCTTCATGCCTGCCTCGAAGGGCCGCACGATGGCGTCGCCGTCACGCGGTGCGAGCTGGATGGCACCTGCCAGACCGTAATTGCGGATATCGACCACGTTTTTCGCGCCCTTGATACCGTGCAGCGCACGTTCAAAATGCGGCGCGACGGCTGCGGCCTGCTGCACCAGGTTCTCCCGCTGCAGCAGTTCAAGCGCCGCCAGCCCGGCCGCACAGGCTACGGGGTGAGCGGAATAGGTGTAGCCGTGAGAGAATTCGACGGCGTACTCCGGCGTTGGCTGATTCATGAACGTTTGATAGATCTCGCTGCTGGCGATTACCGCGCCCATGGGGATGGCGCCATTGGTGATCTGCTTGGCGATGCACATCAGGTCAGGCGTGACACCGAAACTGTCGGCGCCAAACATCGAGCCCGTACGACCGAAGCCGGTAATGACTTCGTCGAAGATCAGCAGGATATTGTGCTGATCACAAATTTCACGCAGGCGCTTGAGATAGCCCTGCGGAGGAACGATCACACCGGCCGAGCCCGCCATGGGTTCGACGATTACCGCAGCGATGTTCGACGCATCATGCAACTCGATCAACTTGAGCATCTCGTCAGCCAGCGCGATACCGCCCGCCTCGGGCATGCCCTTCGAGTACGCATTGCTGGCCAGCAGGGTGTGCGGCAAGTGGTCGACGTCCATCAACTGGCCGAACATCTTGCGATTGCCATTCACTCCGCCCAGGCTGGTGCCCGCCACGTTCACACCGTGATAGCCGCGTGCCCGACCGATCATCTTGGTCTTGGTCGCCTGGCCTTTCAGCCGCCAGTAGGCACGCACCATCTTCACCGCCGTATCCGCGCACTCGGAACCCGAGTTGGTATAGAAGACGTGGTTGAGATTGCCCGGCGTCAGGTCGGTAATCTGTTCTGCCAGCTGGAACGACAAGGGATGCCCGAACTGAAAGCCCGGCGAGTAATCCAGCACACCCAGCTGCCGGGACACGGCTTCCTGAATTTCCTTGCGCGTGTGCCCAGCCCCGCATGTCCATAGACCTGAGAGTGCATCGTAGATCTTGCGCCCCTTGTCGTCTGTCAGATAGCTGCCATGCGCGGCCACGACCATGCGCGGGTCGCGCTGGAAATTTCGATTCGCGGTGTAGGGCATCCAGTGAGCATCAAGCTTCAACTGATGGGTGACAGGCACATCGGACACTTCGAACATATTCATGGGAGCAAGCCTCGCAGGCGCTAAACGAAAGGTCATTGCAGCCAAGGTGCCACGCGGCTAAAGTTCATGAAACCCGCCTTTTATGATCTTTGGTTTGGTAATCACTAAACAATGAATATCCGTCGTTCCGATCCGGTGTCGCAGGTCAGTGATTTTGATATCCGCTTGCTGCGCCTATTCAAAAGCGTCGTCGAGGCGGGTGGCTTTTCTGCGGCTGAAAGCGTGCTTGGCATTGGCCGATCAGCGATCAGCCAGCAGATGAGTGATCTGGAGCAACGCCTCGGCCTGCGCCTGTGCCAGCGAGGCCGCGCCGGCTTTTCACTGACCGACGAAGGGCGCGAGGTCTATCAGTCGTCATTGCAATTGCTAAGCGCGCTGGAAAGTTTCAGGACAGAGGTCAACGGCCTGCACCAGAACCTGCGCGGCGAGCTGAACATCGGCCTGACCGACAACCTGGTCACCCTCCCCCACATGCGCATCACCCATGCCCTGGCCCGGCTGAAAGAGCGCGGGCCGGGCGTGCACATCAACATCCGCATGATCGCCCCCGCCGAAGTCGAGCGCGGTGTACTCGACGGCGGCCTGCATGTCGGCGTCGTGCCGCAGGCCAGTGCCTTGCCGGGGCTTGAGTATCATCCGTTGTACAGCGAGCGTTCGCTGCTCTATTGCGCGGTCGGGCATCCCCTGTTTTACGCCGAGAATGCCACGCTGGATGACGCACGTCTCGCACAGCAGGAAGCCATTGCCCCGACCTTTCGCCTGCCCAACGAGATCCAGGACCACTATCAGGCACTGACCTGCACGGCCAGCGCGTCCGACCGGGAGGGCATCGCCTTCCTGATTCTGACCGGCCGCTACATAGGCTACCTGCCCGATCATTACGCCAATGCCTGGGTGCAGGAAGGCAGGCTACGCGCATTGAAACCGGATTCGAAGTTCTACGACCTCAATCTGGTGACCGTCACCCGCAAGGGCCGACGCCCTCATTTGGTGCTGGAGAGCTTTCTGGAAACACTTGCCGCTACCCGATGACACATTTCTGCCCTGCACCTGGCCGGTTCGCCGACGCTGCAGAGCGCGTTGAAAGCGCTATCCGGCTGATATTTATTGAAATAAATGGACTCAAATAAAAATAAGCTGAGCAACTGGACAGTTTTTTGCAGTAGTCCCGAACAACGACACGCCAGCACATGGCATTTCCCCGTCCGAGAACTCGCCATGCAGCCTGAAACACTCGACAACGATGATCTGATCTACGGCCTGAACGACCGCCCCAAACCCTGGACGGCGATATTGGCCGCGTTCCAGCACGTTCTCGCCAGCTTCGTGGGGATCATCACCCCGCCCCTGATCATCGGCTCGACCCTTAGCCTGACACAGTACATGCCGTACCTGATCAGCATGGCCTTGATGGTCTCGGGCACCGGCACCTTCATCCAGGCACGCCGCCCGTTCGGTATCGGCGCGGGCATGATCTGCCTGCAAGGCACCAGCTTCGCCTTCCTGGGCGCAGTGTTGTCCGCAGGTTTTCTGGTCAAGCAGCGCGGCGGCAGCCCGGAGGACATCATGGCGATGATCTTCGGCGTGTGCTTTTTCGGTGCCTTGGTGCAGATCGCGCTGAGTCGCTGCATTGGCCAGTTGCGAAGGGTCATCACGCCACTGGTGACCGGTATTGTCATCACGCTGATTGGTGTAAGCCTGATCAAGGTAGGCGTGACAGACCTGGGCGGCGGCTTCAACGCACCGGACTTCGGCGCCCCGGTGAACCTGGCGCTGGGCGCGTTCGTGCTGGCCGTGATCATTGTGCTCAATCGCTCGAATACGCCCTGGGTGCGTTTGTCAGCCATCATCATCGGCCTGGCGGTGGGCAGTCTGGCCGCATGGTTCAGCGGCAAACTGGTGCCGCAACCCCTTCACGACCTGCCGTTGATCAGCGTACCGGTGCCGTTCCGCTTCGGCTTCAATTTCGACTGGAGCGCTTTCCTGCCTGTCGCGCTGATTTATCTGATCAGCAGTATCGAGACGGTCGGCGACCTGACCGCCAACTGCATGCTCGCGCGCCAGCCCATCAGCGGCCCGAGTTACCTGGCGCGCCTCAAGGGCGGTGTACTGGGTGATGGCGTGAGCTGCATGATCGCCGCGACCTTCAGCGCATTTCCCAATACCACCTTTGCGCAGAACAACGGCGTGATCCAGTTGACCGGCGTTGCCAGTCGCTATGTCGGGCTGTACATCGGCGCGGTGCTGTTCGTGCTCGGGCTGTTTCCGCACATTGGTGCCATCGTCCAGCAGATCCCCAAGCCGGTGCTCGGCGGCGCAACGCTGGTCATGTTCGGCAGCGTCGCGGCCGCCGGGGTACGCATTCTGGCCCAGTCACCGCTGGACCGACGCAGCATGCTGATCATTGCCACCTCATTGGGTGTCGGTCTGGGTATTGCGGCGCAACCTGCGCTGCTGCATCAGTTGCCGAAACTGGTGCAGAACCTGTTCGATTCGGCCATCACCAGCGGCGGTATCACGGCCATTGTCATGTGCCTGCTGATTCCGGAAGGCAAAGTCGCCGCCGTTCCGACCGCCGATGCAGCGGAACCCAAACCTGTGGAGCAACCACGATAACTTTACTTGCCGCGCCCGCACCGACGCTTGCGAGATGCTCGCCGGTGCGCTATCTGTTCATTCGTCGCGCCCTACGACCTGTCCGGAATTGCCCATGACCCTTGAAGTCCCCGCACACAGCGCTCACGTCACCAAGCCTGCAAGCCGTATTCGTCAGAAGAACGAAGAAGCGATCATCCAGGCAGCCGAAGATGAATTTGCCCGCCACGGTTTCAAGGGCACCAGCATGAACACCATCGCGATCAAGGCCGGGCTGCCGAAAGCCAATCTGCATTACTACTTCACCAACAAACTCGGCCTGTATGTCGCAGTGCTCAGCAACATCATCGATTTGTGGGACAGCACCTTCAACCACCTCAGCGTCGAAGACGATCCGGCAGAGGCGCTGGCCCGCTATATTCGCGCCAAGATGGAATTCTCGCGCCGCCAGCCACAGGCTTCGCGGATCTTCGCCATGGAGATCATCAGCGGCGGCGAATGCATGAGCGAGTATTTCAGCCAGGATTACCGCCTGTGGTTCCAGGGCCGGGCAGCGGTCTTTCAAGCCTGGATCGACGCCGGCAAGATGGACCCCGTCGACCCGGTGCACCTGATCTTTCTGCTATGGGGCAGCACCCAGCACTATGCCGACTTCGCCTCGCAGATCTGTCGCGTCACCGGTCGTTCTCGACTGACTCGCCAGGACATGGATCAGGCCAGCAACAATCTCATTCGAATCATTCTCAAAGGTTGTGGGCTCACCCCGCCAGCCTTGTAGAATCGTCGCCCTGACGTCAGCTGGACACACGCATGCCTTTTACCCTGATCGGCCCTTGCGAGTTTCGTGAAGAAATCCGCAAGAGCCGCTTCATCACCCTCGCCGCCCCCATCGCCAGCCCGGCCGACGCACAGGCGTTCATCGAGCAGCACAGTGACCTGAACGCCACCCACAATTGCTGGGCCTGGAAGCTCGGTGGCCAGTATCGCAGCAACGATGACGGCGAACCGGGCGGCACTGCAGGCAGGCCGATTCTGGCCGCCATCGAAGCGCAGGAGTTCGATCAGGTCGTGGTGCTGGTGATCCGCTGGTACGGCGGCATTCAACTGGGGACCGGCGGCCTGGCCCGCGCCTATGGCGGCGGTGCCAACAAATGCCTGCAGCAGGCCGAGCGTCTGCCGCTGATCCAGCGCGCGTCGTTCCACCTTGAATGCAGCTTCAGCGAGCTGGCGCTGGTCAAGCTGCGTCTCGGCGAACTGAACGGTCTGGTGGAAAGCGAAAACTTCATGGCCAACGGTGTGCAGATGTCCATCGCCATCGGCCCCGAGCACACCGACACCCTGCAGCGCCAACTGGCCGATCTGAGTCGCGGCAGAATCCTTCTGCACGCAGCGCCGGAGCAATAGCCGGAGCCTCTGAGCCACATGTCACAATTGCCCACATCTACTGTGCATCCGGCTGTGGATAAGCTGAGCACACTCCAACGCGAGCCTTGCCGGGCTTGCGTTTCAGGCGAATGATCGTTTTTTGAGCAATTGCCGGGCGTGGATCCATAAAGAGTGCAAAAACAGCCTGTTAGCGCTTCTTAGTGCCTTTGGATGTTAACCGCCGCCGCATTATTCTCACTCAACCGGCTTGCGCACAGTATCTGTGGAAGAACCTGTGGATAACAGGTGCAAGGGTCGCGCATTGCTTCAGCGCACCGCCCTCGACGTCCGCTGTACATTTTTTGTTCAAATCAAAGGGCCACATTGGCCCGCGCCAGGCAAGCACGCCCCGAACTGGTGCTGAAACGAGCGCCGTCGATAGGCGAAGACCGGTGACAGAGCCGAAAACTCCGTGCCTGGCCTTGATTCAGCGCACCGGACGCGAATCCTGACTCCTTGGCCAGGATTTTGCTTTATCCACACGCGACCCACTTCTGCCTCAGAGCCTTTCATGTCAAACCACGCGATAGCTGCGCGCCTGCAACTGCGCCACATCACCAAACGGTATCCCGGCTGCCTGGCCAACGACGCTGTCGACCTGACGATTCAGCCCGGAGAGATTCACGCCCTGCTGGGTGAAAACGGTGCGGGCAAAAGCACGCTGATGAAGATCATCTACGGCGTGACGCAGCCCGACACCGGGACGATCATCTGGCAAGGCCAGGCGCAGACCATGCGCAATCCGGCACAGGCCAGAAGCCTGGGCATCGGCATGGTGTTCCAGCATTTTTCGCTGTTCGAAACCCTCAGCGTCGCGCAAAACATCGCGCTGGCGATGGGCGCAGCGGCGGGCACGCCCAAGCAACTCGAACCGCGCATCCGCGAGGTCTCACAACGCTACGGCATGGCAGTGGAACCCCAGAGGCTAGTCCACAGCCTGTCGATTGGTGAGCGGCAGAAAGTCGAGATCATTCGCTGCCTGATGCAGGACATTCGCCTGTTGATCCTCGACGAGCCCACGTCGGTGTTGACGCCTCAGGAAGCCGATGAGCTGTTCGTGACTCTGCGGCATCTGGCCCGAGAAGGCTGCAGCATTCTGTTCATCAGTCACAAGCTGGGCGAAGTGCGCGCGCTGTGTCACAGCGCGACTGTACTGCGCAACGGCCGGGTCTCCGGGCACTGCATTCCCGCTGAATGCTCCGATCTGGAACTGGCGCGCTTGATGGTCGGTGATGCCGAAGGGCTGACCGCGCAGTATGAGAAAGTCAGCGGCAGCACGGCCTTTTTGCGCATCGACAAACTGTCCTGGCACAACCCGGACCCGTTCGGCTGCTCACTCAAAGACCTCAGCCTGGACGTACGCAGCGGCGAAATCGTCGGTATCGCGGGCGTGGCCGGGAATGGTCAGGATGAGTTGCTGGCGCTGCTCAGCGGCGAACAGACCTTGCCCCATGCCCAGGCGGCGACCCTGCGTTTTGAGGATGCCCCGGTCGGCAACCTGCGGCCCGATGCGCGGCGCAAGCGTGGCCTGGCATTCGTCCCGGCCGAGCGCCTGGGGCATGGCGCAGTGCCGGAACTCAGTCTTGCCGACAACGCGCTGCTTACCGCCTTTCAGCAAGGGCTGGTGAACAATGGCCTGATCCAGCGCAGCAAGGTGCGCGCACTGGCTGACGAAATCATTCGACGCTTTGCGGTCAAGACCCCGGATGCCCAGGCCCCGGCGCGCAGTCTGTCGGGCGGCAACCTGCAGAAATTCATCCTCGGTCGGGAAATCCTGCAAAAGCCGAAACTGTTGATTGCCGCGCATCCCACCTGGGGCGTGGATGTCGGCGCTGCGGCGGCGATCCATCGGGCGCTGATTGCCTTGCGCGACGCGGGGGCCGCCATTCTGGTGATCTCCGAAGACCTGGACGAGTTGTTCCAGATCAGCGACCGACTCGCCGCCCTGAGTGGCGGACAGCTTTCCGACCTGATCCCCACTGAACAGACCAGCACCGTGCAAATCGGCGGCTGGATGGCGGGACAGTTCGATCATTCTCAAACCCAAGCCCACGTGCCTGGTTAACGGAGCAAAACATGCTGCTTTCTCTGGAACCGCGCGGCCAGCAATCGCGCGCGATGTTGTGGTGCTCCCCTTTACTGGCTGCGGTGCTGACCCTGGTCTGCGGTTCACTGCTGTTCATCGGCCTGGGCCTGAACCCTTGGGTGACGCTGCACACCTTGCTGATCGCGCCGGTCAGCGACTGGTACGGCCTGTCGGAATTGATGGTCAAGACCCTGCCGATTCTGCTCTGCGCGCTGGGCCTGGCGGTCGCCTATCAGGCGCGTATCTGGAACATCGGGGCGGAAGGCCAGTTGCTGCTCGGCGCATTGGCGGGCAGTGCCGTGGCGGTGAATATCATCGAGATGGAGAGTCGTTGGTCACTGGTCATGGTGCTGCTGGCCGGCACCCTCGCCGGCGCGGCCTGGGCGGGCGTGACCGCCTGGCTGCGCACGCACTTCAACGCCAATGAAATCCTCACCAGCATCATGCTCAACTACATCGCCCTCAACTTGCTGCTGTACTTCGTCCACGGGCCGCTGAAGGACCCGGCCGGCATGAACTTCCCGGAGTCAGCGACCTTCGGCGACGCCAGCCGTCTGCCGCTGTTGATGGAGGATGGCCGCGCGCACATCGGCGTGTACTTCGCTCTGTTTGCGCTGGTCGCGGTGTGGGTGCTGCTGCAACGCAGTTTCGTCGGTTTTCAGATCAAGGTGCTGGGCCTGGACAAGCGTGCTGCCGGGTTTGTCGGCTTTCGAGAAAAACGCCTGGTCTGGCTCGCACTGTTGATCAGTGGCGCGCTGGCCGGGCTGGCCGGCGTATCGGAAGTGACCGGGCCGATCGGTCAACTGGTGCCGCAGGTCTCGCCAGGTTACGGCTATGCCGCGATCACCGTGGCCTTTCTCGGCCGCCTCAACCCCATCGGCATTCTGTTCTCCAGCCTGTTGATCGCCCTGCTGTATCTGGGCGGAGAAAGCGCGCAAATGACCTTGAACCTGCCGTTGGCAATCACGCAGTTGTTTCAGGGGATGATGCTGTTTTTCCTGCTGGCCTGTGATGTGCTGATTCTCTATCGCCCACGTTTGAAACTGCACTGGGCCAAGCGCCAGATGACAGCCGTCACAGGAGCCGCATGATGGATATCGACCTGTTGAGCAACATTTTCTACGCCATGGTCCGCTGCGGAACCCCCTTGCTGCTGGTGGCGCTGGGCGAACTTATCTGCGAAAAAAGCGGCGTCATCAACCTGGGTCAGGAAGGCATGATGCTGTTTGGCGCAGTGATCGGTTTCATCGTCGCCCTGAACACCGGCAACCTCTGGCTGGGTGTGCTGCTGGCGATGCTTGCAGGCATGCTGCTGTCGGCACTGTTTGCCCTGGTGGCACTGGTGTTCAACGCCAATCAGGTCGCGACCGGGCTGGCGCTGACCATCTTCGGCGTTGGCCTTTCCAGCTTTGTCGGGGCCGCCTGGGTCGGCAAACCGTTGAGCGGTTTCGAACCGGTGGCCATCCCGCTGCTCAGTGACATTCCGCTGATCGGCCGCATGCTGTTTGCCCAGGACTTGCTGGTCTACCTGTCCTTCGCCTTGTTCGCTTTGGTCGCCTGGGCGCTGCTGAAAAGCCGCGTCGGGCTGATCATTCAGGCCGTCGGCGAAAACCCTGACGCCGCCAGCGCCATGGGCTTGCCGGTATTGCGCGTGCGCACCCTTGCGGTGCTGTTCGGCGGCGCAATGGCCGGGCTGGCCGGGGCTTATCTGTCACTCGCCTACACGCCGATGTGGGCAGAAAACATGAGCGCCGGACGCGGCTGGATTGCCCTGGCACTGGTGGTTTTCGCCAGCTGGCGTGTGTGGCGCCTGCTGCTGGGTGCCTACCTGTTCGGTCTGGCCAGCATTCTGCATCTGGTCGCGCAGGGCATAGGCCTGGCCATCCCGTCCAACCTGCTGGCGATGCTGCCTTATGTGGCCACCATCATCGTGCTTGTCCTGCTCTCCCGCGACGCCTTGCGCACCCGGCTGTATGCGCCGGTATCGCTGGGCCAGCCGTGGCGGGCGGGGCATTGAGGGAGCTCGCGGCGCAGATGGTTGACGCAGAGCGTCATGAACGGCATTCCCACGCTGGAGCGTGCGGAACGATAATCCTGAAACTATCAGGCATGCCGTTCTAGTGATTCCCCTGAACGTTTTCGGCTCGCGAAGATTCCAACAGGTCATGGGCAGGAGTACGCTGCAAGGTCGAAACTTTCGAGAGGCCTTGCTGGCACTGCCATGGAGTCTGTCTCTCAATCTGCCAAGGAATCATTCATGACCACTACCAAGAAAACCGCCCTCATTATCGGTGCTTCGCGTGGCCTCGGGCTCGGGCTGGTGCAGCGCTTGACCGAACAGGGCTGGCAGGTCACCGCCACCGTACGTGATCCGCAAAACGCTGAAAACCTGAAAGCGGTCGAGGGCGTGCGCATCGAAGCGGTGGATCTGGACGAAACGGCCTCGCTTGAAGTGCTGGTCCAGAAGCTGCGCGGTGAAGTGTTCGACGTGCTGTTCGTCAATGCCGGCATCAGTGGCGCGGCACACCAGAGCGCTGCGAAGTCGACCGCTGCCGAACTCGGGCAGTTGTTCCTGACCAACGCGGTGGCACCGATTCGTCTGGCCGAACGCTTCGTCGATCAACTTCGTCCCGGCACGGGCGTCCTGGCGTTCATGAGTTCGTGGCTGGGCAGCGTCACTTGCCCGGACGGCGCAAACCTTGCGTTGTACAAGGCCAGCAAGGCTGCACTCAATTCGATGACCAATACCTTTGTCACCGAGCTGGGCGAGAGCCGTCCTACCGTTTTGTCTATGCATCCGGGCTGGGTGAAGACCGACATGGGCGGCGAAAATGCCGCCATCGACGTGATGACCAGCACCACTGGGCTTGTCGAACAGCTCAATGCCTACGCCGGCAAGGGCGGCCATCACTTCATCGACTACCAGGGCAAGACGATTGCATGGTAATCGACTGCTCGACTAGAATCGCCGTCCTTCGCCGGGGCGCACCCGACCCCGGCGACCCTGGATCAGCAGACAGGGCAACACTGAGCTGGCTAACCTGAACCTGTCTTTCAGAGGAGCCGGCCCATGCCTGCGATCCGTATCTGGTTGAAAAATCCCCTTGCCGTGTTCACTGCCAATGACCTGGACGCCCGTGGCGGTCTGGTGATCGAAGGCGGCGTCATCACTGAAGTGCTGGCCGCCAGGCAGCTCCCGTCAAAGCCCTGCACTCAGACGTTCGATGCCCGTGAGCATGTGTTGCTGCCGGGGTTGATCAACACGCACCATCACTTCTATCAAACCCTCACGCGGGCCTGGGCACCAGTGGTCAATCAGCCTTTGTTCCCTTGGCTGAAAACCCTGTACCCGGTATGGGCGCGCCTGACGCCGGAGAAGCTCGCGGTCGCCAGCAAGGTGGCGCTGGCCGAGTTGCTGCTGTCCGGGTGCACAACCGCTGCCGACCACCACTATCTGTTTCCCGATGGGCTTGAACACGCTATCGATGTTCAGGTGCAGAGCGTTCGGGAGCTGGGCATGCGCGCGATGCTGACGCGCGGTTCGATGAGCCTGGGCGAAGCGGATGGAGGCTTGCCGCCGCAGCAAACCGTGCAGCAGGGCGAGGTGATTCTGGCCGACAGCCAGCGTTTGATCGAGACCTACCATGAGCGTGGTGACGGCGCGCAGATTCAGATCGCCCTAGCGCCCTGCTCACCGTTTTCGGTCACGCCGCAGATCATGGCCGAGAGTGCGGCCATGGCCGAAAAACTCGACGTACGCCTGCACACCCACCTGGCCGAAACCCTCGACGAAGAAGACTTCTGCCTGCAACGCTTCGGCCTGCGCACCGTGGATTATCTGGACAGTGTCGGCTGGTTGGGACCGCGTACCTGGCTGGCCCATGGCATCCACTTCAACCCCGACGAAATCGCCCGTCTCGGCGCAGCAGGTACGGGTGTCTGCCACTGCCCGAGCTCGAACATGCGCCTGGCCTCCGGCATCTGTCCGACCCTGGACCTGCTCGCCGCTGGCGCGCCGTTGGGGCTTGGGGTCGATGGTTCGGCGTCCAACGACGCATCGAACATGATCCTGGAAACCCGCCAGGCGCTTTACCTGCAACGCCTGCGCTACGGCGCCGAAAAAATCACTCCGCAGCTCGTGCTGGGCTGGGCCACCAAGGGGTCGGCGCAATTGCTGGGACGCACAGACCTCGGTGAACTGGCGGTGGGCAAACAGGCTGATCTGGCGTTGTTCAAGCTGGACGAACTGCGCTTTTCCGGCAGCCATGATCCGCTGTCAGCGCTGCTGCTGTGCGGCGCGGACCGTGCCGATCGGGTGATGATCGCAGGACAATGGCGAGTGATCGACGGCCAGGTCGAAGGCCTGGACATCAAGCAGTTGATTGCCGATCACAGCCAGGCCGCGCGGGAGTTGATTCGGGGCTGAACGTGCGGGGAGATAATCTCAACTATCGTGCGACGCTCCGCGTCGGCATGCCGTTCAGGACGCTCTGCGTCCTCTTGCGACGCAGAGCGTGGGAGCGATAGGCAATAGGCCCTAAAGCCCCAGACACGAGAGCATGATGAACGTCGCGAACAGCACGAAGTGGGTCATGCCTTCGATGGCATTGGTTTCGCCATCGTTGAGGTTGATGGCGGACACCAGCAGGGTGATGAAGATCATCACGGTCTGCACCGGAGTCATGGCCATCTGGAAAGGCTGGCCACTGTAAAGCGCCATGGCTTCCATGACCGGAACGGTCAGGATCACGGTCGACAGCGACGCACCCAGGGCGATGTTGACCACCGACTGCATGCGGTTGGCCAGCGCGGCACGCAGGGCCGTGAGGATCTCCGGCGCGGCAGAGATGGCGGCGACCAGGATGGCGGTCATCACCGGCGGTGCACCGGTGCCTTCCAGGCCCAGGTCAACCGTCTTCGACATCACTTCGGCCAGCGCGCCGATCACCACCACGCCGACAACCAGTGTGGCAATTGAGCGGGTCAGATTGACCGGTTCTGCATGCTCTTCAGCCGTATTGGGACCCTGGCTCTGACGCTTCTTCTTTTCCGGATAGCTGTAGCTGAAAAAGTAACTGTGCGGCCCGACCTGCATGCGCAGGAACAGGGTGTAGAGCAGGATCATCGCGCCGATGGTAAACGCCGAATAGATCTTCCAGTCACCCTTGGGAATGAACTCGGGTACGACCATCGACACGCCCATCGCGGTGAGGATCATCACGCTGTAGGTGCGCGCCGAATCATCGTTGTAAGACTGCTCGCCGTGCTTGATACCGCCCATCAGCGCCGCAAGACCGAGGATGCCGTTGATGTCGAGCATCACCGCCGAATAAATCGTGTCCCGCACCAGCGTTGGCGACGGCTCGTTGCTCATCATGATCGCCAGGATCACCACTTCGACCGTCACCGCCGACAGCGTGAGGATCATCGTGCCGTAAGGATCGCCGACCTTTTCCGCCAGCATCTCGGCATGGTGGGCAACGCGCATCGAGGCGCAGATGATGAACGCGACCAGCGCCAGCCCGGACACCAGCGCCACGACCTGACCGTTGCCTACCAGCACGTGCTCCAGTGGATAAGCGACGAACATGGCAATGATTGCCAGCAACAGAAACTTTTCTTGCTTGAGCAATGCGCCCATTTTTATTCCCCAAACCTTGCGACATCGCCGCGGATGTACATGAAGGTGGCCAACAGTGAAGCGTGTCAGAGTAGCTTGTGTGACAAAAGGTTTCATAAAATAGCCCGAATGCGAACCGCACCCACGCGTAAATGACTTTTGATCCCGTCGCCACGATGTGAAATAGTGCCCGCCGTTTTCAACAATAGTGCCTGCCGTTTTCTTCGCGGCCTTCAGGGCGCGCCTGTTTTTCCTGATTCCGTTTTGTTAGAAAGGACCTTTGCCATGCGTGCTTTTCGACTTCCGAATCTGCTGGCTTGCGGCCTGCTGACCCTGATGGCGAGTGCAGCCCAGGCCGCGCCTATCGACATCGATGACGGCCAACACAAAGTTCACCTGCCTGACACCCCCAAGCGCGTGGTGGTACTGGAGTTTTCGTTTCTCGACGGACTGGCTTCGGTCGGTGTGACGCCGGTCGGTGCCGCCGACGATGGCGATGCCAACCGCGTACTGCCCAAGGTGCGCAAGGCCGTCGGCGAATGGCAGTCTGTGGGCCTGCGCTCGCAACCCAATATAGAAGTGATCGCGCGGCTCAAGCCGGACCTGATCATTGCCGACCTCGGTCGCCATCAGGCGCTGTACAACGACCTCGCCAGCCTGGCACCGACGCTGATGCTGCCGTCACGCGGCGAGGATTATCAGGGCAGTCTGAAATCTGCCGAGCTGATCGGCGTGGCGCTCGGCAAAGGCCCAGAGATGCAGGCGCGGATCGCGGAGAACCGCCAGCACCTGAAGACTGTTGCCGAGCAGATTCCGGCCAACACCAACGTGCTGTTCGGCGTCGCCCGCGAAGACAGCTTCTCGGTACATGGCCCGCACTCTTATGCGGGCAGCGTGTTGCAGGCGATCGGTCTGAAGGTCCCGGAAGTACGCAAAGACGCCGCGCCCACCGAATTCGTCAGCCTGGAGCAGTTGCTGGCATTGGACCCGAACTGGTTGCTGGTCGGTCATTATCGTCGCCCGAGCATCGTCGACAGCTGGAGCAAGCAGCCGCTGTGGCAGGTGCTTGGCGCAGTACGTAACAAGCAGGTGGCCGAAGTTGACGGCGACAGCTGGGCGCGCAATCGCGGGATCATGGCGTCCGAGCAGATCGCCGACGATGCGCTTGCCGTACTCAAGGGCGGCAAGGCCGTGCTGAACCCGTAAATGCGCCGCTGGCTGATGGCGGGCGTGATCACCGCGACCTGCCTGGGACTGTTCTGGGTGTCGCTGTTCGCCCTGTCTTCGTTCAGCATTCGTCAGGTGGATGCCTGGAACGGGCTGATCACGCAGGGCCGCGAGGGCGGCAATATCGCTTATATCGTTGCGCAATTGCGCGTGCCACGCGCCTTGTGCGCGGCGCTGGTCGGTGCCTGCCTCGGCGTGGCCGGGGCCTTGATGCAGGGCATCACCCGCAACCGTCTGGCCTCCCCGTCATTGTTTGGCGTCACGGCGGGCGCAGCGTTGGGGCTGGCGCTGTTTTCCACAGGTCTGGTCGCTCTGCCCTTCCCCGGTGGCGCTCTTTTAATGACCTGCCTCGGCGGTGCACTGGCATGGATCACCGTGTTCAGTCTTGGAGGTGCATGGTCACCCGCCACGGCTCAGGGCCGACTGGTGCTGGCGGGTGTCGCCGTCGCCGCGCTGTGCGCAGCCTTGACCCGTCTCACCGTAATTCTTGTCGAAGCGCAGGCGCAAAGTGTCCTCAACTGGCTGGCTGGATCGCTGGCCAATGTCGGCGCGGCGCAATTGCAACTGCTCTGGCCGTGCACGCTGATCGGCGTGGTGCTGGCGATTGCCTGTGCGCCGCGCTTGAACCTGATCAACCTCGGTGAAGACGCTGCGCGTTCGCTGGGCGTGCGCATCGGTGCGTTACGCCTGCTGGTATTCGTGCTCAGTCTGCTGCTGGTTGGCGCCAGTGTCTGTGCAGTCGGGCCGATCGCCTTTGTCGGCCTGATCGCGCCGAACATCGCTCGCCAGTGGCTGGGCAATGACTACCGCTGGCTGATCCCGATCAGCGCCGGACTGGGTGCGGCTATCGTGCTGGCCTCGGACCTGATCAGCCGCGCCGTGGCATTCCCCGTGGAAACGCCGGCCGGCGTGGTCACGGCGTTGATTGGCGCGCCGTTCTTTCTGTTTCTGGCGAGGCGTGCGCTATGAACCACCCGCGCTCGAGGCTGTTGTTGCTGATGACTCTGCTGGCACTCGCCCTGCTGCTGAGCCTCAGTGCTGGCACCGTGTGGCTGACACCCGGCGCCGTGCTCGATCACCTGATCGCCCACGACAGCAAGGACTTCGAAGTCTGGAATCACCGCCTGCCACGCGGCCTGATCGCAATCATGACCGGCTGCGCCTTCGGCCTGGCGGGCGCCATTGTTCAAGGCGTGATTCGCAACCCGCTGGCCTCGCCGGAAATCCTCGGCGTCACCCAGGGTGCCGGGCTGGCGCTGACCATTGCGATTATCGGCCTGCCACAGTTACCGGTATCGGCGCTGCCGTTTGTGGCGTGTCTGGGCGGCGCGGCGGGTGCGCTGCTGCTGGCGCTGTACAACACCGGCGTGCAGTTTTCCGGGGTGCGTTTCGCGCTGTCCGGGGTGGCGATTGCGGTGACGCTGTCGAGCATCACCGAGTTCCTGATCCTGTCCAACCCGCTGGATATCAACACCGCCCTGCTGGCGCTGACCGGCAGTTTGTGGAGCCGCAACTGGCACCACGTCTTGCTGGCCACGCCGCTTCTGCTGCTGATCCCGCTCAGTCTGCTGCTGGCCAAACCACTGAACCTGATCGGCCTGGGTGACGAGGCGGCGCAGAGCATGGGCACCGGCCTCACGCGTACGCGCTGGCTGTCGATGGGCAGTGCCGTGCTGTTGACCAGCCTGGGGGTGGGCATTATAGGCCCGGTGAGCTTCGTCGGCCTGGTCGCACCACACATGGCCCGTCGTCTGGTCGGCGGTCATCATCAGTACCTGCTGCCCGCCTCGATGGTGCTGGGTGCGTTATTGCTGGTGCTGGCAGACACGCTGGGACGCACGCTGATCGCGCCCAGCGAAATTCCGGCCGGGATTCTCACGGCGGTGATCGGCGCTCCGTATTTCCTCTGGCTGCTGGCCCGATTCAAAGGTTGATCCCATGACTATTCTGAAGGCGCAGCAACTCGACATCGGCTACGGCGCAACGCGCATCGTGCAAGACCTGTCGTTCAGCCCGCCGCCTGCGCAGGTCACTGCGCTGATCGGCCCCAATGGCTGCGGCAAATCCACCCTGCTCAAGGCCTTCGCCCGAATTCTCACCCCGCAATCGGGCAGTCTCAGTCTGGATGGCACGGCCTACCGTCAGCTGTCGGCCAACGAGCTGGCGCGCAAGGTGGCTTTTCTGCCGCAAGTGCTGCCGATTCCGGAAGGCGTCAGCGTGCGCCAGCTGGTGGCGTACGGCCGCAGTCCGCACAACAGTCTGTGGGGTCGCCTGAGTGGCGCCGATCAACGCAGTGTCGATCAAGCCTTGCAGCGCATGGAGCTGGACACACTGGCCGAGCGTCCGCTGTCGGATCTGTCCGGCGGGCAACGACAGCGCGCCTGGCTGGCGATGATCCTTGCGCAGGACGCGGCCATCGTCCTGCTCGACGAGCCGACCACCTATCTGGACATCAGCCATCAGGTCGAGCTGCTGGACCTGATGCGTGAACTGAGTGCCGAAGGCAAGACGGTGATTACCGTGCTGCATGACATCAATCAGGCCTGCCGCTACGCCGACCACCTGGCGGTCATGCAGGGTGGACGTCTGGTGACCTGCGGCGCGCCGGGCGATGTACTGACGGCCGAGCTGGTCTGCCAGGTGTTCGATGTGCAGGTGCAGATCATGCGCGAACCCGTGGCAGGCACGCCGATGTGTATCGTCGAGCGCAGCACGCGCTGCACCAGTTAGCGGCGTAACCTGCAGCGTCTGCACCTTCCCGCTGCATGGTGAAACAGGCAGGCAAGCGGCAAAGCGCGCCAGCATCGTAAGTTGTCCTGTTGGTCAGTTATTTGCATTGTCGGGGTATGCACTCCAACAAGACCGCAAGGAGCTAGACCCGATGCACCTGACCAACCCACGTCGTCCTCTGAAAAAACTGCTGTGTGCCATGGCCGCCGTTGTCGGCATCGGCTCCAGCCTGCTCGCCTCGGCAGCCGATCCGCTGAAAGTCGGATTCGTCTACATCGGCCCCATCGGCGACCACGGCTGGACCTATCAGCATGAACAGGGCCGTCAGGCGATGGTCAAGGCGCTGGGTGACAAGGTGACCAGCAGCTACGTGGAAAACGTGCCGGAGGGCGCGGACGCCGAGCGGGTTATCCGCAACATGGCCAAGGGTGGTTATGACCTGATCTTCAGTACCTCGTTCGGCTACATGAACCCCACTCTGAAAGTCGCCAAGCAGTTCCCCAAGGTGAAGTTCGAGCACGCGACCGGCTACAAGCAGGACAAGAACATGGGCACTTATCTGGCCCGTACCTATGAGGGTCGCTACGTGAGCGGCTACATCGCTGCGAAGATGACCAAGACCAAGAAGATCGGTTATGTCGCTTCGTTCCCGATTCCTGAAGTGCTGCGCGACATCGACGCCATCCAGCTGGCGCTGAACAAATACAACCCGGGCACCGAGATCAAGGTGGTGTGGGTCAACTCCTGGTTCGATCCGGGCAAGGAAGCCGATGCGGCCAATGCGTTGATCGATCAGGGCGTGGACGTGGTGTTCCAGCACACCGACAGCCCTGCGCCGATCCAGACCGCCGAGCGTCGCGGCGTGTATGCCGTCGGTTATGCCTCGGACATGGCTCACTTCGGACCGAAAGCAGTGCTGACCTCTATCGTAAACAACTGGGGCCCGCACTACATTCAGGCCGCCGAAGGCGCCATCGCAGGGACCTGGAAACCACAGGATTACTGGGGCGGCCTGAAGGAAGGAACGGTCGAATTGCCGATCAGCGACGTGGTGCCTGCTGACGTGAAGGCCGAAGCGCAGAAGATCATTGCCAGTATTGAAAGCGGCGAATTCCACCCGTTCACCGGCCCGATCAAGGACCAGAACGGCACCGTGAAAATTGCTGACGGTGTGGTCGCGACCAACGCCGAGCTGGCATCGATGAACTACTACGTCGAAGGCATCAAGGCCGAGCTGCCCAAGTAATCAGTCCGCCACTTGCCTGACCATCGTGCCTGCTGCGCCAGGCACGATCATCGACACCCGACACTTCCTTTCAGGACCGGTTAATGGACCAGCTTCCCGTCATCGACATCGCCCCGCTCTACGGCACGGACACTCAGGCCTGGCAGGATGTTGCCGGGCAAATCGACAGTGCCTGTCGGGCATGGGGCTTCTTTTACATCAAGGGCCACCCGATCAGCGCGCAACGCATCGAGCAGGTGCAATCGGCGGCAAAGGACTTCTTCGCCCGGCCGGCAACTGAAAAGCTCATGATCGATATCACCCAAAGCACCCATCATCGCGGCTACGGCGCCATCGCCACCGAACAACTGGACCCCAGCCTGCCGAGTGACCTCAAGGAAACCTTCGACATGGGCCTGCACCTGGATGCCCGTCATCCCGACGTGCTGGCGGGCAAACCGCTGCGTGGGCCAAACCGGCATCCGGACATTCCCGGCTGGGAAGCGCTGATGGAGCAACACTATCTGGACATGCAGGCGCTGGCGCAAACCCTGCTGCGCGCCATGACCCTGGCACTGGGCATCGAGCGCGATTTCTTCGATCAGCGCTTCAAGGACCCGGTCAGCGTACTGCGCATGACTCATTACCCGCCGCGTGATACGGCGACCTCGGCCGAGCAACAAGGCGCAGGCGCGCATACCGATTATGGCTGCATCACTCTGCTGTATCAGGACACGGCGGGCGGCTTGCAGGTGCGTGATGTGCGTGGCGAATGGATCGACGCGCCACCGCTTGACGGCACCTTCGTGGTCAATCTGGGCGATATGATGGCGCGCTGGAGCAACGATCGTTACCTGTCCACGCCGCATCGGGTCATCAGCCCGCTCGGGGTCGATCGCTACTCCATGCCGTTCTTCGCCGAACCGCACCCCGACACGCGCATCGAATGCCTGCCCGGTTGCCAGAGCGACGATCATCCGGCCCGCTATCCGGTGACCACCTGCGCCGAATTTCTGCTGTCGCGCTTCGCGGACACCTACGCTTATCGCCGCGAACAGGAGGCAAGTTGAACGTTCGGTCAGGTTTTACCCTGCGCAGCGACGTGCATCTGTAGAATGTCCGGGATCTGCACCTGATGAGAAAAGAATATGTACGACTGGTTGAACGCCCTGCCCAAGGCAGAACTGCACTTGCACCTCGAAGGCTCGCTGGAACCCGAGTTGCTGTTCGCCCTGGCCGAGCGCAACAGGATTGCCCTGCCGTGGGATGACGTCGAAACCCTGCGCAAGGCGTATGCCTTCAACAACCTGCAGGAATTCCTCGATCTGTATTACCGGGGCGCAGACGTATTGCGCACCGAACAGGACTTCTACGACCTGACGTGGGCCTACCTGCTGCGCTGCAAGGCACAGAACGTTATCCACACCGAACCGTTCTTCGATCCGCAAACCCACACCGACCGTGGCATCCCGTTCGAAGTGGTACTGGCCGGGATTACCGGTGCGCTGAAAGATGGCAAGTCGAAGCTGGGCGTCGACAGCGGCCTGATCCTGAGTTTCCTGCGCCACCTGTCCCAGGAAGAAGCCGAAAAAACCCTCGATCAGGCGCTGCCGTTCCGTGATGCGTTCGTTGCCGTGGGCCTCGACAGCTCGGAGATGGGCCATCCGCCGAGCAAGTTCCAGCGTGTGTTCGATCGCGCGCGCAACGAAGGCTTCCTGACTGTGGCTCACGCCGGGGAAGAAGGTCCGCCGGAATACATCTGGGAAGCACTGGACCTGCTGAAGATAGAGCGCATCGACCACGGTGTTCGCGCCATCGAAGACGAGCGGCTGATGCAACGCATCATCGACGAACAGATCCCGCTGACCGTCTGCCCGCTGTCCAACACCAAGCTTTGTGTGTTCGACGACATGGCCCAGCACAACATCCTCGACATGCTCGAGCGTGGTGTGAAGGTCACCGTCAACTCGGACGACCCGGCCTACTTCGGTGGCTACGTGACCGAGAACTTCCACGCGCTGTACACCCACCTGGGCATGACCGAAGATCAGGCCAAACGCCTGGCGCAAAACAGCCTGGATGCACGACTGGTCAAGCCCTAAAGAGGGAATGAGCGGGTGACACCCATCGCTGCTCATGCTCTGCGTCGCAGAGGACGCAGAGCGTCAGGAACTGCATACCAACGCGGAGCATTGGCACGATAGTGGTGGGGCAGGCGCCTCCATCGTTCCTCACGCTCCGCGTGGGAATGCCTTTCGCGACGCTCGGCGTCGCAAGAGGACGCGGCGCGTCCGGAACTGCGTGCCGACGCGGACCGGTGGTACGTTAGTGGTGGAGCGCGCCACACCTGCCGCTCCCGTCAGGCCGCCGCTGCGATCTAGCTGATTTCCCGCTGCCCACTGGATGAGACCTGCAAGGTGCTGGACTCTTCAGTGGTGCGCAGCCAGCCCATCTGAATGAAAAGCTGCAACAACCCCGCCCCCAGCGCGCCGCCCAGATGCGGGTTGCTATCGTTCCATTTCGGACAGACACACACCGTTTCGCGCTTGCGTTGCGCCAGTGCGGGAATGTAGATACCGCGTTCGGCAAATCTGGCCACACCCTTGCTGGTAACTTCGACGCGCTTCTCCTGCTGTTCTATCCAGCCCGCCTCCAGCAGGCGCTGATAAAGCTCGGCAGCCATCTCGCCACCCAGATGATCGGAGCAGACTCTTGCGCGGCGCAGCGGCAAGGGCGGCGCAGGCTGGGCAAAGCGACGATTGATCTGTTCAGCACTGGCCAGCGAAGCACAGGCCAAGGCCTCGACCGCCGCCCCCACTTCCGGCGCAGCGAGGCGAAAGAAGCGCTTGCGGCCGCGGACCTCCTGTTTCAACAGACCACCACTGGTCAGCCGCGCCAGATGGGCGCCGGCAGAAGAAGTCGAGAGTCCCGCCAGGATTGCCAATTCGTCGGCAGGGCGAGCAGTACCATCCATCAGTGCCCAGATCATTGCGCTGCGCTTGGGGTCAGCCAGCAAGGTTGCGATCTGGCTGATGCAAGGTCCGTATTCCATGTGTTCACTCCCTGTTGAAACATTCATCTATGGTGATGACTGGGTGAAAGCAATCACGCCTCGATAGAGTTGAACGTGGCTCTTATAGGTAATGACAAGTATAAACTCTATGCCCTCCGCCCCCGTTGGGTGAAAAACGCCTCTTACACACGGCGGGTACACCACGACGCAAAAAATCGCCCAAGTATGGCGTGCTCCATCAACATCAAGTTATTCCCGCGACTACACCGCAACCCCTCTATTCAAGGGGTTTGCAGCGACACTTCAAAAGAGGATTAAAAAGACAAGCGTAATGGCTATGACAAAAATGCCAAATCCACTCAACAACAGTCAGTTTCAACTTTGTTCCGGCAGCGAAACTTCGCGTTATTGAACGGCCTTCGAAAATTATATTTTCCGACATTTCCGAAGGCCATTTCCTACTGGGGCGCGGCGATTAAAACACGCTGGCGGACGACAGACTTACAGCATGTTGCTTACACCGTGACCTGAGCATTTCCAGTAACAGAATGACAGGCTTGCTGAGTTGCGCCCGATGCGCGCACAACAGGTTCAATGGCGCACGCTCCCCGATCAGGTCGGGCATCAACACTTTCAGGTGCCCGGCCCGCACATCAGCGGCCACGTCCAGCCAGGATTTGTATGCCACACCTTCGCCCGCAACGGTCCTGGCTGCTGGCCAGCAAACGCCGCCCCTCCTCAAGGCTGCCCAGCGCAGCACGCGCGTATTCCAGAAACCCCTCGCCTTCGGCAGTCAGGCGCAGGCTGCGCGTCGAACGGGCCAGCAAGCGCGCGCCCAACTGCCGTTCGATACGCTTGAGCGCCGCGCTGGCAACCGCCGCAGACAGGTCCATGACCCGCGCTGCGGCAGAAAGGCTGCCCAGATCCGCTGCACGTACGAACAACTGCAAGTCATCAAAACGCAGCATCAAGGCCCCGTATTATCAAAATAAAATTGAAAGAGCCTGCCGTTTTAGCGGGTTTTATCTTTGCTGGAAATAGCCAATGATCTCTTCATCATTTTCTTTCGGAGAGGCCCCTGACATGAAAGCCATTGCGTACTATCAGTCCCTGCCCATCAGCAACGTGAAATCATTACAGGATATCGAGCTGCCCGAGCCGGTGGCTGGCGATCGCGATCTGCTGGTCGAGGTCAAGGCTATCTCCGTCAACCCGGTGGACACCAAGATCCGCCAGAACGTCCAGCCTGAGGACGGTGCAGGCAAGGTGCTGGGCTGGGACGTGGCCGGAGTGGTCAAAGCCGTCGGCAGCCAGGTCACGCTGTTCAAGCCGGGCGACAAAGTGTTCTATGCAGGCTCTCTGACCCGGCCAGGTGCCAATAGCGAGTTGCACGTGGTGGATGAACGCATCGTTGGCCACATGCCCAAGACCCTGAGCTTCGCCCATGCGGCGGCGCTGCCGTTGACAGCCATCACCGCCTGGGAACTGCTGTTCGAGCGACTGCAGATCCCGCAGCAAAAAGGTGAAGGCGCACACAGCCTGCTGATCGTCGGTGCTGCCGGTGGCGTGGGTTCGATCCTCACCCAACTGGCGCGCAAACTGACCTCGCTGAAAGTCATCGGCACCGCCTCGCGGCCCGAGACCGAAAGCTGGGTCAGCGAACTGGGCGCGCACCATGTGCTGGATCACAGCAAGCCGCTGAGCGAAGAACTCAAGCGCGTCGGCCTGAACCACGTGACTCATGTGGCCAGCCTGACCCAGACCGAACAGCATCTGGATCAGCTCGTCGAGGCACTCAAGCCACAAGGCAAGCTCGCGCTGATCGACGACCCCAAATCGCTGGATGTGTCGAAACTCAAGCGCAAGAGCTTGTCGCTGCATTGGGAGTTCATGTACACCCGGTCGATGTTTGAAACCGAGGACATGATCGAGCAGCACAACCTGCTCAACCGGGTTGCCGAGCTGATCGACGCCGGTACGCTGAAAACTACCTTTGGCGAGCACTTCGGCACCATCAATACCGAAAACCTGCGCCGCGCTCATGCCCTGCTGGAAAGCGGCAAGGCCAAGGGCAAGGTCGTACTGGAAGGTTTCTGAGCCACAGAGGCCTGAGCCGTGTGAAGTCGATGGTATCAGTCACGCCCGGCGCGACTGACACCACCGCTTTGGCGATCAGGCGGTCTGGAGCGATGCTTCGCGCCGTGCCTGCGCACGGCGCGTCAGCACCGAGATGCCCACAGTCAGCACGCCGCACAGGCTGATGACCAGCGCCATTGGTGTGGCCGTGCCATCATGCAGCAAGCCCACCAGACTGGCGGCGACGGCGGCAACGCTGAATTGCAGGCATCCCAGCAACGCCGACGCACTGCCCGCGCGCGCCCACTGGCCATTCATGGCGCAGGTCGATGCATTGGGGATGATGCACCCAAGACTCGCCACACAAATGAACAGCGGCACCAGCAGCGGCCAAAGCGCTTCGGTGCGCAGCAAGCTGATCGCCAGCAACACCAGCCCCGCAGCCAGGTAGATCCAGACCGTGCGCGACAGCAAAAACGCCGGACCGGTCTTGCGCAGAATACGCGCATTGATCTGCGCCACCAGAATGAAGCCCGCCGCATTCATCCCGAACAGCCAGCCGTAATGCTCGGCAGGCACGCCGTACAGCTTGATGAACACAAACGGCGAGCCCGCGACGTAGGCGAACATCCCGGCCATGGCGATGCCACCGGTCAGCGCATGACCAATGAACACGCCGTCCTTGAACAGATTGAGGTACTGGCCCAGCGCGCCGCTCAACGGCTGGCGCGGCGTGGTGGCCGGCATGCTTTCCGGCAACCCCAGTGCGACGGCCGCCAGACAGGCACCGCTGAACAGGGCCAGGCTGACGAAGATCGATTGCCAGCCAAAGGTGCTGACCAGCACGCCGCCCAGCATGGGAGCCAGAATCGGTGCCAGGCCCATGACCAACATCAGTTGCGAGAAGACCTTGGCCGACTCGACAGCGTTGCACTTGTCGCTGACGATGGCGCGCGACAAGACCATTCCGGCACAGCCACCCAGCGCCTGCACGAAGCGTGCAGCGATCAGCCATTCAAGACTCGGCGCAAAGGCGCAGGCGACCGAGGCCAGCATGAACAGGGTCACGCCGACCAGCAGCGGAATGCGCCGACCGAACCGGTCAGCCACCGGACCATAGGCCAGTTGTCCCAGGGAAAGCCCCAGAAAGTAGGCCGCCAGGGTCAGCTGTACGTGTTTTTCATCGGTCCCGAAATACGAGGCCATGGCCGGAAAGCCAGGAAGATAGAAGTCGATGGCCAGAGGGCCGAAGGCGCTCAATGAGCCAAGGATAAGAATCGTTCGTAGATTCATCGGGTGTCCATTAACGGATGCAGAGCAACGGGCTAGTTTACCCGGCTTACCTTGCAGAGAACGACGGACGGGGGAATTAATTCAAAATTTTTCAATGTTTACAGACCGGGAGACCGCATTGATCTCCCGGGTCTGGATCATGCCGGCTGCGCCTGATAACCCTCTTCGCCGATCAGGCTGACAATCCGCTCGGGCGACAAACTGCTTTGCACCTTGACCTGCTTACTGGCCAGTTCGACCTGAACATCGGCGCTCGGATCGTCATGCTTGATGGCCTCGGTCACCGCGCGAACACAGTGCCCGCAGGTCATGCCTTGAACGTTGAATAACTGCATGGTGTCACTCCTTCAGTGATGAACAGTGAGCATCTTCAACCTTGTCATCATGGCAAGGTCAAGTTTCTGTCATTGCTGCCGGGCTGGCATTCGGCGTAATCGTGAGCCAAGCTGAGTGATCGACACCTATACCGTCAGCCACATTTACATCAGGAGTATCAGCGATGCGCTGGTCAGCAGTCAGCCTCTTCAGCATTCTCGGTTTCCTGGCTATCACCCCTGCCACTCAGGCGGCTCAGGACTACGGCATCCTGATCATTTCCCGCGAGCGCCTGGAAGTCGCGACTTCCTGCGAGATCGGCATCTACGTTCAGGACCGCCTGGCCGGCAGGCTGTTTCAGGAAGACTCGGTGTCCTTCAACCTGCCGGCAGGTGAAGTCTCGGTGCGGCTGAGCACCCTGCGCGGCAATGTCGTGGGCTGTGAACCCGGCATGGAAGCGCCGCGCAGCACCAAGATTCAGCTGCGCTCCGGGGATATCCTCAAGTACCGCATTGCGACCGACCTCAACGGGCTGTACCTCAAGAAAGCCGACCTCAACTATTGATTCGCGCTTGACCTTGCCCATATGGCAAGGTTGATCCTTGCAGGCAGCCAGCCTCAGGGAGTGATTCACATGCAAGACACCACCACCTTCGACCTGCCGATCAGCGGCATGACCTGCGCCAGTTGCGCAGGTCGGGTCGAGCGTGCCTTGGCCAAAGTGCCGGGGGTCAACAGCGTAACGGTCAACCTGGCCAATGAACGCGCCCATGTAGACACCGCAGCGCACACCGATCCGCAAACCCTGATCGACGCCGTCAGCCGCGCCGGTTATGGCGCCACCCTGAGCCAGGATCGTCACGCCGAAGCCGATCAAAAAGCCCGTCACTTGCATAACGAGCGCTGGGCCTTGCTGCTGGCCATCGCGCTGGCGCTGCCGCTGATCCTGCCGATGCTGCTGACCCCGCTGGGCGTGCACTGGATGCTGCCCGCGTGGGTGCAGTTTGCGCTGGCGACGCCGGTGCAGTTCATCCTTGGCGCACGCTTTTACGTGGCCGCCTGGAAAGCCGTGCGCGCAGGTGCCGGCAATATGGACCTGCTGGTCGCCATCGGTACCAGCGCCGGCTACGGCCTGAGCGTCTATCAATGGCTGCACGCTGCGCCTGGCACAACGCCGCATTTGTATTTCGAAGCATCGGCGGTGGTAATCGCGCTGGTGCTGCTGGGCAAATACCTGGAAAGCCGCGCCAAGCGCCAGACCGCCAGTGCTATCCGTGCCCTTGAAGCACTGCGCCCGGAGCGCGCCCTGCGGGTGGTCGACGGCCTCGAACAGGACGTCGCTATCAGCGCGCTGCAGCTTGATGATCGGGTGCTGGTCAAACCCGGCGAACGCTTTCCGGTGGACGGCGAAGTGGTCGAAGGCCGCAGCCATGCCGACGAAGCGCTGATCACCGGTGAAAGCCTGCCGGTGGTCAAGCAACCGGGCGACAAGGTCACCGGCGGGGCAATCAATGGCGAAGGCCAATTGCTGATCAGGACCACAGCGCTGGGCGCAGAAACGGTGCTGGCGCGCATCATTCGTCTGGTCGAGGACGCCCAGGCAGGCAAGGCTCCGATCCAGAAACTGGTGGATAAAGTCAGCCAGGTGTTCGTGCCGACCGTACTGGTGATTGCCTTGCTCACGCTGGTCGGCTGGCTGCTGGTCGGTGCCTCGCTTGAAGTCGCGCTGATCAATGCCGTCGCTGTACTGGTGATCGCCTGCCCTTGCTCGCTGGGCCTTGCGACGCCGACAGCGATCATGGCCGGGACCGGCGTGGCTGCGCGCTATGGCATTCTGATCAGGGACGCCGAAGCGCTGGAACGGGCTCACGAGGTCGATGCCGTGGTGTTCGACAAAACCGGCACGCTGACCTCGGGCACGCCGCGTATCACCAACATGAGCGCGGTGCTGGGCAATGAAGAACACCTTCTGCAACTGGCGGGGGCGCTGCAACGCGGCAGTGAACACCCCTTGGCCAAAGCAGTGCTGGATGTGTGTCATGAATGGCAACTCAAGCCTGATGCCGCGCAAAACAGCCGCGTCCTGAGTGGTCGGGGCATCGCTGGCAGCGTTCAGGGCCGTGAACTGGCGCTGGGCAATCGACGTTTGCTGGAGGAAAGCGGCCTGCCGATGGGCGATCTGGCCGAGTCCGCGCGCATCTGGGAAGCCGAGGGGCGCACGCTGTCCTGGCTGATCGAGCAGGCTCCAGAGCCAAAGGTGATCGGCATGTTTGCCTTTGGTGACACGCTCAAGCCCGGAACCGATCAGGCGATCAAAGCGCTGAATGCGCGGGGCATCACCAGCCATCTGCTGACTGGCGATAACCGTGGCAGCGCCCAAGTGGTTGCCAGGACATTGGGGATACACGACGTGCATGCCGAAGTGCTGCCTGTCGACAAGGCGGCCACCGTCACTCAACTGAAAAGCCACCATGTGGTCGCGATGGTCGGTGACGGCATCAACGATGCTCCGGCGCTGGCGGCGGCGGATGTCGGTATCGCGATGGGCGGCGGGACCGATGTCGCCATGCATGCAGCGGGCATCACCCTGATGCGCGGCGATCCGCGACTGGTTCCGGCCGCCCTCGACATTAGCCGAAGGACCTACGCGAAAATCCGCCAGAACCTGTTCTGGGCGTTCGTCTACAACCTTATCGGCATTCCGCTCGCGGCGCTGGGCTATCTCAATCCGGTACTGGCGGGCGCGGCCATGGCGCTGTCGAGTGTCAGCGTGGTGAGCAATGCGCTGCTGCTGAAAACCTGGAAACCCCGCGACCTGGAGGACGCACCATGAATATCGGTCAAGCGGCGAAAAACAGTGGCTTGAGCGCCAAGATGATCCGCTATTACGAATCCATCGGCCTGTTGCAGGCGGCGCATCGCAGCGACAGCGGCTATCGCGTGTACAGCGCGGACGATCTGCACACGCTGGCGTTCATCAAGCGCTCAAGAGACCTGGGGGTTTTCGCTGGAAGAAGTCGGCAAACTGCTGACCCTCTGGCAGGACCGCCAGCGGGCCAGCGCCGACGTCAAGGCACTGGCCCGGCAACACATTGCCGAGCTGAACAAGAAGATCGAAGAACTGGCGAGCCTGCGCGATACGCTTCAGGAACTGGTGGAACATTGCCAAGGCGACGACCGCCCCGACTGCCCGATCCTCAAGGACCTGGCGTCGGGCGGGTGCTGCTAGCCACACCGCAAGGGCCCTTACTGCATCCGCACGCACTCCCGAGAGAGCGAGCTTGCCCGCGAAAGGGCCCATACAGACTCCAAAAACAGCGCGCCTGATTCATCGTCTTCGCGAGCAAGCGAAGCGTCGCCCGGCTCGCTCCCACAAAAGCTTTACTGCATCCACGACGGCGGTGGTTCTTCGGTGGACCTAATCAGTACAGCGCCTGCCGTACTCACCCCGTGGGAGCGAGCTTGCTCGCGAAAGGGCCCGTACAGGCTCCGAAAACTACGCGCCTGATCCATCGCCTTCGCGAGCAAGCGAAGGTCGCCCGGCTCGCTCCCACAAGGGTCTTACTGCATCCACGGCGGTGGTGGTTCTTCGGTGGATTTGCTTGGTGGCGCATCGTCTGCCGCGCGAGCTGCCTGGCGACGGGCTTCGTCGAGGCGGGCGGCTTCGATTTCGCGCAGTACGCCGCCCACATCGGCTTCGTCCTCCGGCTCATCGAATTCGCCGGTCAGCACCGTGGCGGGCGACAAGGTGCCTGCCTCGTAGTACGACCACATTTCCTTGGCGTACTTGGTCTTTCTGAGCTCCGGCGCGAAGCGGCCGAAGTACAGCGCCATGTTGCCGACGTCGCGCTCCAGCATGCTGAACGCGTGGTTGTTGCCCGCGGCATCGACCGCTTGCGGCAAGTCGATGATGACCGGGCCGGACGGCGCCAGCAGCACGTTGAACTCGGACAGGTCACCATGCACCAGACCGGCACACAACATCAGCACGATCTGCTCGATCAGGAATGCGTGATACTCGCGCGCCTGATCCGGCTCCAGCACGACGTCGTTCAGACGCGGCGCTGCATCGCCGTACTCGTCGGCCACCAGTTCCATGAGCAGCACGCCTTCCAGGAAGTCGTACGGCTTGGGCACCCGGACACCTGCGCTGGCCAGACGAAACAGCGCAGCCACTTCGGCATTCTGCCAGGCGTCTTCGGTTTCCTTGCGCCCGAACTTCGAGCCCTTGGCCATGGCGCGGGCCTGTCGGCTGTTGCGTACCTTGCGGCCTTCCTGATACTCGGCCGCCTGACGGAAACTGCGTTTGTTAGCCTCCTTGTAAACCTTGGCACACCGCAGCTCATTGCCGCAACGCACCACATAAACAGCTGCCTCTTTACCACTCATCGAGCGGGCGCAGCACCTCGTCGACCAGACCGTCTTCGATCAGGGGTTCAATGCGTTTAGGAGTTTTCATCAGCTTTTATTGTGGGTCCTTTGTTGCCAGATACGCGATTGTTGCCGTTATACGGCAATCCTCCGCCAGCGAGTAGGGGTAACCCCCTGTGGATTGAAAGGTTTTTTAAGAAAAAACCACGCAATCCCCCGGTTTAAAGCACCTTTCGTGCCGTACAGCAGGTCGAAGATATTCCGGGACAAAACATGTAAAAGCAGAAAAACCCGCGTTAGATGCACTCATTAGTGCACAAGGCATCCCGGCCTTACTTGAACAAGTCGCCAGGGGTGTGACCGAACAACCCCTTGAACGCAGCGATGAATGCTGACGTCGAGTCATAACCGCAGGCCAGCGCGGTATGCGTCACACTGGCGCCCTCTTCCAGTGCAGAAAGCGAAGACAGTAACCGTGCCCGCTGCCGCCAGCCGCGAAAGCTCAATCCGGTTTCCCGCTGAAACATTCGCATCAGGGTTTTCTCGGAGGTCCCGAGACGGGCAGCCCAGTCATGCAGGGTGATCAACCGACCCGGCTCCTCGATCAACTCGTTGCACAGCCCCAGCAAGACGCGGATGACGCGGCAACGGCAGTGAAAAGCCGACTTCGGGCAACTGCGCCAGTTGATCCAGCAGGACCTGCACCAGCCGCGCCTCATGGCTGTCCTGCTCGGGATAATCCACAGGGCAGCAGGCAGAAGCTCTTGATCAGCTCACGGGCCAGTGGCGTGACTTCCAGCACCCTGCAGCGCTGCGGTGCCCACCCCGAATCTGCCGTGCGAATGTACAGGCTGCGCATTTCGGCGCGCATGGAGGTCACCACCTCATGCTCAAGCCCGGCAGGCACCCAGACGCCCCACTGCGGCGGCGCAAAGAAACTGCCCTCGGCGGTATGCACCCCCAGAACCCCACTGATGGCATAGGAAAACTGCACCCAGTCGTGGCGATGGGGCGGCGTCCACGAACCGGCAGTGAGGCTTTCAGCACGGGCATACAGCGGGCGCGGCAGGCCGGCCAATGCCGGTATCTGCCGTTCGCCCGTAGGCTGCCGCTGATTGATCTGTCCGTTACTCGGCATCTTATGGCCTTATGTCGCAAGACGGCTATGGCGCAACAGAGTAGCCTGCACGCATCTCTGTGTACAAACGTTCTACGGACCCCGCATGCAATCACTCAAACACTTCAAACGCGTCGCTACCGACTGGTTCCTCTGGGGCATGGTTCTGGCGACGGTGCTCGCCTACTTCTTCCCGCGCTTCGGCGCTACCGGCGGCAGCATGCACGCTGAATACGTCATCAAGGTCGGCGTGTTCGTGGTGTTCTTTCTGCATGGGGTAAACCTGTCCAGCGAGCAGATCAAGAAAGGCCTGACCAACTGGCGCCTGCACGTGATGATCCAGGTCTTCACCTTCGTGGTGTTCCCGCTGATCTGGCTGGCGTGCCAAAAGCTGCTGGGCTCGTATGTGCCGGCGCTGCTGATGCTGGGTTTTCTCTACCTGTGCGCCCTGCCCTCGACCATTTCGTCTTCGGTGGCACTGACCGGCAGCGCAGGCGGCAATGTCCCGGCAGCGATTCTCAACGCCAGCATGTCCAGCGTCATCGGGATTTTCATCACCCCGTGGCTGGTCAGCCTGGTGGTCGGCACCGGTGCTGGCGGAATCGATCTGGGCGATACGCTGCTCGACCTGTGCGCCATGCTCCTGCTGCCACTGGTGCTTGGCCAGCTAATGCGGCCGTTGCTGGGCAAGTTTTTCGCCCGTCACAAGAAGTACACCAACCTGATCGACAAGCTGGTGATTCTGCTGCTGGTGTACGCGGCGTTCTGCAACTCGATGATCTCCGGCATGTGGCAAAGCCAGGGCAACAGCGTGATCCTGACGGCGTTCGTCGGCACCGCGCTGCTGCTGGCGGTGATCCTGTTGATGACCACCCGCACGGCGCGGGTACTCAAGTTCGATCATGCCGACAAGGTCGCGGCGGTGTTCTGCGCCACCAAGAAATCCCTCGCCGCGGGCGCGCCGATGGCTGCACTGATTTTCGGCAGCAACCCGGGGCTTGGCCTGATTCTGTTGCCGATCATGATCTACCACCCGATGCAGTTGATCGTGTGCTCGATCATCGCCGAGAGCTACGCCAGTCGCCATCGCCAAGAGCTTTCGGCCGCCGCGCTGGAAGAGGCTCGCGCCGCGTGAATGCGGCTTACATCAGCGCGTCATCATCCAGTGTGACGCGCGCATAGAAGACGATCGCCACGGTAGGGATCAGTGCGGAATAACCCGGCCGCAGCGCAGTGCCGAAGTGCGTCAGCAAGCGTTGCACCGGGGCCTGGCGAATCGCGCCCAGCAAGCCCTTGACCGCGCCGGGCGCCTCGTCGGGCTGCGCGGTCTTGAAAAACGCTGCCACGGTCAGGCGCTCGGCCAGTGCATCGACATGCGCGGCATAGATATCCCAGCTCATCGCGCGGACACTGGCGCGCGGCATCTGCACCAGCGGGTGCGCGCTGTTGAACGCATGGCGAAAGAACGTTCTGAGCAGCAGCTCTTCCACTTCAACCACCGTCGCACATTGGTGCAGCGCGTCGCCCAGACCGTATTGCCGCGCCAGCATGCCCAACACTCACGTATAGGGCACGCCGCGACGCCGGGCGGCATTGATCAGAAAATGCCCGGCGACCAGCTGGAATTCACGCACGAATGCGTACGTACGGTCGGCTACAGTGGCCTTGAGGCGCGTCCAGCGACTGCTGCGCAAGTGCTTGATGGCCGCCTCCAGCACGTAGTCAGGCGAACGGGCCAGAACGCTGTGCAACCAGACGTCCTGCAAAACCGGGTCGCGGGTCATGGTCGGTAGCACCGCAACGCCGGTTTCCAGCCCTTCACAGCCACTGAAGCGGGTCGCAATCAGCACTTCCTGCAAGCGCTGCCAGTAATGGTGATGGCGATAACCCTGCATGCGCACGTTCTCGAAGTGCTCGACCGGCGTGCGTCCCAGGCTCTTCTCGCCCAGGTTCAGCAAGAGCACATGATCTTCCGTGGAATACGCATTGATCAGCCGTCCGCTGATTCTCTGCTTGAGCAGCTCGGCCTCGGCGGCATCGATACGAACGGCAGCGGCCATCAGCAATACATCGCCCACCACCAGCCCGTGCTCGGGTGTCTGCTGCAGGTCCTTGAGCGCGCTGACCAGCAGCCGGCCGCCCAGTGAATGCCCGATCAGATTGACCCGCCTGACGTCGGGATGGTGCTCGAACAGGTAGCGATCCAGCTGTGCAAACAGCACCTTGCCCATGTCGCGGGCACGGTTGCGGATGCGCGCGAAGTGAACGACCCGGTCCCCCGCCAACGCCGCCGCGCCCGCGAGCGGGTGCACACGGGCAGCAGCCATGAGCAGGCCACGGGAACGGTTGTCCATCTGGGTGAAATGGCTGGATGGCCAGAACGCCAGAATGTTCACGCTCTGGCGCAATGCACCGGGGATGCTGTTGGCCAACAGGCGTCGGTCATCCAGATCATGCCCTGACGAATAGCCGTGAATGAAGACGTTGGCGACCTCGCCCGATGTCTTGGGCAGGGTCAGAAATTTGAAGTGATTTTCCACGTTGTCCTGTCACACATGGGCGGTTTACACGCTCAATTTCTGGCGATGAAGCGCTTGGCGATCAGTACGATCAGTCGCAGGCAGAACATGATACCGGTCACCGCGATGACCCATTTGGCCACCAGCAGGAAGTAAACCTCCGTTTCATCGGAGACCAGCCCCACCAGCAAGCCCATCCCGCCGATCAGCAAACCGATCAGCATCAGCCCGATATAGGGCCTCAGCCAGCGAGTCCGCGCGCCTTTGTCGAACAGATAGAGCACGGTGCCGATCAGAATCAGAAGTACCGATACCCCAATGATGAACCCCATGCCTTACCTCAACGTTACAGGCCAACAATGCTGATTGATCATCCCGCGCACGGATGCGACGCAGAGCGTCACGGCATGCATTCCCACGCTGGAGCGTGAGGAACGATAGGTGCCCGGAAGAACACTTATCGTGCCAGTGCTCTGCGTAGTTCAGTTGTGGATTATGCCCATGACCCCAGCCATTTGCCTAACGCTCCAGAATTGCCGTCACGCCCTGGCCGCCTGCGGCACAGATCGAGATCAGGCCACGTCCGCTGCCTGCCGCATCCAGCAGCTTGGCCAGGTTGGCGACGATGCGGCCTCCGGTTGCGGCGAACGGGTGGCCGGCAGCCAGTGAGCTGCCCTTGACGTTCAGTTTGCTGCGATCAATAGACCCCAACGGCGCATCCAGCCCCAGACGGGTCTTGCAGTAATCGGCGTCTTCCCAGGCCTTGAGGGTGCACAGCACCTGCGCGGCGAAGGCTTCGTGAATTTCGTAGTAATCGAAGTCCTGAAGGGTCAGGCCATTGCGGGCCAGCAGACGCGGAACGGCGTAGACCGGTGCCATCAGCAGCCCTTCTGCTCCGTTGACGAAGTCCACCGCCGCAGCTTCGCCATCGCGCCAATAGGCCAGCACCGGCAGGTCCCGCTCGCGAGCCCATTCCTCGCTGGCCAGCAACACCACCGATGCGCCATCGGTCAGCGGTGTCGAATTGCCCGCCGACAAGGTGCCCTTGGCGCTGCGCTCGAACGCGGGCTTGAGGCTGGCCAGTTTTTCAAGCGTCAGGTCCGGACGCAGGTTGTTGTCACGGATCAGCCCCAGATACGGCGTCATCAGATCATCCTGCCAGCCCTCGGCGTAGGCTGCCGCCATTTTCAGATGGCTCTCGAGCGCCAGTTGATCCTGCGGCCCGCGCTCTATGCCCCAGGTCTGCGCCATCAGCTCGCAATGTTGACCCATCGACAAGCGTGTACGTGGCTCGCCGTTACGCGGCAGCTCCGGTTTGAGGTGGTGTGGACGCAACTGCATCAGGGCCTTGAGCTTGTCACCGGGCGTCTTGCTGCGGTTTACCTGCAGCAGGATTTTGCGCAGCCCCTCGTTGACGCCGATCGGTGCATCGGACGTGGTGTCCACGCCGCCGGCAATGCCGCACTCGATCTGCCCCAGAGCGATCTTGTTGGCCACCAGCAACGCCGCTTCCAGCCCCGTACCGCACGCTTGCTGAATGTCGTAGGCCGGGGTCTGTGCCGAGAGCCGCGAGCCGAGCACGCATTCGCGGGTCAGGTTGAAGTCTCTGGAGTGCTTGAGCACCGCGCCCGTCACCACCTCGCCCATGCGCAGCCCGTGCAGATTGAAGCGCTCGATCAGCCCTTCCAGAGCAGCCGTGAGCATGTCCTGATTGCTGGCCGTGGCGTAAGGGCCATTGGAGCGCGCGAACGGAATGCGGTTACCGCCGACGATGGCGACCCGACGAGGATGCGTCATGGAAAACTCCCTTTCTTCAAGCGAATGAATGAGCCGTGCCGATCGCAAGAACAAACGTCATGCCACCGTGGTCCATTCCTTTGAACCCCGACTTCAGGAGAGTGTTCCATGCCGTCAGATCGCTACATTGATTTCGCCAACTCCGACATGGGTCGGCGCCTGGTGAAGGCCACCGGTCTGCCCGCCCCCACTCACCTGGAGCGCTGGCAGGCCGGACGTCTGCGGCCCGTCGAAGGGACGCTGCTGATCAGCGCCGGGCCGCTGGGGGATCAGGTCCGCCAGTTCGCCAGCCGCCTGACCGACTCGCTGTACAGTTTCGGCAGCGAGATGCCCGGCGCCACGACGTGGGTGTCCAACCAGGGGCCGCGCCTGAAAGCAGTCGTGTTCGACGCCAGCCAGATCCTGCGCACCGAGCAGCTCAGGCAGTTGCGGGACTTCTTTCAGCCGCTGCTGCGCAATCTCGATCACTGCGCACATGTGGTCATTCTCGGTAAATCCCCCGAGACACTCGCTGATCCGCTGGCCGCCAGCACTCAACAGGCCATCGAAGGTTTCAGCCGCTCACTGGCCAAGGAAGTGCGCAACGGCGCCACGGTCAAACTGCTGCAAGTGGATGACGACGCGCAGGATCAACTGGAGGGCGCCCTGCGCTTTTTCCTCACGCCCAAGGCTGCGTTCATCTCCGGCCAGTTTGTCCACCTGAGTGCCTGCCCGAGCAAGGTGCAGGACTGGACCCGCCCGCTGGCCGGGCGCAAGGCAGTGGTAACGGGCGCTGCACGCGGCATTGGCGCGTCTATAGCCGAAACCCTGACACGTGATGGTGCGCAGGTCATTCTGCTGGATGTACCGCAGACCAAAAACGAGCTGGAGGCACTGGCCTCGCGGCTTGGCGGTCAGGCTCTGGCGCTGGATATCTGCTCGGCGGATGCTCCGGCACAGTTGCTCGAACACCTGCCCGATGGCGTCGACATACTGGTGCACAACGCCGGCATCACGCGCGACAAGACGCTGGTCAACATGCCGGAAGATTTCTGGGACTCGGTACTGGCGGTCAACCTCAATGCGCCGCAAGTGCTGACTCAAGTGCTGCTCGACGCGGGCGCCTTGAAGGACAACGCCCGCATCGTGCTCATGGCCTCGATCAGCGGTATCGCCGGTAATCGCGGGCAAACCAACTACACCACCAGCAAGGCCGGTCTGATCGGTTTTGCACGGGCCATGGCCCCCGGACTCAAGTCACGCGGCATCAGCATCAACGCCGTCGCGCCGGGCTTCATCGAAACGAAAATGACCGCGCACATGCCGTTCACCCTGCGTGAAGCCGGGCGGCGCATGAGTTCGCTGGGTCAGGGCGGCTCGCCACAGGACGTTGCCGAAGCAGTGGCGTGGTTCAGCCAACCGGGCAGCGGCGCGGTGAGCGGTCAGGTTCTACGTGTATGTGGTCAAAACGTGATCGGGGCTTAAGCACCCGCATCGAATTCAAGGAGATGGATGATGACGGCTCACTGGCGCTACCTCAATTCCCTGCAGCCCCTGTCCAACCTGTTCATCCAGGCTGCGCTCAGGCGCAAGGTCACCGGGATGCAGCTACCCGATCTGGGCTTGCGCAGCTGGATCGCGGTCGATACCGATAAGCTCGAGGCATACCGCAAGGTCTGCGGCTTCGAAGAAAGCAGCCTGCTGCCTCCGACCTACCCGCATGTGCTGGCGTTTCCGCTGCAAATGCAATTGATGACCTCCGAGGACTTTCCATTCCCGCTGCTGGGGTTGATTCACCTCGCCAATCGCACCCGCACGCATCGTCCACTGGGCGGTGTGAGCCAGTTGTACATCAGCGTACAGGCCACTGATCTGCGCCCGCACGCCAAGGGCGCGACGTTCACCCTGGTCACTCAGGCCGAAGACGGCATGGGGCTGTTGTGGGAAGAAGAAAGCACCATGCTGTGCACCGCCGTGCACCTGGAAGACAGCCCTGTGAGCTATCCCGAAGCCGCGCCGCTACCGCTCAGCGAGCTGCAAGGCTGGCGGGCGACGGCGCAAATAGGCCGCGAATATGCCAAGGTGTCGGGCGACTACAACCCGATTCACCTCAGCGCCCCCAGCGCCAGGCTGTTCGGTTTTCCACGCGCCATCGCCCACGGCATGTGGCTCAAGGCCCGTGCGCTCGCGGCGCTGGGCGAGCATTTGCCGGCCTCGAATGTCGAGATCAGCGTGCAGTTCCAGAAGCCTGTACGCCTGCCTGCCGACGTGACGCTGTCGACCAGTGCCGCCGGCTCGCATGGCCAGTTCCGTGTCGAAGGCCAGGAGGGCATCGTGCATATGGTCGGTAGCTGGCAGCCTGTCAGCGAGTGACGCACAGCCGGATGAACACCTCTGACGGGAGCATTGCTCCCATCAACGGCTGAACAAACCTCAACGCCCACTTGCCTGGCGAACCGTTCCCCCTGAAGCTATGCGTCTTCAGGAGAACACGATGAACCTCGACGAGTTGACCCAACGCCTGCACCGCATCCGCGACCAGAATGACTGGAAGCCATTTCACAGCCCGAAAAACCTGGCCATGGCCGCCAGTGTGGAGATGGCCGAGCTGGTGGAAATATTCCAATGGCTGCGCGAAGACCAGTCCCGCGAGCTGCCTGCCGAACAGTTGGAGCACGCCGGCCAGGAAGTCGGCGACATCGTCCTCTACCTGTTGCTGCTGTGCAGCGAACTGGGGCTGGACATGGACACGGTGGTGCGTAACAAGCTGGCTGACAGCGAGCGGAGATTTGCCAAGTGAGTGATCGGCATTTCGACCAGTTGGCGACCCGCTTTGCGGAAAAGATCTATGGCGGTGCCAAGGGAGCCATTCGTCTGGCGGTGCTGCAGGCCGACCTGACCGAGACCCTGCCCGCACGACCGCTTCGTGTACTGGATATCGGCGCCGGGCTGGGACACATGTCACTGTGGCTGGCCGAACAGGGTCATCAGGTAACCCTGGCCGAACCCGCCGAGCCGATGCTCGAAGGCGCACGTCAGCGCTTCGCCGATGCCGGACAGACGGCAACCTTCATTCAGGCTCCGTGGCAGGCGCTGCCGGAGTTACTGAGCGACACTTATGATCTGGTGCTGTGCCACGCGGTGCTGGAATGGCTGGCCGAGCCGCATACCATCCTCCCGGTGCTACGCCAGCTGACCAGGGACGATGGCTGGCTGTCACTGGCGTTTTACAACCGCGATGCGTTGATCTATCGCAACCTGTTGAAGGGCCATTTCCGCAAGATGCGCAAGAATGACATGGCCGGGGAAAAACAGAGCCTGACGCCTCAGCAACCGCTCGACCCCCGGGAACTGGCGACGCAACTTGAAGGCCTGTGGCAAGTCGAAACCCGTAGCGGGGTGCGGGTATTTCACGATTACATGCCGGTTGAATTCCAGGCTCGGGCCGAGCTGACGGATCTGCTGGAAATGGAACTGGCGCATCGGCGTCATCCAGCCTTTGCCGGGCTGGGTCGATACCTTCACTGGATGTGCCGTCCGGCCTGACATCACTGCGGAGCCCACCATGAAACACCGTTCTGCCTTGTTTGCCGTGCTGCTGGGGACCAGTCTGTTCGGGATCAGCGCCTGCCAGAGCGACAACCCGTATGTCGCCAGCTCTCTGCCCATGCCGCCCGCTCCTGCGCAGGCGGCAAGGACGCTGGACATTAGCGCCTACCCTGCGCCGCCGCGGGACTATGGGCGTTATCGGTCCTGGGGCTGGCTCAACGGCCAGCTGCCGCCCGGTACGGCGTGGGTGGATTCGGCGCAGGTGGTCGAAGCCGTGAGCAACGGTCTGGACCAGCGTGGTTTGCGACCGGCTCGCGGCAATCAGCCGGCAGACTTGTACGTCACTGCCACGACCCGCCAGGAAACCCGGCTGCGTCAGGTGCGTGAAGATTACGATCCCTACTATGGGCGCGGCATGGGCTATGGCCGCTACGATGGCTACCGGCCCGGTTACGGCGGCTACGCCAGCGTGCCGGTGGTACGCACCTATCAGGAAAAGGTCATGGTGGTGCAGATCAACCTGATCGACGCGCGCAGCAACCAGCCGGTATGGAGCGCCAGCGCCGATGCGCGCGCCAGCAATAATCTGGCCGACCGCAGCAGTGCGTTGCGCCAGGCCGTGCAACAGGCTCTGGCGGCCTACCCGCCTTCGTAACCCTTTCGGAGAACTGCCATGTTTCGCCGTATCGTTCTGCTGACCTGTGCCGTGCTGCTGACGGCCTGTCAGAGCAACTCGATCAATCGCGACTTCGATGCCCAGCGGGATTTCGGCGGCTATCGCAGCTGGAGCTGGAAGGAGCCCGCCGTTCAGTATCAGCCTGACAATGATCCGCGGCTCAAGAGCGACCTGACCGAGCAGCGCCTTCGCCAGTCGATCGGCGACCAGCTGGACCAGCGCGGTCTGCGCATGGCAACAGCCGGTGCCCGGCCGGATTTGAAAGTGCAGGCCTGGCTGATTGTCGAAAACCGTCAGCAGACGGTCAGCACCAACTATGGCGGGGGCTGGAACCCCTGGGGTGGTTATGGCTACTGGAACGGGCCGATGAACACCGAAACCCGCAGCGTCGACTACAAGGTCGGCACCGTGCAGATCGATATGTTCGACGGCAAGGACGGCAAACTGGTCTGGCGTGGAAGCACCGAGCGCATTCTCAACGACAATGCCGGCAGCCCGTCCGAACGCGATCAGGCCATGCGCACCACGGTGGCGAAAATTCTGGAGCAGTATCCACCGCGCTAACCGCAACTGACGTGCAGATGCGCCGCGTCGGCATGGCGTTCCAGACACTTTGCTGCCCTGGGCAATGAACAGCGCGATCCGGGCTCAGGCCTGCAGATCGCCCTGCATTTCATCGAGCAATTCCTGAATCGCGTCGAGACGCTCTTCGGGATCGTCGATTTCCAGCAGTTCCACTTTGTCTTTTTCGGTGAACGGCAGCAGGTAGGCAAGCTGGTTGGACAACGCGTATTGCCCACCGGCAGACATGCCCATGTTCAAGGAAGCCACCATCGGATGCTCGGCCAGCGCTTCGAGCAGGGCCACGAGGTCAGCATCTTCCTCCTGCAACGGGCGCTCCACGGGCTCTTCCAGCCATTCAACCTCGGCCACCAACAGTTGATCGCGCTGAACCTCAGCGGCAACGACGCGGAAGCGACGCCCGCCGACGACCCGAATGCCCAGCAAGCCGTTCTCCTGCTGCTGAAAATCGGTAACCAGCGCTTCGCAGCCGATCATCGAGTAGCCGCCCGGCACTGGGCCGATTTCACTTCCCTCGGTGATACACACCACACCGAACCCTTCTCCCTGCTTCATGCAGCGGCCGATCATGTCCAGGTAACGGGCCTCGAACAGCTGCAGATCAAGCACGCACCCCGGAAACAGCACAGCGTTCAGTGGAAACAATGGCAGCGTCATAGAAAAGCCTCCTTTTAAATGGCCAGCGACATTGCCAGCGGCAGGAACAACGCCGTCGCAACGCCCATCAGACTCATTGCCAACGCAGCAAAAGCCCCCGATTCCTCGCCCTCCTGCAATGCCACGGATGTGCCTACCGCATGTGCAGTGAGCCCCAGCGCCATGCCTCGGGCAGCAGGATTATCCACCCCGATCAGCGACAGCAGACCGGGGCCGAAAATGGCACCGAATACGCCAGTAATCAACACAAAAACCGCCGCCATGGCGGCAACCCCGCCGATCTGCTCGGCGACCAGCATGGCAATGGGCGATGTCACCGACTTCGGTGCCATGGTCATCAGAATCATGTGGTCGGCACCGAACAGCACCCCGAAGCCCACGCACAGGCCGGTGGCAAACACCCCGCCGACTACCAGCGTAGTCAAGACCGGCCAGAACAACTGTCGGATCCGTCGCATATTCAGATAGAGCGGGACCGCCAGCGCGACGGTTGCAGGACCCAGCAGCGTGCCCAGAATCTCGGTGCTTTTGCGGTACTCGGTGTACTCAAGGTCGCAGAACAGCACGACCCCGATCACCACCACCATCGAGACCAGCACGGGCTGCAGAAACAGCCAGCGGGTTCTTTCATAAGCCGCCATCGCCAGTTGATAGGCACCCAGGGTGATCGCGATGCCGAAAAGCGGGTGATGAATCACCGACAGCCATGCACCGTGCCAGTCAAGACTCATGGCAACTCCCGGCGCTGAGCCTGACGCTTGATCAGGGTCTGCATCAGCCAGCCGACGAAGGTCACGGAAATCATCAGCGACAGGGTCAGCGTGCCGAAGATCGCCCAGAAGTCCTCGGCAATCGCCGACGCGTAAACCATCACCCCGACCGCAGGCGGCACCAGCAGCAACGGCAGATAGCGCAACAGACTGCTGGCAGCAGTGCTGATCGGCTCGCTGACTTCACCGCGCCACATCAGATAGCCCATTAACAGCACGAGGCCGATGATCGGCCCCGGCAAAATCGACAGAAACAGATGGTTGAGCGCGGTCCCCAGCAATTGGAACAGCACCAGCCATGTCAAACCCCTTAACAGCATGAGGACTCCAGCAGATAAACGAACCCGGCGAACGATCGGCGTCATTATAAACACGCTGCGCCAGAGGTCATGAGTGGGTATTCGCATTGCCGCAGTTGCTTGACCGGGCAACCGCCCTCTGCTGATCTGGTCATTCGCCCGCAGGCATCAGCGGATGCGGGCAGTGGCAGCTCCATACCCCCTCATCAGACAAGGAGAGCGGCATGCCTTTTGTACCCGTCGAAGAGCTCAAACAATACATCGGCAAGGACGCAGTCTATTCAGACTGGCTGACCATCGACCAGCAGCGTATCAACCTGTTCGCCGACGCCACAGGGGATTTCCAGTTCATCCATGTCGACCCGGTCAAAGCAGCGCAGACCCCGTTCGGCACGACTATCGCACACGGCTTCCTGTCTTTGTCGCTGATCCCCAAGCTCATGGAGGGCATCATGGTACTGCCCGAAGGCTTGAAGATGGCGGTCAATTACGGGATGGACAGTGTGCGCTTCGTTCAACCGGTGACGGTCAACTCGCGGGTGCGCCTCAAGGTCCAGTTGACCGGCGTAAGCGAGAAAAAACCCGGTCAGTGGTTGCTCAAGGCAATGGCCACACTGGAGATAGAAGGTCAGGAAAAACCCGCTTTTGTGGCCGAGCCTTTAACGCTGTGTTTCGTATAAGGCGTTTAAAACATGAAACAGTCGTAACAGACTGTTTCATCCCGCTGACCCGCTGCGGCATACTCCCCTGCGGTCGTGCCCCATAACATCTGCTCAAGCGGAGCCGGGCTCGCCCCTGAATCATTCTTCCGGGATCTCACATGCGCGCGCTCGCTCCATTGGCTTTGACACTCTTGATCGCAGGTTGCGGTGATGGCGAATCAATTTTGCCGCCAGACGGCCGCCTGCCCGACGGCGGACGCTACCGGGGCGATCTGGTCAATGGCGTTCTACAGGGCCAGGGCCGCATCGATTACCCCAACGGCAGTTGGTACGCAGGTCAGTTCGAAAACGGCCTGCGTCAAGGTCAGGGCGAATGGCACTCCAGCACCGGCGACGTCTACAAGGGTGGCTTCGAGCAAGGTCTGTTCAATGGCCAGGGGCGCCTGACCACCCGCGCTGGCGCGAGTTATGTCGGCAACTTCAAGCTTGGCATGCGCGACGGCGAAGGCACCCAGAAAGACAAGGGCGTGCTTTACCGTGGCCAGTTCAAGGCCGGCGTGTACGACGGGCCCGGTCGCCTGGAACTGGAAGACGGCAGCCAGCATCAGGGCATGTTCGCCAATGGCAAGGCCAATGGCGAGGGTTCGCGCAGCGACGCCAGCGGCAACCAGTACAGCGGCAATTTCATCGACGGACAATTGCAGGGCACCGGCAGCTTCACCAGCGCTGACGGCGATCAATACGTCGGCAATTTCCACAACAGCCAGCTGGATGGCAAGGGTCGCTACGAAAACAGTGACGGCGACGTCTGGAGCGGTGAATTCAAGGAAGGCGCGCTGACCGGCAAAGGCGAGTTGATCGGCTCTGACGGCAGCCGCTATCAGGGTGATTTCGACAACTGGCGCTTCATGGGTCAGGGCCAGTTGCTGTTGGCCGATGGCAGCCGTTACATCGGCCAGTTTGCCGATGACACTTACCAGGGCGACGGTGTGCTGATTTCCGCCGATGGCAAGGAGCAGCGCGGCATCTGGGCCAATGGTCAGCGGATCCGTGATGCCAAAGGCAAATTGCTGCCGGACCCACTGGAAGCCGGGCTGCTGGTCCAGGGTTCGCTGCTGGACAAGGCACTGGCAGCCGTGCCGGCGTCGACACCCGCTACCGAGCTGTACACGCTCGTGGTAGGTGGCGACGGCAAGCAGAGCGTGTTCATGCGCGAGGCGGACTACGTGAGCAACCTGCTCAAGTCGCGTTTCGGGGCCGTCGGACAGGTCAGCCTGGTCAATCATCGCGATCACATGGACGACCGGCCGATGGCGACGCGTGAAACCATCACCCGCGCAGTACAGACACTCGCCCAGCGCACCGGCCCGGAAGATCTGGTGTTCATTTACCTGACCAGCCACGGCACTCAGGATCATGAACTGGTGCTCGACCAGCCGCGCCTGTCGCTGGCAGACCTGCCCGCCGACGCCCTGGCAGCAGCCCTCGCGCCATTGAAGAACCGTGACAAGGTCGTGGTGATTTCAGCCTGTTATTCGGGCGGGTTCATTCCCGACCTCAAAGATGAGCGCACGCTGATCATGACCGCCTCGCGCGCCGACCGTGTCTCGTTCGGCTGCTCGGAAGAAGCGGACTTCACTTATTTTGGCGATGCACTATTTGCCAGGGCATTGGTCGAAACCGATGACCTGCAACACGCTTTCAACGAAGCGAAGGCCTATGTTGCGCAACGTGAGACCGAAGACAACTTCGAAGCCTCCGAACCGCAGATATGGGCACCCAAAGGAGTCCTGGCGCGCTGGCAGCAGTTGCGCAAGAGCCAGGCCGAACGCGCGTTGAGTACGGCGTTGAACCGCACGGAAGCGAAGACTTCGACTAGCCGCTAGGCTTATGTGTATTAAGGGAGAAGCCACATGTACCTGACGCCGCAACACATCCTGCTCGCAGGAGCCACAGGCCTTACAGGCGAGCATTTGCTGGACCGGCTGCTCAGCGAGCCGACCGTCAGCCGCGTGTTGGCACCGACCCGCAAGCCGCTGGCCGAGCACTCGCACCTGGAAAACCCGATCGGCGAGCTGGCGACCTTGCTGCCAACGCTGTCCGGCCGGGTGGACATCGCATTCTGTTGCCTGGGCACCACGATCAAACAGGCCGGTTCACAGGAAGCCTTCAAGGCCGTCGATCTGGACATGGTCACGGCGTTCGCCAGCCGCGCCCGCGAACTCGGTGCTCGCCACTTGCTGGTGATCAGCGCAGTCGGCGCAGACCCGGCTTCCAGTACCTTTTACAACCGTGTCAAAGGCGAAATGGAACAGGCGCTTCGTGCGCAAGGCTGGCCGCAACTGACCATAGCCCGCCCTTCCCTGCTGGTGGGCAGCCGTCCTGAAACCCGCTGGGTCGAGCAACTGGCGGCACCTATCGCCAAACTGATCCCCGGCAAATACGGCGCAATCGAAGCCTGCCAACTGGCCCGCGCTCTGTGGCGGCTGGCGCTGGAAGAGCAGAACGGCGAACGGATCGTCGAATCGGATGAGCTGCGCAAGCTGGGCAAGTAGGTGATGATCGCCGGGGCCCAGCGCTGATCGTTCCCGCGCTCCGCGTGGGAATGCAGTTCGTGACGCTCTGCGTCACCCAAGGGAGCCTTACCCGATAGCCCAGGTGTCGCTCCGCCCCCCTAAAGCCCGCCTGTAGCCTGAACCCCCAGTCCCGCCGCGGTCAGCAATGACAGTGGCAGCAGCAGGGTGTCGAGCAGCGCACTGCCAGGCAGGTCCAGGCCCGGGTAGCTGGGAGCGTCTGCGCCGAATCGGTCGGCGGCACAGCAACCACCCTGCAGCGCGTACATATTCAACCGCGTACCGGCATACACCACCGGCGCACCAGGTTTGGCCGCATTGAGCGTGCGTGCCGTTGCGCATCCGGTCAGCGCCAGCGCAAGCGCTACCAGCAGCAGCTTATTCATCGCCGCCAATATGGTGCTCGCCCCAGCGCGGCAACATGTCCTGAGGAATATTCAGCAGGTTGAGGATCCGCGCGACGATAAAGTCCACCAGGTCGTCGATGGTCTGCGGCTGGTGATAAAAGCCGGGAGACGCCGGCAGGATCACTGCGCCCATGTTCGACAGCTTGAGCATGTGTTCCAGATGAATGCTGGAATACGGCGCTTCGCGCGGCACCAGAATCAACTGGCGCCGCTCCTTCAGCGTGACGTCAGCGGCGCGCTCGATCAGATTGTTGCAAGCCCCGGTGGCAATCGCCGACAGCGAACCGGTGGAACACGGCACCACCACCATCGCGCTGGGCGCACCCGAGCCGGAGGCCACTGGCGACATCCAGTCATCGCGTCCATAGACGCGAATCTGCCCGGCAGACGCACCGGTGTACTCCGTCAGAAACGCCTGCATCATCATCGCCTTGGGCGGCAGGCGCACGTCGGTCTCGGTGGCCATCACCAGTTGCGCCGCCTTGGAGATCAGGAAATGTACTTCCCGGTCCTCACGCACCAAACAATCCAGCAGGCGCAGGCCATATTGCGCGCCTGATGCACCGGTCATCGCGACGGTGACGCGCTCCGGGCCGCTCATTGCAACGACTCCGCCAGTTTGCCATGCAGACCGCCAAAGCCGCCGTTGCTCATGATCACAATGTGCGTGCCGGGCTGCGCCTGGCTTTTGACCCGGGCGATGATTGCCTCGAGGGAATCACAGACCAACGCTGGCACAGTGCCTCCCGCGACTGTTGCCGCCAGGTCCCAGCCCAGATTGGGCGGCGCATACCAGACCACCTGATCCGCCTGACTCACGCTTTCCCGCAGGCCTTCGCGATGCGCGCCAAGCTTCATCGAGTTGGAGCGCGGCTCGATGACTGCAATGATCGACGCATCACCGACCTTTTTGCGCAGGCCGTCCAGCGTGGTGGCGATGGCCGTGGGGTGATGAGCGAAGTCATCATAAATAGTGATGCCGCGCACGTCGGCGACCTTTTCCATACGCCGTTTGACGCTCTTGAATGCACTGAGCGCCTGCACACCCAGCAGCGGCACCACGCCAACATGGCGAGCGGCTGCCAGCGTCGCCAGGGCGTTTGCTACGTTGTGCTGACCGGTCATGTCCCAGTCGACGGTGCCTTGAAGCTCGCCTTCGAACAGCACTTCAAAGCGCGAGCCGTCTTCGCTCAACAGTCGTGCCTGCCACTGACCGTTCTGGCCCGTGGTCTGTACCGGCGTCCAGCAGCCCATCTCGATGACCCGCGACAACGCGGGCTCGGTAGTCGGATGGATCACCAGGCCTTCGCTCGGGATAGTACGCACCAGATGGTGAAACTGGCGTTCGATGGCCGGCAGATCGGGGAAGATGTCGGCATGATCGAACTCAAGATTATTGAGGATCGCTGTCCGTGGGCGGTAGTGAACGAACTTGGAGCGTTTGTCGAAGAACGCGCTGTCGTACTCATCGGCCTCGACCACAAAAAACGGGGTCTCGCCCAGACGCGCCGACACGGCGAAGTTCTGCGGGATGCCGCCGATCAGGAAGCCGGGGCTCATGCCCGCGTGTTCCAGCACCCAGGCCAGCATGCTGCTGGTGGTGGTCTTGCCGTGCGTGCCGGCCACGGCCAGTACCCAGCGGCCTTGCAGCACATGGTCCGCCAGCCACTGCGGGCCAGACACATACGGCAAACCGGTGTTGAGCACATATTCAACCGCAGGGTTGCCACGCGACAGCGCGTTGCCGACCACTACCAGGTCCGGCGCGGGAATCAGTTGCACGGGATCATAGACTTGGGTCAGCTCGATGCCCTGCGCCTGGAGCTGGGTGCTCATCGGTGGATAGACATTGGCGTCGGAGCCCGTGACCCGGTGCCCCAACTCTTTGGCGAGCACCGCCAGAGACCCCATGAACGTGCCGCAGATACCAAGGATATGAATATGCATGACCAACCTCTCAGAACATCTGCGCAGGTTAACGTAGGGACGGTGAAATGGCACCCTGAGTTTGTCCGTCGTCTCGCGCGCGCAAGCCATTTCAATGCCAGGCAGATAAGCCTAAAGTCCTAGCCACGGCCGAATGCAAATGGCCTATTCTTGAACGCTTATTGCCAGATACCCGAAAGCAGAATCGACACAGACTCCCTCACAACAAGAACCAGGAGACATACCATGCGTTACGCTCATCCCGGTACCGAAGGCGCTATCGTCAACTTCAAGGAACGCTACGGTAACTACATCGGCGGCGAGTTCGTCGCACCGGTGAAAGGCCAGTATTTCACCAACACCTCGCCGGTCACCGGCAAGGCCATTGCAGAATTTCCGCGCTCCACCGCCGAAGACATCGACAAGGCACTCGACGCCGCGCACGCTGCCGCTGCGGCCTGGGGCTCGACCTCGGTGCAGGCACGCTCGCTGGTCCTGCTGAAGATTGCCGATCGCATCGAAGCCAATCTGGAAGTCCTGGCCATCACCGAAACCTGGGACAACGGCAAGGCAATCCGCGAAACCCTCAACGCCGATATCCCGCTGGCTGCCGACCATTTCCGCTACTTCGCCGGCGTGCTGCGTGCGCAGGAAGGCAGCGCCGCCGAAATCGACGGCAATACCGTGGCCTATCACATTCATGAGCCGCTGGGCGTGGTCGGGCAGATCATCCCGTGGAACTTCCCGCTCCTGATGGCCGCCTGGAAACTCGCCCCTGCGCTGGCTGCCGGTAATTGCATCGTGCTCAAACCTGCCGAGCAGACGCCGCTGGGCATCAGCGTGCTGATCGAACTGATCGGCGACCTGCTGCCTCCCGGCGTGCTGAACATCGTGCAGGGTTATGGCCGCGAAGCGGGTGAAGCGCTGGCCAGCAGCAAACGCATCGCCAAAATCGCCTTTACCGGCTCGACACCGGTCGGCTCACACATCATGAAACTGGCGGCGGACAACATCATCCCGTCCACCGTGGAACTGGGCGGCAAGTCGCCGAACATCTTCTTCGAAGACATCATGAGCGCCGAGCCGGAGTTCATCGACAAGGCCGCCGAAGGCCTGGTGCTGGCGTTCTTCAATCAGGGCGAAGTCTGCACCTGCCCGTCTCGCGCGCTGGTGCAGGAGTCGATCTATCCGCAGTTCATGGAAGCGGTGATGCGCAAGGTCGAGAAGATCAAGCGCGGTGACCCGCTGGACACCGACACCATGGTCGGCGCGCAGGCATCCGAGCAACAATTCGACAAGATTCTTTCGTACCTGGACATCGCCAAGGGCGAAGGTGCCGAACTGTTGACCGGCGGCAAAGTGGAGAAGCTGGAGGGCAACCTGTCCACTGGCTACTACATTCAGCCGACGCTGCTCAAAGGCAACAATAAAATGCGCGTGTTCCAGGAAGAGATCTTCGGCCCGGTGGTCAGCGTCACGACCTTCAAGGACGAAGCAGAAGCCGTGGCCATCGCCAACGATACCGAGTTCGGTCTGGGCGCAGGCCTGTGGACCCGCGACATCAACCGCGCCTACCGCGTGGGCCGGGCGATCAAGGCCGGACGCGTGTGGACCAACTGCTACCACCTGTACCCGGCACACGCCGCGTTCGGTGGCTACAAGAAATCCGGCGTCGGCCGCGAAACCCACAAAATCGCGCTTGAGCATTATCAACAGACCAAAAACCTGCTGGTGAGCTACGACACCAACCCGCTGGGTTTCTTCTAGCACCAGCCCGCGATATGACGCAAAGCGTCACGAACTGCATGCCAACGCGGAGCATTGGCACGATAGTCGTCTCAAGATGTTTATCGCTCCCGCGCACTGCGCGATAGTCATCTCAAAAACATCGCGCACCAACCCTGTGCATCGCGCCCTGGCCCACCGCCCTGGCGTGATGCATCTTTGTTCTGAATCCTCCGTTCATAGTTGCAAACTCGCACTCCCGGTCAGGATGGAGTATTAATTGCTTGCATCGCTTCCCACAGTCGTTTGAACCGGGACGTATCCGTTTCAGCGAAAGACTACGTCCGACGCAAGCAGCGCGACGTCATGGAGAATCTGTATGGCGAGCTTTTCCCATTCTGTCGGTGCGCAGACGTACCGCTTCGACAGCCTCAAAGAAGTCATGGCCAAGGCCAGTCCTGCGCGCTCCGGTGACTATCTGGCCGAAGTCGCGGCGCAGAACGACGGCGAGCGAGTCGCCGCGCAGATGGCGCTGGCGAACATTCCGCTCAAGCACTTTCTTGAAGAAGCCCTGATCCCTTACGAACAGGACGAAGTTACCCGGCTGATCATCGACACCCACGACAAACTGGCGTTTGCCCCGGTCAGTCATCTGACAGTCGGCGGCTTTCGCGACTGGCTGCTCAGCGACAAGGCCGACGAAACCAGTCTGCGCGCGCTGGCCCCCGGCCTGACCCCGGAAATGGCCGCTGCCGTTTCAAAGATCATGCGCGTGCAGGATCTGGTGCTGGTGGCGCAGAAAATCCGCGTGGTCACGCGCTTCCGTAACACCATGGGCCTGCGCGGCCGGCTGTCGACACGCCTGCAACCCAATCACCCCACCGACGACCCGTCCGGCATTGCCGCCAGCGTGCTCGACGGCCTGCTGTACGGTAACGGCGATGCCATGATTGGCATAAACCCGGCCACTGACAGCACCTCGTCCATCGTTGCTCTGCTGGAAATGCTCGACGCCATTGTCCAGCGCTATGAAATCCCCACGCAATCCTGCGTGCTGACCCACGTCACCACCTCGATTGAAGTGATCAACCGTGGCGTACCGGTCGATCTGGTGTTTCAGTCGATCACCGGCACTGAAGCCGCCAACGCCAGCTTCGGCATCAGTCTCAAGCTGTTGCAGGAAGGCTATGAAGCGGGCCTAAGCCTGAACCGCGGCACCCTCGGGCAAAACCTGATGTATTTCGAGACCGGGCAAGGCAGCGCGCTGTCGGCCAACGCGCACCATGGCATCGACCAGCAGACCTGCGAGACCCGCGCCTATGCCGTCGCCCGGCATTTCAATCCGTTTCTGGTCAACACCGTGGTCGGCTTCATCGGCCCCGAGTACCTGTACAACGGCAAACAGATCATCCGCGCCGGTCTGGAGGATCACTTCTGCGGCAAACTGCTGGGCGTACCGATGGGCTGTGACATCTGCTACACCAACCACGCAGAGGCCGATCAGGACGACATGGACACTCTGCTGACATTGCTGGGCGTCGCGGGGATCAACTTCATCATGGGCATTCCCGGCTCCGACGACATCATGCTCAACTACCAGACCACCTCGTTCCACGACGCGCTGTACGCCAGGCAAAGCCTGGGCCTGCGTCCTGCACCGGAATACGAAGCCTGGCTGGAGAAAATGGGCATCTTCACCCAGGCCGACGGTCGTGTGCGCTTCGGCGACAGCCTGCCGCCTGCCTTCCGTCAGGCGCTGGCGCATCTAGCATGAGTGACGAGCCGATGAACGAACTACAAGACAGCGCCGCCCCCACCAATCCCTGGCTGGAACTACGCCGCCTGACCCCTGCGCGTATTGCGCTGGGTCGTACCGGCACCAGCCTGCCGACCTCTGCGCAGTTGGACTTTCAAGCCGCCCATGCGCAGGCACGCGACGCGGTGCATCTGGCCTTCGACCATGCCGCGATCAGCGCACAACTGACGGAAAAGGGTCGTGAAACCCTGTTGCTGCACAGCGCCGCGGCCGACCGGGACAGCTACCTGCAGCGCCCGGACCTGGGCCGTCGCCTGAATGACGAATCAGCGCAGACGTTGCGTGACTATGCTGCGGCTCATCCGGGCGGTCTCGATCTGGCGGTAGTGGTCGCCGACGGTCTGTCCGCCCTGGCGGTGCATCGGCATGCGGTACCTTTCCTCATTCGCCTGGAAGAACAGGCCAGTGCCGAGGGCTGGTCGCTGTCGCCAGTGATCATGGTCGAACAGGGCCGCGTCGCGGTGGCCGATGAGGTCGGCGAACTGCTCGGTGCGAAGATGGTGGTCATTCTGATCGGCGAGCGCCCCGGTCTCAGCTCCCCGGACAGTCTGGGCCTGTACTTCACCTACGCGCCGAAGGTCGGGCTGAACGACGCGTACCGCAACTGTATTTCCAATGTGCGCCTGGAAGGCTTGAGCTACGGCATGGCCGCTCATCGGCTGCTGTACCTGATGCGCGAGGCCGGCAGGCGGCAGATTTCCGGGGTCAATCTGAAGGACGAAGCTGAGCTGCAGATTCTGGAATCAGACGGCACTGATGATCATTCAGACAAACCCATCGGCAACTTCCTGCTCGACGGTCCTGCAGCGCAGCATTAGGCCCCATGCAGGCTTATGCCATTCCAAGCCGCCGGGCCGATTCGCGTAATCAGCCCGGCGTATGGCATCAGCCCGGATGAACGTTGCGGCCTGTTCATCCCTTCTGAAGACGTACCGCTCACCCCCCATTCAACCCCGCCGCTTATTCCGAAGCCCCTTCTGCGCATTCTGCTTCTATAATGCCGCGCATACGCACAGTCGTTTCTTCCGCATGCGACCCCGGACAGGGTTCTCGCCTCAGGTGCTTTAATGGAATTCAACCCGCTCGACCTTATTCTGCATCTCGACGTTTACCTTGACCTGTTGGTGACCAACTACGGCACATGGGTTTACGCGATTCTGTTTCTGGTGATTTTCTGCGAGACCGGGCTGGTGATCATGCCCTTCCTGCCGGGCGACTCGCTGCTGTTCATCGCTGGCGCCGTGGCTGCCGGTGGCGGCATGGACCCGGTCCTGCTGGCCGGGTTGCTGATGCTCGCAGCGATTCTGGGCGACAGCACCAACTACGTGATTGGCCGCACGGTTGGCGAAAAACTGTTCAGCAATTCGTCATCGCGCATCTTCCGCCGCGACTACCTGCTGCGCACCCAGGATTTCTACGCACGCCACGGCGGCAAGACCGTCACGCTGGCGCGCTTCCTGCCGATTATCCGCACCTTCGCGCCATTCGTGGCCGGTGTGGGCAGGATGTCCTATCCGCGCTTCGTGGGCTTCAGCGTGCTGGGTTCGGTGCTGTGGGTCGGCAGTCTGGTGACCCTGGGCTTCTTCTTCGGCAACGTGCCATTCATCAAGCACAACCTGACCTTCCTGGTACTGGCAATCATCCTGCTGTCACTGGTGCCGATGGTCATCGGCGTGGTGCGCAGCCGCACCGCGCGTCCGGTCGACGCGCGCTGAACCATGTGGTCATTCAGCCACTGGCGCAGGCAGCGCACGCTGGCCCGACACCCGGTTGCTGAAGAACTATGGCAGAAGGTCTGCGCACGTCTGCCGATCCTTGATGGCCTGAGCAGCGGGCAAAACGCGCAACTGCGTGACGCCTGCGTGCTGTTTCTGCATGACAAACACCTCAGCGCACTGCCGGGCGTTGATCTGGATGACGAACAACGGCTGGTCCTCGCCGCCCAGGCGCAACTGCCGCTGCTGAACCTGGGCGAACTGAACTGGTATCAGGGTTTTCATGAAATCGTGTTGTACCCCGACGACTTCGTCAGCCCGCAGCGCCATCGCGATGCCAGCGGCGTCGAACACGAGTGGGATGGCGAGCACAGTGGCGAGGCCTGGCTGCAGGGCCCGGTGATTCTGGCCTGGCCCGGCGTATTGAGCAGCGGCGACTGGGATGGCTACAACCTGGTGATCCATGAACTGGCGCACAAGCTCGACATGCTCAACGGCGACGCCAATGGCCTACCGCCGCTGCACAGCGATATGCAGGTGACCGAATGGGCTCGCGTCATGCAAAGCGCGTTCGATGATCTCAACCGGCAACTGGACCACAACCCCGACGCCGAGCCCGCCATCGATCCCTATGCCGCCGAAGACCCCGCCGAATTCTTCGCCGTGACCAGCGAATACTTCTTCAGCGCACCCGATCTGCTGCACAGCAGTTACCCGGCAGTCTACGAACAACTGAAAGCGTTCTACCGCCAGGACACCCTGGCGCGGCTCGACCTGCTGCGTCGACAGGACCCGGCTTACCGGGATACCTGACGGCCGCCAAGGCCATGCGTGGCAACCAAAACAGAATATGCCTATAATCCGGACCACTTTATTGCGGTTCGCGCCACAATCTGTCTGGTCAACTAGGGGGGCAATGCCCAATGAGCTACAGCAAGATTCCGGCGGGTAAAGACCTGCCGAACGACATCTACGTCGCGATCGAAATCCCGGCCAACCACGCGCCGATCAAATACGAAATCGACAAAGATTCCGATTGCCTGTTCGTTGACCGTTTCATGGCCACCCCAATGTTCTACCCGGCCAACTACGGTTTCATCCCCAACACCCTGGCTGACGACGGCGACCCGCTGGACGTGCTGGTGGTAACCCCATACCCGGTTACTCCAGGCTCGGTTATCCGCGCACGCCCGGTCGGCATCCTGCACATGACTGACGACGGCGGCGGCGATGCCAAAGTTATCGCGGTGCCACACGACAAGCTGTCCCAGCTGTACGTCGACGTGAAAGAGTACACCGATCTGCCGCCGCTGCTGCTGGAGCAAATCAAGCACTTCTTCGAGAACTACAAGGATCTCGAAAAAGGCAAATGGGTGAAGATCGAAGGTTGGGGCAACGCTGACGCTGCCCGTGCCGAGATCACCAAATCGGTTGCAGCGTTCAAAGGCTGATCATCGATTGGCGTTTCAGGGCACGCTACACCCGTGCCCTGAAACACGCTCCCCCCCTCCTCGCTGCACCTCCCCGCACACCTCTCTTGCTGAAACGAAATCGCCCGTTTTTTGCAGCACGCACGTTTAAAAATGCGCCCGCCTTTTAGACATTCAATGAACAGTTCGTTAATGCCCGTATAGCGGGGGTAAACGCGCAATACCTCGTTTAGCGCCAAAAGCGCTATTACGGAATCCACCTACACGACATTCATTCCATCCGTAGTCCGGATAGCCACGCCCACCCTGGGATAACGTCGACGTCAACACCTCGTTCATTTAAACGCCCAGACGACGCCCGTAGACTTCGCCACTATGAATACATCAGGTGATCGACTCCGCATCCTCCTTCGGGAGTGCCATCTCACAGCGACTGATTTTGCCGCCAACCGCAAAATCACGCCGCAACACGTCAATAACTGGTTCAAGCGTGGCGTGCCCATGGCGCGGATTGACGAGGTGGCTGAACTGTTGACCGTTAACGCCCGCTGGCTGCGCACCGGCGAAGGCCCCAAACACCCTAACGAATGCGCCAATGAAAACACCGGCGGCGATACCCGCGTCATCATTCATCAGGCCAGAAACGTGTCGCGCGGCGACGTGGAAATCCAGATTTTCATGGAAGCGGAATCCACCCAAGGCCTCGGCAAGACCGTCCTCGCCGAAGCCCCCGGACAGAAAATCCGCCTGCCCCTGCAAGTCCTGCAGAACATGGGCATCGACCCGAAAAACTGCATGTGCGTCGCCATGGTCGGCAACAGCATGGCCGACAAGATCCAGGACGGCTCGATCCTCGGCGTCGACCGCGAACTGACCCAGGTCATCGACGGCGAAATCTACGCCCTCGAACACGGCGGCATCCTGCGCGTCCGCTACCTCTACCGCCTGCCCAACGGCGGCCTGCGCCTGCGCAGCCACAACGACGCCGAATACCCGGACGAACTGTTCAGCGCCGAAGACATCGACAGGGAAAAAATAAGGATTCTGGGCTGGATATTCTGGTGGTCGACCCTGAACAGCCGACGCAATGCCATGCTGCTGTTATGAGGTGTTTACGGCTGAAAGGCATTCGGGCTGGGCATGGGAGGCGAAGTTCAGTATCCTGTTCGCCATCCAGAGCACCTGACGCAGTCATGCGATGCGGTGTTTGAACGGGGCATGTGATCCGTTTGCCCTGTTGCCTATTCGCGCTTCTTCAAGAGGCGCACCTGTTGAAGGCGATTGCGGTCTATCAAAAATAGATCAGAGCCGCCTACGAGAAGCCGGCCACAAGCCGGCTTTTTAATGTCTGCTGCTTTCTTCCTGCGGCTGGGCAGTGGATATCATCTGCTTGAGAAGCTTCCCGCCAAATCAGCCGCTGGCAGCACCTTGCTGGTTGTCCCGGTCGAAACCCACTTTAGGATAATCCCAAGTCAGGTTTATTCAGGTAGCCGGACTATTCAGACGGCGTGCCCAAGTGAAAACCATCCATAACGCTCGCTACCAGGCGTTGCTTGATCTTTTGCTGGAAGCGCGCAACGCAGCCGGTATGACGCAAAAAGAATTAGCGGTCCGGCTAGGGCGACCGCATTCGTTTGTCTCAAAGACAGAGAATGCCGAGCGCAGGCTCGATGTCATTGAGTTCATGGATTTCTGTCGGGGGATCGGGACTGATCCGTACACGTTGCTCAGCAAGCCGGACTCGATGGCTCGCCCATGATCGACAATCGCGAAGCTTTGCTGGATGAGCGCTTGCGAGAGGAATGACTCATAGCGATTCAATGCAGTCCGTTCTGGTCAGATACAGGACGATCACGGACAGCCTACTACGTCCCGCCCTCTCCACAGCTTCCAGACCTGTTCCCAACCGTCTTCGTGACTCGGCCCCGAGACGACAATCAGTTGGCTGCACGCACCGTTGCCCAGTTGCCTGCTGTAACCCTTTGCCAGTTCAGTCGGGATCATTTCGTCACGAGTGCCCGACAAGTGACGCTGAGGTATCAATGCCAGGCGCTGAATGTAATCGAGTGGGTCCAACGATCCATTGAGAGGCGAAAGTCCTTTTAGTGCTGTCCACTGATTCGGGGCCAGATTGCCAGCGATGGTCTGGATCCGGGTGATGTCGTTTCGTTGTCCAGCCAGTAGCAACGCGAGGGTTGCGCCGCCTGAATAACCAATCAGCTCGAACTCGTTATTACCGTAACGTTGTTTCATCTGGTCCAGCGCACTGCTGAGGCTGGTGACCACTGCCTGGGAGAAACGGCGATTGGTCCAGAGGGCAGCGTTGCAGGCCGGGGCCGTGATGAATTGGCAAGGTCGTGCCAGATAGGCGCTGGGCGTCGGGTCGTTGACTGCCAGCTGCGGCACGAGGAGCTTACGTGGGCTCGGGTCGAGACTGGGTTGAGTGGCGGTGGCCCAGGCATGACCGTCGCCTTCCAGATAGACCCGCAGACGGTTCGCTCTGAAGGTCTCTGGCGGTAACAGCGCCGCCAGAGGAAAGGGCTGTGCCGACAGAATCTGCATCTGTCGGCCATGCTGGTCGGCCAATTGCTGTAGATCAGCGCGCGGCGACTGACAACCGGCGATGGCTCCGCTCAACAGCAGCGCCATCACGACTGCAAGGGTACCGCCCAAGCGTTTTCGACCAAGGCGGTAACTCCACATCAAAAGTCGTAACGCACTTTTGCAGAGAACACATCGGCATCGAAGCCCGATTTACCGATGTAGTCGTAGTTGACGCCCAGTGTGACGGCCCCCAGTTTGTAATCGGCACCCACACCCGCTTCGTAACTGTCACGCACGGCCTTGGCGCCGCTGGTAACAAACGGTGTACTGCCGAGCAGAAAGGTGGACGTGCTCTGCGCTTCGGCGGCGGCGAAGTCGTGGTAGGCCATCAGTTTGGCCTGTGGCTCCAGCGTTCCGGCACCCAGGAGGAAGCTGCCAGCCACGCGCATGCCTGCGCCCAGCTCAATGGTTTCGTAACGCTGATCTTCAACCTTTAACGCAGCCGACGAGCCTTTCTCACGATAGCCGTCGATGTTCACTTGGCTGTAACGCGCCGCCAGGCGTGGTTCGACCAATACTTGCGAGTTGACGTGATAGGTGTAACCACCCACCAGATTCAGGCCCAGCAGGTCACTGTCGTAATCTGCCTTGGCACGCGTACCTGCAATGCTGCGTTTGCCCTGGTTGTCATTGAGGCCGTAAGTCAGGCTTGTATCGACAAAGTAATTGCCTTGTTCGAAGCCGCCGTACAGTGTGAATGCATGGCTGTCGACTTCGGTTTTGTTACCACTTTTGCCATTCACGTCGGTATTGATGAAGCTGTAGGCCAGCCCCAGCGTCAGGTTGTCGTTGAGTTTGCCGTCGGCGCCCACCGCAATTCCGCTGCTGTACGCGTTATAGCCCGCAATCCCGTCACGCTGGCCTTGAGTGGCGTCGCTGTAAAGCGACTGGACCCAGACACCTGCATTTTTGAAGCTCTCACCAGAAGAAGCACCGCGTATCGAGCTGGTGCGGCTGCCAGTCACGTTGCTGATCAGGCCCTGGCTGGTAGTAGCGGCGCTTCTGGCCCCGCCGTTGACCTCCGGCGATAGCTGAGAGGCCAGCTTGGCGAGCTGCCCACCGTCAGCGTTCAACAAAAGCTGTTTGAACGCATCACTGTCGTTCAGCTTGCTGATGATGCTGTCGCCGGTCAGGTTGACCAGTGTGGCCTGTTCATTGACTGAGCCACCGTTGTTGGCAACTACCTGAGCGACCTCTTCCTTGCCCTTGGCGGTGACCACAGCCACAACGTCTTTGCCGTCAACGGTATAGCTGTCGATTTTAAGTAGCGCCGAGGTACTGACTACATCCAGTTTGCCAGCAGGGTCGACCGCGCTTCCATCCTTGGTCAGCAGTTCGATCTTGCCTGATTCGATAAGCGTGTAAGCAGTGCCGTTGGCATTGAAGTCATCACCCTTGGCCGCGAGCTTTACTTGCGCTCCTGGTTCGAACTGAGTAGTGCCGGTAACTTTGAGCACCGCGGTTTTAGCATCAGTGGCCTTACTCAGATTCAGACCGAGCGCCGAATTGCCGTCGACATAGAGATCGCCGCCAATGCTGCTGTGTGCGGACTCGAAAGTCATGGTAGTAGGACTATCGGAGGTGCCACCAACGTAAACCGATCCGCCGCTCTTCAGGCGAATGTTGTAGCCATCTTTACGGCTGTCAGTACCCGTGAAGGAAGTATCCCCTTCCAGCTCGATATTGCTCACGTCGATCAGGTTACCGACAACGATGCTGCCCTTTCTCAGGATCAGCTCGATCGGACGATTGCTTCCAGAAGCGTCGATGGCCCTGTCAGCAGAAATGATCGAACCTTCGTTATAGATATTGAAGTCGCCCCGTTCGATGTACCAAGGCTGAGCGCCGATCATAGAGAACTTAGTGGTGCCCATCACAATAGCAGCGCTCTCGCCGCGGATCGTCCCGGTGTTGGTTATGTCCGCACTATTGCCTATCATGGTGGCCCCGTCGATTCGAAGACCTTGAGATCCCGCGCCGCTAGCGGAGAGGCCGCCATGGTTTTCGAAATATCTCAGACTCGTGGCGACATCCAGGGCCGTCGCGCCTTGACCAGTAACGTCAACCAGACCTCGGTTGATAACGTTGCCGCTAATCTTGCCGCCCTCAAGGCTGATGCCTTTGACTACTTCACCATTGGCAAAGGTGCCGGAACCGCTGATATTCGCGTTGAGGATCAGGTTCTTTTCAATGGTCGAACCACTTAGCTGAATCGCATCTTTAACCGCACTCCCCGTATAGGCACCGTTGATCTCAAGGTTGCCGGTATGGGTCTGACCCTCGCTTTTATAACCAGCGTTGGTCAGTTCGACTGTTTCAGCAAAAGCAGGAACAGCAGTTGCAGCTACAGCCATGGCGAGAAGGGTCCTGCGAAACATCACAGAGTTCACGATTCATTCCTTATGTGGGGGGGGGGGCGCTTCCATGCGTAGCGAACATGCCGCAGCAAAAAGTGGCGATTGGCCACACAGAAGAGCGCGGCGAGAATAAAGTAACCGACTTGAAATAACATCAAATATTATCGATACAGTTACACTTCGTTAAGATCGTTTAAGCACTCGGGTCAGATTGCTAGACCCGATACGACTCCGCATGCGCCACGTTCCTCAGCGTGCGCCAGTAAGAGCGAACGCGCTTCGCAAGAGTCGGCGAGGTGCTGAACAGTACGATGGTCGCAAAGGACACCCACCAGCCGGGGCGCAGGCAGGTCAGCAGGTATTGATTGAGCCAGATGCGCGCTATTCTCAGCCTGTAGCCCTTCGGATCGAGCCTTTGCAATTGCTCTATCGCAGAGGCTTTGTAGAGTGTCGTCAGTACTCGGGGGCTGGTCAGAAAACGTTCCGGGAAGTCGACGCCAGCCTCGCAGTGGTTGAGGACTCTGAAGTTGCGTCTCAAGACGTTGTCCCATAACTTCAGGTTGCTCAGCCCTACCTCGCAGGGTCGTGCGAGCCGGGCGTCGATGCCCTTCCTGCGCATGACACCCAGCATCAGTGCCTGCTCGCTCACCAGGCGCACGGACGTGTAGCCAATGAAGTTGTCAAACGGGTTGCGAGACGGCCTGTCGTTGAAAAGCGCGTCCCTTGCGAACAGTGGTTGCTCCCACATGGCGAGCATTGCTTCGCGCGTGCCGAATTGAACGAGATCCGATATGTGGAACAACATCGGCAACCGTTCAGGGTCGCGAATATAAAGCGTCGTGGTGGTGATGGGCGTGTCGAACAGCTGTGTCTCGCCCGGCTCGGTATCATCGGACTGACCTATGACAGCCAGTGCAGCGCTGGTCAGGTTGTGATCGGCGCGCATTTTCATGACATAGGGTCTTGAAGCGCTTTGAATACCGCATAGCGTCGACCGCAGCATGCGATTGATGTTGATCTGATTACCGGCGTCATCAACGAAGGCACCCGGATCATCCGACATGACGATCTGGTCCGACTTCACATCGGACGTATCTTCATGACGCCAGGTCGAAACGATGATTTCGGCATCTGGCAGGTGCGTCCGGATCGATGCGATGCAGGCGAAGATATTTCGTTTGGAACTGAGGTTGCGATACAGGGGCCCCTGAATAACCACGCTGATTTTTCTGGAGTCGACGGCCACAAGATGAGGCATGTGTTTAACCTTGTAATGAGAAGCGCCTGCTACCGACGGCTAGCGGCAGATCGGTCAATGGGATCTTGCAACACGCCGAAAGACGCGCAGAGCAACACGCCGCATTCGACGCAGGATGCCCGCCAGCAATGGAAGACTTATCAGTACTCTTTCAAGACGAGTGACCATGAATAGCCTGCCAATCTGAACGGAACGGGCTGAGGCTGTTGTGCTTGCCGGCAAATTGTTGAACGACGCATTGAGGGTTCGCGAATAAATGCCCAGGTGCATGGCGGGCACCATGATCACGAGGTTTCGCTTTCGCAGCTTGGTGCTCAGATAGTTGTAGCGAGCAATTTTCTGGATGAAGTCCATGCAGGTAGCAGAGTCATGCTGGCCAAAATCGATCAGCACCCAGTCGCTTTCGACTTTATCCATGTGCTGGGCAACTCTGTTTGCCACGATGCCGCTTAGAGCATTGCAGTGAAGAAAATCATCCAGGCTGAACAAAGCGTGTTCGGTCGATGAATCGCTGGCGGGTAGTTCGGCCAGGTTGTAACGGTCATCAATCACAAGGACGGGAACGGTCGTCCTATGCTCGTGCTGAATGCGCGCCAACTGACAGATCAACTGATGGCTGGCGGTGCTGGGGCTCAAATGAGAAACGACGAATACCTTCACTTCGCCCCCTTGCTGTAGGACATAAAGGGAGTCGAGTTGTAGATGGCCTTCACAGCAGCCCACAGGCTTTCAAAATAGAAACTTTTCCCGTTGTTTCGATAAGCCCGAATGGCCGAAATCAAAATGCCGGGGAGCGACAGAAGGTTGTGGTGAAAGTAATCATCCTGCTGGCGAGCAAACCAGGTCTGCGTGCCGCGTTGACGCAACATATTGCGCACCTCGGAGCTCTGTGTAATCAGTGTCTGTTTGGCCAGCACAGGGTCTGTGAGGAAGCGATTGACCAGAAACTCCTGACGCATGCTCGGTAGCTGGTCGAGCAACACGAGCCTCTCGAAGTCGTTGATAAACGCTCTGACCGTCTCACTGTCGTTTTTGAACGTGGACTGCTGCACCACATTATCGATCAGTTCGATCCAGGCTCGAACAGGGAGGTGATCAAGACCGGTTGGAATAACGACCGCCGACGGGTTGGCCAGGTATTTGTCAGCGAACTGCCGCAATCTGGCCAGTGCGGTCTCGGCAGACAGGTTCAAAAGAGGTTTCTTTTCCAGCAGGGACACATAACAAGGCCCGGATATTCCGAGACATCCGTCAACGGATTCGACCGGAGCATTGCCACCCAGCAGCGCCCGGGAGGTCATCGACTGAGTGATGCCAAAGGGATTGATACGGTTTGGAATACCCGAGCGCGACGCTCGCAACGCATGCTCAATGTCTTCGTACTCCACCCAGTGCAGGGACTCGTCCAGCGGGCAGGCATTCCAGACATCCTTGCGACAAATGTAGAGGCTGCCTGTCGGGTAACTTGCATCGTTGTTGTAGCGCATCGGGCTGGCGAAACAGAACCCGGTCCGGTCGACGTCCGGGAATATTGAAGGCGCAATGGACTGGGCATTACCGCTGGTGCGGTGCAGCCCCAGCAGCCCCTGCGCGACCTCGTCCATAGCCATGCCGTAATCCGAGTAACGCCGCGGATGCATGCTGATTCGGTTATCGAAGAACATGCTTTGCAAGGTCATCAACGGATAGCGCGGGCCAAAGCGGCGGACAACTTCCCCGAAGTGTTTTGGCAGAAAGACGCGGTCGTGCAGGATCACCAGATTGCTGTGTCTGGCCTCCAGTGCGAGACGGTTTTTCTTCTTGCAGATCTGCACGGGCGGGGCAGTGATGTCCTCCCCCACGATGCGGACCTTGTCGAAATAGGCGAAATTACTTCCCGGTGTGCCGCACAGCAGTATCTCCTTGTGCGGGATGTCAATTTCCAGAATGCGCTTCACGACGGCATTGAGAACAGTGGCGTCGCCTGGACCGACAGGAATGCCGAAGGTCCAGCTGTCGAGATCGTCGTTAGATTCCGCAGTCAGCCTGGATACTTTCCTGTAAGTGACCGAGTTGGCCGAACGCGCAATGACCTTGAGCGATTCCGCGAAGTAATCACGATCCAGATAACACTCGATTGGCGTGTCTTCGATAACCGTGATCTTTTCGCCAACATTCAGAAAGTGCGCACCGTCCCACAGCAGCAGCGGAGACAGCGGTGAATCACTCTGGACACCATAAAAACAATAGCTACCCGCGCCATACATACGCAGCGGACGCTGCGCGGCATGTAGTTTCCTGATCACCCGTTCAGGCTTGCGAAAGGGATGCGCGCGGAACGAGATGAAGCTGGAGCACTCATGAGGCAGCAGTAGCCCCACCGGGAGGCTGCGCAGACTGCCCGCCGCTATGTAACCGAGGCTTGGGTGGTGCTGGAGATGGGTCGTTTTCATGGTCAGACGACGTACTTGTCAGCAAGCGCACCCGGCACCTTCACGACAACGGTGGTCGCATCGGTGAGCGCTTCAAACGCCGTGATATCGCCCGGCTCCAGAACGATGATGTCGCCGGCATGCCAGACCTGATCGCGCATGTTGACCGACCCGGCAATGAGTACGGTTATCTCGGTGGCGACCTTGTGGTAATGAGCCGCTTCCTTTTCACCTGCCTTGTAGGTCTTGACCCCGACCTCACAGGACTCGGTACTGAAAACTGCAGGTTCGAATCCGCCCACGAACCAGCCTTTGACCATGTCTTCCAGTCTGGCCGTTTTCATCGCATGTCTCCTGCTTCGAAAGCGTGGAGCTGACTGTCGGTTTTCAGTGGCCGGTACTGATTGGGTTCGATCCGGTAGGCGCCGATCTTTTTCTGCAACAGCACCAGCTCATTGAGAGCGGGGGCTATGTAGAAGTTGTCGTTGACCCTGGCGTCCTTGCGAATCATCTCCTTGGCTGCCGATACGAATAGCGAGCCGGACTTGAACCAGTACACACCGGCAATGGCGTTTGAGCTGATCGGGTTCTTTTCGGCTGCTTCGATAACCCGGCAGTCGCTGTCCAGGCGCGCGAATGAATAACGAGGGTGCAGAGAATTGAAGATGACCACTCCGGCATCCTCATGACGTTGCCGAAACGCACGCACTGCATCCAGCAGCTGGATATCCAGAAAGTCGCTGACGCTGAGAATCAGCAGTTCGTCATCGTTGTCGATTTCTTCGCTCGCCAGAAGCGCTGTGCAAGCCGCACCACGGGTGATGTTGTGGACCGGTAGAACACTGGCCGACGGGTGCATTTGCGGGACCATGTTGCGAAGGTGCAGCCGGGCGATCTCGTTGTTCGAGAATGTGCAGATCATCCTGCGCGGCTGAAGTACTGCGCAGTTGTCTATCAGCGTATGAATCAGCGGCTTGCCTTTGTGTTCGCACAGGTAGTGCGGGTACTCGCCCTCATCATGCGGCGCCTCTGTCTGCCTGCCGGTCAGAAGAATGATATTCAACGCGCTCACAGGACTGCCGCCTTGTCGAAGTTGATCTGTTCAACTTTGCCAAGAATGTTATTGAGGTTTACATCGCAGGTTTCAGCCACGACCAGAAGATGTGCGCCTGAGTCTCTGGCGGCCTTGATGCCATTCTCGTTGTCCTCGACGATGAGGCATTCTTCAGGCTGAAGACCCAGTTGGCTGATGGCCTTGGTGTAGATATCCGGCGCTGGTTTGGCATGCTTGACGTCTTCGTTGGAGAGCCGCAGATCGAGGTATTGGTCGAGATCTGCCCTGTTCATCATGACCTCCACGGTGTTGCGAATGGAGTTGGACGCCACTGCCAGCTTGTAACCCAGCGTTTTCAGTGATGACAACGCGTACTGATGCACAAAGGTCGGTTTGCACTGGGCGTAAACGATCTCCATGGTGTACTGCTGCTTCATCTCGTTGATGAAGGCGTGCAACGCAACCGGCAGGTCGCGTTCGACACTCAGCATGTCGAGTTTGCGCGAGGTGGGCAGACCGTCGTAGGCGGTGAGATGTTCGTGGCGACTGATATTGTAACCGAACAGGCTGAGCGCTCTGTTGAGTGCGTTGTAATGCCATTCCTTGGCGTCGATAAGGACACCGTCCATATCGAAAATCACTGCCTTGATCATGATTGCCTCACGTGAAGAAAGTGGCTGCGTCTGCGGGAAGATCAGTACACAGCATCAAACGGTCCTGCGACCTGAACTCGAGCAATTGCTGCCACAGGGCGCCATGACCACGCCCGTGCAATTCGGGTGACACCACACAAACCTGCTTGCCCAGGGAAAAAAGATCGCCAATGATCTGGTTGGAGAACCACTCACCCTCAAAACCGTCAAGCCAGACGCCTGCAGCCTGTTTGAGCCAGGCTGGCGACGGCTCTACATCGCTGAGACGGGTGTAAGTGGTGAGGTTGGCGTTGAGGTAACTCCGCATGTCCGGCACCGCCATATCGAAGGCGAACCAGTTGGTATGGCCGTAACGGGCGAAGGTTGCAGCGAGAGCCTGTGCCAGGCCATCCGCCTTGACGTTGATGGCCAGAGGCAGGTTGCGGCCCGCCATGATGTCGAGCAGGCCGTCCAGCGTCAGCTCGCCGCCCGCAGGCATGTCGTGGGAGATGACCAACTGGCGAGCCACATCACGGACATCGGTTTCGGTGCCGAAGCCAAGGTCGAATGATCGATGAAAGGCTTCGGGCAGATTGCGCTGCGGCCTTTGCAGCCAATAGCCGCGATGGCTGATGATCTGCATGTCAGGCCTCTTTTCCCGAGGCTGCCTGCCTGCTCAGCGGCAACGACAGGAACTGGTTGAGGTCTGCCGGGATGCCCAGGCCATAAATGCCATGACCTTCTGCACCAATGCTGTAATGAATGACCCTGGCGCCCTGCCCGATGAGCTCGTTGTAAACCGGTGCGACATAGAACTCGCCGTTGACGCGAAGATCTTTCGCGACCATCGCCTCAATGGCCGATATCAGTTGACCTGCGCGGCGAACGTTATAGATGCCGACAGTGGCCTCGTCAGAGATAACCTCCTTTTCCACCACACGGTCGATCAGGCCTGCTGCACTGAAGCCAACGAAAGACCATTTCGGATCGTTGGCTTTCATGGTCATGATCAAACCCTCTGCATCGCTCTCGCTCATTGCCTGCAGATAGGCATTTATATCCACATCGACGTACTGGTCGCTGTTGGCAATCATCACTTGCTGGCTGTCGTCGAGCAGGTGCCGCGCTGCATACACCGAGCACGCAGCGCCCCCGGTCAGGCCGCCGAGCTCGACGATCTCGCAGCCGGGCGCCCAGGCATTCAGTCTTTCCCTCAGCCCGTAACGTGCGACCTGTTCCGACTGACAGATAAAGATGAATCTGTGCGGGCACTTCGGCGTCAGGTTGTCGATCACGACCTTGATCATCGGTACACCATGTACAGGGATCAAGGGTTTGGGGTCGGTGTAGCCCGCAACCGCAAAGCGACTCCCGGCCCCGGCCATCGGAACGATAATTTGCAACATGGAAATACCTTTATGAATTGAGTGATGGCCAAGTTGACTGGAAGCATGGCATCACGAAACAATGAATCAGTAATAACCCTGCTCGGTCATCCGGCCGCGCTCAAGCGTCAAGTAACGCTGGCAAAACTCTTTACCTTCTTCTACTGCGTGGGTAACAAGGATCAAGGCCATCCCGTCATCCTGCATCATTCGAATTCGTTCGTGGCATTTGCGCTTGAGCTCTTCATCACCCACCGCAAGTACTTCGTCAGCCAGTAATGTCTGAGGCTCGACATGAACGGCAACTGAAAAACCCAGCCTCATGTACATGCCTGACGAATAGTTCTTTACCGGTGTATCGATGAAGTTTCCCAACCCGGAAAAATCGACAATCTCGTTGAAGCGCGAACGCACTTCCTTGTTACTCAATCCAAACAGACTGGCATTGAGGTAGATATTTTCCTCGCCGGTCAGTTCAGGGTGAAAACCCACTCCTATTTCGATTAGCGGTGCTACTCGCCCCACACTGGTCAGCCGCCCACTGGTGGGCACAAGAATGCGTGAGACCAGTTGCAACAAGGTACTTTTACCTGAACCGTTATGCCCCACCAGTGCAAGCGACTCACCTTTGTGCAAGGTGAACGAGACATCACTGACTGCCGTGAATGTTTCGGCACGCTCACGATATCGAGTGTCAAACAGCCCCAGAAACTTCTTCTTCAAACCGCCTCTGTTATGGCGCAGAACAAACTGTTTGGTAAGGTTCTCTGCCTTGATGACGACGCGACTCATAGATATTCCACCACGCGGTCCACCTTCCTGAACATCAACAGGCCCACCAGCAGCGACGCAGCGCCCATGAACACGCACAGCAGCAAATCACGGGGCTCGGGAACGATTCCGGCATGCAGAATGCGGGTAAAACTGTTGAAGTACAGGCCTACCGGGTTATAGGCCGCAATGCGGGCGACACCGTCGGGCAGCGATGAGGTCACCCATACGATGGGTGTAAGCCAGAACAACAAGGGTAGAAACACATCGGTGAAGTGCTTGGCATCCCGTACGGTGACCTGGATGACGCTGAGTGCCAGACCAACGCCCATGATCAATGCCATGAATGCGATCAGCACAATCGGATAAAACAACAGTGCACGCGAAAAGACACCGCCCAGCATGGCAAATAGCGATGCATAGACGAGCATGCAGCCGGCCCAGAAAACGACGATGGCCAGCGCACCGGAAACAGGCAGTAAAAGACGAGGAAAGCGCAACTTTCGAATGAGGTTGCCGTTATTGATCAGCCACTCTCCGCTTTGCGAAACAATTTGTGCCAGAAGCATCCAATGGACAACCCCTGTCACCAGGTGCAGCGCAAAGCGGTCCTGACTACTGGGCAGAATATAAGTGAACACCGTGTAATACGTGAGCGTGACAACCAATGGGTTACCCAACGACCAGACAAAACCCAACGTTGCACCCATGTAACGGATTTTTATTTCCTTGGAAACAAGATTGATGATCAGGTCACGCCACTTCATCACGCCCGGACTGCAGAAAGACGGCATACGGTATCCAGCTATTAATAGGTAAATCAGAGAGAGCGACTTTGACAACCAAGATCATAAATGGATAACCTTATGACCTCACGCTGCGAACACATGTTCTCTTCTTTTACCCAGCTACAGCTATAGGACGCCGCCTTAGTTCCTGTGGGAATATTCCACAAGCTACCAACGGCAGCGAACTGAGCCCCTCGTTACACTCGTTCACGATCGCAAGGCACTTCCCTGCACGCGCGTTGATCTATAACATCAATGGTCCTTTGCAACACGACCGGTCCAGCGATCCCCCTTGAACAAGCGAGGCTTCTCATGACGCAAACGCCCTACACTCCGCCGAAGGTCTGGCACCAGCAAACAAAAGCGGGCGGCACGTTCGCCAGCATCAACCGGCCCGTCGCCGGCCCCACGCACGACAAGGAGCTGCCGGTCGGCAAACACCCGCTGCAGCTTTATTCACTGGCCACACCCAACGGTGTAAAGGTCACGATCATGCTCGAAGAGCTGCTGGCGCTCGGGCACAGCGGCGCGGAATACGATGCCTGGCTGATCCGCATCTCCGAGGGCGATCAGTTCTCCAGCGGCTTTGTCGAGATCAATCCCAATTCCAAGATCCCGGCATTGCTGGACCGAAGCCATGAAACACCTGTTCGGGTATTCGAGTCCGGCTCTATCCTGCTGTACCTGGCTGAGAAGTTTTCCAGCTTCCTGCCGGCCGACCCGGCAGGCCGTACCGAAACGCTGAACTGGCTGTTCTGGCAGATGGGCGCCGCGCCTTATCTGGGTGGCGGTTTCGGGCATTTCTATGCCTACGCGCCCGAGAAACTCGAATACCCCATCAACCGCTTCGCGATGGAGGCCAAGCGCCAACTCGATGTGCTCAACCGCCGCCTGGGCGAGCATCGCTACCTGGCTGGCGATACCTACACGATTGCCGATATCGCGGTCTGGCCATGGTATGGCGCGCTGGTGCGGAACAAAGTGTATTCGGCTGCCGAATTCCTCTCGGTACACGAATACCCGAACCTGATTCGCTGGACGGAAGAAATCGCCGCACGCCCGGCCGTTATCAAAGGCCAGAAGGTCAATCGCACCTGGGGCGAAGAAGCCGATCAGGTTCCGGAGCGGCATCAGGCATCCGATCTGGATAAATAAGGCACACGTCAAGTCCTTCGCGAACAGAAACCTGATGCTACAAACCCACAGGAAACTCTGGAACAGAACGTCCTGATCTGCACGTAAAGTAGCCGACCTTAACCACCGCCCAAGGACGCGCCTTTATGAGCCGAACAACCGTTCTTCCAGACTTTCGCTCGCAATCGCCCATCAGGTTGCTACGCAGTGGAGTACTTTCAGTATGAGTACTCCCAACACACCGCATACGCCTGTACATGATCGCTTTGATGAAGTGCTCGCCATGATCCGGAGCGCTCGACAGCAGGCCGCACAGGCGGTGAACACGCAATTGATCGAGCTTTACTGGCAAGTCGGCGCTTACATCAGTCGCAAGCTTGAAAACGCTGAATGGGGTGACGCGGTGGTCACCCAGCTTGCCGAACATCTGGCCACCACCCAGCCAGGACTGCGTGGTTTCACACGTCGTAATCTGTTTCGCATGCGCCAATTCTTTGAGGTCTACCGCGACGATGAGGTAGTGTCAGCGGTGCTGACACAATTGCCGTGGACCCATCACCTGATCATCTTCAGTCAAAGCAAGCGCCCCGAAGAGCGTGAGTTTTATCTGCGTATGGCAATCAGGGAAAAGTGGTCCAGTCGCGAACTTGAGCGCCAATTCAAGAACGCTCTATTCGAGCGCACTGTCACCCAGCCAGCCAAAGCCTCGGCGATGCTCAAGGAAACCCGGCCGGCCGCACTGGATATATTCCGTGATGCCTACATGGTGGAGTTTCTGGAGCTGCCACCGGGGCACGCCGAAGCGGACCTGCATGGCGGTTTGTTGAAACGCCTGAGGGACTTTCTGATCGAGCTAGGCCGCGACTTCTGTTTTGTCGGCTCCGAGTACGCGTTGCAGGTCGGCGGCCAGGACTTTGCTCTGGATCTGCTGTTTTTCCATCGAGGCCTCAATTGCCTCGTTGCCATTGAGCTCAAGGTCGGCCGCTTTGAGCCCGAATACCTCGGCAAACTGGACTTCTACCTGGAAGCGCTGGACCGCAACGAACGCAAACCCCATGAAAACCCGGCCATTGGCGTCTTACTCTGCGCCAGCAAAAACGACGAAGTCGTCGAGTACGCTCTGAACCGCTCGCTTTCACCCGCGTTGATTGCCGAGTACCAGACCCGCCTGCCGGACAGACAGTTACTGCAAGCGAAACTGCATGAGTTCTACGCGAGCGCTGTGTTGAACGATCAGTGATACCTGCCAGGCGCACGATGCATTACGCTTGCGGGTACCTGAGCCGCAGCCTGCAAGCCTTTTCACCCGGAGCCTCCAATGCCGCAAGACAAAGACCCTCGTGCCCACACCGCCCTTTCGCAACGCGGTCGCAGTGCTGCCAGCGGGCCGGGGATTGCGGTCAACCCACCCGTCGTGCGCCTCAGTACGGTGCTGTTCGACAGTCTGGAAAGCTTGCGGCAGGCGGAAATTCGCACCGCAGGACCGGAGCGCTCGCTGACTTACGGCGCCAACGGCAGCCCGACTGCGTTTGCCTTGCAGGACCTGATCTCCGAGCTCGAAGGTGCACACGGCACCTGCCTGTACCCGACCGGGCTGGCCGCAGTGGCACAGATGTTTCAATCGTTTCTACGCCCTGGCGATCATGTCCTGATCACCGAATCGGTCTATGGTCCTGTTCGGCGGCTGGCGAAAACCATGCTGACCGCCTTCGACATCCAGTTCGATTTCTACGCGGCCAACGGCAGTAACGTGGAATCGCTGATCAAGGCCAACACCCGGATGATCTATGCCGAAGTGCCCGGCTCGCTGACATTCGACATGTGTGACCTGCCATCCCTGTCACAGCTGTGCAAAGCAAGGAATCTGCTGCTGGCTGTGGATAACTCCTGGGGCTCGGGGGTGCTGTACAAGCCGCTGGAGCTGGGCGCGGACATTTCGCTGATGGCCCTGACCAAGTACGTGGCCGGCCACTCCGACGTGATGATGGGCAGCGTCAGCACCACCGAAGCGCACTGGCATACCCTGAAAACCATGAACACCGCCGTGGGCAATACCGTCAGCCCCGACGATGCCTATCTGGTGCTGCGTGGCGCCCGCAGTCTGGCGGCGCGCATGGCCATGCATGAGCGTCACGCGCTGCAGATCGCACAATGGCTGCAGACTCAGCCCCAGGTTGCCCGCGTGCTGTATCCCGCGTTGCCGGACGATCAGGGCCACGCGATCTGGAAGCGCGACTTCCATGGCTGCAACGGCTTGCTCAGTTTTGAATTCAACACCGTTGACCGGCAGGTGCTGGATCGCTTTACCGGCGCGTTGAAACTGTTCGGCGTCGGCTACTCCTGGGGTGGTTTTGAAAGCCTGATCACGGAAGTCGAACAACACGGTCCCGAGCACGGTAGCGGCCCGATGCTGCGGCTGCAGGTCGGCCTGGAAAGCCCGGAAGACCTGATCGCGGATCTGCAGAACGGATTCGCGGCAGGTTGACCCCGGCAGCCGCTTGAAGAGCGCAGGTCCGTCGCCGCAATTTGCCCAGACGCCAACGCTCTGCTAGTGTCGCGCGGTTTAACCTCTACCGGAAATGCCCTCATGGCCCGCAAGAAAGCTGCACTGGATTTCGAACAGTCACTCGCTGACCTGCAAGCGCTGGTAGAGCGGCTGGAGAATGGCGAGTTGTCGCTGGAAGACTCCCTGACCGCCTTCGAGCAAGGTGTACGCCTGACCCGCGACTGCCAGAGCGCCCTCACCCAGGCCGAGCAGAAGGTTCAGGTATTGCTGGAACGCGATGGCGAGCTCAGCGAAGAGCCGTTCGACGATGCGGAACTCCCCGAATGATCGCGAGCTATCAAGCGCAAAGCCAGACTCGCGTCAACGCAGCACTCGACGGGCTGTTCAAGGCCCCGGGCCCTGAGCTCGAACGCCTCTACGAAGCCATGCGCTACAGCGTGATGAACGGCGGCAAGCGCGTACGCCCGCTGCTCGCGTATGCCGCCTGCGAAGCACTGGGCGGTGTAGCCGAGGATGCCAACGGCGCCGCCTGTGCCGTTGAACTGATTCATGCCTACTCGCTGGTCCATGACGATTTGCCGGCAATGGACGACGACGACTTGCGTCGCGGCCAGCCAACCACACACAAGGCCTTCGATGAAGCCTGCGCGATCCTCGCCGGTGACGGCCTGCAGAGCCTGGCCTTCACGGCCCTGCTCGCCCCTCACCTAACGTCGCGCGATGCCGAGACGCGTCTGCAGATGGTCACGGCCCTCGCGACGGCGGCCGGACCGGCGGGCATGGTGGGTGGTCAGGCTATCGATCTGGGTTCAGTGGGACTGAAGCTCGATCAGGCGGCGCTGGAATACATGCATCGCCACAAGACCGGTGCATTGATCGAAGCCAGCGTCCGCCTTGGCGCACTGGCCAGCGGTCACGCCGATCAGCCCCGCCTCGATGCCCTACAGGTCTACGCGCGTGCGATCGGTCTGGCGTTTCAGGTTCAGGACGACATTCTCGATGTCGAAAGCGATACCGCGACCCTCGGCAAGCGCCAGGGCGCCGACATCGCCCGTGACAAGCCGACCTACCCGGCGCTGCTGGGCCTGGAAGCGGCCAAACACTACGCACTGGAACTGCGTGATCAGGCGCTGCAGGCGCTGAGCCCGTTCGATGCCGCCGCAGAGCCGTTGCGCCAGCTGGCACGCTACATCGTCGAACGTCGCCACTGATCACTGTCACCCGAACCGGAAAATCCGCTGAATCAACCACGCGTCACCGTGGTCTCAGTGAGTACACATGTCAGTCGGCAGGTCATCCGCCGACTCACTTCATGGGCAGCGTGCGATGCATAAGGTAAACTGCCGCCTCTTTTACTTATAACGATTCGCCTGATGCCCACGACGTTCAAAGAGATCCCACGCGAGCGCCCGGTCACGCCGTTGCTCGACCGAGCCGACACCCCGCACGGCCTGCGCCGTCTGGGCGAAGCCGAGCTGGAAACCCTGGCCGATGAACTGCGCCTGGAATTGCTGTACTCCGTTGGCCAGACCGGAGGGCATTTTGGTGCCGGCCTCGGGGTCATCGAGCTGACCATCGCGCTGCATTACGTTTTCGACACCCCGGACGACCGTCTGGTGTGGGACGTGGGTCATCAAGCCTATCCGCACAAGATCCTCACCGGCCGTCGCGCGCGCATGTCCACGCTGCGCCAGAAGGACGGGGTTGCGGCCTTTCCGCGTCGCAGCGAAAGCGAGTACGACACCTTTGGTGTCGGGCACTCCAGCACCTCGATCAGCGCCGCGCTGGGCATGGCGATTGCCTCGCGCCTGCAGGGCAGCGAGCGCAAATCGATTGCCGTGATCGGCGACGGTGCGCTGACTGCCGGCATGGCCTTCGAAGCGCTGAACCACGCGCCGGAAGTGGCCGCCGACATGTTGGTGATCCTCAACGACAACGACATGTCGATCTCGCGCAATGTCGGCGGGCTATCGAATTATCTGGCCAAGATTCTTTCCAGCCGCACCTACAGCAGCATGCGTGAAGGCAGCAAAAAGGTGCTTTCGCGCCTGCCCGGTGCCTGGGAAATCGCGCGGCGCACCGAAGAGTACGCCAAAGGCATGCTGGTCCCGGGTACGCTCTTCGAAGAGCTGGGCTGGAATTACATCGGTCCTATCGACGGCCACGACCTGCCGACCCTGATCGCCACCCTGCGCAATATGCGTGACCTGAAAGGCCCGCAGTTTCTGCATGTGGTGACCAAGAAGGGCAAGGGGTTTGCGCCGGCCGAAGTCGATCCGATCGGCTATCACGCCATTACCAAGCTCGAGCCGCTGAATGCGCCTGCCGCGCAGAAAAAGATCAGCGCACCGAAATACTCCGGCGTGTTCGGCCAGTGGATCTGTGACATGGCCGACGCTGACTCACGGCTGGTCGGCATCACGCCGGCGATGAAGGAAGGTTCGGACCTCGTTGCGTTCAGCGAACGCTTTCCCGAGCGCTACTTCGACGTGGCCATTGCCGAGCAACACGCAGTGACCCTGGCGGCCGGTATGGCGTGCGAAGGCAGCAAGCCGGTGGTGGCGATCTATTCGACCTTCCTGCAGCGTGGTTACGATCAGCTGATCCACGACGTCGCAGTACAGAACCTCGACGTGCTGTTCGCCATCGACCGCGCCGGGTTGGTGGGCGAAGACGGTCCGACTCACGCGGGCAGCTTCGACCTTTCGTACCTGCGCTGCATCCCCGGCATGCTGGTGATGACGCCGAGCGATGAAAACGAACTGCGCAAGCTGCTCAGCACCGGTTACCTGCATACCGGCCCCGCGGCAGTACGCTACCCACGCGGCACCGGCCCTAACGCGGTGATCGAGGCCAGTCTTGACCCGGTCGAGATCGGCAAGGGCGTTGTGCGGCGTCAGGGCCAGGGCGTTGCGATATTGGCGTTCGGCGTGCAACTGGCCGAGGCGCTGGTGGTGGCCGAGAAGCTCGATGCAACGGTGATCGACATGCGTTTCGTCAAGCCACTGGACGAAGCCTTGGTCAGCGAAGCTGCCGCCAACCACGAGTTGCTGGTCACACTGGAAGAAAACGCCGTCATGGGCGGTGCAGGTGCTGCGGTCAGCGAATTCCTGGCGCGCGCCAACATCCTCAAGTCGGTATTGCACCTGGGTCTGCCGGATGTCTACGTCGAGCATGCCAAGCCTGCGCAGATGCTCACCGAGTGCGGCCTGGATGCCCAAGGGATCGAAGCCGCGATCAATGAGCGACTGGCGCTGATTGGCTGACTGCCAGAGGTTCCTCACGCGCCTGGCGTGAGGAACGATCATCACCCGCCCTCGTGCAGCAATCCTGATAACATGCTGCGCACTTCGACACTGCCGCGATGCCAGCCGATGCCTCATGTGACCCGCTCCGCCTCCACGCCTGAATTGACCTCGTTGTTCGCCGCCTTGCAGCAGCACTTCATGCAGGTCGTCGTTCCGCTGTGGCAGGGTCCTGGCTGGAACGCACAATTGGCATTGCCTTACGAAGCACTCGACGCCGGCGATCAACCGTTGCCGCCGCAACGCTATCGCGCCATGGCCTGTGCGCGTCAGCTGTTTCTGTTTTCCAGCCTCATCGATCACGCACAAGTGCCGGATGCACGGGCGCGGGCGCGGGCCGGTGAATTGTTCCGCTCCCTGCAACAGCACTTCCACGATGCCGAGCATGGCGGCTGGTTCTACAGCATCGATCCACAGGGCAAGCCGCTGGATCGCCGCAAGGACCTCTACACCCACGCTTTCATTATTTTTGCCTGTGCACACTACTGGGCGAAAGCTCAGGACCCGCTGGCAGAGTCGGTGCTCAATGCAGCGCTCAACGTTGTGGCCGAACGCTTTGCCGACAACGACGGGCTGTACGAGGCGCAGCTCGATGAAGACTGGTCGATACTGGGCACCGGACCGTTGCAAAACCCCTTGATGCACTTGGCAGAGGCCTTTCTGGCCACCCTGTCGGTGCGTGCCGACCCTGCCACACAGGCTGCACTGGACGCGCTGGTTATCCACATGCAACGCCGTTTCGTCGATACGGCAACCGGCGTGATGCTGGAGAAGCCTCTGGGCGCTGTGGATAACTGGTACGAGCCAGGTCATCAGTTCGAATGGTTCTTCCTGCTGCAATCGTCCCCGGAACTGCACGGGCGCGAGCTGCATGAATCCATGACCCGCGCGTTCGTCTACGCTCAGGCGCAGGGTGTCGATCCTCACAGCGGGGCTGTGACGGCGATGCTGGCGCTCGATGGTACGGTGCGCGATGCCACCCAGCGTATCTGGGCCCAAGCGGAATACCTGCGGGCGATGGCCCTGCGCCCCGACTGCGAAGCGGCCTTGACCCGGCAGCTGTCGGCCTTCGAGCAGCGCTTTCTGCATGCCAGGGGCTGGAACGAGTGCGTCGAGCCCGATGGCAGGGTCAGCCGCAGCGATATGCCGTCGACGACGCCCTACCACTTGGCCACCTGCTACATCGGCTTGGCAGATTTCGTCGAAAATCGCTTCGTCAGCGCATTCCCGCCGCCAACGCCGGCAGATAGCTGATCAGACCCAGCTGATCGGACCGCATCTGCGCGGCCCGATCAGCACACCACTCAACCGCGGTTGCGATCAATCGCAAAGCCGGCCCAGGTCTGGCTGACTGGCATCAGTTCCAGGCTGTTGATGTTGACGTGCGCTGGCGTGTTCATGATCCAGAAGATGGTGTCGGCGATGTCCTGAGGCTGAATCGGCTCGGCACCTGCGTAGGTCGCATCGTACTTGGCCTGATCACCGCCGAAACGTACCAGCGAAAACTCGCTCTCGCACAGCCCTGGCTCAAGATTGGTGACTCGCACGCCCGTGCCGATCAGGTCGTTGCGCAGGTTCAGCGAGAACTGCCCGACAAAGGCCTTGGTGCCACCGTAGACGTTGCCACCCGGATACGGGTAGTTACCGGCGACCGAACCCAGGTTGACAATGCTCGCGCCGCGACCATGCGCGATCAGGCGTGGCAGCAGCAGACGCGTGGTGTAGACCAGACCTTTGACGTTGGTGTCGATCATGGTGTCCCAGTCATCCAGATCGCACTTGGGTGCAGGATCGATCCCCAGCGCCAGGCCGGCATTGTTGATCAGCCCGCGAATGGTGCCGAACTCTTCAGGCAAATCTGCGATGGCGCTCTCCATCGCCTTGCGGTCACGCACATCCAGCACCAGCGTATGCACCTTGGTCTGCTTCGACAGCTCGGCGCTCAAGGCATCCAGACGGTCCTTGCGTCGACCGGTCAGCACCAGCGACCAGCCCGCCTCGGCGAAACGGCGGGCACACGCCTCGCCAAAACCGGAAGTGGCGCCCGTGATGAATACAGTGGAAGTCATTTCATTCTCCTGACATGGCGCAAAAACAGCGCTGCCTGTTAATAAGTTTCTGGCAAGGGCAGCAGAATGCCCGTCAGCGGGACATCGATGCAACAACCGAGTGCATTTGTACAAAAAACAACCAACCCGGAGCAAGCCTTGCGCCACGGGCCCCGCAGGTACTTTTGCCCACCTTATCCACAGTCAGACCCACAATCTCTGGGGGCAAGTCAGTGGTGCTGGACATCACGTGTTTCGGGGCCTGCAGCGTATCAGGCGAAGTTTTTTCCTTGACTTTGCCCGACACTGACAAGAGGCCGGAAAGCGTCAGAAAACGGTGATGGCCTGTAGCCCAGACCCTATAACGTCCGGGGCAGTCTTTCCAAGGCTTGTTAACAGACTTATCCACAGGCTGCTCACCTAAAAACGCTGTATGAACGACCAGCCCCGATGCTGTTGACAAACGCCCCATCAGGCCGGTCGAAAACCACTGTGCGAAATTTAACCACTCTTCTACAGGCCTTATGCATAAAGGGCTGCAGGCAAATACTCCCAAGTTATTAACAGCCGGTTCCACAGTAAACCTGAACAAGTCAAAACGGTGACAAAACAACCATTTGCAGCGGTTTTATGTCGCACTTATCAGCCGCGCCAAAATTGTTTTCCACAATTGCATACGACCGCGCCCCGGATGTTTGAGCATCCAGAGCGCGCGAAGAAAACGGCAGGATTTTGACGAACTCAATGCCCGCCCAGATAAGCGTTCCTTACCTCTTCATTTACCAGCAATTCCTGCCCGGTGCCGGACAGGCGAATCTCGCCATTGACCATGACGTAAGCCCGGTCGGACAGCTTGAGCGCATGGTTGGCGTTCTGCTCGACCAGGAATATCGTCATGCCTGTGGCTGCCAGTTCACGCAGGGTCGAGAAGATCTGTTTGACGATGATCGGGGCCAGCCCCAGGCTTGGCTCATCGAGCAGCAGCAGTTTCGGACGACTCATCAGCGCGCGGGCGATGGCGAGCATTTGCTGCTCGCCTCCGGACATGGTCATGGCTCGCTGATTGCAGCGCTCCTTGAGCCTGGGGAACAGCTCGAACATGCGCTGCATGTCTTCGGCCGAATGCTTGTCGCCAATCGGAATGGTGCCCATCATCAGGTTTTCCTCGACCGACATGTCGGGAAAGACCCGCCGCCCCTCCGGCGACTGCGCAATACCGTTGGAGGCGATGTAATGCGAGGACTTCTGGGTGATATCGGTGCCCTGATAGATGATCTGCCCGCTGGCCGCGCGCGGCTGACCGAAGATCGACATCAGCAGCGTGGACTTGCCCGCGCCGTTGGAGCCGATCAGGCTGACCGTTTCGCCCTCGTTGATGTGCAGCGAGACTTTCTTCAGGGCCTGAATCGGCCCGTAAAACACATCGATCTCTTTCAGTTCGAGGATCGGCTTGCTCATACCAGCTCCTCTTCATCAGCGCCCAGATACGCGGCGATCACCTTCGGATCGTTACGGATCTGTTCCGGCCCACCCATCGCAATCACGTTGCCATGGTCGAGCACCACAATATCGTCGGAAATCCCCATGACCATGCCCATGTCATGCTCGATCAGCACGATGGTCATATCGTGCTCGTCACGCAGCAGACGGATCATGCCGCTGAGTGCCTCGGTTTCCTGCGGGTTAAGGCCGGCAGCCGGCTCATCCAGGCAGATCACCTGCGGCCGCGTGCACATGGCTCGCGCAATCTCCAGACGGCGTTGCTGCCCATAGGACAATTCGCCAGCCAGACGGTTGGCGCAGTCCACCAGGTCGACAACCTCCAGCCAGTAAAAGGCGGTATTCAGCGCGTCCTCTTCGGCCTTGCGATAGCCCCTGGTATTCAGGATCCCGCTGACCAGGCTGCGGTTGACCCACATGTGCTGGGCGACCAGCAGGTTTTCGACCACCGACATTTCCTTGAACAGGCGAATGTTCTGAAACGTGCGCGCCAGCCCTGCCCTGTTGACCAGATGGGTGCCGCCGAACATCTTGTAGTACACCCGGCTGAGGAAGCTTTTCGGCGACACGAAGTCGGTCGCCTGGAACGGCTCGCCCAATAGCTTGATCACATTGGTGGTCTTGCCACGAGTGTGCAGTTCGATGCGTCCGCCAGTGGCCTTGTAGAAACCGGTCAGGCAGTTGAAGACCGTAGTCTTGCCCGCACCGTTGGGGCCGATCAGGGCGAAAATCGAATTGCGACGGACCTTGAGGCTGACGTCGCTGAGGGCCTTGATGCCGCCAAAGTGCATCATCAGGTGCTCTACGGAGAGAATCACTTCAGTGCTCATCGCGCAGCCCCCTCAGTCACCAGCGCGCCCTTGCGCGGTTTCACCCCAGTGCGGCTGATGCGAATCAGGCCGCGTGGTCGCCAGATCATCATCAGCACCATCAGAATCCCGAACAGCAGCACGCGGTACTCGGAGAAGCTGCGCAGCAGCTCAGGCGCAACGGTCAGCACAAACGCGGCGATCACCACACCGACGGTCGAGCCCATGCCGCCCAGCACCACAATCGCCAGAATCAGCGCCGATTCGAAAAAGGTGAATGAGGTTGGGTTGACGAAGCCCTGATAGCTGGCAAAAAACACCCCGGCAAGGCCTGCGGTCGATGCGCCAATCGTGAACGCCGACAGCTTGACCAGCACGTGATTGAGGCCCATCGAACGACAGGCGATCTCGTCCTCGCGCAAGGCTTCCCAGGCACGCCCGATCGGCATGCGGGTCAGGCGATGCTTGATGAACAGCACCGCCAGCACGACCAGAAACAGCACGGCGTAGATGAAGATGAATTTCAGGTCAGGGTTGTAATCGAAGCCGAAATATTCATGGATCGGCACCCCGCCATCCTTGGCGCGTCGGCCGAATTCCAGCCCCAGGAAGGTGGGCGCGGGCACCGGCACACCGTTCGGGCCGCCGGTGAACGACAGCCAGTTGTTCAGCACCAGACGAATGATCTCGCCGAACCCGAGGGTCACGATGGCCAGATAGTCACCATGCATGCGCAACACCGGGAAACCAAGAATGCATCCGGCCAGCGCCGCCGCAATCGCCGCCAGCGGTAACGCCGACCAGAAGCCCAGCCCCAGATATTGATAGCCCAGCGCCAGGCCATAGGCACCGATGGCATAAAACGCCACGTAGCCAAGATCGAGCAGCCCCGCCAGACCGACCACGATGTTCAGCCCCAGGCCCAGCAGCACGTATATCAGACCGAGGATGACCACGGTCAGAATGTACTTGTTGGCGAAAATCGGGAACACGATGGCAATCACGATCAGCAGCGGAATGATCCAGTAAAGGCGCGATCGATGATCCGGTTTGAGCACATGCACGCCGGAGTCGGAGCTTTCGAAGCTCTGGGAAACACGCAGGCCGCTGGGCGTCTGCAGAAACAGACTGATCAGGAAGCGACCGATCATGACTACGCCCACCAGCCAGGCCACGCGGGTCGGTTGCAGGTTGAAGCTGTAGCCATCGAGCACGATCCCGACGATGGGGCCGAACACAATCAGCGCCAGCAACCCGGCAACCACGGCATCGATCAGACTCTTCTTGATGTCGACAGGTTTGGAAACAGGAACAGCAACAGGAACGGACATACTTATACCTTCGCCACGAGTGGGCGACCCAGCAGGCCTTGGGGACGGAAAATCAGGATCAGCACCAGCAGGCCGAAACTGAACACGTCTTTGTAATCGGAGTTGATCAGACCGGAGAACTGCGACTCGGCAACCCCCAGGATCAAACCGCCCAGCATGGCACCCGGCAACGAGCCGATCCCGCCCAGCACGGCGGCAGTAAACGCCTTGATGCCGATGATGAAGCCGGCATAGAAGTCGAACGTGCCGTAATTCATGGTGATCAGCACACCGGCCAACGCCGCCATGGCCGCGCCGATGATGAACACATAGGAAATGACCCGGTCGGTGTTGATGCCGAGAATCGAGGCCATCTTGCGGTCTTGCTGGGTGGCCCGGCACATGCGGCCCAGCTTGGTGTACTTGATGATGTAGGTCAGCACGCCCATGCCGACGAAGGCGACAATGAGGATGAAGATCTTGGTGTAGGTGATCTGTACGAAGCCGCTGCCGACTTCAAAGCGCCACGCACCTTCGAGCAGTGTAGGCACGCCTTGCTGGCGCGCACCCTGGCTGATCTGTGCGTAGTTCTGCAGGATCAGGGAAATACCGATAGCGCTGATCAGCGGCGCCAGACGGGTCGAGTTGCGCAGTGGCTTGTACGCCACGCGCTCGATGACGAAGCCATAAACACCGGTAACCACGATGGTGAAGATCAGCGTACCGAGAATCAGGAACGGAAAGGATTCCAGTCCGAAGAAAGACAGAACCGCGAGGCCGATGGCGGCCAGGTAGGCGGAAATCATGTACACGTCGCCATGGGCGAAGTTAATCATGCCGATGATGCCGTAGACCATCGTATAGCCGATGGCGATGAGGCCATAGACAGACCCGAGGGTGAGTCCGTTGACCATTTGTTGCAGGAAGATTCCATCCATCACGCACGCTCACACAAAAAGGCAGCTCAGCACCCTGTCAGTCACGCCCTCGTGAGGCATGACCGACAGGTCCGAAAACGATAAAAGAGATGCAGGCTCGCTCCTGGGCGAGCCCATCATCGGATCAGCGCCTGACGCGCAGGGCCGACGCGAGGTCTATCTCACTTCTGTTTTTCGAGTTGCTTGTACTTGCCAGCGGCGTCCCACTGGTAAACCACGTAGTCGGAGACTTTCAGGTCACCCTTGGCATCCCAGGCTTTCTCGCCCATGACGGTCTTGACCGGGTTGGCCTTGAGCCACGTGGCGGCTGCGTCACCCTTGTTGGACTTGGCACCATTGAAACCGGCCGCCAGGGCCTGTACCGAAGCGTACGCGTAGAGGGTGTAGCCTTCAGGCTCGTAACCGGCCTTGCGGAACTGGTCCACGACAGCCTTGCTGTCCGGCAATGCGCGCGGGTCAGCGCCGAAGGTCATGTACACGCCATCGACGTACTGTGCACCACCTGCAGTGGTCACCAGCTCGTCGGTCACGACGCCATCATCGGACATGAACTTGACGTCCTTGAGGCCCTGCTCGCGCATCTGACGAACCAGCGGACCGGCTTCCGGGTGCAGACCACCGAAGTACACGACGTCAGCGCCTACCGAACGAATCTTCGTGACCAGCGCACTGAAATCTTTTTCGCCACGGGTCAGACCCTCTTCGAGGATCGGCTTGACGCCCCGCGCGGTCAGTTGCTTGGCCGTTGCGTCAGCGAGGCCCTTACCGTAAGTGTCCTTGTCGTTGATAACGGCGACTTTCTTGCCTTTGAGCACGTCGACGATGTAGTCACCCGCAACGACACCCTGCTGGTCGTCACGGCCGCACATGCGGAACATCTCTTTCAGGCCACGTTCGGTCACGGCCGGGTTGGTCGAGCCTGGCGTAATGGCAATAACGCCAGCGTCGCCGTAGATCTCCGAAGCAGGGATGGTCGACGACGAGCAGAAGTGACCGACTACACCAATCACTTTTTCCTGATCCACCAGACGGTTGGCAACCGCCACGGCCTGCTTGGGCTCACAGGCGTCATCGCCCGCGACCAGTACTATTTTCTCCCCGTTGACACCACCTGCCGCATTGATCGCGTCGGCTGCTGCCTGCGCGCCCTTCATGTACTGCTGACCAAACGACGCGTTCGCGCCGGTCATCGGGCCCGCTACGCCGATTTTCACGTCCGCCTGTGCAAACGAAGACACGCCCAATGCAGTAGCCACTGCGATTGCCAGAAAACCTTTCCTGTAAAACGTATGCGACATAAGTGGTGCTCCTGAGGATATTTTTTTAGTTGGCACTTTCATGATCAAACAGATACAGAGTTGCTCAGAGCAAGGCGCGTGCCATCGCTTTTTAGTTGAGGGAGATGTCGTGTTCTTCGTGTCGATCCATCATGCAACGCCGCGCAACAGGGGCACTCTGGTTGCTTCGAGCACGCAAGGTGCAACCCCGGACGAAAAAAGAGCAACCCAAGCGTACTCGAGTAGCAACCAGCACATGCCGTGATGGGCAACCCACCTGTAACAGCACACGTCACCGAATTGCACACGCCCGGTGCGCGAACGCTACGAGACGCACCATTTGAGGCTAGCGGATTAAACGGGACCTGCTGCAGCCATCGTCAGATTCTGAAAAGCGCGTCACGCGGCGCCAGTAATAACCTCCCTGCATGCGCCCGACAAACGACCTTTAAGCGAGATATCATTCCGATAATTCATATTGCTTACGCCAGCCCCTTCGCGCCGCAAACAGAGAAGTCATCATGCTGAACAAACGTCATCTGCCCTCGATAGCCGCATTGCAATGCTTTGAGGCAGTGACCCGGCACCTGAGCTTCACGCGCGCGGCAGAAGAACTCAACCTGACCCAGAGCGCCGTCAGCAAGCAGGTCGCGCAACTCGAAGAGCTGGTTCAGCACCTGTTGTTCCAGCGCGTGCGCCGCCGTCTGCAACTGACGCCGGCAGGGGCGCTGTACCTGGCCGAAGTGCGCAAGATCCTGACCCAGATTGAGATGTCCACCCACTTCCTGCGCTCCTACGGCGGAGAAACCGAAGTACTGCGCGTCTCCACCCCGTCGACATTCGGCGCCCGCTGGCTGGTGCCGCGCCTCAAGGGCTGGCGCTTGCGTCACCCGCACATTCATCTGGACCTGATCAACGAGCAGGAATCCGATGATCTGATCAAAGGCCGTTGCGACGTGTCGTTCTATTTCGGCCAGGCCGCCACGCCCGGTGCAGAAAGCGTGAAGCTGTTCGGCGAGGAACTGGTGGCGGTGTGCGCCCCCGAAAGCCTGCCGGACGAGCCGCTCAGCGACCCGACCCAACTGAGCGAGCTGGTCCTGCTGCAGAATGCCTTCCGCCCCGAAGCCTGGCATGAATGGTTCGAAAGCCAGGGCTATCACACCGACCACAGCTATCACGGGCCGCGCTTTGAAACCTTCTATATGTGCATCCGCGCAGCCCAGGTTGGCTGCGGCGTTGCGCTGCTGCCACGCTTTCTGGTCGAGGAGGAACTGGCCGAGGGCAAACTGGTGATTGCCTGGGATTACGCATTGCCCAGCACTAACAGCGCCTACTACCTGTCCTATCCGGAACACACCGCCGACGTGCCCAAAATCCGGGTTTTTCTACAGTGGATGCTGGAACAGTTGGATCAACCCCCCGCTTAAGGGCGACAATGCACACCCATCCGGCCGTGAGCCTTCCATGGTGACAGACAGGAAGTCACGCGCCCTACTTTATCCGGCTGCTCTGGAGAGCCTGATTCAATGAGCGAGAGCGCCTTTTCCAATCGCATCGTGCAAAGCCTGCTCGATACCGATTTCTACAAGCTGACCATGATGCAGGCCGTCCTGCATAACTACCCGAACGTGGACGTCGAGTGGGAGTTCCGTTGCCGCAACGGGGAGGACCTTCGCCCCTATCTGGATGAAATCAAGCACCAGATCGAGCTGTTGTGCGAGCTGTCGCTGAGCCCTGAACATTTGGCTTTTCTGGAGCGCATCACCTTCATCAAACCGGATTTCCTGCGCTTTCTCGGGCTGTTCCGCTTCAATACCCGCTACGTGAAAACCACCATCGAGAATGACGAACTGTGCATTCGCCTGCATGGGCCGTGGCTGCATGTCATTTTGTTTGAAGTGCCGCTGCTGGCCATCGTCAGCGAAGTGCGCAACCGGCATCGTTACCCGAATACCCTGCTCAGTCAGGCGCGGGATCGTCTGTATGACAAGTTCGAATGGCTGACCACGCATGCCACGGCGGATGAACTGGCCGAGCTGAAAGTGGCGGACTTCGGCACGCGCAGGCGGTTTTCCTATCGTGTGCAGGAAGAAATGCTTGGTGTCCTGAAAAACGACTTTCCAGGTCAGTTCGTCGGCACCAGCAACGTTCATCTGGCCCGTCAGCTGGACCTGAAACCCTTGGGCACCATGGCTCACGAATGGATCATGGCCCATCAGCAGCTGGGACCGCGTCTGATCGACAGTCAGATCGCCGCGCTCGATTGCTGGGTCCGCGAATACCGCGGCCTGCTGGGGATCGCGCTGACCGACTGCATCACCACCGATGCCTTCCTGAACGACTTCGATCTGTACTTCGCCAAGCTGTTCGACGGTTTGCGCCATGATTCGGGCGACCCGGTGAAGTGGGCCGAAAAATGCATCTCGCACTACCAGAAGCTCGGTATCGACCCGATGAGCAAGACGCTGGTGTTTTCCGATGGGCTGAACCTGCCCAAGGCGCTCGATATCTTTCGTGCGTTGCGCGGACGCATCAATGTCAGCTTCGGTATCGGCACCAACCTGACGGCCGACATCCCCGGCATTGCGCCGATGAACATGGTATTGAAAATGACCGCTTGCGCCGGTCAGGCCGTGGCGAAAATCTCTGACGAGCCCGGCAAGACGCAGTGCAAGGATCCGAACTTTGTCGCCTACCTGCGACATGTGTTCAAGGTGCCGGATTTGCCGAGCCCGGAAAAACCCGCTTGAATTGTCCTATTTACGAGGAGTGAATCATGCACGCCGTACAGCGCCAGATTGCTGAACAGCTCAAGGTCCAGCCACCTTTCGCGGACCAGAACGCGCTGCAGGCCGAGGTCGCCCGCCGCGTCAACTTCATCAAGGAGTGCCTGCAGAATGCACGGCTCAAGACCCTGGTGCTCGGCATCAGTGGCGGGGTCGACTCGCTGACGGCCGGCTTGCTCGCTCAGCGTGCGGTCAAGGAACTGCGTGAAAGCACGGGCGACAACGCTTATCGCTTCATCGCGGTGCGCCTGCCTTATGTGGTGCAGGCCGATGAGCACGAAGCCCAGGCCTCTGTCGATTTCATCGAGCCGGACGAGCGCCATACCATCAACATCGGCAGCAGCGTCAAGGCACTGGCCGCCGAGGTGAAGGCGTTCGACGGACTTCCGGCGACCTCGGTGGATTTCGTGCTCGGCAACACCAAGGCGCGCATGCGCATGGTCGCGCAGTACACCGTCGCCGGGGCCTATCATGGGCTGGTGATCGGCACTGATCACGCGGCCGAAGCGGTGATGGGCTTCTTCACCAAGTTCGGCGACGGCGCATGCGACCTGGCACCGTTGAGCGGTCTGGTGAAAAACCAGGTACGCGCCATCGCCCGCCATTTCGGCGCACCGGAATCATTGGTCGAGAAAGTACCGACTGCGGACCTGGAAGACCTGTCACCCGGCAAACCGGACGAAGCCTCGCACGGCGTGACCTACGCCGAGATCGACGCCTTCCTGCACGGCGAGCCGGTGCGCGAAGAAGCGTTCCGGATCATTTGCGAAACCTACGCCAAGACTCAGCACAAACGCGAATTGCCGTACGCGCCGTGAGAGGGTGCGGAACGAGAGAGCGGCAACACTATCGTGCCCATGCTCCGCATGGGTACGCCTTTCTGGACGCTCTGCGTCCCTATCCGGAATGTACGGCGCGGCGCAGATCTGTGACGCAGAGCGTCACCCAAGGCATTCCCACGCTGGAGCCTGAGGAACGATAATCTCAACTCGTGCGACGCTCCTCACCCGCCTCAAGGGACCTGTCGTTACTTCAGGGTCACAGCGCCTTTCATCATGCTGATGTGCCCGGGGAAGGTGCAGAAGAACTGGTATTCCTGTGCCGGGTCGAGCTTCGACACGTCAAACGTCACCGCATCCTTTTCGCCAGCGCCGATGACTTTGGTGTGGGCGATGACGCGGCTGTCGTCCGGCTTCAAATAGTCCTTGTCGATGCCCGCCGCCATGCCGTCGGTGACGATTGCCTGGGTGTCGGCCTTTTTGCCCAGCACCCAGTTATGGCCCATGACATTCTTCGGCAGGCTGCCGGAGTGAGTCAGGTTGACGGTGAATTCCTTGCAGCTCTTGTCGATCTCAATGGCTTTGGTGTCGTACATCATTTGATCGGTCGAATCGACTGTGACCGAGCACTCGGCAGCCAGCAATTGACCACTGGCCAATGACAACAGCGAAATCGCTACAAGCTTGCGAATCATTTGAATCTCCAGGGCAGGACTTGATTAACGTAAAACTGATGTAAGAAGAGAGTGCCCGATCAGGGCCGGGGTTCCAAGAACGTGCGTCAAATGGTCCCGCGGACGCTCGCGACGGAGCGCCCTTCTGAAGAACGATTCACGGGAGCAGGTAATTAGGCGCTGACCGGCATCACCGTCACCCGCACCTCAGGATCATGCGTGCCGCCGCCCAGAATCACGCCACGCAACGGCGAGACATCAGAGAAATCGCGCCCCCAGGCCAGGCTGATGTGCTCCAGCGCAGGCTGCACATTGTTGGTAGGGTCGAAGTCCACCCAGCCAGAGGCCGGACAGAATACCGAGACCCAGGCGTGCGAGGCGTCTGCACCGATCAACCGGGGCTGGCCCGGTGGCGGCTGGGTCAGTAGATAGCCGCTCACATAGCGCGCCGCCAGGCCACGGGAGCGCAGACACGCCAGCATCAAGTGGGCGAAGTCCTGACACACGCCTCGCCGCCGCTCCAGCACTTCCACCAGCGGCGTGGCGACCTGAGTGGCCTCTTCATCGAAGGTAAACTCCTCGAAGATCTTTTCCATCAAGGCCTGCACACACAGCAACAACGGACGGCCCGGCGGGAAACAGACCTGCGAGAACTCGACGAACGAGCGCTTCAGGTGAACGTAGGGGGATTCGAAACGATAGCGGCAGGCCTCCAGAATATCTTCGGTCATCGGCTTGGCGCTGTATGTCAGCGCGCTGCGGGTCACCTCCCATTCCGGCGACAGGTTGAAGTCCAGAAACGGCTTCTCCATCACCTCGATACGCAACCGCGCATTGACCTGCAATTCATCATGTGGACGCTCGAAGGCCAGACGGGTCAGCGGGTTGCCGAATACATCCAGCTCATCGCGACGCGTGGTGGGTTCAGGAAGAATCTCCAGCGCCTGCTCGGTGCAACGCTGCCAGGGACTGCTGCGCGGCCACAGGTGCGCCAGTTGCTGGGCCAACGAGACCGGGCTGTCGTACTTGTAATGTGTGTCATGGAAAATCTGGTAGAAAGCGCTCATCAGACAGACACCGTACGTTGGCTGACATCATCGACGTGGGCAAAATGGCGCAACGCCAAGCGATCGGACGCCAGGCCACTGCTGTCGCCAATGCTCTGCAGCAGGTCCGCCAGCCCGTCGAGTACGGCGTCGATACTGCTCTGGCCAAACAAAGGATTCTCCAGGCTGCCCAGGTCGAACGCGGCAAGACGCTGCGCCAACACCGTCAGGCTGCTGTCACGTGGCGCATCGAACTCGTCGTTCAGGCGGCGCAACGAGCGCTGCACCAGTTTGAGCTGGAACAGCACCGCATGCGGGTTCTGCTCGTCGAGCAGCAACAGGTCCAGCACCGGAATCAGGTGCGGCACCGCCATGTAGCGCGAGCGATAGGTGATGCTGCTGTTGCCCAGCTCCAGCAACCACTCCAGCCCGGCCTGTTCGAAAACCACCAGCCCGCGCAAAAACGCCGACAGGCTGGTGCTGAGAAACTTCAGGCGCTCGATACGTCGCCCGATCATCAGGAAGCTCCAGCCTTCGTCGCGGGTCATGTCGTCCAGCGCAAAACCGGAGAGCGCTGCCAGCGACATCACCAGACGGTTGAGAAAATCCAGCAGTTCGCCGAAATCCGGCTCTTCGGTTTCCAGACTCAAGGCTTCGCGCTGCAACTCGACCAGCGCCTGCCAGTTTTCCTTGGATAACTTGCCACGCACTTGCGAAGCGGCCCACTGCAAACGCTGCAAATTGGCGCGCAGGCTGAACGGCCACTCGTCACCCATCAGCGCGACAAGCAGGCGATCCTTCAGCTCTTCGCCCTCCTGCGCCTCGGGCAGCATACCCAGGCTCTCGGCCAGCGCGACGGCGGCCTGCAGCGCGAGAGGGTCATCGTCGTCGACGTAGCGCGTCAGCATGATACGCAGCAGGCGTGCACTGTCGTCACAGCGCTCGCAGTAACGTCCGAACCAGAACAGGTTTTCCACCACCCGTGACGGCAGATAAGGATCGCGACGAATCAGGTCGTAGACACCCAGCTTACGCTGGCCTTTCCACGGTTCGCCGAGGTGCGAGCGCTCGCCCAGCACCCAGGTGTCCTTGCTCGCCCCGCCACGCTGCATCGATACCACGTCGGCGTCGGCTTCAGCGGCCACTCGGGTCAAGCCGCCCGGCAGCACACGATAGCCATCAAGGCTGGCCACTGCATACACACGCATGCCAATGGCGCGCGGCTGTAAACCGGTGCCATCAGCCTGTAGCACCGGAGCATGGGACAACTGCGCCAGCTCCTGCGCGACGTAGGCATAGGGCCGCGACTGCATGCGCTGGGCAAGGGCCAGACGCTGCTCCTCATTCAAATCACGGCCAAACACCGGCGCGAAATGTTGCGAGGGGAACGCCGGCTTGATCAACAGATCCGGCAGTTTTTCCAGCGCCTGGGCCAGCACCGGCGGCTCTCCGCACCACCAGGTCGCCACCGAGGGCAGGATCAGATCCTCGCCGAACAGGTATTGACTGATTTTCGGCAAAAAGCTCAGCAGCCCCGGAGACTCCAGCACACCACTGCCCAACGCATTGGCGACCAGCACGTTGCCCTGACGCACGGCCTCAAGCAGCCCCGGTACACCCAGCGCGGAGTCGGTACGCAATTCCAGAGGGTCGCAGAAGTCATCGTCCAGACGGCGCATGATGGCGTGAACCCGACGCAAGCCGCTGAGGGTTTTCAGGTAGACCGTGGCATCGCGCACCGTCAGATCACCACCCTCGACCAGCGGATAGCCCAGTTGTCGCGCCAGGTACAAGTGTTCGAAGTAGCTTTCGTTGAAACGGCCCGGCGTCAGCAGGACGATCAGCGGTGCCTCGTTGCTGGTGGGCGCCTGACGTGCCAGCGTCTGCTGCAACGCGTCGAAGAAACCCGACAGGTGCCGGACCTGCAGGTCGCGATAGGTCTCCGGCAAGGCGCGCGCGACGCTTTGGCGGTTTTCGAGCGCATAACCGGCACCCGAAGGCGCCTGGGTACGGTCGGCAGTGACCCACCAGCGTCCGTCCGGGGTACGCGCCAGGTCGACGGCGTACATGTGCAGGAACGTGCCTTCAGGGGGCTTCACGCCCTGGCACGGCCAGAGAAAGTTGTTGTGGCCAAACACCAGTTCGGCGGGCAGCAGGCCATTGGCGATCAGCGTCTGCGCGCCGTAAAGGTCCGCGAGCACTGCGTTGAGCAGCCGTGCACGCTGGGCAATCCCTGCCGCCACGTGCTGCCATTCATCCGCCGCAATGATGTGCGGCAACAGGTCCAGCTCCCACGGGCGATCGGCACCCTTGGGGTCGGCATAGACGTTGTAGGTGACACCGTTTTCCTGAATCTGCCGGGTCAGCAGGGCCTGGCGCTGGATCAGTTGCGCCGCGCTGCTGCGCCGCATGTGCTCGTACAGACGACGCCAGTGCGGGCGAACGGCTCCGTCGGCGTCGAGCATTTCGTGGTAAGTACCCTCGGACAGCGGGTAGTGGTCAAGCAGGTCGGGCATGGAAGGCTCGGCAGGCAACGTAAGGACTTCAGATTAGTGCAGTCAGATGTCACGTCCGTGTGCATCTGACGCACAGAGCCACTGTTTTTTTAATGCAGACGCATATCCAGCGTCATCGGCAGCTCGTCGTTAATGTTGAGCGACGGAACGTCCAGTTTGCCTGGGGTGTGGCCGGTGCGGAAGAAACGTGACAGGCGACGGCTTTCCGCTTCGTTGGCGTTGACCGGCAAGGTTTCGTAGTTACGGCCGCCCGGATGGGCGACATGATACTCGCAGCCACCCAGCGAGCGGTGCATCCAGGTGTCGAGCAGATCGAAAACCAGTGGCGCATGCACGCCAATGGTCGGTTGCAGGCAATTGGCCGGCTGCCAGGCGCGATAACGCACACCCGCGACGAACTCACCGACCCGTCCGGTCGGCTGCAGGGGCACTGCGACACCGTTACAGGTCAACACGTAGCGCTGCGGTGGCAGCCCGCTGATATGCACTTGCAGACGCTCCAGCGATGAATCGACGTAGCGCACCGCGCCGCCGGCCGAGCCCTCTTCACCCAGGACATGCCAGGGCTCCAGCGCCTGACGCAGCTCCAGCTCGATGCCGTTGACGGCGTAATCGCCTACTTTCGGGAAGCGGAATTCCAGGTGCGCGGAGAACCAGTCGGCCTGCACCGCGTAGCCTGCCGCGTTGAGGTCGGCGACCACATCGGCAAAATCCTGCTCGATGAAGTGCGGCAGCATGAAGCGGTCATGCAGTTGCGTGCCCCAGCGCGCCAGCTTCGCGGGTGCGTAGGGTTCACGCCAGAAGCGCGCCACCAGCGCGCGCAGCAGCAACTGTTGCGCCAGGCTCATGCGCGCATGCGGCGGCATCTCGAAGGCGCGCAGCTCGAGCAGCCCCAGGCGTCCGGTTGCGCCATCGGGCGAGTAAAGCTTGTCGATGCAGAACTCGGCACGGTGGGTATTGCCGGTGACGTCAATCAGCAGGTTACGCAGCAGACGGTCCACCACCCACGGCGCAACCTGCTCGCCTGGCTTCGGCATCTGTGCAAAAGCGATTTCCATCTCGTAGAGCGAGTCATTGCGCGCTTCGTCGATGCGCGGTGCCTGAGACGTCGGGCCGATGAACAGGCCGGAAAACAGGTACGACAGCGAAGGATGGTTGTGCCAGTAGCTGATCAGGCTGCGCAGCAGGTCCGGACGCCGCAGAAACGGCGAATCTGCCGGCGTTGCGCCGCCCAGCACGAAATGGTTGCCCCCGCCGGTGCCAGTATGACGGCCGTCGATCATGAACTTCTCGGTGGTCAGACGCGTGAGGCGCGCCTGTTCATAGAGAAACTCGGTGCGCTCGACCAGTTCGTCCCAGCTCGCCGAAGGCTGCACGTTGACCTCGATCACACCAGGGTCCGGCGTGATCCGGAAATTGCACAGCCGCGGATCGCTCGGCGGTTCGTAGCCTTCCAGCAGGATCGGGCACTGCAGTTCCTCTGCAGTCGCTTCGATCACCGCCACCAGTTCAAGGTATTCCTCAAGCTTTTGCAGCGGCGGCATGAACAGGTACAGCCGCCCCTCGCGCGCTTCGGCACACAGCGCCGTGCGGGTCAGCCAGTCGGCCGACTCGTCGATCTTCGGCGGGCGCTCGGCGTCCGTGTCTGTGGACTTGAGCGCTGAGGTCAACGAGTCGCTGTCGGCCAGTTCGGGGAAGTCCTGGTTATGGTCGGTCGGATGAATGAACGGGTATTCCGCCGCCTTGACCCAAGGCTGCGACGCCAGCGGCAATCGATAGCCCAGCGCAGAATCCCCCGGCACCAGACGGCAATGCTCGTCACGCAAGTACCAGCGGCCACTCTGCCAGCTGTCACCGTCCGCGTTGCGAGCCAGCGGCAGAACCTGACCGATCATCTTGTCCAGCCCCTGAGCGAAGACCTTGCGCAGACGGGCACGCTCCAGCTCGTCACCCAGCCGCGAATCTTCGGCGGTGACGTTGACCGGCAATGCGCCTTCGCGCCACAAGTAGTAGAAATTGTCTTCGTAAGCCGGGAAAACGAAGCGGGCCGGCAGCTTCAGGCGCTCGGCAACACTGGCGAGAAAACGCCCTGCCAGTTCGCCCGTAGCACCATAGTCACGGGTTTCATCGGCGATCAGCGCATTATTGCGCCACACCGGCTGGCCGTCCTTGCGCCAGAAGCAGTTCAGCGACCAGCGCGGCAACTGCTCACCCGGATACCATTTGCCTTGCCCGAAATGCACGATGCCCAGCGGCGCGTAATGCCCGCGCATGCGCTGGAACAGCTCGGCGGACAGCTCGCGCTTGCGCGGCCCCAGCGCGGCGGTGTTCCATTCGGCGCCATCGCGGTCGTCGATGGACACGAAGGTCGGCTCGCCGCCCATGGTCAGACGCACATCGTCGCGCAGCAGATCGGCGTCGATCTGTCGACCAAGCGCCTGAATGTCCTGCCATTGCGCTTCGGTGTAAGGCTTGGTGACGCGCGGCGCCTCCCAGATGCGTTCGACCGACATTTCGTGGCTGAAATCGGTTTCGCACGGCTCGACCAGACCACTGATCGGTGCTGCCGAGGAAGGCTCGGGGCTGCACGCCAGAGGAATGTGTCCTTCGCCAGCGAACAGGCCGGACGTGGCGTCCAGCCCGACCCAGCCTGCGCCCGGAAGATAGACCTCGCACCAGGCGTGCAGATCGGTGAAGTCGACATCCGTACCGGACGGCCCGTCGAGCGCCTCGACATCGGCCTTGAGCTGAATGAGGTAGCCCGACACAAAGCGCGCCGCCATGCCCAGATGACGCAACAGCTGCACCAGCAGCCATGCGGAGTCGCGGCACGAGCCCGATGCGTTTTCCAGGGTGAATTCCGGGGTCTGAACGCCGGGTTCCATGCGGATCAGGTAGGCGACGTCCTGACTCAGGCGCTGGTTGAGGCCGACCAGGAAGTCGATGGCCGGAATCGGCTCGCGACTGATGCTGTCCAGATACGCCTGAAATCTCGGGGTCAGCGGCAGTTTTTCGAGGTACGGCGCCAGCTCGTGCTGCTCTTCGCTGGCGTAGGTGAACGGAATGTTCTCGGCGTAGGGCTCCAGGAAGAAGTCGAACGGATTGAACACCGCCATCTCGGCGACCAGATCGACTTCGACACGGAATTCGTCGGTCTTTTCCGGGAAGACCAGACGCGCGAGGTAATTGCCTTGAGGGTCCTGCTGCCAGTTGATGAAATGGTTTTCAGGCAGGACTTTCAGCGAATAAGACAGCACGCGTGTGCGGCTATGAGCGGCCGGACGCAGGCGAACGATCTGCGGACCCAGTTCGACCGCGCGGTCGTAGCGATAGTGCGTGACATGGTGCAAGGCAATATGAATCGACACGGCGTGCCTCCTGCGAGCCTGAACGGTAATTGAGCCGCGCAAGACTTATGCCATCCGGTCAAAGTCGTGCGCCAACGAGAGTGGCATTCCCCGCCTGAACAGGCGCAGCACCAAAATCGTGCCGGCCGAAGCCAACGGTGCAAGGGTCGCACAGTAATAAGGCAGACAGTGTGGCAGAGGGATTGAGTGGGGGGTGAAGAATTGTGAAGGCGTTTGGATACGCATGCGGCGCGTTGCAGGTGTAAGACGCGCAGCTTCACCCAAGGCATTCCCACCCCGTGGGAGCGAGCTTGCTCGCGAAGGCGTCATCACTGAACCACCGCTTTCGCGAGCAAGCTCGCTCCCACAAGGGATTACAGGTGGGTTTTCAGCACTGCCCGACGCTACATTTTCGGCACTATCAGCACACGAGCACATGATAGGTACACCCACAGAACGAGGAACGATAATACCAACTATCGTGCGACGCTCTGCGTCTGCGCGGATACCTCGCCTTAGCGTGGCACTACTGGCTTGCGCTTGGGCGGTTTGGTGCCTTTGCCCTTGGCTGCATCCATGCGCTCCTTGGCGGCCTGCTTGTTGCGCGCCATAGCGGCAGCCTTGGCCTCTTCACGCTTGTCCCACGGCTTGCTGCCATCGCTTCCGCGTGGCGGCAGGCCGGTGTGCTGGGTCTGGATCAGCGTGGTCTTGGCATTTTTCGCAACCTTGTGGCTGCCCGCTGGCGTCGAGTTCTTGCGGCGCGCGCTCTGATAGCTGTCAGTAGCCGGCTGATGCAACGGGATCAGTTGATCCTTGCCCGGCCCGATCAGGTCGGCACGGCCCATGCGCTCCAGTGCCTCACGCAGCATCGGCCAGCCTTTCGGGTCGTGATAGCGCAGGAAAGCCTTGTGCAAACGACGCTGCGCTTCGCTTTTCACGATGGTGACCGCATCACTCTTGTAGGTGACCTTGCGCAGCGGGTTCTTGCCCGAGTGGTACATGGCGGTGGCCGTGGCCATCGGCGACGGATAGAACGCCTGCACCTGGTCCGCGCGGAAACCATTGCCCTTGAGCCACAGCGCCAGGTTCATCATGTCTTCATCGGTGGTGCCCGGGTGGGCGGCGATGAAGTAAGGAATCAGGTACTGCTCCTTGCCGGCTTCCTTGGTGTACTTCTCGAACATCCGCTTGAACTTGTCATAGCTGCCAATGCCCGGCTTCATCATCTGGTTGAGCGGACCTTCCTCGGTGTGTTCCGGGGCGATCTTCAGGTAACCACCTACGTGGTGAGTAACCAGTTCCTTGACATACTCCGGCGACTCGACCGCGAGGTCATAGCGCAGGCCGGAGGCGATCAGGATCTTCTTCACGCCCGGCAAGGCACGCGCGCTGCGATACAGCTGGATCAGCGACGAGTGATCGGTATTCAGGTTCGGGCAGATACCCGGGAATACGCAGGACGGCTTGCGGCAGGCCGACTCGATCTCCGGGCTTTTGCAGGCGATGCGATACATGTTCGCGGTCGGCCCGCCCAGGTCGGAAATGACCCCGGTAAAGCCCGGCACCTTGTCGCGGATTTCTTCGATTTCGCGAATGATCGACTCTTCGGAGCGGTTCTGAATAATCCGCCCTTCGTGCTCGGTGATCGAGCAGAAGGTGCAGCCGCCGAAGCAGCCACGCATGATGTTCACCGAGAAACGAATCATGTCGTAGGCAGGGATCTTTTCCTTGCCGTACGCAGGATGCGGGACGCGCGCGTAAGGCATGCCAAACACGTAGTCCATTTCTTCAGTGGTCATCGGAATGGGCGGCGGGTTGAACCAGACGTCCACGTCGCCATGTTTCTGCACCAGCGCGCGAGCGTTGCCCGGGTTGGTCTCCAGGTGCAACACGCGGTTGGCGTGGGCATACAGCACAGCGTCGTTACGGACCTTTTCCACCGATGGCAGGCGGATGACCGTCTTGTCGCGGGTCATGCGCGGGCTGGCGAGAATCTGCACCACCTTGGCTTCGTTGGGGTCCTCGACGTTGCCTTTTTCCTGCTCGATGGCGCAGGCCTGCGTGTCCTGGGTGTTGACGTACGGGTTGATGATCTTGTCGACCTTGCCTGGACGGTCGATACGCGTGGAGTCGACCTCATACCAGCCCTGCGGCGTGTCACGACGAATGAACGCCGTACCGCGAACGTCAGTGATGTCTTCGATCTTGTGGCCGTAGGACAGACGCTGGGCAACTTCGACGATCGCGCGTTCGGCATTGCCGTACAGCAGGATGTCGGCGCAGGCGTCAATCAGGATCGAGTTGCGAACCTTGTCCTGCCAATAGTCATAGTGCGCGATTCGGCGCAGCGAAGCCTCGATGCCGCCCAGCACGATCGGTACATGCTTGTAGGCTTCCTTGCAGCGCTGGCTGTAGACCAGACTTGCGCGGTCCGGACGCTTGCCAGCCATGCCGCCAGGGGTATAGGCGTCATCGGAGCGAATCTTCTTGTCCGCGGTATAGCGGTTGATCATCGAGTCCATGTTGCCGGCAGCGACACCGAAAAACAGATTCGGCTCGCCGAGCTTCATGAAGTCGTCCTTGGACTGCCAGTTGGGCTGCGCGATGATCCCGACCCGGAAGCCCTGGGATTCGAGCAGACGACCGATGATCGCCATGCCGAAAGACGGGTGATCCACGTACGCATCACCGGTAACAATGATGATGTCGCAGGAATCCCAGCCAAGCAGATCCATTTCTTCCCGGCTCATGGGCAGGAAAGGTGCTGGTCCGAAAAATTCGGCCCAGTGCTTGGGATAGTCAAATAACGGCTTGGCTGATTGCATGTTCAGGACCTACGTTTGCACGTTGGAAAAATCGCGGGCGCGGAATATAGCACATTTTTTGATCAAGTCCGACCACGGTGGTCGGATTTGATGGAGTCCACCCGAAGTCAATCGTCGTCGAAGTTGTAACTACCCGGCGCCAGGTTCTCGAAGCGCGTGTATTTGCCGATGAACGCCAGACGCGTGGTGCCGATGGGGCCGTTACGCTGCTTGCCGATGATGATCTCGGCAATGCCCTTGTGCTCGGTTTCCGGGTGATAAACCTCGTCCCGGTAAACGAACATGATGACGTCGGCATCCTGCTCGATCGCTCCGGATTCCCGGAGGTCGGAGTTGATCGGGCGCTTGTTGGGACGCTGCTCAAGAGAGCGGTTGAGCTGCGACAGGGCAATCACCGGGCAGTTGAATTCCTTGGCAAGCGCTTTCAACGAGCGCGAGATCTCGGAAATCTCGTTGGTACGGTTATCACCGCTGGAACCAGGGATCTGCATCAACTGCAGGTAGTCGATCATGATCATGGCGATGTCGCCATGCTCACGCACGATCCGCCGCGTCCGCGCGCGCATTTCAGACGGGCTGATACCAGCCGTATCGTCGATGAACAGCTTGCGGTCATTGAGCAGATTGACCGCCGATGTCAGGCGTGGCCAGTCATCGTCATCAAGCTGGCCGGCCCGCACCTTGGTCTGGTCGATGCGCCCCAGCGACGACAACATACGCATGATCAGCGATTCGCCTGGCATCTCCAGCGAGTAGACCAGCACCACCTTGTCACTGCGCAGCACCGCGTTCTCGACCAGGTTCATGGCGAAGGTGGTCTTACCCATCGACGGACGTCCGGCAACGATGATCAGGTCGGCGGGTTGCAATCCGCTGGTTTTTTCATCGAGATCGGTATACCCGGTCGACAGACCGGTAATGGCGTTGTCGCTGTTGAACAGGGTATCGATACGGTCGATGGCCTTGGTCAGCAGGTCATTGACGCTGACCGGGCCGCCAGTCTTGGGGCGGGCTTCGGCGATCTGGAAGATCTGCCGTTCAGCCTCGTCAAGAATCTCTTCGGCGGTCCGGCCTTCGGGGTTGAACGCACTGTCGGCGATTTCGGTACTGATGCCGATCAATTGCCGCAGCGTGGCCCGGGCCCGGACGATCTGCGCATAAGCCTTGATGTTGGCGACAGAAGGCGTGTTTTTCGCCAGCTCACTGAGGTAGCCCAGGCCGCCTACTTGCGAGGTCTGCCCTTCCTTGTCCAGCTGTTCAGCCAGCGTGACCACGTCAATCGGGCTGTTCTGGTCGGCCAAGCGGGCGATGGCGCGGAATATCAGGCGGTGGTCATGTCGATAGAAATCACCATCGGAAACTTGATCGAGCACCCGCTCCCAGGCGTTGTTGTCCAGCATCAAGCCACCGAGTACAGCCTGTTCGGCCTCGATGGAATGCGGCGGCACTTTCAGGGCAGCGGTTTGCAGATCGTATTGTTCGGGGGCGGAAATATCGTTCATGGCCACTTCAATTCGGGGTTTGCAGAATGGGGATGGCACAAAGACAAAGGGCACGACCTGTGAACAGGATCGTGCCCGATGTTAATCCTCTGATGTCAATGCCGCCAGACGATTACGTGTTGCTTAAGCAGCCACTACGACAACGCGTACGGTCGCTTCTACGTCGCTGTGCAGGTGCACGGCTACGTCGAATTCACCAACGTTGCGGATAGTGCCGTTCGGCAGACGAACTTCGCTTTTTGCAACTTCAACGCCAGAGGCGGTCAGTGCATCAGCGATGTCGTGGGTGCCGATCGAACCGAACAGCTTGCCTTCGTCACCAGCAGTGGCAGTGATGGTCACTTCCAGCTCAGCCAGTTGGGCAGCGCGAGTTTCGGCAGATGCTTTCTTGTCTGCAGCCAGTTTTTCCAGCTCGGCACGACGCTCTTCAAACGCAGCCACGTTGGCAGCGGTTGCAGCGGTTGCTTTGCCGTAAGGCAGCAGGTAGTTACGACCGTAGCCGGCCTTAACGTTTACTTTGTCGCCCAGGTTGCCCAGGTTGGCGACTTTTTCCAGAAGGATCAGTTGCATGTGGAAATCCTCTTAACTTTTAACCTTCACCGTTCGCAGGACCATTGCCGGGATCTTTCGAGCTCCGGCGACCGCGAAAATCAATCAGGCTGTCGACAATGGCAATTACCACGAGCAACGGATAAATCAGCTGCATGAACACCAGCAGCGTGATGTACATCCCCACCAGCCAGAACCTGGACAGACGCTTTTCAGCGACCAGTCCGTGAATCAGGGCCAGGCCCGCAAAGACCAGCGGTACGCTGCACAGCGGTGTAAGCATCGCTATCTGCGGACCGAAATTCGGCCCCACCAGCATGCACACCACCAGCACCAACGCCGGCACCAGCGGGAGTTTCACGGCGCGAAATTCACGCCCGAAACCACCAGGGTTGTACAACATCGCTTGCCAGTACCGCCCAAGAATCAGGCACAGCACACTGACGATTTGCAGCACAGCCGCTATCAGGCCATCCAGGACGGGTGCAATCAGTGCCCCCAGACGCGCTCGCTCTTCTACGTTCAACTGCTCGTAGAGCCCGGCCAGCATTGTCGGCAGATGTTTCTGCAACTCCTGCGACATTGCTTCCAGAGGTTCGCGAAAAACCGTGCCCAGAATTACTGCATACACCACACCCAACGCCACGCTGACCAGCAGCACACGGACCCAGGACTCGCTGGCACGCAAAACCATTGCCAAACTCAGTGACCCCGCCAGCACCATGGCTGTACGAGGCTCACCGAAATACCACCAGACCAAAGCCGGCAGCAGAGCCCAGGACAGGACACCAACGGCATCACTGAACCCGCGTCGCAGGAGCACAAGGCACCCTGCGGCAGCACTCAACCAGAACAACAGCGGCAATGCCGCACATCCAGCCACTACGAGAGTGGCCTGCATACGGCCGCGCATGATGAATTCAGCCAGGGCACGCATGCTTTCTATCCTTTGTTACGTTTTGTCGACTACCTGGTCTCAGCGGCCGTGGCTGTCGGTGTAGGCCAGCAGGGCCAGGAAGCGGGCACGCTTGATAGCGGTGGCCAGCTGACGCTGATAACGTGCTTTGGTACCAGTGATACGGCTTGGAACGATTTTGCCGGTCTCGGATACGTAGGCTTTCAGAGTGTTGAGATCTTTGTAATCGATCTCTTTGACGTCTTCAGCGGTGAAGCGGCAGAATTTACGACGACGGAAGAAACGTGCCATGTAATTGGCTCCTCAAAAGGTCCGTGGATTACTCGTCAGCGTTATCGCTAACGTCGCTGTTGTCGCCGTCATCGCCATCGGCGCTGTCGGAGTGCTCAGGACGGTCACGACGCTCACGGCGCTCACTGCGGTTCTCTTCAGCCTTGAGCATCTCGGACTGGCCGGTTACGGCTTCGTCGCGACGGATGACCAGGTTACGGATCACAGCATCGTTGTAACGGAAGTTGTCTTCCAGCTCGGCCAGAGCCTTGCCAGTGCACTCAACGTTCAGCATCACGTAGTGAGCCTTGTGAACATTGTTGATTGCGTAAGCCAGTTGACGACGGCCCCAATCTTCCAGACGGTGGATTTTGCCGCCGTCTTCTTCGATCAGCTTGGTGTAACGCTCTACCATGCCGCCGACTTGCTCGCTTTGATCCGGGTGGACCAAAAAGATAATTTCGTAATGACGCATGAATGCTCCTTACGGGTTGTAGCCTGCCGCTCAAATAGCGGTCAGACAAGGAGTGAATGACACTGTTGGTCTTGCTCAGGGACAGGCACATGCGCGCCTGCCGTGACAGCAAGGGGCGCAATTGTAGAGAAGGGTCGGGGGAGGCGCAAGGCAATTGGTGAATTAATGAGCAGATCGCATGGCGCGACCTGCTCACTCTGGCCAGAAGCCGCAATCAGGCTTTTTTGCCGGCAGCCTTGACACTGCGCTGGCGCAGCGCTTCGAACAGACACACGCCGGTCGCGACCGACACGTTGAGGCTGCTGACACTGCCCGCCATCGGCAGGCGCACCAGATAATCACAATGCTCACGGGTCAGGCGACGCATGCCCTTGCCTTCCGCGCCCATGATGATAATGGTCGGCCCGGTCAGGTCCTGCTGATACAGCTCGACCTCGGCCTCGCCCGCAGTACCGACCACCCACAATCCGCGCTGCTGCAGTTTTTCCAGGGTACGCGCCAGGTTGGTCACTGCCACGAGCGGAATGACCTCGGCTGCACCGCAGGCGACCTTGCGCACGGCTGGCGTCAGGGTTGCGGATTTGTCCTTGGGCACGATGACCGCCAGCGCACCTGCTGCATCGGCAGTACGCAGGCAGGCGCCAAGGTTGTGCGGATCGGTCACGCCGTCCAGCACCAACAGCAGCGGCGAGCCCTCACTGCGGTCCAGCAGCTCGTCGAGCATAGCCTCGCCCCAGACCTGACTCGGGCTCACATCGGCAACAACACCCTGATGCACGCCTTCGACCCAGGCATCCATTTCGCGGCGCTCGGCCTGCCCGATGGTGACGCGATTTTCGGCCGCCAGTGCGACCAGGGTCTGGACGCGAGGGTCGTTACGACCCTCGGCCAGCCAGATGTGCTTGACGCGTTTCGGATGATGACGAAGTAACGCTTCTACGGCGTGAACGCCGTAGATTTTTTCCAGCTGACTCATGACTTGGCCTTGGGTTTACGAGCGCCGCTGCTTTTCGCAGCTGGCGCGGAGCCCGTTTTTGACGAGCCTTTACGGTGTTTGCTGGCCGGTTTGCCCGATGAAGGCGCAGAACCCGACCTGTCAGACTTTCCCGACGATGCCTTGCTACCACCCTTCGCGTCTGCCAGAAGCGCTTTTTTCAGCTCGCGGCTTTTACGCACTTCTGCGTTTTTCGCGGCGGCATCGCTCGGGCGATACGCTTCGGTGCTGCTTTCCTTGGTCGAAGCGCTACGGCGTCCGGACTTGGCAGGCGCCTTATCCTTCTCAGCCGTGGTCGAGGCAGCAGGTGCCGCGGTGTCATGACCACGACGCTTGCGAGCCGTCGGCTTTGCAGCCGCTGCCGCTTCGGATATCTCGAAATCGATCTTCCGCTCGTCCAGATCGACGCGCATGACACGCACTTCAACGGTGTCGCCCAAGCGGAAGTTACGCCCGGTACGCTCGCCGGCAAGGCGGTGGTGCAGCGGATCGAAGTGGTAGTAGTCACCCGGCAAGGCGGTCACGTGGACCAGGCCCTCGACATAGATGTCGGTCAGCTCGACGAACAGACCAAAGCCGGTTACAGCGGTGATCACGCCCGGGAACGACTCGCCGACGCGATCCTTCATGTATTCGCACTTGAGCCAGTTGACCACGTCGCGCGTAGCCTCGTCGGCACGGCGTTCGCTCATCGAGCATTGTTCGCCCAACTGGTCGAGCAGCGCGTCGTCGTATGGGTAGATGCGCGCCTTCGGGATCGTGGCAGCACCGGCACGACGAACGTGCGGCGTATCCTGCTTGGAGCGAATGACACTGCGAATCGCACGATGGGTCAGCAGGTCCGGATAACGACGGATCGGCGATGTGAAGTGCGTGTACGCTTCGTAATTCAGACCGAAGTGACCGTTGTTGTCCGAGCTGTAGACCGCCTGGCTCAACGAACGCAGCATCACAGTCTGGATCAGGTGGTAGTCAGGACGATCACGAACGGTTTCAAGCAGCGCCTGATAATCCTTCGGTGTCGGACCTTCCTTGCCTTTATGCAACGTCAGACCCAGCTCACCGAGGAACGCACGCAGTTTTTCCAGGCGCTCCGGCGGCGGACCATCGTGGACGCGGTACAACGCAGGAATTTCGTGCTTCTTCAGGAACTGCGCGGTGGCCACGTTGGCGGCCAGCATGCATTCCTCGATCAGCTTGTGGGCATCATTGCGAGTGGTCGGACGGATTTCGGCAATCTTGCGCTCGGAACCGAAGATGATCCGGGTTTCCTGAGTTTCGAAATCGATCGCACCGCGCACATGACGCGCGCCCAGCAATACCTTGTACATCGCATAAAGCTGTTTGAGGTGCGGCACCACATCGCCGTATTCACCACGCAGGCTTTTGGCTTCAGCGGTTTTCGGCTGTTCCAGAATCGTGCTGACCTTGTTGTAGGTCAGGCGAGCGTGGGAGTGGATGATGCCTTCGTAGAACACGTAGTCAGTCATCTCGCCGGTCTTGGAGATGGTCATCTCGCAGACCATGGCCAGACGATCGACATGCGGGTTCAGCGAGCAGAGGCCGTTGGACAATTGCTCAGGCAGCATGGGCACGACGCGCTCGGGGAAATACACCGAGTTGCCGCGCACCTGGGACTCTGCATCCAGCGCCGAGCCGATCTTCACGTAGCTCGATACGTCGGCAATCGCCACGTAGAGCTTCCAGCCACCGGAGAACAGACGCAGCTTGCCCGGCTTGGCTTCGCAATAGACCGCATCGTCGAAGTCACGAGCGTCTTCGCCGTCGATGGTCACGAACGGCAGATGGCGCAGATCGACGCGGTGTTCCTTGTCCTTCTCTTCGACTTCCGGCTTGAGCTTGGCAGCCTCTTTGAGCACTGCTTCGGGCCAAACATGCGGGATATCGTAGGTACGCAGCGCGACATCGATCTCCATACCGGGCGCCATGTAGTTGCCCACCACTTCGATCACGTCGCCTTGCGGCTGGAAGCGCGGCGTCGGCCAATGGGTGATTTTCACCTCGACGAACTGACCGATCTTGGCGCCGTTGTTACGACCCGGCGTCACCAGCACTTCCTGCTGGATTTTCGGGTTGTCGGGCACCACGAAGCCGATGCCGCTTTCTTCGAAATAGCGACCCACGATGCTTTCGTGAGCACGCGAGATCACTTCGACGATCACACCTTCGCGGCGGCCGCGACGGTCAAGACCGGAAACACGGGCCAGTGCCCGGTCACCGTCGAACACCAAGCGCATTTGCGCTGGGCTCATGAACAGGTCGTCGGAGCCGTCGTCCGGCACCAGAAAGCCGAAGCCGTCGCGATGGCCGGAGATGCGACCCAGGATCAGGTCAAGCTTGTCTACCGGTGCATAAGCGCCGCGACGGGTGTAGATCAACTGGGCGTCACGCTCCATCGCCCGAAGGCGGCGGCGCAGGGCCTCGAATTGATCTTCGGTGGTCAGGCCGAATTCTTCGACCAGTTGCTCGCGACTGGCCGGCGAACCGCGCTCGGCAAGGTGCTGCAAGATTAGCTCACGGCTGGGAATAGGGTTTTCGTATTTTTCCGCTTCACGAGCGGCCTCGGGATCGAGGGACTGCCAATCGGCCATTAGATAGTTTTCACCTTGTATATATAGGGGTTAGTTTGGCATAGACCTCATGAAACGGGAAATTTCACGCTCAAACCACTCGACAAAAAGCCTCCCTGACCACGCTGCAACACCCGAAACACACCGCCCGCGAATTTTTTCGACTTTTTTTCATCGCCGGGGTTTACAGCCTAAAAAGCGCTCCGTATAGTGCGCGCCATCGGCAGGTTGATGCCTTCCGATACTGCCCAGATGGTGAAATTGGTAGACACGCCAGCTTCAGGTGCTGGTGACCGCAAGGTCGTGGAAGTTCGAGTCTTCTTCTGGGCACCAATTCAGGCAACAGACTACAACAGCCTCAAGCCTCACAAAAACCCGCGAAAGCGAGTTTTTGCATTTTAAGGTTTTGATTATTAAATCAAAACAGGGGTTTACAAAGCAAAATGATCGCCGTATAGTGCGCCCCATCAACGGCGGAGACGCTGCTGATGCTGCCCAGATGGTGAAATTGGTAGACACGCCAGCTTCAGGTGCTGGTGACCGCAAGGTCGTGGAAGTTCGAGTCTTCTTCTGGGCACCAATTCAAAAAAACCGAGCCAATGGCTCGGTTTTTTTTTGGGAATTGCAAAGTCATTTACTTCAACTCAGCAGACCGCATCCAGCTTATATCTTCAAACCAAAGCCATAGGCTGCATCGCCACCTATCACGATGTCTCTCAGATCCTTATCCTTGTCATCATCCGGGAAATAGCTCTTTCTGGTAAACGGAAGACTACCATTATCACTTGCCCAGAGCCGTCTGTCCCACTGCTGCCCCGCAGGCGCTGCCGTGAGGTCGATACTCAACTTTCCGCCACCCTCGGCACGGAGCTTGCGCCAAGTAGCCAGATCCGGAATGACAAGACCTCTGCTGTCGGCAATTTTCTTGCACTCCGTGTAAGTATCGAAATTCAGGTACTCCAACGTGGAAATACCTTGGACAGTGACCGTTACGTATACAACCTGGCCTAGGGAATCTCGCACCTGAACATATACAGATCCGTTCTTCCTGGCCATCAGCAGGCCTTTAGCATCGACCTCGACGATAGACGAATCTCCAGACACGAACGTATAGGGACCTTTACCGCCACTAACAACCATTAACTGACTTGAATCGGGCGGCACTGCAGCAGTGCTGCCTGGCTTCGGATACGCAGCGCTCAAAGAAACATCTGAAAACTTGACACTCAGCAAGCTGCCTTGCGGTTTGATTGTCAAACTCAGCGTAGGAAAGTCTTCAGCGTAGGTGTCACTGAAGTCACCATCGAACGTAACCTTTGCAAATACCTGCAACTGACTGCCCGCTGCCAAATTATCGAACTGGGCCCGAGTGATAGTAATAGCCAAGTCCTGCTTTGCATCGGCATCGGCATCGGTCAATATTCTGGCTGTCCAGACGTTGATCTCCACCGCACTACCATCCTGGGCAGTACCCTCCAGGCGCAACCACACCCGTTGACCGGCTGCCATGAATGGCCACTTCTTGAGCGTCACCACGATGTCGGTTTTTACCGAGGCCAGATCCAGCAGATCTGTGAGTGCCTGGCCGACCACTGGCAGAGACAGGTTATCCCCACCAAGTGTATCGACCTCAATGATGGTGTCGTCAGAATCTATCGGATTGATCAGCCCGTTGCGCGTGACCTGATAATAGACCCAGACCTCTGCCCCGGTATTGGAACCAATTGCCGAGGCTGGAATAACGAACTCTAATGCCTTGCTCACACTGCCGACAGTTTGTTCGGCTATAGCTGGCGTCCCGGGGCCGTCAGTACCAATCCAGAAGAGCCGAACCTTGTCGCCGACAGCAATGGCGGGGTAAGGCTGAACAACCACTGTTGTGCCATTTTGCACGGCCATCGGATCAAGAACCCAGTCAACAGACGCCGGAACCTCAGGAGCAGTAAGCAATAGACCAGCCACCTGAGTGCCTACCGAAAACAGTTCTTCCTGAGACCTGAACTTCTGAGTCTTGCCGCCAAGCCCTTTTCGCTCAATAACGTAATAGACAATGGCCTTTTTGTTGAGCGCTGTACTGACGGAGGCCGCGGGAACATTGAATACCAGGTCGATATTCACGTTGGCCGCATCAACAGCCTGAACACCCAGTGCGACCGGATCACCACCCTCGACCGGCTGCCAATAAGCCGTAACACTGTCTCCCACCTGAGTCTCGGCGTAAGGTACGGTGAGTTTTGTTCCAACGCTCGCAAGAGCAGCATCCATCTTGCCATCTTTGACACCGTCCACCACAGCGCCGGCCAAAACCCTGGAATCTGCAGCCTCCTGATCCTTCTGACTGCCGACGAAAAACTGATAGTCAGCAGAACGAAAGCTGACTTTCCGGCCATCTGGCAGAACGCGCTCAAGCAGGTAAAAAACCGTCACAACCTTGCCCCGGTTGAATTCAATGGGATTATCCAGATACACATCAAATGACATGTCGCCATCGACATTCTGCTGGGTAACAAGCCCCTCATCGGTAAACGTCTTCTGTTTTGACGAGTCACTCCAGAATAGCGTGATCTTGTCTTTTACCAAGGTTCCAGCGGAAGGAATATGAACATTGATAGAGTCAGCAATTTTGTCCGGATCGAGACGATTATCAGAAACTTCGTTGATAAATGGCGGCAAACCCGCAAGGCTGGGTCCTACATAGATATTGCGCCTGGGCGAGGTATACCAGTCGCCCTCTCTATACACCTTGTAGTAGATACTCATGATGCCATTGACCAGCGGCTTGATATCAGCATCTGTCCAGGTAATTTTCATTGGACGCCGCTGTAGATTACTTGCACTGATGGGGCGGTCTTTGTCAGTAAAGTTAATTGCATTCTGCTTGGCGTTCACGCCCTCCCTGACCAGTTTTACGGTGTCCCCAAGCTGAATACCTGGGTAATCGAGACTGACAGTGACAAAGTTGACTGTAGCCTTGGCACTGATGTGATCCGGGTCGATAGAGTCGTTGACGGCCTCCAACAGTTCGGGCGCCGGCAGATAAAGACCTCGAATCTGAAACTCAAGAGATTGCGATGTGCGAACCTTGCCAGTCTTGTTGGAACTTGCGGGCCTGACGACATACTGAACAGTCGCCGTTTGACCGGCGAGCGCTTTCACAATATCAGACGGAATCGTCACGGTGCGTACATCACCCCCCACGACAGATAGCGCTATGTAAGTCGTACTCCAACTAATCAGCGTTCCACTCTGAGACTTACCCTTGAAATTAATCTGAACGTGCTCGCCAGGAGCAAAACTCAAGTAATAGTTGTTCCATATCGACGGCAGCCTGACTCCGAGCCCCCGCCCTGCAAGGTAGGACATATCCGACGGCGAGGGGGGCGATGACGGCTTGTCGGGGTAGCCTAACTGAACATATTTTACTCCTGTAACCGCATCAGTTCTCCAGACGCCCCCAACACCTACCGGGGCAAGGGGACTTTCCAATAAGGCAGTCATATTCATTCCATCCATAGAAATAAAGTTAAATATCTGGCTGTGCGCTCTGAGGTAAGCACAGTACAAAGTGCTCATTCGCGATCATGAGCTCTTGCTCACTGTAGGGGGTCATTGCCCATAGGGTTACTATCAGAACTGACAGGTAGGCATTTCAAAAAACTTCCTGCGATTATCCAGACACAGCCAACCTCGCGTCCTTGAAAGTTAGCGCTCGATTATTCGCTTCGCTGTCAGCACGTGCTAGACATCGTGCTGGGTGCCTCACAGACTAAGGTGTAAACGAAGGCCTTTTCCCGAAAACGTTCTATACCTCAAGCCCGAAACTGCCCCAGGCTCGACTTCAACTGCGCAGCCAGCCCGTTTAGCACTTTGCCGCTAGCGGTCGTCTCAACCACCGCTTTTGCGGCTTTCTCGGCCTGAGCGTGAATCACCTCTACCCGACCGCGAACGGCCTGCGCGCCTTCAGCCTGATGTACAGCCGCCTTGGTCGCCAGACCAATGGCCGCGTGTACCTGCTCGACAGATACCTGCACGGTCTGCTGGCGCTTGGCACTGTCTCGCAGTACTTCCAGACCTTCCTTGGCCTGGCGTCCGGCGATGCCGATGGCGGCGACCGCCTCTTTCGCTCCACGCTGCAGGGCGATGATGTGCTCCTGGATATCGCCCGTCGAGCTTTGCGTCTTGCTGGCCAGCGCCCGCACTTCGTCAGCCACCACGGCAAAGCCCCTGCCCGTTTCACCCGCGCGTGCGGCTTCAATGGCTGCGTTGAGTGCGAGCAAGTTGGTTTGCTCGGCAATACCGTGGATAACTTCCAGCACGACCTCGATCTGCTGGCTTTGCTGCGCCAGACGCTCAATGACCTGCGCACCGGTTTCAACCTGCCCGGCCAGCGCCTCGATCAAACCGCCGACCTGATTGGACGTGCGGGTGTTTTCATCGGTCGCTTGTTTGATATCGATCACCTGACGCAAGGCTGCCTGCATCGCCTGGCTTTCCGACTGCGCCTCGTCGGCCATCTGCTCCAGCGCTTTCAGACTGGCCGCCACTTGGTCCCGCTGCAATTCGGCCGCCGCATCGGCGCCGGCGTTACGCTCGCTCATGACACCGATTTCCTGCCCGGTGCGCTGCGCCACCTCGCCCGCCTCACGAACGATAGGCTGCAACTTGTCGATGAAGCGGTTGACCGCCGCCGACATGTCGCCAATCTCGTCGTTGCTGTCCAGCTTGACGCGCTTGGTCAGGTCGCCCTCGCCCGCCGCAAGGTCATTGAGTGCCGCGATCAGCAGATGCAGCTTGCTGACGACCCGACGCCCGAGCACCACCGCCAGTAACAACAATACACCCAGGCCGACCAGGGCCAGACCCATGCCGATTCTCCAGCGCAGCGTTTCGGCAGCTTCCTGAACCGCCACACGCGTGTTGGCGGTCATTGCCGCTCCCGCCGCCTGAGCCGACTGCAGGCGCGTGCGTAGCGCGGCAGAGCTGTCCTTCGAGGCACTGGCAAGGCTGTCAGACACCAACTGTTCACCACTGGTGATCAGGGTCGCGAAACGCTTGTCCAGGGCAGTAAGATTCTCTTCGACCGTTGCCGTGGACACACCCATGCGCACCTTGCCGATCTCTACGCCGTTAGGGCTGATGGATGCCTCGACGTAATACACCGAAGGGTCGCTTTTCGCCGCATTGAGGACCTTGTCCATCGCCCGCTCGCCTTCGCCCTTGGCCAAAAGAGCCTTGACCAGCGGATTGTCACGGTTCATGTAACGCGTGAGGTGCTCACCTGCGGCGTCGTCATAAACGACGAACAGTACGTTGGGATTGCGCTGGGCACGGCGTGCGAATTCGGAAAGCGTGGGCGTGTCGTTGTCCCACATGGCACGCGGAGCAACGGCAGCCAGCAATTCGGCCATGTCCGTCGCGGACTCGCGCAGGTCTTTCTCCAGCGTGGCACGCAGTTGAGCCTGCTCTTCCTTCAGACGGGTAGAGAGCCCGACGCTCAGGCGCTGTCGAGTGCTGGCTGACAATGCATCGAGGCTCGATGTCACTTCGCTACTCGCCGACTCCAGCTCTGAGGACAGATGTTGCGAATCTACCCCCAGGCGGTTGGCGAGATCGGCCTCAAGCGCAGTGACTGTGCTCCGGGTAAGCGCAACCGCCACCACCACCTGCACCAAAAGAGCGATACCCAGCGCAATGAAGACCGGGCGCAGCAGACGGCTTTGCAATAGAGATAAGACAGCAGACACAGGAGAATCCCTCCACCCTCAGCGCCATTAAAATGCTGGCACTTTTCTGTCATCTTTGTAGCAAGCGCCGTGCCGTGACACAAGTCTCACTTTTCTGAGCTTCCCTGCCGTCGGTGCGACAATAAAAAAGGGCCGCACATGCGACCCTTTTTGGCACAGCCCGGTGACGTATCAGCCGAACGGATGACGCAGCACGATGGTTTCGTTGCGGTCAGGACCGGTCGAAATGATGTCGATAGGCGCACCCACCAGCTCTTCAACACGCTTGATGTAAGCGCGAGCGGCAGCAGGCAGCTCTTCGAGGGTCTTAGCACCCAGCGTGGATTCGCTCCAGCCTGGCATCTGCTCGTAGACCGGACGCAGGCCCAGATAGCTGTCAGCGTCGGTAGGCGCGTCGATGACGGCACCCTCTTCGTTCTCGTAGCCCACACAGATGTTGATGGTTTCCAGACCGTCGAGCACGTCCAGCTTGGTCAGGCACAGGCCCGAGATGCTGTTGATTTCGATGGCGCGACGCAGGATGACGGCGTCGAACCAGCCGCAACGGCGTGCACGACCGGTGGTGGCACCGAACTCATGACCACGCTTGGCCAGGAAGGCACCGACGTCATCGAACAGCTCAGTCGGGAAAGGACCCGAACCCACGCGCGTGGTGTAGGCCTTGGTGATACCCAGGATGTAATCCAGGTACATCGGACCAAAACCGGAACCGGTGGCAATGCCGCCCGCCGTGGTGTTGGAGCTGGTGACGTACGGGTAGGTACCGTGGTCGATGTCCAGCAGCGAACCCTGGGCACCTTCGAACATGATGTCCTTGCCGTCGCGACGCATCTCATGCAGCGCAGCGGTGACGTCGAGCATCAGCGGCTTGAGCATGTCGGCGTATTCCATGCACTCGTCGAGCGTCTTCTGGAAGTCGATGGCAGGCTCTTTGTAGTAATTGACCAGCACGAAGTTGTGGTAGTCGAGCAGTTCGCCCAGCTTGGCGGCGAAGCGCTCACGATGGAACAGGTCGCCGATACGCAGACCGCGACGTGCGACCTTGTCTTCGTAGGCCGGGCCGATACCACGACCGGTGGTGCCGATCTTGAACTCGCCGCGGGCTTTTTCACGCGCCTGGTCGAGTGCCACGTGGTACGACAGGATCAGCGGGCAGGACGGGCTGATGCGCAGACGCTCACGCACCGGAATGCCTTTCTCTTCCAGCTTGACGATTTCGCGCAGGAGCGCGTCGGGAGCAACCACCACACCGTTACCGATCAGGCACTGCACGCGTTCGCGCAGCACACCGGACGGAATCAGGTGCAATACGGTTTTCTCACCGTCGATCACCAGTGTGTGGCCGGCGTTGTGGCCACCCTGATAGCGAACTACGGCGGTAGCATGTTCGGTCAGCAGATCAACGATCTTGCCTTTGCCCTCATCACCCCATTGAGTGCCCAGGACTACGACATTCTTACCCATAACACTTGTCCTCATTCACGCAAACTTGGTGCCGGCGGCGGCCGGCAGGAATACTCAAGAAGCCAGCGGCATTACCTGCCAGTGCTCGCCATGCTGAATCAATTGCCGGTCACAGTCGGCTTCACGCGCGGCGCTCGCCTGCTGCCCAGGCAACGCCTGAACCACACGCTGACCTTCACTGCGCAACTGGCAAACCATCTGCCAGAGTGCCGCATCCGTACTGTCCGGCACCCAGATGCCACCAGACGGTAAGACGATTTCTGCCTGCCCCAGGGTAACCAGGGTTTTCAGGTCGGTGGAAAAGCCGGTCGCCGGACGGGCACGACCGAAGTCGGCACCGATGTCATCGTAACGACCGCCCTGAGCGATCGACTGGCCCACGCCCGGCACGAACACCGCGAACACCACACCGGTGTGGTAGTGGTAACCGCGCAGCTCGCCGAGATCAAAGTACAGCGGCAGCTGCGGGAAACGCGCAGCCAGACGCTCGGCAATCGACAGCAGGTCGTCCAGAGCGGCCAGCACTGGCGCCGGTGCGCCGGCCAGACGATCGCGTGCTGCGTCCAGCACCTCACGACCACCGCACAGATCAACCAGTGCGCGCAGCATGGCGGCCAGTTCTGGCGGCAGATCGGCGGTGAGGGCAATCACTTCATCGATGGCCTTGCGCTGCAGTGCATCGAACAGCTGCTGCTCGACTTCACCCGACAGGCCGGCGGCACGCGCCAGACCGCGATAGATACCGACATGCCCGAGGTCCATGTGCACATCCGGCACATCGGCCAGTTGCAGCATGACCAGCATCAGACTGATGACTTCAACATCGCTGCTCGGGCTCGCATCGCCGTAAAGTTCGGCACCCAGTTGTATCGGGCTGCGCGAGGACGACAGCGCGCGCGGCTGAGCGTGCAGAACGCTGCCCGCGTAGCACAGACGGCTCGGGCCTTCACGTTTCAGGGTGTGAGCATCGATACGTGCAACCTGTGGCGTGATGTCGGCGCGAAAGCCCATCTGCCGGCCCGATTGCGGGTCAATAACCTTGAAGGTACGCAGATCCAGATCCGAACCCGCGCCAGTCAGCAGGGACTCGAGATACTCGATATGCGGGGTGACGACAAACTCATAGCCCCAGCTCTGAAACAGATCCAACACCTGACGGCGCGCTACTTCAATGCGCGCCGCTTCCGGTGGCAGTACTTCTTCGATGCCATCTGGTAGCAGCCAGCGGTCGACCGTTGCCATTACGCCATTCCCCTGTGATCCAGGCGGCCAGCCTACAGGCCGACCTTGAGTGAAGCAGAAAGTGGTGCGCCGTATGACGGGCACGACAAATGCCCGAGACAGGCCTTGCAGACCACTTTCCTCGAAAAATCTTGCCGCGTTCCGATTCAGATACGGCCAATCAATCGTGCAGACGCAAAAAAGCCGGGAATTTCCCGGCTGCCGCATGATACACACGTTTCACCGTACGTTCACCCCACCGGGCGGTTTTGCCGCCCGGCGGGTGATTAATTACGGCTTGGCTTTTTCCATGTAGCGAAAGAATTCGCTGTTCGGATCAAGCACCATCACGTCGCTCTTGTTCGCAAAGCTTTCGCGGTAGGCACGCAGGCTGCGATAGAACGCGTAGAACTCCTGGTCCTGACCATACGCCTTGGAGTAGATCGCGGCAGCCTGGGCATCACCATCACCACGCGCTTCTTCCGACTCGCGATAGGCTTCGGCCAGCAGCACACGACGCTGACGATCGGCGTCGGCACGGATGCCTTCAGCCAGCTCGTTACCCTTGGCACGGTGTTCGCGGGCTTCACGCTCACGCTCAGTGCTCATGCGTTCGAAAACGCTGCGATTCACTTCCTTCGGCAGATCGATGGCCTTGACCCGGACATCGACCACTTCGATACCCAGTTCTTTCTCGGCCATGCGGTTCAGCGAACCGGTGATGTCCGCCATCAGCGCGTCTCGCTCACCCGACACGACTTCGTGCAGGGTGCGCTTGCCGAACTGGTCACGCAGACCGGATTCCAGACGACGCGAAAGACGCTCGTCGGCAATCTGCTTGAGGCCGGAAGTCGCGGTGTAAAAACGCTCCGCATCCTTCACACGCCACTTGGCGTAGGCATCGACCATGACCGCTTTCTTTTCCAGTGTCAGGAAGCGCTGGGTCGGTGCATCGAGGGTCAGCAAACGACCGTCGAACTTGCGCACCTGGTTCACGTAAGGAACCTTCACATGCAGACCCGGCTGAACGTCAGCCTGGACCACACGACCGAATTGCAGCAGAACCGCGCGCTCGGTCTGGGACACTATGTAAAAGCTGTTCCAGGCGATGACCGCCAGTACCACGCCGACAATAAGGGTGATCAGTGATTTGTTACTCATCAGCGAGTCTCCCTGGTACGTACTTCACCACGCTGCTGAGCCTCATTCGCCCGGGCAGCGGCGGCAGCAGCGGCAGCATCATTAGCCGACTGCGATGGCGTACCTGAATTGGAGCCATTGCCGTTACTGCTGCGACTGCTCTCGATCATCTTGTCGAGCGGCAGATAAAGCAGATTGTTCTGCCCCTTGTCGCCGGTCACGAGAACCTTGCTGGTGTTGCTGAAGACTTCCTGCATGGTGTCCAGATACAGACGCTGGCGGGTAACTTCAGGAGCCTTGCGGTACTCGGCAACCAGTTTGGTAAAGCGATCCGCCTCACCCTTGGCGCGCGAAACCACTTCATCGCGGTAACCGTTGGCATCTTCGAGAATACGCTGAGCCTGACCACGGGCTTCCGGGATCACACCGTTGGCATAGCTTTCAGCCTGGTTACGCGCACGCTGCTCGTCTTCACGGGCGCGGATCACGTCATCGAAGGCTTCCTGAACTTCACGCGGCGCGGCAGCGCTCTGTACGTTGACCTGAGTGACGGTGATGCCGGTACGGTAGGTATCGAGGAAACGTTGCAGACGCTCCTTGATTTCGCTGGCCATCAGTTCACGGCCTTCAGTCAGCACCTGATCCATCGCCGTGGAACCCACGACATGGCGCAACGCACTTTCAGTCGCGTGCTGCAGGCTGATTTCAGGCTGGTCGACGTTCAGCACGAACGCCTGAAGGTCGCTGATCTTGTACTGCACGGTCAGCGGCACTTCGACGATGTTCTCGTCTTCGGTGAGCATCTGGCCCTGCTTGCTGTAGGCACGCTCGCGAGTCACGTTCTCCATGTACTTGCGATCGAACGGCGGGAAGTAGATGTTAAGGCCCGGGCCCACGGTCTCGTGGTACTGACCGAAACGCAGCACGACAGCCTGCTCTTGCTCGTCAACCACATAGATAGCGCTGTAAAGCCAGAAAGCGACCAGTACGACAAGCCCGATGCCGAGCAGGCCGAAGCCACCGCCCTTGCCTGAGCCGCCACCACTGCCACTGCTGCCGCCATCGCTGCCGCGTTTGTTACCGCCGCCGAACAACCCCTTCAGGCTTTCCTGCAGCTTACGGAAGGCCTCGTCGAGATCAGGTGGTCCCTTGCGATCGCCGCCACGGCGTTTGCCACCCCAGGGATCTTGATTATTCGAGTTGCCACCCGGCTCATTCCAAGCCATAGCGCTCTCCATCTGATAAAGCAAAGACGCGCCCGCGGCGCGCCGACCAATGCTACAGAATGCTCGCGAAAGCCGTACAACGGCTTTCTCGTGCTTTTATTGCAAAGTGTGTTGCTCGATGAACTCCAGCGGCTGCAATCCTTCGCGACTCACCAGTCGATTGAGTTCAACGCGCGGCAGTCGTACGGCCAACACGCTGGCACCTTCCTCGTCATGCGTTTCGCTCTGCACCGCACCCAGCTCAAAGAACTGGGCACGCAGCCGGGCGAGACTTTGAGGCAGAAGCAGCGTGCCGACAAACAGGTCGTCGCCGAGCAATTCGGCGATAGCCTGCTTGAGCAGATCAAGCCCTCGACCATCACGGGCAGAAACCCAGACACGCTGCGGCTTGCCGTCGGCATCGCGCTGTATCTGAGGCTCTACGCCTTCAAGCAGATCGAGTTTGTTATAGACCTCGAGGATCGGCAAGCCCTCGGCTCCGATCTCACCAAGCACCGCCATGACCTGCTCGATCTGCGACATGCGATCCGGCTCGTGGGAGTCGATCACATGCAGCAATAAATCGGAGTTGCTCGATTCTTCAAGCGTCGCGCGAAAGGCCTCGACCAGTTTGTGTGGCAGATGGCGAATGAAGCCCACGGTATCGGCCAGCACGATCGGACCCAGGTCATCGAGCTGCAGACGACGCAGGGTCGGATCGAGCGTGGCGAACAGTTGGTCTGCCGCGAACACGTCCGAATCGGTTACCGAGTTGAACAGGGTCGATTTGCCGGCGTTGGTATAGCCCACCAGTGAAACCGATGGAATATCCGCGCGACGACGCCCGCGACGGGCCTGATCACGTTGGCTGCGAACCTTCTCCAGCCGTCCCTTGATCTGCCGCAGGCGAACCCGCAATAGACGTCGGTCGGTTTCAAGCTGGGTTTCGCCCGGACCGCGCAGCCCGATACCACCTTTCTGTCGCTCAAGGTGGGTCCAGCCACGGACCAGACGGGTACTCATGTGCTCAAGCTGGGCCAGTTCGACCTGCAGCTTGCCTTCGTGAGTACGCGCCCTTTGCGCAAAGATATCGAGAATCAGACCGGTACGATCAAGCACACGACACTCGAAAACGCGTTCGAGGTTGCGTTCCTGACTGGGCGTGAGGGTGTGATTGAAGATGACCAGATCGGCCTGTTCGGCCTTGACCTGATCGCGAAGCTCTTCGACCTTGCCAGAGCCGATCAGATACTTGGCCGAAGGCCGATGACGCGGCACGTTGATAAACGCAACGGTATCGGCACCGGCCGAGATGGCCAATTCCTGAAACTCCTGCGGATCTTCGCGCGCCTCAGGGTCCTGACCATCCAGATGAACGAGAATTGCACGTTCACCACCACTGTGGCGCTCAAAGAACAAGGCAGACTCCTATCAGGCGTTACCTGGCTCGGCGTCCGCGCCGTCAGCGTCTGTAGCGCTTGGCAGGCGGATCGGGCGAACCGGTACGACGGTGGAAATAGCGTGTTTGTAGACCATCTGGCTGACCGTGTTCTTCAGCAAAATGACGAACTGGTCGAAAGACTCGATCGTACCCTGCAGCTTGATACCGTTGACCAGATAGATCGATACCCCGACCTTCTCTTTACGCAAGGTATTCAGGTAAGGGTCTTGTAGCGAATGCCCTTTTGACATGTGCCGCACTCCTTTAAGGATCAATAAAATAATAAATCGAATTCGATTGGCTTACCGGCCACCCCCCAAGGATAGACGGCTATTGCAGGGACTCAGCTCAATATGGAGACCGATCCCAGGTATTTCAAGGCGCGCGACAGATTGTCGCTGGCCAGGCTGTCCAGCCAGTGCAAGTCGTCCCAGCTACGTAGCCAGGTGAACTGCCTTTTGGCCAGCTGGCGCGTCGCAATGATGCCGCGCTCCTGCATTTCATCCCGCGTCAGTTTCCCATCCAGGTGATCCCAGACCTGGCGATAACCGACAGCTCTTATCGATGGCAACCCTGAATGCAGATCACCTCTTGAGCGCAATGCCAGTACTTCGTCCAGAAACCCCTGATCCAGCATTTGCTCGAAACGTAGCGCGATGCGTTGGTGCAGCACCTTGCGATCAGCCGGAGCGATGGCAAGGTTCGCAACAGTATAGGGCAATTGCTGGCGCCCTGATGCGGCTGCTTCGGTACTTTGCGCAGTTTGTTGCTCGCGGTGTGCCGTCATGCTCATTCCGCTGACGCGATACACCTCGAGTGCCCTGATCAGCCGTTGCGGATCATTGGGGTGAATACGTGCCGCCGAAACGGGATCGACCACCGCCAGTTGATCGTGCAATGACTGCCAGCCGAAGGCCTGTGCATCCGCCTCAAGCTGCGCCCTGACCTGCGCATCGGCCGCCGGCATATTCGCCAGCCCGTCCAATAGAGCCTTGAAATACAACATAGTGCCGCCGACCAGCAAAGGAATATTTCCGCGCGCAGTAATTTCCGCCATGGCCGCCAGGGCGTCACTGCGAAAATCGGCGGCGGAGTAGCTTTGCGCCGGGTCGAGAATGTCGATCAGACGGTGAGGATATTCAGCCAGCTGAGCCTTCGACGGTTTGGCGGTACCGATGTCCATGCCGCGATAGACCAGCGCAGAGTCGACGCTGATCAGCTCGCAGGGCAGCACTTTGGTCAGTTCTATCGCAAGGTCGGTCTTGCCTGCAGCGGTAGGCCCCATGAGAAAGATGGCCGGAGGTAAAGCGTTCATTCATTGACCGCGCAGGAATAATTTATCCAGATCATTGAGACCCATCTGGGTCCAGGTAGGACGACCGTGGTTGCATTGCCCGCTGCGCTCGGTGTTTTCCATGTCACGCAGCAGGCCGTTCATTTCCGGGATGGCCAGACGCCGATTGGCGCGAATCGCGCCGTGGCAGGCCATGGTCCCGAGCAACTCGTTCATGTGCGCCTGCACCCGGTCGCTGGTGCCGTATTCCATGAGGTCGGCCAGCACATCGCTGACCAGCCGGTTGGCTTCGGCCTGCTTGAGCAACGCGGGGATCTGGCGGATCGCCAGGGTTTCCGGGCCGAGCCGTTGAAGCTCGAAGCCCAGGCGCTGGAAGGTCGCAAGATGCTCTTCGGCGCAGTCCGCTTCACGCTGGCTGACCGCAATGGACTCGGGCACCAGCAATGGCTGGCCGCTCAAACCTTCGTTGGCCATGGCTATTTTCAGTCGCTCGTACATGATCCGCTCGTGAGCGGCGTGCATGTCCACCAGCACCAGGCCGTGAGCGTTTTCAGCAAGGATATAGATACCCTTGAGCTGCGCCAGCGCATAACCCAGCGGCGGAATATCCCCGGGCGATTCAGGCAGCGACGCGGGCGCAGCACTGGGCAGCGGCGCGAAGAATTCACGATAAGCACTTTGCGCTTCGGCCACCGGCACGCCAGCGGTGGGCCGAGGCGTGTATTGATACTGATAACCGCTGCCAGCGCCGCCACCGGCAGCAGGCCGGGCAAACGACTCGCCCTGGGGCTGCTCCAGCACATTGTTGGCCAGACGCATTTCACCCTGCGGCCCGAATTCGCCCGCTTCAGGCCCGCTCGGGCGTGTCTCGGCGACAACCGGCACGCTGCCACCCAGCTGATTTTCAGGGCGCACATCGCCCAGCGCGCGGTAGAGGGTGCCATACAGAAAGTCGTGCACCATGCGCCCGTCGCGGAAGCGCACTTCGTGTTTGGTCGGGTGAACGTTGACGTCCACAGCGGCCGGATCGACCTCGAAGAACAGCACGAAGGTCGGATGACGGCCATTGAACAGCACGTCGCGATACGCTTGACGCACTGCGTGGGCGACCAGCTTGTCGCGCACTGCGCGGCCATTCACGAAGAAATATTGCAGGTCGGCCTGGCTGCGCGAAAAGGTCGGCAGCCCGACCCAGCCCCACAGATGCAAACCATTGCGCTCGATCTCGATAGGCAGCGCCTGCTCCAGAAAGCCAGGCCCGCAGATTGCCGAGACACGTCGCGCCCTAGCGGTGTCGTCATGCGCTTCATGCAGGCTCAGCACGGTCTTGCCGTTGTGACGCAGGTGGAAGGCCACGTCGAAACGCGCCAGCGCCATGCGCTTGATGACTTCCTGCAAATGATCGAATTCGGTTTTTTCGGCTTTCAGAAACTTGCGCCGGGCCGGCGTGTTGAAGAACAGGTCGCGCACTTCAACGGAGGTGCCTACCGGATGCGCGGCTGGCTGCACGCGCGGCGCCATGTCCCGACCTTCGGTTTCGACCTGCCATGCCTGATCGGCGTCGCGGGTGCGGGAGGTCAGCGTCAGGCGCGCTACGGAACTGATCGAAGCCAGCGCTTCGCCGCGAAACCCAAGGCTCATGACCCGCTCAAGGTCTTCCAGGTCGCGAATCTTGCTGGTCGCGTGACGTGCCAGCGCCAATGGCAGATCGTCCGAAGAGATACCGCTGCCATCGTCACGCACTTTCAACAATTTGATACCGGCCTGCTCGACGTCAACATCAATGCGCCGCGCGCCGGAATCGAGGCTGTTTTCCAGCAGCTCCTTGATCACGGAAGCAGGGCGCTCGACGACTTCGCCCGCCGCAATCTGGTTGGCCAGACGCGGACTGAGCAGTTCAATGCGCGCTGCGTTCAGGGCAGTCTGAGCGTTATCGGCTTCGGCGCCGTCGAGCAGGAGATCGGTCATTACTGAGTCGCCACCTCGGAACTTGGGATACGCAGGTCCTGGCCGATCTTCAATTCATCCGACTTCAGATTGTTGGCGCTGCGCAAGGTGGCGATGCTCATGTCATAGCGCGCAGCGAGCATGGCCAGGGTTTCGCCGGAACGAACGACATGATTGCGCGGCCCCTGGGCCAGCTTGCCGTTGTCACGTAGCCAAGCGATATAAGTGCCCTGCGGCGGATTCTGCTGGAAGAACTGCTTGACGCCCGACGTGATCGAACGTGCCAACGCCTGTTGATGCGACGCCGAACCGAGCTTGTTGGCCTCGTTGGCATTGGAGATAAAGCCGGTTTCCACCAGAATCGACGGGATATCCGGCGACTTGAGCACCATGAAGCCCGCCTGCTCGACACGTGACTTGTGCAGCGAGGTCACGCGGCCAATATTGCTCAATACCTTCTGACCAACGTTCAGGCTCGAAGACAGCGAAGCGGTCATGGACAAGTCCAGCAACACACCCGCGAGCATGCGGTCCTTGTCATCCAGGCTGACAGCGCCAGCACCACCGATAAGGTCGGAACGGTTTTCACTGTCCGCCAGCCAGCGTGCGGTTTCGGAAGTGGCACCGCGATCGGACAGGGCGAACACCGATGCGCCGAACGCCGCAGATGACGGGGCGGCGTCGGCGTGGATCGACACGAACAGGTCGGCGCCCTTGGAACGGGCGATCTCGGTACGTTTGCGCAGCGGAATAAAGTAGTCGCCGGTCCGCGTCAGTTCGGCGCGGTAGCCTTTCTCGGCATTGACCTGGCGCTGCAGCTCCTTGGCAATCGACAGCACCACGTTTTTCTCTTTCTGACCGGCACCGCCCGAGGCACCGGGGTCTTCCCCGCCGTGCCCGGCATCGATCACCACGACGATGTCGCGCTTGCCGTTCGGCACCGGGGTCAGCTTGATTTCAGGCTTGGCCGGGCTGACCGGGACAGCAGGCGCGGTGTTGGCGGCGGTATCCGGAATGACCGGTGTCGGATTGGCATCGGCGGCGTTGTCGTACAGGTCGACCACCAGACGGTTGCCGTATTGCTGATTCGGCGCCAGCGTGAAGCTCTTCGGGGTCACACCCTTTTTCAGGTCGATGACCACGCGCAGGTCGGTAGGCGTGCGCTGCGCAGAACGCATGCTGCTGATCGGCGTATTGGCGGTCGGTACGTTCAAGGGGCCGCCAAGCGTCGCACCATTGATATCGATCACCAGACGGTCAGGCGAAGTCAGGGTAAACAGGCTGTGCTGGACTGGCCCGGACAGGTCGAATACCAGACGTGTGTTGTCCGGTGCTCGCCATAAGCGGACACTTCGTACTTGCGTAGCGGCAACCGCCTCGACAGCCAGGGCCATCAACAGCAGACCAACTACAGTAACCAGCGCGCGCATGCGCATACCTAACCCCATATCTATTTGAATTCCACAGCCAAAGTGGCACACCAACGTTCGCCACGCGAGCCCAGCGGGCTCAATATCACGGAACGACCTTCTCCGTGCGGCCCAATGGTAATGGTCAGGTCGGGCTTTGGCAAAAAGCCTGCACCACGCTGGGGCCATTCAATCAGACAAAGTGCGTCGCCGTCGAAGTAATCACGCACACCCATGTACTCGAGCTCTTCCGGATCCACCAACCGATAAAGGTCAAAGTGGAACACCTTTACTGCACCGATTTCGTATGGTTCGACCAGCGTGAAAGTAGGACTCTTGACGGCCCCGACATGCCCGAAGCCGCGAATCAATCCCCGCGAAAGCGTGGTTTTTCCAGCGCCCAGATCGCCATCCAGAAAGATGACGCCAAGGCCTTCTGTCACCCTGGCCAGGCGTGCACCAAAATCCATCATTGCCTCTTCGCCCACCACATGCAGCGTTAAATCAGACACGGTTGCAGCTCCTCCAGTAACTGACGAATGGCAGGAATAATATCGCTGGCAGCCAGCCCGCGACCGCCCTCACCGGCTTTCTGACCGGCGCTTGCATGCAGCCACACGGCAAGACAGGCCGCGTCGAAAGGTTTGAGGTGCTGCGCCATCAACGCGCCGATCAATCCGGCCAGCACATCACCCAGTCCTGCGGTGGCCATGGCCGGATGGCCGCGGTCGCACAACGCCAGTTGCCCGTGTGCATCGGCAATCAGACTGCCAGAGCCCTTGAGCACACAAACCGTGTCGAATTTACGCGCCAACGCCCGCACCGCAGCGGCCCGGTCAGCCTGAACGTCCTTGATGCCCACACCCAGCAAGCGTGCCGCTTCGCCCGGATGCGGGGTGATGACACTGCCTTTGGGCAGGCTGACCAGCCCGGCGGACAGCATATTCAGCGCATCGGCGTCCCACACCTGCGGACGATCCGCGTTGGCGGCCGCCGACAGCAGGCTGCGCCCCCAGGCCGCCTGCCCCAGGCCGGGGCCGACCACCAACACGCTGGCCGGCTCGATCAAGCCCATCATCTGGTTGGCCGAGTGGATCGCCGCGCTCATGATTTCCGGCATACGCGTCAGAGCGGCCGGAACATGCTCGGGCCGCGTTGCCAGCGTCAGCATGCCTGCACCGCTGCGCAGGGCGCTTTCGGCGCTGAGCAACGCTGCGCCGCCAAAACCGTGATCGCCACCGATAACCAGAACCCGGCCAAACAGGCCTTTATGGGCGGTTCGCGGGCGTGCTGCCAGTTGCGGCAGGTTATGTTTATCGAGGCGCTTCGCGCTGAACGGCGCCTGCGCCACCAGCACCGGGGCTGCGCGCAGGTCGTCGAACATCAGCTCACCCACCAGATCTGCCGCGTCGCCCGTCAACAAACCCAGTTTGAGGCCAATGAACGTAACGGTCACTTCGGCACGCACCGCGACACCCAGCGTCTGGCCAGTATCTGCGCTCAAGCCGGATGGAATATCCACCGCAACGACGGGCAGACCGCTGTCGTTGATAGCGTTGATGGCCGAGACGTAGGGCTCGCGCACCTCGCCATCGAGACCGGTGCCCAGCAAGGCATCCAGTACGATACCGGCCAGCGGCTGTCCGGCCCATGCCTGAATATGAATACCGAAAGCCGCAGCATGCGCCGCAGCAGCATCACCGGTCAGTGCGGCCGGATCGCCGACGGCCAGCACCCTGACCTGCCAGCCGGCCTTGTGCGCCATGGCAGCCACCAGATACCCGTCACCGGCGTTGTTGCCCCGCCCGGTCAATACGGTCAGTTCAGTCGCCTCCGGCCAGCGCCGAAGTATCGTATGCCATAACGCCTGCGCAGCGCGCAGCATCAATTCCAGGCCGGGTGTGCCTGCAGCAACCAGCCGTGCATCGAGGTCGCGGACCTGCGCAGCACTGTACAGCGCGTCGGGTAAATGAGGTTTAGTGTCGAACATGCGTCTATGGGCTCCGATGTCTGGCAGAATTATACGCACCTTGGTCCCGGTTTCTCTCTGCGCATGTCCGCTATTACTGCTGTACTTCCTAGTTCCGATGATCTCGCCGCCCTTGCCGTCTCAATCAAGGCGTGGGGGCGTGAGCTGGGCTTTCAGGAAGTCGGGATCAGCGGCCTGGACCTGGCAGAGCACGAACAGCATCTGCAACGCTGGCTCGATGCAGGCTATCACGGGGAAATGGACTATATGGCAGCCCATGGCAGCAAACGTTCCCACCCCGCTGAGCTGGTCCCGGGAACGTTGCGCGTGGTGTCGCTGCGCATGGATTATCTGCCGGGCGACACCGAAATGGCGCAGCGCCTGACCGAGCCGGAAAAAGCCTACGTCTCACGTTACGCGCTGGGCCGTGATTATCACAAACTCATCCGCAAGCGCCTGCAGCAACTGGCCGAGCGTATTCAGCAGGCCGTAGGGCCATTTGGCTTTCGAGCCTTCGTGGACAGCGCGCCAGTGCTGGAAAAAGCCATCGCCGAACAGGCCGGGCTCGGCTGGATCGGCAAAAACACGCTGGTGCTCAACCGTAAGGCGGGCAGTTTCTTCTTTCTTGGCGAGCTGTTTGTCGATATCCCGTTGCCGGTCGACGCACCTCATGCAACCGAGCATTGCGGGCGCTGCACGGCCTGCCTGGACATCTGTCCGACGGCGGCGTTTATCGGGCCTTACGTGCTGGACGCGCGACGCTGCATTTCTTATCTGACCATCGAGCTGAAGACCGCGATCCCAGAAGAGCTGCGGCCACTGATCGGCAACCGGGTGTTCGGTTGCGACGATTGCCAGATCGTCTGCCCGTGGAACCGCTTCGCCCGGCCAACCGAGCAGAGCGACTTTCAGCCGCGCCACAATCTGGACAATGCAGGGCTGGCCGAACTGTTCCTGTGGGACGAAGAGAAATTCCTCGGCAGCACCGAAGGTTCACCACTGCGCCGGGCGGGCTATGAGCGCTGGCTACGCAACCTGGCCGTGGGGCTGGGCAACGCGCCCTCCACCATCCCGGTGATCGAAGCCCTGCACGCACGGCGCGACTATCCCTCGGAACTGGTCAGGGAGCATGTGGAATGGGCGCTGCAGCGGCATGGCGTGGCGCCGCTTTAAACCTGCCGCGCGGCGCAGGCGTGTGACGCGGAGCGTCACGAAAGGCATTCCCACGCTGGAGCGTGAGGAACGATAATTTTTCAACTATTGTGCCTGCGCCCTGCGTACGCCTCAGGGCTCGTCCTTGTAGACAAACTTGGGCATTTCCCAGCGGAAACGAATCGCCAGCAGGCGCAGCAGCAGGCCGCCGAACAGGGTGATCAGCACCGCTTGTTCGTTGGGCAGTTGCAGGTACTGACACAGCAGAAAACACCACGCAGCCAGAAAAGACACACTGGCATACAGCTCGCGGCGGAAGATCAGCGGGATGTCGTTGCAAAAGATGTCGCGCAGGATGCCACCGAAGACCCCGGTGATCACGCCGCACACTGACGCGATCAGCAGACCGTGCCCGGCCTCGAGCGCAGTCATGCAGCCGATCAGGGTAAAGGCCACCAGCCCCAGTGCGTCGAGCACCAGAAACAGTGAGCGCAGGTGGCGCATCAGTGGCGCAATGAAGATCGTCACCAGCGCCGCCACACTGGTCAGGACCAGGTATTCCGGGTGCTTGACCCAGGTCAAGCGGGTAATGACCGATCAGCACGTCGCGCACCGACCCGCCTCCCAGCGCCGTGACGCAGGCGATCAGCACCACGCCGAACCAGTCCATCCCGCGCCGCCCCGCAGACAGGGCCCCCGTCATGGCTTCAGCAGTGATAGCGATCAGATAAAGCATCAGCAACATGGCGGCGACTCTGCGACAAAAGCGCGCAGTCTAACCAGCCGACCAACGCACTGAAAGAGTGCAGCGAAGATTATTCACTGCACGCGCGTCTCGATCAGGCCTTGATGAAGTGCTCACGATAAAAGCGCAGCTCGGCAATCGACTCGCGGATGTCATCGAGCGCCAGGTGGGTGCTGCCTTTCTTGAATTTCAGCTCGGGGGACCAGCGCGCCGCCAGTTCCTTGAGGGTCGAGACATCCAGATTGCGGTAGTGGAAGTAGTTTTCCAGCGTCGGCATGTGGCGGTACAGGAAGCGGCGATCCTGGCAGATGCTGTTGCCGCAGATCGGCGAACTGCGCTCGGGGACCCACAGTTTGATGAACTCAAGGGTCTGCGTCTCGGCTTCAGCCATGCTGACGGCACTTTCCCGCACGCGCTGGGTCAGGCCCGAACCGCCGTGCTGGCGAGTGTTCCACTCATCCATCTTCGCCAACGTCTCGTCGCTCTGATGCACAGCGATCACCGGGCCTTCAGCCAGGGTGTTCAGCTCGCTATCGGTGATGATCGTGGCCATTTCGATAATGACATCGGTATCAGGGTCAAGACCGGTCATTTCCAGATCGATCCAGATCAGGTTCTGCTTGTTCTGCATGTGTCGACTCCTCAGCGTAGGCGCGCAGTTTAGCTCACCCTGCCGTGCTAGACTCCTGCCGATCCATCGTACTGCCTAATTCATCGGTTACATCACATCGGAACACCCATGGCCAAACGCCAACTCAATCGTCGTCAAAACTGGCGCATCGAAAAAATTCAGGGCGAGCGTGCTGCCCGCGCGGCAAAACGCGAGTCCGCTACGCTTGAAACACTCGAGGGTGGCGACCTCGGCCCCGAGCAGACGGGGCTGGTCATCGCTCACTTCGGCGTGCAAGTCGAAGTCGAGGCCCAGGAAGGCGAAGTGACCGGTCAGGTCTTCCGCTGCCACCTGCGCGCCAACCTGCCTGCACTGGTGACCGGTGATCGCGTCGTATGGCGCGCCGGCAATCAGGGCATTGGCGTCATCGTCGCGCAATTGCCCCGCACCACCGAACTGCGCCGCCCGGATTCACGCGGCCAGCTCAAGCCTGTGGCTGCCAACGTCGACCTGATCGTGATCGTCTTCGCGCCGATGCCCGAGCCGCATGCCAACCTGATCGACCGTTATCTGGTGGCCGCCGAGCATGCCGGGATTCGTCCTTTGCTGCTGCTCAACAAGGCAGACCTGATCGACGAGCAGAATGCGCCCGCGCTCAACGCCCTGCTGGCGGTCTACCGCACGCTGGGTTATCCAGTGCTGGAAGTGTCCGCGCACCACGGTGACGGCATGCAGAGCCTGCAAAGCCAGCTTGACGGGCACATCAGCGTGTTCGTCGGCCAGTCCGGCGTCGGCAAGTCCTCGCTGGTCAACAGCCTGTTGCCGGAAACCGACACTCGGGTCGGCCCGCTGTCCGAAGTTTCCGGTCAGGGCACGCATACCACGACCACCGCACGCCTGTTCCACTTCCCGCGTGGCGGCGATCTGATCGACTCGCCGGGTATCCGTGAGTTCGGCCTGGGGCACGTCAGTCGTGCTGACGTAGAGGCAGGCTTCATCGAGTTCAACGACCTGATCGGCACCTGCCGCTTTCGTGACTGCAAGCATGACCGCGAACCGGGCTGCGCCCTGCTCAAGGGGCTTGAGGACGGCCGCGTGCAACAGCAGCGCATGAACAGCTATCGCTCGATCATTGCCAGCCTGCCGCAAGACAGTTACTGAGCACCGAACGCCACACGCAAAAACGCCGCGATGATCGCGGCGTTTTTGTATCGGTTGCAGCTCAGTTCTGGGCTGGCTCGACCCGCAACTTGCCATCGTCAAAGATATTCAGCTTCTGCCGGATCTCGCGCGGCTGGGCGTAGGCCTGCGGGTCTGGCGGCACCGCTGTCGAAGCCCCCGGAGCAGCGGGCACGGCCGGTGCCGCCGGAGCTGGTGCGGGTGCGGGTGCTGCCGGCGCGCCAGGCGTGGCTGGCGTGGCTGGCGTGGCTGGCGCGCCGCCGGAGTTCTGATCGCCCTCGATACGCTGCTGGGCTTTTTTGGTCAGCACCACGATATCGATGCGGCGATTGACCGGGTTGGTCGGGTTCTGGTGATCATAAAGAGCAGACGACGCGTACCCTACCACCCTGGCCACCTGTGAGTCCGGATAGGTCCCCGCTACCAGTGCGCGGCGTGCAGCATTGGCACGGTTGGCCGACAGCTCCCAGTTGCCGAACCCGCCGCTGCCCACGAAAGGCGTTGCATCGGTATGGCCGCTGATGCTGATCTTGTTCGGCACACTTTTGATGGTGTCAGCCAGAGCCAGCAGAATGTCTTCGAAATAAGGCTTGAGACGCGCGCTGCCCGAGTCGAACATCGGTCGATTTTCCGCATCCATGATCTGGATACGCAAGCCGTCCTGAGTGATCTCGAACAGAATCTGGTCCTTGAATTTCTGCAGTTGCGGGTTTTCCTCGACCTTGTTCTGCAATTCCTGGAGCAGCATCTCCAGACGCTCCTGCTCTACCTCTTCAGCCTTGGTCTCGGCAGTTTCCGCCTCAAGCGGCACGGTGTCCGGCGAAGGCGTGGTCTTTACCTCGGGGTTCAGCGTCTGGTTCGGCGACATCTCCGGCGAACCGCCCAAATCGATCACATACGGCGAACCGCTGTCCGAAAAGCCGACAGGGTCCTTGAAATAACCCGCGACCGCGAGCAATTGCTCGGGGGTGGCGGACGACATCAGCCACAGCACCAGAAAGAACGCCATCATCGCCGTCGCGAAGTCGGCAAACGCGATTTTCCAGGCACCGCCATGATGTCCGCCACCAAAGCGCTTTACGCGCTTGATGATAATCGGCTGATTATTTTCCATGACTTAGCGACCGCGAACCGCTTGTTCCAGCTCGCTGAAGCTGGGGCGATGCAGCGGATAGAGAACCTTGCGGCCGAACTCGACAGCCAGCGAAGGCGGCATGCCGGAGGCCGAGGCCACCAGGGACGCCTTGATGGCCTCGTAAACGTTCATTTCTTCCTTGGCATCATGCGCAAGGCTGGTGGCCAGAGGACCGAAGAAACCGTAAGCCGCGAGAATACCGAAGAAGGTACCGACCAGCGCCGCACCTACGTGCATACCGATCGCAGCCTTGTCGCCGGAACCCAGCGACGCCATGGTCACCACGATACCCAGTACCGCAGCCACGATACCGAAGCCGGGCATACCGTCGGCGATACCGGTAATGGCATGGGATGGATGCTCAAGGTCTTCTTTCATGCTCAGCAGTTCCATGTCGAACAGACCTTCCAGCTCGTGGGGAGCCATGTTGCCGGACGACATGATCCGCAGGTAGTCGCAGATGTACGCAGTCATGCGTTCATCCTTGAGGACACCCGGGTATTTGGCGAAGATCGGGCTGGAAGCAGCGTCTTCGATATCTCCTTCAATCGCCATCATGCCTTCACGGCGGCTCTTGTTGAGGATTTCATAAACCAGGCCCAGCACTTCGAGGTAATAGGCATGCGTGAAGCGCGAACCGAACATCTTCAGCGACTTCTTGAACACGTGCATGAACATGTAGCCAGGGTTGGCCTGAAGGAACGCGCCCAGTGCAGCACCGCCGATAATCAAGACCTCGTACGGTTGGAACAGCGCCATGACCTTGCCATGGGACAGCACATATCCGCCGATGACACTTGCGAGAACGACAATGATGCCGATGATTTTAGCCATAGGAAAAAATACTTTACTGAGTCGGGTTCAGGGACAGTCCGGAAGTTGTTGAATCTCTTCTTCTCCTTATCGGCCTAACTGGGCCAGACTATAGCCGGTTCTTTTGAAAAACCCATTTATGCGCCTCCATAAAAGGAGGAAACTGGCCTCAGCGCCCCGTACGCTGGCGGTTTTCCAGCTCAGATAATCAGCAGCACAGGCCCTCGAATGCCGACAGTACACGCAGCACATCACCTCGTTCCGAAGACGCTGGATGCCTGGGTCAAACTGCTTGACGGTATCGCGTTGCCGGTCCCTGCCGTCAATCATGGACACGTCCGCTCCGCCTTGAACGACAGTCGTCGCTCACTGCGTGAAATCGCTGAAATGATGCAGGAAAGTCCTGCGCTGGTGCTGAGCGTGATGCGCGAGGCCAATCACCACACGCACGGTTTGACCGAGCAGGCCGAGAGCCTTGAGATTGCGATCAATCGTCTGGGTCTGGCGCGCACCGAAGTCCTTCTGGGCCGTTTGCCGGCCAAGCCGCCTGAAGAAATTCCTGCGGCCTATCGCCAGCTGATTCTGGTCAGTCAGCACGCCACGCAACAGGCCAACGGCCTGTTTGCCAGCCGCCTTGCGCGACTCTGGCAGGACATCCACATGGGCAGCCTGCTGTTTCTGTCACCGCTCTGGCCGATGGCGTTGGCCTATCCGAAGCTGCTCGAAGAACTGGAGCTGCGGGTTATCCACAAGGGCCATTCCAGCGTTGCCGTGGAAAAAGAGCTGTTCGGCGTCAACCTGCTGGAATTGTGCCTGGCACTCGCCGAGTTCTGGCGCCTGCCGATCTGGGTCACGCGCGGCTATAAACTGTTGATCAACGAGCGACGCGATCTGGCCAAGGCGCTGCGTATCGCCCGCGAAGAACACAGCCCGCTGCACCAGCAACAACTCATGGACGACGACCCCAACCTGCGGCGCTGGCTGAACCAGCCCGCCAATACCGTGTTGCTGGGCAATGGCCTGGCGCTGGCGGCGCAAAATGCCTGGAACAGCCCGCACTGCCTGCGCTGGGAACGGCTGACCAGCCTTTACCTGCAACAGTCGATCGGCGAAGTACAGCAACAGGCGCACCAGAATGCCGCCAGCAGCGCCCGCATCCATGCGGAAAAAGACCTCTGGCACCCGGCCGAATCGCTGATCTGGCCGTGGGACGCTCGTCGTGTAAGGCGTGACAATGAACCTGCACCGCCGCCATCGGCAGACGCCCTGCAACTGTGGCGCAAGCAGTGTGCCGAGCTGCTGCAGGATCCCAGCCCGTTCATCAACGCCATGCACCTGACCACTTCGGCGCGCGATGCATTTATCTCGTGTGGCATGGAGCGGGTCATGCTGCTGATGCTGGACAAGACGTCAACGGTGCTGCGCGTCAATCAGACTGCCGGGCTGCCGAAGGACGCCGCAACCTTGCAGTTGTTCATCAAGGAAAGCACCGTACTGCAGCGCCTGCTCACACAGCCGACACAGTTACGCATGACACCCGCCAACAGTGCGCAATTTGCCGCCCTGCTGCCCCCGCCGCTGAAAACCCTGTTCAGTGGTCAGCACTGGCTGATTCGCTCGCTGAGCAACAACGGCAAAGTCATGCTGCTGGTGGTCGCCGACCAGGGCGGCGGGGCCTTGTCGGAAATTTCCGTCCAGGCATTCGGAAAAACCGCGCAATGTATTGAACGGGCACTGGGCATCTTTAGTCATCGCAAAGCATGAGGCCTGGCGTACAATTCGCCCCTTTCCTTTCATCGGAGGCTGCAAATGTCCGCATTCACTGGCTTGTCGCTGGTCATCGAACCCAACGATCTGCTTGAGCGTCTAGACGCCCCGGAACTGATCCTCGTGGATCTGACCAGCAGCGCTCGCTACGAAGCCGGGCACATTCGCGGTGCCCGCTTCGTCGATCCGAAACGTACGCAACTGGGCAAGCTTCCGGCCCCCGGCCTGCTGCCCGACACTGCCAGCCTTGAGCAATTGTTCGGCGAACTGGGCCACAACCCCGATGCCGTGTATGTCGTCTACGATGACGAAGGCGGCGGCTGGGCCGGGCGTTTCATCTGGTTGCTGGATGTTATCGGCCACAGCCGTTATCACTATCTGGACGGTGGACTGCTGGCCTGGGAAGCGCAATTGCTGCCACTGAGCACCGACGTTCCGCCTGCTGCCGATACCCCGGTAACGCTGACGCTGCACGACGAACCTACCGCCACACTCGAGTACCTGCAAAGCCGTCTGGGCGCCGCCGATCTGGCGATCTGGGATGCTCGTGCACCGACCGAGTATTCGGGCGAAAAAGTGGTCGCGGCCAAAGGCGGGCATATACCCGGCGCCGTCAATTTCGAGTGGACGGCGGGCATGGACAAGGCGCGCAACCTGCGTATTCGCCAGGACATGCCGGAGATCCTTCGCGACCTGGGCATCACGCCCGACAAGGAAATCATCACGCACTGCCAGACCCATCACCGCTCGGGCTTCACCTACCTGGTGGCCAAGGCGCTGGGCTACCCAAGGGTCAAGGCCTATGCCGGCTCTTGGGGTGAATGGGGCAATCACCCGGAGACACCGGTAGAACTTCCGGAAGTGGCCGCCGCGCCCGCCGAGTCAGTCGAGGTTACGCAACCCGTCGCGCCTGCGCAGCCAGCACCAGCCGAAACCGTCGAACCTGTCCGCTCTAGCGAACCGCGACAGGCCTCGCAGAAATATTCAGGACACTCATCCTCAGGACCTTCAATGAAAGACCGCTTGTTCATCATCAGCCAGTACCTGCTGCCGCACCACCTGCTGTCCCGACTGGCAGGCTGCGTTGCCGAATGCCGCGTACGCTGGTTCAAAAACGCTTTCACCGCGTGGTTTGCCCGCCGTTATCAAGTGGACATGTCGCAGGCCCTGGTCGAAGACCTGACGTCCTACGAGCACTTCAATGCGTTCTTCACCCGCGCATTGAAAGCCGACGCCCGCCCGCTCGATACCACGCCGGGCGCGATTCTTTCGCCAGCCGACGGCGCCATCAGCCAGTTGGGCCCTATCGACCACGGCCGGATCTTCCAGGCCAAGGGCCACAGCTTCAGCGTACTGGAACTGCTCGGCGGTGACCCCAAGCTGTCAGCGCCCTTCATGGGCGGCGAGTTCGCAACCGTCTACCTGTCGCCGAAGGACTATCACCGCGTCCACATGCCACTGGCTGGCACGCTGCGTGAAATGGTCTACGTGCCGGGCCGCATCTTCTCGGTCAACCAGACCACGGCTGAAAACGTACCCGAGCTGTTCGCCCGTAACGAGCGAGTGGTCTGCCTGTTCGACACCGAGCGCGGACCAATGGCAGTGGTGCTGGTCGGCGCGATGATCGTGGCGTCTGTCGAAACGGTATGGGCCGGGCTGGTCACACCGCCCAAGCGTGAACTGAAAACGTTCAGCTACGACGAAGCGGCGCGCGCGCCGATCCACCTGGAAAAAGGTGCCGAAATGGGTCGGTTCAAGCTGGGCTCTACCGCCATCGTGCTGTTCGGTCCAGGTCAGGTGAAATGGGCCGAACAACTGACGGCGGGTTCCAAGGTTCAAATGGGACAGGCACTGGCTGTTCCGGCCCAGGCATGATCGCGGCCTGAGCCTCGCTGCATGAGCGTCCGATGATGGATATTGGCGCTCATGCAACGTGCCGCCGGACGGTAATAGCATGAGGCCATAGTTGCTGCGGGGTGATGTCGATACTGGTAAAGTCGTTACATCGATGCTGTAGGATACTTCTCACTTTCATGGGCGTATGCTCGGCACATCGCGGGTGCGCGATAACCTCGGCCCCCCATCTGAAGCCATCGTCCGCGCCAGTGAGTTGTTGGAGCTTGCCTGTCACATGAGTAATTTTAGCCTCCCTCTGCTATTGCGTGCCCCCACGCCGACGCAGTCGAGCCTGACATTCAGTGAAGCCAACCCCCGCGACCTCAAACGCTGGATCTCCAGATTGCCCAAGGCGAACCTCGGAGAAATGGCGCGCCAGCTCTATCAAGGGCTGACCGATCTGAACCAGTTGATCACCCCGAGCGAGAACCGCCTGCAATTGCTTGAATTGCTGCGGCCCGAGGTGTACTTCGTCTGCAAGCACCTTGAACGTCACTTTCTCAATCAGGCCATTGTGCTGGACGAGCGACCACGCAAGGTGGCCAACCTCTGCCAGGCGCTGCAAAACCATCTCGCAACCGGTTACAAGCAGATCATTCAGCAGGTCGCCCCGCGCTATACCCGAGACCAGGCCGGGCTGTTCAGCACTGCGCTGCAACGCGCACTGCATGGTCTCAACGGGCCATTGATACGCGCCAACCAGCTTTACTGTCCGGTTCAGGACGGCCTGTGGCTTGAGCTGCATCAGATCTACCAGATTGCCCGTCAGTACCAGTTGCACAACACGCCGGTCGAAGAGCCCCTGGCCCATCACAGCAAAGTGCTGAGCGTGGAACAGACCTACGTGATCGCGCTGCTGATGGGTTGCTCACGCTGCAACCAGATGCGTCAGTTGAACATCGGCAAACTGGCCGATGCGCTGGAGGCCTGGAGCCCTCTGGTAAAGCTGCAATTGCCGGTCACTGAAAGCAGCCTCTTCGCTCTGGACCCGACGGTCGACAAACCGCCGCTGTATCGCACCCTGTTCAGCGACGAACAATCTCCTCGGCTGCTGGGTATCAACACCTACGCGCTGGCTGAAGCGATCAATCAGTACCTGGCCCTGCCGGATGACCAGCGCACCCCTTCGCCGTTGCTGATTCCAACCGGTATCAACACCGACCTGCTGCAACATCTGGCGGTCGCCTGGGGTGATGTGGCCGAACGCACCTTTCAACGCACGCCCGGTCAGGGCACGCTGAAACTGTGCATCGGCATGAGCGCGCTGCATTTCTATGTCGCTGGCCAGAAGTCGTTCAGCGAGCTGTTGCAGTTGAACAGCGCCACCAGTGCAGCGAGCTTTTCGTTGAAGATGGCCAATGATGACGCGGACGATCCGTGGGCGTCTGCCTTCGACACTCAGCGCGGCAAGACTTCATCCGTTCTGCTGCCCTACGAAGAGATCGAATACCCGAAAAACGACGGCGACAGCGACTCGCTTTCCAACAACCAGCATACGTTTCCGACCTTCGACCTGAATATTGTCAACCACAGCCCGGGCGGATACTGCCTGGCGTGGCAGAAGGACGTGCCTCAGCAGTTGCAGGCTGGCGAACTGGTGGGTATTCAGGATGACGCCGGCCAGGGCTGGAGCATTGCCATCGTGCGCTGGATCCGCCAGGTACGCAGCGGCGGCACACAGATGGGCATCGAACTGATCGCCCCGTTTGCCCAGCCATGCGGCATGCAGCTGATTCGCGAACAGCAGAACAGCCAGTACCTGCGAACCCTGATGCTGCCGGAAGTACGCGCCATGGAAAAACCGCCCACCGTGCTCGCACCGCGTCTGCCTTTTCAGGAGGGCAACAAGGTGATGATCAACGTCGCCGGTGAAGAACGCCGCGCGTCACTGAGCAACCGGCAGGTCAGTAGCGCCAGTTACAATCAGTTCGAGTATCAGATGTACGACGCCCCGAAAGCGACCGAAACCGAAAAGGCCAGGCCGGATCAGGAATTCGATTCCTTGTGGGGCACGCTGTAGCGATCACTGCGACAGCCGTCGCGATTGGCCCCTCGCCATCAGGGGCAAACCACCACGGCCTGAGCGTCAGCGCTTTCCTTCGCGGTCGCGGAAACCCAGCAGATACAGCACGCCATCGAGTCCCAGCGTCGAAATGGCCTGTTTGGCCGATTGCTTGACCAGTGGCTTGGCACGGAACGCTACACCCAGCCCGGCAATCGCCAGCATCGGCAGGTCATTGGCACCGTCGCCGACCGCGATGGTCTGCTCCAGGCTCAACCCTTCCTTGTGAGCCAGTTCGCGCAACAGGTCGGCCTTGCGCTGCGCATTGAAAATCGGCTCGACCGCTACGCCGGTGACCTTGCCGTCAACCACTTCCAGTTCATTGGCAAAGACGTAATCGATGCCCAGCTTTGCTTGCAACTGCTTGGCGAAATAGGTGAAGCCACCCGACAGAATCGCCGTCTTGTAACCCAGCCGCTTGAGCTCGGAGAACAGCGTTTCAGCGCCTTCGGTCAAGCGCAGAGACGCGCCGATTTCATCCAGCACGCTCACATCGAGCCCCTTGAGCAGGGCCAGGCGCTCTTTGAAGCTTTCGCTGAAATCCAGTTCGCCGCGCATGGCACGCTCGGTAATCTCGGAAACCTGCTCGCCGACGCCTGCTGCCTTGGCCAGTTCATCGATGACTTCGGCCTCGATGAGGGTCGAATCCATGTCGAACACCGCCAGGCGCCGGTTACGACGGAACAGCGAATCCTGCTGGAACGCGATATCGACGTTGAGATCCTGGGCAACCGCGAGAAATTCGGCCTGCATGGCTTTCGGGTCGGCAGGCTCGCCGCGCACGGTGAACTCGATGCAGCCCTTGCCTTTGTCGGCCGGGGTGTCGAGCGGCATACGACCGGACAACCGATCGATCTGATCGATATTCAGCCCGTACTTGGCAGTAATGGCGCTGACGCACTGCAATTGCTCGGCCGTGACCTTACGGGTCAGCAGCGTAACGATGTGACGCGCCTTGCCCTGGCCTTCGACCCAGTGTTGATAGTCGGTTTCGGACACCGCAGTGAAACGGACTTGCTGATCCAGTTCGTAGGCGGTGAACAGGATGTCCTTGAGCACCGAGGATCCCTGCACGGTATCCGGAATTTCAACCAGGATGCCGAACGACAGGGTGTCATGGATCACCGCCTGACCAATATCGAGAATGTTCACGCCACCCTGGGCGAGGACGCCGGTGATGGCTGCAGTGAGACCGGGACGGTCGACACCAGTGATGTTAATCAGGACGATTTCGCGCAAGGCGCACCCCCGCAGTGGAAAAAAACCGCATTCTAACCACATTCAGTGACCACCGGGCACAGGCAGCGCTTTGCCGCCACTGGGTCGCTCGTTATACTGCGCGACAACTTCACCGAAAGAGCCGTGCTCTGTGAACCGGCCCACGCCCGTTAAAACCGATAATTTCTTCCTGCTCATCTTTCGTGCCCTGCGTCATCGCCGTGTACCGATCGCTTTGCGCATTGCCAGCCATAACGTGATCCTGGTCGCTTTGGCGCTGGTGATCTACGCCGGTGTCATGGGCCTGCAGTTCAAGCAGGCCATGCATGAACAGGCCGATGCGCTGGGGCAGGCCCTGACCACCCAGACCGCCACCTCGGCTACCGAGCTGTTGGTGTCCAACGACATCCTCAGTCTCAACGTGCTGCTGGGCAATCTGGTCAAGAACCCGCTGGTAGCGCATGCCGCTATCTACAGTGTGGATAACCGCATCCTCGCGGAGGCCGGCCAGCGTCCGAAAAACGGTCTGCTGGGGGAAGCTCAGGGTCTGTATGAAATCAAGATCACGTTCCAGGACGTGATGGCGGGCCATCTGCGCATCAGCCTCGACATGTCGCAGTTCCAGCAGCCGATGACCATCAGCCTGCAGAGCATGGGCATTCTGGCCGGTATCCTGCTGGCCCTGGCGCTGGCGCTGAGCCTGCGTCTTGGCCGCCACATCTCCACGCCACTGATGCAGATGCGTATCTGGCTGCGGGATATTGACCCGTATACACCAGCCACTGATCGCCAGGATGAAATCGGCGATCTGGCGCGCCAGCTGCGCACCTCGTTCGCGCCGCCGGTGCCGGAGCCAGAACCGCTGCCCGAGCCCGAGTATGACGGCGAGGAAGACGACAGCGAAGATCCTTATCTGGAGCCGGAAGAGAAGCCCGCACCAAAGGTTTCGGCACGCAGCAGCGAAGCAAAACCGCGCCTGCCGGCACCACCAGTGCAGCGCCGCATCGTTGCCGAGGAAGATGAAGACGACGATGAGGAGGATCCGTTCGCCGATCTGCGCGACCACTCGGACAACTCGCCAGCCGTTCGCCCGGCGGCTGCCTCGGTAGCGCCGGTCGAACCGCACAACAGTGCAGTGCTGGCCGTGCAACTGGGTGCGCAGGATCAATTGCGCCGCCTGCCGCGCGCACGCCTGACCGAATTGCTGCAACGCTACCGCGACTGCCTCGATCAGGCCGCCTCGCTGTATGAAAGCGAGCTGCACACGCTGAATGACGGCAGCACGCTGATGCTGTTCCACAGCCACGAAAGCGGTGATGACTACCTGACCAACGCGATCTGCTGCGGTGAGCTGTTGCGCGCACTCAGCCATGCCTTGCAGATCGAGGTGGCCGACAGCGGCATCACCTTGCAACTGCAACTGGGCCTGACGCTGGGCGAAGGCTTGAGCGGCCTGAGCCAGATCGATCTGTTGCTGACCGAAACCGCGCAGGATGCACTGGCGCTGTCTCAGCACAGCCGCAACCTGCTGCTGGTCGAACGCCGCATCAACGACGACCCGTTGATCCGTCAACGCGCCCGCATCCGCCCGATCGCCAGCCCTGAAGGTGCCTGCTGCGTAGAACGCCTGATGGAGCCTTACCCTTCGATGCTCGAACGCCAGCTGGCGCGCATGCACGAATCCAACAAGGCCTGATCTTCTCCTCCGCTCACTCTTCTCTCGTGCCCATGCTCTGCATGGGCACGCCGTTCCGGGATCTCGACGTCCGATCCTGACCGACCTGGTCCGGCGCAATCAGGTGACGCAGAGCGTCACGACCTGCATTCCCACGCGGAGCGTGAGGAACGATAGGTGCCCGCAAGACCACCATCGTACCCCTGCGCCAGCGCAGGCATGCCGTTCCGGAGCGTAAGGCGCGATAGGCGTCCGCAAGACCACCATCGTGCCCATGCTCCAGCGTGGGCATGCCGTTCTGGACGCTCTGCGTCCTATCCTGACTGTGCAGCGCGTCAGGAACGCCGGGGGTGAGAACCAGATGAGCGCCCAACAAAAAGCCCGCATCGCTGCGGGCTTTTTGTTGGGCCGACCCTAGAAGCGAAACACTTCAAGATCGGTGCGTATAGGGGACGCCAGTGGAATTCTTGGCTTGTCCGGCTCTTTGGCCTTGGCGACAGGCGTTTTTTTCGGCTCGTCGAGCGCCTGCCAGGAAATCGGTTTGATCGCAGTGCTGACCTGATCAGCCAGGCGCTGCAACAGCACGCCCTGAGCCTTGACCTGATCGGCAGAGCTGCCGGCATGGACTTGTTCCAGGTGCACCAGCCGGCTGTCCCGGACGTGACCCTTGCGGTCCAGAAGTCGCCATTGCGCGTCCAGTACCGCGGGCTGTTTGGCACCGGAGTCCAGGCGGGTGATGGACAGCACGACCTGAACATCGGGCGTGAAGCTGGCCGTCGCAGGCGCCATGACGACGCGCTGGCTGTCCAGCTTCCAGGCCAGCTGACGCAAGAGCAACTGGTCGATATCCGAAGACAGGTTGCCCGCCCAGCGCCCATCGGACGAAGCGGTCAAGGTGCCGTCAGGCTGGCGTTGCAGCAGTGTTTCGCGTTGCAGATAGTCGGCCACCGAAACAGGACCCAGCAATACTGCCAGACCACTACTCTGTTTCGGCTGACCAGGCTCACCACTATCGAGCTGATAAAGCGCGGTCGGCTGGCGCACACTGCAACCAGCCAGACCCAGAACGCCAGTCATCAGCAGGATCAAGGGAAGGCGTAGAAAATTCATCATCCCATCCAGGTGGCCGTCCAGAGACAGGCCACAGTATTAGTACTTTCAAGACCCATGCAGGCACTGAGCCACGCATGCACCCCAAGACCCCATATCATCCGTGAATATGCACCATGACTCCAGCGATTATGCATCGTACTTCATGGCAAAACGAAGAACCTTGGTGCCAGATCAATGTTTTCAGCTATTTTCCACCAATAATGCATCGACCCTCTGGAAGCCCCTTGGCAGTTTATTGCCACGTCTGCCACGCTCGCCCTTGTAATGTTCGAGGTCTTCAGGTTTCAGCGACAGCGTTCGTTTGCCCGCCTGAAGTACCAGCGTAGCGCCTTGCCCGATCACCGCAAGATCAGTCACATACTCTTCACGGCTGGCTACTCGCTCGCCCGGAATACCGATGATCTTGTTGCCCTTGCCTTTGCCCAACTGCGGCAGATCGCTGATCTTGAACACCAGCAGACGGCCTTCGGTGGTTACCGCTGCCAGCCAGTTCTGCTCACGATCAGGCACAGGGCGAGGCAGGATGACTTTCGCCCCGGCCGGCAGGCTCAGCAGCGCCTTGCCCGCCTTATTCTTGGCTTGCAGGTCTTCGCCTTTGACGACAAAACCATAACCGGCATCCGACGCGATCACGTACAGCGCATCGTCTTCCGGCAACAATACGCACTCGAAGGTCGCACCCGGTGGCGGTTGCAGCTTGCCCGTCAGTGGCTCGCCCTGGCCTCGCGCGGAGGGCAGGGTGTGGGCGGCAACCGAATAGCTGCGCCCGGTCGAGTCGATGAACACGGCGAACTGATTGGAGCGGCCAATGGACGAGGTCTTGAAACCGTCCCCGGCTTTATAGGAAAGCCCGGTCGCATCGATGTCGTGCCCCTTGGCACAGCGTACCCAGCCTTTTTCCGACAGGACGACAGTCACCGGCTCGGTGGGCATTAGTTCATTTTCAGACAGCGCCTTGGCTTCGGCACGGGCAACGATGGGCGAACGACGGTCGTCGCCATAGGTTTCAGCGTCGGCAATCAGTTCGGCACGCACCAGCTTGCGCAGCTTGGACTCGCTGCTCAGCAGCGCCAGAAGCTTGGCCTGCTCTTTGCGCAAGGCATCCTGCTCGCTGCGCAGCTTCTTCTCTTCCAGACGCGCCAACTGACGCAAACGGGTGTCGAGGATGTAATCGGCCTGAATTTCCGACAGATCGAAACGCGCGATCAGCTCCGCCTTCGGGTGCTCGGCGGTACGGATGATGTGAATCACTTCATCGAGGTTCAGGTACGCCGTGAGCAAACCGTCCAACAGGTGCAGACGGTGCTCGACCTTGTCCAGACGGAATTGCAGACGGCGACGCACCGTACCGATACGGAACGTCAGCCATTCGCCGAGCAATGTCTTGAGGTTCTTGAGCTGCGGCTTGCCATCCAGGCCGATGATGTTGATGTTCACCCGGTAACTGGATTCCAGCTCGGTGGTCGCGAACAGATGCTGCATCAGCTCGTCCAGCTCAACCCGGTTGGAGCGCGGGATGATCACGATACGGCAAGGGTTCTCGTGGTCCGACTCATCGCGCAGGTCGGCAACCATCGGCAGCTTCTTGGCCTGCATCTGCGCGGCGATCTGTTCCAGCACCTTGGCACCGGATACCTGATGCGGCAGTGAAGTGACGATAATGTCGCCATCTTCGATGCGGTAAACCGCGCGCATACGCACCGAGCCACGCCCGGTCTCGTAGATTTTCAGCAGGTCGGCACGCGGCGTGATGATTTCCGCTTCGGTCGGATAGTCCGGCCCCAGAATGTGCTCGCACAGCTCGGGAACCGTGGCCTTGGGATCGTCCAGCAGACGAACGCAGGCACTGGCGACTTCGCGCAGGTTATGCGGCGGCACATCGGTGGTCATACCGACGGCGATGCCGGTGGTGCCATTGAGCAGGATGTTCGGCAAACGTGCCGGCAACACCGCAGGTTCATCCAGGGTGCCGTCGAAGTTCGGCACCCAGTCAGCAGTGCCCTGGCCCAGCTCGCTGAGCAGGACTTCCGAGTAACGCGACAGGCGCGCCTCGGTGTAGCGCATGGCCGCAAAGGATTTGGGATCATCCGGCGCACCCCAGTTGCCCTGCCCGTCTACCAGCGTGTAGCGGTAGCTGAACGGCTGCGCCATCAGCACCATCGCCTCGTAACAGGCCGAGTCACCGTGCGGGTGGAACTTGCCGAGCACGTCGCCGACGGTACGCGCCGACTTCTTGTGCTTGGCGTCGGCACCCAGGCCCAGTTCGCTCATCGCGTAGATGATACGTCGCTGAACAGGCTTCAGGCCGTCACCGATATGCGGCAAGGCACGGTCCATGATCACGTACATGGAGTAGTTGAGGTAGGCCTGTTCGGTGAAGTCAGCCAATGATCGGCGTTCTACACCATCCAGGCTGAGGTCAAGGGAGTCGCTCATGCGGGCCTCATCATTTCGTTGACTGGCGCAACAGCAAATTGCCGCCACGCTGTGTGAATTCGAGTTGTTTCATTGCGCTCATACCGAGCAGCACCTGCTCACCGTCCAGACCGGGTGCCACCAGGGCACGCACATTGGTCAGGACGATATCGCCCAGTTGCAAGCGCTCAAGCGTGGTCCGAAAACCCTGACTGTTGCCATTGGCCGTGCTGACCGTGACCGGATAGCCACGTTTGAGCCCCAGGCGGTCAGCCATGTCACCGGGTACGGCCACATCGGTCGCCCCGGTGTCGATCATGAATTCCACTGTCCGGCCGTTGATCTGGCCGGTCGTGACGAAGTGCCCCTGACGATTGCCTGCCAGTTGCACCTCTATATAGCCGTCACCGTGTTGCGAGGTAACCACGGTGTTGGGGTTCTGCTGCCGGTCTTCCCAATCGCCGAAAAAGCGCGTCGCGAGAAACAGACCGGCCGCCCAGGCCACGATCATCAGCACCTTACCGGCGCGCTTGCCGGGCTGCACGTCGCTCATTGCCCAGCACTCCAGCCCGCCTCAGGTGCAGCGAAGCGCCAGACGATCGGGCGTTTCTCACCGTCGGCGCGTGCACCGAAGTTATTGTCGATGCCGATCCATGCGCCCTTCTCGTCGACCACCAGTGCCTCGGTCAGGCCGTAGGGTTGATCGTAACGACGCGACGGCACCATCGCCTCTTTGGCGAACGACCAGCAACGCTCGACCTGCCCTGTCTCAAGATCACGCCGACAGATGCGGTACACCGCGCGTTCCAGCGTGAACAGCTTGCCGTTGTACAGCGACACATCGGAAAAATCCGTGGACACCTTTTTGCTGCCCTGCTCCGGCGGCAACGCGTCCAGACCGGACTCGGACAGCAGCACGCAGCTTTGCCCGCAGGTCCACTGCTGCTTGTCGCGTTGCACCACCAGCAAGCCACGCTTCTCGCGTTCGGCCGCCAGCCAGAGACGGTCGCCCGCAGGACTCACGGCAATCCCTTCGAAAATCGCGTTGAAGCGCTGCAACATGCCCTGAGCGCGCGCCTGATCCACCAGCGCTTGCGGCAAATCCAGCCAGACCGGTTTACCGCTGACCGGAACCTTGAGCACCGTGCCGTAGGCCTCGCTGACCAGGTAGCGATTGCCAGCGGCGTCACAGCTGACACCTTCGAAATCCAGACTGCCACCGCGTATCAGCGCGGAAAGACCCGCCATGAAACGCAACTTCAACGGCAGATAGCTTTGTGGCGCAGGTGCGTCAATGTGATGTGACTGAGCCTTCCAGGTGTCTTGCGACACATCCAGGCTGTACAGCACATCATCGTCACGGTCGGACACGGTCCACAGTTGGCCGTTGCACATCGCCAGACCTGACAGATTGCCACCGGCCATGTCGTCTACCGGGTGCTCGGATTGCAGCTTCAGGGCCTCGAGTGGCGCAGCGACAACCGGCGTGGCAACCAGGATCAGGGCGGCGAGCCAGGCTCGTATCAAGTCAGAACCTCGGCAAGGTTGCCCTTCGACTCGAGCCAGGACTTGCGATCACCTGCACGCTTCTTCGCCAGCAGCATGTCCATCATTTCCGAGGTGGCCGCGAAATCATCCAGCGTGAGTTGCACCAGACGACGGGTGTTCGGGTCCATGGTGGTTTCGCGCAACTGCGGCGGGTTCATCTCACCCAGGCCCTTGAATCGGGTGACCTGCGGCTTGCCACGTTTCTTTTCAGCGACCAGACGGTCCAGAATCCCGTCACGCTCGGCTTCGTCCAGCGCGTAGTAGATTTCCTTGCCCAGGTCGATCCGGTACAGCGGCGGCATGGCGACATACACATGCCCGGCGTCGACCAGCGGGCGGAAGTGCTGCACAAACAACGCACACAGCAGCGTTGCAATGTGCAGACCGTCCGAGTCAGCGTCAGCCAGGATGCAGATCTTGCCGTAACGCAACTGGCTGATATCGGCTGCGCCCGGGTCAACCCCGATGGCCACGGCAATGTTGTGGACTTCCTGACTGGCAAGCACTTCGCCGCCGTCCACTTCCCAGGTGTTGAGGATTTTGCCGCGCAGCGGCAGGATCGCCTGGAATTCCTTGTCGCGCGCCTGTTTGGCGGAACCGCCGGCAGAATCACCCTCGACCAGAAACAGTTCGGAGCGCGCCGGGTCCTGCCCGGCACAGTCGGCCAGCTTGCCCGGCAACGCCGGCCCTTGAGTGATGCGCTTGCGCTCGACCTTTTTGCTCGCCTTGAGGCGCCGACCGGCGTTGTTGATCGCCAGATCGGCCAGTTGCAACCCCAGTTCGGAGTGCGTGTTGAGCCACAGGCTGAATGCGTCCTTGACCACACCGGAGACGAAGGCCGCCGCTTCACGGGACGACAGACGTTCTTTGGTCTGCCCGGAGAACTGCGGCTCCTGCATTTTCATCGACAGGACGAAGGCAATGCGTTCCCAGACGTCTTCCGGGGCCAGCTTCACACCACGCGGTAACAGGTTGCGGAACTCGCAGAACTCGCGCATGGCATCCAGCAGGCCCTGGCGCAGGCCGTTCACGTGGGTGCCGCCCTGCGCAGTCGGGATCAGGTTGACGTAACTTTCCTGAACGCTGTCGCCCCCTTCGGGCAGCCAGAGCAGCGCCCAGTCGACCGCTTCCTTGTTACCGGTGAAGCTGCCGCAGAACGGCTCGTCCGGCAGGCGCAGGAATTCGGTGACCGAGTCCTGCAGGTAGGAGCGCAGGCCGTCTTCGTAATGCCACTCGACTTTCTCGCCGCTGGATTTGTCTTCGAAGCTGACCAGCAGGCCCGGGCACAGAACTGCCTTGGCCTTGAGCACATGCTTGAGACGGCTGACGGAAAACTTCGGCGTATCGAAATACTTCGGATCGGGGGCGAAATAGACGCTGGTCCCGGTGTTGCGCTTGCCGACGGTGCCGACGACCGCCAGCTCGGTGGCCTTGTAGCCGTCAGCGAAGGTCATTTCATATTCGTTGCCATCACGCTTGACCCGCACCCGAACCTGGGTGGACAGCGCGTTGACGACGGAAATGCCCACGCCGTGCAGGCCGCCGGAGAACTGATAGTTCTTGTTGGAGAACTTGCCGCCTGCGTGAAGCTTGGTGAGGATCAGCTCGACGCCGGACACGCCTTCTTCCGGGTGGATGTCCACCGGCATGCCGCGGCCGTCGTCCGACACTTCGAGCGAATTGTCGGCATGAAGGATGACCTGTACCGAACGCGCGTGACCGGCCAGAGCTTCGTCGACGCTGTTGTCGATGACTTCCTGAGCCAGGTGGTTGGGCCGCGAGGTGTCGGTGTACATGCCCGGACGTTTGCGAACCGGATCGAGGCCCGAGAGGACTTCGATGGCGTCTGCGTTATAAGAGCTAGCGCTGGGATTGGCCATGGGTTCTCGTTATCAATCTTTCATGGAATTTCGGGGGTTCAATGTTCTTGCATTCATATGACCGGGCATCCATCACCTGCCGCACTTACAGCGCCGACAGGTCGATCTTCTGCAACAGATCGGGAGCAAATCCGGCAAACGTCAGCAGTGCCGGCATGCGCTCGGCAAAGCCCTGAAAACTGTGGTCGCCGCCCGCCTGAATGCGCAAGGCACAGGCCCGGTAAAACTTCTCGGCGCGACGATAATCGAGCGTCTCGTCACCGGTCTGCAGCCACACCTGAAACTGCTGCGGGTCCTGCGGCGCGGGTACTTCCAGCTCGGCCAGCGCCCGAATATGGTCTTCGGTCAACTGCCACTGCTCGCCGGTGTACAGGTTCTGTTGCACGCCGAGAAACCCGTCGAACAGCTGATGCGGATTGACTGCCGGGTTGATCAGCACCGCCTTGAGGCCGTGCAGCTGCGCCAAATGAGTCGCATAGTAGCCGCCGAGGGAGCTGCCGACCAGTAATGGCCGTCCCAGCGCCGTGATAGCCGCTTCAAGCTGGAACATGGCCTGGCGCGGATGGTGATGCAGTTCAGGGACTTGCAGACGATCAGCCAGACCCAGAGACTTCATCAGCGCACTCAACTGACAGGCCTTTCTCGACAGGGCCGAGCTGTTCAAGCCATGGATATATAGCAGTGAAGGTGTGTCGCTCGTCACGCTGTCGCTCCCGAGTGCAAGGCAAAGCCGTGTAGTTTACAGGGACTTACGCTACAACACCTCACCGGAAACGTATCCGCCAGCCCAATCAATAACCGGTGCCGCCGTAATCGACCTCGAACTCCAGGCCGACCACTCGGGAAACAGCCGTTTCCAGCCGCCCGTCGTCATGCAGTCGTAGCCAGCGATAGCCCGGCGCCGCGGTGTCGACCTTGAAATCCACGCTGCCCGGGGCGAACTGAATGCAGGTCGAAGGCGACGCCAGCAGGCGCACGCCGTTACGCATCTGATCGAATTCCTGATGCACATGGCCCCACAGTATGGCGCGAACCTGCGGAAAACGATCGAGCACGTCAAACAACGCATCGGCATTGCGCAAGCCGATCGGCGCCATCCACTCACAACCAATCGCCACCGGGTGATGGTGCAGGCAGATCAGGTGATGCCGCTCAGGCGCTTCGCTCAGCGACTGCTCCAGCAACTGCAATTGCGTAGCCGCGAGAAAACCTGGCACCGAACCGGGCACTGCCGAATCCAGCAGCGTCACCCGCCACTGGCCGACATCCACCACCGGGTCGAGCAACCCATTAGGCTGCGCAACCTGCTCCATCTGCGGCAGTTCGTCGTGATTACCGGCGAACCAGCGCGCAGGCGCGTCGATCCGCCCGCTTATCCGACGAAACGCTTCGTAAGACTCGACACTGCCGTCCTGCGAGATATCGCCGCTGGCGACCACAAGATCAATGTGCGGCTGCTCGGCCAGCACCTGATCAACGACTTTTTCCAGACTGTCCCGCGTGCTCATGCCCAACAACGCCTCGTCCGCCTCGGCGAACAAGTGGCTATCGGATATCTGCACCAGCAAAACTGACGATGAAAGGGCTGCGCTCGGCAAGACCGTCTCCCAGAGAGGATTCAGCGCGATTATGTGATGTGGCAACGGGCGGGTAAACCGGGAATGTGGGTGCAGACGAGCATTTGGTCACATTTGCTGATTCACGGTCCTGGGTGGCAAGAACCATCAGTGTATCGGGGGGCGATCAGCGCACCGCTTCAAACTCATGCCCACACGCCAGGCAGTGGCTCAGCCATTCACCGAGAAACAGGTTGAGCTGGGCCTTTTCGTCTGGTTGGTGCATGTCGGCGTTGGGGTAGGGATAGATGCCCCGGAAGCGCCGCGCATGTTCGGCGCCGATGACTTCGGCCATGCGGGCGTCGTGGTAGACCTGTACTTCGAGCTTGGGCACCGGCAGCCAGGGCAGGCTGTGCTCCTGGCAGACCTGCAAGGTGGTGGTGTACGGGCAGTCGAGCAACACTTCGACTGCCAGCACGCCCAGCATCTGATCACCCTGGGTAACGGCGACGCGGCGTGAGCGCTGTTCGTTGCGCATGTCGGGCAGCAGGCGCATCAGGCGCGCGTAGTTGGCCTCGCACGCAGCCTGCAGTCCGGCAAGATCGACACGGTAGCGTTCGCGCACTGGATTCACGACCATAAACCCCTTATCTCTGCACGATTCAGCGCCAGCCATTGCAAGGCGATGATCGTCGATGCGTTCTTGATTGTTCCGTCTTTCATCGCCTGCAATGCGTCATCGAATGACCAGACTGTTACCCGGATGTCTTCACCTTCGGCCTCGAGCCCGTGCAATCCGCCCGCCCCTTCACTGCTGCAACGCCCCAGAAACAGGTGAACGAACTCGTCGCTGCCACCCGGCGAGGGGAAGTATTTGGTGATTGGCCACAATGCCTCGAACTTCAGCCCAGCTTCCTCTTCTGCCTCGCGATGAGCAACTTCTTCCGGCTGTTCATCCTTGTCGATCAGACCTGCGACCAGCTCGATCAGCCAGGGGTTGTTGGTCTTTTTCATGGCGCCTACGCGGAACTGCTCGATGAGCACGACTTCGTCACGTTTGGCGTCATAAGGCAGCACGCAGACGGCGTCGTGGCGAACGAACAGTTCGCGGCTGATTTCCTTGCTCATCCCGCCCGCGAACAATTCGTGGCGCACATGCAGCTTGTCCAGCTTATAGAAGCCCTTGAAGCAGTTTTCACGCTTTGTGGTTTCAAAAGCGCTTGGTGCAGATCGTGTGGTCTGGGTCATGGGTTTCTCGCTTGCCGCCGTTTTTGACATCGGGCCATCCTAACGCGCATCGGCAGTCAGATGCAGCCCCCTTGAACATGCAGGGTAGACGGCCGGGGCTTAAAACAATTCTAATCTGCCATGATCGAACCGAAGACGTTGTTTACAGTCCAACCAGCCTGCATACGTACAACGCAACCGCCTTTACTGACACTGCCAAGGATCAACATGTCGTTATTGAGGATCACTTCACTGGCTTGCCTGGCCCTGTTGCTCGGCGCCTGCCAAAGCCTCTTCACGCCCAACATGCGCACACCGCTGCAAGTCCAGCGCGATGCTTCCGAGCTGATCAAGCCGGGCTGCACCACGGCCGACTGCCCGTTGGTCAACATCGATACCGTGCACTTCCCAGATGAGCCGCGACTGGACGCCATCGTTCAGAAGACGTTGCTGCAACTGACCGTTGCCGACAGCAGCGCATCGCCGCCTGCGTCGATCAAAGCCTATCAGGAACAGTTCCTGAGCCAGGCCCAGGGTCGCAACAGCAGCTATCTGCAGGCCAAGGTACGCGAACAGCATGACGGTATCGTAGTGGTCGAACTGTCCAGCTATCTGGATACCGGCGGTGCCCACGGCAACCCTGGCCGGGCGTTCATCAACTATTCGCGTCAGCAGCAGAAAGTCCTGACCCTGGCTGACATGATCATCCCGGGCAAGGAAAGCGAGTTCTGGCAGAAAGCCCAACTGGCCCACCAGGGCTGGCTGGTATCGACCAAGATGAATGAAGACAGCGAGTTCATAAAGACCTGGCCGTTCAAGCGCACGCCGCATATTGCGCTGACCTACGGCGCAGTGATCCTCAAGTACTCGGTCGACACCATCGCGCCGTATTCGATGGGCCACATCGAGCTGAAGATTCCTTATCCTCAGCTCAATGGCATCCTCAAGCCGGAACTGTTCCCCGGCCGCGGCTGATCGCACCGCCGATCAGCAGCTGCAACACGCCAGCGACAATGAGCGCTGGCAGTGTTGCGCCCACTTCGGGATAAAGATTGGCCAGCAGATGATAGGTGCTGAGCCCGCCGAGCCACGCCAGCAGGCTCATCCAGCGCAAACCGCCCTCCGTTGCCTGACCACTGCGACCACGCAGAATGAAATGGTCAACCAGCACGACGCCGAACAGTGGCGCGAATACCGAGCCGATCAATAACAGAAAGTTCTGATACTGCGCCAGCGGTGCCAGACAGGCAATCAGCGTACAGATCACGCCAATCACCAACGCCAGATGCTCGACCTTGATGCGTGACAGCAGAGCACTGGAGACCGCAGCCGAGTGAATATCGGCGAACGCGTTTTCCGTTTCGTCCAGCAGAATCAGCAGCAGCGGGATCCCCAGACCTGCGCCGGCCAGTGCCAGCAGCAAGGCATTGGCCTCGCCGCTCGGGGCGAACGCCAGGGTGTAGGCGACGCCCAAGCTCATCAGCCAGAAGTTGCCGATGAAAAAGCCTGCAGCCGTACCGCCGAAGACGCTTTTCGCGCGTTGCCCGAAACGCGAGTAGTCGGCAATCAGCGGCAGCCAGGACAGCGGCATGGCGATGGCAATGTCGAACCCCGAGGCAAACGGCAACGAACCATCGCCGGAGGTTGCCCACAGCGCGGTCAGATCAGCCTTGGCCAGCAGATTCCAGGTCAGCCATGCACACGCCGTCAGCAGTATCCACAGGCCCCACTTGCGCAGAAAACGGCGCACGAAGGTCAATGGCCCGCTGACTGCCAGCAGCGTGGCCAGTGCGCCGAACAACAGCGTCCAGAGCAGTGGACTGCTCCACAGGCTGCCCTCTGCAAAAGCCCGCGCACCGAGCAGACTGGCTGCGTCGCGCATGACGATGATCTCGAACGAGCCCCAACCGATCAGTTGCAGCAGGTTCAATACCGCTGGCAGCGACGCGCCCTTGCTGCCCAGGCTGAGCTTGAGCGCGGCCATGGACGACAGGCCGGTATCGCTGCCGATCACACCAACGCTGGCGAGCAGCAAGACGCCCACCAGCGTGCCGAGAAAAATCGCCAGCATCGAGCCGGACATGCCCAGCCCCGGCGCCAGCAAGGCCCCGGTCTGCAACACCATCAGGCCGATGCCGAGGGAAAACCACAGGGAAAACAGATCCCGCGCGCCGAACACCCGCTGGCTGGCGGGTACAGGGGTGTCAGGAGAATAGGTGCCGGGTGTGTTCACGTTTGTGTCTCGTATGGGGTGTTGATCGGTGATTCGGGATCGGACGCGGAGCTTCCAGAACAGCGCCACCACGCAGAGCGTGGGATCATCGCAATTATCGTGCGGCGCTCTGCGTCGCATGCCGTTCTGGACGCTCCGCGTCCTCTTGACGAAGCAGAGCGTCGAGAACTTCATTCCCACGCTGGAGCGTGCGGAACGATAATCTCAACTATCGTGCGACGCTCCGAGTCGTAAAGCCCAATGCTGGAGCGTAGCGATAACCGCCAGCGGTTTTCTGTCGTGCACCTGTCGCCCCCTACACCCTCTTGTACAACTGGCTGCCTTCCTGCTTGAAGCGCTCGGCCTGCTCGGCCAGGCCTTTGGCAACATCGACGTCTACCGCCTCGATGCGCTGATTGGCGGCGTACTCGCGGACTTCTTGAGTGATCTTCATCGAGCAGAATTTAGGCCCGCACATGGAGCAGAAATGCGCGACCTTGGCCGAATCCTTGGGCAGGGTTTCGTCGTGGTACGAACGCGCGGTGTCCGGGTCCAGGCCGAGGTTGAACTGGTCTTCCCAGCGGAACTCGAAACGCGCTTTGCTCAAGGCGTTGTCGCGGATCTGCGCACCCGGATGGCCTTTGGCAAGATCCGCCGCATGAGCCGCGATCTTGTAGGTGATGATCCCGGTTTTGACATCATCCTTGTTCGGCAGCCCCAGATGCTCCTTGGGCGTGACGTAACACAACATGGCGCAGCCGAACCAGCCGATCATGGCGGCACCGATGCCCGAGGTGATGTGGTCGTAACCCGGCGCGATGTCGGTGGTCAGCGGGCCCAGGGTGTAGAACGGCGCTTCGTCGCAGCACTCCAGTTGCTTGTCCATGTTCTCCTTGATCAACTGCATCGGCACATGGCCGGGGCCTTCGATCATGGTCTGCACATCATGCTTCCAGGCGATCTTGGTCAGTTCACCCAGCGTTTCCAGCTCACCGAACTGCGCCGCATCGTTGGCATCGGCAATAGAGCCCGGACGCAGGCCGTCGCCCAGCGAGAAGCTGACGTCGTAGGCCTTCATGATTTCGCAGATGTCTTCGAAATGGGTGTAAAGGAAGTTTTCCTTGTGGTGCGCCAGGCACCATTTGGCCATGATCGAACCGCCACGGCTGACGATACCGGTGACACGCTTGGCGGTCAGCGGCACGTAACGCAGCAACACACCGGCGTGGATGGTGAAGTAATCGACGCCCTGCTCGGCCTGCTCGATCAACGTGTCGCGAAACAGCTCCCAGGTCAGGTCCTCGGCTGCACCGCCCACCTTTTCCAGCGCCTGATAGATCGGCACCGTACCGATCGGCACCGGCGAATTGCGGATGATCCACTCGCGGGTTTCGTGAATGTGCTTGCCAGTGGACAGGTCCATGACCGTGTCCGAGCCCCAGCGGATACCCCAGGTCAGCTTGGCGACTTCTTCTTCGATGGAAGAACCCAATGCGCTGTTGCCGATGTTGCCGTTGATCTTCACCAGGAAGTTGCGGCCAATGATCATCGGCTCAAGCTCGACGTGGTTGATGTTGGCCGGGATGATCGCGCGGCCCCGGGCAATCTCTTCACGCACGAACTCGGCAGTGATTTCCTTCGGGGTGCTCGCGCCAAAGCTGTGCCCGGCATGTTGCTGGGTCAGCAGACCTGCGGCGCGGGCTTCCTGAAGCTTCATGTTCTCGCGGATGGCGACGTATTCCATCTCGGCGGTGATGATGCCCTGACGCGCGTAGTGCATCTGGCTGACGTTGGCGCCGGCCTTGGCCCGGCGCGGGTTGCGCACATGGGCAAAGCGCAACGCGGTGAGTTCGGCATCGCTCAGGCGTTGCTGGCCGAAGCTGGAACTCAGGCCCGGCAGACGCTCGGTGTCATTGCGCGAGTCGATCCATGGCGAACGCACGTCGGCCAGGCCTTTGCGCACGTCGATGATCACATTGGGGTCGGTGTAGGGGCCGGAGGTGTCATAGACCGTGACCGGGGCGTTGATCTCGCCGCCAAAGTCGGTCGGGGTGACGTCCAGGGTGATTTCGCGCATGGGCACGCGGATGTCCGGGCGCGAGCCCTGAACGTAGATTTTCTGCGAACGGGTAAACGGCTGTACCGATCCGGAATCGACTTGCGCCGACTCGCTCAAATGGGCTGCGTTTTTTGCTTTTATACTCATCACGGCTCTCCAGACATCCAGTTGCGGATTTATTGTCGGAGTGACCTGACATGACGGACGGGTGCACCAGTGCTGGTGCTGAGTATCGAAAGGAGGCGAAACTGTTCATTATTTGAACAATCGACCCCGGACGGCACTCAAGAGGACTCGCCGGGAGACGAGAAATCTTGTTCCCTACGCAGGCGCTAACCTGATCAGGTTCAACGGGATCCGGTTTAACCGATCTCAGCCTCATAGCAAGGCACCCCGACAAGAACGCCGCCAGTCTATGACGGGGTGCCGTCGCAACGCCAGCCTATTTGCACGGGGCTCGATAAATGGCGCAAATCGACGATTGTTGCCAAAAGCGTCTGGCTCTACACTCCCTAGCCCGGTTTCTCTTCAACCCGAACTGTAATTATTTTCTTCATGAACAGGGAATGCCTCATGTTGCGCAAACTTTCGTTGGTCGTGGCTGTTTCGTTTGCGTCCAGCGGGTTGACGTGGGCAGCCGAATTGCCAATGCCAACGCAGACAGGGCTGTTGAGCGTTTATCGGCAGGCTGTGGACAACAACGCCGACCTCGCAGCCTCGCGCGCCGATTACGATGCGCGCAAGGAAGCCGTGCCGCAGGCCCGCGCCGGTTTGCTGCCGAATATTTCCGGCAGCGCCCAGAACAGCAGCACCCGCACCAGCATCGATCAGCCCAGAGCCGTGGCCACCCGCAGCGGCAACCTCTATCAGGCCACGCTGAGCCAGCCGATCTTCCGCGCTGACCGCTGGTTCCAGTTGCAGGCTGCCGAAGCGAGCAACGAACAGGCAGCACTGGAACTGTCGGCTACCGAGCAGAATCTGATCCTGCAATCGGCGCAAAGCTATTTCAGCGTATTGCGTGCACAGGACAATCTGGCCTCGACCAAAGCCGAGGAAGCGGCCTTCAAGCGCCAGCTGGATCAGGCCAACGAGCGCTTCGATGTCGGCCTGTCGGACAAGACCGATGTGCTGCAGGCGCAGGCCAGCTATGACACGTCACGCGCCAGCCGACTGATTGCCCAGCGTCAGGTCGACGACGCCTTTCAGGCGCTGGTGACGCTGACCAACCGCGAATACAACTCGATCGAAGGCATCGTACATACCCTGCCGGTGCTGGCGCCGACGCCCAATGACGCCAAGGCCTGGGTCGATACTGCCGCGCAGCAGAACCTCAATCTGCTGGCCAGCAACTACGCAGTCAGTGCCGCCGAAGAAACCCTGCGTCAGCGCAAGGCCGGGCACGCGCCGACGCTCGATGCCGTGGCGACCTATCAGCGTGGCGATAACGATGCACTGGGTTTCAGCAACCCCAACTACACCGGCCGCAACTACGGCGGCGACGTCGAGCAGCGCAGCATCGGCGTGCAGCTGAATATCCCGATCTACAGCGGCGGCCTGACCAGTTCACAGGTACGCGAAGCCTATGCGCGCCTGAGCCAGAGCGAGCAACGCCGTGAAAGCCTGCGTCGTCAGGTGGTGGAAAACACGCGCAACCTGCATCGCGCGGTGAATACCGATGTGGAGCAGGTCCAGGCCCGCAAGCAGTCGATCATCTCCAACCAGAGCGCGCTGGAAGCCACGGAAATCGGTTATCAGGTCGGCACCCGCAACATCGTCGACGTGCTGGATGCGCAACGCCAGCTGTATGCCTCGGTGCGTGACTACAACAACACGCGTTACGACTACATCCTCGACAACCTGCGTCTCAAGCAGGCAGCAGGCACCCTGAACCCGGGCGACCTGCAGGACCTGTCGCGCTACCTGAAGGCCGACTACAACCCGGACAAAGACTTCCTGCCGCCGGAACTGGCGACTGCCGCGCAGAAGAACTTCGAGCGACCTGCTAAGCGCTGAGATTGCTGACCCATCTGGATGCTCTGCGCCCGACTTCAAGTCATGCAGCGCGACGCAGATTTGTGACGCGGAGCGTCACCCAAGGCATTCCCACGCTGGAGCGTGAGGAACGATAGGCGTCTGGACGAGCTCAACTATCGTGCCGACGCTCTGCGTCGGCATGCCGTTCTGGACGCTATGCCTCCTCCCCGATTCAGCGCCTGCCCATCAACCGCCCGATCCCGTCGAGCAGGCGTTGCAGTGCGCCCTGATTGGCCTTCATCACCTCAAGCCCGGCATCAGCCATGTTGCGCGCCTGCTGCGGCTGGTCGAAAAGACCCTGCACGGCGGTGGCCAGCGCTGCTGCATCGTTGACCTCTTGCAACGCACCGGCCTTGCGCAGCATGGCGGCGATCTCGAGGAAGTTGAACAGGTGCGGGCCGCTGAGCACCGGCTTGGCCAGTGCCGCAGGCTCCAGCAGGTTGTGTCCGCCATTGGGCACCAGGCTGCCGCCAACGAAAGCGATGTCAGCCAGTGCATAGAGAAACAGCAATTCCCCCATGGTATCGCCCATCAGCACCGAGACGTCAGACGTGACAGCCTGCGCGGATGAGCGCCTTACCGTCGCAAAGCCCTGCTGCTGACACAACGCATGCACACTGTCGAAACGCTCGGGGTGGCGCGGCACCAGAATCAGCAGCGCATCGGGGTGACTGGTCAGTAACGTGCGATGAGCCGCCAGCACGCTTTCATCCTCGCCCGCATGTGTGCTGGCCGCGATCCAGACAGGCCGCTGCGTGGTCTGCCATTGTTCGCGCTGGTGGGCGGCACGCTGCAGAAGCTGCGGGTCGATGCTCAGGTCGAACTTGATCGAGCCGGTCACCGCCACGCACTCGGGACGTGCGCCCAGATCACGAAAGCGCTGCGCCTCAGCTTCAGTCTGCACCGCAAACCAGGCCATTTCCGCCAGCATCGGTCGCGTCAGCCCGGCAAAGCGTGCGTAACCCCGCGCCGAACGCTCCGACAGCCGGGCGTTGGCAAGCACAACAGGAATCCCGCGCAGGGAACACTGATGGATGTGGTTGGGCCACAGCTCGGTTTCCATGATGATCCCCAGCCGTGGCTGTACCTGATCGAGAAAACCAGCAGCCGCCCACGGCAGGTCGTAGGGCAGGTAGCAATGCTGAATTCGTGGCTCACTGGCGAACAATGCCTTGATTCGCTCCGAACCTGTGGGCGTCATGCAAGTCACAGTGATCGGCAACTGCGGATATTGCACCAGCAGCGACCGAATCATGGGCGCTGCAGCGATGCTTTCACCCACCGACACCGCATGCACCCAGATACCGCCCCGCTGCATGACCGGCAAGCCGCGGGCGAAGCGCTCGCCGATGCGCTGGCGATACGCCGGAGCCTTGCGCGCACGCAACCACAGACGCAGGGCAACCAGCGGCAGGCCGAGATGAAACAGTCCGGTATAAAGAGTTCTATTCATGGGCGCGGAGTTTATCAGCCCGCCATCACAAGCCGCTAGAATGCGCAGCCTGACGAAAAGGAATGCACCATGAACGCTTATTACCTACTGGCTATCGCCGTTTGCGCGGAAGTCATCGCTACCACGTCCATGAAAGCCGTGAAGGGATTCAGCACCCCGCTGCCCCTGTTGCTGCTGATTACCGGCTATGCGATCGCGTTCTGGATGCTGATTCTGGTAATGCGCACGATCCCGGTGGGCATCACCTACGCCATCTGGTCGGGCATGGGCATCGTCATGGTCAGCATCGCCGCGTTCTTCATCTACGGCCAGAAACTCGACCTGCCCGCGCTGCTGGGCATGGGCATGATCGTGGCAGGCGTGGCGGTCATTCAGCTGTTCTCGAAAACCGCCGGGCATTGAAAACCCGATCCTTTATAATGCTCGTACTTTTCGCTCACTGAGGTGCTCATGCCATCGGTTATTTCCACTGACGTGCTGATTGTCGGGGCTGGCGTCGCCGGTCTCTGGCTCAATGCCCGGTTGCGTCGTCAAGGGTTCTCGACAGTGCTGGTAGAAAGCGCCAGCCTGGGTGGCGGGCAAAGCCTCAAGTCTCAGGGGATCATCCACGGCGGCGCCAAGTACGCGCTGCACGGCGCGCTGTCCGGCGCCTCCGAAGCCATTGCCGACATGCCGCGTCGCTGGCGTGAGGCCCTCGATGGCAAGGGCGAGCTGGATCTTTCCGGTGTACGCCTGCTGTCCGAGGCCCATTACCTGTGGTCGCCAGGCACCATCGCCGGCAATCTCACCAGTTTCTTCGCCAGCAAGGCCGTGCGCGGTCGCGTGGATCAGGTCAAGGGCGAGCAACTGCCGCCAGCCCTGCAAAACCCCAAATTCAAAGGCAAGGTCTATCGGCTTGCCGAGCTGGTGGTCGATGTACCCAGTCTGATCGGGCGTCTCGCCGAACTGGCCGGTGACAGCCTGCTGGCCGGTCAGCACATCGAGCCGCTCTTCGAGGACGATGAACTGATCGGTCTGCGCGTCGACGGTCGCGATATCCATGCACAGCGCATCGTACTCAGTGCCGGCGGCGGCAATGCCGACCTGCTGAACGCGCTTGGCGTATCGCAACCGCAGATGCAGCGCCGCCCGTTGCACATGGTGCTGGTCAAGGGGCCGACCCTGAAGCCGCTGTTCGCTCACTGCCTCGGCGGCGGGCCCAAGCCACGCATCACCGTGACCACGCACCCGGCAGCAGATGGCCAGTGGGTGTGGTATCTGGGCGGCGACCTGGCCGAAGCCGATGGCGTGGCGCGCCAACCGGACGAGCAGATCGCCGTTGCGCGCAAAGAGCTCGAGGCGCTGCTGCCGTGGGTCGATCTGAGTCAGGCGCAGTGGGCGACCCTGCGTGTTGATCGTGCCGAGCCTGCTCAATCAGGACTGGTGCGCCCGGACAACGCCTTCCTCGACAGCCAGCAACGTCTGATGATCGGCTGGCCGACCAAGCTGGCCCTGGCTCCGGACTTCGCCGACCGAGTCCTGTCGCAGCTGTCCAGAGACGGTATCCACCCGACCCCGCAAGCTCCGCTGAGCGATGTGCCACGGCCTCCAATGGCCATACCTGTCTGGGATGAGCTGCTGCCATGAGCCTGAAAACCCTGCACGATCTGCATCGCCCGCTGGGCAGTACCGGCCTGAACGTATCGCCGCTGGGGCTGGGCACCGTCAAACTGGGGCGCGACCAGGGCGTCAAATACCCCAGCGGCTTCAAGATTCCCGATGACCAGCAGGCGCAGATGCTGCTGCGCATGGCCCGCGACATGGGCATCAACCTGATCGACACGGCACCTGCCTATGGCACCAGCGAAGAGCGCCTGGGACCGCTGCTGCGCGGTCAGCGCCAGGACTGGGTGATCGTCAGCAAGGTTGGCGAGGAGTTCGTCAACGGCCAGTCGAGCCATGACTTCAGCGCCACCCATACACGCACATCGGTCGAGCGCAGCCTGAAACGTCTTGAAACCGACTTTCTCGATCTGGTCCTGGTGCATTCGGACGGCAACGATCTGGCGATTCTCAACGACGCCGAGGTGTACCAGACACTCGCTGATCTCAAGCGCGAAGGCAAGATTCGCGGTTTCGGCTTTTCCGGCAAGACCGTCGAAGGCGGCCTGCTGGCGCTGCGTGAGGGTGACTGCGCAATGGTCACTTACAATCTCAACGAACAGGATGAAAAGCCGGTTCTGGATTACGCGCAGGCTCATGGCAAAGGCATTCTGGTGAAGAAGGCACTGGCCAGTGGTCATGTCTGCCTGACACCCGGCATGGATCCGGTCCAAGCCAGTTTCCAGCTACTGTTTGAACATCCGGCGGTTGCCAGTGCTATTGTCGGCACCATCAACCCGTTGCACCTGGCACACAACGTTGCAACTGCCGCTGCCGTGATTTGCCGTCAAGCCTGATTAAGGCGGCCGACCCCAACGCAAGAAGGAGCCGTTATGCCGCGAACACTGATCCGGAAGAATCCCAGCAACTTCAAGACCCTGCCGCTGTTTGTCGAAGCCACTGCGGAAAGCCTGAGCTACCAGAGCGTCGGCATGCCGATGAACTTCGCGCAGACCTTGCAGCGGCGGCGCAAAATCGACGTGCCGGACACCGAACATTTCGCCACCGAGCTGGCCAATCTGGGGGTCTCCGTTCGCCTGACCGTCAGTTGGCAGAACCGCGACTACTGGGTGCTGGTCCGCCAGCGTCGTCAGGATCGCGGCGACGTCGTGCTCAAGCTGATCTCGGGTTATGTCCCGGCCCATGAGCTGACGCTGCCGCTGCACACCGCGATTCAGGAAGTGGCCGAAGAGTGCCTGATCGAAACACCGCAGGGCTGGCTCAGCGGGCTGTTCAAGGAGACCTGGCTGCCTGCGCCCTACGCCGCCGCGCTGCATTATCGCGAGGCCATGCCCTTTCGCCTGAGCCCCCTCTCCGGCGCCGCGAGACCGGTGCGAACCGGCAGCCTGACCCTGTTGGAACGTCCACGGGCCTATGTGCATTTGCCCACGGCGTCCTTGCAGCTGATTTACGACATGCGCCTGGAAATCCCCAAGGAAGCGCGCCCGGTCAGTCTTTTCCATGTCGACGAAGCTCTGGAAAACGATCAACTGGTCGCCCGCCTCAACCGTAGCAAACCTGACCTGTACCTGATGCCGCTGGAGAACGGCGCCCCTCTGCCCGAGCTGTACACGCTCAAGCGTGACAAGCTGAGTCCGGCCGGCACGAGAGGGCTGTACCTGGCCGAGAGCTTCGCTGCGCAGGATGGCTGGGTAGTGCGTGAAGAGCGGATTCGCTGGAAGGACTGGCTGCGTCAGCAGGGCATGGCCCCACCGGCGAAGAAGTCAGGGCTCAAACGCCTGACCGGCAAGGCCAGGGAGCTGCTGCAGATAGCGCGTGGCAGCCTGAGCAAGTAAGTCGGCCAGCGGCTGCAAGGCACTGAAACCTTGAGCGCGCCGGCATTCAAACGGCAACGTTGCGGTTACTGGGCGCGAATCTTCTCGACAATCGCGGTGGTGGAGCTGTTTTCCACCAGCCCCAGCACACGTACCTCGCCGCCGTAAGCCTGAACGATATCGGCACCGACCACCTGATCGACACCGTAATCACCGCCCTTGACCAGCACGTCGGGCTTGACGTGGGTCAGCAGGTTTTCCGGGGTTCCTTCCGGGAAGCTGATCACCCAGTCCACGGCCCCCAGACCTGCCAGCACCGCCATGCGCCGGTCAACGCTGTTGATCGGTCGGCCCGGCCCTTTCAGGCGGCTGACAGACGCATCGTCGTTGACCGCAACGATCAGGCGATCACCCAAGGCACGCGCCTGCTCCAGGTAGGTCACATGACCTGCGTGGAGAATGTCGAAGCAGCCATTGGTGAAGACGATCTTTTCCTTGTGCGCGCGCGCATCATCGACCGCCAGCAGCAGTTGCTCCAGCCCCAGCACGCCGCGCTCGGAGCCCTCTTCGCGCTGAATCGCCCGGCGCAGCTCGGGGGCGCTGATGGCCGCAGTGCCCAGCTTGCCGACCACGGTGCCCGCCGCCAGATTGGCCAGCGCCACCGCATGTGGCAGCTCCTCGCCGGCAGCAATCGCTGCCGCCAGGGTAGAGATCACCGTATCACCAGCGCCGGTCACATCGAACACTTCGCGGGCACGGGCCGGCAGGTGCAGCGCCTGCTGATCAGGACGCAACAGGGTCATGCCATGTTCGCCACGGGTCACCAGCAGCGCGCCGAGATCGAGCTCTTGCATCAACTGCGCACCCTTGGTGACCAGTTGTGCCTCATCGACACAATGACCGACGATGGCCTCGAATTCGCTGAGGTTCGGCGTGATCAGGCTCGCGCCGCGATAGATCGCGAAATCCTTGCCCTTGGGATCGGCCAGCACCGGAATGCCGCGCTTGCGGGCGGCCTGAATCAGCGTCTGATGGTTTTTCAGTGCGCCCTTGCCGTAGTCGGACAGGACCAGCACCTTGATGCCGTCCAGCAAGCTGTAAACCTCTGCGCTCAGGGCCAGCGGATCGGTCCTGAATGGTTCTTCGAAATCGATGCGCAACAATTGCTGGTGGCGACTCATGACACGCAGTTTGACGATGGTTGGCTGATCGGCGATGCGCTGAAAGCGCGCCAGCACACCAGCAGCCTTCAGGCTGTTGGTCAGACTTTCAGCCGCCTCGTCATCCCCCGTCACACCGACCAGCGAAGCGGGGGCGCCCAGCGCAGCGATATTCAAGGCCACGTTGGCAGCACCGCCCGGACGGTCCTCGATCTGATCGACCTTGACCACAGGCACTGGCGCTTCGGGGGAAATACGCGAGGTACCACCATGCCAGTATCTGTCGAGCATGACATCGCCAACCACCAGGACAGGGGCCTGATCAAAGCGCGGCATGGATAGCTTCATGGAACAACCCGTACTTGAAAAATGGACAGGGGCGGAATCTTAGCACAGGGGTTTGCAACCGACAGGCTGTTGAATCACGCCACCCAAAAGGCAGGCGGACCGCCTGGGTCCGCCCGGTGAACGTCAGGTCAGACAGCGCCGACAGGCGAAGGCTCGTCCAGCCCCATGGCATGCAGGCGGGCGTAATAGCCGTTCTGCGCCAGCAGTTCAGAGTGCGTACCGCGCTCGACGATCTGCCCGGCATCCATGACCAGAATCAGGTCGGCCTTCTCGATGGTCGAAAGGCGGTGGGCGATGACCAGCGTGGTACGGCCCTTCATGACGTGATCCAGCGCCGCCTGAATGTGCCGTTCGGACTCGGTGTCCAGCGCCGAGGTGGCTTCGTCGAGAATCAGCAAAGGAGCGTTCTTGAGCAGCGCGCGGGCAATGGCCAGACGCTGGCGTTGACCGCCGGACAGCAGCACCCCGTTTTCGCCCACCTGGGTATCGAAACCCTGCGGCAACTGGTCGATGAATTCCTTGGCATACGCATCAGCGGCAGCCGCTTCGATGTCGGCACGCGGCGCGCCAGCCAGATCGCCGTAGGCAATGTTGTTGGCAATCGTGTCGTTGAACAGCGTGACGTTCTGATTGACCTGAGCAATGTGCCTGCGCAGGTTACGCAAGCGATAATCGTTGATTTCAACGCCATCGAGCAGGATGTTGCCCATGTCGTGCCCGTAGAAACGCGGGATCAGGTTGGCCAGGGTTGACTTGCCGCTGCCGGAACGCCCTACCAGGGCAATCATCTGCCCCGGCGCAGCGGAGAAACTGATGTCGTTCAACACCTGACGCGCAGTCTGCGGGTAGAAGAAGCTGAGGTTCTTCACCTCGAGGTGGCCGGTCACGCGATCACGCTCGATGGTGCCGGTATCGACTTCCTCTTCCACATCCAGCTGTTCGAAAATGCTCTCGGCACCAGCGACACCTTTCTGGATCGTCGAACTGACTTCCGACAGCTGACGAATCGGCTTGGGCAGCAGGCCCGCAGCGGTGATATAGGCAACCAGATCACCCGCAGTCGCGTCGCCACGCAGGAACAGCACCAGGAACATCAGCACCGCCATGGCGCTGTAGATCACCAGTTGCAGCATCGGCGTGTAGATGGCGCCGGTCTTGGTCATGCGCAGCTGCTTTTTGGTGTTGCTGTTGCTGGCCTGGGCAAAGCGCGCCTGCTCGTAGGACTCGCCACCGAAGCTGCGGACTACGCGATAGCCCTGAATGGTTTCCGAGGCAACATGCGTGACATCGCCCATCGCCACCTGGATCTTCTTGCTCTGCTTGCGGAATTTCTTGCTCGCGGTGCCGACCATGACGGCAATCAACGGCAGAATTGCAAGCATCACCAGCGTCAGCTTCCAGTTCATCATTAGCAGATAGATGAACAGGAACACCACGGTCAGGCCTTCGCGAATCACCACCTTGATGGCATCGGTGGCAGCGCCGGTCACCATCGTGACGTTGAAGGTGATGCGCGAGATCAGATGGCCGGAATTGGTCGTGTCGAAGTAGCGATTGGGCAGCACCAGCAGCTTGTTGAACAGCTCTACGCGCAAATCATGCACCAGCCCGAGGGAAACCTTGGCCAGGAAATAGTTGCCCAGAAACGAGCCCAGCCCCTGCCATGCGGCGATCAGCACGATCAGCAGCGGCACGGCCTGCAACAGCTGCAACTCGCGCAGATAAGGGACATTGGGAAACAGCACCGCTTCGGGATTGGTCAGGCCGTCGACGAAATATTTCAGGATGCCGGCGAGCATCGGCTGGGTCGAGGCGAAGATCACGAAACCAATGATGCTGAGCAGGAAAATGCCCACATACGGACGCACATAAGACAACAGGCGGAAATAGATTTTCACGCTGGAGGTTGTGGACGATTCGGAGGTTGTCATGAGAATCCGTCGTGTTAAAAAGAGGCCGAATTGTATCACAGCAGTTTTCGCGGCTGCCTGCTGCGGTAACATAGGCGGCTCGTCCATTCCCCGGGGGTTCTGATCGCTGCCTGAAGCCTGCACGTCTGGCTTCTGTATGACGACCAGGAACCCCTGGGGCGTAAAAACCGGAGTATCGATGCAAGCGTTTGACCACGCCCATTACCTTGAACTGGTTCAAGGTGCCGAAGTGCTTGAAGCCGACGGCACGGGCGACAAAGTACTCCGTCTGCGTGACGGCTCCATGTTGAAGTTGTTTCGGCGCAAACGCATTGTCAGCTCCGCAGCCTGGTACCCCTACGCGCAGCGCTTCGCAGACAACTGTGAAACGCTGATCAAACGCGGCATTCCCTGCCCGCGCATACGCTCGGTCAGCCGCATCGCCGAGATCGAGCGCGATGCCGTGCATTATGATCCGCTGGCTGGCTTCACCCTGCGTCAGCTGCTGGGCAGTGCGGTGGCCGACGACAAGCTGCGCAGGCAACTGGGAAGCTTCATTGCCGGGCTGCATGAAAAGGGCATCTACTTTCGCTCGGCCCATCTTGGCAACGTGATACTCACGCCGGAAGGCAGCCTCGGCCTGATTGACATCGCCGACATGAAAACCTATCGCCGCGCCTTGCGCAAAAGCCTTCGCTTGCGCAACTTCAAACACATGCTGCGTTATCAGGAAGACCGCCAATGGCTGCTGGACAACGGCAACCCGGCTTTCCTCGATGGCTACATGAGCGCGCAGACCCTGTGCGACACCTCTGAACTGGCCCAGGCTGTTCAATAAACCTGCCCCATGAAAAATGGCCGCTTTCGAAGCGGCCATTTTTTGATGCTACTGCTGCTGCCTGAGCCGATGCGTCTGCACCACTCGCCCGAGCACCATGGTCGCCGGTAGCAGCACCAGCACCCAGAGCTCGTCTGGGTTGCCGACCAGCTGGCCGCCGTCGAAGTTAAGCATGACCAGCGCACACACCAGGTAGAGACCCCAGGCATCGCCGTTGCGCACCGCGTCCCACAGTGTCATCGCCATCACGACCAGAAACATCACCAGCGAAGCGGCACCGGTATACAGCCCCAGCGACACGAAAATATTGTGCGGGTGCTGGATCGGTATGCCGCCCGTCAGGGTCTGGGTCGTGTAGAAATCGACACCACAGCCGAGCACCCAGCCGCAGCGACGCCATTCACCGGTCATGATTTCAAACAGCTCGATGCGGTAGGAATCCCCTCTGACCATCAGCAGGGCGACCCACTGTTCATCCTTGACGAACCAGAAGGCTGCCGCTGCCACGACGCCCAGCGCCAACAAGGCGACTATCGTGCGCAGTGGAAAACGGTACAGCGCATAGGCAGTGCAGACGGCGAACAGAACCGCGCAACCCACCAGCGCAGTGCGCGTCTGCACGACAAAGGCGGTTATCACCAGCGTGACAAGAACGGCGCAGACGGCCTCGACCCAGCGCCGCTCTCTTGCCCACAGCGGCATGGCCAACGCCAGGCTGCAGACCAGCCAGGCACTGGCGTAGATCACGTTCTCCATTCGCCCCGGCAGAATCGCCACACGCTGGCCGAAATCGAACTGCCCGGTCACCCAGCTGTGAATGCTGCTGAGCAGGATGTACAGGCACAGCGCCCAGAACATGCTGCGCACGAATACACCGCGCCTGAAGAAACCGTTGTCGGTGATCCCGGCCACGATGAAGACAAACAGGCTGACGTAAATGATGTGCTTGTAATACTGGAACTCCTGCGCCTGCAGCGCGGGGACCAGAAAACAGGCCATGAACACCGCCCAGGCGATGCCCAGGGGCTTGGCAAACACGCAAGCGCCGCGGTACTTGATCAGGAAGAACAAGCCCGGCAGCGCCGTGAATGCATAAAACAGATTGTTGGTGATCTTGGCTGAGGGGTTGAGGATGAAACTCAGCAGGAAGATGACGATGGCAGCCGTAAAGTACTGCTGTACTTTGTTGCCGGGTACTCTTATCGGGTCAACTGACATTATTAAGCAACCAACCTGCTACTAGGCCAGCGAGCACTGCGACGATCAGCTTGATGCGATCCCGACGTTTGCGACGCTGTTTGTCAAGCCGCTCCTGCGGCACCTCCACGTGCTCACCAAACCCGGTGTGCAACACGGCATCATTTTCCAGAATCAGAGCGTAACGGTTTTGCGCGGCGAATAATTGTGAAAGTTTCTTCTCGCCACCGTGTTCGGCATAAGGCGCATGCTGCAGGTAATCAGCCAGGCGGCGCAGCCCCGGATTGAAGGAAAAACCCTGCCATTCCGGCTTGTGCGAGCCCAGTTTGTAAAACGGGATACCCTCGACCACTTCACGCTCGTTCAGGTAAACGTAAGGGCTGTGGATACGCAGATCATGATTGTAGCTGCGCAACCAGACCTGCAAGGCCTGAGGGTCGTGTTCCAGCAGCGTCATCGACTCTTCGATGAAGTGCGGACGGTAGAAATCCCAGTCGTCTTCGCAATGGAACACCCAGGACGTTTCGATCAGCGAATAGGCCGCATCGACAGAGCGCATCTGCCCCAGCTTGGGGTTGTTGATGATGAAGCGCGTATGCGGGTGCCAGTGCTCGGGAATGCACGCCTGGACCCGGGCATCGCCGGAATCTTCGGTAATCAGCACATGGCGTATGGGCGCAGTGTTGAAATGGTCGAACGTTTCCAGAGTGCGCTTCAACAGGTCGAATCGACCACAACTGGTGACAACCAGCGTAATGTCGCTGTTTTCGCTGAATACCATCATTCGTTCCCAATCATTGAATATTCATAATTCCCTACCATCCCAATCGTGACCGCAGGCGATCGACCCAATTCGCCGCCGGCATGCTGCGCAGTGGCGCACGCATGGCGTCCACGATGGCTTTTCCAAGGGCATGGAATGTAAAGCGTTCCTCGACCAAAGTCTGCCCATTACGGGATATTTCACTGGCCAGTGTGACGTTATCGCGCAATTTCGCCAGCTTTTCGCGAAGTTCGGGAATGTCGCGATAGAGCACGATGTTGTGCATGTCGACAAAGCCCAGCGCGCGGTTTTCTTCAGCGCCCTGATCGAAGGCAAGCAGCACACAGCCGCATGCCATGGCCTCGAAGTTCTTGATCATGTATTCGCCCATGCCCACGTCGGCACTGACGAAAAAACGGATACGGTTCAGGGTGTCGCAATATTCTTCGCCGGACTTGGTCCGCGTGACGAGCAGATTCTCGACCTGGCCCAACTCGTCCAGCAACGCCTTGCGGCCGCTGTAAGCGACACTGTTGGTGCTGCCCACGAAGGCCAGTTCGATGTCACGCTCGCGTGCCTGCAACTGCAGCAGGCTCTGGTCATAGCCCTTGGGCACGAACACCGCATCGAAGCCTTCCTGACGCAGACGCTCGCTGACCATGAACCCCGAACAGATCACCCGCGCCCAGGGCAGCTTGCGGTAGTGCGCGCTGAACTTGCCGGTGTATTTGCACGGAATGTAGTTCTGGTAGGCATCGTGTTCGAGGATGACCAGATTGGGAATCGTGCGGATGAAGCCGACCTGACGCACTTCCTGCTTGAAACGCAGGAAAAACACGATCCGGTCATAGCGGCTGAAGTCCACCTCACGGCGGAAATAGCCACGCAGGTTGCGTTGCTCCGCAGAGCTCAGCCAGCGCACTTCGCATTCACAGTGTGCGGCGATGCCGTCATAGAGACGGTCCAGAATCGCACGCTGCTCTTTCTGGACCAGCAGTAGAACTTTCATGGTTTTCCTTGCAGTACTGCGCCTGCTGAATCAGAGATCACGGCTGCACCAGAACAACTCGTGTCGTCGCACCGCCTTGCGGAAGAATTCGTTTTCGCCCTCGGCCGGCCAGTGGCGACCGGCCAGAACGCGCTGCAGCAGACGGCGCACACGGCGCTTGAACGGCATCGGCGGCAGCAGGTCATGCATCATGCCCAACGCCATGGCCTTGTCGCGTTGCGCGGCGACCGACAATTGCAGGCTGTACGGCACCAGCGGCAGCGCGGCATCGAATACCGGTGGCAGGCTGATGCCGCTGTAGGCATCGCCCATCGGCCAACGGTCGTTGTCGTGCAGGTGGTTGGCATAACCGAGCACTACGTCCGGCTGCCATTCGAGCCCGAGCAGGGCTTCACGCAGCGCAGCTTGGGCGCAGATGTGATCGGGATGGGGATCGATGGCAGGATGCGGCATCACCACAACCTGCGGCCGGGCCTTGAGAATCAGCGCGCGCAGGTCGGCGAGCAGGTTGTTCCAGGTCGGCTGGCCGTCGTCGCCGGGCAGTGGCAGGGTATTGAATTGACGGAACAGGCGGGTATCGGTCAGATCCGCCTCCCGCGAGCCAATCGGCATATCCGGCGCAGCCTGCATGGCGGGCAGTTGCAGGCAGAAATAGCCCAATTGCACACACTGCGACTCCGGCACCCCGCCCCAGCGCGCCACGGCGATACTGTCCCAGGCCCGCAAGCGGCCCTTCATGCGCGCAGCTTCGGCGCGCTCCATGCCCATCTGCCGATAATGCTCGGCCTCGATCTCACCGGCGGTCAGCGTGATGATCCACGCCTCCTCGGCCTGGCTGTACAGTCCGAACGCGGCCAGTTCGGCATCATCGGCGTGCGGTGCGATGACCATGACACGCTGTTTTCGCGCATCCGGCTGGCGAAACAGCCAGAGTCGCGGCGTGCCGGCCAGACGGCAGCAACGCCCGCGCAGTTTCAGCACACCTGCGGCCAGCGGCTCGCCCAGCCCGGTCAGGTTCAGATAACGCACACCACTGACGCCGCGCTCGAACGCCTGCCGGTCGCTCAGACCCTGACCTTGCAACTCGACCACCGGATCGAGAAAACGTCCGAGCCAGGTGCTTTTGACCGTCAGCGCCAGTACCAGCGTCTCATCGCCATTCAGTTGCACGGCGGGGTCGATCAGCAACGTGCCGCCGTCCAGGCGGACACCCGGCACCTCGCTGTCGGCAGCAAAGGTGTACTGATAGTCGTCAGACGGCGAATAGAACAGATGATCGGCAAACCAGGCCTCATGAGCGACCCAGGCACACACAGCCAGCAGCGGTGCCAGCCACCAGGCCACCAGCACGCCGACCGCAATCAACAGGAACAGACCACCCAGCAACGCCAGCCGCTTGTTACGGCGATGGCGTTTGAGTAGTTGCTGCTTGCGACTCAAATCTGGAACACCGGAACGGGGTTGCACCATCGGTCCTTGTACTCACGGTCGGCACGACCGAAGGAAAAACGCAGTGATTTGCCCAGTGCGCGGGCGTTCTCCCAGGCGGACTGGGTATTGACGAAGCTCAGCACGCTGCCCGGGCTGAAGTCCCGGGTTTCGGGATCGACACCGCCGTTGACGTACTCGATGCTGACCCACTGCGGCGCTTCGACGCGATACACCAGTTGAATGGCAATCGGCGCATCGTTGAGAAACACCACCGAACCGATCAGCAGTTCGCGCAACAGCTCGATGACCTCGGCCTTGTGCCGGGCACCGGTCGCTTCGAAGCCCCAGCGACGCTGAAACAGATCGCAGTACATACTCGCCAGTTCGGTGCTGCTGAACTCGCTGACAGGCCTTACCGTACCGCCAGCTTCTTCGAGCAGGCGAAGCTCACGACGCTGGTTGTAACGAAATTTCTTGGACAGCTCTTCAGGCGTGCGCGCCATCGCCAGGGATTCGGCCTGTGGCTTGAAGGTACTGATGCGGCCTTCGTTGAGCGAAGACACATAGCGGGCCCGATGGCGGACCGGCACCTGGATATCATCGGCCACCGGCAGAATCAGCTCGGCATTCCCCAGGTCGAACAGCCCTTTTTTGCCATGGCGCTTGAGTTCGTCCTTGGACAGCGCCAGCGAGCGATCCCAGGTGGCGATCGCGGCCTTTACTTCACCGCCCTGCTCCCAGGCCAGATAACGCACAGCGATGCCGGAAAAGGCCGACAGGCGCGCAACCACCAACGGATGAGTGGCGACGCTGCCGCCAAACCGCTGCCAGGCCTGCTCGTAGGCAGCCGCATCGATCTGCACCCAGCCACGCTCGCGCCAGCCTTTGAATCGATTGAGCATCAGGCCCCCGCTGTCAGGCTGGAGACTTGTGGCAGACGCCAGAAAACATTACGCACAGCATGGTCGGAAAACCGCTCGCGCAAGCGCAACAGCATGCGCTCGGCACAGTCCTGACGTTGTTCGGCGTCGAGGCCGGCCATATGCACCAGGCCGTTTGCCAGGCTATGTACATCACCCAGCGGGAACAGCAGGCCGACGTCTTCGACCACTTCCCTGGCACCGCCGCATGAGGTTGCAACCAGCGGGACACCGGCGACCATCGCTTCCAGCAGGACCATGCCGAACGGTTCGTGGTCCGAGCTCAGGGCGAACACGTCGAATGCCTTGAAGTAGCGGCGCGCATCAGGCACTTGGCCGAGGAAAAGCACCTGCGGGCCGATGCCCAGCTCCAGCGCCAGGGCCTTGAGGCTTTCTTCCAGGCGACCCTTGCCGAGAATCACCAGTTGGCTGTTCTCGGGAAGATCGGGCAGCGCCTCGGCAAAACCGCGCAACAGCGTGGCCTGATCCTTGTCGGGATGCAGGCGACCGACATTGGCGACAATCCAGGCAGATGCCGACAGACCCAGCTCTGCGCGGGCATCTTCAGCGGAAAACTGACTGCCCTGCAGTTGCTCGACATCGATCCGGTTGTACAACGTCTGAATGCGCTCGGCCGGCCACTTGGGGAGGCTGCTGCGCATGTCGTCGCGAACCGCGTCGGAAACACCGAGCAGGCTCAGGCGCTTGCGAAACAGGTTGGCGAACAGCTTGCGACTGCGCCGGTGGTAATCGCCGAACGCATGATGCACACCGATCACCGGCAACTTCGTCGCCAACAGGGCGATGTACACCGGCTTGAAGCGGTGCGCGATGCAAAAGCTGAACGAGCGCGTCGCGGCGATCTTGCGCAGGTCCCGAATGGCGCCCAGCTTCAGGCCACGAATGGCGCTGGAGCTGTATTCCATGAACAGCACTTCGTCCGAACCGCAGTCAGCGACGACATCCGGATCGGCGGCACCGGTCAGAAAAACCGTCGTCACCCGATAGCCCTTGCCGGCGAACAGGCTGGCGTATTGCCGCGCGCAGTCCAGAAACGGCCCGTCATAGCTGTGACAGAACTGCAGTACGTGACGTTCAACCGAGCGTGTCATAAGCCTCGACGCCCTCTTTTACCACCAGGATGTCTTCCATGATCAGGTACTCGAGGTCCGAGCCGAAGAACATGTTCAGCGCATCGGTCGGCGAGCAGATCATCGGTTCGCCACGGCGGTTCAGCGAGGTGTTCAGGGACACGCCATTGCCGGTCAGGTTTTCCAGCGCTTTCATCATGTCGTAATAGCGCGGGTTGTATTCGCGCTTGAGCACCTGGGCTCGGGAGGTGCCGTCTTCATGGACGACTTCCGGAACGCGGGTTTTCCACTCTTCGGCCACTTCGAAGGTGAAGGTCATGAACGGTGCCGGGTGATCGATCTTGATCATCTGCGGGGCGACGGTGTCGAGCATCGACGGGCAGAAAGGCCTCCAGCGCTCACGGAACTTGATCTGATGGTTGATGCGGTCGGCCACGCCGGTGACGCTCGGGCAACCGATGATGGAACGACCGCCCAGTGCGCGCGGACCGAACTCCATGCGCCCCTGGAACCAGGCAACCGGGTTGCCCTTGACCATGATCTCGGCAATCCGCTCCGGCGTGTTGTCGATCTGGCGCCAGACCGGCTTGCTCGGGTGACGGGCACAGGCCGCGATTACATCTTCGTTGCTGTACGCAGGGCCGAGGTAGACGTGTTCCATCTTCTCGACCGGCACACCGCGGGCGTGCGATACGTAAGCCGCCGCGCCCACCGCCGTACCGGCATCGCCGGACGCAGGCTGCACGAACAGCTCTTTGACTTCAGGGCGGGCGATGATGCGCTGGTTCAATTTGACGTTCAGCGCACAGCCACCGGCGAAGGCGATCTTGCCGGTTTCCTTGAGGATGTCACCCAGGTAGTGATCCATCATCTGCAGCGCGAGCTTTTCGAACAGCGCCTGCATGCTCGCGGCGTAGTGAATGTAAGGTTCGTCGGCCACGTCACCCACGCGTTTCGGGCCGAGCCATTCGATCAGCTTCGGCGAAAAGTAGAAGCCCTTGCCGTTCTCTTTGTAGCGACGCAGGCCGATGACGTTGGCCAGCTCGGTATTGATGACCAGCTCGCCATTCTCGAAGGTCGCCAGACGCGAAAAATCATACTTGCTGGCATCGCCGTACGGTGCCATGCCCATGACCTTGAATTCGCCGTCGAGCATCTCGAAACCGAGGAACTCGGTAATCGCGCCGTACAGGCCGCCCAGCGAGTCCGGATCGAAGAATTCCTTGATCTTGTGGATCTTGCCGTTTTCACCGTAGCCGAAGAAGGTCGTGGCGTACTCGCCCTTGCCGTCGATGCCCATGATCGCGGTTTTCTCGGTGAAACCGGAACAATGGTAGGCACTGGAAGCATGGGCCAGATGGTGCTCGACCGGCTCGATCTTGATCTTTTTCGGATCGAAGCCCAGTTGCTCGAGGCACCAGACAATCTTGTTGCGATAGCGCTTGTAACGGCGATTACCCATCAGCAGCGCATCGAGGGCGCGATCCGGCGCGTACCAGTAACGCTTGGCGTAGTGCCAGCGGGCCTTGCCGAACAGGCTGATCGGGGCGAACGGAATCGCGACCACGTCGACATCCGAAGGCTTGATGCCTGCCTGTTCCAGACAGAACTTCGCCGACTCGTAGGGCATGCGGTTCTTTGCGTGCTTGTCACGAACGAAGCGCTCTTCTTCGGCCGCTGCTATCAGCTTGCCGTCGATGTAAAGCGCTGCGGAAGGATCATGGCTAAGGGCGCCGGACAGGCCAAGGATCGTCAATGCCACTAGTGTCTAGCCTCTTTAGTCTGCATGCAGGCGCAGGGCGCCCGAGAAAAGGTGTGCCCCCGCACAGCGGGCTGAGGGCAGCTAAAGGGCGGGATTATAGCGTAATGACCAACGATTGGCTCGACGCGCTGAAATGTCACTGAGGGCGGCCCGCCAGACGGTGTACGAAACGTCTCTTTCGCCACGCTGCATATTTATCTACGGCGTTGCTGCCCGTTGCATCTGATTAATTGAGGCCTTTAGTCGCAGCCCCCGAGGCCGCCGATCAAACCTCAGCGCCTTGCGCAATGGAAAGCCTGTCATGACACAAACACCACCCTCTCTGGATTTCAACCTTTCAACGCCGAGCCCTGTACCGACGACGCCCGGCGATCCCCGGCCTGAAGCGTCCGCAGCGCTGAAAAGGCTCGACGAACTGCGCACCCTTCTGGCCAGGGAACTGGACGCGCTGCCCAGGGCCGACGAGGCCTTGCTGAGCGCCCTCGACAACGATGACGTGTCCGAACGCGAACCGGAGATCGTCAGCCTGTTGCAGCAGATCGACGACTACTGGACGGCCCCGGGCGAAACCGGTGAAAGCCGCCGTGATCGCCTCTTGCCAGCCCTGCAAAGGGCTGTGCATGACGAAGTCCACGTCAGGATTCACGAGCGCGATTTCGACAGTGGCTACCTGGCCTGCCTGCCCGAGGCGCCCGAGCAGGCGCAAGGCCCGGCGCTCGCCTGTTCGACCGTGTGGGTACAGTTGCACGATGACGAACAGATTGAAATGGCCGGCGTGCTGGTGATTTCCCAAGGTCAGGGGCGCACACTATTGATGCTGCCAGGGCTTGGTATCACCGCTTTTGCCACGCCGCCCATGATGGCCGAAACCCTTGCGCAGTGGCTCAACACGCCAACACTGCGCGATGCGCTGTTCAGCAACGCGGAACGACAGCATCAGGACTGGCTGGCCGAGATAGCTCAGGACGCCGACCTGTACCTGGAACCGTTCACGGCTGCCGATGTGCAATTGCAGCCCGTTACCACGGCACCGTTCCTTCACGCGTTCGACAGGCTGCTGAACAAACAGCGCAACGACATCCGTTATGCCTGCGAACAGCACGGCACGGCGGATCGGCTCACGCGTCAGTCGCAAATCCAGCAGGCCATCGACATGCCAGGCCTGCTAGGCCCCTCCGCCATGCTCGAGCTGCGGGAACTGACCAACAGACAACGTCAGTACCAGCGCAACTTGCCCGAATGGATGAAGATCGCCAGCGAGGCTGACCTGCAGACCTATGCCCGGCACCTGCAACGCTACGACGCGGCGCATGCCGCAATGCTGAGTGTGCTGGGCAGCGCAGCGTCGCCGGAGCGGTTTGCCGAAATGCAGTTGCGCGCACGCCTGGCCAATGACCTGGGCCATGATCTGGACCCTCGGGCCTTGATCATCGACACCCGTCGCATGCTGCCAGCGACGAGCGAGACCTACCACGTGACGCTGCCACTGACCGAACTGGCGCTCTATGGCCTGCATCCGGGCGACGAGACAGCAGGCTCGGACTTCCTCGACCAGACGGTTATTACCCTCGATGGCCAGCCGCTGGACGCTGCGTGCTCGACATTGAGCCCGACCTACCTTGCCGGGGTGATTGATGAACTCGACCTGCGCGCGGTGTTTGGCAATTTCCAGCGCGAGGCCTGTCAGCAGGAACACAACCAACGGATGCTGCGCGCACTGGCGCGGGTCCGAATGACCACGCTCGGCTGGGCGGCGAAGATGCAGGGGCATATCCAGCCCGATGATTTTGCCATTGTTGCAGCGCTGACCAGCACGGCGGCGAGTGCGCCTGATTCCACGGTGCGCGTGCAGCAGATCAAACTGAACGACCGTAACGTGATGGCCAGATTACTGGTGTTCCGCAAGCAGGATGCCCAAGGCCAGACGCAACGGCTGATCATGTTCGCCAGCGAGGCACCCGGGCAGCAGTATTTCAAGGCCTTCGACACCGACACCCAGCTATTGCATGAGGTGGTCGGCTGGACCGCATCGCCCGCAATGATGGCTTGGCTGCTTGATCAGGTAGCGGTCGCAGCGCGTCCGGAACTGGCCGCGCAACTGACGGCCCTCAGCGAAAAACCCCAGCCCGCAAAGGACTTTCTGCAATTCATCGATCACCCCTACTGCGAGACGGCACTGCGCAGTTTTACCGACGAGCAGACCCGCGTATTGCTCTCAGAGCAGGCCCGCCATACCCCGGACTGGTACCTGCGCGCCAGCCGTGCCCAGCGCCGGGAATTACTGGCCCTTGAACACGCCATCGATGGCGCGCTCGGCAACTATCAGGCCCAGCCGCACACCAGGGTTCAGTCGTTCCAGGATTACGTACACCAGCGTGCCAGCCAGCAGATCGGCACACTGCTGGGGGTCCCTGCAGGTACGGTAGACCCTGACCTGATCGTGATCAGCAGCGAGCGCGAAACGCTGACCTACACCGACATGCTGCTCAACGGCTACAACGACAGCATCGACCCCTTGCGCACGTCGGCAGCCACCGACGCCACGTTCAGCGGCCCGCCGGGTATCGACCTGAGCGCACTGTCACCTGCGGAGGTCGCAGGCTCGGTGCGTGGCCAGTGGCTGGCCGACGAGTACATTGCGCTGATCAGAAACACCCTGCTGAACAGCGAAAACGATGGCTACGCCTACCGCCGCCAATGCAGCGTGATGATCACCCAACTGCAGATGAAGGCCGCTGCACTGCGCAGCCTTCTGAAAGGTCATATCGAGCCCACGCAGTATGTCTGGCTCAAGCAATCACTGGATAACGCGCACCTGAGCGACTCGGCTTCACGCGAGCGATACCCGCTCTATCCCCTGCAAATACATGTGGATAAACCGCTGATCGCCTCGGGCCTGACCGATGTCGATCAACTGGTTATCCCCGGCCCGCTGCTGACCCACATCGAAACCGTTCAGGGCTGCCTGGTCATTTTGCCAACGCAGATCCGACACGCCGCGCTGCTTTATACGCCGCAGGCACCTGACGGTATCGAATTCCGCCTGTTCAGCGACTTCGTGAGCTCGCTGGATAGCGAAGGGATGATCGATTACTACAAGGATCGCTGCCGCATCAAGGCACGCCGGACCCTGTCGTTCTTCCTGCGGGACATGCAGAAGGGCAACGCCAACAAGCCTCCGGTCATCCCCAAGGCATTTATCTCAGACGTTGCCGATACCTGTTTCAACCGGCCGCTGGAGCGCAGGTTGCGTGATGTGGAAGAAACCACCACGGGTCGCAACGACATGCTGGCGAAGCTGATCTGGGTCAGTGTCGAAATCATTGCCACGGCCCTGACCCTGCCCTTTCCGCCGGCAAGCTTTGCGGTGGGCAGCCTGATTTCATTGCATGACAGCGGGCAGGCACTGGTTGCGCTGAGCGCGGGCGACCGGGAGCGCGCCACGAGCTACATGCTGTCGGCACTGCTCAACGGCCTCGGTGCAGGCAGCGATTTGCTGGTGGGCCTGAAAGGACTTGGCGGTGTGTTGCATCAACTTGAGAGCGGTCAGCATTCGACCCCGGTGCTGCGTTCGTTCCAGCGCCAGCCTTCTCTGCCGCGTTACGAGGATCTGTACCCGGTAGAGCTGCAAGAGCAGGTATTGCTGCTCGGCACGCCCAACGTCCACGGGCATGCTGCGGTTTTCCAAGCGTCCCCTGTCGCCTCGGCACCCCCGCGGGCAACCGGTCAGTTCGCTGCACGCGAACTCGGTGGCGCCTGGCAGCCACTTCTCCCCCTGCCCCCAGCAGCGCAGCGCGCACCATCCGGTTTGCGCCTCGACCTGGCCGTCGACATTTCGCTGGATAACGTGCCACGTATCGCCGATGGTCACGCAAAGGGCGTGCATGCGATCAATGGAAAACACTATATCCAGCTGTCAGACCGGGCCTTTGAGGTTCAATACGACGCACACGGGCGGTACTGGCAGATCATCGACCCGGCCAATCCGTTCGCCTTCTTCGGCAAACAGCCGGTTCGCCTGAATGACCAGGGCCTGTGGCAAGTCGTCCAACGGCAGCGCCTGGGCGGCGGCGGGCTGGACGGTCCGGGCACTTATCGCCCGCTGCCTGAGGACGCCAGCGCAAGCTCAAGCTCGCTGAATATCCTGAGCGACTATCAGATGCCTGGCGGCATGCGCGCGCATCTGGATGTCGTCATCAGCAAGGAAGCCTTCGATCCGACCGGAGCAGGCCTGGAAGTCTATTTCGAAACGTATTTCACCGAGGTGCGCCAGACCTTCGCGGCACGCCGGGAAAAGCTCTATCAGGACGCCCAGGCCTTTTTTGCCCGATTCACGCCTCCACCCAGGCCGCCCCTGCCCACCTATGAACTGCCCGGCAGTGTCGACACACTCATCAAGCACATCTTCAGTCACACTAACGGGCTGGTGTTCAGCGAAGCCCCGAAGTCGGTGGCCAGCAAGCGTCTGCTCCTGCTCAACATGCCCTTGCTCGCAGAGCAGCGTGTCGAGGTGCTGTACATCGAGCACCTGCTGATCGACAAACACCTTCGCAAGCTGGCCAGGTATCGCCAACTGGGTAAAAAGAGTCGCTCCGGCTCTCATGAACTCAAGTATTACCTGCAAGAGACCAATCGCGGCGCCCTGAATAACGCGAGCAGCGAATTCGATTACTACCACCTGATCAAGGCAGCCCACCGTTACGGGATCGAGGTGCGCCCGTTCAGTTCGTCGATCAGCTATCCGTTTCTCGGCCATACGGTGCTGAGCGCTGCCGATGACCCGGCAGCCGCCATGAAAATGAGCAATTTCTTCGGCCACAAGGTTATCAGCCACGACATCGAGCCGGCCTCTGCCAGACGCTGGGTAGCACTGCTCGACCAGAAGCTTGCCACGACCCACGATCAAGTGCCCGGCATCGCTGAAATGCAAGGGGCCGTCAGCGTGCATGTCCAGGACATACCCGCCGGACGACCGACACGCATCAGGCAAAGCGCGGACCTGCTGCATGAAAACACGCCGACTCACTATGACTTCAGCATAGCGTTTGCCGACCCGACGCTGCCCGCCCAACCGCTACCGCCTGCCACTGCGCTGGATGACGTGCTGATCCGCGAGCTGGGCGACCCGGCCGCGATTGCCGGGGGTGAGCGCTGGACGGGTGATTACGGGTTTGTTCTGGACGAAAACGATACCTGGCTACGCGTGGAGCCCGATGACTGGAGCGTTGACAGGCCGATGACCGCCATCCAGCAATCGCTGACCGATGCCACCTACGAAATGCCGATGGAGACCAGAACAACGCTGCATAGCCTGGCGAACTTCGAAAAGAAGGGCCTTGATATGGAGTATTTTTTTGAAGACATCGAACTCGACACTGTGCGCAATACATTCGACCTGCGGCGCACGACGCTACGACAGGACGCCGCCCGGATCAGCGCGGCTCAACTGCCGCCTCGCCCGACGTTACCGTCGATCGAAGCGCAGACAAGCACTGCCGGACTGCTTGAAATCCTGTATCGCCATACCGAAGGCCTGGTTATTGGCGAGTCACACTCTTCGCTCGCCAGCAAAAAGCTGATCATCGACAACCTGCCGCTGCTGTCGCAGCAGAACGTCAAAACGCTGTACATGGAGCACCTGCTGAGCGATCTGCATCAGGCGGATCTGGATCATTTCCTTGAAACGGGGCAGATGAGTAAAACCTTGCTGCATGACCTGAAAACCCTGGACCGCGGGTATCACACCGATCCGGCCGGGATCTACACCTTCGAACGGCTGATCATCAGGGCACGGCAGCAAGGTCTGGAGATTCGCGCCATCGATTGCGCAAGCAGTTACCACCTCAAAGGCATCGCCGATCAAGAGTCCATTACCCGCCAGCAAATGATGAATTACTTTGCCTCGCGCACGATCCGCAGGCATCAGGACGTGATGGGCTCGCATAAATGGATCGCGCTGGTGGGCAACAGCCACTCCAATACCTATCAGGGCGTCGTGCCTGGCATTGCCGAACTGGAAGGCGGTATCGGCCTGCGGGTCGTCGATGTGGCTCCGGGGCATTCGAGGGGAATAACGCTGGATCCGGGGGAGCTCGTCTCGGGTGGCATAGCGGATGAAAAGGTCTACATCAAAGCTGATTATCGGGTGGAGATGGAGGTACTGCGCTCAAAGCCGGTCAGGCTGCCAAGCATCGAGAAACGCCTTTCCAGGCCTGGAATGTTTCTGATACAGGAGGGTGAAGGTAATTTGCAAACCATCGTCCATCGCGCACGCGACACCTGGATTCACCATACACCGGTGCTGCGCAATGCCGAAGGCAAACTGTACATCGAACGTCTGCGCTGGCCGCGCATCCACCTCAAACCCTTCGACGACATCGATGCACTGGTGGCAGCACTCGAAGCAATGAACCTCACACGCATCACCTGAGGATGCCGATGCTCCGCGTCACACAGAGGACGCGGAGCGTCCGGAACTGCATGCCAACGCGGAGCATTGGCACGATAATCTGCACCTACCGGTGAGCGCTCTGCGCTGGCACGAGAGTCAGCTGGGCTCAGTCTGTCACAAGCTTCGGCAAGCGCTGTTCCAGCACCTGGTGCAGCGCGCTCTGCGTCGGCCAGTTGCGCATGAAGCGAGCCCGGTCTCGGGCGTAGGCCGCGGCGAATGACGATTGCGAGCTGTGCTGCTGCATGGCGTCAAGGTCGATCATCGCCCAGCGATCGATGTGCCAGAACAGGTTATGCCCCTTGAAATCGCCATGGCTGATACGCGCCTGGATAAGCTGCGCGAAAAGCCGGTCCAGCGCCAACAGTTCGACCTCTGGTGCATCACCACTTTCCACATAGGGAGCGAAGCGTTCGATGATGTCCGGCCCATCGATGAACTCGGTCACCAGCCAGGCCTTGCTGCGTAAGCCGAGAAAGCGCTTTTCCTGCACTGCCAGCGGTTTGGGTGTGGCAATGCCAAGGAACATCAACCGGTTGCCTTCGCGCCATGAATGCCAGGCTCGGCTGGGGCGCCAGAAGCGCTTGAGCCAGTGGCTGAAATTCTTGATGTTGTAGCGTTTGATGACCAGTTGACGACCATTGACCTCAACCCGCCCAACACTCGCCGCGCCACCGGTCTTGTACAGATGACCCTTGTCGAGCAAGGCATCCGCCTGACTCAGCACCGGCAGCATCGCAGGCTCTTCCTCGCGGCGAATGGCGCGGAACACCGAAGCGCTGTCCTCGACACTGAACAGACTGCAGTCGCGCACGGTCTTGCTCATGAAGTCCTTGAGCCGCCAGCTGCGCACTTTGTCGATCTGCTTTTGCAGCGCTTCCATCGGCAAACCATGCTCGGCATTGCTCAACAGGTAATGCACCAGCAGCTCTTCGGTGAAAGGTTCGAAAGACCTGGGCAACTGGGCAAAAAACACACCGAGGTTTTCCAGCACTTTTTGCCGGGACAACGGCGTGCCAGCCTGTTCAGCACGAATCCCGGCGCCATCGATCAAATACAGCTGCCCGTTGTGGCGCAGCAGGTTGTCCAGGTGCAGGTCTTCCTGCCACAGGCCTTTAGCGTGCTGCCGGGCAATGGCCGACAGCGCGTCGCCGAGCACCGCTTGCTGCTCGTCTGCCAACGGTGGCAGGTGCTGAACAGCGTTCCAGGCATCGCCCAGGCTCGGTGCCTGTTCCAGAAACTCGAACAACAGCCAGCCACCCTCGCCGTCCTGCAAACCGTCGGCCAGCAGCAGTGGTGTGGTCAGGCCCTGTTCGGCAAGCAGCCGTACCCCGGCCAGCTCACGCTGAAAGTGTCGGGCCGCCTTGTCGCCCACCAGCAATTTTGCCAGCACCGTTCGGCCTCGCCAGACACCGGCCCCGACATAGCGCTGCCCCGGCAATACGCGCAGCAGGGTCAGCAATTGCAGTTCAGCCGGTCCGGCAGCATCGGCCAGCGTCAGGCTCATCGGCAACTCGGGGGTACGTCCAGCGGTCTTGAGCTCAGACAAACGCATCAACGGGTCTCTTTATCATCGCGGTGTTGAATGTCTCGTTTGTGAGCGCCGCGCTTGCCCAGACGCGCACTCCAGGCGTCAACCAGCAGGCTGTTCGGCGTAGCTTGCAGATAAGCCGCCAGCAGCTCGCGCCGATCCGCCTCATTCCACATCGGCGCGCGGCGCAGCAGAGGTTCGAGGTCGCGGGCAAGGTCACGCTTGCCGAAGATCACCGGGCGGGTTTTTTCCAGGTCGATCAATTGCGCCTGATACCCCGTACCGGCTGCCTGAAGAAAAATATGCTTGGGATAGAAGCAGCCATGCACCTGTCCGGCGCCGTGCAGCGTGCGCGCCAGCTGCCCGCAGGCGTGCAGTATTGCCAGACGCTGAGCGGCCTCCATCTGGTTCCACTGCTGCAACAGTTCGTCGAGATCGGTCCAGCCGTCCAGCGCACGCGTCATCAGGATCGCCCGGCGCTCGCCGTCGACCTTGCGCTCGCCATAGAACACCGCTTGCAGTGCCGGAATCCCCAGCTTGCGATAGCGACTGATGTTACGAAACTCGCGCGAGAACGACGGTTCGCCAAACGGATGATGCAACGTGTGAGTCAGGTAATTGCTCTGACGCTTGAGGTAAAAACCCTGACCGTCCAGATCGAGGCGGAACACACTGCTCCAGCCGCCGCGCCCGGTATTGGGCTCATCGACCGCATCGAGTCTGATGTTCCAAAGCGATTCAAAATCAGCCAGTTTGTGACGCGCCAGTAAAGGCTGGTCGGCACTGGCAATAAAAACGCTCATTCACGGCCCTCGAAAAAGCTGACGATATGTCGGATACGTTTTTTGTCGGAGGCGTTCAAACGCGTTCGCTGGCGGTATTGCAGGTAGAAGCGCAGGCGCTGGGTGGCCGACAAGTGATACTTGGCGACCTTGTCCAGGCAGGCCAGATCCTTGGTGATCCGATAGCGCAGCATGAAGCTCCACCAGAATGCGCCGTTGGGGCAATCGATGAAAAACAGCTTGCCTTCGTTATCGACCAACAGGTTGCGCCATTTCAAATCATTATGTGTGAAATGGTTGTCGTGCATGATCCGGGTGAAGGCAGCCAGCTGGCGGCTGATCGCGTCGACCCAGTGGCGGTCGGTCAGTCGCGGATCCTTGCGTTGCGCCAGTGCCGACAAGTCTTCGGTGTTCGGCAAGCCACGCGTGATCAGTGCGCCGCGATCATACGCCGCGCCGTTTCGCTCCAGCCCCCAGGCCACCACCTCTGCGGTCGGAATCCCCCATTTGGCGAAGCGCTTGAGGTTCTGCCATTCGGACTTGACCCTCGGCCTGCCCATATAGCGGCGCAGACCCTTGCCCGCACCCACGTAGCGCTTGACGTAGTAGTAGACACCGGCGCGCTCGACGCGAATGACGTCGGACAGCGGGTCGCGGGTCAACTGCTGGCCCTGCAGGGCAAACACGGCGTCCAGGCTACCGAATTCCGGCTCCAGGAAAGCGTACTCGGGCTCGAGCTTCCAGCCCGCCATCAGAGTACATCTCCGTAGCGCACTTTGCGCTGATACAACTTGTCGGCTTTTTTATCCAGCCAGGTCAGCAATGCCGCTTCCTTGAGCAGGATTTCGCGCAACGGCTTCTGGAAATAGCCCTGGAGAAAACGCAGTTTGTCGCGGCGGGTCAGGCCAGTGTCCAGCGCCGAAAAGTACAGCGCGGCCAGGTCCTTGTTACGCCAGCGCGGCGTGATCGCACGGCGGGTCTGGGCACGGTGCAGGTCGATGACCGACAGTTTGAAATAGTCAGCGGTCACCGGCTTGTCGGTGTGCAACAGAAAATGGCAGATGTAGCAGTCGCGATGATTGACGCCTGCGCGGTGCATCATGCCGACCATGCGGGCGACTTCGGTAATGAAGGCTCTCTTCAGACGCGGCTCGGGCGGCTCGTTGCGCCAGTTGAGGCTGACATCTTCGAGGCTGGTGGTCGGTGCCAGTTCTTCGGTGACGATGAACGAGTGCTGCGCGGCGGGGTTGCTGCCACGTTCACCATAGGCCACGGCCGTCATGGTCGGGACGCCGACTTCATGCAGACGCTCGATGGCGTCCCACTCCTTGCCCGCGCCAAGTACCGGCAGCTTGGCGGTTGCCAGGTTCTTGGCGATCTCGCCCCAGCCAATGCCGCGGTGGATCTTGACGAAGTAACCGCGCCCGTCGACCTCGGTGCGCAGCGTGCGGCGCCCTTCCAGTTCACGGTAGACCTCGCCGCTCAGGCCTTCGACCTCGACGAACGCATCGCGCCCCGCCCACAGGCTCTTGAACGGCTCAGCAAGGAACAGCTTCATCAATAGTGCTCCGCCAGAATCACATCCGCAGCGTGTTGCGGCATGCTGTAAAGGTCCGCCGTGTCGGCAAAGGTCAGGCCATTGCGCGACCACGCGCTGCGTGCGGCACCGTCCTCAAGCATGTCCGACAGGTAGCGATTGAGCTGCGCCTGCTCGAACGGCTCGTCCAGCACCCGCCCGCAATCGGCCTCGGCTATATAGTGAGCGTAACCACAGACCGCGCTGACCAGGACCGGCAAACCGGCAACCAGCGCTTCGAGCAGCACGGTCCCAGTGTTTTCGTTGTAGGCCGGATGAATCAGCAGGTCGGCGCCCAGCAGAAAACGCGGAATATCGCTGCGCCCTTTCATGAAGGTCACCTGATCACCCAGGCCGAGCGCCGCGCTCTGCAATTGGAATACTTTGGGGTCGTCCTGACCGATTACAAACAGCCGCGTGCGTTTCTTGAGCTCGGCGGGCAGAGCCGCGAGTGCCTTCAGGCTGCGATCCACGCCCTTGGTCTTGAAACCGGAGCCGATCTGCACCAATAGCAGGTCATCGTCGGCCAGGCCGAATTCCTTGCGAAAGCCTGCACGAATGTCAGGGGCATCCGGCGGCGCGCGGCGATCCTGGGAAATCCCCGGCGGCAGCAAATGGAAGCGCGACGGCGGGGTGTCGTAATGCTTGATGAACAGCGGCTGCTGCACTTCGGAAATCATCAACACCTGAGTTTTCAAGTCTTTGGCGAACACCGCGCGCTCGTAGTCAGCAAAGTGGCGATAACGGCCCCACTTGCGATACAGCGGGCTGCGCAGGTTCTGCGCCTTGTCCTCGAAGCAGCCGTCGGCGGCGTAATACACATCCAGACCGGGCATCTTGTTGAAACCGATCAGGCGGTCCACCGGGCGTTTGGCCAGGTCCGCCTCCATCCAGGCGCTGAGCTTTTCATTGCGCCGATGATTGAAGAACGCCTTGACCGGCGCCACCAGCACCTCGAAACCGGGTGGCACATCGCCTTCCCAGATCAGGGTATACACACGGATCTGATGGCCGCGCTGCTGGCACTCCAGCGCGATGCGCATGAAGTCGCGTTGCAGGCCGCCGAACGGGAAGTATTTGTAGAGTACAAAAGCCAGTTGCATCAGCCAGGTTCCTTTGCCAGCAACAGCGCGCCCAATTGGCTCGCTACTCGCTCGGGATTCAAGCGAGTGAAGCACATCGGCCACTCGCGCTTAAGGTCGAACCGGCGCTGATCGTCGGCGGTCGGTTGGTACGTGCATTTCTTTTGCAGGCACGGCGTGCAGCCCGGGTAGTCGCTGGCCAGATGCACCTGCGACTTGCCGTAGGCCCCGGTCAGGCCCGGATTGGTCGGGCCGAACAGGGAAATGGTCGGCACATCCAGTGCAGCGGCCAGGTGCCCGATGCCGGTGTCTACCGCGACGCACGCCTGCGCGCTGGCCAGCACCCGCGCAACGCCTGCCAGATTGAGCTTTGGCAGCACGTGAGCACTGCTCAGACCCTCGGCAATGCGCTCGGCGCGGGCCTTCTCTGCCGGGTTGCCCCACGGCAACTGCACTTGCAGGCCGCGTGCTGCCATCAATTCGGCCAGCTGTCGCCAGTACAGCTCAGGCCAGTGCTTGGTGTCCCAGGTCGTGCCATGCAGGAACAGCACGAACGGGGCCTGCAAATTGTCATCCAGAGTCGCCAGGGGCTTGAGACCGTAATCGCCCATGCCGGACGGCTGTGAATAACCCAGTGCCTGAGCGAACAACTGGCGCAACCGTTCGACCGCATGCTGCCCGCGTGCCACTGGAAAAGCGCGATCATAAAAGCGACTGGCGACCGGCTCGCGTGCCGAATCGCGGTCCAGACCGGCCACCGGTGCATCGACATAGCGTGTCAGCCAGGCACTTTTGAACAAGCCCTGCGCATCGATCACCAGATCATAGCGCTGTTCGCGCACCTGCTGTTTGAAGCGCCGCCATTCCCCGGACCTGAAGGTTTGCCAGAGGTGCTTGCGCCAGCGGCGAATCGCCACCGGGATCACCCTGTCGACCGCCGGATGCCAGGCGGGAATCTCCGCGAAGCCCTCCTCGACCACCCAGTCGAAGCGAATGCCGGGCAACGCACGCGCCGCATCGGTCAGCGCGGGCAAGGCATGAATCACATCACCCAGTGAAGACGTCTTGATCAGCAGTACCCGCAAAATCAGGCAACCTCCACCGGCGTGCTACTCAGGCGGCTCAGCGCCTGAGTCACGGCGTCCGGCTCAAGCAGACGCATGCAGTTGTAATGGCCGAAACGGCAGGTGCGCTCAAAGCACGGGCTGCACTCGATGCCCAGACGCACCACCTCGACTGCGTCGGCCAGCGGCGGCGTGAAGCCCGGCGAGGTCGAACCGTAGACAGCCACCAGCGGACGGTTCAGCGCTGCGGCCACGTGCATCAGGCCGGAATCGTTGGACACCACGGCATCGGCGCACGACAGCAGGTCAATGGCTTCGGCCAGCGAGGTCTCGCCACTGAGGTTGACGGACTCCTCGCGCAGGCCGGGAATCAGCTCCTGACGAATGCTCTCACCGACCGGGTGATCTTTTTTCGAGCCGAACAGCCAGACCTGCCAGCCTTCGCGAATGCTCGCGTCGGCGACCTGTGCGTAATGCTCGGCGGGCCAGCGCTTGGACTCACCGAACTCCGCGCCGGGGCATAGCGCCAATACCGGGCGATCCAGGGTCAGACCGAATTTGCTCAGTGCGGCATCACGCGTGGTCGGGTCGATACGCAGGCTCGGCCGCGGGTAAGGACGCGGCAACTCGGTGCCCTTGTCGAAGGCCAGGGCCATGAAACGTTCGATCATCAGCGGGTAGCGCTGCTTGTCGAGGGTCCGCACGTCGTTGAGCAGGCCGTAGCGGAACTCGCCGCGCCAGCCGGTACGTTTCGGAATGCCGGCGAAAAACGGCACCAGCGCGGATTTCAGCGAATTGGGCAGCAGGATAGCCTGATCGTATTGGCCGGCCAGAGACTTGCCGATCCGGCGACGGGTCGCCAGTTCCAGGGCACCGTGCCCTAGCGGAAAACTCAGCGCAGCGCGAACCTCCGGCATGCGCTCCAGTATCGGACGGCTCCATTCAGGGGCCAGCACGTCGATTTCGCACTCGGGATGACGCTGTTTCAGACACTGGAACAGCGTTTGTGCCATCACCATGTCACCGACCCAGCTAGGCCCAACGATCAGAATTTTCATGTTCTATCCAAAAACGACCAGAAACGATCAGGGAGGCCGATCAGACTGCGTGACATTCCCACACAACCTGTCGCCTCCCTGTCATAGCTTTATAGAGTGTTGCAGTGGAATGTGGCGTGCCGTGAGGCTCAGCTCAACCCCATCTGCGTCCAGATCCGCATCACCTCACGCCGCTGGGCGTGAAACTGATCGCCGCTGACCACGCCCGCCTGCTTCTGCAAGGCTTGGCGATGTGCCGCCGAGCGATACGCCTTATAGGCTTCGCGCAACAGGCCGGCATCCGTATCCGGTAGCAGTCCGGCTTCTTCAAGCCCTTCGAGAATCCGGATGTTGTCGGTGTATTGCAGCAGCGCGGGATGCTCTCTGGACCACGCCAAGGCGGCGTATTGCACCATAAATTCGATATCGACGATACCTCCGGCGTCCTGCTTGAGGTCGAATGGCACCGCCGCCTCGAAGGCATTGGCCGCCCTGCCGGCCGCTGTCACGCGGGTACCGAGGTTGTCACGCATCTTGGCGCGCATTTCGCTGACTTCGGCGCGCAGCTTGTCCAGATCGCGTTCGCGCCCCAGCACATCGGCACGGACTTTCTCGAATTGCTCGCCCACATCCCGGCTGCCGGCCATGACCCGCGCACGAACCAGCGCCTGATGCTCCCAGGTCCAGGCTTCATTGGCCTGATAACGGGCGAAAGCCCCCACAGAGCTGACCAGCAGGCCGGATGCCCCCGAAGGCCGCAGGCGCATGTCGACGTCATACAGCTGACCGGAGTTGGTTTGCGTGGTCAGCAAATGGATCACACGCTGCCCCAGCCGGGTGAAGAACTGCGCGGTGTCGATCGGCTTGGCACCGTCGGTCTCGGCCTCCAGATCGCCATCATGAATGAACACCAGATCCAGATCGGAGCCATGCCCCAGCTCGATGCCGCCGACCTTGCCGTAGCCGACAATCACGAAACCCGGATCGCACAACGTGCCGTCCGGACGTAAAGGCGTACCGTGTCGGGCCACGCTGTAGCGCCAGGCCAGCGCGAGCACCTGATCGAGAATCGCCTCGGCCAGCCAGGTCAGGTAATCACTGACTTTCATCAACGGCAGGCTGCCGGATATCTCGGACGCCGCAACGCGCAGACTGTGCGCCAGCTTGAAATGCCGCAAGGCTTCCATCTGCTGCTCAAGGTCGTCCTCGGGGATACGAATCAGCCGCTCGCGCAGCTCGGCCGCCAGTTCCGGGGCCAGCGGCGGATTGAACAGGCGTCCCTCATTGAGCAACTCATCGAGCAACAACGGGAAACGCGCGATCTGCTCGGCAATCCACGGGCTCGCGGCGCACAGGGTCAGCAGCTGTCGCAGCGCGTCGGGGTTTTCCGTGAGCAGCACCAGGTACGCCGAGCGCCGGGCGACCGCTTCTACCAGGGGCAGCACGCGTTCGAGTACCAGGTCGGGCTTCTCATGTTCCACCGCCTGAGCCAGCAGACGGGGGATGAACGCGTCCAGCCGCTCACGGCTCAGACGCTGCATCGAACGCAGGTTGGGGCTGCTGCGCAGGCTGGCCAGATTTTTCAGCGCCTTCTCGGCGTCAACAAAGCCGGCCTGCAACAGTTGGCGACCTGCGGCCTCTTCGTCCTGGGACTCTTCCCAAAACGGCAGCCATTCGCCTCCCACCACCACTTCACCATCTTCTTCCTGCTCATCATCCGGGTCGGCGTCGGGGTCCGCAATGACCTGGCGGAAGTGCCAGGCCACACGGCCACGCCAGTGCATCAGCCGTTCGTGAAAGGCAGCCCAGTCAGCGAAGCCCATGATCAGCGCAACGCGCGCCTGATCCTGTTCGTTGTCCGGGAGCATCTGCGTCTGACGGTCGGCAATCGCCTGAATGGCGTGCTCGGTATAACGCAGAAACTCGTAGCCCTCGCGCAGCTCTTCGGTCACCGCCGAGGGCAGATAGCCCTGCCCCTCAAGGGTTTTCAGCACCTTGAACAACGGCCGCTGCTGCAGACTCAGGTCGCGGCCGCCGTGAATCAGTTGAAAGGCCTGGGCGATGAACTCCACCTCACGAATGCCGCCGGCGCCCAGCTTGATGTTTTCCGCCATGCCCTTGCGCTTCACTTCCTGCTGAATGAGCTGCTTCATGGTGCGCAGCGCTTCGATGGCCGAGAAATCCAGATAGCGGCGGTACACGAACGGACGCAGCATCGCCAGCAATTCGGCACCGGCAGCCTGATCGCCCCCGACCACGCGCGCCTTGATCATCGCGTAACGTTCCCAATCCCGGCCCTGGTCCTGGTAATACTGTTCCAGCGCATTGAAGCTGAGCACCAGGGCGCCGGACGAACCGTAGGGGCGCAGACGCATGTCGACCCGGAATACGAAACCGTCGACGGTCACCGGGTCGAGCGCCTTGATCAGCCGCTGGCCCAGACGAATGAAGAACTCCTGATTGTCCAGCGCACGCTTGGTGCCGACGGTCTCGCCGCCCTCCGGGTAGCCGAAGATCAGGTCAATGTCCGAGGACAGGTTCAGCTCGACCGCACCGAGCTTGCCCATGCCCAGAATGACCATGTGCTGCGGCTGCCCGGAATGACGACCGGTTGGGGTGCCGAACTGCTGGCAGTGCCGGGGGTACAACCACTGGTAAGCCAGATCGATCGACGCATCGGCCATGTCCGACAGGTCACGGCAGGTTTCGATCAGGTTTGCCTGACGGGTCAGGTCGCGCCAGATAATCCGTACTTGCTGGCGTGCGCGCTGTCGACGTAGATTACGCCCCAATTCATCATCGCTGGCAGCGCTCGACAGCGCGTCGGCAATCTGCCCGCGCAATTGGCCGGCAGAGAAGCTACGCTCCAGCTCGCCCGAATCGGCCAGCTGCAGGAGCATCTGCGGATCACGGCAGACTTGTTCGGTTACAAAATCACTGGCAGCGCAGACCCGGTCGAATGCTGCCTGCCGCGCCTCGGGCCAGGCCTTGAATGAGGCCTGCGCGTCCTCGGACAGGACAGTGAGCGCGGCCTGAAACATCTGGCGAGCGCGAGTAATCGATGGCAGCAGAATGGCCGGAAATTCGGCCAGTAAAGGCAGGCTCATGGTCTATCCTTGATCGGCGTGCAGACGCCCGTCCGTCGTTATGGCGAGACGCGTCTGCCAGCACCGCTTGTCGAACAAAGGTTATAAATTGCTGGAAAAATCAAATTAGAAGCATAAAAATCCGCTTTTTCCCTGCAAGATATTCAATAGCGATCAACAGTAACGTTTTAAGCTACACGACAACAGGAGCGATTAAGACGCTTCTCTGTAGTTTTACTACTGGGTCCGATACTCGGAGGGCTGAAATCGTCGTCGATTTGTAGTAAAACTACACGCCGCCGGATCCCACCCTCCGGTAATCCAAGAATTTATGTCGTCTGCCCACAAGGCCAGTCGCAAACTCAGGCAACCGATTCTGGAAGCCTTTCCGCCCTGGAGCAAGCCATGCAAGACCTCGATCCCGTCGAAACCCAGGAATGGCTGGACGCCCTGGAATCGGTTCTCGACAAAGAAGGCGAAGACCGCGCTCACTACCTGATGACCCGTTTGGGCGAGCTGGCCACCCGTAGTGGTTCGCAGCTGCCGTACGCCATCACCACGCCATATCGCAACACCATTCCTGTCACCCACGAAGCACGCATGCCTGGCGACCTGTTCATGGAACGCCGCATTCGCTCGCTGGTGCGCTGGAACGCATTGGCCATGGTCGTCAAAACCAACCTGAACGACCCGGATCTGGGCGGCCACATCTCCAGCTTCGCCTCCAGCGCCACGCTGTACGACATCGGCTTCAACTATTTCTTCCAGGCCCCGACCGACGAACACGGCGGCGACCTGATCTACTTCCAGGGTCACGCATCGCCAGGCGTCTACGCCCGTGCGTTCCTCGAAGGCCGCATTACCGAAGACCAGATGAACAACTTCCGTCAGGAAGTCGACGGCAATGGCCTGTCCTCTTATCCACACCCGTGGCTGATGAAGGATTTCTGGCAGTTCCCGACTGTATCGATGGGCCTTGGCCCGATCCAGGCGATCTACCAGGCGCGCTTCATGAAGTACCTGGAGCACCGCGGTTACATTCCGGAAGGCAAGCAGAAAGTCTGGTGCTTCCTGGGTGACGGCGAGACCGACGAGCCGGAATCGCTGGGCGCCATCGCCCTGGCCGGTCGCGAGAAGCTCGACAACCTGATCTTCGTCGTCAACTGCAACCTGCAGCGCCTCGACGGCCCGGTTCGCGGCAACGCCAAGATCATCCAGGAACTTGAAGGCGTGTTCCGCGGCGCCCAATGGAACGTCACCAAAGTCATCTGGGGCCGTTTCTGGGACCCACTGCTGGCCAAGGACGTCGACGGTATCCTGCAACGTCGCATGGACGAAGTCATCGACGGCGAATACCAGAACTACAAGGCCAAGGACGGCGCGTTCGTCCGCGAGCACTTCTTCAACTCGCCTGAACTCAAGGCGATGGTTGCCGATCTGTCCGACGACGAGATCTGGAAACTCAACCGTGGCGGCCACGACCCGTACAAGGTTTATGCGGCCTACCACGAAGCCGTCAACCACAAGGGTCAACCGACCGTGGTTCTGGCCAAGACCATCAAGGGTTATGGCACCGGCGCTGGCGAAGCAAAAAACACTGCGCACAACACCAAGAAGGTCGATGTCGACAGCCTGCGTCACTTCCGTGACCGTTTCGACATCCCGGTCAAGGACTCCGAACTCGAAGCCCTGCCGTTCTACAAGCCGGAAGAAGGCAGCGCCGAAGCCCGTTACCTGAGCGAGCGTCGTGCTGCGCTGGGTGGCTTCGTGCCTCAGCGTCGCGCGCAGAGCTTCAACCTGCCGACGCCGCCACTCGACACCCTCAAGGCCATCCTTGACGGTTCGGGCGACCGTGAAATTTCCACCACCATGGCTTTCGTGCGCATCCTGGCGCAGCTGGTCAAGGACAAGGAAGTCGGTCAGCGCATCGTGCCGATCATCCCGGACGAAGCGCGTACCTTCGGTATGGAAGGCATGTTCCGCCAGTTGGGCATCTACTCGTCGGTCGGCCAGCTCTACGAGCCAGTCGATAAAGAACAAGTAATGTTCTATCGCGAAGACAAGAAAGGCCAGATCCTCGAAGAAGGCATCAACGAAGCGGGCGCCATGTCCTCCTTCATCGCTGCCGGTACTTCGTACTCCAGCCACAACCAGCCGATGATTCCGTTCTACATCTTCTACTCGATGTTCGGTTTCCAGCGCATCGGCGACCTGGCATGGGCCGCTGGCGACAGCCGCACCCGTGGCTTCCTGATCGGTGGCACCGCCGGCCGTACCACGCTGAACGGCGAAGGCCTGCAGCACGAAGACGGTCACAGCCACATCCTGGCGTCGACCATCCCGAACTGCCGCACCTTCGACCCGACTTACGGTTACGAACTGGCAGTGATCATCCAGGACGGCATGCGCCGGATGTTCGAAGAGCAGCAGGACGTTTTCTACTACCTGACCGTGATGAACGAGTCCTACACCCAGCCAGCCATGCCGGCCGGTGTGGAAGAAGGCATCGTCAAGGGCATGTACCTGCTCGAAGAAGACACCAAGGAAGCGGCGCACCACGTCCAGTTGCTGGGCTCGGGCACCATCCTTCGTGAAGTTCGCGAAGCGGCGAAGATTCTCCGTAACGAGTTCAATATTGGCGCCGACGTCTGGAGTGTCACCAGCTTCAACGAGCTGCGTCGCGACGGTCTGGCTGCAGAGCGCAACAACCGCCTGCACCCTGGCCAGAAGCCGCAGCTGAGCTATGTCGAGGAGTGCCTCAACGGCCGCAAAGGTCCGGTCATCGCATCGACGGATTACATGAAGCTGTTCGCTGATCAGATTCGTCAGTGGGTTCCAACCAAGGAATACAAAGTCCTGGGCACCGACGGTTTCGGCCGTAGCGACAGCCGCAAGAAGCTGCGTCACTTCTTTGAAGTCGATCGTCACTTCGTGGTGCTGGCGGCCCTGGAAGCCTTGGCTGATCGTGGCGATATCGAACCCAAGGTCGTGGCTGAAGCCATCGCCAAGTTCGGCATCGATCCTGAAAAACGCAATCCACTGGACTGCTAAGAGTCTGCTTCAAGAGCGCTGATCAGAGCGTGGACAGCCGAGGATGCGGAATTTACTTGCCGTAAATGAGCATCCAACGCTGTTTCGTTGTAACTGAACCAGCGTATTCGTGAGTGAACAGGTTCTCCTAAGGAGAGACATAGTGAGTGAGTTAATTCGTGTACCCGACATCGGCAACGGTGAAGGCGAAGTCATTGAATTGATGGTCAAGGTCGGTGATCGCATCGAGGCCGACCAGAGCATTCTGACGCTTGAGTCGGACAAGGCGAGCATGGAAATCCCTGCCCCCAAGGCTGGCGTCATCAAGACCATGAAGGTCAAGCTGGGCGACCGCCTGAAAGAAGGCGACGAGCTGTTCGAACTGGAAGTGGAAGGCGAAGCAGCTGCGGCTCCGGCACCTGCTGCCGAACCTGCTGCGGCCCCGGCCGCCGCCGAAAAGCCGGCTGAAGCCGCAGCCGCTGCGCCTGCGCCTGCTCCGGCAGCCAGCGCCAGCGTTCAGGACATCCACGTGCCGGACATCGGTTCGTCGGGCAAGGCCAAGATCATCGAACTGATGGTCAAGGTCGGTGACAGCATCCAGGCCGATCAGTCGCTGATTACCCTGGAATCCGACAAGGCCAGCATGGAGATCCCTTCTCCGGCCGCAGGCGTTGTCGAGAGCATCGAAGTCAAACTGGACCAGGAAGTCGGTACCGGCGACCTGATCCTGAAACTGAAAGTCGAAGGTGCCGCGCCTGCCGCTGCTCCGGCGCCTGCCGCCAGCGCACCCGCTGCTGCCCCTGCCAAGGCTGAAGCCGCGGCTCCTGCCGCACCTGCTCCCAAGGCAGAGGCGGCACCTGCGCCGGCTGCTCCAGCGGCTCCGGCCAAAGACGGCGCCAAGGTTCATGCAGGCCCGGCCGTTCGTCAGCTGGCCCGCGAATTCGGCGTCGAGCTGAGCGCGGTCAGTTCCACCGGCCCGCACGGTCGTGTGCTGAAAGAAGACGTTCAGGCTTACGTCAAAACCATGATGCAGAAGGCCAAGGAAGCGCCAGCTGGCGGCGCAAGCGGCGGCTCGGGCATCCCGCCAATTCCGGAAGTCGATTTCAGCCGTTTCGGCGAGATCGAAGAAGTGCCGATGACGCGTCTGATGCAACTCGGCGCTTCCGGTCTGCACCGCAGCTGGCTGAACATCCCGCACGTCACGCAATTCGACCAGGCCGACATTACCGACCTGGAAGCTTTCCGTGTGGCGCAGAAAGGCGCTGCCGAGAAAGCTGGCGTCAAGCTGACCGTTCTGCCACTGCTGCTCAAATCCTGCGCCCACCTGCTCAAGGAGCTGCCGGACTTCAACGCTTCGCTGGCACCTAGCGGCAAGGCCGTGATTCGCAAGAAGTACGTGCACATCGGCTTTGCCGTGGACACCCCGGACGGCCTGCTGGTCCCGGTCATCCGCGACGTCGACCAGAAGAGCCTGTTGCAACTGGCTGCCGAAGCCGCCGCATTGGCGGAAAAGGCGCGCAACAAGAAACTGACTGCGAACGACATGCAGGGCGCGTGCTTCACCATCTCCAGCCTCGGCCACATTGGCGGCACCGGCTTCACGCCGATCGTCAACGCGCCGGAAGTGGCGATCCTCGGTGTTTCCAAGGCAACCATCCAGCCCGTCTGGGACGGTAAAGCCTTCCAGCCGAAACTGATGCTGCCGCTGTCGCTGTCCTACGATCACCGCGTGATCAACGGCGCAGCTGCTGCCCGCTTTACCAAGCGCTTGAGCGAATTGCTGGCGGACATCCGTACAATCCTGCTGTAAGCCCTGCAGGCCCGTTCCCGGACGGGCCTTGCTGTACACCTTTGCGAGCTGCCACGCTCGAACCTCAACCCCGCCCTCCAGCGGGGATTTTTTTGTCTGGCCATCGCGCCCATGCTCCGCGCTGATTGCTGGATCCTGTGGGAGTGACCGGGGCGGCGATCCGCATTGCTCACGACCCATCTTCGGGGGTTGTACGGACCCCTTCGCGAGCAAGCTCGCTCCCACGACCTTTATCGCGGTGCCAGGTCTGACTGGCGGGTGATACACTACGCGACATTTTTGTTTTGCAGGTTCACCGTCGTGACTAACACCGCTTTCAATTCTCTGCCCCTGTCTGCTGCCATGCTGGCTAACCTGGAGTCGCTTGGTTATGCCGAAATGACACCGATTCAGGCGCAGAGCCTGCCGGTGATCCTCAAGGGCATGGACCTGATCGCGCAAGCCAAGACCGGCAGCGGCAAGACCGCTGCATTCGGCATCGGCCTGCTCAACCCTATCAACCCGCGTTTCTTCGGTTGCCAGGCACTGGTCATGTGCCCGACCCGCGAACTGGCGGATCAGGTGGCCAAGGAAATCCGCCGTCTGGCGCGTTCCGAGGACAACATCAAGGTCCTGACCCTGTGTGGCGGCGTTTCATTCGGCCCGCAGATCGGCTCGCTGGAGCATGGCGCGCACATCATCGTCGGTACTCCGGGTCGCATACAGCAGCACTTGCGCAAGGGCTCGCTGGTCCTGGACGGCCTGAACACGCTGATTCTCGATGAAGCCGACCGCATGCTGGACATGGGTTTCTACGACGCCATCGCCGACATCATCGAGCAGACGCCGCAGCGCCGTCAGACGCTGCTGTTCTCGGCGACCTACCCGGTCGGTATCAAGCAGTTATCCTCGAAATTCATGCGTGATCCACAGACCGTGAAAGTCGAAGCACTGCACGCCGACAGTCAGATCGAGCAGATTTTCTACGAGATCTCTCCGGAGCAGCGCCTGGAAGCAGTGGTCACGGTACTCGGCCATTTCCGTCCGACGTCCTGCGTGGCGTTCTGCTTCACCAAGCAGCAGGTGCAGGAAGTGGTCGATCACCTGACCGCCAAGGGCATGTCTGCCGTTGGCCTGCATGGCGATCTCGAACAGCGTGACCGTGATCAGGTACTGGCCATGTTCGCCAACCGCAGCACCTCGGTACTGGTCGCCACTGATGTGGCCGCGCGCGGTCTGGACATCGACGCGCTGGACATGGTGATCAACGTCGAGCTGGCGCGTGACTCGGAAATCCACATTCACCGCGTCGGCCGTACCGGTCGCGCAGGCGAGAAAGGCATCGCGGTCAGCCTGGTGGCTCCGTCGGAAAGCCAACGCGCGCGTGCCATCGAAGAGTTGCAGAAAGCGCCGTTGAACTGGCAGCAATACGACAGACTGAGCATCAAGGAAGGCGGCAAGCTGCTGCCCGCCATGACCACCCTGTGCATCGGCTCGGGTCGCAAGGACAAGCTGCGTCCGGGCGACATCCTCGGCGCACTGACCGGCGAGGCAGGCATTCCGGGCACTCAGGTCGGCAAGATCGCGATTTTCGACTTCCAGGCCTACGTTGCCGTCGAGCGCAGCATGGCCAAACAGGCCCTGGAACGTTTGAACAACGGCAAGATCAAGGGCAAGTCGCTGCGCGTGCGGATTCTCTGAAATAGTCGTCGGCTGGATTATCGTCCCCACGCTCCGCGTGGGAACGCCGTTCTGGACGCTCTGCGTCCGATTTTGAATAGGCACTGCGGCGCAGGTATGTGACGCAGAGCGTCACGAGAGGCATTCCCACGCGGAGCATGGGAACGATCGTGACCTGAAGATCGAGGAACCACGCTGTGCCCGTTACTGACGTTGTAATCATTGGCGCCGGCGCTGCCGGTCTGATGTGTGCGTTCACCGCTGCCGCTCGCGGGCGCAAGGTGATGTTGATCGACCATGCCAACAAACCCGGCAAGAAGATCCTGATGTCCGGTGGCGGGCGGTGCAACTTCACCAATATGTACACCGAGCCGGCCAACTTCCTGTCGCAGAACCCGCATTTCTGCAAATCGGCCCTGGCCCGCTACACCCAATGGGATTTCATCGCGATGGTCGCCAAGCATGGCGTGCCTTATCACGAGAAGAAGCTCGGCCAGCTGTTTTGCGACAACAAGTCCAGCGACATTCTGGAAATGCTTCTGGAAGAGTGCCGCGAGGCCGGTGTCAGCCTGCACATGGACACCTCCGTGCAGCAGATCGAAAAGACCGACGCCGGCTACAGCCTGCAGACCACGCTGGGCCCCCTGAACTGCCAGTCGCTGGTGATTGCCACAGGCGGGCTGTCGATTCCGACGCTGGGCGCTACGGGTTTTGGCTATCAGATTGGCAAGCAGTTCGGCCACACGCTGCTGCCGACCCGCGCCGGGCTGGTGCCGTTCACCATCACCGATCAGCTCAAGGAGCTGTGCACCGAGTTGTCAGGCACCTCGGTGGATTGTCTGGTGAGCTGCAACGACACCAACTTCCGCGAAAACATCCTGTTCACCCACCGCGGCCTCAGTGGCCCGGCGATCCTGCAGATTTCCTCGTTCTGGCAGCCCGGTGACACGGTGGAAATCAACCTGCTGCCCGATCACGACGTGCCCGCTTGGCTCAACCAGCAGCAGGCCGAGCGCCCCAACAGTGAGCTGAAAACCCTGCTGGGCGAGATGTTCACCAAGAAGATGGCCAACCTGATCGCCGAACACTGGTTCGTTTCCAAACCGATGAAGCAGTACACCCACGCCGAGCTGGCCGATATCGCCGAAAAGCTGGCGAGCTGGCAGGTGGTGCCGGCGGGCACCGAGGGTTATCGCACGGCCGAAGTGACGCTGGGCGGTATAGACACCCGCGAAGTGTCGTCCAAGACCATGGAATCGCTGAAATCCCCCGGTCTTTATTTTGTGGGCGAAGTGCTGGACGTGAGCGGTCATCTGGGCGGTTTCAACTTTCAGTGGGCCTGGGCGTCGGCCTATGCTGCCGCACACTACGTGTGACGTAGTCGCTGATACGCAACATCACGACACGACAAACCGGTATAAATTTTGCGAGGCGGATGTACAGCCAGTCATTTGGTCTGTACATATCCTCCTGCACGATCGATCAATTGCGAACAGGGCCGTCAAGCTAACCCATGGCATCGAAATCTCTCCGTCATACATTCCGTCGATTGTGGGCGCTGGATAAATTCAGCTATAGCGTTCGAGTCTTTATCGCACTGACCGGCAGCATGGCGCTGTGCTGGTATCAAAACGAAATGGCATTACTGATCCCGCTGTTTCTGGGGATTATTGCCTGCGCCCTGGCCGAGACTGACGACAGCTGGCAGGGCCGACTCAATGCCCTGGCCGTGACACTGGTGTGTTTCAGCATCGCCGCCCTCGCCGTCGAATTGCTCTTCCCCTACCCCATCCTGTTTGTCTGCTCGCTGGCGCTGGCCAGCTTCTGCCTGACCATGCTGGGCGCGCTGGGTGAGCGGTATGGCGCAATCGCCTACGGCACGTTGATCCTTTCGGTCTACACCATGATCGGCGTCGATCAACGTGGCGGTGAAGTGCTGGACTTCTGGGATGAACCGATGCTGCTGGTGGCGGGCGCGGCCTGGTACGGACTGCTGTCAGTGCTGTGGCAGATGCTGTTTTCCAACCAGCCGGTGCAACAGGCGCTGGCGCGACTGTTTCGTGAGCTGGGCCAGTACCTGAAACTCAAGTCGACCCTGTTTGAACCGATTCGCACGCTCAACGTGGAGGCACGTCGTCTGGAACTGGCGCAGCAGAACGGCAAAGTGGTCGCTGCGCTGAACTCCACCAAGGAAATCATTCTGCACCGCGTCGGCAGCGGCCGGCCCGGCTCCAAAGTCAGCCGCTACCTGAAGCTGTACTTCATCGCTCAGGACATCCACGAGCGCGCCAGCTCGTCGCATTACCCCTACAACTCACTGGCCGATGCGTTTTTCCACAGCGACGTGCTATTCCGCTGTCAGCGCCTGCTGCGTCAACAGGGCGTTGCCTGCCAGGCGCTGTCAGAATCCATCCAGCTGCGGCAGCCGTTCGTGTATGACCCCAGCTTCGCCGAAGCCATGGAAGACCTGCACGCATCCCTTGAGCATCTGCGCATCCAGAGCAACCCTGCCTGGCGCGGCCTGCTGCGTTCGCTGCGCGCGCTGGCTGCCAACCTCGGCACCCTGGATCGTCTGATCAGCGACGCCAGCAACCCGGACGCCGTAGCCGATGCCACCGACAGCAGCCTGCTGGACCGCTCGCCGCGCAACCTCAAGGATGTCTGGACACGCCTGCGCCTGCAGATGACCCCGACCTCGCTGCTGTTTCGTCACGCCCTGCGCCTGCCGCTGGCATTGACCATCGGTTACGCGATGGTGCACCTGATTCACCCGTCACAGGGCTACTGGATCATCCTCACCACGGTGTTCGTCTGCCAGCCCAGCTACGGCGCCACCCGGCTCAAGCTCGGCCAGCGGATCATCGGCACCGCGATTGGCCTGACTGTCGGCTGGGTGCTGTTCGATCTGGTTACCAGTCCGATTCTGCAATCGATGTGCGCGGTGCTGGCCGGGGTGGTGTTCTTCGTCAACCGGACCACGCGCTACACCCTGTCGACCGCCGCCATCACAGTGATGGTGCTGTTCTGTTTCAATCAGGTCGGCGACGGTTACGGCCTGTTCCTGCCCCGGCTGTTCGATACCCTGCTGGGCAGCCTTATCGCCGGCCTCGCAGTGTTCCTGTTTCTGCCGGACTGGCAGGGGCGGCGCCTGAACAAGGTGCTGGCCAATACCCTGACCTGCAACAGCATCTACCTGCGGCAGATCATGCAACAGTATGCCAAGGGCAAGAGTGACGACCTAGCCTACCGACTGGCGCGGCGCAATGCCCACAACGCCGACGCGGCGCTGTCGACCACGCTGGCGAATATGCTCATGGAGCCCGGCCACTTCCGCAAGGAGGCCGACGTCGGCTTCCGCTTTCTGGTGCTGTCGCACACGCTGCTGAGCTACCTTTCAGGTCTTGGCGCGCACCGTGATACGCAGTTGCCGAGCGATGTCCGCGAACACCTGATCGATAACGTCGGCGCCACGCTGGCCGCCAGCATCGACGAAATCGCCGCAGGGCTGGCCGAGAAGAGGCCGGTTGCGGTACAGAGCGATGTCGAGGAAGGGCTGGCCGCGCAACTGGAGCAACTGCCCGAGGACATGGACGAGAGCCAGCGGCTGGTGCAGGCCCAACTGGCACTGATCTGCCGCCAACTGGCACCGCTGCGCACCCTCGCCGCGCACCTGATCAAAGCTCCGGAGACTGCTGCAACCCATGCAGTCTGAGCAATTCATCGTAGGTGCCGTCCGCTTTCATGGCGGCAATTTCGCGATCGAAGTCAGCGACGATCTTTTCGTGATGCGGATTTTTCAGACTGACCAGAATATGCAGGCTGTTATCGCTTAACGAACCCGGTAGAAACTCGACCCGGTCACGCACCTCGTCCGGTTCCATCGCCAGGTTGTAGCGAGCGACGTATTCGTCTTCCAGGGTCAGGTCGACACGCTCGGCAGCAAGCATGCGTATGGCGGTGGAGAAGTTTTGCACAGGGACTTTCTGCAACTCGGTGTCGTTGTCAAACGCAGGGGCATAAGCGTAACCGCGCACCACCGCGATCATGTACTTGTGCAATTGCTCATGGGTCAGGGTGCCAATGGGCGACTCCTTGCGCTTGATGAAACGCACCCGATTGAGCAGGTACTCCGCAGAAAACTGGCCAATTTTCGTGCGCTCCTCGCTGAACCAGGCATTGATCAGCACGTCATGACGCCCCTGGCTCAAGCCGAGCATCGCCCGCGCCCAGGGCACTTGCTCATACAGTGTGGTGTACCCGGCACGGCGCAGCGCCGTATTGACGATGTCGGTTGCCAACCCGCCGTTGAGCAGCAGCGCGTCGGTAAAAGGCGGCCAGGGGTCAGCGACAAGACGCAACTTTTCAGCTGCATTGGCGGGCGCCATCAGCATGAAGACCAGCAACCCCACCGCTCGAAGCAACTGCGACATGCTCAGGTTCCTGAAAGGGGCGGCGTGCCCGATTTAATCCTATCGGCAGGAAAACGCTCGCGCGTTAGGCTCTGTACGCAAAGTCGGCGAGCGTAGGTCAGGCGAGCCTGTTCCACTTTTCGTACAGAGCCTAGAGCACCTGCCGTTTTTAATTGAAGACCTGAAGCAGGCAGTAGACAAGCCGGGGGAGCAACATGCTCACCCGACGTAGCATTCATATCGTTGACGGCGTTTATTGGGAATGTCGCCGGATACGTTTAGACTTCGCTTCTGGTTTCCCTGCGAGTCTGCAACATGTCTATCAAATGGATCTGCAAACATCACACCGAGCTGAGCATCCAGCAGCTCTATGCCGTGCTGCAACTGCGTGCCGAGGTGTTTGTGGTCGAGCAGCAATGCGTGTATCTGGACGTCGACGGACAGGACCTGACGGGCGACACCTGCCACCTGATGGCCTGGCAGGAAGACCAGCTGGTCGCCTACCTGCGTTTGCTCGACCCCATCCAGCAAGGCGGCGACGTGACCATCGGCCGGGTGGTGACTGCGCCTTCGATTCGCAGTCGGGGTATCGGCCATGAGCTGATGGAGCAGGCCCTGGAAAACGCCGAACGCAAATGGCCCGACCAGCCCATCTACCTATCGGCCCAGGCCCATTTGCAGGGCTATTACAGCCGCTATGGCTTCAATCCGGTGGGCGAGATCTACCTGGAAGACGACATCCCGCATATTGGCATGCGTCGCGATCTGGACTGAAAACCGCTCAGGGATACTCCAGCACAGCCTTGATGCGTAGCAGATTGTCGGCAATCCAGCCCTTGTCAACGGCGCCCCAGTCACGGATCCGATAGCTGCCGGCGTGATTGCGGCCACCTTCGAGCTGCTCGAAGTCGCACACAATGTCCAGATCGGCAAGCGCACTGATGGTGTCCTGAGCGGTACGACGAGGCATGCCGGTTGCCGTCATCAGCTCAGGGACACTGCTGGCGATCCGTGAATCGATCAGATACGCCACGTACAGGCGGCGATAGAAACTGCTTTTGGTCTTGCTGACCTGCATCGTCGAATCCTTTTTCAGTGCGTGGTTCAGCATGGCGCATGTGCGGCCTGCAGATCGCGGTACGTCAGGTACACGCGCAAATCAAACTCCAGCTGGTGATAACCAGGCAACATGTGCTCGCACAACTGGTAGAACGCCTTGTTATGGTCCGACTCACGAAAGTGGGCCAGCTCGTGCACCACGATCATTTTCAGAAACTCCGGCGGCGCTTCCTTGAACAGCGCTGCTACGCGAATCTCGTTGCTGGCCTTGAGCTTGCCACCCTGCACTCTGGATATCTTGGTGTGCAGGCCCAGTGCGCGATGAGTCAGGTCAAGGCGATTATCGAACAGAACCTTCTTGATGGCTGGCGCGTTGCGCAGGTGATCCTGCTTGAGCGCCAGCGCATAGGCGTAGAGGGCCTTGTCGCTCTGAATCTGATGCCGCGCGGGGTAGCGCTGTTGCAGGTAATCCGCCAGGCGATCGTCGGCAATCAACTGCTGCACCTGGTCCTGCAGGGCCTGCGGATAGGCCTGCAGGTATTTGAGCGGAGCATGGCTGGATGCAGTCATGGGGCCTTTGCATGAGATCGAAAAACGTCATTCTACAACAATCTCGTCTGCCTCAAGCCTGCCACGTCAAAGTGCCCGGGAAAGCGCAACGCCTCTTCCGGGACCATCGGGTGAGCGATCAAAAAGCCCTGAATGACCTGACAACCGTTGTCGGCCAGCCATTGATATTGCTCAGCCGTCTCGACGCCTTCGGCGATGACCAGCATGTCGAGGTTGCGGCTCAGGTCGATGATACTGCTGGCCATTGCCGCTTCGCGCTTTGATCCTGCGATGCTGGCCACAAAACGCCTGTCCAGCTTCAAAGTGTCGAGCTGAAGATTGCGCAGATTCGACAGCGAGCATTCGCCCGTACCAAAGTCGTCGAGCGCAATGCGCACACCGACGTCATGCAACAACTTCAGCTGTTTATGGCTGTGCGTGAGGTTATTCACCAGAGCGGTTTCAGTGATTTCCACTTCGATCTGCCCCGGTTTCAACTCGAAGCGATCCATGGCGCGCTTCAATTCCGAAGCCAGATTGGGCAGACAGAATTGCGTGGGGCTGACGCAGACACTCAGCACCATGTCGGGCGCAAAGATACGGCTCCATGCCTGACGCTGCTCGGCGCCCTGATCAAAGATCCAGCCGCCGAGCCGATTGATCAGCCTGGTCTCTTCCAGCAGCGGAATGAACAGCGCAGGCGGGACCTCTCCGACCGCAGGATGCTGCCAGCGCAGCAAGGCCTCGAAACCACGCAAGCGACCATCCGCCATGTGAATCTGAGGCTGGTACACCACTGAAAAATCCCGGCCATCGATGGCCGTGCGCACGCTTTCCTCAAGCATCAGTCGCGAGCGGGCGCGCCCGTTCATGTTCTGATCATAGAACCGGTATTGCTGCCGCCCGGCACGCTTGGCCTCGTACATGGCAATATCTGCCGCGCGCAGCAGACCGTCCAGATTCGAGCCGCAGTCCGGGAAGGTTGCAATGCCGACACTGGCACCCAGCGTGATCTCGACACCGTCGACCTGACGTCTTCCGGACACCCGCTCGATGAGCTTTTCGGCGATCTTGGCCGCCTGCTCGGGGTAATCGAGCCCGTCGATCACCACAGTGAATTCGTCGCCGCCGATGCGCGCCAGCACATCATAGGGGCGCATGCTGTCCTTGAACTGCTCGGCGACCCAGAGCAGTACCTGATCCCCTGCTTCATGGCCAAGCGCATCATTGATCTGCTTGAAGCCATCCAGATCCATGAACAGCACGACCAGGTATTTATCAGCCCGCTCGTTACGCAACAGCATGCTTTCAACCGCCTGATAAAGCCCGCGGCGATTGAGCAGGCCAGTCAATGCATCGGTGACGGCCTGTTTTTCAAGCTGCTGATAAAGATCACGGACCACCGACATATCGAGAACCGTCAGTACCATTGCCTTCTGTTCGGCAGGCAGCGCCGCGCAGGACAACGCCACGGGCAGTTGTGTGCCTTGCGCAGTGCGCAGAATGGCGTCATGCACCCGATAGGTATCGGACTTGCGATAGTGCTGATAAAAGCCCGAGTCCAGCCAGTGCCCCTCCTTAGGCTCGATGATGTAGTCCAGCACCTGAGTGCCGCGAAGGTGATCGACGGAGGTGTTCAACAACTGACAGATGGCCGGATTGGCAAAGCTGATGGTGCCTGCTTCGTCAACGACCAGAATGCCTTCGGCGACATTGGCCAGCACCGATGCATTGAACGCACGAGCCGATTCCAGCTCCAGCGACAGCTGTTGCAGCGCACGGCGATTGCGCTGCTGTTCAAGCAAAGTCTGTACCTTGGGCTTGAGCACATTCGGGTCGAACGGTTTGAACAGATAATCCGTCGCACCATTCGCATAACCCTTCTGCACCGCATCCTGAGTCTGCTCATTGGCGGTGAGAAAAATAATCGGCGTAAGGCGGGTACGCTGACTGCCGCGCATCAGTCGCGCGACCTCGAAGCCGTCCATGCCCGGCATTTGCACATCCAGCAAAACCAGGTCGACTTCCTGCTCGAGCAGTACGGTCAATGCTTCGATTCCGGAACTTGCAGTCACAATGTGCCAGTCCGTTCTTTGCAGAACAGCACACATCGTCACCAGATTTTCCGGGTAATCGTCTACAACGAGTAAAACTGAAGAGCCATCATCTGGCTGGGTTGGCACGCGTTCCATGCTGCTTCTCTATGTGGGCATGACGCCTGAGACTCAGGACGACCGTCATACTTTGGAATAACTCTAGCCTCGTCTCGCCAAAAGCAGAAGCAAGGCGCCTGTTCCCTACTGTCAAAGTTCGATCTACCCGACTAACGGTCATTCGCTACACCCCTTACAGACTCTGCCCTGCAGAAGAAGTGACAGCACTTTGACGCCATCCGTTCGACATTTTTTTATTAACAAATTGTCCTACGAGCCGTATAAAACCCGCCTGAAGTCTCGCGCCAGAGGCTTTTTCTATGAGCGATATAAAGACATTTACGGACGGAGACAAAATGGTAGATCTTGGATCGTGGAATCTCAGCATCCCTGTGGGGTCGCCCCCCAATACCATCGAAACCGCTCAGTTAGTAAAAGGCTATGACGGTAAATATTTCAAATCAAAAACCGACTCCATTGTGTTCTGGTCGCCCGTCACCGGCAGTAAAACCGAGAACGCAAAATATGCCCGCAGCGAACTTCGAGAAACGTGGTCCGATGGCTCGTTGCATAATTGGGTATACCCGGATGCCGACAACTATCTGAATGCCAAACTGGAAGTCGACCAAGTACCTTCCACTGGCAAGGTTGTCATCGGACAAATACACGCATACGAGAGCACGGAGCCGCTCCTGAAAGTCGAGTTTCAATACAAGGAAGACACCAAAACTGGCGATATCGTTGCAAAAGTCCGCAATCGCTATGACGACGATGAAAGCAAGGTTTACACCATCGTAGAAGGTGTGAAGCTGAATGAGACATTCAATTACGTCATTCACCTGAGCAAGGGCGGCAAACTGTCGGTCAGCGCCAAGGATCAGGACTGGAGCACGCGCATCAGTGAGACCTGGCGGGACAAGCCTCTGTACTTCAAGGCGGGGGTGTATACCCAGGACAACACCGGGTACACCTCGGAGGGCGGCAAGGCGACGTTCTACAACCTGGATATCGATCACAACCAGAGCTGAGCGGCACGCGCCTTAAGCCCACATACAAAACGGCCCGCGCTTCACAAAGAAGAACGGGCCGTTTCTGTCTCAGTCAGACACTGTCAGCGGTTGGCTTTGAAGTCCTGCTCGGCTGCCAGGAAACGGGTCTGCATGGACGCAGAAGCAGGCTTGCCGATCAGGCTGAACACCATGATGGCGAGGCTGGCGAAGATGAACCCGGGGATGATTTCATACAGCCCCATCGTACTGAATTGCTTCCAGAACACCACGGTGGCCGCACCAACAATGACCCCGGCAAGTGCGCCGTTACGAGTCATGCCCTTCCACAGCACCGAAATCAGCACCACAGGGCCGAAGGCTGCGCCGAAACCGGCCCAGGCGTAACTCACCAGGCCCAGTACGCGGTTTTCAGGATTGGCCGCCAGCAGAATGGCAATGATCGCGATCAGCAGCACCATTGCCCGACCGACCCAGACCAGCTCGATCTGCGAAGCACCCTTGCGCAGATAAGCCTTGTAGAAGTCCTCGGTCAACGCACTGGAGCACACCAGCAACTGGCAGCTCAGCGTACTCATGACCGCAGCCAGAATGGCCGATAGCAGCACGCCGGCAATCCAGGGGTTGAACAGCAGCTTGGCCAGCTCGATGAATACCCGCTCCGGGTTTTCAGTCACCGGCCCGGCAACATCCGGATGCGCCGAGAAATAGGCAATGCCGAAGAACCCGACCGCCACGGTGCCGCCCAGGCACAGGATCATCCAGGCCATGGAGATGCGTCGGGCGCTGGCAATCGACTTGACCGAGTCGGCCGCCATGAAGCGCGCCAGGATGTGTGGCTGACCGAAATAACCCAGGCCCCAGCCGAGCAGGGAGATGATGCCGATGAAAGTCGTGTTCTTGAACATGTCGAAGCTGGTCGGATCTTTCGCTTCAATCGCCAGAAAGGTGGTGTCGACGCCGCCCGTTGCCAGCAGGACGATGATCGGCGTGAGGATCAGCGCGAAAATCATCAGCGTGGCCTGCACGGTGTCTGTCCAGCTCACTGCGAGGAAACCACCGACGAAAGTGTAGGCAATGGTCGCCGCAGCACCGGCCCACAGGGCGGTTTCGTAGGACATGCCGAAGGTGCTTTCAAACAGACGCGCCCCCGCAACGATGCCCGAGGCGCAATAGATGGTGAAAAACACCAGAATCACGATGGCCGAGATGATGCGCAGCAGACCACTGTTGTCTTCGAAACGGCTGCTGAAGTAATCCGGCAGGGTCAGTGCGTCGCCATTGTGCTCTGTCTGCACACGCAGACGGCCGGCCACGAACAGCCAGTTCAGGTAGGCGCCGATGATAAGACCGATGGCGATCCAGCTTTCCGACAGGCCGGACATATAGATGGCACCGGGCAACCCCATCAACAGCCAGCCGCTCATGTCAGAGGCACCCGCTGAAAGAGCGGTCACCACGCTGCCCAGGCTGCGTCCGCCGAGGATGTAATCCGAAAGGTTGTTGGTAGAGCGATAGGCCATCAGGCCGATCAATACCATTGCCGCTATATAGATCACGAACGTGATCAAGGTAGGGTTGCTGACACTCATGAGTTCTGCCTTGGCATTGTTTTTATGTTGGCACCCGATGCCAAAGGGAATAGCGACCGATATTCGGCACATCCCTGCTTTTGCACCCGACACCGCGTTGACTAGTCGCTCCGCAAGGATCGGCAATCAATGACTGGCGGTTGCACCGCGGGAACGAATCCTATTAAACAAACCAAACAAGGTGCAACCCATTTCATCACGCAAGTTGCACCTGTTACAAAAAACCTGACGCAGGTGCATTTACGCGCCATTTTAGGGCGTTTTAAATACTATTTACAAAAAATCGCGCACCAGCATTGCGCATAGCGCTGTTTTTATGAGCCGCTCGCCGGGCACATCACAAAATATTCTCCAAATCGGGTTGCACCCGGTTGCACCTCACCCCGTCCCGACGCTAATCTGCGCCAAAGCCGATGCCACTTCTGCGTGGCTATAAAGAGGACAACACATGGCCACCACCACTCTTGGCGTCAAACTTGACGACCCTACCCGCGAGCGATTGAAAGCCGCAGCCCACTCCATCGACCGCACGCCGCACTGGTTGATCAAGCAGGCGATTTTCAATTACCTGGAAAAGCTCGAGAGTGGTGCAACCCTGTTGGAACTCAACAGTGCCGCCGGCGCAAAGGACAACGAAGACCGCGGTGAGCTGGCAGAAGATGCCGGGCTGCAATGCTTTCTGGATTTTGCCGAAAGCATCCAGCCGCAGTCTGTATTACGAGCGGCCATCACCTCCGCCTACCGCCGCCCCGAGCAGGAAGTGGTGCCGATGCTGCTCGAGCAGGCCCGCCTGAGCGCCCCGGTTGCCGAAGCCACCAACAAGATGGCCGCGTCGATCGCGGAAAAACTGCGTAACCAGAAAAGCGCTGGCGGTCGCGCGGGCATCGTTCAAGGCCTGTTGCAGGAGTTTTCACTGTCCTCTCAGGAGGGCGTTGCGCTGATGTGCTTGGCCGAAGCACTGCTGCGTATTCCCGACAAGGGCACCCGCGATGCGTTGATTCGCGACAAGATCAGCAACGGCAACTGGCAGCCGCACCTGGGCAACAGCCCATCGCTGTTCGTCAACGCCGCCACCTGGGGCCTGCTGCTCACCGGCAGGCTGGTTGCCACTCACAATGAGGCAGGCCTCACGTCCTCGTTGAGCCGCATTATCGGCAAAAGTGGCGAACCGATGATCCGCAAGGGCGTCGACATGGCCATGCGCCTGATGGGCGAGCAGTTCGTGACCGGCGAAACCATCGGTGAAGCCCTCGCCAATGCCAGCCGCTTCGAAGCCAAGGGCTTCCGCTATTCCTACGACATGCTGGGTGAAGCGGCGCTGACCGAACATGACGCGCAGAAGTACCTCGCGTCCTACGAGCAGGCCATCCACTCCATCGGCAAAGCCTCCCACGGCCGCGGCATCTACGAAGGTCCGGGGATTTCCATCAAGCTGTCGGCACTGCACCCACGCTATGGCCGCGCCCAGTATGAGCGGGTGATGGATGAGCTGTACCCGCGCCTGCTGTCGCTGACCCTGCTGGCCAAGCAATACGACATCGGCCTGAACATCGACGCCGAAGAAGCCGATCGCCTGGAGCTGTCGCTGGATCTCCTCGAGCGCCTGTGTTTCGAACCACAGCTCACCGGCTGGAACGGTATCGGTTTCGTGATTCAGGCATACCAGAAGCGCTGCCCTTATGTGATCGATTACGTGATCGATCTGGCGCGCCGCAGCCGCCATCGCCTGATGATCCGTCTGGTCAAGGGCGCTTACTGGGACAGCGAGATCAAGCGCGCCCAGGTCGAAGGCCTGGAAGGCTATCCGGTGTACACGCGCAAGGTGTACACCGACGTGTCCTACATCGCCTGCGCGCGCAAGCTGCTCGCGGCACCGGAAGTCATCTATCCGCAATTCGCCACGCACAACGCCCATACCCTGGCGGCCATCTACCAGATTGCCGGTCAGAATTATTACCCCGGCCAGTACGAGTTCCAGTGCCTGCACGGCATGGGCGAGCCGTTGTATGAACAGGTTGTAGGCAAAGTCGCCGACGGCAAACTGAATCGTCCTTGCCGCGTGTACGCCCCGGTCGGCACTCATGAAACACTGCTGGCCTATCTGGTGCGTCGTCTGCTGGAAAACGGCGCCAATACGTCGTTTGTCAACCGGATTGCCGACCACTCGATCTCCATACAGGAACTGGTCGCCGATCCGGTCAACCAGATCGAACGCATGGCCACCCAGGAAGGCGGTTTCGGCCTGCCGCATCCACGCATTCCGCTGCCGCGAGACCTCTACGGAACCGAACGCGCCAATTCCAGCGGCATCGACATGGCCAACGAGCATCGTCTGGCGTCGCTGTCTTCGGCCCTGCTGGCTACCGCGCACAACGACTGGAAAGCCGCCCCGATGCTGGGCTGTCCGGCCAGCGCAGGCACGTTGAGTGCTGCGTTGAATCCATCGGATCTGCGTGACATGGTCGGTCATGTGCAGGAAGCGTCCCTGCAAGATGTCGATAACGCCATCCAGTGCGCCTTGAGCGCCGGTCCGATCTGGCAGGCCACCCCGCCTGTCGAGCGCGCCGCGATTCTGGAGCGTGCCGCTGACTTGATGGAGGCTGAAATCCAGCCGTTGATGGGCTTGTTGGTCCGTGAAGCGGGCAAGACCTTCGCCAACGCCATCGCCGAAGTGCGCGAAGCCGTGGACTTCCTGCGTTACTACGCCGTGCAGGCGCGCAACGACTTCACCAACGACGGTCACCGTCCGCTGGGGCCGGTGGTCTGCATCAGCCCGTGGAACTTCCCGCTGGCGATTTTCAGTGGTCAGGTGGCGGCTGCATTGGCCGCAGGTAACCCGGTGCTGGCCAAACCTGCCGAGCAGACACCACTGATCGCCGCGCAGGCCGTACGTCTGCTGCTTGAAGCGGGCATCCCGGAAGGCGTGGTGCAATTGCTGCCCGGTCGTGGCGAAACCGTAGGCGCCGGGCTGGTCGGCGACGAACGCGTCAAAGGTGTCATGTTCACCGGCTCGACCGAGGTCGCCCGCCTGCTGCAGCGCAACGTGGCAGGTCGCCTCGACTCGCAGGGTCGCCCCATTCCGCTGATCGCCGAAACCGGTGGCCAGAACGCAATGATTGTCGACTCTTCGGCGCTGACCGAACAGGTGGTGATCGACGTGGTGTCTTCGGCATTCGACAGCGCCGGTCAACGCTGCTCGGCACTGCGCGTGCTGTGCCTGCAGGAAGACTCTGCCGACCGCGTCATTGAAATGCTCAAGGGCGCGATGGCCGAGAACCGCCTCGGTAATCCTGAGCGCCTGTCCGTGGACATCGGCCCGGTCATCGACGCAGAGGCCAAGGCAGGTATCGAAAAACACATCCAGGCCATGCGCGACAAGGGCCGCACGGTTTACCAGGTGGCCATCGCCGACAGCGCCGAACTCAAGCGCGGCACTTATGTGATGCCGACCCTGATCGAGCTGGAAAGCTTCGATGAGCTGCAACGTGAAATCTTCGGTCCGGTGCTGCACGTGGTGCGCTACAAGCGCAAGGAGCTTGGCCTGCTGATCGATCAGATCAATGCCTCCGGTTATGGCCTGACCCTGGGCGTGCACACCCGTATCGACGAAACCATTGCCAAGGTCATCGACAACGTCAATGCCGGCAACGTCTATGTCAACCGCAACATCGTCGGCGCAGTGGTGGGTGTTCAGCCATTCGGCGGCGAAGGTCTGTCCGGCACCGGTCCCAAAGCAGGTGGCCCGTTGTACCTGTATCGCCTGCTGTCGACGCGCCCGCAGGATGCTATCGAGAAATCGTTCATCCGCAGCGACGCGCTGTCTGCACCGGATACCCGTCTGCGTGAAGTCTTCGGCAAGCCGTTGCAGGCACTGAAAGCCTGGGCTGCCAGCAACCAGCAAAGCGATCTGGATGCCCTGTGCAGTCAATACGCCGAGCAATCACAAAGCGGCATCACTCGCCAGTTGGCTGGCCCGACCGGCGAACGCAACAGCTACGCGATCCTGCCGCGTGAGCATGTGCTTTGCCTGGCTGACGACGAGAACGACCTGATGATTCAACTGGCAGCCGTACTGGCGGTCGGCAGCTCTGCCGTGTGGCAGGAGACCGACATCAGCAAGTCACTACGCGCTCGCCTGCCGAAGGACGTTCAGGCGCGCATCAAACTGGTACCTGACTGGGCCAAGGACGACGTCAACTTCGACGCCGTCCTGCACCACGGCGACTCCGACCAGCTACGTGCCGTCTGCCAGCAGATCGCACAACGCAGTGGTGCCATCGTCGGCGTCAATGGCCTGTCCCACGGCGAAACCAACGTGCCGCTGGAACGTCTGGTGATCGAGCGGGCATTGAGCGTCAACACCGCGGCGGCGGGTGGCAATGCGAGCCTGATGACGATCGGCTGATGCCGCTCGGTAACAGATGACGCAGCGCGTCAAGAACGGCATTCCCATGCCGGAGCGTGCGGAACGAGAGGTGTCGGAAAGACACCGACCGTTCCCATGCTCTGGACCCTCCACGTCCGCTCTCGATACCCCCTGCACACGCTCGACCATCACCCGAATCAATCTTGCTACCCTCCCCCCTCAACCCGACCTAGACTTGAGCCATTCCAAGAACAGGTACGTCATCATGTCCGAGTCGCTGCTCAGTTCCCGAAATCTGGCTTTCGAGCTGTATGAAGTGCTGGACGCCGAAGGTCTGACGCGTCGCGAGCGCTTTGCCGAGCACTCGCGGGAAACCTTTGATGCGGCGCTGGAAACGGCGCGCGCCATTGCAGAAAAGTACTTTGCACCGCACAACCGCAAGGCTGACGAAAACGAGCCGCGCTATGAAAATGGCGAAGCGATCCTGATTCCTGAGGTCAAGCCCGCGATAAACGCGTTTCTCGAGGCCGGCTTTCTCAATGCATCACGCGATTTCGACGCAGGCGGCATGCAGTTGCCTACCCTGCTGTCGCAAGCCTGTTTTGCCCACTTTCAGGCGGCCAATGTCGGCACAACGTCGTATCCGTTTCTGACGATGGGCGCCGCCAATCTGATCGAGAGCTTTGCCGACGACGAGCAGAAGCAGCGTTTTCTGCAACCGATGATCGAAGGACGCTTCTTCGGCACCATGGCGCTCACCGAGCCACATGCCGGCTCGTCGCTGTCAGATATCCGCACACGCGCCGAGCCGGCAGGCGACGGCACTTATCGGCTGCGTGGCAACAAGATATTCATTTCCTGCGGGGATCATTCGCTGTCGGAGAACATTGTGCACATGGTCCTGGCGAAACTGCCGGACGCGCCGGGCGGGGTCAAAGGTATATCGCTGTTCATCGTGCCCAAGTTTCTGGTCAACGATGACGGCAGCCTCGGCAAGCGCAACGATGTGCTGCTGGCGGGCCTGTTTCACAAGATGGGCTGGAAAGGTACTACCTCAACCGCGCTGAATTTCGGCGATAACGGTGAGTGTGTCGGCTATCTGATGGGCAAACCTCATCATGGCCTGAATTACATGTTCCAGATGATGAACGAAGCGCGTATTGGCGTCGGGCTAGGTGCGGCAATGCTGGGTTATTCCGGCTACCTGTACTCACTGGAGTATGCCCGCGAGCGGCCGCAAGGACGCCTGCCGGACAGTAAAAGCCCGAACAGCAAGCCAGTATCCATCATTGAACATGCAGATGTGCGGCGCATGCTGCTGACCCAGAAAGCCTACGTGGAAGGCGCGTTTGACCTGTGCCTCTACGCCTCGCGACTGTTCGATGACACGCAGACCGGCGAAACCGAAGACGATCGCAAGCACGCGCACGAACTGCTGGACCTGCTGACCCCGGTGGTCAAGTCGTGGCCGTCGGAGTTCTGTCTGAAGGCCAACGAACTGGCGATTCAAGTCCTGGGCGGCCACGGCTACACCCGCGAATACCCGGTCGAGCAGTATTACCGGGATAACCGCCTCAATGCGATCCATGAAGGTACTCACGGCATCCAGTCGCTCGACCTGCTTGGCCGCAAGCTGGCGCAGAATGGCGGCACCGGCCTCAAGCAACTGCTGCGCCTGATCTCGGCGACCTGCGAACGTGCCCAGACCCATCAAGCACTCGACGAATTGCGCCAGCCCCTGCAGCAACTGGTCGCACGCGTGCAGGCCGTCACACTCGGGCTGTTGACCGATCTGGCCCAGGGCAGAATCACCAGCACACTGGCCAATTCGGCGCTGTACCTCAAGGCATTCGGCCACACGGTAGTAGGTTGGCGATGGCTCGAACAGGCGATCCGTGCAGAAGAAGGCTTGATTAGCGGCAATCAGGCCGACAACGACTTTTACCGAGGCAAGCTGCAAGCCGCCCGATACTTCCTGACGTGGGAAGTACCGGGCTGCCATCATGAATTGGCCATTCTGGAAAACCGCGATGACACTTGCCTGGCAATGCGCGACGACTGGTTTTAAATAAACCCGGGCGCACGCTTGATCAATGAAGGCTAAACAGGTCAGTCAGCGGGTTTTGCGGAAAAAAACGATCGACCAGTACCCTGGCGTCTGCGCCCAGCTTGCGCGCGTACTGCTCCCGACTGAAGGGCTCGCCCGTGCGCATGTCGTAAAGCCCGCGCCCCGGATGAGGGCGATCGACCTCCTGCATCTGGATTTTCATAATGCGGTAAAACTCGCCGCTCACCTCTTCGATGCTGTCGATCTGAAAGTAGCAGCCGGGCAAAAAGATCGATTCGGCCTCTTCGGGAGAGGCTGAAAACGGCGCAATCGGTGTCGCCCGCAGGTATCGGCCCTTGGGCAAAACGAAGACCACCGAGGTGTCATCGAAGGTTACCGGCCCGATCATGGCGTTAGCGGGTGCACCGGCCCGGCTGCTGGCGAAGGCGCTGACCACGTAGGGATTTTCGCTGAACGAGGTGACATCAGTATTCACCAGCACATCACCGACCCTGATCTGACCGCTACGGAACACGGCACCCGAAGTCCCGCGAGCACCGCTGCCGCCTCGGTACAACTCGACATCATTGTTGTACCCCACCACCTGAATGTCCTCGGCCAGTCGTTCGATGAGTCGCACCTGATTGGCCTTATTGCTCTCGCCCGTACGCAGGAACCGATTGAATTCAGAATCGTCCTGGGTATAAAGCATGATATTTCTGCCGCAGTAGTCGTCCTCACCAAGCTTGAAAACCCGATGTTTGCCATGCCAAGGGTCCTTGTACACCTCATCGCCTTCGGGTGAAGAATCCGACATGGCCGCATCTTCAGGGCCTGGCTCCCAAATCGTCATCACGTCTTTCTGCCGGGCCAAGGCCATTTCGGCATAGTGTTGCTCATTGAACAGGTCCGTTTGCAGGTACGTGTCCCAAAACGCCGAGTGCACGGTCACATAAGGTTTGCCTGTCGCGGCGGATGTACTGCTTGACGGCACCTGCACATCCATCGGGGCTCCGCCCTGCAGACCAGCCGAGTCAAGTAACGTCCACTCCCCGCTGGTACTCAGGCGCACCGGCTTGCTGCCTGCGAACGCAAAAGGATTGTCCGGGTTGACGATAAACCAGCACTGCTGCAATTCGTTGAACATCACGCGATAAGGCAGTTGTGCAAGCTTGATCCAGGTTTCGCCATTACCCAGCGTGTAGATGCCACGAAACCGGCCCTCTGCAACTGAAGGCGTAAGGCTGTCGAGCAGCAGGTTACCCTCCATATTGTCCAGCGCATGGGCCGGCGCGCTGCTGCCTTCAATTACCTCGCTGGAGACCGGCTGGCCTTCGGTTGCGGCCACCGGCACAGGCTGGGGGACCGCACGTATGGACATTAAAAGAGGCAGATTGAACAGCAGATAAATGATGTTGATGATCGCGCCCAGCACGCCCGCCTTGCGCTGTGCTACGGTTTTGCCATTGAGCGCCTGATCGATGTTCAAACCGGTATTGGCGAGGCTTGCGCCAACCAGCGTCAAGGCGATCGGCCAACCCAGCGGCGCGAGCCCGCCAAACGCCTGCATGAACGCACCCAGGTAGCCGATCCACATCTGCTTGCGCAGATCAGCATTGGAGGTCAGCAGTTCACGCGCATCGGCGGCCATTCCCTGACGGGCGACGTCTCGCAGATACACGAAGGGGTCGCCCGCAATAGGTGCCTGCACCAGATTGACGAGTCGAACGTCGGCACGCCAATCATGCGTGAGCAACTGGCTCACCGCACGAAAGAACCGCTCACCGTCCTTTGTCCGCGACGCCTCCCCACGCAGAAACTGGCGGGTTATCGCCTTGTCTGCGTGCTCGTCCATAAACCGGGTCTTGAGCCAGCGGTACACCGCACGCTCACTGTCGAACGCCATGAAAGGCTGCTCGGCATCAGGCCAGTAGATGATCTCTCGGCCAGCGGCGGTGACAATACGCAACATGTCATGGGCCTTGATGCCATCGATATCCAGCGTGTGTACCGTGACACCGGGGGTTGAGGGAAGCGGGCTCTGCAACGCCTTAAGCGTAGGGGTCTGCAAAGGGTCTGCGGTGATAACGCACGTAACGTGCTTGAAATCGTCGGCTGAAAGATGGCCCTTGCGCAGACAGTGACTGGCGGCAACCAGATAGCGTGCCTTGACCAGGGTGCAAAAGTTCTCGCTGTGCAGGCTCCAGAAACGCTCCATACGGCGGGTGTACTGCGCGCTGAAATCAAGCGTCCACATGTCTTTGAGCACATTCTGAGGGAGCATGGGCACCTCATTGCGCTCGTCGAAAACCCCGTGATCCGGGCCATCGGTATAGAAACCGCCATACAAGGAAAGCTCGTCGCTGGCTTCCTGATCGTGGGCGCTGAAGTGCCGCATGAGCAGCTCGATAAAGGTCATCGACTGCTCCGGCGTTCCGGAATGCTGCCAGCCGGTAAACGTGCGCGGACTGCTGCTGGCACTGCTGAAACGATGCCAATACACCTGCTCCGGGGCGAACACTCGCTGGGTGTGCTGAAGAATGATCCTGCTGGCGGCGGTATGGGCCAGATCGTAAAGATCGGGATAATCGAGAACGAACTGCTGCGCACGTGCACGCAGCAGTTGCTGGTCGGTTTTGGATGTTTCCAGGGGGTTAGGTGCCATGACGTCTTCCTGTAAGAGAGAAGTCATGCACGTAATCATTCATAAGCGTGTTGGTGGCGCTAACTATCTATCACCCTCACCTGACGCTGCAAACACTGAAGCCCTACCAACCACTCTCGGAGCCCGGGGAAATTTTCGCCCTGCCCTTGAATGGAAAATAAAAGTCCACGGCCTCGTTCAGGTGTTCGATGTACAACACGGACAAGACCTCATCGACCGGCAAATAGGAACGCTCCAGCAGATCAAAATAGTCAGGTCGCAGCTTTCTCAAGACGTCTGACATGAGTTTGGGACCGGTCAGGTCGGAAATGCGCGTCATGTACGGTGTCATTCGGTCTCTAGAGGCGCTACGCAAGGCTTCGCTGCTGTGGTCGATGAAGGGTCTGCGTGTACTGAAAAACGCCTTGTTGGTCTGTTTTTCATTCTGGAAACGCGTATTTATTTCTTTCAGGATCCTCTTCAGGACCGGGTTGTCCGGGTGGCTGGCGAAATGGCTGTTACCCGGCCCGTTGTAACTTAATTGCGGCGCATCCAGACGCCTGCCCAGCAATACATCATTGGGCCCGGCCTTCAACGGAATGCCTGCAAAAGGGACATCAATGGTGTCATCGCAATCAAGATAAATGCCGCCGTATTCGTTGATCAGTCGATAACGCAGAATGTCCGAAGCGGCCGCATAATTACGATTATCCGAGTGCATGAAATAGTTGAAGGCTTCGCCATTTTCACCACTCAGGAACGTGGGAAAGAACGCTTCTTCCTTGAGCCTGGAAATCCGTATCTGTGGATGTGCGCTGAAGTAATCCAGCAATTGCTGATGCGCCGTCGGGTGGTTGATATCGATGTGCAGTTCGAAGCGCAAGTCCGGGCTGGTGCGTATGTTGTCGAGCATCCGTTCCAGCAGGTTATCGCCCGGCATGCGTTCGCCCAGCCATATATGATGAATCACACGGCTGATGGGCTCGGCATCTGCAGGCAACCTGGGCACGCGGGGGAAAGAAAAGATCTCGAAGCGGCGGCTCTGTGGCAGTTTTGCCTCCACCTTCCTAAATGCATCCTCCGACCCGCTGTTCCAGACTCTGTTGCGGTCCAGCCAGACCAGGCCGTTTGAAGACGGATCAGTGCGCCAGCATGGAATATCGGCATCGTAATACACGTTCTTCCTGATCCCCCCGATCTGAATGAAGTACTTCTCTACGACCGTCCCTTTTGCCTGGCTCAGTACTTCCTCGACCATGATCTGATCCAGTGGCACCTCGACCTGCACCTTGGGGCCCCAGCGCTGAATCTCGACGGCTGGTTCTTCAGGCACGACCGCCACCACGGCGCTCTCTGCCTCACTGGCCGGCGGCAATCGCGAGCCGTCAAAGCTTTCCCCGCCACGCAACCCGAGCTTGAGGTCAAGATCCCAATAGCCGGTGTCGATAGTCTTCACGTAGGGTCCCCAGACACGCGGATCAGAATCAGAGCGAATCCGGTACTGTTTTTCCTGTAGCACCCACTCGACCCGAAAAGCCTGATCATGCAGTTCGATGTAACTTTTGCCTTGCAGCGGATAGATACCTGTCACTTCGCCCGACGCCAGTCCCGGCAGGTCTTGAGTCACTTCCAGCGCGCGCAACAGGCGGCGCATTTTGGCATTGAGCGAACGCAAGGCAGGCGGCTCTTCCCTGAATACCGGAAGCGGCCCGACTTCTATAGCCGGATCGGTTGTTGAGGGGTCGAAAACCTCATAATCGCCTCGCGCCTCATCAATCAGTCCGGTTTCAGCGCCAGCCTCGACCGCAGTGCCCTCCTCGGCAAGGATCGGCAACGCGTTCAAAACGCCAAAGGCAATCCGCCCAAGCCCGGCCTGGCGCTCTTCGATCGTGCGACCATTGACTGCCGCATCGACGCCAAGCCCCACCAGCGCGAGAGACAGTCCCGCAATCACGGGCATAAGCTCGGGAAAGACGATGGCGACGCCGCCCAGAACAGACACACACTCGCTCAAGCCACTGCTGACTTCCTCTTTCCAGTAGTCGTCGTGGTTGCGGATTTTTTGCAGCGCATCGGTTTCGGACTTTGCCTTGACCCGATCCTTGAAGTGCGAGAACGGCCAGGGCTGCAGCGGTTCGCCAAACTGCACCAGTCTGCGCGGGTTCCACGCACCGGTCGCGGCGTCCAGCAGCTTCGGGTAGACAGCGAAGCCTCGGAGGGCGGTGGCAACACCACTGTAGAAAAAGCCATCGACGTCATCCGTGGCACTGAAATGCCCCTCTAAAGACCGGCGCTTGCCTGGATCCTTGCACATCAGCGCGACCCAGTCCTTGAGCGCATCGGCGTTGGCGAAGGTATGAATGGGTGACGAGTTGCCGGGGATGTAGAGCAGCACGGTTGGCGAATCGGCACTGCGGATGACCATGATGTTCACGGCGCTGTAGCCATGCACCTGCAATTCGGAAATCGTCACGCGAGTGGAAATCGGCGCGGCGACAAAAGCGTCGAAGCTCAGCTCTTTCCAACCCTGATCGGCGGGCAGCCCGAGCGCCTCCAGCACCATGTCCTTGTGCTCGGCCTTGAGCGTGTTTTCCTCAGCTTGCAGCCAGGCCGCCCTGAACAGACCGGCCTTGAGCATCAGGTTGTAGTCTTTGGCATGCGCCTGCCAGAACTGATTCAGGTAGGCGAGATAACCGGCTTGCAGGTTGTGATCCCAGATGTACTGCTTGAACGCCTCGGCAGTCAGGCGAAGTTGCGTCGTCGAATCGTAATGCTGCGGATCGGATTTGCGGTACACCGCTTCATAAGCGACGCAGTCATAGGGCGGCAGTTTTTTATCCACTATCTGACAGTCGAGACCGTCATCATGATGGGGCTGCAAATGCCCGAGGTGATCAAACCAGTCGCCATTGCCCTTTTGCTGCCAGTTGCGCAGCAGCGCCTCGGTCAGCGTCATCGAGTGAGCGACATTGGCGCGATGAGGGGCGGGATAGAGCTTCGGGTCTTCGATATACAGCGTGACGATCAGGGTGTCGTCCGGATCAATCTCGACACCCCATCTCGACTGGCATTCCTGGGCCACATCCCGCGCAGCAAGGGCGGCAGGTGACTGCAGGGCGATCGGGTTGAGGCGGAAGTAATCGCTGACCGAATAGTCATCGCGCACCCGCGCCCAGAACTCTGCGTCAGGGTCATCACCGCCATCCCTATTGTCATCGTCGAAGTCGTAATGTGCTGCAAACTCATCGTCCATGATGAAAAACCTGCTTGATGGTTGGAGCGCCTACAGTAGGGAGCAAGAAGGCCTGGTCTGCGGTATATAGGTATATGTCAGCCGCTGGACTGCAACCAATCGTGAGCCCGGGAATGCCGGTCTGGGTCAATCGCTCGAAATTGCTCTTTGACAGCCAAGCAATTCAACAGGTTAAATCCCTTGGCACGCGGACTGCATGGTCAGTTTTCGCCCCTCTCGCTTCAATTCAGTTTCTACGGAGTACCGCCCTTGGACGCCACCACCATCAACAGCCTGTTCCTGATCGGCGCGTTGCTGGTAGCCGCAAGCATCCTGGTCAGTTCTCTTTCGTCGCGCCTCGGCATTCCTATTCTGGTCATCATCCTCGCCGTGGGCATGGTGGCAGGCGTGGATGGCGGCGGGATCATCTTCGACAACTACGCGACCGCTTACCTGGTCGGCAACCTTGCGCTGGCGGTGATCCTGCTCGATGGCGGGCTGCGAACGCGGGTGGCCAGTTTCCGGGTTGCGCTGTGGCCTGCCTTGTCGCTGGCAACGGTGGGCGTGCTGATCACCACCGTACTGACCGGCATGGTGGCTGCCTGGCTGTTCAATCTCAGCGTCATTCAGGGCCTGTTGATCGGCGCGATCGTCGGCTCCACAGACGCCGCGGCGGTGTTCTCCCTGCTGGGCGGCAAAGGCTTGAACGAGCGTGTTACCGCCAGCCTCGAAATCGAGTCGGGCAGCAACGACCCCATGGCGGTGTTCCTGACCGTTACCCTGATCGGCATGCTCGCCAGCGGGCAGACCGGGTTGCACTGGGGGCTGCTGGGGCACCTGATCCAGGAATTCGGTATCGGCAGCTTCATCGGCCTGGGCGGCGGCTGGATCCTGCTGCAACTGGTCAACCGCATCAATCTGGCGGCCGGCCTCTACCCAATTCTGGTGATTGCTGGCGGCCTGGCGATCTTCGCCCTGACCAACGCCATCCACGGCAGCGGTTTTCTCGCGGTCTACCTGTGCGGTCTGGTGCTCGGCAACCGGCCGATTCGCAGCCGCCACGGCATCCTGCATATGCTCGATGGCATGGCCTGGCTGGCGCAGATCGGCATGTTTCTGGTGCTGGGCCTGCTGGTCACGCCACACGATCTGCTGCCGATTGCGATTCCGGCGCTGGGCCTGGCGCTGTGGATGATTCTGGTGGCACGCCCGCTGTCGGTGATGGTCGGCCTGCTGCCGTTCAAGGCCTTCCATGGCCGCGAAAAAGCCTTTATCGCCTGGGTCGGCCTGCGCGGCGCGGTACCGATCATCCTCGCGGTGTTCCCGCTGATGGCCGGCCTGCCCAATGCGCAGCTGTACTTCAACCTGGCGTTCTTTATCGTACTGGTTTCGCTGTTGCTGCAAGGCACCAGCCTGCCGTGGATGGCCAAATTGCTGAAAGTGACGGTTCCGCCTGATCCCGCACCGATTTCCCGGGCCGCGCTGGAGGTACACGTCACCAGCGAATGGGAGCTGTTCGTCTACCGCCTGGGCGCCGAAAAGTGGTGCATCGGTGCAGCACTGCGCGAACTGAAGATGCCGGAAGGCACGCGTATCGCGGCACTGTTCCGCGGCCAGCAACTGCTCCATCCGTCCGGCAGTACGACACTGGAAGTGGGTGATCTGCTGTGTGTGATCGGCCACGAACACGACCTTCCGGCGCTCGGCAAATTGTTCAGCCAGGCACCGCAGCGTGGGCTGGACCTGCGTTTCTTCGGCGACTTCGTGCTCGAAGGCGACGCAAGGCTGGGTGAAGTGGCGGCCCTTTATGGCCTGAAACTCGACGGCATCGACCCAGGAATGCCGCTCAGCCAGTTCATCGTGCAGAAGAACCGTGGCGAGCCGGTGGTGGGCGACCAGGTTGAATGGAATGGAACTATTTGGACCGTTGCCGTCATGGACGGGAACAAGATCCAGAAAGTGGGCGTCAAATTCCCCGAAGGAACCCGCCCGGGCCCCGGACTGTTCCTTTAAACTGCCAACCCACACGTATCATCATGCGATCGGTGTCTATGTTTTCCCTGCGTTCCTTTTGTGCTGCCGCACTGTTTGCGCTCTGCCTGTCTTCTTTCCCGGCGCTCGCCGCCGACCCGCCCAGCAGCGACGCTGTTCAGCAAAGCCTCGACAAGATTGCCGACCGCAAGCTGCCTGACGCCGAGCAAAAGGCACTGCAGCAGGTCCTCGAGCAGACACTGGCGTTTCTGAACAGCAAGCAGGACAGCGAGCAGAAGCTCGAAGCGCTCAAACAGCAGCTCGCCCAGGCGCCAAAACAGACTTCGGAAAACCAGCGTGAACTGGCCCGCCTGAAAGAAAGCAAAGTGGTGCCCGTGGCCCAGCGCTATGGCGGCCTCGACGTGCCGCAGCTGGAGCAACTGCTCAGTCAGCGCAGCACCCAGCAGAGTGATCTGCAGAGCGAACTCAACGACGCCAACAGTCTGGCCATTACCGCGCAGACCCGGCCTGAGCGCGCCCAGACTGAAATCAGCGCCAATCAGACGCGCATTCAGCAGATCAACGCCATCCTCAAGAATGGCAAGGACAACGGCAAGACCCTGAGCGCCGACCAGCGCAACCTGCTCAATGCAGAACTGGCCTCGATCAACGCCCTCAACCTGCTGCGCCGTCAGGAACTGGCCGGCAACAGCCAGTTGCAGGACCTGGGCAACAGCCAGCACGACTTGCTGACCGAGAAGGTGGCGCGTCAGGAGCAGGAAATTCAGGACCTGCAGACCCTGATCAACGACAAGCGTCGTGCCCAGTCGCAAAAAACGGTCGCCGATCTGTCTCTGGAAGCGCAAAAGTCCGGTGGCAGCAGCCTGCTGGCGACCGAAAGCGCCGCCAACCTCAAACTGTCGGACTACCTGTTGCGCGGCACCGATCGCCTCAACGAGCTGACCCAGCAGAACCTCAAGACCAAGCAGCAACTGGACAACCTGACCCAGACCGATCAAGCCCTCAGCGAGCAGATCAACGTGCTGAGCGGCAGCCTGCTGCTGTCCAAGATTCTCTACAAGCAGAAGCAGGCGTTGCCGCATCTGGAGCTGGACAAGGGGCTGGCCGACGAAATCGCCAACATCCGTCTGTATCAGTTCGACATCAACCAGCAACGCGAACAGATGAGCACGCCGACCGCTTACGTCGAAAAGCTCCTGGCTACCCAGCCGCCTGAAAACGTCACCCCGCAACTGCGCCGGACGCTGCTGGACCTGGCCATCACTCGCAGTGACTTGCTTGAGCGCCTCAATCGCGAGCTGAGCGCGTTGCTCAACGAGTCCATCACGCTACAGCTGAACCAGAAGCAGCTGACCAGTACCGCTCAGGGGCTGCGCGCCACACTCGACGAGCAGATGTTCTGGATCCCCAGCAACAAGCCGCTGGACGTGGAATGGTTTCAGAATATCTGGCCGCGCCTGCAAAAGCAGGTCGCCACCCTGCCGTGGACGTCCAGCCTCAGCGAACTGTCAGACGGCCTGACCCAGCGACCGCTGCTGTTCCTGCCCTTGCTGCTGTTGATCGGCATACTGACCTGGAGGCGCAAGGCGCTGTACCAGAAGCTTAATCGCCTGCATGCCGACATCGGCCACTTCAAACGTGACAGCCAATGGAAGACGCCACTGGCACTGCTGATCAACGTGCTGCTGGCCATGCCCGTCGCGCTGGGGCTGGCGCTGTGCGGCTACGCGCTGCAGATCGACGCCCGCGGTCAAAACGCCAACCTCGGCGAGGCCTTGCTGCAGATCGCCCTCGCCTGGCTGGTGTTCTATACCGCATATCGCGTGCTCGCCCCGTCAGGTGTTGCGCAACTGCACTTCCGCTGGGAAACGGCGCAGGTCGAATTCCTGCGTGGCTGGGTGCGACGCCTGGGGCTGGTCGTTCTGGCCCTGGTGGCGGTGGTGGCCGTTGCTGAACACCAGCCTGCCGCACTGGCCGACGATGTGCTGGGGATCGGCGTAGTCCTGACCTGCTACGCCCTGATGACCTGGCTGCTCGGTCGCCTGCTGATCTCAAGCCCCACGCATCACAATGCCTCACTGTTCCGCAAAACCGTCGGCGTGGTGTTCACGGCATTGCCGGTCGCGCTCTTCCTGGCGGTTTGCTTTGGCTACTACTACACCGCGCTCAAGCTCAGCGACCGTCTGATCGACACTCTGTACCTGATGATGATCTGGCTGATGGTCGAGGCGACGTTCGTCCGCGGCCTGAGCGTGGCCGCCCGACGTCTGGCCTATCAGCGCGCGCTGGCCAAGCGTCAGGCAGCCAGAGAAAACGGCGACAGCGACATTCCGGTCGAAGAACCCAAGCTGGACATCGAACAGGTCAACCAGCAGTCGCTGCGCCTGATTCGCCTGGCCCTGCTGGCCGGATTCGTCGGCGCGCTGTACCTGGTCTGGGCCGAGCTGATCACTGTGTTCGCCTATCTCGATAACATCATTCTCTACGAATACACCAGCGGCACCGGTGCCAACATGAGCATGGTGCCGATCAGCCTGAGCGACTTCCTCGGCGCTGGGGTGATCATCGTCATCACCTTCGTGCTCGCCGGCAACCTGCCCGGCCTGCTGGAAGTGCTGGTGCTGTCACGCATGAACCTCGCGCAGGGCAGTGCCTACGCGACGACCACGCTGCTGTCGTACACCATCGCCGGTGTCGGCTTCGTCACCACGCTGTCGACGCTGGGCGTGAGCTGGGACAAATTGCAGTGGCTGGTCGCAGCGCTGTCGGTGGGTCTGGGCTTCGGCATGCAGGAAATCTTCGCCAACTTCATCTCCGGCATCATGATCCTCTTCGAACGTCCGGTGCGGATCGGCGACACCATCACCATCGGCGCCCTGTCGGGGACGGTCAGCAATATCCGCATCCGTGCCACGACCATCACCGACTTCGACCGCAAGGACATCATCGTCCCGAACAAGACTTTCATCACCGGCCAGCTCATCAACTGGTCGCTGACCGACACCGTTACCCGCGTAACCCTCAAGCTGGGCGTGGATTACGGCTCGGACCTGGACCTGGTACGCTCCCTGCTGCTGCAAGCCGCCCGGGAAAACCCTCGGGTGCTCAAGGAACCAGAGCCGATCGTCTACTTCCTGAACTTCGGCGAAAGTACCCTCGACCACGAACTGCGCATGCACGTACGCGACCTGGGCGACCGCAACCCGGTACTCGACGAGATCAACCGCTTCATCAATCGCGAGTTCAAGAAGCAGCACATCAACATCTCGTTCCGCCAGATGGAGATCTACCTCAAGAACACCCAGGGCCTGGAATACAAACTGGTGCCCGCAGAGCCAAGCGACAAAGGCGATGCGCCGACCGGAAAAACCACCCTGCAGCCGGTGAACACTACCGTAACCCCGGCGACCAAGGATGCGCCCGAGCCGCCGGAGTTGCGGCTGGATTGAGAAGACTGACAGTGGGTGTCGACCGCGGTCGACACCCACCAGCAATCAAATCAGGCCTCAACCCGCCCAATCACCACCTTCGCTTCCAGATACCCCCCAGGCTCCTTGCTGATCTGCACGGTTCCGGCACACGGTGCCAGTATCGATGTTTCCATCTTCATCGCCTCCATGATCGCGATCACCTGTCCCTTCTCTACCGTCGCACCGTCTTCAACCGCCCAGGCATGCAGGTTGCCCGCGACCGGCGTCAGTACTGCGTGCGGGTCCGGGGCGTCGGCAGCTGGCTGGCTGGCGTCAGCCGGTGCGGCAGCGTTCAGGCTCATGCCGGCCAGCAGCGCAGCAGGCAGGCCCAGTTCGTGGCGTTTGCCGTCGATTTCAACGAAGGTGCGCAGCACGCCCGGGTCGGCCGGTTCTGCGTTGCGCGGGGCGATGGTGACGTGCTCGGCGAAGTCGGTTTCGATCCAGCGGGTGTGGACGGCAAAGGTATTGGCCGCGGTGAAGTCGTCATGGTCCATGACCGCCCGATGGAACGGCAACACGGTAGCCACGCCTTCCACCTTGAACTCGGCCAGCGCACGGCGGGCGCGGCTGATGGCCTGCTCGCGGGTTGCGCCGGTGACGATCAGCTTGGCGATCATCGAGTCGAAGTTCGGTGAGACCCGTGAGCCTTCCGTCACGCCTGTGTCCAGGCGCACGCCCGGGCCGGATGGCGGCTGGAATACCGCGATAGACCCCGGCGTCGGCAGAAATCCGTTGCACGCGTCTTCGGCATTGATGCGGAATTCAAAGCTGTGGCCGCGCGGCACAGGTGTACCGTCGAACGACAGCGGCAGGCCGTCGGCGACGCGAAGTTGTTCGATGACCAGATCCACACCGCTGGTTTCTTCCGTCACTGGGTGTTCGACCTGCAAGCGCGTGTTGACCTCCAGGAACGACAGGGTTCCATCACCGCTGAGCAGGAACTCCACTGTACCGGCACCGACATAGCCCGCTTCGGCGCAGACCGCGCGGGCCGACTCATGAATGCGCTGGCGTAGCTCGTCGGTCAGGTAAGGGGCCGGGGCTTCCTCGATCAGCTTCTGGTTGCGACGCTGCAACGAGCAATCCCGGGTGCCGACCACAACCACCCGGCCATGCCGGTCGGCGATGATCTGCGCTTCAATGTGCCTCGGGCGGTCCAGAAAGCGTTCGACGAAGCACTCGCCACGACCGAACGCGGTCACCGCTTCACGCACCGCAGACTCGTACAGCTCGCTGACTTCATCGAGCTTCCAGGCGACTTTCAGGCCGCGACCACCGCCGCCAAAGGCTGCCTTGATGGCAATCGGCAGGCCGTGCTGCTCGGCAAACGCGACCACCTCGGAGGCATCGTTCACCGGGTCTTCAGTACCGGCCACCAGCGGTGCGCCGACTTTCAGGGCTATACGCCGGGCCTGGACCTTGTCACCCAGTGCGTCGATGGTCGCAGGATCGGGGCCGATCCAGATCAGACCGGCATCGATCACAGCGCGGGCGAATTCGGCGCGCTCCGAGAGAAAGCCGTAGCCGGGGTGAACCGCGTCGGCACCGGCACGAGCGGCAACCGCCAGTAGCTTTTCGATATTCAGGTAGGTGTCGGTCGGGCGCTCGCCCTGCAACCCATAGGCTTCATCGGCCTGACGAACGTGCAGCGCGTCGATATCGGCATCGGCGTACACCGCCACCGAGGCGACTCCATAATCACGGCAGGCACGGGCAATACGAACGGCAATTTCGCCACGATTGGCAATCAGAACCTTTTTCATCTGTTTTTGGTCTCGTCTGAAGTGGCGGGGCGCACTGGCTCGAAGGCGCTCAGCGGATTGAAGCGAATGCGGGCATTGACCGGAATCTGCCCGGCCTTGTCGAGGTGGTAAGTGGCGACTGCGCCGATGACCGGGTAACCGCCGGTCAACGGGTGATCGGCCAGAAACAGCACCGGCTGGCCACTGGGCGGCACCTGAATGGCGCCGACCGTGGTGCCCTCACTGGGCAACTCGCCATCGACGGCACGTTGCAGCGATTGCTCGCCCGCCAGGCGAATACCGATACGGTTGGATTGCGGCGTGACCCGCCAGGTCTGTTGCGCCAGCAGTTGCTGGGCTTCGGCGCTGAACCAGTCACTGCGCGGGCCCATGACCACATCCAGGGTGATGACCTCATCGCTACGCGGCATTTCGAAGGCCGGTTGTTCGGCAGTCGATACTGAAAGGCCGCCAGTTCTGCGCGTGAAGCCCAGCCGGTCACCCGCTGCCAGCGCGGCGGGCCCAACCTGGGCCAGCGTGTCAGTGGACAGGCTGCCAAGCACCGGCTCATGAATGAAACCGCCACGAACCGCCAGATAATTGCGCAGACCGGCGCTGGGCGAACCGATGCTCACCTGATCGCCGCTCTGCAAGGCCAGCGGTGCATACAACGGCGCCTGCAGCTTTTGTCCTTCGGCGGTCAGCACCTCGACGCTGACCTGGGCCCCGGTAATCGCCACAACAGTCTGCCCCTGACAGGTGAAGGTCAGCCCGCCCATGAGAATTTCCAGGCACGCCGTCGCCGGATCGTTGCCCACCGCACGGTTGGCAGCACGCAAGGCGCCGCGATCCAGCGCGCCCGATGCGGACACACCCTGCCCTGCCCGACCTGGACGCCCCAGGTCCTGAAACAGGGTCTGCAGACCTGGCGTTACGATCTGCAGATAGTCCTCGTTGACTGTCGTCGCCTGCGGCCGGACAGGTGCGGCAACCTGCACACGGGTCTCCGGGAGCGGACCGGCATCCTGGAAACGCACGCGGTAGCCGGGCTGGAGCAAGGCAGGCTCGTCGCGGCCCAGATCCCACATGGTTGAGGGGGTCACCCCGATGATCTGCCAGCCGCCGGGGCTGGCCTGTGGATAAATGCCACTGAAACCACCGGCCAGCGCCACTGCGCCAGCCGGAATACGCGTGCGCGGCGTGCTGCGTCGTGGCACCACGAAGCCGGCGCCGCCGCTGAGGTAGGCAAAACCGGGCGCAAAGCCGCAGAACGCAACGTTGTAGTCGCTGCCGGTGTGGCGCTTGATCACTTCCTCGACGCTGATGCCCAGCTCGCGGGCGACATCGGCCAGGTCTTCGCCGTTGTAATGCACAGGTATTTCGATCAGTTTGCCCGCCTCGCGTGCCTTGCCACGAATGTCGCGCGAGGAGATCTGTGTGGCGAGGGCTTCGAAGCCGATGGCGGCTGGTCGAAAATGCACCAGCAACGTCCGGGCAGCCGGAACGATTTCCTCCACGCCAGCGATGGGCATCTGCTGTAACGATTCGAACAGGGCCAGGGTCTCGTCCAGATTCGACAGTTCAACCAGGAGTGCATCCAGGTTGGCCGGGTAGAAACGCATGAGCCTCTCCTATACGTGGTAGTAGCTGTCCGGAATATCGGTAATGAACATGTGGCCCGGCGCATGAGAAATCGCAAACGGCACACGGGACGCCATGACAACCGCCTGCGGGGTCACACCGCAGGCCCAGAACACCGGAATCTCGCCGGGCCTGATCGTCACCGCATCACCAAAATCAGGGTTCGCCAGGTCGTCGATGCCGAGCAGTCCAGGCTCGCCGACGTGTACCGGCGCGCCGTGCACACCGGGATAGCGCCCGGTGATGCGCGCCGCTTCGGCCACCCGGTCCGCCGCGATCGGGCGCATCGACACCACCATGTTGCCCTGCAGGCGGCCGGCCGGGCGGCAGATCCGGTTGCTGCGGTACATCGGCACATTGCAGCCTTCGCTGATGTGGCGCACATCGATGCCGGCGTGCATCAGGTCGGTTTCGAAGGTGAAACTGCAGCCGATCAGAAAGCTGACCAGATCAGTGTGCTGCGCCCAGATGTGGCTCACATCACTCAGCTCTTCGGCCAGTTGCCCATCGCGCCAGACCCGGTACAGCGGTAGGTCGGTGCGCAGATCAGCCTGTTCGGCCAACAGCGTGGTGTGGCTGCCGGGCTCGGTCACATCCAGCACCGGGCAGGCTTGCGGGTTGCGCTGCGCGAACAGCAGAAAGTCATACGCCCATTCACGCGGCAGCGTGATCATGTTGCACTGGGTCAGACCGGGCGCTTCGCCGGCGGTCGGCGCGACGAATCCCTGGCGATAACGGGCACGGGCGGCGCTGGCTGCCTCGCGGGCGAGTTGCAGTGAATTCATGATCAACCTCGATTGAATGCGCGGACAGTGACGCCTGCATCGTGCAAACGGTTTTTCAGGATGCGGGCGATGTTCACCGCGCCCGGGCTGTCGCCATGCACGCAGATCGAATCGGCCTGCAGGCTGATTTCGCGGCCGTCTTCAGCCTCGATGATGCCTTCGCGCACCAGGCGCAGCATGCGTTCGGCGATCAGTTCGGCGTCGTGCAGCACGGCACCGGGCCGCGAGCGCGAGACCAGCGTGCCTTCAGCGGTATAGGCGCGGTCGGCGAACGCTTCGGCGACGCAGGAAAGCCCGGCGTCGCGTGCCCAGTCGAGCAGCGGGGAATTAGCCAGGCACACCAGCTTCAACGCGGGGTCAATGCGCAGCAGCGCCTGAATGACTGCCGCGGCCTGACGCTGATCACCGGCAATGGTGTTGTACAGCGCGCCGTGAGGCTTGACGTAGCTCACGCGGGTCCCGGCGCTGCGGGCCAGGCCCTGAAGCGCGCCGATCTGATAAATGACGTCGGCGGTCAGTTGGTCGCTCGGGATGTCCATGTTGCGGCGGCCAAACCCTACCAGGTCCGGGTAGGCCACATGCGCGCCGATGGCAACGCCCCGGGCCGCAGCGGCCTCGAGGGTGCGCAGGATCCCGGCCGGGTCACCGGCATGGAAGCCGCAGGCCACATTGGCGCTGCTGACCACATCGAGAATCGCCTCGTCGTCGCCCATGCTCCAGGCGCCGAAGCTTTCACCGAGATCACTGTTGAGGTCTATTGCAGGCATTTTTATTCTCCGAAATCAGGCTGCATTGATGAAGGCAAAGATGGCACCCGCCGATTTGAACGCCATGTACCACGACAGCAGACAGGTCAGCACGCCCAGCACCAATAGCCAGCGCGGGTAGTGGTAGCCGTCCATCATGTCGGACCGGCGCCAGCCGACGTACATGAAAATGCTCAGGCCCAGTGGCAGGATCAAACCGTTGAAGCCCCCGGCAAAGACCAGCAGCGCGGCCGGTGGTTTGCCCCACATAACGTATACGACCACGGTGATCAGGATAAAGCCGACAGTTGCCAGGTTGCGCACGCGCTCGGTGATGCGTTTGGAAAATACCGTGATGAACGACATCGAAGTATAGGACGCGCCGATCACGCTGCTGATGCCGGCCGCCCAGAGCACCAGGCCGAACATGATCAGGCCGAAGTTGCCAGCGGCAGCGGTGAACGCCTGGGCCGCAGGGTTTGCGCCCTGGCCGGATACATCGATGACGACGCCGCTGGCGACCACGCCGAGGATCGCCAGAAACAGTATGTAACGAACAACCCCGGTGACCAGAATACCGGTCAGCGCCGCCTTGGACACGACATCGATGTTCTCGACCCCGACGGTGCCGCGATCCAGCAAGCGGTGAGCACCGGCGTAAGTGATATAGCCACCGACCGTGCCGCCGACAATGGTGGTGATGGCCGCGAAATCGACCATGTCCGGCAGGATCGTCTGGCGCAGAGCTTCGCCCAGCGGCGGATGCGAGGCAAAGGCGGCGAAGAGGATCAGGCAGACCTTCAGGGTGCCCAGCACCATCATGATGCGGTCCATGGCAATGCCGGCACGGGGCGATGAGAAAATCGCGATGGCGATCAGCGCGCTCAAGGCGCCCCCCCATTTGGGGTCAAGACCGGTCAACGCATTCAAGCCCAGGCCCGCACCGGCGATGTTGCCCAGACTGAACACCAGGCCGCCGAAGATGACCAGTACCGCGAGCAGATAACCGCTGCCCGGGATCGCTGCGTTGGCCAGATCGGCCGCGCGCATTCTGGTCAGCGTCACGATGCGCCAGACATTCAACTGCACCACGAAGTCGATCAGGATCGAGGCCAGAATGCCGAAGGCGAACGCCGCTCCCAGAGTCGCAGTGAACGTGGCTGTCTGGGTCAGAAAACCAGGACCGATGGCAGACGTCGCCATCATGAAGATCGCGGCGATCAAAGAGGCGCGGCGCGCCTTGGTGAACTCATTGGCAGTCTGTGTCACGGCGGCATTCCTGAGATGAGGGGTATTCTGCCAGAGCAACGACCATGCCAAAGGTCATTCAAATGCGCCAAGTTGTAGATCCATAAAGATAATATTGTTGAACAATGTAGGTGATATGGATCAACCATGTGCACCATGTTGTTACGCGGGGACTCAGATGTGCTACCTGATGAAGCATCTGCTGACCTTCGTCCTTGCCAGCCAATGAGCTGTCGTGGAATATCGACCTGGCTTTTCTTTCTCTGGACCCTTTATGAACGACGCTGCTTCTGCCCTCCCTCGCACCCTCGGAGAATCGATCACCACTGAGCTTCGCAGAATGCTGGTCGAGGGCGAGCTGGTACCCGGTCAGCGCCTCTCGGAAGCCGCGCTGGCCGAGAGTCTGGATATTTCCCGTAACACCCTCAGAGAAGCCTTCAGAGTGCTGACCCGCGAAGGACTGCTGACCCACGAACCCAATCGAGGGGTCACCGTGGCCAAGCCTGATATGGCTTCAATCATCGATATCTACCGAATTCGGCGCTTCATCGAATGCGGGGCGATTGCCCAGGCTTATCCACAGCATCCCGGTGTGCTGCACATGCGCAATGCGGTCGAGGCCGGCGTGCAGGCGCGTGAGGCCAAGGACTGGATTGCCGTGGGCACCGCCAACATGATGTTTCACAAGGCCATCGTCGAGCTGTCCGACAGCCCGCGACTGGCGGCGTTTTATGCGCAGATATCAGCAGAGTTGCGCCTGGCCTTCGGGCTGCTCAACGACCCGGAGCTGCTGCATTCGCCCTATCTGGACATGAATGCAGCGGTACTCGGGCGCCTTGACGCGGGCAAGACCGATGAGGCGACGCGCATGCTCGAGGATTATCTGGTGCAATCGGAACGAACGATTCTGGCCGCCTTCGAGCGAAGCCGGAACCGGTAGTCCGGGCGCAGGCCCGATCACCAGAACTACCACCCAGGGACCCGGTCTACGGGTTCTGACCGTTGCAACACGCCCGACGAGCCAGGCAGGCCGCCGCTTCGTTGAAAGCCTGAAATTCCCCTCTGGAGGCGATACGCTTTGAAAGCACTCGACGAACTCACTTTCGACAACCGCTTTGCCCGTCTGGGCGATGCGTTCTCCACTTCCGTGCTGCCTGAACCCATCGATGCGCCGCAGCTTGTGGTTGCCAGCCAGTCAGCGCTGGCACTGCTGGACCTGGCGCCTGAACAGGCCGATCTGCCGCTGTTCGCGGAAATCTTCAGCGGCCACAAGCTGTGGTCCGAGGCAGAGCCGCGGGCAATGGTGTATTCCGGGCATCAGTTTGGCTCCTACAACCCGCGCCTGGGCGACGGTCGCGGGCTGTTGCTAGGCGAGGTGTACAACGACGCCGGCGAGCACTGGGACCTGCACCTCAAGGGCGCAGGCCGCACACCGTATTCACGGATGGGTGACGGGCGCGCCGTACTGCGCTCGTCGATCCGCGAGTTTCTGGCCTCCGAAGCCCTGCACGCGCTGGGCATCCCCAGCAGCCGCGCGGGGTGTGTGGTCAGCTCCAGCACGCCGGTGTGGCGCGAAACCCAGGAACATGCAGCTATGGTGCTGCGTCTGGCGCAGAGCCATGTGCGCTTCGGCAGTCTGGAATACTTTTTCTACACCAAACAGCCAGAGCAGTTGAAGACCCTCGCCGAGCATGTGCTGACGATGCATTACCCGCACTGCCAGGAGCAGCCTGAGCCGTATCTGGCGATGTTCCGGGAAATCGTCGAGCGTAACGCCGAGCTGATTGCCAAGTGGCAGGCCTACGGCTTCTGTCATGGCGTGATGAACACCGACAACATGTCGATTCTGGGCATTACCTTCGATTTCGGACCGTTCGCGTTTCTGGACGATTTCGATGAGCACTTCATCTGCAACCATTCCGATCACGAAGGTCGCTACTCCTTCAGCAATCAGGTGCCTATCGCGCAATGGAACCTCAGCGCGCTGGCACAGGCGCTGACCCCGTTCATCAGCGTGGAAGCGTTGCGCGAGGCCATCGGTTTGTTCCTGCCGCTGTATCAGGCGCACTACCTGGACCTGATGCGCCGCCGACTGGGCCTGACCGTTGCCAAGGAGCAGGACGAACAACTGGTCAGTCAGTTGCTGAAGCTGATGCAGAACAGTGGCGTGGATTACACCCTGTTCTTCCGCCGCCTGGGTGACCAGCCAGCCGCCGAGGCGTTGCGCACGTTGCGTGACGACTTTGTCGATATCAAGGGCTTCGATGCCTGGGCAGAAGCGTATCAGACGCGTATTGCCGGCGAGGACAACGGCACCGAGCAGGAGCGTCAAACCCGCATGCATACGGTCAATCCGCTGTACATCCTGCGCAACTACCTGGCGCAGAACGCCATCGCCGCAGCGGAAAAAGGCGACTACGAAGAAGTCCGCCGCCTGCATCAGGTGCTCTGCACACCCTTCACCGAACAGCCCGGCATGCAAGGCTACGCCCAACGCCCGCCGGACTGGGGCAAGCACCTGGAAATCAGCTGTTCGTCGTGAGGCGTTTGTCCTCTATCGTGCCCACGCTGGAGCGTGAGGAACGATAATCTCAACTATCGTGCGGCGCTCCGCGTCGCATGCCGTTCTGGACGCTCCGCGTCCTCTTTACCTATGACAGCCCTGCATCCACCAGCCATTGCTCCAGGCCTTGGAGGTCGGGAATGCGGGCTACGGTTTCGCCGATCTGTACGGCGGCCAGCTCCAGTTCGGCCAGCGGAACGTCGACGTAGCTCAACTGGCTGTCGACCTTGCACGAGCGCGGGATGCCCTGGGTCAGCAGGGCGATGAACCTGACATCGTTGCGTCCGCCCAGTGCGTTGAGCACCACGATCCGGGCTCGACCGCCGACACGGGTGCGGCCTCCGCAGGCGGCTTCGAAGCTGAGCAGTGGCAAGGTCAGTTCGCGCCAGCTGATCGGTCCCAGGTACCACTCGGGGGCGCCCGGCTCTGCGCTGCAATCCTGGTAATCGATCAACTCGGCGACGGCGACGTTAGGCAGCAGCAGATGCCGGTCACTCAACGGCAGCAGCAGGCCGGTCAGACTGGTCAGCCGGCTGGTCTGGAACGTGCCTTCAGACATGCGCCTGGCTCCAGTAAGCGATGCTCTCCAGCAACACGGTTTCCTGATAGGGCTTGCTCAGGTATTCGTTGACGCCCACTGCCATCGCCCGATCGCGATGCTTCTGGCCCGAGCGAGAGGTGATCATGATGATAGGCAGTTCCTTGAGCTGTTCGTCCTGGCGGATCTGGCTGGCCACTTCAAAGCCGTCCATACGCGGCATTTCGATATCGAGCAGCATGATGTCAGGTGTGTGCTCCTGCAACAGGGTCATGGCATCGACACCGTCCTTGGCAGTCAGTACGTGCATGCCGTGGCGCTCCAGCAAGCGGCTGGTGACTTTGCGCACCGTCACCGAATCGTCCACCACCATCACCAGCAACGGTCTGGCGTGCTCGGCTTCGTGGTAGGCAGGCGCCAACCATCTGAAAGGCAAGCCCTGCAAGGTACGGATCTGCGCCATCAGATCGAGAATCAGCACCACGCGGCCGTCACCCAGAATGGTCGCACCGGAAATGCCCTGCACCCTTGAGAACTGCGTACCAAGGCTCTTGACCACGATCTCGCGCGAGCCTGCCAGCGCATCGACCTGCACCGCCACCCACTGATCCTGCAGATGCACCAGCAACACCGGCAGCGGCTGCAATTGCCCGGCCAGTCTGGGCGGGCTGCTGCCCAGCAATTCGCCCAGATAGCGCAACTCGTAACTGCGTCCGCCATATTGATAGCGCGGCGGGGTGGTCTGGTAATAGCCGTCCAGCTCATTGGCCATGACACGCACGATGCCATCGACGGTATTGAGCGGTACCGCATACTGTTCTTCGCCGCACGTCACCATCAACGCCCGGTTGACCGACACCGAAATCGGCAGCCGGATACGGAAGCGAGTGCCCTTGCCCGGCACCGAGTCGATGACCATGGAACCGCCCAGTTGCTTGACCTCGGCGTGCACCACATCCATGCCCACACCACGGCCGGAAATCTGGGTGATGATCTCGCTGGTGGAAAACCCCGCCTGCAGAATGAACGGCAACACTTCATGGTCGGACAGATCGGCATCCGGGTGGATCATGCCGCGCTTGATGGCCTTGCGACGTACTGCAGCGAGGTCAACGCCAGAGCCATCATCGCTCAGTTCGATGACCATATCGCCGCCTTCGTACATCAGTTCCAGACTGATATGGCCCTGCTCCGGCTTGCCGGCGGCGATGCGTTTTTCGGTGCTTTCAAGCCCGTGATCGACGGCGTTGCGCAGCATGTGCTCAAGAGGCGCGACCATTCGCTCCAGCACGTTGCGGTCCATTTCACCGTCGGCATTGCCCACTTCGAAATGGACTTTCTTGTGAAGTTCCGACGCCACTTGGCGTACCACACGACGCAGGCGTGGCACCAATCGCTCGAACGGCACCATGCGCGTACGCATCAGGCCTTCCTGGAGCTGGGTGTTGACCCTGGCCTGTTGCGACAGCAGCGTTTCTGCGTCGCGGGCGCGCGCACCGAGGGTTTCCTTGAGGTCCATCAGGTCGGACGCCGATTCGAACAAGGCGCGCGACAGTTGCTGTAACTGCGAATGACGGTCCATTTCCAGCGGGTCGAACTCTTCGTAACCCAGCCGCTCGGCCTGGACCTGCTCCCGGCTAAGGATGCGCCCCTGGGTTTCCATATCGAGACGACGCAATTGGTCGCGCATCCGCTCGATGGTGGTTTCCATCTCGACCAGAGCGATCTGAGAATCAATGATCTGCTGTTCGATGCGTCCACGGAAGATGGATGTTTCGCCGGCCAGGTTGACCAGGTCTTCCAGTTGCTCGGCAGGCACCTTGACCATTTCCGGGCCGCTGCGCTCGGCCTCCCCTTCGGCCACCGGGGCCACGGCGACGACTGACTCCGGACTGACTTCCGGGTCCTGCGCAGCCAGCGGTGCGCCCACCGGCTCATCGGTGGCCAGCCTGCGAATGCTCTCAATCAGCAAGGTGGCATCAGGCAACGGTTTTTCATTGCGCACGGCATCGAGCATGTCGGCCAGCACATCCTGACCGCTCTGCAACAGGCCGATCATCAACGGCGCGGGCTGCAGACTTCCGGTGGAAAGCCCCTCGTAAAGCGTCTCCAGCTCGTGAGCGAGGTCGCCTATCGGAGCGATTTCCACCATCCGCGCGCCGCCCTTGAGGGTGTGCAGGTCGCGCAGCAGGTTTTCGACTTCCAGCATGTTATGCGGATCGGCCTGCCAACGGGCCAATGCCGCGCCGGAGCTTTCCATGATGTCGAAACCTTCCTCGAGGAAGACTTCACGCAGCTCGGTGTCATGTTCGGGAAGATCTTCATTGGCCAGCGGCGAGGCCTGCACCTCGGGCCCGGTGCTCTCGAGCGTGCGGCAGCTGCGCAGCGCTTCGATCAAGGCCGAAGGGTCGCTGAGCGCTTCCTGCCGATACAGTTGCTCGAGCAGAATCGCCAGATGGTCGTGGCTCTCGTGCAGCAGCTCGGCCAGCGTCGGCGAATGGTTGAAGCGCCGGTCGATCAAGCCTTCGTAGAGGTTTTCCAGTTCGTGGGCCAGATCGCCCACCTCGCCCACCGCAGCCATCCGCGCACCGCCCTTGAGGGTGTGCAGGTCACGCTGCAACGAGGCCAGCGGCGCAGGGTTTTCTGGGTCGGCCAGCCAGCGCTGCAACGCTTGACCGGCACTGTCGAGGATATCGACGGCTTCCTCCAGAAATATCTCGACGATTTCGTCGTCCGGACCGGCAACGTCAGTGTCAGTGTCAGTGTGCCCGGCCTCGTTGGCCAATTGCTCGGTGGCGGCGTTGAGCTCGGTAACGCTCAACGTGCGATGGCCGTCGCTCTTGACCAGCCCGGTCGCCGACGGGTCAAGCGCCTGATCCAGCAACTGGTTCAAGGCACGCACGCATTCGGGACGCGGCTCGACATCCTGGCCGGCAGCCACCTGATCAAGCATGTTGATCAGCGCTTCGTGAGCATTTTCTGCCACATCGAAAAACCGTTCGCTGACCGCCAGACTGCTTTCCTCGACAGCTCCGTAGAGGTCGAGCAAGGCTTCGCACAGTTCATCGACCTGCGGCAGGTCGGCCAGATGCGCGCCGTGACCGAGGGTGGTCAGCTCATCGAGCAGCGCGCTCAGTTCCTGACGTTCGCCGGGGTGCTGCCGCCAGCGCCGCAGGAGGTTTTCCGCATCCAGCACGATGTCCATGCCTTCGGCCAGAAAACTGGCGAGCAGCGTGGGGTTGCGCTTGATCCGCAGGCCGCTGTCCGACTCGCGCAGCACCACGGTGAGGCGCTCGTTGAGCATCGCCAGGGCGGCCTCGATCAGCGGCGCGGCACCCGGAATATCGGCCAGCGGCGTGCTGTCGAGTTGCTCGAGGCCCTTGTGCAGCAACGGCTCGGCGCTGCGCAGCAGGACGAGTTCCGGTGAGCCGATATCGATGAGGTTGGCCTTGTACTCACGCACCAGTTGATCGAGCGGGCTGGCCAGTTCGGCAATCGGCAGCACCCCGGCCATGTGCGCGCTGCCCTTGAGCGTATGCAGCGCACGCAGCACCGCGTCGCTGATCGCCGGCGACGCTGATTGTTCGGCGTTGTCGAGGAAGCGGCCGAGGGTGTTCAGATGGCCGAGCGCTTCCTGACGGAAAATCTCCAGCAACTGTGGATCGAGCGCTTCGGCGGCAACAGGCTCGCCTGCCTCATGATCATCCGCGACCGGCAGCGTCGGCAGCTCCAGCCCATTGGCCAACGCATGGGCACGGGCCGCCAACAGGTCGACATCGTTACGCTGGCACTGTGCATCTTCGGCAAAGTCGCGGATGACCGACGGCAGCAGCGCCTGCACTTCGCTCATCAATTGCTGCACTTCGAGGCCCGGCAGTACGTCGCCTTCCAGCACCCGGTTAAGCAGGTTTTCCACCGCCCAGGCCAGTTCGCTGAGGATCAGTGCACGCACCATCCGGCCGCTGCCCTTGAGCGTATGAAACGCACGGCGTACCTCGGTCAGCGCTGTGCTGTCCCAATGGCCGTCGCTGCCAAGCGAGGTGAACCAGCGCGGCAGGTACTCGCGCAGCGCGTCGAGCACCTCGTCGGCCTCTTCGAGAAACACATCGCGCAACTCGTCGTCCACCGCCTCTTCCCCGGCCGCGGGCGGCAACAGGCTGGTGGGTACGTTACGGGCGGGAGGGTTGACGGCCGAGACCGGGCTGGCGAGGACCTGGGCAATAGTCTGCGTGGGGCTGACCAGCGCCTTGCGGTCATCCAGCTCCAGCAACTCGTCCTGAGTGATGATCTCTTCGAGCAACGGCACTTCGAGAGTGTCCGCAGCGGGCGTATAGCCCAGCCGTGCCAGGCTTTGCTGGGCCATGTCGAGTACCTGGTCACCCGGCGCCTGATGGTCTTCGAGCATGCGCTCCAGGTAATACTCGATGCCGGTGATGGTGTCGGCCAGGCAATCGAGCTGAACCCAGGTGGGACGGGTTTCGTCCACCAGCAGGTGTTCCTGAATGTATTCGTTACAAGCGGCCAGCAGGCTGGCAGCTCGGGCCAGCGGGATCATCGCCAGCGCACCCCGTACCTGCACGATCAGCGCGCACAGCGGATCGAGCCGCTGCCGGTCCCACTCGCCGTCGATGTAATCGAGGATCACGTCCTTGGCCTGCTGCAACACCGTGCGGGCTTCGCGAATCACCAGTTGATGAATCTGCGTCAGGTCGGTAGTCGGCAGGCGGCTTTCCTCGCGGCTGACCTGCTCGTGACTGCCGGCCATGCCGGCAAGGGTCGATTCGACGTAGAGCAAGGCACCCGCGACATCCATCAGCGCAGCGTCGCTGGGCTCGCGCTGCCCCTGCGCCAGACCGAGCACCACAGACAACTGATCGATGATCACCTTGCGCGGCTGGCCGAAACCCAGCACCGCCAGGGTATCGGCAATCTGCCGCAAAGGCGGCAGCAACGCGTTGAGCTCGCTGACATGCTGACGGTCGCCGCGCACGAACACGTCGAGCCGCTCCTTGACCCTGACCAGCCCTTCACACAAGGCGACGATCACCGAACGCATGGCGTCACGGTCCGGACCGGCCATGCGGGCGCGCTCTTCATTGACCACATCGTTGCCGGGCAAGGCATCGGCCAGCGCGTACTGGTCCTTGAGGTCGAGCATCTTCGGCGCCAGGCTGTCGGACTTGGCGATATAGAACAGCAGGCTTTTCAACAGCTCTTCGGGGGCGGGCTGGTTGATGCCGGTGACGCCCTGCTCGGCCAGACGCTTGAGTTCCTTGTCGGCGTCCTTCAGCAGACTGCGCAGCGCCGGGCTGTTGGTGAAGTTGCCGTTGAGCATGGTTTCGACCAGTGCCGAGGCGATCCGCCAGAGCGCACCGAGCGGCGCGTCTTCGCACAACTGTTCAAGCCGGGCAAACACCTTGGCCATGTAGCCGAGCTGGGTCTGCACGCCCTGCTCACGCATCAGGCCGGCCAGCGCCGCCTGCAGGGTCTGGCGCAGCTTGCGCAGCAGGTTGGGCAATTCCGGGGTATTGCGCCGCGCCAGCTCCTCGTCATCAAGCGGCGGCACGACGACCAGTTGCGGGGCGAACAGGCTGGTTTCCGAGAGCAGACTTTCGCCCCGCGCACTGCGCAGGTCATTGAGCAATGGCAAGACCACCAGCGGCAGGTCGCGGCGCGCGGAATGAATGCGCTCCAGGTAAACCGGCAACTGGCTCATGGCCTGGATCAACAGTTGCTCGGACTCGATCGGATGGCTGACGCGGTTCTGCTGGACCGCCAGCGCCAGTTGCTCGATTTCCTCGGCCAGCAACGCGGCGCCGTAGAACTCGATCATCTGCAGGCTACCGTGAACCTGATGCACCAGGTTCAGGCACTCGGCCATCGCTGCAGCGTTGGTCGGGTCTTCGATGAACGGGTCCAGCGCCTGTCGGGCCTGGCGCAGCGTTTCGGCGATCTCGCCCTTCAGCCACTCAAGAGCTACGTAATCGTGACGATCAGCCATGACGAGTACCGTCCGTTACCCAATCAAGGTTGTTCATGTGCGGTACATCATCCGGCTTTCTTCGATGACGGCAGGGCAAAGCCCGATACCGAGCGCCGCATTTCGCTGGCCATTTTCGCCAGGTTGCCTATGCTTTCGGCGGTGGCCGATGTGCCCGAGGTGGTCTGCGAAGTGGTCTGCTGAATGACGGTCATGATCTGAGAAATCTGCCCGGCAGACTCGGCCTGTTGGTGGGCGGCATCGGTGATACTTTCGATCAGCTCGGCCAGCACTCTGGACACCCCTTCGATTTCGCCCAGCGCCACCCCGGCGTCCTGCGCCAGCCGGGCACCGCGCACCACTTCGCTGGTGGTCTGCTCCATGGAGATAACCGCCTCGTTGGTGTCGTTCTGGATGGCCCGGACCAGCGTTTCGATCTGCTTGGTCGCAGACGACGAACGCTCGGCCAGCCGTTGTACTTCGTCGGCTACCACGGCAAACCCTCGTCCGGCATCACCGGCCATCGACGCCTGAATGGCGGCGTTGAGGGCCAGAATATTGGTCTGGTCGGCAATGTCGTCAATCAGGCTGACGATGTCGCCAATCTCCTGTGACGACTCGCCCAGACGCTTGATGCGCTTGGAGGTGTCCTGAATCTGCTCGCGAATGTTGTCCATGCCATGAATGGTGTTTTGCACCACCTCGTTGCCTTTATTGGCTATCGTCACGGAGCGCTCCGCCACGGCCGAGGACTCCGAGGCGTTGGTCGAAACCTGATCGATGGACGCCGCCATGTCGTTGATCGCTGTCGACGCCGCACTGATCTGCAACGCCTGGTGCTCTGAAGCAGCCGACAATTGCATGGCCGTCGCCTGGGTTTCGGTCACCGCAGCCGCTACCTGCTCGGCAGTCAGGTTGATGGTCACCACCAGCTCGCGCAACTGGTCGATGGAGTAATTGATGGAGTCGGCAATCGCCCCGGTGAAGTCCTCGGTCACCGAGGCCGTGACCGTCAGGTCGCCATCGGCGAGGTTCTCGATCTCGTCCAGCAGACGCATGATCGCCGTCTGGTTGCGTTCGCTCTTCTGCGCAGTTTCGCGCAACTGGCGATTGGTCTCGCGCACCATGACCAAACCGATGAGGATGATCGACGCCAGCGCCAGCAAGCCCAGCACATAGCCGCCGACGGTGTTCATGGTGCGGCGCTTGGCAAGGTTTTCCAGGCTGTTGGCGAGTACCGAGGTTTCATCCAGCAGGGTCTGTGAGGTGTTGAAGATGTTGCCCGAGGCCTCGCGCACCTGATACAGCTCGGGCGAGGTTTCGAGAATCTCGTCCACCGAGCCGGAGACGAATTCGAACAGCTCGGCGATCTCCGCCAGCCGCGCGCGCGCATCGCGGTCCTCGACCTGGGATATGCGCAGCGTGGCGTTGCCCTCCAGCATGCCGTTGAGCACACGACCAAACTGGCTGGCATCGCGACCAAAGGCGTCGGCGGCCTGCACAGCCGTTTCATCACCGGCCAGCACGGTGTTGACCGAGCCGAGAATTCGTTCTGCGAGCAGCGCCTGGCGTTGCGCAACCACCACCTGTGCGGCGGGCGCACGGCTTTGCAGCAGACTCTCGACGACTTTCTCGTATTCGGCCTGCAATTGCGGAATGGTTTCGGCCAGCGTTGCCGCCACCTGATGCAGCGACAGAACGGTCTGTTCGCTGGCCAGAATCACGTCGGTGCTCTTGCGCAGCCCTTCCCAGTCACGTTGCACGGTGCGCAATTCGTCGCGTATCAGGTCGGGGGCCGCAGGCAGGCCGGTGGCCGGGTCGCCTTTTCTCAGATAGCCCCAGCGCACGTCGAAATCATTGCGCGCATCGGCCAGCAACTTGAACGCCTGGGTTTTGCCGGCAGCCGCTTCGGTGGCGTTTTTCGCGATGCGTTGCGACAGGACGCGCAGCTCACCGGCATGCCCGATGTACTGTTTGTCGTAGTTGGACTGAGTGTTGAGGTAAGCGAAGTTGGCGAACAGCAACATGATGAAAACGATAAGCGCCACGAACAGCAGAATAATCTGCGTCCGGCTTCTTGCGCCTTCCCTTGACCGGTCTGTACTACTCATTAATCAGGCCCCCGCCTGGATCAATTGTGAAACACACCAGGCCCGACATGCTAGGAAGCCAGGTCCATGAACTCCGCAGACTGCACCAGCGCCCACGGGCTGAAGATCTGCCACGCCTGTTCGCGGATAAACTGCCCGCGCAGGAACGGCACCATACGCTGATCCATGTCCTGCGGGGTCTGGGGTATGAGGCTCAACTGACTGAAACGTTGCATGCCGAACACTTCATCGACCAGCAGACCGGCAAATACATCATGGTGCTCGACCACCAGCACGCGTCGCTGTTTGCGCACCGGCACCAGTTCGTGGCCGAAAAACCCGCACAGATCCATGAGTGGCAACAAGCGACCGCGCAGGTTGGCGATACCCGCCACCCAGAACTTCACACCGGGCATTACCGCATGATGGGGTTCGTGAAGGATTTCGGCGATCTCGCCGATCGGCGCTACAAACCGTTGCTCGCCCATGCGAAAGCCGATACCGACCCAGTCCTGCTGATGGGCTTCCTGCAGCGGCAGGCCCGCCGCCAGCGAACGACAGCGTCGATCCATATCCAGAAGCAGTTCAAAAGCGGTGCGCGGCTCGGCCATGGCGATTCCGGCAATCAGCCGGCCAGCACCGCATTCAGGGTTTTCATCAGGGTTTCTTCGTCCACCGGCTTGGTCAGGTAATCGCGTGCGCCCTGACGTTTGCCCCAGACCTTGTCGGTCTCCTGATCCTTGGTGGTAATCATGATCACCGGGATCATGCTGGTGTCGGCATCCTTGGTCAGCTGACGCGTGGCCTGAAAGCCGTTAAGCCCCGGCATGACGATGTCCATCAGCACGGCATCGGGCTTTTCCTGACGGGCCAGGGCCACGCCATCAGCGCCGTTTTCGGCCTTGAGCACTTCATGACCGTGCTTTTCCAGCATGCCGGTGAGTTTGTACATTTCAGTCGGCGAGTCATCGACGATCAATATTCGAGCCATGGGTGTTCCCCGTCAGATTACGAGCGCGCTACATCAGGCGCGGGCGTCATGATATGTGTTGTTCTGCTGCAACGAAGCCCGGCACATGAGCCTTGATCGCGCTGAGCAGTTCTTCCTTGCTGAAAGGCTTGGTCAAAAACTGATCGGAACCGACAATCCGCCCCTTGGCCTTGTCGAACAGGCCGTCCTTGGAGGACAGCATGATGACCGGCGTCGACTTGAATGCCCGGTTGTTCTTGATCAGCGCGCAGGTCTGATAACCGTCCAGACGCGGCATCATGATATCGACGAATATGATTCGCGGGTGGTTATCGGCAATCTTGGCCAGCGCGTCGAAACCGTCTATCGCAGTGATGACTTCACAGCCTGCGTTCTTGAGCAGCGTTTCGGCGGTGCGGCGGATGGTCTTCGAATCATCGATGACCATGACTTTCAGGGCGGAGGCGTGTTGTTCCATAGCTGCTCTTCCATCGCCGCAGCGAATTTTTGCGCATTCTGCGAGGCACTGGGAGCCTGACGGTATCGCTTCGTTGACCCACTGGGACCGAAGACCGGATGCCGAGCCTTTTTAGCACACTCTCCAGACGCAATCCATAAAGTGCACCTTGGCGCATCGCGGCAGGCCTGCCCCTTGACCGGGAGCAATCGGAGCGCCACCCTGATGCCAATTTTACGGCCGTTGCGGCCCTTACCGATCAGAGGATATTGCCCATGAGCGTTCGCCTAGGGATTGTCATGGACCCCATTGAGCGCATTTCCTATAAAAAGGACAGCTCGCTGGCCATGCTGCTTGCCGCCCAGGAACGCGGCTGGTCACTGTTCTATATGGAACAGAAAGACCTGTATCAGAACGCCGGCCAGGCCCGCGCACGCATGAAGCCGCTCAAGGTGTTTGCCGATCCGGCCAAGTGGTTCGAGTTCGAAGCCGAAGTCGACGCAGGTCTTGATGATCTGGACGTGATCCTGATGCGCAAGGATCCGCCGTTCGACATGGAGTTCGTCTACGCCACCTACCTGCTGGAGCAGGCCGAGCGTGCCGGCGTCCTGGTGGTCAACAAGCCGCAGAGCCTGCGTGACTGCAACGAGAAGCTGTTCGCCACGCTGTTCCCGCAGTGCACACCGCCGACACTGGTCAGCCGCCGCGCGGACATCATCCGTGAATTCGCCGAACAGCACGGCGACGTGATCCTCAAGCCGCTGGACGGCATGGGCGGTGCGTCGATCTTCCGCCATCGTGCGGGCGATCCGAACCTGTCAGTGATCCTCGAAACCCTGACCGCCCACGGCACGCAGCAAATCATGGCGCAGGGCTACCTGCCCGCCATCAAGGACGGCGACAAACGCATTCTGATGGTCGATGGCGAACCGGTCCCGTATTGCCTGGCGCGTATCCCGGCAGCCGGCGAAACGCGTGGCAATCTGGCGGCAGGCGGGCGTGGCGAGGCCCGTCCGTTGAGCGACAAGGACCGCTGGATCGCCGAACAGATCGGCCCGACCCTGCGTGAAAAAGGCCTGCTGTTCGTCGGCCTCGACGTGATCGGTGAGCACCTGACCGAAATCAACGTCACCAGCCCGACCTGCATCCGCGAGATCGACAACGCCTTCGGCACCAACATTGGTGGCCTGCTGATGGACGCGATCGAGAAGAAGCTGCAAGCACGCAAGGGCTGATCAGCCACTGACGCCGCCGGCCACGGTCAACACCGTGCGCCACGGCGTCAGATCGATTCCCTTCGTCCGATCCGCAGCAGAGCGGCGCGGCACATTGCGTTATCATGCGCCACCTGTAACACGACACGGATTTTGACATGCAGGCTGACGAGATGCTGAACCGCCAATGACATCCATGGCCAAAAACGACCTCCCCCTGGAACTCGCCAACGCCGGTGTGCGTCCTGCCGATCGCCTGGGCTTTACCATGATGATCGCGGCGCTGATTCACCTCGCGGTGATCCTTGGCGTGGGGTTCACCTATGTAAAGCCGGAGCAGATCTCGCAGACGCTGGAAATCACCCTGGCCACCTTCAAAAGCGAAGAAAAGCCCGAGCAGGCTGACTTTCTGGCGCAAGACGATCAGCAGGGCAGCGGCACCCTGGACAAGGCCGAAACGCTCAAGACCACTGAACTGGCGCCCTATCAGGACACCAAGGTCAACAAGGTCACGCCGCCCCCGGCCAGCAAGCCGGTGGTCAAACAGGAAGCGCCGAAGACCGCCGTCGCGACTACCGCGCCCAGCCAGCAGAAAACCGTTGCCAAACGCGATGAGGTCAAGCCCGAGCCCGCCACCAAGGCTGCACCGACCTTCGACAGCTCGGAACTGAGCAACGAAATCGCCAGCCTGGAAGCCGAACTGTCGACCGAACAGCAGCTTTACGCCAAGCGCCCGAAGATCCACCGCCTCAATGCGGCGTCGACCATGCGCGACAAAGGCGCCTGGTACAAGGATGACTGGCGCAAGAAGGTCGAGCGGGTCGGAAACCTGAACTATCCTGAGGAAGCACGACGCAAGCAGATCTACGGTAATTTACGACTTCTTGTGTCAATCAATCGGGACGGCTCGTTGTATGAAGTGCTGGTGCTTGAATCTTCAGGGCAGCCTTTGCTGGATCAGGCCGCACAGCGAATCGTGCGTCTGGCGGCGCCTTTTGCGCCGTTCACCGGCGATCTGGCGGATATCGATCGACTGGAGATCATCCGCACCTGGAAATTTGCACGCGGAGACAAGCTGTCAAGCAACTGAACTTTTTGCCCGCTGACGCTCGACACCCACACGTGTCAGTTGTCAGCCGCGCAAGGCAACGCCAAACTAGGGCTCATGAAAAAAGTCTCTCCGAGTTATCTCAAGCATCAGTTCCTCATCGCCATGCCTCACATGCACGATGAGAACTTTGCTCAGACCTTGACCTACATTGTCGAGCACAACGCCAATGGCGCCATGGGGCTGGTGATCAACCGCCCGCAAAGCCTGACCCTGGCCGATGTACTCGAACAACTGCGACCGGAGCTTCCGGCACCGAGACACTGCCAGGACATCGTCATTCATACCGGCGGGCCGGTGCAGACCGATCGCGGCTTTGTCCTGCATCCCAGCGGCCAGACCTTTCAGGCGACGGTCAATCTTCCGGGCGGAATTTCCTTGTCGACTTCTCAGGATGTGCTGTTCTCCATCGCCGATGGCTACGGACCTGATCAAAATGTGATCACCCTGGGTTATGCGGGATGGGATGCCGGTCAACTGGATGCTGAAATGGCCGACAATGCCTGGCTGACCTGTTCGTTCGACCCGGCCATCCTGTTCGATGTGGACAGCGAGCAGCGTCTGGACGCCGCCGCCAGACGTCTGGGCATCAATCTCAACCTGATCTCGACCCAGGCAGGGCACGCTTGATGGCCGCCTTACGGCTGCTGCTGGGCATTGATTACGGCACCAAACAGATCGGCGTTGCAGTCGGCCAGGCGATTACCGGCCAGGCACGTGAACTCTGCACGCTCAAGGCGCAGAATGGCGTGCCGGACTGGGACAAGGTCCAGGCGCTGATCAACGAGTGGAAACCTGATGCGATCGTGGTGGGTCTGCCGTTGAACATGGACGGCACGCCCAGCGACATGAGCGCGCGCGCGGAAAAATTCTCGCGCAAGCTCAACGGACGCTTTGGTGTAACGGTCTACACCCATGATGAACGCCTGACCACCTTCGAAGCCAAGGGCGAGCGCATGGCGCGCGGCGGCCAGAAGGGCAGCTATCGCGACAATCCGGTGGATGCCATTGCCGCTGCGCTATTGCTGCAAGGCTGGCTGGACGAGCACCCCGAACTGTTGAATGTGTGACTTTTTCTGTCTTTATCGCTTCGAGATACCCGGATTCCACGTTATCGCTTGAGCATCGCGCCACGGACCAGACTGTGTAAAAACCTCACGAGCGAAGGCAAGACAAGGCAAAAACAGGCGAAAACGGCCGGGGTCGCGACCGACTTTAGGTGTTCTAAATGAGCATTTTTCGCCTGTTTTTAACGCAGTATTGCCAAGCGCAGTAGTTTTTACACAGTCAGGGAAGGACGCTGCCCGAGCCTCTAAGGAGCAACCATGAGCCTGCCCGATCCCGCCGAACTGATTCGTCAGATGGCCACTGACCTGAACGCTCACCTGAGCAAGCGCGGCATCAGCGACCCTCGTTTCATCGGCATCCGCACTGGCGGTGTCTGGGTTGCCCAGGCGCTGCTCAAGGCACTGAACAACCCCGCTCCGCTGGGCACGCTGGACGTTTCGTTCTATCGCGATGATTTCAGCCAGAACGGCCTGCACCCTCAGGTGCGCCCTTCTGAACTGCCGTTCGAGATCGAAGGCCAGCACCTGGTGCTGATCGATGACGTGCTGATGAGCGGCCGCACCGTCCGCGCCGCGCTCAACGAACTGTTCGATTACGGCCGCCCGGCCAGTGTCACGCTGGTCTGCCTGCTGGACCTGGACGCCGGTGAACTGCCGGTGCGTCCGAACGTGGTCGGCGCCACCCTGTCGCTGGCACCGAATGAACGCATCAAGCTGTCCGGCCCCGAGCCGCTGGCGCTCGAACTTCAAGACCTCTCCACCGCCCTTTAAGAGTCCATTGCGATGACGCCTCTCGACGCCAAGCGCCCGCTGCAGCTCAACCACTTGGGCCAGCTGCGCCATTTCCTGTCTCTGGACGGCTTGCCCCGCGAGCTGCTTACCGAAATTCTCGACACGGCCGACTCGTTCCTTGAAGTCGGCGCCCGGGCGGTCAAGAAAGTCCCGTTGTTGCGCGGCAAGACGGTGTGCAACGTGTTCTTCGAGAACTCCACGCGCACCCGCACCACCTTTGAGCTGGCAGCCCAGCGCCTGTCAGCCGACGTGATCACGCTGAACGTCTCGACCTCGTCGACCAGCAAGGGGGAAACGCTGTTCGACACCTTGCGCAACCTCGAAGCGATGGCCGCCGACATGTTCGTCGTGCGCCACGCCGACTCGGGTGCGGCGCACTTCATTGCCGAGCACGTATGCCCGGACGTCGCGATCATCAACGGCGGCGACGGACGCCATGCCCACCCGACCCAGGGCATGCTCGACATGCTGACCATCCGCCGTCACAAGGGCGGTTTCGAGAACCTGTCGGTGGCCATCGTCGGTGACATCCTGCATTCACGGGTCGCACGCTCCAATATGCTTGCGCTCAAGGCGCTGGGCTGCCCGGATATCCGCGTGATCGGGCCGAAAACCCTGCTGCCGGTAGGCGTCGAGCAATACGGGGTCAAGGTCTACACCGACCTCAACGAAGGTTTGAAGGACGTGGACGTGGTCATCATGCTGCGTCTGCAGCGTGAACGCATGACCGGCGGCCTGCTGCCCAGCGAAGGCGAGTTCTACCGCCTGTTCGGCCTGACCACCGCGCGCCTGGCGGCTGCGAAGCCGGATGCGATTGTCATGCACCCCGGCCCGATCAACCGCGGCGTGGAAATCGAATCGGCAGTGGCCGACGGCGCGCATTCGGTGATTCTCAATCAAGTGACTTACGGTATCGCGATCCGCATGGCGGTGCTGTCCATGGCCATGAGCGGACAAAACGCACAACGCCAATTCGAACAGGAGAACGCCCAGTGAAGCTCAGCATCCTCGGCGCTCGCGTCATCGACCCGGTCAGCGGGCTGGATCAAATCACTGACCTGCACCTTGAAGCAGGCAAACTCAGCGCCATCGGTTCGGCCCCGGCGGGTTTCGAGCCCACTCAGACCATCGACGCTACCGGGCTGGTCGCAGCACCGGGCCTGGTCGACCTCAATGTGTCCTTGCGCGAACCTGGCTACAGTCGCAAGGGCAGCATCGCCAGCGAAACCCGCGCAGCGGTGGCAGGCGGCGTGACCAGCCTGTGCTGCCCGCCACGTACCAAACCGGTGCTCGACACCTCGGCAGTGGCCGAGCTGATCCTCGACCGCGCCCGTGAGGCCGGGTTCAGCAAGGTGTTCCCCATCGGGGCGCTGAGCAAGGGCCTGGAAGGCGAACAGCTGGCAGAACTGATCGCCCTGCGCGACGCAGGTTGCGTGGCCTTCGGCAATGGTCTGAGCAGCTTCAGCAACACCCGCACGCTGTGCCGGGCACTGGAATATGCGGCGACCTTCGACCTGACGGTGATTTTCAACTCGCAGGATCGTGATCTGGCCGAAGGCGGTCTGGCACACGATGGTCCGACGGCCAGTTTCCTGGGTCTGGCGGGCATTCCCGAGACGGCCGAAACCGTGGCGCTGGCTCGCGACCTGTTGCTGGTCGAACAGAGCGGTGTACGTGCGCACTTCAGCCAGCTGACCAGTGCCCGTGGCGCGGCGCTGATAGCCCAGGCACAGGCGCGCGGTCTGCCGGTGACGGCGGATGTGGCGTTGTATCAGTTGATTCTGACTGACGAGGCGCTGATCGACTTCTCCAGCCTCTATCACGTCCAGCCGCCGCTGCGCACCCGCGCTGACCGCGATGGTCTGCGTGAAGCGGTGAAGAGCGGTGTCATTCAGGCGATTTCCAGCCATCACCAGCCGCACGAACGCGATGCCAAGCTGGCGCCGTTTGGCGCTACGGAGCCGGGCATCAGCAGCGTCGAACTGTTGCTGCCGCTGGCCATGACCCTGGTGGATGACGGCCTTCTGGACCTGCCGACCCTGATCGCCCGCCTGAGCAGCGGCCCTGCCGCCGCGCTGCGCCTGCCAGCCGGCAAGCTGAGCGCAGGAGCGCCTGCAGACATCGTCCTGTTCGACCCTGCCGCCTCGACGGTTGCCGGCGAGACCTGGCTGTCAAAAGGCGAAAACTGTCCCTTCATCGGTCACTGCCTGCCCGGTTCGGTACGCTACACACTGGTGGATGGACGGATCAGCTACAGCCGTTGAGCCCGCTCCGGGCTCTCGCTCCCACGTTCCTCGTTGCATCACTGTGGGAGCGAGCCGGGCGACGCTCTGCGTCAGCCCCTCTGCCCAAGCTTTACCCGCGTCGGGCGTTCTTCATCGAGATCTGGTCATTCAATGTCCAGAAGTCATAGAGGATGCCCACCAGAAACAGCCCGCCGGTAAACAGGTAGATAAGCCCGGTAATCCACTTGCCCTGGTACATGCGGTGCACGCCGAACAGGCCGAGGAAGGTCAGCAGCACCCACGCAACGCTGTAGTCGGTGGAGCCGGGGGTAAAGCGCAGGTCGGCGTCACGGTCCATCGACGGGATCAGGAACAGGTCGATCAGCCAGCCAATGCCAAACAGACCGAACGTGAAGAACCAGATGGTCCCGGTGACCGGTTTGCCGTAGTAGAAGCGATGCGCTCCCAGGAAGCCGAAAATCCACATCAGGTAACCCATGACCTTGCTGTGTGTGTCTGAACGATAGGCGTTCATTTTTGCCCTCTTTGCGCTGATAGAAAAAAATACATAACAAAATTGTGACTTGGTTTCCCTATTCCGACGTATGGCACATGAGGCGGTTTAATGCCGCCAAGCCCTTGTCGCTAAAGGGATTAGCCCGAAAAAAGAAAGAGTCTGTCGCATAAAACGCAATGATGCCACTGTGATGCGCTCGACAAATGGGGTCAGTTTTTTTGAAAAAGCTGTTATAAAGTTGCGCGCTGACCACCATGAGCCCTGCCGAATGCGTCCTTTTTTCAAGACATGGCTAACCATTTGCCTATTTATGCCACTGGCCGCCCACGCCACCAATCGTGAGCAACAACTTCCTGCGAGCTTCACGGGCTACACCGCCAAAAGCCACTCTTCACCGGCACTCGCGACTCGCAATGCACCCAAGGAAGCCACCACCACCCGAACTCAGTACGGCGCTACCAGCGCCGTCCAGAAGCCGCTTTCACGCAAGAACGCCAAAAAAATCGCGGCCTTGCAGGCTTCTGCCCCTGCCAAGCAAGGCAGCGCCGTTGTAAAACGCGCCTTGCAGGCTGTGGGCACGCCTTATCGCTGGGGCGGCACCACGCCCGGCAAAGGCCTGGACTGCAGCGGACTGGTCAAATACGCCTACACGGATGTCCGTGAGGTCGACCTGCCACGCACCTCCAATGCCATGGCCCAGGGTCATGGTCAGACGGTGGATCGCAAGGATCTGAAACCCGGTGACCTGCTGTTCTTCAATATCAAGAGCCGCAACATCAACCACGTCGCCATTTACCTGGGCGACAACAAGTTCGTTCATGCGCCGCGCCGTGGCAAGGCCGTAACTGTCGATACGCTGAACAAACCGTATTGGAACAGTCACTACAAGATCGCCAAGCGCGTGCTGCCCAAGCAACCCGGACAGATGCGTGTGGTTCAGCGCTGATCCTGGTGTGAATCCGCGGTCCGCAAGCCGCATCTGAAAAAAGGGGTCTTGAACGCGTTCAAGACCCCTTTTTCGTTCCTGCAGCCTCCCTGCGATCAGAAGTTATCCGGCACCTTGGCACGTTCGCGCGCGCTTTCGCGGGTGATCAGCCCCTTCTTCACCAGATCGGCCAGGCACATGTCCAGCGTCTGCATGCCCATCGAGCCGCCCGTCTGGATCGACGAATACATCTGCGCCACCTTGTCCTCGCGGATCAGGTTACGGATCGCCGGGGTGCCCATCATGATTTCGTGCGCCGCCACGCGTCCGCCGCCGACCTTCTTGAGCAACGCCTGCGAAACCACGGCGTGCAGCGATTCGGAGAGCATCGAGCGAATCATCGATTTTTCCTGAGCCGGAAACACATCGACGATCCGGTCGATGGTCTTGGCTGCTGATGTGGTGTGCAGCGTGCCGAATACCAGGTGGCCGGTTTCAGCTGCGGTCAGCGCCAGGCGTATGGTCTCCAGGTCACGCATCTCCCCGACCAGAATCACGTCCGGGTCTTCACGCAACGCCGAGCGCAGCGCCTCCGAGAAGCCCAGTGTGTCGCGGTGCACCTCGCGCTGGTTGACCAGGCACTTCTTCGACTCGTGGACGAATTCGATCGGGTCCTCGATGGTCAGAATGTGGTGATGCTTGTTGTTATTCAGGTAGTCGATCATCGCCGCCAGGGTGGTCGACTTGCCTGAGCCGGTCGGACCGGTGACCAGAATCAGGCCACGCGCCACGTCGGTAATCTTCCGAAACACACTGCCCATGCCCAAGTCTTCCATGCTCAGGATTTTCGAAGGGATGGTCCGGAAGACCGCGCCAGCACCGCGGTTCTGGTTGAAAGCGTTGACCCGAAACCGCGCCACGCCCGACACTTCGAAGGAAAAGTCGGTTTCCAGCCGTTCTTCGAAGTCCTGCCGTTGCTTGTCGTTCATGATGTCGTAGATCAGCGCCTTGACCTCCTTCGCGTCCAGCGGAGGCAGGTTGATACGCCGTACATCGCCGTCGACGCGGATCATCGGCGGCAGACCTGCAGAGAGGTGCAAATCCGACGCGCCCTGTTTGGCACTGAAGGCCAGCAGCTCGGTAATATCCATACAGCTCCTCAATCACATAGAATGCCGCAGACTTTAGCCCTGCTGGCGCAAATCAATGTCCACGATAGCAGCGAACATTTCAACGCTCGAACAGCGAATTCGCGACGCAGCGCTTGCTGCTGAGCGCGATCCAGCGTCCGTCGGCCTGCTGGCGGTGAGTAAAACCAAGCCCGCCAGTGACCTGCGTGAAGCTTACACCGCAGGTTTGCGCGATTTTGGCGAAAATTATTTACAGGAAGCACTGGGCAAACAGCTCGAACTGAGCGACCTGCCCTTGTGCTGGCACTTTATTGGCCCCATTCAATCGAACAAGACGCGAGCTATCGCCGAGAACTTCGACTGGGTACATTCCGTGGACCGCCTGAAAATCGCTCAACGCCTGTCCGAGCAACGCCCCGAAGCGCTTGAACCGCTGAACATCTGCATTCAGGTGAACGTCAGTGGCGAAGCCAGCAAATCGGGCTGTACGCCTCAGGACCTGCCTGCGCTGGCCGCAGCCATCAGCGCCCTGCCGCGACTCAGGTTGCGCGGCCTGATGGCCATCCCCGAGCCTACAGACGATCCTGCGGCGCAGAACGCATCCTTCGCCGCAGTGCGCACGCTGCAGGAGCAATTGCACCTGCCGCTCGACACACTTTCCATGGGCATGAGCCACGACCTGGAAGCCGCCGTTGCACAAGGCGCGACCTGGGTGCGCATCGGCACCGCTCTTTTTGGCGCCCGCGACTATGGCCAGCCATAACCTCTTCACAAGGACCCCTTCATGAGCAAGACCCGTATTGCCTTCGTTGGTGCCGGAAACATGGCCGCCAGCCTGATCGGCGGCCTGCGCGCCCAGGGCGTGGAGGCGGCACTGATCAGTGCCAGTGCGCCGGGTGCCGAAACCCGCGAGCGCATCGCCAACGATCACGGCATCCAGGTATTCGCCGACAACGCCGACGCGATCAATGGCGCCGACGTGGTGGTACTGGCGGTCAAGCCGCAGATGATGAAAAACGTCTGCCAGGCCTTGAAGCCCAGTCTCGAACCTCACCAGCTGATTGTTTCGGTCGCGGCCGGCATCACCTGCGCCAGCCTGACGCAATGGCTGGGCGAGCAGCCGGTGGTGCGCTGCATGCCCAATACGCCCTCACTGCTGCGTCAGGGTGCCAGCGGGTTGTACGCGACCGACAACGTCACGCCAGAGCAGCGTGAGCAGGCCGAGGCGTTGCTGGCCGCAGTCGGCATCGCGGTCTGGGTCGAGCAGGAAAAACACATGGACGCTGTCACGGTAGTGTCCGGCAGTGGCCCGGCGTATTTCTTTCTGATGATGGAAGCGATGACCGCGGCAGGCGTGAAACTGGGTCTGCCAGAGGACATCGCTAAAAAGCTGACCCTGCAGACAGCACTGGGCTCGGCCTTGATCGCGACTGGCAGTGATTCGGGCGCTGGCGAACTGCGTCGTCGCGTTACATCGCCGGGCGGGACCACCGAGGCGGCCATCAAGGCATTTCAGGCGGGCGGGTTCGAGGCACTGGTGGAAACGGCACTGACCGCCGCAGACCATCGTGCAGCCGAGCTGGCTGAACAACTGGGCAAATAATTTTCGGGTTTTCTGGAGCAGATCGATGATCGGATTGAACACCGCTGCAATTTACGTCATGCAGACGCTTGGCAGTCTTTACCTGCTGATCGTGCTGTTGCGCTTTGTCCTGCAACTGGTACGAGCCAACTTCTACAACCCGCTGTGCCAGTTCATCGTGCGCGCCACCCAGCCGCTGCTCAAGCCACTGCGACGCATCATCCCCAGCCTGTTCGGGCTGGACATGTCGTCGCTGGTGCTGGCGATCATCGTGCAGATGATCCTGATGGCCCTGACCCTGCTGCTGATGTTCGGCACCACGGGCGACCCGCTGCACCTGCTGCTGTGGTCGATCATCGGCGTGACCGCGCTGTTCCTGAAGATCTTCTTCTTTGCCCTGATCATCAGCGTGATTCTGTCGTGGGTCGCACCGGGCAGCCACAACCCTGGCGCGGAACTGGTCAACCAGATCTGCGAACCGGCACTGGCACCGTTCCGCAGGATCGTCCCGAACCTGGGCGGCCTGGACATCTCGCCGATCCTCGCATTCCTGGTGCTCAAGCTGCTGGACATGCTGGTCATCAACAACCTCGCCGCCATGAGCGACATGCCGGATGTGCTGCGGCTGTTGATGTAAGCCACCTTGTTCCCGCGCTAGAGGTTCCCGCGCTGGAGCGTGACGTTCGAAAGAACGCCTATCGTGCCCATGCTCCGCGTGGGCATGCCGTTCTGGACGCTCCGCGTCCTATCCGGAGCATGCGGCACGGCGCAGATCTGTGACGCGGAGCGTCACCCTAGGCATTCCCGCGCTGGAGCGTGAGGAACGATCACCTCGTAACTATCGTGCCGTTGATTTACGTCTCACAATATCCCTTATTGCCGCTGCACCCCGCGGTCTTTAGACTTACGCCTCATTTATGCGAGAGCAGGGTCGATGCCCACGGTATTCCCTCACGATTCTGTCGGACTGGTCACACCGCAAACGGCGCATTTCAGCGAGCCTCTGGCGCTGGCCTGTGGTCGTTCGTTGCCAGCCTATGACCTGATTTACGAAACCTACGGTCAACTCAACGCCGCACGCAGCAATGCCGTGCTGATCTGTCATGCGCTGTCCGGGCACCACCATGCCGCAGGCTTCCACAGTGCCGATGACCGCAAACCCGGTTGGTGGGACAGCTGTATCGGTCCCGGCAAGCCTATCGACACCAACAAGTTCTTCGTCGTCAGCCTTAACAATCTGGGCGGCTGCAATGGCTCCACCGGGCCGAGCAGCATTGACCCGGACACCGGCAAGCCGTTCGGTGCCAATTTCCCGGTGGTGACCGTGGAAGACTGGGTCAACAGCCAGGCTCGACTGGCCGATTTGCTCGGTATCGACACCTGGGCTGCGGTGATTGGCGGCAGCCTGGGCGGCATGCAGGCGCTGCAATGGACCATCAGCTACCCGGATCGCGTGCGCCATTGCCTGGCGATCGCCTCTGCCCCCAAGCTGTCGGCACAGAACATCGCGTTCAACGAGGTGGCGCGTCAGGCTATTCTCACCGACCCCGAATTCCACGGTGGTTCGTTCCAGGAACGCGGAGTGATTCCCAAACGCGGCCTGATGCTGGCGCGGATGGTCGGGCACATCACCTACCTGTCGGATGACTCGATGGGCGAGAAATTCGGCCGTGGCCTGAAGAGCGAAAAACTCAACTACGATTTCCACAGCGTCGAGTTCCAGGTCGAAAGCTATCTGCGCTATCAGGGTGAGGAGTTTTCCGGGCGTTTCGACGCCAATACCTACCTGTTGATGACGAAGGCACTGGATTACTTCGATCCTGCGGCGAACTTCAACGACGACTTGGCCAAGACATTCGCCAACGCCACCGCCAAATTCTGCGTGATGTCGTTCACCACCGACTGGCGCTTCTCGCCAGCCCGCTCGCGAGAGCTTGTGGACGCGCTGATGGCCGCGCGCAAGGACGTCTGTTACCTGGAAATCGACGCGCCGCAGGGCCACGACGCCTTTCTGATCCCGATTCCGCGCTACTTGCAGGCTTTCGGTAATTACATGAACCGAATTTCGTTGTGAGGACGCCATGAGAGCTGATCTGGAAATCATTCAGGAATGGATTCCCGCGGGCAGCCGCGTGCTCGACCTGGGCTGCGGTGACGGCGAATTGCTGACCTGGCTGCGTGACCACAAGCAGGTCACCGGCTACGGGCTGGAAAACGACGCCGCCAACATTGCCGAGTGTGTCGCCAAGGGCATCAACGTCATCGAGCAGGACCTCGACAAGGGGCTGGGCAACTTTGCCAGCAACAGCTTTGACGTCGTGGTCATGACCCAGGCCCTGCAAGCGGTGCATTACCCGGACCGAATCCTCGACGAGATGCTGCGCGTCGGTCGTCAGTGCATCATCACCTTCCCGAACTTCGGTCACTGGCGCTGCCGCTGGTATCTGGCGAGCAAGGGCCGCATGCCGGTGTCCGAATTCCTGCCGTATACCTGGTACAACACGCCGAACATTCACTTCTGCACCTTCGGCGACTTCGAAGAGCTGTGCCGCGAGCGCGATGCGCAGGTGCTCGACAGGCTGGCGGTCGATCAGCAGCACCGTCATGGCTGGGCCAGTAAACTCTGGCCCAATCTGCTCGGCGAGATCGGCATCTACCGCGTCACCAGCCCTGGGCTGACGGACCACAGGATTGCCGTTTAACCGACCGTTCCCAAGCACCACGACAGGCCAACCATGAACCTCACACAACTCGTACTGGCCAGCCACAATGGCGGCAAACTCAAGGAACTCCAAGCCATGCTCGGCGGCAGTGTAACGCTGCGCTCGGTCAGCGAGTTCAGTCTGGTGGAGCCGGAAGAAACCGGCCTGTCATTCGTCGAGAATGCAATCCTCAAGGCACGCAACGCCGCGCGTCTGTCCGGCCTGCCTGCGCTGGCCGACGACTCGGGGCTGGCGGTGGACTTTCTCGGCGGTGCGCCGGGTATCTATTCCGCACGCTACGCCGATGGCCAGGGCGATGCCGCCAACAACGCCAAGCTGCTGGAAGCGCTCAAAGACGTGCCGGACGACCAGCGTGGTGCACAGTTCGTCTGCGTATTGGCGCTGGTACGCCACGCCGACGATCCATTGCCGATCCTCTGTGAAGGGCTGTGGCACGGGCGCATCCTGCACGCCGCCAGCGGTGAACACGGCTTCGGCTATGACCCGCTGTTCTGGGTGCCGGAGCGCAACTGCTCGAGTGCCGAACTGGGCCCGACCGAGAAGAACCAGCTCAGCCACCGCGCCCGCGCGATGGTCCTGTTGCGGCAACGCCTGGGTCTGCAATGACCCACGATTCGCCTGCGCAGCCGCTGTTTCTCGGCGAGAGCGGCTTCTCGTCAGAGAGCCCGCGCCCTGCACTGCCGCACCTGCCGCCGTTGTCGCTGTACATCCATATTCCGTGGTGCGTGCGCAAATGCCCGTACTGCGACTTCAACTCGCACACTGCCAGCCCGGTGCTGCCGGAACAGGAATACGTCGACGCCCTGCTCGCCGACCTGGACCTGGACCTGCCGCACGTCTACGGCCGCGAGCTGCAATCGATCTTCTTTGGTGGCGGTACGCCGAGCCTGTTCAGCGCCGATGCGTTGGGGCGCCTGCTGCAAGGCGTCGAACAGCGCATCCGCTTTGCCAGCGATATCGAGATCACGCTGGAAGCCAACCCGGGCACCTTCGAGCAGGTCAAGTTCAGCGCCTATCGCGGCCTGGGCATCAATCGACTGTCGATCGGCATTCAGAGCTTTCAGGAATCCAAACTAAAGGCGCTGGGCCGCATTCACAACGGCGACGAAGCAATTCGTGCCGCCGATATGGCGCGTCAGGCCGGTTTCGACAACTTCAACCTGGACCTGATGCACGGCCTGCCGGATCAGTCCCAGGACGAGGCTCTGGCCGATCTGCGCCAGGCCATTGCCCTCGCGCCGACCCACCTGTCCTGGTATCAACTGACCCTGGAGCCCAACACGGTGTTCTGGAATCAGCCACCGGTGCTGCCCGAAGACGACATTCTTTGGGACATTCAGGAAACCGGACAGCAGTTGCTGGCCACTCATGGCTACGCGCAATACGAAGTGTCGGCTTATGCACAGCCCGGAAAACCGGCGCGGCATAACCTCAACTATTGGGCGTTCGGTGATTTCATCGGCATCGGCGCAGGCGCACACGGCAAGCTGAGCCACCCGGACGGGCGCATCATGCGCACCTGGAAAACCCGGCTGCCCAAGGATTACCTGAACCCGGACAAGCCGTTTCAGGCCGGTTCCAAGCTGTTGCCGCTGGATGAATTGCCGTTCGAATTCCTGATGAACGCACTGCGACTGACAAATGGTGTGGACGCTGCGTTATTTCGCGAAAGAACCGGTCTAAGCCTCGATTCGCTGGCCGAGGCGCGTCGACAGGCTGAACAAAAGGGGTTGCTGCACCAGGACCCGACACGCCTGATCGCCACGCCACAAGGCCAGCTGTTCCTCAACGACCTGCTGCAATACTTTCTGATCTAAGGACCCTGCATGGATTTCGTACTCGATTTGCTCGCCACCGTCTCGCGCTGGAGCCGCAGCAATCTCTCGGAAATCGCGCTCGCGCTGGTGGGCTGTCTGCTGGTGCTGTTTGGCTCGGACATCAAAGGCTGGCTGGAACAGCGAATCAGCGGCATCACAGGTGCTCTGCGCATCCCGCTCATCGCCCTGCTGTGCGCCGTGGGCAGCGGCGCGGCGCTGATCTATGCCACGCCTTGGGTAGTGCGCGGCCTCAGCCAGTTCAACAACTACAGCCTGGCGCCGGTGCTGTTGGTGGTGCTGGTGCTGATCGGGGTAATTGCGGACCGCAAGTAAGCGCTGCTTTTTCAAACGCAGCAAAAAGCCCGGCATCTCTGCCGGGCTTTTTAGTGTTGCCGATGCAGATCAAGGCACCAGTTTGTCCAGCAACGCCTTGTCACGCACCGCGCCCTTGTCAGCGCTGGTCGCCAGCAGGGCGTAGGCCTTGAGGGCGGTGGTCACTTTGCGTGGACGCGACTCGACAGGTTTCCAGCCTTTCTTGTCCTGTTCGGTGCGACGCTCGGCCATCTCGGCATCGTCGATCAGCAGGTTGATCGAGCGATTGGGGATGTCGATCAGCACCTTGTCACCGTCGCGCACCAGACCGATCGCTCCGCCTGCCGCCGCTTCCGGTGAGGCGTGGCCGATGGACAGGCCGGACGTACCGCCCGAGAAGCGACCATCAGTCAGCAGTGCGCAATCCTTGCCCAGCCCCTTGGACTTCAGGTAGGACGTCGGGTAGAGCATTTCCTGCATGCCCGGGCCGCCTTTCGGGCCTTCGTAGCGGATGATGACAATGTCGCCCGCTTTGACTTCGTCAGCGAGAATCCCGCGCACCGCGCTGTCCTGGCTTTCGAAGATCTTCGCGTTGCCTTCGAAGACGTGGATCGACTCGTCGACGCCAGCGGTTTTCACCACGCAGCCGTCCAGTGCGATGTTGCCGTACAGCACGGCCAGGCCACCTTCTTGCGAATAGGCATGCTGGACGCTACGGATGCAGCCGTTTTCCCGGTCATCGTCCAGGCTGTCCCAGCGGGTCGACTGGCTGAACGCGGTCTGCGTCGGGATGCCCGCCGGGCCTGCCTTGAAGAAGGTGTGCACGGCCTCGTCGTCAGTCTGGGTGATGTCCCATTTGGCGATGCCTTCAGCCAGGGTCTTGCTGTGTACGGTCGGCAGGTCGGTGTGCAGCAGGCCGCCACGGGCCAGCTCGCCGAGGATGCTGAAGATCCCGCCCGCGCGGTGCACGTCTTCCATGTGGTACTTCTGGATGTTCGGCGCGACCTTGCACAGCTGCGGCACCTTGCGCGACAGGCGGTCGATGTGGCGCAGGTCGAAGTCGATCTCGGCTTCCTGAGCAGCGGCCAGCAAGTGCAGGATGGTGTTGGTCGAACCGCCCATGGCGATGTCCAGCGTCATGGCGTTCTCGAACGCCTTGAAGTTGGCGATGTTGCGCGGCAACACCGAGTCATCGTTTTCCTTGTAGTACTGACGGCACAGGTCAACGATGGTGCGGCCGGCCTGCAGGAACAGTTGCTCGCGGTCGCTGTGGGTGGCGAGTGCGGAACCGTTGCCCGGCAGGGCCAGACCCAGTGCTTCGGTCAGGCAGTTCATCGAGTTGGCGGTGAACATGCCGGAACACGACCCGCAGGTCGGACAGGCGCTGCGCTCGTACTCGGCGACTTTTTCGTCACTGGCTGTCGAGTCGGCGGCGATGACCATCGCATCGACCAGATCCAGGCCGTGGCTGGCCAGTTTGGTCTTGCCCGCTTCCATTGGCCCGCCGGAGACGAAGATCACCGGAATGTTCAGGCGCAACGACGCCATCAGCATGCCCGGGGTGATCTTGTCGCAGTTGGAAATGCACACGATGGCGTCGGCGCAATGCGCATTGACCATGTACTCGACCGAGTCGGCAATGATCTCGCGGCTCGGCAGCGAATAGAGCATCCCGTCGTGGCCCATGGCGATGCCATCGTCGACCGCAATGGTGTTGAATTCCTTGGCCACGCCACCGGCGCGCTCGACTTCACGCGCGACCAGCTGGCCCATGTCCTTGAGGTGGACGTGGCCGGGTACGAACTGGGTGAAGGAGTTGGCGATGGCAATGATCGGTTTCTTGAAGTCTTCGTCCTTCATGCCCGTGGCGCGCCACAGGGCACGGGCGCCGGCCATGTTACGGCCGTGGGTGGACGTTTTCGAGCGGTAATCAGGCATTGAAACACTCCGGCAAAAATAAGGCTGATCAGGAAGGGAGTGAGCTTCTATTGACGTCGCGGACGAGCGGTAGTGACCGCAGGCAGCGAAGAAACCGAACACCACGGGATCACCGTGTATTCAGCCTGAGCTCATAAACCCGCCGGGGATGACTGGCGATGAATAGCGCCGATTCTACACCGCCGGGTGGTTTGGTGGGGTCCGAATATCGGTCTTGGCACGGCGTTGCAAATCCCGATGGACAAAAGGCTGTCAGCCCATCTATCTTCCTCGGCAGGCCGCCTCATGTGGCCACGTCGCTCGGACGGTTCCGGGCGCTTACGTACGCGAGATACTCATGGCAGACCAAGGTTCGCCGCGCCGCTTTGCGCGCATCGATCGACTCCCCCCTTACGTGTTCAACATCACCGCCGAGCTGAAAATGGCTGCTCGTCGTCGCGGTGAGGACATTATCGACCTGAGCATGGGCAACCCCGACGGGGCGACACCGCCGCACATTGTCGAAAAACTGATCACCGTCGCCCAGCGCGAAGACACCCACGGCTACTCCACCTCGCGCGGCATTCCACGCCTGCGTCGGGCGATTTCCAACTGGTACAAGAAGCGCTACGAGGTCGACATCGACCCTGAAAGCGAAGCGATCGTGACCATTGGTTCCAAGGAAGGCCTGGCCCACCTGATGCTCGCCACGCTGGATCAGGGCGACACGGTGCTGGTGCCCAACCCCAGTTACCCGATCCACATCTACGGTGCCGTGATTGCCGGCGCCCAGGTGCGATCGGTGCCGCTGGTGCCAGGCGTGGACTTCTTTGACGAGCTGGAAAAAGCCATTCGCGGCTCGATTCCCAAGCCGAAGATGATGATTCTGGGCTTTCCGTCCAACCCGACTGCGCAATGTGTGGAGCTGGATTTCTTCGAGCGCGTGGTGGCTCTGGCCAAACAGTACGACGTGCTGGTGGTGCATGACCTGGCGTACGCCGACATCGTCTACGATGGCTGGAAAGCCCCGTCGATCATGCAGGTGCCGGGCGCCAAGGACATTGCCGTGGAGTTCTTCACCCTGTCCAAGAGCTACAACATGGCGGGCTGGCGGATTGGCTTCATGGTCGGCAACCCCGAACTGGTGAATGCACTGGCGCGGATCAAGAGTTACCACGACTACGGTACCTTCACGCCACTTCAGGTGGCGGCGATTGCCGCGCTGGAAGGCGATCAGCAGTGCGTGCTCGACATTGCCGAGCAGTATCGTCAGCGCCGCAACGTGCTGGTCAAGGGCTTGCACGAGCTGGGCTGGAGGGTCGAGAACCCCAAGGCCTCTATGTACGTCTGGGCGAAGATTCCACAGGCTTATGCGCACCTGGGTTCGCTGGAGTTCGCCAAGAAGCTGCTGGCCGAAGCCAAGGTGTGTGTCTCGCCGGGCATCGGTTTCGGTGAGTACGGCGACGATCATGTGCGCTTCGCCCTGATCGAGAACCAGGACCGCATCCGCCAGGCCGTTCGTGGCATCCGCAGCATGTTCAGGGCCGACGACAAGCTCAAGTCCTGAGTTCCTTCTGAGACACCGCGCCTGCTGACCGACTGCGCTCGGCAGGCGTGGACGCTGCAACCAACCGCCTCTCCACACCTGACCGACAGTCGCCTCGGCAATTTTTGATTTCTGCAAATCGCTGCAGACCGGTATGATCGCGCGCCCCGATACACCCGGAAGCCTGACCTGAAATGAAACCCACCTTGATCGCCGCCGCAGAACTCGATCGCATCGACACCTGGGCCAAATACTCCAGCCACATGTGCGGGGGCTGCGTGTCCAGTTGCTGCACGTTGCCGGTAGAAGTGAAGATCAAGGACCTGATCCGCATCGGCATCGTCGATGAGTTCGAACGCGGCGACCCGGCCAAGAACATCGCCAAGCGTCTGCAGAAAGAAGGCATCGTCGAGCGCTACAACCAGAAGTCCGAGATCTTCACCTTGCAGCGCATGAGCAACAACGACTGCCTGTACCTGGACCGCAAAAGCCGCCTGTGCACCATCTATGACAAGCGCCCTGACACCTGCCGCAACCACCCGAAAGTCGGGCCGCGCCTCGGTTATTGCGCGTACAAGCCCAAAGAAGTCGTGCGTCAGGAAAGCGGCTCACTGAGAAACGCCACCAGCGCGCCAGTGCCAAAATTCTGATTCGTGAAAGGCGGCGCAGCACGCCGGACATCATCGTTATCAATCAAGCCCCGCACAGGGGCTTTTTTGTGCGCGATGGAAAAAGCCTATCGATGTTAATTTTTGTGAAAAATAAAAATACTTCACATTATTTACTCATTGATTCACTATCAGATTCACAGATCAGAACAATAACGTCCGAATGTCGGCTTCACAGGCATCGGCACTGACTTCGAGGATTACTGCATGACTGGCAAAAACGTTGGCGTTATCGGCCTGGGTGCGATGGGTCTGGGCATTGCCCGCTCGTTGCTGCGTAGCGGCTTCACTGTGCATGCCTGTGATGTGCGCACCAGCGTGACCGAAGCATTCGCCCAGGAAGGCGGGGTTGCCTGTGATTCTCCGGCCAGCATGGCCGCTGCCTGCGATGTGATCATCACAGTCGTAGTCAACGCCGAGCAGACCGAAACCGTGCTGTTTGGCGAAAACGGCGCCATTGCCGCCCTGCGCCCAGGCTGCCTGGTCATCGGTTGCGCCACCGTCGCGCCCACCTTCGCCGTCGAACTGGGCGAGCGTCTGGCCGCACAGAACCTGCTGTACCTCGATGCGCCTATCTCCGGCGGTGCCGCCAAGGCTGCCGCAGGTCAGATGACCATGATGACCTCCGGCCCTGCCGAGTCCTACGCCAAGGCAGAAGCCATCCTCAACGGCATGGCCGGCAAGGTGTATCGCCTGGGCGACGTCCACGGTCTGGGTTCGAAAGTCAAAATCATCAATCAGTTGCTCGCGGGTGTACACATCGCCGCCAGTGCCGAAGCCATGGCCCTCGGCCTGCGCGAAGGTGTCGATGCTGATGCGCTGTATGAAGTGATCACCAACAGTGCCGGTAACTCGTGGATGTTCGAAAACCGCGTGCCGCACATCCTCAATGCCGATTACACGCCGCTGTCGGCCGTGGACATCTTCGTCAAGGACCTGGGTCTGGTGCTGGATACCGCACGCAGCAGCAAATTCCCGCTGCCGCTCTCGGCCACCGCGCACCAGATGTTCATGCAGGCATCCAGCGCCGGCTTCGGTCGCGAAGATGACTCGGCCGTGATCAAGATTTTCCCGGGCATCGAGTTGCCGAAAGCCAAGCCAGAAAAAGCCTGAGGAGCGACTGATGAGCCTGAATAACGCTCGCCCGCTGCTGGGCTGCATTGCCGATGACTTCACCGGCGCCACCGACCTGGCCAACATGCTGGTGCGGGGCGGCATGCGCACCGTGCAGAGCATTGGCATCCCCAGCGCCGAGATGGCTGCCGGTCTCGACGCCGACGCGATTGTCATCGCGCTGAAATCGCGTACCACGCCCAGCGCCGACGCGGTGGCTGAATCCCTGGCGGCTCTGGAGTGGCTGCGCGAGCGCGGCTGCGAGCAGATCTTCTTCAAATACTGCTCGACCTTCGATTCCACCGCCGCGGGCAACATCGGCCAGGTCAGCGAAGCACTGCTGGAGCAACTGGGCAGCGATTTCACCCTCGCCTGCCCGGCCTTCCCGGAAAACGGCCGCACGATTTTCCGTGGTCATCTGTTCGTACAGGACCAGTTACTCAGTGAATCGGGCATGCAGAACCACCCGCTGACGCCCATGACCGACGCCAATCTGGTGCGTGTGCTGCAAGCGCAGACCCGCCACAAGGTCGGCCTGTTGCGCTATGACAGCATTGCCCAGGGCGTCGAAGGCGTGCGCAACAGAATTGCCGAGCTACGCGCCGAAGGTGTGAGCATGGCGATCGCCGATGCCCTGTCGGATGCGGATTTGTACACCTTGGGCGAAGCCTGCGCCGACTTGCCGCTGCTGACTGGTGGCTCGGGTCTGGCGCTGGGCCTGCCGGGTAACTTCCGCAAGGCAGGCAAGCTGCGCGATATCGATGCCGCCAAACAGGTCGCCATCAGTGGCGGCGAAGTGGTACTGGCGGGTAGCGCATCGGTCGCCACCAACGGTCAGGTTGCGGCCTGGCTGGAAGCCGATCGCCCTGCGCTGCGCATCAATCCGCTGGACCTGGCCGCTGGCAAGCCAGTGGTCGAGCAGGCGCTGGCCTTCGCCAGAGATGCCGGGCAGACCGTATTGATCTACGCCACCAGCACACCGGATGAAGTCAAAGCCGTGCAGAAAGAACTGGGCGTCGAACGCTCCGGTGCCATGGTCGAAGCCGCACTCGGCGAAATCGCCAAAGGGCTGCTGGACGCAGGCGTACGACGTTTCGTGGTTGCCGGTGGCGAAACTTCCGGTGCCGTGGTTCAGGCACTGGGCGTGCAGTTGCTGCAGATCGGCGCACAGATTGATCCGGGCGTTCCGGCCACGGTGAGCAGCGGCGCACAACCGCTGGCTCTGGCCCTCAAATCCGGCAATTTCGGTGCGCGCGACTTCTTCGCCAAGGCGCTCAAGCAACTGGCGGGGGCGGCCTGATGATCGACGAAAACGCACTGCGTCAGGAAATCTGCGACGTCGGCCGTCTGCTGTATGGCCGTGGCTATACGGTGGGCAGCGCCGGCAACATCAGCGCACGACTCGACGACGGCTGGCTGATTACCCGGACCGATGCCTGCCTGGGCCGCATGGACCCGGCCGATATCGCCAAGGTCAATCTGGCCGGTGAATGGGTGTCCGGCAGCAAGCCGTCCAAGACCCTGGCCCTGCACCGCGAAGTCTACGACCGCAACCCGCAGGTCGGCGGCGTGGTGCATACGCACTCGACGCATCTGGTCGCCCTGACCCTGGCCGGAGTGTGGCAGGAGGACGACATTCTGCCGCCGCTGACGCCGTATCAGGTCATGAAGGTCGGGCATATCCCCTTGATCCCTTACGAACGTCCCGGCTCACCGAAAGTCGCCGAGCGCGTGGCGGAACTGGCCAACAGCGTGCGCGGCGTGATGCTGGAGCGCCTCGGTCCAGTGGTCTGGGAAAGCTCGGTGGCCAAGGCCTGCTATGCCCTGGAGGAGCTGGAAGAGACTGCCCGTCTGTGGCTGATGAGCAACCCCAAACCTGCACCGCTGGACCCGGCGGCGCTTGAAGAGCTGCGTCAGGTGTTCGGCGCCAGGTGGTAACGAGCACACGGTGATCGGGGAGCGCATTGCGCCTCCCGGTCGAAAAACAATAACAACAGGAATCGAGAGCATGACTCACCCCTACCCCGCTGTTTCGTTGTCAGTCTTTACCACCATTGACCGGAGTGCACGGGCATGACGCCGCTCATGTTGATGGTCGTGGCCGGTGCGGGCATCGCACTGCTGTTGTTTCTGGTGCTCAAGTACAAATTCCAGCCCTTCGTCGCCCTGATGCTGGTCAGCATTATCGTGGCGCTGGTCGCCGGTGTTAAACCGGCCGATCTGGTTGCCACCATCGAAGGCGGCATGGGCAAGACGCTCGGCCATATCGCGATCATCATCGCGCTGGGCGCGATGATCGGGCGCATCATCGAGCTGTCCGGCGGGGCCGAAGCACTGGCCAAGACCCTGATCAACCGCTTCGGCAACAAGCGCACGCCTCTGGCGCTGACTGTTGCGGGTTTCATGGTCGGTATTCCGGTGTTCTTCGAGGTCGGCGTGATCATCCTCATGCCGCTGGCTTACGGTGTGGCGCGTGCGGCACGCAAGCCGCTGCTGATTTTCGCGCTACCGATGTGCGCCGCACTGCTCGCCGTGCATGCGTTTCTGCCGCCGCACCCTGGCGCTGTTGCAGCCGCCAGCCAGTTGGGCGCGGACCTGGGCCGGGTGCTGATGCTGGGTATTCCGATCGTTGCCGTGCTGTGCATGATCGGCTACTTCGTCGCGGGCCGCATGACCCGCAAGACCTACCCGATGACCGATGACATCCGCGCCGAAGTCTATGGCCCGCACGTCACCAACGAAGACCTGGAAGCCTGGGCCCGTAACGATTATTCCGCTGCGCGTGAAGCGACCGAAACCCGAACAATGGGCGTCGAAGAAAGCGCCAGCAGCCTGGCAAGCAAGCTGCCGCCTGCGCCCGCACCGGGTTTCGGACTGATCATCGCGCTGATCCTGCTGCCGATCGTGCTGATTCTGATGGGCACACTGGCCACCACCATGCTGCCAGCCACGTCCACGCTGCGCGCAGTGCTGACTGTACTGGGTGCCCCCTTGGTTGCGCTGCTGATCGATACCCTGCTGTGCGCCTGGCTGCTGGGCTCACGTCGCGGCTGGAGCCGTACTCAGGTGTCCGATGTGATCGGCTCGGCCTTGCCGGGTGTCGCGATGGTGATCCTGATTGCCGGCGCCGGTGGCGTATTCGGCAAGGTGCTGGTCGACACCGGCATTGGTGCCGTGGTCTCCGAGGCGCTGCGCAACACCGGTCTGCCGGTACTCGCGCTGGGCTTCCTGCTGACCCTCCTGCTGCGCGCCGTCCAGGGCTCGACCACCGTTGCACTGGTCACTACTGCAGGCATTCTCAGCCCGCTGATCGCCACGCTGGACCTGAGCGCCAACCACCTGGCCCTGCTGTGTCTGGCCATGGGCGGTGGCGGCCTGGCCATGTCGCACATCAACGATGCCGGTTACTGGATGTTCACCAAGCTGGCGGGCCTCAACGTCGCCGACGGCTTGCGCACCTGGACCGTACTGGTCACGCTGCTCGGCACACTGGGCTTCGTGATCACCCTGCTGCTTTGGCCATTCGTCTGACCCTTTGAAGACTGGAGTTAACATGCCTCGTTTTGCCGCCAACCTCAGCATGCTGTACCCGCAGCATGATTTTCTTGAGCGCTTCGCCGCAGCCGCTGCCGATGGTTTCGGCGCGGTCGAGTACCTGTTCCCTTACGCCTACGGCACTCAGGAACTCAAGCAGCGCCTGAGCGACAACGGTCTGGTGCAGGCGCTGTTCAACGCTCCGCCGGGCGACTGGGAGGCAGGCGAGCGAGGCATTGCAACGCTGCCGGGCCGTGAAGCGGAATTTCGCAGCGGTATCGAGCAGGCGTTGGAATATGCGCAGGTGCTGGGCAATGACCGAGTGCATGTCATGGCTGGCTTGCTGGCCGATGAAAGCTTGCGTGAGCGTCATCAGGCGGTCTATCTGGAAAACCTCGCGTTCGCGGCTGAGCAAGCCAAGGGCGCAGGGGTCACGATTCTGATCGAGCCGATCAACACCCGCGACATGCCGGGCTTCTTCCTCAACCGTCAGGATCAGGCACAGAACATCTGCAAGCTGGTGGGTGCCGACAACCTGAAGGTGCAGTTCGACTGCTACCACTGCCAGATCGTCGAAGGTGACCTGACCAGCAAGCTGCGTCGCGACTTTGCAGGCATTGGTCATATTCAGATCGCCGGGGTACCGGATCGCCATGAGCCGGACCTGGGCGAACTGAACTACGAGCACCTGTTCAACGTCATCGACGAACTGGGCTACAGCGGCTGGATCGGCTGCGAATACCGTCCGAAAGGCGACACCAGCGTGGGTCTGGCGTGGTTGCGCGAGTTGCAGGCCAAGGGCTGAAACCAGCGGGATGGACGACGCGGAGCGTCATGAACGGCATTCCCACGCAGAGCGTGAGGAGCGATCATTCTGTAACGGTCGTGTCGGACGCTATGCGTCCGATGTTCAGCGACCTTAGCCTCAGTCCTCTACGTCGAACTGGTCCTTGATGTAGCGGATTTCAGTCCGCCCATGCGGCGCAGGCTGACCGTCTTCGTCGAGGTTGACGAAGACAATCTTGTCGACGGTCAGAATGCTCTTGCGGGTGATCTTGTTGCGCACCTGGCATTTGAGGGTGATCGAGGTGCGACCGAAATCCGTGGCGGTGATGCCCAGTTCGATGATGTCGCCCTGACGCGAGGCACTGACGAAGTTGATTTCAGAGATGTACTTGGTGACCACCCGCTGATTACCCAGTTGAACGATCGCGTAGATCGCCGCCTCTTCATCGATCCAGCGCAGCAGGCTGCCGCCGAACAACGTGCCGTTGGGGTTGAGGTCTTCGGGCTTTACCCACTTGCGGGTGTGGAAATTCATGGTCACTCCTGAGCGTCTGGCCGATGGATAGCTGCATGATGGCAGAGCCGGCGACCCGCGCCCATGCCTGCGTGATAGCGACTGTGCATCGACCCTATTACAGACAGATGGCAATTGGATGGCCTTTAAACCGACAGAAAGCCTTGGGTAGAATCGCGAGCACCGCTATACTGCCAAACGTTTCAAAACGGTCATCTACGCTTGATACCGTTCCCGCCACCTGTCCGAGGGGCGCTGCAGCAGGTTTTCCCTGTCAGGCTCGGATGGGGCGTTGTTTGCCAGGACGATCCTCGACCGGCAAACCTTAAACGCACAACGGCGCCCATTCGCATTTTTATGGAATGGAGACTCTCAATGAGTGCTGTAATGACGCCCGCAGAATTCAATGACTACAAGGTTGCCGATATTTCCCTGGCCGCCTGGGGTCGCCGCGAAACCATCATCGCCGAATCCGAAATGCCTGCCCTGATGGGTCTGCGTCGCAAATACGCTGGTGATCAGCCGCTGAAAGGCGCGAAGATTCTCGGCTGCATCCACATGACCATTCAGACCGCCGTACTGATCGAAACCCTGGTTGCCCTGGGTGCCGAAGTTCGCTGGTCGTCGTGCAACATTTTCTCCACTCAGGACCAGGCTGCTGCGGCCATCGCTGCTGCCGGCATTCCTGTGTTCGCCTGGAAAGGCGAAACCGAAGAAGAATACGAGTGGTGCATCGAGCAGACCATCCTCAAGGATGGCCAGCCATGGGACGCCAACATGATCCTCGACGACGGCGGCGACCTGACCGAGATCATTCACAAGAAATACCCGGCGATGCTGGACAAGATCCACGGCGTCACCGAAGAAACCACCACTGGCGTTCACCGCCTGCTGGATATGCTGGCCAAGGGCGAGTTGAAAATCCCGGCCATCAACGTCAATGACTCGGTGACCAAGAGCAAGAACGACAACAAGTACGGCTGCCGTCACAGCCTGAACGACGCCATCAAGCGCGGCACCGACCACTTGCTGTCCGGCAAGCAGGCGCTGGTGATCGGCTACGGTGACGTGGGCAAGGGCTCGGCCCAGTCCCTGCGTCAGGAAGGCATGATCGTCAAAGTGACCGAAGTCGACCCGATCTGCGCCATGCAGGCCTGCATGGACGGTTTCGAGCTGGTTTCGCCGTTCATCGACGGTGAGAACGACGGCACCGAAGCGAGCATCGACAAGGCACTGTTGGGCAAGATCGACCTGATCGTGACCACCACCGGTAACGTCAACGTTTGCGACTCCAACATGCTCAAGGCGCTGAAAAAGCGCGCTGTGGTGTGCAACATCGGTCACTTCGACAACGAAATCGACACCGCTTTCATGCGCAAGAACTGGGCATGGGAAGAAGTGAAGCCACAGGTTCACAAGATCCATCGTACCGGCCCAGGCTCGTTCGACGCACAGAACGACGACTACCTGATCCTGCTGGCCGAAGGCCGTCTGGTAAACCTGGGTAACGCCACTGGCCACCCAAGCCGCATCATGGATGGCTCGTTCGCCAACCAGGTTCTGGCGCAGATCTTCCTCTTCGAGCAGAAGTACGCCGACCTGGCACCGGCCAAGAAAGCCGAGCGTCTGACCGTTGAAGTGCTGCCGAAGAAACTCGACGAAGAAGTGGCCCTGGAAATGGTCCGCGGCTTCGGCGGCGTTGTGACCAAGCTGACCAAGACCCAAGCCGATTACATCGGCGTGACCGTCGAAGGTCCGTTCAAGCCGCACGCGTATCGCTACTGATTGAGCAGGCTCGGTCCGCTTCTTACGCAGAAGCGGATCGAGCGTGATCAGCCATCACCGGCAGCACTCGCTGCCCCGGTGATGCTCAGTATCTGAAGGCCGTTCCGGCCTTTTCGCGAACAAGTTCGCTCCTACGACGAGATCGGCTCCATGTCTCAAGAACGCCGCTTCAGCTTCGAGTTCTTTCCTACCAAGACCGACGCTGGACATGAAAAGCTGCTGACCGTTGCTCGTCAGCTCGCTACGTACAACCCCGATTTTTTCTCCTGCACCTATGGTGCCGGTGGCTCGACCCGCGACCGCACGCTCAATACCGTGCTGCAGCTGGAAAACGAGATCAAAGTCCCTGCTGCGCCGCATTTGTCCTGCGTGGGCGACAGCAAAGACGACCTGCGCAACCTGTTGGCGCAGTACAAGGATGCGGGCATCAAACGCATCGTGGCACTGCGCGGCGACCTGCCTTCCGGCATGGGCATGGCCAGCGGTGAGCTGCGTCATGCCAATGACCTGGTGAGCTTCATTCGCCAGGAAAGCGGCAGCCATTTCCACATCGAAGTCGCCGCCTACCCGGAAATGCATCCACAGGCGCGCAATTTCGAAGACGACCTAAAGCACTTCGTCAACAAGGCCAACGCCGGCGCCGACAGTGCGATCACGCAGTACTTCTTCAACGCCGACAGCTATTTCAACTTCGTCGAGCGAGTCGAGAAGATGGGCGTCAGCATTCCGATCGTGCCGGGCATCATGCCGATCACCAACTACAGCAAGCTGGCGCGTTTCTCGGATGCCTGCGGTGCGGAAATCCCGCGCTGGATCCGCAAACAGCTGGAAGCCTACGGCGATGACGTGCAAAGCATCCAGGCGTTTGGCGAAGAAGTCATCACGCAGATGTGCGAACGACTGCTGCAAGGCGGCGCCCCCGGCCTGCATTTCTACACGCTGAACCAGGCAGAGCCGAGCCTGGCGGTGTGGAACAACCTGCAACTGCCACGCTGAAAACGGCTGAGGCACCGCGGTCCGACCGGTGATTTCCGGGGGATCGCGGCCTCATACACCGTTGGGCAGCAGGAAAGCGGCGTATTGCGCTCGCTCTGTTATACTCCAGCCTTCCCGCCAGGCTTACGCCCGGACGCCCGGTCTTGCAATCGTCATCCGTTCACGCCAACAGCGCAATTTTCATCAAGCGCAGACGTCACGGAATGCACTGAAGACCCGGCAGGACCGGACGGGATCGCGTTGTCTTTACACGCCATTCGCGCCAGGCAAGACATCCCTTGAGCTTAAGCTCCAACAGAACAGGATTACTCATGTCCTTTGCTTCCCTCGGTCTCTCCGAGGCTTTAGTCCGCGCCATCGAGGCAGCGGGCTATACCCAGCCTACCCCCGTGCAACAGCGGGCCATTCCCGCCGTGTTGCAAGGTCGCGACCTGATGGTTGCGGCACAGACCGGTACTGGTAAAACCGGTGGTTTCGCCCTCCCTATTCTGGAGCGGCTGTTTCCCAATGGTGTTCCGGACAAATCCCAGCGTCACGGCCCGCGTCAACCACGCGTTCTGGTCCTGACCCCGACCCGCGAACTGGCCGCACAGGTGCACGAGAGCTTCAAGCTCTATGCCCGCGACCTGAAATTCGTCAGCGCCTGCATCTTCGGCGGCGTCGGCATGAACCCTCAGGTTCAGGCCATGTCCCGTGGTGTGGACGTCCTGGTGGCCTGCCCTGGCCGCCTGCTCGACCTGGCCGGTCAAGGCAGTGTCGACCTGTCCCACGTCGAAATCCTGGTGCTCGATGAAGCAGACCGGATGCTCGACATGGGCTTCGTGCATGACGTCAAGAAGGTCCTCGCGCGGCTGCCGGCCAAGCGCCAGAACCTGCTGTTCTCGGCTACCTTCTCCAATGACATCACGTCGTTGGCCGGCAAGCTGCTGCACAACCCAGAGCGCATCGAAGTCACGCCGCCGAACACCACGGTCGAGCGTATCGAGCAACGGGTTTTCCGCCTGGCAGCCAACCACAAGCGTTCGCTGCTCGCGCATTTGATCACTGTCGGCGCCTGGGAACAGGTGCTGGTCTTCACCCGCACCAAGCACGGCGCCAACCGTCTGGCCGAGTACCTGGACAAGCACGGCCTTGCGGCTGTCGCGATCCACGGCAATAAGAGCCAGAACGCCCGTACCAAGGCACTGGCCGACTTCAAGGCAGGTGATGTACGCATCATGGTCGCGACCGATATCGCCGCACGCGGCCTGGATATCGATCAGTTGCCGCATGTCGTCAACTTCGAGCTGCCCAACGTCGACGAAGACTACGTTCACCGTATCGGTCGTACCGGCCGTGCCGGTCGTTCGGGTGAAGCCATTTCGCTGGTTGCGCCGGACGAAGAGAAGCTGCTCAAAAGCATCGAGCGCATGACCAAGCAGAAGATCGCCGACGGCGACCTGATGGGCTTCGACATCACAGCAGTCGAGGCTGAGAAGCCGGAAGTGCGTGAGCGTCCGGATGTTCGCAACTCGCGTGGCGCACGCCCTGCACGTGGCGATGGTGACAAGAACAACGGTGGTCGTCGCGACAAGGGCAAGGATAAAGGCAAGGAAAAACCTGCCGCTGCATCCGCTACTGGCGAACGCCCTGCAAGGCAGCCACGCGAAAAAAAACCTCGTGAGGGCACGCCTCGCAGCGAACAGCGTGCATCGCAACCCGCCATACCGCGTCCGGCAGCCGATCGTGCGCCAGACGAGTTTCGCGACGACGAAGTAGACAACTTCGGCAATCGCGCTGACTACGTGAGTCCTTATCAGGGCAAAGGTCAGAACCGTGGTCGTCGCCCTGCTGCCGCGCCTGGTGCAGCCGCACCGGCCGCTGGCGGCGCAGCTCGCCCGGCCAACCAGGGTCGCCCTGCCGGTGGCGCTCGTAACGGCTCCGGCAGCGGCGCACCAAAGCGCAACGGCTCGGGTTCATCGGCACCACGCTCGCGTGATGGTCAGCCACGTGGCCGTCGTCCGGCACGTGAAGACCAGCCTTTGCCACGTGAAGGTCAGGAGCCAGCCGCACGTGCACCACGCGACGGCCAGCCTCAGCCGAAAATCGTGCACAAGGAATCCAAGATCGACCGTTTCCCGTCTGCCGAGCAACTGGACCAGTTGCCGAGCCGCCCACGCGGTGAAAAACCGGCCCTGCTGACCCGCAACCGCGACAGCTGACAGCCACGCAACACTAAAAACGCCCCGACCTGTTCGGGGCGTTTTTGTTTGTGGGCCCGGAGGATGTTGATCATCGCTCCCACGCTCCGCGTGGTAGCACAGCCCTGGACGCTCCGCGTCCGATCTTAAGCGGGTGGCGCAGCGCCGATCTGTGACGCAGAGCGTCACGAAATGCATGCCAACGCGGAGCATTGGCACGATAGTCATCTCAGGAAGTTTCATCGCACCCACAAAAACGCCGACCCAAGGGTCGGCGTTCTGTCGATCAAGCGTGCAATTACTTCTTCTGTACGCCTTCGAAGCTGATGTCCAGATCCAGCGTCTGCGACGTCGGGCCTGGGCCCTTGATGCCGAAGTCGTTCAGGTTCAGCGTCGAAGTACCGTTGAAGCCGGCACGGTAGCCGCCCCACGGATCCTTGCCTTCGCCGTTGAAGGTTGCCTTGATGACGATTGGCTTGGTCACGCCGTGCAGGGTCAGGTCGCCAGTGACGTCAGCCGTTTTCTCGCCAGTCGATTTGACTGCGGTGGAAACGAATTTGGCTTCCGGGTATTTGGCAACGTCCAGGAAATCCTTGCTGGAGATGTGCTTGTCGCGCTCGGCGTGGTTGGTGAACAGGCTGGCGGTTTTCAGCTCGACATTGATTTTGCTGGCTTCAGGCTTGGCAGCGTCGAAGCTGAACGTGCCGTCCCAGTCCTTGAAGGTACCGTGAATGAAGCTGTAGCCCAGGTGGCTGATCTTGAAGTCAACGAATGCGTGTTGACCTTCCTTGTCGATAACGTAGTCGGCGGCCATGGCCTGGCCAGCAGACAACAGTGCGGTACCCAGAGCCAGAGCGGCGAGAGACTTCTTCAACATGCTTTTATTCCCGTTTTGGTTGAACAATCAATTACGACCCAGCATGCGCTTGAGGGTCACATCGCGATCGATGAAGTGGTGTTTCAATGCAGCAAGACCATGGAGCCCCGCGAATATCACGATGACCCAGGCCAGATACAGGTGAATCCAGCCCGCCGTTTCTGCCTGATCAGGAAGGCCCGATACCAGCGCGGGCACATCGAACAGGCCGAATACCGGAATTCCCACGCCGTCGGCGGTGGAAATGAGATACCCGGCGAACATCACGGCAAACAGTACGACGTACAAAAACAGATGGCCGAATGCAGCACCGATGCGCGTCAACTTACTGTAGCTGGTCAACGGCGGCGGTGGCGGACTGAGCAGACGCCAGACCACGCGGATCAGCATGATCGCAAACAGCGTGATGCCGATGCTCTTGTGCAGATCAGGGCCCGCCTTGCGCCACGTATCGTAGTAATCCAGCCCGACCATCCACAGCCCCAGCGCAAACATTCCAAACACGACAGCAGCCACACCCCAGTGCAGCACCATGCTGACCAGACCGTAGCGAGAGGATGAATTACGTAGCTGCATTACCAGTACCTTGTCAGAAGTGTTACCAGACTAGCTTTTTATCTATCGAATGAAAGCGCAAAATTTCGCTCGGACATATCGAACAATACGATAGGTCTGGTGGGCAGTTCGTACCTCGATTCTGTTGCTTCCCTCAACACCTGAACCACTGTTCAGCCGTGTCAGGCTGTCCGCGCTGCAGCAGCATCCCGATAATTTGCCGTCAGTAACACTTTGCAATGACCATCGGCCTTTCGATGCCGATGAACGGCACGATCAGGCTTGAGCACAGGGATATAACGAATCGAGCACGCATAAAAAAAGGGATGCGGTATGAACCGCATCCCTTTCAGTCAGCCATCGGACGGTCAGTTATTGGCGTCTGCAGGCGCTGCTTCAGCAGGGGTCTTGGCGGGAGCCGGTTTGCTCTGAGCCTTTTTCGCGGCCTCTTTTTTGGCCGCTTCCTTCTTCGCAGCCTCTTTTTTAGCCGCTTCTTTCCTGGCCGCTTCCTTGCTCTGCACTTTCTTCGCAGGCTCGGCCTTGGTCGCCGGCTTCTTCGCTGGCTCGGCTTTTACCGGTGGCTTGGCAGGCTGGACAACCGGCGCAACCACGGGTGCCGGAGCGGCAGCCGGTGCAGGCGCTGGGGCAGGCTCTACAGCCTTCTCTACCGGCGCAGGGGCCGGGGCCGGTGCTTCATCACCACCGAACAGGCGCGAGAAGAAGCCTGGCTTGTCAGCCTGCGGCTTGGCAGGTTCGGCCGGCTTGTCGGAGGAACCACCGAACAGATTGCTGAAGAAATTGCCTTCGGACTTCTGCGAAGCCGGGGCCGGTGCTTTCGGCGGTGCAACCTTGACCGGTTCGAACGACTTGCCAGCGGCCAGATCCTGCACCTGACCGGCTGCACGCTGACCACTGCGCAGGGCGCCTTCCAGAGTGCCGGGGTACAAGGTGTCGGTGTGCTCGCCAGCAAAGGCTACACGCAGAATCGGCCGTTCCCACAGACGCCAGTATTTGCTGATCTGACCGGGGCCGAACGCCAGGTAAGAACCGCCAGTGGACGGATCGACGCTGTAGCGGCGGATTTCATAGCCGGTGTACGCACCGCGTGCTTCAGGGTAGAACGCATGCAGACGGATCAGCACCTGATCGACCATCTGCTTGTCGCCGAAGGCCTGCATAATGCGCGCGTTGTCGCCCGACAGGTTGATCACCACGTTGGCGCCACCTTTAAGCGCCGGCTCTACCCACAACATGCCCAGACCGGTGTTACTGAACACTTCACCGGACATGCGCGCCTTGCTGTCCCAGACCGGGGTCTTGAACTTGAGCATGATCTGGTCGCGCCAGCCGTAGTTGGTGCTCTTGATCGCGCCCATGTGCTGAGCGTCCAGTGCAGGTGTCATCTGGATCTTGCCCAGCGAACGCAACGGCACGGCCATGACCACGTAATCCGCCGTGTAGCTGGTCGCGCCAGCCTTGACGGTGACCTTGTCCTTCTCCTGGACGACTGCCGTCACCGGCGAGTTGGTCTTGACGGTCTTGAGTTGCTTGACGAACGCCTGGGTCAGCACCGCACTGCCTCCGGGCAGGCGCGCAGCACGCAAGTCACGCTCGTCGACCGAGCGATAAACCCGCGATTGCTGGGCGAGGTACAGCAACGACAGGCGCGAAGGCTCGTCGTAGCGGGTACGGATCTGCTGATTGATCAACTGACGCGCCGTAGCAGGCAGGTTCAGACGGTCCAGCCAGTTGGCGACGTTGATCTGGTCCAGCGCAAACAGCGTGCTGTTGGACGCCGGGTTTTCCGGGTCGTCAACCGAACGCGCGAGGTTGTCCAGCGTGTCGTTGTAGCGCTTGATGGCTTCGGCGGTCGCCGGCTGTTTGACGGCCAGGTCAGCCTGGGTGAAGTACACGCCGTCGATCAAGTAGCTGGGCGTGCGCACGAATTCAGGCGCGGGCACGGTCGTCAGCTTGAAGCTGTCCAGGTAGCGGTTCAGCACAGGCTGAGCCTTGGTGTTGCCGATCCACTCGCTGGTCGCCAGACCGGAGCGTCCACCCAGACTCGGCTTGGCTTCCAGCACCGTCACCTGCCAGCCTTTGGCCTGCAGTTCATAGGCGGCAGTCAAACCTGCCAGACCACCACCGACGACAATGGCGGTTCGTTGTTTTTCATCGGCGAGCGTCGAAACGCTGACCAACCCTGCCACTATCAGCGCACAGGCGCGCAGCCAACCAGAAAGCATTCGGCGAACTCCAGAAAACATAGGGAAGATAGGGCAAGTCAGCCCGACACATCGACTCGCTGCGCAGGATACGCGAGCCATCAAATAGCCGCCAGCAATGTCCATCGCCCGTTAAAACTGCATCAAAGGTTGTTCCGCAGCCGGGCATTGCATAGGCTTGCGCGATTGTTCGTCCTCGCATCAGGCGAGTCGCTACCCGGAGATTGAAAATGGGCCTCAATGACCAGTGGATGCAGCGTGACCTGAAGGTCCTGTGGCACCCCTGCACCCAGATGAAAGACCACGAAAATCTGCCGTTGATACCGATCAAGCGTGGTGAAGGCGTATGGCTTGAAGACTTCGAGGGCAAGCGTTATCTGGACGCTGTCAGCTCTTGGTGGGTCAACGTTTTCGGACACGCCAACCCGCGCATCAATCAGCGCATCAAGGATCAGGTCGACCAGCTGGAGCATGTGATCCTAGCTGGTTTCAGCCATCAGCCAGTGATCGAACTGTCCGAACGGCTGGTCAAACTCACGCCCGAGGGCCTGACCCGCTGCTTCTACGCCGATAACGGCTCGTCTTGCATCGAAGTCGCGCTGAAAATGAGCTTTCATTACTGGCTCAATCGCGGCCAGCCGGACAAGAAACGCTTCGTCACCCTGACCAACAGCTACCACGGCGAGACCATGGCGGCGATGTCGGTCGGTGACGTGCCGCTGTTCACCGAAACCTACAAGGCGTTGCTGCTCGATACCATCAAAGTGCCGAGCCCCGATTGCTACCACCGCCCGGACGGCATGAGCTGGGAAGAGCATTCGCGCAACATGTTCGTCGCCATGGAGCAGACCCTTGCCGAACACCACGCCAGCGTTGCGGCGGTGACCGTCGAACCGCTGATCCAGGGCGCGGGCGGCATGCGCATGTATCACCCGATCTACCTCAAGCTGCTGCGCGACGCCTGCGACCGCTATGGCGTGCACCTGATCCACGATGAAATCGCTGTCGGTTTCGGCCGTACCGGGACCATGTTCGCCTGCGAACAGGCCGGCATCCGTCCGGATTTCCTGTGCCTGTCCAAGGCACTGACCGGTGGCTACCTGCCGCTGGCGGCCTGCCTGACCACCGATGATGTGTACGACGCGTTCTACGACGACTATCCGACCCTGCGTGCGTTCCTGCACTCGCACAGCTACACCGGCAACCCGCTGGCCTGTGCGGCGGCGCTGGCGACCCTGGATATCTTCGAGCAGGACAACGTCATCGAAAACAACAAGGCCCTGGCGCAACGCATGGCGACGGCCACCGCGCACCTGGCCGATCATCCGCATGTCGCGGAAGTGCGTCAGACCGGCATGGCGATCGCCATCGAAATGGTCCAGGACAAGGCGAGCAAAACCGCCTACCCGTGGCAGGAACGTCGCGGCATGAAAGTCTTCCAGCATGCACTGGAACGTGGCGCACTGCTGCGGCCACTGGGCAGCGTGGTGTATTTCCTGCCGCCGTATGTGATTACGCCGGAGCAAATCGACTTCCTCGCCGAAGTGGCCAGCGAAGGCATTGATATCGCGACACGTAGCAGCGTCAGCGTTGCCGTGCGCGAGAACTTTCATCCGGACTTCAGGGATCCGGGTTAAAGGCTGGAATTAAATGCAGCCGGACTGGCGCCTTCGCGAGCAAGCTCGCTCCCACTGGCAGGGGCCTGTCCGGGCGACCTCAATTTGCTCGCGAATGCGTCATCACAAAACGAACACCAGAACCGAGACACACCATGAGACTGTCCCGCTTTTTTACTGAAACGCCGCTGAGTCTGGGCGAGCATGAACTGCCTGAGGCCCAGGCGCATTACATCAGCCGCGTGTTGCGCATGACCGAAGGTGACGCGCTGCAACTGTTCGACGGTTCGGGCCAGGAGTTTCGCGGCACCTTGCTGGAAGTCGGCAAGAAGCGCGTGCATGTACAGCTCACCGAGAGCTTTGCCGGGCAGCAAGAGTCAGGCCTGCGCATTCATCTCGGTCAGGGCCTGTCGCGCGGCGAGCGGATGGACTGGGCCATTCAAAAGGCCACCGAACTGGGCGTCAGCGAAATTACGCCGATTGTCAGCGAACGCTGCGAGGTGCGCCTGAAGGACGAACGTGCCGAGAAGCGTCAGGCGCATTGGCAGCAGATCGCAATCAGCGCCTGCGAGCAATGTGGCCGCTCCGTGGTGCCGGTGATTCATGCGCCGATGCCGCTGGCCGAGTGGATCAAGCACACCGAGGCCGACCTGAAACTGGTCCTGCACCCGGTGGCTGAACCTCTGACCAGTCATGACAAGCCTGCCAGCCTGGCCTTTCTGATTGGTCCGGAAGGCGGTCTGAACGATGCGGAAGTCGATCAGGCGCAAGACGCCGGCTTCCACGCCGCACGCCTCGGCCCGCGCGTGCTGCGCACGGAAACCGCTCCCGTGGTCGCGCTCAGCGTGGCGCAACAGCTGTGGGGCGATTTTTGATCATTTGATGCGTCCTCAAACGCGCTGCACGCTCAGAATCAGACCCCGGCTCGCTCCCACAAGGATTTGCATTTACCCAGCCATTGAGGCCTGAACCTGGCCACTTTCACAGCACATAAAAACAAATCGCCACGAAGTGCATCAAACTGCCGCCGATGACGAACAGGTGCCAGATACCGTGAAAGTGGCGGATCTGGTCGTAGGCGAAGAACAGGATGCCGACGGTATACAGCACGCCGCCTCCGGCCAGCCAGATGAAACCCGATACACCGAGTGCAGCCAGCAGTGGCTTGACGGCCACCAGCACGATCCAGCCCATCACGGCGTAGATCACGATGGACATGATTCGCGCTTCGGAGCGCGGTTTTATCTCTTGCAGGATACCGATCAGCGCCAGCGCCCAGACAATTCCGAACAGGGTCCAGCCCCATGCGCCGCGCAATGTCACCAGACAGAACGGGGTGTAGCTGCCGGCAATCATCAGGTAGATCGAAAAGTGGTCGACCTTCTGCATGATCGATTTCGAGCGTCCCTTGACGCTGTGGTAGACCGTCGAGACGCTGTACAGCGTCACCAGACACGCACCATAGATGGCCATGCTGACCACTTTCCAGACATCGCCATGCAGGCTGGCCATGACCAATAGCCAGATCGCACCGACGGCTGCCAGCACAGCGCCGACCAAGTGCGACCAGGCATTGAATTTTTCTCCGTAGTACATCCGCTCGATACCCTCTTGTGGCGAAAACACTGGAAACAGAGACTCCGGGTTATTGAAACAAACCGCAACACCCGTGTCAGTGACGGATATTTTAAGCAGCTATCGACGCATGAGTTGTGCACAATCAGCGCACCTCAACCATAAGCGCCACGACATGCAGATCGATGACGAACTGACGCTCAAGAAACTGGAAATATTCCTGGCCTTCATGCGCACCGGCAATCTGGCACTTGCAGCGGAGGAGCTGCAGACCAGTAACGTCAGCGTGCACCGCGCCATTCATTCGCTGGAAAGTGCGTTGCGTTGCCCGCTGTTCAAGCATGAGGGCCGCAACCTGACGCCGCTGGAAAGCGCTTATGTACTTGAAGAGCGTGCGCAGAAGCTGGTCCAGGACGTGCTCGCCACGGTGGAACTGACCCGTCAGGCGGCAGGCTTCTCAGCGGCGCGGTTTCGCTTGGGGGCGTTGTATTCGCTGACCGTCAAGACCGTGCCGCAGTTGATCATGGGCCTGAAGATCCGCCGCAGCGAGCTGAATATCGACCTGATTCTGGGCTCGAACATGGACCTGCTCTACAAGCTCAAGAACATGGAAGTCGATGCGATGCTGGTGTCACTGGATGAGAGCACCAACGACCCGGACTGCGAGCATCTGGCGCTGTTTTCCGACGACATCTTTCTCGCCGTCCCCACCGACTCACCGTTCGCCGAACACCCTGAAGTGGACCTGGGCGATCTGCGCGAAGCGACGTTCATCACCCTGACCCAAGGCTTTGCCACACACCGCGACGGGATCCGCGTGTTCCGGCAGGCCGGTTTCGAGCCCAAGGTGGCGATGCAGGTCAATGACATCTTCACCCTGCTGAGCATGGTCAGCTCCGGCGTCGGCTATGCACTGCTGCCGGGAAGAATCGCCGCGGTCTATGAAAACCGCGTGCGCCTGATCCCGTTGCAGAGCCGCTACCGGATGCAGCAACACATCGGCATTGTTTTTCTCAAGTCCAAACAGCGCGATCCCAACCTGCTCGCGCTGTTGGCCGAGTGCCGCATGTACGCGAACCGGCTGCTGGAACAGATGACCTGACCTAGGCTCTGTACGAAAAGTCGGCGAACGAAGCATCACCGAGCGCAGCCACTTTTAGTACAGCGCCTAGCCGACGATGGCGCGCACGATGAAGTACAGCACCGATGGCCCGAGCAGGCAGCCCAGACCGGTGTGGAACGTAGCGGTCAGCGCGCCATAAGGCACCAGACGCCGGTCGGTTGCCGCCAGCCCTGCGGTAACGCCGCTGACAGTACCCGCCAGACCACCGAAAACCATCGCTGAGCGCGGATTGTCCAGCCCCATCCAGCGCGCCGCCATGGGCGTGCCGACCATCACCAGAATCGCCTTGATCAGGCCGGTGGCAATCGACAGCGCCATCACATCGGAGGTGGCACCCAGCGCAGCACCGGTCACCGGGCCGACAATGTAGGTCACCGCCCCGGCACCGATGGTGGTCATGCTGATCGCGTCCCGATAACCGAACAGCCAGGCAATGCTCGCGCCGACGATAAACGGCAGAATCGTGCCCAGCAGCAAGGCGATGGCGCCGATCAGCCCGGCCTTGCGCGCTTCGGTGGCCTGCACTTCAAAAGCCGTCGCCACGATAGCGAAGTCACGCAGCATCGCCCCGCCCATCAGGCCGATACCGGAAAACAGCGTGATATCCGCCAGCCCTTTCTGGCCGCCGGTCAAGGTGCCGCCGACCCAGGCCAGAATCAGCCCGATGACAATCGCAATGGCCGAACCATGCACCCGGCCGAACGTCAGGCGTTTGGACAGCACCACAGACACCCACATGATGATGCCGACGAAAGCGAATGCGGTGATCAGGCCGTTGTGTTCAAGTCCCTTCTCGATGAGATCCCACATATCAGCGACCTCCAGCCGGGGCGATTTCAGGCGTCAGCAGCGGCTCTTCCTTGGGTAACGGCTCGCCGCGATTGGTACGACTGATCACTGCGATGGTGCAGGCACACAGCACCACCGAACCCACAGCGGCCAACACCGCCACCGGCCCGCCCTTGAGTGCGGTTACAACGTTTTGTTGTGCGGCCATCGCCACCACCACCGGGATGTACAGAGCGCCCCAGAAACCCACGCCCATTTCGCAGTCCTTGCTCATGCCGCCGTGTTTTTCCATCCACAGGCGCGCGCAGATCAACAGGATCATGGCGATCCCGACCCCGCCCACATTGGATTTCACGCCCAGCAGAACGCCGAGCATATCGCCGAGAATCACGCCCGCAAGCGTGCAGATGGCCAGTAGTGCAACACCATAGATAATCATTGTTGTTATTCCTCTGTTTGCATTGCTGAAGTTGTTGTTTTTGTCCTTCGTAGCAGCTGCACGGCGGCTCTATGGGGTGCGGCGACCCTCCTCGCGCGACAGCGCAACCAGGCTGTCCAGGCGCGCAGCCTGAAAAGCCAGCGCGGTTCCCTGCTGGAATACCTTGCGCGCCAGCCCGGTCAGCACGCTGCCGGGCGGCAATTCGATGTGCAGGCGCACACCCCGCTCCCAGGCGGTTTCCACGGTGCTGCGCCAGTCGATGACCCGACACATGTTGAACGCCAGGTCGTCACGCAGCTTCTCGGCATTGCGCACAGGTCGCGCCGTGCTGCCGCTCAGGTAACGTATCCTGGGTGCCGTTAGCGCGACCGTTGAAAAGGCCTCGGCCAGTTGTTGCGCGGGAGCGTCCAGCAAGGCGCAATGTGACGGCACGCTGACCGCAAGACGCTTGACCGCTGCTGCTCCGGCAGCCTTGGCCAGTTGACCGACCAGATGCATCGCCTCGGCACTGCCGGAGATCACCATCTGGTTGTCGGCGTTGATATTGGCGAGAAATACCGGTGTCTTCGCGCTGTGTACCTGCGCGATCAGCGCTTCTACCTGCGTCTGGTCCAGACCGATTAGTGCGGTCATGCCGTAACCCTGCGGCCAGGCGCCTTGCATCAGCTCGCCACGCAGCGCGACCAGGCGCACGGCGTCGTCAAAAGCCAGCGCCCCCGAAATCACCGCAGCCGGATAAGCGCCGATGGACAGCCCTGCCAGGTAGTCCGGCACACACTCACGCGCCTGCAGCACGCGCGCGCATGCGACGCCAGCGATCAGCAGGCAAAGCTGAACGGCACGGGTGGCTTGCAGTGCCTCGGCAGTGTCCAGCGCCAGAACGTCTTCGCCCAGCGCATCGGCCGCCTCCTGCAGGCAGTCGCGCACCGCAGCATCGTCCGGCAGCTGATGCAGCATGCCGGCTTGCTGCGCGCCCTGGCCGGGAAATACCCACAGGCTGCTCATGCGCACACCTGCCCCAGGTGCCATGGGTCTGCAACCAGCCGCGCGCCGCTGGCGGTCTTGAGCAGCACCCGCCCCGTTGGCCGCGCCCACTCACGCAGCGCCACGGCACCGTGTTCAAGTTGCAGCTGAACGTCGACCCGACAGACCGAGGTTTCCAGCGCCTCGACCAGCTCGGCGGCGCAGCGGCGACTCAGGCGCCCCGGGGTGCGCAAAATCAGGTCCAGATCGCTGTCCTGATGCAACGCCGCAATACCGCTGGCCAGCTCGAATCCGGCACTGCCGCCGACGCCCCAGTCCAGCTCCAGCGCCTCCATGACCGGACGGATCTGGCGCAACGCCTGCAACGCCGGCCATTGCTGAAGGCTCTCGGTCGGGGCTTCGATCAACTGCTCGGGCATGACCCTTCGGCAGACGTCGGCCAACGGCATGCTTGCGGCATAGCGTTGCTCCCGACCGCGACCGCGCAAACCCACCGCCACCTGCCCGGCGGGCATTGCCTGACGCCGGACCACCACCGGTTGCCCGGCCAGCACGGCCTCGACCGCCCATTTGGGCGCGTCGTCCGGCAACGCAGACAGCGGCATGCCCCACAACAAATCATGGGGCAGCACTGCGCCAGTGTTGCTGATCACCATTGCGCTCGCAGCAACTGACGCACATTGGCCGACGCCGCACGGTTGCTCGCACCCAGCCGGCTGCTCAGATCGACGCCGCGGGCCTGCACGTCCTTGATCGCACTGCTCAGCACGTTGCGCACCTGAATCAGGTCATCTGCAGCGGGCTGTTCGATCTGGCTGACCGCCAGGGTTTCCCACAGCAGACCGAGACTGGCGTAACTGTCGATGTCGTAAGCCATCGGCGGGATGCTGGCGGCGAGCTTTTCCAGGTCCTCGACGCTGCGCAGGGTTACGCGGGCTGCCGAGGCTTTGCCCATCGCATGCACCATCACGCCGGGATCACGCAGCGCGATCAATCGATTGGCCTGATAGCCGTGGGCCAGGAATGCGCCGGACATGGCTTTGCCCACCAATAGACCGATCACCGGATGTCCCGCCAGACGCGCTCGCGCGTAACTGTCCACAGCTCCGGCCAATGCCTGATGGATACCGAGCGCCTCCTCGCGACGCCCGTAGGCCTGGCTCGGCACGTCGACGATGGCAATCAATGCACGTTTTTCGGCGCGGTCGCGATCCTGCTCGATGGCCTCGTCCACCGCCTTGGCCAGGCCCCAGCCTTCCAGCAGGCCGACTTCGCCCTGACGCGCCCGGGGAAAGCGGTTGTCGGTATCGGCAATCACTGCAACAAAACGCACCGCCTGCTCGCCGAGAAAACCGTCGGCGACCTTGAGTGAGGCAGGCAGGCCAGTGACTTCACGGGCGCCTGCGCTCAAGGCGTTGAACCAGTTCAAACCCCGCTGTGAATGACTCATGACCGGGCTCCTTGATAGAGGGTACGCACGCTTTGCGGATCAATTTGCGGCTCAGTGTCCAGGCTGGCCAGTCGCTGCAGGAACAGTGGGTACTGACTGCTGCGATGCGTGTCGGGCACGCCCTGTTTGAGCCAGCCGCTGACCTGCTGGCGGACATCGGCGACATCATCGGCAGCAAAACCATCCACCAGAGCGCTGGCAAAACGTTGCTCGCCACCGGTCAGGCTCCAGATGAACGGACGGTCGCGGGAGTCGTATTCTTCGATGCCGGCTTCCTGCTCGATCACCTGCGGACCGTTCAGGCCCAGACGTGCTTCCTGAGTCACCAGCAGGTAACTGCACAGCCCTGCGGCGATGGACATCCCGCCAAAGCAGCCGACGCTGCCTGCCACCACACCGATCACCGGCTGGTACTGACGCAGATCGACTATCGCGGCATGAATCTCGGCAATCGCGGCCAGGCCCAGATTGGCTTCCTGCAAACGCACACCACCGGTTTCCAGCAGCACGATCGCGGCGGTGGGAATGCCGTTGCGGTTGTCTTCGGCAGCCAGTTCCAGCGCACCGGCCATTTTCGCGCCGCCGACTTCGCCCATGCTGCCGCCCTGAAACGAGCCTTCGATGGCGGCGATGACCACTGGCCGACCATCGACAGTGCCTTTGGCGACCACCACGCCGTCATCCGCCTGAGGCACCACGCCCTGCATGGCCAGCCACGGCGACATGACCCGATCAAACGGCCCCAGCAGTTCGCGGAAGCTGCCTGCATCCAGCAAGGCGCGGGCGCGCTGTCGGGCACCCAATTCGATGAAACTGTGCTGATTCAGCAAACGTGCGCTATCAGTCATGACCGATCTCCTCGAAGCCTTGCTCCAGGCGCAAACGCACGACGCCGGGCGTCGCGCCGAAGTCATGAATATCGATGCTCAGCGCAGGCGGGGTCTGCCCCTCGAACATGCGCTCGAACAGGTGTTGCCAGCGCAGCGAGGCACCGTTGACCGACGTCACCACCTGAATCGACAAGGTGCCCGGTTTACCGGGTTCCAGCAGCACCTCCAGATCACCGGAGCCCACCACACCCACCAGCGCACGGCCCTTGGGCGGCTGTCCGGCAGGAAATTCAAAAGACAGGGTTTCCATTTCAGGCACTCCTCGAAACAGGGCCGAGCGCAGGCTCAAGGCCATCGATGAACAGGCAGGCAGCCAGCAGATCCGCCGCGCCACCGGGCGAAGCATTGAGGGCCAGCAAGTGCTGATCAAGCTCGTTCAGTGCGCGGCGGCCCGCCAGACTGGCGCTGCCTCCGGCGTCGAGCACGCGCTGTGCCCCGTGCTGCATGGCATTCAGCCCTTCGATGCCGGCGCGATGCAGCACACAGGTGTCGTCCAGCGTAGTCATGATCGCCAACAGCGCATCCAACCGAGCGTTCTGCTCGCCGCTGCCTGCCGCACGGCTGCGTTGCAGTTGTGGCAAGGCGAACAGCCTGACCGCCGGGAACCCTTGCTGCGCCTGCTCTCTGGCGCCCATGACGCCGTAACGACGAACTACCTGATCACCGTGGCTACTCTGCGTGAGCACCTGGCGGTCGTTGATCTGGGCCAAAGCGGCAGCGCGCGCGCAGATGGCATCGGGCGCACAATCCCGAGCCTCCAGCGCGGCAGCGGTCACCAGCAGACCCAGCGCCCAGATCGCGCCGCGATGCGTATTCACCCCGCTGGTGGTGCGCAGCATGGTGGCTTCGCCTTCACGGCCAAGCCTGCCCAGTGCCTCACGCAATGGCCGGTCCACAACAGCGAACTGCGTGGCGGCGTCAGCCATCAACTTGAAAGTCGGCCACAATGACAGCGCCGAGGAATGCATCAGCCCCAGGTGCAAATCGCTGTGCGCGCCGCTGCCACGCCGGTCCACCAGGGCCGGTTTGGGCGACAGGTCGGCTTCGTCGATCAAGGCGTCGACGGCCAGATCGGCCAGTCGTACTGCCAGCGAGGCCGATTGCGGTGCCAATTGAAGTGCGCTCATTACCAGCTCCTGAATTTGGCAGGCGGGTTGTAGAGGCCACCGGACCACTGAACCAGGTCGGCAATGCTCTTGGCGGCGAGCAGTTCACGACTGGCGTCGGTGCGGCGAATGCCGAGGTCTTCGGGCAGCGCGATCAGCCCTTCACGGCGCATGCGCGCGGTGTCCTTGGGGTTGTGGCGCAAACCGATCACAGTCACGCCCGCCACTGCCGCGATCATCGCCTGGCGTTCCTCAAGGCTGCGCGCCTTGTAGAGATAGGCGATGCCTTCTTCGGTCAGCAGGTGGGTCACGTCGTCGCCGTAGATCATGATCGGCGCCAGCGGCATGCCGCTTTTCTTCGCCACTTCAACCGCGTCCAGGGTTTCGACGAAGGTCGGTTTGCCGCCTTCCTGAAACGTTTCGACCATCTGCACTACCAACTTCTTGCCGCGCTCCAGGTAGGCAGCCGGGCCGTCATCCTGCTGCTGACGCATATCGAGCCAGGCGGGCGTGGCGTGACGCCGGCCGCGTGGGTCATGGCCCATGTTCGGCGCGCCACCAAAGCCGGCCAGACGACCACGGGTGACTGTCGAGGAATGCCCGTCGCCATCGACCTGCAGGGTTGCGCCGATGAACAGGTCCACGGCGTATTGCCCGGCCAGCTGGCAGAGCTGGCGGTTGGAACGCAGCGAGCCATCGCGTCCGGTGAAGAACACATCCGGGCGGGCAGCAATGTAGTTCTCCATGCCCAGCTCGGTGCCGAAACAATGCACGCTCTCGACCCAGCCGCTTTCGATGGCCGGGATCAATGTCGGGTGCGGATTGAGTGTCCAGTTGCGGCAGATCTTGCCCTTCAGGCCCAGCGACTCGCCGTAGGTCGGCAGAATCAGCTCAATGGCGGCGGTATTGAAACCGATGCCGTGGTTCAGCGACTGGACATTGTGTTTCTCGTAGATGCCACGAATCGCCATCATTGCCATCAGCACATGCACCGGCTTGATGTGGCGCGGGTCGCGGGTGAACAGCGGCTCGATGTAGAACGGCTTGTCGGCGACCACCACAAAGTCGACCCACGAGGCCGGGATATCCACCCGTGGCAGCTCGCTGACGTCATCGACCAGCTGATTGACCTGGACGATAACGATGCCGTCGCTGAATGCCGCCGGTTCGATGAGTGCGGGGGTGTCTTCGGTACTGGGCCCGGTGTAGATGTTGCCGGCGCGGTCGGCCATGAAGCCTGCCGCCAGCACCACGTTGGGGATGAGGTCCACCACCAGCCGTGAATAGAGTTCGATGTAGGTGTGGATCGCGCCGATTTCCAGCAGGCCGTCTTCCAGCAACTGACTGATGCGCAGGCTTTGCGTACCGGCAAACGAGAAGTCCAGCTTGCGCGCGATGCCCTGTTCGAACAGGTCAAGGTGCTCGGCGCGGCCGACGCTCGGCATGATCATGTGCAGGTCATGCACCTTGCCCGGATCGACTTTGGCCAGCGCGCGGGAGAGAAAGTCCGCCTGCTTCTGATTGTTGCCTTCAAGCACCACGCGGTCGCCGGAAACCAGCAGGGCCTCCAGCGCGGCGACGATATTGCCGGTCGGCAACACCACACCATCGGCCAACGCCCGCACTTGCTCCAGACGCCGCTGCTTCTCGCTGCGACGACGTGTCCAGCGTGCGTCGGGGGAAGTTGTTGTTGTCATGATCGCTCCACGATTTTGCTGTCGTCGGCCACCTTAGGAGCCAGGGTGTGTAAAAACGTCACGAGCGAAGGCAAGACAAGGCAAAAACAGGCGAAAACGGCCGGGGTCGCGACCGACTCTAGGTGTTCTAAATGAGCATTTTTCGCCTGTTTTTAACGCAGTATTGCCAAGCGCAGTAGTTTTTACACAGCCTGGAGCGATAGCGGTCGGGCATCAATCAAGCAGCGCGTCGAATCATTACGGCTGGAGTAACGATGGGGAAACGGACGTTTCGCCGGGTGCGTCGTCGCGCATGCAACATGCTCGAAACGCCCGGCTGGTAATTGCGTAGGACCGGTCTTTAAAGGGCCCGGGGTGCTATCGGAATCCGTGTTTGCGCCTAGCCTTGAGGTTTTCCGTAACCCAGAGGCAGTAGCGCGATGTCATTTATAGTCAGGGAAGGCGATCTCACTACCACCGGCGGCTTCGTGCTGGCCGCATCGGCAAGCGAAGTCATCGAACTGCGTCGTGTGGCGCGCATGGGCGACCCGGTGTGGTGCCCGGCCTGCAGGCAGATTGGCTTCATCGCCCAGGGAAACCCCACCTACATCGACGAACTTGTGGCGGTCGCTACTCAGGGTCATGAGGTGCAGTGTGGCTGCGCACCCGGCAGCAACACGCTGACCACCTCGCAGGAGCACGTCCGGGCCGACATGGACGCGACCGTCGCCATCCCCGAAGAACTGGCCTCGACAGCGCGACTCTATGCCGAACATCTGGCGCGCTCATTGAGAGACGGCAGCTATACGCCCGAAGTACTCAAGCCTCTTTCGCAGCCATGTTGAGTTGCGAATCTCGTGCCCATGCTCCGTAGTCAGCATGCACATGCTTTGTGGGAGTGAGCTTGCTCACGAATGCGCTGGTTTAAACGCCCTGCTTTCGGGGTCTGTACCGGCCCCTTCGCGAGCAAGCCCGCTCCCACATGACTTGCGTTTCAACTATAGCGCCAAGGCTCCGTATAGGTATGCCCATCACGGATGGGCGTTGGTCTCGAGCAAGTGATGCAGTTCCATGAACTGCTGCGTCAGTTTGTGCCGTGGGTCGAGGTGGATCAGCGGCAGGTTGGCCTGATGCGACTCGCGCATTTTTACCGAGGCGTTGAGATAGACCGGCAGCACCGGCAGGCCTTCGGCAATCAGTTCGTCGAGCATCTGCTGCGGCAGGCTGGCTCTGGGCTGGAACTGGTTGACGATGATGCCTTCAACCTGAAGATCTTCGTTGTGGTCCTCTTTCAACTCCTCGATCTCGCGCATCAGCCCATACAGCGCCTGTCGCGAGAAGCTATCGCAGTCGAAAGGGATCAGCACCCGATCAGAGGCGATCAACGCCGAAACCGCATAAAAATTCAGGGCTGGCGGCGTATCCAGATAGATACGCTCGTAATCTTCACTCAACTCGTCGAGCAATTTACGCAGCTTGTTGATCTTGTGCTTGGCCTCAAGCTTGGGCTGCAGGTCAGCAAGCTCTGCAGTCGCCGTGATCACGTGCAGGTTGTCGAACGGTGTTTCGTAGATATCGACATGGTTCTTTTTGGCGACCGGTGAGCCGGACAGCGTGTTCTTGAAGAACTCGGCAATCCCCATCGGAATGTCCTGACCGGTCAGGCCGGTGAGGTACTGAGTCGAGTTGGCCTGGGCATCGAGATCGATCAATAACGTCCGATAGCCTTCGTGAGCGCTGACTGCAGCCAGATTGCAGGCGATGCTCGATTTGCCGACACCGCCCTTCTGATTGAATACCACGCGACGCATGCTTTGGATTCCTTGAAAGATGAAGAAACAGCAGGAGTGGCCGATAACGACCGTAAGAGGAAATCGAGTCTAGACAGTGCATGTGACAACGGTGAGCTTAACGCAAAACAGTTGCCGGCCGGTTGTCATACAGAAAAACGACTTCAACCTTAAAATACACGCCTGTAAACGGTTTTTATGTAACAAATTTGCTAGTAATGAGCCCCATCAGGATAATGCGCGCACTCGGTCAATTACCGCACCCAGGCTGATATCGACCTGATATCGATGTAGCGAGAAACAAGCCCGCAGGGGCGGGAAGAGAAGCCTTGATCACCTTCAACATTGCACGATGGCAAGCCTGGGCGCCGGGCCTGGCGAGCGCGGAAGACTGGCAGCGATGGAGCCTCGATCCGACGCTGCTGGAAACCAGTGATGCAGCGCCAGACGTGTCTTTTCTTCCTGCGATGCAACGCCGCCGCCTGGGCCGCATGGCGAGAATGGCGTTTGCCGTCGGCTGGCCATTGACTGAAGGGCTGGAGCGCGTCCCGCTGGTGTTTGTCTCGCGCCACGGAGAAACGCCAAGGACCTTTGAAATCCTGCGTGATCTGGCCGCCAACGAGCCACTTTCACCGACCCAGTTCAGCCTTTCAGTGCATAACGCCATCATTGGTCTGTGGTCGATCATGCGCGGTGAAACAAGTGAGATGACAGCCCTGGCCGCCACAGGCGACGGGCTGGAGTATGGAGCATTCGAGGCCGCAGCGTTGCTGGCCGAGGGAGCAGAAGCAGTATTGCTTGTGGTGACTGAAGAACAGCCGCCGCAAGCCTATGCCCAATGGATTGATGACGTGCCCTTTCCCTACGCGGTCGGCTTGCTGCTGACGCCGGGGAATGAGTGGCAACTGTCTCTGAACACCGATACGCAAGGCACCAAGCGCACTCAGTGGCCCCATGCCCTGAACCTGCTGCGGGCCTTGCACACTGATCAATCCGTCTGCCTGCACCCTTGGAATAACCGGTTATGGAACTGGCAACGCAGTCACTGAAAAAAGGTCGGGACGCCTATTACTGGCGTCTGCTGGCAACAGGCATCAGCTTTGCCCTGTTCGGGTTGAGCGGTTTATGCCTGCGGTTGTTCGTTTTTCCAGTATTGAGTTGCCTGCCTGGCAGTGTGGCCAGCCATCAGCGCCGCGCGCGGCGGACCATCAGCCGCCTGTTCTGGCTGTTCATCCGCATCATGGCGCGCATGCGGGTGCTGACCTATGACGTGCAAGGCGCCGAAAAGCTTGGTCGCCCAGGGCAGATGATCATCGCCAACCACCCGTCACTGATCGATGTCGTGTTTCTGATCGGGCTGGTGCGTGACGCCAACTGCGTGGTCAAACGCAGCCTGTGGGAGAACCCGTTCACCCGCGGCCCTGTGCGCTCCACCGGTTACATCAGCAACGACGGCAGCATGGACATGCTCGACGCCGCCGTAGAGCGCCTGCAAAGCGGCCAGACACTGATCATTTTTCCGGAAGGCACGCGCACCCAGCCAGGCCAGCCGCCGGTCTTTCACCGCGGCGCGGCCGCCATTGCGCTGCGTGGCGCAAGCGTCATCACCCCGGTGACGATCAAGGTCCAGCCGACCACCCTGACCAAGGCCGAGCCCTGGTATCGCATTCCGCAACGCCGCGTGCACTTCACTTTGCGCGTCGGTGCCGATATAGAACCAACCGCCTTCAGTGCGCTAGGCCCACCGCCCCTGGCGTCCCGCAAGCTCAACGATTACCTGCATGACTATTTCACCAAGGAGCTCGCCTCAGATGAGCGATCTGCACCAGGACATTAAATTGTTGATCATCGATGCCCTGGGCCTCGAAGACATCACCCCGGAAGATATCGGCAACGATATGACGCTGTTTGGCGAAGGACTGGGACTGGACTCGGTGGATGCGCTCGAATTGGGCCTGGCCATCCAGAAGCGTTATGGCATCAGGATCGATGCCGATGCAAAGGACACCCGTAACCATTTCGCCAGCGTCGACAGCCTTGCGGCCTTCGTCAGCGCCAGACAACCGGCCTGAGAATTGAACATGCAAACCCGTGAAGACATCTTCGAAATCCTGCGCACCGCAATGGTGGAACTGTTCGAACTGGAGCCTGAGCGAGTCACGCTTGAAGCCAACCTGTATCAGGACCTGGAAATCGACAGCATCGATGCCGTGGACCTGATTGATCACATCAAACGCAAGACCGGCAAAAAGATTGCGGCTGAAGAGTTCAAGTCGGTGAGGACCGTGAATGACGTGGTAGAGGCCGTCTACAAACTGGTCAACACCGCCGAATGAAGCGGCTGATTGGCCTGATTCTGGTGCTGGCCGGCGTGCTCTATCCATTCGCCGTCTATTGGGGGACCGAGCATTTCGCCCCTTGGCAGTTCGCGCTGCTGCTGGGCAGCCTGTGGCTGGCGCGCGCCCTGACCGGAGAGCGCAGGCAAGGCAGCCTGGCGATGGCGATTGTAGCGCTGGTCTTTTGCGCGGTGCTCGGCGCCCTCGACAGTCACATGATGCTGCGCTGGTACCCGGTACTGGTCAGCACCTTTATGCTCGGCCTGTTCGGCTCAAGCCTGGTCTACGGCCCGCCGATCGTGGAAAAGATGGCGCGCCTGAACCGTCCCGATCTGCCTGAGGCGGGTATCCGCTATACACGTAAAGTCACGCAGATTTGGTGCCTGTTCTTTCTCGTCAACGGCCTCACGTCAGCCATCCTGACACTGTGGGCACCGTTGTCATGGTGGACGCTGTACACCGGCCTGATTTCCTACGGCCTGATGGGCGTGTTATTCGCTGTTGAATGGATCGTCCGCCCACCCTCAGCGGGCGGCAAATGAAATGGATCGCATGAACTGGTTGAACCTGGAACACCTGCTGCTCGATGCGCTGCCCGACCGGCTGCTGACGCTGGCCCCGACCCTCGACCACGCGCAGTTTCGTGATCAGGCGCTCGGCGTGGCTGCGGGGCTGAACGCGCGCGGCATCACACGCCTTGCAGTGCACCTCGAGGATGCCGCCGACCTGGCCATTGCGTTGTTCGCGGCCTGGCGCGCAGGTGTGCACGTGTTGCTGCCCGCCGACTTGCAGGGCCAGACCCGCGAGCGCTGGGCGAATCAAGTCGACCTGTGGCTGACTGACCTGCCGGGTGACACCCACCTGAGCGACCTGCATGCCGCGCCTCTCCCCGCGGCAGCGCTGGACCTCGACCAGTGCCGGCTGAGCCTGTGCACCTCCGGCTCCAGCGGCGAGCCCAAACTGATCGAAAAACACCTGCGGCAACTGGCCAACGAAGTCTGCGGGCTGGAACAGCTGTGGGGCGCGGAGCTCGGCGCGGCATGCATGATCGGCAGCGTGGCGACGCAACATATTTACGGGCTGCTGTTTCGTTTGCTCTGGCCGCTGTGCGCGGCACGCCCGTTCGTGCGCCGTCAGTTGCCGTTCGCCGAAGACCTGCAACGCGCCAGCCGTGAATACCCGTCATTCGCCTGGGTCGCCAGCCCTGCGCTGCTCAAGCGCATGGGCGACAATCTCGACTGGCCGGGTCTTGCCGCCGTGCGCCGGGTGTTCTCTTCCGGCGGCGCATTGCCGGCCGAAGCCGCACAGAGCCTGCAGCAACGCCTCGGTCAGTGGCCGACGGAAATTCTCGGCAGCTCGGAAACCGGCGGCATCGCCTGGCGTCAGGGCGGGCAACGCTGGCAGGCCTTCGACGGCGTAGAGCTAAGTCAGGATGCGCAAGGGGCGCTGCGCATCAGCTCGCCCTATCTGCCGCCCGGCCATGTCGAGCAGACCGCCGATGCGGCGCTGATCGGTGCAGACGGGCGCTTCGAACTGCTGGGCAGGCTCGACCGCATCGTCAAACTCGAAGAGAAGCGCGTGTCCTTGCCGCTGATCGAGCAGGCCCTCGCGGCTCACCCGTGGGTGAGTGAAGCGCGCCTTGGCGTGGTGCAGGCAAACCGTGCCTCGCTGGGCGCGCTGCTGGTGCTGAGCGACGCGGGCTTGCTGGTCCTGCGCAATCAGGGCCGTCGGGCGCTCACCGAAGCCTTGCGGCAGTACCTGCAACCGCACTGCGAAACCATCGCCCTGCCGCGTCGCTGGCGTCTGCTGCGGCAGATGCCGCTCAACGCCCAGGGCAAGCTGCCTCAGGCAGAGGTCGAGGCGCTGCTGCTGGCGCCAAGCTCGAAACAGCCGGAAGTGCTTGAGCAACAGAACGTCGAAGGCGAGCTGCACCTGCAATTGAGCGTCCCGCCCGATCTGGCGTTTTTCAGCGGCCACTTTCCCAAGGCGCCGATTTTGCCGGGCGTGGTGCAAGTCGACTGGGCGATCAGCCTGGGCCAGCGACTGCTCGACCTGCCATGCGGATTTGCCGGCATGGAGGTGCTCAAATTTCAGCAACTGGTGCGTCCCGGTGATCGCCTCACGCTGACACTGCGCTTCGATGCGACACGCTCCAAGCTGCACTTCGCCTTTCGCAACGCCGACAACGCGCCCTGCTCCAGTGGCCGCATCCTCCTGGAGGACGACCATGCATAAGCCTTGCGTGATCATTCCGGTGTTTGACCACGAGCTGGCCGTGCCCAACGTGGTCAAGGCCGTGCGCAACGCCGGGTTGCCGTGCATTCTGGTGGACGATGCCAGCAGTCCGGCCTGCGAAGCCGTGTTACAGCAGTTGGCGCAGGGTGAGGCTATCCACCTGCTGCGCCTGCCGGTCAATCAGGGCAAGGGCGGCGCGGTAATGGCCGGCTTTCGCGAGGCGATCCGGCTGGGTTTCAGCCATGCGTTGCAGGTCGATGCCGATGGCCAGCATGATCTGAGTGATATTCCGGTGTTTCTGGAGCAGTCGCGCCAGCACCCGGATGCGCTGATCTGCGGTTATCCGCAGTTTGACGAGAGCGTGCCCAAAGGCCGTCTGTATGCACGCTACCTGACCCACGTCTGGGTGTGGATCAATACCTTGTCGTTGCACATTCGCGATTCCATGTGCGGCTTTCGCCTCTATCCACTGGCCCCGGTCCTGGCGCTGATCGACAGCGTGCAGATCGGCAGACGCATGGATTTTGACTCGGAAATGCTTGTGCGCCTATCCTGGCGCGGCCAGCCGATGCGCTGGCTGCCGACCCGCGTTCATTACCCGCAGGACGGCCTGTCGCATTTCCGCCTGTTTCATGACAACGCCCTGATTTCGAAAATGCACGCCAAGCTGTTCTTCGGCATGCTACTACGCCTGCCAATGCTCCTGTGGCGACGGTGGCGGCCATGAGCATCGACAAGTCGCCCAAGGAGCATTGGGCCAGTCATCAGGAGCGCGGCAGCTTCATGCTCATGAAACTCACCGCCTGGGGCATGCGGGTGCTCGGTCGGCGCCTGCTCAGCCCGGTGCTGTATGGCATCGTCCTGTATTTCTTTGTCTTCGGCCGACGTGCCCGGCACAGCATCTGGCAATACCAGCAGCACCTGGCGGACTGGAGCGGCAAACCCGAACTGCGGCCCAGCCAGCGCCGGGTGTTCGGGCAGTTCATGGCATTCGCCGATGCCTTGCTCGACAAGCTCGACGTGTGGAACGGCAGGCTGGGCATCGATCAGATCGAGATCGTCGACCAGGCCTTGCTGCGCCAGAACCTGCGTGGCCAACGCGGACAGATGCTGGTCGGTGCGCACCTGGGCAACCTTGAAGTGTGCCGAGCGCTGGCCGAACTCGGCGAAAAGGTCACCATGAACGTGCTGGTGCACACCAAACATGCCGAACGCTTCAATCGCCTGCTCGGTGAAGCCGGCGCGACCCATCTGCGCCTGATTCAGGTCAGCGAGCTGGACCCGGCCATCATGCTGCAATTAAGCCAGCGTCTGGACGAAGGCGAGTGGCTGGCCATCGCCGGTGACCGCGTCGCGCTGCATGGCGGGCGCAATGTGCAGGTCGACTTTCTCGGTCAGCCGGCCAACTTCCCGCAAGGCCCCTGGCTGCTGGCCGGGCTGCTCAAGTGCCCGGTCAACCTGTTCTTCTGCCTCAAGGGTGCGAAGGGCTATCGGGTGATTCTCGAACCGTTCGCCGACGCCATCGAGTGGCGGCGCAGCGACCGTGCCCAGGTCATCGAGCAGTGGGCCACGTGTTATGCCGAGCGTCTTGGGCACTATTGCCTGGAAGCGCCGCAGCAGTGGTTCAATTTCTACCCATTCTGGAAGTCTGCCGATGAATCAGGCTCATGAGCTGATCGCGCTCGGCGGTCATGTGCTGCGTTGTAAAATCAGCGCGGATCGCCACAGGAGGTTACATGCGCAGTAAGGGTTTCCTGCACATCGACACTCAAATCGTCGTGCCGTTTTTCGACGTCGACATGATGAACATCGTCTGGCACGGGCACTACGTGAAGTACCTCGAAGTGGCGCGCTGCGCGCTGCTCGATCATATCGGCCATAACTACATGCAGATGCTCGAATCCGGTTATGGTTGGCCGGTGATCGATCTGCAATTGCGCTATGTGCGCAGCGCCGTGTTCGGTCAGACACTGAACGTGCGCGCCAGTCTGGTGGAGTGGGAGAACCGTCTGAAGATCAATTACCTGATCACCGATGCACAAACCGATGAGCGTCTGACCCGCGCCAGCACTGTGCAGGTCGCCGTCGACAGCCAGAGCCGGGAAATGCAACTGGCCTCGCCGCAGGTGTTCATCGATGCCGTCAAAACTGCCCTTGAGAGCACAATAGAGAGCGCCTCGCCATGAACCGCCCGCTTCGTACCTTGATTCTGCTGGGTCTGCTGTGCCTTTCTTCTCTGGCGCAGGCGTTCGATCTGCAACAACTGAGCGATCAGCTCGCCAAGCCTGCCGTGGTGCAGGGTCGTTTCGTTCAGGAAAAACACCTGCGCGCCCTGCCGCAACCGCTGCTCAGCAAGGGCCGCTTCGTGCTCGCCAGGGATTTCGGGCTGCTCTGGCTGCTGGAAACACCGCTCAAACAGGATTACCGCATCAATGCCGACGGTATTGCCCGTCGTGAAGCCGATGGCAATGTCAGCACCTGGAAGCCGGTGCCGAACAAGAACGCCGGCGCCGAGCAGAACCGTCTGTTCCTGGCGGTCTTGCAAGGCGACAGCAGCGGCCTGCAGCGGGATTTCGACTTGCAGCTCAAGGGCGAGGCGAATGCCTGGCACCTCACCCTGACGCCGCGTTCGATGCTGCTGCAACAAGTGTTCAAACATATCAACATCGACGGTGGCGAACTGGTGCAGCGTATCGAGCTGCTGGAAACCCAGGGCGACAGCACGGTCCTGAAAATGATCGACAGCAGCAGTGCCCCGACCCTGACCGATGCGCAGCGTAATGACTTCAAAGACTGAGCGGCTGTTGCCGCGACTGTTCCTGCTGATTCTGGCGGGCGTACTGGCGCTCGCGGGCTGGCAGTGGCACGACCGCTCGCCGCTGTCGGCCAACCTGATGGAGCTGGTGCCGGGCACCGATAACGACGAACTGGTCGTGAGCGCCGAAAAGCGCATGCAGGAACCGCTCAACCGCGAAATGCTGGTGCTGGTGGGCCACAGCGATCGGCAGAAGGCTGTCGAACTGGCACGCAATCTGGCTGAACAATGGCAGTCGACCGGCCTGTTCGAGAAGGTCCAGTGGTCGCTGCAGGCCGATCTGCCCGCGTTGCGCACCCAGTTGCTGCAAGGGCGCATCGCCATGCTGCCGACAGCGGACCGCACACTGCTGATCGACGACCCGAAAACCTTCATCGAACAGCGCGTACAGACGCTGTTCGACCCGTTTGCCGGGTTCAGCCTGGTGCCTGGCCAGGATGACTGGCTGGGGCTGACCGGACGTATCCAGAACGGCCTGCCGAAGCAGGGCTCGGTCGAGGCGGACCTGGCCAGTGGCGCGCTGGTGGCTAGCGCCGAGGGCAAAAGCTGGGTACTGCTGCGTTCGCGAACCCGAACCGATGCCTTCGACATGCACCTGCCCGGCCAGGTCGCGGACCTGCTGGCGCAAGCGCGGGTGCAGGCCAGTCAGGCGGGTGGTCAATTGCTCGCGGCCAGCGGGCTGCTTTACGCTGCCGACGGGCAGAAGCAGGCCAGCCGGGAAATCACCTGGGTCGGCGGTGGCGCAACGGTCGGTATCCTGTTGTTGCTGTTACTCGCCTTCCGCCGCTGGAGCGTGCTGCTGGCATTCGTGCCGGTGGTGGTCGGCATGCTCTTCGCGCGGTGGCCTGCGTTGCGATATTCGGCAGCATGCACGTCATGACGCTGGTGCTGGGCTCGAGCCTGATCGGGGTGGCGGTGGATTACCCGCTGCATTACCTGTCCAAGAGCTGGAGCCTCAAACCCTGGCGCAGCTGGCCCGCCTTGCGCCTGACCCTGCCGGGCCTGAGCCTGAGCCTGATCACCAGTTGCATCGGCTACCTGGCGCTGGCCTGGACGCCGTTCCCGGCACTCACGCAAATTGCGGTGTTCTCGGCGGCCGGCCTGATCGGCGCCTACCTGACGGCGGTGTGCCTGCTGCCCGCGCTGCTCGTAAAAGTCGAGATCAGCCCTGCCCAGTGGCCGCTGAAACTGGCGCAATTGATGCTCGATTGCCGCGCCGCCTTGCTGCTGCGCATCAGCACACCGATCCTGCTGGTGCTGCTGTTGGTCTTCTGTGGCGGCGGACTCTGGCACCTGACCACCAAGAACGATATCCGCCAATGGGTGGCAGCACCTCAGGCGTTGACCGATGAAGCCCAGGCCATCGCACGGATCACCGGTTATCAGCCCACCAGCCAGTTTTTTCTGGTGCGCGGCAAGGACCAACAGCAGTTGCTGGATCGGCAGTCCGAACTGACCCAACGGCTCGACCAACTGGTCAGCATGGACAAGCTGCAAGGCTACATGGCGCTCAACCAGTTGCTGGATTCGCCTGCCGAGCAGCAACTGACCCGTGATGCACTGGGCAAATTGCCGCAACACTGGGAGCCACTGGTACAGCTTGGCGTTCCGGCCAACGCACTGAAAACCGAACTCGCGCAATTGCAGGCACTGCCAACGCAAGACATTGATCAGGCGCTTCAAGGCCCGCTCAGCGAACCGTGGCGCACGCTCTGGCTGGGCGCCAGCGAAGATGCCGAAGGCGACGCTCAGGTAGCCAGCATCGTCAGCCTGCGTGGCATGAACAGCATGGCGTTGCTGCGCGTGCAGGCCATCGGACTGGAGGGCGTGCAACTGGTCGACCGCCTGGGTGAGCTCAACGAGGTGTTTGCCCACACGCAGATCAGCGCAGCGGAATTGAAGCTGGCATCGTGCGTACTGATCGTCCTGCTGCTGATCGCTCCGTTTGGCTTCGGCGGTGCGTTGCGCATCGTCGCCCTGCCCCTGCTGGCGGCCCTGTGCAGCCTCGCCAGCCTGGGCTGGCTCGGTCAGCCGCTGACTCTGTTCAGCCTGTTCGGCCTGTTGCTGGTCACGGCGATCAGCGTCGATTACGCCATCCTGATGCGCGAGCAGATAGGCGGCGCGGCAGTCAGCCTGCTGGGCACGCTGCTGGCAGCGGTCACCACCTGGCTGTCGTTCGGCCTGCTGGCCGTTTCCAGCACCCCGGCGATCAGCAACTTCGGCCTGTCGGTCAGTCTGGGGCTGGCGTTCAGCTTCCTGCTGGCGCCCTGGGCCAGCCCGCGTAAAGCGCTTCATTCGCCAGCCAATGCTGAAGGGCCACACGCATGAGTCTTGCAGCGTTGTCGTCACTCCCAGCCACCGCCCAACCGAAAAGGAATACCTGTGCCCATCACTGATAGGGAAATTCGTCAGGTCGTCATCATCGGTGCCGGCCCGGCCGGTTCAATAGCGGCTGCCCTGCTCAAACGCCAGGGCCATGACGTGCTGATCATCGAGCGCCAGCTGTTTCCGCGCTTCTCCATCGGTGAAAGCCTGCTGTGCCACTGCCTGGACTTCGTCGAAGAAGCCGGGATGCTGGAGGCCGTGCAGGCCGCCGGTTTCCAGCCCAAAAATGGCGCAGCCTTCGCGCGTGGCGAGCAATACAGCGATTTCGACTTCAGCGATACGTTCAGCAACGGCAAGCCGACGACCTTTCAGGTGCAGCGCAGCGAGTTCGACAAACTGCTCGCCGATCAGGCTGCGCTGCAAGGCGTGGACATCCGCTATCAGGAAGAGATCGTCAGCGCCGACTTCGATGGTCCGCAGCCGGTTTTGCGTGTGAGGCGTGAGGACGGCAGCGAATACAGCGTGCAGGCCAGCTTCGTACTCGACGCCAGCGGCTATGGCCGTGTGCTGCCGCGCTTGCTGGATCTGGAAGCGCCGTCGGGTTTTCCGGTGCGCCAGGCGGTGTTCACCCATATCGAAGACCGCATCGAAAGCCCGCCCTTCGACCGCCGCAAGATTCTCGTCAGCATCCATCCGCAGCACAGCGATGTGTGGTTCTGGTCGATCCCGTTCAGCGAAGGCCGCTGTTCGATAGGCGTGGTCGCCTCGGCTGAACGCTTCAAGGACAAGCCCGAGGATCTGGATGCCTGCCTGCGCGCCTTTATCGATGAAACACCGCAACTGACCAGCGTGCTGAAAAACGCAGTCTGGGATACGCCAGCGAGAACCATCGGCGGCTACTCGGCCAACGTCAAGACCCTGCACGGCAAAGGCTTTGCGCTGCTGGGCAATGCGGCGGAATTCCTCGACCCGGTGTTTTCGTCAGGTGTGACCATCGCCATGTGTTCGGCGAGCATGGCGGCTGGCGTGCTGAGCCGCCAGTTGCAGGGCGAAAACGTGGATTGGGAAAGCGAGTTCGCGGTGCCATTGAAACGTGGCGTCGACACCTTTCGTGCCTATGTCGAGGGCTGGTATGACGGTACGTTCCAGAGCGTGATTTTCTACCCTGGCAGCGCTCCGGACATCCGCCGCATGATCAGCTCGATTCTGGCCGGTTATGCCTGGGACGAACGCAATCCGTTTGTCAGCGAGCCCAAGCGCCGCCTGCGCACACTTTCGGAAATCTGCGCGGACGGTGGTTCATGAGTCGACCGTTCCTGAGTGACAGTTATGTCGAGGAAACCCGCTTCGGCCTGTGGTTTCTGCGCAGCAACATCTGGCAGTACCGCGTGCTGCGCGTGGCGATAGACGACTTGCACAGCCTGTTCGCCAGCCCGCCGCCGGTTGCGCCGGTGTTGCTCGACGCCGGGTGCGGGCAAGGCCGCTCGTTCCAGCATCTGAACAAGGTTTTTCAGCCGTCCAGGCTCATCGGTGTCGACGCCGATCCGCACAGCCTCGAGATGAGTCGCGAAGAGGCGCGGGCCAGAGGCGTAGAGGTCGAGCTGATCGGCAGCGACTGCGCAGCTCTGCCAGTACCCGACGCCAGCGTCGATTTGCTGTTCTGCCACCAGACTTTCCATCATCTGGTGGAGCAGGAACAAGCGCTGGCCGAGTTTTACCGGGTACTCAAACCGGGCGGCTACCTGCTGTTCGCCGAGTCGACCGAGGCGTACATCGACACCTGGGTAATTCGCTGGCTGTTCCGCCACCCGATGCATGTTCAGAAAAGCGCGGCGCAGTATCTGCAGATGATCCGCGACCAGGGTTTCGAGTTCGATGCACCGAATGTTTCGTACCCTTACCTGTGGTGGAGCCGCGCCAGGGACTTCGGCCTGCTCGAAGTCTTGAAACTGCAAAAGCCCAGGCCGTTCGGGCAACGTGAGGAAACGCTGGTCAATGTCGTGGCCCGCAAACCCCTGGAAGTGGAAGCATCATGATTCGCATACTGTTTTTAGCCTTCCTGCTGCTCGGCGGCTGTGCGGCACAAGCCCCGCTGCCGACCAGCGCACCGACCATGTAATTGCCGATGCAGCTGCACATCGAGCGTCGCCAGGCCGATCAGCATCAGGACTGGTTACTGATCATCCAGCGCGAAAACGGCGGATTGCGCTGGTCGATGATGGACCCGCTGGGCATTCCCCAGGCGCGCCAGTTGCTGATCGACGGCAAATGGCAAGCCGACGGTTTGCTGCCGCCCAATCCCGAAGCCCGCGAGCTGTTCGCTGCGCTGATGTTCGCCATGACCCCGGACCTGGAAATGCATGGCCGCTACCCGACGGCTTACCGCCAGGGCATGCAGCGACGCCTGGACGATCGCTGGCTGGTCGAATATCAGTCGGCCAACGCATTCACTATGGAGTCATGGTTCAGCATCGAAATGCTCAACAGCGATCGCTATATCCATACGTTCAACCTGGTCGACATCGACCCACAGTGCGGTGAACTGGACTACATCGTCGGCGAACCAAGGTACATGAGCAACGAATACGTGATGAACAACAACTTCGCATTTGGCGGCGTGAACACCTCGCTGATCTTCAGGCGTTGGCACTAAGCGTGTTATCTGGGACGCCTGTCGTTCCTCATGCTCCAGTCCACACACTTATCGTTCCCACTCTCCGGCGTGGGAATGCAGTTCTGGTCGCTCTGCGTCCGATCTTTAGGTATCAACATGCCTACAAGAGAGGGCTGCTGCCCGCAGGACGTTCGGGAGGTTACGACCGGCTGAGAAGCGGCCCGGCCATGCCTGATGCACCGCATACACCGGTCTTGCTGCCGGTTCCCGGCAGATCGCGAGCAAGCTCGCTCCCACGGCCTGCGGCCAGAATCTCAACCATCGTACGGCGCTCTGCGTCGCATGCCGTTCTGGACGCTCTGCGTCCTATCATCAGTACCTTTGAATCACCCCACATTGCGCGTTAACAGCTCGGTGAACGCCTTGGCCATGGGCGATTGTTCGTCCTTGCGTTGCACCAGCCACACCGCGCTGGTTGCGCCGGGGTCGAGGACGTTGCGGTAGACCACGCCGTCGATGCGCATTCGCCGGTAGGACGCAGGCAGTACGGTGACGCCCAATCCTGCTGCAACCAGGCCGATGATGGTCATCACTTCGCCCGCTTCCTGGGTGATCAGCGGGCTGAACCCTGCGGCGCGCGCCAGGCTCAGGACTTGCGCGTAGATGCCGCTGCCGTAGGTGCGCGGGAAGAACACGAACGGCTCGGCGGCCAACGCTGCCATGTAGATCCCCTCCTCGCTTTCTGCCGCCAGAGGATGGTCGGCACGCATGATCGCCACCAGCGGTTCACTGAGCAATTCGAACACCACCAATGAATCGGGCAATGCCAGCGGGCGCATGATGCCGACCTGAATGGTTTTGTCCTCAAGACCTGCCGCCACTTCCTGACTGGTGATCTCGGTCAGGGTCAGGTGCACGTCCGGGTAGGACTGGCGGAAAGCAAAAATCGCCTGCGGAATGCTCGACGTAAACGGCGCAGATGAGGTAAAGCCGATTTTCAGCTCGCCGATCTCACCCAGTTGCGCACGCCGCGCCACGTCAGTGGCCTTGTCGACCTGCGCCAGCACCAGCCGTGCTTCGTCGAGAAACAGCCGCCCGGATTCGCTCAACTCGACGCGCCGGTTGGTGCGCTCGAACAAGCGCGTGCCCAGTTCCTGCTCCAGCGTCTGAATCTGCTGGCTGAGCGGCGGTTGCGAAATACCCAGCGCCTGCGCGGCGCGGCCAAAATGCAGCTCTTCGGCAACCGCGATGAAGTAACGCAGATGACGCAATTCCATGCGGCCTCCATTAAGTCGTTTTACCTATCAAACAGGTCGAACAATATATTGGATGGAATGATTAGCGAGCTATATGATTTTTTCATCGCCTGCTCAATCATGCCCTGAGGTCTTTGTGAACCCTGCCGTCGCCCCGCCCACCCCAGACCTGAACACCCCGTCCGTACAGTCGTCGACACTGCCCGGCGATACCTACATCGAAAAGAACACGCCGCTTTTCAAACGTACTGCACTGGCGCTGTTCGCTGGCGGGTTTTCGACCTTTACCCTGCTGTACTGCGTTCAGCCGATGATGCCGACGCTGTCCAGCGAGTTCTCCCTGACGGCAGCACAAAGCAGCCTGATCCTGTCCGTCGCCACGGCAATGCTCGCCATCGGCCTGCTGATCACCGGGCCGATATCCGATCGGCTGGGGCGCAAGCCGGTGATGGTCATGGCGCTGTTCTGTGCGTCGCTGTTCACCATCGCCAGCGCCTTGATGCCCAGCTGGGAGGGCGTACTGATTACCCGCGCCCTGGTAGGCCTGTCACTGAGCGGCCTCGCGGCGGTGGCCATGACCTACCTGAGCGAGGAGATCCACCCCACCCATCTGGGTCTGGCGATGGGCCTGTATATCGGCGGCAGCGCCGTCGGTGGTATGAGCGGAAGGCTGATCGTCGGGGTGATGATCGACTATGTCAGCTGGCACGCGGCAATGCTGGTAGTTGGCGGGCTGGCGCTGATCGCCGCAGCGGTGTTCTGGAGGATCCTGCCGGCCTCGCGCAACTTCCGCCCGCGCTCGCTGCACCCTCGCAGTCTGCTCGACGGGTTTGTGGTGCAGTTTCGCGATGCAGGCTTGCCGCTGCTGTTTCTGACCGGCTTTCTGCTGATGGGCGCATTCGTCACGCTGTTCAACTACATCGCCTACCGCTTTCTGAGCGCACCCTACAACCTGAGCCAGGCCGTGGTCGGGGTGTTTTCCGTGGTGTACCTGTCGGGCATCTACAGCTCGGCAAAGATCGGCTCGCTGGCTGACCGCCTTGGCCGCCGACAGGTGCTCTGGGCCGTGATCGTGATGATGCTGGCCGGCCTGCTGCTGACCCTGTTCACCCCGCTGCCGCTGGTGATCGTCGGCGTACTGATCTTCACTTTCGGCTTCTTCGGCGCACATTCGGTGGCCAGCAGCTGGGTCGGACGCAGGGCCACCACCGCCAGAGGCCAGGCCGCGTCCCTGTACCTGTTCTGTTACTACGCAGGCTCGAGCGTAGCCGGAACCGGCGGCGGCGTGTTCTGGCACTACGCGGGATGGAACGGCATCGGGCTGTTTATCGGCGTGTTGCTGCTGATCGCCCTTGGTGTGGCGTTGAGGTTGGCAAGGTTGCAGCCGCTGGGGGCGAAGGTTTAGTCACACATCGGGCGATGGCGCATAGAGTTAGCCAAGGTACACTGGCGCATCCGCCAGTTCTGGTAAAGGAAACCGACATGCGCCTCGACCACCTCCACCTGCAGAATTTTCGTTGCTACGAAGATGCTCATTTCGACTTCCAGCCGGGATTCAATCTGGTGGTGGGGTTAATGGCAGTGGGAAGACGTCGTTGTTGCTGGGGGTGGCGGGATGCTTCGGGAATCTACTTGGGAGCATTGGCGTCCATCAACCATCGATAGCCGAGTCCGATGTTCGGTTCGAGTTAGTAAAGTTCGAAGACAGGATTCGTTTTGAGCGCAGCTATCCTCTCGTGTTGACTGCCCAAGGTGGGGCGTTTGAACATCAGGAATGGCACGTATCGCTAGAACGCAACAGTCTTCAGACAAATTTTAGCGCGCTGAACAGTCTCGTATTTTCGGAAAATCTGATCAGCATCGACGGTGCTACTCACGGGGATTTGCCTGTATTCGCCGTCTATCAAGCCAATCGGCGCTGGCTGACGATGAGTGTAACCGCTGAGCATGCTGCACAGAGCAAACCATCAAGACTGGATGCCTACACCTCTTGGTTCGATGCCGCTTCCAACTTGAAAAACTTCGAGACCTGGTTCATCGGCAAGACACTGGAGCGCTTTCAAAGGCTATCCCGAGCAGGTTCTTCCAGCGTTTTCAACGACGAACTGACCTGGATAAACTCAGCCATCCAATGCGCACTACCCGACGCCACCGGAATAGAGTACGACATGGAGCTACGTGCGTTGGTAGTCGAAATGGATGACCGAAAAATCCCGTTCAACGACCTGAGCGACGGGCAACGCGGAATGGTCGCACTCTTCGCCGATATTGCTCGCCGTATCTGCCTGCTAAATCCGCACATGGGGAAGGATGTTCTAAGCAAGACAAACGGCATCATCGTGATTGATGAACTGGACATCCACCTGCACCCCGGCTGGCAACGCACCATTGCACCCGCGCTGAAAAAAGCATTTCCCAGCGTCCAGTTCATCGCAGCCAGCCACTCGCCACAGGTCATCGGCAGCTTACAGCCGGGCGAGGTCATCCTGCTGAATAACCATGACGGCTCTCACCCAAAAGCAACCTACGGCCTGGACTCCAGCAGCATTCTGGAAGAAGTCATGGGCGTGCCTCAGCGTGAGCCCGAAATTGAAGAGTTGCTCGATCAGCTATTCAGCACTCTGGAAAACAACGAGCTTGAAAAAGCCAGGTCGCAGCTTGATGCACTGAAGAAGAAGGCGCCCGATCTACCAGAGTTCGCGGGTGCCGAGGCGCTGCTCAAGCGCAAGGAGATCATTGGACGATGAGACGCATCATCAAAGGAACTGAGCCTGCGTCATTCACCGAATGGAAAGCCAGCGCAAACGAAGACTGGACGCCCACCTATCCAGCCTTGCAGAAACCGCAAAAACGCGACTTGCATGACGGGCTGTTGCGAGAGCAGAACTTCTCATGCTGCTATTGCGGCGGAGCGATAGATCTTTGTAGCAGCCACATAGAGCATTTCAGGCCGCAGGAGCACTACCTCCCACTTGCACTTGAATACAGCAATCTCCATGCGTCCTGTCTGCGTGACAAGAAAGCAGGTGGTGAGTTGCACTGCGGTCACTACAAAGGCAACTGGTTCGATGAGGACCTGCACATTTCTCCGACAGAGGACGATTGCGAACAGCGCTTCCGTTACTTGCTGACAGGGAAAATCCAGAGCACGTCCTACACCGACCTTCCCGCCACGACAATGATCGAAAAGCTCGCACTCGATATCGCGTATCTGACCAAAAGACGTCAGGAGGCCATCACGGGTGTGTTCGATGAACAATTCATATCCAGCGCCAGTGATGCGGAACTCGCTAACCTCGTAGACAGCCTGCGCTCGGGCACCGCTAATACCTCTATTGCTTTCGGCCATGTCGTTGCGCGCTATGCGGAGCAATTGCTGACGCAGCGGTAGGTCGCGCCTCAGCACCGCCCCCATTAGCGAGACACGACCCAAAAAAGAAAATTATTTTCATATATTTGTTTATATTTCATTTTCGTGTAATTTATTTTCATCACGAAAGCAGAGATAAAAACAATGAATACCTGTGATCGCCCTGAAACGCCCCTGCTCCACCTTATTGCGTTATCCCTGCCGAGTACCCCCGAGTCGCCTTCAGGCTGACGGCTTCAGCCGTCGGTATTGCGCTCTCGCCTACCCATTCTGCAAGGAACCGCCGCTATGTCGCCGTCTCCCGGTATTTCGCTGTTGGTCTACGCCGCTGTCGCCATCATCGCCTTGATCGTGCTGATCGCGCGTTACCGCCTCAATCCGTTTATCGTCATTACGCTTGTTTCGGTCGGTCTGGCCCTGGTCGCGGGAATGCCGGCCAGTGGCGTGGTCGCCTCCTATGAAGCGGGGGTTGGCAAGACGCTGGGGCATATCGCGCTGGTCGTAGCGCTGGGCACCATGCTTGGAAAGATGATGGCCGAGTCTGGCGGCGCCGAGCAGGTGGCGCGCACTCTGATCGACCGCTTTGGCGAACGTAACGCGCACTGGGCCATGGTCTGCATTGCGTTTCTGGTGGGCTTGCCACTGTTCTTCGAAGTCGGCTTCGTTCTGCTGGTGCCGATTGCCTTTACCGTGGCCCGGCGTGTCGGGGTGTCGATTCTGATGGTCGGCCTGCCGATGGTCGCCGGTCTCTCGGTGGTGCATGCGCTGGTGCCGCCACACCCTGCTGCGATGCTCGCGGTGCAGGCGTATCAGGCGTCGGTGGGGCAAACGCTCTTCTACGCCATCCTGATCGGCATCCCCACGGCGATCATCGCCGGTCCGGTGTATGCCAAATTCATTGTGCCGCGCATCCACTTGCCAGCTGAAAACCCGCTGGCCAAGCAGTTTCTCGACCGCGAACCACGCCAGAAGCTGCCCAGCTTCGGCCTGACCATGGCCACGATTCTGCTGCCGGTGGTGCTGATGCTGCTGGGTGGCTGGGCCAACCTGATCAGCACACCGGGCAGTGCGTTCAATGGCTTTTTGCTGTTCATCGGCAACTCGGTGATCGCCCTGCTGCTGGCCACCCTGTTGAGTTTCTGGACGCTGGGCATCGCTCAGGGCTTCAACCGCGACTCGATCCTGAAATTCACCAATGAGTGCCTGGCACCGACCGCCAGCATCACGTTGCTGGTCGGTGCCGGTGGCGGTTTGAACCGTATTCTGGTCGACAGCGGTGTCACCAACCAGATCGTTGGTCTGGCGCAGGACTTTCATCTGTCACCCCTGCTGATGGGCTGGCTTTTCGCTGCACTGATGCGTGTAGCGACAGGCTCGGCGACGGTAGCAATGACCACCGCATCGGGCATTGTTGCGCCTGTCGCGCTGGGGCTGGGTTACCCGCACCCCGAATTGCTGGTGCTGGCGACGGGCGCAGGCTCGGTGATCTTTTCCCACGTCAACGACGGTGGTTTCTGGCTTATCAAGGAGTATTTCAACATGACCGTCGCGCAAACGTTCAAGACCTGGACGGTCTTGGAGACGCTGATTTCTGTCGTCGCTTTTGCCCTGACGCTGGGCCTGGCGCAGGTGCTTTGAGTGGACATTCTGTACCAGATACGTGCCCGTCAGGATTCCCTCAGCGCGGGAGAGGGACGAATCGCCAGGCTGTTGCTCAGCGATATCGCCTTCGCGGCCAGTGCCAGTCTGGATGAGCTGGCCAGCCGCGCCGAGGTCAGCAGTGCGACGCTGTCACGCTTCGCACGCAGCATCGGTTGTCGGGATCTGCGCGATTTGCGCCTGCAACTGGCCCAGGCCAGCGGCGTCGGCAGCCGCTTCCTTCATCCTGAACCGGCGCCGGAGCAGTCGGCGTTTTTCACCCGGATCGTCGACGACATCGAAGCGACCCTGCGCCAGCACCTGGCGGGCTTCGATGCAACACGCTTTGCCGCCGCCATCGCCTGTGTCGCCGACGCACGCATGATTCACACATTCGGCATGGGCGGTTGCTCCAGCCTGTGCAGCGAGGAACTGCAAACCCGGCTGGTGCGCCTGGGTTACCCGGTGGCCGCCTGCCGCGACCCGGTGATGATGCGCATGGTCGCCGCTACGCTTGGCCCGCAACACAGCCTGATTGTCTGCTCGCTCAGCGGGCGTACACCGGAACTGCTCGACGCCGTGACCCTGGCCCGCAGCTACGGTGCCCGCGTGCTGGCCATCACGCTGCCTGACTCACCGTTGGCACAACTGGCCGAGGTTGTGCTGCCGCTGCAAATTGCTGAAACCAATTTCATCTATAAACCTACCGCAGCGCGTTACGGCATGCTGCTGACCATCGATGTGCTGGCCACTGAACTGGCGCTGGCGAGCCCTGAAGACAATCAGGAGCGGCTGCGCCGGATCAAGCTTGCGCTGGATGAATACCGTGGCGGTGAAGATGGCCTGCCGCTGGGAGACTGAACCATGCTTTATGACCTGATCATTCGCAACGCACTGGTCATCGACGGCAGTGACACGCCGGGGGTACGCGCCGATGTGGCGATCAGCGAAGGGCGCATCCAGCGCATCGGCAGTCTGACCGGTTCCAGTGCCCGGGAAGAAATCGATGCGGCCGGTCGCGTGCTGGCCCCCGGATTTATCGATGTGCACACCCACGACGATACGGTGGTCATCCGCAAACCCGAGATGCTGCCGAAAATCAGCCAGGGCGTGACGACCGTCATCGTCGGCAACTGCGGGATCAGCGCGGCGCCGGTCTCGCTGAGCGGCAATCCGCCCGACCCGATGAACCTGCTGGGCGACGCCGCGGCGTTCGTCTATCCACGTTTCACCGACTACCGCGCGGCGGTTGAAAACGCCCGGCCCGCCGTTAACGTGGCGGCCCTGATCGGCCATACCGCCTTGCGCAGCAACCACATGGATGACTTGTTGCGCAGCGCCAGCCCGGAAGAAATCGCCGCGATGCGCGAGCAGTTGCGCGACAGCCTGGAAGCGGGCGCGCTGGGGTTGTCGACCGGCCTTGCCTACGCTTCGGCGTTCTCGGCCGAAACCAGCGAGGTCAAACAACTGGCTGAGGAACTCAGCGCGTTCGGCGCGACTTACACCACCCATCTGCGCAGCGAATTCGAGCCGGTGCTTGAGGCCATGGCAGAAGCATTCGATATAGGTCGCCATGCGCGCTCACCGGTCATCATCTCGCACATGAAGTGCGCCGGTGCCGGCAACTGGGGACGCAGCCCGCAACTGCTGGCGGCCCTGGAAGAGGCCGCGCAGGACCATCCGGTAGGCTGCGACTGCTATCCCTATGCGGCCAGTTCTTCAACGCTGGACCTTAAACAGGTGACTGACGCATTTCGCATCACCATCACCTGGTCTACGCCACACCCGGATCAAGGCGGCAGAGATCTGCAGGACATTGCCGCCGACTGGGGGCTGTCATTGCTGGACGCCGCACGCAAGTTACAGCCTGCGGGTGCGGTGTACTACGGCATGGATGAGGGCGACGTCGAACGCATCATGTCTCACCCGCTGGCGATGATCGGCTCCGATGGCCTTCCGGAGGACCCGTTTCCTCATCCGCGCCTGTGGGGCGCGTTCCCGAGGGTGCTTGGGCATTTCAGCCGCGACAAGGGGCTGTTTGCGTTGCACACCGCCGTACACAAAATGACCGGGCTATCAGCCGCGCGCTTCGCCTTGCACGAACGCGGCCTTATTCGCGAGGGTTACTGGGCGGATCTGGTGTTGTTCAACCCGCAAACCGTGCGCGACGTGGCGGATTTCAAAGACCCTCAGCGAGCGGCGCAGGGCATCGACGGTGTCTGGGTCAACGGTCGCCTGAGCTACGCAGAAGGCAAGGCGCAAGGCGAGCGCCAAGGTAGATTCCTGCCACGCAGCGGTTCGCTGCGGCAGGGCTTTGCGGATGCAAAAGCGCCGACGTAGTCGTCGGCGCTTAAATCAATCGATGCGTCTTGAGGCATCGACGCCTCGTTGGCTCGGCAATTACTGGTGATACTGCGCCGACAACTCGTGCACCGCATTGATGAACGCGCCGGCATTGGCCGGGTCGACTTCAGGGGTGATGCCGTGGCCGAGGTTGAAGACGTGCCCGGTGCCGCTGCCGTAGCTGGCAAGGATGCGTGCGACTTCCTGGCGGATGGCTTCCGGGCGGGCGTACAGCACGGTCGGGTCCATGTTGCCTTGCAGCGAAACCTTGCTGCCGACACGCTGACGCGCTTCGCCGATGTCACAGGTCCAGTCCAGCCCGAGGGTGTCCGCACCGATGTCGGCAATGCTTTCCAGCCACAGACCGCCACCTTTGGTGAACACGATCACTGGCACCTTGAGCCCGTCGTTTTCGCGAATCAGGCCGTTGACGATCTTGCGCATGTAGGCCAGCGAGAACTCCTGATACGCCGCCGAAGACAGGCTGCCGCCCCAGCTGTCGAAGATCTGCACGGCTTGCGCACCGGCCAGAATCTGGCCATTGAGGTAGGAGGCCACTGACTGCGCCAGCTTGTCGAGCAGCAGGTGCATCGCTTGCGGGTTGTCGTAGAGCATGGCCTTGGATTTGCGGAAGTCTTTTGACGAACCGCCCTCGACCATGTAGGTCGCCAGCGTCCACGGGCTGCCGGCGAAACCGATCAGCGGTACGCGACCGTTGAGTTCGCGGCGAATGGTGCTGACCGCATCCATCACGTAGCCCAGGTCCTGCTGCGCATCGGGGATCGGCAACGCTTCGATGTCAGCCAGCGTGCTGACGGTTTTCCTGAAGCGCGGGCCTTCGCCGGTTTCGAAGTACAGCCCCTGACCCATCGCATCGGGAATGGTCAGGATGTCGGAGAACAGAATCGCCGCGTCCAGCGGGTAGCGATCCAGCGGCTGCAAAGTGACTTCACAGGCGAACTGCGGGTTCTTGCACAGGCTCATGAAGTCCCCGGCACTGGCGCGGCTGGCGCGGTATTCCGGCAGGTAGCGACCTGCCTGACGCATCATCCATACCGGCGTGACGTCTACGGGTTGCTTGAGCAAAGCGCGAAGGAAACGGTCGTTCTTCAGGGCAGTCATGTCGGCATCCGCAATAAAAGTGCCGGCATTTTCTCAGAGCTCGACGCAAAAGGCACGGCGAGAGCCGTGCCTTTTGTCTATCGTGCCGATTTGCTGTCGTTATGCACGGGCATGCGCCTTCAGAACCGGCTGATTTCCGTCACATTTGCTTATGGTTGAGGATATCGAAAGGCTCGAGCAGGCCTTTTTCCACACGCTTGAGCACCAGACGCCAATCCCCTCTCCCGGTGCTATCGCCAATGGAGGGCAAGTCCAGGAAAAAAAACTTTGCGTTTTTATCCAGTTTATTTTTTGCAGTGGGTTTCCATCTATGCAGGTGAGCGGCGCCATCAAGAACGTACTTCTCAACAGCATTCTTGACTGAGGCTTCCAGGTCTTTGGCCTGTATCTCCTTATCCGCTCTTTTGAATTCGGCAGCGTTGAAAAAATCACTCATGTGTATTTTGTACCTGAGTTTTCCAGCACTCTTGCCCGGTGTATCCGTACCGTTCCCTGTTTCCGTGGGCAGCTTGGTTATCCGGTGTCTGCCGCCACCGCGCAAACCGGCCGACGCGTGCACCCAGACACCTTGATCGTCGAGCTGGATCGGCAGTTGGTAATACGCATCCGGTCGCCGCGAATCAATAACCCGCCATGCCGCACAATCTGAGTCGTATCTGACGGCATAGACTTTTTCCTGTTGCACGGCGTAAAAGCGGCTCGGTACACCTTCTTGAGCTTTCTCATGGATGCCCCGGTAAATCCCTTCACTGCGCGCTTTCAGCCCGACAGGCGTTTTGGATACCGCTGTTTTCGGATCGAGCACAGAGCGGCCAACCGTTGCCGTAGAAGATGTTCTGACCCGCCGCCCTTTTGACAGCGTCAGCCCATCGGCCAGCAACAATGCCGCCTGAACCAAATACAACGGGGCACTCCCCTGTTCGCTGGACTTCTTTCCAACGCCCTGCCAGATAGCGTAAAAACTGCGAAGGGCAGCGATCGGCAGTTGCACTTTAAAAGGTGTGAAGGTGAGGAGGATGTCGCCAACGGTTTTGGTGATTTCCCAGGCACTTTCCCAATAGGTTTCCCAGTTGGTATTGGTCTGTTCATCGACAGCAGAAATGACCCGCGCGACTTCAGACTCATAGACCACCTCAATAAAACTCCCGGTACACGGCTGCAGTTCCATGAACAGCGTGTCACGTCCAGCGGTCAGTACCTGCCTGACATCGGCCTGTGAGGCCAAAGGTGCCCTGCTCACCAGGTAGTTCAGCAATTCGGGCTCAAGCAATATCCGCTGCCGGAACTCCTGCGTATCGCTCATTTCCCGGAAGCACATGCCGTCAGGAGCCTGCGGGGTAAAAACCACCACGTTGGCGACGCTGGGGCGCGACTCGGTGCCGATCACCAATACACCGCTCAATGACACACCATTGATGGATAACTGGCTGACCTGAATACGATGCCCCTCCACCGTCGCGCGATCATCACTGTCAACTGGGTGATCGAGCACAGCGGCAACCCATTTGTAGCCTCTGTTCGCCAGCTCGGGAGGAAGCCCGCCATCGCCCAGAAAGTCTCCCGCCATTTTCGCTTCGATCGCGTCGAGGCGCATTTGTGCGCGCATGACGCGTGCATAACGCTCACGGTGCCATTGTCCTGCCGCCGACGTGGACAGGACTATGCTGAGATACCTTGAGTAATCCTCACCAATGTTCAGCTCACGAATCAGGCCGAACAGATAACCGGCGTTGAGGAAACTGAGCAGTTGCCCCTGATCGTCAAACGCGCGACCGGTGAGTAGAAAGTTGATATTGGTGAGTGCAATGTTCTCCAGCGACAGATCTGTAAGGCTGCGCTCTTGCGTTTCGTAATGCGGCTCCAGCTCGGAAGGGCCGACATATTCATAATCGATATCAATGCCGATGCCCGGATCAATCTCGACGCTGGTGGTATGAACGCTGATGCGGTCAGGATCCACTGTAATGCCGTGGTCGAGCAAAATTCGCTCTTGCAGTTTTCCCCGCGCGTAGTTACGCAACCGGTCAGGCTGTCCGTAAACGGAAGGGTCCGGCAGGTCAGGTGCCTGGGCTTCGAGCAACGCCTGGCTGTAGTCCTGCACCGCCACTTTCCAGCTTTGTTTTTCGACATCGGTCGCGTTCGCGAACCAGTCAGGCAGACAATCGTTTTCGATTTCAGTGGGTTGCTCAGGGTCGAACCAGCCGCGATTTTTCTGAATGGCACGCCGGGTCAGAACGTCGCGAATGCCTTTCACATCCTGCTCGAACTGCATGCCCAGCGCAAAACGCTCTTCGGCTTTCAATTGCGAACTGATCGCAAGATAGAAGCTGTCGGTACCCGGCTTGAATGAGACAAACCCGCCGCTTTCGGTGTCCCGAGCACTGTAGTTGCCGTAGCCGTCATGCAGCAGAACGATACGGGTATCGTCAGGGTCTTCCGGAAAATACTCGCTCTCGCCGGGTTCGAAGATCACCAGCTCTCGCCCCGATTCGGCAGTCAGCAACTCTCTGATGATCTCGCGGGCCAGCTCATCCGTGTAGGTATTGAAGCTCCGCGTTCGCGACAGGCCGTCGATAGCCAGACTGCTGTTCCACTCATCCAGAGAAATGCTCATCGCCTCGTCGAAAGACTCCGGCAGAACAACATTATCCAGAAAGTCAGCTTCTTCCTGCTCTGTCAGCGGCATCTGCTCTAACAGTCCTTCAAGACGACCGGCCGGAACATCCGGGTATAAAGCGCATAGCTCGCTCAGGACCGCAGAAAGCAGAGTCTGCTGACGAACCCACAGTGGCAGGAAAGGATTGCGTGTGCGGGTATCCAGTTGCCCCTTCGAGGCGCCCTCGTCGGCCGCCACCAGTGCATCGAATAACAGCGGCCTTTGGTCATTTGCCAGACCCGCTATTTGCTCGCGCAGGGTAACGATTCGTCCGTCATCACTGTGACTGCCGGGAAAGTTGCCACCCATGCCGACACTGGAACCTGCCGGCAACTGACTGAACACCCAGTGCAGCAACGGCTCATCATTGGAGACCGGAACATCATCCGGAACGATATAGGCATCGGCGTTTTGCATCAGGACGATGCTGCCTTGAACGGCGCTTTCATCGCTGCCTTTCAAAAAGACCGCGAGCACTTCGTCGTTTTCGTTGTGAATCCTGATAGACAGGCTGGCAGGCCAGTCAGGCAACTGAACCAGCAAGGCGAATAACGCATCTTCACCGCCTTCAGGGAAAAAGTTCTTCTCTGTAAAGCGCCCGACGAATTGGTCGATTATCCGGTCCGCGCGTTCTCGAGCCCGGTGTTCGCGTACGGCAACCGTACTGGGCGTGAACCTGTCCGGCCCGAGAAGTTTCTGTTCTTTGGATAGAGCAAGTTTGCCCATGGGGGCGGCTTTCAACATGGCTATTTCCTTATAGCGACATGGATGGCGGGAGTGCCTGCACGGCAATTGGCATCCCGATGAAAGCGCAACAGCGTAACGCCTTCCGGAAGCAGAAACCGAGGGCAGAAACAAGGCGTTAACAATCGAGTATCGCGCCCCTTACGAACAGGTCGTGATCGGAGAATCGGGGTTGTTTCAGAAGATCTCAAACCCGCCACGTCGAGCGCACACGCGCCTGACGCATTCAAAAGCGCAGAAAACAGGCAAAAACGACTATTCATCACTGCCTTCACCGGTGGAAACGCTCTTCCTGAGCGAGTTACACCGAGTCCAGAGAGTAAGTGCCGGGCGGGATGTCAGAGACATTGGCACAGTGCATGCGAAGGGTAGACGCTTGTTGTCGGGGTGCGCGTCAGCAACGGCACACCCCGGCAACACCAGACTCAGACGCCCAGGTAATCCAGAATCCCTTCAGCCGCATTACGGCCTTCGAAGATAGCGGTCACCACCAGGTCGGAGCCGCGCACCATGTCGCCACCGGCGAATATCTTCGGGTTGCTGGTCTGGTGCTTGTACTGCGCCTGTTCCGGGGCCACGACACGGCCCTGGCTATCGGTGCTGATGGTGAACTGCTCGAACCATGGTGCCGGGCTTGGGCGGAAGCCGAAGGCGATGACCACGGCTTCTGCCGGGATGATCTCTTCGGAGCCCGGAATCGGCTCGGGACTGCGACGACCACGGGCATCCGGTTCGCCCAGGCGCGTCTCGACCACTTTCACGCCTTCAACCTTGCCCTCGCCGATGATGGCGATAGGCTGACGGTTGTAGAGGAACTTCACGCCTTCTTCCTTGGCGTTTTTCACTTCCTTGCGCGAGCCAGGCATGTTTTCTTCGTCGCGGCGGTAGGCGCAGGTCACTGACTTGGCGCCCTGGCGGATCGAGGTGCGGTTGCAGTCCATCGCCGTGTCACCACCGCCCAGAACCACGACCCGCTTGCCCTTCATGTCGACGAAGTCTTCCGGCGTCTTTTCGAAGCCCAGGTTGCGGTTGACGTTGGCAATCAGGAAGTCGAGCGCATCGTGCACACCCGGCAGATCCTCACCGGGGAAGCCGCCTTTCATGTAGGTGTAGGTGCCCATACCCATGAACACCGCATCGTATTCTTCGAGCAGTTGATCGATGGTGACATCCTTGCCGACTTCGGTATTTAGCCGGAATTCGATGCCCATGCCGGTGAACACTTCACGGCGATGGCTCAGCACGGATTTCTCCAGCTTGAATTCCGGGATGCCGAAGGTCAGCAGACCGCCGATTTCCGGGTTCTTGTCGAACACCACCGGGGTCACGCCGCCACGCACCAGCACGTCGGCACAGCCCAGTCCCGCAGGCCCTGCGCCGATGATCGCGACGCGCTTGCCGGTGGGCACGACTTTGGACATGTCCGGACGCCAGCCCATTGCGAAAGCAGTGTCGGTGATGTACTTCTCGACCGAACCGATGGTCACCGCACCGAAACCGTCGTTCAGTGTGCAGGCACCTTCACACAGGCGATCCTGCGGGCACACGCGGCCGCAGACTTCCGGCAGGGTGTTGGTCTGGTGCGACAATTCCGCAGCCGCGAGGATATTGCCCTCGGCGACCAGCTTGAGCCAATTGGGAATGAAGTTGTGCACCGGGCACTTCCATTCGCAGTACGGGTTGCCGCAGCCCAGGCAGCGGTGCGCCTGATCGGCAGACTGCTGGGGCTTGAAAGGCTCGTAGATTTCCACGAACTCTTTCTTGCGTTGACGCAGCAGTTTCTTTTTCGGGTCTTTACGTCCGACGTCGATGAACTGGAAGTCGTTACTGAGACGTTCAGCCATTCTCTGGAGCCTCTTTGCAGCAGCTTCAGGTTACAAGCCTGAAGCTGCGGGAATCATGATCGCAGGCAATTGGCGCACTGCTGTTAACGTGCGGCGTGAAGCTTGCCGCTCGCAGCTGCTGTTATTGCGGGTTGGCCCGAGTGCTGGAGAGCAGCGATTTCAGGTTGGCAGCCTTGGGCTTGACCAGCCAGAAACGACGCAGGTAATCGTCCAGGTTTTCCGCGATATTACGGCCCCATTCGCTGTCGGTTTCCGCGACGTACTCATTCAGGACGCTTTGCAGGTGAGTGCGGTAAGCCTCCATCGATTCGCCGCTGATACGCTGGATCTCGACCAGTTCATGGTTGACGAGGTCAACGAAGGTGTTGTCCAGGTCGAGCACGTAGGCGAAACCACCGGTCATGCCGGAACCGAAGTTGTAGCCGGTCTTGCCCAGTACGCAGACGAAACCGCCCGTCATGTATTCGCAGCAATGATCGCCAGTGCCTTCAACGACAGTGTGGGCACCGGAGTTACGCACAGCGAAACGCTCGCCAGCCGTGCCCGCTGCAAACAGCTTGCCGCCAGTTGCGCCGTACAGGCAGGTGTTACCGATAATCGCGCTTTCATTGGTCTTGAACGGGCTGCCCTTGGGCGGCACGATCACCAGCTTGCCAGCGGTCATGCCCTTGCCGACGTAGTCGTTGGCATCGCCTTCCAGATACATGTTCAGGCCACCGGCGTTCCACACCCCGAAGCTCTGGCCGGCAGTGCCCTTGAAGCGGAAGGTGACAGGTGCCTTGTTCATGCCCTGGTTGCCATGCAGTCTGGCGATTTCGCCGGAGATGCGCGCGCCGATCGAACGGTCGCAGTTGCAGATCTCCAGTTCGTAGTCGCCGCCGCTGAGCGACTCGATGGCCGGCCTGGCCATCTCCACCATCTTCTCGGCCAGCAGGCCCTTGTCGAACGGCGGGTTGCGATCCACCAGGCTGAACTGAGGCTTGTCGGCCGGAATATGGTCGCTGCCCAGCAAGGGTGTCAGGTCCAGATGCTGCTGCTTCTCGGTTTCGCCCGGCAGGATGTTCAGCAGGTCGGTACGGCCGATCAGCTCTTCCAGCGAGCGAACACCCAGCCTGGCCAGCCATTCGCGGGTTTCTTCTGCCACGTAGGTGAAGAAGTTGATCACCATGTCGACGGTGCCGATGTAGTGGTCCTTGCGCAGCTTTTCGTTCTGGGTCGCTACGCCGGTGGCGCAGTTGTTCAGGTGGCAGATACGCAGGTATTTGCAGCCCAGCGCGATCATCGGCGCGGTGCCGAAGCCGAAGCTTTCGGCCCCGAGGATGGCAGCCTTGATCACGTCCAGGCCGGTTTTCAGACCACCGTCCGTTTGTACCCGAACCTTGCCGCGCAGGTCGTTGCCGCGCAGGGTCTGGTGAGTTTCGGCCAGCCCGAGCTCCCACGGTGCGCCGGCGTATTTGATCGAGGTCAGTGGCGATGCACCGGTGCCACCGTCGTAACCGGAAATGGTGATCAGGTCGGCGTAGGCCTTGGCGACACCGGCGGCAATGGTGCCGACGCCCGCTTCTGCCACCAGCTTGACCGACACCAGCGCCGCCGGGTTGACCTGTTTCAGGTCAAAAATCAGCTGCGACAAGTCTTCGATGGAATAGATGTCGTGGTGCGGTGGCGGCGAAATCAGCGTCACACCCGGCACCGCATAACGCAGCTTGGCGATCAGCCCATTGACCTTGCCGCCCGGCAATTGCCCGCCCTCGCCCGGCTTGGCGCCCTGCGCAACCTTGATCTGCAGCACATCGGCATTGACCAGGTACTCGGGCGTCACGCCAAAGCGGCCCGTCGCGATCTGCTTGATCTTGGAGCTGCGAACCGTGCCGTAACGAGCCGGGTCTTCGCCACCCTCACCGGAGTTGGAGCGCGCGCCCAGACGGTTCATCGCCTCGGCCAGCGCTTCGTGGGCCTCGGGCGACAAGGCACCCAGCGAAATACCGGCCGAGTCGAAGCGCTTGAGGATTTCGCTCAGCGGCTCGATTTCGTCGATGTTCAAGGGCTGATCGAGTGTCTTGACCTGCAGCAGGTCGCGAATCATCGACACCGGACGCTGGTCCACCAGCGAGGTGTATTCCTTGAACTTGCTGTAGTCGCCTTGCTGCACGGCAGCCTGCAGAGTGCTGACCACGTCCGGGTTGTAGGCGTGGTATTCGCCACCAAACACGAACTTGAGCAGGCCGCCTTGCTGGATCGGCTTGCGCGGGCTCCAGGCTTCGGCAGCCAGCGCCTTCTGTTCGGCTTCGATGTCGACGAAGCGCGCGCCCTTCAGGCGGCTCGGCACACCGCGGAAGCTGACATCGCAGACTTCCTCGGACAGGCCGATGGCTTCAAACAACTGCGCGCCACGGTAGGACGCAACGGTCGAGATGCCCATCTTCGAGAGGATCTTGAGCAGGCCCTTGGTGATGCCTTTGCGATAGTTCTTGAAGACTTCGTACAGATCGCCCAGCACTTCGCCGGTACGGATCAGGTCGCCCAGCACTTCGTAAGCCAGGAACGGATAGACCGCCGAGGCGCCGAAGCCGATCAGCACGGCGAAATGGTGCGGGTCACGCGCCGTCGCGGTTTCGACCAGAATGTTACTGTCGCAGCGCAGGCCCTGTTCGGTCAGACGGTGGTGAACCGCGCCGACCGCCAGTGAAGCGTGCACCGGCAGTTTGCCCGGTGCGATGTGTCGGTCGCTCAACACGATCAGCGTATGACCGGAACGCACGGCCTCTTCGGCCTGGTCGGCAACGCTGCGCACAGCGGCTTCAAGACCCAGGCTTTCATCGTAGTTCAGGTCAATGATATGGCGCTCGAAGCCCGGACGCTCCAGGTTCATCAGCGAACGCCACTTGGCTGGCGAAATGACCGGCGAGCTGAGGATCACGCGCGAGGCGTGCTCCGGCGATTCCTGGAAGATGTTGCGCTCGGCACCGAGGCAGATTTCCAGCGACATGACGATGGCTTCGCGCAGCGGGTCGATCGGCGGGTTGGTCACCTGCGCGAACTGCTGGCGGAAGTAGTCGTAAGGCGAACGCACACGACGCGACAACACAGCCATTGGCGTGTCATCACCCATCGAGCCTACGGCTTCCTGACCCTGCTCACCCAGCGGGCGCAGCACCTGATCACGCTCTTCGAACGTGACCTGATACATCTTCATGTACTGCTTGAGCTGCTCGCTGTCGTAAAAAGCCGAACCGTGGTCGTTGTCTTCCATGGTGGCTTGAATGCGCAGGGCATTCTTGCGCAGCCATTGCTTGTACGGATGACGCGACTTGAGGCGGTTGTCGATGGCATCGGTGTCGAGGATCTGACCGGTTTCGGTGTCCACGGCAAAGATCTGCCCAGGGCCGACGCGGCCCTTGGCGATGACGTCTTCAGGCTTGTAGTCCCATACGCCGATTTCCGACGCCAGGGTGATGTAGCCGTTCTTGGTGGTGACCCAGCGCGCCGGGCGCAGGCCGTTGCGGTCGAGCAGGCAGACCGCATGACGACCTTCGGTCATGACCACGCCCGCAGGGCCGTCCCACGGCTCCATGTGCATGGAGTTGTACTCATAGAACGCCCGCAGGTCCGGGTCCATGGTCTCGACGTTCTGCCACGCAGGCGGAATGATCATGCGCACGCCACGGAACAGGTCGATGCCGCCGGTGACCATCAGCTCGAGCATGTTGTCCATGCTCGACGAGTCAGAGCCCACGCGGTTGACCAGCGGACCCAGCTCGTCCAGGTCCATCAGATCGTTGGTGAACTTGGTGCGTCGCGCCTGTGCCCAGTTGCGGTTGCCGGTAATGGTGTTGATCTCGCCGTTGTGGGCGAGGAAGCGGAACGGCTGCGCCAGCGGCCATTTCGGCAGGGTATTGGTGGAAAAACGCTGGTGGAACACGCAGATAGCGGTCTGCAGACGCTCGTCGCTCAGGTCCGGGAAGAAGGCCGTGAGGTCGGCCGGCATCATCAGGCCTTTATAAATGATGGTCTTGTGCGAAAAGCTGCAGATGTAGTGATCGGTATCTGCGGCGTTGGACACCGACGAGCGGCGACGCGCACTGAACAGCTTAATGGCGAATTCCTGATCGCTCAGGCCTTCACCGCCAATGAATACCTGCTCGATTTTCGGCAGGCGCTCCAGCGCCAGACGACCCAGAACGCTGGTATCGATCGGCACCTGACGCCAGCCCACCAGATCCAGGCCCTCGGCGAGGATTTCACGGTTCATGTTTTCGCGTGCGGCGTCGGCCTTGGCGTCGTCCTGATTGAGGAACACCATGCCCACAGCGTATTGGCGGGGCAGATCGACGGCGAAGTGTTCCTTGGCGATCGCACGCAGGAAGCCGTCGGGCTTCTGAATCAACAGACCGCAACCGTCGCCGGTCTTGCCGTCGGCGTTGATACCGCCACGGTGGGTCATGCAGGTCAGGGCCTGAACGGCCGTCTGCAACAGGTGATGACTGGGCTCGCCCTGCATATGAGCGATCAGGCCGAAGCCGCAGTTATCCTTGAATTCATCTGGTTGGTACAGACCTGCTTTCATAGACACTTTCTCACCAGGCTGCCTCTATTCGAGGCAAATTTCCTTTTAATTCAACCAATTACCTGTCACGCCGAACGTGCGCCAGCTTCGGACAGGCAAAACGGAGGTCATTGTACACAGCGACACAAGGGCTAACAAATTTAACGACGACTGGTTGATAATCAATGTCGCAATTATGAAAGTTTTAAAACGGGTCGCTGTGCTAGTCAAAGTATTTCTTCGTGAATCTGACTGACGCGACGGGAGACTGTAAGGCGCTTGTAACGCAGACGCCGCAAGGCGCGCCGACATGCGGCGCGCTCAGGCGGGTTAAGTCAGGTAGGTCGGCGGGCGGCCCGGGTAGGGCCGCTGCGACTTCAACGAGTGGCGCCGAGCTCTTGTTGGACGCTGGCGACAGTACGAGGCCAAGGTTTACCAGCCTGAACCTTGGCTGGCAATACCTTGATGGCTGCCAGGGCGGCAGCACGGTCAGGAAAGTTGCCGTACGTCACGACGTACAGCGGCTTGCCCTGTAGGGTTTTCTTGAAATAACGATACTCGCCACCCTGCTCTGCAACGTAGGCCTGAGCCGTCGCTTCGGAGCTGGTGCCGAGGATCTGGACCACGTAGTGACCGGGTGCCTGGCTGCTGTACCAGCTACCGCCGGCAGCCGGTTTGGCCGCCGCCGCTGCCGGTTTTTCAGCAGGCTTGGCAGCAGGAGCCGGAGTCGGGGCAGGCTTGGCTGTTGCGACCTGAGTCTGCGCAGGGGCCGGCTTGGCGGCTGGCGCAGGGGTCGGTGCCGGGATGGACGAGCGAGGCGTCTGTGCTGCGGCCTGACCTGCCGGCACACCCGCTGGCGGCGCCGTAGTGGTGACGGTCGGCGGCTGCGCAGGCGAACCTGTCGGCACTGCGTCTTCGTCGGAATCACTGGACCCGGCAGCCTCGGCCAGAGGACCGCGCATCACCGGCTGAGAGCCATTCATCGGTAGCGGCATCGGCTGGGAGTTACCAGCGAATTCGATGGCCGGGCTGCCGTTATTCGATTGTTGAGCAGTTGGCTTGCCTTCACCCAGCGGCAGTTGCGCCTGAGCGGAAGCCGGGGCATTGGCAGGTGTACCCGTCTTGTCGCCGCGACCCGGGATCAGCACGGCTGCTGCCACGGCCACTATGACAACGGCACCCAAGGCCAATACGTGTTTTTTCGGCATTTTGAACCCCACACTTGGACGCTTGACCGCGGAACGACTCGCGATCATCGCCTCGATCATTGAATCGCGGGCTACCTGGTTGATTGCGCCAGGCCAGCCATCGGACTGTTCATGAATATCGGTGATCTGGTCGGCGGTGAACAACGCGATTCCCTGCCCTGCACCCTCCAGACGCTGAGCCAGATACTCCCGGGTTTCCTCTTCCGTATAGGGTTGCAGCTCGATGACGTGAAAGCGTTCGCCTTCGACATCACCCTGCAGGTCGGCACACATCTGATCGAGACGATCGAGCAGCGATGGCTCTCCGAACAGGAATACATGCGGACGCCCTTCAGGCGTTCCCGCAGCAAGACCCAGCAACGCTTCGAGCGCCGAATCGCCAAGTTGTTCCGCATCGTCAACCAGCAGGTAGACTTCCTGGCCGGTCAGCCCGAGCTGCACGACCTGCGACAGGATCGACTGCATTTCAGCCTGCGCGACGCTCAGCGCCTGCGCGACCTGCTGCAGCACGCCTGCCGCATCACCTGCTCCGCGCGCAGAAATCACGACACTTTGCACCGACTGCTTGTTGGTGCTCGCCACCAGCGCCTGGCGCAGCAGGGTCTTGCCGCTGCCCTGAGGCCCGGTGACCGCCAGCAGCAGCTGGCTGTAGCGCGCCAGATGATGAAGCTGACCCAGCACAGGCTTGCGTTGGGCAGGAAAGAATTTGAAGCCAGGTACCCGCGCAGCAAAGGGGTCATGACTCAACTGATAATGGCCGAGGAAGGCCTCGTCGGCATGCAAACTAGTCATGGGGTTTCCGTTAACCTCTGAGCTGATCCACCAGGGCGCGATAATCCGCAACCAGAGTGGCCTGTAATACTTCTTTTGGATAATCGTCCGTGATGACCGCTTCACCCATCCGGCGCAACAGCACCAGACGCAGGCGACCGTCGATGACTTTCTTGTCGATCGCCATGTGTTCGAGGAAATTGTCTTCCGTCATGTCCTGCGGTGGCACGACCGGCAGCCCGGCACGCTGAAACAGACGAATGCCGCGATCCCGCTCCTGCGTGCTGATCCAGCCCAGGCGCGAGGACATTTCCAGCGCCATGACCGTACCGGCAGCAACCGCCTCGCCATGCAGCCAGACACCATAGCCCATATGCGTCTCGATGGCGTGCCCGAATGTGTGACCCAGGTTCAATGTCGCACGAACGCCGGACTCGCGCTCATCGGCGCCGACCACCAGCGCCTTGGCGGCGCAGGAACGTTCGATGGCTACGGTCAGCGCCGCCTGGTCCAGGCCGCGCAGTGCATCGACGTGCTCTTCGAGCCAGGTCAGGAAGGGCTCGTCGCAGATCAGGCCATATTTGATGACTTCGGCCAGCCCGGCGGACAGTTCACGCTCGGGCAGGGTATTGAGCGAAGCGGTATCGATCAGCACCACGCTCGGCTGATAGAAGGCACCCACCATGTTCTTGCCCAGCGGATGATTGATACCGGTCTTGCCGCCGACCGATGAGTCCACCTGAGACAGCAGCGTGGTCGGGATCTGGATGAAGTTCACGCCGCGCTGATAACAGGCGGCGGCAAACCCGGCCATGTCGCCGATCACCCCGCCGCCCAGAGCGATGACCGTGGTGCGACGGTCATGGCGGGCGGTCAGCAAGCCATCGAAAATGGTCTGCAGGGTTTCCCAGTTCTTGAACGCCTCGCCATCGGGCAGAACAATCGGCAGAACGTTGTAACCGGCCAGGGTTCGCGTCAGGCGCTCCAGGTACAGAGGTGCCACTGTCGTGTTGGAAACGATAGCCACCTGACGCCCGACGATATGCGGGGTCAGGAGCTCTGACTGATCCAGCAGGCCTTCGCCAATATGGATCGGGTAGCTACGCTCACCAAGCTCGACCTTAAGTGTCTGCATGTGTCCCCACATTGATTACCGATTGGACGGTTTGTGCTTCAGCATCTCATGACGCAAGGCCATGAACCGACGCTGTTTTGCTGGTCGACGAGAATAGCGCATTTTCGCCTGCGCTTTAACGGGGAGGAAGCTCTGCCAGTCGCGCCAGTATCTCGAGAACCACCATTCGGGGAGGCCGCTCATCGGTTTCAATCACGATGTCGGCGATTTCCCGATAGAACGGGTCGCGGATGGCCAGCAGCTCGCTCAGTACCCGGGCAGGATCGGCGGTACGCAGCAAAGGACGATTGCGATCACGCGCGGTGCGCCCCACCTGTTGCTCGATCGAGGCATGCAGATACACCACGCGCCCGCCGGCCCGCAGTGCCTGGCGATTTTCGCCGCGCATGACCGCGCCACCGCCGGTCGCCAGAACCACGCCATCGGCGTCGCACAGTTCGGCAATCATGGCCTGCTCGCGATCACGAAAACCCGGTTCGCCTTCCTTGTCGAAGATCCAGGGAATGTTGGCGCCCGTACGCAGCTCGATTTCCTTGTCGGAATCCTTGAACGGCAGTCGCAATTCTTTGGCAAGCAAACGGCCGATGGTGCTCTTGCCAGCACCCATCGGCCCCACAAGTATTAAATTTCGCACAAAATCAACGACTCACAGAAATCGCCTGGTTGTTCATGATACGCGGAGTCAGAAATACCAACAGCTCGGATTTGGACTCGGATACCACATCGCGCCTGAAAAGCCGGCCAAGATACGGTACATCGCCAAGAAATGGCACTTTATCGACAACTTTACTTTGCGTATTCGAGAACACACCACCGATGACGATGGTTTCGCCGTCGGAAATCAGCACCTTGGCGTTGACCTCGTTTTTCTTGATCGGCGGTACGCCCAGCACCGCATTCAGGTAGTCCGGCTCGTCCTTGGTAACCTTCACTTCCATGATGATGCGGTTGTCCGGCGTGATCTGCGGCGTTACCTCAAGCGACAGGGAGGCCTCCTTGAAGCTCACGGTGGTCGCACCGCTGGAGCTGGATTCCTGATACGGGATCTCCGTACCCTTGAGGATCTTGGCGGTTTCCTTGTCGGAGGTGACCACCTTGGGCTGGGAGACGATTTCACCGTTACCGGTTTTCTCCATGGCACTCAGCTCAAGGTCCAGCAGCGTGTTATTGGTCACGAAGCCCAGGCCGATACCGGTCGTCGCATCAGCGGCGCCCAGGTCCACGAACGGCACGTTGGAGGTAGTACTGCTGCCAGTGTTACCGGCCTCGTCACCGTTATTATCCAGCCCGTAGGTTGTCCATTTGCCGCTGCCGCTGGTGTTGGTAGAACCGCCCCAGCGAACCCCGAGTTGCTTGTTGTAATCGACGTTGGCCTCGACGATGCGCGCCTCGATCATCACCTGGCGTACCGGGATATCCAGTTGCGACACGATACGACGCAGCTCGTCGAGGCGCTCCTGGGTCTGGTAGGCAATGATGTTGTTGGTCCGGTCGTCCACCGTGATCGAACCGCGCTCGTCGGCCTTGGACTCGGCACTGGTCACGGACTGGAACAGCTTGGCGATGTCGGCAGCCTTGGCGTAATTGACTTGCAGCAGCTCACGGCGCAGGGGCGCCAGCTCGGCGATCTGCTTGAGCGACTCCAGCTCCTGACGCTCGCGGGCGGCAATTTCATCGGCTGGCGCAACCAGCAGCACGTTGCCGACCTTGCGCTTGTCCAGGCCCTTGGTTTTCAGCACCAGGTCCAGCGCCTGATCCCATGGCACATTCTGCAGACGCAGGGTGATACCGCCCTGGACCGTATCACTGGCCACCAGATTGAGGTTGGTGAAGTCGGCAATCAGCTGCAGCACCGAACGCACATCAATGTCCTGGAAGTTAAGCGACAGCTTTTCACCGGTGTACACCGGTTTGTCGGCGGCGCGGCGGTCCAGATCCTCATTGGTCAACGGCCGCACACTGATCGTCAGCTTGTTTTCGGTCTGGAACGCCGAGTAGTCGAAGGCGCCCGACGGCTCGATCAAAATGCTGGCCTTGTCACCCGACGCCGAAGCACTGACGAACTGTACCGGCGTGGCGAAGTCCTTGACGTCCAGCCGGACGCGCAGCGGTTCGGGCAGCTGGGTCTTGGCGAAGTCCACGCGGATCTTGCCGCCCTGCTCCTGAATATCCGGGGCAATGCTGGGGTTGCTCAGGTCGATGACCACATTGCCCTCACCCAGCTCGCCACGCTGGAAGTCGACATTGCGGATGGCCTTGACGCCTGCGGGAATGAACGGTTTGGCGGATGCAGGCGTGGGCGGAGGGACCGCGACCCGTTGCGCACCCATTGCGGTGGTCGGTTGGGAAGCTTGCGCGGCGCCGGCACCCTGGCCGATGACCACGAACAGGTTGTTGCCATCGACGCGGGAGCTGTACGGCGAAAGCGTGGTCAGGTTGATGATCACCCGGGTGCGGTCCTGAGCCTGTACCACAACCACACTGCGCGCATTACCGGTGCCCAGGTCACGACTTTTGGTCGCCAACTGGCTGGTAACACCCGGCAGATCCAGCGCAATGCGCGCTGGTTGCGACGTGGTGTAACCGCGCGGTGCCGGCACCGGGGCGTCGAATGCCAGCTTCAGCTCGATGCGGTCACCCGGCAGGGCGGCGACATCCAGGGTCTTGAGGTTGGCAGCCTGGAGAACCGGCGCCAGCACCGCGATGCATAACGACACGCCGATAATCGAGAGAATCCGGGTCATGATCAATTTCCGTTGAGCGCTACTGTGCATACTTGGCCTTGCCCACTTCATGAGCGTTCTTTGAGGGCGATAGTGCGCGGCCTTTCCAGCCACGCCCCCTCTCCATCAGGAACAATTTCGATGACATCAACCTGCGCGTCGCCGATCGACACTACCCGGCCGTTGTTACGCCCCAGATAATCGCCCACCTTGACGCGATGAACACCTCCGGCACCGCGCAGCAGGGCAAACGTCCCCGACTCGTTGCCAATCGTGCCGACCATCTCGAACGACTCGATATTGAAACCTTCAAGAAACTGCCTGACCCGGTGTTCGTCCGGCGCCACCAGCCGTGAACCCTTCTGGCGGTTGAGCAGGTCGATCTTGACCGGCGGCTGGAAAGGACTGCGCAGCGTGGAGGCGTTGTAGGTGAACGCCTCATACGGCCGAAACTTGGGTAAAGGTTCGATGTTGCCACTCGGGCGGGCTCTGGCCTGATCCATGAATTCGGACAGATCGGCAAAATCATTGTCATTACCGCAACCGGCCAGCCCTGCCAGAACCACACTGACGCACAGCAATCGCGCCGCCCTCATTTCTTCAGCCCTTCATCGTTGTAGCGGTAGGTCTTGGCCAGAATGCTCATGCGCAACTTGGTCGGCACTTTGGGATCGACCGGCTTGATCTCGAAATCATGCAGCGTGACGATGCGCGGCAGGCTGGCTACACCGCTGACGAAGGTCGCCAGGTCGTGATAACCACCGACCACGGTGATCTGTATCGGCAGCTCGATGTAGAACTGCTGGACCGCCTCGGGCAGCAGCTTGATTTCCTCGAACTCAAGCCCGCTTCCCAGCCCGGTGCGGGTGATGTCCTCAAGCAGGCCGGGCACTTCGGTGTCGCTGGGCAATTGCCGTAGCAGGGCGCCGAAGGTGTTTTCCATCTCTTCCATCTGCTTCTTGTACGGCTCGAGGTTGGCCGCCTGGAAGGCCTTGTTGGAGAACTGTTCCTTGAGCGTCACCTCGCTGTTCTGAGCACTTTCCAGCTGGGTTTCCAGGTCCTGGATAAAGAAGAAATAGCCCAGTGCGAAAATCATGACCGCAACCAGGAGCCCGGCAATGGCCTTGACCGCTGCGGGCCATGAGCCCAGGTTGTTCAGGTCCAGCTCGCTCAGATCGACCTTGCGCAGCCCTTCCAGCCATTCGGACATATTCATGGCTTGGCTCCTGGAGCAGCGGCAACCGGCGGCTGGGTCTGGCGTACGGTCAGCTGAAAGACATTGGCCTGATCCACGGCACCGGCCGTGGTGGCCTTGACCTCGGTCAGACTCGGCGCTTCCAGCCAGTCAGAGGCTTCAAGATTACGCATCAGGTCGGAAACCCGGTTGTTCGACTCGGCAGCGCCATTGATGGCAATCAGCTTGTCGGTCATTTTGACCTGTGAGTAGTAGACGCCGTCCGGCAGGGTCCGCGCCAGTTGATCGAAGACGCGCCCGGTGATCGGGCGGTTGCCTTGCAGGTCCTGAATGATCTTCATGCGCTCGAGCAGCTGTTTGCGCCGAGCCTTGAGATCACTGATCTCCTTGATGCGGATATCGAGCTGGGCAATCTGCGTCTGCAGAAAGGCATTGCGCGCCATCTGATGCTCGATCGCATTGCTGACGTAACGATCGATCAGAAACAGAATGCCGACTGACACCACCAGCACGCCGACCAGTGCGGTCAGGAAGCGTTTCTTTCGTTCTTCGCGAAGCTCTTCGCGCCACGGTAATAAGTTGATCCGCGCCATCAGTCGAAGCTCCTCAACGCCAGGCCACAGGCGATCATCAGGGCTGGCGCGTCACTGGCCAGGGCCCCGGCATTGACCTTGGCGCTCAGGGCCATGTCGGCAAACGGGTTGGCGACCATGGTCGGAGTGCCGATGCGTCGCTGGATCAGATGCTCCAGCCCTGAAATCGAAGCCGTGCCGCCTGCCAGCATGATGTGATCCACAGAGTTGTATTGACCGGCCGCGAAGAAGAACTGCAGGGAGCGGGAAACCTGCTGCACCAGCGCTTCCTTGAAGGGGTCGAGCACTTCGCTGACGTAGTCGTCGGGCAAGCCGCCCTGCTTCTTGGCAAGCCCGGCTTCCTCCATGGAGAGCCCATAGCGGCGCTGGATTTCGTCAGTCAGCTGGCGCCCGCCAAACAGCTGCTCGCGGGTATAGATGATCCGGCCGTGATGCAGCACGCTCAGGGTGGTCATGGTGGCGCCGATATCGACCACGGCCACCGTCAGTTCGTCATGGCCGTTGCCCAGTTGCGCAGCCAGCAGCCCGAAAGAGCGCTCAAGGGCGTAGGCCTCGACATCGACGACGCGCGCGGTCAGCCCGGCCAGTGCCAGCGCGGCCTCGCGCACTTCAACGTTCTCCTTGCGGCAGGCAGCCAGCAACACCTCGACGCGCTCGGGGTTGCGCACCGAGTAGCCCTGCACTTCGAAATCGATGGCGACTTCTTCCAGCGGATAGGGGATGTACTGATCAGCCTCAAGCTTGAGCTGGTTTTCCATGTCATCGTCGGAAAGACCGGCGTCCATCTCGATGGTCTTGGTGATCACCGCCGAACCGGCCACGGCAACCGCCACGATCTTGACGCTGGTCTTGGCCTTGACGAGTACGCGTGACAACGCCTGCCCGACCCCTTCGAGTTCGGCAATGTTCTTTTCGACGACGGCGTTGGCCGGCAAGGGCTCTACTGCGTAAGACTCGACCTTGTAACGGGTGCCGGAACGACTCAATTCCAGGAGTTTTACCGAGGTGGAGCTAATATCGATCCCTAGAAGGGTGTTGGCCTTCTTACTGAAGAGTTCGAACACAACCTGATTCCTATGAGTTTCCGTCACTTACGGAGTTATTTCGGGCCAACGTCACTGTCGACAGCCTTGACAGTAGCGCAAATCACGCTTGGGGACGAAAAATGCTTATAATGCCCAGCGTTTTTTTCATTTAACAAAGCTTCAAGGCGTGTTCATTTGTAAATGCCTGCGCTTAACCCATTATTTTTTCTGGAAATCCAAAAGCCTTGATACGCCTGCTGAAGTTTTTCTGGTGGTCCCTCGTCGCGGTATTCTGCTCGCTGTTGCTTGGCCTGAGCGGCGCGTTTCTTTACCTGAGCCCGACCCTGCCATCCGTTGACGCGCTGCGAAGCATTCAACTGCAAATCCCCCTGCGCGTGTTCACCAGCGACGGCAAGCTGATTGCCGAGTTCGGTGAAATGCGCCGCACGCCGATTCGCTTCGCGGAAATCCCGCCCAATTTCATCAACGCACTGCTGTCGGCCGAAGACGACAACTTCGCCAACCACTATGGCGTCGACCCGGGCAGCCTGATGCGCGCCGCCACTCAGTTGGTCAAGAGCGGCCATATCCAGTCAGGCGGCAGTACCATCACCATGCAGGTCGCGAAAAACTTCTTCCTGACCAGCGAGCGCAGCTTTTCGCGCAAAACCACCGAGATTCTGTTGGCCTTGCAAATCGAGCGCCAACTTACCAAGGACGAGATTCTCGAGCTGTACGTCAACAAGATTTATCTGGGTAACCGCGCCTATGGGATCGAGGCGGCGGCGCAAGTCTACTATGGCAAGTCGATCCGTGATGTAAGCCTTGCGCAAATGGCCATGATTGCCGGTCTGCCCAAGGCACCGTCACGTTTCAACCCACTGGCCAACCCGACCCGTGCCAAGGAACGTCGCGACTGGATCCTGGGCCGCATGTATCGCCTGGGCAAGATCGACCAAACGGCTTATCAGGCCGCTTTGAATGAGCCGCTCAACGCCAGCTATCACGTGCCGACGCCGGAAGTGAATGCACCGTACATCGCTGAAATGGCGCGGGCTGAAATGGTCGGCCGTTATGGCAGCGAGGCCTATACAGAAGGCTTCCGCGTTACCACCACCGTGCCGAGCGACCTTCAGGAACACGCCAACAAGTCCATTCAGCAGGGCTTGATCGATTACGACCAGCGCCACGGCTACCGTGGTCCGGAAAGCCGCTTCCCGGGCATGACCCGCGCCAACTGGGTACAGGAACTGACCAAGCAGCGCATGATCAACGGCCTCGAGCCCGGCATCGTGACGCAGGTCGACAAGACCGGTCTACGCGTTCTGACCCGCAACGGCGAGAAGGAAGAAACCGTCGACTGGGCCACCATGAAGTGGGCGCGTCCTTACCTGAATACCAACAGCCTGGGCGCCAATCCGAAGCAGCCGGCTGACGTTGCCAAGGTCGGCGACCTCGTTCGTCTGCTGCGCCAGGACGATGGCTCGCTGAAATTCAGTCAAATTCCCGTCGCGCAAAGCGCCCTGGTGTCGCTTGATCCGCAAAACGGTGCCATTCGCGCACTGGTCGGCGGCTTTGCGTTCGAGCAGAGCAACTACAACCGCGCCATGCAGGCCAAACGTCAACCGGGCTCCAGCTTCAAGCCGTTCATCTACAGCGCTGCGCTCGATAACGGTTACACCGCTTCCAGCCTGGTGAACGACGCGCCTATCGTGTTCGTCGACGAATACCTGGACAAGGTATGGCGTCCGAAAAATGACACCAACACCTTTCTTGGGCCGATCCGCCTGCGCGAGGCGCTGTACAAGTCTCGTAACCTGGTATCGATCCGCCTGCTCCAGGCCCTCGGCATCGACAGCACCATCGACTACATCACCCGCTTCGGCTTCTCCAAGCAGGATTTGCCGCGCAACCTGTCGCTGGCACTGGGTACGGCGACGTTGACCCCGATGGAAATCGCCACCGGCTGGGCGACCTTCGCCAACGGCGGTTACAAGGTCAGCCCTTATCTGATCCAGACCATCGAGAACCGTGACGGCCAGACCCTGTTTGTCGCCAACCCGCCAAGCGTCCCGGTCAATGACGTCAATACCGCGCCCAACACCTCGACCTTCGCGGTACATGACAGCCCGAGCGTGGTCACCGGTGAGCCAGGGGCACCTGCTCAGCCTCAGGCGCCCGCAGTGGCAGAGCGTGTGGTCGATGCGCGCACCACGTACATTCTGAACAGCATGCTGCAGGACGTGATCAAGCGCGGCACCGGGCGCCGCGCACTGTCCATGAACAGACCGGACATCGCTGGCAAGACCGGTACCACCAATGATTCCAAGGATGCCTGGTTCTCCGGGTATAACGCGGACTACGTGACCACGGTGTGGAGTGGTTTCGATCAGCCTGAAAGTCTTGGCCGTCACGAATTCGGTGGCACGGTCTCGCTGCCGATCTGGATGGACTACATGAGCGCCGCGCTCAAGGACAAGCCGCCGCATCAGCAGGCCGAACCGCCAGGCATTCTCAGCCTGCGCGTCGACCCATTGAGCGACCGCGCCGCCACGCCAAGCACGCCGAACGCATTCTTCGAGCTGTTCAAAAGCGAAGACACACCGCCAAGCGTCAACGAACTGGGCGGCAGCAGCGCACCGGGCAGCCCGTTGCCGGCAGATGAGTCAGCGCCGATCGATTTGTTCTGATAGCACAGACTTAATGGATCAGTAGATTTTCAGAGGCTGCACAGGCCTCTTCGTGAGCAAGCTCACTCCCACGGATTCGGAGACTTTCAGGACTATCCGAAGCTTTGTGGGAGCGAGCTTGCTCGCGAAGGCGTATTAGTGGGTCAGTAGATTTTCAGCGGCTGCACAGCCCTCTTCGTGAGCAAGCTCACTCCCACGGACTCGGGGACTTTCAGGATGATCCAGGGCTTTGTGAGAGCGAGCTTGCTCGCGAAGGCGTATTAGTGGGTCAGTAGATTTTCAGCGGCTGCACAGGCCTCTTCGTGAGCAAGCTCACTCCCACGGATTCGGGGACTTTCAGGATAATCCGGGGCTATGTGGGAGCGAGCTTGCTCGCGAAGGCGTATTAGTGGTCAGTAGTTTTTCAGCGGCTGCACAGGCCTCTTCGTGAGCAAGCTCACTCCCACGGAGTCGAGGACTTTCAGGATGATCCGGGGCTTTGTGAGAGCGAGCTTGCTCGCGAAGGCGTATTAGTGGGTCAGTAGATTTTCAGCGGCTGCACAGGCCTCTTCGTGAGCAAGCTCACTCCCACGGATTCGGAGACTTTCAGGATAATCCGGGGCTATGTGGGAGCGAGCTTGCTCGCGAAGAGGCTAGTTCAATCCCTGAAAATGCCCCACAAGAGCAGGGCATCCAAGGCATAAAAAAAACCCTGCATCGCTGCAGGGGTTTTTTATTGGGTCAGGGATCAGCCCTTGAACACATCATCCACGCTGGTCAGCGGGTAGTGCTTCGGATACGGCAGGGTGGCAACGCCGCTTTCGATAGCGGCCTTGGCCACTGCATCGGCGATCAGGCCCAGCAGGCGGGTGTCCATTGGCTTCGGAATGATGTACTCACGACCGAATTCCAGTTTGATGCCGCCGTAGGCGTCGCTGACTTCCTGTGGCACAGGCAGCTTGGCCAGTTCGCGCAGGGCGTTGGCCGCGGCGATTTTCATTTCTTCGTTGATGCGCTTGGCGCGAACGTCCAGAGCACCGCGGAAGATGAACGGGAAGCCCAGTACGTTGTTGACTTGGTTCGGGTAGTCCGAACGGCCAGTGGCCATGATCACGTCGCTGCGCGTGGCGTGAGCCAGTTCCGGGGAGATTTCCGGATCAGGGTTCGAGCAGGCGAACACGATCGGGTCCTTGGCCATCAGCTTGAGGTTTTCAGCGCTCAGCAGGTTAGGACCGGACAGGCCTACAAATACGTCAGCGCCATCCAGCGCGTCAGTCAGCGAGCGCTTCTCGGTAGCGTGAGCGAACGCAGCCTTGTACTGGTTAAGGTCGGTACGGCCGGAGTGGACAACGCCAGTACGGTCGACCATGAAGATGTTTTCGATCTTCGCGCCCATGCTCACCAGCAGCTTCATACAGGAGATGGCCGCAGCGCCAGCGCCCAGGCAGACGATCTTCGCCGAATCGAGGGTCTTGCCGACGATTTCCAGCGCGTTGATCATACCGGCAGCAGTCACGATAGCGGTGCCGTGCTGGTCATCGTGGAAAACCGGGATGTCGCACTGTTCGATCAGCGCTTTCTCGATTTCAAAGCACTCAGGCGCCTTGATGTCTTCCAGGTTGATGCCACCGAAGGTGATGGAGATACGTTTTACGGTGTCGATGAAGGCCTGTGGGCTTTCGGAATCGACTTCGATATCGAAAACGTCGATACCGGCGAAGCGCTTGAACAGAACGCCTTTACCTTCCATGACCGGCTTGGAAGCCAACGGACCCAGATCGCCGAGGCCGAGAATCGCGGTGCCATCGGAAATAACTGCTACCAGGTTGCCTTTGCCGGTGTACTTGTAAGCCAGCTCGGGGTCACGGGCAATTTCACGCACGGGTTCAGCAACGCCAGGGCTGTAGGCCAGAGCCAGGTCACGAGCGGTTGCGGTCGGCTTGGTGAGTTCGACGCTCAGCTTCCCCGGACGAGGATTGGCATGGTATTCGAGCGCGGCAGTTTTCAGATCTGACATGTATTGGATTCCGCTTTTTTTACTGTGGGACAGACGGACCGCCGAGGATACGCAAGATGCATAGTCCTAACAAGACTGACCAGTCACTGCTGTCAATAGGCTCGGGCTTAGACTTTACGCTTAGAGACCTGAAACGTGAACACTCGGTCACGCTCGTCAGATCACCGGTTTGAAGGCCGCGTCTAGCGACGTGAAACGTCCAGCATTGCGGGATGGGTCAGTGGCAGCAGCCAGCGAGACTGCCCCGCTTCAAGGCCTCCGCGTCGGGAGCGATCGACGACCCAGCCACGCGCTTCGACCTGCTGCCCTTCGAGGCGCTGGAGCATCGCCGTATCGAAGGCACTCAGGTGGTCAGGCGCGACACGCAAGACCAGCGACCCCTGCAACTCGATCCAGATACCACCGCGGTTGCGCTGCACACGCCTGACCTGACCGGACACAATCGCGAACCCGCTTTTATTCAGCCGGGTCGAGGACTGCACTGGCGAATTACGCCATACACCCAGACGCGCCTGACGTGCCTGACGCTCCGCGCCCTGCTGGCAAGCGACCAGCCTGACATTGGGCGCAACGGCCACCAGATAGCCCAGCCCTTCGCTGAGCAACTGCGCCTCAAGGTTGGCGCCTTTACGGTCATAGACGTTGGCCAGCGTGCGGCCGTAATGATCCTTGCCCTGCTGACCGATACGCAGACCAACCTTGCCGCCGCTTTCATTCACCAGCGCCTGCAAGCGCTTTTTGGCAGCCTCGGCAAACGGTTCGGCAGACCGGCCTTTCCTGCCGGTTTCAGGCGTATTGAGCCCAATCATCCGCACGCTGCGGCCATCGGTCAGCTTCAAGGTGTCGCCGTCGACTACACGCTGTACCTGTGCGAACGGCAACGAGGCAGGCGCCGGGCAGAAGGCCTGCGCGCCGGACACCCAAATCGCAGGCATAAAAAAGACGCCCACAAGGAGCGCCTTTTCAAGCAGTCTGGAGATGCCCATAGGGCAGCCAGTCTTACTTCGCTTTGGTAGCGCCGAACGCACCGAAACGGGATTTGAACTTGTCGACACGGCCGCCAACGTCAAGCGTCTTCTGCTTGCCGGTGTAGAACGGGTGGCACTCGTTGCACACGTCCAGGCTCAGAGGAGCGGCCAGGGTGGAACGGGTCTTGATGACATTGCCGCAGCTGCAGGTAGCGTCAATGGCTTCGTAAACTGGATGGATATCAGCTTTCATCGGTACTTCCTCGGTCTAACGCGCCGCCACTCAACACTATTGTTGAATACCGCACGGAAATAGGCTGCGGATAGTACCAGACAATTGCAACGACGCAAGCGAACCTTCACACCGGTCGTCTGCTAAGATCGCGCCTCCGTCATCACTTATCACCACAGGGAAACACCGCGTGCCCGACGCCATCCTGCGCCTTGCCCTGCCCTCGCCGCTTCGCCGCCTGTTCGACTACCGCGCCCCAGCGGGCGTGTCGCGCAGCGCCTTGCAGCCGGGCATGCGTCTGCGAGTGCCGTTCGGACGCCGGGAAATGATCGGCATTCTGGTGGAAGTGGTCGATCACAGCGAAGTGCCCGCCGACAAGCTCAAGCCGGCAATCGCCCTGCTCGACAGCGAAGCGCCGCTGCCACCCGCGCTGTTCAAACTGTGCCTGTGGACCTCGCAGTATTACCAGCACAGCCTCGGAGACACACTGAGCTGGGCCTTGCCGGTGCTGTTGCGTCAGGGCGAACTGGCCGAAAGTCGCCAGGAGCGCTTCTGGCATGTGGCCCCGGGCGCCAGCGTCGACGATCCGCGCATCGCCCGCGCGCCCAAGCAGCGCGAGGCCCTGACCACCCTTGCCCAGCACCCGCACGGGGTGGCGCATCAACTGCTCAGCAAGCTGATGCTCAACAAGGACAGCCTCAACCTGTTGCTGGCCAAGGAACTGGTGTACGTCGAGGTCCGCAGCCATGCACCCAGCGCACGCCATGAGCACTGGCTGGCCCAGCCTGAATTGCCGCTCAACACCGAACAACGCGCCGCTTACGAAGCGATCCGCGCCGGGTTCGACAGCTTTCATGCGTTCCTGCTGGCCGGCGTCACTGGCAGCGGCAAGACCGAAGTCTATCTGCAACTGATCCGCGAGACCCTCGAAGCGGGCAAGCAGGCGCTGGTGCTGATCCCGGAAATCAACCTCGGCCCGCAGACCCTGGCGCGCTTCGAGCAGCGCTTCAATGCGCGCATTGCGCTGGTCCACTCGGCGGTCAACGACCGCGAACGGCTGGATGCCTGGCTGGCGGCTCGCGATGGCGAGGCGGACATCATCATCGGCACGCGTTCGGCGCTGTTCACGCCGATGAAAAACCCCGGGCTGATCATCATCGACGAGGAACACGACGGCTCCTATAAACAGCAGGAAGGTCTGCGCTATCACGCCCGCGATCTGGCCTTGGTGCGGGCGCGTCAGGAAAACATTCCGATTGTCCTGGGCTCGGCCACGCCGTCCTTGGAAAGCCTGCATAACGCCTACACCGGCCGCTACGGCCTGCTGCGCCTGAATCAGCGCGCGGGCGGCGCACAGCAGCCGCGTTTCATGCGCCTGGACGTCAAGAGCCGACCGCTGGACAGCGGCATCTCCGGGCCCATGCAGCAGGCCATCGGTCAGACGCTCGCGGCAGGCCAGCAGGTATTGGTATTCCTCAACCGTCGCGGCTTTGCACCCACCTTGCTGTGCCACGACTGCGGGTGGATGTCCGGCTGCCAGCGCTGCGATGCACGCATGACCGTGCACCAGCGCTCGGGCGAACTGCGCTGCCATCACTGCGGGTATGTCGAGCGTGTACCGCGCCAGTGTCCGTCGTGCGGCAAGGTGGATTTGCGCCCGGTAGGCGCCGGCACCGAGCGCGCCGAAGAGCGCCTGGCGATTCTGTTTCCGGACTACCCCGTGCTGCGTGTCGACCGCGACAGCACGTCGCGCAAGGACGCCATGAACCAGCTGTTCACGACGATCCAGCGCGGCCAGCCATGCATTCTGGTCGGCACGCAAATGCTCGCCAAGGGCCATCACTTTCCCCGGGTCACGCTGGTATCGATTCTGGACGCCGACGGCGGGCTGTTTTCCGGCGACTTCCGCGCCAGCGAGCGCATGGCGCAACTGATCGTGCAGGTGGCAGGCCGTGCCGGGCGCGCCGAAGAACCTGGCAAGGTGATCATCCAGACCCACTTGGCCGACCATCCACTGCTGATTCAGCTGACCGAGCAGGGTTATTTCGCCTTTGCCGAACAGGCCTTGAGCGAGCGCCGTTCGGCGGGTCTGCCACCGTTTTCACACCTCGCACTGCTGCGCGCCGAAGCGCACAAGCCGGGACAGGCCGAGGCCTTTCTCGATCAGGCCTGCAGCGATGCGGAGCAACTGGTTGCGCAGATGGCGCTGGGCGGCATTGAGCTGCTGGGCCCGGTTCCGGCACCGATGGAACGCCGCGCCGGACGTTATCGCGCGCAGTTGCTGGTGCAGTCCAGCGCCCGTGCGCCCTTGCATAAATTGCTTGCCACCTGGCTGCTCGCGCTGGAGCAAATGCCCAGCGGCCGGCAGGTCAGATGGTCGCTGGATGTGGATCCTGTGGATCTTTATTAAGTCACGCCGTTGGCAAGCAGGCTTGAGCAACGGATAATGCGGAGTTTTTCCACCCGCGCATCGAAGCGCCACCGCGCTTGCGGTCGAAGAGAGCACCATGAAAGACACGATTCGCCAGCTGATTCAACAAGCCCTGACCCGTCTCGTCACCGAGGGCGTCTTGCCAGAAGGGCTGACGCCGGCGATTCAGGTGGAAAACGCCCGCGACAAGACGCACGGCGACTTCGCCAGCAATATCGCGATGATGCTCGCCAAGCCTGCCGGCATGAAACCGCGCGATCTGGCTGAAAAGCTGATCGCCGCACTGCCGGCCGACGAGCAGGTCAGCAAGGTCGAAATTGCCGGGCCGGGCTTCCTGAACTTCTTCCAGAACACTGCCGCGCTGGCCGCACGCCTCGACGCTGCACTGGCCGACGCGCACCTGTCAGTCCGCAAGGCGGGCGCTGCACAGCGCGTGGTCGTCGATCTGTCGGCACCGAATCTGGCCAAGGAAATGCACGTTGGCCATTTGCGCTCGACCATCATTGGCGACGGCGTGGCGAACGTCCTGACGTTTCTCGGCGACACGGTCATTCGTCAGAACCACGTGGGCGACTGGGGCACCCAGTTCGGCATGCTGCTGGCCTATCTGCAGGAAAAGCCAGCGACCAGCGACGAGCTGTCCGACCTGGAAAACTTCTACCGCGCCGCCAAGCAGCGCTTTGACGAGTCCGAAGAGTTCGCCGAGCGTGCTCGTGGTCTGGTGGTCAAGCTGCAGGCCGGCGATGCCGAGTGCCTGGCGCTGTGGACGCGCTTCAAGGACATCTCGCTGTCGCACTGCCAGGAGACTTACGAGCGCCTTAACGTCAAGCTGACCCCGGCCGACGTGATGGGCGAAAGCGCCTATAACGATGACCTGGCCAATGTGGTCAACGACCTGAAAGCCACAGGCCTGCTGGTCGAGAGCAATGGCGCACAATGCGTGTTCCTCGAAGAATTCCGCACCGCCGATGACACGCCGTTGCCGGTCATCGTGCAGAAGGCCGGTGGCGGTTATCTCTACGCCACCACCGACCTGGCAGCGATCCGCTATCGCAGCAAGGTGCTCAAGGCCGACCGCGTGCTGTATTTCGTCGACCAGCGTCAGGCCCTGCACTTCCAGCAAGTATTCGAAGTGGCGCGCCGCGCCGGTTTCGTGCATGACGGCATGCAGCTCGAACACATGGGTTTTGGCACCATGAACGGCGCCGATGGCCGCCCGTTCAAGACCCGCGATGGCGGCACGGTCAAGCTCATCGACCTGCTCGATGAAGCCGAAGAGCGCGCCTACACCCTGGTCAAGGAAAAGAACCCGGAAGTCGCTGAAGCAGAATTGCGCAGCATTGCCAAGGCCGTGGGCATCAGTGCGGTGAAATACGCCGACCTGTCCAAGCACCGCGCCAGCGATTACAGCTTCAACTTCGATCAGATGCTCAGTTTCGAGGGCAACACCGCGCCCTACCTGCTGTACGCCTACACCCGTGTGGCGGGCGTGTTCCGCAAGCTGGGCAGCGCGTTTGACGCCAGCAAGGGCCAGATTGTCCTCGCAGCGCCGCAGGAACAGGAACTGGCCGCACGTCTGGCGCAATTCACCGAAACACTGAACAACGTCGCAGAAAAAGGCACACCGCACGTACTTTGTGCTTACCTGTATGACCTTGCGGGTCTGTTTTCGAGCTTTTATGAAAACTGCCCGATCCTTGGTGCGGAAAATCCCGATCAGCAGCAAAGCCGTCTGCGTCTGGCTGCCCTGACCGGCCGCACCCTCAAGCAAGGCCTGGACCTGTTGGGTCTGGAAACTCTGGAGCGTATGTAAGTTGGCAGTTGCGAAGAAGAAACCGGCACCCAAGCGGGGCGCCAGCCGTTATCAGGCACCCGCGAAGAAGCCGATTCCAGGATGGTTGTGGCTGGCGATTGGCTTGACCGTGGGCGCATTCGTGGTCTTTCTGATGAAGCTTGAACCGGGCGGCGAAGACGTCAAGCGGGTCAAGGCGGACGCCAAGGCCGCGAAGATCGCCGAGGCGAACAAGACACCACCGAGCCCTACGGCGCCGGTCAAACCCAAGTACGACTTCTATACATTGCTGCCGGAATCGGAAGTGATCGTGCCGAACGAAGCCGTGCCGGAGAAGACCCCGCCGCCAGTGGCACCGACAGCACCGGTCTCGCCGGAACAGGCAGCCAAGATCGACACGGCACGTGCCCAGGCAGCCCTCAGCGGCTTGACGCCTCCGCCAGCGCCACCGGTTGCGACCACCAAGCCGGCCGCGGTGACGACGTTCTTCCTGCAGGCGGGCTCGTTCCGCAAACAGGCTGACGCCGAGAAGGTTCGTGCGCAAATCATCCTGCTGGGCCAGACCTCTACCGTCGAGTCGGGCACCGTCAAGGATGAAACCTGGTACCGCGTACTGGTCGGCCCGTTCAGCAACCGCGAACAACTGACCACCGCCCAGAAACAACTGGCAAGCGGCGGATTTAGTAACCTGTTGTTGCAACAGCGTCAGAGCCGCTAGCTGAAACAGAGCGCGCAAAGCGCTCTGCGCTATAGGTGGGAGTGAGCTTGCTCACGAAGAGGCCGTTACAACTGCCGGAGATTTATGCCTCCGGCAGTCAGCTGCCAGTTATCCCCGCTGTTCATCCTCAAGGTTGAAATACTCACCCACACCCCCATATGAGTTTGCATCAGGGCATTTTCGCCCCGCAGTGTGGAGACTCTCCCTTGACCACCATCGTTTCAGTGCGCCGCCACGGTAAAGTCGTCATGGCTGGCGACGGCCAGGTTTCTCTGGGCAACACCGTCATGAAAGGCAACGCCAAAAAGGTACGCCGCCTGTATCACGGTGAAGTGATCGCCGGCTTCGCTGGCGCGACCGCCGATGCATTCACGCTGTTCGAACGCTTCGAGGCCCAACTGGAAAAACACCAGGGGCATCTGGTTCGTGCAGCCGTCGAACTGGCCAAGGACTGGCGCACCGATCGCTCACTGAGCCGTCTTGAAGCCATGCTGGCCGTCGCCAACAAGGACGCCTCGCTGATCATCACCGGCAACGGTGACGTGGTCGAGCCCGAGGACGGCCTGATCGCCATGGGCTCCGGCGGCGCATTCGCTCAGGCCGCAGCACGCGCCCTGCTGCTCAAGACCGACCTGTCGGCCCGCGAAATTGCCGAGACTTCCCTGCATATCGCCGGCGACATCTGCGTGTTCACCAACCACAACATCACCATTGAGGAGCAGGACCTCGCTGGCTAAGCCGCTGCCGGGCCGCACACCCTGTGGCCCCACCGACTTGCCCGCAACAGAGGACCGTGAATAACCATGTCAATGACTCCCCGCGAAATCGTCCATGAACTCAATCGCCATATCATCGGCCAGGACGATGCCAAGCGCGCCGTGGCCATTGCCCTGCGCAATCGCTGGCGCCGCATGCAGTTGCCTGAAGAACTGCGTGTCGAAGTAACCCCCAAGAACATTCTGATGATCGGCCCGACCGGTGTCGGGAAGACCGAAATCGCCCGTCGTCTGGCCAAGCTCGCCAACGCACCGTTCATCAAGGTCGAAGCTACCAAATTCACCGAAGTGGGTTATGTGGGTCGTGATGTAGAGTCGATCATCCGTGATCTGGCCGATGCTGCGATCAAGCTGCTGCGCGAACAGGAAATCGTCAAGGTGCGTCACCGCGCCGAAGATGCCGCTGAAGAGCGCATTCTCGACGCCCTGCTGCCACCGGCCCGGGTCGGCTTCAACGAAGACCCGGCGCAGAGCAGCGATTCCAATACCCGTCAGCTGTTCCGCAAGCGCCTGCGCGAAGGCCAGCTGGATGACAAGGAAATTGAAATCGAGATCAACGAAGCCGTTGGTGTCGATATCTCCGCGCCGCCTGGCATGGAAGAGATGACCAATCAGTTACAGAGCCTGTTTGCCAACATGGGCAAAGGCAAGACCAAGAGCCGCAAGCTCAAGGTCAAGGAAGCGCTCAAGCTGGTACGCGAAGAAGAAGCTGGCCGTCTGGTCAACGAAGAAGAGCTGAAAGCCAAGGCACTGGAAGCGGTCGAGCAGCACGGCATCGTGTTCATCGACGAAATCGACAAGGTTGCCAAGCGCGGTAATTCGGGCGGTGTCGACGTGTCCCGTGAGGGCGTGCAGCGCGACCTGCTGCCGCTGATCGAAGGTTGCACCGTGAACACCAAACTGGGCATGGTCAAGACCGACCACATCCTGTTTATTGCGTCGGGCGCATTCCATTTGAGCAAACCGAGCGATCTGGTCCCCGAACTGCAGGGCCGCCTGCCGATTCGCGTTGAACTCAAGGCGCTGTCGCCACAGGACTTCGAGCGTATCCTCAGCGAGCCGCATGCATCGTTGACCGAACAGTATCGCGAGCTGCTCAAGACCGAAGGTCTGAAGATCGAGTTCAAGCCTGAAGGCATCAAGCGTCTGGCCGAGATTGCCTGGCAGGTCAACGAGAAGACCGAGAACATCGGTGCCCGCCGCCTGCATACGCTGCTTGAGCGCCTGCTTGAGGAAGTCTCGTTCAGCGCCGGTGACCTGGCCATCAACCCTGACGCAGCGCCGATCGAGATCGACGCGGAATACGTCAATAGTCACCTGGGTGATCTGGCAGAAAACGAAGACCTGTCGCGTTATATTCTCTAAGCCACACGCGGTTGGCATTTCAGGCTGCAAGAGGTTGTTCACTCTTGCAGCCTTTTGCTTCTGCCCGACGCTTAAAACCCGAGACTGCAGCCATGCCCGCTCTGCCCACTGCCATCCAGTTGCACAAGGCCTCCAAGACCCTGACGCTGAAATACGCGCCGGATGAGGAATACCATTTGCCCGCCGAATTTCTGCGGGTGCATTCCCCTTCTGCGGAAGTTCAGGGCCACGGTCGGCCAATCCTGCAATTCGGCAAACTGGGAGTCGGCCTGAGCAAGGTCGAGCCTGCCGGGCAATATGCGCTTAAGCTGACCTTCGATGACGGCCATGACAGCGGCCTGTTTACCTGGGAATACCTGTACGAACTGGCCACACGCCAGGCTTCGCTGTGGGAAGACTACTTGCAGGAGCTTGAGAAAGCCGGCAAATCCCGCGACCCTTCCGAACACGTCATCAAACTGATGCTCTGACCCCGCCTTACAGGTGTCCGCATGAACAGCATCGTGCCGATGCTGGAGCGTTAGGAACGATAGTCGCCCGTAAGAACACCATCGTGCCCATGCTCCGCGTGGGTATGCCGTTCGGGACGCTCTGCGTCCGGTCTTCTTTGTTGCAGCCGGGTATCAGGACTGAATCGCGGGTTTTTCCGATGCGGCCGGCGTAGAAGGCATGGCCGCAGGTTTGGCGGCCGGCTTTCTTGCCGCTGGTTTTTTCGCTGCGGCAGGCTTTTTGGCAGCCTCGACGGGCTTGGCCGCTGCTTTCTTGACGGCAGGCTTGGCTGCTACGGTTTTGTTGGCTGACTTGTCCGCCACTTTGGCGACAGGTTTGGCAGCAGCGACCAACGGTTTTGCCGCGCTCTTCGCCGCTGCCGGTTTGGCCGCCACAGTGCGCGAGGCAGCCGGCTTGGCTTTCGCGCCCACCAATAGCTCGATCTGTCGGGTCAGCTGGTCGACCTTGCTGTGCAGCGCCTGCACCTCAGTGCGACTCGGCACACCCAAGCGTGAAATCGCGCCATTCAGACGCTTGTCGAAAGCCTCTTCCAGCTCGTTCCACTTGCCAACCGCAAGGTCTTTCACGTCGTCCACCCGGGACTTGGCCGACTTGCTGGTGCTCTTGACGTCATCGAGCTGCTTCTGCGCTTCGGCCTTGGTCAGCTTCTCGGCCTTTTCGCCGTCCTTCACCAGGGTCTCGAAAAGCTTGCTGCCATCATTGCTGATCTTGGAATACGCGCCCAAACCAGCCAGCCAGATCTGACGAGAGTACTTCTCAACCTCGCCCATCCAGGAGCTGCCATCTTTGTCGGTTTTTTTCTTGCCAGCCATCCTGTTCTCCTTATCGTCCAGACTTGGAACACCCGAGTCGTTTCGGCACGCAGCGTTCGAGCTTTTATCGGCCCGACACGCTCGAGCAATGCCGTCAGCTCATCGAGCCTGGCAAAGAACGTGTCTACATCATGTTTAGACGGGATACCGACCCGGTTCAAGGCCTTTGCGACTCTAAGGTCGAAAGCACGCTCGATTCTGTCGATTTGCGCTCACAAAAGAGCGCATGGGCATACGGCGGCGAAGAAAAAAATGGGCTGCGTACAACGCTCAGGCAGCGAGCGCCTTGTCCAGAACGCGCTCGACTTCTGTCTTGATCGAACCGCTCATGGCCGACAGGATGAAGTTCAGCTCGATGTTGACGCGGATCAAAGCCTCTTCGACCTCGACCTCACCCTTGGCTCCCTTGCCCTCCAGTTTTACGGTATCGCCAGCCCATTCGTGAGCCAGTCCGTATCGGGTGGACAGCTTCTCGACCAGTTGCTCGGCCTTTTCGCGAGCCTTCTCAAGGCCCAGGGCGTGCGGGCGTTCAACGGTTATCTTGGCCATCGGAGGCTTCCTTGATCGTCATATGAAATGCGGCGCAACTATATACACCCGCCCGCATCCAAGAAAGCGTTGCAGGTGAGCCTTGTCAAGACAAAGCCGGCCTTGGCGATTAGAATGACCCGCAATCTATTCCGGTGAAGCGATATGAACGATCAGCGCAAAGGCAGCGATGCCGAACCTACGACTCACTTCGGTTACAAAAATGTACCGGAAAGCCAGAAGGCAGAAAAAGTCGCTGAGGTTTTCCATTCGGTAGCGGCCAAGTACGACCTGATGAACGACCTGCTGTCCGGCGGCATGCATCGCCTGTGGAAGCGTTTCGCAATCGAGCTGTCCGGCGTCCGCACCGGCAACCGCGTGCTGGATATTGCTGGCGGTACGGGCGATCTGACCCGCAAATTCTCCAACCTGGTCGGCCCGACCGGCCAGGTGGTACTGGCTGATATCAACGCCTCCATGCTCAAGGTCGGCCGTGACCGCCTGCTGGACCTGGGCGTGTCGGGCAACGTCGAGTTCGTCCAGGCAGACGCCGAAAAGCTGCCATTCCCGGACAACCATTTCGACTGCGTGACCATCGCGTTCGGCCTGCGCAACGTGACGCACAAGGAAGACGCCCTGCGTTCCATGCTGCGCGTGCTCAAGCCGGGTGGTCGTCTGCTGGTACTGGAGTTTTCCAAGCCGACCAACAAGCTGATGTCCAAGGCCTACGACGCCTACTCGTTCGCGTTCATGCCGTTGATGGGCAAGCTGGTCACCAATGACTCGGAAAGCTACCGTTATCTGGCCGAATCGATCCGCATGCACCCCAACCAGGAAACCCTCAAGTCGATGATGGTAGAAGCCGGTTTTGACCGCGTGACCTATCACAACATGACTGCCGGCGTCGTGGCCCTGCATCGCGGTATCAAACCCTGATGTTGCTCCGGGGGCTGCTCGCCAGCATCGAGCACGGCATCAATCGGGTGCTGCGCCTGGACAGCACCGCGCTGCCACGCATGGCGCGTCTGTCCGGACGTGTCATTGCGGTGGACTGTCGCGATCCGTCCCTGAAGCTGTTCATCCTGCCCAGCGACGAAGGCTTGCTGCTCGCCGCTGACTGGGCTGCCGAGGCTGACTGCACCCTGCGCGCGCCGGCTTCCAGCCTGGTGCGCCTGGCCTTGAGCAAAGACAAAACCGCTGTGTTGCACGGCCCGGATGTAGAACTCGACGGTGACAGCGGCGCGCTGCTGGAACTGGTCGGCATTCTTCAGGACCTGGAGCTGGACTGGGAACACGAACTGTCCAACTGGATCGGCCCGGTGGCCAGCCAGTTGTTCAGCAGCCACCTGCGCAACAGTGGGCGCTGGACGCGGGAAAGCTTCAACAGCCTCAGCCAGAACGTTGCCGACTACCTCAGCGAAGAATCGCGCACGCTGGTGGGCAAACACGAAGCCGAAGCACGATTCGCCGAACTCGACCAGATCAAGCTCGATCTGGAACGCCTCGAGGCGCGCTTTGCCCGCCTTGCCCACTCCCTCAATACCAGCGATAACGCATGAAGCTGCTTGCCGTCCGCCGTCTGTTTCGCATTCAACGTGTCGTTATCCGCTATCGCCTCGATGACCTGTTGTTCGCCCTGCCCCTGCCGTGGTGGATGCTCGCGCTGCGTTTCGTGCTGCCCTGGCGCTGGCTGCCACGGCGCAAATCCGAGCTGAGCCGGGGCGTACGCTTTCGTCTGGCGCTCCAGGACCTGGGGCCGATTTTCATCAAGTTCGGGCAACTGCTGTCCACCCGGCGCGACCTGTTGCCTGAGGACATCGCCGACGAACTGATGCTGCTGCAGGACCGCGTGCCGCCGTTCGATCAGCAACTGGCGATCAAGCTGATCGAAGAACAGCTCGGCGCGCGCATCTGCGACGTGTTCAGCCGCTTCGACGAGAAGCCGCTGGCATCCGCTTCGGTCGCTCAGGTGCATGCCGCCTGCCTGAAGACCGGCGAAGAAGTCGTGGTCAAAGTGGTACGCCCCGGCCTCAAGCCGATCATCGGTCAGGACCTGGCGTGGCTGTTCATTCTCGCCCGCACCGCCGAGCGCGTCTCCGCCGATGCCCGCCTGCTGCACCCGGTGCAGGTGGTGATGGATTATGAAAAGACCATCTACGACGAACTCGACCTGCTGCGTGAAGCGGCCAACGCCAGCCAGTTGCGGCGCAATTTCGAAGGCTCCGACCTGCTTTACGTGCCACAAGTCTACTGGGACTGGTGCCGCCCGAAAGTGCTGGTCATGGAGCGTATCTACGGGCTTCAGGTAACCGATCTGGCCGCGCTGGCCGATCAGCGCACCGACATGAAACTGCTCGCCGAGCGCGGTGTGGAGATTTTCTTCACGCAGATATTTCGCGACAGTTTCTTCCACGCCGACATGCACCCCGGCAACATTTTCGTCAGCACGGTCAACCCGTGGGCGCCGAAGTACATTGCCATCGACTGCGGTATCGTCGGCAGCCTGACCCCGGAAGATCAGGATTATCTGGCGCGTAACCTGTTTGCCTTTTTCAAACGAGATTATCGTCGCGTTGCGCAACTGCACATCGATTCGGGCTGGGTGCCGGCAGAGACCAAGCTCAATGAATTCGAAGCGGCCATCCGCACGGTCTGCGAGCCGATTTTCGAGAAGCCGCTCAAGGATATTTCCTTCGGCCAGGTGCTGATGCGTCTGTTCCAGACCGCGCGCCGCTTCAATATGGAAGTCCAGCCGCAACTGGTTCTGCTGCAAAAGACCCTGCTCAACATCGAAGGCTTGGGTCGTCAGTTGTACCCTGATCTGGACCTGTGGAGCACCGCGCAGCCTTATCTGGAGCGCTGGATGCGTGAACGGGTCAGCCCGAAGACCCTGCTGGGCAATCTGCAATCACAGGTCGAGCAACTGCCGCACATCGCGGGCATGACCCGTGACCTGCTGGAGCGCATGTCCCGCCCGCACGCCTCGGATCCGCCGCGCCCGTGGCACGATCGCAAGGACGAGCCGGTCCTGCGGCTGATCGGCGCGGCATTGCTGGTCGGCGGCGCGATACAGGGCTGGGTGATGAGCGAGGCCGCTACCCAGTTGCTGACGCTCACCGCGTGGCCGGCGGCGATCATGCTCATCGCCGGGCTGTATCTGATCGTTCGCCGATAGCCAGCAGCGGATGGCGCTGGCACACTGTTCAATCCGCCGGGCATGAACGCCGGCTGCCGGAGTAGATATGAAAGACTGGCTGGACGAGATTCACTGGAACAGCGACGGTCTGGTGCCTGCAATTGCTCAGGATCACAAGACCGGCCGGGTATTGATGATGGCCTGGATGAACCGCGAGGCCCTGAGCCTGACGGCGTCCGAGAACCGTGCCATCTATTGGTCGCGTTCGCGTGGCAAACTCTGGCGCAAAGGTGAAGAATCGGGTCATGTGCAAAAGCTGCATGAACTGCGCCTGGACTGTGACGCCGACGTCATTATCCTGATGGTCGAGCAGATCGGTGGCATCGCTTGCCATACCGGCCGCGAAAGTTGCTTCTACCGAGTGTATGAAAATTCAGGCTGGAAGACCGTAGACCCGGTTCTGAAAGATCCTGATGCTATTTACCAGGCAGGCCATTGAACATGACTGATACGTTGTCCCGTCTGGCCGAAGTGCTGGAATCACGCAAGGACGCCGCTGCCGACAGCTCCTATGTCGCAAGCCTGTATCACAAGGGCCTGAACAAGATTCTGGAAAAGCTCGGCGAAGAGTCGATCGAGACCATCATCGCTGCCAAGGACGCTGCGGTCAGCGGTGATTGCAGTGACGTGATTTATGAAACCGCTGACCTGTGGTTCCACAGCATGGTGATGCTCGCCGCGCTGGGTCAGCACCCGCAGGCCGTGCTCGATGAACTGGACCGCCGATTCGGCTTGTCCGGCCACGCGGAAAAAGCCGCTCGCACGGCAGAGTAACGCTCTCCCCTTTCAAGCTTGAAATCTTTTACGAGGACTGTTTCATGGGTATTTTTGACTGGAAACACTGGATCGTCATCCTGATCGTCGTTGTACTGGTTTTCGGGACCAAGAAACTCAAGGGCCTGGGCAGCGACGTCGGCGAATCGATCAAGGGCTTTCGCAAGGCGATGAATGACGACGACAAGCCAGCCGAACAGCCTGCACCTCAACCCCAGCAGGCCCAGCCAGCGCCACAGGGCTCGCCGCTGAATCAGCCACACACTATTGACGCTCAGGCGCACAAAGTCGACGAGCCGATCCGCAAAGACCAGGTTTAAGCCCATGTTCGGTATCAGCTTCTCTGAACTGCTGCTCGTTGGCCTGGTTGCCTTGCTGGTACTGGGTCCCGAGCGCCTGCCGGGTGCTGCACGCACCGCAGGCTTATGGATCGGTCGGTTGAAGCGCAGCTTCAATGCGATCAAACAGGAAGTTGAACGTGAAATCGGGGCTGACGAGATTCGTCGGCAGTTGCACAACGAGCACATTCTTTCGCTGGAAGACGAAGCGCGCAAAATGTTCGCGCCCAATCAGCCGCCCGAGAACGGCTCCGAGCCAGTAAACCCGTCGCCCGCACCGGCAGCAGCCGAAGCGGCAAGCCCCGCGCACGATGAAGCCGCACACCACGAAATCGGCCCGGCACAACCTGCGGCGCCGAAGACCGAGCTGTCGCTGGAGAAAACCGCGAAACCGGCTGACGCCGGCACACCGGTCCCGACGCCTCCCGCCCACGATTCGTCATTGCCACCGCGAGCACCATGAGCGCTGATATCCCGGAAAACGATCAGCAAATGCCGCTGATCTCGCACCTCACCGAGTTGCGTACACGTCTGTTGCGTTGTGTTGCGGCAGTGTTCCTGATTTTTGCCGGCCTGTTCTACTTCACGCAGAAGATCTACACACTGGTCTCGGCGCCGCTGCGAGTCTATCTGCCTGAAGGCGCAACGATGATCGCCACCGATGTGGCCTCGCCGTTCATCACGCCGTTCAAGCTGACCATGATGGTCGCGCTGTTTCTGTCCATGCCGGTTATCCTGCATCAGATCTGGGGCTTTATCGCGCCAGGCCTGTACAAGCACGAGAAGCGCGTCGCGGTGCCCCTGCTGGTGTCGAGTATCATCCTGTTCTACGCAGGCATGGCGTTTGCCTACTTTCTGGTCTTCCCGCTGATTTTCCACTTCTTCGCCAGCGTGACGCCGGAAGGCGTTTCGATGATGACCGACATCGCCAGTTACCTGGACTTCGTGATGACGTTGTTCTTCGCTTTTGGCGTGGCCTTCGAAATCCCGGTGGCCGTGGTGTTGCTGGTGTGGATCGGCATCGTCGACGTCAAATACCTGAAGAAGATCCGCCCTTACGTGATCATCGGCTGCTTCGTGGTCGGCATGATCCTGACGCCGCCGGACATCTTCTCGCAGACGCTGCTGGCGGTGCCAATGTGGCTGCTCTTCGAGCTGGGCGTACTGTGCAGCACGATGATCAAGAAGCGTGGCGAACATCCGGACGATGAGACCGAGGACGCTGACAAGCAGGACCAGCCGCCCGCGACCACACCGTGAACCTGCTGCTGCTTGAGGAAGCCGATTTCATTGCGGCTGACCGGGTGGTCCTGCGTGATCGCCGTCTGAAGCACATGCAGGAGGTGCACCGCGCAGAGGTCGGCGACAGTGTGCGGGTGGGCCGCGTCAACGGCCTGCTGGGCAATGCCGAACTGCTGCGCCTTGAACCCCATGAGGCAGAGCTGCGTGTCGAACTGCAGAGTGCTCCGCCGACAAAACTGCCGCTTACCCTGCTGCTGGCGTTGCCACGTCCCAAGATGTTACGCCGGGTGTTTCAGACCGTCGCGACCATGGGCGTGCCGAAAGTCATCCTGCTGAACAGCTACAGGGTGGAAAAAAGCTTCTGGCAGACGCCGTTTCTAGAGCCTGAAGCCATCCGCGAGCAACTGATTCTGGGCCTGGAACAGGCTCGCGATTCGGTGCTGCCTGAGATTGTGATCGAAAAGCGCTTCAAGCCTTTCGTTGAAGATCGCTTGCCGCAGATCGCGCTCGACACACTGGGCCTGGTTGGCCATCCCGGTGATTTCCCCGCCTGCCCTCGTGCGGTCACAGAGCAAGTCACGCTGGCCATCGGCCCTGAAGGGGGCTGGATACCCTACGAAATCGGTCTGTTGCGTCAGTCAGGTTTGCAGCCCGTGCAATTGGGCGAACGTATCCTGCGCGTCGAAACCGCTGTAACGGCCCTTCTCGCCCGCTTGTTCTAAGCTGTCAGTGTCGACTCAATCGCTTCAGTTAACCGATAACTGGCCGATGCAATTGCATACTTAGAGCAAAAGACGTCAAGGAGTGATCATGTCTCGTGGGTTATCCAAAAGCCTCGCCAATGCGAGTGTCAGCCTGAAATTGGCGATCGGCTTTGGCCTGGTACTGTTGATGACGCTGATGATTTCGGCCACCGGCTGGTTCAGCAATCAGGCCCTTATTGATCGTGGGGACCGTGTTACTGCGATTGCGCAGGTCAATGAGCTGACCCTTCAGTTGCGCATCAACCGTATGAGCTACGAGGCGCTGTACAACGCAGAGACCGCAGCGAAGGTCAGAAGTACACTCGATCAGCTGGACGCCGCGCTGCAAAGCGCCAGGAACCTGCTGCGATCCCCCGAGAACCTGCAGTTGCTGGATGCCCAGATTCAGGCCACCCGCGACTATCGCCAGTCGTTTGAGGACATGAGCAAGGCGATCGAAACCCGCGAAGCGAGCCGCAGCCAGATGGGCGAAAACGCCGACAAAGCGGTGGATCAGGCCGACAGGATCGAAGCCGAACTGCTCAAGGAAGATAACATCCTGGCCTTCAATGGCATCGTCGGCGTCAGCAAGCTGATTCAGCAGGCGCGTTTTCAGGTACGTGGTTACACCTACAGCGGCCGTCCCGATTTCGAAAAGGACGCCAATAAGGCCATCGATGACGCAGTGACCGGAATCAATACGCTGGCTGGCGATATTTCCTCCGATTATTCACCCATGCTGCAGCAGGCCATTGCCGGGCTCAATGGCTACCGCGCGGCTGTGGGCCGCTACCGCGATGCCCAGGCTGCCTCCAAGGCCGCGCTGGAAAAAATGACCACACTGGGCGTCAGCATGCTCGACACCAGCAACGACCTGATCATCCGGCAGAACAAGAGCCGTGACGCAGACAGCGCCAAGTCGGTCACGATGATCGCTGCCGCTACGGCGTTGGCGCTGGTGCTGAGCATTCTCGCGGCGTGGGTCATCACTCGCCAGATCACCACCCCGTTGCAGGAGACCCTCGAAGTAGTGGAGCGGGTGGCCTCGGGCGACCTGAGTCGCAACCTCAAGGTTGATCGCAAGGACGAACTGGGCAAACTGCAGGCCACGATTCAACGTATGACGGTGAGCCTGCGTGAGCTGGTCGGCGGGATTCGCGATGGCGTCACCCAGATCGCCAGCGCGGCGGAAGAGCTGTCAGCGGTCACCGAGCAGACCAGCGCCGGAGTCAACAGCCAGAAGGTCGAGACCGATCAGGTCGCCACCGCCATGCATGAAATGACGGCAACGGTTCAGGAGGTTGCGCGCAACGCCGAGGAAGCCTCGGAAGCAGCAGTGGCGGCAGACCGTCAGGCCCGTGATGGCGAACGAGTGGTCAACGAGGCCATTGCGCAAATCGAACGTCTTGCCTCCGCGGTGGGCAACTCCAGCGAAGCGATGGGCGCGCTGAAACAGGAAAGCGACAAGATCGGCAGCGTGCTGGACGTCATCAAATCGGTCGCCGAACAGACCAACCTGCTGGCCTTGAACGCCGCTATCGAGGCAGCCCGCGCCGGTGAGGCCGGTCGGGGCTTTGCGGTGGTTGCCGATGAGGTGCGCAGTCTGGCGCAGCGCACGCAGAAATCCACCGAAGAGATCGAAGCACTGATTGCCGGCCTGCAAAGCGGCACACAGCAGGCCACAACGGTCATGGACAGCAGTCGCGAGCTGAGCACCAGCAGCGTGGAACTGACACGTCGGGCCGGAGGATCGCTGGAAAGCATCACCAAAACCGTCTCGGCGATCCAGGCGATGAATCAGCAGATCGCCGCCGCCGCCGAAGAACAGAGCGCCACCGCCGAAGAGATCAACCGCAGCATCATCAACGTCCGCGACGTGTCCGAGCAGACATCTGCGGCCAGTGAAGAAACCGCAGCTTCCAGCGTAGAACTCGCAAGACTGGGCAACCACCTTCAGGTGCTGGTGAGCCGCTTCACCGTCTGACCTGTCAGCACACAGCCCGCGCCCGCACTCGGCGCGGGCCATTTTCCCCAACTAAATGTGACAGCGTTCACCCCTCCTTCGTACTCGGAAATCTCCTACGACCTTCTCAGGTCACGCAATGAGTCACCACGCCGATGCGCTCACAACGCACGTCCCGACGGGTTCGGAACGTGCGTTGTTCGCTCATTGCAGGAGATTCCAATGTTCCGACTGATCAATCAAGCGCTCGGCAACATGAACGTCAGATTCAAGCTGTCCCTGGGTTTCGGCCTGGTGCTGCTATTGACGCTGATCATCACACTGACCGGCTGGCATGGCCTGTACACCATGATCGACCGCTCGGAGTCGCTCTCGGACATCGCCCAGCTCAACGGTCTGACCAAAGACCTGCGCGCCGAGCGAATCACCGACCGCGTCGAAAAAACGCCGGAGAGCACCGCGCTGGTCACAGAAAAGCTCAATGAAATGAAAGCCCAACTCACCCTGCTGCACACACAGAGTGAGGAGGAGGCAAACCATCAAGCTGCTAAACGGCCAGTTCGAGATGCTGAACAGGCTGGAAAAGACCTTCGCGGACGTTCGCACCAACCGACAAACCCGCAACCAGATACGCGCGCGCCTGGAGCAGACGTCCGAACAGGCTTTGCAGGCCATCGCGCAGGTTGCGGTAGAGGTACTCAAAAGCGTCAGCCAGGAACAGGACAGCAGCGAGCGGATGGAGGAGTTCACCAACATTTCCCAACTGAGGCAGCAGGTGCAGACCGCTCGTTATCAGGTGCAGGCGTATACCTTCACCACCCGCGACGCGGATGAGCACGCGGCCATTGCGGCCATCGACGAAGCGCTCAAGGAGATCGGGCAGATCGCTCAGGATCAGGGCAATGAAAGCCTTCAGGGCCTGACCCCGGCGACCGCAGCCTTGCAGAGTTATCGGGAACGGCTTGGCGAGTTCAAGCAGATACAGACCAAGGCCGAAGCGGATCAGGAAATCATGGAAGGTCTTGGCGAAACGCTGCTGGACTCCGTCGCGGCGCTGAACCGCCTGCAGACTGCCCAGCGTGACAGCGAGGCGGCCAACTCCAGCGTCATGCTGAGCAGTGTTGCAGGCCTGGCATTGCTGATCGGATTGCTTGCCGCCTGGATCATGACCCGGCAGATCACCGTACCGTTGCAGCAGACTCTGGGGGCCGCAGCACGCATCGCCCAGGGCGACCTGAGTCGGGACATATCGGTCACACGCCGTGACGAAATGGGTCAGTTGCAACGCAGCATGCAGACCATGACCATCAGCCTGCGCGAACTGGTTGGCGGCATCAGCGAGGGCGTATCGCAGATCGCCAGCGCGGCCGAGCAATTGTCAGCAGTGACCAGGCAGACCTGCATCGGGGTCACCAGTCAGAAAGACGAAACCGATCAGGTGGCCACGGCCATGAATGAAATGGCCGCAACCGCGCGCAATGCGCAGGAAGCGTCGCAGGCGGCCGCTCAGGCGGATCAACAGGCGCGCAGTGGCGATGAAGTGGTCGGGCAGGCGATAAGTCAGATCGAGCAACTGGCTCGCGAGGTGCTGAACTCCACGCAGTCGATGAGCGCGCTCAAGCAGGAAAGCAACAAGATCGTTGGCGTTCTGGATGTGATCAAGTCTGTTTCACAGCAGACCAACCTGTTGGCCCTCAATGCGGCCATCGAGGCAGCCCGCGCGGGAGAGGCCGGGCGCGGCTTCGCGGTGGTTGCCGATGAAGTCCGTGGTCTGGCGCAACGCACGCAAAAGTCCACCGAGGAAATCGAAGAGCTGATCGCTGCCCTGCAAACCGGCACCCAACAAGTCGCAACCACCCTGGATAACAGCCGCACCCTGACCGACAACACGGTTGAGCTGAGCCGTCGCGCGGGTGGCGCACTGGAGCAGATCACCCGCACCGTTGCGACGATCCAGCACATGAACGAACAGATCGCTACCGCCAGCGAGGAACAGAGCGTAGTCGCCGAACAGATCAACCGTAACGTCATCAGCGTACGCGACATCTCCGAACAGACCGCTGCAGCCAGCGAGCAAACCGCAACCTCCAGCGTCGAACTCGCCAGGCTGGGAACGCACCTGCAGGCACTGGTGGGGCGATTCAGGGTGGGTTGAACCCATGCCATCACGCCGGTAGACGTCCGGACAACGCCATGGTGCCCGCAGGCATACCGGAGAACATCATCGTGCCCACGCTGGAGCGTGAGAAACGATAGTCGTCAGGAATAACACTATCGTACCCATGCTCCGCGTGGGTATGCCGGTCTGGACGCTCCGCGTCCTCTTGCGACGCAGAGCGTCGTGAAATGCATTCCCACGCTGGAGCGTGAGGAACGATCGTCGGCAGGGGTAACACCATCGTGCCCATGCTCCAGCGTGGGTATGCCGGTCTGGATGCTCCGCGTCCTCTTGCGACGCAGAGCGTCGTGAAATGCATTCCCACGCTGGAGCGTGAGGAACGATCGTCTTCAGGAATAACACTATCGTACCCATGCTCCGCGTGGGTATGCCGGTCTGGACGCTCCGCGTCTTCTTGCGACGCAGAGCGTCGTGAAATGCATTCCCACGCTGGAACGTGAGGAACGATAGTCGTCAGGAATAACACTATCGTACCCATGCTCCGCGTGGGTATGCCGGTCTGGACGCTCCGCGTCTTCTTGCGACGCAGAGCGTCGTGAACTGCATTCCCACGCTGGAGCGTGAGGAACGGTCGGGGTTCTGGAGAACCGGTCTTGACCATGTCCTGTGCATGTATGTGCCACAAAGCCCAATAAAAAAGCCCCCGACGCGCTAGGCGTCAGGGGCTCTTTTCGTAGCCGGGCGGTTTTAGACCGGGACCGGCTCCGATGCTTTACCTACAGGCTGCAAAGGCAGCAAAGGCGCGTGCGGATCGGCTTCGATGGAAGCTCTCCACGCGGCCAGCCACTCTTCGTGACCTTCGCTCCAGACGCGCTCGTGCAAGCGGCCAAGGGCGACCGGGTCGCTCAGCAGCATCAGGCGTTCCTGATTGCCGAGTTTTGCCGGGCCGACCTTGAGTGCCTGATCAACACGTTCCATACGCACCACTTCAATCGGCTGAGCCTGACGGTGACGCGACGTCGCCAGGGCGCAAGCCAAAGCGTTCTGTCGCGGGTCGACCACAGCCCGAATGAAGCCCTGCTTCAGCGCATGCCAGCGGTTCTCGTAGGTGTACTGGTCCGTCGAGATCAGCTCTTGCGGCGGCTCGAACTCTTCAGGAATCAGGAAGAACTTCTCGTCACGCGCCTTGACGCCCAGATTGGTACGGCTGGAAATCACCGACACCGGAATCGACAGCATCAACGACACCACGATCGGCGCAAGCCACCACAGGAAGCTTGGGTTCAACCAGAACACCAGCAAGGCCCAGCACGCGCCCAACAGGGTTTGCGGACCGTGGCGCTTCACCGCTTCGATCCACGGCGTGGAGTCATCGTCGCGTTGCGGCGAGTTCCAGGTCGCGGCCCAGCCCAGGAAAGCGGCCAGTACGAAGCGGGTGTGGAACAGCATGCGCACCGGAGCCAGCAGCACCGAGAAGAGCATTTCCAGCAGCATCGAAATGGTGACCTTGAACTTGCCACCAAAGCCTTTCGCGCCCTTGGCCCAGATAAGAATGACGCTGAGCAGTTTAGGCAGGAACAGCAGGACGATGGTCGTCGAGAACAACGCGACGGCTTTTTCCGGGTGCCATTGTGGCCACAGCGGATACAGCTGACGAGGTTCAAGGAAGTAGGTCGGCTCCATCAGCGTGTTCACCGCCAGCAGGGCCGTTGACAGTACGAGGAAGAAGAACCACAACGGTGCCGACAGATAAGACATCACACCGGTCAGGAACACCGCACGGTGAACCGGGTGCATGCCCTTGACCAGGAACAGCCTGAAGTTCATCAGGTTGCCGTGGCACCAGCGACGGTCACGCTTGAGTTCGTCCAGCAGGTTGGGCGGCAACTCTTCGTAACTGCCTGGCAGGTCGTAAGCAATCCACACGCCCCAGCCGGCACGGCGCATCAGCGCAGCTTCGACGAAGTCGTGGGAGAGGATCGCACCGGCGAACGCGCCCTTGCCGGGCAACGGCGCCAGGGCGCAGTGCTCGATGAAGGGTTTCATGCGGATGATCGCGTTGTGACCCCAATAGTGGGATTCACCCAACTGCCAGAAGTGCAGACCGGCGGTGAACAGCGGACCATAGACCCGGGTAGCGAACTGCTGCATGCGTGCATACAGTGTGTCCATGCCCGACGCACGTGGCGCGGTCTGGATGATACCAGCGTCCGGCGTGGCTTCCATCAGGCGAACCAGGCTGGTCAGACACTCACCGCTCATGACGCTGTCGGCGTCCAGCACGACCATGTAGCGGTATTCACCGCCCCAGCGACGGCAGAAGTCGTCGAGGTTGCCGCTTTTGCGTTTTACGCGGCGGCGACGGCGACGATAGAAGATCTTGCCGAAACCTTTGGTCTCGCGGCACACGTCCAGCCACGCCTGTTGCTCGGCAACGGCGATGTCGGTTTCGTTGGTGTCGCTGAGCACGAAGAAATCGAAACGATCCAGGTCACCCGTGGCAGCTACCGACTCGAACGTAGCGCGCAGACCGGCGAAAACCCGAGGCACGTCCTCGTTGCAGATCGGCATGACCAGCGCAGTACGTGCGCCCTTTTCGATCGGCTCGTTGCCAGCACTGGCACCCGAGATGCGGTATTTGTCGCGACCGGTGAGCAGCTCAAGGAAGCCCATCAGCGCGGTCCAGAAACCGGCCGATACCCAGCAGAACAAAATCCCGAACAGCAACAGGATACTGGTCTGCAAGGCATAAGGCATGACCTGCAAGGCGGTCTGCACGAAGGTCTGACGGGTGATTTCGTCGAGCGAAACCAGCGACCAGCCCTGATACGGCAGGATGCCCTTCATGTACCAGCCAGCCACGATCGTCTGGCCCAGCATGAGGATCAGCAGGATGTAGCGACGGATCGAGCCGACGGTGCGCCAGCGCGCCTTCGGCAGATCCCGCGGCAGATCATCATGCGCGGGCTTGGGCGGGTTGGTCTTGCCGGTCAGGCGACGCCAGCCGCGCACCAGAATGTTGGTGCGCCATGGCTCTGGCACGACCTTGGTCCGGCGAATCGGCGGTGTGGCCTTCAGGCACAGGCGACCGCTGGCATCGACGCCGAGCATCTCGGCGTCCTCCAACTGATCTGCAGTGGTCAGCGTCAGACGGCGACCCACCGAAGCCTGAGCGGCCTCGGCAGGGTCAGTGACCGGCTGCGCGGAAAGTCGCTCATGCAATTCGGCGAAGGTCGTGCAGCCGGCAAGTTCTGCCCGCTGCTCGTCGCTCATCGGTAAATGCGCCAGGTACTCGTTCAGAGACATTGGCACCGGTAGAGAATTACTCATCGCTCGGCAACTGATAGCTCCAGGTCTCGGTCATGACTTGCAACGTCTTGGCCGGTTCCGGATGGGTGGGCGCTGCCTCGGTTTCAGGCTGCTGAATTTCTTTACCGTCTTTATCCTTGGCTACTTCAGCCTTGGATGCGTCGGCTTTGCTTGCGTCGGCCTTGGCGACTTCGCCTTTGCCTTTGGCTGCGTCAGCTTTTGCTGCGTCAGCCTTGCCAGCTTCAGACTTGGCAGTCTCAGGCTTGGCAACTTCGGCCTTCGGCGCGTCGGCCTTGGCGATTTCTACCTGGTCGTTGGCGGACTCCTTGGCGACTGCCGGCTTGGCAGCTTCCTTGGCGGCAGCTTTCTTCTCTTCGGCCTTGTCAGCCACGAGCAGCGCAGGCTCCTTGCCTGGTTCGGCAGGGATTTCACGCAACAGGTAGGCGCGCATTTCGGTCGGCTTGCTGGAGTCCTTGACCTTCACCCGCAGGGTCAGGCGGTAGCCTTTGGTGACCGGGTTGTAGCGCAGGTTGTTTTCCACCAGCTCGACGTTGTCGTCAGTGGTCACCTGGCTGCGAATGGTCTTGTCTTCCGGCAGTGCGGCGAGAACCGGGCCCACGAAGTCGACCAGGAAGGCAAGGCTGCCGTCCGGCTGACGGATCAGGTTGGACTGACGCACGTCACCGATGGAGCGCTGGGTCTGCTTGACCCAGCCCAGATCCGGCGAGTGAATCGAGTTTTCCTGCATGGTCCAGTGCAAACGGTAGTCGAACGCCATTTCCTGGCCAGGTTCTGCCAGAGTTTCAGGCTTCCAGTAGGCCACGATGTTGTCGTTGGTCTCGTCGGCAGTCGGGATTTCGACCAGCTCGACAGTCCCTTTACCCCAATCGCCCTTCGGCTCGATCCAGGCACTTGGGCGCTTGTCGTAGCGGTCATCCAGGTCTTCGTACTGGCTGAAGTCGCGGCCGCGTTGCAGCAGACCGAAACCACGCGGGTTCTCGACCGAGAAGCTGCTGATGGACAGATGTTTAGGGTTGTTCAGCGGACGCCACAGCCACTCACCGTTGGCCGCCTGGATCGACAGACCGCTGGAATCGTGCAGTTCACGACGGTAGTTAGGCACACGCGAAGGCTGGTTGGCGCCGAACAGGAACATACTGGTCAGCGGAGCAACGCCCAGCTTGTTGACCTTGTCACGCAGGAACATGCGCGACTTCACGTCAACCAGGGTGTTGGTACCCGGACGCAGGGTCAGCTGATAGGCGCCAGTGGCACGCGGCGAGTCGAGCAGTGCGAAGATCACCAGATGGTTGTCATCCGGGCCCGGCTTCTCGATCCAGAATTCCTTGAAGCGCGGAAATTCTTCACCGGACGGCGAGGCAGTGTCGATCGCCATGCCGCGCGCGGACAGGCCATAAACCTGACCCTTGCCGATCACGCGGAAGTAGCTCGCGCCCAGCATGGTCATGATTTCGTCCTGCTTGTCATCCTTGTTGATCGGATACAGGACACGGAAACCGGCATAACCCAGTTTCTCGGTGGATTTTGGGTCGATCTTCAGATCGCCGAAGTCAAAACGACTCGGGTCGTATTTGATCTCGTCGACGCTGGTCGCGGTCACTTCGTTGATCTTGACCGGCGTGTCGAAGTGCATGCCCTGGTGGTAGAAAGACACTTTGAACGGAGTCTTTTCGCCCGCCCATTCGGCCTTGTCATCACGGAAGCGGATCTTCTGATAATCGGCGAACTTCATGTCGCGCAGCTCGTTCGGCAGATTGCTCCTCGGAGCCTCGAACTTCTGCCCGGCCATTTCTTTGGCCTTCGCCGCTACATCATCAAGGTTGAACGCCCACAGCTGACCTGCACTGAACAGGCATACAAGGGCCGAGCTTGCCAGAAGTGCACTACGCAACCGCTTGACAGGTGTCTTTGGAGCATCACAGGGACTAACAATCACGAGCAACCCTCGCCGAAAAACAGATGAAAAAACCAACGGCCAGCTATCAATGCCGGGTTGGCGAGCATTGTTCCGACTCCGAATGGGCTTAATGATTCCCCAACCCGGTGTCAGAACCGCTTTTGTCATACCAAATGGACCAACAGTGTCGATCCCCGTAGCGCGCGATTATCCAGTAGCACGCGCCACAACGCATCAGGTATGACAAAGAAATTTATTCCCGCAAGACAGATGAATTCAGGGGGACAAAGTGAAATCGTAGCTTATGTATCAAACAAAAATGTCACGGGGCCATCATTTATCAGGTGCACCTGCATGTCTGCACCAAACTGGCCCGCCGCTACCGTGGGATGCGCGATTCTGGCCTGGCTCAACAGATAGTCGAACAACTCGGCACCCAGCGCTGGAGGCGCGGCTTTCGAGAAGCCCGCGCGCAACCCGCTTTTGGTATCTGCAGCCAGCGTGAACTGGGAAACCAGCAACAAGCCGCCACCCACCTCGCGCAAAGACAGATTCATCTTGCCCTCGGCATCGCTGAACACTCGATAATTGAGCAACTTGTGCAGCAACTTATCGGCACTGGCGCGGGTGTCTTGAGGCTCTATTCCCACCAACACCAGTATGCCCTGTTCAATGGCACCCACGACCTCGGTGCCGACTTCGACGCGCGCACTTCGCACGCGCTGCAACAAACCTTTCATAGATGCCTTTCCAGACTCAAAACCAATACCGGATCACTGTCACGCTTCTTCGGGCGGCAGGTCGAGCAGGTTGCGTGCAACTTCTGCAGCGGCCCGCACCAGTGCGTCGGCGATACCGGGTTCGGCTGCCGAGTGCCCGGCCTCGCGAATCACCTGCAGCTCGCTGCCAGGCCAGTTCTGGTGCAGCTCCCACGCATTGTCCAGCGGACAGATGACATCGTAACGACCGTGGACAATGATTGCCGGCAGGTGCGCGATCTTCGGCATGTCGCGAATCAGCTGGTTGTCTTCCAGAAAGGCGTTGTTCATGAAGTAGTGGCATTCGATGCGCGCAATGGACAACGCACGGTGCGGCTCGGCGAAGCGATCGACCACTTGCGGATTGGGCCGCAAGGTGGCGCAACGCCCCTCCCAGGTCGACCAGGCCTTGGCGGCATGCATCTGGGCAATCTGATCCGGCCCGGTGAGCCGCTTGTGGAAGGCAGCCAGAATGTTGTCACGCTCGTCCAGCGGAATCGGCGCGACATAATCCTGCCAATAATCCGGGAACAGACGGCTGGCACCTGCCTGATAGAACCAGTCGATTTCCTGCTGACGGGCAAGGAATACGCCACGCAGGATCAGCGCGTGCACGCGGTCGGGATGGGTCTGAGCATACGCCAGGGCAAGGGTCGAGCCCCACGAACCGCCGAACAACACCCATTTGTCGATCCCGAGGTGCTCGCGGATCGCTTCAAGGTCTTCCACCAGTTTCCAGGTGGTGTTGTTTTCAAGGCTGGCATGCGGAGTGGAACGACCGCAGCCGCGCTGGTCGAACGTGACGATGCGGTACAGGTTGGGATCGAAATAGCAGCGACTGTGCGCATCGCATCCCGAACCCGGGCCGCCGTGGATGAACACCACCGGCAACCCTTCTGGCGAGCCACTTTCATCGACGTAAAGCACATGCGGTTGTTCCACGGCCAGATCGTGCCGGGCGTAGGGTTTGATCTGCGGGTACAAAGTCTGCATAAGTGCTCCATAAGTCCAATTTAGAGGCTTCTATTATTCTGCCGTGGGGCATCATAAACCCGAAACGAAGAATCAGCATGCTGCACGTCATCGATCAGGATGGAACGAACGATGCAAGCGTTTTGCCAATTTCAACGGTGCGCGAACCAGAGCCGTTACGCTGGGTCGAAGCGAGAGCTGTGCCGTCAATTATTTCTCTTTTTTTCAGGAAATAATTGACGACACGCCTACAGTCTAAGAATCCCGTTTTCCATTCGTCAGACTACTTGAGGTTTTACCGATGTCTCAGGAACCACTTGTTCGTGACGCTGATGTGGCCGCTTTTCGCGCCGCTGTGCTCGCCAAACTCACCTACTCGGTGGGCAAGGACCCCGACCATGCGTTTGAGCATGACTGGTTTGAAGCTGTTGCGCTTGCCGCCCGCGACCACATGGTCGAACACTGGATGGACCACACGCGGCAGATCTATCGCAAGGTTCAGAAACGCGTTTACTACCTGTCTCTCGAATTCCTGATAGGCAGGCTGCTGTACGACAGCCTCAGTAACCTCGGCCTGCTCGAAGTCGCTCGCGAGGCGCTGACCGAACTGGGTGTGGACATAGAGCGCATCCGCCTGCTTGAACCGGATGCGGCACTGGGTAACGGCGGCCTGGGTCGTCTGGCGGCGTGCTTCATGGAAAGCATGTCGACCCTGGGTATCGCGGGTCATGGTTACGGCATTCGTTACGAACACGGCCTGTTTCGTCAGGGCATCGTCGATGGCTGGCAGCAGGAACAAACCGAGAACTGGCTGGACTTCGGTAACCCATGGGAATTCGAACGCCCTGAGGTGGTTTACTCCATTGGCTTCGGCGGCAGCGTCGACACTGTCCCGACCGAAGCAGGCGACTCGCGTCAGGTATGGCGTCCAGGCGAGACCGTTCGGGCCATCGCCTACGACACCCCGGTGGTAGGCTGGCGTGGCAAGAGCGTCAACACGCTGCGCTTGTGGCGCGCCCGTGCAGTAGAAGACCTGCACCTGGAACGCTTCAACGCCGGCGATCACTTCGGCGCGGTTGCCGAAGTGGTGCGCGCCGAAAGCATTTCCCGCGTGCTTTACCCGAACGATGCAACCGAAGCGGGTCAGGAACTGCGTCTGCGTCAGGAATACTTTTTCGTCTCCGCGTCGCTGCAGGACTTGCTGCGCCGCCATCTGAACCAACACGCCACGCTGACGGATCTGTCCGAGCACGCGGCGATTCAGATGAACGACACGCACCCCTCGATCGCAGTGGCCGAGCTGATGCGTCAGTTGATCGACAACCACAACATCCCGTGGGACACCGCGTGGAAAATCACCGTCGGCACCCTCGGCTACACCAACCACACCCTGCTGCCTGAGGCGCTGGAAACCTGGTCGGTCGGTCTGATGGAGCGGATGCTGCCGCGCCACATGCAGATCATCTACCTGATCAACGCGCAGCACATTGACACACTGCGCGCCAAAGGCGTCGACGACGTCAACGTACTGCGTGCCGTATCGCTGATCGAAGAAGACAACGGTCGTCGGGTACGCATGGGCAACCTTGCGTTCCTCGGCTCGCACAGCGTCAACGGCGTTTCGGCGCTGCACACCCAGCTGATGCGCAAGACCGTGTTCGCCGAGCTGCACAAGATCTACCCGGAGCGGATCAACAACAAGACCAACGGCATCACCTTCCGCCGCTGGCTGTTCCAGGCCAACCCGAAGCTGACCGAGATGCTTGTCGAGTCACTCGGCGAGGATGTTCTGGACAACGCCGAGACGCGCCTCAAAGAGCTCGAGCCGTTCGCCGAGAAGTCGTCGTTCCGCAAGCAGATGGCCGATCAACGCCTGCACAGCAAGCGTGCGCTGGCCGCGATCATTCACGAGCGCCTGGGCATTGCTGTCAATCCTGCCGCGATGTTCGACGTTCAGGTCAAGCGGATTCACGAGTACAAACGCCAGTTGCTGAACCTGTTCCACACGGTTGCTTTGTATCAGGCCATTCGCGCCGAGCCGGGTACCGATTGGGTGCCACGGGTGAAGATCTTCGCCGGCAAGGCGGCGGCCAGTTATCACTCGGCCAAGCTGATCATCAAGCTGACCAACGACATCGCGCGGACCGTGAACAACGATCCGACGGTGCGCGGTCTGCTGAAAGTGGTGTTCATGCCCAACTACAACGTCAGCCTGGCGGAGAGCATCATCCCGGCGGCCGACCTGTCCGAGCAGATTTCCACCGCAGGCCTGGAGGCGTCCGGCACCAGCAACATGAAGTTCGGCCTCAACGGCGCATTGACCATCGGTACGCTGGACGGTGCCAACGTGGAGATGAGCGAGCAGGTCGGGTTGGAACACATGTTCATCTTCGGCATGTCCTCGCAACAGGTCGAAGCCCGCAAGCGTGCAGGTGAATTCAGCGCGCACGACGATGTGGCCGCCTCCGGACGTTTGAACGATGTCCTGCAGGCGATCCGTGGCGGTGTGTTCTCGCCGGATGATCCGAACCGTTATGTGGGGCTGATCGATCAGTTGCTGGCGTATGACCGCTTCCTGGTCTGCGCTGACTTCGACTCGTACTGGGCGGCCCAGGCCAAGGTCGAAGAGCGCTGGCACGACTCCAAGGAATGGTGGCGCTCGGCGGTCCTCAACACCGCACGCATGGGCTGGTTCTCCTCGGACCGGACCATCCGCGAGTACGCCGGAGACATTTGGAAGGCGCTGGACTGACGTCAGAGCCTGAAAAGACTCACAACCCCAGTGGGAGCGAGCCGGGCGACGCTTCGCTTGCTCGCGAAGAGGCCATTAAGGTCTCCGCAAAGAAGGCGCTCGAAACGACGCCTTCGTGAGCAAGCTCACTCCCACAAGCGCCACAAGGATCTGTCTCAGTCCTGCAGAGACTCTGGTGCCCCCGGCATAAAACATTACAAACGATGTCCGCCCGCCCCTATATACTTCGCTCGATGAACCTTCACACATCGAAAAGGATGTCGTCGCGTGCTTTGGATTTGTCTGGTGTTGGGCGGCGCGGCGCTGGGCTATTCGCTGAGTTATGACGAGTGGGCCGGTGCACTGATTGGTGCAGTCATGGGCTGGGCCGTGTGGGCCGGCGTTCGCGTGCGCGTGCTTGGCAGGCAATCGGCTGATCAGCAGCAACAACTGCTCGCAAACCGCAAATCCCTCGACGCCCTTCAACAGCGCCTGAGCGCACTCGAACGTCAGTCCGCGCCTGGCGTACCGCCTGCGCAGGACCCTTCGCCGCTTCCACTCGATGCGATCATTGTCGAAGCACCCGGCGACGGCCCCGAGCTGATCTGGGACCTGCCGGACGAAGCGCCGCAGGTAGCAACACCTGTCGAGCCCGCCCCGCCGATACACGAGCCAACCAACACAGCAAAAACCAACCCGCTGGACAGCGCGATCAACGCCGCAAAAGACTGGCTGTTGGGCGGGAATACAGTGCTGCGCGTGGGTGTCGTGGTGCTGTTCCTCGGCCTGGCGTTTTTGCTGCGCTATGCCACTGAGGGCATGGTCGTGCCGCTTGAAGCACGCTACGCCGCAGTCGCCGCCAGTGCGCTGGCCCTGCTCGGTCTGGGCTGGTGGCTGCGCAGGCGCAACGGTCCTTACGCCTTGATGCTGCAAGGCGCAGGCGTGGGGGTGCTGTACCTGACCGTCTTCGCTGCGATGAAACTGCACACGCTGCTGGACCCGACGCTGGGCTTCGCGCTGCTGGTCGCAATCACCAGCTTCTCAGCCATTCTGGCGCTGACGCAGGATTCGCTGGCACTCGCCTGCGCTGGCGCGCTCGGCGGTTTCGCGGCACCGTTGCTGGCCTCGACCGGGCAAGGTAGCCATATCTCGCTGTTCAGTTACTTTGCCCTGCTCAATGCAGGCATCATCGCCATCGCCTGGTTCAAGGCCTGGCGCATGCTCAACCTGATCGGCTTCTTCGGCACTTTCGGCATTGGCTTCGCCTGGGGCCTGCAGGCTTACACTCCGGCATTGTTCTGGAGCACCGAGCCCTTTCTGATGGTGTTCTTCCTGATGTATCTGGCCATCGGCCTGCTGTTTGCCCGCCGCAAACTGCTCGAACTGGACAGCGCGCCACCTGACCATACTCGCGAAGCCATGCTGCGCTGGGCTGCGCGTCAGGGCGATTACGTCGACGGCACGTTGTTGCTGGGCACGCCGATAGTCGGCTTCGGCCTGCAATATGCGCTCGTCGAACATTTGGAATTCGGCGCTGCGTTCAGCGCGCTTGGGTTGGGCTTGATCTACATGGCGCTGGCACGCTGGCTGGCAGCACGTGCACCGGGCCAAACCGCCTTGCTGATGGAAACCTGCCTGGCGCTGGGCGTGGTGTTTGCCACGCTGGCGATCCCGTTGGGCCTGGGTTCTCAGTGGACGACGAGCGCGTGGGCCGTGGAAGGCGCGGCGATTTTCTGGCTGGGTTTGCGGCAGCAGCGCAAGCTGGCACAGGCTTTCGGCCTGCTGCTGCAACTGTGCGCCAGCGTGATGTTGATCAATGCGTCAGGCAGCGCCGACTCGGCTGACGACTACTGGACGCCGATGATCCTGGCCATCGCTGCGCTGGTCAGTGCCTGGAGTGCGTACCGCTTCAACACCCTGACCCTTATCGATCAAAAAGTCGCCAGAACCGTGCTGACCGTATGGGGTGCGATCTGGTGGTCGGTTTCATTGATCAGCGTCGTGCAGTTGTACGTTCCCATTGGAGTGCAGACGTCTGTGCTGTTGATCGCCGCCGCGCTCAGCGTGGCAATCTGGACAGTGCTGTCCGTGCGCTTGCGCTGGCCAGACCTCGCCGCGCTGTGCAGCACGCTTACGCCCGTCAGCGCAGCATTACTGTCGGGTTCGCTGAGTGAGCATTACCACCCCGCCGCCCACTGGGGCTGGCTGGCCTGGCTGGTGGTGTTCGCCGTGCACCTGCTGACTCTGCGCTATCTGGCAGACCGGCAGCCCATCCTCGCACGACGTGTCGCTCACACCGCGGGCTGCCTGCTGATCATCGCCGTGCTGGCCCTGGAACTGCGCTTCGGCCTGCTGCAACTGTCCGAACATTACAACGCCTGGCGCTGGCTGGGCTGGGCGATTCTGCCGAGCCTGTTCCTGCTGGCGATGAGCTCGGCGCGCCAATGGCCGTGGCCGGTAAAAGCCTGCCCCGAAGCCTATCACCTCGGTGCCGCTGCGCCGCTGGCGGTGTTGATGCTGGCGTGGTTCTGGCTGGCGAATACCTTGAGCGACGGCGCAGCGGAACCACTGCCGTATATCCCGCTGTTCAACCCGCTGGAAATCGGTTTGCTATTGTCACTGACAGGGGTCTGCCTGTGGCTGCGCAAACAGGTCACGCGCCTTGGTAACGCTGCCTTGCTGGTGGCTGGCGCCTCGCTGTTCGCGCTGGTCACGGCAATGGTCATGCGCACGGCGCATCATTGGGCTGATGTGCCATGGAACACCGGGGCGCTGCTCGACTCGATGCGCGTCCAGGCCGGGTTGTCGATAGTCTGGACGCTGATGGCACTGGCCCTGATGATCGGCGGTCACATGCGCTCCAACCGCCAGCTGTGGCTGGGCGGCGCAGCGTTGATCGGGGTGGTGGTGGTCAAGCTGTTCTTCGTCGAGCTGAGCAATCGTGGCGGCATGGAGCGCATCGTCTCGTTCATCGGTGTTGGCATTTTGCTATTGGTGGTGGGATATTTCGCACCATTACCGCCGAAACACTCTGCCACAGAGGCCGGCGAAGAACCCGGCCCAGGCTCGACTGCCGCGCCGGACACGCTATGAGGAAACCGTTCTTGAGTCATCCTGCCATGAAGATCGCCGTGCTTGGCCTGGCCTTGTGCACGGCGATAACCGCCCTCGCTCAGGACAAACCGGCGGACTTTGCCAGCCAGACGCCGCTGAGTCTGAGCGGCGAAGGGCCGTGGTATCGCATCGAGTTGCCGCTTGCCGTCCAGTTGAATGCCCGGCAGACCGATCTGAGCGATGTACGCGTGTTCAATGCCGAGGGCCAGCCGCAGGCTTACTCGATCACGCCGCGCCAACCCGCCCCCGAACAGGAGCCGGTGCCGATTGAGGTCAACTGGTTCGCCCTGTACAGCACACAGGAATCAGCCGACGCCGCGCCGGTCATCCGTATCGAGCGCTCCAGCAACGGCAGCGTGATCGAGGTCCAGCCACAAAGCGATATCGAAGCGGGCGAAGAAGTGCTGCGCGGCTGGTTGCTGGACACCAGCGCAATCAAGGCTCCGCTGGAGCAGTTGGTTATCGACTGGAGCACCGAGCGGGAGGGCTTCCAGAACTTCAGCATTGAAGCCAGTGATGACCTGCAGCACTGGCGCAACTGGGGCGAGGGACAGGTTGCACGGCTGTCGTTTGCCGACGAAGTGGTCGAACAGCGCGAAGTCGGCCTGCCCGGCCAGAGCGCGCGCTATCTGCGCCTGCTGTGGCATTCCCCGCATAGTGCGCCGCTGCTGATCTCTGCGCACCTGCTGAGTGCCAGCAGCGACACTCCAGCCACGCCGCTGACCTGGTCGCCACCGGTCAAGGGCAGCGTCGAAAGCCCCAACGAGTATGTCTGGCAACTGCCCACCGGCTTGCCGATAGGCCGCGTCAGGATCGACATCACCCAGCCCAACAGCCTGGCACCGGCGACGCTCTACGGCCGGCTCGATGCCGGGCAGCCCTGGCAGCCAATCAGCAGCGGCCTGCTGTATCGGTTGTCGCAGAACAACAGCGATGTCCTGCAGGACCAGTTGCAATTGTCCGGACGCATCGTTCAGCAGCTCAAGCTGGTGGTGGATGATCGCGGCGGCGGACTGGGCAGTGAAGCGCCGCAGTTGAGTGTGGCCGTGCCTGCCACGGAGGTGGTGTTCCTGGCGCGCGGTAACGGGCCCTTCACCCTGGCAATCGGCAACCCGAGCGTCAAGGCTGCCAACCTGTCGCTGGCCACGCTGATTCCCGACCTGAGCCCGGAGAAGCTCGCGACTCTCGGCACAGCAAGCCCGGCCACGGCTACCATGGCCAACATGGCCGCTGCGCCGATCGCCGTGCAACAAACTACTGACTTCAAACGCCTGGGGCTTTGGGCCCTTCTGCTGCTTGGCGTGGTGTTCCTTGGCTGGATGGCATTCAGCACGCTGCGCGCTGCAAAACGCTAAAACGGGCGGCCTGTCAGGTGCGGTTCGCCTGACATCTGAACTGAAACAGTCTTAAGCCAGTCTCATAGCAGTATTACGTCGCCACTCGCGTTAAACTGCGCGGGTTTTCATACCCCCTATTTTCGGAGCTATCCATGTCCCGCGTTACACTAAGTCGTTACTTGATTGAGCAGACTCGCAGCAACAACACCCCTGCCGATCTGCGCTTCCTGATCGAAGTTGTGGCGCGCGCATGCAAGGAAATCAGCCACGCCGTCTCCAAGGGCGCGCTGGGTGGCGTACTGGGCAGCATGGGCACCGAAAACGTGCAGGGCGAAGTGCAGAAAAAGCTCGATGTGATCTCCAACGAGATTCTGCTCGAAGCCAACGAATGGGGCGGTCACCTGGCCGGCATGGCGTCCGAAGAAATGGACAACGCCTACCAGATCCCGGGCAAATACCCGAAGGGTGCCTACCTGCTGGTTTTCGACCCATTGGACGGCTCGTCGAACATCGACATCAACGCACCGGTCGGCACGATCTTCTCGGTACTGCGCTGCCCGAACGAATACCTGAGCCAGAACGAAGCGCTGAATGAAAAGGCCTTCCTGCAGCCAGGCACCGAACAGGTCGCCGCCGGTTACGCCATCTACGGTCCGCAAACCATGCTGGTCCTGACCCTGGGCGATGGCGTGAAAGGCTTCACCCTGGACCGTGAAATGGGCAGCTTCGTGCTGACTCACGAAGACATCACCATCCCGGAGTCCACTCAGGAGTTCGCGGTCAACATGTCCAACCAGCGTCACTGGGAAGCCCCGGTACAGCGCTACGTGAGCGAGCTGCTGGCCGGTGAAGACGGTCCGCTGAAAAAGAACTACAACATGCGCTGGGTGGCGGCGATGGTTGCCGACGTGCACCGTATCCTGACCCGTGGCGGCCTGTTCATGTACCCGCGCGACAGCCGCGAGCCTTCCAAGCCGGGCAAGCTGCGCCTGATGTACGAAGCCAACCCGATGTCCTTCCTGGTAGAACAGGCTGGCGGCGCGTCCACCGACGGCCATCAGCGCATTCTCGACATTCAGCCTGAAGGCCTGCACCAGCGCGTAGCGGTGTACCTGGGTTCCAAGGAAGAAGTCGAGCGCGCCACCGCGTATCACAAGGCGTAAGACGCCTTCTGCACCGGTAGTGATCGGGCCATGCTCGATCACTGCCGAGTGAGCCAATGCTCGGAAACACGAGCAGTCAGCCATTCGCTCAGCCCCGTCTGCGGGCCAACTATTTGATCCTCGGCACAAATCCTTGCGCCGTCCGGGAACCAGAGTCCCTTTTTCTCTTCTAAGCTTGCGGTACTGCGCCAGCGCCAGACTGCACCGGCTTGCACTGCGACGCGACCCCCTTCCGTTCAGGAGCTACATCCATGTCCTTGCGTTCTGTCGCGTTACTCTCGTTCTGCGTCCTGCTGGCTGCCTGCAGCAAGATCACTCAGGAAAACTATTCCAAACTGTCCGCTGGCATGCCCAAGGCTCAAGTCGAGTCCTTGCTGGGCAGCCCGACGGAATGTTCCGGTGCCTTGGGCATGTCGAGCTGCACCTGGGGCGACCAGAACACCTTTATCAGCGTGCAATACGCAGCGGACAAGGTGGTGCTGTTCTCGGGTCAGGGTCTGAAATAACCCATGATCAAGGTACTGGTACGTTTTGGAATTTGTGTCATGGCCAGCTTTTTGGCCATCGGTTTTGCCCACTCGGCTGACAACCTCGAGCCAAAGACTGTAGGTAGCGTCGACCTCAAGCAGTATCAGGGTACCTGGTACGAGATCGCCCGCTTGCCGATGTTTTTCCAGCGCAAGTGCGCTCAGTCCGAGGCGCGTTACACGCTCAAGGACGACGGCAACATCGCAGTGACCAACCGCTGCCGCACGATTGAAGGCAAGTGGGAAGAAGCAACGGGTACTGCTTCGCCGCAGGTTGCGGGCAAGACCGACAAACTGTGGGTTGTGTTCGACAACTGGTTCTCGCGCCTGCTGCCCAGCGTCGCCAAGGGTGATTACTGGATTCTGGACGTCAGCGAAGGCTACCGTACCGCCGTGGTCGGCAACCCGGATCGCAAATACCTGTGGCTGCTGTCGCGTACACCGACCGTCTCCGCATCGGTCAGGGAAGACATGCTGAGCAAGGCCCGCCAGCAAGGCTACGACACCTCACGCCTGATCTGGCGCGAGGATGACTCGAAGATCGGCAAGGGCGAGAAGTAACCGAATCGGGATTCTGGCTAAGCCCGGTAGGAGCGAACTTGTTCGCGAAGAAGGTCGTTCGAACGATAAATTTCAGAACGCTTTCCGACCCCTTCGCGAACAAGTTCGCTCCCACGGCCTGCGGCCAGAATCAGAAGCGGACTCGTGGATAACGCCGAGTGCTCTGCGTCCTCTCTTGCATCAGCCGAGCAATTCCCTCAACACCTGCGCGAACTCGCGGTTGCTTTGTTGTTCTGCGGCGTGTCGCCCCTCACGTATGACCCACCGCCCGTTGACCGCCACGTCGCGGATCTGCCGGTCGCTGCCGGCGAACAGCCAGCGGTTGAGGATGGCGTCTTCCGAGGCCGTGGCGATGTACGGGTCATTGCCATCCAGCACCAGCCAGTCGGCGCGTTGACCCACTTGCAGCGTACCAATCTGCTGCCCCAATGCCTGCGCGCCACCGGCAAGTGCAGCGTCATATAGCGTGCGGCCAACCATGGGCTGATCGCTGCGATACAGCCGGTTGCGGCGCTGATCGCGCAGACGCTGGCCGTATTCCAGCCAGCGCAGTTCCTCGACCACACTGAGCGAGACGTGACTGTCCGAGCCGATTCCCCAGCGACCGCCCTGAGCAATGTAGTCCACTGCCGGAAAGATCCCGTCGCCGAGGTTGGCCTCGGTGGTCAGGCATAACCCGGCCACCGCGCCGCTTTGCGCCATCAGAGCCACTTCATCCGCCTCGGCATGGGTCGCATGGACCAGGCACCAGCGGTTATCCACAGGCACGTTTTCATACAGCCATTGCAACGGGCGCCGACCGCTCCAGCTCAGGCAGTCATCGACTTCCTTCTGCTGCTCCGCGATATGAATATGCACCGGACACTGCCGGTCGCTGGCCGCCAGCACCTCACTGATCTGCTGCGGCGTCACCGCGCGCAGCGAGTGGAAGCAAAGACCGAGTTGCTGGGCAGGCTGAGCCGCCAGAACCGGACGCAGACGAGCCTGCACATCCAGATAGCTGTCGGTGCTGTGGATAAAACGCCGCTGGCCTTCGTTGGGTGCCTGCCCGCCAAAGCCGGAATGGCTGTACAGCACCGGCAGCAAGGTCAGGCCGATACCGACCGAACCGGCCGCCTGGCTGATCTGCAGCGCGAGCTCGGCAGGATCGGCATAGGGCTTGCCGTCACTGTCCTGATGCACGTAATGAAATTCGGCAACCGAGGTGTAGCCGCCCTTGAGCATCTCGATGTACAGCTGACGAGCGATAACGCCCAACTGCTGCGGGCTGATGCGCCCCACCAGGCGATACATGAGATCGCGCCAGGTCCAGAAACTGTCGTTGGGGTTGCCGGCCACTTCCGCAAGCCCGGCCATTGCACGCTGGAACGCGTGGGAGTGCAGGTTAGGCATGCCAGGCAGCAAAGGCCCGCTGACTTTCTCGGCGCCCTGCTGAGCGGCATCGGCCTCGACGCGGGTCAAAATACCGTCCTGACTGACCTCCAGACGCACATTGCTGGCCCAGCCGTCGGGGAGTAACGCGCGCTCGGCAAAGAAGGCTGACATTGACTTCACACCTCATCACTGTAATTTGTATATACATATATAGACGTTTCAGCGACCGGTAAACCGCCTGCACGCTTGCCGAGCAGCAGGTTAATGGTTAGCGTGAGCGCTTTGCAGCGTCTGAATGCGCTCAAAAACACCGTCTCGAACAACAAGGACTCCCACGTGTCGACTCCGCCCGCCGCTTCTTCCCTGGCAGCCCAGATGGGCGAAAGTCCCGCACCCTTGTACGCCCGCGTGAAACAGATGATCGCTCTGCAGATCCAGAACGGCACCTGGCCGCCGCATCACCGTGTGCCGTCCGAAAGCGAACTGGTGACGCAACTGGGCTTCAGCCGCATGACCATAAACCGGGCACTGCGCGAGCTGACCGCCGAGGGCCTGCTGGTGCGCATGCAGGGCGTCGGCACCTTTGTCGCCGAGCCCAAGAGCCAGTCGGCGCTGTTCGAAGTGCATAACATTGCCGACGAGATTGCCGCGCGCGGCCATCGCCACACTTGCAAGGTCATGGTCCTCAAGGAGGAAGCCGCTGGCTCCGAGCGCGCCCTGGCGCTGGACATGCGCGAAGGCCAGCGGGTCTTCCACTCGCTGATCGTTCATTACGAGAATGACATTCCGGTGCAGATCGAGGACCGCTTCGTGAACGCCCAGGTCGCTCCGGACTACCTCCGGCAGGACTTTACCCTGCAGACACCTTACGCCTACCTCTCGCAGGTTGCGCCGCTCACCGAAGGCGAGCATGTGGTCGAGGCGATTCTCGCCGAAGCCGATGAATGCAGGCTGTTGCAGATTGAGGCGGGGGAGCCCTGCCTGCTGATTCGCCGTCGGACCTGGTCTGGTCGTCAGCCGGTTACCGCTGCGCGCCTGATCCACCCCGGCTCCCGTCATCGCCTGGAAGGACGCTTTACCAAATGAGCCAGACCCGCATTTTGCGCGCCGTCGACTACCCGCGCATGCCGTGGAAAAACGGCGGTGGCAGCACGGAAGAGATCGCTCGCGACGCAGGCCAGGATCTGGACGGTTTCGGTTGGCGGCTGTCGATTGCCGACATCGAAACCTCGGGCGGCTTTTCGGTGTTCGCCGGTTATCAACGCATCATCACCGTCCTGCAGGGCACGGGCATGACGCTGGACGTGGATGGTCTGAGCAGTCGTCCGCTGCTGCCATCGGACCCGTTCGCATTCAGCGGTGACAGCCAGGTCAATTGCACCTTGCTGGACGGGCCGATTCGCGATTTCAACCTGATCTACTCCGCACACCGCTACACTGCACGTCTGCACTGGATAGACGTGCGTCACCCGCAACGCCTGTTCAGTTCTGCCAGCACCCTGGTGCTGTTCAGTATGGCCGAGCAAGTGGCGATCAGCATCGACAGCCAGCCGTGGGAAATTCTCGGCAAACACGATTGCGCTCAGGTGGACAATGCTGGCGGTCTGCTCGAAGTCGAACTGCAATCGCCTCGCGCCAGCCGTTGCTGCCTGATTGAGCTCACTGCCACAGGCCAGTAACCGCATTCCTGGCATTACGATAAAAAAGTGCTTCGTTTCAAGGACAACCATGACTCAAGCTCCGAACCGGGAAACGCCCAGAGGCATTGCCGTCCTCGCACGCTTCCTCGCCTCCGAATCAGCTGGCGGCATCGTGTTGATGGCCGCTGCGCTGGCGGCACTGATCGTTGCCAACTCGCCTCTTTCTACCGGCTATTTCTCGATCCTGCACAGCGTCTGGCTGGGCCTCTCGGTCGAGCTGTGGATCAACGACGGGCTGATGGCGATCTTCTTCCTGATGGTCGGCCTGGAGATCAAACGTGAAGTCCTCGCCGGTGGTCTGGCGACCTGGGGGCAACGAGCCCTGCCCGGCTTTGCAGCGGCAGGCGGCATGCTGGTGCCTGCGCTGATCTACATCGCGATCAATTGGGGCAATCCGCAGACCCTGAGCGGCTGGGCGATCCCGGCAGCCACCGACATCGCCTTTGCTCTCGGCGTGCTGTCGCTGCTGGGCAACCGGGTGCCGACCTCGCTGAAGGTGTTTCTGGCCGCGCTGGCGATCCTCGACGATCTGGGCGCCGTGACGATCATCGCCTTCTTCTACAGCTCCGGTCTGAACCTGCCGATGCTGGCTGCCGCTTTCGTGACCTTGGCGGTGCTGATCGTCATGAATCGTTTGAGCGTGCGCCGTCTGTTGCCCTATCTGCTGCTCGGCGCGCTGCTGTGGTTCTTCGTCCTGCAATCGGGCGTACACGCCACGCTGGCCGGTGTGGCCCTGGCGCTGTGCATCCCGATGGGCAAGCCCGAGGAAGAAGCCCGCTCGCCACTGCTGTTCCTCGAAGAAAAGATGCACTACTGGGTGGCCTTCGCCGTGGTGCCGATCTTTGGTTTTGCCAATGCGGGCGTGTCGCTGGCCGGCATTACCCTGGGCAATCTGGTCGATCCTGTACCGCTGGGCGTTGCGCTGGGGCTGTTCGTGGGCAAGCAGATCGGCGTGTTTCTCGCCGCCGTGCTGGCCATCCGCGCCGGGCTGGCGGTGTTGCCGGAGGGCAGCAACTGGGTGCAACTGTACGGCGTGGCGATTCTGTGCGGCATCGGTTTCACCATGAGCCTGTTCATCGGCAACCTGGCGTTCCCCGGCTCGCAACACCTGATCGACGAGGTGAAGGTCGGCGTACTGATCGGCTCGGGTCTGGCCGCGATTGCCGGGATTGTGCTGCTGCGCAGCCGTTTCAGCCGGCGCTGAAAAAATAGTTTCAAATCACTGCATCCAGATGGGTTTCTCGCGGGTAGTACATTCAGCAGCCACTTCGAGTTGCTGAGCGCGGTTAAACCTTCTGGAGATTTCTGCATGAACGCAAAACGCTTGCTCTGCCTTGCTGGTACCACTCTGGCCTTCACTTGCCTGTCGTCTGTTGCCATGGCTCAGACCGACCTCCCCGAAAGCGTCCGTGTGCCGGCTGGCAACAAGGTCGGCATGCAAACCACCGGGGTTGGCGAGATCACCTACGAGTGCCGCGCCAAGGCCAACATGCCCAACGAAATGGAGTGGGCGTTCGTCGGCCCCAAAGCGGTGCTCAATGACAAGAGCGGCAAACAGGTCGGCACCTACTACGGCCCACCTGCCACCTGGGAAGCCAAAGACGGTTCCAAAATAACCGGCACTCAAGTCGCCGTGGCCCCTTCGAGCGCTGGCAACCTGCCGTACCAGCTGGTCAAGGCCAACCCGGCTGAAGGCAAAGGCGCCATGACTGGCGTGACCTACATTCAGCGTGTGGCCCTGAAAGGCGGCGTTGCCCCGGCCAAAGCCTGCGCAGAGAGCAACAAGGGCGCGAAGGAAGTGGTCAAGTATCAGGCCGACTACCTGTTCTGGACTGCGAGCTGATAGCCATCATTCACCGGGTGACTGCGCAGCCAGTGGTCTATGCTGCTGCGCGGGAGCCTCGTGATGTCAACGAGGCAGTAGTCTTCCATTGATGGCGGATCATCTTGTCTTCGCACGAATCTCTCTTTGATTACGAAGCGACGTTGCAGGCCTGCGCTCGCGGTGAAAAGCAGGCCTTGCAGCGTCTCTATCAACAGGAAAGCGCCCGGTTGCTCGGCGTCGCTCAGCGCTTGGTGCGTGACCGCTCGCTGGCCGAAGACATCGTGCATGACGCGTTCCTGAAAATCTGGTCCCACGCGGCCAGCTTCGATGCCTCGCGTGGTTCGGCACGTGGCTGGATCTTCAGCGTGACCCGCCACCTGGCGCTCAACACATTGCGCAATACGGCTCGCGAAGTGCGTGTCGAGGACGACGGCAGTGAAGATCATCATGAACAGGCGACACTGGAAGGCTGGCAGGAAATCGGCGATGCCTTCGATTGGCAGGTCAATCCAGGACGGATCACGTCATGCCTGGAGCAGTTGGAGCCGGTAAGACGCAACTGTGTTTTTCACGCGTACGTGGACGGTTATTCGCATCAGGAAATCGCGCAGAAAATTGGCGCGCCATTGGGGACGGTCAAAGCCTGGATCAAGCGTAGCCTGACGGCTTTGCGGGAGTGCATGGGATGACCCGGCCTTTAGACGACAACATTCACGAGCTGGCGGGCGAGTATGTACTCGGCACGCTCTCGGCGCAGAAGCGGCTCGACGTACAGCGTCGCCTGTCGCGCGAGCCCGATCTGCAGGCCGCCGTCGATGCCTGGGAACAGCGTCTGCTGCCCCTGACCGAACTGGCCGAACCGGTGATGCCCTCGCCCGGCCTGTGGGATCGTATCGAACGTAACCTGCTGGACATGACCGCGCCTGCCAGCACGCCGCAAAGACCGCGCGTTCGCTGGTGGGACAACCTGTCGATCTGGCGTGGCCTGGCCGGAGCAGGCCTGGCTGCTTCACTGGTACTGGGCATGACGCTGCTGACCCGCGCACCGGCGCAACCGTCTTATCTGGTGGTCCTCGTAGGACCGCAGGACAAGGCTCCCGGCTGGGTCGTGCAGGCCAGTAACCCGCAGGAAATACAGCTTATCCCGCTGGGCGTGTTCGAGGTTCCGACCGACAAGGCGCTGGAGTTCTGGACCAAGGGTGACGACTGGCAAGGCCCGGTTTCGCTTGGGCTGGTCAAGCCGGGAGAGAGCCTGCATGTGCCGCTGGATAAACTGCCGCCGCTGCAACCCAACCAGTTGTTCGAGCTGACACTGGAGAAATCCACTGGCTCGCCAATCGGCAAACCCACCGGGCCGATTCAGTTCATCGGCCGGGCGGTGAAGGTGATCTGACGCGAAGGCCGCTTACTTGCGGCTGCAATCGTCCTGTTGCAGCAGGTTGGCCTGAGTCAGGTTGCAGTCTGCCGGTACGCTGCGCGTCAGCCAGACATTGCCGCCGATGGTCGAACCCTTGCCGATGGTGATGCGACCCAGAATGGTCGCACCCGCGTAGATCACCACGTCGTCTTCAACGATTGGATGCCGTGCATGGCCTTTCTGCAACTGACCGTCCTCGTCCGACGGGAAGCGCTTGGCGCCCAGGGTCACGGCCTGATAGATCCGCACCCGCTCGCCGATGATCGCGGTTTCGCCAATCACCACGCCTGTTCCGTGATCGATAAAGAAGCTCGGGCCGATCTGCGCACCCGGATGAATATCGATACCGGTCGCCGAATGGGCGATTTCCGAGCTGATACGCGCCAGCAACGGCAAGCCGGCGCGATACAGATAATGCGCCAGCCGATGGTGGATCACCGCCAGAATGCCGGGATAGCACAGCAGCACTTCATCGACACTGCGCGCCGCAGGGTCGCCGTGATAGGCGGCCAGCACGTCGGTGTCCAGCAACAGACGAATACCCGGCAGGGCCATGGCGAAACCCTGGATCAGCTCGAGTGCTCGCGCATCGATGCTCTTCAGGTCACCGCCCTGCTGATGGGCCACATAGCGCAATTCAAGCCGGGCCTGAGCCAGCAGTGCGTTGAGCGCCACATCCAGCGTATGGCCGACATAGAAGTCCTCGCTTTCCTCACGCAGGTCCACCGGGCCCAGGCGCATCGGGAACAGTGCGCCGCTCAAGGCTTCAAGAATCTCGCCCATGGCCGCACGCGAAGGCAGCTCACGCCCACCGTGTTCACCGCTCACTCGCCTGTTGCGAGCCCGCCAGTCTTCACGCGCGCTGCGCAACTGGCTGACGATGCGCTGCAACTGCCAGTGGCTGGAGCGGCCGTCGGCGGACGCTTCTGGAATATCGCTCACGCTTGACTCTCCTTGATGTGAAGGGTGGCGACCGACAGTACGGGCCGCTGCTGTTGCCACTCTACGGCAAACATTCAGACGAAAAAAACAACAATTTCTGTCGGAATACGCGAAGAGAGCCGTGCGCACAGATAAGTTGCCGTGCGAGAAACGTCTGCCTATAGTCCGCTGACTCTTTACACGGCTTATCGACCACCATGATCAAAAATCAGCTTGCCCGCTTCAATCGCCTGGACCTGATCAGCGCGCCAACGGCTCTGGAAAAGCTCGAGCGCCTGTCGGTCTGGGCAGATCGTGATATCTACATCAAGCGGGATGACACCACGACGCTGGCCCTGGGCGGCAACAAGGTGCGCAAACTCGAGTACCTGGCCGCCGATGCGCTGGCCCAGGGTGCCGACACACTGATCACCGCCGGGGCCATCCAGTCCAACCATGTCCGCCAGACCGCAGCGCTGGCCGCGCGCCTGGGCCTGGGCTGTGTGGCGCTGCTGGAAAACCCCATCGGCACCGAAGACCCCAGTTACCTGAAAAACGGCAACCGCCTGCTGCTGGAGCTGTTCGATGCCAAGGTCGAGCTGGTGGAAAACCTCGACAACGCCGACGAGCAACTGCACGCCCTGGCGGCACGCCTGCGTTCCAGCGGCAAAAAGCCTTATCTGGTGCCCATCGGTGGCTCGAGCCCGGTGGGGGCGCTGGGTTATGTGCGCGCGGGGCTGGAACTGGCCGAGCAGATCAAGCAGACCGGCATCGAGTTTGCTGGCGTCGTTCTGGCCTCCGGCAGTGCCGGCACGCACAGCGGTCTGGCGCTGGCTCTGGCTCACGAGCTGCCGCAATTGCCGGTCATCGGCGTGACCGTGTCGCGCAGTGAAGAAGCACAGCTGCCCAAGGTTCAGGGCCTGGCCGAGCGCACCGCAGAGTTGCTCGGCGCTCCGTTGCCCGAACACTTCAAGGTCGAACTGTGGGATGAGTATTTCGCGCCACGGTATGGCGAACCGAATGCCGGCACGCTGTCAGCCATCAAGCTGGTGGCCAGCCACGAAGGGCTGTTGCTCGACCCGGTCTACACCGGCAAGGCCATGTCCGGTCTGCTCGATGGTATCGGTCGTCAACGCTTTAACGACGGCCCACTGATCTTTCTGCACACCGGCGGTGCGCCAGCGCTGTTTGCCTATCCGGATGCGTTCGACCAATGACGTTTCAGCCAACGGGTCCTTTATGCTTTTGTGGAGGGAAAATAACTTTTTTTGTTATTTTTCCTCATAAGCTGATGGCTATATAGTCGCGCCCGGCAGACCACAACGCTTAACCTTATACCTGACGTAACTGCCTGAAAAAAAGCTGAATAATCAGCACGAAGTTGCTTGAGTCGGGTCAGAAAATGGCCAGACACTTCCACACCAACAAGGGGCTTGCATGAACATTTCCGCTATTCGTCGTACGTTTCTTTTCTCGGCAATGGGCTTGATGCTCAATGCCGGTATCGCCGGGCAAGCCATGGCTGGCGAGCAACTGCAGAAAATCAAGGACAGCGGTACGCTCAATGTAGGCCTGGAAGGCACTTACCCACCGTTCAGCTTCGTCGATGAGAGCGGCAAGCTCACCGGCTTCGAAGTCGAGTTTTCCGAAGCGCTGGCCAAGGAACTGGGCGTGAAGGCCAAGATCCAGCCGTCGAAATGGGATGGCATCCTGGCCGCTCTGGACTCCAAGCGTCTGGACGTGGTGATCAACCAGGTGACCATCTCCGACGAGCGCAAGAAGAAGTACGACTTCTCCGAGCCCTACACCGTGTCCGGCATTCAGGCGTTGGTTCTGAAGACGAACCAAGACAAGATCAAGACAGCCACAGACCTGACCGGCAAGAAGGTCGGTGTGGGCCTGGGCACCAACTACGAGGAATGGCTCAAGGCGAACGTTCCGGGCGCGATCGTCAAAACCTATGACGATGATCCGAGCAAGATCCAGGACCTGAGTGTAGGTCGTATCGATGCGATCCTCGTTGACCGTCTGGCCGCGCTGGAAATGGCTGCCAAAACGAAAAACAAACTCGTCCCTGCAGGCGACGCCTTCTCCCGCCAGGAATCGGGCATTGCCCTGCGCAAAGGCGAGCCTGAATTGCTGGCGGCCATCGACAAGGCCATCGACAAGCTGCGTGCCGACGGTACGCTGAAGAAATTGTCGGAAAAGTACTTCAACGCTGACGTTACCAAATGATTGAAGAGAGCCTTCAGCTCGCGCTGGACTCCGCGCCCTTCCTCCTCAAGGGCGCGTACTACACCGTCTTCCTCAGTATTGGCGGGATGTTTTTCGGTTTGCTGCTGGGCTTCGGCCTGGCCTTGATGCGCCTCTCGCGCATCAAACCGGTGAACTGGATAGCACGCATCTACGTGTCGTTCTTTCGCGGCACGCCCTTGCTGGTGCAGCTGTTCGTGATTTATTACGGCCTGCCGGAGCTGGGTATCCAGCTCGAACCGCTGAGCGCTGCGCTGATCGGTTTTTCCCTGAACATGGCCGCTTACGCCTGCGAAATCCTGCGCGCGGCCATCAGTTCGGTGGAGCGCGGCCAGTGGGAAGCCGCGGCCAGTATCGGCATGACCCGCTGGCAGACCATGCGTCGGGCGATCCTCCCGCAGGCCGCACGCACCGCATTGCCGCCACTGGGCAACAGCTTCATCTCGCTGGTCAAGGACACGGCGCTGGCAGCCACCATCCAGGTGCCGGAGCTGTTCCGTCAGGCGCAGTTGATCACCGCACGCACCTTCGAAATTTTCACCATGTACCTGGCCGCTGCACTGATCTACTGGATCCTTGCCACGGCGCTCTCGCACCTGCAAAACAAGCTGGAAGCCAGGGTCAACCGGCACGATCTGGAGACCTGACACATGATAGTGGTTGAAAAACTCACCAAGGCATTCAAGGGCAATGAGGTGCTCAAGGGCATCGATCTGCGTATCGAAGCCGGGGAAGTGGTGGCCATCATCGGGCCCAGCGGCTCGGGCAAGACCACCCTGCTGCGCTGCCTGAATCTGCTGGAAACGCCTGACAGCGGCAGGATCAAGGTCGGTGACATCGAGATTGATGGCACCCGCTCCATGAACCAGCAACAGGGGTTGATCCGCCAGTTGCGTCAGCAGGTCGGGTTCGTGTTTCAGAACTTCAATCTGTTTCCGCATCGCACCGCACTGGAAAATGTCATCGAAGGTCCGGTGGTGGTCAAGAAGGTGGCCCGCGAAGCTGCCGAGGCGCTGGGCAGAAAGCTGCTCGCCAAGGTCGGCCTGAGCGGCAAGGAAGACGCTTACCCGCGACGCTTTTCCGGCGGGCAGCAACAGCGCGTGGCGATTGCACGGGCGCTGGCGATGGAGCCGCAAGTGATCCTGTTCGACGAGCCGACCTCGGCTCTGGACCCTGAGCTGGTCGGCGAGGTGCTGACCACCATCCGCGCGCTGGCTGAAGAGAACCGCACCATGGTCATCGTCACTCACGAGATGAGCTTTGCCCGGGACGTCGCCAACCGGGTGATCTTCATCGACAAGGGAGTGATCGTGGAGCAAGGCGAAGCCAAGGCGCTGTTCGCCAACCCGAAAGAAGAACGCACCAGGCAGTTTCTTGAGCGTACCCGCTCCTGATCAGGACGATCAGCATCTGCAAAAAGCAGCGTCCATCCAGCGGCGCTGCTTTTTTCTTACATTTCCGGAAGGATTAATCGTTCAATATCCTTGCTGAATTCCCGCGTAATTTCCCGAAAAATCATCGAAATAATAAAATTAGCCCACGTCCTTCCTGCTCCTTGATTCGTAGCCGGGCGCGCCACTGCGCGTCCGTGTTGCCAGACTTTCCCTTCCGGACACTCTACTGTCGGTTACGGCCTGTTGCCATTGATACTTTGTGGTAGGACGGTTGTTTCGTGAGGAGTCAACGGTTCCAAACACACAGCGTAGGAAGTATCCGGTTTTCAAGTAAACAGTCCTTAAATGCACTTCGCACATTGACAAGTTCCCGCAAAGCCCATTAGCTCACTTACTTCACGCATTTCAGTGAGGCAGCAAAGTTTCAAGCACACTTTTCATACCGTTTGTAATGTTTGCCATAACTTGGATATTTAAGGTAATTATCCCACTGCCTGAAACGCACACTTCATTACTTGAACATGACAACTTATGACGATTCTTTACTTGAACCATTGATTATCTGGAGTACCCCGACATGCGTCAAAACACTTGCAACGCCAGCCCCTTGGGCTTGCCTATCCCTTCTGTTCCGCTGGCCAGCCGACATGGCATAGGCGTGAGGAACGCCTCTCAACTCGTTGTTCATGTTGAACCCTATGGCAGCATGGAAGAGGGCGATCTGATCGAACTGTTCTGGGACGGCTGTTACGTCGCGTCAACAATTTTGAAGGCATCCGACGTCGGCAAGCCTGTCGTCCTACGTGTGCCGGAAAGCTTTCTGCAGAATGGCAAGGCGAGAACCTACTACCGGGTCATGAAGATAGGCGGAGTGCCTGTGACCTCGCCCTGCCGCAAGCTATGGGTCAAGCTGAACGCACCGGGAGGGCGGCTGGTCAGCGCCAACACGGAAGAAAACCAGGGGCTGGCGCCACTCTATGTTGCGCCATCTGTCATACGCCACGGACTCTCGCGCAGGCACCTGGAAGGAGGCTTGCCGATGACCATCGAGCCTTATCTGAACATGGCTGTTCACGACGAGATCACCGTGCGCTGGGGCGATCTGCGCATGGACCTGCCGCCGCTCACTGCCGACGATGTCGGTGAGCCGGTCGACCTGGTCGTACCGCCTGAGTTGATACGCGAAGGCGGAGACGAACAACGGCTGGAAGTGAGTTACTGTGTTATCGACCGGGTGGGCAACAACTCGCTCTGGGCGCCACCCCGAATAATAAGGATCCAACCGCTGGGGCATTGAATGCCTGACGACGGCAAGTCGGACAAACCGCATCACTCGACAATACTGTTCAATGGACAACACCGCACGGACCATTCTAAAAACGAAGCGTTATTTATTCACGCTCATTACCTGTATTAAACATTGGCCACGCGTGTAAGAAAGTTCAACGTCGCTCCGGCATACGCCATGTTTCATCCGTACTTGGCTCTGCGCAGACGTCTAACATCGTGCGTTACGCGAGGTGAGGATATGAAGCGGCATTGGCGACTGACAATAACTGTCTATGCTTATTCCAAAAAGCACGTTTTAAAAACTTTTATACACGCTTAGGGTATATGAACCGGACCACCGGACATCGTGATGTTTTCCAGCCGCACCTGATGCGGCCTACTGCTACGAGGTTCCGATGGTCCCTTTCACAATTACCCCTGTGGATAAACCCAGGGTCGTATCGATTGACGGTGAGCGACGCGAGTCTGATCCGGCGACGGTAGCGACCCAACGCGTCGAGGCTTCACAAGAGCCTGACGCTGCTCCCCGCCTGCTGAAGGCCACCGTGTTGCAAAACGACGCGCAAGCCATTGCAGCAGCCCATGAACTGGCCGCAGCCGCACAGATCAATGCTGCCAATCGTGACAGACAACGTGCCTTGCCATGGGCTGAAATCGAACAGTTCACCCGCAGCGGACTGGGCAGTATTTCCATCCCGCGCGCATACGGCGGCCCGCAAGTGTCGTTCGTCACGGTGGCTGAAGTCTTCCGGATCATTTCTGCTGCCGACCCGGCACTGGGACAAATTCCGCAAAACCAGTTCGGCATTCTGCACCTGCTGCAGGGCAGCGCCACCGAGCAACAGAAGAAAACACTGTTCCAGAGCGTGCTGGACGGTTGGCGCATCGGCAACGCCGGGCCCGAGCGCGGCACCAAAAACACACTGGAACTCAAGGCACGGATCACCGCCAATGGCGACCGCCTGGCCATCACCGGACAGAAGTTCTACTCCACCGGCGCGTTGTTCGCGCATTGGGTTGCCGTCAAGGCGCTGGATGACCAGGGACGGCAGATCATGGCCTTCGTCCAGCGTGGCACACCGGGCCTGCGCATCGTTGATGACTGGTCGGGCTTTGGCCAGCGCACCACCGCCAGCGGCACGGTGCTGCTCGACAATGTTCCGGTGGACGCCGGGCTGGTGGTCGATAACTGGCGCCTGTCCCTGACGCCGAACATTCAGGGTGCCGTTTCGCAACTGATCCAGGCCGCAATCGATGCGGGCATAGCGCGCGGGGCCATCGACGATGCGATAGCTTTTGTACGCGAGAAATCCCGTCCGTGGATCGACGCCAACGTCGAGCGCGCCAGCGATGACCTCTATGTGATCGCCGACATCGGCAAGCTGAAACTCGAACTGCACGCCGCAGAAGCGCTGCTGCGCAAGGCGGGCCAGGAACTCGACGAAATCAGCGCTGCGCCTATCGATGAGCAATCGGCAGCCCGCGCCTCCATTGCAGTGGCGCGGGCCAAAGTCCTGACCACCGAGATCTCGCTACTGGCCAGCGAGAAGCTGTTCGAACTGGCCGGCAGCCGCGCGACCCTGGCCGAGTTCAATCTCGACCGCCACTGGCGCAACGCGCGCGTCCACACCCTGCATGACCCGGTGCGCTGGAAATACCACGCGGTCGGCACCTGGCATTTGAACGGCACCCTGCCTGCTCGCCATTCCTGGATCTGAACCAGACCACTGGAGAACACCCTTCATGAGTTTCAACCCAAAAGCGCGCGTTAACGCAGCGCTGATCACCAGTGACGCTCAGGCCCTGCACACAGCCCGCGAACTGGCCCTGCGATTGAAAACCGACAGCGCGCAACGTGATCGCGAACGCCGTTTGCCGCATGCCGAACTGGACCTGTTCAGCCAGTCCGGTCTGTGGGGCATCAGTGTGCCGCAAGCCTTCGGCGGCGCGGGTGTTTCCAATTTCACGCTGGCCAAGGTGATCCAGCTGATTTCCGAAGCCGATGGCTCGCTGGGCCAGATTCCGCAAAACCACTTTTACGCCCTGGAAGTGCTGCGCGTGAACGGCAGTCCGGAACAACAGGCGCGCTTGTACGCCGAGGCACTGGCGGGCGTACGCTTCGGCAACGCGCTGGCCGAACTGGGGACCAGAACCGCACATGACCGCACCACTCGCCTGAGCCGCGACGGGGACGGTTATCGCATCAACGGCCGCAAGTTCTACGCCACCGGCGCGTTGTACGCGCAACGTATTCCCACCTCGGTGATTGACGACGAGGGTGTGCAGCAACTGGTGTTCGTGCCGCATGACAGCGAGGGGCTCAGCGTCATCGACGACTGGAGCGGTTTCGGGCAGCGCACCACGGGCAGCGGCTCGGTGGTGTTCGACAATGTGTATGTCAGCGCCCGCGATGTGGTGCCGTTCCAGAGCGCCTTCCAGCGCCCCACCACGGTCGGGCCACTGGCGCAGATTCTCCATGCGGCGATCGACACCGGCATTGCCCGCGCAGCCTTCGAGGACGCCCTGACGTTCGTGCGGACGCGTACCCGGCCATGGATCGATTCGGGTATTGAAAAGGCCGTGGATGACCCGCTGACGCTGCACAGCTTCGGCAAGCTGGGTATTCGCCTGCACGCCGCCGAAGCACTGCTCGAGCGCGCCGGAGAGTTTCTCGATGTCGCTCAGGCCGACAGCAATGCCGAAACCGTCGCCGCTGCCTCGATAGCCGTGGCCGAAGCGCGCGCCATCAGCACGGAGATTTCCCTGGCAGCCGGCAGCACGCTGTTCGAACTGGCGGGCAGTCAATCCACGCTGGCGGAACACGGCCTGGATCGCCACTGGCGCAATGCGCGCGTTCATACGCTGCACGACCCGGTACGCTGGAAGTTTCACGCCATCGGCAATTACTACCTCAACGACACTAATCCTCCCCTGCGGGGGACGATCTGATGGCGCGTAAAAAGATCCTCCTCAACGCGTTCAACATGAACTGCATCGGCCATATCAACCATGGCCTGTGGACCCATCCACGGGACACCTCGACGCAATTCAACAGCCTGGAGTACTGGACTGACCTGGCGAAACTGCTCGAACGCGGGTTGTTCGACGGCCTGTTCATCGCCGACATCGTGGGCGTGTATGACGTGTATCAGAACTCGGTGGACGTTACCCTCAAGGAGGCGATCCAGTTGCCGGTCAACGACCCACTGCTGCTGGTCTCGGCGATGGCAGGGGTCACGAAACACCTGGGCTTCGGCCTGACCGCCAACCTGACCTACGACGCGCCCTATCTGTTCGCCAGGCGCATGTCGACGCTGGATCACCTGAGCCGTGGCCGGGTGGGCTGGAACATCGTCACCGGCTACCTCGACAGCGCGGCGCGGGCCATGGGCCTCAGCAAGCAGAACGAGCATGACCGCCGTTATGATCAGGCCGACGAGTACCTGGAGGTGCTGTACAAGCTCTGGGAGGGCAGTTGGGAAGACGATGCCGTGATCAATGATCGCGAGCAGCGCGTCTACGCCCAGCCGGGCAAGGTGCATAAGGTCCGGCACCAGGGTGAGTTCTATCAGGTCGAAGGTTATCACCTCTGCGAACCGTCGCCGCAACGCACGCCGGTGCTGTTTCAGGCCGGCAGTTCGGAGCGCGGCCTGCAGTTTGCGGGACAGAACGCCGAATGCGTTTTCATCAGCGGGCAGAACAAGGCAGCGACCCGCGAGCAGGTCGACAAGGTGCGCGCCAGTGCCGTGCAGGCCGGGCGCAACCCGGACGACATCAAAGTGTTCATGGGCCTGAACGTGATCGTCGCGGCCACCGAAGCACTGGCTAGGGAGAAGCACGCCGAATACCGCCGCCATGCCAGCGCCGAAGCCGGCGTGGCGCACTTCGCCGCGTCCACGGGCATCGATTTTTCTGAGTACGAACTCGACGAACCCATTCAGTACGTGAAAAACAACGCCATTCAATCGGCGACCAGGAACCTGAAAAACAACGACTGGACGCGCCAGAAACTGCTCGACCAGCACGCCTTGGGCGGCCGTTACATCACCTTGATCGGCTCGCCCGAACAGGTCGCCGACGAACTGGAGTCATGGATCGACGAAACCGGCCTGGACGGCTTCAACCTGACCCGCATCGTCACCCCGGAAAGTTACGAGGACTTCATTGACCTGGTGATCCCGGAGCTGCAACGCCGCGGCTCATACAAGACCGCTTACGAAGAAGGCAGCCTGCGCAAAAAACTGTTTCCGGAAGGCACCGACCGTTTACCGCAACGGCATGGGGGGGCGGCACACCGACATATTTGATGAAGACATGCGCGCCCACGCTAAAGCGCTTGGCGTTGTACACAGATTTTGTGGGAGCGAGCTTGCTCGCGAAAGCGATTGCCCAGACGCCCTGTTTTCTGCGGCTGCACTGGCCTATTCGCGAGCAAGCTCGCTCCCACAGGACCGGTGCGCTGCGGGGGATGCACACCGGCGTAGTTGATGACGACATGCGCACCTACGCTGAAGCACTTGGCGTTGTACACAGTTTTTGTGGGAGCGAGCTTGCTCGCGAAAGCGATTGCCCAGACGCCCTGCTTTCTGCGGCTGCACTGGCCTATTCGCGAGCAAGCTCGCTCCCACATGACCGATGCGCTGCGGGGGATGCACACCAGCGTAATTGATGACGACATGCGCCCCATGCTGAAGCGCCTGGCGTTGTACACAGATTTTGTGGGAGCGAGCTTGCTCGCGAAAGCGATTGGCCAGACGCCCTGCTTTCTGCGGCTGTACTGGCCTATTCGCGAGCAAGCTCGCTCCCACAGGGCCGGTGCGCTACGTGGGATGCACACCAGCGTAGTTGATGACGACATGCGCGCCCACGCTAAAGCGCCTGGCGTTGTACACAGATTTTGTGGGAGCGAGCTTGCTCGCGAAAGCGATTGGCCAGACGCCCTGCTTTCTGTGGCTGCACTGGCCTATTCGCGAGCAAGCTCGCTCCCACAGGGCCGATGCGCTACGGGGATGCACACCGGCGTAGTTGATGACGACATGCGCCCCACGCTGAAGCGCCTGGCGTTATACACAAGTCTCGTGGGAGCGATAAGCGCAAGACGTGGGAACGAGACTTAGGTATTTTTAAAAGGACCACATCATGAGCAAAACCCTCGCTGCACTGGCCCTCGGCCTGTTGACCCTGACCGCTTACGCTGACGATAAACCCCTGAAAGTCGGGACCACGGCAGCCTTCGCGATACCGCTGGAAGCCGCTGTCGAAGAGGCTGGCAAGCAGGGCCTGAAGGTCGAGCTGGTCGAGTTCACCGACTGGATCGCGCCCAACGTCAGCCTCGCTGCCGGCGATATCGACGTGAATTACTTTCAGCACATCCCGTTCCTGACCAATGCCAACGAAGCCGCTGGCTTCGGTTTGGTGCCTTACGCACCGGGGATCATCAACAACGTAGGTCTGTACTCGAAAAAGTACAAAAGCTTCGATGAGCTGCCGACCGGCGCCACCGTGGCCATCGCCAATGACCCGATCAACAGCGGACGCGGCCTGCAACTGCTGGCCAAGGCCGGGCTGATCACGCTCAAGGAAGGTGTTGGTTACAAGGCCACCGAAGAAGACATCACGGCCAACCCGAAAAAACTCAAGCTCATACAGGTCGAAGCCGTGCAACTGGTGCGAGCCTACGACGATGCCGATCTGGTGCAGGGCTACCCCGCCTACATCCGTCTGGCCAAGACCTTTCCCGCTGACTCGGCGATCCTGTCCGACGGTCTGGACCACCCGGAATACGTGATTCAGTTCGTGATCAAACCTGATCACAAGGATGACCCGCGGCTGGCGAAATTCGTCGACATTTACCAGCACTCGCCGGTCGTCCGCGCTTCGCTGGACAAGGTCAACGGCAAGCTTTATCAGGCCGGGTGGAAGGAATGACTGCGACCGCGCAATGCCAACGGCCACTCGACACTGCGGGCGCAGGTCAACGGGCGCAACAGGCCGAGTTGCACCCGGAGCTGAATCGCGCGCATGTGCGCTTCATCAACCTGGGCAAGACCTATCACGGCAAGCAAGGCACGGTGGAGGCGCTGGGCAATATCGATCTGGCCGTCCAGCGCGGCGAGATCTTCGGCATTATCGGCCGCAGCGGCGCAGGCAAATCCTCGTTGATCCGCACCATCAATCGCCTGGAACAACCGAGCAGCGGTCGCGTATTGATCGATCAGGTGGACATCGGCGAGTTCGACGAAGACAAGCTGGTGGAGCTACGCCGACGCATCGGCATGATCTTCCAGCACTTCAATCTGATGTCGGCCAAGACCGTCTGGCAGAACGTCGAACTGCCGCTCAAGGTCGCCGGTGTGCCCAAGGAGCAACGCGCGCGCAAGGTCGCGCAGTTGCTGGAACTGGTGGGTTTGCAGGACAAGCACAAGGCGTACCCCGCGCAACTGTCCGGCGGGCAGAAACAGCGTGTCGGCATCGCCCGCGCGCTGGTACACGACCCGGCGATTCTGTTATGCGACGAAGCCACTTCGGCACTGGACCCGGAAACCACCCAGTCGATCCTCGGCCTGCTGCGCGAGATCAACCAGCGCCTGGGCCTTACCATCGTGCTGATCACCCATGAAATGGCGGTTATCCGTGATATCTGCCACCGCGTGGTGGTGCTGGAACAGGGGCGAGTCGTCGAGCAGGGGCCGGTATGGCAGGTGTTTGGCGACCCGCAGCACGACGTCAGCAAAACCTTGCTGGCTCCGCTGCAAACCGGGCTGCCGAAAGAGTGGGCAGAGCGCCTGAGCGATCAGCCGCAAAGATCCGATGCGACCCTGCTGCTGGACGTGCATTTCACCGGTGTCAGTGACGAAGGGCCGGATCTGGCCGCGCTGTTTGCCGCGCTGGGCGGCAAGGTGCAATTGCTGCAGGGCGGCGTCGAGCGGATTCAGAAGCGGCCCATCGGGCATCTCATTCTGTCGGTTGCCGGCTCGCCACACAGCCGGGAAGAACTGCTGGCGCGAGCCCGCACACTGGCGCCACGCGCGGAGGTATTGGGTTATGTGGGTTGATCGCTTGCTGCAAGGCACCCTCGACACGTTTCTGATGGTCGGTGTGTCGTCATTGATCGCACTGCTGCTGGGCATTCCGCTGGCAGTGATTCTGGTCACCAGTTCCAAAGGCGGCATCTACGAAGCACCGGGGATCAACCGGGTGCTGGGTGGCTTCGTGAACCTGTTTCGTTCGATTCCGTTTCTGATCCTGATGGTCGCGCTGATTCCGTTCACGCGGATGATCGTCGGCACCACGTATGGCGTATGGGCAGCCGTCGTGCCGCTGACCATTGCCGCCACGCCATTCTTTGCGCGGGTCGCTGAAGTGAGCCTGCGGGAGGTCGATCATGGTCTGGTCGAGGCCGCGCAAGCGATGGGCTGTCGGCGCTGGCATATCATCTGGCATGTGCTGCTGCCGGAGGCGCGTCCCGGTATCGTCGGCGGCTTTACGATCACGCTGGTGACCATGATCAACTCATCGGCCATGGCCGGTGCCATCGGCGCAGGCGGGCTGGGCGATATTGCCTATCGCTATGGCTATCAGCGCTTCGACACGCAGGTGATGTTGACAGTGATTGTCTTGCTGGTAGCGGTCGTCGCGCTGGTGCAGCTGGGCGGGGACCGGCTGGCACGCAGCTTCGACAGGCGCTGAGCAGCCGCAACGCAGCGAGGGTATATTGGCGGTCTTCCTTTACCGGACCGCCCTTGATGAAACTCGATCCACAGACCCTTGCGCAGATCACCTCCGCGACCCTCGGCAATTACAACCGCGTGGCCGACGACTTCCGCGAAGGCACCCGCGACCACGACGTCAGCCAGAACATCGACGCCCTGCTGCGGCATATCGAAGGACCGGCACCCTGGCAGATTCTCGATTTCGGCTGCGGGCCGGGCCGCGACCTGAAAACGTTTACCGCGATGGGCCATGTGGCGGTCGGGCTCGACGGGTCCGAACGTTTCGCCGAGATGGCCCGTGCCGAGACCGGATGCGAAGTGCTGCAGCAAAACTTCCTCGAACTCGACCTGCCGCACAGCCGCTTCGATGGCGTTTTCGCCAACGCGGTGCTGTTTCACATCCCCAAACAGGAGCTGCCGCGCGTCCTGCGTCAGTTGCATGACGCGCTCAAGCCGGGCGGCGTGCTGTTCAGCTCCAACCCGCGTGGTGAGAATCAGGAAGGCTGGAACGGCGAGCGTTACGGCGCTTATCACGACCTTGAATCATGGCGCACATTGCTGACCGAAGCCGGCTTTATCGAACTGGAGCATTACTACCGCCCCGCCGGATTGCCGAGAGAGCAGCAGCCGTGGCTGGCGAGTGTCTGGCGGCGTCAGTGATGTCCGGCGCTGTGCAGTCCGCGTGCTGTTACTTCTGACAGTATCGGCAAATACTCACGCGCCTTAGGATGGACTCCCATCCGCCTACGCAGGCGGCTGGCAATGGAATCCATTTGAACCGATCAAAGGAACTGATCATGGCGACCGAATTCGTGAAAAACGGCAACTTCAGCGACGATCTCAAGTACTGGGCAGCACCGGAGGGCTTTGATCCTGACTTCAAGCCTTGGCCCGCAGGGGATGGGCAGAGCATCAAACTGGATGCGACTGGAGTGACCGTAAGCCAATTTATCAATGCGCTGCCTGACTCTACCCTGCATATCGAGTTCGATGTGCATAGCGCAGACCTGAAATTAGACGAGGCGCTCTTTGTTATAGCCGTGGGAGGTTACAACAAAGAGGGCGCGCTGAATCTGACACCGGTCATTGGCCTCGCCACTGAAGAGTGGGAACATTTTTCAGGCGACGTTACGTTCGGAGAAGCGCTTGAAAAATGCTTCGTGAATCTGTCGGCGCCTTCGAACACGTTCCGCTTCTCGCTCTCAAACTCAAGGCTGGCTTCACCGTACGGCCCGGTACGGTTCGCCAACCTCAGCCTGTCCACGATCGACGTCAAAGACGCAGACGAGACCGACTGATTGCCGGGTCGGCAGCCCTGCCCCGCGTCACAGGCGGCAGGGCACGCCGACCTCAATGCGTTGGCTGCGCGTGCTCGCCGTCATCCTTGTCAGCCGCTTCGCGACGCTGTTCGTCGGTCGGTTCCTTGATGCGATACCAGGCCACGTACAACGCTGGCAGGAACAGCAAGGTCAGCAGCGTGGCGATGATGATGCCGCCGATCATGGCGTAGGCCATCGGCCCCCAGAACACCTCACGGGCGATTGGAATCATGCCCAGGCTGGCCGCTGCCGCCGTCAACAGGATCGGACGACGGCGATGCTCGGTGGCTTCGACCACAGCGTCCCAAGGCAGATACCCACTGCGCTCATAGGCATCGATCTGGGTCACCAGAATCACCGAGTTGCGGATGATGATGCCGATCAGCGCCAGCACCCCGAGAATCGCCACGAACCCCAGTGGCGTCCCCGTCGGGATCAGCGCCAGCACCACACCGATTAGCCCCAGAGGCGCGACACTGGCCACCAGAAACATCTTCTGAATGCTGTGCAACTGAATCATCAGGAACGTCGCCATGAGGAACAGCATCAGCGGCGCAACGCTGGCAATCGGCCCCTGCGCCTTGCTGCTTTCTTCGACCGTACCGCCGGTTGCAACCTTGTAGCCGACCGGCAGACCTGCGGCAAACTTGTCGATTTCCGGTTGCAGCTGCTTGACCAGATCAGTCGGCTGAATTGCATCGCGGACGGCGCCTTTCACCGTGATGGTCGGCTTGCGATCGCGGCGCCAGACCAATGGCTGCTCCAGCTCGTAACCGACCGTGGCGAACGCCAGCAGCGGGATCGACGTGCCGGTCGGCGTCACGATCTGCAGGTTCTGCAGGGTTTCCGGTGTGCCGCGCTCGGCATCTTCAGCACGCCCGATCACGTTGATCAGGTAGATATCATCGCGCACCTGGGTCACGGTAGAACCACTGACCACGCTGTTCATCAGCTTGGCGACATCTTCCGACGACAGACCCAACTGCCGGGCCTTGTCCTGGTTGATGTCGATGCGCAGGACCTTGCCCGGCTCGTTCCAGTCGTAGATCACTTCGCCCACATGCGGGTTGTGATCGAGCAGCGTAGCCAGTTCGATAGCGTGCTGGCGTACCTTGTCGATGTTCTCGCCGCTGACGCGATACTGCAACGGACGACCCACCGGCGGGCCCATTTCCAGCGCCTGCACATAGGACCCGATGCCGACGAAGTCATCACGCAGGCGTTTTTGCAGACGGGCAGTCAACGCGCCACGCTCCTCCAGGCCTTTACTGACAATCACCAGCTGGGCGTAGAACGGATTTTCCAGCTGCTGATCGAGCGGCAGGTAGAAACGCAACGCGCCCTGGCCGATGTAGGTGCTCCAGCGCTCGATGTCCGGATCGTCCTTGAGGCTCGCTTCAAAACGATCCACCACCTTGCGCGTCTCGTTGATCGAGGCGTTCTGCGGCAGGTTCAGGTCGACCAGTATTTCCGGGCGGTCCGAAGACGGGAAGAACTGGTTCTGCACGAACTGCATGGAGAACAGCGACGCGGCGAACAACCCTACCGTGATGGCAATCGCCAGCCAGCGATGACGCATGGCCCAGAGCATGCTGCCATTGAATGCCCGGCCTATGCGGCCCGGCTCTTCGGATTTGGGCTTGATGTTGGCGCTCAGAATGTGCACGCCGATCACCGGCGCAAACAGCACGGCAACCACCCACGACACCAGCATCGCTACGGCAATCACGGCAAACAGCGTGAATGTGTACTCCCCCGCCGAGCTGTTGTTCAGTCCGATCGGCACAAAGCCAGCCACAGTCACCAGCGTACCGGTGAGCATCGGGAACGCTGTCGAGGTGTAGGCGTACGTCGCGGCCTGCTCCTTGGATTCGCCCATTTCCAGCCGTGTGACCATCATTTCCACGGTAATCATGGCGTCATCCACCAGCAGGCCGAGGGCGATGATCAGCGCGCCGAGGGAAATCCGTTGCATGGTGATGCCGCTGTATTCCATGAACACGAACACCATCGCCAGTACCAGCGGAATCGAACACGCAACCACCAACCCTGCGCGAAACCCGAGGCTCACGAAGCTGACCAACAGCACGATAATTACCGCCTCGAACAACGCGCTGGTGAAGCCGCCCACAGCCTTGTTCACCACCTCGGCCTGATCCGAGACCTTGTGCACACCAATGCCGACTGGCAGCTCCGCTGTGGTAGCGTCCATACGTTCGTGCAGCGCCTTGCCGAAGGACTGGATGTTGCCGCCCTTCTGCATCGCGATGGCCAGGCCGATCGCCGGTTTGCCATCGAAGCGGAACAGCGGCTTGGGCGGATCGGTGTAGCCGCGGGTGATGTCAGCAATGTCGCTCAGACGGTAAAAACGGTCATTGATGCGCAGATTGACCGCAGCCAGATCCTTCTCGGACGCGAACTGCCCGGAGGTGCGTACCGAGATCCGCTCCGGCCCGGCTTCGATAACACCGGCAGGCGTCACCGCGTTCTGCGATTGCAGGCTTTGCACCACCTGGCTCTGGTCGATGCCCAATGCTGCGAGTTTGCGTGTCGAGAAGTTCAGGTACACCACTTCGTCCTGCTGACCGATCATCTCGACCTTGCCCAGGCCAGGCACGTCGCGGATGTCGGCGCGAACCTTCTCGACGTAGTCCCGCAACTGACGCATCGAGAAACCGTCTGCGGTAAACGCATAGATCGAGCCGTATACATCGCCGAACTCGTCGTTGAACGACGGGCCTTGCAGCCCCTGCGGGAACTGGCCACGGATGTCATCGACCTTCTTGCGCACCTGATACCAGATTTCCGGTATCGCCTTGGCACTGGTGGTGTCACGCAGGTACACGAAGACTGTGGACTCGCCCGGTCGTGTGTAGCTCTTCACGTAGTCCAGCGAGTCCAGTTCTTCGAGCTTCTTCTCGATGCGGTCGGTGACCTGCTCGAGGGTCTCGTCCACCGTCGCGCCCGGCCAGCGGGTCTGGATAATCATGGTCTTGATGGTGAAAGACGGGTCTTCCTCGCGCCCAAGCTTCATGTAGGAAAACACGCCCATCAACAGCGCGACGAACATCAGGTACCAGACGAACGACTGATGCTTGATGGCCCACTCGGATAAATTGAAATTCCCTTTCATCGCGGGCTTTCCTCATCGACTTTGACTTTCTGGCCCGGCTTGAGGCTGTTGACGCCCGCGCTCACCACTTTTTCACCCGCTTTGACGCCATCGGTCAGCACGAAAGAGTCGCTGTCACGGCTGGCAATAGTGACGGCTCTGGGGTTAACCGTCTGGCTCTGCGAATCGACGATCCAGATCTGGCGTTTGCCATCGACTTCCTGCAGGGCATTGATCGGCAGGCGCATGCGCGGTGTGATGGTCGAACTGAGCGTCACGCTGATGGCCGTGCCCAGGCGGAACGCCGCTGGCGTTTGCGCCAGCGACAGACGCGCACGACGAGTACGCGTCGTGCGGTCGGCCTGGGGTTCGATTTCACGAAGGGTGGCGGTGGTGTTCACTTCCGGATTCAGCTGACTGGCGACGGTGAATACCACGTCGGACGGCAATTGGTCAGCCAGCGTATCAGGGAGGTCGATCACCGCTTCCTTGATGTCCGGCCGCGCCAGGGTCACGACTTCCTGTCCGGCTGTCACCACCTGCCCGGCTTCGACTTTCCATTCGGTGACCACTGCGTCGTGATCACTGCGCAGCTCGCTGTAACTCAATTGGTCGCGGGCCTGTTGAGCCGCGGCCTTGGCCTGTTCCTGCGATGAGCTGGCGGTCTTCAGATCGGTCAGGGCGATGTCCAGTTGCGCCTGGGCACCGACGCCGCGATCGAACAGTTCCTGCTGGCGGCGAGCATTGGCCTGGGCGTTGATGTACTGCGCCTGAACATTGGCCAGGTCGCCCTGCCGGGCACGCACTGTATTCTGTTGATCGGTCGGATCGAGGGTTGCGAGCAAATCGCCTTTCCTGACTTCAGCGCCTACGTCGACGTCGCGCCGGGCGATGCGCCCCGCGACCCGAAAGCCCAGCACACTTTGATAACGCGCCTGGATATTGCCGGCAAAGCGCCCGAAATCCTGGACGGACTCAGGTCGGGCTTCGACGAAGACGACAGGACGCACCGGTTCAGGAGGTGTTTCATCCTTGCCACAACCGCTCAATAGTAAGCCGCTCAACAAAAGGCTGCCCAGCGCTACGCATGACAGACGCTTCATGGCTGCACCTGTGCGTTCTGCTGCTTGGGCTGTTCGGCAATGTCGACCTGCATGTCCGGGTGTAACAACTGTCCGCCTGCCACCACGACTTTCTCTCCACTCTTGAGCCCGTCGCCGATGATGACTTTGGCGGTCAGGTAACGGGTGACGGTGACCTTGCGCAGATTGACCTTGCCCTGCTCGTCCACCACCCACACGGCAGGCTTGCCCAACTGCTCGCCGAGGTCCTTGGTCAGCGCCGCCCATGGCAACTCGACACTGGCATTGGCCGGTGCGCTCAGTGCCACGCTGACCACCGAGCCGAGGTCCATGCCTTCAGGCAGCGGGTCCAGCGCGATCTTGACCTGCAAGGTGCCGGTTTGCGCCGACACCGCCGGGGTCACTTCACGCACTTTGCCGCTGACCTTGATAGTCGGGTTATCGAGCAACGTGACCTGCACGGCCTGATCGGTGGGCGGCTTGACGAACAGGGACTCGTAGACGTTGAACACCGCATCGCGATCACCGTCGCGCGCCAGATCGAAAATCGGCATGGTGGCCTGCACCACTTGCCCGACTTCAGCCTGACGCGCGGTGATCACACCCGGTGCGTCAGCGACCAGAGCGGTGTAACCCAGTTGTTCACGGGCATTGGCCAATTGCGCCTGCGCCGCCTTCAACGAACTTTCACTGCCGCGCAAGGCGGCCTGTGCAGAGTCATATTCGCTGCGGCTGGTATAGCCCTTGGGCAACAATTTTTGTTGTCGGACGAAAGCAGCGCTGGCCTGATTCACGCGGGCCTGCTCGGCGGCCACAGCAGCAGCGGCCGAGTCGACATTGACCTGCAGATCCTTGGGGTCGAGCCGCGCCAGCACCTGCCGGGCAGTGACCCGGTCGCCCACATCGACATTACGCTGAATGATCTTGCCATTGACCCGGAATGAAAGCCGGGTCTGCACCCGCGCCTGAACATCACCGGTCAGGGCGACACTGGCGGCGAAGTCGGTACTTTTTACCGTCTGCACATAAACTCTGGGCAGTTCGGGCGCCGCCGGTTTTTCCTCGCCACAACCGGCCAGCGCCGCCAATGCAGCAGCCAGACCGAACGTAACCAGTCTTGAAATACGAACGGGCATGCAGACTCCTTGTGCAACTGCCGGATGCGGGCGTGATCAGGGCGAGAGAATAGCGTGAGTATGCGACTGTGTGCGAGAGGGAGGGTTCATTGGGGCTTGCGTTGTAGATGCGCCGGGAGACGGCTTGAGCGAGTGGCGTCAGCGAAGAAACGTGGTCCGGCGGGTCGTAAGTGTATCGGCAGAGGAGAGCCGTGATCGATCCCTGATGATGGAGTAAAGGCTTCAGCCTGAACCGATTCGGGATGAGGGGCTACTGCCAGAAATGTCAGTATCGGGGGGAAGGTGCCTGACAAGTGGTAGCAAATATCACAAGGCCGTTCGGATGACCGAAGCATTACTAATGTTCGACGCATTACTTGAGCGTCTCATGGCAGGGCCTTTAAGAAGCACAGGCACTGCTTTCTGGACCCGTTTGTCCATTATGGAACGAGCAATTGACCAGCCACGCAGCCCAGCCGTCGGGTAAGCAATAAGGATAGCGGCAATCCTCAGTGGGCGAATTGCTGGCGATTCAGGGTCAGTTTTTGTCAGAACGAAGGAAGTGGCCCATGCCGAAGTGGCAACCAGTGCAGACACTCCGGTGAATGCCGAGATTTTTTCCGCTGTATTCGCCGGTCTTCTTGTCTCCTGAACGGGAAAAGCCAGGTTATTGCTGGCGACAGCCTGAGGCTTCACTTTGACACCTTTTAGTACAGCTCTCATAGGTGCACGGACCGCCAGCAAACCAATAATGCCGCTCAGAATTGCAGCACCGATGTAGAGGGAAGTTTCCACATCCTCAAGAAAGCCATGCCCCGTCGGATCAGATCGATTGACCGGATCCCCCGCACAATACGCATAGGCATTTATTCCACCCTTGCCAAACGGACTCAGGCTGTCGGGACTGTTGAAGCGCATCAGAACAGGGTTATAGGCGCGATAGCCGTTGCCCAGCAGATAATGACCGGTCAATGGGTCGGGGCGCTCACCGTTGAAGCCTGGCAGTTGGTTCAACGCTTGCCCATGCCCATAGGGGGTGTAAGCGATAGGGTCAGACAAGCTGGCCGATACGGTGTGGAGCACGCTGTGCTGTTGGTCCGAGCCGATCAACAGCGTGGCGAGCGCTGACTGCGTGGCCAGCAACTGACGACCGTGATGCAGGAATCGAACGTGTTCTGCACCCTGAATCTCGCTGACCAAGGTGTCGGACTGATAGTACGAGCGGGCAATGGCACCTGCCATCGGCGTGCGAGTCGCGAGCCGGTCAAGCGCGTCGTAGCGGTAACGGCACAGAGTAGTTTGCTGGCGCATGGCGAGTAACCGGAGTGGTCTTGATTAGCGAGACAGGCCTCTTCAAGCACACAATGCATTGCAGGAACCGCAGCGGCTACTCGTAGAACTGCTAGGTTGCATCAGGGATGTCAGGGGTTCTGGACGCATTCCAGCTCGGCCTTGGCCATATTGATCAGATGCCTGCTGCTAAACAAACAAGGGTGGCGACTTTGACGCGGGTTAGCAGACCGGTAGAGAACACAGACCCGGCGCACTCGAAAGTGCCCCACGCAAAGCCGCCATAAAACGGTAATTGCGCTGCGTGTCTCTGGACAGGCTGCTAAACCCGATCGCTGAAAAACCAGCGACCGACGCAGCCTAGTGTGCGGATTTGGCAGGCGCAAGGGCCCGGGATTTTCTAGGAAAGGTCATACGCAGGAAAGAGAAAAGACTGAAAGAAAGGTCCTGCAGGACAGGTTTTTCGTGAGCGGAAGTAACCTGATTTGTTCAGAAGAGGACGCAGAGCGTCCAGAACGGCATTCCCACGCTGGAGCGTGAGGAACGATAGGCGCCCGGGAGATCTTCTATCGTTCCTCACGCTCCGCGTGGGAATGCCCTTCATGACGCTCCGCGTCATCTTCAAAACGCGTCGATCAACTGCCCTCGGTGCCGTGCGCTTCTTCGAAGAAGTAGTCCTTCCAGCTCGCCGCCTTGTTTTTCAACACGCCCAGCTCATGCAGTTTCTCGGCGTAGATAAAGGTGCGCTGCGGCGTGACGGTGAAGTCGATTTCCGGGTCGGCGACGATTTTCTCTACCAGTGGCAACGGCAGTTTCGATTGCTCGACGCGGATGTAGGTCTGCGCGGCAGCAGGCTTGTCGGCTTTGATGATCTTCTCGGCTTCGGCCAGCGCGTCGTAGAACGCCTTGTAGGTCTTGGGGTTTTCGTCGTGGAATTTCTCGGTGGTGTAGAGCACGTTGAACGTCGCCTGGCCGCCCAGCACGTCATAGGAACTGAGCACCTTATGCACGTTGGGGTTCTCCAGTTCCTGGTACTGGAACGGCGGGCTGGAGAAGTGCGAGTTGATTTCCGAACCACCGGCAATCAGCGCAGAGGTCGCGTCCGGGTGCGCGAGGCTGACCGAGATGTTGTCGAATTTCTTGTAGTTGTCGTTACCGAACAGCTTGGCGGTTTCGATCTGCAATGTGCGCGACTGGAAGCCTACGCCCGCAGCCGGTACGGCGATGCGGTCCTTTTCGGTGAAGTCCTTGAGGGTCTTGACGCTGGGGTTGTTGGTCAGCAGGTAATTGGGCATCGAACCCAGCGAGGCAATCGCCTTGACGTTCTGCTTGCCCTTGGTGCGGTCCCAAACGGTCAGCATCGGCGGCACGCCTGCCGACACCACGTCAAGCGCGCCGGCCAGCAGCGCTTCGTTCATCGCCGTGGCACCGGAGATGCTGTTCCAGTCGACCTTGATATCCAGACCCTGCTCCTTGCCGTGTTTCTCGATCAGCTTCTGATCGCGCACCACGTCGAGGATCAGGTAGCCGATGCCGAATTGCTGAGCGATGCTGATCTTGCCTTCAGCCTGAGCGCCGCCACTGAGCAGCGCGCCAAACAAGCCAAGCGTCGCCGCCAGCACAGTCAGTGCCGGGCGTTGAAATGCAGTGTTCATGTGGTTCCCACCCTGATTATTCAAAAAAAGACGGCGTTTCAACGCTGCATGCCCCAGCGCTTGACGGTCAGGCGCTCGATGTTGGCGAACAGCAGGTTCTCGACCAGCAGGCCGATGAGGATCACCGCTGCCAGACCGGCAAAGACCTTGTCGGTATACAACTCGTTACGGTTCTGGAAGATGTACCAGCCCAGACCGCCCTTGCCGGAGGACGCGCCAAACACCAGCTCGGCGGCGATCAGCGTGCGCCAGGCAAAGGCCCAGCCGATTTTCAGACCGGCGAGAATCGATGGCAGCGCAGCAGGAATCAGGATGTGCCAGACAAAGCGCAGGCCTTTGAGACCATAGTTGCGCCCGGCCATGCGCTGGGTTTCCGAGACACCGAGAAAGCCCGCATAAGTATTGAGCGCCAGCGCCCACAGCACCGAATGCACCAGCACGAAGATCAGGCTGTTCTGGCCCAGCCCGAACCACAGCAGCGCCAGCGGCAACAGGGCAATGGCCGGCAGCGGATTGAACATCGCAGTCAGCGTGCCGAGCAGGTCGCGGCCCAGTTGGGTGGACACTGCCAGGGTGGTCAGGGCGAACGCCAGCACGATGCCGATCAGGTAGCCCTGAATCAGTACGGTCAGGGAAATCCACACCTTGCCTGGAAGCTCGCCAGAGATCAGCCCGTCATAAAAGGCGGCCGCCGTTTGCAGAAAGCTCGGCAACAGCAGGTCGTTGTTCTGCAGACGTGCAGCCAGTTCCCAGATCACCGCCAGGGCGATCATGATGACGCATTTGCGCACCCAGCTCAGTTGCCAGATGCGCTGTGCCAGGGGCAGGTCGCGGGCCAGGTCTTCCTGAGTGAAAGGCTCCAGCGTGATTTCATATTCTTCGCGAGCGGGAGGTGCGAGGCTCATGATTCGGGTTTCCCGGTAATCGTGTAGATAGGACGCGGAGCGTCCTGAAAGGCATTACCACGCGGAGCGTGGGAACGATCAAGGCAGTCGCCTAGTAAGCAATCCGGATGTCCTGAAAATTCAGATCCTGCTCCACGGGCCCGGCCTCGCCCTCATCGAACAACAAACGATGAATACGCTGCGCGGTCTGCTGAAAACCAACGCCGCCCAGGCTTTTCAGGTCGTATTGATGGCTGTTGATTTCCGCCCGTACGCGGCCCGGATGCGGTGACAGCAGCAGGATGCGGTTACCGACCACCAGCGCTTCTTCGATGGAGTGCGTGACGAACAGCAACGTAAAGCGCACCTCTTCCCACAGCTCAAGCAGCTCTTCCTGCATCTTGCGTCGGGTCAGTGCATCGAGCGCGGCAAACGGCTCATCCATCAGCAGGATTTTCGGCTGCATGGCCAAGGCGCGGGCAATCGCCACGCGGGCTTTCATGCCACCGGACAAGGTGTGCGGGTAGGCGTCGGCAAACGCACTGAGGCCGACCTTTTCCAGGTAGTAACGTGCACGCTCCAGCGCTTCGGGACGCTTCAGGGTGCGTGATGCCAGCAGCGGAAACATGACGTTCTCGATCACGGTTTTCCACGGCGGCAACTGGTCGAATTCCTGAAACACCACGATGCGGTCCGAGCCAGGTTCGGTGACCTGATGACCCGCCAGACGAATCTCGCCCTCGCTGGGCCGGATGAACCCGGCTACGGCTTTGAGCAATGTGGACTTGCCGCAACCGGATGGGCCGAGCAGCACGAAACGATCGGCCGGATCGACTTCGAAACTGACCTGATGCGTCGCCCGTACCACACGTTCTGGTGTGCGGTATTCGAGGCTGACGCCGCGAACTTGCAGCAAGGCTTCAGCAGTCGGCTGTTCAGCCGGTTGCGGTTGGGTGCTGGTGCTGGCCGTGTGGCCTTGCGCGACAGCATTCATGAACGGCTCTCCTGGATCAAAATGGCGCGGTGCCTTGAATGGTCGTGCGATGCAGTTTGCGACGCAGGTGCGCCGGGCAGCCGGCAGCCAGATGGATCAGAGAACGGTTGTCCCAGAACACCATGTCGTCGGCCTGCCACTGGTGCCGGTAGATGTGCTCGGGCTTCACGCTGTGGGCGTAAATCTCGTTGAGAATCTGACGGCTCTCGTCTTCCGGCAGACCGAGGATGCGCGTCGTGAAACCCTCGCTGACGAACAGCGCCTTACGCCCGTTTTCAGGGTGGGTGCGAACGATCGGGTGGCTGACTTCCACCACCTGAGCCAGTTGCTCGGCGGTCAGGGTCGGACGCCAGTTGGCGGCGTTATGGCCCTCGGCGTAGCGTGCGGTGTAACTGTGCACCGCCGAGCGCCCTGCGACTGCATCGCGCAGGTGTTGCGGCAACGTTTCCCACGCCAGGTGCATGTCTGCAAACAGCGTATCGCCGCCTTCACTTGGCAGCTCCTGGGCGTAAAGCATCGAGCCCAGGCTCGGCAGCTCTTTGTAAGACAGGTCCGAATGCCAGTACTTGCCGGCGTCGCCCAGGCCCACAGGCTTATCGTTCTCGACAATGTTGGAGACGATCAGGATTTCCGGATGGTTGGCCAACAGAAACTGCTTGAGCACATGGATCTGCAGCACCCCAAAACGCCGGCTGAAATCGATCTGCTGTTGCGGAGTGATCTGCTGATCGCGAAACACCACGACATGGTGATCCAGATGTGCCTGATGCACACGAGCGAAGTCGGCATCGTTCAACGGCCTGGACAGATCCAGCCCAACGATTTCAGCGCCCACCTTTTCGGTGAATGGACGCACTTCGAACGATTGCGAAGCAGGTTGAGCGGACGATGAAGCGAGGGAGGCTGCTGGCATGAGAACTCCGACTCCAGGACTGTGTGACTGAAAGACGAAACTCTATAGATATAAGAAAGATAATTTAAATACCGTTAAGGAATATCCATAGTGCTGATTTTTTCACTGCCTCGCTGTGTAGCGTCAGCCAGCATAAATGTGTCACGACAGATACATCCAAGTGTAAGACCGCCTTGCTAGGGTCGGCGCCTCATCCGAATCGAGTGAAGCGCCCGCTATGCGATCCAATAAACCGGTTGCCCATGTAATGGTGTCGTCATTGATACTTTCGCTGCTTGCCGTCTCGGTTCAGGCAGCGAGCCGTGCCAATGACAATCGTATAAACGGTGTCGACCTGCTCTCCGGGTTCAACACCCTGTGGACGACCGGTGCGACCTGGGACACCGGCACGCCGACTGCCCTCGGTCAGAGCCTGCTGCGACGCAACCTGCAGATCGTGGTCGACCGCGCCAACTCGCGCACGCTGGCGCAGGAAACCGCCGCCTACTTCGATGACCGCCGCGACCAGAGCTACAGCGCCATCAGCGGCCTGGGCTCGCTGAGCGATGCTTACAAAGCCGGCGCGGGCGCGTTCACGACGATCACGCAATTCGACGACAGCAACAAAACCGTCAGGTACGACGACAAGGGCAATGGCGCAGGCAGTTCGTCTTCGGCGCTGGGCAAGGTGGTCGACCTGGTCGGTGCCGTGCGCAACGATGCCTCCACGACTCCGGCCAAGTCCCACTATCTGTATCCACGGCCATGGCGGCAGAGCCTCGACGGACAGAGCCTGGCATTCGTCGTCGCGCCGTCCCTGCGCCCGGCCGAAAGCACCACGCCGGCCAGTGACTCGGGCTTCCCCAGCGGGCACACCAACGCTGCCTACCTGTCAGCCTACGCATTGGCCTACGCGATCCCCGAGCGGTTCAGCGAGTTGATGCTGCGTGCTTCGGAAATCGGCGACAACCGCATCGAAGCGGGCATGCACTCGCCCTTCGACGTGATGGGCGGGCGAATCACCGCGACCTATTTCGCCATCGACAACCTGTCCAATTCCGCCAACACGCAATTGCGCGCCGATGCTCGCGCGCAGGCGCTGGCCTACTTCACCGCTCAGTGCGGCGGCGACGTCAACAATTGCATGACGGCCATTGACCCGGCCACCGATCGCACTTCCCAGCATGCGCAGGACAAGGCGCTGTATACCGCGCGCATGACTTACGGCTTCGACCCGGTCGGCCCGACCAATCTCGCGCCGGTCGTGCCGACCAACGCTGAAGTGCTGCTGGAAACACGCTTCCCGTACCTGGACGCCAGCCAGCGCCGCGAGATTCTGGCGACCACTGAGCTGTCGTCGGGCTACGCAGTGATCGATCAGTCAGGTGGCTACGGTCGCTTGAACCTGTATGCCGCAGGCGATGGTTACGGCGCGTTCAATTCCAACGTCACCGTCAACATGAACGCCAGTCTGGGCGGCTATAACGCCATCGACGCCTGGCGCAACGACATCAGCGGCAGCGGTGCGCTGATCAAGAACGGTACGGGCAACCTGATCCTGACCGGCAACAACACCTACTCGGGCGGCACGCTGATCAACGGCGGCACCCTGACCGGTCATGCCCAGGCCTTCGGCAGCGGCACGATCACCGACAACGCAACGCTGGTGGTCGATCAGTCCACCAACGACACCCTCGCCAACACCCTGACCGGCAACGGCGCGTTGATCAAACGCGGCGTGGGTTCACTGAACCTGACCGGCAACAGCAGCCTGTCCGGCGCGACCACCGTGCAGGCCGGTCGCCTGGCAGTGAATGGCAACCTCGGCAACTCCATCGTCAGCGTGCAGCAAGGCGCGACGCTGGGTGGCAACGGCACCGTTGGCGGCATCAACGTCGCTCAGGGCGGCGTGGTCGCACCGGGTAATTCGGTCGGGCAGCTGAACGTCAATGGTGACGTCAACCTGGCTCAGGGTTCGGTTTATCAAGTGGAATCGGACGCCAATGGCAATGCCGACCGCATCGTCGCCAGCGGCCGCGCGACGATCAATAACAGCACGCTGTCGCTGGTCGAAGGCGGTAACTGGCTGGCCGCCAGCCGTTACTCGATCATTTCCGCAGCCGGGGGCGTGAGCGGTGCATTTGCCGCCGTGCAAACCAACTTCGCGTTCCTTACCCCGACGCTGAACTACACCGCGACCGACGTAGGGCTGACGCTGGATCGCAACGCACAAACCTTCGCCAGCCTGGCGACCACGCGCAACGCCAAGGCGGTCGCGCAGGGTCTGGACAGCGCGGGCGCAGGCAACGCGCTGTGGCGTCAGGTGGTGCAGGACGACGCCTCGACGGCGCAGGCCACGTTCAGCGCGCTGTCCAACGAGCTGCATGCATCGACTCAATCTGCGCTGATCGAAGACAGCCGTCTGGTGCGCAACGCCATGAACGATCGCATGCAACAAGCGCAGTCCGCGCAGTCATTCGGCAGCACCACACAAACCCTGGCCGGTGATGCCTCGCGTGGCGTGGTGTGGACCCAGGCAATCGGCGCGACCGGGCAAACCGACAGCAGCCGCGACGCCTCGGGCCTGGAAACCCGCACCAGCGGCCTGTTGTTCGGCGCCGACGTACCGCTCGACGACACCTGGCGTGTGGGTGCATTGGCAGGCTTCAGCAACAGCAGCTTCGACCTGCGCCACGCGTCTGGCTCGACCGACAGCGACAACTATCATCTGGGTGTCTACGGCGGCGCGAAATGGGGCCAACTGGGCCTGCGCCTCGGCGCGGTACGCACCTGGCATGAGCTGACCGCCAAGCGTACGCTGGACCTGCCGGGCTCGTCCGAGCACTTCAAGGAAGACTACAAGGCAGCGACCAATCAGGTCTTCGGCGAACTGGGCTACTCCATCGAAATGGGCAATGCGCTGCTCGAACCCTTCGCCAACCTGGCGCATGTGCGCCTGGACACCGACGCCTTCGACGAGAACAGCAACGCCATCAGCCTGCAGAACAAATCCCAGGACAACCACATCACCTTCAGCACCCTGGGCCTGCGTGCAGCGACCCGCCTGAGCGCAGGCAGCGTCGTGATCAAACCCAACGCCACACTGGGCTGGCGTCGCGCCTACGGTGACGTCACCCCGGAAAGCCGTTCGGCCTTCAGCGGCGGCAGCACCTTCGAACTCTCCGGCGCCCCGATTGCCCGCAGCGCCGCCGTGCTCGGCGCAGGCGTCGACCTGGGGTTGAGCGATACGCTGAGCGTGGGCCTGAGTTACGACGGTCAGGTGAGTAACGATGCTTCGGATCAGTCGCTGAATGCTCGGGTGACGTTGGCGTTTTAAGGCTGAAGCGGCGGCTGCTCTCTGTAGGGGCGGAGAGTAGCCTGCAGGATTTCTAGACTCGGCATGTAGGACCCATCAGAAAATCCCAGGCTACTTTGACTTCATTATCGGCCTTCCCTATGGTGCAGCTACCAACCGGGGCAGTCAGGGAGACACCCAATGCAGCTATCGGGCATTGTGCCGTCGTGGCTCGATATAGAACGACGCATCAGCCGAAGCATGGGCTACCAGCCTGGAGCCAGCTTCCAGCGCAGACTCAACAATGAGCCGGTTTCAACATTACAGCTCAACCTCCGACGCGTCGGTAATATCAGAAGCGCGTTCAACCGCGCCGAACTGGAAGCGGCCCGCCGGCTTGGGCGGCGTTTCCTGGATATCGACATCGCCAGCATCATCAACGACCTGATAGACGTGGTCACCCAAATGGCCATGATCGTCGCGGGCAGCACGCTCGCAGGGGGCGCGATAGGTGCGGGAGTTGGCAGCTTTTTATCGGGTGCAGGCGCGGTGCCCATGGGCATGGCGGGTGCAGCAATAGGCCTGGAGCTCAGCACTTGGATCCTGGGCATTCTCGGCCTGGCGTCCATTGCCGAATTCTTCGTCGACGGCCTTCCGCGGATTGTCGACTATTACGTGCGTGGCATCACTGTCGCCTGGGAAGGCACCCGTGGCGAGCCAGGCCTCAACCCCTTCGGCGGCGACGATCCGCAGGTTGTAGACCGCGCAGCACACCACATCGCCCAAGGCCACGAAGAAGTGGTGGTACTGCTACTGGGCGCCATCGTCGCCTACCTGACGCGCGGCCGAGGCAGCGCAAGCGTACTTGCCAATGAAATGCAAGCCAGCAAAAAAGGTGCGAAGCTCGGCCAATGGATGCTCCAGCACGAAGACGCCCTGACAAGACACCCCGACCTGCAACATGCCGGCCCTCGTAAAAGTGCACTGGACAAACAGGAACCGCCGCCTCCGCCTCCGCCGCCCAATCGACGTGCGGACGAGCCCGAACCGAAAAGAGCGTCGGGCATGGCGGAGCATGAGGTGCCATGTTTTAGATTAAGTGAAAAGCACCGCAACCTTGCTAAAAAGTTTGATGACCAGCTAGAAGCTCAGCAAAATGGGTTGAATGACTTGACGGTGAATGATTATCTGAAAGGGCGGAAAGCTTTTACGGATGGGGACGTTGTGCGAGACCCTCAGTTGGCTGCAAAGGCGCGCGAGGAATTTCGCAATGAACTAGAGGAAAAAATGCAAGACGAACTAATCTCGGGCGGAGCTATGCCCGAGTGGGCAGAAGCAACAGCCAAAAAAATGGCCTCAGAAAAAATGGCAACTTTGGCCGCACTGCATAATCCTGATTTATTTGCTGGAGGGAAAGACATAATTGGTGGTTTTGGTGATCGGAGGATCAACTCTAGCTTGGGTGCACAATGGCCAAGCCGTATTACAGGCTTGGATAGTGCCGCACAGGAGGTGCCAGAGGCGTTGCGTAGGTCTACCAATATGAATGCCAAACTTAAAAAATGTGAATAGAGGGAAAATTATGGACGAGCACTATGCTTTTTTTCTCAAAAAGTTCGGCCCGGCGATGGAACGCCGTGAAGTACCCGCATCAAGCATTGCCAAGTATAAACACAGACTCCCTGATCAGCTACTTGATTACTGGGCTGATCACGGCTGGAGCGGGTATGCGGAGGGACTTTTCTGGACGGTAAACCCTCAAGATTATGAAGAAATACTTGACCAATGGCTTTCAGACACCAAATTCTGCAGCCAAGACAATTACCACGTTATAGCTCGAAGTGCGTTTGGAAAACTTTACGTATGGGGTGAGAAAAACGGATTCAGCTTAACTATAACCAGCTCTATGGCACGTTATGTAGAACGGGAATCTAAGTTTAAAGGCGACGCACTCGATTTGGGAATAAGAGCATTTTTCTCTACAAAAAGCCCGAAGACCAATGGTTTTGAAGAACTATTCCTACCCGCTCTTGAAACTCTCGGCTTACTTAAAGCGGATGAAATGTACGGCTTCGTTCCTGCTCTTGCCCTGGGAGGACCGATGGAACTGAAAAACTTGAAAAAAGTGAAAACTATCAAGCACTTAACATTCCTGTCTCAGCTCTCGCCACTTCAGGACTGGGGGTTTCCAGATGTCTAAATCCGGAAACCGGAGATTAGCCTTCTTCATGACGCTGTCAGTTCGGACTGCATGATGGACGAAGACTTTGCTTTCTTTCTAGAAAAATTTGGCCCTGCGATTGAGCGAGATGAAGTTCTGAAGTCAAGCATCATCAGATATAAAAACAAACTGCCTGACCAACTACTGACGTATTGGATAGATCATGGCTGGTGCGGATATGCAGATGGGATTTTCTGGACCGTGAACCCTCAAGATTATGAAGAAATACTTGAACACTGGCTTACTGACACAGATATCCATGGATTGGATAATTACCATGTTATCGCACGCAGCGCTTTCGGAAAGCTTTACGTATGGGGTGAAAGGAAAGGTAGCTGCTTGACTATTAACAGCTATGTAGCCAGATACACTCCTCGTACCTCTAAATTTACAGGCGAAAAACTCGATTTCGGAATAAAAGTTTTTTTCTCGTCAAAAAAACCTAATGAAAGCGATTTAGATGATCTATTCAAACCGGCTCTTGAAAAACTCGGGCCACTCAAAAGTGACGAAATGTACGGCTTCGTCCCAGCCCTGGCACTCGGCGGTCCGATGGAACTTAAAAATCTACAAAAAGTAAAAACCATCGAGCATCTAACTTTTCTGTCTCAGCTCTCCCCACTTCAGGATTGGGGGTTTCCCGATCTTTGAATACAGCAATGAAATCAATTCTTCACCGCGCTCTTAGCATTGCATCGTGGACAAGCACAATGCCTTTCCTCAAAAGCCCTGACTCTATCCAGATTCAGCGAAACGGACTCAGCTCCATTTTCATTTCCCGGCCTCCCGATCAGCCTCAACAATCGGGGTCGGGAATGGGCTGCGTGCCTTTGCAAACCACCACAGGGCACCCGCCCCGATAACGCTCGTCAGCATGGCCAAACTCAGGATGACCTGGCGAATGCCCAAAGGCGCTGCGAGCAGGGCCACCAGCAAACCTGCCAGAGGCTGCGACAGGTTGTTGAGCAACGTGATCACGCCCACCGTCTTGCCGAAGTCCTGAGGCGGTATCACCCGCTGCCGGAGGGTGCGCATGTAGACGTTGAACATCTTGTCGAAACCGACGATCAACAGAAACCCCAGCGCATAGCCAATCAGGTTCGGGCTCAGGGCGCTGATAAATGCCCCGATCGCGATCATTGAATACCCGACACCGCCCAGCACCCGCAAAGGCAGCACCACACGGGCCAGGAAGAACAGGATCACAATAGTGGTCACTGCCCCCGCCGCCTGCAGCCCTGCATAGTTATCTTTGCCTGCGCTGTACTCGCCGATGACCATGGCTGCCGAGGTCGCCAGCGTGACACCGACGATCAGGTTGACGCCTGCTGCCAGCGTGATGATCTTTTTCAATTCGGCCAGGCCACGGATATGCCCGAACGCAATCCGCAGTGGCTGCAGCCAGATGTCTTGATGCTGCTCGAACACTTCCAGCTTAAAACAGCCAAGATGTCGCCACGCCAACATGCAGAGGTCTGCCAGCAGGAATAGTCCGGCGGTCAACAGTACGACCCAGTACCAGGCCCACACCTCAAGTATCAGTGCCGCGACCAAGGGCCCGAGAACCAGCCCTGACTGGTCGGCGATCTGGGAATAGGACAACGTTTTGGTGTAGCTGTAGTGCTGAAAGATATGCGGCATGAGCACTTCGCGCGCCATGATGCCTTGCGTGGTCAGCACCCCGCACAATGCCGAGAGCACCACGAGCCATCCAATGCCACCAAAGAGTGCGTAGAACACCATCGCCAGCACGCAGAGCAATGCCCGGTAGACCTGGCTGATGTGCAGAATTCTGATAGGCGAATACTTGTCGCACAGCGCGCCGCACAACGGAAACGCGAGAAACCTCGGTAACGATTCGGCGAAAAACGCCAGCCCCGCCCATGAAGCGCTGTTGGTGGTCTGGAACACCACCAGCGGCACTATGAACAACAGGATCTGATCCGCCAGCCTGGACAGGAAAAGCGAGATGAAGAAAGCGAGGTAATCCTTGCGCATGCAAAACTCCTGTAGGCCGGGACGTGCATCGCTATTAACCGAGCCAGGCGTTGGAGCTTATTGGATTTGCGTGCGTAATGCTTAGAAGAGGACGCAGAGCGTCCAGAACGGCATACCCACGCGGAGCATGGGTACGATAGTGTTTGCCCGGACACCTCGCGCGCCACCCGTACAGCGATCTCCCTGACGACTATCGTTCCTCACGCTCCAGCGTGGGAATGCCTTTCGTGACGCTCCGCGTCACAAATCTGTGCCGCGCCGCACATTCAGGGTCGGACGCGGAGCGTTCAGAACGGCATGCGACGCGGAGCGTCGCACGATAGTTGGAGGAACGAAAGTCAGTGGTCAGAACGCAGGCAGTACCGCGCCGTCGTACTTCTTGTTGATGAAGTCTTTGACTTCCTGGCTGGTCAACGCTTTCGACAGTTTTTCGATGGCGTCGGTGTGAGCGTTGTCTTCGCGGGTCACGAGGAAGTTCACGTACGGCGAATCGGCACCTTCGATGATCAGCGCGTCTTTCTTCGGATTGAGCTTGGCTTCCAGCGCGTAGTTGGTGTTGATCAAGGCAAGGTCAACCTGCTTCAACGCACGTGGCAGTACAGCCGATTCCAGTTCGCGGAACTTGAAATTCTTCGGGTTGGTTGCGATGTCTTTCGGCGTGGACAGGGCGTTGGTCGGATCCTTCAGGGTGATCAGGCCACCTTTTTGCAACAGCAGCAGTGCGCGACCTGCGTTGCTGCCTTCGTTTGGAATGGCGATGGTTGCGCCTTCAGGCAAATCAGCCAGCTTCTTGTACTTGCTGGAGTAGCCGCCGAACGGTTCGACGTGTACGCCCACGCCAGTCACAAGATTGGTGCCTTTGCCCTTATTGAAGCCATCCAGATAAGGCTTGGTTTGAAAATAGTTGGCATCCAGGCGTTTTTCGCTCAATTGAACGTTTGGCTGCACGTAGTCAGTGAAGACCTTGATTTCCAGGTCCACGCCTTCTTTGGCCAGGGTCGGCTTGATCAGCTCAAGGATTTCCGCGTGCGGTACTGGCGTCGCGCCGACGACCAGCTTTTCACCTGCGTGAGCCAGGCCAATGGAGAACACAGCCGCCAGAGCGGTCAGCAAAAACGTCTTTTTCATGCAATGTCCTTAACGAAAATCCGAGAGCGTCATCCAGAAATGACACCTTATTATTCAATGGTTTGTCACAGCTATCCGAACCCTGCGACATCACGCTGACATTACCGGTGTTTTATATTCCGATAAAATACTTTTTAATCGAGTGCTTATGCTTTTTTGCATCAGCATCTACTCTACCTCATCAGTACCGTGCTGGGGCGCGCTCAAGCAGGACGCCGCGCCAGCTCTGAGGTGACTGTTTCAAGCAGTTGCCTGAGCGCGGACAGCTGCCTGCGATCACCACCATCGAGCAATAGCTGCGTCTGGCGCTCGATCAGCGTGAACGGATCGGCGATGTCCGGCAGATTGATATCTTCAGCCCGAATTTCATCACCGCTGCTGACCAGCAAGGCAAAGTGAATGACGTTCTCCAGTTCACGGGTATTACCGGGCCAGCTGTGAGCCTCCAGCGTGCGCTGCGCATCCTCGCCGATCAATTGCACCGGCAGATTCAGACGCTGGCTGTAGATCCCGACAAAATATTCGGCCAGCGGCAGGATGTTGCCCGGCTGCTCGCGCAACGCCGGCAGATCGAGGCGGCCCTCGCTGAGGTAGTGATAAAGCCGCTCGTGGAATTTGCCGGCAGCCACGGCCTGCGCCAGATCGATACTGGTGGCTGCGACCAGACGCACATCGACCGGGCTCGGCTGCTGCGCGCCCAATCGCGTGACTTCGTGATTCTCAAGCGCCGCGAGCAGCTTGACCTGAATCGGCAACGGCAGGTCGCCGATTTCATCCAGATACAAAGTGCCTCCGTTGGCCGAGCCAAACCAGCCTGCGCGGCTGCTGACCGAACCGCTGTGCGCTCCGGCGGCGTAGCCGAACAATTCGGCGTCGGCATAGGTCGGGCTGATCGCACCGCAGTTCACTGAAACGAACAAGCCCGAGCGATCACTGCCGCGATGAATATGCCGGGCCAGCAACTCCTTGCCGGTCCCGGACTCGCCACGGATCAGTACCGGTAGAGAACGGGGAGCCAGTTGCTCCATTTCTTCACGCAATCGGCGCGAGCGTGGGTCGATGAACACCAGCGCCTTGGCGCGAATGCTCAGTGGGCTTTTTTCCGCATCGGGAAAGGTCAGCAGCGGTTGGCCGAAGTTTTCGTGAAGGCTCATGACACACTCCCGCCTGAGCCCTTGCGATGGCTCAAGCGTTTAAAAAGACGGGACCCGGTGAGTCCGATAAACAGGCTGCCCGGTCATGCGCGACGACGCGCGTGTTGCTCCAGACGGTTTTGCAGGCGGTACAGGTAGGCGAACCCCTGCTCCCAGCGCTGATGACCGGACTTGACGTTGATATGCCCGGCCTGACTCAGAAACCCGACTTCCGCGCCCCAGTGACGGGCCATTTCCATGGCGCGCTGGGAGCTGACCGCAGGGTCGTTGTCAGAGCTGACAATCTGCGTCGGAAACGGCAACAGATCAGCAGGGATCGGCGCGAAATTACGCAACGCAGGCGGGCAATTCGGACGCTCGACGTCGGCCGGTGCCACCAGTAGCGCGCCCTGCACCTGACGCAAGGTTTCCAGCGGCGCGAGTTGAGCCCAATGCGCGACGGTGACGCAACCCAGGCTATGAGCGATCAGGATCACGGGTGTGTCGTGCGCGGCAATCGTGCGCTGCAACTCGCCGACCCAGTCTTCACGACGAGGCTTGAGCCAGTCGGCCTGCTCCACGCGTGTGCTGTTGGGCAGGCTGTTCTGCCAGTGGGTCTGCCAATGATCATCAGGAGACCCCTGCCAGCCTGGCACGATCAGATACCGGATCGACTCGTTATGCATGGATTCGCCTCCTGCATGTATGCGTTCATGAGACGAGTATAGGGATGGAAGTTATATTCGCTAAGGAATAAGAAGCTATTTGTTAATTCCCCAAACGAATATCAACCAATAGACAAAAAAAGAGGCCACTCCCTGCCTTCGAGGAACGGCCTCTAATAAAAATCACTTTCAGGGCAAAGACTATCCGTACTTCGTTACAGGATTACGACGGCCTCAGGTTGCAGGCACAGTACTCGGGCCCTGCTCGCCCGCAGGCAGCGGTACCGGCTCGTCGTGCTGCGGGACTTCACGGGCAACGTTCCACACCACGATCGCAGCGACGATGTCGAAGATTGCCAGCACCACGAACAGCGGGCTGTAGCCGATTTTGGTGACCAGCACGCCGAACACCATGGTGAACGCCGCCGCCCCGAAAAAGCCGAACATTCCGCCCATCCCGGTCGCTGTGGCCACCTCGTTCTTGCCGAATGAATCCGAGGTGATCGAATACAGCGCGCCCGACAGGGTCTGGTGGGCAAAACCGCCGATGCACAGCAAGGCAATGGCGGTGTAGGGGCTTTCGACCAGCCCGATGCACGCCGGCCCGATCATGCAGGAGCAGCCGAACAGCATGACCATCTTGCGCGAGGTGAACAGCGACACCTTGCAGTACTTGTGGAACAGCGGGCTGAGGTAGCCGCCCAGTACGCAGCCAATGTCAGCCGCCAGAAACGGCAGCCAGGCGAACATCGCGACTTCCTTGATGTTCATGTGGCGCTCGGTCATCAGGTACAGCGGGATCCACGCATTGAAGGTCTGCCAGGCAGGCTCGGAGAGGATTCGCGCCGAAGCAATCGCGTAGAAATTACGGTTTTTGAACAGTCGCTTCCAACTGCCTTTCCGGGCAGGTGCATCCTTCAGACGCGCTTCCTGGCCGCTGAGGATGTAGTCGCGTTCGGCATCGCCCAGACGCTTCTGATCGCGCGGATGCTTGTACAACAGCAGCCATAGGCCGCTCCACACAATGCCCAGACCGCCAACAATCAGGAACGCCAGCTCCCAGCCACTCTGCAGAATGGCCCAGACCACCAGCGGGGGTGCAAGCAATGCGCCGAACGACGAGCCAATGTTGAACCAGCCGATGGCGACCGAGCGCTCTTTGGCTGGAAACCATTCGGTGGTCGCCTTGACGCCTGCCGGCAGCCCCGCGGCTTCGGTCAGGCCGAGCATGCCGCGGAAGATCGCCAGACTCTGCCAGCCGGTTGCGAATGCAGCGGCAGCGCAGGCGGCAGACCAGGCGATGGCGAAAATCGCAAAGCCCATCTTGGTGCCGATTGCGTCGATGATGTAGCCCGCCACGGGCTGCATGATGGCGTAGCACAATTGCCAGGCGACCACGATGTGCGCGTACTGCTCGGTGGAGATGCTCAGCTCGCTCATGAGCGTCGGTGCTGCGACAGACAGCGTATTGCGTGCCAGGTAGTTGACGACCAGGCCGGCCGTGACCAGCCCCACCATCCACCACCGAATGCCTTTTATCTTCATCTCTTCACCCTGTTTATTTTTAGATTGGCGATGAGCGTCCCGCGGCCAAGGCCGTGAGGCGGCTGGTTTTATGTAACTTCAGATTACGGTTTTTTCAGAAGACTTTTAGGCGCTTTCTGCCGACGATCATGCGTAAAAACGGATTTTTCGCACGAGGAGCATGCCTTTACGGCCTGAGAATTCAGACTGATCATGAGGTTGTTACTCTTTGAATTATTTTTGTGGTTGTAATTTTATTCGAGTCTTATGTTGTCGTACAACATGGAGAACTTATAGTCATTTGCCGTTCCAGTGTCAAATGACAGAAACGCTCTGACCTGCATCAGCATGGGCTGGCGACGTGTTGAGACGGGAAGGAGCGTTTTCGCGTTATACGACGACTGCGCAATTGGCGACTGCTGATAGCTCGTTTGGGCCTATGGGGCACTGCTCAGCGATTAGAGCGCGAACTATTTTCTGTGTGACGGCAAGAAACGCGTCCTGGCACTTGCACAACTGTCACAAATGCTCTCATTCTTGGTGACGGCGTCAGGCAATGGAGTTGCCCGGTAGTGCCTTGTCGGCACCGGCCTGCTGCCGAAGTCACTTTATGCCAGGAAGAGGCGTCCGCATGCCTGAGCCAAGCAGTCTCGCCAGCTGGACCCCCGCTCTGCGCAAGCAGCTCATTGCCTTGGGTATGGACAGCGATGCGTTGTGCCGAAGCGCGGGTATTGACCTGAACAGGCTGAGTGAACCCGATGCGCAATTCTCGCCGGATGTCACCGCCGCGCTCTGGCAACGCGCAGTGCAAGCCAGCCTTGACCCTGCCCTGGGTTTGCGTGTTTCACGCTTTGTCAGCCCGACGGCGTTTCATGCGCTGGGCTACACGCTTGTCGCCAGCGGCTCGTTGCGCGAGGTTTTCGAGCGCATCGTACGGTACCGCTCGATGGCCGAGGACTCTCTGGAGCTGGATTTCAGAACAGTCGGCGAGCGTTATGAATTCCGCTTCGGTACGCCGCCATCCTGTCAGTCACCGGTTCATGAGCTGCTGGATGCATTTGCCGCCATTTACGTACGCACCTGCCGCAATCGGTTAGGCCGGGGCTATGCGCCACTCGCCGTGCACCTACAACGTCCGGCACCCGAGGATCCGCAGCCCTGGCACGACCTGTTTCGTTCACCGGTCACGTTTGCGGCGCAGGAGAACCTGCTGGAGTTTGGCGGTGATCAATTCGACAGCCATCTGGATGACGGGCCGGTACAGCTGAACGGCCAGGAATCCCAAGGAGATCCGTTACCGTCACTGATCTGGGAACAGCGCGTACGCTCGGCCATCGAAACCCTGCTGCCGGACGGCGAGCCCACCGCCCAAAGCATCGCCGAAGCCCTGCACCTGAGCACGCGCAGCCTGCAGCGCCATCTGGCCGACGAGGGCTGCTGCTATGACCTGCTGCTCAATCAATGCCGCCAGAACCTGGCGCTGCTGCACATGAACGATCAGCAAAGCTCGCTGAGCGAAATCGCCTACCTGCTGGGCTTTTCCGACACCGACTGCCTGAGCCGCGCCTTCAAACGCTGGACCGGACTGACACCAGAACAGTACCGCAGCGGCGTGGTGCGTTGAGCATTGTCAGGGACACACCATCGTGCCCATGCTGCGCGTCCACTCTTGATCAAGCGGCGCAGCGCACATCCATGACGCAGAGCGTCACGAAAGGCATTCCCACGCTGGAGCGTGAGGAACGATAGGTGTCTGGGGGATCGCGAGCGTAACGTGCCCGGAAGAACACCATCGTACCCATGCTCCGCGCAGGTATGTATTGGCTTCTAGTGTGCTTCGATCCGCGCCAGCTCGGGCAGGTCTCCCGACAACCCCAGCGCCTCGCGCACGAACAGCGATTTGGCTTCGGGCATGCGGTTGACCATTTTCAGGCCGGTATTGCGCAACCAGCGCAAGGGCAGCGGGTCGGCCTGGAACAGGCGTTCGAAGCCTTCCATCGCGGCCATCAGCGCGAGGTTGTGCGGCATGCGGCGGCGCTCGTAACGGCCCAGCACACGCAGGTCAGACCAGCGCTCGCCACGCTTTGCAGCATGGGTCAGTACTTCGGCCAGCACTGCGGCGTCGAGGAAACCGAGGTTCACGCCCTGCCCGGCCAGCGGGTGAATGGTGTGTGCCGCATCGCCAATCAACGCCAATCCGCTGGCAACGTAACGCTTGGCGTGACGCTGACGCAGCGGCACGCACAGGCGGCTATCGGCAGACAGCACCTGGCCCAGTCGCCCTTCGAATGCCTGCTCCAGTTCGCGGCAGAACAGGTCATCCTCCAGCACCATCAGGCGCTCGGCTTCGGCAGGTGTGACTGACCAGACGATGGAGCACCAGTGCTCGCCCTCGCGTTCCAGCGGCAGAAAGGCCAGCGGCCCGTCATCGGTGAAACGCTGCCAGGCGGTTTTTCTGTGGGGATCGGCGGTACGCACACTGGTGACGATGGCGTGATGCAGGTAATCCCATTCACGCGTCGGCGTTTCGGTCAGGCGGCGCACAGCGGAATTCGCACCGTCGGCGGCCACCACCAGCGGTGCGCGCAGCTGACGACCATCGGCCAGGGTCAGCAGCCAGTCATCGCCGGAGTGACGCATCTGTTCAAGCCGCGCATTGGCCAGCAGACCGATGTCGCTGGCATGCAGGCGGTCGAGCAGCGCGTCCTGCACCACACGATTCTCGATGATGTGGCCCAGCACGTCGGCATGCACGCTGGAGGCCGAGAAGTGAATCTGCCCGGTGCCGCTGCCGTCCCAGACGTGCATATGCGCATACGGGCTGATGCGCCGGGCTGCGATGCCTTCCCACACGCCCAGCCGCTGGAGGATTCGCTGGCTGGCCGCCGACAGGGCGCTGACCCGTGGCTCGAAGCCCGACTGTTGATCAAATGGCTCGACGCTCAGCGGCCCACCGTCAACCACCAGCACATCAAGGCCGCTGCCCTGCAATGCCAAGGCAAGGGCACTGCCGACCATTCCGGCTCCGACAATCAGCACATCTGCGCGCGTTTCCATGGTCAAACCGTTCTCGCTTGCGGCCGAAGCCCTGTGTTTAAAGTGTGTGATTCACACATCGGATCGAGTCCCCAACCCCATGGCCTGGCGGGCAAACCAGCGCTTGGCGGCAGGCAGCAGGTCGAGGCCGAGCAACCCGACGTTACGCCCGGTGGCAACCGCCGACCGGGAGCTGCCGAACAGGCGTGTCACCTTGTCGGAGAAGCCCACGGTCAATTGCTGATCCTGACGCTGACGCTCACGGTAGAGCTGCAGAGTCGACAACTCACCGGGCGGCGCGGCGCTGTCCAGCAGCGTCCCGGCCAGTGCATCGGCGTCACGCAAGGACAGATTGAACCCCTGCCCGGCGACCGGATGCAGGCTGTGCGCCGCATTACCCAGAATCACCAGATGCGAACGCACCTGCTCTTCGGCCTCGATCAGCGCCAAGGGGTAGACATGCCGTGCACCGACCTGACGCAGCGTGCCCAGGCGATAGCCAAACACGCCCTGCAGCTCTTCCAGAAAACTGCGGTCGTCCAGATCGGCCAGGCGCTGGGTATCGTTGCCCGGACGCGTCCAGACCAGCGCACAGCGGTTTTCCGGCAATGGCAGCAGCGCCATCGGCCCGTCCTCGGTGAAACGTTCGAACGCCTGCCCGCAGTGAGCTTCGCTCGGCGTGATATTGGCAATCAGCGCATGCTGGTCGTAGGGCCGTTGCCGCACCCCGATACCCAGCTGCTCGCGCAGGCTGGAACGGCCGCCGTCGGCCAGCACCGCCAGGTCACAGTCCAGCTCGCTGTCGTCACTCAGGCTCAGGCGATAACCGTCGGCCAATGGCTGCATGTGTTTGACCTCGGCCGGCACACGCCAACTGACCACATCACGATCCAGCCCGGCCCACAGAGCCTGACCGAGCCAGGCGTTTTCGACTACGTAGCCGAGCGCCGGAACGCCCTCTTCAATCGCAGACAGGCGAGTGGCGCCGAAGCGACCACGGTCCGACACCTGGATTTGCAGGATCGGCTCGGCGCGTCGAGAAATCTGCTGCCAGAGGCCAAGCCGTTCATAGATGCGTCGCGAGCCGAACGACAGTGCCGAAGAACGCGCATCGTAGCTGGGCTGCCAGGCCTCACCCGGCGCGAAGGGTTCGATGAGCACGATTTTCCAGCCGCGCGCCTTGGCACCGGCCTGCAGCGACAACGCAAGGCTTGCACCGACCAGCCCGCCGCCGACGATGGCGATATTGAAGCGGCTCATGCGACCTGTTCCTGTGCAGCCGCCATCAGCGCCTCGATCTCGGCGACGGTCTTGGGCACGCCGCCGGACAGAATTTCACACCCCTGCCTGGTCACAACCACGTCATCCTCGATTCGCACACCAATACCTCGCCATTTCTTCGCGACTTCCAGGTTGTCGGGGGATATGTAAATCCCGGGTTCAACGGTCAGCGTCATGCCGACCTCCAGTACGCGCCACTCGCCGCCGACCTTGTATTCGCCTACGTCGTGCACATCCATGCCCAGCCAGTGCCCGGCACGGTGCATGTAAAACATTTTGTAGGCCTCGCTTTCGATCAGCTCGCCAACGTCGCCGCGCAGCAGGCCCAGTTCGACCAGCCCGGCGGTAATGACCTTGACCGTCGCCTCATGTGCCTGGTTCCAGTGCTTGTCGAGGCCGATGGCCTCGAAGGCCGCATGCTGGGCCTTGAGCACCAGCTCGTAAATGGCTTTCTGCTCGGGGGAAAACCTGCCGTTCACCGGAAAGGTACGGGTGATGTCGCTGGCATAGCAGTCGATTTCGCAGCCGGCGTCGATCAACACCAGATCACCGTCCCTGAGCACCGCGTCGTTCTGCTGATAATGCAGGATGCAACCGTTGCGCCCCGAGGCAACGATCGAGCCGTAGGCAGGCATCTTCGAACCGCCCTTGCGAAACTCGTAGTCCAGTTCGGCTTCCAGGCTGAACTCGTGCAGCCCGGCGCGGCAGGCCTGCATCGCACGCACGTGAGCCCGCGCCGAAATATCTGCCGCGCAACGCATGACTTTGATTTCCGCAGCGGACTTGTACAGGCGCATGTCGTGCAGCAGATGGTCCAGCGCCACGAACTCCTTGGGCGGCTCGGCACCGAGGTGCGCTTTGGAGCGAATCACGTTGATCCAGTCCATCAGGTGCCGGTCGAATTCGGGATTGCTGCCCATCGCCGAATACACCCGATCCCGGCCTTCGATCAGGCCGGGCAGGATTTCATCGATGTCATTGATGGGAAACGCATCGTCTGCACCGTACTCACGGATCGCGCCTTCCTGGCCTGCGCGCAGACCTTCCCACAGCTCGCGCTCGGGATTGCGCTCGCGGCAGAACAAGACGTACTCGCCGTATTCACGACCGGGGATCAGCACCACCACCGCTTCCGGCTCGGGAAAGCCGCTCAGGTACTGAAAGTCACTGTCCTGCCGGTAGACGTGCTCGACGTCACGATTGCGAATGGCAACCGCAGCGGCCGGCAGGATGGCAATGCTGTCCGGCTCCATCTGAGCCATCAGAGCCTTGCGGCGGCGGGCGTATTCGGACTTAGGGATCTGAATCATGGGCAGCAGCGTCCTGATGGAGTCCACCGGCTCGCGCTATGGCACGCGCAGGCCGGTGTCGCAGTGATCGGCTATCAGTGCAGTGAAGGCTTGGGTTGCGGCGCGGACGGCTCGTTGAATTCAGTGAACAGCAGCAGCGGCGCTACGCGCATGTACTCCATGACTTCCATGTAGTCGGTTTCGCCGTCTTCGGACTCTTCCAGCGCGTCCTGAACCTGCGCAATCGCCGCCAGATCCTCAAGAACGGCCTTGGCCTCTGTACCCAGCGGCTTGTCACCGATGTTCAGACCGAAGCCTGTCAAAAATCCCTGACACCATTGGCCCAGCGCAGCAGCGCGCTCGGTCAGTGGTTCGTCGTCGCCCGGCAGCAACAGCACAACGGTCATGTCGTCGCCGGTGAGCTCGCCCTTGACCATCTCTTGCAGACCGATGAGCGCCTGACGGATATTGTCTTGCGGCTCGGTTTCCAGCAGTTGCGACGCGTCGGCGAACCAGCCTTCGTTGTCGAAACCGGCAGCTGCGCAACTGCGCCCCAGCAACAGGCCATGCAGCTCGGCAGGAGATACCTGGTGACCGCCACTGTTGAGCAGAGTGGCGAACGCTTTGTACGGAGAATTCTGAATGGGCATGGGTAGCTAGTCGCCAAACGGCGCAATGTCTAGAATGAAGGCCTTGTATCCTAGACTATCCGCGCGACAAGATCACCCGGACGGTGGTTCGAGCTTGAGCACAAGCATCGCTCCCCCTGCCATTCATCAGAAAGTATTCAGTGGAAAACAATGGAAGACACCGACCTGCAAGCGCTGATGAAACGTGTGGAGCTGCTCCTGAAGTATGCCGAGCAACTTAAAGGCCAAAACGCACTCTTATTAGCTCAGGAAAAGACCTGGCGCGAGGAACGTGCCCAACTGATTGAAAAAAACGAAATCGCCCGGCAGAAGGTCGAGTCAATGATTTCGCGCCTTAAAGCCCTGGAGCAAGACTCATGAGCAATGGCAACAGCGTTACCGTTCAGATCCTGGACAAGGAATATTCGATCATCTGCCCTCAGGAAGAGCGCACCAACCTGGTCAGCGCCGCCCGCTACCTGGATGGCAAGATGCGTGAAATCCGCAGCAGCGGTAAAGTTATCGGCGCCGATCGCATCGCCGTGATGGCCGCTCTCAACATCACTCACGATCTGCTGCACAAGGAACATCTGCCTGACGTACAGACCAGCGGTTCAACCCGCGAACAGGTCCGCGATCTGCTCGACAAGGTCGATCTGGTGCTGGCGACAGACACGCCCGGCACACCGGATTCAACTCGGGGCTGATTATTGCGGGGCATTTCTGTATACTCGCGCTGCTCCCTGGAGTGCTTGCCAGTCGGTCATGTCCCTGAGCCGATACGCACAACCACGGGGGTTGCACGTTGGGGTTGGTGTGCATGTCCGCTCGACGGAAAGCCTTAAAACCTCCTGCAATCTCCACCTTGAACTTTCGGGTTCAAGGGCTAAACCGACAGCGGTTCGTCGGGGAGTCCATATTCGGTCAGTTGCCAGCCCACTTGTCTGGCAACGACGACCCCGCTCAAGCTTCAACCTCCTTTCCGGATCAGCCTGCATGACCTCCTGCTCATGATCAGCGCCCAGTCACTTACACGTCCGCAATTGCGCCGCCAGCTACGCAAGGCACGCAAAGCGTTGAGCCGCAGCCAGCAACGCGAAGCCGCACGGGATATTTACCGTCAACTGGCGCAGCACCCACTGTTTCGACGTGCCCGACATGTTTCGCTGTACCTGCCGATGGATGGCGAGATCGACCCGCGGCTGTTGCTGCGCGAAGCCCAGCGCCGCGGCAAGGCAACCTATCTGCCGGTGCTCAACGCATGGCCGTGCACCCGCATGGTTTTTCAGCGCGTGCGTCCCGGCGAGACATTCATCCCCAACCGTTTCCGCATCCCCGAGCCGCGCATTGACCGGGCAAAACAGCGCACTATATGGGCGCTCGACCTGATTCTGATGCCGTTGGTAGGTTTCGATGACGAAGGCGGTCGCCTGGGCATGGGCGGAGGTTTCTACGACCGCAGCCTGGCGTACCTGGCGCGCAGAAAGACCTGGCGCAAACCGGTGTTACTGGGGCTGGCTCACGAGTGTCAGAAAGTCGATCGACTGGCGCAGGCCAGTTGGGATGTACCGCTGCAAGGCACGGTATCGGATAAAGGCTGGTATGTGGCGCAGACACTCTGATCGTTCAGCCAACAGGGCTATCAACGATCAGAGTACAAGCAGGGCTCAATGCCTGCCGGGGACTTTTTGCTGCTGCTGAGTGATCTCGACTGGAGCGTCATCCTTGGTGGACCACAAGCTTTGTGCATAACCGGTTGTCACGACACCCAAGCCAAACAAAATAACCAGAATCCAGAGTAAATCAGGCTTGCGTTTCATTGACTGCCCTCCTTAGGCAAATCAATACGATGTCAGCATCGGTTTTTGTATAGGCCGTGCAGCAGCGTGGAACTTTAAAGGGCGGCATTTTGCGGTAACGTGAACCAGTACGCAAATAGTGGCGCGAACCGATTGTCGGTTTGTCATCAAGCCATTCGAAATACCGTGAACTTTTTGTCTGTGGAGTGAGCACAATGGCCTATTGGCTGATGAAGTCCGAGCCTGATGAATTCTCGATCAGCGACCTGCAACGACTGGGCAACGCTCGCTGGGACGGGGTGCGCAACTATCAGGCGCGTAATTTTCTGAGAGCCATGACCGAGGGCGACGAGTTCTTTTTCTACCACTCCAGTTGCCCGGAGCCGGGAATCGCCGGCATCGCTAAAATCGCCAGGTCAGCCTATCCGGACCCTACCGCACTGGACCCCGAGAGCCACTATCACGACGCCAAGGCCACGGAGGAAAAGAATCCGTGGAGTGCCATCGACGTCGAGTTCGTGGAGAACTTCAAGCGCGTGCTGGGGCTGGGCTATCTCAAGCAACAAAGCCAGCTGGAGCAACTGCCTCTGGTACAGAAAGGCAGCCGGCTCTCGGTGATGCCGGTCACCGCCGAGCAATGGGCGGCGATACTGGCACTGCGCTGACGGACGTTATTGAACGATGAAGTTATTGAACAGCAGGTCTTCGACAATCGGCTTGCCTTCTTCATCGTTCATAACGCGCTGAACCTGCTTGAGTGCCTCCTGACGAATGTTTTCCTTCGCTTCGGCGCTGCTCATGGAATCAACGGTCTGCTGAGTGAACAGCGAAACCAGTTGATTGCGGATCAGTGCATCATTGCGCTTCACGGCGGCCTCGGCGTCGGCACCGGTCACACGCAAGGAAATGTCAGCCTTGTAGACACGCAGCTTGGGGCCGCCATCGAGCGCGTAGTTACCCACGAACGGAGGCGTCAGCGAGACATAAGCCGCCTTGGGCGCACCACCTTCTTCCTTGGCTTCCTCTTGCGCCATGACAGGCAATGACAAGGCCAGCAACATCAGAATCCACACTTTCACAGTTCACTCCTTAATACGGTTTGCCACGTAGCTTACAGCTTATGTGTGCTTATCAGGCAGGGCCATGCTTGTTGACCCGGGAACCCGCTTAACTGACTTTATCGGCCATTACCGGAAAAGGAATAGCCCGATGAAAGCCCTGTTATGCAAAGCCTTCGGTCCTGCCAGCACACTGGTGCTCGAAGACGTCCCCGGCCCCGCGATCAAAAAGAACGAAATTCTGCTCGACGTGCACGCCGCCGGGGTCAACTTTCCCGACACCTTGATCATCGAGGGTAAATACCAGTTCAAACCCCCCTTCCCGTTCTCACCGGGTGGCGAGGCCGCAGGCGTGATAGCCGCCGCCGGGGAAAACGTCAGCCACCTGAAACCCGGAGACCGTGTCATGGCGCTCACCGGCTGGGGCAGCTTTGCCGAACAGGTCGCCGTTCCCCACTACAACGTACTGCCGATTCCGCAGGGCATGGACTTCACCACGGCGGCCGCATTCAGCATGACCTACGGCACCTCCATGCACGCGCTCAAACAACGCGCCAACCTGCAAGCGGGCGAAACCCTGCTGGTGCTCGGCGCATCCGGTGGCGTCGGCCTGGCCGCCGTGGAAATCGGCAAAGCCCTCGGCGCCCGCGTCATCGCCGCCGCCAGCAGCGCAGAAAAACTCGAAGTCGCCAGAAACGCAGGCGCGGACGAACTGATCAACTACAGCGAAACCAGCCTCAAGGACGAAATCAAACGTCTCACCAATGGCAACGGCGCCGACGTGATCTACGACCCGGTCGGCGGCGACCTCTTCGACCAGGCCATCCGCAGCATCGCCTGGAACGGGCGCCTACTGGTCGTCGGCTTCGCCAGCGGCCGCATTCCGGAACTGCCCGTCAACATGACCCTGCTCAAGGGCGCCTCGGTGGTCGGCGTGTTCTGGGGCTCGTTTGCTCAGAGACAACCGCAGGACAATGCGGCGAACTTCAAGCAGCTGTTTGCGTGGTTTGAAGAAGGGAAATTGAAGCCACTGGTGTCGACGATTTATCCGCTGGAAAGGGCTGGGGAGGCGATTGATTTGTTGGGGGGGCGCAGGGCTGTGGGGAAGGTGGTGGTTTTGGTTGGCAAAGCCTGAAACTCACGCAAATGCACGCGAGATTCCCTGACATGGGGATGCGATCCAAGCGAAGCTTCGCTTGCTCGCGAAGGCGTATTCACAGGGCAACAACCATTTTCGTTGCCATGCTCGCTCATGCTTCTCTGGAGACTCCGCGTCCAATCTTGAATGTGCATCATGGAGCGAATGGTGACGCGGAGCCTTACGAAAGGCATTCCCGCTGACGCGTGCGAGACGAGAGATATCCGTCGGCTGTACCGACGTCTTCGTGAGCAAGCTCACTCCCACAAGTACGCGGCGCTCACGCTGTCCGTGACTGAAGCTTTGTACGCACCGAGAAGAAATCCTCACACTGCTCGCATAGCCTTCTTTATTAGAAGGTAAACGCGAAAATATATAAACCACTAAGGCAGCATCTTCAAATAATCACAGTGACTTTAGTGCAGGCAGTAAATTTGCGAACTTACTAAACACTATAAATCAGGAAGTTGGCACATCACCCATACATAATTATGGCTTTTCAGAAAAAAGCCTTTGTTAGCCTATCGCCATACAAAAAAAAGGAAATTGTATGAGCGAAAATAACAGTAACGATGACCCTCCGGAAAAAAACATCCTGGTAGACCGTGGTATTCCGATGCGCCCGGATTCGGATTTATCAAAAAACTTTCATATCGGTGCGGAAAGCAACGGCAGCAATTCCGGTTGGAACATTGGAGTCGTTGGTAGCGGCAATGGACCCAGCACTACCGGCCTAGGCCCAGGCCGCGGTCGCCGAAGAGGTATCACTAATAAACAGCTGAGACGTCTATTAAGGCAACAAGAGGCAGAGGCGCATGCGTTGGCACAGCGGCAAGCAGCAGAACACGCGGCTCATCTCGCAAGACTAGAAGCTGAGGCGCATGCTCGGGCAATGGCGGAAGCCGCCGAGCGAGAGCGCGTTGAAGCGCAGGTGCGCGCACAGGCCGAAAAAGATCAGGCACATCGACAGGCTCTTGAAACGCTGACAGCGTCCTATCCCTCGTTACAATCTGGATTGGCACAAAACTACTTACTGGCTTCTGCATCGCTGCCGAATGATCTTCAAAAAGAACTAGCGTCAGGTCATGATCTAAATGCTGATCCCCCACGCGACGAGCAGGCTCTTGAGCTTATACTTCAGAAAAAAACCAGGGTTAACTATTTACTTGCAATCAAACAACCGTTACTGGACGAGCGTCGCACTCAGGCTCTGAGTCTCACCGGTCAAGAGCTTGACCATGCTACACAAAAAGACCACCTGAACTACCTGGTGTACTACAGCCAGGGTGATCCGCCACGTGTGCAGCAGGCCCATGAAGCGTGGGTAAACGCTTTATCTCAAACCTACGAAGCAAAGCTTCTTGCCGAGTCGGTCACGCTGCTCAATGAACAATCAGCAGCGCTTTCCATGCGCCATGCTGAACTGTCGCTGGCCAATAAACCGGCGAGTCAGGAAGCACGACAGGCCGCTGGCATCGACAAGTTGTGGTCAGTTATTGCCCCCGCGTCAACCACCACCGCAGCACCAGGCATCAGAACCGTTGCGACCAACATCGCGAAGGATCAACTCATCAGGATTGCGACCAGAACATTGGGCAGCAATCTGGTTACGTTGCTGGCGATGTATCCACAACCGTTGGGCGACGCAGAACTGCCGCCCGCCGTTATCGCCACACCTCTGTCGCAGCTCAACCTGCCGCCGCATATCGATCTGCACTACCTTGCCAGCGTCAAGGGCACGCTGGATGTCCCTCATCGACTGACATCCGATGAAGCTGGCACAAGCGGCGCTGCACGCTGAGTAGCTACGGACGGTGTGAAAGTTGGTACCAAGGTTCGCGTAAGAACTTTCACCTATAACGCACAGAACAATTCCTACGAGTTTATCCGTGACGGGGAATCGACACCGGCACTGATATGGACGCCAATAGCACGACCGGCGGACAGCTCGACAAGCTCACCCGCAGGACCACCCGCTTTGCCGGTAAATCCAGGCAACGTGGTAACACCTTTTGTACCCGAGCTTGAAGCTTACCCGGCGATTGATCGAGATGATCCTGATGATTACATTCTCATATCGCCGATTGATTCAGGGCTGCCGAATAGCTACCTGCTGTTCAAGGACCCGAGGTCGATTCCGGGGGTTGCGAGTGGGTATGGTGAGCCGGTGACGGCTAGCTGGCTGAGGGGACCGACGGCAAGTCAGCCGACACCCATTCCTTCGAGCATCGCGGAAAAGCTGAGAGGACGACCATTCGCAAGTTTTGACAAGCTGAGGGAAGCGATCTGGCTAGAAGTATCCAAAGACCCGGAGTTGAGCCGACATCTTGGGGAATTAAGCCGTATTGAGGTATCAGATAAACGTGCACCTCTTGTCAGGGCAGCAGATAGGGTAGGTAAACGTGTGAAATATGAAATCCATCACAAACACTGGATTAGCGAAGGCGGAGCAGTTTACGACTTGGACAATTTGGTAATCATGACGCCGAAAGACCATATTCAAGCTCACAGGAAAAACCAATGAAACTCAAATCTCAATTGAGCGACTATACCGAAGCTGAGTTCATGGAAATCCTGAACGAACTTTTTAACGGCGTAAGCGCAACCAAAGAAAATGCTGAAGAATACGTCATTAGCCTTATCGATCACGTTGCAGAAGTGACTGAACATCCAGAAAAATCAGATTTATTGTGTTATCCACCCGAAGGCCGGGAGGATAGCGCCGCGGGGGTTATGAAAGAAATCAAAGAATGGCGAGCTAAAAATAGTAAGCCTGGATTCAAAAGTTAAGTACTTCACAAACTAACAGTTCAAACACTATAAAAAGGAAATCATCCATGGAAGAACTACATCATCACCTACGGCATTTACCTGGTTTTCTGCAAGCCGAGATTGCGGCTTACGTCGGCGACTGGAGCGGGATGAATTATATCGAAATAACCGACAAACACATACATGCCGTCAACCATCTGATAAATAGTAAACGAGCGCCCCTGCAGCCGATCAATATCGAGTATGCCCATACACTTTGGGGTGACCAACGCTCAACCAAAGAAGATATGGAAATGAGCGCACACCTACGAACTCTTCCTAGTGACGGTCGTATGGATTTAATTGCCGAAGCCAGATTCTTCATGGAAAGTATCCTGTTCCTAGAGAATTTCAAACGCAGCATCGAAGACTTACTTACTCGGCTATTGGAACTTGGTCGCCAACACGCAGAGCGCATGGCCCAAGAAGCCGCACAACGCCAAGCCGAAGAAGAAGCGCGCGCGCGAGCCGAGGCGGAAGAGGCGGCTCGCCGACTCGCGGAAGAGCAGGCTGCGCAGCAGCGGGCCATAGAGTCAGCGTTCCAGCTTGCACAGCGTCAGGTCGAAGAAGCCGAGCACGCATTGGCCCTACGCAACGCCGAGGAAGCTCGCGCTAAAGAGGCCGAATCCAACCGAGCGATAGAGATGACGTTCGGGCCTGAGGCGTCGCGAGAAATCGATAATGCGATCAAGGTGCTGAGGGGCACTATCGAAATCGCGATCACCGACTTCTCGAATACGATCAGCGCTCACGGGGCGTTCGATATGAGTCAGCTTGAAGCGATTCAAAATATGAGCGCGACTCACTAACCGCTCACCAACAGTGCGGGGACCAAGGCAATAATGCTTTGGTCCCCGCATTTCGCTAACGCGCCCTCCCTTACAACGCCTTCCTCACATTCTCCGGCAAATAATCAACATACCTGCGCATCGGATTTTTTTGGCATTGAGGACAATACCCGGCGTCGCTTCCAGCAGCTCAAGAACCAGGGCCTGACGCTCGTCCAGAGTGAGAAACTGCTCTACGACCGGACTGCTCGACAGGTACAGTTCTGTGCGCATCAGCGCATCCGGCTTGACGTCCTTGCGCCATTTGCGTCCCTCGAACATTTCCGTATTCAGCTGCCAGCACAACACCTGCTTCAGCTCGACATTGGCTGTCAGCGGCGGGTTGACATGTGGCCGCCCTGTGAAATTGAACGTGACCGTAACTGCTTCGCCCTCGGGGTGAGAGGCCGGCGGCTGCCAAGGTTCGAAGACCCACTGTTCGACAGCACTTCGGGTCAGGCTGATGAGCCTCGGATCGGGCGCCCCCAGCACTTCCAGGAAGCGCACGCCTCCATCGGCCTGAATGAAAACCCTGATGCTGACACTGCGTTTTACGGAGGAACGAAGCATTGATGTCGGATAGCCCGGCTCAGGCATATGCAACGGCACCGGATACGACGGCAACGCCTGTGCTCCCCCCGCCCAAAGCAACCCTGTAATCATCATGCAACCCAGCACGCGGCTCATTCGCCGCCCTCCGCTTGCTCGGCCAACCCGACCATCAACGCCTTGATCGGCGCTGGCAGATAGTCGCCATACAGACGATCGGGATTGCTTCGGCAATTGCTGACCATCATCGGTATCGCGGCGCCCAGTTGCTCAAGCAAGACCTGGCGTTGCGGCTCGCTACGCAGGTGGGCAACATGGCTGCCGAACAGTGCCTGCCCGGTGTGCCAGAACACGTCGACCTTGCTCAGCGGTTCCTTGGGATAGTCCTGGCGGGCGGATTTCACTTCGTCGTTCAGGTAGCCGCAGCGGATGTTGCCCAGGCCCACGGTCACTTCGGTATTGAAGCGCCGATAGCCGTGGGAACCAAAAATGACGGGCACGGTGATCGTGGTCATGGGCGGTGCGCCGACTGTTCCGACCCAGGGTTTATAGCGCCATTGGCGGAGTGCCTGCTCCACTGCTGCGGCGAGCTGCGGATGCCCGCTCTCGATCGCCCTAGCTTCACGAACCTGCCCGTCGGATTTGATCCACAGCTGGGCGCGGACCTTGCCTGCGTAGCGGGTCTTGACCAGCTCAGGCGGAAAAACCGGTGTCGGCGTGTATATCGGCACCAGAAATGGCTCTGCAGCGCCTGCGTGAGGGGCCAGTGATGCGGCAATCATGAACGCGGTCATTCTCATTGTTGTAGGGGCTCATCGTCGTGGTGCACCTCCAGGGCGCAGTGATGACGATGGTAAGAACCTGCCGACATATCAGTCAGCACACGACTTCCGATACGCCTGTAGGACCCATCCCAAATACTTGAAACACCTTTAAACATTTGCGCAATGTTCGTAAAAGAACAGCCGATCGCCTGCATTTCCTACAAGGAATCAGCCCGAAGGCACTGCTTTTTTCTGTAATGAAAATGTAATATTCGCATTCGCAAAAACAACAACAATCAGGAGCTTCTCCATGTTTGGGTTTTTCCGCCCTGCCAGGCATCAGGCACCCCTTCCCGAAGAAAAGGTCGACAGTACCTATCGCCGTCTGCGCTGGCAGATCTTCGCAGGCATCTTTATCGGTTACGCGGGTTACTACCTGCTGCGCAAGAATTTCTCGCTGGCGATGCCGTATCTGATCGACGAAGGCTATACGCGTGGCCAGCTGGGCGTGGCGATGTCTGCCATTGCGATTGCCTACGGCTTGTCGAAATTCCTCATGGGCATCGTTTCGGATCGCTCCAACCCGCGTTACTTCCTGCCGTTCGGCCTGCTGGTCTCTGCGGGGATCATGTTCATCTTCGGCTTCGCGCCGTGGGCGACGTCCAGTGTCACGATCATGTTCGTGCTGCTGTTCATCAATGGCTGGGCACAGGGCATGGGCTGGCCGCCGAGCGGGCGGACGATGGTCCACTGGTGGTCGCAGAAAGAGCGCGGCGGTGTGGTGTCGGTGTGGAACGTGGCGCACAACGTCGGCGGCGGTTTGATCGGCCCACTGTTCCTGCTCGGCATGGGCTGGACCAACGACTGGCATGCGGCGTTTTACGTGCCGGCGGCGGTTGCATTGCTGGTCGCGGTGTTCGCCTTCGCGACCATGCGTGACACACCGCAATCGGTCGGCCTGCCGCCTATCGAGCACTACAAGAACGATTATCCGGAAGGCTACGATGCCAGCCACGAAGAAGAATTCAGCGCCAGGGAAATCTTCATCAAGTACGTGCTGCGCAACAAATTCCTGTGGTACATCGCCATGGCCAACGTGTTCGTTTACCTGCTGCGCTACGGCGTGCTGGACTGGGCACCGACCTATCTGAAAGAAGCCAAGCACTTCACGGTCGACAAGACCTCATGGGCCTATTTCCTCTACGAGTGGGCGGGCATTCCGGGCACGCTGCTGTGCGGCTGGATGTCGGACAAGATCTTCAAGGGCAATCGCGGCCTGACCGGCATGGTGTTCATGCTTCTGGTGACCATCGCCACGCTGGTGTACTGGCTGAACCCTGAAGGCAATCCGACCGTCGACATGATCGCCCTGGTGTCCATCGGCTTCCTGATCTACGGCCCGGTGATGCTGATCGGCCTGCAGGCGCTGGAACTGGCGCCGAAGAAGGCAGCAGGCACGGCGGCAGGTTTTACCGGGCTGTTCGGCTATCTGGGCGGGTCGGTCGCGGCCAGCGCGGCAATGGGCTACACGGTTGACCACTTCGGCTGGGATGGCGGCTTCGTGCTGTTGATCGGCGCGTGCATTCTGGCGATGGTGTTCCTTGCGCCGACGCTGCGGCACAAGCAGGTCGCCAGCACGTCCCGCGACATCAAAGGCTGATCAGGCAGTCTCTGACTTGCAGCGCTTGAGCCGCGCCTCCAGATTCAGGTCTGGCATGGCGTGGCTACGCAGGGCCTTGGCGGTCTGCTCCACGTACTCGCGGGTGGTTCCATAGCGTCCTCTGGCGCTGGCGAGCACCTGGCTCAGCACGCTGTCCGGCAGGTTGCCTGCGTAGCTGGGCAGATGCCGCTCGAGCACGAAGCCCAGCGCTTGCACCTTCCGGCCATCTTCAAGGCGGCAATTGAGCCAGTGCGGGCGATACGAGGGGTACGGCATCTCGCGCTCCCACAAGGCCAGCAGCGACTTTTCCAGGCACTCATCCGGCAGACGATAGGCAAAGCCGGTGCATGAACCGCCACGATCCAGACCAAATACCAGCCCCGGGACTTCCGGCGTGCCACGGTGTTCGTGCGACCAGAGGTAAAGCCCGCGGTGGTAACCGTGCACTCGGGCGCGCTGGCTCTCCACGGCGGTGCACTCGGGACGCCAGATCAGTGAGCCGTAAGCGAACAGCCAGACCGGGCCGCCCTTGTGACGACGCATGGTGGCGTTCATGGATGCGAGCAACTGCTCGCGGGTAAGCTGTGGGCCCATATCGATAACGGGCGGGTACGTCAGGCCAAGGCCGTCATGCACTGCAACGGCCAACTCGTTGATTGGGTTCTCCATTTGCCTCCCTGACAGTCTGACTGTCAGTTTTTACCGAGCCCCGCCGACTCGCTCGTGGTTGAGCGGCATCAGGGTGTCGTGGTTCGGTTGTTGCCACAGGCCAAGGGCCTGCCGTTACTAAAGTTTGCCTGGCGACGAACAGGCGTCGCCATCGGTTGTAATCAGTTAAAGCAATTTACACTCCACTCATGCAGCCGTCAGTCCGGCATTACGGACGCGGTGCGTAGGCGAATACGTCTGCGCGCATCTGATGGGCATCCATTCCGGCGTCGACCAGAGCGTCCAGCGTTCCGTAGATCATCGCTGGAGAGCCGCTGGCGTAGACGTGGACGGCCGACAGGTCCTTGATGTCCTCGCAAACCGCCTCGTGCAGCAGACCGCAACGCCCCTCCCAGCCGCACAGGTCGCTGACAACCTTGTGCAGGAACAGGTTCGGCAGTTTCGCCCACTCATCCCAATGGCTGACCTGGTAGAAATCTTCGGGACGACGCACGCCCCAGTACAGGTGCACGGGATGACTGAAGCCTGTGGAGCGACAGTGTTCCAACAAACTGTTCATTTGCGCCATGCCCGTACCGGCCGCGATCAGCACCAGCGGCCCGTCCGGCAGCTCTGCAAGGTGGGTGTCGCCAAAGGGCAGCTTGACCCGTGCCATGCGGTTGCGTTGCAGCTGCTCGATCAGACTGCGCGCACTGTCTTCACGAGCCAGCACGTGCAGCTCCAGGTCGCGACCGCTGTGCGGCGCCGATGCGATGGAAAACGCCGACTTCTCGCCGTTCTCGCGCTCGATCATCAGGTACTGCCCGGCGTGATAACGCGGTGGCTTGCCGGCCGGCGCGCGCAGGCCGACCCGCCAGACATCACCACACACCTCGACACATTCGCTCAACTGGCAGGCAAAGCTGCGCACCGGCAGTTCACCCTTGGCCAGCACGCCATCCCACAGCACCACACACTCAGTCAGCGGCTCGGCCACACAGGTGTGAATTTCGCCGTGATCGAGCGTCTGCCCCGACTGCATCACACGGCCCTCGACCAGCAGAGCCGAGCAGACATGGCAGTTGCCATTGCGACAACTCTGCGGGCACTCGTAACCCAGACGCTGTGCAGCATCGAGTATCCGCTCGCCCGGCAGGGTTTCCAGCACCGCACCTGATGGCTGCAAGGTTACGCGCATCAATCTATTCCCAACTGAGTCCAGATTTCATCCACCCGGCGTGTGGTGGCTTCGTCCTTGACGATCGCCCTGCCCCACTCGCGACTGGTCTCACCTGGCCATTTGTTCGTGGCATCCAACCCCGTTTTCGATCCCAGGCCGGACACCGGCGAGGCGAAATCGAGGTAATCGATGGGCGTGTTGTCGATCATGACCGTGTCGCGCTTGGGGTCCATGCGCGTGGTGATGGCCCAGATCACGTCATTCCAGTCCCGTGCATTGATATCGTCGTCGGTGACGATCACGAACTTGGTGTACATGAACTGGCGCAAGAACGACCAGACGCCCAGCATCACGCGCTTGGCATGGCCGGGATACTGCTTCTTGATGGTCACCACCGCCATGCGGTACGAGCAACCCTCGGGCGGCAGGTAGAAATCGACGATTTCCGGGAACTGCTTTTGCAGAATCGGCACGAACACTTCGTTCAGCGCGACACCCAGAATCGCCGGCTCATCAGGCGGACGACCGGTGTAGGTGCTGTGGTAAATCGGCTTGATGCGGTGCGTGATGCGCTCGACGGTCAGCACCGGAAAGCTGTCGACTTCATTGTAATAGCCGGTGTGATCGCCGTAAGGCCCCTCGTCGGCCATCTCGCCCGGATGAATCACCCCTTCGAGAACGATCTCGGCGCTGGCCGGGACTTGCAGATTGCTGCCACGGCACTTGATCAGCTCGGTACGCGAGCCACGCAGTAGCCCGGCAAAGGCATATTCGGACAGGCTGTCCGGTACCGGCGTCACCGCACCAAGAATGGTCGCCGGGTCCGCGCCCAGTGCGACGGCGACCGGATAAGGCTCGCCAGGATGCTTGACGCACCAGTCGCGGAAGTCCAGCGCACCACCGCGATGGCTGAGCCAGCGCATGATGATCTTGTTGCGACCGATGACCTGCTGGCGATAGATGCCGAGGTTCTGGCGCTCCTTGTTCGGGCCTTTGGTGACCGTCAGGCCCCAGGTGATCAGCGGCGCGACATCGCCCGGCCAGCAGGTCTGCACGGGCAGCATGCCGAGGTCGACGTCATCGCCTTCGATGACGACCTCCTGGCACGGTGCATCCTTGACGACCTTTGGTGCCATGGCGATGACCTTGCGGAAGATCGGCAGCTTGGACCAGGCGTCCTTCAAACCCTTGGGTGGCTCAGGCTCTTTGAGAAACGCCAGCAGCTTGCCGATTTCACGCAGCTCACTGACCGCTTCGGCGCCCATGCCCATGGCTACGCGCTCTGGCGTGCCGAACAGGTTGCCCAGCACCGGGATATCAAAACCAACCGGTTTTTCGAACAGCAGGGCCGGGCCCTTGGCACGCAAGGTACGGTCACAGATTTCAGTCATTTCCAGCACAGGCGAGATCGGCATCTGGATGCGTTTCAACTCTCCGCGCTGCTCAAGCTGCTGCACGAAATCCCTAAGATCTTTGAATTTCATTAACCCGGCCATTTATCCAATAGACGCACATCGTACCTGCTCCAGCCCTTCAAGGCAGCTAATCGGCGGCATGCAGGCAAAAAAAATGGTGCCCCGAAGGGCACCATTTTTTGTTTCAGCCTGCCCGTTACTTGCGTTTCATGGACAGGAAGAACTCGTCGTTGGTCTTGGTCTGCTTGAGCTTGTCGATCAGGAACTCGATAGCCGCGACTTCGTCCATCGGGTGCAGCAGCTTGCGCAGAATCCACATGCGCTGCAGCTCGTCATCAGCGGTCAACAGCTCTTCACGGCGTGTGCCGGAGCGGTTGATGTTGATGGCCGGGAACACGCGCTTCTCTGCGATCTTGCGATCCAGAGGCAGCTCCATGTTGCCAGTACCCTTGAACTCTTCGTAGATTACTTCATCCATCTTCGAACCGGTTTCAACCAGTGCGGTGGCGATGATGGTCAACGAGCCGCCTTCTTCGATGTTACGCGCAGCACCGAAGAAACGCTTTGGCTTCTCGAGTGCATGAGCGTCGACACCACCGGTCAATACCTTGCCGGAGCTCGGGATGACGGTGTTGTAGGCACGAGCCAGACGGGTGATGGAGTCGAGCAGGATAACGACGTCTTTCTTGTGCTCGACCAGGCGCTTGGCCTTCTCGATCACCATTTCGGCAACCTGTACGTGACGGGTTGGCGGTTCGTCGAATGTCGAGGCAACCACTTCGCCGCGCACGGTGCGCTGCATCTCGGTCACTTCTTCCGGGCGCTCGTCGATCAGCAGAACGATCAGATGCACTTCCGGGTTGTTACGCGTGATGTTCGACGCGATGTTCTGCAGCATGATGGTCTTGCCCGCCTTCGGCGGAGCAACGATCAGACCACGCTGGCCTTTACCGATCGGTGCGCACAGATCGATCACACGACCGGTCAGGTCTTCGGTGGAGCCGTTACCGGCTTCCATCTTCATGCGGATCGTCGGGAACAACGGCGTCAGGTTTTCGAACAGAATCTTGTTCTTGGCGTTTTCCGGACGGTCGTAGTTGATCGTGTCGACCTTGAGCAGAGCGAAATAACGCTCGCCTTCCTTGGGTGGACGGATCTTGCCAACGATGGTGTCGCCGGTACGCAGGTTGAAGCGGCGGATCTGGCTGGGGGAGACATAGATGTCATCCGGGCCGGCCAGGTAGGAAGCGTCTGCAGAGCGCAGGAAACCGAAGCCGTCCTGGAGAATCTCCAGCACGCCATCACCGGATATTTCCTCGCCACTTTTGGCGTGCCGTTTGAGCAGGGAGAAAATGACGTCCTGCTTGCGCGAACGGGCCATATTCTCAATGCCAGCCTGTTCGGCCATTTCGAGCAATTCGGTAATCGGCTTTTGCTTGAGTTCAGTCAGGTTCATATGGGGAATGACGTAATCATGTATGGAGGGGGAAATTAAGCTTTTGGCTTAATGAGGCCGCGCCGCAGAGAAGGCGACAGGATCGCGTACTAAATCGAAAGGAGAGCGTCGGCGACGGCTAGCAGGGGGCAACGGAGAAGCCGTTGCGGGGCCGAATGTACCACCTGATTTTCCAGGCGTCTAGTACGACACCCGAAAAAACCCCGCGATTTGCGGGGCTTTGAAACGCCTCAGATGTTGGCGTCGAGGAACGCAGCCAGCTGCGACTTCGACAGGGCGCCGACTTTGGTCGCTTCAACATTGCCGTTCTTGAACAGCATCAGCGTAGGGATACCGCGAACACCATGCTTGGCAGGAGTGTCCTGGTTTTCATCGATGTTCAACTTGGCAACAGTCAGCTTGCCTTCGTAGGTGCTGGCGATTTCGTCCAGAACCGGGGCAATCATTTTGCAAGGGCCACACCATTCAGCCCAATAGTCAACAAGCACAGGACCCTGAGCCTTGAGTACTTCGGCTTCAAAGGTGGCGTCGGTGACGTGTTTGATAAGGTCGCTACTCATGGAAGTCTCCGAGGTCATAGGCTAAAAACGACGCTCATCATAGCGGGCCTCAGGTGATTCAGGAAGCGAAGGTTCATTGAGTCTGACTATGATGAGCCATGACTGCAGTTATGGCCGGCGTTCAGTTGGCGGGCGAAACGAACACGATACCGGTGCGCAGTGCCGCGCCACGAATATGGTCCTGCATGGCCTTTTGCGCAGGCCCTGACGCATGTCGGGCCAGCGCGCGAAGGATCTTGCGGTGCTCCTGCCAGGTTTCCATGACCCTGGCCGCCCGGATGAACGGCATCTTTTGGCTTTCCAGAAAGATGTCGGCCCCGGCAGTCACGATCCCGAGCATCGCCTGATTGCCGCTGGCGACCAGAATGTGCCGATGAAACTCGAAGTCGAGCCGCGCCGCAGCCTCGAAGTCACCGGCACGCAGCTCCAGGCGCATGGCTTCGACGTTGTCCTCCAACACATCCCGCTCGTCGGCGGTCAGGGTCACCGCTGCCATTCCCGCAGCAAAACCTTCCAGTGCATAGCGCAACTGAAAGGTGTCGGCCGGGGAAACTTGAGCTTCATAAGGCCAGGAAAAACCACCTGTGCGCTGTTCTGGTTCAGAAATCGACTGCACGAAGACGCCTTTGCCGGGCTGGACACTGACCACTCCGAGTGCGCTGAGCGATGACAAGGCTTCACGCAAGGATGCCCGACTGACCCCCAGCAAAACCGCCAGATCGCGTTGCGACGGCAGGCTCTCGCCGGGCTTGTACCCTTGCTCGGCGATCAATTTGCGAATGGCCCGGAGGGCTGATTCGGGTACTGCGAGTGAAGTGTGCGGCATCACTGTTCAGGCCAGTCAGTCCAGTAAAAATCCCTTTTATCTCCATCTCGAACATTCGGCAAGCGACGCCCAGCACTGGGGCAGCAAGGCTTTAAAGCGCGCCAAAGCAGGGCGAGGCCTCCTCCAGCTGGTCAGACCAGTAAGACCATAAATGCGCTGCAAACCTTGATTCATGGCAGGTAATGACCGAATGGCATGCGCTGTGCACTGGAGACAGGCCAACACCTTTCGTTTCGCCCGGAGACTTCATATGACCAAGCGTTACAGCGCCCTGCTTACTGCACTGTTTGCCAGTCTGATGCTGAGCCAGACACCCGCCCACGCCAACGGCCTGGACGACGTTGTAGCGCGCGGCACCCTCAAGGTGGCCGTTCCGCAGGACTTCCCGCCATTCGGCTCGGTCGGCCCCGACATGAAACCGCGCGGCCTGGACATCGACACCGCACAACTGCTGGCCGACAAGCTGAAGGTCAAGCTGGAACTGACCCCGGTCAACAGCACCAACCGCATTCCGTTCCTGACCACCGGCAAGGTCGACCTGGTGATCTCCAGCCTGGGCAAGAACCCGGACCGCGAAAAAGTCATCGACTTCTCACGCGCCTACGCACCGTTCTACCTGGCGGTATTCGGTCCACCTGATTCGCCGGTCAAGGACATCGCTGACCTGAAAGGCAAGACCATCAGCGTCACCCGTGGTGCTATCGAAGACATCGAGCTGTCGAAAGTGGCTCCGGAAGGCGCGGTCATCAAGCGCTTCGAAGACAACAACTCCACCATCGCAGCCTATCTGGCCGGTCAGACCGACCTGATTGCCAGCGGCAACGTGGTGATGGTCGCGATCAGCGAGCGCAATCCCAAGCGCATCCCGGCACTGAAAGTGAAACTCAAGGACTCGCCCGTGTATGTCGGCGTGAACAAGGGTCAGCCGGAACTGTTGGGCAAGGTCGATGAGATTCTGAATGCCGCCAAGGCTGACGGCTCGCTGGAAAATGCTTCCCAGAAATGGCTGAAGCAACCGCTGCCTGCCGATCTCTGATCACTGCTTTCCGGTAACAGGATTCACCAATGGCTTATCACTTCGACTTTACACCGGTCCTGCAGAGCATCGATCTGCTGTTGCGCGGGGCTTTGTTCACGCTGGAACTGACGGCCATTGGCACCCTGCTGGGCGTCAGTCTCGGTATTGTCGGTGCCGTCGTGAGGGCCTGGAAGATTCAGCCTTTTGCGACGATCTTTGCCATCTATGTCGAGCTGATCCGCAACACACCGTTTCTGGTCCAGCTGTTCTTCATTTTCTTCGGTCTGCCGTCGCTGGGCGTGCAGATCACGGAATGGCAGGCAGCGGTGCTGGCGATGGTCATCAACCTGGGTGCCTACTCGACCGAAATCGTGCGGGCGGGTATCCAGGCGATTCCCAAGGGTCAGCTTGAAGCGTCGGCTGCGCTGGCAATGAACCGTTACGAAGCCTTTCGCCACGTGGTGCTGGTTCCGGCGCTGGGCAAGGTCTGGCCGGCACTGAGCAGCCAGATCATCATCGTCATGCTGGGCTCGTCGGTCTGCTCGCAGATTGCCACTGAAGAACTGAGCTTCTTTGCCAACTTCATTCAGTCACGCAACTTCCGCTCGTTCGAAACCTACATTGTGACCACGCTGATCTACCTGGCCATGGCGCTGCTGATCCGGCAACTGCTGGCCTGGATCGGGCGTCGCTACATCTCGAGGAACAGCTGATGGATTTCACCCTCTGGGACATCGTGCGCAATCTGCTGATCGGCCTGCAATGGACCGTGGCCTTGTCGCTGGTGGCCTTCATCGGCGGCGGGCTGATCGGCTTGCTGATCATGGGCATGCGCACCTCGGAGAAATCCGGCCCGCGCGTGACTGCGAAACTCTATATAGAACTGTTTCAGGGCACGCCGCTGTTGATGCAGTTGTTTCTGGTGTTCTTCGGTGTCGCCCTGATGGGCATGAACATTTCGCCCTGGGCTGCGGCGGCACTGGCCTTGACGCTGTTTACCAGCGCCTACCTTGCGGAAATCTGGCGTGGCTGCGTCGAATCGATTTCCAAGGGCCAGTGGGAAGCATCCGCGAGCCTGGCGCTGACTCCATTCGAGCAGATGCGTTACGTGATTCTGCCGCAGGCGTTGCGCATCGCGGTCGCGCCGACGGTCGGCTTTTCCGTGCAGGTGGTCAAAGGCACTGCAGTGACGTCGATCATCGGTTTCACCGAACTGACCAAGACCGGCAGCATGCTGGCCAACGCTACGTTCGAACCTTTCATGGTCTATGGCTTCGTTGCTCTGGGCTACTTCATCCTGTGCTACCCCTTGTCGCTGTGCGCGCGCCATCTGGAAAGGAGACTGCATGCCTCTGCTTAGAATTTCCGCCCTGCATAAATACTATGGCGATCATCACGTACTCAAAGGCATCGATCTGTCGGTCGAAGAAGGCCAGGTCGTGGCGATCATCGGTCGCAGCGGCTCGGGCAAAAGCACCCTGTTGCGCACGCTCAACGGTCTGGAGTCGATCAACGATGGTGTGATCGAGGTCGATGGCGAATACCTGGACGCCGCGCGCGCCGACCTGCGCACGCTGCGCCAGAAGGTCGGCATGGTGTTCCAGCAGTTCAACCTGTTCCCGCACCTGAGCGTGGGTGAGAACGTCATGCTTGCGCCGCAGGTCGTGCAGAAAGTACCGAAGGCCGAGGCCGCCAAACTGGCGAGGAAGATGCTCGAACGCGTCGGGCTGGGCGAGAAGTTCGACGCCTTCCCGGATCGCCTGTCCGGTGGTCAACAGCAACGCGTAGCGATTGCCCGCGCGCTGGCGATGTCGCCCAAGGTATTGCTGTGCGACGAAATCACCTCGGCACTGGACCCGGAGCTGGTCAACGAAGTGCTCAGCGTGGTGCGCCAGTTGGCAGCCGATGGCATGACCCTGATCATGGTCACCCACGAAATGCGCTTCGCGCGTGAAGTGGGTGACAAGCTGGTGTTCATGCACCAGGGCAAGGTGCACGAAGTGGGCGATCCGAAAGAACTCTTCGCCAACCCGAAAACCCCGGAACTGGCGAACTTCATCGGCACAGTGGAGCACGCCTGAGGCTGAACGCAGAGCGTCCGGAACAGCATGCGCACACGGAGCATCGATAGTGGTCTTGCGCGCACCTATCGTTCCTCACGCTCCGCGTGGGAATGCATTTCGTGACGCTCCGCGTCACAGCTACATGCTGTATCGGGCTGGACAGAAATCTTGGTGGGAGTGAGCTTGCTCACGAAGACTTTGGTCCAAACGCCATATTTTCAGGGGCTGCACCGGCCTCTTCGCGAGCAAGCTCGCTCCCACGAAGACTTGTGTGTAACGATGAGCGCGGAGCATGTTGCGGGCACTCATCGTTCCTCACGCTCCGCGTGGGAATGCATTTCGTGACGCTCCGCGTCACAGCTACATGCTGTATCGGGCTGGACAGAAATCTTGGTGGGAGTGAGCTTGCTCACGAAGACTTTGGTCCAAACGCCATATTTTCAGGGGCTGTACCGGCCTCTTCGCGAGCAAGCTCGCTCCCACGAAAACTTGTGTGTAACGCTGAGCGCGGAGCATGTTGCGGGCACTCATCGTTCCTCACGCTCCGCGTGGGAATGCAGTTCGTGACGCTCTGCGTCACAGCTACATGCTGTATCGGGCTGGACAGAAATCTTGGTGGGAGTGAGCTTGCTCACGAAGACTTTGGTCCAAACGCCATATTTTCAGGGGCTGCACCGGCCTCTTCGCGAGCAAGCTCGCTCCCACGAAGACTTGTGTGTAACGCTGAGCGCGGAGCATGTTGCGGGCACTCATCGCTCCTCACGCTCCGCGTGGGAATGCATTTCGTGACGCTCCGCGTCACAGCTACATGCTGTATCGGGCTGGACAGAAATCTTCGTGGGAGTGAGCTTGCTCACGAAGGCGTTGGTCCAAACACCATATCTCCGGGGGCTGCACCGGCCTCTTCGCGAGCAAGCTCGCTCCCACGAAGACTTGTGTGTAACGATGAGCGCGGAGCATGTTGCGGGCACTCATCGTTCCTCACGCTCCGCGTGGGAATGCATTTCGTGACGCTCCGCGTCACAGCTACATGCTGTAGCGGGCTGGACAGAAATCTTGGTGGGAGTGAGCTTGCTCACGAAGACTTTGGTCCAAACGCCATATTTTCAGGGGCTGCACCGGCCTCTTCGCGAGCAAGCTCGCTCCCACGAAAACTTGTGTGTAACGCTGAGCGCGGAGCATGTTGCGGGCACTTATCGTTCCTCACGCTCCGCGTGGGAATGCAGTTCGTGACGCTCCGCGTCACAGCTACATGCTGTATCGGGCTGGACAGAAATCTTGGTGGGAGTGAGCTTGCTCACGAAGGCGTTGGTCCAAACACCATATCTCCGGGGGCTGCACCGGCCTCTTCGCGAGCAAGCTCGCTCCCACGAGAACTTGTGTGTAACGCTGAGCGCGGAGCATGTTGCGGGCACTTATCGTTCCTCACGCTCCGCGTGGGAATGCATTTCGTGACGCTCCGCGTCACAGCTACATGCTGTATCGGGCTGGACAGAAATCTTGGTGGGAGTGAGCTTGCTCACGAAGGCGTTGGTCCAAACACCATATCTCCGGGGGCTGCACCGGCCTCTTCGCGAGCAAGCTCGCTCCCACGAAAACTTGTGTGTAACGCTGAGCGCGGAGCATGTTGCGGGCACTTATCGTTCCTCACGCTCCGCGTGGGAATGCAGTTCGTGACGCTCTGCGTCACAGCTACATGCTGTATCGGGCTGGACAGAAATCTTGGTGGGAGTGAGCTTGCTCACGAAGACTTTGGTCCAAACGCCATATTTTCAGGGGCTGCACCGGCCTCTTCGCGAGCAAGCTCGCTCCCACGAAGACTGTGTATTACGCTGAGCCCGGCGCATAGACACGATGGCGTCTTAGGGATACCTCTCGTTCCGCACGCTTTAGCGTGGCAATGCATTTTGGTGAAGCCCTGCGTCACATGGCATTGATAGCCATACGCCACGCGCGCGAGTAATAACGGGTATTTCCGGTGCCTGAACAGCTTCGCGTTGGCGGCAAGCATGGATCGTGGCACGATGGTCCGGTTATCGAACCGGATTTCCTGACCATGCCGCACTCAACACCCAAGAATTTTTCACTGATCGCCGCTATCGACCTGGGCTCCAACAGCTTTCATATGGTTGTGGCAAAAGCCAATCAGGGCGAGATTCGCATTCTTGAGCGCCTGGGCGAGAAGGTGCAGTTGGCCGCTGGCATCGACGAAGAGCGCCAGCTGACCGAAGAATCCATGCAACGCGGTCTCGACTGCCTGAAACGTTTCGCCCAGTTGATCAACGGGCTGCCGCTCGGTGCGGTGCGCATCGTGGGCACCAATGCCCTGCGCGAGGCGCGTAACCGCAACGACTTCATTCACCGCGCCGAAGAAATCCTCGGCCACCCGGTGGAAGTGATTTCCGGCCGCGAGGAAGCGCGCCTCATTTATCTGGGCGTCTCCCACACGCTGGCCGATACCCCGGGCAAACGTCTGGTCGCCGACATCGGCGGCGGCAGTACCGAATTCATCATCGGTCAGCGCTTCGAGCCGCTGCTGCGTGAAAGCCTGCAGATGGGCTGCGTGAGTTTTACCCAGCGCTACTTCCGCGACGGCAAGGTGACACCGGCCCGTTATGCTCAGGCCTACACCGCTGCCCGTCTGGAAATCATGAGCATCGAACACGCACTGCATCGCCTCAAGTGGGATGAAGCGATTGGTTCGTCAGGCACCATTCGTGCTATCGGCCTGGCGCTCAAGGCCAATGGTTACGGCGCTGGCGAGGTCAACGCCGAAGGGCTGGCCTGGCTCAAGCGCAAGCTGTTCAAGCTGGGTGATGTGGAAAAGATCGACTTCGACGGCATCAAGCCCGACCGTCGCGCCATTTTCCCCGCAGGCCTGGCGATTCTCGAAGCCATCTTCGACGCCCTCGAACTCAAGCGCATGGATCACTGCGAAGGTGCCCTGCGTGAAGGCGTGCTGTATGACCTGATGGGCCGCCATCATCATGAAGACGTCCGTGAGCGTACGCTCAGCTCGCTGATGGAGCGTTATCACGTCGATCTGGAACAGGCGGCACGCGTCGAAGCCAAGGCGCTGCACGCACTGGAGCAAGTCGCCGAGAGCTGGGAATTACAGCACGAGAGCTACGCCGAACTGCTGAGCTGGGCGGCCAAGGTGCACGAAATCGGCCTGGACATCGCCCACTATCACTACCACAAGCACGGCGCGTACCTGATCGAGCACTCCGACCTGGCCGGTTTCTCACGCGAAGACCAGCAAATGCTCGCACTGCTGGTGCGCGGTCATCGCCGTAATATTCCCAAGGACAAGTTCGCCGATTTCGGCGACGAAGGCATCAAGCTGATTCGCTTGTGCGTGCTGTTGCGCTTTGCGATTCTGTTTCACCACATTCGCGGCACCCAAGAGATGCCACGTGTGGTGTTGCGTGCCGACGGCCCGAATCTGGACGCCGAATTCCCGAAAGGCTGGCTGGACAACAACCAGCTGACTCAGGCCGACTTCGCCCTGGAAGCGGAGTGGCTGACCCGAGTCGGCATCGTCTTCAGCGTACGCTGAGGACCGGGTTGCTCAGGCGCTCCAAAAGGGTCGCCTGGGCGCTTCGCGGGTTCTGATTACCGGTCGGCGTGCTGCGCACGTAACGCCCGTCCGGCTGCAACAGCCAACTGTGGGTGTTGTCGGTCAGATAGCTTTCCAGTTCCTTTTTCACACGCAGAATCAACTTCTTGCCTTCCACCGGGAAGCAGGTCTCGACACGCTTGTCGAGGTTGCGCTCCATCCAGTCGGCACTCGACAGGAACATCTGCTCGTCGCCGCCGTTAAGGAAGTAGAACACTCGCGTGTGTTCCAGGAAGCGGCCGATGATCGAGCGCACATGGATATTGTGCGAAACCCCGGCGATGCCCGGACGCAGACAGCACATGCCGCGCACCACCAGATCGATGCGCACACCGGACTGGCTGGCCTTGTACAACGCCCGGATGATCTTCGGATCGGTCAGCGAGTTGAACTTGGCGATGATGTGCGCAGGCTTGCCGTCGAGCGCAAATTGCGTCTCGCGGGCGATCATGTCGAGCATGCCTTTCTTGAGCGTGAACGGCGCGTGCAGCAGCTTCTTCATGCGCAGCGTCTTGCCCATGCCGATCAACTGACTGAACAGTTTGCCGACGTCTTCGCACAACGCGTCATCGGAGGTCAGCAAGCTGTAGTCGGTATACAGACGCGCGTTACCGGCGTGGTAGTTACCGGTCCCGAGATGCGCATAACGCACGATCTCGCCCGCTTCGCGACGCAGAATCAACATCATCTTGGCGTGGGTCTTGAAGCCGACCACGCCGTAGATCACCACTGCACCGGCGGCCTGCAGACGGCTGGCCAGTTGCAGGTTGGACTCTTCGTCGAAACGCGCACGCAGCTCGATCACCGCAGTGACTTCCTTACCGTTACGCGCGGCATCGACCAGCGCATCGACGATTTCCGAGTTCGCGCCGCTGCGATACAGCGTCTGGCGTACCGCAAGCACGTGCGGGTCTTTTGCCGCCTGGCGCAGCAGGTCGACCACTGGCGTGAAGGACTCGAAAGGGTGCAGCAACAGGATGTCCTGTTTGCTGACCACGCTGAAAACGTTTTCGCTGTTCTGCAGCAGCTTGGGAATGGCTGGCGTGAACGGCGGGTATTGCAATTCGGGGTGGCTGTCCAGGCCGGTGATGCTGAACAGACGTGTCAGGTTGACCGGACCATTCACCTGATACAGCTCGGACTCGTTCAGGTTGAACTGCTTGAGCAGGTAGTCCGACAGGTGTTTCGGGCAGGTATCCGCCACTTCCAGACGTACCGCATCACCATAGCGACGCGAGAACAACTCGCCACGCAGTGCGCGCGCCAGGTCTTCCACATCTTCGGAGTCCAGCGCCAGGTCGGCGTTTCGGGTCAGGCGGAACTGGTAGCAGCCCTTGACCTTCATGCCCTGAAACAGATCGTCAGCGTGGGCGTGGATCATCGACGACAGGAACACGAAGTTGTCGCCAGGCCCGCAGACATCTTCCGGCACTTTGATCACACGCGGCAGCAGACGCGGCGCGGGAATGATCGCAAGACCGGAGTCGCGCCCGAAGGCATCGATACCTTCAAGCTCGACGATGAAGTTCAGGCTCTTGTTGACCAGCAACGGGAACGGGTGCGTCGGATCGAGACCGATCGGGGTGATGATCGGCGCGATCTCGTCGCGGAAATAGCGTCGTACCCAGGCCTTGAGCTTGGCCGTCCAGTGACGGCGGCGAATGAAGCGGACCTGATGTTTCTCCAGCTCCGGCAGCAGAATGTCGTTGAGAATCGCGTACTGACGATCCACGTGACCGTGTACCAGTTCGCTGATCCTGGCCAGCGCCTGATGCGGCTGCAGACCATCGGCGCCCGCCTGTTCGCGGGCAAAGGTGATCTGTTTCTTCAGGCCCGCAACACGAATCTCGAAGAACTCATCGAGGTTGCTGGAGAAGATCAGCAGAAACTTCAGCCGCTCCAGCAATGGGTAGGACTCATCGAGCGCCTGTTCCAGAACCCGGATATTGAACTGCAGTTGCGACAGTTCACGGTGGATATACAGGCTGCTGTCGTCCAGGTTCGGGGCGACGATAGCGGGCACCGCAGCGGCGGGTGCCTCGATGGCCGGGATTACTTCGATGTCAGGTTCGACCACGGGCGTTGCCTCCGGGACATCGACTTGAACAGCGGCTTCGATGAGTACTTCGGTATTCATGAATGTTCCTGTGAGGCTATTGCCCCTTCAACAGTTGAGCGGCGCGGACAGCAAAGTAGGTAAGGATGCCGTCGGCACCGGCGCGTTTGAAGGCAGTGAGGGATTCGAGAATCACCCCTTCACTCAGCCAACCGTTCTGGATTGCGGCCATGTGCATCGCGTATTCACCGCTGACCTGATAAACAAAGGTCGGCACTTTGAACTCATCCTTGACCCTGTACAGAATGTCCAGATAAGGCATGCCAGGCTTGACCATGACCATGTCGGCGCCTTCGGCAAGGTCGGCTGCCACTTCGTGCAGGGCCTCGCTGCTGTTGGCCGGGTCCATCTGATAAGAGGCCTTGTTGGCCTTGCCCAGATTCAGCGAAGAACCCACCGCGTCACGGAACGGACCGTAGTAGGCACTGGCGTACTTGGCCGAATAGGCCATGATCCTGACATTCACATGCCCGGCCAGCTCCAAAGACTCGCGGATGGCCTGAATGCGACCGTCCATCATGTCCGACGGCGCGACCACCTGAGCACCGGCATCGGCGTGCGACAGCGCCTGCTTCACCAGCGCGTCGACGGTGATGTCGTTCTGAACATAGCCCTCTTCGTCGAGGATGCCGTCCTGACCATGGGTGGTGAACGGGTCCAGCGCCACATCAGTGATGACGCCCAGCTCCGGAAAACGGTCACGCAGGGCGCGGGTCGCGCGCTGGGCGATGCCGTCCGGGTTCCAGGCTTCGGCACCGTCGAGGGATTTCTTTTCCGGCGGTGTCACCGGGAACAGCGCCAGCGCAGGGATACCCAACGCGACCCAGTGTTCGGCTTCCTTGAGCAACAGATCCACACTCAAGCGCTCGACCCCGGGCATCGAGGCGATGGATTCACGACGGTTTTCACCATCGAGGACAAATACGGGAAGAATCAGATCGTCGACAGTGACAACGTTTTCACGCACCAGCCTACGGGAAAAGTCGTCGCGGCGATTACGGCGCAGACGAGTGAGAGGAAACAGGCGGTTGGCGGGGGTAAAGCTCACGGCGAGACTCCTGAGCCCGCTTACGCGGGCAAGCGCGACAGTTATAAGCCGCCATTATGACCAATGTGTGACAGTCATGGTTCGACCTGCGACTGCACGTCGCGGTCACGGCCTTCAAGGGGATACGACCATTGTGGTTGCAAGAATCTTTAACGTCGAGACACATATGGACACTTTCATGATTGCCTTGGGCGCGTTAGGCTGCGCGTTCATTTCGCCAGCATCCAGACAATGCTCCAGAATTTCTTGAACGAATTCGGCTACTTTGCCCTGTTCCTCGGCACCTTTTTTGAAGGCGAGACCATTCTGGTTCTTGCCGGATTCCTGGCGTTTCGCGGATACATGGACCTCAACATCGTCATCCTCGTGGCCTTTTGTGGCAGTTATGCGGGTGACCAGTTGTGGTATTTCATGGGGCGCAAGCACGGCCGCAAGCTCCTGGCGCGCAAGCCTCGCTGGCAACTCATGGGCGACAAGGCCCTGCGGCTGGTCCGCAAGCACCCGGATATCTGGGTATTGAGCTTCCGCTTCGTGTACGGGCTGCGAACGGTCATGCCCGTGGCCATCGGCCTGTCAGGTTATCCACCCGGGCGTTATCTTCTGCTGAACGGTATCGGCGCAGCTGTCTGGGCTGCGGCGCTGGGTTCGGCTGCTTACCACTTCGGCGCGGTTCTCGAAGGCTTGCTGGGCAACGTCAAGAAATATGAACTCTGGGTGCTGGGCGCGCTGGTACTGCTGGGGCTGGCCCTGTGGATACGCAGACGCATCAAGAACGCCCGCATCGCCCGTGAAGAGCGTGCAGAAAAGAGCCGCTTCTGCGCATCGGCAGCGGCCTCCGACCTGGAAACGCCGGTCACCGTGCCCGTCGATCTGACGAAAAAGTCCGACGAATAAACTCCCCCGTACCTCTCCCGAGCGCAGGCTGACAGGCCTCGCTCGGCGACAGCGCACAGACGCTGCCGACCTCGCGACCACCACCCTCTCCATGCACCTTGTGCGCAGCCAGCAATCCCTCAACTGAACACTCGGCCCGCAAAGCGATCAACTGAACAGACAAATTAAAAGAAGCCTTAGGTTGCTCAAGCACAAGGAGCCGAAATCGATGCAGAAAAAAGTGGCTGTAATCCTCTCCGGCTGTGGCGTCTACGACGGTGCCGAGATTCACGAAAGCGTTCTTACCCTGTTGCGCCTGGATCAGCGCGGTGCGCAGGTTCAGTGCTTCGCGCCTGACATCACTCAGCATCACGTCATCAATCACCTGAGCGGTGAGGAAATGCCCGAGTCGCGCAATGTACTGGTCGAGTCTGCGCGCATTGCACGGGGCGAAGTGAAGGACATCCGCGAGGCGAATGCCGAAGACTTTGACGCCCTGATCATCCCGGGCGGTTTCGGCTCGGCAAAGAATCTTTCCGACCTTGCCCTGCAAGGCCATGCCTGCCAGGTCGAAGCCGGGTTGCTGGAGCTCGCCGAGGCGTTTGTCGAAGCCGGCAAACCGGTCGGGCTGATCTGCATCACCCCGGTACTTGCGGCCAAGATCTATGGTCCCGGCGTGACCTGCACCATCGGTAACGACCCTGAAACCGCCGCGGCCATCACCAAAATGGGTGGCAGTCATTCAGAATGCGCCGTCGATGACATCGTCGAGGACGAAGCGCGAAAACTGGTCAGCACGCCTGCCTATATGGTCGCCAAAAGCATCAGCGAGGCGGCCTCGGGCATCAATAAGCTGGTTGACCGTGTGCTGGAGCTGACTCACGAGGGCGATGTCTGACCGTCGCCCTGTCTGCAAAACACCGCCCGTCAGGCGAGCGGTGTTTTGCAGGCCGACCTTAGTGATCCATCCGGGCTTTATGCTGTACTGTACGCATGAACAGTATATGAGTAATGCCAGATGTCCAGCCTCTATCCGGTTCGTGGCCGAGGTACTGCCAGCAATCCGCATAACCGTTTCGCACCCAGTCAATCAGTGGCTGAAGACGATGGCTGGTATCAGGAAGTGCCACTCACGCAAGGCACCCAGGTCACCAGCGAAACAGCCAAAAGCATCATCACCCGCAACAGCTCGCCGGATATCCCCTTTGACAGGTCGATCAACCCTTACCGGGGCTGCGAGCACGGCTGCATCTATTGTTTCGCCAGACCCAGCCACGCCTATTGGGACATGTCTCCCGGCCTGGACTTCGAGACCAAGCTGATCGCCAAGACCAACGCGGCGGCGTTGCTCGAGCAACAGCTCTCCAAACCCGGCTACCGCTGCGCGCCCATCACCCTCGGGGCCAACACCGACCCCTACCAGCCGATCGAACGGGAGTACCGCATCACCCGGGCGACGCTTGAGGTGTTGCTGCGCTATCGGCATCCGGTCAGCATCATTACCAAAGGCTCGCTGATCCTGCGCGACCTGGATCTGCTGGCAGAAATGGCCAGGCTGCGGCTGGTGTCGGTCTTCATCAGCCTGACGACGCTGGATGACGAGCTCAAATGCATCCTCGAACCCAGGGCAGCGGCGCCCAAGGCTCGCCTGCGGGCCATTCGGGTATTGCGTCAGGCAGGTGTCCCGGTCGGCGTGCTGTGTGCGCCGATGATCCCGATGATCAACGACAGCGAGCTGGAGGCGCTACTGAGCGAAGCGAAGGCTGCGGGCGCCCTGAGCGCCAGCTACGTCATGCTGCGCCTGCCGCTGGAAGTCGCGCCGCTGTTCGACGAGTGGTTGAAGACACATTACCCGCAACGCGCCGATCATGTGATGAGTCTGATTCGTCAAAGTCGCGGCGGAGCCGTGTACGACAGCACATTTGGTTCTCGAATGCGTGGCGAAGGACCGTTTGCCGACCTGCTGGCTCAACGCTATGCCTTGGCAATCAAACGACTCGGATTGAACAAACGTGGTGGATTTGCACTCGATTGCGATGCGTTTTGTCCGCCGGGAGGACAAATGTCGCTGCTGTGACGAACTTGGTACTATCGTGCAAACCCGCGTCCCAGAGCCATCGCATTCAGTTTCGTTTAAGCTTCGGCGATTAGTCTGTTACTCGGAGTGTCATCAGCGATAGCGCTCAAGGGATTTGTTCGTGATGCCCTTCAGAGAGGGATCACATCCGGCTCTGGTCAAACAGGCATGAAGAATCCACATCAATTCGTCAGAGAGGATGAAGACATGACAGACATCGGTAAACAGCATTCGGCTACGTCGTCCAGCACATCAAGCCATTCAGACAGCGCCGACGTAGCGTTGAAACATATCGTCGATGGCTTTGTACATTTCCGTAACGAGGTCTTCCCCCAGCAGGAAGAGCTGTTCAAGAAGCTGGCGACTGCCCAATCGCCACGGGCCATGTTCATCACCTGCGCCGACTCGCGCATCGTGCCCGAATTGATCACCCAAAGTTCGCCTGGCGACCTGTTCGTCACGCGTAACGTCGGCAACGTCGTCCCGCCGTATGGCCAGATGAACGGCGGCGTGTCCACCGCTCTGGAATACGCAGTGGTTGCACTGGGCGTGCAGCACATCATCGTTTGCGGACACTCTGACTGCGGCGCCATGCGCGCAGTGCTCAACCCTGACAGCCTGGACAAGATGCCTACGGTAAAAGCCTGGTTGCGTCATGCCGAGGTTGCCCGCACGGTAGTCGAGCAGAACTGCAGCTGCAGCGGCGAACTGGAAACCATGCAGGTCCTGACTCAGGAAAACGTGATTTCCCAGTTGCAACACCTGCGCACCCACCCTTCGGTCGCAGCAAAAATGGCCAGCGGCCAATTGTTCATTCACGGCTGGGTCTACAGCATCGAAACCAGCGAAATCCTGGCTTATGACGCCGAGCTCGATCGTTTCATACCGCTCGACGGTTCGGGACCGACGCCGATGGCTTCACCGAAAGCACGCTTTTCAGCCGACTGATCACCAGTCCGACTGACGGCAAGCCCTTCTTTATCAGCTGATGGCGGCTGCGCAGGATGCGCGTCGCCCGTCTTGCCTCGTCTGAAGAATTCCGGAGAAGCGTCATGGGTATTACAGCATTGAAAACCGCTTTACCACGGGAGCTGCTCGCTTCCGTGGTCGTGTTCCTGGTCGCCCTGCCGCTGTGCATGGGGATCGCCATCGCATCCGGCATGCCTCCGGCCAAAGGTCTGATCACCGGCATCGTGGGCGGGCTGATAGTCGGCTGGATAGCCGGTTCTCCGTTGCAGGTCAGCGGACCCGCAGCCGGTCTGGCAGTACTGGTTTTTGAAGTGGTACGCGAGCACGGCATGGCCATGCTGGGTCCTATTCTGGTACTCGCCGGGTTACTTCAGCTGCTGGCAGGTCGATTCAAGCTTGGCTGCTGGTTCCGGGTCACGGCGCCTGCGGTGGTCTATGGCATGCTCGCCGGTATCGGCGTGTTGATCGTACTGTCACAGGCACATGTGATGTTCGACAGCGGTCCCAAACCTTCCGGGCTGGACAATCTGATCGCCTTCCCTTCCACACTGATCCAGGCCTTCGGACCAGGCACCGGCATGCAGGCCGGTATGCTCGGTCTGGGCACCATGCTGATCATGTGGGGCTGGGAAAAACTTCGTCCGCAGTCTTTGCGCTTCGTACCCGGCGCGCTGCTGGGCGTGGGTATCGCCACCGGCATCAGCCTGTTCATGGCCTTGCAGGTCAAGCGTGTCGAAGTGCCTGACAACCTGGCCGACGCCATCGACTGGCTTCGCCCGGCCGACCTGATGAACCTGGCCGACCCGGCCATTCTGGTTGCCGCTATCGTTGTGGCGTTCATTGCCAGTGCCGAAACGCTGCTTTCCGCCTCGGCGGTTGACCGCATGCACAGTGGCCAGCGTTCGGACTTCGACAAGGAACTCAGCGCTCAAGGCGTGGGCAACATGCTCTGCGGCGTGCTCGGTGCGTTGCCGATGACCGGCGTTATCGTGCGCAGCTCGGCCAATGTTCAGGCCGGTGCCACCACGCGCTTCTCGACGATCTTCCACGGTCTGTGGCTGCTGGCGTTCGTGTTGCTGCTGTCGAGCGTACTGCAGAGTATTCCGGTCGCGAGTCTGGCTGGTGTGCTGGTTTATACCGGTCTGAAGCTGGTCGATCTGAAGGCGTTTCGTGGTCTGGGTCGCTATGGCCGGATGCCGATGTTCACCTATGCGGCGACTGCCGTGGCGATCATCTTCACCGACCTGCTGACCGGTGTACTGGTCGGTTTCGGTCTGACCCTGGTGAAGCTGGCGTTCAAGGCTTCGCGTCTGAAGATCAATGTGGTCGAACTGGCGGGCGAGAAGGAATTCGAGCTGCGTCTGGTCGGTGCCGCAACGTTCCTCAAGGTGCCGGCGCTGACTCAGGCACTGGGCACTATTCCGCAGGGCAGCACGGTGCATGTGCCATTGGGCAATTTGTCCTACATCGACCACTCGTGTCTGGAACTGCTGGAAGAATGGGGTCGTTCCAATGCCGCTCATGGCACCCGGTTGCTTATCGAATCGCGTGGCTTGAAGCGTCGTCTTGAAGGGCGGATCTACACGACAACGGGGATCGGCTCGGGCGCCGCCTGACAGTCGCTACCCTGTTATCACAGCTCTGGGACATGTGAGCCGGATGGGTCTTCGCGTAGCAGCGGAGCGATATCCGGCTCCTTCCATTGCGGGCGAAGACATTGATTCGGGCCTCTGAATCAGACCGCGGAGCGCTCCAGCTCCAGGCCGACGCCCAATTGCCGTGACAGGCTTGGCCAGCGCTGCCAGGCCGCACCCGTTTCAGGGCTGATCAGCTTCTCGCGGTAGGCCTCGACCGAGTCCAGCGCGAAACTCTCCTCATCAAGCAGCTCATCGACAGCATGGTGAACCGCTTCGTCCAGCTGGTTGGCAAATTGCTCGCCGATCAACTGGTGGGCAATTACGCTGGCAACCGTGGTATTTGACGGTATCAGCGGCTGACCGAAATGCTTGATGTACAGGTCATTCACTTCCTCGACCAGCCGATGCGCCAGATAAGCCTCGTCCAACAGGCTTTCCAGGCCTTCATGCCCATCCATGATGGAAGGCGGGGCCGCGAAAAAATGCTCGGCGATTTTCAACACCGGCTTTATCTGCCCTTCGATCCCGGCATGCAGCGCGACCTCATGGGCAGCATCCAGCAGATCGGGGACCAGATCGATGTAGGCCGTGACGAAACGCGTCAGTACGTCTTTCGCGTCGACTTCCGGCAGGTGGATGGCGGGATGAAGATGTGGGAGCTTTTGTTCCAACTGTTGCAGCAAGTGGCCGGTCCGGGCCTCATGTTGATGGGCTAGTTGTATCTGCTCGCGCAATGCGGCGGTGTTCATGGCTGCTGGGACTCCTTGAGGCGTCAGACCCCATGGTTCGTTGATGGAGAGTCATACGTTAGCTTGCTTAACTAAATGCCTAAGACGGTTTTGCTATATGCAACTCACATTTAGATACATTTGCGCTATCAGGGTATATTTTGCTCAATTTTTGACCGAAAACGACTGCCTTCCCCCGGCGATGCGGGTGCGCTGCAGTTCGCGTTTTGAATAAGCAGGCTACTCTGAAGTCGCCCGCAGCTATTTCGACACGCTGTCAGACATAAAAAGTGAGCCACGCATGAGCCAGCCTCTTTTGTCCAAACAGCTCGTTCTGCGTTTGACGTGTTTAATAGTGATCATGTTGATGTGCGGATTGGCATTGCCGTCGCTTTACGGCGCGCTGACCGGACACAACGACAATGGCGTAGCGGGTCAGGACGCTTCACGCCAGATCGATGTGCTGTTCACTGCCGGCAATGCGGCCGGGATGACCTGGGCGTTCTACCCGCAGTCGCGCCAGATGCAGGTCCATCCCGGTGCGCTCAACGAGGTGATCTTCATCGCGCAGAACCCGACCGACAGACCGATGAAAGCCCAGGCCGTACCGGGTATTTCGCCCGGAAAGGCCGCAGCGTGGTTTCACAAGACCGAATGCTTCTGCTTCACCCAACAGACATTACAGCCGGGCGAGCGCATCGAGATGCCGGTACGCTTCATCGTCGACCGTGACATACCCGAGGATGTAAAACGTCTGACGCTGGCCTATACGCTGTTCGATGTCACCACGCCCTAGATCTAGGCTCGGTGCGCAATATAGGCCATCATCCCCGGCCGCATGCCGATCACTACCCGCGCCGACACCATGACCCGTACTCAGAAAACCGTTTTCATTGTTGCTGCCATCGTCGCCCTGCTTCTGGGCGTGATCCTCAGCCAGGTGCTGACTGGCCGCAACTCACAGGACCAGGCGGCGCTCAACGACGCCGGTATTGTGCTGCTCCCCAAAAGCCGCCAGTTACCGGCCCTGAGCATGACCGACCAGAACGGCGCGGCTGTAGCGCTTGATGGCTTGAAAGACCAATGGACGTTGATGTTCTTCGGCTACACCTTCTGCCCGGACATCTGCCCCACGACCCTGGCGCAGATCAAGCAGATCAGGACCGAGCTGCCCGAAGAGACAGTCAAGCGCATGCGGGTGGTACTGGTCAGCGTCGACCCGAACCGCGACACGCCGCAGCAGCTCAAGCAATACCTGGGCTACTTCGACCCGCAGTACATCGGCCTGACGGCGCCTGTCGCTGATATCCAGACACTGGCCAATGCCGTGAGCATTCCGTTCATTCCCGCAGACACCAGCAAAGCGAACTACTTCGTCGACCACAGCGGTAATCTGGCTTTGATCGGCCCGGATGGTACGCAGCGAGGCTTTATCCGCGCACCGCTGAACAATCAGAAGCTGGTGAAGCAATTGCCGGGGCTGCTGGAAAGGGATTAGGGCCTGTGAGATTCCTGCGGGAGTGAACGGGGCGGCGATCCGCATTGCTCACGACGACTTGGTCCAAACGCTCTATTTTCTGGAGGCTTTACCGGCCTCTTCGCGAGCAAGCTCGCTCCCACTACGCGCCTGTATAACTATGAGCGCAGAGCGTGGGAGCGATAAGGTGTTCCCGACGCTCTGCGTCACAAGGGACGCAGAGCACTGGCGCGAGAACCGCAAGGTACAATCGGATCAGAACGCCGGAACCACAGCGCCTTTGTACTTCTCGGTCAGGAATGTTTTCACTTCCGGGCTCTGCAAGGCGGCCACCAGCTTCTTCATCGCGTCCGAGTCCTTGTTGTCCGGGCGGGCCACCAGAATGTTCGCGTAGGGCGAATCGGCACCTTCGATGATCAGCGCGTCCTTGGTCGGGTCGAGCTTGGCACTCAGGGCGTAGTTGGTGTTGATCAGCGCCAGATCGACCTGAGTCAGGACGCGGGGCAGCGTGGCCGCTTCCAGCTCACGGAACTTCAGGTCTTTCGGGTTATTCACGACATCCGAAGGCTTGGACAGGATGTTGCCCGGCTCTTTCAGGGTGATCAGACCTGCCTTGGCCAGCAGCAGCAAGGCGCGGCCTTCGTTGGTGGCGTCATTGGGCAGGGCGACATTGGCGCCGTTGGGCAGCTCTGCCAGCGTCTTGAACTTGTCGGAGTAAGCGCCGAAAGGCTCGATGTGCACCTTGGCCACGGCCACCAGATCAGTGCCTTTGCCCTTGTTGAACTCATCCAGATACGGCTGGTGCTGGAAGAAATTCGCGTCCATACGGTTCTGCGACACCTGCACGTTAGGCTGAATGTAGTCATTGAACACCTTGATGTTCAAATCCACGCCTTCTTTGGCCAGGGTCGGTTTGACGAACTCGAGGATCTCGGCGTGCGGCACGGCAGAGGCCGCGACGGTCAGGGTTTCCTTGGCTTGCGCGGACAAGGCGGTGACAGCGGCGAATATGGCCAATAGTTTCTTCATGCAACAACTCCTTCGGGCCCGCACAGGCGGGCCAATACCAACGGATTCGATCAACGATGTGTGAAATGCGCGACCAGTCTGTCGCCGATGGTCTGCAGAATCTGCACCAGCACCAGCAACAATACGACCGTCACGAACATCACATCGTTCTGGAAGCGTTGATAACCATAACGAATCGCCAGGTCGCCCAGCCCGCCAGCGCCTACCGCACCGGCCATGGCCGTGAACGACACCAGCGCAATGGCGGTCACCGTGATCGCCGCCAGAATGCCGGGGCGCGCCTCAGGCAGCAGCGCCTTGACGATGATCTGCCGGGTCGTCGCGCCCATGGCCTGCGTGGCTTCGATGATGCCGCGATCCACTTCGCGCAAGGCGGTCTCTACCAGGCGCGCAAAGAACGGCGTGGCACCGGCGATCAGCGGCGGCAACGTGCCGAGGATGCCCAGTGACGTACCGGTAATGATCTCGGTCAACGGCATCATCACGATCAGCAGGATGATGAACGGCAGCGCGCGCAGCATGTTGACGATCACCCCGACCGTCGCATACAGCTGCCTGTGCTCCAGCAACTGACGCGGCGAGGTGAGAAACATCAGCACGCCCAGCGGCAGGCCGAGCAGGATGGTGAAACCGAGCGATACACCGAGCATGATCAGCGTGTCGCCAGTGGCCACCCAGATCTCATACCAGTCGACATTGGAAAACAGGTTCAGAAAAGCGTCCATCAGCGCAGCACCTCCATATGAACATCAGCGGCGGTGAAGCGCGCGAAGGCGGCGTCCATGTCGCCGCCGGTAATGGCCAGCGTCAACTGCCCGTAAGGGGTGTCCTTGATGCGGTCGATACGACCGGCGAGGATGCTGTAATCGACGCCGGTTTCCCGCGCCACCGTGCCGAGCAACGGCGCGTAGGTGGCATCGCCCTGAAACGTCAGACGCACGATACGGCCCTGGACGTGAGCGAAATCATCGCGCTGTTCGTTTTCGTCGACCTGCTCGTCTTCTTGCACAAAGCGCCTGGTGGTCGGGTGTTGTGGATGCAGAAACACATCAGCGACCCTGCCGTGCTCGACAATCACCCCGGCGTCCATCACGGCCACCTGATCGCAGACGCGACGAATCACGTCCATTTCATGGGTGATGAGCACGATGGTCAGCTTCAGCTCACGATTGATCTCTGCCAGCAGTTGCAAGACCGACGCAGTGGTCTGCGGGTCCAGCGCGCTGGTGGCTTCATCGCACAGCAGGATTTTGGGTTTGGTAGCCAGTGCACGGGCGATGCCGACACGCTGCTTCTGGCCGCCCGACAGTTGTGCCGGGTACTTTTTGGCGTGATCGGACAATCCGACCCGCTCCAGCAACTCGGCCACACGCTGGTCGATCTGCTTGCGCGGCATATCGCCTGCCAGGGTCAGCGGCATGGCGACGTTGTCGGCCACGGTTTTGGACGCCAGCAGATTGAAGTGCTGGAAAATCATCCCGACCTGTTGGCGGAAACGGCGCAGGCCATTGGCGTCGAGCGCAGTGACGTCTTCGCCATCGACCACGATCTGTCCACCACTCGGGGTTTCCAGGCGGTTGATCAGACGCAGCAAGGTACTTTTGCCCGCGCCGGAGTGGCCGATGATGCCGAACACCTGGCCACTGTCGACGCGCAGGCTGGTGGGGTGCAGGGCCGGTATTTCCTTGCCTGCCACCCGATAGGTTTTGTGGACGTTATGAAACTCGATCACGGAGCGAACCTTGTGGGGGCGCGTTAAAAAATCAGCGCAGTGGATCAATTCCACTTGCTTCGTTACCTCGGCCAGATTGAGCCGGGCGCGCATTTTAGCCTGTCCTGCCCGCTGTGCTTAGCATTTATTTGCAGGCTGTCCTGTGCAATGGACATAACACGACCGTTGGTGATCGCAGGTCGAAAATAAAAGGAACGGCTGTTTTTTGCTCCGGTCACTTCTTGGATACCGTGATTTCCCGCTTACGCCAGGGAAGTCGTATTCAGCGAACCCAACTCAATGATTGGGGCGAGATAAGGAGTCTCTGATGGCTAGCAAGAACGCACCACCTGTAACCCAAACGCCCAAGAGCGAATTGGCAGGTACCGACACCCTGGACCGTGGCAATACCAACGAGAAGCTGGAAAGCCTTGAGCAGTTTCGCTCGGACGCGACCCAGCAGGCCCTGCGCACCAATCACGGTGTCAAGATTTCCGATAACCAGAACACACTGAAAGTCGGCAGCCGCGGCCCATCGCTGCTCGAAGACTTCATCATGCGTGAAAAGATCACGCACTTTGACCATGAGCGTATTCCGGAGCGTATCGTCCACGCCCGCGGTACTGCAGCACATGGCTATTTCCAGACTTACGAAGACCACGGCGCCCTGAGTAAAGCAGGCTTCCTGCGCGATCCGGGCAAAAAGACCCCGGTGTTCGTGCGTTTCTCCACCGTTCAGGGCCCACGCGGCTCGGGCGACACCGTGCGTGACGTGCGTGGCTTTGCCGTCAAGCTCTACACCGACGAAGGCAACTTCGACCTGGTGGGCAACAACATGCCGGTGTTCTTCATTCAGGACGCCATCAAGTTTCCTGACTTCGTGCACGCGGTGAAACCCGAGCCGCATAACGAAATCCCGACGGGCGGCTCGGCTCACGACACCTTCTGGGACTTCGTCTCGCTGGTGCCGGAATCCGCGCACATGGTGCTGTGGACCATGTCCGACCGTGCGATCCCGAAAAGCCTGCGCACCATGCAGGGCTTTGGTATCCACACCTTCCGCTTCATCAACACCGAAGGTAAGTCGAGCTTCGTGAAGTTCCACTGGAAGCCCAAGTTCGGCGTGTGCTCGCTGGTCTGGGACGAAGCACAGAAGCTCGCCGGCAAGGACACCGATTTCCACCGCCGCGACCTGTGGGAGTCCATCGAGATGGGCGACTATCCGGAATGGGAACTGGGTGTACAGATCGTTGCCGAGGAGGACGAGCACAAGTTCGACTTCGACCTGCTCGATCCGACCAAGATCATCCCGGAAGAGCTGGTGCCGGTCACCCCGCTGGGCAAGATGGTCTTGAACCGTAACCCGGACAACTATTTCGCCGAAACCGAGCAGGTTGCCTTCTGCCCGGGCCATATCGTGCCGGGTATCGATTTCTCCAACGACCCGCTGCTGCAAGGTCGCCTGTTCTCCTACACCGACACGCAGATCAGCCGTCTGGGTGGGCCGAACTTCCACGAAATCCCGATCAACCGTCCGATTGCGCCGAACCACAACGGTCAGCGTGACGCACAGCATCGCACCACTATCGACAAGGGCCGCGCGTCCTACGAGCCGAACTCGATCGATGGCGGCTGGCCGAAAGAAACCCCTGCCGGCCCGGTAGATGGCGGCTTCGAGACCTACCCTGAGCGCGTTGAAGCGCACAAGGTGCGTGAGCGCAGCGAATCGTTCGGCGATCACTTCTCGCAGGCCACCCTGTTCTTCCAGAGCATGAGCCACCACGAGAAAGAGCACATCATCGCGGCCTACAGCTTCGAGTTGGGCAAGGTCGAGCGCGAGTACATCCGTGCCCGTCAGGTCAACGAGATTCTGGCCAACATCGATCTGGAGCTGGCCAAACGTGTAGCTGCCAACCTGGGCTTGCCAGCACCGACAGCCGGTACCGTACCTGCGCGTCAGACATCGGTAAAAGAGTCGCCGGCGCTGAGCCAGGTCAACCTGCTGTCTGGCGATATCGTTTCGCGCAAGGTTGCCATTCTTGTGGCTGACGGCGTCGACGGCAAAGCAGTCGAAGCCATGAAAGCTGCACTGACTGCCGAAGGCGCACACGCCAAGGTATTGGGCCCGACCTCCGCACCGGTCAAGACAGCTGACGGCAAGAGCCTGCCAGTGGACGCATCGGCTGAAGGCCTGCCTTCGGTAGCGTTCGACGCAGTATTCGTGCCGGGTGGCAAGGCTTCGATCGAAGCCCTGAAAGGCGACGGCGTGGCACTGCACTTCATCCTGGAAGCCTACAAGCACCTCAAGGCCATCTCCTTTGCCGGGGAAGCCAAAGAGCTGTTGAGCCTGCTACGCCTGGAAGAAGATGCCGGGCTGCTGGAAGTGTCCGATAGTAAATCGTTCAAAGCGTTCTTCAACGCGATTGCTCAGCACCGTGTGTGGGATCGTGAAGTGAAAGCCAAGGCTGTTCCGGCTTGATCTGACGCTGCTACATCGCTCCCACGCTCCGGCGTGGGAGCGCCTTTCTCAACGTTCTCGCCCCCACATAGACTCCCCAACACTTCTCGTTCCTCACGCTCCGCGTGGGAATGCAGTTCTGGACGCTCTGCGTCAGCTTTGAAGGATCGACTCAGGACTTCGCTGGCGTCAGGATGATCTGCGCTTTTTCATTGCGCTCGATCTGGCGACGCAATTGCAACTCGAAATCCGGATTGGCCTTGACCACCCGCTTGGTCAGCAACGTGGCCAGCCACGGGTAGTCTTCGGTGCGCGGCACCACCATCAGCACTTCACAGTTGAACGCTACGGTATCCGCTGCGATATCGTCCAGTTGACGACGCAATGCACGCATATCGCCGATCTTGAGTTCAATTGTCGTGCTTTCTGCCGACGGATCGATGAGCTTGGCAACCCTTCTGGCTTCGGCCGCCTTCAAATCCGCTTCGGCCTTTTCCAGCTCGGCCTTGCGCGCATGAGCAATGGCGCCGTTGACGCCGCTGGTCAGCGCCGGTGCCTTGGGCATCAGGGCGCGTGCGCGGCTCAGCGCAGAGGCCGCCGCGTTCATGTCACCCTTCTGCAGGCTGATCTGGCTGCGGCTCAGATAGGCTTCGGCCAAACGACGCTGAAAAGGCTCAAGACGGATGTCGGCAGGATTGGCAGCCTGCAACGCCGCCAATTGGTCCTCAGCCGTTGCCAGCTCATTACCGGCGATGTTCTGCTCAAGCTGAGCGAACGCGTCAGGCTGGGCCTCGGAGGCAGGTGTCTCGACAGTGGGCGCACTCTGGCAGGCACCCAGCAGGATGGAAAATGCGACAAGCAGCAGATAGCGTGGGGCGAACGGCTTCATTCCTGCGATTCTCTAGTTTGCGCAAAAAACGAGCAAGTCTACACCGCTCGCCTGGGTAGAACAAAGCTGAGCAAGAACAACGCTGCAGCGCAAACCACTATAGACGGTCCGGCAGGGGTGTCCTTGAACCACGACAATGATAGCCCGGCACACACGGCTATCACGCCCAACAGGCTTGCGCCCAGCGCCATTTGCTCCGGCGAACGGGCGTGACGCTGTGCCGCAGCCGCCGGGATGATCAACAGCGAGGTAATCAGCAGAACACCGACGATTTTCATCGCCACCGCGATCACCACGGCGATCAGCAGCATCAAAGTCATGCGCAGTGTAGCAACCGGCAGGCCCTCGACCCGCGCCAGTTCTTCGTGCACGGTCATTGCCAGCAGTGGGCGCCACAGTGCGACGATCAGCACCAAAACCAACGTGCTGCCGCCCAGAATCCAGCCCAGATCAGCCGGGCTGATAGCCAGCAGATCGCCGAACAGGTAGGCCATCAGGTCGATGCGCACTTCGTGCATGAAACTGAGCACCACCAGCCCCAGCGACAAGGTGCTCGGCGCCAGAATCCCCAACAGCGTGTCCGAGGCCAGCGGTTGGCGCTGTTGCAACGTGACCAGCAACACCGCCAGCAGCAGACAGCCGACCGTCACCGCGATGGTCGGGCTGATATCCAGCAGGAAGCCCAACGCGACGCCGAGCAGCGCGGCGTGGGACAGTGTGTCGCCGAAATAGGCCATGCGCCGCCAGACCACGAATGACCCCAGCGGGCCAGCAACCACGGCCAGCGCAACGCCTGCGAGCAAGGCATACAGTAGAAAATCAGCCATGCTTGCAGCTGTCTCCGTGAACATGAGGGAGGGACGCAGCGTCATTCACCACCGCGCCATGCAGATCATGGGCGTGGTCGTGATGGTGGTGATAAATCGCCAGGCTCTGCGCATTGTTGCCGAACAGCTCGACAAAGGCCGGGTCATGACTCACTTGCTCGGGATGCCCGGAGCAGCAGACGTGACGGTTCAGGCACACCACCTGATCGGTGGTGCTCATGACCAGATGCAGATCGTGGGAAACCATCAGCACGCCGCACTGGTGGCGGTCGCGCAGCCGGGTAATAAGGCTGTACAGCTCGGCCTGTCCGGCCACGTCGACACCCTGCACCGGTTCGTCGAGGACCAGCAACTCAGGCTTGCGCAACAACGCGCGCGCCAGCAGAACACGCTGCATCTCGCCACCGGAAATGCCTTGAATCGGGCTGTCGATGACTTTCCCGGCGCCGACTTCTTCCAGCGCCGACGCTGCGGCCGTGCGATCCACACCGGGCACCAGACGCAGGAAACGCAGCACCGACAGCGGCAGCGTCTGGTCCACATGCAGCTTTTGCGGCATGTAGCCGACACGCAGCTTCGGCTTGCGCCAGACGCTACCGGCGTCGGGCTTGAGCAGTCCGAGCACCGCACGCACCAGCGTGGTCTTGCCTGCACCGTTGGGGCCGATCAAAGTGACGATCTCGCCGGGTTTGACGCTCAACTGGATGTTATCCAGGACGTTTTGCCCGGAAAGCGTAACGGCGACCTTGTCCAGACGTATCAATGCATCCGACATCAAGCGGCCTTGCAGCCAGCGCACACGCCGACGATCTCGACCGTCTGGCCTTCGACCGCGAAGCCGACGCCTGCGGCGGCATCGACCACCGCATTGCTGATGGCCGGGTGCTGCAGCTCGATTGCCGCATGACACAGGCGGCAAATCAGGAACTGGCCCTGATGCGCGTGGGTGGGGTGGTTGCAGCCCGTGAAGGCATTGAGCGAGGCAATACGGTGCACCAGCCCGTTTTCCAGGAGGAAATCCAGCGCACGGTAAACGGTTGGCGGGGCCGCACGGCGACCGTCTTCATCACTCAGCACTGCAAGGATGTCGTAGGCACCCAGCGGCTTGTGGCTTTGCCAGACCAGTTCCAGCACGCGACGGCGCAAGGTGGTCAGGCGCAGACCCTGTTTGGCGCACAGCGCATCGGCTTCGGCCAGGGCCGAATGCACGCAGTGAGAGTGGTCATGGGGGCGACTGGCCAGGGGAGTATTGGGCATGAGCAGCGACGATATTGGCTAGAGACGTTATTATGTTACCCGTTCCTGGCTGATATGAGTGATTCGAGTGCGCCGTCTTTTAAATCTTGCTGCTGTTTTCTGGGTCAGCCTGCTGATCATCGCCCCTGCTCAGGCCGAAGTCCGAGTGCTGACCAGCATCAAGCCTCTGCAACTGATTGCAGCGGCTGTGCAGGATGGCGTCGGGACACCGGAAGTGCTTCTGCCACCGGGTGCCTCACCGCATAACTACGCGCTGCGCCCATCCGACGTACGGCGTGTACAGGAAGTCGAGTTGCTCTACTGGATCGGCCCGGACATGGAAACCTTCCTGCCGCGCGTCCTTCAGGGCCGCAAACTGCCTGCAGTTGCCGTGCAGACGCTGCCGGGCATGCACTTGCGTCACTTTGGCGAAGACAATGCCTCGCATGATGACCACGAGCATGATCACGACAACGACGCAGACGAACATGACCACGACCACCGGCCCGGCAGTCTCGATTCGCACCTGTGGCTGTCGACCGTCAACGCGCGGGTGATCGCCGCAAAAATGGCCACCGACCTGAGCGCTGCCGACCCTGCCAATGCTCCACGCTACGCCAGCAACGCCGAGGCCTTCAGCAAACGCCTCGATACGCTGGACGGCCGTATCAAGCAGCGTGTCAGTGCAGTGGCAGGCAAGCCCTACTTCGTGTTCCACGAGGCCTTCGATTATTTCGAAGAGGCTTATGGGCTCAAGCATGCCGGGGTATTCGCCATCGCCGCCGAGATCCAGCCCGGCGCCCAGCACGTTGCCGCCATGCGCGAACGCCTGAAAGCTGCCGGCAAGACCTGCGTATTCAGCGAACCACCCCTGCGCCCGCGCCTGGCCGAAACCCTGAGCGCCGGCCTACCGGTCAAACTGGCCGAACTGGATGGACTGGGCGGCTACACCCCGGCCACCGCGCAGGGTTACGAGCAAGTCCTGCAAAAGCTGGCTGATGATTTGGCAGGTTGCCTGAGCAGTCTCTGACTGCCACCGCCCACATCGCAGCACTGCTGTGTGACGCAGAGCGTCACGAACTGCATTCCCACGCTGGAGCGTGAGGAACGATAGTCGTCAGGGATAACACTATCGTGCCCATGCTCCGCGTGGGCATGCCGGTCTGGTCTCAGAGCGCAAACGGCAACGCAATGTGCGCTTCCTGGCGCTCGGCCAGGCGGCGCTCGAACTCCGCAGGGTCATGAATCAGCACGTCCTGACCGGCGAAGGTTTCGGCGGCGATCAAACGTGACAGCCAGAAACGCACGCAAGCGATACGCAACATGGTCGCCCAGAGCTTCGATTCCGCCGCCGTGAACGGTCGCAAGCCCGCATAGGCACCCAGCAAGGCACGGGCGCGGACAGCATCGAGCTGACCGTTTTCGCGGGAACACCAATCGTTGAGAGCAATCGCCAGGTCATACAGCATCGGCCCCGAACAGGCATTGTAGAAATCGATCAACCCGGTCAGGTGCGTCCCTTCGAACAGTACGTTGTCACGAAACAGGTCGGCATGCAGATTGGCACGCGGCAGCGCCATGATCTGTGGTTTGAACGCCTCGATCTCCTGAAGGCTGTTTTCAAGCAGCGCCCGCTGGGTCTCGCCCAGGTGCGACAGAAAATTGCGCCCCTCGCTCAACATCCAGTCCAGGCCGCGATCAGTCTTGCGCTCGACGATCTGCCCACGGGTCGCCAGATGCAGGTTGGCCAGCAACTCGCCAATCTGCACGCAATGCTGGGTGTTCGGCCCGCTGATGTGCTTGCCCGGCAGACGCGGCTGCAAAAGCGCCGGTTTGTCTGCCAGCTCGCGCAGCGCCTGACCATCGGTGGTGCGCAGCGCATAAGGCACCGGCAGATCGGCTTCATGCAGCACGTCGAGCAGTTCGATGAAGAACGGCATCTCCTGAACCGGGCCGCGCTCGACCAGCGTCAGCACGAACTCGCCCTGCTCCAGGCTGATGAAGTAATTGGTGTTTTCACTACCGGCAGCGATGCCCTGATAGTCAAGCAGACGGCCGAGCCCGTAAGGGGCGAGAAATGTTTCCAGCTCGGGCCGAGCCAGGGGGGTAAAAACGGACATATCAGGACTGCCAACGATTGAAGTGAATGTAGGGTGCTACCAGCTGAATATTTCCCACTGCGGGATCAGCATGTCCGGTTGGTCCGAACGAATGAAATTGGGGCTTGTACCATCGGCGCGCACCAGAAAATAGGGTTTGCCGTGTTTCGGGGTGATTTTAACCGCATACAGAAAGCCGTTCTGGCGATATTCCTGAATGGTTCTGTCACCGTCGGTGCGAATAGTAACGTCCGGCGCCGCTGAAGGTGGATCTTCTGCTGCAATAGCGAACAAAGGGCAAAAGGCCAACAGTCCGGTCAATATCAGTCGATTTACCTTGCACATGATAACCTTGTCCCTTTGTCGTCAATGGTTCGCGCATTCTAGCGCCGACCCCGCCGAAAAGGTTGATTCTGCTCATGACCCAAGCGCCACTCGTCCTGGTAGACGGTTCCTCTTACCTCTACCGCGCCTTCCACGCACTGCCACCACTGGCCACCTCCAAAGGATTGCCGACCGGTGCCGTCAAGGGCGTGCTCAACATGCTCAAAAGCCTGCGGCGCCAGTATCCGGAAAGCCCGCTCGCGGTGGTGTTCGACGCCAAGGGCGGGACGTTCCGTGATGCGCTGTACAACGACTACAAAGCCAACCGGCCGAGCATGCCGGACGATCTGCGTGTGCAGGTCGACCTGCTGCATGCCTGCGTCAAAGGCATGGGCTACCCGTTTCTGTGCGTCGAAGGCGTCGAAGCCGATGACGTGATCGGCACGCTGGCACGCAGCAGCGCGGCGACCGATCGTCCAGTGGTGATTTCCACTGGCGACAAGGACATGGCGCAACTGGTCGACGGCCATATCACTCTGGTCAACACCATGACCGGCAGCGTGCTGGATGTGGCGGGCGTGAAAGAGAAATTCGGCGTCGGTCCGGAGCACATCATCGATTACCTGGCCCTGATGGGCGACAAGGTCGACAACATTCCCGGCGTGCCCGGCGTTGGCGAGAAGACCGCGGTCGGTTTGCTGGTCGGCATTGGCGGTGGCATCAAGGAGCTTTACGAGAACCTCGACAAGGTCGCCTCCCTGCCGATCCGTGGCGCCAAGACCCTGGCCGCCAAACTCGAAGAACATCGTGAGATGGCCTTTCTGTCTTACGAACTGGCGACCATCAAGATCGACGTCCCGCTGGACATCGAACTGGATCAATTGCATTGCGGCGAGCCCGACCGCGACACGTTGATGGAGCTGTACGCCGAGCTAGAATTCAAGAGCTGGATCGAAGACCTGCAACGCGACGCCAAACGTGCCGGCCAGGAGCTGACCGTCGAAGAGCCGACCGTTGAGGCCAGAGAAGCGGCTTATGAAGTCATTCTTGAACAGGGCCAGTTCGATGCCTGGCTGAAGAAGCTGCAGGCCGCGCCACTGTTTGCCTTCGTCACCCAGAGCAACGGCACCGATGCCCAGCGTGCGCAACTGGTCGGCCTGTCCTTCGCCATTCAGACCCACGAAGCCGCTTACATTCCGCTGACCCATTCATACATGGGCGTGCCGCAGCAGCTGGACCGCGACACCGTGCTCAAGGCGCTCAAGCCGCTGCTGGAAGACCCGGACAAAATCAAGGTCGGCCAGCACGCCAAGTTCGCCATCAACCTGCTTGCCAATTGCGCGATCGACGGCGATCAGGCTCAAGGCATCGACCTGCAGGGCGTGCGCTTCGACACCATTCTGGAATCCTACGTACTGGACTCCACCGCCACCCGCCACGACCGCGACAGCCTGGTGGCCAAGTACCTGACGCACACGCCGATCAATTTCCAGGAGATTGCCGGCAAAGGTGCCAAACAGCTGAGCTTTGACCAGATTGCACTGGAACAGGCGGGTAATTACGCCGCCGAAGAAGCGGACCTGACCCTGCGCCTGCATGAAGTCTTCGACGCACGGCTGGCCGCGATTCCGACCCTGCAGCCGGTATTGAACGATATCGAGATGCCGCTGGTGCCTGTGCTGGCGCGTATCGAGCGCCAGGGCGCGCTGGTCGATGCCAACCTGCTGGGTATCCAGAGCGTCGAACTGGGCGACAAGATGACTGCGCTGGAGCGCGAAGCCTTCGCCATTGCCGGCGAAGAGTTCAACCTCGGCTCACCCAAGCAGCTGGGCGTGATTCTCTACGAGAAACTCGGCATGCCGATTCTCAGCAAGACCGCCACCGGTCAGGCATCGACTGCCGAGGCCGTGCTTGCCGAACTCGCGGAGCAGGATTTCCCGCTGCCCAAGGTGTTGATGCAATACCGCTCGATGAGCAAGCTCAAGAGCACCTACACCGACCGCCTGCCAGAGCAGATCAACCCGCGTACCGGGCGGATTCACACCTCCTATCATCAGGCGGTGGCCGTCACCGGTCGCTTGTCGTCCAGCGATCCGAACCTGCAAAACATCCCGATTCGTACCGCTGAAGGCCGGCGCATTCGTCAGGCGTTCGTGGCCCCGAAGGGTTACAAACTGCTGGCCGCCGACTATTCGCAGATCGAACTGCGCATCATGGCGCATCTGGCCCAGGACGAAGGCTTGCTGCACGCGTTCCGCAACGACCTGGACGTTCACCGCGCGACGGCTGCAGAGGTATTTGGCGTCGAGCTGGAAAACGTCACCACTGACATGCGTCGCAGCGCCAAGGCGATCAACTTCGGCCTGATCTACGGCATGAGCGCGTTCGGTCTGGCAAAGCAGATTGGCGTCGATCGCAAGCAGTCACAGGCGTATGTCGACCGCTACTTCGCCCGCTACCCTGGCGTGCTGAACTACATGGAGCGCACCCGCGCCCAGGCTGCCGAGCAAGGTTTTGTCGAAACCATCTTCGGCCGCCGCCTGTACCTGCCGGACATCAACGCCAAGAACCAGTCCCTGCGCAAAGGCGCGGAACGCATGGCGATCAACGCGCCGATGCAGGGCACCGCTGCGGACATCATCAAGAAAGCCATGGTGGCGGTGAATGGCTGGCTGGACGAGTCCGGTCTGGATGCTCGGGTCATCCTGCAGGTTCACGACGAACTGGTGCTTGAAGTGCGCGAGGACCTGGTCGATCAGATCAGTGAACAGATCCGTCCACACATGAGCGGCGCAGCGGAACTGGCCGTGCCGTTGCTGGTGGAAGTAGGGGTTGGAAACAATTGGGACGAGGCTCACTGAGCCTGAAGAGGCGAACCTGTGCGCAGGTTCGTCAAATATTGTAGGAAATGTGAACTTTTCTTCACTGCTGGAACTTAACCGTTTGGACAGGAGTCAGACGTGTCGATTGGTTGAAAAATCGATCGTGCTCCTAGTTGTGTTAAGTGTTGGCAGTTATCCAGATCCCACCCTAAGGTCTGGACCTTAAGCCCCGGAACTTCCCCCTCCCCATGCGAAGTCCGGGGTCTTTTTTGCCTGCGATTTACTCCGCAGGCGCCTTGTCTTCCAGTTCCATCCAGTCGGCCAGCACGGTGTAAGCCTCTTCCAGCCCCATGCGCTTGGGGGCCGAGAACAACTGGATGCTCACTGCATCGCCCCAGCCTTTGCGAATCTCGGCCTGAACCTTGAGCAGTGTGTTCTTGGCCGCGCCGTAGGTCAGCTTGTCGGCCTTGGTCAACAGAATGTGCATCGGCATGTTGCTGGCGATGGCCCAGTCCAGCATCAGCACGTCGAAGTCGGTCATTGGATGACGGATATCCATCATCAGGATCAGACCCTTCAGGCTTTCGCGGCTGCCCAGGTAGGCTTCCAGGTGACGCTGCCAGTGCAGTTTGAGCGGGATGGGCACTTTGGCGTAGCCGTAACCAGGCAGGTCGACCAGACGGCGATCTTCGTCCAGGCCGAAAAAGTTCAGCAACTGGGTACGCCCCGGGGTCTTGGATGTGCGCGCCAGGCTGGCGTGGGTCAGGGTGTTCAGAGCGCTCGATTTGCCCGCGTTGGAGCGACCGGCAAATGCGACCTCAAAACCTTCGTCGTCGGGGCATTGGTCGACCTTGGCGGCGCTGAGCATGAACGTGGCCTGTTGGCACAGACCGAGAATGGGGTTTTTGAGTTGCATGTGATTTCCGGTGAAGACCTGCCTGCAAGGGGTGCGGCAAGAGGTGTCGGTTTCGTTTGGATGCGTGCGCATATAATGACACACCTGTCCCCCGGCCCACACTCACACCGTATCGCGCCGCTCTGACCGGTGTGCTGGAACATTCAGACATGACCTGCTTCACTCCTTATGCAAAAAGGCCGTCCGCGGTCGCCCATTTTTACAACCTCAGCGTTACACTAACGAACTCAGGCTTTCGCGTCCGGTCGAAACCACCGTCGCTTGAATGCGATTCAATCTGCTCAGGAGTAAAGCATGCGTAATCTGATCATCAGCGCCGCTCTGGTTGCCGCCAGTCTGTTCGGTATGTCCGCCCAGGCCGCCACGCCCATCGAGGCAGGCAAGCAATACGTCGAGCTGGCGAGCGCTGTGCCTGTTGCCGAGCCAGGCAAGATCGAAGTCGTCGAGCTGTTCTGGTATGGCTGCCCGCACTGCTACGCGTTCGAGCCAACGATCAATCCGTGGATTGAAAAACTGCCGTCCGACGTCAAGTTCGTACGCATCCCTGCCATGTTCGGCGGCCCGTGGGATGCACACGGCCAGCTGTTCATCACCCTCGACACCATGGGCGTCGAGCACAAGGTTCACGCGGCCGTATTCGAAGCCATCCAGAAAGGCGGCAAGCGTCTGACCGACAAGAATGACATGGCTGACTTCGTCGCCACACAGGGCGTGAACAAGGAAGACTTCCTGAAAACGTTCGACTCTTTCGCAGTCAAGGGCAAGATCGCCCAGTACAAGGAACTGGCCAAGAAGTACGAAGTGACTGGCGTTCCGACCATGATCGTCAATGGCAAGTACCGCTTTGACCTGGGTTCTGCCGGTGGTCCGGAAAAGACCCTGGAAGTTGCCGATCAACTGATTGCCAAAGAGCGAGCGGCTAGCACAGCCGCCAAGTAAGCGCACATCATGCGCCGCTGGGGCAAAGGCAGTACCCGTATCGTTGGCCTGCATGATCCGCAGGTCAACGAACATCATCTGCTGCAAAACGGCTTGCCGGAAGACGGCAGGCTGCGTTTGCTCAGTTTCAATATCCAGGTGGGTATCAGTACCCAGCGCTACCATCATTACCTGACGCGCAGCTGGCAGCATTTGCTGCCGCATGGCGGTCGAGCTGGCAACCTGCAGAAGATCGGCGATCTGATCAATGAATTCGATCTGGTGGCGCTGCAGGAAGTCGACGGTGGCAGCATGCGCTCCGGCTTTATCAACCAGGTCGAGCACCTTGCCCAGCTGGGTGGTTTTCCGTACTGGTATCAACAACTCAATCGCAACCTCGGGCGCCTGGCGCAGCACAGCAATGGTGTGTTGAGCCGTCTGCGCCCGACCAAGATCGAGGATCATCCGCTGCCGGGCCCTGCCGGGCGCGGCGCAATTCTCGTGCGTTTCGGCGAGGGCGAAGATGCTCTGGTCGTGGTCATGATGCACCTGGCGCTGGGGACCCGAACCCGAACCCGGCAGCTCGCCTACATTCGCGAACTGATCGGCGGTTACCGCCATCAAGTGCTGATGGGCGACATGAACACCCATGCCAACGACCTGCTGGAACACTCGCCGCTACGGGACTTGGGGCTTTTGGCTCCGCAGATAGAAGCAACCTTCCCCAGTTGGCGACCACAACGTTGCCTCGATCACATTTTGCTCAGCCCGACCCTGACGCTCGAACGTGTGCAGGTGCTGGCACAGCCCATTTCCGATCATCTGCCTGTCGCTGTCGAGATTCGCCTGCCTGACTCACTGCGTGGGGACTCACTGCCTGTGCCCTCTGGTGGAAGCCTTGCATGAGCGACGACGCGGAGCGTTGGAAAGAGAAATACCTTAAAGGGATCGAGCAACAGGACAAGCTCGAAAAGCGCTGGGATGCGCGGCTCGATTTGTTGCGACGCGGTCTGGTACGCAGCAGTCTGGCGGCAGAGGGCTCTGACCGCGCCGTCGACGAATGCATGAAGGAGATGCGCGAAATTGTCCGCAAGGATGATATGGACGCGGGCCTGGCAGCCCTGATCCCGCGCCTCGAAAAGGCCGTACTGGACTCTGAACAACGCCGCGAAGTACGGGCCGCGCAAATCAGCTCGGCACTGACCGCACTGGTTGCGCAACTGCAGTCATTGCCGCTGCCACGCGACGTACGCAAGCCACTCAAGCGCTTTGCCAAGGAGCTTGAAGAGCGTGCCTCACAAGCCCGTGAGCTGCCCCTGCTGCTCGGCGAGTTGAGCAATTTGCAGGGCCAGGCCCTGACCCAGGTTGAAAAACCCGAAGAAGGCCCGCGCCAGGGATTGCTGCAACGCCTGTTCGGTTCGCGCGAAGGCCAAGGCAACGATACTCATCCCGAGGCTGCTCACCCCGAAGACCCCACCTCGGCACCGGACACGCATGAGCCCGATGCAGAGCCGCAGGCAGCAAGCACTCACGCCCCGGCAGACATCGCTCATGGCGAAGCCGAGGTCGATGACTCACCTGCCACCGTAGCCACCGCGGCCACAGACAGCACACCGCCCACGCCTGTCCCGGAAACCGATACGCCTGCCGTCGTGATACCAGCCGCTGCAACGCCTGAAGAACCTGCACCATCGGTCACGGCTGCGGATATTGCTCCAGCAACGGCAGAGTCCTTCGCCGAACCTGCACCTGTCACTGTCGAACCCATCGATTTCGCGGATCTCCTGGCGCCTGGTCCGTCAGTGCCCTATCAACAACGGCCCGCGCCAATCGACGCGACAGTTGAAGAACCCGACGCAGAGGCCGAGCAGCAGCCCGAGACGGCAGAAGGCGAAGAAGGCTACGCGCTACCCTCATCACCCGAACCCAGCTACAGCTCGGTGGCTGCGCATATTGAACAAACCCTGCTGGGCCTGCTGGACGACCTGACCCTGTCCGAGCACTTTCGCCCGCAGGTCGAGGATATGCAGTTACGCTTGAAACATGGGCTTAACTGGTACGAATTGCTGCCGATCCTCGACGATATGGCGGTGCTGATGCTGGCGATCAACAACGGCGGTCAACAGGAGTTCGGCACCTACCTCAAGCAGCTCAATGAACGGCTCGAATCGTTTCAGAGCCACTTGCAGGCGGCCAGTGAAGATCACGCCGAGGATCAGTCCACCGCGCGCGACCTCAACGACCAGTTGCGCGAACAGGTGGGCGGTCTGCAAAGCAGTGTTCAGGACGCCTCCGATCTGCCCAGCCTCAAGCGGGTGCTCGACAATCGGCTTGAAGCCCTGCTCGGCACCATGGATCACTACCAGCTCAAGCGCGATGCCCGCGAGCGCGAAGTGGCCTCGCGACTGCAAGGTCTGGCAGCCCGCGTCGCGAGTATGGAACAGGAAGCCCTGGGTTTCAGGACTCACCTGGAAGAACAGCGTCAAAAGGCCCTGATCGACCCGCTCACCGGACTGCCCAATCGAGCAGCCTGGGGCGAGCGCCTCGAACAAGAGATGGCCCGGTGGCAGGAAGAAAAAAACAGTCTGTTGGTCTGCATTCTGGACCTGGACCATTTCAAACGCATTAACGATGGTTATGGGCATCTGGCTGGCGACAAGGTATTGAAGATTGTCGCCAATGTGTTCAGCAAACGCCTGCGCGCCAACGACTTCCTCGCACGCTTTGGCGGCGAAGAATTTGTCATGCTGCTGCCTGCAACACCTCCTGCCACGGGGCTGACGCTGCTCGACGAACTGCGCGCCGCCGTAGAGTCATGCCCCTTCCACTTCAAGGGTGAGCGAGTCACCATCACCGTGTCCATTGGCCTGACGGCTTTTCGCCCCGGAGAACGGAGCGACACCGCTATCAAACGTGCCGACCAGGCGCTTTACAAGGCCAAGGAGAACGGCCGGAACCGCATCGAACAAGGCTGACTGAAACATTTTGACCTGAACAAATAGTCGGCGGCCCATGCTATTTGTACACATTTTGTTATGATGTTTCATTTCCTGCCGACGCTGCCGACCTCATGAAGCTGTATTTCTCCGCCTTTATCATGCTCATCCTCACTGCCTGCGCCAGCGGCCCCAGGCTGGACACCAGCCACCCCTCGGTAAATTTCGATGGCCGTGCCCAGTATGTGGTGATGCACTACACCTCGGCGTCACTGGAACGCTCGCTGCAATTACTGACCCATGGCGAGGTCAGCGCCCACTACCTGATCGGTGACGACAGCAAGGCCACCATCTACAAGCTGGTCGATGAAAACGCGCGTGCCTGGCATGCCGGCGAAAGCGAGTGGGAAGGCCGCACCTGGCTCAACTCCAGTTCGATCGGCATCGAGATCGTCAACCCGGGCTTCAAGGAAACGCCGACAGGTCGCCTGTGGTATCCGTACACCGAAGCGCAGACCCAGTCGATCATTGTCCTGCTCAAGGACATCGTCAAACGTAACAGGATCGACCCCAAACACATCATCGGTCACAGCGACATCGCCCCGTTGCGCAAGCAGGACCCGGGGCCATTGTTCCCGTGGAAACGCCTCGCTGCCGAAGGTCTGGGGAACTGGCCGGACGAACGCCAGGTTGCCCAGCGTCAGGCATTGCTGGCAGCCAACCTGCCGAGCATCACCTGGTTCCAGCAGCAATTGGCACGCCTGGGCTACAGCACTCCGCAAACCGGTGAGCTGGACGTCGCTACGCGCCAGGTACTGGCCGCGTTCCAGATGCACTATCGCCCGGCACGCTTCGACGGAGAGCCCGACGCACAGAGCGCGGCCATCCTGCAGGTGCTCAATCACTCGAATTGAAGCGCATGGGGGCTGGCGCTCAGTCAGCCGATAAGGGCCTGGCGATCAAGCCCTCAGAGCGGTAAAGCCATATAGAACTGCGTGCCCTGCCCTGGCCTTGAGTACACGCCCATGCGTCCGCCGTGCAGTTGGACGATCTCCTTGCACAGCGCCAGCCCGAGCCCGGCGCCGCCTTTCTTGCGACCCACCTGGACGAAGGGTTCGAAGATCCGCCCCTGCTGTCCGTAGGCAATGCCTTCACCGTTGTCCTCGACACTGATGATCGCCCGCTCGCCGTGACGCCTGGCCTGCAGGCGGATCAGGCCGTTCGGCGGCGTGTGACGCAATGCATTGTCCAGCAGATTATCCAGCACCCGCTCCAGTTGGGACTGATCGGCATGCAGACGCGGCATGGGCTCCTGCATATCCAGCATCAGCACAATATCCTGCTCCTGGGCCTGATCCTCGAAGCGCGCCTTGGCGTCCTGCAGCAAGGTCTCGACGGAACAAGGTGCAAGTTTCAGCTTCTGCAGACCGTTCTGGTAACGCGAGAAATTCAGCAGGTCGTTGATGAGCTGCATGAGGCGCTGCATCTCTTCGGTGACTGTATTGAGCAGATCGGCCTCACGGGACTCGGGAGCGAAATGCAGACGCTCCTGAAGAAGGCCGAACGCCATGTGCATGCCCGTGACCGGCGTGCGCAACTCATGCGAGGCGCGCAGGACGAACTCGCTGCGTACCCGCTCGAAAGCACGCTGTTCGGTCACGTCGTGCAGCACCATCACAGCACCCAGGATGTGGCCCTTGGTGTGACTGACCGGTGTCATGCTGTAGGTCAGCAATCGAGACTCGCCGTCGATTTCGATGGCCAGATCTTCCGGCGCGCGCTCCAGCGTTCCGCCCCGCAGCACAAGATGCAGTTGCTCATCCAGTTCTGGACGGCTCAATGCCTCGCCGAGACTTTGCCCAAGGCGACTCTCGTCCCATCCGAGCTGGCGCTGCGCAACAGGGTTCAGGTGCTCCAGGTGACCCTGGCGATCGATCATCAACAGGCCGTCGTCGATACTGTCGAGGACCGCTTGCAGGCGCTGCTGGCCCGCCAGAAGCTCATCGACGTTGGTCGCCTGATGCTGACGCAGGGCTTCGGCCATGATGCCGAAGCGTCGGGTCAGCAGGTTCATTTCTGCGGCCGAGGAAATGGGCAGCGTGACCTCGTAATCACCTTCCCCAATGCGATCGGCAGCCTTGGCCAGCGCCTCGATCGGTGCACCGAAACGGCGGGCGATGCCGTGCGCGGTCACAAAGCCGATGCACAGCACCGCCAGCCCGACCAGCCCCAACAAGCCGGCGATCCACAATGCACGGTCCCTGGAATTGACCTCGGCGGTGCTGATGTTCTCCAGTGCCTTGCGATGCACACTCAGCAGACCGTTGCGCAGAGCGTCGAAACTCTCGCTCAGTTGCGGGTTGCCCCGTATGCCTCGCGGATCATCGCCATATTGCTTCCAGGTCGCAATGAATCGCTGATAATCGCCCCGGGTCTTCTCAAAACCGTTACGCACATTTTGCTGGGTGTCCTGCGCCGACCCTTCCTCCAGCAGCTCTTCGAACTGCTGCTGGATTCTGTCCAGCTCAGCCTCATTGCGATTGGCACCGGTCATCAACACCAGTTGATCACCCATGTTCTGACGCAACTTCAAACCCAGATCGAGGATGGCGAAGTTATGCTGAATCAGTGATTCCTGAGTACGGGCCATCTGCATGACACTGACGAGCCCCAGCAGCAGCCCGAGCAACGCGACCGTGATAAGCGCCGAGATGCTCAGGAAGAGGCGAGTGCGCAACTTCATGGCCAGCTTCATTTGAGGTATTTCATAGGTTGTACTGTTTTCGTTTGCGGTAAAGCGTCGAAGCATCGATACCCAGCGTCTTGGCGGCCTGATCGAGGGTTTCACTGGTTGCCAGTACGGCCCCGATGTGTGCCTTTTCAAGCTCGTCCAGACTCAAGGCCGCGCCCACACGTGGTGCATTGTTGGTCGGTTGCTCAGCCATGCCTAGATGACTGACCTCTACGCGATCCTGTGGACAGATGATGCTGGCACGCTCGATCACGTTGCGCAGCTCACGAATGTTGCCTGGCCAGCGGTAATTGAGCAGCGCGGCACGGGCTTCTTCGCTGAAGCCTCGGGCAGGACGCGCGTATTCCTTGACGAAACGCGCCAGAAAGCGGTCCGCGAGGGTCAGAATGTCTTCGCTGCGCTCACGCAGGGCCGGTAGATTCAGGGTGATCACGTTCAGGCGGTACAGCAGATCCTCACGGAAACGCCCGCTGCGCACCATGTCTTCAAGGTTGAGGTTGGTGGCCGCCAGGATGCGCACGTCGGCACGTCGGGTCACCGGATCACCGACGCGCTCGTATTCCTTGTCCTGAATGAAGCGCAGCAATTTGGGCTGCAGCGTCAGCGGGAAGTCACCGATTTCGTCGAGGAACAGGGTGCCGCCATCGGCCTGATTGACGCGGCCCAGCGTGCTTTCGCTGGCACCGGTAAAGGCGCCACGACTGTGGCCGAACAGTTCGCTTTCCATCAGTTCTGCGGTCAACGACGGGCAGTTGATGGTGACGCAGGACTTCTTGGCCCGTTTGCTCCAGCCATGAATCGCCCTGGCCAGCTCGCCCTTACCGGTACCCGATTCGCCCAGAATCAGGATGTTGGCATCGGTCACGGCAACCTGACGGGCCGTTTCCAGTATCGCCATCATCGAAGGGCTGTGGGAATCCAGACCATCCTTGGGCTTGCGAACCTCGCCTTCCAGTGCTTCGAGACGGGCAGACAGTTGCCTGACTTCAAGCTGCTTGGCCGTTGCAAGACGCAACTGGTCAGGACTGCACGGCTTGACCAGGTAGTCGGCTGCGCCCGCCTGAATGGCATCGACAGCGGTATCCACCGCCGAATGGGCAGTCACGATCACCACACGCATCCACGGCGCCTGAATCCGCATCTGCGCCAGCACGTCCAGGCCGTTGTCTTCGCCCAGACGCAAATCGAGAAAGCACAGATCGAATACTTGACGCTGCATGAGCGTGTCGGCCTGGGCTGCGCTGTTGGCAGTGGCGACACTGTAGCCTTCGTCTTCCAGACAGTACCGGAAAGTGCGGAGGATGGCGGACTCATCGTCCACAAGCAGAATACGGCCCTGATTCTCAGTGGCTGCTTCCATTTTTCCTACGCTCCTTAATGAATTGTCTCAGTTAGTCTCGGAATCATCGGGCAAGTTGCATGGTCAATTCTGATTGATTCTTCGGCATGCATGGTAGCTTTCTGATCAGCTAATGGCGAACAGCCTGATTAATCCGCGTTTATGCCGTTAAAACCGTCCATTCGGAGACGAGATCTCACCGCAAAAGGAACGCTCCTATGTTTTCACTGAAAAAGATTGCTCTGATCACGGCCGCCGCTGCGCTGCTGGGCGGCGGCCCGGTGCTCGCCCAGCCAGACCTGCCCACTCAACTCGCCGAGGCGCGTCAGGAAGGTTCGATCTGGACAGCTTTCGCACTGAACAAGCATCTGAGCCCGTTCAAGATGGATGTGGGTGTCGAACAAGGCACCGCGACGCTCAAGGGCAAGGTTGAAAACGAAGTGGACCGCGAGTTGGCCGAACGCATCGCGCTGGATACCAAAGGCATTGAAAAGGTCGACAACCAGCTGGAGGTAGATCCTTCTGTTGCCAGCGAGCCCGGCACACGGACCAACATGGCTCAGCGCTTCGAGGATGCGACGCTGGTCGCGACGGTGAAATCCAAACTGCTGTGGAGCAGCGTGACTGAAGCGCTGACCATCGATGTCGACAGCAAGGACGGCGTGATCACCCTCAAGGGCCGCGCGCAAAGCCCTGAAGCGAAGGAACTGGCGGGTAGCCTGGCGAGTAACACCGATGGCGTGGTCAGCGTCAACAACCTGATCAGCCTCAGCGCGGCCGACTCGATTGCGGCCAAGACCCAGCCACAGTCGCTGACCCCGACCGAGGAAATGAGTGACGCCTGGATCACCAGCAAGGTCAAGGCGAGCCTGATCTACAGCCGGACGCTGGATGGGCTGAATATCAAAGTAGACACCAAGGCAGGTGTAGTCAGCCTGAATGGGGTGGTTGCCAACTTCGCCGAGAAGGAACTGGCCGTGGAAATCGCGCGAAATATTCGTGGCGTAAAAGGCGTCAACGGCGACGCACTGAAGGTCATGGCGCGCAGCGCAGGCTGACAGTTCAGAGCCGGAGTGTCGAACGCTTCGTGCAGAACGCACGATTACAAAGGGGTAATCGTGCAGCTTGCTGGTAGGACGCTCTCGTCAAACTTAATAAGATGTTGATTTTAAAGGATTTTAAGTCACTCAAAAAACTGGCATGCAGTCTGCAATAACCTATTCAACAAGGTCGATACACAACGACCCATCAGATTGAATGCCCACTCAGGCCAGGGGAGTTTGCAGATGAACAGCCAGCGTATTTCACAATTGCGTATCTCTCCCCTGCACATCCAGCAAGGTCTTTTTCTGCTCCTTGCCCTGCTCGTCACTCTGATCGCCATTCAGCAGTTCCAGCGTTGGAATCAAGCCAACGAGGCAACTCAACCAAAACAGCAATTCATCCAGACCAGCAGCATCTCCTATCGCGGCGTCAGCGCTCCAGCGGTCAAGGACATGTCCTCAAGCCTGCGCAACGTTGACGGCCTGGTTTCTGTAGATGAAGTCGCTCCACAGCAAAAATGGGTTTTCTGACCCGACCTTAAAAGCTGCACCCCTTATTAAAACGGCATCAAAAAGGAGTATCACCATGTTGAGTTGGGCAATCACGTTTCTGATCATCGCTATCGTCGCTGCAGTACTGGGCTTCGGTGGTATCGCGGGCACGGCTACTGGTATCGCCAAAATCCTGTTCGTCGTCTTCCTGGTGATGTTCGTTGTGTCGTTCTTCTTCGGTCGTCGCGGTCGAGGCTGATAATGCACACGTCATTTCGCACACTGGCCGCCGCCCTGTTGATGGGTGGCAGTGTCATGGCCATGGCAGCCAATGATGGACAGTCTCGGGTCAATGAGCTTCTGAGCTCCGCCCCCGAGTACCGCACCACCTGGGCGAAAGTCGTCAAGAAGGAAGAGCGTTTGCCGGATTGGGTGATCAACCTGTCCGGTGCTTCCGAGCAGCAGATGACGGCGGCCACTGAAGATGGCGACAACTATCTGGTTGGGCCGCTTTGCGAAACGGCCGATACGTGCAAAAGCAAGCGCCTGATCGTGGCTTTCAGCCTCGACAAGGAAGATGCTTACGCTATGTTGGTTGAAGTGCCTGCCGGTCTTCCCGCAGACAAATCGCCAACACGTCACGCGACTTACCGTTATCTGGGTAAGCCTGACGAGGGTATGCAAAAGCTCTTGAACGAAGAGCTGCGCAAAGACCCTAACTGGTATTGATTCAGAAGAAAGGTGTCGGCTCCAGGAGTCGACACCTTTCGGCTTTGTGCGGCCTGAGGAAGGTACGCGCATGACCAGGGGGCCGGGACGCGTTGATCAAGTGGATCGGCGTGACCTAGGGGTACAGGGAGTACCTCCGCCAAGGGCCGGGTCAGGCAAGCCGCCGTGCAAGTCCACGAGAATGCGTCGACCTTTCGAACGCCTCCAGTGACCTTGCACGGCGCTTTATATTTCCTTCCTGCTTCTATCCCGTCTTAAATTGCATCCCTCGGCAACATCAGCCCCAGTGGCAACCTGACGCGTGCTTCAAGACCACCTCCCGAACGATTCCTCAACTCGACGTTACCCCCGTGCATGGCAGCAATACGCTTGACGATGGCCAGGCCGAGGCCGGTGCCCTTGCCACTGCGTGCGCGATCACCGCGAATGAACGGGTTGAAAATGGTGTCCAGTTCGGACGGATCGATGCCCGCCCCCCTGTCCAGCACACTCAACACTACGTAGGGCGCGTTTCGGTCACCGGATACATAGGCAGCGACTTCGATACCGTTGCCGGCATGATGCTTGGCATTGCCAATCAGGTTGGTCAGCAGGCGCTTCATCGACACCCGACGCAGCGGGAAGGGCGGAATAGGCTCCAGACACAGACGGATGCTGTCTTCATCGTCATTGAAGGGTGCAACCACATCGCGCACCAGATGCCCCAGATCGACCTCTTCGATCTCCTCGTCACGGCCATCGCGGATGAACGCCAGGAACTGATCGAGAATGGCGTCCATGTCCTCGATATCGCGCACCATGCCTTCGGAGAACTCATTGTCGTTCATCAGCTCCAGAGACAGGCGCAGGCGCGTCAGCGGTGTGCGTAGGTCGTGGGAAACCCCGGCCAGCATCAGCTCGCGTTCCTGCCCGGCCTGCTCGACGTCTTCGGCCATCTGATTGAAGGCCCGATAGACTTCGGTCATCTCGCTCGGCGTGTCACTCACCGGCAGCCGCACGCTGCGCCCCTGCCCCAACTGGCGCGCCGCAAACACCAGACGCTTGAGCGGCTGACTCAGTTGACGCACGAAAATCCAGGCTGATGCCGTGGAAAGCAACCCGATGGCCAGGAACCAGCCCAGGACGTTCCAGATTTTCTGACCGCGCAACGGGTGCGGATAAAGCGGCACTTTCAGCCAGCCGTCACCCAGGCTCGGCGCTCGCACCCACAGCGCGGGTGGCGCGTGTACCCGCAGACGCACTTCCGTGTCGGCGCCCAGCTCCGCCTGCATCTGCCGCTGATAGATCTCACTGTAAGGCCAGTGCTGCTCACCTTCCGGCACGCCACCGCCCACCACCCGAATCAGACCTGCCGCCTCGGCAATCGCATCGCGGTCGCTTTCACCGGCAGCCCAATAAGCACGCAGTGTCAGAGCAACGCCGTGGCTGTATTGCCTGTCGACCAGCACGTCTTCGTTCATCAGCAGATAAACCAGCGTCAGGGCCTTGGAAAACAGCACGACGATGAGCACCAGCCAGAGCGTGCGGGAGAAAAAGCTTTGCGGGAACCAGAGCGGAGTCTTCATAACTGCAGCCATACACTTTGCAGGGCGAGCGAGGCTCGCAGGTTTGCCGAACGCGGGCCGGACCCGATGGACGAACGCAAAAAACCAGTACGTCGATAAGCCTGTGAAAGATTATCGACGTAACTGGCAGCAATGACGGATGTCTGTGCCGACAACCGGGTTATCAGCGACTTCCGGCACCGTCCGGAACGAATACATAACCTACGCCCCAGACCGTCTGGATATAACGGGGCTTGGACGGGTCAGGCTCGATCAGGCGACGCAGACGGGAAATCTGTACGTCGATGGATCGCTCCAGCGCATCCCACTCCCGGCCACGCGCCAGGTTCATCAGTTTGTCGCGGGTCAGCGGCTCGCGAGCGTGCATGACCAGCGCTTTCAGTACCGCGAATTCACCGGTGGTGAGCATGTGCACTTCTTCACCGCGCTTGAGCTCGCGGGTTGCCAGAGACAGCACGTAGTCACCGAAACTGACCGACTCGTCTTCGCTGCCAGGGGCGCCGGGCACCGGTGCCGCCTGACGACGCAACACCGCCTTGACCCGCGCCATCAGCTCGTCCGGGTTGAACGGCTTGGCCAGATAATCGTCAGCACCCAGTTCGAGCCCCTTGATGCGGCTCAGCTCATCGCCCTTGGCGGTCAGCATGATAATCGGCACCTGATTGTTCGCGGCACGCAGACGACGACAGGCTGAAAGGCCGTCTTCGCCAGGCAGCATCAGGTCCAGCACCACAAGGTTGAAAACCTCACGGGCCAGCAGTCGGTCCATTTGTTCCACATTTGCCACGGCGCGGGCACGGTAGCCCTTGCTGGTGAAAAAACGTTCCAGGAGACTGCTCAGCCCCGGATCGTCATCGACAATAAGGATTTTTTCGCCTTCGGCATTTTGTGCGGTGCTGCTCATCGGATGCTCCTCTGATCTCGGGGCGCATTATGGCGTAGCTGCGGTGATGCGCACCTTGTGCATTGTTAGCAGATTTTACTGGAGGCGACACTTGTGCCTGCGTTTTCGCCGAAAAAACACCCCATTTGTCGGCCGATCCCCTAATCCGGCTTCGCTGGGTATAATGCGCCGCCCTCGAAGTCAGGCAACGCCGGACTCATGGCGGTTCGCCAGCCCTGAAAATAAATGCTGGCGCACGATACCCAGGCAAGGCAATTCGTACATAGCCCAGTTTTTTGCTCACAACTCCAGGTGGTTTTATGGACAGCATCAACAGCCGCATCGCCGAAGAACTCGGCGTACGCCCACAACAGGTCGCAGCGGCCGTAGCACTACTGGATGAAGGCTCGACTGTGCCCTTCATTTCCCGCTACCGCAAGGAAGTGACCGGCAGTCTTGATGACACGCAACTGCGCCATCTGGAAGAGCGCCTGCGTTATCTGCGTGAACTGGACGAACGGCGCGTCAGCATTCTTGCCAGCATCGAAGAGCAAGGCAAGCTGACCCCGGAGCTGGCGCGCGACATCAAGCTGGCCGATACCAAGACCCGCCTCGAAGACTTGTACCTGCCTTATAAGCAGAAACGCCGCACCAAGGGCCAGATCGCCCTTGAAGCCGGGTTGGGCGAACTGGCCGATGGCCTGTTCAACGACCCGAGCCTGGCCCCTGAAGCAGAAGCAGCCCGCTTCGTCGACGCGGAAAAAGGCGTAGCCGATGTAAAGGCCGCGCTGGAAGGCGCCAAGTACATTCTGATGGAGCGCTTTGCCGAGGATGCCTCGCTGCTGGACAAGCTGCGCAGCTTCCTCAAGCAGGAAGCGGTGATCAGCGCACGCGTGGTACCGGGCAAGGAAGAGGAAGGCGCCAAGTTCCGCGACTACTTCGAACACGACGAACCGCTCAAGAGCATGCCGTCGCACCGTGCGCTGGCGATTTTTCGTGGTCGCAACGAAGGCTTTTTGAGCTCCGCACTGAAAGTCGGTGAAGAATTGCCGGGCGCCATGCACCCGTGCGAGCTGATGATCGGTGAGCGCTTCGGCATCCAGAACCAGAACCGCCCGGCAGACAAATGGCTGGCCGAAGTGGTGCGCTGGACCTGGAAGGTCAAGCTGTACAGCCACCTTGAAACCGATCTGCTGGGTGAGCTGCGTGACGGCGCGGAAACCGAAGCGATCAATGTGTTCGCCCACAATCTGCACGACCTGTTGCTGGCCGCGCCGGCTGGTCAGCGTGCCACGCTGGGCCTCGACCCAGGTCTGCGCACCGGCTGCAAGGTCGCCGTGGTCGACGCCACCGGCAAACTGCTCGACTACGCCACCGTCTATCCGCACGTACCGAAAAACCAGTGGGACCAGACCATCGCCGTACTGGCCGCACTGTGCGCCAAGCATTCGGTCGACCTGATCGCCATCGGCAACGGCACCGCCAGCCGCGAAACCGACAAGCTGGCTGCCGACCTGATCAAAAAATACCCGGGCCTGAAGATGACCAAGGTCATGGTCTCCGAAGCAGGCGCTTCGGTGTACTCGGCATCGGAACTGGCCGCCAAGGAGTTCCCGGACCTCGACGTGTCGATCCGTGGCGCGGTATCCATTGCCCGTCGCTTGCAGGACCCGCTCGCCGAACTGGTGAAAATCGACCCGAAATCCATCGGGGTCGGCCAGTACCAGCACGACGTGTCGCAGCTCAAGCTGGCGCGCGGCCTGGATGCGGTGGTGGAAGACTGCGTGAACGCCGTGGGCGTGGACGTGAACACGGCCTCCGTGGCGCTGCTGGCACGCATTTCCGGCCTCAACACCACGCTGGCGCAGAACATCGTTGCGCATCGTGATGAAAACGGCGCGTTCAAGACCCGCGCGGCGCTGAAGAAAGTCAGCCGCCTGGGCGAAAAAACCTTTGAACAGGCCGCCGGTTTCCTGCGCGTCATGACCGGTGACAACCCGCTGGACGCCTCCGCCGTTCACCCGGAAGCCTACCCGCTGGTGCAGCGCATTGCGGCTGAAACCGACCGGGACATTCGCTCGCTGATCGGCGACGCCAGCTTTCTCAAGCGCCTGGACCCGAAGAAATTCACCGACGAGACCTTTGGTCTGCCGACCGTGACCGATATCCTTCAGGAACTCGAAAAACCGGGCCGTGATCCGCGTCCGGAGTTCAAGACTGCCGAGTTCCAGGACGGGGTCGAAGACCTCAAGGACCTGCAACTGGGGATGATCCTCGAAGGCGTGGTCACCAACGTCACCAACTTCGGTGCGTTCGTCGATATCGGCGTGCATCAGGACGGTCTGGTACACATCTCGGCGTTGTCCGAGAAGTTCATCAAGGACCCGCGTGAAGCGGTCAAGGCCGGTGATGTGGTGAAAGTGAAGGTCATGGAAGTCGATATCCCGCGCAAACGCGTCGGCCTGTCGATGCGCATGAGCGACACGCCCGGCGAGAAAATCGATGGCGCACGCGGTGCCCGTCCAGGTTCTTCGCCTCGTCAAAACAACGCTCCGCGCAAGGAAACCACTGCGCCAGCGCCCGCCAATAATGCGATGGCGTCGCTGTTCGCCAATGCCAAGCAACTGAAGAAGCGCTGATGGATATTCCTGAAGATCTGACCCACAGCGCCTATTTCAAGATGCTCGGCTGCGAGCTGCGGCGTCTGGACGAGGGCGTTGCCGAAGTTGCGTTGCCGCTGGAGGCGCACCTGCGCAATCGCGGCAACGTGATGCACGGCGGTGCAATCTTCAGCCTGGTCGATATCGCCATGGGCCTGGCCTGTTCCAGCGCTCACGGTTTCGACCAGCGCAGCGTGACCATCGAGTGCAAGATCAACTACGTGCGTGGCGTCTCCGAGGGCGAAGTCCTGTGTATCGCCAAGGTGCTGCACGCGGGTCGCCGCACGCTGGTGGTCGAGGCTGAAGTCGTTCAGGGCGACAAGCTCGTCGCCAAGGCCCAGGGCACATTTGCGGTGATCTAGACTTGATCAAGGGCTGATGAAAAGCATCCCTGCGAACTGAACCTAGCCGTACCGACATCATTTGGGTTAATTTCGGCACCATTAGCGTGGTGCCGAGTCCATTTGGGTAGTACGACAAAGAGCAGTGATTGTGAACAGGCGCTACCGACCCACCAGGCGACTACGCCAGTTCCTTTCTTCACCCTTGTAGACCGTCAAGTCCACCCCCATATCGGGGCGACCGATGCGTGAAGGATTACACCTTGAGCGAACTTTTAAACCGTCGTCTTGCATTGCTCGGCGAGCGTAACAACCTCTCTCTGCTGGAGCAGTGCTTGCACGGTATCGAGCGTGAGTGCCTGCGCGTTACCGCAACGGCAGAACTGGCCCGGACGCCCCACCCGCAAGCTCTGGGTGCCGCCCTGACCAATGGTCAGGTGACGACCGATTATTCCGAATCGCTGCTGGAGTTCATCACGCCAGCCTTGAAGAACCCGGCCGAGACCATCGACAACCTGGACCGGATCCATCGCTTCGTTTACAGCAAGCTGGACAACGAACTGCTGTGGAGTCCGTCGATGCCTTGCCCGTTGCCGGACGAAGAGCACATACCGATTGCCTATTACGGCACGTCGAACATCGGCAAGCTCAAGTACGTGTACCGCAAGGGCCTGGCGCTGCGTTACGGCAAGACCATGCAGTGCATTGCCGGCATTCACTACAACTTCTCGTTGCCGGAAGACGCGTGGGCGCTGCTCAAGCAGACCGAAGACTTTGCCGGCGATGCCCGCGACTACCAGTCGCATTCCTACATCGCGCTGATTCGTAACTTCCGCCGCTACAGCTGGCTGTTGATGTACCTGTTCGGCGCTTCACCGGCACTCGACGCGGGGTTCCTGCGCGGCCGCAAGCATCAGCTGGAGCAACACTTCGACGCCGACACCCTGTATCTGCCGTACGCCACCAGTCTGCGCATGAGCGACCTGGGTTATCAGAGTGACGCCCAGGCCGACCTGACCCCTTGCTACAACGATCTGGTCAGCTACACCGATAGCCTGCGCAAGGCCGTGGCCACGCCTTACAAGCCTTACGTCGAGGTCGGCACTCATGACCAGAACGGCGAGTGGGTGCAGCTCAATACCAACGTGTTGCAGATCGAGAACGAGTACTACTCCAACATTCGTCCCAAGCGTGTGACTTATAGCGGCGAACGCCCTATTCAGGCGCTGGTGGCCCGTGGTGTGCAGTACGTCGAAGTTCGCTGCCTGGACATCAACCCGTTCCTGCCGACCGGCATCAGCCTGGAGCAGTCGCGCTTCATCGATGCCTTCGTGCTGTATTGCGCCCTCGAGGAAAGCCATCAACTGGCCAGCCACGAATGCTCCAACGCAAGCTCGAACTTCCTGTCAGTGGTCAAGGAAGGGCGTCGCCCGGGCCTGAGCCTGATGCGTGACAACCGCCCTGTCGATCTCAAGACCTGGGCAACCGAACTGGTGGAGAAGATCACGCCGATTGCCCGCCTGCTCGATCAGGCGCAGGGCACCGATGAGCACCTCAAATCGATTGCCGTGCAACAGGCCAAGATCGACGATACCGCGCTCACACCGTCTGCTCAGGTGCTGGCCAGCATGGAAGCGCATAACGAGGGCTTTACCGCGTTCTCCCTGCGCCAGAGTCAGGTCCATGCCGAATACTTCCGCACTCACCCGCTGAGCGCTCAGGAACAGGCAGACTTCGAAGCCCAGGCCAAAACCTCGATCGAAGAACAGGCCGAACTGGAAGCGACCGAGGAAGTGGTGGATTTCGACACGTTCGTGGGGTCGTATCAGGCGAGCATTCTGTCGATCAGCAACTGATCGTGCAATTACTGTGGGGAGCTTGCTCTCGAAGGTGCCGGTGCAGGCGCGACTATCGTGCGGCGCTCTGCGTCGCATGCCTTTCTGGACGCTCCGCGTCCTCTTGACGACGCAGAGCGTCGAGAACTGCATTCCCACGCTGGAGCGTGAGGAACGATCATCTCAACTATCGTGCCCAATGCTCTGCGCTTCTGCCCGAAGGGCGTGGGTGAGCCGGCTCACGAAAGGGACGGTTCAAACGCCCCTTTCCGGAGGCTTGTACCAGCCTCTTCGTGAGCAAGCTCACTCCCACAAAATATAGCCAAGAGTGCTCTGCGTCCGCCCCCAGGCTTATATCGCCTTTTCGAAGATCTTCGAATTACGCTGGTAGTTGTACAGCGAGGCGCGGGCGCTTGGCAGACGGTCGACGCTGCTGGGTTCGAAACCGCGTTCGCGGAACCAGTGTGCGGTGCGGGTGGTGAGGACGAACAGGGTCTTGATACCCAGGGCCCGGGCGCGGTTTTCAATACGCTCCAGAAGCTCGTCACCACGGCCGCCGTGCCGGTATTCCGGATTGACCGCCAGACACGCCAGCTCGCCCGACTCCGAATCGGCAATCGGATACAGCGCAGCACAGGCGATGATCAGCCCTTCGCGCTCAACCACGCTGAACTGCGTGATCTCGCGTTCCAGCACTTCGCGGGAGCGACGCACCAGAATGCCCTGCTCTTCCAGCGGCGTGATCAGGTCCATCAGACCGCCGACGTCCTCGATGGCCGCTTCGCGCACCAGTTCGAACTGCTCCTGCGCGACCAGCGTGCCGCCGCCATCGCGGGTAAACAGTTCGGTGAGCAGCGCGCCGTTCTCGGCATAACTGACGATATGGCTGCGCGTGACACCGCCACGGCAGGCCTCGGCCGCGGCGTCCAGCAGTTCCGCCTGATAGTTGGCACCCAGGCGCTGCAGGTGCGCGGGCACCTGTTGCGGACGCAGTTCGCGCACCAACCGGCCCTGCTCGTCCAGCAAGCCGGTTGCGGCGCCGAACAGCAGCAGTTTGTCGGCGGCCAGATCGATGGCCGCGCGGGTGGCGACGTCTTCACAGGCCAGGTTGAAAATCTCGCCGGTCGGTGAATAACCCAGTGGCGACAACAGCACGATATGACGCTCGTCCAGCAGGCGATTGATGCCCTTGCGGTCGACCCGGCGCACTTCGCCGGTGTGCTGATAATCGACACCCTCAAGCACACCGATAGGCCGTGCGGTGACGACGTTGCCGCTGGTCACTCGCAACCGCGAGCCCTGCATGGGCGAGGCGGCCATGTCCATCGACAGACGCGCCTCGATCGAAATGCGCAGCTGACCCACGGCATCGATCACGCACTCCAGCGTTTCGGTATCGGTGATACGCATGTCGCGGTGGAAGCGCGGGGTGATACCGCGCTGAGCCAGACGGCTTTCAATCTGCGGGCGGGAACCGTGAACCAGCACCAGGCGCACGCCCAGGCTGTGCAGCAGCACCAGGTCGTGGACGATGTTGCCGAAATTGGGGTGTGCAACGCCGTCGCCGGGCAGCATGACGACGAAGGTGCAATCGCGGTGAGCATTGATGTACGGAGACGCGTGGCGAAGCCAGTTGACGTATTCGGGCATGACAACAAGAGCCTGTAGAAAAAATGGACGAAAAAAAGAAGCACGCACAACGGTGTGGTGGTTATCGTCGGAACAGGCTTGGCAGCACGCGCAGTCTCCTTTACTCAAGATGCTTTCATTAACACAGGTTATGCCTGACTCACTGGGGCGTCAGGCAGTAATGTTCGATCAATTGACGTAACAGACGCACTGTAGGGTCAAGACGTGACATTTCGAGGTATTCCCCCGGCTGATGCGCACAGGCGATGTCGCCCGGGCCGAGCACCAGTGTCTCGCAGCCAAGGCGCTGAAGATAAGGCGCTTCGGTGCCGAATGCTACTGCTGCGGCCTTATGACCGGTCAGACGTTCAGCGACACGCACGAGCTCAGCGTCAGCGACCTGCTCGAACGGCGCGCATTCGGGGAACAGCGGCGCATAGTCGATCTGTACCTGATGCAGCTCGGCCAGCGGCTGCAGCTTCTGCCGAATGGCCGAGCGCAGCACTTCCGGGTCCATGCCCGGCAGCGGACGCAGGTCGAATTCCAGCGAGCACTGGCCACAAATCCGGTTCGGGTTGTCGCCGCCATGAATACAGCCCAGGTTCAGCGTCGGCTGCGGCACCGTGAATTGCGGGTTGCGGTACTTCGCTTGCCACTGCGTGCGCAGGCCCTTGAGTTCGCTGATTGCGTCGTGCATGGCTTCGAGTGCGCTGTGCCCAAGGCTCGGATCGGAGGAATGGCCGCTGCGCCCGAGAATATCGATGCGCTCCATCATCACGCCCTTGTGCAGGCGGATCGGCTTGAGCCCGGTCGGCTCGCCAATCACCGCCGCACGACCCAGCGGGCGGCCGGCCTCGGCCAGCGCACGGGCACCGGCCATTGAGCTTTCCTCGTCGCAAGTGGCGAGGATCAGCAGCGGCTGCTTGAACGGCTGGTCAAGAAGGCCACGCACCGCTTCGATGACCAGCGCAAAAAAGCCCTTCATGTCGCAACTGCCCAGCCCGACCCAGCGGCCATCCACCTCGGTCAGCTTCAAGGGGTCGGTCTTCCACAGCGCCTCGTCGAACGGCACGGTATCGCTGTGCCCCGCCAGTACCAGACCGCCTGGGCCTGTTCCATAGGTCGCCAGCAGATTGAACTTGCCGGGGGACACTTGCTGGATGTCGCAGGCAAACCCAAGATCGCCGAGCCATCCGGCCAGCAGATCGATGACGGGGCGGTTGCTCTGGTCCAGAGAAGGCTGAGTGCAGCTCACCGAGGGTACGGCGATCAGGGCGGCGAACTGGTCTTTCATGGACGGCAACGGCATGGACGCTTCCTGTAATCGGGACGGAACACGGCCCATCATAGGGCCATAGCAACCCAGGAATAAACCGTTTCGGGCCATGTCCTGTACACTGACGGCCTCAGCAGCCGTTCAATCATGGGCTGCGCTCCCGTTTATCCGTATCAGCGTTTGGATTCCCCCGGCCATGCAAAAAGAAACAGAAATCAAACTCCGCGTCAGCCGCGAGACCCTCGCTGCACTGCGTGAACACCCGTTGCTCAAGAAGCGCAACAAGAGTGGCTGGGAGCGCCTTGAACTGTCGAACCAGTATTTCGATACCCCGCAAGGTGAGCTGGCGCAGGCCAAAGTCGCCCTGCGCATCCGCCGCGACGGCGATCAGATCATCCAGACCATGAAGACTCGCGGGCAAAGCGTGGCCGGCCTGTCCGAGCGCAATGAATATAACTGGGACCTGAGCAAGGCCAAGCTGGACCTGAAGAAGCTCGAAGGCGATTGCTGGCCCGAGCAACTGGCCGATCTGGACAAGAAAACCATCAAGCCTCTGTTCACCACCGATTTCGTGCGTGAGAAAGCAGAGATCGCCTGGGGCCGTGGCAAGGCCAAAGTGGTGATCGAAGCCGCACTGGACCTGGGCCAGGTGGTAGCGGGCAAGCAGAAGGAAGAAATCTGCGAGCTGGAACTCGAGCTGCGTGAAGGCGAACCTGCCGCGCTGCTGGAGCTGGCCGCCGAATTGGCTGCAACGCTGCCGCTGATGCCGTGCGATATCAGCAAGGCCGAACGCGGCTATCGTCTGCTCGATGCCAGCAGCTACTCGCTGAGCCTGCACGCTCCCGCTCTGCACGCAGAAACGCCGCTGGACGACGCTTATTCCGCGCTGGCCTGGCATCTGCTGGGCAGCAGCCAGCGTCTGGCCGAGCAATACCGTTTCAACGGCCACTGGCGTCTGCTGCAGGACTGGGTCGAGATGCTCGCCGAACTGCGCGCCCTGACCAGCAGCCTCGGCCAGGCCGCGCCACGCACCTCGACCGCACAACTGCGTACTGCGCTGGACGCCTTGCTGGAAGACTGGCGACCGCTGGTTCAGGCCGGGCAGGACGATGCCGATGTACGCGGTGCCGCCCACGAACAATTCCTGGAAGAATTGCAGGACACGCGCTGGGGCGAGTTCTCGCTGAATACCTCACGCTGGTTGCTGGCCCGCAGCTGGACGACCGAACGCAACACCCGCGGCAATCGTCAGGGCGCCGCACTGTTGAACAGTTGGCTGCCACGCCTGCTGGGCGAAGAAGCCACGTCCCTGCAATTAAGTCGTTATCAGCAGCAGCCGGAAGACCTGGCAGAGCAACTGCCCCGCATCGAGCGCATCCAGTCATGGCTGCACTGGGCACGCGGCGCGCTGGACCTGCCGGAACTGGATCGCCTGTATGGCGAACTGCGCAAGCTGGAAGAACTGGCGCATCTGGACATCAGCGACGAAGTCCTCGATGCCCGCGTGCAACAGGCCATCACCGTCTTCCAAAGCCGCGCCTGGAAGACCCTGCTGCGCTTGTAAGGCTGGATCAGAAGGCCGTAGAAGTGGGCCGGGCGACGCTGCGTTTGTACATGATCTCCCGTTTTTTGTCGGAGCGGACTTGTCCGCGAACCGCCGGGAACCGGCAGCAAAACCAGTCACCTCGGTGCACGAGGCACAACCGAGGCTGGCGCAACTCCGGGCACCAGCCTCGTCAGCGCAGCAGCGGCAGGCTGGTGGTGGATTTGATCTCGGAGAGGGCCACTGTCGAGTTCACTTCCTGGATGCCGGGCACCAGCGAAAGCTTTTCAAAGAAGAACCGCTCGTACGCCTCGATATCCGGGGTCACGATGCGCAGCAGAAAATCCACCGACCCCATCAGCACATAGCACTCCAGCACCTCCGGAAAACCACGAATCGCGTCGGTGAACTCGGTGAAGTTGGAGCGCCCGTGGGCATTGAGTTTTACCTCGGCGAATATTTGTGTGTTCAGACCGATTTTCTTGCGGTCCAGCAACGCTACCTGACGGCGAATCACGCCTTCATCCTTGAGCCGTTGGATGCGGCGCCAGCAGGGTGATTGCGACAGACCGACCTGCTCGGCGATCTGCGCACTGGAAAGCGAAGCGTCTTCCTGCAGCAGCGCCAGAATCCTGCGATCGTAACTGTCCAGCTCGATTTGCATAATTAATTTTCTCAAACAGTCTGTGGCGCATTAACAAGTCTTATAAAGACTAATCCACCCAATGATGGACCAGAAATTTCTTTTCACGCATGCAAAGATTTCCAGCATCCTTCTGGAGTACCAGCATGCCCAATCTCGAAGCCGTCACCCCCCTTCGCAGCGTCCAGATAGCTGGTCGTCGAGCAATGCGCAGTGCTGCGCACGCTACCGTGTCTGCGCCGAAGCCGAGCCTGCCTTGCTCTGTCAGGTGTTGAACCTGTTTGCCATGCAGTACCTGATTCCCGACCAATTGAGTGCCGTGCAGCAAGAGAACCTGCTGCTCATCGATCTTCAAGTCTCCAGATTGAGCTGGCATCGGGCACAAGTGATTGGTGAAAAAATGCGCAACCTGATCGACGTCTGCTCAGTGGAGGTCGAGCAAGTCGACGCCCGCAATACCGCGCAATCCCGTGTCGCCCTGGCGACGGGCTGAATCAATTCGCCTGCTCCGGCAATTCCCGGTCGCATAGAACGAACAACGCTGTCACGCTTGGCGTCTACTCTTGTTCATCGTCCAATGACGAATTGCCTCAAGGAGCGCACATGGCAGCCCTGGCCCCCTCTTCACAGGATCGCTGGCTCGATCTGAATGATGTGTTGCGTGATCTGGTTGCCGAAGGCTATCTCGGCCAGGACGACGCGGAAACGGCACTCACCCAACGTCGCAGCGCAGTGAACATCCAGCTGCATCCCCTCGAGTTTCTCGCTTCGCTGCAGTTTGACGACCTCAAGCGGCCGGGCAAGAAGCTGGACGTGGAAACCCTGACCGCCTGGCTGGCCAAAACCTGTGGCCAGCCTTACATGCGTATCGATCCGCTGAAGATCAACGTCGCGGCGGTCACGCCACTGATGTCCTACGCCTTTGCCCAGCGCCACAAGATTCTGGCCGTGGCGGTCGATCGCGAATCGGTGACCATCGCCAGCGCGCAGCCTTATGTGCGCTCATGGGAAGCCGACCTGGCGCATGTGCTCAAGCTGCAGATCAAACGCGTGGTCGCCAACCCGTCAGACATCCAGCGCATGGCGATGGAGTTTTTCAGGCTGGCCAAGTCGGTCAGCGGTGCCAGCGCCTCTGAGCAAAAAATGAGCAACATGGGCAACTTCGAACAGTTGCTCAAGCTCGGCGCCAGCGATCAGGAGCCTGACGCCAACGACGCGCACATCGTCAATATCGTCGACTGGCTGTTTCAGTACGCCTTCCAGCAACGCGCCAGCGATATTCACATCGAGCCGCGCCGCGAACAGGGCACCGTACGCTTTCGAATCGACGGGGTGCTGCATAACGTTTACCAGTTTCCGGCGCAGGTGATCATGGCGATTGTCAGCCGCCTGAAAAGCCTGGGGCGGATGAACGTCGCCGAAAAACGCAAACCACAGGACGGGCGGGTCAAGACCACCACGCCTGAAAATCGTGAAGTGGAGTTGCGCCTGTCGACCCTGCCGACCGCGTTCGGCGAAAAAATGGTCATGCGGATCTTCGACCCCGAGGTGTTGCTCAAGGACTTCGACCAACTGGGCTTCTCCAGTGACGACCTGCGGCGCTGGCAGGAAATGACCCGCCAGCCCAACGGCATCATTCTGGTCACCGGCCCGACCGGTTCGGGCAAGACCACCACGCTGTACACCACCCTCAAGAAACTGGCGACCTCCGAGGTCAACCTGTGCACCATCGAAGACCCCATCGAGATGGTCGAGCCGGCCTTCAACCAGATGCAGGTGCAGCACAACATCGAACTGAGCTTTGCCGCCGGCGTGCGCGCGCTGATGCGACAGGACCCGGATATCATCATGATCGGCGAGATTCGCGACCTGGAGACCGCTGAAATGGCGATTCAGGCGGCGCTTACCGGTCACCTGGTGCTGTCGACGCTGCACACCAACGACGCACCCAGCGCCATCAGCCGGATGCTCGAACTGGGTGTGCCGCACTACCTGCTCAAGGCGACCATCCTCGGCGTCATGGCCCAGCGTCTGGTGCGTACCCTTTGCCCGCACTGCAAGGCCCCGATCAACCTGAACGAAACCGACTGGCAAACCCTGACGCGCCCCTGGCAGGCACCGGTGCCACCCGGCGCGCATCAGGCAGTCGGTTGTGTGGAATGCCGAGATACCGGCTATCGGGGCCGGGCGGGTGTCTACGAGATCATGGTCATGTCCGACAACATCAAAGCATTGATCTCGGCGGACCTCGACCTGACGGCCATGCGTCGTCAGGCCTTCAAGGAAGGTACGCGCAGCCTGCGTCTGTCCGGCGCGCAGAAAGTCTCGGCAGGCCTGACTACACTCGAGGAAGTGTTGAGGGTGACACCGCAGAGCGAACAACGTTGATCAGGGTGAAAGCGTTGTTCCAGAAGGCCGCGCGGCATGGCGAGCCAGCTAAAGTGAACTACGCGGTACACCTTGATTGAACTAGTTCGTAGCTTTGGCTATCCAACCCCTCAGAACAACCACAGCTGGAGTAATTCATCATGCGTCTCAAGTTCGCTGTCGCCACCGTAGCCTTGCTTTCCATCCCAATGGGTTCAGCGATGGCTGACACCTTCTGGCGTAATGTGCTGTCTTCCGGTGCAACCACCGGCTCGACTTACCTGACCTTTAAGGATCACAAGCTGATCGTTGCCGCCCAGGACGACGCAGGCAGCTTCGTCGCCAGCGACGGTGGCATCCGCGGTCCGTTCCTGGAAGCGGCCATCGAGCAGGTGCGCAAAGACAATCCAGGCCTGAAAGCCACCGATATGGAACTGGCCAACGCGATCCTGGATAAGAATCTGGTCGCTGAAAACCAGTAAGTCTTGCCGATTAGCTTCGCGCATAAAAAATGCCGCTCCATGAGCGGCATTTTTGTGAGCGGCAATCGGTTATTCGCCGATAGCGCTCTTGTACCCGGCTGCATCCAGCAGCTTGGCCAGATCGCCGCTGGCGTCGCTTGGCTTGAGCTTGAAGATCCAGGCGTCGTACGGATCACTGTTGAGCGACTCGGGCGAATCGCCCAGCGCTGCGTTGACTTCGATCACCTCGCCCGCAACCGGCGAGTAAATATCCGAAGCAGCCTTGACCGACTCCACAACACCGGCGGTGTCAGCGGCAGCGAACACTTTGCCGATTTCCGGCAGTTCGACGAAGACCACATCGCCCAGTGCTTCCTGTGCATGGTCCGAGATGCCAACGGTCACGGTGCCGTCTGACTCCAGACGTGCCCACTCATGACTTTCGGCGAAACGCAGCTCGGCGGGAATATTGCTCATTTAGTCATCCTCAACATCGGGTCAGCGGAAAACCCGCCATTAGGTTAGATCAAGGTTTTGCCGTGGCGCACGAACGCAGGCTGCACCACGCGCACCGGGTACCATTTGCCGCGGATTTCCACCTCGGCCCGGTCAGCGGTCGCCATCGGAACGCGAGCCAGTGCAATCGATTTGCTCAACGTAGGAGAGAAACTACCACTGGTGATCTCTCCTTCGCCAATTTCTGCGACACGTACCACCTGATGCGCCCGTAAAACGCCGCGCTCTTCGAGCACCAATCCCACGAGTTTGAAGGCGGTTCCTTCAGCCCGTTCGCTCTCCAGTGCCTTGCGACCGATAAAATCACGGTCGGCAGGCTCCCAGGCGATGCTCCAGGCCATATTCGAGGCCAAGGGCGAAACATGTTCACCGATGTCCTGGCCATACAGGTTCATGCCCGCCTCAAGACGCAGCGTGTCGCGAGCGCCCAGGCCGATCGGCGAAATACCCGCGCCAACCAATTCATTGAAAAAGCTTTGAGCCTCTTCGGCAGGCAGCATGATCTCCAGGCCGTCCTCGCCGGTGTAGCCGGTGCGCGCGATAAACCAGTCACCGTCATCAAGCCCTTCGAACGGCTTGAGCTGGTGGATCAGTTCGGCGCGGGCGCTTGAAACCAGCTCGGCGATACGGGTTCTGGCCTTGGGGCCTTGAATGGCGAGCATTGCCATTTCACTGCGCTCGACCAGTTGCACGTCGAAGTCGCCCAGTTGCGCCTGCATCCAGGCAAGATCCTTGACGCCGGTCGCCGCGTTGACGACCAGCCGATAACCTTCAGGCGTGAGGTAGACGATCATGTCATCGATCACCCCGCCGCTCTCGTCCAGCATGGCGCTGTACAAGGCACGACCGGGGGTTTTGAGCTTGTCTACATCATTGGCCAGCAGACGACGCAGCCAGACCCGGGCCTGACGGCCGAGCACATCGATCACGTTCATGTGAGAGACATCGAAGACCCCACAGTCGCGACGCACCTGATGGTGTTCCTCGACCTGCGATCCGTAATGCAACGGCATGTCCCAGCCACCAAAATCGACCATTTTCGCGCCAAGGGCGAGGTGCAGGTCGAACAGGGGGGTACGCTGTCCCATGGGTTTCTCCTTCCGGGCGTGGCGAAGGTGCGGGCAGACGAGATCGGCAAGCCCCCCAATAAACCGGAGTTTGCATCACGTAACAGCTGACCGAATTGTCTGACAGACCGCACCAATTGCGGCGCATTGTAGCCGCAAGGTGAGAACCCCGCACCTAGCCAGTCTGACGGGCAGAGCGGCGAATCAGCCCAATGACGGGTAATAGTCCTACAAGCACCAGCGACAAAGCTGGCAACGCAGCCCTTGCCCACTCGCCCTCGCTGGTCATTTCGAAGATGCGTACCGCCAGCGTATCCCAGCCAAACGGGCGCATCAGCAGGGTTGCCGGCATTTCCTTGAGCACATCGACGAACACCAGCAGCGCCGCGCTCAGCGCCCCTGGCACCAGCAACGGCAGATACACGTTGAGAAACAACTTTGGTCCGCTGACCCCCAGACTGCGCGCCGCTTCAGGCAATGACGGGCGGATACGCGACAGGCTGTGCTCCAACGGACCGAAGGCGACGGCGATGAAGCGCACCAGATAAGCCAGCAGCAAGGCCGAGAGGCTGCCCAGCAGCAAAGGCTTGCCTGCGCCGCCCAGCCAGCCGGACAGCGGAATGACCAGTTCGCGGTCCAGGTAACTGAACGCCAGCATGATTGAAACCGCCAGTACCGAGCCAGGCAATGCGTAGCCCAAATTGGCGAGGCTGACGCCGGAGCGGATCGCAGGCGTGGGCGCCATACGTCGGGCAAACGCCAGAATCAGCGCCACACTGACGGTGATCAACGCCGCCATGCCACCCAGATAGAGCGTGTGCAGAATCAGCCCTGTGTAGCGCTCATCCAGATCGAAGCGGCCACGCTGCCAGACCCAGACGATCAGTTGCAGCATCGGCACCACGAAAGCACAGAGAAACACCAGCCCACACCAGAAGCTCGCGGCCAATGCCTTGAGGCCGCGCAACCGGTAAAGCGCAGCGCCACGCGGACGCTCGTTGGCCGGTCGGCTTGCACCCCGGGCGCGGCGTTCGCCGTACAGCAGCACCAGCACGGCCAACAGCAGCAGGCTGGCCAGTTGCGCAGCGCTGGACAGGCTGAAGAAGCCGTACCAGGTCTTGTAGATGGCAGTGGTGAAGGTATCGAAGTTGAACACCGACACCGCACCAAAATCGGCCAGGGTTTCCATCAGGGCCAGCGCCACCCCCGCGCCGATGGCCGGACGCGCCATTGGCAGCGCCACGCGCCAGAACGCCTGCAGGGGTGTGTTGCCCAGCACTCGCGCAGCTTCCATCAAGCCCTTGCCCTGCGCCAGAAACGCCGTGCGCGCCAACAGGTAGACGTAAGGATAGAAAACCAGCACCAGGACGATGATCACCCCACCGGTGGAGCGCACCCGAGGCAGGCGCAGACCGGAGCCGAACCATTCGCGCAACAGGGTCTGCACCGGACCGGAAAAATCCAGCAGCCCGACGAATACGAACGCCAGCACATAGGCGGGGATCGCGAAAGGCAGCATCAGCGCCCAGTCCAGCCAGCGGCGACCGGGAAATTCACACAGGCTGGTGAGCCACGCCAGGCTCACCCCCAGCAACGTCACGCCCACGCCGACACCCAGCACCAGGATCAGCGTATTGCCCAGCAGACGCGCCATCTGGGTTTCGAGCAGGTGCGACCATATCTGCTGGTCAACCGTCTCCCACGACAGCAGCAAAACGCTCAGCGGCAGCACGACCAGCGCTGCGATGGCGAAAACCAGGGGGTACCAGCGGCGTTGGGCAGGATGGGCCACGGTGTTCTCGAAATCGGGATGGATGAGTGAGTGACAAGTCTCTGCGTCATTCGTCTAGGGCGCTGGAGCGCCCACCGTTACACACCCGGAAAATGGGGGGGATGAACCGTAGTATCAGGCCGGACATACACCTTTGTGGGAGTGAGCTTGCTTACGAAAGCAACACATTTACGGGGCTGTGCCGGCCTCTTCGCGAGCAAGCTCGCTCCCACGAGTCTTATGTATAACGATAAGGCACTGGGTATTAAATCAATTCCAGCCCGCGCGATCCATCATGCGTATCGCTTCTGCCTGGCGCTTGCCTGCCACTTCGACCGGGATGGTGTCGGCCTTGAACAGCCCCCAGCTCGCCACTTCTTCTGAAGGCGCCACGTTCGGGTTGGCCGGGAACTCCTGATTGACGCTGGAGAAAATCTTCTGCGCCTCAGGGCCGGTCATCGACTCGACCAGTGCCTTGGCCGCTTCAGGGTGCGGAGCGTATTGGGTCAGACCGATACCCGACAGGTTGACGTGCACACCGCGATCCGCCTGGTTCGGCCAGAACAGCTTCACCGCCAGGTCCGGTTTTTCCTTGTGCAGGCGGCCGTAGTAATAGGAATTGACGATGCCCACGTCGCATTGCCCGGCATTGATCGCCTCAAGCACTGCGATGTCATCGGAGAACACGTCGGTGGACAGGTTGTTGACCCAGCCCTTGAGGATTTTCTCCGACGCTTCGGCACCGTGGGTTTCGATCAGCGTAGCGGTCAGCGACTGGTTATAGACCTTCTTCGCGGTACGCAGGCACAGGCGGCCTTCCCAGTTCTTGTCGGCCAGCGCCTAGTAGGTACTCAGCTCGGCAGGCTTCACGCGGTCGGTGGAATAGGCGATGGTGCGCGCGCGAAGGCTCAGACCGGTCCAGCCGTGCGTCGATGAGCGATACTGCGGCGGAATGTTGGCTTCGATCACCGGCGAGGTGAACGGCTGCAGGATACCCATCTGCTCGGCCTGCCAGAGGTTGCCCGCATCGACCGTCAGCAACAGGTCGGCGGTCGCATTCTGTCCCTCGGCCTTGATGCGCTGCATCAGCGGCGCTTCCTTGTCAGTGATGAATTTGATCTTCACCCCGGTACTGGCTGTGTACGCATCGAATACCGGCTTGATCAGCTCGTCGATCCGGGATGAATACACCACCACTTCATCGGCAGCCTGAGCGGTGCTGCCCAGTAAAGTCAGTGTCAGAGCAGCCAGAAGACGCTTGCTTGCCTGCATCGGGGTATCTCGCGTTCGCAAAGGAGGCGAAATGGTAGTGAATCCCATTTGCTATCTCAATCGAAGCGGCAGCGGAGCCGTTACCGGATGTGTCCAGGCTCGATCATGACCGGTGATCAGCACACAGCCCTGGCTCTGGAAAAGTTCGCGACCCGGCGCAGCTTGTCCACATCGAACACCTCCAGGTGCCCTTCTCCCAGGCGCACGATCCTGCGCTCATGCAGGTCCTGGAGCACTTCCAGCAAGGCCGGCGAGGCAAGCGCGAGACGCTGCGCGGCCTGAATGTCGTCCAGCGCAATCAGGCGTCTTGCCTGGCTCAACGGGCCATACCCCTCGCTGAGCATCAACAGGCGCCAGGCAACCCGCGCCCGCGGCGGCAGGCGACGCATTTTCTCGGGGCTCTGCAGTGGCAAGCCGACCTTCTGGCTGAGCAGTGCGGCAAACCAGCGCCAGTACTCGGGGTGCCTGTCGAGCAGCCGGGCCAGGAATGGCTGTGGGATATGCAGGAAGATGCTCTGTTCCAGCGAGCAGACTTCGAAACGGCGCGGCAGCCCGTCAAACAGCGAGACTTCGCCAAACCAGCACGGCGCGCTTGCAGGTTCCACGTGCCTCAGCAGCCGCTGCTCGTGGGCACCGCCGATCCGCACGCGGCCCTCCAGCAGCACATAAACACCGCAGGGCAGATCGCCCTTGTCGAACAGCCGCTGGCCGGGCGTCTTGCGGCGCTGGCGGGCAGCCTCCAGCAGGCTATCCTGCAGATCGGCAGGCAGATGGGAAAACCAGTAATCGGATAGCAATCGTGACCGCCACGACACTCCATTTGTCATTTTTGCTCCCTTCTCTTTCAGCCATGCATGTTGTACAAGAAATCAGGCTCACGCCGGCCATCGTCTCAGGCAGGAATAATAATGAAAAACCTTGTCGATCATCTCAGCCAATACGCGGCTTATCACCGTGATTCGCGCAATATCGTGACGCACTTCGTGGGTATCCCACTGATCGTGCTGGCCGTGGCGGTGCTTCTCTCACGACCGGGATGGAATATAAGCGGGCTGTGGCTTTCACCGGCGGCGCTTCTGGCCCTGGGCTCGATGGTCTTTTACCTGCGACTCGACCGCGCTCTGGGCATCGTCATGGCGATATTACTGGCGCTGTGCATCTGGGCCGGGGCCGACCTTGCGCAGCAGCCAACCATGGTCTGGCTGAGTGCGGGCGTCGGGCTCTTTGTGATTGGCTGGATCATCCAGTTCGTCGGCCATTACTACGAGGGGCGCAAACCGGCCTTCATCGATGACCTGACCGGGCTGATCATCGGCCCGCTGTTTGTGGTCGCGGAGCTGGCGTTCCTGATGGGCCAGCGCAAACCGCTGCAGCACGCCATCGAAGAGCGCGTCGGCCCGGTCGGGCGTGCGACCCGCAAGGCGACGACCTAGGCGCGAAGCGCCGGGCACCGATCGTCACCAGCAACAACGATCAGTGCCCGCCTCTTAGCCGGCAAGCCCGGTGCTGTTCTGCAACCCGGCCAGCAACAGCCGCTGATACAACTCTTCGCGCAAGCCCTGCGGCTGGTCGAGCTGCATGCGTTGCAAGTGCGCAAGGAAGGCTTCGGGGTCCGGAGCATCGAGGGTCGCCTTGCCCAGCTCGAGGATTTCAGTGAGCTTGAGCTTGCTCTTCAGCCAGTTCAGGGCTCTCAGTAGATCGCGTTCCTCGGCGGTAAAGTCGCACCCCAGCGGGTACTCGGTAAACAGCGACGGATAGCGTGATGCGGTGTCCTTGAGGCGCTCGGGTGTGTTGTCAGTGAAGCGCGGATCGAGACGGAAGTCCTTGGGTAGCTTGCCAGCCTTTTGCGCCTGCTCGATCAGGCCCGATTGAAACCGCGAGTCGGTGATGTTCAGAATCCGCTCGATCACCGTCGCATCGGTCTGCCCACGCAGATCGGCGATGCCGTATTCGGTCACGACAATGTCGCGCAAGTGTCGGGGAATGGTGGTGTGGCCGTACTGCCAGACGATGTTGGAGCTGACCTCGCCGCCCGACTCGCGCCAGCTGCGCAGCATCAGAATCGAACGGGCGCCTTCCAGTGCATGGGCCTGCGCCACGAAGTTGTACTGACCGCCCACGCCACTGAGCACCCGGCCATCTTCCAGTTGATCAGCCACCGCCGCGCCCATCAGGGTGACGGTAAACGCGCTGTTGATGAAGCGCGCATCGCGGCGTTGCAGGCGCTTGAGTTCTTCCTGGCCGTAAAGCTCGTTGATGTAGCTGATGGCGGTCATGTTGAACTGCGCCAGCCGCTCGGCGGGCAGCTCGCGCAGTCGCGCGTAGAAACTGCGCGGGCCGAGGAAAAAGCCGCCATGCACGACTACGCCACCAGGATGGGCATCCTCATCCAGCGTGCCCATGTTGGCCAGCCGTTGCAGCTCTGCATCGGCATACACCTTGCGCCGCACGATGCCGGCATCGGCGAGTACCAGCAGGCCGTTGACGAACATTTCGCTGCAACCGTAAAGGCCGCTGGCGAACGGCTGAACGCCGCCCTCCCGATCTATCAGGGTCTGCCAGTTACTCATGTTCAACTCGGCCAGCAGGCCGCGCCAGGTTTCGTTATCGGCCTGACGGGCCAGCAGCGCGCCGGTCAGTGCATCGCCCATCGAGCCGATGCCGATCTGTAACGTGCCGCCGTCACGCACCAGCGTGCTGGCGTGCAGGCCGATCAGGTGGTCCTGATAGCCGACTGGCATATTGGGGGTGGAAAACAGCGTACTGCGCTCGTCTTCATCGATCAGCACATCAAAGGCGTCGACATCCAGTTCCGAGTCGCCCGGCATGTACGGCAGATCGGCATGCACCTGGCCGAGCATCAGAATGGTCTCCCCGGCGGCCCGGCGCTTGGCGATCATGGGCAACAGGTCGAGGGTCACGTCCGGGTTGCAGCTCAGGCTCAACGTGCCTGGACGCTGCTCGTCACGGGCCACCAGTTGCGCGACCAGATTCAGGCCGTTGGCGTTGATGTCGCGGGCGGCGTGGCTGTAATTGCTGCTGACGTAGTCTTGCTGGGCTGACTGGCTGTTGAGCAAACTGCCTGGCTGCATGAAGAATTGCTGCACATGGATATTGGCAGGAAGTTTGTCGCGGCGCAGTGCAGCCAGGAAATCGAGCTCCGGATAGTCAGCGAAGACACGCTCCAGAAACGGTTCGAGAAACCGCGCCTGCAAACCCTCCCCCGGCGTCGGCCGCCCGAGTGTCAGCGCGGTGTAGATCGTCAGCCGTCGTTCGGGCAACTCGCTGATGCGCTGGTATAACGCGTTGACGAAGCGGTTGGGCTTGCCCAGCCCCAGCGGCATGCCGAGGTGGATATGTTCGGGTAGCTGCGCAAGAACGTGATCGACGGCATGCTCGATGGAACAGGAATACGGCATCCCAGCTCTCCTGAATTGTTATTGGGTGCAGGTTGGACCGACGACAACGTCAAAGTGCTGCATGCTCTGCCGCGCAGAGCATCATCGTTACGCCCGGAACAAAAGGCTCCCAGGCTTCTGCCCGAAGGGCGTAGGAGCGAACTCGTTCGCGAAAGGGCGTGCACTATCGCCAAAAATGCATCGATCTAAACATCATCTTCGCCAGCAAGCGAAGCGTCGCCCGGCTCGCTCTCACAACACGCATGTACAGCGCCAGGTGCTCTAGCGTATGAACGAGAGCTCACCTCACTTCAGCCCGGACATGCTCTGAATGGCACTCTTCAGTTCATCGTTTGTGCAATCGCCGCAGGTGCCTTTCGCGGGCATGATGCCGAGGCCTTTGATAGTGCTGGCCAGCAGTCCATCAAGGCCGCCTTTTTGCTGAGCTCGCTGTTCCCAGGCCGCCGTGTCACCGATCTTCGGCGCGTTGAGCAGGCCGACGCTGTGACAGGCGACGCAATGGGCCGCGATGATGTCGTCAGGCGCTCGGGCGGTATCGGCGGCTTGCGCGTTGAACGCCCACAACGCCAGAACGCCTGCGCTGCTCAGAATCTTTCGGGTCAGTTTCACGCATCACTCATCGCAAGGGGCGGGTCAGAAATTGGCCGGGGTGGCCGCACTGATCAATCGTGCCGGGACGTCGAACGGGTTACGAAAGCGATGCGGCCGGGTGCTTTCGAAATAGTAGCTGTCACCCGCTTCGAGCACATAGGTATCCAGCCCGACCACCAGTTCCAGCCGACCCTCGACGAGGATGCCGGTCTCTTCGCCTTCGTGAACGAGCATCTCTTCCCCGGTGTCGGCACCCGGTGGGTAGGTCTCGGTGAGAAAGGCGATGGCGCGGCCCTGATGCGATTTGCCGACCAGCTTCATGGTCACTGCACCGTCCGAGATATCAATCAGCTCGCTGGCCTTGTACACCACTTGAGCTGCGTTCTCGGGCACGGATTCTTCCGAGAAAAATTCGACCATGGACATGGGGATGCCGCCGAGCACCTTGCGCAGCGAACTGATCGAAGGGCTGACGCTGTTTTTTTCGATCATGGAGATGGTGCTGTTGGTCACACCTGCGCGCTTGGCGAGTTCACGCTGGGACAGGCCCTTGAGCTTGCGAATCGATTGCAGTCGTTCACCCACGTCCAATGCGATATTCCCCCAGGTTTTGTCAGGTCTAGTCGGTATGAACGCCATCATGGCAACAGCGTTCGATATTTACAACACTTCGACAGACACCTGACCCACTGCGGCCTGGGGCACAGAGAGATGAATCAGTCTTCGGAATAGATGCGCGGAACGCGACGCAGGTTGCAGAAGATTTCGTAGGGAATGGTTTCTGCACGCTGGGCCACTTCACTGGCGAGCACCTGCTTGCCCCACAGCTCGACACGGCTGCCAAGCCCGGCCTGCGGCACATCGGTGAGGTCGACGCAGAGCATGTCCATGGACACCCGTCCGAGCAGTCTGGACGGCTGGCCGTCGATCTGCACGGGCGTGCCGGTCGGCGCGTGACGCGGATAGCCGTCGGCGTAGCCCATCGCTACTACGCCGATACGCAAAGGCCGGTCACAGACAAATGTCGCGCCATAGCCCACGGGCTCACCAACGGGCAGTTCACGCACGCTGATGATCTTCGATTCCAGGGTCATCATCGGTTGCAGGCGATCCGCCAGCGGGTGCACCTGATCAAACGGCGTAGCACCGTAGAGCATGATGCCCGGACGCGACCAGTCGCTCGGGATCTGTGGCCAGCCCAGCACCGCCGGGGAGTTTTTCAGGCTGGTTTCCGCTGCCAGCCCCTTGCGAAAGGTCTCGAATACGGCAAGCTGCTCATCACTGCAGGCGCTGTTCAGCTCATCGGCGCGGGAGAAGTGGCTCATCAGCACGATTCTGGCCACTTTGCCGGTTGCCAGCAGACGCTGATAAGCCGCCTGGTACTCGTGAGGATGCAGGCCAACCCGGTGCATGCCGGTATCGAGCTTGAGCCAGACCGTTATCGGTTTGCCCAGGCGCGCCTGCTCGATGGCTTCCAGTTGCCAGGTCGCGTGTACAACGGTCCACAGGTCATGCTCGACAATCAGCGCCAGCTCGTCGGCCTCGAAAAAGCCTTCAAGCAGCAGGACCGGCGCACGAATGCCTGCCGCACGCAGCTCCAGAGCTTCTTCAATGCAAGCCACTGCAAAACCGTCGGCCTGCGCTTCAAGCGCCTGTGCGACGCGCACCGCGCCGTGACCATAGGCATCGGCCTTGACGACGGCGAGCGCTTTGCCGCCGCTGTTTTCACGGGCCAATTGGTAGTTGTGACGCAGTGCCTGAAGATCGATAAAGGCGCGGGCTGGACGCATGATGACGTTACTTGCCTGAAAGGATGGAAAGGGAGAGGACGAACCCGACGCAGGGACGCGCCGGGCAACAAGGCTCAAGGCAGCGCGGCGACCACCGACAGTTCAACGAGCATTTCGGGCTGGCACAGCTTGGCCTCGACCGTTGCGCGTGCAGGCGCGAAACCCTTGGGCAGCCATTTGTCCCAGACGCTGTTCATGCCGGCGAAGTGGGCATTGATATCTTTCAGGTAAATGGTGACCGACAGGATACGCGTCTTGTCGGTGCCGGCCAGGTCAAGCAGGCGCTCGATGCTGTTCAGTACCTCTCGGGTCTGCTGCTCGACATCCGCAGTCATGTCATTGCCGACCTGGCCCGACAGATAGACGGTGCCATTGTGGACAACGACCTGACTCATGCGCTCATTGGTGAGCTGGCGCTGGATTGACATGCTGTGCATTCTCCTGAGTGTTGCCGTAACGAGAGATATCAAGGCCTTCAGCACTGATACGGGGTGTCTTGCGGGCAATGAGGTCTGCCAGCAAGCGACCGGAACCACACGCCATCGTCCAGCCCAGAGTGCCATGGCCGGTATTGAGGAACAGGTTACGGAACGGTGTTGCACCCACAATCGGTGTGCCGTCGGGCGTGGTCGGACGCAACCCGGTCCAGAAATCGGCCTGGGTCAGGTCGCCGCCCTGAGGATAGAGGTCACCGACGATCATCTCCAGTGTTTCGCGTCGACGCGGATTGAGCGACAGGTCAAAACCGGCTATTTCCGCCATGCCACCGACGCGGATCCGGTTGTCGAAACGGGTGATCGCGACTTTATAGGTTTCATCGAGAATGGTCGAAGTCGGTGCCATGTCCGGGTTGGTGATCGGCACGGTCAGCGAGTAGCCCTTCAGCGGATAGACCGGCGCCTTGATGCCCAGCGGTTTGAGCAACTGCGGCGAGTAACTGCCCAGCGCCAGCACGTAACGATCGGCGGTTTCGAGCTTGCCGTCGATCCACACGCCATTGATGCGGTCGCCAGCGTGGTCGAGGCGTTCGATGTTTTGCCCGTAGCGGAACTCGACACCCAGCGCCACGGCCATTTCCGCCAGGCGCGTGGTGAACAACTGACAGTCACCCGTCTGGTCATTGGGCAGGCGCAATGCACCGCTGAGGATGCCGGTCACACCGGCCAGCGCGGGCTCGACACGGGCAATGCCTTCGCGATCCAGCAGTTCGTAAGGAACACCGGACTGCTCGAGCACAGCGATGTCCTTGGCGGCGTTGTCCAGCTGGGCCTGGGTCCGGAACAACTGCGTGGTGCCCAGGCTGCGCCCTTCGTAGGCGATGCCGGTCTCAAGGCGCAGTTCATCCAGGCAATCGCGACTGTATTCGGACAGGCGTACCATGCGTTCTTTATTGACGGCGTAACGGCTGGCCGTGCAGTTGCGCAGCATCTGCGCCATCCACAGGTACTGATCGATATCCGCCGTCGCCTTGATCGCCAATGGCGCATGGCGCTGCAGCAGCCATTTGAGCGCTTTGAGCGGAACACCCGGCGCAGCCCATGGCGAGGCATAGCCCGGAGAAACCTGGCCGGCATTGGCAAAACTGGTTTCCATGGCGGCAGCAGGCTGACGGTCAACGACGGTCACCTGGAAACCGGCACGCGCCAGATAATAAGCACTGGTTGTACCGATAACGCCACTACCCAGGACCAGAACGCGCATGTCGATGACCTCATCGCGGATATCCGCTGATAATTCGAAGTTTTAAGCAAGGATGTGCGCAGTATATTGAGCAATGGGCAGTGCTTCTCACTGTATAAAGATCTATATTTGGTGTTTATTCGCGGCGATAAACGCTTTGCTAGAGGGGAAATGACCCGTGCGCACTCAACACCAGTCAAATCGTGAGCTGGACAAGATCGATCGCAATATTCTGCGCATCCTGCAGGCCGACGGGCGCATCTCGTTCACCGAGCTTGGCGAGCGGGTCGGCCTGTCAACTACGCCCTGTACAGAGCGGGTGCGCAGGCTGGAACGCGAGGGGATCATCATGGGCTACACCGCCCGGCTGAATCCGCAAAGCCTCAAGGCCAGCCTGCTGGTATTCGTCGAGATCAGCCTGGACTACAAGTCTGGCGACACCTTTGAAGAATTCCGCCGTGCCGTGCTGAAGCTTCCCCATGTGCTGGAGTGCCATCTGGTGTCCGGCGACTTCGACTACCTGGTCAAGGCGCGGATTTCCGAAATGGCGTCCTACCGCAAACTGCTGGGCGATATCCTGCTCAAACTGCCGCACGTGCGTGAGTCCAAGAGCTACATCGTCATGGAGGAAGTCAAAGAGAGCCTGAATCTGCCGATTCCCGACTGATTGCCTGCTATACGAGTACCTGGCGAGTCGAGGCCATGTACTCATGAATCTGCTTTTCGACCCGTGGGTGGATCAACTCGACCGGCCGACGGCCATTCGGGCAGGGCAGGCTTGCGGTGGTGCCGAACAGGCGGCAGATCAGCGGGCGTTCGTCATACACGGTGCAGCCTTGCGGACCAAGGTGTACGCAATTGAGTTCGTCCAGTGCAGCGTCCTGTTCGGCGGCCGTCTTGCGCGGCAGACGCGACATTTCTTCGGGCGACGTGGTCACCGGCCCACAGCAGTCGTGGCAGCCGGGCACACACTCGAACGAAGGAATCTGGCGACGCAGATCCGCTATTTTCTGACGGTTGCAGCTCATTGACTCGACCACTCATACATAAGGCCGCAAGTTTGCCTCAGTTGGCAGGCTCATGACAGCGGCTTATCCTCCCGACACGCCATCCGCCACCAACAGGACACGCTCATGAACGCCCGCGTTCAGCACCCGACTCGTCACGATCAGCACGCTGCTTCCTACTACGCCGCCAGCAGTCATGCGCAAGCGGATCATCCTGCGCTGCAAGGTGAGGTGAAGGTGGATGTGTGCGTGGTAGGCGGTGGATTCTCCGGACTCAACACTGCCATCGAACTGGCCGAGCGCGGGTTCAGCGTGGCGCTGCTCGAAGCGCGCAAGATCGGTTGGGGGGCCAGCGGGCGCAATGGCGGTCAGTTGATTCGCGGGGTCGGTCATGGCGTCGAACAGTTCGCCAGTGTCATCGGCAGCGAAGGCGTGCGGCAGCTCAAGCTGCTGGGCATCGAGGCCGTCGAGATCGTACGTCAGCGCATCGAACGGCATGCTATCGATTGCGACCTGAAATGGGGTTATTGCGATCTGGCCAACAAACCGCGCGACCTGCACAGCCTTGCCGAAGATGCAGAAGAGTTGCGCGGCCTGGGTTATCGCCATGCACTGCAGTTGCTGCAACCCGAAGAGATGCACAGCGTGGTGGGCTCCTCACGCTATGTCGGTGGCCTGATCGACATGGGCTCGGGGCATTTGCATCCGTTGAACCTTGCCTTGGGCGAAGCGGCTGTGGCGCAGTCGCTCGGCGTCCAGTTGTACGAACACTCAGCGGTGACGAACATCGATTATGGCCCGCAGGTCCGGGTGCATACAGCGGGCGGTTCGGTGCAGGCGCAGACCCTGGTGCTGGGTTGCAACGCCTACCTCAATGACTTGAATCCGGAAATCAGCGGCAAGGTGTTGCCTGCCGGCAGCTACATCATCGCCACCGAGCCATTGAGCGAAGCGCAGGCCCGTGAAGTGTTGCCGCAGGACATGGCGGTCTGCGATCAGCGCGTGACGGTGGATTACTACAGGCTGTCTGCCGACCGCCGTTTGCTGTTCGGCGGCGCCTGCCATTACTCGGGGCGTGACCCTGAGGATATCGCCGCGTACATGCGACCGAAGATGCTCGATGTATTTCCACAACTGGCCTCAGTGAAGATCGATTACCAGTGGGGAGGGATGATCGGCATCGGCGCCAATCGCCTGCCGCAAATTGGCCGGCTCAAGCAGCATCCCAACGTATTTTATGCTCAGGCCTACTCGGGCCACGGTCTGAATGCCACGCATCTGGCAGGCCGACTGCTGGCCGAAGCCATCGCCGGGCAACACAGCGATGGCTTCGAGTTGTTCGCCAAAGTGCCGCACATGACCTTTCCCGGCGGCAAGCACTTGCGCTCGCCTCTGCTGGCATTGGGCATGCTCTGGCACCGCCTTAAAGAGCTGCGCTAGGCTCAGGGCCTCCAGAACGGCTTCATCGCCTCGACCCGCGCCTGGCGGAAATCCAGCCCGATGTCGCGCAACTGGTCGTCCGTCAGTGTCAGCAAGGTACGGCGTGACAACCAGCGGTGGCGATACAGTGCCCAGCGCCCCATGCCTGCCAACAGATCGGCCTTGTTCGAGCGGACCGTTCTGACCGCCGCTGGCCGATACTCATTCAATTCATGGCTGTGAAGCGCAAGGCGCACATCGCTGAACCCGTTCATGTCCTGTTCCCTCATCCTGGGTGGGTGTGGGTTCATGATGCAGCGAACAGCAAAACCAATACAGATTCAAAAGTTCTTTATATTTTCCATACAGAAGATTCAAAAACGCCACTGAATGCTATATTTTCGGCCAATCTGTATTGCTTTACCGCATTCGAATTTCTAAGAGTACGCCATGACGCTCTACGTCAACCTCGCCGAACTGCTCGGCTCGCGCATCGAAAACGGCTTCTATCGCCCCGGCGACCGCCTGCCCTCGGTGCGCGCATTGAGTGTCGAACATGGCGTCAGCCTGAGTACCGTGCAGCAGGCGTACCGGGTGCTGGAAGACAATGGCCTGGCCGCACCGAAACCCAAGTCCGGCTATTTCGTCTCGGTCAGCCGAAAAGCCCCTGCGCTGCCAGCGGTCGGCAGGCCTGTGCAGCGGCCTGTGGATATCTCTCAATGGGATCAGGTACTGGACCTGATTCGCGTGGCACCTCTTGAAGCCGTCACGCAACTGGGGCGCGGCATGCCCGATGTCACCAGCCCGACCCTGAAACCGCTGATGCGCGCGCTGAGTCAGTTGAGTCGCCATCAGGACATGCCGGGCCTGTATTACGACAACATCTACGGCGTGCGCAGGCTGCGCGAGCAGATTGCCAGGCTGATGCTCGACTCGGGCTGCAACCTGACCGCCAATGACCTGATCGTCACCAATGGCTGTCATGAAGCGCTGTCAGCGAGTGTCCGGGCCATCTGCTCGCCGGGGGACATCGTGGCGGTGGACTCGCCAAGCTTCTTCGGCGCCATGCAAACGCTCAAGGGCGTGGGCATGAAAGCCATGGAAATCCCTACCGACCCGTTGACCGGCATCAGCCTCGAAGCACTGGAACTGGCGCTGGAACAATGGCCGATCAAGGTCATTCAGCTGACGCCCAACTGCAACAACCCGCTGGGTTATGTCATGCCTGAAGCACGCAAGCGGGCACTGCTGACCCTGGCGCAGCGCTTCGACGTGGCGATCATCGAAGATGATGTGTATGGAGACCTGGCCTACAACTACCCTCGCCCGCGCACCATCAAATCCTTCGACGAGGACGGTCGCGTGCTGTTGTGCAGTTCGTTTTCCAAGACCCTGGCGCCCGGGCTGCGAATCGGCTGGGTAGCGCCGGGCCGCTATCTGGAGCAGGTGCTGCACATGAAATACATCGGCACCGGCTCGACCGCCCCGCAGCCACAATTGGCCATTGCCGACTTCATCGAAGGCGGCCATTACGAGCCACATGTGCGGCGCATGCGTAGCCAATATCAGCGCAGTCGCGACCAGATGATCGACTGGGTGATGCGCTACTTCCCTGAAGGCACCCGCGCCAGCCGACCACAAGGCGGCTTCATGCTGTGGGTGGAACTGGCCGAAGGCTTCGACACCCTGCGCCTGAACCGCGCCTTGCTGGGCAAGGGTGTGCAGATCGCTGTGGGCAGTATCTTTTCGGCATCGGGCAAGTACCGCAACTGCATGCGCATGAACTTCGCGACCAAACCCAACCGCGAAATCGAGAGCGCTGTGCGTATCGTGGGCGAGACAATTGCACTACTGAATGCGCAAACTGACTGATGCGGGCAAATCTTTCCCGGTTTTGCGGGTCATATCGCCAAGTCGAGCCATGTCCAGACGCGGAAGATCAATTTGAATAACTCATGGGCCTTGCCCTTTTGCTTGCTGGTTGCGTTATGCGTCAGCGGTTGCGCGCATCAACAGGTCGCCAGTGAGCCAAGCCAGGCCATGCCGTCTTCAGGCTCCGCGTTCGGCCGCTCGATCCAGGCCATGGCCATGCCCCACGAGGGACGTTCTGGCTTTCGTCTGTTGCCTGACAGCAGTGACGCTTTCAAGGCTCGCGCCGAACTGATCCGCAATGCCAAAAGCAGCCTTGATCTGCAGTATTACATCGTCCACGACGGCCTGAGCACGCGCGCCCTGATCGATGAACTGCTCAAGGCGGCAGACCGTGGCGTACGTGTGCGTATCCTGCTGGACGACACCACCAGCGACGGTCTGGATCAGGCCATCGCCACCCTGGCCGCTCACCCGAACATTCAGATTCGCCTGTTCAACCCGCAAAACCTGGGGCGCGAGACCGGCATCACCCGCAGCCTCGGGCGCCTGATGAACCTGTCGCGCCAGCACCGGCGCATGCACAACAAGCTATGGCTGGCCGACAGCAGCGTGGCCATCGTCGGCGGGCGCAACCTGGGCGATGAATACTTCGATGCCGAGCCGAACCTGAATTTCACCGATATCGACATGCTCAGCGTGGGGCCGGTGGCCGAGCAGCTCGGCCACAGCTTCGACCAGTACTGGAACAGCACACTCAGCAAGCCTATCGATGAGTTCATCTATTTCCGGCCAGACGGAGAGGATCTGGCCGAGGCCCGGCGCAAGCTGGACGATTCTCTGGAGCAGGCGCACCAGCAGCACAAGGCGCTGTATGAGCGATTGATGGCCTACAAGACTCAACCGCGCATGAAAACCTGGCTCAACGAGCTGGTCTGGGCTTACAACCAGGCGCTGTGGGATGCACCGACCAAGGTACTGGCGCAGGGCGAGCCTGATCCGCACCTGCTGCTGACCACGCAACTGGCGCCTGAACTGCTGAACACGCACAAGGAACTGATGCTGATCTCGGCCTACTTTGTGCCGGGCCAGGAAGGCTTGCTGTACCTGACCGGTCGGGCCGATGCCGGTGTCAATGTCAGCCTGCTGACCAACTCCCTGGAAGCCACCGACGTGCCTGCCGTGCATGGCGGCTATGCGCCGTACCGCAAGGCACTGCTGGAGCATGGCGTGAAGCTCTTCGAGCTGCGCCGACAGCCTGGCGATACCGAGACGATGCGCGGCAGCGGTCCGCATCTGTTCAAGAAAAGCCATTCTCTGGTCAGTTCCGAATCGAGCCTGCACAGCAAGGCGATGATCTTTGATCGGCAGAAGGTCTTTGTCGGCTCATTCAACTTCGATCCGCGCTCTGTGCTGTGGAATACCGAAGTGGGCGTATTGGTCGACAGCCCGCAACTGGCCGAACAACTGCGCGAACTGACCTTGCAGGGCATGGCCCCGTCGCTCACCTACGAAGCGCGGCTGGAGGACGGCAAAGTGGTGTGGGTGACCGAAGACAACGGGCAGATCCACACGCTGCATACCGAACCGGGCGACTGGTGGCGGCGTTTCAATGCGTGGATGAGCCGCGCCATCGGCCTGGAAAGAATGCTTTAAGCGGGCGCAGCCTGCGTATCGCCGAACGCGCCGCGTCGCCGGATCAGTATCAGCAGGCCCAAGGCACCTGCAGCCATCATCAGCGGCAAGGCCTCACCGCTGACCCACTGGCTGCCCGCGCCGGCTATCAACGGGCCGAGCAGGCAGCCGATGCCCCACAGTTGAGCGACATGCGCGTTGGCGCGGACCAGCGAATCATCGCGATAGCGTTCGCCGATCAGAATCAGCGACAGGGTAAACAGCCCACCGGCACTGGCACCGAAGACGGTCCATAGCGGCCAGATCAGAACAGTGTCGATCAGCAATGGCACCAGCAGACTGGACGCCAGCAGCAAGGCGGCACAGCCGGTGAACATCGCGCGACGTGAAATGCGGTCGGCGAGCATGCCGATCGGCAGTTGCAGCAGCGCGTCACCGACCACCACCACGCTGACCATGATCAGGGCGATTTCCGGGGTGAAGCCGTGGCGTATGCAGTAAAGCGGCAACAGGGTGAGGATCAGCGCTTCGAACGCAGCAAACAGGGCGACCGCCCAGGCGATGGCAGGCATGCCGCGACAGAAGCCGGACAGATCGGCAAACGTCACGTTGCAGGATTCGGTCGACGGCGCGCCGGTGCGCCCCAGCAGCAGAAACGGTGAGCCGACCAGCAGCGCCACGCCAATCCAGAAACCGTAGTCGGCCTCGGTGCCGATCACGCCGAGCAGCAGCGGACCTGCCAGTTGGCTCAATGCGTAGGTGCTGCCATACAGCGCCGCCAGACGCCCGCGCAGGCGCTCGATGACCAGCTGATTGATCCAGCTTTCACCCAGCACGAAGACGATGGTCAGAATGACCCCGAGGGTCAGGCGCAAGACCAGCCAGATCCAGTAATACGGTAGCAGCGCCAGCGCGCCGACCGAAAACGCCCCGGCCCACAGACACAGGCGCATCAGATTGGCCGTGCCGAAGCGCGCCGCCAGACGACTGGCCAGCGCCGCGCCGAGCAGCACGCCCACCGCAGGCATCGCCGCCATGATGCCAATGGCGAACGAGCCATAGCCCCAGCCTGCCAGCCGCAATGAAACCAGCGGCATGCTGACGCCCATTGCCAGACCAACGCCCAGCACGGACGCCAGCACAGCAAAATAAGTACCCCAACGCATTTCCACGCTCCTGCCCAGCGCCGCGCTACGCGCTCTTCGCCTTGTACAAATCCTGAAATGTCCATCGAGCCAATGGCACGCAGAGCTTGGGAACGATGAGCAATCTTGAGGTCCCATCGCGCCAATGCTTCGCGTTGGCATGCATCCCGTGACGCTCCGCGTCACAGAACTGCGCCGTTGCGCACATCCAAGCCAGGACGCGGAGCGTCCAGAACCACACGCCCACGCAGAGCGTGGGAGCGATGATCGTGAGACCCCATCTTGCCAATGCTCCGAGGGCAGAGCCTCGGAGCGATAGGCAAATGACTACAGCTTGATCCAGGTCGCCTTTAGTTCGGTGTATTTGTCGAACGCATGCAGCGACTTGTCACGACCGTTGCCCGACTGCTTGAAGCCGCCGAACGGTGCGGTCATGTCGCCGCCGTCGTACTGGTTGACCCATACACTGCCTGCTCGCAAAGCCTTGGCGGTCAGGTGTGCCTTGGAGATGTTCGCGGTCCATACGGCAGCCGCCAGACCATACTGCGTGTCGTTGGCGATCTGGATCGCCTCTTCGGCAGAATCGAACGTCAGCACCGAAAGCACCGGGCCGAAGATTTCTTCCTGAGCGATTTTCATCGCGTTGTTCACACCGTCGAAAATGGTCGGCTCGACATAGGTGCCGCCGGTCTCCTGCAGAATGCGCTTGCCGCCCGCAACCAGCTTGGCACCATCGGAGTGCCCCGCCTCGATGTAGGACAACACGGTATTCATCTGCTGGGTATCGACCAGCGCGCCTACGGTGGTCGCAGGGTCCAGCGGGTTGCCGGGCTTCCAGGCGCTCAGCGCCTCGATCACCATCGGCAGGAAGCGATCCTTGATGGAACGCTCGACCAGCAAGCGTGAACCGGCGGTGCAGACTTCGCCCTGGTTGAAGGCAATCGCGCTGGCGGCTGCGCTGGCGGCGGCCTGCAGATCAGGCGCGTCGGCGAAGACGATATTCGGGCTCTTGCCGCCGGCTTCCAGCCACACGCGCTTCATGTTCGATTCGCCCGCATAGATCATCAGCTGCTTGGCGATTTTGGTCGAGCCAGTGAAGACCACGGTGTCCACGTCCATATGCAGGGCAAGCGCCTTGCCGACGGTGTGGCCATAGCCAGGCAGCACGTTGAGTACGCCCGCGGGAATACCCGCCTCAATGGCCAGTTGTGCGATACGAATGGCCGTCAGCGGAGATTTTTCCGATGGCTTGAGGATGACCGAGTTGCCAGTGGACAGCGCAGGGCCCAGCTTCCAGCAGGCCATCATCAGCGGAAAATTCCACGGCACGATGGCGGCCACGACACCCACCGGCTCGCGCGTTACCAGGCCCAGTTGGTCATGAGGCGTTGCCGCGACTTCGTCATACAGTTTATCGATGGCCTCGCCGCTCCAGCTCAGGGCTCTGGCGGCACCGGGAATGTCGACGCCGAACGAGTCGCCAATCGGCTTGCCCATGTCCAGGGTTTCAAGCAAAGCCAGTTCTTCGGCATTGTGCTTGAGCAGCTCGGCGAAACGGATCATCGTTTCCTTGCGCTTGGCCGGAGCCAGTCGCGACCAGGCACCGGAGTTGAAGGCGCTGCGCGCACTGTCGACCGCGCGTTGTGCGTCAGCGGTATCGCAACTGGCAACCTTGGCAAGCATCCGGCCATCGACCGGGCTGATGCAGTCAAACGTCTCGCCGGAGGAGGCTGCGGTGTATTCACCTTGAATGAAGGCACGGCCTTCGATCTTCAAATTCTGGGCGCGTTGCTCCCAGTCAGCACGAGTCAGGGTGGTCATTTGCATGTCCTCCTCTTGTTGAATGTGGGTGTGTCATGGTTGATTAAAGACACAATCTGAAATTTTTCAGGACGGCCGTTACCCTAAACCAGCGGCCCGACAAAACCAATATATTTGACATAAATAGCCGCTACGGTGCTTTTATGTTGATTTTATTAAACAGCTCAGCACGCGCGCCGAGGCACTAACGCACTGCACGCACGTCAAACCTTCAACGCATTCAGGACAAGGGCCCCCTCATGAGCATCGAAAGCATCGTCGACTTCAGTGAAGCCAGCACCGCCGCCGAGCACTATCGCCCTGCACCGGAAAAGGTCTTCAAGGGTGATCCGGCACAAACCCTCTACAACCACTACAACAGCCCCTGCGGACAGATGAGCGCGGGCGTCTGGAATGGCGAGCCCGGGCAGTGGCAGGTGAGTTACTCGGAGCATGAGTATTGCGAGATTGTGCAGGGCGTTTCAGTCCTGCGCGACGAGCAGGGCAACGCGAAAACCCTGCGCGCAGGCGACCGCTTCGTGATTCCGGCCGGCTTCAAGGGCACCTGGGAGGTGCTGGAAACATGCCGCAAGATTTATGTGGTGTTTGAGGCGGCTGCAGATAAATAAGTACCGCATCACATCGGGCTTTCTGGAGGATTCTGAGCGCGTCCAGTGAGGACATTCACTCAAAAAGGATTTTGAAAATGACCAACGAAGTTATCGCCCAAGCGCTTCAGTACCTTGTAGGCAGCCGCTATGTGCCTACCGTCAAAGCCTATATCAGCGAAATTACCGGTCTTCAGAAGGTGATCGGCCCTGGCGACATCACGACCCAGGACCTCAACCCGAACCGTCTGTACGTCAATGTCGACAAGGACGGTCTGGTGGCCGGCTTCAGCTTCGGCTGATCAGGCGACCGTACCTTCGTCGCCCGACAGCAGCTTCACATGCTTGAAACGCCCGGCGCATCGCGTCGGGCGTTTTGCTGCCTGGATACTGCTGGCAGCTACGCCAGGAACGCAGGCACAAAAAAACCCGCCAAGGCGGGTTTTTTTGTAGCCGACAGAATCAATTACTTGATTTTGCCTTCTTTGTAGATCACGTGCTTGCGTACAACCGGATCGAATTTTTTGATTTCGATTTTATCCGGGGTAGTACGTTTGTTCTTGTCGGTGGTGTAGAAATGGCCTGTACCAGCGCTCGACACCAAACGGATCAATTCACGCATGATTTTCTCCCTTAAATTTTGCCGTCGCGACGCAGTTCAGCGAGCACAACTTCAATGCCACGCTTGTCGATGATACGCATGCCTTTAGCAGATACGCGCAGACGAACAAAACGCTTCTCGCCTTCAACCCAGAAGCGGTGATGCTGCAGGTTTGGCAGGAAACGACGACGGGTTTTGTTGTTTGCGTGGGAAATGTTATTCCCAGTCACCGGACCCTTACCGGTAACTTGACATACTCTCGACATGCCTCAGCCCTCTAAAACCACATGCCCAACCCGGCATGGGTTGGCCGCTTAATCTCTCAGTCATTTGGCGCCAGGCGCCGCGTTTCTTTAAGGGTCTTACCGGCTACACCTACAGTGAAGGAACCGGGCCCCTAGAAAAGAGCGCTGCTTTATACCAGAAAGCCTTTGGCACAACAACAGGCAAAGCACTTTGCCCCGAATGATCACGCCTCGCGCAGCGGTATGCTCAAGCACTGCGGGGGCACAGGCAAATCGACCGCTCGTCGCGCCGAGACGATTGTTCTGCGCCAGTACATGGTCTAGGGTTAGTCCCTCACCAGACTGCGCCGGCAGATGGGGCCCTTTCTGAACAGGAAATAACGCCATGCGCCTAGCTGCAATCCCATTTCTACTCGTTCCACTCCTGCTTCCCGTCGCTGCCCAGGCATCGAACCTTGTGGTCTGCACCGAAGCCAGCCCCGAGGGCTTCGACGTTGTACAGTACAACTCGCTGACCACCACCAACGCATCGGCCGACGTGCTGATGAACCGCCTTGTGGACTTCGATGCCAAGAGCGGCAAGCTGGTGCCGAGTCTGGCAGAAAGCTGGACCGTGTCCAAAGACGGCCTGACTTACGACTTCAAGCTGCGCGCCGGAGTGAAATTCCACACCACTGACTATTTCAAGCCGACTCGCGAGCTGAGCGCGGATGACGTGCTGTTCAGCTTCCAGCGCATGCTCGACCCGCAGAACCCGTGGCACAAGATCGCCCAGAGCGGTTTTCCGCATGCGCAATCCATGCAGTTGCCCGCGCTGATCAAGAGTATCGAAGCGCCCGATGCACACACCGTGCGCTTTACGCTCAACCATGCGGACTCGACCTTCCTGGCCACGCTGAGCATGGGTTTCGCCTCGATCTATTCAGCCGAATATACCGCGCAGCTGTTGAAGGCGGGCACGCCGGAAAAACTCAACAGCCAGCCGATCGGCACCGGGCCGTTCGTGTTCAAGCGCTTCCAGAAAGACGCCGCGGTGCGCTATGAGGCGTTCGACGATTACTTCGCCGGCAAGTCTGATATCGACACGCTGGTGTATGCCATCACGCCGGACGCCAATGTGCGCCTGCAGAAAATCCGTCAGGACGAATGCCAGATAGCGCTTTCGCCCAAGCCCCTGGATATTCAGGCAGCCAGCAAGGACGACTCGCTCAAGGTCGAGAAGACTGAAGCGTTCATGACCGCGTTTGTCGCGATCAACAGCCAGCACCCGCCGTTCGACAAGCCGGAAGTTCGCCAGGCCATCAACCTGGCGTTCGACAAGGATAATTACCTGAAAGCCGTGTTCGAAGGCACCGCTGAAAAAGCCAACGGTCCTTATCCGCCCAATACCTGGAGTTACGCCAAGGACCTGCCTGGCTATCAGCACGATGTTGCCAAGGCCAAGGCGTTGCTGGCCAAGGCCGGTGTAAAGGAAGGCTTCAAGACCACCATCTGGACGCGACCTTCCGGAAGCCTGCTGAACCCGAACCCGAGCCTGGGCGCTCAATTGTTGCAGGCTGACTTGAAGCAGGTCGGCATTGATGCCGAGATCAAGATCATTGAGTGGGGCGAACTGATTCGCCGCGCCAAGGCTGGCGAGCATGACCTGCTGTTCATGGGCTGGGCAGGCGACAATGGCGACCCGGATAACTTCCTGACCCCGCAGTTCTCGTGTGCAGCCGTGCAGTCGGGCACCAATTTCGCCCGTTATTGCGACAAGACACTGGACAAGCTGATCGCAGACGGTAAATCAGTCAGTGACCAGGCCGAACGCAGCAAGCTGTATCACCAGGCCCAGCAGCAGATTCAACAGCAGGCACTGTGGATCCCCCTCGCCCACCCGACGGCTGCAGCCCTGGTACGCAAGGATGTCACTGGCTATCAGGTCAGCCCGTTCGGCAGGCAGGATTTCTATAAAGTGCAGGTCAAGTAAGGCCCCTGGCTGACCTGAGGCTCTCTGGGTGACGTCGTGCCAATGCCTGCATTGGCACGACCCTCTGGAGACCGGACGCAGAGCGTCCAGAACGGCATTACCAAGCAGAGCGTGGGAGCGATAATCCGGGTGCCCGCCCCATCGCGCACATTGCTCTGCGTCAGCTCTTTACATCAAACCGCGTTCCACCATCGACAGTGGCTCACCGTCTCCCACGATCACGTGGTCAAGCACATGAACATCCACCAGCATCAGCGCTTCCTTGAGGCGCTTGGTCAGGTCGATGTCGGAACGGCTGGGCGTGGTGATACCGGAAGGATGGTTGTGGCAGAGGATCAGACTCGCAGCGTTATGCGCCATCGCTCGTTTTACCACCTGGCGCGGGTGCACGTAGGACGCGTTGATCGTCCCGCGAAACAATATCTCGAAGGTCATGACCCGGTGTTTGTTATCGAGAAACAGGCAGCCGAAGACTTCGTGCGGCTCATGCCGCAGGAGGGCCTTGAGATAGCTGCGAACCTGGGTCGGATTTTCCAGCGCTGACTCACGGCGCAAGGACTCGGCCATATGCCGACGCGCCATTTCCATGACCGCCTGCAACTGAGCGAACTTGGCGGGCCCAAGCCCCAGTTGCGAGGTGAATGCCGACAGATCCGCATCCAGTAACGGTCTGAGCCCGTCAAATTGATTCAGCAGATGACGCGCAAGGTCTACGGCGCTTTTTCCAGCCACGCCGGTGCGTAAAAAGATAGCCAGCAACTCGGCGTCGGAAAGGCTTGCCGCCCCCAACTCCAACAAGCGTTCCCGGGGGCGTTCAGCCGCGGGCCAACTGCGAATACTCATAGGACCTCCATGTGATTGGGCACCGCTGTTCCGGTGCGGTCGCTGTGCTATCTTAGCCCATCTTTTTTGCACGACGATCTGGCCTGGGGAGGCGTCATGGCCGTTGTGTGTTCACTTGACCAAAAAGGCAGGTCTATGCAGCGGCTGTATCGAAAACGCATCGTTCTTGGCGTCGGCGGCGGCATCGCGGCCTACAAGGGCGCTGAGCTGGTCCGCCGCCTGCGCGATCAGGGCGCTGAAGTGCGTGTAGTCATGACCCGGGGCGGTGCAGAGTTCATCACCCCGCTGACCATGCAGGCCCTGTCCGGGCACCCGGTGCACCTGGACCTTCTCGACCCGGCCGCCGAGGCCGCGATGGGCCATATCGAACTGGCCAAGTGGGCCGATCTGATCCTCATCGCACCGGCCACCGCCGACCTCATCGCGCGCCTGGCGCAAGGCATCGCCAACGACCTGCTGACCACCATCGTGCTGGCCACCGACGCGACTGTCGCCATCGCCCCGGCGATGAACCAGGCAATGTGGCGTGACGCCTCGGTGCAGGCCAATACCCGTCTGCTCGAAGAGCGCGATTTTCGTGTGTTCGGGCCGGCGTCCGGCAGTCAGGCGTGTGGCGATGTCGGCTTCGGGCGCATGCTGGAGGCCGACGATCTGGCCCAGTGCGCGGCCGACTGCTTCCAGCGCCTGACGCTGACCGGCAAGCATGTGCTGATCACCGCAGGCCCGACCCAGGAAAACATCGACCCGGTGCGCTACATCACCAACCACAGCTCGGGAAAAATGGGCTTTGCTCTGGCCGAAGCGGCTGTGGAGGCCGGCGCTCGCGTCACGTTGATCACCGGGCCGGTCAACCTGCCTACGCCTGATCGCGTCTCGCGCATCGACGTGGTCAGCGCCCGCGACATGCTGGCAGCGTGCGAGGCGGCCATCCCCTGCGACCTGTTCATCGCTTCTGCAGCCGTGGCTGACTACCGTCCGGAAGTCGTTGCCCCGCACAAATTGAAGAAAGATCCTTCGAACGGTGACGGCTTGCTGCTGCAGATGGTGCGCAATCCGGATATTCTGGCGACCATCGCAACCCGCCCTGATCGCCCCTTCAGTGTCGGCTTTGCCGCCGAGACCGAACACCTGCTCGACTACGCTGCCCGCAAGCTCAAGGACAAGAACCTCGACCTGATTGTCGCCAACGATGTCGCCAACCCGAGCATCGGCTTCAACAGCGAGGAAAACGCCTGCAGCGTGATTGACCGGGCGTTGCACGCAACACTTTTCGCCCAGACCAGCAAGGCCAAGATCGCTCGCCAGCTGGTCACTTTTATCGCCGACCGCATGAATCAGGTTTAACTACGAATGCACGCTCTACAAGCCAAGATCCTCGACCCTCGCATTGGCAACGAATTCCCGCTGCCGGCCTACGCCACTGTCGGCTCGGCTGGCCTGGACCTGCGCGCCATGCTCAAGGAGGACACGGTCCTCGAACCGGGGCAGACCCTGCTGATCCCTACCGGCCTGTCGATTTACATTGGCGATCCGGGCCTTGCTGCGCTGATCCTGCCGCGCTCCGGCCTGGGCCACAAACACGGCATCGTGCTGGGCAATCTGGTGGGCCTGATCGACTCCGATTATCAGGGCGAACTGATGGTCTCCTGCTGGAACCGCGGCCAGGCTGCCTTCAACATCTCCGTCGGCGAGCGCATCGCCCAATTGGTCCTGGTGCCGGTCGTACAGGCGCATTTCGAGCTGGTTGAAGCGTTCGACGAAAGTCAGCGTGGCGCTGGCGGCTTCGGTCATTCCGGCAGTCATTGATCGCCATTCGGCACATAATCCGGGTTCGGGACAAGACTCAGGGAGAGGTCGGTGAAAGGTAGTCAGCACAGCGCTTCACAGCACGCCATACCCGCCGATAACTCGCCTCCGGCTGCGAGCCTCAAAGGACTCGCGCCTGGCCTGGTGCCTGCCGCCATCGGCCTGCTGATTGCTGCGGCACTGGTCTGGACAGCTCTGGTCACCGGTCCGCAGCAACAGGACCAGCTTGTTCAGGCCTGGGGCGGCAGTCAGGCAGCAGCGGTGGGTCTGGCGCTGCATCAGATCAACGCGGACACCCAGTCGGCAGCCTCCGGTGCAGCGCTTGTGCAGACGCTTCAGAGCAATGACGCCGCTGCCCTGCTGGCCGCTCAGGAGCGATTTACCCGTTGGGACGGCCTTGCAGGCGCTCGGCTGTACTCCAAGGGGCTGGCCGATGTGGACACGCAAGGCGCACTGCCCGTCAGTTTCGCCACCCTGGACATGCTCAACAAGGCCGCACAAGGTGAGACTGTCGCCCCGGAGGCGCGCAAGGTCGGCGAGCGCTGGTTGATCTACAGCGCCGCACCGGTGCGTGCCACTGCCACTCAGCCGGTGATGGGTACATTGCTGCTGGCCTTTGACCTGCAGCGCTTGCTCAATGCCTTGCCGACGCTGCCTGCCGATGCCGGGCAAGTGGTGCTCAGCCAGCAATTCGGCAGCGGGCCTGCTCAGGTTTTCCTGCAGCGCGGTCAGGCCGATGACGGCAAAGCCCAGGCCTTCGATACCGGTTATCCAGGCTGGAAACTCGAGTTCACGCCCGGTCCCGGGCTGAAAACCTCTCCGTCCGTGATGCTTCTGCTGCTGGCATTGATTATCGCTGCAGCGGGTGTGCTGCTTGGCTTGCACCGCAATGAACGGGCCCTGCAGAAGCGTATTTGCGCCGACGCACGGCAACTGGATCAGCTGCTCCAAGAACTCTCACGCGGAAAAGCCGTCAAACCCTTCGGTTTGAGCCTCCCGGCCCTTAGTGGTCTGGCTCAGGCCCTTGCTCGTGTCTCGCTTCGTAGTCAGCCTCAGGCAGTGCCTTTCCTGGCGGCGGGCGAGCAGCGCGATGCAGATATTGCCAAAGGCAGTGCTTCGTCCACCGTGGCTGCATCACGCACCGACTGGACCGATCCGCTGTTTCAAGATACCGATATCCTTGATATCGACCTTCTCGACGAAAACCAGGACTTCCTGAGATCGGAGCATAACCTCGCTATGAACAGCCCAGCATCCGTGGCACCCAACCTTCCCGAGACTATTTTCCGTGCCTACGACATTCGTGGCGTGGTCGGGGACACCCTCAACGCTGAAACGGCTTACTGGATCGGCCGCGCCATTGGCTCTGAAAGCCTGGCGCAGAACGAACCCAACGTCAGCGTTGGCCGCGACGGTCGCCTTTCCGGCCCTGAACTGGTAGAGCAACTGATTCAAGGTCTGCACGACAGCGGCTGCCACGTCAGCGATGTGGGCCTGGTGCCAACGCCTGCGCTGTATTACGCAGCCAACGTGCTGGCCGGCAAGACCGGCGTCATGCTGACCGGCAGCCACAACCCCAAGGACTACAACGGCTTCAAGATCGTCATCGCCGGCGACACCCTCGCCAACGAGCAGATCCAGGCACTGCACGAGCGCATCAAGACCAACAACCTGACGTCGCAGAAAGGCAGCATCACCAAAGTCGACATCCTTGATCGCTACTTCCAGCAGATCAAGAATGACATCGTCATGGCGCGCAAGCTGAAGGTCGTGGTCGACTGCGGCAATGGCGCGGCAGGCGTGATCGCTCCGCAACTGATCGAAGCGCTGGGCTGTGAAGTGATCTCGCTGTTCGCGGAAGTGGACGGCAACTTCCCCAACCACCACCCGGATCCGGGCAAGCTGGAAAACCTGCAGGACCTGATTGCCAAGGTCAAGGAAACCGGTGCCGACCTGGGTCTGGCCTTCGACGGTGACGGCGACCGTGTCGGTGTCGTGACCAACGCGGGCAACGTGGTGTACCCGGACCGCCTGTTGATGCTGTTCGCGCTGGACGTGCTCAAGCGCAATCCGGGTGCCGACATCATTTTCGACGTGAAATGCACACGCCGCCTCACTCCGCTGATCAGCGAACATGGCGGTCGTCCGGTGATGTGGAAAACCGGTCACTCGCTGATCAAAAAAGAAATGAAGAAAAGCGGTGCGCTGCTGGCAGGCGAAATGAGCGGCCACATCTTCTTCAAGGAACGCTGGTTCGGTTTCGATGATGGCATCTACAGCGCAGCACGCCTGCTGGAGATCCTCAGCCAGGAAAAGGCCAATGCCGAAGACCTGTTCGAGACCTTCCCGAACGATATTTCGACGCCTGAAATCAACATCAAGGTGACGGATGTCACCAAGTTCAGCATCATCAAGGCCCTTGAAACGGATGCGCAGTGGGGCGATGCCAAACTGACCACCATCGACGGTGTCCGTGTGGACTACCCGAAGGGCTGGGGTCTGGTTCGTGCCTCCAATACCACGCCGGTACTGGTGCTGCGTTTTGAAGCCGAAACCGAGGCCGAATTGCAGCGTATCAAGGACGTGTTCCACGCAGAACTCAAGAAAGTTGCGCCGGACCTCGACCTGCCATTTTGATTGTTTTTCCTTTTGACTGGAGCCCTGAATGACCCTCGAACGCGATGCCGCCTCTAATGTAGCCAAGGTCCTTTCCGAAGCGCTGCCTTACATTCGCCGCTTTGTCGGCAAGACGCTGGTTATCAAGTACGGCGGCAACGCCATGGAGAGCGAAGAGCTGAAAACCGGCTTTGCGCGCGACATCGTGTTGATGAAGGCGGTGGGCATCAACCCGGTGGTGGTTCACGGCGGCGGGCCGCAGATCGGTGATCTGCTCAAGCGTCTGTCCATCGAGAGCCACTTCATCGACGGCATGCGGGTTACCGATGCGCAAACCATGGATGTCGTGGAGATGGTACTGGGCGGCCAGGTCAACAAGGACATCGTCAACCTGATCAACCGTCACGGCGGCAGCGCGATCGGCCTGACCGGCAAGGACGCTGAGCTGATTCGTGCGAAGAAGCTCACCGTCACGCGCCAGACGCCGGAAATGACCAAGCCCGAAATCATCGACATCGGTCAGGTCGGTGAAGTGGTCGGGGTCAACACCGGGCTGCTCAACATGCTGGTCAAAGGGGATTTCATTCCGGTCATCGCGCCTATCGGCGTGGGCCCGGACGGCGAGTCGTACAACATCAACGCCGACCTGGTCGCAGGCAAGGTTGCCGAAGCCCTCAAGGCCGAGAAGCTGATTCTGCTGACCAACATCGCCGGCCTGATGAACAAGCAGGGCGAAGTCCTGACCGGCCTGACCACCGAGCAGGTCGACGGCCTGATCGCCGACGGCACCATCTACGGCGGCATGCTGCCGAAGATTCGTTGCGCGCTGGAAGCGGTTCAGGGCGGCGTCAACAGCTCGCACATCATCGACGGTCGAGTGCCCAACGCGGTCTTGCTGGAGATCTTCACCGACAGCGGTGTAGGTACTCAGATCACCAACCGCAAGCGGCACTGATTCAGACGCAACACCCAAAGGCCCCGTGAGCTAACCCTCACAGGGCCTTTTTGTTGACTGATGATCGAGAACACTATTGTGTCCATGCTCCGCGCTCAGCGTTATACACAAGTCTGCTCTTGATTCTCGCCGCAGGCCGTGTGAGCGAGCTTGCTCGCGAAGAGGCCAGTAGAGCCCCTGAAAATGGGGCGTCTGGACCCTCCTATTCGTGAGCCATGCGGATCGCCGCCCGGTCACTCTCACGCACTTCGGGCAGAAGCCCGAAAGTCACGTTTCCCGGGCTCTTCAAGACTTATGTATAACGTTGAGTGCTCCGCGCGGGCACGCCGCTCTGGACGCTCTGCGTCCGGTCATTGAGTCAGGCGCTGGACGCGGGCGCGGTCGACGGCGAAGTCTGCTTCGGCCTTTACGCGTGCGGCCTGATACCCGGCGATGTCGGCTTGCAGTTTCTGCTGCTGATCGCGCAAGTCGTTCAGTTGATCGACAAGTGCCTGCTGGACCGGTCGTCCTGCGCGCTCAAGGTCGGCGGCCTGGCCTTGCAGACTGCGCTGCTGCGCCGCCAGCCCCTGAATGTTGCCCTGGGCAACGCCAACCAGCGCGTCCAGCTCGGCCAGTTTGCGGGCCTTCATGCGGTCCACTTCAGCGACGCTGCTGTACAGGCTCAACAGTTGTGCATCGGCGGCGGCCTGGCGTTTGTCTGCCTCGGACTGGCGAATCTGCTCGGCCGTTGGCGCAGGCGGTACGACCTGAACCACCCGACCACGACTGTTGAGCACTTCATAGCCTTTGGCAACGTAGTCGGGCGGCACGCCTTGCGTGTCGATCACCGTCACCCCGCGGCTGTCGACGTAGCGATAAAGCCGTGGCTCAGGTGCGTCGGCCGCTTGGGCGAGCATGGGCGCAAGCATGACCACAGCCAGCAAGGCCCGAAAACCGCTCAGCGCGCCTGAAACCGATCGCCAAGACCTGCCGCCGACTGCCATAGGCACGTCCTCAGATTCCGAATTGCGCGCGATAGGCTTCGACAGCAGGCAGATGCTGCTTGAGTTGCGGATCGTCGGCCAGGAACTCGAGCACCTGATTCAGCGACACGATACTCACCACCGGAATTGCGAAGTCACGCTCGACTTCCTGAATCGCCGACAGCTCGCCATTGCCGCGCTCCTGACGATTGAGCGCGATCAGCACACCCGCAGCTGTCGCGTCCTGGTCCTTGATGATCTGCATGACCTCACGGATCGCAGTGCCCGCAGTGATCACGTCGTCGATGATCAGCACGTTACCGGTCAGCGGGGAACCCACCAGACTGCCGCCTTCGCCGTGCGCCTTGGCTTCCTTGCGGTTGAAACACCACGGCAGATCACGGTCATGATGCTCGGCCAGCGCCACAGCAGTGGCCGATGCGAGCGGAATGCCCTTGTAGGCCGGACCGAAAAGAACGTCGAAGGCAATACCGCTTTCAACCACGGCTGCCGCGTAGAAACGCCCCAACCGTGCCAGTGCGGAACCGGTGTTGAACAGCCCCGCATTGAAGAAGTACGGGCTGGTGCGCCCGGACTTGAGAGTGAACTCACCGAAGCGCAGAACACCGCGATCGATGGCAAAACGAATGAAATCGCGTTGATACGCTTGCATGAAAAAAGCTCCGAATACCACGGATTTAGCTAATTAGGTAGAGCTCGGGTATCATACACGCACGTGATTTTTGGGGCCATTTATGCGGATCATCAGTGTGAACGTAAATGGCATTCAGGCTGCGGTCGAGCGTGGTTTGCTCAGCTGGCTGCAAGCTCAGAATGCCGACGTCATCTGCTTACAGGACACCCGCGCCTCCACCTTTGAACTGGACGATCCAGCCTTTCAGCTGGATGGTTACTTCCTCTATGCCTGCGAAGCCGAGGTTCCCGCTCAAGGTGGTGTGGCGCTGTATTCGCGGTTGCAGCCGAAGGCGGTAATCAGCGGCCTCGGCTTCGAGACAGCCGACCGCTACGGGCGCTACCTGCAAGCAGATTTCGACAAGGTCAGTATCGCTACCCTGCTCTTTCCGTCGGGGATGAATGGCGATGAAGACCTGAATCAGAAATTCAAGCTCATGGACGATTTCGGCAAGTACATGGACAAGCAGCGCCGCAAGCGTCGCGAATACATCTACTGCGGATCGCTCTATGTGGCGCAGCAGAAGCTCGATATCAAAAACTGGCGCGACAGCCAGCAGTCGCCGGGCTTTCTCGCGCCCGAGCGCGCCTGGATGGACGAGATCGTCGGCACCATGGGCTACGTCGATGCCCTGCGTGAAGTCAGCCGTGAAGGTGACCAGTACAGCTGGTGGCCGGACAACGAGCAGGCCGAGATGCTGAATCTGGGTTGGCGCTTCGATTATCAGATCCTGACCCCAGGCCTGCGCCGCTTCGTGCGCAGCGCCCGTCTGCCACGCCAGCCGCGCTTCTCGCAGCACGCGCCGCTGATCGTGGATTACGACTGGACCCTGACTATCTGATAGCCAGGCAGACGGCGAACACGAAAAAGCCGACTTGAAGTCGGCTTTTTGCGTTGCCTGAAGTGATGCTACTTGATCAGGCGCAAGGTGAACGGATAGCGATAATCGACGCCGTCATTGGCTTTTATCCCGGCAATGATCGCAAGCACTGCGGCTCCGATCCCCACCAGCGTCAGTAGCGCAAAGCCGATGATCAGCAGCACCAGCAACATGCTGACGGTGGCCGCAATGGCGACAGTGATCTGAAAGTTCAGCGCTTCCTTGCCTTGCGCGTCGATAAACGGATCGGCATCTTTCTTCAACTGCCAGATAATCAGCGGGCCCAGCAGATTGCCGAACGGAAACATCAGCCCGGCAAACGCCGACAAGTGACAGAACATCGCCCACTGGCGAGCGCTTTGCGGTGGTTTGCTGAACGGTTGCAAGCTGTCACTCATTATCGGACCCCTTCTGGCTATCAGTCGGCCAACGCGGCGCGCTGCAATTCAAACAGCTCGGTCATGCCTTTTTGCGCCAGCGCGAGCATCGCGTTCAGCTCTTCAGGCTGGAATGGCGCGCCTTCGGCAGTGCCCTGAACTTCAATGAAACCGCCTGCACTGGTCATGACCACGTTCAGGTCGGTTTCGGCAGCCGAGTCTTCGAGGTAGTCCAGGTCGAGCACTGGCTCACCCTGATACATGCCGACCGAAACGGCCGCGATCATCTGCTTGAGCGGGTCGCCGCCTTTCAGGCCGCCGCGCTTCTTGATCACCTTCAGCGCATCCGCCAGAGCAACCATCGCACCGGTAATAGAAGCCGTACGGGTACCACCGTCAGCCTGAATGACATCGCAATCGACGTACAGGGTAACGTCGCCCAACTTGGACATGTCCAGCGCAGCGCGCAGCGAACGACCGATCAGGCGCTGGATTTCGAGTGTACGACCACCCTGCTTGCCGCGGCTGGCTTCACGCTGATTACGCTCGCCTGTAGCGCGTGGCAGCATGCCGTATTCGGCGGTCAGCCAACCCTGGCCATGCCCTTTGAGAAAGCGTGGTACGCCGTTTTCGACGCTGACGGTGCAAATCACCTTGGTATCACCAAACTCGACCAGTACAGAACCCTCGGCGTGTTTGGTGTAGTTGCGGGTGATGCGGATCGAGCGGAGCTGATCGGCGGCGCGACCACTTGGACGTTTCATCTGGGATACCTGTACTGAGACGGAAAACTGCTGGGCATTATAGAGGCCACAGCTGCCGCTGGGCATCTCTAAAAGCCGCCAATGCCGATCCAGCGACAATTGAAGGCCCTGGACCAAGGCTTTCGACGCGCAGATGTCGGTTAAAACAACGCCTTGCGTCACTTGTCACACTGTCGGATTGGGAGCCTGCGCCGCACTGCGCTACAATCCTGCGCCTCTACAGCCAGCCGGCTTTCACGACGCCCATGACCGCCACTTCTGCGCGCTCATGAACCGAACCACGCTTTTGAAAGCGAACCAAGAGGTATTTCCCATGGTGCACAGTATGACTGCCTTTGCCCGAGTAGAGCGGGCCGGTGCCCAGGGCACACTGAGCTGGGAACTGCGCTCGGTCAACCACCGCTATCTTGAGCCGCACCTGCGCCTGCCGGAGTCGTTCCGCGATCTGGAAGGCGCGATTCGCGAAGCATTGCGTCAGGGCCTGTCGCGCGGCAAGGTCGAGTGCACACTGCGCTTTGTCGAGGAAACCGCCGGCAAGCCGCTGCAGGTGGATCTTGAACGCGCAGGCCAATTGATCGCCGCAGCCGAGTCGGTTGCCGGCTTGATCAAACAGCCTGCTGCATTGAACCCGCTCGAGGTGTTGGCATGGCCGGGCGTGCTGGTCGCCGACGCCAACGATCCGCAGGTGTTGAACACCGAGGCCCTGAAGCTGTTCAATGATGCGCTGACCGAATTGAAACGCGGCCGCGGGCGCGAAGGTGCAGACCTGGCGCGGCTGCTCGACGAGCGCCTGTCTTCCATCGTCGAAGAAGTCGCCACCTTGCGCACGCTGGTGCCACAGATGCTCGCAACCCAGCGTCAGAAGGTGCTGGATCGCTTTGCCGACATGAAAGCCGAACTCGACCCTCAGCGTCTGGAGCAGGAAATGGTCCTGCTGGCACAGAAAAGCGACGTCGCCGAAGAACTGGACCGCCTCAGCACACACGTCACCGAAGTGCGTCGCGTACTCAAGGCTGGCGGCCAGGCAGGACGCCGCCTTGATTTCCTGATGCAAGAGCTTAACCGCGAAGCGAATACACTGGGCTCCAAGGCCTTTGACCCACGCAGCACGCAGGCCGCCGTCAACCTTAAAGTGTTGATCGAGCAGATGCGTGAGCAAGTGCAGAATATTGAGTAAGGCTGAACCTGACATGACCCATATCACTGGCACCCTGTACATCATTTCCGCTCCGTCCGGTGCGGGCAAGACCAGTCTGGTCAAGGCGCTGATGGACGCTCAGCAAGAGCCTCAGCACGGCGCGCAGGCAAAGATTCGCGTCTCTGTCTCGCACACCACACGCGCCATGCGCCCCGGTGAAGTGGACGGCGTGAACTACAACTTCGTCGATCGTGCCACGTTCCTGAGCATGATCGAGCACGGCGACTTTCTCGAGCAGGCCGAGGTCTTCGGCAACCTGTACGGCACGTCGCAGAGCCACCTGCAGCAGACGCTGGACGAAGGCCACGACCTGATTCTGGAGATCGACTGGCAGGGTGCGCGTCAGGTTCGTGCACAGATGCCCCAGGCCCGCTCCATCTTCATTTTGCCGCCGACTCAGCAGGCCCTGCGCCAGCGCCTGACCAATCGCGGCCAGGACAGCGACGAGATCATCGAAGCACGGATGCGTGAAGCGGTCAGCGAAATGAGCCACTACAACGAGTATGAGTACGTCGTGGTCAATGATGACTTCGCCGGCGCACTGGAGGACCTCAAGGCGATTTTCCGCGCCAATCGCCTCACTCAACAGCATCAGCAAGAGCAATACAGCGAGCTTTTTCAGGAGTTGCTGGCTTGATCGAAACGTTTCCAGCCATCAGGCAACAGGTTAAAAGCATGCCGTTGGTGGCATGCCGCTTGATGACTGGTGCTGTCCGCTTGTAAACTACCGAGTCCGCTCGCCCATCCGGGCATCGCGCATCCGCATTTGCTACGAGGAATACCCATGGCCCGCGTAACCGTTGAAGACTGCCTAGAACACGTGGATAACCGCTTTGAGCTGGTCATGCTCTCTACCAAGCGTGCCCGTCAACTGGCAACCGGCGGCAAAGAACCAAAGCTGGCCTGGGAAAACGACAAGCCTACCGTTATGGCCCTGCGTGAAATCGCCGCTGGCGTAATGGATTACTCTGTAATCGCAGAAGCTGAAATCGTTGAAGATGAGCCATTGTTCGCAGCGTTCGAGGACGAGTCCAACGAGGCCGTCTAAGCCTATGCCAGGTCGACGTAGTACGGCGCAGGGTAAAAGCCATTGGCAAGGGGTAGCGCCTTGCCGAGCATAGACGCCCTCGCCGACAGACTGTCGGCCTACCTCGGCAAGGACCAGGTCAATCTGGTCCGCCGAGCGTATTTCTACGCCGAACAAGCCCACGATGGCCAACGCCGTCGCAGCGGTGAAGCCTACGTCACCCATCCCCTTGCGGTGGCGAACATTCTTGCCGACATGCACATGGACCATCAGAGCCTGATGGCTGCGATGCTGCATGACGTCATCGAAGACACCGGGATTGCCAAGGAAGCGCTCAGCGCCCAATTTGGCGAGACCGTCGCGGAACTGGTCGATGGGGTCAGCAAACTGACCCAGATGAATTTCGAGACCAAGGCCGAAGCCCAGGCGGAAAACTTCCAGAAAATGGCCATGGCCATGGCGCGCGACATTCGCGTCATTCTGGTCAAGCTCGCCGACCGCCTGCACAACATGCGCACGCTGGAAGTCCTGTCTGGCGAAAAGCGTCGGCGCATCGCCAAGGAAACCCTCGAAATCTATGCGCCCATCGCCAATCGGCTGGGCATGCACAGTGTGCGTATCGAATTCGAGGACCTGGGCTTCAAGGCGATGTACCCGATGCGCTCCTCGCGAATCAACCAGGCGGTCAAGCGCGCCAGGGGCAATCGCAAGGAACTGGTCAACAAGATCGAAGAGTCCCTGAGTCATTGTCTGGCCGTCGATGGCATCGAAGGCGACGTCAGTGGGCGGCAGAAACATCTGTATGGCATCTACAAGAAGATGCGCGGCAAGCGTCGCGCCTTCAACGAGATCATGGATGTCTACGCGTTCCGCATCATCGTCGACAAGGTCGACACCTGCTATCGCGTGCTTGGCGCTGTACATAATTTGTACAAGCCGCTGCCCGGCCGATTCAAGGATTACATCGCGATCCCCAAGGCCAACGGCTATCAGTCCCTGCACACGACGTTGTTCGGGATGCATGGCGTGCCTATCGAGATCCAGATTCGCACCCGCGAAATGGAAGAAATGGCCAACAACGGCATCGCGGCGCACTGGCTGTACAAGTCCAGTGACGATGAGCAGCCCAAGGGCACTCACGCTCGTGCCCGACAGTGGGTCAAGGGCGTACTGGAAATGCAGCAGCGCGCCGGCAACTCTCTGGAATTCATCGAAAGCGTCAAGATCGACCTGTTCCCGGACGAAGTCTACGTTTTCACCCCCAAAGGCCGGATCATGGAGCTGCCCAAAGGCTCTACGGCAGTGGATTTCGCCTACGCGGTACACACCGATGTCGGCAACAGCTGCATTGCCTGCCGGATCAACCGCCGCTTGGCACCGCTTTCCGAACCGCTGCAAAGCGGCTCGACGGTCGAGATTGTCAGCGCACCCGGCGCACGTCCGAATCCGGCCTGGCTGAACTTCGTCGTCACCGGCAAGGCGCGCACCCATATTCGTCACGCACTCAAGCTGCAACGCCGCTCCGAGTCGATCAATCTGGGCGAGCGACTGCTGAACAAGGTTCTCAACGGCTTTGAATGCAGCCTCGACAAGATCAGCCAGGAACGCATTCAACTGGTGCTCAACGAATACCGTGTCGAAGTGCTGGAAGACCTGCTCGAAGACATTGGCCTGGGTAACCGCATGGCTTATGTCGTTGCCCGACGCCTGCTGGGCGAAGGCGATCAGTTGCCGAGCCCTGAAGGTCCGCTGGCGATTCGTGGCACCGAAGGCCTGGTGCTCAGCTACGCCAAGTGCTGCACACCGATCCCGGGCGACCCGATTGTCGGCCACCTGTCTGCAGGCAAGGGCATGGTTGTGCACCTGGACAACTGCCGCAACATCAGCGAAATCCGCCACAACCCGGAAAAATGCATCCAGTTGTCGTGGGCCAAGGACGTGACTGGCGAATTCAACGTCGAGCTGCGTGTCGAACTTGAGCATCAGCGCGGCCTGATCGCGCTGCTGGCCAGCAGCGTCAACGCGGCGGACGGCAATATCGAAAAAATCAGCATGGACGAACGCGATGGTCGCATCAGCGTGGTCCAACTGGTGGTCAGCGTGCACGACCGCGTGCACCTGGCTCGTGTGATCAAGAAACTGCGCGCCCTGACCGGTGTCACACGCATCACCCGGATGCGCGCGTAGGCCATCCCACTATCAGGAGTTCTCATGACCAAGACTGTCATCACCAGCGATAAAGCCCCTGCGGCCATCGGCCCTTACTCACAGGCCATCAAAGCTGGCAATACCGTATACATGTCTGGACAGATCCCGTTGGACCCGAGCACCATGGAACTGGTTGAAGGCATCGAAGCCCAGATCACTCAGGTTTTCGAAAACCTTAAGTCGGTTGCCGAAGCGGCGGGCGGATCGTTCAAGGACATCGTCAAATTGAACATCTTTCTGACCGACCTGGGCCACTTCGCCAAGGTCAACGAGCTCATGAGCACCTATTTCACTCAGCCTTACCCGGCCCGTGCGGCCATCGGCGTTGCGGCATTGCCGCGTGGCGCCCAGGTTGAAATGGACGCGATTCTCGTCATCGAATAAATCCCCGACGGAGCGTGACTTGCGCTCCGTTCTCCCTGAAGGAAGGAATCCGTTATGCGCTCCGCGCTCGCCATCTCGCTGCTCGCCGTCATTATGGGCGGCTGCGCCAGCCACGCCGACCGCAATCCGGACGGCACCTGGATCAACCAGACCGCCATCGACGACGCCGTCAAGCAAGGCAACTTGCGCCAGGCCCTCCTCGCCAATGGTCCCAACCTGGAGTGGAAAATCAACTCCAAGGCCAATCAGGCCATTTACTCCAATGGCTTCGAGCTCGGCGAAGGCAAGATCGTCAGCGCTGCCGAAGGCAAGCTGCATGTCGATTTCTACGGCAACTTCTTCGAAGACCTGAGCGTCAAGGGTGACGAACTGGTCCAGGCGGCCAGCGAGTCAGGCCCTGAACAGCACTTCCAGAAACCCGAAGATCCGGCTCCGGACGGCGCTCAGCCAGGCAGCAGCTTCGAGAAAGCGCTGTATGGCGCCTACATGGGCGGCAAATGGACGGTCGTAGAGGGCGACGGTCAGGGCAGCACCGTGCAATTCATGCCTGACGGCAGTGTGCAGGGGCTTCCGGAAAACGATCGTTACGCGCTCTGCCTGGCAGGCGATTGTGCAGCCATGAGCGGCGAATTCGACAGCATGTGGCTGGAGAAAGCCGAGAAAGGCAACCCGTGGATTTTCGCCCGCAAAGGCAAGCAGCTGGAGATATTCCAGGCGGTGAACAACGCTGGCGCCGACCAGATGCCCGAGCTGCGTCCCGGCCCACGTCGCTGGTTGCTCGAACAGCAGTAAGCGATTCAGGTATCAGGAGCGCTCTTCACGGCGCTCCTGATCAACCACCATTTTTAGCCCAGCAACGCCGCATAGCCCGCCCGATAATCCGGGTACATCGGCGCCCATCCCAATGCTCGCGCCCTGGCATTACTGCAACGCTTGCTGCCCACGCGCTGCACGCTGACCTCCTCCGACCACTCGGTCACCCCCAGATACTCACGTATCCACGCCACCACATCGGCCAGCGCGGCCGGATCGTCGTCGACGCCCAGATAGCAACTCTCCAGCGCAACGCCGCGTTGATCCGCCAGCAGCAGGTGCCCGAGCAGACCGGCCGCATCGTCGGCATGAATGCGATTGGCGTAGACCGGCGGATCGATCCTCACGCTGTGCCCCTGACGAACGCGGTTCGACAGGTCACTGCGGCCTGGGCCGTAAATACCGGTCAATCTCACCGCCGTGGCTGGCAGTCCGCTGTTCAGCGCGACCTGCTCGGCTTCCAGCATCACCGTGCCGGTGTAGTTGCCGGGCTCGGTGGCGGAGGTTTCATCCACCCACTCACCATTCTGCTGACCATAAACACCGCTGCTTGAAACAAAGATCAAGCGCTTTGGCCGCTGCCCGGTCTGCTCGAGCCAGCTCAATACGTTACGCAGCCCCTCGACGTAAGCCATCCGGTAACCCGCTTCGTCACGCTGCGAAGGGGTCGCGCAATACACCACATAATCCAGTGCCGCAGCTGGCCAGTGGGCAGGTTTTGGCGTCTCGAACAGATCGCCCGCCACACCGTGAACACCGGCAGGAAGCTCGGAAACAGTGCGCCGCAGCCCATGCACGGTCCAGCCGTGAGACAGCAGGCGGTTAGCGAGTCGCGAACCAATGTCGCCACAGCCGGCGATCAGAAGTGAGGGAGCAGTCATTCGGTATCTCCAGAAAAGGCGGTGTCAGTATCGTTAAAAACGCTCATCGACAGGCAAGCGTTCGGGCGAATATGTAAAAAAAGATACTGTATTACTTTTGTTAACAAGAACGATTTGCAATAATGGCGGCCCATTCGTTCCCCGTAAGCGCCGACAGCACCACGCGACGCACTGGAACCATCCCCTTTTTCCTCTCAGGTCCGGCCAGCATGAAACGCATTCAATCAATCGCTTCGCCTACCCAGATGCCTCGCCTGCCTCGTGCATGGCGCGGTATCGCAGCCCTTGTCTTGAGCCTGATGTTCGTCCCCATGGCACTTGCGGATCAGTCGGCTCCGACCGCGGCCCCTGCGACCTCAAGCGCACCTGCGGCAACGGCACCTGCTGCACCAGCTGCACCTGACGCAGCAGCCCCGGTGCAGGCCATGGAGCCTGTCGCCGAAGACAACAGCCTGGGCATGGCGCATGACCTGTCGCCGTGGGGCATGTATCAGAATGCCGACGTCGTGGTCAAAGCGGTCATGATCGGTCTGGCCATTGCCTCGATCATTACGTGGACCATCTGGATCTCCAAGGGTTTCGAGCTGCTGGGTGCCAAGCGCCGGTTGCGCGGCGAAATCGTTAATCTGAAAAAAGCCCGCTCCCTGACTGAAGCGAGCGCCACCGCCAGCAAGGAAGGCACCCTCGCCCACCTGCTGGTGCATGACGCCCTCGAGGAGATGCGCCTTTCGGCCAACAGCCGTGAGCGTGAAGGGATCAAGGAGCGTGTCAGCTTCCGTCTCGAGCGCCTGGTCGCCGCCTGTGGCCGCAACATGAGCATGGGCACCGGCGTGCTGGCGACCATCGGTTCGACTGCGCCGTTCGTGGGCCTGTTCGGTACGGTATGGGGCATCATGAACAGCTTCATCGGCATCGCCAAGACCCAGACCACCAACCTCGCCGTGGTCGCCCCCGGCATCGCCGAAGCCCTTCTGGCCACTGCCTTGGGCCTGGTCGCTGCGATCCCTGCAGTGGTGATCTACAACGTCTTCGCCCGCTCCATCGCCGGTTACAAGGCTCAGGTGTCCGATGCCTCTGCACACGTTCTGCTGCTGGTCAGCCGCGATCTGGATCATCTGCCTGAGCCGTCCGAGCGCAATCAACAACAACCGCACATGGTCAAGGTGGGCTAACACGTGGGCCTGCATCTTAATGAAGGCGGCGACGATCTCGCCGAGAACCATGAAATCAACGTGACGCCGTTCATCGACGTCATGCTGGTGCTGTTGATCATCTTCATGGTGGCTGCGCCGCTGGCGACCGTAGACATCAAGGTTGATCTACCGGCGTCTACCGCCACACCGCAGCCCAGACCCGAGAAGCCGATCTTTCTCAGCGTGAAAACCGACAAGAGCCTGTACCTGGGCGAAGAGAAGGTTGCCCGCGAGCAGATCGGTCAGGTGCTGGACGCCCGCACCAAGGGCAAGAAAGACACCACGATCTTCTTCCAGGCCGACAAGGGCGTGGATTACGGCGATCTGATGGAGGTCATGAACACGCTTCGGGGTGCGGGTTACCTGAAGGTCGGTCTGGTAGGTCTCGAGACGGCTGGTAAGAAATGATCAGTACGCGCCAAAAACTGACGCGCTATAGCGGTAGTCTGTTGTTGGTGCTGGCCGTGCACGCCATCGCAATCATCATTGCCGTTCGCTGGCCCGCCTCTCAGGCGATCGAGCTGCCACCGGCAGCCATGATGGTCGAGCTTGCGCCTCTGCCAGAGCCCGCACCGCCGCCACCACCGAAGGTCGTTCAGCCGCCCCCGCCGCCAGCACCGGAGGAGCCGACACCGGTGCCGGAAGTCGTGCAGGCGCCGAAGCCGGAAATCGTGGTGCCCAAGAAGGTTGAGAAGCCCAAGCCCAAACCGCAGTCGCCAAAGCCGCAGAAGAAGCCTGAGCCGCCCAAGGAGAAGCCTGCTGACGAAAAGCCGGTCGATACACCGCCGACCACGGCGCAACCGGAAAAGCCGGTGGCCCCCAAGCCTGCTCCTGCACCTTCGCCACCCAGCAACGCATTGCCGAACTGGCAGGGCGATTTGCTCGGTCATCTGAGCAAGTACAAGAAGTACCCTGAGGATGCACGCCGTCGTGGCATGCAGGGTGTCGCTCGCTTGCGCTTTGTGGTGGACGCTGACGGCAACGTGCTTTCCTACTCGATTGCCAACAGTTCAGGCAGCCCTTCGCTGGATCGAGCGACCATGGAAATGATCCGTCGCGCTCAGCCTTTGCCCAAGCCGCCGAAGGAAATTCTCAACAACGGCACCATTGAAATCCTCGCACCGTTCGTTTATTCGCTGGATAAACGCTGAATTGTACTTTTGTTACCCATAAGTACTTCTGATAACGTGCGTCTATCGATCGCACCCGCTATGCTGGGGTCGCAACTTCATGGACGCACGTTATGACTCTTACAGAATTGCGCTACATCGTTACGCTCGCCCAGGAGCAGCACTTTGGCCATGCGGCGGAACGCTGCCATGTCAGCCAGCCAACGCTGTCGGTGGGTGTCAAAAAACTCGAAGACGAACTCGGCGTGCTCATTTTCGAGCGCAGCAAGAGCGCTGTGCGCCTGACACCGGTCGGTGAAGGCATCGTTGCGCAGGCGCAGAAAGTGCTGGAGCAGGCCCAGGGTATTCGCGAGCTGGCCCAGGCCGGCAAGAACCAGCTGACCGCCCCGCTGAAAGTCGGCGCGATCTACACCGTCGGTCCCTACCTGTTTCCTCACCTGATCCCGCAACTGCACCGGGTCGCCCCGCAGATGCCGTTGTACATCGAGGAAAACTTCACGCATGTGCTGCGCGACAAGCTGCGTAACGGTGAGCTGGATGCCGTCATCATTGCCTTGCCGTTCAACGAAGCCGACGTACTGACCCTGCCGCTTTACGACGAACCGTTCTCTGTCCTGATGCCGGCCGACCATCCCTGGACTCAGAAAGAGACCATCGATGCCTCGGCGCTCAACGACAAGAGCCTGCTATTGCTGGGCGAAGGTCACTGCTTCCGTGATCAGGTTCTGGAGGCCTGCCCGACGCTGGGCAAAGGCAACGAAGGTGCCAAGCACACGACAGTAGAGTCCAGCTCGCTGGAAACCATTCGGCACATGGTCGCCTCCGGGCTGGGCATTTCGATCCTGCCGCTGTCGGCAGTCGACAGCCATCACTACGCGCCCGGCGTGATCGAAGTGCGCCCACTGACGCCGCCCGTGCCTTTCCGCACGGTCGCCATCGCCTGGCGTGCAAGCTTCCCGAGGCCCAAAGCCATCGAAATCCTCGCTGACTCTGCACGCCTGTGCTCGGTGGCACGTCCGAAAACAGTCGCTAGCTAGGCAGAACAGAAATGAGCGAGCTTTCCAGGGTCTCGGTCACGGCGCTCAAGGGTGTCGGCGAAGCGATGGCAGAAAAGCTGGCCAAGGTCGGGCTGGAAACCCTGCAGGACGTGCTGTTCCATCTGCCGCTGCGTTATCAGGACCGCACGCGCATCGTACCGATCGGTGCGTTGCGTCCTGGTCAGGATGCCGTCATCGAAGGCGTGGTCAGCGGTGCCGATGTGGTGATGGGCAAGCGTCGCAGTCTGCTGGTCCGGCTGGGCGACGGCACCGGAGTCGTCAGCCTGCGCTTCTACCACTTCAGCAACGCCCAGAAAGAAAGCATGAAGCGTGGCACGCACCTGCGTTGCTTCGGCGAAGCGCGTCCCGGAGCTTCCGGACTGGAAATCTATCACCCGGAATATCGGGCGATTACCGGTGATGAGCCCGCGCCCGTCGAACAGACCCTCACGCCGATCTACCCGACGACCGAAGGCCTGACCCAACAGCGTCTGCGCCAGTTGTGCCAGCAGAGCCTGGCGATGCTCGGCCCCAAAAGTCTGCCGGACTGGCTGCCTGACGAGCTGGCCCGCGATTATCAGCTGGCGCCGCTGGATGATGCGATCCGGTACCTGCATCACCCCCCCGCCGATGCCGACGTGGAGGAGCTCGCCCTCGGGCATCACTGGGCGCAGCACCGGCTGGCGTTCGAAGAACTGCTGACTCACCAGCTTTCCCAGCAGCGCCTGCGTGAAAGCCTGCGTTCACAGCGCGCACCGGCATTGCCCGTTGCGAAAAAGCTGCCGAAACAGTTTCTCGCCAACCTCGGCTTTGCCCCCACCGGCGCGCAGCAGCGTGTCGGCAAGGAAGTGGCCTATGACCTCAGTCAACCCGAGCCGATGCTGCGGCTTATTCAGGGCGATGTGGGGTCGGGCAAGACCGTGGTCGCCGCGCTGGCAGCCTTGCAAGCACTGGAAGCAGGTTATCAAGTGGCGCTGATGGCGCCCACCGAGATTCTCGCCGAGCAGCACTACATCAACTTCCAGCGCTGGCTCGAGCCCTTGGGCGTGGGCGTGGCATGGCTGGCGGGCAAGCTCAAGGGCAAGGCGCGCGTTGCGTCTCTGGAGCAGATCGCCGGTGGCACACCCATGGTGGTCGGCACCCATGCGCTGTTTCAGGACGAAGTGCAGTTCAAGAACCTGGCGCTGGTGATCATCGACGAGCAACACCGGTTCGGCGTGCAGCAACGCCTGGCGCTGCGCAAAAAAGGGGTTGGCGGTCTGATGTGCCCGCATCAGTTGATCATGACTGCCACACCGATCCCGCGCACGCTGGCGATGAGCGCCTACGCCGATCTGGACACGTCGATCCTCGACGAACTGCCGCCGGGCCGGACGCCAGTCAATACCGTGCTGGTTGCCGATAGCCGCCGCCTGGAAGTCGTTGAGCGGGTGCGCGCCGCCTGCGCAGAAGGTCGCCAGGCCTATTGGGTGTGCACGCTGATCGAAGAATCCGAAGAGCTGACCTGCAAGGCCGCTGAAACCACGTACGAAGAATTGAGCAGTGCGTTGGGTGACGTGCGCGTCGGACTGATTCACGGGCGCATGAAGCCCGCAGAAAAAGCCGCGATCATGGCCGAGTTCAAGCAAGGTGCACTGCAATTGCTGGTGGCGACGACGGTCATCGAAGTCGGTGTCGACGTGCCGAACTCCAGTCTGATGATCATCGAGAACCCCGAGCGCCTCGGCTTGGCGCAACTGCACCAGCTACGCGGCCGCGTCGGGCGCGGCAGCGCGGTGAGTCATTGTGTGCTGCTCTACCATCCGCCGCTTTCACAGATCGGAAGGCAACGACTGGGCATCATGCGCGAAACCAACGATGGTTTCGTCATCGCCGAAAAAGACCTCGAACTGCGTGGCCCCGGTGAGATGCTCGGCACCCGACAAACGGGCCTTCTGCAATTCAAGGTCGCCGACCTGATGCGTGACGCGGACCTGCTGCCGGCCGTACGCGACGCGGCTCAGGCCCTGTTGGAGCGCTGGCCCCAACATGTCAGCCCCCTGCTCGACAGATGGCTGCGTCATGGCCAGCAGTATGGCCAGGTGTGATGCAGGCTACGCTTTATAAACCGCGTGCGACCCAAATCGAATAACGTGGTTATACTTCAGAAAATGTAGGAATTTGGACATAGCTCATGACAGAAGTCGCCCACGTCAATGATCCGCACCATGCGCCGCCGGTAATCCGACAGCTGCTTGAAAAATTGGCTATCAGCTACAACGAAGTCGTGGACGAAAAGAACCTCCCTCCAGCGCGCAAGGTGCAGGCCGTGCTGGTCGAGGATGCTGTCGGTGCGTTGCTTATCCTGTTTCCGCAAAGCCAGTTGCTCGACCTCTCCCGCATCACCGAGCTGACCGGCCGCCAACTGACCGCTGTGCCGCATGATCGCTTGCAGCGCATGCTCACCAAGCACAACCTGCAAGTGCTGCCGGGGGTCCCGGCACTGACTAGCTCACCGTGCCTTTACGACAAACATCTGCTGGACGAGCCCATGCTGCTGGTGGGCTCGGGCGAGCCAGGCGTGCTGCTGGAAATCAGCAATGATGCGTTCAAAGTCATGGTGAACAAGGCCAGTGCGGCGAACTTCGGCGAGCCGCTGGCGAAGATTCATCCCAATCTTGATCGTCCTCACGACGATCCGGCAGAAATCACCCAAGCCATGCATGTCTTCACGGCGCGCCGCATCCAGCAGCGCCTGGAAGCGACTCTGGAGATTCCACCGCTGGCCGGCACTGCGCAGAAAATCATCAAACTGCGTGTCGACCCTGACGCAACCATCGATGACATCACCGGCGTCGTCGAAACCGATCCTGCGCTGGCCGCTCAGGTCGTCAGCTGGGCCGCTTCGCCGTATTACGCGTCGACCGGCAAGATTCGCTCTGTCGAAGACGCAATCATCCGTGTACTGGGCTTCGATCTGGTGATCAATCTGGCGCTGGGCCTTGCATTGGGTAAAACCCTGAGCCTGCCCAAGGATCAGCCGCAACAGACCACGCCGTACTGGCAGCAATCCATTTACACCGCTGCCGTCATCGAAGGCCTGACCCGCGCCATTCCGCGCGCCAGCCGTCCGGAGGGTGGCCTGAGCTACCTCGCCGGTTTGCTGCACAACTTCGGTTACCTGCTGCTGGCGCACGTGTTTCCACCGCACTTCACCCTGATTTGCCGCCAACTGGAAGTGAACCCGCATTTGCACCACAGCTTTATCGAACAGCACCTGCTGGGCATCAGCCGCGAGCAGATCGGGGCGTGGTTGATGCGCTACTGGGACATGCCGGATGAGCTCGCCATCGCATTGCGTTTCCAGCACGACCCGCACTACAAGGGTGAGCATCACGTCTATGCCAACCTGGTCTATCTGGCGGTGCGACTGCTGCGAGCCAACGGTATCGGCTCCGGTCCCGAACAGGATATCCCGGACGAACTGTTCGAACGCCTGGGCCTGACCCGCGACAAGGCCAACGAATCGGTGAAAAAGGTGCTCGAGGCCGAGGTGCTGCTGCGCGAACTGGCGTCACAGTTCAGCAAGTAACCTGCGGATGTAACGTACGAATAGTGCCGAAGGCTCCGGCCTTGGCACTCTCCCCTCGAACCTTAGAAAGGCTCGCCTTCAACCCCCGGCAGGTCCTCATCCAGGCGTAGCCATGGAAGCCGGTTCTCTATCCAGATGTGTCGAGAGGGCGCAGCCAGCTCAGGTTGGTCAAGCGTCGCAATGGTGACGTCGATCTCGTCCGGGCTGTTGCGCGTGAACAACGCCAGCTGAGCGCCGCACTTGCCGCAGAAATAGCGGACGCAGCTGGGTGCAGAGTCATAAGCCTGTCAGCCACGTGAACGACGCCAGCGGCACACTTATCCAGTTGACGACCGTTGCACCCGAGGTGCGTCGACAGATGGAGCAATGACAGTGAGCGATGTCCCGCAACGGCGCATCGAACTGATAACGCAGCCCGCCGCAATGGCAGCTACCCGAGTGTATATCGCTCATCCGTGCTTCTCCCGTTCATGCCCATAATCCCTGTGACAATAAAATTCCGGCAACTGCCGAATGAAAGCTCGGTGAAAGCTTGGCCAATTAGCATCAGCTCACTTCCGGCAAAAAGACCGGTTAGCCAGGAACGGACTCCAAGGTGTTTCAGGCCCAATTAACAACAATAATGGTGATTCCGATGCTTGCTGACTTCTCGCTCCACACTCTCCTTGCGCCCCCACTCCACGTACCGATCTGCTGAGCTGACTCGTTCATTTCACGTTCTGTAGCCGTATGACGTCTGGAGTATTCCCATGCTGACTTTCCTTGGCTTTGCCATGGTTATTGCGTTCATGTACCTGATCATGAGCAAGCGCCTGACTGCGCTGATCGCACTGATCCTGGTTCCGATCATCTTCGCCCTGTTCGGTGGCTTCGCGTCGCAGATCGGTCCGATGATGCTGGCAGGTATCACCAAGCTGGCGCCGACCGGCGTGATGCTGATGTTCGCCATTCTGTACTTTGCGCTGATGATCGACTCCGGCCTGTTCGACCCGGCCGTGCGCAAGATCCTGAAAATGGTCAAGGGCGACCCGATGCGCATTTCGGTCGGCACCGCCGTGCTGGCGCTGGTGGTGTCCCTCGACGGTGACGGCGCGACCACCTACATGATCTGCGTTGCCGCCATGCTGCCGCTGTACAGCCGCGTGGGCATGAGCCCGCGCATCATGGCCGGCCTGATCATTCTGGCCGGCGGCGTGATGAACATGACCCCCTGGGGCGGCCCGACCGCTCGTGCGGCCAGCGCCCTGCACGTCGATGCCTCCGACATCTTTGTACCGATGATCCCGGCCATGCTGGCAGGTGTGATCGCGATCCTGGCGATTGCCTACTTCTACGGCAAACGCGAACGTGCCCGACTGGGTGAACTGCACCTGCAGGGTGATGAAGTCGACCACAGCGAAATCAGCGTCTCGCAATTCCCTGACGCGCGCCGTCCAAAGCTGATCTGGTTCAACGCCGCCCTGACCCTGGCACTGATGGTCGCCCTGATCATGGGCCTGCTGCCGCTGCCGGTCCTGTTCATGATCGCGTTCAGTATCGCGATGATCATCAACTACCCGAACCTGCAGGACCAGAAGGACCGCGTATCGGCCCACGCCGGTAGCGTACTGGCGGTGGTCGGCCTGATCTTCGCCGCGGGGATCTTCACCGGCATCCTGTCCGGCACCGGCATGGTCGACGCAATGTCGAAAAGCCTGCTGGCCGTGATCCCGGATGCGCTGGGCCCGTACCTCGCCGTGATCACCGCGCTGGTGAGCATGCCGTTCACCTTCTTCATGTCCAACGACGCGTTCTACTACGGCGTACTGCCAGTGCTGTCCGAAGCTGCTGCCCACTACGGCATCAGCCCGGTGGAAATGGCCCGCGCCTCGATCGTCGGTCAGCCGGTCCACCTGCTCAGCCCGTTGGTGCCTTCGACCTACCTGCTGGTGGCTCTGGCCGGTATCGAGTTCGGCGACCACCAGCGCTTCACCCTGAAATGGGCGATTCTGGTGTGCATGTGCATCCTGGTTGCCGCGCTGCTGATGGGGATCTTCCCGCTTTATAGCAGCATGTAAGCTTCTTTGGCTGACCCAAGGCTCGCCGTCGACTTGATCGTTGACGGCGAGTTTTTGCGTTTGGACGGTCAATTGGTTGAGGGCCGATACTGCAACGCCTCGGCCAGATGGCTGCGGTTGATCGCATCCACCTGCTCCAGGTCCGCCAAAGTCCGCGCCACCTTCAGCAATCGATGCGCTGAGCGCAACGACAGGGTCAGACGCTCGCACGCCGTCTCCAGCCAGCTTTCATCGACACTGGACAGCGCGCAGTACTCACGCAGCCCCGGCAGATCGAGAAACGCATTGGCACAGCCCTGACGACGTTGCTGACGGTGTCTCGCCTCAGCGACCACAGCTGCGGCACTGGCGGTGTTTTCACTGGTGGTCGGGTCAGGGTTGAGGGCGGTAGCTTCGCGGGCGACGGTCAGGTGCAGGTCGATCCGGTCCAGCAGCGGGCCGGACAACTTGTTGCGATAGCGCTGCACCTGCTCAGTGGAACAGCGGCAGCGCCCGGTCGGCTCACCGAGATAGCCACAGGGACACGGGTTCATCGCCGCCACCAACTGGAACCTCGCCGGAAAGCGCACGCGATCCCGCGCCCGGGAAATCACGATATGCCCGGACTCCAGCGGCTCGCGCAAAACCTCCAGCACGCGGCGGTCGAACTCCGGCAGCTCATCAAGGAATAGAACGCCGTGATGCGCCAACGTGATTTCGCCAGGTTGCGGACGACTGCCACTGTCGGCTTCCGAAATAGCTGCAAACCAGCTACGCTCAGAGCCTTAGAGCTTCGTTTTGAGTTTCCTAAATAAGTGCAAAATATTTTTTAATTAGATGCTACGGGATCGAGAATGAGTGGAAATAGCTGCAATCAGATTCAGCAGGTTCGACGCATCAAACCGACTCGACGTAGCGTCTCGGGAGTCATGCCCTTTCGCGGGGCCGGAGGAGTGCCCTTCGAGTCGTTGCTAGAGCGTGATTTCCTGAAGCGAATGAGGTTTTCCCACCGTGTTTTCTCGGTGGTGGCCCAGCCTTGTCAGATCGACTTCATTGACACATCCGGTCGTGCCCAGATCTACACCCCGGATTACCTCGTCTACTTCCATCAAGGTGACGTGAGTGCCAGTCAATTCATCCGGCCAATGTTGGTGGAAGTGAAGCCTGCCTATGAGTGGCGTAAAAATTGGCGCGCCTGGATGGGCAAATGGAAAGCCGCGCGGCGCTATGCTCGCGAGCAGGGTTGGACATTTACCATTTATGACGAGTCCCGCATTCGGGGTCTTCCGCTAGACAACATCGTTTTTCTGGAGCGGTTCGAGCGTATGTCTTTCGATCAGGAGGACATCGACATGGTGCTGAAAACCGTCCGTGATATGGAGGTCGCGCCGGTGCATTACCTGTTGGCAAGGCACTTTGGCGGGCATTATCGGGGCAAAGGGGTTTCTCTACTTTGGCACCTGATCGCTGCTCGACAATTAGAGTGCGACATCATCGAACCGTTGGACGAGTACCTGGAGCTGTGGGTGCCTTCGCTATGAATATTTATGACGTCGATACTGATGAACATTTGATTCCGTTTGAGCCAAGCAGGGCCCGAGTTACGATTGAGGTCGGGGTGTTGGCGCTGATTGAAAACTGACCCACCCTGCCGATTGAAAATTGACCCAGGACGGATTGCTGATTTTTGCCCCAGCAATTGTGGATAAGCTTAGCAGCAGTGTTCCGATTGAAGACGCATCAAGCCCCACCGCATGCAGCAGGGCATTTATGGTGCGGATCAAAATGGCTCATCGTCCTCGATATCATTTCCGTCCTTTCGCTTTCGTTCGCGTGTTTTGATCTTTGTCTGGGCAGCCAATGTGCTGTGTTGTAGGCGGTAGGACTCGTTGCCCGTTTCGACGATGTGGCAGTGGTGTGTCAGCCGATCCAGCAACGCGGTGGTCATCTTGGCGTCGCCAAACACACTCGACCATTCCGAGAAGCTCAGGTTGGTGGTGATGACCACGCTGGTGTGTTCGTACAGTTTGGACAGCAGGTGAAATAACAGGCCGTGATTCCGGATACAGCCAAGGCACTGGCCAGGTGTGTTTTCCCGGTGCCAGGGCCGCCGATGAACACGACATTCTGCGCGGTTTCAGTGAACGCCAAGCTGGATAGATCGCTGACCAGCCGGGCATCAGCGCTGGAAGCGCTGAAGTCAAAGCCAGCTAAGTCACGGTGCATGGGGAGTTTTGCCATGTTCATCTGATGATTCACCGAGCGCACCGCGCGATCCGCATGTTCCTGCTGAAGCAGATGTTCCAGCAGCCATTTCGATGAAGCCGTCGACGCTGTTCCTTGAGAGACCAGTTCTTCCCAAGCACTGGCCATGCCGTGCAGGCGCAGTTCTTTGAGTTCAGTCATTAGGTCACGCATTGCGATTCTCCTCATCGGTCGTACGGAGCCGGTCGTAGCGTGCTGTATTGGCAACCGGCGCCACTTTGAGTTGCAGGCTGGTTTCTACACAGGGAGGTGGTGCGGTGGAGGTCAGGCGGGCAACGACATTGAGGATGTGATCGGCGCTCAGACTTCCCGATTCAAGTACCAGCTCCACCGCCACCAGCACTGGTTCGAGACCGGCGATGGGCACAGCAGCCAGTACCTGCATCATGATTCGATCACCGTTGGTGTGACGCCTCAGTCCGCGTTTAAGAAGCTGTAACGGTTTTGGCAGATCAGCAAATGGAGCGCCATTGCGCAGTGCACCAGGCTTGCGTTCGATGAGTGGGATGTAGTGCTGCCAGTCAAAACCGATCTGATCTCGATCAAAGAGGCGCTCGTGACTGGCGATCACCGTTTCGTCGGCAATGACCACGATTCGCGAAGGGTACAAACGGCTGCTGACCCATTGACCCACACGCTCGCAAGGCACCGAATAACGATTGCGCGCCACGCTGATCAGGCAGGTGCTAGAGACACGGACGGTGCGTTCCACGTAGCCATCAAAGGCCGTCGGCATCGGCATCATTTCAGCCTGCTCCAGCTCCAGGGCTTCTGCCACCGTCAAACCGTTGTACTGCGGATGTACAAGTTCAGCCCAGAGCGTACGACAGCGTTGGCCGAGCCAGACGTTCAGCTCCTCGAAGGTATGGAACATGCAATTTTGAGCATCGAGCCAGATTCGCCTCCGGCTGTCTTGCACGTTCTTTTCGACGATGCCTTTCTCCCAGCCAGAGGCCACGTTGCAGAAGTCCGGATCGAACAGATAGTGCGCGCACATCACGGAAAACCGGGCATTGACCGTGCGGCCTTTGCCTTTGTTAACCTTGTCGACAGCCGTTTTCATGTTGTCGTAGATGCCGCGACGTGGCACGCCACCCAACGCTCCAAACGAACGTGTATGGGCATCAAACAGCATCTCGTGGCCTTGACTGGGGTACGCAACCAACCAGAACGCGCGACTTGCGCACAGCTTCATATGGGAGACCTGGATACGTCGAAACAGGCCACCGATCAGCAGGCCTTCTTCGCTCCAGTCAAACTGAAAGGCCTCACCGAGGGCAAAAGTCAGCGGTACAAAAGCGCGTACAGACTTGCCTTGCTCGCACCGCCAAGAGCGGACAAACGCCGTGAGCTGGCTGTAACCGCCGTCATAACCCTCGGCCTTGATCTGCTCAAAAAGTGCCTTGGCGCTCCTACGGTTGTGTTTTGGCCGGAACGAATCAGCCTTGAGCGCCTGCTCTAAGGTCTCGTGAAAAGGGTTGAGCTTATTGAAGGATGCGCACCGTTGGTACGCTGGTTGATTGGCTTCGGGCGCTCTGACCCATTTTCGGATGGTGTTTCTCGACAGCCCGGTACGCTTGGCTATCTGATGCAGCGAGAGCTTGTCGCGGAAGTACATCCGCCGGATTTTTCCCAACATTTCCATGCTGATCACCCTGTGTTCTCCTGCTCAAAAAGTGAGCAGAAGCAGTTGAACACCTGGGTCAGTTTTCAGTCGGCAGAACAGCCTCTACTGGGTCAGTTTTCGGTCAGCGGCAACATGCCATGTGACAGTCAAGCTAAGAAAACGGGTTTTCGCCAGTCTGATTTAGGGTCATTCGGATAAACGAACCCAATTTAGTTATAAGGTAACGCATAAAAAAGCCCATCAGATGACGGGCTTAATACAGCAAAAACGAGACCAACTAGTTGCTGTTAGATACAACTAGTTACTAAGCGCTAGTTCTTGTGGGGGGCTGGCTGTTGCTGTGTCAGGCAGTGGATATTGCCCCCGCCCAGCAGCAACTCGCGGCCTGGCGCCATCACCACCTCATGCTCTGGAAACAGCTTTTGCAGGATCTCGCGGGCCTTTCCGTCCATCGGATCGTCGAAGCTGGGCGCAATGATGCCGCCGTTGACGATCAGAAAATTCACATAAGACCCTGCCAGACGCACCGAAGGGTTGCGTTCCTGGCTGCCATGCACCTGATCGACGCCTGCGCATTCTTCTTCTGTTGCGAACAATGGGCCTGGAATCGGCATTTTATGCACGATAAACGCACGACCTTTGGAATCAAGGGTGTTTTCCAAAATACTCAATGCCGCGTGGCAGCGTGAGTAGTTGGGGTCTTCGGGATCATCAGTCCAGGCCAGTAACACCTCGCCCGGACGGATGTAGCAGCAGAAGTTATCCACATGCCCGTCGGTTTCATCGTTGAACAGGCCATGCGGCAACCAGATGACTTTATCCACAGCCAAGTAATCGCCGAGGATCGTTTCGATCTGTTCACGGGTCAGGTGCGGGTTGCGGTTGCGATTGAGCAGGCATTCTTCGGTGGTGATCAGCGTGCCTTCGCCATCCACGTGGATCGAGCCGCCTTCTAGCACGAAGCCTTCGGTGACGTAACGCGGGCAGCGCTCGATTTCGAGTACCTTGCTGCCCAACTGCGAATCGAGGTTCCACGGCGCATACAGGCCTCCATCAAAGCCGCCCCAGGCATTGAATTCCCAGTTCACGCCACGTACTTCGCCACGGTCGTTGATGACGAACGTCGGCCCGCTGTCGCGCACCCAGGCGTCGTTGCTGCTCATTTCCACAACGCGGATGTTGGGCATGTCCAGCCGCGCACGGGCGTTGTCGTATTGCGCAGCGGACACCGCCACCGTGACCGGCTCAAAGCGGGCGATGGCCTTGGCGATGGCGACGTGGGCAGCCTGGGCAGGCTTGCCACCCAGGCGCCAGTTGTCCGGGCGCTCGGGCCAGACCATCCAGACCTGGGTTTGCGGTGCCCATTCGGCCGGCATGTGGAAACCGTCGGCGCGTGGCGTGCTATTGAGCGTGGTCATGGCGATCAGGACTCCAGCGAACCGTCGAGGGTCTTCACCGCGCCGTACAGGTTAGGGCGGCGATCACGGAACGTGCCCCAGGCACTGCGGATATGCTCCAGCTCGTCCAGGTCGAAGCTGTGGACCAGCACGCCTTCCTCGGTTTCGTTGAGCTCGGCGACTTTTTCACCGAACTGGTTGGCGATGAACGACGAGCCGTAGAAGGTGATGTCGTAGCCGTCCTGCTCTTCGTTGCCGATGCGGTTGCTGGCGATCAGCGGCATCAGGTTCGCGCCGGCGTGACCTTGCTGCACGCGCTGCCAGTGGTCACGCGAGCTGATGGTCTTGTCATGCGGCTCGCTGCCGATGGCAGTCGGGTAGAACAGAATTTCCGCGCCCTGCAACGCCATGCTGCGCGCGCACTCCGGGAACCACTGATCCCAGCAGATACCGACGCCGATTTTCGCGTAACGGGTCTGCCAGACCTTGAAGCCGGTGTCGCCCGGGTTGAAGTAGTACTTTTCGTGGTAGCCAGGGCCGTCCGGGATGTGGCTCTTGCGGTAGATGCCCAGGTTGCTGCCGTCTGCGTCGATGATCGCGATGCTGTTGAAACGTGCACGCCCTGCCAGCTCGAAGAAGCTGATCGGCAATACGACCTGCAGTTCTTTGGCGATTTTCTGGAAGTGCTTGATCGCGACGTTGGATTCGAGGGTAGTCGCCAACTGCAGATAGTCCGGGTTCGGCTTCTGGCAGAAGTACGGGGTTTCGAACAGTTCCTGAATCAGGATGATCTGGGCGCCCTTGGCGGCAGCTTCACGTACCAGCTTTTCAGCGGTCTCGATGTTGGCTTCCAGATCCCAGGAGCAGGCCATCTGGGTAGCAGCGACAGAAACGATACGGCTCATGAAAATATCTCCAGGGGCGGTTGCAAAGGACTTAACACCATAGCAGACGAGCGATGACGATTATGAACGCCTTTATAACGGATATAAATCGGCATTAAAAGCTAAATAAATGTCTTTTTCTTATTAATTTTTGAATTTTGCCGATATTAATCTGTTTAAAGCTCATGACGACGCTCATTTCTACGAGCTGAGTGTGACGCGGAGCGTCACGAACGGCGTTCCCACGCTGGAGCGTGAGGAACGATGAGTGTCAGGCGCCACCTATCGTGCCCATGCTCCGCGTGGGTATGCCGCTCTGGACGCTCTGCGTCCTATCCTGCATATCAGCGCGGAGCGTCACGAACGACGTTCCCACGCTGGAGCGTGAGGATCGATGGGTGTCAGGCGCCACCTATCGTGCCCATGCTCCGCGTGGGTATGCTGTTCTGGACGCTCTGCGTCCTCTATTCCAGTTCGTGGAGCACCTTCGATACGTTGTCGACAAAAAAATCCACGCTTTGGCGGGTGGTGCACATCGGGGGTTTGATTTTCAGGATGTTCAGGTAGTCGCCGGTCGGCTGCATGAAGATGCCCAGTTCACGCAGGCGCTCGCACAGGCGGGCGGTTTCTTCTGTGGCGGGTTCCAGGGTGTAACGGTCACGGACCAGTTCCATGCCCAGATAAAACCCCATGCCATGCACCGCGCCCACCAGCGGATGTTTGTCGGCCAGGGCCTGCAGCCGCGCTTTGAAGTGGTCGCCCACGATTCGCGCGTTGTCCCAGAGTTTCTCCTCCTCCATGACATCCAGCACCGCCATGCCGATTCGGCAACTGACCGGACTGCCCCCGGATGACGAGAAGAAATAGCCCTCGGCCTCAAGCGCCTCGGCGATCTCACGGCGGGTGATCACCGCGCCCAGCGGATGGCCGTTGCCCATGCCTTTGGCCATGCTGATGATGTCCGGCATCACGCCCTGCTCTTCGAAACCCCAGAAGTGATGACCCAGCCGGCCATAACCCACCTGCACCTCATCGGCAATGCACACGCCACCCACAGCGCGGACCTTCTGATACACCTGTTGCAAATAACCCGGCGGCAGGGAAATCCCGCCTGCATTGCCATACACCGGCTCGCAGATGAAGCCCGCCACCTGCCGTTGCTGCTCAGCCAGCGTGGCAAGGGCCTGATCGACACTGCGCACGTACTCCGGCTCACTGTCCGCGCCCCTGAACGGCCCGCGATAGGTATTGGGCGCGGTGACCGGATGCACCCAGTCGGGGCGGGTGCTGAGTGCCTGCGGGTTGTCGGCGATCGAGGTTGAAATGGCATCGGTCGCCACCGACCAGCCGTGATACGCCTCCAGCACACTGAGCATGTCGCGGCCACCGCTGTAAGCCCACGCCAGCCTGATCGCGAGGTCGTTGGCCTCAGTGCCGCTGTTGACCAGAAACACGCGGTCCATGCCCTCGGGTGCCAGCTTGAGCAGACGCTCGGAAAACTCGGCGATCGCTGCATAGTGAAAACGCGAGTTGGTGTTGAGCAGCGACCACTGCCGCGCCGCCTCGTGGGCCATGCGCGGGTGGCCGTGGCCGAGAACCGCGACGTTATTGAGCATGTCCAGATAGGAGCGGCCCTGCATGTCGATCAGGTGATTGCGCCAGCCGCGCTCGATCTGCGGCGGGGCCTGGTAGTAGTGTTTTTGCGAGCGGGCAAAGCTGGCATCGCGGCGCGCCAGCAATTGCGCGGCATCCTGCAAGGCTGGCGCGTCACAATCAAAACCCAGCAGGGCCGATGGCGACGGGCAGATTGCGCGCCAGGCATCTGCCCAGGCCGGTGTAGTGAACAGCGGCGGGCTGAGGTCTGGCGCCGTGCACAATTGCAGCAACAGTGAGCCACCGCCCTGCCCGATCAGCGAGCCCGCCGCCACCTGACCCGCTAGCGAAGCCTCCGGCAACACACCCCACAACTTCAAACTGATGCGCTCGCCGACCAACAGCACCGCAGCATCGGCCGTCAGCTTTAAGGTGCCACCAAACGGCGCATGAAGCGGCGTTGCGGCGGGCACGTGCAACTCGACATGCAGCGCAAAGGTCTCCGGCTCGCGGGCGCAGTCAGGCAAGGTGCGTGACAGACGGTATTCACCGAACCGACTGGCTGCCAGACCACCGTCCCCGGCCGCTTGCGACAGCAGATATTCATCGATGCCGCTCTGTTCCCAGTTGCCTGCCACGAAGTGTTCACTGAGCACGCCCAGATCCACCAGCACCGGCTGAAGCCCCGCCAGGCTGGGCAGCAACGGCGAATAGGCAGGCTGTTCGACAGGCGGCAGGTCCAGACCCACCGCGCGCAGAATGGCAGCTTCCATCAGCGCCATCGGCACCGAAGTGGCGACATCGAAAATGTTCCATTCCCCGGCAAGGTTGGCCTGGATATACGCATTGCCGGGCTCGACGCTGGCCTGCTGTTCGCTGCTGAGCACAAGCACTGCGGATCGAGCGACGATCAGCGGCCAGAGCGCCTGCAATTCCTCGATCTTCAGCGGATTGAGGGCGTGATAGGCGGCAATGGCCGGGAGGATGTACAGCGGATCGCCCTCGGCATGGTGCAGCAGCGCCGCGCAGGTCACCGACAGATCAGCCACTCGCCAGGTACTGAGCAGATCGCCGAAATCAATCAGCCCCTGCAATTGCCACGGATGCCCCGCCTCGCGCCGCCAGACCGCGTTGTGCTCGGAGATCTCCAGATGCACCGCCTGGATCGGCAGTGCCGCAATCAATGGCAACAGACGGCGATGAGCCTGCTCGGCGGCTTCGATCAGACAGGCGCGGGCGTCGGCATCCTTGATCACCGGCAGCAGGTGCTTGATCAACGCATGGGCGTGGCGCGGGTCCCACTGCAGGATGCGCTGCAGACCGGGGTGGTCGAAATCGGCCAGCGCGATATCCACATGGGCACACAGCTCGCCCAGCTCAACCACGATGTCACGGCCCAGATGCTCGACATGCCCCAGCGATTGCCCGTCGATGAATTCGAGCAGGCGCACATGCACTGCCTGACCGTCGATGTCGACCGACAGTAACCGCTCGGTGTCGTTGGCGCGGATCACACCCGGCACATTGAATGCACTGTGGCCGGCCAGATGATGCAGCGCCGCGTGCTGGGCGTTCAGCTCGGTGGTCGAATAAGCCCCGTGGCAGATCTTCAGCACATAACGCCGCGTGCCGGTATCCAGTAAAAAGTTGCGATCCTGCTGGCTGCCCAACGCTTTCAGGGTGCCGCTCAGCCCGTAGTGCTCGGAGAGCAATTGCAGCGCCTGGTCCACGCTGACCTCGGGACAAGGCAGACTGGATCGGCGGATGAGCGTGGCAAGCGGCATGGAAAACCTCGTTATTGTTGTCAGGCCAGACTCGTTGAGCCAGGCGTGATGGGCAGTCGCACAACTACAGGGGATTGACTATAAGGGGATTGCGCTGCGCGACCAATCCGCACCTGCACCCCAGGTCGGGAAACAGCCGGAGTTTTATTCGACCTGCTGCTCGGGTTTAATGGTCCGATCCTGTCATACGCGTTCAAGCGCTATGCTGCATTACTCCAGAACACACAAGAAGGTCAGTTCATGCGAATACTCGTTACCGGGGGCGCAGGTTTCATCGGCTCTGCACTGATCCGCCACCTGATAAACAACACCGAACACGAAGTGCTGAACTTCGACAAATTGACCTACGCGGGCAACCTTGAATCGTTGCAGTCCATTGCGACCGACACGCGCTATGAGTTCGTGCAGGCGGATATCTGCGATCAGGCCCGCGTCAGTGCGGTGCTCGAGCGCTTTGCGCCGCAGGCGATCATGCACCTGGCGGCTGAGTCCCACGTCGACCGCTCCATCGATGGCCCGGCCGAGTTCATCCAGACCAACATCGTCGGCACCTATAGCCTGCTGGAAGCCACGCGCGCCTGGTGGCTGAAACTGCCGGAAGCGCAGCGCCAGGCGTTCCGCTTCCACCATATCTCCACTGATGAGGTGTATGGCGACCTGCACGGTGTCGATGATCTGTTCACCGAAACCACGCCGTATGCGCCCAGCTCACCTTACTCGGCAAGCAAGGCTGCGTCCGACCACCTGGTGCGCGCCTGGCACCGCACTTATGGCCTGCCGGTGGTGGTGACCAACTGCTCCAACAACTACGGGCCGTTCCACTTCCCGGAAAAGCTCATCCCGCTGGTGATTCTCAACGCCCTGGCGGGCAAGCCCCTGCCGGTGTACGGCAATGGCCTGCAGGTGCGCGACTGGCTGTACGTCGAGGATCACGCACGGGCACTGCTCAAGGTCGTGACCGAAGGTGAAGTCGGCGAGACCTACAACATCGGTGGCCACAACGAGCAGAAAAACATCGACGTCGTGCGCGGTATCTGCGCGCTGCTCGATGAGCTCGCGCCGCAGCACCCGGCAGGCGTCGCGCAGTACAGCGACCTGATCACCTACGTGGTCGACCGTCCGGGCCACGATCAGCGTTATGCCATCGACGCCAGCAAGATCGACAAGGAGCTGGACTGGACGCCCGAAGAAACCTTCGAGTCCGGGCTGCGCAAGACCGTGCAGTGGTACCTGAATAACCTGGACTGGTGCCGCAGGGTTCAGGACGGCAGTTATCAGGGCGAACGACTGGGTTTTAGCGAGCCTAAAGACCTGATTGCCTGATCAGCACCCTTCTCGGCAGGCGCGCCTCAGGGCAGACTGTCGAGTCGCCACCACTTAATGAAGATTGCAGGGGAAGCCACGTGAACGTAGTCGCAACAAAATTGCCGGAAGTCCTGATTCTCGAACCCAAGGTATTCGGTGATGAACGAGGCTTTTTCTATGAAAGTTTCAACGCCAAGGCTTTTCAGGCTGCCACCGGCCTGACCCGCGAATTCGTGCAGGACAACCACTCCCGCTCGCAGCGCGGCGTTCTGCGCGGGCTGCACTATCAGATCGAAAATGCCCAGGGCAAACTGGTGCGCGTCACAGTCGGCAAGGTGCTGGATGTCGCCGTGGACATTCGTCGCAGTTCGCCGAACTTCGGCCAGTGGGTCGGCGTCGAGCTGTCCGCTGAAAACGCCCGTCAGCTGTGGGTTCCGGAAGGCTTTGCCCATGGCTTCGTGGTACTCAGCGAACATGCCGAGTTCCTGTACAAGACCACCGACTACTACACACCGTCTGCCGAGCGCTGCATCGCCTGGGACGATGCGGATCTGGCCATCGACTGGCAGTTCGACGGCCAGCCCAGCCTGTCGGCCAAGGATCAGCGAGGCAAGCGTCTGAAAGAAGCCGATCTGTTTGCCTGAGCCCCCGACCCAAGGCCGCCCGGCGCAATGTCCGGGTGCCTGACAAGCCGGCGGCGGGCATAATACGCGCCTGATGCCCACGTCAGGATCGACCGGGTGTTTCTGTTGCCTGCTGCGGCGTGATCGCCAGCAGGCATCGTCAACCCTTCGGCGACGGCCAATCGATGACCATGACTCCCGCACTGCCGCGCCGCCCTCGCTGGCGCAGCCTCGCCCTTCTGGCCCTCTGCCTGGCGCCGTTGCTGTGGCCGCTGGAACACCTGGCCGAACGTTATTACCGCAACGTGCTGGCCAATCAGAATCGCCAGACCCTGGACCTGTACGTCGCCAACCTGCTCGGCACCCTGCACCGTTACGAAACCCTGCCGCAGATCCTCGGCGACCTGCCTGCCTTGCGCGCCGCACTGGCGGCGCCGGGCGACACACCCACCCTGGCGAACGCCAACCGTCTGCTCAGCGAAATCACGCGTCAGACCGGTGCCGATGTCATGTACCTGATGGACGCAAACGGCCTGACCCTGGCGGCCTCGAACTCGGAGCAGAAGGACAGCTTCATTGGCCGAAACTTCTCGTTCAGGCCCTACTTCATTGATGCACGGGCGGGCAGAACCGGGCGGTTCTTCGGCCTCGGCACGACCTCTGCCAAACGTGGTTACTTTTTTGCCGGCCCGGTGCGTGATGGTGAGCGGATCATCGGCGTACTGGTGGTCAAGGTTGATCTGGACCACACCGAAACCCTGTGGGGCAAGACGCCCGAGCAACTGCTGCTGACCGACCAGAACGGTGTGGTGATTCTGACGTCCAACCCCGAATGGCGCTTTCGGGCGACACGTGACCTGACCGATGACGAGAAAAAAGCCATCGTCGCGATCCAGTCCTACCCGACCCGCGATCCGCGCCCGTTGAGAATCGATGAACACGCCTGGCTGACCCAGACCCAAGCCATCGAAGAAACCGGCTGGAACGTCAACATCCTCGCGCCTCGCGCCCTTGTCGACCGTCAGGTGCGCACGGTGGTGGCGATTGGCGGCGCAGCGCTGCTGGTGCTGATGTTGTTGCTGGGCCTGATGATGCAGCGTCGTCGTCATTATCTGGACCGCATCGCTTTCGAGGCCAAGGCGCGCCGCGAGCTGGAGATGCGGGTTATAGAACGGACCAGCGATCTGGAGGGGCTCAACAGCCGGCTGCGTCAGGAAGTGCTGGAGCGCGAACAGGCGCAGCAGGAACTGGTGCAGGCTCAGGACGAACTGGTGCAGACCAGCAAACTGACGGCGCTGGGCACCATGTCGGCGAGTATCAGCCATGAGCTGAATCAGCCGTTGGCCGCCATCCGCAGTTACGCCGAAAACGCCGAAGTGCTGCTCGATCATCAGCGCACCGAGGACGCACGCGGCAACCTCAAGCTGATCAGCGAACTGACCGGGCGCATGGCCTCGATCATCGCGCACTTGCGCGCCTTCGCCCGCCGCGACCGCCACGCCCCTGAAAGCGTGGCACTGCAACCGGCGCTGGAAGATGCGCTGGCGCTGTTGGCCAAGCGGCGGCGCGCCATGGAAGTCGAACTGATCCGTGACCTGCCGGACGCCACAATCTGGGTGCAGGCCGGTGAAACCCGCCTGCGTCAGGTGCTCGGCAATCTGCTCGCCAACGCGCTGGACGCCCTCACCGAGAAAGGCCCGCCGCGCAGGCTGTGGATAAGTGTCGAGCAAACCGCCGAGGGCGTTAACCTGTACATTCGTGACAACGGCCCCGGTTTTTCCCAGGAAGCGCTGGCACGGGCTCGCGAGCCCTTCTTTACGACCAAGACCCGCACTCAGGGCCTTGGCCTCGGTCTGGCCATCTGCGATACGCTGATGCGCGCGCTGGGCGGCGAGTTGCTGTTCGCCAACCATCCCAGCGGCGGTGCGCTGCTGACCCTGCGCCTGCGGGCCGGTGCTTCCGGAGCCAATCTTCAACCGCCAGAGGACCTTTCTGCATGAGTTCGGACACAGCCATCGACAGCCAGATTCAGGTGGTGCTGATCGACGACGACTCGCACCTGCGTCAGGCACTGCGTCAGACGCTGGACCTGGCTGGCCTGAACGTTCTGTCGCTGCCCGAGGCAACCGGGCTGGCCGAACGCATTGGCCGCGACTGGCCGGGCGTGGTGGTCAGCGATATTCGCATGCAGGGCATGGATGGCCTGGAGCTGCTCGACCAGCTTCACGCGCAGGACCCCGACCTGCCGGTGCTGCTGATCACCGGGCATGGCGATGTACCGTTGGCGGTGAAAGCCATGCGCGCCGGGGCCTACGACTTTCTGGAAAAGCCCTTCGCCAGCGACGCCATGCTCGACAGCGTGCGCCGTGCCCTGGCGCTGCGCCGTCTGGTGCTGGATAACCGCAGCCTGCGCCTGGCCCTGAGTGATCGCCAACAACTGAGCACACGCCTGATCGGTCAGTCGCCGCCGATCCTGCGTCTGCGCGAACAAATCGGCGCACTGGCCGGGACGCGAGCCGACGTGCTGATCCTCGGTGAAACCGGCGCAGGCAAAGAAGTGGTCGCCCGCGCGCTGCACGACCTGTCCAACCGCCGCAGCGGCCCGTTCGTGGCGATCAACGCCGGGGCGCTGGCTGAATCGGTGGTGGAAAGCGAGCTGTTCGGTCACGAGCCGGGGGCCTTTACCGGCGCGCAGAAGCGGCGTATCGGCAAGTTCGAATTTGCCAACGGCGGCACGCTGTTTCTCGATGAAATCGAAAGCATGAGCCTGGACGTGCAGGTCAAGCTGCTGCGCCTGCTGCAGGAGCGCGTGGTCGAGCGAATGGGCAGCAATCAGCAGATCCCGCTGGACATCCGCATCATCGCCGCGACCAAGGAAGACTTGCGTCACGCGGCCGATCAGGGCCGCTTCCGGGCGGACTTGTATTACCGACTGAACGTGGCCTCGCTGCGCATCCCGCCGTTGCGCGAACGGGGTGAGGATGCGCTGATGCTGTTCGAACATTATGCCGATGCCGCGAGCATGCGCCACGGCATCCCCAAGCACGAACTCAAACCGGGCCAGCGCGCGCTGCTGTTGCGGCATAACTGGCCGGGCAACGTCCGGGAACTGCAGAACGCCGCCGAACGCTTTGCGCTGGGTCTGGAACTGGAATTGGAAGGCGCTGATACAGAACAGGCACCGCCGCCGGGCGGGGGTTTGAGTGATCAGGTGGAAAGCTTCGAGCGCGCGTTGATCGCCGCCGAACTGGCGCGCCCGCACAGCTCGGTACGCAGCCTGGCGGAGGCGCTGGGTGTGCCGCGCAAGACCTTGCACGACAAATTGCGCAAGCATGGCCTGACGGTTGGCGACAGCAGCGGAGCTTCCGATGACACCGATTGAGCCTGAACATGACGCAGCCCACGCACTGGAGCAGGTGCTGCACCACGATATTCCGCTGACCCGCGAGATGGGCATGCGCGTGATCGACTGGCACAACCAGATACTGCGCCTGCACCTGCCGCTGGCACCCAACGTCAATCACAAGAGCACGCTGTTCGGCGGCAGTCTGTATTGCGGCGCAGTACTGGCGGGCTGGGGCTGGCTGCACCTGCGACTGCGCGAGGCCGGGATCACCGATGGGCATATCGTGATTCAGGACGGGCAGATCAGTTATCCACTGCCGGTACGCAGCGACGCCATCGTCCGCTGCGACGCGCCAGAGCTGGCGCAGTGGGACAAATTCATCGCCACCTACCAACGCCGAGGCCGCGCCCGCCTGACCCTGCACACCGGCATCAGCGAGCAGGACAGCAAAGAACAGGCTGTTCGTTTTGTCGGGCAGTTTGTGTTGCACCGGTGAGTGAGGCTGCGCGCAGTTGATGCACTGTACGCAGACCTGTGGGAGCGAGCTTGCTCGCGAAGAGGCCGGTGCAATCCGCAAAAACTCATCGCTTGAACAATCGCCTTCGCGAGCAAGCGAAGCGTCGCCCGGCTCGCTCCCACAAAAACGCGCTTGACCCTGCATACTTGTATCAAGCGAAGAACAGGCCGTGCGCTTTGTCGAGCAGTTCGTGTTGCGCCAGTGAGGCTGCACGCATTGGATGCACTGTACGCAGACCTGTGGGAGCGAGCTTGCTCGCGAAGAGGCCAGTGCAATCTGCGAAAACTCATCGTCTGAACCATCACCTTCGCGAGCACGCGAAGCGTCGCCCGGCTCGCTCCCACAAGAGCGCGCTCGCCCCTGCATACTTGTATCAAGCGAAGAAAAGGCCGTGCGCTTTGTCGGGCAGTTTGTGTTGCACCGGTGAGGCTGCACGCATTGGATGCACTGTACGCAGACCTGTGGGAGCGAGCTTGCTCGCGAAGAGGCCGGTGCAATCTATGAAAATTCATCGCTTGAACCATCGCCTTCGCGAGCAAGCGAAGCGTCGCCCGGCTCGCTCCCACGCCCGCCGGGCAGAGGCCTTGAAGCCGGACTCAGGACTGCGCCAGCACCAGCAGTTTGTCGCGCCATTCGGCGTTGGCGGGCAGGGCCAGGAAGAATGGGTTGAGCAGCGATTCACGCGCCGGGTAGCTGAATGGCTGGCCGTCCAGTTGCAACACTTCGCCTCCCGCACCTTCAAGCACGCCCTGCGCCGCAGCGGTGTCCCATTGCGAGGTCGGAGCCAGGCGTGGGTAGCAGTCGGCGGCGCCTTCGGCCAGCAGGCAGAATTTCAATGAGCTGCCGATGTTGGTCAGTTGCAAATGGCCCAGCCCGTTCGACAGGCCGGCGAGCAAATGCTCCTGCTCCGGGCTGGAGTGGCGGCGGCTGGCGACCACGGTAAAGGTCTGCCCTTCGCCAGGCTGTGTGCGCACTGCGATCGGCTGGATGTGACCGACGCCATCGCTGCGCCAGGCACCCAGCCCGGCACCGCCGAAGTAGCAGCGGTTATTGGTGGGCATCGAGACCACGCCGAATACCACGCGGCCATGCTCGATCAGCGCGACATTGACGGTGAACTCTTCACTGCCGGAGATGAACTCCTTGGTGCCGTCCAGCGGATCGACCAGCCACCAGCGCTCCCAGCTTGCCCGCTCGCTGAGGGGGATGTCAGCGTCCTCTTCGGAGAGCACATGAATGTCCGGATCAAGCGCCTGCAGACCCTCGACCAACACCTGATGGGCGGCCAGGTCAGCGGCGGTCACCGGCGAATCGTCGGTCTTGGTGGTCACGGTGACGTTGGCGCGCCAGAACGGCAGGATCACTTCGCCCGCCAGTCGCGTCAGTTCGATCACCGGCGCGAGCAGCGGATGTGGCAGGTTGTGCAACGAATCGGTCATGGCTGAAATAATCCACGCTGGGTCAGCAGGTCACGTGTGAGGTACAGCGCGGCCAGCGCCCGGCCTTCGCTGAACTGGGCATTCTGGGCAAGGCTCGACAGCTCGCGCAGGTTGATCCGGTCAACCCGGATCGGCTCGGGCTCGTCACCTTCCAGGCGCTCTTCGTACAGGTCGGTGGCCAGCACCACCTGAATTTTCTGACTCATGTAGCCGGGGGACAGCGACAGCTCGGTCAACAGTTCCAGCTCACGCGCACCGAAACCGGCCTCCTCCTTGAGTTCACGGTTGGCAGCCGCCAGCACGTCTTCGCCCGGCTCGATCAGGCCCTTGGGCAGGGACAGCTCGTAGGCATCGGTGCCGCCGCAATATTCTTCGATCAGCACAGCGTGATCGGCATCGAGCATGGCCACGATCATCACCGCCCCGGGGCCCGTGCCTTTGCTGGCCAGACGCTCATAGGTCCGCTCGACGCCATTGGCAAAGCGCAATTGCAGCTCTTCAACGCGGAACAGACGACTACTGGCGACGATTGCGCGGGCAAGTACGGTAGGTTTCTGACGCATGACAGGCTCCTTTACATGAACGAGGTACTATACCGAGCTTTTCCCGATGTCTGTGTCGGATATGCTTACCCGCTATCACCCCCCTGACGAGGCCAGAATGCTTTCCATGCCCTGGAGCGAAATCGATACCGTCCTGCTGGATATGGACGGCACGTTGCTCGACCTGCATTACGACGAACACTTCTGGATGCAGCACCTGCCGCAGCGCTACGCCGAACTGCACGGCGTCAGTTTCGCCATGGCCTGGCTGGAATTGAAACCGCTGTTCGAAAACAACGCGGGCACGCTCAACTGGTACTGCCTGGATTTCTGGAGCGCCGAGCTTAACCTGTCGGTCCGCGACCTGAAACGCGAAATCGCCCACATGATTGCGCTGCGCCCAGACGCCGAGACCTTTCTCGTGGCCCTGCAAAAGGCCGGCAAGCGAGTGATCATGATCACCAATGCGCACCGTGATTCGTTGTCGCTGAAGATGGAGCGAATCGAGCTGGCGCCTTATTTCGAACGCCTGATCAGCTCTCACGATTACGGCTTTCCCAAGGAAAGCCAGCATTTCTGGGACGCTCTGAAGGCCGAAACAGCCTTCGACCCGGCACGCAGTCTGTTTATCGACGACACCCTGCCGATCCTGCGCAGCGCTCGACACTTCGGTGTAGCCCATTTGCTGGCCGTCAGCCAACCCAACAGCCAAAAAGGCCCGAAAGACACCGAAGAGTTCGCCGCAGTGGACGACTATCGGGAGTTGATCAAGGGCGTGCTCGATCATTCAGCCTGAGCGCGTAGAATCGGCTGTCTGGACGGCTCATCGGAGTGAACATGGACATCAAGCAACTTAAATTTCTGATCGCCCTCGACGAGACGAGGCACTTCGGCCAGGCGGCTGCGCGCTGCAACATCACCCAGCCGACGCTGTCGATGCGCCTGCGCAATCTGGAAGAAGAGCTTGGCTTGCCACTGGTCAATCGCGGCCAACGCTTCGAAGGTTTTACCGCACCAGGCGAACGCGTATTGGCCTGGGCACGCACGGTACTGGCTGCCTACGACGGTCTGCAGGCTGAAGCGGCAGCCTGCCGCGGTCATCTGGTCGGGACGTTGCGCCTGGGCGTGGTGCCGCTGTCGAGCTTCGATCCGCTGCCATTGCTGCACCGGCTGCACCAGCTGCACCCCAATCTGCGCTTCGAGCTGTCGTCACTCAGCTCCGAGCAAGTGCTGGAGCAACTGGCAAGCAATCGTATCGATCTGGGCGTCTCGTACCTGGAACGTCTGGACAATGAGCGTTTCGATTCGCTGACCCTGGACGACACGCGCATGGGCCTGCTGTACGACCGTCGGCACTTCACGTTTGGCGACGATCCCTTGAGCTGGGCCGATCTGGTCGAGCTGCCACTGGGCATGCTGACCAGCGGCATGCATTTTCGGCAGTCGATCGATCACAACTTCCATAGCCGCGGCCTGCAACCCAATCCGCTGATACAAACCGATGCCGTTCATCAGTTGCTGCAAGCCGTACATGGCGGTTTTTGCTGCGCGATCATGCCGCTGGATGGCGGTCTGGAAACGCTCACCGAACATTTGCGCCTGCATCCGATTGCCGACTCCCGGACTTTGGCCCGGCTGGGGCTGATCATGCGCCGCAGTGCGCCACGTTCGGCACTGGCTGAAGCCTGCTTTGCACTGGTAGCAGAAATACTGCGCTAGAGCGTTGATCGACGTCATCTATCGGGACATCAGCACTAGCGATTAGACGATTTCCAAGAACGGGCCTAGTCTTGCAGATGTCATTCTGCCGGTATTTCAGCCCATGCCCGTTACGCGCAAGGTCAGCTCGGCGTCTTTTGCTACGCCAGCCCCCGAAGCAAGCCAGTCTTACAGCTACTCGAATCTCGAGGGCACGGACTCTGCACGTAACGAACTTGCTGAAGAAGTGGCGCTGGCGATTGCCTACAACGGCATCAGCCAGGCGGTCATGCTGGTCAGCCCTACTGATCTGGAAGACTTTATCGTCGGCTTCAGCCTGGGCAGCGGCATCATTGCCTCGCATGACGAAATCTACGACTTCAAAATCAGTGGTTGCGGCTCGGCGATGCAGGCCGAGGTCGAGATCGCCAGCCGCGCGTTCTGGGAACTCAAGCAGCAGCGTCGGCAACTGGCTGGCACCAGCGGTTGCGGACTGTGTGGCGTTGAAGCCGTCGAGCAGGCACTGCCTGACCTGAAGGCGCTGCCCGGCGCGCCCCTGCCCCCGATCGAATGGCTGGAAGGCCTGCGTCAGCGCATCGGTGAGTTCCAGCCGCTCGGCCGCCATTGCGGCGCCGTACATGCGGCGGTGTTCATGGACGGTAACGGCCAGCTGTTGCTGGGACGTGAAGACATCGGCCGCCACAACGCGCTGGACAAGCTGATCGGCGCATTGATCCGTCAGGACATCCCCTTGGCAGGCGGCGTCGCCATCGTGACCAGCCGCTGCAGCCTGGAACTGATTCAGAAAGTATTGCGCGCCGGCATCCAGACCCTGGTCAGCCTGTCTTCGCCCACCGGCCTGGCCCTGCAATGGGCCCGCCGTCACAACCTCAATCTAATTCACCTGCCGCAGAAAAGTGCGCCGCGGGTCTATAGCCCTGCGATGGAGATTCAAGCGTGAGCACTCATCATCAAGCCGACAAGACACCAACCCCCCGCTACAAGCCGTACAAAGGTGCGGCAGGCGGCTGGGGCGCACTGATCAGCGTGACGCAACACTGGCTGGGCAGTGACAACGCGCTGAAGAACCTGCGCATGATGCTCAAGACCAACCAGAACGGCGGTTTCGACTGCCCGGGCTGTGCGTGGGGTGATTCGCCGGAAAGCGGCATGGTCAAGTTCTGCGAGAACGGCGCCAAGGCGGTGAACTGGGAAGCGACCAAGCGTCGTGTCGACCCGGCCTTCTTCGCCCGCTACAGCGTCAGCTCGTTGATGGAGCAGAGCGATTACTGGCTCGAGTATCAGGGCCGCCTGACCGAGCCGATGAGCTATGACGCGGAAACCGACCGTTACAAGCCGATCAGCTGGGACAACGCGTTTGCGCTGATCGCCAAGCACCTGAAGAACCTGCCCAGCCCGAACATGGCCGAGTTCTACACCTCCGGCCGCGCCAGCAACGAAGCAGCGTACCTGTATCAGCTGTTCGTGCGCGCTTATGGCACCAACAACTTCCCTGACTGCTCGAACATGTGCCACGAGGCCAGTGGCGTAGCGCTGTCGCAAAGCGTCGGCGTCGGCAAGGGCACCGTGACGTTCGAGGATTTCGAACACGCCGATGCCATCTTCGTCCTCGGCCAGAACCCCGGCACCAACCACCCGCGCATGCTCGAGCCATTGCGTGAAGCGGTACAGCGCGGCGCACAGGTGGTGTGCGTGAACCCGCTCAAAGAGCGTGGCCTGGAGCGTTTCCAGCATCCGCAACACCCGGTCGAAATGCTCACCAACGGCGACCGCCCGACCAACACCGCCTACTTCCGCCCTGCCCTGGGTGGCGACATGGCGCTGTTGCGCGGCATGGCCAAGTTCCTGCTGCAATGGGAGCGCGAGGCGCAGGCCAACAACGCACCTTCGGTGTTCGACCACGCGTTCCTCAACGAACACACCGAAGGCGTGCTCGAATACCTGGCCGCCATCGATGACACGTCCTGGGACGCCATCGTCGAGCAATCCGGTCTGCCGCTGAGCGACATCGAACAGTCGGCACGCATGTACGCCAAGGGCAAGAACGTAATCATGTGCTGGGCGATGGGGATTACCCAGCACCGTCACTCGGTGCCGACCATCCAGGAAATCGCCAACCTGATGCTGCTGCGCGGCAACATCGGCCGTCCGGGTGCCGGCCTGTGCCCGGTGCGCGGTCACAGTAACGTGCAGGGTGACCGCACCATGGGCATCAACGAGCGCCCACCGGTGTTCCTGCTCGATGCCCTGGAAAAACGCTTCCAGTTCAAAGTACCCCGCGAAAATGGTCACAACGTCGTCGAAGCCATTCACGCCATGGCCGAAGGTCGCGCCAAGGTGTTCATCGCGCTGGGCGGCAACTTCGCTCAGGCCACCCCGGACAGCCATCGCACTGCCGAAGCCCTCAGCAATTGCGACCTGACCGTACAGATCAGCACCAAGCTGAACCGCAGCCACCTGTTCCACGGCAAGGACGCGTTGATCCTGCCGTGCTTCGGCCGTACCGACATCGACATCCAGGCCAACGGCCCACAAGCCGTCACCGTGGAAGATTCGTTCAGCATGGTTCACGCTTCCAACGGCCAGTTGAAGCCGTCCTCGAAGCAAATGCGTTCCGAGCCTGCGATCATCGCCGGTATCGCCAACGCTACGCTGGGCAAGGCGCCTGTGGACTGGTTGTGGCTGGTCGAGGACTACAACCGTATTCGCGACCTGATCGCCGACACCATCCCCGGCTTCAAGGATTTCAACGAGCGCGTCAAGCACCCGGGCGGCTTCTACCTGGGTAACGCTGCTGGCGCACGTCGCTGGAACACTGCGTCGACCCGCGCCAACTTCAAGTCCAATGCGCTGCCGCTGACTCTGATCAATGAACACGTCAGTTCAACCGGGCAGATCCCGGACCTGATCATGCAGTCGATGCGCTCGCACGATCAGTACAACACCACCATCTATGGCCTGGACGACCGCTATCGCGGCGTCAAAGGTCAGCGTGACGTGCTGTTCGTCAACGAAGCCGACATCATCCGTCTGGGCTTCCAGCCGGGGCAGAAGGCGGACCTGATTTCGATCTGGAGCGATAACCGCGAGCGCCGCGTCAAAGGCTTCACGTTGCTGCCATTCGATATTCCGGCCGGTCAGGCTGCCGCCTACTACCCAGAGGTCAACCCGCTGGTGCCGCTGGAAAGCGTGGGCGATGGCAGCAGCACGCCGACCTCGAAGTTCGTTGCCATCCGCCTCGAGCGCTCTGCAGAGTCGGCACGCATCCTCTAACGTCCCTGAAAGACGCCCACAAAAAAGGCCCGTTTCTCTGGAAACGGGCCTTTCGCAAGTAACCTCAGACTCTCATTTCTGACTTAAGTTCCTTAGCCAAAACAATAACTTAGCAGTTTGTGTGGCAATCGTGTTACTCGTCGGAATTGCATTGCTACATTCTTCACTTGACACCAAGATCGCGCCGTCATCCCTATGAGATTCCATACATGAAGTATTCCTCGATACTGTTGTTGTCTCTTACCTTGATCAGCGGTGCGGCGTCTGCAGGCAACCTTGAGTCAGGCGTAGGCGGAGCATTGGGTGGGGTACTCGGTTCGGTCGTCGGTCAGCAGATCGGCGGCAGCACTGGTTCAGCAATTGGCGCGGGTGTCGGCGGCGCAGCCGGTGGCGCTGTAGGCGCAGACCGTCGCAACCGCACAGAAGCAGCCATTGGCGGCGGTCTGGGCGCTGCGGGCGGTAACGTGCTGGGTCGCAGCGTCGGCGGCAACACCGGCAGCCTGGTCGGCTCGGCGGTAGGTGGCGGCGGCGGTGCTGCACTCGGCAACTACATGGGCAACGAAAGCCGCAGCGATGATCGTCGTTATCGTAGTGGCCGTGATCATGGCCATCGCCCGAAGCACCACGGCCATCGCCGTCATCGTGACTGATACCACCGTCAGTCGCTGAAGCACAAAAACCGGCCGCCCTTGAGCGGCCGGTTTTCATTTTGCCTGTCGCAATGCAGGTTCAGGACTGGATGCAGAGCATCGCCCCTTTGGTCAGATCACTTTGTACGTGTAGTCAGTTGCCAGCCATGGCCTGCACCCACGTCCTGACCTGTGCGTACGGATAGTCCTCCAGCACCGCAAACCCGGTGGTGGCGCGGGCTTTGAGCTTGGTGAACAGCGGCACGCTGATGCCACACAGAAAACGCGTCAGGCAGTCAGCGCTGGGCCGCTGGCCGGTATAGTCCTGGTGTGTGTGGATAAACTCGCTGCACAGGTGCTGAAAGTCCCGATTCGCCAGGGGCTCCAACGCGGGTGGTTCGGGCAGGTGGGCGGCTTCGCCAAGGCAGACCGAGCAATGCCCGCAGCGCTCCGGCGCATTGTGATCACCGAAGTACCGCGCCAGCCGATGGGTCAGGCACTGGTCACTGGCGAACACGTCCAGCATGGTGTGAATGCGCGCAACTTCAGTGGCTTCGTGATGAGCGAAATAATCGTGCAATTCGATGCTCAAGGCCTGTGCATCAAAGTCGCTGCGTAACAGGCTGTAAACCTCGGTCATCTGTTTGCTTTCAAGCTCGATCCAGCCTTTTTCCTGAAAGTAATCCAGCGCCTTGACCACCCGCCCGCGCTCGGCGCCGTATTGCTGGTACATCGCCTCGAAATCGACGGTGGCCCAGGTCCTTGCGCGGTGTGAAGTGTCGATCAGGGCTTGAACGAAGTCGCGTCGCTCCCCTTCGAAACGCGACATCAGGTCTTGCGGCTGAAGCAGAAACTTGAAGCGGTACTCGGCAAAATACGCGTAGCGCGGCGCAATGATCCCGCGCAGTTCCAGTTGCACCAGCAGGGTCTTCAGCGGCAATTGACGAATATTGCTGAGGTCGGCGAGCGGCCCGAGCAGAAATTCCCACTGCCCGTCATGACGCGCCCCAAGCAGATCCTCCAGCACACGAGCAATCCCCTCGCGCTCCGGCGTATCGCCGTACACGAAGTTCTCCAGCACGTTGAGACTGTCGCGGTTGGCCAGCACCAGACAATCCGAAGCAGCACCATCACGCCCGGCCCGACCGATTTCCTGGCTGTAGTTCTCGATGGATTTGGGCAGGTCGAAATGCACCACGTTGCGAATGTCGCTCTTGTCGATGCCCATCCCGAACGCGATGGTCGCCACGATGCAGTTCAGATGGCCGCCCATGAACTGCTTCTGGATCGACTCGCGCTGATCATTGGGCAGCCCGGCATGGTAGGCGCTGGCGGGCAGGCCATGCTGTTCCAAGTGAGCGGCGATGTGTTCGGCTGTCTTTTGCAGGGTCACGTAAACGATGGTCGGCTGCCCGCGACGCTCGTGGAGCCACTCCACCAGCAGGCGTCTTTTGTCACGGCCACTGACCGGCTTGACCCACAGGTGCAGGTTGGCGCGGTAGAAACCGGTGGTGATGACATCCTCGGGGGCGATGGCGAATTTGTCCTGCATGTCGATGATGACTTGCGGGGTCGCCGTGGCGGTCAGCAGCAATGTCTGAGGGATGTTGAATTCGCGCTGGTAGTCCGGCAGCTTCAGGTAGTCGGGGCGGAAGTTATGCCCCCACTCCGAGATGCAGTGCGCTTCGTCGACCACCAGCAAGGAAATCGGTACTTGAGCGATGAAATTGCGGAAACGCTCGTTCTTGAGGCGCTCGACCGAGATCATCAGAATCTTCAGCTCGCCGGAGCGTGAGCGCGCCATCACATCAGCGATCTCGTCGCGGCTCTGCGCCGAATCAATGCTCGCCGCCGAGATACCGTGGCGGTGCAGGAAGGCAAGCTGATCCTGAATCAGCGCCAGCAACGGCGACACCACCAGCGTCAAATGCGGCAACATCAGGGCAGGCAATTGGTAACATAGCGACTTGCCCGAACCTGTCGGAAAGATCGCCGCAGCCGAGCGTCCGGCCAGTACCGCACTGATGGCAGCCTCCTGCCCCGGCCGGAACTGTGTGTGGCCGAATACCTGTTCGAGACGCTGGTGCATTCGCGGTCCATCCATCAGTCAAAAAACGGCCTCAACCTTAACGCGCCAAGCGTGATGCACATAGCACCAAAGCGTTGCAGAAACTCTACCCACCGGCCGATATCATTGTAATATCACCACCGAACATCGCTTGATCAGGAGCAGGAATGGATTCCCTACAGCAACCCGAGGACGACGGGATCATCCGCATTCAGCGCCTCGTGCCCGGTCAGGTCGATGTGGTGTTGGGCTCGCATCCACGCCGCAAGCGCGTCGATACGCCTCGCCGCTCACGCCCTTATGGCCTGTGGCTGGCGTGCCTTATTGCTGCAGCCTGCGTCGCCGGACTGATCACCTCACATGCGAGAGGTCCCAAAGCGCTGGCAGTACCGCCTGTTGTGCAGTCCGTACCTGAACCCGAGACAGTCGAGGCCGAGACGCAATCCGTAGCCGCAGCCGATCCTGCGCCCGCGCAGATTCGAAAAACCGCAGAGCTTGTGCCGATCGCGGCCACTGTGGCGCCGCCCGCCCCCGTGCAGCCCTTGGATGACTGCATGAAAAACGGCAACGTCATCGATGAGGCGGTGGCGAACTGTCGATTCGGCCAGGTTCCTCGCCCCGCTCAGGCAGAATCGGCAACAGGCATGGTGTCTGCCGACTACATGGCCGATTTCAAGGCCAATGCTTCACGCAACTCCACGCGTTCGTCCAAGCCTTACAGCGTAGCGACGGCCTCCATCCGCGAAGCGGACGGCAGAAACCGCTACCGCGCGCAGTGGCGGATTTACGGCAACACGATCGATGGCGACAGCGTCTGCGAAAACTTCGCTATTCGTTCATTCGAACGGCGCGAGTGTCGCAAGGCGGCAGCGGTCAACTTCAGAGAACAGTGCCAAGAGTGGACCAAACGCGCGGCAAGAAACCGCGACGAGGACAGTAAAAACGCCCAGCAGCGCTATTGTGAGGTGACCACGAATTTCTCACCTTGAAAACAGGGCTGCGCGCTTCTGGCACAGCAGTTTCAGCGGTGTTTTCTACTTTCCCGCTGCATGGCCGAGCATCTGAGAATCCGTAAAAACGGACACATGTATAGCCAAAGGCTTACACGCAATGAAGCGAATGGCTATTTTGCACCTACCGTCAGAGCCGTAAGATTGGATCCAACAACTGGCGAACAAGGAGTTCGCCAGGATCAGGGACGATCGACCATCGCCGGGAAGGCAGCCGACAGGGAGTTGGAATGGTCTTGGTACAAACCCGCTTCGGCGGGTTTTTTATTGCCTGCGATTTTTGCCTCCAGCGGTCAAACCACCTCAAGATTTTCCTGACGCCAGATTTCCTGCTCTTCAAAGGCCCGTCCGAAGCTGAGCCCATGAGGTATAGCGAAAGGCTTACACGCGCTGGAGGAACTTGGCTATTTCCGACCCGGCTCGCGCTCCGTAGTATTGGATCCATCAAGGGGTGAACAGGAGTTCACCCGGATCAAGGATGATCGACCATCGCCTCGGAGGCGTCCGACAGGAAGTCGGGATGGTCTTGGAAAAACCCGCTTCGGCGGGTTTTTTGTTGCCTGCAGAAAAGCTTTGCGCCATACGCCGCCCCGCTCACAGCCAACCGCTTAACGCTTACCGCTTACCCTGCTCGAAGCGCTCTTGCAGCAAGTGTCGTGCAGTACCCGCATTGACGTAATCCGCAATCAACTCACCAAGCTCATCTGGCTTGAGCTTTTTGCCGTCCCGGCTGAACCGCGCCAGCGCCAGAAGTACCCGGCGTTTTTTCCTGAACACTTTTGCGTTCGGCGCAGAAAACGAACGTGAGACTCGCTCGGGTAAAGGCGCATCGTCTTGCAGATGCAGGGTCAGAAACGTGCCATAGGCCACATTCAGCTCAAAATCAGCGATGTGCTGGATTGGGACGGGGGACTTCAGGTTTGCGAAGACAAAGTGATCGGGCGTGAGCAGCAGAGCGGTCTTGTCAGCACGCAGACACATGCGCAGCGCAAATGGCAGCAGCGTCAGCATGAACGCCGCCAAGATGCCGCCCGCTATCGGCTGGTTATGTCCTTTTCATGGGACGAAGCCACGCACCGCGCCAAGACCTTGAAGCGCTTCTACGTGATGACGCCGATCAGGCCGTGTTGAATTCCAGCCCGCAGGATCGCGAGGAAGTCAGCCTGCTACGCGAGCGCCTGCTGCAAAGCATCGAGCGCCTGCAGGGCAATTCAGGGAAGAAAGCATCCAGTAAAGACGCACTCTATGCGTTGCCTTGGTACTTGGTAATCGGCCAGCCCGCGTCCGGCAAAAGCACCATGCTGTATCAGTCCGGATTGAATTTTCCCTATGCGGAGCGAGAAGGCGCACGCGTCGCAGGACTTGGCGGCACCCGCAACTGTGACTGGTTTTTCAGTTCTGAAGCAGTGTTACTGGACACTGCCGGCCGCTATATGGATAACCAGGAAGAGGCTGGCAAATGGCGTGCGTTTTTAAGTCTGCTTCGACAACACAGGCAACGGCGCCCGCTTAACGGCCTGATCGTCGCAGTGAGTGTAGAGGATGTTCTGAAGTCAACGCCCGACAGCCTCGAGCGTCTTGCCAAGCGCCTGCGCGAACGCATTCAGGAAGCGCATGATCTGCTTGAGCTGCGCCTGCCTATCTATCTGGTGTTCACCAAATGCGACCTGATACCAGGCTTCACTCACTTCTATCGCCAGCTCGATAACCAGACTCGTGGCGAAGTAATGGGCAAGACATTTGCTCACGAAGGTTTCAGGCAGTCCGATTGGGGCAAGCGCTTCACCGCGGCAATGGGCGAATTGGTAGACCATTGGCAGCAAATTGCCGATCAGCAATTGGTGCAACAGGACATTCAGCTGACCAGACAGGACCCGGCGGCGTATCGCTTCCCTCTGGAACTGACAGCGCTCAAACCATTGCTTGAGACTTTTGTTACCGACTTGCTCAGAGCGAACCCGTATCAGAGTGCCGAGCTGCTCCGCGGCTTCTATTTCACCAGTGCACTCGACGCTGATAAAGCTACGCAGGGATTGTATGCACAGCATGTCACCGAGCGCTTTGCGCTGGCTGACTCGTCAGCCGAACTGCCGGTTACCGGGCAGACGCAGCCGATGTTTATCAATAGCCTTTTTCAGAAGGTCATTATCCCTGATCAACATCTTGTGGCGCTGTACACCAGCAATCGCAGCGAAACCCGGCGCAAAGGTATATGGATCGGCACAGCCGCATTGGCAGGCTTGCTGCTTTGTGTAGGCTGGGGCGTTTCGTACAGCAATAACAAAGCAGCCATCCAGGCAATTTCCGGCGGGCTGGCCGTAGCACAGCAAAAAGACGAACACACCAGCGGCCAATACACCCAATGGCAGACTCTGGATCAACTGCGGCAGACTTCAGCAGATCTTTATACTCGTCACCACGGTGGCGGCGTACCGCTGAGCATGCGTCTGGGGTTGTACAAGGGTTATGACGTGGAGCCCTATGTACGTCAGCGCTATTTCGCACGTCTTGAAAGCGTAATGCTCAAACCGACTGCCGATAACCTGACCCGCTCGTTGTACCTGTTGAGCAGTATCAAGATATACCAGCGCAACGCGCCGACGCTTACAACCGTGACAGGAATCGACAGCGTCGAGCCGCGCGCGCTCCCTGTGGATAACCGCGCGCAGTCAGTTGCGACCTTTGGCAAGACCACGCTGGACACCTACTTGATGCTGTCTAAGGCGCAACGTGAGCAAGCCGATCCTGCGGTATTAAAGGCTCGCATTCCTGATTATTGGTATCCGGCGATCTACAAGCAGGTTCAACGCGATACAAACGTGTCAGCTCAAGCTGCTGGCGAGGTCGATGACTATCAGTTTGCCGGGCGTCAGATAGCATTCTATAGCGATCAGATCCGTGAACTTGACGTGCCACGCATTCTCAACAATGCATTCTTGATCTCCAGCTCGCGCAATTACATAAATAGCCTGCTCTCACAGTCGTTGCGCGCTATCGAAACCATCACGCTGGAGTCCGACACCCTGTTTGCGTTTGGCCGCGCGGACTTTCAAAGCCTTGAGCTTGCCGGGCAACGCCAGTTGAGCGCCATCGCCGGGAAACTGCTGAACACACCGAACGTGGGCAAGATCGTGATCACTGGCCACGCAGACCAGATTGGCGATGCGCAGAGCAACCTGCAGGTATCCAGACAGCGCGCGCAAACCATCAAAACCTACCTGGTAGGTAAAGGCTTGCCGAGCGAACTGGTCGACGCGGTCGGTGAAGGCAGCAATAAACCACTGGTGCATTGCGACATGCAGATGCCGCGCGCCGAGCTCATCCACTGCCTCGAGCCCAACAGACGAGTCGAAATCGAGGTGCGTGCGCTTAACTGAGCCGCCCCCGAGGTAAAACGATCGCCATGTGTGTGCCTGCTTCGGCATGCATGGCTTTAGAACGGCCCAGCCATTACGTGGCAGGGTCAAACACAGGGCGATCCAACTTGTGGATCAATGAAAGCCCTTTTAAGGAGAAATGAAAAATGGCATTTGACGCATTCCTCAAAATTGACGGCATCCCGGGTGAAAGTCTGGACGACAAGTTCAAGGACTGGATCGAAATCCTGAGCTACACGCACGGCGCTACACAGGCGACTTCGGCGACTGCCAGTTCGTCTGGAGGCGCTTCTTCCGAGCGCGTTAACCTGAGCGACTTCACGGTTATCAAGTATGTCGACAAGGCTTCTCCCAAAGCCTTCGAGTCATGCTGCAAAGGCCAGCACATCAAGGAAGTTGTCCTCAACCTTAACCGTGCCGGCGGCGACAAGCTGACCTACATGACCATCACGCTGGAAGAAGTGGTCATCTCTTCTGTCACCTTCCTGGGCAACATGCCTGTGGCTGGCGAAACCAAGGCGGAGAGCGATCTGCCATTGGAAGAGATCAAGTTCAACTTCTCTCGCATCAAAATCGCCTATACCCAGCAGAAGCGTTCTGATGGCGCAGGCGGCGGTAAGGTTGCAGGCGGCTGGGACCGCTCGTTGAACAAGGTCTACTCCTGAGTAAGGCCTAGGGCGACTGACGTTGTTCGGCCGCTCAACCGAGGGTCCCGCGCCTGTATGGGCGCGGAGGCCTTCTCTTTTCACCTTTGAATGCAGAGCCGTCCATGTCTGACATCCTCGAAGACCTTTCGCTGGCCACATTGCGTACTCCCATTCAGGGTGGCGCGGGCGAAGACCTGAGTTTTTCCAGCCTGTTCGATCAGATCAAGGAGGCACGCCGCGCCGATGTCGACTATCTGACTCAGGGCGACTGGCAAACCGATCTGAAACAGGCCGACTGGGAGCAGGTTGTGCAACTGGCCAGCGCCGGGATTGCAGAACAGAGTAAAGACTTGATGCTGGTCGCATGGCTAGGTGAAGGTCTGGCGCACAAATATCATTTCCGCGGTATCCGTTTCGCGCTGGCAGTGGCTCAAGCCATGCTGGAAGATTTCTGGGACACCCTGTTCCCTTCTCTGGAAGACGGCACCGAAGAGCGTTCTGCTCGCTTGGGGTGGTTGAATACAACCTTGGCCGAAGTGGTCCGTACGCTACCGATTACCCAGGGACAGGGCTACAGCCTGTTCAAATATGATGAATCTCGACAAGTTGAAAACCTGGCTCGACAGAACTCGTCGGCAATGAACCAGGCTCTCGAAGAAGGCAAGATCAACGCTGAATTGTTCCAGCGCTCGGTCGTGCTTACCGATACCGATCACCTGAACCGTAAATACGCGGAGATGAGTGAGTGCCTGGTTGCCTGCAAACAATTGCAGTCGACCATCGACAGCGTCTTTGAGCGCGACGTACCCAGCTTCCTCGCACTCAATGACGTACTTACCCACGCCCGGCAGTTGGTTGAGCGATTGCTCAAGGACCGGGGTGTCGAGGTGGCAGCACCCGCTAACCAACCAAAAGATGAAGCTGAAGTCGAACCAGTCAGCGAGCGGCCTGTAACTCGAGTCGACAACCCGGCAGCCAGCGCGCCCATGCGCACCGTGCCACTGACCCGGGACGAAGCGTTTGCCCTGCTGCAAGGCGTAGCACAATTTTTCAAGCAGACCGAACCCCATAGTCCGGTGCCCTATCTGGTAGAGCGCGCCATCAAATGGGGCAATATGCCGCTGGAAAGCTGGCTGAGCGACGTGATCAAGGACGGTAGCGTCGTCGATGGCATTCGCGATCTGCTGGGCACTCTGCCGCAGCGCGATTAAAAGCTCTGACAGCCAACCACAAGGAGTATCAACATGCGCCCGATCATTCTGCTGAACGATCCGACCGACAGGGCCGGGGTTGTTGTCGAAGGATCTCCGACCACTCTGGTCAATGGTCGACTGGTGGCCAGAGTCGGCGATAAAGTCATGTGCCCGCATGGGGTCTGTGCAATCGCGACAGGTGACACGTCAACGTTGGTAGATGGCCGGCCGGTTGCCCGCCATGGCGACAAGACTGCGTGTGGCTCCAGTCTCATCGCCACCAACAGTGACTGTGGCATATTTTAAGGACGACAGCATGTTGAAGCCCTATGGCCAAGGTCATCGCTCTTTATGGGATGTCATTGGTGAGCGACGCGAACAGGAACAACGTCAGGCTACTCCGGCACGTCAGCCAGCAGACTATGACCTCACACGCGTCAAAATTGACAACGCCTGGCTGTGGCTGCCGAACCTCGAACCTGCTCAAGCTGCGTCAGGGACATGGCTTGGAGCCGTTAACGGAGATTTTGAACACGATCCCAGATTGGTCAGTCCATCGGGCCACCGTTATAACCTGCGTCGCATTCGCCTGCCCCAGCACAAACCGGAAATCGATACGTTGCCACGTACGCTTCAACTGCTTGAGGCCATGCTCGCACAATGGGCTGATTTCGCAGCCAGCGTCGATTGGGAAAACACGAAGGTAGTACTGTTTGCGCCGTCGGGCATCGCCCCATCAGCATGGGAGAATCATGCTTTGCCGATCTGGCCGTTTGATTACCTCCCCGGCGAGGGCTTCGACACTCCTTCGCTGAACTTTGATGAATGGTTGCCCTGGGCGCTTCAAAACGATACGGAAGCGTCTTGCCTGCTGTGCGTCAGCATAGACACCTGGGCAACAAAAGACCGGGCTGGCGCTCTGCCCAGCGACGCCATGGTCGGTGAAAGCATCTCGATCGTGCACCTGCGGCGTGTAGACCACGCCAACCCCGACGAGGAAAATACCTGGCAACTCTATCCAGCCATGACCCGCGAACACTCTCCGCGTGCATCGCAGCCAAGGCAAAGCAGCGCCGATCTGCAACAGCTGGCAGAGGCCCTTTGCGAGCAGAGGGGTATTCAACCGAACGACATCCAGGCACTCGTCATCGACGGTCATCTTCATGACAGACGTCTAGAGCAGCTCTCTCATTACGCAAGTACCCAACTGCCAAACCTGGTGGTAGCGGAGCATGTCGCTGGGCAGGCATTACTGGCAGGCGAGCGAGGAAGGAGCGCGACTCAACTAACGTCACTCGCACTTGCTTTTCACGCAGGCAGGGCGAGGCAGGGATCGGTGCTGATATTTGATAGACACGCCTCTACTCAGACTCAAGCCTGGTTGCTGAGTACCGGCAAGACGATTGCGCAAGCTGGCGATGAGGTAGCCGAACACCGCGGGTTTGAACACGACGGACAGAGCAAAGACTCATGAAGGAAAATTTTGATTTCAATCCAAAATCCTGCTCGATCAATGATCTGAATCCGGGCTGTGTCGAAATGTGGACACTTGGCCAGCAAATGGCTATCAGGCGCTTGTGCGTGAAGACCCGCGCCGAATACAAGCAACCGGCCAGGTATGAACTGCTCAAGGACTTCAGTACGCGGGCTGCGCGGATCGCAGGCAATTACGCACGTATTTACCTGGAGCAAGAGCACAACGGCCAGCCCGAACAAAAAGGACGGTTTTACTGGACAGGGTTAGCGGCGTTTGCAAGCAAACAGGTCATGTGTGCATTGGATTATTCCAGTAACACAAAGATGCGCTATTTGCCACCCGCCGTACCGCCCTTGGAGATTACCAAGATATTTTTGGGCAAGGGAAACTTCTGGTTATTCCAGGACATCTTCGTCTGGCACTGGTTTTATATTAATTATCCACAGCAGTTCAATGAGTGCATAAAGACTCGGGACTTCAGTACGTATGACCCACGATTCAAGCAAAGCTTTGCGCAACTGCCATGGATTGATGATGCACTGCCCAAAATAAACAACCTGAAGGTAACTGATTATCTGGTAAGCGGCTTCAAGTTGATATCGGCTGTAGAGAAGGAGCCGGCAGGTACACTGCGTGAAAAATACAAATTTCAGTCCCTCCTGGCAATTGCCAAACATGAACAACTGATGATATTGCAACCGTTGATATACGAGGATAAAAGCTTCAGGGCACTGTTGTACATGCAAACGTGGGTTGAGGGGTACGGGGATGTTCCGCGCCGACTGGCGTCCCTGAGTGTTGAATGCGATACAGGCGACCCGGAGCAGGATGTCATCATGTCCGATGGCGAGCTGTACGACGCCGAGGACAGAATGATCTTTATTACAACAATTGCCTCTACGTATCATCGGAGAATGCAAAGAAAAAATGTTGAGATGGAAAAGGCAATTATGACGATAGGGACGTGGAATGAACGCACTACTTAAATATATGATAGCGGCTTTCATACTGCTGACCGGTTGTGAGGATTCGGATATGAATACAAAAAATCGTGAGATCGAACTCTCTCTTGGAGTATCAATTGATACTGTCTTGGCTTCAACATCTGTAAAACTGCGAAAAGACTGCGATGATACGATGTGTCTCTACCAATTTATAGTGCCGTCAAAATCCTCTGAACTGATCACTGTAAAGGTACGCTCAGCATCCACCATATTAGCGATTGAGAACGTTAGTTCAACCACTATCGTCACCAATCCCCTAGGGCTTATTACAGATATAGACGTGTATGTAGCAGGAGTATCAACCCATGCGAAACATGAAGACGCAATGGCGTACTTTTATCAACAAGTACAGAATCTAGACGCTGCGGGATGGCAGCGTTACATTTTCCCTAATGAAGCGAGAATACCCGGTACAGAAGCCGGCAAATTTACCAACTTAAATGAAGTGTTAGGTAAAAATGTTGGTACAGGTCCCTGGATGGACCCAAATCTCAAGCTTACGAAGCAGGTATGGGTCTCATTGCCTATGATCAACACGTGGATGTTCTACAGCGGTCACGAGTATCTTGATCTGATGGTACAGCGCGAGAACAGCAAAGACGACCCGCAGAACCGTGGATCTTACTTGTTTACATGGACGTTCAAATCAGAAAGTGAGTTCTACGCCGAATTCGTGAGAGGCGAAGATCGCGCACGCTGGAGAGAACTTCTGCCTGCCGAATTAACCCGAATGGGGAAAGAGCGGCAGAAGACAGAGGCGCAACTGAAAAAAATGGGCATAAAGATCGATGAAAACTATAAAGATGCCAAACCTCCCGTAGAAGCGGGTTAAACCAAAGATACGTCGCAAACCGATTCAAGCGGTAAAGGAGTTACACCATGGATCTGACATTCGGTACCGCCCTCAGCCAGAGCGGACGCCTGCTGCAACTCACCACGCCGCTGGGCGAGCATCAGCTTCAGGCCCTGCGTATGCATGCGGTCGAGCGCATCGGGCGCGTTCCTCGCTACACCCTCGACGTGGTGGTGCAGGACACCGAATACGATCCTGAAAAACTCATCGGCCAACCCGTCAGCCTGGCGATTCTCTGCGATGACGGTTCTCCCGCGCAGCGTCATGGCCTGGTCGAGAGCGTGCGCTATCTGGGCAATGACGGCGGTCTGCATGACTGGCAACTGGTCTTCGCGCCCTGGTTCAGCCTGCTCGAATACCGACTCGACTGCCGCATCTGGCAGGACAAGAATCTGCCGACAATTCTGGAAGCCGTTTTCTCGATGTACGAGCAGGCCAAGGGCAATTACCGCCTGGACCTGCGTCGCGAATACGCCCCGCTTTCCTACGTTACCCAGTTCAATGAAAGTGATGCCAACTTCGTGCAGCGCTGGTGCGAGCAGGAAGGTCTTTTCTGGTACGTCGAACACACGGCGGACAAGCATTGCATCGTCTTTACCGATACCGTCGATACCCTCCCCGCGCTGGCACCGCAGAGCATTCGGTTTCACACCCAGAACGCCACCGAAAAGCAGGATGGCATTACCCAGTGGAGCAGTGGTTCGCAGTTGTTGAGCGGCAAGCTGCATTGGCGCAGTGTCGATTACCTGGCCCACGGCCAACCTCGAGAAACCGTGATGCCTGCCCTACAGGCCGCTTCGGCCCCGCAGGCGCTGGAGCGTTACGAGTATCAGGGCCAGTACGGCTGGCAGAAGCAGGACCGGGGCGAATGGCTGAGCCGCGTGCAGATCGAACAGCGTGAATCCCAGGCACGTCGTGTGCAAGGTCAAAGCGGCGTGCGGCAGATGGAAGCCGGGCGCTGGTTTGAGCTGACCCAGCATCCGCTGTACGAGCGCAAGGCAGCCGAAGAGCGTCAGTTTTTGCTGATCGAAGTCGAGATGTTCGCCGAGAGCAATTTGCCACTGGCCAAGGAGCGCCGCGAAGTACCGGGTAGTCTGGCGGCGCTGTTCAGATCGGTGCGCCCTGAGCCTTCAGGGCTTGGCGTCGTGAACAAGGTAGCGGACACCTTGGGCGTCGGCAGCCATGGCTTCTTCCTCAATCGCTTCGAAGGCCAGTTGCACAGCGTGCCGTTCCGCAGCCCGTCGGAGCATTTCAAACCCAAAAGCCTCGGCCAACAGACCGCAGTGGTCGTCACGCCCAGCGGCCATGAAGTGTTTACCGACACCTTGAACCGGATTTGCGTACGCTTTCACTGGGACCGCCTGTCTCAGGATGGCGAACTGGGTTCCTGCTGGCTGCGCATGATGCAACCGAGCAGCGGACCGGACTGGGGCAGCGTACATGTGCCGCGTGCCGGTGAAGAGGTGGTTATCACCTTCCTGGATAACGACATTGATCGGCCACTGGTCATGGGCCAGGTCTACGGCGGTCACAAACCCGCCTGGCACTCCAGCGGTCTGATGGCAGGCTACAAAAGCAAGGAAGTCGGCGGAGGTGGTTTCAACCAGTGGGTGATGGACGACTCGACCGGCCAGGTCCTCCCCCAGATCCACAGCAGCCACGGGCATACCCAGCTTAACCTTGGTTACCTGATCGACCAGCGCGGCAACAACCGCGGCGGTCTGCGTGGTACGGGTTTCGAGTTACGCACCGATGCCTACGGCGCACTGCGCGCCCAGCAGGGTTTATACCTCAGCACCTGGAAACGCAGCGGAGCCCAGGGCGCACAGATCGATGCCAGCGAAGCGCAGCAACAACTGAAAAACAGCGAGCAACGCGTCAAGACCCTGTCCGACACCGCGCAACAGCACAACGCCCTGCCCATGCAGGAAGGCCTGGACAGCCTCACCCAGCTCAACAGCGATGCCGACGTGACCTACGGCAGTGACGACGGCAGCCCGAGCCAAGGCCCCGGCGAGCAGCAACGCAACGGCGGCGATACCGCCTGGGCGATCCGCAGCGGCGGACGCGGCAAGACACCGGGTTACCAGCAACCTCTGCTGATCGCCTCCTCCCCTGCCGATATCGCCACTGCGACCCCAAAAAGCACACACCTGCACAGCGGCAAACACCTGACCCTGAGTACCGGCGAAGACGTCAGCATTGCTAGCGGCAAATCCCTGCTGGCCAGCGTCGCGCAAAGCATCAGCCTGTTTGCGCAGAACGCCGGAGCCAAGCTGTTTGCTGCCAAGGGCAAGATCGAGCTGCAGGCGCAGAGTGATGCGATGGAATTGACCGCGCAGCAGGGCATGAAAATCACCTCTCTTGCACAGTTAGTGGAAATGTCTGCACAGAAGGAAATTTTGCTCACCAGTGGCGGCGCTTATATCAGGATCATACGCGGCAATATCGAGGTGCATGCGCCAGGCACAATAGACATCAAAGGTGCCAAAAAGACCCTCAGCGGTCCCGCAAGCATGGACTATGCAAATAAGGAGCTTCCCATCGCAGTACCCGCAGGGCTGTATGACGAGCAAAATCGCCTCATGACCACGCACGGTGTACCGCTTGAGGATGTCGCGGTCGAGGTTGATATTCCTGACGAAGGCAAGAAAGTATTTTTTACCGACCAAGACGGTAACATTCCACGGATTTTTAGTGACAAGCCTGGTAATGGCAAGGTTACGCTTGTGCCTGACGAGTTGATCGTGCCCCCAGGATCGGACGAATATTCTCCGAGTAAAAAATCATGAAAGATGACTTTAACTTTAACCCTCATGCTTGCTCGATCAATGACCTGAATCCAGGATGTGAAGCGTTATGGTCGATCGGCCAGCAAGTTGCCGTTCGTCGATTGAGTGTACAGTCTCGCGTACCCTGCCTGAAACCAGCACAATATAAGTTAATAAGCGATTTTAGTGCACGTGCCGCGCGCATTGCAGGCAACTACGCCAGAATTTATCTAGAACAAGAGCTCAAAGGGAAGCCCGCATTGAAGGGGCGATTTTAATGGACCGGTTTAGCGGCGTTTGCGAGCAAGCAGGTAATGTGTGCGCTAGACTATTCCAGCACTTCAAACTGGCGCTATGCATTTCCATCATTGGCTGCGTTTGAAGCAACAAAAAATTACTTAGGCAAAGGAAATTTTGGCTATTCCAAGACATCTTCGTTTGGCACTGGTTTTATATAAATTTTCCAGAGCAATTCACTGAATGTATTGAAAAGCGCGACTTCAACGAGTACAACGAAGAATTCAAAGCGTCATTTAAAAAGCTACCTTGGGCAGAAGACGCGCTACTGAAAATAGACAATCTTAAAGTCACTGATTATCTGAGACTGGGATTTTCCTTGATAGCTAAAATTGAAACCATCCGTGGCAGGGACGCCCAGAGACAACAGCAGCTAGCCTCCTTAATAGCCATCGCAAACCATGAGCAAAGGAAAATATTACAACCTTTAATCTATGAGAGCTTCGGATTCAAAACTCTTTTATACGGTCAATCTAAACTGGAAGGTCATTTCGGCGTGCCTCGTCGGCTTGCTGCCTTTAGCACTGCTTGTGAGTCAGATAATCCTAAGCTCAATGTAACAATGACCGAAGTTCAACTGTACGACCCTACCGAAAGAATGAAGTTTATCACTAAAATCGCAGACAAATTTCACACACTTATGGACATAAATAAAAAATATATGGAAAATACTATTATGGAAATATCGTCCTGGCACGACCATGCATAAAAAATTTTTTTGACGCTACTTTTGTTTCTTACAGCCTGTGGAAACCCTGATATGAAACAGAAACCGCTACTGATAAAATTTAAACTGGATGAGCCTGTTGAAACCTTGCTTTCAGCGTCAACTGTGAATTTTGACAGGGACTGTAATGACAAAATTTGCTTTTACGATTTTGACATTCCTCTACAAAACTCAAGCAAGGCGACGGCTGTCATCGAGTCAAGCCAGCAACCTCTGATATTTGACGATGTTGTCAGCGCTGTATTCAGCACGATTGAAGACAGTAACATTACTAATGCCAAAATTATATTAGGTGGAGTACCCTCAAACTCGGAACCCACCAAGGCCATCGACTATTTTTACCAGCAACTCGGAAATCTGAAAGCAACAGGCTGGAGGCGCTACATTTACCCCAATGAAGCAAGAATACCGGGATCCGAGGCTAGAAAATTTAAAGACTTTGACACTGTGCTTGAAAAGCCTGCTGTTACAGGGCCATGGAAAGATCCAGCCTTAATCCTCTCAAAGGAAGAGTGGCTGTCTTCACCGATGCTCAGCGACTGGTATTTTTATAAGGATGGTGTATACCTTACCTTTAGTGTTCAGCATGAAAATACACCTGACTCCAAGCAGGAACGTGGTTCTTATTTATTTACCCTCAGCTTCAGGTCGGAAACTGAGTTCTATAAAAGCTTTATGGAAACTCTGAAAAAGACTTCCAAATCTGGTGAAATACGCCAGTCCCAAGCACTGAACGGTTGAGTCCCGATGAAGCAGATGTCCTTCGCTGACGCCGAATACGCTGGCAAACGCAAACAAACCCGCCGTGAACGCTTCCTGATCGAGATGGATCAGGTCGTGCCCTGGAATGGCTTGGTCAAACTGATCGAGCCACACTATCCAAAGGGCGAAGGTGGTCGCCCTGCCTATCCGTTGATGGCGATGTTGCGGGTTCATCTGATGCAAAACTGGTTCGGCTACAGCGATCCGGCCATGGAAGAATCGCTCTACGAAACCACAATTCTGCGACAGTTTGCAGGACTGCACCTGGATCGGATTCCGGACGAAACCACGATCCTCAATTTCCGCCGACTGCTGGAGAAACATGAGCTGGCCGGTGGGATTTTGCAGGTCATCAATGGCTATTTGGGCGACCGTGGTTTGTTGCTGCGCCAGGGCACCGTGGTCGATGCAACGATCATCCATGCGGCGAGTTCGACCAAGAACGAGGACGGAAAACGTGACCCTGAAATGCACCAGACGAAGAAAGGAAATCAATATTTCTTCGGGATGAAAGCGCACATCGGTGTCGATGCCGAATCCGGTTTGGTGCATAGCGTGGTGGGCACGGCGGCGAATGTAGCTGACGTAACTCAGGTCGACCAGTTACTGCACGGAGAAGAAACTTACGTCTCTGGCGACGCGGGCTACACCGGTGTCGAAAAGCGTCCCGAGCATCAAAATCGCCAAATGATATGGTCGATTGCAGCGCGGCCCAGCAGTTATAAAAAGCATGCAAAGGAAAGTCTGATCGGGCGCATGCGTCGCAAAATCGAATACGCGAAAGCTCAACTGCGCGCCAAGGTTGAGCATCCGTTTCGAGTGATCAAACGCCAGTTTGGTTATACGAAAGTACGCTTCCGAGGCCTGCTGAAAAACACTGCGCAGCAGACCACGCTATTTGCTCTGTCCAATCTGTGGATGATGCGAAAACGACTGCTGAATACAGGAGAGGTGCGCCTGTAATGTGGACAATTGACGCTAAAAAGCGCTTGTCCGAAGAAAAAAGAGGAGTTGGGCGAGGCAAAGGTCTGATTTTCGATTGAAACGACGTTTTTTGAAACTTTGAAGCAACGGGAGGGTTAAAAAGTCTGCCTACTTCAGACCTTCCTTATGGACAGCGACGATCGTGAACACTGGAAAACTCTAGTGCCCGCCGAACTAAGAAAAATGGCAAAAGAGCGAGCAGCGGCAGAGTCATTATTAAAAAAATCGGGCATTTCGATAGATAAAAACTATCAAGAACCAACGATCAGTATCCTGGAAGCAGAGCATTGAACCTGATGCGCTTCGTAAAAATGGTTGATGCACGTCCGGTCATGGGGACGGGTCAGCCACGACAGCCGATAACCTGGCCGCAACCTGACCAAAAAAACGAGCGACTTCAGTCAATGGCTGCCTATCAGTCTGACCAGATGAATAATTGTGGCGATTTAGCGCCCAGGTGACGCGGTTGCGTAGTACACCACCCGAAAACTCCATACACTCAGCACCCTGATCAGAAAAACACCAGAACACAGGATTTCCCGGAAGAAAGACGTCACCCCAATGGAACATCAGGAGCAGCACCATGAGCACAGCAGATCAGACGCGCAACACTGGCACCTACAGCGCCAAGTGGCAGGAGCGCTTCAATTTCTTCGAGACGTATGGTGCGCCGAACGATCCACGCTTCAAGGCTGGCCTGAAGTCACTTCCTGGCTTCAGGAAGAAAATGCGGATCAATTTCAACGTCATCGCGTATTTCTTTGGTCCCATTTACTTCTTCGTGCTGGGCCTGTGGAAAAAAGGCATTGCGTTGATTGGCATAATGCTCGCGACCAACGCCTTGATCCTTCTGGTATGTACGCTTTTGGGAACCGAGGTTCCTTACGCGCTGGGGGGAGGTCTGAATGTGGCCTTCTCGCTGATGTATGCCTTGACCGTCAATTATTCGTACTACCTCAAAGAAGTAAAAGGCGAGCAAGGCTGGAACCCGTTCAAGGGCATGCGTCTTTAACCCGAAAAGATAACCGATGACACCCTACCCTTGCCGAGCATGAGGGTTCGCGGTTCATCGACCCATGCCATGTTCAGCCAGCGTTATATTTGAATCAGTCATTCAGGTAATTGCCACATGGATGCGAAGCCAGGACTCCAATGACAGCGCCCTCCTCCCCCGCAGCCTTGCTGCCACTGAAAGTCATTGCGACTGGCGTAGCGGTGCCCGCAAATCGAGTGGACTCGTCTGCGCTGGACACGTTATTGAACAAGCCTGCGGGCTATGTCGAAAAGCGCTCGGGCGTACATTGCCGTTTTCACGCAACACTCGATGCCAGCCAGGCCGAACTTGCAGCACAAGCACTTCAGGATGCCCTGAGAAGAGAGCAGATCCCGGCGGGTTCGATCGATCTGTTGATCTCGGCCTCGGCAGTGCCCATGCAGGCCTTACCCTGCACGGCAGCATTGATTCTCAAAGCGGCCCACCTGCCATCGGGTACGCCCGGCTTTGATATCAACAGCAGTTGCGTCGGCTTCATTACAGCGCTACAGGTCGCTGCCGGCTTGCTCAATGCCGGGATCTACAAACGCATTGCGGTCGTGTCGGCAGATCTCGTTTCACGCGGTATCGACTGGGATGACGAAGAAAGCTCGCTGATCCTCGGCGACGGAGCAGCCTGCGCCATTGTCGAACGCGGTGACGGCAGCAGCGGCATTCTGAGCAGCCTGTCCGAGACTTATCCACAGGGCAGCGACCTGTGTGAGATTCAAGCAGGCGGTACACGACGCAATCCACGTGCTGGCATGACTGACAGCGACTTTCTGTTCCATATGAAGGGCAAGCAGCTGTTTCGTCAGGCTGCCGCGTTGATCGAGGGCTACCTCGCACGCCTTTTGGAAAGGAGCGGATTGACGCTTGCCGAGATCGCCACCGTGGTCCCCCATCAGGCCAGCCATCTTTCGCTTGAGCACATGCGAAAAAGGCTTGGAGTACGGCCTGAGGTACTGGTGGATATTTATCGCTATCACGGTAACCAGGTCTCGGCATCGATTCCGACGGCGCTGCATACTGCTTTTACCACCGGCCGCTTTACACCCGGCAAACCCGTGATGCTGATCGGTACCGCTGCCGGTTTGACATTGGCGGGCATGGTGCTGCTGCCATGAAGGTTCTGCTGACCGGCGCCACCAGTGGCCTCGGACGCAATGCGGCAGAGTGGCTATTGAACGCAGGCCATAGGGTACATGCCACCGGACGTGACTCGGCAGTGGGGAATCTGCTGCGAGAACAAGGAGCGGCGTTCACCGCCCTGGATCTGACCCGGGCTACAGCACAGCAATGCGAGCAATTGATGCTCGGCAGTGACGTGGTCTGGCACTGCGCGGCAAAGTCTTCTCCCTGGGGTAGCGAGGCCGAGTTTCATGAGGCCAATGTAGTCGTCACAGAAAAGCTGGCCGAGGCAGCGGGCCGCTGCGGCGTTTCGCGCTTCGTGCACATATCCACGCCTGCGATCTATTTCGACTTTCAAGACCATGAGTGTATTGACGAGCAATACCGTGCCCGACGATTCGCCAATCACTACGCCAGCAGCAAGTACCAGGCAGAACAATCCATACAGGCGATGGTGCCGCTTTATCCACAGACCACGTTTATTATCCTGCGGCCCCGAGGCTTGTTCGGCCCCCATGACCGGGTGATTCTGCCCCGGATTCTGGGCCAGATAGAACGCGACCGCGGCATGCTGCGTTTGCCCGGTGGTGGTGAGGCAGTACTGGACCTGACGTTTGTACTGAACGTTGTGCACGCCATGGACCTGGCGAGCCATAACGATTCTTTGTCTTCAGGCGCCGCCTACAACGTCACCAATCATCAGCCCATGCGACTGGTGGATACCTTGCAGTTGTTACTGCACGAGCAACTTGGCATTCGTTATCGTGTGCAGCGCGTGCCTTACCGATTGCTGCACTCGCTGGCGACGGCACTCGAGCTTCTGGCCTGTATAACGCGCAAGGAACCCGTGCTGACCCGATACAGTGTGGCGGCGGTGAACTTCGATATGACCCTGAGCCAGACGCGAGCCATTGAAGAGTTGGGCTACCGACCTCGGTATACGATGGAAGAAAGTATTCAGCTCACGGGGCAATGGCTCAAGTCTCAAGCGGTGAAGCGCCATGGCTAGCATCACCACTTTCGAAGTGGGTTACTGCACGCATATCGGTTGTATGGCGTTGCAAGGCGCGGGCCTGCGGGTCTGCAAATTTCCGTCCAGAGCGTATCTGCTGGAGGTTGGCGATCGCCGCTGGTTATGGGATACCGGCTACGCCAACCATTTTCAGGAGCATACCCGTTCAGGGGTGTTCCGCATCTACAGCCAGGTTACCCCGGTATACCTGGATGCGGGTGAAACGCTGCTGGATCAGCTGCGTAATGCGGGTTACGCGGCCAACGACATTCAGGCGCTGATTATTTCCCACTTTCATGCCGATCACATCGCCGGCCTGCGGGACTTCAGTCATCTCGACTTTATCTGCTCGGGCGAAGGCTGGCAGAAAACCCGCTCATTACGTGGCATCGCCGCGCTCAAGCGCGCCTTCGTACCAGGACTGATTCCCGAAGGTTTCGAAGCAGCGTTGCAGTTCGTGGAGGGCTTTGAGCAGGTGAGCCTGTCTGCACAGTTGGCCCCGTTTACACATGGCTACGAACTACCGGGCAGTGACGGGCAGATTGTTCTGGTGCCACTACCAGGTCATGCCGCCGGACACCTGGGGGCATTTATTCTCACTGACGAGGGCTGGACACTGCTGGCCAGTGATTCAGCGTGGTCGCCGCTGAGCTATCAAGAATTACGCGGGCCTTCTGTGCTTGCCAACGTGCTGATGGACGACAGCAAGGCCTACTACCAGACGCTGAACCGTCTGAACCTGTTGTGGGCAGCAGGCCATGTGGATATTCGTTTGTGCCACGAGGGCGATTTATGATCCCGGTGATGACGCTCTGGCACTACTGGCGAGCACGTCGCCTGCGCTTTTCCAGTCGCCAGGCACTGGAGCATTTTCAGAACAGGCAACTGAAACGCTTTGCCTACAGGGTGCTGGCCAAAAGTCCTTATTTTCGGGCTTACAGCGCTCTGCCATTCAACGAATGGCCGCTGATGGACAAAGCGCTGATGATGACGCAGTTCGACCAGATGAACACCGCAGGTCTGCAACGTGATCAGTTGCTGGCCTGCGCAAGGCGCGGCGAAGCCGAGCGCGACTTCACGCCACGCATCGGCCGCTTTAGCGTCGGGCTGTCCTCGGGCACGTCAGGGCAGCGTGGCGTTTTCGTCGTGAGCCCGCAGGAACAGCAGATCTGGGCGGGCGGGATGCTTGCCAAGATGCTGCCAGACGGTATTTTCGCGGGTGAGCGAGTGGCACTTTTTCTACGTGCGGACAGCAACCTGTACCACAGCGTGGACAATCGCTGGTTGAGCCTGGCCTTTTACGATCTGTTTTCACCATTCCTTGAGCAATTGCCTCGCCTGCAAGCGCAGGCACCGACCATCATCGTGGCACCGGCACAGGTGCTACGCGCCTTGGCGCTGGCCGTTCTGGACGGGCAGATTCAACTCGACGTGAAAAAGGTGATCTCCGTTGCCGAAGTCTTGGATGCGCAGGATCGCCAGTTGCTGAACACGGTGTTCCGCGAGGTCGGCGAGGTCTATCAGGCAACTGAAGGTTTTCTGGCCGCCACGTGCTCTCATGGCACGCTGCATTTGAACGAAGAGTTCGTGCATATCGAGCCCCAGTGGCTTGATGAGCAGCGCTTCACGCCGTTGATCACCGACTTCACTCGCAGCACCCAGCCTATCGTACGCTACCGACTGGATGATGTACTGGTCAGGCAATCCGAGCCCTGCCCGTGTGGTCAGCATTCGATGGCAATTTCCCGAATCGAAGGTCGCCGCGACGATCAGCTTTCGCTGCCCGACCAGCACGGTGAGATGCAGATTATCTTTGCCGACCTGTGCAGTCGGGCAATTGCCAATGCACTGCCACTGACCAGTGACTACCGCTTGATTCAGCTTTCGAAAACCCGGCTGCAGCTGATTGCAGACTGTACGCAAACCGAACTGGAGCACAGCCGCAGACAACTTGTCGCCCTGTTTACACAACAGGGTATTGCCACTGACAAACTTGAATGGCAACTGACGGTGCAGAACGTGATGCCGAACTTCGATCGAAAACGACGCCGTATTGTCCGGCAGGCAAAAGCATGAACACCCCAATGATGTTTCGGTTGTGGCACATGCTGCTTGGCTGGGGTTCGGTCGGTCTGATCTATACGCTGACCGACCATTTGCAGAGCACCGGTCAGGTCATGACACCCTCGCCGCTCGACCGAATGATCACATTCACGCCGCACGCAATCTGGCTTTACCTGTCGTTCTTCGTGGTTGTTCCACTGGGCTATCTAATGACCCCACTCGATCGGGTGCGCTGGCTGTCTCGCGCCATGCGTCTTACCGCACTGGGTGCCGGAACGGTCTATCTGCTGTGGCCGACAACGATGGTTTACCCGGTCGATGAGGGCACAACGTTAAGCTCTACACTGCTGGCAGCACTGACCTATGTGGACTCGCCCCAGAATTGCCTGCCATCCCTGCACATGGCCCTGATGGTGCTGGCAGTCTGGGGGATCAGTGCAGCAAGGCGTAGCGTACGTACTGCAGTGTTTATCGTATGGGTGGCCGCCATTGCCTATTCGATCCTGCAATTGCGCCGTCATCTGTTCATCGACGTGGTCAGTGGCGCCGTGCTCGCACTGGTGGCGGGCATGCTGGTCGATGCGCTCGGCCGAAGCAGGCCAGTCGCACTTAAAGGGAATATGCAATGAGCGATCTGGCCATTCCGATCATCATCATGCTGCTGGCCGTAACAGGCGAGGCCGTCATTCTGCAGTGGATGCAGCGCAAGCCGGTTGACTGGCATGACGTAGTGTTCAATCTGAATTCCGGCCACCTCATGCTATGGCTGTTCCGTGGCCTGGAAGTCATCTGTTACGGACTTGTCGCCGCGTACTTGAGCCTTGGCCTGCTGGATACATGGCCGCCTCTATTGATCTGGGCGTTCGCATTGCTGGCCTGGGATTTCTGTTTCTACTGGCTGCACCGTCTGCATCACCACGTTGGCGTACTCTGGGCCGTGCATGTGGTGCATCATCAGGGCGAGCACTTCAACCTGTCCCTGGGCGTGCGTAATTCATGGTATTCGTCACTCACCTCGATTCCGTTCTTCATTCTTCTGGCCGTGCTGGGGGTACCCCTGCATGTGTTTGTCACAGTGTCGATCCTGCATTACTCGATGCAGTTCTTTAACCATAATGCGCTGACACCCAGGCTGGGCGTGCTTGAGAAGATTTTCGTTACTCCGACCCATCATCGCGTGCATCACGTCAAAGACCGGGCCTACTCAGACAAGAACTTCGGCGGTACTTTCATTTTCTGGGACAAGCTGTTCGGCACATTTTCCAGGCTGCCCGATGTGCCTTACACGTTTGGAATCGGAGGGCCTCGCTCTTCCGCAAATCCGTTCTGGGCCAGCAACGTACCTTTTCTGCATTACCTGCGACTGTCGATAAAATCGAACGAACCGACCCGCTCGCGCGTTTCGGGTTTGAGCATTTTCAGCGGCGCGTTGCTGCTCTTCGCGCTGGTGGTGGGCTATATCTATCAATACGGCTATGGCTACAGCGACATCACCTGGCCGCAGGTCGTCCTGTTCGTCTTTCTTGTGGTGGGCTCGGTGGCTCTGGGAGGAATGACCGAAGCGAGGACCTGGAGTATTCCCGTCTGGCTAATAGTTAGCCTGGGGCTGGCGTTGCTTTTTCTGGGTTATTACGGCTGGTCGCAGGTTTACTGGCAATTGCCGATGGTCGCCCTCGCCCTGCACGGCGCATGGGTGGCCGTGTCTTCTCGCGGCTACAACCTTTCAGCCGCAAATCCGGTGGAAAAACATCATGGCTGAGTCACTTGCCCCCCTGTCATTTCCTGCCGATGGCGAACAGGCATTTCATCACGCCCTCAAGCAGGCGGCGCACGCCTACCTGGCAGACGACCATCGCTACGCAAGCATTCGGCAAAAGGTGACGGCAATGCTCCTTACCCTGCTGTGCGGCGGTTTTTATGCCTCGAGCCTTATGCAACACAATGCGTGGGCATTCGTGGGCTGCTATTTCCTGTTTGTCCTGACAGGCATGCTACTCAACGTAATGGTATTTCACGACGCCACCCACAATGCTTTTTTCCGGGCGGCCTGGGCAAACCGGCTGGTGGGGAGGTTGATGACCTTGCCGCTCGGAATTGATCCGGATTACTGGCGAGTCAGGCATGTGCAGTTTCATCATGCCTATGCCAACGTTGAACATTACGATCTGGACACCGAGGAAAATGGCGTCCTGCGACAGTCGCCCTTCCAGGGCTGGCGTAAGCACATGCGTTATCAACACATTTACTGGCCCATGGTCGCAGCGTTGTCGCTGCCCTACATCTCATGGATATTCGACTGGTCGGATCGCCTTGGAAAGACGCCGCTCAAAGCCAAAAGAATCCTTCCGGGAAACAAAGGCTGGGTGGTATTTCTGGCCAGCAAGGCATGCCATCTGCTGCTGGTACTGATAGTGCCGCTGGTGATATTCGAGGGCAGCTGGACGACGGTGCTGATCGCGTACTTTTTGAGCCAGATGCTCGCCTCTCTCTGGGTGGTATTTCTGCTGCTCGGTACGCACTGGGCAGAAGCGGAGTTCTATCAGCCATCAGACAGCCCGTTGATGCCACACGGCTGGTATCGACATAACTTCGCGACAACCTGCGACTGGCAAACCTCTCCACGCTGGCTGCACCATGCCGTGGGCGGGCTGAACTTTCATCTGACTCATCACCTGTTCCCTGGCTGGAGTCATCGACACTACCCGGCACTGGCGAACATCATTGCCGATCTGGCCCCCCGCCACGGTCTGCACTATCGCTGCATCGACTACCGTGAGTTGCTCAGGCAGCAGCGAAAGTTCTTGCGCAGTATGGGGCAGGACACGCAGGTGACGAACATCACCTGACTAACTCAGAGCCAGAAGCGTTGTGACTTCTGGCATGACCGCACTGATATTGTTTGTCTGCTTTTCCCATCGCTGGGCCTTTTATCGCTCAACAGCCGGCACGGTCGCGAATTGCGTGTGCAGTGGGCGCTCATTCGGTGCGAGCGCAAGAAGATCTGTCGGGAGATGCATCGCCGTAAAGACCTCGAGAAACATCGTCAGAGCCTGCGCAAGCGGAAGGCACCGCGCACATGATCCGAGATCGACGAGGACTTTATCGCACCCAACAAAAAACCCGCCGAAGCGGGTTTTTCCAAGACCATCCCGACCTCCTGTCGGCTGCCTCCGAGGCAATGGTCGATCATCCTTGATCCTGGTGAACTCCTGTTCACCACTTGATGGATCCAATAATACGGAGGAGGGACCAGTTCGGAAATGGCCAAATCCCTCCACCGCGTGTAAGCGTTTGGCTATACCTTGTCGGCGAGAACCCGACTGCGTGCCTGCCCTCCCACCAACCTCAACTCCCCATCCACATACAGCACTTCACGCCCCACCCACGCCAGATCAACCTGCGGCAGCACGGCCGAGGGTTTGCGCAGTTCACGCAGCAAGGTCGAGCCATGCGAGAGACGTCCGCCCATGCGCGCAATCACCGCGCGGGCGTTTTGGTAGTGCGCGTGGCGTCCGGGGTCGAGGGTGTCTTCCAGCAGGATGTCCTCGCCCAGAATGCCTTGCACCTGGCCAGGATAGATCATGAAACCGGTGGCCTGCTCGGTGCCTTCGCGGCCGTCCTGCCAGAAGCTGCCGGCACGGCTGCGAATGTCTGGATGCGGCGCAAACCAGTGTTCCCGGTCGGCGCTGGGCATGGCGTGATGCAGGCGGAAGAACAGGCGCATCAGGTTGTCGCGATACCACTCGCGTACTTGCAGGTAGTAGCCGCGCATGCCCGGCAGGCCTGCGCGGTGGGCGATGCGAATGAAACCCGGCCAGGTCGGGAAGGCTTGTAAAGGCAGGTCAGTGGCTGCCGGGCGTGGGGTCGCGGGGTCGGTTTCCCAGGGCAGCCGGTGCGGGCAGTGCTCCAGGTCGTCGTAAGCGGTCGGTGGACGTCCCAGCAAGTCTCCGCCGCTGCTGGCCAGCGAGGTGGCGATGCACAGGTTGCCTTGCACGACGAATACGTAGAAACGGGTGAACCAGTCAGCCAATTGCTGACCGTCAGCACCTTGGGCCGTCAGGGCATACAGCTCTCGGTCGAAACGGTGCAGTTGCTTTTCCAGGGTCAACAAGTGGCCACGCGCGACACGTTGCATCCGCAGAAACACCGGCAATGAGCGCAGCAGACGCAGTGGTCGCCACGGTAGATGCGGTGCTGCGCCGCCGACCTCATCGGCGTAGCTGCTGGAGGCGATGCCCCAGTCAGCCAAACGTGCGAGAAACAGGTCGTTGTTGATGTAGGAAGCTGCGCCAAACAGTGCGGTGAATGGCTCGTTGTCCTGCAACACGCGCGAATCCCAACGCGCCATGATCGCCGGGATGCTGCCTGCGGCACGCCGCTGTGCGTACTCGACCAGCCTGCTGGGCTGGGGCGGCAGGATCTCCGCAATATTGGCGGCGGTCAGGTGGCGGCGCCAGCCGTAGTCACTGATCGGGCGGTACTGCAGCAGCCACAGCTGGCGGCCATCCCAGGCCCACTCGACGTCGCCCGGCACGTAGTGGAATACGCGCAGAATGCCCTGCAGGAAGTCCCAGAGCGCCTCCTCAGTCAAACCGTGGGATGGCTTGAAGTCGCCGCTGCTCCAGGCCGCGCCGAGGCGGGAAATGATTGCTCGCTCAGGACTTGCCTGACCGTCGGCCAGCGACTCCAGATGCCCTTGCACCCACTCCAGCTCGACCGACAGGTGACGCACGAAAGCGATCCCGGAAAGCACCGGCGTGATGAAGCGCTGTACCACCACCTCTTCGACGCCAGCGTTGTGCAGCTCTGCAACGCGCACGGGTACGTTGTGGCTGGGCTCGCGAAGAAAAGTGGTGCTCAGACCGGCATTGGCCGCATCGGCCTGATCCTCACCGAAGCTGGATGAGCGCACGGCCCAGATAGCGTCAGGCTGACGGGCCAGAAACCCGGGCAAGGCCGAGTCATCGCCCTGCACCAGAGACAGTGCATCGGGCACCGATTGCCCGGCGATGGCCGCCAGACGCAGACGGCCGCCTTTGGTGTGCGCAACGAAGCCGCGCTCGCCCGACTCCAGCCACTGCGCAAACTCGGCGGGCGCGTCGATCCACGGGTAGTGACCCCAGCCCGGTTTCAGGCTGATGCTCAGGTCGGCACGCGCCAGAATGGCCGACCACGCTGCCGCCTGCTCGATACCCAGGACCTCGTCCTGATCGCCCCAGACCAGCTCTATCGGATCTTGCACCCACTCCAGCAGTGGCAGCGCGGTGTCGGCGCGCACCAGGTCCCAATACGGCACGAATGCACGGCAGCGGGCGTAACCGGAGCCCATGCGCTGGTAGTGCTCGGCTGGCCAGGTCTGCCTGGAAAACTTGTGCGCAAACAGCGTGGGCTTGTTGGCCAGCAGCCAGTGAATGGTCTTGCGAATGGGCAGCGGCGACATCAGCGCAGGCAAGCGCCGCTGCCACAGAAAAGCCCCCACCGGGGCCAGCAGCACGCTTCTGCAGAAGTGTCCGGGCTGGCGCTGCAAGGCATGCATGACCAGCAAGGCATTGACGCCCACAGCGACGATGGCGCTGCCCTTCACGGTCGCCGCCAACAGCGCATCGGCATAGGCGGCGAGATCTTCGCAGGGTGGCTGAGGATTATTGCCGAAGCCTGGCAGTTCCAGCGGCACGGCTCGATGCCGCTGAAAATGCGGCAGCGCGTCGTCCCACCATTCGGCACTGCTGCCGTTGCCCGCCAGCAGATACAGCAGCGGCAAGTCAGACATGACGAGGGTCCTTCGACGCGTGAACAACCGAAGTGCGGCGGTCATGGCGATACAGCCAGATCAGCGGCGGCAACAACGCCAGCAACGCCGCCAGATCGAGCCATACGTGCGACCAGACGCCCCCACGCACGGAAATCAGGATGTCCTGAGGCGCCCACAGCAGCAGGCTCGCAATCAGCCAGCCCCAGGGCATGGCGCTTTTCAGGCGGTTGCCCAGGTGCACCAGCGCCAGCATGTACACGGAATACGTTTGCAAGGTTGCGCCAAACAGCGCCATCCACCAAACCTGTTGCGCGCGAGCAGCGGCGGGAACCGCATCGGTCCAGAAGGCCTGCTCAAGCGTAGTCAGGTAGCCGTCGAGCAAGCCGGAAAAGCCTGCCCAAGTGAACACCAGACTGCCCAGCACATGCGCAACTGCGACGGCATACAGCCAGATCACCAGCGTACGGCGCAGGGTGTCAGAAGGGAGCGGCATACCAGGTCCTTGAGTCGTCCTTGTGAGGTGGCGAGTTTAGCGATTTATCGACGGGCTTAATACGAGCACGGCCAAACGGCTCAGATCTCCCACTGTTGAACAGCTGTTATTAATGTCAGTAGACAGCTTTTCTGTTGAGGCCTAATTTTAGGATTTCAGTAGTCAGTAAAAATCGCAAGCGAGGAGATGATGATCATGGAAGAGGTAATGACACGTGTAAAAGAATTGGTGGCCGAGCATTTGGAAGCAGCGGTAGTAGAGGTAAAGCCGACATCTGACATAACCAAGGATTTCAAGGGTAGCAGTTTAGAACTTGTCGAGCTCAGCATGGCTCTACAAGAAGAATTCAACATCGATATCCCGGATGAGGAAGTTGAAAAATTCAAAACGGTACAAAACATAGTTGACTACATCTCAAAAAACAAAAAATAGACACGAGTAGGCTAAAAGCCCACAACACCTGCTGAGCCCCCAACACCAGTTGCAGGCCCTTTGCCTCCAGTCAAAACTACCAGTAGCCACCGCCCTGCTTTGCCCTTCAATGTACGGCTCCGCTCCGTAGGCCATCTGCCGGGCGAGCCCTGCAGTCTGGAGTAGCGGTGATGGATGCGCTGAATGTCATCAATATCGGCACTGACGGAATCAACTCGTTGTTCAATGTCGTTCTGCAGTACGGGACGACTGTTGTTCTGAGGCTGGTGATCGCAGCCTTGTTGTGGATAGTGGGTCGCTGGCTGATCGGCGTGCTGGTCAGGATGGCAAAGCGTTCGCTGACGCGGCAGCGGTTTGATCCGACGGTCCTGCGCTATGTCGGCTCGTTCATCACGGTGACGCTGAATATCATTCTGGTGATCGCCATTCTGAGCTATTGCGGCATCGAGACCACCAGCTTTGCGGCGCTGCTGGCGGCCGTGGCGCTGGCGATCGGCATGGCCTGGTCGGGTTTGCTGGCCAATCTGGCCGCGGGTGGTTTCATCATCGTGCTGCGGCCCTTCAAGGTCGGCGATCTGATTTCGGCGGCGGGCGTGACCGGGACCGTGGTCGAAATCGGCTTGTTCGTCACGTCGATCAACACTCCGGAAAACGTGCTGAATCTGGTGGGCAACAACAAGATCTTCTCTGACACGATCGTCAATTTTTCCAGCAATACTTTTCGCAGCGTCGAACTGACCGCGACATTGCCAGGCACCGCCGACGAGCAGAAGATCATCCCGCGCCTCAAGGATCAGATCGCCCGCCTGCCCAATGTACTGAGCAGCCCCGCTGTCGATGTGCACCTGTCCTCCACAACGGCCGACTCCATCACCCTGTCGGTACGGCCCTATTGCCACAATGATCATTATGATTCGGTGCATCGCCAGACGCTCGCCCTCATCAGAGCGTTGATGCTGCACCTGTCCTGAGCGGCACGCGTAGGCAAAATTCATCGCCCTTCAAGCTCACCCGAACCTGTTGGCAGCCGATCAATAAGGATCGGTCCATATTCCGCGTGGCCTCTGCTTTTTATCTTTACGGGTTTAACCATGAGCCTTTTATCTCGTTTTCGGGCCGGCACATCGCGGACCGAAGGCGCCATCAGTGTCATTACGTCCGCCCGGGAATTGAACGCCAAGCTGTCTGCGCTGAGCTTCGATCCGGTCTATCTGACCGGTTTCGTTTCGCCGCACGTCGACTTCGATCAGGTCGCCAAGTCTGTCGCTACGCGCTTTCCCAACGCGAAGATCAGCCTGTGCACAACGTCAGGCGAACTGTGCTCGGGCAATGATTCGCTGTACTGCGCGGCGGATAACCAGTGGGACCGGATCGTCCTCGCGCTGTTTGACTCAAGCGTCATCAAGAGTGCGGAGGTGGTGCACATTCCGCTGCACAGCGAAGACATTCGCGGTGCGGGCAAGCGGCTGTCGATGCGTGAGCGCATTGCGCGCCTGACCGACTCGATCAAGCGCACGCAGATCAACACCCCCATCGACCACCGCGATACGCTGGCCTACGTCACGTTCGACGGGCTGTCGGCGTCGGAGTCGTTTTTCATGGAAGCGCTGTATGAGTCCGGGCGCTTTCCGTGCCTGTTCGTGGGCGGTTCTGCGGGGGGCAAAGGCGACTTCAAGAAGACCTTGATTCACGACGGCAAACGCAGCTACGAAAACCATGCTCAGGTGGTGTTTCTCAAGAGCGCGAAAAACGTGCGCTTCGGCGTCTTCAAGAGCCAGAACTTCGCGTCGACGCCACTGAGCCTGAGTGTGCTGACGGCCTCCCTGGAAGATCGTTACATCAGCCAAGTGGTCAACCCCAGAGGCGAGATCACTACGATGGTTGCGGCGCTGTGTGACGCGCTGAAGTGCGAGCGGCATGAGCTGGAAGGCAAGCTGGCGCATTACTCGTTCGCCATCCGGGTAGGCGAAGAGCTGTTCGTGCGCTCAATTGCGCGCATCGATTATGAAAGCGAGCGGGTTCACCTGTTCTGCGACGTGGCACCCGGCGAAGAGCTGGTGATGGTCAAACGAACGTCCATGATCGACACCACGCGCAAGGACTTCGCGCGTTTTCTGCTGGGCAAGTCCGGAAAGCCGCTGCTCGGCCTGTTGAGCGACTGCATCCTGCGGCGCCTGAACAACGGCAGTGAACTGGGCCGGATGAACGATGTGTTCGGTGCGACGCCGGTGGTGGGCTTCTCGACCTTTGGCGAGATTCTCGGGTTGAACCTCAACCAGACGCTCACCGCCGTGTTCTTCTTCAAGGTGCCCGAAGGGCAGCCGTTCCGCGACGACTACATCGATAACTTCATCGCCTATTACGGAGAGTTCAAGGCGTTCTTTCTGCGTCGGCAGATCAAGAAGCTGGCCGGTCTGAGCCATGTGGTGGTCAAGCAGATCGATCAGTTCAAGCAGCGTAACTTCGTGCAAACCATTGACCCGAGCGGTCTGGACGAGCAGATCCGTCCGGTGTTCGGTGGCCTGAGCGACCTGGGCGATGTGCTGGTCAAGGCCCATCAGGATCAGGAAGAAATCGCCGCTCAATTGCGCCATTACTCTGGCGAGCTGCATGTTTCGATGGATGAGCTGTCGCAGACCATCACCCAGCAGGAAACGGTTATCGACAAGGCGGGCAACACCGTCAAAAGCCTGGTCAGTCAGGCTGACGAGGTGGTGCTCGGCTCGCGGGAGCTGGCCAAGTCCAGCCTGCGCATTCAGTCGGTGGTGCAGATGATCCAGCAGATCGCCGGGCAGACCAACCTGCTGGCGCTGAACGCTGCCATCGAGGCTGCGCGGGCGGGCGAAATGGGACGTGGCTTTGCAGTGGTGGCCGATGAGGTGCGCCAGCTTGCGCAGAAGACGTCGCAGAACGCCAACGACATCGGCACCGATATCGAGCGTCTGGCCGAGGAAATTCGCAAGGTGGCGCAGCACATCGAGGAGCAGTCCCTTGAGGTTGGAACGCTGACGGGGCTGCTGTCGGAACTGGAAGGCTCCAGCGATATGACGGCGGGCACCTCGCAGCGTACCCGGCAACTGGCGGATACCCTGCGCGGGCTGACTCAGTAGCGGCGCCTGGTGTCAGGACGGCACATCGCCCGTCCTGACGGCAGACCGTGTCGCAGGCGGCTTACTGGTTACCCAGCACGCCGACCTTGCCCATGACGTTGCTCATGAACTGCTGCACGGTCATTTTCTGGCCATTGAAGTCGACCATCTGGTTGGCGTAATGCAGGTCGGAGACGATGTTGTCGCCGTCGACCTTGGCCAGTTGCATCATCTCGGCCATGGCGCTGGCCATGTCGCCAGCGGCCTTGGCCTGATCAGCGATGACCTTGAGGTCGGTCTGGCCTTCACGAATGGCTTGCTGGGTCGCGAGATCGCGAATCATCGGCTTGGACAGGACGACCCTGGCGTTGACTTCGCCCAGGCTCTTCATGAGCAGCGCATCGGAAGGCTGATCGAGCGGGCCTGGATCGGCCAGGTCCACGGCGATACGCATGTGGCTTTCACCGTTGCTGGTCTTGAGCGAGAGTTTTTCCAGCTCGATGTGCGGTTTGGCCGCCAGCAGCGTTTTCATCTGGGTGTTCATCAGTTCCTGATCAGCCGTGTTCAGCTCCAGGCGGAACGGACGCTTCTCCAGCGCGGCCTGTTGCTGTTGAGGCAGGATTTTATCCTGATACAACTGATACAGCGCCTGAGTCGCCAGCACATCGAAATTGGCGATCTTGAAGCCCATGTGCGCAGAACCGACGTCCTTGCCGGCGTAGGCAATCATGCCGGCATCGTAATTGATCTGCGCTGCAAGGTTACCGGCATCTTCCTGCGCCAGGTTGGTGTTGGTGAAATCCCGGATCTGCACCTGTGGTTTGCCCACCACCTGGAAACCCGCGTTCTGGATTTTCATGTTGGTATGACCCAGATAGAAACCGGACTTGCCTTTGGTGCCGCCCGTGTCGAAGGTCATGCCTTTGATCTCGATGCTGACCGGACCGTCAGGCGACGCGACATTGAGTTGCAGATTGTCCATGTTGCCCGCAAGGCTGAATTTTTCCGCGTCGGCCGACGACTCGGCGTTCAAGTCCAGACCTGAAAAACGGAACGTGCCGTCGACGTCGGTCATTTCCAGCGGGGCCATCTGCAGCGTGCCTTTGGTGGCGCGGTCATAGCCGATGCTGGCCTGGCCCGTGAGCGGTGGAACGTCCTTGCTCATGGCAAACCATTTTTCGGCGCTGGGGCTTTTTTCCATCTGGAAATTGCTCAGGGCCATGACCGGCAGCAGGTTCAGGGTCTTCAGATGCGACAGCGGAATGGGGCCGTGCTCAATATGGTCGACGAACAGAAACTGGCCGCCCTGGGTGCTATCGGACAGGTTCTGGATGTCGACGCGATAGTGCGCCGTGCTGCTGAAGAAGTGCTTGTCGAGCGAGAGTATTTCCAGTTTGACGCTGGTGTCCGTGCCCTTGAACGACTTCGCCAGTTCCTGATTGGCCTTGCTGATCGAGTCGTTCAGCGCGCCTTCCAGCTGATTGCCGGTGTACCAGGCACCGGCCGTAGCCAGTGCGCCCGCTACGACGATGACGCCAATCGCTATACCTGCTGATTTATTCATAGTGACGTGAAGATATCCGTTCTGATGATGGGAAAGTCGTACCGGGACCGGCAGCGCCGATTGAAAGCCGCGAGAGACTATCATCGGCAGATCCCGACAGCCCAGCCTTCATGGCCATTTCTGTGGGCGCGTAGCCGTTCTGTAAGCGCGTTGGACATGGCCTTGTGCCTTTTGTTGCGCACGCCAATCCCGCGGAAAGGTTTTGAAACAGACCCTAGCCACAGCCTTCCCGGAAACGTTAGGCTGAAACGAATTTGGGAACAGGACGTGATCACATGAGCGAGCAGCAAACACAACGAGGCCCGATCAAGGCCGTCATTTTCGACATGGATGGCCTGTTGCTGGACACCGAGGGGGTTTACACCGAAGTCACCCACTTGATTGCCAGTCGCCACGGGCGCACCTTCGACTGGTCCGTCAAGCAGCACACCATTGGCCGCGGTGCCCGGGACTTTTCGGACTACGTGATCAAGGCGCTGGAGCTGCCGATGTCGATCGACGAGTTTCTCGAAACCCGTGAACCTATGCTCGAAGAGCGTTTCCCCAAAGCGCCGGCAATGCCCGGAGCCGAGGCGCTGGTCCGGCATCTGGCAGCCCACAATATTCCGATCGCCGTGGGCACCAGCTCGTCTGTGCATTACTTCGAGGCCAAGACTACCCTGCATCGCGCATGGTTCGAGCTGTTCGACACCGTCGTCACCGCCGACGACCCGGAAGTAGGCGCCGCAAAGCCGGCCCCGGACATCTTTCTGGTCGCCGCCCGCCGTCTCGGCGTCTCGCCCGCCGATTGCCTGGTCTTCGAAGACTCGCCGTTCGGTGTGACCGCCGCCAAGGCTGCCGGGATGTACGCCGTGGCTGTGCCGGACTCGCACATGCCGGTCGAGCAATACGAGCATGCGGACCTGCTGCTGGGCTCGCTGGCCGACTTCCCGCTCAAGTCGTGGGGGTTACCTGAGCTCGCCTGAATGACATGGAGATGCTGAGCATGAATTATCGAACCCTTGGCCAGTCCGGCCTCAAGGTTTCCACACTGACACTCGGCTCGATGATGTTCGGTGAGCAGACCGGCGCCGAAGAGTCGCTGCGCATCATCGACAAGGCCAGGGATCAGGGCATCAATTTCATCGACACGGCGGATGTCTACAACGCCGGGCGTTCGGAGGAAATCGTCGGCCGGGCCATCGCGGCACAGCGCAGTGACTGGGTGCTGGCCACCAAGGTCGCCATCGGCCCGGCCGACGGCGTGCCCAACCGGGCCGGTCTGAACCGCAAGCATATTTTCAACGCCATCGAGAACAGCCTGCGGCGGCTCGATACCGACTATGTGGATATCTATTACCTGCACAAGGAAGATCACGACACGCCGCTGGAAGTGACGGTGTCGGCGATTGGCGATCTGATCCGGCAGGGCAAGATCCGTTACTGGGGCGTGTCGAACTTCCGCGGCTGGCGAATTGCCGAAATCGTCAACGTCGCGCAACGCCTGGGTGTGGACAGGCCGGTCATCAGCCAGCCGCTGTACAACATCGTCAATCGCCAGGCTGAGGTCGAGCAGATCACTGCGGCCGCGTACCACGGCTTGGGCGTCGTGCCCTACAGCCCGCTCGCACGCGGTGTGCTCAGCGGCAAATAAGCTCCGGACATCGCCCCCGACAGCGAGAGCCGCGCCGGGCGCCAGGACAAGCGGCTGCTGGAAACCGAATGGCGCATGGAGTCGTTGCGTATTGCGCAGCGAGTTCAGGCGTATGTGCAGGACAAAGGGGTCGGCATTGTCGAGTTCGCCATTGCCTGGGTGCTCAACAACCAGGCCGTGACCTCAGCCATCGTCGGCCCAAGAACCGAGCAGCAGTGGGACGGTTATACCAAAGCACTCACGGTGGATATCACCGCTGAAGACGAAGCGTTCATCGATTCGCTGGTGACACCCGGCCATGCGTCGACGCCCGGTTTCAATGACGTTCAGCACTTCGTCTCCGGCCGCCTGACGCGCTGAGAGGATCACGCCTGCGGCCTTATGCCGCGAGCGAAGCCCTGATGCGCTCTGGAACGGTCGTTTCAGAGCGCACCGTCATAAAAACAACATGTGAAACTCCTGTTACCTGTGAACGCGCGCTCGGTACGCAGAGCCGATGAGCGCTAAGATAGGCGCGTACTTATCGAGTTCACCGGGCTGCAGCGCGATCCGGCGTTCGCCGTTAAAACAGGATGATGTTTGTATTTTCGCGACGTACCGGCAAGTCTTGGCTAGTCTGTCGGCTACAAAGCGATTAATTGGACGTTGTCCAGCCAGGGTTGATGAAGAAGTAGGCCAATGCGCAAATCAGATAGAGAAGCCTTTCTGGGCTCCGTACTGGGCAATGAGCAGCCTCCGGCGCACCTTGCCAGAACCGTGATTGAAGAAAAGCTGCGAAACGCCATTATCGATGGCAGCTTGCCAAGTGGCACGGCATTGCGCCAACAGGAACTGGCGACGCTGTTTGGCGTCAGCCGCATGCCTGTACGCGAGGCACTGCGCCAGCTCGAGGCGCAGTCGCTGTTGCGTGTCGAAACGCACAAGGGCGCGGTGGTCGCACCGTTGATCACCGAAGACGCGGTGGATGCCTATGCCTTGCGCATCCTGCTGGAATCCGAAGCGTTGCGCCTGTCTATCCCATTGCTGGACGCCGATGATCTGGCGGCGGCGAAGGGCTATATCGAGCAGCTTGAAGTCGAGACGGATTTCGGCCAGATCGGCAGACTCAATCGGATGTTCCACCTGTCGCTGTATGCCAAGACCCACAATAAGCGTCTCATGCGTCTGGTTGAAGAAGGCCTGAACGAAGAGGAACGCTTCCTGCGTTTCAATCTTTCCGACATGGGCCTGGGCAAGCTTTCTCAGGATGACCATTGGCAGCTGTTGCGGCTTGCCGAGCAGAAAGCGATCGAACCCTGTGTCGAAGCTCTGCAGTATCACCTCAACCGAGGTGTTCAGGCCGTCACTCAATACCTGAACAGCAAAAAGGCCACCAAGGCCAAGTCGACCCGCGCAATAAAGAAAAACCCCGCCTGAATTATCAAGGCGGTCTGTCCGGCAGGCGATGACACAACGTCTGCGGATTGGCCGCTTGTACCTCCCGCCCTCCTCTCCACATCTCGTCAGCGTATCGCCAGGCTCAACCCGGGCATGGCGTTTTTATCGCTATTTTCCTGATCTGCCAGATGGCCCAACGCCGGAATGAGGCAAACTCGGCCGAGGCGCTGAGGACACCAACCGGAGGGTGTTCCCTGGCTACGGCTGAACGGCTCGCGCAGGATCGGAGCGGTTCTCTGTTCATCTGAACTCAATGGATAAGGAGTTGTTGAACGGGGCAAACAGACATTGGAAGTCATTTCCAACTTCGCCCATTAAAAAATCCAGAACCCTGATTATTCAGCATATCGGCAACGCTGGGCGAGGCATTCGCTCATTATTAATAATTCTGACGTTATCAGTCGGGAGGGTTGTCTGCGCGCCTGTAAAACGTATTCAGAGCGTTTTATATGGCAACTTACATGCTAAAAGAACAGCCAGTTAAATATTATTAAAAAATGATTGCCCCCCCTGATAAATTTGTTTTAAGTTTTCTTCGCCGTCGGTGCTATTGATGGCTTACCGGGGTGCGCCCTCGCTGTACAAGGGCTAGCGCTCGAAACGTCGACACTGCATTGTGCCTGGATGTGAAATAACCGTTGCATGTTTGCGGCGAATGGGCCCTCACACTTAAGGCCTGCGCTTGCCTTGCTCCCACGTATTTCATTGTGTTCCACCGCTGCACAGCCGACACTTTTATATCGCAAATAACTGCATTGCTACTTACCGCCCTCTTTCAATAGGACCGTCATCATGCCTTGTGAAAAAACGCTGCTTGCACACAAGAAAGTTGAACTTGGCCGTCATCCAATCTTTGCAGAAATCACCACATTGGATGTACTCCGGCGCTTTATGGAGACCCACGTATTCGCGGTCTGGGATTTCATGTCGCTGACCAAGCGTCTGCAACAGGAGCTGACCTGCACCCAATTGCCGTGGCTGCCGCCGACAGATGCTTCCGCTGCCCGCCTGATCAACGAGATTGTCCTGGGTGAGGAATCCGATAACCGACTGGCCGCGGGTCACTACAGCCACTTCGAGCTCTATCTGGATGCGATGCGCGAGATCGGCGCAAGTACGGTGCAGATCGAGCGCTTCATCGAACTGCAGAGACAGGGCCTGCGTTACACAACCGCACTGCAGCAAGTCGACGCGGGGCAGGCAGCGACAGCATTCGTGACACACACGCTCGACATCGCCCTGCATGCGCCGGCACACAGCGTTGCGGCGGCCTTTCTGCATGGGCGCGAGAGTGTCATCCCGCAGATGTTCCAGACCATTCTCGATGACTGGGGCATCACCGCCGACCAGGCCCCTACCTTCCGCTACTACCTGGAACGCCACATCGAAGTGGACGCCGAGGACCACGGTCCGGCAGCAGAGCAGTTGCTGGCTCGTCTGGTCGCTGGCGACGCGCAGCGCGAACGAGAGGTTTATCAGACCGCCATCGCCGCTGTGGAAAGCAGGATCCGGCTATGGGACACGCTGCGCCTGAGCATGCGAACGCCGCGGGTGCAGGCCAGCGCGTAAGTCCCGCTCGCAACACCCTGAAGCCTTTACAAGGAAGCCATCATGAAAGCAGAAGACTACATGTCGTTCATCGATGCGTGGGAAGGTCGCGCCACCATTCGTACTCGTCCACGCAGGATCGTCGAGAACGATGAAAAACTGATCTACCCCCTCAGCCGTCAGCCGCTGGTGCTCAGTGACACATTCATCCGCGAGTGCGCGCATTTGCGCGATTACGCCTTGGTACAGAGCCTCTACAAGTTCATCAACGATGTGGTGATCTTCGAGACCGAGATCGTCGACAGGACCGCACGCAGCATCGCCAAGGACCACTTTACGATTCGCTTCCCGTTTGCCTGTCGCTATGACGCGATGACGGTGGTGGTCGATGAGGACTATCACGCACTGGTCGCCATGGACTTCATGCAACAGACCATCGCCCTGACGGGCATAGCGCCTATCCCGTTGCCGGACGAGATTGAACTCAGCCGGGCCATTCCCGCCGCACTGGCTCTGGCCCCGGAGCATCTGCGCAGCGCAGTGGAGCTGATCTGTGTCGCCATCGCGGAGAACACCGTGACCAATGACGTGGCGGCGTTTGCCAAGGACGAATCGGTCAAGCAATCGGTCAAGGGCCTGATGGCCGACCACCTGCTGGACGAGGGGCGTCACTCGGGCTTCTGGGCGCGGCTGGTACGCATCTACTGGCACACCGCTCCCCAACAGGACCGGGAATCCATCGCCAGCATCATGCCGGTGTTCATCGCTCAATACCTGACCAACGATATTCAGAATGGCTTCGACTTCACCCTGATCGACCACCTGCAGGTGCCGGACACCGTCAAGCAGGCGCTCAGGGACGAAACCAGGGCTGTGAGTTTCCCAGTCAATCGCCATCACCCACTGGTGGCCAACATCGTGCGTTTCTTCAAGAACAGCTCGATGCTGGATGATCCTTGTGTGCAGCGGGCGCTGGTGGACTATCTGCCGACTCGGGGGACACTGCAATGAAGCGCCTGGAGATTGTGCTCATGGGTCACAGCCTGACCCTGACTGAACTGAATACCGAGCTGCAGGACCACGGGCATGGCGTGCGGCATCTGTCCGATCAGCAGGCGCTGGACGCGCTGACGATGCCTGATGGCTGCGTGCTGATCGAAGACGGCAGCCTGGGCCTGACAAAGGAACAACTGAGTGCGTTCGGCCACTTCACGCATCTGAGCCTGCGGTTCGGTATCAGCGGGGAACTGGAGTACGGGTTACCCCGGCTGGAGCTGCTGTGCTGGCATGGCGCTGCCGAAGCTCGACGCTTGATCGTTCATGAATGGCTGCCGGTCGAGGAATCAGGCAACGGGCGCGTACTGCATGATGCCGCTGTCGCAGCCATGGTTGATCTGACGGCATTACAGATCAGCCGGTTATCCAGAGACGACGACTATTTCAACGGTCTGACAAGCGTCACACCCGCCCAGAGTGATCGACAGTATGGCTTGCAGGCGGTTGATCAATTGCTGTTCGAGCATCGTCTGAATCAGACAGATCAACCGCACCTGCTGAAACGGGCCGAAACACCCATAACCGAGCGGCTGGAGCAGGCGCTGCTGACGTTTGCCGAACGCCCGGCACTGTCCGTTCGCAACCAGACGCTCAGCTATCGGCAACTGCACGCGCACAGTCTCGCTATCCAGCGCTTGCTGCAGCCGTTGCTGGCGCACGCAAAAGCCGACGCACCTCCGGTGATTGGTATCTGCCTGAGCAAGTCAGCCGAGCTGTACGCGGGCATCCTCGCGATTCTGGGTTGCGGTGCGGTATATCTGCCGCTTGATCCCGGCCAGCCTGTGCAGCGTCAGCAGTACATTCTGGAAAACTCGGGGGCGATGCTATTGCTGCACGATGGCTCGCACCCACTGGCCGCTGCGGAGTTTCCGGCGCTGGATATCGCGGCGGTGCGTGTCGAGGACGTAGCTTCAGCGCATACAGGCGCCGCTGCCGATCAGGACGCGCCCTGCATGGCGCTGTACACGTCGGGTACCACCGGGCAGCCGAAAGGCGTATTGCTCAGCCAGCGCAATCTCAGCCACTTCACCGCCTGGTATGCCGAGCATGTGAGCCTGAACGAACATAGCCGGGTGCTGCAGTTCTCGACGCTGAGTTTCGACTCGTCGATCATCGACATTTTCCCCACCTGGCTCAGCGGCGCCGAACTGGTGGTCCCCGATGAGGATCAGCGGCGTGATCCGTTGCAGCTGGTCCGCGTACTGCAACAAGGCATCACCCATGCATTCCTGCCGCCGGCGCTGTTGAGCATCCTGCCGCTGGATCAGCCGCTGGGGCTTGAATATGTCATGACCGGAGGCGACGTCTGCGAGCCGCATGTGATTGTGCAACTCACCGGGCAATGTCATTTCCACAACCTGTACGGCCCCACCGAAGCCACGGTGTTGGTCACCGCCGGCGAGTTCGGGCCGTCCAGCAGCAACCGCCATCTGGGCCGACCGATCGCCAACAGCCAGGCGTGGATTCTGGACGAGCAATTGCAGCCCGTGGCCGAGCAGACTCAGGGGGAGCTGTACATCGTCGGACCCGGTGTGTGCTTGGGCTATGTCAACAACCCAGAGCTTACCGCCGAGCGTTATGTGTGGCTGACGAAGCCGGACGGACAGCTAACGCGCGCCTACCGTACCGGCGATATCGCCAAGTGGACGGCTGACGGCATCGTCCTCAGCGGACGTCGTGATAATCAGGTAAAGATTCGCGGCTTTCGGGTCGAGCCCGAGGAGATCGAGCATTGCCTGCGCGACAGCGGACTGTATCGACAGGTTGCCGTGGTGATCGACAACCAACGGCGAATTCTGGCGTTTCTCGCTCAACCGTATATTGAGCATGACGAACAGGCGCTAAAGGCCCATGTACAACGTCTGCTGCCTGATTACATGCACCCCGCCGTCTACACGATGTTGCCCGGCATGCCATTCGCCAGCAACGGCAAGGTAGATCGTAAAGCGCTTCTGGAAATACCGCTGAGCTTTACCGGGCAGCACACTCGCCGTCTGCCCGAGACTACGCAGGAGCAGGCACTGCTCGAGCTATGGGGCGAGCTGCTGGAGCTGCCGCCAGACGACATCTCGACTGATGAAAGCTTTTTCAATCTCGGAGGCCACTCGATCCTCCTGTCGCGCCTGTTGCTGGGGGTTCGTGAACGCTTTGGGCGCAGCATTCCTATCAATCGTTTTATCGAAGCACCGACAGTACTGACGCTGGCCAGCCTGATCGACAGCGACGGCACTTCGGCGGGTGTCCTCAGTGCTCAGGCGCTGCGGGATGCCAACCCGGACTTTCAACTGGCTACATTGCCCGTCAGCAGGCTGGGTGATGTTCATAAGGTGATTGTCACGGGTGCCAATGGCTTTCTGGGTGTGCATATCGTCCAAGCGCTGCTTAGTTGGGGAGCGACAGAGATCGCCTGCCTGGTGCGGGAGACTTCTGGACAAAGCGCACAGCAGCGTTTCGAACATGCCCTGCGGGAAAACCGTCTGGATCACCTGGACCTGAGCCGCGTAAAGGTCTACCCCGCGGACCTGACGAAGCCAAGGCTGGGGCTCAGTGAAGCGGTGTATGAACGACTGGATCTCAAGTTTGGTGCGTTGGTGCACAACGCTGCCAATGTGAACCATGTCCAGGATTACGAAACCCTGGTCAAAGACAATGTGGCCCCGGTCTTTGAATGCCTGAAGCTGTGTGAGGGGCGCAGTAAAAAGATCTTCAATTTCGTTTCGACGCTGTCTGCCTGCAGTGCCATCGATGCCGCCGGCAATGTGCTTGAACGACCCGCTGCCGCGACCCCGCCGATATACATCAAGAACGGCTACAACCTCTCCAAGTGGGTGGCTGAGCGCATCCTGCAATGTGCCCGGGACCAAGGTGCCTGGGTGAACATCTATCGCCCCGGCAACATCGCCTTCAACAGCGTGACCGGCGTGTGTCAGCCACAGAAAAACCGCCTGATGCTGATGCTCAAGGGTTCGCTGCAATTGGGTCAGGTTCCGGCGTTCGCCATCAACTTCGACCTGATGCCGGTGGACTTTCTGGCGCGCTTCATCGGCTTCAATGCCAGCCGTTATCAGCCAGAACATGCGGTATTCAATCTGCATAACCCCGAGCCCTTGAGCTGGAGCGACTACGTGCACACCTTTCGCGAAGCCGGGCGTCAGTTCGAGCTGGTCAGCATCGAGCAATGGCAGGCGCAACTCCGGCGCGTCGACAGCCAGAACGCGCTGTTTGGCGTGCTGGGGTTTTACCTCGACGGGTTTGAAGAAGACATCGGCGATATCTCGATGATCGAGCACCGCAACACCCTGAACGGCATTCGTCGCATGGGCGAGCAATACCCGCAAAAGACTCCGGCGTTGCTGCGCAGGGGCTGCGATTACCTGAAAGAAATCGACTTCATCTGAGCCACTACCCACTGAGATAAATGGAGAACGACATGAACACACTTCACAGCAATCTGAAACCCGACACACTCATCAAGAACCCGGTGACGTGCCGAGTGGTGTCCGCCGTGGAAGTCCCAGGTGATGCGGCCAGCGTATGGGCTGTTGTCGGCAATTTCGGTGGCTTCCAGGCATTCATACCGGCACTGGAGAGCATTGAGGTCACCGGTGAAGGTCCGGGCTCGGTTCGCAGCAAGCTGTTCAAGGATGGCAACGTGGCTATCGAACAACTGAACTCCAGGGACGATCAAGCGCTTTATATGACTTGGTCACTGATCCACACCAGCTTGCCAGTCAGCAATCTGTGGGCAGCAATGACTGTTGACGCTACCGGCGACGGCGATACCTGCCTCGCCAGCTGGACGATTGTTGCCGACCCTGTTGAGGGAGGGCCTGAGGGGGATGCATTTGAGGCGTTTCTTCAGGGGTTTGCAGATGGCGCAATGAGTAACGTGCGCAGCCTGTTTGGCTGACTGATGCTGCACCATAACAGCCCGCTCGGAGCGAATGCCTGAGCGGGCTTTTTTATTCGATAACCCATAACGACAAAACCCCTCATCGCGTAAGCGATGAGGGGTTTCGGAATTCAATCTTGACGATGACCTACTCTCACATGGGGAAACCCCACACTACCATCGGCGATACATCGTTTCACTACTGAGTTCGGGATGGGATCAGGTGGTTCCAATGCTCTATGGTCGTCAAGAAATTCGGGTACCGAATCGTGCCGTACGGCGCGCTTCAGCAAATCGGGTATGTGATAGTCAATTCAGGTGTCGTTCGTGACGCAAACTTTCGGTTCGTGTCGTCTTCACAGTCACCGCAATCTGGTCATTCGACGCAAATTGCTTGGGTGTCATATGGTCAAGCCTCACGGGCAATTAGTATTGGTTAGCTCAACGCCTCACAGCGCTTACACACCCAACCTATCAACGTCGTAGTCTTCGACGGCCCTTCAGGGAACTCAAGGTTCCAGTGAGATCTCATCTTGAGGCAAGTTTCCCGCTTAGATGCTTTCAGCGGTTATCTTTTCCGAACATAGCTACCCGGCAATGCCACTGGCGTGACAACCGGAACACCAGAGGTTCGTCCACTCCGGTCCTCTCGTACTAGGAGCAGCCCCTCTCAAATCTCAAACGTCCACGGCAGATAGGGACCGAACTGTCTCACGACGTTCTAAACCCAGCTCGCGTACCACTTTAAATGGCGAACAGCCATACCCTTGGGACCGGCTTCAGCCCCAGGATGTGATGAGCCGACATCGAGGTGCCAAACACCGCCGTCGATATGAACTCTTGGGCGGTATCAGCCTGTTATCCCCGGAGTACCTTTTATCCGTTGAGCGATGGCCCTTCCATACAGAACCACCGGATCACTAAGACCTACTTTCGTACCTGCTCGACGTGTCTGTCTCGCAGTCAAGCGCGCTTTTGCCTTTATACTCTACGACCGATTTCCGACCGGTCTGAGCGCACCTTCGTACTCCTCCGTTACTCTTTAGGAGGAGACCGCCCCAGTCAAACTACCCACCATACACTGTCCTCGATCCGGATAACGGACCTGAGTTAGAACCTCAAAGTTGCCAGGGTGGTATTTCAAGGTTGGCTCCACGCGAACTGGCGTCCACGCTTCAAAGCCTCCCACCTATCCTACACAAGCAAATTCAAAGTCCAGTGCAAAGCTATAGTAAAGGTTCACGGGGTCTTTCCGTCTAGCCGCGGATACACTGCATCTTCACAGCGATTTCAATTTCACTGAGTCTCGGGTGGAGACAGCGCCGCCATCGTTACGCCATTCGTGCAGGTCGGAACTTACCCGACAAGGAATTTCGCTACCTTAGGACCGTTATAGTTACGGCCGCCGTTTACCGGGGCTTCGATCAAGAGCTTCGCTTGCGCTAACCCCATCAATTAACCTTCCGGCACCGGGCAGGCGTCACACCCTATACGTCCACTTTCGTGTTTGCAGAGTGCTGTGTTTTTAATAAACAGTCGCAGCGGCCTGGTATCTTCGACCGGCATGAGCTTACGCAGTAAATGCTTCACCCTCACCGGCGCACCTTCTCCCGAAGTTACGGTGCCATTTTGCCTAGTTCCTTCACCCGAGTTCTCTCAAGCGCCTTGGTATTCTCTACCCAACCACCTGTGTCGGTTTGGGGTACGGTTCCTGGTTACCTGAAGCTTAGAAGCTTTTCTTGGAAGCATGGCATCAACCACTTCGTGTTCAAAGAACACTCGTCATCAGCTCTCGGCCTTAAGATCCCGGATTTACCTAAGATCTCAGCCTACCACCTTAAACCTGGACAACCAACGCCAGGCTGGCCTAGCCTTCTCCGTCCCTCCATCGCAATAACCAGAAGTACAGGAATATTAACCTGTTTTCCATCGACTACGCTTTTCAGCCTCGCCTTAGGCACCGACTAACCCTGCGTCGATTAACGTTGCGCAGGAAACCTTGGTCTTTCGGCGTGGGTGTTTTTCACACCCATTGTCGTTACTCATGTCAGCATTCGCACTTCTGATACCTCCAGCAAGCTTCTCAACTCACCTTCACAGGCTTACAGAACGCTCCTCTACCGCATCATCAAAAGATGATACCCGTAGCTTCGGTGCATGGTTTGAGCCCCGTTACATCTTCCGCGCAGGCCGACTCGACTAGTGAGCTATTACGCTTTCTTTAAAGGGTGGCTGCTTCTAAGCCAACCTCCTAGCTGTCTAAGCCTTCCCACATCGTTTCCCACTTAACCATGACTTTGGGACCTTAGCTGACGGTCTGGGTTGTTTCCCTTTTCACGACGGACGTTAGCACCCGCCGTGTGTCTCCCATGCTCGGCACTTGTAGGTATTCGGAGTTTGCATCGGTTTGGTAAGTCGGGATGACCCCCTAGCCGAAACAGTGCTCTACCCCCTACAGTGATACATGAGGCGCTACCTAAATAGCTTTCGAGGAGAACCAGCTATCTCCGAGCTTGATTAGCCTTTCACTCCGATCCACAGGTCATCCGCTAACTTTTCAACGGTAGTCGGTTCGGTCCTCCAGTTAGTGTTACCCAACCTTCAACCTGCCCATGGATAGATCGCCCGGTTTCGGGTCTATTCCCAGCGACTAGACGCCCTATTAAGACTCGCTTTCGCTACGCCTCCCCTATTCGGTTAAGCTCGCCACTGAAAATAAGTCGCTGACCCATTATACAAAAGGTACGCAGTCACCCAACAAAGTGGGCTCCCACTGCTTGTACGCATACGGTTTCAGGATCTATTTCACTCCGCTCTCCGCGGTTCTTTTCGCCTTTCCCTCACGGTACTGGTTCACTATCGGTCAGTCAGTAGTATTTAGCCTTGGAGGATGGTCCCCCCATATTCAGACAAGGTTTCTCGTGCCCCGTCCTACTCGATTTCATTGCAAAGGGATTTTCGCGTACAGGGCTATCACCCACTATGGCCACCCTTTCCAGAGTGTTCCGCTAATCTCAATACAACTTAAGGGCTGGTCCCCGTTCGCTCGCCACTACTAAGGGAATCTCGGTTGATTTCTTTTCCTCAGGGTACTTAGATGTTTCAGTTCCCCTGGTTCGCCTCTTGCACCTATGTATTCAGTACAAGATAACCATCTTATGATGGCTGGGTTCCCCCATTCAGATACCTCCGGATCACAGTCTGTTTGCCGACTCCCCGAAGCTTTTCGCAGGCTACCACGTCTTTCATCGCCTCTGACTGCCAAGGCATCCACCGTATGCGCTTCTTCACTTGACCATATAACCCCAAGCAATCTGGTTATACTGTGAAGACGACATTCGCCGAAAGTTTGCATTCACAAACTTTACCTTAGCCCGGACACGCACCAGTGAAAGAGGTGCCCGGTCTATATTTCTTTCTATCACATACCCAAATTTTTAAAGAACGATCTAATCAAAGACTAGAAATCAACATTCAGGCACTGATCATCAGGATCAATGGAATGCTCATTTCTAAGCTTTCAAACAGAAGCAGTAAGTGGTGGAGCCAAGCGGGATCGAACCGCTGACCTCCTGCGTGCAAGGCAGGCGCTCTCCCAGCTGAGCTATGGCCCCGTATTTCTACAGGCGTTTCCCACACAAAATTGGTGGGTCTGGGCAGATTCGAACTGCCGACCTCACCCTTATCAGGGGTGCGCTCTAACCAACTGAGCTACAGACCCAATTTCGAGCTTGTAG
>NZ_LT222319.1:5695000-5891735 GCF_900074915.1 Pseudomonas cerasi
CGGCTGCCTCCAGCTCACTGACCCACTGGGCAGTGGCCTTGAACACTGTCACCTGGCGAATCAAAGGAATCAGCTCGGCACGATGAGCCACTCGCAGCTTGTTGGTCAGGAAGCGAGGATCTTCCGCCCACTGCGGCTGCCCCGCCACAGCGGCAAACTTCCTGAACTGACTGTCATTGCCGACAGTAAGGATCAGGTCGCCATCGGCAGTGGGAAAATCCTGATAGGGCACGATGTTGGGATGAGCATTTCCCAAACGCTTGGGCGCTATTCCGGTAGTCAGGTAGTTCATGCCCTGGTTGGCCAGACAGGCCACCTGTACATCCAGCAGCGCCATATCAATGTACTGGCCGATATCGCTTTGATCAAGATGGGCCAGAGCGGCGAGAATGGCCGTCGTCGAATACAGACCCGTCAGGATGTCGGTCAATGCGACGCCGACCTTCACCGGCCCCGCACCCTCTTCACCATCGGGCAAGCCGGTAAGACTCATCAAGCCACCCAGCGCCTGAATCATGAAATCGTAACCCGGACGCCGCGCATACGGCCCGCTTTGCCCAAAGCCGGTAATGGAGCAATAGATCAGCCTCGGGTTGACCGCCTTCAGCGACTCGTAATCCAGCCCGTAAGCCGCCAGCCCGTCGACCTTGAAGTTTTCGATCACGATGTCGGACTTCGCCGCCAGCTCGCGCACCAGCCTTTGCCCTTCAGGGCGCGTGAAGTCGATAGTGACTGACTGTTTATTACGATTGGCGGACAGGTAATAGGCCGCCTCGGTAGTGTTCTGCCCCGCAGCATCCTGAAGGAACGGCGGCCCCCATGAGCGAGTGTCATCGCCGCCCCCTGGGCGCTCGACCTTGATCACATCGGCGCCAAGGTCAGCAAGGATCTGTCCGGCCCATGGCCCGGCCAGGACTCTCGACAGGTCGAGCACCCGGATATGCGAAAGCGCGCCCATGATCAGCCCTCCTTAATAGAAAGCCTGAATGCCGGTCTGCGCACGCCCCAGAATCAACGCATGCACGTCGTGCGTGCCTTCGTAGGTATTCACAACCTCCAGGTTGACCAGATGCCTGGCGATGCCGAACTCATCCGAGATGCCATTGCCGCCCAGCATGTCGCGAGCCATGCGCGCGATATCCAGCGACTTGCCGCACGAGTTGCGCTTCATGATCGAGGTGATCTCCACGGCAGCCGTACCTTCGTCCTTCATGCGCCCCAGACGCAGGCAACCCTGCAAGGCCAGAGTGATTTCGGTCTGCATGTCTGCCAGCTTCTTCTGGATCAGCTGATTGGCCGCCAACGGACGGCCGAATTGCTGGCGATCCAGGGTGTACTGCCGCGCGGTGTGCCAGCAGAATTCTGCAGCACCCAGCGCGCCCCAGGAAATGCCATACCGTGCCGAGTTGAGGCAGGTGAACGGCCCCTTCAGACCGCGCACGTCGGGGAAGATGTTCTCTTCGGGCACGAACACGTTATCCATGACGATCTCGCCGGTGATCGATGCGCGCAAACCGACCTTGCCGTGGATGGCCGGAGCGCTCAGGCCTGCCCAGCCTTTTTCGAGAACGAAACCGCGGATATCGCCGGCATCGTCCTTGGCCCACACCACGAACACATCAGCGATCGGGCTGTTGGTGATCCACATCTTGCTGCCGCTCAAGCGGTAACCACCCTCGACGCTCCGGGCGCGGGTGATCATCGCCCCAGGGTCGGACCCATGATCGGGCTCGGTCAGGCCGAAGCAACCGATCCATTCGCCAGAAGCCAGTTTGGGCAGGTACTTCTGTTTCTGGGCCTGCGTACCGAACTCGTTGATCGGCACCATGACCAGCGAGGACTGCACACTCATCATCGAACGGTAGCCCGAATCGATACGTTCGACTTCACGCGCGATCAGCCCATAACACACGTAATTCAGACCGCTGCCACCGAACTCTTCCGGGATGGTCGCCCCCAAGAGCCCCACCTCGCCCATCTCGCGAAAGATGGCCGGGTCGGTTTTCTCGTGACGGAATGCTTCCAGCACGCGCGGGGCCAGCTTGCTCTGGGCGAACTGCTCGGCCGTGTCGCGGACCATGCGCTCTTCTTCGGTGAGCTGTTGATCCAGCAACAAGGGGTCAATCCAGTTAAAGCTTGCCTTACCGCTCATGCCAGTTCCTCGCGTTCAGATGAAATCCTGCAGTGATCCTAGTCCTGGCCCATGCCAGCGACAAACGAGGTTTTATCAAGCATGTGTGCTAATTTCTCACTCCGAGGCACAGAAAGGCGCTCCAAAACAAAAATACCAGTGAGAAGAAAGTACATGAGACGCAAGATACCCAGCACGATTGCACTGGTCAGCTTCGAGGCAGCCGCCCGCCACGAGAGCTTCACCAAGGCCGCTCATGAGCTGTCCCTCACGCAAGGCGCCGTGTGTCGGCAAATCGGCGGGCTGGAAGAGTTTCTCGGCGTCGAGCTGTTCCGGCGTTAGCGCAGGGGCGTAAAGCTCACGGAAGCCGGGCTTTCCTATAGCCGTCGTGTTTCCCAGCAACTGGACGCGGTCGAGCGCGATACACTGTCGGTCATGGGCCAACAAGGCGCCAATGCCATCGAGCTCGCCGTGGTGCCGACCTTCGGCACTCAATGGCTGCTGCCGCGCCTGAAGGACTTCCAGCACAAGCATCCCGACGTCACGGTCCACCTGACCAACCGCACCCGCCCATTCCTGTTTGCCGACACCGACTTCGATGCCGCCATCTATTTTGGCGATGCCGACTGGTCCGGCACCCAGTCGCATCGACTGATGAGCGAAAACTCCATGCCGGTCTGCAGCCCCTCTTTTCTTGAAGGTCGCGACAGTCTGGGAGCACGTGAACTGGCCGAACTGCCGCTGCTGCAACAGACCACCCGGCCCTACGCCTGGCGCCAATGATTCAATGCGCAGGATCTGGATGTCGCACGCGACATGACCGGTCCGCGCTACGAGCTGTTCTCGATGCTGGCGCAGGCGGCCATGCATGACATGGGCATTGCTCTGATTCCCCCCTTCCTCATTCAACGCGAACTGCAGGAAAAGCGTCTGGTGATCGCGAACACTCGGTCGCTGCCCGGCAGCAAGGCCTATCACCTGATGATTCCTGAGCGCAAAGTTGAATCGGCATCGCTGACTGCGTTTCGTGACTGGCTAATCGAACAGGCCAGGACTTACCAGTTGCCCCAGGAAAAATCCGACCAATATCTCAGGTAGCCCATAGCTGTTGGCACCTACAGATATAAACTTATGTCGCCCTTAAGTAACTTCAGATCGCGCACAGAAAACGGGACATAACCCTTTATTTATAGGGTCTATAGGTCGATACGGCGCATTTATCGGATTTTCGGCAGAAAAACTTTTATCACCTGTTTTTCGTAAGGAATATCGCCGCAACCCATACAGACAAAGGGCCCTGTCGAATAAGTGCGACAATAGGTCACAGTGTGACTTGTAGTTCACCTATAGTTTCGTTACAGAATGTATTGAAGCCTGCAAACTTCGCCTGCAAAATGCCCCGCCCCTGCTGCAAAGGGGTGTGCTGATTGGCCAAGCCAGACGCACCAGCCGTAGTGCACTGGCCTACATACGAACGATAAAAAATCGCGCAGGAGATTTGTCGTGCACATTGGCGTTCCTCTCGAAACACAAGCGGGCGAAACCCGGGTAGCTGCTACTCCGGAAACCATCAAAAAACTGATCAGCCAGGGTCACCGGGTTACGGTGCAAAGCGGCGCAGGCCTTCATGCCAGCGTTCCAGACAGCGCTTACGAGGCTGCTGGCGCGGTGATCGGTGACACGCACCAGACCTATGCGGCCGAACTGATTCTCAAGGTCGTCGCACCTGACGAAGAGGCGCTGAGCCTGATCAAAAGCGGCTCGGTGGTCATCGGCATGCTCAACCCCTTCAACAACGAACTGATCGGCAAGATGGCCGCACGTGGCATTACCGCGTTCGCCCTGGAAGCCGCGCCGCGCACATCGCGGGCGCAAAGCCTTGATGTGCTGTCTTCGCAAGCCAACATTGCGGGCTATAAGGCAGTACTGCTCGCCTCGCATCACTACCCGCGCTTCATGCCTATGCTGATGACCGCTGCCGGCACCGTCAAAGCTGCCCGGGTGCTGATCCTCGGCGCAGGCGTTGCCGGCCTGCAGGCCATTGCCACCGCCAAAAGACTTGGCGCCGTGGTAGAAGCTTCGGATGTGCGCCCGGCAGTGAAGGAGCAGATCGAGTCGCTGGGCGCGAAATTCATTGATGTGCCCTACGAGACCGACGAAGAGCGCGAATGCGCCGAAGGCGTTGGCGGCTACGCGCGCCCTATGCCGGCCAGCTGGATGCAACGCCAGGCCGCCGCCGTGCATGAGCGCGCGAAACTGTCGGACATCGTCATCACGACCGCACTCATTCCCGGCCGCAAAGCCCCGGTGCTGCTCGGCGCAGAAACCGTGGCGCAGATGAAGCCCGGCTCGGTGGTGATTGACCTGGCCGCTGCACAAGGCGGCAACTGCCCGCTGACCGTTGCCGATCAAGTGGTTGTCGAGCACGGCGTGACCATCGTCGGCCACACCAACCTGCCCGCTCTGGTCGCCGCCGATGCATCGGCGCTCTACGCCCGCAACCTGCTGGACTTCATGAAGCTGCTGTTCGACAAGGACGGCACATTCTCGATCAACCTCGAAGACGACATCGTCGCCGCATGCCTGATGTGCCGCGACGGACAAGTTGTCCGCAAGAACGGCTGAGGACACACCAATGGAAGAGCTGATTTCCCCCGGCGTCTACAACCTGATCATTTTCGTACTGGCGATTTATGTCGGCTACCACGTGGTCTGGAACGTCACGCCTGCGCTGCACACGCCACTCATGGCGGTCACCAATGCCATCTCTGCCATCGTTATCGTAGGTGCCATGCTAGCCGCCGCGCTCACGGTCACACCGCTGGGCAAGACCATGGGCACGCTGGCGGTCGCACTGGCAGCCGTGAACGTGTTTGGCGGGTTTCTGGTCACTCGGCGGATGCTGGAAATGTTCAGGAAAAAGGCCCCCAAGGCAAAGGATGAGGCGCCCAAGTCATGAGCATGAATCTGGTTACCCTGCTGTACCTGATCGCATCGATCTGCTTCATCCAGGCACTCAAAGGCTTGTCGCACCCGACCACCTCGCGCCGTGGCAACCTGTTCGGCATGCTCGGTATGGGCCTGGCGGTCATCACCACGATCGGCCTGGTCTTCAAGCTCGCGGCACTGTCTACCGCTGAAGGGACCAGCGCGGGGATCGGCTACATCGTAGTCGGCCTGCTGGTGGGCGGAACCGCTGGCTCGATCATGGCCAAGCGAGTCGAGATGACCAAAATGCCGGAGCTGGTGGCATTCATGCACAGCATGATCGGCCTGGCCGCGGTGTTCATCGCTATCGCTGCAGTCGTCGAGCCTCAATCACTGGGCATCGTTCGCAATCTGGGCGATGCGATTCCGGCCGGCAACCGTCTGGAGCTGTTCCTCGGGGCAGCCATCGGTGCGATCACCTTCTCGGGTTCGGTCATCGCTTTCGGCAAACTCTCGGGCAAGTACAAATTTCGCCTCTTTCAAGGCGCACCGGTACAGTTTTCCGGCCAGCACACGCTCAATCTGGTCCTTGGCCTGGCCACGCTGTTCTTCGGCCTGACCTTCATGTTCACCGGCAGCCTCACTGCCTTTGCGATCATGCTGGCGCTGGCCTTCGTCATCGGTGTGTTGCTGATCATCCCGATTGGCGGGGCCGACATGCCGGTAGTGGTCTCGATGCTCAACAGCTATTCAGGCTGGGCAGCCGCCGGTATCGGCTTTTCGCTGAACAACTCGATGCTGATCATCGCGGGCTCGCTGGTGGGCTCCTCGGGCGCGATTCTCTCCTACATCATGTGCAAGGCGATGAACCGCTCGTTCTTCAACGTGATCGGCGGCGGCTTCGGCGGCGCAACGGACTCGGCAGGCCCGGCGGGTGCAAAGGAAGCACGCCCGGTGAAGTCCGGCTCGGCAGACGACGCAACCTTCTTGCTGACCAACGCCGACACGGTGATCATCGTGCCCGGTTACGGCCTGGCAGTGGCTCGCGCCCAGCACGCGCTCAAGGAACTGACCGAGAAGCTCGTCCACCGCGGCGTCACCGTGAAGTACGCCATTCACCCGGTGGCCGGACGCATGCCTGGGCACATGAACGTGCTGCTGGCCGAAGCCGAAGTGCCTTACGACCAAGTGTTCGAGATGGACGACATCAACTCCGAATTCGGTCAGGCCGATGTGGTGCTGGTGCTCGGTGCCAACGACGTGGTCAACCCGGCCGCCAAGAACGATCCGAAATCCCCTATCGCCGGGATGCCCATCCTGGAGGCGTTCAAGGCCAAGACCATCATCGTCAACAAACGCTCGATGGCCAGTGGTTACGCGGGTCTGGATAACGAATTGTTCTACCTGGATAAAACCATGATGGTGTTCGGAGACGCCAAAAAGGTGATCGAGGACATGGTGAAGGCCGTCGAAAACGCCTAGCCTGACCCCGCTCCATTGAAGCCCCGGCTCGCTTGGCGACCGGGGCTTTTTACATTCCGCGTAACAGTGTTTTGCGCTGGAACCCGCTAATTAGAGCGGTCAAATGCGACCTTGGTAGCAGGACGAAGATCGGCCAAGGCTCTAGACTTGTCGTTCGCTTCTATCTACGAGACAGACCCATGTACCGTGACCGTATCCGCCGGCCCTCCCTGATGAGCAAGGTTATGAGCGCAGCCGACGCTGCCGCCTTGATTGAAGACGGCATGACCGTCGGCATGAGTGGCTTCACCCGTGCAGGCGAAGCCAAGGCTGTGCCCCACGCGCTGGCCGAGCGCGCCAAAGTGACGCCGCTGAAAATCAGCCTGATGACCGGCGCCAGTCTGGGCAATGACCTGGACAAGCAGCTGACCGAGTCCGGTGTACTGTCCCGGCGCATGCCCTTTCAGGTCGACAGCACGCTGCGCAAGGCGATCAACAACGGCACGGTGATGTTCATCGATCAGCATTTGTCCGACACCGTCGAGCTGCTGCGCAATCGGCAGATCAAGGCGGTGGACCTGGCCGTGATCGAATGCGTGGCGATCACCGAAGAGGGCCATCTGGTGCTGAGCACCTCCGTGGGCAACTCGGCCAGCTTTGCCATCCTGGCCAAACAGGTCATCGTGGAAATCAACCTGTCACAGCCACTCGAGCTTGAAGGTCTGCACGACATCTATATACCCAGCTACAGACCGACACGCCTGCCGATTCCAGTCCTGGAGGCAGATTCGCGTATCGGCAGCCACGCGGTGAAGATCGATCCGGCAAAAATAGTCGGCATTGTCATCAGCAACCAGTCTGACTCGCCCTCCACGGTAACGCCGCCTGACGCCGACACTCAGGCCATTGCCAATCATCTGGTGGAGTTCTTCAAGAAAGAAGTGCGCGAAGACCGGCTGACCGACAAGCTGATGCCATTGCAGGCCGGGATAGGCAACATTGCCAACGCCGTGATGCACGGCCTGCTGGCGTCTCCCTTCACCGACCTGACGATGTACTCCGAGGTGCTGCAGGACTCGACATTCGACCTGTTCGATGCAGGCAAACTGACCTTTGCCTCGGGCAGCTCCATGACCTTGTCGGCGGCCAAGCACGCTGAGGTCTTTGCCGACTTCAATCGCTACAAATCCAGGCTGGTACTGCGCCCGCAGGAAATCTCCAACCACCCCGAGGTGATCCGTCGCCTGGGTATCATCGGGATCAATACCGCGCTGGAGTTCGACCTGTACGGCAATGTGAACTCCACCCACATCTGCGGGACTCGCATGATGAACGGCATTGGCGGTTCCGGGGACTTCTCGCGCAACGCGCACCTGGCGATCTTCGTCACCAAATCGATCGCCAAAGGTGGCGCGATCTCCAGCGTCGTGCCGATGGTCAGCCATGTCGACCACACCGAACACGATGTCGACATCCTGGTCACCGAGCAGGGCCTGGCGGACCTGCGCGGTCTGGCGCCACGCGAACGTGCGCGAGTGATCATCGATAACTGCGTGCATCCGGATTATCGCGATGCGCTGAACACCTATTTCAGTGCCGCTTGCGCCGTGGGCGGACATACCCCGCACATCCTGCGCGAAGCACTGAGTTGGCACATCAACCTGGAAGAAACCGGGCGCATGCTGCCAGCCTGAACAGGACAGTTGGAAGTGAGCAAGCGCTTTTCCGATTCACTTTCAGCTGGCACCCAAGGGCTTATGGAAAAACTGTACTGCTGTACCGGTCATAAAACTGCCTTGAAAGGTCAAAATCACCACAATCGACCACAAAATGCACTCATAAAGTGCAGACCGGTACAGTTGCCCCATTTATGAACAAAACAGTGTCCAATCACAGTTAACTGAACCCTCACAATACAGGTGAACTGTGTCTATGGAAGCTGGACGCACGCGAGGAAAATGGGCACCAGTCAAGCAACTCACTTATCCCGCCACAAGCGGAAGGAAGTCACACCATGGAACGTACAATCAGTTCCGATCTGTTCAGCGAAAGCACCGTTACCACCGCAAAAGCCTCTCTGCCTCTGCGCGTATTCGCCAACCTGATGCTCTGGCAGCGTCGCCTGTCCAGCCGCCACCAGCTGGCCCGTCTGGATGCACGCCTGCTGGCTGACGCCGGTATCAGCGAATCCCAGCGTTATGAAGAGCTGAGCAAGCCGTTCTGGCGCTAAACATGCGCCCGCTGGTCCTTGACCTCTAGGTCTCCCACCAGCAACCCGAATTGCTTCATACAAAACCCGTCTCAGGCAACCGAGACGGGTTTTGTCGTTTCAGGGGCAGATTCAGAGCGCGCCCGCCAAACCAGTACAGATTTAACAAAATCAAAATACGGCAGGTACAGTCATCAAATATTGCAAACTGTGTAAGCCGAAACCGTCGACCTTCATGACAACTGCAGTATGGGTGGGATAGTCTAGCGCTCTACCTCAGCCCTTCGGCTTCGCAGGCAGTATGTGCCCACTTTTCCACAACGGAACTCGATCATGTCTCTGCTACGTAACCTTGGCGCTGTCTTTCTGTTGACCGCCGCAGCCGGTGCAAACGCCTCCAGCTTCATCGTCACCACCGACGCAGTGGTCGATGCCGTCAATGCATCGACCCGCGCGACCTCCAACGTGTCCTCGTCCCTGAAAGACGACAAGATCATTCTTGCCGCCCGTGACGACGCCGCCAGCTTCGTGGCCAGCTCCGGCGACATCCGCAGCGCCCGCCTTGAAGGCGCCTTGCAGCATATCCGCCAAGTCCTGCCTGAATTGCAAGCCAGCGACAGCCAGCTGGCTCAGGCCATTCTGGCCATCTGACCGCTGCGCCCCGGCTACGTGCCGGGGTAGCTCTGGCCCGCGCATTGCGCTAGCCTTGGAGCCTGTTTTGCCGGTTCGTGAAAGTCATGCGTTTAGTGCACCTTCTGTATATCGCTCCCTTTGCCAGCCTGATGTACGTCAGTCAGGTTCAAGCGTTCGATACGACCACGCAAGGCCTGGTCAAGACCGCCTATGCCACCAGTCAGGTCTCGACAGGACCGTTCGATAACAAACTGATCATGGCTGCCCGTGACGATGCGGCTGCATTCATTGCCAGCGACGGAGAAATGCGTGGCGCCCGGCTTGAGTCAGCGCTGCACGCCCTGCGTCAGGCAGATGCAAAACTTCATGCCAGCGACCTTGAACTGGCGCAGGCAATCCTCGTCCAATAGCCACTTTCCCCTCTTCGCGTAACTGGAGACGTCACTACATGCGTACCCCGCTGATTGCTGCTTCCCTTGGCCTGCTCTTGCTGGCCGATTTTGCCCAGGCCCAGACTGTTGTGGCCACGAGCAACATCATCGTTCGTGCGTTCGGCCGTACCATCGATTTCACTTCCGACACCACCACATCGATCCGCGACTCCAAGGTCGTTCTCCAGGCCAAGGACGATGCTGCCAGCTACGTTGCTACCGGTGGTGATATCCACGGTGCCCAACTGGATGCTGCGTTCGACACGCTGCGTAGCCGCGTGCCGGAAGCGCGTGATGCAAGCGATCAGACCCTGGCTGAAGCAATCCTCGCATTGTGAGGCGGTTTCGCGCCTGGCTGCTTGCTGGCGCGCTGTCGCTGGTTGGTACGCATGCCTTTGCCAGCCTGAAGCTGGAACTGCACACCGACGGCCTCGATGCGCCCCAACAACAAGCCAGCCAGGCGCTGCTCGACGAAGCCCTGCACGCCTTACCGCCCAGCTTCGTCGCAGCACTGGACCGCACCGTCGAGGTGAGCTGGTCCGCTGACATGCCGCAGAACGCCTACGGTCAGGCCGCCGGTCCCTATCAGCTGTACCTCAACAGCCACCTGCTGACGTCCTTGACGGACGGCTCGGCAGCCACCGCCCAGACGGGCCGGCCACACGGTACGGTGCGCCGGGAGTTGCTCGCTACTGTCCTGCACGAGCTGACCCACGTCTACGACCGCGCCCGCCTGTGGTCTCCCAGCGAGCGAGCGGCGATTTTTCGCTGCACATCACGTAGCAGTTCACTGGGCAAGGTCGGTCTGCCTGACGACTGCCGCGGCCAGACCGAGCGACGCTTCACCCTGAGTGACGATCCACGCTTGCTGGACCTGGCGGGCTGGCAGCAATATGTCGGACGTCGTGGCGAACGCGAGGAACATAACGGCCAGGTCGCCCGCAGCCCGGACATCTACGAAACCACCAGCCCGCTGGAGTTCGTGGCGGTGAACATGGAGTACTTCCTCCTCGATCCGGCCTACGCCTGCCGTCGCCCTGCCCTGTATGCCTATTACAAGGAGCGTTTTGGCTGGGCACCTGCAGCCCATAATGAATGCCCGACGTTTTACCCTTACCTGAATGCCGGCAGCGACTTCGGCCGAGAGCCACTGGGCAAGCTGGACCCGGAGCGGGTGTATGCGGTGGATTATCTACTGGCCGAGGCGAACCAGAACTGGGCAAGCCGCTGGGGCCACAGCATGTTGCGCCTGGTGATTTGCAAACCCGGCCGCCCGCGTGGTCCGGATTGCCGACTGGACCTTGATCAGCACCTGGTGCTGTCATACCGGGCGTTTGTTGGCGACGTGCAGTTGTCCAGCTGGGACGGCCTGATGGGCGCCTACCCGTCGCGCCTGTTCGTCCTGCCACTGGCGCAGGTCATCGATGAATACACCAAAACCGAGCTGCGCAGCCTGGCGTCGGTACCAATCAAGCTGTCGCGTCCGGAAATAGAAGGGCTCGTGCAGCACGCCGCCGAGATGCACTGGAGCTACGACGGCAACTACTACTTCCTCTCGAACAACTGCGCCGTTGAAAACCTGAAGCTGTTGCGCGCCGGTACGCACAACCCCAAGCTCGTCGGCCTGGACAGCATCTTGCCCAACGGTTTGCTTGAAGTCCTCGAAGGCCGCGGGCTGGCTGACACCAGCGTACTGGACGATCCCAAGGAAGCGCTGCGTCTGGGCTATCGGTTCGACTCCTACCGGGATCGCTATCAGGCGATGTTCGAAGTGCTGAAGAAGCACCTGCCGATCAAACAGAACAGCGTGGAAGACTGGATGGCGCTACCCGCCAGTGAACGCAGCCAGTGGTTCGCTAAAGCCGATCTGCGTACCAGCGCTGCGATTCTGCTGCTGGAGCAGGCCAGCCTGCGCAGGCAACTGTTGTTGGCCCAGGACGAAGTGAAACAGAGCTATCTGGGTGCACGGGAGTTGAAAGACGGCAAGGTTTCCAACGCCACCAAAACGCTGCAGGAGATCCTCGCCAGCAGCGGGTTCCTCAGTCGGCCTGCCGAGCTGCTGGGCAGCGACGGGTACGGTTTGCCACAGGCAGGAGAATGGCAGCGCCTTGAAGCAGAAAGCAGTCAGCGCCAGAAGCAGCTCAAGCGTCTGACCGGTGATCTCGACAAGGAAGTGAGGGCCCTGCTGGAGCCTGAGCGCGCCAAAGAGATTGCCGCCAACGAAGCCAACCTCAAACAGGTGTCGGAGCACCTGAGGGCGTTGCACAAGGCTGCAGGCGGGCTGCAGCTGCCGTGATCAGGCTGCTTTCTTTTTCGGTTTGAGGTATTTGACCAGGCCCTGGAACCAGATCACCAGGGCCGGGTTGCCCTTGATCTGAATATCCTTGTCCTGAATGCCCTTCATGAACGCCAGCTGCTTGTTCTTAGCCTGGAGAGTATCAAAGCCAAAGGCTGCATCACGAAACACGATGGCAAAGGCCGGCTCTGCAACCGTACCACTTGCACTGCGGACCCGTTGATCATGGACCACGAAGTGACGTGAAATCTTGCCATCTGCAGTCTGCAACTGAAAGGTCAGGTCCTTGCCAGCCAATTGCTGCTGGAACGCCGGATTGTTACGACTGGCGCGGGCCATCAGCAGGCCCACCATCCACAACAGGAAACGAAATTTCATACACGGCCTCTGAACACGCGGGTTCCGACTCGGAATCGGCGTAGCAGTGTAGCGGGTTATCGGCGCAAAACCTGTAGGACAAAAATGGATTTCGAGGGAGATCGGCACAAAACAGCCCTCGAATATGAGGATGCTGCTCCGCGTGGGGAGCAGCATCACACTGACATCAACGAATGCTGTTGATGCTGCCTTTGTTACCCGTGACCTTTACATCGACCTTCTTGAAGATGAAGTAGTCTTTGACGCTGACTTCGTAGCGCGGCGCAACAATCAGGTCGGCACCGGAGGATTTAACCGCCTTGAAGGCAGCTGCCGCTTTGGTCGTCGAGACAGGATCAGGCAACGCCAGACCCAGGCCGCCACCGCCAGCTGCGCCACCGTAGGTCACGCCGTCGGCGAACTGATTATCGCCGCCGAAGCTCAGGAAATTGAACAGCACGTTGGTGGACGACTCGCCGCTGATGGTGCCGCCAACCTTGACGTCAGCCTTCAGGTCGGTTTTGACCGTGCCTTCCAGCGGCGCGCTTGGCTGGCTGACGTTGTAGCTCACACAACCGCTGGTTGTGGCGATCAGAGCCGCAACAGCAGCAAACTTCCATGGCTTTTTCATTCTGGATTTCCCAAGAGTAATTGAAGGGGTGCAGCAGGGGCGGCACTCTAAGGGAATCAGCAACAAGAAAAAGTCAGGCAAAGCTGGGGCTTTGGAAGGCAATTACACGCAATGGAGTAGGACAATTCTCACAGGGAGCGAGAGGCATCATCGGCGTCATACGGCAGAAACAAGAAACGGGCACCCAATCCGATTGGTGTGCCCGCCTGTGGGTCTTGCGCCTCCCGCCGAGGCGCACACCGGGGTATCAAGGGTTGACGCTGTCTTTCAGGGCTTTCCCCGGCTTGAAGGCAACCGTGTTGCTTGCCTTGATTTTGACCGGCTCCCCGGTCTGAGGGTTCTTGCCAGTGCGGGCGCCACGGTGGCGTTGCAGAAAAGTACCGAAACCTACCAGCGTGACACTGTCCTTGCGGTTCAGTGCGCCAGTAATCTCTTCAAGGATGGCATTGAGAACGCGATTGGATTGCTCTTTGGTGAGATCCGCCTTTTCAGCGATGGCGGCTGCAACTTCTGGTTTACGCATATGAAGCCTCTTTTACGGTTTTTTGTTTTTATGTCCCGCGCCGCTTTTGTAAAACAACGGCCACAAGGCGCCGCGACAGCTCTACGTAGCGGCAGACACGACCGAGGATGGCATGCCGAACTGACCCGCGCCAGTGCATGAGCGCGGTTTATTGGCAGAAATACGGGGTCAATCCGACAAAATGACGAGAAATCACGCCAATAACGCGGGCAGCACCTTGTTGAGTGCGAGTTTTTCCATAACCGCAGCGCCTGTCAGGGCATAGCCCAGCAGATGGCCGTCGGCGTCGTGACACAGCGCCTTGATATCAGCGCCCTGCCCTTCGACGCTCCAGTGGCCATCGCTGCCACGCGGCGGCGGCGAAACCACCAGCGGGCAGGCTGGCGTCTTCACGGTGATCGGCATGGGCCCGTATTTGACTGAGGTCGGGTTTCCGGCCAGCGTCTGGGCCAAGGCACGAGCGCAGCTCATCAACGGCATCACGTAGAGCAGGTTGAGACCATCGACTTCAGCGCAATCACCCAGCGCATGGATATTGGCGTGGGAGGTTTGCAGCAGGCGGTCGACCAGAATGCCGCGCCCAGTCTGCAGGCCGGCAGCAGCGGCCAGCTCGATGCGAGGACGCAGGCCGATGGCTGAGACCACCAGATCGCAGTCAATCACCTGCCCGTCCGACAAGTGCGCTTGCAGGCCCCCACCATTGCGATTCAGACGGGTCAGCACCGGCCCCAGATGGAAACGTGCACCCAGGCTTTCAAGGCCGGTTTTCACCGCAGCCGCCGCTTCAGGGGGCAACAGGGTCGGCATGACCTGTTCGCACGGCGCCACCAGATCCACTTCATAGCCGCCCAGGATCAGGTCGTTGGCGAATTCACAGCCAATGAGCCCTGCGCCGAGAATCAGCACCCGACGCTTGCCCGACGCAGCCGCACGGAAACGGGCGTAATCCTGAAGATCGTTGATCGGGAAAATCGCGTCGCCTGCATCGCCTTCCACCGGTACACGAATGGCTTCGGCGCCCCAGGCCAGCACCAGATCGCGGTAATACACCGCCTCTTCGCCGATCCACAGGCGTTTGTGCCCGGCATCGATCCCGCTGATGCGCGTGTGCGTGCGGATCTCGGCCTTGAGCTGATCGGCCATGGCGCCGGCTTCAGCCATGCTCAGGCCGTCGGCTTCCTTGTTTTTGCCAAAGCCGGTAGAGAGCATCGGCTTGGAGTAGGAACGGCCATCATCGGCCGTGATCAATAGCAGCGGCGTGTCTGCGTCCAGCTTGCGAAACTCCCGAGCAAGGTTATACCCCGCAAGGCCGGTGCCGATGATGACGACAGGTGCGCTCATTGTTCTTCCCTATTTCACTGTGCCTGGTGCTCGTTGTTGCCAGCCCTTGTCTGCAGGCAGCAATCAACCGATTTCGATCATTTCAAAGTCCATCTTGCCCACGCCGCAATCCGGGCACAGCCAGTCTTCCGGCACATCCTGCCAGAGGGTGCCGGGCGCAATTCCGTCATCCGGCCAGCCATCGGCTTCGTTATAGATCAGGCCACAGACGATGCATTGCCATTTCTTCATGTCAGGTTCTCTCGTTTATCAGGCTCAATAGCGTACGACGGTCGGTTGCCGTCTTCTGAAGGGGCGTTGTACTGATCGACAGGCGCGGATGCAAGTCTGATTCTATAACTCAGGCTCTACCGACCGTCGGTCGAGACCGGCAATCATGCTAAGCTCGCGGCCTCGTTGGCTGCCGGAACTGGCTTACCGTGACCCAGCAATCCCCCGCATTCATTGGCCCTGTCTGGTTTGAGCGCGAGCAATTGATCGACGTGCCGGACCCGGTAATGCTCGAGTGGTTGTTCAATCAGGACTCCCTCTCTCGCCGCTTGGACCGTTTGTCTGATGGTCGTTTCAGCGTATTTCCGCAGTTTGAAGGCTGGCAGCTGTTGCGCCCTGACGAGTGCCTGGCGCTGGGCCTGCCAGAGGCTGGCGAGGGCTGGGTGCGCGAGGTGTATTTGCGCGGCAACGGCAACCACTGGGTGTTCGCGCGCAGCGTCGCCGCCCGTAGCGCCCTGCAGGATGGCGGCCTGAATATGGATGAGCTGGGCACTCGTTCTCTGGGTGAGTTGCTGTTCAGCGACCCGGCGTTCGTGCGCGGCACACTTGAGGTGTGTCATTACCCCGAGGCCTGGCTACCCGCTGCCGACGCAGCGCGCGGACTGTGGGCACGCCGCTCGCGATTCGATCGCGGCGCATTGAGCGTGCTGGTCGCCGAAGTTTTCCTGCCAGCCCTGTGCACTGCGATCCACGACAAGGACCACGCCTGATGTACCTGTCCCTCCTCAAATCCCTCAATCGTCTGAGCCCGCGCGCCTGGGACTTCATCCAGCTGACACGCATCGACAAGCCCATCGGCGTCTACCTGCTGCTGTGGCCGACCCTGTGGGCGGTCTGGATTGCAGGCAAGGGCGCGCCCTCGCTGCAGACCGTGTTCATTTTTGTGCTCGGCGTGTTTCTGATGCGGGCGGCAGGCTGTGTGATCAATGACTTCGCCGACCGCAAGGTGGACGGCCACGTCAAACGCACCGAGCAACGTCCGCTGGTCAGCGGCAAAGTCAGCTCCAGGGAAGCGCTGGTGCTGTTTGCGGTGCTGGTCGGCCTGAGCTTTGTGCTGGTGCTGTTTACCAACGCGACGACCATCTGGCTGTCGTTCGGCGGTCTCGCCCTGGCGGCCAGCTATCCGTTCATGAAGCGCTACACCTATTACCCGCAAGTGGTGCTGGGTGCTGCGTTCTCGTGGGGCATGCCGATGGCCTTCACCGCCGAAACCGGCGAGTTGCCCGCTGCAGCCTGGTTGCTGTACATCGCCAACCTGCTGTGGACGGTGGGCTACGACACCTACTACGCCATGGTCGATCGCGACGACGACCTGAAAATCGGCGTGAAATCCACGGCAGTACTGTTCGGCGATGCCGACCGGGTCATCATCCTGACCCTGCAAGGGCTGGCACTGGGCTGCCTGATACTGGCCGGTGCGCGCTTCGAACTGGGCGCGTGTTTCTACATCGGCCTGCTGGCAGCGGCAGGCTGTTTCGCCTGGGAATTCTGGAGCACCCGTGAGCGCGGGCGAGACGCCTGCTTCAAGGCCTTCCTGCACAACCACTGGGCCGGGCTGGCGATATTCCTGGGCATCGTCGCCGACTACGCGGTGCGCGGATAACGACACTGCCAGCCTGCGCACGACTGAAATAAATTCATGATCGCGAGGCCTGCGGGCCCCCGCAGCCTGTCAGCGTGCTAGCCTCATTCAGACCTGTCACACGACTGCAATAATTCCGTTATCTAATGCGCCCCAAGACAGTTAAATGACAAGAGGTTCGAGCATGGCTGGCAGGAGCATCCTGATCGTTGACGACGAAGCGCCAATTCGCGAAATGATCGCCGTTGCGTTGGAAATGGCTGGATACGACTGTATTGAAGCCGAAAATTCTCAGCAGGCCCACGCGATCATCGTGGACCGCAAGCCTGACCTGATTCTGCTCGACTGGATGCTGCCTGGCACATCCGGCATCGAACTGGCCCGGCGCCTCAAGCGTGATGAACTGACCGGGGACATCCCGATCATCATGCTTACCGCCAAGGGTGAAGAGGACAACAAGATCCAGGGCCTGGAAGTGGGCGCCGACGATTACATCACCAAGCCTTTCTCGCCCCGCGAACTGGTGGCGCGCCTCAAAGCCGTGCTGCGTCGTGCCGGCCCGACTGACGGCGAAGCGCCCATCGAAGTCGGCGGCCTGCTGCTCGACCCGATCAGCCACCGTGTCACCATCGACGGCAAACCCGCCGAAATGGGCCCGACCGAATACCGTCTGCTGCAGTTCTTCATGACCCACCAGGAGCGCGCCTACACACGCGGTCAGCTGCTGGATCAGGTATGGGGCGGCAACGTCTACGTCGAAGAACGCACCGTCGATGTTCACATCCGCCGCCTGCGCAAGGCCTTGGGGGATGCGTATGAAAATCTGGTACAAACCGTGCGCGGCACTGGCTATCGTTTCTCGACCAAGAGCTGACAACCGCTGCGTCGATGCAAGGCAATGGCCAGTGCAGACCAGACAAGGATTTACCCCTAATTGAATCAAAATTGGCACGGCACTCTGATACGCCACATGTTGTTGCTGGTCACCGCCTGCCTGTTGGTCGGTCTGATCAGTGGGCAGTATGCCTTGAGCCTGGCCGCCGGGCTGGGACTGTATCTGGCCTGGACCCTCAAGCAACTGTTACGCCTGCACGACTGGCTGAGCAGCCACAAGGCTGACGAGCCGCCTCCGGATGGTTATGGTCTGTGGGGCGAAGTCTTCGACAGCATCTACCACCTGCAACGTCGGGATCAGCGCGTCCGTGGCCGCCTTCAGGCCGTTATTGACCGCGTGCAGGAGTCCACCGCCGCGCTGCGTGATGCAGTGATCATGCTCGACAGCGATGGCAACCTGGAGTGGTGGAACCGTGCCGCTGAAACCCTGCTGGGCCTGAAGACGCCACAGGACAGCGGTCAACCCGTGACCAATCTGGTGCGGCATCCACGCTTCAAGGAATACTTTGCGCTGGGCGACTACAGCGAACCGCTGGAAATCCCGTCGCCAACCAACGATCGCCTGCGCATTCAGTTGCTGATCACCCGTTACGGCAACAACGAACACCTGATGTTGGTCCGCGATGTGACGCGCATCCATCAGCTGGAGCAGATGCGCAAGGACTTCGTCGCCAACGTGTCGCACGAGTTGCGGACACCGCTCACGGTGATCTTCGGCTATCTGGAAACGCTGCTCGACAACGTCGACGAGGTCAATCCGCGCTGGGTACGTGCGCTGCAACAGATGCATCAGCAAGGCGGGCGCATGCAGACGCTGCTCAATGACCTGCTGTTGCTGGCCAAGCTCGAGGCCACCGATTACCCGTCGGACAATCACCCGGTGGTCGTCAATACACTGCTCAAGACCATCACCGCCGATGCAAACGCGCTGTCGGGCAGCAAGAACCAGCAGATCCACCTCAGCCTGGAAAGCGACATGCGCCTCAAGGGCAGCGAAAGCGAGCTGCGCAGCGCGTTTTCCAACCTGATCTTCAATGCCGTGAAATACACACCGGCCGAGGGCGTGATCCGTATTCGCTGGTGGGCCGACGAACGGGGCGCGCACCTGAGCGTGCAGGATTCAGGAATCGGCATCGAGACCAAACACCTGCCGCGCCTGACCGAGCGCTTCTACCGGGTCGATACCAGCCGCGCGTCCAATACCGGCGGTACAGGGCTCGGTCTGGCCATCGTCAAACATGTGCTGCTGCGCCATCGCGGCAACCTCGAGATCAACAGTGTTCTCGGCAAGGGCAGTGTTTTTATCTGTCACTTTGCCAGCGCTCAGTTGTCCAAACCCGCGAGCGACGATTCAGACTACTAGGCAATCCTGCTTCGAGCCGCTACATTGCCGGGTTCATGGCGTCTTCTCTGACGTGACACGACCCTCTTCCTGATTAATACGGACCCTGCAAAACCCCATCATGGACCCTTCCCCTAGTTTTAACCTGTCTTCACTCTTCGCCGATTTCGGCATGATTCTTTTTGCTTTGTTCCTGGTCCTGCTCAACGGCTTTTTCGTTGCGGCAGAGTTCGCCATGGTCAAACTGCGCTCGACCAAGGTTGAAGCCATTGCCGACAAGAACGGCTGGCGCGGGCACATCCTGCGCAAGGTCCATGGCCAGCTGGACGCCTACCTTTCGGCCTGCCAGCTGGGTATCACCCTCGCCTCTCTGGGTCTGGGCTGGGTCGGTGAACCGGCCTTCGCGCACCTGCTGGAGCCGTTGCTCGCGGCGATGGGCGTGGACACACCGGAATTGATCAAGGGCGTGTCGTTCTTTACCGCCTTCTTCATCATTTCCTATCTGCACATCGTGATCGGCGAGCTGGCCCCCAAATCCTGGGCGATCCGCAAGCCGGAGCTGCTGTCGCTGTGGACAGCGGCGCCGTTGTACTTCTTCTACTGGTTGATGTACCCGGCCATCTACCTGCTCAACGCCAGCGCCAACGCCATTCTGCGCATCGCTGGCCAGGGTGAGCCCGGCCCGCACCATGAACACAGCTACAGCCGCGACGAACTGAAACTGATCCTGCACTCCAGCCGTGGCCAGGACCCCAGCGATCAGGGCATGCGCGTGTTGGCGTCGGCGGTGGAAATGGGCGAGCTGGAAGTGGTCGACTGGGCCAACTCCCGCGAAGACATGGTGTCGCTGGACTTCAATGCGCCGCTCAAGGAAATCCTCGCCTTATTCCGCCGTCACAAATTCAGCCGTTATCCGCTGTATGACGCTGAACGTGGCGAGTTTGTTGGCCTGCTGCACATCAAGGACCTGCTGCTGGAGCTGGCAGCGCTGGACCATATTCCGGAGTCGTTCAACCTCGCCGAGCTGACCCGCCCGCTGGAACGTGTTTCCCGGCACATGCCTTTGTCACAGTTGCTCGAGCAGTTCCGCAAGGGTGGCGCGCACTTCGCCGTGGTAGAAGAAGCCGACGGCAAGATCGTGGGCTACCTGACCATGGAAGACGTGCTCGAAGTGCTGGTGGGCGACATCCAGGACGAACACCGCAAGGTTGAACGCGGCATTCTCGCCTATCAGCCCGGCAAACTGCTGGTACGGGGCGATACGCCATTGTTCAAGATCGAGCGCCTGCTGGGCGTCGACCTGGATCACATCGAAGCAGAGACGCTGGCCGGTCTGATCTACGACACGCTCAAGCGTGTGCCGGAAGAAGAGGAACAGCTGGAAGTCGAAGGCCTGCGCATCATCATCAAAAAGATGAAAGGCCCGAAAATCGTTCTGGCCAAGGTACTGAAGCTGGACTGACCCGATCAGCGCCGCCTGCCCAAGGGCGGACGCAGGGCGTGGAGCTATGAATAGCTCCCCCTCAATTCCCGCCGACGGCGAAGTTGGGCAGACTCTGTACCGGTGTGGCGAATTCGTAGGGGATCGAGACCAGTTCGTTGCCCGAGTTGCGCTGCACGACGAAGTGCAGGTGCGGGCCGGTGCTGTTGCCGGTGTTGCCCGAACGTGCCAGCGCTGTTCCAACACTCACCCGTTGACCTTCCCTGACACTCACCGAGCCGCGCATCAGGTGCAGGTAGACGCCCATGGTGCCGTCGTCGTGCAGAATGCGCACAAAGTTGCCTGACGCATTCGAGCCGCGCCCTGACTGGCTGTTTTCGATCTTCACCACCGTGCCGCCGCGCGCGGCAATGATCGGCGTGCCCTCCGGCATGGCGATGTCCATTGCATAGCGCCCCTTGACGCCGTAATGGCTGTATCGGCCATTCGGGCCCTGCGTCAGGCGAAACGGCCCGCCAATCCAAGGCAGCGGGTATTTATAGGCTTGCACCGAGCCCTTGGGATCACCCAGGGTTGAAGTCAGCACCGAGGCGTAGTTCATCGGCTTGCTCCCCACCTTGGGGCTCAAGACCACCACGCGCTGGTTGCTGCGCGCAGGGATCGTGCGACGCAACGTTGCCGACGAGCCAGAGACCCCCAGCACGTTGGTCACACTGGAAAGCCTGAGTTCGACTTCGACCGGGGCGTACAGATCGTTGCGCACATACAGGCTGTGTACGCCCTTTTCACGCCTGACACTCAAGTGCACCTGGCCGTCGATACGCTCGACCATGCGGTCCCGAAACACCATGACCGATGCGCCGGGCGTCGGCCGGTCCGAAAAGGACACCACGCCATTGGCATCGGTGAATTTATAAATCGTGACAGCCCCGGCCGACTGCACAGTCAACGTCAGGGCAAACAGGATAAGCAGGCGTTCAAGCATCGGAGATGTTCGGGTTCAAGGGCACTGGGTGCAAAGCCTAGCAGCCTTGCAGGCAGAAGAGGACGCAAGGGTATCAATCGGACATGAATGAAGCGTCAAGGAAGGCGCGCCAGAGGCTCGGTACGCGGTGTCGTGTAACACCGCGCAAGGCTGACGCGCATGGGCATGCCACTCAGCTCAGAGGCAGATATCAGGCGCCCGGGATGAAGTGCTTCTGCGCCGTGCCACGAGCAATCAGACGCGACAGGTAATCAAGCTTCTGCGCGTCGTGATCGACAAAGCGGAAGGTTACTTGCAACCATTCGCTGTCGGGCTTTTGCTCGAACGCGGCAACAGAGTGCAGATAGCCGTTCAGGCGTGCGACCTCGTTTTCCTCGCCCTGCTCAAGGTCCAGCACCGCGCTATCGAGTACCTGTGGCAGGTTTTCGCTGACGCGAATCACCAGTGTGGCGTCTTTCAGGGTGAGGGCCTTGATCACACACGACTGAGTGCCGTTGGGCAGACGCAACTGGCCCTGGCCGCGACCGGTCGGCTCTGCCGATCTGACGGGTGCAGGGGCTGGCTTGGGAGCAGCGGCGGCGGCAACAGGCGCGGCACGAACCACTTCGGCCTTGCCACCGGTCAATGCGCTCAGCGAGTCATTGAGCGGCGAGTTCATGCGTGCCGGGGCTGTCGACATGACGGCGTCGAGCTTGCCGACTTTTGCCAGTGCTTTCTTGACCTTGGTCAGCAGCTGTTCATTGGTGAACGGCTTGCCGACAAAATCGGTCACACCGGCCTGAATGGCCTGCACGACGTTTTCCTTGTCACCACGGCTGGTCACCATGATGAACGGCACGGTTCTCAGGTAATTGTCTTGCTGACGGCACCATGTCAACAGCTCCAGGCCGGACATTTCTGGCATTTCCCAGTCGCACAGAATCAGGTCGAACGCCTCTTTGCCCAGCAACGTCTGAGCCTTGCGACCATTGACCGCGTCCTCGGTATGAATCCCGGGAAAATAATTGCGCAGCCCTTTCTTGACCAAGTCGCGAATGAAAGTCGCGTCATCCACCACCAATACACTGACCTTACTCATCGACGCTCCTGCGGGCGTGTTCACCTGGAGGCGAACTGCGGTATGCCAACACGCCCTTTGTTTCGGCAAGCATAGCGTTGACCGATAGCCAACTGCCATATTGATTGACTGCGCCGCGACATTTAATCCGCAGGCGACGGGAAATACTGATCTGCGTAACGAAAAACGCCCAGCGCGTGCTGGGCGTTTTTCTCGCAGGCAATCTTACTTATCGTCAGCGTCGCCCGGAACATTAGCGGTTTCGCTCGATATACCCTGCACTTCTTCCTTCATGCGCTTGAGACCCATGTGCCGCACGTCGGTCCCACGCACGAGATAGATCACCAGCTCGGAAATGTTGCGCGCATGGTCGCCGATTCGCTCCAGAGAGCGCAGCACCCAGATGACGTCCAGTACCCGGGAGATCGAGCGTGGATCTTCCATCATGTAGGTCGCCAGCTCGCGCAGGGCCGTCTTGTACTCGCGGTCGATGGTCTTGTCGTACTGCGCCACCGACAGGGCCAGCTCGGCGTCGAAACGGGCGAACGAATCCAGCGCATCGCGCACCATGTTGCGCACCTGATCGCCGATGTGACGTACCTCGACGTAGCCGCGTGGTGCCTCGCCCTCTTCGCAGAGCTTGATGGCACGGCGCGCGATCTTGGTCGCTTCATCACCAATGCGCTCCAGGTCGATCACCGACTTGGAAATGCTGATGATCAGGCGCAGGTCGGACGCCGCAGGCTGACGACGAGCCAGAATGCGCAGGCATTCCTCGTCGATGCTGCGCTCCATCTGATTGATCCGGTCGTCGACCTCGCGAACACGTTGGGCTAGACCGGAGTCTGCCTCGATCAGCGCTGTGACCGAATCGTTCACCTGCTTCTCGACCAGGCCACCCATTTCGAGCAAATGGCTGCGAACGTCTTCGAGTTCAGCGTTGAACTGTTGGGAAATGTGATGCGTATGGCTGTCTTTGTGGATCATGCTGGGTGTCCTTGGAACGTCCGGTTAATTGCGAAAACGCAGCGGTGGTTCAGGGCTGACGAAGCACGTACTACCCGTAACGACCGGTGATGTAGTCTTCTGTCTGTTTTTTTGCCGGGTTGGTGAACAAGGTATCCGTATCACCAAACTCGACAAGCTTGCCCATGTACATAAACGCGGTGTAATCCGACACCCGAGCCGCCTGCTGCATGTTGTGGGTAACGATCACAATGGTGTATTTCGATTTCAGTTCGTAGATCAGTTCTTCGACTTTAAGGGTCGAAATCGGATCGAGTGCCGAACAGGGTTCGTCGAGCAGCAGGACTTCCGGCTCCACGGCGATCGTTCGGGCAATGACCAGACGCTGCTGCTGCCCCCCGGATAAACCCAATGCCGACTCATGCAGTCGATCCTTGACTTCATCCCAGAGCGCAGCGGCTTTCAGCGCCCACTCGACAGCTTCATCGAGCACGCGCTTCTTGTTGATCCCCTGAATACGCAGCCCGTAGACCACGTTTTCATAAATCGTCTTGGGGAACGGATTGGGCTTCTGAAACACCATGCCGACGCGGCGACGCAACTCGGCGACTTCCTCGCCCTTGGTGTAGATGTTGTGCCCGTACAGGTTGATCGCACCCTCGACCCGGCAACCATCGACCAGGTCGTTCATGCGGTTGAAGCAGCGCAACAACGTCGATTTGCCACACCCGGACGGACCGATGAACGAGGTCACCTTCTGCTTCGGGATATTCAGGGCAATATCGAACAGCGCCTGCTTGTCGCCATAGAACAGATTCAGGCCCGGCACTTCGATGGCCACGCTCTCGTCGGCCAGATCCAGACGTTGCTTGTGACGCCTCAGGGCCGACATGTTCATGCCACTCGTCGGGCTTTCATGCTGCATGGATTGCTCCTGTGCGAACTGTTCGCGTCATCGCACGGCCGCGTTTGCCAAAGGGCGAATTCGGGATCAATTGTCGAGCGCCTTGTACTTTTCCCGCAAATGGTTACGGATGCTCACCGCCGACAGATTGAGCAAGGCGATGACCAGCACCAGCAGCAGCGCGGTGGCATACACCAGCGGGCGTGCGGCCTCGACGTTGGGGCTCTGGAAGCCGACGTCGTAAATGTGGAAACCCAGGTGCATGATCTTCTGATCGAGGTGCAGATAAGGATAGTTGCCGTCCAGCGGCAGCGACGGCGCCAGCTTGACGACGCCCACCAGCATCAAGGGCGCAACTTCCCCGGCGGCACGCGCCACCGCGAGGATCAACCCGGTCATCATCGCCGGGCTGGCCATTGGCAGTACGATTTTCCACAGCGTCTCGGCCTTGGTTGCACCCAGTGCCAGCGAACCTTCACGCAGGGTCAGCGGAATGCGCGCCAGCCCTTCTTCCGTCGCGACGATCACCACCGGCACGGCAAGCAGTGCCAGGGTCAGCGAGGCCCATAACAGGCCCGGCGTACCGAACTTCGGGGCCGGCAGCGCTTCAGGAAAGAACAGCCGATCCACCGAGCCGCCCAGCACATAGACGAAGAATCCCAGGCCAAACACGCCGTAGACAATCGCAGGCACACCGGCAAGGTTGTTCACAGCGATGCGAATCAACCGGGTAACCGGCCCCTGGCGCGCATACTCACGCAGGTAGACCGCCGCCAGCACACCGAACGGCGTGACAATCACGGCCATGATCAGGGTCATCATCACCGTGCCGAAGATCGCCGGGAAGATACCGCCCTCGGTGTTGGCTTCGCGTGGGTCGGCGCTGAGAAACTCCCACAGTTTCTCGAAGTAGAAGCCAAGCTTGGTCACCGTGCCCATCGCATTGGGCTGATAGGCACGCACCACTTTGCCCAGGCTGAGCTCGATCTCTTTACCGTTGCCATCGCGTGCGGTCAGGCTGTCGCGATCAAAGGCCTGGTGCAGCCCGTCAAGGCGCGCCTCGATCACCTTGTAACGCGCATCCAGCTCGGCCCGCTCGGCAGCCATGTCCGCTTGCGCGGCGGCATCCAGTCGGCCATCGAGTTCCAGCTTGCGGGCCTGCAGGCGCAGGCGCTCGATACCGTGATTGATGGCACCAATGTCTTTCTTTTCCAGGCTGTAGAGCTCGTCAGCCAGCTTTTCGACGCGTTTGATGCGCTCTTGCAGGACTGGCCATGCCGCCTCGCCTTCGGCCACGACACGCCCGTCTTCCTTGACGTTGACCAGATAGCCGTAGAAATTGCCCCACTCGCGACGCTCCAGCGTCATCAGGTCTGCAGGCCGGCTCTGCCCGGTCAGCCATTCGCCTACCACCCAGTTGAAGTCACTGGGGTTGAGATCGCGATTGCCGACCTTGAACAGCTCGCGGGTCATGAATTCCGGCCCTTGATCAGGCACCGGCAGGCCCGCGCTTTTCAGGCGCGCACGAGGTACTTGCTCCTGCTCGACCCGCTCGCCGACCAGAACGCTCGATTCCTGATTGGGCACCGCGTACTGCGCGCTCACCAGATCGGCGGGCCAGAAATGCCCAAGGCCACGCACGGCGATCACCGCCAACAGGCCGATGGTCATGATCACAGCGATGGATACGGCACCCGCACTCATCCAGACGCCGGGGGCGCCACTTTTGAACCAGTTCCTGAGGGAGTTCCGCTTCACCAACGCCTACCTTCCTTACAGCGACGAGTATTGCTTGCGCAGACGCTGACGAATCAGCTCTGCGAGGGTGTTCATCACGAAGGTGAACATCAACAGCACCAACGCCGCGAGAAACAGCACCCGATAATGGCTGCCGCCCACTTCCGACTCCGGCATCTCCACCGCGACATTGGCCGCCAGCGTACGCATGCCTTCAAACAGGTTCATGTCCATGATCGGCGTGTTACCGGTCGCCATCAGCACAATCATGGTTTCCCCCACGGCCCGGCCCATGCCGATCATCAAGGCGGAAAAGATGCCGGGGCTGGCGGTCAGGATCACCACCCGCGTCAGGGTCTGCCACGGCGTCGCGCCCAGTGCCAGCGAACCCAGCGTCAGGCTGCGCGGCACGCTGAACACGGCGTCTTCGGCAATCGAATAAATGTTGGGGATCACCGCGAATCCCATGGCGATGCCGACTACCAGTGCATTGCGCTGATCGTAGGTGATACCCAGGTGGTCACGAATCCAGGTGCTCATGTCACCCGCGAAGAACCAGTTCTCCAGATGCGGGCTCATGCTCAGTGAAAACCAGCCCACCAATAGCACGACCGGAATCAGAATCGCGCCTTCCCAGCCATCGGGAATACGCAAGCGAAACGAATCAGGCAGGCGGGTCCAGAAAAAGCCCACCAGCAAAATGCCGATCGGCGTAAGCAGCAACAGGCTGAAGATGCCGGGCAGATGCCCTTCCAGATACGGGGCCAGAAACAATCCGGCAAAAAAGCCGAGAATCACCGTCGGCATCGCTTCCATCAATTCGATCACCGGCTTGACCTTGCGGCGCATGCCCGGGGCCATGAAGTAGGCGGTGTAGATCGCGGCAGCCACGGCCAGCGGCGCGGCCAGCAGCATGGCGTAGAACGCCGCTTTCAGCGTGCCGTAGGTCAACGGCGCCAGGCTCAGCTTGGGCTCGAAGTCGGAGTTGGACGCCGTGGACTGCCAGATGTACTTGGGTTCATCGTAATTCTCGTACCAGACCTTGCCCCACAGCGAACTCCAGGAGACTTCCGGGTGCGGGTTGTCCAGCGTCAGCGGCAGCAGCTTGCCAGCGCTTTCAATCAGAATCCGGTTGGCGCGTGGCGATAACGCCAGAATACCGGGCCCCTCGGCGACCTTGTCGATCAGCAGGGTGCGGTGCGCTGTGCTGTGAAATACGCCCAGCTTGCCGGAAGCATCCAGAGCGATGAACCCCTTGCGGCGCTGCTCGGCCTTGATCTGCGCGATCGGTGCGCTGCCCAGGCTGAAATCGCGGATGCGCATCAGGCGCTGCTCACCGTCAGTGTCCCGGGCCATGAACCACTGGGACATACTGCCCTTCGAGTTGCCGATGATCAGCGAAATGCCGCCGACCAGTTGAGCGCTCGCCGTGATCTCGGCGTTGCCGTCTTCCAGCAATTTATAGCGGCCATTGAGGCTGCGATCGCGCAGGCTGAACACATCCGCCTGCGCGCGCCCGTTGATGACATACAACCATTGCTGACGCGGGTCGATGTAGATCGCCTTGACCGCTGCGGACATCTGCGGCAACTCGACACGCGTCTGCTCGCGGGTCATCTCGCCGGTCATCATGTTTTCTTTCTGTTCGAGCGAGATGACATGCAACTGAGTGCCGGTAGACCCTGCCAGCTTCAGGCTGTCGCCATCGGCACTGACGGTGACATGCTCGACCGCACGCCCGGCCTCATCCAGTACCAGGGGCGCTTCGCCGTAAGGCCAGGCCACGCTCGGGGTGATGGTTTTCTGATCGTTCGGGTAGGTCGTCAGGTAAGAATGCCTGAACACCAGCACCTGACCGTTGGACAAACCAAGGGCTATCAAGGGCGCGCCGGGCTGATCCTTGCCGATGGACGCAACGGACACGCCCGCAGGGAGCGGCAAGGCAATGCGCCGCAGCTCTGCGCCGTCCTCGCTGTTGAAAAAAACCACTTCGCCCTTGTCGGAAATGCGCATGCCGATTTGGTTCTGCTCTTCGATGGTAATCATCAGCGGAGCGCCGGCATCCTGCAGCCAGGCGGTATTCAGCGCAGGTTCGGCGGTCAGGCTGGCGCCTTTGAAGAGCGGCGCAACGACATAGGCCAGGTAGAAAAAGATCAGCGTAATGGCAGCCAGCACGGCAAGGCCGCCAATGGCGACGTACCAGTGAGTGAGCCGGTCGGTAAACGCACGGACACGACGCTTGCGCACCATCGCGGGCGTATTGAAATCAATACGCGCTGGAGGCGAGCTCTGGTCCATCGTCGATTTGAACAGCTCATTCATGCGCACACACCGTAGACGCCTTGTATGACAGAAACATTACAGCAAGGTGACGCAAGAAAGCCCGCTGCCTGCGAAACCGGCGGCGGACTGTTCAATTTGTATGCAGGCCAGTCCATTGAGCCCCGCTCCAACGCGTACGTGACTACTTTACCGCCACGCCGCCCGCGCCCTGCAGGCCAAGATCGGCCAGCGTCTTCTCGACGACACGGGCGGGCAGCGGGATGTAACCGTCCTTCATCACCACTTCCTGGCCCTGTCTCGACAGCACCAGTTTTACAAACTCGGCCTCCAGCGGCGCCAAGGGCTGGTTCGGCGCCTTGTTCACGTAGACATAAAGGAAGCGCGACAGGGGATAACTGCCGTTCAGGGTATTGGCTTCGCTGTCTTCGACAAACTCGCCCCCTTCCTTCTTCGCCAGCGGCACAGTTCTGACGTTGGATGTCTTGTAACCGATGCCCGAATAACCGATGCCGTTAAGCGAATTGCTGATCGCGCTGACCACCGAAGCAGAGCCGGGCTGCTCGTTGACGTTGGCCTTGAAGTCGCCTTTGCACAGCGCTTCTTCCTTGAAATAACCGTAGGTACCCGACACTGAGTTACGACCGAACAACTGGATCGGTTTCCCTGCCAGATCGCCGGTCACGCCGACATCACCCCAGGTTTTCGCATCTGCCCTAGCGCCGCACAGGCGGGTCGCGGAAAAGATCGCGTCCACTTGCTGCAGGGTCAGGCCCTTGATCGGGTTGTCCTTGTGCACAAAAACCGCCAAAGCATCCACCGCGACCGGGATGGCAGTGGGCTTGTAGCCATGCTTCTGCTCGAAAGCCGACAGCTCGCCGTCCTTCATCCTGCGGCTCATCGGGCCCAGATTGGCCGTGCCCTCGGTCAGCGCGGGTGGCGCCGTGGAGGAGCCGGCCGCTTGAATCTGGATGTTCACGCTCGGGTATTCTTTCTTGTAGGCCTCGGCCCACAGGGTCATCAGATTTGCCAGGGTATCGGAGCCGACACTGGAGAGATTGCCCGACACACCGGAGGTCCTGGTATAGGCCTGGATGGCAGGGTCGACCGCAGCCAGCGTATTGGCTGCCGTCACTCCGGCGGCAACCAATGTCAGTGCAGTCATCAAACGCTTGAGTGTCATCCTTGCGCTCCTGGCAGGGTGTGTAGGTGTCCACGAGCCTTTTTGGGCCAGTCTTATGACTACTCTATGAATTGATTATGACAATAAGATGAAAAGGCTATCGACCTATGCAGGTAGATAGCCTTTGGCTGTAGCGGTGCCCGAGCGATTCAGCAGCGGCTGATGATCAGCGCTTTCGGCTCAGCAAAAACACACCGATGGCCATGCCCAGACCGCAGAGGATCGCGACATACCACGCCGGCCCCATCGGACTGCTCTTGAGCATGAAGGTCACGACCATCGGCGTCAGACCGCCGAAGATCGCGTACGCCAGGTTGTAGGAGAACGACAGCCCCGAGAAGCGCACCACAGGCGGGAATGCCTTGACCATGACGTAAGGAACCGCGCCGATCGTACCGACGAACAGGCCCGTCACGGCATACAGCGGGAACAGCACTTCCGGATGGCTGCCGAGGATGTGATAGAACGTCCAGGAACTGACCAGCAAACCTGCGCTGCCCAGCAGAAACACCCAGCCTGCGCCGAAACGATCCGCCAGCGCGCCCGCAGCGATGCAACCCACGCTCAGGAAGACAATCGCCAGGCTGTTGGCTTTCAGCGCGGTAGCGGCCGGAAAGCCATAGATGGTTTGCAGGATGGTCGGTGTCATCAGGATCACGACGATGATGCCGGCAGACAGCAACCAGGTCATCAACATCGACAGCGCAACGGCGCCACGATGATCACGCAGTACCGCCTTGAGCGGCACCTCTTCGGCCAGTGCCTTGCGCAGTTGCAGCTCGGCAAACACCGGCGTTTCATGCAGCAGGCGACGCAGATACACCGACATCAGACCGAACACGCCACCCAGCAGGAAAGGGATACGCCATGCGTAATCCGATACCTCGACGGGGGTATAGATGCTGTTGATCGCCGTGGCGACCAGCGAGCCCAGCAGGATGCCCGCGGTCAGGCCCGCGGTCAGGGTGCCGCAGGCATACCCGACACGCCGTGCAGGCACATGCTCGGACACGAAGACCCAGGCGCCAGGCACTTCACCGCCGATGGCGGCACCTTGAATGACGCGCATCAACAACAGCAGAATCGGCGCCCACATGCCGATCTGTGCGTAGGTCGGCAGCAGACCCATGATCAGGGTCGGCACCGCCATCATGAAAATGCTCAGCGTGAACATTTTCTTGCGCCCCAGCAGATCGCCGAAGTGCGCCATGATAATGCCGCCCAGGGGTCTCGCCAGATAACCGGCGGCGAAAATGCCGAACGTCTGCATCATGCGCAGCCAGTCGGGCATGTCCACCGGGAAAAACAGTTTGCCGACCACCGCCGCGAAAAACACGAAAATGATGAAGTCGTAGAACTCCAGCGCGCCACCCAGGGCCGACAGCGAAAGGGTTTTGTAATCGCTGCGAGTCAAAGGCCGCGCAGGCTGCGTGGAACTTGGAGGAACAGATGACATGACAAGGCTTCTCTTTACGTGTTCTTTGAAAAGGGGCGAGCGACAGCAACGCTGGCTGCTGCGGGGTGCCGTGCAGAAGCGATTGTCGGGAGCAACGGCGCAGATAGGCACCAAAATTGCGTGTACAGGCAGTCTTGTCACCTGTAGAGGTCCAGCAAGATAGCAAATTGCTACAAAAAACACATGGCAGAACTGCCACTGACACAAAATGAAGACCCACGGTCGTTCTATGACGCAACGCCCGATATACTCGCAAGTCGTCAACAGCCTTGGGAAGTTGTGCGAAAACGTCTGAATCAGCGGGTTTCGCAGAGTTTCCCTTTGGGCCACACCGGCGCTGAACACATAATGTTCATGCTCATGGTTTTGAATGGCACCTGTTAACCGCGACATACAATAATGAGAGTCATGGGTCAGAGGCACCCTAGGCATGATCGAGCTCGAACAAGAAGATCCAATCCCGCAAGGCGACCTTGCACTGCAAATCACCGCCCTTCCCCGCGAAACCAATGGCTTTGGTGACATCTTTGGTGGCTGGCTGGTGTCCCAGATGGACCTGGCAGGCACAGCTATGGCCAGCAAAGTCGCGGGTGGCCGCGTGGCGACCGTCGCCATTGATCGCATGGCATTTCTGGTCCCGGTCGCGGTCGGCGAACAGCTTTCCTTCTATACCCGCACCCTGGAAGTCGGACGCACCTCGATCAAGATGATGGTCGAAGTGTGGAGCGACGACCCGCTCACCAGCGAATGGCGCAAGGTCACCGAGGCCGCGTTCGTATTCGTGGCCATAGATGCCAGCGGCCGGACGCGCTCGGTTCCCGCGCGACGGTAAATTGTCGCTCGGCTCCAGGTTGGCTGCCCGGTTAAACTCGCCCTGCATGAAGCGGTCTATTTTCGTCACGGTCATTGAGTGAGAACTTTGCATGCCAACATCCCCGGTTGAACCCACCGTTGAATCCATCCTTTACGATGAGCTGAACTGCTGGCGTATTTGCCACGGCGAAGCAGAGCTGCTGGTTGCGCAACAAGGCGCACACATCCTCAGCTATCAAGTGGCCGGGCAGCAGCCGCTGGTGTGGCTGAACGAAGAGGCCGTTTTCAAGCGCGGCAAACCCATTCGTGCAGGCATGCCGATCTGCTGGCCGTGGTTCGGCAATCTGGAGCGCAACCCGCAAAGCGTGCAGGCCATGCGCGACAGCAGCGAACCTGCCAAGGCACATGGCGAAGTGCGAGCGCTCGATTGGCAGTTGCTGGGTATCGGCGCAGATGGCGATGCACTGCTGGTGGAGTTCGTCCTTCCCGAGGCCGAAGGCCACTTGCCGGGCTGGCCGCACAATGTCGCCCTGAAACTGAGCATTCGTCTGGACCACGCACTGAATGTCAGTCTGGTCAGCTACAACTGTGGCACTGAGCCTGTGGTGATCAGCCAGGCGCTGCATACCTATTTCGCAGTCAGCGATGTACGTCAGGTCAGCGTCGAAGGGCTCGACGGCCTGCGTTACATCGAAACCCTGGCAAACTGGGAAGAACGCGAGCAGACCGGCGACCTGACCTTCACAGGCGAAACCGACCGCATCTACAAGGACACACCAGGCGTGCTCAGCATCGTTGACCCGCAGTGGCAGCGACGCATCCACATCCGCAGCACGGGCTCGAACTCAGCCATCCTATGGAACCCGTGGATCGAGAAGACCGGCAAGTTCACCGACATGGCAGCAGACGGCTGGCAGCGCATGGTCTGCGTCGAAACCGCCAACGTGCTGGACGACGTGGTCACCCTGGCACCGGACCAGATGCATGTTCTGGGAGTGAGTATCTGGAGCGAGGCGCTCTGATCAGTAATTGATCAAGCCCATCAAAGGTCCGACTCAACCACCACGCGGACCTTTGACGCATCCATCGCATACGCAGCATCGGCAAGGTCGTTACTGACCTTCTCGATTTTCAGGGTGCCTTCTACCCACAGTGGTGTGTAGATATCATCCAGTTTCAGACCCTTGGGGTAACGCACCAGCACCAGTTGGTTAGGCGGCGGTGGTGGAACGTGAATGCAGGCGCCTGGATAAGGCACGATGAAGAACAGCGTGCTGCGACCCTTGGCGTCGGTTTCGAGAGGCACAGGGTAGCCGCCAAGACGAATCGTCTTGCCGTTCATTGCCGGGACGGTTTTGGTCGAATACATGACTGCAGGCAAACCCTTGCTCTGCTTCAGTCCACCCTTGCTGTCGAACGTGCCCATGGCTTCCGGAGAATTGTGGTCAATCTCGGGCATGGCTTCGAGGGCTTTTTGATCGGACTTGGGCATCAGCTCAAGCCAGTCGGTTTCCGGCAACTGGGCGTATGCGGGACCGCAGAGCGCGGATAACAGCAGAAGAGTCATCAACAGGAAGCGACGCATGATAAAGCTCGGCAAAGGGGTGGAAAGTTGCCGAGCATTCTAGCCCTCTGCGCACTGTAAAACAGAGGGCTGACGCCTAAGCGTTATTTCTTTTTGATCATGCCGTAGATAACCAGCAGGATGATTGCACCTACCAGCGCGCCGAGGAAACCTGCACCCTCGCCTGCCTGATAGATACCCAGCGCCTGACCACCATAAGTGGCTGCAAGCGAACCGGCGATACCCAGCACGATGGTCATGATCCAGCCCATGCTGTCGTCGCCCGGCTTCAGAAAGCGAGCCAACAGACCAACGATCAGGCCGATAAAGATGGTTCCAATGATACCCATGCCATTTCCCTCTGTATTAAGTGAATACGCCCGGGCTGACAGCAGCCCCGACCTACTGCTATCTGAGAACGACGAGAGGGAATGGTTCCGGCGCAATGGCCAGTTTGCTTCGGGGTGGAGAATTCTTCATGAATGACGGGGCTGAACCTACCTGAACGGAGGCTAGGCGTCTCGAACAGTGCTTCAACGCGACGCATCGGCACGACAGTTAGAAACGCTCGTTCCGCAAGCTCTGCGTGGGAATGCAGTTCTCGACGCTCCGCGTCGCAAAAGGACGCGGAGTGTCCTGAAACTGCGTGCCAACGCGGAGCATCGGCACGCTAGCCGTGGGTCTGATCAGCCTTTGATCAGCGCTTCTACCAACTTCACCTGACGATCCAGCGTTGCGCGGTCAGCGCTGCGAACCGTGGCGTGTCCGACCTTGCGGCCAGCCTTGAACGCCTTGCCGTAGTGATGCAGGTGGCAGTCTTCGACAGCGATGACCTTGTCCACTGCGGGTACTTCACCGATGAAGTTGAGCATGGCGCTTTCACCGACCTTGGCTGTAGAGCCCAGCGGCAGACCGGCAACCGCCCGCAGGTGATTTTCGAACTGGCTGCACTCGGCGCCTTCGGTGGTCCAGTGACCGGAGTTGTGGACGCGCGGCGCAATCTCGTTGGCTTTCAGGCCACCGTCGACCTCAAAGAATTCGAATGCCAGCACGCCCACGTAATCCAGCTGCTTCAGGACGCGGCCGGCGTAGTCTTCGGCCAGTGCCTGCAAAGGATGATCAGTGCTGGCGATGGACAGACGCAGGATGCCGCTGTCATGCGTGTTGTGCACCAGCGGGTAGAACCGGGTCTCGCCATCACGCGCGCGCACGGCAATCAACGACACTTCACCGCTGAACGGTACGAAGCCTTCCAGCAGGCACGGCACGCTGCCCAGCTCGGCGAATGTGTCGACCACATCGGCTGCCGAACGCAGGACCTTCTGGCCCTTGCCGTCATAACCCAGGGTGCGGGTTTTCAGCACGGCAGGCAGACCGATGCTGGCTACTGCAGCATCCAGGTCGGCCTGCGACTGGATATCGGCGAATGCCGGCGTCGGGATGCCCAGGTCCTTGAACATGCTCTTTTCGAACCAGCGGTCACGCGCAATGCGCAACGCTTCGGCGCTCGGATAGACCGGTACGAACTGTGACAGAAACGCCACGGTCTCGGCCGGAACGCTTTCAAACTCGAAGGTCACCAGATCGACTTCATCCGCCAACTGACGCAGATGATCCAGATCGCCGTAATCGGCACGCAGATGCTCGCCAAGTGCCGCAGCACAGGCGTCCGGCGCAGGATCGAGAAAGGCGAAGTTCATGCCCAGCGGCGTACCTGCCAATGCCAACATGCGGCCCAGCTGGCCGCCACCGATTACACCGATCTTCATGGAAAAACCTCAGGCGTGGCGTGGGTCTGGATTGTCCAGGACGCTGTCTGTCTGTTCAGTGCGAAATTTCTTCAGCGCTGCGTGGAATTGCGGGTGCTTTGCGCCGAGGATGCTCGCTGAAAGCAGCGCTGCGTTGATTGCACCCGCCTTGCCGATCGCCAGGGTCGCGACCGGGATACCGGCCGGCATCTGCACGATCGACAACAGCGAGTCGACACCCGAGAGCATTGAAGACTGCACCGGAACGCCCAACACAGGCAGGTGGGTCTTGGCAGCGCACATGCCCGGCAAGTGAGCGGCACCACCAGCACCGGCGATGATCACTTCAATGCCACGGCCTTCCGCTTCGTCGGCGTACTGGAACAGCAGATCCGGTGTGCGGTGCGCTGACACCACCTTGACTTCAAAAGGGATGCCGAGCTTTTCCAGCATATCGGCGGTGTGGCTAAGGGTGGACCAATCGGACTTGGAGCCCATGATCACGCCAACCAGTGCGCTCATCGTCGAGCCTCTCATCGGGCGCCCGCAGGCGCGTCTGAAAACAACAAGCCACGCGGGGGAACCGGCGTGGCTTGTTGTACGAATAATGACCGGTTTAACCGGCCAAAGGCCGCGCAGTATACCGCAAAGCGCCAGGATGACAGCCCCCATACGCTCAACCGTCCAGGTTTTTATAGCGGAAGGCAGCACGGAAAAACCCGGCAGAGAATCGGCACTTGTACTGCACACTAATCAAACAAGGGCTACTGCGATAGATGTCGATCCTGATTTCCTGTCAACGCCAGTTGCTATTAGATCTCCGGCACCGGGCTACACACGGCCGGCCACAATCCACCTACTCAAGGATGAGTGCGATGATCAAGAAATATACAAGCTGTCTGCTGCTATGCGCGCTGGCGCTGAGCCACGCGGCATGCGGCATGCGGCATGGGCCAACAATAGCGCCTCCAGGCAACCGTTGACCCTGTACCTGGTTCTCCACAACGACACGTCACATCACGGCACCCAGGAACTACGCCAGGACTACTTCGCCTGGCTCATAAAAGATCTGGAAAGCTTCACGGGTCGTTATGTGCGATTGGCGTTCATTCGCGACGTCCCGGGCCTTACTGACTTCGCTTATCAGAGCGACGATGTAGACGAAACCTATTACGCCTGGAAAAACAGGATGGATCGGTATGTCATCGACAACGGCCTGGAGCGCAACGCGACCACCAAGTACCTGCTGTTGACTCAGAACAGGATCAACTCAAAGACTCTGGGCGCCAGCACCGACAAAAGCTATACAGGCATAGCCTCACTGGAAACATTCGCAATCCCCGCGCACGAGCTGGGCCATATGCTCGGCGGCACTCATGAGGCCGCAGAGGTTATCTAGAAGGGGGGATGGTGGTGTCAGACGAATATCATCGAAAACCACGAAAAAATACGCTCCAATTGCTATGTCTACAGCGACGCCAACAAGCAAATCATTGCTGATCATCTGAACAGATTTCCCTGAGCAGACCAGGGTCGCTCTCCGGCATCGCCAGGAGCGGCGCTTGTCACCGGGAATCTGGCGCCGCCGCACCTTCAAGCTTGCGCCACAACAGGCGCACGTTGGCCTTGCGCACCAGTGCGCAGCGGTACAGGCGGATCTCCAGCGGCACATGCCACTGTGGTCCGCCACACACCACCAGTTCACCACGCGCCAGCTCGGCGCGCACACTCAGTTGCGGCACCCAGGCAATCCCCAACCCTTCCAGCGCCATGCTTTTCAAGCTGTCGGCCATTGCCGTCTCGTAAACCGTCGTGAAGCGCAGATTGCGCTGACGCAACAACAGGTTCACCGACCGCCCGAGAAAAGCCCCGGCGCTATAGGCAAGCAGCGGCACACTGCCCTCGCCTTCCATATCGAATAACGGCCGCCCCTCGGCATCGGCGGCACAGACCGGCAACATCTCGGTGTGGCCCAAATGCAGCGAGGGAAAGATTTCGGCGTCCATCTGCAGCGCGGCATCGGGATCGTAGAACGCCAGCATCAGATCACAGCCACCTTCGCGCAACGCATGCACCGCGTCGCCGACGTTGGTTGCCACCAGCCGGGTGGCAATGTTCAGCCCTTCGTTGCGCAATTGGGCGATCCAGCGCGGAAAGAACCCCAGTGCCAGAGAGTGCGCCGCAGCCACCTGCATGACCTCGCCCTGCCCGCCTTCCAGGTGATGCAGATGACGCACGACTTCGCCCAGTTGCTCGACCACGGTACGGGCCGTGACCAGAAACAATTGTCCGGCAGCGGTCAACTCGATGGGTGTACGCGAGCGATTGACCAGTGTCAGCCCCAATGCCGACTCAAGACTGCGAATACGCCGGCTGAATGCCGGCTGAGTCACGAAGCGACGCTCGGCGGCCTGAGAAAAGCTGCGAGTGGCCGCCAGGGCGCTGAAATCCTCCAGCCATTTGCTTTCCAGATTCATCAGGTCCTCCCGGACAATGGATGACGGCTTCGACAGGCAATTGCGCGTGCCCTGCGGCACCAGTTTGCAGCGTCCTGGTGGGACGCCCGGCGAAGCGAGGCGGATACATACCCTGACGGCGCAGCAAATGTGACCGAAGAAGCGCACCGGTGCGACATTTTGCCCCCTTTACGCACTGAACGGAATCCAGGTCACGCGCTGATTATGCCGTTATTGCATAGGCCAGCGTTTAACAGCATTGGCCAATCGAAGACGGCAAGCCCACTATTCGTGGCGTTCCGGCATTGTCCGTGCCTTTTTGAGACTTTTTTTATCATGTCCTCGCCTGCATCATCGCGCATCGAAAAAGACCTGCTTGGTGTTCTCGAAGTACCTGCCAACGCTTATTACGGCATCCAGACCCTGCGAGCGGTGAACAACTTTCACCTCTCCGGCGTGCCGCTTTCGCACTACCCGAAACTGGTAGTCGCGCTGGCCATGGTCAAGCAGGCGGCAGCAGATGCAAACCATCAGCTCGGACACCTCAATGACGCCAAGCATGCGGCGATCAGCGAGGCCTGCGCCCGCCTGATCCGCGGCGACTTCCATGATCAGTTCGTGGTCGACATGATTCAGGGCGGCGCTGGCACTTCCACCAACATGAATGCCAACGAAGTCATCGCCAACATCGCTCTGGAAACCATGGGTTTCGAGAAAGGCGAATACAAACACCTGCACCCCAACAACGATGTCAACATGGCGCAGTCGACCAACGACGCCTACCCCACTGCGATTCGTCTGGGTCTGCTGCTGGGTCACGACGCCCTGCTCGCCAGCCTGTCCAGCCTGATTCAGGCCTTCGCCGCCAAGGGCGAAGAATTCAACCATGTGCTGAAGATGGGCCGCACCCAGTTGCAGGACGCCGTTCCAATGACCCTGGGTCAGGAGTTCCGCGCCTTTGCCACCACTCTGACTGAAGACCTCAACCGCCTTCGCAGCCTGGCACCCGAGCTGTTGACCGAAGTGAACCTGGGCGGAACCGCCATCGGTACTGGCATCAACGCCGACCCCGGCTATCAGAAGCTGGCGGTCGATCGTCTGGCGCTCATCAGCGGTCAGCCTCTGGTGCCTGCTGCCGATCTGATCGAAGCGACCTCCGACATGGGCGCCTTCGTGCTGTTCTCGGGCATGCTCAAACGTACCGCGGTCAAGCTGTCGAAAATCTGCAACGACCTGCGCCTGCTGTCCAGCGGCCCGCGCACCGGCATCAACGAAATCAACCTGCCGGCACGCCAGCCAGGCAGCTCGATCATGCCCGGCAAGGTCAACCCGGTGATCCCGGAAGCGGTCAATCAGGTTGCTTTCGAAATCATCGGCAACGACCTGTCGCTGACCATGGCTGCCGAAGGCGGACAACTGCAGCTCAACGTGATGGAGCCGCTGATCGCCTACAAGATCTTCGACTCGATCCGTCTGCTGCAGCGCGCCATGGACATGCTGCGCGAGCACTGCATCGTCGGCATTACCGCCAACGAACAGCGCTGCCGCGAGCTGGTCGAGCATTCGATCGGTCTGGTCACCGCCCTGAACCCCTACATCGGTTACGAAAACTCCACCCGTATCGCCCGCATCGCGCTGGAAACCGGCCGCGGCGTGCTGGAACTGGTGCGTGAGGAAGGTCTGCTCGACGACGCCATGCTCGACGACATCCTGCGCCCGGAAAACATGATCGCTCCCCGTCTGGCCCCCTTGAAGGCCTGACAGGGAATGACCTGCGCAACCTGCTCACCAGATTGAGGGCCTAGACACCCCTCAATTTTTTGAGGGTCTGGGAGTGATTCTCCAGACCCTTTTTTTTGCCCGCAGCAAAGGGCTCCGACACTGGACCCAGAGCCTTCGGCACACCACTTTTGCGGAGCCATCCGTGAAAGTATTCATTCATCGTCGCGAATGAAGAATCAGCCGTACAAGAAAGCGACTACAGACGTAAAAACTTTGCACCGGTATAGTGCGCCCCCTCAAAAGTAGCGAGGAATAACAAAAATGCTGGAAATGATTAACGACTTTCTCTCCGGTAAAGTACTGATCGTACTTATCGTAGGCCTGGGTAGTTACTTCACGATCCGCTCGCGTTTCGTTCAGTTTCGACACTTTTTCCACATGTTCTCGGTTTTTCGCGACAGTCTGCGCAGCAGCGCGGGCCAGTTGAGTTCGTTTCAGGCCCTGATGCTCAGCCTTGCGGGCCGCGTCGGTGCCGGTAACATCGCAGGCGTCGGCATTGCCGTGACGCTCGGCGGTCCGGGTGCCGTGTTCTGGATGTGGGTGACCGCACTGGTCGGCATGGCCAGCAGCTTCATCGAGTGCTCCCTCGCTCAGCTCTACAAGCGCAAGGATTCCGAAGGCCAGTTCCGTGGCGGTCCGGCGTTCTACATCCAGCACGGTCTGGGTAAACGCTGGCTGGGCATGGTCATGGCCGTACTGCTGCTGGTGACCTTCGGTTTTGCCTTCAACGGCCTGCAATCGCACGCTGTGACCGACTCGCTGAAAAGCGCGTTCAACGTCGACACCCGAACCACCGGCATCTGTCTGGTCGTACTGCTGGGCCTGGCCTTCGTTGGTGGCATCAAGCGTATCGCGGCTATTTCCGACCTGCTGGTTCCGGTCAAGACCCTGATCTACATCGCGGTCACCATCTACGTCATCGTCCTGCAGATCGACCACGTTCCCGGCATGCTGATGACCATCGTCAGAAGCGCCTTCGGCCTTGATCCGGTATTCGGCGGCCTGATCGGCAGCGCGATCGTGATGGGCGTCAAACGTGGCGTCTTCGCCAACGAAGCCGGTCTGGGCAGTGCGCCCAACGTGGCTGCCGTGGCACACGTCGAGCACCCGGTAGCGCAGGGCGTGGTTCAGGCGTTCAGCGTGTTCCTCGACACCTTCGTGATCTGCACCTGCACCGCCTTGCTGATTCTTCTGTCCGGTATCTACGACATCGGCTACGACGGCAACGGTATCGTTCTGGCACAGAACTCGCTGGCAGCCGTAGTCGGTGACTGGGGCAGAATCTTCATCAGCGTAGCGTTGGCCCTGTTCGTCTTCACCTCGATTCTCTACAACTACTACCTGGGCGAAAACAGCCTGCGGTTCCTGTTTGGCGAGAAGATCCAGACCATCATCATCTACCGTATCGCGGTGCTGGTATTGATCATGTGGGGTGCCGTCGTCGACCTGAAAGATGTACTGGCGTTCGCCGACATCACCATGACCATGCTGGCGTTCGTCAACCTGATCGCGCTCGCAATGCTGTTCAAAGTCGTCAAGCGCATTTTGAACGACTACGATGCGCAACGTCGGGCCGGGGTCAAGACGCCGGTGTTCGATTCCAGCCAGTTCCCTGATCTGGACCTGGACCGCAACGCATGGCCGGCCAATCCGACCCGTCAGTCGACACAGGACGCCGAAGCGGCAGCCAAGCCTGTACCCGAAGCACGATAACCACCGCGACACTACGCCGGAGTAGAGCCATGCCTCATGACGCACAACAACCAGCCCAACGCGTAATGGTTCTTTACACCGGCGGCACCATCGGCATGCAGGCCAGCGCCAACGGCCTGGCACCGGCCTCCGGTTTCGAAGCGCGAATGGCCGGGCAACTGGCCGAGCACCCGGAACTGGTGGTGCCGCAGTGGCACTTTCGCGAGATGTCGCCGCTGATCGACAGCGCCAACATGACGCCTTCCTACTGGTTGCGTCTGCGCGAGGCGGTAATCGAGGCGGTTGAGGTCGACGGTTGCGATGCGGTGCTGGTTCTGCATGGCACCGACACCCTGGCGTACAGCGCAGCGGCGATGAGCTTCCAGTTGCTGGGGTTCAGCGCACCGGTGCTGTTCACCGGCTCTATGCTGCCTGCCGGCGTGCAGGACAGCGATGCCTGGGAAAACGTCAACGGCGCCCTGCTGGCGCTGGGGTCGGGTCTGGTGTCAGGCGTTCAGTTGTATTTTCACGGGCAACTGATGACACCTGTACGCTGCGCGAAAATTCGCAGCTTCGGCCGTCAACCGTTCGCACCGCTGCAACGCTCGCGTGGCGGCCATGCGGTGGTTTCGCTCCCTGACGCATTGAACTATCGCCAGCCGAAGACACTGGCAGAGATCGCAGTATTACCACTGTTTCCGGGTGTCGGTGCTGCTCAGCTGGACGGTTTGATCAATAGCGGTATCCGCGGTCTGGTGCTCGAGTGCTTCGGCAGCGGCACAGGCCCAAGTGACGATACGCAATTTCTGGCCAGTCTGGAGAACGCCCGAGCGCTGGGTGTCTGTGTGGTCGCGATTACCCAGTGCCATGAGGGCGGTGTCGAACTGGATGTCTACGAAGCGGGGAGCCGACTGCGTGGTGCAGGCGTGCTTTCCGGTGGTGGCATGACCCGTGAGGCCGCGCTCGGCAAGCTGCATGCGCTGCTGGGCGCACGCCTGACGACCGAGGAAGTACGGCGCCTAGTCGAACTGGACCTGTGTGGCGAGCTGCGTTAAGCGGCTACTTCTGCTTTACCCGAGGCGTCACGCACTCGCGCGACGCCTCACCCCTTCATGAAGCCTTGCATTCTTCCTGCGCGCCCCTGAGCATCGAATCCAGATTGCGCTCGATGTTTTCGCACAACGCCGTCATCTGAATCTCATGTTCACTGGCACGGAACGGGCTCTGCCGGTCAGTACCGATCTTCTCGATCGCCAACAGCATGAAACCCACCACCGTCGACGCCAGCGGCGTGAACCAGCCAAGGGTCTCCACCAGACCAATCGGTACGATAAGGCAGAACAGCGTGATGAACAGGCGCGGAAAGGCTACGTACGGATAAGGCAACGGTGTATTGGCGATACGCTCCATGCCGCCCTGGCAATTGGAGATGTCCACCATGGTCGACTCCAGACGTGCCAGACGAATGCTGTCCAGCCGCCCGGCCTGATACTCCTTGGCCAACAGCGCAGCCGACGTATTGAGCAGGTCGTTGGGAAAGTTGTTGGTGTCGTGACGACGTTCGAATTCCTCGCGAGGAATCAGCATCTGAACCTCATCACCACATTTGGCGCCCTTCAGGTGCGCAGACAGGCACTTCACATACGCGACATGGCGACGCAACAGTGTGGCCTTGACCGGGTTGATCCCGTCATCATCCTCGACCAGCGTCAGCACTTGCCGAGCGAAGCTGCGTGAACTGTTGACCAGCGCACCCCATAGCGTCCTGGCTTCCCACCAGCGGTTATAGGCACTTGAGTTGCGGAAGCTGGTCAGCACCACCAGCGCCGAGCCCAGCAGGGTCAACGGCATGGACGGCAAGGTGATCTTGCGTTCCAGGTAGAGCATGAAGTCGACCGTGACAATCACGTCCCAGATCAACAGCCAGAAAAGCGACCATCCTACGTAGCCGATGGTCTTGCCGAGAAAACGGATTTTCGAAATGATCGTTTGCTGCAAAAGAACCACCCCATCGAAAAATAAGCGAACCGCATACGCACAGTTACCGCATGGCCTTTGAATACGAAACCGGCAGTTGGTTCGCAAGCGGCCCGCTTGTCTCGGGGTTTCAGACGTTTTCAGCAGCCATTAAGAGCCACCTGTGGACGCTCGCCGGTGAAGAAAATCGGCCGCAGGCGGACACCAATGACGTTACCGGCGTAGGCCGCTACCAGCCACAGCCAGCCGTGCAGGCTGCCGGATGCAATGCCGCTGAAGTACGCACCAATGTTGCAGCCGTAGGCCAGTCGCGAACCGTAGCCCAGCAGCAAGCCGCCAATGACCGCCGCCACCAGCGAGCGCGTGGGGATATCGAGGCTGGGTGCAAAACGACCTGCCAGACCTGCCGCCAGCAAGGCACCGAGCATGATGCCGATGTCCATCACACTGGTGATGTCTTCCCACACCGGAGCCGCCAGCGCCTTGGCGTTGGCAGCGCTCTGCCAGAACACCCAGCTGCCGACGTCTACGCCCAGCCCGCTGGCCGCTTTTGCACCCCACAGCGCGAACGCCGAGGTGATGCCCCACGGACGACCGGCCAACGCCAGCGTTGCGTAATTGAGAAGCGCCAGCGCGACAGCGCCCCAGACCAGAATCCACGGCCCGCGCAGCACACGACTCAGACCGCGATGGTCCGTGGCTGGCGGCGTTTCAAGCTGGCCATGACGGCGCTTTTCGAGCTTGACGGTCACCAGGGCGACCAAACCGAACAGCGCCAGATTGACCAGCAGCGCAGGCAGCACGCCGAAGGTTTTGACCACCGACACCGCCGGGAACGAAGGCAGGGCAAACCACCAGTCGACGTGATGGGTGGCAATCAGTGAGCCGAGGATGAAAAACAGCAAGGTCACCAGCATCCGCGCATTGCCACCACCGGCAGTGAACAGTGTGCCGGACGCACAGCCACCGCCCAGCTGCATGCCGATGCCGAAAATGAACGCGCCGACGACGACCGAAATCCCGACCGGAGCAACCAGACCAGTGACTGGCTGGCCAAACAGCGTGCCCGCGCCCAGTGCCGGGAAAAACAACACAACGGCGACCGCCAGCATGACCATTTGCGCGCGCAGGCCTGCACCCCGCCGCTCGCGGATGAACACCCGCCAGGCCGAGGTGAAACCAAATGCCGCGTGATACAGCGTTACGCCCAACGCCGCGCCGACGATCCACAGCATCACCTGACGGGTGCCGACACTGAGCAGAAGGAACTGGGCGCCCATCAGCAGCAGGAACAGCGCGGCCAGCGGCGCGCCGAACTTGCGTCCGGGTGTTGCAGTAAGAGAGCTGTTCATGGGTATCTCAAGGACAGGTAACAGAAAGCGCAGATTATACGCCTGCCAACGGGACTACTCGGACCAGACCTCGCGCAGCCTGTTCAATGCCTCGACCATCTCGTCCTCGGGCACTGCGGCAAACCCCAGCACCAGCCCGGCCCGGTTATCCACAGGCTCAGTGGAATCAGGCAGCCAGTAATCACTCAGGGCATTCATTTCGACCCCGACGCCATTGGCCTTGGCAATCAGCGCCTGCTCACGCGCCACGCTGTCGACCTTGACCATGACATGCAGCCCGGCCACCCCTCTGGGCATTGTCGCGCATCCCGGAATATCGGCAGGCCAGTTATCCAGCAGCACATTGCGCCGACTGAGCGCCGCGCGCCGCATGCGACGTATGTGTCGCTGGAAATGACCCGACGCAATGAATTGCGCAATGACCGCCTGAACGCCAATTTCGGTATGGCGCATGTCCACGGCCTTGCGCTGGCTGAACATCGGCACCAGTTGCTCTGGCAAAACCAGATACCCGAGGCGCAGCGCCGGGAAGGCGATTTTGCCGAACGTCCCGACGTAGAGCACGGGCGCGTTGCGGTCGAGCGCGGCCAGAGGCGCCAATGGTGAACCGCTGTAGCGATACTCACCGTCGTAATCATCCTCGACAATCCAGCCATGGTGTTTCTCGGCCCAGGCCAGCAATTCCAGGCGTCGCGCCAGGCTCATCACCACGCCGGTCGGGTATTGGTGTGAAGGTGTCACGTAGGCCAGGCTGCAGTCTGCCTGCTCAAGGTCGGCGCAACGCATGCCTTCGTTATCCACAGCCACCCCGTGCAATCGGGCACCTGCCAGTGCAAACGCATGACCGGCCGCCCGATACCCCGGATTCTCAACGGCGACGCCCTCGCCCGGGGCAAGAAGCAACTGTGCACAAAGGCTGATCGCATGCTGTGCGCCACTGGTGATCACAATTTGCTCAGCACTGCAATGCAGCCCACGCGATGAGCGCAGGTAGACCGCAATCAGTTCACGTAACCGCGAGTCTCCCGCCGCCGACCCATAACCGAGCTGAGCAAGGTCCGGCTTGCGCCAAAAAGCGGCATACAGCTTGCCCCACAAGGCAAAGGGGAAAAGATCGAACGCCGGTACGCCTACCCGAAAGGCCCGCGGCCTACCCGTTGGTGGTTCATGCAAACGATGCTTTTCGAGCAGCGCGCGTGTCGGGTTGTGGATAACTTCACAGGAGGAATCTGACGGCATTTCAGCCGCGATTGTGGACAAACCTGTGCGTAACCCTGTGGATACACCTGTGGGTAAGTTGGTGGATAGTTTTTTACGGCTTGCCCGTCGAGGCGAAGCGTTTGCTTCAGAGAGCTGCGCGACATACGTGCCGTCGCCAACGCGCCCTTCAATGAAGCCCTCGGCATACAGCTGGTCGTAGGCCCGTATCACGCTGTTACGGGAGATGCCCAGTGAATGTGCCAAATCGCGGCTGGCTGGCAGGCGCGTGCCGCTGCTCAGGCGCCCATCGAGGACCTGCTGGCGCAACAGGCTATAAAGCTGCTTGCTCAGGCCCTGATTCGGGTCCAGCGCGATACCGGTGAGCGTGGACGGAAACGCAACGGGGACATCAGGCATGCATTGGCCCTATTGAAACTATCAAAAATGGATCTTACATCAGACCAATGCCTTGCCTACGATCCGGTCATCAGCCAAGGATATTCCCCATGTACATCCCCGCCGCTTTCAAAGACAACGACACACCGAGCCTGCATCAGCAGATGGAGCAGACGCGCCTGGCGATTCTGGTCACTGACGGCGCAGAGGGATTGCAGGCGACCCACCTGCCGCTGCTGTTGCGCCGCGACGAAGGCCCCCATGGCACGCTTTACGGGCATCTGGCCAAAGCCAATCCACAGTGGCAGCAGTTGAGCTCCGGCGCCGAAGCACTGGTGGTTTTTCCTGGCGGCGATGCCTACGTCAGCCCGTCGTTCTACCCAGGCAAGGCAGAGCACGGCAAGGTCGTACCCACATGGAATTATGTGGCCGTGCATGCCTATGGGCAGGCCGAGGTTTTTACCGACGTCGCGCACTTGCATCAATTGCTGGCTGACCTGACCCATCGCCATGAATCCGGCCGGGCGCAACCCTGGTCCATTGACGACGCGCCGGCGGACTACATCGCAAAAATGCTTGGAGCGATTGTCGGATTCGCCATTCCGGTGCAGCGGCTACAGGGCAAACGTAAACTCAGTCAGAATCGCAACGCTGCGGACATGGCCGGTGTGCGCGACGGACTCGCCGCAAGCCAGGATGCAAATGACCAACTGATCGCTCGCCTGATGAGCGAAGGAAGCAGCTCATGACCGATGTGCGAATTCGCCCCGTTAGCGTCGACGATCATCACGCGTGGCTGCCTCTGTGGCAGGCCTATCTGCGCTTCTACAACACCGAGCTGGCCGAAGGCGTCAGCGACACCACCTGGCAACGCCTTGTGGACCCAAACGAACCGACTCACTCGGCGCTCGCCTGGCTGGGTGACGAGGCGGTGGGCATGGTGAACTTCATCTACCACCGCTCCAACTGGAGCATCAACAACGCCTGTTACCTGCAAGATCTGATCGTCGCACCCGAAAAACGCGGAACAGGCATCGGCAGGCGACTGATCGAGTTTGTCTATGCCACGGCCAAGGCAGACGGTTGCGACAAGGTGCACTGGCTGACCCACGAAACCAACGCCACGGCCATTCAGTTGTACGAGCGAATCGCCGAACGGCCCGGCCTCATACAATTTCGCAAAGCACTCTGAAACAGGAAGTGACTGATGTCTGACACCCTGCTGGACTGGCAAGCCGCTGCATTGCCCACGCCCCATACACTGACAGGCCGTTTCATTCGCCTGGAAAAACTCGATGTCGCGCGTCACGCCGATGACTTGTGGGCGGCATTTGAAGGCCCGAATGCGGACCCGAAGCTGTGGGATTATCTGCCTTACGGGCCGTTCATCGACCGTAGCGCCTTCGATGCGTGGCTGGCCGGGCATCAGGCAGCCACCGATCCGTGGTTTTACACTGTGGTCGATCAGCAGACCGATAAGGCCGAAGGCGTCATCAGCCTGATGTCGATCGTCGCTGCCCACGGGCGAATCGAAATAGGTCATGTCACCTTCAGCGCCGCCATGCAACGCACGCCCAAAGGCACCGAAGCCATTTACCTGCTGGCCAGAGAGGCCTTCGCACTGGGCTATCGCCGCCTGGAATGGAAGTGCAACGCCAACAATGCCCGCTCCAAACGCGCTGCCGAGCGATTCGGCTTCAGCTACGAAGGCACCTTCCGCCAGCACATGGTGGTCAAAGGCCAGAGCAGGGATACCGCGTGGTACTCGATCCTCGACAGCGAATGGCCTGAATTACGAAAGGCATTTGAAAACTGGCTGGCTGTGGATAACTTCACTGACGGGCAACAGACCAAGGGGCTTGAGGCGTTTCGCTGATCCTGAGGACGCAAGGCGCCCAGAACTGCATTTCCACGTTGGAGCGTGCGGAACGATAGTCGTGACCGCTGGGGCCGCCTGCCAGAATAAAAAAAGGGAAGCCACGAGTGCTTCCCTGAGGTAAACCTTTGGATGATGCGCAGGTGTCAGCTCAACCTTCGATCTCGATCAGCACTTCGCCCGGATTGACGCGGTCGCCCTTGGCGACGTGGATGGCGACGACCTTGCCTGCGACCGACGCCTGAACCTCGGTCTCCATCTTCATCGCTTCAGTGATCAGCACTGCCTGACCGGCCTTGACCACATCGCCCTCCTTGACCAGCACATCGACGATGTTGCCGGGCATGGTCGTGCTGACGTCGCCCGGTGCATGGGCTTGCTTGCGTTTACTGGCCCCGCCGCCGACGAATTCGTTGAGCGGCTCGAACACCACCTCTTCCGGCATGCCGTCTATGGTCAGGTAGAAGTGGCGCTTGCCCTCAGCCTTGACGCCCACACCGGTGATGTCGACTCGATAAGTCTCGCCGTGCACATCAATGACGAACTCGGTCGGTACGCCCTCACCGCCTGCCTTCGCCACGCTTCCGGCTTCGGGAATCGGCAGCAGCACTTCCGGCGCCAGCGTCCCGGCAGCGCGTTCCTCCAGGAACTTGCGGCCAATGTCCGGGAACATGGCAAACGTCAGCACGTCCTCTTCGGACTTGGCCAACGCGCCGATATCGGCCCTTAGCTTGGTCATCTCCGGCTTGAGCAGGTCGGCCGGACGAACATCGATCAGTTCTTCATTGCCGATCGCCTGGCGACGCAGCTTCTCATCCACCTGCCCCGGCGCCTTGCCGTACCCTCCCTGCAGATACAGCTTCACTTCATTGGTGATGGTTTTGTAACGCTCCCCGGCCAACACGTTGAAGAACGCCTGAGTACCGACGATCTGCGAAGTCGGAGTTACCAATGGCGGATAACCGAGGTCTTTGCGCACGCGCGGAATTTCAGCCAGTACTTCGCTCATGCGGTTGAGCGCGCCCTGCTCCTTCAGCTGATTGGCCAGGTTGGAAATCATCCCGCCCGGTACCTGGTTAACCTGCACCCGAGTGTCGACTGCAGTAAATTCGCTCTCGAACTGATGGTATTTCTTACGCACCGCGTAGAAATACAGACCGATTTCCTGCAGCAGTTCCAGGTCCAGCCCGGTGTCGAACTCGCTGCCCTTGAGCGCGGCCACCATCGATTCGGTGCCCGGATGGCTGGTGCCCCAGGCAAAGCTGGAAATCGCCGTGTCGATATGGTCCGCGCCGCTTTCGATCGCCTTGAGCTGGCACATGGCGGCCAGACCGGCCGTGTCATGCGAGTGGATGAACACCGGCAACGACTGCTCGGCCTTCAGCGCCTTGACCAGCTCACCCGTGGCATAAGGCATCAACAGGCCGGCCATGTCCTTGATCGCCACCGAGTCACAGCCCATGGCTTCCATCTGCCGGGCCTGCGCCACGAAGGCCTCGATGGTATGCACCGGGCTGGTGGTGTAGGCGATGGTGCCCTGTGCATGTTTGCCCGCCGCTTTCACCGCCTCGATGGCAACCCGCAGGTTACGCACATCGTTCATGGCATCGAAAATACGGAACACATCAATACCGTTGACCGCCGCCTTGGCGACGAACGCCTTGACCACGTCATCGCTGTAATGCCGATAACCCAGCAGGTTCTGGCCACGCAGGAGCATCTGCAACCGGGTATTGGGCAAGGCCGCACGCAGCTGGCGCAGACGTTCCCACGGGTCTTCCTTGAGAAAACGCACGCAGGCATCGAAGGTGGCGCCGCCCCAGACTTCCAGCGACCAGTAGCCGACCTGGTCGAGCTTGTCGCAGATCGGCAGCATGTCTTCGGTACGCATGCGCGTCGCCAGCAACGATTGATGAGCGTCACGCAGGATGGTGTCGGTTACGAAAATCTTCTTGGACATTTCACTGTTCCTTACAGACCGGCGTGTGCGGCAATGGCGGCGGCGATGGCCAGGGCCAGCTCTTCGGGTTTGCGTTTGATCGAATAATTGGTCAGCTCGGGGTGGCTCTCGACAAAGCTGGTGTTGAACTCACCGCTGCGGAACTCCGGGTTGCGGAGGATTTCCTGGTAATAGGCAGCCGTGGTCTTGACCCCTTGCAGGCGCATGTCATCGAGCGCACGCAGGCCGCGGTCCATGGCCTCGTCCCAGGTCAACGCCCAGACAATCAGCTTCAGGCACATCGAGTCATAGAACGGCGGAATGGTGTAGCCGGTATAAATCGCCGTGTCGGTGCGCACGCCAGGTCCGCCGGGCGCGTAATAACGAGTGATCTTGCCGAAGCTGGGCAGGAAGTTGTTCTTCGGGTCCTCGGCATTGATCCGGAACTGCAGGGCAAAACCGCGATGGATGATGTCTTCCTGCTTGACCGACAGCGGCAGACCGGAGGCAATACGGATCTGCTCGCGAACGATATCAATGCCGGTGATTTCTTCGGTGATGGTGTGCTCGACCTGCACCCGGGTGTTCATTTCCATGAAGTACACCTCGCCCTCGGCGAGCAGAAACTCCACGGTGCCAGCGTTCTCGTAACCAACCGCCTTGGCCGCACGTACCGACAGATCGCCGATGTAGGCGCGCTGTTCGGGCGTCAGCTGCGGGCTGGGGGCGATTTCGATGAGCTTCTGGTTGCGTCGCTGAATCGAACAGTCGCGCTCGAACAGGTGCACCACATTGCCAAAGCTGTCGCCCAGAATCTGCGCTTCAATGTGCTTGGGATTGACGATGCACTTCTCGAGAAAGACTTCTGCCGAGCCGAAGGCCTTGGTCGCTTCGGAAATCACGCGCGGGAAGGCCTGCTCGAGTTCTTCGCGGCTGTTGCAGCGGCGGATGCCACGTCCACCGCCCCCGGAAGTGGCCTTGAGCATCACCGGGTAACCGATACGCTCGCCCTCGGCCAGCGCCTCGTCGATATCTGCCACGTTGCCTTCGGTACCGGGCGTGACCGGCACACCGGCCTTGATCATGCTGCGTCGGGCCTCGGTCTTGTCCCCCATGCGGCGAATCACTTCGGCTGAGGGACCGATGAATTTGATCCCTCGTTCGGCACAGATATCGGCCAGTTCGGCATTCTCGGAAAGAAAGCCGTAACCGGGATGCAGCGCATCGCAGCCGGTTTCCACTGCCAGATTCACCAACTTGCGCGGGTTCAGGTAACCCGCCAGAGGTTCGGCACCAATGCTATAGGCTTCGTCGGCACGTTTGACATGCAAGGCATGCCGGTCAGCGTCGGAAAAGATCGCCACCGAGCGAATGCCCATCTCGGCGCATGCACGCACGATACGAACGGCAATCTCCCCGCGGTTGGCGATCAGAATTTTTGTTATCACTGGCGTTTCCCTCGACCCACACTTGTAACCGTGTATGTGACTGAATGTCGCAGAGCCACCCTATGCCGAATCGAGGATTAACAAAAATGAGTAAAAGTTGGGAGGTGCATAAGTAAAAGCTTATAGTTAGCGCTTCGGTTGGATCGAGGGAGCTTTTCTAAATGCGTAAGTCATTGATGCGTATGACATTGCGTCAGTTGCGCATTTTCAATGAGGTGTGCGATCTGCGCTCCTACAGCCGTGCGGCTGAAGAAATGTCGCTCACACAGCCCGCTGTCAGCCTGCAGATTCGACAGCTCGAAGAGCTGATCGGCCAGCCGCTGTTCGAATACGTCAGCAAAAAGCTCTACCTGACCGAAGCGGCGCAAGCCCTGCAACAGGCCAGCCGGGATATTTTCGGGCGCCTGGAAAGCCTGGACATGCAGCTTTCCGACATGCAGGGCTCACTGCAAGGCCAGTTGAAGCTGGCAGTCGAATCGAGCTGCAAGTACTTCATCCCCCACCTGTTCGCCGCCTTCAAGCGTCAGCACCCGGAAGTCAGCCTGAGCCTGATGGTGGTCAATCGCGCGCAAGTCATCAGGCGCTTGGCAGATAACCGCGATGATCTTGTGGTGATGTCGGCAGTGCCGCTGGACATGGGCCTGGAGTTCTTGCCGTTCCTGAATAACCCGATTGTCGCCGTGGCACCGCCTGACCATCCGCTGAGCAGCCGCACGGCGCTGAACCTGAAAGACCTGGAGCCATGGCCGTTGCTGACCCGGGAAACAGGATCGGGCACGCGACGGGCCTGCGAGGAGTTCTTCAAGGAGAAGCGCGTGCACTTCACGCAGACGCTGGAAGTCTCTTCCAGCGAAGCACAACGTGAATGCGTGGTAGCCGGGCTGGGCTTGGCGATGCTGACCCGACACGCGGTCTGCCAAGAACTCGCCACAGGCGCTCTGGTGGAGCTGCCCGTGGCGGAGTTGCCACTGTATCGAAGCTGGTGCGTGGCTCAGGCCGGGGACAAACGCCTTTCACCCGTGGCACATGCGTTTCTTGCGTTCATCCGCACCGAACGCGCGCAGATCAGCCAGCTTGTCGAGCGTTTCGACGGTCGACCGCGGGCAACTTGATCGTCTGCCAGACAGCGTTATCCATGCCATCCATGTAGTCACACAGCTCCTGATTGAGCTGACGTGCCTCACTGTAGCTTTCAATTGCCCGACGAAACTCCATGCGACGCTGATCTTCCTGCTGACGGCGGGTTTTCACGGTGCTGGTAGGTAAATCATCGTAATGCCGAGCCATATCCTGTCTCCCAATACGTTTTGTGGGAGCACCAGAATGGAGCGTGACAGTGACAATCAGACGGCACGCAGGTGACAGATCGATGAACTTTCGTTCAGCGCTCATCAAAAAAATTTCAAAAAATATATATGTATTGCCGCTCGCTGACGCGCCACACACAAACTTGCCCTGCTGAAAGCAACTCACTCATTAAACAATTACTAGCAAGGAGCTACCCAATGACGACCAAAGACAAAAACTGGATCGCGCGTGATGACAGAACGCCGGAAGTTAATACGCTGACCGTGGCTGGCCTGGTGCCTACATCCGCCAGTCACTCTCTCCCATGGCTGAGTCTGCGCAACATACCGAGTGAAGCGGGCCAATTGAATCTGGACCTCAACTACTACGCGACAGGTCTGGGGCCGTGGACAGGGCGCGAGACACCCGCCGTATACGCCCAGCCCAGCGATGCATCCATCACCTCCGTCCGCATCTATCAAGACGACGAGTTGCTGGTAAGCATCGATGAGCTGACCGTTATACAGTGATCAACAAGTAACAGATTCAGTAAAGCCCTCGCCAGACGCCTCAGGGTTTCCGGGGAGGGCTTTCTTCGTTGCGCAAGCTGACTGCAGCGAACACATGACAGTCTGGTTAATTCTTGTAACGTGATAGCCGGAAAAAAACGCCAAAAATATACAATTACCGCATCTCGGGAGCCGAATCGATAGAAACTGGCCCTGCAGGATGCAATTCACTCATTACCTCAATTAATCCAGTCGCGGGCCCCTGCCAATAAACGCAGGTCATTGGCGGGACTCTTGACGTCGTTTTCAAATTGAAAACAACGTCAATCTTCGTGAGCCTTGATCGACTTCGGCGACAGGCGCAAACCACGCAGGCTGCGTTTGACGCTTTTGAGATGGTTCACCAGACCGGGGCCGCGCGCCATTGCAACGCCCATTGCCAGCACATCAATGACCACCAGGTGGGCAATGCGAGAAGTCAGCGGCGTGTAGATTTCGGTGTCCTCATGCACGTCGATGGCCAGATTGACCGACGACAGCTCGGCCAGCGGCGTCTGACTGGGGCACAGGGTGATCAGCGTCGCGCCGCTCTCGCGGACCAGATTGGCGGTGATCAGCAGATCCTTCGAACGCCCTGACTGCGAAATGCACACCGCGACATCGGTCGGCTTGAGCGTAACGGCTGACATCGCTTGCATGTGCGGATCGGAATACGCCGCAGCGGTCAGCAGCAAACGAAAGAACTTGTGCTGCGCATCAGCAGCTACTGCACCGGACGCGCCAAACCCGTAGAACTCGACCCGATTGGCTCCGGCCATGGCCGTGACCGCCAATTGCAACGCATGGGGGTCGAGGTTTTCGCGCACTTCCATGAGCGTGTGCAGCGTGGTGTCGAAAATCTTCAGGCTGTAGTCGGCGACCGAATCGTCTTCGTGAATCGCGAACTGCCCAAAACTTGCGCCCGCCGCGAGACTCTGCGCCAGCTTCAGCTTGAGGTCCTGAAACCCGGTGCAACCGATGGCGCGGCAGAAACGCACGATGGTCGGCTCGCTGATACCGACGCTGTGCGCCAGGTCTGCCATGGAACTGTGCATCACGGCCGCAGGGTCGAGCAGCACATGGTCGGCTACCTTGAGCTCCGATTTGCGCAGCAAATTACGTGACTGGGCGATGTGTTGCAGCAGATTCAAGGGGCAGACTCGGCAAAAGAGAGGTGGGCTGGGTTGTAGCTTTCTTGTAGTTATACTACATGACCCGCCAGCCGCCCAGTTAAACGAAGCTGGAACGTGCCGTGCGGGCGTTATCAGCGGCAATTGTGGGAATAATCCTACATTAAGCCAAATCGCCCGTCAGACACTGCCTGCTCACCGGTAAAGGTAGACGCAACGCATTCGCTCCCGGCAACAGGCGACGACCGGTCGTCAGCGCCCCGCCATTTTTATTGCCTGACGCAAAGCATGGTTTGCCCGTCATCGCGCGGCACCCTAGAATGCGCTGATGCGCGATGATCTCTCTCTTCTTCTGAATTCCCTCAACGATGCCCAACGTCAGGCCGTAGCCGCCTCTCTGGGTCGTCAGTTGGTCCTGGCTGGTGCTGGCTCCGGCAAAACCCGTGTGCTGGTGCATCGCATCGCATGGCTGATGCAGGTCGAGCAAGCCTCCCCGCATTCGGTCCTGTCGGTGACGTTCACCAACAAGGCGGCTGCCGAAATGCGCCACCGTATCGAGCAGCTGATGGGCATCAGCCCGGCTCGCATGTGGGTGGGCACCTTCCACGGGCTGGCCCACCGCTTGCTGCGTGCGCACTGGCAGGAAGCCGGGCTGGTACAGACCTTCCAGATTCTCGACAGCGATGACCAGCAGCGTCTGGTAAAGCGCGTGATGCGCGAGCTGGGTCTGGACGAACAACGCTGGCCTGCACGCCAGGCCCAGTGGTTCATCAATGGTCAGAAAGACGAAGGCCTGCGCCCGAAACATATTCAGGCCAGCGGCGACCTGTTCCTGACCACCATGAAAAGCGTCTACGAAGCCTACGAGATCGCCTGCCAGCGGGCCGGCGTCATCGACTTCTCCGAACTGCTGCTGCGCGCACTCGACCTGTGGCGCGATAACCCGGGCTTGCTGGCGCATTATCAGCGCCGCTTCCGTCACGTCCTGGTGGACGAGTTCCAGGACACCAACGCCGTGCAGTACGCGTGGCTGCGCCTGCTCGCCCAGGGCGGTGACAGCCTGATGGTGGTCGGCGACGACGATCAGTCCATTTACGGCTGGCGCGGCGCGAAGATCGAGAACATCCACCAGTATTCCTCTGACTTCCCGGACACCGAAGTCATCCGCCTTGAGCAGAACTATCGCTCCACGGCGAGCATTCTCAAGGCTGCCAACGGCTTGATCATCAATAACAGTGGTCGCCTGGGCAAGGAGTTGTGGACCGACGTTGGTGATGGCGAGCTGATCAATCTGTACGCCGCGTTCAACGAGCACGATGAAGCGCGTTACGTGGTCGAGACCATCGAGAGCGCGCTGAAAACCGGTATTTCGCGCAACGACATCGCCATTCTGTACCGCTCCAACGCCCAGTCGCGGGTACTCGAAGAAGCCCTGCTGCGTGAGCGTATTCCGTACCGCATCTATGGCGGACAGCGCTTCTTCGAACGCGCTGAAATCAAAAACGCCATGGCCTACATGCGTTTGCTGGAAGGCCGTGGCAACGATGCGGCGCTGGAGCGGGTGATCAACGTTCCGGCGCGCGGCATCGGTGAAAAGACCGTCGAAGCGATTCGCGAACATGCGCGTCATGCCGACGTTTCAATGTGGGAAGCCATGCGCCTGCTGGTGGCCAACAAGGGCCTGACCGGACGCGCCGCCACTGCCTTGGGCGGGTTCATCGAGCTGATCGAGAACCTCGCGGCCAAGGTCATGGAAATGCCGCTGCACCTGATGACCCAGACGGTGATCGAACAGTCCGGGCTGATTACCTATCACGAGCAGGAAAAAGGCGAGAAAGGTCAGGCGCGAGTAGAAAACCTTGAGGAACTGGTCAGCGCGGCCCGTGCTTTCGAGAATCACGAAAGCGAAGAAGACCTGACGCCACTGGCAGCGTTTTTGGGGCATGCCTCGCTGGAAGCGGGCGACACCCAGGCCCAGGAGCATGAAGACAGTATTCAGCTGATGACCCTGCACAGCGCCAAGGGCCTGGAATTCCCGCACGTGTTTCTGGTGGGCATGGAGGAAGGGCTGTTCCCGCACAAGATGAGTCTGGAGGAACCGGGCCGTCTTGAAGAGGAACGGCGCCTGGCTTACGTCGGTATCACCCGGGCCATGAAACAGCTGGTGATGACCTACGCCGAAACGCGTCGCCTGTACGGCAGCGAAACCTACAACAAGGTCTCGCGTTTCGTACGCGAGATCCCGCCTGCGCTGATTCAGGAAGTCCGACTGTCCAACAGCGTCAACCGTCCGTTCGGTGGCACGCCGAAATTCAACAGCAGCAGCCTGTTCAACGGCACCGGCATTCCGGAAACCGAGTTCACCATGGGCCAGCGCGTCCAGCATGCGGTGTTCGGCGAAGGCGTGATCCTCAACTTCGAAGGCGCTGGCGCCCAGGCCCGGGTGCAGGTCAACTTCCCCGAGGGCAGCAAGTGGCTGATGATGGGCTACGCGAAGCTGGTGCCGTTGTAGGCCGGTCGATCATTGTCCATGCGCCCATGACTATCGTTCCCACGCTGTGGCGTGAGGAACGATAATCCTCGTACACATCTTACGAAGCGCGTAGAAAAGTCCTACGCTGTTTATGTAAAAGTCCGAAACACTAACGCGCTGGTCATGTCGCCATCCGCTGTGCAACATGGCGCGCGTGCAATCATAAAACGGGAATACCCTTATGCAACGTTTTCTAAGCATCGCGATGGCGCTGTGCATCGGGCTCACCATGAGCCTGGATGTGAACGCCGCGCGCTTCGGTGGCGGCAAGAGCATGGGCTCGGCGCCTACGCACCAGACACGTCAGGCCGCCCCCTCCACGCCTGCGGCAGCGCCCAACGCTGCGGGCCGTCCTGCCCCTGCGGCAAGCGGTGCTTCGCGCTGGCTGGGCCCATTGGCCGGTATCGCTGCCGGCGGCCTGCTCGCGTCGATGTTCATGGGTGACGGCTTCAACGGCCTGCAACTGTTCGACATCCTGATCATGGGCATCATCGCCTTCCTGATCTTCCGCTTCATTGCGCGTCGTCGTCAGCAGCAACAGCCGAAAATGGCCGCTGCCGGTGCGCCGTACCAGCGTGAAACCAGCCAGCCTGCGCAGAACCCGATCTTCGGCAGTTCTTCCCCGGCCTCCGCTGCGCCAGTGATCAACGCACCGGCCTGGTTCAATGAACAGCGCTTCCTGGACGCTGCTCGCGGCCACTTCCAGTCGCTGCAGCAGCACTGGGACGCCAACGAAATGGACAAGATTGCCGAGTTCGTCACTCCGCAAATGCTGCAGTTCCTGAAAAAGGAACGTGCGGACCTGGGCGACGGCTTCCAGTCGACTTACATCGAGAACCTCAATGTCCAGCTGGACGGTGTGGATGACCGGGCCGACAAGACCATCGCCACGCTGACGTTCTCGGGCGTGTCCAAGACCTCGCGTTTCGACCAGGGCGAAGTGTTCAGCGAAAGCTGGAACATGGAACGCCCGCAAGGCGATAACCAGCCCTGGCTGGTGGCAGGAATTCGCCAGAACGGTTGAACCAGAACCCGTTCTCGCGTTCAGAACCCCGGATATGTCCGGGGTTTTTGTTTATCCGTTCGGATAGTTATTTTGAGAAAGGCTTTACGCTACTGTATAACCCGCGCCATCAAGTGAGAGGATCTGTGTCGTGGAAGAAGTCATTGAACAACTGCGTGAAGCAAATGAACCGGTTCCGGTTCCGCTTGAGCTGCCTGACGAAGACCAACTGGTCGAGATCGAGGAACAGCTGTTCATCAACATTCCGTTTGTCTTCAAGGAATTTCTCCTGACAGTCAGCGATGTGGTGTATGGCAGCCTTGAACCCGTCACGGTGACCGACCCGCAGTCGCACACCTACCTGCCAGACGTGGCTGCCACGGCCTGGGATCTGGGCGTGCCGCGCGAGCTGATTCCGATCTGCCAGGACGGTGACGATTATTACTGCGTCGAGGAAGACGGCACGGTGCTGCTGTGGTCCGCCGAGGAAGAACTGGTTACCGAAGACAGCTGGGAATCGGTCTGGCACTGGGCTCGGGATGTCTGGCTGGAAAGCTGAGACACCCCTGCTGCGCAGTATTCAAGAATCTCCGGGCCTCAGTGCCCGGAGTTCTCTTGATGGTTACCCAGTGTTTCCAGTAACGCAATCTGCATCCGCGTATGCACGCGGATCAGCCAGCGCCACAGCAACGCGGCGACCAGGGCGGCTATCAGTCCAACCACCAGCAGCAGTTCGTTGGCCGGCAGAATGCTTGCCGACAATGCCGCCAGCATCACGAAAATCACCACCAGCGATAACAGCGGAATCACCTCGGCCACGACCTTGCGCACGCGCACGGTATGCCGGCCCGCCATCTCGGGTTTCACCCCCATCTCGGCCAGCAGCATCGACAGCGCCTTGAGCTTGCGATACGCGGCAATCAGAAACGGCAGTGACAGCAGCAGCGCCGCGCCGCAGATCCAGGCTTTCTGATGGCTGATGTCGGCCACCCACTCGCTCATGTAGCCGCCAAGACGCTCGGCAAAATAGCCACCGCTGAAAAAGATCGCCATCACCAGCGCCAGGTTGACGCCGACCTGCAAGAGAATCCGCCTGATCATCCCGGCAAGGACTGCACTCTGGCCTTGCGGCTGAATGCTGCGCAACCACTCGCCGTACATGCCGAACACCCGGGCAACGCGCCGAGGCATGATCGCCGCCAGCTTGAGCGACAACGGGTCTGCGCCGCGAATCAGATACGGTGTCAGCAGGGTGGTGATGGCGGACACGGCGACTGCCACCGGGTACAGAAAGTCGCTGGTGACCTGCAGGGTCATGCCCAGCGCCGCGATGATGAAGGAAAACTCGCCAATCTGTGACAGTCCCATGCCCACGCGCAGCGAGGTACGGCCATCGTTGCCTGCGATAAAGGCACCCAGACCGCAGGACAGCATCTTGCCCAGCACCACGGCAACGGTAATGACGGCGATCGGCCAGGCGTATTGCAGCAGGATGCCCGGATCGATCATCAAACCGATGGCCACGAAAAAGATGGCACTGAACATGTCGCGAACCGGCTCGATCAGGCGCTCGATCTTCAGCAGCTCACGCGACTCGGCCATGATTGCGCCGATCAGGAAGGCACCCAGTACCATGCTGTATTCCAGTTTGACCACCAGCAGACAGAAGCCGAAACACAGGCCCAGCACGGTGATCAGCAGCATCTCGTTGCTTTCGAACCTGGCGACATAGGACAGCAATCGAGGCACCACGAGGATGCCGACCACCAGCGCCACGATCATGAACAGCGACAGCTTGCCGACGGTGGAGAACACTTCCCCGGAACTGACCGAGCCGCTGACGGCGATGCCGGACAACAGCGCGATGATGCCGATGCCGAGAATGTCTTCCACGATCAACACGCCGAAGATCAACTGGGCAAAGCGCTGGTTCTTCATCTTCAGGTCGTTGAGCGCCTTGACGATGATGGTGGTGGAGGAGATCGCCAGAATCGCGCCGAGAAACAGCGAGTCCATGGTTTTCCAGCCAAAGAACTGCCCGATCTCGTAACCGATCCAGATCATCAGGGCAATTTCCAGAAAGGCCGCGATGAACGCCGTAGCGCCGACCTTGAACAGCTTGCGCAGGCTGAATTCCAGGCCCAGGCAGAACATCAGGAAGATCACCCCCAGTTCGGCCAGAATTTTGATGGTTTCTTCGTCATGGATCAGACTGAACGGCGGAGTGTGCGGACCGATGATGAACCCGGCAACGATATAGCCCAATACCACCGGCTGCCTGAGGCGATGGAACAGAATGGTTACCACGCCGGCCACCAGCATGATCACTGCCAGATCCTGAATGAAATTGATGGCATGCATGGTGGCGAAGCTCCTTGTGATGATGACGTTGCAAACCGATATCGCCGTGCCCTACAGGGCGACAGCTATCCTTTTCGTCATTAAAATCCGATAAAGACGCAGGAAAAACCCCGATCCACAGGTTTTTGCAGGTTAACACCGCCCCCTTCGACATAAAGGCGGTGCAATATATGGAAACAGATAGTTATGACGCGTGACGGCCGCCTGTTGGCCAGCGTCCCGATAACTGTCACAAGCCCCTTGAGCGCCAGCATAGGCGCCCCTTGAACACCTTGACCGTGTGAGTACGCTATGGAACCCGGAAACGCCCAGCTGTCGATGACTGTATTGATGACCCCGGACATGGCCAACTTCTCTGGCAACGTACACGGTGGCACGCTGCTCAAGTACCTGGACGAAGTGGCCTATGCATGTGCCAGCCGCTACGCCGGACGCTACGTGGTGACGCTGTCGGTAGACCAGGTGATTTTCCGTGAGCCGGTGCATGTCGGCGAACTGGTGACCTTTCTCGCCTCGGTCAATTACACCGGCAACACGTCCATGGAGGTGGGCATCAAGGTGGTCACCGAAAATATCCGCGAGCGGTCGGTACGCCATTCCAACAGCTGCTTCTTCACCATGGTTGCCGTGGACGACAATCGCAAGCCCGCCAGCGTGCCGCCCCTGGAGCCCGAATCGGCCGATGCCAAGCGGCGTTTCATCCAGGCGCAGCAACGCCGCCAGATCCGCCAGGAACTGGAAAAGCGTTATCAGGAGATCAAGGAAGAAGCGTTGTAATTTTCTGGCTCGGGCATCGATGCCCGAGCCTTTGAGGGTATGGCGCTTACAAACGCACGGCTTCGAACTTTACCCGTGGGTGCGCGATGCGATCCTGAGCGCGCACCAGTTCCAGCTCGTAGCTGCCACAGGCCTGGGTTTCCAGCAGCACCTCATGGACGGCGGCCGCAGCGAACTCGAATGCTGCAACCAGATCGTCGCCCAGCAGCACACGCGACAGGAACAACCCGGAGGTCAGATCACCCACGCCGACCGGCTGACGCGGAAACGCCAGTAACGGGCGGCGCAGGTGCCAGCTGGCCTCGGCGGTGACCAACAGCATTTCAAAGCCATCGGCGGCCTTGCCGGGGTAATCGAGGTGTTTCACCACCACCGCTTTGGGGCCACGCGCCAGCAAAGCCCGCGCCATCGCCAGGCAGTCGTGCAGTGATTCGGGCTTGCGCCCCGAGAAGCTGTCCAGCTCCAGTTGATTGGGGCACATGAAGTCCGCCATGACCGCCGCTTCCTGCAGCAGGAAGTCACTGACTTCAGGCGCTACGATGCAGCCTTTTTCAGGGTGGCCCATTACCGGGTCGCAGAGGTACAGTGCCTTCGGATTGGCCGCCTTGATGCGTGCCACGCCGGTCAGAATCGCCCTGCCCTGCGCCGCACTGCCCAGATACCCCGACAGCACCGCGTCACAGTTGCCCAGTTCGCCAATGGCGGCAATCCCGTCGATCAGCGCAGGAATCTGCTGCGGAGCCAGCACTTCACCGGTCCACTGCTTGTATTGCGTGTGGTTGGAGAACTGGACCGTGTTGAGCGGCCAGACGTTAACCCCGATACGCTGCATCGGGAACACCGCTGCGCTGTTGCCGGCGTGGCCGAATACCACATGGGACTGGATAGCGAGCAAATGAGGCGTACGTTTCATGGGGAGCGGAATCCTGAACACGATGCAAATGCAATAATGAGAAATATAAGTCGCGCAGTATGGCTGTAAATCACTCAGGACAGTTAAGCTGACGACTCCTACGCTGGAGCACTCCGTCATGCTGACCCTGGGAAACATCTTCGTGCTGATGCTGTTCGCGAGCGCCGCGGCCTGGTGGTGGCACGCCCATGGTCTGCGCGAAAAAGCGCTGGCACGCGTCAAGCAGCACTGCGAACGCCTTGAGCTGCAACTGCTGGACGACGCGGTTGCCCTGCGCCGACTGACCTTCGCGCGCGACGCTCAAGGCCGCAAACGCCTGGCCCGCGTGTATGGCTTCGAGTTCACGGTGACCGGCGAGCAACGTCACCCTGGCACGATCACCCTGTTCGGCGCGCACACTGCGCAAATCGAACTGGCACCCTACCCGTTTGAAATCAAAACACCACCGCCCAGCGCTGAAGTTATTCAGATGAGCGAATGGCGTCAATCGCATCAGAAATGGAAGCAGTAGCCGAGCACGACGCTCGCTGCCGCGATTCAGCGCTCATCCTTACACAAGTGCGCTTTGACTATCGTGCCAATGCTCTGCGTTGGCATGCCGTTCCGGACGCTCTTCGTCCTGCCTTCAGCTATTAACTGGCAGCCGTCACGCCAGGCATCCCGCCATCTGCGCCTGCAACTTATCCACATCCTGAGCGGTGGCAAAGATCAACTCGAGGCGTGAGTCCTGACGCCATTCGCTGACTTGCCAGGCCAGCGGAGCCCCATCAACCACGTTGCCGGAATACCAGCCGCCCTCGCTGTGGATAACCATCTTCGCCCGCCGCCAATCAAGGCTTTCCAGCCAGTGCAGGATGCGCTGCAGATCGAAGCGCTGCGAGGGATGCCAGCGCCAGCCGATGCTCCAGCCGTCGGCACTGACCTGACTCAGACAGATCGGCACCTTCGGGTCGGTCCATAGCGCGGGCAAGTGGCCGACGCCGTTGGGCAGCATCAGCTTATCCACAGCCTGTTTATCCACAGCAGTACCGCTGGCAAACCCCGGCACACGGTTCAGGAGCAGCTCCCCATGTCGGGTCCAGATCAAGGCGTGTGGCAGCAACTGTTCGGCCAATGCCTGGCGAGAGACATCATCCAGTTGCTCGGACTTGTTCATGACCACCAGCCCGGCATGTGCCAGCGCTTCCTGCTGAGTACTCGGCAACGGCTGTCCGGCGAGCATTGCCCGGGCGTCCAGCACCACCACGCCGGGCTGCACATCCAGGACGCCGCGCCACGGCGCTTCGCGCAATTGCGTCATCAGTTGCGCGGGATGGCCCAGCCCTGAAGGCTCGATCAATAAACGATCAGGCCGCGCCTTGCGCAATAAACGCCCCAGGCCGATCTGGAACGGCACGCCATTGACGCAACACAGGCAGCCGCCAGCCACTTCGCCAAGTGCGATACCATCGGCATCCGTGGTCAGCAGGGCGGCGTCCAGGCCGATCTGCCCGAATTCGTTGATCAATATGGCCCAGCGCTCATGGGCAGGCTTCTGCGCCAGCAGGCGCTTGATCAGGCTGGTCTTGCCGGCGCCCAGCGGGCCACCGATGACATGCGTCGGTATGTTTTGCAGCATGAGATCACTTTTGGCGAATGCGTGGTTCATTGAAGAGCAAGGAAGGATAACGATGCAAGTAATGCGGCTGCCTGCCCGCCTGGTGTTGATGTTGCTGACAGTGTCTTCCGGTTCGGCGTGGGCCGAAGCGTGTCTGGTCCACAGCCAGGCCGAAAGGCTCGACGTGAAGGTCTGCCAGGAAAATATCAACATCCCGGCAAACCTGTTTCACGACAGCTTCTGCCAGCCGCAACTAGCCGGGCAGAAGACCGAGACCACTTACTCGCAACAGTGCCCGGCAGGCCCCTTCGGTGTCTGCCGCAATGCGCAGGTTGCCAATATGCCGTATCGCGAGCATATCCACTATTACGGCGTCGCCGGTGACGCGCTATACCTCAAGCCTTTCTGCGAAGGCCAGAGCAAGGGGCAGTGGATAACTCCTGACTGATCTTCAAGCCAGCCAGTCCAGCGTCAGAATCAACCTGCGCTCGTTGCGCAGCAGTTGCGGCGAGCGATGGATCAGGCCAAAACCTTCATTGCCGTGCCAGCGTTCGCCCTTGAGCAGCGCCACTTCACCGCTGTTGATCTGCTGGATACGGGCAGCATCCGTCGGCTCGGCGTCCAGACACCCCAGTTGTTTACGGTCCATCACCCCTTCATGCAGCCATTGACTGCCAACCCCGCCATAAGTGGTGATAAGACGTACCGGCACATGATCGACATGGAAGCGCGGGCACATGGCCTTGTCGAGCACCCGCAAACGCAGGCCAACGCACTCGGCACCCAGCAGACAGGCATAGGCGCTGACCAGCCAGGAAACGTCGGCAACGAACCCCTGATAGCCCAGCAGGTCGGAGTAGCCCGATGCCAGCGCGCTCAAGTCAGGCTCGACCTCGCCGCCCCGCACTTCCAGGGTCATGGACTCGGCCAGAGGCTCGTTCATCGACAGTAGCAAGGCGCCGAAGTCCTCTATGTGCGCAGGCAATTGACGCTGCCAGAGCGCAAGGTTGACGCCGTCCTGCAGAATCTCGCTCAACACGTCGGGCGTATCACCGTGCGCCTGGCGGACTGCGGTTTCAGGTTTAAAACGATAAGCCAGCATCAGGCAGCCACCTCTTCGTACCAATCGCCAAACGGATCGGCCAGCGTACGCCAACGCTCGACACCCGCCTCCATCTCCGCATCAGTGAGCAGGCAGTTATCCAGCTCGGCGGTCAGCTGCACAAAATCGATGTTCTGGCCGATGAACACCAGTTCCTGCCGACAGTCGCCGGTTTCAGTCGACCAGTTCTCCAGAATGGATTTGACGCTTTCCTTGTCCTCGGGCCAGCTGTCTCGGTTCACGAAACGCCACCAGCGTCCGGCAAAGCCATGGCGCATCAAGCCGCCTGCCTGCGACCAACTGCCTGCGTCCTTGTATTTGCTGGCCAGCCAGAAGAAGCCTTTGGAGCGCAGCAGCTTGCCGTTGCCCCAGGGACGATTGATGAAATCGAAAAAGCGCTCCGGATGGAACGGTCGGCGGGCGCGATAGGCCGTTGATGCTATGCCGTACTCTTCGGTTTCCGGCGTGTGTTCGCCACGCATTTCCTTGAGCCAGCCCGGAGCCTGGGAAGCGCGCTGGAAGTCAAAACGACCGGTGTTGAGAATCGTCGCCAACGGCACCTGGCCCATCACCATCGGTACGATCTCGGCCTCCGGATTGAGGTGCTTGAGGATCGCCATCAGCTCTTCACGCTCACTGGAGCTGATCAGGTCGATCTTGCTGATCAGGATGACGTCGGCAAACTCGATCTGCTCGATCAGCAGGTCGGTGATCGAGCGATCATCGTCTTCACCCAGGGTTTCACCGCGTGTGGACAAGCCGTCTGCCGCCTCGTAATCGAGCAGGAAGTTTACGCCGTCGACTACGGTGACCATGGTGTCCAGGCGCGCCAGGTCCATCAGGCTTTTGCCGGCCTCGTCGCGGAAGGTGAAGGTTTCAGCCACGGGCAACGGCTCGGAGATTCCTGTGGATTCGATCAATAAGTAATCAAAACGACCGTCCTGAGCCAGACGGCTGACCTCTTCGAGCAGGTCCTCGCGCAGGGTGCAGCAGATGCAGCCATTGCTCATCTCGATCAGCTTTTCTTCGGCACGGTTCAGGCTGACATCACGCTGAACTTCGCTGCCGTCGATGTTGATCTCGCTCATGTCATTGACGATCACCGCAACCCGCAGGTTTTCACGGTTGCGCAGCACATAATTGAGTAAAGTGCTTTTACCGGCCCCGAGAAAACCGGACAAAACGGTAACGGGTAGAAGATTTGCCATCAGGACTCTCCAGGCAGCTGCAAGGCTTGAACCTTGTTCATATCGACTGCGACGAATCCCTCAGGCAGCCAGCTCTAATCACATCCGGATGTTATAGTATAACAACCAAAAATAGCTATGGCCTTGGTGAAGGGATCTTCATGAGACGGGTTTCAACAGGTTTGATGGCGATGCTGATCAGCGCGCATGTGATGGCTGCACCTCCAAGCCCCTCCGCCGACCTCGCCACCTGTACGCGTAGCGCGACGGTATTGGCGTGCAGCGATGCGCAGGGCAATAGCTACAGCGTGGCCACTGCCGGATCGACGACCTGGTTGAAGGGATACGAAGTGCGCGACAAGCGCCGCTGGGCGCAGACCAACAGCCGCTATGGTCAATTGACGTTTTTTACCGGGTTGGCTTCTGATGGCGAGGCTTGGGCAGGCACTGTGCAGCGTGTGGGCTGGACGACCATCACTCGGGTATCCAGCTCAAGCGGCACGCGCAGCAAGATCACCTGCAGCCGCTTGAATGGCTGCAGGTGAGCCGATCAGACCGGCAGTTCCTGCTTCTGCGCCTGCAGCCAGGCCATGTGCGAGTCCACTGGCGGGTTACGCTGAAAATAGCGCTGCAGGCCATCGAACAGGCCATCGGCAACGGCTTGTTGATGACGCGCAGTGACCAGGCGCTGGCTGTCGCGGCTGTTGGAGATGAAGCCGGTCTCGACCAGAATCGACGGCACATCGGGTGATTTGAGAACGGCGAAACCGGCCTGTTCAACGCGTTTCTGATGCAGCGTGGTGATACCTTCGAGACTGCCCAGAACGGTGTGGCCCAATTGCAGACTGGCTGCAATAGTGGCGTTCATCGACATGTCGAGAATCACCCCGGCGAGCATCGGGTCCTTGTCCTTCAGATTGAGCAGCGACGTGGCACCCAGCAGGTCCGCGCCGTTTTCCCGCTGAGCCATGAAGCGCGCCGTTGCCGACGTTGCCCCGCCTTCGGAAAGGGCAAACACCGACGCACCCGATGCCGTCAGACGAGGCGCAGCATCGGCGTGCACGGAGATGAACATGTCGGCGTTGGACTTGTGCGCGAACTCGACGCGCTTGCGCAGCGGTACGAAAAAGTCATCGTTGCGCACCAGGCGTACGTCGAAGCCTTTCTCGCGCTTCAAACGTCTGGCCAGCAACTGAGCGATGGACAGCACCACATCTTTTTCGCGTTCACCCCGCGAACCAACAGCGCCAGGATCCTTGCCGCCATGACCGGCATCGACCACCACCATGATGTCGCGTCCGGTGTGCGCCTTGCTGGTCGGGATTGGCACAGGCACCGGCGGCGGCAGCTCAGCCATCTGCACCGGCGCATGGACCGTGGAACTCATGTCCAGGACCAGCCGATGCCCCTGCCCGCCTTCCGGGCCGAGCAGGAAACTGTTGAGCTGTACCGGTGCGGTGAGGTCCAGCACGATACGTGTGTCGTCACCCTGGCCGTAATGCCCGGAGCGAATCGATTTTATAACGGTGCGGTCCAGCGCCAACTGACTGAAGTCGCCGGTCAGCCGCGAACCGCTGACGTCGATGATCAGGCGGTCGGGGGCTGTCAGGGTGAAAGTCTTGTATTGCACCGGGCCGCTCAGGTCGAGGACCAGTCGCAGCTTGTCGTTGGTACGCCAAAGGCGGGCGTTACGAATTTGCGTGGCATAGGCACCCAACGGCAACGTCAGGGCCGCGCTGGCAAGCAGCATGTTGAGCAACACTTGGCGTCGGTGCATGGAACGTCTCAAAGAGCAAATTGAGCATCCCGGCTCACGAAGGGTTCATCCACATCATTAGTAACAATATAACATGCAGTTACGGACGAAAGATGAGGCCCTTCATGAAGATTAAGTTACCTGCCACACCATCAGAGGTGACAAAAAATCATCACCTCTGCGCAGCGTGTTCCACGTGGAACATAACTCTATGAATTTGATCAGGTACGCGGGGCGACGTTGCCACATTGCGGCCCGAGCCAAACCGCGCGGGTGTCCATGCTGCCGTTCTGTTGCTGCCCGGTGGCATTGAACGTGCCCACCACGTTGGTGGTGAACTCGCGATCACTCAGGAACTGCGCCTGTCCGGTGCCCTTGGCTTTCGGGCAGCTGAACTGGAAGTTCCAGGTCTTGCCGTTGCGCGCAGTAATCTTTTGCGTGCATCCGGATGCCGGGTCAGTCAGCGGAATGTCGTCCGACTGCACCTGCGCCTGAGTCAGGCAGGCCCTCACGCCTTTGCCGCCAAGGGTGACGCCCTGCTTCTTCATCATCTGTTCCATCATCGCACGCTGCTCGGGCGGCAGATTCTGCAACTGTCCCAGCATCAACTGCATGTCCGGCAGCTGTTGTCCGTCCACTTTCATATTGCTGGACGTCAGCTCCCACAAACCCGGTTGCAGCATCTGCGCCTGAGCCATAGGAGCCGCCAGACAAAACATCCAAGCCAACATGCGTTTGTTCATTTCAAGATTCCTGATCGGGCACTGCGGATGAAAACGAGACTGGAATAATCCAGCCAAAAGATAAACCTTAGACGGCACACATGTCGCCCAGTTGCACCCGGAATTAAATAGCGACATTCCTGTTCAGCTGTGGTCTGTTAGGCAGCAAAGGCGAGGAGCATTGTTCCACATGGATTATCACGACCCGTACTTTTTCGGTTATGTCCTGGGTTTCATTCATTTACTCGGTACAGGCGCCGCCATCCATGCGTTGCTGACTGTGCGCACCTCCCAAGGCGCGATTGCCTGGGCGATGCCGCTGCTGTTCATTCCCTATTTCACCCTGCTGCCTTACCTGGTGTTTGGCCGAAGCTCATTCGACGCGTACATCAAGGCGCGTCGCCAGGCCAACCAGGAAATGCGGATCGCGATCGGCAGCCTCAACTGGCGGCCGTGGATGGAAGAAGCCGTGGCTGCGCGTCGGTCAGATGCCTATGCGGCGCTGCGTGCAATGCCCAAGCTGGGCAACATGCCGGCGCTGGCCAACAACAAGGTCAAGTTGCTGATCAATGGCGAGGAAACCTTCGGAGCCATTTTTCAGGCTATCCGAGAAGCGAAGAAGACCATCCTGATTCAGTTCTTCATCATTCATGACGACAAACTCGGGCGCGAGCTGCAAGCGCTGCTGCTGGAGAAAGCGGCCGAAGGTGTGGCGATCTTTGTACTGTACGACCGCATCGGCAGCCACGCCTTGCCAGGCAGTTATATCGATAAGCTACGCGACGGTGGCGTGCAGATAAAAGCCTTCGCCACACGCGGCGGCTGGCTCAATCGCTTTCAGATCAACTTCCGCAACCACCGCAAGATCGTCGTTGTCGATGGCCTGAAAGGTTATATGGGCGGTCACAATGTGGGTGATGAGTACATGGGCCTGAAGCCGCCGCTGGCTCCATGGCGCGACACCCATGTGCAAGTCATCGGCCCGGTGGTCGCCTGCTTGCAGGAGTCGTTCGCCGAGGACTGGTTCTGGGCCACCCGCGAACTGCCTCCGTTAAGCCTGCCTGATGAGTTTCCCGAAGACGGTGTGCTTTGCCAACTGTTGACCAGCGGCCCGGCTGACGCGCAGGAAACCTGCTCGCTGTTCTTCGTTGAAGCCATCCACGCAGCCGAAGAGCGCGTGTGGATCACCAGCCCCTACTTCATCCCTGACGAAGCCGTGACCGCTGCGCTGACCCTGGCAGTGTTGCGCGGCGTGGACGTGCGCCTGCTGCTGCCGTCGCGCCCCGACCATTACGTGGTCTACGCCGCTTCAAGTCTGTACGCCTTCGACGCCGTACGTGCCGGGGTCCGAGTGTTCCGCTACGAGCCGGGCTTTCTGCATCAGAAGGTCGTCCTGGTCGACAACGAGATCACCGCCATCGGCAGCGCGAACCTCGACAACCGCTCGTTCCGCCTCAACTTCGAATTGATGCTGCTCACGGTCGAGAGCGACTTCTCCAGCCAGGTGGAATCCATGCTCACCGCCGACTTCAACCTCGCACGTGAAATCTCCGTGCAGGAAAGCCACGAAACACGGCGTCTGCATCAACTGGGTATGCGCGTGGCGCGGCTGATTTCACCGATTCTGTGAGACCTCTGTGCACTACGCTGCCTGTCTTGAAGAGACGAGCGGGACTTCACCCATAAATATCCTCGCGCGTCAGTGGCAGTCCGGTGTTGCCGTCGGCGAAGGGTTTCACGGCGAGTATCTGGTGCAGGTTGATCCAGCCCTTGGTGAATCCATAGGCGCAGCCTGCGAGGTATAGCCGCCAGATCCGCAGGGTCTGTTCGGGTACGATTCGCGCGGCTTCGTCGAGCCGGGATTCCAGTCGTGCGCTCCAGTGCTCCAGGGTTTTCGCGTAGTGCGGGCGCAGGCTTTCCACGTCGACCACTTCAAGCCCGGCTTCGCTGATATGGGCGCTGATCATGGCCATGTGCGGCAGCTCGCCATTGGGGAAAACATAGCGGTCAATGAACTCGCCGGCACCACGCCCCACAGGACGACCGTCGGTGTGCCGCGCGGTGATGCCGTGATTCATCACCAGGCCGCCCTCCTTCACCGCGCCGAACAGGCGTTGCGCGTACAACGGTAGGTTGGCGTGCCCGACGTGCTCGAACATGCCGACACTGACCACTTTGTCGAAGCGCGCATCCTGCGGCAGGTCGCGGTAGTCGAGCAATTGCAGGTCGACCTTGTCCTGCAGACCTTCGGCTTGCACGCGTTCGCGGGCCAGTGCCAATTGTTGCTGGCTCAGCGTGATGCCAAAGACCTTCACGCCGTATTCGCGAGCCGCAAAACGCGCCAGCCCCCCCCAGCCGCAGCCGACGTCCAACAGGTATTCACCGCGCTTGAGCCGCAACTTGCGGCACAGGTGGTGGAATTTATCCTGCTGCGCCTGCTCCAGCGATTCGTCCCCGGTCTTGAAATACGCGCAGGAGTAGACCATCTCCCTGTCGAGCCAGAGCTGGTAGAAGTCGTTGGAGACATCGTAGTGATAGGCAATCGAGGCCGCGTCAGTGTCCTTGTCATGCTCGACCCGGATCGGATTGCCAGCGCTGTCGTCATCATCCACCAGCGCGTGGGTCAGTTCATCGCAGACCCGGACCACTTCGCTGATGGAGCCCTCCAGTTCCAGCCGCCCCTCCACAAACGCGCTGCCTAGCAGGCCCAGACTGGGGTGACTGAAGTCGGAGACCAGTTGCGGGTCCTTGACGACTATCGTGACGCTGGGCGCAGGCCCGAGGTCCATCTGATGACCGTCCCAGAGCCTGAGCCGCAACGGCAGATGAAGGTTCTGCAAGGTCGTTGGAAGTTGTGCAAGCATTTCAAAATCACCCCCTTATCCAGAAACTCAAAAAAGAGTAATCCAGCAAAGGCCCCGCAAAAGGGCCCGAAAAGGCATTGGCGACGGCAAAACTGCTATGAATCAACTGCGGGGGAACAGCCCTGTGCCCTCTGATTCGAGCCGAGAGTCAGCCTGAATTTGGATCACACAATGAAACACAGCGCTTAATCTGTAACAGAATTAGTCAAAGCTCAAGCCGTTTGACGCACTGATCATCAGTGCAGGCGTGAGACCTGATGCTGCACACTCACGTCTTCGAGCTTGAGCAATGGCTCCTGAAAGCGCAGCAAACGTCCGGCGTTGCCCAATACCAATAGGGTGCTTAGATTGTGCAGGATAGCTGCGACCATCGCGCCCGCAGCGCCAAGCAGACCAAAGGCGGCCAGAGCCACGATGGCCAGCGTCCAGCCCAACCCAATGATGACGTTGACCTGCAAGGTGTGACGGCACTGGCGACTGAGTCGCACACAGGTGCCCAGGCGGCGCAGATCGCTGCCGATCAGCACGATGTCGGCGGATGCCAACGCGATATCCGCCCCACCCGCGCCCATCGCCACGCCGACCACGCCCGCCTTCAGGGCCAGCGAATCGTTGACCCCGTCGCCGACCACCATTGGCCGGAAACCACTGGAGATCTCGCCCATGACGCGGTTGAGTTTGTCTTCAGGCAGCGCCTGCGCCTGAACGTCAGCGATGCCGATATCGTGCGCCAGATTGTCGGCCACGCTCTGCCGGTCACCGGTCAACAGCAATTGTCGGCCCAGGCCCAGGCCGCGCAATTCCAGCAGCGCCGCCTGAGCTTCGGGTTTGACACTGTCGGCCAGCAGCAGCCAGGCCAGAAAAACCCCGTCCAGCGACAGACCGGCCAGCGGGCCGTCATGTGCAGGGACAGCAGGCGTGACGATGCCCATCTGTGCGAACAACTCCGGGCGGCCCAGTGCTGCATCGCCCTGCCCGGTCGAGGCCACCACACCCAGGCCCTGGCGCTCACGGGTGTCGGTCAGCGGCAGCAGTCGGGCATTATCCACCAGCCCGGCCAAGGCCCGACTCACCGGGTGACTGCTGGCAGACCCGAGGCTCGCAGCCAGCTCCAGCAATTGTGGATGCTGCGAACCGTCAGCCTGCACGGACTGCAGACGCAGACGGCCGTAGGTCAGGGTGCCGGTCTTGTCCACAACCAGTGAGTTGAGGTCAGCCAGTTCTTCAAGAAACGCCGAACTGCGGATCAGAATCCCGTGCCGCGCCGCGACCGCAATACCTGCGATGGCGGTGGCCGGGGCCGAAAGCACCAGCGCACAGGGACAGGCTGCGACCAGCACTGCCAGCATCGCCTGGGCATCCTGAGTGATAAACCAGGTGAGCGCCGCGATCAGCAAGACCAGCACCATGTAACTGCCTGCGTAGCGCTCCAGCAGACGCGTGATAGGCGGCTTGGAACGCTCTGCGCTCTGCATCAGCGCGATGACCTTGCCCAGCGTCGACTGATCGCCGATGCGGGTCACTTCGATGCGCAGCAGGCCGTCGAGGTTGATGGCGCCACCGAACACCTCGACCCCGACACTGGCTTCCAGCGGGACCGATTCGCCAGTGATCGACGACGTATCCAGACTGGCTTGCCCGGACAGCACCCGACCGTCCGCCGGAACGCGGTCGCCCGCCCGCACTTCCACCTGATCGCCGGCTTTGAGCGTCGCGTTGTCGACCTCGCGCACGCTGCCGTCGGCGCCGAGCAAACGCGCCTGGCTGCGAGTCAGGCGTCCCAGCGCTTCGATGGCCTCCTGCGAGCCGATCACACTGCGCTCTTCCAACACATGACCTAAGATCATGATGATCGGCAGCAACGCGGCGGTCATCAGGTCACCGGTGGCCCAGGCACCGAGCATCGCCAGTGCGATCAACTGATCGGTGATGCCGTGCAGGCTCGGATGCCGCAGGCTGTGCCAGCCGGCGCTGATCACCGGTATCGCCACCAACAGTGACGCAGCGCCCAACAGCAACTGGCTGACACCTGCCTGCTCCGGGGCGAAAAACCGCCAGACCAGTCCCAATCCCAGCAAGCCCAAGGCCAGCATCGCGAGGGTCAGTTGCCGGGCGGCACTGCGCTGCTCTGCGCTGCTCAGCAGACTGCCAGGCGCCTGCGGTTGACCAGCGTCGTGGGTGTGAACGGCTTCGCCACTCATTGTGGTGCTCCCTGAATGATCAGGCGGGAATCGTCTTTGGGATCGACCGTGGTCACCGAACCCGCCTGATGCAGAATGACCGGTACGCGTTCACGGTAGAGACGTTGCATCAGGCCGGGATCGCTGCGGGTTTCGGCTGATTGGGTCAGGCTGACAACGGTTGCGGTAGCCGACTGCGCCTTGGCCAGACGCTCGGACGCCTGTGCATGCGCCACTTGCAGGGTTCGGTCGGCCTGTTGATTGGCGGTCTGGGTCAGCTTTTCGGCCTCCGTGCGCGCGTTGGCCACGGCCTGATCGGCCTGCTGACTGGCCGTCAGCACAGCATTGAAAGCGTTGACTGCCGAGGTCGGCAAGCTCGACTGCACATCCACCCGAGCGACCTCGACACCGATGCCCATGCCGGTCGCCTTGAGCTCGGCCAGACGCTGATTGATGCCGCGCACCAGATCGCCACGCAGCCGCTCACGGCGTTCGGCGGCCTGGCTGTCAGCACCGATCAGCTCGGGACGGGCAACCAGAATGGTGTCCAGATCCCGCGCCGCCGTCAGCGCCACAGCGCTGCGATTGACCAGCCGGTCCAGCGCGGGCAATACATGCTCGCCCTGCAACACGAAGGCAGTGGGGTCAGTCACTTTGTAAAACACCGTGACGTCCAGTTGCACCACACCGGCATCGCCAGTCAGCAGAAAACCGGAGCCTGCCAGTGCATCGCTCATGGGTGCCGACAGGGTCGCGACTTCATCGGCTTTCAACGCGGCAGGCGAACGCAGCAGGGTTTCCACGCGCCGCTCTATCACCCGATCAGCCGAAGGCAGCAGCACCACCTGTTCGAACGGCTGCGGCCAGGCGATCAGCAGCCCTGCGTTCTGAACCCGCTCGATCGCGCCGAAGTGCATGACCACCGCGCGGTTCTGTGGATCGATCTGGCGTATGTTGGACGTCGCCCAGGCAAGCGCGGCGAGCAATGTCACGCCATACAGCCCCAGAAACGCCAGACGGCTCGCCTGCAACCAAGGGCTGTTTACCGGCGGGCGCTGCGCCACGGCTTCGTCGACCGGCTGGCTCATGGCTGCGTTCCGCTCTTGCCATCCAGCGTCGGCGGGCCGTCCACCAGCACGCGGAACGGCGCCGCGTCGGTGCGCAGTATCAGGCGGGTGCCGGGCGTCACGATAGTGCCCAGCGTATCCAGCGAGCGCAGCAGGTTGTAGAGCTGCGGCGAGCCCGCATAGGCACGGCCATAGATCTGCGCGGCTTCAACCCGCGACTGTGCTTCGATATCGGCCGCCTTGACCGTGGCATCGGCTTCGACAATCCGTGCATCGCGCTCGGCGGCCGAACGAATCTGCGCCGCCTCACGCTTGCCCACGGCGGTTCGCTCGGTGGCGATGGTCTCGCGCTCGGCGCGCATGCGGTCCACGGTAGCGTTGAGCGTTACCGAAGGCAGGGTCAGTCGCTCCACGCCGACCTGCAGGACACGCACCCCGTAAGTCGCCAGCAGTTGCTGATCGATCTGCTGGCGCAGCTGATTTTCGAAGGCAGTGATATTCACCTTGCTGGCGTCGGTATTCACCAGGCTGGAAAGGTCGAAACTGCTCGCGGTGGTTTCCAGCGCCGAGCCGACAAAGGTACGGATCTGCCGCGCCGCCTCGTCGGGCTGGTTCTGTACCGCGCGCATGAAGCGCTGCACGTTGTCGGCGTCGCCCTGCACCTTCCACGCCACGTAGGCCTGAACGATGATGCGCAAGCCATCGCGGGTACCGACGTCCTGCAGACCGCTGGAAGTGGTTCGCAAGCGCAGATCCACCGGGATGGTCGCCTCGAACGGTGCCGGCCAGCGCCAGTTGAGGCCCGGCTCAAGCAGGACGCGGGACGGGTTGCCGAAGCGTGTGACGACGGTCGCCTCGCCCGAACGCACCTGCACCAGGCTCGCTGCTGCAATCACAAACGCGATCAGCACCGCAGCCAGGCTTGCCCGCCGCCAGGGGAACGCTGCCGGGCCGCTCGCGCCATGATGATGGTGGTGATGACCATGGCCGCCATGGCCGTGACTGTCATGGCTATCGTGGTCGGCGTGATCGTGATGATGATGGAACAGACTCAAGGGACGACTCCTTACTGAACGGCTTTACGCGGCGCCGTTGGGTCTGCCGGTGGGGTGAAGGTACGCAGGTCGATGGTCGGCGCACTGTCGCCGCCCAGACGGTGGTCGAGTATCAGCAACTTCGCATTGCCCAGGCCCTCGGTCAGTTGGGCCAGGTATTGCTCCAGCAAAAACGCCTGGCCTGCCTTGGCATAGGCCTGACGTTCGGCACTGAAGCGCAGGTCTGCACCCTGTGCGCCGGCCAGAATCTCGCGGGCGACGGCACTGGCCTGATCACGCGCCACGCTGGCATTGAGCTGCGCCTGATTGGCCCTGTCGCTGGCCGCGCCGCGTTCGCGAGAGATCAGCGCCTGTGCACCAATCTGCGCAGCCTGCACAGCATGATAGGCGTTGGCCGCACCGGCAGGCGGGTGGATGGCTTCAACCACCGTGGCGAGCAATTCGACGCCGCTGTCCAGCCGCTGCAAGTCGGCCTGCACGGCCTTGCCGATGTCATCGGCCAGCTCGCTGCGCTGTTCGCCGAGCAGTTCATCCAGCGTGCGCGAAGCAAAGTCATGCACCAGCACCCGGCTGGCCGTGCTGCGAATCAAGGCTGGGATGTCAGCGCTGTTATAGGTCGACGCCATGGCTGCGGCATCTGTCAGGCCGATACGGTAGACGAACCGCACGTCCATATTGACGATCTGAAAGCTCTGCTTGTCGCCTGCACTGCTGGCAATGACCTGGGATTTTTCGTTGATATGGCTGGCATCCCACAGACGGTTGGCGCTACCCGGTGGCGGGCCTTCGGCCGGGTCCAGCGTTTGCTCGGCCGTGTCGGCAGCAGAAACGCTGGTCGCCAGTTCATGAACCACGCCGTTTTCAACGGCCAGCACACGCCCGAACGGCCAGGGCAAACCCACGTGCAGACCGGGCCCGGACACGTCGACCGGCTTGCCGAAGCGTTCATAAATGCCCCGCCCCTGCATGGGAATTTCATGCACGCCGCTCAGCACCCAGCCCAGCGCTGCGACCACCGTCAGCACCGGCAAAAAGGCGCGACGCATGTAGGTAAAGGCCCAGATCTGGCGCAGATCGATGCCAAAGCGGTTGTGCAGTTCGTGCTGCAAGGCGAGCAGCGGACGCGGCGGCCAGCGCAACAGGTCGGCGATGAAACTGGCGGCCAGCAGGCGCGGTTCGCTGCGTGGGTTGCGCGGGCTGAACACCGACAGCACAGCGCGCAGCAGAAACTCCAGCGCCACGCCAAACGGCAGCAGGCCGATCAATACCGCCAGCCGCGCAGGCCAGACACGTTCTGCACTGGAGAAAAACAGGCACAGCGCGCCGACCAGCAGGACGATCAGCGTCATGCGCACCAGTTGCGCCAGCGCACCGGCCTCCGGCGACTGACTGTCGGACTCGCTGCTCAGTTGTCGCTCGATGACCAGCAGCCCGAATGCCAACAACAGCATGACGCTGCCGGCCAGGCTACCGGCCGTGGAGAGGTCGACGCCGGACAGCGCCAGGTTCCAGAAGGCACGAACGACGATCAACGCCAGCACCGCCCAACCGGCAAGCCACAGGGTCGAGCTGCCCACGTGCCTGACCAGCGATTTGCCGGAGTCACTCAGCCGTTCAAGCAGGCGCTCGTACCAGCCGCTCTCGTCGCCAGCAGACAGGTTTTCGTCGAGGGTGTCTGCGTCCGGCGAACGCAACGCGCGAGCCCGCCACAGCGCGACATGCCGCGCCGACTGCAAGCCCGCCGTGAGCAGAAACAACGCCGCCGAGGCGTTGCACAACACGGCCATCCACAAAGAGCCGGGGGAAAACAGATCGATGGACAACGCCAGCAGCAGCCCGAACGCCCCTGCTCCACCGGTCACATACATCAATCGTCCCAGACGCCGAACCTGTTGCACCGCCATTTGAAAACGTGGCAGGCCTTCAAGGCCTTCGTGCTCATCCAAATCAACCCGCATCACTACCCCGGCACCCGCTGATTTATCGCCCTTTGGAGAGCCCTGCATTGGCATCTGAATGCCAGTGAATCATAGCGTTACGATATAACACGCGGAATGAAACTTTCGTCAGGACTATTAGCTGAACGGATGTGAGATAGCGGTGTTGCCCAGCGGGCGAATCGACCTGAAGTCGGGCAGAGAGCGAGCCCGCGCGCCAGCAAAATGATTGCTGAATATTGCCTGGCGAAAAAAGTTTTCGTGTCGGTCGAAGACGTCGAGTTGATCAGCGTTTCTTGCCCCGATCGTCTGGAAGCCTTGCGCCAAGCGGCGATGCGCTTAATCGATTAGTCTGCAGCGACGCAAAAATCAACGTTATAGCCGCCAACACGCCGGATTCATTAGCCATGATCGGCGTTTTTTTTTGGCCGATTTCCGAACCGTATCTCGTCTTTGTTATCTGTTGTGGGTAGTTTGCGTTCGGCAAGGAGTCGTTGGCGCGCCATTTTTTGTGCAGGACGCACAGAATTACTCAGAGGCTTCACCTTTATGAATCGCAGAAATCTCCTGAAAGCGTCCATGGCGTTAGCCGCCTACGGCAGCGTATCGGCCTCAGGGCTTTTTGCTGCGCGGGCACTGGCCGCCGCAGCCGATGGCGAGATCGAACACTTCGATTTTGCTGAGTTGCAGGCGCATGCCAAGAAGCTTGCGAGCAAAGGGTATGTGAGCAACAAGCAGGTGCTGCCACCGGTACTTGCGAACATGACGCCGCAGCAATTCAATGCCATCCGCTACGACCCGAATCACTCGCTGTGGAAAGACGTCCACGGCCAGCTCGACGTGCATTTCTTCCACGTCGGCATGGGCTTCAAGACGCCCGTGCGCATGTACAGCGTCGATCCGCAGAGCAAGCAGGCGCGCGAAGTGCATTTCCGCCATGACCTGTTCAACTACGAGAACAGTGGCATCGACAAGAACCTGGTCAAGGGCGACCTGGGCTTTGCCGGTTTCAAACTGTTCAAGGCGCCTGAAATCGCCATCAATGACGTCGTTTCGTTCCTCGGCGCCAGCTACTTCCGCGCCGTGGACAGCAACAAGCAATACGGCCTCTCGGCCCGCGGCCTGGCTATCGACAGTTACGCCAAACGTCAGGAAGAATTTCCGGACTTCACCAAGTTCTGGTTTGAAACGCCGGACAAGAACGCGACACGCTTCGTGGTTTACGCACTGCTCGACTCGCCGAGCGCGACCGGCGCCTATCGCTTCGACATCGACTGTCAGGCCGGCCAGGTGGTCATGGAAATCGACGCGCACGTCAATGCGCGTACCGATATCCAGCAGCTGGGCATTTCGCCGATGACCAGCATGTTCAGCTGCGGCACTCACGAACGCCGCATGTGCGACACCATCCACCCGCAAATCCACGATTCGGATCGCCTGTCGATGTGGCGTGGCAACGGTGAGTGGATCTGCCGTCCGCTGAACAACCCGGCCAAACCGCAGTTCAGCGCGTTCTCCGACACCGATCCGAAAGGCTTCGGGCTGGTACAGAGCGATCACGAATTCTCCAGCTATCAGGACACCGTTGTCTGGTACAGCCGTCGTCCAAGCCTATGGGTCGAGCCGATCACGGCGTGGGGCGAAGGCGAGGTCAGCCTGCTGGAACTGCCGACCACGGGCGAAACGATGGACAACATCGTGGTGTTCTGGACACCGAAGACGCCGGTCAAGGCCGGGGACTCGATGAACTACGGCTACAAGCTGTTCTGGAGCCCGCTGCCGCCGGTAAGCACGCCGCTGGCACTGGTCCACGCGACACGTTCAGGCATGGGCGGCTTCCTCGAAGGCTGGGCACCGGGCGAGCATTACCCGAAAACCTGGGCACGCCGCTTCGCGGTGGACTTCAACGGCGGCGGTCTGGATCGCTTGCCGGAAGGCACTGGAATCGAGCCCATCGTCACGGTCACTCATGGCAAGGTGCAGGACTTCAACATCCTCGTGTTGCCGGACATCAAGGGCTACCGCGTCACCTTCGACTGGGTACCGGACAGCGACTCGGTCGAGCCGGTTGAAATGCGCATGTTCATCCGCACTGGCGACCGTACGCTGAGCGAGACCTGGCTATATCAGTACTTCCCGCCTGCACCGGACAGACGTAAATACCCGTAATCCGCAGATGGGTGACGCAGAGCGTCACGAAGGGCATTACCACGCGGAGCGTGAGGAACGATAGGTGTCTGCAGGATCGCGTCCGCAAGAACACCATCGTGCCCATGCGCCAGCGTGGGCACGCCGTTCTGGACGCTCCGCGTCCTGTCCTGGGCACTAAGTGCAGCGCATAACCATTAATCCCGACTAATTAATTGACAGTTGCGCCAACTGCGACTGATATACCTGTTGTCATGCCGTTGCGAGCGTCCGCTCCAGACCCCCATCTCCCAAAGCTTCCCTGTGTCGACACGTCCCCGTGATCGTCGGGCGGTAGCTTTGTCCGCGCAATTCCCCTGACGTATTTCACAAGGCAGCCAGCATGGCGTTGAATACTGCGAACGGCGTCGACGCCAGGTCGTCGTTGATGTCCTTTGACAAGTCCACGGTGGTGGTGTGGGTCGCCATCAGCCTGATTCTGGTCGAGACCTTTTCCGGAGCCTTGCGCTTCTACTTCGACCAGGCAGGCATAAGCCCCCTGCTCTATCTGCCCAAGGCCGCCTGCATCCTGCTGTTTACGCTCGAACTGCGCACATTCAGAGCCGGGCGGTTGTTCTGGACGTTCACGATCCTGTGGCTGATTTCCGCGCTGCTGGCCATGCTGCATCGCGCCAGCGCGCACAACCTGGCGTTCAGTCTGTTCGCGCTGAGCCCGCTGGTGTTCGGCCTGGTATGTGGCCGGCACCTGCTGCATCGCCGCAAGCTGTTGTACCGCGCCATTGCTTTCTGCCTGCTGGCCTCGCTGTTGGGGATTGCCCTGGACAAGCTCACCTCCGTGCCATGGAAGGGCTACAGCTACAGCGTCGGTGAAACCCAGTTGAGCGCCAATACCTCATGGAGCGCGGACGAGGTGGACCGCATTGCCGGTTTCGCCAGGGTGTCCAACGTGCTGTCGATCATGATCGCCTTCTACACGCTGTACCTGATCATGTTCCTGCGCTCGCGCCGGATGATGATGTTGCTGAGTGCGGTGGCGCTTTACGCCATCGTGCTAACCACCAGCAAAGCGCCAGCCGCGGCCTTCGCGCTGACCATCGTGCTGCTGTTATTGCGGCGGATGAGCTGGACCTGCAGGACGGTGTGCACCGTGGTGGTAGGCATCGGCCTGCTGTTGCCGGCACTGGGCCTGATTGTGAGCCCTGACGCTTACGCGGTCAGCAGCGGCGGCTCTCTGGCCTCGCTGTATGACCGGCTGATCAACACCTGGCCCGGCCTGATCGATGCAATGAGTCGCGAAGGCTGGATGATCAGCGGCGCAGGCTTCGGCATGGTCGGCAGCACGATGGGGTTGTTTCCGGTGGACGGTGCCGGGGTATTTCTCGGCATGGACAGCTCCGCCCTGTACCTCTGGGCAATGCTGGGCGTGCTCGGCCTGCTGCTGTATGCGCTGCAGATTCCGCTGTTGTTCCGCCTGATCGATGATCAGACCCGTATTGGCCATATGCTCCTGGCGATCAGCTTTTGCTGGTGCCTGATCAGCTGGACCACCGACATGTTCGAGGTCGCTGTTGCCAACCTGTTCATCGGCCTGGCCATTGGTCATGTGATGGCCGGCAAAGAATCTTCTACGGGCCATGTGCCCGGGCTGACGTCGGCTGCACGCTGATCAACCAGCACAATCACCACAACGCTGGCTGCCGATAAGCTTCGGCTGATCCCCGGCCCCTCCCCCTCACGATCAGCCAACGGATGGCTTTCTCAAATGGACTTTAGAAAAGACATCAATGGCCTGCGCGCCATCGCAGTGATCGCAGTGCTGCTCTTCCACTTCCACCCCGACTGGCTGCCTGGCGGCTTTGCCGGTGTCGACGTGTTTTTCGTGATCTCGGGGTATCTGATCACCGGCATCATCCTGCGCGGCTTGAGGAGCGGTAGATTCAGGCTGGCGGCGTTCTACACGTCACGGGCCAAGCGCATCGTCCCGGCCCTCGCTGTGTTGTGTTTTGCCTTGCTGTTGCTCGGCTGGTTCGCTCTGCTGCCGCTGGACTACAGCGCGCTGGGCACACATGTGGCGAGCAGCCTGGGGTTCGTTTCCAACTTCGTCTATTGGCGTGAGGCGGGGTATTTCACCGCCAGCGCCCATGAGAAGTGGCTGCTGCATACCTGGTCGCTGTCGGTGGAATGGCAGTTCTACCTGCTGTACCCGATTGCGCTGCTGATGCTCAGTCGCTTCGTCGCGCTGCACAACCTGCGCTGGTGGGTACTGGGCGCAAGCCTGACAGGCTTTGTGGTGTGCGTATCTGCCTCCTCGCAATGGCCGGAGGCAGCGTTTTACCTGCTGCCGACCCGCGCTTGGGAGTTGCTCGCAGGTGGCGTGGCCTGCCTGTTCCCGCTGCAATTGAAGGCCCTGCAGCAGCGCGTTCTGGAACACTTAGGACTGACGCTGATCGTGGCCGGCTTCTTTCTGCTGTCCGTGCAGGACACGTGGCCGAGTTATCTGGTGTTGATGCCGGTGCTGGGGGCGTTCGCGGTGATCGTCGCCGCACGCAACGACTCGCTGCTGACCTGTAACCCGCTCGCCCAATGGGCCGGCACACGCTCGTACTCGTTGTACCTGTGGCACTGGCCGGTGGTGGTGTGGATGAATGACGCCGGGTTACTGGGCGAGATCCGCGCAGTGCTGGTGGGCATCGGCGTGGCCGTGATGCTGGGTCTGGTCTCATGGCGACTGATCGAGCAGCCCGTCAGCAGGCCGTCGTCTGATCAGCGCAGCAGACGTGCCACGTTCGGCACGCTGATCGCTCTGCTGTTCGTCGGCGGAACGCTGGTGAGTGCAACCGGCGGCGTGATTTCTCCCCTGCGCCCGGTGAGTGTTTCGGACAAGGCGCGTTTCATTCAGGAGTACGCTGATCGCCAGCACAACCTGTACGAGCCCTACTGGCTGAAATGTGACGCCTTCTCCGCCCTGACCCAGCGCGGCCAATCAGGCATCGATGAAGCCTGCACCCGCAAACAAGGGGTGGGTGGCGTGTTCCTGTGGGGCGATTCTCATGCACAAGCGCTGTCGCTTGGCCTGCGTACCTTGCTGACACACAGCACGCCTTTCTATCAGGTCGCCTCGGCCAGTTGCCGTCCCGCTCTGAGGGACCAGCAAGGACGTACCTCTGCGACCAGCAGGGCCTGTGACTACTCCAACAGAACGGCCCTGCAGGGCATCGAAAGGCTCCGTCCGGACATCGTGGTCATCGCGCAAAAGGATGGGCACGACAAGACCGACTGGACGCAGATCGCGGTTCGGCTCAAGGGCCTTGGTGTGAAGCAAATCGTGCTGATCGGCCCGGTTCCGCATTGGAACCCGTCGTTGCCCAGCGTCATCGCCAACCGTCATTGGGGGCTGAGCGAATCGTACATCCGCGATCCGGCTCTGGATCAAAGTGTCATGCTGGTGGATCAGGCAACCCGCGCACTGGCCGCATCGGCAGGCATCCAGTTCGTGTCGCTGATCGACAAACTGTGCATCGCCGATGCCTGCCGGGTACGCCTGGAAGACAACCGCTCTCTGCTGCAGATCGACTCGGGGCACTTGAGCGCAGAAGGTTCGCTGTACGTCGTGCGCAACTACGTACTGCCGCAGTTGGTGAATTAGTCAGCCGCTGAGTACAAATGTCCTGTTTCTGGAGGCTGTAGCGGCCTCTTCGCGCCTACTCCTACCGCCGCCAGCCAGAATCAAAAGCGGACTTGTGTAAAACGATGAGGGCTCGGCGTGGGCCGGTGATCAGTGCAGCTCTTTGAGGCGCTCGGCAAACTTGACGAGGTCGGCCAGGGAATCGGCTTCCATCTTGCGCATCACCGAGCCACGGCGGACCTTGACGGTGATTTCGCTCACGTTCAGCCGGGCTGCAATCTGTTTGTTGAGCAGGCCGCTGACCACCAGCTCCATCACCTGCTGCTCACCGGAATTGAGGCTGGCGTGGCGGCGCTGCAGTTCGGCTTCGACCGCGGCACTTTTGCGTCGACTGCGATCCTGCGCCAACCCCTGCTGAATGGCGTCGAGCAAGTCCTGATCGCGAAAAGGCTTGGTCAGAAACTCCACCGCACCGGCCTTCATGGCCCGCACGGACATGGGAATGTCGCCATGCCCGGTGATGAAAATGACCGGCAGGGAAATCCCCGACCTGGCCATATGCTCCTGGAAGTCCAGACCACTCATTCCAGGCATGCGAATGTCCAGAATCAGGCAGCCCGGCGCGTCAGGACGCGGCGTGTCCAGGAACTCGCGGGTCGAGCCGAACAGCATGCTGCGCAACCCGACCGAGGCCAGCAGATCCTCCAGCGAGGAGCGCACCGACAGGTCGTCATCAAGGACGTAGATGATCGGCTCTTCGGCCTGTGATGCGGCGGCAACTGTGCTCATCAGGTTTCCATCTTTCCGGTGGGCAGGGTGAAGTGAAACGTAGCACCGATTGCAGGGTTGGGGGTGACCCAGATGCGCCCGCCATGAGCTTCGATGATCGAACGACTGATCGCCAGACCAATCCCCATCCCTTCCTCCTTGGTGGTGTAGAAAGCATCGAACAACCGATGGATGTTTTCCGGTGGCACGCCGATACCGTTGTCGCTGACCGCAAATTCGATATCACCGCCGTCATGCCAGCCCACCCGAATCTCCAGTTGCGCCTGATCCGCCTCGAGCTTTTTCATCGCATCGACGCCATTGAGCATCAGGTTCAGCAACACTTGCTGGATCTGCACCCGATCAGCCAGCAGCGGCGGCAGGCCCTCCGGAACGTCGACCAGCAGTGCGACGCCCTGCCCCTCTATCTCGCTGTGTGCCAGCGCCACGATCTCGGCGACGGTATCGGCCACGCTGATCCACTCCTTGTGAGTGGACGAACGCTTCGCCAGCGCGCGCACCCGGACGATGATGTCCCCGGCGCGGTTCGCGTCACTGATCATGCGGTCGACGGCCTGCCGGGCCTTCTCCAGATTGACCGGCTCGGTGGCCAGCCAGCGCTGGCAGGCATTGCCGCTGGTGACAATGGCCGACAGCGGCTGATTGACCTCGTGAGCAATGGACGCCGTCAGTTCACCCAGTTGATTGACCCGTGCGATCCGCGCCAGCTGTGAGCGCGCTTCATGTACCGAGCGGATGGCCAGCGCCATGCGCAGCGCCAGCCAGGTGGTCATGGCGATGGCCGCCAGGCTGATGATGCAATTGATCAGCCCGGACGCCTCACTGCCTCTGGAGGTCGTCATCTCGTAACTGATCACGGTCAGCACCATGCACAGCAACGCCATCGCGATAACGCCTGTGGACGGCAGGAACCTGACCGCCAGCAGCACCACAACAATCTGGAATACGCCCACGGCGATTTCCAGGTCGGTCAAGGTGTCGGCAACTGCAATGACCAGCGCCAGCATGAGCAACGCGATCAGCCGCACCGCCATAGCAGCCTTGCCGTAGGATTCCGGTTCACGCATGCGCATCATCCAGCTGGTTGCAAAAGGCCTGTTGAGTATGTCCTACAAACCTCAGGACGGGTTGTCCAGGCTGAACTGATCGGTCAGTTCGTCATAGGCGAACAACTCCGCGTAGCGCCCCCATTGAATCACTGCGTTGAGGGTCTGCATGGCATCGCTTTCAGACATGAAGTCTTCGAGTTGATCACGAAAGCGCCGTACCGGTGCCGTGTGCGTGGGACGGTCATCCAGCACCCGACGGATATGCGCCACCAACGGCACAAAGCTCAGCAGATGCTGGGCGAATAGTTGCTTGCGCTCGTCGACATCCGCCAGCGCATAGCGATTGGCGGCAGGCAGCAGGCGAATGTCGCCGCCCTTCAGTTCAGCGAAGCGCAATAGTTGCAGCACCTCGGCAATCGGGAACAGCTCGTCGGCGTTGTAGTGCAGCGCAGCGGCCAGCTCCGGCAGGTCGGCTTTGAGGCTGTAGGGCGGCGCGTGAATCGCCTCGATCAACCCTGCCAGTGCGTTGGTGGAAACCTGTGGCAACACCATTCCCAGCCCGGTGCCCGGAAACACGCCCTGACGAATCTCGCCGGCGTCGTTGTCCTGGGTCATCAGCACGTAGATCTCTTCCACCAGCGCCCGAAAGATCGGGTCCTGGCGGTTGCGCGGCTGGGGCAGATCGACCTTGATCTCGCTGATCACCCGGCCAGGATTGGAGGAGAACAGCAGGATGCGATCGCACATCAGCACGGCTTCGGCGATGTTATGCGTCACCATCAGGATCGACTTGATGGGCATGCGCCCCTCGCTCCACATGTCCAGCAAGTCAGTACGCAGGGTTTCGGCGGTGAGCACGTCGAGCGCGGAAAACGGTTCGTCCATCAACAGCACGTCAGGATCGATGACCAGCGCGCGCGCCATGCCGACCCGCTGACGCATGCCTCCGGACAGCTCTTTGGGGTAGGCGCTCTCGAAACCGTCCAGGCCGATCAGATCGATGGCCGCCAGTGCGCGCTTGCGGCGTACGGCGGCAGGCACACGTTGCGCTTCGAGACCAACTTCGACGTTTTCCAACACCGTCAGCCAGGGAAACAGCGCAAAGCTCTGGAACACCATGCCCACCGACATTGCCCGTCCTTGCACACGACGAGGGAAATTCACCTCACCTTCGGTAGGCACCACCAGCCCGGCGATGGAGCGCAACAGGGTCGACTTGCCCGAGCCGGACCGGCCCAGCAGGCCCACTATTTCGTTCTCATTGAGCGTCAGGGTCACGTCATCCAGCACCAGGCGCTCTTTGCTGCCTTTGCCGTACACATGTCGGACTTTCTGAACATCTACCAGGCAACGCGTTTCGACAGCCATCATGATGGCGCCCTCCCCTTACACAAGATCAGACAAGACTCAGACGTCGCTCGGCGAACCCGTACAGCGGGCGCCACAGCAACCGGTTGAACGCAATCACGAAGACCGACATGACCACGATGCCCAGCGCAACGCGCGGAAAGTCACCTGCCTGGGTCGCATTGGCGATGTATGACCCCAGGCCTGCCGCTTCCAGATGCTGATCGCCCCAGGAAACCGCTTCGGCAACGATACTGGCGTTCCACGAACCACCCGACGCGGTCAGCGCACCGGTGATGTAGTAGGGAAACACGCCAGGCAGCGCGACACGCCGCCACCACTGCCAGCCGCGCATGTTGAACATGGTCGCCGCTTCGCGCAGGTCAGTCGGCAAGGCGCTGGCCCCGGCGATCACGTTGAACAGGATGTACCACTGGGTGCCGAGCACCATCAACGGCGACAGCCAGATATCCGGGTTCAGGTGCAGGCCGACAATCGCGATCACCGCAAAAGGAAACAGAACGTTGGCCGGGAAGGCCGCCATGAACTGCGCGATTGGCTGCAAGCGTTCGGCCCAGACCGGACGCAAGCCGATCCAGATACCGACGGGCACCCAGATCAGGCTCGCAATGACGATCAGTACGATCACACGCACCATCGTCGCCAGGCCCAGACCAAAGGCAGTAACCATGTCGCTGACGCCAAGAGAGGCTTCGATGAACCTGAACAGGTACACGCTGCCAGCCAAGCAGGCGGCCATGACCAGGCCCAGCCACGCGTAGTCGAGCACGCGGACGACGCCTGGGGTGAGCTTCACTTTCCACAGCCGGGAGAACACGCGCCAGTCGATCAGCATCAGGCATTTCCACGGCGCAACCAGGATCGAACCCAGCATCGGTGCCACACGGGAGCGGCCCAGCACGCTGTACATCCACGAGCGCGGACGCTTCGACGATGCGGTTTGCTCGAAGCGGAATTTGTCCGCCCAGGCGACGATCGGCCTGAACAGCAATTGGTCATAGGCCAGAATCACCAGCGCCATTGCCCCCACTGCCCAGGCAATCGCCGCCAGGTTTTTCTGCTCGATGGCCAGCGCCAGCCAGGAACCGATGCCCGGCAGATTGACCGTGGTGTCGCCGACCGAAATGGCCTCGCAGGCGACCACGAAAAACCAGCCGCCGGACATCGACATCATCATGTTCCACACCAGCCCCGGTATGGCGAACGGCAGTTCCAGGCGAGTGAAGCGCAGTACCGCAGACAGCCCGAACTGACGGCTGACCTCGTTAAGGTCACTCGGTACGGTGCGCAGTGACTGATAGAAACTGAACGCGAGATTCCAGGCCTGGCTGGTGAAGATGGCAAAGATCGCTGCGCATTCGACGCCCATCTGCCGACCGGGAAACAGGCCCATGAAGAAGGTCACGGTGAACGTCAGAAAACCCAGCACCGGCACCGACTGAAGAATATCCAGCGCCGGGATGATCACTTGCTCGGCCTTGCGGCTTTTGGCGGCCAGCGTGGCGACGACAAAAGTGAAGATCAACGAAGCGGCCAGCGCGATGAACATACGCAGTGTGGTGCGCAATGCGTATTCGGGCAGGCGCGCCGGGTCGAGGCTCATGGGACTCGAATTCAGCACCGCGAGCGGCTGCATCATCTGGCCAAGGCCGTAGATGAACAGACCAATGAACAGGGTCAGGATGGCCAGGCAAATACCATCGGCCCAATAAGGCGTGCGTGCACCGGGTTTTACAAAACGGGGCGTCCGCAGGCTTTTACCGAATTCAGATATCGAATGCATTGCTCACCTCGAGCCGGCCGCGCAGGCGCAGACCCACCTGCTTTATAAACAAACAGGCAGTCAGCGATAACAGATAAAGGCCGTGAGTTAATAGTTGCCGGACAGTGAGGTAAAGCTTATAGCGTTTCGATCAACAGTAGAAACCTGCAAAAGTAGCTCATGTTTATCTGTCAGTATGAGTGAGGTATACCAACGTATAGTTATATAACTATCACCCCGTTATTCAGGCCAGTTAAGCGTCGCGCAAAAGAACATTATCGTGCCCATGCTCCGCGTGGGCACGACTGTCGGGTGGATCACACCCGGAAGTGGCTGACCATCATCTGCAGCTGGCCACCGAGGCGTGCCAGTTCGACGCTGGAGGCTGCGGTTTCTTCGCTGGCTTCGGCGGTCTGTTCGGATACATCGCGAACGTTGACGATGCTGCGGCTGATTTCGTCGGCCACCGAGCTTTGCTGTTCGGCGGCGGCAGCGATCTGCTGGTTCATCGCCTGGATGCTCGACACCGTACGGGTGATGCTTTCCAGCGATGTACCGGCCCTGCGCGTCAGTTCGACACTGCTGTCTGTCAGCGTGCGGCTGCCGAGCATGATGCCCGACACTTGGCGCGTGCCGTTTTGCAGCGCCGCCACCAGCCCTTCGATTTCTTCGGTGGACTGCTGGGTACGCTGCGCCAAGCCACGAACTTCGTCGGCCACCACGGCAAAACCCCGGCACGTGCTGCTTCGATGGCGGCATTGAGGGCCAGCAGGTTGGTCTGTTCGGCGACCGCCTTGATCACATCCATGACCTTGCCGATCTTGTCACTTTCCTGCTCCAGCACGTTCATTGCGTCGGATGAGCGAACCACTTCAGCGGCCAGTCGCTCGATCTGCTGGATGGCCTCGCCCACGACCTTGTCGCCATCACGCGCCTGTTTGTCGGCATCGGAAGCCGCCACGGACGCCTGTTCGGCATTGCGTGCCACTTCATGCACCGTCGCAGACATTTCATGCATGGCCGTGGCCACCTGGTCGGTCTCGACTTTCTGGCTGTTGACCCCTGCACTGGTCTGCTCGGTAACTGCCGACAGTTCTTCAGCCGCGCTGGCAATCTGGGTAACGCCGTCGCGAATACCGGAGATCAGTTCGCGCAGGGTTGTCCCCATGCGCTGGATGCCTTGCTGCAACACACCCAGTTCATCGCGTCGGGTGACCGCTTCGGTGTGTGTCAGGTCGCCGGATGCAATACGTTCGACGATGGCCAGCGTATCGCGCAATGGGCGAGTGATCTGACGCGTAATGACCACAGCGGCAAGAATGCCCAGCAACATGACCAACACCACACACCCTATCTGCAGGCTGCGCGCCTGAGCAGTGTCTTCCTTGCCCATCTGCATCTGCAGGCCGTACAGCTCTTCGCCCAGTTTGACGATGGTCGCACCTTGAGTGGTCAGATCCTTGCGCACGCTCGCAGCTGTCTGAGTGGTTGCCTTGAAGGCATCGACCGAGCTGCGGTAATTGCGCAGAGCGCTTTCAAACTGTGCGATCTGTTCGCGATCGGCGGAACCAAAAGCAGCCTTGAGCCTGTCCAGACGACTGATCGCGCTGTCCAGTTGCTGGAAGGCTGCTGCCTCGGTCTTGTCATTCGGGTTGCCGGTATAGCCGCGCACTTCATAACGCACGAGGATCAGGTCTTGCCGAGCGCTGTTCGCCAACTGAGCCAGATCGAAGCGTGCCGGATCAGAAGGATCGATCTGCATGACCGCCTTATTCAACGACTCGACAGCCTGCATGGCCGCGGTCCCATTGGCGGTCATCTCGTTGCGCACTTTGGCCCCGGCCTGGTACACGGCGCGCATGCTGTTCAGGGATGCTTCATAGTCGCGAGTGACATCGGCCAGTTCGCGCAGCGGCTTGAGGTTGACCGGATTGTTGAAGCTGACGAGCAGTGATTGCTGCTGCGCCTTGAACACATCCAGCTTGCCTTGCATGTTCTGTGCTGCGGTTTCATCGCCGTCAGTCAGCATGTATTGCAGACGCGCGATTCGCAGGTTGGTCAGGTTGTCACTCAGCTCGGTGATATCGCCGATTCTGTCGGTGCGATTGATGAGCTTGTCGAGGCTGGTCCAGCCAACGAGGGCGAGCACTGCCGTGAAGAAAAGAACGGTCCCAAAGCCCAATGCCAACTTCATGTTGACGCTGATATTCGCAAATCTGCTGTTCATAAAATCTCCTGAAAATGCTTTTTTGTGCGCAACGAAAGAGCTGAGATTTGTTTTTATAGACAGCAAACCCGCGCGCCAGAGCTATCGGCCGCAGAAGAGCAAAACTTGATCGGAAAAAGGCAATCCGCGCGAAAGCGCCGATTCGGGAGGGAAATCGGGGGCTGAACGGCCCCCGATTCAATCAGGCAGTCAGTTTGAAACGTGCCACAACATTGCGCATATCGCTGGCGACGCGCGCCAGTTCATCGGCGGTAGCCGCGTTATTGTCGATCCCCAGCATCAACGTCCCGGAGCTGTTACGAATCTCCATGACATTGCGGTTGATGTCTTCGGAGACCGCATGCTGCTGCACCGCAGCACTGGCGATCTGCGTGTTCATCTCGACGATGCGCTCCACGCCCTGACTGATGCTCGACAGGCTGCCCGAAGCATCACTGGCGGCACTGATGCACGCATGAGCCTTCTGCTGGCCGGCCTGCATCTGTTGCACGGCAGCATCGGTCGCACCTTGCAGTTGCTGGATGATGCCGCGAATTTCTTCGGTCGACGCCTGAGTGCGCGAAGCTAGCGTGCGGACTTCATCAGCCACCACGGCAAACCCGCGACCCTGCTCGCCCGCCCGCGCTGCTTCGATGGCGGCATTGAGGGCCAACAGGTTGGTCTGATCGGCAATGGTGCTGATGACCTGGATAACGCCACCAATCGACTGACTGTGCAGAGCCAGCGCCTGAACCTTCTGAGCACTGACTTCCACTTCTTCGGCCAGAGCCTGAATGGTCGAGTGTGCCTGGTGCATGATGCGCAGACCGTTACGTGACGCGGTGTTCGCTTCATCGGCGGCCAGTGCGGCACCTTCGGTGTTCTGCGCCACGTCGGCGACGCTGGCGGTCATCTCGTTGATCGCGGTCGCCACTTGCTCCGTTTCAGCCTGCTGCGCGTTCATCGACTGCTTGGCCAGGCCGATGGATGAGCCCAGACGGGACGCTACATCAGACAGTTCATAAGAGGTGCGGTCCATGTGCGAGATAGAACTGGCGAAGGCCTCGGCCATCAGGTTCAGGCCATTGGCGATATCAGCCACTTCGTCCTTGCTGACGACCGTTACGCGTGCACTCAGATCGCCCTCGCCCAGACGGCGGGTGACGCCCAGCAGGCTGTCGATGGTCAGGCGCAAGGCACGGTAAATGCTGCAGAACGCGTAGAGCAGCAACAAACCCATGATCACACACATGGCAATGACTATTTCGCGCTGCAGCACCAAGGCGTCATAGCGCGCATTCAATTCATCCTGAAGCGCAGTCTGAATTTCGTCCTGAGCCTTGTAGAGTCCCGAGACAACCCCGTTGCCGCGCGCGCTCAGCGACTGCCCCTGCTGCACCGAAAACTCTGTGCCCTTTATGTACGCGTGCAGGTCGCTGCGAAAGCTGTCCATCGCTGCAGTAGCGGTAGTGATCGGGTCACTGATGCGCGTTGCGAGCTCTGGCGAACGGCGCTTGAGCAGTCGAATACTTTGCTCCAGCTCGGCCCGAAATTGCAGTTCGATCTTCAGCAGGCTCTCGAGCGAGCCGCGCATCGATACACTCAGCCCCTGGCCGGTCATCAAACCTGCCGTGATGCCGCGGATCTGACCGGCAACGTTGATTTCCCGGGGCATACGAATGGTGCTCAGATCAATCAGAAACAGCGAGGCGTAATCTTCGTCCAACACCATGCCCGAGGTAGCCGAGACGTAGTAGATAAAGTTGAGTGTCTGGGCCAGTTGCTCATTCCACTGGGCGAACACGTCATCCTGAGAGAGGCCTGGCTTGATACTGTCCATCAGGGAACGGGCGCTTTCACGCAGGCGCTGTACGCGGTTCTCGGTTTCCAGTTGCTGCCCCTGTCGTGCATCAATATCGGCAAGGTTGGCAAGCGCGGTTTCAAGCTGAGCGCGGTTGCTGATCACATCCTGAGCGGCGGAGGCATCGCCGGCCAGCAGACGGTTGCTGGCCGCGCGCTGCAGCATGGAAAATCGCAGAACGGGCGTGGTCATTTGCAGGTACTCACGGCCAACGCGCTCTTGCGCGACCGTGTCGATGCTTGCATTCAGACTGTTGAAAACCCGAAGACCGAGAACGATCAACGGGATGACCATAATGATGGCTAAAACGGCAAACTTGGCAGGGAAACGCAGACGGTTGGTGAGGTAGATACCAGGCGAAAGGATGTTCATAGCATTCTCTTTTTAATTAGGGTGTCCGATCCGGGCGGAAAAGCTCCTTTCTTTGCATCACGGGTAATACGGGCAGCTATGCCGCGCTGAACGAGGTCATCCGTTCAGATGGAGGCATATTGACATCACTTCAGAGCAATGGCTTTTCAGGAAGTTCAATGGGTGCCATAGCCTGATAGTCCGGCTATCGGCCAGAGCACGTTTAACGTGAGGTCATGGGTATCGGGCAAATGAAGAAAGGGAGAGACTTGCGGGTACGAGGCTTGCGGCAGGCATATCCGAATGAGGGTATTCAGGCGGGAAACAAAGGCTCATCTGACGGATCTGGCGACCGTAGACTTTTCAAAGGTAATACCGTCGTGCGGCATCGTGACGCACGACGGTAGGCGTCGTATCGAGGTGATTCGAGGGCTTTCAAGCCCTCGCCCACTCCACGTTCGACAGACCGAGCTTTTCAGCCTGAGGCTTGCTCAGCTTGGGTACCGGGTCGGAACGGTACTTGGGGATCGCACCGAACCCGGCATCCACTGAAGCCCAGTGCCAGGCCTCTTTGTTATCCATGGCACCTGCTCGTATGTAGAACGTCTTGTAACTGCCATGCAGCAGGTAATCGATACGGTAGTGTTTTTCATCAGCCATTGTGTTGCTCCTGCTTTGTCGACTTGCAAAACAGATCGCAGCAGTTTCAAAAAATTCAAAATATTAATGCCATAATCTAAATGATGTCATGCTGCCATCTTATGATGTATGTTTATACCTGAACCGAACGGTTTAGTTAGCGATAGAGTTTGTTTATAACTGCAGTTTTTACCCTCTTTTCTTGCGTAAAACAGTAACGGCCTCCAGACCCATTCAAATAGGCTTCTTCGCCACTATGAACGAACATTCAGCCACGCAAGAGGAATAATCAAATTCTATTGAACGGTGGTTTTAACACCGCCGGTCCTCTTTAAAAAAGTTAGCAGTAACGATCGCACTCCTTAGTCTCTCATAACCTGTGACTGCGTTGAATCAAGCCCATGCACATGGGTTGACGCTTCCCGAGAGATCAAAGCCTGAGGATACGACATGTTCATGTATAACAAGCGACTTCAATACACCGTCCGTGTAGCAAGACCCAATCCTGGACTGGCCAACCTTCTGCTTGAGCAGTTCGGCGGGGCTCAGGGTGAACTGGCCGCGCCCGGACGGTATTTCACTCAAGGGCTGAGTGAAGATGATCCAGGCCGTAAAGACCTGCTGATGGATATTGCCACTGAAGAACTAAGCCACCTTGAAATTGTGGGCTCCATTATTGTCATGCTCAATAAGGGTGCCAAAGGTCAATTGGCTGAAGGTATTGAAGAAGAAGGCGAGTTGTATCGCTCTATCAACGGTAACGGCAATGACTCACATATCACCAGCCTGCTGTACGGGTCCGGTGCGCCGTTGACCAACTCTGCCGGCGTGCCTTTTACAGCGGCTTATATCGATACTATCGGTGAACCGACAGCAGACTTCCGTTCCAATATCGCCGCAGAATCCAGAGCCAAGATTGTTTACGAACGCTTGATGAACGTGACCGATGATCCGGGCGTTAAAGAAGCGCTGGGGTTTCTCATGACTCGGGAAATTGCGCACCAGTTGTCTTTTGAAAAAGCCCTCCACGCCATCCAGCCCAACTTCCCACAGGGCAAACTGCCGGGCATGCCGGAATTCACCAACAAGTACTTCAACATGTCCGGCGAACCCAATGTACGCGGTGCGTGGAATCAGGGTGGTGACTGGGAATATGTGGAGTCGCCACAAGCGGCCGTCGATGGCGGCGAAGGCACGGCCTCGGTCACGCTGGATGAAAAGGATACAGAGGTGCTGGAAATGTTGAAGGAGCGGACCCAGTCCGATCCGGCCGCCAATCCGATTACCGGTGCGGATCTGGGTTCTGGCTTTGTCCAGGGCAAAGATGCCTGAAACGGCAACCCTTGTTCTGTTCAGGAGAATGAATCATGAAAAAGCTCAGCTCCCGTCAACCTCTCACGCCTCGCGACGAGTTGGATAGCGCGTTGACCGACAGGGTATTTGTAAAAGGGCTTCGTGCCTTCGAGGCGCAGGCGCTGCTTGCGCGCAGAGGCTTTCAGGTGGTGATGGCAACCAAGGGTTTCGGCGTTGGAACCCTGCTTGAAAACAGCCTGCCACGGCGCTGATCACACCGATCATCAACGCTACGCGCTCCATCAAACTTGTCCACAGGTCGGCAGACAATCAGCCCACGTGTGGACAAGTCTCTCTTCGCTGAAAAGGGTAAGAACATGACTCGCACGACCATAGAAGATTTGTTCATTCACGAACTTTCAGACGTTTACAGCGCTGAAAAGCAAATTACCAAAGCACTCCCGCGTCTCGCACGCGCTTCGACCAATCCGCTTCTGGCAGAAGCCTTCAAGGCGCATCTTGAAGAAACCCAAGGTCAGATCGATCGTATCGATGAATTGGTGGAAGGTGCTGGTCTGAAGCTGAAACGCATGAAATGCGCAGCCATGGAAGGTCTGATCGAAGAAAGCAAGGAATTGCTGGAAGAGATCGAGAAAGGCGCAGTACTCGATGCGGCCCTGATCGGGGCATGCCAGAAGGTCGAGCATTATGAGATCGCCAGTTACGGCACACTCATCGCCATGGCCAAATATCTGAATATGAAAGAAGCCGCCGCTCTGCTGAGTGCCACATTGGCAGAAGAAAAAGGCGCGGACGAAAAGCTGACGGCGATCGCTGAACAGGGCGGAACCCAGGCGGCCACTTCGAAAAAGTAATGATGATTTCCAGCGGTACCCACATGACGGTCTACAGGGTGTAGATCCCGTCATGCGGTGCAGTGGATTTACTTTTTGGCGGCATCACCGCCATGCGCAGCAGCGAGTTTTTTCGCGTGCTCCAAATGCTTCTCCAGCGTAGGCAACGTCGCCTTTGCAAAGGCCTTCAGCTCTGGATCCTTGCCATTCTCGGCCTCTTCCTTGTACAGCTTGATCGCCTGCTCATGTGCGGAGACCTGATTGTTGGCATATGCCTGATCGAACGACCTCTCGCGCATCTCCAGAATCATCGCCTTGGCCTTGTCCATCAGCATAGGGTCTTCGGACACTTCAAGGTTCTTGCTTTTTGCGATCGCAGCCAGCTTCTCATTGGCGGCGGTGTGGTCCGTGACCATCTGCTTTGCAAATTCCTTCACATCTGCAGAGACGCCTTTCTCATCCTGTGCGAGCTTGCCAACCTGAACTTCGGCGATGCCTTTAGCAGAGGCATCTTCCACAAAATCATCAGCGTCCTGAGCAGCAACAGCCATTTGCGAACCTAGCGAAAGTGCCAGGGCAATGGCGCTCATGCGAAAATAATTGTTCATTTTCGGTCATCCTTTTATGGGCTGAATACATCATCGTTATCGATGACATGAACGTTACGACCTGCTTCAAATACCTGCGTTCAGCCTTTTGATCGGACACGGCATACGCCGATACCACGGTCACCTTTTGCGGATGTAAACCCGGACCGGCAATGCATTTTTTCCGCGCGACCATCGCCCCTTGGAATAAGCGCGATCACCACCTATCGGTGCCGGGGAAATTACGCTGAATTTCCCTGTATCGAGGCACTCACTTATCTACGTTGCACAAAAAAACAGAAAGTCCCGAATGACCGCGTCAACGTGATGTTCAACTGCCGAGGTACGATTTTCATGACGTCTCTTCAAGTGATGACCGGCAACGCCGTCGTCAAAACCGTCGTTGAAGAAGCCCGTTCAAAAACCGTCTATCAATCATGGATGAATGAACGTGCTCCGGAACATCAACACGATGCGGTCCTGTTTCTGAACCACTGCCTGGCCCTGGCCGAGCGGGAACACTGCGACCTTCCGGCCCAGCCCGAAGCGCTTGAACAGTGGATGGAGCAGAACGTAGGGGTCGTGGCTGATCAATATGCACTCTATCTTGAGCAACGCCGCGCTGGAAAACCGAGACGGTTTTTCAAGAACAAAGCGCACGCGATGTATTTCATTCAGCAGGTCGCACCGACCAAAATGGTCGACGGCGCCTGGCTATACGGATTGCTGCCGCGCTGGGCAGACTACCGCTTTCACGGCCTGATTCGGACCTACCTTGAAGAGCTTGGTGACGGCGAACAAGCACAGAATCATGTCTCGCTGTACCGGAAACTGCTGGCGGATCTGGACTGCGATACCAGCGCGCCACTGGCAGACGATGCCTACCTGCAAGGTGCGATTCAGCTGTCACTGGGGCAATTGAGCGAGGAATACCTTCCCGAAGTCATTGGTTACAACCTGGGCTATGAACAGTTGCCGCTGCACTTGCTCATCACATCATTCGAGCTGAATGAACTGGGCATTGACCCTTACTACTTCACCCTGCATGTGACGATCGATAATGCCAGCACCGGCCATGCGCGCAAGGCTGCGCAGAGCGTCCTTGAACTGATGCCTGTTGGCCAGGAGCGCGACGAGTTTTATCGTCGTGTCGCCAGTGGTTATCGCCTCAATGAGCTGGGCATGGGTTCAACTCAAGTGATCCAGTCGTTCGACCTGGAGCAGGAAGTGATCGCCATGCTCGAGCGCAAGCGCACGTTCGGGCAGCACATGCATTCCGATTACTGCCGTCTCGACGGCAAGACCGTCAACGAGTGGCTCGCCGAGCCCGACCAGATCCCGGAATTTCTTGCTGTGCTGCAGAACAGAGGCTGGATCAAGCGTCATGAAGATCCCCTGCACAGCCGTTTCTGGAAGCTGTTCGAAGGCGCCGGTGCGCCAATGTTTGGCGTCTTCAACGGTTATGAAAAGCAACTCGTGCACGACTGGATCGCCGGCGACTCACTGTCCGATGGCAGTGCTCAACCCACGGTCGGCAAACGGCTTCCGGAAGCCTTTCGCTCGCGTTTCCGCAACCTGCAAGACGGTGCTCAGCCCTCCCCCGCGCTTGCGGTGCCTGCTTCAGCAGATGCTGATCCGGACGTGCGCGAACTGCACATGAGGCTGGAGTCTGCGGCCTCCTCCGAGAAGATGACTACGTTGATCGAAAGCATGTCGCCAGCAAGACACGCAACGGCTGCCGGTCTACACGCGACGCGTCTGTTTGTGAGCAGCATGGCCGAGCGAATGACGGGAGCGCACGCATGAGTCATGCCCTCCCCGACAGCGCCGCGCTCATTGCCCTGGCGCAGCGCCTTGAGACCAGCGGCTATCGCTTTATCACGCCCACCCCTTTGACCCATCAATACGTCAATCAACGCTCTGGAAATCGTCTTGCCGCGTCGCTACGCGATGTATTCGGCTGGAGCCGGCTGATACCGGAATCCATGCTGCCGGTCGAAGAGGCTCAAGGCCTGCTGGCTGCCGGTATTCTGGAGCGCAAGGAAGACGGCTTGAAAAGCCGGGTGAGATTTTCCAACCTGGATGATCTGCTGCTGGTGCATTCGGCGTTTCCTACCGCAGATGAAGACTCGGTATTTTTCGGTCCGGATACCTATCGCTTCGCGCAGTCCATCAATCGTCACCTGCAAGGCACGTCGCACCCGATCAACCGCGCCGTCGACATCGGCTGCGGTACGGGTGCCGGCGCCATGTTGATTGCGGTCGCCCGTCCACAGGCTCAGGTGCATGCCGTCGACATCAACCCCAAGGCACTGCATTTCGCGCAGACCAATGCCGCGGTTGCCGAGCTGAAGAATATGGAGTGCTGCCACAGCGATATTCTCTCGGGCCTGAACGGAAACTTCGACCTCATCGTCGCCAACCCGCCCTACATGAAGGACACCAAGCAGCGCGCCTACCGCCACGGTGGTGATGCATTGGGCGCAGACCTGTCCGTGCGCATCCTGCGCGAATCACTGGACCGCCTCACTCCGGGCGGTTCGCTGGTGCTTTACACCGGCGTGGCCATGGTGGGCGAGCACGATCCGTTCTTCGAGGCGGTGCAGGCCGATATCGACCATGCGGCACTGGCATGGACCTACCGTGAACTGGACCCGGATGTCTTCGGCGAAGAGCTGCTTGAAGAGGGCTATGAGGACGTGGACCGTATTGCAGCGGTGGAGTTGGTGGTCACCCGACGCTCTGCATGACCCACCGAAATAGCTTCGATAGTTCATGCTTATAGCGCGCATAAGAACCGAGCATTGGTCAGCCTCTCGGCATCCCGGTGAAACTTGTCACGAGCCGTCGATCAACACCTCACTGTTGATCGATACAGGCTCGTCGCACACCGAAAAGGATGACGACACATGCCACGCCTGAACAGGATTATCGAAACAGCCCTCTACGTAGAAGATCTGGCGAACGCCAGGGAATTCTATTCCGACACCCTTGAACTGGAAGTGATGTTCGAAAGCGCGACATTGGTGGCGTTCAACGTCGGAGGTGTGAGCACCCTGCTGCTGTTCAAGCGCGGCGCTTCACTGCAGACGCAGTACCTGAGCGGCGGAGAGATACCGCCCCACGATGCCCAGGGCCGGATTCACGTGTGCTTCGCCATCAATGCCGACGAGATGCAACTCTGGGCTGATCGCCTTGCCAGAGCCAGCATCGCCATAGAGGGCCGCACAGAATGGCCCAAGGGCGGATCGAGCATCTATTTCCGCGACCCTGACGAAAATCTCGTCGAACTCCTCACGCCCGGCTGCTGGGCGATTTATTGAATCGTCAAGGTCACACGTTGCGCTGCAAAGGTGGGTCGATAAAGCGGGGCAATCGAATGTTGATACGCGGGTGTGCTGCGCCTCAAATGTTATGTTATAACAATTGAGCATTTTTAACTCAGCCTCCCCCAGCGATCTTCCCACGCCATGATCAACCCTGTTTTCCAATTCCTCCCCGTAACTACCAGACACGCCATGCAGGCCGGTCAGCACATTCGGCAATGGATACCGGTTGAGCCGCCCTCGCTGCACGTCATTATAGGCCCGCGTGTTTGATGCTGGCGCTGGAACGCCTCGCGTGGGCACCGGAACAGACGTCAGTCTGCACGCACGAACACTTTGCCTTGAAGGATATCGACCTGCAGATCGCCGCAGGCGAGTTCGTCGGCCTGATCGGGCCCAACGGCAGCGGCAAAACCAGCCTGCTGCGTTGCGCATTCCGCTACAGCCGCCCGCACAGCGGCAAGGTCGCAATCAATGCTCGCGATATCTGGTCCTGCAGCCCGCGCTGGTGCGCCCGGCATGTGGCGGTGGTTGCCCAGGAGTTTCCCGATTCGTTCGGCCTGACGCTGCTGGATGTGGCAAACATGGGTCGCGCTCCCCATCAGGGATTCTTTGCCGCAGACAGTGACCACGACCGCGCGATTGTGCAAAACGCGCTGAACGCCGTCGGGCTGGCGGGCTATGAGCAGCATCGGTTCGACACGCTCTCCGGTGGCGAAAAGCAGCGTTGTCTGCTGGCAAGGGCGCTGGTGCAAGAACCCCGATTGATGGTGCTGGACGAGCCCACCAACCACCTCGACCCGCGCCATCAACTGGAATTGCTCGGGCTGGTCAAACAGCTCGGCATGGCCACGCTGGCCAGTATCCATGACCTGAACCTGGCGGCGGCATTCTGTGATCGCCTGTGTGTCATTCATCACGGCCGGCTCATTGCGCAAGGCACGCCGCGGGAGGTGCTGACCCCGGAAATGCTGCTCAGTGTGTTCGGCGCCAAGGCGCTGGTCGACAGCCACCCTCTGCGTGACTACCCACGCATCACCTGGATACCCTGACATGAACTGCCTGTCCGCCCGCCTGGCATTGGCAACGCTGCTATGCAGCCCGATGGTGCATGCCGCCTACCCCGTCACCGTGCAAAGCTGCGACCGCTCAGTGACGTTCACGGCTGCGCCGCAGCGTGCCGTCAGCAACGATGTGAACCTCACCAAAATGATGGTTGCCCTGGGTTTGCAATCGCACATGGTCGGCTACAGCGGCATCACCGGCTGGAACAAGCCCGATCAGGCGCTCTTACGCGACCTGGGCAAACTGCCCGAGCTGTCCAGTAAATATCCGTCTCTGGAAACGCTGCTCAATGCCAACGCCGACTTCTATTTTGCCGGCTGGAACTATGGCATGCGCGTGGGTGGCGATGTCACGCCGCAAAGTCTCGCCCCGCTGGGCATCAAGGCCTATGAACTGACCGAATCCTGCGCCCAGATAATGCCCCGCACCGAAGCGACGCTGGAGGATGTCTACAACGACCTGCTCAATCTGGGCCGGATATTCGACGTGCAGACCCGGGCCGAAACACTGGTCGCGCAGATGCGCCGCAGCGTGACCGACATCGAGAAAAGCGTGGCAGGCAAATCGCCGCCCAGGGTATTTCTGTATGACAGCGGCGAAGACCGGCCGATGACCGCCGGGCGCCTGGCGATTCCTCAGGCGTTGATCAGCGCTGCAGGCGGCCGCAATGTCATGGGCGACGTCGCAGCCAGCTGGACCCACGTCAACTGGGAGTCGGTCGTGCAAAGCAATCCCGAGGTGATCGTGATCGTTGACTATGGCGAAGTCAGCTCTGCGCAGAAACAGCATTTCCTTGAAAGCAATCCGGCACTGCAATCCGTGGACGCGATCCGCAACCGACGTTATGTCTTGCTGCCCTATGTGGCGGTGACGCCCGGCATCGACAATGTCACGGCCATCGAGACGCTTGCAGCGGCATTTCATGACGTGAAGCGATGACGCTGGCGCAGTGGCTGACTGAACGGCCGCGTCGTTATCTGGGCCTGTTGATCGCTCTGACGCTTTTGCTGTTGGCGTCGTGCCTGATGTGCATCACCTTCGGCGCGGCCCCTGTGCCCTTGAGCCGGGTGATGGCTATCCTGATGTTCAAAGTCTCGGGTTCTGCCGAACATCCACCGCTCTGGACCGCGGGTCAGGAAACCATCGTCTGGCTGATACGTACGCCCCGCGTATTGCTGGGCGCGCTGGCAGGCGCAGGACTGGCGCTGATTGGCTGCGTTCTGCAAGCCGCGACCCGCAATCCGCTGGCCGATCCGCATTTGCTGGGAGCGACCTCGGGCGCCACGCTTGGCGCAGTGATCGTGGTCATGCACGTGGGCGAAGTGTTTGGCACGCTGACATTGCCACTGGCCGCCTTTGTCGGCTCGCTGGTCAGCCTGTGCCTGGTGCTATGGCTTGCCATTCACCAAGGCAGGCTGGACAGCCAGCGCCTGCTGCTCGGCGGCGTGGCCGTGTCCTTCGTGATGATGGCAATCGCCAACTTGTCATTGTTTCTGGGCGACCACCGCGCCAGTTCCTCCGTGCTGTTCTGGATGCTCGGCGGGCTGGGTCTGGCCCGCTGGGAGTTGCTTGCGGTGCCGTTTATCACGGTGCTGTGCGGTTGGGTCCTGCTGCAAGGGCTGGGTCGTTCACTGAACGCGCTGATGGGCGGCGACCAGACCGCCGTGAGCCTTGGCCTGCAAGTGCGCAACGTGCGCCTGCTGGTTTTTCTGATCGCCTCACTGATGACCGGCGTACTGGTTGCCCTGTGCGGCTCCATCGGTTTTGTCGGCCTGATGGTGCCGCACATGGCCAGACGTCTGGTGGGCTCGGAGCATCGACGATTGTTGCCTGTCGCCACCCTTCTGGGCGCATTGTTGATGGTCTGGGTGGACGTCATCTCCCGCACGCTGATCGCCCCCGAAGACCTGCCGATAGGCATAACCACCGCCTTGTTGGGAGGGATTTTTTTCATTTTCATGATGAAGCGCGGTCAGTGATTGGCAGTCCTGCTTGCGGCGGGCAAACAGGACTGCCCGCCGCCCTTCCTGCTACATGACAAACTCGTGTCATCGTTTCTTAACACCTTTATGACATTTATTTTGCGCTGGTTATTTCAGGCTGCCGAGGCACCTGAAGACAAACTGGCTCATCCATTCATGTCATGAGGCGGAAGGAGCGACACTTGAAAGTGACAGTGTTCGGAACCGGTTATGTGGGGCTTACCCTTGCCGCCTGTCTGGCTGAGGTAGGTCATACCGTTTGTTGCATGGATGTCGACAGCAAACGCATCGACGCGCTGCGCGATGGTATATGTCCGATATTCGAGCCCGGTCTTGGCGAACTTCTGCGCAACGGCCTGGACTGCAAGAGACTCAGTTTCACAACCGATGAAGTACACGCCAGTCGCTTTGCAGAGTTGGTATTCATCGCAGTCGGTACGCCAGCGCAAGCCGATGGCAAGGCGGACCTGAGCCAAGTGTTTGCCGTACTGGGTTCGGTAATCAGACACGCCGAAAGTGCCCGGATCATTGTCAACAAGTCGACCTCGCCAGTGGGCACCGTTGACCGCCTGCTCGCTGAGATCGCTGCCAGTCCGCGACGTGATGACGGCTTTGAAGTGATCAGCAACCCCGAGTTTTTCAAGGAAGGCTGCGCGGTCAGTGATTGCCTGCGTCCGGATCGCATTATCGTCGGCGGCGCCAGCCCGCGGGCACTGGAGCAGATGCGCGAGTTGTATCAGCCCTTCAGTCGCAACCGCGAGAAGTTTGTGGTCATGGATGCGCGCAGCGCGGAGCTGTCCAAATATGCAGCCAACTGCCTGCTGGCGACCAAAATTTCGTTCATCAACGAGATGGCCAACCTGGCTGAACAGGTGGGGGCCGATATAGAGCAAGTCCGGCTTGGCATCGGCTCCGACCCGCGCATTGGATATGACTTCATCTACCCGGGCTGCGGTTTCGGTGGCTCATGCTTTCCCAAGGACTTGCAGGCGCTGATCGGCACAGCCAGCGAGCACGGCGTGGAAACGGCGTTGCTCAACGCCGTGGAACAGGTCAATCGCCGCCAGAAGCACCGTCTGTTTGAAAATATCCACACGCATTATCGCGGTGATCTCAGGGGCAAGGTGTTCGCCGTCTGGGGACTGGCCTTCAAGCCCAATACCGATGACATTCGCGAGGCCTCCAGCCATACCCTGCTCAAAGCACTCTGGGCAGCCGGTGCCAGGGTTCAAGCACACGACCCTCAGGCGATAGAAGCGGTCAGGCATCATTACGGCGAGCGAAACGACCTGAAACTGGTGCACTGCAAGCAAGATGCCCTGGAAGGCGCAGACGCTTTGGTGGTGGTGACCGAATGGCAGGACTACCGGATGCTGGATCTGGACCGGCTCGGCGAAAAGCTCGGTGATCGCGTGGTGTTCGATGGCCGCAACCTGTTCGATCCGTCGCAACTGCATGAGACGGGCTTTACCTACTACGGCATTGGTCGTGGCCGGGCGGCTCAACCATGACGGTACTGGTGACAGGTGCTGCCGGATTCATCGGGTTTCATGTCGCCAAGCGTCTGTGCGAGCTCGGTGTGGAGGTCGTCGGCATCGACAACCTCAACGATTACTACAGCGTCGAGCTCAAGCAATCGCGCCTGGCCATCCTCCAGCGCCTGCCAGGGTTCACGTTCCACAGGCTGGACATCACCGATGCCGAAGGCCTGGCCGCGCTCTTCGCGCAAAACGCCTTCGAACAGGTCATTCATTTGGCGGCTCAGGCCGGTGTGCGTTACTCGCTTGAACAGCCAAATGTTTACGCCCAATCCAATCTGGTCGGCTTTATCAACGTGCTCGAGGCCTGTCGGCAGCATCGACCGGCGCACCTGATCTACGCGTCGAGCAGCTCGGTCTACGGCGCCAATACGCGCATGCCGTTTCAGATTGAGGATGCCGTCGACCGGCCGCTGTCCCTGTACGCCGCCACCAAGCGCGCCAACGAACTCACTGCCTACAGCTATTGCCACTTGTACGGCCTGCGCGCCACAGGGCTGCGCTTTTTCACCGTCTACGGACCCTGGGGCCGGCCGGACATGGCGCTGTTCAAGTTCACAAAAGCCATGCTGGCCGGGCAGCCTGTGGATATCTACAACCACGGCGAAATGGCGCGCGACTTCACCTACATCGACGACATTGTCGAAAGCATCCTGCGCCTGCGCCTGCTGCCGCCCGACACGGTTGGCAGCGAGCCGCCCCATCAACTCTTCAATATCGGCCGGGGCCAGCCCGTCAAGCTGCTGGAGTTCGTCGACTGCCTGGAGGCCGCGCTAGGCCTGCGTGCCGAACGACGCTACCTGCCCTTGCAAGCGGGCGACGTGCTGCAAACCTGGGCTGACGTCAGTGCGCTGAGCCAATGGATCGACTTTCAACCACAGGTCTCGGTCGACACCGGCGTCAGGGCCTTCGTCGACTGGTATCGGGAGCACTACCAGGCCCGGCTCCGTGTGCCACTTCAATAACAAGGACTTCCATGACCACGCCCACTTTTCTATCCGTCGTGATCCCGGCCAAAAACGAAGCCGATAACCTGCCCAGCCTGATCAAAGAGATTTGCACAGCGCTGGACGGGGAACGCTACGAGATACTGGTCGTTGACGACGGCAGCACAGACGACACCTTGAAAGTGCTGACGCACCTCAAGGACAGCGGGCTGACCGTGTTGCGGATCCTGCGCCACGAGCGATCACTTGGGCAGAGCACCTCGGTCTATCACGCGGCACTGGCGGCCAACGGCACCTGGCTGGCGACCCTGGACGGTGACGGTCAGAACGACCCGGCGGATATTCCCGGGATGTTGGCGCTGGTACGCGCTCACGCAAACGGCTCCGGGGCGATACAGCTGGTGGCCGGCCACCGAGTGAATCGGCGCGATACCGCCAGCAAACGCTGGGCCTCGCGCTTCGCAAACGGCCTGCGCAGCCGGCTTCTCAAAGACTCGACTCCAGACACCGGGTGCGGCCTGAAACTGATCGAGCGGGCCGCGTTTCTGCGCCTGCCGTACTTCGACCATATGCACCGGTTCATTCCAGCACTGATTCAGCGACATAACGGCCGTATGGTCACGCACCCCGTCAACCACCGCCATCGCCAAGCCGGCGTGTCCAAGTACGGCAACCTGGACCGCGCGCTGGTGGGCATTCTTGATCTGGTCGGCGTCTGGTGGCTGATCCGCCGGACTCGGCTGGAGGTTCAGGCACAGGAACTGCGGCCATGAAGCCGGACAACGAGACCTTCTGGCTGATCCTCGGCTTTGTCGGGCAGGCCGTATTTACCGGCCGCTTTGTCCTGCAATGGCTGTACAGCGAATTCAAGAAGCGCAGCATCATCCCGGTGGGCTTCTGGTACCTGAGCATGCTGGGCAGCACGATCCTGCTGGCCTACGCCATTTACCGACAGGACCCGGTCTTCATCGCCGGCCAGGCCTTTGGTCTGCTGGTGTACATGCGCAACCTGCAGCTAATCAGCCGACAGTCCAAGACATCCGAGGAGCAATGATGGTGCGAACTCACCTTTCGCCTCGCCTCGAGGGATGGCTACTGGTCGCGCTGGCCGTTTTACTGGTCGGGGGCGGCTTGGGCGTGCGTCTGCCGCAGAACGTGGATGAAGAGCGTTTTCTCGGCGTTGCCCTGGAAATGCTGCAGCACGGCTCATGGTTCGTCCCGCACCGGGCCGCGGAGATCTATGCCGACAAACCGCCGCTGTTCATGTGGGCGACGGCATTCTTCATTTGGCTGACGGGCAGCCCGAACATCGCGCTGTACCTGCCTGGGCTGCTCTCTGCAGGCGCGACCACCGCAGTCCTCTACGATCTGGGCAGCCGCCTGTGGAACCGGCGCATCGGTCGGTACGCCGCCTTGTTATTCCTGGCGACCTATCAAACCTACAGCATCCTGCGCACCGGACAGATCGACAGTTTTCTGTGCCTGTGGATTGCGCTGGGCTTCTACGGTCTGGTTCGCCACGTGTTGCTCGGACCGGCCTGGGGCTGGTTCTATTTCAGCTGTGCGGCGATGGGCCTGGGCATTATCACCAAGGGCGTCGGTTTTGTTCCCGCGTTGATGCTGATCCCTTACGCCTATGCCGCGCGTAAAGGTTGGCACGGTGTGGTGGCGATGCCAGGACAGGCCGCGCGCTGGGCGCTGGGGCTGCTGGCGTTATTGCTGGCCTGCTGCCTGTGGCTGGTGCCGATGATTATCTCGGTCGTGCGTGACGGCGGCCCGGAAGGGTTCGCCTACGTGCAGGAAATACTCTTGCACCAGACAGCCAATCGATACGCCAGCGCCTGGGATCATCGCGAGCCCTTCTGGTATTTCTTCGTCAAAGTCATCCCGCAGTATTGGCTGCCGCTGGTGTTGGTGCTGCCCTGGCTGATCCCGGCCTGGCGCCGACAGTTGAGCAAGCGCGATGGCCGGGTTCTGGTACTGCTCGGCTGGGTGTTGCTGGTGCTGCTGTTCTTCAGCCTCTCCAGTGGCAAACGCAAGATCTACATCTTTCCAGCGCTGCCCGGCCTGGTACTGGTGGCTGCCCCCTTACTGCCCTGGTTGTTGAAACGCTGGTTCCACGACCGCGTCAGGGCTCGGCGAATTGTCCCGGCGGTGGTGGTTATCTGGCTTGGTCTGTGGTTCGCCAGAGGGTTCGTCGAACCCGTCATAGAGGGCCAAAACCCACACAAGGAACTGATGGAGCAGGCCGCGTACGTCACTCAAGGTGCCGATCTGGTGCTGGTCAACTGGCGCGAGGGGCACTGGCTCTATGCACGCCAACCCATTGTGCATTTCGGTTTTGCCAAGCCGTCGGCAACCGAACAGGCTGCCCGTTGGCTAAGAGAACACCCCGGCACCTTTGCGCTGGTGCCAGGCGAGCAACTGGCCAATTGCTTCTTGCCGGAAAAAGCCCGGCCGCTGGGCCAGACCTCCAGAGCTGACTGGTTCATCGTCGATGCCGATGCCGACAACGGCCGGTGTAAACCGGAAAGTCCTATGCAGGCCTATCGCTTCGCGTGGCAGCAAAATGTTGATTAATCGCCCGCCCAGCCGCCCAACACGCGGGAGTGCCTGATGCCATGCAGTTGGAAACGATAAAGGCAAAGCGCCTGACGTGGTCGAACGTCGCACGAAGGCAGGTATCACTCGCACAACTCGTGCTGAGTGCAGGTGCTCTCGGGCTGCTGATCCTGGCCTATGCCGTGTCGACACACTTTCAGGTCCACCAACAGCTGTATCAGTACGGTCGCACCTGGTTAAAGGGCAACACGGCAGCCGACAAGAATATCTGGCTGCCGGATTTCCATGTGGTTATCGACGCCAAACCACTTGCCCCGGACGTCGCCAATATCTCCGGGATCACCTACGACTACGACAATGACCGACTGCTGGCAGTGACCAACAAAGGCCGCATACAACTGCTGGCGCTGAACGTGAACGGCGACATAATCGCCCGCTACCCATTGATCGGTTTCGACGACACCGAAGGTGTGGCTTATCTGGGCAACGGACGCATCGTGCTGTGCGATGAAGATCTCCAGCAACTGGACATCATCACGTTGCCGACGCAGGCACGCCCCATCCTCGTCGAGGAAGCTCAGTTCATTGCGCTACTGATCAATCCCAGTATTCATAACAAGGGATTCGAAGGCGTAACCTACGATCGCGCCAACGACCGCCTGTTCGCGATAAAGGAACGCGATCCACGCCAGATGTTCGAGGTTTCCGGCGTCCTGCACTCCATCGATCAGGGCCGCTTGCAGATCAAAGTTGCCGACCGGCTGGACTGGATCACGAAAAGTGTCGCTGCACGCGACCTTTCAGACGGCTACTACGACCCGCGAACCGGCCATTTACTGCTGCTCAGCGACCAGTCGCACTCGATCACGGAACTGGACAGCAAGGGACGATTCGTCAGCATTCGATCACTGCTGGCTACCTTCTCCGACCTCAAGCACAGCGCCCCCCAACCCGAAGGCCTGACCATGGATCGCGCAGGCAACCTGTACGTCGTGAGCGAGCCGAATCTGTTTTACAAGTTTTCGAAAGTGCCGGAATAGGTAGTGAAGAAGCCTGGCCTTGAGGATGACTTTCGGGGAGTGGGGGTAGGGTCTTTTTTGGGAGAGCTAATGGAATTCGGAAAAATGTGCGAGTTGCTCAGGACGTGAGCCGTGACAGATCGGGTTTCGCGATAGTTGCCATGATGAAATGCTCCTGATTGTCACTCGATTCAAAGTTAATCACAGTAAATAATCTAGCATCCTCAAGCGCGCTGTCAGGTCGAGCCTATTCCTAGGCCTAGTCGATAACCGACCCGATAGAATCCACGGCTTTTATTAGAGGGTATCGACACAGTATCAGGCGAGTGACTGCCTTGCTTCTGCAATGAAACCTCAAGGAGATGAGTGCAATGTCGCGTAAAGTTTTTGTAGCCGGCGCATCCGGTGTAATCGGCAGAGCCCTGCTCAAGCTCTTGGTGGCTGCGGACTACAGCGTATATGGCGCTACCCGTCGCGCCGAAAAAGTGAAGGACATAGAGGTCACAGGTGCTACGGCAGTGGTGGTTGATGTCTATGACGCCGAGCGTTTAAACGAAGAGTTGGTCCGCATCCAGCCATGGGCTGTTATTCATCAACTGACAGATCTGCCTCGTGGCCTAAGTCCCGAATTGATGGCAAAAACGGTCGAGAACAACGCACGTATCCGTACAGAAGGAACGCGTAATCTGGTAGCCGCCGCTCGAGCTGCTGGCGCTACCCGTCTGATAGCTCAAAGCATCGCCTGGGCCTACCGTCCAGGCGACACCCCTTATCTCGAAACATGTCCTCTGGACGTGGAGGCACACGGCAGCCGTGGCATCAGTGTGGGGGGTGTGGCGGCCTTGGAGCAGCAAGTGCTCAGCGAGCCTGCATTGAACGGAACCGTCTTGCGCTATGGCCAGTTATACGGACCCGGCACTGGCACTGACGAGCCGACAGGCACCAGCCCTGTGCATGTAGAAGCCGCTGCACGCGCCGCACTGCTGGCGTTGCAAACAGAGCGAAGTGGTATTTTCAATATCACTCAGGACAGCCCGACCGTCAGCAACGAAAAAGCCAAGCGCATACTGGGGTGGTCTCCTACCGTGGAGGCTTGACGCCCCAACGCAGCTACTCCGTACGAAGGCAGGCTTTCTATCTCCAGTCGCTTGCCTACCACGCTCAATGGATGGCAACTTTCAGACAGGAAAGTGTTATGAAATCACTGGACAATATTTTTCATGAGTTACACAACCATGGTCTTTTGATCCTGGCCAATGTCAGCGATGCAGGCGGGGCAAAAGTCGTAGAGTCATTGGGTGCCACCGCGATCGCCACCAGCAGTGCAGGCATGGCGTGGGCGCATGGTTACGCCGATGGCAACCAGCTCCCCCTTACGCGTCTGGCAGCCAGCGTTGAATCCATGACGCGAATACTGCACGTCCCACTGACCGTAGACATTGAGGCCGGTTACTCCGACGACCTCCAACACGTTGCCAGGGTTGTCGAAGCGGTTGTCGCTTCAGGTGCCGTGGGTATCAACATCGAAGACGGTTCCGCACCACCGGAGGTACTTGTGCGCAAAATCGGAGTTGCCCGAGAAGTCGCCAACAAGCACGGCGTTAACCTATTCATCAATGCGCGCAGTGACGTCTACCTGAAAAGCCTGGTGCCACCCGTACAGCGTCTCGATGAAATCATCCGGCGTGCAGCGCTTTATGCACAGGCAGGAGCCAACGGTCTGTTCGCCGCCGGAATGGTCACACCGGCCGAGATTTCCACACTGTGCAACAACTGCACGCTACCGGTGAACCTGCTTGCCCGCGACGGGCTGTCGGCGCCCGACGATTTGCAGCGCTTAGGCGTTAGACGCCTGAGCGCCGGTTCCAGTATTGCGGAGTTTCTGTATGGAGCGCTGGAAGGGCTGGCGCGCTCTTTCATCGAGCGCGGGCAGCTGGATACGCAAGCGCTTACGGGTTTTACGTATGCAAAGTTGAATGGATTAATGGGAGAGCGTGGATAAACTTACACGCCCACAGGCAGAGTATGTGGTGATGCCCAGGGGCCACAGCCCAGGCGTGCTGGGGAAACGCCTGCTGGCTTGGAAAGGTCCTGAAGCACACTACCGGGTCATGAACCGAGCGGTTAAACGGCGCCACCCCGGATCTAAGAAGCAGCGCCGACTGTACGTCGCGCTAGCCGAGTAGCACATCAGCAACCTTGCTGCTCGGCTAGTTGCGGCTGGCGCCAAAAAGAACCGCATAAGCGAAGAGGCAATTTTAGAGAAATCTGCAGCAGTTTTAATTCACATGCCACGGTTTTAATTTTCGAAAATCAAGTGAAGCTAAGGAATAAAAACTGTCGCGAAAAACCTAGCAAACACGGGGTATGGCTGAAACCCAAACCAGCTCCAAAAACTGTCGCTACGTCCAAAAACGGCCATTCCATGAGTTGCTCTAGGTATTAAAAACTGTCGCGAGCATTTCACAGCCATCAATTGGCTCGATTCGCCGATAGGGCGGACCGGCTTTGCCAACCGTCATCACGGCTGACTATCGCTCTTAACCTCCTCCTGGTGCCGATAAACGGCCAAATCCGGCATCCGCCCGTATCTGCGAAAATACGGGGTTGCCTTGCTGAAGCTGATCTAGCATCTCAAACTGGTCAGTCGCGGTGCGAACAGCCATCGGTATGGATACGCTAGTCACGACACAGGATTTCTTCAATGCTCAGCCCTTTGTCCGCACCTTCGTACGTATGTGGAGCAGGCTGTCCCGGCCCCTGTGCTGCGGCAAACTGTGCCAACCCTGCCACTACTCCAAGCGAAGCATCACCCATCACCACCTCTGATCCGGCAAACACCTCGCATACGCATGCCTGCACATATGGTGCTCGTGACATCCCCCCCGTCATGAAGACCACCGGCACAGCGTTGGACAATTCTGCGCGAACTTTCTGCAACAGCATTCGAAAATCTTTTAGAAAACGACGTGTACTTGTTTCCAGCACATTGCTGTCTGCAGTCACCCTCAATTCAGGCTCTATGTAATCCAGCTCCCGACTTGCGTAACTATCGCCGCTCAGGTCAATCTTGAGCTGTTCAATATCTCGATTGAGCCGAACGGTGGTGCCCTTTTCCTTCAGGCGTTTCAGCCGTGTCTTGAAGGGCTCGATGACCCGCGCCAAATCCTGTTTAACGAAGTCACGTTGCAAGCTCAGAGCACTGATCTGCGCAGCGCTGCGATAAGCGTGTAGGGGCAAGCCGTGTTTATCATCCTTGCCGAACATCGGCATCGCCGCGCTGATGGAGAGATCGACATCGACATCGGTACCACCAAAGCCCTGACCCCAGACCTGATGGATAACCGGCTGTGCTACTTCACCGCCTACTTGGGCATAAGCGATATCAGTGGTTCCGCCACCGATATCAATGATCAATGCAGCATGGGCATGAGGGGATTGCATGTGGTAAGCGTAAGCTGCGGCGGAAGGCTCGCGCAGGAATTCGACGTCAGCGAAACCAGCCTCTTTGGCCGCGCGCTCGAGCAGATCCTGTGTCTGCTGATCGTCACGACTACCGACAGTGCCGCGAAACTCGACGGGGCGCCCGAGTACGACAGCAGTGACTTCCTTGTTCAACTGCCGGCTTGCAGTGTTACGAATATGCGCTAGCACCTGACTGATTACACCGACCACCACGTCACGATGATGCGGTTCCAAACGATAACCAAGCATGGACTTGGGGGACTGGAAAATCCGTCCGTCCTCATCGTTATACAGTGCCTCAATGGCATCCTCACCAAAGATGCCATTGGCCTTGCGCACGTCAAGGCCTTCTTGGGCAATACTCTCGCGCTGCATGCTGACCCAGCGCCGGCGCAACATGTTGATAGTCGATTGACGAATATCCTCATCAGAAACTTTCCTAGGCTTGGCCACCCGCTCGCGCAACAGCGCCTTCTTCGCAGCCGAATAGCCATCACGACCATAGCCGCCGGCCATGCCTCCTTTATCGATACTCTCCAAGCGCGCTCTATACAGGGCCATTTGAGAGTTGTAGAAGCTCTTCTGAGTGGCTATAGCACTGTCGATCTCATGCTCATGCTTCGCCGTCAGCACAAACTGTGAGGGATCGACGTAGCGATCGGGAAAGAACACCGCCGTGCGAAATTGCTGATCGTTGCCAAAGGTGATTGGCTGCACCTCCCCATTTACAAAAAACGCCGCACTGGAAAAACTGGTTCCGAAATCAACACCGATCTTCACACTCTACTCCTGTCTGGCCGCAGCCTAGTCCCTTAAACTCATCTGCAAGTGCAACAGAATCTACCTGCTCATCGCGATAGAATCCATCCACTCGCTTGGTTAACGGCCTTGAGGTTAAGGCAGGTCATGCGAGGTGAGTCATGAAAGTCGTTAGACCAGTTGAAATCATTTCTGTCTTGGATGTGCAGTGCCATGCATGTGGGTCCTCCACCAAACTGGACACTGGCACCCTCCAGCTTGCGAAGCTTCAAGCCCGCCGGGGTTTTGGTGCGGATCACGTCCACTGCACATCTGCCAATGTCGCAGGTAAGCGTCCGGCCGAACTCATCTTTCAAAGTCCGAGAGAGTACAAGGCCACCATACGCATAATGAACTGTTAGCAATGTGCAAAATTTGCATATTGCATTTGTCGTCCGGGCATCACTCTTGAATGCGTCATTGGCGTAGGTACATCATGGTGATAAGGCGGTCGTGTCCGCTAAAAGTGGGCACATCCATTACCTCCAATGCTGGAGTCCTGAAAGTCTGTTCACTGGGTGCTTTGTTGACGTCAGTCAGTGGCTTCAACCTCAGAGGAAACCTCAGTCGCAGCTTCCCTGGCCTTGCTCAGAAGCTTCTCCTGCCTTTTGTTCATTGCCTCAAGCTTCTTGAACGACTCGAACTTTGACTGAATCAACTCATAACATTTATGGGTGGAATAGACTTCATCCAGCACGCGACTCTGAATCTCAGCATGGTTCTTGGCTTCATAGAGCTGCCAAACGCTTTTGCCCGGCTCGAATTTCGTCCCGTACATGTATTTATTCAGAATGTGATTTTTGGATTTTGGATATAAGAGGTTGCTAGGGTTGTTGAACGTCCCGATAACGAGCAGGGAAAGGTCTACGACCCGAAAACTGTTTTGGAACGCGAAGGCTTCCTGATTCGAAAGGATATGAAAGCGTTTGAACAGCTCGAACAGAATCGGAATGTCTGATGAGGTAATTCCAATCCCGCACAAAATTGCGGACACCGCACCATCGTGGGCGTTTTTCACCTGGTCACAAGCTGTTTTGAGCAAGGCATAGATATGCTCAAGCATCTCCTTCTCTGTCGCATGCTCCCATAGCCAGAAGGATTTGGTCTTCTTAAAGACCTCGGATTTTGCGATGCTGAAGTCCCGCTCGGGATTAGCCACCAGGAATGAGCCACCGATGAACCTGCAATCCTTGTCCCATGGGTTGTAGCAGAAACCCGATGCTGTGCGCTTCTTCTCAGGAACGTAAAACTCCAAATCGAAGAACACTACTTTGCATTTTCCTGGCCTGAGTCGACCTTTTTGACTTGCCATCCTTGCTTGCCACCTTCCACGTTGCGCCAGTCACAGGGGGTCGTATCATCGCAATGAACACGAGTAGCGGCAAGCTCAGCCGCATGTTCAGTGAGCCAGTTCGCTTTGACGGTGCCGCGCGGGTGCTGAATTTCAACACAGATGTTCGATGCTGCCGGGCGCAAGTTCGCCCCGGCCAGCGACACAGGTAGCGGAACATGCTCCTGATTTCCTGCGAAGGTTTACCCCAACCGCCAAGCTCAGGCAGGCATCAGCCGATGCTTCAGACAGTTGGTGACCGGCGCTGGCCGCCAGGTCCTTGGTTATGCTCGACTCGCCAGGGAACGTGTCAAGGTTAAAAGCAGCCTCTACCCGACCAGGCTGGTCGGATGTGAAGACAGAGTTGATCTGACTTTCCCGAGTCGCACGCGCCCACCAGTTGCTGCGTGCCTAAAAGGCCTAAGCCTGCCGGCAAAGCGCAGGTCACGACGCCTACGCAGGCCGGCGGCACGGCCATCATGCCAGCATAACTGCCTACGCCACCGACAATGCCTGAGGCGGTGTCCACGCTCGCATCCGCAGCTTGAACAACGTTGCCGTGGGCATTCAGGAAGTCATCGCTGCGATCTGTCCAGCTACGACCTGCGGCATAGTTTTTGCATTTTCAACGTGGTGCCATACATAGCCATCCGGGGTACTTTTGAGACCTACCGCCTTGTTGGCCATTGCTGCATCTTTAGCATAGCTTCCAGTCAAACCATTGATATCGACTTGAGCCTAAGTACAAGTCGAAAATTAGGAAATACTTGCTCGTCAAAGCTGTTTTAAAGCACGAGCAAACTGTATAAAAGGCTCTAAAACCTCAACTCCATCGCACACCAACACAACAAGAGCCTCCTTTCGGATCCAGGTAAGAAGTTATAACTCCCCAAAAAAAATCATAAGAAATCATATTCTCATTTTTTTTATTAGGCTTACCTAGCAAGTCTTCAAGAATTTTGTCATGCAATTCCCTAAGAGCATTGAGATCAGAGTTTACGGAGCTGATAACTGTAAATTTAAAACCAATCAGTGCATCACGATAAAAATCAAACTGCATATTTGATCTTTGTCCAAAAACCATGTGTGGACCGCTTACACAAGATGACCAATCTCCATTAATGCTTGATTCGATATAAGCACCCAATCCCTTTTCAAGCTCAACCTTCGTCAGCCGAGGTTTAAGAGTAAATTTATTATCAATTAAAACATAACCATCTTTAGTATTTACCATAGATGACACTCACTTACTTTTAAAAGGAATAGAATACAGGGGTACAAGTATATTCTCAAAATTCGGAACGAATATCTGATCAACATTTCCAGTACCCAGATTAGGGTTAGCCAATGCGACTCCCGATGCAGCATCCGCATCCGAACTCAGCCTGTAGACAGTCACACCTTTTCTATATTTTGGATAAGCTGGATTAGTTGTATTAGGGGCGATCTGAAGCCCATCGTAATACCCGGCAGCTGTGCCATCTGTAGTTTTAAAACCTTGTATCGTTGTGTAGTAGGGTGACTGACCTGGTGCTGCGCCAACAACTAAATCTCCCTCGCGAAGTTTAACATCACTATAGACGTCTACACCAAAATAAGGATCAGATCCTTGCCAGCTTGCCGCAATTTTTGAGGGAGATTGGGCTTTTGGCCCTACAAAGTCGGAATCTCCGGGAACCGGAATCGGCTTGATAGGCGGCGTATCAAAAAGCTCTTCGGTAGACTTTCCTGCAAAGCCGAATTCGTCACCCCCCTTGGCAACCGCTCCCCACTTACCCAGCGAAACGACCCGCTCTACCGGTACAAGGTTCAGCCCAAACTCCACATTGCCCTGATTTCGGATCGCAGCAGCCGCTTCGTTATTGCCCTGCATCTGGAAAGCAGTTGCCAGGCCTTCCTCGCTCTGGCTTGACTCCAGACTGTTCCATGCGGATGTCAGAGGGTTTTTGGTCAATGACATCACGCCATTGGCCAGTTGCTCACTGCTCTGCATCGGGCTGTTCAACAACGACCAGGCGGAATTCACTGTATTGGAAATAGCTGCCTTGGTGCCCTGCCATGTGCCCGAGAGCCCACTACTGACCGTATTACCCAAGTCGTAGGAAACTGCGATGTTTCTGTCGTAGAAACGGGAGTAGTCGTACGTCAGGTCCCCAGTATAAGCACCCTGAAAGTTGATCGAGTTGATTGAAGTGTCGGTGTACCTTGCTGGATTGGTCTCCGCAAACTGGTCGAGCAGCGTGGACGTTTCAGCCGGGTTGTATGCTCTTTCAGCCTGTGTAGTCGGCACATCGGATGAAGTTGACGCAGCGTATTGGCCAGCCATTGGTGCCAATGCGTTACCCAGATATTTAAGGGTGGTTGCGTCCGGCACCGTGCCGTTCTCGGTCATCACTCCGTTCCAGTTCTTGTCGGTGTAGTAGACCGCAGCTTGGGCCAGACGCTGCTCGGCTTCTGCTGGGGAGATATTGGTGTCAGCCGCGAATTGCGGCGCTTCCTTCTTGATCAGCTCCACCGCCCTCGGGTGCAGTTGCTCGTTATAACGCTCAACATTCCCCGCCACCCACGCAGCCTCATTCGGATCGCCGTTCACCAGTGAGCCCGCCGCAATGCCGACGATCTGGGCCGTCGCGACCCGGAACTGATCGTCCGTCACAAAACGGGTGTCCAGGTATTTGCCGAGATTATCCGTCGCGACGCCCGTCAGCCCCTCAGCCGCTCCGGCAGCAATTGCGCCGGTTTTGAAGTCTCCCCCACGGGCGGCTGACAGTGCGCCGCCCAGCATGGCGTGCAGAAAGATTTTCTCTGCCGAGCCGGGGCTCAGATCCATGTAGTCTGCAAAGTCACCTAGGTTTTTGTTGCCAACGGCAGCTGCCAGATCAAAACCTTGCGATACCAACGCAGAGCCCAGATTGTCTTTCAGGCTACCGCCGTTAATGGCCGTGGAGATGCCGCTCTCGATAACCGCATGCGTGCCGCTGCGCACGACTGCATCCTGCGCTTTCTGCCAACTGAGCCATTCGCTGGAGTAACCCGGATTTTGCACCGGCCCACCTGTGATGACCTTCGCCCCATTTCCGTTGGCCGGGCTTGCACCCTGAAACCAGGTGCTGTCGGCATAGTTCAACGCACCGGCAGTCAATGCGCCAATGGTGGCGTTCTTCAGGCTGTCGCTGCCAAAGGTATCCTTGAGAGCAGTGCCCAGATTGCCCTTGTTGTTGATGACGCTCACCGCGCCGGTGCTAGCCATAGACGTCAGTGCTGCCGTGGCCATTACGTTACCCCAGCCGGCAGCTGTATAAGAAGCGCCAGCTGCGAGAGCTTGAGTGGTGGTTGCTGCCGCCATGGCGCTTCCCGAACCTGCGGTCGCACCTGCTGCGCCTCCTGCCAGCGCACTCGCCCCGCCTGCCGTTAAAACTGTGACGATGATGATCACCGCCAGCATCGCTCCCTGGCCCATGCCCGAGTGGCTGTATTTGAACGAGTCGTGAAGCTCTTTCACCTGCCGCCAATCCACATCCCCACGCTTCTCCGCTTCCTTGATCCAGGCCAGTTGCGGGTCGGCCTTGACCATAGTGTCAATGGTCTGGCTGACGGTTTGCTGATTGACTTGCTTGACGTCGATCTTCAGCCCGTTTACGGCCTGGATCACGGTCTGGCCCTGGGAGACCAGTTTGCTCTGTCGCAGGGTTTCGTCGGTGTTGCCTTTGCCTTTCATCGAGAACCAGGCCATGTCGCTCTTGCTCTTGGTATGGCTCTCGTCGTGCAGGTCTTTCACGCCTTCGAAGGTGACCGCGCCGCCGCTTTGCAGGGTCAGGTCCTGGCCGCTGTTCAGCTTGGCGACCTGGTACAGCTGGTCGCCGTTGCTGCCCAGTGTGAGGTTGCCAGCAGTGCGGATTTCAGTACCGACGTTGGTGGTCTGGGTGACTTCGTCGCGCTGGGCTTTTTTCGCCCCGAAGCTGCCCTTTGCCTTCATGTCGTACAGGGTGTGTGTGCTGTCCTGCGCAGCGAGCAGGCTCAGAGTGTTGCCGCTGTACAGGTACGCTTCGTTGCCGGCGGTGATCTTGCTGGCGACAAGCGTGGTGTTGCGGCCAGCCTGGACGCTCACGTTGTTGCCCGCTGTCAGCTCGCTGGCGAGCTGGGTGGTGCGGTCGTTGGCTTCAGTGATGCGTTTTTTACCGTCCTTGGTTTTGGTCGCGATGTTGTGAACATCGCCCGCCGAACTGACGTTGATGTCCTGACCTGCTGCCAGCCTCAGGTCGTTGCCCGCCCTGGCCTGACTGGCCAGAACATTGATATCCCGCCCCGCATCAATCCCAAGATCGCCGCCCGCTGTAACGGTTGAACCCAGGTTTTTCACATCCGTGGTGATGACCGACTTGTGCCCGCCATCGAACAGTTCGTGCTTTTCGCTGCTGTCGGTTTTGGCCAGCAGATTGATGTCGTTGCCGGCCTTGAGTGACAGATCGCCACCAGCGCTCATGGCTCCGTAGTTGGTGATGTCGCGACCGGCGTTGAGGGCGAGGTTTTCACGGGCAGTGATGGTGCTGCCCGCGTCGGTTACGGTGCGCATACCCGCGCCGTCACGCACCTGGATGGCGGTGCGGTCGTTGAGGATGTCGCCTTTGACGGCGGTGAGGCTGACTTGTCCGCCACGAATCTCGCCGGCCATCGCGTTGCGAATGCTGTCCTGCGCGATCATCTGCAGGTTATTGCCCGCGTCTACCAGGCCACCCTGATAAATGCTGCCACCGCTGCTGACGTTGAGGTTGTTACTGGCGCGCAGGGTTCCTACGTTGATCAGGTCGCCGCCCGAGATCAGGTTCAGGTCGCGGCCCTGGATGAGGCTGTTCCCGCGCAGGTTGCGTGAGTCTGCCTGTGCCAGGTACAGCACCGGTACAAGGACTTTCTGGCCGTCGACGACACGGTTTTCCATCCACACGATGTCGTGGGTCAGGGCGCTGACCTGTTCGGCGTTCAGCGCGACGCCGAGGCTGAGATTCAGGGCGCTTTTGCTGGCCAGCGCGTTGTCCATGAGATAGCGATACTGGTCGTAATCGCTGGTGAGGCCGTCGGCGAGGAAGCGCTGTCCTGTTTGTGCCAGTACTGCGTCGCGTATCAGGCGCTGTTCGTACAGGCCGTCACCCAGACGACGCCAGTTGCTGTCAGGGTTGATGTTGAGGCGACTGAGGATGTAGTCGGAACCAAGAAACTGCGACAGGTTGGTCAGGTTCGGGTTGGTTTCGATCAGGTAGTTACTGGTCGGATCGGGGTTGCGAATGAACAGTCCGTAATCGCCTTTGGGCAGCTGGAAGGTCGCGCCAGCGGTCGGGTCCACGGCGGCGAACGGAATGCCGCTGTAGTCCACCGGAGTGAAAACGGTCTGCACGCTGCCATCGGCGGCGACGCGCTGGACGGGCTTGACCGACGCCACGGTCGCAGTGCTCGCGTCGGTGGCCTGTTTGTTGATGGTGATGTCGATGCCACCGACCTTGATACCTGTCTGATCCTCACCCAGCTTTCCGGTGAGTATTTCCGGGGTGTTGTTGGCGCGCAGCGAGCCGTTTTGCACAGTGCGGGCGACGTTCAGGTTGACCGTACCACCCGCCTGAAGCGTGGCGGCGTATTTGGGCTGCGGGCTGTCTGTCCACACAGTGACGTTGCTTTGTTCTTCAAAGCGACTGTCGGAGGAACGAGCCTTCAGCACTTCAAAACGTGCCAAGTCAAAGTTGCCAGCAGCCACAGCGGCTTTGAAGGCCGGGATGTCGACAAACTCCATCTGGTCCCAGTAGCCGGTGTCGATCCGACCTGGTGTACCGATCGAGATGCTGTTCTGCCCGGTGCGCTCTGAGGCGCCCTGGTTGAGCAAGTCGTTGGCAGTGATGCTGAGGTTGCCATTGGCGGCCAGCAGGCTGTAACGGTTCTGGACGTTACCCGCCTGAATGGTCAGGTCCTTGCCTGCGACCAGTCGGGCTGACGGGGAATCCTTGACGGCGGTTTCGAGCAGCGTCTGCTCAATGGTAATGGCGCCGCGCTTGAACGAGTCATGCCCGTCGCAATGCTGGCCGCACTGCCAGTTCAGGCTGCCGCTGACGATTTTCTGGCCCAGCTCGAACTCGGCCTTGGCGTTTTCCACAGCGGTGGCATTGATGGTGATTGCGCCTTCGCTTTCCACCGTGCCGGACAGGTTGCTGAAGCGTTGTGCGGCGCTGCCGTCAAGATTGGCCACGCTCAAATCGCCACGGCTGTAAACGTCGCCGTACAGGTTGCTAAACGTGCCGGTGCGCAAGGCCATGGCGCCGCCGCTGAACAGCAATGAATCAGCGCTGTTGGTGAGGGCGTTGCTGGCATTGAGGTTAACGGCGCCCTGTGCGCCCAATGTGCCGCGGTTGTCGATCTGTGCCGCGTCGATGCGCATGTTCTGGCGAGCGGTCAGGTAGCCGAGGTTGTCGAGGGTGCCGCTGAGGTTCAGGCGCGTGTCGCTGCCCGCGCCAATACGGCCACCGTTCTGGCTGACGTTGTTGGCGGTAATGGTCAGCAGGTTTTGCGCAGACAGGCGGCCGCTGTTGGTCAGATCACCTTTCAGGTTGAGGGTCAGGTCGCCATCGCTGAGCAGTTCGCCGCCGTTGTTGAGGCTGTTCAGGTTGAGGGTCAGACCGGTGCCACTGGCCAGCCGGTCACCGGCCAGCAGCGCCAACGAATCGCTGGTGTAGGTCAAGGCGTTGTTGAGCTGCACATTGCCCAGCCCGTCGACAGCGCCGAAATTCCAGTCACCGCTGCCCAGCGCGGTAATGCTGCCGCCCGCACCGCTCACCCGATTGAAGTCCAGGGTCAACAGGCCGGTGCTGGCGTGCTCGATGCTGCCTGCGCGGTTGTCCAGAGCATTTGCCTTCAGAGCAAAGTCGGTGTTGCCGACTTCGATACGGCCGCTCTGGTTGATGATGCTGCCGGTGAAATCGAAAGTGCTGGTGTCGGTGGTCAGGGCACGCAGTGCGCCGGTGCCTGTGTTGTTGATGCCAGCATTGTTATTGACCACGTTGCCCAAAGCGCGCAGTTGACCCGAGGTGTTGTCCAGCGAGCCGCCTTGCAGATTCAGCGTGGTATTGGATTCGATCAGGCCGCCGCGGTTGACCAGGTTGGTGGCGGTGAGGTTGACGCTGTCACCGCTGAGCTGGGCGCCATTGATGTTCGACAGTGTGGTGCCAGTCGATACCAGCGAGGTCTTGGCGAAGAGTTTGCCCGCATTGCTGGTCAGCGAGCCCACGTTCAAGGTCAGGCTGTCGACCAGACTGGAGACCATGCCCGCCTTGCTGCCATCGCTGCTGGTGTCCAGCGAAGCGGCGGTGATGTTTACCGTGTCGCCCTGAATCGTGCCGCCGACGTTGCTGACGGTGCCGCTGCCCAATTCCAGTCGCGTGGTGCCGCCACTGCTGAGCAGCGTACCGCCGGTGTTATCCAGCGCGCCGCCGGTGTAGATCAGCCCGCCGCTGCCCGCGACCAGTTGGCCTTGCTGGCCGTTGCGCAGGGTGGTTGCTTGCAGGCTCAGCTGTTTGCCACGAATGCTGCCGCCCTGGTTGTTGAGGTCAGACGAACCGCTGATCGTGACCAGGCTGCTGCCCGCATCGATGATGCCGGTCATGTTGCTCAGCAGGTTGCTGACTTTCAGAGTCACGTCGCCGCCATTGCTGACCACTGCGCCGTTGTTGTCGTTGATAAGCCGTGGTGCGTCGATCAGCACGTTCTGACCAAGCAGCGTACCGGCGCTATTGTCCAGCCATGCGCCGCTGACCCGCAGGCCGGCATCGCTCTGAATCTGGCCGCCGCGGTTGAGCAACTGAGCCTGGCTCGCCGTCGGGGCAAAGCTCAGGGCCATGCCCTGCGTGCCGGCTGCCAGCAGGCCTTGCTCGCGGTTGTCGAGACCGGCGGCGTTCAGGTCGATACGGTCACCAACGATCCTGCCTCCACGGTTATCGATCTTCGCACCGGGCGCGCTTACGTTGACGCCGGCCCCCAGCACGCTGCCGCTGCGGTTATCCAAGCCTGTCGCGTTAAGGTCGAGATTGCCGGTGACCGCCAGCAGGCGGCCAGTCTGGTTAAGGACATTGCCACCGGTGATGCTCAGCAGGTTTTGCGCCTGCACGGTGCCGCCGGTGTTATCCAGTGTGCGGGGCGCCATCACCCATGCATCGCCCGCACGGGCCGACAGCAGGCCGGAGCGATTATTGAGCGAAGTGGACGCAACGGTAAGGCTATTGCCGTCAATCTGACCCGCACTGTTATCCAGCGCATCCGCACCGATCGTCAGGCTGCCGCCAGATGCCTGAATCAGGCCGCTACGGTTGTCGATTTGCGCGCCCGGAGCAGTCACGTTGATACTCGTCCCCAGCAGGCTGCCGCTCTGGTTAAGAACATTGCCACCGGTGACGCTCAACAGGTTCTGCGCCTGAACGGTGCCGCCGGTGTTATCCAGCGTGTTGCGCGCCGTCACACGTGCATCGCCCGCACGAGCTGACAACAAGCCGGAGCGGTTGTTGAGTGTGGTGGACGCAACCGTAAGGCTACCGGCGTCGACCTGACCGGCACTGTTGTCCAGTGCGCCCGCGCTGATCGCCAGGCTGCCGCCCGTTGCCTGAATCAGGCCTTCGCGGTTTTCAAGGCTGTCGAGTTGCAGGCTGGCCGCCTGCCCGGTAGCAAAACGAATCACGCCGGACAGGTTGACGATGGCCGGGGTCGAGATGAACAGCGACTGTTCACCAACGAGACGTGCCGCCAATCCCTGATTAATGATCTGACCGCTGGCCAGGTTGACCGCGCCGCCCTGCACCACGCTCTGGTTGTTGAGGGTCTGAGCCGCATTGATAGTCAGTGCGCGACTGGCTTCGATGCTGCCGGTGTTGACGACCACCGGCGCGTTGATCGTGACGTCACCGCTCGCGTTGCGGCTGTTGTCGGCTTCGATGCCCGAAGCGATGGTCCCCGCGTTAGTGACTTTGCCCGCGTTGATCTCGACCCGCTCGCGTGCCGCCAGGCTTTGCTGGTTGACCAGCTCGCCGGCGGTGCGCACGTTAACGCTGCTCGCATAGGTTTTGCCGGTCATTTCGACGCTAGGTGCATTGACGTTCAGCGCAACCTGCGCCGAGGCCTGCGCCATGTTCAGGTGACCGTTGGCGTCTATCTGAATATCGCCGCCACTGGCAGCCATATTGCCTGCCGTCTTTACGCCGACACCCTGTTCGGTGCCGACCAGCTTGATCGCGTTGGCGTACATACCGCCAAGCGCAGAGGAATCAATGGCCAGTTGCGGCTTGTCGGCGGCATTGGCAGCACGCTGTGTGGTCGCCAGCGTGTCGGCGTTGACGTCGTTGGCACCGGTGACGATGTTGAGTTGTTTTGCGTAGATATCGGCGTTGATCTTCGCAGAACGGGTGATCAAATCGAATTGGTCGACTGCGCTTGCATCCAGGCCTTTGCCATCAATCGTGACGCTGCCGCCGTCCACGGCAAAATGGTCGAGTTTGCCATTCGCATCGAGTACCGGCTTGCCAGTGCTGAGGGTGACACGAGGCGTGTTGATAAAGCCGCAGCCGCTGCAGGTGACGCCATAAGGGTTGGCAATGATCACGCGGGCTGCCTGCCCGGCCACCTCGGTGTACCCATTCAACTGGCTGGCGTTGGCGCCGGTCACTTCATTGAGGATGGTGCTTGCGGCGCGCCCGCCTAACTGATTATTGCCAAGGATATTGCCGCCCAGCTGTGTGGCTTGTATGGCATTGGTGGCGTTGTTGAGAATTACACCCTTGCTGTCGACGTTGTACTGCTGGTACTGGTTATGCGAAAGCCCTGCCGCGTTGGGAGCGGCAATGTTGATGACCGGCACACCGTTGCCTGCCTGGCCTACGGACGTATTGGTGGTACCGCTGACTGCTATCCCGTCGGCCTGCGCCCAGATCGGTTGCCAGAACATGACATTGGCCAGCAGTAATGCCAGCAAACGTTTGGGTATGCCCATGAATTTCAAGCGCTCGGCTACCGCAGCGGACGGCTGACGTGCCAGCAGAGCCATTTGATGAAAGTCCATGTGGGCGACCTCGGAGCAGCGTTATTAAAGGAAAAAGTCCATGCGGAAATAGATCGGCGCTTCGCGCTCGATCACGTCGGGACGCTCCAGGGAATGGGCAAAGGTGACGGACGCAGCGACGTGCTGGCCGCGGGTAAACAACTCAAATGAGTTACTGGACAACCGACCATGGTTTTGGCCGTTATAACGATCATTGCGGATAACCCCCTGATCGTAGCCAGCAGCAGCGCCGTATTCAGTGAACACCGGGCGTAGCCAGTCGAGCGCAACCGGACGCGTCAGACGTATTTCGTTGCGCCAGTAGCCGCCGCTGTCGCCGGACAGAAATTCGTCCTTGTAACCGCGTACCGATGACGAACCACCAAGGCTCAGACGTTGCGGACTGAACAGCACGTCCTCGCTGCGTTGCCCTGTGGCCAGGCTGGTGAAGGCCAGATTTTCGCCCCATAGCTGAAACGGATGCAGGTAGCTGATGGTGCCGGTGTATTTGCGATAGCGCGCATCGGCCTCGCCCGGCCCCGGATCGTGATTGCCTTGAGCATCCAGTAAGCCGATGCCCTGCTGCATGCCCAGGTCAATGTTGACGAATGCAGGCCCGACTCGTCGGCCGTGGTTGATGCCGAATTGTGCTTCGGTGATGCGGTTGCTGCTCAAGGCCAGCTTGCTGTCCTCGACGTAGTTGTTGGTGCGCAGGTACGCGAGACCAGCGTTAAGCGAGGTCTTGCTGACCGAATCGCGGTGGATCACGCGCTCGGCACGAAACTGATGGTTCTGGCTGTCGCCATTCTGTTTGAACTTGAAACCATCGGCTTCGGCCTGCGAGCGATATTCGGTTTCGCTATACAGATAGCTGAAAGTCCACCAGCCCCACGGCAGGCTGTATGACAGAAGGCCGTTGTGCGAAGCTTGCTGGTGGTCGCTGACCGCATCATGACCGCCGCGCAGACTCAACTGATCGGCAAGACCCAGCGGGCTGTCCCAGTCCAGACCCACGTTCCACTGCTGCTCGCCAGTACTGCGCTGGCCTTCGTTATTGCGCGAAAGGTTGGCACGCCAAGGCTTCTGCGGGGTATTTTTGACCACGACATCGCTACCGCCAACAGCCTGGCCCGGAGTCAGTTCCATTTGCGCCTGATTGGACGGCAGGCGGTTGAGCTGATCAACCATCTGCTCGATTTCCCGCAGATTGAGTAACTCGCCCTCTTTACCCGGAAAGGCCATGGCCAGTTCGCGATCCGAGAGGCCGCTGGCAGCGTCACTGCGCAGATTCTCTAGTTTGCCTTCGATGACCAGCACCTGCAGGTCACCCTTGGACAGATCCTGCTGCGGCAGATAGGCCCGAGTGGTCACCAGACCTTTGTCGATGTAATGGTCGGTGATGGCCTTCAGCAGTTCATTGAGCTGGGCCACGCCCAGGCATTTGCCCTGAAACGGCTTGATCAGTGCATCACGCTCAGCGGGCGACAAGGAATCCGCGCCTTTGAGTTCGATGCGATTGATAGTGAAGCAGCGGGTGTCGGCGGGCGTGGCGAGTGTTGTCGGCGTGGTCTGCTTGCCGGGCAGGTCCTTTAGCTCTTCCAGGCGACGGCGCTGCTCTTCGAGCAAGCGGTCCTGGCGATCACGTATGAGATCCTGTTCGCCGGGGGTTGCAGCCTGAACAGGCGTCAACGCTCCTGTGGCCAAGAGCAGCGCACACAAACCCAGCCATGTCCTTTTAAAGGCAAGCATAAATATTCCATTAGAAGCGCTAGTGGCGAGAGGTACGCCTGTTCGGGATTGGTCAATACGACGTTCAGTGCCATGCCAGATAGCGGCAAATTGGCATCACGTGTAACCATCGTGAAACAGACTACATAGATATCAGAAAATTCCCATCAATTTCTATTTTGGCGCTGATTTCTGATTACTTATGCAGTTCCTAGTGAATCGCACACTTCTGGCCACGCTGCGGTATGTAAAGAGTTAATGGACCGCTCGATCAGACAGTCCCGGTGTTAACCGCCGCGACCCCGACCGGTCGCTTGAGCATATGGAAGCTTCAAGGCCTTTCGTTCCCATCACGGATCTGAGGGAAAACGATCCCCCCTTCGCCCTTAACTCAGCTCGTAAGAGCTAAACTGAAGACAATGTTGAGCATTGGTAATCAAGCACTGCTGCGAGACAACTCTGAGGGGATCGCCATGACCATGCCAAATGAACGCACGCGGGCAGTCATCCAAACTGGTAAGTTTCTGCTTGAACTGTCCCGAGATTCATCGCTGCCCGAACGGATACGACGTGATGCCAAATTTCTCCTACGTCACTATCCAGATCAGTTCCAGATGCTGCTGGCGGGACGTATTGAAGAAGGTTCAGACCCTTTAATATCGCCAATGGGGCCAGTGTTCAGCTCTTCCATCGAGAACAGCGATTACTCCCCAATCTGCGACGCAGCAGACGCCCAAAGCCCGAAATGAACGACTTGGATAGGGCCATCGAATCCTTGGCGGCCGCTCGAAAGGTTGTATTTTTCACCGGTGCCGGCATCTCTGCGGAAAGTGGAATTCCAACATTTCGCGACAAGCTCACAGGCGTTTGGGCGAAACACGACCCCGAAAGGTTGGAAACGGCACGTGCTTTTCGAGAGAACCCTCAAATGGTTTGGGGGTGGTATCTGTGGCGGCGTTTCCAAGCTGGCCAAGCCCAACCAAACGCCGCTCATCTTTCTATTAGTCAACTGGCGAGCACCGGCAAAAAGGTTTCGATCATCACTCAAAATATTGATGACCTGCACGAGCGAGCGGGGTCTCAGAACGTCGTGCATTTGCATGGCAGCTTGATCAAGCCGATCTGCTTTGCGTGCAAGCGTCCAGCGTTACTCACGACTGATCAATTTCAGGTTTCTGCAGAGGAACAATGGGTCGAGCCGCCCCGGTGCACTCGGTGTAACGGTAAACTCCGACCGGGTGTTGTGTGGTTTGGAGAGGACCTGCCTGCTGGTGCTTGGAAAGTAGCAATGGTCGACGTCAAAAATTGCGACGTTCTGATCTCCGTGGGAACGTCAGGATTCGTAAGGCCTGCGGCGGATATTCCTGAAATTGCATTGGCATCTGGCGCGACAGTTATCCACGTCAACATCGCAGACGTTTGCCTGGGAGCCCCAAACGAGTTGATGCTGACGGGCTCGGCCGCGCAAATGTTGCCTGCGCTATTGCAGGCGACAACCTCAATATAACGATGGCAGCAGCTCAGCAAGATGTGTGAGTGCTTTCATAGCACCTACTTTGCGGGCGCTCGCGGCTTAGGCGACCCTTTGGATTCGAACAGCAGTCGGCTGTATGCATCCTCCAAACCCTCCCGAGTTTGCTTGGGTATCCTGCCTCTACAATCCCCCAGCAAGAGAGGTGTTCCCGATATGCTTCACCGGTCTTGCCGGTGTTGGCAAGAGCGCAACCATCACAGCTTTGCGCAAGGTGTTGCCTAGTCCTCAGGCTTTGAAAATTGACCACTATGTAGAAGAAGCTGTAGTCGTATCACACTGGTATGCGAGTGCGCGAGAGAGTAGTTTGGTGAGGCAACTGCTAGCAGATCTTCTGAATCAGACTATCTCATCAAGGGACAGCGTCGCAGAGCTGATCGCACGGTGCCGTCGTCGTGCATACGCAGAGGGTGTTTCAACAGTGCTACTTGATGAGATGCAGTTCGTGAACCTTGGTCAAGGTGCCGCACGTGTGACAGATATTCTGCTGAGCATGGCCAAAATCGGCGCCCCACTAATCTACGTCGCGAATTACAGCCTCGTCCATAAGCTGAAGGAGCGTAATAGCGAGGACACCCAGCGTCTCCTGAGCGAACCGCGCATCATGCTCCCTGATACATTGGATTGTAAATCTTGGCATGAGTACATGCGTGAATGCCTGGCAGCCTGCAATGACCGACTTAAGATCGAGGCAAAAATTCTCGCTGAAGATCTGTATCGCTTCACGTTCGGTATCAAACGCTTTGTCGTTCAACTTTTAAAACTAGCTTATCTGGAAGCACGATCAGCAAGCCGCTTTTCTATCGAGCGTAGAGACCTGCAAGCGGCCTTCGTTTCCAGTGGTTACTCCGTACACAAGATTGCCGTCGAAGAGCTTGTACGCGAAGCCATACAGAAATCGAGCACGGGGATCAGAAAGGATCTAAAGTGCCCGTTTACTATTCCACTACGTTCAAGCGTTATTGAGTTCTCTCGCAAAGACCGCGAACAGCGCGTCGCTACTAAAGTGCTCGTATCAGCACTTACTAAGACAGAGTTATCTGGCTTACAGGAAGTAGCGCCAAATTTGGTTGCTACCAATCTGCCGAGCAATGTTAAGAAGACCTCAGTCCGCAAGACATCTGACGAAGAAATGGCCAAGAATCATGCCAGATTACTAGCTAAAACACTCGATTCAAAAAATAAGCCTAATACCTGACTATCAAATTAATTACAACGACTATATTGATTTTCCATATTGTATTTCTAGTAAATTTTCTAGCTCTTGGAATTCATCCTCAGTTATAGTATTTTCTTTTCTGGGACTTACAACAACCCTAGAAGAAAAGCACTTTAACGTCTCCATTAGCCCACTAGATCGAGAAAATTCATCTACTGTTTTTTTTCCTAGCCTAGGTATACTAAACATTGAGGCACGTGCAGGGCCATCGGATATGCAATTACCTTCAAAGCTACCGCAGGGAATTTCATTATCAAGCTGGATATCATGCCTGTAGCCTTTGTAAATTCCTTTCTTCTTGGGTGCCGCAAAAAAGAAAATTCCGATTCCTGAGCGATAATCCTCCTCTACATACGCATCTTGATCAAGAGAGGTATAGAATTGATGTGTTAGCCATAAGTCATTGATTTTTATCATCTCACTGGCGTCACAACCGATACTGACGACAAAATCATCAAAGCTTTCAAAGCCATAACTCAAAGCTTTTAAAAAAGTATCAGTGCACTCTATGCTTTGGCTAGTTAGGGGCACTTTATAATATCCGTAATGGACGCAAAACTGATTAACCATATTGAAAAAGCTTTGATCAACATCTAGAACTGCTTTATCTTCTACTAAAGTATTTATTCGGCTATTAATTATGTCCAGTGCCATCTGTGCAGGCAAGTGATACCTAAATTCACATATATCATGCGCATCTCGTGCAGCTCTCAGCGCAGACACATCCATGTTGGGGCTTGAGGAGGACTCAGAGACGTAGTGCCCATTACACCCTGACCAAAGAAAGTTTAAGGCGTGCCTCCCAAACTTAAACGGCTCGTCACAAAAAAGGCAGCGGTTTATGAGTTTTACGTTATGTCGTGCGCAGACCGACCAAGGTTGTCTATGAAGCCTACGCCAGTAAGTAAATCCAATATTATCAAGGTCTTCACGGACACAGTCAGGACAATAACTAGCTGGAGAATCTTCGTATCGAAAATGCTTCATAGAATAAGCTGAGCCTGAATAAGCGAGCTCATTATACTGCTTCAGTAGCGCACGAATAGGAAAGTCGGAGTGGCAGTGAAGCAGTCGATTGAAACCATAAACTCCAGGCCATTTTAGTACGCTGGCAATCTTCCTCAAATCCATCATATCAAAGTACGAAGTCGAAATTTTATGTAGAGCTTTAGCGATAGGCTCGCCTTGACTCACGAAAATAGTTCGCTCGACAAAGGAACGGATCGATTCATCTTTTTGGATTGTGACTAGCATCTGGGATTGCCGCTTAGGCGAACCGAATGGGTAGTCAGTTCGCAGTAGCTTGGATATCAAGAATCGACAGTTCCCCAAATGAGGAACCACCCGAAAACAGTGCTGCTGAAACGCGTATTTCAGCTCATCGCGGACGGGGCGCCATAGGTTTTTTTGGGGCATCCCCCCCGCAGCGCGAGCCGCGAATCAGGAGATCGATCCCTTAATCTAATCATAGGTATACAAATTGCCGCAGAGTGATGCCGTGTAGCTATCACTCTGCGACAGTTTTTAATACCTAGCGACAGTTTTTAATACCTAGGTGTCAACGCCAACTAAAAAGTGACCCCCTTCCGTGCTAAATCGCCAACTTAGTTTTGACCCCCCTCGGGTTCATATTTTCGAGCCGGTTCGGCCCGAGAAGATTTGGTTCCTGCTTTGCGCTTGTCCTTGAGTCGATAGCTTTCACCTGTCATCTGCACGATATGGGCATGATGTAACAGCCTGTCCAGCATGGCCGCTGTCAGTGTTTGATCATCCGCAAAGGTTCCGGCCCACTGGGTAAACGGCAAGTTACTCGTGAGGATCAGGCTGCCTTGCTCGTAGCGCTTGGCGACAACATTGAAGAACAGGTTGGCTTCATCACGACCAAACGGCAGGTAGCCGATTTCATCGATGACCAACAACCCAGGGGCCATCACCACACGACTGAAGTATTCCTTGAGCCGTTCCTGGCGGTGCGCAGCGGTCAGTTGCAGCATCAAGTCAGCCGCCGTGACGAAGCGGGTTTTGATACCGGCCATCACTGCCCGGTAGGCCAGGGCGATAGCCAGGTGGCTCTTGCCTACACCACTAGGCCCCAGGAACACGATGTTCTCGGCACGTCCAACAAAACTCAGTGCTGCCAGCTCCTGGAGCTGTGCCCGGGGGACGCCGGTGGCAAACGCGAAGTCGTATTGCTCCAGCGTTTTCACAGCGGGCAGCGCGGCAGTTTTCAGCAGGGCCTGTCGAGAGCGTTCACTTCGGGCATCGGTCTCGGCAGCCAGCAGCTTTTCGAGGAAGTCGGCAAAGCTGTCTTCGCCGCTTGCTGCTTGTTGGGCCAGGTGCGGCCAGTCCACCCCGACGCGCTCAAGCTTTAGCCCCTTGCATAGTTCTGTCAGGCGAGCATGTTGAAGGTTCATGCTCTCACCTCCAGCAGTTGCTCATAAACCGACAGCGGATGCTGCAAGCTCTCGTACGGCAGGACCCGTCCCAGGCGTAGGCCTTGGGCGGGTTGTGGGCGCAGGCTCTGTGTTGGCAGTGGTAATAGTACCTGCTGCTCTTGGGCCAGACGTACCGCCGGTTGAACACCCGTCGTGCCGTGAATCCGCTGATGAGCGACTTCGTCGAGCCATTGGCCGATATGTGCGTTGGCCGTCACCACATCCAGCGTCAGACCCGCACTCTTGAGCGTAGCGGCCAACGGGGTAATGAAACTGCCCTTCAGATACCCGTTGAAGCGCTCAACCTTGCCCTTGGTCTGGGCACGGTAAGGGCGGCAGACCTTGGGAATAAAACCAAACTCATCGGCCAGCGCAGCCAATCGGGGATGCCAACGGTGCTGGCCCTCCCCAAAAGCATCTCGCTCGGTGATGATGGTTCCGGCGTTATCAAACAATGCCTGCTCGGGCACGCCGCCAAAGTAAGCGAACGCCTCCCGAAGCCCTGTCAGCCAGGCTTCGCTGTCCTCTCGCTCGGAGAAACGGACAAAGCTTGCTCGACTAAAACCAAGTGTCGCCACGAACGCCTTAAGCGGCTGACGGCCTCGTCGAATGGTGGTGAAGTCCACCTGTATCTGCTTGCCGGGCAGTGTCTCGAAACGTACCACCGGCTCTTCTGCCTTACGTTTGAAGGGGCGAATATAAGCCTTCAGACGACTGACGCCGCCGCTGTACCCCAATGCCGTGATCTCACGCAGCAGGACGGTCGCCGGAATCCAGTGTGGGCGCGCCGCCTCAATACGCTCGTGCAGGTAGTCCTTGAAGGGGTCGATTTTGCACGGACGTGCGGGTCTCACCTTGTCACTGGGTAGCGACCGGGCCTTTCGCAGGTACTTGCGCACGGTGTTACGCGAAATACCCAGCTCACGGGCGATGAATTTGATGCCATGGCCCTGACGGGCCAACACTTTAATTTCCACAGACTGCTCCTGGGTCAACATATTGGCAGCTCAAAGCCGCCAGTTTTACCCAGGGGGGTCAATTCTAGGTTGGCGTTAGGGGGTCATTTTTACAGTGGCGGTGACACCTAGGACCACAAGCTGAAGCTAAGGAATAAAAACTGTCGCGAAAAACCTAGCAAACACGGGGTATGGCTCAAACCCAAACCAGCTCCAAAAACTGTCGCGACGTCCAAAAACGGCCATTCCATGAGTTGCTCTAGGTATTAAAAACTGTCGCGGGTATTTCACAACCATTAATTGGCTCGATTCGCCGCTAGGGCGGACCGGCTTTGCCAACCGTCATCACGACTGGCTATCGCTCTTGACCTCCTCCCGGTGCCGATAAGTGGCCAAATCCGGCATCCGCCCGTATCTGCGAAAATACGGGTTGCCTTGCTGAAGCTGATCTAGCATCTCGAACTGGTCAGTCGCGGTGCGAACAGCCATCGGTATGGATACGCTAGTCACGACACAAGATTTCTTTAATGCTCAGCCCTTTGTCCGCACCTTCGTACGTATGTCGAGCAGGCTGTCCCGGCCCCTGTGCTGCGGCAAACTGTGCCAAACCTGCCACTACTCCAAGCGAAGCATCACCCATCACCACCTCTGATCCGGCAAACACCTCGCATACGCATGCCTGCACATATGGTGCTCGTGACATCCCCCCCGTCATGAAGATCACCGGCACAGCGTTGGACAATTCTGCGCGAACTTTCTGCAACAGCATTCGAAAATCTTTTAGAAAACGACGTGTACTTGTTTCCAGCACATTGCTGTCTGCAGTCACCCTCAATTCAGGTTCTATGTAATCCAGCTCCCGACTGGCGTAACTATCGCCGCTCAGGTCAATCTTGAGCTGTTCAATATCCCGATTGAGCCGAACGGTGGTGCCCTTTTCCTTCAGGCGTTTCAGCCGTGTCTTGAAGGGCTCGATGACCCGCGCCAAATCCTGTTTAACGAAGTCACGTTGCAAGCTCAGATCACTGATCTGCGCAGCGCTGCGATAAGCGTGTAGAGGCAAGCCGTGTTTATCATCCTTGCCGAACATCGGCATCACCGCGCTGGTGGAGAGTTCCACATCGACATCGGTACCACCAAAGCCCTGACCCCAGACCTGATGGATAACCGGCTGTGCTACTTCACCGCCTACTTGGGCATAAGCGATATCAGTGGTTCCGCCACCGATATCAATGATCAATGCAGCATGGGCATGAGGGGATTGCATGTGGTAAGCGTAAGCTGCGGCGGAAGGCTCGCGCAGGAATTCGACGTCAGCGAAACCCGCCTCTTTGGCCGCCCGCTCGAGCATATCCTGTGTCTGCTGATCGTCACGGCTACCGACAGTGCCGCGAAACTCGACGGGGCGCCCTAGTACGACAGCAGTGACTTCCTTGTTCAACTGCCGGCTTGCAGTGTTACGAATATACGCTAGCACCTGACTGATTACACCGACTACCACGTCACGATGATGCGGTTCCAGACGATAACCGAGCATGGACTTGGGGGACTGGAAAACCCGCCCGTCTTCATCGTTATACAGCGCCTCAATGGCATCCTCACCAAAGATGCCATTGGCCTTGCGCACGTCAAGGCCTTCTTGGGCAATACTCTCGCGCTGCATGTTGACCCAGCGCCGGCGCAACATGTTGATAGTCGATTGACGAATATCCTCATCAGAAACTTTCCTAGGCTTGGCCACCCGCCCGCGCAACAGCGCCTTCTCTGCAGCCGAATAGCCATTACGACCATATCCGCCGCCCATGCCTCCTTTATCGATACTCTCCAGGCGAGCTCTATACAGGGCCATTTGAGAGCTGTAGAAGCTCTTCTGAGTGGCTATAGCACTGTCGATCTCATGCTCATGCTTCGCCGTCAGCACAAACTGTGAGGGATCGACGTAGCGATCGGGAAAGAACACCGCCGTGCGAAATTGCTGATCGTTGCCAAAGGTGATTGGCTGCACCTCCCCATTTACAAAAAACGCCGCACTGGAAAAACTGGTTCCGAAATCAACACCGATCTTCACACTCTACTCCTGTCTGGCCGCAGCCTGGTCCCTTAAACTCATCTGCAAGTGCACAGAATCTACCTGCTCATCGCGACAGAATCCATCCACTCGCTTGGTTAACGGCGGCCTTGAGGTTAATCCGTGAAAAACATAGATACTAACCACTGCGTGCCGCTATGGCCTAGGTCGAAGGGGGACGAGCTGTTGTTCCAGTAGATGGTTCTCGATGGAAGAGTCGCGGATGTTGACGCTGATTTAAAACGCCGATCAGTCAGTAGCCTAAAAAAATAGCGGTCTACTTCAGGCCTTCCTTGGTAAAGATGAAGCGCAGGGGTGATTACGGCAAATGTACTAGCTGTAGCCCAACGGTATTATCGCTGATCCAGAATTGACCCATATGCCGACTTGGCGCTGCCCCATAAGTATTCAGCCCAAAGTCAGACCTGCAAACTCTTTACGAAGTAGAAGCTTGGGTCAGCGAAATTTCGGCAGCTGGGTCAATTCTGCATCAGCGGCGACATAGGTAGACCGAAGGTCGTCAGGCTGGGGTGCAGAAAGGGTGCAGCTGCCACTGAAAATACCGGCGCAAGAGTGCGCCGGATCTCAGACAAAGCATAATACCTGCTGATTAATACTCTGGCAAAGCCGAAAGTACTGCTTTAAAAATATAAGTTCCATCATCAACTGCTGATGATGCCTCGTATATTGCTTCGGTCGCTGTCATAAGCGAATCCCCTCCACCAGCTAAGGACAGCGCCGATACAGTGCGGGCTTGGCTAAACAACTGAAGTCCTTCTACATTTAAGTTTTGTCCTTCATCCAGGCTGTCTTGCAAGTCAAAATACTTCTCATCTAACTGTGCAGCTAAGGCATCTAGCCCAGAAACCTGATCAGACGTGAGTTTATTACCAGATCGTAGCTGCCCAAGAGATTCGACAACAATAGGCACCTCTACTGGGCAGGCCTGTAAAGCAAGTTCGCAAGCCACTCTTACAGCACGTCTTCGTTGTTCCTCACTGACTACCTTAAGTTTTTCTACAAGGATTTCCTCAACCATTTCTAAACGCATAATTATTATTTAGCCTCTGGCAGTGGTTTTAATGGCGCGGACGCATCCTGTGCGCTCTTTAAACTACGACTGCCAGAATGTCAGACAGACACCATATTCATCGAGAAGATCGTCAGCAATTTCAAACTGAAATACCTTCTCTGGAAAGGTATCGGATAACGCGCGTTTCCAATATCTAGTGATCTGTTCAGCAAATAAATGACAAAGACGATAATCTTCTTCCGACAGGCCCACTTTAAATACGGGTCGACCCGGTGCATCCTCCCACTTTGAAAAGAACTGATTTATTGAAAAAATATTTCTGTATCGTTCAACGTCTTTACGCGATGTACTTTGTTCCAACACACTAGATTCGGTCTCAACCAGCCCGTTCAAATGAAATTTTTGCGGATCGTATTGCTGAGCGTTAGGCAGCCAGAAAATATGACCATTGACCTCAATAAAATCAGGAGAGAGCAAACCCAGAACAGAAATTGCCTGTTCTAATGAAACCAAGTGCCCTACATATGAAAAAAACTCCCCGGAGCCAATATCTGAAACAAACAGACTCAACGACTCTTTAGAAATATTACCCTGATAAACTTTCATCATTTCAACCCCAAGCTATCAAGAACCGACTGAGGAACATTTCCCTCAAAAACTTTTGTATCACTTCCCTTCTTGGGGAAATATGTTCCATTCGGAGCTTGGTTCCATTCGACCACCTTAATCCGAGAGCTAGACACATCATATAGTGCACGCCCCTCAGGACCGTAGACAACAACATGTCCATTTCCAAGATTTGCATAAGAATCGGAAGTTTGCCCTTGCAACGGATACTGAATACCACCATGCGTTCCCGTGACCGTCACATTCGTTTCCCTGAGTCCCTTGGTATAATCTAAATCAATAGTATTACCGGCAGAGTCCGTAATGAACCTGGGTGTATTTGGAGCGTTAGTAGTTGCTTTTGCACCTACAAGTAATCTAGCCAGTCACCGGACCTAACATTCTGTCTCTTCTTGAGGAAATCCTCGTACCGAGCTTTATGTTTTTCAACAGCACCCTCAACATCTATAGAAATAAAACCACGCCCTCTCTCCTCTACAGATAAAGCTGTTGGCTTAATCTTCATCGGCGAAAGCTCTATCAAGACCCCTGAAACCTTAGACTTATGAAATATAAAGCTCTTTCCTCCGGCCAAGGGAAGGATTTCATCCATCACAGAAAACATTATTTCAGGGTTAGACATCTCAATTTTTTCACCATCTTCATAACTTTCTGAATAGTTCTCTGGGATGAGGAAAAGCTTATAATCAATAATAACCAGCCAGCCATCTAGCTCAACAATATCGCCGATATTCATTATCACTTCCCTATCACAATGGCATTAACGCCTGTTGACATTGCGCCATCTAACAACCCTTGCTGAACACCTCTTGGCCCGACATACGGGTCTCGTGTCATATAGTAACTTACGCCATCAATAGACTTAACACTATCAACAATAATGAAGTGTTTTCCTTGGCCAGCGGGAACCTGAACGATAACACTCGCTCCTTCTTGCAGTGCTTTGTTTAACTGCTCAGGTAGCATTGTAGTGTTTACAGTATTTTTAACTCCCGCCTTAGATATCACATCTGATAATTCCAAAGTGTTAACGCCGGTCGGCCTGACCCCGTTTACAAAGCTTCCAATTGCATTGTCAAGGCTAATAGCCGCACCCGTTTTGTCAGTAATTGTCATTGCTGCGCAGGCTGGTCCGCATACAGGGGCGTCACCTTGTAAAACAACCGAGCCCTTTGGTTCATATGGGATCGTTTTAGGCGCAACAACAATACCGCCTGCGCCATCAACAGAAGCACCTGCTGTCGCTTTTGCACCAACCGCTGCACCATCATACACCGCACCAAACAGCCCTAAACCATTAAGCAGAGCCTGAGCCCCATACATGACCCGCTCAGAAGACGTTGCCTGATCGCCTGAAACCGGGTTCGAACCGCCACCCGCCATGTACAGCTGGCACCCGATTCCGGCCGGGCCTATTCCTCCGCAGCCCGCAGCGAAAAGCTCTTTCGAGGTTTCTGAGAGGGTTGCTTTGGCCGTCGCCAGTTCAGTGGCTGACTTCGCGTTGTAGATCTCTGATTGCTCGTAGCTGGCAGGCTCCAGCGCCCATTCCTGTCCCAGGTCGGTTTTGATGGTATTGCTGGAGACAACGCACACACCGTTGCCGGATGTCGAACACTTGACCAGTTGGCCTGGTTCAGTGGTCGAAGCAGGTGTCTTCAGGAAGTCGTCTGCAACGGCCTCGGTTTCTTTGAGTACCGAGCTCGCTTTCACCAATAGCTCGTTGATATCTTTCGACAGATTGTCGCAGCTTGCGGACGATACCCCACTGCAAGACTCCGCAAACTGACGTTGCTTCATCAACAGCGTGAGGTCTTCCGCGCCCCTTAGCTGGTTGTTCTCAACCGCGTTTTTCGCCGCTCCTGCGCCCGCAAGCGCATCCGCTGAGTCGCCTCCAGCCAAGCCTCCGGCCAAGCCACCTGCCAAGGTCGACAGTGCGGATATTTTCTGCTTTTCAGCTTCAGTCAGTTGGTCCGCAGACTTCCCGGGATAAAGCTGGCTGGCGACCAGTTCGCCAATGCTTGCTCCGGCAGCACCGGCTACAGCAGAGTTCTGTTGAGACTTGGCCAACACGGCGCCAAGCAACGCATGGGCCATTATTCTGGCTTCAAGATTATCGCCCGTGCTCTCTTTGATAACGCCAGCAATGTAAGGTGCTGAAGCGCCTACCGCAGCCTGGCCAAGATTTCCCGCGGCCAGTCCCTGAATGGCTGCAGTAGCGGCCTGAGCGGCTCTTTGCAGATCGCTACCTGTTCCGTAGGTCGCCATGGTTTTCTTGTAGGCATCCGTGCCCTGTAATGCCTCGACGTAGGCCTGACGGTCTTTGTATGAAGCGTTCGGGTCAGCCCCCGGCATGTTTTTGTCTTTCAGTTCCGCCTGGGCTGCTTTCGCAGCTTCGATGGTTCCTTGAGTACGAATGATGTCCATGGACTGATTGGCAATATCACCAATCAACTGCGCCTGACGCAGTCGCGTCTGCTCTTTTTCCTTGTCGAAAATAGGGCTCAACGCGTTATTAGCGTGCTCGACATCACGGCTCAGCGCAGTAACGTCCTGCTGTTGTTTGTCCTGATCGCGGACAGTCAGCTCGCCATCAGAAACAGCGGCGTAGGTTGTGCTGCTGTCTTTGCCTTTGTTGTTGGAGCCGACCAGCAACAGGCTGCCCATGTTGCCCATGAACTGCGAGCCGACGTCCCCTCCCGTGCCGCCGCTGACACTTTGGGACTGGCTGGAGAAGTTGGCTTTGTTGCCGATGTTCATCCAGCCGAGCGTGCCCGTATTCAGCGTGTTTTTGTCAGCGCTGGCCGTACTGCCGATAACGCCGCCGTTGAGTTGGGTATGTTCTCCTACGTTGATCTGATAACCGTCCTTGCCAGCAAACAGACCCGTTTGCTCCTTCACGCTGTCAAAGTTGGATTGGATCTTGCTCTGGCTGACGCTAAGCGAGCCGCTTCCCGTCATGGAGCCGAAGGTAAAGCTTCCTCCGCCACTGACGTTGGACTGCTTGGTGTCATAGCGGTCGGTGTCCTGCTGGCTGCTGACGGTCAGATTACGTTTGATGTCGGCGACGATTTTCTGAGCGCTGACTTGGGCGCCTTCGAGCGTGGTGTCGCGGCCGCTGTTCATCGTCAGCTGGTTACCGGCATTAACGCTGGTTTCAGTCCATACCGTGCCATCACCCTTTTCTTTGCCGGTGCCCGAGTTGGCATTAGCGAAGATACTGAGGCCTGCGCCACTGGAACCGACCCCAAGGCTGGCACCTACCGCGCCACCGCCGCTCTTGTTTGAGCCGTCCAGCCTTTGGGTATTGATGCCTGAGCGCAGGTCAATGTCTCTGGCAGCCGACAACAACAAGTTGTTACCTGCCTGAAGTTTGCTGCCCCGCACAGAAAGATCGCCGTCCGCAGCGTTTGCCTGACCGGTTCCGGTTGCAATGACGCTGATATCGTTACCAGCGGTGAGGTTGCTGCCTTGGCTGACGCTTTGTTCTTCCAACTGGCTGGAGCTGGATTTTTGAGTGCCCAGAGAAAGTGCGATACCCACGAAGCTGCCAGCTTGTGCACCTGACTCAAGCGCCTGTGCGCCCTGCCAGGCCTGGTATCCAGACAGCCCTGCCTTGACGCCCTGAAGCGCCGACAGACGAGTGTCGTCTTCATGCTTCGCATCTTTGGCGGTCTGTATCGTAGTGTTTACCGCTTCCCCTACTACACCGGACAGTGCGAGCGTCAGACCGCTCTTTTTGCTTTCCTGGGCTGAGCGAGTGGTAGCGTCGTTCGCAGCATCCACAATGCTGACGTTTTGCCCGATAAGCTTGATGTCTTTTCCTGCGACAACGTCCGATGCCTTCACGGTAAGGTCTTTACCGGCGATGACATTCACGTTGCCCAGCACACTGCCTACCGTGCTGCCTTTTTGCGTCTGACTCTCGGTCTCTTGCTTATAACTATTTTTCGAGGAGCCCAGTGTGACGCCGATTCCGCCAGTGCCCATCAGCCCTGACTTTTTCGTTGATTGGCTGTGTTGGGCGTTGAATGTCTCGGCAGCGCTTTCGATACGGACATCGTTGCGCGCCTGCACATTGGTTTCGTCTGTCGAAACAATATTGCTGCCATAGGCGACAACATCACGACCGGCCTGCACCAGTGTCGTGTTTCCGCTGAGAGTCGAGCCGGTCAGCGAGGTTGTGGTCGCCGAGTCGTTACTCATTTTGCTGGTGCTGGAAAAGCCAAACCCGCCCGACTTTGACTTAGCAGACGCGCTGAACTCGGTATTCCGGGCTGCACTCAGATTGACATCGTTGCCCGCCAGTACGGTCAGCGCGCCTTTGTCGCTGTTGATGGTGGAGCCGTCAAGATTGATGTCATTCACGGCTACAACTGTATTTTTACCTTGCGACTGAATGACCGATGACACCGCCTGGACGCTTTCGCTTTCCGTCATTCTCGCGCTCTTTTTACCCCAGGAACCTTTCTTGGTTTCGGAGTAGAAAGAGGACTTGGCGTTATCAGCCGTTTCTAGATTCAGATCATTATTGGCATACAGATACGCTTCATTTCCTGCGGTGATCTTACTTGCGACCATCGTCGTATCGCGCCCAGTCAGACTTGTGAAGTCATTCGCGGCGGTTAGCTCGCTCGCCACCTGCGTCGTCTGGCCATTGGAGGTCGCGATGCGCTTCTTGCCGTCTTTGTCTTTGCCATCGATGTTGTGTACGTCACCGGCCGAAGCCACATACAGATCACGTGCAGCCTGAACGTTCAGGTCCTTGCCGGCAGAAGCCTGACTGGCCAGAACATTAATATCCCGCCCCGCATCAATCCCAAGGTCGCCACCCGCTGTAACGGTTGAACCCAGGTTTTTCACATCCGTGGTGATGACCGACTTGTGCCCGCCATCGAACAGTTCGTGCTTTTCGCTGCTGTCAGTTTTGGCCAGCAGGTTGATGTCGTTGCCCGCCTTGAGCGACAGGTCGCCACCGGCGCTCATGGCGCCGTAGTTGGTGATGTCGCGACCAGCGTTGAGGGCGAGGTTTTCACGGGCGGTGATGGTGCTGCCCGCGTCGGTTACGGTGCGCATACCCGCGCCGTCACGCACCTGGATGGCGGTGCGGTCGTTGAGGATGTCGCCTTTGACGGCGGTGAGGCTGACTTGTCCGCCACGAATCTCGCCGGCCATCGCGTTGCGAATGCTGTCCTGCGCGATCATCTGCAGATTATTGCCCGCGTCTACCAGGCCACCCTGATAAATGCTGCCACCGCTGCTGACGCTGAGGTTGTTACTGGCGCGCAGGGTTCCTACGTTGATCAGGTCGCCGCCCGAGATCAGGTTCAGGTCGCGGCCCTGGATGAGGCTGTTCCCGCGCAGGTTGCGTGAGTCGGCCTGGGCCAGGTACAGCACCGGCACAAGGACTTTCTGGCCGTCGACGACACGGTTTTCCATCCACACGATGTCGTGGGTCAGGGCGCTGACCTGTTCGGCGTTCAGCGCTACGCCGAGGCTGAGGTTCAGGGCGCTTTTGCTGGCCAGCGCGTTGTCCATGAGATAGCGGTACTGGTCGTAATCGCTGGTTAGGCCGTCGGCGAGGAAGCGCTGTCCTGTTTGTGCCAGTACTGCGTCGCGTATCAGGCGCTGTTCGTACAGGCCGTCACCCAGACGACGCCAGTTGTTGTCGGGGCTGATGTTGAGGCGACTCAGGATGTAATCGGACCCGAGGAACTTCGACAGGTTGGTCAGGTTCGGGTTGGTTTCGATCAGGTAGCTGCTAGTCGGGTCAGGGTTGCGAATGAACAGCCCGTAATCGCCCTTCGGCAACTGGAAGGTTGCGCCTGCGGTCGGGTCTACGGCGGCGAACGGAATGCCGCTGTAGTCCACCGGAGTGAAAACGGTCTGCACGCTGCCATCGGCGGCGACGCGCTGGACGGGCTTGACCGACGCCACGGTCGCAGTGCTCGCGTCGGTGGCCTGTTTGTTGATGGTGATGTCGATGCCACCGACCTTGATACCTGTCTGATCCTCACCCAGCTTTCCGGTGAGTATTTCCGGGGTGTTGTTGGCGCGCAGCGAGCCGTTTTGCACAGTGCGGGCGACGTTCAGGTTGACCGTACCACCCGCCTGAAGCGTGGCGGCGTATTTGGGCTGCGGGCTGTCTGTCCACACAGTGACGTTGCTTTGTTCTTCAAAGCGACTGTCGGAGGAACGAGCCTTCAGCACTTCAAAACGTGCCAAGTCAAAGTTGCCAGCAGCCACAGCGGCTTTGAAGGCCGGGATGTCGACAAACTCCATCTGGTCCCAGTAGCCGGTGTCGATCCGACCTGGTGTACCGATCGAGATGCTGTTCTGCCCGGTGCGCTCTGAGGCGCCCTGGTTGAGCAAGTCGTTGGCAGTGATGCTGAGGTTGCCATTGGCGGCCAGCAGGCTGTAACGGTTCTGGACGTTACCCGCCTGAATGGTCAGGTCCTTGCCTGCGACCAGTCGGGCTGACGGGGAATCCTTGACGGCGGTTTCGAGCAGCGTCTGCTCAATGGTAATGGCGCCGCGCTTGAACGAGTCATGCCCGTCGCAATGCTGGCCGCACTGCCAGTTCAGGCTGCCGCTGACGATTTTCTGGCCCAGCTCGAACTCGGCCTTGGCGTTTTCCACAGCGGTGGCATTGATGGTGATTGCGCCTTCGCTTTCCACCGTGCCGGACAGGTTGCTGAAGCGTTGTGCGGCGCTGCCGTCAAGATTGGCCACGCTCAAATCGCCACGGCTGTAAACGTCGCCGTACAGGTTGCTAAACGTGCCGGTGCGCAAGGCCATGGCGCCGCCGCTGAACAGCAATGAATCAGCGCTGTTGGTGAGGGCGTTGCTGGCATTGAGGTTAACGGCGCCCTGTGCGCCCAATGTGCCGCGGTTGTCGATCTGTGCCGCGTCGATGCGCATGTTCTGGCGAGCGGTCAGGTAGCCGAGGTTGTCGAGGGTGCCGCTGAGGTTCAGGCGCGTGTCGCTGCCCGCGCCAATACGGCCACCGTTCTGGCTGACGTTGTTGGCGGTAATGGTCAGCAGGTTTTGCGCAGACAGGCGGCCGCTGTTGGTCAGATCACCTTTCAGGTTGAGGGTCAGGTCGCCATCGCTGAGCAGTTCGCCGCCGTTGTTGAGGCTGTTCAGGTTGAGGGTCAGACCGGTGCCACTGGCCAGCCGGTCACCGGCCAGCAGCGCCAACGAATCGCTGGTGTAGGTCAAGGCGTTGTTGAGCTGCACATTGCCCAGCCCGTCGACAGCGCCGAAATTCCAGTCACCGCTGCCCAGCGCGGTAATGCTGCCGCCCGCACCGCTCACCCGATTGAAGTCCAGGGTCAACAGGCCGGTGCTGGCGTGCTCGATGCTGCCTGCGCGGTTGTCCAGAGCATTTGCCTTCAGAGCAAAGTCGGTGTTGCCGACTTCGATACGGCCGCTCTGGTTGATGATGCTGCCGGTGAAATCGAAAGTGCTGGTGTCGGTGGTCAGGGCACGCAGTGCGCCGGTGCCTGTGTTGTTGATGCCAGCATTGTTATTGACCACGTTGCCCAAAGCGCGCAGTTGACCCGAGGTGTTGTCCAGCGAGCCGCCTTGCAGATTCAGCGTGGTATTGGATTCGATCAGGCCGCCGCGGTTGACCAGGTTGGTGGCGGTGAGGTTGACGCTGTCACCGCTGAGCTGGGCGCCATTGATGTTCGACAGTGTGGTGCCAGTCGATACCAGCGAGGTCTTGGCGAAGAGTTTGCCCGCATTGCTGGTCAGCGAGCCCACGTTCAAGGTCAGGCTGTCGACCAGACTGGAGACCATGCCCGCCTTGCTGCCATCGCTGCTGGTGTCCAGCGAAGCGGCGGTGATGTTTACCGTGTCGCCCTGAATCGTGCCGCCGACGTTGCTGACGGTGCCGCTGCCCAATTCCAGTCGCGTGGTGCCGCCACTGCTGAGCAGCGTACCGCCGGTGTTATCCAGCGCGCCGCCGGTGTAGATCAGCCCGCCGCTGCCCGCGACCAGTTGGCCTTGCTGGCCGTTGCGCAGGGTGGTTGCTTGCAGGCTCAGCTGTTTGCCACGAATGCTGCCGCCCTGGTTGTTGAGGTCAGACGAACCGCTGATCGTGACCAGGCTGCTGCCCGCATCGATGATGCCGGTCATGTTGCTCAGCAGGTTGCTGACTTTCAGAGTCACGTCGCCGCCATTGCTGACCACTGCGCCGTTGTTGTCGTTGATAAGCCGTGGTGCGTCGATCAGCACGTTCTGACCAAGCAGCGTACCGGCGCTATTGTCCAGCCATGCGCCGCTGACCCGCAGGCCGGCATCGCTCTGAATCTGGCCGCCGCGGTTGAGCAACTGAGCCTGGCTCGCCGTCGGGGCAAAGCTCAGGGCCATGCCCTGCGTGCCGGCTGCCAGCAGGCCTTGCTCGCGGTTGTCGAGACCGGCGGCGTTCAGGTCGATACGGTCACCAACGATCCTGCCTCCACGGTTATCGATCTTCGCACCGGGCGCGCTTACGTTGACGCCGGCCCCCAGCACGCTGCCGCTGCGGTTATCCAAGCCTGTCGCGTTAAGGTCGAGATTGCCGGTGACCGCCAGCAGGCGGCCAGTCTGGTTAAGGACATTGCCACCGGTGATGCTCAGCAGGTTTTGCGCCTGCACGGTGCCGCCGGTGTTATCCAGTGTGCGGGGCGCCATCACCCATGCATCGCCCGCACGGGCCGACAGCAGGCCGGAGCGATTATTGAGCGAAGTGGACGCAACGGTAAGGCTATTGCCGTCAATCTGACCCGCACTGTTATCCAGCGCATCCGCACCGATCGTCAGGCTGCCGCCAGATGCCTGAATCAGGCCGCTACGGTTGTCGATTTGCGCGCCCGGAGCAGTCACGTTGATACTCGTCCCCAGCAGGCTGCCGCTCTGGTTAAGAACATTGCCACCGGTGACGCTCAACAGGTTCTGCGCCTGAACGGTGCCGCCGGTGTTATCCAGCGTGTTGCGCGCCGTCACACGTGCATCGCCCGCACGAGCTGACAACAAGCCGGAGCGGTTGTTGAGTGTGGTGGACGCAACCGTAAGGCTACCGGCGTCGACCTGACCGGCACTGTTGTCCAGTGCGCCCGCGCTGATCGCCAGGCTGCCGCCCGTTGCCTGAATCAGGCCTTCGCGGTTTTCAAGGCTGTCGAGTTGCAGGCTGGCCGCCTGCCCGGTAGCAAAACGAATCACGCCGGACAGGTTGACGATGGCCGGGGTCGAGATGAACAGCGACTGTTCACCAACGAGACGTGCCGCCAATCCCTGATTAATGATCTGACCGCTGGCCAGGTTGACCGCGCCGCCCTGCACCACGCTCTGGTTGTTGAGGGTCTGAGCCGCATTGATAGTCAGTGCGCGACTGGCTTCGATGCTGCCGGTGTTGACGACCACCGGCGCGTTGATCGTGACGTCACCGCTCGCGTTGCGGCTGTTGTCGGCTTCGATGCCCGAAGCGATGGTCCCCGCGTTAGTGACTTTGCCCGCGTTGATCTCGACCCGCTCGCGTGCCGCCAGGCTTTGCTGGTTGACCAGCTCGCCGGCGGTGCGCACGTTAACGCTGCTCGCATAGGTTTTGCCGGTCATTTCGACGCTAGGTGCATTGACGTTCAGCGCAACCTGCGCCGAGGCCTGCGCCATGTTCAGGTGACCGTTGGCGTCTATCTGAATATCGCCGCCACTGGCAGCCATATTGCCTGCCGTCTTTACGCCGACACCCTGTTCGGTGCCGACCAGCTTGATCGCGTTGGCGTACATACCGCCAAGCGCAGAGGAATCAATGGCCAGTTGCGGCTTGTCGGCGGCATTGGCAGCACGCTGTGTGGTCGCCAGCGTGTCGGCGTTGACGTCGTTGGCACCGGTGACGATGTTGAGTTGTTTTGCGTAGATATCGGCGTTGATCTTCGCAGAACGGGTGATCAAATCGAATTGGTCGACTGCGCTTGCATCCAGGCCTTTGCCATCAATCGTGACGCTGCCGCCGTCCACGGCAAAATGGTCGAGTTTGCCATTCGCATCGAGTACCGGCTTGCCAGTGCTGAGGGTGACACGAGGCGTGTTGATAAAGCCGCAGCCGCTGCAGGTGACGCCATAAGGGTTGGCAATGATCACGCGGGCTGCCTGCCCGGCCACCTCGGTGTACCCATTCAACTGGCTGGCGTTGGCGCCGGTCACTTCATTGAGGATGGTGCTTGCGGCGCGCCCGCCTAACTGATTATTGCCAAGGATATTGCCGCCCAGCTGTGTGGCTTGTATGGCATTGGTGGCGTTGTTGAGAATTACACCCTTGCTGTCGACGTTGTACTGCTGGTACTGGTTATGCGAAAGCCCTGCCGCGTTGGGAGCGGCAATGTTGATGACCGGCACACCGTTGCCTGCCTGGCCTACGGACGTATTGGTGGTACCGCTGACTGCTATCCCGTCGGCCTGCGCCCAGATCGGTTGCCAGAACATGACATTGGCCAGCAGTAATGCCAGCAAACGTTTGGGTATGCCCATGAATTTCAAGCGCTCGGCTACCGCAGCGGACGGCTGACGTGCCAGCAGAGCCATTTGATGAAAGTCCATGTGGGCGACCTCGGAGCAGCGTTATTAAAGGAAAAAGTCCATGCGGAAATAGATCGGCGCTTCGCGCTCGATCACGTCGGGACGCTCCAGGGAATGGGCAAAGGTGACGGACGCAGCGACGTGCTGGCCGCGGGTAAACAACTCAAATGAGTTACTGGACAACCGACCATGGTTTTGGCCGTTATAACGATCATTGCGGATAACCCCCTGATCGTAGCCAGCAGCAGCGCCGTATTCAGTGAACACCGGGCGTAGCCAGTCGAGCGCAACCGGACGCGTCAGACGTATTTCGTTGCGCCAGTAGCCGCCGCTGTCGCCGGACAGAAATTCGTCCTTGTAACCGCGTACCGATGACGAACCACCAAGGCTCAGACGTTGCGGACTGAACAGCACGTCCTCGCTGCGTTGCCCTGTGGCCAGGCTGGTGAAGGCCAGATTTTCGCCCCATAGCTGAAACGGATGCAGGTAGCTGATGGTGCCGGTGTATTTGCGATAGCGCGCATCGGCCTCGCCCGGCCCCGGATCGTGATTGCCTTGAGCATCCAGTAAGCCGATGCCCTGCTGCATGCCCAGGTCAATGTTGACGAATGCAGGCCCGACTCGTCGGCCGTGGTTGATGCCGAATTGTGCTTCGGTGATGCGGTTGCTGCTCAAGGCCAGCTTGCTGTCCTCGACGTAGTTGTTGGTGCGCAGGTACGCGAGACCAGCGTTAAGCGAGGTCTTGCTGACCGAATCGCGGTGGATCACGCGCTCGGCACGAAACTGATGGTTCTGGCTGTCGCCATTCTGTTTGAACTTGAAACCATCGGCTTCGGCCTGCGAGCGATATTCGGTTTCGCTATACAGATAGCTGAAAGTCCACCAGCCCCACGGCAGGCTGTATGACAGAAGGCCGTTGTGCGAAGCTTGCTGGTGGTCGCTGACCGCATCATGACCGCCGCGCAGACTCAACTGATCGGCAAGACCCAGCGGGCTGTCCCAGTCCAGACCCACGTTCCACTGCTGCTCGCCAGTACTGCGCTGGCCTTCGTTATTGCGCGAAAGGTTGGCACGCCAAGGCTTCTGCGGGGTATTTTTGACCACGACATCGCTACCGCCAACAGCCTGGCCCGGAGTCAGTTCCATTTGCGCCTGATTGGACGGCAGGCGGTTGAGCTGATCAACCATCTGCTCGATTTCCCGCAGATTGAGTAACTCGCCCTCTTTACCCGGAAAGGCCATGGCCAGTTCGCGATCCGAGAGGCCGCTGGCAGCGTCACTGCGCAGATTCTCTAGTTTGCCTTCGATGACCAGCACCTGCAGGTCACCCTTGGACAGATCCTGCTGCGGCAGATAGGCCCGAGTGGTCACCAGACCTTTGTCGATGTAATGGTCGGTGATGGCCTTCAGCAGTTCATTGAGCTGGGCCACGCCCAGGCATTTGCCCTGAAACGGCTTGATCAGTGCATCACGCTCAGCGGGCGACAAGGAATCCGCGCCTTTGAGTTCGATGCGATTGATAGTGAAGCAGCGGGTGTCGGCGGGCGTGGCGAGTGTTGTCGGCGTGGTCTGCTTGCCGGGCAGGTCCTTTAGCTCTTCCAGGCGACGGCGCTGCTCTTCGAGCAAGCGGTCCTGGCGATCACGTATGAGATCCTGTTCGCCGGGGGTTGCAGCCTGAACAGGCGTCAACGCTCCTGTGGCCAAGAGCAGCGCACACAAACCCAGCCATGTCCTTTTAAAGGCAAGCATAAATATTCCATTAGAAGCGCTAGTGGCGAGAGGTACGCCTGTTCGGGATTGGTCAATACGACGTTCAGTGCCATGCCAGATAGCGGCAAATTGGCATCACGTGTAACCATCGTGAAACAGACTACATAGATATCAGAAAATTCCCATCAATTTCTATTTTGGCGCTGATTTCTGATTACTTATGCAGTTCCTAGTGAATCGCACACTTCTGGCCACGCTGCGGTATGTAAAGAGTTAATGGACCGCTCGATCAGACAGTCCCGGTGTTAACCGCCGCGACCCCGACCGGTCGCTTGAGCATATGGAAGCTTCAAGGCCTTTCGTTCCCATCACGGATCTGAGGGAAAACGATCCCCCCTTCGCCCTTAACTCAGCTCGTAAGAGCTAAACTGAAGACAATGTTGAGCATTGGTAATCAAGCACTGCTGCGAGACAACTCTGAGGGGATCGCCATGACCATGCCAAATGAACGCACGCGGGCAGTCATCCAAACTGGTAAGTTTCTGCTTGAACTGTCCCGAGATTCATCGCTGCCCGAACGGATACGACGTGATGCCAAATTTCTCCTACGTCACTATCCAGATCAGTTCCAGATGCTGCTGGCGGGACGTATTGAAGAAGGTTCAGACCCTTTAATATCGCCAATGGGGCCAGTGTTCAGCTCTTCCATCGAGAACAGCGATTACTCCCCAATCTGCGACGCAGCAGACGCCCAAAGCCCGAAATGAACGACTTGGATAGGGCCATCGAATCCTTGGCGGCCGCTCGAAAGGTTGTATTTTTCACCGGTGCCGGCATCTCTGCGGAAAGTGGAATTCCAACATTTCGCGACAAGCTCACAGGCGTTTGGGCGAAACACGACCCCGAAAGGTTGGAAACGGCACGTGCTTTTCGAGAGAACCCTCAAATGGTTTGGGGGTGGTATCTGTGGCGGCGTTTCCAAGCTGGCCAAGCCCAACCAAACGCCGCTCATCTTTCTATTAGTCAACTGGCGAGCACCGGCAAAAAGGTTTCGATCATCACTCAAAATATTGATGACCTGCACGAGCGAGCGGGGTCTCAGAACGTCGTGCATTTGCATGGCAGCTTGATCAAGCCGATCTGCTTTGCGTGCAAGCGTCCAGCGTTACTCACGACTGATCAATTTCAGGTTTCTGCAGAGGAACAATGGGTCGAGCCGCCCCGGTGCACTCGGTGTAACGGTAAACTCCGACCGGGTGTTGTGTGGTTTGGAGAGGACCTGCCTGCTGGTGCTTGGAAAGTAGCAATGGTCGACGTCAAAAATTGCGACGTTCTGATCTCCGTGGGAACGTCAGGATTCGTAAGGCCTGCGGCGGATATTCCTGAAATTGCATTGGCATCTGGCGCGACAGTTATCCACGTCAACATCGCAGACGTTTGCCTGGGAGCCCCAAACGAGTTGATGCTGACGGGCTCGGCCGCGCAAATGTTGCCTGCGCTATTGCAGGCGACAACCTCAATATAACGATGGCAGCAGCTCAGCAAGATGTGTGAGTCTTTTCATAGCACCTACTTTGCGGGCGCTCGCGGCTTAGGCGCCCCTTTGGATTCGAACAGCAGTCGGCTGTATGCATCCTCCAAACCCTCCCGAGTTTGCTTGGGTAGCGGAACATGCTGCTGATTTCCTGCGAAGGTTTATCCCAACCGCCAAGCTCAGGCAGGCATCAGCCGATGCTTCAGACAGTTGGTGAACCACAAGGCCGGCATTTATCTGTGATGCGTCAGAATTCAGCATGAGAAAGCAAGAATGAATCCCAATGACAAAGCCGCCTGGCGCGCGATAATCACAGAGCGCATGGCTGATTATGAGTCTCAGCAAGGTGCCGTTGAGACTGGCCCGGCGACAATCGAGGATTATGTCCAAGCGTTGCAGCAGGTAGAACCACGGGTATCAGTTGACCACTACAATACAGACAGAGCAGAAACCCATAAAAATAGGTAGGGGAGAGACGTGAGCCTAAATGATCACTTGAAAAAAGCATTGAATTCCGATTCCAGCGACGAGCTTGATGAAATCATCGACCTGTATGTGACGTTGTCTGCAGAGGTCTTCAGTTGCTTGACCATTTCGCTCGAAGGGAATTGGAAGGAAATTGATAGCGTCTGGTCTGCTCGGTTAGACGCAGCAGATTCAAAAAATAATACAAAATGTCACGTCCATATCGCCAAAACCAAGCATCGATCCTCAAAAAGCAAACAGGTTTCTTGGAACAGTGATGGTAGCCGGCATGATAAAAAAACATTCGATGTTACGCTGGGGCAGAGCAGAAAGGCCCAGGCGATAGCTAGGAAATGTTTAGGCCTTGGCGAGTCCATAAGCCTTGAAAGCAAAGATTCCAAGCAGATGGTTGAAAGACCTCTACTCAGCACCGCGACATCCTTTTCGAATGATGGAAAGGAGGTGAAGGTCGAGTTCTACGTGGAAGAATCCACCGCCCTCCTTCCCGCATGGTTACGATGGTAGCGGTTGTTGAAGTACGTATAGGGGGAGCTTAGGGAAGGTCTGAAGTAGGCAGACTTTTTAACCCTCCCGTTGCTTCAAAGTTTCAAAAAACGTCGTTTCAATCGAAAATCAGACCTTTGCCTCGCCCAACTCCTCTTTTTTCTTCGGACAAGCGCTTTTTAGCGTCAATTGTCCACATTACAGGCGCACCTCTCCTGTATTCAGCAGTCGTTTTCGCATCATCCACAGATTGGACAGAGCAAATAGCGTGGTCTGCTGCGCAGTGTTTTTCAGCAGGCCTCGGAAGCGTACTTTCGTATAACCAAACTGGCGTTTGATCACTCGAAACGGATGCTCAACCTTGGCGCGCAGTTGAGCTTTCGCGTATTCGATTTTGCGACGCATGCGCCCGATCAGACTTTCCTTTGCATGCTTTTTATAACTGCTGGGCCGCGCTGCAATCGACCATATCATTTGGCGATTTTGATGCTCGGGACGCTTTTCGACACCGGTGTAGCCCGCGTCGCCAGAGACGTAAGTTTCTTCTCCGTGCAGTAACTGGTCGACCTGAGTTACGTCAGCTACATTCGCCGCCGTGCCCACCACGCTATGCACCAAACCGGATTCGGCATCGACACCGATGTGCGCTTTCATCCCGAAGAAATATTGATTTCCTTTCTTCGTCTGGTGCATTTCAGGGTCACGTTTTCCGTCCTCGTTCTTGGTCGAACTCGCCGCATGGATGATCGTTGCATCGACCACGGTGCCCTGGCGCAGCAACAAACCACGGTCGCCCAAATAGCCATTGATGACCTGCAAAATCCCACCGGCCAGCTCATGTTTCTCCAGCAGTCGGCGGAAATTGAGGATCGTGGTTTCGTCCGGAATCCGATCCAGGTGCAGTCCTGCAAACTGTCGCAGAATTGTGGTTTCGTAGAGCGATTCTTCCATGGCCGGATCGCTGTAGCCGAACCAGTTTTGCATCAGATGAACCCGCAACATCGCCATCAACGGATAGGCAGGGCGACCACCTTCGCCCTTTGGATAGTGTGGCTCGATCAGTTTGACCAAGCCATTCCAGGGCACGACCTGATCCATCTCGATCAGGAAGCGTTCACGGCGGGTTTGTTTGCGTTTGCCAGCGTATTCGGCGTCAGCGAAGGACATCTGCTTCATCGGGACTCAACCGTTCAGTGCTTGGGACTGGCGTATTTCACCAGATTTGGAAGTCTTTTTCAGAGTTTCCTTAGGTCTCCTACTGCCGTCAGAGGGGCATGCACAATTGCGAGCACATAGATAATGTTGACAGCTCCGTTTCGCACGACCTCCGTAAGCGTCTGGCAATCAGGTCTTGCAGGCCGGTTTACTTATTGCCGTCTGCCTACGGAGCGTCGCGCATAATCATTCCACTCCAACGCATCAGCAGCCCTCTCAATCTCCAGAATCGCTTCCGATACGTACCCGCTTGTGTATGCCTGGTCTGAGATAAGTCGTTCTGCTGTAGTTTCGGTGAGTTGGTCAACGTCGAGACCTTGGTCTCGAGCCGTGTTCAAACGCTTTTAAGTGCCATACGCAGCGACATTTCCCTTTCTGTGCTCATCAGAACTCCTCGTTGTGTGGGGCGAAGTGTAGGCCACGAGTTGACCAGCCGCATGCATTCGTCGACTGGGTATGATAATTTGAGGCCTACCGAATGCGAGAACTCCGTAAGCGTATAGCCAACATACGTTCACCTAATCGACGGTGTGTGGTTCAGCCCATCGACTGCATCCAGTATTTGCCGTACCCGAACTGTAACGGACATGTCCCCTTCAAGCTTTAAGACAGCGCAAGTAAGCACAGACAGCCATTCCTGATGCCTAGCCAAGCTCCGTCCAGGGACGCCTCCCTCATCATACTGAGCTGCCCAAGCCAGAAACTCCGGTTTTGCTTGATGGACTTGCCCCTACCAGACCGGACACCAACTCCCCGTTAAATTGATGCTGCTGCCAAACGTCTAAATTCTCGCGGCGACCGATATTTCAGGGCGCTGTGCGGATGCTGCTCGTTGTAATGCTCGAAGGCAATCGTCAGATTGCGCAGCGCCGTTTCTCGATCGGGCTTCCATCGTCTTCTTGCCCAACATCCGCTGCAATTCGCGGATCTGCTTGAGCGCGTCGCTCAGCTCCGACGCTGGTACCACCGCTTCGCCAGCACTGACCGCCGACAGGCTTGCGTCCTGGTACAGCTTGCGCCATAAGAACAGCTGGTTGGCATTGATGCCGTTGCGCCGGGCCACCACGGATACACTTTGTCCGGGTTCGAGGCTCTCGCGAACCATGGCCAGCTTCTGGTCGGTGCTCCAGCGGCGTCGGCGTTCCTGGCCGAGCAGCTCGCCACCCTTATCATTGCTGTTAGTCATAAACATTCTATGGTCACGCCCATTTTTGCAATGCTGATTAACGGGCGATGTGGTGGTTTGCTTAAATCTATCCGGCGTCTGTTGGGGCAAGCCCCGCGCCACGATGAGAGTCGCGCCTGGCGATCCTTAAAAACCCGTGCGGCTTCAAAAGCCAGATGTTTATCCAGGATCTTCGCCAGGCCGGTTGGCCGTTCACATCATCTGTTGTTCAGCTATCGCAAAACCTGAAAGTTGAATCGTGGTACAGCAACAACCGCAGGCTCAGGCTTTCAGCACGTCTGGCCCTACTTCGTATTGGGTATGGTGCGCAGAAATTGCCCAGGCTATGCGGGCCAGCTTGTTGGCCAGCGCGCAGGCAACCACGTTGGAATGCCGCCGGGTCAGCAGCGATCGCACCCAATCGGCCAACGCGCCCTTTTGGCGCTCCAGATGCCGCATATAGACTCTTGCGCATTGCACTAATAGGCTTCGTAGGTTCTTGTCTCCCCGCTTGCTGATTCCTAACAAGTTGGCTTTGCCACCCGTGCTGTACTGCCTTGGCACTAGGCCTAGCGAAGCCGCGAAGTCTCGACTACAGCCGTACTGCTGGCCGTCGCCCATTTCCACAGCCAGCAGGCTGGCGGTGATCGGGCCGATACATGGCATGCTCAGCAAACGACGACCTAGATCATCGTCAGCCAGTTGGCTCGCCAGTTCTTTATCCAATTGCTTGACTTGCTCGTCCAAGTAGACGAAATGATCATGCAGGCGCTGCAGCAACACCGTCAGCCGAACAGGCAACTCATGCTCCGCCAGAACGACCGACAGGCGTTTCATCACGGCCAGGCCTTGCGGCAGACTGATACCGAACTCGAGCAAGAAACCGTGCATCTGGTTGACCGCCTTGGTGCGGTCTCGGATCAGCGATTCGCGCAGCCGATGCAATACTGAAAGAGTCTGTTGGCCTTCGGTCTTCGGCGAAACAAAGCGCATCGTCGGGCGCGAAGCGGCCTCGCAGATAGCCTGTGCATCGACGAAATCATTTTTGTTGCCTTTGACGAAGGGCTTAACGAACTGCGGGGAAATCAGCTTGGCCTGATGCCCTAAGGCGGTCAGTTCGCGTACGACGAGGTGCGCTCCGGCGCAGGCTTCCATCACCACGGTGCACGCGGGCAGGTTGGCAAAGAACCGCATCATCTGCTGTCGTGAAAGCTTCTTGCGAAACAGCTCTCGCCCAGGTTTGTCCTGGCCGTGCAGATGGAAGGTGTGTTTGCCGAGGTCGATACCGACCAGTGCCAAATCGCTCATGGTGATGGTCTCCGAATTAAAAACACCCTACGAAAGCGTAGCCTTCGCAGGATGTCGGGGGTAACCATCTCATTACCCGTTTGCCTATCCCTTATCTTAAGGGGGGAACGGTGTCCTGTCTTTCATGGGGCTCGTTCAATCGAGTCAATGTGATCAGCTGCAGAGTATGCGTATCAGGTTTTACATAGATCGTTGATTAGTAAATTCAAAACTTACCGCCGGAGCTCTATGTCTCCTGCGGTAGTTTTCAATAGCGGACGAAAAGCTAGTATCGACACTAACCTTATACGCTACTCATGCGATCGCCGGAACATGCCCACGAAAAAAGGTTTCTGCTGACTGCTGCCCATTCAGAAAATAAGCTGTGATCATCAAAAACAATGTCGGAAAGATAAGGGAAATTGTTCTCTTGGAGGTGGATGGCTACTCTAGATAGGGTAACTGATGCCAACGGGGTAAACGTGGCACAATGATTTGTTACGCATATTGGATGGCTCGCTAAGGTTGGAAAGCTGGTGCGTTTAGCATGCCAGTATGAACCTTTAGGAGTGTTAGGAGAAAAGTCCATACATGTTTTTTGTTGTTTTAATGCAAGGAACATCCAAAAATCTTGTTTGAAGTAGTCTGAGATTTGAATATACCAATTTTCCCGTCCATTTAGCTTTAATGCGTGTTTCAGTAATACCGGATGAATTAAGTTTTCTGCTGAATAGCAATTTAGTATTATCGATTTCGAAGTCACGGGTGGGGTGGCTTGGTCCATCGCATAGATTGGAGCCGCTGTATTGTTGCCGTAAGATGCCCCGTCAAAATCAACATCGCTGTCCACCATGCAAAGAGTTAATTGCTGTGTAGATTTTAGGTTCCCATATTCACGCGGCGTCTGGCTTCCACCACCTGCGACAATTTCATAATTGAGATGAACGTTTTGCCAGTTCGCTTCACGACGAAGCGCCAACATCGCTAAACCTCCATAAAATAGTCCATCGGTTCTGTTTTCAACCAAAAAACGTGTTTTGTAGAAGAATTCATCAGAGATTATAACGTCTGATGAAACTTGAATTTCCTCCTTGCCGTTAGGGAGGACTAACTTTCTGAAGGTTCCCGACATAGCCACTACCCGCACATAGGTGGTGCATGATTCAAATATAGCCAGCTTTCCTCTAACTCTTTTTGATACTTTCACTAAAGTTGCACATGTTCTTTGCCCTAAAGAATTGATTTGCGCAAGGTGCTCCAGAGTTGGGATATCAGAAAAATAATATGTCGACCATTCTTCCGCGCTATGCATAGATTTTCCATGAAGTCGACGAAGTGTGGCTGGACGTTGCTGTCGTCTACGCTTTTTAAACTACCATCGAGATAAAAAATCATAAGAATCCTTAAGAGTCAAAAAAGCCATAGGGCCATTTGGTTAAGAATCCTTTGTCGTCGAAAGTTGATTCGGTAATGTGCGTAATACCATCAGAATCCCCTTTGTCGAATAAATAAATTCCGACATCGCTGGATTTGAGCGCTTTATTATCAATCGCCTTTCCGAGTTGATTTATGAAAGTTTCGCTGTGTGTCTCAATAATCAATTGTATACGTGATTTTTTATCTTCCTGAATTGCTGATATCAAGACATCAGCGAGCCGTGCCTGCATCTTTGGATGAAGATGAAGCTCTGGTTGTTCGAGTACGTAACATATAGGGTCCGAGCGTCTGTCCGCCGTTTTAGCCTTCCAGATTTGAGCCAATATCGGAATGACCTGAGAATATCCAAAGCCAGTATCCGCCATGTTGATTTTTTTGTTGTTTTTGTCTGAAATCAGGATTGATGCATGTCCTTCGGTACTTTTAGCCGTTACAGAAAACCCCATATTTTTCTGAATCCAGTCAGAAAAATATTTCGCATCATGCGTCGATAGACTGTGCAAGAACATTGCTAAGTTCGCACCTTGAGGGTCGAGCTCTTCTACGGACAGACCTTGGATCCTGTAGTAACGCTCTGCTGATGCCCTAATAGGTGTGACATACTGGACATTAGCTGTGAAACGATTGACCTGATCCCGTAACGAATCCCAAATATAAGGGATTGATTTTGTTAAAACGTAATGGCCAGCCAGCATCAGAATTGTATCGTTAATCTTATCTTCGCTGATTTTAAGATACTGCGCTAGTGTCGCTTTGTCGCTGCATCTCTGGAATGTCAGCTCACTTATTAATAGGGAGTCAATGGAGGACTCACCATCTAACTCTTTTAGTAGTTCTCTTAGTAAATCCTCGGCTAGGATTGGTGCTTCGCCAGGCTGCTGAGGGAATAACAAAGGTAGTAGGCCGTAGTGTAAGTAGAATGTGTAACCAAAGTTTGCTTTTGCGAGATAATCAATTCCGTCGATATCAAATTCTTTCAGCACCACGTTATCAGCTACCGAGAATGACATTACGTAATTTTTGATGGTTAGCCTAAACTTAGACAACCTTTGACTGTCCTTCGAAACCATAGCCGTAATTTCCACTCGGCCAGGTTTAATAGCCTGCGGGTTTTTGATTTGAGTTTTGGTTGGTAAGAAAACATGTTCGTCTTTGACTTCTAAGTTGTCAATTACGAATGTAAAATCAATAGTATTTTTGTCAGTGTCTGACAAGTTGCAGGTTGCTTCTTTGAAGGAACCAAAGTCCACGTACTTTCCGTACCACAATATTCCTGATTTTGTCCGCTCTTGTAAACTTTGTTTCAGAAGGGGGAGTGTTCTTACAAAGGTACTTTTGCCGGAGCTATTTTGGCCCAAGAAAATGTTAATTCGCTTCAGCTTTATATAGCCCGTATCTTTTAAGCTTCGTAGGTTTTCAATTCTAATTTCGTCCACGCTATAGTCCTTATGCGTCTTTGTCATTCCGATTGGTCCGAAAATGACACATTTCAAAAATCTGTGTATGTAGTCCATTTCTCGAGGCACGAAGCTATCGAAATGCCATCATTTTGTCGAGTGCTTTTGCAGAGCGTATCAAGTGATTACAGTTATTGGCACCGGTCGTCGCCAGTTCCGGAAAGCATTGGATTGCGTACGCGTAAATAGTCTGGTCACTGCGGACAACGCCAAATGTCGCGGCGCGCAATAAATCCAGCGGCAAAACGCACTTACCCCCCTCCCGCCGACGGACTTCGCTTCGATTTTTTATGCAAACCCGGACGCAGTGCAAACAATCCTCTAGCCCAGACAGGCCGTGGGCCTCTGCAGGTAGTGTGCGATTACACACAGTGCAAAGTTTTGCAAAGAAGTGCAGCGCGGTTGCACGGCAGCCCCGAGAGCTGTAACGGCGCCGGTGGTGCGCAAGCCCCGGTTTCATTGGAGGAAAAATAGAAAAAGGATTGCTGAGGCCTGTTTTCCAAATCTTGCTCGGTCAATTCGAGCGGGTAAAGCCTACCTACTGAATAGGCCGCTGAAAGCAGTCGAGGTCAGGCGGGGCAAGGTCTGCAGTCGCTAGCGACGATTTCACTAGCTCTCACAGTTCAGCCTGGAGCTATGCCCATTTTTATCAGAGCTCAAAAACCGACTCGTTGCCAGGGCAATCCAAGTACCAGCGCTTGGAGTTGTTCGGGGTCGAGTTCGACCTCCAGCCCAAGATGGATGCCCGGCCAATGAAATTTGCCTTGGTTCAAACGCCGCGCCGCCAGCCAGATACCGACGCCGTCGTGCACAAGCACTTTCATGCGGTTGGCCCGGCGGTTGGCAAAGAGGTAAGCGCAGTGCGGCTTCGCCGCACTGAACACCGCGACCACTCTGGCCAATGCGGTTTCAGTGCCGGCACGCATGTCCATGGGCTCGGTGGTGAGCCAGATGGCATCGACGCGAATCATTGGGCCAAGCCACGAATGAAACACGCGCAACCGTCCGGATCCGAGGCTGGCCACTTTACGGTGATGGATTTATCGCCCAGAGGCAGCGAGATGATCACTGTTTCGTCTATTGCGCGCCTTGGTGCCTGTTTTACAGGAACGAACGCTGGCAGGGTTGCGGGTGATTGATCTCGGTAAATCGGTAGCCACTTGCGGATCACGTTGGTGTTGATGCCGTGATGGATGGCTACGCTAGAAATTGTCGCCCCATGTTGCAGGCATTCCTGGACCACCTGGGCTTTGAATGGTTTGGGATAAGAGCATCGTTGGCGCATGGAAATCCTGGAGGGCAATCGCGTCCGCTTATGAATACGCGGACACCATCGCCCTTAATGCTGGAGTTCGGTAAGGGTGTGATGGTACGACTGTTGCCGCTGATGCAGAATTGACCCAGCTGCCGAAATTTAGCTGACCCAAGCTTCTACTTTGTAAAGCGTTAGCAGGTCTGACTTGGACTGAATACTAATGGGGCAACGCCAAGTCGGCAGCTGGGTCAATTCTGCATCAGCGATAACAATCCTCAATCCTCCAGCACAAAAACCGCATTCTCAGGGCGGTTTTTTTTCGTCTGCGCTTTGTGACGCGCTGCGCGCCAGCAGGGCGTCAGGCTGTGAAGTCACTTGCGCCGCGCTCAGCGTGCCGGACTGGGAAGTGACTTGCCGACGCGCTCGACACGCTTGTCCCAAACATGGCGCGCAGCGTCTCTTTCTGAATACCTTGCTACATCTGCCCCTTCTTGCGGTAAAGAACATCAATACAAGATGGCTAATAGCTTAATGTCATCAGCCAGCCAGTAGACGGTTTTTAGGACTGTCCGCATAATGATGTCTTCTGGCCACCAACAAAAAAGGGACACGCTATGGAAGACGAACAGAAGGCAACGGCTGCTGCCGGTGCAGGCGCCACGGCAGGTGGGGCGGGGGCAATTGGTGCTGTTGCAGCCTTGGGTGTTCCAGGCTTAGGGGCTACAGGTATCACTTCGGGTCTTGCAGCAGTCGGGTCAATTGTCGGCGGTGGTATGGGTGCAGGGTTGTTGGTAACTGCTGCAGCACCAGTGGCGGTAGGCGCAGCGGTCTATGGCTTGTATAAATGGCTTAAAGACTAACGGTTACGACGCTCAGTTTATGGTTTGGGCCTGCTCCTATAATAGCGCAAGCCCAAACGCTCAATCGCGATTAACGACTGGTTCGCATCCGCCGTTCCCACTTGTTGTAGTAATGCGAATGGTCTTCGTCCCGGCCACCCGACTCGATCCAATCTTCATACTCTGGGCTATCTTCAATGAGCCGAATCAACGCCGAATGAGCCGGCGTTATTATCCGTGTACGTATTGCGCAACACCGAGATCGTAATTTATCCTCATTTCGTCAGCGCTTTCAGCGAACCGCAAACCGAACTCCAATTCGGTAAGCACGAAAAACCGCCTCTCCAAGGCGGTTTTTTTGCCTGAAAACCAGCTGCTTTTTTTCAGTCGAATCTTGACGAAGCTTTGACGAACGTCAGAGCAGTTCGTGACAAACCCAAGGCGAGCCCAAGACGGATTTCGACTCGCTCCGGCACGCAGCTTTTCAAAATGCAAAAAAAAACCGCTAAGGCCAATGGCCAAAGCGGTTTTTTCCTCAGTTCGATCCGTTAAAACAGATCGTCCCAATGGTCTCGCAGAAATTCATAGAGACGGTAAGCCCCTAATCCATTCCGAACGAGATCCCAAGTACGCTTCGCAAGCTTAGACATACTTTTGGCCCTCCCGTGGTTGGGCCAAACCTCCAACAGCTTATCCGGCTTAACCACTGTCTTCGGGAATACACGCGAATGCATCCACTAAGGCGGCCGAGGTTAACCCCCCAACTCGCACCGGTACGGCTACTAACCCGTATCGAAGGGCTTGAAACTGTTTTTTCCACAGGCTCAAACCTTAGTGGACGACTCACCCATAGGGTTCTCGTCTGAACGCATAGTAGCGCACTTTTGCAGCGGCGAAAGGCCAAAAGCCAGCATTTAGAAGACAAACCAGCGCAGTGCGATTAACGGCCCTGAGCAATTTTATAAAACGTTAATTCCTCTAGGCCGTGCCTCCCTGCACCAAAGCGCGGGAAACGCCTTGGCGGTGCATCAGGCGACGAATAACACGATATCGTATTACTTTATGCAGAATTTGCGTTGTCACATGCGTCAACTTTCTAGTAGGATCAACCACACGCGAATGCATCCACCGAGGATGTGCAGGCGTTGGCCTTGCCAAGTCCTGCAACTAAAAAACCGCCCTACTAAGGCGGTTTTTTTTCGTCTGGACCTTTTCCCGTTACGCATAACGCCGTCGAGATAGCCCGATGTTGATCACCCTGGAGCTGTCACCCTTTGAGCTGCAAACCCTGTCCGACTTCCGCCGCCTGTACGCGCAATCCCAGCGCCCCCCATCGAGCGCGCCGGAACTTGAGCTGACGGCGCTATACAGCTCGCTCAGCACCTCGGCGCAGACCCTGGCCGAAGCCCTGGACAAAGCCGCCCAGGCCCAGGGCCTGTAGTCACAGCTCCACGCTAAAGCTGGTGATGCCCACCTTGTCGGCAAACTTGACCACGACTTTTAAGCTGGTCCAGATCCGCAAGGGTTCGCGCCGGCTGCGCACCGGCACCAGACGCGCCGTGGGGTCGCCCAGGCGCACCGATAGGGTCCACTGCGCGTTATCCCCTTTGATCCGGCCGACCACGGCTTCATGGATGGCGTGCTGGGCCACCAGGTGCGCTAGGGAATCGAGCTGTTAATGTCGTCAGTTCCTGCCGGCGATCAGTAGCGGCATTGTCGACCGCATCAAGCAGCGTCTCGATCCTGGCCGCGTCCAACACACCCGCTGCCTCTACGCCTTCGATAAAACCTTGCGCGCGTTCCTGGGCCAGCTCCAGGGCGTGCAGATTCGGTGCCTGCTCAACGCACGCCAGGTGTTCATCCACCTTAATGCGAACCCCGTGAGGCAGATGCACTACCTTGTTCATACCGCCACCGCCGGCAGGCCGACCAGCAGGTCCCGCAGCTCGATCCTGGGATGCTGGGCAAAGTCGCCAGCCTGGGCGCAGCCGTCGACGTGCACGAACGGCCTGGCCGCTTCGCGGGCAAACTGGGTGGCCTGGCAAGCGCTGCACACCACATCGGTGCCGTCCAGCTGCCAGCGCTCGCGCCAGAACTCAAGCCCACCCTCAAGCCGGTACCGGGCCGCGTTACGGTCACGGGCGCTCATGGCACGCTGACCAGGGAGGCCAGGGCGTTGGATAGCTTGCCCTGGATATACCCTCGCAGCGCCTCGGCGTCCGCCTGGCTGATTTCTTCCATCATGCGCAGGGTCAGCAGCACGCCTTCCAGCTGGTACACGTAGCGGGCGGCCACCCCTTCGTCGACCGCCTGTTGCATCAGATGCAGTTGGCCCTCGATCAGCTCGTAGTGACCTGGGCACAGCTTCACACCGCCCAGCTCAAAGCGTCGCGATGCGTCCTCGTCGCTGGTGAAACTGTAGTGTTCTGAACCTGCCAAGCCTGTATCCGTCATGGGGCAATTCCTTTTTAGAGTGTAGGGGTGTCAGTGCGTAAAACCACTCTAGGGTGTGTGGTACGCCAGTCTAGGGGGGGTTGGCTACCGGATGTCATAAAAAAGGGGGCCACACCCTGCCCAGGTGTACCCCCCTTTTTTACATACCAACCACTTTCTCTGGATCTGATGGCAGATAAAACCAGCAGCCCTCAGGTTCTGAGCGATCGTTATCCTTGTGCACGTAAAATCCAACGCCAAGGCCAGGCGCGGCCTCTAGCAGGGACGAGTCAGACCCAACGGCGTGGAAGTCATTAACACGGATTGGAGTCCTCTCACCGTCGATGCTTATGGAGGTTACAACCTCATAAAAAAGGCCCGTATTGCCAAGGTTCAAGCTTGGCTGGGCCACGCGAATATTAGTACCACCCGGATCTACGATCGCCGGCAGCTGCGGGCAGAGGATTCACCAACCTTCAAAGTCCACTACTGAGATCACCCCAACACAGACTTCTCTGAAAATTTCAGGGAGGGTTAGCGAATCTCAAGCCCCTCTTCCCACACCCTACACCCATCAGCACACCGAGCACATACAGCACGCCGAGTACATTCAGCACACCGAGCACCGAAGAATCACCATAACTTTATGAAATTGAACAATTTTTTTAGTCTTTTTTGCGCGATATCGCGCAATACGAATAAATTAATTAGGCTACTTCATGCAATTGAGTTCTCTGTATCGTCAATTCACGTGCATAGTAATGCGCGATATACGCGTGTAATGACGGTTTGCCATCGTCAACGAATGCCGGGAAACTGGACCCAACAGAACACGGATAAGGGCTACACAATGGCCAACGCAAAACAGTCAGCAAAACGCCGCTTAACGATGGCGGAACGTGCTCAGCAATTGATGCTGGTCCACTTCCCTGACGTTTCCGAGGCGTTGAAATGGACGCGCAAAACCCACGACGGCTTCAGCACGATTCCTCGGACCCTGCCCATAACCATGCAGATTATTGACGCCGATTCGAAGGGACAACCCGCAGGGCACGTGCTGTTTTGTCTATGGGCGCGTATGCCCGATCATCCGGTCATAACGATCGAGAACCCCAGCACGTTTGCTGCCGAAGCGGGGTTTCTCGGGGAGCGTGCCGTGGACACTTGGCGTCGCCGGATGAAGAAGCTCCGGGAGCTGAACTTCATCATGACCAAGCCCGGTGCATCCGGCGAATTTCACTATGTGATGCTCACCAATCCTAACGCTGCAGTCGAGTGGATGCGTAAGCGCAGCAAGGTTCAGGATGGCCTGTATAGCCGCTTCATCGAGCGACTCCCGGAGATCGGTGCCTATGGCGATATCGAGGCATTCCAGGCTCATTGGGCAGAACTCCAAAAAGCAGAGAAGGCGATCGCAGCCGCGGCCGCAAAAAGCAGCAAAAAAGCATCGCCACCTCCACCGGCTCCATCCAGCAAGCCCAAAAGGACAGCGAAGGCCAAGGCAAATGATTAAGAGAGCTACGGGCATCGAGTGCCAATCCACCCACCTCGATGCCCTCAAAAATAAAGCCCTGGACCAGCTGAGGGTCGAGTCTTGACTGGTCAGGGCTGTGGTGGTGCAACGTTTAGCTGACAACCGATACGACCTGCAGGAGGCCGAAAATGCAGTTACTGAGGAGAAGAGTCACGGGCATCGGGTGCCAATCCACCCACCTCGATGCCCTCAAAAATAAAGCCTTGGACCAGCTGAGGGTCGAGTCTTGACTGGTCAGGGCTGTGGTGGTGCAACGTTTAGCTGACAACCGATACGACCTGCAGGAGGCCGAAATGCAGTTACTGAGGAGAAGAGTCACGGGCATCGAGTGCCAGTCCACCCACCTCGATGCCCTCAAAAATAAAGCCCTGGACCAGCTGAGGGTCGAGTCTTGACTGGTCAGGGCTGTGGTGGTGCAACGTTTAGCTGACAACCGATACGACCTGCAGGAGGCCGAAAATGCAGTTACTGAGGAGAAGAGTCACGGGCATCGAGTGCCAGTCCACCCACCTCGATGCCCTTAAAAATAAAGCCCTGAACCAGCTGAGGGTCGAGTCTTGACTGGTTAGGGCTGTGGTGGTGCATGTGAGACCTGCAGGCCTCGACCAGCAGTCTAGCAGCGAGCCAGGTTGCTTTGAAAGAACCTGGCTTTTTAGTCCTTACCAGGTAAACACATTACGGCTTCATCTGAACAGCAAGAAAGGTGGCTGTTGCCGCTGATGCAGAATTGACCCAGCTGCCGAAATTTAGCTGACCCAAGCTTCTACTTTGTAAAGCGTTAGCAGGTCTGACTTGGACTGAATACTAATGGGGCAACGCCAAGTCGGCAGCTGGGTCAATTCTGCATCAGCGATAACAACCAAGGGACATCATTTTAACCAAGGCGACTTTTCAGACAAAACCTAGGGTGACGTACCCCGTACACCCCTAGATCCACGAACAACGGATAGGCCCGTCAATGGCGGGCATAGGCACACAAAGCCGATGTGTCGCACTGGAAACGATCAGTCTCCCGGCTTGTGCTTATGCGGTGGCAGGGTGGGGTGTTTTTTCTCGCCAGGCGGATTTACATGCCGTCTGCGATCATCCTGACCGTCCTCGCGCTTTGGTTTCGGGCCCGGTTTGATATTAGTGAACATGGCGTACTCCTATAATGACTGGATGAGTCAATTAAAAGTAGCCTATCGTCATTCGATTGGCGAATTGAATGGCGCAGTGTCGGAAAAGTCGTTCAACTGCACCCCGCGCCCAGCCGTCAAACCGCTGGGCCGAGTCAATAGAAGGACGCCCATTTTCGCGTCCGCGAAAAGGACAGTGACAATGAAGATGAAGATGAAGGTTAAAAAACAGGTTTGGTGCAGCGCAGTTACCCAAGCAAGATCGCCTTTGTGCTTTCAGCGTTTCTGGTTACAGCACTGGCGTTGACGTACCGCTACGGCCTTTACCTGCCTGTGAAGCGAGAAAAAATCACGCTTCGGGCTGACAAGCAATCCAGAACATTAACTGATAGTTATCAAAGGAAATAATGTCAAACTTAAAAATAAGTCGAAAAATAAAAAAGCACGCTATCAAGGTTTTTCAGTTTGCTATGGCATTAGGGTTTGTAAGCGTAGCCATTACCACAGCATACAACTTTATTGTTGAGGATGTGTCGCTGAAATTTGTAAAACCTTTCGGTCGTTATTCTATATTCGAACTTGAAAATGACTCACCTAGCGATCAAACAATAGAAAGCTTTACGGTAACTTTTCCTGAAGGACAACCTTTAGTGGCTCGAACAACGAGAGATGTTTATGGAAATCAATCAGATACCGGAAAGATAACGTTGCCAGGTGGCAATGCGGGGTGGATACCCACCGTCGAATTTTCTGAGCTTAATGGCCAGATTATAAGCGCTAACAAGAAAAAAACATTCAGACTGCCTCCCGCCAGCAGTATTGATTACTTGAAATTAGAAGCTGGAGTTTTCGATATAAAGTATTATACCCATCCGAATAATAAAATACTAAGATCTATCGACGATGGATTGAAATGGATAGGCTTGAAAAACACAGATACAAAAATTCGCTATCTAATGGTTAATAACTATTGGTCCCCTACGACATCGACTTCTCTAAACGAGGCGCTTAAGCTAGCTTGCAGAGACGATCGGTCACTCGGTGTTGGCGTTCGATGTCCTGGTGACTAACAGTTAACTGTAGCGGCTCGCGTTTGGAAACACGCGGGCTCGCAATAAGCGTAATTTTCGGTTCAGATTATTTGCACCTATCCGGTGCAGCTGGCTCAGGTCCTAAGCGTTTCAGAGGGTGCTGTGCGTATCCAGATTGAGGCCCCGGTGTTATCGCTGATGCAGAATTGACCCACCTGCCGACCTGGCGTTGCCCCATTAGGATTTAGCCCAAAGTTAGAGATGCTACCGCTTTACGAAGTAGAAGCTTGGGTCAGAGAGGTCTCGGCAACAGAGTCAATTCTGCAAGTGGCAACAACCTCGGCAAACCGGGGTCAATTGACCTTTGGCGCCAGCACATATCGTTAGATGTTGAAATCTCCATAGTCGTTATCCTTCGAATTCCGTATCAGTTGTTCCGCATACAGCATTGACTAGCCTTTCCTACTACCACAAATACCAACAATGGGCAAGAATTTATTTTTTTCTCAATAGACCCGCGATATACGCCCTGGTGCAGGAATAATGACGACTGCTCTCCAGACTGCTTGCAAGAATAGGCACCAAGGAGAACAAAAGTGACTTGGAGAGCGGAACGCATTGGGGGCCGACTGAATAGAAGCTATACAGGCTAGATTCCACCAAACCCCTCAAACGGATGTCTCTTCCCTCCCAATCGACGGGCCTAATGATCCGCGCATGCGCGGAATTTTTTATGCAGTGCTGAGCCATCAGCCAGTCTCTATCGTTCCGGTACAACCAAGCATAGGTTGCTGGAGAGAGCGCCCTCAAGGCTTTAATTCCGCTGCCTGCATGCAGGTCACTGATTTTGGCCCACAGGCTCCGCATTGCATCAAGCTGCTGCCTGAACTGAGCATTCTGCCAGGCAACTTTCAAGCTAGACTCCATCCTGAGCAGCTTATTAACTGTTGAGACGGTGATCGAGAACTCAGTACAGACAATCTGCTTCGATGTACCTTGAGCTAATGCCTCCATAACCTGATTCCGAATAGATGTTTTCAGCTTCTTCGGCCTTGGTTCGCCCTTTGTAATCAAGGAGTCAGGTTGAATGGCATCACTGGTACGCGGCTCTGTGACAGCATTGCGGGATTGCAAACTGCTAATGACCTCGAAGTAGCATTCAGTGAAGGATTTTACGGTGCCAAACAACCACGTGATCATGAGAAGGTGCTTCAGCGGGTGATAGCGGCGCCGAGGCTTGCGAGTCATCAGTTTGATAAAACTCATAGCGTCCTCATCTGAAGCGGGAAGCCTCTCAAACGGGTGAAAACGACGAACCCGCGAGACGTGACCTATGAACGAGCCATCGGTCACCAAATGACGCCGGTAAGTTAGGCTCACTGCCAATGGATCAAACCAGATTTGAAATCCCAAAGCTGCCAAGGCGAGAACCCCTTGAGCGAGCCCTGTCAATAAAGCAATTTCATTGTCCTTAGGCTCTTCGATGATTGAGGGTGCAAGTGTTGCCTTGCTCGGCAAGCCCCAAGAGAAGCGCTCGCACCAATGGCGGTTGTGGATGACCTCACAAAGAAATGAACCGTGAACCGGGCAGAGCAGAACGCCTGGATATTGGTGCGCCAAACGCCAGTAAGGAATACCTGTCACTCGAATGTCCTCTTCCAGGCACTCGTTGCAGACCTTTAATGGATGCTCGGCACCAAACCCTCCGGTCACAAGTCCGAGACGATATTTAAGCGAGCCAAGGTGGTTGCCTTTGAGGGTAGCGACTGCGGATTGCATCGTAGCTTGCGATTGAAAAGGTGCGAAGAAAGGCAAGATAGTGCGGGTGGTCAAGATGGAATCCGCTGTTCCCCAAAAGCCTCTGGTTCGTTGCTCAAAGGCATCAAGTCCGTAAGCCAAGTCGTGCTTGATGCAGCGCTGTGATAAACCGAAAAGCTGTCTAGAGGTCGTAACCGATAGCCAATTTCCTGAGCAAACGTGTTGTCGGCTGCACAAGCTGAAAAGGGTCTCATCAGGTAACCAGTTCACGAGCGGGGTGCACGGCGCAGTATCAAAAAATGTCGACATGCCTGATTACCAAGTGTGGCCCATCATTCACAACAATAAACCCGCGCAACGCCAAGCGTTAAACCATTTGTGAATAAAGTGAGAAATTAGAGCGGGATAAAGCTCTAAGCTGTGGATAAATATTTTTTATCCACATTTCGCCTTGAAAAGGCTGAGGCCTTGCTTTCCGAGGGTTTCAGAGGGAAGTGGCGCTCTGCTTGAAAGCCCAGGACTGCGCCAATCAGAGCTGATTTCCGCCTGATCAGGTTTGGTCATAGCTAATATTTTTCTATTGTAAAATTTTATTTTATAACGGTAACATGCCCCCCCACTCTTCAAGACGGATAGACCAACACGATCTAATCCGACCTTAATTAGAAGTGCATAGCCATACCGTTACACTCATATACAGAGCATAGCGCAGAGATCAGAAGCAGATTACCTGCTCTATGCGATAGGCCGAGAGGTAAAAAACATGGAAACCGGATAGATTTTCCGGGAGCCAGATAGACAAAGGCCCAAGTTTGCAGCTTGGGCCTTTGCGGAGATTTCAGAGTTTATCGGCCCTGATTTCCCCATTCTCTATCCCAGTGTGCAGGACGTCAAGTCTTGCACGGCTCCGTTCATCCCGAGAAAAGTCAGATCGTGATCAACGAGGCTTCCTGCTGCCTGTCTGTCCGGTCTATTAAATCTCCTGTCTGACTCGCGCTGTTGAGCGGTTGGACATGTGTTTCAGGGCTGCACGATGATTACATATCAGGGTTTACAGAGAATTTGGACACGCCAGGCTGGATTCAGATGGGGCGATAAATATGTGCCTTCAACGTTGGCGGTCCCGGGAGAGGCGCCCAAGATCTCACGAGCATGCAGGATGAACAGTAGAAAATTGGGAAGGACCATTCACCTGATGTCCATCCCAGAAAGAGTGTTTGCTCAGTTGGCCCTGTTCAATCCGGCAGTGTTCGACCTTCATGAGCAGAAGATGCTGCACATCGACTCTGCTGTGCATCCGCTTTTCGGTCACCCCCTAGCAGTCGGTATAGCCCTACAGTCTTTCAGAGGTACGAGCGAGGTTGCTGCCAGAATTGGCATGAGGCATGCGCGGATTACTGTTGAGGATGAAGGCGATCGATTTCCGGTCCCGTATAACTACATCGGTGATCTGTTGCTTTATCTGCGCACCGAGGATGGGTACCCCTATGCAGTTAATTGGAGTATCAAGGCCGGTAGAAATGATTTTCACGAACGGCGTCGGTCCACAATCAAGGGGTTTGCTCAGCAACGCACAGATCAAGAGAAAGCCAGGTTAAGGAATCTGCTTGAACAGGAGTATTACCTGGACGCTGGAATCCATACCCACCTGCTGTCTCTTGATGATGTGCCTCCCATGGTAGCAGCCAACTTGGACCTCATGTACGGCTACCACGACCTACCAATGGATCTAGACCCGGTACTGCTTGACGATTACAGCGATGATCTGCTGGAAAAAGCTCTTCAGGGCACGCCCCCTGCCTTCATTGCTATTGAATACGCGAAAAAATGGGGCCGTAGAGATCTGTTCCTCTCAAAAATCTATCAAGACATCTGGTCCCGCAAGCTACCGGTCGATTTACATAGCCCCATCCTAGTAGACAAACCTCTATGCATGAGAGGTAAACAACTATTGGAAGTTTACGGCCATTTGTTTAGGGATTCGCCGACATGATCCTGGGATCTGCGATACGTGCGCCCAACGGGTTCGGTCCGCTATCGAGTGAATCCGTCGTTTATTTCCTTACCAGCGACGGCATACGCAATCGATCCAGGGTTGTCGTGTTCGACGACTATGGCAAACAAGCGCACATTGTCACCTTCACACGGCTGGAGTTCGAGGACGCAATCAGATCGGGAGTACTGGTAGAAGATTTCAATCACGATTGGTATCCGCCGTGGTTGCAAAGAACCAATGGGATCAGCCAGCAGCATCTTGAGAGTGAGCGTGTGGCTCCTCGGGAATCCTACGATGCCAAGCTTAATCGCCGATTCGCTGCCATAGCGCATTTAGTGGCCCGAGCACCCGCCATCTTGTCTGACGAAAACCTTGAGTCACTCATTGTCAACGCCAACTAAAAAGTGACCCCCTTCCGTGCTAAATCGCCAACTTAGTTTTGACCCCCCTCGGGTTCATATTTTCGAGCCGGTTCGGCCCGAGAAGATTTGGTTCCTGCTTTGCGCTTGTCCTTGAGTCGATAGCTTTCACCTGTCATCTGCACGATATGGGCATGATGTAACAGCCTGTCCAGCATGGCCGCTGTCAGTGTTTGATCATCCGCAAAGGTTCCGGCCCACTGGGTAAACGGCAAGTTACTCGTGAGGATCAGGCTGCCTTGCTCGTAGCGCTTGGCGACAACATTGAAGAACAGGTTGGCTTCATCACGACCAAACGGCAGGTAGCCGATTTCATCGATGACCAACAACCCAGGGGCCATCACCACACGACTGAAGTATTCCTTGAGCCGTTCCTGGCGGTGCGCAGCGGTCAGTTGCAGCATCAAGTCAGCCGCCGTGACGAAGCGGGTTTTGATACCGGCCATCACTGCCCGGTAGGCCAGGGCGATAGCCAGGTGGCTCTTGCCTACACCACTAGGCCCCAGGAACACGATGTTCTCGGCACGTCCAACAAAACTCAGTGCTGCCAGCTCCTGGAGCTGTGCCCGGGGGACGCCGGTGGCAAACGCGAAGTCGTATTGCTCCAGCGTTTTCACAGCGGGCAGCGCGGCAGTTTTCAGCAGGGCCTGTCGAGAGCGTTCACTTCGGGCATCGGTCTCGGCAGCCAGCAGCTTTTCGAGGAAGTCGGCAAAGCTGTCTTCGCCGCTTGCTGCTTGTTGGGCCAGGTGCGGCCAGTCCACCCCGACGCGCTCAAGCTTTAGCCCCTTGCATAGTTCTGTCAGGCGAGCATGTTGAAGGTTCATGCTCTCACCTCCAGCAGTTGCTCATAAACCGACAGCGGATGCTGCAAGCTCTCGTACGGCAGGACCCGTCCCAGGCGTAGGCCTTGGGCGGGTTGTGGGCGCAGGCTCTGTGTTGGCAGTGGTAATAGTACCTGCTGCTCTTGGGCCAGACGTACCGCCGGTTGAACACCCGTCGTGCCGTGAATCCGCTGATGAGCGACTTCGTCGAGCCATTGGCCGATATGTGCGTTGGCCGTCACCACATCCAGCGTCAGACCCGCACTCTTGAGCGTAGCGGCCAACGGGGTAATGAAACTGCCCTTCAGATACCCGTTGAAGCGCTCAACCTTGCCCTTGGTCTGGGCACGGTAAGGGCGGCAGACCTTGGGAATAAAACCAAACTCATCGGCCAGCGCAGCCAATCGGGGATGCCAACGGTGCTGGCCCTCCCCAAAAGCATCTCGCTCGGTGATGATGGTTCCGGCGTTATCAAACAATGCCTGCTCGGGCACGCCGCCAAAGTAAGCGAACGCCTCCCGAAGCCCTGTCAGCCAGGCTTCGCTGTCCTCTCGCTCGGAGAAACGGACAAAGCTTGCTCGACTAAAACCAAGTGTCGCCACGAACGCCTTAAGCGGCTGACGGCCTCGTCGAATGGTGGTGAAGTCCACCTGTATCTGCTTGCCGGGCAGTGTCTCGAAACGTACCACCGGCTCTTCTGCCTTACGTTTGAAGGGGCGAATATAAGCCTTCAGACGACTGACGCCGCCGCTGTACCCCAATGCCGTGATCTCACGCAGCAGGACGGTCGCCGGAATCCAGTGTGGGCGCGCCGCCTCAATACGCTCGTGCAGGTAGTCCTTGAAGGGGTCGATTTTGCACGGACGTGCGGGTCTCACCTTGTCACTGGGTAGCGACCGGGCCTTTCGCAGGTACTTGCGCACGGTGTTACGCGAAATACCCAGCTCACGGGCGATGAATTTGATGCCATGGCCCTGACGGGCCAACACTTTAATTTCCACAGACTGCTCCTGGGTCAACATATTGGCAGCTCAAAGCCGCCAGTTTTACCCAGGGGGGTCAATTCTAGGTTGGCGTTAGGGGGTCATTTTTACAGTGGCGGTGACAACTCATCAGCCAACATGCCAAAGACCAAGCTCCACAGCAAAACTCCACGCGGCTGAAGTTATGGTTTTTGGCCTATATGATTTTCGGGCAGGACAAGCGCGCGCTGATGCCAAGACTGCATCAGATTGGACATTGGGACAGAAGCTCGAAAACAGAGAAACGATTGGGCCGTCGGGGCAAACGTGCACCTGACGGCGGATATCCCGTAACCGAGGATATGAAATCGAAGATCCTCTCAGGCTTTTCAAAACATAATTCCCCTGAGAAAAGCGAAAACACGATTTATCGCAAAATTTTGGTCGATACATTTGGCTGTATTGTCATCGAAGGCTCAACCGGAGTGGAATTTTGGCACCCTCATGGGCAGCCCTTTCCCAGCTTCGATCAGTTCAAGTACTGGATCATTGAGCAGACTACAGCCAGAGATCGTACCCGTGCGCGACTGGGGCCCAGCAAAGCCCGATCTCTGGCAGGCTTCATCGGACGATTTTCGGACAGCCTGTGCAACGTAAACCAACTCGTTGAGTTCGACGGGTTTTATCCCTCTGCGAAACTGTCAGGCGTCACCGAAGGTAGTGCTCAAGACTCATTCTGCGTTGTTCGAGGAACTTGTGTGAAATCGGGAGCGGTGGTCGCGCTGGGGTTTGCCCGAGGCCATGAAACCATGGAGGCTTACCGGATGGCGTTGTTTTGCATGGCTATTGGCAAGGAAAAATTCGCGGAGTTGTTCGGGGTCACGCTCAAAGCAGGTGACTGGAGCAGCGTAGGACTCAGCAAAGCTTTCGTTTTCGACAGAGGCCCCGCCGCCGCCATGAACTGTGAGGACGCAATCGACTGGTTGAGTCGTTTAGAGCTCACCCCGACGCACTCTGGCCAGTCCAAGGCCTCCGTTGAATCCTCTCATCCTCGCGAGAAGCAAAGCGGCGATCAGCCGACTCACTTTCAAAGTAACTTCAACTTCGTCATGGCTGCCCGCGCTGAAATCTATCGAGCAATTGAGGACAACCGGATCTCTGACGCAAGCGGCCGGATGACGGAAGAGGACTGGCTCGAAGGCTTTGCCCCATCACCTAACAATATTTTCAAGCGTTACGACAGCCTCGGAAGAAACAGTGCTGTGAACATGCCTTTTGAAAAAGCTGTCCGAGTATTCTTGACGCCGTACCCTATTAGCATCCGGCGTGACGGCGTTTACCTCTACAGCCGTCGGTACAACTCACAATCGGTCAGCGACACTGGTGTATTCGATCGTATAGCGCGCAATGGAGTTATTGAGATTCAGGCATACGTGCTCACGATGTGCGTACGTCACATTTGGATTGAGCTAGACGGTGAGCTACATGAATTGAGCATGGTGCTTTCTGCTGGTGTAGAACCTGACAGTTCAGATATCACCCTCGACGACCTTGCACTAATCAATGAGGCGCGGCTGCAAGCCCAGTCCCTCTTAAGGGTGCAGAAGATGGCAGTACCAGAGGAGTTGGATCAGCGATTCCAGCAAGACACTGGGCAGTTACGTCACAGCGGCACGCGCAAACTTGGGCGCCCCAAAAAGGACGCCGCTTCGAAGCGAGATGAGGAGGACTTCAAGGCCGTCATGGGAGGCAAAAAATGATCGACATTCTTACGACCCGCTTTCAACCATCCTTGGATGACAAGCACCTTAGGGAAGCAATAACGGTTCGGCCTGAACCGGTCTTGGGCTTGGAAAATCTAAACCGCTACGTAGCCGCTGAGCGCTTATCCGAGACGCTTAAAAAGGTATTCATCCCAACTGCGTTTACCCTCGACCTGATCCAGGAAATGCTGGGCAGAGCCCAGAGTTTTTCCGTCGACAACTTCTCTACTGAGCAACAGTACCTATCCTGCCTCTACAATCCCCCAGCAAGAGAGGTGTTCCCGATATGCTTCACCGGTCTTGCCGGTGTTGGCAAGAGCGCAACCATCACAGCTTTGCGCAAGGTGTTGCCTAGTCCTCAGGCTTTGAAAATTGACCACTATGTAGAAGAAGCTGTAGTCCTATCACACTGGTATGCGAGTGCGCGAGAGAGTAGTTTGGTGAGGCAACTGCTAGCAGATCTTCTGAATCAGACTATCTCATCAAGGGACAGCGTCGCAGAGCTGATCGCACGGTGCCGTCGTCGTGCATACGCAGAGGGTGTTTCAACAGTGCTACTTGATGAGATGCAGTTCGTGAACCTTGGTCAAGGTGCCGCACGTGTGACGGATATTCTGCTGAGCATGGCCAAAATCGGCGCCCCACTAATCTACGTCGCGAATTACAGCCTCGTCCATAAGCTGAAGGAGCGTAATAGCGAGGACACCCAGCGTCTGCTGAGCGAACCGCGCATCATGCTCCCTGATACATTGGATTGTAAATCTTGGCATGAGTACATGCGTGAATGCCTGGCAGCCTGCAATGACCGACTTAAGATCGAGGCAAAAATTCTCGCTGAAGATCTGTATCGCTTCACGTTCGGTATCAAACGCTTTGTCGTTCAACTTTTAAAACTAGCTTATCTGGAAGCACGATCAGCAAGCCGCTTTTCTATCGAGCGTAGAGACCTGCAAGCGGCCTTCGTTTCCAGTGGTTACTCCGTACACAAGATTGCCGTCGAAGAGCTTGTACGCGAAGCCATACAGAAATCGAGCACGGGGATCAGAAAGGATCTAAAGTGCCCGTTTACTATTCCACTACGTTCAAGCGTTATTGAGTTCTCTCGCAAAGACCGCGAACAGCGCGTCGCTACTAAAGTGCTCGTATCAGCACTTACTAAGACAGAGTTATCTGGCTTACAGGAAGTAGCGCCAAATTTGGTTGCTACCAATCTGCCGAGCAATGTTAAGAAGACCTCAGTCCGCAAGACATCTGACGAAGAAATGGCCAAGAATCATGCCAGATTACTAGCTAAAACACTCGATTCAAAAAATAAGCCTAATACCTGACTATCAAATTAATTACAACGACTATATTGATTTTCCATATTGTATTTCTAGTAAGTTTTCTAGCTCTTGGAATTCATCCTCAGTTATAGTATTTTCTTTTCTGGAACTTACAATAACCCTAGAAGAAAAGCACTTTAACGTCTCCATTAGCCCACTAGATCGAGAAAATTCATCTACTGTTTTTTTTCCTAGCCTAGGTATACTAAACATTGAGGCACGTGCAGGGCCATCGGATGTGCAATTACCTTCAAAGCTACCGCAGGGAATTTCATTATCAAGCTGGATATCATGCCTGTAGCCTTTGTAAATTCCTTTCTTCTTGGGTGCCGCAAAAAAGAAAATTCCGATTCCTGAGCGATAATCCTCCTCTACATACGCATCTTGATCAAGAGAGGTATAGAATTGATGTGTTAGCCATAAGTCATTGATTTTTATCATCTCACTGGCGTCACAACCGATACTGACGACAAAATCATCAAAGCTTTCAAAGCCATAACTCAAAGCTTTTAAAAAAGTATCAGTGCACTCTATGCTTTGGCTAGTTAGGGGCACTTTATAATATCCGTAATGGACGCAAAACTGATTAACCACATTGAAAAAGCTTTGATCAACATCTAGAACTGCTTTATCTTCTACTAAAGTATTTATTCGGCTATTAATTATGTCCAGTGCCATCTGTGCAGGCAAGTGATACCTAAATTCACATATATCATGCGCATCTCGTGCAGCTCTCAGCGCAGACACATCCATGTTGGGGCTTGAGGAGGACTCAGAGACGTAGTGCCCATTACACCCTGACCAAAGAAAGATTAAGGCGTGCCTCCCAAACTTAAACGGCTCGTCACAAAAAGGGCAGCGGTTTATGAGTTTTACGTTATGTCGTGCGCAGACCGACCAAGGTTGTCTATGAAGCCTACGCCAGTAAGTAAATCCAATATTATCAAGGTCTTCACGGACACAGTCAGGACAATAACTAGCTGGAGAATCTTCGTATCGAAAATGCTTCATAGAATAAGCTGAGCCTGAATAAGCGAGCTCATTATACTGCTTCAGTAGCGCACGAATAGGAAAGTCGGAGTGGCAGTGAAGCAGTCGATTGAAACCATAAACTCCAGGCCATTTTAGTACGCTGGCAATCTTCCTCAAATCCATCATATCAAAGTACGAAGTCGAAATTTTATGTAGAGCTTTAGCGATAGGCTCGCCTTGACTCACGAAAATAGTTCGCTCGACAAAGGAACGGATCGATTCATCTTTTTGGATTGTGACTAGCATCTGGGATTGCCGCTTAGGCGAACCGAATGTGTAGTCAGTTCGCAGTAGCTTGGATATCAAGAATCGACAGTTCCCCAAATGAGGAACCACCCGAAAACAGTGCTGCTGAAACGCGTATTTCAGCTCATCGCGGACGGGGCGCCATAGGTTTTTTTGGGGCATCCCCCCCGCAGCGCGAGCCGCGAATCAGGAGATCGATCCCTTAATCTAATCATAGGTATACAAATTGCCGCAGAGTGATGCCGTGTAGCTATCACTCTGCGACAGTTTTTAATACCTAGCGACAGTTTTTAATACCTAGGACCACAAGCCCCCACCCCTGTGGATAACTCACTCCACCGTCACCGACTTCGCCAGATTCCGCGGTTGATCCACATCCGTCCCTTTCAGCACAGCCACGTAATACGAAAGCAACTGCAGCGGGATGGTGTAGAGAATCGGTGCCAAGGCATCGATGATGTGTGGCATGGCGATGACGTGGGTGCCCTCGCCGTTCTTCATGCCGGCCTGCTCGTCTGCGAACACGATCAACTCGCCGCCGCGGGCGCGCACTTCCTGCAGGTTGGATTTGAGTTTCTCCAGCAGTTCGTTGTTCGGTGCGACGGTGACGACTGGCATGTCGGCGTCGACCAGCGCCAACGGGCCATGCTTGAGTTCGCCGGCCGGGTAGGCTTCGGCGTGGATGTAGGAGATTTCTTTGAGCTTGAGTGCGCCTTCCATTGCCACCGGAAACTGTGCGCCGCGCCCAAGGAACAGGGTGTGGTGCTTCTCGGCGAACAGTTCGGCGACTTTCTCGACCGTGCCGTCCATTGCCAGCGCTTCGCCGAGGCGGGTTGGCAGGCGACGCAGTTCTTCGACCAGTTGCGCTTCGACGCCCTGCTCCAGCGATCCCTTGACCTGCCCCAGCGACAGGGTCAGCAGCAACAAGGCGACCAATTGGGTGGTGAAGGCCTTGGTCGATGCCACGCCGATTTCCGGGCCAGCCTGAGTCAGCAGGGTCAGGTCTGATTCACGTACCAGTGAACTGATGCCCACGTTACAGATCGCCAGGCTGGCCAGAAAGCCCAGTTCCTTGGCGTTGCGCAGCGCTGCGAGGGTGTCGGCGGTTTCACCGGACTGCGAGATCGAGACGAACAGGGTGTCCGGCTGAACCACTACCTTGCGATAGCGGAACTCGCTGGCCACTTCGACCTGGCAAGGGATGCCGGCCAGGCCTTCAAGCCAGTAACGCGCGACCATGCCGGCGTGGTAACTGGTGCCACAGGCCACGATCTGAACATTGCGTACTTTGGCGAACAGCTCGGCAGCCTGTGGACCGAATGCGTGGACCAGCACTTGCTGTTGCGCCAGACGACCTTCGAGGGTGCGCTGCACAACCTTGGGCTGCTCATGAATTTCCTTGAGCATGAAGTGACGATACTCACCCTTGTCGGCGGCTTCGGCGCCTTCATGGTATTGCACCACTTCGCGCTCAACCGACACACCGTCGACGTTCCAGATCTGCACGCTGTCGCGACGGATCTCGGCGATGTCGCCCTCTTCCAGGTACATGAAACGGTCGGTTACCTGACGCAGCGCCAGTTGGTCGGAGGCCAGGAAGTTTTCACCCAGGCCCATGCCGACAACCAGCGGGCTGCCACTGCGGGCGGCCAGCAGGCGATCCGGCTGCGCGGCATTGATGACCGCAAGCCCATAAGCACCGTGAAGTTCTTTCACCGCAGCCTTCAGGGCAACCGCCAGATCGGCGGTGTCCTTGAGCTTGTGGTGCAGCAGATGGACGATGACTTCAGTGTCGGTATCGGATGCGAAGACGTAACCCAGGCTTTTCAGCTGTTCACGCAGCGCTTCGTGATTCTCGATGATGCCGTTGTGGACAACTGCCAGCGTGTCGGCCGAGAAGTGTGGGTGGGCGTTACGCTCACACGGGGCGCCGTGGGTCGCCCAACGCGTGTGGGCAATGCCCAGACGACCGATCAGCGGCTCGCCGGCAAGTGCCTGTTCCAGCTCACTGACCTTGCCAGAGCGACGGAGGCGCTCAAGGGTGCCTTCGTTGCTGAAGACTGCCACGCCCGCGCTGTCATAACCGCGGTATTCAAGGCGCTTGAGGCCTTCGAGCAAAATGGCCGTGATATTACGTTCAGCAACGGCGCCGACGATTCCACACATGGTTATCTCCTAGCTGACAGCAGCACAAATCAGATTGATGCCGCGGGCCTGTATCTGATCGCGCGCCTCACTGGGCAGGCGATCATCAGTAATAAGGGTGTGGATACTGCTCCAGGGCAGTTCCAGATTGGGGATCTTGCGACCGACCTTGTCGGCTTCGACCATGACCACGACTTCCCGGGCGACTTCCGCCATGACCCGGCTCAAGCCCAGCAGCTCGTTGAAGGTGGTGGTGCCACGAATCAGATCGATGCCGTCGGCACCGATGAACAGCTGATCAAAGTCGTAGGAGCGCAGTACCTGTTCAGCGACTTGCCCCTGAAAAGACTCCGAGTGCGGATCCCACGTTCCGCCCGTCATCAACAGGACCGGTTCGTGCTCCAGCTCGGTCAGGGCGCGCGCAACATGCAGGGAATTGGTCATGACCACCAGGCCGGGTTGCTGGCCCAGCTCAGGAATCAATGCCGCCGTGGTGCTGCCACTGTCGACGATGATTCTGGCGTGCTCGCGAATTCTGGAAACCGCAGCGCGGGCGATGGCCTGTTTGTAGCGGGAAACCGGCTGACTGCCATCGCTTATAAGCTCGTGAGGAAGCGGCACTGCGCCCCCGTAACGGCGCAACAGCAGGCCGTTGGTTTCAAGCGCAGCCAGGTCCTTTCGAATCGTAACTTCGGAAGTTTCAAAGCGTCTAGCCAAGTCGTCCACACTGACTTCACCTTGCTCGTTGAGCAGGGCGAGAATGTTGTGGCGACGCTGCGGTGTATTACGCTTCGACATGACTGCCTTAAGTTTCGTTTCGAAAGATAACGAAGGCAATCAAAACCTATTTTTTGGTTTTGGTCAAGGTTTCGGGATGGGGCGGCGCAATTTCTATCGGATACTCGTGACACCGGCGTTTGAGCCTGGGGTGTGACGTGAAGCGTCACGAACGGCATTCCTACGCTGGAGCGTGAGGAACGAGAGGTGCTCTCAAGATCATCGTACCCATGCTCCGCGTGGGTATGCAGTTCTGAACGCTCCGCGTCCTGGCTTGACTGTCAGGTGTGGATAGTTATGGACGCGTGCCAATGTTGAGCATTGGCACGCGGGTCATCATGGACTGTGGATAACTCAGTCTTTCCTGATTTTCACCGGCCGCTTCCAGCCTTCGATGTTGCGCTGGCGGGCGCGGGCTACGCCGAGTTGTTCAGCAGGCACGTTTTGCGTGATGGTCGAGCCAGCTGCAGTCGTCGATCCGTCCAGGATATCCACAGGCGCAACCAGAGAGTTGTTGGAACCAATGAACACGTCTGCACCCAACGTCGTCTTGTGCTTGTTGGCACCATCGTAGTTACAGGTGATGGTGCCGGCGCCGATATTGGTGCGTGCGCCGACCTCAGCATCACCAAGATAAGTCAGGTGGCCAACCTTGGCCCCCTCGCCCAGGTTCGCATTCTTGAGCTCGACAAAGTTACCCACATGCGCCTTGGCACCCAGCACGCTGCCTGGTCGCAGGCGTGCAAACGGGCCGGCATCGCTGCCCTCCCCCAGAATCGCACCGTCGATGTGGCTGTTGGCTTTGACGACGACACCCTTGCGCAGGGTGCTGTCCTTGATGACGCAGTTCGGACCAATGACCACGTCATCCTCGATCACGACCTTGCCTTCAAGAATCACATTGATATCGATCAGCACATCGCGCCCGACGCTGACTTCACCGCGCACATCGAAGCGCGCAGGGTCACGCAGGGTCACGCCAGCCGCCATCAGACGACGGGCTTCACGCATCTGGTAATGACGCTCCAGCTCGGAAAGCTGCTTGCGATCATTGGCGCCCTGCACTTCCATCGCGTCGTGGGGTTGCTCTGTGGCAACCACCAGGCCGTCATTAGCTGCCATGGCGATCACGTCGGTGAGGTAATACTCGCCCTGGGCATTGTTGTTGGACAACCGCCCCAGCCAGTCAGCGAGATGAGCAGCAGGCACCGCGAGAATTCCGGTATTGCCTTCGGTGATAGCCTTCTGCGCGTCGCTCGCGTCCTTATGCTCGACGATGGCACAGACACGATTCTGCTCATCGCGAACGATACGGCCGTAACCGGTAGGGTCATCCAGCGTAACGGTCAACAGGCCCAGTTGCCGTAGGTTGACCAGTTTGAGCAGGCGCGAAAGCGTCTCTACTTCGATCAACGGGACATCGCCATAAAGAATCAACACGGTGTCAGCCGTCAGCGCGGGCAGCGCCTGAGCAACCGCATGGCCGGTACCGAGTTGCTTGTCCTGCATCACGAAATTCAAGTCATCGGCTGCCAGCTGTTCACGAACAGCATCAGCGCCGTGTCCGATCACGACGTGTATTCCACTTGGGGATAACTGGCGCGCGCTGTGGATAACATGACCCAGCATGGAATTGCCGGCCACGGGGTGCAGGACCTTGGGCAGCGCGGACCGCATCCGGGTACCTTGGCCAGCAGCGAGAATAACGATATCGAGAGACATGATAGGACTACCAACTGAGCGGCAACCGGACCGAAGGCGGGCTGACTTGAAAGAGGAAATCTGAAAAAAGAAAAAGGGTAGCCGAGGCTACCCTTTTTCTCAATCGCGCATCGAGTGCAGCGGGGTTAGCCGCCAAACTTCTTGCGAATTTGCTGAACGGTGCGCAGCTGAGCTGCAGCCTCGGCCAGACGAGCAGTTGCAGATCCGTAATCGAAATCTGCGCCCTTCTCGTTCAGGGCCTTCTCGGCAGCCAGTACGGCAGCCTGAGCAGAAGCTTCATCCAGGTCGGCAGCACGTTGCACAGTATCGGCAAGCACCTTGACCATGTTCGGCTGAACCTCAAGGAAACCACCGGAGATGTAGAACACCTCGGCTTCCCCACCCTGCTTGATCAAGCGGATCGGGCCCGGCTTCAGATCAGTGATCAGCGGCGCGTGGCCTGGAGCGATACCGATATCACCCAGGTTGCCGTGCGCAATCACCATCTCGACCAGACCGGAGAAGATTTCCCCTTCCGCGCTGACGATGTCGCAATGGACTGTCATAGCCATTTGCTTGCCTCAACCTAATAGCGCCCGTTGCCGGGCGCCGGGATTACAGTTTCTTGGCTTTCTCGATCGCTTCTTCGATGCCGCCGACCATGTAGAACGCTTGTTCTGGCAGGTGGTCGTAGTCACCGTTGAGGATGCCTTTGAAGCCAGCAATGGTGTCTTTCAGGGAAACGTATTTACCCGAAGCACCGGTGAAGACTTCTGCCACGAAGAAAGGCTGGGACAGGAAGCGCTGGATCTTACGAGCACGGTTAACCAACTGCTTGTCGGTCTCCGACAGCTCGTCCATACCCAGGATCGCGATGATGTCTTTCAGCTCTTTGTAGCGCTGCAACACGTACTGAACGCCGCGAGCGGTGTCGTAGTGTTCCTGGCCAATGACGTTCGGGTCCAGCTGGCGCGAAGTCGAGTCCAGTGGATCTACCGCGGGGTAGATACCCAGGGAAGCGATGTCACGGGACAGTACGACGGTGGCGTCCAAGTGGGCAAACGTGGTCGCTGGCGACGGGTCAGTCAAGTCGTCCGCTGGTACGTATACGGCCTGGATCGAGGTGATCGAACCATTCTTGGTGGAAGTGATGCGCTCTTGCAGAGTGCCCATCTCTTCAGCCAGGGTCGGCTGGTAACCTACTGCGGAAGGCATACGGCCCAGCAGTGCGGATACTTCGGTACCGGCCAGGGTGTAACGATAGATGTTGTCGACGAACAACAGAACGTCGTTACCTTCGTCACGGAACTTCTCGGCCATGGTCAGGCCGGTCAGTGCTACGCGCAGACGGTTACCCGGCGGCTCGTTCATCTGACCGTAGACCAGTGCCACTTTGTCCAGAACGTTGGAGTCCTTCATCTCGTGGTAGAAGTCGTTACCCTCACGAGTACGCTCACCCACACCGGCGAACACGGAATAACCGCTGTGCTCGATGGCGATGTTACGGATCAGCTCCATCATGTTTACGGTCTTGCCGACACCGGCACCACCGAACAGACCGACTTTACCGCCTTTGGCGAACGGGCAGACCAGGTCGATAACCTTGATGCCGGTTTCCAGAAGGTCATTGCCGCCTGCCTGCTCAGCGAAGGACGGTGCAGGACGGTGAATGCCCCAGCGCTCTTCGGTGGCGATCGGGCCAGCTTCGTCGATCGGGTTGCCCAGCACGTCCATGATCCGGCCCAGCGTCGCTTTACCGACCGGTACGGAGATGGCTGCGCCAGAGTCTGTTACTTCCAGACCACGCTTCAAGCCCTCGGTGGAGCCCATAGCAATGGTACGAACCACGCCGTCGCCCAGCTGCTGCTGAACTTCCAGGGTGGTTCCTGCCGCGCTCTGAACTTCCAGCGCGTTGTAGATACTCGGTACGCTATCGCGTGGGAATTCCACGTCGATCACGGCGCCGATGATTTGAACGATACGTCCGCTACTCATTAGCTGGTTCCTCTAATATTTGAACCGTTAAACCGCGGCAGCGCCGCCGACGATTTCCGAGATCTCTTGGGTGATCGCTGCCTGACGCGCCTTGTTGTAGATCAGCTGCAAATCGCTGATCAAATCACCGGCGTTGTCTGTGGCGTTCTTCATCGCGATCATCCGCGCTGCTTGTTCAGCTGCGTTGTTCTCGACCACCGCCTGGTACACCTGCGATTCCACGTAGCGAACCATAAGGCCGTCTAGCAGCTCTTTGGCATCGGGTTCGTAGAGATAGTCCCAGTGGTGCTTGAGCCCTTGATCCGGGGTTGCCACCAGCGGAATCAATTGCTCCACTGTTGGTTGCTGGGTCATGGTGTTGATGAACTTGTTGGATACCACGGACAGGCGATCAATACGGCCATCCAGGTAGGCATCCAGCATCACCTTGACGCTGCCGATCAAGTCGTTGATCGACGGCTCTTCGCCCAGGTGGCTGATCGCAGCGACGACGTTACCGCCGAAGTTGCGGAAAAATGCCGCACCTTTGCTGCCGACCACGCACAGATCGATCTCTACACCGTTTTCACGGTTCACCGCCATGTCCTTGACCAGAGTCTTGAACAGGTTGGTATTCAAGCCACCACACAGACCACGGTCACTGCTCACTACGACATAACCGACGCGCTTAACAGGGCGCTCGATCATGAACGGGTGGCGGTACTCCGAGTTGGCGTTTGCCAGATGACCAATCACCTGACGAATGCGCTCCGCGTAAGGACGGCTAGCAGCCATGCGCATTTGAGCCTTGCGCATTTTGCTGACCGCCACTTTTTCCATGGCGCTGGTGATCTTTTGCGTGCTTTTGATGCTCGCAATCTTGCTGCGAATCTCTTTTGCGCCTGCCATGTAACACCTATCAGGTTAGCAAGCGGGAGCCTTGCGGCCCCCGCTGCGGCTTACCAGGTTTGGGTGGCCTTGAACTTCTCGATGCCGGCTTTCATGCCAGAATCGATTTCGTCATTGAAGTCACCCTTCACGTTGATCTTCGCCATCAAATCGGCGTGATCGCGGTTGAAGTAAGCAATCAGCGCTTGTTCAAAGCTGCCGATCTTGGCGATTTCGACGTCAGTCAGGAACCCACGCTCAGCGGCATACAGCGACAGCGCCATGTCAGCGATCGACATTGGTGCGTATTGCTTCTGCTTCATCAGCTCGGTAACGCGCTGACCATGCTCAAGTTGCTTGCGGGTCGCCTCGTCCAGGTCAGAAGCGAACTGGGCGAATGCCGCCAGTTCACGGTACTGAGCCAGAGCGGTACGGATACCACCGGAAAGCTTCTTGATGATCTTGGTCTGAGCGGCACCACCCACACGGGATACCGAAACACCGGCGTTCACAGCCGGACGGATGCCGGAGTTGAACATGGCCGATTCCAGGAAGATCTGACCGTCGGTGATGGAAATCACGTTGGTCGGAACGAACGCGGAAACGTCGCCAGCCTGGGTTTCGATGATCGGCAGTGCGGTCAGGGAACCGGTTTTGCCGGTCACTGCGCCGTTGGTGAACTTCTCTACGTATTCTTCGGAAACACGCGATGCGCGCTCCAGCAGACGGGAGTGGAGATAGAACACGTCGCCTGGGTAAGCTTCACGGCCTGGTGGACGGCGCAGCAGCAGGGAAATCTGGCGGTAAGCCACTGCTTGCTTGGACAGATCGTCATAAACGATCAGCGCGTCTTCACCGCGGTCGCGGAAGAACTCGCCCATGGTGCAACCCGAGTACGGTGCAAGGAACTGCAGCGCTGCGGATTCGGAAGCACTTGCAGCCACGACGATGGTGTTAGCCAGTGCGCCGTTCTCTTCGAGCTTGCGAACAACGTTGGCAATGGTCGATTGCTTCTGACCGATTGCTACGTAGACGCAGAAGATGCCGCTGTTCTTCTGGTTGATGATTGCGTCGATGGCCAGAGCGGTTTTACCGATCTGACGGTCACCGATGATCAGCTCACGCTGGCCACGGCCGACAGGAATCATGGCATCGACAGCCTTGTAGCCAGTCTGTACAGGCTGGTCTACCGACTTACGCCAGATCACGCCTGGAGCAACTTTCTCGACCGCATCGGTCTCGGTGTTGTTCAGCGGACCTTTGCCGTCAACTGGGTTACCCAGTGCATCGACAACGCGACCCAGCAGTTCCTTACCAACCGGAACCTCGAGGATGCGGCCTGTGCACTTGGCGCTCATGCCTTCAGCCAGAGTCGTGTAAGCGCCCAGTACAGCGGCACCCACGGAGTCTTGCTCAAGGTTCAGCGCCATACCGTAGACACCGCCCGGAAACTCGATCATTTCGCCGTACATTACGTCGGCCAGACCATGAATCCGCACGATACCGTCAGACACGCTGACGACTGTGCCTTCGTTACGGGCTTGGGAGGTTACATCGAGCTTGTCGATGCGACCCTTGATGATTTCACTTATTTCGGAAGGATTGAGTTGCTGCATTGCTCTGCTGCCCCTTCAAACTCAAGATTTCAATGCTTCGGCTAGTTTCGCGATCTTGCCACGAACTGAGCCATCGATAACCAGGTCGCCGGCGCGGATGACGACACCCCCTATAAGAGAGGCATCCTCCGCAGCATGCAGGCGCACTTCCCGGCCGAGCCGTGCACTGAGAACCTTGGCGAGTTTGTCTTGCTGTTCTTGGTTCAATGCGAAAGCACTGGTGACATCCACATCGACCGATTTTTCCTGCTCGGCCTTGTACAGGTCGAACAGTTCGGCGATCTCCGGCAAGAGCGGGAGGCGGTCGTTTTCAGCAACGACGTGAATGAAATTCTGTGCCTTGGCATCGAACTTTTCGCCACACACTTCAATAAAAGTGGTGGCCTTTTGTGCGCTCGTCAGTCGCGGGGCCTTGAGCATGCGCTGCATGGTGTCGTCTTGCGACACCGCAGCAGCCAGGCCGAGCATGGCTGACCAATTGGCCAGCTGCTGGTGGGCCTGCGCATGCTCGAAGGCCGCCTTCGCGTAAGGTCGGGCCAACGTGGTCAGTTCTGCCATGATCGCCCTCGCTTAAATTTCAGCAGCCAGTTTGTTAACCAGCTCCGCGTGCGCGTTTTGATCGATTGTGGCACCCAGAATCTTCTCTGCGCCATTGACTGCCAGGCTACCCAACTGGGCGCGCAAGGCATCTTTGACACCGTTCAGTTCCTGCTCGATCTCGGCCTGAGCCTGAGCCTTCACACGGTCAGCTTCAACGCGTGCCGTTTCACGGGCTTCGTCGACAATCTGGGTACCGCGTTTCTTGGCTTGCTCAATGATCTCGGCTGCTTGAGCTTTAGCTTCGCGCAGTTGTTGACCCGCTTTTTCTTGGGCCAGCTCCAGGTCGCGAGCTGCTCGGGAAGCAGCGTCCAGTCCATCCGCGATCTTCTTCTGACGTTCGTGCAAAGCCGCGATGACCGGAGGCCACACGAACTTCATGCAGAAAATCACAAAAATGAAGAACGCAACGGACTGGCCAATCAGGGTTGCATTAATGTTCACGCCAACACCTCGCTCGTTCGTTGTCCATCACACCAATCAACTCGAAAATTCGAGTGATCAGCCAGCGAGTTGACCAACGAAGGGGTTCGCAAAGGTGAAGAACAGAGCGATACCAACACCGATCATGGTCACGGCGTCGAGCAGGCCCGCAACGATGAACATTTTAACTTGCAGCATTGGAACCATCTCCGGCTGACGCGCCGCGCCTTCCAGGAACTTGCCGCCCAACAGGCCGAAACCGATTGCAGTACCCAGTGCGCCCAGGCCGATCAACAGTGCAACAGCGATAGCGGTTAGACCAACTACAGTTTCCATCTTTCCTCCCGACTTTTACGTCGTATTGGTTAGGTTTTTTTAATTGAAGCGGTAAAACAAAATCGTTTCTACATCAGCCCTTGCGGGCACCGCCTCGCCAGTGGCGAGACGGTCATCAGACGCGTCCTGAGACGAATCTCAATGGTTATCTTCGTGAGCCATCGACAGGTAGACGATGGTCAGCATCATGAAGATGAACGCTTGCAGGGTGATGATCAGGATGTGGAACACAGCCCACGCCCACTGCAGCACTACACCCAGACCGCTGAGCCACAACAGACCGCTGCCGAACATCACGGCGATCAGAATGAAGACCAGCTCGCCAGCATACATGTTGCCGAACAGACGCAAAGCCAGGGAAATCGGCTTGGCGATCAGCGTCACGAATTCCAGCAGGAAGTTGACCGGGATCAACAGCGCCTGAACGAACAGGTTCTTGCTGCCAAACGGGTGAAGGGTCAGTTCGCCGATGAAACCGCCGATGCCCTTGACCTTGATGCTGTAGAAAATGATCAGTGCGAACACGGACAGGGCCATGCCCAGCGTGGCGTTCGGGTCAGTGGTCGAAACGGCACGGAACGGAATGTGCGAGTCACCCGAGATCATCATCGCCAACTGTGGAATCCAGTCCACCGGTACCAGGTCGACCGCGTTCATCAGGAATACCCAGACGAAAATGGTCAACGCCAGTGGCGCGATGACCGCGCTGCGGCCGTGGAAGCTGTCTTTCACACTACCGTCGACGAACTCGACCAGCACTTCGACGAAGTTCTGCAGTGCGCCAGGCTGGCCGGAAGTTGCCTTCTTGGCCGCCATGCGGAAGATCAGAACGAAAATCAGACCCAACGCAACCGACCAGCCGAGGGTATCGACGTGGAAGGCCCAGAAACCCATTTCCTTGGCTTCCGCTGCGGTGTGGGCAAAGCCCCATTCGCCATTGGGCAGGTGCCCGAATGTAAGGTTCTGCAAGTGGTGCTGGATATAGCCCGAAGCTGTCTGCTCTGCCATGGTTGCCTCAAACGCCCTAAGGTCTCGAAAGTCTTGTTCTCGTAAGCAGGGGAGCGAACCAGTTGACCACCTGGATCAACATGAACACGCCGAATACAGCCAGCGGCGCCAAAGGCTTCACACCTGCGAACGTCAATGCAAAAAGCACTGCCGTGAAAATCAGTTTGCCTGCCTCGCCGGCGTAGAACGACCGAACGATGGCTTGCGCTGCTCTGGCCCCGGAAAACCGGAATGCCTTGTGAGCAAAGTATAAATTGGGTAGCCAGGCTATCAGGCCTCCGCAGAGTCCCGAATATCCTGCAACGACTCCTTGCCACTGCCACAGCACCAATGCGGCCATGAGCAGCACGATCAATTGAGCCAGCAAAAGCGGGAAAACCGCCAGGCGATAGAACGGCAAGCGGTCTGGCATGCGGGATTCCATCGCAACTGCTCCTTTGATGTCGGTCGCCATAATCAATAACTTGGCATAATTTGTGCCGACAAAATGCGCGCAGAGTATAGGGGCGGTTAAGCCCCTATTCAACAGTCGGGTAGTGATTTCCGACTATACGCTACAGAGCAATTGTTTCAGCGGATGTGAGCGAGCACTCCCTGAAGCTCGTCCAGCGAGTTGTAACGGATGACCAATTGCCCTTTGCCCTTCTGACCATGACGAATCTGCACCGCAGAGCCCAGACGCTCGGCCAGACGCTGTTCCAGGCGGCTGATGTCCGGGTCGGTCTTCACCGGCTCGGCAGCCTCTGCCTTGCCGCTCAGCCACTGCCTGACCAGTGCTTCGGTCTGGCGCACGGTAAGCCCGCGTGCGACAACGTGTCGCGCACCTTCGACCTGCCGATCTTCACCCAAGCCGAGCAAGGCACGCGCATGGCCCATTTCCAGGTCACCATGAGACAGCATCGTCTTGATGGCCTCCGGCAAGGCAATCAGGCGTAACAGGTTGGCGACACTGACTCGCGATTTGCCGACGGCATCGGCCACCTGCTGCTGGGTCAGTTGAAACTCCTGCTGCAAGCGCTGCAGCGCCATGGCCTCTTCGATCGGGTTGAGGTCCTCACGCTGGATGTTCTCGATCAGCGCCATCGCAATCGCGGTTTCGTCCGGTACATCGCGGACCATCGCCGGGATCGTCTCGACACCTGCCTGCTGGCTGGCACGCCAGCGACGCTCGCCCGCAATGATCTCGAAGCGGTTGTCACCGATAGGACGCACCACGATCGGCTGCATCACGCCCTGCGACTTGATCGACTGCGCGAGCTCTTCGAGTGCCTGCGGGTCCATGTCACGGCGCGGCTGGTACTTGCCGCGCTGGATCAGGTCCAGCGGCACATGCTGCAACTCACTTGGCGGGGCCTTGACGGCCTGTTCTTCCAGCGAACTGACGGTTGGACTGCTCAGAAGCGCGTCCAACCCACGTCCGAGACCTCGTTTCTTGACGGCCATGGGAATTCCTTAGGTTGGCTGAGCGGTTTTTGCGCCGCGACGTTGACGACGAACCAGTTCGCTTGCCAGGGCCAGATAGGCCAGCGCACCGCGAGACGACTTGTCGTACGCCAGCACGGGCATGCCGAAACTCGGTGCCTCGGCCAGACGGATGTTTCTCGGGATCACGGTGTCGTACAGCTGCTCGCCGAAATGTTCCTTGAGCTGCGCCGAAACGTCGTTGATCAGGCTCAGCCGCGGATCATACATGGTGCGCAGCAGGCCTTCGATTTTCAGCTGCGGGTTGAGCAGTTCAGCAATACGCTTGATGTTATCCACAAGGTCGCTGAGACCTTCGAGTGCAAAGTACTCGCACTGCATGGGGATAATTACGCCGTCTGCGGCGACCAGCGCGTTCAGGGTCAGCATCGACAGCGAAGGTGGGCAGTCGATGAGAATGTAATCGTAATTCTCGCGGATGGGCGCCAGCGCATTGCGCAGACGACTCTCTTTCATCTGCATTTCCAGCAGAACCACTTCGCCCGCCGTCAGATCACGGTTGGCCGGAAGCAGTTGATAACCACCGTGCTCGGAAAACTGCATGGCCTCGCCCAGATCGCATTCGCCGATCAACAGGTCGTAGACGGAGTTTTCCAGGTTGTGTTTATCCACACCGCTGCCCATGGTCGCGTTGCCCTGGGGATCGAGATCGATCAGCAGCACACGGCGCTTGGTCGCGACCAGCGATGCGGCGAGGTTGATGCATGTGGTGGTCTTGCCGACCCCACCTTTCTGGTTCGCTATCGCGAATACCTTAGCCATTCTTGCTTGTGTTCCCAGTCATGCCGTGCGGCGCAGTATCAGCAGATGGCGTTGGCCTTGGCAACCCGGAACGGTCAAGGCGTGTGCGCTATCGAGGTGAAAATCTGAGGGCAATGCTACCAGCTCATCGTCAGGATGCAGCCCTTTCATTGCCAGCCAGCGTGTATTGAAGTCGCCCATGTGACGCGTCCAGCCGGTGAAGTCTTCCAGGCTGCTGAATGCACGGGAGATGATCCCGTCGAAAGGCACTTCGGGCTGATAACTTTCTGCACGGCTGTGGATAACTTCAAGATTATCCAGTTTCAGCTCAAGTTTGACCTGGGTCTGAAACCGGGTTTTCTTGCCATTGCTGTCCAGCAGCGCCACTTTGCGCTCCGGAAACAGGATGGCCATGGGAATGCCGGGCATCCCACCGCCGCTGCCAACGTCGATCCAGCGCGTACCTTCGATGAAGGGCACCACACTGAGACTGTCGAGCAGATGCCTCGATACCATTTCGTCCGGGTTGCGTACCGCAGTCAGGTTGTAGGCCTTGTTCCACTTGATCAACAACGCCAGATACGCCAGCAATTGCTCGTGCTGGGCCGGGCTGAGGTCAATCCCCAATTCCCGGGCACCGGTGGATAACTCTTGGGCGTGTTGCGGGGTGACCATAGAACTCAAGCGCTTTGCTCCAACTGACGGCCCGCGCCGCGTTTTTTCAAATGGATCATCAACAGCGATATCGCTGCAGGCGTGACGCCGGGGATACGCGATGCCTGTCCGAGTGTTTCCGGACGAGTTATCCCCAGCTTGCTTTGGATTTCTTTCGACAGGCCGGAGATCGCGGCGTAATCGATGTCTTCCGGCAGACGGGTGTCTTCACTGGCGCGCAGACGGGCAATTTCGTCCTGCTGGCGATCAATGTAACCGGCGTATTTTGTCTTGATCTCTACCTGCTCGGCGACCTGGGGATCGATGCAGCCCTGGCCAGTGATTGAAATCAGGCTGGCGTAATCGATTTCCGGACGGGTCAGCAGGTTGAGCAAATTGTATTCGTGGGTCAGTGGCGTGCCGAAGTGTGCAGCAATCGCATCGCCCTGCTCGGTACCGGGACGTACCCAGGTACTTTTCAAACGCTGCTCTTCCAGCTCGATGCTTTCACGCTTGGTGCAGAACGCAGCCCAGCGGGCGTCGTCGACCAGGCCCAGTTCGCGGCCTTTTTCGGTGAGTCGCAAATCAGCGTTGTCTTCGCGCAGGATCAAACGGTATTCGGCCCTGGAGGTGAACATCCGGTAAGGCTCTTGCGTACCGAGCGTGATCAGGTCGTCGACCAGAACGCCGATGTACGCTTCATCGCGACGCGGGCACCAGCTGTCTCGACCCTCTGCGCGCAGCGCGGCATTGGTCCCGGCCAGCAAACCCTGGGCACCGGCCTCTTCATAACCGGTCGTGCCGTTGATCTGGCCTGCGAAGAACAGACCGCCGATGACCTTGGTTTCCAAGCTGTATTTCAGATCACGCGGGTCGAAATAGTCATATTCGATGGCGTAACCAGGGCGAACGATGTGTGCATTCTCCATGCCGCGAATCGACCGGACGATCTGCAGTTGCACATCGAATGGCAACGACGTGGAGATACCGTTCGGGTACAGCTCATGCGTGGTCAATCCTTCCGGCTCGATGAAGACCTGATGGCTTTCCTTGTCGGCAAACCGGTGGATCTTGTCTTCGATCGACGGGCAGTAACGCGGACCAATACCTTCGATCACGCCCGAATACATCGGCGAGCGATCGAGGTTGGACGCAATGATTTCGTGAGTCCGCGCGTTGGTGTGCGTAATCCAGCAACTGACCTGCGGCGGATGCTGTTCCTTGTTGCCCAGGAACGACATGACCGGAATCGGTGTGTCACCTGGTTGCTCGGTCATCACCGAAAAATCCACAGAACGTCCGTCAATCCGTGGCGGGGTCCCGGTTTTCAGGCGGCCGACGCGCAGCGGCAGTTCACGCAGTCTTTGCGCCAGTGCGATCGAAGGAGGATCACCTGCCCGACCGCCCGAATAATTTTGCATACCGATGTGGATAAGTCCGCCAAGGAACGTCCCTGTGGTCAACACCACTGAATCGGCAAATATGCGCATACCCATCTGGGTCACGACGCCGCGTACTTGATCCTGTTCAACGATCAGGTCATCGCAGGCTTGCTGAAATATCCACAGATTCGGCTGATTTTCCAGGGTTTCACGAATGGCTGCCTTGTACAGCACGCGATCAGCCTGCGCACGGGTGGCACGTACGGCCGGCCCCTTGCGGCTGTTCAGCACGCGGAACTGGATACCGCCCTTGTCAGTAGCCATGGCCATGGCACCGCCCAAGGCGTCGATTTCCTTAACCAGATGGCTTTTACCGATACCACCGATGGCCGGATTGCAACTCATCTGGCCGAGTGTTTCCACGTTGTGGGTCAGCAACAGGGTTTTGACACCCATGCGTGCCGACGCCAGTGCGGCCTCGGTACCGGCATGACCGCCACCGATGACGATCACTTCAAAACGGGAAGGGAAATCCACCACGCACCTCGTGCCTGTTGTCGATGAGAAATTGGGATAGCTGACAAGTATAGGGACTTACCCCACCTGAATGAAACCCGTTGGACAAAATTTAACCAGCTGTGGAAAAGTCGCGATAAAGAAAATAAAAAGGAAAGAAAGTTTATAAAGCCTTGTTTTTATGTTTATTTTTACTGAGCTACCTTTCTGTGGATAGATCTCTACGAGCCTTTATTTTCAATGTGTACAGAGATTCAAAAGTCTGTGTTCATGTGGGGATGAGGGGTTTGGATAACCGTCCTGAGCCTGTTGATAAGATAGCCAATTGTCCACAGGGGCATTTATCTTCAGGTTTGCACCCTGCTTACCCACCGAGCTAAAGGGCAGTTATTCACAGGGCTTAATCCACAAAAAACCGGCTCTTCATCAAAAATCAGGCACAGAAAATCCTTCCCTCAGGCATTTCTGTTGGTCAGATTCAGGTGTCGAAGCAAAGTTAAAGGAGGAAAAAGCCGAGTATGTGGATAACACTCCAGCTGAACGAGGCGTCTCGTGGTACTTGAAGGCATGACCCAGGCCGGGCCATGCCAGAAGGTTTACTTGCCGATGCAGAAGCTGGAGAAGATTCTGCCAAGCAGGTCGTCGGAACTGAATGCGCCGGTGATCTCGCCAAGCGCTTGCTGTGCCTGACGCAGATCTTCGGCCAGCAGCTCTCCGGCCCCCGCCAGGGTGAGTTGAGCTCTGCCGTGTTCCAGAGAGTCACTGGCATGGCGCAGCGCTTCAAGGTGGCGTCGGCGCGCGCTGAAGCTGCTTTCCGAGGTTTGTTCATAGCCCATGCAGGCCTTGAGATGCTCGCGCAGCAGTTCAAGCCCTTCGCCACCAGACCTGGCGCTCAGGCTGATGGTGACGTGGCCATCTACGCTGGTTTGCAGATCGACGGGGTCTCCACTCAGATCTGCCTTGTTGCGGATCAGCGTGACTTTCGACGGGTCCGGGCGCTGCTCGAGGAATTCCGGCCACAGTGCGAACGGGTCTGCTGCCTCCGGAGCGGTCGCATCCACCACCAGCAGAATCCGGTCAGCTTCGCCGATGGCCTTGAGTGCGCGCTGCACGCCGATCATTTCCACCTGGTCTTGAGTATCCCGCAGCCCCGCTGTGTCGACGACGTGCAAGGGCATTCCGTCTATGTGGATATGTTCACGCAGTACATCGCGGGTTGTGCCGGCGATCTCGGTGACAATTGCCGCCTCCCTGCCCGCCAAAGCATTCAGCAGACTGGATTTGCCCGCATTGGGGCGTCCGGCAATCACTACGGTCATGCCGTCGCGTAACAGGGCACCCTGCCCGGCTTCACGCAACACTGTGGATAACTCGGCACGTACGTCATCGAGCATGTTCAGAACGTGGCCATCGGCAAGGAAGTCGATTTCCTCTTCGGGGAAGTCGATTGCAGCTTCCACATAGATGCGCACGCTGATCAATTTCTCGGTCAAGTTATCCACACGCCGCGAAAAAGCACCCTGCAAAGAGCGCAGTGCATTGCGCGCTGCCTGTGCAGAACTCGCCTCGATCAGGTCGGCAATGGCTTCTGCCTGGGCAAGATCCAGCTTGTCATTGAGAAAGGCGCGCTCACTGAACTCGCCCGGACGAGCCAGTCTGCTGCCCAGTTGCAGGCAGCGCTGCAGCAGCATGTCCAGAACGATGGGACCGCCGTGGCCCTGAAGTTCCAGCACGTCCTCGCCGGTAAACGAGTTGGGTCCCGGAAAATACAGCGCGATCCCTTCATCGAGTACCTGTCCGGCATCATCGACAAAAGGTCCGTAATGGGCAAATCGTGGCTTGAGGGTCCGACCGATAATGGCTTCGGCGGCCCTGCCCGCCAGAGGACCTGACACCCTGACAATACCAACACCGCCCCGCCCCTGGGCTGTGGCGATGGCGGCAATGGTTTCACGAGGAACGTTCATGCTCCGGCTCCCGGACAAATGACGGATAGCAAAACGCCCCACGAGGGGGCGTCTTGTAGAACTTATTCACAGGTTAGATCAGACAGCTGCTTTCTTGGTAGCCGCTTCGATCTTGCGAGTGATGTAAGCCTGCTGAGCGATCGACAGGGTGTTGTTCACAACCCAGTACAGAACCAGACCGGCAGGGAACCACAGGAAGAAGAACGTGAAAATGATCGGCATCATTTTCATGACCTTGGCCTGCATCGGGTCCGGTGGAGTCGGGTTCAAACGCTGCTGGATGAACATGGTCGCGCCCATGATGATCGGCAGGATGAAGAACGGGTCCTTGATCGACAGGTCGGTTATCCACAGGATCCACGGTGCCTGACGCATTTCTACGCTTTCCAGGAGTACCCAGTACAGCGAAAGGAAAACCGGCATTTGTACAAGAATCGGCAAGCATCCACCCAGCGGGTTGATCTTCTCTTTCTTGTACAGCTCCATCATTGCCTGGGACATCTTCTGACGATCATCGCCATGCTGCTCTTTCAGCAATGCAAGCTTCGGAGCCACGGCGCGCATGCGTGCCATCGACTTGTAGCTGGCTGCGGAAAGCGGGAAGAAAAGGCCTTTGATCAGCATGGTCAGGACAATGATCGACCAGCCCCAGTTGCCGAGGATGGCGTGGATATGTTGCAGCAGCCAAAAGATAGGCTGGGCAATGAACCACAGGAAACCATAATCGACGGTCAGCTCCAGACCTGGGGATAACTCTTTGAGTACCGCCTGGCTTTTCGGACCTGCATACAGGGTAGCGCTGGTTTCACCTTGTGCACCGGGTGCAACCGAGAGAGTCGGGCTGGTGAAGCCGATGATGTAGTTGCCCTGGCTATCTTTGCGGGTCTGAACAGCGTTGGTGGCATTGTGATCGGGAATCCACGCAGTCACGAAGTAGTGCTGCAGCCATGCAACCCAACCGCCCTGGACAGTTTCCTTGACCTGGCCCTTGTCGATATCTTTCATCGACACTTTCTTGTATGGCTCGGCCGCAGTCCACAGGGCAGCGCCCAGGTAGGTAGCGGTGCCAGTAGCAGTCGTCGAAGAAGGATCGGAGCTGGCATCGCGCTTCAATTGCGCGAACAGATTACCGGACCAGGGTTGTGCGCTCTGGTTATCCACAACGTAAGTCATGACCAGATCGTACAGACCGCGCTTGAAGGTGAAGCGCTTGATGTAATTGACGCCGTTTTCCGAGAATTTCAGATCCACGACCATCGTGTCCTGGCCATCAGCCAGTTGATAAGTCTTTTGTGTGGAGGTGTAAACCGGACGACCGGCAGCGCGTGCATCCGGACCATTGGTCCCGGTCAGGCCGCTTTGTGCCAGAAAAGTACGCTCGCCGCCGTTGTCGAACAACTGGAACGGAACGTCAGGACGATCCTGACGACGCGGGTACAGAGGCAAACGAAGCTGAACGACGTCGCCACCCACCGGATCGATCGCCAGATCGAGCACATCGGTCTTGACGTGGATAAGGTCTTTGCTGGCTACGGCCGGAGTTTCAAGAGGTGCTGCAGCCGTATTGGCAGTAGCGCTTGCGCTTGGAACATCGGCACTTGCAGAACCATTAGTACCAGCGGCCGTGTCCGGAATACCCGGTGCGGTGCTGCTGGCTGCAACATTCTGGGTCGGCATGGCAGCCTGGCCATAGTCTTGGTTCCATTTCAGAACCCCGACGTAGGTCACGATTGCCAGGGCGACGATCAGGATCGTGCGTTTAATATCCATGATTACTCGGCCATCGAAGAAGAACGGGAGGTGGGGATAGCTGGAACCGGGTCATAACCACCGGGATTCCATGGGTGACAGCGACCAAGACGACGAATTGACAGCCAGCCACCGCGCAAAAGGCCATGATTTTCGATGGCTTCATACGCGTAGCAGGAGCAACTGGGGTAGAAACGACAGTGACTGGCCATCAGCGGGCTAATGGCATAGCGATAGAACTGGATCGGAACGAGTGCCAGTTTACGCATCTGGACTGTCTACCCCTGCAGGTTCGGATTTTTCTTCCGGAATGGGTCGGCTACGCGCCAGACGTTTCCAGAGCTTGCCGAAATGCTGAATCAGTTCAGGGTTTTCTACGTCACCCAAGCCTTTGCGCGCGACGATAACGATATCCCAACCGACCAAACTGTCTTGGTGTTGGCGAAATGATTCGCGCATCAGGCGTTTCAAACGATTGCGCTCGACGGAGAGCTTCACGCTCTTTTTACCTATCACAAGCCCCAGGCGGGGATGATCGAGGTCGTTGTTGCGCGCAAGGAGCAGGAGATTTTTCCCCGGAACCTTGCCGGTAGGGGAGTCAAAGACTGCCTTGAAATGCCGGGGAGTGAGCAAACGCTTTTCCCGACTGAAGTCTCGACTCACCTCCTGTGCCGATTTATCAAACTGCCAGACGCTTACGGCCTTTGGCACGACGACGCGAAAGAACTGCGCGGCCGTTTTTGGTGGCCATGCGTGCACGGAAACCGTGGGTGCGGGCGCGCTTGATAGTGCTGGGTTGGAAAGTACGTTTCATGGCGTGTTACCTGGTTCGTCCACTACGGGCCGGAATGGCCCCCGTTTTAAGAGACCGGGGATTCTAGAGAAAGCAGGCTCGCAGGTCAATTTCCAACCAGCTTTTCTTCATAGGCATCTTTTTATAGCTGGGCGCCCCCTTCCTTTCGTTCACCGCTACGCTAACCCGCTCCGGTTATAGAAATAAAAGGAAGAGAGTATTTAAAGCTTCTTTATAAAGCTTATAACTCTTACGCAGCGCCTTTCTGTGGATAACATCTTACAGCCCTTGTTATTCAATGTGTACAGAGGTCAGAAAGGTTGTCGAGAAGCGGTGCCCTGCCTGTGCCGGACCTTCGGAAAAGCTGTGCATGGAACGCCTTTTTATCCACAGGCGAGTTATGCACAGAGTTTACGCCTGACTTATGCAATGGGCTGAAGATGGGTTATCCACAGAGCTTATGTGTTGACCGTTTGTCGTCTGCTTCATGCATAAATCGTTGATTTATAGCTCTCTGTGACCAACCTACATGTGGATAAGTCGCCTCTGGGTCGTTACAATGGCGGCTGTTTTTGCCTCACCGGCTTTCAACTCAGGGGATATCC
>NZ_LT222313.1 GCF_900074915.1 Pseudomonas cerasi
GGCGTCGGACGTGTGGGCAGAACGCGAGCGCGCCGTCTCAGACGAACTCCAGGATTGCTTGTCGCGCATTCGCACCACCAGCACCAGCCTTCCCTCGTTCCCAAGCCTGGAAGACCTGATGAACCAGGTGGCCGATCAGGTATGCCAGGCGGCGGTGGACAAGATCAACAGCCACATCCCCAGCGGCTCGGACCCTTGGCAGTCGGTAGGAGGTTCATTGTGACTGACTCATCAGAGAAGTTGCCCGTGGAAGAGTCTTTGGAAAAACCCCACCTCCCCACGGCGGAAGATCAGCACACGTTCGAGCATGCCATGCAGTTGCAGCGTGACCGTGCGTTAGGTGCGGCTTTCGCCCATCGCTGTCTGACCGCAGTGCTCTGGATGGCACCTGCACTGGTGCTATCGGTCAGCGTGAATGGCTACCTGGGCTGGCAGGTCGCCCATCCTCCGGTGAAGTACTTCGCGGCCGAGGGTGGTCGCGTGACCAAGATCATCCCTACGGACAAACCAGGGCATAGCAGACGTGATGTGTCGGCTTTTGGGGCCGACACCATTCGCCAGAGCTTCACCCTGGACTTTGTGCATTACCGCGATCAGATGACCCAACTGGGCGAGCGCTACTCGGAAGTGGGCTTTGAGGACTATTACAAAGCCTTGGTGGCCTCGAACGTGCTCAAAGCGGTCAAGGACCAGCGCATGAACCTCTGGGTGGATGTTGGTCCAGGGGTGATTCACGGTAGCGGGAAGATCGGGGACAAGTTTGCCTGGGAGTACCAGTACCCCGTGACTTTGAAGCTGGATGGTCAGCAATCCGGCAGTCCGCCTCAGCGCTTCATTTTTACGCTGCGCATTCAGCAGACGGACGTTCGCGTGAAAAACGCCGGGCTTGAAGTCACCCAGGTCATCACCACCAACGCTAACTAAGGCCATTTCGCGAGTTATTGACGCCGCTGGCCAGGAAAATCCCATGAAAACTTCAATTGCGCTGGCCCTATGGCTAGCGGCAGGCGGCTACGCCTGGGCGGATGAAACTGTCAGCCCAGAGGCCGCTCCGGCTAAATCTGCGGTTCCCCCCTCTGCCCCCGTGACGCCTGCTGCGGGGGCTGCACCTTCGGGCTGGGCTACGGGCGTGGGTGTAAACCCAGCAGCACAGAAAGCCGGATCGCCGGCACAAGGTAATGGTCATGTGAATGCAGCACCCGCTCAGCAACCGTCTGGAAATGATCCGCTCCCTCCGCCGCCATCCGAGCTTTTTCAAAAGGCTCAGGACAGCGTTTCTCCGCTGACTCCCCAAGAGATTCGGCAACTGCGCGGGCAGGTTGGAGAGGTTGACAAGGCCATGGCCGCACCGCAGGTCGCCATTGTGCCGAGAATCAGCGCACAAACGGTGAATCTGTCGCCGGGGGCCAGTTTGCCGCTGGTGCGCACGGCGGTGAACTATCCCACTTCCTTGACCTTTATCGACAGTACCGGCGCGCCGTGGAAACTGGGCGCCGCGCCCATCAGTGGCAACCCCGATATCACCCCGTATTACGTGCCCAATAGCCCGGTCATGGTCTTGTACGCCGCAAAGCCGTTTGCCAGCGGGAATGTCACGGTTTACCTGGAAGGTTTGGCCGTGCCGATCATGCTCAACGTCAGCAGCGGGGAGTCGGATACCAAGGCCCAGACATGGACAGTGGACAGTCGCCTGGACTTGCGTGTGCCCAGGCGTGGGCCAGGGGCTCAGCCAGGCGCCGCTCCCGAGGTCCGTATCGGCTTGCACGATCGGGTGCTGCAGGGGTTTCTCGATGGCGTTCCACCCAAGGAGGCCAAACAGCTCAAAACCACCGGCAACGTGCCAGACACCACGGTGTGGCAAATGGGTGACGACCTGTACATCCGCACGCGGGCTGATATCCGGGACGAGTTCGAATCCACGTTGTCGTCGGCAGACGGTACGCATCTCTGGAAATTACCCGTGACGCCCTATGTGTCGTTCTCGGTCATGGGCCACACAGCGTCCCTCAACGTCGCCTTGGAGTAAGCATCATGGCAAACGAAAACGATGCCAAACGCGACATGAAACTCACCGCAGCGCTGGTTGGAGGCGCATTGGTGGTCGTTTTTGGCGGTGCCTATTACCTTTGGGACTGGCTGGCCAGGCCTGCGCCGGCGCAATCGAAGGTAGACCTGGGTCGAGTAGCACAAGCTTCGCGCAGCCACAGCACGGAAAGCCCTGCCTATCGCGATCTGCTCAAGCAATACAACGAGGAAGGGGCCAGCACGGCTAAAAACGAAAACAGCAGCTTCATTGCCAGTATGCCCATGGAGCAGACGAGCGTGATGCTGCCTGTGTCTAAGCCCAAGCCTGCCCCTCAGGCAGAGCCTACCGCCCGGCGTAGCCGTACTCGTCAGGACGAGAACTCAAAAGACTCCGAAAAGAAGGAAGACCCGCGTCTGAAGGCATTGCTCGCACGGATCAATCCTGAAAATAAAGCCGAAGAGCGGCGGTCCGGACTGGTCTTCGCCCATGTTTTAGGGGGAACTAACGCTTTGAATGGCTCTGGCGATACGACCACGGGTTCTGCTGGAGGCTATGACAGCTGGAGTGAAACCCTGCCGGGAGGTGCCAAGCTGAAAACCGCTTCCATGAAAAGCACCGCAGAACCCTATTCACCTGTCGAAGTGGTGCCGCCCTACTGGCGCGGGGCTGGCGTGATCGATATCGGTGTGGACTCGGACAACAGCACCACGCCGGTGCTGGGCAAGCTGTCCGGGCCGTATGCCGGGGCTGTGCTCAAGGCACCCGAGGGTGCCAGGTTGGCCGGTGATGGTGTGGTGATCCACTTCACTGAAATGGCCTTCAAGGGCGTCAATTACAAAGTCGATGCCTATGCGCTTCAGGACGACACCCTGTTGGCCAACGTGGCTTCTGAAGTAAACCACCGCTACATGTCACGCATTGTGTTGCCAGCGGTACTGGGCGGCATTGGCAATATCAGCGACATGTACTCACAAGCCAATACTCAGGTCCTCAGCAATGGCTTTTCCACTCAGACCGCCCGACCAGGCATGCCGGATGGAACGGCGGTCGCCGGTACCATTCTGGGCGGTGCCGCCGGCCAGGCGGCCAAAGTGCTGACGGATGATGCCGCTCGCACCCCGGCCACCCAGGTCAATGTGTTCAAGGGGCAGGTGGTCGCTATTCAGTTCATGCGAGGCGTATACGCAGGTGATGCCGTTGCCCCAGGGCGAAGCGGTGAAACGGTGCAACCTGCGGCTCCCGCTCAGGCCGTCATGTCGGCACAACCCCAGTCCCCAGCCCAACCGCTGACGCCTGATCAATGGCGTGCGCAGACCCAGACGCGAATCCAGGCGCAGCGCAAGCTGCAGGAGAGTCAACCATGAGCGAGTTCAGTCCAGCAGAGCCCAAGGCATCGACGATTGAAATGCCGGCTCCCACCCAGGCTCCCAGTCGTAGTGTGTGGCAACGCCCTATCGTCATGGGGCTTTCACTGCCCTGGCTGATCGGTATTGCCCTGTTATTGGCACTGGTTGGCTGGTACTTGTTTGCCCGCGAAGAAAACCCGTCAGTCAATCGCCTGGCCTTTGAAAATGACTTGGAGCAGCAGCCTTTGCCCGCTGAACAGTCGAGTACCCACCCTGTTGTTGCAGCCGCTGCCGAGTCTGATTTGGGCCAGTTCAAGAACGAGGTCGCGGCCATGATCGGCGGGGTGCGTACCTACGCAGAGGTGAATCGCACCGCGATCCAGCGCTTGTCCGAAACGATCAAGACTCAGGGTGTTGCACAACAGGCGCTGCAACAGCAATTGGCCGAGGCACAAGCGCAAAACAGCGTCTTGTCAGCACGTGTGTCCTTCCTTGAAGGACGACCTGGTGCGACGACCACGACACAGCAGGCCAGCAAGCCAGTCGCTAAAACACGTTCGCCGTTGAATGGCATGCGCGTGCAAGCCATTCAGAACGGCATGGCCTGGGTGTACTGGCAGGACAAGACCTGGGCCGTCAGTCCCGGCGAGAAACTGGGCCAGGTGACCGTCACCGGCATCAATCCCCAGGCCCGTGAAGTGCTGACCAGCGCGGGCACAATCAAATGAGGTAAATCATGGACGGCAGTACTGACGCGATTCAAATGTTGGTCAATCTGTCCCACAACCTGCTGACTTCCTTCGTCAACTTTGCCTTCACGCTGGGCAGCTTGTTTGCGGTCACCGGCGCTGTCACCTACCTCGCGACTCACGCCAGTGCCGCGCGCAAAGCGCCTGGCCATGCGGAAGGTGGCGGCAAGGTCATCGCCGTGTTGTTGCTCTGTGGTGGCCTGGCCGGCCTCGATCAAATGATCGGTGCTGCCGCTCGCCAGTTTGGTTGGCAGGGCGCGACCTTCGATGCCATCAGCTACGTGGACGTGGGCACCTTTGGTGTCGCAGCCGATGCGGCCAATGCCGTGTTAAGTCTGGTGCGCATGCTGGGCGTCTGGTTCGCGCTGCAAGGCATGTTGTCCTGGAAACGCTCGTTCAAGGACGGGCATACGGGCCTATCGGCCAGTCAGGACGTTTCAAGCGGTACCCTCAAGTTTGTCCTGGGCGTTTTCTGCGTATGCAGTCCGTACCTGCTTAGCGCCCTGCAAAAATCTCTCGGCCTGCTGTAAGCAGATCGGGATGTCAAAGCGCCTCGGCGCACCTTCGATAGTTACACCCTACTGATTAATCCCTAGGAGTTGGTTATGTCCAAAGACGTAATGCTGTGCGCTGCTGTTCGCCTTTCTGTTTTCAAAGACGGTCTGCGTCAACGCGCATTGAAGTGCCTGACGGCAGCTATGGCTGCCAACCCAGTGCTGGCTTTTGCCGGTGCAGCCGGTGCCGACATTGCCGGGATGGGTGATTCGGCAGCGGTAGGCGCCACGTCGCTTAAGAAATCTGCACTGACCATTGCTCAGTTTGTCGGTGTGATCTTCGTGATCGGTGGGCTGGTCGCGGCCAAGAACAAGAAAGACAACCCGCAGATCAAAATCGGCGCGATCGTCGCGTCCATCCTGTTCGGGGTATGCCTGGTGGTTGTGCCTGAAATCATCAAGCGCTCACAAGCGCAGGTCGGCCTGGCACCCGTGGATGTGGGCTAAGCCAACCTTCCTGCGGTGACTTCGGTCATCGCAGGGCTACGGTTCAAGGGTATTGCTGACGGGCGTGTAGGATGCGCAGCACGTCGATAGTGTCGGCCCCTACCTGATAAACCACTAGGTAGTTGGGATGCAAAACGCATTCACGCGTTCCGGGTTCGCGACCGTGGCGGAACAGGTAGGGTGCTGATGGAAGGCCTTCAACGGCCTTCAATATGTTGGCGTTCAGCGCCTCGGCGGCGATGGGGTTACGCTGCTCGATGTAGTCGATAATTTCCACCAAGTCGGTGGAGGCCTCATCAGCCCAGCGAATTGTTAGCACGGGCCTTCCTTCGCTCTGCTAGGGCGGTTTGCACCTTCGCCATTGCCTCGTCGTGGGGCAAACGTGGCTTAGTGCTGTTCATGGCTTCCTGCACCTTGGCCCGAAACCAGCGGTCATAGCTGTCTGCTTGTTCCTGTGTTTCGAACTCGGAAACGATGGGGGAAAGTTGGGTGCTCATAGAGACCTCCTATTTAGATACCCAACAGCTTAAACCTTCCGGGTCGTTCTGTCGTTTGGCCCGGACCACGTGCACCATTGCGGATCAACCGCTGTAATTCTGACGCAAACCTGCGGCGGCTAGCCGTACACGCCAAATAACCACGACTTTTCCTAATTCTGAAAATATTCCAGAAGGAGAGCTTATGGATGTCGATCTATCAGCCCCCCCCTTGAAAGCAGCGTTTCAAGCTGAACGTGAGCAACCCTCGCTGACCCCCCTGATGCTCGATGTCAGCGGTGATCCTGAAACGCCGGTACCGGCGGCTATGCATGGCGAGCAGTGCGCTTGCTGCGGACTGTGGACTCAAAAGCTGTGGCAGGGGGCCCGATCAGGGTTTACCGCCTCCCATGCGGTTTGCACCCTGTGCTACCTGGCCGGGCACCTGGACAGCCCTACGGCGGCTCACGGCGTGCTGGCCTACCTGCCCGGTATGGCCATGACGGATGTGCATCACCTGCAGCGCCGTGCGCTGATTGCCATTCTCGGCGGTACCCGCACGCAGCGTGCCCAAGGCAAAAGGGTTCTGCTCTGGCTGGCTCGACATGGCCGTGAGGTGGAACAAGCCTGGGGCACGACACGTGCCGGCGAATTCGCCATGGCCTTTCAGCGTCTTCCTCCTCACAAGCGCTCGACCCTTCGAAACCGCCTGGAAGGCTGTGCCCTGATCCTGCCGGCGGACATGTTCGAGGATCTGTCGCTATTACTGCCCACCGGCAAAACGGTCGCGGGGGCACTTTCCTCCCGCAGCTGGGACACCTATAAACGGAGTGACTTTTATGCCGAGCTTGATCCGTTGGGTTGAAGACCTGATCACAGAAACCTCCCGGTTTGCCGTATCACGCGATCTGCCCGACTATTGCGACTTGAACACTGTACTGCGTCTGACGGACGACGATCGCACTCGCCACCCAGCCCTCAATGCCCCGTATGTACTGGTCAACGACGATGGCGATTACTGCTCGGTGTATGCCGTTGCCGGCAGTTTTTGTGACACCGACGAAGCGGCACCCCTGGAGGCCCCTTATTCCTGGGCCGGCCGCTTGGAGCGCATGATGCATGCGCTGACAGCCCACTATCGCCGACATGGACACAAAATCAGCCTGGTGTTCGACGATGACCCTGATCGAGGCCGCGAGGACGTCGAACGCCTGCTGGCCCCTCAGTACGCTTCTGTCAAACGGACCGGCATCGACTTGACGCCGATCCTGGACGAAAACGTTGAAAAGCTGGCCCCCTGGGTTTCGCGCGAACGCTGCTACCTGGTGTGTTACACCGGACGCAAGGCGCTCTCTGCGCATGAACTGATCGATGAAAATCGCCGTATCAAGCAGTTGATCGGGCAAAGCCCGGATGCACGGTATGGACAAAATCCGGTCCTGGCTGAAATGGCCGGCCTGAAAATTCGCCACGACGCCTTCATGAGCGCAGTGGAAGCTGCCTTTGGAGATGACGGCCAGGGTGTGCTGCTGGAACTGCTCGATGCCCATGCAGTGGGCCAGGCGCTGCGCGCTCAAGTGGACCGGCTCGGTACCAGTGAGCATTGGTACCCGCTGCTCCCTGATGATCCGATCACCCCGCATGGTGTACGTAACGGCGACGATCACACACCGTTTCTGGCCCCGCAGCTGAAGTTTCAGCTGATGAACCAGGACATGGAAACCAACGGCAACAAGCTCTGCGTCAATGGGATGTGGCATGGGACCTTGTCTGTAGTCCTGGGGCCGCAGACGCCGCAGACCTTTGCCAAGCTCAAAGCGCTGGTCCCTCGCGGCGTGCCTTGGCGCGTACGCATGGACCTGATGCCTGGAGGCATGAAGTCGCTGGGCATGAAAAAAGGCACGTTGGACTTCATGGCGTTTGTGCCGCCGCTTCGGCCCATCTGGAACTCCATCGAAACGTTGACGAAAGTCGAGCAGCAGGAGCCGGTGTGTGTCATGACGATCATGGCATCGACCTGGGGAGACAGCCAGGCCGCAGTGACGCGCCATCTGACGCTGCTGACCCAGGCCTTTCAGGCCTGGGGGGTGTGCGAGGTGACGCAAACCTTCGGCAACCCGGTACGCGCATGGGCCTCGACGCTGGTGGCTTCCAGCAAAGGCAGTGGCCCGAACCTGTTGTATCCGCCGCTTTCAGAGGCGCTGAACCTGTTGCCGCTGACCCGCCCGGCCTCGGCTTGGGAGGAGGACGGCAACGCCTTGTTCGCTACGCTCGATGGCAAGCTCTATCCGGTCGGTCTGGCCACCCCCAAGCAGAACAAGCTCACCAGTGTGGTCACCGGCTCTTCCGGCCAGGGCAAGTCGGTGCTGCTGAACAAGCTGGGCAATGTCACGGTGTCCAGCGCCCAGCAGCGATTACCTTTCATGGCGGGGGTGGACAAAGGTTTCTCGATGCAAGGTCAAGTCGCCTTGCTGCGCGACAGTCTGCCGCCGGATCGTAAGGACGAGGTCGTGGGCATTGTGCTGCAGAACAGCCCCAAGCATTGCCGGAACCTGTTCGATATCCAGCTGGGCGCGCGGTTCCCGATCGCCCCCGAGCGTAACTGGATCATCAGCATGCTCACGGCCATGTGTATTGATCCCTCTACCGGCAATCCGCCAAACGAACGCGATACCCGGCAGATACTGGACCGCGTCATCAGCATGGCCTATACCGCCAATGCCGAAAAAAGCCCCAGACGCTGGGGGCGCGGGGTCGTCCCCGAAGTGGACACTGCCTTGGATAAAAGCGGGTTGATCGAGCGTTATCCGGCCCAGTGGTGGGATAGCAGTACCTGGTATGAGGTGCGCGATCTGTTGTTTGAAGCAGGCTTTGTTAAGGAAGCGCAGCTGGCCCAGTTCGAAGCGGTGCCGGAACTGGCCGACATGACCACCTTCCTGAACCATGAAGACGTACAGAGCGCCTATGGTCGGGTGCAACGCGATGGCAGTCAGGAGCTGTTGCTGGAGTACTTGCACCGATGCATGACTGACGCCTGTAGAGAATTCAAGATGCTGGCCGGGCGTACGCAGTTCTTGATCAGTCCACGCACGCGAGTGATCGCGATCGATCTGAACAATGTCATGGGTGATAACACCACCAATGCTGGCCACCTGAAAACCGGAATCATGTTCCTGTTTGCGGGCCAGGTGGCGGGGGGCGATTTTGTGTTGCCGCAATACCGGGATGAGCTGTTGGAGGCGGTGCCCACGCTTTACCACCCCATGCATCTCGACCGCTTGGAGCAGCTGGATCAGGAGGTCAAAACCAAGGTCTACGACGAGCTGCACAATGCGAAACAGGTGCCCTTCATCTTTCCCATGCTGGAAACCCAAGACCGTGAGCAACGCAAATTCGGCATACGCACGGTGTTGTCCTCGCAGTACGTGAGCGACTTTCCCGACGCCATTCTGAATTCGGCCAACTCGCTGTACATGATGGAGGTGGACCCCAAGGACGAGAAGCTTCTGACCGACACCATCAAAGTGCCCAAGGTCACTCTGCAGCGCTTTCAGCGTTTGGGCTCAGGTCCAGCAGCGGATGGCAGCGGCGTACCGTTTTTGGGCGTGTTCCGAATCAAGGGTGGCGGCACCCTGGCGCGCATTCTGAAAAACGCCATGGGGCCCCTGGAGCTATGGGCGTTGGGTTCTTCACCGACTGACAGTGCCCTGCGCAGGTTGCTATATGACGCCGTCGGCGGTGCCACGGCTCGCGCCATCCTGGCCGAAGCCTTTCCCCAGGGCACGGCAGAAAAACTCATCGCGCTGCGCCAGAAGCAAGCGGGTGAAGCGGATTCCAACAACGTGATTCGCACGCTGGCCAACGAGTTGATCAAACGGCGCGGCTACAACCTCTAGCCAATAAACGGAGAGCACATTCCATGAATAACGAAAATGATTCCCTGCACGACGCTTTGCGTGAAGCGAGCCCGGATCAATTACAGGCTTTGGCGGAGCTGGCCACCTGGATGGCAAAGCACCATCGGTTGCTGGTCGTTGGCCGGGAGCACGGTATTCGGATCGGCGCTACGGATAAGGTCATCCAGTTCATGCGCGAACACCTTGCCCCCGAGCTGGCGGGGAAGGTCTCGGAGAATCTGGTGCGCCTCGTGAAATGATATGAGATTAGGAAAATGGCTATGAGAGAAGTCTTTGTCAGTGCGGTTCATCCGGCTATTGGACGGTTGTATTGGGTATTTACATCAAACGCTGATTGCAACTATCCAGATCACTACAGCCTTACCGACAGAAGAGAGCTGGCCTTTCGGCTTCCGAAAGGGTGGAGGGATCACGACTCACTTCACTGGCTGTATAAATCGCACATTTACAAAGTGTTCGATCCTGATGACCTCTTTGGCGACTATGCCGAAATAGCGGATGACGAAATGAGTGAAGTCCAGGAACAGCGCCTTTCGGGTTTGCTTGCAGGCTTGCATGCCAAAAGCGGCCAGACCGTTGAAGAATTCAGGCTATGGATGTTCCGTGCGGCCTGGGTGGATATACCTGTCCTCCAAACCGTCGAAAGTTGAAGGAAATGATCATGAAACGACTTCAGGCTTTAACAGCGCTGACCGTGGGCCTGCTCCAAGCCCAACAAGTACTGGCGTACGTCCAGCCGGTGGCCGTCACGGCCAGCGTGCCCATTACGGCGCAGGTAATGCCGGCCATGGCCGGCCTTCAAGCTACCCTGGCGGAAATCCTGACCACTGAGACACAAATCGGCACGGCCATCGTGCAGGCCAGTGACAAGCAAGTCGCGGTTATTTCTGAGGCCGCACGTGCCCAGCGCGAGGCCGATATTTTTGGCCGTCAGACAGAGCGCCTGGAGCGTGCCCGAGAACAGTACTCGGTCGCTGACAGCATCTGCAGCGAGTCGGCCTCTGGGGTCGCGGCCACGGTGGGGAAGGTGAGCCGTGCGCAAACGGCGGTGCTGGCCAGCGGGGCAGGCGTCGGCAGTGCTGTGGTGCAGAAGACCATCGCTTCCGAGCCCGTGGCCTCGCGTCAGGGTGGCTATCGCAGTGCCGCCATGCACGCGCAGTACTGCACACAAAGCGAATCGGCCCAGTACGGCGGTACTGATCTGTGCCCGCAGGTCTCAAGCTTGCCTGGGGGCGACATCGAAATGCGCTCGTTGATCGACGGGGCGGGAGCCGTGGGCAAGGCCCCCGACCTGACGTTCAATCAGGATCAAGTCGATGCGGGCATGGCGTACATGAAGAACTCGGCACGCCATGACGGGGGGCGGGCACCGGGCAAGGGCGATATCCAGTCGGCCACGGGACGTGAGTATCAGGGGCTGATGACCCAGTACAAGGCGATTCAGAGCGCCGCGACTCAACCGCAGCTGGACATTATCGCCGCCAGTCAGGCCAATCCGGCCACACAGGAGGCATTGCAAGAGGCGCTACAGAATCCGTCAGCGGCGGAGTACTTCGCTTCAACGGGCAGCCAGCAAGCACAACGCACCGGGGTGATGAGCGAGCGCGAGTTCGAGGCTTTCGAGGTGGGCAGACGCTATGCCAATACCGCCTATGAAACCGACCTTCAGGCCCTGAGCGGAGACAACCTGATGCGTGAATTGGTACGCGTGCAGAGCCTGGGCAACTGGCTGCAGTTGGGACTCAAAAACGACCAACGCCAGGCCAACATCATTGCCGGCCAGCAACTGGCCTTGGCGGCAGACGCCAAATACGTTCCGCAGCTTCAGGAACTGGGAGCAAAAATGAGTTCGGGAGTCACCGCACATGAAAACTGAACCTGACACAACAAAGCACGAGGACGAACAATCGCTGCCGGACGACAAGCATTCGGGCACAACGTTACGGCGCGCCGGCCATGTGGGGCTGTCGATCCTCAACCCGTTCTCTGACCTGGCGGTGATCTATCGCCGGGGCATAAAGCCGACGGCGCAAAAGCTGAAGCTACTGAAGACGTTGCTGACCCCGGCGTCAGCAACGACTGAGGCAGATGCAGTCGGTATCAGCTGGGTACAAGCAGTCGAGCGTTCCAGCAGATCTGTTGAGCAACTGGTGAGGTCCTACCAGCGCATTCGGGCTGCATGGTGGTGCTTGATGGCGAGTGGTGGGGCCTTGAGCCTGTTCCTGCTGATCATGCTGCTGTTGGCAAACCTCAGCTTGCCTTCGGGCACATTCCTGCGGGCTGCGGTGACACTGCTTTTATTGATGGCTCTGGCCAGTTGGGGGTTTGCGCAAACGCTAATCGCCACTTACCGGCTATGGCAGTTGCGGGAACGGCGCGTCAGCGTAGCGGAACGAGGCACCTTTGAAGATTTCCTCATCGAAAACCGATGGTGCCGGCAGGTACTGACGCTCGGTCACTTCGGCTAACAAAAGACTCATTCAAGCGGGACAGTTACCATGAACCTCCTAAAACGCTTTTGGTGGGTCGGTTTACTGCTGGTCTTTTCTGTGCCGGCAATGGCCGACAGTGTGGATTATCAGACCATCGCAGCGGCTGCCCAAAAGCCCAATGACCTCTCGCGCCAGGCGCTGGTGATGATTTTTGGGCAAGTAGCAGTCGATCCATTTGCACCCTCACAGCCAACATTGATTGGCTCACTGTTCGCCATTATCAATGGCTTTCTGGCTGTGCTGGCCATGTTCTGGTTTCTGACCATCACCATGAAAACCATCGTGAAGGCCGGGCATCAGGGACAGTTTTTCGCAGGCGGTCGATCTGCGCTGTACCCGATCATGACGTTCGGCGGCTTCATCATGATTTTGCCCACACAATCGGGTTGGTCACTGGCCCAGCTGGTCATGCTCTGGGCTACCTCTACGATGGGTATTGGCAGTGCCAATCTGTTGACCGATAAAGCCGTGGACATGATGGACAGCGGCTACTCGATGGTGACGCAACCTACGGCCCCGGTGACCCGAGGCGCGGCACGCGGCATCTTCGAAATGAACCTGTGCAAGTACGCGATCAACCGTGAGCTGCAAGCGCTTTACGGGGACGGCGAAGCCAATACCCCGTTGATTACCACCAAGGGGGGCAACGGCCAATACGACACCGGCAACGGCAGCGCGGTATGTGGTTCTGCCAAAACACCCAATACGGGCCGGACCGGGACCTGGAACCTGCTGTTTGACAGTGACGTGGACACGAATGGGGTGATCACGGCGCAGCACCAAGCGCTAGACACCATGCAGAGCACCCTGGATCAAGCGGCGCAGGCGTTCGTAGACACCTACCTGAGCAAGCGTGACCAGGACGTGGGGAGTTTTCAGGACGCCGAAACACAGATCCAGAACGCAGCTGCCGCCTATGAAAACACGGTGAACCAGGCGATCAACAAGATCGACTTCAAGGACACGCTACAGAGCCAGCTTTCAAGCCAGATCAAAAGCAGTGGTTGGGTGGCTCTGGGCAGTTGGTATCACACCTTTGCCACAGCCAATAACAAAACCAACGACGTGGCCAGCTCGACTCCGGTTGTCATGGGGATGAGCAACCTGGGCGAGCACGGTACCGGCGATTTGTATAACCAGGTGTTTGCGGCCTACAAATCGCAGGTGCAAAACAGTACCTACACCGCGCCGCTAGGGACGCAGACGGCCAAGGATGATGGGGCGGCAGCGACGGCGAAAGACCCGAATTCGGTGTTCGTTGGTATTTTTAAAGCACCTATGCAAACCCTAACGAATTGGGTCGCAACCGGGAATGTTGGGACTGATGCCAGCTTTTCCAACCAAGTGAACCCGCTTATCAAAATGCAAACAATTGGTGACTACACGTTAGGGGTTACAGAAACACTGATGGCGGCCTATGCCGGGACTTGGGCTGCGGCCTCATCGGCCAGCAACTCGCCGTTGGGCTGGGGGGCCAAAATATTTGCGGTAGATATAGGGGCGGTGGTGAAAGACGTGCTGGGCGCGCTCGCACCAATGTTCTATTTCGTCATGTTCGCCCTGTTGGCCATCGGTTTTTCGCTGGCCGTATTTCTGCCTGCTGTGCCCTTCCTGTTCTGGATGATGGGGGTATTCAACTGGGTCGTCAGTGTGCTGGTGGGCTGTGCGGCTGGGCCGATGTGGGCTGCGACGCACCTGGGCGCAGAGGAAGACAAGGGCAGCCGTAGTGCCTACGGTTATATCTTCCTGATCGACATGATGCTGCGGCCGTCGTTGATGGTACTGGGGTTCTTTTTTGCTTCGGTGGCCGTAGTCGCTGGGGGGACGATCCTGAATCTGTTATTCGCCTCGGCGCTGGCCAATGCCAACGCAGACTCGATTGTGGGGCTGTTCAAGATGATCGGATGGCTGATGATCTATGCCCGCATTGCGACCTTTGGTGTGACTCGACTCTTTGGCCTGCAGGCGTCCCTGGCGGACTACGTGATCTCGTTTCTAGGCGGTCGAGAAGGGGCCAACCTGATGGGCGGCATGGTCGATAACATGAAAGGCATGTTTGGTGCTGCTGGCTCTGGGGCACAACGTACCCCTGGCGTTAAAATGCAACCTAGGAAGCCTGGCGCAGGGGGGCATGGGGATGGAATTCAATAGCAACAGCGACCATAGATCACGGCTATCGGACAAATGGTGTCGTGGGTCTCGTTGTCACCCGCTATTGTCTAGGTAGTGCCCAGCCAACGAGGTGTTCATTCAATGATGCCCAACGCGATTCATCACAACCCTGACCCGCGCTATTTGTGCGGCCTGATCGATCAGGCTGGGCTTAGCCGCCGAGGCGCGGCCCAGCTGATCGGTATGTCGTGGTCGGGGTTTCGAAACTACCTGCGTGATGAATCGCATTATTTGTACCGGGAAGCGGATTACCGCGTTCAATTTGCCCTTGAGTGCCTGGCGGACGCTAAAGTACTCAGGAAAAAGGAAACAGGAGAAAAATCATGAAAGTACAGCGCCTGAAAACAGCAAAAGAGGGGTGGTTTTGGATCGTCAAAATCTTCTACATGTTTATTGCATTTCCATGTGCGGTATTTGTAACTATTCCTTCTTTGTTCATGGCTCCATCCCTGATAGATCGACAGGCTTACTCGACCTTGTTTTTCTTTGCTGTTATCTGGCTTGGCGTACTGATTCCTGTTGGAGTATTTATATATGGTGTGTTGAGCCGTCGCCGCTTACTGAAGCAAATCACGACGACTATCAAAGCTAGCCAGTTTTTTGAACCAGACGCTGCCAATGAGATTTATCACGAAGGTGATGGCAAGTACCTGGGCATCGATACCCAAAACGGCACCATCCTGTATGTGCACAGGATTCGCAAAGGTCAGGTAGATGTGGTGGCCCTGACTATGGACGACTGGACCAACCGCGAGGTCGAAGGCAAGGGCATATTACGCCTCTATACCAAACACCCGGATCTTCCACGGATCGAAATCGGAACACCCTTGGCGCAGCTTTGGTATGACACCCTGGGGGCTATGGAACACAAGCAGAAGCAGTACAGCACCCCGCAACCGTTCAACCGCTATGTGCATGACCGGCTCGAAGCGCTTGAACGTGATCTGAACGTGCAGATCCCACGCCTGGCGTGAAGCCATAACCCCTCCGCAGCTGTTCCCGACGCGCTTTACCTTTCTCTCACACCGCCCAATTCGGGCGGTGCGACTATTGTGGGGCATCGCAATGCAAAATCGACAATCCCAAGGTGCATGGGAGGGCGAGCAAGCGCAGATGTTATTGGCGCTTTGTGCAGCCGTCCTGTTGTGCTGGATGTTCTTCGATATCTTCGTGTACTGGACCACCTGGACGCTTTATTGGTTATGGAAAATGGTGGATTTTCCCTTCATCCATGCCTGGGCCGGTGGCAAGATCAACCTGCTGGCCGACGTGGCCAACCACGCCAAGGCCGTGACGCTGGATGAGTGGCTTGAGGTGATGAACGCTACCAGTGGGATTCTGCTGCTGTTCCTGATACCGCTGGTGATTGTGAGCAGTTGGGGGCTGGCGCAGCATCCGGTACTGCCGTTTCGCAGCAAACGTCTGGTGAACATTCACACGCTTCCTGGCCTGGTGAGTCGTTTCGCACCCTCGGTCATCCCGGTGTTGGCTGCGTCTGGTCCCGATGGCCTGATGAACGATACCTCTCCCAGCAATGCCTGGGCGCTAAAGCCCGAGGAGTTTGCTGAACGTTACAACCTGGTGCAGCGCAAAGTGCTGGATCGGGAGGCTGCTCGTGCGGTGTTCGAGGAGCAAGTCGGAGATGTCCATGATGGACTTCTAGACTTGACGCCCTATGAACGGGCCTTGCTGGCCGTATTCGGTCTGCAGGTTTTCCTCAATGACCGCAAGGCAGCGACCCGGTTGCTCGATGACCTGAACCGTTCCTGCATGATCAAGGGGTTGTTGCGGCGCAAGACCTTCTCGTTGACGCCGCTGTACGGCTTGGCCGACGCGGGGTTTGATCGCGTTGCAAAAGCACCGGGCGTCAGTGAGTGGCTGCAAAGCCATAGATCGATGCGCACCGCGCTGGTGGCCTTGTATGGCCGCGATCTGCGCTTGGCGCCGGCGCGCTTTCGCTGGCTCAAGGGGGTTAACCGCACGTTGTGGTATGCCCTGCACAGTGCCGACACGGCCAAGGTGTTTGTGGAAGGCGCTGGTGTTCAGGCTCAGGCGCGGGCAGAAGTCCATGCCAGTAAGCTGGGGCTGCCACGTCCTGGGTTGATGGTGACCCAGGCCATCGATGGCTTGCAGGCCGAGTTGGAAAGCATCGGTCTGGTATTTGCGCGACATGTCATCACGCCTAAACGCCGGGAGGCCTCTGACCTTCCTGTCATGACGGCGGTGTATGCCGCGCAGCCACCTGTGGTTGATGAGCCTAGTGAGTAGGAGGCTGGTATGACACGGCCATGCGGCTAGCCAAACGCTCCAGGCGCTTGTCTAACGTCCAAAGCGCTGTGCCGCTCAATAACGCGGAGGCCAGGAGCGTCATCTCCACCAGCCCACAGCCCAGGCCATAGAGCTTGTGGGTGTTCAGAAAGGCGATGACTTCACTCACCGTGGGTTGTTGTGCACCTCGTAGGTCGCCAAGGTCAGTCAAGGTGCTCAAACGATCAGGCGGCGTACCACACGCCAGTTCTCCGATCACCATGGGGTGTATGAGTACCCGGTCCTGGCTGAGCAAGTTCACCAGTTCTGGACTGTTGTTGCGAAAGTGCTCAACCCAAACGGAGGTGTCTACCAGGACGCCTTTCACAGTGCCTTCTCGTGTCGGCGGGCGATGTCTTCCATCGCTGGCAGTGTGGCCCCTAAGGCCATCAATCGTTTAGCCGCTTGAATGCGCACAAACGTCTGAACGGCTTCACGGAACAGGTCGGCCTTGTCCATCGCCGGATCGGCGACTTCCAGAGCACGTTGGTACAACGCATCGTCGATGGTGACGGTCGTTCTCATGATGACTCCTTGCTTCAATTTTGATGTAACTCTACATCAAATTTGATTCAAGAAAACACTATTAATTCTTTACTTTAAAAGAGGAAACCCCATGGCCTCGGCATCTTTGCGCGCCCCGTTTTCGGTGGACATCCAAGGCGATCAGCTGGTTGTCTATCAGGCAGATCAGGAAGAAGGCATCGTGACACGCACGATTTGCACCCTGGACCTTCGCCATCAGCACTCGTTTTATTTGAGCAATGACGGTGTGGTCTGCCGCGATGTTCAGGGTTTTGAATTCTCACTTGAAACCCATGACAGTGACGAAACCCATGAGCTACTGACCGCACTGTCGCGGGCTTTGCTGCGTCATGGACGACGCAAGACCCAGCGGCGTCTGATGGGCGTGTTCGTGCTGTTGGTTGTGCTTTGCCTCGGTGCCCCATGGCTTGGCCGAGCGTTTGAATGGCCTGTTGCAATGCCGGCGGCGCAGGTCATCACGCCCTCAGTCCCGAGCCCCCCCAAGCCGGACCTGGCCAAGCGCAGCGCGCCGGCGCCGATCGCTTCTGAGCCACGCCAGTCCGCTGCAGACGTGGCACCTGACGATGGCTGGACATTGCCCAGGGAGGTTCGGGCCACACTCCCTCAAAAGCTGCACAACGCTGCGGAGCGCAAGCTGTTCACCGTTGACTATTCCAGCGGTCACGCGCGCACGCTGTATGTCTTTTCGGACCCTGGCTGTCCGAACTGCCAGCGTCTGGAGTCGTCCCTCAACACGCTCTCCGACGCCTTCAATGTGGTGGTGTTTCCTGTGCCGGTGATTGGTAAGGAAAAGTCGATCGCCGCCATTACGCCCGTGCTGTGCCTGCCGCCTGAGCAGCGCAAAACCGCGTGGGATCGCCTGTTTGATGCAGCCCCTGAGGGTGTGAACCTTGGGAAACCCCCGTTAAAGCCGGCGTCGGAAGGGGGGGAGTTGAAGGCGGCGCAACCAGCAGGCACGTGCGATGTGGCAGAAAAGGCCTTGGGGATCAACCAGACGGCCTATCAGGCCTATCGCATACCGGGCACGCCCTGGGTGATCAGCGACGATGGGCGCTATGTGCCGCAGGCGTTGTTGCGTGATCCGATCAGGCTCAAAGCCTTCCTAGATGAGCGACCTGCCCGCCAGGTTCAGGAGGTGTCGGATGCGCCCCAATGACTACGCCGTCGAGCGCACGCGCCTAAATCGACGGGTTTACCACTCGGCACTGGCTGAGTGGTTGATGGGCCCCGGTAGTCTGACGATGGGTTTGGCCGGGTCTGTGGTGGGAGGCGTCCTGTACCCGGTCAGCCTGTGGCTCAGTCTGCCGGCCTTGCTGGTCTGGTCACCTGTCATGCTGCTCGAACCCTGGCAGATGCCCATGCGCATGCCTTCAGACATGGACCGCCTCGACCCTTCGACGCAACGCCAGGTGACGGGCAAGTTGCTGGGTTTCTTGCCGGTCACGGCCATGCGCACGGTGATGCTCAAGGCAGCGGGCATCCTGTACATGGGGTACCTGCGCGGTCGGGACGCCGGGCGTGAACTGTGGCTGTCGCTGGATGACATGACCCGCCATATTCTGATGTTCGGTACAACCGGTGCCGGCAAAACCGAAGCACTGCTGGGGTACGTGTTGGGCCAGCTGGGCTATGGAAAGGGCCTGATCTATTCGGACGGCAAGGCCCAAAATGATGTGGCCGCCGCGATCGTGTCCCTGGCCCGGCGCTTTGGCCGTGAAGACGACGTTCGGATGATGAACTTCATCACCGGGGGCCGCTCCAGGGCGCAGGAACTGCTCGAGGACAACAAAAGCAGAGGGCAGACCAATACCGTCAACGCGTTTGGTATTGCTCAGGAAACCTACATCATCAACCTGATGGATTCGATGTTGCCCCCTGCGGGCAACGATGCGGGCTGGCAAGAGAAAGCCCGGGCCATGATTCAGGCGTTGGTGTTCTCCCTGGTGTACAAGTGCCGGCGTGAAGGCACGGTCATGTCCCAGCGCACGATCCAGGCACATTTGCCGTTGCGGGCCATTGCCAAGCTCTACATCCAGTCGGTGGAACAGCAATGGCATGAAGACGCCCAGTTACCCCTGAAAAACTACCTGGGCACATTGTCCGGTTTTGACCTGGCCAAGGTGGATTCGCCGGAGGAATGGGCGACCACTGCGTTGGATCAGCATGGTTTTCTGATCCAGCAGTTCACCCGCATGCTGGCCTTGTTCAATGACACCTACGGCCATGTGTTTGCCCGTGACGCCGGCGACATAGACCTCAAGGACGTGGTGCATAACGATCGCATCCTGGTGGTCCTGATTCCTGCGCTGGAAATCTCCTCGACCGAGGCCGCGACCCTTGGGCGACTGTACGTATCGCAATTGGCCATGATCCTGAGCCAGGATCTGGGGGAGAAACTGGAGGGCAAACCCGAAGACATCCTGGTGATCCGCAAGTACAAGGACCGCTTTCCGTTCTTGTGGATCTGCGACGAGGTCGGGGCCTACTACACCGAAAAGCTCGGCGAGCTGGCCACGCAAGTACGCTCCCTGGGGTTTTGCCTGCTCCTGGCCAGTCAGGAGGCGCAGCGCCTCAAGTCGGCGGCCGGCGACAAGGTGTGGACGCTGATCGGGAACATGGGGGTCCGAATCACCGGCAAGATCATGGACCCCAAGGACACTCTCGAAATACTGCAGTTGATGGCCGGTACCGAGTACCTGCCAGTGATGAGCGGTATGGTGCGTCAGGCCGGAATCATGGGGGCCAGCTGGGAGGAAGCAGACACACTGAGCCTGAAAGATGAGAAGAAAGTCAGCGTCGAGGAAGTGCAGCAGCTCAAGGAGGGGGAAAACATCACGCTGTTCAACGGGCAAGTGATTCGCGGCAGCTCCTTGTACATTCACGATGCTGACAAGCTGTCCAAGGAAGCGATCCGGATCAACCGTTTCATCGAGGTGGCCCCGCCAGCGCTGGACACCTTGTTGGCCGGTGCGCCTGCTCACATTCGGCGCAGCTATCCGCGCGCGGACCGCGTGCAGCAGATCCTGTACCACCTGGCGATGAAGCCTGGCCGTTCAGACCTTGAAAACCTGGTGCTGACAGATCCGACGTTGGTCGTCTTGAACGAGCTGGGAGAAGAGTGGCGGCTGATCTGGCGTCGCCGTCCTGGAGCGGCAGTGCGCAGCACCTTGTTATGGCACACAGCGCTGGAGCATGTGCCCAAGCGCGGAAGCGGCTATGTGGCGCAATCGTCCACGGCGCTGGATCTGACCGTAGGCAGCAAGCGGTTGCAGGCCTACCAGGCGCAGCACATCGATCCGGCCAGAGCGCCGAAAGTGAAGGGCAAGGCGCCTGCACCTAGGGGCGAATAGAGAAAACGGAAAAAATCGTACGCTAACGTGAATTCTGTCAGGTTGAGGTCCTAGAAGTTGACGGCGATCCGTCAGGAAACACAGTAAACCGCCCTAGTCTGACGCGGTGCCGGTGAGCGGCCTGACGCCGGGTTGAGGTGTAGCCCAACCTTACGGAGCGGCTGATGGCAAACCTTCGAAACCTAGTAAATCGTAGACTGGAATACGCTCGAAAACCTTGCGTACGATTATTTCCGAATTCTGTAGCCCCCCCTATCGGAATTGACCGAGACGTCCAGTGGCGTAGCTAAGGTGGTGTTGCAAGGCATTCAAGACATTTTGTTGCGCGTGGCCTTATAAATAGCGCGTGACGAATTCGAAGACCGGCGACAGCGACAGTTTCTGCTGCTACGCGATCGCAAGAACGGGCGATTTGCAGCCGCAGGCTGCCCTGTTCATTGCTATCCGAAGGTGAACTTCAACATCTTGCCAGAGAGAGAAAATATTTCTGCGCAGACTGGGAACTGCCGGCTAGTGCGGCTCCACTAACACTTCCGTCCTCTCCACAAGGGTAAAAATGACGACCGCAGACGTGCTTCTGCGCCGTAAATCCTTTGAAAAATAGGTTTCCCAATGAATCGTATTTCAACCAGTTCAGTTAATTCCAGTTTCAACTACACGACCCCTGCGGAGGAAGCGCCAAACCATTTCGCCTCCTCTCCCGCCAATTCCTCGCCACATGCCACCACAACCGCAATCAACCAAGCTTCAGAAGGACTACAAAAGCCGGGGGCAAGACTAAGCATGCAGGCGCAGCGACTGCGCCAATTGGGTGAGAGGCCAGCTCACCAAGACCGGCAGAACACAATTTTAGTTAAAGCTTTTGATGCTCAACGCTTAGACATCAACACCCACGCGGGCCCTTCCAACAGCCCCCACCTGAACGCTCTCAACCAGCTCCAACAACGAAACTTCAAACCTGCGGTTGGTGGGCTAGAAATCCCGGTTACACCCAACTCCCTATTAGGCGGGGGCAAACGAGTCTCTCATGTCGGCTCATCGTCACGCGACATACGAGTCTGCCCACGTGGGGCCGCTGCTGAATTGAGACAAGAAATACAGGACAAACAAACCTTTGTTAACGACCTTACTGAAGAGCTTGAAGACGCTACAGAAGAGGCCAATCCTGACGAAATAGCGAATACAACACAACAGCTGCGCCAAGCAAGAGCTGACCTTGTTGAATTACAGAGACGCCTTACGATGCTCGCACACGAAGACCGCAGAATTAACCAATAACTCCCTGCCTCAAGCCTTGGGCGTATACGCCCAAGGCACACCGAATGTAAATATCTTCGGGCAGGGCACTGTCTCTTGATGCATAAGCATTTTGAAACTTCTACACACAAGGTCTGTCGCTCTCGTCGAGCCCCCCGCCTGGGGGACTTAAAAGGGTGACGGAAATTTCTGAGATTCCGGCTTACAACCCCGACCTGTATCAGTATCTGTCGCCGTTGGGCTGGGAGCACGTCAACCTGACCGGCGATTACGTCTGGCGGCAGAGCCGCAAGCTGGAAGACGGGAAATTCAGGCCGTTACGACAGCTCGGAAAACCTTAGCGTACGATTTTTTCCGAATTCTCTAGGCTCCCCTTATGGCACACAGCGCTGGAGCATGTGCCCAAGCGCGGAAGCGGCTATGTGGCGCAATCGTCCACGGCGCTGGATCTGACCGTAGGCAGCAAGCGGTTGCAGGCCTACCAGGCGCAGCACATCGATCCGGCCAGAGCGCCGAAAGTGAAGGGCAAGGCGCCTGCACCTAGAGCCACAACGCCTGTTCCACCACGCCACGACCAGCCACCGCCCTATTTCGATGACGGATCGTATTCGCCGGCGCCGTTCGACTGGGATTAATAGACCGCAACCCTGTGCCGCGCCGATACCGATGCGCCGGCGCAGGGTTGTGTCGCATGCGTAAAAAGGAGCTGTAAATGAGTAACCGCAAAACGCAGAAACTGCACGCGCAGCACGTGCTTGAAACCATAGCCCTCGGCATTGCACGGCCTGTAGCGCTGCCCCGGGAGACAATTGAAGTGGCGCTTCGCGAAGCCATCATTGATGGGCGGCTTGAACCGGGTGAACCCCTTACGCATCAAGCCATCGCCAATGCCTTTCAGGTCAGCCGTATGCCGGTGCGCGAAGCGCTGCGTTCGTTGGAGACGCAGGGCTATATCGCCGCGCAGTACCACAAAAGCTACCTAGTCACGAACGGCAATGAGCCTCCCCAGTACGGTCACCTGCCGGGCTTGCTGAGGTGCGTTGCAGAACGCCATACAAAGCTGGGCGATTTCGAATCAAAAGTGGCCTTTGAAAACGAAATCCTGCGTGTCCTGGGTCAACTGCGCCCTACCCCGTGCTGATGACTGACCTAGCTTGTTGAAAGCAACGGATTTTGTAACGCGAAAAGCGAGGCTCCCATGCTACTATCCGGCACAGTTTTATTTGCAGGAAAGCGACGATGTAGATTCACGAATTGCAGAAACCAAAAAGCCCCGCTTGCCGGCGGGGCTTTTTGGAAAATCTTGAACAGGCCGTTTGATACGCGGGTTACCTGTTCAACACACATAACGTGAGCTGATTATGGCGTTCACTGCGGCTTTGTGCAAGCCGTCAAAAGTGAAGCCTTCAGTTCACCGCTGAACGGTGGACTTATGGAAAAGATTCTTCAGCGGCTGTGCGTCCTCGATGACAGCACCCTGCCCCCCCACTTGACGCCTTGCGTCACACCCTCTCACGCCGTTGGCCAACCAGTTGGCCAAGGCGGTGAGGCATGAGCCACGACCACGCGATCAGTCTTGCCCGCGCGACCTCACCCACGGCCAACGCCGATCCGCTGGCCAGCAGCACCCACCTGCCGCCTGCCCGTTTCTTCGAAGACGGCACTGCGCTCAACCGGTTATTGCTGGAAGCGCCGTACATGGCGCGGTGCAGTGACGACAAAACCGCGACTCGCGTCCGTCCTCGTGAATACGCGCTGCGTTATCCCTATATGCAGGTCAATCGCCCCGGCATGGTGTCTTGGCTGGTGTTCGACCTGGACCATGCCAACGCATTAGCCTGGGACGATGCTGGGTTGCCCGCGCCTAACCTGATGGTGCGCAACCGCAAGAGCGGTCACTCCCAGCTGTTCTATGCGGTGCCGTCCGTATGCACCACTGAGAATGCACGGACCAAGCCCATTCAGTACATGAAAGCGATCTATGCCGCGTTTGCCGCTCGCCTCGACGCGGACGTGGACTACCACGGTGGCCCTGTGGCCAAAACACCTGGCCACCCTTGGTGGGAGACGACCGAATTTCATAGCCACGTGTACGAACTGGGCGAACTGGCGAGCGCGGTGGAGTTGACCGTCAAACCCTGGGCCACAGGTCCCAAGCTTGACCAGGTCAGCCATTCGCGGCACTGCATCCTGTTCGAGCAGCTGCGTTATTTTGCGTACAGCATCGTCAATCGCGAGCGCGAGCTGGGTTCGTTTGAGTCCTTCATGCGCTCGCTCGATGCATATGCCTACAACCACAACAGCTTTCTAAAGCAGGGGTTTTCGGAAAACCTGCCGCTGTCGTCGATACGCGCCACGGTCAAATCCGTAGGCCGCTGGACGTGGGATCGGTACACCGGTGATCGTCGCTGCCATCGAGGCGCAATGCAGCTCGATGGCAGCCTGTCGCTCACCGAGCGGCAAAGCCTGGCGGCCAGGCGCACCCATGAACTGCGGCACAAAGCCACAGAATCGAAGATACGCGCCGCGTGCCGTCAGCTCCAAGACCAGGGCAAGGCACTGGTGCGATCTGCGATTGCAGCACTCGCCGGCGTTTCTGCGAGCACGGTGGCCAGGTACGCACACATCCTGTCTGAGGTGACCAAGCCTGCCACTGTGAGTGTGCTCAAGGTGAGCGCAGACGCGATGCCAACGGTAACCCCGGGCGACCAAGCGGCACCCCGAGAGGCCGTTCAGTGCCTGAAAAAACAGGCCCTGACGGATCGCGCCCAGGTGGTGTCATATGCTGTACATCAGATACCTGCGGTCCCGCAGGGGCCGCAAGCCGGAGAGTCCTTAACAACAGAACATGAGGATGGTTCATGATGGGGAGTGAGCGTATGAATTCAGTGCGTGGAGCCTTCACAGTATTGCGCTGCATAGCCCGCCAGCACTGCTGCCAGTGAGTGTTCTGGCCAAACTCAAGCCTGGTTCGTGTCTCTACATTTCGTGGTAGATGGAGGCTGCTATTGGAGAGCGGGACTCTTGCCTGCCCCAAGCTGACCCCTTACTCTGCAATCCAAATGAATTTGATAGGGAAGGAACACCACAATGGCTCTGACCAAAGACCAATTGGTTGCCGGTATTGCAGAAGCTATCGATGCGCCAAAAACCACAGCGCGTAAGGCTCTTGAGCAATTGGGACAGATTGTTGCCGACCAACTGGAAAGCGGTGCAGAAATCACTCTACCGGGCATCGGCAAATTGAAAGTGGCAGAGCGTCCAGCACGCACTGGCCGCAACCCTTCGACTGGTGCTGCTATCGAAATTGCTGCCAAGAAAGCCATCAAGTTCGTCTCGGCTAAAGTGCTGAACGATGCGATCAACAAGGGCGGCGTCTCATAGAAGGGGTTGCACGCCGGAACCGCCGAAAATTCCTTCGTCAGTTGCTCGGGTGTAAACTCACTCAGAGATAAATGGAGAAAATCCTTATGATTGATCGTTCGCCTATCGTTTCGGAGTTTGAAACTGAAGAGCTAGAGGCCAATTACACCGCCTGGCTACGCGCGAAGGTGGAGGCCAGTCTGGCCGACTCGCGCCCTGCTATCCCGCATGATGAAGTCGAGAGAAGGATGGCAGAGCGGTTGGCACGATTGCGCCATCGCCGAGCGTCCTGATGCTACCCATTTTCTGGCTAGAATCAGCGGACAACGATTTGGCGGCAATAATCGAATACATAGGTTCACGTGATATAGCTGCTGCCGAAAGGTTATGGCAGCGCTTGCGTGGCATCGTTCTGCCCCTTTCAGAACATCCTTATCTGTATGCGATAAGTGACCGCGTCCCAGGAATGCGCGAGATCGTTGCCCATCCTAACTACCTGGTGTTTTATCGTGTCACCTCAACGCGCATAGAAGTGGTGAACGTCGTCCACGCACGGCAAGAATATCCCCAAACTGGACTAGCGTAGTGCTCACTCCAGCGTTCCAGGGAAGTGCGGTGGGTGATCAGGTAAGAAATTTTTGTGTTCATGCTTCGATGCTGCTTAATTTGGTTGGCTATTCCATTGCTCTTCGGACCCTTTTTTTCCATGATCACAGGAGAGGACATTGCAGCTTTCTGATGATTTGAAATTGATAGCTTGGCCGACCAGAGTTCGATTCGATGAGGATGACAATACGCCAGAGCGGCTGGCCTTCGAATTGGAGGTCAATGGTGAGCGCATGGTTATGCTCAGTCTGGAGCAGATGTTAGACGCGCTATGGAGTTTAGAGGAAGCGAAACTGGTGGCACCGTTAGGTTCCACCTGGTGGAGCAAAGCCGAGCTTAACAAGCAATGGGGTAAACCCGTGGTGACGGTCTCTAGTGAGTCGAGGCTAGAGCGTTTGGATATGAAATTTGCCGCAGAACATGCCAAGAAGGCCACAAAGGCGACGACGTCACCGTCTTTCTTGGAAATGTCGGAAGACGAAACCGGTGCGCCCTATCTGCTACTGGAGCAAACCTTACTGCAATGTGTGTACATCGCAGAACAATTGGGTGCTATTCCGCCGCTGGATGAAAAATGGCTAGCGCGCGTCATTTCGCCTTCGCTACGTCAGTTGTCACAGCTTCAGAAATCCACGGGCCTTCATTAAATCTGCTCGAGCATCGCGTTATTCACAGCAACTTTCCGGTTGCCATCGCCCCTATCAGAGGCCTTTCCGCGGCGCTCCATGTCGCTGGCCACCGGCCCAAGATGCATGGTCGCCTCGCGATCTAGGCCCTGCGCCTTGAGACTGCGTGAATCGATTCGGGCATCTGAACCAGCGTTCTCCAGGGCGCGGTTAGCCATCTGCTCCCACAACCGGCGGATGGCGACCACTTCATCTGCTGCGGAACCAAGGCCCACGCTGCGGCGTTTGGTATCCGAAAGCTCAATAGTGGACTTTTCACCCATCACCAGCAGACCAGTTGCATCACGGCTGACCTGCCGGGTAGTGGTCATCACAAAGGCATGGTGGTTGCGGTTGTCGCCTTCACGATTTGGCAAGTGGATCGCCAAGTCAACGGCAACGCCGTAACGGGTGGCCAGCTCGATGCCAAACGCAGATGCCAGTTCTTGGCGCGCGTCTTCATCCAGTTCGGCGGGTAGCGCGATGATCCACTCGCGACCTGTCCGGCCATCCTTGCGCTTCTCTGCGGATTCGGAGGCGTTCCACAGAGCATTGCGCTCGGCACTGGTGCCGTCCGGCAACATGATTGCTGTGTAAAAACACCATCGCGCCAAGTGTAGTCATGGACGAGACCGGTACGCATATCGACCAGCTCAGTACCAGACCGATAGGCAGCCGCAGCAACGGACGAACGTCCGGCACTGCGTGCTATTGATTTGGTACTGGCGTGGAAGATGGCGATGGCTTTTGCCTCTGTTTTGGCTTGTGATCTTCCCCAAATGGGGCGCTTCAGAAAACGGATTTTAAAGTACGTTAAGCTGATTTCAATCGTCATAACCGCCAGAATTTTCTGGTCTGTCACTTTTAGGGGTCGCCTCAGAAAACGGATTTTAAAGTACGCTAAGCCATTTCAGTCGTCGTAATGGTCAGAATTTCCCCGCGCTGTTGCCGCTAAGGAAGGTCTGAAGTAGGCAGACTTTTTAACCCTCCCGTTGCTTCAAAGTTTCAAAAAACGTCGTTTCAATCGAAAATCAGACCTTTGCCTCGCCCAACTCCTCTTTTTTCTTCGGACAAGCGCTTTTTAGCGTCAATTGTCCACATTACAGGCGCACCTCTCCTGTATTCAGCAGTCGTTTTCGCATCATCCACAGATTGGACAGAGCAAATAGCGTGGTCTGCTGCGCAGTGTTTTTCAGCAGGCCTCGGAAGCGTACTTTCGTATAACCAAACTGGCGTTTGATCACTCGAAACGGATGCTCAACCTTGGCGCGCAGTTGAGCTTTCGCGTATTCGATTTTGCGACGCATGCGCCCGATCAGACTTTCCTTTGCATGCTTTTTATAACTGCTGGGCCGCGCTGCAATCGACCATATCATTTGGCGATTTTGATGCTCGGGACGCTTTTCGACACCGGTGTAGCCCGCGTCGCCAGAGACGTAAGTTTCTTCTCCGTGCAGTAACTGGTCGACCTGAGTTACGTCAGCTACATTCGCCGCCGTGCCCACCACGCTATGCACCAAACCGGATTCGGCATCGACACCGATGTGCGCTTTCATCCCGAAGAAATATTGATTTCCTTTCTTCGTCTGGTGCATTTCAGGGTCACGTTTTCCGTCCTCGTTCTTGGTCGAACTCGCCGCATGGATGATCGTTGCATCGACCACGGTGCCCTGGCGCAGCAACAAACCACGGTCGCCCAAATAGCCATTGATGACCTGCAAAATCCCACCGGCCAGCTCATGTTTCTCCAGCAGTCGGCGGAAATTGAGGATCGTGGTTTCGTCCGGAATCCGATCCAGGTGCAGTCCTGCAAACTGTCGCAGAATTGTGGTTTCGTAGAGCGATTCTTCCATGGCCGGATCGCTGTAGCCGAACCAGTTTTGCATCAGATGAACCCGCAACATCGCCATCAACGGATAGGCAGGGCGACCACCTTCGCCCTTTGGATAGTGTGGCTCGATCAGTTTGACCAAGCCATTCCAGGGCACGACCTGATCCATCTCGATCAGGAAGCGTTCACGGCGGGTTTGTTTGCGTTTGCCAGCGTATTCGGCGTCAGCGAAGGACATCTGCTTCATCGGGACTCAACCGTTCAGTGCTTGGGACTGGCGTATTTCACCAGATTTGGAAGTCTTTTTCAGAGTTTCCTTAGGTGCCGTAATGACGGGTGGGGTGATGCCCTACATAGTTCCGTTTGTAACGACTAAACGACGCAGGTTGGCCCAAAATCAATATCTACCACGGACCAGAGCGCCTAAGAATAACCAAAGCACATAAAGGTAACTCGACGCATTTTGGTTGCTGCGGCCGATTCGATCAGACCCTGATGCGCTCCACCTCATAAAAGCTGATTTAGGAGCGACGCCGGCCATGCATGCGCACACTCCCCTGTCACAATGGCCGGCAGGCTAATACTTGGCGAAGACAGAGCAAGCGGCTGGCTCACGCTCGCATGACCTTGTTCCAGTCGATGCCATGTCCGGCGGCTTCGAGTTCACGGCCCAAGGTTTGCTTCCACCCATGGCCTCCCAAACGACACCCGCGAAATCACTGAGGATCTCCACAGTGCCGCGCTTCAGCGCAAACACTTTGTCGCGACCGAGACGACCGAGGAAATAACCCAGCTCTAACAAGACGTTCTGTCGGGCTCGCGGTACCGGCGTAGCGCCCTTGGCGCAGCCCTCATCGTCAGGGGGTAAGTAGCACCACTGCAAAACGCAGGTTGACAAACTGCTACACGGTTTTGAAAACGTGGTCTGCGCCGATGCGGGCTATATCAGTGTCGAAACGCGCGTTTGCGTTTGCTTCTGCTCACCTGGCCCAATGCAAGAATAGTTATAACTGTTTTCAAAAAACGATCTGGACGCCGGGCGAAATATGCATGATGATCGAATGGGAGGTCCGAATACCTACGTGTAGGCTTTGAGCATCAAGAAAAATTACCTTGTAGAGGGTGCGTTTATTCTGGTAGCACGAGTTACGACAGAAGCGTAACTAGATCGGCTGGGCAGCGCGGCTGTTCAATTTATGTGTCGAAAAAAACAACAAGTCATCAAACAATGACGAAAAATATTCGGGGCAAGCATTTTGATCAAATGAAAGAAAAGTGGACGCCTAAGTTGCAGGGATAATATTGAGTGGAAACTCTACGTGATCTAAGTATATAAGCTCGGTTTCCTTCATAAGAATTACAGTTTTAAAATGGAGAATTTACATGAACAAGAAAGTCAAAAACAATCGAGCAAAAGTTTTTTATTGCTAATATTCTTTTTCTCGCTGACTCCCGCACAAGCGCAACAGTTTTCATTCTGGACTTCTAACTGGTATGTTGTTTTTGATAATCCTTCACAGGTTTGCGAGCTGACATATTCTATGCACCCGGATCTAATTTATAAGCCAGAGCTCAATAGATACAATGGAAAAATAGGTGATGTAGAACTTTATGCCTGTGGGGGGAATGATGGGATTAGGGATATTTTTTTTGGTGGTTCTAGTCACATGGTAATAGATTGTAAACCGGGCTCTTCGCTGGATCACTCTACAGGAAAATGTAAAGAAACCGCTCAAAAAGGTAAACCGTTAGAACCTCTTTTGTGTAGCAATCCCTCTAGCGAAGTAGGAAATCCTATCAACTCAGCTAATGGTAATAAGTTTCAACACGAGCATGATTTAAGCGTTGGAGTGCTGAGTCCGATCTTGATAGATAGATTTTATAACAGTTTTGATGGCCTTTGGAGGCATAGTTATTCTTCTTCCTTGTACTTCGGTTCCGAGTCTGTGGTGCTGATTCATGACGATGGGCGAGAAGCCGTTTTTTATATGGTGAATGGTAGTTATAAGTCGGATACCGATTCAGGTATTTTAACGGAGCTACAACAGTCTGGCTGGCGCTATACTGACCCATCAAATAATGTATTATTTTTTTCTGAAGACGGAAGATTGGTTAAAACAACTGCATCCAATGGTGGGGAGTATAATTTAGCCTACGCCGCGGCTGGTTTTGATCGCAGTGTCGTGATTAGTAATACAATGGGGGAATCCATTCAGTTCATGGAAACACCGTTGCGTCAATTAAGATTTGTGGCAGTTAATAATCTGCGTATTGACTATAAATACAATATGTATAACAGATTGATTGAGGTCGTGAAAACAGAAAACAGTGCATCGTCGAGCCGAAAATATTACTATGAAGATGAGCGTAATACTGGCTGGTTGACTGGAATATCAGACGAAAGAGGGGTTCGCTTTGCGACTTGGGCTTATGATGGACAAGGCAGGTCTACAATGAGCCAGCATGCCGGTGGGGCCAGCCTAATACAAATAAACTATAATGCTGACGGTTCGAGTACTGTTACTAACGAGCTCGGTAAGAAAACGGTCTATCGATATAAAAACATATCGGGCGTTAAACGTATTAGCTCTATTGAAGGTGAGCCCTCGGCCAATTGTCCTGCAAGCAACTCGGTATATACCTACAATGACCGAGGCCAGGTTTTGACCAAAACAGACGCCAAAGGCTTGGTCACCACCTACGATTATAATGACCGTGGCCTGGAAGTCAGCCGTACCGAGGCTACCGGCACTGCGTTGGCGCGCACCACCACAACGGAATGGGACCCTGATCGCTTTCTCCCAATCAAGGTAATTGAACCCAATCGCATCACTGTGTATAGCTACGACAATCAAGGACGTGAGCTCACTCGGCAGAGCACATCCCGATGAGCACTTTCTATTTCAAGGATCTGAGCATGACCGTTTCTTTCTTGCGCAAGGTAGTGGTGGGGGTTGCCTGCACCTGGCTGGCATTCTCCGCTCACGCAAGCACCATCAGCCGCACGTATACCGCCCTCGGGCAGGTTGCAAGTATCGACGGCGCACGCACTGACGTAAATGACGTCACTCGGTACGCATACGATGCTCAAGGCAACCTTACTACTGTGACCAACGCGCTGGGTCAGGTCTATGCGCTTGCCAGTTTTGACAGTTACGGCAATCCGCAAAGCATCACCGACCCAAACGGAGTGGTGACAACGCTCAGCTACACTCCGCAAGGCTGGCTTGCCAGCCTGACCATAGACTCGTCGACGACTCAGTATGCCTACAACGAAGTTGGCGATCTGCTGCAAGTCACCACGGCTGATGGCAACTGGGTCAAGTACAGCTATGACGATGCCCGCCGCCTTATCGGCGTGCGTAATCGGCTTGGCGAAAGTATCAATTACACCCTCGACCCAATGGGCAACCGCACGGCAGAGCGGACCAAAGACGTCAATGGAACCGTGGTCCATCTTCAGCGACGGGTATTTGATGAGTTAGGTCGTCTGATCCGGGTAGTGGGTGCTGGTGATCAGACGCAGCGTTATGGCTATGACCTGAACGACAATCAGTCGAGTGATACCACGCCGCGTAATAACAAAACGCAGCAGGCGTTCGATGCTCTGAATCGAGTCAGCAAGATCGTCGATCCTTTGCAGGGCGTGACTGCCTTGGGTTACAACTCGGATGACAAGGTCACCAAAGTGGTTGACCCGCGTGGTGTGACGACGCTGTATACCTACGACAGTCTAGGAAACCGGATCAGCAGCAAAAGCCCTGATGGCGGCACCAGCACTTACGCCTACGACGAGGCCAACAATCTCATTCGCAGCACTGATGCACGTGGGGTTGTGACCGAGTACGCCTACGACGCGCTCAATCGCCTGACCAGCAAAAGCTATCACGCCACACCTGCGCTCAATATCAAGTTTCTCTACGACCAGACCGCTGATGGCAATCTCGGCATTGGACACCTTACAGGGTTACAGGACAGCGCTGGTGTTCTGACGTATACCTACGACGCCAAGGGCAATCTGGTCAGGCAATACCGCTCGGTGGGCGTTAACAGCGGCGACTATTACGAAACGCTGAATTACGGTTATGACGCTGCTCGCAATCTGGTGCAGATTGGCTATCCATCGAGCATCAACCTGACCTATACGAGGAACAGTGCAGCTCAAGTTACGGGCGTCAGGCTGGCCATTGGCAACAAGACGGCGACACTGGCAAGCAACATTTCCTACCTGCCTTTTGGTCCAGTCAACTCGCTGACCTGGGGCAACGGTATTCTGCTGTCGAGAACCTATGACCAGGATTATCAACTGACCCAGCAGCAGGTCGGTAACTGGCAAACGACTTATCGTTACGACGCTGACAGCAACATTTCCGAAACGGCCACCAGCCTGTGGGGCGCGGTCCAGTATGAATATGATGCGCTGGGCCGTCTGACTCAGGAGCAAACCAACAGCGTCAAAAAGGCTTACAGCTTCGACGCTACAGGCAACAGGACGCAACGTACTACCACCAGCCTTACTACAAGCGATGCCACTGACACCCAGTCGTTAAACTATGCCAGCGACAGCAACCGACTGACCAGCATCAATGGCTCCACACTGCCTATGGACGCTGCGGGTAACCACACGCAGATCAATGGCCGTCGATTCACCTACGACAGCCAAGGCCGTCTGAGCGAGGTTTATCAGGCAAACATCTACAAAATTGCCGACTACAAGTACAACGCGTTAGGCCAACGAATCATCAAGCGCGCTTACGTGATGGGAAGCCAGGCGTTGGCGGGCACAACCACCTACCTTTACGACCCGAGTGGCAAACTGATCGGCCAAACGTTCTATGACGGAAACGGCCAGAAAACCAGCGGTCAATACTGGTTCTGGCTGGACAACATGCCACTGGCACAGTTGACAGCCAACTTCTCCACGCTGGGCGAGGTAAGCAGCAGCAAACTGATTTACCTGCATGTCGATCACCTGAACACGCCAAGACTGGCGACAGACAGCACCCAGGCACTGCTGTGGCGATGGAACAGCGATGCGTATGGTGTCGGCTCACCCGAGGAGGATGTGGACGGTGATGGCAAGGCTACAAGCATCGCGCTGCGGTTTCCGGGACAGATTTACGATGCACAAACGCAGCTAAGCTATAACTATTATCGGGATTACAATCCGGACACTGGGCGGTATGCGCAAAGTGATCCGATTGGGTTGGGGGGCGGTCTCAATACATATGCTTATGTTAATGCCAATCCTATGTCATTTATTGATCCTATGGGATTAGCGGCAACTGCATTACCAACTTGGTTTGATAGTATTCCAGATCTGATACCCCAAGTTGGGAGAGGTGTTGGCTTAGGCTTTGGTGCCGGGGTGTCATGCTTACTTTACTCACCGACGCTTGGAAACGGTGAGTGTCCTCCAGGTGGATGTTATTATAGCAATGAAAATAGCGACAGTGCTCAACCAAGCGAAAAAGATCTTACCAAGATCAAGGAACGTGAGGGGAACAAGGCCGCACAGGATGCAGGCTATATTGATGCTCATGAGGCCAAGAAGGGGCGCGGGGAAGGCGGTGTTGATATTTATCGTGATAAAACCACTGGAAAAAAATGGTTATGGAACGGTGTGCCTGGGGGAGATAAGGAGTCGTTATGAGTTCAATAACTGCAATTAAGTCAGTAGCATTATCTATTAGGGGATTTGACCTAGCCCCAAAAAAGGTCGAGTCTATAATTGGTGTAGCGGCATCCGAACTCGGGATGCGTGGCGAGCCGGTTAGGCCAGGAGTAAAGGCGTTATTGAAGCGATCATTTGTCAGGTTTTCGGTGAGTTTTCCTGATGGCTGCCGACTAGATGAGATGATTCCTGCGCTTTTAATTTATTTAGGTGGAATTAATCATATTCGCGAGTGCAGAGACAAAATCAAACCTGAGTTCCTAGAGATCGATATGATACTTCCTGTCAAGAACTCTAACGAACAAGAGGGCGGATTCATAGCTCCTTCAACGTTAGCCGAACTCAGTCAATTAGGTGCTTCGCTTTCGTTTCAATTTCTTTAGCCGTTTCGGGTCTCGGGGGAGACCGAAATTAACTGCTGCTACAGGAGTTGACAGGCTCTGTAGCAGCCTGAACAAGAGCTTCTCCTGAATGGCATTGATTAGGGTAGCTATGCGCAGAGACGCGGTGTAAACCCTTGATCAACAGCCAGGTGCTCAAGCTGATCTTCAATGCTTTGCTGTACTACCTCGAGGTGCGTATGGAAAATCATGTCCGTTTGGTTTTTACAAGCAAGAATATTCGGCCAGACGATATCTCTGTCTCAATAGGGGTTGAGGGTGACCAGATGTGGGCTGCTGGCGATAAGAGATTGAAAACTGAGATCCTTGAAACCGAGAATGGCTTGGTCGTCGAGTCAAAATTAGCAAAGAGCCTAGATTTGATTACCCATATTGAATGGATGATACGTGCCTTTAATGGTCTAGAGGATAAGCTTTTAAGCTTCTCTGAAATCCCTGAATGTGAAATCCAGCTTACATGTGCCATCTACTCCAACGGTGCACCACCTTTGAATTTTGAAAAGTTCATTACTAATTGGCTTGGATGCATAGGTGCATCATTAGATATTGATCTGTATGTTAGTTCGTCCATAACAAAAAATTAACCTATCTGCCAAACATAAGTTTGCACAGATAGGAATCCCGCCCGGTCGGCTGTCGATCGGGCTTCCTTTAAAAAATATTTGTGCAATTTTTCGATACCATATAAAGCTACATCGGCTGGAGCAGGCAGTAGCGGATCAGAGCCTGCTCCACACTTTGTTTCCCGCCTAATACGAGCAATACGGCGATATCGGTAATACCATCAGAATCCATCACCTCATAAAAGATCCGGTATCCGTCAGTGTTCAACTCACGATAGTGCAGTACACCCAGCTCACTCAACTGTGGACTGACCGGGTAGCCCAAAGGGGTGGACAGGAGCTTGTCCTGGATGGCATCGATCAGGGTATCTATGCGCTGAGCAGCTGATGAGAATCCCTGAGTGATAGCCAGGTGCTCGACCTGATCTTCAATGCTTTGCTGGGCAACCTCGGTAAAGCGTAGTGCAAACGTATTCATTTATGCTCCTATTTATTTGTGGGCAAACCTCCTGCTCAATCGGGCTTTAAGTTCGTCAGTGGAACAGTGCTTGCCTTGGGCGTACTCGCGGGAACTGATGGCCAAGAGCTTTACCAAGGCAATGGCCTCATCGCGGCGCTTACGATCCGCGTAAGACTCCACCACGTAGGCCGGGACACCGTTTTGCGTGACAACCAGTGGCTCATCGAGAGGCAGGTCGGCTGCGTTGCGTTTCAGATAGCTAATTGTTTCAACTCGCATGAGTTCCTTCCTAGGGGCGCCCTTTGCCAAGGCACCACGCTTGCAACTTTAAAAGTGAATGTCGAGCTGAATCTCGAACGACAACGCATCATAGACCACATTCAGTCCAAATTAAATCCTCTTGTAGTCCATTTGTTCGCTTTTCGTCGCTTAGCCTTTTTCATGCAGGATTTCAGACGATCATTCGAAAACCGCTCTTAAAGTGGTGATAAAATACGTTATCACCAATTATTGCCGTTTATCGGTTTCGAAGGCGGCTTCCATATTTGACGTTGCTTTCGTGACCAAAGACATGGCCAACGATCGCCAGTGAGCCAATGATGAGAAATATATGCAGGAACTGACCAGCGCCCATCAGAATGATCAGCGTCGGCTCACGTCGGTCGAATTTCAGACGCTGGCCCAAGTTCCGGCCGCGGTCGAGTGGTTTGCCAACCTGGACAATCCTCGGACACGACGTGCCTACCAAAATGACCTGGAAGACTTCTGCGGTTTTGTCGGATTGGCTTCGGCCGATGAATTTCGCGTCGTCACCCGATCACATGTTTTGGCTTGGCGCGCTCAGCTCGAGCATCGCGGTCTGGCGGGCGCCACAATCCGGCGCAAATTGGCGGCGCTGGCCAGCCTCTTTGATCACCTCCTGGAGAGCAATGCGATCGCCGGGGGCAATCCCGTGCACGGCGTGAAACGCCCGAAGATCGAAAGCAACGAAGGCAAGACTCCGGCATTGGGCGATCACCAGGCCAAAGCGCTACTCGAAGCCCCGGATGAATCGACCCTTAAAGGGCTGCGTGATCGGGCGCTATTGGCTGTTCTTCTTTATCACGGGCTGCGCCGCGAAGAAGCGGCGCTGCTGCAGGTGAGCGACATCCAGGATCGCCGTGGGATTCAGCATCTGAAGGTACACGGCAAGGGCGGCAAGGTGCGGTATCTGCCGCTGCACCCGGTGGCGGCCGGGCGCATCCATCAGTACCTGGAAAGCTCAGGGCATCATTGGGCGGACAGGAAGGTACCGCTGTTCATACCGTTGCGCGGCAAGCTAACCGGTGCCGGCATCACAGCCAACGGCATCTATATGGTGGTGGCGGCTTACGCGAAGAAAGCCGGGATTCAGGTCGACGGTCTAGGAGTCCACGGACTACGAGCCACCGCCGCCACCAACGCCCTGGAGCATGAAGCCGATATCGCCAAGGTCCAGGCCTGGCTGGGTCACGCCAATATCAGCACAACCAAGATCTATGATCGCCGGGAGAACAGGCCTGAGGACTCACCGACCTACAAGGTGAAGTATTAACCAGCTAATTCGACACCAGTGGTGCCGAGATAGCATCGCTGTGGCTCCGCTAGCCACACCGCTTTTCCACCTGAAATCCCAGCGCAGCCGGCACTACCATGTCGGACTTCATGGTTCGCAGTCGGTACGGGTTACGCTCGGCTCCGCAACGTTGATAGCCCTTCTGACCGCAACTTTCTTCTTATTGCACCGCAGCGGAAATTCTCTATCAGTGCATCGAATTACCAGTACTGCGGGAGCGCTGTTCTGTTGGTTCGGCACCGGGTCTTCAAACACGCTCGGCACGGCGCCACGGGATTTTCTACTAATGATTCAAGGGTGGAATTTGCCGAAGGGGCGACGTCGATTGGCAGTTCCATCGCCGTGATCGTGCTTCATCAGCCTCATCTTTGACGAAGTCACCGACTGTGCGCTTGTGGAGTGTAGACACGATCGTACTTGAAAGGCGTGAGCTCTTTCGCCTCAATGACCAGAGCTATACACACACCTGCTCCTAGAACCCGGAGTCGCTGTGATACCAGTATGTTCCATTCTGTTGGACCTTGAACCGGCACACGTACACGCCGGACGGCTCGATGACCGCGAAGCTCAGCCCTGGTATACCGTCAATTTTCTGCGGCAGGATGATGATGTGCCAGTGTCTGGAGGTAGAAGTAGAGGCGGCAGCATTGAGTAGGTTGCCTACCCGCAGCATGACCGTGTCAGCCTCCTTACAGCGCAGCAGGGCAAAAAACCGCCTTAACGGGGCGGTTTTTTGCTGCGAAGGTGGTTAGGAGCTTGCTGCTCATTTCATGGGAACTCTACACGTGCATTTATTTTACTAAAGTTGACGGTGGCACCAGCTACATGTGCAGTCATTGTGCAGTTGGGGTTGGATAGACACAAACCTGTCGCATCAGTTTTTGCTTAGCCAAGATTTTAGTTCCGCAATACTTTTACTTTGCTCTTGTATAGTTTTTTCAGCCATCTGTTTAATAGCAGGGTCTTGAGTATTTTTAAGCACAATCTTGGACATGTCGATGGCGCCTTGATGATGCTCGACCATCATCTGAGCCCAGCTTTTCGATGGGTCAGACGCCATACCACTCATCATCCCTTTGTTCATCTTCTCCATCGCCTGCATGTATGCGGTGGACGCATCTCCACCCATCGTAGATGGGGCCGTGCTATTAGTACCGTTTCTTTCACTGAACGCAGCATGTGAATCATTGTTGTCAGCGTACGACAAAGAGACGGAACCTAATAAAAGAATGCTTGTAATAGTGACACCCCTTAGATATTCATTAAGCATAGTAGACCTCTTGGGAACGTTATTTTATTGATGTTTTTACCGGCTTCAACAGTAAAAAAAATCCTATGTCTTCCGAAGGGTAGCTCAGAAAACGACACTGGTAGGGTTTACCACGATTACATTTCTGTAAGGTTTACGGGAACAAAAGCGCAGCCGTTGAAGGCGACTATCCATTTCAGTCTGCCAAGCGCGCCGAGAGTAGCTGTCCAAACTGTAATCTTCCCCTCAGCTACCTGAAAGGTACAGGCCCTTAGTATTTACCTCAGCGCCAAACGCGCTCCACCTGAATGGGCCAACCCTTTACCGGGTACCTAAAACTGAGGATTTACTTATGAACGCTGCCAAAATTCTTCTCGTTACCCTCGCGCTGGGCGCATCTTCCTTGGCACTTGCCGAAGGTGGGGGTGACCGTTTGTCTGCTCGCATGGCCGAAGCCCGTGAAACGGCTATGTCAGCCTACAACGCAAAAGCCGCTTCGCAGGAGGCAACTGAAGTGGCGCAAGAAGGTCCAGAAGCGAAGCCAAAGCACTGCTAACCTCCTTGGCAAGCTTACAGAAATGTAATCGCCGTGTTGGTTAGGCTGTGCCACTCTTTGAGACGAATTCGTTCAAGTATTGTTTTCAAGCGCAACCGCAGTAGATTTTTCCAACTATCAGGCAGAAATATGCAATCGAAAACGTCGCGACGCACTTTCGTCAAGGGCCTGACGGCCATGGGGGTTCTAGGTGGCCTGGGTCTCTGGCGAAACCCGTCGTGGGCGCTTTCAGGGCCTAGTCAACTGAACACGCTTACCGGCACTGATTTTGATCTTTCAATCGGTGAGATGCCTGTAAACATCACCGGCAAACCGCGTACGGCAATGGTTATTAACGGTGGGCTTCCGGGGCCCCTATTGCGCTGGAAAGAAGGCGATACTGTAACCCTTAGGGTGCGCAACAAGCTGCGCGATCACACATCGATCCATTGGCACGGTATTATTTTGCCCCCCAATATGGATGGTGTACCAGGACTAAGCTTCGCCGGCATCGAGCCGGACGGGATGTACGTTTATAAAATCCACGTCAAGCAGAATGGCACTTACTGGTACCACAGCCATTCCGGTTTCCAAGAGCAGGCTGGCGTTTATGGGCCATTAGTGATTGAAGCCAAGGATCCCGAGCCTTTTGCGTATGACCGCGACTATGTAGTGATGCTGACCGATTGGACTGACGAAGACCCCGCTTCGTTGATGCGAAAGCTGAAAAAACAATCGGATTACTACAACTACAACAAGCGCACGGTTGGCGATTTTATCGAGGACGTCCACAAGCAAGGCTGGTCAGCGACCATGGCTGACCGAAAAATGTGGGCTGAAATGAAGATGAACCCCACTGACCTGGCCGATGTGAGCGGGGCTACCTACACCTATCTCCTGAATGGCCACGCGCCGAACACGAACTGGACGGGCGTTTTCCGTCCAGGTGAAAAGATTCGGCTTCGCTTTATCAATGGTTCCTCCATGACGTATTTCGACATGCGTATCCCTGGCCTGAAAATGACGGTGGTCGCCTCGGATGGACAGTACGTGAAGCCTGTCACCGTTGACGAGCTGCGCATCGCGGTGGCCGAGACCTATGACGTCATTGTTGAGCCTACCGAGCAGGCGTACACCTTGTTTGCTCAGTCGATGGACCGTACTGGTTTCGCGCGCGGCACCCTGGCGGTTCGTGAAGGCCTCTTAGCGCCCGTACCGCCCCTTGATCCTCGACCACTGGTGACCATGGCGGACATGGGTATGGGCGGTATGGATCACGGTTCGATGGGCGACATGGGCAGCATGCAAGGCATGGAGGGAATGGACCACGGCGCAATGGGCGCAGGGGACAAGGGCATGGACAGTATGTCTGGCGCACCCATGCAGGGCATGGACGGCGGGCAGACGCAGGGCATGGACCATAGCAAAATGTCAGGCATGGACCACGGGTCCATGGGAGACATGGCCGGCATGGCGGGGATGTCAGGCATGGGTGACATGCCGATGCAAGCCCACCCGGCTACCGAGAAGGACAACCCGTTGGTTGACATGCAGGCCATGAGTCCTACGCCTAAATTGGATGATCCCGGATTAGGCCTGCGCAATAACGGTCGTCGGGTGCTTACGTATTCTGATTTGCGAAGCACCTTTGAAGACCCGGACGGCCGAGAGCCCGGGCGAACAATCGAGCTGCACCTGACAGGCCATATGGAAAAATTCGCCTGGTCATTCAATGGGGTCAAGTTCGCTGATGCTGAGCCCCTGCGATTGAAATATGGCGAGCGAGTGCGCGTGGTACTGGTAAACGACACCATGATGACCCACCCCATTCACCTGCACGGGATGTGGAGCGACCTCGAGGACGAGAACGGCAACTTCATGGTGCGCAAGCACACGATTGACATGCCTCCTGGCTCCAAACGCAGTTATCGAGTCACCGCGGATGCGCTTGGCCGTTGGGCCTATCACTGCCATCTCCTGTTCCACATGGAGATGGGCATGTTCCGTGAAGTCCGGGTAGAGGAATGACAGGTATGGACACATTACTAGCCCGCAATGGGAAGCGTCTGGCGATCACAACGAGCCTGATGCTGGCCCCATTTGCCTATGCGGCAGCGGAAGACACCATGCAGGGGATGGATCATAGCCAGATGCAGGGGATGGATCATAGCCAGATGCAGGGTATGGACCACAGCCAGATGCAGGGTATGGATGACTCCATGACGAGCATGGCCTCGTCCCCCCAAAAGCCTGCTCCGACTCAGAGCCGTACGCCCATCCCCGCGATTAACGCAGCGGACCGCGCCGCCGTCTATAAATCGGACGCGGGCCACACGGTGCATGATGAGTCGATCAACTACATGCTCCTGTTCGATCAGCTTGAATGGCAGGACGCTGACGGCGGCAGCGCGCTGAACTGGGATTTCACCGGTTGGGCTGGTGGCGACATCGACAGACTGTGGGTGCGCTCGGAAGGTGAGCGGCTCAATGGCAAAACCGAAGAAGCGGAAGTTCAGGCCCTCTGGGGCCATGCTGTTGGCCCCTGGTGGGATGTTGTGACAGGCGTTCGCCAGGATTTCAAGCCAGGAGATCCGCAGACCTGGGCCGCTTTTGGTCTTCAAGGCCTGGCGCTGTACAACTTCGAAGCCGAGGCTACGGTCTTTATTGGCGAAGGCGGCCAAACAGCCATGCGCCTTGAAGGTGACTACGACATCCTTCTGACCAATCGACTCATCCTGCAGCCTACTGCCGAGGTCAATTTCTACGGCAAGAATGACCCACAGAGGGGTACCGGTGCGGGTCTGGCCGAGAGTGAAGTCGGCGTACGACTGCGCTACGAAATCCGCCGCGAGTTTGCCCCCTACATTGGTGTGACCTGGAACCGGTCATATGGGAACACGGCCGATTATGCCCGCGACGAGGGTGAGGATCGTAGTGAAGCCCGCCTGGTTCTCGGCGTGCGCCTGTGGTCTCTAACCGCTACATTCACCCAGTAATCTACCCCAATCGAACAGCCATCCGCCTGTGAGGAGCCGTTTTTATGTCTCTCTTGGAAGTCCACAGGTATTCGCCCACCCTTCTTGCCTGCCCGGCATGCTGGCAAGCGCCCTGGCTCAAGCCCATCCGAAGCTTGTGTCTTCCACACGCCTGCGCAAGGGGCTGATGGTGCTGCGCCGGAGAAGGTCGAGCTTCATTTCTCGGAAAAACTTGGTCACCCAGTTTTCCGGTGCCAAGCTGATCATGACGGACATGCCTGCGCATGCCTAATTCCCCTATGTCGGTAAAAGCAAGCGTGGCCGCTGGCAGCGATCCTAAGACGATGGTCATTACCCCCAGCGTCGCCGCTCACGACGGGCAGCTATAAGGTGGAATGCGCGCGCGGTCTCGTCCGATACCCATCCCATTACAGGCAACGTCACCTTCAAGGTGAAATAAGCATGGCCGATCCACTCAGCATCGCCGCTTCGTTTTGCGCTTTATACCCGACCTGATGGTGTTGTTTGGCTTGGCCCTTTTCGGCCTGTACAGCTTGAGGGGAACGGAGCGCCAGTCAGGCGCGGTGCTGAACTTCAAGCTATTACTCACCGGGACAGCCGTGCTGGGAGCGTTGCTGTCCCTTGCCGCGCTGTTGCAGATGACTAAGGCAATGAGTGGTGCTACTGAGTGGGAGGAGCTTTTCCCTCATCTCAAAATGATGCTGGCAGAAACCGAAGTGGGTTTTTCCTGGAACGTACGCATGGCGGGCCCTTGCCATGATAGCCGGTCGCTGGTCTGCTAACCAGCCGCAGCCCGACAGGCAGTCTTTGGGTGGTCACAGCACTCAGCGGGGTTGCCTTGGCCACACTGGCCTGGACGGGCCACGGTGCTATGGATGAAGGAAGTCGCCGTTTCTGGCATTTTGCGACCGACATCGTGCATTTGTTTGCCGCAGGCGGCTGGGTAGGGTGCTCTGGTGGCCTTTGCCTTACTGCTGCGAGCTAAAAAGGTAGATAACCACGGTTCTGTGAAGATCCTGGCGCGGACGCTAACCGGCTTTGAATCAGCAGGTGGTGTCATCGTCGCGACCATCCTGGTCACAGGGATAGTCAACTACCTGTTCATCGTTGGCCCCCAGTTGGACAGCCTGGCTGATACCACGTACGGGTGGTTGCTGATGGCTAAACTGGTGCTGTTTACGGCAATGATTGGTTTGGCCTCGTTGAACCGCTTTCGGCTCAGCCCTCACCTTGAGCATTCCATTGGGCACGGGGACTACACCGGGGCCGCCAAGGCCTTGCGTTGGAGTATGGCCACAGAGCTTGCTGCAGCGGTGGTTGTTCTTGGGCTGATCGCCTGGCTGGGTACGCTCAGCCCGGAGGTGGAGATGGCGATGCAATAGTTTGCGCTACTGGCTGTGCATTAAGCCTGGCTCAGATGCTAAGAAGAGCCAGGCGACTCCTCTTGCGGAGTGGCTTGTATGGAACCCTTTAAGGCCTGGCATCGTACGCTGCGACCGTTTCCTGCTGTCCGGCAACAGTTACCCCGATGACCTTGTAAGCGTGCCGGGCAGTGCCCTGCTCCATGCCCGGAGAACCCGGCGGCATGCCTGGGACCGCAATCCCCACTAGGTCTGTACGCGTGTTCAGCGCTTTGAGCTGTTCTGCCGGCACATGCCCTTCCACGAAGCGCCCGTTGATGACAGCGGTATGGCACGAGCGCAGTCCCTGCGGCACACCAAGCTGCCCCTTCACAGCAGTCATGTCTTGCTCCACCTGGTCATTTACGGTGAAGCGCTCAGCCTCCAGGTGCTTGATCCAGCCTTTGCAGCACCCGCAATTGGCATCACGGTGGACATCGACCTCAAGCGTCTCCGCCGCCTGAGCGGTACTCGCGATAAGCAGGGCCGCCAAGGTCATGATCGTCTTTCTTTTCATCGTTGCTCCTGATTGAAGCCAGGCCCTTTGGCAAGGGGCTGCTGGAATAGTCACCTGGAATGGAATCCTTCAAGGATATCTTCGAAGCTGCCTAGACCCCATTACAATGCTGTAAGCAAGGCGCGCTATAGCTGGCCCAGCAAGCGTTTCGCTCTATAATCAGCCTCGGTGACAGCCAATGGTTTGGCCCGCTTCATGGAATCCTATGGCTCGCGTGGTTTTTGTACTTGCGCTTATTCTAAGTCTTCTTCTCCCCGCTTATGGCCAGGGTGGCGGGCCGCTGCCAGCGGAGCCATGTCCAATGCAAGTAGTCCAAAAGCGCGCTCAGACACCGTGTGCGGATATGGAGAAAAAGGTCAAGGATAGCCAGACAGCGCCATGCAAATGGGGACAGGATTGCAAAACCAGCTCTCTGATCAGCCTGTTCATCCTACAAATCCCAAAGCCGGGCCCCCTGCCAGTTCACGCCTGCGTAGCTAGGCCAGCGCCTCAAGAGGCCTTCGCTACGCCTTGGCGTCCACCACGCTTCGTGTAATTCCTTTGTCCGAGCGCATTACCAACGGCGCAATACCGCCGGGTCTGCGTATACATTGGTTTCGCATGGAGGCAGGTCATGCCTGTTCGTCCCGCTTTTGCCGCTGGCATATCTAGCGCGCTTGCACTCTTGCTACTTGTAACTGCGGCCCAGCCGGCCCTGGCTGACGCCCTTACTTTCGATTATGCGCTGAAGCTGGCAGAGACAATGGCCCCTGAAAATCTAGCCAGGGCCGCTCAGGTCGCGTCGGCAAATGCCGCCATTCGCCCCGCTGATGCGCTACCTAATCCCAAGCTCTTTCTGGGCATCGATAACTTGCCCGTAGAAGGGCAGCAGCGCTACTCATTGGACGACGACTCAATGACGATGCGTCGGATCGGGGTTATGCAAGAAGTTCCTAACAGCGACAAGCGCCGTGCACGGCGCCATTCGGCTGAAGCCTTCGCTGAGCTTGCGCAAGCCGAGCAGCGCCAGGCTCTGATCAAGGTCAAGCAGGACGTTGCCGCCAGTTGGCTGAGGCTCTTTTATGCTCAGCAACGCTTTTCCGCTTTTGATGACCTGTTGAAACAGCTCAACCTACAACGCTCCACGGTACCTGCGCTAATTGCCGGGGGAACAGCAAAGCCTGCTGACGCCGTGGCGCTCGAACAAGAGACGTTGGACCTTGAAGACAGGCGCGATCAGCTGATCAGTGGTGTAGCCGGCGCCAGGGCACAATTGCGCCAGTTCCTGGGTGCGCAAGGTGACCAGCCCTTGGCTGGGTCGGCGCCTGTATTGGAGTGGTCAGCTACTCATAGCCAGCATGGTCTGGCCCATCATCCCGATATCCAGGCCGCCGCCGCTCGGGTCGGTGAGGCCAAGGCCGAGCTGGGCGAAGCAGTCGCCGAGAAAAAGCCCGACTGGGGCGTGGAGCTTGGTTATGGCAACCGCGACAAGCGATTCGGCGATATGGTCAGCCTACAGGTGACGTTCGACCTTCCACTGTTCACCGGGGCCAGGCAAGGGCCGCGAATCACATCAAGGGAAAAGAACCTCTCGCGCATGGAGCAAGAACAGGAAGTGATGTTACGCAGTCACCAGATGGAGTTGGAATCGGGGCTGGCTGAACAGGATCGCTTACGTGCGGTACTCAGGCGAAGCACCGAGAGCGCTATACCGCTGGCCCAGCGTAGGTTCTCCTTGGAAATGGTGGCTTACAAGGCTGGCAGCGCTGACATCGGCACGGTCGTTTCTGCGCGCCGGCAGCTGATTGAAGCGACTTTGCGCAAGGTCGGGTTGGAGGAAGAGCTGTCGGTTCTGACCGCCAAACTCTTCTTTGCCTACGCGGAGGGCGCGCAATGAAGGGCTCATACGTGATGGGTACGTTGTCCGCCGCCTGCCTGGTAGGCGTGGGGGCTCTGCTTGGCTTTTGGCTCGGCACGGCAAGCGAATCGACAGCTGTCGAACCTGGCACTACCACGACCCAAGCGCGCAACGCGCTGTATTGGTATGACCCCATGAAGCCAGACCAGCATTTTGATAAGCCCGGTCGATCGCCGTTCATGGACATGGCCCTGGTTCCAAAATACGCCGATGAGCAAGCGTCAACATCCTTGGGACTGGCGGCAGGAACAGTGCAAAGCCTGGGTGTTCGAACCGTGCGGGTGCAACGCGGGGCATTGCCATCAAGCATTGATGCCGCCGGCACTTTGGGATACAGCCAGCGGGAGCTGGCCACGGTCCAGGCCCGTGCCGACGCCTACGTTGATAAGGTCTACGGCCGGGCTCCGGGCGACGTATTAGCCGCCGGCACACCGCTTGTAGACCTGCTCATCCCTCAGTGGTCCGCTGCGCAGCTTGAATACCTGGCTGTAAAACAGACCGGAGACTCTCAGCTCACTGCCGCTGCGAAAGAACGCCTTCGCTTGCTGGGAATGCCCGGATCCACCATTGCAGCTGTAGACCGCACCGGCCGAGCGGCTGCCGTACAAACTATCGTGATGCCCATCGCCGGTGAGCTGCTGACCCTCGACGCCAAGGCCGGAATGGCTATCTCCAAAGGCCAGGACCTGGCTCGGATCAATGGGCTTTCGAGGGTATGGCTGGACATCTCCGTACCTGAGGCTCTGACATCCAGTGTGGCGGTGGGCAACCCCATTTCTGCCTTTTTCGTCGCCTGGCCTGGCCAAGCTATACAGGGAAAGATCATTGCCATGTTGCCCTCCGCTGACAGCGCAACGCGGACGGTCACGGTGCGCGCTGAACTACCCAATGCAAACGGGAAGCTTCGTCCAGGCATGTACGCTCAGGTTCGCCTGCAGGGTGAAGAGCAGCCCTCTGTACTCCTAGCCCCGAGCGAAGCCGTAATCCGCAGCGGTAAGCGGTCCTTCGTCATGGTTGCGTTACCCGAGGGGCGATATCGACCGCAGGTGGTCGAACTGGGCAAAGAATCTGGGGGACAAGCAGAAATCGTCAAGGGCCTGGCCGAAGGAGATGAGGTAGTCAGTTCAGGGCAATTTCTGCTTGATTCGGAAGCGAGCCTCCAAGGCCTGCTCGCGCGTGAGGGCCCCTCAGAGGGAGCGCAATGGCACACAAGTACGGGTCAGATCATTGACCTGGACAGCGAGACCGTCACACTGGCCCATGGCCCGTTCCAAAGTCTTGGCATGCCCGGCATGACCATGACCTTCCCACTGGCGAGGCCGGACGTGGCTAAAGGGCTCAAGGTGGGTGATCACGTCGCCATTGGAATTTCCCAAAGCGACGCTGGGCTTATCGTTGAACAGCTCTCCAAGCAGGAGACTGGCCAATGATTCGCCGGCTGATCTACTGGTCTATCGCCAACCGATTCCTGGTGTTGCTAGCTACGCTCGTCGTGGTAGCCGCAGGGCTCTGGGCCGTGCGCAACACACCACTGGACGCGCTGCCTGATTTGTCTGATACCCAAGTCATCATTCGAACCAGCTATCCCGGTCAGGCTCCACAGCTTGTGGAGAATCAGGTGACCTACCCTCTGACCACGATGATGCTTTCGGTGCCAGGCGCAAGGACGGTCCGAGGTTACTCGTTCTTTGGCGACTCGTTTGTCTATGTGCTCTTTGAAGACGGGACTGACCTGTACTGGGCGCGATCAAGGGTGTTGGAGTACCTCAGCCAAGCGCAGGCGCGCATGCCAAAAGGCGTTACGCCTAGTCTGGGGCCTGATGCAACGGGCGTGGGTTGGATTTACCAATATGCGCTCGTTGACCGCTCGGGTAGCCATGACCTCGCTCAGTTACGGTCGATCCAGGACTGGTTCCTTCGGTACGAGCTCAAGTCCCTCCCTAACGTGGCTGAAGTCGCGACAATCGGCGGCATGGTCAAACAGTACCAGGTGGTACTCGATCCCCTGAAGCTGGCAGCGTACGGAGTAACCCAACAGGAAGTGACCCAGGCCATCCAGGGCGCCAACCAGGAAGCGGGTGGTGCGGTATTGGAGATGGCCGAAAGGGAGTACATGGTCAGGGCGTCCGGCTATCTGGAAAGCCTGGAGGACTTCAACAACATTCCTCTTCGGACCTCTCGCAATGGCATCCCGGTGTTGCTCGGGCAAGTTGCCAATATCCAGCTTGGGCCTGAAATGCGGCGCGGCGTTGCTGAGCTGGACGGCAGAGGTGAGGTTGTGGGCGGGGTCATTCTTTTGCGCTCCGGCAAGAATGCACGCGATACCCTGATTGCCGTTAGGGAGAAGCTAGAAAACTTGCGCAGCAGCCTGCCGGCTGGGGTTGAAATAGTCACGACCTATGACCGCTCACAGCTTATCGATCGCGCCGTCAGCAATCTGGGTTTCAAGCTGCTTGAAGAATTTGGGGTGGTCGCGCTGATCTGCCTAGTCTTCCTCTGGCACGTACGTTCCTCGCTGGTGGCCATCGTGACCTTGCCCCTGGGCATCTTGGTTGCCTTTCTTGTGATGCACTACCAGGGCGTCAATGCCAACATCATGTCACTGGGGGGGATTGCGATCGCCATCGGAGCGATGGTCGATGCTGCAGTAGTGATGATCGAAAATGCGCACAAACACATCGAAGCGTGGCAGCAGCAGCATCCTGGGGAGCCGCTGGCAGGCCAGGCTCACTGGCACGTAATCGCTCAAGCCGCTGCCGAGATCGGGCCGGCTGTGTTTTTCAGCCTGCTGGTGATTACGTTGTCTTTCTTGCCTGTTTTTACGCTGCAGGCCCAGGAAGGCAAGCTATTTGGGCCCTTGGCCTTCACCAAGACCTATGCAATGGCAGGCGCGGCAGGGCTCTCGGTGACGCTGGTCCCCGTGCTGATGGGTTACTGGATCCGGGGAAGGATTCCATCCGAGCATCAGAACCCTCTCAACCGCGGGCTGATCGCGGTGTACCGCCCGGCAATCGACACGGTTCTGGCGTGGCCAAAACTCACCTTGCTTATCGCCGCCCTGGTGTTTCTCTCGACGCTTTGGCCTTTAAGCCGACTAGGGGGAGAATTTCTTCCTCAAATGGATGAAGGCGATTTGCTGTACATGCCATCGGCCTTGCCTGGTTTATCGGCCAGCAAGGCGAGCCAGCTACTCCAACTTACTGACCGAATGATCCTCACAGTTCCTGAAGTGGATCGGGTATTCGGCAAGGCGGGACGTGCGGATTCAGCTACCGATCCGGCGCCGTTGGAAATGTTCGAGACTACTGTACGGTTCAAGCCCAAGGAGCAATGGCGAGCCGGGATGACCCCTGAAAAGCTGATCGAGGCGCTGGACAAGGCGGTACAGGTCCCAGGCCTTTCGAACATTTGGGTGCCCCCCATTCGCAACCGCATCGACATGCTTGCCACGGGCGTTAAAAGCCCGGTAGGGATCAAGGTCGCGGGCACCTCGCTTGCGCAGATAGACCAGGCAACTCAACAGATCGAGGCCGTGGCCAAGCAAGTCGCCGGCGTCCAATCCGCACTGGCGGAACGGCTGACAGGAGGACGCTACGTAGACGTACGTATCAATCGCCAGGCCGCAGCGCGTTATGGCATGAATATCAGTGATGTGCAGGCAGTGGTTTCCGGTGCCATTGGCGGAAGCAACATCGGCGAAGTCGTAGAGGGGCTCGCCAGATACCCTATAAACCTGCGCTACGGACGCGAATGGCGAGATACGGCACAGGCGCTAAAAGGGCTCCCCGTCGTCACCAGCAGCGGCCAGCAAATTACCCTATCGATGGTGGCAGATGTCAGCATCACCGACGGCCCACCGATGCTGCGTAGCGAAAATGGCCGGCTTTCGGGTTGGGTCTATGTGGACGTGCGTGGGCGCGACCTTGCCACGACAGTGAAAGAGCTTCAGACACAGATAGCATCCCGGGTCCAACTCGCCCCCGGCCTCACTGTCTCGTACTCGGGTCAGTTCGAGTACCTAGAGCGGGCAAACCAGCGCCTGCTGTGGGTGATACCGGCTACACTGGCGATCATTTTCGTGTTGCTGTACTTCACCTTCGGTACGGCCAGCGAGGCGGTACTCATCATGGCAACGCTGCCTTTTGCGTTGTCCGGTGGGATCTGGCTGTTGTATGTCCTGGGTTATAACCTGTCCATCGCTACAGGCGTGGGCTTCATCGCCCTTGCCGGCGTTTCTGCCGAGTTTGGCGTCATCATGCTGGTGTACCTGCGCAGCGCCTGGTCGCCCCGCCTCGCAGCAGGACATGGAACCGAGCAGGATTTGACAGAAGCTATCAAGGAAGGCGCAGTGCTCAGGGTGAGGCCCAAGGCGATGACGGTAGCCGTGATCATCGCGGGGCTGCTGCCCATACTCTGGGGGTCAGGGGCCGGTTCGGAGATCATGAAGCGCATAGCAGCACCGATGATAGGGGGTATGCTTACCGCACCGCTGCTATCGATGCTACTGATTCCAACATGCTATTTCCTCCTCCAGGCTCACCGTATTCGAGCGCGACGACGACTGAAGATCTGAGTACCTGACGGTACCCTGATTCGTAGGTACCGCAACTGCAGGGCGCCTGGCTTAACACGCTGGCTGGTCTGACATCGGCACTTTGCGCTATTTGCCCTTGACTCCGGCCAACGAGTCGAGAATGGCGCAGGTAGAATCGTTATTGCCCTGGCATTCATTGATCAAGGCCTGCAGCGTATCGCGCAGGCTGATGAACTCCTCGATTTTGCGGTTCAAGTCCTGCACATGAGCATTGGCCAGCGCTTTTACGTCGGCACTGGCACGGTGTCGGTCGCGTTGCAGTTCGAGCAGGGTGCCGACTTCCTCCAAGGAAAAGCCCAGGTCTCGAGCACGTTTGAGAAAAGCCAGGGTATTCAAATCGGCAGGCCGGTACTGGCGATAACCGCTTGCTGTTCGTATGGCAGGCTCAAGCAAACCAATACTTTCGTAATAGCGCAGCATCTTGGGCGTCAGCCCACTGGCGTGTGCAGCTTGGCTGATGTTCAAGGTATGTCCTCCAATGCCGGTTGCCAGCGTTTGAGCAGCAAGGCATTGCTGACCACGCTTACGCTTGAAAAGGCCATGGCTGCGCCGGCAAAAACCGGATCGAGGAGGCCGAACGCTGCCAATGGGATGCCAATCACGTTATAAACGAAGGCCCAGAACAGATTTTGGCGGATTTTGCGGTGGGTGCACCGGGCGATATCCAGCGCTGCCGGTACAAGTCGTGGATCACTGCGCAGTAGGGTGATTCCGGCGGCATGCATGGCCACATCGGTACCGCTGCCCATGGCAATGCCGACATCGGCGGCCGCCAGGGCGGGAGCATCATTGATACCGTCGCCGACCATGGCCACCCGTGTGCCTTTCGCCTTGAGACCTGCAACGACGGCCGCCTTTTCGGCCGGCAGTACCTGGGCATGAATGTTCTCAATACCCGTCTGAGCAGCGATCTGCCGGGCACTGCTCCAGGTATCCCCGGTAATCAAGTGGCTGCTGATCTGACGTGCTGCCAAGGCCGCTACAGCCTGCTGGGCGCCAGGCTTAAGCGCATCGCCAAACGCGAGCAAGGCCAGCACCCTGGGCGCAGCGCCCAGCTCGATCAACCAGGACAAGGTCCGGCCTTCGGCGTCCCATAGCTGAGCGTGTTCAGCTAACGCGCCTGGTTCGAGCCCTAGCTCTTCAAGCCATCGGCCATTGCCCAAGGCAAGCTGCCGGCCTTCGACAGAGCCTTGGACGCCACGACCAGGCAGCGCACGGACGCTGTCAGCCATTGGGGTATCAAGGCCGCGTTCACTACAGGCCGCCAGAACAGCACGACCCAGGGGATGTTCACTACCTCGTTGCAAGCGGCCCGCCAGCGCCAAGGCTTCCGCTTCGGGGATCGAAGCTACCGCCATATGCACCAGATGGGGCTCCCCTGAGGTGAGGGTACCGGTTTTGTCAAAGGCCACCGCTTGCACGGCATGGGCGACTTCCAGGGTTTGTGCATCCTTGATCAGGATGCCGTGACGTGCCGCAACGCCGGTGCCTGCCATGATTGCAGTTGGAGTGGCCAAGCCCAAGGCACAAGGGCAGGCAATGACCAGTACGGCTACCGCGTTGATCAGCGCCGTCTCCCAGTCGCTCCCTGCCAGCAGCCAGCCCACAAGCGTTAACAGGGCAATGCCGAGCACCACCGGCACAAAAATTTCGCTAACCTTGTCCACCAGGCGTTGGATGGGTGCCTTGGCCGCCTGTGCGTCTTCAACCAGACGAATGATCCGCGCCAGTACGCTCTCTCCCCCAAGGGCTGTGACCTGAACGATCAGCGTGCCTTCACCGTTGATGGAGCCACCAATGACCTTGTCGCCGGCTTGTTTGGCCACCGGTCGGCTCTCGCCACTGATCAGGGCTTCGTCCGCATAGCTGTCGCCTGTCTCAATGAGGCCGTCCACCGGGATGCGCTCGCCGGGCCTGACCCGTACACGTTCTTTCAGGCGTAAGTCAGCCACCGCAACCTCCTGCTCACGGCCATCAGCTTCCAGACGTAGGGCGCGCTCGGGCCTCAACCCCTGAAGCGCACGTATGGCTTCACCGGTCTGCCGCTTAGCTCGGCTTTCAAGGTATTTGCCCAGACGGACCAGGCCAATCACGACAGCTGCAGCTTCTAGATAAAGGTGGGGGAACTGGCCGGGCACAGCGGTCACGGCTTGGTAGACGCTCAAGCCATAAGCAGCGCTGGTCCCCAGGGCGACGAGTAAATCCATATTGCCAGTGCGGGCCCGTAGCGCTTTCCAGGCTGCGCGGTAAAAACGGGCACCGAGCAGGAATTGCACCGGTGTGGCCAAAGCGAACTGAAGCCACACCGGCAACATGATGTGAATGCCTAACGGTTGCAGCAGCATGGGCAGCACGAGCGGAGCGGCCAGCAGCAAGGCTGCGATCAACGCCCAGCGCTCCTGTGTGAGTCGAGTATTTTCAGCGGCTGGGACCTTGGTAGTGGGAGGTTGAGCCTGGTAGCCCGCGTTCCTTACGGCGGCGATCAAGGCCTGCACAGACGTGCCTGCTATGGCAGTGACATGGGCCTGTTCGGTGGCCAGATTGACGCTGACCTCGCCCACGCCGGGCACTTTGCGCAAGGCCCGTTCGACACGGTTAACGCAACTGGCACAGGTCATGCCGGTGATGCTCAATACGAGGGTTTCGTCCGGGACCCCGTAGCCGGCGCGGGTAATCGCCTCACGTAAAGCCGGCATGGCGTCCTGCGGCGCTTCAATTCGGGCTTGCTCGTTGGCCAGATTCACACTGGCTTCCTGTACGCCGGCCACTTTCTTCAGCGCACGCTCCACGCGACCGGCACACGCGGCGCAGGTCATCCCTTGGATAGGTAGATTAAATTCAGCCATGGCGGATTCCTCGCTATCAATGAGTAGAGGATCAACCTTGACCTCATGTAAAGGTCAACCTCCAACCGCGCCTAACGCTTAAGAACAGAAGAGGCTTGACCTTGACCTCATGTCAACGTTGAAAGTAGCGCTGCCCCCCATGATTTGGAGACACGCTATGTATCAGTTCAACGTGCAAGGCATGAATTGCGGTCATTGTGTCAAATCGATCACCGCAGCGGTCACGGCTTTGGACAGTGAGGCCACGGTCGATGTGGACTTGGAAAGCCGTACCGTACAGGTTCAAAGCCGCCAGCCAGCGCAGGCCCTGCTCGAAGCAATTCAGGAAAAAGGCTATCCCGCTGAGCTTGCCTGATTCCTGTCCTTCCCTTAGGTTCAGGCTTTCCTAAGACGGTTCTTTGCAAAAGAAACGGCGCCTGGACAGGCGCCGGAGACCAAGGAGCGGAGGTCTTTGAAGAGAGCTGAGCCCAGACTAGCCCTTGGCAGCTGACGTGCACCTGATTGGCCGATTACATTTGTGTAAGGTGGCACCACACCTATCGGTTTGTTGGCAGACTAAACCCATCTGCAAATGAGATCGCTGTCATGAAACTGTTGGTAGCCGAAGACGAACCGAAGACTGGAATCTATCTGCAGCAAGGCCTGCGGGAGGCCGGCTTCAATGTGGACCGCGTGGTCACAGGCACAGATGCCGTTGACCAGGCGCTCAATGAAGCCTATGACCTGTTGATTCTTGACGTGATGATGCCGGGCCTGGATGGCTGGGAAGTCATCAGACGCCTTCGCACCGCTGGCCAGTCCGTACCGGTGCTGTTTCTGACCGCACGCGACGGGGTAGACGACCGGGTCAAGGGCCTGGAGCTGGGCGCCGATGATTACCTGGTTAAGCCATTTGCTTTTTCAGAACTGCTGGCACGGGTGCGAACACTGCTACGGCGCGGCAGCAGCAGCCTGCCGGTTCAAACAAGCCTGCAAATCGGAGACCTTCAGGTGGATTTGCTCAAGCGTCGGGCGACTCGGGGCGGCAAGCGAATCGACCTTACGGCCAAAGAGTTCGCACTGCTGGAGTTACTGATGCGCCGGCAAGGTGAGGTGTTGTCCAAATCGCTGATAGCTTCCCAGGTCTGGGACATGAATTTCGACAGCGACACAAATGTTATCGAGGTGGCGATACGGCGGTTGAGGGCCAAGATTGACGATGACTTCGAGGCAAAACTGCTGCATACCTGCCGGGGGATGGGTTACATGCTAGACGCGCAGGACGAAGGATGAAGCCTGGCTCACTCACCCTGCGCTTGAGCCTTTTGTTTGTGGTCGCGGTCGCCGTCGTCCTCATGATCGTGGGCGTTGCCTTCAACGAGCTGAGCCGTCACCACTTTCGCGCCCTGGATGCGCAAGCGCTGGGAGAAAAGCTGGAAGCGATTAACCAGATCGCGAAGGAATCAGGCGCAAACCCGGAACTGCTCAAGGCGCGCTGGCACACCCTCCTGGGGGCACATCCCGATCTCAGTGCTGTATTTCTGAAGACCGATGGGACGCCTTTTTTTGCAGAACCTCCCCAATCAGCGGCGCCGTCGCTCGCGCAGGCCACCCAGCGCGATGGCGTCTGGGAGTGGGAGAACGAAGGCCGCATGTTCAGGGCCCTGACCGCCTCGATATCGCTACCCACTGCCAGCCCACCGCTGACCGCCTGGCTTGTCCTGGATGTGACCACGCATATGCACTTCTTTGCCATGCTCGAACGCTGGTTCTGGGGCGTTCTATTGGCCAGTACGGTGTTGAGCGCTGCCCTAGGGTGGCTGGTCGCCAAGAACGGACTGCGCCCGGTAGCCAGGGTGACCCAGACCGCTGCGTCGATGTCTGCAGGCTCGCTGAAGGAGCGGATTCCCTTGGAGCCGGTGCCGGATGAGTTGCGTGAGCTCATCACCGCGTTCAACTCAATGCTTGGCCGCCTGGACGATTCCTTTGTGCGCCTATCGAATTTCTCTGCTGACATTGCGCACGAGCTCCGTACACCGATCAGCAACCTGCGGACCCACACCGAAGTTATCCTGGCCAAAAAGCGTGCGCCCGAGGTGTACGAAGAGAATTTGAGTTCCAACCTGGAAGAGCTCAATCGTCTTTCGGAAATCATCGACGCGATGCTGTTCCTGGCCAAGTCCGATAACGGGCTAATCGTGCCGGAGTCTGCTGAACTGGATCTGAGAACAGTCGTCAGCAAGCTGTTCGGCTATTACGAGTTTCTGGCCGAGGACAAGGGGATTCAGCTCCAAGCATCAGGCAACGCCTCGATCTTCGCGGACAGCGTGATGATCGACCGTGTCGTGTCGAATCTGTTGTCCAATGCCCTGCGCTACACGCCGTCCGGGGCGACGATTGAGGTCAGTATCCACGACCATGGCGGACGGGTAGAGCTTCGGGTGGAAAACCCTGGCCCCGAAATAGCCCCGCAGCACCTGGACCGCATCTTTGATCGGTTCTACCGAGTGGACCCGGCGCGGCGAGAAGGCGCCGGGAATGCGGGGCTGGGTCTAGCGATTGCCCGGTCCTTGATGCAAGCACATGGCGGCACTATCTCGTGCACGTCAACTAGCTGCCGAACAGCCTTTACCCTAACGTTTGTGCGCTGTCACCATTCATGACTTCGCTAGGGCAATATCAAGATCATACAGCCTCGCAGCGGCTTGTACTCTGCCTTCCTGGCCAGAAGTTGACTTAGGCTGCCACCGCCTCACAGGCCTGAGCACAGGCATGGCAAGCCTGAGCGCAATGCTGGCAGTGATCGGCCTCGTGGTGGCCGCACTCGTCTGCGCAGGCTGTGCACGCTTTTGCGCACAGGACGCAAAATTCTTTGGCCAGAGGACTTTGGCGAGCCATCAAGGTCGCCGCGAGTCTGCACAAATCTGCACAATCCCTATCCAGCTTTATGCATTTCGCCATCATTTGAACATCGTGCTCTTGCAAGCAGGCCGAAGCACAGCTTTCACATGCCATCGCACAGCGTAGGCACTCTAAAATGTAGTCATCATATCCACTGTTCATGAGGTAATCTCCGGGGTTGACGGTCGATTTACACTTTGGACTCGATGCCTTCTTTTCGAAGACGCAGTAAGTCCGACTGATCCATGCGCTGCGAGTTTCTCAAGTTTCATTACATTTTTGTAAGGGAAGGCAAAGGCTATCTACCATTGCTTTGTTAGCTCTATGAAGACCACTTGCTGCAAAGCAGTACCGGATCAAGCGAATAACTTTTTCGCTAAATCGGCCGGTACCCTCACATCAGCTATAGGCGCAGCTGTCGTCCCACTAAGCCAGCACAAGCTCAGTGGGTATGGAGAAGAGTCACTGCGACAGGTAGTCAGCCACCACCTCCTGCTCGCCGGTCTTTTTCAGTCCGATGACCTGATAAGCGCTTTTGTGCCCTGTTTCCATACCTGGTGAGCCCATAGGCATGCCAGGTGCCGCCACGCCGACCAGGTCGGTCCGGCGTTCAAGCTCAGCGATCTGTTGCACCGGGACATGCCCCTCGATGAACTTGCCGTTCACCCACACCGGTGTGACATGACATCAATTTCTCAGGCACACCCAGCTTGGCCTTCACCGGGCTCATGTTTTCTTCCAGATGGTCATTGACCGTGAAGCCATTGTCCCGCAGGTAAGCAATCCACTTGGAACAGCATCCGCAATTGGGGTCCCGGTAAACGTCGATCACGTGCGCAGGAGCGGCTTGTGCCACTGACGCGACAGCCAGTGCCATGGCTGCGACAGCGCGCCGTCCAGCGGTAGTAAGGCTTATAAATTTCATGTGCGGCCACTCTATAAAATGAAGTGATTTCCAGCCTACCTTGCCTCGATAAGCTGGCTAAACGGAACAATTGGCCCAGGGGATGTTGCACTGTTCAAACGCTTGCGCCAGTACCCGACGTCATGCCATTTGCCCTGCTTGAAGCCGACTTCGGTATAAGTGCCCAAGTGCTCGAAACCTAGCGCTTCATGTAGCCCTACGCTTCCCTCATTTGGGAGCCGCGATACCGGCATAAGCGGTGTGAAATCCCTGGCGTTCCAGGACCGGAATCAGGCGTGCGTACAGCGCGCGGGCGATGCCGCTACGATGCGCTTCAGGAGCCACATATACGGTCACGTCCACTGACCATTGGTAAGCTTCTCTGGCCCTGTGCTGGCTGGCGTAGGCATAGCCCACCACTAGACCCTCGCGCTCCGCAACCAGGTACGGGTATTTGGGCCAGGGTTGATTCGATGCGATGCGCCATCTCTTCTACGGTCGGCGGTTCCAGCTCAAAGGAAATGGAGGTGCGCTCCACCATCGGGCCGTAGATACCCTGGATGGCAGCGGCATCCGAAATGGACGCGATCCTGACCATGCTGCTGGCGCTCATTTCAAACTCCTTGGGGTTTATAGCCTGCTCAGACGGACTGCTGATTCACGCGCAGGGAAAGCGCCTCGGCGCTTTCCTTACGCTCGGAGTAGCCGGTCTACCAAGAACGCCTCACGGCCGCGAATAAGCAGGGTGAATTTCATCAATTCCTCCATGACATCAACCATTCGGTCGTAGTAACTGGAAGGCTTCATGCGGCCAGCCTCATCGAACTCCAGAAAGGCCTTGGGTACGGAGGATTGATTGGGGATGGTGACCATGCGCATCCAACGGCCTAAAATTCGCAGTTGGTTGACCGTGTTGAAAGACTGCGAGCCTCCGCAGACCTGCATCAACGCCAAGGTCTTGCCTTGCGAAGGGCGTACCGCGCCCAGTGCCAGGGGAATCCAATCAATCTGAGCCTTGAACACTGCAGACATCGAGCCATGGCGTTCAGGAGAACACCACACCTGGCCTTCCGACCACATCACCAGGTTCCTTAGCTCCTGCACCTTGGGATGCTCCACCGGTGCGTCATCGGGCAGGGGTAGACCGGACGGATCGAAGATCACGGTCTCTGCGCCCATAAGCTCCAGGATCCGGGCCGCTTCCTGGGTCAGCAACCGGCTAAAAGAGCGCTCCCGAGTGGAGCCGTAGAGCAGCAGGATTCTTGGCCTATGTGCCGGTGGCTCGCCCTCGGCGAGTTGATCCTGGGCGGGGATGTTCAAAAGCGATACATCTAGGCTTGGAAAATCGCTCGGATCTGTCTCTATCGAATTGTTCATCACAGCGCGCCTATCTCATCAAGACCGCGCTTTAGCTCCGTGGGGCCGGAGAGCGTTGAAATCAAGCGCGAAAAAGGCATCGAAGCGCCGGCGGATATTCTCCACCGTGGCGTCAAACGCGGCTTGGACCTCCTCATTGGTGCCATGGACGTCCGAGGGGTCAGACAGGCCCCAGTGGCTTTTGAGGGCGGGTCCGAAGTATACCGGGCATGGCTCGCCCCCGGCCTTGTCGCAGACGGTGATAACGATATCAGGCGGGTTGTCCTGGAAACTTTCCGATCCCTTGCTGTAGAGCGTCGAAGTATCGACGCCTAGCCTTTGCAAGGTACTCACTGCGCAGGGATTTAAACGTCCGCTGGGAAAGCTGCCAGAGCTGACCGCCGTCATTCCTTCAGGCGCAAGGTGGTTGAACAAGCCTTCAGAGAGCACGCTACGGCAGCTATTGGCCAGTACACATAAACAGAACTTTCATGCATTGATCCTAAGCGTGAARGCTCATTCGCAGGGCACGCGATCGAGATGTTTGAGGACGATGGCAAGGGTCAGCAGCAAGCGGCTTGCCGCACAGGACGGTCTTGCATGGATTCGAGCCTACTGGAGTCTCGATCAACCCAGCCGTGATTGGCTTTAAGGGTTACCTTAAGCACCTCTCGGACCCAGGCTGGCAATTGAGGATGAAGGCGGTAGTAGATCCATTGTCCTTGCCGGCGATCCTCAAGCAGTCCACAGGTGCGCAACTGGGCTAGGTGGCGGGAAACCTTCGGTTGATTGTCGCCCCAGCGCCCAGATAAGTTCGCAGCACGCATAGCTCACCCTGCGCGGTCAGCATGAGCATGATGCGGGTTCGAGTCTCGTCGCCTAAGCATTTGAAGAGGGTTACCGGGGAGAAATCCATAGCATGCTCAGCCGTATATTCGGAGATTCGAATATACAGATGTAATTCACTTCGCGAAATGTCTGAATACGCGATTGGTACGTGCGGACTCAGCACTTAGGTGGGGTGTGCCGCGCATGAATGGAAACCAGCTTCAGCCCGCATTGCATGGAAGGATTGGGTGTGTAATTCTTTGCATAGGTAAGGGGGGTATCCTATGAGCCATACAGCATCAAACAAAGCCGATCTGCTCAAACGTGTGAAGCGCATTGCAGGCCAGATCCAGGCGGTAGAGCGCGCTCTTGAGTCAGATCACGACTGTGCAAAAACACTTCACCTCGTGGCCGCCACGCGCGGAGCTATCAACGGCCTGATGGAGGAAATCGTCGAAGATCACGCCAGGGAGCATGTAGCGAATCCGGCGCTGAGCGACGAAGAGCGCGCCAAGGGCGTCGAAGAGCTTCTCGAAGCCATTCGACGTTATTCCAAGTGATCCACGCAGGCTCGAATTTCATGAAAAGCAACACCAGCTTTACGCACGAGCACGTGTATCTCGGATCGGCACATGATGAGAATGCAAAGCGCACCCTTTGGGTGGTGATACTTACCGTTGTGATGATGGTCGGTGAGATAGCTGCTGGGTACCTCACAGGGTCCATGGCTCTGCTGGCCGATGGATTTCATATGGCTACCCATGCAGGTGCGTTAGGGATCGCAGCTGCGGCCTACGCATATGCCAAGCGCCATGCGTCCAGCACTCGCTTCAGTTTTGGCACCGGCAAGGTGGGAGATCTGAGTGGCTTTGCATCAGCATTGATCCTGGGATTGGTATCTTTGGGGATTGGCGTTGAATCGGTCATTCGATTGTTTCAGCCTACTGGCGTCCAGTTCGGGACGGCAACGTTGATTGCCATCGCAGGCTTGGGAGTCAACATTGTAAGCGCTCTGCTGCTCGGCCACGGCCATGATCATGATCACAACCATAGTTCTCACGGGGGTGATAACAACCTGAGGTCAGCGTACATCCATGTGATTGCCGATGCTCTGACATCTGTTCTTGCCATCGCCGCCCTGCTAGCCGGCCGCTACCTCGGATGGGTCTGGCTTGATCCAGCCATGGGTATTGTGGGCGCGATTGTTATCGCACGGTGGGCTTGGAGCCTGATGGGCGCTACTGCGGGTGTACTGCTTGATCAAACCGACAGCCATGTTGCCGACGAAATTCGCGAACTAGTTGAACAACCTGGCGATGCCGAAATTACCGACCTGCACGTGTGGCGTGTCGGCCCAGAGGCCCATGCTGCAATCGTTAGCGTTCTTGGTGGCACTACAACGAATGCGGATAGCATCCGTGATCGGTTGAAGCCTGTTCACGAAGTTAGCCACCTCACGGTTGAGTTTCGAGCAGCATCGCCTGCTACGTAGAGCTTGATGATAATAGGCAAGGCCCCCTTCAACGGGCGCGAGCGCACGCCTTGCCTACTCACGCTATTGATTCTGGAACCACCATGACTTCAAGCAAACGTGACCACCCTGGCATTGAACGCCGTTTGATTGCAAGTCTCACAGAAGCATGCGAAGCCGCCAAGGTTGCATGTCGGCTTCGACTGGATATCCCATGAGCCGACTCCAAGCGTTCCTTTAAAGCCAGCGGCCCGTCTGGCGTCGCTGACTCCGCGCTAACTACAACGTATCAAGCATCTGTCGCTGCTTACCAACGTAAGAAATACGTTATCACCAGTTTTTTCCGCTTGTCGGTTTTGTAGGCATGGGCAGCGTTAGACGTTGCTTTCGTGACTGGATGAGTGATCAATGATCAAGAGCGATCCAATAATGGGAATTTTATGCAGGAACTGACGAAAGCCCATCAGAATGATCAGCGTCGGCTTACGTCGGTCGAATTTCAGACGCTGGCCCAGGTTCCGGCCGCGGTCGAGTGGTTTGCCAACCTGGACAATCCGCGAACCCGCCGTGCCTACCAGAATGACCTGGAAGACTTCTGTGGGTTTGTCGGGCTGGCCTCGGCCGATGAGTTTCGTGTGGTCACCCGATCACACGTTTTGGCCTGGCGTGCCCAGCTCGAGCATCGCGGTCTGGCGGGCGCTACGATCCGCCGCAAATTGGCCGCGCTGGCCAGCCTGTTTGATCACCTCCTGGAAAGCAATGCGATCGCTGGTGGCAATCCCGTGCATGGGGTGAAACGACCCAGGATAGAAAGCAACGAAGGCAAGACGCCGGCACTGGGTGATCACCAGGCAAAGGCGCTGCTCGAGGCGCCGGATGAAACGACGCTTAAAGGGCAGCGCGACCGGGCACTATTGGCTGTTCTTCTCTATCACGGGCTGCGCCGTGAAGAAGCGGCGCTGCTGCAGGTCAGCGACATTCAGGAGCGCCGCGGGATTCAGCATTTGAAGGTCCACGGCAAAGGCGGCAAGGTGCGCTACCTGCCGCTGCACCCAATCGCGGCCGGCCGCATTCATCAGTACCTGGAAAGCTCGGGGCATCATCTGGCCGACAGGAAGGTGCCGCTGTTCATACCGCTGCGCGGCAAACTGACGGGTGCCGGCATCACGGCCAACGGCATCTATACCGTCGTGACGGCCTATGCGAAAAAGGCCGGGATTGAGGTCGACGGCCTGGGCGTCCATGGACTCAGGGCAACCGCAGCCACCAATGCCCTGGAGCACGAGGCCGACATAGCCAAGGTCCAAGCCTGGCTGGGTCACGCCAATATCAGCACGACCAAGATCTACGATCGGCGAGAGAATCGCCCGGAGGATTCGCCGACCTTCAAAGTGAAATACTGAGCCACTGCCTGTGTAATCAGCAGATTTAATTAGCTGGCTTGATCGAAACCAGGTCCACGTACCTGTATTTCTTGCGGGCAATCTTCATCGCATCTACTTCAGCCTGAAGACGGCTGAGCGTGTCGGCTTCATGTGTGATCAACTCCGACGTGCCCTCATACTCGTTACCTACACGCAACGTTACCACGAGCTTTGGTACAAAATTCTTGGCCTTCTTTCGCTTGGCAGCTGCTTTTGCAGATTGGTTGTTGTCTGTATTTGGCTGGGGCTGTGGAGCGGCTGAGCGCACTGTTGACCCGCCCGATCCAAACAATGCTTGACGCATTTCTTCTTCGGTCATTTTCATGACCGCTCCGTGACACCTGGTAGGGCTGATACCCTTGTCAGTGAGCCCCCGGCCTGACTCTCTTAAGATTGGGGACCCTTTAGAATTGCTCAACGTTATCATCTGCCTTGGGAAAACCAATGAAAGCACTGTTACTTTTTACCTCTGCCGCTTTGCTCGCAGGCTGTGTGCGGTCTAATCCAGCCCCGCCAGTCCTTCACTCTTATGGCAATGACGCATTGCCGAGCGATCAAGTCATGGCCTTTCAGACGGCTGATATGCGCCTTAAGTACCGGGACGCGCGTATTGAATATGATCCCCGGGGATGCGCCCGCTATCAGGGTATTGCACCCGATGGGCAACTGCGCAGCGAACCATTGCTTGACGCCCGATCCAAGCCGATCTGTGCAAAAAATCCTTGAGCTAAGAGGGCCCGGGACGGCTCACTCGTCCCACGCGGTCCCGGCTCCCGACAGCCTAAAACCACCTGATGCCGTTGCCCCTCATCCTGCAGTACTCGCATCGATTTGAGCGAGAAGCCATAACCGAAGAAGGCGTTCAAGGTATCCATAGACAAAACAATGAGATTGACCAGGCAGCAACCGCTGTCAATGAAATGACCAGCGCAGTGGAAGAAGTCGCTCGCAACGCCGAACACACCGCTCGCTCCTCGAACGATGCCACAAGCGCAACGCAGGCCGGTCTGGGGCTGGTCAAGAAGACTGTCAGTGCAATCAACACCATGAGCACCGACGTACAGAGAACGGCCACCTTGATCGGCGAGCTGGCGGGTCAGTCGCGCGACATCGGCAAGGTGCTGGATGTGATTCGTGGTCTGGCCGAGCAGACCAACCTGCTGGCACTCAATGCCGCGATCGAGGCCGCACGCGCAGGTGAAGCCGGGCGCGGGTTTGCCGTGGTGGCAGACGAAGTCCGTGCCTTGGCACACCGGACCCAGCAATCAACCAGTGAAATCGAACGTCTGGTGACCGACATCCAGACTGGTACAGAGCGGGCGGTAGGTTCTATGTGTGGCAATACTGAACTGGCCAGTGAAACGCTAGGTATCGCCGAGGGCGCCAATGAGTCTCTTACCGTCATCAGCGCGGCGGTCAGCGAGATCAACGACCTCAATCTGGTCATCGCCAGTGCTGCGCAACAGCAGGCACACGTTGCACGGGAAGTGGACCGCAACCTTATGAACATTCGAGATCTATCAGCGCAATCCTCATCAGGCGCGCAGCAAACCAGTAACGCAAGCCGTGAACTGTCGACTCTGGCTTTGGACCTGAACAATATCGTCGGACGTTTCCGCTTGTCCTGAGTCGGCGGCGCTCGCACTGCCATCGTTGATGGTGCGCAAGCTGGGGAGCGACTGCAGATTTCCCTAGCTGATTTGACTCCAGAGGCGACGTATCAAGAGAATGCCGCTCTTATCTGACCGGAGCGGCAGCACAAATCGCGATCCAAGAAATAAGGAGAGCGTGATCGTTGGATCCGCAGCTTTTACCAAACGGTAATTCTCGTTGCAGATTACGATCCTCAGCGCAGTGTCTGCGAAAAAAATACAACTGGCCTTAAGCCTCTCAAACCCCTCCACTCTGCGCTTCTAGTGACACATTACATATAGAGCATAGCTTTTTTGCTTCCTTACCCTTTTTAGGTCGCGGCGGGCAGTGAAGAGCGTGAAGTGTATAGACACAGCGATACCTAGGAACGAAATTTGCATGGAGTGCCGTAACGCCAATTTGATGACATTCCCGTGAAGCTTTTTTACATTACCTCAACTAGGCTCACGCCTTTCCTGCTCACCAAAGCTCTAACTGGCTTCATTGTTCTGGTGTGTCTGTCGTTGATTTTGGCTACAGCCTGGCAGATGAACCAGTCCAGGCGTGAGCGCGTCGCTACAGCCAAAACTTTGGTTTCAAACATCGTTCTGGCCGCCGAGCAGCTAGCTCAGGATACGGTACGGCAGGCTGATAATACGCTCCGTGATCTCGTGGAGCGCGTGGAGCACGACGGTGTGGACGGTGATCAACAAGCTCGACTGGCGAAGTTGATGGCTCAGGACGTGATTAACGTGGATGGCATTCAGGGGCTTTTCATCTACGATGCCCAAGGCAACTGGGTCGCTAATTCCTTTTCCCAAGGTGTGCGGGTGAAAAACAACAGTGACCGCGTGTACTTCGCTTATCACCGCGATAATGCCGACGAGTCCATCCACGTCGGTGCCGTCGTAGAGAGTCGCACTACGGGAGATATGATCATCCCGATCAGCAGACGTATCAATGCTGCCGATGGCACGTTTAAAGGTGTAGCGTTAGCGACTGTGCCCGTTGCCTATTTTCAATCATTCTTCAAACGCATGGATGTGGACGAGAATGGGGTGATTTTCCTCGCGCTGAATAATGGCGACCTGTTGGCTCGGCGACCTACGCTGACCGCACTGATGACGACCAATGTGGCCAAAGGTGATCTTTTTACTCGTTATCTGCCATACAGCGACAGCGGGACCGCTGTGATCAAATCTGTTGTGGATGGAGTGGAAAGGATCTATGCCTTTCGTCGGGTGTCCGGATTACCCATAGTTGCCGCTGCTGGAGTGTCATATCAGCATGTATTCGCGCCTTGGTGGGTATATGCGTATAGGTCCATGGCCGTGATAGGCATGATCACTTTTTCCTTGTCATTGCTGGGTTTCTTGCTGTACCGGCAAATTCAGCACCTAATCACAGCCGAAAATGAGCTGAGCATCGCTAGAGCAGAGCTGGAAATCATCGCTCGTACGGACGGTTTGACGCATTTGGCCAATCGGCGTTGCTTCGACGCGACCTTGCAAAAGGAGTGGGAACGCGCCTCCCGGGATAACTCATGCATCTCTATCATTTTGATGGATATTGACTGGTTCAAGCAATACAACGATCGCTACGGCCACCTAAGGGGCGACAATTGCCTAATCCAGGTAGCAGGGCTTATCGGAAGCTGCATTAAGCGGCCTGGCGATCTAGCAGCAAGGTATGGTGGAGAGGAGTTTGTGATCCTGTTACCTGCAACAGATTTGGCGGGTGCTTTAAGCGTTGCCGAGGAGGTCAGGTTAGCCATTGAAAACGCGCTTATAGAGCATTCAGCCAGTCCAGTGGGGAGTGTTACAATTAGTTCCGGAGTGGTGACGATCAAGATACCTGAGAAGGGAGGGTATACAGCCGCCGTGGATGAAGCAGATCGACTTCTCTACAGTGCTAAAACCAAAGGTCGCAATTGCGTAGAGGGTCGGTTAATGTCCCAATATATAAGAAAACAGGTATGCCAGCCCGTTTGGGGGGCAGGTCACTCCTAATTATGCCCGACCTTTTGCGAGACTGTCAGAAATTTTGTGTTCGGGCATAACATGTAGCTAGAGGTGCATGTATGCCGACCAAAAAGAAGTCCGCCAATGCAACAGCGAGGGAGTTGCCCTCGATTCCCCAAGAGCTGATCGAGCAGTTTGTTAAAGGCCCGATGAGCGCCGAAGCCATTCAAGACGCGTCCATGGCGTTCATGCATAGGAATTTCAAAATGCCTATGCATCAAGCTGACGCTATGGAAGGAGGCGTCATGCCTTCATAGCGATGGGTAGGAAGACGCTGATGCGTTACTTATGCAGTGAAAATCCCTATCAATCCGCATTAACGCAGGTTATTTAACCGCGAAGCTTAGGTGCGGACGCACCTTCCCCCTGTCAGGGCTTCACGTACCTCATCTGCGCGATCGCCTGAGCGTTGAGGACCAGTCCCTGCACCGTCAGCCCGCTGATTGCCGCCGTGTATACCATCCGTGCGCCACACAGCACGCAACGGAACGGATCGACGTTTAGAAAGGCTTTGGCCATCTGCGCAAAATACAGCTTTGGTACCGGTCCTGGCGTCGCCATCTTCAGTGCTTCATAGACCTTCGGCAGGTACTGCCCGCAGACCCGATTGGCCAGAAAACCAAAATACCGGATCATCCGGAAATGCTTTTCCGGGATGTGCTGCACCACCCGGCGCAGCATGTCGGCCTGGCTCAGCGTTTCCTGCTGATAGGTCTGTGTGCGGTGATCCAGGTAGGTGAAGCTCAACGTGGCCCCGCAGGTGTAATGCGCCAGACGACTGCCCGAGATCGGCGGTTTTTTCAGGTAGCGGCCCAGGTAATTGACGGTCTTTCGCCCGTTTTCCGTCTTCTTCGACAAGTGGATGTGCCAGTGCTGGCCGCCAGCGGTCAGTATCAGACGGCGCCAGTCGCTTTCACAGAGGATGTGGGCCAGCGGCGGCGGCATCGTCAGTTGCGAAAGCGGCTGTCCCAGCAGGTAATCGCGCACCAGCCACATCCAGCGCCGCCGCAGGGCCTCTTTGTGGAACGACAGATTTTTCCAGACGCCCTGCTCATCCAGGCCGCCCGCGGTCACCGACAGGTGGACGTGGGGATGCCAGTTGAGCCGCCGGCCATAGGTGTGCAGCGCCCCGAAAATCCCGACGCGCAAACCGCGCCGCTTGGCGGCGTAGATCAGGTTATCGGCCGCCAGCCGAAACAGCGCATCGAGCAGCCAGCGGTTGTAGAAGAACAGGGGCCACAGCGTGTCGGGCAGCGTGAACACCAGATGCTGCCAGGGGCAGTCGGGCAGACGGTTGTTTTGCACGGCGATCCACTGGTCGGTGGCCTTTTTGCCGCAGGAGGGACAGGCCCGGCAATGGCAGGTGTTGCACAGGTATTTGACGTGCGGGCAATGCTCATTGCCACAGGTGTAGTGTTTGACGCCCAGTATCGAGGTGCCGCAGGCGAGCATTTTGCTGATCGACTCCACTTCGATTTGGCGCAGACCGCCGGCTTCCAGCAAATCTGCCCAGCAGCCGTTGGCCGTGAAGAGGTTTTTGAGCGGTCGAGGTGTGTAAGCAGGCGGTGCAGAGGCCACGTCAGCAGGGCGGCTCCTCATCGTGGTGAATGACGGCGGTGATGGCGAATCCGCCTGGCCCTTCTCTCATCGAAACGCTTACGCAAGAAGCGTCGGGAAACATGTCGTTCAGATACGTTGTCTGGCAGCAACTACAAAGATCGACATCACCGAAAGGATCGATATCGAAGGAAAAGTCGGTATCTGTCAACGCCAACTAAAAAGTGACCCCCTTCCGTGCTAAATCGCCAACTTAGTTTTGACCCCCCTCGGGTTCATATTTTCGAGCCGGTTCGGCCCGAGAAGATTTGGTTCCTGCTTTGCGCTTGTCCTTGAGTCGATAGCTTTCACCTGTCATCTGCACGATATGGGCATGATGTAACAGCCTGTCCAGCATGGCCGCTGTCAGTGTTTGATCATCCGCAAAGGTTCCGGCCCACTGGGTAAACGGCAAGTTACTCGTGAGGATCAGGCTGCCTTGCTCGTAGCGCTTGGCGACAACATTGAAGAACAGGTTGGCTTCATCACGACCAAACGGCAGGTAGCCGATTTCATCGATGACCAACAACCCAGGGGCCATCACCACACGACTGAAGTATTCCTTGAGCCGTTCCTGGCGGTGCGCAGCGGTCAGTTGCAGCATCAAGTCAGCCGCCGTGACGAAGCGGGTTTTGATACCGGCCATCACTGCCCGGTAGGCCAGGGCGATAGCCAGGTGGCTCTTGCCTACACCACTAGGCCCCAGGAACACGATGTTCTCGGCACGTCCAACAAAACTCAGTGCTGCCAGCTCCTGGAGCTGTGCCCGGGGGACGCCGGTGGCAAACGCGAAGTCGTATTGCTCCAGCGTTTTCACAGCGGGCAGCGCGGCAGTTTTCAGCAGGGCCTGTCGAGAGCGTTCACTTCGGGCATCGGTCTCGGCAGCCAGCAGCTTTTCGAGGAAGTCGGCAAAGCTGTCTTCGCCGCTTGCTGCTTGTTGGGCCAGGTGCGGCCAGTCCACCCCGACGCGCTCAAGCTTTAGCCCCTTGCATAGTTCTGTCAGGCGAGCATGTTGAAGGTTCATGCTCTCACCTCCAGCAGTTGCTCATAAACCGACAGCGGATGCTGCAAGCTCTCGTACGGCAGGACCCGTCCCAGGCGTAGGCCTTGGGCGGGTTGTGGGCGCAGGCTCTGTGTTGGCAGTGGTAATAGTACCTGCTGCTCTTGGGCCAGACGTACCGCCGGTTGAACACCCGTCGTGCCGTGAATCCGCTGATGAGCGACTTCGTCGAGCCATTGGCCGATATGTGCGTTGGCCGTCACCACATCCAGCGTCAGACCCGCACTCTTGAGCGTAGCGGCCAACGGGGTAATGAAACTGCCCTTCAGATACCCGTTGAAGCGCTCAACCTTGCCCTTGGTCTGGGCACGGTAAGGGCGGCAGACCTTGGGAATAAAACCAAACTCATCGGCCAGCGCAGCCAATCGGGGATGCCAACGGTGCTGGCCCTCCCCAAAAGCATCTCGCTCGGTGATGATGGTTCCGGCGTTATCAAACAATGCCTGCTCGGGCACGCCGCCAAAGTAAGCGAACGCCTCCCGAAGCCCTGTCAGCCAGGCTTCGCTGTCCTCTCGCTCGGAGAAACGGACAAAGCTTGCTCGACTAAAACCAAGTGTCGCCACGAACGCCTTAAGCGGCTGACGGCCTCGTCGAATGGTGGTGAAGTCCACCTGTATCTGCTTGCCGGGCAGTGTCTCGAAACGTACCACCGGCTCTTCTGCCTTACGTTTGAAGGGGCGAATATAAGCCTTCAGACGACTGACGCCGCCGCTGTACCCCAATGCCGTGATCTCACGCAGCAGGACGGTCGCCGGAATCCAGTGTGGGCGCGCCGCCTCAATACGCTCGTGCAGGTAGTCCTTGAAGGGGTCGATTTTGCACGGACGTGCGGGTCTCACCTTGTCACTGGGTAGCGACCGGGCCTTTCGCAGGTACTTGCGCACGGTGTTACGCGAAATACCCAGCTCACGGGCGATGAATTTGATGCCATGGCCCTGACGGGCCAACACTTTAATTTCCACAGACTGCTCCTGGGTCAACATATTGGCAGCTCAAAGCCGCCAGTTTTACCCAGGGGGGTCAATTCTAGGTTGGCGTTAGGGGGTCATTTTTACAGTGGCGGTGACAGGTATCGGGCACGAAGGTGGTATGCCCGGCGCGTTGGAGACGGGTCTGCTTTGCCTTGGCTTTTGCCCGGCTCGCCCGTTTACGTTTTTTTGTCTCTGACGCCATGTGTAAGCCTGTGCTGAGGAGGTATCGACTCGATTTCGGCTATGATAACCGATTTCAAAATCCCACAATTTGCAGCCGCAGGCTGCCCAGTTCGTTGAGCGATCCTCTTTCGGACAGACGCTTAGGTTCGGCTCATGGAGAAAGAAGGCCAATAGCTACTATCCTTAAGTCGGTTCGCTGTTCCATTGCTCCCCGGACCCCTAAAACAGTAAGACGTTGAAAACGTATTGTTATATTGCTACAAAACTGACCGCAAACGATAGCTAATGTACGATTTTGTCCGAATTCTGCGGGCTCCCCTTAAGTGCACTTTCTGTTCCGTTACTCCCCACACCCCGTGACAGACATTTCGGCAGTTTGTGCCGGTCTGATCAGACAACCAGCTTGAAACGTGCGACGACATTGCGCATGTCGCTCGCAACCCGTGCCAGTTCGTCGGCGGTCACTGCGTTGTTGTCGATACCCAGCATCAAGGTCCCGGAGCTGTTGCGAATTTCCATGACGTTACGGTTGATGTCTTCGGAAACCGCATGCTGCTGTACGGCAGCGCTGGCGATCTGGGTGTTCATTTCGACGATACGCTCGACACCCTCGCTGATGCTCGACAGGCTGCCGGATGCTTCGCTGGCCGCACTAATGCACGCTTGAGCCTTGTGCTGCCCTGCCTGCATTTGCTGCACGGCAGCGTCGGTCGCGCTTTGCAGCTGTTGAATGATGCTGCGGATCTCTTCAGTAGACGCCTGAGTACGCGATGCCAGCGTGCGGACTTCGTCAGCCACGACCGCAAAACCACGACCCTGCTCGCCGGCACGTGCCGCCTCGATGGCCGCGTTGAGCGCCAGCAGATTGGTCTGATCGGCAATAGTGCTGATCACCTGAATGACGCCGCCAATCGACTGGCTGTGCAAGGCTAGCGCCTGAACCTTCTGGGCACTGACTTCCACTTCATCGGCCAGGGCCTGAATCGTTGTGTGGGCCTGATGCATGATGCGCAGCCCATTACGCGAAGCGGTATTGGCCTCGTCAGCAGCCGATGCTGCGCCTTCAGTGTTCTGCGCCACATCGGCGACGCTCGCAGTCATCTCGTTGATAGCGGTGGCCACCTGTTCGGTTTCGGCCTGCTGCGCGTTCATCGATTGCTTGGCCAGACCAATGGACGTGCCCAGTCGCGCCGCCACGTCAGACAGTTCATACGAGGTACGATCCATGTGCGAGATGGAGCTTGAAAATGCTTCTGCCATCAGGTTCAGGCCATTACCGATATCGGCCACTTCATCCTTGCTGACCACCTGCACTCTGGCACTCAGATCACCGTCGGCCAGTCGACGGGTAACACCCAACAGGCTGTCGATGGCGATGCGCAAGGCGCGATAGATGCTGCTGAACGCATAGAGCAGCAACAAACCCACAATCACGCACATGGCGATCATCATCTGGCGTAGCTGGAGCAACGAGGTGTAGCGGGAATCCAATCGGTCCTGCAGTGCAACCTGGATTTCGTCTTGTGCCTTATAAAGGGCAGCGACCGCAACGTTACCCTGAGCACCGAGCGCCTGACCTCTTTGCGCCGAGTAGTCCGTGCCTTTGACATAGGCTTGCAACTCATTGCGGAAACTGTCCATTGCCGTGGTGGCCGTGGCGATCGGATCATTGATGCGGTTGGCCAGTTCTGGAGAGCGTCGTTTGAGCAAACGAACGCTCTGCTCAAGCTCGCCACGGAACAGCAACTCGAGCCTCAACAGGCTGTCGAGCGAACCGCGCATCGAGGCGGTCAGGCCCTGTCCTGTGCTAATGCCCGCAGTGATACCTCGGACCTGACCGGCCACGTTGATTTCCCTGGGCATACGAATGGTACTCAGGTCGATCAGAAACAGCGTCGCAGGATCATCGTCCAGCACCAGACCAGAGGTGGCCGATACGTAGTAGATAAAGTTGAGCGTCTGCGCCAGTTGCTCGTTCCACTGAGCAAACAAATCGTCCGGCGACAGGCCCGGTTTGACACCTTCCATCAGTGAGCGCGCACTTTCGCGAAGGCGCTGCACGCGATTCTCTGTTTCCAGCTCAGGGCCCTTGCGAGCATCCATATCGGAAAGATTATTGAAGGCCGTTTCAAGCTGGTTGCGGTTATTGGCAAGGTCTTGAGCAGCAGACGCATCACCTGACAACAGACGGTTGGTGTGCGCGCGCTGGAGCATGGAAAGCCGCAGAATAGGCGTGACGGTAAGCAGGTATTCGCGACCGACACGCTCTTGCTCGACGCTATCGATTCTTGAATTCAGGTTGCTGAACACCCTCATACCGAGAATGACCAGTGGAATAACGATAATTACGGCTAAAACGGCAAATTTGGCAGGGAAGCGCAGGCGGTTGGTAAGGCTGATACCAGGCGAAAGAATGTTCATGTCTTTTCTCGTTTTAATTGAAGGTGCCTGATCAGGCTCAAGAAACACCCTTCTTTGCAGGTGCAGGTCAGTTTTGCGATGCCAAAACAGCTCATCTACATGAATAGATGGCTCTATGGCATCACTAATGGCAAGTCATCATTGAGAAGTTCAATGACGGCCATAAGCTGAATATAGACCTATCGGCAATGCCACGCAGAACGTGAGCCTGAGAAGGGGTCGTTTCCGGCTGGGGCGTGCAGGCCCTCGTGCCGCTTGGGCTGTATCCGAAAGAAGTACACCCTTGCCAGACGTCAGGCGAACCACACGCCCTGCGTCAGAGTAGAGCCGCCTTCTGCATTTCCTGACGGTTCGGCGTCAACACCAGAGGTCATGACTGATCACCTTGTAAGGCGTTAGGGCGAGGATCATGAGCGGATAAAAGGATCAATGTGCACTGCCGTCGTTGATGTGAAGCGGGTTGGACCTGCGTGAGGGATACCTGAAAAATCGTATGGGAAATTCAGTCCCGATTAGCGAACGAGGCCCTCACGTGCGTCTTTCATCAGGGTCCGAGCGATCAGCTCAAGATGACCGTTTGTAGTACCGCAGTCCTTCACCTTCTTTCCGTCGATCCGGCACATGCAGCGGAGTCAAACAGAAACTATTGGGCTTGTGCTCAATGGGGAAGCCCTTGTAGTACGATTTTTTCCGGATTCTGCGTGCTCCCCAAATGCACCTCTTTCGTGGGCGCATAGGCTCCAACGGTTCCAACTGGCAGTGAGACCCCGTGACGGAAATTTCGGCATTTTGTGCCGGTCTGATCAGCCAACCAGCTTGAAACGTGCGACGACATTGCGCATGTCGTTGGCAATCCGAGCCAGCGGCTACTGATAGTCGCAATTAATGCGAGCCCGCGGGTTTTCGATTGCAAGCCGCTACATCTAACCACTTCTTAAGTGCGTTTACGGTTCCGTTGCTCCCCAAACCCCGATTTCGCCAAGTCTTTAAAGCTGATTTGGCGTAAACAAGTCCGCTTCTACATCTGTGTCACCAAGCTTGCGACGCTGCGCGGCAACGTCGTAAACAATCAACAGCTCATCACCGGCCTGTTCTCCGGTGCCAAAGATGCACATGCCCTCGGCATGATCGACGCCTTGCCCGAAAGGCACCTCCATCACGATCTCCAATTGGTCCGAGAAAATCACGCTTTCTTCTTCGGCAAAGTCACCGTGCCAGCGAAAGACTTTTACCGGACCGTCCAGCTCCATTGTCGGCCCCGCCAGAATCAGCAGGTCGTCACCAGAGATGCACAGGTCACGCACACCCAGGCCATTCAGCTCGAAGAAGTGTTTACGGTATCTGCGCCCATCTGGACCAATCTTCTTGAGCACCAGCGTATCAGTCGAGTCCTTGCTCAGTTCGGGCTCGATCTCAAACACGATGGCCCAACCGCGGAGTACCGGACCACGCAACCCTAACAACAGGCGCGAGCCGATGACTACCAGCCCTTCGATGTCAAAACCATTGTCCTTACTCGGGATCAGCAGAAAGTCTTTCAGTTGATCGTCTTTTGCAATTTCCTTGATCAAGTCATTGCCGAATTCGTTACCGTTTAGCTGTGCTGCTGTTCTAGCATCGGTATCCACCTTTTTGGTAAGTACATGGCTGTCGCCCTCCTGAACCACCGGGATGCGGGCCAACAAATAACGATTGCCATCCGCCTCTACCGTCGATAGCTGCTTGATGTTCTTCTGCGAGGAATCGTCGGCTTTGGCCTTCTTGCGTTTCAGGCTATGTGAGCCGGCCAGCCAGAGGTAACCCGTGCCGTGATCATAGGCCAGCCCCTCGATATCGATCTCCGCATCCGACTTTGGTAGAGGTAACTTTAAATACTTGATTAGTGAAAATGATCGGTGCTCATCACATATCACCTCGCCTCGCGCAGCATTTCTAACGGTCAGCCGTTCAAGGCTCGTGGTTTCATCGTTGGCGATCCAGAGCGTGGTACCAATCCGTTGAACTGCCGAAATGCCATCGCGCAATGAGGCAAGCGCTGGATCAAAACGCAGTAGCGCAGTACGTTTACGCATGAGTATGCTCCTTTCAGATAAAGTTGACAGGGTGACAAGCCGACATGCTGCGCTGCGGGGGCGTAGACCCCGGCCAGCCGCGCTGTCTCCGTAATGCTACACCCACCGCTTCAGAGGGCAATGCCCCGGTCCATGCATAGGAAAATTGCGATGACTGCAAAAAGTGCCGAGCGCGATGTGGCTATCTCAGAGCTTGCCAACCATTTGGAGCGTGATCTAATGCCTTGTCCAGCAGGGCGTACCGCACTGCTGACGTGGATAGAAAAAAAGCTGGCTCACATAGCGCTCAATCCTGTACCCACAGCCGCTGATGCTACGTGGTTGATCGAAAGCGCTTATATCCAATGGGCCGCTGCACAGCCAAAGGGCTAAGTGTAGGGGCTTGCAATCGAAAACAGCCGTGCTCGCATTCAGTCGCATCGACTTGGATTCCATCGTTTCCGGCTCACATTAGCTGCAACTGAACCAGCACCGGCTAGCACGTCCATCAATCGAGGGTTTTTTGGACAAAAACCGCGCTCTAGGCGCAGGCATGGTAGGGCTGGGGTTACCGAGTCCAGCAAATCCGTACATATTTCAATGTCCAGAAAAGGCGTATTACCACGAGTTTCTGCACGCACAATCAGTTGCAAAAAGCGTGAGCCGAGCAACCTGCAATTTGAGCTGGTCGCAAATATCGTGAGCTGGGATGCAGTTAATCTGAGCCAACTGCACCGGATACACGCAAATAATCTGAGCCTAAAAAGGCGCTGAATGCGAGCACGCGTGTTTTCAAACGCGAGCCGCTACACTTAGCGTACGATTTTTTCCGAATTCTGCGGCCTCCCCGTTTTCGGCTGATTTGGGGCTGGGAGCAATGGAACAGACCCCATTCTCGGGTTCTGGCTGACAACCAACTTATAGGAGCACGGCATTAGCATAATGCTTAGCGTAAGTCAGTCAGCGTTGTTGAGAGGGGTGTTCGGGTCAGCGAGCCATTCTGACCATGAGCGGGCCGCTCCTTTCGGGTTTTGCTTGGCGTATTCGTAAAACAGCGAAATGAATTCCAAGCGGTCATTGCGCAGGTTGGCGCGGCCTTCGTGGGTGACATCCTTGTTGAAATCCAGCGCGCGACCTGGATTGAACGCGAGTTGGCGTTCTATCAGGTCATGGAACGATACGTGGTGAGCGTTCTTGAGCATGTCGTGCATGGCGATGAAGATGCCTGTGCGGCCTTGCCCGACACCGCAATGGATATGTACCCGACCGTGCTCGGGTAACGCGCGCTCCATGGCTAGGAATAGGTCAATGTCTTCCGAACGCGGGCCCATGTGGTCGGTCACCATCAAACGCAGGTAATCCGCACCAGCGGACTTCACCAAGTCTTCTTCACTGGAGATATCCGGGTTCTTCAACACTACCTTACGAGGGTTCTCCAGCCCGTGTTTGGCATCCTTGCGATGAATGATCTCGACTGCTGGCTGCTGCTTGAGCGCAGCGATGCGAGATTGCTCATCGGCGATGACGGCATTGCGACTTTTACCCACGTTCGCCCAATTGTTGCCCAGTCGCCAAGTACATGGATAGCCCCCAACGATCGCGTGAGATTCTTCTCGTACATCCAATACCACGACGGGGCTTTCGGGGTGGCATGCAAGCGTTGCACTTGCTCCAAACTGGCGATACTGGCACTGCCGGAAATGTGCAGCGTGTCCCAGCCTTTTTGATTGAGGTGAGGGGGAAGAATAAAACTGTCCGAAGAACGGAAATTTTCCAGTTCGCCTGGTGTGCGGTCATAGAGGAACACGGGTTCACCGGTCGGCCGCTCCGGTGTAGTCAGCGCTTGTTTGAATTTCGTAACCGCGTGTCGATAGGCTTCGGGAGTCAACTGCGCATAGGCAGGCTCGAGATCGCTGGCTGAACCCCCTCTCGACAAAGGTATGACGCCTCGGGAAGTAATGACATGATTCTGCATGAATTGGATCCTATGAACAAACGCACCTCTTTCGTGGGCGCATAGGCTCCAACGGTTCCAACTGGCAGTGAGAACCCCGTGACGGGGGTATAAGCCGGAATCGCCGAAAATTCCGTCGGAAAACGTCTGAGGCTTGGTTTCCGGCTGGTTCTTCTACCCGACATGGTTTTACGTACACGTTTTACCCATGGAAAGGTGCCATCTTCTCGCTTGGCGCGGCTGCATCGGAAATCAACTGTTTGGCGTCAATCCGCACCAGTACTGGCTTCCCGCCCATGACGGAAATTTCTGGGATTCCGGCTTACAACCCCTTACCGTACGATTTTTTCCGAATTCTGCGGGCTCCCCTACCCCACTAACGATGTGCGGCTGATGACTCAGTACGCGACCGAGGCGGTTTCGCGGATTTTTCGACCAGGCTTCAGGTACAGCAAAGCGGAAGTGCTGCTGATGGATATTTGTCAGCCAGGCGAGTTTACCGATGACCTGTTCGCTGCCAGTCAGCCGATGAGCTCAGATCGGCTGATGGCTGCGTTGGACATGATCAACGGCAAGTGGGGACGTGGGACACTGCGTACAGGGTCAGTACCAGTCGTTCCAGATTGGGGAATGCGGCGTGAGCAAATGAGCCAGAGCTACACGACGCGGCTTGATCAGCTCTGGGTTGTAAAGGCTAAGTGACCAAGTCAATCCGGTGTTCGTTCACGGTTATTCTGTTCCATTGATCCCCTGACCCTAAAATTTGGGTCAGGGGATCAGTGCATTCGAGCTGTCATATCCACGCCCAGGGCTCTCATTACCGTCAACATGGTTTTTAAGGTTGGATTGCCCTTGCTACTGAACGACCGATAAAGCTGCTCTCGAGACAGACCTGTCTCGCGCGCAAGCTCGGTCATCCCTTTGGCCCTTGCGACAACCCCCATAGCCTTCGCGATGTACTCCGCATCCCCCGTCTCAAAGGCATCAGAGATAAAAATCGCGATTGCTTCAGGACCGTCAAGGGCTGCTGCTGGGTCGTAATCGAAAATTTGTTCTTTCATTCTTGCCACCATTGATCAGCCAGTTTCTTGGCTGTTTCGATATCTCGGGATTGGCTGCTCTTGTCACCACCGCACAGCAGCAAGATCAGTTCATCGCCTCGCTGCTGGAAATAAACACGGTAACCAGGGCCAACGTGTATCCGTAGCTCACTAACGCCCTGTCCTACTGGAGAGACATCACCCATCAGGCCATTTGCAACTCTAAAAATACGAGCGGCAATTGCAGCTTTGGCCTTCTGGTCTTTAAGCCTGCGTTCCCAAGCCATATAGGTAGAGGTCTGTTTTATCGTCGTCATGGATGGCATTGTAGTTTATTGACGACACTAAAGCGAGTCGTTCGATAGGCGAATTGAGCCTAAATAATGTTGCAATATAGGCGCAATGCGCCTAGTATGGTTGCTGTTGGTGGCATGCAGAAAGCCACTCGACTCTGAGGGGGCTAGTCATGCCGCCAGCGGAGAACGAGATGAAACTAACTGCGGTGGCGACCATCCGGACGAATTTTCCAGAGGCTCACTTCTGGATTGTTCGAAGGGGCTCAGCAGAACATTGCGGCGAAGCGGTACGAGAGTTCAATCCAGAACATATCGGAATCCGAATAGACCGAACTGATCTGTTGTTACCGGACTACCTGTTCTACGCCCTTACCCACGTTCACCAGTCGGGGCATTGGAAGCAGTTAGCCACAGGGACACTGAGTCTGGTCAATATCCGTGTTTCAGACGTTCGAAGCATCGAGCTGTCACCACGGTGAAGACGGGGGCCATAAGGCCTCCACTTCTTCGATGAAATTGAGGAATGAGGAATGAGAATAGACATACCGTTGTCGTCCGTTACCAAGCAGCAAGAGGTTATTTTTCAAGCTGCCGCCGAGGAAGGTATTAAGCAACTGAAAGCTAATCTGAATGCGCCCAGGCTTCCAAGACAGTCGGAACTGGACGAAAGCCTGTATAGCCGTACGCACCTGCTACGCGAGCATGAAGGGTGGGAACCGCCCTCTCCTGAAATTGTTGGAGCTTATTTCCGACATTTTCAGGGATGCTTCCCAGAGCACGGGACAGATGGAAAATTAGCCAAGCTACTGGGGCTTTCGTCTGATCGGCGCGTGCGTGATTACAAGCAGGGAGTAAGGAAGGTGCCTTATGGCGTCTGGCGACACTTCCTGGTGCTCACGGGGCGAGCCCCGCAGGACATCATCCCTGTATTGGCATTTATGGCGTAAAACCAGCGTTAAAAAGGATGCCGGGGCATGGCTGTAACCATCCCCAGCTTGGAACACATCAAACCTGTCATGGCTAAAATATGCTCCTTAAAGAATATACCACCTACACCACCCTCCGAAGCCTGCCGATTGCTGAATTGGCCAATCCCGAACACCGGCCACTGCTGTTGTGGTTCGCCAGGGAGATTGCGGTCCCCTGTGTAGCTGAAGCTTTTATGAATATCCTCCAGCAGGGCTCCCAAAAAGTGGTACCTATTGCCGTTATTTCTCCCCTAACCCCTGAATAGCCTCACGCTCCTAATACGTTTAAGGATATCTATTTAATGTCCTATTGCTTGACAATAGGTATCAAAAGGATATTCTTTTCATCATCCTATGGGGTTAAGGGAAAAACCATGTCAGTCATTGTTATAGGCAATACGAAAGGTGGTGTTGGGAAATCTACCAACACTGTGCAGGTGGCTGTAGGGCGAGCCTTGCAGGGTAAGGACGTGCTGCTGGTCAACAGTGATCGCCAGTCATCCTCATCCAAGGCAATTGATCGTCGCGATGCAGCAGGTCTCACACCCAGCGTTACCTTGGTGGCTTACCCTGACGGTGAGCAACTGCGCACTCAAGTGTTGAGGCAGCTAGATAAGTACGACGACATCATCATTGATGCGGGCGGTCGCGATAGCAGCGCTTTTCGGCACGCGATGATGATCGCGGATGTGATGCTTGTCCCTATTGCTCCTGGAAATTTCGAGCTTGACGCGCTTGAAGATGAGTTGGTGCCTCTGATCATCGAAATCCAGGCATTACGTGGTGACAACCCTCTTCCCATCTATGCCTATCTCAATATGGCTGAGCCAAAAAAATACTCAAGCGACAACATTGGCACGCGCAAATCCATTGAAAACTACCCTCAACTGACATTGATTGATTTGAGTATCGCCAGGCGTAAATCAATAGCCGCTGCATCGACCTTGGGCCTTGCAGTCAGTGAAATGAAACCCAAAGACCTCAAAGCTGTTAAGGAAATTGATGCGCTCTTAGCTGCACTGTTTTGAGAAATGACCATAAGGATATTTTTACGATATCCTTATGGTATCCTTGAAGTATTATTAGGGTATTTTTTAAGTATCAGGAAAATATATAATGGCGATCATTCAAAGAGCACCTAAACCGGCGAGCGCCGACCGAGAGTCAAGTCAGGTCGCGGCTAAAGCAGCGGCCACCGCTCCCGATAGCAAGGCTAAGAAGAACATCAGAGGCAAGCGAGAGATGTTCCAAGTAGGTTTTGAGCCTGAGCTATTGGCTGAATTTGATGCTGCCCGTAAGCAACTGGGCCTGTCTCGACCAGCATTGATCAAAATTGCGGTGAGGCGGTTACTGGATGCTGGAGTTTAAAAGGATTCCATAAGGATATCCTTTTAATGCTTTTAAGGGATTCTTATGAGGTCTTTTGGGTGTCTTTGCGGGATTGGCTGCCCTAGGGTGTTCGTGCAAGGCGAACCGAGGCGAAGCTGAGCGGTTTTCGGATCTAGTACGAAGAGGGTGTCTGAGGCACCCTTTATCGTTTCTGGCATTAGGCTGTAACCAGTCGATTAAATGGAACGGCAGGGCAGGGCGGCGTCTCCCATTAGGACATTTACACGTTCCAGTGAGGCTCTATGTGCAGCCATTACGAAGCACCGTCACCCCACCAGGTCGCTGAAGCGTTTGGGGTCGAGCTGTGGCCTGGCTACATCGGCCCATTCCTACGCCGCCCAGACGGCCGGGCAGGTGACAACGATTCTTCTGCAACCATGGAAGTGCTGACCGGCTCCTTTGGGTTGATCCCGTCCTGGAGCAAGAACAGCAAATTTGCCAAACACACGTACAATGCTCGATCAGAGACCGTGGCCGAGAAACCTTCATTTCGTCATGCCTGGCGTCACGCCCAACACTGCATCATCCCTGCGGTGGCCATCTACGAACCGGACTGGCGATCAGGTAAGGCAATTGCCACGCGTATAGCCCGTGCAGACGGCGAGCTGCTGGGCATTGCGGGCCTGTGGGAACAGTGGCGCGATCCGGTCACCGAGCAGATCCTGCACAGTTACACCATGCTGACCGTGAATACAGATGATCACGACTTCATGAAGGCGTACCACAAGCCCCAGGATGAAAAGCGCATGGTCGTGATTTTGCCCAAGGGTTCGTATGCGGACTGGTTGAGCGCACGGCCGGAGCAGAGCGCAGCGTTCATGAACCAGTACCCGGCAGATCGGCTGACCGTGGACATGTGATGAGCCTTACCTGGAGCTGGTGATGGACAGGGTGACGTGTCGCGCTGGCTGTCACCGGCCACCAAGCCGCAGGCGCGGTAGCATTTTCCTATAACACCGCATAATCACTGGTGTTAGGCTTTTTCGGAGGCCCCCTGCTGACTCTCTTTGGAACGACAGCGAATTTTCGCCAATCCTGATAGAGAGTCCCATGACAGCCAAGATCCGTCGTGCAACATCCCTACGACCTGGTCAATTCAAACACCTCATAAGAGTGGCTTCGGTGACAGGCCGAATGCCAGAACGGGACGTGCTGCTGCTTTGGCTCACTCACACAACTGGCTTGCGCGTAACAGAACTAGCCCAGCTTGAAATATCCAACGTGCTACATCCATCTGGATCCGTGCGTTCAGAAGTGCACTTGTCTTCAGCGATCACAAAAGGCGCGCGTGCCAGAAACGTTTACCTCACGCATGCCAGGTGCATCGATGCCCTAAAGCGTTGGTTGGACGTGCGATTGCAGCGTGGCTGGGGGGGGGGCTGGATCTGACGATTTTCGCGGCCTACGTCCAAGCTCAAAGCTCATTCTCAGCCACAAGGGTGAAGCGTTTGAGCTTGCATTCAAGCATCGCATGCTGGACAGCGGGCCGGAGGTATACAGGTGCTGTGACACCCTGCAACAGACGTTCAGCCGCCTTTATCGTCAAGCGGGGATCAAGGGCGGATCGTCACACAGCGGTCGACGCACGTTAGCAGCGAAGGTACTCGCCGCGACCGGCGATGTAGAGATGGTCCAGATCCTTCTAGGCCATGCTTGCCTTGACCATTCGAAGCCGTACCTGTCAGTGGATCGAGCCACAATGCGGCGCGCTTTTGAGCTGGCATTGTAGATACTATGTTTATATGTCAACGCCAACTAAAAAGTGACCCCCTTCCGTGCTAAATCGCCAACTTAGTTTTGACCCCCCTCGGGTTCATATTTTCGAGCCGGTTCGGCCCGAGAAGATTTGGTTCCTGCTTTGCGCTTGTCCTTGAGTCGATAGCTTTCACCTGTCATCTGCACGATATGGGCATGATGTAACAGCCTGTCCAGCATGGCCGCTGTCAGTGTTTGATCATCCGCAAAGGTTCCGGCCCACTGGGTAAACGGCAAGTTACTCGTGAGGATCAGGCTGCCTTGCTCGTAGCGCTTGGCGACAACATTGAAGAACAGGTTGGCTTCATCACGACCAAACGGCAGGTAGCCGATTTCATCGATGACCAACAACCCAGGGGCCATCACCACACGACTGAAGTATTCCTTGAGCCGTTCCTGGCGGTGCGCAGCGGTCAGTTGCAGCATCAAGTCAGCCGCCGTGACGAAGCGGGTTTTGATACCGGCCATCACTGCCCGGTAGGCCAGGGCGATAGCCAGGTGGCTCTTGCCTACACCACTAGGCCCCAGGAACACGATGTTCTCGGCACGTCCAACAAAACTCAGTGCTGCCAGCTCCTGGAGCTGTGCCCGGGGGACGCCGGTGGCAAACGCGAAGTCGTATTGCTCCAGCGTTTTCACAGCGGGCAGCGCGGCAGTTTTCAGCAGGGCCTGTCGAGAGCGTTCACTTCGGGCATCGGTCTCGGCAGCCAGCAGCTTTTCGAGGAAGTCGGCAAAGCTGTCTTCGCCGCTTGCTGCTTGTTGGGCCAGGTGCGGCCAGTCCACCCCGACGCGCTCAAGCTTTAGCCCCTTGCATAGTTCTGTCAGGCGAGCATGTTGAAGGTTCATGCTCTCACCTCCAGCAGTTGCTCATAAACCGACAGCGGATGCTGCAAGCTCTCGTACGGCAGGACCCGTCCCAGGCGTAGGCCTTGGGCGGGTTGTGGGCGCAGGCTCTGTGTTGGCAGTGGTAATAGTACCTGCTGCTCTTGGGCCAGACGTACCGCCGGTTGAACACCCGTCGTGCCGTGAATCCGCTGATGAGCGACTTCGTCGAGCCATTGGCCGATATGTGCGTTGGCCGTCACCACATCCAGCGTCAGACCCGCACTCTTGAGCGTAGCGGCCAACGGGGTAATGAAACTGCCCTTCAGATACCCGTTGAAGCGCTCAACCTTGCCCTTGGTCTGGGCACGGTAAGGGCGGCAGACCTTGGGAATAAAACCAAACTCATCGGCCAGCGCAGCCAATCGGGGATGCCAACGGTGCTGGCCCTCCCCAAAAGCATCTCGCTCGGTGATGATGGTTCCGGCGTTATCAAACAATGCCTGCTCGGGCACGCCGCCAAAGTAAGCGAACGCCTCCCGAAGCCCTGTCAGCCAGGCTTCGCTGTCCTCTCGCTCGGAGAAACGGACAAAGCTTGCTCGACTAAAACCAAGTGTCGCCACGAACGCCTTAAGCGGCTGACGGCCTCGTCGAATGGTGGTGAAGTCCACCTGTATCTGCTTGCCGGGCAGTGTCTCGAAACGTACCACCGGCTCTTCTGCCTTACGTTTGAAGGGGCGAATATAAGCCTTCAGACGACTGACGCCGCCGCTGTACCCCAATGCCGTGATCTCACGCAGCAGGACGGTCGCCGGAATCCAGTGTGGGCGCGCCGCCTCAATACGCTCGTGCAGGTAGTCCTTGAAGGGGTCGATTTTGCACGGACGTGCGGGTCTCACCTTGTCACTGGGTAGCGACCGGGCCTTTCGCAGGTACTTGCGCACGGTGTTACGCGAAATACCCAGCTCACGGGCGATGAATTTGATGCCATGGCCCTGACGGGCCAACACTTTAATTTCCACAGACTGCTCCTGGGTCAACATATTGGCAGCTCAAAGCCGCCAGTTTTACCCAGGGGGGTCAATTCTAGGTTGGCGTTAGGGGGTCATTTTTACAGTGGCGGTGACACCCAATGACTCAACGAGCTTTTAAAGCTCTGAAGCCTTCTTCATAAAAATGATTGTTGGCTCACGCTGGGCCAACAATAGCGCATCTGGAGGCAATAAATTTATGAGTTTATGAGCTTTTACTTGTTTGAGTTACTGGTATACTCGCTTGAGTAAAAGCACATAAAATCATTTACTCAGGAGGTTTCATGCGAGTCATTGCGGTGTTGAACCAGAAAGGCGGCTCAGGGAAAACGACAATCGCCACGCACCTGACGCGCGCTTTCCAGTTGGATGGGTCCAGTGTGCTGCTGGTGGATTCAGACCCCCAGGGAAGCGCTCGTGATTGGGCAGCGGTGCTTGATGACAACCCTGTGACGGTTGTTGGTATCGACCGCCCTACCATCGACCGCGATCTAAAGGCGATCGGGCACAAAGATATTGTTGTTATCGATGGGGCACCCCAGGCAGCAGACTTGGCTATCTCAGCCATCAAAGCTGCCTCCTTTATTTTGATCCCAGTGCAACCGAGCCCGTATGACATTTGGGCTACAGCAGACCTCGTGGATTTGGTTAAACAGCGCATAGAAGTAACGGATGGTGCCTTGCAGGCAGCATTTGTCGTGTCGCGTGCAATCAAGGGTACGCGGATAGGTGCAGAGATTTCGGAAGCGTTGGCCGGCTATGGCCTCCCTGTACTGGAGTCGCGCATCACTCAGCGTGTGAGCTACCCAGGCACTGCCGCTCAAGGCACGACCATTCTCGATAGCGATCCAGAAAGTGACGGTGCGAAGGAAATTCGCGCGCTGATGACCGAGATAAAACAAAAACTTTTTTGAGCAAAGGAGCTAATGAGTTTATGAGTGAAAAATTAAAAGGTGCTTTGAGTGCCGGCCGGCCAAGCGCGCGAAGCTCGAAGGCAACCACCTTGGCAAGCTTGGCTGATAAGCCTGCGACGGTTCGAGTCAATTTTGACCTGGATCGGGAGCAACACATGAAGCTAAAGCTTTATGCGACGAAGCAGGGAAGGAGTATCAAAGAGGTATTGAGCGATTTTGTGGCCCAACTACCTGATTAGTAAGGGAAGTTCATTTGCTCATTTGAGTTTATGTTTAAAAACTCACTATTTGGTTGAGCGAACGGCAACAGGCCAGAGGTGTGAAAAATTCGAGGGCTGATAGGCTCCATGGCCGAGACGCGTAAAGAAGGGGAGCCCGCAGAATTCGGAAAAAATCGTACGGTAAGCACTTCCGACATGGGACAGGCCCTCGTGCAGCCTGGACTGTGTCCGATTGAAGTACACCTCAACCCGGCGTCAGGCCGCTCACCGGCACCGGGTCAGACTAGGACATTTACTGTATTTCCTGACGGATCGCCGTCAACTTCTAGGACCTCAACCTGACAAAATTCACGCTAGCGTACGATTTTTTCCGTTTTCTCTATTCGCCCCCTCTACACCTTTAAAATCCCCGCCGGTTTTCCTAATCCTGCTGCGGACCACATCGAGCAGGACTTCTCATTCGACCGGTTGATGGATTTACGTGCGCCTCACATCTATGTGGCCAAGATCGATGGCGACAGCATGGAGGGTGCAAAGATTTTTCATGACAGCCTGGTTGTTGTGGATCGATCCAGAAAACCGTCCAGTGGCAGCATTGTCATTGCTGCCGTGAACAACGAGCCGCTGTGCAAAATCCTCATCCTGCAGGGTGACCATGTCGTGCTGAAGTCAGCCAACCCCGCCTATCCGCCTCGGCATATCCTGGAAGGCGAAGAACTGTCGATATGGGGCGTTGTGAGACATGGCGTCACGAGCTTTGAGTAATAAGCCAACGCCGGTGTTTGGCCTGGTCGATTGCAATTGTTCCGGAACGCTGTTAACCGTTACAAGCGATAATTATCATATGAAACAGTTGATTAGGGTTACTAACCGTTTATCGGATGGTGTCCAGCTCAGCCACAGGATGGCGTTTTCAGCTCATATTTGGTCAAAGTGGAAGGCGACAACATGCAGAGCGCCGGTATTTTTTTGGTGACGTCGTCATCGTGGATCGAGGCCGTTACGCTGAGCATGGGGATATGTTCAATCCTGACGAGACCTATTACGCTTGGGTAATTGCACTCCACCTGACCACCCTCTTACGGACAAGATTTAACGAGGCAGCCGGCTGTTTGTATGGTGGGAGGCCTTAACTGACTTCCCTGTTCCATTGCTCCCCGGACCCCAAGTTCACGTGGCCTGGAACCTTACGGAGGTTCACGCCACCAAGTGCTCATTCGAACCTAAAGGTATTCACACCATGCGCACATCCGTTAATGGTCTGCTTGAGCACAGCCTGAAGACCCTGGGCTTTGATACTTCGGCATTGCAGGCCTTGCGCGACGACGGTTATTTACTGTGGCAAGGCAAGGATAAGCAAGCCAGTCTTCTGGTTCCCTCTACTGACGGCGACGCGCTTTTCGCTATCTGTACCTTGAGCCGTGTCGATCCCGAGCACGACGGACGTCTGCTGGCGCTTGCATTGCACCTGAACCTGTCTCCTGTCCACACGATGAGCGCATGTATAGCACTTGATGTCGAGCAAAACACGTTGTGTCTTCGCTACACCCATGACCTTGGCGGGAACGGGGCAGATACCCTGTTGCTTGCGCTCGAAAACGCCCAAGCGCTTGCTGAACAGATCAAGCAGGTAATCGAAAACTTTAGGCACGATCAGGGACGCCGATAGATAAAAGGAGGTTGCTATGAAAATATCCGGCTCCACATCTTCTGCAAACACCCCAACGGATTCAGCGCAGAAGTCCTCTCCAAAGGACTGCTGAGTGGGTTGGCCCGCAAATCAGCAGAGTGAGGGCAGAAATTGGTCCCCAGAAAAGCAAGGTAAGCTCGTTCGATTTAAAAATCGGCTTGAAAAACGAGAACGGCGCGGACGTGTTAATTGTTCAGCGTTTCTTTAAACTTTAAGTGAGTGATTTTATTTATGGGTAATATTTGTGGTACTTCTGGCTCCAATCATGTGTATAGTCCGCCTATTAGCCCTCAACATGCATCTGGTTCGTCCACACCAGTGCCCAGTGCTTCTGGGACGATGCTTTCTCTCAGTCATGAACAAATATTAAGCCAGAACTATGCTAGCAATATAAAGGGGAAATATCGCACGAACCCCCGAAAAGGACCATCTCCTAGGCTTTCTGATACGCTGATGAAGCAGGCGCTGTCTTCAGTGATCACACAAGAGAAAAAGCGACTTAAAAGTCAACCAAAGTCAATAGCCCAAGATATTCAGCCTCCAAACAGCATGATCAAAAATGCACTTGATGAAAAAGACAGCCACCCTTTTGGTGATTGCTTTTCAGACGATGAATTTCTTGCGATCCATCTCTATACGAGTTGTCTTTACAGACCGATCAACCATCATCTGCGGTATGCCCCGAAAAATGATGTCGCGCCTGTTGTCGAGGCAATGAATAGCGGTTTGGCCAAACTTGCTCAATACCCTGATTATCAGGTGTCTGGTCAGCTGCATAGAGGCATCAAGCAAAAGATGGATGATGGTGAAGTTATGAGTCGCTTCAAGCCGGGTAATACTTATCGTGATGACGCGTTCATGAGCACATCGACTAGAATGGATGTTACAGAAGAATTTACTTCCGATGTCACGTTACATCTGCAGTCCTCATCAGCCGTCAATATAGGTCCCTTTTCAAAAAACCCATACGAGGACGAAGCGCTCATCCCGCCCCTGACGCCTTTCAAAGTAACCGGTCTGCACAAGCAGGACGATAGGTGGCACGTCCACTTGAACGAGATCGCAGAGAGCTCTGACGAGTGACTCATATGATGAAAACAGTCAGCAATCACTCGATACCCAGTACAAATCTCGTCGTGGATGCGGGAACGGAAACTTCGGCGCAGAAATCCCAGCCGGTTTGCAGCGAAATCCAGCGTAACAGCAAGATCGAAAAAGCAGTCATCGAACACATTGCCGACCACCCGGCAGCGAAAATGACAATAAGCGCGCTGGTTGACACGTTGACAGACGTTTTTGTCAGGGCTCATGGGGAGGTTAAGGGGTGGGCCGAAATCGTCCAGGCAGTCTCTCGCCCTCATGACAGTAATCGACACGGCAGTGGAGTGCTCAGCCCGCGCTTTGATGTAATGGGGAGTGTTGGTTGGAATGCGGCAGCTATCCGGGCCACCAGTCGCGTCGGGACGCTTCGAGAGAAAGGTACACTGTTCACTAACCTTATGCTCAGTAACAACTTTAAACATTTGCTTAAACGAGTGGTTAACGATCCAGCCTTGCAGCAAAAGCTCGACGGTGGGGTAGACCTCAACTATCTGAAGGCTTGTGAAGGCGATCTTTATGTCATGTCAGGGTGGGCTGCACGGGCTAGCGAAAGTCGTGAACAAATTGGCAAAGCCCGGTATGAAACGGCATCAAATCTTAGCCAGACGCTGATCAGTGCACGTGAGTTGGCTTTTCATCGTCACAATCCGGTTAATCATCCGTCTGCCCAAACGAAAGTGGGCTTCGATAAGGGTTTGCCTGAGGAATCTGATCTGCAGGTTCTGAGAGGCCATGGCAGCAGTGTATGGAGTGTAAAACCGGGCAGCGATTTCGCAAAGCGTGCTGAAGTTTCTGGAAAGCCTATTATCGCCGGCCCGTCCGGTACCGCTTCGCGCATGGTCGCTGTTGCGCGTTTTCTGGCACCGGCTTGTTTGAAAAGCCTGGGTATTGAGAGTGAGCAGAACCTGAAAGAGCTTGTGCGGTATGCCTGCTATGCCTATTTCGGTCAGGACAGCCACCATTCGATGCTTGAAGTGAATCTTGGTGTCGCTTCCCATGGAATGCCGGAACAATGGGACGACACGCTTTATAACGAGCCTTTCAGTAATTCAATTAAAGGTCGCGGGTTTGGTATAGACAATCTCGCGCATAGGCAAGTCGTCAGGCAGGCGGCTCAAAAGTCATGAGCCATTGAGCCTCTCAAGGAAAGGCTTGATGCATAGGAATTTCAAAATGCCTATGCATCCGGCTGACGCTATGACGGAGGCGTCATGCCTTCAAAGCGATGCGTAGGAAGACGCTGATGCGTTACTTATGCAGTGAAAATACCTATCAATCCGCATTAACTCAGGTTATTTTACCGCTGAGCCTAGGTGCGGACGCACCTTCCCCCTGTCAGGGCTTCACGTACCTCATCTGCGCGATCGCCTGAGCGTTGAGGATCAGTCCCTGCACCGTCAGCCCGCTGAGTGCCGCCGTGTATACCATCCGCGCGCCACACAGCACGCAACGGAACAGATCGACGTTTAGAAAGGCTTTGGCCATCTGCGCAAAATACAGCTTTGGTAGGTGTAGCGGCTCGCGTTGGAAAACACGCGTGCTCGCAATCAGCGCCTTTTTCGGCTCAGATTATTTGCATGTATCCGGTGCCGCTGGCTCAGATTATCTGCATTCCAGCTCACGATATTTGCGACCAGCTCAAATTGCAGGTTGCCCGGCTCACGCTTTTTGCAACTGAATGTGCGTGCAGAAACTCGTGGTAATACACATTTTCTGGACGTTGAAATATATACAGATTTGCTGGACTCCGTCACCCAAGCCCTACCATACCTGCGCCTGGAGCGCGGTTTTTGTCCAACAAACCCTCGTTTGTTGGACGTGCTAACCGGCGCGGGTTCAGTTGCAGCTAATGTGAGCCGGAAACGATGGAATGCAAGTCGATGCGGCTGAATGCAAGCTCGCTCGCAATTAATCTGAGCCAGACGGCTCCGTCAGTCGCAGTTAATCTGAGCCGAAAATTGCGCTGATTGCGAGTACGGCTGTTTTCGATTGCAAGCCGCTACACCTATTGGCCTTAACCGACTAACGTTGCGCCAGCTCGTCGCGGACCTTCATGACGGTCGTAGTTGAACACGCAGCGTGCCTCGCTACTGCGCGGATCCCGAGACCTGCAGCCAGCAGCTCACGCACTCGGTTACGCAGCTCTGCGTCTACGGGTCTGCCTTTGTAGACGCCTGAAGCTTTTGCCTTCTCAATCCCTTGTGCCTGGCGCAGTCTTCTTTGCTGATAGTCCTTCCTGGCAATCGCGGCCATCATATCGATCATCATGTAGTTGATGGCCGCCAGCATGCGGTCGGTGAACTCGTCCCCCGACTGGGCCGTCATGCCTTGATGACTGGTAGGCAGATCCACAGAGACGATCCGTATGCCTCGGTTATCGATTGCTGTTTTGAGGGATCGCCAAGCCTGGTCATCCATCCGCGACAGCCGATCGATGCTTTCCACCAGCAGCACGTCACCTCGGCGAGCATCTTTGAGTAGTCGGATTAATTCCGGGCGGTCGGCATGGCTGCCACTGGCATTTTCCATATAGCACGATGCGATGGCCTTGCCGTAGCCGGAGACAAACGTTTCCAAATAATCGCGCGCTCGACTTGCGTCCTGGTCATCGGTCGATGCTCGAAGGTATGCACGAATGAACATCAGTAGATCCGTCTCATTTTGGGTGTAGTCTAATGATTGTATCAAATTGGGTGTGCTTTAAGTCCGCAAAGCTGAAATCTGGTCGTGCTGATTTCCGTGTCACTTGGGGTATACCCTATATTGACATTTTTAGTAGCTACAACTGGTGACAAAATAGATTGAGGACGTAACTGAACAAATGTAGCGACAAGTGATGACGAATCTAGCCAAAATCTTAGGCAAGCTGTCATAAACGTCATAAGGCGGCATTGCACCGCACAGATAGGCCTAAAGTGGTTCCGTTGATTGCTAATTCCGACACTGATCGCGAGTCGGCCTGCTCCGGTCTGCTGTCATGGTGCGCTCGCGGGCCATTCCACAGGCATAAAGAAACCGCCGCAGCGGGGTCATTTGAACAGCTCTGCATGAGTGCCTATATCAACAAAAATCACATCTGTTTTCGTAACCTGGTAGACCAGTTGTCAACGCCAACTAAAAAGTGACCCCCTTCCGTGCTAAATCGCCAACTTAGTTTTGACCCCCCTCGGGTTCATATTTTCGAGCCGGTTCGGCCCGAGAAGATTTGGTTCCTGCTTTGCGCTTGTCCTTGAGTCGATAGCTTTCACCTGTCATCTGCACGATATGGGCATGATGTAACAGCCTGTCCAGCATGGCCGCTGTCAGTGTTTGATCATCCGCAAAGGTTCCGGCCCACTGGGTAAACGGCAAGTTACTCGTGAGGATCAGGCTGCCTTGCTCGTAGCGCTTGGCGACAACATTGAAGAACAGGTTGGCTTCATCACGACCAAACGGCAGGTAGCCGATTTCATCGATGACCAACAACCCAGGGGCCATCACCACACGACTGAAGTATTCCTTGAGCCGTTCCTGGCGGTGCGCAGCGGTCAGTTGCAGCATCAAGTCAGCCGCCGTGACGAAGCGGGTTTTGATACCGGCCATCACTGCCCGGTAGGCCAGGGCGATAGCCAGGTGGCTCTTGCCTACACCACTAGGCCCCAGGAACACGATGTTCTCGGCACGTCCAACAAAACTCAGTGCTGCCAGCTCCTGGAGCTGTGCCCGGGGGACGCCGGTGGCAAACGCGAAGTCGTATTGCTCCAGCGTTTTCACAGCGGGCAGCGCGGCAGTTTTCAGCAGGGCCTGTCGAGAGCGTTCACTTCGGGCATCGGTCTCGGCAGCCAGCAGCTTTTCGAGGAAGTCGGCAAAGCTGTCTTCGCCGCTTGCTGCTTGTTGGGCCAGGTGCGGCCAGTCCACCCCGACGCGCTCAAGCTTTAGCCCCTTGCATAGTTCTGTCAGGCGAGCATGTTGAAGGTTCATGCTCTCACCTCCAGCAGTTGCTCATAAACCGACAGCGGATGCTGCAAGCTCTCGTACGGCAGGACCCGTCCCAGGCGTAGGCCTTGGGCGGGTTGCGGGCGCAGGCTCTGTGTTGGCAGTGGTAATAGTACCTGCTGCTCTTGGGCCAGACGTACCGCCGGTTGAACACCCGTCGTGCCGTGAATCCGCTGATGAGCGACTTCGTCGAGCCATTGGCCGATATGTGCGTTGGCCGTCACCACATCCAGCGTCAGACCCGCACTCTTGAGCGTAGCGGCCAACGGGGTAATGAAACTGCCCTTCAGATACCCGTTGAAGCGCTCAACCTTGCCCTTGGTCTGGGCACGGTAAGGGCGGCAGACCTTGGGAATAAAACCAAACTCATCGGCCAGCGCAGCCAATCGGGGATGCCAACGGTGCTGGCCCTCCCCAAAAGCATCTCGCTCGGTGATGATGGTTCCGGCGTTATCAAACAATGCCTGCTCGGGCACGCCGCCAAAGTAAGCGAACGCCTCCCGAAGCCCTGTCAGCCAGGCTTCGCTGTCCTCTCGCTCGGAGAAACGGACAAAGCTTGCTCGACTAAAACCAAGTGTCGCCACGAACGCCTTAAGCGGCTGACGGCCTCGTCGAATGGTGGTGAAGTCCACCTGTATCTGCTTGCCGGGCAGTGTCTCGAAACGTACCACCGGCTCTTCTGCCTTACGTTTGAAGGGGCGAATATAAGCCTTCAGACGACTGACGCCGCCGCTGTACCCCAATGCCGTGATCTCACGCAGCAGGACGGTCGCCGGAATCCAGTGTGGGCGCGCCGCCTCAATACGCTCGTGCAGGTAGTCCTTGAAGGGGTCGATTTTGCACGGACGTGCGGGTCTCACCTTGTCACTGGGTAGCGACCGGGCCTTTCGCAGGTACTTGCGCACGGTGTTACGCGAAATACCCAGCTCACGGGCGATGAATTTGATGCCATGGCCCTGACGGGCCAACACTTTAATTTCCACAGACTGCTCCTGGGTCAACATATTGGCAGCTCAAAGCCGCCAGTTTTACCCAGGGGGGTCAATTCTAGGTTGGCGTTAGGGGGTCATTTTTACAGTGGCGGTGACAACCAGTAAGAAATCTCCTCGGATATGGCATTCTCGGTTACCCGCCCATTCGCCTTGCAATTCGTGATCTAGGTACTGAGCCGGCAACGTATCACCCTCCCAAAGCATTCTCATTACATCCCTGGCTTCGGTCATAGGCTGCCGGCCGGCATCATTGTGCCGCTTCCATGATTTCTTAAATTCAGGCGTGTACGCCGTTCTCTTTGGCAACGGGGCGCGCTTTAGATTTGCCGGTCTTGCGGGCTTCTTTGCCATCTAGATCCTCGAACAATTCGTCAATCGAGTCGAACCGACTGCGGATCTCACGGGCTTGAGCCAAAGCTCGAGCCGTTTTCTCGGAAGGCGCCTTCACTTCAAAAGGGAGCCCCCTGGTTTCCACAACTTGACGAAGAAAGAGACGCATCGCATCGCTCAGGCTCAGGCCGCAAGCGCTCAGCACTGCAGTAGCTCGCTCTTTCAAATCTTCTTCGATGCGGCAACGCACGTCGGTACTTTTCAGTAGTGCTGTCATAATATCACCTTTCAATGCTGTTTGTAGCTACATTGTTACTACGCTAATTCTGGGCCCTTTCGCAAGTAACTACAAGTAATCGCGCATCATTTCTGATCATCGGTCCAACCTGTGAAAGGCCTACAGCGAATTCCCACCGGCGGTGGAGACCGGCTGAATCGCAAGCCTATGTTCCCATCAGCGGTGCAAACCTGAACTCCCTCCTGGTATAGCAGGCATGAACGACTCGTTCAGCTTGACCCTGCGGCGAACGGTGGGCCTAGGACAGAAGTAGCTACATGTGGTGACGCTAATTACAATTTACAAGTTTAATCAAGTGTAGTTACATGTGATGACATAATAGATTTACTGGAATTATCTAATGTCCGTCCGTGATGATATGGTTTTGGCCACAGCTTCACAGATCCAGCAAACCTTCACTCCAACCCAAATAGCTCAGCTCATACGGTTGATCAGTCCTACATCGCAGTGCGCATTGATGAATCCACACGCGTTTGAGCGAGTGGTGACGTTTATGTCATGCAGCAGTGGGCACCGAGCCTATTCCGCAAAATCTCTGCATGCAGCCAGGCTCGTCCTGGTGATGGGGGCGAGCGTTGCAGAAGCGGCTGCTGATGCGGGATTAACAAGGCAGGTGGTACACAGACTCATGGCGCGCATCAAAGCGCGATTGGATGCTTCCCCTGATCACTTGAGCGACATCGGCGGTTCGACTTGTTCTGCAGCTGCAGGAGCTACGATCAGACAAGTTGAATCGCTCGAGCCAGATCGAGCAATGGGGGAGGAGAACGCTCTGTCCACCTGAGGCATACCTGGTTTGATCATTGCTCCACCCTGACGAGCGTTCCCCTCGCTGCGCTCAGGGCCGGGCTTTCGTGCTGCGCATCGAGCCAGGCCATGAAGCCGGCCCGTCTCGACCCTTCGGGCTTCAATCCTCGCCGGCAAGCCGGCTCTAACGCCTCCGGCCTCTCGGCCTGCGCGCTCCGCTTGCCGTCGCTGCCTGTACCTCCCGTATCACCTGCAGGCTTTGCTGCGCACCTTTCGCCGTGCGCTTGACGGTAGATCGAGCGCGGCACCTGACAAGGGTTCGGCTGCGCCCGCGACACTCCCCCGTTCAGACTCGCTTCGCTCCCTTAGCTGCGGCCTCGCATCGCGCCCTTGTCATGCACCTATGCGCCCGATCGACCTAAGCGCATCGGCGAAAGGCACTCAGCAAAGCCGGCACAGAGGTGAGACGAAATGAACAGACAAGCAAAGCAACAGCTGATGAAGCGCTTCACAAGCGGTCAGGTCGAGATCTGCAAAAAGCTGCTGAAACTGAGTCGCCAGGTACACAAGTTCATGCATAGGAATTTCAAAATGCCTATGCATCAAGCTGACGCTATGGAAGGAGGCGTCATGCCTTCATAGCGATGGGTAGGAAGACGCTGATGCGTTACTTATGCAGTGAAAATCCCTATCAATCCGCATTAACGCAGGTTATTTAACCGCGAAGCTTAGGTGCGGACGCACCTTCCCCCTGTCAGGGCTTCACGTACCTCATCTGCGCGATCGCCTGAGCGTTGAGGACCAGTCCCTGCACCGTCAGCCCGCTGATTGCCGCCGTGTATACCATCCGTGCGCCACACAGCACGCAACGGAACGGATCGACGTTTAGAAAGGCTTTGGCCATCTGCGCAAAATACAGCTTTGGTACCGGTCCTGGCGTCGCCATCTTCAGTGCTTCATAGACCTTCGGCAGGTACTGCCCGCAGACCCGATTGGCCAGAAAACCAAAATACCGGATCATCCGGAAATGCTTTTCCGGGATGTGCTGCACCACCCGGCGCAGCATGTCGGCCTGGCTCAGCGTTTCCTGCTGATAGGTCTGCGTGCGGTGATCCAGGTAGGTAAAGCTCAACGTGGCCCCGCAGGTGTAATGCGCCAGACGACTGCCCGAGATCGGCGGTTTTTTCAGGTAGCGGCCCAGGTAATTGACGGTCTTTCGGCCGTTTTCCGTCTTCTTCGACAAGTGGATGTGCCAGTGCTGGCCACCAGCGGTCAGTATCAGACGGTGCCAGTCGCTTTCACAGTGGATGTGGGCCAGCTGCGGCGGCATCGTCAATTGCGAAAGCGGCTGTCCCAGCAGGTAATCGCGCACCAGCCACATCCAGCGCCGCCGCAGGGCCTCTTTGTGGAACGACAGATTTTTCCAGACGCCCTGCTCATCCAGGCCGCCCGCGGTCACCGACAGGTGGACGTGGGGATGCCAGTTGAGCCGCCGGCCATAGGTGTGCAGCGCACCGAAAATCCCGACGCGCAAACCGCGCCGCTTGGCGGTGTAGATCAGGTTATCGGCCGCCAGACGAAACAGCGCATCGAGCAGCCAGCGGTTGTAGAAGAACAGGGACCACAGCGTGTCGGGCAGCGTGAACACCAGATGCTGCCAGGGGCAGTCGGGCAGACGGTTGTTTTGCACGGCGATCCACTGGTCGGTGGCCTTTTTGCCGCAGGAAGGACAGGCCCGGCAATGGCAGGTGTTGCACAGGTATTTGACGTGCGGGCAATGCTCATTGCCACAGGTGTAGTGTTTGACGCCCAGTATCGAGGTGCCGCAGGTGAGCATTTTGCTGATCGACTCCACTTCGATTTGGCGCAGACCGCCGGCTTCCAGCAAATCTGCCCAGCAGCCGTTGGCCGTGAAGAGGTTTTTGAGCGGTCGAGGTGTGTAGGCTGGACTCATCTGAAGCAGCAACGGTGGGTAAGCAGGCTTCATGATGATCAATAATGGGCCTCATGACAAAGCTCAAATCCATGTTCCTGCTGCTACGCGATCGCAAGAACGGGCGATTTGCAGCCGCAGGCTGCCCTGTTCGACCCACGTTAAGAAAACGTCCGCAATCATCCAACCAAAGGTCTTAACCATGAATGTTCGCGCTCTGCTCGTGGCCGCTACGGTCACTGCCTGCCTGACAGGTTGTACTACCCCGGCCCAACTCCAACAGCAGAACGACCAGTTGCTGCTGATCAATACCAATCTATTGCAGATCCAGGCTAACCAGCTTCAAGCCCTGGCGCTGCAGAAAACACAGGTTTCGCTACAGATCGAGAGCAACAACCTGCAGGCCCTGCGCAATGCTCAGGCTCAGCCAAAGGGGCCACGCCATGATTGAGCCTTTGGTGCAGTTCAGTCCCGCCAGTCTGGCAAACAAGGCGCGGTCCAGTTCGACGGTGAGAGCACTGGTGGCCTCGGTGCTGCTGTGCAATCTGACCTTTACTGTTCAGGCGGCTGAAATCCAGGTGGGTTTCTCACCCGAGGGCAGCGCGGAGCAGTTGGTACTCAATGTGATCCAGGGAGCCCGGCAGCAGATACGGCTGATGGCCTACAGCTTCACCTCTCCGAGCGTAGTCAAGGCGTTGGTGCAAGCCAAACGGCGCGGCGTCGATGTACAGGTGGTGGTCGATGCCCATGGCAACGACAACAGGGCCAGTCGCGCTGCGATGAACCTGCTGGCCAACGCGCAAATCCCTGTGCGCACCAACGCTGCGTACAAGATTCAGCACGACAAGGTGATCATCACCGATGGCCAGAACGTCGAGACAGGCTCGTTCAACTACTCGGCCTCGGCTGCCAAGGCCAACAGCGAAAATGCGGTGGTGATGTGGGACGTTCCTGCGGTGGCCAGCGTGTACCTGGAGCATTGGCAATCACGCTGGGTGCAGGGCCAGCCTTATCAGCCGACTTACTGAAGAGGATGTGGTGAAACGACTAGGGAAGGGAACGTCATGTGCCAAAACGCTCAGCAGTGCTGCTCAACCCCAGACGAATGCAAGGCCTTCCGAGACATTGAGGAACAGATCGGCCATTGCACGCCCGATCAGGCCTGGGGCATGTACTTCGTATCGACAGGGAGCGTGCGTGAAAACATCAGACTGGCGGTGATGAAACACATTGCCCAGGGCAACAAGGCATTGCTGGTTGAGTTCCCGGAACTTGCGCCGGCGAAAAAAGGAGATCACGAATCGGGCTAGCGTCCCAACCGCAGCATAGGAGTTATCCATGTCTGACCAGCAACTGCAACCGGGCTATTGGCGCAACGCCTCACGCCTTCTCAATCTCTACGGCATACCAGCCCCCTTGTTCTTGTTGTACCTGGCGTGGTTTCGCTTCCCCTCCATGGTCACGATCTACGTCATCACCGCCATTATTGGCGGCTTTCGGCTGCTCTCGTTCTTTGGGTGGACGTTCAAGGTCCTGGTGATGCGACTGGCTTACCTGATGCGCGGCAAGCGCTTGTCGGGGCGGCCCTGGTGGTATCGGCGTTTTACTGAGGGGGAGTAAGTAATGGCTTTGTCTTATGATGATGCAGAGGCGGTGATCGATGAGTTTTGCAAAACGTACCCGCAAGCCCTTACGATCACCTACAACCTTGCTTTGAACCAGGAAGAGTTATATGGACCACAAAATAGTGTCGCACTCCGGGGAAGAATTGACGGTTCGTATCGAGCGGCATCCAGAAGGGCAGATTTTGCCCTTGCCAACTGTGATTCGAACCAAGAGTTTGAAAGAACTCTTAGGCACGAAATACTCGGACATTATGGGATCAACACCTTCAGCCCTGCCGAGAAAAGAGCAGTCCTAGACGGGATTGTTGCGGGTCGAAATGCACCGAAACTGGTGGAGTTATGGGCCCAGGTTGATCAGCTTTATCCCGCGCTCAATGACTCGCGTAAAGCCGAAGAGGTCTTTGCATTTGCGTGCGAAAATATTGAGCCACAGGCCCGCGCTGACGCTACCTTGGGTGCCCAATCATTCAAGGAAACCTGCATAGATCGCTCTCGACCCATGCAGATCAGTGACCTCATCAACCTCACGACGATGGTGGCCGAAGGGTTGCACGACCGCAGCCGGTCGCAACAGAACTTCCCAGCGTCGGACAATGCCCAGTTCAAGATCGAAACAGCCCCTCGCACATCCGAATACCCGGTCTGGCTGGCCGTGCCGCCTGATGATCGTGATAAGGCTCGACTGTCTGCCGGACGACTCAGTGACGGTCGTGCGGCCATTGCCTGGAACAAAGAGGAAAAGCTGTGGTTTGCGAGACCTGGATGTGACCTTGATCGCATCACCGACTGGTTGCCTGATCCAAGCCGCCGCGCCGGTGGTGGGGACGCCGAATCAGAGTTTCTGGATGTACTGACTCAAGCCGGCCTGGTCGTCAAAGGCATGCCGGTGATGGACGGTAGTCGGCAGCGTGTAGCGACGGTCGATGACAAGCACGGCAAGAAAAGCGGTGTCTATTGCGGCTTTCTGGATCGTCGCCCTGCAGGCTGGTTCATCAACTACCATCGTGCCGATTCGCCCAAGGATGTGACCAACTGGGCGGCGACTGGCGGTGAGTCTGATCCGATCACCCGCCTGCACATTCGGGCCGGGGCCAAGCAAGCCCAGGAAGACGCCGCTCGTGATCGCGCTGTTACCTACGCCAAGCAGACGTTGGCTGCCAAGAGACTTTACGACCGGCTGCCCGCCGCAGACCCTGCGCACCCCTACCTGGTGCGAAAGGGAATACCCCCGACGCCCGACATTCGTCAAACACGAAACGGTGCCCTGGTGGTGCCGTTTTTTAATGCCTCGGGAACGTTCAAGACGTTGCAGTACATCCCACCCGAGGGTGAGAAGTTCCTCTTCAAGGATGCCCCCAAACAAGAGCATTTCCTGGTGGTGGGCGGCTCGCTCGATCCGGTCAACCCCATCCTGTATGCCGAGGGCTATGCCACTGCGCGCAGCCTGAACCTGGCCACCGGCCTGCCGGTGGTGATGACCATTGACGCCGGCAACATGGTGGCGGTGGCCAAGGTGCTGCATCAGCAGTATCCCGACAGTCGGCACCTGTTCATGGCGGATTTCGATCATGCCAAGGACGTGAACAAGGGGTTGATCATGGCCAATGAGGCGGCTATAGCGGTGGGGGGCCAGGTTCTGTATCCAACGTTCAACGACGCCGAAATTGCCCGTGGGTTCACGGACTTCAACGACCTTCACCAATCACGAGGACTGGACGCGGTGCGCGAACAGACCGCTCCCCTGATTCGACCGTATGAAGAGGTAACTACCATGCCGACAGATTCGAACACTCAGCCCCCGGACAATACTGCGCAAAAGGTAGCAACTCCCGCGCAAGAAACGCTGGAACTGGATGCAGCGCCTGCAGCTTCAATACAGGTCCCGGATCAATCCGCACCGCCGCAGACCCGTAGTGCTCAACCGGTTGCATCTGAAGCGTCATCTGTTGAAAGCCAGTCGCCCGAAACTGCCCAGGTCACTGAAGCACCTGTTGGCATTGATGATGCGCAGGTATCCACCCAGCCACCTTTGGCGTTGTCACCTGCTGAGCAACTGGCGTCGGTAGAGGCCGATCCTGACGCTTCCGCGATCGTTGACGAACAGCCCAAAGCGACAATGTCTGTGGCGACAGACCGCAACACGCCCTCTGACGCGCCTGAACTCATCCAGCCGACCTCGGCGGAGGTCGTGCCAGAACAGTCTAACGAAACCGCTCAACCAGATGCGCGCTCTGCTCAACAACAGGCACCGGGAGAGGCCGACCCAGGCTCCTCTGCCAACGTGGATGATCAGAAGAGGGCGGCACCACCTGCGGCGACAGACCATGAAATGTCCTCTGACGCGCCTGTACTCAACCAGCCGACCTCGGCGGAGGTCGTGCCAGAGCAGTCGAACGAAACCGCTCAACCAGCTGCGCGGTCTGCTCAACAACAAGCACCGGGAGAGGCCGCCCCAGGCTCTTCTGCCAACGTGGATGATCAGAAGAGGGCGGCACCACCTGCGGCGACAGACCAAGAAATGTCCTCCGACGCGCCTGTACTCAACCGGCCACCTTTGGCGGCGGCCGAGCCAGAGCAGTCAAACGAGACAACTCAACCAGCTGCGCCTCCTGCTAAACAACAGGCGTCAGTAGAGGCTGATCCTGACACTTCCCCCGTCGCTGAGGATCAACCGATAATCGCACCGGCAGGGCCTGCTCAAAACGAAGACAATGAAAGCCTTTCAGACGTGGAGGTTCCGGTGTCAGGGGCCCTGCCGCGTCGTTTCACCACAGCACGCAAGACCGGCCCGGCGGTCGTACCGGATGCTATCTTCGTAGGGGCTCCGATAGGTGCCGACGAGCCACAACTGCAAGCCAGCAACATCGATAAAGACGCTCTGTTGGCCCGCATCAGCCGTGAGGTTCAAGGTGACAATTCGGTGCTCTACAAGCTCGATGCCGAGCCTGCTTTCGTTGACCGTGGGTCGCGCCTGGAGATGGTCCAAGGCGCAGGTCAGGAAGATGAGAAGGTAATAGCTGCGTTGCTCACGGCAGCACAGTTCTACCGGGGGCGCATCGAACTGACCGGCAGTGACGAATTCAAGGCAAAAGCCATCGAGCTGATTGCTCAGCACCAGATCAATGTGGAGATGAAGAACCCTGCGCAGCAAATGTTGCTGGACGATGCTCGTAACGCGTTGAAGCAGCCACCTGTAACGCGTGATGCCATTCATGGTGATACGCCACCGCCGTATGGTGGTCCACAGCCGGCACAGGCGAAGCCCTCGGCACCGCAACCTCAACAAGCCGCGCCGGCACCGGTGCATTCGTCTGCGCCCGCGCCGGCGAGTACTGCTTATCAGCCGCTGGAGGTTGAGGGTCTGCAGCGGCCACTGGTTCAACCTGCACCACCGGCACAGCCTGACGCACCGGTCATCAATCCGCCCTCGGCAGCTCCAGCATCGGATCAGCCTGCAACATCAGCGAATCAGCAGGTGTCGCCCGCCATCCATCAGCCTTTCCAGGCGGCCAAGGATGGCGTGACAGGCAAGATCCTCAAATGTGGCCAGAAGCCGTTTCGTTTTGAGCCAGACAAGCCCGAGAGCACCTTCATCACACTGCGTACCAAGAACGGTGTTCAGACTTTTTGGGGCAAGGAACTGGCGGGGCTGCTGCGCCAAACCCGTGTGCAGCCAGGCAAGATGGTGACGTTGCAGTGGCTGGGCAATTTTCCGGTTACCGTCAAGGTGCCCCGCAAAAACGAGCAGGGCGTCACCGTGGGTTACGACGATAAAGACGTCCATCGCAACCAATGGGCCCTTAAGGTAGAGGGTAACCCCGCAGTACGTTCTGGCCAGGATGAGGGCGTCAAACTCGGCGCCTATGACGCCGGGCGTTTCGCCGTGGTGCAACAAGCCTGGCTTGCGCAACTGGGCGTGGAGGCTCCCTTGCCCACGCCACCCACGGATGGCCTGTATTGGTTGACCCCAAACGGTGAAGGCAGCGCAAAAACGGGTGACGAGCTGTCGGCCCCTCGGCCGCCGATCGACCCCAACAACACAGCGGGACAACCCGTCATCAGCAGTTGGTCACAGGATGGCCATCTGGACATGTACCTGGTGCGCGGCGATGGTCCCTATCTGCAAGGTGTGGTGCGTCAGGGGGACCAGATTCAGCATGTATTGGTGAGTCTGCCAGGCCGTGACGATGGGCCGTCGATGGTGTTTAACGCCATTACCCCCGAGGGACTGCTGCCGATCGGCACGGGCAATGGCATCAACCGCTCTGGTGGCGAGCCGGTTTCGAGAGAGCACATTGCCTTCAAGCTCGAAGGCGACAGCGCTGTGCGCATTGGCAAGCTTGACGCGCCTGGCGAGGTGCCCCCGACCTTGCACGCCCTATTGGGCTTCGATCAGCGCTGGAAAGAGGAAAACACCCTCCCAAAGTCAGCTCCCACAGTGGCACCGTCAGTACAGCCGAGCGATCCACGCCCGGTGTAAAACGCAAACAGCAAAGGAACTCATCATGAAGAAAAGCATGTGCGGTGCACTGCTGATGGTCGTGTGCTGCCTGCCCGCTGTGGGAAGCGCAGCGGTGTGCCGCTCAGGACAAGCGGCCAGTGTGGGCAGTCAGACTGCGTATGAGCGAGCCAGGAG
>NZ_LT222314.1 GCF_900074915.1 Pseudomonas cerasi
TGCCACGGGTGGTCGTGCAGGTCGCGATCACGATCCTCGCGCAAGATGTGGTGGACCCGAACCGACCAGGGAAACCAGCGGTGTTTGGGTTGCTGCCTGGCGCGATCATATCCCTCGAACAGCCACCAGCGGCCCATGTAGCGTTCCTGGCCATCGGCCGAGGTGATGTGTTGATAAGGCGTACGCTGGGCGCGTCGAATGATCCAGGCGGCGACGCATGGACGCGACACGATCACCGCAAAAGCTCGCCAAAGAATCTCTTTCATGGGGGCTCCAATCAGCAAAGTTAATCGTCATAAGGCGATGACGAATACAGACGGTGGCAATAGGCATCCGCTCGTCTGTTGTCTTCATCCGTTTGACGGTCGTCCCACCCGTCAAGAATGAACATCACACCCTGGTATTTCTGGTTGGATTACCGGGAATTCGCACCTGATCCAGCAGCGGCCGGGCGTGAGCGATGTCGCTGGCGTGCCCCGCCGAAAGGATGAAACGTAAGGGAACACCATTGGCGTCGCAGACCATGTGAATCTTGGTAGTAAGGCCGCCTCGACTGCGTCCCAAGGCATGGTCTAGCGGTTCTTCAGACCCCCCTTTTTTCCGGCGCCTGAAGAGGCTCGGGTTGCACGTACCGCCGTGGAATCGATCATCCAGGTGTCCAGATCGATCAGTCCTTCCCGGTTCAGTCGAATATGCAAGCGCTCCAGTATTCGGTCGAACGTGCCGTCGTCGCGCCAGTCACGAAAACGCTGGTACACCGTTGACCAAGGCCCAAAGCGCTCAGGAAGATCGCGCCACGCAGCGCCCGAGCACAGGATCCAAAGGATTCCATGCAGTACCAGGCGATCATCACTGCGTGGGCGACCCATTTTCTGCTCTGGAGAAACCAGGTCTTTGATCAATTCCCACGATGCGTCGGAGAGTTCGTAACGCTTTGCCATGCGGGCCTCCAGCCAATCATGGCGGCAATTCTACCCGCACCGACTTTTCGTACAAAACCTAAACAGTCGCATTAATTGCCCTCAGCCGTCGCAGCTATTTCGAAAATTTAAAACAGCCGATTGAGGCCTTCGCCAATCAGATGTCGCGTTTATTTCAGAAACCGACACTGGTCGCAAATACCATGAGCTGAGTGGCACATAATCCGAGCCAGCGGCTACTGATAGTCGCAATTAATGTGAGCCAGCGGTTTTCGATTGCAAGCCGCTACACGTACCGTTTATCCGGGCCAATGGCGCAGCTGTGGTCGAACTGGTGTTGAACTCCGGCCAAACTCGACCCACCCCGAAACTGCCCCTTTCCAGCCTTTCCGGAGGGAGGTAAAAAGGCACCACGATATGCGATTTGCGCCTCAGGGCAGCCGCCGGATACGGGCTTTTCAACAGCACCGACCGGTAAATTGCGATTACCCAAACCCCGCCCAGGCGGGGTTTTTCTTTGGGCGAAGCAAAAGGAGACCAGTGCAAGTGTTGAAAGACTATAGATGCGGGCAGTGCAAGAAGCTGCTGCTTCGCATGGGTGACTACACCGAACTCCAGATTAAGTGCCCCCGCTGCGGGACATTGAATCATGTGAAGGCCGTGAGCCTTGAGTTATCGCCTTTGAGCGAGAGAGGTACAGCAGCGTCGCTGCTGCCTCCCACAACTATTTAAAGGTATCAATTATGTACAATAGCAACTCTGCTGTAAGCCAGCTCCAAAATAGTCCTCTCGTAGATAACATCAAATACCCACCTACTGTCTGGTCCCGCGCCGATGCGCTGAAGGTCAATGAAAATGACCCGACCACGACGCAGCCATTGGTCAGTGCGGACTTTCCGGTCATGAGTGATACGGTATTTATCTGGGACACCATGCCGCTGCGAGAGCTCGACGGCACGGTGGTTTCGGTCAACGGCTGGTCAGTGATCATCACCCTGACGGCGGACCGCCATCCTGACGACCCTCAGTACCTGGGGCCCGACGGTCGCTATGACATCAAGCGTGACTGGGAAGATCGACATGGCCGCGCACGCATGTGCTATTGGTACTCGCGTACCGGCAAGGACTGGATTTTTGGTGGCCGTGTAATGGCCGAGGGGGTATCGCCCACCACTCGAGAGTGGGCGGGCACACCCATACTGTTGAATGACAAAGGCGATATTGATCTCTATTACACCTGCGTCACGCCCGGCGCAGCGATCGCCAAGGTACGTGGCCGTATTGTGACGTCCGAACAAGGCGTGGAGTTGAAAGACTTTACCCAGGTCAAAAAACTGTTCGAGGCCGACGGCACGTATTATCAAACCGAAGCGCAGAACTCGAGCTGGAACTTTCGCGATCCCAGTCCGTTCATTGATCCCAATGACGGCAAGTTGTACATGGTGTTTGAAGGCAATGTCGCCGGTGAACGCGGCTCGCACACAGTAGGGGCTGCCGAACTTGGCCCTGTGCCACCGGGTCACGAAGACGTGGGGGGTGCCAGATTCCAGGTGGGTTGTATCGGTCTGGCGGTCGCAAAGGATCTCAGTGGTGAAGAGTGGGAAATACTCCCACCGTTGGTAACTGCGGTTGGCGTTAACGATCAGACCGAACGTCCGCATTACGTGTTTCAAGACGGCAAGTATTACTTGTTCACCATCAGTCACAAGTTTACGTATGCCGAAGGTCTTGAAGGGCCAGACGGGGTGTACGGTTTTGTCGGCGAACATTTGTTCGGTCCATACCGGCCAATGAACGCTTCTGGCCTGGTGCTTGGCAATCCGCCCGAGCAGCCTTTCCAGACGTATTCGCACTGCGTCATGCCAAACGGTCTGGTAACTTCTTTCATCGACAGCGTGCCCACCGAAGGCGAGGATTATCGTATCGGCGGGACCGAAGCGCCGACGGTGAGAATCCTCCTGAAAGGGGATCGCTCGTTCGTGCAGGAAGAATATGACTACGGTTATATCCCTGCGATGAAAGACGTGCAACTGAGCTGACACGCCGTTCCCATACGATGCCTGAAGAACGCCTGTGAGAGCAGGCGTTCTTCGTTCACTCAGAACCCTAAAGGAGAAACCACAATGGCAACTGCGAACAAAAACCTCAAGGCGACTTGGGTCGCGACAGTTACGAATCTTGACTGGCCGTCAGTCTCATCTGTGGCCATCACTGATGAGGCTGCACGTGTCAGTAAACAGAAAGAAGAATTGACCGGCATTCTTGATGAAATTGTGGCAATGAAAATGAATGCCGTCATATTCCAGGTTGTTCCCTGCGCAGATGCATTCTACGCATCAGACCTGCTTCCGTGGTCGAAGTACCTGACGGGTACGCTCGGGAAGAATCCCGGCTTCGACCCACTGGCTTATGCTATCGAGCAGGCACATGCTCGCAATATTGAGCTGCACGCATGGGTGAACCCGTACCGCGTATCAATGAACGCCAGCGATGCCACAATCGAAGAGCTGAACAACTCATCATCTGACTCACCGGCCAGTGTGTTTAAAACGCATCCTGAATGGACGGGAACCGCAGCGAACCGCTTTGTTCTCAACCCCGGGATACCTGAAGTTCAGACGTGGGTTAGTAGTATTGTTGAAGAAATTGTCACTAAATACGATGTTGATGCCATTCAATTCGATGATTATTTTTATAATGAAACTGCAAGCTCGCTGCTGCAGGATGATGCCACCTATCAGAAATACAATACGAACTTTACCACGAAGGCCGACTGGCGGCGGAATAACACTTATTCGCTGGTTGATACATGCCATAAAAAAATAGCCGCCGTAAAAGCGGATGTCTTGTTTGGCGTCAGCCCGGCAGGCGTCTGGCGGAATAAATCTGACGACCCGCTGGGGTCTGATACGCAGGCCGGTGCGTCTAATTACGATTTCGCGTATGCAGACACACGGAAATGGGTCATTGACGGCATCATTGATTATATCGCCCCGCAGGTATACTGGCCGTTTGCTCGTGAGGTTGCGCGTTATGATGTCATCACACAGTGGTGGGCGGATACCGTCAGCGGAACTGGCACAGCGTTATATATTGGTATGGCTCTGTATAAAGTGGGAACGGCATCAGAAACCGAGCCCGACTGGACTGTCGAGGGGGGCGTGCCTGAAATTACCCGTCAGCTTGACCTGAATGATTCTCTGACTGAGGTTTCCGGGTGCATGTTATTTCGACATATGTTTCTGCGGGCCTCACAGACTCAGCAGGTGGTCGACTACCTGAAGCTTCGCTGGGCTGACGTCTAATATTGTATTGTCGGGGCTTGGGGAACAACTTAACAGAAAGTGCACTTAAGCCCAGTGCCTGTCCGTACCCCCTAATGCAGACTGGCCAATACGATAAAACCACGTTTTATGATACCGCTTCAGCGAGCGCCACGGTAGGTGATATCACCCTGAAAAGCGGTGCCATAAACTCGTTCAGAAAATCAAAGTTCGCTAATCCCCGCACTCTGAGGGGATTAGCAAACTCTAACCATGCCTTACGTTGGTTTTTTTCAGTTCCATTGCTCACTACCCCACCCCGTTTTTGGAGGGTTGAAAGCTACCTCGAATGGAGTCACGCCGAGCAAGCCTACTTCCTACCTGCCCCTCCCGTTGGCCTGCCACCGCCTGGCGGCAGTCTTCACTCTATCTAAAGGAAAATGACGATGAACTTTCGCCTTTTCATGCACCGCCACGCAGGCTGCTAGAGCCGAGCCGCTGGCGGCGAGTTTTGCCCGTACGCACCTTGCATGAGATTCCCAATGGAAAAATCCGAAGAAGACCTGTGCTGCACTTGCCGCACCGAAAACTCCAACGCGCCGTAGATAACGTTAAACCAACAGTAGAGAAGCAGTCACTCATAGCTTGGGCTGCCGTTTAAGGAATTGCAGATTTATTCGGTTTTCGTCCCAACAATGCTTTGGGAGCATTGGTTTACAAAGGGGCAGCAACTGGGTTTTTAATAAATAAAGCCTTCCTAAGTTTTGACAAAAACACATATATTCCGCCTAGCCCGCCAATTATAAATAGTTCTAAAGTTCTCAGACACGAGAAATAGGAGAGATTCATGAGCACAATTAAGAAAGGTATTGATCTATCGCATTTTCAAGGTGATATTGATTTTAAAAAAGTTTTTGAGGCTGGCATTGAGTATGCCTTTATCAAGACAACAGAAGGCGCTACCGTACAGGACAATAAATACACTACGTATCGTACTGACGCTAGAGCCGTCGGAATTAAAACGGGGGCATATCATTACTTTCGTGCGCTCAGCAGCTCGCCGGAAGCACAACGAGATAACATAGTTAGTACACTTACTGCTGCCGGCTTCGATGCATCTACTGAGTTTTTTGCAATCGATGCGGAGCTCGAAGGTAACGAAAAAGCTACCCCGGACGAAATGGCTGACAACCTTCATAAACTGCTAACTTTATTGGATAACGAAAAAATCCTAAAGAGCCAAAAACCATTTATATATTGCGATAATAACTTCTGGATGAATCATATTTTAGGAGAAAAATATGCATTTAGTGAATACCCTCTTTGGATCGCTAATTGGGATGTCAGTGAACCTAAAGTTCCAGCTTCATGGGAGGTAGCAGGTAAAAGCTGGTCAATTTGGCAGCACAGTAACAAAGGTCGCATCGCGGGCATTGAGGTTGATGTAGATCTTAATTGGGTTCGTACTTGATCCAGTGATTTTGCGAAAGCATGTTTATCGTTCAAAAAAGTAGGTTTTTTTGGACGACAAAGCCGAAGATGTTGCCGCAGATGCAGAATTGACCCAGCTGCCGAAATTTCGCTGACCCAAGCTTCTACTCCGTAAAGCGTTAGCAGGTCTGACTTTGGGCTGAATACTTATAGGCCGACGCCAAGTCGGCACATGGGTCAATTCTGCATCAGCGGTAACAGCATTGCTCGACATCGACCCTGGCTGTAGCGGCTTGCAATCGGAAACGACCGTGCTCGCAATCAGCACACTTTTCGGCTCAGATTAACTGCGACTGACGCAGCCCTCTGGCTCACATTAGTTGCGAGCGGGCTTGCATTGCATCGCTGGCAACTCACATTAGCTGCGAGTGAAAATGAGCGGGGCAGATCGGCAAATCCGCCGCGAGCATTTCGTCGCGCAGTGTGTCCATGTCAGTGGTGTGCTTCCCGCTCGACGCATTCGCCGGTTTGAGTCTGTCTTTGGAACCCAAGAGCCCTTGTGACGACACATTGGATCCAATTAATTCATCCGGGACAGCTCATAGCTCTATGAATCCTCTACAATCTACTCAACACAGCATTACAACTCCCCTAATCAGTGGCGGTCGGCCATTAGACGCTGTGGGCCCTCAGGCCCAGCAATCTCACCCTAAAAGGATTTCACCCTCTCAATTGAGCCCTGGCGCTCACCAGGCTCTAAAACGCCCTTCAGCTAATGCCGAACACCAACGCATTGCATCACTGGTACGCAACGCTCTGCAGGATGGCACACTTCAATTTCAATCCAGTAACGACAAGCAAGTAACCTATAAAGCGCCAGTATGCCTGCCAGCTGACACCAGCACCGATACCGACACCGATACCGTGAGAACCGAACGCTTGATTAATAACGAGCTGACGGTTCAGGCCCGATTAAATGATCAATCGGAGTACGACATCGTCAGTGCCCATTTGCATGGCTCTTCGAGATCCATATCCTTCGATGTGCCCAGCCCCCCGCCTGCACATGGTTCAGCATCTTCAGCCTTGAGTGAACGGACCCATCTAGGTATGAGTCGCGTTCTCTCACAAGATGCAGTAGACAGCAGTAGCCTGGAAACTCCGTTACTGAGCTCGCCAGACCATTCTCGTCCGCCATCACAGCCAAAGCCCGTGCATATCGGGTCGGTCCGCAGGGACTCTGGTAGCCTTGTTTCCGATAACCCGGTAGTGCAGGCCCTGCTATCGTTTGCGCAGGCCGACCAGGCATTTCCACCACAGGCCGCGAGCATTGCCGGGGTCCAGCTGGAAATGCGGCCACGTCGGGATATTGAGAAAGCACTTGAGGAATTCAAAGGCGCCTTCACGGTGGAGAAGGCGCAACTGATGTCCGGTGCCAACTCGTCGGAGCGTGTAGATGAGGATGTCAACGCAGACATCCATATCCCCTTATTGCTCAAGGCCATCGAGCGGGGGGCTGCGGCATTTGGTCCAAACGCATCAATCGGCCAGAATAGCGCGAAAGCGTTTCTCGCCTCATGTGCTCCTAAGATCACGTCCAATGACGATGTCCTCTCCGAGTTCATCAACCAGAAACTCAAGGGGGATGACGATCTTCAGGTTCGCCTGGGCGCACAGGAATTGTTGCATGTAGCCACCAAGAAGGAATTCCAGCTCGGTGGTCTAGCCGGCAGCATCGGGGTCAGCAGCATACTCGGCTCGGCATGGGAGCTTGGCGCTTCTGAGCTGTTGAAAAATGCCATCTTCGGCAAAAATTTCTCACCGAGCCAATATGCCCTGCAATTGGCTGGAATCGATTCAGTGCCTCCTTTGATTATCGAGTCCATGGACACCATGTGCGTACTTGCCATCATCAAGGGCATGAAAGGTGAGGAGTGGTCCATGAGCGATCTACTTCCCAAGGCGTTGAAGGCCGGTGCCATTTCCTCGGTGGTGTCATTCCCCAATAATGTTTTGCAGTATGCAGGTTTCAAATCCAGAGTCGGCGATCTTGCGGCAAACTCAGTGACAACTGAAGCGGCCATCTTTGGCGCCGCCTCCGGTATTCCACCCGAGGTCAAGGAAAGTGAAGAGCTGATGCGTGCTGGCTTATTCCAGAGCATGAAGGACGGCGTGATGGCTCATCCAGGCGAGGGGGTGGACACCAAAAAGACGATTGAGCGGATGACGCGCCATGCGCTGGATATCGCTCCGGGCGAAAGCACCGCTGTCAAGTCCATGGGGCTGGCATCGATTGTCGGGATGATTCCACTGATTGCCAGCAACAAGGCAACCGGGCTGCTGTCGGAACAGGTACTGCGTATTTTCCGGAGCGCCGTCTTCAATCCAATCGAAGCCATCGCTCTGAACGCGTTGGCGCTTGGCGGGCGTGTCAACGTTCCCGGGCTATTTGATTCCGACAATGCCAAACATGCACGCGTGGTACAAACCATTCTTGCGCGGGCCAGCCAGCAAATGGAAGCTGGAGACCGTAATATTTCCGCAGAGGAGCTACATCAAATGCTGGCTCCCCGGAGCGAATTCCTGCGCCATGTGGGGTCTGCAATTGTCAACGGCATGAATGCCAGCTTTGAGGCAATTCCCGCGCTGGTTCGGAAGCTTGGATATGGTGAGGCTCCGTTGGCCGAACGTATTCCGTATCAAGACCTGGCTGTGCCCGACACGCCGCGGCAGCACGCACCTGAATCATAGTCGACGCGATCTACTGGACTTCAAGAGCAGCAGTCAGGCGGGTAGCATGGTTTTTCACCGTGCTACCTGACCGGCGAAAAACCTGTCTCAGCGGAGTTGGTGGAGTCCGTGCTGTCGCGGCAACTGGATGATCTGGAGCCTACCCTTACGCGCCATGGCTACCGCATCAAGGATCTGGTCGAGCAGTTCGACGCCAGACCCACCGAGATCAAGGCGCTGTTCAGCCACGCGCTCGATCCGGTCCGAGCCGCTGAACTGCGTGACAAAATGCTGGCCGCAGGGCTGCCGATTTGACTCTGGCCGAAGACCGGTCAGTTGCAGTTAATGTGAGTCGGAGACGATGGAATGCAAGCCGATGCGGCTGAATGCAAGCTCGCTCGCAATTAATCTGAGCCAGACGGCTCCGTCAGTCGCAGTTAATCTGAGCCGAAAATTGCGCTGATTGCGAGCGCGGTTGTTTTCGATTGCAAGCCGCTACACCTACGGGTCCACGGCAAAGGCAGCAAGATCCGCTTGTTGCACCTGCATCCCGTGGCCGCTGAACGTTTATCACTGCTAAAACGCAGCGCAATAATGACCTGCGCTAAGGACACTCGGGTTTCAACCGCCAAATGGTCTTGGAGGCTGGTAACCATCATCCGGAGCATCATCCACCGGATCATGACGTACGGGGGACTGGGGACGGGACGGCTCGTCGTATCCGTAATACTGACGGTGATCCCTCTCGATCACGTCGTAGCGCGCCAACTGTTCTGGATCGGTCACTTGGAACACATACTGACTTCCGCGATGGTTGACGCCACATCCCGCATCAAGCACCTGGTCAACGAACTGGTCATCACCAATGATCCTCACAGCGTCACCGCTTTTCGTGGATACCAGGTTGGCGGCCAGCCGATAATTGTCCAACTCATCGTCGTCATTGAACCCCGGTTTTACGTGGACGAAATCGCCACGGTCGATCACACCCGCCCTGCCATCGCGCAGATATTCGACAGTGCCGTCACGATGCAAATGTGACGTGTAAGAGCGCAGGTGATAGACAGCAGAATCATCTGCCTGGCCGCACTGGATAAGACGATCAAACCCACCGTTCAGCGGCAACGTCTCCCAGTACCAGTCCATTTGCACACACGAAACGGAATTTGCCTCCAATCATCTGATAGCTGCTGCTGCCATCGTGGCTGTTGAGCAGGATAATTTCGTTGGCTTCCTGGTCCAGGATCTGGCTCGCATGGCGCAAGCGCAGCATGTGCTTGGTGTGCTCACGTTTGTCCTGGTCACGCACGCGTGTCTGACAGGCCATGAATGGTTCAAATCCTTCGGCGCGCAGCGCATCAAGTACCTGCACGGTCGGGATATACAGATAACGTGCCGACCTGCTGTCGTGCGCTTCTTCGGCGAAGATGGAAGGCACATAGTGGGCGATCTGATCGTTGCTCAGTGGGACGTCACTGCGGATCATGCATGGGTTACGGAAGTTGCTGGACATACGCATATTTTTTCTCCTGGTGTAGCGCCCGGCCTGACGGGCGTAAGCGGGGTTAAGCGGCGAAAAGGTCACCCTGGCGGTCGGCGTAGCTGCACCAGCGGGCAAACGATTCGTTGCCGCACCAGGTCTGAATTTTTTCCACGAAGCCTTCACGACGCGCTGTGGTGATTAGTTCGGCGACCACCTCGGCCGAGTCACCCATTTCAAAGCAGTTGTCGAACTGGCGTTCGCCCAGGCCTTCGAAACCGTTGTCCCAAAGTTCATACCGGACTACTGCGTCTACCAGGTCATGCTTGAACGTCAGCACCAGGAACTCGACGCGGGCATTGAACTTGTGTACCTGGCGACTCAGTTTCAGCAGCTTTTTTGCAGATCTCGACCTGACCGCTTGTGAAGCGCTTCATCAGCTGTTGCTTTGCTTGTCTGTTCATTTCGTCTCACCTCTGTGCCGGCTTTGCTGAGTGCCTTTCGCCGATGCGCTTAGGTCGATCGGGCGCATAGGTGCGTGACAAGGGCGCGATGCGAGGCCGCAGCTAAGGGAGCGAAGCGAGTCTGAACGGGGGAGTGTCGCGGGCGCAGCCGAACCCTTGTCAGGTGCCGCGCTCGATCTACCGTCAAGCGCACGGCGAAAGGTGCGCAGCAAAGCCTGCAGGTGATACGGGAAGTACAGGCAGCGACGGCAAGCGGAGCGCGCAGGCCGAGAGGCCGGAGGCGTTAGAGCCGGCTTGCCGGCGAGGATTGAAGCCCGAAGGGTCGAGACGGGCCGGCTTCATGGCCTGGCTCGATGCGCAGCACGAAAGCCCGGCCCTGAGCGCAGCGAGGGGAACGCGCATCAGCGGTTGCCAGCGATCAAGCTGCACCGAGGCTTAAACAGCCAGGGCACGCCTCTCCTATTGCGATTGAGCAGATCTGAGTGATTGAGCTAATGCCAGAACATCACCTGCAGCTGCTGGGGGAAGCCAGGCCTCAACCTTGACCCAATCAGCCGGCAAATCCTCCAGGCGCGCCCGAATGCGTGCCATAAGCCTGTGAACCACCTGCCGGGTCAATCCAGTCTCCAAGGCGGCTTCGGACACACTGGCACCCATGACCAGGACGAGCCTGGCAGCACTTATCGAGCGATCGGAGAACGCCCGACGTCGATTCTGGCCCGCAAGCACGGCCATGACCCGCTCAAATTCGTCCGCAGCCATCAGGGCGCAGGGTGAAACAGGACTGATCATCCTGATCAACTGGGCAATCTGGGCGTTGCTGTAGTTCTGAGTGATCTTCGTTGCAAGACCAGGCAGGTCAGGATCGACAATCATAGGGGCAGACCAGACTGAAAGAAGTCAAAACTACAGGAATCGCAACCACATGTAACCTGTATCAAGCTGCAGTTTTGACACTGACCTCAACGTGCATGCCGCCCTGGGCGAGCATGTTGATCAATCGATCCACGCTGAACAGGTCGATCTTTCCGCGCTGGAGTTCTGAAATGCGGGGTTGCGTTACGTTGAACAGCTGCGCAGCGTCAGCCTGCGAGAGCTGACGCACCTCGATAAAGTCTCGGATAGCCGACATTAGGCTGCTGCGAATACGCATGTTCTCTGCTTCGGCTGGTGAGTCCTCCAGGGCGTCCCAGACGCTGCTGAAGGCTTGATTTGATTCAGTCATTAGTTCAACTCCTTAGTCAGTTCTTTCATCCGCTTGGCGGCGAGGTCAAGGTCATGCTTGCTCGTTTTTTGCGTCTTCTTTTGGAAGCAGTGCAGGACATAAACCGCCGTCGCGAATTTCGCAATGTAGATCACACGGAAGGCGCCGTGGGCGTCCCTGATCCGTATCTCCTGTACCCCTGGACCAACGGTCGTCATGGGCTTCCAATCGTCAGGCTCATTGCCCACCTGCACCCTATCCAGCTGAAAGCCGGCCTCACGGCGGGCAGAGATTGGGAACGCTCTCAGGTCGTTTAGAGCTGAGCCCATAAAGATGATTTGTTTGAGGACTTTGTTCATGGACTAATTATACGTGATTACGTATATCTAGTCTCTTTTATTTTACCTGCATTTTTGTCACCACATGGTGCTACTTATGATCGTCAACATAGGGTATACCCCAGGTGACACGAAAATCAGCCCCAACAGATTTCAGCTTTGCGCACTTAACGTACACCCAATTTGATACAATGATTTGACTACACCCAAAATGAGACAGATCTACCGATGTTCATTCGTGCATACCTTCGAGCATCGACCGATGACCAGGACGCAAGTCGAGCGCGCGATTATTTGGAAACGTTTGTCTCCGGCTACGGCAAGGCCATCGCATCGTGCTACATGGAAAATGCCAGTGGCAGCCATGCCGACCGCCCGGAATTAATCCGACTACTCAAAGATGCTCGCCGAGGTGACGTGCTGCTGGTGGAAAGCATCGATCGGCTGTCGCGAATGGATGACCAGGCTTGGCGATCCCTCAAAACAGCAATCGATGACCGAGGCATACGGATCGTCTCTGTGGATCTGCCTACCAGTCATCAAGGCATGACGGCCCAGTCGGGGGACGAGTTCACCGACCGCATGCTGGCGGCCATCAACTACATGATGATCGATATGATGGCCGCGATTGCCAGGAAGGACTATCAGCAAAGAAGACTGCGCCAGGCGCAAGGTATTGAGAAGGCAAAAGCTTCAGGCGTCTACAAAGGCAGACCCGTAGACGCAGAGCTGCGTAACCGAGTGCGTGAGCTGCTGGCTGCGGGTCTCGGTATCCGCGCAGTAGCGAGGCACGCTGCGTGTTCAACTACGACCGTCATGAAGGTCCGCGACGAGCTGGCTCAACGTTAGTCGGTTAAGGCCAATAGGCACTGACCTACTCATCGTCACGAAGCACCCAGCCCGCTTTTGAAAAAGCCCACCGGCTCAGGACTAGGCTATCAAGGGGGTCATACGGGCGGTTGTCCCAGTCGTGGCTTGAGATATTTACCCTTCGAGCATTTGTGATCAGTGTTCCTGTGTGGCCTCCCCGGGAAATCAATTGGACTGAATCATCTGGCTGTCGCTCGAATTCAATCCGAACCAGGATGGGATAGTCATACCCATTGCCTTTTGCCTGAAGCGGCTCAGTACAGGTTATGAACCCCATGACAGGGGTAGAAATTGCGTTCATGGAATGTCCCTTAGTGCTTTGGCTGTGCAGCGGCTCAGCAATCTTGCCAAGTCTATTATCAGGCTCTGTTTCGGAGCTGTCTTTGGAACCCTCCTGTGCTTTTTGAACACTCATTGGCGAGGCGTCGGCTCTTGCCGGTTGGTCAAATGAACAACAATGTCGAGGCAGCGATTAGGAAAATCAATGATTAAGGCTAATAGCTGGAGCAGCAATCTGGATGCATACAGAATACTCCAAGATCCGCAAAGTCTGACGGAGGAGCCCCCTCCCATCCAGACCATTTGCCCTGTTCAGTCTGAAAGCATGGCGCCACCGGAACATCACAACCGCCGGCACCTTGTGACACAAGAGGAAAACCGTGGCAGACATCTTGTTGGCAGTCCGATGCGGCGCACGCGCTCTGATGTCGGCGCTCACGGCTTGACGCCTCATCAGCCTTTGCTTACACGTTCAAAATCCGATCACGGATTGGAACGTGTTGCAACGCCTTTGGCGTTTGAGGTACAGAGCGTCGGATCTGAGCAAACCGCTAGTAGTGCTGGAGTTATGACAGCCGCCGGCAGGCGCCATTCGCTCCTGACCGATTACCAAGCCGCGATTGCCCGACCGCTCGACCTTGATCGCGTGCTTGCAGCCGTAAAGTTACGCGCGGCCGCCGAGATCTATTGCAAGAAAAACAACTTAGCACGTCTCTCTCCACGGCCACCACGCACGAGTGCGGGCAATCAACGCCTTGATGCCTTGGTCAACCGGCCCGTCGATGAATTGATCGCCGAAGTGCAGGCCGCCCCCCGCAAGTTCAGCCGAACGCAGCTCACCGACGTTGCACAGAGGCACCTGCTCGCCGCATTGAATATCGACATAGACCAATACAAGAAGGGCGTGCACAAAGCCGGCCTGTACGAAGGACTACACTCGGTGGCGGGACGCTTGGTTAGCGTAGCTGCCGCAGCAGTCAGCGCTGGGGTTTCCGAGGTCCCCGGCGTGAGTAAGACCGTCACCAAGACAGTCAAGATTCTTTCCCACCAACTGCCGTCCAGCGTGGTCAATCCAGCTCTGACAGGCGGCCTTCGTTCCGTCACGGACGTCATGGAATCGTTTAAGCGCGTGGGTGGACTCCCTGTCCTATCGCCGCAGATCGATAAGAGCCCCGATATGGGTAAGATAGTGAAAGCCGCGAGGGAGATGCGCGGTCAACTCGATGAGGCCGTTGGACATTTTGCGCGAGCCCATAAGAGCGACCCCCAGGCGCTGCCGCGATTGGTGGACACCTTTCTCGCGCTGCATGGCGTAGCCGACCGACAGTATCGGCGCCGCATCGGCCTGAATCGCACGCAAACCTACGGTAAAGGTTGGGGAATGGCCGTAAATGGCGTGGCCGCCATAGGCACCGTTGTGTCCACTACCGTTCCGGTGGTGGGTCAAGTCGCGGGCCCCGCCATTCTGGCCAGCACTATCCCTTTGCAATGGGGAGCGGGCTACTTGGACGAGCGGCGCAACAAGCACCGCTACAACCTACGCGCCAACACGAAGTGGGGGGACTTTCTGAAGGACAATGCGGCGAATATCCACTTCAAGGATCTGACTGTCGAGCATATTTCCGAGTCCAAGCTGCGCCAGTCGTTCCTGACCCAGCCAGAGGTGCAGATCGCCGCGATTCGCGAGGTTTACGAGGACACCATCGGCGAGCTGATGCGGCGGCGGCTCGAGATGCAGAAGGACATTGACGTCCAGCGCGAGGCGGACAGGCCGATGCGCGCCCTAGCTCTTAAGCAGCTGCGGGAACTAGACGCCGAGATAGACGTGACGAAGATGCACGCCGACCAATTCGAGTCTTTCAACATGGACCGCTGGAGCGCTATTCCTGAGGACAGCGTGATCGGACGCTGCTTGGACGACCTCGACAATCTCCAGAAGGCCAACCGCCAAGCGCGTATGCGCAAGCCGGGCGAAGGTGCACAGATCGTGCAGCGCTACGTGCAGGCATTCCAGGGCGGCGTATCGACGGGGACGACGCTACCGGTGGTCGATGCCGTCGCGTCGATCGACAGCTTCCACGTACATGACTCGCAAGGTCACGACCATGGCTTGCAGCCCGCGCCGCTCGCCGTGGCGGCGGGCACGGGTGCTGCGGGCGGTGCCGTCTTCACCGGTGCAACGGGCGAGGTGCGGATGAGTAAAGCTGACAATAAGAAGATCATGACGCAACTGCGCGTGGACCCCGAGGTATACACAGCCGATGCTGAGCACTGGCGATTTCGCGCCGGAAATCGCGATGTCGACCTGCGTACGTCCGCCGGATATAAGCAACACGCGCATACGCGTTGGGACGAGCTTGCGCTTGTTGCCCAAGCGCTCAAACATGGCCTCACGAGTGGCCCGGTAGGACTGAAGAACCTAGCGGTCGCAAAGGTAGAGCTGCGCCAGGCACGAGCCAGCTTACAGTCGGCGCTCGACGCATTGGCCGCGTCAGGTCTGCCACACCGGACGCCGGATTCCGCCCGTGCCCCGACGATCTCGTCGATGAAGGACCAGCTCTATGACTATTCGGAAGTTCGACGGCACCTTGGTGTGTAGAGCTTTTTGAAAGTGAGGGTGTAAAACGTTAGCTGTAGCGGCTTGCAATCGAAAACGACCGTGCTCGCAATCAGCGCAATTTTCGGCTCAGATTAGCTGCGACTGACGGCCCCCTCGGGCTCACATTAGCTGCGACTGAAAACGTCGGCGGCATCCCGTCCAACAAACGAGGGTTTGTTGGACAAAAACCGCGCTCCAGGCGCAGGTATGGTAGGGCTGGGGTGACGGAGTCCAGCAAATCTGTATATATTTCAACGTCCAGAAAATGTGTATTACCACGAGTTTCTGCACGCACATTCAGTTGCAAAAAGCGTGAGCCGGGCAACCTGCAATTTGAGCTGGTCGCAAATATCGTGAGCTGGAATGCAGATAATCTGAGCCAGCTGCACCGGATACATGCAAATAATCTGAGCCGAAAAAGGCGCTGATTGCGAGCACGCGTGTTTTCCAACGCGAGCCGCTACAATTAACCAGCATCTGGCCAGCCGAGGTCTGCTGCTCAAGGAAGGCACTATCGTCGACGCTACCCTGATCGCCGCGCCGCCCTCGGTCAAGAATCGAGAAGGCAAGCGTGATCCCGAGATGCATCAGGCTAAAAAAGGTAATCAGTGGCACTTTGGGATGAAGGCCCACATTGGTGTCGACGCCACGTCGGGGCTGGTGCACAGCGTAATAGGCACGGCTGCTAACGTGGCGGATGTCACCCAGGTTGATCAGTTGCTGCACGGTGACGAAACCTATGTTTCGGGTGACGCTGGATACACCGGTGCGGCCAAGCTGTCACCGCCACTGTAAAAATGACCCCCTAACGCCAACCTAGAATTGACCCCCCTGGGTAAAACTGGCGGCTTTGAGCTGCCAATATGTTGACCCAGGAGCAGTCTGTGGAAATTAAAGTGTTGGCCCGTCAGGGCCATGGCATCAAATTCATCGCCCGTGAGCTGGGTATTTCGCGTAACACCGTGCGCAAGTACCTGCGAAAGGCCCGGTCGCTACCCAGTGACAAGGTGAGACCCGCACGTCCGTGCAAAATCGACCCCTTCAAGGACTACCTGCACGAGCGTATTGAGGCGGCGCGCCCACACTGGATTCCGGCGACCGTCCTGCTGCGTGAGATCACGGCATTGGGGTACAGCGGCGGCGTCAGTCGTCTGAAGGCTTATATTCGCCCCTTCAAACGTAAGGCAGAAGAGCCGGTGGTACGTTTCGAGACACTGCCCGGCAAGCAGATACAGGTGGACTTCACCACCATTCGACGAGGCCGTCAGCCGCTTAAGGCGTTCGTGGCGACACTTGGTTTTAGTCGAGCAAGCTTTGTCCGTTTCTCCGAGCGAGAGGACAGCGAAGCCTGGCTGACAGGGCTTCGGGAGGCGTTCGCTTACTTTGGCGGCGTGCCCGAGCAGGCATTGTTTGATAACGCCGGAACCATCATCACCGAGCGAGATGCTTTTGGGGAGGGCCAGCACCGTTGGCATCCCCGATTGGCTGCGCTGGCCGATGAGTTTGGTTTTATTCCCAAGGTCTGCCGCCCTTACCGTGCCCAGACCAAGGGCAAGGTTGAGCGCTTCAACGGGTATCTGAAGGGCAGTTTCATTACCCCGTTGGCCGCTACGCTCAAGAGTGCGGGTCTGACGCTGGATGTGGTGACGGCCAACGCACATATCGGCCAATGGCTCGACGAAGTCGCTCATCAGCGGATTCACGGCACGACGGGTGTTCAACCGGCGGTACGTCTGGCCCAAGAGCAGCAGGTACTATTACCACTGCCAACACAGAGCCTGCGCCCGCAACCCGCCCAAGGCCTACGCCTGGGACGGGTCCTGCCGTACGAGAGCTTGCAGCATCCGCTGTCGGTTTATGAGCAACTGCTGGAGGTGAGAGCATGAACCTTCAACATGCTCGCCTGACAGAACTATGCAAGGGGCTAAAGCTTGAGCGCGTCGGGGTGGACTGGCCGCACCTGGCCCAACAAGCAGCAAGCGGCGAAGACAGCTTTGCCGACTTCCTCGAAAAGCTGCTGGCTGCCGAGACCGATGCCCGAAGTGAACGCTCTCGACAGGCCCTGCTGAAAACTGCCGCGCTGCCCGCTGTGAAAACGCTGGAGCAATACGACTTCGCGTTTGCCACCGGCGTCCCCCGGGCACAGCTCCAGGAGCTGGCAGCACTGAGTTTTGTTGGACGTGCCGAGAACATCGTGTTCCTGGGGCCTAGTGGTGTAGGCAAGAGCCACCTGGCTATCGCCCTGGCCTACCGGGCAGTGATGGCCGGTATCAAAACCCGCTTCGTCACGGCGGCTGACTTGATGCTGCAACTGACCGCTGCGCACCGCCAGGAACGGCTCAAGGAATACTTCAGTCGTGTGGTGATGGCCCCTGGGTTGTTGGTCATCGATGAAATCGGCTACCTGCCGTTTGGTCGTGATGAAGCCAACCTGTTCTTCAATGTTGTCGCCAAGCGCTACGAGCAAGGCAGCCTGATCCTCACGAGTAACTTGCCGTTTACCCAGTGGGCCGGAACCTTTGCGGATGATCAAACACTGACAGCGGCCATGCTGGACAGGCTGTTACATCATGCCCATATCGTGCAGATGACAGGTGAAAGCTATCGACTCAAGGACAAGCGCAAAGCAGGAACCAAATCTTCTCGGGCCGAACCGGCTCGAAAATATGAACCCGAGGGGGGTCAAAACTAAGTTGGCGATTTAGCACGGAAGGGGGTCACTTTTTAGTTGGCGTTGACACCAAGCGACCGGAGCATGCTGAACGGGACGTTATCTGGTCGATTGCAGCACGGCCAAGCAGTTACAAGCAGCACGGCGAAGGCAGCGTGCTCTATCGGGTCAAGCGCAAAATTGAATATGCCAAGGCGCAACTGCGTGCCAAGGTCGAGCACCCCTTCCAGGTAATCAAGGTGCGCTTCAATCATCGCAAGGTTCGCTACCGTGGGCTGGAAAAGAATACGGCGCAGTTGTTCAGTTTGTTTGGGTTGGCCAATCTGATGCTGGCCAAGCGGTATTTGCAACGGGCGGCGGGATAAATCCGTCTGAAAGACGGGACTGGCCCGTAAATCAGCAAAATGAGGGGAGAAACCTGCCCCCGAAACGTAAAACAAGGTCGGCAGGGCGAAAAAAACGACTTGGAAATGGGGGCGGTGCGAACGGAGTTAATTGTTCAGCGTCTCCTTAGTGCTTTGGCTGTGCAGCGGCCCATTGGATATAAGCGCTTTCGATCAACCACGTAGCATCAGCGGCTGTGGGTACAGGATTGAGCGCTATGTGAGCCAGCTTTTTTTCTATCCACGTCAGCAGTGCGGTACGCCCTGCTGGACAAGGCATTAGATCACGCTCCAAATGGTTGGCAAGCTCTGAGATAGCCACATCGCGCTCGACATTTTTTGCAGTCATCGCAATTCTCCTGGATCGCTTCGCTGCAGCGGCTTTGCTAGGTCACTTGACGTTGGTGCATCCCTTTCGTTTCCAGCGCCCGCATCGATTCGACCGAGTACAACGACTCGGGGACCAGTAGCAGGCGTTTTACGCCTATGGCCTCGCCAGTATCCTGACAAAAACCGTAGTCGCCCAGAGCGAGAATTTCCAGGGCCTTAAGCACATGGCTCAACGTCTGTCTGTCCCTTTCTATCATGCTTGCTGCCACAGCTCTGTTTTCCTCATCGGAAGCAAAGTCTGCTTCGTCCGGGTGACGCTCGATCTCGCAACTGGCCTGACAGCTGAGCAAGCGATCACGAAGCTCGGCAGCTTTGACCTCCAACCGATCTTTGAAAAAGGCCAGCTGGTCTACGCTCATGTACTCGTCTTCTGCTTGATCAAGCAGTTGCTCAACGCTCATCAATGCCATCTTGTGCTCCTGATATGGTTGGTCATCCAAACTTCCTACTGAGTGACCAACGAGCGCCACCGGCGCTTATGAATAATAACAGGACCAGGCTTGCGGTCAGTCACTTCGTTACCAACGTTTCTGCTCTGGGCCTCGACGACATTCGGGGCTTCAATCTGGATACGTACATCCCCAGTATCCTCTGAAACGCTTAGGACTTGGATCTGAATTCCATCGCCAATCATAATATTTTCACCTTCGCGGCGAGTCAGAAGGAGCATACGAAATTCCTACGCCAAAGTTGCCTTTAAGCTTAGCTTGTGGTTCGAGATTATTCAAATCTGAGCAACTTACTGCGAATCAAAAATTCCTCTCCCAACAACATGGGCTTGAAGGCAATGCCCTTAAGGCTATCCGGGTGTTGACTAAATACCCCTCCATACCCTTCCGGCAAGTTATTGACCTTAGCAATGGTCGTTGACAACGTAACGTCGAAGATTTCCATTGAGGGTAGCGTCAACCAAGCATGCAGGTTGACTACGCTGCTTCTAGGCTCTCCGTCAAGAAGGGACTTAATAAGCGGATCTCCAAACTTGAACATTCCGTTTTTTCCATCATCAATCCAACCCAGGGTGAAATAAACAGGACACCCAAGCCAATCCTGCATAACGGGAAGTAAATTAAAATGTATTGCTAGACACTGACAAACCAAATCATCGAAGGTTAATCCCGCCAAAGCTGGCTGAATAATTTTCGGAAGCTCTGCTATTCTGGAATCCGTAAAATATTTCTCCTGCGGCGCTGTATATACGGCTGGTACAGAAAGCCCGTATTGCTTATTGCGCGCTAGCGCTTGCATCCAATCAGCTTTGTAGATTCCTGTCATTATTTATCTCATCGGTTCGTTATGGCTATCTAATATACATGTAGGCCTAGCAGCGCGATAGTGCACACGTCGCGATCTTGAAAGTGCATTGCATTCTTAATCAAAAGGAATCGGGTCGAGTTCTACCTGACGCCTGGCCTCGGCCACAGTCTGCTCAATCAGACCTTCCGCCTTGAGATGGATTATTCTGTAGTGGCGATTGCGCGTAGCGCCTCGATCATCTGACTCATGGGCGACTTTTCCCCTAATGCGCGACCTGGGCAGCTTTGGCCTGGTCGTTCAGTTGCTTTGCCACCGTTTCACCGGGCTTTGTCAGGTCGTAGTCGCCGAACGCGTACGCCACTAGTCCACGCTTTGCCATGGCCTGGGAGGTGCGCACACGTGCTGCATACGGCCTTCGCTACTTGGGCAAATACGGCGCGTAGCGCCTCAGATTGAGTGGTTTGGTTGGGCATGACTTGATTTCCCTGAGCCGGAGCAGGTGCAGCTCGCATTGTTAATACCCGGGGGCGTTACCTCCCCATTGGGGAATCCAGAATTTGGTGACTAACCAGTGGTAGACCTTGAAACGTTGGTAGCCATTCATGACTTTGAGCAAGAGTCTGTGCGAACGACAGTGTTCGATCTGCAGGATACAAAGATTGACCCGAGAGTATAGCGAGTCTCATTAAGCGTCGCGTTTGTGTGTTTTGTACTGCTCGGCCTGGTAACAGATGTATGGGCTGAAACACGCATTTTCGTCGGAATGGCGTTAGGTGCCGCAATGACTGGGGGTGTGATGCCATACATAGTACCGTTTGTGACGACCAAACGACGCAGTTTGGCCCGAAAAAATTTCTGCCAAGGACCAGGGTTCCTAAGAACAGCCCCCAGGAATAAAGGGTATATTTTAGCCATCTGCTTACCGTATTGCGATACCTGAAGCGATCGGCTCGTGGTAGAATCTACAGTGAATTTTCACTAACATTGAAGGAATTAAATATGGCTTTTGATTCATACTTAAAAATAGAAGGCATTCCCGGCGAAGCACTTGACGCCCAGTTCAAGGACTGGATCGAAATGGAAGATTTCGACGTGGGTGCAAGCCAATCTGCGTCAGCCACTGCCACCAGCGCTGGCGGGGCCACAGGTGGGCGCGCTCGTATGAGCGATCTGTTTTTTCGTAAGACCGTAGACAAGTCAACGCCTAAACTTCACGAGGCTTGTTGCAGTGGGAAACACTTCAACGAGGTCACGATCGCAGTTAATCGCGCCGGGGCAGAAAAGTTCAAGTACTTGTAAATTAAACTAGAAGAAGTAATTATTTCTTCCGTATCACTTAACGGGAACGGTAACGTTGAAGGCGGCTTTCCTACGGAGACGGTGCGCCTAAATTATGGCCGTATGAAGATGACATACGCGCAACAAAAGCGTGCCGATGGTCAGGGCGGTGGTCAGGTTGTTGGTGGTTGGGACGGTATCGCTAATAAAATATATGCCTAAACTAGCAAAAGGAGAGTTTCCCATGGCCTCCCCTACCATTGATACTAATAAGATTGCCTATTGCACATTCGAGCTAACAGGGCAAGCTACCAGCTTGTTAAAGTGCAGCGATAACCAGAGCTATGAGGCCTTTTCCGGCAAGACTGATTTCGTCAATAATCCAGATGAAGTAGGCAACGCGAAAAACGGGCCTCTACCGCCAGGGCGGTATTATATACTTGACAGGGAACACGGCGGCAGGCTGGGCTGGATTAGAGATCCGATTCATGATTTATTTGCGCGCACTGATCGGGAAGACTGGTTTTCTCTTTATCGAGACGACGGGAGCATTGACGATGAAACGATTATTAATAATGTGACCAGGGGAAGTTTTAGGTTACATCCGGCGGGCCCCATGCGAATCAGCGAGGGCTGTGTAACATTGCCGTCAAAACTTGGTTTTGAACAGTTAAGCATCTACTTACGTAATATGCCTGGAGATATGATTCCAGGCACTACAAAAAAATATTATGGGATTCTAGACGTTATTGATCCTAGGGGAGGGAGATAATGCGAGCCATCAAGGCTATCTTCAAATTTCTTGCGATCTTAGTCGTAGCATCCTTGGTCGCGAGGACCGCTATAGTTAGCGGTTTTGTTCAGGCTGGACTAGACACTTCGATAGGCAATGCCATTGATACTAGCCTGCAGGATTTCTTTGGTATTAACGGTGGCGAAGATGCAGAGGGCATGAAAATTGATATAGTAATCGTCACCTCCTTAATTTTAGTCACTGCGTTATATTGGCTGCTGTCACGAATAATATCCAGACGACTTTCTAACAAGTAGGAATCACTCATAACTTATAAAGTTGTTGTCGCTGATGCTGAATTGTAACCGTCCGGGCAACACACCTTCCTGACACCGTCGCTTGAGGCGATGGTGTCCACCTAAATATAAGTGGACACCATTTTTAGCCTTTTTAAGCGGACGCCCATGCCACAAGAACGCCGTTCCTATTCCAAGTCCTTCAAGGCTCAGGTCATTGCTGAGTGCGCCCAACCTGACACTTCAATTGCCAATGTCGCCTTGACCCACAACCTCAATGCAAACCTCGTCCATAAATGGATTCGGGTGCATGCGCAGAAAAACCTGACACTTCAAACCGCCTTCATCCCGGTCAAGACATCGCCGCCGGCGCCGATGCATCAGGCCCTTCCTGCTACGATCCTAATCGAAGTGCCGCATTCAAAAGGCGTGGTCGTGGTGCGTTGGCCGGCAGAAAATGCAGCGGCGTGTTCTGCTTTCCTGCGAGACCTGCTGCGATGATCCGCATCGACTCCATCTGGCTCGCCACCGAGCCCATGGACATGCGCGCCGGCACTGAAACTGCGCTGGCGCGGGTTGTGGCGGTGTTCGGTGCGGCGAAGCCGCACTGTGCTTATCTGTTTGCCAACCGTCGTGCCAATCGCATGAAAGTGCTGGTGCATGACGGCGTGGGGATTTGGCTTGCCGCCCGGCGTTTGAATCAAGGACGTTTCTTTTGGCCGGGCGTGCGGCACGGCTCTGAAGTCGAGTTGGATGCAGAGCAACTTCAAGCCTTGGTGCTCGGCTTACCTTGGCAACGCGTCGGTTCCGGAGGAGCCATCACGGTGCTCTAACTTGTCTGCCATGGCGCGCTTGCCAGCGCAATTGGCCCATCAGTCTATCGTCGCCACCAGCCCTCTCTGGCAAAATCGGCGGCATGACTTTGCATCCAAATCTCGATCAATTAAACCCTGAACAACTGCGTGCCCTGGCGGCGCAGTTTATCCAGCGCGTCGAGACAATGCACAAGCAAATCACCCATCACAAGTCGGTCAACGAGAAGCTGGCCCACGAGATCGCGCTGCTCAAGCGCTTCAAGTTTGCCAAACGCAGCGAGCAACTAAGTGTATCGGCCTGCAATCGAAATGGCTTCGACCTGCAATCATCGCGTTTTTCGACCGGGATTGTTTGCGTCTATCCGAGCCAGCAAACCGGGAATATTTGCGAATGAACCTGCATTCATCTGGTTAGACCTGCAATTGATCGTCATGAACCGGAATTATTTGCGAATGCCATTGGCAGCCATGCCGACCCGCCCGGAATTGATCCGACTGCTCAAGGATGCTCGCAGAGGTGACGTGCTGCTAGTGGAAAGCATCAATCGGTTGTCGCGGATGGATGACCAGGCTTGTCGATCTCTCAAGAAGGCAATCGATAACCGAGGCATACGGATCGTCTCTGTGGATCCGTCCACCAGCCATCAAGGCATGACAGCTCAGTCGGGTGATGAGTTCACCGACCGCATGTCCCATTCGTTGCATAAGATGTTCACCCTTCTAGCATTTGTGATCAGGGTTCCTGTGTGCCCTCCCCGGGAAATCAATTGGACTGAATCATCTCACTGTCGCTCGAATTCGTTCCAAACCAGAATGGGATAGTCATACATTGTCTTTGGCCTGAAGCGGCTCAGTACACGACACGTTATGAACCCCGTGACAGGGGTAGGAATCTCGTTCATAAAATGTACCTCAGCGCCTTGGCTGTGCAGCGGCCCAGCAATCCTGCCAAGTCTATTATCAGACTCTGTTTCGAAGCTGTCTTTGGAACCCTCCTGTGATTTTCGAACACTCATTGGCGGGGCGTCGGCTCTAGCCGGCTGGTCAAATAAACAACAATGTCGAGGCAGCGATGAAGCCCGTTCAGTCAGTTGGTGCAACACAACACTACAATCCTCTAACCAATATTGGGCAAGAAGCGTCATGCTCTCATGAAATAAGTGGCATCACGCAAACAGAGGGAACGCAGGCCACCGCTGCAACGACGCAGACCGCAGAGCAACTTACCACGGCGCGCGTTAGAGACATCACGGCGGCGGCCAAGGCCATACCGAACGGGACGACTGTGATGTCGCGCAAGCCGGAAGACCTCAGCCAATTGCAGACTGCCTATCTGGCCGCCAAAAATGCGCCCACGCACCCTGACCTCTACCTTAAGCTCTGCGAAACTTTTCGGGTACACGACGAGCGCCACGCCAGCGAAGGCCATGAGAACATCTGCGCGAAGACCATGACTGCTCGGATAGACGACGATGCGATCCGTGTAATGGCATATGCCTCCAGGGGCATGCATGGCGGTGACGTGAACAATTTCCTAAAGTTCAGCTTCAACTCTGGCCTGCCAAACCCTATAAGCAGCGCGTTACCCAGTATGCTTACGTTTGGTGCGTCAAGCTTCATCGGCGCCGTCCACGGACCGTGGTCTGGTTTCGGCAGCGCGCTTGCGTTCGCGGCCGCCAAGCCGTTCATGGCCGGCGGCATTCAGCCTGCCATTGTTTCGTTGTGCGACAACATCCGCGGACGTAATGCGCCAACCGTGCTGGCCAAAGGCGAAGTCAATGACGAGATCTGGTTGGATGCCGCAGCCCAGACTCTGGAGGGCCTGAACGAGGACACGCGTCGTGCTCTGACTTCTTTCGATGATGCTGTGCAGGCCGCGATTACGTCGGTGGGGATAAGGGATCCAAAGTTTCTCGAAACGGACGAAGGACTTGAATTGTTTTTCGATCATTTGAGCGATACCCACTTCAATGGTCTGCGCGAGGCCCTGGAGGGCGTCAATAATGCGCTGCAGAACACCGCTCCGCAGACTCGGGAATCACTTAGAGCCTTGGAAGAGGCAAGCCGCCCGAACATGCTTGAGCAACGCGAGACTACGCTGAAAGCCGAGTTTTCAAACCTCCGCCAGAAGGAAGGAAATGACTGGCAGCGCATCCCGCGCAGTCTGCGCGCGTCGGGCGGTACGTTGACCTCCGGACTGTCAGGTCTGAAGAAAGACGAGATACCGACACGCATGAATCCTGCTCTTGACCGGAAAAGCCATTTTGAGGGGCTCAACGCGCTCGCAAGTCCGGCTGTCGGTACCTCCTATGCGGCAGCGATCTCGCTATTACAGTCGCCTATGGCTGGCTTGGACGAGCGGAACAAGCAGAAATTCAATGTCAAGGCAGCTATCGTGTTCTACGACGCCTTCACGCCCGAAGGTAAGCAGCGCTATTTGGCCGGTGAGGAAATGGACCCGGACCGCGACGTCGACCAAGCGAAGCTGCGCGGGGTCTTCACTTCGGTGTCGGAGTACATGGTCAAGTCGACCCAAGAGAACCTGAAACAGCGACAAAAAGTGCTTGGCGTCGAAATCAGCGAGGCGGGGCATGCGCTCAATGCCTTGCCTGAAAACACTTCGAGCATCAGTGCTCCCGAGATCCGCGCAAAAGTCGAACGCTATAAGGCGCTGTCGGCCGACATGTCTGCGGTGACTCAAGCCATCCGCGAAGGGAATCCGAACTTCTTGACCGATTTGCCGGACGGAGAAGTAAAGAAGGCTTTCGACGACTGCGTAAATAGCGGCGGTATGCATGTATTGGAAAACATGACCAAGGTGAAGTACGCAAAGCAGGGCGAACTCAAGGCCCAGTGGACGCAGAAGGTCTCCACAGACGTATCCATGTTCGGCCTGGCCGGCCAGTTCACACCCTCGATCGTCAATAAACTCGCTGCAGCGATCTGCGGCGGCGCAGGCCATATCCCCAATGCGGTTGTCGGATTTCTCGGTGCCTACAGCCTAGCGGCCTCATTCATCGGTGCCCAGACGCAGTTTGCGGCAATCAATGCAAAGAATAACTTCCGCGAAGGTAACCCTAAGCCGACGAGCCTGGAGACATTCATGCGCGGCAACCTTGCGCCGGTGATGCAGGCGAGTGCCAATCGCCATAGTCAGCATGCGTTGCAGGGTGCGGAGCAAGCGATCAGCACTGCTCGACAGGCTTTAAACAGCAGTCTCGGCCAGAATTTGCGCCGTCGCCCTAGTGCCCGCACGCAGCAGGAATAAGGGGGGGAGGTACTAAGGCCTAGATTTTCTTGAGACAGCGATCTTCCTCTTTCAGTTACAGCGTTTTGTGATTCTCAACAGAATCTAATTGTAACGGCCTGCAATCGAAATGGCCTCGACCTGCAATCATCGCGTTTTTCGACCGGGATTGATTGCGTCTATCCGGCACCGCGAACCAGCATTGACTGCAAACGAACCTGCATCCAGCCACTTCGACCTGCAATCGAGCGCAACCGACCAGGATTAAATGCGACTGAAAAACCGATGATTTAGCGTCCATCAAACAGTGGTCTTCAGGAGCTGGGCTAAGTGCACATTCTGTTTCGTTACTCCCAAACCCTGAGTTCCAGAGCACCATAGTGGCGGTCACAAGATTCAGTCCTCCACCCCAATAGCGCTTTTGTCTCTTTAGGCTCTAGATTTTGTGAAAGTACTATATTAAAAATGAAAATCAACCCTATTGAGACATAAAAAACGCCTCAGACACGCGTCCCGCAAGGGTGTACTCGAATGAGACAGAAACAGCGTGCGCTCACTCGCAGTCAATTCCGGTTCATGACGGTCGATTGCAGGTCGGATCAGATGAATGCAGGTTCATTCGCAAATAATCTCGGTCTGCTGGCTCGGATAGACGCAATCAATCCCGGTCGAAAAATGCGATGATTGCAGGTCGAGACCATTTCGATTGCAGGCCGCTACAGGTAGTGGAGCGAACTCATGCCTGGAATGAGAGGGCTCGGCGACTGATCATGCACCACGATCGCCTTTTTGCGGTAAGCGAGGCCTGGGTTTGGTTGGCCGAGGCAAGAATACTCGCGCGCCGACTCACTACATGATTTTGTCTACACCCTCTACCCTATGTACTCAATCGTGAGATGACGTCATTTAGACCTATAGATAGGCCACTCAGGTTATTACTCGCTTCCTGAGTACGTTTGACGTTGTCCTGATTGGTACTGGCGATAGCCTTGATTTCTACCAAGTTGTGCGTGATGGCTTCAGCCACCGAGGTTTGTTCTTCTGCAGCTGTGGCTATCTGTCGGTTCATATCGCGAATTGCTTCAACAGCAGACGTGATGCGGCGCAACGTTGTGCTGGCGTTATTAACCTGCTCGACGCTTTCTTCGCTGCGAGTCTGACCTCCCTGGATAGCGATAACCGCATCTCTGGCACTGCTTTGCACCGAATCGATGATCTGATTGATTTCTGCGGTAGATACTGCAGTACGCTGGGCCAGAGTTCGTACCTCATCCGCAACTACCGCAAATCCGCGACCGGCTTCACCAGCCCGTGCCGCTTCGATGGCCGCATTGAGCGCCAGCAGGTTGGTTTGTTCAGCAATCCCACGAATCACTTCAAGAACTTTGCCGATCCGCACGCTATCGGTCTCTAGGTGCTGAATCACGTTTGCAGTGTTGCTGATTTCACTGCGCATCAGACTGATAGCTGTCATGGTTGACTGCATCACCTTGTCGCCTTCTTTAGAATAATGATCGGCGTCATCTGCGGCCTTAGCCGCCTGAGCGGCATGCTTGGCGACTTCTTGTGCTGTGGCCGACATTTCGGTCATAGCTGTGGCCACTTGATCGGTACGCTCGAACTGCTCGTGAGTGCCTTGGGCCATTAGAGTCGCAATCGAGTTCAGTTCGCTACCTGCTGCGTCTAGCTCGGAAATGCTGTGTTTGAGGTGCTTGAAGGTATCTGTCAGAAAGTCACGCAAAATATTGGCGGCTATAGCCAACTGACCTACTTCGTCCTGACGTGTAATGCCGACGCGCTCGCCAAACTTGCCTTGGCTTAGCTGCGAGATATAGCTAATCAGCATTTGAATCGGCGCGATCAGGCCACGATTGACCAACAACAATGTGAGCAGCCCAACAAGTACAGCCGAAGCAAGCATGATCACAGTGCCAAACATAATCGTTTGGTCCGCAGCTTTGCTGATAAGTGTCGCCTGTTCGTTACTGTTCTTATGCAGGCTTTCTACCAGTTGACTCATTTGCTCACTGACCGCTCGATCTATTCCTTTTACCACAGCGTCACCGACCATTGGATCACCACCGGCCGCGACAAACGCATCACGTCCTTTGCGATAAGCCAGCCCCAGCGTTTTGTGTTCGCTGATAAGTTTCTGCACTTGGCTCCGTGTCGAGTCCGAAACGCCCTGTACTTTCATAAGCTTGTCAAGAACTTCCTGGACCTGCTTTTCTTCCTTCTCGAATTGTGCCCAGATAGTGTTCAAGTCCGCCGATGCTTTACCGCGCAACAGCACGTTTTTCCATTCTTGGACCTGAATTTTGAATTTCAAATTGGCCTCATCGACCAATTGCGATACCTGTACCGGCCCCTCAAGCAAGCCGCGATAAGATTCTAAGCTATTGGAGAGGAGGTAAAAGCAGATCAGCGCGACCAGCGAAACCACGATCCCTCCCATCATGGCAAGAACCTGAATGCGAAAAGATTTAGCCATTAAAAATACCTCATGAAGGGATTACGGCGGTGCGCAATCTGGAAATTTTTGACCGCCCAGTAGGACGTAACAAGAATTGTTTTTACAATATCTGCTACACATCGGCTTCAGAAGAAAATTCTTAATGAACTTTATGCACACGGACGCCAAATTGCTCGACAAGTGCCTATTGGCCTTAACCGACTAACGTTGMGCCAGCTCGTCGCGGACCTTCATGACGGTCGTAGTTGAACACGCAGCGTGCCTCGCTACTGCGCGGATACCGAGACCCGCAGCCAGCAGCTCACGCACTCGGTTACGCAGCTCTGCGTCTACGGGTCTGCCTTTGTAGACGCCTGAAGCTTTTGCCTTCTCAATACCTTGCGCCTGGCGCAGTCTTCTTTGCTGATAGTCCTTCCTGGCAATCGCGGCCATCATATCGATCATCATGTAGTTGATGGCCGCCAGCATGCGGTCGGTGAACTCGTCCCCCGACTGGGCCGTCATGCCTTGATGACTGGTAGGCAGATCCACAGAGACGATCCGTATGCCTCGGTCATCGATTGCTGTTTTGAGGGATCGCCAAGCCTGGTCATCCATTCGCGACAGCCGATCGATGCTTTCCACCAGCAGCACGTCACCTCGGCGAGCATCTTTGAGTAGTCGGATTAATTCCGGGCGGTCGGCATGGCTGCCACTGGCATTTTCCATGTAGCACGATGCGATGGCCTTGCCGTAGCCGGAGACAAACGTTTCCAAATAATCGCGCGCTCGACTTGCGTCCTGGTCATCGGTCGATGCTCGAAGGTATGCACGAATGAACATCGGTAGATCTGTCTCATTTTGGGTGTAGTCAAATCATTGTATCAAATTGGGTGTACGTTAAGTGCGCAAAGCTGAAATCTGTTGGGGCTGATTTTCGTGTCACCTGGGGTATACCCTATGTTGACGATCATAAGTAGCACCATGTGGTGACAAAAATGCAGGTAAAATAAAAGAGACTAGATATACGTAATCACGTATAATTAGTCCATGAACAAAGTCCTCAAACAAATCATCTTTATGGGCTCAGCTCTAAACGACCTGAGAGCGTTCCCAATCTCTGCCCGCCGTGAGGCCGGCTTTCAGCTGGATAGGGTGCAGGTGGGCAATGAGCCTGACGATTGGAAGCCCATGACGACCGTTGGTCCAGGGGTACAGGAGATACGGATCAGGGACGCCCACGGCGCCTTCCGTGTGATCTACATTGCGAAATTCGCGACGGCGGTTTATGTCCTGCACTGCTTCCAAAAGAAGACGCAAAAAACGAGCAAGCATGACCTTGACCTCGCCGCCAAGCGGATGAAAGAACTGACTAAGGAGTTGAACTAATGACTGAATCAAATCAAGCCTTCAGCAGCGTCTGGGACGCCCTGGAGGACTCACCAGCCGAAGCAGAGAACATGCGTATTCGCAGCAGCCTAATGTCGGCTATCCGAGACTTTATCGAGGTGCGTCAGCTCTCGCAGGCTGACGCTGCGCAGCTGTTCAACGTAACGCAACCCCGCATTTCAGAACTCCAGCGCGGAAAGATCGACCTGTTCAGCGTGGATCGATTGATCAACATGCTCGCCCAGGGCGGCATGCACGTTGAGGTCAGTGTCAAAACTGCAGCTTGATACAGGTTACATGTGGTTGCGATTCCTGTAGTTTTGACTTCTTTCAGTCTGGTCTGCCCCTATGATTGTCGATCCTGACCTGCCTGGTCTTGCAACGAAGATCACTCAGAACTACAGCAACGCCCAGATTGCCCAGTTGATCAGGATGATCAGTCCTGTTTCACCCTGCGCCCTGATGGCTGCGGACGAATTTGAGCGGGTCATGGCCGTGCTTGCGGGCCAGAATCGACGTCGGGCGTTCTCCGATCGCTCGATAAGTGCTGCCAGGCTCGTCCTGGTCATGGGTGCCAGTGTGTCCGAAGCCGCCTTGGAGACTGGATTGACCCGGCAGGTGGTTCACAGGCTTATGGCACGCATTCGGGCGCGCCTGGAGGATTTGCCGGCTGATTGGGTCAAGGTTGAGGCCTGGCTTCCCCCAGCAGCTGCAGGTGATGTTCTGGCATTAGCTCAATCACTCAGATCTGCTCAATCGCAATAGGAGAGGCGTGCCCTGGCTGTTTAAGCCTCGGTGCAGCTTGATCGCTGGCAACCGCTGATGCGCGTTCCCCTCGCTGCGCTCAGGGCCGGGCTTTCGTGCTGCGCATCGAGCCAGGCCATGAAGCCGGCCCGTCTCGACCCTTCGGGCTTCAATCCTCGCCGGCAAGCCGGCTCTAACGCCTCCGGCCTCTCGGCCTGCGCGCTCCGCTTGCCGTCGCTGCCTGTACTTCCCGTATCACCTGCAGGCTTTGCTGCGCACCTTTCGCCGTGCGCTTGACGGTAGATCGAGCGCGGCACCTGACAAGGGTTCGGCTGCGCCCGCGACACTCCCCCGTTCAGACTCGCTTCGCTCCCTTACCTGCGCCGCCTGGATGGCGTTCATGGCGACCGGCGTACCCGGCGGGAGAAGTTTCTGGCCATCGAGCGCGTGGCCGAGCAGCTGCTGGTGCGTCTGGACCTGGCCACCAGCGTGCTGGGCTACATCGACCCTGCCAATGGCCGCTATGTGCTTAACACTCAGTGTGGCATTGCCGAGGATGCCGGTATCTCGGCACCGGCGCTGTGTCGCCTGATGAAAACCCTGGATGATGCGGGGTATGTGTACCGCCGTATTGAGCGCATTCGCCTGGACGAGAAGGACGATAACGGTCTGCACCTGGTGCGCACCCGCGTCCTGATCCGCTTCACCAAGCTTTTCTGGAAAGACCTTGGCTTGGCCTATGTTCATGAACGTGTGCAGAAGTCGGCCAAGAAGCGTCGCGATGCTCAGCTGCGCGACATAGGGCAACAGCGCTTGGCGGACATGGAAAAGCACTCTTTGGAACTCCAGCGCCGTGAAACGTCGCGTCAGCGCTGGCAGGCCAAGGAAAATCGGGAGGCTGGCGTACCGGATACGCAAGATGTCGCGGACTCCAGCGCATCGATGCCTGGCAGCAACAACGTGTCCAGTGCGCTAGACAGGCTCCTCGCGTCCATGACCAGGAAAGTCTAAGCAACTCATCACTTTGTCCGAAAACCGCATCCGCTCACGCGGAGGCATTGTCACGCCTGCGTTTTAAGGGAGGTGGGTGACCCTATGGCCAGGCACCACCAGGACCGCACGACGGTGCTGGTTGTGCCGTTTTTTGGCTGTGCCAACGGCTCTTTTTGGCCATTTTGCAGGTGTCGTTCTGAAGGCTTTGAAATAAATGAAATTTTATCCCCCCTTCAGTTACCCCTTTCAGGAAAAACAGGGCTTTACGCGGTGGAAACCCACCTCATAAAGCAGTAATGCACGCGCAAGTCGTGCCTTCGGCACGGCGCGTATATCTGCGCCTATACGCCGGTGAAACAGCCTGTCTAAGCGGCCCAGGGCGATGAAGCTGCCCTGCCCTGGCCTACGGCCACCCTACGGGCGCTTGACCCGGATTCTGAGGCCCAGGGCGACAAGTCGCCCCAGTCCTCAACCGGGCGCGTGTGCGCGCTGGCTTCGCATAAATATCAGAACCTATGTGGCCGCTGTTTGCCTTCAATGAAGGCATGCGTTTTGCGCAGTTGGTCGGCCTGAGTTGACGTGTGACCGCAGTGAGCCGTTAACTGTACATCCATACAGTTAACTCTGTTTCCAGCCAGGTTTGCATCATGAACGTCAAAATACTCGGTCGATTGTGCGGGCCCGGAAAGGTCATACCCTTCTACACTTTCAAAATCCCTGCCGGTTTTCCTAATCCTGCTGCGGACCACATCGAGCAGGACTTGGGGTTTGGGGAGCAACGGAACAGAAAGTGAATTTAAGCCCTAAAAGCATAGGTTATGCAGGTGATCGTTCACGGCTAAGCCCCCAAACCTTATGTTGCCAAGCTTTTTGTCAATTGAGTTGACACGTACGTCATCTTTTTTGATATACTCAAGGTGTCGTCACAGACTGGAACTTCGGAAACGAGGGGTGGCGATCCGGAGGCCGAAATGTCTCTCCGAGCCTTGGCTGGATAAGCACGAGATGTGCGAAAAGGTAGACCTTTAACGAGATTCACAGAGAGCCCTGGCACGTAAGTGTTGGGGCTTTCTGCTTTTCGGGGTTAGAGAATGATGCCTTGGGCCCGCTGGCTCAACACCCAACTCAAGTTGTGGTGAGGTCCTTTGTGCGGCAATCCGGAACTGGGCAGCCTGCGGCTGCAAATTGTGGGATTTTGAAATCGGTTATCATAGCCGAAATCGAGTCGATACCTCCTCAGCACAGGCTTACACATGGCGTCAGAGACAAAAAAACGTAAACGGGCGAGCCGGGCAAAAGCCAAGGCAAAGCAGACCCGTCTCCAACGCGCCGGGCATACTACCTTCGTGCCCGATACCGACTTTTCCTTCGATATCGATCCTTTCGGTGATGTCGATCTTTGTAGTTGCTGCCAGACAACGTATCTGAACGACATGTTTCCCGACGCTTCTTGCGTAAGCGTTTCGATGAGAGAAGGGCCAGGCGGATTCGCCATCACCGCCGTCATTCACCACGATGAGGAGCCATCCTGCTGACGTGGCCTCTGCACCGCCCGCTTACACACCTCGACCGCTCAAAAACCTCTTCACGGCCAACGGCTGCTGGGCAGATTTGCTGGAGGCCGGCGGTCTGCGCCAAATCGAAGTGGAGTCGATCAGCAAAATGCTCGCCTGCGGCACCTCGATACTGGGCGTCAAACACTACACCTGTGGCAATGAGCATTGCCCGCACGTCAAATACCTGTGCAACACCTGCCATTGCCGGGCCTGTCCCTCCTGCGGCAAAAAGGCCACCGACCAGTGGATCGCCGTGCAAAACAACCGTCTGCCCGACTGCCCCTGGCAGCATCTGGTGTTCACGCTGCCCGACACGCTGTGGCCCCTGTTCTTCTACAACCGCTGGCTGCTCGATGCGCTGTTTCGGCTGGCGGCCGATAACCTGATCTACGCCGCCAAGCGGCGCGGTTTGCGCGTCGGGATTTTCGGGGCGCTGCACACCTATGGCCGGCGGCTCAACTGGCATCCCCACGTCCACCTGTCGGTGACCGCGGGCGGCCTGGATGAGCAGGGCGTCTGGAAAAATCTGTCGTTCCACAAAGAGGCCCTGCGGCGGCGCTGGATGTGGCTGGTGCGCGATTACCTGCTGGGACAGCCGCTTTCGCAACTGACGATGCCGCCGCCGCTGGCCCACATCCTCTGTGAAAGCGACTGGCGCCGTTTGATACTGACCGCTGGCGGCCAGCACTGGCACATCCACTTGTCGAAGAAGACGGAAAACGGGCGAAAGACCGTCAATTACCTGGGCCGCTACCTGAAAAAACCGCCGATCTCGGGCAGTCGTCTGGCGCATTACACCTCCGGAGCCACGTTGAGCTTTACCTACCTGGATCACCGCACGCAGACCTATCAGCAGGAAACGCTAAGCCAGGCCGACATGCTGCGCCGGGTGGTGCAGCACATCCCGGAAAAGCATTTCCGGATGATCCGGTATTTTGGTTTTCTGGCCAATCGGGTCTGCGGGCAGTACCTGCCAAAGGTCTATGAAGCACTGAAGATGGCGACGCCAGGACCGGTATCAAAGCTGTATTTTGCGCAGATGGCCAAAGCCTTTCTAAACGTCGATCCGTTCCGTTGCGTGCTGTGTGGCGCACGGATGGTATACACGGCGGCAATCAGCGGGCTGACGGTGCAGGGACTGGTCCTCAACGCTGGACAATTTTTCTGTGTCCACCGACGCAAGTCCGGTCCAAACCCTGCAAACCCCACACGATTGAACGATCTTTTGATCGGTTTGCATGCAAAAAACATGTGTATGGCTCAGGCCCGGCCGGGCGGACTTGTGACAATCGCGGGAACCGATCTGGCTGTATCACCACTTAAATGACTGTCGTTTATTACAGCAACGGAGAAAGCTCTAATCGGTAGAACTCACAGTGTTCCGGGTCATTAGCGTGTAACGGAGATGTAGACCGCGTTCTCTTCGGCATGATGCCGTTGGTGCTTCGTGGGTAATAAACGGGATATAAAATTAATATACAGGAGTTTAATAATAACTATGGTAAAGGTTACCTCTTCCGGATTGACTGCCATTCCAGCGCTTCAACATACCGAAAGTGCCGCGCCCGCGGCCAATCCCCCTCCATCGCCAGAGCCTTCACCCATTGCTGCTGACAGCGAGTCATCTCGCAAGGGCGGCATGCGAAATCGGACTCATGCCAGTTTGAATAGCCAGACGCTTGGACTGCAAGCCGTGCCGTCACAACGCGGAAGGCATGTTCGGGTCGCAAGTCATACGGAGGGAGAGAGTGTCATTAATGCCTGGCTGGCAAAGCGACCGTCGGTTCAAAGCGAGACCAGTCTTGGTAACGATGGCAAGCTGGTGCGTTACACCGCCGTGAAGACGGAACCGCTGGCGCCGCGCAATGAGGCGTTTTTCACCTCTGTGCCGGGCATGTTGATGGCCGTGTCGACGGTCCATCCCGAGATGGAACATGGCATCAGCGGGGAAATCACCGCCGATGCTGTGGCTGCCCGGCTTGCTGAACCTCCAGTAGGGTTATTGACCGGGGTCTGGCAGTCCTCCCATGATCGAGCCTATCTGGAGCGCGGCGGTGTGGTTCATACCGCCAATATGGAAGAGCGCTGGACGCCGTTGACGCTGCCAGGCATGAACCCCCGAGAGCCCCTGCGAATGATTGGTTTGCAGGCGGATGGCGAGGTATATCTACACACCGGTAAACAACTGTGGCGCGCAACTGACGCGTCTGCCGAGTCCATAACCACTGAACGGCTTCCTGAAGGCGCGGCGCTGCGCATTGGCGCGGGTGGTCAGGTGCACGGGCTGCATGAGGGCGCGGTGCATTCAGATGGCATTTCCCGTCCAGTCGAGCTTTGGCGGCCAAAAGCTGGCGCCTTGGGGAGCGAGCAGAGTCCGGCGCATCCCGTTGATTTGCTGCCGTTGCCGGGTGGCACCGCTGCGCTGATCCTCGATGACAAAGGACGCATTTATCAGGCCGATCTGAAAGGCACAGGACCTGTTGAAGCCCACCGGCTGAAATTACCCGGCGATTTTGCCCAAGGGAAAGGTTGGGCCGTGACCGCTATGGGATTGTCCCGAGACGACACGGTTCACCTGATGCTGCAGGATCAGAACGGGCGGCGCATGAGCTTGCAGCGAGCGCCAGGCGAGGCGCTGTTTCGTCCTGCGTATCTGCTGGATCGTCCGTTGTTGCTGCTCTACACCGAGGGGCTGCATGTTCCGTCGGAAGCAGCAGTGCAGTCGCACGTTCCGCTTGATGGTCATGCGCAGCTGGGGCATATCGACGGCGTGCTGCATTATAAAGCGGCTCCTGATCAGCCTTGGGAACGGCTAAAGCAGTCGGGCGGCGAACCGCTGACGGGTGTGACCGCTCTCTATTCCAGCCCGTTGGGGTTTATCGACAGGAAACCGGTTTTCGCTTTACGGGGGGACGCCCGGCAGGTCGTCGAGCTCAAACTGGAGGGGCGTACATCCTGGTTGCCGAGCGATGCCGAACTTCCGCGTCATCCTGCGGGCGGTCCTTTGGCGGTGATACCGGATACGATCACGTTACGCACCAGCCTTATCGCGCAGTTTGGCGAGCCCGTACAGGCGCTGGCGGTTCACGGTAATCGCCGGGTCGTCGCGCTGACGGAATCGGGGCGATTCATGGCTGCCGATGCGGATAGCCGAACCCGCCGACTTCCCGCGTTGCAGCGCCCCATCGCCATCGCCGTAGGGCTCAGCGATCAGTTGCTCGTGCTGCATCACCCCCATAGCCACCGCCCCCAGTTGAAACGATTGAACGCGAAAGACAGCTGGGAGCCGGTGCCGATAATTCTGCCGGGTAGTGTTCACCCTTCAAGTCTTCGCGCTACTCGAACAGGGCAAATACAATTACAGCTGGGAGAAAACTGGCACACGTTGCTGCCGTCAATGACATCGCACGACAATCGATCCTTGCCGGCACGCGTCAAGCCTGAGCCGGATAGCGATGAACTGCCGACGGAGAACTTCCTTGCGGGTAGCAACGCTCTCGCCAATCAACAGCAAGCCAGTCGTCTCAGCACGCCGCATCATGACGCTTCGGTGGTTACGACGCTGGCGGGTACAACAGCCAACAACCCGTTGACGATGGCGTCGAGCGTAAAGGCAGTGGTTGATACGACCCGCGCTCAGGTGGGTGCGTTGACGAGGGATGTGTTGGGCTCCGTGGCGAACAGCGCAATGCGTTCCATGGCGCACACGTTGGGTGTCGTCCTGCCGCCTACGCCTCAGGAGAAGCGCTTGGCCACTTTCCATAATGAGGCGAAACAGGCTTATGCATCAGGAAAAATACTGTTCGAGCAGCTGCCGACGCTCGCACAAGTGCGGGTTGCTTCAGCCGTAGGGCCGTCCGACGGGGAAAAGTTCGGGCTGTCACATCAGCAAACGCAACGCTTGTTGACGCTGCGAGAAGAAAAGCTGGAAGCGCTGTTACGCGACTTGCGCAAGATCGGCTTTCATGAAGGCGTGATCATGGGCGATATGGGGGACGGTGACAGTGCGGACGGTTTGGTTTCTACCACCTCTACGCCAACGTTCCGGCTGGCCGAACTGTGGCGACGACAGCATTCGCAAGTGAATAAAGCGCTGTCTTCGGTCGGCTTGTCCAGATCAGAAGATATTTTGCCGAACCTGAATCAGAGTATTAAAGCCTTGGCGGGTGGCGCGGCGCTGCACCCTGATCGAATGGGCGAACGTGAGGCTGAGCTGTTGAGCGTCTTGTGCGAGGTCAGTGAAAAAATGATGCGTGCTGGCGTACGCTTGCCGGCGGATGATGGAAGCGCTGACAGTGCCAGCAGCCATGCGCCACACGGCTTGCGAACAGCAGGGCTGATTGCAGCTTTAGTTGATTATGATGCGCTGTTGACGAGCACCGACCCGCAGGCGCTGGAAATGACGGAGCGGCTTCAGCAAGATGCCAGGCTTGCGGCATTGTGCAAACTCGGTCTGTCTTCGTGGGTGCAATTAGCGGCCTTCGATGATGTGGTGACGACGTTTCGCGAACAGATAACGTTGTCGGGCTCGGCACGCCGTACCCAGTTGCTCAAAAATCTTGGCCTGCCGCCCAATGCCGCGCCGGACGAAATGGCGGCGCGCATGTCCGATTTGCTCCTGGATCTGTTCAACCGGAGCACCTTCTTCTCGACGCAATCGCGTGGTCTGGAATTGCGCGGTTCGTTGGGATCGGCTGACTGGAAACACCTCAATGCGTTTAGCGTCGGCGTAACGGGCGAGGCGCTTCAGGTGCTCGGCGTAGAGCGCATCGGCGATGGCAAGGATGGCGACGCCGGGCTGGTCGCTTTTTTTGTGCGCCATGCCAAAGCCTCCGTATCAGCGACGTCCGGGGTCGGTATCGACTTCAAGCCAGGCCCTGGCAGCGGCGGACGTGTTCTCGATTCGCGGCCGGGTCGCTCGATGAACTCGACTTGGGGAGGCTCCGGCAACCTCGGTATATCCGGTGCGTACCAGCATGGTCAGGGCGCCGCCGTGATCATCGCGCCTTCGACGATCTCCGACTTCGTGCGGCTGCTGTTCGATGTCAATCACCCTGACAGCACCCAAATCCTGCGCACAGGTGTGAACGGTGGTTCGATTGGTCTGGATCTGTTCGAAACCAATGTGAATGCCTCAGTGGGGGCGAACGTCAGCGTATCGCCCTTCAGCCTGAGCCAGAAATATGGACCACAGAAGCCGGCGGCAGGGGCAGCCGTCTCTGGCGCCGACAATCGGCGCAGCACTGCGTCGGGGGCGTTGTCGATAGGCGGGACGGCTCAGGCTGGCGCGCACTGGGGGCAAATGGAGTTACATCTGGATCACGCCTGGGCCGATATCATCGGTCTGGAATTTCAGGGCCGCACGGATTTCAACCTTGAATTCAATAGCAGCCTGAATCTGGGCGGCGCGCTGTCTTCCGCGCTGGGCGATAACCCGCAAAAGTTGATAAATGCGTCCACCGGGAACGGTAATCTGCAGCTCGCCGGCATCCGCGTTGCGTCAAGCGATGTGCAGTTGCCGACCGATGCTGCGGTTGACGACAAGCGCCGCGGCCCCTTCCTGTCGACGGCCAGCTATAAACGCACCTTCGATACCGAAGTTGCCAAGCCTGTTACGGCCGGGGAGTGGAGCCAGATGCGCCAGCGCCTTGCCAAAGCCTTTCCTGACAACATCGCAGAGTTGGGCGCGCTCGATTACCCGACCAGGCCCGGCGAGCGTATCGCGACCATCAAACAGGTGATTGACCGCATACAAGGCCCGAAGGCGCGCAGCGTGGAAGCCATCGGTGCCATGGATGGAAAGGCGTTGCGCCGTCAGCGTCTCGATGCGGCCAGAGAAATGGCGAGCGCCGGCAACAGCGTATGGCGGGCGAGCTCCGAAATCGAGCGCGCCTCGATCGTGGAGATGCTGCATCAGTTGCGTCAGCAGGAACAAAGCGCCGTCCAGAATCACGCCCGAGCCATTCCCGGCGCGCGCGTGGAATTCAACCTGTTCGGGCGTGAATCGCTGGAAACGGTGGTCTTTCACGCCATCGGTCATCTGGGGCTTGGCAGCAAGCTGAACGATCTGGCGGAGCTGCGTCGCCAGGTGCCGGGGCTTGATCAAGTCATGCTGAGTTTCCAGTCGTTGCCCAAGGTCAATCAGGTGCGTTACGTTTTCGAGATGCGCCCGCAGGCGAGGTTCGCCATCAATGATGCGCTACTGGCGCGCGAGCAGCAGGCTTCGGCACGTGCGCTCGATTTGCCAGGCTCCTCGGAAAGTGAATTGAATTGGCGCGGCGTTCTGGACAAGATCCAAGCCACGCCTGACCTTTATCGGCTAGCGGCGATCGCCGTCCATAACACCGATGAAAACCCCGTGACCTCCAGAATAGGGCTGCCGCTGCTGAATGTGTCGGCCACAGGCGCGACCTCGCATCAGTTGTTCGAAGCGGAAATCCAGTTCCGATACGGTCTGTATGACGGTCTGCAAGGGGTTGAATTGCTGGAGGCCGGAAACAGGGCGTTGCAGTCGCCGTTACGAGCATTACAGCAATCCGGTATTCAGGCTCTGGGGCAGAGAACCCAGGCCGGTGAAGTTCCGTATGGCCTCCCTTCGCCGCGCAAAGAGCCGCCGTTGCGCACCGCAGGGGATGCTGCTGCGCTGACAACCGATGACATTGCGCGAGAACTCGACGTTAAAGTCCAGCGTATGAATACTGCGCCATGAACGTGAGGCGAATGCGATCAGTTCGTTCCAGCAGGCTTATGGGATGGCGTCCGCGCTTATAGACCGGCTGCTTTTGCGCATTCCTGAATTGCCATTGCCTGAAATTGAGGACCGCGACGCAGATGGAGGACGTGTGCGGGGTGCATTTGCGTCGCTCAAACGAAATCATCAGGCACTGGATGAAGCTGTAAAGGCCATGCGCCAGGCTATCCAAGTGGTCTACTCGATACCCGGCAAGCAGACCAGGCAGAAGGAAGCTTCGGCTTTGGACCAAGTGCTCAGTGTTGAAAAAAGTCGGCGTTCGCTCGGACATGCCATGGAAATACTGGCTGACAGAGGGGGGGAAGCCAGCACGGCAACAGGACTTGAACTTAACAGTATCTCATCACAAGTGAATGACCTGGTCGCTCGCCGGGAAGCGTTGCTGATGCAACGTGAAAGCGGTGCTCAGGAGGGCGGTCTGGATAGCGAAGAGAGGGCGATGGAGCTTCGACACACCACATCATTGCTGCAGCGGCTGCGCGCCGACTTGCTCGGCGAGCGGCAAGCAATGGACGCTACTGCCAAGCGCCTGGACCAGGCAAACCGCGTTGCCCTCGAAGGTGAGCGCAGCTTCAGCGATGCCGTGCGTGATATGGCGTGGGGCGAACTCGATAACATGCCGCGGTAATCCCGTTGCTCACTGAAACAACAAAGGAAGCGACCTGAGCAGACTGTGTGAAAACACACTGATGAAGGCCCAAGCAAACGCCCCGACTTGTTCGGGGCGTTTTGTTTTGTATTGGGGGCCGCCTCAGAAAAAGGATTTTAAAGTACGTTAAGCTGAACTGATTTCAGTCGTTGTAGTGGCCGGAATCTTGTCGACGGCAGCTAGGGGTACTCTTGGCGGGCGTGCAGGACGTCCAAGATGCTGATGCGCTCTGTACCGACGCGGTAGACAACCAGGTAGTTGGGATGCACAACCGCTTCGCGCGTTCCTGGAACACGGCCGGGACGGTGGATGTAAGGGTGCAGGGGGAGAGCCTCGACCGTGGCCTCAAGGGTGGCCTGCATCTGCTCGGCAGCATAAGGGTTGCGCTCGGCTAGGTAGCCGGCGATTTCCTCCAGTGCCTCCAAAGCTTGTGGAAGCCACTCAACTAGCACGGCGGCGCTTTGCTTCGATCATGGCTCTGACGCGAGCCATTGCTTCATCGTGCGGCACGGGTGGACGCGGATCGGCCAAACTGTGCTCGATACGCTGGCGAAACCAACGGTCGTAATTGTCGGCCTGTTCCTGGGTCTCGAACTCCGAGACGCGAGGGTCAAGTTGAATGCTCATAATGCCTCCTGATAAAATTGTACGCCCAAACCGTCGAAATGACCGTCCTGTCATGTTGAGTGTTCTTTCGGCACCTGAATGACGCCATCAGCAATACCTTGGGCCAGCAGCTCCATCATTTTCGCGAAACGAAAAAATCCTGGATATTGCAGGCAGATGTAGTCCATTTGGATTTTTGATGAGCTGTCGAACACCTGTTTGAAAGCCAGCATATAGTCATAGCAGCCCTGAAGTAGCTGGCTATCGCCACTTTCTGTAGCTGGAAATCGGCTGGCATAATCATGGACTATCTTCGCCAGCTGGTGTTGCTCTGCGGATAAATCGAGCATTTTTTTGCCTGATGAAAGGGTTCGATACTGTTGACCAAGAGGCTGGAAATAATTCAGCAAGGTCACAGACGGTTACTGAACCAAGCAGCACCTCAGACATCTGCCTTAGCCGCCAGGTACTGCGTCCAAACGCGTTTTACCTGGCTGACGCTGACCCCTGCCAGCCGAGCAGTCTCTGCAATGCTACACCCGCCGCTTTTAAAGGCAATGATCTGTTCATGCACTTTAGCATTCGGCTTACGTCCTCTATATAGACCTGCGCTCTTGGCCAAGTCGATGCCTTGCCGCTGTCGCTCTCGCCGGTCCTCAAAATCGTCACGCGCTATTTGCAGTGCCACACGCAACAGCATGTCTTGTACGCCTTGCAACACCACCTTGGCGACGCCACGGGATGCCTCGGCCAATTCCGATAGATCTACGATGCCGGGCACCGCCAAGCGTGCGCCCTTAGCCTTGATAGCGTCCACAAGCCTTTCTGCTTCGACCAAGGGAAGACGGCTGATTCGGTCGATCTTCTCAGCGATGACGACTTCACCTGGTTGCAGGTCCTCGATCATGCGCAACAGCTCGGGACGGTCGGATCGAGCGCCCGAGGCTTTTTCGCGATAGACCGCAGCCACGTAGTAGCCCGATGCTCGCGCATTGCCAATGATCGCTTCTTGGCGCTTCAAGTCCTGGTCTTCGGTACTGACACGCAGGTACACCCGCGCAACATTGAGAGTCGTCATCACATGGCCCATTTTGGTATACCCATAGAGCCATGGCTTATCAGCTATGGCTCTATGGGTATAACAGCAAGCCTATAGAGCCATCTTGGAAAGAACCACCCTTTTGAACCATACCGAGCGCGAGTGGCGGGGTTTAGGTTGTTTTTCTGTTCCGTTACTCCCCAAACCCCGTGGTGGAAGATTCCGGCCATTACGACGACTGAAATCAGCTTAACGTACTGTAAAATCCGTTTTCTGAGGCGACCCCAAGTGGCGTCCATCGACGAAGCGTTTTTAGACCTGACCGGGATGCCTGGCAATATGACCGAACTGGGCAGATCGATACGATCCAAAGTCCATCGCTGCACCGGAATTCCCGTGGGGGTGGGGATTGCACCGACCAAGACACTGGCCAAGCTGGCCAATCACACGGCAAAGCGTCTCCAGGCGCACACCGGCGGGGTCGTGGACATCTGCGACCCTGTAAAACGTGATTGGGTGCTGCGCAATACCTCTGTCGGAGAAGTCTGGGGCATTGGTCGAAAAATGAAAGCGCATCTGGAGGGCATGCGGATCCTGTCGGCCAAGGACCTCGCTATGGCGGATCCCTGGATGCTGCGCAAAACGTTTAGCGTTGTGATCGAGAAAACTGCACGGGAGCTGGCGGGTACTGCGTGCCTGGAGCTGGACGAAGTCGAACCGCCACGCCAAGAGATTTGTTGCAGCAGAATGTTCGGCAAACGACTGACCGAGCTGGGGCCGATCAAGGAGGCGGTGGCCACCTACATGATGCGTGCGTCTGAAAAATTACGTGCCCAGGGCTCCGTGTGTAAAAAGATCAGGGTGAGTATCCGCACTGGCATGTTCAATCCTGACGAGGCCAAGTATGCGAATGGCGCACTGGTCCAGCTGCCCTACCCCACCAACGATGTGAGGGTGATGACCCAATACGCGACGGAGGCGGTTTCGCGGATATTTCGTCCAGGCTTCAGGTACAGCAAAGCAGAAGTGCTGCTGATGGATATCTGCCAGCCAGGCGAATTTACCGATGACCTGTTCACGACCAATCAGCCGGTGAGTTCGGATCGACTGATGGCTGCTTTGGACATGATCAACGGCAAGTGGGGACGTGGGACGCTGCGTACAGGATCAGTACCTGCCACACCGGACTGGGGCATGCGGCGTGAGCTGATGAGCCAGAGCTACACGACGCGGCTTGATCAGCTGTGGGTTGTAAAGGCGAAGTAATCAGGGTTTTGGGATGATCCGCCGTGTGCCTGAAAACCTTAGCGTACGATTTTTTCCGAATTCTCTGGCTCCCCTAACGCACAACAAAACCGCCAAAGAAAGGCGGTTTTTTTGTTGGCTGATCGGTTAGAGGCTGTCACACGTATCTACCGGCCCGGGTTCAGGTACAGCAAAGCAGAAGTGCTGCTGATGGACATGTGCCAGCCAGGCGTGTTTACCAATGACTTGTTCTCAATCGCACAGCCATTGAGCTCCGACGTGCTGATGGCTACCTTGGACCTGATCAACGACAAGTGGGGCCGTGGCACCCTGCGAACAGCATCAGTACCGGTTACGCCTGATTGGGGGATGAGGCGTGATCAGATGAGTCAGAGTTACACGACGCGCCTGGATCAGCTATGGGTTGTAAAGGCCAAATGATCAAGCGCGCCAGTGAAGTGATAACTCGTTGGCTTACCTAGCCCGCCAGGTGAAATATGCAATGCCATATCCGCCGAACAGGATGAGAGCCCATCCACCCCACTGAGTATATCCATTTGCCCACCATTCCAAGTCTTGATACTCACTAGGCAGGCCGGGGAAATACAGCGACTTGGTGCCCCAATACTGCATGGCTGGCCACATACCGCTCCAGAGAGTGGAAAATGCCAACGGTAAAAGTGCCCTGAAGCCGAGGAACCCATTTGTCAGCTCGCTCCAGACTGCATAGCCAATCATACCCAGGGCCATTAAAAGCGCTAAAAGTACCCGCCCCCCGGCTGTGATGTCCACGCCCAGGTAGTCTGAAAACGCCTTGGCAACAACGTAACAGACCATGGCAAGGCCCAAGGTAAATGCAAGTATTTCAGCTCCGCGATTTTGATTTCTATCCATTTGGTTATCCTTTTTCGTTGAAATTATCCAATCTTTGCGCTGATTTTGGTTCACTGGCCCGACGGGGACTCATCAGCTTCTAGGATTTGAGCTTTATCCAAAGAATGCAGGAATGTCAAAAATTCCTGAGCGAGTTTTGTAGCGTCAATTCCCTTTGCACACTTGACCTCAACCCTGTCACCCAGAATACGCAGTGTCCCTATCCCGTCTACTGCACTTTTTTTTGCCTGCTTTGCTTCAGGTCTGCTTACCGAATCAACTTCACGTCTTATCAATTTCAGTGCAGCTTCTTGTGGCAGTCCAGTTGAAGCCATTTTTTCGACCACATTTACTACTAAATCTTCATTGATAGTGGATAGGTCTTTGAAATCTTTAGCGTAATTCGCCGTGATTAGCGCTGGATGCCCGTCCAGTATTGTGCGTATGCTCTCGGGTAATTGTGTCAGCTGCAGGAGACGGCTGATCACTGAATGATTCGTACCTAGTCGCCTTGCTAGAGCACGCATACTCGAATCTTCACCATTTTTGAGAAGACAGTAATAGCTACGAGCTTTCTCATAGTCTGTGAGGTCTTCCTGGTCGTTGTCTGTCAACGCCAAAAGCATTGCGAGATCATCTGACATGGGCTTGACCATAGCTTCTATGGTCATGTTGCCGATGAGTTTAGAAGCTCTCCATCGACGCTCCCCGCCTATCAACTCAAAAAGTCCGTTCGGCAGCGGCCTGACAAGGATTGGCTGTCCCAGACCAATTGTCTGGATTGACGTTCCAAGATCTTCGAGTGCAGCCTGATCGAAAACTAATCTTGGCTGAAATGGTGATTTTACTATCTGGTCAACATTCAGAATATGGATAGCGGTCCTGCTTGAGGCCGCTTCTGAATTCGGCACCTGTAGTTGTGGTGATTCGGAGTCTTGGCTCATTCTTTGAAGCATCGCGGCCCTCCCTGTCGGCTGCGCCGTCGTTGAGTCAGGCGTGGTTATCGGCGTCGGTGCTTTCAGCCCTTTGATGGCTGGGCCGACTTTAGGTTTTCCCGGGAAATCATCGGATTTCATGATTATTTATCCGTTTCTTAGTGGTGCTACTAGCACCAGTCGGTGTTTGTGGTGCTACAAGCATCAGTGAGCGGTGGTGCTAGAAGCACCATGTTTAAAATCAGGCGGCCAAGCTGCGAATCTTCTGCAAGATTTCACCAAAGACAAGCCTTGCAGTGTCGATGGTTTGTGAGTTCGCCCTCTTCCACAACATGAGAGGAATACCATCATCCAGTGACTTCGAATAATCTTCGGAAAAATAGATTTTTTCCTCAGTTACCTGCCCAGGGAAAAGCGTGTTGAGTGATTGAAGATTTGCTAACAACCTAGCGCGCTTGCGAATAAACATCGTAGGAATAGCCATGAGAGCAGGCGCATAGCTGTACTCTTTTGCGAATCGAGCGCACCACTCATACAACCTTAACAGTGCTCTGAACGAAAATTTGTCCATCCGAACGGGGCACAACAATAGATCGCTAGCTGCAACTGAATTCTTGGTCAATCGAGAGCCAGCAGGCGCGTTGTCAATAATTATCAGGTCATAAACAGAAAGGTCACATCCTGGTACTTTTCCTGCATTTGCGTCTTCGATGAATCGGGCATACCACATATCCGAATTGTTCGAAGCATCGAGCGCAACAGCCAAATCCTCAAGATATGTGTCAGCCGGGATGAGATGAATGCCGTTTTCGCCAAAAGGTTTTTTGATCACATCAGCGAGCACCTTTTCTGAAAAAGGCTTCATTCGAAGCAACGGGCTGAGAAGATTGCCAAAATGTCCATCCACCAGCCGATCTGAAGGAATATTCATGTCGACGAGATCATCTGGGCTGAGGTCGGGGTCATAACCCAGCATGTTTGAGGTATCACCCTGAGGGTCATTATCGATAATTAGTGTCTTAATCCCTGCAAATTGAGCGCTAATAGCAAGGTTGACCGCGGTAGTGGTCTTGGCAGTCCCGCCCTTTGGCACGAAGGTTGAAGCGACAATTTGACGACCAATTGGTTTGAGATGGCCTAGCGACCGACGCAGCGCGGCGATGTTGAAAAGATCCGAGGCCGTGTAGACCCTGGATGTAGACGACCCACGCTTTATGCGTTTGATGTCCAAGCCGTGTTCTTCTTCAATGGCCATAAGTCGACGCGTAGTCAGACCGAAGCAGCCAGCGGCGTACTGAGGCGTATAAAGAATGGAGTTGAAGTCTACAAAATTCTGCTGTTCAGCTATTTCGTTATCGGCAGGAGTCATGCGCGAGGTCGCCTACTAGATGAGTGAGACTTTCACTATAGTTCGTGATTTTTAATAAATAAAGCCTTTGTTCCGGTATTCATTATTATTTAGCTGTTTTAGCAGAATTTATTTGCTTCTGCCTTTAAATCTAGTGGAATGACAGCGTTCGTGTGATGACCTTAGCTGGAAGAATGGCTAACTCAGTGGGCGGCTGCTGTGTGCTGCTGATACGTGGCCGCGCTACTGGCTGCATCACTTGCAGGATGGCAATTCTCTGCGATTGCAGCCGAATCCACTTATGGACGAGGTTTGCGTTGAGACTGTGGCTCAGTGCGACGCTGGCAATCGAAGCACCGGGCTGAGCACACTCTTGATGCATAGGAATTTCAAAATGCCTATGCATCAAGCTGACGCTATGGAAGGAGGCGTCATGCCTTCATAGCGATGGGTAGGAAGACGCTGATGCGTTACTTATGCAGTGAAAATCCCTATCAATCCGCATTAACGCAGGTTATTTCACCGCGAAGCCTAGGTGCGGACGCACCTTCCCCCTGTCAGGGCTTCACGTACCTCATCTGCGCGATCGCCTGAGCGTTGAGGACCAGTCCCTGCACCGTCAGCCCGCTGATTGCCGCCGTGTATTGTTGCCGCTGACCGAAAACTGACCCAGTAGAGGCTGTTCTGCCGACTGAAAACTGACCCAGGTGTTCAACTGCTTCTGCTCACTTTTTGAGCAGGAGAACACAGGGTGATCAGCATGGAAATGTTGGGAAAAATCCGGCGGATGTACTTCCGCGACAAGCTCTCGCTGCATCAGATAGCCAAGCGTACCGGGCTGTCGAGAAACACCATCCGAAAATGGGTCAGAGCGCCCGAAGCCAATCAACCAGCGTACCAACGGTGCGCATCCTTCAATAAGCTCAACCCTTTTCACGAGACCTTAGAGCAGGCGCTCAAGGCTGATTCGTTCCGGCCAAAACACAACCGTAGGAGCGCCAAGGCACTTTTTGAGCAGATCAAGGCCGAGGGTTATGACGGCGGTTACAGCCAGCTCACGGCGTTTGTCCGCTCTTGGCGGTGCGAGCAAGGCAAGTCTGTACGCGCTTTTGTACCGCTGACTTTTGCCCTCGGTGAGGCCTTTCAGTTTGACTGGAGCGAAGAAGGCCTGCTGATCGGTGGCCTGTTTCGACGTATCCAGGTCTCCCATATGAAGCTGTGCGCAAGTCGCGCGTTCTGGTTGGTTGCGTACCCCAGTCAAGGCCACGAGATGCTGTTTGATGCCCATACACGTTCGTTTGGAGCGTTGGGTGGCGTGCCACGTCGCGGCATCTACGACAACATGAAAACGGCTGTCGACAAGGTTAACAAAGGCAAAGGCCGCACGGTCAATGCCCGGTTTTCCGTGATGTGCGCGCACTATCTGTTCGATCCGGACTTCTGCAACGTGGCCTCTGGCTGGGAGAAAGGCATCGTCGAAAAGAACGTGCAAGACAGCCGGAGGCGAATCTGGCTCGATGCTCAAAATTGCATGTTCCATACCTTCGAGGAGCTGAACGTCTGGCTCGGCCAACGCTGTCGTACGCTCTGGGCTGAACTTGTACATCCGCAGTACAACGGTTTGACGGTGGCAGAAGCCCTGGAGCTGGAGCAGGCTGAAATGATGCCGATGCCGACGGCCTTTGATGGCTACGTGGAACGCACCGTCCGTGTCTCTAGCACCTGCCTGATCAGCGTGGCGCGCAATCGTTATTCGGTGCCTTGCGAGCGTGTGGATCAATGGGTCAGCAGCCGTTTGTACCCTTCGCGAATCGTGGTCATTGCCGACGAAACGGTGATCGCCAGTCACGAGCGCCTCTTTGATCGAGATCAGATCGGTTTTGACTGGCAGCACTACATCCCACTCATCGAACGCAAGCCTGGTGCACTGCGCAATGGCGCTCCATTTGCTGATCTGCCAAAACCGTTACAGCTTCTTAAACGCGGACTGAGGCGTCACACCAACGGTGATCGAATCATGATGCAGGTACTGGCTGCTGTGCCCATCGCCGGTCTCGAACCAGTGCTGGTGGCGGTGGAGCTGGTACTTGAATCGGGAAGTCTGAGCGCCGATCACATCCTCAATGTCGTTGCCCGCCTGACCTCCACCGCACCACCTCCCTGTGTAGAAACCAGCCTGCAACTCAAAGTGGCGCCGGTTGCCAATACAGCACGCTACGACCGGCTCCGTACGACCGATGAGGAGAATCGCAATGCGTGACCTAATGACTGAACTCAAAGAACTGCGCCTGCACGGCATGGCCAGTGCTTGGGAAGAACTGGTCTCTCAAGGAACAGCGTCGACGGCTTCATCGAAATGGCTGCTGGAACATCTGCTTCAGCAGGAACATGCGGATCGCGCGGTGCGCTCGGTGAATCATCAGATGAACATGGCAAAACTCCCCATGCACCGTGACTTAGCTGGCTTTGACTTCAGCGCTTCCAGCGCTGATGCCCGGCTGGTCAGCGATCTATCCAGCTTGGCGTTCACTGAAACCGCGCAGAATGTCGTGTTCATCGGCGGCCCTGGCACCGGGAAAACACACCTGGCCAGTGCCTTGGCTGTATCCGGAATCACGGCCTACAACAAACGCGTGCGCTTCTTTTCCACGGTGGATCTGGTGAATCTGCTGGAGCGTGAGAAGTACGATGGCAAGGCAGGGCGAATCGCCCAGGCACTGCTGCGCACAGACCTGGTGATACTGGATGAACTCGGATATTTGCCCTTCAGCCAAAGCGGTGGCGCCCTGTTATTTCACCTGCTGTCCAAACTGTACGAACACACCAGCGTGGTCATCACCACCAACCTGAGCTTCTCGGAATGGTCGAGTGTGTTTGGCGACGCCAAGATGACCACCGCGTTGCTGGATCGGCTGACACACCACTGCCACATCGTCGAAACGGGCAACGAGTCCTACCGCCTACAACACAGCACATTGGCTGCCCAGACAAAGATCAAAACACGCGAACGAAAGCGAAAGGACGGAAATGATATCGAGGACGATGAGCCATTTTGATCCGCACCATAAATGCCCTGCTGCATGCGGTGGGGCTTGATGCGTCTTCAATCGGAACACTGCTGCTAAGCTTATCCACAATTGCTGGGGCAAAAATCAGCAATCCGTCCTGGGTCAATTTTCAATCGGCAGGGTGGGTCAGTTTTCAATCAGCGCCAACAGCGAGTGGTCACTCGCAAATAATTCCGGTTCATGACGGTCGATTGCAGGTCTAATCAGATGAATGCAGGTTCATTCGCAAATAATCCCGGTTTGCTGGCTCGAATATACGCAATCAATCCCGGTCGAAAAACTCGATGATTGCAGGTCGAGGCCATTTCGATTGCAGGTCGTTACAGCTAGCTACCGCTCTAGACTGGATCGAGCTTGGTACTGATCAAATGACACCGTTACAACGTCAGGTTTGGGAGCGTTACAAGAAGCAAACCGCGCAGTTTGCAGAGGATATGCTTTTAGCTGAAGGCGACCGAAATGCGATTATCCGACGCCTTGGATTCGACAGCCGTAAGAGCTAGGAAAACTGCGATGACAACCAAGCTCAGTGAGCCGATGCAGAAGGTACTGATGAAGCTGGAGGACGGCTGGGAGTGGGACGATTTTGACGTACACGGCCCCCTGTGCTATGCAGCACGTGTGCGCACCTGCAAGGCCCTGGCAAAGCGTGGACTAGTGACGTACGCGTTCGGCGACTACGACCTGACAGAGCCCGGTGAAACGGTGGCAAAGCAACTGAACGACCAGGCCAAAGTACCGAGGCCGGCGAAGCCTTCGCATTCACCTTGGCATCAGCAAGAACACCGTCGCTGACATCGTTCAACGGCACAGGTCGATCGCTTAGGGTGTCATTTCGCGCCAGCTGGAACCTCCCCCTCAAAGGAACGGACCGGCGTTAGGCGCTAGTGAGGGCTTACTGACTTTTTTGTTCGATTGCTCCCGGTCCCCAACATCAATTCACGGAATTTATTGCATCGGTCTCTGCTTGGGTGAAGTTCAGATCGAATCCATCAGGAATCTCCACGGTAGGCGGTAGGCTTTGCGTGACCGCTTCGCTCGGAGGCCGGCTTTCCGTTTCCGCCACCTCCTCGGTCGTGGGCAGAGTGCCCTGTGTCTCGGCCGTAGCGCTGGTACCGTCACGGGGACGGGTGCGCGGTGGCGCAGTAGGTGTATCTTCGATGAACCTGCGCATAGTCAGTGCTTGCATGTCGCTCGACGACTGCACGCGACTCAATGAAGTCTCGGAAGAAGGCTGCGGAAAGCCGCCCTTGGTGTCGATTGGCCTCATCAGCGCATGTTCGAGGTTGGCCGAGGTCGACTGCACGGAGTCGCCATCGCTACGTGGCTCCCTGCCCGGCTCCAATAGACGCTCGTGGCGTCCCTGCAGGGGTACATTGGGCCGGCCATCCTCGCTCTGGCTGATGGCACGAGGACGACGAACGACCTGCGTTTCATGGCTGGCTTCAGAACCATTGTCATGTGGCTCGCTGTCCTGCAGCGATTGCGACTGAGGGCTCGCTGCCGGCGAAGATGCAGCGCGTACCGAGCGGCTGTCCGCTTCAGAGGGGTCGGCGTCGACCACGACACCGAACGGACCTTCCGCCTGGCGTGGTTGGCCAGACTGGTGCGCTGCCCAGGCGGCGCGCATCTTGGCGTGGGCCTGGTAGGTCTGGTTGACCATGCGGTAGGTCGCACCGAACATCGCCGCTGTGCCGGCATTGCCGAGAAATTGCATGACGCTTGGCGGCAGGTTCTCTTTGCCAATGCCTTCGGCAGCCTGTTGCAAGGCCAGTACCCCAGCATTGGACACGTTGTTCCAGCTCAGGCGTGCGATCGAGTGGTCCAACAGCCGCTCGTAGTCCTTCATCGGCACCATTTTTTTGCCGAATTCCTGCAGCTTCTGTTCGTCTCCGACCTGCTTGAGGTCATAGTGCTTGCCGCGATAGGCATCAATGAACTCGATCGCGCTGTTGGCCAACGCGCGGACCCCGGCAACCATATTCACAGCGTTGTTCAGTGCATAGCCGGTCAGCGGCTTGCCGTCGGCGCCGTTGAGGTGCGCACCGGATACGGATTGCCCTTTGGGGAGTACGTTGCTAATCACTGTGTCTTGCAGGTAGCCCGCCGCCAGGGTCATGGCTGCGTAGGTCCAGCCATTAGTGGCCATGTTCGACTCGTTCACCCCGTGCGAGGCATTGCCGTGCTTGCTGCCGGTCAGGCAGATGGTGGCCTGCAGTGATTCGCGGCTGCCCGCATAAATGATATTACGCATCTGGGTCGCTAGCACGCGGGCCGCGACGGCGCCATCGCCCTTGGCCAGGCTCAGGGAAGACATGACCAGAAACGCGGCTTCTGCGATGACCTGGTTGCGCGTGACGTTGCGTGAATCGGTGCTGTGTTGGGCGCGCAGCTGGTTTTGCTCATCCTCGCCCTTGGCATCCCATTGCTGTTGACTGAGACCGAAATGTCCTCGCACAGCTACGTCCGACTCCGGCAAGCGCTCCATGCGCGTCTGCCGGTAAAGATTCGCACCGATCTTGGCCAGGGAGATCACGCCTTGCGTGCCGAGCAGCGCCCATTTGGCTTCGGCGGCGAGCACCGGCAGCATCGCGTGGTACGCGTGCATGAGCACTTGTTCCCGAGCAAAAGTCGGGCCGCCACAGGTGATTAGCTGCTGCACGCCATGCCCGGCCATGGCACCGAGCGAACGCATGGATGGCAGGTTGGACATGCTGTCGGACAGCAATTGTCCGCTGATACCGAGCAGGCTCTGGCCGACACGATGCAGTCGATCACCCACCGCAGGCGCCTGCCGTTGGACCCCGCTTTCAAGGTCGTCGAAGTTGTGCTCGATCTGCTGCGTGGGGGTGTGCCGGAAGTAGCTGCTAATTCCACTCATCGCTTAAACTCCGTGTTCGAAATGCCCGAGGCGATCGTCGCGGCGTTGTCGCCACGGTCGATCGAGATAGCCAGGGTGACGAAGTCCGCCAGCCAGGCTGCCAGGTCCTTGCCATCGAGACCGGTCGCATCCCACCGTGACTGCAGGGAGGCACCGTTGGGCGCGAGCGCGATGCTGCAATGCGCGCCGGTGAGTAGGTAGAAGCTGGTCTGCAGTGCCGCTCGACGTTGCGGCAAGGTCTTCAGCTGCACCGATACCTGCGTGCTGAGCAGCAGGCTTTTCTGGTCAGGGGCGGCGATCAGTTCGACGAAGCGCTTGCCGAGCTTGAACGCTCCGACGCTGCCAAACATCGCTTTCGGCACAGGTAGACCGAGCTCGGGCAGCGCCTGTTCGAGCAAGGGACGATGCCATTGCGCGCCCATTTGCTCAGTGGCGAGGGCCTCGACTCGGCTGCTCAATTGGGCTAGATCAGGGCTGGCGGGGGCCATGTCCGGCGACGGCGGCGAGTGACCAACGCTGCCGACATGGGCTGCAGCAGAAACGGTGGTCGCCAGACCTGATGCGAGCTCATCCATGTCTGCCAAGGCCTGCGCCAAGGCTTGAGCATCGCCATAGGCATGGAAAGGGATCTGCGTGATCAGCACCGCGGTGCCTTGTTCATCGAGCGCGAAGGTGCACGTTTGTACCGCCATGGCGACGGTATTGGCACGCAGCAAGGCCTCATGCCAAAGCCCCGCGGGAACCCCAGGGGGAATGATGGGGTAACCAAGCACACTCCATCGAGGTGGCGACGGTTCCTGGCAGAACATCATCAGACGGATATGTTCTAGGGTCAGCAAACCGCTTCGCGAAAACATTCTGACAGCGTCGGCCGGGCGACCCAGCACCGTGGCGGCTTTCGCCAGCCAGGGCGCGCTGTCGGCAGGTATGACCGGCGGGCCGTTCGCCTGCCCCCCCTGCCCGGCCGTGGCGTTTTTCCTCCGTGCAGGGCTTGGCGCGTTTTGCAATGCGGGCAATTCCGCCACTCTCGACAACGTCGGCTGAGTTTCATCCGTGCGCATGATTCACCAGTCATCTAGTCAGCTCTGCTTGACTGATGTCGCGTGGCATGTGTGGGCATCACGCTGACTAACAGCTCAATACAGGCCGATCAAGTTTGGGGCAGATGTTTCATACTAAGCGGTTGCACAACCGGAATTTTGGCTGGGCTGCAGTAGGCAGACCGCCACCCGGACGTACGCGATACACTGGTTATATTTATATAAGTGTAAGATGTGTGGCTGTATTGAGGCTTCAGTTCCACAAATAGATGCAGCCTACACAATATATTTGTTCCTGCTCCTTGGTCTATCAATCATCCCGCCGACGTCGATCCGCACCAACTGTTTAAGGATCGAGCCTATATGGCCATGCGGTTGCAGAACGACGAAATGAAACTTTCATTGGTCACGCCGGACCCTTTGGGAGCCGATTCAGCGAGTAGATTGCCTGCAGCCACAGAGACGACAATGGAAAAGGACACCATGACTATGCTGCGAAAAGCGGGAGATTTCCCCAACAGATCGGTTGTCGAGTTCTCCACCGTTAAGGTCAAGATTGCGCACAGGTTGATCCCTATCAATCTGCGCAATGAACACTACGAAGACGAGGATATTGTAAAAGGACTTTCGGTATCGCTGATCAGGCGTCTAAGCTTCAAAACTCTGTACCTAGACAGTGAAGAGCTAGCTCAAGCATTTGCGGGCAAGCTGGCTGACCTTTTCAAAAACAGGCCCTACCGCGGCCATTACCAGCTGGTCGTCTCCGTTGAGCAAACCATGATGACGGTTACGGCTAACAAGGGGAAAATCAAGCATTCTGCCTAGGTGGCCCAATACCTTGCTGGGCAATAGGAAAAAATTAGCCATGACCAATCTTAGTGAAGGGCTTCGTGCAACTGCCAGAAAATGGCGAAATGCTAACCAGGATCACCGTGGCGGCGTCGTGCTGATCTGGCAAGGCGCGGTGTACGGCTGGAAGGATTCCTTGCGTGACCCGAGCGATGAGAGCCCAGGCGTATACGCTGTGAATGAGGCAGATCACATTTTCATTGCCGAAGGCGGTGATGAGTACAACGGCGCGAAATGCTGGATAGCCGCTGTTTTGGACAACAAGTAGGAAAATCGTATGCTCTTTCTGACTCGCCGCGAAGGTGAAAATATTATGATTGGAGATGGTATTCAGATCCAAGTCTTAAGCGTTTCAGAGGATGCTGGGAATGTACGCATCCAGATTGAAGCCCCGGATTTTGTCGCGGTCCAGTGTAGAGACGTTGATAGCGAAATGACCGATCGCAAGCCTGGCCCTGTCATTACTCATAAGCGCCGGTGGCGTTCGTTGGTCACTAGATAGGAAAATCGGCTACCGCGCCCAGGGGCTTGGTGGCTGCTGCTACTGTGCACTTAGCCCAGTGCCTGAATGCCACTGTTTGATGGACGCTAAATCATCGGTTTTTCAGTCGCATTTAATCCTGGTCGGTTGCGCTCGATTGCAGGTCGAAGTGGCTGGATGCAGGTTCGTTTGCAGTCAATGCTGGTTCGCGGTGCCGGATAGACGCAATCAATCCCGGTCGAAAAACGCGATGATTGCAGGTCGAGGCCATTTCGATTGCAGGTCGTTACAAATAGGGAAGGTAAAATCCTGTCAGGATGGGAATGCTGTGACTGAGAGCCCTCCGCCTCTAATGGCTGACTGCCACTCATTAGGGGAGTTGTAATGCTGTTTTGAATAGATTTCAGGGGATACATAGCTGTTTGAGCTACCTCGGATGAGTTGATGGCTGAGTTAAGGAATTGGATCCTAATACGTGGTCTTAAATGCTTGTGGGGTTCCGAAGAATCAGAACGACAGGTTTCCCGACGCTTCTTGCGTAAGCGTTTCGATGAGAGAAGGGCCAGGCGGATTGGCCATCACCGCCGTCATTCACCACGATGAGGAGCCATCCTGCTGACGTGGCCTCTGCACCGCCTGCTTACACACCTCGACCGCTCAAAAACCTCTTCACGGCCAACGGCTGCTGGGCAGATTTGCTGGAAGCCGGCGGTGTGCGCCAAATCGAAGTGGAGTCGATCAGCAAAATGCTCGCCTGCGGCACCTCGATACTGGGCGTCAAACACTACACCTGTGGCAATGAGCATTGCCCGCACGTCAAATACCTGTGCAACACCTGCCATTGCCGGGCCTGTCCCTCCTGCGGCAAAAAGGCCACCGACCAGTGGATCGCCGTGCAAAACAACCGTCTGCCCGACTGCCCCTGGCAGCATCTGGTGTTCACGCTGCCCGACACGCTATGGTCCCTGTTCTTCTACAACCGCTGGCTGCTCGATGCGCTGTTTCGGCTGGCGGCCGATAACCTGCTCTACACCGCCAAGCGGCGCGGTTTGCACGTCGGGATTTTCGGTGCGCTGCACACCTATGGCCGGCGGCTCAACTGGCATCCCCACGTCCACCTGTCGGTGACCGCGGGCGGCCTGGATGAGCAGGGCGTCTGGAAAAATCTGTCGTTCCACAAAGAGGCCCTGCGGCGGCGCTGGATGTGGCTGGTGCGCGATTACCTGCTGGGACAGCCGCTTTCGCAACTGACGATGCCGCCGCCGCTGGCCCACATCCTCTGTGAAAGCGACTGGCGCCGTTTGATACTGACCGCTGGCGGCCAGCACTGGCACATCCACTTGTCGAAGAAGACGGAAAACGGGCGAAAGACCGTCAATTACCTGGGCCGCTACCTGAAAAAACCGCCGATCTCGGGCAGTCGTCTGGCGCATTACACCTCCGGAGCCACGTTGAGCTTTACCTACCTGGATCACCGCACGCAGACCTATCAGCAGGAAACGCTAAGCCAGGCCGACATGCTGCGCCGGGTGGTGCAGCACATCCCGGAAAAGCATTTCCGGATGATCCGGTATTTTGGTTTTCTGGCCAATCGGGTCTGCGGGCAGTACCTGCCAAAGGTCTATGAAGCACTGAAGATGGCGACGCCAGGACCGGTATCAAAGCTGTATTTTGCGCCGATGGCCAAAGCCTTTCTAAACGTCGATCCGTTCCGTTGCGTGCTGTGTGGCGCACGGATGGTATACACGGCGGCAATCAGCGGGCTGACGGTGCAGGGACTGGTCCTCAACGCTCAGGCGATCGCGCAGATGAGGTACGTGAAGCCCTGACAGGGGGAAGGTGCGTCCGCACCTAGGCTTCGCGGTGAAATAACCTGTGTTAATGCGGATTTATAGGGGTTTTCACTGCATAAGTAACGCATCAGCGTCTTCCTACCCATCGCTATGAAGGCATGACGCCTCCTTCCATAGCGTCAGCTTGATGCATAGGCATTTTGAAATTCCTATGCATGAACCCTCTTGCGCATCTAGATACTCACTGAGTAAGATAGGGTTCACTACATGCCAATTCCTATTATTATAGGCAGGAGTAGTCAATTATTTAAGGAAATACATTGATGATAAGAGCATTTCTTCCGCCCGATGCTCCTTTATTACGTAAAGTGTCTGCTCAGGTTGATAAATTTTCGAATGGTGAATTACGTACTTTAGTAGATGACATGTTTGAAACCATGCGTGATGGAAACGGCGTGGGTCTGGCAGCTCCACAAATCGGGGTGGATGCACGCATTATTGTCATTGAATTTTCTGGGAATGAGGAGCGAGCACCCGGCGAATCTCCGGTCCCCCCCACGGTACTGATAAATCCGGTTATTACTTCCGGAGTTGGTCGAACAGAAGGACGTGAAGGGTGTTTTAGCGTTCCGGGTAAAATAGGCATTGTACCTCGGTATGCGACGATCGAATATACGGCTCAAGACATGGATGGTCTTAACGTCCGAGGCAAGGCAGAAGGGTTTCATGCACGGATTATCCAGCATGAAGTCGATCATCTGAACGGTATTCTTTATATAGATATCGCCAGTGAGGTATCTCTATATCAACGAGAGCCTATAGCGAGCAAATAACCAATCGGCCTTCATGTGTAGAGATTTTCCAGATTCGTTGCTCATCCAGGACACCCGCGTGTTGTCGCTGACCGAAAACTGACCCTGGTGTTCTCCTGCTCACTTTCCGAGCAGGAGACCACCAGGTGATCAGCATGGAAATGATGGGAAAAATTCGGCGGATGTATTTCCGCGACAAGCTGTCGCTTCACCAAATAGCCAAGCGTACCGGGCTGTCCAGGAACACCATCCGAAAGTGGCTCAGAGCCCCCGAAACCAAACAGCCGGTGTACCAGCGGCAAGCCGCTTTCAACAAGCTCAGCCCTTTCCACGGAACTAGAGCAGGCTCTCAAAGCCGATTCGCTTCGGGCAAAACACAACCGCAGAACCGCAAAGGCTCTCTTCGAGCAGATCAAAGCCGAGGGCTACGACGGCGGTTCATCATGGCCAATTACCCTGTCTTTCACGGAACTCATTTCTCGTCAGCGCCACTCATTGCTGCATTCTTTAATAAAACGTCGAGAATAGAGGCGGGCTCCCCGAGCAGATGTGTCGGTCGCGCCGTTGGTCTTTTACAAAGCCTCTTTTTTGGTTGATTGATAGGGAGATATCGTGAGCAGTGCTTCGGAACATGGTCCATATGTGAGGTACGTGGGTGATGATCGGTGCACACCGATCGTCAGCTTGGCTGCGGTTCGCCAGCGCGATGAATCGCGAAAACGAGCGTTGGCACAGGCGCTCGGCCAGGTCTGCCGAGAAAGCGGCTATTTCTATGTCGAGGATCACGAAATTCCCGCAGACTTGCTGACCGCTGCGGCGGCTAGCGTGCGCGAGTTCTTCGATCTGCCGCTCGCTGACAAGATGGTGATCGACATCGCCAAGTCGCCTTTCCACCGAGGCTATGTGCCTGCGGGCGGAGAGACCGCTTATGGCAGCGCGATCAAGGACATTAAGGAGGCGTTCGACATGGCTCTCGAACTGGAGCCTGACGACCCGGATGTCCGTGCAGGAAAATTTTTCCATGGCCCCAACGCCTGGCCCGCAGCGCAGCCCCTGTTGCGGCCTACGCTGTCTTGGCTGTACCGGGAGTGGCTGGCGATGTGCGGAAACATCAGTGAGTTGTTCGCACTCGGGCTTGGGCTGCCGAACACCTATTTTGCCGAGCGAACCCTGAAACCATTGGCGCAACTGCGTGCCGCGCGCTATCCGCAACAGCCGCCGAACGAAACGGGCGGCGCGATCGGCTGTGGTGCCCACACCGACTACGGGATCGTCACAGTGATCTGGCAGATCGACGAGGAAGGGCTCGAGGTCTGCGACCCGTCGGGGCGTTGGATCCACGCGCCGCGCATTCCGGGCACGTTCACTTGCCTGCTCGGCAACGTGACGGGCATATGGACGAACGACCAATGGCGCGCCACCCCGCATCGCGTGTTGAACGTGTCCGGCAGGACGCGCCACTCACTCAACTTCTTCTTCGATCCCGACTACGACTGCGTGGTCGAACCGCTGCCGCAGTTCGTCACGGCAGCGACACCGGCGCGCCACGCGCCCACCACGATGGGTGCGCATCTCGTGCAGAGCTTCAACGGCGTGTTCGAGTACCGAAAGTAATCACCTCAAACCAACGCATTGGCATTTCAGGGATAAGGAAAATGAAAAACATCATGGTCATTGGCGGAGGCGTGGTTGGCTTGTCCATCGCGCTGGAACTGAGCGAAAGCGGCGTGAACGTGATCAACGCGTTTCCGCGTACTGGCGATGAGCTCTCGGCTTCACGAGCTGCGGGTGCCATGCTCGGTGCATTCGGGGAGTTGTCCGCCGATGACGGTCCCGAAGAGATGGCGGAGTTTGATTTCCGCCTCGCCGCACAGCGTTACTACCCGTCCTGGCTTGCGCGCCTTCGCGAACTGTCGGGGGCGCGGGTGTCGCAAATCGATAGCACCGTCATCATCGCTAACAACCAAGGAGCTCGGGATCGCGACGGTATTCGCCGCATGCAGCAGGAGGCGGCGCGGTGCGGCGAACCCGCAGAATGGATCGAGCCCGGCGATGTGCCCGGACTCAAGCCGAGCCCAGTTCACGCACCGGCACTGTGCCTGTATCTGAAGAACGAGCACGCCGTTAATTCCGGCGAGTTGCTCGACGCGATGATGCAGGTGCTCGCGCGGCGCAAGAACTACCAGCATCTCGATACGTCCGTCGTGCAGGCGAAAAAAGCAGAAGGCCTGTCCTGGACCATCACGCTCTCCAACGGAAGCACCGTTGCGGCCGATGCCGTCGTGATCGCGGGCGGGTCTCGCTCACTCGATTGCCTTGACCCGTCGCTTGTCAAGGACGCCGCGCTGCCCGCACTGAGCTTCGGCAAGGGAGTCTCATGCCTCCTCAGTGCCGCACCGGCCGTTGCGCACACGATACGCACGCCGAATCGCACATTCGCGTGTGGCATTCACGTCGTGCCGCAACCTGGGAGCGGTTGCCTGTACGTTGGCGCCACCAATTTCACTGGTGTGGACGAGGGGGCCGAGGCCAAGGTCCAGCCTGGTGAGCTGCACGGCCTGTTCGATGAGGCCATCCATCAAATCAACACCGACATTCGCACGAGCCGCATCGAACAGATTCGTGTTGGCTTTCGGCCGATCGCGGCGTACAAGCGGCCGCTCGTCGGTAAGACGCGCATCGCAAATTTGTACATTGCCACCGGCACGTATCGAAACGGCGTGCTCATGGCGCCGCTCGTCGCTGCGATGATCGCCGCCGAGTTAGGCCTGCGTGCCGCGCCATATCAGGGCAATCCGTTCTCGGTGCTGGGCGAGGAGAACAAGGTCGGCTGGGACATGGGCCGGCTGCTCGACGTCGGCGTGCGCGATCTGGTGGCATTCCTCCAGGATCCGCGCGGCCCGCTCCCCTACAACCGCGCGCACGAGCTCGAAGCCTATCTGCGCAGTTTGCTTCAAGCGGCCGTGTGCAACGATGCAGGCGGCGACTCGCTGCACGCGATGATTCAAACCCGGCTGAAGGGGGCTCCCTTCAGCGAGACGGTTCACAAGCTCTTCTATGAAATTGGAGAAAGGGCGCACCTGCTCCCGGCACCCGCAGCATCTTAATCGAGTCGTGGAGAGCCATCGCTGGTCGCTGTGCGCTCATGCTGCGGTTCAAGTGGCGTCCATCGATGATGGCTTTTGCAGACCTGACCGGCATGCCAGGCAATCTGACCGAGTTGGGAAGATCGATTCGAGCCAAAGTCCATCGCTGCACAGGTATTCCCGTGGGTGTCGGGATTGCACCGACCAAGACACTGGCCAAGCTGGCCAATTACACCGCAAAGCGTCTCCAGGCGCACACAGGTGGTGTCGTGGACATCTGCGACCCGGTAAAACGCGATTGGGTGCTGCGCAATACCTCTGTTGGTGAGGTCTGGGGCATCGGTCGAAAAATGAAAGCGCACCTGGAGGGCATGCAGATCCTGTCGGCCAAGGACCTTGCTATGGCGGATCCCTGGATGCTGCGCAAAACGTTTAGCGTTGTGATCGAGAAAACCGCACGCGAGCTGGCGGGTACCGCGTGCCTGGAGCTGGACGAAGTCGAGCCGCCACGGCAGGAGATTTGTTGCAGCAGAATGTTTGGCAAGCGACTGACCGAGCTGGGGGTGTAAGCCGGAACCCCGGAAAATTCCGTCGGAAAACGTCACCAGAGCGGTTTACGGCTGCTTTTGCTATCCGACACGGTTTTCCGTACATGTTTTGGCCGCTCAATCAAACAGTTTTCGGCTTGGCGACGTCGCAGCCGGAAAATAACTGTTTGGCGTCAATCCGCACCAGTACTGGCTTCTCGCCCATGACGGAAATTTCTGGGATTCCGGCTTACAACCCCAAAATGAACAGCGTGCGTTCGATGCGACCGATTTCGCGAAGGGCAACGGCTAAGCCGTTCTGCCGAGGATAACTACCCAGCTTGCGCAACATCAGCGAGGCAGTCACGGTACCTTGTTTGATCGAGGTGGCCATGGAACTGCTCGCCAGAGATGCCTCGGTAAACCAGATCCTCATTTTTTGCTAGGTGGGGTTTGTGGCGCGGATACCTTTCATCATGCTAGCTATGTCGTCATTTGGCCGGGTCAGTTCCCACCAAGCAAGTTCCCTAATCTATGCCATAGCCGCTGAAGCAACATTAATCTGCGCGCAGAGCTTTCACTGATGTGGAAATCCAGCTTTAGGGAAACTCTGAAAAAGACTTCCAAATCTGGTGAAATACGCCAGTCCCAAGCACTGAACGGTTGAGTCCCGATGAAGCAGATGTCCTTCGCTGACGCCGAATACGCTGGCAAACGCAAACAAACCCGCCGTGAACGCTTCCTGATCGAGATGGATCAGGTCGTGCCCTGGAATGGCTTGGTCAAACTGATCGAGCCACACTATCCAAAGGGCGAAGGTGGTCGCCCTGCCTATCCGTTGATGGCGATGTTGCGGGTTCATCTGATGCAAAACTGGTTCGGCTACAGCGATCCGGCCATGGAAGAATCGCTCTACGAAACCACAATTCTGCGACAGTTTGCAGGACTGCACCTGGATCGGATTCCGGACGAAACCACGATCCTCAATTTCCGCCGACTGCTGGAGAAACATGAGCTGGCCGGTGGGATTTTGCAGGTCATCAATGGCTATTTGGGCGACCGTGGTTTGTTGCTGCGCCAGGGCACCGTGGTCGATGCAACGATCATCCATGCGGCGAGTTCGACCAAGAACGAGGACGGAAAACGTGACCCTGAAATGCACCAGACGAAGAAAGGAAATCAATATTTCTTCGGGATGAAAGCGCACATCGGTGTCGATGCCGAATCCGGTTTGGTGCATAGCGTGGTGGGCACGGCGGCGAATGTAGCTGACGTAACTCAGGTCGACCAGTTACTGCACGGAGAAGAAACTTACGTCTCTGGCGACGCGGGCTACACCGGTGTCGAAAAGCGTCCCGAGCATCAAAATCGCCAAATGATATGGTCGATTGCAGCGCGGCCCAGCAGTTATAAAAAGCATGCAAAGGAAAGTCTGATCGGGCGCATGCGTCGCAAAATCGAATACGCGAAAGCTCAACTGCGCGCCAAGGTTGAGCATCCGTTTCGAGTGATCAAACGCCAGTTTGGTTATACGAAAGTACGCTTCCGAGGCCTGCTGAAAAACACTGCGCAGCAGACCACGCTATTTGCTCTGTCCAATCTGTGGATGATGCGAAAACGACTGCTGAATACAGGAGAGGTGCGCCTGTAATGTGGACAATTGACGCTAAAAAGCGCTTGTCCGAAGAAAAAAGAGGAGTTGGGCGAGGCAAAGGTCTGATTTTCGATTGAAACGACGTTTTTTGAAACTTTGAAGCAACGGGAGGGTTAAAAAGTCTGCCTACTTCAGACCTTCCTTAGCGGCAACAGCGCGGGGAAATTCTGACCATTACGACGAGTGAAATCGCTTAGCGTACTTTAAAATCCGTTTTCTGAGGCGACCCCTTAACTGACTTCCCTGTTCCATTGCTGTCCGGACCAACTACAACTACTAAAATTAGGATGGCATCGTGAAAGATTCATTTTCTGTCTGGGTTTCGAAAAGCTCCGTAATTAGGTCTGTTGCGGCACCCGCTCCAAGTAAATGCGCTGCATCCTGTGCAGCTGGATCATCAAGCACGCTTCGTATATCTTGCCCCACATACTTGAGCGCGCTCTCCGAAACTTCTACTGCGCTATGATGCCCCACCCCAACTAGCATCGCGCAAGCACCGGCAACACGAGCAAGTCGTGCATCTTTTTCTTTTTCACTAAAATGGTCCATTGGCTGCAAGCTATTAAGGCCAGAGCTAATAGCATTCCGATGGACATCGAGAGCATCAGTATATACTTTCTCAGAACGCTGACCGCACAACATATCCCACACCATCAATATCTCCCCAGGACCGCCAGACATGTGCGCAACGAGAGGCTCCTGAGTATTTAATATTCGCATTGCCTTAATATGCATAGGTTTCCACATGACTTTAGGAATCCGCATATGTTCCGCGACGCCAAGTTTTTCATCTATTTTATTGCCAAGGTTATAGAGCCCTGTTCGTGGAGATTCATAATCCGATCGTTTTCGTTCCTCTTTCTTTTTCGGTCCTACCACACCTGTTCCTGCCGATATTTTTGCTACGCGCTCTAGAGTTTCATTAGATAGGGGGGAGAGGTTTTCCGTTGCTATTACTTCTGACAAACGATGAAGAAAAGCTTGCTTATCTTTCGCAGATAGCGAAAACGATCCGCTTTTTTTATTTGCATCAGCAAAAAGGCATCCAATATCTCCCATGAGGGAAATAAATGATGTTCTATCTATTGCATTGGCACCGCTCGTTTCGGATGTAGCGTCTTTGCTGAACTGGGCAGCCTGCGGCTGCAAATTGTGGGATTTTGAAATCGGTTATCATAGCCGAAATCGAGTCGATACCTCCTCAGCACAGGCTTACACATGGCGTCAGAGACAAAAAAACGTAAACGGGCGAGCCGGGCAAAAGCCAAGGCAAAGCAGACCCGTCTCCAACGCGCCGGGCATACTACCTTCGTGCCCGATACCGACTTTTCCTTCGATATCGATCCTTTCGGTGATGTCGATCTTTGTAGTTGCTGCCAGACAACGTATCTGAACGACATGTTTCCCGACGCTTCTTGCGTAAGCGTTTCGATGAGAGAAGGGCCAGGCGGATTCGCCATCACCGCCGTCATTCACCACGATGAGGAGCCATCCTGCTGACGTGGCCTCTGCACCGCCCGCTTACACACCTCGACCGCTCAAAAACCTCTTCACGGCCAACGGCTGCTGGGCAGATTTGCTGGAGGCCGGCGGTCTGCGCCAAATCGAAGTGGAGTCGATCAGCAAAATGCTCGCCTGCGGCACCTCGATACTGGGCGTCAAACACTACACCTGTGGCAATGAGCATTGCCCGCACGTCAAATACCTGTGCAACACCTGCCATTGCCGGGCCTGTCCCTCCTGCGGCAAAAAGGCCACCGACCAGTGGATCGCCGTGCAAAACAACCGTCTGCCCGACTGCCCCTGGCAGCATCTGGTGTTCACGCTGCCCGACACGCTGTGGCCCCTGTTCTTCTACAACCGCTGGCTGCTCGATGCGCTGTTTCGGCTGGCGGCCGATAACCTGATCTACGCCGCCAAGCGGCGCGGTTTGCGCGTCGGGATTTTCGGGGCGCTGCACACCTATGGCCGGCGGCTCAACTGGCATCCCCACGTCCACCTGTCGGTGACCGCGGGCGGCCTGGATGAGCAGGGCGTCTGGAAAAATCTGTCGTTCCACAAAGAGGCCCTGCGGCGGCGCTGGATGTGGCTGGTGCGCGATTACCTGCTGGGACAGCCGCTTTCGCAACTGACGATGCCGCCGCCGCTGGCCCACATCCTCTGTGAAAGCGACTGGCGCCGTTTGATACTGACCGCTGGCGGCCAGCACTGGCACATCCACTTGTCGAAGAAGACGGAAAACGGGCGAAAGACCGTCAATTACCTGGGCCGCTACCTGAAAAAACCGCCGATCTCGGGCAGTCGTCTGGCGCATTACACCTCCGGAGCCACGTTGAGCTTTACCTACCTGGATCACCGCACGCAGACCTATCAGCAGGAAACGCTAAGCCAGGCCGACATGCTGCGCCGGGTGGTGCAGCACATCCCGGAAAAGCATTTCCGGATGATCCGGTATTTTGGTTTTCTGGCCAATCGGGTCTGCGGGCAGTACCTGCCAAAGGTCTATGAAGCACTGAAGATGGCGACGCCAGGACCGGTATCAAAGCTGTATTTTGCGCCGATGGCCAAAGCCTTTCTAAACGTCGATCCGTTCCGTTGCGTGCTGTGTGGCGCACGGATGGTATACACGGCGGCAATCAGCGGGCTGACGGTGCAGGGACTGGTCCTCAACGCTCAGGCGATCGCGCAGATGAGGTACGTGAAGCCCTGACAGGGGGAAGGTGCGTCCGCACCTAAGCTTCGCGGTTAAATAACCTGCGTTAATGCGGATTGATAGGGATTTTCACTGCATAAGTAACGCATCAGCGTCTTCCTACCCATCGCTATGAAGGCATGACGCCTCCTTCCATAGCGTCAGCTTGATGCATAGGCATTTTGAAATTCCTATGCATGAACGTTGAGTATCTGCATCATCCCTTTCGTACTCTCAGACCGTGTATTCATCACAATCTGGGTGTTGTGTGAATCAATAACTTGCATGCCTGCTGACTCGTAAAATGGCACTTTTTTGATCGTGCACGTCAGCTCAGTGTGGGGGTACAACCCGATCAGCGCTCTCATCAATTCATGACCTATACCACGGCATCGATGAGACTTCCTCACACACATGTAATTGACTCCGCAAGCTTCGGGATGAGTAGCCACAGGCAAGTACAGAACAAAACCGGTCACAACCTCTGTCTCTACCTCATCAAATGCCACTAAAAGCTCTACGGGTTTGCCTGGCTCTTCTGAGATTCGACTCAGATATACGCCCACCTCTGTAGGCAGAGCCCAACGAAAAACCTCGTACAAGAGATTGCTTGGCGGCACCGAATTCAAGCTCAGCTCAGTAACGTTGTCGGCGACCAACTGGATAACCTGGTCACCAACGCCACACGGAATGGGATGTGTGTCGTATCGGGTAATAATCATTATGAAACCTTGGGATAACGTGTAAGGGGGCTAATCCAAAACGCCGAAAACTCCGTCGGAAAAGTCGACAGAGTGGTTCACGACTGTATTGCTATACGACACGGTTTCCCGTGTACATTTTGACCCCTCATTCAGGCCGTTTTCCGCTTGGCGGCATTACTGCCGGGAAACAAATGTTTGGCGTCAACCCGCACCAGTACTGGCTTTCCGCCCATGACGGAAATTTCGGCGGTTCCGACTTACAACCCCTTGTTGATCGAGTCGTTCAGCACTTTGGCCGGGACGAACTTGATGGCTTTCTTGGCAGCAATTTCGATAGCAGCACCAGTCGAAGGGTTGCGGCCAGTGCGTGCTGGACGCTCTGCAACTTTCAGTTTACCGATGCCCGGTAGAGTGATTTCTGCACCGCTTTCCAGTTGGTCGGCAACGATCTGTCCCAATTGCTCAAGAGCCTTACGCGCGGTGGTTTTTGGCGCATCGATAGCTTCTGCAATACCGGCAACCAATTGGTCTTTCGTCAGAGCCATGGTGGTGTTCCTTCCAGATCAAATTCATTTGGATTGCAGAGTAAGGGGTCCGCTTTGGGCAGGCAAGAGCCCAGCTCTCCAGTAGCAGCCCCCATTTACCACGAAATGTCGAGACACCAACCAGGCTTGAGTTCGGCCAGAACACTCACTGGCAGCAGTGCTGGCGGGCTATGCAGCGCAATACTGTGAAGGCTCCACGCACTGAATTCATACGCTCACTCCCCATCATGAACCATCCTCATGTTCTGTTGTTAAGGGCTCTCCGGCTTGCGGCCCCTGCGGGACCGCAGATATCTGATGTACAGCATATGACACCCCCTGGTCGCGATCCGTCAGGGCCTGTTTTTTCAGGCACTGAACGGCCTTTCGGGGTGCCGCTTGGTCGCCCGGGGTTACAGTTGGCATCGCGTCTGCGCTCACCTCGAGCACACTCACAGTGGCAGGCTTGGTCACCTCAGACAGGATGTGTGCGTACCTAGCCACCGTGCTCGCAGAAACGCCGGCGAGTGTTGCAATGGCAGAACGTACCAGCGCCTTGCCCTGGTCTTGAAGCTGTCGGCACGCGGCGCGTATCTTCGATTCTGTAGCTTTGTGCCGCAGCTCATGGGTTCGCTTGGCCGCCAGGCTTTGCCGTTCGGTGAGCGACAAGCTTCCATCGAGCTGCATTGCCCCTCGATGGCAACGACTATCACCGGTGTACCGATCCCATGTCCAACGGCCTACGGATTTGACCGTGGCACGTATCGATGACAGGGGCAGGTTTTCCGAAAACCCCTGCTTTAGGAAGCTGTTGTGGTTGTACGCATACGCATCGAGCGAGCGCATGAACGACTCAAACGAACCCAGCTCACGCTCGCGATTGACGATGCTGTACGCAAAATAGCGCAGTTGCTCGAACAGGATGCAGTGCCGCGAATGGCTCACCTGGTCAAGCTTGGGCCCTGTGGCCCACGGCTTGACGGTCAACTCCACCGCGCTCGCCAGTTCGCCCAGTTCATACACGTGGCTGTGAAATTCGGTCGTCTCCCACCAGGGGTGACCGGGTGTTTTGGCGACAGGGCCACCGTGGTAGTCCACGTCCGCGTCGAGGCGAGCGGCAAACGCGGCATAGATCGCCTTCATGTACTGAATCGGCTTGGCCCGTGCATTCTCGGTGGTGCACACAGACGGGACGGCATAGAACAACTGGGAATGGCCGCTTTTGCGGTTGCGCACCATCAGGTTCGGCGCGGGCAACCCGGCATCGTCCCAAGCCAAGGCGTTGGCATGGTCCAGGTCGAACACCAGCCAAGACACCATGCCGGGGCGATTGACCTGCATATAGGGGTAACGCAGCGCGTATTCACGAGGGCGAACGCGGGTGGCAGTTTTGTCGTCACTGCACCGCGCCATGTACGGCGCTTCCAGCAATAACCGATTGAGCGCAGTGCCGTCTTCGAAGAAACGGGCAGGCGGCATGTGGGTGCTGCTGGCCAGCGGATCGGTGTTGGATGAGGTCGCGAGGGCAAGACTGATCGCGTTGTCGTGGCTCATGCTTCACCGCCTTGGCCAGCAGGTTGGCCAACGCGGTGAAAGGGTGTGACGCAAGGGGTCAACTGGGGGGGCAGGGTGCTGTCATCGAGGTCGCACAGCAGCTGAAAAATCTTTTCCATAAGTCCACCGTTCAGCGGTGAACTGAAGGCTTCACTTTTGACAGCTTGCACAAAGCCGCAGTGAACGCCATAATCAGCTCACGTTATGTGTGTTGAACAGGTTTCCGCCTTACGAAACGGCCTGTTCAAGTTTTTCCAAAAAGCCCGGTTACCAGCCGGGCTTTTTGGTTTCTGCAATTCTAGTTTCTACACGATTGAATTCTCTTAGGTTTCTGGCTGAGTACGCAGACCTTCTCACGCATCAATTGATGCTGTCACCCAGCCCGAGGCGGAACTGCGGGTGCTCGACACCTGCGTCCATCTCTTTCAGATATGCAAGCACTGCGTCACGGAGCTGTTTGGACACCGTCGTGCCGTTTGCGCGCATAGCGGCATCAAATCTTCGCTTATTTTTTTCGTCAAGTTTGAAGCTGACGACGCAGATCTTTTCGGATGTCATACATGTACGCCAAGGTAATACGGTCTGACTCAAGGCAAGAGGTTAGAAGTTCTACGGTAGTACGTCAAGCAATCCAAGCTGGTAAGTCTTGATGGCTGAAGGACTTAGCTTCAAAATGTCGGTCAAACTATAAGCCTCGAATTAACCGCTACACGGGTTGTCAATACCTGAATCCCACTTGCTGCAGAACAGCCAGGCCTGCAGCGACCGGCTGGAGCATCAGCAAGGGGTAGGGCGCAGCCGACCCAGGACGTGCAGGATTTCATTTTCAAAAGCCACTTTTGATTCGAGGTCGCCCAGCTGCGTATGGCGTTCTGCAACGCACCTCAGCAAGCCAGGCAGGTGGCCGCACTGGGGCAGCTCCTGGCCGTTCGTGACCCGATAGCTTTTGTGATACTCCGTCGCGATGTAACCCTGCGTCTCCAATGACCGCAGGGCTTCGCGCACCGGCATCCGGCTGACCTGGAAGGCATTGGCAATGGCTTGCTGCGTAAGCCGTTCACCCGGTTCAAGTCGTCCATCCATGATGGCTTCGCGAAGCACTTCTTCAATGGTCTCGCGGGGCAGCGCTATTGGCTGTGCCAAGCCATAGGCCAGGTGTTCAAGAACCTGCTGAGCGTGCAGTTTTTGCGTTCTGTGGTTAATCATGTCCTTCACCTATTTAACGAATGCGTACTGCCCCCGCCGCTGTAGAGCTGGGCTCAGCGCTGCACATGATTGACGGGGTTGTGATGTGTATCAGGAACCGCTTGAGAGCCCCGAGGACCTGGATACGCTCCTGGCCGGGCTGGAGTTGGGGTGACGGAATTTTCTGGGGTTTCCCCCCTTAAGGTGTCTACTTGTCGCCGGCGACCCTGCTGGACTCAAACGAAGCGCTGTCATCTGCGGTGTAAACATCCCAAGGGACTTTCACCCCGTTGACCAGAAAGCCCCAGTCACAGGATTTAGGGCAGGTGATGAACAGGGTGTAAGCACCGCCAGCTGCCAGCTGGTCGATACGGTGATACTCACCAGGACGCAGCGCTGCGCAGGTGCCTGTTCTGCGCTCGATACGCTCAGTGACCTGTCCATGGGTATTGATCATGATCAGACGCAGCTCGACGTACCCACCCTGCAGGATGATCGTACGGGCG
>NZ_LT222315.1 GCF_900074915.1 Pseudomonas cerasi
TAATCAGCTCACGTTATGTGTGTTGAACAGGTGTCGATTGCTCATCTGGCCTGTTCAAGATTTTCCAAAAAGCCCGCCGGCAAGCGGGCTTTTTGGTTTCTGCGATTCGTGAATCTACATCGTCGCTTTCCTGCAAATAAAACTGTGCCGGATAGTAGCATGGGACCTCCGCTTTTCGCCCTACAAAATCCGTTGCTTTCAAAGAGCTAGGCCACTCATCAGCACGGAGTGGGACGCAGCTGGCCCAGGACGCGCAGGATTTCGTTTTCAAAGGCCACTTTCGATTCAAGGTCGGCCAGCCTTTTGTGACCCTCTGCAACGCACCTCAGCAAGCCCGGCAGGTGACCATGCTGGGGCGGCTCGTTGCCGTTCGTGACCAGGTAGCCTTTGTGGTACTGCGCGGCGATGTAACCCTGCGTTTCCAACGAGCGCAGCGCTTCACGCACAGGCATACGGCTGACCTGGAAGGCATTGGCGATGGCTTGCTGCGCAAGCCGTTCACCTGGTTCAAGTCGTCCGTCCATAATGGCTCCGCGAAGCGCTTCTTCTATGGTCTCGCGAGGCAGCGCTATAGGCTGTGCAATGCCGAGGGCAATGGTTTCGAGCACGTGCTGCGCGTGCAGTTTTTGCGTTCTGCGGTTACTCATTTACTTCTCCTTTTTACGCATGCGAACACAACCCTGCGCCGGAGCGCCTGACTCGGCGCGGCACAGGTTGAGGTGTGATTTCTTAGGTGCCACCTCCTGGCCGGGAGGTGGCCTATCAGGCGGCTCAGTCCACGCTCATGCCGTCATCTTCATCCGGGGATGACAGCTCCGGTGTGCCGGCAGCGATGGCCTGCCCTTTGGCGTGGTTTCAGCGACTTCCCGCTCAGGCGCGGTCGGTTGCGCAGACCATTCGCGGCGGTTGACCGTTTTGTCCGTGACAGTGCCGTCCTCTTCGATGACCTGCACCACGACAGGCTGGGTGCCCAGGTCTTGCAAACGTACCTGGTCGCCTTGCTTCAGATCTGCGTCGCCCATGGCCTCTTCCAGCCCCGCCCACACCGTGCGGGGCTTACCGCCCTCGGGCTTGGCGTCACGAAGTATTTTGTTGGTTGTGTGTTGGTGCTTCCCATGCTCGATGCGTGCCCTCGATGACTTTGCTCCTGGACGGGGCTGTCTGGCTCGTTGCTGCTTTTGTGTCGGAAACAGACGCTCTTCCACCTCATTGACTATCTGGGCAGCCATCTCCGTGAGGTGGTCCAGATCATCGACCAACTTAGGCGAGTTTTCGACTTGCTTGTAAGTGGCGACGATGCTGGCCTTGAACGCTTCACGATAGCTGTCGTTTTCCATGTAAGACGTGAGCGCTTCAGGGTCTTGTTCCGCCGCAATAAGCCAGATGGCGTGGTCTTTACCTCGCAAGCCCATGACCGTATCAGAGGCTCTGACATCCGCTTCGGACATCGGAAAATCACGACGCCATTGTGCTTCAAGCCTGACCAGCTCGCTGGGCTCTGCAGGTCCGGATCGTTGGCCCGACTGGTCTGCCCTTCAGCTGTGGCTGTTGCTGCGGGATCGGCAGTCGATTGCGCACGCTGCGCCTGCCATTGCAAAGGCCTGATCGCCCTTGGGCTCACCACGTTTGGAATGCCCAGCGTGGTCGCCACCAGTTCGACTAACGAAACGCGCATCCGCTCTGGCACGAAGTCCAGCTCTTTGGTCAGTACCTGGCTAACCTGCTCAGCGGTTTCCTTCTTATCCCTCGATTGTCACTGTAACGGGTCCCGTATCTCCCGTGAGGAGTCATCAACCGAGGCCAGGTTGTTGGCATTAGGCTTTGCGGCTTCGGGGTTCACTGGTGCCGGCGCTGGGCTTGTGCCAGCTGAAGTACTCACCGGCTCAGGCGTGCTGGTCTGTGCCTCAGACGTGGCCGGCGGTGGAATCCACATCAGGGTGAGCACGCTGTGCCTGCCATTGCGCAAAGCCTGGTCGCCTTTTGGCTGACCGCGTTCAGGAATGCCCAGGGTGATCGCCACCGTCTCCACGAACGCAATGCGCTCCGGCTCGGGAACAGTGTCGAGCTGGGTGGCCAGCGCCTGGCTAACCTGGTCAGCCGTTTTTCCTTGGCCATACAGCGCTTCGATAGGCACGGTAACGCCTAGGCGATCCGCCTGGTCCCGCACGTCCCGTGTGGCGTCATCAACGTGCCGAGGCAAGTCGGTGGCAGGACCAATGCTCTGGCCATCACGTTCGATGTCCAGCTCTGCACGGCGGTCAGCCAGGCTTTGCGTTCATGGCCTTGTCGGTGAAATGCACGTCCAGGCCATTCTTGGCCACCGCCTCGATCCACCAGCTTTTTGAATTCGGCGGTGCCGGTGATGGTCAGTGTGCTGCCGAACCGCTCCCTGGCCAGCTGGAGGGCCACGGACACCCCGGATTCGGTAATCCCCGTGCGGCGCATAGAGATTGTTTTGCCCGTGTCCACAAACAGGGTCTTGTCGGTCTGCTTGTCCAGGTAATGCACGTTCTGACTGAACTTGGCTTTGCGTGTGTAAAGGTCCTTGGCGCTGAGGTCGCGGGCCCGCTGACTGGCGGCGGCGGGATCAACCTGTTTGGCAAAGCGATCCATGACCCGCTTCACCCGGTCACGCACGCCTTCAGGGCCAGGCCCTCTGGCACCGCTGATGCTGAAGCCTGGGTCTTCTTTTTCGTCTTCTAACAGATTGCGTATGGCTGCACTGCCCATGAAATTCACCTCGGTGTTGGGTTTCGGGTTGTGGAACTGTTCACGCGCTTTAAGCCGTTCGAAGGTCAGCACGGAAACCAGCTGCGCCTTGTCTTGGCGGGTTAAGCGTTGATCGGAGAACACGGCGCGCCTGAGCGCGTAATACTGTTGATCGATCCGGCGTATTGCCCATCGATGCGCCGGGGCAATCTGGTTGTGCTGCGCTTCCCGCGTGAAATACGCGGCCACCGTCGAGGCCTGCCTGTTAACGGTCAGGGCCTTGATCGAGGCGCGCTTGAACACCAGCGCCTTGTCTGCGGGCCGTTTGAGCGGATCGAACAGCATCCGGGCGCGCTGCTCGATGTCAGCCACCGTCGCGACCCGATGCGGGTTCTTGGCGTAGGGCGGGACGACAGAGCCAGGCCGCCATTGGCGGGGAGGGCGAGGCTTGCCTGGAGCCCTGGGCCTACGCCCGACAGAAGATCGTCCAGGCGTTGCTGTCGCAGTCGCTGCCTTGGGCATCGACGTGACGGAAGGTGCTCTGTAGAACACCAGCGCGTTGTCAGAAGGCTTCTTGAGCGGATCAAAAAGGCGTCGGCCTCGCTCCTCGATGTCAGCGATGGTCGCGACGCGGTGCGGGTTCTTGGCATACGGCGGGACTACGCGTCCAGTTCGTACTCGGGCGTTTCGGGGCTTTCCAGCTCCGGTCCGGCGTCGGCCTGTAGCGCCTGCTGGCGTTGCTGTTCCCGTTGCTTCCTGAGAAACGGCGGCAGGCCCGCGTCCTCCTCTTCCTCGCTCAACTGTGGACCTGCTCCCTCTTCCTCTTCCTCGTCCTCCTCCTGGTACAGATGGTCGCAATCCAGAATCTCCTCCTGGTTGCGACTGTCCCAGGTGAACGTGTGCATCACTGGGCAGTAGCACCGCACCGTCACGGCTTCGGGCCGATCCGGCTTGCCGGTGATCTGCCACATCGCTGACGGACAGGTCTTGCAGGCCATCGGCAGGTGCGGCAGTGCGTCGCCCCGCAGTTTCAGCAGGACTTCGCTGGTGATCTCTCTGTCGTTGCCCGGTGTGTACGTTGTCATTGTGTTCTCCATGGACTTGGTAGAATTTCTGCTCGCGCTCAGCAAGCAACTGCTGACGCTCTTCTGGGCTGGCAGCCACATAACGCTTGCGAAACGCCGGTGTCGCCTTTTCCACATACTTGATTTCCATCGCCCGTTGCGGCCATTCAGTTAACCGCTGGGCAATGATCGCTTTATCAAGCGGCTCCTTTTTCAAGTCGCGCCTGACGATAAAGTCATCGTGAAAGATGGTTTCTTTGAGGTTGGTAAACTTCGCATCACCGGGCAACTTGACGGCCACGTACTCATTGTCTTTGCCCTGGTTGCGGATGCGCGTTTCACCGTAGGTGGCCGCCAACTCGTAGAACGCCTCACGGGTGGTCACGTTCTTTTCAATCACCTGCCTAACCAGCGTTTGCTTGAACTCCCGATTCTTACCGTAGAAGTCATCGCCCTTGTACCTGGACAGCACGCTTGCGGCATCAGCAATGTCTACCCGAACATGCTCTCTGGGTGACGCAAGGTTGTACTTCTGGTTTAGGTATTCCTGGAAAGCCTCAAAATACTTCTCATGATTCTTATAAAAGCCCACGGGGTTGGCTTCATTACCACTGAGCAAGTTAATGCGCGGCACGATCACATGAATATGCGGTTTGCGCTCGACAGGCTTGCCGGTCTTCTTGTCAGTTACCCATTTGATTTTCGGCAAATGCGCTTCTGCATAGAAATTGAATTCTTCCGCTTTATACGCATACATGAGAAACTGTTTAAATTCGGCTGTAACTGCTTTAAGTGTGGATTCAGCCACAGCGTCTTCACGAAAGCTAAGCGTGAACGTCAAGTAACGGTCCTGGCCGCGATCAGGGATGCTCTCATATATAGAACGGGTTAAATCGAGGTCGCCGGATATAACCAGGCGATGATCCAGTTCATCGCGAGTGAACTCACGCCCTGACTTATTGCCTTCTTCGAGATATTCCTGTGCGCCAGTGTTGTACCCACTGGGCCTAATCAGCATCAGAGACACCTGCCAACAGCAGGGCCTCGATGGCGGTCAACTTGTTCAACCAGAGGGTGTATGTCTTTTCAGAAATGACGCCACGGCGGTGTGCAGCATTCACCTGATGGGCCAACTGGTTAATGTTGTTGCTGGTTTTGTTATAGAAGAACAGCAGCCGGTGATAGTCCTGTGGCTTGGCCGCTTTAACATTGAAGGTGAGTTTCGCATTGATAAAAACGTCACGCAGGAACTCGGAAGTCGTCATGCCTGCTTCCTTGGTTTTCCTGAGTATCTCGGTGTGATCATCCTCACCCACACGCAGGGTCAGGACACGGGTCTTGGGGGGCTGCTCAGCCATGGGGCCTCCGACGATCAATGACGCAATTGATTTATCGACTGATGACAAACGACAAGCGCAGCGCTACCGCTCTGCGGGGTTTCAAAGGGGTTTCCCCTTTGGCACGGCGATGTATTCGGGGGGGCGCTTCATCCCCCCGTATACATCGGTAACGTGCCTGTTTTGCGAATTCGGATTTCGAGTACGGCTCCAGAAGACAAGTGCACACTGCATTTGCACTGCACTCGCACTGCAAAATAACTGCACCTACACTGCATCACACTGCACTTTCACTGCATTATCAGTGCACGTGCACTGCACCTCACTGCATTTGCACTGCATCTTCACTGCACCTACACTGCATTGCACTGCACTTTCACTGCATCCCCACTGCAAACCCTGATGAAAAGGAACATTTATGGCCAAATCAACCATTGCTGACACCCTAAACAGAATGGCCAACGCACAGAACGGTCGCAGTGTGGCCAGCCGCCTGCGTGACATTTTCCCTGACATCGAAAGAGCGCTTGAGGCAGGGGTGAGCCGCACAGCCATTCTGAAAGCGCTAGAAGATGATGGATTGGCAATCACCATGAAAACATTCGAAAGCGCTCTGTACAGAATCCGCCGTAGCACTAAGATAAGTGAGGCAAATACAGGCATCGCTGGAAGTTCAGAATCACGTAGTGCGAGTCAGAAACTAACAACATCTCAACAGCCTGAAGGTAAGCCTCACCCTTTCGCAGGGCTCGGCGGTAACGGCAGAGACAGCAATGCAGTGCACCACTCTGTACCTGACAAAGACCGAATATACGGACGAAAATAGTCAGAAAAGGGGTGAACTCACCCCTTTTTACTCATCAGCTCTAAGGAAACTCTGAAAAAGACTTCCAAATCTGGTGAAATACGCCAGTCCCAAGCACTGAACGGTTGAGTCCCGATGAAGCAGATGTCCTTCGCTGACGCCGAATACGCTGGCAAACGCAAACAAACCCGCCGTGAACGCTTCCTGATCGAGATGGATCAGGTCGTGCCCTGGAATGGCTTGGTCAAACTGATCGAGCCACACTATCCAAAGGGCGAAGGTGGTCGCCCTGCCTATCCGTTGATGGCGATGTTGCGGGTTCATCTGATGCAAAACTGGTTCGGCTACAGCGATCCGGCCATGGAAGAATCGCTCTACGAAACCACAATTCTGCGACAGTTTGCAGGACTGCACCTGGATCGGATTCCGGACGAAACCACGATCCTCAATTTCCGCCGACTGCTGGAGAAACATGAGCTGGCCGGTGGGATTTTGCAGGTCATCAATGGCTATTTGGGCGACCGTGGTTTGTTGCTGCGCCAGGGCACCGTGGTCGATGCAACGATCATCCATGCGGCGAGTTCGACCAAGAACGAGGACGGAAAACGTGACCCTGAAATGCACCAGACGAAGAAAGGAAATCAATATTTCTTCGGGATGAAAGCGCACATCGGTGTCGATGCCGAATCCGGTTTGGTGCATAGCGTGGTGGGCACGGCGGCGAATGTAGCTGACGTAACTCAGGTCGACCAGTTACTGCACGGAGAAGAAACTTACGTCTCTGGCGACGCGGGCTACACCGGTGTCGAAAAGCGTCCCGAGCATCAAAATCGCCAAATGATATGGTCGATTGCAGCGCGGCCCAGCAGTTATAAAAAGCATGCAAAGGAAAGTCTGATCGGGCGCATGCGTCGCAAAATCGAATACGCGAAAGCTCAACTGCGCGCCAAGGTTGAGCATCCGTTTCGAGTGATCAAACGCCAGTTTGGTTATACGAAAGTACGCTTCCGAGGCCTGCTGAAAAACACTGCGCAGCAGACCACGCTATTTGCTCTGTCCAATCTGTGGATGATGCGAAAACGACTGCTGAATACAGGAGAGGTGCGCCTGTAATGTGGACAATTGACGCTAAAAAGCGCTTGTCCGAAGAAAAAAGAGGAGTTGGGCGAGGCAAAGGTCTGATTTTCGATTGAAACGACGTTTTTTGAAACTTTGAAGCAACGGGAGGGTTAAAAAGTCTGCCTACTTCAGACCTTCCCTAACACCTGCTTTTTAACATTACTGGGCAACCTATCAATAGCCTGACTCTGTTTTTTTGATTCTCCATACCAATAGTTGGCGTTTTCCTGACTGTCCTGCGCAAAATCATACAACATCACCCCCCCAACAGAGGCCGTCATCACAGTTAAAGCAAGGGCAACAGAAAGACAAACATTCGTAATTAACAGCTTGGTATCTCGCAAACTCGCTGACAGTTCGTTTATTTTGCCTTCCGCCTTTGCAGCCACTGATTGCAGCGCCTGAGTAGACCCCGTCAATACAGCAGAGGTATCAGCAACCACAATTTCCTTGATACGTTGATGCGCATTTTCAATTTCAAGTTTGGTTAAGGCACTCAACATGCCTTTGGTCTCGTCTCGTAAAGACCCTACAGTCCTTTCCGAATCTTCAACAGCGAGCACAATTTTCTCAATGACCGTATTCATCGCGCGTGGAACATCACGAACCACCTCTTCCAGTGAATCACTCACACTGTCGAGCATCATCTTATTGGCAAGCACTACGGAAAAGATGGGATCTTTTTCGGACAGGCGAATCCCATGCTCGGAGAATACTTCATTACGAATTTTATGATTCAGCTCTTTATCATTCATTCGAGTTTCCATCCTCACGGGAAAAAACCACATCCAATTGACGATAAACATCATTAAACACATTGAATATTCTTGACTTAGGCATCAAGCCAAAATCAGTGGAGACTTTAACTTCACGGTAAGTCATGTGCCGCTCAGTCATCAGTCGAATATCAGTAATAAAGTCATCACCATTTCTTTGAACGATTGTGACAACCCCTTGAATGATCGGCAAGGCCTCTTGAAACCATTCATTCTGCTCCAGGGTTTTGCCATCAAAAGTAGGCTTACCCCAAAACTCGTTTACCCAAACAACAATTTTTGCATTGGATTGGGTGCTTCGCACCAGGTCAATCAAGGAAATTAGTCCGGCTGCCGTGTCGTCTTTCGATTGGCCACCGGTGACGACACAGTGTATGAATACCTGTTTACCGTATTCCTGCATTGTTTCAAGAACACAATTGGATTTTATGAACTGCGCGAACGGTAAAAACGTCGAGGCTCCGTTATCGACAACCGACACCCTGTCGCTCAGCAGAATGGACTCAAAGAGCGGATCAAAAAGGCGCTGCATCACGATCCCGTCTTCAGCAATTTTGATCAGTTGAACGTTTAACGCAGCAATTTGGTAAAAGGTGCTGTTTACCGGGTCAGTATCCCCGCACGCTGGCTCATGGCCGCGTTCAATCATGTACTGCGCGAGAATGGATGACGCGAAGGACTTACCCACGCCGCCTTTCCCTTGAAGAATCCAGTGGGTAGTATTTTCCATCGGCATAAGGTTGTTCATAGTGTTTCCTATGGTCGAGTTGAGGCGATCAATCGCCTGAATAGAATGGTTTGTGGCGTAGAGTTTCAACACCAAGGGCGCGGCCCTTGTCATCCCGCAACGGCCGCGTTGACCTCGGGAGCGCGGGGTGGTGAAGCTACCCCACACTCCCAAGGTGAGCCTTTTCTGAACGAGGTAGCGTCAAGTGTGCGCTGCGCCCGTGCTTCCGTTCGCCGCGACGATAGAGCGCGTCACGACGAGCCGGGAGCGCGGCACCTGACGTGTCCGAGAACGAAAGAGGGTGTGGTACTGGTACGGCGGGTTGAAGACGATCAGCCCTGATGACTGTTTGCGTCGGCGTCATCAGTGTTGAGCTGAGCCATTTCCAGTAACGCTGGCGGGATTGTCTCAACCGCCCAGTCCGCCTCAAAGGGTGGTACCAGGTTACGCTGTTCAGCGATACACAGGCATTGCAGTAGCGTCGCCAGGGAGACACCCAGGCTTGTTCCTGCACGACTGTCCTGGAACTCAAATATGGCCCCTAGATCTGGAGCCAAAGGCGCTGACGTTGCACCGTGGTTCATATGATTCCCCTCTTGGTCGCAATTTCTCTAGCCACCGCCAGAAGCTTTTCATTGCGCTGTGCTTGCTCGGGTGAGACATGGATCAGCGCCTCGAACCGATCCGGGTCGAAGATGATCTGTTTTTCGTACACTTTGGGAGCCTTGGCAGCCTCATTGGTCCGTGTGAAGTCCCGGACTCGAAGCTTGAGCGTTTCGACCAAGCTTGCGTCTTCGTCATCGACTTTCACGCGGTGGTGCAGGCACTGCAGTTCAAGCTTGAACCACTGATGCCCCTTCACCAGCTGCCCCTCCGAAGTGATCCTGGCTGATGGCACCTTTGTGCGAATACCTTCAGCAAGCTCAACATTTTTACCAACGTACTGACCAAACAAGCTCTGGACTGGGCCGAAATAGGCAATCATCCAGGGCAGGTTGCGCAGGTGTGCACCTGTGTACAGATGGCCCTCAGAGTCCAGCCATTGATCAAGCATGTCACCGGCGAATTTGTCAGAGAACGAAAATCCGAAGTCACTGCGCAAGATCAGCACAATCCGGTCGAACTCGTTGATGGCCAAGTCGGTCAACTCCCGAGAAACAGGCCCCGGTGCACGGCGACTGTCAGGTCCACGGCCACTCGCTTTGAGCTTGTAGGGACAGAATTCAAGATCGAGCCGATTGAAAGCAAAGCCCTTCATTTCACTCCCAACGTGACTCCCGTACCGCCGGGCACCTCCGGGAGTTTCCTTGTAAACGCCCTTGAGCTGGATGGCGTTGTCGCAGTAGGGGCAAACCGCAAAATGGCGGTCATCTCCTCGCTGTTGACCTGGCTGGAACCACGGATGACGCCGCCCTAACCACTCTTCGACATTTTCCTTAGTGACCTTGTAGGCTGGATGCCTTCCTGGCGTAACCTTAAAATGTGCAACCATCGTACTTCTCCACCCGTGCCCACCAATGCTCCGACAAAGGTGCCATGACTGATTGCTGCTGAGCAAATCTTAGAGCTTCCATGACATTGCCATAGGTCAGGGTCAGCCTCTGCCCTGATGCGCTTTCCAGTTCGAATACCAAGGAGCATGCGCAACCTTCTCCTGAATTTTCGGTGACACCGATCAGCCGAGCCACCGGTGGGCAGTTTGAGTTTTGGTTCATGACAGTTCTCCTGGGTCGATGCTTGAACGGCAGATGTTCCACGACGCTAGAACCCGTCACGGCGTGACGGGTACCGAGGAGGGCTAAACCATCATCCATGTGAACCGGTAGGGGTCCATGAACGGGATATTGTCGTCACCGCCGTCAAAATCCCCAGCGGGTTGCGGTGCAGACGCTTTGGCCTGTGCTTGCTTACCTGATGCACGTGGCGGTTTTGATGCGGCTTTCCCTTTGCCGGACGGTTTTTCCGGTGCCGCCTGCTGGGGGGCTTGCTGCTGAGTGGGTTCCTGATGATCACTGCCGCCGCTACCGTGGCCGTTCTGGCCTTGTTGTGAGTCGCCCTGTGGACGGCCACCGAGCAGCTGCATGGTGCCCTGCATGTCCACGACGATTTCCGTTGTGTAACGCTTCACCCCGTCCTTTTCCCATTCGCGGGTTTGCAACTTGCCCTCGATGTAGACCTGCGAGCCCTTGCGCAGGTATTCGCCGGCGATTTCTGCGATCTTGCCAAACAGCGACACGCGGTGCCATTCGGTCTTCTCGACCTTCTGCCCGCTCTGCTTGTCGGTCCATTGCTCGCTGGTGGCCAGGCTCAGGTTGGTTACCGCTGTGCCGTTGGGCAGGTAACGACAGTCAGGGTCTTGTCCGCAGGTGCCTACCAGGATCACTTTATTGATGCCACGCGCCATGATTGCGCTCCTTCTTCAATGAGTTCTTTAAGGGGTGTCTTCGTTCGGATCAAACACGAATATCGTGCTCAGAAGCTTTCGGCCTAGGGCTGTGGACTGCTCAGCTGGGCCCAGCAGCAATGCCGTTGAACCGTCTGCCGACAACTCAAACTCTGCAAAGCAGTTGTCGCAATCCACTGGACGCCAGGTCATTTCCCACGCTCTGACGTTGACGATATCCACGGTTGCGGGTGTTTCACAGTTGGGGCAGTGCGCCGTCATCGTGTCACCGTCTGGCCACTGCGCCGCCTTGGGCTGTTGTTCTTCAGGCATAGCTAATGCTTCCTTTAGAAAGAGGGGTCATGCGCGCGTGGGTTTGCGGCTGAACACGAATTCCAGCTTGGCTTCGTGGTTGAGCTTCAGTGCCGCGTCAAAGGACTTGCCGGTTTTCTTGCTGTGAAAGCCCTTCAGTACGCCGGTCTTGCCCGTCGTCAGCAGCGCCTCGATCTGGCCGGGGGACAGCATCTTGCCGCTGACTTCCGGGTAGAACTTGAACACGCAGGCGCGACAGCCGATCACTCGCGGGGTGACGGCCAGGTCACTGCCGCACATGGGACACTGAGCGTTCAGGCTGTCCAGTACCGGCTTACCGTCGCCCTGCACGTTGCCCAGGTCGATGTTTTGCACCTGGTCTGCAATGAAGGCCTCCAGTTCGTCCAGGAACGCGTCCACGCTCAGTTCACCGGCCTCGATCATCTGTTGCTGTTCATGCCAGAGCGCGGTCATGTCCGGCGTAGTCGCGATATCAGGCAGCGCGGCGATGAACTCCAAACCCAACGGGGTGGGGATCAGTTTTTTCTTCTCTACCGCGTAGAAGCCACGCTCCTGGAGCTTGGCCAGCACCGCGCCACGGGTAGCGGGGGTGCCGATGCCGCCGTTCTCGCCTTTCTTGCCCTGGTCACGGTCGATCAGCAGCTGCTTGATGCGTGGGTCTTTCACATATTTAGCGACCCGCCGTAGGTCCTTGAGCAATTCGGCTTCGGTGTAGAGCGGCAGGGGCTTGGTCTTTTCCTTAACTACCGTGATGCCGTCACATACCCCGGCGTCACCGACTTTCAGACCCGCCAGCGCATCGAAGGGGCTTGCCACCTCGGCGGCGTCCGACCCGTCTTCCTCTTGCTCGTTTTCTTCAGTGACCTGCGCCGTCCAGCCTGGCTGCGTCACTTTGGTGGAGCGTGCAACGAAGGTGTGTCCGTTCACGCCAAAACGCACTTCGGCACTGAGGTAGCGTTTTTCGGGCAAGAACTGCGCGACGTAGCGTTTGACGATAGCCAGGTACACGGCGCGTTCATCGGCGCTCAGTTGGGCGATGTCGATCTTCACCGCCGTGGGGATGATCGCGGTGTGGGCCGAGACCTTGCTGTCGTCGAAAGCCCGGCTTTTGCGTTCCGAATTCACCTCGGTGAACATCCCGGCCAGGTCCGGCAGGGCCTCGCTCAGCAGGCTCAAGGTCTGCGGGGCCTCGCCAAATTGTTCGTCGGTCAGGTAACTGCAATCCGAACGGTTATAGGTGATGGCCTTGTACTTCTCACGCAGCGCCTGGGTCAGTGCCAGGGTCTTTTCAGCATCGATGCTGTGGGTCTTGCTCATGTACACCTGCAGGTCGAGCAACGCGAACGGCAATGGCGCCGGCGTTTGCTTCTCTTCCACGCGGGCCTCGATCACGGCTGCAGCTTTCTGCCGGCACGCGTCGGCCACGTTGGTGGCGTAGGCCTCGTCAATGATCCGGTTCTTGTCATCGATCGGGGCATCGGCGGCCACCACGAGGCGGGCCTGCGCACGACTGCTACCAAAGGCCAGGCTTGCCGCAACCGTGTAGTAAAACGCACTGGCGTGACTCTTGTTCGCCAGGTAGCGATTCACGATCAGACCCAGGATCGGGGTTTGGACACGGCCCACCGACAACACGCCTTTAACGCCCTTGGCCCTACCGGCCAGGGTGCAGGCGCGGGTCATGTTGAACCCGTACAACTGGTCGCCGATGCTGCGGGCCAGAGCTTTCTGGAACAGGCCGTAAAACTCGCGGTTGTCGCGCAGCCCCTCCAACGCTTTGCGGGCAGCGTTGGCGTTCATGTCGTTGATCAGGATGCGTTTGACCGGCGCGGTGTTGCCGAAATGCACCAGGACCTCATCGACCAGCAACTGGCCTTCGTCGTCCGGGTCACCGGCGTGGACGATTTCTGAGGCGCGACCGATCAGCTGCTGGACCACTTTGAGCTGGTCGCGGGTGCGCGCAATCGGCTGGTACTTGGCCGGACGCAGCTTCAGGGGCAGGTCGGCCTGGACCCAGTTTTTATAATCAGGGTTGTGCACCTCAGGTGGGGCCAGTTCGAGCAGGTGGCCCACGCACCAGGTGACGATATCGTTGCTGCCGCACTCGAAATAGCCGTCCTTGCGTATGACGGTGCCCAGCGCCTCGGCAATGACCTGGCCCAGGGCAGGCTTTTCCGCAATGAATACTCGCATGGTGTTCTCCTTGTCAGTATCTGGGGCTTAGCCCCGGACCTTGCCGAACTTGTCGTTGATTTTTTGGGTGTAGCTCTGATCAGCACCGGGGCAGCTGTTGAGGTAGTCCTGGCGCGCCGTGGCGGTCTGGCTCCATCTGATGTTCCCGTGCTTCTTGACCAGGATGCTGAAGTAGTCCTGTTCGGCGCTGCGGCACTCGCTGCCACCGCTGTTGCCGGTGAATTTGCCGTAGAGGCAAAGCACGGACTTGCACGGGTCGCCGGCGAACGCTGAGCCGCTGCCCAACAGGCACACTGCGAACAGTGCGCAGACCCGAGTTTTGCCGCGACCGGGCACGGCGTTGCCAGCGGCCTGACCCTGGCGGTCAGCCGTTTTGCTGAAGGTATTCATGTGTTGCTCCTGCAAGCGTTTGGATGTGCCAGTGGGGGGACTACATCGTTTCGGGGGTATCGTCAGCCTGCGCAGGCTCGGGATCCGGCTCGACCTCGGGCGGCTGAGCCTTGTCCGCTTCGACCTGAGCCGGGTTGGACGCGGTGTCTTTGGGGTTCCAGCGCTGCCGCTGTTCGGCCTGCATGGGCTTGGTGTCGGCCACGGCCACCTTGGCTTCGACGGTGCGCACCGGCACGGTGAGCGCGTCGATTTTGGTTGCGTCTCCAACCGGCAAGGGCGGAGGGGTCATCTTCTGTCGCGCTTTAAATACGTCCTCTTCGAAGTAAATGATCTTGCGCGCCAGAATTTTCATGGGCTCTGTTTGCCGGTTGCCCTGGACAAAAATCAATTGCTTGTCGAAAGGTAACTCGTTCACCTCCTGGGGCAGCAACAAGGGCCGGGGCTGCTCGCTGTAACTGTCTGTTTGACCTCGAGCACCCACCTCGTGCTTCTGTCTGTTCAACGATTGGTTATGGACGCGCACGGTCGTGTTGCCCAAGCGCGTGCTGTACTCCTTGGCCAGCTCGATGTCACCGGGGGCGAACACAATTTCGTTGTGAATCGCCTTCATGATGGCATTGCCGGCTGTCTCGCCATAGATAGCGCGGACCTGATCCTTGCCCTGGAAGATGAGGAAAAACCTCAGACCGGCACCTCGGGTCAGCGCAGGCGCGGTTTCCATGATTTCCATGCGACCCATAATGGCGAATTCGTCCATCATCAGGGCCAGTTGGTATTTGTACCGAAGCGTACCGTCTGCGCAGTGCCCGCCTTGCTCCGGAATGACCGTGGAATTGAGCCGAATCGCCTGGGTGAAAAACAGGTTCATCAGCGGGCCGTACTTCTTCAGGTTTCTTTCGGTAACGCTGAAGTAAACGGTGGTCTTCTCCTCGCGCATTTTGGCAAAGTCGATGTCGTCATCCGACACGGCCCAGGCCACCGTCTTTTCGGCATACACCGACAGCACGTCGCGCACGATATCCACGGTAGTGGACCAACCGCTGCTCTTGTTTTTCGAAGCTTCGTACACACCGTTAAGCTCTCGAAGGGTTTCAACGGTCAATGCATTAGGGCCGGTGCTGCGCAGCTCGATGATCTGCTGAGCCCATGCCCCCATCCCGGTACCCAATGAGCCAATTTCGTAGGCCTGGGGCAACGTACAAGGCATGGCCGGGGTTTCCATCAGGTACAGCAGGATGGATGAGAAGACGTTACCGGCCTTGTTGTACCACTCCTGGTTTTTCGGGTTGTCGGAGACAAACAGCACGCGGGCCAGGGTACGAATATCGCCTAGCCGGTACAGCGGGTCGCGGCTAATGGCACTGACCGGGTTCCAGCGGTGCGTTTCCAGGCGCTCCGGCGAAAAGCGGTAGACCTTGTGGCCAGCTGAGGCGCGAAAGCCCGAAGTAACATCCCAGTTTTCGAATTTCGGATCGTTGACCACCATTGAATCGGGGTAGCTCAACAGGTTGGGGATCACCGCACTGACGCCTTTCATCGAGCCTGGGGGCGCAGCCAACATCACAAACTGTTGGCCGTAACTGGCCAAAAATACGTCTTTGGTAGGGTGCTTGCCCAAGAGGAATGCAGGATGCTCCTCGATCCGCTCTTGTGGATTGTCCGGGCTGATGGGTTGTGGTTTGGCTTTGGCCATCAGCGGCTCCCTGCTTGACGCTGAAGCGCCTGTTCGTTGTTGCTTTGGGCCTGAAGTGCGGCCTGCTGGTGTTGCAGGGCGATGGACACCTGCTGGTTGGCCTGAATCTGCTTGAGCGAGGCGCTGATGACTTCGAGCTGGTTCGCCTGTCGATCAAGCTGTGACTGAGTCGCGCAGCCGGTCAGGGACAGCATGAATACAGCGGACAGGGTCAGTGCGGTACGAACGTTCATAGTTTGGAATCCTTGATGGGATCGTGGACGACAACCGAATCGGGATAACGGAGCAAACTGGGAATCACAACCCCTACGGGCTTGCCGGAACCTGGCGGAGCAGCCAGCAGAAACGAATCCTCCGTGGGGTGCTTGCCGAGCAGGAACGCGGGATGCTCCTCGATCCGTTCTTGGGGATTGTCCGGGCTGATGGGTTTGGATTTAGCCCTGGGCATCAGCGGACACCTGCCCGACGCTCAATCGCCTCGGCTTCGAGGCTTTTTTGCAGGGCGATGGCCACCTGCTGATTGGCCTGGATCTGCGTGAGCGATGCACTGATCTCATCGAGCTGGGCGAGTGCGATATAAATCCCCAGCCAAGCTGCAATGACGAAGACGACGCCCAGCGCGATGGGCAAGGGCAACCCCAAAAAGAGAAGGGGTTTCGATTCTTTTGCTTGTTCCATGGGGAATCTCCTGCAAGGTGCTTCCGGACACAGCCCGACACCAGGTGGCTGATAGCCGTCTGCGTGGCGGTGCATGGGGAGGGTCTGAAAATGCGGGTGTATCAGGGGGCGAAGCAGCTACCTATTTGCACAGCCTCCGCTTGAGTTATCGAGTGGCTGTTGATCGGCATGTCGCCACTTCAAGTAGTCCTCGACACGCCAGAAACCGGCAGCGGCAGCATTGCGTTCAAGCATCCACAACGTTTCGCCAGGCTCGACCATGCCGTGGTAATCCTTAGCTAACTTACGGCGTGGATCGTCGTCCTGTTCAGCTGCCAATTGCTCCTGATTGAACTGGTCGCTGCGTGCCTGCTCTTCGGCCAACTCCTCTTCAGTGAAGTAGTCATAGGGATCATCACCAAAGTCAGGCTCTGCGAACTGGCATTCCCATTCGCTGCGTATCTCCTGTTCATCGCTTCCGGTGGCCAGCAGATGACCGAGGTAGTCCAGGGCACCGGCTGGAATGTCTGCCAGCGGCATGTCCAGAATCCGGGCGACTTCGGGCTTCGCTTTCTCAGTAGCCTCATCAAGCGCCTTGCTGATGCGCTCATATTCAGCCTCATCGGCTTCCCGCTTAGCGCGCAACCGCTCGCTGTTCGCCACCTGGTCGGCCTTGGCCTGCTCGATGACCCTGCTCCAGTCAGGCGGCGGCGGGCAGACACCCTTGTCGATCAACCCGGCATTGATCATGCTGAGCAACGCCATGTCCTGCTCCGGCACCGGCGTGCTGACGATTGGGTCCGCGGAATCGTCCTCGATGGCGTCCGACAAGCCGCGTTTCATACGGCCAGTGCCCACTCGCCTCACCAGGTGAAGCTCTCCCCAGGCGTTGCCGGTCGCCCTCCGGCCTTCCATTTCCAGGCTCGTGGTGTATTTCATCAACCACTTGTGCATGAACCGCTGACGCTCGGGTGCCATGCGCAGGGAAATGTCATGGAAGCGCTGATAGAACGCTTCGTCATGCCCGCACGCCATGCTGTCGCCCTGGTGCGCCACCTCGTGTTCGACCAGCCCGAAGATGTAGGCTGCCGTTTTCATGGGTTCGGACTTGAGCCGTTGCACGATGGGGCGGTTGATGGCCAGGTAGGTTTTACCATCCGTCCACGCTTCACTGGTGTTTGACTCGCCAAGCAACACATCCAGGCGGTCCTTGTTATGTCGAACGGTGCCATCATTCCAGCGTTCAGCCCCCACACACGCACCGGCGTAGTGTTGCAGGCACCAGCGCAACGCGATCCAGGCCCGGCGTGTTTCCTTGTCCAGCGCCTTTTTCTCATCGACAATCGATGTGCGCTCGACATAAGCCTTTTTGACCGTCGCAAACGCGGCGCACTGGGGCACCTTCAGCTCTCGGTACCAGTGACTGACGGCAGGTCTGGCATTGGCAATCACTCGTTCCAGCACATCTTCAAAATCTTCAACGCTATGGCAACCGAAGCGGTCGAGTGTTTGTGGATGCAGCACCTGGATAATGCGTTGCCCGGCAATGCCTTCGCCTTTGGGTATGTCACTGCCCTTTAAAACAACGGTGTAGGTGCCTTTGTGCTCACGAAACGCCTTGTTAATAAAATCCATCAGGGTGATATGCCGTTTGCCTGGCAGCACCGTAATGACTTCTTCATGGCAGAATATTTTGGCCACATCAGCTGCACCGCTGAGCAAAGACAGTGCTGATCGCGCTCGACGTGCTTCTGTCTTGCGGCGTCCACCCAACTCCCCCGAGACCTTGTCGGCCAACGGGCCGAACACCTTGGCGATTGCTTTCCAGACCGGGCAGGTTTTGCGCAGTATCTCGCTACGGGAGACGTTGAGGGCAATCGCCTGCTTGGTCACGATCAGGCCTCCAGCCCCCCAGAGGTGCGAGGAATCGTGACGGACCAGCACACCTTGGTTGTAGATCGAAACTGCGCCTTCTTCCTTGGCCCGGTAATAGGCGTATTCGTCTTCAAAGTCCCACTTTTCCGTTGCAGGATCGCGGGTAATGAGACGGCCATTGAGTTCAACGCTGATGCGGGTGTAGCGCACCAGGTCACGAATCTCCTGGACGGCAGACATCAACTCCAAATCGTTGAGCGGTTCGTACCAGGTGCCCTCGATGGAGCAACCCGGTGCGCCGTGTTCAAGATCGTCCAGCTCGTAGTTGTAGCCCATCGAGCGGGTATCAACGGTCATCTGCCAATCGTTGGAAGCCCAACGTGTCTTGGCATGCGCCATGATCTGACCCCGGCCCAGGCGAAACCGGCCATAGGTGGCATCGCCTTCCTGGTGCGGTGTGCCAAAGCGTCCGAAGTAGCGCAGCACGTCATTGCGGCTGGCAAATCCGCGACCGTCATCAGCGCAGTGAAAGCCCTCTTTGGTCATGGTCAGGCGCAATGCGGTGGCATCGGCGTCTACAGAGTTCATCACCAGCTCGATGATGGCCTTGCCGATCGATCCGGCCTGACTATGGATGATGTGTTGAATGATTTCGGGGTCCAGCTCGAAAGGTAGCAGCACGGTACACCTCATATGGATAAAGCTAGGCACAGCCAAACGCCAGACAGCTGATAGCCGACTGCGTAGCGGTGCACTGGGATGGTTTGAAAATGCGGGAGTATCAGGGGGTGATGCGGGTGCAATGCCTACTTGCTGGTGTTACGGGTATTACCGGGTTGCTTTGCCAAACGGTAAACACGGACACGGGCATAGCCTGACTCACTATTGGCGAGCGTGGTCCAGCTCCCCTTGTGGCCGGTGTTCAGCCTCTCGATAAACGGCGTGACCTCATCATCGGTTTTCGTACCCGCCAACACGATGGTTATGGTGAAGTTCGCCAACATGGCTTCTGCTGATGCCTTAGAGAGCGCCAGTACGTCTTTTGCGTCACTTTTTGCGAACACTTTTTCGGTGGTCATCGTAATGCCTCGTCTGTTGTCTGAATGCATGCAGTGAGCGTAAAGCCTACTTGCGGGCCTTACTGGTGTTCTTGTACTCGCCTTGGTACTCGAACTGGCGCAGCTCGCGGTCGTTGGCAAAGCGGGCATCACCGTGCAGCGAAGTCTTGGGCTTCAAGCGCACGAAAACGGCCATCAACGTAACGCCGACCGGCAGGAACGTCAGGGCTGCCGTCACACACCACGACCAGGGCACGTACAGCATCCGCCGGTCGTTCCAGGGCAGCTTGCGGGCCTCCCACAGCGTGTCCCAGGACAAGCCCGCGAAGTGCCCCTGGGTCAGTTGCAGAAACATCGCTCCCCCTGCGTACAGGCCTGCCACGAAGAAAACCAGCATCAATGCGATGACCAGTAATGTCAGTCTCCACCACATAAACTTCTCCTGTCACCCTGCCGGACGTGCGTGTGCTCGGCCTCCTGAACATGAGCACGTGCAGCCTCGAAGGCTGCAAACGTCCTCGGATAAGGCTGGATCGCTTCGATCATCTTGAACACTTGCCCCAATGCATCACGGTTGTGCCGCTCGCGTTCTACAAGGGCTTTCTCCAGGCCGTGTGCTGGATTGCGCGTAATGCTGTTGTGCAGCGTGACGTAATCCATCTGGATGGCTTCGGCCACTGCGTAGAACTGTGAGTAATTGAGCAGCAGAACGTATGGCTGCGTGGGTGGCTTGGGCCTTTCTGCTACGCGCTTATCGCTACCGCGTGTTGCAAACATCCGAGTAAAAATCCGTTTCAACCGCATGACACACTCCTATTTAGCGTCGTTGACGCTGGCCATTGAGCAAGGCCAGCTTGTGTTCGGGTTCGTAGTACACCTGGACGATCTCGTGGTTTTCCATGTAGATCTCCACGTCGAACGTCATCCGTACTTTGCGCTCGATGTACTCGATGTCCAGGCCCCTGCCGATTTCGGACTGTTTGACCAGATCCGCGACCCTTGAAGCGCCTTCACCTTCATTGGCGTGTGCCGTGGTTACCCAGCCACCTTTACCTGTGTTGGAGACCTCCATCAGGTGCCAGACTTCATCGCCAGTCAGCTCGGCCAGAACCACATGGTCAGGCTTCATCCGCATGGCGCTGGCGATCAACTGTTTGGGGGTCACCACATGCCCATAGAGCAGGGTCACGTGATTGGGGTGCAAAGGCAGTTTCAGTTCATCAATCTCGGCAATCGTCAGCATCCGCCGGTGCGGTGGAAACCGGTCGAGCAGCGACAGACCGTGCGTGGTTTTGCCAGAACCCGGCCCGCCAAAGATGGCGATGTTCTGACGGTGGGCAATGGCAATGTCGTAGAAACCTCGCCAGTCGCAATCGGCATGACAGCGCTTCATCTCGTGCTGCCAGTCCTTCAACTCCAACACGCTCGAAGACACTGCCCGAGTGCGGTCATACCGACCCTCCCGGATGTAGTCGTCGAGCGTGAAGCGCTCCAGGGAAGGTTTGCGAAACGTCATCGACAAGGTGCCTTTCTCGCAGGCCGGGGCCATGACGATCTGGCCCCGCTCCCCACCCGGCAGCTCCACCGTGTGAATCGGTGAATGAGGAGCCAGCACGCGGTAGTTCAGCGCACAGAGCGCATTGGCCAGCCGCCAGCACAGGTTGTAGGTGAGCCAGGGCGCGTCCTCGCGCACCCAGCCGTCTGGACCGTCTACCCAGATTTCAAAGGGCCGGTTAATGGCCACGTCCTGGGTGCCGGGGCGATTCAGGCGCTCGGTGACGCCTGCCTGGTCGAGAAAGTCCAGGACCAGCGTGTCTTCGGTCAGCCCTTGTTCCTCTGGGTCTTGCGAGTGATCTGGTTCTTGCGTCATGAATACTCCTTAGCGGTTCTCGAAAACCGATGAAAAGTCGATGTCGCGGGCCACGATGACGGTGATGACCGTGCCTGGCAGCAGATGCGCGGTGTCCGGGATGTTGATGGTGCTGTCCAGCGCCTTGTTGGCCATGCTCTCCACGTTCTGCTCGCTGTTGTTCACCGTGTAGCCCCCGGACCCTGAGCTTTTCTGCGTCGTGTTGGACGCAGCCTGAAGCGCGTCCTGGATGAACGACAACATCACCGCACCGCCAAAGCGCTGCATGTAGTGACGATCGATCCAGGCTTCGGTCCCGCTGGCTCCCATGGGGCCTGCACCCAAGCTGTCAATCTTGGCCCGCACACCCGATTGGGTTTCGATTTCGGTCCAGGTGGTGAACACGCTGGTTTCGCCTGGCCCCACCTCAACCGTCTGTTCGCCAGTGAGCTTGTCACCTGCCGCCGCAATCACCGTGGAGCCATCAGCGGAATACAGCGGATCGGTCAGACGACAATCCACCATCCCTGGGTGGGTACTGATGATTTCGGTGTACAGCGCGCAGCGCGTGTAGGTGTTGTGGCTGACCAGGTACTTGCGGTTCGGTGCCAGGTACGCCTTGGCCGGGGCAAAGGTGGTGCCGCCCAGGTCACTCAGACTGCTGCGTTTTCGGGTGGACGATTCACCACCCAGCCCGCCGCTCGATCCGCCTTGCACGTCAGCCAGCAATGAAGGCGGCAGGGAGGGCTGATCGTTGGTCGGCTGTTGCGGCTGAGTATCCGCAGCGCCGGTGCCCATCGCATCTTCCGAAGTGACGAACATTGCAGCCCCCAGTTTGCGTTGCCGGGGGGTCTCCACGACCGGTGTGTTCTGCCCGGGCGGTGGCGGCACACTGGCGGCATGTCCCTGATCGGTCGATCCGCGATTGGCGTCCCTTTTATCCTTTTCCTCCTTCGCCAATCGGTCTCTTTCAGCGCGGGCTCTCCTGTCCTCTTCGGCTTTGTCAGCGGCCAGCTTGGCTTCCCGAGCCTTCTTCATGCTGTCGTCACTGCCCAGATTCACATCCAAGGTCGCGTCCTTCTTGACGTGGGTTTCATCAACCTCTGAGCCGGTAGTTTTCATCTGGGAAATGGTGAAGTACCAGAGTCCGCCAATCACCAGCAGCCCTACAAACACCAGCCCGGCCAGGCCCAGGTAAAGCGACTTCTTGTTTTGGGCATCGCCTGTGCGTTTGGCCCGCACGTCAAAGGCCCCACGGGCCTGGGTGCTGGCGGGCTCCGAGGCCGGGGCGTGTTCCGTTGCCGCTCCTTGCTCCGTGGTCGCTGCTGGAGCCGCTGCGTGTTCGGGCGGCACGATGCTGTCCGGCCCTGGTGTGCTATCCGGAGTTTGGTCATTGTCATTGTTCTGCATGCTTGAGCTCCCGAATCTCGCCGGTGGTGGTCCCGTTGAAGTTGTACCCCGTGTTCACCTGAGCGGTAGGCCGGGCCTCTACAACCAGGCTGTTCAAGCGGAACCGAAACAAGCGGCTCACCCCATGCACCACGACCACGTTCTGTTCGTTGTGCGCGTCGGCCAGGGTTTCGGTGCCATCGGGCAATACCTGGTACAGCACCGGGCGAGGCCCGTTGCCGGTGAAGCGGAAGCAGGTCAGCATGCCGTTGTCCCAGCCCTCATACGGCGCTATGGACCGGCTCTCTGCACTGGAGCGCTTCTGATAGGGGCCGTTTTGCACCGGGCCGTCGCAGGGGTTGCCAGGGTCACGGCGTACCGCGCCGGATTTTTTCGGCGGCTCGGGGTAGGTGAAGCGCAGCGCGTAGGTCATGTCCGCAGCCCGAGTCACCAGTTTCAGTTCCAGCAGGTAGGTGTGCCGGTTGGTGTTGATCACCAGATTAGTATTGGGCTCCTGGTCGGTAGTGGGCTTGATGGCCACCAGGTTACCGGCCTTGTTCGGACCGATGGACCAGGCCTTGGGATCACCTGACACCATCAGGCCTGATGCCTCGTTGATGGTCTCGTTGGCCGGAAGCTGTACCAGCGAGGTACGACCCACCGAGGCCTGGATGCGGTACACGTTGTCCGGGCTGTAAACAGCGGTCTGCACGCGCCGGTCGAGTGATGAGCCGGTGCCCAGGCTCTCGGCAAGAGCCGGGACGACACACGTTAAGGCCAACAGCGCCGCGAGGCCTGAGACGGCTTTATTTCCCATTGGACACCCCCACTTCCTGGGTCATCGTGTAGGCCTTGACCCCAAAACCTCGGGGGTTTAGCCACTGATCACCGGCTTTTTTGGCAGGATTTTTGTAGTCGTAGGTCACCGTCGCCACCCAGGTCACCGGGGCCAGCTGAGGATCGGGCGTGCCGTTGCGGTCCAGCACGGTTTTGGTGATCCGCACCTGGGCGGTGCCTTCCCGGTCTTTGCGTTCCAGGAAGTTGATATTGTTGATATCCGTGCGGATTTGCCGGTTGGTCCCCAGCACTTCCAGATAGCCCTTGGAGGACAATTGGAAGTTGCGGTACTCGGTAAACGTCTCGCCGTAGGACATCAGCTCCACCATGCCGAACTCTGCGTCGTGGCTTGAGAAGTTGTAGCTCTCGCGAAACCGTACATAGGCCGAGAGCCAGAACTCGTCATCGATCTGCTCCGGTGGCTTGCCCTTGTCGTCGGCCCACACCACGTCCGTGTAGCCGGAGTTGTTGTCTACCCGTACCAGGCCAAGTTGCACGGTCTTGAGCGGGGTCAGGCCCATCACGGCGGCGATGGACATAAAGGTCAGCACACCGAAGAAGCCCGCCAGGCGACGGGCGTTTTTGGTCTTGGCCTTCTCGTCGGCGGCGATGTTCTTCTCGAAATACCGCGCTGCATGGATGAATGCCTGTTCGGCCAGGCTGATTTCTTGTGCGGTGGCCGCGTCGATGCTGGTACGGGCGGCCAGTTGCCGCTCCTGCTCGATCACGTCCTGTTTGGATTTTCGTAGCTTTCTCATAAGTCACCTAAACCTGGACATACACGTGCTTCGCGGATCAGTTCGCGGAGCATTTGGAGTCGTTGGGCGGGGCCTCGGCGGGCTTTGCCGGGGAGGCGGTTACCGGTCGCTTTTGCTGGGTAGTCTTGAGCGGCTGGGCCTGGGGCGCGGGGCTTGCCGCTGGCTGTACCTGGCCAGGCAAGGGTGCGGGCGTTGTCACAGGGGCAGCCCGAGGCGCAGGGGCATGGGTAAAGGGCATGTCTTCCCACTGCCCTTCTGGTTCGGACAGTTTGGGTGCAGAGCCACACCCTGACAGCAGGGCAGCCGAAAGCAGCCCGCTCAAAGCAAGTTTGACATTCATAGTGGAGTACCTGAGAGAAGCGAGGGTGTTGCGAGTAGGGAGAGGGCGTAGCCGGTGAAGCGGTGTGCTATTTGATGTTGTTGCGTCCCCTCCGCAGTTTGGAAATGCCGGCAGCGGCACCGCTGGTCATGCTTTTGGCTGCTCCAAATCCTGAAATTTTGCTGATCATTCCGCCTCCGGAGGGGCCACCGCCCATGATGGAGGCTGCTTGCTGAGGCAGTTCGATCACAAGCGCTGTGAACGTGCAGAAGACAATCAGGATGGTGAGATTCCCCTCCAGGGTGGTCGTCAACGTTCCGTCTTTAATCATCACGGTGTTGATAAAGCCGATTTCGATTGCCAGCACAACCGATATCAACACCTGAGCCAACATAAAGCCTGCGATGGCTGAAACCCACCCCCAGAAATACTGCCGGGTCTGGTCAAACAGCAAAAAGGCGATGAACAGAGGCCCTACGGCCACAACAGCCGTTGTCGAGACTTTCAGTACAAACAGCGTGGCGACGGCGGCCAGCAAGAACGGGATACCGCCCAGCACGTAAAACACCACCCCCTGAATGCCCAACCAGATTTTAGCAAAACTGGTTGTTACGATATTGAATTCCATAGCCCCTATCAGGGCGCTCAGGTTCGACGCATAAGTAACAATCAAACTGTCGATCTGGTTGGTTTGCGTGCCCTCCTGGCCGGACAAAATCCCCCCCATCCAGTTGGGCAAGCCAGTGATAAAGGGCACAATCGTTTGTACGTACCATTGCACACTGAACGCACACGCGGTGATGGCAGCCATTTTCATAATTTCTTTGGCCACATCCTCGAAGGCAACGTTCATCCCCCGGTACAGCCATTGCATGTTTCGCAGCGTGAAGTGGATCAACCACATCGTCCCGAAGAGCGCTCCAAGCCCCAGCATCACCTTGGCCATCCCGGTGACCAAGGCGCTTTGCAGAGCAGCATCAACGAAATTGAACAACGTCTGGGCTATCTTTGTTACGTCCATGCCGCCTCCGTTATTTTGCGCGGGTATAGGTGATGTAATCGAAATAGATGACGTTGCCTTCCAGGCGCATGGTTACAAGACCATTAGCCATGCTTAAGACACTATCCGACTCCGCCTTGGCTTCAAATCGCTGCATGCTTTTTTCCCTTTTGCCATGCCCCAAAATATCATCTGTGGTTTCAAGGTTTACGTGAAACAGTTCTCCGTCTTTGGAGATATCCATGACAAAGGTTGGCTTGCCCATTCTTTTCATGTTTTCTCCAGTCCATCGCCCCACAAATCCATCCCCTTTGCTATCGAAGCAACCCGACAGCGCCAGTGCAAACAGGACCAAGCAAGAAAAAGCAGTCATTCTTTTAAACATGGGTCATCTTCCCTTTTGAATTTATTGGTTAATCACTCATAGCTAGGCCGCACGCTCGTTTTACCGTTCATGTAGTCACTGAACGCTTGGGCCCGTTTTTCGTTTTCCATCTTCTCTTGCTGCTGCTGAAGCATCTGCATGTTGGCCAGCCGCATCTGCTGGTTTTGCAGCTCGATCAGCTCCTGCTGGTAGCGCAGCTGTAAATCCTCCTTCTGCTGTGGGGTCGTCACCTCGTTCAACCGGGCCCGTAGGAACTCGGCGTTCTTGACCCGTTCGGTGCTGGCGTTGTAATTGCGTTCCAGCGCATCGGCAACCGACATCATCTGGTCGAATTTCTGCTGCACGCTGGCATTATCCGAGGTTAAGCCGTAGCGGTCACGCAAACTGGCGATGTCCCGTGCCGTGCCGTAGACATCGGCCCAGTCCCCCATGGGCATCACCTTGTTCAAGGCCGGGTCGTTCAGGAACCCACCCAGCATGTCATTGCCGGTGATGATGCTCTTGTAGTGGTTGTACTGCTGCGCGGTCTCGCGGATGGCGTCCTTGGCCGTGGTCAGTGCATCCATCGCCTGCTTGGCCTGGGCCAACGCATTCGCCCTCAGCGTGAGCAGGGTAGACGGGTCCAGGACCGGCACGCCTGGCACTGCTGCGTAGGCCGCAGGCAGGGCGGCGGTCAGCATGAGCGCGCTCAGCGCGCAAACCAGCATCTGCTTTTTCATGACGCATTCTCCATTTCGTTGTGTTCCTGAAGGGCCTTCCAGGCTTTCTGAAAGGCCGGCAGCCAGCGTTGTGCGTCTCGCGTGTTCATGGACTGGCGCAGGTTGTCGGCGTAGTCGAACGCAGGCAGCCATACAGCGGGGTCGTCGGTGTTCAGCCATTGGCGCACGGCCTCGGCCACCAGGAACGCATCGACCCACACCTTGGGATCGGTAGTGCCCAGGTGTTGCCGGATACGCTCGGCGACCGCCAGGTTCATTTTCGTGGCCGACAGCAACGGCAACCAGTACTTGAGTGGGCCGCCCAGCTCCATCTTCAGCTTCACCGTCTGGTGACCCTGCTGCACCACCATTTCCCGGCTGAGTTTCCCCATGTCACGCACCGCTTCGAACAGCTTGCCCTTGACGCCAAACTTCGCGTAGTTCTCCGGCAGGGCCCTTTCATTGGGCAACCACATGGGGGTGGTCACCTGCTGAATGACCGCCGGAGCATACTTCGTCGCCAGCGCTTGCTCGGGGTACTGGGTGTCCATGATCAGGATTTCCCCGCGCATGCGTCCGCTCTGCAAGACCTCCTGGATGGCATCCGCCGTGCTTTTGAACGACAACGGTGCCCAGTACTCGGCCACCACATTCAGCAGCAGGTTGCCGGGGCGGGCCTGGTGCATTTCGCGCTTCATGTAGAACAGCGTGTTCAGAAACGCCTCCATGACCTCGGGGTGTTTCTCGGCATAATTGTTTTTGAGTAACTGCGTGCAATCGAAGGCGAGACGCCGGTAGGTCTGCGCATCGAACTGGTTGACCGGCGAGTCCAGTACCCAGGCGTATTGCCCTACACGGCCTTCACCGGCCAGGCGACACCATTTCGATAGCCGGGTCCGCAAGCAGTTTTCGCCTTGCTCGGGGATGTTTCGCAGCAGCAATGACATGCTGCGATTGCGCACGTTGGTGTGCGCCATGACCGCCTCGATCGAGTCCTTGATCCTTTTCTGGTCAGCGTCGTTGCTCTTGTCAGGACCACCGGCGCAGCACAGCACCAGGTCAAACAGCATTTGCCGCAACCCCGGACTGTCGTGAAACTGGAACGGGTTGACGCCGGTGAATTGCCCCAGCTGCACGGTGTAATACTCGGCCCCCAATGCACACAGCAGGTGCCTCAGCGACTCGTTGTAGTCGATGCCGAAAATCAGCGGATCGAAGCGGCTGAGAAAGGTCAGCAGGGTGGCCTCAGCGGTGGTTTTACCGACCCCCGTCTGGCCCGTGAAGACCGCATGCCCTGGCAGCATTTCACCGAGGTTGTTCTGACCGGGCGGGCTGTCATGCACGTTGAGGACATACAACGCCTTGTTGGCCGTCAGCACGGGCATCACACCCGTGCCATCACCGATGGGGTTGCCCTTGACCTTGCCCGTGGGAGTGGAGTGCAGGGAAAAGCTGCACGCCAGGTTCTCGGTCGATTTCATCATGGGGTACATGGCCTCGGTCACACCGGGGAACTGCGTGTACCAGGTGTCGATGTTGCTCATGGTCGAACGCACAAAGGTCGCGTCACGCACCGTAAACACCGACGCCATTTTCGTGCCGTTCTCGATGGCCTGGTCCGGGGTCTTGCCGAAGACGATCAGGGAGGCGTGATAGCGGCCAAACGCCTTGTCGCCCAGGGTGATGGCCTCGATGGCATTTTCAAGCTCCTCGGTCTGCTTTGAATCACGCTCGACCGACCCCAGATCCGCCACGTGCTTTTTGAATTTGTCCTTGGCCTTGTTACGGTCTTCGAACAGAAACGTTTGCACCAGGGTGAACTCGAACTGCTGCTCGATGGCCTCGTCCCACATACCGGGGTAGGTCCCGCCACTGGGGTAGTCGCGCAGGTCAAAGGTGGTCGCGAAACGCTGGCCACCCCGATTGGGCCGGTTCTCGACAAAATCGTAGTTTTCGAAGTTGGTGACGCTATCAATGATCGCGTCCCCCAGGCGGGTATCGCTGACCAGCACGTCTTTTTCGTGCCCGTTGATCAGCAGGCTGTAGTAGCGCCCGATCTGCGAGAACAGCGCACCGTGTTCGTTTTCCTCCAGCCCCATGATGACCGGGTCATATTCGGCCAGCAAAGTTTCGGACAGCGACAACAGGTCGCTCATGCGCTCGATCCCTTCATCCACCTCGCGGTACTTGAGGATCAGGGCAATGCTGTACCCGACTTGGTAGAAGGTGCCGTTGCGAAACGGTGCGGTGTAAGCGTCCACGAAGTCCTGAAGCGCGGGCAGCGGCAAGGTGTATTGCGTGTCCAGCTCGATGCCCGTCTTGGTGATGTAGGTTTGCAGCATCAGGTGCTTGCCTTCCTTTTTGCCCAGGGCCAGGAAGTAGCGGTTGAGGTTATGAAACAGGTGGACCAGTTCGTCATCACTGCGGGTTTCGCTGGAAACCCCCTTCAACTGGATCAGGCTCACCAGGCGATTGCCGGGCAGGGTCACCATGTGTTCGTGGACCGGATAGCGCATCAATGGCGCTTTCTTTTCCGGGGGCATAACGCTTGTGTGAAAATCGTGCGCCATAGAATTCATTCCATTGCGGGTTAAAGGGGGTCAGCAACAACGGTTTGCCGTACTTGAGGCTCAGCCAGAGACGCCGCCGCCCAAAGCGGATGCGGCGCAAATATTGAGGATCAATCAGGCCCACGACCCTCAAGGCAATGAGGGCTATCAGGAACGGGGCGGCAGCGACCAGGCCCCACACCCAGGACAGCAGGAAGGTTGCGGCCACACCGAAGACCAGGCCGCCCATCAGCAAGCCCACCATCGGCATGATGGGGATGTTCCAGAACATCGCGGGCCGACTCATCGCGTTGTAGCTTTCGAAGGTCAGTTTCTTGAGTACTTCGTTACTGGCCATAAGCGCTCCTGGTCAACCCGGCACGCCGGTGCCGAACACCTGCCAAGCCGCCGTGGCCAAGGCCACAGACCCACCGACAACCAGGATCACTCCGACTTGCTGCAGGTAGTCCATGAAGGTGTGCGAGCGGTCGCCCGTGGAGCGAGCAATCAGCCATTGGGCACCTGACCAGATCAGGCAAACCAGGCCCAGGGTGCCCGCCAGGGTATAGAGGCCCAGGCGGATATTGCTGCCCCACTGGTTCAGCGTGCTGAGCCAGTCGGCGGAGGCGATGCCGGGCAGGCAGGCCACTGCCACCAGCAAAATGCAGAGTTCGCCTTTGTTGGGCACAAGGGTACGTTTGATCATCATTGATCCTCTTTGGGGAGAGTTGAGGGTTGTTCTGGGGGTGAAGCCGGAACAGCAGGTGCAGCGGATGGAGCAGAAACAGGCGGTGGCGCAGGTGGCAGATAGCGCGGGTACTGGCGCAGCACGTCCCAGCTTTCATAAGTCGGCTCAACGGTGGACGCCGGGGCCTGAGCGGGCTGGAGCTGGCTCGGATCAGCTGAACTACTTTCCAGAGCCGGTACGGTCACGGTGGTACCGTCTGCGTTGGCCAGCACACGCTGCACGTGGCTGCTGCCACCGAATTCGGCCTCGGCCTTGAAGCCGCGTTTGGGGTTGCCGCTGTAGTAGCAGGAAATAGCCTTGTGCAGCGCTGCCTGCCGGTTGGGCTCCTTGGCGCTGGCACTTGCGTAGCACTGTCCAAGAACAGCGGCAGCCATGCGCAGGTTGGTGCAGGGTTCGAATACGGGTTCGGGTCGGCTGACATCGAAATGCTGCCGGTTGATTTGGCCCAGGCCGATGCTGAAGTCTGCCCCTTCCGCGACCAGCTTTTTCACCGCCAATACGGCTTCATCCAGGCTTTGCGGTTGACGCGGCAACACTTTGCCGACCACGCCAATGGCATAGGGATTGAAGGAGGATTCTGTCTTGACGATGGGAGTAAGCGTGGCGGGATGTATCGAGGGAGCGCATTGCATAGCCAGGGCCAGGAAGGCGCTGGTGGTGAGCATGTTCAAAACTCCTGAGTTACGGAACGACTACTTTCTTGCAGCCTCTGCAATGAGCTCCTGAACGGCCTGCTCCAAATAGTTATCGATCAGGTAGCGAGCGAGCTCCGAGGGTGAAATCTGCCTGGAGCTTTGGGTTTCATAGCTCACCCGTATCGCAGCTTTGTTCAGCGCCTCCACCCTGGCCGGGCGGATATAAACGCTTACTGTCTTGGTGGTTGTTTCATCTTCGGATGACGCCATGGGAACTCCTAAGGGCTGTGAGAACGCAAAAAAACACCGCCTGGCAAAACCAGGCGGTGAAATGGGAAATCGTGGGAAGTAGTAATGCCTAGGCGGCACGTACCCTCGAATAGCAAAGGGTTCCGTGGCGCCTGACAAGGCGCTCCAGCGCTGCGTCCTGGGCCAGCAGCGCAAGGAAAGCCGCTCTGCGCGCAGCATCAGATTTCATGTCGATGATCAGACGCAGCGTTTTTTCCAGCTCTGTCGGCAAATTACGAAACTCGATGCAGTCAAGCTGACGGTTAGAACGAACCAAGGTAGCGGCTTTTAATTGCTCGACCGTAGCGTCCTGCACAACACAGGCCCTACCGCCAAACTCACAGGAGCTACCGCCAAACTGAACGAACCCATGAGCGCCATTCAGCGCGGTGATAGTCGTCGTGTGCGTGACCTCAGGATCGAAGCGCAGCAGCAGATAGCCAGGAAACAAACGCACCTTCGTCTCTACCGATGAAGGGCGATCCGGACGTTTGCGGTAGGTAGTGCTTTCGGGGGAATACACCTCCACGTCCAACTGTTCGATCAACGTGATAAGTGACTGATGTACGGCAGAATTGTGCATCAAAACACGCCAATTTTTCATATTCAGAACCTTCCGATCAGGCGCTCTTTCGAATTCCCAAACCGCTGAGCGCAGGGGCGAGTGGTGTGCTGATGGAAACCAGCTCCATCTGTACTGGGCCGGGATGGTCACCAGGTGATGGATTTGTAGATAACAAAATAGAGCAAACAAAAGAAAAAGTAAATGAAAAACCATCTATTAGATGGTTTGTTTTCTTTTCCGTGAGCCAACTGCATGAAACCATGCGATTTTATGGGTAAAAAATGGACACGCTTCGAAGCTTCGTAGGAGCAAAAATCAAGGCTCTTCGTAAATTGTCAGGCATGAGCCAAGCAGCCCTTGCTGAAAAAATAGGCTGTGATGCGCCGCTTGTAGGCTGTTACGAAAGAGGAATTCACCTCCCCGGCGTTGAGCAGTTGATAAAAATCTCGATGGCTTTTGATGTAGCTCCTGGCGAACTGCTACCAGGTGGCCAAGACGTACTGAGGACGCGCCTGATATCGCTTAGACAGGCAATCGCTGACAAAGCAATAGAAGTTGATTCGCCAGAATCTCTAGAAGAGATTCTGGCATTCATGAATAAATTCACGACTTACAACAAGTCTGATGAAAAATAACACGCCATATCAAACATCAGCCCAGGCCGTATTTACGTGAAATTTCCATTATTCGAAAACGTCGTTGGTAATTGAATTCAATTGCTTCGTGATCTATTGGAAAAATACCATCCGACAACAAAGATGCGTACTTTTCGTCTAAACGTATCAAGTCTATCAATTCTTTTATTTCGACTCTCACTTCATCTTCATCAATTATCATTATTTTCTCCAACACGGTGCACGCGGCATCTATGAAAGGTCAGAAAATCTATTTATCAGTTTTTGAAATTAGAACTCTTACCACCTTGATCAAACGCGCTGGCCACGACTAGCAAAACTGCTGATAAAACCAAGATCAGTACAACGCTATTTGTTGAGTGCGTTGGAGAACTTGAAACCAAGGATAACGCTCCAAGCGGGGCTAGGCCACCCGCTATAGCAGTTCCAATCTCACGACCAGTACCAACGCCTGATGATCTTGTGTTGGTAGGAAACTGACGACTCAAGAAAGAGCCTTGTGGAGCGAACATCATAGGTGCAAGTACACCAGTTGCAAAACCAATAGCGACACAGATCCACAAGCTCTGCCCTGTCTCCAAGAGCTGCATGAAGGTGTACGCAAATATTGCAGACAGCGTCCCTCCAGCCATCAATACTTTTTTGCTGCTCCAGCGATCACACAAAGCGCCAAAACAAGGAACCGTGAAAATTGCTATTAGACTGGCAATGGTTACAGATAGCGACGTGGTATTTGCGGAGACTCCCTTATACAAGGTGAGGTATGCGAGTGAAAAGGTTTTGAATATATAGCTTAATGCATTATACCCAATTGCAACAAGAAGCACGACAACAAGACCTTTAAAGTCTTTCTTAAGCAAGGTCAGCAAAGGCGCTTTTTCTATCCCTGTGTTCGACGTGACCTGTGATTTGTTGTCTTCACTGATCTTCTGGAACGCAATCGTTTCTGGAATGCTTCTGCGCACCCACAATCCAACCATGACAAGAACGATACTGGCTATAAATGGAATTCTCCACCCTCCAGAAAGCAAGAATGCTTCACCTTGCATCGTCAGAAGATAGACCGTCAACGACGACAGAAGCAGCCCCAGGTTCAACCCTAGAGCGGGCCATGCGCCCTGGCTGCCGCGCTTGTTCTCGTCAGCATGCTCATACGCTGTGACAGCTGCAGCAGCGAGTTCAGCACCTGCGCCTAGACCTTGCAAGATTCGAATCACCACCAACGTTGCCGGTGCCCAAATGCCTAGCGTGGCATAACTAGGAATAAGTCCAATGATTGTTGTGCAAAACCCCATTAGGCAAAAGGTCACCATCAACATACGTTTGCGGCCAAACTTATCTCCGAGGTGTCCGAAAAGAATACCTCCCAACGGTCGAGCTATGAAGCCGATTGCGAAGGTCGAGAAAGACAGTAAGGTCGCATTTTGCGCATCAGCAGGATTAAAGAAAACTTTAGAAAAAACCGTGGCAGCCATCAATGCATACAGATAAAAATCATACCACTCCAGCATTGATCCAACGATTGTTGCAGCGGCAACCTTCCGCAAACGAATTTTGCGCTCGGTTTTAGTTTCATCTGGCATCAATCTATTTTTATCACTCATGGTTGTATCCATACTATTATAATTTATGTTAACTGCACTGCTTAAACTACAGAGCCTTCTAGTTTTGCCACTATCATTTCTGCAATTGGAATCGCCGATGTGGCTGCCGGTGATGGCGCATTACACACGTGCAGCATTCTGGATGTTTGTACAAACAGAAAATCTTGTACAAATCCTCCTTTGTTTGTGACGGCCTGTGCGCGTATGCCTGCGTCCGAAGGTTTTAAGTCTTCAAGGTTCAAAGAGGGATAATACTGTTGGCATTGCTCCAGGTAGCTTTTCTTGCAGGCCGAGTTTCTAATTTCGCTGACACCCGAGCGTAAGTTTTTGCCAAGAAGCTTCCAAAAACCTGGATACAAACTATATTCCAAAACATCGCGAGCATTAAATGCAAGTTTATTGTAGCCTTCGCGCGAAAGCCCAAGCACAGCATTAGGCCCAACCGTAACCCCTCCATCAATCATGCGAGTTAAATGAATCCCGAGAAATGGAAGCCCTGCTTCTGGCACTGGGTAGATCAGGTGATTGATGCTATTGTTTTTTTCTGACGGTAAACGAAAGTATTCACCACGAAAAGGTATGATCTGAAAATCGACATCTAGCCCAGCCATTGCAGCTAGACGATCAGACTGTAAACCCGCGCAAACTACGATTTTTTTGGACTTCCAGGATAACGCTTCTGATGACACCGATACGTGGCTCTCATGCTCCTGAATTGCGGCTATCGTTTGACCAAATGCTATTTCCCCACCGGCTTTAGTTATCAAATCAGCCATGACATCTGACACGATTCGGTAATCCACAATACCGGTGCTGTCTACAAACAGTGCACCCAGACCTGTAATATTGGGTTCGCGTTGTCTTAGCGCCTGAGCGTCTAGTCGTTCAACGTTGAGCCCATTCTGTCTGGCTCGCTCTTCAAGACTGCTGAGCAAGGCAAGCTGCCGAGGATTAGATGCAACAAGCATTTTCCCGCAAACTTCAAACGGGATCTTGTGTTCGGTACAGAAGGCTTTGGTCAGTTCTGCCCCGCGCTTGCACAGTCGGGCCTTCAAACTGCCAGGCTCGTAATAGACCCCTGCATGGATGACCCCGCTGTTGTGACCAGTTTGGTGCTTTGCTATCGCGGCCTCTTTTTCCACGAGCACCAACGAAGCGCCGGGATGAGCCCTAAGTAGTTGCATGGCTGTGGCCAGCCCCACAATCCCACCCCCAATCACACAAAAATCGTAAATCATGAAAGTCCTTTTTATGTCTGGTTGTCTGACAACGAATATGAACGGCGACAGGTACTGGTGCCCTCACTGACACCGCTACTCCATCACATCTATATTGAGGCGTAGAGCGGCAGAATTCAGATGCAAGCGAGCGCAGTTAGCGGCTTCAACCGGGTTGCGACTTTTGATCGCATCGTAAATTTCACGGTGCTCGCGATTGGCACCGCTTGGACCTACCGCAAGCTTTGACGAGTTTTCCCACGCCATGAAACGAGCCCGGATGAGCTGGCTTTCAAGAAAGTCATGGAATGCAGCCAGGTATTCGTTTTTGCAGGCAGCTACGATGGCCCTATGAAATTCCACATCCGCCTTTGAAGATGCTTCAAAATTCCCGGCATTACCTTCCATCAGTGAGATGGCGTCAGACAGCCGCTCCAAATCTTTCGTCGTGTGCCGTTGCGCAGCCAGTGACGCGGCTTGTATTTCAATGCACGAGCGTAATTCAAACAGCTTAGCGAGATCCGCTGCATGGCTCTCGCTGCTAGGCAGCCTAAAAACCGTTCCAGATGGATTTTGAGAAACAAAAGAGCCGTTGCCTCGACGAATCACTAGCACGCCATCGGCTTTCAGCTGTGAAATGGCCTCGCGCACTACCGAGCGGCTGACACCGAACTGATCAGCCAGCTCATGTTCTGTTGGCATCTTCGAGTCGGCTTGGAGCCCCCCGCTCGCTATTTCTTTGCGTATCGTTGACACGACACCTTCAACAAGGGATTGAGGTCGTGAGAAGCTGAGCATAATGTTTTTGTCCTGTTGTCTGACAATAAGGCTAAGGAATATAGGATCCAAATTCCACTTTTCCCGACGAATGGCTGTGGGTGAGATTATGTTGATTCTCGCTTAGAGCGCACCGGCAGCAAGCGCGGAGCTGGGCAGCCCACAGCCACAGCCACAGCCACAGCATTGAATTGATGCTGTTGCGTCTTCATTTTCATGGACACTAAAAAGATGCCGCAGCCCAGAACGGGCTGGGCTGGGCTGGGCGTGGACAGGCTGTTACATCATGCCCATATCGTGCAGATGACAGGTGAAAGCTATCGACTCAAGGACAAGCGCAAAGCAGGAACCAAATCTTCTCGGGCCGAACCGGCTCGAAAATATGAACCCGAGGGGGGTCAAAACTAAGTTGGCGATTTAGCACGGAAGGGGGTCACTTTTTAGTTGGCGTTGACACCTATTTTTCGGCGAATGGGCCATCGATGCTTTCAAAAACGACCGCCACGCCCCTCAAGGCGGTGAGGGCTACTAGGAACGGCATGGCAGCGGCCAAGCCCCACACCCAGGACAGCAGGAACGTCGCGGCCTTGGTCGATCACTTCAAAAGCGGTTAAGCCACTTCATCAAGGCTTCTGCTACGCACGGAGGGGCCATGTGGCCTGCGAACTCTCGCAGCAAGTGCAGATACTTAGGGTCTGAAAGCTGGCATATGGGCAGGTTACGGACTGTGTTATAGTCTCGCTCGGACATAATCTTCCCTCCAGGGAGTTTTGTTCACGCCGGGGATGGTGACAGCCATACCCCGGCATCTTATATTTTTAGCTTCTACTGCATACTCATGATGAGTTAATACTCATGATGGGTTTTTCTTCAAATAATCCGCTACGAACTGCTCGACTTCTTCTTTCATCGTTCTCCCATTGCGCATGCAAGCAATGCGAAAACGCTCATGCGTTGAAGCATCCAAGTTAACGTTCAACCGTTTCTCTTGTGCCTTGCTTGCCTTTTCCAGCTCTCTAGGTGCATTTTGTTGTGCACGACTAGTCGCTGCTTTTAATAGGGCCATTACCCGTTCTCCACTAACCGTTTAATTTCTTCTGCGAAAATTAGAGAATCTAATCGTGCGCCGCTATTGCCGCTGGTGACTGGTGTTTTACCTTGTGCAATTGACGTTGGGAATGCGATCCGGTCATGCAGCGCACTACTCAACACAGGTATTCCATAATCACTTAGCGCGTCGGCTGCTTCTTTCCCAAGTTTAGTACGGGGGGAAAGCCGGTTAACAAATAAAGCTGCTTGTAGACCGGGCCGGTGTGCCTGATGTGCTTTTACCAGCTCGACCGTTTCAGCTACCGCCCATATGTCAAAGACACTGGGGGCACATGGCAGCAGTACAAGGTCTAAAAATGACAGCACCTCGGCAGAGAGCCCGCCCGCTGTGTCCACCACCACAAAATCTGCTGTCGGCAGATGCCGTAAGTCATTGGCTTGGGTAGCAGTGAACACCTCTAGCGTCTCCGGGAGGTTTGCCCCCTCGGACCAACGCTCAATGCTTCGTTGCCGGTCCAGGTCCACCAGAAGAACGCGGTACTTTTGAGCAAGCGCGCCTGCCAGGGCCAACGCAGACGTGCTTTTCCCTGCACCGCCTTTCTGCGTAACAAAGCCTATCGTTTTCACGCCAATCCCTCTTGATAAGTGAGTAAATACACAATATGAGTACGATTATTGTGCATCGTTTTCGCGGTCGAGCTGAAAGCTTTCGGTAGCAGCAACATTGCTCCACTCATCAGACGCCAGATAAAAGGCAGCCATGTCAGCCGATACGGCCCAGCGAGCCATGAACCTCTTGATCTTTGCTGGCATGCCCAATAGTGCCACCTGATCTTAATGTGTATAGGCTCATTACACACCAAAACTCACATTGTGTAAATACTCATTATGAGTTTTATCTCATCGCTCTTTGGCAAGAGCGCCTGCTTTAAATCTGCTCTACAGAAGTGGGGCTCTGCTTTTGGGATGAGGCGGATGATTGCTTGTGCTTGAGCGTACAGCATGTGAGTAAAAACTCAATATGTACATAATGAGTTTTTACTCATAAATCTAAGGCCTTTTCGGAATGTGTACATACACATCTTTCCCATAAAGTGTATTTACTCATAACAATGATGTTCAGCAGCTGTAATGGCTCAAATGGGTAGTTCTTTCTAAGGTAGCTCTTTAGGGTTGCGTTTAGGTCAATTGGGCCACGCCTGATATGCTGGGTCTATTTGGGTATACCAAAATGGGCCATACGATGACGACTCTCAATGTTGCGCGGGTGTACCTGCGTGTCAGTACCGAAGACCAGGACTTGCAGCGCCAAGAAGCGATCATTGGCAATGCGCGAGCATCGGGCTACTACGTGGCTGCGGTCTATCGCGAAAAAGCATCGGGCGCTCGACCCGACCGTCCCGAGCTGTTGCGCATGATAGAGGACCTGCAACCAGGTGAAGTCGTCATCGCTGAGAAGATCGACCGAATCAGCCGTCTTCCCTTGGTCGAAGCAGAAAAGCTTGTGGACGCGATCAGGGCTAAGGGCGCACGCTTGGCAGTGCCCGGCATCGTCGATTTATCGGAATTGGCCGAGGCATCCAGTGGCATCGCCAAGGTGGTGTTGCAAGGTGTACAAGACATGCTGTTGCGTGTGGCACTGCAAATGGCCCGTGACGACTTTGAGGACCGTCGAGAGCGACAGCGGCAAGGCATCGATTTGGCCAAGAGCGCTGGTCGATACAGAGGGCGTAAACCAAATGTTAAAGTGCATGAAAGGGTCATTGCCCTTAAAAGCGGCGGGTGTAGCATTGCAGAGACTGCGCGGCTGGCGGGCGTCAGTGTCAGCCAGGTAAAACGTGTTTGGTCGCAGTACCTGGCGGCTAAGACAGATGTCTGAGGCGCTGCCTTGGTCCAGTGCCCGTCTGTGACCTTGCTGAAGCATTTTCAGTCTCTCGGTCAACAGTATCAAACCCTTTTCATTAGGCACAAAAATGCTCGATTTATCCGCAGAGCAACACCAGCTGGCGAAGGTAGTCCATGATTATGCCAGCCGATTTCCATCGACAGAAAGTGGCGATAGCCAGCTACTTCAGGGCTGCTATGACTATATGATGGCTTTCAAACAGGTGCTCGACAGCTCATCAAAGGTCCAGATGGACTACATCTGCCTGCAATATCCAGGATTTTTTCGTTTCGCGAAAATGATGGAGTTGCTGGCACAAGGGATTGCTGATGGCGTCATCCAGGTACCAAAAGAACACTAACAAGGGTTGTAAGCCGGGATTGCAAGCCGTTACACCTATGCATCAATTCGTTTTGGACAGCCACAGAGCTAACAGAACTGGAAAACCACTACCCGAATTTATCTGTAGATCATATTGATGTATATTGTAATCTACAGACCATAAACTGGGAGTGGTGAACATGAGCCAAGCGACTACTGCACGTGCACAGTCCACCAAGGATGCTGGCGCGGTGGCACTACGCACCGCAGTGACGATCATGGAGCGATGGAAAGCGACACCTAAGGATATCGAGAACACCCTTCGTATATCACGCAGCACCTACTCGCGCGCCAAGGATCAAGGTCGTTCCGTGAGCTTGGATAATGATCAAATTGCACGTATCAGCCTTATCCTGAACGTACATGGTGCGCTGAGAACAATCTTCGACAACCCAGAAAACGTCTATGGCTTTCCACGAATGGCCAACGACAACGAATTTTTTGATGGCAGAGCCCCGCTGGAAATCATGTCCACAGGCTCATTCATCAACCTGTACGAGACTTACCGTCGCATTGACGTGTTACGAGGTGCCCAATGGTAAGCGCTGCTGATCTGAATGTGCTGCGCGGGGGAGGGAGCATCAAGTCATACCGCTTGGTGAACTCCAAGTTTCCTCCGATTGCCTTGTTCGATGACGTGGCCAGCGCTGACGAGTTCGATATCCTTTACCAAGTTCAGGCCCTGACGAATCCCCGTCTGCAGAACGAGGTAGGCGACCTCAACCTGATCCCTCGCAGCGAAATACCTTTCGGCATCACTGGCTGCTCCTACGCCACCGCGCCGTTCACACACGTGAACCCTGACGGCTCCCGCTTCAGCGATGGCTCGTTCGGCATGCTTTACCTGGCTGCCTCCATGGATACGGCCATCGCCGAAGTGCGCCATCACCAAGAAATGTACTGGAGCAAAGTGCAAGGGCTGAACTACGAGCGTTTCGTATTCCGTGGTCTGACCTGCGAATTCGACGAGGTGGGTGTACTGGACGCAACTGTGCTGTATCTGACGGACGCGATCTATGCTCCAAACGATTACAGCGCCTCAAGAGCGCTCGGCCGCGAAGTGAGGAAGGCCAAAGCTTCGGGTCTGCGCTATCGCTCCGTTCGCTCGCCTGGCAATACCTGTTGGGCGCTGACTACCCCTCGACATGTTGATTCGATTATCCAATCAAGCCATTACGAAATGGTCTGGAACAAGAAAATCACCAGCGTTAATAAGCTCGTAGCCAGCGCGTGAGAGCCCAAAATTGCTACTGAACGCCTGGATACCGTGCCGACGCAGTACGTCCTTGATCTGAAAGTAAGGCGCACCCATTTTCACATACGGTTTTGTATCGTAAGCGCGAGCAGCTGTTATGGGGGTTGTAAGCCGGAGCTGCCGAAATTTCCGTCATGGGCGGGAAGCCAGTACTGGTGCGGATTGACGCCAAACAGTTGTATTCCCGCAGCGACGCCGCCAAGCCGAAAACGGCTTGATTGAGCGGCCAAATATGTACGGAAAACCGTATCGGATAAGGTCGGTGTGGCAGGCAGCTCTTGGCTCGCCTATGCTCCTTCTCGCCAACAGATATGGCGCAAAGCCACTTAGCACTCAGGAGTCAGGTTGTGATCACGGAATTGAACATAGATGGCGTCACCAGTTACAAATCCAAGTCTACTCTCTCGCCCACCAACAAGACGTCTCTCATCTACGGGCTAAATGGTGCAGGTAAGAGCACCATCTCCGAGTTTTTGTACAATCATACCGAACCTCGGTTTGCTAAATGCAGTCTGAAAACCAGTCAGCCATGTGAAATTTTGGTGTACAACCAAAGCTTCCTCAACGACTACTTTTACGAAGAGGACAATTTAAAAGGAATTTTCACCCTCTCGAAAGAGAACAAGGTTGCACTCCAGCAAATCGAAGCCGAGACGAAAGAGTTGGAGAAGCATCTGACCGCTCAGCAAGAGAATTCAAAGCGGGCCACTGAAAACGCCACCAAACTCGATCAAGAAAAGACCAAAGCAAGCGGAAAAGTCTGGGAGATCAAGACGAATTTCACGGGTGGGGATCGCGTCCTGGAGTTTTGCCTAGAAAGCCTCAAAAGAACAGAACTTCTCTTCCAGCATATTATTGGATTACCTCTGCCGGAAAATGCACCTAGCTACACCATAGATGGGGAGCCTAGAGAATTCGGAAAAAATCGTACGCTAAGGTTTTCCGAGCTGTCGTAACGGCCTGAATTTCCCGTCTTCCAGCTTGCGGCTCTGCCGCCAGACGTAATCGCCGGTCAGGTTGACGTGCTCCCAGCCCAACGGCGACAGATACTGATACAGGTCGGGGTTGTAAGCCGGAATCTCAGAAATTTCCGTCACCCTTTTAAGTCCCCCAGGCGGGGGGCTCGACGAGAGCGACAGACCTTGTGTGTAGAAGTTTCAAAATGCTTATGCATCAAGAGACAGTGCCCTGCCCGAAGATATTTACATTCGGTGTGCCTTGGGCGTATACGCCCAAGGCTTGAGGCAGGGAGTTATTGGTTAATTCTGCGGTCTTCGTGTGCGAGCATCGTAAGGCGTCTCTGTAATTCAACAAGGTCAGCTCTTGCTTGGCGCAGCTGTTGTGTTGTATTCGCTATTTCGTCAGGATTGGCCTCTTCTGTAGCGTCTTCAAGCTCTTCAGTAAGGTCGTTAACAAAGGTTTGTTTGTCCTGTATTTCTTGTCTCAATTCAGCAGCGGCCCCACGTGGGCAGACTTGTATGTCGCGTGACGATGAGCCGACATGAGAGACTCGTTTGCCCCCGCCTAATAGGGAGTTGGGTGTAACCGGGATTTCTAGCCCACCAACCGCAGGTTTGAAGTTTCGTTGTTGGAGCTGGTTGAGAGCGTTCAGGTGGGGGCTGTTGGAAGGGCCCGCGTGGGTGTTGATGTCTAAGCGTTGAGCATCAAAAGCTTTAACTAAAATTGTGTTCTGCCGGTCTTGGTGAGCTGGCCTCTCACCCAATTGGCGCAGTCGCTGCGCCTGCATGCTTAGTCTTGCCCCCGGCTTTTGTAGTCCTTCTGAAGCTTGGTTGATTGCGGTTGTGGTGGCATGTGGCGAGGAATTGGCGGGAGAGGAGGCGAAATGGTTTGGCGCTTCCTCCGCAGGGGTCGTGTAGTTGAAACTGGAATTAACTGAACTGGTTGAAATACGATTCATTGGGAAACCTATTTTTCAAAGGATTTACGGCGCAGAAGCACGTCTGCGGTCGTCATTTTTACCCTTGTGGAGAGGACGGAAGTGTTAGTGGAGCCGCACTAGCCGGCAGTTCCCAGTCTGCGCAGAAATATTTTCTCTCTCTGGCAAGATGTTGAAGTTCACCTTCGGATAGCAATGAACAGGGCAGCCTGCGGCTGCAAATCGCCCGTTCTTGCGATCGCGTAGCAGCAGAAACTGTCGCTGTCGCCGGTCTTCGAATTCGTCACGCGCTATTTATAAGGCCACGCGCAACAAAATGTCTTGAATGCCTTGCAACACCACCTTAGCTACGCCACTGGACGTCTCGGTCAATTCCGATAGGGGGGGCTACAGAATTCGGAAATAATCGTACGCAAGGTTTTCGAGCGTATTCCAGTCTACGATTTACTAGGTTTCGAAGGTTTGCCATCAGCCGCTCCGTAAGGTTGGGCTATACCCTATCCGGATGTCAGGTAGTCGTGTGTCATAGCGTCAGAATAGAGTCCTATTTAGAATTTATTGACGTTATCGAGTGAAGGTCTTAGATTTCAACCTGACAGAATTCAGTTTGAGGTATGAAATGTCGCAGGTTTATCACAAGCCATTGAGCCGTACAGCGTTGAGGGCGCGCCTGTGGGACTGCAACGCTCGTCGCGCTCGTGCCGATGCGATGGCCACACTCAGCGTGTGCCGCTGGCTGTGTAGCGGGGTACGTTAGAAAATGCAGGGACATCGTATCGGCTATGTCCGGGTGAGTAGCTACGACCAAAACCCGGAACGCCAATTGGAGCAGACCGAGGTAAGCAAGCTGTTCACCGACAAAGCCTCTGGCAAGGATACCCAGCGTCCGCAATTGGAAGCCATGCTTGGCTTCGTCCGTGAAGGTGATACGGTCGTGGTGCACAGCATGGATCGCTTGGCCCGCAACCTGGATGACCTGCGCCTTCTTGTGCAAAGGCTGACCAAGCGCGGCGTTCGTATCGAATTTTTGAAAGAAGGCTTGGTATTCACCGGCGACGATTCGCCAATGGCCAATTTAATGCTGTCGGTCATGGGGGCTTTTGCGGAGTTCGAGCGAGCGCTTATTCGCGAGCGACAGCGCGAGGGCATTGCCTTGGCCAAGCAACGTGGCGCTTATCGGGGCCGCAGGAAAGCCCTGTCCGTCGAGCAGGCTGTTGCAGTCCGGGCTCGGGCCGCTGCCGGCGAGCCAAAGGTCCAGTTAGCTCGTGAATTCGGTATAAGTAGGGAAACTCTCTACCAGTACCTACGTCCGGATGACTGATACATGCCCCGTCGCTCAATACTCTCGGCCTCTGAGCGCGACACGTTGCTTGCGCTGCCGGAAAGCCAAGACGACCTGATCCGCTATTACACCTTTAACGAATCCGACCTGTCGCTGATCCGTCAGCGACGAGGTGATGCCAATCGCCTCGGCTTTGCGGTGCAGCTCTGCTTGCTTCGCTACCCCGGATACGCGCTGGCCAGCGACAGCGTGCTGCCCGATCCGGTCATTGAGTGGATAGCCCGACAGGTTCAGGCAGCTCCAGAAAGTTGGGCGAAGTACGGTCAGCGCGATGTCACCCGTCGAGAGCACGCCCAGGAACTGCGTGCCTACCTGAGTTTGCTGCCGTTCGGATTGTCGGATTTCCGTGCCCTTGTACGCGAGTTGACCGGCCTGGCCCAGCAGACCGACAGAGGCCTGTTGCTGGCTGGGCAGGCGTTGGAGAGTCTGCGTCAGCAACGGCGGATCTTGCCGCCCCTTATGGTGATTGATCGAGCCTGCTCCGAGGCAGTGGCCAGATCCAACCGGAGGATTTATCGTGCTTTGATCGAGCCGCTGAACCAGCAGCATCGTAATAAGCTTGACGAACTATTGACCGTTAAGGCAGGCAGCAACAGCACTTGGTTGACCTGGCTACGCCAGTCACCATTGAAACCGAATTCACGGCACATGATGGAGCACATCGAGCGGCTGAAGATTTTCCAACTGGTTGCGCTGCCTGAAGGGCTTGATCGGAGCATCCATCAGAACCGCCTGTTGAAGCTGGCCCGGGAAGGTGGGCAGATGACACCTCGGGATCTGGGCAAGTTCGAGAATGAGCGGCGCTACGCCACCCTGGTGGCCGTCGTGCTGGAAAGCACCGCTACGGTGACGGATGAACTGGTGGATCTGCACGACCGTATTCTGGTCAAGCTGTTCAGCAGTGCCAGGAACAAGCATCAGCAGCAATTTCAGAAGCAGGGTAAAGCGATCAACGACAAGGTGCGCTTGTACTCGAAGATCGGACAGGCTCTGCTGGACGCCAAAGCCTCGGGTGAAGATCCCTTCGCCGCCATCGAGGCGGTCATGCCTTGGGATGAATTCGCTCAAAGCGTCACTGATGCCGAGCTGCTTGCCCGCCCAGAGGCCTTCGACCATCTGCACCTGGTCAGCGAGAACTTCAATACGCTGCGCCGCTACACTCCGGCCTTTCTGGAGGTTCTTCAGCTGCGGGCCGCCCCAGCTGCGCAACGTGTGCTGGATGCCATCCAGCAGCTGCGCGAGATGAACGTAGACAATTTGCGCAAGGTGCCGTCGGACGCCCCGACCGCGTTCATCAAGCCCCGCTGGAAACCGCTGGTAATCACGCAGGAAGGGATCGATCGTCGTTTTTACGAAATCTGCGCCCTGTCCGAGCTGAAAAATGCGCTGCGCTCCGGTGACATCTGGGTTAAGGGTTCCCGGCAGTTCCGTGACTTTGAAGATTACCTGCTGCCACCCGCACAGTTTGCCGCGCTCAAAAAGGAACAGGCGCTGCCATTAGCGATCAACCCCAACAGCGACCAGTACCTGGAAGAGCGCTTGCAGCTGCTGGATAAGCAGTTGGCCACCGTCGCCAAGCTAGCCAAGGACAATGAACTACCCGACGCGATCCTCACCGAGTCCGGACTGAAGATTACACCGCTGGATGCGGCGGTACCGGACACCGCCCAAGCGCTGATCGACAAGACCAGTCAGCTACTGCCACGCATCAAAATCACCGAGCTGCTGATGGATGTGGACGAGTGGACGGGATTTACCCGTCACTTTACACACCTGAAGGATGGGGCCCTGGCCAAGGATAAAACCCTGCTATTGTCCGCAATCCTCGGCGATGCAATCAACATCGGACTGACCAAAATGGCCGATTCGAGTCCGGGCATGACTTACGCCAAGTTGTCGTGGCTGCAAGCTTGGCACATCCGCGACGAAACATACGCGGCGGCACTTGCCGAACTGGTCAACAGCCAGTTCAGTCATTCCTTCGCTGCCAACTGGGGAGACGGCACCACCTCATCGTCCGATGGCCAGCGCTTCCGCGCAGGCGGTCGAGGCGAAAGCACCGGGCATGTCAACCCGAAGTACGGCAATGAACCGGGGCGGTTGTTCTATACCCACATCTCTGATCAGTACGCACCGTTCAGCACTCGCGTGGTGAATGTCGGTGTCCGCGATTCAACCTATGTGCTCGATGGATTGCTGTATCACGAGTCAGATCTGCGGATCGAGGAGCACTACACTGATACTGCGGGCTTTACCGATCATGTGTTCGCCTTGATGCACCTGCTGGGCTTTCGTTTTGCCCCGCGCATCCGCGACCTTGGAGAAACCAAGCTGTATGTGCCACAGAGCGTGCAGGAATACCCGACACTGCGCCCAATGATCGGCGGCACGCTGAACATCAAGCACGTTCGCGCTCACTGGGACGAGATCCTGCGTCTGGCCGCTTCGATCAAACAAGGCACCGTCACCGCCTCGTTGATGTTGCGCAAACTGGGCAGTTACCCACGCCAGAACGGACTAGCCGTGGCCCTGCGGGAGTTGGGCCGGATCGAGCGCACGCTGTTTATCCTGGACTGGCTGCAAAGTGTCGAGCTGCGCCGCCGTGTGCATGCAGGCCTGAACAAAGGCGAGGCGCGCAACGCCTTGGCCAGGGCGGTGTTCTTCAATCGCCTCGGTGAAATCAGAGATCGGAGCTTCGAGCAGCAGCGCTATAGGGCCAGCGGATTGAACCTGGTGACCGCCGCCATCGTGCTGTGGAACACGGTCTACCTGGAGCGGGCCACCCAAGGGCTGACTGAGGCCGGAAAGCCTGTGAATACCGATCTGTATAAGTACCTGTCGCCGTTGGGTTGGGAGCACATCAACCTGACCGGCGATTACGTCTGGCGGCAGAGCCGCAAGCTGGAAGACGGAAAATTCAGGCCGTTACGACAGCTCGGAAAACCTTAGCGTACGATTTTTTCCGAATTCTCTAGGCTCCCCTAGATGATCTGAAGGCTGAGGCGTCGTCCATTGAAGGCGAGGGTGCAGCTTCATTCACGAAAATTCCAACCCTTTCGGCTGGCTGGCTGACCATTGAAGGGGATTCCCTCTGGTCGAAAATCATTGTCGGCAGCCAAGAAGGTTCAGTTGCAGAGTTCATCACTAAAACTCGCAATTCTGACTGGGTGAAGCAAGGGCTCCAGTACATTTCAGATGATAAGGATCCTCAAGCCTGCCCTTTCTGTCAGCAAGAAACGATCACTAAAAATATCATCGATTCCATCCGCCAAGTCTTCGACGAAGCCTATGAGCAAGATGTTAAGCAGATGGAGTCAATCAAGACCCGCTATGAGGCGCTAACCTCCAGCCTGAGTCTCCAAGATATTTCAAACTCTCCGCTTGCCAGCAAAGAGCTTGTGGAAGCCTGGAGCATTGCCTGTGAGGGGTTGAAAGCGTCAATCCGCGAAAATATTCTGCACATTGGCAACAAGATCAAAAGCCCGAGCACGCCGGTTGTCCTCAACGATACCCAGTCCGCCGTCGACGTGATCAATAATTTGATCGGCGGCCTGAACGAGCTGATTGAGGCACATAACGACAAGCTGGCGAACAAGAAGAAAACTCGGGATGACATAAGATCGCGCTTTTGGACGCTGATGCGCTGGGATTATGATCAGACGATTTCTGCCTACTCGCAATCAGCTTCAGATCTCAAAGATGAGGCCAGCGAAATAAGCCAAGAAGCCACCAAGATCAACACTGATGTTACAGCCTCTAACGGCAAGCTTGCTGCTCTCAGAAAGCAAACGGTCAACATCGAAGAGTCAATTGAGAACATCAACGCTGGGCTGGTAGAGATTGGCATCGATGGATTTTCTGTGGTGCCATACGGTGAAAATTTCTACCGGGTTTCCAGGGCTACCGATCAAGCGAATGCATTTCACTCGCTGAGCGAGGGGGAAAAAACCGTTATTAGTTTTCTATACTTCATGGAGCTTTGCAAAGGGCAGAAGACGGCCACTGCGGTGCCTCAGTCGAAAGTGGTTGTGATTGATGATCCCATTTCCAGCCTTTCTCACCTCTACGTGTTCAACATTGGGCAGCTGATCAAGAAATATTTCATTAACGATAAACTCTACGCGCAGGTGTTTGTTCTCACCCATAGCCTGTATTTCTTCTACGAGCTTACGCACACTGATAAAGAGAAGCGTGCGGAGACACAGCACCTATTCAGGATTTTCAAAAATACAAACGGAAGCACTGTAATTCCAATGAAGTATGAGGAGATCCAGAATGACTACCAGTCCTATTGGTCAATCATAAAGGACCAGGCCTCACCGCCTGCGCTGATTGCTAACTGTATGCGGAACATTGTCGAATATTTCTTCAATTTTGTTCAAAAGAAGGATTTTAATAACGTTTTCCAAAAGCCAGCCCTGTCGACTGATAAGTTCACGACGTTCTACAGGTACATGAACCGAGAGTCACATTCCTTTGGTCAAAACATTTTTGACATAAAGGAATTTGATCACGATGTGTTCAAAGATGGTCTGAAGTTAATTTTTGAAGAGTGTGGGTATGCGGAGCACTACCAGGCTATGAGTAAGTAAATCCGACATGGGGCGAGCATTCGTAATGTGGCGAGTGCGCCGTCTCAGCGGCTATCCGCCACGGTTTCCCGTGTACATTTTGTACCCCTCATTCAGGCCGTTTTCCGCTTGGCGGCATTACTGCCGGGAAACAAATGTTTGGCGTCAAACCGCACCATTACTGGCTTTCCGCCCATGACGGAAATTTCGGCGGTTCCGGCTTACAACCCCGTTCAGGGCAAAACACCCCCTGAGCCTTCATCTGATGCAGATAGCCGCGAATCAAGTCGTTGACCTCCGACGTCCGGCACCCTATGGCAATGTCGCGGAGCGACCCCACCGGAAGGGTAAAAGCCTCCTCAACTTCGTTTCCTCGGTCTAGGGCGAACCTGTACTCCCTCTGATGAGCGTAATTATCCCGCTTTTTCAGCACGGCTTGCGCTTTATCAAACGAACCGTTGAAGGTCAAAGAATCGTAGTAGTCCACAAGCCCAGCCACTGCACCGAAGCCCCTGCTATGGATTTCATCGAGAACTCTTTTCTGAAATGCCCCGGTGTCGACAACCACGGCTGCATAGTCGCCGAGGTCATCTACTTCAGGCTTCATCATCTGAGCCTCAACAAAGCGCTCGAAAGCCTCGTCGGATTCGAAGGTGCATCCCCGCTCATGCACCGCATAAAGACATAGGACGTTCAGGGGGTTATGACCGTCGAACTGAATAACCGAGGGCCCCGCCAAGTCCTCCGCAGGGATGGTGTATTCCCAGTCTGGCAGGTCATCACACGTTAGGGTCATCGTGAACTGCCCCGGCTGTAGTAGCGATATCGTCCCTTCGTGTCGGTCCCCGATATTCGCCTCCGCCTGTTCCTGATATCTGCGGAAGAAACTTAATGGATTCATGTACAGCAAGCCGTCGAGAAAGCCTTCACGGTGCGCTTCTTCGCCGCATACCTTTACCTGAAAAAAAATCCTATTCATGCCAATCATCCTCGAAAGCGACCGTGTCTAGCGAAGTAATGTAACCGTCCGGTTAACCCACTTATTGTCGTGTGATAACTTCGTTCAATGCTGACAACGGTTTTATACCGTCGCTTAGCATGAATACCTTGTCCGGCTCGCTCAGAAACCAAGCGAATGAGCCCCAAGCAAGACCGCTAATGGTCTTCTTAAAACCTGGTGACTGACGGTCCGCATAGGCCGTGACGAATGCTACGCTCGATCGTTTGAACCCTCCTTTGTCCGTGAGCGAAAATAAAGCCTCTTGTCTGCGTTCTGTAATCGCACCGTCGGTGGCCACTACCTCGACGAACACGATGAGCGGATGAACAGGTTCCAGGTCAACCAGGATCAAGTCAGGTAAGTTTTTTTGCGCTTCAATATCCAGGCCTATGCTGGAAGCCATGCGCAAATCCTGCATAGCCACCTTGTTGCTGGACTCGCTCAGCCAGAGGACAACAGGCTTCGCCAGGAACTGCTTTGCGAAGACCTCTACCACCGCCCGGGATATCTCCGAACTGGGGCCAGGGGCTAAAGTACGGGTCTCACCATTGGGAAAACGGACCAGAACCCCTTCCTTGTCAGTTCCTCCAAGGCGCATCAGAGAAATCCTTGCCAGCGCCCCTTTGTTCAGGTGCTCCTCCTGCCAACGCAAGATGGCGGATGCCAATTCGTCCCCCTTCAATAATGGGGAAAACAGCGCAGCGAGCCCATTTCTGAGCGCATAACGCGGAGCGCCCGCAGTCGTGGAAACGGTTTTGTCCTCGATAACTGCACCAACGGCGATCAGCCCCTCGCGCAAGGTCTCATCCCGAATGGGTTCGCGCGTGTTGTCGGCGTACCATCGCTTCCCAGGAATGGTAAAATTGCGCTTTCGCAAATTCGACCTGTAGTTGTGACGCGCGTCGTCACTGCCGTCCGCTGCCTGCTGATCAGTCATGCGATAAACGTGCACCGGCCCCAATAGAACGCCAGTTCCCTCCAAAGCTCCGATGTAGAGCATCGTGAACACAGTACTGGCTGCCAGTTCGCGCGTGCAATACGTTCTATTGGGCGTTCCTTCTGGGAAAATTAGCGGTAGACGTTCGGCGACTAAGTCCCTTGCTACATAAGGTGGCAGCACTACCTATCCCCTTCGAACAATTCAGTGCAAGCGGCTTCGATTGCGTGACGATCAGCCCCTGCATTTACCAAACGAGTCAGTTCGCCCAGGTCGTCTGGTGCAGGCAACGGTAGCGATTCCAGCTCGTAGGCCGAAACGGCAACCGAGCCGCTGACGCAGCGAAATGCGCGATCTGCAGCCCCACTGTTGATAAAGGCCGCCAATACCTCCGCACTGACCTCCGGCACCTCGCTGATCGGGCGGATCATATTGATATGGTTTTCAATAACGACACCGCCGTGCGTCTTCAAGAACTCGGCGGGTAACGCTGCTGCGATTAGTCGCCGGCTCTGCTCTTTGGCGGTGGTCCGCTGCAAGAGCACGCATGGTTTGGTCGTAACCATCCACCCATCACTGGCTTGCAGTTCAAAATAAGGCGCGTGGTTTCTCTTTTCCGCACGAAATATGAAATGGCCATCCGCAGTAATGGCTTCGGCCCAAATGAGCGGTAACCGCTTGCTGCTTGGGCGGTGTGCCAGCTGGCTCTTGTATCGATTCCATACAAGCGGACCGGTGCTCACCGTATAGCCCCAATCGGCCAGGCGGTGCGGCATTTGCGTCAAACGCTTTACCAATGCGCCTTGTTGGGCAGTACGGGGCAAAATCCATGGCAACGAAGGATCAGCAGGAAACTCAATCACACCGGTTTGGTGGATCGCCAGGCCGTTTGTTGCCGGTGAAATTTCTGCCACCACCACCGGCGCGCCAGCAGCACCGCGCCGGTAAGTGGCCAAAGCGGTTTCCTGCAGCACATCATCGAACATACCTTTGCGCACAGTGACAAAATCGATGGACAGCGGCGGTGCCGATCGGCCAAGCAAAGCCCGAAGGTTTTTGAAATAGACACCTGCGAGAAAGGAGGTCGGCGTAACGTAAGCGATCACCCCACCCAGTTTGGTATGACGCAACGCCAAATCCGTAAACAGTCCGTAAAGATTAGCGTGGCCATAGAGCGAACGCTTGTAACGATCACGTGTTTCTGGATCGAGTTTTGCTCGGCCATAGGGAGGATTCCCTATTACCAAGTCAAAGCGATCTCTGACAGGGCTTCGACGCAACGAATCACAGACGGTAACCATCACCGGCAGCCGTCTGCCTGCTATGCGGCTCACTGGGAGTACCACCGCATCCAAAGTAACCTGTGTAAGCCAAGCGCCGAATGGATCGATCTCGTAACCGCGTAGACGGTTACCGATGCTTTGCATCAGCAGCTTTGGACTACAGCCCTTCGCCTCATTGATGATTCGCTGGGCGATAGGCACGAGAAAAGCGCCCCCCCCGCAGGCCGGATCGAGCACTCGGCACGTTGCCCAGTCCATGCCCGCTGTTGTCACTTGGTCGATCAATCGTGCAGTCAGAACAGGGGGGGTGTAAAAAACACCATAGGTCCCGCGGTGTTCTAAAGGAAGCATCCCTGTATAGGTAAGCCCTATTTGATAGGCGGCGGTCTCAGCATCAAAGCTCGCGGCAATACGACCAATAGTCTCCGCCAGTGCAGCAGCCGCTTGAGGGAGCACCTCCACAGTGAAAGGCTGTAGCGGCGCTCTAAGGTCTGGAGAAACGATGTCAATGCTGGTCAGTTCATCCCACCAGCTCTCAATTAGACGAACACCGAAAGCCCGTGCCAAAGCCAACTGGTGCTCAATCGGAAACGTATTGGCTAAAGCACGGGCCATGATGCGTGCAGAGGCCAGCATCTGACTCGGAGACTCAGTCGCCGTAAGGCCTACCTGCCGTATGAGTTTTGCCTGTGCCATATGAGTGATGTCTCCCTGTTTGCGCGGCGGAGAGTCTACAGTACTTGGCTTTTACTGCCGACCGCAGGTCTTAGATTTTATGTTTAGGCTTCGCGCGCACATGACCGGTATCTGCCACCTTAGACGGGCTATCTCTCACGGCTGAGCGCTATGACCTGCGCTATGACTTGGTTGTTGCCAAAACACACGTTTTTTCACGAGCGGCTCGTATGGCTTAAGTACACTTTCTGTTCCGTTACTCCCCGAACCCTGATTACTTCGCCTTTACAACCCACAGCTGATCAAGCCGGGTCGTGTAGCTCTGGCTCAAGGTGAGCGACCGTAATGTGGTTGACCTAGCTTCAAGGAAGCCACATGGTTATGTCGATTTGCCTGTAGAAACTGGGTGACCACTACAATCGTCTGCTATCAACTCAAGGAAGAATTATGTCCAAGATCAAGCGTCCCCCAGAATCCGAAGTAGTGTCCTGGCTACAACAGCTTATTGAGAAGGAGGAACTGCTTGAGTCGATCCAGGGGCAAGAGGCGATCACATCCTTAACGGACGCGGTAGACCAGGAGTATTTCCTTCCATCCTTTGGTATCGATTACATCTCTCGACGTGCTTCAGCGGAGGCGGCAGACCATGTGCTGAGTCGATTGGGCTTGCTGGAGATTATCTCGATCAACACCAGCATCTCACTGACCACAGGGGAGGTGCTGCGTCCAGACATCCTTTGTTTCAACCCTGAGACGAAGACGCTCGTGGTTTTTGAGGTCAAAAGGGCTAGCGAAACCGAGCGACAGACTGTCACAGAGCTTGCCGGCTACGAGCAGGAGCTTCGGAATATGCTCCCTTTTTTGGGCAACTTCGACGTTTGCTTCGTGGTAGTCGCGGCTGATTGTCAACGCCAACTAAAAAGTGACCCCCTTCCGTGCTAAATCGCCAACTTAGTTTTGACCCCCCTCGGGTTCATATTTTCGAGCCGGTTCGGCCCGAGAAGATTTGGTTCCTGCTTTGCGCTTGTCCTTGAGTCGATAGCTTTCACCTGTCATCTGCACGATATGGGCATGATGTAACAGCCTGTCCAGCATGGCCGCTGTCAGTGTTTGATCATCCGCAAAGGTTCCGGCCCACTGGGTAAACGGCAAGTTACTCGTGAGGATCAGGCTGCCTTGCTCGTAGCGCTTGGCGACAACATTGAAGAACAGGTTGGCTTCATCACGACCAAACGGCAGGTAGCCGATTTCATCGATGACCAACAACCCAGGGGCCATCACCACACGACTGAAGTATTCCTTGAGCCGTTCCTGGCGGTGCGCAGCGGTCAGTTGCAGCATCAAGTCAGCCGCCGTGACGAAGCGGGTTTTGATACCGGCCATCACTGCCCGGTAGGCCAGGGCGATAGCCAGGTGGCTCTTGCCTACACCACTAGGCCCCAGGAACACGATGTTCTCGGCACGTCCAACAAAACTCAGTGCTGCCAGCTCCTGGAGCTGTGCCCGGGGGACGCCGGTGGCAAACGCGAAGTCGTATTGCTCCAGCGTTTTCACAGCGGGCAGCGCGGCAGTTTTCAGCAGGGCCTGTCGAGAGCGTTCACTTCGGGCATCGGTCTCGGCAGCCAGCAGCTTTTCGAGGAAGTCGGCAAAGCTGTCTTCGCCGCTTGCTGCTTGTTGGGCCAGGTGCGGCCAGTCCACCCCGACGCGCTCAAGCTTTAGCCCCTTGCATAGTTCTGTCAGGCGAGCATGTTGAAGGTTCATGCTCTCACCTCCAGCAGTTGCTCATAAACCGACAGCGGATGCTGCAAGCTCTCGTACGGCAGGACCCGTCCCAGGCGTAGGCCTTGGGCGGGTTGTGGGCGCAGGCTCTGTGTTGGCAGTGGTAATAGTACCTGCTGCTCTTGGGCCAGACGTACCGCCGGTTGAACACCCGTCGTGCCGTGAATCCGCTGATGAGCGACTTCGTCGAGCCATTGGCCGATATGTGCGTTGGCCGTCACCACATCCAGCGTCAGACCCGCACTCTTGAGCGTAGCGGCCAACGGGGTAATGAAACTGCCCTTCAGATACCCGTTGAAGCGCTCAACCTTGCCCTTGGTCTGGGCACGGTAAGGGCGGCAGACCTTGGGAATAAAACCAAACTCATCGGCCAGCGCAGCCAATCGGGGATGCCAACGGTGCTGGCCCTCCCCAAAAGCATCTCGCTCGGTGATGATGGTTCCGGCGTTATCAAACAATGCCTGCTCGGGCACGCCGCCAAAGTAAGCGAACGCCTCCCGAAGCCCTGTCAGCCAGGCTTCGCTGTCCTCTCGCTCGGAGAAACGGACAAAGCTTGCTCGACTAAAACCAAGTGTCGCCACGAACGCCTTAAGCGGCTGACGGCCTCGTCGAATGGTGGTGAAGTCCACCTGTATCTGCTTGCCGGGCAGTGTCTCGAAACGTACCACCGGCTCTTCTGCCTTACGTTTGAAGGGGCGAATATAAGCCTTCAGACGACTGACGCCGCCGCTGTACCCCAATGCCGTGATCTCACGCAGCAGGACGGTCGCCGGAATCCAGTGTGGGCGCGCCGCCTCAATACGCTCGTGCAGGTAGTCCTTGAAGGGGTCGATTTTGCACGGACGTGCGGGTCTCACCTTGTCACTGGGTAGCGACCGGGCCTTTCGCAGGTACTTGCGCACGGTGTTACGCGAAATACCCAGCTCACGGGCGATGAATTTGATGCCATGGCCCTGACGGGCCAACACTTTAATTTCCACAGACTGCTCCTGGGTCAACATATTGGCAGCTCAAAGCCGCCAGTTTTACCCAGGGGGGTCAATTCTAGGTTGGCGTTAGGGGGTCATTTTTACAGTGGCGGTGACAACTACACAGCCCTACTCAAAAAGCTGGGAGCAGGTATCCATCAAAGGGATGAGGAATGGTCCTAACGGGGCCTACGCGTGCACCGTTTGCGGTTTGCCAATGTCACGTGTTCCGAAGCCTCTGTCCTAGGAAAACCGTTTGGGAAACACCTCATGAGCCACCACAAAACCCCCGATGCCCCTGCCGGCATGCTGGTACTTGACCAGCGGCAGGTAAGCCTAATGGATATGTTTGCCGGCGCAGATGATCTGCTGGCTGAAGGAGAACAGGCGCATCGTGACGCGCTTCGATAAACGCGCAACAAGTTTTGCGGCGATAGTCTCATTGGCATGTGCTATGCGGTGCTTGCGACAATACTTTACGTACAAAGCCTAACAAAAAACCAGTTACCGAAGTTTACTCGGTAACTGGGTTCAATTGACTAGAGGAACCGTGGATTTATTCCATTTTCACTCCGTCAAGCCTCACGCCTTGATTTGTAGTGGGCAATAAATAAAACAGCATTTCCTTAAACTAAGCTTTTTTGAAGTCTGGCTTACCGTTGGCGGCTCGCCACTCTTTAAGTATCTTTAATACACCTGCAGGACTGTCCTCTACACCTTCTGCGGGGTAAAAAATAAGCCCATTCTTCTCTGGATGTTCACTGATGTCATCAAAGTGCTTAGCAAGCTTACTTATGTACTGTCCGTACTCATCACCCTCTAGATTTTGTTTGTTGACAAAAAACTCTTCAAGAAACGCTAAAAACTCAGCCTCTGTATACTCTTCATATTTATTTTTAAATTCCATTTCACAATCCCTCTTTCTTGGTGTGAGTTTGAATATGTAGTTTGGGGGTCATTATACGCATGTTTTCCACATCGTAAACCGCTCCGGCTGGATGAACAGGTATGACGTGATGAATCTCAAATTGACCACGCCCTCCAACTTGCTCGCTCGGAATTGCAAATGGCGCAGTGCCTCCTTTAATCAGAGTATTATTTGATCCTTTGAATTGTTTTGACAACTCTAGATCAGCACCGACAGCGAGCCAGAAAGCTTTCCGAAAGTCTCTGAAGTTCTTGAACTCCTTGCCGCGAAGCTGATCAGCAATCTGCGATGGAATGGGAGCCCCTTCACCTTGCGATGCAGCCCCTAGCCAGATCCCCGATACAGGTTGACCGACACCTGTTGCAACGCCCGGATCTTCTCGCCGATCCCGGAACATCGTATAGATGGGTGGTAAACCAGAGTCTGCCGGAAAAACCGTAATGAAATCATCAAAACTGGCTTCTGAAACAGCCGGGAATGCATCTATCCTCCCTTCAACGGGCGTTACTGCAGCCCCCGTATACACGGGTGGAGCTGGCTGTTCAGCAGGCGATGTTGTTGAGCTATTCCCAAGACTGACAATCGGTGTCCAAATCAATATCCTGGGTGGTACATCTCCCGTCGTCACGCTATAGGTGTTCTGCTCTACATCAAGAACAGCTGATACCACTCTTACTTTCGACGATGCTGTCAAAGCATCGGTCTTGACAACAAAAACTTCAGACTGCCCATCTGCTGCTGTTTTAGAGCTAAGTCGAAATGGCAAATCAACAGTACCACCAGATGCCGCAATCGCTGGCAAGTCTTTACCAAGCTCAGGCGTCAGATCCGACAATGGTGTGTTGAAAGCATAACGCTCAGGTAACTCTCCGTTAGCCAGTTTGGGTGAATAGACCAAAGCTGACACGCCGACCAAAAGCCCCGAAGCCGTACCAGCGGCTAAATTAGTTAGCGCGGCAACAGCGGAGCGGATAGCTGCTTGCAAGGTAACTGTCGCCGCTTCGATAACGGCAATCGTTCCCGCAGCCGTCATGATAACGGGAGCGGTAGCTGAAAGCGGGCCAGGCGCACGGAATGTATTAGCTGTCCGAACGGCCTCTGCAGCAATACGAGCCTGCTCTTCGGCAATGCGTTTGGCTTCCGCAGCTGCTGCTTCATCAGCTAAGCGTTTGGCTTCCGCAGCCGCAGCTTCATCAGCCAAGCGTTTGGCTTCCGCAGCCGCTGCTTCATCAGCTAAGCGTTTGGCTTCTGCAGCCGCTGCTTCATCAGCCAAACGTTTAGCTTCTGCCTCTGCAGCAATGCGAGCATCCTCTTCAGCCTGCGCCGTAGCCACGGTCTGTAAAAGTGCAGCTGACTTTTCCGTGAGTATTCGGATCTTCTCCTCAATAATTTTCGCAGCATAGGCGGCGGTAGCTGACGCTTCCCAACTTTTGAAAACCTCGAGCGGGGTGCCACGATCTTGTCTTGATTGAAAGATATTTACAAAGTCTACTGCGCTTTTTTTAATTTCTACTGCCAACACATTTCTGCCAAAAAAAGCGCTAGCTGCTGCGTTGGCATTTGCCAGTTCTGCAGTGTTCTGCGTGATCAGGTTATCCACCACACTTTTTTCAGTTTTGGCCTTTTCAAGTGCGGATAAAGGATTGGGCCCGACTGCAGCAGCAATTTCTGCGTCAATGTCTGCCGGTAATTGCGGCAAATAGGCCGTAAAGGCTTGCTCAATGTTTCGTTGAGTAGTGGCTACCGTTGCCACCACAGAAATCGTGTACTGCTCACCTTTAATTCCTTGCTGACTAAAGAACTTATCAATTTCAGCGTCTGCAGGCACTTTACCGTCCCATGGCAGCGGCTTGGCAATCACACCACCTCCTGGAATAGGACCTGGAGGCTGAGGCAGTGGTGGATCAGGTGTAACGATGATAGGGGGCAGTGTAATCTCGTTCTGTGACATGTCTTTCTCCTTAATTTGTGGGTCACCTTGCAAAATCTCACTCTCAGAACGGATGGTATCGAGGCATGAGATAACTGTATATATATACAGTAAAAATGACGGTCGTCAACTCAGAGACCTATAGGCTTCGCATATCTGAAGACGGCGTAGGCAAAAAAGTGAAGTGGCGTAAACGGAGTTTGATCTTCAATACGTTGGGCCTGCTCGTGCTGCTAGAGGGTGTGCCGGCTGATTGGGACAACGTCGAAGCCTGGCTGCCCCCTGCAGCTGCAGGTGATGTTCTGGCATTAGCTCAATCATTCAGATCTGCTCAATCGCAATAGGAGAGGAGTGCCCTGGCTGTTTGGGCCTCGGTGCAGCTCGATCGTTGACAACCTCTGACGTGCGTTCCCTTCGCTGCGCTCAGGGCCGGGCTTTCGTGCTGCGCATCGAGCCAGGCCATGAAGCCGACCCGTCTCTCCCCTTCGGGCTTCAATCCTCGCGGGCATGAGCGAGCAGACAAGCGCAGGCGTTCGTCAGCAAAAAATCGAAGTGGATCAGGTGGCCACCGCGATGCATGAGATGGCATCCACGGTTCAGGAGGTGGCGCGTAACACCACCGATGCGTCAGCTGCTGCAACCCTGGCCGAAGAGCAGGCCCGTCATGGCGGCGCAGTGGTCAGGCAGGCCACGACGCAAATCAGCGAGCTCTCCCAGGCAATCGAAGAACTGGGTGGCGCCATGAGTGTATTGACTCAGGACAGTGAGAAGATTGGCAAAGTCATTGACGTGATCAAGGCGGTTGCCGAGCAAACCAACTTGCTGGCGTTGAACGCGGCCATCGAAGCTGCGCGTGCAGGCGAGCAGGGTCGTGGGTTTGCGGTGGTCGCAGACGAAGTGCGTTCACTTGCTCAGCGTACGCAAGACTCCACCAAGGAAATCGAAACGCTGATCCTTGCCTTGCAGCAAGGTACGCAAGCCGCCGCCACACTGATGGTATCCAGCCGCGAACGCACATTGGGCACTGTTGAACTGGCGCAAAAGGCCGAGCAGGCAATCACCCAAATCAACCACTCCATAGGCACGATTCAGGAAATGAGCCTGCAAATATCAACTGCCGCAGAGCAACAAAGTGCCGTGGCTGAAGAAATCAATCGCAGCATTCTCAGTGTTCGTGATGTGGCAGATCAGTCCGCGATAGCGAGCGAGCAAAGCGCAACGGCGACGATTGAGCTGGCGTCCCTGGGGCACGACTTGCAAAAAATGACTTCACACTTCAAGACGTGAAACGCAAGTTACAACCCAAAGACCGCTTACAAACGCCTGAGCTGAAACGGTGTTTCATTTTGAGAAAACGCCGAAATCCCACCTTCTTCGATATCAGCTTCCGGAGCGGAGCGATGACGCAGGTTATTGACAGTTCTGCGTAAGCTGGCACCGGTGCTGGAGATCGCCTCCCCGCTCATGTCCTTGACTGTTTTCGCCAGTTTGACGGTCTGGTCGGCAACATAGCTTGTGGTACTAGATGCGGTCGATTTCACCTTATCCTGTATAAACGACTCGGCTTTCTTAACCGCAGGGTCAGTCGCCAGTCCAGCGGTGGTCCAGCCTGCGAAAACGCCTACCGAACCCACCAGGTTGCTCAGCTGACTAACCGCAGCCTTGGTCGCCGGATCAGTGATATTTTTCGTCGCCATTTTCTGCAACTTACTTACCCCGGCGTAACCACCGGCTAGGGCCAGGCCATTTTTTGTCAGGCTGGTGGCCGACACCAGACTTCTCACCGCCTTGAGCCCGTCGGTCGCGACGTCCAGTGGCAGGCCGGCCATCCGCTTGCCCGCATTGAGCGCCGCACCTGAGTAGCTGGCCGACTTGATCGCTTTGTAAGCATCAAGCCAATCAGTTTCTTCACTCAACGCGGCCTTGGGCTCTTTATCTTTCATGCCAAGTACGAATGCCCCGCCACGCAGGTGATCGCGCGATTGCACACTGAGCATGCGGTCGCCAAAGCCTGCATTCGCAACCAAGCCACCCGCCGTAGATACGCCAAAATCAACAGCACCCTGCACCGACGGTCTGGACGCTAGTGCTGGAGCCAATACGGTACGCACCACATTTAGCGCCGAGAACGTCTGCACTGCAATCCCCATGTCCACAACCTGTCGACCAAGCGCAGGCGAGTGGCGCTTCACCGATGCGGCCATCGCATCATGCAACTTGTCCGGCGAAGTGCTCAGGTAATGCAGATCACCCCTCGCACGATCCATCATTTTGGTGCCCACCTGGTCCATGGCACCCGACAGCGCTCCGGAAATGAGCGGGGTCAGCGGCTTGAGCGGCGTTGGTAGCCAATCGCCCTTGTTGATCGCAGGCTGCATGTACTGAAGCACCGAGGCAGCGGCAAATGGCGTGTTCTCAAAAGCACTTGATGCGGTCGTCGCCAAACGGTCGAACTTTTCCGCCTTGGCGAATGTTTCGGCGATGGTTGCGGGGGTCTCCCCTTCGGAGTAAAGGCGGTTGGCGCGTGTCTCTACCAACGCATCGATCTGCTCGTTGTGTGCAAGAGCGGCATCACGCTCATCCGGTGAGCCTATTACCGAAAACCTGTGCGCAGCGAACACGTGATGTTTCAGATAATCGGTAATAGCTTGTAGATCGCGGCTCGAGGTAGTGCTGACAGACCGCACAGAACTCGAAGCAAGGGACGCGTCGGAAGCTGTCCGAAAACTCTCCATTGCAACGCCAGGCGGTTGTTGGGCGGATTGGTTGATGTGCATGGAAATTCTATCTCGGTCTACGGAAGTTTGAGCAGCTGTATCCTGAGTCAGGCTTGTCCGGAGCGAATGTTTGCGTGAAAGCAATACAGAGAAGTTTCGATCAAACAGCGCCAGAAACAGCGGAAACGTCAGGCTACACTCCAGTTGAACTGGATTTACAAAAAACTGTGTAGTCGCTGGGCCGTTAACGGTTCCATCGCTGCACTACCAGCTCGCCCAGTCGCGGGCTTTGGCAGTACCAAGTACCAGGGCGCGGTTTCGCGTCCGCCAAAGGCAGATAGGGAATCCGCAATGCTCGACGTAAATAACAGCACCGAATACGAGAAGGTTGCCCAGCAGGTCTACCAAGCGATTCTAGCCAGCGATGAGGTTGAGACGATGGAGGTACTGCATAACGTCCAAATCACCGGGCGTTCAGGCGTAGCTCACCAGATCGACGTGTACTGGCGCTACCTCAAAGACGGTGTAGAGCATCAGATACTGGTGGAGTGCAAATACTACAAATCCACCATCGCCCTCATCCACGCACGCAACCTGCTTGGCTTGCTCTCTGACATTCCCAACAGCCAAGGCGTCTTGCTCACCACTAAGGGGGTTCAGAGCGGCGTGGTGAACCTGTGCAACTTCTACGGAATAAGCCTCAAACGGCTTCGTGATCCCAAAGGCTCTGACTGGGATGGCTTTATACAGAAGGTCGAGATCGAAGGCATCCTTAGGCGGACTGAGTATGTCGATTTCGCTCTCAAGATTGATGGTAAGGATGAAGAGTCAATCGCCACGTTGGCAGGCGATAGCGGCGTCTCAGTGAACACCTTGGAGGCGCTTTTCCAAGACGGCACAGCTTCATCCCCCCAAGCCGTCGACCTCAATCCCGGCCTTTTTGGCATAGGCCTCGACCACGGTATAAATGCCGTTGACCTTGCCCCTGAAAAACGTATCCCTTGCCAGGTGCCTCAATAGCCGCAAGGATACGACATGACTAAGCCCAAGACAGACCGCGTTAAATACACCCTCGAGTTCAAGCTTGAGGCCGTGCGACTGGTTGATACAGGCCTGACGCTTGCTGCCGCTGCCCGCTCTCTGGGTATATCCGACCAGACCTTGTTCAACTGGGTCAAGGCGCATCGCCAAGGCAGGCTGACCGGCGCTGACATCAAGCCTGTCACTCCTGAGCAGATGGAGATAAGCCGTCTACGAGCCGAGCTGGCACGCGTCAAGATGGAGCGCGACATTCTGGAAAAGGCGACGGCGTACTTCGCAAAAGCATCCAGCTGAAGTACGCGTTCATTTTTACTCATCGCCGTCTCTGGCCTATCGGTGTGCAGTGCCGGGTGCTGGGCGTCAGTGCGACCGGCTTTCATTGCCACCAAGCTCGCTGTGCAGCTAATTGCCCTCAACGAGGTTTAAGCGACGCGGCCTTGCTCGTCCACATCCGCGCCATTCATGCCCGCAGTCGTGGCAGCTACGGCTGGCCTCGTATCTGGCGGGGTTTACTGGCCGATGGGGTCCGTGTCGGCAAACCGACCGGTCTGCACGCCGACCGCTACGAGTTCTGGCTGTACCGGCAGATTAGGAAGCGTTTGAACGAGAAGGCCGACACGCTTGCGCAAATGGACATCCCCTTCCTACGGCAGCCGGTGGACGCCCAGCTCGATGCGCTGACGCGGGAGCTGCGCGCGCAGTTGCTGGCATTCAACCGCGAGCTGAAGCGGGGCAAGCTGACGCACCTCACCTACGATAAGGACGCGAAGACGCTGATCTGGCACAAGCCCAAGGGCGAGAATCAGAAGGTGCGCGAGCAGTCGTTCTACGAGCAATTGCCGTACTGCGATGTTGCCGACGTATTCCGCTTCGTCAATGGTCAATGGTCAATGGTCAATGCCATTTTTTGTCCGCGTTGACGCCATTGCAGCCGCGCTATGCGAAGAAGGTGGCCGACGCCGATAGTTTGATGGCGGTCGTCATCGCGCAGGCGATGAACCACGGCAATCAGGTCATGGCACGCACCAGCGACATTCCTTACCACGTGCTAGAGACGACCTATCAACAGTACCTGCGCCAAGCATCGCTCCAGGCCGCCAACGACCGGATCAGCAATGCCATCGCCGCGTTGCCGATTTTCCCCCATTACTCGTTCGACCTGGATGCGTTGTACGGTGCCGTCGATGGTCAGAAATTCAGCATCGAGCGCCCAACCGTGAAGGCGCGCCACTCGCGCAAATACTTTGGCCGTGGCAAGGGTGTCGTCGCCTACACGTTGCTGTGTAACCACGTGCCGCTCAACGGCTATTTGATCGGCGCACACGACTTCGAGGCGCACCACGTGTTCGACATCTGGTATCGCAACACGTCGGACGTCGTGCCGACCGCGATTACCGGTGATATGCACAGCGTCAATAAGGCCAACTTCGCCATCTTGCACTGGTTCGGTCCACGCTTTGAGCCGCGCTTCACCAATCTCGAAGACCAACTCCAAGAATTGTACAGCGCCGATGATCCGGCGCTTTACGAGAAGTGCCTGATCCGGCCGGTCGGCCAGATCGATCAGCAGCTCATCATCAGTGAAAAACCGAACATCGACCAGATCGTTGCCACGCTAGGCCTCAAAGAGATGACGCAAGGCACGCTGATCCGCAAGCTTTGCACCTACACCGCGCCGAATCCGACACGGCGCGCGATCTTCGAGTTCGACAAGCTCATCCGTAGCATCTACACGTTACGTTACCTGCGCGATCCGCAGTTGGAACGGAACGTACATCGCTCGCAGAACCGCGTCGAGTCCTACCACCAGCTACGCTCGACCATCGCACAGGTCGGTGGAAAGAAGGAATTGACCGGGCGCACCGACATTGGAATCGAGATCAGCAACCAGTGCGCTAGGCTGATCGCCAACGCCATCATCTACTACAACTCGGCCATCCTGTCGCACCTGCTGACGAAGTGCGAAGCGAGCGGCAATGCCAAGGCCGTGGCGCTGATCACCAAGATTTCACCGGCGGCCTGGCGGCACATTCTGCTGAATGGGCACTACACCTTCCAAAGCGACAAAATGATCGACCTGGACGCACTACTGGCAGGGCTGGAGTTGGGGTGACGGAATTTTCTGGGGTTCCGGCTTACAACCCCTGAAAGGGGCAGAACGATGCCACGCAAGCGCTGCCACAACCTTTCGGCAGCAGCTATATCACGTAAACCTATGTATTCGATTATTGCCGCCAAATCGTTGTCCGCTGATTCTAGCCAGAAAATGGGTAGCATCAGGACGCTCGCCGATGGCGCAATCGTGCCAACCGCTCTGCCATCCTTCGCTCGACTTCATCATGCGGGATAGCAGGGCGAGAGTCGGCCAGACTTGCCTCCACCTTCGCGCGTAGCCAGACGGTGTAATTGGCCTCTAGCTCTTCAGTTTCAAACTCCGAAACGATAGGCGAACGATCAATCATAAGGATTTTCTCCATTTATCTCTGAGTGAGTTTACACCCGAGCGACTGACGAAGGAATTTTCGGCGGTTCCGGCGTGCAACCCCTTCTATGAGACGCCGCCCTTGTTGATCGCGTCGTTCAGCACTTTAGCCGAGACGAACTTGATGACTTTCTTGGCAGCGATTTCGATGGCGGCACCAGTCGAAGGGTTGCGGCCAGTGCGTGCTGGACGCTCTGCCACTTTCAATTTGCCGATGCCCGGTAGAGTGATTTCTGCACCGCTTTCCAGTTGGTCGGCAACGATCTGTCCCAATTGCTCAAGAGCCTTACGCGCGGTGGTTTTTGGCGCATCGATAGCTTCTGCAATACCGGCAACCAATTGGTCTTTCGTCAGAGCCATGGTGGTGTTCCTTCCCTATCAAATTCATTTGGATTGCAGAGTAAGGGGTCAGCTTGGGGCAGGCAAGAGCCCAGCTATCCAGTAGCAGCCCCCATTGACCGCGAAATGTAGAGACACGAACCAGGCTTGAGTTAGGTCCGAATACTCACTGACGTAGTACTGAATTCATACGCGCACTCCCCATCATGAACCATCCTCATGTTCTGTTTTTAAGGGGTCTCCGGCTTGCGGCCCCTGTGGGACCGCAGATATCTGATGTACACCATATTGCACACTCGAGGCGCGGCCATCAGCAGGCTGACCAACGGGGGCCTGAACGGGTGGGGTAGTGGGTGAACGATCTTGCCGAGGTGGTACGGACACAGCCTTACGGCTGGCCCTGAGAACGCTCACAGTGGCCGGTTGAGAGACTTCAGTGAGGATGTGCGTGTAGCTGGCCACCGTTCTCACCGAAACGCCGGCGAGTGTTGCAATGGCAGAACGTACCAGCGCCTTGCCCTGGTCCTGAAGCTGACGGCACGCGGCGCGTATCTTCGATTCTGTGGCTTTGTGCCGCAGTTCATGGGTGCGCCTGGCCGCCAGGCTCTGCCGCTCGGTGAGCGACAGGCTGCTATCGAGCTGCATTGCGCCTCGGTGGCAACGACGATCACCGGTGTAGCGATCCCACGTCCAGCGACCTACGGATTTGACCGTGGCGCGTATCGACGACAGCGGCAGGTTTTCCGAAAAACCCTGCTTTAGAAAGCTGTTGTGGTTGTAGGCATACGCATCGAGCGAGCGCATGAATGACTCGAACGAACCCAGCTCGCGCTCGCGATTGACGATGCTGTACGCAAAATAACGCAGCTGCTCGAACAGGATGCAGTGCCGCGAATGGCTGACCTGGTCAAGCTTGGGACCTGTGGCCCACGGCTTGACGGTCAACTCCACAGCGCTCGCCAGTTCGCCCAGTTCGTACACGTGGCTGTGAAATTCGGTCGTCTCCCACCAGGGGTGACCAGGTGTTTTGGCGACAGGGCCACCGTGGTAGTCCACGTCCGCGTCGAGGCGAGCGGCAAACGCGGCATAGATCGCCTTCATGTACTGAATCGGCTTGGTCCGTGCATTCTCGGTGGTGCACACGGACGGCACGGCATAGAACAACTGGGAATGGCCGCTTTTGCGGTTGCGCACCATCAGGTTCGGCGCGGGCAACCCGGCATCGTCCCAGGCCAAGGCGTTGGCATGGTCGAGGTCGAACACCAGCCACGACACCATGCCGGGGCGATTGACCTGCATATAGGGGTAACGCAGCGCGTATTCACGAGGGCGAACGCGGGTGGCGGTTTTGTCGTCGCTGCACCGTGCCATGTATGGCGCTTCCAGCAATAACCGGTTGAGCGCGGTGCCTTCTTCGAAGAAGCGTGCCGGCGGAAGGTGTGTGCTGCTGGCCAGCGCATCGGCGTTGGCCGTGTGCGAGGTCGCGAGGGAAGGGCTGATCGCGTGGTCGTGGCTCATGCTTCACCGCCTTGGCCAACTGGTTGGCCAACGCGGTGAAAGGGTGTGACGCAAGGGGTCAACTGGGGGGGCAGGGTGCTGTCATAGAGGTCGCACAGCAGCTGAAAAATCTTTTCCATAAGTCCACCGTTCAGCGGTGAACTGAAGGCTTCACTTTTGACGACTTGCACAAAGCCGCAGTGAACGCCATAATCAGCTCACGTTATGTGTGTTGAACAGGTGTCGATTGCTCATCTGGCCTGTTCAAGATTTTCCAAAAAGCCCCGCCGGCAAGCGGGGCTTTTTGGTTTCTGCGATTCGTGAATCTACATCGTCGCTTTCCTGCAAATAAAACTGTGCCGGATAGTAGCATGGGACCTCCGCTTTTCGCCCTACAAAATCCGTTGCTTTCAAAGAGCTAGGCCACTCATCAGCACGGAGTGGGACGCAGCTGGCCCAGGACGCGCAGGATTTCGTTTTCAAAGGCCACTTTCGATTCAAGGTCGGCCAGCCTTTTGTGACCCTCTGCAACGCACCTCAGCAAGCCCGGCAGGTGACCATGCTGGGGCGGCTCGTTGCCGTTCGTGACCAGGTAGCCTTTGTGGTACTGCGCGGCGATGTAACCCTGCGTTTCCAACGAGCGCAGCGCTTCACGCACAGGCATACGGCTGACCTGGAAGGCATTGGCGATGGCTTGCTGCGCAAGCCGTTCACCTGGTTCAAGTCGTCCGTCCATAATGGCTCCGCGAAGCGCTTCTTCTATGGTCTCGCGAGGCAGCGCTATAGGCTGTGCAATGCCGAGGGCAATGGTTTCGAGCACGTGCTGCGCGTGCAGTTTTTGCGTTCTGCGGTTACTCATTTACTTCTCCTTTTTACGCATGCGAACACAACCCTGCGCCGGAGCGCCTGACTCGGCGCGGCACAGGGTTGAGGTGTGATTTCTTAGGTGCCACCTCCTGGCCGGGAGGTGGCCTATCAGGCGGCTCAGTCCACGCTCATGCCGTCATCTTCATCCGGGGATGACAGCTCCGGTGTGCCGGCAGCGATGGCCTGCCCTTTGGGCGTGGTTTCAGCGACTTCCCGCTCAGGCGCGGTCGGTTGCGCAGACCATTCGCGGCGGTTGACCGTTTTGTCCGTGACAGTGCCGTCCTCTTCGATGACCTGCACCACGACAGGCTGGGTGCCCAGGTCTTGCAAACGTACCTGGTCGCCTTGCTTCAGATCTGCGTCGCCCATGGCCTCTTCCAGCCCTACGCCCCACACCGTGCGGGGCTTACCGCCCTCGGGCTTGAGCGTCACGAAGTAGCTCATCTGGTTGTCGTCATTGTGCTGATACGGTGCTTCCCCATGCTCGATCAGCGTGCCCTCGATGACTTTGCTCCTGGACGGGGCTGTCTGGCTCGTTGCTGCTTGAGGTGTCGGAAACAGACGCTCTTCCACCTCATTGACTATCTGGGCAGCCATCTCCGTGAGGTGGTCCAGATCATCGACCAACTTAGGCGAGTTTTCGACTTGCTTGTAAGTGGCGACGATGCTGGCCTTGAACGCTTCACGATAGCTGTCGTTTTCCATGTAAGACGTGAGCATGGCAGCGGCTTCAGGGGTCTTGTCATCCGCCGCAATAAGCCAGATGGCGTGGTCTTTACCTCGCAAGCCCATGACCGTATCAGAGGCTCTGACATCCGCTTCGGACATCGGAAAATCACGACGCCATTGTGCTTCAAGCCTGACCAGCTCGCTGGGGCTCTGCAGGTCCGGATCGTTGGCCCGACTGGTCTGCCCTTCAGCTGTGGCTGTTGCTGCGGGATCGGCAGTCGATTGCGCACGCTGCGCCTGCCATTGCGCAAAGGCCTGATCGCCCTTGGGCTCACCACGTTTTGGAATGCCCAGCGTGGTCGCCACCAGTTCGACTAACGAAACGCGCATCCGCTCTGGCACGAAGTCCAGCTCTTTGGTCAGTACCTGGCTAACCTGCTCAGCGGTTTTTCCTTCTCTATATAGCGCCTCGATTGTCACTGTAACGCCCAACTTATCCACCAGGTCCCGTATCTCCCGTGAGGAGTCATCAACGTGCCGAGGCAGGTCGTTGGCATTAGCCGGCGTAGGCTTTGCGGCTTCGGGGTTCACTGGTGCCGGCGCTGGGCTTGTGCCAGCTGAAGTACTCACCGGCTCAGGCGTGCTGGTCTGTGCCTCAGACGTGGCCGGCGCGGTGGAATCCACATCAGGGTGAGCACGCTGTGCCTGCCATTGCGCAAAAGCCTGGTCGCCTTTGGGCTGACCGCGTTCAGGAATGCCCAGGGTGATCGCCACCGTCTCCACGAACGCAATGCGCTCCGGCTCGGGAACAGTGTCGAGCTGGGTGGCCAGCGCCTGGCTAACCTGGTCAGCCGTTTTTCCTTGGCCATACAGCGCTTCGATAGGCACGGTAACGCCTAGGCGATCCGCCTGGTCCCGCACGTCCCGTGTGGCGTCATCAACGTGCCGAGGCAAGTCGGTGGCAGGACCAATGCTCTGGCCATCACGTTCGATGTCCAGCTCTGCACGGCGGTCAGCCAGGCTTTGGTTCATGGCCTTGTCGGTGAAATGCACGTCCAGGCCATTCTTGGCCACCGCCTCGATCACCAGCTTTTTGAATTCGGCGGTGCCGGTGATGGTCAGTGTGCTGCCGAACCGCTCCCTGGCCAGCTGGAGGGCCACGGACACCCCGGATTCGGTAATCCCCGTGCGGCGCATAGAGATTGTTTTGCCCGTGTCCACAAACAGGGTCTTGTCGGTCTGCTTGTCCAGGTAATGCACGTTCTGACTGAACTTGGCTTTGCGTGTGTAAAGGTCCTTGGCGCTGAGGTCGCGGGCCCGCTGACTGGCGGCGGCGGGATCAACCTGTTTGGCAAAGCGATCCATGACCCGCTTCACCCGGTCACGCACGCCTTCAGGGCCAGGCCCTCTGGCACCGCTGATGCTGAAGCCTGGGTCTTCTTTTTCGTCTTCTAACAGATTGCGTATGGCTGCACTGCCCATGAAATTCACCTCGGTGTTGGGTTTCGGGTTGTGGAACTGTTCACGCGCTTTAAGCCGTTCGAAGGTCAGCACGGAAACCAGCTGCGCCTTGTCTTGGCGGGTTAAGCGTTGATCGGAGAACACGGCGCGCCTGAGCGCGTAATACTGTTGATCGATCCGGCGTATTGCCCATCGATGCGCCGGGGCAATCTGGTTGTGCTGCGCTTCCCGCGTGAAATACGCGGCCACCGTCGAGGCCTGCCTGTTAACGGTCAGGGCCTTGATCGAGGCGCGCTTGAACACCAGCGCCTTGTCTGCGGGCCGTTTGAGCGGATCGAACAGCATCCGGGCGCGCTGCTCGATGTCAGCCACCGTCGCGACCCGATGCGGGTTCTTGGCGTAGGGCGGGACGACAGAGCCAGGCCGCCATTGGCGGGGAGGGCGAGGCTTGCCTGGAGCCCTGGGCCTACGCCCGACAGAAGATCGTCCAGGCGTTGCTGTCGCAGTCGCTGCCTTGGGCATCGACGTGACGGAAGGTGCTCTGTAGAACACCAGCGCGTTGTCAGAAGGCTTCTTGAGCGGATCAAAAAGGCGTCGGCCTCGCTCCTCGATGTCAGCGATGGTCGCGACGCGGTGCGGGTTCTTGGCATACGGCGGGACTACGCGTCCAGTTCGTACTCGGGCGTTTCGGGGCTTTCCAGCTCCGGTCCGGCGTCGGCCTGTAGCGCCTGCTGGCGTTGCTGTTCCCGTTGCTTCCTGAGAAACGGCGGCAGGCCCGCGTCCTCCTCTTCCTCGCTCAACTGTGGACCTGCTCCCTCTTCCTCTTCCTCGTCCTCCTCCTGGTACAGATGGTCGCAATCCAGAATCTCCTCCTGGTTGCGACTGTCCCAGGTGAACGTGTGCATCACTGGGCAGTAGCACCGCACCGTCACGGCTTCGGGCCGATCCGGCTTGCCGGTGATCTGCCACATCGCTGACGGACAGGTCTTGCAGGCCATCGGCAGGTGCGGCAGTGCGTCGCCCCGCAGTTTCAGCAGGACTTCGCTGGTGATCTCTCTGTCGTTGCCCGGTGTGTACGTTGTCATTGTGTTCTCCATGGACTTGGTAGAATTTCTGCTCGCGCTCAGCAAGCAACTGCTGACGCTCTTCTGGGCTGGCAGCCACATAACGCTTGCGAAACGCCGGTGTCGCCTTTTCCACATACTTGATTTCCATCGCCCGTTGCGGCCATTCAGTTAACCGCTGGGCAATGATCGCTTTATCAAGCGGCTCCTTTTTCAAGTCGCGCCTGACGATAAAGTCATCGTGAAAGATGGTTTCTTTGAGGTTGGTAAACTTCGCATCACCGGGCAACTTGACGGCCACGTACTCATTGTCTTTGCCCTGGTTGCGGATGCGCGTTTCACCGTAGGTGGCCGCCAACTCGTAGAACGCCTCACGGGTGGTCACGTTCTTTTCAATCACCTGCCTAACCAGCGTTTGCTTGAACTCCCGATTCTTACCGTAGAAGTCATCGCCCTTGTACCTGGACAGCACGCTTGCGGCATCAGCAATGTCTACCCGAACATGCTCTCTGGGTGACGCAAGGTTGTACTTCTGGTTTAGGTATTCCTGGAAAGCCTCAAAATACTTCTCATGATTCTTATAAAAGCCCACGGGGTTGGCTTCATTACCACTGAGCAAGTTAATGCGCGGCACGATCACATGAATATGCGGTTTGCGCTCGACAGGCTTGCCGGTCTTCTTGTCAGTTACCCATTTGATTTTCGGCAAATGCGCTTCTGCATAGAAATTGAATTCTTCCGCTTTATACGCATACATGAGAAACTGTTTAAATTCGGCTGTAACTGCTTTAAGTGTGGATTCAGCCACAGCGTCTTCACGAAAGCTAAGCGTGAACGTCAAGTAACGGTCCTGGCCGCGATCAGGGATGCTCTCATATATAGAACGGGTTAAATCGAGGTCGCCGGATATAACCAGGCGATGATCCAGTTCATCGCGAGTGAACTCACGCCCTGACTTATTGCCTTCTTCGAGATATTCCTGTGCGCCAGTGTTGTACCCACTGGGCCTAATCAGCATCAGAGACACCTGCCAACAGCAGGGCCTCGATGGCGGTCAACTTGTTCAACCAGAGGGTGTATGTCTTTTCAGAAATGACGCCACGGCGGTGTGCAGCATTCACCTGATGGGCCAACTGGTTAATGTTGTTGCTGGTTTTGTTATAGAAGAACAGCAGCCGGTGATAGTCCTGTGGCTTGGCCGCTTTAACATTGAAGGTGAGTTTCGCATTGATAAAAACGTCACGCAGGAACTCGGAAGTCGTCATGCCTGCTTCCTTGGTTTTCCTGAGTATCTCGGTGTGATCATCCTCACCCACACGCAGGGTCAGGACACGGGTCTTGGGGGGCTGCTCAGCCATGGGGCCTCCGACGATCAATGACGCAATTGATTTATCGACTGATGACAAACGACAAGCGCAGCGCTACCGCTCTGCGGGGTTTCAAAGGGGTTTCCCCTTTGGCACGGCGATGTATTCGGGGGGGCGCTTCATCCCCCCGTATACATCGGTAACGTGCCTGTTTTGCGAATTCGGATTTCGAGTACGGCTCCAGAAGACAAGTGCACACTGCATTTGCACTGCACTCGCACTGCAAAATAACTGCACCTACACTGCATCACACTGCACTTTCACTGCATTATCAGTGCACGTGCACTGCACCTCACTGCATTTGCACTGCATCTTCACTGCACCTACACTGCATTGCACTGCACTTTCACTGCATCCCCACTGCAAACCCTGATGAAAAGGAACATTTATGGCCAAATCAACCATTGCTGACACCCTAAACAGAATGGCCAACGCACAGAACGGTCGCAGTGTGGCCAGCCGCCTGCGTGACATTTTCCCTGACATCGAAAGAGCGCTTGAGGCAGGGGTGAGCCGCACAGCCATTCTGAAAGCGCTAGAAGATGATGGATTGGCAATCACCATGAAAACATTCGAAAGCGCTCTGTACAGAATCCGCCGTAGCACTAAGATAAGTGAGGCAAATACAGGCATCGCTGGAAGTTCAGAATCACGTAGTGCGAGTCAGAAACTAACAACATCTCAACAGCCTGAAGGTAAGCCTCACCCTTTCGCAGGGCTCGGCGGTAACGGCAGAGACAGCAATGCAGTGCACCACTCTGTACCTGACAAAGACCGAATATACGGACGAAAATAGTCAGAAAAGGGGTGAACTCACCCCTTTTTACTCATCAGCTCTAAGGAAACTCTGAAAAAGACTTCCAAATCTGGTGAAATACGCCAGTCCCAAGCACTGAACGGTTGAGTCCCGATGAAGCAGATGTCCTTCGCTGACGCCGAATACGCTGGCAAACGCAAACAAACCCGCCGTGAACGCTTCCTGATCGAGATGGATCAGGTCGTGCCCTGGAATGGCTTGGTCAAACTGATCGAGCCACACTATCCAAAGGGCGAAGGTGGTCGCCCTGCCTATCCGTTGATGGCGATGTTGCGGGTTCATCTGATGCAAAACTGGTTCGGCTACAGCGATCCGGCCATGGAAGAATCGCTCTACGAAACCACAATTCTGCGACAGTTTGCAGGACTGCACCTGGATCGGATTCCGGACGAAACCACGATCCTCAATTTCCGCCGACTGCTGGAGAAACATGAGCTGGCCGGTGGGATTTTGCAGGTCATCAATGGCTATTTGGGCGACCGTGGTTTGTTGCTGCGCCAGGGCACCGTGGTCGATGCAACGATCATCCATGCGGCGAGTTCGACCAAGAACGAGGACGGAAAACGTGACCCTGAAATGCACCAGACGAAGAAAGGAAATCAATATTTCTTCGGGATGAAAGCGCACATCGGTGTCGATGCCGAATCCGGTTTGGTGCATAGCGTGGTGGGCACGGCGGCGAATGTAGCTGACGTAACTCAGGTCGACCAGTTACTGCACGGAGAAGAAACTTACGTCTCTGGCGACGCGGGCTACACCGGTGTCGAAAAGCGTCCCGAGCATCAAAATCGCCAAATGATATGGTCGATTGCAGCGCGGCCCAGCAGTTATAAAAAGCATGCAAAGGAAAGTCTGATCGGGCGCATGCGTCGCAAAATCGAATACGCGAAAGCTCAACTGCGCGCCAAGGTTGAGCATCCGTTTCGAGTGATCAAACGCCAGTTTGGTTATACGAAAGTACGCTTCCGAGGCCTGCTGAAAAACACTGCGCAGCAGACCACGCTATTTGCTCTGTCCAATCTGTGGATGATGCGAAAACGACTGCTGAATACAGGAGAGGTGCGCCTGTAATGTGGACAATTGACGCTAAAAAGCGCTTGTCCGAAGAAAAAAGAGGAGTTGGGCGAGGCAAAGGTCTGATTTTCGATTGAAACGACGTTTTTTGAAACTTTGAAGCAACGGGAGGGTTAAAAAGTCTGCCTACTTCAGACCTTCCCTAACACCTGCTTTTTAACATTACTGGGCAACCTATCAATAGCCTGACTCTGTTTTTTTGATTCTCCATACCAATAGTTGGCGTTTTCCTGACTGTCCTGCGCAAAATCATACAACATCACCCCCCCAACAGAGGCCGTCATCACAGTTAAAGCAAGGGCAACAGAAAGACAAACATTCGTAATTAACAGCTTGGTATCTCGCAAACTCGCTGACAGTTCGTTTATTTTGCCTTCCGCCTTTGCAGCCACTGATTGCAGCGCCTGAGTAGACCCCGTCAATACAGCAGAGGTATCAGCAACCACAATTTCCTTGATACGTTGATGCGCATTTTCAATTTCAAGTTTGGTTAAGGCACTCAACATGCCTTTGGTCTCGTCTCGTAAAGACCCTACAGTCCTTTCCGAATCTTCAACAGCGAGCACAATTTTCTCAATGACCGTATTCATCGCGCGTGGAACATCACGAACCACCTCTTCCAGTGAATCACTCACACTGTCGAGCATCATCTTATTGGCAAGCACTACGGAAAAGATGGGATCTTTTTCGGACAGGCGAATCCCATGCTCGGAGAATACTTCATTACGAATTTTATGATTCAGCTCTTTATCATTCATTCGAGTTTCCATCCTCACGGGAAAAAACCACATCCAATTGACGATAAACATCATTAAACACATTGAATATTCTTGACTTAGGCATCAAGCCAAAATCAGTGGAGACTTTAACTTCACGGTAAGTCATGTGCCGCTCAGTCATCAGTCGAATATCAGTAATAAAGTCATCACCATTTCTTTGAACGATTGTGACAACCCCTTGAATGATCGGCAAGGCCTCTTGAAACCATTCATTCTGCTCCAGGGTTTTGCCATCAAAAGTAGGCTTACCCCAAAACTCGTTTACCCAAACAACAATTTTTGCATTGGATTGGGTGCTTCGCACCAGGTCAATCAAGGAAATTAGTCCGGCTGCCGTGTCGTCTTTCGATTGGCCACCGGTGACGACACAGTGTATGAATACCTGTTTACCGTATTCCTGCATTGTTTCAAGAACACAATTGGATTTTATGAACTGCGCGAACGGTAAAAACGTCGAGGCTCCGTTATCGACAACCGACACCCTGTCGCTCAGCAGAATGGACTCAAAGAGCGGATCAAAAAGGCGCTGCATCACGATCCCGTCTTCAGCAATTTTGATCAGTTGAACGTTTAACGCAGCAATTTGGTAAAAGGTGCTGTTTACCGGGTCAGTATCCCCGCACGCTGGCTCATGGCCGCGTTCAATCATGTACTGCGCGAGAATGGATGACGCGAAGGACTTACCCACGCCGCCTTTCCCTTGAAGAATCCAGTGGGTAGTATTTTCCATCGGCATAAGGTTGTTCATAGTGTTTCCTATGGTCGAGTTGAGGCGATCAATCGCCTGAATAGAATGGTTTGTGGCGTAGAGTTTCAACACCAAGGGCGCGGCCCTTGTCATCCCGCAACGGCCGCGTTGACCTCGGGAGCGCGGGGTGGTGAAGCTACCCCACACTCCCAAGGTGAGCCTTTTCTGAACGAGGTAGCGTCAAGTGTGCGCTGCGCCCGTGCTTCCGTTCGCCGCGACGATAGAGCGCGTCACGACGAGCCGGGAGCGCGGCACCTGACGTGTCCGAGAACGAAAGAGGGTGTGGTACTGGTACGGCGGGTTGAAGACGATCAGCCCTGATGACTGTTTGCGTCGGCGTCATCAGTGTTGAGCTGAGCCATTTCCAGTAACGCTGGCGGGATTGTCTCAACCGCCCAGTCCGCCTCAAAGGGTGGTACCAGGTTACGCTGTTCAGCGATACACAGGCATTGCAGTAGCGTCGCCAGGGAGACACCCAGGCTTGTTCCTGCACGACTGTCCTGGAACTCAAATATGGCCCCTAGATCTGGAGCCAAAGGCGCTGACGTTGCACCGTGGTTCATATGATTCCCCTCTTGGTCGCAATTTCTCTAGCCACCGCCAGAAGCTTTTCATTGCGCTGTGCTTGCTCGGGTGAGACATGGATCAGCGCCTCGAACCGATCCGGGTCGAAGATGATCTGTTTTTCGTACACTTTGGGAGCCTTGGCAGCCTCATTGGTCCGTGTGAAGTCCCGGACTCGAAGCTTGAGCGTTTCGACCAAGCTTGCGTCTTCGTCATCGACTTTCACGCGGTGGTGCAGGCACTGCAGTTCAAGCTTGAACCACTGATGCCCCTTCACCAGCTGCCCCTCCGAAGTGATCCTGGCTGATGGCACCTTTGTGCGAATACCTTCAGCAAGCTCAACATTTTTACCAACGTACTGACCAAACAAGCTCTGGACTGGGCCGAAATAGGCAATCATCCAGGGCAGGTTGCGCAGGTGTGCACCTGTGTACAGATGGCCCTCAGAGTCCAGCCATTGATCAAGCATGTCACCGGCGAATTTGTCAGAGAACGAAAATCCGAAGTCACTGCGCAAGATCAGCACAATCCGGTCGAACTCGTTGATGGCCAAGTCGGTCAACTCCCGAGAAACAGGCCCCGGTGCACGGCGACTGTCAGGTCCACGGCCACTCGCTTTGAGCTTGTAGGGACAGAATTCAAGATCGAGCCGATTGAAAGCAAAGCCCTTCATTTCACTCCCAACGTGACTCCCGTACCGCCGGGCACCTCCGGGAGTTTCCTTGTAAACGCCCTTGAGCTGGATGGCGTTGTCGCAGTAGGGGCAAACCGCAAAATGGCGGTCATCTCCTCGCTGTTGACCTGGCTGGAACCACGGATGACGCCGCCCTAACCACTCTTCGACATTTTCCTTAGTGACCTTGTAGGCTGGATGCCTTCCTGGCGTAACCTTAAAATGTGCAACCATCGTACTTCTCCACCCGTGCCCACCAATGCTCCGACAAAGGTGCCATGACTGATTGCTGCTGAGCAAATCTTAGAGCTTCCATGACATTGCCATAGGTCAGGGTCAGCCTCTGCCCTGATGCGCTTTCCAGTTCGAATACCAAGGAGCATGCGCAACCTTCTCCTGAATTTTCGGTGACACCGATCAGCCGAGCCACCGGTGGGCAGTTTGAGTTTTGGTTCATGACAGTTCTCCTGGGTCGATGCTTGAACGGCAGATGTTCCACGACGCTAGAACCCGTCACGGCGTGACGGGTACCGAGGAGGGCTAAACCATCATCCATGTGAACCGGTAGGGGTCCATGAACGGGATATTGTCGTCACCGCCGTCAAAATCCCCAGCGGGTTGCGGTGCAGACGCTTTGGCCTGTGCTTGCTTACCTGATGCACGTGGCGGTTTTGATGCGGCTTTCCCTTTGCCGGACGGTTTTTCCGGTGCCGCCTGCTGGGGGGCTTGCTGCTGAGTGGGTTCCTGATGATCACTGCCGCCGCTACCGTGGCCGTTCTGGCCTTGTTGTGAGTCGCCCTGTGGACGGCCACCGAGCAGCTGCATGGTGCCCTGCATGTCCACGACGATTTCCGTTGTGTAACGCTTCACCCCGTCCTTTTCCCATTCGCGGGTTTGCAACTTGCCCTCGATGTAGACCTGCGAGCCCTTGCGCAGGTATTCGCCGGCGATTTCTGCGATCTTGCCAAACAGCGACACGCGGTGCCATTCGGTCTTCTCGACCTTCTGCCCGCTCTGCTTGTCGGTCCATTGCTCGCTGGTGGCCAGGCTCAGGTTGGTTACCGCTGTGCCGTTGGGCAGGTAACGACAGTCAGGGTCTTGTCCGCAGGTGCCTACCAGGATCACTTTATTGATGCCACGCGCCATGATTGCGCTCCTTCTTCAATGAGTTCTTTAAGGGGTGTCTTCGTTCGGATCAAACACGAATATCGTGCTCAGAAGCTTTCGGCCTAGGGCTGTGGACTGCTCAGCTGGGCCCAGCAGCAATGCCGTTGAACCGTCTGCCGACAACTCAAACTCTGCAAAGCAGTTGTCGCAATCCACTGGACGCCAGGTCATTTCCCACGCTCTGACGTTGACGATATCCACGGTTGCGGGTGTTTCACAGTTGGGGCAGTGCGCCGTCATCGTGTCACCGTCTGGCCACTGCGCCGCCTTGGGCTGTTGTTCTTCAGGCATAGCTAATGCTTCCTTTAGAAAGAGGGGTCATGCGCGCGTGGGTTTGCGGCTGAACACGAATTCCAGCTTGGCTTCGTGGTTGAGCTTCAGTGCCGCGTCAAAGGACTTGCCGGTTTTCTTGCTGTGAAAGCCCTTCAGTACGCCGGTCTTGCCCGTCGTCAGCAGCGCCTCGATCTGGCCGGGGGACAGCATCTTGCCGCTGACTTCCGGGTAGAACTTGAACACGCAGGCGCGACAGCCGATCACTCGCGGGGTGACGGCCAGGTCACTGCCGCACATGGGACACTGAGCGTTCAGGCTGTCCAGTACCGGCTTACCGTCGCCCTGCACGTTGCCCAGGTCGATGTTTTGCACCTGGTCTGCAATGAAGGCCTCCAGTTCGTCCAGGAACGCGTCCACGCTCAGTTCACCGGCCTCGATCATCTGTTGCTGTTCATGCCAGAGCGCGGTCATGTCCGGCGTAGTCGCGATATCAGGCAGCGCGGCGATGAACTCCAAACCCAACGGGGTGGGGATCAGTTTTTTCTTCTCTACCGCGTAGAAGCCACGCTCCTGGAGCTTGGCCAGCACCGCGCCACGGGTAGCGGGGGTGCCGATGCCGCCGTTCTCGCCTTTCTTGCCCTGGTCACGGTCGATCAGCAGCTGCTTGATGCGTGGGTCTTTCACATATTTAGCGACCCGCCGTAGGTCCTTGAGCAATTCGGCTTCGGTGTAGAGCGGCAGGGGCTTGGTCTTTTCCTTAACTACCGTGATGCCGTCACATACCCCGGCGTCACCGACTTTCAGACCCGCCAGCGCATCGAAGGGGCTTGCCACCTCGGCGGCGTCCGACCCGTCTTCCTCTTGCTCGTTTTCTTCAGTGACCTGCGCCGTCCAGCCTGGCTGCGTCACTTTGGTGGAGCGTGCAACGAAGGTGTGTCCGTTCACGCCAAAACGCACTTCGGCACTGAGGTAGCGTTTTTCGGGCAAGAACTGCGCGACGTAGCGTTTGACGATAGCCAGGTACACGGCGCGTTCATCGGCGCTCAGTTGGGCGATGTCGATCTTCACCGCCGTGGGGATGATCGCGGTGTGGGCCGAGACCTTGCTGTCGTCGAAAGCCCGGCTTTTGCGTTCCGAATTCACCTCGGTGAACATCCCGGCCAGGTCCGGCAGGGCCTCGCTCAGCAGGCTCAAGGTCTGCGGGGCCTCGCCAAATTGTTCGTCGGTCAGGTAACTGCAATCCGAACGGTTATAGGTGATGGCCTTGTACTTCTCACGCAGCGCCTGGGTCAGTGCCAGGGTCTTTTCAGCATCGATGCTGTGGGTCTTGCTCATGTACACCTGCAGGTCGAGCAACGCGAACGGCAATGGCGCCGGCGTTTGCTTCTCTTCCACGCGGGCCTCGATCACGGCTGCAGCTTTCTGCCGGCACGCGTCGGCCACGTTGGTGGCGTAGGCCTCGTCAATGATCCGGTTCTTGTCATCGATCGGGGCATCGGCGGCCACCACGAGGCGGGCCTGCGCACGACTGCTACCAAAGGCCAGGCTTGCCGCAACCGTGTAGTAAAACGCACTGGCGTGACTCTTGTTCGCCAGGTAGCGATTCACGATCAGACCCAGGATCGGGGTTTGGACACGGCCCACCGACAACACGCCTTTAACGCCCTTGGCCCTACCGGCCAGGGTGCAGGCGCGGGTCATGTTGAACCCGTACAACTGGTCGCCGATGCTGCGGGCCAGAGCTTTCTGGAACAGGCCGTAAAACTCGCGGTTGTCGCGCAGCCCCTCCAACGCTTTGCGGGCAGCGTTGGCGTTCATGTCGTTGATCAGGATGCGTTTGACCGGCGCGGTGTTGCCGAAATGCACCAGGACCTCATCGACCAGCAACTGGCCTTCGTCGTCCGGGTCACCGGCGTGGACGATTTCTGAGGCGCGACCGATCAGCTGCTGGACCACTTTGAGCTGGTCGCGGGTGCGCGCAATCGGCTGGTACTTGGCCGGACGCAGCTTCAGGGGCAGGTCGGCCTGGACCCAGTTTTTATAATCAGGGTTGTGCACCTCAGGTGGGGCCAGTTCGAGCAGGTGGCCCACGCACCAGGTGACGATATCGTTGCTGCCGCACTCGAAATAGCCGTCCTTGCGTATGACGGTGCCCAGCGCCTCGGCAATGACCTGGCCCAGGGCAGGCTTTTCCGCAATGAATACTCGCATGGTGTTCTCCTTGTCAGTATCTGGGGCTTAGCCCCGGACCTTGCCGAACTTGTCGTTGATTTTTTGGGTGTAGCTCTGATCAGCACCGGGGCAGCTGTTGAGGTAGTCCTGGCGCGCCGTGGCGGTCTGGCTCCATCTGATGTTCCCGTGCTTCTTGACCAGGATGCTGAAGTAGTCCTGTTCGGCGCTGCGGCACTCGCTGCCACCGCTGTTGCCGGTGAATTTGCCGTAGAGGCAAAGCACGGACTTGCACGGGTCGCCGGCGAACGCTGAGCCGCTGCCCAACAGGCACACTGCGAACAGTGCGCAGACCCGAGTTTTGCCGCGACCGGGCACGGCGTTGCCAGCGGCCTGACCCTGGCGGTCAGCCGTTTTGCTGAAGGTATTCATGTGTTGCTCCTGCAAGCGTTTGGATGTGCCAGTGGGGGGACTACATCGTTTCGGGGGTATCGTCAGCCTGCGCAGGCTCGGGATCCGGCTCGACCTCGGGCGGCTGAGCCTTGTCCGCTTCGACCTGGAGCGGGTTTGGACGCGGTGTCTTTGGGGTTCCAGCGCTGCCGCTGTTCGGCCTGCATGGGCTTGGTGTCGGCCACCGGCCACCTTGGCTTCGACGGTGCGCACCGGCACGGTGAGCGCGTCGATTTTGGTTGCGTCTCCAACCGGCAACGGGCGGAGGGGTCATCTTCTGCTCGCGCTTTAAATACGGTCCTCTTCGAAGTAAATGATTCTTGCCGCGCCAGATTTTCATGCGGGCTCTGTTTGCGGTTGCCTGGACAAAAATCAAGCTTGCTTGTCGAAAGGTAAGCTCGTCTCACCTCCTGGGGCAGCAGCAAGGGCCGGGGCTGCTCGCTGTAACTGTCTGTTTGACCTCGAGCACCCATCTCGTGCTTCTGTCTGTTCAACGATTGGTTATGGACGCGCACCGGTCGTGTTGCCCAGGCGCGTGCTGTACTCCTTGGCCAGCTCGAATTGTCACGGGGCCGAAGACATTTCGTTGTGAAATCGGCCTTCATGATGCCGATTGCCAGGCTCTCCCGGCCATACGATGCGCCGCGCGCAGCTGAGTCCTTGCCCTGGAAAAATGATGAGAAGCGAAGGCCTGCACCATCGGTCAGCGCACGGCGCGATTTCCATGATCTCCATGCGAGCCCATAGATCGCGATTTCGTCGCATCATCGAGGACCACGCTTGGTACTTGTAGTACCGAAGCGTAGCCGTCTGCGCAGATGCCCGCCTTGCTCGGACATCGACACGGTGGATTCTGAGCCGAATCGGCCTGGGTGAAAACAGGTTCATCAGCGGGCCGTACTTCTTGCATGGTTTCTTTCGGTAACGCATGAAGTAGACGGTGGTCTTCTCCTTGCGCAGCTTGGTGCAAAGTCGATGTCGTCATCCGAGCACGGCCCAGGCCACCGTCTTTCTCGGCATACACTGGACAAGGCACGTCGCGCAACGATATCGACGGTAGGTGGACCAACCGCTGCTCTTGTTCTTCGAAGGCTTCGTAACACGCCGTTAGAGCTCTCGAAGGGTTTCCACGGTCAGCTGCATTAGGGGCCGGTGCTGCGCAGCTCGATGGATCTGCTGAGCCCACACCCGATGCCCGGTAGCCCAGTGAGCCACCTTCGTAGGCCTGGGGCAAGTCAGTCATACCATGAGCATGGCCTCCAGGGTTTCCATCAGGTACAGCAAGATGGCATGAGAACGACGTTGGCAGCCTTGTTGTACCACTCCTGGTTCTTGCGGGTTGTCCGGAGACAACAGCACACGCCGGCCAGGGTAGCGAATATCTGCCCCATAGCGGTACAGCGGGTCGCGGCTGAAGTGGCAGCTCGAGCGGGTTCCAGCGGTGCGTCTTCCAGGCGCTCCGGGCGAAAAAGCGGTAGACCTTGTGTCCAGGCTGCAGGCGCCGAAAAGCCGCGAAGTAACCATCCAGTTTTCGAATTTGCGGGATCGTTGACCACCACTGAATCGGGGTAGCTCAACAGGTTGGGGATCAACGCATCCTGACGCCTTTCATGCCGAGTGCCTGGGGGCGCAGGCCAAGCATGCACGAACTGTCTGGCCATAGCTGGCCAAGAAGGTACGTCCTTGGTAGGGGTGTTTGCCAATGAGGATCGCAGGGGTGCTCCTCGATCCGTTCTTGGTGGATTGTCCGGGCTGATGGGTTGTCGATTTAGCCTTGCCCATCAGCGGCCCCCTGCTTGACGCTGAAGCGCCTGTTCGTTGTTGCTTTGCGCCTGAAGCGCGGCCTGTTGGTGTTGCAGAGCGATGGACTGCTGCTGGTTGGCCTGTATCTGCTTGAGCGAGGCGCTGATGACTTCGAGCTGGTTCGACTGTCGATCAAGCTGTGACTGAGTCGCGCAGCCGGTCAGGGACAGCATGAATACTGCGGACAGGGTCAGTGCGGTACGAACGTTCATAGTTTGGAATCCTTGATGGGATCGTGGACGACAACCGAATCGGGATAACGGAGCAAACTGGGAATCACAACCCCTACGGGCTTGCCGGAACCTGGCGGAGCAGCCAGCAGAAACGAATCCTCCGAGGGGTGCTTGCCCAAAGAGGAACGCGGGGTGCTCCTCGATCCGTTCTTGGGGATTGTCAGGGCTGATGGGTTTGGATTTAGCCCTGGGCATCAGCGGACACCTGCCCGACGCTCAATCGCCTCGGCTTCGAGGCTTTTTTGCAGGGCGATGGCCACCTGCTGATTGGCCTGGATCTGCGTGAGCGATGCACTGATCTCATCGAGCTGGGCGAGTGCGATATAAATCCCCAGCCAAGCTGCAATGACGAAGACGACGCCCAGCGCGATGGGCAAGGGCAACCCCAAAAAGAGAAGGGGTTTCGATTCTTTTGCTTGTTCCATGGGGAATCTCCTGCAAGGTGCTTCCGGACACAGCCCGACACCAGGTGGCAATGGCCGTCCGCGTGGCGGTGCATGGAAAGGATTTTTCAGTGCGTGTTGGCTTGATCGGCGTGACGCCATTCGAGGTAGCTCTCGACTCGCCAAAAACCGGCAGCGGCAGCATTGCGTTCAAGCATCCACAACGTTTCGCCAGGCTCGACCATGCCGTGGTAATCCTTAGCTAACTTACGGCGTGGATCGTCGTCCTGTTCAGCTGCCAATTGCTCCTGATTGAACTGGTCGCTGCGTGCCTGCTCTTCGGCCAACTCCTCTTCAGTGAAGTAGTCATAGGGATCATCACCAAAGTCAGGCTCTGCGAACTGGCATTCCCATTCGCTGCGTATCTCCTGTTCATCGCTTCCGGTGGCCAGCAGATGACCGAGGTAGTCCAGGGCACCCGCTGGAATGTCTGCCAGCGGTATGTCCAGAATCCGGGCAACTTCGGGCTTCGCCTTCTCTGTGGCCTCATCAAGCGCCTGACTGATCCGCTCATATTCAGCCTCATCGGCTTCCCGTTTAGCACGCAACCGCTCGCTGTTCGCCACCTGGTCGGCCTTGGCCTGCTCGATGACCCTGCTCCAGTCAGGCGGCGGTGGGCAGACACCCTTGTCGATCAACCCGGCATTGATCCTGCTGAGCAAGGCCATGTCCTGCTCCGGCACCGGCGTGCTGACAATCGGGTCCTCCGAATCGTCCTCGATGGCGTCTGACAAGCCGCGCTTCATACGGCCAGTGCCCACACGCCTTACCAGGTGAAGCTCTCCCCAGGCGTTGCCGGTAGCCCTTTTGCCTTCCATTTCCATGCTCGTGGTGTATTTCATCAACCACTTGTGCATGAACCGCTGACGCTCGGGTGCCATGCGCAGGGAAATGTCATGGAAGCGCTGATAGAACGCTTCGTCATGCCCGCACGCCAGGCTGTCGCCCTGGTGCGCCACCTCGTGTTCGACCAGCCCGAAGATGTAGGCTGCCGTTTTCATGGGTTCGGACTTGAGCCGTTGCACGATGGGGCGGTTGATGGCCAGGTAGGTCTTACCATCCGTCCACGCTTCACTGGTGTTCGACTCGCCGAGCAACACATCCAGCCGGTCCTTGTTATGTCGAACGGTGCCATCATTCCAGCGTTCAGCCCCCACACACGCACCGGCGTAGTGTTGCAGGCACCAGCGCAACGCGATCCAGGCCCGGCGTGTTTCTTTGTCCAGCGCCTTTTTCTCATCGACAATCGATGTTCGTTCGACATAAGCCTTCTTGACGGTCGTGAAAGCGGCGCACTGGGGCACCTTCAGCTCTCGGTACCAGTGACTGACGGCAGGTCTCGCATTGGCAATCACCCGCTCCAGCACATCTTCAAAATCTTCAACGCTATGGCAACCGAAGCGGTCGAGCGTTTGCGGATGCAGTACCTGGATGATGCGCTGCCCGGCAATGCCTTCGCCTTTGGGTATGTCACTGCCCTTTAAAACAACGGTGTAGGTGCCCTTGTGTTCACGAAACGCCTTATCAATAAAATCCTTCAGGGTGATATGCCGTTTGCCTGGCAGAACCGTGATGACTTCTTCATGGCAAAATATTTTGCCCACATCAGCTGCGCCGCTGAGCAACGACAGTGCTGATCGCGCTCGACGTGCTTCTGTCTTGCGGCGTCCACCCAATTCCCCCGAGACCTTATCAGCCAGCGGACCGAACACCTTGGCGATTGCTTTCCAGACCGGGCAGGTCTTGCGCAGTATCTCGCTACGGGAGACGTTGAGGGCAATCGCCTGCTTGGTCACGATCAGGCCTCCAGCCCCCCAGAGGTGCGAGGAATCGTGACGGACCAGCACGCCCTGGTTGTAGATCGAAACCGCGCCTTCTTCCTTGGCCCGGTAATAGGCGTATTCGTCTTCAAAGTCCCACTTTTCCGTTGCAGGATCGCGCGTAATGACACGGCCATTGAGTTCAACGCTGATGCGGGTGTAGCGCACCAGGTCACGAATCTCCTGAACGGCAGACATCAACTCCAAATCGTTGAGCGGTTCGTACCAGGTGCCCTCGATGGAGCAACCCGGTACGCCGTTTTCAAGATCGTCCAGCTCGTAGTTGTAGCCCATCGAGCGGGTATCAACGGTCATCTGCCAATCGTTGGAAGCCCAACGTGTCTTGGCATGCGCCATGATCTGGCCCCGGCCCAGGCGGAACCGGCCATAAGTGGCATCGCCTTCCTGGTGCGGTGTGCCAAAGCGTCCGAAGTAGCGCAGCACGTCATTGCGGCTGGCAAATCCGCGACCGTCATCAGCGCAGTGAAAGCCCTCTTTGGTCATGGTCAGGCGCAATGCGGTGGCATCGGCGTCTACAGAGTTCATCACCAGCTCGATGATGGCCTTGCCGATCGATCCGGCCTGACTATGGATGATGTGTTGAATGATTTCGGGGTCCAGCTCGAAAGGTAGCAGCACGGTACACCTCATATAGGTAAGGCCAGGCACAGCCAAACGCCAGACGGCTGATAGCCGACTGCGTAGCGGTGCAGTGGGATGTTTGAAAATGCGGATGTATCAGGGGGTGACGCGAGCGTAATGCCTACTTGCGGGTCTTACTGGTGCCCTGTGATGGCTTCACCAGTCCGCACACACGGGCATAGCCTGACTCACTATTGGCGAGCGTGGTCCAGCTCCCCTTGTGGCCGGTGTTCAGCCTCTCGATAAACGGCGTGACCTCATCATCGGTTTTCGTATCCGCCAACACGATGGTTATGGTGAAGTTCGCCAACATGGCTTCTGCTGATGCCTTAGAGAGCGCCAGTACGTCTTTTGCGTCACTTTTTGCGAACACTTTTTCGGTGGTCATCGTAATGCCTCGTCTGTTGTCTGAATGCATGTAGTGCGCGTAAAGCCTACTTGCGGGCCTTACTGGTGTTCTTGTATTCGCCCTGGTACTCGAACTGGCGCAGCTCGCGGTCGTTGGCAAAGCGGGCATCACCGTGCAGCGAGGTCTTGGGCTTCAAGCGCACGAAAACGGCCATCAACGTAACGCCGACCGGCAGGAACGTCAGGGCTGCCGTCACACACCACGACCAGGGCACGTACAGCATCCGCCGGTCGTTCCAGGGCAGCTTGCGGGCTTCCCACAGCGTGTCCCAGGACAAGCCCGCGAAGTGACCCTGAGTCAGGTGCAGAAACATCGCACCCCCTGCGTACAGGCCTGCCACGAAGAACACCAGCATCAATGCGATGACCAGTAATGTCAGTCTCCACCACATAAACTTCTCCTATTACCCTGCCTGGCGAGCGCGTGCTCGGCCTCCTGAATATGAGCACGTGCCGCCTCGAAGGCTGCGAACGTGTTCGGATAAGGCTGCATCGCTTCGATCATCGTGAACACTTGCCCCAATGCATCACGGTTGTGCCGCTCGCGTTCTACAAGGGCTTTCTCCAGGCCGTGTGCAGGGTTGCGCGTAATGCTGTTGTGCAAGGTGACGTAATCCATCTGGATGGCTTCGGCCACTGCGTAGAACTGTGAGTAATTGAGCAGCAGAACGTATGGCTGCGTGGGTGGCTTGGGCCTTTCTGCTACGCGCTTACCGCTACCGCGTGTTGCAAACTTCCGAGTAAAAATCCGTTTCAACCACATGACCCACTCCTATTTAGCTCGTTGACGCTGACCATTGAGCAAAGCCAGCTTGTATTCGGGTTCGTAATGCACTTCCAGGATGTCCGTCTCTTCCATGTACACCACCACGTCGAACGAGGTTCGTACCAAGCGCTCGATGTACGCATAATCCAGGCCCTTGCCGACCTCCGACTGCTTCACCAGGCCGCACACACGGGCATAGCCTGCTTCACTGTCGTTGGCGTGCGCCGTGGTCACGGTGCCCTTGGTGCCGGTGTTCAGAATCTCGATGAAGTGCCACACCTCGTCACCGGTCAGCTCGGCGAGAAACAGGTGGTCGGGCTTCATACGTAGCGCGCTGGCCACCAGGGCTTTGGGTCCCACCACATGCCCGTAGAACAGATGCACATGGTTGGGATGAAACGGCAGGGGGTCTTCCAGCATTTCCTGGATCGTGACCATGCGCCGGTGAGCCGGAAAGAGGTCGATCAGCGTCTTGCCGTAGGTGGTTTTTCCCGAGCCAGGCCCGCCGAACACGATGATGTTCTGACGATGGGCAACGGCCATTTCCATGAACGGGTCAAAGTCCCCGGCAGCGTGAGCGTCCTTCATGTCACACTGCCAGGGCTTGAGGGTCAGCACCGGTGAAGCGATGGCCTGGGCCCGGTCATAGCGGCCACTGTTGACGTAATCCTTGTGGGTGAAACGCAGCAAGGAGGGTTTGCGAAACGTCATCGACAGGGTGCCTTCCTCGCACGCCGGTGCCATGACGATCTGACCCCGCTCCCCGCCAGGCAATTTAACGGTGTGAATCGGTGAATGAGGGGCCAGCACGCGGTAGTTCAGCGCACAGAGCGCATTGGCCAGCCGCCAACACAGGCTGTAGGTGAGCCAGGGCGCGTCCTCGCGCACCCAGCCGTCTGGACCGTCTACCCAGATTTCAAAGGGCCGGTTAATGGCCACGTCCTGGGTACCGGGGCGATTCAGGCGCTCGGTGACGCCTGCCTGGTCGAGGAAGTCCAGGACCAGCGTGTCTTCGGTCAGCCCTTGTTCCTCTGGGTCTTGGGAGTGATCTGGTTCTTGCGTCATGAATACTCCTTAGCGGTTCTCGAAAACCGATGAAAAGTCGATGTCGCGGGCCACGATGACGGTGATCACGGTGCCCGGCAGCAGGTGCGCGGTGTCCGGAATGTTGATGGTGCTGTCCAGCGCCTTGTTGGCCATGCTCTCCACGTTCTGTTCGCTGTTGTTCACCGTGTAACCTCCGGACCCCGAGCTTTTCTGCGTCGTGTTGGACGCGGCCTGAAGCGCGTCCTGGATGAACGACAACATCACCGCACCGCCAAAGCGCTGCATATAGTGACGATTGATCCAGGCTTCGGTCCCGCTGGCCCCCATAGGGCCTGCACCGAGGCTGTCCAGCTTGGCCCGCGCACCCGATTGGGTTTCGATTTCGGTCCAGGTGGTGAACACACTGGTTTCGCCTGGGCCAACCTGTACTGTCTGCTCGCCGGTGAGCTTGTCACCCGCCGCCGCAATCACTGTAGAGCCATCGGCGGAATACAGCGGATCGGTCAGACGACAATCCACCAGCCCTGGGTGGGTGCTGATGATTTCGTTGTACAACGCGCAGCGCGTGTAGGTGTTGTGGCTGACCAGGTACTTGCGATTCGGTGCCAGGTACGCTTTGGCCGGGGCAAAGGTGGTACCGCCCAGATTGCTCAGGCTGCTGCGTTTTCGGGTGGACGATTCACCACCGCCCAGGTCGCTGCTCGATCCGCCTTGCACGTCAGCCAGCAATGAAGGCGGCAGGGAGGGCTGATCGTTGGTCGGCTGTTGCGGCTGAGTATCCGCAGCGCCGGTGCCCATCGCATCTTCCGAAGTGACGAACATTGCAGCCCCCAGTTTGCGTTGCCGGGGGGTCTCCACGACCGGTGTGTTCTGCCCGGGCGGTGGCGGCACACTGGCGGCATGTCCCTGATCGGTCGATCCGCGATTGGCGTCCCTTTTATCCTTTTCCTCCTTCGCCAATCGGTCTCTTTCAGCGCGGGCTCTCCTGTCCTCTTCGGCTTTGTCAGCGGCCAGCTTGGCTTCCCGAGCCTTCTTCATGCTGTCGTCACTGCCCAGATTCACATCCAAGGTCGCGTCCTTCTTGACGTGGGTTTCATCAACCTCTGAGCCGGTAGTTTTCATCTGGGAAATGGTGAAGTACCAGAGTCCGCCAATCACCAGCAGCCCTACAAACACCAGCCCGGCCAGGCCCAGGTAAAGCGACTTCTTGTTTTGGGCATCGCCTGTGCGTTTGGCCCGCACGTCAAAGGCCCCACGGGCCTGGGTGCTGGCGGGCTCCGAGGCCGGGGCGTGTTCCGTTGCCGCTCCTTGCTCCGTGGTCGCTGCTGGAGCCGCTGCGTGTTCGGGCGGCACGATGCTGTCCGGCCCTGGTGTGCTATCCGGAGTTTGGTCATTGTCATTGTTCTGCATGCTTGAGCTCCCGAATCTCGCCGGTGGTGGTCCCGTTGAAGTTGTACCCCGTGTTCACCTGAGCGGTAGGCCGGGCCTCTACAACCAGGCTGTTCAAGCGGAACCGAAACAAGCGGCTCACCCCATGCACCACGACCACGTTCTGTTCGTTGTGCGCGTCGGCCAGGGTTTCGGTGCCATCGGGCAATACCTGGTACAGCACCGGGCGAGGCCCGTTGCCGGTGAAGCGGAAGCAGGTCAGCATGCCGTTGTCCCAGCCCTCATACGGCGCTATGGACCGGCTCTCTGCACTGGAGCGCTTCTGATAGGGGCCGTTTTGCACCGGGCCGTCGCAGGGGTTGCCAGGGTCACGGCGTACCGCGCCGGATTTTTTCGGCGGCTCGGGGTAGGTGAAGCGCAGCGCGTAGGTCATGTCCGCAGCCCGAGTCACCAGTTTCAGTTCCAGCAGGTAGGTGTGCCGGTTGGTGTTGATCACCAGATTAGTATTGGGCTCCTGGTCGGTAGTGGGCTTGATGGCCACCAGGTTACCGGCCTTGTTCGGACCGATGGACCAGGCCTTGGGATCACCTGACACCATCAGGCCTGATGCCTCGTTGATGGTCTCGTTGGCCGGAAGCTGTACCAGCGAGGTACGACCCACCGAGGCCTGGATGCGGTACACGTTGTCCGGGCTGTAAACAGCGGTCTGCACGCGCCGGTCGAGTGATGAGCCGGTGCCCAGGCTCTCGGCAAGAGCCGGGACGACACACGTTAAGGCCAACAGCGCCGCGAGGCCTGAGACGGCTTTATTTCCCATTGGACACCCCCACTTCCTGGGTCATCGTGTAGGCCTTGACCCCAAAACCTCGGGGGTTTAGCCACTGATCACCGGCTTTTTTGGCAGGATTTTTGTAGTCGTAGGTCACCGTCGCCACCCAGGTCACCGGGGCCAGCTGAGGATCGGGCGTGCCGTTGCGGTCCAGCACGGTTTTGGTGATCCGCACCTGGGCGGTGCCTTCCCGGTCTTTGCGTTCCAGGAAGTTGATATTGTTGATATCCGTGCGGATTTGCCGGTTGGTCCCCAGCACTTCCAGATAGCCCTTGGAGGACAATTGGAAGTTGCGGTACTCGGTAAACGTCTCGCCGTAGGACATCAGCTCCACCATGCCGAACTCTGCGTCGTGGCTTGAGAAGTTGTAGCTCTCGCGAAACCGTACATAGGCCGAGAGCCAGAACTCGTCATCGATCTGCTCCGGTGGCTTGCCCTTGTCGTCGGCCCACACCACGTCCGTGTAGCCGGAGTTGTTGTCTACCCGTACCAGGCCAAGTTGCACGGTCTTGAGCGGGGTCAGGCCCATCACGGCGGCGATGGACATAAAGGTCAGCACACCGAAGAAGCCCGCCAGGCGACGGGCGTTTTTGGTCTTGGCCTTCTCGTCGGCGGCGATGTTCTTCTCGAAATACCGCGCTGCATGGATGAATGCCTGTTCGGCCAGGCTGATTTCTTGTGCGGTGGCCGCGTCGATGCTGGTACGGGCGGCCAGTTGCCGCTCCTGCTCGATCACGTCCTGTTTGGATTTTCGTAGCTTTCTCATAAGTCACCTAAACCTGGACATACACGTGCTTCGCGGATCAGTTCGCGGAGCATTTGGAGTCGTTGGGCGGGGCCTCGGCGGGCTTTGCCGGGGAGGCGGTTACCGGTCGCTTTTGCTGGGTAGTCTTGAGCGGCTGGGCCTGGGGCGCGGGGCTTGCCGCTGGCTGTACCTGGCCAGGCAAGGGTGCGGGCGTTGTCACAGGGGCAGCCCGAGGCGCAGGGGCATGGGTAAAGGGCATGTCTTCCCACTGCCCTTCTGGTTCGGACAGTTTGGGTGCAGAGCCACACCCTGACAGCAGGGCAGCCGAAAGCAGCCCGCTCAAAGCAAGTTTGACATTCATAGTGGAGTACCTGAGAGAAGCGAGGGTGTTGCGAGTAGGGAGAGGGCGTAGCCGGTGAAGCGGTGTGCTATTTGATGTTGTTGCGTCCCCTCCGCAGTTTGGAAATGCCGGCAGCGGCACCGCTGGTCATGCTTTTGGCTGCTCCAAATCCTGAAATTTTGCTGATCATTCCGCCTCCGGAGGGGCCACCGCCCATGATGGAGGCTGCTTGCTGAGGCAGTTCGATCACAAGCGCTGTGAACGTGCAGAAGACAATCAGGATGGTGAGATTCCCCTCCAGGGTGGTCGTCAACGTTCCGTCTTTAATCATCACGGTGTTGATAAAGCCGATTTCGATTGCCAGCACAACCGATATCAACACCTGAGCCAACATAAAGCCTGCGATGGCTGAAACCCACCCCCAGAAATACTGCCGGGTCTGGTCAAACAGCAAAAAGGCGATGAACAGAGGCCCTACGGCCACAACAGCCGTTGTCGAGACTTTCAGTACAAACAGCGTGGCGACGGCGGCCAGCAAGAACGGGATACCGCCCAGCACGTAAAACACCACCCCCTGAATGCCCAACCAGATTTTAGCAAAACTGGTTGTTACGATATTGAATTCCATAGCCCCTATCAGGGCGCTCAGGTTCGACGCATAAGTAACAATCAAACTGTCGATCTGGTTGGTTTGCGTGCCCTCCTGGCCGGACAAAATCCCCCCCATCCAGTTGGGCAAGCCAGTGATAAAGGGCACAATCGTTTGTACGTACCATTGCACACTGAACGCACACGCGGTGATGGCAGCCATTTTCATAATTTCTTTGGCCACATCCTCGAAGGCAACGTTCATCCCCCGGTACAGCCATTGCATGTTTCGCAGCGTGAAGTGGATCAACCACATCGTCCCGAAGAGCGCTCCAAGCCCCAGCATCACCTTGGCCATCCCGGTGACCAAGGCGCTTTGCAAAGCGGCATCAACGAAATTGAACAACGTCTGGGCTATCTTTGTTACGTCCATGCCGCCTCCGTTATTTTACTCGGGTATAGGTGGTGCTGTCGAAATAGATGATATCGCCTTCCAAGCGCATGGTTACAAGACCACCAACCATGCTTAAAACGGTGTCTGACTCTGCCTTGCCTTCGAATCGCTGCAAGCCCTTTTCCTTTTTTTCATTTTTCCCCATTAGATCCCGTGTGGTGTTTGTGGTCTCAAGGTTTATATGAAAAACTTCCCCGTCCTTTGAGATATCCATGACAAAGCTTGGCGTGAACATTCTTGTTTTGTCTTCGCCAGTCCATCGCCCAACAAATCCATCCCCTTTGCTATCGAAGCAACCCGACAGCGCAAGTGCAAACAACACCAAGCAAGAAAAAGCAGTCATTTTTTTAAACATAGGTCATCTTCCCTTTCGAATTTATTGGTTAATCAATCGTAGCTGGGCCGCACGCTCGTTTTACCGTTCATGTAGTCACTGAACGCTTGGGCCCGTTTTTCGTTTTCCATCTTCTCTTGCTGCTGCTGAAGCATCTGCATGTTGGCCAGCCGCATCTGCTGGTTTTGCAGCTCGATCAGCTCCTGCTGGTAGCGCAGCTGTAAATCCTCCTTCTGCTGTGGGGTCGTCACCTCGTTCAACCGGGCCCGTAGGAACTCGGCGTTCTTGACCCGTTCGGTGCTGGCGTTGTAATTGCGTTCCAGCGCATCGGCAACCGACATCATCTGGTCGAATTTCTGCTGCACGCTGGCATTATCCGAGGTTAAGCCGTAGCGGTCACGCAAACTGGCGATGTCCCGTGCCGTGCCGTAGACATCGGCCCAGTCCCCCATGGGCATCACCTTGTTCAAGGCCGGGTCGTTCAGGAACCCACCCAGCATGTCATTGCCGGTGATGATGCTCTTGTAGTGGTTGTACTGCTGCGCGGTCTCGCGGATGGCGTCCTTGGCCGTGGTCAGTGCATCCATCGCCTGCTTGGCCTGGGCCAACGCATTCGCCCTCAGCGTGAGCAGGGTAGACGGGTCCAGGACCGGCACGCCTGGCACTGCTGCGTGAGCAGCAGGCAGGGCTGCGGTCACTATGAGCGCGCTCAGCGCATAAGCCATCACGTGTTTGTTCATGATGAAACCTCCATTTCGTTGTGTTCCTGAAGGGCTTTCCAGGCCTTCTGGAAGGCCGGAAGCCAGCGTTGTGCATCTCGCGTGTTCATGGACTGGCGCAGGTTGTCGGCGTAGTCGAACGCGGGCAGCCATACAGCGGGATCGTCGGTGTTCAGCCATTGGCGCACGGCCTCGGCCACCAGGAATGCGTCTACCCATACCTTGGGATCGGTCGTGCCGAGGTGTTGCCGGATACGCTCGGCCACTGCCAGGTTCATTACCGTGGCCGACAGCAACGGCAACCAGTACTTGAGTGGGCCGCCCAGCTCCATCTTCAGCTTCACCGTCTGGTGACCCTGCTGCACCACCATTTCCCGGCTGAGTTTCCCCATGGCACGCACGGTGTCGAACAGCTTGCCCTTGACGCCAAACTTCGCGTAGCTATCGGCCTGGGCGTTTTTGTTGGGCAGCCAGATGGGCGTAATCACCTGCTGAATGACCGCCGGAGCATACTTCGTCGCCAGCGCTTGCTCGGGGTACTGGGTGTCCATGATCAGGATTTCCCCGCGCATGCGTCCGCTCTGCAAGACCTCCTGGATGGCATCCGCCGTGCTTTTGAACGACAACGGTGCCCAGTACTCGGCCACCACATTCAGCAGCAGGTTGCCGGGGCGGGCCTGGTGCATTTCGCGCTTCATGTAGAACAGCGTGTTCAGAAACGCCTCCATGACCTCGGGGTGTTTCTCGGCATAATTGTTTTTGAGTAACTGCGTGCAATCGAAGGCGAGACGCCGGTAGGTCTGCGCATCGAACTGGTTGACCGGCGAGTCCAGTACCCAGGCGTATTGCCCTACACGGCCTTCACCGGCCAGGCGACACCATTTCGATAGCCGGGTCCGCAAGCAGTTTTCGCCTTGCTCGGGGATGTTTCGCAGCAGCAATGACATGCTGCGATTGCGCACGTTGGTGTGCGCCATGACCGCCTCGATCGAGTCCTTGATCCTTTTCTGGTCAGCGTCGTTGCTCTTGTCAGGACCACCGGCGCAGCACAGCACCAGGTCAAACAGCATTTGCCGCAACCCCGGACTGTCGTGAAACTGGAACGGGTTGACGCCGGTGAATTGCCCCAGCTGCACGGTGTAATACTCGGCCCCCAATGCACACAGCAGGTGCCTCAGCGACTCGTTGTAGTCGATGCCGAAAATCAGCGGATCGAAGCGGCTGAGAAAGGTCAGCAGGGTGGCCTCAGCGGTGGTTTTACCGACCCCCGTCTGGCCCGTGAAGACCGCATGCCCTGGCAGCATTTCACCGAGGTTGTTCTGACCGGGCGGGCTGTCATGCACGTTGAGGACATACAACGCCTTGTTGGCCGTCAGCACGGGCATCACACCCGTGCCATCACCGATGGGGTTGCCCTTGACCTTGCCCGTGGGAGTGGAGTGCAGGGAAAAGCTGCACGCCAGGTTCTCGGTCGATTTCATCATGGGGTACATGGCCTCGGTCACACCGGGGAACTGCGTGTACCAGGTGTCGATGTTGCTCATGGTCGAACGCACAAAGGTCGCGTCACGCACCGTAAACACCGACGCCATTTTCGTGCCGTTCTCGATGGCCTGGTCCGGGGTCTTGCCGAAGACGATCAGGGAGGCGTGATAGCGGCCAAACGCCTTGTCGCCCAGGGTGATGGCCTCGATGGCATTTTCAAGCTCCTCGGTCTGCTTTGAATCACGCTCGACCGACCCCAGATCCGCCACGTGCTTTTTGAATTTGTCCTTGGCCTTGTTACGGTCTTCGAACAGAAACGTTTGCACCAGGGTGAACTCGAACTGCTGCTCGATGGCCTCGTCCCACATACCGGGGTAGGTCCCGCCACTGGGGTAGTCGCGCAGGTCAAAGGTGGTCGCGAAACGCTGGCCACCCCGATTGGGCCGGTTCTCGACAAAATCGTAGTTTTCGAAGTTGGTGACGCTATCAATGATCGCGTCCCCCAGGCGGGTATCGCTGACCAGCACGTCTTTTTCGTGCCCGTTGATCAGCAGGCTGTAGTAGCGCCCGATCTGCGAGAACAGCGCACCGTGTTCGTTTTCCTCCAGCCCCATGATGACCGGGTCATATTCGGCCAGCAAAGTTTCGGACAGCGACAACAGGTCGCTCATGCGCTCGATCCCTTCATCCACCTCGCGGTACTTGAGGATCAGGGCAATGCTGTACCCGACTTGGTAGAAGGTGCCGTTGCGAAACGGTGCGGTGTAAGCGTCCACGAAGTCCTGAAGCGCGGGCAGCGGCAAGGTGTATTGCGTGTCCAGCTCGATGCCCGTCTTGGTGATGTAGGTTTGCAGCATCAGGTGCTTGCCTTCCTTTTTGCCCAGGGCCAGGAAGTAGCGGTTGAGGTTATGAAACAGGTGGACCAGTTCGTCATCACTGCGGGTTTCGCTGGAAACCCCCTTCAACTGGATCAGGCTCACCAGGCGATTGCCGGGCAGGGTCACCATGTGTTCGTGGACCGGATAGCGCATCAATGGCGCTTTCTTTTCCGGGGGCATAACGCTTGTGTGAAAATCGTGCGCCATAGAATTCATTCCATTGCGGGTTAAAGGGGGTCAGCAACAACGGTTTGCCGTACTTGAGGCTCAGCCAGAGACGCCGCCGCCCAAAGCGGATGCGGCGCAAATATTGAGGATCAATCAGGCCCACGACCCTCAAGGCAATGAGGGCTATCAGGAACGGGGCGGCAGCGACCAGGCCCCACACCCAGGACAGCAGGAAGGTTGCGGCCACACCGAAGACCAGGCCGCCCATCAGCAAGCCCACCATCGGCATGATGGGGATGTTCCAGAACATCGCGGGCCGACTCATCGCGTTGTAGCTTTCGAAGGTCAGTTTCTTGAGTACTTCGTTACTGGCCATAAGCGCTCCTGGTCAACCCGGCACGCCGGTGCCGAACACCTGCCAAGCCGCCGTGGCCAAGGCCACAGACCCACCGACAACCAGGATCACTCCGACTTGCTGCAGGTAGTCCATGAAGGTGTGCGAGCGGTCGCCCGTGGAGCGAGCAATCAGCCATTGGGCACCTGACCAGATCAGGCAAACCAGGCCCAGGGTGCCCGCCAGGGTATAGAGGCCCAGGCGGATATTGCTGCCCCACTGGTTCAGCGTGCTGAGCCAGTCGGCGGAGGCGATGCCGGGCAGGCAGGCCACTGCCACCAGCAAAATGCAGAGTTCGCCTTTGTTGGGCACAAGGGTACGTTTGATCATCAATGATCCTCTTTGGGGAGAGTTGAGGGTTGTTCTGGGGGTGAAGCCGGAACAGCAGGTGCAGCGGATGGAGCAGAAACAGGCGGTGGCGCAGGTGGCAGATAGCGCGGGTACTGGCGCAGCACGTCCCAGCTTTCATAAGTCGGCTCAACGGTGGACGCCGGGGCCTGAGCGCGCTGGAGCTTGTTCGGTTCAGGTGATCCGCCTTCCAACGCAGGGACCGTCACGGTGGTCGTGCCTGCATTGGCCAACACACGTTGCACGTGGCTGCTGCCGCCAAAAGCGGCCTCGGCCTTGAAGCCGCGTCTGGGATTGCCGCTGTAATAGCAGGAGATAGCCTTGTGCAACGCTACCTGCCGGTTGGGCTCCTGGGCACTGGCCACTGCGTAGCACTGCTCAAGAACAGCGGCGGCCATGCGCAGGTTGGTGCAGGGTTCAAATACAGGTTCAGGTCGGCTGACATCGAAGTGCTGCCGGTTGATCTGGCCCAGGCCGATGCTGAAGTCAGCCCCCTCCGCGACCAGCTGCTTCACCACCAATACAGCTTCATCCAGGCTTTGCGGTTGACGCGGCAACACTTTGCCGACCACGCCAATGGCATAGGGATTGAAGGAGGATTCTGTCTTGACGATGGGGGTAAGCGTGGCGGGGTGTATCGAGGGAGCACATTGCATAGCCAGGGCCAGGAAGGCGCTGGTGGTGAGCATTGCAGGTTCCTTCTAGTCAGTAGCAGTAAGAGGCGAGCCAGGTGCCGCTTTTTTGGAATCTTCAATCAACTGCTCAACGGCCATTTCAAGAAAATTATCGATCAGATAACGAGCGAGCTTTGAGGGTGAAATCTGCCTGGGGCTTTTAGTTTCATAGCTCACCCGTGTCGCGGCTTTGTTCAGCGCCTCCACCCTGACCGCTCGGATATAAACGCTTACTGTCTTGGTGGTTGCTTCATCTTCGGATGACGCCATGGGAACTCCTGAAGGTTGTGAGAACGCAAAAAAACACCGCCTGGCTAGACCAGGCGGTGAAATGGGAAATAGTGGGAAGTGGTAAAGCCTAGGCGGCACGTACCCTCGAATAGCAAAGGGTTCCGTGGCGCCTGACAAGGCGCTCCAGCGCTGCGTCCTGGGCCAGCAGCGCAAGGAAAGCCGCTCTGCGCGCAGCATCAGATTTCATGTCGATGATCAGACGCAGCGTTTTTTCCAGCTCTGTCGGCAAATTACGAAACTCGATGCAGTCAAGCTGACGGTTAGAACGAACCAAGGTAGCGGCTTTTAATTGCTCGACCGTAGCGTCCTGCACAACACAGGCCCTACCGCCAAACTCACAGGAGCTACCGCCAAACTGAACGAACCCATGAGCGCCATTCAGCGCGGTGATAGTCGTCGTGTGCGTGACCTCAGGATCGAAGCGCAGCAGCAGATAGCCAGGAAACAAACGCACCTTCGTCTCTACCGATGAAGGGCGATCCGGACGTTTGCGGTAGGTAGTGCTTTCGGGGGAATACACCTCCACGTCCAATCGCTCGATCGACGTGATAAGTGACTGGTAAACGGAAGAATTGTGCATCAAAACACGCCAATTTTTCATAATCGGATCCTTTTGATCAGGCGCTCTTTCGAATTCCCAAACCGCTGAGCGCAGGGGCGAGTGGTGTGCTGATGAAAACCAGCTCCATCTGTATCTGGGCCATGGGATGGCCAGCAGGTGATGGATTTGTAGATAACAAAATAGAGCAAACACAAAAAAAATCAACCATAAATGAATAAAAATATCTATTTCTGGTGTTTTTTTTTGGAGCGTCAGTGCCGATGCTCTCTGGCTCCAAAAAGGGATCAGAAATCATGCGCGATTTTGTCGCCGCTCGCCTGAAGCTGCTACGCACAGGTAAGGGGCTGAAGCAGTCTGAAGTGGCAGAACTCATAGACTGCGAGCCTAATACCATTAGCCGGTATGAAAGAGCTGAAACTATGCCTAACATCGAAGATCTGCTTAGGTTGGCAGACCTGTTCGGAGTATCTCCAATGGAGATACTTCCACCACAAGACTCTACAGCTCAACGTATTCATATGCTCCGACAAAACCTAACTGAAAAAGCTCTTCAACTAGAGACTATTGAAGACTTGGAACAACTAATAAAACTTGCAGATAGCCTGCGCGATAAAAAGAAGTAAAATCAATCATGTTGATACCGATTTAAAATATTTTTTATACTTACATAAAATTTCTTCAATACGTAGCACTCTATAAAAGTGGGTCAATATCGAACAGGCATCTAAAGGAATCAATCTAGTGTGAGCCCGAACGGTGCTAAATTGCTTCTCGAACTCCAAAAGATCTAAAAGCTCCTTAAATTCTTCTTGCATACCAAGGCGATCTTCTTTTGAAGAAGATTGCCTTTGAAAGTAATAGCACACACCAACCCAACAGGGTTGAGTAGCGTCTAATAAAGCGTAAACGTCACTTGCAACTTGATCTATTGAAAATAGACCGCCAGATAATAAAGATGTATAACTTTCTTCTAAACGCATCACATCAACCAATTTCTTTAACTCAATTCTCACATCATCTTTTTCAATTTCCATTATTTTCTCCATACACTGTACACGCATTATCTATGATAAAAGAGACAGACCTATTCATCAGTTCTTGAAACTAGAACTCTTAGCACCTTGATCAAATGCGCAAGCCACGACCAACAAAACTGCTGATAAAATCAAGATCAGTACAACGCCATTTGTTGAGTGCGTTGGAGAGCTTGAAACCAAGGATAACGCTCCAAGTGGAGCTAGGCCACCCGCTATAGCAGTTCCAATTTCACGACCAGTACCAACGCCTGATGATCTTGTATTAGCAGGAAACTGGCGACTCAAGAAAGAGCCTTGAGGAGCGAACATCATCGGCGCAAGTACGCCGGTCGCAAAACCTATAGCAATGAATATCCACAAGCTCTGGCCTGTCTCCAAAAGCTGCATGAAGGTGTACGCAAATATTGCAGACAGCGTCCCTCCAGCCATCAATACTCTTTTGCTGCTCCAGCGATCACATAAAGCTCCAAAACAAGGAACCATGAAAATTGCTATTAGACTGGCAATGGTTACAGAAAGTGACGTGGTATTTGCTGAGACACCCTTATACAAGGTGAGGTATGCAAGTGAAAATGTTTTGAATATATAGCTTAGAGCGTTGTATCCAATTGCAACAAGAAGCACTACAACAAGACCTTTTAAGTCTTTCTTAAGCAAAGTCAGCAAAGGCGCTTTTTCTATCCCTGTGTTCGACGTTAACTGAGACTCTTTTTCTTCACTAATCTCCTGGAACGCAATAGTTTCTGGAATGCTTCTGCGCACCCACAATCCCACCATCACAAGAACGATACTGGCTACAAATGGGATTCTCCACCCTCCAGCAAGCAAGAATGCTTCACCTTGCATCGTCAGAAGATAGACCGTCAACGACGACAGAAGCAGCCCCAGGTTCAACCCTAGAGCGGGCCATGCGCCCTGGCTGCCGCGCTTGTTCTCGTCAGCATGCTCATACGCTGTGACAGCTGAAGCAGCGAGTTCAGCACCTGCGCCTAGACCTTGCAAGATTCGAATCACCACCAACGTTGCCGGTGCCCAAATGCCTAGCGTGGCATAACTAGGAATAAGTCCAATGATTGTTGTGCAAAACCCCATTAGGCAAAAGGTCACCATCAACATACGTTTGCGGCCAAACTTATCTCCGAGGTGTCCGAAAAGAATACCTCCCAACGGTCGAGCTATGAAGCCGATTGCGAAGGTCGAGAAAGACAGTAAGGTCGCATTTTGCGCATCAGCAGGATTAAAGAAAACTTTAGAAAAAACCGTGGCAGCCATCAATGCATACAGATAAAAATCATACCACTCCAGCATTGATCCGACGATTGTTGCAGCTGCAACCTTCCGCAAACGAATTTTGCGCTCGGTTGTAGTTTCATCTGGCATCAATTTATTTTTTTCACTCATGGTTTTTCCATACTATTATAATTTATATTAACAGCACTGCTTAAACTACAGAGCCTTCTAGTTTCGCCACTATCATTTCCGCTATTGGGATCGCAGATGTGGCTGCCGGTGATGGCGCATTACACACGTGCAGCATTCTGGATGTTTGTACAAACAGAAAATCTTGTACAAATCCTCCTTTGTTTGTGACGGCCTGTGCGCGTATGCCTGCGTCCGAAGATTTTAAGTCTTCAAGGTTGAGAGAGGGATAATACTGTCGGCATTGCTCTAGGTAGCTTTTCTTGCAGGCCGAGTTTCTAATTTCGCTGATACCCGAGCGTAAGTTTTTTCCCAGAAGTTTCCAAAAACCTGGATACAAACTATATTCCAAAACATCGCGCGCATTAAATGCAAGTTTTTTGTAGCCTTCGCGCGAAAGCCCAAGCACAGCATTGGGCCCAACCGTAACCCCTCCATCAATCATGCGAGTTAAATGGATCCCGAGAAATGGAAGCCCTGCTTCTGGCACTGGGTAAATCAGGTGATTGATGCTATTATTTTTTTCTGGCGGTAAACGAAAGTATTCACCACGAAAAGGTATGATCTGAAAATCGACATTCAGCCCAGCCATTGCAGCTAGGCGATCAGACTGTAAACCCGCGCAAACTACAATTTTTTTAGACTTCCAGGATAACGCTTCTGATGACACCGATACGTGGCTCTCATGCTCCTGAATTGCAGCTATCGTTTGACCTAATGCTATTTCCCCACCGGCTTTAGTTATCACATCAGCCATGACATCTGACACGATTCGGTAATCCACAATACCGGTGCTGTCTACAAACAATGCACCAAGACCTGTAATATTGGGTTCGCGTTGCCTTAGCTCCACAGCGCCAAGTCGTTCAACATTGAGCCCATTCTGTCTGGCTCGCTCTTCAAGATTGCTGAGCAAGGCAAGCTGCCGAGGATTAGATGCAACAAGCATTTTCCCGCAAACTTCAAATGGGATCTTGTGTTCGGTACAGAATGCTTTGCTCAGTTCTGCCCCGCGCTTGCACAGGCGGGCCTTCAAACTGCCAGGCTCGTAATAGATCCCAGCATGAATGACCCCGCTGTTGTGGCCAGTTTGGTGCTTTGCTATGGCGGCCTCTTTTTCCACGAGCACCAACGAAGCGCCTGGATGAGCCTTAAGTAGCTGCATGGCTGTGGCCAGCCCCACAATCCCACCCCCAATCACACAAAAATCGTAAATCATGAAAGTCCCTTTTAATGTCTGGTTGTCTGACAACCAAAATTAACGGCGACAGGTACTGGTGCCCTCACGGATACCGCTACTCCATCACATCTATATTGAGGCGTAGAGCGGCAGAATTCAGATGCAAGCGAGCGCAGTTAGCGGCTTCAACCGGGTTGTGACTTTTGATCGCATCGTAAATTTCACGGTGCTCGCGGTTGGCACCGCTTGGACCTACCGCAAGCTTTGACGAGTTTTCCCACGCCATGAAACGAGCCCGGATGAGCTGGCTTTCTAGAAAGTCATGGAATGCAGCCAGGTATTCGTTTTTGCAGGCAGCTACGATGGCCCTATGAAATTCCACATCCGCCTTTGAAGATGCTTCAAAATTCCCGGCATTACCTTCCATCAGTGAGATGGCGTCAGACAGCCGCTCCAAATCTTTCGTCGTGTGCCGTTGCGCAGCCAGTGACGCGGCTTGTATTTCAATGCACGAGCGCAATTCAAACAGCTTAGCGAGATCCGCTGTATGGCTCTCGCTGCTTGGCAGCCTAAAAACCGTTCCAGAGGGATTTTGAGAAACAAAAGAGCCGTTGCCCCGACGAATAACTAGCACGCCATCGGCTTTCAGCTGTGAAATGGCCTCGCGCACTACCGAGCGGCTGACGCCGAACTGATCAGCCAGCTCATGTTCTGTTGGCATCTTCGAGTCGGCTGGGAGCCCCCCACTCGCTATTTCTTTGCGTATCGTTGACACGACACCTTCAACAAGGGATTGAGGTCGTGAGAAGCTGAGCATAATGTTTTTGTCCTGTTGTCTGACAATAAGGCTAGGGAATATAGGATCCAAATTCCACTTTTCCCGACGAATGGCTGTGGGTGAGATTATGTTGATTCTCGCTTAGAGCGCACCGGCAGCAAGCGCGGAGCTGGGCAGCCCACAGCCACAGCATTGAATTGATGCTGTTGCGTCTTCATTTTCATGGACACTAAAAAGATGCCGCAGCCCAGAACGGGCTGGGCTGGGCGTGGACGATACAGGGATATTTTCACTAACTGTCTATGCAGTTCACCGACTCAGGCGCGCTATCAAAATCGCTTCGCTAACCAATGGGCGGCATTGCTTGAGAAACTCGATCAACTGCCGGGCTGGAATGTTGCATAGCTCGACTACGGGCGTGCGGCGAATAATGTTATATTCTTGACCTGACATTTCGTACATGTCACCGCCACTGTAAAAATGACCCCCTAACGCCAACCTAGAATTGACCCCCCTGGGTAAAACTGGCGGCTTTGAGCTGCCAATATGTTGACCCAGGAGCAGTCTGTGGAAATTAAAGTGTTGGCCCGTCAGGGCCATGGCATCAAATTCATCGCCCGTGAGCTGGGTATTTCGCGTAACACCGTGCGCAAGTACCTGCGAAAGGCCCGGTCGCTACCCAGTGACAAGGTGAGACCCGCACGTCCGTGCAAAATCGACCCCTTCAAGGACTACCTGCACGAGCGTATTGAGGCGGCGCGCCCACACTGGATTCCGGCGACCGTCCTGCTGCGTGAGATCACGGCATTGGGGTACAGCGGCGGCGTCAGTCGTCTGAAGGCTTATATTCGCCCCTTCAAACGTAAGGCAGAAGAGCCGGTGGTACGTTTCGAGACACTGCCCGGCAAGCAGATACAGGTGGACTTCACCACCATTCGACGAGGCCGTCAGCCGCTTAAGGCGTTCGTGGCGACACTTGGTTTTAGTCGAGCAAGCTTTGTCCGTTTCTCCGAGCGAGAGGACAGCGAAGCCTGGCTGACAGGGCTTCGGGAGGCGTTCGCTTACTTTGGCGGCGTGCCCGAGCAGGCATTGTTTGATAACGCCGGAACCATCATCACCGAGCGAGATGCTTTTGGGGAGGGCCAGCACCGTTGGCATCCCCGATTGGCTGCGCTGGCCGATGAGTTTGGTTTTATTCCCAAGGTCTGCCGCCCTTACCGTGCCCAGACCAAGGGCAAGGTTGAGCGCTTCAACGGGTATCTGAAGGGCAGTTTCATTACCCCGTTGGCCGCTACGCTCAAGAGTGCGGGTCTGACGCTGGATGTGGTGACGGCCAACGCACATATCGGCCAATGGCTCGACGAAGTCGCTCATCAGCGGATTCACGGCACGACGGGTGTTCAACCGGCGGTACGTCTGGCCCAAGAGCAGCAGGTACTATTACCACTGCCAACACAGAGCCTGCGCCCGCAACCCGCCCAAGGCCTACGCCTGGGACGGGTCCTGCCGTACGAGAGCTTGCAGCATCCGCTGTCGGTTTATGAGCAACTGCTGGAGGTGAGAGCATGAACCTTCAACATGCTCGCCTGACAGAACTATGCAAGGGGCTAAAGCTTGAGCGCGTCGGGGTGGACTGGCCGCACCTGGCCCAACAAGCAGCAAGCGGCGAAGACAGCTTTGCCGACTTCCTCGAAAAGCTGCTGGCTGCCGAGACCGATGCCCGAAGTGAACGCTCTCGACAGGCCCTGCTGAAAACTGCCGCGCTGCCCGCTGTGAAAACGCTGGAGCAATACGACTTCGCGTTTGCCACCGGCGTCCCCCGGGCACAGCTCCAGGAGCTGGCAGCACTGAGTTTTGTTGGACGTGCCGAGAACATCGTGTTCCTGGGGCCTAGTGGTGTAGGCAAGAGCCACCTGGCTATCGCCCTGGCCTACCGGGCAGTGATGGCCGGTATCAAAACCCGCTTCGTCACGGCGGCTGACTTGATGCTGCAACTGACCGCTGCGCACCGCCAGGAACGGCTCAAGGAATACTTCAGTCGTGTGGTGATGGCCCCTGGGTTGTTGGTCATCGATGAAATCGGCTACCTGCCGTTTGGTCGTGATGAAGCCAACCTGTTCTTCAATGTTGTCGCCAAGCGCTACGAGCAAGGCAGCCTGATCCTCACGAGTAACTTGCCGTTTACCCAGTGGGCCGGAACCTTTGCGGATGATCAAACACTGACAGCGGCCATGCTGGACAGGCTGTTACATCATGCCCATATCGTGCAGATGACAGGTGAAAGCTATCGACTCAAGGACAAGCGCAAAGCAGGAACCAAATCTTCTCGGGCCGAACCGGCTCGAAAATATGAACCCGAGGGGGGTCAAAACTAAGTTGGCGATTTAGCACGGAAGGGGGTCACTTTTTAGTTGGCGTTGACACGTACACCTTTTGCGGGGTTTCGGTTTGTCACGAGTGCCAAGGTGGTAGAAGCCCTTGGCATTCGACTTTCTTACTCGCTGGATTGCCAGCCCTTCTTTTTCATGTAGTCCTTCATTGCCTCCTTGAACGCACCTACCTGCGATATATCATTGCTCGCGCAGAATGTGCGGAACTCACGCCTGAATGCTTGATCGAGCTTAAAGCCTAAGTCCACCAGTTTGTCGTCTGCCGCTACCTTAGTATTGTTACCAACTGCTGCCGTGTCGGCGGCTGATTTTGGTGGCTCACCCAAATCGCGACGTGGTGGTTTGGGCACCTTGACGACAGGGGCTTCGCCGGGCTTGGAAGTCTTGGTAGACATAGCGTTGAGTCCTAAATTAGCGGTGACCTCATAATAACACATTATTAGCTAATTAGCGCTTTAGCTAATTAGCTTTTATGCTATTTAGTGAGTCGGCTGAAGTGATCGACAGCTGATTGGATGACTTCCATTGCCTTGGCGCGTGGGCTCCGAAATGAGGTTTCGGTTACAGAGCGGCCCTTGTTCATTGCGTCTGCATAGCAATCTTGGTGCTGGATTGAACCAGCGAGTGTGGCGAAGCGCGTTTTTCCCAGGTACTCGCGTGCGGCATCAGTTGCCGCATCGCGCTTTGTAGCCTTGCATAGGGCAAACACTATGCGGTCTACCGGCACGCCGTGCAGATCGGCCAAGGCGTTGGCAAGCGCAATTTGTGGGTCGAGGTCGTCTAAAGTTAGGCCCGTTGGCAGTATCAGCAAGTTGCTGGCCTTGGCGATCTTCACAGTTTCTTCGGTGGCGTTCGCCGGGCCGTCGAAAATGTATAGATCGGCATCTCCGGCGCGACTGACTGCGGTGGCCACATTGCCAAAGAGCTGTACCGGAATAGCGGGTTCGATGTTAGCCAGCAGACGGCGCTGCTGCCAGTTGGTAGCTGTAGCTTGTTTTGTGTCGAGGTCGATAATCTTAGTTTCCCAACCTGCTGCCGTGTAGGTGGTAGCAAGTGCGCGCGCGATTGTAGATTTCCAAGCGCCGCCTTTTTGAGAGATGCAGCCGATAGCAAGAGGGGGTAGCATTTGCGGGGATTCCTTTTTATCGAATTAGCTAATTAGCTAAGATTAAGCAAAGTATAGCCATGATCTGGATGAGTGCAAGCAGATTATTGATTTAGCTAAATAGCTAAATCGCTAAAGGCATTAACCCACCTAGCTATGCCGATAACAGCAATTGGCCATTCATCTTATGGTCGGTTGGTTGCTCCATTGCAGCCTCGGCCGCCAGCGCTACGTAACGCTCCTACGGCTCTTAATGTTGTGGCCTTGGAACTGGCGCAAGGCCATGCCCGGCTCGACCAAGTAGACGCCTTTCTCAGAGTCGCGATTGCGCTAATTAGCTAATTAGCACAATCGCGAGCTGACCTATTCCTGTGCTTAGCGCCGAAAAGACACAAAGGTGTAGCGGTGCAAAATGATACGGCTCAAATGGGTAGCTCTTTTCTACATAGCTCTTTAGGATTGCTTTCTGGAGAAATGAGCCACCCCTGATAGACTCTGTCCCTTTGGGTATACCTAAATAGGCCATCTTCATGACAACTCTCAATATTGCGCGGGTGTACCTGCGTGTCAGTACCGAAAACCAGGACTTGCAGCGCCAGGAAGCGATCATTGGCAATGCGCGAGGCTCGGGCTACTACGTGGCTGCGGTCTATCGCGAAAAGGCCTCGGGCGCTCGATCCGACCGCCCCGAGCTGTTGCGCATGATCGAGGACCTGCAACCAGGTGAAGTCGTCATTGCGGAAAAGATCGATAGAATCAGCCGTCTACCTCTGACGGAAGCAGAAAAGCTTGTGGGCGCGATCAGGGCCAAGGGCGCACGCTTGGCGGTGCCCGGCATCGTTGATCTTTCGGAGTTGGCCGAGGTATCCAGTGGCGTCGCCAAGGTGGTACTGCAGGGCGTCCAAGACATGCTGTTGCGTGTGGCCTTGCAAATAGCCCGTGACGACTTTGAAGACCGCCGTGAGCGACAGCGCCAAGGCATCGACTTGGCCAAGGGCGCAGGTCGGTACGTTGGTCGTAAGCCGGATACCAAAATGCATGAACGGATCATCGCACTTAAAAACGGTGGGTGTAGCATTGCGGAGACTGCGCGACTGGCCGGGATCAGTGTCAGCCAGGTAAAGCGTGTTTGGGCACAGCGCCAGGCTAAGCTTGAGCAGATAAAATTCTAGCCGGCACGAGAGTCTGTCTACCGTCAGCAGTGCTTACCGTACGTTTTTTTCGGAACTCTGCGGGCTATCATACTTAATTCTTTGTAGAATAACGGCATCTTGCCACCCATGAGCCGTCAGGCTTTTTCCAAGGATTGAGGAAGTTTGATGAACGCTTTGATGACAGCCATCTGTATAGCGTGGGCTGGGTTTTTCTTTCTGTTTTATCGTGGACTCTATCACCGGCATGTTCGTCATGCTGCGTATGCCGAGTTTGCACGGGCCACGTTCACGGCAGTGCAAGCTCATTTCCCCGAGTTGAAATCTAAAAGCACGAGCCTCGTTATCGACAAAGGCTTTGGGATCAAAGATGACGAAGCTTGGCAGGAGGCGCTTCATACTTTCATTTCGCATCGAGTTGTTTCTGAGCTGAGCCCCAGGACCAGAGAGGCTTTGAAAGCGTCACCGAGTGCCAGCAAGGTTTTCTCTACGTTGACTGTCAACCTAGTGCTGTCACTTATCGCGCATCAGAGCATGCCTGATACCTACAACATCACCGAAGCTATCGCCTCGATTGAGGAGCCCGAGGACCCAATTGCATTTCTAACCGGTACGCCTAAATTCAAGCCGAAGAAGGAGGTATTGACCCGCTTGGCGGTTGCGGTGTTGGCAGTCGGACTTATGGGAGGGACATCACCTTCAAATGCAGCCAGTGGAGAAGCTTTTTCCCCTCTATCTGCATGCAGCGCGCTTGCCGATATCGACGGTTTTCAGCCAAACAAAAGCGGCTACGTTGAGCTTTACGATGGCATTTTCTCTTGCGCCACACCTTACAAGGAGTTGGGAAACCAAGCGTTGCCTAACAACATAGCGCTGTATGGCAAAGGAAATGCAAGCGAAGTCACGCGTGTGAAATTGATGCTTAACGTCAATGTTTCCTCACATGGGGCCCAAGACGCCAAACTTTTGGCAAGCCTCTGCACGCAGATGATAACCAACGTCACTGGGATTTCGGCTTCCGATCTAGAACAGAAAATAGCCCAGGGCAAGCCTTTCAAACAGCCTTTCCACGGTTATAACGCGTACCTAGATAGGACTGTATGGAAAACAGGGAAAGGCTACGAGCTTAACTGCGGTATTGCTACGCTGAATAACAAGGAGTAAGTGATGTTCTCAATTATGCTCAGCGGCGTACCGCACGGAATAAATCCACGGTGGTGGGTTGTCACAGGCGTAATAACTGCGTTGGGAGTGAACGTTTTTGCGTCAAGCTGGATCTCCGGTTTGATGCTGATATGTCTTGCCATTTTGATCAGCCCCCCAGTCTACGACCGCTTGCTGGTGGCCATCAAAGTCGGGGATCCGCTCCACTTGCGGATGTTGGTCGTCCTGATAGGTCTGACTGCTTCTACGTATGTGCTGAACGTTCACACCTCACGTATGGAGGATCAGCGCGTCGCTACAGCCAAAGCAGAGCAGGATCGTACGGATCAACTCGAACGTGAAGCCAGCGCAGCAGTTGCACACGCAAAGATTGAGAGCACCCGGCAGTTCTACCTAACCAACAAATCTTCGATATTGCGAGAAATGGCTACCGCGCTTGACTCGAGAGACGTCAATAAAGCAACCGCCATCAACGCCAGATATGCCTCTGTTATTACGGATCCTGAGTATCTGGTGCTGCAGCAGAAGCTGGCGAGACTCGCTGCTGAGATGGCTCAGGCCACGCGTGAGCAAGAGCGTAAGGACAATATTGCGGGACTGCTTAACGATCTCAAAACTGTAGACGCCGCCGATTACACCAAAGCAATGTCACTCTACACCTCACTGCTTGAGCTTGAACCCGCCAACAAGACATACCAGCAAAGTCTTGAACGCTTCAAGAAAGCTGAAGCTTCACGTCAGGCGAAAATCGAGGCCGATCAACAGGCCGCAGCGGCGCGTGCTTCACGCACTAAACAGATCGAAAGCCAGTTCAGCCAATGGGATGGTTCGCACCGAACATTTGAGAGGCTGATCAAACAGGCCATGAATGATCCCGACAGCTATGAACACGTCGACACCCGATACGTAGATAAGGGTAAATTTATCCGGGTCTACTCCACGTTTAGAGGTAAAAACGCCTTTGGAGGGACTGTCAAAAATACCCGAATAGCTGACTTTGACATTGATGGAAATTTCTTGCGAGAAGTCGAATAGAGTAGTGTCGAGCAGCCAACAGAATCCCCACGGCCGCGCCATACGGGGCGGCCAGTCTGCAGTTTAAAGAGTTGTCATGCAGTTGATTGAGGTGACGCAGTCAAGCAGGTGATTGGCTAGAATAACGCAAATGCTCGTCTGAAAGACGGGTGGACACTGCTGGCCGTGGTGTCTGCAAGCTTGAACAATGGCTCAGCGTCGGCGATGTACGTGCTAGGTAAATCTGGGCCTGTTGAGCAGGAGCCGGAAAAAGACGGGAAAGCGATGATCGGTGAATAATCCTGCCGCAGCGGGTGATGTCTACCACTTTCAATCCCAATGCACTATCTTGCGAGAGGAGCCCACAGCCGCCCAAATTTGGCATCATGCCGCCGCTCAGTACCTTTCAAAACGAAAAAACCCGCCTATTAGGGCGGGTTTTTTCTAGGCCTCGAAGGCACTAGGTGTAGCAAAGGGCTCAAAGGCCAGTGACCAAATAATAGCAATCACACAGTGGTTATGTCAATCACCCAGCATCACTACCTGTAGCGGCTCGCGTTTGAAAACACGCGTGCTCGCAATCAGCGCACTTTTCGGCTCAGATTAACTGCGACTGGCGCAGTCCTCTGGCTCACATTAGCTGCGAGCGAGCTTGCATTCAGCTGCGTCTGCTTGCATTACATCGCTGGCAACTCACATTAGCTGCGAATGAAAATGAGCGAAGCAGGTCGGCAAGTCAGCCGCGAGCATTTTGTCGTGCAGCTCGAGCGCAGGCGGATGAACACGTTAGTGAGCAGCGTTTTGATCTGATTGGCCTAGCGTCGAATTGCTCCACCAGATCGTTTATGCGGAAGCAATGACAAATCAGGATGGCCATATGTCCACATCAGCGTGGAGCTTCTTGAGCGACATATCCGCCAGTTGTGAATCTTTCTTCGGAACCCACAAGCCCTGATGACCACATATTATGCCCTGTACGAAAGTCCGGGAGTGGGGTTCATGCAAGGCAAAAAAGGCGAGGAAGCGGATTTTACGGATTGTAAATGAGTTTCGAGCTTGTTTTTAACGCAGCATCCCGGAGCGCAGCCACTTTTCATATAGAGCTTGAGGTGATGCAATGCCGTTGCTCATCTGGGATCAGTGAGAAGATGAGGATCAATGGTAGTTACCAAAGCAGTCTTCACCAAGGGGTCGATGTTGCGGCATGTTGTATTCATGACCAGCACCAGTGCGACCAGCCTGCTGTCGATCTTTCTGATCGAAGTGCTGACCGTGGTTTACATCGCGATGCTGCGTGACGACAGTTTGCTGGCTGCGTTCGCTGTAGCCAAAACCCTGATGTTCTTCCTCATTTCGATGATCCTAGGCATCGCCGTGGCGGTCTCGACAACGGTTTCGAGAAGCTTGGGCAGCGGCGTGCCGGATCAAGCTAGACGCCTCGCCAGTAGTGGTGTGCTGCTTGGCAGCATGGCTGCCATTTGTGGCGCTGCGCTTGAGCTGGTAGTTCTCGACCAAGCCATCCGCATGTTGGGCGGAGAGGGCAACAGTTTTACAGCGGCGCGTGAGTATCTGTGGCTAACCCTTCCGGCTTCGGTGCTGGTCGCTGTCGAGCAGCTATGCGTGCAGATACTGCGCAGTGCAGGCTTCGGCAAACAGGCGATGTGGACCCTGCTGACGGCGACGGCCGCCGTTGCCATCGCAGATCCGCTGCTTATTTTGGTGTTCGATCTGGGCCTGGTGGGTGCCGGCATCGCCTACCTGATATCGAGCCTGATATCGGCCTGTCTGGGGTTTTACTACGTTCACCGAGTCGCCCATCTGACCTGTCGGGTCAGCCTGAAGAACCTGTCAGGTGACATCAGAAATATCGGGCGAACCGCCTTGCCAGCGGTGATTGGCAACCTGGCGACTCCAGTGGGCATGGCATACGTAATGGCTGCGATGGCGCCGTTCGGGTCTCAGGCGCTGGCGACTATCGGGGTGATCGACAGGGTCATTCAGGTTGCTTTTTGTATCGTGTTCGCCTTGCCCGGTGCGCTGATCCCGATACTGGGGCAAAACCTGGGCGCAATGAACACTGCTCGCGTGTCGCAAGCCATAAAGATGACGTACGGATTGTTGATCGGCTACGGCTCAGTGACCTCGCTGTTACTCATTCTGCTCGCTGAGCCATTAGCCAGCTTGTTTCATGTCGCCGGTGAAGGCCAGGTCGTGTTCTTCGCGTTCTGCCGATGGGGCGGCCTGCTCTGGACCCTGATAGGGCTCCAGTTCATCGCCACCTCCATCTTTCTCAGCGTAGGAAGGCCGATGTACGTAACGCTGTTCGGCTGGCTACGCGCTAGCCTGGGAACCGTACCGTTCGTGTGGTACGGCGCACAGGCATTTGGCAGCGTCGGGGTGATGCTCGGGCAACTACTGGGCAACACAGTAGTGGCCTTTTGTGCCTGCTGGGTAGCCCATCTGCTCATGAAAAAGATACCGAGCAACAAGGCCAACTTCATAGGGAACCGATCCCTCCATCGGGGTAACTCATAGCCCACGCTTTGCCCACCCTTCGCCGCCGAGGGGGAAGGCAGGTCGTACAGATAATCAAAAAAATGGACTATAGAGGACTCTCATGACTGCCTACGATGTAGAAAAGGAATGGAGCAGAATTTCCAATACTGCCGCTAAAACCCACCAGAACAATGACTTTGAAGGTTTCACCTACCAGGACTTCAGAACCCACGTACCGATCATGGACAAGGAAGGCTTCGCGGCACAAACCGAACGCTGCCTTGAGCGCAACGAGCGAAACTGCCTGATCGGCTTTACCAGTGGCACCAGCGGCAACCTCAAACGCTGTTATTACTACTACGACTGCGAAGTCGATGAAGACAGCTCACGCTCCAACGTCTTTCGCAGCAACGGCTTTATTCAACCCGGTGATCGCTGCGCCAACCTGTTCACCATCAACCTGTTTTCTGCCCTGAACAACATCACCACCATGATGGCCGGCAACTGCGGGGCGCATGTAGTGTCGGTGGGTGACATCACCCTGCTGACCAAGAGTCACTTCGAGGCACTCAACTCGATCAAGCTCAACGTACTGCTTGGCGTACCCTCGACCATCCTGCAGTTCATCGATGCCATGCAACAGCACGGCGTGCACATCGACATCGAAAAGGTCGTCTTCAATGGCAAGGGCCTGAAAACCTTCCAGAAGAAAATCATCAGGGAAGCCTTTGGCGAACAGGTTTCCATCGTCGGTGTGTATGGCAGTTCCGAGGGCGGCATTCTGGGGTTCACCAACAGCCCTTGCCACACCGAATACGAGTTTCTGTCCGACAAGTATTTCATCGAAAAAGAAGGCGACAGCATCCTCATCACCTCGCTGACCCGCGAGAACTTCACACCGCTGCTCAGGTATCGCCTGGGAGACACCGCCACCCTTTCGATGAAGGGCGACAAGCTCTACCTGACCGACATCCAGCGAGAGGACATGAGCTTCAACTTCATGGGCAACCTCATCGGTCTGGGCATCATTCAGCAAGCGATCAAACAGACACTGGGCCGCACGCTGGAAATCCAGGTCCACCTGTCAGTGACTGACGCGCGCAAGGAACTGGTGACTGTTTTCGTTCAGGCCTCGGAAGTTGACGAAGATGAACGCGCCAGAATCGAAACCGCCATCGCCGATATTCCGGACATCAACGAGGCCTATCAGAAAGACCAGGGCAGCGTGCTGGTTGTGCGCAAGGATGCCAGAGAGTACGCCGTCTCGGAGCGAGGCAAAATGCTCTACATCATTGACCGCAGGAATTGAATGGCTGATGTGAAAGCATGAACACGCTGCACCGACGGTGCCTTTGGCTGTGTCGGTGCAGTTTTTTGGAGGATTCGGAAGCGTCAGAGGTCAGAGTCCACGAAACTGAAACGAACAGACTAATATTTACAGGCCTCTGTAGCATGATTATCCGTCAACCTGACAGGCCCCGCCTCGCATCACCTCAGTTAAAGACGTTGCACGATTGACCGGTGTGTCCCTGGGGTCGGTTCAGGCTGGGGGCGAAATGACACGCTAAGCCGTTTCGCGATGCCTGCGGACAATTTCAGTGACGGTGTTCTTGCTAATACCAAGATCTCGGGCAATCCATCTGTAACTGCGACCTGCTTCAATCGCTTCGATGACTTTGGGGTAAAGTTTGTCGGATTTCGGGCGCACGCCTACTTGCCGCCCGAGCTTACGCCCTCGGGCACGAGAAGCGGCGAGGCCTGACTTGACTCGTTCACTGATGAGATCGCGCTCGAACTCCGCGATGCCGGAGCGGCGCGCCCAGATCGGCCTTAACAAGGGTGAGGCTCACCATGCTCTCAAGAATGCGTTGCGCATCGGCCGCCAGGGCGAAATACGTGACCGCACAAGCGAAGGGCAGCATTACCTGATTGCTGGGCTCAACCTGCTCACCGCAATCATTATCTACTGGAACACCATCCACATCGGTCACGCGGTCGCTGAACGACAAAGGGAAGGGCTAGATGTGCCACCCGAACTTCTGGCACACATCTCTCCGCTTGGTTGGGCTCACATATTACTGACAGGCGAATATCTCTGGCCCAAGCCGTAAGTTCTTAACGTGTCATTTCGCCCCCTGTAGTGGTCTAATGATTCCGGACACTCATTTAGGCGAGAATATCGCCAGATATAGAGGTGTCTGATGACCAAACAACGCCGTACCTTTTCCATTGAATTCAAACGCGAGGCCGCAGGCCTCGTGCTCGATCAAGGCTATAGCCACATCGAAGCCTCCCGTTCGCTTGGGGTGGTCGAGTCTGCGCTGCGTCGTTGGGTGAGCCAACTCCAGCAGGAGCGCAATGGCGTAACGCCTCAGAGCAAAGCCATGACGCCCGAGCAGCAGAAAATCCAGGAACTAGAAGCCCGGATCGCCCGTCTTGAGCGGGAGAAATCCATTTTAAAAAAGGCTACCGCGCTCTTGATGTCGGAAGAACACGAGCGCATGCGCTGATCGATCAGCTCGGTGCCCATGAGCCGATCGAGTTGCTGTGCGAAGCGTTCGAGATACCTCGCTCGTGCTACTACGACCATTGCCTGCGACGCCGGGCTCCAGACCCCGAGCGGGTTCGTTTACTCAGCCGAGTCAATAGCTGTTCGGGAAAAGTCGAAGCGCTGCCGGCAGCCGCAGTATCGTGTCGATGATGCAGGAGGATGGCGAGCAAATCGGTCGGTTCAAGGTGCGTGGCCTGATGCGGGAACTGGGATTAATCAGCAAGCAACCAGGCTCGCATACTTATAAACACGCAACAGCGGAGCGGCCTGATATTCCGAATATTTTGAATCGGGAGTTCGATGTACCCGCGCCCAATCAGGTCTGGTGTGGCGACATCACCTACATCTGGGCGCAAGGGAAATGGCATTACCTGGCAGTGGTTATGGATCTTTATGCGCGTCGGATTGTGGGTTGGGCGTTTTCGAACAAGCCGGATACGGACTTGGTGATCAAGGCGCTGGACATGGCTTATGAGCAACGCGGCAAGCCTCAGGGCCTGCTGTTTCACTCCGACCAGGGCGCCCAATTGTCAACGCCAACTAAAAAGTGACCCCCTTCCGTGCTAAATCGCCAACTTAGTTTTGACCCCCCTCGGGTTCATATTTTCGAGCCGGTTCGGCCCGAGAAGATTTGGTTCCTGCTTTGCGCTTGTCCTTGAGTCGATAGCTTTCACCTGTCATCTGCACGATATGGGCATGATGTAACAGCCTGTCCAGCATGGCCGCTGTCAGTGTTTGATCATCCGCAAAGGTTCCGGCCCACTGGGTAAACGGCAAGTTACTCGTGAGGATCAGGCTGCCTTGCTCGTAGCGCTTGGCGACAACATTGAAGAACAGGTTGGCTTCATCACGACCAAACGGCAGGTAGCCGATTTCATCGATGACCAACAACCCAGGGGCCATCACCACACGACTGAAGTATTCCTTGAGCCGTTCCTGGCGGTGCGCAGCGGTCAGTTGCAGCATCAAGTCAGCCGCCGTGACGAAGCGGGTTTTGATACCGGCCATCACTGCCCGGTAGGCCAGGGCGATAGCCAGGTGGCTCTTGCCTACACCACTAGGCCCCAGGAACACGATGTTCTCGGCACGTCCAACAAAACTCAGTGCTGCCAGCTCCTGGAGCTGTGCCCGGGGGACGCCGGTGGCAAACGCGAAGTCGTATTGCTCCAGCGTTTTCACAGCGGGCAGCGCGGCAGTTTTCAGCAGGGCCTGTCGAGAGCGTTCACTTCGGGCATCGGTCTCGGCAGCCAGCAGCTTTTCGAGGAAGTCGGCAAAGCTGTCTTCGCCGCTTGCTGCTTGTTGGGCCAGGTGCGGCCAGTCCACCCCGACGCGCTCAAGCTTTAGCCCCTTGCATAGTTCTGTCAGGCGAGCATGTTGAAGGTTCATGCTCTCACCTCCAGCAGTTGCTCATAAACCGACAGCGGATGCTGCAAGCTCTCGTACGGCAGGACCCGTCCCAGGCGTAGGCCTTGGGCGGGTTGCGGGCGCAGGCTCTGTGTTGGCAGTGGTAATAGTACCTGCTGCTCTTGGGCCAGACGTACCGCCGGTTGAACACCCGTCGTGCCGTGAATCCGCTGATGAGCGACTTCGTCGAGCCATTGGCCGATATGTGCGTTGGCCGTCACCACATCCAGCGTCAGACCCGCACTCTTGAGCGTAGCGGCCAACGGGGTAATGAAACTGCCCTTCAGATACCCGTTGAAGCGCTCAACCTTGCCCTTGGTCTGGGCACGGTAAGGGCGGCAGACCTTGGGAATAAAACCAAACTCATCGGCCAGCGCAGCCAATCGGGGATGCCAACGGTGCTGGCCCTCCCCAAAAGCATCTCGCTCGGTGATGATGGTTCCGGCGTTATCAAACAATGCCTGCTCGGGCACGCCGCCAAAGTAAGCGAACGCCTCCCGAAGCCCTGTCAGCCAGGCTTCGCTGTCCTCTCGCTCGGAGAAACGGACAAAGCTTGCTCGACTAAAACCAAGTGTCGCCACGAACGCCTTAAGCGGCTGACGGCCTCGTCGAATGGTGGTGAAGTCCACCTGTATCTGCTTGCCGGGCAGTGTCTCGAAACGTACCACCGGCTCTTCTGCCTTACGTTTGAAGGGGCGAATATAAGCCTTCAGACGACTGACGCCGCCGCTGTACCCCAATGCCGTGATCTCACGCAGCAGGACGGTCGCCGGAATCCAGTGTGGGCGCGCCGCCTCAATACGCTCGTGCAGGTAGTCCTTGAAGGGGTCGATTTTGCACGGACGTGCGGGTCTCACCTTGTCACTGGGTAGCGACCGGGCCTTTCGCAGGTACTTGCGCACGGTGTTACGCGAAATACCCAGCTCACGGGCGATGAATTTGATGCCATGGCCCTGACGGGCCAACACTTTAATTTCCACAGACTGCTCCTGGGTCAACATATTGGCAGCTCAAAGCCGCCAGTTTTACCCAGGGGGGTCAATTCTAGGTTGGCGTTAGGGGGTCATTTTTACAGTGGCGGTGACATTTATACAAAACGCTTGCGGTAAACGTGTCTAGTATCTACAATGTGTAAACTTTTTAGGGGGTTATTATGGAAGTCAAAGTGCAGCAGTGGGGCAATAGCGCGGCGATTCGCCTGCCCGCAACCGTGCTTAAGCTGATGAATCTGGTCAGTGGCGATGTGCTGAAACTCGATGTGTCCGCCGAGGTTATGACCCTCAAGCCTGCGAAGGCCAAGCCGCATTACGCGCTGGCCGAGCTGATGGCGCAGTGTGACTTGAGCGCGCCGGAGCCTGCCGACATGGCAGTGTGGAATGCCATGTCAGCTGTTGGGCGTGAAGCGTGAAGCGGGCCAAATTTAACCGTGGCGATATTGTGCGCCTGAACCTGAATCCCACCGCTGGCCGTGAGCAGCAAGGTGATTTTCGTCCTGCGCTGATCATTTCGCCTGCGGCCTTCAACGTGTCGGGCTTGGTCCTGATCGCGCCCGTCACTCAAGGCGGAGATTTTGCCCGCTATGCCGGTTTTGCCGTGCCCCTGAGCGGTTCCGGCACCGAGACGCAAGGCGTGGTGTTATGCAATCAACTCCGCACCGTTGATCTTGAGGCCCGTGGGGGTAAGCGCGTAGAGACGGTTCCCGAGGTAGTGATGGACGATGTACTGGCCCGCATTCAAGTGCTTATTGAATAAGGAAAACGGAATGACCAAATCGATCGCCAAAAGAGAGGCGAAGCCATGACCAAAGCCGAACTTATCAAGCTGGAAATCAAGCTACGCATAGCCTACCGCCGGGCGTTCTTCTGCGGCGTGCTGATCGTCTGCGCGATGGTTGCTATCGTCATGGTGTCCATGATCGCAGGCCAGCCAGTAGACCAAAAAGCGCTCGCCGAAGGATGGACGCCGCTCATTATGTTGATGGCTGCTATCGCCGGTATTTGCCAGTTCTTCCACGCTGGGGTGAAGGACAAAATCAAGAAGCTGGAGCAGTAGAAATCCGATTGATTTAGGAAAAAACCATGACCGAACCGCTGGCCCCGGCCGAACTTATCGACGCTAACGAACTGGCCGCGCTGCGTCTGGCTGCAGAGCGTTACGCTTGGCTGCGCACGCATTCGGTGCGTATTCAGGGCAGCGAGGTGTGGTACAGCGGGGCCGCACTGGACGTACGCGCGGATGTGGGCCTTGAGCATGTCGCGTTTGCCAAGGACGTGACTCCGAAACGCCTCAAGACGGGCAAGCGCCCCGACAGATAGGAAACCGCTCAGCTGCACCCTCAAGCCTCGGCCTAAAAAACCGGGGCCTAGGAAGTAGAAACAGGCCACTTTCGGCACTCAGACCCAGCAGGAACGCAGACCATGGCAATTCAGGCGAAACAGTTTGTGACGGGCTCTAATGAGCGAGTGTTGACCGACGACGGCCAGCAAGGCATGCACGGTAAGGATGGCATTGGCTCATCGACCGAACGGTGCCAGGGCCACGTCGCCGCCGCGATCTACGCGAACTGCGCCCAACTGGACAACCGCCAGTTGGATGAGATTATCGAGTGGGTTCGCCTCTACAAGAAATGATCCGGGAAAACCCGCTGGAAAACGCGCGGGATTGAGCAAGATCACAAGGATTATCAACGATTTACGAATTTACGGAAAACACAGAATGAAAGCACTTACAGCCCTCAGTGATTTTGAACACGGCTTTGTTATCGCAGAAGCGTTGGCCGCTCGGTTGGGCGATCCCAACCTGGCTGCAAAGATGCTTGGCAATGCGGGCTTCCAAGCGTTGGATTGCTCGGAACTGAATGCGGTCGACAAGCAGCAGCTCCAGCTGGTGAACTGGGCAGCCTGCGGCTGCAAATTGTGGGATTTTGAAATCGGTTATCATAGCCGAAATCGAGTCGATACCTCCTCAGCACAGGCTTACACATGGCGTCAGAGACAAAAAAACGTAAACGGGCGAGCCGGGCAAAAGCCAAGGCAAAGCAGACCCGTCTCCAACGCGCCGGGCATACCACCTTCGTGCCCGATACCGACTTTTCCTTCGATATCGATCCTTTCGGTGATGTCGATCTTTGTAGTTGCTGCCAGACAACGTATCTGAACGACATGTTTCCCGACGCTTCTTGCGTAAGCGTTTCGATGAGAGAAGGGCCAGGCGGATTCGCCATCACCGCCGTCATTCACCACGATGAGGAGCCGCCCTGCTGACGTGGCCTCTGCACCGCCTGCTTACACACCTCGACCGCTCAAAAACCTCTTCACGGCCAACGGCTGCTGGGCAGATTTGCTGGAAGCCGGCGGTCTGCGCCAAATCGAAGTGGAGTCGATCAGCAAAATGCTCGCCTGCGGCACCTCGATACTGGGCGTCAAACACTACACCTGTGGCAATGAGCATTGCCCGCACGTCAAATACCTGTGCAACACCTGCCATTGCCGGGCCTGTCCCTCCTGCGGCAAAAAGGCCACCGACCAGTGGATCGCCGTGCAAAACAACCGTCTGCCCGACTGCCCCTGGCAGCATCTGGTGTTCACGCTGCCCGACACGCTGTGGCCCCTGTTCTTCTACAACCGCTGGCTGCTCGATGCGCTGTTTCGGCTGGCGGCCGATAACCTGATCTACGCCGCCAAGCGGCGCGGTTTGCGCGTCGGGATTTTCGGGGCGCTGCACACCTATGGCCGGCGGCTCAACTGGCATCCCCACGTCCACCTGTCGGTGACCGCGGGCGGCCTGGATGAGCAGGGCGTCTGGAAAAATCTGTCGTTCCACAAAGAGGCCCTGCGGCGGCGCTGGATGTGGCTGGTGCGCGATTACCTGCTGGGACAGCCGCTTTCGCAACTGACGATGCCGCCGCCGCTGGCCCACATCCTCTGTGAAAGCGACTGGCGCCGTCTGATACTGACCGCTGGCGGCCAGCACTGGCACATCCACTTGTCGAAGAAGACGGAAAACGGGCGAAAGACCGTCAATTACCTGGGCCGCTACCTGAAAAAACCGCCGATCTCGGGCAGTCGTCTGGCGCATTACACCTGCGGGGCCACGTTGAGCTTCACCTACCTGGATCACCGCACACAGACCTATCAGCAGGAAACGCTGAGCCAGGCCGACATGCTGCGCCGGGTGGTGCAGCACATCCCGGAAAAGCATTTCCGGATGATCCGGTATTTTGGTTTTCTGGCCAATCGGGTCTGCGGGCAGTACCTGCCGAAGGTCTATGAAGCACTGAAGATGGCGACGCCAGGACCGGTACCAAAGCTGTATTTTGCGCAGATGGCCAAAGCCTTTCTAAACGTCGATCCGTTCCGTTGCGTGCTGTGTGGCGCACGGATGGTATACACGGCGGCAATCAGCGGGCTGACGGTGCAGGGACTGGTCCTCAACGCTCAGGCGATCGCGCAGATGAGGTACGTGAAGCCCTGACAGGGGGAAGGTGCGTCCGCACCTAAGCTTCGCGGTTAAATAACCTGCGTTAATGCGGATTGATAGGGATTTTCACTGCATAAGTAACGCATCAGCGTCTTCCTACCCATCGCTATGAAGGCATGACGCCTCCTTCCATAGCGTCAGCTTGATGCATAGGCATTTTGAAATTCCTATGCATCAAGCCTTCGATGATGGTTACCGGCGACATGACTGCTCCTGTGCAACAAGTGGTCCTATCAAAACTTAGTACCCGTCACGGGTACGGTGTACATAGGAATAGCCGCCCAACACAATGATGAGCAACACGCCCCAGCGAGTGAACCCATTAGCCCACCACTCTACATCTTGCACTTCACCTGGGAAGAACAGGCCTACGCTGCCCCATTGTTGCAATGCAGGCCAAAACCCCAGCCAGACAGCGGCCAGTGATGCAGGCAGTACATTTTTTACGGTCAAAATAGATCCGTAATTATTTTCTTGCCACCACCCTGCACAAAGAATCGCAATGCCGATGATCATGCCAAGCAGCAGACGGCCTCCGGCATGAAAATCGAGGCTGACAGCTTTCGAGAACTTCCATACAAACAGGCACACAACGATCACTGCAATGGCGATGCCCAGCAGTACCAAATCATCCGAATCATTACGTCGATTGTTCACCTTACAACTCCTGTAGGTGTCTATTTTGATGCGTTGAGAAAGGTAACAAAGCGCTGAAACCCACCCCAGCAATGAGTAACCACAGCGCATTCTATGTAGGTCGAGCGGATCAACACAAGAATGCGCCAGAGAACACAACACTCATCCGCGCACTCCCCATCATGAACCATCCTCATGTTCTGTCTTTAAGGGCTTCCCGGCTTGCGGCCCCTGCGGGACCGCAGATATCTGATGTACACCATATTGCACACCCGAGGCGCGGCCATCAACAGGCTGACCAACCTGGGCCTGGACGGGTGGAGTAGCAGGTGAACGATCTTGCTTAGGTTGCATGGGCACAGCCTTACGGCTGACCTTGAGAACGCTCACAGTGGTCGGTTGAGCGACTTCAGTGAGGATGTGCGTGTAGCTGGCCACCGTTCTCACCGAAACGCCGGCAAGTGTTGCAATGGCAGAACGTGCCAGCGCCTTGCCCTGGTCTTGAAGCTGTCGGCACGCGGCGCGGATCTTCGATTCTGTGGCTTTGTGCCGCAGTTCATGGGTGCGCTTGGCAGCCCGGCTCTGCCGCTCGGTGAGCGACAAGTTGCCATCAAGCTGCATTGCGCCTCGATGGCAACGACGATCACCGGTGTAGCGATCCCACGTCCAGCGGCCTACAGATTTGACCGTGGCGCGTATCGACGACAGCGGCAGGTTTTCGGAAAAACCCTGTTTTAGAAAGCTGTTGTGGTTGTACGCATACGCATCGAGCGAGCGCATGAACGACTCAAACGAACCCAGCTCACGCTCGCGATTGACGATGCTGTACGCAAAATAGCGCAGCTGCTCGAACAGGATGCAGTGCCGCGAATGGCTCACCTGGTCAAGCTTGGGGCCTGTGGCCCAAGGCTTGACGGTCAACTCCACAGCGCTTGCCAGTTCGCCCAGTTCGTACACGTGGCTGTGGAATTCGGTCGTCTCCCACCAGGGGTGGCCGGGTGTTTTGGCCACAGGGCCACCGTGATAGTCCACGTCCGCGTCGAGGCGAGCGGCGAAAGCGGCATAGATCGCTTTCATGTACTGAATCGGCTTGGCCCGTGCGTTCTCGGTGGTGCACACGGACGGCACGGCATAGAACAGCTGGGAATGGCCGCTTTTGCGGTTGCGCACCATCAGGTTCGGCGCGGGCAACCCGGCATCGTCCCAGGCCAAGGCGTTGGCATGGTCCAGGTCGAACACCAGCCACGACACCATGCCGGGGCGATTGACCTGCATATAGGGATAACGCAGCGCGTATTCACGAGGACGGACGCGAGTCGCGGTTTTGTCGTCGCTGCACCGCGCCAGGTACGGCGCTTCCAGCAATAACCGGTTGAGCGCAGTGCCGTCTTCGAAGAAACGGGCAGGCGGCAGGTGGGTGCTGCTGGCCAGCGGATCTGCGTTGGCCGTGGATGAGGCCGCGAGGGCAAGACTGATCGCGTTGTCGTGGTTCATGCTTCACCGCCCTGGCCAGCAGTTTGGCCAACGGCGTGAACGGGAGTAACACAAGGGGTCAACTGGGGGGGCAGGGTGCGGTCATCGACGACGCACATCTGATGAAGAATCTTTTCCATAAGTCCACCGTTCAGCGGTGAACTGAAGACTTCACTTTTGACGACTTGCACAAAGCCTCAGTGAAAGCCATAATCAGCTCACGTTATGTGTGTTGAACAGGTGATCCGCTTCGCAAACGGCCTGTTCAGGATTTTCCAAAAAGCCCCGGCGCCAACCGGGGCTTTTTGGTTTCTGCTATTTGGCTAAATCGTTAACATATTCCCGTCTACGCTCGTTCGAGCATGAAAAATATTGCTTCCCAGCAACGGTGGGCAGGCAAAGTGGGTGAACACTATCACCCGAACTCCCTATCCGCAATGAAAATGCCATTTTTAACAGCTGATTTTTTAGCTAATACGAATGGCTATAGGCCTTGTGATACGGGGGTTCCAGAGTAAATAGTGAAATAACTTACGCAACAGTAATAACTTACGTAAGTTAAAGCGCTTACTCGTCTTCCATGAAATCTGTAATCGGCTCGGCATTAGATGCCTTCTCAAGCAGCGCAAGCAGATCAGCCTTATCCAGTTCCTGGAGGGCCATGATTCCAGCCCGAATCACATCGGAACGCGATATGCGGAAGGTCCGTGGCAATAGAGAAATCTTATCAATCTGTCTGTTCAGGTCTTTGGACAGGGAAAAAGTAGTACGCACAAACGTGGGCGCTTTCTTACGCTTGCGCTTAGGCTCTGGGGTAGCACTGACTGGTGCAGCAGATATGAAAGCCAGCGCGGCTTCATCGTTAGCTTCGGATGATGGGGAGACTTCCTCAGGCTTACGAATCAAATTTTTCAGTCCCATTTGGCATCCCCCCAAAGCTCCGCTGCCAACGTCTGTATTTCTTCTTTAGCTCGAGGGTCGGAGTTGCTCTCCAGGACCGAGCATCCGTCTTCATCAGCATCGTCGTAGACATTGCGAGCTGTAGTAATAGCGTCAAGAGGTTGGATGCCAAAGGAGCGACACGCTTCTTTGGCATCCAATATCCGCTGTATCTGACTTGGAAGGGCTGGGCATTGGGTGATCACTGCACGTACATTCAATGCTGGATTTACCGCAGTTGCCAGTCGCGCCAGGTTGTCGACTTTGGGAAGGGTTTTGAGATCTCGGCGCTTGGGTCGAAAAGGAATCAACATATGAGTAGCTACCGTCATCGCTGATCGCAGCGCCTCTGAATCGGATCCTCCAGCATCGACCACAATTTGCCTATACCGGCCACGTAAGTCTGTGAGTGTTTGACGAATATTGCCGTGCGCTTGCACGACAGGAATCGCAGGGAGGTCTCCTTGAGCAGACCGTTCTGCAGCCCAGTCAGCAGTCGTGCCCTGAGGGTCCGCATCTAGAAGCAGGACATCACCTCCTCGAGCCTGCAACCAAACGGCCAGATTTTGAGCTAGACAGCTTTTCCCGCTGCCGCCCTTTTCACCGCCTAAAAGTAAGATCATGAGAAGCCCTTGTAGGATTACTAAAGTGACATAACTTACATAAGTTACTGAAATTTTGCTATGAGGATATACGAAACTGCCACTGTACATCTGCTTGATTTGAGCTAGACGGCCTTTGGATAGCAGAATAGCCAAGACATCGTGATCTACCGGTGCATCAGGAAGGGGTAGGGCGTAGCCGGCCAAGGATGAGCAGGATTTCATTTTCAAAGGCCACTTTTGATTCGAGGTCGCCCAACTTCTTATGGCCTTCTGCAACGCACCTCAGCAAGCCAGGCAGGTGTCCGCACTGGGGCGGCTCATTGCCGTTCGTGACCAGGTAGCCTTTGTGATACTGCGCGGCGATGTAACCCTGCGTTTCCAACGAGCGCAGCGCCTCGCGCACGGGCATTCGGCTGACCTGAAAGGCATTGGCAATGGCTTGCTGCGCAAGCCGTTCACCCGGTTCAAGCCGTCCATCCATGATGGCTTCGCGAAGCGCTTCTTCTATCGTCGCGCGGGGCAGCGCTACAGGCTGTGCAATGCCGAGGGCAATGGTTTCAAGCACGTGCTGCGCGTGCAGCTTTTGCGTTCTAGTGTTACTCATTTACGTCTCCTTTCCATGCATGCGAACAGAACTCTGCGCCGGCGCGCCGGACTCGGCGCGGCGCAGGGTTAAGCAGTTGATTTCGTGGGTGCCACCTCGGGAGCTGGAGGTGGCTGATCCAAACGGCTCAGTCCATGCTCATGCCGTCATCTTCATCCGGGGATGACAGCTCCGGGGTGCCGGCGGCGATGGCCTGGCCCTTGGGCGTGGTCTCGGCCACTTCCCGATCAGGCGCGGTCGGCTGTGCTGACCATTCGCGGCGGTTTACGGTTTTGTCCGTCTTCGTGCCATCCTCCTCAATGACCTGCACCACGACAGGTCGGGTGCCCAGGTCTTCCAGACGTACCGGGTCGCCTTGCTTCAGATCTGCATCGTTCATGGCCTTTTCCAGCCCCACGCCCCACACCGTGCGGGGCTTACCTCCTTCGGGCTTGAGCGTCACGAAGTAGCTCATCTGATTGTCATCATTGTGCTGATACGGTGCTTCTCCGTGCTCGATCAGCGTGCCATCGATGAAGTTGCTCCTGGACGGGGCTGTCTGGCCCGTTGTTGCTTGAGGGTCTGGGTACAGACGCTGCTCAACCTGGTTGACGACGCCAACCGCCATGGCGGTGATTTCATCCAGGTCCTTGACCGATTCAGGCCAGGTCTCGACTTGCCGATAGGCATTTTCAAGGCCGCCTTTAAACGCTTCGCGGTAGCTGTCGTTTTCCATGTACGCCGTCAGCAGCGCAGCCGCTTCCGGGCTCTTGTCATCCGTCGCAATGATCCACACGGCATGGTCTTCACCTCGCAAGCCCATGACGACATCAGAAGCCCTCACGTCAGCCTCGGACATCGGGAAATCACGACGCCATTGCGCTTCACGCCTGACCAGCTCGCTGGGGCTCTGCAGGTCAGGGTCGTTGGCCCGACTGGTCTGCACTTCAGCTGTGGCTGTTGCTGCGGAATCGGCAGTCGATTCCGCACGCTGCGCCTGCCATTGCGCAAAGGCCTGATCGCCCTTGGGCTCACCACGTTTTGGAATGCCCAGCGTGGTCGCCACCAGCTCTACTAACGAAACGCGCATCCGCTCTGGCACGAAGTCCAGCTCTTTGGTCAGTACCTGGCTAACCTGCTCAGCGGTTTTTCCTTCTCTATATAGCGCCTCGATTGTCACTGTAACGCCCAACTTATCCACCAGGTCCCGTATCTCCCGTGAGGAGTCATCAACGTGCCGTGGCAGGTCTTTGGCATCAGCCGGCGTAGGCTTTGCGGCTTCCGGGTTCACTGGTGCCGGCGCTGGGCTTGTGCCAGCTGAAGTACTCACCGGCTCAGGCGTGCTGGTCTGTGCCTCAGACGTGGCCGGCGCGGTGGAATCCGCAGCCGGTTGCGCACGCTGCGCCTGCCATTGCGCAAACGCCTGGTCGCCTTTGGGCTGACCGCGTTCAGGAATGCCCAGGGTGATGGCCACCGTCTCCACGAACGCAATGCGCTCCGGCTCGGGAACTGTGTCCAGCTGGCTGGCCAGCGCCTGGCTAACCTGCTCAGTCGTTTTGCCTTCTCCATACAGCGCCTCGATCGGCACCGTAACGCCCATCCGATCCGCCTGGTCGCGCACGTCCCGTGTGGAATCGTTTACGTGCCGGGTAAGGTCGTTGGCAGGACCAATGCTCAGACCTCCACGCTCAATCTCCAGCTCTGCGCGGCGATCTGCCAGGCTTTGATTCATGGCCTTGTCGGTGAAATGCACGTCCAAACCGTTCTTGGCCACCGCCTCGATCACCAGCTTTTTGAATTCAGCAGTGCCGTTGATCGTCAGTGTGCTGCCGAACCTCTCCCGGGCCAGCTGGAGTGCTACGGACACCCCGGCTTCGGTAATGCCCGTGCGGCGCATGGAAATGGCTGTGCCTGTGTCCACAAACAGGGTCTTGTCGGTCTGCTTGTCCAGGTAATGCACGTTCTGACTGAACTTGGCCTTACGCGTGTACAGGTCCTTGGCGCTCAGTTCACGGGCTCGCTCACTGGCGGCGGCGGGGTCAAGCTGTTTGGCCAGACGGTCCATGACCCGCTTCACCCGGTCACGCACGCCCTCAGGGCCTGGCCCCCTCGCGCCGCTGATGCTAAAGCCTGGGTCTTCCTTTTCATCGTCCAAAAGATTGCGTATTGCTGCACTGCCCATGAGATTTACCTCGATGTTGGGTTTCGGGTTGTGGAACTGTTCACGCGCTTTGAGCCGTTCGAAGGTCAGCACGGAAACCAGCTGCGCCTTGTCTTGGCGGGTTAAGCGTTGATCGGAGAACACGGCGCGCCTGAGCGCGAAATACTGTTGATCGATACGGCGTATGGCCCGGCGATGAGCCGGCGCAATCTGGTTGTGCTGCGCTTCGCGCGTGAAATACGCGGCCACCGTCGAGGCCTGCCTGTTAACGGTCAGGGCCTTGATCGAGGCGCGCTTGAACACCAGCGCCTTGTCTGCGGGCCGTTTGAGCGGATCGAACAGCATCCGGGCGCGCTGCTCGATGTCAGCCACCGTCGCGACCCGATGCGGGTTCTTGGCGTAGGGCGGGACGACAGACCCAGGCCGCCATTGACGGGGAGGGCGGGGCTTGCCGGAAGTCCTGGGCCTACGACCGGCAGTGGATCGTCCAGGCGTTGTTGTCGCAGTCACCGCCTTGGGCACCGCTGTGACGGAAGGTGATCGGTAGATGTCAACGCCAACTAAAAAGTGACCCCCTTCCGTGCTAAATCGCCAACTTAGTTTTGACCCCCCTCGGGTTCATATTTTCGAGCCGGTTCGGCCCGAGAAGATTTGGTTCCTGCTTTGCGCTTGTCCTTGAGTCGATAGCTTTCACCTGTCATCTGCACGATATGGGCATGATGTAACAGCCTGTCCAGCATGGCCGCTGTCAGTGTTTGATCATCCGCAAAGGTTCCGGCCCACTGGGTAAACGGCAAGTTACTCGTGAGGATCAGGCTGCCTTGCTCGTAGCGCTTGGCGACAACATTGAAGAACAGGTTGGCTTCATCACGACCAAACGGCAGGTAGCCGATTTCATCGATGACCAACAACCCAGGGGCCATCACCACACGACTGAAGTATTCCTTGAGCCGTTCCTGGCGGTGCGCAGCGGTCAGTTGCAGCATCAAGTCAGCCGCCGTGACGAAGCGGGTTTTGATACCGGCCATCACTGCCCGGTAGGCCAGGGCGATAGCCAGGTGGCTCTTGCCTACACCACTAGGCCCCAGGAACACGATGTTCTCGGCACGTCCAACAAAACTCAGTGCTGCCAGCTCCTGGAGCTGTGCCCGGGGGACGCCGGTGGCAAACGCGAAGTCGTATTGCTCCAGCGTTTTCACAGCGGGCAGCGCGGCAGTTTTCAGCAGGGCCTGTCGAGAGCGTTCACTTCGGGCATCGGTCTCGGCAGCCAGCAGCTTTTCGAGGAAGTCGGCAAAGCTGTCTTCGCCGCTTGCTGCTTGTTGGGCCAGGTGCGGCCAGTCCACCCCGACGCGCTCAAGCTTTAGCCCCTTGCATAGTTCTGTCAGGCGAGCATGTTGAAGGTTCATGCTCTCACCTCCAGCAGTTGCTCATAAACCGACAGCGGATGCTGCAAGCTCTCGTACGGCAGGACCCGTCCCAGGCGTAGGCCTTGGGCGGGTTGCGGGCGCAGGCTCTGTGTTGGCAGTGGTAATAGTACCTGCTGCTCTTGGGCCAGACGTACCGCCGGTTGAACACCCGTCGTGCCGTGAATCCGCTGATGAGCGACTTCGTCGAGCCATTGGCCGATATGTGCGTTGGCCGTCACCACATCCAGCGTCAGACCCGCACTCTTGAGCGTAGCGGCCAACGGGGTAATGAAACTGCCCTTCAGATACCCGTTGAAGCGCTCAACCTTGCCCTTGGTCTGGGCACGGTAAGGGCGGCAGACCTTGGGAATAAAACCAAACTCATCGGCCAGCGCAGCCAATCGGGGATGCCAACGGTGCTGGCCCTCCCCAAAAGCATCTCGCTCGGTGATGATGGTTCCGGCGTTATCAAACAATGCCTGCTCGGGCACGCCGCCAAAGTAAGCGAACGCCTCCCGAAGCCCTGTCAGCCAGGCTTCGCTGTCCTCTCGCTCGGAGAAACGGACAAAGCTTGCTCGACTAAAACCAAGTGTCGCCACGAACGCCTTAAGCGGCTGACGGCCTCGTCGAATGGTGGTGAAGTCCACCTGTATCTGCTTGCCGGGCAGTGTCTCGAAACGTACCACCGGCTCTTCTGCCTTACGTTTGAAGGGGCGAATATAAGCCTTCAGACGACTGACGCCGCCGCTGTACCCCAATGCCGTGATCTCACGCAGCAGGACGGTCGCCGGAATCCAGTGTGGGCGCGCCGCCTCAATACGCTCGTGCAGGTAGTCCTTGAAGGGGTCGATTTTGCACGGACGTGCGGGTCTCACCTTGTCACTGGGTAGCGACCGGGCCTTTCGCAGGTACTTGCGCACGGTGTTACGCGAAATACCCAGCTCACGGGCGATGAATTTGATGCCATGGCCCTGACGGGCCAACACTTTAATTTCCACAGACTGCTCCTGGGTCAACATATTGGCAGCTCAAAGCCGCCAGTTTTACCCAGGGGGGTCAATTCTAGGTTGGCGTTAGGGGGTCATTTTTACAGTGGCGGTGACAGGTAGAACACCAGCGCGTTGTCCGAAGGCTTCTTGAGCGGATCAAACAGGCGTCGGCCCCGCTCCTCGATGTCAGCGATGGTCGCGACGCGGTGCGGGTTCTTGGCATACGGCGGGACTACGCGTCCAGCTCGTACTCTGGCGTTTCGGGGCTTTCCAGCTCCGGCCCTGCGTCCGCCTGTAGCGCCTGCTGGCGTTGCTGTTCCCGTTGTTTCCTGAGAAACGGCGGCAGGGCCGCTTCCTCCTCTTCCTCGCTCAGCTGTGGACCCATTCCGTCTTCCTCGTCCTCCTCCTGGTACAGATGGTCGCAATCCAGAATCTCCTCCTGGTTGCGACTGTCCCAGGTGAACGTGTGCATCACTGGGCAGTAACAGCGCACCGTCACGGCTTCGGGCCGATCCGGCTTGCCGGTGATCTGCCACATTGCTGACGGACAGGTCTTGCACGCCATCGGCAGGTGCGGCAGTGCGTCGCCCTCTAGTTTCAGCAGGACTTCGCTGGTGATCTCTCTGTCGTTGCCCGGTCTGTACGTTGTCATTGTGTTCTCCATGGACTTGGTAGAATTTGGCTTCGCGATCAGCCAATAGCCGAACACGATCTTCAGGGGATGCTTCGGAATACGCTTTGCGAAACTTGGGGGTGGCCTTGTTGACGTACTTGATTTCTCTCGCCCGCTGCGGCCAGGCGAGCAAGCGTTCCTGAATCACACTGGCTTCAAGCGGTGGTTTCTTCAGTTCACGCCTGACAATAAAATCATCCTGAAAGATGGTGTCTTTCAGATTCGTGCCCTTTGCGTCACCTGGCAACTTGACCGAAATGTATTCAGTGTCCTTACCTTCATTACGGATGCGCGTCTCGCCGTACTCAGCTACCAACGCATAAAAATCGGCACGAGAAGTCACGCCGCGTTCAATAACCTGCTTGACCAGGTCTTGTTTGAACTGGCGGTTCTTACCGTAGAAGTCATCGCCCTTGTAACGAGACAGGACACTGGCCGCATCGGTGATGTCCGCACGCACATTTTCACGCGGTGAAGACAGGCCATACTTCTGGTTGATATGCTCTTGGAAAGCCTCAAAATACTTCTCATGATTCTTGTACACATCAACCGGATTGGCCTCATTGCCACTGAGCAGGTTGATGCGCGGAATAATGATATGTATATGCGGCTTGCGATCAATGACCTCACCGGTTTTCCTGTCGGTGACAGTCTTCATTTTGGGTAAATGCGCTTCGGCATACAGATTGAACTCTTCAGGCTTGTACGCATGCATAAAGAAGTTCTTGAAGTCGGTTGTCACGGCCTTGAGCAATTCAGGTGACACCGTGTCCTCTTTAAAGCTTAGCGTGAACGTGAGGTAACGATCTTGCCCATGATCCGGGATACTTTCGTAGATGGCCCTGGTCACGCTGAGCTGCCCCTCAATGATCAACCGATGGTCCAATTCATCACGCGTAAACTCTCGACCTGATTTATTGCCTTGTTCTAAATACTCCTGCGCTCCGGTGTTATAGCCACTGACTCTAATCAGCATATTCTATACCTGCTAATAAAATCGTCTCGATGACCATCAGCGTTTCAAACCACTTGTCTCTCACACTGTCGGTGATAATGCCCCTGTCACTCGCCGCTTTTGCAATGTAAGCCAACTGAGAAATATTGTTACCGGCTTTATTGACGATAAATACTATTCGTTTCCTAAACCCGGTAAACTCTCTAAACACAGGAGCTTTATTTAAAATCAGCTCCCTGAAAAAGGCTGATGCAGAACAGCCCGCCCGTTTGATCATGTCATCAAACTGGGCCATTTCGTCTTGGGTGAGTCGAAACCGGATGATGTGAACTTTTTTGCCGGATTCGTTAGGTGAGCCACGGTTGCCGTTATGGACTGACCTCAACGGTTTTGGCGGGGCAGTCTCGGGCAAAACCGTGAGCAACAGCTGTTGAATAGCGTTCAGCTTATTAAGCCAGTGGAGATACTGCTTTTGATAAAGCGTGCCGTTATAGGGTGCCGAGTTAGCGGAGTAAGCAACTCGGTTTAGAGCATGTCCGGACTTTTCAAATACCTGCTGCATCCGCTTCTTGTCGATTGCGGACCGCTCGAAGGTAGGCGAGCGACTCATCACCAGGTCGCGGAAGAATCGGGCGGGCTTTAGACATGATTGCGCGATGGGTTCGGCAAACCGGGCGTACTGTTCATCCGTGAAACGGCATGACACGGGGCACGACTTGTTCACTTTTTCGGCCACAAGATCACCTCCTGAGGGCACCTGAATGACGACAACCAACAACGACAACAACAACGCTTTCCCGCTCTGCGGGGTTTCAAAGGGGTATCCCCTTTGGCACGTCGATTGGATACGAAAAAGGCGAAGCTCTTTTTTGTAGACAATCGGTAACGTGCCTGTTTAGCGAATTCGAGATTTTGGGTCAGCCCCAAGATTGTCTCTGAATGTCTCTCGATGACACAGAATGTCTCTCTATGTCACTAACCCTGTTAGGTTGACTCTAAATGTCTCTACTTGACTTTGAGTGTCTCTAAATGTCACAAATGGTCTCTAACCCTCGTGAGCCACATTCGAGCATCGTTGAGAGCACTGAAAGGAGAAGAAAATGGACGACTGGCGCAGCAAACCACGAACAGGCAAGAGCCAGGTAACACCATGGCTGCAACAGATTCAGGCACGCATCGACATGGGGGCCACGATGAAGCAGGCCTACGACGAGCTGATGTCGAATGAGTCCATTTCGCTTGGGTACCGCCAGTTTGTTAGGTACGTCCACACGCTGACATCCAACACACAAGCCACAACACAGAAGACAACGGACAAGCAAACCGCTATAGCTGAGGAACATGCGAAAACGCCCCCTGAGCCAAAAAAGGCAGACAACCAGAGAACACCGATGACACCCGCTGACTTTCGAAAGATCAGGGAAGACTTCGATAGAATGGACTTGAATGCACTTGTTTCAGGCAAGGGGCTGATATTCGACGAAAAATGAATAGCGCGTACTGACTAGTTCTTATACTTGTCTTTGATACCTGTAGGGATTTTTTCCAACAAAGCGCGTTGTTCTTTATATTCTTGATAGAACCACTTGTTGGTTTCATTAACGTCTTGGCTTTCAATAGCGATCCAGGTCATGCCACCGATCATCATAGCTGCCATCACGACCAATCCTGCAAGCATCATATGGTTAAATCGAGTGGCTTGCGTATCCCTGAGATTTCCAGACAACGCAGACACACGATTTTCCAGTTGTTCAATCTTGACCGTAGCACGATTGAGTGCAGGCTCGAAAGCATTAGCAAGACTGTCATGGATGGCCTCAGAAAGCTTGATCCCGACATCTAGACCAGCCTTGGTCGTGGTGGCTTGAATCAATTCTTTAGTGCTTTCCTGGAGAAACAATGCGGTGTCTTCTGCATCTTCAACAGCATCAGCGACAATTCTTAATGAATCATCCATTGAAAGCTCAAGCAACCTGGGTATGTTCTTGATACTGTCGTGCAAGTGACCCACGTCACTTAGCAACTCGGTAATGAGAACGTCACGTGCAGTGGCTGTATTCTTTTCAATCGTGCTCATAGAGCATCCTCCTCCGCAAACAAGGCATCAAAGACTACATCAAGCTTACGATTAACGCCTTTGGCGAGAAGCTTCAAGCCATACATATCTGACCAAAGCTCACGATCTTGCATGTCAGCGTTCTTGTCTTTCAGCAACGTCTTGTAGTCGGTGTCATCGCTCATCAACGATGTGAGAGAAATACGCTTGACTGAAAGAGCGTCGAACAATTCAGTTTCAAATATTGCGCACTTGCGATTGCAGATAAACGAATGTGCAAGATCGTAGTAGGAAATAATGATGGAGAATTCCGAATCAACGTCACTTTTCACCCGATTGAATACCAATCTTATCTTGTGAGCCGGAATGCCCATCGCGGCCAGCGTTCCAATCATGGTTGCTGTCTCTTTCTGCTCCTTGGTTCCAGAAGTTACTGGAACAACGTAGTAATCAATTTCATCATGAGCCTCCTCAAAGCCCCCAAGGTTGGCCATGAAGTCTTCAACGTTGGAAGCACCCACGTCGATGATGGCCTGGTCTTCAAGCATGAGTCGTTTGAACAGCTCACGGAATTTGTTACCACGCAGCTTTTCCACGTCCAGACCGAGATTTTCTGCGGTCTCGTTAATCGACTCGATAGCGTAGATCGGGGCACCGTCCATGCGTGGCGATAGCAGGTTGGCGGCAATGGTGGTTTTGCCGACAGTGCCGGTGTAATTGATGATGACGACTTTCATAGTGATTGATCCTGAGTGTTTTAAGGTTGATCAAGGTCGCGGTGCCAATGGCTGGGCACCGTTTTGAAATGTGGTTGGCTGGGCCGTTTGAACACCAAGGGCGCGGCCCTTGTCATCTCGCAACGGCCGCGTTGACCTCGGGAGCGCGGGGTGGTGAAGCTACCCCACACTCCCAAGGTGAGCCTTTTCTGTACGGGGGTGCGTCAAGTGTGCGCTGCGCCCGTGCTTCCGTTCGCCGCGACGATAGAGCGTGTCACGACGAGCCGGGAGCGCGGCACCTGACGTGGGCAAGATCGCTGTGTGGGTGGGTCAGACCAGCAACCAGCTGAACCGGTTCCTCAGAACGGGATATCGTCATCAAAACTGTCGAAATCCGCAGCGGGCTGCGGTGCTTGCTGCTGCGGCGCAGGGCGCGAGTCGCGTTGCTGCGGCTGGTTGTGGTTTTGCTGAGGTGCGGACTGCTGCGGCGCCGATTGCTGGGGGCGCGACTGCTGCGGACGAGGGGCAGACTGGTTGTAATTGCCGCCCCCCTGGCCCTGTTGAGCGTCGCCCTGTGGACGGCCACCGAGCAGCTGCATGGTGCCCTGCATGTCCACGACGATTTCCGTGCTGTAGCGCTTGATACCGTCCTTTTCCCATTCACGGGTTTGCAGCTTGCCCTCGATGTACACCTGCGAGCCCTTACGCAGGTATTCGCCGGCGATTTCGGCGACCTTGCCGAACAGCGACACACGATGCCATTCGGTCTTTTCGACCTTTTGCCCGCTCTGCTTGTCGGTCCATTGCTCGCTGGTGGCCAGGCTCAGATTGGTTACCGCAGTGCCGTTGGGCAGGTATCGACAGTCAGGGTCTTGTCCGCAGGTGCCTACCAGGATCACTTTATTGATGCCACGCGCCATGATTGCGCTCCTTCTTCAATGAGTTTTTAAGGGGTGTCTTCGTTCGGATCAAACACGAATATCGTGCTCAGAAGCTTTCGGCCTAGGGCTGTGGACTGCTCAGCTGGGCCCAGCAGCAATGCCGTTGAACCGTCTACCGACAACTCAAACTCTGCAAAACAGTTGTCGCAATCCACTGGACGCCAGGTCATTTCCCACGCTTTGACGTTGACGATATCCACGGTCGCAGGGGTTTCGCAGTTGGGGCAGTGCGCCGTCATCGTTTCGCCGTCTGGCCACTGCGCTGCCTTGGGCTGTTGTTCCTCTGGCATAGCCAAAGCCTCCTTAGGAGAGAGGGTTACGCGCGCGTGGGTTTGCGGCTGAACACGAATTCCAGCTTGGCTTCGTGATTGAGCTTCAGGGCCGCTTCAAAGGACTTGCCGGTTTTCTTGCTGTGAAACCCCTTCAGTACGCCGGTCTTGCCATTCGTCAGCAGCGCCTCGATCTGGCCGGGCGACAGCATCTTGCCGCTGACTTCCGGATGGAACTTGAAGGCGCAGGCGCGACAGCCGATCACTCGCGGGGTGACGGCCAGTTCACCGCCGCACATGGGGCACTGAGCGTTCAGACTGTCCAATATCGGCTTACCGTCACCCTGCACGTTGCCCAGGTCGATGTTCTGCACCTGGTCTGCGATGAAGCCTTCCAGTTCGTCCAGGAACTCCTCCACGGTCAGTTCACCGGCCTCAATCATTTGTTGCTGTTCATGCCAGAGCGCGGTCATGTCCGGCGTCGTCGCAATCGCTGGCAACGCGGCGATGAACTCCAGCCCCAACGCGGTAGGGATTAATTTTTTCTTTTCTACCGCGTAGAACCCACGCTCCTGCAACTTGGCCAGTACCGCACCACGGGTCGCCGGGGTGCCGATGCCGCCGTTCTCGCCTTTCTTGCCCTGGTCGCGGTCGATCAGCAGCTGCTTGATGCGCGGGTCTTTCACATACTTGGCGACCCGCCGTAGGTCCTTTAGCAGCTCGGCTTCGGTGTAGAGCGGCAGGGGCTTGGTTTTTTCCTTGGCCACCGTAATGCCGTCGCATACCCCGGCGTCACCGACTTTCAGATCTGCCAGTGCATCGAAGGGGCTTGCGACCTCGGCGGATTCCGACGCATCTTCGTCTGGCTCGTTTTCCTCAGTGACCTGTGCCGTCCAGCCGGGCTGCGTTACTTTGGTGGAGCGCGCAACGAAGGTGTGGCCGCTCACGCCAAAACGCACTTCGGCACTGAGGTAACGTTTTTCGGGCAAGAACTGCGCGACGTAACGTTTGACGATGGCCATGTACACGGCGCGTTCATCGTCACTCAGCTGGGCAATGTCGATCTTCACTGCCGTTGGGATGATCGCGGTGTGCGCCGAGACCTTGCTGTCGTCGAAAGCCCGGGTTTTGCGTTCCGAATTCACCTCGGCAAACATCCCGGTCAGGTCCGGCAGGGCTTCGCTGAGCAGGCTCAAGGTCTGCGGGGCCTCGGCAAACTGTTCGTCAGACAAGTAACTGCAATCGGAACGGTTGTAGGTGATGGCCTTGTACTTCTCGCGCAGTGCCTGGGTCAGGGCCAGGGTTTTCTCCGCATCGATGCTGTGGGTCTTGCTCATGTACACCTGAAGGTCGAGCAACGCGAACGGCAAAGGTGCCGCCGTTTGCTTCTCTTCCACACGCGCCTCGATCACGTCTGCGGGCTTCATTCGACACGCGTCGGCCACCTGGGTGGCATACGCCTCGTCAATGATGCGGTTCTTGTCATCGAGCGGGGCATCCGCAGCCACCACGAGGCGGGCCTGCGCACGACTGCTACCAACGGCCAGGCTTGCCGCAACCGTGTAGTAAAACGCACTGGCGTGACTCTTGTTGGCCAGGTAGCGGTTCACGATCAGTCCCAGAATCGGGGTTTGTACGCGACCTACCGACAACACGCCTTTGACGCCCTTGGCCCTACCGGCCAGGGTGCAGGCGCGGGTCATGTTGAAGCCGTACAGTTGGTCACCGATGCTGCGGGCCAGAGCTTTCTGGAACAGACCGTAAAACTCGCTGTTGTCGCGCAGGCCGTCCAACGCTTTGCGGGCGGCATTGGCGTTCATGTCGTTGATCAGGATGCGTTTGACCGGCGCGGTGTTGCCGAAATGCACCAGGACCTCATCGACCAGCAACTGGCCTTCGTCGTCCGGATCACCGGCGTGGACGATTTCCGAGGCGCGACCGATTAGCTGCTGGACCACTTTGAGCTGGTCGCGAGTACGGGCAATGGGCTGGTACTTGGCCGGACGCAGCTTCAGGGGCAAATCGGCCTGAACCCAGTTTTTATAATCAGGGTTGTGCACCTCGGGCGGGGCCAGTTCGAGCAGGTGGCCCACGCACCAGGTGACGATATCGTTGCTGCCGCACTCGAAATAGCCGTCCTTGCGTATGACGGTGCCCAGCGCCTCGGCAATGACCTGGCCCAGGGCGGGTTTTTCAGCTATAAACACTCTCATTTTTAATTTCCTCTTTATCTAATCCACATTAACGGGAGACGATGTGAATATATTCAGCATCCTGACCGACAGAAACACTGCCATCGAACTTAGTGAAGACAATTACTACAATGCGACTCACAGGGTTTCCCCCTACGTTCAACAGAGAAACGGAAAGAACAACGCTTACGCGCTTTGCCCGGAATGCGAGAACCCGGTCCAACTCATTAACAGAACGAATAAAGAAACGGAAGCCAATACGCTGTATGCAAAACATGTCGCCTACAAAGTTGAAGGCATTGCCGAGTATTCAGATGAAAACTACACGAATTGCAGCCTGGCTAATCCACAGCGTTTCGACAGCAATGCGCGAAGGACGAGTACGGCCAAAAACAATGAGATAAAACAGCTCGTCATTGATTACATCGACACCATCATCTACACGATCGAGCGGGATATAAAAATCACGTTCACGGACGACTGCATAAGAAAGGCTATTACCGATTTCGCTCTGGATAAAGGGTATGAATACAAAGCCATCAACCCTTACAACTTGCCCTACGGCTTTATCTACAGAACGGAGGCCCTTGACCTATACGGCTGTACTGTCAAAAACAAGGAGATCGCCAAGCATATCAACGAAAAATCGGAAGTCTTTTCGGTAAACAGCTATGGCTACGTCAGGAGAAAAGCCGGCAGTCACAGCCGCAAAGGCCCCTTGAACCAGATCCGCCTATTTTTCTCCGAACACACTCCACACGATGATGCGGTGGGAGAAAAAAAGGAGTCCATCAAGATGAACATTGTGGAAATCGATAAGAGCAGCGGTGTCAATGCATCAAAAGAATTACACTTTGATACTATCTTCTTGGACAAAGTCCGTTTCCTGAACGACATCAGAAAGCGGGAGCGTTTGAGAAAATTTGTTCACAACGCTCTGAACTGACAAAACATCACGAAGGGGATGGCTTAGGATTTCTTTTATTTCCAACAGGGTGGCAGGGTTCTTTTCCAGGTCCTCCCTGATGGCAGAGTCCATCCCCTCGAAATACGCTAATACCTTGCCCTCATAAAGAGCTCGGTGAGCAAGTATGTTGACCGTTTCACAAAATCCTTCTTCCGTGGCCGGCCACTGAATACCGGAACACCACTCCAGCATTTCCATTGCCTCGTTGTATTTCAATACACCTTGAAGAATCAGATTCTTTCTAACATCTTCACTTAGCTGGTTTTTCTTAAAAATCATTATAATCACCTGTCTCATAGAATACAGAATCAACCCCGGACCTTGCCGAACTTGTCGTTGATTTTTTTGGTGTAACCCTGATCAGCACCGGGGCAGCTGTTGAGGTAGTCCTGGCGCGCCGTAGCGGTCTGGCTCCATTTGATGTTCCCGTGCTTCTTGACCAGGATGCTGAAGTAGTCCAGCTCGGCGCTGCGGCACTCGCTGCCACCGCTGTTGCCGGTGAACTTGCCGTAGAGACACAGCACGGACTTGCACGGGTCGCCTGCGAACGCTGAGCTGCTGCCCAGCAGGCACACTGCGAACAGTGCGCAGAGCAGCGTTTTGCCGCGACCGGGCACGGCGTTGCCAGCGACATGACCCTGGCGGTCAGCCGTTTTGCTGAAGGTATTCATGTGTTGCTCCTGCAAGCGTTTGGATGTGCCAGTGGGGGGACTACATCGTTTCGGGGGTATCGTCAGCCTGCGCAGGCTCGGGATCTGGCTCGACCTCGGGGGGCTGAGCCTTGTCCGCTTCGACCTGGACGGGTTTGGACGTAGTGTCTCTGGGATTCCAGCGCTGCCGCTGTTCGGCCTGCATAGGCTTGGCGTCGGCCACCGCCACCTTGGCTTCGACGGTGCGCACCGGCACGGTGAGCGCGTCGATTTTGGAAGCATCGCCAATCGGCACATCGGGCGTCGGCATACCGGCTCGCTCTTTGAACACGGGTTCTTCGTACCAGAAGATTTTCCGGGCTCGGATGTTGGCAGCGGGCGTCGTCTTTGTGGCTTCCACAAAAATCAGCTCTTCGCCGTAAGGCAGGGCGCTGACCTCCTGCGGCAACAGCAACGGTCGGGGCTGTTCGCTGTAACTGTCTGTTTGACCTCGAGCACCGATTTCATGCTTCTGTCTGTTCAACGACTGGTTATGGACGCGCACCGTGGTGTTGCCCAGGCGCGTGCTGTACTCCTTGGCCAGCTCGACATTGCCGGTGCCGTAGACGATTTCGATGTGAAAGGCCTGCATGATGCCGTTGCCAGCCTCCCGGCCATACGTGCGCTCGCTGCGCAGCTGGTCCTTGCCCTGAAAAATGATGATGTAGCGAAGGCCTGCACCACGTGTCAGCGCCGGGGCCATTTCCATGATCTCGATACGGCCCATGACCGCGATTTCGTCGATCACGAACAACACCTGGTACTTGAGTATCAACGTGCCGTCTGCGCAATGACCACCCTGCTCGGGCATCACATCGGTGTTCTGCTGAATGGCCTGAGTGAAGAACAGGTTCATCAGCGGGCCGTATTTCTTGATCGCGTTACCGGTCACGCAAAAGTAGATGCTGATCTTCTCCTTGCGCAGCTTGGTGAAGTCAATGTCGGTGTCTGAGACTGCCCAGGCCACCGTTTTCTCGGCATACATGGACAAGGCACCGCGCAAGATATCGACGGTGGTGGACCATCCGCTGCTCTTGTTCTTCGAGGCCTCGAACACGCCATTGAGCTCTCGAAGGGTTTCCACTGACAGCGCGTTGGGGCCAGTGCTGTGTTGCTCGATGGCTTGCTGCGCCCACACACCGAGCCCGGTGCCCAGTGACGCCACCTCATAGGCCTGGGGCAAGGTCAGCTTCATACCATTGAGTTTCATGGCCTCCATTTCCATCAGGTACAGCAAGATGGCCGCAAACACGTTGGCAGCCTTGTTGTACCACTCCTGGTTCTTGGGGTTGTCCGACACGAACAGCACACCCGCCAGCGTGCGTATCTGCCCCAAGCGGTACAGCGGGTCGCGGCTGAGTGCGCTCAGCGGGTTCCAGCGGTGCGTCTCCAGAAGCTCGGGCGAAAAACGGTAGACCTTGTGTCCGGCTGCGGCCCGAAAACCTGCCGTGTCCCTCCAGTTTTCGAATTTGGGGTCGTTCACCACTACCGAATCGGGGTAGCTCAATAGATTGGGGGTAACGACTCCTACCGTTTTGCCGGTGCCAGGGGGCGCGGCCAGCATGACGAACGTCTGGCCATAGCTGGCCAAGAAGGTGTCCTTGGTGGGGTGTTTGCCAATGAGGATCGCGGGGTGCTCCTCGATCCGTTCTTGGGGATTGTCCGGGCTGATGGGTTTCGATTTAGCCTTGCCCATCAGCGGCCCCCTGCTTGACGCTGAAGCGCCTGTTCGTTGTTGCTTTGCGCCTGAAGCGCGGCCTGTTGGTGTTGCAGAGCGATGGACTGCTGCTGGTTGGCCTGTATCTGCTTGAGCGAGGCGCTGATGACTTCGAGCTGGTTCGACTGTCGATCAAGCTGTGACTGAGTCGCGCAGCCGGTCAGGGACAGCATGAATACTGCGGACAGGGTCAGTGCGGTACGAACGTTCATAGTTTGGAATCCTTGATGGGATCGTGGACGACAACCGAATCGGGATAACGGAGCAAACTGGGAATCACAACCCCTACGGGCTTGCCGGAACCTGGCGGAGCAGCCAGCAGAAACGAATCCTCCGAGGGGTGCTTGCCCAAGAGGAACGCGGGGTGCTCCTCGATCCGTTCTTGGGGATTGTCAGGGCTGATGGGTTTGGATTTAGCCCTGGGCATCAGCGGACACCTGCCCGACGCTCAATCGCCTCGGCTTCGAGGCTTTTTTGCAGGGCGATGGCCACCTGCTGATTGGCCTGGATCTGCGTGAGCGATGCACTGATCTCATCGAGCTGGGCGAGTGCGATATAAATCCCCAGCCAAGCTGCAATGACGAAGACGACGCCCAGCGCGATGGGCAAGGGCAACCCCAAAAAGAGAAGGGGTTTCGATTCTTTTGCTTGTTCCATGGGGAATCTCCTGCAAGGTGCTTCCGGACACAGCCCGACACCAGGTGGCAATGGCCGTCCGCGTGGCGGTGCATGGAAAGGATTTTTCAGTGCGTGTTGGCTTGATCGGCGTGACGCCATTCGAGGTAGCTCTCGACTCGCCAAAAACCGGCAGCGGCAGCATTGCGTTCAAGCATCCACAACGTTTCGCCAGGCTCGACCATGCCGTGGTAATCCTTAGCTAACTTACGGCGTGGATCGTCGTCCTGTTCAGCTGCCAATTGCTCCTGATTGAACTGGTCGCTGCGTGCCTGCTCTTCGGCCAACTCCTCTTCAGTGAAGTAGTCATAGGGATCATCACCAAAGTCAGGCTCTGCGAACTGGCATTCCCATTCGCTGCGTATCTCCTGTTCATCGCTTCCGGTGGCCAGCAGATGACCGAGGTAGTCCAGGGCACCCGCTGGAATGTCTGCCAGCGGTATGTCCAGAATCCGGGCAACTTCGGGCTTCGCCTTCTCTGTGGCCTCATCAAGCGCCTGACTGATCCGCTCATATTCAGCCTCATCGGCTTCCCGTTTAGCACGCAACCGCTCGCTGTTCGCCACCTGGTCGGCCTTGGCCTGCTCGATGACCCTGCTCCAGTCAGGCGGCGGTGGGCAGACACCCTTGTCGATCAACCCGGCATTGATCCTGCTGAGCAAGGCCATGTCCTGCTCCGGCACCGGCGTGCTGACAATCGGGTCCTCCGAATCGTCCTCGATGGCGTCTGACAAGCCGCGCTTCATACGGCCAGTGCCCACACGCCTTACCAGGTGAAGCTCTCCCCAGGCGTTGCCGGTAGCCCTTTTGCCTTCCATTTCCATGCTCGTGGTGTATTTCATCAACCACTTGTGCATGAACCGCTGACGCTCGGGTGCCATGCGCAGGGAAATGTCATGGAAGCGCTGATAGAACGCTTCGTCATGCCCGCACGCCAGGCTGTCGCCCTGGTGCGCCACCTCGTGTTCGACCAGCCCGAAGATGTAGGCTGCCGTTTTCATGGGTTCGGACTTGAGCCGTTGCACGATGGGGCGGTTGATGGCCAGGTAGGTCTTACCATCCGTCCACGCTTCACTGGTGTTCGACTCGCCGAGCAACACATCCAGCCGGTCCTTGTTATGTCGAACGGTGCCATCATTCCAGCGTTCAGCCCCCACACACGCACCGGCGTAGTGTTGCAGGCACCAGCGCAACGCGATCCAGGCCCGGCGTGTTTCTTTGTCCAGCGCCTTTTTCTCATCGACAATCGATGTTCGTTCGACATAAGCCTTCTTGACGGTCGTGAAAGCGGCGCACTGGGGCACCTTCAGCTCTCGGTACCAGTGACTGACGGCAGGTCTCGCATTGGCAATCACCCGCTCCAGCACATCTTCAAAATCTTCAACGCTATGGCAACCGAAGCGGTCGAGCGTTTGCGGATGCAGTACCTGGATGATGCGCTGCCCGGCAATGCCTTCGCCTTTGGGTATGTCACTGCCCTTTAAAACAACGGTGTAGGTGCCCTTGTGTTCACGAAACGCCTTATCAATAAAATCCTTCAGGGTGATATGCCGTTTGCCTGGCAGAACCGTGATGACTTCTTCATGGCAAAATATTTTGCCCACATCAGCTGCGCCGCTGAGCAACGACAGTGCTGATCGCGCTCGACGTGCTTCTGTCTTGCGGCGTCCACCCAATTCCCCCGAGACCTTATCAGCCAGCGGACCGAACACCTTGGCGATTGCTTTCCAGACCGGGCAGGTCTTGCGCAGTATCTCGCTACGGGAGACGTTGAGGGCAATCGCCTGCTTGGTCACGATCAGGCCTCCAGCCCCCCAGAGGTGCGAGGAATCGTGACGGACCAGCACGCCCTGGTTGTAGATCGAAACCGCGCCTTCTTCCTTGGCCCGGTAATAGGCGTATTCGTCTTCAAAGTCCCACTTTTCCGTTGCAGGATCGCGCGTAATGACACGGCCATTGAGTTCAACGCTGATGCGGGTGTAGCGCACCAGGTCACGAATCTCCTGAACGGCAGACATCAACTCCAAATCGTTGAGCGGTTCGTACCAGGTGCCCTCGATGGAGCAACCCGGTACGCCGTTTTCAAGATCGTCCAGCTCGTAGTTGTAGCCCATCGAGCGGGTATCAACGGTCATCTGCCAATCGTTGGAAGCCCAACGTGTCTTGGCATGCGCCATGATCTGGCCCCGGCCCAGGCGGAACCGGCCATAAGTGGCATCGCCTTCCTGGTGCGGTGTGCCAAAGCGTCCGAAGTAGCGCAGCACGTCATTGCGGCTGGCAAATCCGCGACCGTCATCAGCGCAGTGAAAGCCCTCTTTGGTCATGGTCAGGCGCAATGCGGTGGCATCGGCGTCTACAGAGTTCATCACCAGCTCGATGATGGCCTTGCCGATCGATCCGGCCTGACTATGGATGATGTGTTGAATGATTTCGGGGTCCAGCTCGAAAGGTAGCAGCACGGTACACCTCATATAGGTAAGGCCAGGCACAGCCAAACGCCAGACGGCTGATAGCCGACTGCGTAGCGGTGCAGTGGGATGTTTGAAAATGCGGATGTATCAGGGGGTGACGCGAGCGTAATGCCTACTTGCGGGTCTTACTGGTGCCCTGTGATGGCTTCACCAGTCCGCACACACGGGCATAGCCTGACTCACTATTGGCGAGCGTGGTCCAGCTCCCCTTGTGGCCGGTGTTCAGCCTCTCGATAAACGGCGTGACCTCATCATCGGTTTTCGTATCCGCCAACACGATGGTTATGGTGAAGTTCGCCAACATGGCTTCTGCTGATGCCTTAGAGAGCGCCAGTACGTCTTTTGCGTCACTTTTTGCGAACACTTTTTCGGTGGTCATCGTAATGCCTCGTCTGTTGTCTGAATGCATGTAGTGCGCGTAAAGCCTACTTGCGGGCCTTACTGGTGTTCTTGTATTCGCCCTGGTACTCGAACTGGCGCAGCTCGCGGTCGTTGGCAAAGCGGGCATCACCGTGCAGCGAGGTCTTGGGCTTCAAGCGCACGAAAACGGCCATCAACGTAACGCCGACCGGCAGGAACGTCAGGGCTGCCGTCACACACCACGACCAGGGCACGTACAGCATCCGCCGGTCGTTCCAGGGCAGCTTGCGGGCTTCCCACAGCGTGTCCCAGGACAAGCCCGCGAAGTGACCCTGAGTCAGGTGCAGAAACATCGCACCCCCTGCGTACAGGCCTGCCACGAAGAACACCAGCATCAATGCGATGACCAGTAATGTCAGTCTCCACCACATAAACTTCTCCTATTACCCTGCCTGGCGAGCGCGTGCTCGGCCTCCTGAATATGAGCACGTGCCGCCTCGAAGGCTGCGAACGTGTTCGGATAAGGCTGCATCGCTTCGATCATCGTGAACACTTGCCCCAATGCATCACGGTTGTGCCGCTCGCGTTCTACAAGGGCTTTCTCCAGGCCGTGTGCAGGGTTGCGCGTAATGCTGTTGTGCAAGGTGACGTAATCCATCTGGATGGCTTCGGCCACTGCGTAGAACTGTGAGTAATTGAGCAGCAGAACGTATGGCTGCGTGGGTGGCTTGGGCCTTTCTGCTACGCGCTTACCGCTACCGCGTGTTGCAAACTTCCGAGTAAAAATCCGTTTCAACCACATGACCCACTCCTATTTAGCTCGTTGACGCTGACCATTGAGCAAAGCCAGCTTGTATTCGGGTTCGTAATGCACTTCCAGGATGTCCGTCTCTTCCATGTACACCACCACGTCGAACGAGGTTCGTACCAAGCGCTCGATGTACGCATAATCCAGGCCCTTGCCGACCTCCGACTGCTTCACCAGGCCGCACACACGGGCATAGCCTGCTTCACTGTCGTTGGCGTGCGCCGTGGTCACGGTGCCCTTGGTGCCGGTGTTCAGAATCTCGATGAAGTGCCACACCTCGTCACCGGTCAGCTCGGCGAGAAACAGGTGGTCGGGCTTCATACGTAGCGCGCTG
>NZ_LT222316.1 GCF_900074915.1 Pseudomonas cerasi
TTTGAGCATCGAGCCAGATTCGCCTCCGGCTGTCTTGCACGTTCTTTTCGACGATGCCTTTCTCCCAGCCAGAGGCCACGTTGCAGAAGTCCGGATCGAACAGATAGTGCGCGCACATCACGGAAAACCGGGCATTGACCGTGCGGCCTTTGCCTTTGTTAACCTTGTCGACAGCCGTTTTCATGTTGTCGTAGATGCCGCGACGTGGCACGCCACCCAACGCTCCAAACGAACGTGTATGGGCATCAAACAGCATCTCGTGGCCTTGACTGGGGTACGCAACCAACCAGAACGCGCGACTTGCGCACAGCTTCATATGGGAGACCTGGATACGTCGAAACAGGCCACCGATCAGCAGGCCTTCTTCGCTCCAGTCAAACTGAAAGGCCTCACCGAGGGCAAAAGTCAGCGGTACAAAAGCGCGTACAGACTTGCCTTGCTCGCACCGCCAAAGGAGCGGACAAACGCCGTGAGCTGGCTGTAACCGCCGTCATAACCCTCGGCCTTGATCTGCTCAAAAAGTGCCTTGGCGCTCCTACGGTTGTGTTTTTGGCCGGAACGAATCAGCCTTGAGCGCCTGCTCTAAGGTCTCGTGAAAAGGGTTGAGCTTATTGAAGGATGCGCACCGTTGGTACGCTGGTTGATTGGCTTCGGGCGCTCTGACCCATTTTCGGATGGTGTTTCTCGACAGCCCGGTACGCTTGGCTATCTGATGCAGCGAGAGCTTGTCGCGGAAGTACATCCGCCGGATTTTTCCCAACATTTCCATGCTGATCACCCCTGTGTTCTCCTGCTCCAAAAAGTGAGCAGAAGCAGTTGAACACCTGGGTCAGTTTTCAGTCGGCAGAACAGCCTCTACTGGGTCAGTTTTCGGTCAGCGGCAACAATACACGGCGGCAATCAGCGGGCTGACGGTGCAGGGACTGGTCCTCAACGCTCAGGCGATCGCGCAGATGAGGTACGTGAAGCCCTGACAGGGGGAAGGTGCGTCCGCACCTAGGCTTCGCGGTGAAATAACCTGCGTTAATGCGGATTGATAGGGATTTTCACTGCATAAGTAACGCATCAGCGTCTTCCTACCCATCGCTATGAAGGCATGACGCCTCCTTCCATAGCGTCAGCTTGATGCATAGGCATTTTGAAATTCCTATGCATCAAAGAGTGTGCTCAGCCCGGTGCTTCGATTGCCAGCGTCGCACTGAGCCACAGTCTCAACGCAAACCTCGTCCATAAGTGGATTCGGCTGCAATCGCAGAGAATTGCCATCCTGCAAGTGATGCAGCCAGTAGCGCGGCCACGTATCAGCAGCACACAGCAGCCGCCCACTGAGTTAGCCATTCTTCCAGCTAAGGTCATCACACGAACGCTGTCATTCCACTAGATTTAAAGGCAGAAGCAAATAAATTCTGCTAAAACAGCTAAATAATAATGAATACCGGAACAAAGGCTTTATTTATTAAAAATCACGAACTATAGTGAAAGTCTCACTCATCTAGTAGGCGACCTCGCGCATGACTCCTGCCGATAACGAAATAGCTGAACAGCAGAATTTTGTAGACTTCAACTCCATTCTTTATACGCCTCAGTACGCCGCTGGCTGCTTCGGTCTGACTACGCGTCGACTTATGGCCATTGAAGAAGAACACGGCTTGGACATCAAACGCATAAAGCGTGGGTCGTCTACATCCAGGGTCTACACGGCCTCGGATCTTTTCAACATCGCCGCGCTGCGTCGGTCGCTAGGCCATCTCAAACCAATTGGTCGTCAAATTGTCGCTTCAACCTTCGTGCCAAAGGGCGGGACTGCCAAGACCACTACCGCGGTCAACCTTGCTATTAGCGCTCAATTTGCAGGGATTAAGACACTAATTATCGATAATGACCCTCAGGGTGATACCTCAAACATGCTGGGTTATGACCCCGACCTCAGCCCAGATGATCTCGTCGACATGAATATTCCTTCAGATCGGCTGGTGGATGGACATTTTGGCAATCTTCTCAGCCCGTTGCTTCGAATGAAGCCTTTTTCAGAAAAGGTGCTCGCTGATGTGATCAAAAAACCTTTTGGCGAAAACGGCATTCATCTCATCCCGGCTGACACATATCTTGAGGATTTGGCTGTTGCGCTCGATGCTTCGAACAATTCGGATATGTGGTATGCCCGATTCATCGAAGACGCAAATGCAGGAAAAGTACCAGGATGTGACCTTTCTGTTTATGACCTGATAATTATTGACAACGCGCCTGCTGGCTCTCGATTGACCAAGAATTCAGTTGCAGCTAGCGATCTATTGTTGTGCCCCGTTCGGATGGACAAATTTTCGTTCAGAGCACTGTTAAGGTTGTATGAGTGGTGCGCTCGATTCGCAAAAGAGTACAGCTATGCGCCTGCTCTCATGGCTATTCCTACGATGTTTATTCGCAAGCGCGCTAGGTTGTTAGCAAATCTTCAATCACTCAACACGCTTTTCCCTGGGCAGGTAACTGAGGAAAAAATCTATTTTTCCGAAGATTATTCGAAGTCACTGGATGATGGTATTCCTCTCATGTTGTGGAAGAGGGCGAACTCACAAACCATCGACACTGCAAGGCTTGTCTTTGGTGAAATCTTGCAGAAGATTCGCAGCTTGGCCGCCTGATTTTAAACATGGTGCTTCTAGCACCACCGCTCACTGATGCTTGTAGCACCACAAACACCGACTGGTGCTAGTAGCACCACTAAGAAACGGATAAATAATCATGAAATCCGATGATTTCCCGGGAAAACCTAAAGTCGGCCCAGCCATCAAAGGGCTGAAAGCACCGACGCCGATAACCACGCCTGACTCAACGACGGCGCAGCCGACAGGGAGGGCCGCGATGCTTCAAAGAATGAGCCAAGACTCCGAATCACCACAACTACAGGTGCCGAATTCAGAAGCGGCCTCAAGCAGGACCGCTATCCATATTCTGAATGTTGACCAGATAGTAAAATCACCATTTCAGCCAAGATTAGTTTTCGATCAGGCTGCACTCGAAGATCTTGGAACGTCAATCCAGACAATTGGTCTGGGACAGCCAATCCTTGTCAGGCCGCTGCCGAACGGACTTTTTGAGTTGATAGGCGGGGAGCGTCGATGGAGAGCTTCTAAACTCATCGGCAACATGACCATAGAAGCTATGGTCAAGCCCATGTCAGATGATCTCGCAATGCTTTTGGCGTTGACAGACAACGACCAGGAAGACCTCACAGACTATGAGAAAGCTCGTAGCTATTACTGTCTTCTCAAAAATGGTGAAGATTCGAGTATGCGTGCTCTAGCAAGGCGACTAGGTACGAATCATTCAGTGATCAGCCGTCTCCTGCAGCTGACACAATTACCCGAGAGCATACGCACAATACTGGACGGGCATCCAGCGCTAATCACGGCGAATTACGCTAAAGATTTCAAAGACCTATCCACTATCAATGAAGATTTAGTAGTAAATGTGGTCGAAAAAATGGCTTCAACTGGACTGCCACAAGAAGCTGCACTGAAATTGATAAGACGTGAAGTTGATTCGGTAAGCAGACCTGAAGCAAAGCAGGCAAAAAAAAGTGCAGTAGACGGGATAGGGACACTGCGTATTCTGGGTGACAGGGTTGAGGTCAAGTGTGCAAAGGGAATTGACGCTACAAAACTCGCTCAGGAATTTTTGACATTCCTGCATTCTTTGGATAAAGCTCAAATCCTAGAAGCTGATGAGTCCCCGTCGGGCCAGTGAACCAAAATCAGCGCAAAGATTGGATAATTTCAACGAAAAAGGATAACCAAATGGATAGAAATCAAAATCGCGGAGCTGAAATACTTGCATTTACCTTGGGCCTTGCCATGGTCTGTTACGTTGTTGCCAAGGCGTTTTCAGACTACCTGGGCGTGGACATCACAGCCGGGGGGCGGGTACTTTTAGCGCTTTTAATGGCCCTGGGTATGATTGGCTATGCAGTCTGGAGCGAGCTGACAAATGGGTTCCTCGGCTTCAGGGCACTTTTACCGTTGGCATTTTCCACTCTCTGGAGCGGTATGTGGCCAGCCATGCAGTATTGGGGCACCAAGTCGCTGTATTTCCCCGGCCTGCCTAGTGAGTATCAAGACTTGGAATGGTGGGCAAATGGATATACTCAGTGGGGTGGATGGGCTCTCATCCTGTTCGGCGGATATGGCATTGCATATTTCACCTGGCGGGCTAGGTAAGCCAACGAGTTATCACTTCACTGGCGCGCTTGATCATTTGGCCTTTACAACCCATAGCTGATCCAGGCGCGTCGTGTAACTCTGACTCATCTGATCACGCCTCATCCCCCAATCAGGCGTAACCGGTACTGATGCTGTTCGCAGGGTGCCACGGCCCCACTTGTCGTTGATCAGGTCCAAGGTAGCCATCAGCACGTCGGAGCTCAATGGCTGTGCGATTGAGAACAAGTCATTGGTAAACACGCCTGGCTGGCACATGTCCATCAGCAGCACTTCTGCTTTGCTGTACCTGAACCCGGGCCGGTAGATACGTGTGACAGCCTCTAACCGATCAGCCAACAAAAAAACCGCCTTTCTTTGGCGGTTTTGTTGTGCGTTAGGGGAGCCAGAGAATTCGGAAAAAATCGTACGCTAAGGTTTTCAGGCACACGGCGGATCATCCCAAAACCCTGATTACTTCGCCTTTACAACCCACAGCTGATCAAGCCGCGTCGTGTAGCTCTGGCTCATCAGCTCACGCCGCATGCCCCAGTCCGGTGTGGCAGGTACTGATCCTGTACGCAGCGTCCCACGTCCCCACTTGCCGTTGATCATGTCCAAAGCAGCCATCAGTCGATCCGAACTCACCGGCTGATTGGTCGTGAACAGGTCATCGGTAAATTCGCCTGGCTGGCAGATATCCATCAGCAGCACTTCTGCTTTGCTGTACCTGAAGCCTGGACGAAATATCCGCGAAACCGCCTCCGTCGCGTATTGGGTCATCACCCTCACATCGTTGGTGGGGTAGGGCAGCTGGACCAGTGCGCCATTCGCATACTTGGCCTCGTCAGGATTGAACATGCCAGTGCGGATACTCACCCTGATCTTTTTACACACGGAGCCCTGGGCACGTAATTTTTCAGACGCACGCATCATGTAGGTGGCCACCGCCTCCTTGATCGGCCCCAGCTCGGTCAGTCGTTTGCCGAACATTCTGCTGCAACAAATCTCTTGGCGTGGCGGTTCGACTTCGTCCAGCTCCAGGCACGCAGTACCCGCCAGCTCCCGTGCAGTTTTCTCGATCACAACGCTAAACGTTTTGCGCAGCATCCAGGGATCCGCCATAGCGAGGTCCTTGGCCGACAGGATCCGCATGCCCTCCAGATGCGCTTTCATTTTTCGACCAATGCCCCAGACTTCTCCGACAGAGGTATTGCGCAGCACCCAATCACGTTTTACAGGGTCGCAGATGTCCACGACCCCGCCGGTGTGCGCCTGGAGACGCTTTGCCGTGTGATTGGCCAGCTTGGCCAGTGTCTTGGTCGGTGCAATCCCCACCCCCCACGGGAATTCCGGTGCAGCGATGGACTTTGGATCGTATCGATCTGCCCAGTTCGGTCATATTGCCAGGCATCCCGGTCAGGTCTAAAAACGCTTCGTCGATGGACGGCCACTTGGGGTCGCCTCAGAAAACGGATTTTACAGTACGTTAAGCTGATTTCAGTCGTCGTAATGGCCGGAATCTTCCACCACGGGGTTTGGGGAGTAACGGAACAGAAAACAACCTAACCCCCGCCACTCGCGCTCGGTATGGTTCAAAAGGGTGGTTCTTTCCAAGATGGCTCTATAGGCTTGCTGTTATACCCATAGAGCCATAGCTGATAAGCCATGGCTCTATGGTCAATGTTGCGCGGGTGTACCTGCGTGTCAGTACCGAAGACCAGGACTTGCTGCGCCAAGAAGCGATCATTGGCAATGCGCGAGCATCGGGCTACTACGTGGCTGCGGTCTATCGCGAAAAGGCCTCGGGCGCTCGATCCGACCGTCCCGAGCTGCTGCGCATGATCGAGGACCTGCAACCAGGTGAAGTCGTCATCGCTGAGAAGATCGACCGAATCAGCCGTCTTCCCTTGGTCGAAGCAGAAAAGCTTGTGGGTGCGATCAAGGCTAAGGGCGCACGTTTGGCGGTGCCCGGCATCGTCGATTTATCGGAATTGGCCGAGGCATCCGGTGGCGTCGCCAAGGTGGTGTTGCAAGGCGTACAAGACATGCTGTTGCGTGTGGCACTGCAAATAGCGCGTGACGACTTCGAAGACCGTCGAGAGCGACAGCGGCAAGGCATCGACTTGGCCAAGAGCGCTGGTCTATATAGAGGACGCAAGCCGAATGCTAAAGTGCATGAACAGATCATTGCCTTTAAAAGCGGCGGGTGTAGCATTGCAGAGACTGCTCGGCTGGCAGGGGTCAGCGTCAGCCAGGTAAAACGCGTTTGGTCGCAGTACCTGGCGACTAAGGCAGATGTCTGAGGTGCTGCTTGGTTCAGTAACCGTCTGTGACCTTGCTGAATTATTTCCAGCCTCTTGGTCAACAGTATCGAACCCTTTCATCAGGCAAAAAAATGCTCGATTTATCCGCAGAGCAACACCAGCTGGCGAAGACAGTCCATGATTATGCCAGCCGATTTCCATCGACAGAAAGTGGCGATAGCCAGCTACTTCAGGGCTGCTATGACTATATGATGGCTTTCAAACAGGTGCTCGACAGCTCATCAAAAATCCAAATGGACTATATTTGCCTGCAATATCCAGGTTTTTTTCGTTTCGCAAAAATGATGGAGTTGCTGGCCCAAGGTATTGCTGATGGCGTCATTCAGGTACCGAAAAAGCACTAAAAGTGACAGACCAGAGAATTCTGGCGGTTATGACGATTGAAATCAGCTTAACGTACTTTAAAATCCGGTTTCTGAAGCGCCCCCATTTGGGGAAGATCACAAGCCAAAACAGAGGCAAAAGCCATCGCCATCTTCCACGCCAGTACAAAATCGATAGCACGCAGTGCCGGACGTTCGTCCGTTGCTGCGGCTGCCTATCGGTCTGGTACTGAGCTGGTCGATATGCGTACCGGTCTCGTCCATGACTACACATGGCGCGATGGTGTTTTTTACACAGCAATCATGTTGCCGGACGGCACCAGTGCCGAGCGCAATGCTCTGTGGAACGCCGCCGAATCCGCAGAGAAGCGCAAGGATGGCCGGACAGGTCGCGAGTGGATCATCGCGCTACCCGCCGAACTGGATGAAGACGCGCGCCAAGAACTGGCATCTGCGTTTGGCATCGAGCTGGCCACCCGTTACGGCGTTGCCGTTGACTTGGCCATCCACTTGCCAAATCGTGAAGGCGACAACCGCAACCACCATGCCTTTGTGATGACCACTACCCGGCAGGTCAGCCGTGATGCAACTGGTCTGCTGGTGATGGGTGAAAAGTCCACCATCGAGCTTTCAGATACCAAACGCCGCAGCGTGGGCCTTGGTTCCGCAGCAGATGAAGTGGTCGCCATCCGCCAGTTGTGGGAGAGGATGGCTAACCGCGCCCTGGAGAACGCTGGTTCAGATGCCCGGATCGATTCACGCAGTCTCAAGGCGCAGGGCCTAGATCGCGAGGCGACCATGCATCTGGGGCCGGTGGCCAGCGACATGGAACGCCGCGGAAAGGCCTCTGATCGGGGCGATGGCAACCGGCAAGTTGCTGTGGACGGCCGCCAACGTGGCGGATGTCACCCAGGTTGACCAGTTGCTGCACGGTGACGAAACCTATGTTTCGGGTGACGCTGGATACACCGGTGCGGCCAAGCGACCGGAGCATGCTGAACGGGACGTTATCTGGTCGATTGCAGCACGGCCAAGCAGTTACAAGCAGCACGGCGAAGGCAGCGTGCTGTATCGGGTCAAGCGCAAAATTGAATATGCCAAGGCGCAACTGCGTGCCAAGGTCGAGCACCCCTTCCAGGTAATCAAGGTGCGCTTCAATCATCGCAAGGTTCGCTACCGTGGGTTGGAAAAGAATACAGCGCAGTTGTTCAGTTTGTTTGGGTTGGCCAATCTGATGCTGGCCAAGCGGTATTTGCAACAGGCGGCAGGATAAATCCGTCTGAAAGACGGGACTGGCCCGCCTTTCAGCAAAATGAGGGCAGAAATCTGCCCGAGAAACGTAAAATAAGGCCGGCAGGTTGAAAAAAACCGGCTTGGAAATGGGGACGGTGCGAACGGGTTAATTGTTCAGCGTCTCCCTAGGGGACACGCCGTACAACTCAGCTATTGCTGCCACTTGTGTAGCCCGCTCCGGACTTTTCTTTGGCAAGCGGTCGAGCCGTTGCCGCAATTGCAGCAACGAGTCAACAGGAATGGAACTACGCTTGGCGTCCATTTTGAGCTAGGTTTTGTACGAAAAGTCGGTGGGGGTAGAATTGCCGCCATGATTGGCTGGATGCTCGCATGGCAAAGCGTTACCAAGCTCGCTCGCAATTAATCTGAGCCAGACGGCTCCGTCAGTCGCAGTTAATCTGAGCCGAAAATTGCGCTGATTGCGAGCACGGCTGTTTTCGATTGCAAGCCGCTACAAGTAGTGCTTCACTAATTGCACAAATAAAAATTATGTCAACCGGTGATTTAACGTACGCCCAAACCGTCGAAATCACCGTCCTGTCATTTTGAGTGTTCTTTCGGCACCTGAATGACGCCATCAGCAATACCTTGGGCCAGCAACTCTCCATCATCCAGTCTTATGGGCAAGGAGTAATACAAGCGGTGGGAGTACAGCAGGTGGATGGCTGCGGTCCAGCTTTGGCACCACCCCCACCCCCAGCATTGGCACTACCACCAGCACCAGCTTTGGCACCACTAGCACCACCACGGCTCGCGATCGGGTCTCCTTGGTTTTGAGAGCCACCTATATTAGCGCCACCGTCGGCATGAACAAGGGGTGCTTGCAGAGAAATGACAGTAAGACCGGCTAAGGCCGCAAACTTGATTTTAGAGAAAGTGCAATTAAGTTTCATAGAATCCATCTTGTCTGATCAGAAAGTTTGAAAAAAATTGGAAATCTTCCATTAGTGGTAAGTTAAGTACAACGGTTCCGTGCATAGGAGAATACCGGCCAGGCACACCAACCCCTCAACTCGGCGTCAGGCCGCTCACCAGCACCCTGTCAGACGAGACACTGCCCGGCAAGCAGATACAGGTGGACTTCACCACCATTCGACGAGGCCGTCAGCCGCTTAAGGCGTTCGTGGCGACACTTGGTTTTAGTCGAGCAAGCTTTGTCCGTTTCTCCGAGCGAGAGGACAGCGAAGCCTGGCTGACAGGGCTTCGGGAGGCGTTCGCTTACTTTGGCGGCGTGCCCGAGCAGGCATTGTTTGATAACGCCGGAACCATCATCACCGAGCGAGATGCTTTTGGGGAGGGCCAGCACCGTTGGCATCCCCGATTGGCTGCGCTGGCCGATGAGTTTGGTTTTATTCCCAAGGTCTGCCGCCCTTACCGTGCCCAGACCAAGGGCAAGGTTGAGCGCTTCAACGGGTATCTGAAGGGCAGTTTCATTACCCCGTTGGCCGCTACGCTCAAGAGTGCGGGTCTGACGCTGGATGTGGTGACGGCCAACGCACATATCGGCCAATGGCTCGACGAAGTCGCTCATCAGCGGATTCACGGCACGACGGGTGTTCAACCGGCGGTACGTCTGGCCCAAGAGCAGCAGGTACTATTACCACTGCCAACACAGAGCCTGCGCCCACAACCCGCCCAAGGCCTACGCCTGGGACGGGTCCTGCCGTACGAGAGCTTGCAGCATCCGCTGTCGGTTTATGAGCAACTGCTGGAGATGAGAGCATGAACCTTCAACATGCTCGCCTGACAGAACTATGCAAGGGGCTAAAGCTTGAGCGCGTCGGGGTGGACTGGCCGCACCTGGCCCAACAAGCAGCAAGCGGCGAAGACAGCTTTGCCGACTTCCTCGAAAAGCTGCTGGCTGCCGAGACCGATGCCCGAAGTGAACGCTCTCGACAGGCCCTGCTGAAAACTGCCGCGCTGCCCGCTGTGAAAACGCTGGAGCAATACGACTTCGCGTTTGCCACCGGCGTCCCCCGGGCACAGCTCCAGGAGCTGGCAGCACTGAGTTTTGTTGGACGTGCCGAGAACATCGTGTTCCTGGGGCCTAGTGGTGTAGGCAAGAGCCACCTGGCTATCGCCCTGGCCTACCGGGCAGTGATGGCCGGTATCAAAACCCGCTTCGTCACGGCGGCTGACTTGATGCTGCAACTGACCGCTGCGCACCGCCAGGAACGGCTCAAGGAATACTTCAGTCGTGTGGTGATGGCCCCTGGGTTGTTGGTCATCGATGAAATCGGCTACCTGCCGTTTGGTCGTGATGAAGCCAACCTGTTCTTCAATGTTGTCGCCAAGCGCTACGAGCAAGGCAGCCTGATCCTCACGAGTAACTTGCCGTTTACCCAGTGGGCCGGAACCTTTGCGGATGATCAAACACTGACAGCGGCCATGCTGGACAGGCTGTTACATCATGCCCATATCGTGCAGATGACAGGTGAAAGCTATCGACTCAAGGACAAGCGCAAAGCAGGAACCAAATCTTCTCGGGCCGAACCGGCTCGAAAATATGAACCCGAGGGGGGTCAAAACTAAGTTGGCGATTTAGCACGGAAGGGGGTCACTTTTTAGTTGGCGTTGACAAGCAGTACCAAATCATCCGAATCATTACGTCGATTGTTCACCTTACCACTCCTGTAGGTGTCTATTTTGATGCGTTGAGAAAGGTAACAAAGCGCTGAAACCCACCCCAGCAATGAGTAACCACAGCGCATTCTATGTAGATCGAGCGAATCAACACAAGAATGCGCCGGAGAACACAAAACTCATCCGCGCACTCCCCATCATGAACCATCCTCATGTTGGGGTCCGGGGAGCAATGGAACCGTAAACGCACTTAAGACGCGGCTAGAGTTCGCTGAACGAGTTTATCGTACCGATTTTCGGGGTGTTATTGCCTTCCTTGGTGCTCGCAGCAGTGGTTTCACAAAACGGCGGTTTTATCGTACCGGCTAAGCTGCACGCGGGTTTACAGACAGGTACTGGGCTTAAGTGCACTTTCTGCTCCGTTGCTCCCCAAACCCCAGTACTCGATCAGTGATCTGGCCGAAGTGTTTTCCATATCAAGACCAACGGTCTATCGAACACTTGCGCGCCAATCAATTGGAGTGGCTGCGACATGAGCGGACCTGGAGGGGCACCAGGCAGAGATGCCTCGTTGAGGCTGATGCATTATGGCTTGCGGATAGACGCAAATAATGTGGGTCGGGAACGCGGATAAAGTCAGTTAATGTGGGCAACTGTCTGGATAGAATCAAATAATGTGGGCCGGACATTCCCGATAGCGTCAAATAATGTGGGTTCAAAATGACGGATAAACGCGAGCCCAACGTTTTATAAACGCAAGCCGTAGTAGCTAGCAGGAGGTCCACACGTGATCCATTCCAACGTCTTTACTTTTTGATGTGGACGGCACTGCCTCGACTCCCAGAATCCCTGAGAGTTTGACGTAGCCCTCCGTCAATCGAGCCATGATTTTATTACCGGAGCTGAGACGCAGAGGTTATTTGGTCACCCGATGGGTCAAATCGTCTTAGAACTTTTGACCCATCATCCAGCGGTTCATGGTTGGGTGTTGGCTTGCTTATCAGCTCAGGGACGGCTAATCGTCGTCGTTCAAAAGGTTGTTCAACGCAATGGCGCGCAACTCTCGAACTTTAGCGATGTTCTTCTCTGGCGAAGACCGGATTACGTCTCGTGGGTCATTGATTCGCACCCGACCATACCCATCGATCAGGAACTGTAAGTCTTCAATGTGCAGGTTATGGGTTTTGAGTCTGGATATGATCTCGTCACAGTCCTTCAGAACGTTGTTATTGAAAGCCACGTCGGTTGGAATGTGTTTGCGGTTATGGATAACGTCTTCGGAGTCCAGAGCATGATGAATGTAGTCTTTTGCTATCCCGACCTTGTTATCGTATTTGACTAAGGAATGCGCATCAACGACCGGAAATCCAAGGTTTTTCAGGTGTTTGGTCATCTTTAGCTCTTTTGCCGCGTAATCACTTCCTGAAATAATCCCGGTTGTGCCTAGCCGGATCAGGCATATGCATTGCCGTGGATCCTGCCGAGAATGATAAACGTCCTTCTGACTTCCGCTTCCAAGCTTTTCGCCCACGGACGGGATTGAGGTAAATTCAGTAGGCGCAGCGACATCCTGGATATTCGGATGTCGCTGGATAGAGGTAGCATTGGAAACAATTGGCATGATGGTCACCGCTGTGTATGCGACTGAACAGGGCAGCCTGCGGCTGCAAATTGTGGGATTTTGAAATCGGTTATCATAGCCAAAATTGAGTCGATCCCTCCTCAGCACAGGCTTACACATGGCGTCAGAGACAAAAAAACGTAAACGGGCAAGCCGGGCAAAAGCCAAGGCAAAGCAGACCCGTCTCCAACGCGCCGGGCATACCACCTTCGTTCCCGATACCGAATTTTTCTTCGATGTCGATCCTTTGGGTGATGTCGATCTTTGTAGTTGCTGCCAGACAGCGTATCTGAACGACAGGTTTCCCGACGCTTCTTGCGTAAGCGTTTCGATGAGAGAAGGGCCAGGCGGATTCGCCATCACCGCCGTCATTCACCACGATGAGGAGCCGCCCTGCTGACGTGGCCTCTGCACCGCCTGCTTACAAACCTCGACCGCTCAAAAACCTCTTCACGGCCAACGGCTGCTGGGCAGATTTGCTGGAAGCCGGCGGTCTGCGCCAAATCGAAGTGGAGTCGATCAGCAAAATGCTCGCCTGCGGCACCTCGATACTGGGCGTCAAACACTACACCTGTGCCAATGAGCATTGCCCGCACGTCAAATACCTGTGCAACACCTGCCATTGCCGGGCCTGTCCTTCCTGCGGCAAAAAGGCCACCGACCAGTGGATCGCCGTGCAAAACAACCGTCTGCCCGACTGCCCCTGGCAGCATCTGGTGTTCACGCTGCCCGACACGCTGTGGTCCCTGTTCTTCTACAACCGCTGGCTGCTCGATGCGCTGTTTCGTCTGGCGGCCGATAACCTGATCTACACCGCCAAGCGGCGCGGTTTGCGCGTCGGGATTTTCGGGGCGCTGCACACCTATGGCCGGCGGCTCAACTGGCATCCCCACGTCCACCTGTCGGTGACCGCGGGCGGCCTGGATGAGCAGGGCGTCTGGAAAAATCTGTCGTTCCACAAAGAGGCCCTGCGGCGGCGCTGGATGTGGCTGGTGCGCGATTACCTGCTGGGACAGCCGCTTTCGCAATTGACGATGCCGCCGCAGCTGGCCCACATCCACTGTGAAAGCGACTGGCACCGTCTGATACTGACCGCTGGTGGCCAGCACTGGCACATCCACTTGTCGAAGAAGACGGAAAACGGCCGAAAGACCGTCAATTACCTGGGCCGCTACCTGAAAAAACCGCCGATCTCGGGCAGTCGTCTGGCGCATTACACCTGCGGGGCCACGTTGAGCTTTACCTACCTGGATCACCGCACGCAGACCTATCAGCAGGAAACGCTAAGCCAGGCCGACATGCTGCGCCGGGTGGTGCAGCACATCCCGGAAAAGCATTTCCGGATGATCCGGTATTTTGGTTTTCTGGCCAATCGGGTCTGCGGGCAGTACCTGCCAAAGGTCTATGAAGCACTGAAGATGGCGACGCCAGGACCGGTATCAAAGCTGTATTTTGCGCCGATGGCCAAAGCCTTTCTAAACGTCGATCCGTTCCGTTGCGTGCTGTGTGGCGCACGGATGGTATACACGGCGGCAATCAGCGGGCTGACGGTGCAGGGACTGGTCCTCAACGCTCAGGCAATCGCGCAGATGAGGTACGTGAAGCCCTGACAGGGGGAAGGTGCGTCCGCACCTAGGCTCAGCGGTAAAATAACCTGCACAAATTCGGATTGATAGGGATTTTCACTGCATAAGTAACGCATCAGCGTCTTCCTACGCATCGCTATGAAGGCATGACGCCTCCTTCACAGCGTCAGGTTCATGCATAGGCATTTTGAAATTCCTATGCATCAAGAAGTAACTCATGCCAAGCCGACCAGCTGCGCAAAACGCATGCCTTAATTGAAGGCAAAGAGCGATTGACCATGCACATTATTTTTCTGAGCAGGCTGCGCGCACACGCGCCCGGTTGAGGACTGGGGCGGCTTGCCGCCCTGGGCCGATTTATCCGGGTCTTAGCGCCCGCAGGGTGGCCGCAGGCCAGGGCAGGGCAGCTTCATCGGCCTGGGCCGCTTAGACAGGCTGTTTCACTGACGTATAGGCGCAGACATACGCGCCGTGCCGAAGGCACGACTTGCGCGTGCATTACCGCTTTATGAGGTGGTTTCCACCGCGTAAATCCCTGTTTTTCCTGAAAGGGGAAACTGAAGGGGGGATAAAATTTCATTTATTTCAAACACTCCAATGCGCCACCTCCGGCGTGGCCACAAAGAGCCGTTGGCACAGCCAAAAAGCGGCACAACCAGCGCCGTCGAGCGGTCATTGTGGTGCCTGGCCATAAGGCCACCAACCGCCCTTAAATCGCAGGCGTGACAATGCCTCCGCGTGAGCGGATGCAGTTTTCAGACAACGTGGGGCCTGTTAGGCTTTTTTGCTCCTCGACGCCAGGAGCCTATCCAGCGCACTGGACACGGTGTTGCTCACTGGCGGCGATGTGCTGGAGTCCGCGACATCTTGCGTATCCGGTACGCCCGCCTCCCGATTTTCCTTGGCCTGCCAGCGCTGACGCGACGTTTCACGGCGCTGGAGTTCCAGAGAGTGCTTTTCCATGTCCGCCAAGCGCTGTTGCCCTATGTCGCGCAGCTGAGCATCGCGACGCTTCTTGGCCGACTTCTGCACGCGTTCATGAACATAGGCCAGGCCAAGGTCTTTCCAGAAAAGCTTGGTGAAGCGGATCAGGACGCGGGTGCGCACCAGGTGCAGACCGTTATCGTCCTTCTCGTCCAGGCGAATGCGCTCGATACGGCGGTACACATACCCCGCATCATCCAGGGTTTTCATCAGGCGACACAGCGCTGGTGCAGAGATACCGGCATCCTCGGCAATGCCACACTGAGTGTTCAGCACATAACGGCCATTGGCAGGGTCGATGTAGCCCAGCACGCTGGTGGCCAGGTCCAGACGCACCAGCAGCTGCTCGGCCACGCGCTCAATGGCCAGAAACTTCTCTCGCCGGGTACGCCGATCGCCGTGAACGCCATCCAGGCGGCGCAGGTATTGGCCCCGGTAGCGGTCCATGTTGCTCAGGCGCTCATAGGCCGAGCGGATCAGGGGATTTTTAAGCTGTTGTTCAGAGAGGTGACGGGGAGCCGCGTAACGGGCAGGCTTTGCCCGACCGGGGCGACGTAAAGCAGAGTGAGGGTCAGAAGGGGAGAGCCTGACAGCCTTGAGGTGCCTCATGCTTCACCGCCTTGGCCATGAAGGCCATGCGCTACGGTAAAAAGTGTCAGGTTTTGGTGATGCTGGGGGTACAGGTCTGCCTTTAGAAGGGGCACAGCCTGCTGAAGAATCTTTTCCATAAGTCCACCGTTCAGCGGTGAACTGAAGGCTTCACTTTTGACGGCTTGCACAAAGCCGCAGTGAACGCCATAATCAGCTCACGTTATGTGTGTTGAACAGGTGTCGATTGAGCATCTGGCCTGTTCAAGATTTTCCAAAAAGCCCCGCCGGCAAGCGGGGCTTTTTGGTTTCTGCAATTCGTGAATCTACATCGTCGCTTTCCTGCAAATAAAACTGTGCCGGATAGTAGCATGGGAGCCTCGCTTTTCGCGTTACAAAATCCGTTGCTTTCAACAAGCTAGGTCAGTCATCAGCACGTGGTAGGGCGCAGTTGACCCAGGACACGCAGGATTTCGTTTTCAAAGGCCACTTTTGATTCGAAATCGCCCAGCTTTGTATGGCGTTCTGCAACGCACCTCAGCAAGCCCGGCAGATGACCGTACTGGGGAGGCTCATTGCCGTTCGTGACTAGGTAGCTTTTGTGGTACTGCGCGGCGATATAGCCCTGCGTCTCCAACGAACGCAGCGCTTCGCGCACCGGCATACGGCTGACCTGGAAGGCATTGGCAATGGCTTGATGCGTAAGGGGTTCACCCGGTTCAAGCCGCCCATCAATGATGGCTTCGCGAAGCGCCACTTCAATTGTCTCCCGGGGCAGCGCTACAGGCCGTGCAATGCCGAGGGCTATGGTTTCAAGCACGTGCTGCGCGTGCAGTTTCTGCGTTTTGCGGTTACTCATTTACAGCTCCTTTTTACGCATGCGACACAACCCTGCGCCGGCGCATCGGTATCGGCGCGGCACAGGGTTGCGGTCTATTAATCCCAGTCGAACGGCGCCGGCGAATACGATCCGTCGTCGAAATAGGGCGGTGACTGGTCGTGGCTTGGTGGAACAGGCGTTGCGGCTCTAGGTGCAGGCGCCTTGCCCTTCACTTTCGGCGCTCTGGCCGGATCGATGTGCTGCGCCTGGTAGGCCTGCAACCGCTTGCTGCCGACGGTCAGGTCCAGCGCCGTGGACGATTGCGCCACGTAGCCGCTTCCGCGCTTGGGCACATGCTCCAGCGCTGTGTGCCATAACAAGGTGCTGCGCACTGCCGCTCCAGGACGGCGACGCCAGATCAGCCGCCACTCTTCTCCCAGCTCGTTCAAGACGACCAACGTCGGATCTGTCAGCACCAGGTTTTCAAGGTCTGAACGGCCAGGCTTCATCGCCAGGTGGTACAGGATCTGCTGCACGCGGTCCGCGCGCGGATAGCTGCGCCGAATGCGGGCAGGTGCACCGGCCAACAAGGTGTCCAGCGCTGGCGGGGCCACCTCGATGAAACGGTTGATCCGGATCGCTTCCTTGGACAGCTTGTCAGCATCGTGAATGTACAAGGAGCTGCCGCGAATCACTTGTCCGTTGAACAGCGTGATGTTTTCCCCCTCCTTGAGCTGCTGCACTTCCTCGACGCTGACTTTCTTCTCATCTTTCAGGCTCAGTGTGTCTGCTTCCTCCCAGCTGGCCCCCATGATTCCGGCCTGACGCACCATACCGCTCATCACTGGCAGGTACTCGGTACCGGCCATCAACTGCAGTATTTCGAGAGTGTCCTTGGGGTCCATGATCTTGCCGGTGATTCGGACCCCCATGTTCCCGATCAGCGTCCACACCTTGTCGCCGGCCGCCGACTTGAGGCGCTGCGCCTCCTGACTCGCCAGGAGCAGGCAAAACCCCAGGGAGCGTACCTGCGTGGCCAGCTCGCCGAGCTTTTCGGTGTAGTAGGCCCCGACCTCGTCGCAGATCCACAAGAACGGAAAGCGGTCCTTGTACTTGCGGATCACCAGGATGTCTTCGGGTTTGCCCTCCAGTTTCTCCCCCAGATCCTGGCTCAGGATCATGGCCAATTGCGACACGTACAGACGCCCAAGGGTCGCGGCCTCGGTCGAGGAGATTTCCAGCGCAGGAATCAGGACCACCAGGATGCGATCGTTATGCACCACGTCCTTGAGGTCTATGTCGCCGGCGTCACGAGCAAACACATGGCCGTAGGTGTCATTGAACAAGGCCAGCATGCGGGTGAACTGCTGGATCAGAAAACCATGCTGATCCAACGCGGTGGTCGCCCATTCCTCCGGCGAATCCACCTTGGCCAGGTCAAAACCGGACAATGTGCCCAGGTAGTTTTTCAGGGGTAACTGGGCGTCTTCATGCCATTGCTGTTCCACCGACTGGATGTAGAGCTTGGCAATGGCCCGCAACGGCAAATGTGCCTGGATCGTGCGCTGGGACATGACCGTGCCTTCACGCCGGCACTTGTACACCAGGGAGAACACCAAAGCCTGAATCATGGCCCGGGCTTTCTCTTGCCAGCCGGCATCGTTGCCCGCAGGAGGCAACATCGAATCCATCAGGTTGATGATGTAGGTTTCCTGAGCAATACCGAACGCGTTGACGGTATTGGTCTGCCCTCTGCTTTTGTTGTCCTCCAGCAGTTCCTGTGCCCTGGAGCGGCCCCCGGTAATGAAGTTCATCATCCGAACGTCGTCTTCACGGCCAAAGCGTCGGGCCAGCGACACGATCGCGGCGGCCACATCATTTTGGGCCTTGCCGTCCGAATAAATCAGGCCCTTTCCATAGCCCAGCTGGCCCAACACGTACCCCAGCAGTGCTTCGGTTTTGCCGGCACCGGTTGTACCGAACATCAGAATATGGCGGGTCATGTCATCCAGCGACAGCCACAGTTCACGCCCGGCGTCCCGACCGCGCAGGTACCCCATGTACAAGATGCCCGCTGCCTTGAGCATCACCGTGCGCATGGCTGTGACCGGCAAGAAACCCAGCAGCTTGCCCGTCACCTGGCGTTGCGTCGAAGGGTCGAGGCGGTCCATGTCTGAAGGCATGCGCATGGGCATCTGCCAGGGTTCGAGCAGCATGACAGGTGACCAGACCAGCAAGGCCGGCAGACTGAGCCACAGGCTGACCGGGTACAGAACGCCTCCCACCACAGACCCGGCCAGGCCCAGCGTCAGACTACCGGGGCCCATCAACCACTCAGCCAATGCCGAGTGGTAAACCCGCCGATTAAGGCGGGTGCGCTCGACGGCGTAGTCATTGGGGCGCATTCGACACCTCCTGAACCTGGCGGGCAGGTTGCTCATCGAGGAAGGCTTTGAGCCTGATCGGATCACGCAACAACGCCTGCGGCACATAGCGCCCATCGTCGCTGATCACCCAGGGCGTGCCCGGTATGCGATAGGCCTGATAGGCCGTCTGGTTGATCCCCAAGGCCTTTTCTGCCACATCGCACGTGCCTACTGGTTGCGCCGCTTTCAACTCCACCCCTTCCGACGCCGGCTTTAACGGGGGTTTCCCAAGGTTCACACCCTCGGGGGCTGCATCAAACAGGCGATCCCACGCAGCTTTGCGTTGCTCATGCGGCAAGCACAGCACCGGCGTGATGGCGGCTATCGACTTCTCCTTGCCGATCACCGGCACAGGAAAAACCACCACGTTGAAGGCGTCGGAGAGCGTGTTGAGGGACGACTCCAGACGCTGGCAGTTCGGACAGCCAGGGTCCGAAAAGACATACAGCGTGCGCGCGTGACCGCTGGAATAGTCAACGGTGAACAGCTTGCGCTCCGCAGCGTTGTGCAGCTTTTGAGGGAGTGTGGCCCGAACCTCCCTGGGCAATGTCCAGCCATCGTCAGGTGCCACGTCTGCAGCGGACTGGCGTGGCTCAGAAGCGATCGGCGCCGGCGCGCTGCGCTTGGCCAGGTCCGGCTTGGGGGCGCTCGGGACTGAGGGCGTGATGACCTGGGCCGCCGGCATTACAACAGGCAATTCAAGCGCTCGGCCAAGCCATAGGGCACCGAGGCAAAGCACAACCAACAGCACGAACACGCTCATCAGACGCCGCTGGGTCTTGCGTCGTCCATGACGCAGCAAAGCCCGCGACAGTGCGGTCAGTAGCTCATGGGTTTCGTCACTGTCATGGGTTTCAAGTGAGAATTCAAAACCCTGAACATCGCGGCAGACCACACCGTCATTGCTCAAATAAAACGAGTGCTGATGGCGAAGGTCCAGGGTGCAAATCGTGCGTGTCACGATGCCTTCTTCCTGATCTGCCTGATAGACAACCAGCTGATCGCCTTGAATGTCCACCGAAAACGGGGCGCGCAAAGATGCCGAGGCCATGGGGTTTCCTCTGATAGAAGATGAATTCAATTGAATGGAACAGTGTCAGAAAGGGGATATGAAGGGCGCGGCGAGACGTAGCGCTTCAGGCTGGCTCAGTTAACTCAGTAGACTGCGCGGCATACACCGCCGTCATGACAGGAAGGTCAGAGGCCTCCCGGCGTTTAGGCGTGATGACATGTCGCGCAAATACCAGACCGATGCTTTCCAACTCGGCCTGCAAGCCATCGATGGCCTGGGTCACCATCAACCCAGGACGTGGCAGCCCCAGCTTACTGGCATGGACTTCTGCCCGCGCCTGAGCCTGAACACCAGCGCCTTCCACAAACACCTTGGCCGTGTCGGCACTGTGCAAGGCATACCACAAAGTACGGTTAACCCCCTTGAGCCAGCGAAAGCGCGCCGGCGCCAAGCGCAGATCGCGGCCATACAAGGCCACCAGCGCGGTGCGCATCGATCTATGGCTTTGCAGCCACTCACTGACGCCCGGTGCTTTTGCAACGCGATCAAACCCCGCGTCGGCCAAGCCGTACAGCGGCGTCAACGAGAAGGTCTTGCGCCGCAACAACCCCTTGATCATGCAGGAACGGTTCAGGTCATCGAGCAACCGGGTCGCTGCCTTGCGGTCATTGAGGAAAACCTGCAGACCGAATACGGCCAGCAAGGCCCGTTCATAGGGTGTCAAGTCCAGAAGGCCATCATGAACATCTCCGACCTGTTCCTCGAACACCGCACGAGCGGCCTCCCGATCCAGCACTTTTCGCTGCACCAGGTTGTAACGTTCGGCAAACTCCTCGGGCTTTAGCGCCCAGGCATTGCTGGGAGAGGTATCGTTCATCAGGCCATCGGGACCAGACGCAGCCAAAACCGGGATGACCGAGGGTGCGAAACGGCTCACCAAGCCAGGCAACGTGTGAATGTTCACCAGACGTTTGCTGCGAAACGGCAGTACCGGATGCTGCGCCAGCCCCCAACTGCTCACAATCACCAGCGGTATCAGGAACAGCAGCAGAATCCCACTGGTAGCGTTCATCACCTCAAGCCACTCATCCAGCGTCACGGCCTTGGCGTGGTTGGCCACGTCGGCCAGCAGGTTGATCTTGCCACCGGCCCAGGCATGGATGAAGGGAAAATCCACCATTTTCCATAACCAATAAAGCGTCCAGGTGGTCCAGTACACGAAGATATCGAAGAACATCCAGCACAACAGGACGGCTGCACAAAGCGCCAATAACATCTGCGCTTGCTCGCCCTCCCATGCACCTTGGGATTGTCGATTTTGCATTGCGATGCCCCACAAATAGTCGCACCGCCCGAATTGGGCGGTGTGAGAAAAAGGTAAAGCGCGTCGGGAACAGCTGCGGAGGGGTTATGGCTTCACGCCAGGCGTGGGATCTGCACGTTCAGATCACGTTCAAGCGCTTCGAGGCGGTGATGCACATGCTGTTTGAATGCCTGGGCATTGGTGTATTGCTTTTGTCGCATGACTCCGATGGTGTCATACCAACGCTCTGCCCAAGGGCAGAAAATCTCAAGACGCGGCAGGTCAGTAAATTGCGTGAAGAGGCGAAAAATGTTGGTGCCTTCGACTTCGCATTTGGTCCAGTCATTCATGGTCAAGGCCACCACATCCACCTGCCCCTTTCGGATCCTGTGCACATACAGAATGGTGCCGTTTCGGGTATCGATACCCAAATACTTGCCGGCCCCTTGCTGGTAAATTTCATACCCTTCATCAGGGGAAAAATAGGCTGGGTCGCGCAGGGCTGCTGTGATGCTTTTCAACGTCCGTTTGCGGCTGCGTATTCCGTAAGCGAATATTCCAACCGACAAGAGTATTGCTGCCCAAATGAGGGCAGTCCCTAGTTCATCACCTGGCAGCCGATGATTAGTTCTAGAGGACGTTGTCATGGCCAGCATTGCTACACCAAAAAATAGTAAGAACGGGAAAGCAAATAGCATGTAGAGGGTTCTTACGATTCCCAACCACGCTTCTCCCGGCGTTTTCAGGCGTTGAATTGGCTTACTGAATGCCATCACCATTACCTCCCTCACTCGGCTTGTTAGTTTGCATTTTGATTCCTGGAGCGCGCTGCGCCCCGGTTCCAGCGGCACCAAACATGCCTTTCATATTGTCTACCATACCGCCCATGAGGTTAGCACCTTCGCGACCGCCCAGGAACGAAATCACATAATCAGCCAAAGACGCCTGAAGTCCAAAAAGACGCGTCACACCAAAGGTCGCAATACGGGCATAGATCATCAGCCAGCCTATTGCTTTGAAAATGCCTACCATGGAATCCGCATTGGCATTAGCAAGCGCTGAAGCAAACAGGAGGTTCAGGATCGTCCCGCCGGCCACCACTGTCACAGATGCAAAGAAGAACCCCAATACCATCAGCGAAGGCCGCAGCATCATGTCGATGAGGAATATATAGCCATAGGCACTACGGCTGCCTTTGTCTTCCTCTGCACCCAGGTGCGTTGCGGCCCACATCGGGCCAGCGGCGCACCCTACCAGTACGCTGACCAGCCAGTTGAATACACCCATCATCCAGAACAAGAAGGGTACCGCTGGCAGGAAGACGGCCAACGAGAACCCGATGGCCATCAGCGCGAACATCAAAAAGAAGAAAATGGGCGCAAGGGAATTTAATACGTCTTTCGCCACAGCCCCCCCATTAATGGCAAAAATACCTCCAAGTTTACCCAGTATTGAGTTGCTGGTTGCCGAGGCTGCGCCCACGGCGACTGCATAGACGGTTGTTAAGGTAGCCGTTACATCTAATGTTACGTCACCTACCTGTTGCATCTTAATCAGCGGGTTTACCTGATTGGAAAAACTGGCATCTGTTCCAATTTCCCAAGTTGCTATTGAGCTAATCGCTTTCTGCATCGGTTTGTTGAAAAAGCCCACGAACACAGAGTCTGGATCTGCCGCCGTAGCAGCGGCTCCATCATCCTTGGCAATCTGCGTCCCCAGTGGAGGCGTGTACGTGCTGTTCTGCACTTGCGCTTTGTAGGCCGCGAACACCTCGTTATACAAATCGCCAGTACCGTGTTCGCCCATGTTGCTCATACCGGTCACGACCGGTGTTGCCTTGGCCACGTCGTTGGTCTTGTTATTAGCTGTGGCAAAGGTGTGGTACCAGCTGCCCAGTGCCACCCAACCACTACTTTTGAGCTGGCTCGATAGCTGGCTCTGTAGCGTGTCTTTGAAGTCGATCTTGTTAATGGCCAGGTTCACCGTATTTTCATACGCCGCCGCTGCATTCTGGATCTGCGTTTCGACGTTCTGGAAGCTGCCTACATCCTGGTCACGCTTGCTCAGGTAGGTGTCTACGAACGCCTGTGCCGCTTGATCCAGGGTGCTCTGCATGGTGTCTAGCGCTTGGTGCTGCGCCGTGATCACCCCACTCGTGTCTACGTCACTGTCAAACAGCAGGTTCCAAGTCCCGGTCCGGCCCGTATTGGGTGTTTTGGCAGAACCACAGACCGCGCTGCCGTTGCCGGTGTCGTATTGGCCGTTGCCCCCCTTGGTGGTCATCAATGGCGTGTTGGCCACACCATCCGCATACAGCGACTCCAGCTCACTGTTGATCGCGTATTTGCACAGGTTCATTTCAAAGATGCCCCGCGCCGCGCTTCGGGTTGAAGGAGCCGTGGGTTGCGTCACCATCGAGTAGCCGCTGTCCATCATGTCCACGGCCTTGTCGGTCAGCAGATTGGCGCTGCCAATTCCCATTACCGAGGTGGCCCACAACATAGTGAGCTGGGCCAACGACCAGCCTGACTGAGTGGGTACGATTGTGATGAACCCTGCAAACGTCATGATCGGGTACAGGGCTGAACGACCGCCGTTGAATACCTGTCCCTGATGGCCGGCCTTCACAATGGTTTTCACCGTGATGGTCAAGAACCAGAACATGGCCAACACGCCCAAAAATCCATTAATGATTGCGAACAGCGACCCAATCAACGTGGGTTCTGAAGGTGCGAAGGGATCGACGACGACCTGGCCGAAGATCATCACCAGCGCCTGCCGGGAAAGGTCGTTGGTTTTTTGGGCCGCCGCGCTGATAGTCTGATAATCAACACTGTCGGCCAGTGCCGGCAGGGAGACAAGCAGCAACAGTCCCACCCACCCGAGTCTATTGGTAAGTTTCATAGCGTTTTACCGTGTGATATTCCGGACCAGGAGAGGAGCCGTACTGATGAAACAGAAAAAAAGCCGCACGCCAAAGCGCAAGCCGACCCAGAGCAAGAAGGTAGGGGTTTCCCTTACCTATTGGGGTGAATCACGTCCTCGCTCTCAGGGTTATGACCTGACGCACCCACCGGTTCTGAGCCCGGAAGTCCCTGAACGTGCCCCCTTCGCTCTCGCTGACGCGCCTCGTTTGCAGCTGCCATAGGCGGTAGGTGGCAATCAAGGCTTTGACGAACCCTGCTGCGCTCAAGCTGGCCAGCACCAGGGTTGTCTGCACCGCACGCAACAGGGTGCTGCCGGGAAGCCCTTGAACGAGCAAGACCATGGCCAGCAGCACGATTGCCAGACCGCCTGCGCTCATCATCAGGAACCACCAGCCAACCTGAATGCGCCTGAAATTGGTATGCAGTTGCTCCGGTGTCTTGCCGGACAGCGCTACGGCACGACTCCAGTCCAATGACTCAGCCGGCGTTTTTTCTCTATTGAGTAGAGTCCACGCCTGTTGAAGCCGGCCTACACCGGGTTTAACACCTCGGCGATAAAGCACTGCCAGGTCCGAAAATGGGTTGAGAATGGACAGGCCGACACTGCCCGCTTGCCTTAACGGGGTACGGGGCTTTTTGTCCTCCTGTGCGGCTCCTGACTCAGCCTGCGATTGATCAGTTTTCATGTGCGGTCACCCCCGAACTCATTTTTGCTCCCAGTTCCTGAAGCTGCGGAACGTATTTGGCGTCTGCCGCCAAGGCCAGTTGCTGGCCGGCAATGATGTTGGCCTGGCGTTGGTCGTTTTTGAGTCCCAACTGCAGCCAGTTGCCCAGGCTCTGCACGCGTACCAATTCACGTATCAGGTTGTCTCCGCTCAGGGCCTGAAGGTCGGTTTCATAGGCGGTATTGGCATAGCGCCTGCCCACCTCGAAAGCCTCGAGCTCGCGCTCGCTCATCACCCCGGTGCGTTGTGCTTGCTGGCTGCCCGTTGAAGCGAAGTACTCTGCCGCTGACGGATTCTGTAGCGCCTCTTGCAATGCCTCCTGTGTGGCCGGATTGGCCTGACTGGCGGCGATAATGTCTAGCTGCGGTTGAGTCGCGGCGCTCTGAATCGCCTTGTACTGGGTCATCAGCCCCTGATACTCACGTCCCGTGGCCGACTGGATATCGCCCTTGCCCGGTGCCCGCCCCCCGTCATGGCGTGCCGAGTTCTTCATGTACGCCATGCCCGCATCGACCTGATCCTGATTGAACGTCAGGTCAGGGGCCTTGCCCACGGCTCCCGCCCCGTCGATCAACGAGCGCATTTCGATGTCGCCTCCAGGCAAGCTTGAGACCTGCGGGCACAGATCTGTACCGCCGTACTGGGCCGATTCGCTTTGTGTGCAGTACTGCGCGTGCATGGCGGCACTGCGATAGCCACCCTGACGCGAGGCCACGGGCTCGGAAGCGATGGTCTTCTGCACCACAGCACTGCCGACGCCTGCCCCGCTGGCCAGCACCGCCGTTTGCGCACGGCTCACCTTCCCCACCGTGGCCGCGACCCCAGAGGCCGACTCGCTGCAGATGCTGTCAGCGACCGAGTACTGTTCTCGGGCACGCTCCAGGCGCTCGGTCTGACGGCCAAAAATATCGGCCTCGCGCTGGGCACGTGCGGCCTCAGAAATAACCGCGACTTGCTTGTCACTGGCCTGCACGATGGCCGTGCCGATTTGTGTCTCAGTGGTCAGGATTTCCGCCAGGGTAGCTTGAAGGCCGCCCATGGCCGGCATCACCTGCGTTTCAATAGGAACACTGCCCGTGACGGCCACCGGCTGGACGTACGCCAGGACCTGTTGGGTTTGCAGTACCCCCACGGCTATCGCCGTTAATGCATAGCGCTTTTTCACAATCACTTCCTCAAATGTCGTAGCCGGGACTGACATTTCCTATCAGTTCGCAACGCGCACCAGGTTCTCCGAGACCGTATCCGCCAGCTCGGTGTCAAGGTGTTCGCGCATGAACTGGATGACCTTATCCGTAGCGCCGATCCGAATACCGTTTGACCGGCCAACGACCAGCAACCGATGGTGCTTTGCCATCCAGGTGGCCAGCTCCGCCAAAGCCTGTAATTGATCCGGGCTCGCTTCACGCAAAGCGTCGTGCAGGGAATCATTTTCGTTATTCATGGAATGTGCTCTCCGTTTATTGGCTAGAGGTTGTAGCCGCGTTGTTTGATCAACTCGTTGGCCAGCGTGCGAATCACGTTGTTGGAATCAGCTTCACCCGCTTGCTTCTGGCGCAGCGCGATGAGTTTTTCTGCCGTGCCCTGGGGAAAGGCTTTGGCCAGGATGGCGCGAGCCGTGGCACCGCCGACGGCGTCATATAGCAACCTGCGCAGGGCACTGTCAGTCGGTGAAGAACCCAACGCCCATAGCTCCAGGGGCCCCATGGCGTTTTTCAGAATGCGCGCCAGGGTGCCGCCACCCTTGATTCGGAACACGCCCAAAAACGGTACGCCGCTGCCATCCGCTGCTGGACCTGAGCCCAAACGCTGAAAGCGCTGCAGAGTGACCTTGGGCACTTTGATGGTGTCGGTCAGAAGCTTCTCGTCCTTGGGGTCCACCTCCATCATGTACAGCGAGTTGGCCGAATTCAGAATGGCGTCGGGAAAGTCGCTCACGTACTGCGAGGACAACACCGTGCGTATGCCGAATTTGCGTTGCTCACGGTCCTGGGTTTCCAGCATGGGAAAGATGAAGGGCACCTGTTTGGCATTGTGCAGCTCGTCGTAGACCTTGGTTTTGACCTCCTGATCCAGCTGTTCCAGGCGGTCGAGATGCATGGGGTGGTAAAGCGTGGGCACCGCCTCCAACAGCTCATCCCGGTATTGCGGCAACACAAAATCGCCCCCCGCCACCTGGCCCGCAAACAGGAACATGATTCCGGTTTTCAGGTGGCCAGCATTGGTGGTGTTATCACCCATGACATTGTTCAGATCGATCGCGATCACTCGCGTGCGTGGACTGATCAAGAACTGCGTCCGCCCGGCCAGCATCTTGAATTCTCTACAGGCGTCAGTCATGCAGCGGTGCAAGTACTCCAGCAACAGCTCCTGACTGCCATCACGTTGCACCCGACCATAGGCGCTTTCTACGTCTTCATGGTTCAAGAAGGTGGTCATGTCGGCCAGTTCCGGCACCGCTTCGAACTGGGCCAGCTGCGCTTCCTTAACAAAGCCTGCTTCAAACAACAGATCGCGCACCTCATACCAGGTACTGCTATCCCACCACTGGGCCGGATAGCGCTCGATCAACCCGCTTTTATTCAAGGCAGTGTCCACTCCGGGGACGACCCCGCGCGCCCAGGCTCTGGGGCTTTTTTCGGCATTGGCGGTATAGGCCATGCTGATGACGCGGTCCAGTATCTGCCGGGTATCGCGTTCGTTTGGCGGGTTGCCGGTAGAGGGATCAATGCACATGGCCGTGAGCATGCTGATGATCCAGTTACGCTCGGGGGCGATCGGAAACCGCGCGCCCAGCTGGATATCGAACAGGTTCCGGCAATGCTTGGGGCTGTTCTGCAGCACAATGCCCACGACCTCGTCCTTGCGCTCCGGCGGCAGACTGTCGCGCAGCAAGGCGACTTGACCTTGCATCGAGAAACCTTTGTCCACCCCCGCCATGAACGGTAATCGCTGCTGGGCGCTGGACACCATGACATTGCCCAGCTTGTTCAGCAGCACCGACTTGCCCTGGCCGGAAGAGCCGGTGACCACACTGGTGAGCTTGTTCTGCTTGGGGGTGGCCAGACCGACCGGATAGAGCTTGCCATCGAGCGTAGCGAACAAGGCGTTGCCGTCTTCCTCCCAAGCCGAGGCCGGGCGGGTCAGCGGCAACAGGTTCAGCGCCTCTGAAAGCGGCGGATACAACAGGTTCGGGCCACTGCCTTTGCTGGAAGCCACCAGCGTCGAGGCCCATGCGCGTACCGGGTTGCCGAAGGTTTGCGTCACCTCGCACACCCCCCAGGCCTGAAAGGCCTGGGTCAGCAGCGTCAGATGGCGCGTCACTGCGGCCTGGCTGTCCCCCCAGGTGGAGGCCATGATCGTCATGACGCATACCGGCTCTTGTTGCTCAACCTTTGTCAGCGTTTCGATGGAGTTCCAGATGGGCCGAAGCGGCGGCACAAACGCCATGAAGTCCAACGTGCCTTTTTTCATGCCTAGCGACTTCATGCCCCCAGGCATCAGGTCCATGCGTACGCGCCAAGGCACGCCGCGAGGGACCAGCGATTTGAGCTTGGCAAAGGTCTGCGGCGTCTGCGGTCCCAGGACGACAGACAAGGTGCCATGCCACATCCCATTGACGCAGAGCTTGTTGCCGTTGGTTTCCATGTCCTGGTTCATCAGCTGAAATTTCAGCTGCGGGGCCAGAAACGGTGTGTGATCGTCGCCGTTACGTACACCGTGCGGGGTGATCGGATCATCAGGGAGCAGCGGGTACCAATGCTCACTGGTACCGAGCCGGTCCACTTGAGCGCGCAGCGCCTGGCCCACTGCATGGGCATCGAGCAGTTCCAGCAGCACACCCTGGCCGTCATCTCCAAAGGCAGCTTCCACTGCGCTCATGAAGGCGTCGTGGCGAATTTTCAGGCCGGCCATTTCAGCCAGGACCGGATTTTGTCCATACCGTGCATCCGGGCTTTGCCCGATCAACTGCTTGATACGGCGATTTTCATCGATCAGTTCATGCGCCGAGAGCGCCTTGCGCCCGGTGTAACACACAAGGTAGCAGCGTTCGCGCGAAACCCAGGGGGCCAGCTTTTCAACGTTTTCGTCCAGGATCGGCGTCAAGTCGATGCCGGTCCGTTTGACAGAAGCGTACTGAGGGGCCAGCAGGCGTTCGACGTCCTCGCGGCCTCGATCAGGGTCATCGTCGAACACCAGGCTGATTTTGTGTCCATGTCGGCGATAGTGGGCTGTCAGCGCATGCATCATGCGCTCCAAGCGGCCGGCCCAGGAATAAGGGGCCTCCAGGGGTGCCGCTTCGTCGGTGTCACAAAAACTGCCGGCAACGGCATACACCGAGCAGTAATCGCCATCGTCGTTGACCAGTACATACGGGGCATTGAGGGCTGGGTGGCGAGTGCGATCGTCGTCCGTCAGACGCAGTACCGTGTTCAAGTCGCAATAGTCGGGCAGATCGCGTGATACGGCAAACCGGGAGGTTTCTGTGATCAGGTCTTCAACCCAACGGATCAAGCTCGGCATAAAAGTCACTCCGTTTATAGGTGTCCCAGCTGCGGGAGGAAAGTGCCCCCGCGACCGTTTTGCCGGTGGGCAGTAATAGCGACAGATCCTCGAACATGTCCGCCGGCAGGATCAGGGCACAGCCTTCCAGGCGGTTTCGAAGGGTCGAGCGCTTGTGAGGAGGAAGACGCTGAAAGGCCATGGCGAATTCGCCGGCACGTGTCGTGCCCCAGGCTTGTTCCACCTCACGGCCATGTCGAGCCAGCCAGAGCAGAACCCTTTTGCCTTGGGCACGCTGCGTGCGGGTACCGCCGAGAATGGCAATCAGCGCACGACGCTGCAGGTGATGCACATCGGTCATGCTCATACCCGGCAGATAGGCCAGCAGTCCATGAGCCGCCGTTGGGCTGTCCAGGTGCCCGGCCAGGTAGCACAGGGTGCAAACCGCATGGGAGGCGGTAAACCCTGATCGGGCCCCCTGCCACAGCTTTTGAGTCCACAGTCCGCAGCAAGCGCACTGCTCGCCCGGCATAGCCGCCGGTACCGGCGTTTCAGGATCACCGCTGACATCGAGCATCAGGGGGATATGCGATAGATCAACATCCATAGCTTCGCCTTCTGCAAGCTTCAGAATTGGGTTTCAGAGGGGAGGCCCTGCGATGACCGAAGTCACCGCAGGAAGGTTGGCTTAGCCCACATCCACGGGTGCCAGGCCGACCTGCGCTTGTGAGCGCTTGATGATTTCAGGCACAACCACCAGGCATACCCCGAACAGGATGGACGCGACGATCGCGCCGATTTTGATCTGCGGGTTGTCTTTCTTGTTCTTGGCCGCGACCAGCCCACCGATCACGAAGATCACACCGACAAACTGAGCAATGGTCAGTGCAGATTTCTTAAGCGACGTGGCGCCTACCGCTGCCGAATCACCCATCCCGGCAATGTCGGCACCGGCAGCACCGGCAAAAGCCAGCACAGGGTTGGCAGCCATAGCTGCCGTCAGGCACTTCAATGCGCGTTGACGCAGACCGTCTTTGAAAACAGAAAGGCGAACAGCAGCGCACAGCATTACGTCTTTGGACATAACCAACTCCTAGGGATTAATCAGTAGGGTGTAACTATCGAAGGTGCGCCGAGGCGCTTTGACATCCCGATCTGCTTACAGCAGGCCGAGGGTTTTTTGCAGGGCGCTAAGCAGGTACGGATTGCATACGCAGAAAACGCCCAGGACAAACTTGAGGGTACCGCTTGAAACGTCCTGACTGGCCGATAGGCCCGTATGCCCGTCCTTGAACGAGCGTTTCCAGGACAACATGCCTTGCAGCGCGAACCAGACGCCCAGCATGCGCACCAGACTTAACACGGCATTGGCCGCATCGGCTGCGACACCAAAGGTGCCCACGTCCACGTAGCTGATGGCATCGAAGGTCGCGCCCTGCCAACCAAACTGGCGAGCGGCAGCACCGATCATTTGATCGAGGCCGGCCAGGCCACCACAGAGCAACAACACGGCGATGACCTTGCCGCCACCTTCCGCATGGCCAGGCGCTTTGCGCGCGGCACTGGCGTGAGTCGCGAGGTAGGTGACAGCGCCGGTGACCGCAAACAAGCTGCCCAGCGTGAAGGCAAAGTTGACGAAGGAAGTCAGCAGGTTGTGGGACAGATTGACCAACATTTGAATCGCGTCAGTACTGCCGTCCATGATTTACCTCATTTGATTGTGCCCGCGCTGGTCAGCACTTCACGGGCCTGGGGATTGATGCCGGTGACGGTCACCTGGCCCAGTTTCTCGCCGGGACTGACGGCCCAGGTCTTGTCCTGCCAGTACACCCAGGCCATGCCGTTCTGAATGGCTTGCACGCGCATGCCATTCAACGGCGAACGTGTTTTAGCGACTGGCTTGCTGGCCTGCTGTGTCGTGGTCGTCGCACCAGGTCGTCCTTCAAGGAAGGACACACGTGCTGACAAGACGCTGTTTTGCGCTTGTGCCTCGGCCAATTGCTGTTGCAGCGCCTGTTGTGCAACACCCTGAGTCTTGATCGTTTCGGACAAGCGCTGGATCGCGGTGCGATTCACCTCTGCGTAGGTACGCACCCCGCCGATCATGGCCGCGACCTCGTTCTTGAACTGGCCCAAATCAGACTCGGCAGCGGCTGCAACAGGGTGGGTACTCGACTGTTCAGCGGGCAAAGGCTGCTGTTCTAAGTCATTTTCAAAGGCCAGGCGATTGACTGACGGGTTTTCTTCGCGGGCAAACAAGTACCAGCCAACCAGTGCCAATAACAGGGCAATGCCGATCAGCCAGGGCAGTGAAAGCCCCATGACGATCGGGCGTTGCCACACGCTACGACTGGGAGCCTGGGTGGGAGCCGGCATTTCAATAGTCGATGCCTTGGGCTCTGCTGGACTGAACTCGCTCATTGTTGACTCTCCTGCAGCTTGCGCTGCGCCTGGATTCGCGTCTGGGTCTGCGCACGCCATTGATCAGGCGTCAGCGGTTGAGCTGGGGACTGCGGTTGTGCCGACATGACGGCCTGAGCGGGAGCCGCAGGTTGCACCGTTTCACCGCTTCGCCCTGGGGCAACGGCATCACCTGCGTATACGCCTCGCATGAACTGAATCGCGACCACCTGCCCCTTGAACACATTGACCTGGGTGGCCGGGGTGCGAGCGGCATCATCCGTCAGCACTTTGGCCGCCTGGCCGGCGGCACCGCCCAGAATGGTACCGGCGACCGCCGTTCCATCCGGCATGCCTGGTCGAGCGGTCTGGGTGGAAAAGCCATTGCTGAGGACCTGAGTATTGGCTTGTGAGTACATGTCGCTGATATTGCCAATGCCGCCCAGTACCGCTGGCAACACAATGCGTGACATGTAGCGATGGTTCACTTCAGAAGCCACGTTGGCCAACAGGGTGTCGTCCTGAAGCGCATAGGCATCGACTTTGTAATTGACGCCCTTGAAGGCCATTTCAGTGAAGTGGATCACCACACCATCACCGGCCAACCTGGCGCCCTCGGGTGCCTTGAGCACAGCCCCGGCATACGGCCCGGACAGCTTGCCCAGCACCGGCGTGGTGCTGTTGTCCGAGTCCACACCGATATCGATCACGCCAGCCCCGCGCCAGTAGGGCGGCACCACTTCGACAGGTGAATAGGGTTCTGCGGTGCTTTTCATGGAAGCGGTTTTCAGCTTGGCACCTCCCGGCAGGGTTTCACTCCAGCTGTCATAGCCTCCAGCAGAACCCGTGGTCGTATCGCCTGAGCCATTCAAAGCGTTAGTTCCCCCTAAAACATGGGCGAAGACCAGTCCGGACCGCCGCTCTTCGGCTTTTTTTTCAGGATTGATCCGTGCGAGCAATGCCTTCAGACGCGGGTCTTCCTTCTTTTCGGAGTCTTTTGAGTTCTCGTCCTGACGAGTACGGCTACGCCGGGCGGTAGGCTCTGACTGAGGGGCAGGCTTGGCCTTCGTCACAGGCAGCATCACGCTCGTCTGCTCCATGGGCATACTGGCAATGAAGCTGCTGTTTTCGTTTTTAGCCGTGCTGGCCCCTTCCTCGTTGTATTGCTTGAGCAGATCGCGATAGGCAGGGCTTTCCGTGCTGTGGCTGCGCGAAGCTTGTGCCACTCGACCCAGGTCTACCTTCGATTGCGCCGGCTCAGGCCTGGCCAGCCAGTCCCAAAGGTAATAGGCACCGCCAAAAACGACCACCAATGCGCCTCCAACCAGCGCTGCGGTGAGTTTCATGTCGCGTTTGGCATCGTTTTCGTTTGCCATGATGCTTACTCCAAGGCGACGTTGAGGGCCGCTGTGTGGCCCATGACCGAGAACGACACATAGGGCGTCACGGGTAATTTCCAGAGATGCGTACCGTCTGCCGACGACAACGTGGATTCGAACTCGTCCCGGATATCAGCCCGCGTGCGGATGTACAGGTCGTCGCCCATTTGCCACACCGTGGTGTCCGGTACGTTGCCGGTGGTTTTGAGCTGTTTGGCTTCCTTGGGTGGAACGCCATCGAGAAAACCCTGCAGCACCCGATCGTGCAAGCCGATACGGACCTCGGGAGCGGCGCCTGGCTGAGCCCCTGGCCCACGCCTGGGCACACGCAAGTCCAGGCGACTGTCCACTGTCCACGTCTGGGCCTTGGTATCCGACTCTCCGCTGCTGACGTTGAGCATGATCGGCACGGCCAAACCTTCCAGGTAAACCGTGACGTTCCCGCTGGCAAACGGCTTTGCGGCGTACAAGACCATGACCGGGCTATTGGGCACGTAATACGGCGTGATATCGGGGTTGCCACTGATGGGCGCGGCGCCCAGTTTCCACGGCGCGCCGGTACTGTCGATAAAGGTCAAGGAAGTGGGGTAGTTCACCGCCGTACGCACCAGCGGCAAACTGGCCCCCGGCGACAGATTCACCGTTTGTGCGCTGATTCTCGGCACAATGGCGACCTGCGGTGCGGCCATGGCCTTGTCAACCTCTCCAACCTGCCCGCGCAGTTGCCGAATCTCTTGGGGAGTCAGCGGAGAAACGCTGTCCTGAGCCTTTTGAAAAAGCTCGGATGGCGGCGGAGGGAGCGGATCATTTCCAGACGGTTGCTGAGCGGGTGCTGCATTCACATGACCATTACCTTGTGCCGGCGATCCGGCTTTCTGTGCTGCTGGGTTTACACCCACGCCCGTAGCCCAGCCCGAAGGTGCAGCCCCCGCAGCAGGCGTCACGGGGGCAGAGGGGGGAACCGCAGATTTAGCCGGAGCGGCCTCTGGGCTGACAGTTTCATCCGCCCAGGCGTAGCCGCCTGCCGCTAGCCATAGGGCCAGCGCAATTGAAGTTTTCATGGGATTTTCCTGGCCAGCGGCGTCAATAACTCGCGAAATGGCCTTAGTTAGCGTTGGTGGTGATGACCTGGGTGACTTCAAGCCCGGCGTTTTTCACGCGAACGTCCGTCTGCTGAATGCGCAGCGTAAAAATGAAGCGCTGAGGCGGACTGCCGGATTGCTGACCATCCAGCTTCAAAGTCACGGGGTACTGGTACTCCCAGGCAAACTTGTCCCCGATCTTCCCGCTACCGTGAATCACCCCTGGACCAACATCCACCCAGAGGTTCATGCGCTGGTCCTTGACCGCTTTGAGCACGTTCGAGGCCACCAAGGCTTTGTAATAGTCCTCAAAGCCCACTTCCGAGTAGCGCTCGCCCAGTTGGGTCATCTGATCGCGGTAATGCACAAAGTCCAGGGTGAAGCTCTGGCGAATGGTGTCGGCCCCAAAAGCCGACACATCACGTCTGCTATGCCCTGGTTTGTCCGTAGGGATGATCTTGGTCACGCGACCACCCTCGGCCGCGAAGTACTTCACCGGAGGATGGGCGACCTGCCAGCCCAGGTAGCCATTCACGCTGACCGATAGCACCAGTGCAGGTGCCATCCAGAGCACTGCGGTCAGACAGCGATGGGCGAAAGCCGCACCTAACGCACGGTCACGCTGCAACTGCATGGCATGCTCGAACGTGTGCTGATCTTCCGCCGTGGGGAGGTGGGGTTTTTCCAAAGACTCTTCCACGGGCAACTTCTCTGATGAGTCAGTCACAATGAACCTCCTACCGACTGCCAAGGGTCCGAGCCGCTGGGGATGTGGCTGTTGATCTTGTCCACCGCCGCCTGGCATACCTGATCGGCCACCTGGTTCATCAGGTCTTCCAGGCTTGGGAACGAGGGAAGGCTGGTGCTGGTGGTGCGAATGCGCGACAAGCAATCCTGGAGTTCGTCTGAGACGGCGCGCTCGCGTTCTGCCCACACGTCCGACGCCCTCCTGGCTCGCTCATACGCAGTCTGACTGCCCACACTGGCCGCTTGTCCTGAGCGGCACACCGCTGCGCTTCCCACAGCGGGCAGGCAGCACACGACCATCAGCAGTGCACCGCACATGCTTTTCTTCATGATGAGTTCCTTTGCTGTTTGCGTTTTACACCGGGCGTGGATCGCTCGGCTGTACTGACGGTGCCACTGTGGGAGCTGACTTTGGGAGGGTGTTTTCCTCTTTCCAGCGCTGATCGAAGCCCAATAGGGCGTGCAAGGTCGGGGGCACCTCGCCAGGCGCGTCAAGCTTGCCAATGCGCACAGCGCTGTCGCCTTCGAGCTTGAAGGCAATGTGCTCTCTCGAAACCGGCTCGCCACCAGAGCGGTTGATGCCATTGCCCGTGCCGATCGGCAGCAGTCCCTCGGGGGTAATGGCGTTAAACACCATCGACGGCCCATCGTCACGGCCTGGCAGACTCACCAATACATGCTGAATCTGGTCCCCCTGACGCACCACACCTTGCAGATAGGGACCATCGCCGCGCACCAGGTACATGTCCAGATGGCCATCCTGTGACCAACTGCTGATGACGGGTTGTCCCGCTGTGTTGTTGGGGTCGATCGGCGGCCGAGGGGCCGACAGCTCGTCACCCGTTTTTGCGCTGCCTTCACCGTTTGGGGTCAACCAATACAGGCCATCCGTGGGTGGCGTGGGCAAGGGAGCCTCCACGCCCAGTTGCGCAAGCCAGGCTTGTTGCACCACGGCGAAACGCCCGGCGTCATAGGCGCCGAGTTTGACGCCCTCATCCTGGCCAGAACGTACTGCGGGGTTACCCTCTACCTTAAGGGCCCATTGGTTGCGATGGACGTCTTTATCGTCGTAACCCACGGTGACGCCCTGCTCGTTTTTGCGGGGCACCTTGACGGTAACCGGAAAATTGCCCAGCCACTGCAACGTCACCATCTTGCCTGGCTGCACACGGGTTTGGCGCAGCAGCCCCGCCAGTTCCTTGCCCCAAAAAGTCTGAACACCGTTCTTGGTACGCAGTGTGATGAAGGTGCTCTCGGGCTTGTCTGGCTCAAAACGAAACGGCTTCTGGCCACATTTGAGGATCTTGCCTGTCACGCCATCCTTGGCCGCCTGGAAAGGCTGATGGATGGCGGGCGACACCTGCTGATTCGCTGATGTTGCAGGCTGATCCGATGCTGGAGCTGCCGAGGGCGGATTGATGACCGGTGCGTCAGGCTGTGCCGGTGGTGCAGGTTGAACCAGTGGCCGCTGCAGACCCTCAACCTCCAGCGGCTGATAAGCAGTACTCGCCGGCGCGGGCGCAGACGAATGCACCGGTGCCGGCGCGGCTTGTTGAGGTTGCGGTGCCGAGGGCTTCGCCTGTGCCGGCTGTGGACCACCATACGGCGGTGGCGTATCACCATGAATGGCATCACGCGTTACAGGTGGCTGCTTCAACGCGTTACGAGCATCGTCCAGCAACATTTGCTGCGCAGGGTTCTTCATCTCCACATTGATCTGGTGCTGAGCAATCAGCTCGATGGCTTTTGCCTTGAATTCGTCACTGCCGGTCAGTTCGATGCGCCCCCGGTAGAACTGTGCTGCCGTGAGCAACGCAGCTATTACCTTCTCATCTTCCTGACCTGCGCCTTGGACCATCTCCAGGCGCGACCCACGGTCAACGAAAGCAGGCTCGGCATCGAGCTTGTAGAGCACCGAATTGTCACCTTGAACCTCACGGCTGATGCGGGCCAACAGAGCGTCTTTATCGATGTTGCTGGCTTGCAGTTGTGGCTCGTCGGCACCTATCGGAGCCCCTACGAAGATAGCATCCGGTACGACCGCCGGGCCGGTCTTGCGTGCTGTGGTGAAACGACGCGGCAGGGCCCCTGACACCGGAACCTCCACGTCTGAAAGGCTTTCATTGTCTTCGTTTTGAGCAGGCCCTGCCGGTGCGATTATCGGTTGATCCTCAGCGACGGGGGAAGTGTCAGGATCAGCCTCTACTGACGCCTGTTGTTTAGCAGGAGGCGCAGCTGGTTGAGTTGTCTCGTTTGACTGCTCTGGCTCGGCCGCCGCCAAAGGTGGCCGGTTGAGTACAGGCGCGTCGGAGGACATTTCTTGGTCTGTCGCCGCAGGTGGTGCCGCCCTCTTCTGATCATCCACGTTGGCAGAAGAGCCTGGGGCGGCCTCTCCCGGTGCTTGTTGTTGAGCAGACCGCGCAGCTGGTTGAGCGGTTTCGTTCGACTGCTCTGGCACGACCTCCGCCGAGGTCGGCTGGTTGAGTACAGGCGCGTCAGAGGACATTTCATGGTCTGTCGCCGCAGGTGGTGCCGCCCTCTTCTGATCATCCACGTTGGCAGAGGAGCCTGGGTCGGCCTCTCCCGGTGCCTGTTGTTGAGCAGAGCGCGCATCTGGTTGAGCGGTTTCGTTAGACTGTTCTGGCACGACCTCCGCCGAGGTCGGCTGGATGAGTTCAGGCGCGTCAGAGGGCGTGTTGCGGTCTGTCGCCACAGACATTGTCGCTTTGGGCTGTTCGTCAACGATCGCGGAAGCGTCAGGATCGGCCTCTACCGACGCCAGTTGCTCAGCAGGTGACAACGCCAAAGGTGGCTGGGTGGATACCTGCGCATCATCAATGCCAACAGGTGCTTCAGTGACCTGGGCAGTTTCGGGCGACTGGCTTTCAACAGATGACGCTTCAGATGCAACCGGTTGAGCACTACGGGTCTGCGGCGGTGCGGATTGATCCGGGACCTGTATTGAAGCTGCAGGCGCTGCATCCAGTTCCAGCGTTTCTTGCGCGGGAGTTGCTACCTTTTGCGCAGTATTGTCCGGGGGCTGAGTGTTCGAATCTGTCGGCATGGTAGTTACCTCTTCATACGGTCGAATCAGGGGAGCGGTCTGTTCGCGCACCGCGTCCAGTCCTCGTGATTGGTGAAGGTCGTTGAAGTCCGTGAACCCACGGGCAATTTCGGCGTCGTTGAACGTTGGATACAGAACCTGGCCCCCCACCGCTATAGCCGCCTCATTGGCCATGATCAACCCCTTGTTCACGTCCTTGGCATGATCGAAATCCGCCATGAACAGGTGCCGACTGTCGGGATACTGCTGATGCAGCACCTTGGCCACCGCCACCATGTTGCCGGCGTCAATGGTCATCACCACCGGCAGGCCGGTGGCCAGGTTCAGGCTGCGCGCAGTGGCATAGCCCTCGGCATACAGGATGGGGTTGACCGGATCGAGCGAGCCGCCCACCACCAGGAAATGCTCTTGTTTGGGGGCATCCTTGAAGAGGAACTTCTCACCCTCGGGTGGGATGTACTGCAACGTCTTGAACGTTCCCGAGGCATTAAAAAACGGCACCACCAGGGCACCGTTTCGTGTTTGACGAATGTCGGGCGTCGGGGGTATTCCCTTTCGCACCAGGTAGGGGTGCGCAGGGTCTGCGGCGGGCAGCCGGTCGTAAAGTCTCTTGGCAGCCAACGTCTGCTTGGCGTAGGTAACAGCGCGATCACGAGCGGCGTCTTCCTGGGCTTGCTTGGCCCCGGCCCGAATGTGCAGGCGGGTGATCGGATCAGACTCACCGCCAGTCGCCGCCCAGTTGGTCACATCCTTGGGCGAATCGGCACGATGGTAGTTGATGAACCAGCCTGCAGGGCGACGATCCAGAAAGCCGCAATAGACACCGCTTTTCTTGCCGTGCTTGTCATCGACCGTCGCTACACGCTGCCGACTACCGTCCATCACCGGCATGCCTTTGACGACCAGGCCGGCTTGAGTCAGTACATCCAGAAACTCTGATTCGGCGTCCCCACCACCGGCGCGGCGGCTTGGATCAGGCAACCAGTCGGTGATGCGATCAAGGTCACATCCAGGTCTCGCAAACCACAGCTTTTCCTCTTTGTTCCAGGCAATGGCCGCACGACCGTCACTGAGTCGTCCGGCAGACAGTCGAGCCTTATCACGATCATCAGGCGGCACGGCCAGCCAGACCGGGTATTCGGATGTGCGAGGGGCTGTTTCGATCTTGAACTGGGCATTGTCCGACGCTGGGAAGTTCTGTTGCGACCGGCTGCGGTCGTGCAACCCTTCGGCCACCATCGTCGTGAGGTTGATGAGGTCACTGATCTGCATGGGTCGAGAGCGATCTATGCAGGTTTCCTTGAATGATTGGGCACCCAAGGTAGCGTCAGCGCGGGCCTGTGGCTCAATATTTTCGCACGCAAATGCAAAGACCTCTTCGGCTTTACGCGAGTCATTGAGCGCGGGATAAAGCTGATCAACCTGGGCCCATAACTCCACCAGTTTCGGTGCATTTCGACCCGCAACAATCCCGTCTAGGACTGCTCTTTTCTCGGCAGGGCTGAAGGTGTTGATCCCATAATGTCCGAGTATTTCGTGCCTAAGAGTTCTTTCAAACTCTTGGTTCGAATCACAGTTGGCAAGGGCAAAATCTGCCCTTCTGGATGCCGCTCGATACGAACCGTCAATTCTTCCCCGGAGTGCGACACTATTTTGTGGTCCATATAACTCTTCCTGGTTCAAAGCAAGGTTGTAGGTGATCGTAAGGGCTTGCGGGTACGTTTTGCAAAACTCATCGATCACCGCCTCTGCATCATCATAAGACAAAGCCATTACTTACTCCCCCTCAGTAAAACGCCGATACCACCAGGGCCGCCCCGACAAGCGCTTGCCGCGCATCAGGTAAGCCAGTCGCATCACCAGGACCTTGAACGTCCACCCAAAGAACGAGAGCAGCCGAAAGCCGCCAATAATGGCGGTGATGACGTAGATCGTGACCATGGAGGGGAAGCGAAACCACGCCAGGTACAACAAGAACAAGGGGGCTGGTATGCCGTAGAGATTGAGAAGGCGTGAGGCGTTGCGCCAATAGCCCGGTTGCAGTTGCTGGTCAGACATGGATAACTCCTATGCTGCGGTTGGGACGCTAGCCCGATTCGTGATCTCCTTTTTTCGCCGGCGCAAGTTCCGGGAACTCAACCAGCAATGCCTTGTTGCCCTGGGCAATGTGTTTCATCACCGCCAGTCTGATGTTTTCACGCACGCTCCCTGTCGATACGAAGTACATGCCCCAGGCCTGATCGGGCGTGCAATGGCCGATCTGTTCCTCAATGTCTCGGAAGGCCTTGCATTCGTCTGGGGTTGAGCAGCACTGCTGAGCGTTTTGGCACATGACGTTCCCTTCCCTAGTCGTTTCACCACATCCTCTTCAGTAAGTCGGCTGATAAGGCTGGCCCTGCACCCAGCGTGATTGCCAATGCTCCAGGTACACGCTGGCCACCGCAGGAACGTCCCACATCACCACCGCATTTTCGCTGTTGGCCTTGGCAGCCGAGGCCGAGTAGTTGAACGAGCCTGTCTCGACGTTCTGGCCATCGGTGATGATCACCTTGTCGTGCTGAATCTTGTACGCAGCGTTGGTGCGCACAGGGATTTGCGCGTTGGCCAGCAGGTTCATCGCAGCGCGACTGGCCCTGTTGTCGTTGCCATGGGCATCGACCACCACCTGTACATCGACGCCGCGCCGTTTGGCTTGCACCAACGCCTTGACTACGCTCGGAGAGGTGAAGCTGTAGGCCATCAGCCGTATCTGCTGCCGGGCTCCCTGGATCACATTGAGTACCAACTGCTCCGCGCTGCCCTCGGGTGAGAAACCCACCTGGATTTCAGCCGCCTGAACAGTAAAGGTCAGATTGCACAGCAGCACCGAGGCCACCAGTGCTCTCACCGTCGAACTGGACCGCGCCTTGTTTGCCAGACTGGCGGGACTGAACTGCACCAAAGGCTCAATCATGGCGTGGCCCCTTTGGCTGAGCCTGAGCATTGCGCAGGGCCTGCAGGTTGTTGCTCTCGATCTGTAGCGAAACCTGTGTTTTCTGCAGCGCCAGGGCTTGAAGCTGGTTAGCCTGGATCTGCAATAGATTGGTATTGATCAGCAGCAACTGGTCGTTCTGCTGTTGGAGTTGGGCCGGGGTAGTACAACCTGTCAGGCAGGCAGTGACCGTAGCGGCCACGAGCAGAGCGCGAACATTCATGGTTAAGACCTTTGGTTGGATGATTGCGGACGTTTTCTTAACGTGGGTCGAACAGGTCAATCTGCCTGTTCGCCGGATCTGCCTTCGGCGCGTTCAGTGGATGACCCAACTGGCGACGTATCTCGGCCAGCCAAGCCTTGTACGGTGCGTTTTCACGCTCACCCCATGGGTAGGCAGACACCAGTGCCTTGCGCAGCACTCTCATATCAGTGCGTCCGACCTGGCGAATCACTTGCGCAACGATGGGTGCTGCTGCATCGGCCCAGGACATGGCGTATCCCTCTTATGGCGATGGCTGATTAGAGTCCCTGATGAACAGGGTGCGCAGATCGGTCTCCTTCTCGATTGTTTCGATAGGCATATGAAGTCCTCCCCGCCGAAGCGGTATAGCCAATAAGTCACTCATGACACGGCCCGCTGTTCGAGTTCTCGCAATTGAGAGGCGGTCATCGCCACCGCCAGTTCACGCCGGTCAATGCGCCCTTCCAGATGAAGACGCCAGGCCTGATCAGCGAAGCGTCGTTGCTCCAAGCGAATAATGGAGTCGATATGCCGACCCCATTCGGGGTAAGGCATGCTGGCCAGCTTGGCGCGCAGCGCATCGTCGAAGATGATGTATTCGCGTACGGCCTGGCGTTTGCCGTCGGTAGTACGCAGCAGCTTTTGCACGATGATGTATTGCAGAACGCTCAGTAGATCGTGGGCCGTAGCTTCGCGCATCTCTGAGGGCACCATGGTCAGGCACCGTGGAATCGCCTCTCCAGGTGAGTGGATGTGCAAGGTGCTGAGATTGAAATGGCCCACCTGGCCCGCCAGAACGGCCGCCTGGAAGGTCTCCAGATCCCGCATTTCACCCACCCCGATGATCGACGGTGCCCGGCGAAGATCTGCCCGAATGCCTTCGGCATAGTTGGCAACGTCTCGACCTATCTGCAGCTGCGTCGAGGCCAATACATCCCCTGGACGCGCGAGAATGAATTCGATCGGGTCTTCGATCGTGGTCACCTTGCGGTCAGGATCGGTGTCCAGGCAAAAGCGGTAGATAGCGGCCGCCTGGGTACTTTTACCCGATCCCGTGATTCCACCAATGAGTCCTAGACCATTGGACGGCAACAACGCTTCGAACAGGTCCTCTTCCAGCCCCATCTTTGTTAGATCCGGGATATCAGATGGAATGATCCGCATCGTCAGGGCGATGGTGGCGTCCAGCCGCCCAGCAGTGGCCTGCACAAAGTTGCAGCGAAAGCGTAATCGCTCGCCACGCTCCAGGCCGTAGCGCTGGTTGATGTCGCCATCCAGCTGTATGGCCCGGTCTACAGGGCGACCACCGCGTACCGTCGGCCGGATTTCAGGGCTGAATAGATCATCGAGGAGCTTGGACCACGTATCGTCAGCCAGCACAAACCGGCTGGCCTGGCGCAAGCGACCTTGATGCCCGACCACCAGGTGGTTACCGCCCTGGATGTGAATGTCGCTGGCTGACTGCCGTGCACACCAGACGAAAAAATCGCGCAAGGTGTCTGCATTCAGCCCGTCTTCAAAAGCGTAGGGGGCAAAATCCATTGTCTGTGTCGTCTGGGTCATGGCTGCACCTTGCGTATCACCGGATGCCACTGAGTTTTGTCGGGAACAAAGCCAGCGTTCTCCTTGAGGCTTCGTACGCGATCGCCGGTGGTCAGCTTCTGCCGATCCCCCGTCACGGTCTGCTGTTGATCCGTGACGACCGGCGCCGTGATGAACCCCTGACGCAGTAACTGCGAGTACATCAGCATGCCCCGGTAATCTCGGGTCAGGCGGTTGAAATTGGCTTCAAGGGTCTGATCGGCACTTTGCCGCCCTTCACCCCAGCCCTGGCGGACCGCCGCTTGCCAAAGCGCCTTCTGCAAACGGTTTTCAGGTGTGACTGCCACGGTTTCATCAGGGCCCGACGATGACAGGCCCGCCATCAACCAGGTACGCCACGACGGAGGGTTACTGACGAACCGTTCGGGCACGATGATTTCGTAAACATGGCTTGCAGTGCGTATCTGCCGTGGCGTGATATGGGCCACGTCCACCGCCTCGTCGATGACTGGCGGTAGCCAGCCCTCACGGCTGATCAGGGTCCGAAAGTCATACAAGGTGTTGAGCCGTCCGATCTGCCCCTCCAATGCCTGGCGTAATTCCCACGCGCGCTCAGCCTTACCGCCGCGAAACCCTGTATTGCGTCCCGATTCCTCCAGCAGTTGTCGCCGCGATTCGGTCACGTCTGCTGACGGCGGGTCAGCGGGGGCAAGATAGCTTTCCAGTGGAGCCGGCGTATCGGAGGGTGTGGAAGGTGGCGTATGTCCACACCCTTGGAGGCCCTGCAACAGGACAAGCGTCAGAATTGATTTTTTCACTGACGCCCTCCCGCCTTCCTGGCAGGCTCTGCCTGCACAAAGGCCAGGGTTAGTTGCCCTGGAAGCTGGGTCAAGGTCGCACGCCAGGCTGTTTGCATCTCGATCAGGCGCAGCAGATTCGCATAGGTGATGCCATTGACCTTGAGGTTCACCGGCAAGGGCAGACGCACGCCGGTCCAGGCAAACGTCTGACCGCGCTGGCGGGCCAGATGGGACAGCAGCTCAATCGCGTCACCGCTCCAGTCAACCGCCACCAGGTCGCTCTGAGCACGAATAGCATCGGTCGGCAGGGTTGACCGGGTATTGATCGCACCTTCCATCCACAGCGTTTCTTGCTGTAACGCAACCCGATCAAGTACCGGCGCAGCTGTCGCAGAAGGCGTAGGAGCCGCCGGCGGCTTCTCACAAAAACTCTGGCAGCCAGACAGCAGCAATGCCGCCGCCGGCGCAGCCCAAAGGGAGTATTTCATCGATAGTCTCCTGACACCCCAAACCGGGCGCAGTCATTAACGGATAGCGAGGTGGGCCGGTGCAGCGCCCAATGCTTTGAGGCGGTCGTAGACATTGCGCACTTGCTGCGCGTAATGCAGGCGCCGTTGCTCCTGGCGTTGCGAAGGGTCAAAGCCTGCGTTATACGAACCTAGGCAACGCCAGGTATTGCCGCACACACGAAGATGTTGAGCCAGTACCCAAGCCCCCGCCTGAACGTTAAAGCAGGCGTTGGTGAGCAGGTCCTCCGCTCGCGTGATCAGTCCCATCCTGACCAGTCGGTTAGCGTTGCGCGTGCTGATCTGCATGACGCCGTAGTCGGTGCTGAGCACGTTTCCAGACGAATCGCGGTTAAGGTTCACAGCACCAGGCTGCAGGTTGCTTTCCGTGATGCCGATCGCTTGCAGTAGCACCGGATCAACTCCATAGCGCTGGCCAGCCTCCTGGAAGCAGAAAGCACAGGCCTGCAACGGCATCGACAACACCAAAACCAGCCATAGGCCGCGCATGGCTAACCCCCGGCAACAGGCACAGGCCTGACGGGAGCTTTGACTGCGGGAGCCTGTGCTTTAGCGGTCGGTTTGACCGGTGCTGACACGGGAGCAAAGGAAGGAACAGCGCTGGTCTGGTGCAACCGGCTCTGCGCTTGGCTGACCGAAGAAGCGCTCTGCCGGATCTGCTCATCCACCCACTGCCCCGCCGTAACCTGGGTCAGGTTGGGTGCTGTAACGCAACCAGCAAGCGATGCAACTACCACAGTTAAAACTATGCGAGCTTGCATAAACTATCTCCCCCGCATGGCTATTTTTGTCTCTCGTTGATCAAGGCCATATAGGCCGCCTCCAAGTAGTTGTCTACGAGGTACTGCGCAACCTGTGAGGTAGTGATTTGTTGACCGGTTTGGTAGCTGGCATCAATGGCGGTCTTGGTTAGGGCTGCATACCGCCCGAAACCAACGTGCACATTGGATGACTTGGCGGGTGGCTGCTGCTTGGTTTCTGTCATAGGTACTCCTAGTAAGGCTGTTTGGTTTCCCGATTGGCCCTGCAATACAAGGCCAATCGGGAAACCCTCGGCTCCGCTACTGGCGGCGAGCCGAGGCTTATCTCTCACTGTTCTTTCCGACCGCGACCCCTGTCCGCCGGAAAACTTGTTTGGGGCTTTACGCTGCGCACCCTAGGTCAGTTGCCAACCCTCTGAGCCGTTAAGGCCGACCCATCGCTGCCTTCAATTCAACTGCACGAAGCATAATAACTGTATGCATGTACAGCGTGTATAAAAAACCAGTAATCGATTTAAAGTAATAGCAAATCTCTCGATGAGCATAATTCAATTCCGCACAATTACAACAGTTTTGAGTTTTTAAGCAGTTATGGTCGTTTTTTGGGAGGGAGCAACAATGGACCATCGCCAATTTAATGGTGAGGGATTAGTGGACACTCTCAAAAAAATCATTGGGACTAGAATTAAGGCTCTTCGCAAGCATCGTAGCCTCACGCAGGAGGCGCTAGCGGAAGCAATGGCTTGTGAAACCGCGACAATAGGGCGATACGAACGAGGAGAGTTTTCCCCAAGCGTCGAGCAGATCGCCAAAATGGCTGACGTCCTAGGGGTAAGCCCAGCGGAAATCATCCCTTCGTCTTATGAAATTTCACGACAGGAATTGGTCGATTTAAGAGAAAAGCTTTTCACGGTCGCCCTGTGCATAGACAACCCTGAAAAGCTGAGGGTGATATTGGATCTTGCAGAATCCAGTGATAAATGAAGGGCTTACTCGAAAGCTTTGGCATCGCGTTGTGCGGTTTGGCCACGTCAATCTTGGTAGCGCTCGCCAACGTCGTTATCGCCCGCATGACGGGTTTTGACTTCTTCTCCATATGGGGGCCTTGCACACCAGCTTCGCCGCCGCATCAGGGTACTACTTAGGCTCACTCAACTTCCACTAAAGAGCCACCGCGATCCTACTGATCCAAATGCTGATTATCGCGGTCCTGGTCAATGTTTCGCCTCAACCAACGAACGGCCTTGGAGGCTGGTAACCATCATCGGGGGCGTCATCCACCGGGTCATGCCGAGCTGGGGAATGCGTTCTCACCTCCGGTTCGTCGTAGCCGTAATACTGACGGTGATCCCTCTCGATCACGTCGTAGCGTGCCATCTGGTCTGGATCGGTTACCTGGAACGTGTACTGACCTCCACGATGGTTTACGCCACATCCCGCATCAAGCAACTGATCAACGAACTGGTTATCACCAACGATCTTCACAGCGTCACCGCTTTTCGTGGATACCAGGTTGGCGGCCAGCCGATAGTTGTCCAACTCATCGTCGTCATTGAACCCCGGTTTTACGTGGACGAAATCGCCACGGTCGATCACACCCGCCCTGCCATCGCGCAGATATTCGACAGTGCCGTCACGATGCAAATGTGACGTGTAAGAGCGCAGGTGATAGACAGCAGAATCATCTGCCTGGCCGCACTGGATAAGACGATCAAACCCACCGTTCGGAGTGCGCTCCTTCCGCTTTTCTCGATACACAAATCCACGCAGTTGACTGACTGCCGCAACGTCTCCTCTGAGAGCTTGCTGCTCGACCCAGGGACGGTATGCAAGCGGACGAAGCAAGCCCTTTTCGGCAAGCGCTTGCCGCTCATCACGAAGCTCGATGCGCAACTCAGCCATGGCTTTCATCCGGTCGAACTCGGCAACTCGATACAGCAACTTGCGAAGCAAAGGATCGTGCTGAGAGCGTTTTACGTCCGCCTTCATTGCCTGGTACCGAGCAGCCACTTGCTGGTATCGATCCTTGACATGAAGATCAGGTTTTTCCCATCCCTCACGATAGCGTTTGTAGCGCATTTTTAAGTCCAGCCGAGCCTCAGCTCTCGCCTGCCGGCGATCGAAACGCACGTCTTTATCTCGGAGTTCAAATGCAGGCTGGTAAGTGGAAAAAATACCATAGCTCCATTCTTCATGTTCGAAGGTGGGAGGTCCTTCAAACGGACCTATGTGGGCTTCCAATCGAAACTTGGTCAGCGTCGGATGGACTGAAGAAGCCTTGACCACAGGACCCTCTGGTCGCAGGAAATCATAGATCACCAATCCATCGCCTTGCTCCCTTAATCCCAAGCCACGTTCATGCAAGGCCAGGTGGATTTGACGCCAGGTAATAGCTCGCGACTCGATAAGCTCAGATACTTTTTCACGCACCTCACGCACGGCGTAATGATAGAGACTCTCGGTGTTGGAATAGACCTGCAATGGAACAGTCCCTTGCGGAGCGCTGCCATATCGGAAAGGTGCGCGGACCAATTGGTCGTTGACGCCCCACTGCCAGCTCCCATTATCCTGAATGAATCCGTATTTGCGTTCGAGAACGCGACAGCTTTTCTGCAAAATGTCAGCATCATTCCACAGGGCGGCGGCTTTGTAGGTAATGGGATTGACTCGGTTCACCGCCACATGACAGTGCGTATTGTCTGTGTCTTGGTGAATAGCGGTGACGTACTGATGCCCTTCCATGCCCAGCTGACGAATGCAGTGTTCGGCGCATTCGAATATCTGCGCATCAGTAGGCAGTTCGTTTTCGCGCCACGACAAGATGAAGTGATAGACCGGGTCTTGGCAGCGACGACTCTGGGCGGCAACCATGTTCATTTCCGCCGCCGATGTCTCCCAGGAGAAGCAGTTTGTCTCGCAAGAAATGCCTCCACTGATCAAGCGCTGACGACCATCGGGGAACACGTCAGTGATTACGACAGCACGGTTTTCACTATCATTCCGATCCGCATAATCGACAAGCCGATCAAACATCGCCTTCTTGGTGCGCGAAGCATTCTGGCGAGGCGCAGCGCTGACTAGATCATCATCTTTGGGCTTGTCACCACGGTCGCTGATATAGCTCACCAGCCGGTTAAAGCTGGAGCCCTTATCGCCGCGTTTCGGGGGGATGATGACGTTCATGGCTGATTAGCTACTTGATGCGAGTCTGGGACAGATCGATGGCATTGACGGCATTTCGGATGGCGACCAACACGTCAGAGAATTGCTTGCTCAGATCAGTTGTCATGCTGTCCTGCATCTGGTTGAACAGGTGCTTTTGCAAGCCACCGAGCTGTAGCAGCGCGGCCATAAGCTTCTTGTCAGTCGGTGTCTTTATTTTGCGATTCAGCGCAGCACGACGCATCAGATCTGAAACAGATATCTCGGCAGCCAGCGCTTTTTCGCGAATCAAGGCCGCATCCTCTTCAGTGCAACGAATTTCGATCCTCACCGTTGCTTGACGCGCTGTGCTTTTCGACATGCTCTGACTCAACCTTAACTAACTGAATAACGCTGTCGGGGTGTCGGGGCGGAGCCCTGATCCGGGTTTTGTCGGATGGACCGCGTGCGGGCCGTCCGTACAAAACATTTCCGGTCAATATCTTAAACCGTCTTTACACCTTTTAAATACCATATTACCCTAAAGCGGGCAAGAGCGCTGCGGGGGTGGTTGGGGCCCGAAATTCGAGCAGGCTCTCCAGACCTTTGAAAAGCGCAGGACACGTAAGGGGCTGATTTTCATGGCAAAGACAAGGCTGTACACCCAGCATGATCTGGCTGCGGCCCGAGAGTTTCTGGACGGCCTCCCCTCGCTGAAGGTGGACAAGTTCCAGCGCTTTGGGCCTGAAGCGTCAGTCAGCGAAAAACTGTACGCGGCCCTGCACGATGAAGACTTTACCCTCACGGATATTTTGCACTTCCTGGAAAAGCATGGATTCAGCTCGACGGTAGACAAACTGCGCACGATGCGTAGAGTGATGTTCACGCTTGACATTGATCAGCCTGAATCCCGTGACCCATCACGGTGTATTGATATCAGCAGAATGCGGGTGCATACGTGGATAAAAAGAAAAAAATCACGCTAGATCAGGTAGAGGTCGCCAGGCGAGCTCTTGCGGCTTTGCCGGACCTCAGTCAGGACAGAATGTCGAAAGGTCAATTTCTGAGCGCGCTTGCGGATAGATTTCACACGTTGTCTCAAGAAAAGGGATACTCACTGCTGGCCATACAAGAAGCCCTCAGAACAATAGGTGTGAGAACATGCCCTGCACGTATTGCGTTGCTGGTAACTGAATACGCCAGACGGTCAAAGAAACGAGAGCACGGCTCAAAGCACTAACTTAATGTAGAGTAACCCATCAGTACATCAGGATACCAAGCCTATGGCCAAGCAGAAAACATTCACCCAACAAGACCTGGAAGCCGCCCGTCAAAAACTGGCCGATCTGCCAGACCTGAGCAAGGACAAAATGAGCCAGGCCGAAGTGCTACAGTCGCTCAAAGAACAAATCGTTGAGCTGTGTTCGGCCAAGGGTTACTCCGTCTCGGAGGTTAAACAGGCTCTCGCTGATGTTGGTCTGAACGTGAGTGTTCGGGAAATTACCGACCTGACCACTAAGCGCAAACGTGCGGCACCTCGGGCGAAGCCTCAGGTTGCCTGAGCGCTCAAAGCCAGCCAAAAAAAAAGCCCCACATCGAGGGGCTTTTTTGTTCCAAGGCAGCCGTCTTCAATCAGTGTAAAGATAATCAGCAAGATCGATTTTTTCCGATTGACCATCCATACCGGTGACAAAAAATGTACACGCGCTGTCTGGTTCGCCGTCAGCGATACGTGCCTGGAAGAAACGCTGTGCGACGTCAAGGGCGGCTTCTTTATGTGCGCCTACCGCTTCAGTGTAGATGGTCCAGGTGACTACGTAGCCGTTCATTATCTTCATCCTTACGTTGATGTCAGAGTTGGGCGCCGCCAACTGTCAACGCCAACTAAAAAGTGACCCCCTTCCGTGCTAAATCGCCAACTTAGTTTTGACCCCCCTCGGGTTCATATTTTCGAGCCGGTTCGGCCCGAGAAGATTTGGTTCCTGCTTTGCGCTTGTCCTTGAGTCGATAGCTTTCACCTGTCATCTGCACGATATGGGCATGATGTAACAGCCTGTCCAGCATGGCCGCTGTCAGTGTTTGATCATCCGCAAAGGTTCCGGCCCACTGGGTAAACGGCAAGTTACTCGTGAGGATCAGGCTGCCTTGCTCGTAGCGCTTGGCGACAACATTGAAGAACAGGTTGGCTTCATCACGACCAAACGGCAGGTAGCCGATTTCATCGATGACCAACAACCCAGGGGCCATCACCACACGACTGAAGTATTCCTTGAGCCGTTCCTGGCGGTGCGCAGCGGTCAGTTGCAGCATCAAGTCAGCCGCCGTGACGAAGCGGGTTTTGATACCGGCCATCACTGCCCGGTAGGCCAGGGCGATAGCCAGGTGGCTCTTGCCTACACCACTAGGCCCCAGGAACACGATGTTCTCGGCACGTCCAACAAAACTCAGTGCTGCCAGCTCCTGGAGCTGTGCCCGGGGGACGCCGGTGGCAAACGCGAAGTCGTATTGCTCCAGCGTTTTCACAGCGGGCAGCGCGGCAGTTTTCAGCAGGGCCTGTCGAGAGCGTTCACTTCGGGCATCGGTCTCGGCAGCCAGCAGCTTTTCGAGGAAGTCGGCAAAGCTGTCTTCGCCGCTTGCTGCTTGTTGGGCCAGGTGCGGCCAGTCCACCCCGACGCGCTCAAGCTTTAGCCCCTTGCATAGTTCTGTCAGGCGAGCATGCTGAAGGTTCATGCTCTCACCTCCAGCAGTTGCTCATAAACCGACAGCGGATGCTGCAAGCTCTCGTACGGCAGGACCCGTCCCAGGCGTAGGCCTTGGGCGGGTTGTGGGCGCAGGCTCTGTGTTGGCAGTGGTAATAGTACCTGCTGCTCTTGGGCCAGACGTACCGCCGGTTGAACACCCGTCGTGCCGTGAATCCGCTGATGAGCGACTTCGTCGAGCCATTGGCCGATATGTGCGTTGGCCGTCACCACATCCAGCGTCAGACCCGCACTCTTGAGCGTAGCGGCCAACGGGGTAATGAAACTGCCCTTCAGATACCCGTTGAAGCGCTCAACCTTGCCCTTGGTCTGGGCACGGTAAGGGCGGCAGACCTTGGGAATAAAACCAAACTCATCGGCCAGCGCAGCCAATCGGGGATGCCAACGGTGCTGGCCCTCCCCAAAAGCATCTCGCTCGGTGATGATGGTTCCGGCGTTATCAAACAATGCCTGCTCGGGCACGCCGCCAAAGTAAGCGAACGCCTCCCGAAGCCCTGTCAGCCAGGCTTCGCTGTCCTCTCGCTCGGAGAAACGGACAAAGCTTGCTCGACTAAAACCAAGTGTCGCCACGAACGCCTTAAGCGGCTGACGGCCTCGTCGAATGGTGGTGAAGTCCACCTGTATCTGCTTGCCGGGCAGTGTCTCGAAACGTACCACCGGCTCTTCTGCCTTACGTTTGAAGGGGCGAATATAAGCCTTCAGACGACTGACGCCGCCGCTGTACCCCAATGCCGTGATCTCACGCAGCAGGACGGTCGCCGGAATCCAGTGTGGGCGCGCCGCCTCAATACGCTCGTGCAGGTAGTCCTTGAAGGGGTCGATTTTGCACGGACGTGCGGGTCTCACCTTGTCACTGGGTAGCGACCGGGCCTTTCGCAGGTACTTGCGCACGGTGTTACGCGAAATACCCAGCTCACGGGCGATGAATTTGATGCCATGGCCCTGACGGGCCAACACTTTAATTTCCACAGACTGCTCCTGGGTCAACATATTGGCAGCTCAAAGCCGCCAGTTTTACCCAGGGGGGTCAATTCTAGGTTGGCGTTAGGGGGTCATTTTTACAGTGGCGGTGACAGCCAACGCCCAGTTGTGTTGAATTAAGCGGCTTTTCTGTGCTCACCCATAGCCTGCGCAAGTACCCACAAGGCCCGGTTCAGTTTCACGTCCTGATCAATCCCATTGACCGCTCGCGTGGTCGTGCGTCGGCCTTGCTTGTTACGCCCGGTCAAACCGCCTTTGATGGTGTTTTCCTGGACTCGATTGAAGGTGGTCCAAAGGTCGCTGCTACGGTCCTCCCGACGGCGTGGCATGAGCAACTGGGACGGGGTAACAGGCGCAGGTCCTTCTGCCGGATCGTAGCGATACGCCAAGGCAGCCAATGCGAAAGCCTCTTGCTCGTCCTGGTCTAATTGTTGATGCTTCATGTCAGCGGTGATGTGGTCGATCTGTTCGAAATGCTTCAACACTTCGAAGGCGCCTTCGATCACGTCATGCACCACATCACCACGACCGCTGTGTCGCACTTTCTGGTCAGCGGCAACGTCTCCCAGTACCAGTCCATTTGCACACACGAAACGGAATTTTCCTCCAATCATCTGATAGCTGCTGCTGCCATCGTGGCTGTTGAGCAGGATGACTTCGTTGGCTTCCTGGTCCAGGATCTGGCTCGCATGGCGCAGGCGCAGCATGTGCTTGGTGTGCTCACGTTTGCCCTGGTCACGCACGCGTGTCTGACAGGCCATGAATGGTTCAAATCCTTCGGCGCGCAGCGCATCAAGTACCTGCACGGTCGGGATATACAGATAACGTGCCGACCTACTGTCGTGCGCTTCTTCGGCGAAGATGGAAGGCACATAGTGGGCGATCTGATCGTTGCTCAGTGCGACGTCACTGCGGATCATGCATGGGTTACGGAAGTTGCTGGACATACGCATATTTTTTCTCCTGGTGTAGCGCCCGGCCTGACGGGCGTAAGCGGGGTTAAGCGGCGAAAAGGTCGCCCTGGCGGTCGGCGTAGCTGCACCAGCGGGCAAACGATTCGTTGCCGCACCAGGTCTGAATTTTTTCCACGAAGCCTTCACGACGCGCTGTGGTGATTAGCTCGGCGATCACCTCGGCCGAGTCACCCATTTCAAAGCAGTTGTCGAACTGGCGTTCGCCCAGGCCTTCGAAACCGTTGTCCCAAAGTTCATACCGGACTATGGCGTCTGCCAGGTCATGCTTGAACGTCAGCACCAGGAACTCGACGCGGGCATTGAACTTGTGTACCTGGCGACTCAGTTTCAGCAGCTTTTTGCAGATCTCGACCTGACCGCTTGTGAAGCGCTTCATCAGCTGTTGCTTTGCTTGTCTGTTCATTTCGTCTCACCTCTGTGCCGGCTTTGCTGAGTGCCTTTCGCCGATGCGCTTAGGTCGATCGGGCGCATAGGTGCATGACAAGGGCGCGATGCGAGGCCGCAGCTAAGGGAGCGAAGCGAGTCTGAACGGGGGAGTGTCGCGGGCGCAGCCGAACCCTTGTCAGGTGCCGCGCTCGATCTACCGTCAAGCGCACGGCGAAAGGTGCGCAGCAAAGCCTGCAGGTGATACGGGAGGTACAGGCAGCGACGGCAAGCGGAGCGCGCAGGCCGAGAGGCCGGAGGCGTTAGAGCCGGCTTGCCGGCGAGGATTGAAGCCCGAAGGGTCGAGACGGGCCGGCTTCATGGCCTGGCTCGATGCGCAGCACGAAAGCCCGGCCCTGAGCGCAGCGAGGGGAACGCTCGTCAGGGTGGAGCAATGATCAAACCAGGTATGCCTCAGGTGGACAGAGCGTTCTCCTCCCCCATTGCTCGATCTGGCTCGAGCGATTCAACTTGTCTGATCGTAGCTCCTGCAGCTGCAGAACAAGTCGAACCGCCGATGTCGCTCGAGTGATCAGGGGAAGCATCCAATCGCGCTTTGATGCGCGCCATGAGTCTGTGTACCACCTGCCTTGTTAATCCCGCATCAGCAGCCGCTTCTGCAACGCTCGCCCCCATCACCAGGACGAGCCTGGCTGCATGCAGAGATTTTGCGGAATAGGCTCGGTGCCCACTGCTGCATGACATAAACGTCACCACTCGCTCAAACGCGTGTGGATTCATCAATGCGCACTGCGATGTAGGACTGATCAACCGTATGAGCTGAGCTATTTGGGTTGGAGTGAAGGTTTGCTGGATCTGTGAAGCTGTGGCCAAAACCATATCATCACGGACGGACATTAGATAATTCCAGTAAATCTATTATGTCATCACATGTAACTACACTTGATTAAACTTGTAAATTGTAATTAGCGTCACCACATGTAGCTACTTCTGTCCTAGGCCCACCGTTCGCCGCAGGGTCAAGCTGAACGAGTCGTTCATGCCTGCTATACCAGGAGGGAGTTCAGGTTTGCACCGCTGATGGGAACATAGGCTTGCGATTCAGCCGGTCTCCACCGCCGGTGGGAATTCGCTGTAGGCCTTTCACAGGTTGGACCGATGATCAGAAATGATGCGCGATTACTTGTAGTTACTTGCGAAAGGGCCCAGAATTAGCGTAGTAACAATGTAGCTACAAACAGCATTGAAAGGTGATATTATGACAGCACTACTGAAAAGTACCGACGTGCGTTGCCGCATCGAAGAAGATTTGAAAGAGCGAGCTACTGCAGTGCTGAGCGCTTGCGGCCTGAGCCTGAGCGATGCGATGCGTCTCTTTCTTCGTCAAGTTGTGGAAACCAGGGGGCTCCCTTTTGAAGTGAAGGCGCCTTCCGAGAAAACGGCTCGAGCTTTGGCTCAAGCCCGTGAGATCCGCAGTCGGTTCGACTCGATTGACGAATTGTTCGAGGATCTAGATGGCAAAGAAGCCCGCAAGACCGGCAAATCTAAAGCGCGCCCCGTTGCCAAAGAGAACGGCGTACACGCCTGAATTTAAGAAATCATGGAAGCGGCACAATGATGCCGGCCGGCAGCCTATGACCGAAGCCAGGGATGTGATGAGAATGCTTTGGGAGGGTGATACGTTGCCGGCTCAGTACCTAGATCACGAATTGCAAGGCGAATGGGCGGGTAACCGAGAATGCCATATCCGAGGAGATTTCTTACTGGTCTACCAGGTTACGAAAACAGATGTGATTTTTGTTGATATAGGCACTCATGCAGAGCTGTTCAAATGACCCCGCTGCGGCGGTTTCTTTATGCCTGTGGAATGGCCCGCGAGCGCACCATGACAGCAGACCGGAGCAGGCCGACTCGCGATCAGTGTCGGAATTAGCAATCAACGGAACCACTTTAGGCCTATCTGTGCGGTGCAATGCCGCCTTATGACGTTTATGACAGCTTGCCTAAGATTTTGGCTAGATTCGTCATCACTTGTCGCTACATTTGTTCAGTTACGTCCTCAACCTATTTTGTCACCAGTTGTAGCTACTACAAATGTCAATATAGGGTCTACCCCAAGTGACACGAAAATCAGCACGACCCGATTTCAGCTTTGCGCACTTAACGCACACCCAATTTGATACAATCATTTGACTACACCCAAAATGAGACGGATCTACTGATGTTCATTCGTGCATACCTTCGAGCATCGACCGATGACCAGGACGCAAGTCGAGCGCGCGATTATTTGGAAACGTTTGTCTCCGGCTACGGCAAGGCCATCGCATCGTGCTACATGGAAAATGCCAGTGGCAGCCATGCCGACCGCCCGGAATTAATCCGACTACTCAAAGATGCTCGCCGAGGTGACGTGCTGCTGGTGGAAAGCATCGATCGGCTGTCGCGGATGGATGACCAGGCTTGGCGATCCCTCAAAACAGCAATCGATAACCGAGGCATACGGATCGTCTCTGTGGATCTGCCTACCAGTCATCAAGGCATGACGGCCCAGTCGGGGGACGAGTTCACCGACCGCATGCTGGCGGCCATCAACTACATGATGATCGATATGATGGCCGCGATTGCCAGGAAGGACTATCAGCAAAGAAGACTGCGCCAGGCACAAGGGATTGAGAAGGCAAGAGCTTCAGGCGTCTACAAAGGCAGACCCGTAGACGCAGAACTGCGTAACCGAGTGCGTGAGCTGCTGGCTGCGGGTCTCGGAATCCGCGCCGTAGCGAGGCATGCTGCGTGTTCAACTACGACCGTCATGAAGGTCCGCGACGAGCTGGCGCAACGTTAGTCGGTTAAGGCCAATAGGCACTGACCTACTCATCGTCACGAAGCACCCAGCCCGCTTTTGAAAAAGCCCACCGGGTCAGGACGAGGCTATCAAGGGGGTCATACGGGCGGTTGTCCCAGTCGTGGCTTGAGATGTTCACCCTTCTAGCATTTTTGATCAGTGTTCCTGTGTGCCCTCCCCGGGAAATCAATTGGACTGAATCATCTGACTGTCGCTCGAATTCGATCCGAACCAGGATGGGATAGTCATACCCATTGCCTTTGGCCTGAAGCGGCTCAGTACTGGTTATGAACCCCATGGCGGGGGTAGGAATCGCGTTCATAGAATGTTCCTTAGCCCTTTGGCTCTGCAGCGGCCCATTGGATATAAGCGCTTTCGATCAACCACGTAGCATCAGCTGCTGTGGGTACAGGATTGAGCGCTATTTGAGCCAGCTTTTTTTCTATCCACGTCAGCAGTGCGGTACGTCCTGCCGGACAAGGCATCAAATCGCGCTCCAAATGGTTGGCAAGCTCTGAGATCGCCACATCGCGCTCGACACTTTCTGCAGTCATCGCAATTCTCCTGGATCACTTCGCTGCGGCTACTTTACTGGGCCGCTTGGCGTTGGTGTATTCCCTTGGCCTCCAGCACACGCATCGATTCGACCGAGTACAACGACTCGGGGACCAGTAGCAGGCGTTTTAGGCCTATGGCCTCGCCAGTTTCCTGACAAAAACCGTAGTCGCCCAGAGCGAGAATTTCCAGGGACTTAAGCACATGGCTCAACGTCTGTCTGTCCCTTTCTATCATGCTTGCTGCCACTGCTCTGTTTTCCTCATCGGAAGCGAAGTCTGCTTCGTCCGGGTGACGCTCGATCTGGCAACTGGCCTGACAGCTGAGCAAGCGATCACGAAGCTCTGCGGCTTTAACCTCCAACCGATCTTTGAAAAAGGCCAGTTGGTCTACGCTCATGTACTCGTCCTCAGCTTGATCCAGCAGCAGCTCAACGCTCATCAATGCCATCTTGTGCTCCTGATATGGTTGGTCATTCAAACTTCCTACCGAGTGACCAACGAGCGCCACCGGCGCTTATGAGTAATAACAGGACCAGGCTTGCCATCGGTCATTTCGTTATCAACGTTTCTGCTCTGGGCCTCGACGGCATCTGGAGCTTCAATCTGGATACGTACATCCCCAGTATCCTCTGAAACGCTTAGGACTTGGATCTGAATTCCTTCGCCAATCATAATATTTTCACCTTCGCGGCGAGTCAGAAGGAGCATACGATTTTCCTCTTTCCATGGACAACTGGGCCAGCGCTCTGTCTCTGGCTTAAAACAGCGATGTAAGGAGCAATCAAAGGACAGCCACTGCCGCTGTAGGCGTTTTTCGCTCGATCCGCTAGCATCCATACAATGGATAACGAACCTCATCCCAAGCATGAGGACGGCCAGCAACGTCTCACAATTATTGCAAAGGAATTTTCCATGCTGAAATCTATTCTTTTCCACGTCACACCGAAACTGCAAAAACTTGAAGCTATCGCTCTTTCCTGCGGCGTAATTCTTCTTTTTGGTTACGTCCTGATCTCCATGATTTTACATCTCATGGACGTGGAAATTGAGCAGTCGCGTCTCGTTGATGGAATCGGGCCGTTTATCTTCATTGCAATAGTAATCAGCTCAGTGTGCATGTTGCTACACATGATGATTAAGGCAAGCCCCATACAGATCGAGGCACAGATAACTGTCGAAGGCAAAAAATTGACGGAGGCGCAATCCAAAGCCGTTCGGATTGCCTTGAGGGAGCTTAGTAATGCAGGGCAGACAATAGTTCAAAGCGACGCTCTTGCGCCCGAAGGTGCTCATGCCAGCGCGCCTCGGGCAGCGGAGGTACTCAAACTGATTATGCAGAAGTGATTTGCCAATAGTACTTAAAGGTGACCCGCTCTCACGTTTTAGCCCGGCACACAGTTGTAACAGCGTGTTGCCGCTGATGCAGAATTGACCCTACTGCCGACTTGGCATTGCCCCATAAGTATTAAGTCCAAAGTAAGACCTGCTAACGCTTTACGAAGTATAAGCTTGGGTCAGCGAAATTTCGGCAGCAGGGTCAATTCTGCATCAGCGGCAACAGACCTGGGATTCCCACCCTGCCCCGCCAAGCGTCACAAAGCCGTTGTTCTCTTCGTCTCCGAAGGTAATTGCGATGCACCAAACCGGTTTTACAGCCTTCACCTTCATTGTCTCTGTCCTTTTTTCGCGGACGCGAAAATTGGCGTCCTTCTACTCGCTCGGCCCAGCTTTTTAGGGCTGGGCTTGTGGTGTACCTGGGCGCTTTCCAGTGTCAGGCGCGTTTAGCGCGCAGGGTCGCCAATGCAGCGTCAATTTTAGCCTCCGCGTCGCGGAATTCCGCTTCTTCCTCGCTACCAGGCACGAAAGAAACAGACTCATGCCCCCAGCTCAGAATAATGAGGTCACGCAGCGTCAGCTTGACGCTGATTTCCGAATCGAGGTCTTGCTTGGTGTATTTGTCCATGCCGTTTTCCGTGCATTCGTAAATCGTTGATAAACCTTGTGATCTTGCTCAATCCCGCGCGTTTTCCAGCGGGTTTTCCTTCAACAGTTCAGCAGGTGACCGGACGTGGTTAAACGCTCGGGTTTTTCAGCAACGTTGACGGCCCATTGGTAGACGGTCGCCAGTTCTTTGCCCCTGGCCATCGCCAGAAGGCATCTGCTGTGCCGTCGATCCTGATCCAGCACACTCGATCCCTGCCTGGAGAACGCATTACGTGCGTTGTGCCTTCCGGGGCTTCCGACCAGTCGGCAATCGGCCTCGCGGGTTCTTGGACATTAATTGCAGACACTTCGACCGGATCAGGCCCAAAGTGCGGATGGGTCAAGGTAACTGCTACCGCGCATCACTATTTGACTTGAGAGTCCCTTTCTTCGAGCGCGTCTAAGGCCAAGCTCACTAGATCACCAAGGACTCTGATACCGCGTCTTTCGGCCATCTCATAGAAACGATCATGACAAGCTTCTGTCACCTTGATGTTGAGCTGTTTTTTTGGCGAACTGGAGTTAAACCGTGCACGCTTTGCAGGCTTGGCTTCCGGCGCCGCCCGCGAAGGAAAATTGTTATCTTTAGATATCTTTTCGATAACCTCAACGTCTGCCGGACGCTGCTCCTCCCCTTTCGGCTTGAAATTACCCAAGTTCGCAAAAGGGTCGATTCGTTTATCAGTCATCACTCACCTCCCCCACCGGTTGGAGTTTTGATACGAGCTCTGCAGCGAATGCATCAGCGTTTGCGACAGCCTTATAGATGCCTGGTACCTCAGAAGCATTCAAATCACCCAAAGGCTGTTGAAAGGAGAACATCGCTCGAAAGGCTTCACGCTCTGTCATTACCGTTTCGAACATAGGAATCTGCTTCTCCACAAGACTCCTACGTAGATTGGACATAGTTCGGGTTTGGTAGGCAGGGGGTGTGCGTGTCAGCAGAATTGAGAATGGCAGGCTATAGCCTGGCAGATGCCTTCTCATAGCTAGCTCTTGATCGTTTATCAGAGAAACCGCCCTGCCCGCCTGCTCTGCGTCCAGTAAAGACCCTTGCATCGGCACAACGACAAAATCTGCCTCCTGTAACGCTAGCACCACAATTTTGGCGGCAGTACCTTCCAGGTCGACAATCACGAACGGATCGAGATTGGCAGCTTCACGAATTTTGCTCGCGATGTTGTTTTCCGTCACTCCGGAGATAACTGTCATATTGGAAGGACAATGCCCACCCGCCGCCCATTTGGCGATCGGGTAGTTAGGGTCAGCGTCGATTACTGTCACACCTACTCCTCTGGCGGCTAGCTGGGTAGCCAGAGCTAGGCATGAGGTGGTTTTACCTACCCCACCCTTGGGGCTGATAAAAGGGATTGTTGGCATATCGATATCTCCGGATACCTATGGCTATCAAAAGCTATCTAATGATAGATATTCAGCCAAGCATAACAAGCCACCTAAAAGTATCAATAGATATCTCATAATATCCTGAAAATATCTCAAGATAGCAAAAGATATCAAGAAGTATCATTTAGCTAACTGAGCGTAGTGGACTACCGAGGGCTGGGAGCAACGGAGCAAAATACCAACGTAAGACCTGCCTCGGGCGTTCGGTATGGCTCAAAAGGGTAGCTCACCTCGGAATGGCTCTTTAGGATTGCGTTTAGACCAAGTGAGCCATGGCTGATAAGCTCGGCCCGTTTAGGTATACCAAAATGGGCCATATAATGACGACTCTCAATGTTGCGCGGGTGTACCTGCGTGTCAGTACCGAAGACCAGGACTTGCTGCGCCAAGAAGCGATCATTGGCAATGCGCGAGCATCGGGCTACTACGTGGCTGCGGTCTATCGCGAAAAGGCCTCGGGCGCTCGATCCGACCGTCCCGAGCTGCTGCGCATGATCGAGGACCTGCAACCAGGTGAAGTCGTCATCGCTGAGAAGATCGACCGAATCAGCCGTCTTCCCTTGGTCGAAGCAGAAAAGCTTGTGGGTGCGATCAAGGCTAAGGGCGCACGTTTGGCGGTGCCCGGCATCGTCGATTTATCGGAATTGGCCGAGGCATCCGGTGGCGTCGCCAAGGTGGTGTTGCAAGGCGTACAAGACATGCTGTTGCGTGTGGCACTGCAAATAGCGCGTGACGACTTCGAAGACCGTCGAGAGCGACAGCGGCAAGGCATCGACTTGGCCAAGAGCGCTGGTCTATATAGAGGACGCAAGCCGAATGCTAAAGTGCATGAACAGATCATTGCCTTTAAAAGCGGCGGGTGTAGCATTGCAGAGACTGCTCGGCTGGCAGGGGTCAGCGTCAGCCAGGTAAAACGCGTTTGGTCGCAGTACCTGGCGACTAAGGCAGATGTCTGAGGTGCTGCTTGGTTCAGTAACCGTCTGTGACCTTGCTGAATTATTTCCAGCCTCTTGGTCAACAGTATCGAACCCTTTCATCAGGCAAAAAAATGCTCGATTTATCCGCAGAGCAACACCAGCTGGCGAAGACAGTCCATGATTATGCCAGCCGATTTCCATCGACAGAAAGTGGCGATAGCCAGCTACTTCAGGGCTGCTATGACTATATGATGGCTTTCAAACAGGTGCTCGACAGCTCATCAAAAATCCAAATGGACTATATTTGCCTGCAATATCCAGGTTTTTTTCGTTTCGCAAAAATGATGGAGTTGCTGGCCCAAGGTATTGCTGATGGCGTCATTCAGGTACCGAAAAAGCACTAAAAGTGACAGACCAGAGAATTCTGGCGGTTATGACGATTGAAATCAGCTTAACGTACTTTAAAATCCGGTTTCTGAAGCGCCCCCATTTGGGGAAGATCACAAGCCAAAACAGAGGCAAAAGCCATCGCCATCTTCCACGCCAGTACAAAATCGATAGCACGCAGTGCCGGACGTTCGTCCGTTGCTGCGGCTGCCTATCGGTCTGGTACTGAGCTGGTCGATATGCGTACCGGTCTCGTCCATGACTACACATGGCGCGATGGTGTTTTTTACACAGCAATCATGTTGCCGGACGGCACCAGTGCCGAGCGCAATGCTCTGTGGAACGCCGCCGAATCCGCAGAGAAGCGCAAGGATGGCCGGACAGGTCGCGAGTGGATCATCGCGCTACCCGCCGAACTGGATGAAGACGCGCGCCAAGAACTGGCATCTGCGTTTGGCATCGAGCTGGCCACCCGTTACGGCGTTGCCGTTGACTTGGCCATCCACTTGCCAAATCGTGAAGGCGACAACCGCAACCACCATGCCTTTGTGATGACCACTACCCGGCAGGTCAGCCGTGATGCAACTGGTCTGCTGGTGATGGGTGAAAAGTCCACCATCGAGCTTTCAGATACCAAACGCCGCAGCGTGGGCCTTGGTTCCGCAGCAGATGAAGTGGTCGCCATCCGCCAGTTGTGGGAGAGGATGGCTAACCGCGCCCTGGAGAACGCTGGTTCAGATGCCCGGATCGATTCACGCAGTCTCAAGGCGCAGGGCCTAGATCGCGAGGCGACCATGCATCTGGGGCCGGTGGCCAGCGACATGGAACGCCGCGGAAAGGCCTCTGATCGGGGCGATGGCAACCGGCAAGTTGCTGTGGACGGCCGCCAACGTGGCGGATGTCACCCAGGTTGACCAGTTGCTGCACGGTGACGAAACCTATGTTTCGGGTGACGCTGGATACACCGGTGCGGCCAAGCGACCGGAGCATGCTGAACGGGACGTTATCTGGTCGATTGCAGCACGGCCAAGCAGTTACAAGCAGCACGGCGAAGGCAGCGTGCTGTATCGGGTCAAGCGCAAAATTGAATATGCCAAGGCGCAACTGCGTGCCAAGGTCGAGCACCCCTTCCAGGTAATCAAGGTGCGCTTCAATCATCGCAAGGTTCGCTACCGTGGGTTGGAAAAGAATACAGCGCAGTTGTTCAGTTTGTTTGGGTTGGCCAATCTGATGCTGGCCAAGCGGTATTTGCAACAGGCGGCAGGATAAATCCGTCTGAAAGACGGGACTGGCCCGCCTTTCAGCAAAATGAGGGCAGAAATCTGCCCGAGAAACGTAAAATAAGGCCGGCAGGTTGAAAAAAACCGGCTTGGAAATGGGGACGGTGCGAACGGGTTAATTGTTCAGCGTCTCCCTAGGGGACACGCCGTACAACTCAGCTATTGCTGCCACTTGTGTAGCCCGCTCCGGACTTTTCTTTGGCAAGCGGTCGAGCCGTTGCCGCAATTGCAGCAACGAGTCAACAGGAATGGAACTACGCTTGGCGTCCATTTTGAGCTAGGTTTTGTACGAAAAGTCGGTGGGGGTAGAATTGCCGCCATGATTGGCTGGATGCTCGCATGGCAAAGCGTTACCAAGCTCGCTCGCAATTAATCTGAGCCAGACGGCTCCGTCAGTCGCAGTTAATCTGAGCCGAAAATTGCGCTGATTGCGAGCACGGCTGTTTTCGATTGCAAGCCGCTACAAGTAGTGCTTCACTAATTGCACAAATAAAAATTATGTCAACCGGTGATTTAACGTACGCCCAAACCGTCGAAATCACCGTCCTGTCATTTTGAGTGTTCTTTCGGCACCTGAATGACGCCATCAGCAATACCTTGGGCCAGCAACTCTCCATCATCCAGTCTTATGGGCAAGGAGTAATACAAGCGGTGGGAGTACAGCAGGTGGATGGCTGCGGTCCAGCTTTGGCACCACCCCCACCCCCAGCATTGGCACTACCACCAGCACCAGCTTTGGCACCACTAGCACCACCACGGCTCGCGATCGGGTCTCCTTGGTTTTGAGAGCCACCTATATTAGCGCCACCGTCGGCATGAACAAGGGGTGCTTGCAGAGAAATGACAGTAAGACCGGCTAAGGCCGCAAACTTGATTTTAGAGAAAGTGCAATTAAGTTTCATAGAATCCATCTTGTCTGATCAGAAAGTTTGAAAAAAATTGGAAATCTTCCATTAGTGGTAAGTTAAGTACAACGGTTCCGTGCATAGGAGAATACCGGCCAGGCACACCAACCCCTCAACTCGGCGTCAGGCCGCTCACCAGCACCCTGTCAGACGAGACACTGCCCGGCAAGCAGATACAGGTGGACTTCACCACCATTCGACGAGGCCGTCAGCCGCTTAAGGCGTTCGTGGCGACACTTGGTTTTAGTCGAGCAAGCTTTGTCCGTTTCTCCGAGCGAGAGGACAGCGAAGCCTGGCTGACAGGGCTTCGGGAGGCGTTCGCTTACTTTGGCGGCGTGCCCGAGCAGGCATTGTTTGATAACGCCGGAACCATCATCACCGAGCGAGATGCTTTTGGGGAGGGCCAGCACCGTTGGCATCCCCGATTGGCTGCGCTGGCCGATGAGTTTGGTTTTATTCCCAAGGTCTGCCGCCCTTACCGTGCCCAGACCAAGGGCAAGGTTGAGCGCTTCAACGGGTATCTGAAGGGCAGTTTCATTACCCCGTTGGCCGCTACGCTCAAGAGTGCGGGTCTGACGCTGGATGTGGTGACGGCCAACGCACATATCGGCCAATGGCTCGACGAAGTCGCTCATCAGCGGATTCACGGCACGACGGGTGTTCAACCGGCGGTACGTCTGGCCCAAGAGCAGCAGGTACTATTACCACTGCCAACACAGAGCCTGCGCCCACAACCCGCCCAAGGCCTACGCCTGGGACGGGTCCTGCCGTACGAGAGCTTGCAGCATCCGCTGTCGGTTTATGAGCAACTGCTGGAGATGAGAGCATGAACCTTCAACATGCTCGCCTGACAGAACTATGCAAGGGGCTAAAGCTTGAGCGCGTCGGGGTGGACTGGCCGCACCTGGCCCAACAAGCAGCAAGCGGCGAAGACAGCTTTGCCGACTTCCTCGAAAAGCTGCTGGCTGCCGAGACCGATGCCCGAAGTGAACGCTCTCGACAGGCCCTGCTGAAAACTGCCGCGCTGCCCGCTGTGAAAACGCTGGAGCAATACGACTTCGCGTTTGCCACCGGCGTCCCCCGGGCACAGCTCCAGGAGCTGGCAGCACTGAGTTTTGTTGGACGTGCCGAGAACATCGTGTTCCTGGGGCCTAGTGGTGTAGGCAAGAGCCACCTGGCTATCGCCCTGGCCTACCGGGCAGTGATGGCCGGTATCAAAACCCGCTTCGTCACGGCGGCTGACTTGATGCTGCAACTGACCGCTGCGCACCGCCAGGAACGGCTCAAGGAATACTTCAGTCGTGTGGTGATGGCCCCTGGGTTGTTGGTCATCGATGAAATCGGCTACCTGCCGTTTGGTCGTGATGAAGCCAACCTGTTCTTCAATGTTGTCGCCAAGCGCTACGAGCAAGGCAGCCTGATCCTCACGAGTAACTTGCCGTTTACCCAGTGGGCCGGAACCTTTGCGGATGATCAAACACTGACAGCGGCCATGCTGGACAGGCTGTTACATCATGCCCATATCGTGCAGATGACAGGTGAAAGCTATCGACTCAAGGACAAGCGCAAAGCAGGAACCAAATCTTCTCGGGCCGAACCGGCTCGAAAATATGAACCCGAGGGGG
>NZ_LT222317.1 GCF_900074915.1 Pseudomonas cerasi
ATGCGAAGCCAGCGCGCACACGCGCCCGGTTGAGGACTGGGGCGACTTGTCGCCCTGGGCCTCAGAATCCGGGTCAAGCGCCCGCAGGGTGGCCGTAGGCCAGGGCAGGGCAGTTTCATCGCCCTGGGCCGCTTAGACGGCTGATCCACTTTGTCACAGGCACAGACCATACGCGCCGTGCCGAAGGCACGACTTGCGCGTGCATTATTGCTTTATGAGGTGGGTTTCCACCGCGTAAATCCCTGTTTTTCCTGAAAGGGGTTGTAAGCCGGAATCCCAGAAATTTCCGTCATGGCCGGGAAGCCACTACTGGTGCGGATTGACGCCAAACAGTTATTTTCCAGCTGCGACGTCGCCAAGCCGAAAACTGTTTGATTGAGCGGCCAAAACATGTACGGAAAACCGTGTCGGATAGCAAAAGCAGCCGTGAACCGCTCAGGTGACGTTTTCCGACGGGATTTTCTGGGGTTCCGGCTTACAACCCCTATACAGGAACAGTTGGTGGAACTTCAATAGGGTGTCGTACCACTCAGCTGGCTCAATATCTAAGGGGACCCCATGAAAAATTCATTCGACCGCTTAATCGATGGGCTCGCAAAAGACTATGGCATGCCTAGTTTTCCTGAGAAGAAACATGAGCACGAAATCTATTGTTTTGAATTTAATACCGGCGTCTCAATCAAAATTTACCAAGACAAATTTCGCTGGGTGTATTTCGTGGCCGAAATCGGTCAGCTCCATAAAACTGATGCCGATACGTTGATTAGTATACTTTATCTCAACACTTTCAGTTTTAGAAAGCCTTTCTTTACACTGGGTTTGAATAGCAAAAAAATTGGAGAGTTACATGCGCGTACCCCTTTGCTGGAGGTTGATAACGTCCAGATGCGAGAGGTGTTTGAGAACTTGCTAGGCGTAGCAGCTGAAATTAAAAAAACTTTCGATTTTAATTGAGGGGTGTTGTTTGTGGGTAATATTTGTGGTACTTCCAGCTCCCATTATGTATATAGTCCGCCAGTAAGCCCTCGACATGTATCGGGTTCGTCCACACCGGTGCACAGTGTAGGCGGTCAAGGCCTAACCTCGGTGTATCAACTTTCCGCTGAGGCACGAGATGATTTTCTTGATCGCTTTGACCCAATGCGAAACCTAGGTCTGAACTCGGAAACGCCGCTTTACAGGACCACGGATACCAGCTGGCGCAATGTTATTGCGCAAGTAAGAAATCCTGACGAAGATCCGCGCATCGACCATCTGCTGACAATGGCAGAAGAAATTTACAAGGCATCAAGCACTTTTAGAAAAAGAATGAACGCAGTTGCGGGCGAAGGTGGTGTCACGATAAGGATCGTGCCAGACAGTGAGATCGGCCATTCCTTTGGGCATGCCGCAACAAGACCGGCAACTCGGTCTATTGCCTTGACAGAGACAACAGCAAGCAACGTTCAAGGAAGTCACTATCAATCTCTCAATATATTATTGGTTGAACTCTCAAACCTGAGCCGGGCCAATGAAATTGCGGAGATCCGTTCCAGTTTCCAGCAGGGACGAATAGGTCAGCGGCGCGCGGCTCATAACGCCGAAAGAGCAGAGTATGGAACGATCGAAGACATGGTCAAATATTTTACGGAGGCTCGACCTGTCATAGAATCACTAGGCTACGGGAATCCGTCGATGTGGTACGCCGCACACGACTACGGCGGCGGAATCGTGCCAGCATACCGATCATTCGAAGATTACTACGCAACAGCGCTTTCAAGCGGCCATACCCACGTTCACCTTAACAACTATTCTCGGTCTTATGAATAGCTGCGTTGGAGGTCGCGGGTGATCGTGGACACCAAGGGCTTCCCCATTGAGCACAAGCCCAATAGTTTCTGTTTGACTCCGCTGCATGTGCCGGATCGACGGAAAGAAGGTGAAGGACTGCGGTACTACAAACGGTCATCTTGAGCTGATCGCTCGGACCCTGATGAAAGACGCACGTGAGGGCCTCGTTGGGCCGTAAGCCCATCGACTCAGACGCGCTGGTGCTCGGGCTGGATCTTAAGCGACAAAATTTCCGAGGGCTCCAGCGTATCTATCTACAACACACCGGGGCGTACTACAATGGCTTTGAACAGATTCCCGGCACGATCATCGACGAGTTCAATTTGCGGCCAGGCCCTCAGTGCGCGCAGCAGGCCGCTACCCAGACCACGGTAAGGCAAGAGCTTGGCGGCGAAGGAAGCCAGGATGGGATTGCGCATATTGGAGTTACCTGCTTTGATGTTTTCAATGGTCAGGTTGTTGGGTAGGTGGCCAGGACTGATGATCTCGACTCGATCCATAAAGACCAGCACGCGCACCGGGGCGCTGATGAAGTAGTCGCGATGTACAAGCGCGTTGGCAACCAATTCTTCCCAGACGATGCGCGGTATCTCGGCCTGACCCGGAGAGTTGAAGCCTTGGGCACCCTGCACGGCGCGGGTATTGGCGATGATAAAACCCAGAGCCTGCTGGAACACGTCAGCCAGCTTGCCGGTTATGTCGCGGCTGTCGATGTAGCGCTCGTCCTCAATCTCGTTGCCTACAAAGGCCACTGCCTTGATGATGAAGGCTGGCAGTGCGTAGTGCGGCACCTTGGCAAACAGCAGGCTGCCGGCCACATTGAGGTGTCCTTGGTTCATCAGATTCATGTTGGTCAGCAACTGAGGTAGCGGCTGGTTGTGTAACGCCAGCTGCTCGCCGAATTGCTGCTCAAAAAATGCTTCGAAATAGGGCAAGTCCACCTCCCCCGGGCCCAAGCCCGCCACAGGTGTTTCATCGGCATGTACCAGGCCCGCTTGCTGAAATAGGCGCTGAAGTTCCTCGCGTGAGGTGGCACGGCGCTTGTCTGAGCCATTCTTCACCCAAATAGTGCCGTTTTTATCCATGTATGGCTTGCTGATGCCTTCAGGAATAGAGACGACCATTACTGTGCCATTTGGGTGCGGCACGTTGTCTGTAAACGGATTTACAGCTGGACGGACGTTTTGAGAAGCCGCATTGGAGACAAGTTGGTTGAGGCGAGCCAAGTCGGCACCGGACAGCCCGCGCACCGATCCATCGTCATTCACGCCGATGAGGATGCGCCCGCCAGCGGTGTTGCTAAAAGCAACGATCTCGGCGGCCAACGCATCGGCATTGGTCATGTCAGCTTTGAATTGCTGGCGGCTGTCCTCGCCTCGACTGATGACGTCGATCAGCTCTGTAGTTTCCATAAATTGTAAACCTCTTTACGGCGGTTGAAGGCTTCCTGGCCTCCTTCCATAATGTTGATGATGGCCTCCTGCACCGGATGGGCATCGATGCTACCGCTTTGTGTGGCGACCTTCTCGTCTTGGTACTGAAAGGCGTGCACCTGCTCTGCGTCACCCAGCACTGGGAAGTTGGCGTTGTGGGTAGCGAAGATGAACTGGGCGTGAGGTTTCATCTCGCGCAGCAGTTTGATCACATCGTCATAGATGGTCTGGTTGTCCAAATCGTCTTCCGGCTGGTCTATAATGATGACATCGTTCTGTCGTTGGCTGAGTACATATAACAGCAGGGCCGAAGCGCGCTGTCCGAGCGAGTGGTGCCTCAGCTCCTTGCCGCGATAACGGATCACGAAGCGGTTTGGCACCTGCCATGCGCTAAACTCGACCAGGTACTGCATAAAAGTCTTCTCAAAGACTTCAGGCGCGCTTCCAGCCTTGACTAAAGCCCCAGGCAGTGAACGCAGCAGCCCACCGAAATCGGCATAGTCCTCCATAACCGCTCGCAGGGTGGTTTCGCGGATGTTACTACCCTTAAAAAGCTGCTGCATGAAGCTAATAGCGGCTTCTTTGTCACCTTTGAAGTCAGCTTCGATCTGCAAGGCTGTGTTGACAGCGTTCACGCGATCCAGCTCCGTCTTGATGGTGGTAAATTCCCTCAGCCAAAGTTCATTGAGCTTGTCGATTTCGGCAAATAACGCATCGCGAATGGTGGTCTGCTGTGATTCCTGCTTGGCTAAAGCATCCAGCATTTGCTCCGCCTTGGTTTTGCGCTGTTGCTGGGCCAGAAAATCGTCCGGCTGGATGGCTGTCATACCGGTTTGCTTGAGTTCTTGAGCCAGTTGCCGCTCGACTTGCGCAAACTCCTCCTGAAGACTCTTACTAGCCCCTTCAAACTCGTACTGCTTGGTCCCGAGACGAGCCGCAACAGCGCGCATGTCCTGCTCGATCTGCTTGAGCTGATCGACCCCGGCAACGAGGTTGGAAAATTCGGCGTTGTAAGCCACGAAGAAGTCTGGATTCTGCTTGGAAACGTAGCTCGTCGCGTTGCGCAGTTCGTCCTCATGCTCGGCGATGAGGCTGCCCAAGGCGAGGATGAAGTCGTCTGCACGCTCCGCCATGCGCGCGAGCGCAGTTGCGTCCTGCTGGAATCCCAGACGCTTTTGGAGCTTGTCGGCGACACCGTACTCTTCGAACTTCTTCAGACGGAAGTTCGCATCGGTAAGCTGAGCGTTGAAGTCACGTTTAGTTTCGGCAATGTTGCTGAGCTTGAGCCAGCGTTGCGCAGCTTCGCACACGCGCTGGCGCTGAGTTTCGATTGCTTCGCGCAGCACACGGAGCTTTTCGCCAACCAGTTTCTCCACCAGATCGGTCTCGAAGCCTTCGCCGGTACTTGAGAGATCTTTTTGCCCGAAATAGATCGGGCTGCGCAGCACTGTTTCTCGAATCGAAACGCCGGGTTGCAAGGTGCCGCCCAGATAAACGTTAGGTGCTTCGCGGAAGATGCGGGAGATGGTGAACTCTTGGCCGTAAATATCGCAAGCCGTTAGCGTCACCTTGCCGCCGCTGCCCAAGGTGTGGCGGATCAACTCATCTTTGTACTTGGTGTCCTGTACCTTCTCGCCTCGCGGAATATCAAGAGCATAGCGCACAGCCTCCAAGAGAGAGGACTTGCCGCTGCCCCGGATGCCGATGAGCGCATTGAGCTCGGAGGAGAAGTGCAGCGTCTGACCGTCGAGAATGCCACCATCAAAGTGGATGCTTCGAATGTGCGAGGCCTTATGTTTCTGCGGTTCCATAGCCACCCGCGCAGCGGGATCACCCAAGGCAAACTTCACCGCCCCGAAGGACAGCTCGCCTAGCTTTAAGTAGCTGGTTTTGCCCCGACCAATTTCATCTATACCCTTGGGGTCGCTGCCTTCGAGTTCCGCGGGGTACCAGCTTTGCAGCCAGCTTTGAATCTTAGTGCGGCAAGGTTTGTCTTTGCCCGCCCCGTCGTGAGTGCGAACCTTCTGAAATGCCAGCGTTCTGCGCCGGAAGAATTCATTTTGCCCCAAATCAGTGAGTCGGCCGCCATCCAGCTCCGCCCACAAGCCACTCGGTGCTTCGACGTGGGCGAAGACTAAAAAGAAGTCGCGGTGATAGCTTTCCAGTTTCTTGATCGTCTCCAAAAGAGACCAGGAGGAACGGCCGTTCTCCTGCTCGTACTGCGCCGGCGTTTTACCTTCGAATGCGCTTGTCAGGAAGGGGTTGATGTGGTCGTGCTCATCAATCCATTCGTCTGAGAATACAACAAGAGTGTGGATGCCATTGGCCCCATCGTTGACCGACAACTCGACGCCCGGCAGCAGGGCAATGCCCTTATTCTGAGCCGTTTTTCGCAGCGCTTTGAACTCATCAAGGTCGAACTTGTTGTGATTAGTGATGACGCCCAGCCGTATGCTAGCTTTCTCAAGCGCATCCACGTAGTTGCTGTGATAGAAGTTGTCATCGCCCGTGTACTTGAATTCGCGATCAGCTCGTGTGTGCAGATGAAAGTCTGCGCGTATCCACTGCGCGCCTTCCGCGAAGACAACTGATCGAGCCCTTGACTGCTTTGGTGGCAGACTTTTCATCGTGCCTTCTCCTTACAGGGGGGTTGTACGCCCAAACCGCCGAAATTTCCGGCCAGCCTATAAACGCGTTCTTTGAGACTGGATAGCGTTACGCAACTGATGCAAAAACCTATTGCCATATCATCTGGAAAGGCAACAGGTTGGCCAGCTTGATGCCAAACGCAGATGCCAGTTTTTGGCGCGCTCCGTCATCCAGTTCGGCGGGTAGCGCGATGATCCACTCTCGACCAGTCCGGCCATCCTTGCGCTTTTCTGCGGATTCGGCGGCGTTCCACAGAGCATTACGCTCGGTGCTGGTGCCGTCCGGAAACATGATCTCTGTGGAAAAAACACCACCGCGCCGTGTGTAGTCATGGACAAGACTGGTGCGGATATCAACCAGCTTAGTACCAGACCGATAGGCAGCAGCAACGTACGAACGTCCGGCGCTACGTGCTATCGGCTTGGTACTGGCGTGGAAGATGGCGATGGTTTCTGCCTCTGTTTTGGCTTGTGATCTCCCCCGAATGCGGCGGTTCAGAAAACGGATTTCCGGGTGTGTCACTTTTAGTGTTCTTTCGGTACCTTAATGAAGCCATCAGCAATACCTTGTGCCAGCAACTCCATCATTTTCGCGAAACGAAAAAAACCTGGATATTGCAGGCAGATATAGTCCATTTGGATTTTTGATGAGCTGTCGAGCACCTGTTTGAAAACCATCATATAGTCATAGCAGCCCTGTAGTAGCTGGCTATCGCCACTTTCTGTCGATGGAAATCGACTGGCATAATCATGGACTGTCTTCGCCAGCTGGTGTTGCTCTGCGGATAAATCGAGCATTTTTATGCCTAATGAAAAGGGTTTGATACTGTTGACCGAGAGACTGAAAATAATTTAGCAGGGGTTGTAAGCCGGAACCCCAGAAAATCCCGTCGGAAAACGTCACCTGAGCGGTTCACGGCTGCTTTTGCTATCCGACACGGTTTTCCGTACATGTTTTGGCCGCTCAATCAAACAGTTTTCGGCTTGGCGACGTCGCAGCTGGAAAATAACTGTTTGGCGTCAATCCGCACCAGTAGTGGCTTCCCGGCCATGACGGAAATTTCTGGGATTCCGGCTTACAACCCCAACCTGCCCAACTCACCCATATCGATGTCACGAAAGGCGTACACCATCCCTTCAGGCAAGGGCTGGCGGGTAACAGAAATGTTAGGGGGCAACCAAAAATCGCCGCCTGACGTATCGGGGTGATCGGTCCGTGTTGTCATGCTTCGCTCCAATGCAACGCTGACCCACCAAATCGGCGCGCCAGGTGTTCAATCTCGGTGATGCCATATAGGGAAAGTGACGGTGACACCGTCACATTACTCCGCGCAGCCACATCACACGCTACATTCCACGCGAAACCGCGTTCTCGACGCAGTGCTTGCAATCCTTTGATCACCAATTCACGTTCAGCGTCTGAGAACTGGGCAGCCTGCGGCTGCAAATTGTGGGATTTTGAAATCGGTTATCATAGCCGAAATCGAGTCGATACCTCCTCAGCACAGGCTTACACATGGCGTCAGAGACAAAAAAACGTAAACGGGCGAGCCGGGCAAAAGCCAAGGCAAAGCAGACCCGTCTCCAACGCGCCGGGCATACCACCTTCGTGCCCGATACCGACTTTTCCTTCGATATCGATCCTTTCGGTGATGTCGATCTTTGTAGTTGCTGCCAGACAACGTATCTGAACGACATGTTTCCCGACGCTTCTTGCGTAAGCGTTTCGATGAGAGAAGGGCCAGGCGGATTCGCCATCACCGCCGTCATTCACCACGATGAGGAGCCGCCCTGCTGACGTGGCCTCTGCACCGCCTGCTTACACACCTCGACCGCTCAAAAACCTCTTCACGGCCAACGGCTGCTGGGCAGATTTGCTGGAAGCCGGCGGTCTGCGCCAAATCGAAGTGGAGTCGATCAGCAAAATGCTCGCCTGCGGCACCTCGATACTGGGCGTCAAACACTACACCTGTGGCAATGAGCATTGCCCGCACGTCAAATACCTGTGCAACACCTGCCATTGCCGGGCCTGTCCCTCCTGCGGCAAAAAGGCCACCGACCAGTGGATCGCCGTGCAAAACAACCGTCTGCCCGACTGCCCCTGGCAGCATCTGGTGTTCACGCTGCCCGACACGCTGTGGCCCCTGTTCTTCTACAACCGCTGGCTGCTCGATGCGCTGTTTCGGCTGGCGGCCGATAACCTGATCTACGCCGCCAAGCGGCGCGGTTTGCGCGTCGGGATTTTCGGGGCGCTGCACACCTATGGCCGGCGGCTCAACTGGCATCCCCACGTCCACCTGTCGGTGACCGCGGGCGGCCTGGATGAGCAGGGCGTCTGGAAAAATCTGTCGTTCCACAAAGAGGCCCTGCGGCGGCGCTGGATGTGGCTGGTGCGCGATTACCTGCTGGGACAGCCGCTTTCGCAACTGACGATGCCGCCGCCGCTGGCCCACATCCTCTGTGAAAGCGACTGGCGCCGTCTGATACTGACCGCTGGCGGCCAGCACTGGCACATCCACTTGTCGAAGAAGACGGAAAACGGGCGAAAGACCGTCAATTACCTGGGCCGCTACCTGAAAAAACCGCCGATCTCGGGCAGTCGTCTGGCGCATTACACCTGCGGGGCCACGTTGAGCTTCACCTACCTGGATCACCGCACACAGACCTATCAGCAGGAAACGCTGAGCCAGGCCGACATGCTGCGCCGGGTGGTGCAGCACATCCCGGAAAAGCATTTCCGGATGATCCGGTATTTTGGTTTTCTGGCCAATCGGGTCTGCGGGCAGTACCTGCCGAAGGTCTATGAAGCACTGAAGATGGCGACGCCAGGACCGGTACCAAAGCTGTATTTTGCGCAGATGGCCAAAGCCTTTCTAAACGTCGATCCGTTCCGTTGCGTGCTGTGTGGCGCACGGATGGTATACACGGCGGCAATCAGCGGGCTGACGGTGCAGGGACTGGTCCTCAACGCTCAGGCGATCGCGCAGATGAGGTACGTGAAGCCCTGACAGGGGGAAGGTGCGTCCGCACCTAAGCTTCGCGGTTAAATAACCTGCGTTAATGCGGATTGATAGGGATTTTCACTGCATAAGTAACGCATCAGCGTCTTCCTACCCATCGCTATGAAGGCATGACGCCTCCTTCCATAGCGTCAGCTTGATGCATAGGCATTTTGAAATTCCTATGCATGAACGACGTGATATCCGCATCCAATATCCAGTTCACTTTTTGGCTTTTCAGCGCGACCGTTAACGCATCCAGCGCATCGTGCTGGCTGCGTCCCGGCCGAAACCCGTACGAGAATCCCAGAAAGTCCTCTTCATAGATCGCATTCAAAACGGTAACGACCGCCTGCTGTACGATCTTGTCCTCCAGAGAGGCAATGCCCAGCGGGCGCTGCCTGCCGTCGGCTTTGGGGATATAGACCCGCCGCGATGGCGTTGCACGGAAGGCTCCACTGTGGAGCCTTCCGTGCAAATCGGTCACCCGCTGGAGAAGACCTTCCTCATATTCTCGCCACGACATGCCATCCACACCCACCGCAGCATCGCGGCGAAGCGCATAAAAGCTCTGCGCCAATAACTGCGGTGTGATGTGGTGCAGCAATGCCGTGAACTGCATGCCCTTGTTCCTTCGGGCTGCTTTACGTACACCTTCAAGTCCCATCGACGCGCAACTGATCCGGCTCTGTGTCCGGGACGCGGGGGGCGTGTCGGTGTTTCCCTTGGCTACGGCCCTTTCCTCCACCATCTCCGCAGGGCTTGGCCCCTTGTTCGATGGCTTCTCAGGTACTACGGACGTATCCGACTTCTCAGCGACGTAGGCAGCAGGGTTACGGCTTTTGGCCTTTCCTGCTCCGCCCGGTGCTTGCGCACCGGGCATCGCCGAGATCTCCCAGTTTCTGTGTGAAGGACTTCCCGACGTGCACAGGGTCTCCGACCGCGCGGGATCAGAGCATGACTGGCGTATAACGCCATGCTCCGTATTGCCTTCTGCTTCGCTTAACAGCACCAGACTGTCATGAAAAATCTTTGCGCCCTCCATGCTGTCGCCATCGATCTTGGCCACGTAGATGTGAGGCGCACGCAAATCCATCAGTCGGTCGAATGAAAAGTCCTGCTCGATGTGGTCCGCAGCAGGATTAGGAAAACCGGCAGGGATTTTGAAAGTGTAGAAGGGTATGACCTTTCCGGACCCGCACAATCGACCGAGTATTTTGACGTTCATGATGCAAACCTGGCTGGAAACAGAGTTAACTGTATGGATGTACAGTTAACGGCTCACTGCGGTCACACGTCAACTCAGGCCGACCAACTGCGCAAAACGCATGCCTTCATTGAAGGCAAACAGCGGCCACATAGGTTCTGATATTTATGCGAAGCCAGCGCGCACACGCGCCCGGTTGAGGACTGGGGCGACTTGTCGCCCTGGGCCTCAGAATCCGGGTCAAGCGCCCGTAGGGTGGCCGTAGGCCAGGGCAGGGCAGCTTCATCGCCCTGGGCCGCTTAGACAGGCTGTTTCACCGGCGTATAGGCGCAGATATACGCGCCGTGCCGAAGGCACGACTTGCGCGTGCATTACTGCTTTATGAGGTGGGTTTCCACCGCGTAAAGCCCTGTTTTTCCTGAAAGGGGTAACTGAAGGGGGGATAAAATTTCATTTATTTCAAAGCCTTCAGAACGACACCTGCAAAATGGCCAAAAAGAGCCGTTGGCACAGCCAAAAAACGGCACAACCAGCACCGTCGTGCGGTCCTGGTGGTGCCTGGCCATAGGGTCACCCACCTCCCTTAAAACGCAGGCGTGACAATGCCTCCGCGTGAGCGGATGCGGTTTTCGGACAAAGTGATGAGTTGCTTAGACTTTCCTGGTCATGGACGCGAGGAGCCTGTCTAGCGCACTGGACACGTTGTTGCTGCCAGGCATCGATGCGCTGGAGTCCGCGACATCTTGCGTATCCGGTACGCCAGCCTCCCGATTTTCCTTGGCCTGCCAGCGCTGACGCGACGTTTCACGGCGCTGGAGTTCCAAAGAGTGCTTTTCCATGTCCGCCAAGCGCTGTTGCCCTATGTCGCGCAGCTGAGCATCGCGACGCTTCTTGGCCGACTTCTGCACACGTTCATGAACATAGGCCAAGCCAAGGTCTTTCCAGAAAAGCTTGGTGAAGCGGATCAGGACGCGGGTGCGCACCAGGTGCAGACCGTTATCGTCCTTCTCGTCCAGGCGAATGCGCTCAATACGGCGGTACACATACCCCGCATCATCCAGGGTTTTCATCAGGCGACACAGCGCCGGTGCCGAGATACCGGCATCCTCGGCAATGCCACACTGAGTGTTCAGCACATAACGGCCATTGTCGGGGTCGATGTAGCCCAGCACGCTGGTGGCCAGGTCCAGGCGCACCAGCAGCTGCTCGGCCACGCGCTCGATGGCCAGAAACTTCTCCCGCCGGGTACGCCGATCTCCGTGAACGCCATCCAGGCGGCGCAGGTATTGGCCCCGGTAGCTGTCCATGTTGCTCAGGCGCTCGTAGGCCGAGCGGATCAGGGGATTTTTAAGCTGTTGTTCAGAGAGATGACGGGGAGCCGCATAACGGGCAGGCATTGCCCGACCGGGGCGACGTAAAGCGGAGTGAGGGTCAGAAGGGGAGAGCCTGACGGCCTTGAGGTGCCTCATGCTTCACCGCCTTGGCCATGAAGGCCATGCGCAACGGTAAAACGTGTCAGGTATTGGTGATGCTGGGGGTACAGGTCTGCCTTTAGAAGGGGCACAGCCTGCTGAAGAATCTTTTCCATAAGTCCACCGTTCAGCGGTGAACTGAAGGCTTCACTTTTGACGGCTTGCACAAAGCCGCAGTGAACGCCATAATCAGCTCACGTTATGTGTGTTGAACAGGTGTTCCCATCTCTAAGGGCCTGTTCAAGATTTTCCAAAAAGCCCCGCCGGCAAGCGGGGCTTTTTGGTTTCTGCAATTCGTGAATCTACATCGTCGCTTTCCTGCAAATAAAACTGTGCCGGATAGTAGCATGGGAGCCTCGCTTTTCGCGTTACAAAATCCGTTGCTTTCAACAAGCTAGGTCAGTCATCAGCACGTGGTAGGGCGCAGTTGACCCAGGACACGCAGGATTTCGTTTTCAAAGGCCACTTTTGATTCGAAATCGCCCAGCTTTGTATGGCGTTCTGCAACGCACCTCAGCAAGCCCGGCAGATGACCGTACTGGGGAGGCTCATTGCCGTTCGTGACTAGGTAGCTTTTGTGGTACTGCGCGGCGATATAGCCCTGCGTCTCCAACGAACGCAGCGCTTCGCGCACCGGCATACGGCTGACCTGGAAGGCATTGGCAATGGCTTGATGCGTAAGGGGTTCACCCGGTTCAAGCCGCCCATCAATGATGGCTTCGCGAAGCGCCACTTCAATTGTCTCCCGGGGCAGCGCTACAGGCCGTGCAATGCCGAGGGCTATGGTTTCAAGCACGTGCTGCGCGTGCAGTTTCTGCGTTTTGCGGTTACTCATTTACAGCTCCTTTTTACGCATGCGACACAACCCTGCGCCGGCGCATCGGTATCGGCGCGGCACAGGGTTGCGGTCTATTAATCCCAGTCGAACGGCGCCGGCGAATACGATCCGTCGTCGAAATAGGGCGGTGACTGGTCGTGGCTTGGTGGAACAGGCGTTGCGGCTCTAGGTGCAGGCGCCTTGCCCTTCACTTTCGGCGCTCTGGCCGGATCGATGTGCTGCGCCTGGTAGGCCTGCAACCGCTTGCTGCCGACGGTCAGATCCAGCGCCGTGGACGATTGCGCCACGTAGCCGCTTCCGCGCTTGGGCACATGCTCCAGCGCTGTGTGCCATAACAAGGTGCTGCGCACTGCCGCTCCAGGACGGCGACGCCAGATCAGCCGCCACTCTTCTCCCAGCTCGTTCAAGACGACCAACGTCGGATCTGTCAGCACCAGGTTTTCAAGGTCTGAACGGCCAGGCTTCATCGCCAGGTGGTACAGGATCTGCTGCACGCGGTCCGCGCGCGGATAGCTGCGCCGAATGTGAGCAGGCGCACCGGCCAACAAGGTGTCCAGCGCTGGCGGGGCCACCTCGATGAAACGGTTGATCCGGATCGCTTCCTTGGACAGCTTGTCAGCATCGTGAATGTACAAGGAGCTGCCGCGCAGAATCCAGTGATAAATGAAGGGCTTACTCGAAAGCTTTGGCATCGCGTTGTGCGGTTTGGCCACGTCAATCTTGGTAGCGCTCGCCAACGTCGTTGTCGCCCGCATGACGGGCTTTGACTTCTCCTCCATATGGGGGCCATGCACACCAGCTTCGCCGCCGCATCAGGGTACTACTTAGGCTCACTCAACTTCCACTAAAGGGCCACCGCGATCCTACTGATCCAAATGCTGATTATCGCGGTCCTGGTCAATGTTTCGCCTCAACCAACGAACGGCCTTGGAGGCTGGTAATCATCATCGGGGACGTCATCCATCGGGTCATGCCGAGCTGGGGAGTGGGTACTCACCTCCGGCTCGTCGTAGCCGTAATACTGACGGTGATCCCTCTCGATCACGTCGTAGCGCGCCAACTGTTCTGGATCGGTCACTTGGAACACATACTGACTTCCGCGATGGTTGACGCCACATCCCGCATCAAGCACCTGGTCTACGAACTGGTCATCACCAATGATCCTCACAGCGTCACCGCTTTTCGTGGATACCAGGTTGGCGGCCAGCCGATAATTGTCCAACTCATCGTCGTCATTGAACCCCGGTTTTACGTGGACGAAATCGCCACGGTCGATCACACCCACCCGGCCATCGCGCAGATATTCGACAGTGCCGTCACGATGCAAATGTGACGTGTAAGAGCGCAGGTGATAGACAGCAGAATCATCTGCCTGGCCGCACTGGATAAGACGATCAAACCCACCGTTCGGAGTGCGCTCCTTCCGCTTTTCTCGATACACAAATCCACGCAGTTGACTGACAGCCGCAACGTCTCCTCTGAGAGCTTGCTGCTCGACCCAGGGACGGTATGCAAGCGGACGAAGCAAGCCCTTTTCGGCAAGCGCTTGCCGCTCGTCACGAAGCTCGATGCGCAACTCAGCCATGGCTTTCATCCGGTCGAACTCGGCAACTCGATACAGCAACTTGCGAAGCAAAGGATCGTGCTGAGAGCGTTTGACGTCCGCCTTCATTGCCTGGTAGCGAGCAGCCACTTGCTGGTATCGATCCTTGACATGAAGATCAGGTTTTTCCCATCCCTCACGATAGCGTTTGTAGCGCATTTTTAAGTCCAGCCGAGCCTCAGCTCTCGCCTGCCGGCGATCGAAGCGCACGTCTTTATCTCGGAGTTCAAATGCAGGCTGGTAATAGGAAGAAATACCATAGCTCCATTCTTCATGTTCGAAGGTGGGTGGTCCTTCAAACGGGCCTATGTGGGCCTCCAATCGAAACTTGGTCAGCGTCGGATGAACCGAAGAAGCCTTGACCACAGGACCCTCGGGGCGCAAGAAATCATAGATCACCAAACCTTCGCCTTGCTCCCTCAATCCCAAGCCACGTTCATGCAGGGCCAGATGGATTTGACGCCAGGTAATCTCTCGCGATTCGATAAGCTCAGATATCTTTTCGCGCACCTCACGCACGGCGTAATGATAGAGACTCTCGGTGTTTGAATAGACCTGCAATGGCACAGTCCCTTGCGGAGCACTGCCATACCGAAAAGGAGCACGGACCAATTGGTCGTTGACACCCCACTGCCAACTCCCATTGTCCTGAATGAATCCGTATTTGCGTTCGAGAACGCGGCAGCTTTTCTGCAACGTGTCAGCATCATTCCACAAGGCGGCGGCTTTGTAGGTAATGGGATTGACTCGGTTCACGGCTACATGACAGTGCGTATTGTCGGTGTCCTGGTGAATAGCGGTGACGTACTGATGTTCTTCCATGCCCAGCTGACGAATGCAGTGTTCGGCGCACTCGAATATCTGCGCATCTGTAGGCAGTTCGTTTTCGCGCCACGACAAGATGAAGTGATAGACCGGGTCCTGGCAGCGACGACTTTGGGCGGCAACCATGTTCATTTCCGCCGCCGATGTCTCCCAGGAGAAGCAGTTTGTCTCGCAAGAAATGCCCCCACTGATCAAGCGCTGACGACCATCGGGGAACATGTCGGTGATCACGACGGCACGGTCGTCTCCATCATTTCGATCCGCATAATCAACGAGCCGATCAAACATCGCCTTCTTGGTGCGCGAAGCATTCTGGCGAGGCGTAGCGCTGACTAGATCATCATCTTTGGGCTTGTCACCACGGTCGCTGATATAGCTCACCAGCCGGTTAAAGCTGGAGCCCTTATCGCCGCGTTTCGGGGGGATGATGACGTTCATGGCTGATTAGCTACTTGATGCGAGTCTGGGACAGATCGATGGCATTGACGGCATTTCGGATGGCGACCAACACGTCAGAGAATTGCTTGCTCAGATCAGTTGTCATGCTGTCCTGCATCTGGTTGAACAGGTGCTTTTGCAAACCACCGAGCTGTAGCAACGCGGCCATAAGCTTCTTGTCAGTCGGTGTCTTGATTTTGCGATTCAGCGCAGCACGACGCATCAGATCTGAAACAGATATCTCGGCAGCCAGCGCTTTTTCGCGAATCAAGGCTGCATCCTCTTCAGTGCAACGAATTTCGATCCTCACCGTTGCTTGACGCGCTGTGCTTTTCGACATGCTCTGACTCAACCTTAACTAACTGAATGACGCTGTCGGGGTGTCGGGGCGGAGCCCTGATCCGGGTTTTGTCGGATGGACCGCGTGCGGGCCGTCCGTACAAAACATTTCCGGTCAATATCTTAAACCGTCTTTACACCTTTTAAATACCATATTACCCTAAAGCGGGCAAGAGCGCTGCGGGGGTGGTTGGGGCCCGAAATTCGAGCAGGCTCTCCAGACCTTTGAAAAGCGCAGGACACGTAAGGGGCTGATTTTCATGGCAAAGACAAGGCTGTACACCCAGCATGATCTGGCTGCGGCCCGAGAGTTTCTGGACGGCCTCCCCTCGCTGAAGGTGGACAAGTTCCAGCGCTTTGGGCCTAAAGCGTCAGTCAGCGAAAAACTGTACGCGGCCCTGCACGATGAAGACTTTACCCTCACGGATATTTTGCACTTCCTAGAAAAGCATGGATTCAGCTCGACGGTAGACAAACTGCGCACGATGCGTAGAGTGATGTTCACGCTTGACATTGATCAGCCTGAATCCCGTGCCCCATCACGGTGTATTGATATCAGCAGAATGCGGGTGCATACGTGGATAAAAAGAAAAAAATCACGCTAGATCAGGTAGAGGTCGCCAGGCAAGCTCTTGCGGCTTTGCCGGACCTCAGTCAGGACAGAATGTCGAAAGGTCAATTTCTGAGCGCGCTTGCGGATAGATTTCACACGTTGTCTCAAGAAAAGGGATACTCACTGCTGGCCATACAAGAAGCCCTCAGAACAATAGGTGTGAGAACATCCCCTGCACGTATTGCGTTGCTGGTAACTGAATACGCCAGACGGTCAAAGAAACGAGAGCACGGCTCAAAGCACTAACTTAATGTAGAGTAACCCATCAGTACATCAGGATACCCAGCCTATGGCCAAGCAGAAAACATTCACCCAACAAGACCTGGAAGCCGCCCGTCAAAAACTGGCCGATCTGCCAGACCTGAGCAAGGACAAATGAGCCAGGCCGAAGTGCTACAGTCGCTCAAAGAACAAATCGTTGAGCTGTGTTCGGCCAAGGGTTACTCCGTCTCGGAGGTTAAACAGGCTCTCGCTGATGTTGGTCTGAACGTGAGTGTTCGGGAAATTACCGACCTGACCACTAAGCGCAAACGTGCGGCACCTCGGGCTAAGCCTCAGGTTGCCTGAGCGCTCAAAGCCATCCAACAAAAAAGCCCCACATCGAGGGGCTTTTTTGTTCCAAGGCAACCGTCTTCAATCAGTGTAAAGATAATCAGCAAGATCGATTTTTTCCGATTGACCATCCATACCGGTGACAACAAAGGTACACGCGCTGTCTGGTTCGCCGTCAGCGATACGTGCCTGAAAGAAACGCTGTGCGACGTCAAGGGCGGCTTCTTTATGTGCGCCTACTGATTCTGTGTAGATGGTCCAGGTGACTACGTAGCCGTTCATTATCTTCATCCTTACGTTGATGTCAGAGTTGGGCGCCGCCAACGCCCAGTTGTGTTGAATTAAGCGGCTTTTCTGTGCTCACCCATAGCCTGCGCAAGTACCCACAAGGCCCGGTTCAGTTTCACGTCCTGATCAATCCCATTGACCGCTCGCGTGGTCGTGCGTCGGCCTTGCTTGTTACGCCCGGTCAAACCGCCTTTGATGGTGTTTTCCTGGACTCGATTGAAGGTGGTCCAAAGGTCGCTGCTACGGTCCTCCCGACGGCGTGGCATGAGCAACTGGGACGGGGTAACAGGCGCAGGTCCTTCTGCCGGATCGTAGCGATACGCCAAGGCAGCCAATGCAAAAGCCTCTTGCTCGTCCTGGTCTAATTGTTGATGCTTCATGTCAGCGGTGATGTGGTCGATCTGTTCGAAATGCTTCAACACTTCGAAGGCGCCTTCGATCACGTCATGCACCACATCACCACGACCGCTGTGTCGCACTTTCTGGTCAGCGGCAACGTCTCCCAGTACCAGTCCATTTACACACACGAAACGGAATTTTCCTCCAATCATCTGATAGCTGCTGCTGCCATCGTGGCTGTTGAGGAGGATGATTTCGTTGGCTTCCTGGTCCAGGATCTGGCTCGCATGGCGCAGGCGCAGCATGTGCTTGGTGTGCTCACGTTTGCCCTGGTCACGCACGCGTGTCTGACAGGCCATGAATGGTTCAAATCCTTCGGCGCGCAGCGCATCAAGTACCTGCACGGTCGGGATATACAGATAACGTGCCGACCTGCTGTCGTGCGCTTCTTCGGCGAAGATGGAAGGCACATAGTGGGCGATCTGATCGTTGCTCAGTGGGACGTCACTGCGGATCATGCATGGGTTACGGAAGTTGCTGGACATACGCATATTTTTTCTCCTGGTGTAGCGCCCGGCCTGACGGGCGTAAGCGGGGTTAAGCGGCGAAAAGGTCACCCTGGCGGTCGGCGTAGCTGCACCAGCGGGCAAACGATTCGTTGCCGCACCAGGTCTGAATTTTTTCCACGAAGCCTTCACGACGCGCTGTGGTGATTAGTTCGGCGACCACCTCGGCCGAGTCACCCATTTCAAAGCAGTTGTCGAACTGGCGTTCGCCCAGGCCTTCGAAACCGTTGTCCCAAAGTTCATACCGGACTACGGCGTCTGCCAGGTCATGCTTGAACGTCAGCACCAGGAACTCGACGCGGGCATTGAACTTGTGTACCTGGCGACTCAGTTTCAGCAGCTTTTTGCAGATCTCGACCTGACCGCTTGTGAAGCGCTTCATCAGCTGTTGCTTTGCTTGTCTGTTCATTTCGTCTCACCTCTGTGCCGGCTTTGCTGAGTGCCTTTCGCCGATGCGCTTAGGTCGATCGGGCGCACGGCGAAAGGTGCGCAGCAAAGCCTGCAGGTGATACGGGAGGTACAGGCAGCGACGGCAAGCGGAGCGCGCAGGCCGAGAGGCCGGAGGCGTTAGAGCCGGCTTGCCGGCGAGGATTGAAGCCCGAAGGGTCGAGACGGGCCGGCTTCATGGCCTGGCTCGATGCGCAGCACGAAAGCCCGGCCCTGAGCGCAGCGAAGGGAACGCCCAGGAGGAACCCTCAGTGGTCCAGCTGCACCTAGTCAAAAGGTGGATGCCCACTCCCCTACCTTCCCCCATTCACCAGGCAACATCTGCGCATCAGCTTGTGCACTACCTGCCTGGCCAGGCCAACTTCGTCGGCCGCCTCGGCGAGGCGGTGTCTCATCAGTCGCAGGTGTTATAGAGTCATTGCAAGAAGAGATTGGTAAGCTGCACTCCACGCTGTTGCGGATCGAGCACATGCCAGATCCAAACACGTCACCCGCAGCCCCCATGGCTGGCTATGACGATCCGCTCGGCGAAATTTTTTAGCGTTTGAAGAGCCGGCGATGATCAAGGAATTACCAGGGCAATCCGGTTGGGAGGATTTGGGTCTACCAGATCTTCGATACCTTGTAAGGGAGCTGCGCTCACCAGCTATATCGGAAATCAAGAGAGGCGACACGTTTGAAGAGGCTTTGGCAATTATCCACGAGCACTTCGGAATGTCGGTGCCCTCGGTCACATCCCGGACGTTCGAAACCCCCGTAGGCTCAGTAACGGTTCTCAAACCAAGCTTGGCACATATTGTCGAGAAACGTCCGGACTCCCGGGAACGCTACGTCAGACATGCCATAGACACGCTTTCCGGGCCATTTGAGGTTTGGCGGGTGCAGTACGACAACGGCGACTATCGCCTAGCGTTCGTTGGAGCATACGAAGCGAAAAACGACATGCTGGTTATCGTCGATGTAAAAGGAGGAAATATCCTTTGGAATTTCATGCATTGCTCGTCAAAGAAGATGAATCCTCACCGACGCGGTGAGCTCCTGTACCGCCGTTATGAAATCGAAAGCAAAGAAAAAGGGCAGCTTTGAGGGCTGCCCTTAAGGTTTGAATCCTGATATTGGCATCCTCAGGAAATGGGATGAGAGGTCTCACCGCCACCGATTTTGCAGAATCGCCGGGGTACCTACGTCAGTCGTTGCCCTGCAAGGCCACTGATTTCGCGCTCTGTAGTCACACTACCTATCAATGATTATGTCGTCAACCCCCGCTGACCCCAGCGGTTTGCTCTCTCCCCACTTGATGCGCCAATCTCAGTTCAGCAGCCAGGTCTGCTACCTGCCTTGCAGCAGCAGGCGGCAACCACGCTTCAACCTTCACCCATTCACCAGGCAACATCTGCAGGCGAGCCCGAATCCGTGTCATCAGCCTGTGCACCACCTGCCTAGCCAGACCCACGTCAGCGGCCGCCTCGGCCATGCTGGCCCCCATCACCAGGATCAGTCTGGCGGCCTGGATAGACTTTTCCGAAAATGGCCGGCTTCGACTCTGACCAGCGAGCACATGCATCACTCGCTCAAACTCAGCCGCAGTCATCAAGGCACAGTCAGGCGCTGGGCTGATCAGTCGTATCAATTGGTTGATTTCCGAAGGGCTATAGGTCTGAAGTATGTGATCCACTACGCCTACGAGGTCCGATTTGATCTCCACCGAACATCCTTTCCAATTGGCGCCAAAATTAGTCACCTATTGTAACCACAAATGATCATTTTTTGTAAGCGAGCCGACTTGTCACCACTTGTAACTTTTTTGTGTGGTTTATTAGGGTCTACCCGCTGCGCGCAAGATCAAATGCTGACTACCGTAAATCAGTAGACAATTCTGACTAACGAAATTGCTACCGCGCCTGCAGCGTGGTGGAGGCCAGCGCGACACGTCACCCTGTCCATCACTTGCTCGAGACGAGGCTAATCAGATGGCCACGGTCAGCCGATCTACCGGGTACGAGTTCATAAAAGCAGCGCTCTGCTCTGGCCGCGCAGTCAACCACTCCACATACTACAGGTGTTGAAAGGTCGGATTCTCAACAGGGACGGGGGAGTCGCTTGCCTGCACAATCGTAAAAATATCATTCAGCCACCATTTAAAGCTTGAGTCGGGTACGCCGATAGATTTGGAATCTGCGATGAATTTCACACAGCTTCTAATTCAATGTGCCCAATAGTCTTATAGGTTCCCTCATGTCCCAGACCCAAGCGGCTTATGTCGGCCTCACTGTAAAAAAACGATTGATGACCTCGACCTTCGCCATCATCGTTGCGTTTATTGCTCTGGCAGTTTTCATGATCCACACGCTCAAGACATCAACCGAGAATGTCGATGCGCTCTACAACCGGGATTTTCTGGCGACCGAGGCCGTAAATAGTATCGACGGTGCACTGACCCGCGTGGACATCAACATTCTGCGCATGATTGCCATCGGCAATCCGGAGCAGACCGCTGGCTGGAAGAATGAGAACGAAGCTGCTTTCGCCAGGCTAGACGAACTGACCGTCCAGCTCGGCAAGAACACTGCTGAAACGCTGGATGTAACGCTCACTCAGCAGTTGCAGCGCGATTACACCAAGCTGCGTGACGGCATGCGCCATCAGACGACTGTTATCCAGACGGGTGATATCGCTGCTGCCAGCAACATCAACCGCACTGAAGTCAAACCGTTTGCCGAGCAGGTGTTCAAGACCCTGCAGACCCTGCGCGAGCAAGGCAAACAACGTGCCGGCGAGCGCTTTGAAGCACAGGAAGGCAGCGCCAACCAGGCCAACAATCTGGCCATCGGCGCCACACTGGTGATCGCAATACTGGGCGTCATCGTGACGCTACTGACCATACGCAGCATCCTCGCAGCCATCGGTGGCGAACCGGCTACCGTGGCCACCATTACGCGCACCATCGCCACGGGCGACTTGAGCAGTACGATCAAGGTCAATGCCAATGACAACACCAGCGTCGCCGCTGCCGTGGTTGCCATGCAGACGCAACTGCGCAATACCCTGCAGCAGATTTCAAACTCGGCAACGCAATTGGCCGCCGCTGCCGAAGAGATGACTGCCATCACCGAAGACGGCGTTCAAGGCATCCAGCGACAGAACAACGAGATTGACCAGGCCGCAACGGCTGTCAATGAAATGACCAGCGCAGTGGAAGAAGTCGCTCGTAACGCCGAACACACCGCACGCTCGTCAAGCAATGCGACCAGTGCGGCGCAGGCCGGTCTGGGGCTGGTCAAGAAAACCGTCAGCGCAATCAACACCATGAGCACCGACGTACAGAAAACGGCTACCTTGATTGGCGAGCTGGCGGGTCAGTCGCGCGACATCGGCAAGGTTCTGGATGTGATCCGTGGCCTGGCCGAACAGACCAACCTGCTGGCCCTCAACGCCGCGATCGAAGCCGCTCGTGCGGGCGAAGCCGGACGCGGATTTGCTGTAGTGGCAGACGAAGTTCGTGCCCTGGCGCACCGCACCCAGCAATCAACCAGCGAAATCGAGCGCTTGGTGACCAACATTCAAAGTGGCACTGAGCGGGCTGTGGGCTCGATGCGCGGCAATACCGAACTGGCCAGTGAAACACTCGGTATCGCCGAGGGCGCCAATGATTCTCTGACCGTCATCAGCGCGGCGGTGAGCGAGATCAACGACCTCAATCTGGTCATTGCCAGCGCTGCGCAACAGCAGGCAAACGTCGCACGGGAAGTGGACCGCAATCTGGTCAACATACGTGATCTGTCTGCGCAATCCTCATTGGGCGCGCAGCAAACCAGCAGTGCAAGCCGTGAACTATCGACGCTGGCGCTGGATCTGAACAATATCGTCGGGCGCTTCCGTCTGTCCTGATAGGGGTCTATTCCGGCTAGGTGTAACGACCTGCAATCGAAATGGCACACGGGCTCTGAACAAAAATGTCACCACATGCAACCTTTCTATATCATCACTTTTGGGTATACCCGACATGAACGGCCATTGGGCGGCCTAAATTGCTGCCGATTGCCCGAAGTCGCCAAGTATGCCAAACCGCGACTCCAAAAAAGCCCGTCAGCGCGGGCTTTTTTGGAGGGCCTATTGAACATAGCTCCCGTTATGCGCAGTGAAGACGCAGCACGGTGCCGAAGGGCTGGGTAGCCGCTTAGGTTCGATTATCGCCTCTTACGACGGACAGCAGTCGGCCAGGAGCGGTCATTTGCGACAAGATTCTTACCCGTCAAGAAAGCTGGTTGTACTGGAATGCACATCCAGTAAGTACGTCGGTTGGTTGATAATCTCCGCTCCAGCCTCGACTGCGACCGCGTTCAGAGATCAGATGTAGGTTTTTTCTGGCCCGCGACGACACCACATACATGAGCTTCTTAGCTGTCTCGGTCTGGTTCGGATCGCTGAAGTGGGGAACCATTCCCTCTAGTAGGCCATAGGCGATCACTGCGTCATACTCGGCGCCCTTGACCCCGTGGATCGTCGACACGGTCACACCAGTTCGGTCCGCAAAGACCTTCCTGAACATCCCCAATTCAGCAATCGCCTCAGCGCCTTCCTTGATGAGCTTATCGATGCGCTTCTGCGAGGATTCAAAGAAAGCGTCGTGATGCTCTTGAAGCGCCGCGTAGGTATGGCGATCGATCCCGAAAGTGGAACATAGCTGGTCGAAGAACGCTCGGAGGAACGCCAGGCCGTCGTTCTCGGTGATGATGATGGCGTTGCAGGCGCGCAGCAGTGTCTTGCGGTCCAAACCTGGAACCTCTACGCCCGCGTCGCTGAGGTCGGCGATTACCTCTCCCGCCCATCGCATCCGGCGTACATAAAGCTGTGGGGACGCCTCCGTCAGAATAATCCGGGCGAGCTTGTACCAGAAATTGTCGACGTCGCGCGCGAAGGGCACCATGCCCGGGCCATCGAATGAATAGGCCGGAAGCGCCGCGACCAGCCGGCGTGTCATGCTTGCGAGATGGACCCACCAAGGCGCAACGATGCAGACCTCATGCTGAGCGATCCCGAGCGTTTCGACGTTGAATCTGATGAGTCTTACAAGCTCTTCCTCCAGCGCATCGCGGTGCGTCTGGTGATCGAACGACACTACGCTCGCGCAGTCCTTGTCCTTTCCCACCGCCTCGATCTTCGAAGGCAAGACCTTGTAATTGCCGAAATAGCTCACAATGCGCGATGACGACCGGTAATTGTGTGATAGCTCCATTTCCTTGAAGGCGATGCCGCACTGCGTCCCAAAGTCGGACGCCGTGATCGCATAGCCGCCAAGCGAGCCATAGATTGCCTGATTAGGATCGCCTACGACGAAGGCGGACGTACCGCCTTTAGACGCTTTCAGGATCGATGCGAGGATTGTATATTGGATTTCCCGCGTGTCCTGAAACTCATCGAGGAGCACGCATTCGATGATCGAACCCAGCAGCACGCTGATCGACGGATTATTCTCGATGAGTTGATAGGCGTAGAAAAGGATCAGTTCAAAATCGAGCTGCCGCTCGGCACGAAGCGCCTTCCAATATGCCTGCAAAACTTCCCCAATTGCTTCATGTTTGTTGGTCTTGTTGCATGTCAGGACATAGCCGTTCGGCGTGAAATAATATGCGCAGTCGAAGCTGCTGAGCTTAGTGCCCTGCGCCGCGCTGCAGAGCTCCTCGTGCATTCGTTCGGTGTCATGGGCATTGATCACCCGGAAACCGTGCATGAGCTCCGAGTGATAGATTCCATAGGGCTTTAAGATCCATTCGAGACAGAAGGAGTGGATCGTGCCAATCCAAAGCTGGCTCGTATCGACGCCAAGCTGCTCTATCCGTTCCTGAATCTCATCCGCAGCCCGGTGCGTGTAGGTGATCGCGACGACGCGTTTTTTGTCCGACTTAAGCTCCGACAACAGTCGGGCGATCTTGTAGGTGAGGGTCCTCGTTTTACCGCTCCCTGGGCAAGCAACGAGGAAGACGCTGCCTGGGTGCTCGATGGCTGCGACTTGGGCGTCGTTCAGATCCTTCCTGTCCCAGACAAACATTCTAGAAATCCGCCAGGATGGTGTTGATACCGTCTGCAGGAAAGGCCTGTAGCATTTCGGCGCGGACACCTGCAAAGTCGATCTCGGCGCGATGGTAACGTCTGATGTGCGCGCGCATCGCGTCGATGTCTCCTGGCGCGTGTAGTTGCGACGCCGCAAGGATCGAGACCCGATAGTCCAGCACACGCGCCCATGTCTGGATGGATACCGGGATATGCGCTTGGAAGATGGCGTCGAGGATGTAATCCGGAATGGAAGTTTCAGGCGTAATCATTCGCCCTAGGATGATGGCGAACCACCCCTTTCCGGCGTAACGTGCCATCGTCAGCACGCGCGTCCCGAAAAGTGCAATGTCGCCCGATTCCAGCTCCATGCCTTAGACGTCGCGATGGTCCCTCCATCCTTATAGACGTCGCCCAGCACCGAAACGACGGTGCCGACATTGCCGACGGAGACGAAATCGACCTCAAAAGTGTGGTCGGCGAAGTGCGCCGTCAGCCAGGGGATTCCCGGCACACAACTCCTTGAGCGCTGCCTCGCGCTGGAGTCCAGCGATCTGTGACCCCAGTGCTTTCTTCTTGGCGGCCGCCTTATCGTCACTGTCTAGTATGTCCGTGGTCGTATCGATAAACGCGCGGTCAAGGTCGGTGATGATCGCGCAGCGCTTGCGGATGCGCTCGTTGTGGAAAAGCACCGCAACGTTCTTGAAGCCGGTGCTGCGGATGTTGATCAAGCTGATCCCCAACTCGTCCAGGCTGAGCCCGAACACTTTTTTAACGAGGATTGGGATGAGGATCTCCTCGGCGTCGCCCTCGACCAGGACCACGCTCTTGGCGAAGAGCAGATTGCTGCGGACCGCATCGAGGTAGCGCTGGATATTTGCCAATCTGGCCGGCGTCAAGTCCCGCAGATGGCTGAAACACCTCGCATCGTCCGTCCTGCCGGCCGAGGATGTTGATGTTGATGTTGATGTTCACTACGTTGTTCACTTCGGATATGTGGGTCGAATGGGTCGAATAAATTATCTGGGTGTCATCAAAGTTCAGCCGGTCGAACAGCGTTTTTTGGATATGGGTGTGGATGTGCGCCTCCGGCTCCTCGATCACGAGGAAATTGGCGAAGGACTCTTTCTGCTTCTGGTATTTGAACTCGAGCAGCTTCAAAGTCAGGTAGATGAGGTTTGCACCGCCCAGGCTCAACTCGTGAATCGCGCCCTCATATTCTTCCTCGCTCTCGCCCACAAACAGCTTGAGCGACTGGAACAGGCGGTCGGCCTCGTCGGACAGATCTGAGCGGATCGAAAGCGATCGCGGAGAGTAGGTTTCGCCTGCCGCATCGGTGATGGTGTCGCGGATATCGGTGCGGATGGTTTCTACATCTGGTAGGCCCTCGATTGCATCGTTGAGCCCTTTGACGAGCGCGGTGATCGGCTCGAAGCTCTGCGGATCGATCTCACCGCTTCGACACTTGAGCAGAGTTAGGAGGGGGTTGGTGCGGTTGTTCTGGAAGTCGGCGACCACATCGCGCAGTGCTTGCACGAAGGTGAAGCACACTTCGCGCGAGATCGAGAGTATGCCCGGGATGACGCCTCCAATAGCAGGGTTCGTCAGTTCTTGGGGAAATATTACCGCATCGAAGTCGCCAACCAGTTGCCTGTAGGTTTCAGGATCGAGGAAGTTTGCGGTACTCTTGCCGGTGAAGATCGTTTCATAATCCGAAATTGTGATCTTCGAACGTGCCTCGGCGAGTCCTACGGTATCCCCGACGGCAACGTCGGCCAGGGTCCGCCGAACTGCCGCCTTGGGGCGAAAAATAAGGTTGTAGGTCGCCTTGCCGATCGCGCCGTCGGCGATGTTACCGGTCCCATGGAGAAAGAGGGATTGAATCGCTTCGTCTTGGGATACCTCATCGAACTCGAGACTAATGACTACCCAGTGACCGCGCCAGTCGCCAAGGCCCCGGTGGAAGTCCTTCTCGTCGAGCCTATATGCCGCGCGCAGCAGCGTGTCGTCGAGCAAGAGACGCAACGCCCGGAACAGGTTGGTCTTGCCTGATCCGTTCTCGCCTATGATCGTGTTTACCCCCTTGTTGAATACGACATTCGCACACTTGAAGTTGCGGTAGTTGACGAGCTGTAACCTTGAAATATGCACGAATAACGTACCCCGTTTAGCCGTAACTCGTTATTTAGCCTGCCCAATCGAGCTCGAGCATTGTGCGCTCCCGTGGGTTAGTGGTGAAGATGCGGCTCAATCGCTTAGCAAAGCAACGATCGAAGCCTGCATTGTAGGCGAACACAAGCACCGCAATGGCTGCAGCTCTTGCGATGTTGATCGGGAGTAATCTGCGCAGACCAGGATCTTGATGCATACCGGGAAGTCCAAAACTGAATCTACCGCCAGTAAGTGGCTGCTTTTGGCCGGTTGCTGCCAGTGGCGACAGGCCGCTACCGACCCGAGGAGGGCATTGGTTCAGTCATAAAACGGTTGTGACTCATTCCAAATTTGTGTGTAATCCGCGCACTTCTTCAGGGATGAAGGCCGATCAAATATCGCACCGTGCTAAATCATCCCTGCATATCTCTCTTTTACGCCAGAGGATTGTGCGATGAGTTTTACAAAGACGGCTGTTGCCGCCTCGCTTGTGTTGAGCATCGTTTTTTCATCCGGTTGCGCCACATCGGGTAACGATTGGGCAAACAAGGAAAACATAGGCACCGTAATCGGCGGCGCCGCCGGAGTGCTGATCGGCAGCCGCATCGGCGCAGGAGGCGGGCGAACCGCCGCGATGTTGATCGGCGGCCTGGCCGGCGGCCTGCTGGGCAAAACCATCGGTGCGAAAATGGATGAGAGTGACCGTCTGGCCCTCGCCGCACAAACTCAGCAAGTGCTCAGTAGAAACAAGGACGGCCAGGCGACCAGTTGGCAATCCAACCACAGCGGCAGCAGCGCGCAAATAACGCCTGTGAGTACCGAAGTCGAATCTCGCCAGGTGGCGGTGAAGCGCTTGCCGAAGATTCGGCCGGTCACTGACATGACAGTGCTCAATAAACCCTATCGGGCCATCAAGTCTGCCAACCTGCGCAGCGCTCCGGACAGCAGCGCCGAAAAAGTAGGTGGTTTACCGCCGAGTTCGACGTTCACCGCCTTGGGCCGCACCCAGAACGACTGGATCATGGTCGGCCGTCGCGGAGTCACCGTAGGCTACGTGTACGCCCCACTGGTGGAAGCGGTAGCGCCTAAACCCGTAATGGTTGCCAGCAGTACTGCCACACAAGCATCCGCCGACAGCGCCACTGATCTGGACAACCTCGACGCTACTAGTGCTGCCAAACAAGGCGTGGACCTTGATGCCATCGATGCCAAACCGGTGGAAGACAAACTGACCGCACAAACCACCTGCCGCACTATTATCTACGACGTGAAAGCCAAGGACAGTCAAGCCGAGAAGCAGACGGTCAAGGCCTGCCAGGCAGGTGACGGCGCCTGGGAACTGATCTGATGAAACACGTTAGCAAACAGCTGCCACTGGCCCTGTTGGGGCTTGCCGTGTGCGCGAGCGCTCATGCTGCCGCTTACCGGCTGGCTTTTTCCAAAGGAGAAAACGTCGAAGTATTCGTTGATCATGCCGACAATCAGCCTTGGTGTACGAATCCGCTGACGCTGCGTTTTGCCTTCGCAGGCAAGCCAGACAATGATGCCGTGGCGCGCCTGCTGCCCAAGCTCGGAGGCTTGCTTGCCAGCCAGTGCCCAAGCGCTGCCACGGTGACCTGGAAAAGCTACAACGCCCAAGGAGAGCTTTTCGCCAATGGCTCGGCTGCCAGGGATGAAGAATGGTCCAGCCAAGTCGCCGGAGCCGTCGCGCCGGCCGAGGTGGCCGCTGCGCCCAAACCCGAGCCTGCTGCAGCACCAGCACCCGTGCCGATTACTCCTGCACCGGCGGTGGCTGCAGATCCAGCCCCTGCGCCTGTTCCTGCACCCGCTGCTGCAGCTCCTCAAACGGCTGAATCGGCACCGGTTACCGAGTCGCCCGCTCATGCCTCGATCAGTCATGTGACGCCGGCTTTTGCGGTATCGGGCTGGACGCCGCCCGCCGAGACTGATGCGCTCAAGGCCGCAACCTTTTTCTTTGAAATCAAAGACCAGAACGGGTGCCTGTTCCGTACCACCTACAAGCCGGACGGTGACGCCCAATACGTCAGTGCAAAATCCACCGGTGTTACCTGCGGTTCCGATGGCTATGCTGCAGGTGAGGGGGGAGTTGTGCTGCTGCGCGCAGACGGGGTGAAGCTGAAGGAGTATGAAGGTAGTTTTCATCAAGGCATCCCGTTCAACAACCGGGCGCCGCAGCTACCTATCGTGGGCTTCGACAACCAGAAAAACGCCCTGATGCTGCTCGCCAGTGATCCGGCAAGCCGCATACATTACCTGCTGCGAGCGCCTTACAGCTGGAGTGGTCATTGGGATACACGCAGCCCGGCGCTGGTGGCTGTGACCGAAAATCAAGAGCTTTTTCGCCAGCTTGAAACCATTAGAACCACGGTATTCAGCGCTTTGGGGGCCTTGGACCAGGTCCAGCCAAAAACCCCGAACGTGAGCTTCATCGCCGTTCGGGATGTACCGCAGGGGATTATCAAGAATGACCGCGACAGCTGGCTTTATGAAAGCAACATAAGCCGAAACTGGAGCACCAAAATCTGGCAGTTCAACCCGCAAAACGCTAGCAATTATCTGTTTATCCATGAAGCGCGGGTAGCCGAGCAAAAACGCGCTGCCGACCGTCAGCGCCAGTACGAAGAGCAGAATAAACGTCAGCAGGCTGGCTATGAGGCGCAGGCCCAACTTCAGCAGTTTGCCCAATTGAAAACCGAAAGTAGCGACGCCAAATACGTCCAGTCTCGACTGCTCGCCGACGTCAGCTACGTGCCCGCTTCCGGAGGGAGCTATGCGCGCTTGGTGGCCGGCGGCAAAGCCGCGTACAGCCAGATTGTGCACATCGTCGGCAAGGAGGATGGGCGCTGGGAAACCGATTACCCCTATGAGTCGCAGCTGGATATTGTCGGCCCCAACCTGAAGCCTGAAAAAGGCTGGTTCCTGGCCAAAGGCGACGTCACTCTGGACCCGGTCAAGCGAGACGGCGAAGACCTGCCGCTGACCCTGGTGGCGGTCACTTACCTGCAAGCCTGCAGCGAAGACGGTTGTACCGACTTGCGTGACCCACTGAAAATCATGCGCATGCAGTTGGGCGATGACAGCTGGACACCCGACGCTGCGCGTCAGGTATTCAAACAAGCCTGGCCTGACCGGAACATTCAGGGGGATGTGCAATGATGCAAAAAAAACTGCTGGTCCCTGCCGCCGCTGTGGCGATACTCGCAGCGGGCTATTTTGGCTTGTGTGCCTATGCCAGCAATCAGGCGCAAAAGCGCCTGGATGACTTCGTGTATGACAATCAGCTCAACGGCACAATCAGCTGGGCCTCGGTCAGCTCCTCGCCATTTGGCGGCAAGGTCGTGATCAAGGGCGTCGAGTTGGGTGATGGCAAGGCAGGCGGCTTGCGTGCCGATAAAGTTACCTTGACCGATCTGATCAACGACGACAGCCGCACCCGTGTGCGCATCGAAGCCACCGGCGTACAGGCTTCCAATGGCTCGTTACAAAGCCTGCAGAGCCTGGGTGCGATGGCCAGCATCATGGGCATGGGCGGTGGCTTGAGGAGCATGAATAATTTTGGCCCGTTATTGAGCAGTGGTCGCAACGAACTCAAACCGTTCGACTTCATGCTGTCCCTGGACCTGGATGACGACGCCACCCGTGCCACAGGTGAAACGTTTGTGGACATGCCAGACCTGTTCACCTTCAGTGCCAGCTACCGTGTGGATAACGTCAAGGGCCTACACCGTTTGGTCAACGACTTGCAGCGTGGCGGGAAAGTGGCCACCTATGCCGGGCTTGGCGTTACAGCGCAGAGCCTGCATGGCGCATTTGCCCGGGCTGAGTTGAGCGAGTTGAAAGTCAGTTTCCAGGACAATGGCATGGTTAAACGTAGCGCGTTGCTCCACCAACGCTACGCTACGCCGTTGGACCCGACTGCTGGCAGCGCCGACAAACAGCGCCAGGCCTGGTTTGAAAGAAGCCTGGATAACTGGCAGAAAAGCTGTGAAAGCGGAATGCGGGCAAACGCCTCAATGCTCACTGACGGCTGCGAGCTGATGGTCAAGTTGTTCAAAGGCAAAAACGACGGCATCCAATTGAGCATAGACCCCAAAGAACCTGTCCGAGTCATGGACTTGGTGAGTGTGTTCGGCGGCGGTAATAGCAGGCAGGTACTGGCGCGGTTGGATCCGAAGGTGAGTTCGCTATAGGTTCAGCGCTAGCGCTCCTGACGGGCATTCCGAAACTCTCATTGAGCAATTGACTGGGGTCACTAGGTAATTTCCTCAGATAATTTCAAAAGGCCGATTGCAGTCGGTCGCGACTGACCGCTTTCGACCCAAAGCGGACGCTTCACTGATGCCAGGGGTGTACGGCAAGATGTGCGGCGCCGAGCCGGTGGTTAAGCCTCCGCTTTAACCAGAACGCCACTGTTAACCCGAGCATCCAGTATCGCGGAAAACTCCTCAAAACTATGCGCGGGCTCCGGCGCTACATACATCAAATCGCCAAAATGGTCGGCGTAGTCTTGAAGGTAAAGGCCATGGCTTCCGTAATACTGCTGCGCGATCTCATTTCCAGCGTCGTTCAAGTCCTCATCCGTAAATTTGCCATCGCAATACTTGAAAAGAAACTCGGTGGCGGTGAGTTCGCCGTTGATCACCTGGTCGACGGCTTCAGGCTCTTCCTTGACGTGAAAGTCGCCAGCCCAGCCTTTAACAAAACACCATCTCAAGAACAACGCGATGTGTGTGCCGCCGTGCTCCTTTGGTTGATCTGCTGGAAAGTCTCCGCCGTGGTGCCAGCTTGCGTCATCGTATTTCATGGGCCTCCTTGAGATGTTTTGCGTTGGGATGAGGGCGTGGACTATCACGCTCTTGCAGGGATGGGATAAGTCTATTCACTCTGATCCAGTACGCAAAGACAGCGCTGCGTAGTTTTACCGGCGATGAACAAAATGACTTGCCACGTTTCCATTTCTACCTCCAGGGTGAAAATGTCCGCTTTTGGCCGATAGCGGCCAGTCACGAAAGGCAGCTGTCGACCCATGGCTGCCCTTCACCGAGGGCAGGAATCGGCCAGGAGCGGCCATTGAGCATTTACGAAATCAGGGCCGATTCAGACCGGACACTATTCGCTTGCCTCTGGAGGATAGCGCGGCCTCCGGCTGTCTAATGAATACCGTTAGTTCAGTTGAAAGCGCGCGTGAAATGGGACCTCAGAGCTCGCTTTGAAGGCTCTGGTTGGGGCGAACTTGGTCATCGCCTCAAACTGCGGCCAAAAAATAACCCGTTATCGCAAATGCTATAACGGGTTTTTTTGTTACTGATTTAGTTACCGCAAGGGCAGCATCATCGTAACGGGTGAAAGCGCCGGACATGGTACAAACCCTGCGTGTTTGGCGTAGAACTCAGCAAGCCGGTCGTTCAATGGATGAACCACGATTGCTGATGAAGCGACGCTTTGCGCTGCTGTCATCGCTCGTTCAATTGCATCCTTCAACAGATCAAGAGAAAACCCCTGACCTTGAGCAGCTTCACTGACCCCCATTCGACCCAAAAGGGTGATTGGATGTTCAGCTGGCGAGTTACGCTGGTGACTTTTGGGCACAACATTCTCGCGATTCACTGAACCGCTAGAGAGCGTGTAATAAGCCATGACCACCAAGGTCCCTTTCCGACACGACACATAGACCACAGCATGCCTATCTGCTTGTGCCTTCCGTGCCTTTTTCTGAAGGTAATCGGTAATCGACGGCTCTTTACAGTCGAACTCAGAGAGGTCGTGCAAGTCGTTGAGTTTTTCTGGAGCGGTTAGCTCCAACGCTTCGGTCTGTCGAGCAGTTGATGTAGACATTTGTTACCTCTTAGAGGGTTGGCTTCAAGGGCCTGCTCGAAGGAGTCAAATGCAGCATCGGAGAGAACAAACAAGCGCTTATCCAAGATCACTTCCTCTGCCTTTTGGCAGGCAGCTTCCAAGATAAAACTCGTTCGATCCCGGCCCGACAGTGCAGCGGCCATATCGATCAGGTTTCGTTTTCGTTCGTCGGCACGCATGTTTATGGCTACGGGCCTGGCTTTTTCTGACGTTTCTAATGTTGCATTCATGGTGTAATTCCCGATTGGGTTTGGTGTTCTTCGACTCTTTGCCTCCTTAAGACTTTAATGCGGAACGCATTTTTACTCTGCTAAACATGGATAGACTCCTTGAGGTACGTAAATGGCGTGAGCCGAAAAGGGCGGGGTCAAGCATGACCCACGGAAGGCAATATACACCAGCGTATATCATTTGTCTACACGCGTGTAGCAGTTGAATACACGATGCTGTTTTTCTCATGCTATACGGCGGACGAATCCTCCAAAGATGATTGCTACGTTGGAAGGGCAGTGCGCGCAAGGCAGTGCTCATCACGTGATCTATGTTCTATAGGCCCTCCACAAAAGCCCGTCCTGGTGGGCTTTTTGGGGCCGCGGTTTGACCTCCCTGGCGACTTCGGGAATCGGCAGCGATCTATGCAGCCCAATGGCCGTTCATTTTGGGTCTACCCCAGGTGACACGAAAATCAGCCCCAACAGATTTCAGCTTTGCGCACTTAACGTACACCCAATTTGATACAATTATTTGACTACACCCAAAATGAGACAGATCTACCGATGTTCATTCGTGCATACCTTCGAGCATCGACCGATGACCAGGACGCAAGTCGAGCGCGCGATTATTTGGAAACGTTTGTCTCCGGCTACGGCAAGGCCATCGCATCGTGCTACATGGAAAATGCCAGTGGCAGCCATGCCGACCGCCCGGAATTAATTCGACTACTCAAAGATGCTCGCCGAGGTGACGTGCTGCTGGTGGAAAGCATCGATCGGCTGTCGCGGATAGATGACCAGGCTTGGCGATCCCTCAAAACAGCAATCGATAACCGAGGCATACGGATCGTCTCTGTGGATCTGCCTACCAGTCATCAAGGCATGACGGCCCAGTCGGGGGACGAGTTCACCGACCGCATGCTGGCGGCCATCAACTACATGATGATCGATATGATGGCCGCGATCGCCAGGAAGGACTATCAACAAAGAAGACTGCGCCAGGCACAAGGGATTGAGAAGGCAAAAGCTTCAGGCGTCTACAAAGGCAGACCCGTAGACGCAGAGCTGCGTAACCGAGTGCGTGAGCTGCTGGCTGCAGGGCTCGGGATCCGCGCAGTAGCGAGGCACGCTGCGTGTTCAACTACGACCGTCATGAAGGTCCGCGACGAGCTGGCGCAACGTTAGTCGGTTAAGGCCAATAGGCACTGACCTACTCATCGTCACGAAGCACCCAGCCCGCTTTTGAAAAAGCCCACCGGGTCAGGACGAGGCTATCAAGGGGGTCATACGGGCGGTTGTCCCAGTCGTGGCTTGAGATGTTCACCCTTCTAGCATTTTTGATCAGTGTTCCTGTGTGCCCTCCCCGGGAAATCAATTGGACTGAATCATCTGACTGTCGCTCGAATTCGATCCGAACCAGGATGGGATAGTCATACCCATTGCCTTTTGCCTGAAGCGGCTCAGTACTGGTTATGAACCCCATGGCGGGGGTAGGAATCGCGTTCATAGAATGTTCCTTAGCCCTTTGGCTCTGCAGCGGCCCATTGGATATAAGCGCTTTCGATCAACCACGTAGCATCAGCTGCTGTGGGTACAGGATTGAGCGCTATTTGAGCCAGCTTTTTTTCTATCCACGTCAGCAGTGCGGTACGTCCTGCCGGACAAGGCATCAAATCGCGCTCCAAATGGTTGGCAAGCTCTGAGATCGCCACATCGCGCTCGACACTTTCTGCAGTCATCGCAATTCTCCTGGATCACTTCGCTGCGGCTACTTTACTGGGCCGCTTGGCGTTGGTGCATTCCCTTGGCCTCCAGCGCCTGCATCGATTCTACCGAGTACAACGACTCGGGGACCAGTAGCAGCCGTTTTATGCCTATGGCCTCGCCAGTTTCCTGACAAAAACCGTAGTCGCCCAGAGCGAGAATTTCCAGGGACTTAAGCACATGGCTCAACGTCTGTCTGTCCCTTTCTATCATGCTTGCTGCCACTGCTCTGTTTTCCTCATCGGAAGCGAAGTCTGCTTCGTCCGGGTGACGCTCGATCTGGCAACTGGCCTGACAGCTGAGCAAGCGATCACGAAGCTCTGCGGCTTTAACCTCCAACCGATCTTTGAAAAAGGCCAGTTGGTCTACGCTCATGTACTCGTCCTCAGCTTGATCCAGCAGCAGCTCAACGCTCATCAATGCCATCTTGTGCTCCTGATATGGTTGGTCATTCAAACTTCCTACCGAGTGACCAACGAGCGCCACCGGCGCTTATGAGTAATAACAGGACCAGGCTTGCCATCGGTCATTTCGTTATCAACGTTTCTGCTCTGGGCCTCGACGGCATCTGGAGCTTCAATCTGGATACGTACATCCCCAGTATCCTCTGAAACGCTTAGGACTTGGATCTGAATTCCTTCGCCAATCATAATATTTTCACCTTCGCGGCGAGTCAGAAGGAGCATACGATTTTCCTCTTTCCATGGACAACTGGGCCAGCGCTCTGTCTCTGGCGTAAAACAGCGATGTAAGGAGCAATCAAAGGACAGCCACTGCCGCTGTAGGCGTTTTTCGCTCGATCCGCTAGCATCCATACAATGGATAACGAACCTCATCCCAAGCATGAGGACGGCCAACAACGTCTCACAATTATTGCAAAGGAATTTTCCATGCTGAAATCTATTCTTTTCCACGTCACACCGAAACTGCAAAAACTTGAAGCTATCGCTCTTTCCTGCGGCGTAATTCTTCTTTTTGGTTACGTCCTGATCTCCATGATTTTACATCTCATGGACGTGGAAATTGAGCAGTCGCGTCTCGTTGATGGAATCGGGCCGTTTATCTTCATTGCAATAGTAATCAGCTCAGTGTGCATGTTGCTACACATGATGATTAAGGCAAGCCCCATACAGATCGAGGCCCAGATAACTGTCGAAGGCAAAAAATTGACGGAGGCGCAATCCAAAGCCGTTCGGATTGCCTTGAGGGAGCTTAGTAATGCAGGGCAGACAATAGTACAAAGCGACGCTCTTGCGCCCGAAGGTGCTCATGCCAGCGCGCCTCGGGCAGCGGAGGTACTCAAACTGATTATGCAGAAGTGATTTGCCAATAGTACTTAAAGGTGACCCGCTCTCACGTTTTAGCCCGGCACACAGTTGTAACAGCGAGGCCTGGCTTGTGCTCGATCCGGTGCAAACTGGCGGCGCTGACCAGCTTGTTTGATCATCGCTTGGAGAACAACGCAGTCGCCGTAGGCAGCCTCGTGCATGACGTCAAACGGCCCCAGATTTAGCAGCACTGGGCGATGACCAGGCCAAGCGTCTGCTGATGCGCCGGATGGGGCATCGCTCCGGAGAGTGCGCGATCGAGCAATTCTGGCAGTGCTGCTGAACCACGGGTTGCGCCGTGAAGAGTTATACCTGCTGTAGACAGGTGACCTGCAGAAGCTCCGGCGATGTAAAGCACCTGCGGATCCACGGTAAGGGCGGCAAGATCCGCTATCTGCCCCTGCAACTGGTTGCTGCTGCTGAACATATCTACGTGTACCTGGTGCGCAATGGCGATCGGGCGCGGTCACCGGGTCCCCTCTTCCGCTCGCTGCTTGGAAAAGAGGTCAGGTACTTACTCATTTACTCATCATCACGAAGGACCCAAGCAGTTTTGGAAAAAGCCCACCTTGCCAAGGCCAGGTCGCCAGTGTGGCAAGATTGAAAGTTGTCCCATTCTACGCGTGGAACACTGACGCATTTTGCGTTTTTGATTGGTGTTCCGGTGTTCCCTCCCCCGCGAGGTTAGCAGTACAGAATCATCGGACTGCAGGTGGAGATCGATCCGTACCAACATAGGATGACCATACCTGTAACGACCTGCAATCGAAATGGCCTCGACCTGCAATCATCGCGTTTTTCGACCGGGATTGATTGCGTCTATTCGAGCCAGCAAACCGGGATTATTTGCGAATGAACCTGCATTCATCTGGTTAGACCTGCAATAGATCGTCATGAGCCGAAAGTGATTGCGAGTGAGCGCACGCCGTGTCTGTCTAATTTGAGTCCACGTCATCATGGTGCTTCCCGATCGACCCATTCGTCAGTTTTGAGCCTGTCTTCGGAACCCACGGGCTCTTGCGACCACACATAGGATCCAATTAATTTATCTGAGATAGTTCAGGTCCTGGTCAACAATGCCCAACGCATCGCGCATTTGGGGGGACGTGTCGGCCCTTATGCAGGGAAGATGCGCCTTTAACTCACGAAACGCGCCGAAGATTCGCACTAGCCCCGATTTTATAACCTGTCACCTTTATGAGGGGAATCATGCGCTCAACCCTATCCATCCCTGTTACAAAAACATCAGTTGTCAACGGACTATCAGCAACCCGTAGCGGTGTCGGCGGCACCAGCACCAGCGCCAGCACCGTCGTCACAGCTGGATAAAACATCGGGCACAACCTCGGTTGCTAATTCGATGCACGACAAGGCGTTGCAATCGAAATTAAATGCACTTTTTCCCTCGCTACGGCGTTCAAATTCAACCCCCGCAGAAACAACACATAAACTAGCACCCGACGTCCGGCGGTTCGACACCTTGCTGCATCCCGCTGAAAATGCCAGCAATCTCAATGCAGGAATTTTAATGCTAGCTCAGAACGACAAGCGTCAATGGGATCGTGTGACGTGCTCACCCGGTTTACTTTTGCAGAACATCGAAGTGCGTCCTGAAAAAGGCCTGCTGAATCTGACCGGATCGGAAAAGTTTTGCAGCGGCGAACTTAGTCAAACAGAAAAACGCGATCTTCAGCGCGCCGTCACCAGTATCGTAATGACCTATAACCAGATGGCTGCCGAGCATGGGGAAGCACCGATCAGTATTCATGAAAATCATCTGAAGGGCGATGGCAAGGTGTATGAGGATCGACATATTCCACGCAAATCGAATGAAAAGGATTACGATTATTACCACACGCTAGGCGTCAGTTATGCCGATAATGGAAAAATGCTCCCGCATTACCATCTTGAGTTTAATGGCAAATTAGAAAAAAACAATGTCGGTATAATACTCGAAAATCTGAAGCACTTAGGCAAAAAAATAATAGGGAAAGACATTCTGACTGAAAAAGAAATTACCGCTGTTTTAGAAAAACTTCCAGAACGCAATGGCACACCCGGCTTCAATGCAGCGATGGTAAGAGAACATCGTCCACTGCTGCCCAACGAAATAACAGATTCAACAGAACGAGTGCGACGCCGCGACGAGCTTGAAGGTGACTTCATTTCCTTATCGAGTCACAACACTGAGTTGGCAGCTGATAAAAGTCGCTTGTTTATTCGGAACGCGCATATGAATTCTTTCCGACCGGCCGAGCCTATATTTGAATGCTTTTCGGCAGGCCAAGTATCGGTCATGGAAGACTTGTTGAAAGTGGAAAAACATTTACATCTGGACAGCTCTGAATCTTCTGGGCAGTTAAATTTTAATGAACTTTTAGCGATCCACTTTGGCTTGAATAAAGCCCTGAAAGAATTAAACGGCGATGCCAGCAGCACTGTCGAGCAACGCCAGGAGTTGGCGGCCAGATTTGGCGCAGGCATCGAGAAGATCAAACAGTTGGTGACCTCATGATGGCGAGACGCCCGACCTGGCTTCAACATGAAACTCGCCCTTGGGGCCGGGACTTTGGTGTGAGCGCGTGCAGGTCGATTATTTTACCGCTCAGGAAGGTGTAGTTATAGCGACCTGCAATCGAAATGGCCTCGACCTGCAACACGAGCGTATCCGTAAAGGGCCGTCGCCAAACTTGCCTCATTAGGCTCTAGAAGTGGAGAACCTACCGTATCAAATAATGAAAAACCACCCTATTGAGACGCAAAAAACGAGTCAGCCACGCGTCTCATAAGGGTACTCGAATGAGACAGAAACGGCGTGCGCTCATTCGCAGTCAATTCCGGTTCATGACGGTCGATTGCAGGTCGAATCAGATGAATGCAGGTTCATTCGCAAATAATCTCGGTCTGCTGGCTCGGATAGACGCAATTAATCCCGGTCGAAAAATGCGATGATTGCAGGTCGAGGCCATTTCGATTGCAGGTCGTTACACCTAGGGTTCAAAAATCAGGGCTTGCTGTTGGTTCTTCCTGAGACGTGCCCGAACAATTCATTACCGATACTCTACAAAGCGAAGGTGGGTGTCTGGACGCCTCTGTTTCCACGACCCACAACTTGAAGATCCACCACGGATAGCTTCGGTCGATTTCAGCCTGTTAGGGGCGAATAGAGAAAACGGAAAAAAACGTACGCTAGCGTGAGTTTTGTCAGGTTGAGGTCATAGAAGTTGACGGCGATCCGCCAGGAAATACTGAAAACCGCCCTACTCTGACGGGGTGCCGGTGAGCGGCCTGACGCCGGGTTGGATGCTGAAGAACGGAGCCACCCGCTAATCGCTTGATGGGGGAGAAAGCCTCAACCGCGTAACTGTCAGGCCGATCGGATTGGTGCGTGCATTTCGTATGTCTCAGTACGGTAAGCACCGAACCGAAAGCCTGGCTGGGCTTTCGGTTTTTTTACGCTCAAAATTCCAGCCTACCTGTAATTACATACATGCGTAATTACGTAAACACATACGTACGTAAGTAATTCAGATGGATTGCTCTGATCGTGCCTGATCCAGCTTGGCGAACCACTCACCTAGGGCTTCATCCACAATATCTGACTCATTGACCTTACGGCCTTCGACCTTTGATCTTGCAAAAGCCTCGTCGGCAAGCCGCGAATTGAAAGACTTTCGGATTCGGATGGTTTTGTTTTGCTTTTCATCAACTGCTGGCGGGCTTACGTTCGACTGCTTTGTTTTAGGAGCTTGTTCCTCCACAGCTCCCTCTGCCCCACCCGAACGAAACTCATCCAAAGTTGGCTTGCTTCTCATAACGTCACCTCTTTGTAAAATGCTGCCATTTCCGCGATTGCCTGCGGATCTTTGGCCAATTCTTCTACTGTTCTGCCTTCACCAATTGCTCGGCGGAAAACCACGCGCTCACACACTCGTGCAGCAAGGGCATTCAGTTTATTGTCTGCAAGCCATACGAGCATATCGCGTGTGTCTTTGGTGCGGGGGTCAACTCGCGCTAGTAGCACTTTCACTATCAGCTTTGGATTGTAGTCTTTTGCAATATCAACCACTTCTAACAGGTCAGTCATTGCAGCGGCATCCAAATCAGATGCACCGACCGGAATTATCGCGACGTCAGCCAATAGCAATGCGTTGCGCAAACCTGGAGCATCGCGGCCACCTGCATCAACTACTGTATTCTGATAGTTGGTAACCAGGTGCCGGCCCTCATCATAGATAGCCTTACCCCTTAGACATATAGTTACGGGCATTGGCAAGCCTTTGGCCTCGTTACAATCGCGGCGCCATGCGGCCCAGGTCGCGGCGCTTTCCTGGGGATCTCCATCAATCAGCAACGTCGGACCCGCAATTGATAAATGACAAGCCAGATGGATACTATTTGTTGATTTTCCAACACCACCTTTGGTGTTCACCACCGCATATGTAGTCATAGTCTTCTCCCTATTATTGCCTGACAGAGACACTATACAGGGAGAACATAAAAAAGTAAATACATAATTACGTAAGCACGTACTTACTCACTTACGTACGAAAAGGAAGTCGCGCCATGGTCAGGCTCTATGCAATGCCATGAACCCAGCAAAAGCAGGCTTTATACGGCTATCAGGGGGTGTAAGCCGGAACCCCGGAAAATTCCGTCGGAAAACGTCACCAGAGCGGTTTACGGCTGCTTTTGCTATCCGACACGGTTTTCCGTACATGTTTTGGCCGCTCAATCAAACAGTTTTCGGCTTGGCGACGTCGCAGCCGGAAAATAAATGTTTGGCGTCAATCCGCACCATTACTGGCTTCCCGCCCATGACGGAAATTTCTGGGGTTCCGGCTTACAACCCCAGGTGCGGACGCACCTTCCCCCTCTCAGGGCTTCACGAACCTCATCTGCGCGATCGCCTGAGCGTTGAGGACCAGTCCCTGCACCGTCAGCCCGCTGATTGCCGCCGTGTATACCATCCGTGCGCCACACAGCACGCAACGGAACGGATCGACGTTTAGAAAGGCTTTGGCCATCTGCGCAAAATACAGCTTTGGTACCGGTCCTGGCGTCGCCATCTTCAGTGCTTCATAGACCTTCGGCAGGTACTGCCCGCAGACCCGATTGGCCAGAAAACCAAAATACCGGATCATCCGGAAATGCTTTTCCGGGATGTGCTGCACCACCCGGCGCAGCATGTCGGCCTGGCTTAGCGTTTCCTGCTGATAGGTCTGCGTGCGGTGATCCAGGTAGGTAAAGCTCAACGTGGCTCCGGAGGTGTAATGCGCCAGACGACTGCCCGAGATCGGCGGTTTTTTCAGGTAGCGGCCCAGGTAATTGACGGTCTTTCGCCCGTTTTCCGTCTTCTTCGACAAGTGGATGTGCCAGTGCTGGCCGCCAGCGGTCAGTATCAAACGGCGCCAGTCGCTTTCACAGAGGATGTGGGCCAGCGGCGGCGGCATCGTCAGTTGCGAAAGCGGCTGTCCCAGCAGGTAATCGCGCACCAGCCACATCCAGCGCCGCCGCAGGGCCTCTTTGTGGAACGACAGATTTTTCCAGACGCCCTGCTCATCCAGGCCGCCCGCGGTCACCGACAGGTGGACGTGGGGATGCCAGTTGAGCCGCCGGCCATAGGTGTGCAGCGCACCGAAAATCCCGACGTGCAAACCGCGCCGCTTGAGTGATCCCCGGCCTCCGTTTTCAGTTCCATTGCACCCCAAACCTCCGCTCCCCACTTAAGACATTTTGGTCTTGTCGTACTCCTCATCTAAGGAGATACCGTGGTCTGTGAGATATTTCATATAATAATCACCAGTCGATAGTTCAGTCGCCTCGTTACTTGGATCATTTAGTATTACTTTTTCAAATTTTCCTAGTCGATCAGCTTTTTTATAGTCGCTCAACATCTGCTCGGCAGTATGCAAAATAATCTTTCGACCAAAATATCCATAATTTTGAGCAGCACAACCAAGACTAGGCAAAATGCGATTAAAGTTTGAAGACTCGTTATTTACATTGGGGTGCGTTATAGAAAAGTCATCAAAAGTAAAGCAATACACAGCATCCTTTACAGCTTTAACTGCATGATTCTTTAAAACAAGGTTAAGCGATCCTTTTGATGCCGTCGAGATATCAGACAATATCTGCTTAATTAAATCAATATCATTTTCCACATATTTCTTGTCAAGACAACAAACGTTAGATAACTTATCCTTCAGCTCCTGAACAATAATTTTTTTAGTATCGATCTCTATATTGTTTAAGGCCGCTAGTTGCGATAGAACATTGCTATCTTTTTGTAGTGCGGCAGGATTGAGTTTTGGAAATAAATTATTGGCACTTACGCCTTCCAATCTATCAGGCTCATGATGCAATGATGGGCCGCTAATGCCAATAGAACCAGGCGAATTCAACATAATTCACTCCAATAATATTTTATCTTGATTTTAACTAAGTCTTGAGTAACGCGTACCTTAGTGGCGTATCCGTTGATTAGGTTCCAGAACAGGATCCGTTCAGTTGCGTGCTGTGCGGGGTTGTAAGCCGGAACCCCAGAAATTTCCGTCATGGGCGGGAAGCCAGTAATGGTGCGGATTGACGCCAAACATTTATTTTCCGGCTGCGACGTCGCCAAGCCGAAAACTGTTTGATTGAGCGGCCAAAACATGTACGGAAAACCGTGTCGGATAGCAAAAGCAGCCGTAAACCGCTCTGGTGACGTTTTCCGACGGAATTTTCCGGGGTTCCGGCTTACACCCCCCACCTAGGCTTCGCGGTGAAATAACCTGCATTAATGCTTGTTGATAGGGATTTTCACTGCATAAGTAACGCCTCAGCGTCTTCCTACGCATCGCTTTGAAGGCATGACGCTCCTTCCACAGCGTCAGCTTGATGCATAGGCATTTTGAAATTCCTATGCATCAAGCCGACCAACTGCGCAAAACGCATGCCTTCATTGAAGGCAAAGAGCGATTGACCATGCACATAATTATTTGAGCAGCCTGCGCGCACACGTGCCCGGTTGAGGACTGGGGCGGCTTGCCGTTCCAGGCCGATTTATCCGGGTCTTAGCGCCCGCAGGGTGGCCGCAGGCCAGGGCAGGGCAGCTTCATCGCCCTGGGCCGCTTAGACAGGCTGACCCACGGTGTTTCAGGCGCAGATCATACGCGCCGTGCCGAAGGCACGACTTGCGCGTGCATTACTGCTTTATGAGGTGGGTTCCCACCGCGTAAATCCCTGTTTTTCCTGAAAGGGGTAACTGAAGGGGGGATAAAATTTCATTTATTTCAAAGCCTTCAGAACGACACCTGCAAAATGGCCAAAAAGAGCAGTTGGTAACGCTAAAAAGCGGCACAACCAGCGCCGTCGAGCGGTCCTGGTGGTGCCTGGCCATAGGGTCACCCACCTCCCTTAAAACGCAGGCGTGACAATGGCTCCGCGTGAGCGGATGCAGTTTTCGGACAAAGTGGGGGCCTGTTAGGCTTTTTTGCTCCTCGACGCCAGGAGCCTATCCAGCGCACTGAACACGGTGTTGCTCACTGGCGGCGATGTGCTGGAGTCCGCGACATCTTGCGTATCCGGTACGCCCGCCTCCCGATTTTCCTTGGCCTGCCAGCGCTGACGCGACGTTTCACGGCGCTGGAGTTCCAGAGAGTGCTTTTCCATGTCCGCCAAGCGCTGTTGCCCTATGTCGCGCAGCTGAGCATTGCGACGCTTCTTGGCCGACTTCTGCACGCGTTCATGAACATAGGCCAGGCCAAGGTCTTTCCAGAAAAGCTTGGTGAAGCGGATCAGGACGCGGGTGGTGGGCAATGAAGTCCTCCAGTTCGTCCAGGAACGCGTCCACGGTCAGTTCACCGGCCTCGATCATCTGTTGCTGTTCATGCCAGAGCGCGGTCATGTCCGGCGTGGTGGCAATCGCTGGCAACGCGGCAATGAACTCCAGCCCCAGCTGGGTGGGGATCAGTTTTTTCTTCTCTACCGCGTAAAAACCACGCTCCTGAAGCTTGGCCAGCATCGCGGCGCGGGTTGCCGGGGTGCCGATGCCTCCGTTCTCGCCTTTCTTGCCCTGGTCGCGGTCGATCAGCAGCTGCTTGATGCGCGGGTCTTTCACATACTTGGCCACGCGCTGCAGATCCTTGAGCAACGTGGCTTCGGTGTAGAGCGGCAGGGGCTTGGTCTTTTCCTTGGCCACCGTGATGCCATCGCACACTCCGGCGTCACCAACTTTCAGATCCGCCAGTGCATCGAAGGGGCTTGCGACCTCTGCGGCGTCCGACGCGTCTTCGTCTTGCTCGTTTTCTTCAGTGACCTGCGCCGTCCAACCGGGCTGCGTCACTTTGGTGGAGCGCGCAACGAAGATGTGGCCGTTCACGCCAAAACGCACTTCGGCACTGAGGTAACGTTTTTCGGGCAAGAACTGCGCGACGTAACGTTTGACGATGGCCATGTACCAGCTGCTTCACCACCAATACAGCTTCATCCAGACTTTGCGGTTGACGCGGCAACACTTTGCCGACCACGCCAATGGCATAGGGATTGAAGGAGGATTCTGTCTTGACGATGGGGGTAAGCGTGGCAGGGTGTATAGAGGGAGCGCATTGCATAGCCAGGGCCAGGAAGGCGCTGGTGGTGAGCATTGCAGGTTCCTTACGTTATGGGAGGTTTCCCGAATGGCCTTGTACAAGGCCATTTGGTGAAACCTCTCGATCTCCCAATAATGAGATCGAGGGGTCTTAAATCGTATTTCCGGCCGCGACCCTGTCCGCCAGAAAACTTGTTTGGGGCTTTACGCTGCGCACCCTGGGCCAGTTGCCAACCCTCTGAGCCGTTAAGGCCGACCCATCGCTGCCTCTAAACCCGCTCCCTGTGCGCCTATGCGGAACACCAAGAGGACCGGCACTCGAAATATAATATTCCTTATCTGCCGAAGCAATAATTTTTCTTATATTTTTGATGCCTCTCATAAAAAACCCTCTGCAAATGGCACTATTTGTCGCCGTAATTGGTTGATTTCTCAGTTCGGTTGGGTTGGTTTAGGCATAGATCACGTGCCGTGACCATCCCTCCAGTTAACTCTTCGGCGAGGAAAGCCTTGGCAGCACCCATTTGATGGGTTCCTGAAACCCAATATGAAACCGCAGCTTGGGTAACGCCGAGAGCGATTGCAGTTTTCGCTTGGCCACCAAAAAAATTCACAAGCCTCTGGATAGGGGTCATAGGGAGGTAGTCCTAATAAGAATATTTATACAATAAATATAAGATTTATTTTTTGCAACGCCATAAGCGAACTTATAAGCTGATCAGATGACTAACCTAGCCGACAGACTCAAAATCGCACGCGCTCACGCAGGTCTATCCCAGGGCGAACTCGCCCTAAAAGCGGGGATAAAGCAACCTGTGATTTCGCAGCTCGAGACAGGAAAAAATGCTGGCAGCGCCTTCGTAGTCAGTATCGCGAAAGCATGCGGAGTTAACGCTGAATGGCTGGTAAACGGTCAGGGAGGCATGCTCCCTGAAACTTCAGGATTTGATGCGAACGTAGAACCCGCCTTAGCACCGGTGAAATTTTATGAATACCCTGAAATAAGCTGGGTACAAGCTGGCGCGGCCACGGAGGCTTTAGTGATTGGAAATGTAGCGAATTGCGAAGTCCACCCGTCAGATGCTTGGGCTGGGCCGAATGGTTTTTGGTTAAAGGTCAAAGGCCCGTCAATGACTGCCCCAGGAGGAATTTCCTTTGTGGAAGGAATGTTAATCCTCATCGCACCAGGATTCGACATTCAAAGCGGCCAATATGTTGTTGCCAAAATTACTGATACGAACGAAGCAACTTTCAAACAGTTCTATAAAGATTCAGGGCGATCTTATCTTAGGCCCCTAAATCCTGTTTATAGCACAATTGAAATTGATGAGGACTGGCAGATAATTGGCCGTGTTGTAGACGCTAAATGGCCAAGGTCAGTATTATAAATATCGAAGATGTGTGCGTTAGGGCATCCGCAATCAGCGATCTGAAGCTAGACACTGACAATTTTTCGAGGATAGGACACGGTGAGCAGCGAGCATCTATCGCTATGGCCAAATGCCTCAGCAAGGTTTTCGCAGGCATCGTTGACGAGCTCCATATCCTTCACCCGGGGAGGCTTTAAGCTCCCTCCCCCGGCACTGATGAGAGTGCGACAACTCGATCCTGTGGCAGCGAACGCTTTATATGTTGAAGGCTAGAGTGCTCCCCCCACTTCACCCAAACCAAAATGCACGATCACCCACCGTGAATGTCAATCGCTCTACTTTGTGATTTACCGTGTATTGAAATGTCACAATAGCGTCGGGGTGGTACTTTGGATCAAGCATGTAGGTATCATTGCGTCTTGGGCAGCCAGAATAAGTTGAGATAGGTTCCCCTCCCATTGCAAGCCATACCTGCCGTCTGCCCATATCTATCGTAAACGGCCAGGGCAGCTCGCCCTTGTACGTTTCAAAAGGACTAGGCTCAGGCTCATGGAGAATGAAGCTTATCTCTTCGAACCGCATGGTTCGTGGGTCAAAATGAAGCTCGATAGCGTTCTCAGGCTCCATCTGCAGTCCGTCGTCATCTATGAAAAGACACGCAAGCGGCAAGTCGGGGATGACTGCTTCTAATACCAACTCTGAATGCTGCCGACCTAGATTTTTAATCCAACGCTCAATTGTTACTGCGTCCATACCCTCTCCCCTAGAAATCTATTTGGTCATTTCGATACCGTACTGCGGCACCTCATCGGCACAAGTCGCTCGGCAGATATTTTTCTCCTGAGCATGGCTAATTCGATAGTGGCCATCAATCGCCCAGAGCAGGTTTGGGCGAAAGCAGCTACCTGATTTGGTTGCATACGCCATAAGTCCACAACTTTAATGCTGCGCAGCATGATATATTCAGCATGTGACATGGTTTTCCCTCGTGTGGGTTCTCTGTGTTATACGGCCCGTTGGGAACTCTCACCTTCCCTGCGGGCCACCTTTTTCGCTGCTATTACACAGCGATACGTCTAGCATGAAACAATGAATTCATGCCAATTCCCTTGAAGCTCTCACAATCCATACGAAACATTTCGAGACTCCTTCGAACAATCATGAATTCATTTTTTCATGAAATAATGAATTCATATTATTTGTGTCTCGTCCTGTACTCCTCGTAAGCCTTCATCAAAAGATCGGTTATGCTCATCTGCTGCTCAGCAGCGTAAGCCTTGATTTCGGAATGCTTTTCAATAGGCACACGAATCTGAATGGGCTTCGGTAGGTTTGATGAGCTGCGTTCAATATTGACCGGGCCTGTGGGTGCTTTTGAAGCGGCACCAAACGCGCCCACATCAATTTTTGGAGCCTGTGGTTTGCGGTTTGGTGGAGATTTATCAGTCATACTTCATGCTCTCATGAATTAATGCTTTCATTATATCATGCATTATTCGCGTGGTTGAACACCTGCTGCACGACAGATAACGCTTTGTCATTAAGCCCTTTGAACCTAGTTTCAGTAATTGCTAGACCCAAATCCATCGCCGCGCCATACCCCGTAGAAAGCGGTATAGAGCCCGTGGCACACGCAAACCCAAAAGCTTCAATGTTAGACCTAGCGCTATCTAGCTCACGGTCAGACTGTGGTGTTCGGCTCAAAATGTAGAGAAGCTTGGTCCGTGGTACGCCTTCTGCTACAAACTCTGTTCCTAGTTTCAGTGCTTCTCGTAAATCGTCCTTTGTGACACCTGTAGGAATCACTATCACGCTAGCTACCTTAGCAATCTCCAGACTTTGATTGCTTGCATGAGGCCCGCCGTCCACTACAACCAACTGCCGTCCTTCTGCTTCTCGAATCAACTTATCAGAACGATGGTAAACCGTAGAATCGACTCTAGGTTGCAGTGACGCCTCATCGCGAGCGACAGACCAGAGGTACGAGGTCTGTTGTTGTGGGTTGATATCTGCCAATAGAGTATCCAAGCCAGCTCTCGCAGCCTCTGTGGCAATAGCTCTAGCAAGCGTTGACTTGGTGACGCCACCCTTTTGCTGTAATACCGCGATGATAGCCATGGCTACTCCGACTTCATGAAATGCTGAAATGTTGAAATTATCTGCCTGGTCGGCAATGCCAGCGTGAGACAGTATACTGAAAGAATAATTTCATGAAAGCATTTATTCATGAAAGCATGTATTTCTTGCTGTGACAAGGTGTCAGCTCCGGCTGGTCCAACACAACCATGTCCTTGGCGTTAGGTATGGCTCAAAAGAGTAGTTCTTTCTGGCACGGCTCATTAGGGTTGCCTTTAGGTCAATTGAGCCATAGCTGATAAGCTCAGCTTATTTGGGTATACCTAAAAAGGCCACATCATGACAAATCTCAATGTTGCGCGGTGTGCCTGCGTGTTAGTACCACTCAGGCGCTCGATCTGATATGCACCAGTAGTGGAACCTATCATGTCCGATCGCCAACTCATGTCCAATTGCCGAGGACGGAACAGTCCGCAAACACAAGATCAGGAGTGGAGAGTCTATATGCCGGGTATCAACGGAGCAGGGCCATCAAATTTTTTTTGGCATTTGCGCACAGACGGCGAGCCAGTAACTGAGCGCGAACATGACTCCAGTAGCAGTGCCAGTTCGGCGAACAGTCCGGAGTTGCCGCCGCCCGCATCTCCTGCGGAATCCGGAAGCCGGAGGCTGCTACGTTCCCCACCTTTGTCTGGCCAAATCAGAGAATGGATTGAGCAGAACATTCGGCAGGAAGCAGAGCCTCAATCCTCAAGCCTCAATAGGGCTGCAAGATTGGCGGCGATGCCGCCGCAGGAGCATGACGAAAGTAATGTGGCTTACGCAATACGCTTGCGTAGACTGAACCCGGGTGCGGATGTAAGTAGGGTAGTTGCATCCTTTATAACTGACCCGGCGGCTCGACAGCAAGTTGTGGATGATATCCGCGCAGCCTTGGATATAGCTCCACAGTTTAATCAATTGCGTACGATCTCGAAGGCCGATGCTGAATCTGAAGAGCTGGGTTTCAGAGATGCGGCAGATCATCCCGACAACGCGACGTCCTGCCTTTTTGGTGAAGATTTGTCACTGAGTAATCCGGATCAGCAGGTGATAGGTCTAGCGGTTAATCCGACGGATAAGCCGCAGCCTTACAGCCAAGAGGTAAACAAGGCCCTTACATTCATGGATATGAAAAAACTTGCCCAATACCTGGCAGACAAGCCCGAGCATCCGCTGAACAGACAAAGACTTGATGCCGAAACTATCGCTAAGTACGCTTTTAGAATTGTTCCCTGACCGTCTGCGTTTTTGGAGTGATCCTCAAACGCTCAGGCGATCGCGCAGATGAGGTACGTGGAGCCCTGACAGAGGGAAGGTGCGCCCGCACCTAAGTTTCGCGGTGAAGCAACCTGCATTAATGCGGTTGTATCGGGTAATGTGATGAGCAAGGCTTTTCCGCCCAAGAGAAAGGAAGTTCAGTGGCCGACTACATCAACAAAAGCATCATATGCCAGGCATACCTTCACATTGACCCAGTGCCAAAGGACTTAGACGAGGCAGCCCTCAAAGCAGAGCTAGAAAGCTTTCTGGGCGTGAGGGCGGAGTTCTTTCTCTACAAAGACGTCGGAACCGAGGTTGAGCTTAAGGAAGGATCACTCAAAATTTATCTCACAATTCTGGGGACCCTATACGCGGGTATAGCCCAGTATCCCGACTTCCGGCAGAGCGTAGAGCTATTCGCGGCAGACTCCAAGCGCGTATCGGACTACGCGATATCCGAAAGCCTGTTTTTGACTAAATCTCGCCATGATTGCGTGCTGCGTACGGAAGCACGAACCGGCGTATGTGGGACGCTGAAAAAAATTGCTGATGAGATCGACTACATCAAACGCGAATCTGGCGCCGCCGATCCCAGTCGTTTGATCGCTCGGATGGAAGCGCTGAAGAAGGAAATCTTTGTTTTCAAGGACAACGTTACCGACCCGGCAGACAAGGAGTGGGTTTTTCCACAATTGAAACAATACGCAGACGAACAGATACCTAAAAGGGCCGTGCCTAAGGAGAACGAGTTCGTAAGCGCAGAGATTGCCAGTGCCTACATCCGTGAACATGGGCTGCTTATGCGCTCAATGAATTTGGAGAATTAAGACACGCGATGACAGATCAAAAAGGCAGACCGTAAAGTATGCCGCTGTCACCCTGCTGTCATGGCCACCGTTCGGAAATATAAGAAGTCGTTGAAAGCGCTGAATTGTATGGTGTCCCAGGCGGGGTTCGAACCTGCAACCTTCCCCTTAGGAGGGGCCATTCTACATAATCTCCGTTCGTAACGCTGCGGGGCCTACTCTTGCGCCCAGATGTACACTGCCTGATTGATCGGGTCTAATGTGCCATCGCGAGCAATCCATTCGTCACCGGTCTTGCGGCAGAGGGCCTTGAGTTCATCCACTCTGATTCCATGCACTTGGGCGACACTGTGCGCAATGGCGGCAGGACCGCCGCCGTCGCGCACCTTCACAAACACCAAGTGATGCAACGGCCAGTCGGCATAGGGGTTATCACTCATGGAGCGTTGTCCTTTTCTTTTAATATTTTGAAAATCATGCGCCAACATGTCTTGTAGTCGCTCTTGGCTTGGTTGCTGCCTTAGCGGTTGGCCTACCGTCAGGCTTAGCAGCCGCTGCTTTAGATGCTTTGCGCGGCTGCGCAACTGACCAGCTAACCGCCGCAGCTTTTGAGGCAATAGGCTGCACGGTAAGCTCTACCCCTACAGCCTCCATCAGCTTTCTAATGGTGTCGTATCGTGTTTTAACGCCACCTTTGAACGTTTTATAAAGGCTTTCCCGATTGACTCCAGCGTCCTTGGCAACCTTGTTAACGCCTTGCGCTTTTGCGACTTCAGAAAGCGCCCGCATGAGCAATTCCGGGTCGTTTTCCTTCATGCTTTCTGCAAGGTAAGCGCTGATCGCTTCCGGGTTGTCGAGAAAGCGCGAAGCTTCATAACGGCTGGTACCGGATGTGTTCAGTTCGAGGATAGGCATATCCTTGGGGTTGAATTTGGCTTCAGTCATTTCGTTTTCCCCGTAAGGGCATCAAGGATCGCTTTTGCTTCCTTGATCCCGCGTTTTTGGTCCGTTTTGTCACTACCCGAAAGCATCAGGTAAGTGGTCCCGCCAGTGCGAACGAAGTAAGCTCGGTACCCAGGCCCAACAAAGACCCGCATTTCACTGACACCATCCCCCACTGGCTCACAATCACCGAAGTTGCCTGCTTTGGCTCGATCCAAACGAGCCAAAAGAGCTGCTTTACCCTGGGCATTCCTCACACCATCAAGCCAATCATCAAACTCAGGTGTAGTGTTTATGGTGTTTTCGATGAGATCCGTCATGGCTTCGATTGTAGCCTACTGGCTACTACTTGTCGATAAGGGTGCGCTTCAGAAAGCGGATTTTAAGCGTGCTAAGCTGAAGCTGTATTGGGCATGTGTTTACTTAGCCTTTACAACCCACAGCTGATCAAGCCGCGTCGTGTAGCTCTGGCTCATCTGCTCACGCCGCATGCCCCAGTTCGGCGTCATTGGCACTGAACCAGTGCGCAAAGTCCCACGACCCCACTTGCCGTTGATTGAATCCAAAGCAGCCATCAGTCGAACTGAACTCACCGGCTGATTGACCGCGAACAGGTCATCAGTAAATTCGCCTGGCTGGCAGATATCCATCAGCAGCACTTCGGCTTTGCTGTACCTGAAACCTGGTCGAAAAATCCGCGAGACCGCCTCCGTCGCGTATTGGGTCATCACCCTCACATCGTTGGTGGGGTAGGGCAGCTGAACCATTGCGCCATCTGCATACTTGGCCTCGTCAGGATTGAACTGGCCGGTGCGGATGCTCACCCTGATCTTTTTACACACGGAGCCTTGGGCGCGTAATTTTTCAGACGCACGCATCATGTAGGGGTGCCCGCAGAATTCGGAAAAAATCGTACGGTAAGCACTGCCAACATGAGACAGGCACTCGTGCAGCCTGGACTGTGTCCGATTGAAGTACACCTCAACCCGGCGTCAGGCCACTCACCAGCCCCCTGTCAGACTAGGACGGTTTTCTGTATTTCCTGACGGATCGCCGTCAACTTCTATGACCTCAACCTGACAAAATTCACGCTAGCGTACAATTTTTTCCGTTTTCTCTATTCGCCCCTATATGGAAAATGCCAGTGGCAGCCATGCCGACCGCCCGGAATTAATTCGACTACTCAAAGATGCTCGCCGAGGTGACGTGCTGCTGGTGGAAAGCATCGATCGGCTGTCGCGGATGGATGACCAGGCTTGGCGATCCCTCAAAACAGCAATCGATAACCGAGGCATACGGATCGTCTCTGTAGATCTGCCTACCAGTCATCAAGGCATGACGGCCCAGTCGGGGGACGAGTTCACCGACCGCATGCTGGCGGCCATCAACTACATGATGATCGATATGATGGCCGCGATCGCCAGGAAGGACTATCAACAAAGAAGACTGCGCCAAGCACAAGGGATTGAGAAGGCAAAAGCTTCAGGCGTCTACAAAGGCAGACCCGTAGACGCAGAGCTGCGTAACCGAGTGCGTGAGCTGCTGGCTGCAGGGCTCGGGATCCGCGCAGTAGCGAGGCATGCTGCGTGTTCAACTACGACCGTCATGAAGGTCCGCGACGAGCTGGCAGTGCGCTGAGCTTCTGATATCTCCAATCAGGGGATGCACGCCCAAACCTGGAGCGCCAAGTTGGGGATCTCCCGTGCGGCACTGATCAACATTGGAATCGATCAGGTCCTGAATCGGGGAATATCGGTCGGTGGCGAAGACTGATTAGATATTAAAAGCACTCCATATCAAAATATTGATTGAATATTGATATGGGCTTTCAGTATATCTATGGAAGGTCTGAAGTAGGCAGACTTTTTAACCCTCCCGTTGCTTCAAAGTTTCAAAAAACGTCGTTTCAATCGAAAATCAGACCTTTGCCTCGCCCAACTCCTCTTTTTTCTTCGGACAAGCGCTTTTTAGCGTCAATTGTCCACATTACAGGCGCACCTCTCCTGTATTCAGCAGTCGTTTTCGCATCATCCACAGATTGGACAGAGCAAATAGCGTGGTCTGCTGCGCAGTGTTTTTCAGCAGGCCTCGGAAGCGTACTTTCGTATAACCAAACTGGCGTTTGATCACTCGAAACGGATGCTCAACCTTGGCGCGCAGTTGAGCTTTCGCGTATTCGATTTTGCGACGCATGCGCCCGATCAGACTTTCCTTTGCATGCTTTTTATAACTGCTGGGCCGCGCTGCAATCGACCATATCATTTGGCGATTTTGATGCTCGGGACGCTTTTCGACACCGGTGTAGCCCGCGTCGCCAGAGACGTAAGTTTCTTCTCCGTGCAGTAACTGGTCGACCTGAGTTACGTCAGCTACATTCGCCGCCGTGCCCACCACGCTATGCACCAAACCGGATTCGGCATCGACACCGATGTGCGCTTTCATCCCGAAGAAATATTGATTTCCTTTCTTCGTCTGGTGCATTTCAGGGTCACGTTTTCCGTCCTCGTTCTTGGTCGAACTCGCCGCATGGATGATCGTTGCATCGACCACGGTGCCCTGGCGCAGCAACAAACCACGGTCGCCCAAATAGCCATTGATGACCTGCAAAATCCCACCGGCCAGCTCATGTTTCTCCAGCAGTCGGCGGAAATTGAGGATCGTGGTTTCGTCCGGAATCCGATCCAGGTGCAGTCCTGCAAACTGTCGCAGAATTGTGGTTTCGTAGAGCGATTCTTCCATGGCCGGATCGCTGTAGCCGAACCAGTTTTGCATCAGATGAACCCGCAACATCGCCATCAACGGATAGGCAGGGCGACCACCTTCGCCCTTTGGATAGTGTGGCTCGATCAGTTTGACCAAGCCATTCCAGGGCACGACCTGATCCATCTCGATCAGGAAGCGTTCACGGCGGGTTTGTTTGCGTTTGCCAGCGTATTCGGCGTCAGCGAAGGACATCTGCTTCATCGGGACTCAACCGTTCAGTGCTTGGGACTGGCGTATTTCACCAGATTTGGAAGTCTTTTTCAGAGTTTCCCTATGCATCAATAGTTACCCACCAGTCAATCCGATAGGTGCTTTCAAATGACCAAGATCATTGGACCGTCAACTCTGTACATCACTGGTTCTGAACACGTCGACTTCAACGCGCCGGTTATCAACACGTCGTTGTCGACAACTGCATCAGATAATCCCGCGATCTCCGGACTTAAGCCGCGCAGTGCTTCGCAAAAGCCCGCCACCGAGGATCCTAGAGATGACGCCGCTACCATCATACAAAGTGCCTTCAGAGGCTACCAAGTACGAGCGAACACGGTGAGCGTGAAGCAGCCCGTCCCCGGAATGATTCAGACGAATATCCACGGTGGGTTTAAGGGCACGCCTCCCGAGGGCACAGCGCTCGCCGATATTCTGAACAAACTGCAGGACGGCGCAACCTACACCAGGCTAGCTGTCCTTGGCGGCGCAAAGTCCGGCATGTTGATCGGGACGGAGAACGGCGAAGATGCTCAGTTGCCAAAAGAGCTTTCCCAACATGCTCCCCCGTCATCGGCTGTCATCAACGGTGGCTACTTCGTGCATAAAGAAAAACTGAGGATCGACGGGAATCCCGATGGCGTGAGTGCGGGGAAGAGCTATTTAGGTAGACCCGTGGGCCTCACCGCAACGCGAACTGACCATGTGCCGGTCGCGCCAGCCTGGGAGCACGACAATGGCCAACTCCGATTTGCAAATGGCCAGGTCGCCGTCACGAGTGGTCCAATGCTCGCGTTGAGCGGACAGCAGACAAAGCTCGGCAATGCCGATCGGTTCCAGTACCGACTCGAGGGGAAAGACAATCCCTTAAACAAGCTTGCCGGCGCACTTACCCATGCCTGCGACGCCAACGAGCGAGCCGCCTTAAGCGTGCTCCACGACGAGTCAAACGCTCCGAGCGATGCGGTATTTCACACCTTGACGGCGAATAGCCAGCGATCGAAGGGCGTGAAGATGGAAGACTGGCAGACCATCACCGGTGTCGGTGCTGATCCATCGGGCACGCGTAAAGGCGTTACCAAGAACGCCCAAGTCTCCACCCTCAATCTGGATGGAGGCGGCTCGGTGTTTCTAGGCATTCGGAACGAGCAAGGCGTGACGCAAATCGCCCGAGGTGGCGATCCTAAAGAGGATGTGAGACCTGTCGCCAACGTCATTGCCGCCAACTCCACCGTCGGGGGTAAACAATAGCGGAGGCCCAATCGAAGCATGCGTAACTGCCACCTACAAGCGGCGGGGTTTGCAGGTGTCTGTGAACCCGCGTACCGGCCAGGCTGCACGAGGGCTTACATGTACCGCCGGTGTAAAACTGACCCACTAACGCCGAAGTAAAATTGACCCACTTGGGCAAAACTGGCGTCATTGAGCTGCCAATATGTTGACGGTAATGAGAGCCTTGGGCGTGGATATGACAGCTCGAATGCACTGATCCCCAAACCCCATTTTTGGGGTCAGGGGTGCAATGGAACAGAAAGTGCAATTAAGTACCGTGATCGCAGGAGAGTCCTGCGGCTCCTTAAGTCGGTTGGCTGTTCCATTGCTCCCCCGCCCCCTAGAACGGAGCCTCAGGCACCACGGATTTCATCGGTACAAACGCTGCCGTGCAATCGACCGGTGTTCCGTTACCAGGACTTACGGACACCGTGACGTCATCCTTTATCGAAGGCACCAGTTTGTTGGCAAAACTGACCGGCCCTGGCCCCAATATGAAGTGGGTCGAGGTGAGTCCGGTGAAGCTGGGTTGGGTTCCGTCAAAGACAACGTTATCCAGCGTGATGGAAATCGGTCGTTTTTGGCCGTTGTCATTGTATCCGACAAAAGTCGTCTTACCGCCACCGAAGCGTTGGCTGCCCAGGTAGTGGAAGCCTTTCACGGTGATACCACTGAAATCAGGGTACGAGGTTCCGCCGACGCTGCCGTAGTTAGTGTCGAACACTAGCGGGAATTTGACGTTGCGCATGCATATGTTCGCGTAGCTGACGCTGTCGACGGTTCCTCCGCTCTTGGCTCCTGACTTTATTCTCAGTCCAATGCCGTCCTGGCTGTCTGCGCCATCTGCTGCCAAATCCACAACGCTGACATTGTGTACGCCGCCGTTGGTTTCACTGCCGATGGACAAGCCGTGCCCATAGTAGAAGTGATTGTGCGCGAACATCAGGTCCCGGCTGCCGGAGGTGCGGCTGGACTTTATCGCTACGTTGTCATCACCCGTACTGATATAGGAGTAGGCCAGCAGCACCTTGTTTGATTGGCCGGGGTCGAAGCCATCGGTGTTCTTCACGGTTTCCGGGGTAAAGCAGGTGCCCGGGGTCTTCTGGTCAGGCGTCGAGCCGATCGGGCAGCGGTAGCCCTCAACCGTGTAGACCCGGCTGGGAGTCAAAATCTTGATCCCCCAGACAGTCACTCCTGTCACACCGTCAGTGACAATGTTGAAGTCCGGCGCGTTTTGCAGCGTTAGCCCGTGGATGACGAAGTCTGTCCCCCCACTGACCTGAATAAGGCGCGGTTTTTGCTGGTAAGCATTAGACAAGGTCTTCTGGTAAACAAGGTCCCACCAGCTACGCAGATTGGCGTTTGCACCGGAGGTGAGTAGACTGCCGCCGCGACCGTCGATCACGCCTTTTCCGATCACGCCGCTGGCGCGCGTGTTTTTTGCAGAAATCAGTGCGCTGCAGGCGTCCTGATTGGCGACCGTGGTCACTCCGCAGGTGCCCTTGCCGTTGTCGTAGTCTCTGGGGTTGCGTGACGCGAAAAGCGTAACGCCCTCGTCGACCCACAGCGTAACGCCGGACTTCAGTTGCAGAGGACCGCTGAGGAACGCTGAGTTGTCACCTGTGCCTTTGACAAGCTGGACGGCCTGTCCGGCGGCACAACCGTCGATTGCACTCTGGATTCTGTCCTGGTCAGGTCGGGAGTCGAGCGCCGCACTGTCGACACTGTCCAGTGAGCCATTCCTGGGTGTTAGCGTGGCCTGGATCTGCTTGCAAACTGGCGGACTGGATGGCTCGCTTACCTTGCCCCAGGAAGTGACTACTGCAGCGTCGCTGGCCGCCCGCGTGGGTAAAGTGACAGTAAGCGAAATACCCACGGAAGTGGCTATCCAGATTAAGTGCCGAAACGTGCAGGCACCGTATTTTTGCCCCGCCGCGATGAAAGATTGCATGCTCATGAAAGCTTTTCTACCTATTTTTTGACCAATGAGCGCCACCGACACTTATGAATGATGACAGGCCTGGGCTTGTGTTCAGTTACCTTTCTGTCAATGTCTCTGCATTGAACAATGGCGACGTTCGGTGCTTCAATCCCGATACGCACAATCTGATCGAACTCTGAAATAGCGAGGACTTGGATCTGAATCCCATCCTCAATCAGAATATTTTCACCTTCACGGCGAGTCAGAACAAGTATATAGCTTTCCTTTCTTATTGATTGCCTAGATGTAACGACCTGCAATCGAAATGGCCTCGACCTGCAATCATCGCGTTTTTCGACCGGGATTGATTGCGTCTATCCGGCACCGCGAACCAGCATTGACTGCAAACGAACCTGCATCCAGCCACTTCGACCTGCAATCGAGCGCAACCGACCAGGATTAAATGCGACTGAAAAACCGATGATTTAGCGTCCATCAAACAGTGGTCTTCAGGAGCTGGGCTAAGTGCACATTCTGTTTCGTTACTCCCAAACCCTGAGTTCCAGAGCACCATAGTGGCGGTCACAAGATTCAGTCCTCTACCCCAATAGCGCTTTTGTCTCTTTAGGCTCTAGATTTTTTGAAAGTACTATATCAAAAATGAAAAATCAACCCTATTGAGACATAAAAAACGCCTCAGACACGCGTCCCGCAAGGGTGTACTTAAATGAGACAGAAACGGCGAGTGATCACTCGCAAATAATTCCGGTTCATGACGGTCGATTGCAGGTCTAACCAGATGAATGCAGGTTCATTCGCAAATAATCCCGGTTTGCTGGCTCGAATAGACGCAATCAATCCTGGTCGAAAAACTCGATGATTGCAGGTCGTTACACTTAAGCGATATTCAAGATAATCTTCTATGAATGGCGAAGAGGCTGCCAACGTTGAGTTGGCGTGAATGAGCTGAGCGACAGACGCCACCAGCTCACCTATTTAATCAAATATCAAGCGGTGGTAGGGATTTCACGATATTCATGGTTTCAAGGCTAACTGTGACCACACGTAGGAAAAGCTCCAACGGATATTGGGGGTTTTTCATGGTTTCGATGGCCCAGTCGTTGGCGTCGTTGACGATGCCGCTGGCCTTATCGATTTTAACGCACTGCCGCTCGACTACCCAATCCAATGCAGGCTTGCCGTTGACCACGTACTCATAGGCTTCCAGCGGGAGGCCAGTAACGGTGATTTTGGCGTTGTAGTGCAGCGTCGTCAGGTCTTTGTTCTTACCATTCTTGCCATACTTCATCTTCTCGACACGGTAGTCTTCAGGTTTGCCCAGGCTACCTTCTATCTTGACCGGGTATGGCTCGACTGTTTCGTAATGAATGTGCAGTTTGGTCAGATCACGCCCGGCTTTGGAGAATGCCCAGAAACCCGCTGCGGTCTTCACGCAGGGAATTCGTGATAGTTCTTTGATCAGGTTATCTGCGTACTTGTCACGGTATTCAGTTGAGTGCAGCAGACCGTACACGTAATAGAAAACATCTTCCTTGCTGATCTTCTCTCCGGGGTAGCTGGACTTGAAATGTGCCAACCCTTCGTTGGTAATGGCGTCGCGGCGGTTCCGTTTCGGGCTTGAGGACACATCAAATAGACAATCTTGCTGCACTTCCCTCGGCTCGTCATAGAGGTAGAGAGGGAAGCATTGGGCACCGGCCTCCATAGAGTTCAAATCTGGAATAACGTTCGTAATAACACACGAAAAAGCTTTAGCTCCCTTTGCCGTCATAATAATTACCAGATTCTCCGCTACTGCATCAGGGAAAATTCGTGGTAACTGAAAAACATATTCGTTAAGTTGACGATTAAAGTACAGCCACTGCTTCGTAAAGGGGCGGTAAAGGCTAGTAGTAAGATTTTCGGTCACAAAGTCAAATTGCCGATCCTTGGATAACTCTTGCTTGAGCGATCTCGTCCAACTGATCCGAGCCGGATCGGTGCCAATAAAACCATCTATTTTTTTATCTCGTGCTTTCTTGTCAAGACCTACGTGCGCTAAGTTGAAGCGTTTAACTTCGTCATTATAGAAGTCGATCATGCGCCCCATATTAACCGTAAGACCTGATTTGCTTGAGTTATAGCACCAGCTATCGCGATTTGTTCCCACACCCAGCGAGAAATTTTCAAACAGCTTGGCAGCATCTCCCTTCTTATCGCCTAGCGTAATGAACAGGGCAGCCTGCGGCTGCAAATCGCCCGTTCTTACGATCGCGTAGCAGCAGAAACATTGATTTGAGCTTTGTCATGATGCCCGTTATTGATCATCATGAAGCCTGCTTACCCACCGCTGCTGCTTCAGATGAGTCCAGCCTACGCACCTCGACCGCTCAAAAACCTCTTCACCGCTAACCAGTATTGGGCACATCTCCTCGAAGGGGGCTATGAAGACATGACGCCTTCTTCATAACGTCAACTTGATGCATAGGCATCTTAAAATCCCCATGCATAAACTCATCAGTCCTCGTTTAGCCGCAGCGGAACGAACTGACACTCAGATGCTGACTTTGTACATTCATATCCTTGAATTCCAACCGCGCCACGCTCTTTAATCCAATTGTGCTGACCTTCAATGGAAACGATAAGTGTCTTTAGTCTATTCTCATTTCCTGCTTTTCGATACTCAAGATCTATTACGCCATTATCTCCGCTTAGTGAATAACTACAGTTAGTCAATGTTCCTCCCTTCTGACTTTTATCCACTGAAAGATATAAAGCAGTGGAAAACTCTTTAATGGAGTGTTTCTTGTGTGGTTGAGAAACCCAGTTCCCCTCCCAACCAGCAAACGTTTCCGGCGCGATATAGATACCATTAACGTACTTCACGCTTTGCGGGACAGGACAACTCATAGCATGAGCGTTAGCTGCCATAATGCAGGGGGATGCGGTCAATATAGCCGCCAGCAGACTGGTCTTGTGAAGCCTGTTCATAGCACTTGTCCTCTTGTCTGGTTCTTATAAATAGAATGAATGACTAGGCTCTATACGTAAACCAAAAAATACGATTGCTTGTAGAGAGCACGGAAGTGTTAGTGGAGCCGCACCAGCCGGCAGTTCCCAGCCTGCGGGGAAATATGAGGGCCGGGGAGCAATGAACATCGATTTGAGCTTTGCCATGAGGCCCATTATTGATCATCATGAAGCCTGCTTACCCACCGCTGCTGCTTCAGATGAGTCCTGCCTACACGCCTCGACCGCTCAAAAACCTCTTCACCGCTAACCAGTGCTGGGCACACCTCATCGAGGAGGGCGGCTTACGCGACATCGAAGTCGAGTCCGTCACCAAAATGCTGGCCTGCGGCACCTCGATCCTGGGCGTCAAACACTACACCTGCGGCAACCACAGCTGCCCGCACGTCAAATACCTGTGCAACACCTGCAGTTGCCGCGCCTGTCCATCCTGCGGCAAAAAGGCTACCGATCAGTGGATAGCCAATCAACAGCACCGCTTACCCGAGTGTACCTGGCAACACCTGGTGTTCACATTGCCTGACACCCTGTGGCCGCTGTTCTTTCATAACCGTCACTGGCTCGATGCCTTGTGTCGCCTGGCCGTCGACAACCTGCTCTATGCGGGCCGACGCCGGGGCGTGGAGGTGGGTGTTTTCTGCGCCATCCACACCTACGGGCGGCGACTTAACTGGCACCCACACATCCATGTCTCGGTCACCTTGGGTGGGATCGATGACGCAGGTGTCTGGAAAGATCTTTCGTTTCATCCATCAGCCTTGCGTCGACGCTGGATGTGGAATGTACGCCAGTACCTGCTCAGTCAGTGGGAGCACACCACCGTCCCACCTGAAAACGCTCATCTGCAGAGCGAAAATGACTGGCGTCACCTCGTGCTCAACGCCGGTGGTCAGCACTGGCACATCCACTTGTCGAAGAAGACGAAAAACGGCAAAAAGACCGTCAATTACCTGGGCCGCTACCTGAAAAAACCGCCCATCTCGGGCAGTCGTCTGGCGCACTACACCTCCGGTGCCACGTTGAGCTTCACCTACCTGGATCACCGCACCAAGACCTATCAGCAGGAAACACTGAGCCAGACCGACATGCTGCGCCGGGTGGTGCAGCACATCCCGGAGAAGCACTTTCGGATGATCCGGTATTTTGGATTTCTGGCCAACCGCGTCTGTGGCCGACAGCTACCCCGGGTGTATGAGGCGCTACGAATGGAAAGGCGTGGCAAAGCGCCAAAACTGTATTTTGCGCAGATGAGCAAAGCGTTCTTGCATCGGGATCCGTTCAGCTGCGTGCTGTGCGGAGCGCGGATGGTGTACACCGCAGCCATCGCCGGTCTGACAGTGCAGGGCTTGATCAACAACGCTCAAAGCATCGCGCAATTGAGGTACGTGCCGGCCTGATACGGGAGAGGTGCGTCCAAAATCTGGAAAAGGCACAGAAAAGTCGCTTTCAATCCATTTTTCGGCGTGGGTGATGGGTGAAAAAAGCTTTTTGCCGACATCGACGCCACGTTGGCATCACGCAGAGGGTGCCTTTTTAGGAGGATTACCCTGTATAGGAATTATTGAAATTCCTATACATGAACAGAGTTAACTGTATGGACGCACAGTTAACGGCGTGCCGCCATCACCCGTCAACTCAAGCCGACCAACTGCGCAAAACGCATGCCTTCATTGAAGGCAAACAGCGGCCATATAGGTTCTGATATTT
>NZ_LT222318.1 GCF_900074915.1 Pseudomonas cerasi
CCGCAGGCTGCCCTGTTCATGGCTGAATGACCCCGCCAAGCCCAGCTCTCGATCTTGTCCTGAGTGGGCTGTAAACGCGTTATCCAGCGCTTTGTCCGGTTGAGCCACGTCTCATCCGTTCACAGCCATCGAACCAGAAGGCGTCACCGCATATGGCGCAAAGGAACCCCATGAGCACTTCACTGAGTCGCCTTTTAACCCTGCAAGCTGTTCGTAATCTCACCTCGCTCAAGCGCGACGCCAAGCGCCTCCAGAAGAAATCACAGCAGGTCTTTGGCACAGAGCACTCGCTCGCTGTGTGCCAGCAGGCTATGGCAGTTTCGCGAGGCTTCACCTCCCTTGCCAGTCTTGATGCCCTCTCAGATCGGCTGGGCATGAACCGGCGCAATCCGTTCTGGACACTCACGGGGCGGAGCGACGCTCACCAGGCCGTACTGGATACCCTTTTTCGCCTGGACCTGGATTTTGCTGATGTCGGTCCACTGCTGTTCATCGGGCAGCAGCAACACGCACTGCGGCCTGCACTGATTCTGCTCCTGGAGCGAATGAGCGCAATGGCAAGGACTGGCTTGATCCTGATAGAAAGCACCGCTGCAGCGATTCAGGACACGGCGTTATTCAAGGCTGCAACCGAATTGGAGCTACACGAGACACTGATGGGGTTTCGCGCCCTGGACCTACGTGAACATAACCTTCCCGTGGACCTGGCTGACTGCGCACTCGAAAGCCGCTGGCGTCCCTGGGTTGTCCTCTTTTCACGTGACAATCTCGTCAGCGAACAGCGCGCCGGTATCGTTCATTCGCACTTTGCGGCCCGTGCAACGGATCATGGCCGACTTCCCATCCTGTACGTTTCCGAGAATGTCGGCGCTTATGTTCCTAATGCATTCAGGCTGGAAGGTCACACCGCTATCGTCAACGGCTTGGCCGACTTCCCAGGCGGGGACGTTTTCGCTGCGAACGACAGCTACATCCACGCAGTGAAGGTTTTGAGCACCGAAGCGGACCTTCAGTTTATGGGCTCAAAAGTATCCTTTGCGCGGTATGGCCATGTACCTGCACTGAAACGCTAACTGAGGAAAGACAACCATGACAAACCACTTTTCTAAATTCATCTGCAACGACGATGGGCGCAACGATGAAGCGTATCAGCTGATCAGCCAGGGTCGGCTCGACGGTGCGCCTCGGGACGCGTGGGAGGCCAGTGCCCCCTGGCTTGACGCTGCTGATTTTCAGCGGTTCCGGCGCGGGCTTTACCCACGGCTGTTGAACACATCGAGCGATGAAAGGCCGGTGGTGGCCAGGAAAGCGTCCTAGCTCGTTGAAAGCAGCGGATTTTGTAGGGCGAAAAGCGGAGGTCCCATGCTACTATCCGGCACAGTTTTATTTGCAGGAAAGCGACGATGTAGATTCACGAATTGCAGAAACCAAAAAGCCCCGCTTGCCGGCGGGGCTTTTTGGAAAATCTTGAACAGGCCGTTTGGTTTCGGAATACCTGTTCAACACACATAACGTGAGCTGATTATGGCGTTCACTGCGGCTTTGTGCAAGTCGTCAAAAGTGAAGCCTTCAGTTCACCGCTGAACGGTGGACTTATGGAAAAGATTCTTCAGCGGCTGTGCGTCCTCGATGACCGCACCCTGCCCCCCCAGTTGCCCCCTTGCGTCACCCCCTTTCACGCCGTTGGCCAACCTGCTGGCTATGGCGGTGAAGCATGAGCCACGACAACGCGATCAGTCTTGCCCTCGCGGCCTCATCCACGGCCAGCGCCGATCCGCTAGCCAGCAGCACCCACTTGCCCCCGGCCCGCTTCTTTGAAGACGGCACTGCGCTCAACCGTTTATTGCTGGAAGCGCCGTACATGGCGCGGTGCAGTGACGACAAAACCGCGACTCGCGTCCGTCCTCGTGAATACGCCCTGCGTTACCCCTATATGCAGGTCAATCGCCCCGGCATGGTGTCGTGGCTGGTGTTCGACCTCGACCATGCCAACGCCTTGGCCTGGGACGATGCCGGGTTGCCCGCGCCGAACCTGATGGTGCGCAACCGCAAAAGCGGCCATTCCCAGTTGTTCTATGCCGTGCCGTCCGTATGCACGACAGAGAATGCACGGGCCAAGCCGATTCAGTACATGAAAGCGATCTATGCCGCGTTTGCGGCTCGCCTCGACGCGGACGTGGACTACCACGGTGGCCCGGTTGCCAAAACACCTGGCCATCCCTGGTGGGAGACGACCGAATTTCATAGCCACGTGTACGAACTGGGCGAACTGGCGAGCGCTGTGGAGTTGACCGTCAAGCCGTGGGCCACAGGGCCCAAGCTGGACCAGGTCAGCCATTCGCGCCACTGCATCCTGTTCGAGCAGCTGCGCTATTTTGCGTACAGCATCGTCAATCGCGAGCGCGAGCTGGGTTCGTTCGAGTCATTCATGCGCTCGCTCGATGCGTATGCCTACAACCACAACAGCTTTCTGAAGCAGGGGTTCTCGGAAAACCTGCCCCTGTCGTCGATACGTGCCACGGTCAAATCCGTAGGTCGCTGGACGTGGGATCGCTACACCGGTGATCGTCGTTGCCACCGAGGCGCAATGCAGCTCGATAGCAGCTTGTCGCTTACCGAGCGGCAAAGCCTGGCTGCCAGGCGCACCCATGAACTGCGGCACAAAGCCACCGAATCGAAGATACGCGCCGCGTGCCGTCAGCTCCAAGACCAGGGCAAGGCACTGGTGCGATCTGCGATTGCAGCACTCGCCGGCGTTTCTGCGAGCACGGTGGCCAGGTACGCACACATCCTGTCTGAGGTGACCAAGCCTGCCACTGTGAGTGTGCTCAAGGTGAGCGCAGACGCGATGCCAACGGTAACCCCGGGCGACCAAGCGGCACCCCGAGAGGCCGTTCAGTGCCTGAAAAAACAGGCCCTGACGGATCGCGCCCAGGTGGTGTCATATGCTGTACATCAGATACCTGCGGTCCCGCAGGGGCCGCAAGCCGGAGAGTCCTTAACAACAGAACATGAGGATGGTTCATGATGGGGAGTGAGCGTATGAATTCAGTGCGTGGAGCCTTCACAGTATTGCGCTGCATAGCCCGCCAGCACTGCTGCCAGTGAGTGTTCTGGCCAAACTCAAGCCTGGTTCGTGTCTCTACATTTCGTGGTAGATGGAGGCTGCTATTGGAGAGCGGGACTCTTGCCTGCCCCAAGCTGACCCCTTACTCTGCAATCCAAATGAATTTGATAGGGAAGGAACACCACAATGGCTCTGACCAAAGACCAATTGGTTGCCGGTATTGCAGAAGCTATCGATGCGCCAAAAACCACAGCGCGTAAGGCTCTTGAGCAATTGGGACAGATTGTTGCCGACCAACTGGAAAGCGGTGCAGAAATCACTCTACCGGGCATCGGCAAATTGAAAGTGGCAGAGCGTCCAGCACGCACTGGCCGCAACCCTTCGACTGGTGCTGCTATCGAAATTGCTGCCAAGAAAGCCATCAAGTTCGTCTCGGCTAAAGTGCTGAACGATGCGATCAACAAGGGCGGCGTCTCATAGAAGGGGTTGCACGCCGGAACCGCCGAAAATTCCTTCGTCAGTTGCTCGGGTGTAAACTCACTCAGAGATAAATGGAGAAAATCCTTATGATTGATCGTTCGCCTATCGTTTCGGAGTTTGAAACTGAAGAGCTAGAGGCCAATTACACCGCCTGGCTACGCGCGAAGGTGGAGGCCAGTCTGGCCGACTCGCGCCCTGCTATCCCGCATGATGAAGTCGAGAGAAGGATGGCAGAGCGGTTGGCACGATTGCGCCATCGCCGAGCGTCCTGATGCTACCCATTTTCTGGCTAGAATCAGCGGACAACGATTTGGCGGCAATAATCGAATACATAGGTTCACGTGATATAGCTGCTGCCGAAAGGTTATGGCAGCGCTTGCGTGGCATCGTTCTGCCCCTTTCAGAACATCCTTATCTGTATGCGATAAGTGACCGCGTCCCAGGAATGCGCGAGATCGTTGCCCATCCTAACTACCTGGTGTTTTATCGTGTCACCTCAACGCGCATAGAAGTGGTGAACGTCGTCCACGCACGGCAAGAATATCCCCAAACTGGACTAGCGTAGTGCTCACTCCAGCGTTCCAGGGAAGTGCGGTGGGTGATCAGGTAAGAAATTTTTGTGTTCATGTGTCAACGCCAACTAAAAAGTGACCCCCTTCCGTGCTAAATCGCCAACTTAGTTTTGACCCCCCTCGGGTTCATATTTTCGAGCCGGTTCGGCCCGAGAAGATTTGGTTCCTGCTTTGCGCTTGTCCTTGAGTCGATAGCTTTCACCTGTCATCTGCACGATATGGGCATGATGTAACAGCCTGTCCAGCATGGCCGCTGTCAGTGTTTGATCATCCGCAAAGGTTCCGGCCCACTGGGTAAACGGCAAGTTACTCGTGAGGATCAGGCTGCCTTGCTCGTAGCGCTTGGCGACAACATTGAAGAACAGGTTGGCTTCATCACGACCAAACGGCAGGTAGCCGATTTCATCGATGACCAACAACCCAGGGGCCATCACCACACGACTGAAGTATTCCTTGAGCCGTTCCTGGCGGTGCGCAGCGGTCAGTTGCAGCATCAAGTCAGCCGCCGTGACGAAGCGGGTTTTGATACCGGCCATCACTGCCCGGTAGGCCAGGGCGATAGCCAGGTGGCTCTTGCCTACACCACTAGGCCCCAGGAACACGATGTTCTCGGCACGTCCAACAAAACTCAGTGCTGCCAGCTCCTGGAGCTGTGCCCGGGGGACGCCGGTGGCAAACGCGAAGTCGTATTGCTCCAGCGTTTTCACAGCGGGCAGCGCGGCAGTTTTCAGCAGGGCCTGTCGAGAGCGTTCACTTCGGGCATCGGTCTCGGCAGCCAGCAGCTTTTCGAGGAAGTCGGCAAAGCTGTCTTCGCCGCTTGCTGCTTGTTGGGCCAGGTGCGGCCAGTCCACCCCGACGCGCTCAAGCTTTAGCCCCTTGCATAGTTCTGTCAGGCGAGCATGTTGAAGGTTCATGCTCTCACCTCCAGCAGTTGCTCATAAACCGACAGCGGATGCTGCAAGCTCTCGTACGGCAGGACCCGTCCCAGGCGTAGGCCTTGGGCGGGTTGTGGGCGCAGGCTCTGTGTTGGCAGTGGTAATAGTACCTGCTGCTCTTGGGCCAGACGTACCGCCGGTTGAACACCCGTCGTGCCGTGAATCCGCTGATGAGCGACTTCGTCGAGCCATTGGCCGATATGTGCGTTGGCCGTCACCACATCCAGCGTCAGACCCGCACTCTTGAGCGTAGCGGCCAACGGGGTAATGAAACTGCCCTTCAGATACCCGTTGAAGCGCTCAACCTTGCCCTTGGTCTGGGCACGGTAAGGGCGGCAGACCTTGGGAATAAAACCAAACTCATCGGCCAGCGCAGCCAATCGGGGATGCCAACGGTGCTGGCCCTCCCCAAAAGCATCTCGCTCGGTGATGATGGTTCCGGCGTTATCAAACAATGCCTGCTCGGGCACGCCGCCAAAGTAAGCGAACGCCTCCCGAAGCCCTGTCAGCCAGGCTTCGCTGTCCTCTCGCTCGGAGAAACGGACAAAGCTTGCTCGACTAAAACCAAGTGTCGCCACGAACGCCTTAAGCGGCTGACGGCCTCGTCGAATGGTGGTGAAGTCCACCTGTATCTGCTTGCCGGGCAGTGTCTCGAAACGTACCACCGGCTCTTCTGCCTTACGTTTGAAGGGGCGAATATAAGCCTTCAGACGACTGACGCCGCCGCTGTACCCCAATGCCGTGATCTCACGCAGCAGGACGGTCGCCGGAATCCAGTGTGGGCGCGCCGCCTCAATACGCTCGTGCAGGTAGTCCTTGAAGGGGTCGATTTTGCACGGACGTGCGGGTCTCACCTTGTCACTGGGTAGCGACCGGGCCTTTCGCAGGTACTTGCGCACGGTGTTACGCGAAATACCCAGCTCACGGGCGATGAATTTGATGCCATGGCCCTGACGGGCCAACACTTTAATTTCCACAGACTGCTCCTGGGTCAACATATTGGCAGCTCAAAGCCGCCAGTTTTACCCAGGGGGGTCAATTCTAGGTTGGCGTTAGGGGGTCATTTTTACAGTGGCGGTGACATTCATGCTTCGATGCTGCTTAATTTGGTTGGCTATTCCATTGCTCTTCGGACCCTTTTTTTCCATGATCACAGGAGAGGACATTGCAGCTTTCTGATGATTTGAAATTGATAGCTTGGCCGACCAGAGTTCGATTCGATGAGGATGACAATACGCCAGAGCGGCTGGCCTTCGAATTGGAGGTCAATGGTGAGCGCATGGTTATGCTCAGTCTGGAGCAGATGTTAGACGCGCTATGGAGTTTAGAGGAAGCGAAACTGGTGGCACCGTTAGGTTCCACCTGGTGGAGCAAAGCCGAGCTTAACAAGCAATGGGGTAAACCCGTGGTGACGGTCTCTAGTGAGTCGAGGCTAGAGCGTTTGGATATGAAATTTGCCGCAGAACATGCCAAGAAGGCCACAAAGGCGACGACGTCACCGTCTTTCTTGGAAATGTCGGAAGACGAAACCGGTGCGCCCTATCTGCTACTGGAGCAAACCTTACTGCAATGTGTGTACATCGCAGAACAATTGGGTGCTATTCCGCCGCTGGATGAAAAATGGCTAGCGCGCGTCATTTCGCCTTCGCTACGTCAGTTGTCACAGCTTCAGAAATCCACGGGCCTTCATTAAATCTGCTCGAGCATCGCGTTATTCACAGCAACTTTCCGGTTGCCATCGCCCCGATCAGAGGCCTTTCCGCGGCGCTCCATGTCGCTGGCCACCGGCCCAAGATGCATGGTCGCCTCGCGATCTAGGCCCTGCGCCTTGAGACTGCGTGAATCGATTCGGGCATCTGAACCAGCGTTCTCCAGGGCGCGGTTAGCCATCTGCTCCCACAACCGGCGGATGGCGACCACTTCATCTGCTGCGGAACCAAGGCCCACGCTGCGGCGTTTGGTATCCGAAAGCTCAATAGTGGACTTTTCACCCATCACCAGCAGACCAGTTGCATCACGGCTGACCTGCCGGGTAGTGGTCATCACAAAGGCATGGTGGTTGCGGTTGTCGCCTTCACGATTTGGCAAGTGGATCGCCAAGTCAACGGCAACGCCGTAACGGGTGGCCAGCTCGATGCCAAACGCAGATGCCAGTTCTTGGCGCGCGTCTTCATCCAGTTCGGCGGGTAGCGCGATGATCCACTCGCGACCTGTCCGGCCATCCTTGCGCTTCTCTGCGGATTCGGCGGCGTTCCACAGAGCATTGCGCTCGGCACTGGTGCCGTCCGGCAACATGATTGCTGTGTAAAAAACACCATCGCGCCAAGTGTAGTCATGGACGAGACCGGTACGCATATCGACCAGCTCAGTACCAGACCGATAGGCAGCCGCAGCAACGGACGAACGTCCGGCACTGCGTGCTATCGATTTGGTACTGGCGTGGAAGATGGCGATGGCTTTTGCCTCTGTTTTGGCTTGTGATCTTCCCCAAATGGGGCGCTTCAGAAAACGGATTTTAAAGTACGTTAAGCTGATTTCAATCGTCATAACCGCCAGAATTTTCTGGTCTGTCACTTTTAGTGTTCTTTCGGTACCTGAATGACGCCATCAGCAATACCTTGGGCCAGCAACTCCATCATTTTCGCGAAACGAAACAATCCTGGATATTGCAGGCAGATGTAGTCCATCTGGACCTTTGATGAGCTGTCGAGCACCTGTTTGAAAGCCATCATATAGTCATAGCAGCCCTGAAGTAGCTGGCTATCGCCACTTTCTGTCGATGGAAATAGGCTGGCATAATCATGGACTATCTTCGCCAGTTGGTGTTGCTCTGCGGATAAATTGAGCATTTTTGTGCCTAATGAAAAGGGTTTGATACTGTTGACCGAGAGACTGAAAATAATTTAGCAGGGTCATAGACAGGGTATCTGAACCAAGCAGCATTTCAGACATCGGGCTTAGCTGCCAGGTACTGCGACCAAACACGTTTTACCTGGCTGACGCTGACCCCCGCCAGTCGAGCAGTCTCTGCAATGCTACATCCACCGCTTTTAAGTGCAATGACCCGTTCATGCATTTTGGTATCCGGCTTACGTCCAAGGTATCGACCTGCATCCTTGGCCAAGTCGATGCCTTGCCGCTGTCGCTCTCGGCGGTCCTCGAAGTCGTCACGCGCTATTTGGGGAGCCTACAGAATTCGGAAAAAATCGTACGCTAAGGTTTTCCGATCAGTCGTAGGCCCGCCAGTTGGTGTGTTCCGTTCCTCTATCGGTCTTCGCGGGTGTGCCACAGGCGCAGCAGGTAAATAGTTGAATCCGCTACCTCGTAACGCATCTCGTATTGGCCGATCTGAATTCGGCGTACGTCCTTTGGCTCGAACTCCTCTAGGCGTTCGCCAATGCGCGGGTTAGTCAGAAGCGTGGTAGGTGCTGTGGTGAGTTGCTGCACTACTCGTGCTGCGGCAGGTTGATTCGCCAAGGCCAGAAACTCGTATAGCCTGGTAATGTCGGAAAGCGCCTTGCTTGTCCACTTCAATTCCATCAGCGCGGCACCGGCAACGGAGTGTCGGTGCTAAGACTGTCAGCCCAGGCCTGGACGGCTTGGTGATCAATAACGCGTCCAGCGTCAACATCAGCCAAGGCCTCACGGGTCAGGCGACTACGCTCTTCTTCCTGGTCTATCCAAGCAGACAGGGCTTGCTTGACGATCCAGTTTTTAGAGCGCTCCAGACGCTCAGCCATCAAATCGACTTTTTCCGCCAGCTGAACCGGAACGTGAGCTGTGACAGATCGGGTTTTGGCGGTGGTTGCCATATGCGGTTAGTCCTGATTCGTTTCGATTTAAATATAATCATAGTGAATAATAATGTGTCGTCAAGCGTGATGTCAGGTTGGGATATACTCTAAACTGACGTCAGGGCACCTTCTAGCAATCCGTCAGTTTAGGGCCCTTAAACTATAATGTTGACACCTGATAGCAAAGGTTACAGATTTCAGCCTTACACAATCGGTAAAAGTCTCGACTTTTGCGCTTGCGGAAGTACCAAGGGGGAGAGTCTTATGAATCAAATTGATTTGAAGAGTCCCTGTGAATGCTCGGACTATGAAATTGATGATTTCATGCGCCTGGTTACGGAAGGGTGCGAGGTGGCAGTTGGTGGGCTACGGAAAAGGGTAATGGCTGCCAAACACTTAGTTTTCCTGCGCACCGATGGACAGTTGGTTGGAGTAGCTGCAATGAAGAATCCCCATGATGGGTATCGTCTGAGGGTGGCTAATGCATCTGGGGTTCCGTTAGTGAAGCAGGAATTCCCTTATGAGCTGGGTTGGGTATTTGTCGTCCCTGCTGCTAGAGGCAATGGTTACGCGCACGCTCTCGCAAAAGCCGCAGTAACACATGTAAACAAAAATGGAATTATTGCTACATCAAGAACTGACAACTTGGCGATGCATCGTATCTTGATCCATCTCGAATTCACTCCGTCAGGATCCACATATTGTTCAACCCTCGACAACTATAAGTTGCAACTTTTTTTACGAGAGTCCCGCGTACATTTCCTGTCTGTAAACCGAATTTAGATTTCATAGAGTTGCACAATTACATTTATGAATTGATCACATCAATTTCTTATCTAAAAATTTCAAAACCTGAGGATAATCCATGTGGTGGTTAATTACAGTCGCAGCCATAGCCATATTATTGGTCGTAGTCCGCTGGGGTGGGAGCGATGTCCGTTTTATTGGGCGAAGCATTGGTGTCGCACTGAATATCAAGCCTCATCTCATCGAGCAAATGGCCTTAAAAATGGGTCAGGAACGATCTTCAATGCTCGCTAAGCAGCTAAAAAGCTTCCCTACACAAACGATGCAGGCTGCTGTCACAACCACTTTTATCTACCAAATATCGTTGAATATGCATCCCAAAAACGTCAAGTGGTGGCAGCAACGAGTAGTAGAACGCGGTTTTGACCCTCGACTTAACCTAGAAAATGTTGAGATCGCATTTATGTACTTGCGGGATGCAGGGAGCGAATTTGATATTTTAACATCGCGGGCATTTTTGAGCTCATACATTGCCAAGTATGAAAGTTAGTGATTAGTCCCGAAACTTTATTACCCCCCATTGTTAATTCCGTGACGTTATCAGCCATTTGCAAATAGAGCAGTGCGTCTTTCGCATCCGTAAATAGAGGGGACCCCCTTGCAAGGACAACGTATCGGTTATGTCCGGGTCAGCAGCTACGACCAGAACCCGGAGCGCCAGCTGGAGCAGGCCGAGGTGAACAAGCTGTTCACCGACAAGGCCTCTGGCAAAGACACCCAGCGTCCGCAACTGGAGGCCTTGCTCGGCTTCGTCCGCGAGGGTGACACCGTTGTCGTGCATAGCATGGATCGCCTGGCCCGCAATCTGGATGACCTGCGCCGCCTGGTGCAAAAGCTGACCAAGCGCGGCGTGCGTATCGAGTTTTTGAAGGAAGGCTTGGTTTTCACCGGTGAAGATTCGCCGATGGCCAACCTGATGCTGTCGGTCATGGGAGCCTTCGCCGAGTTCGAGCGAGCGCTCATTCGCGAACGGCAACGCGAGGGCATCGCCCTGGCCAAGCAGCGTGGCGCTTACAGAGGCCGCAAGAAAGCCCTATCTGATGAACAGACCGTCATAGTCAGGCAACGGGCCGCTGCCGGTGAGCCGAAGGCCCAGTTGGCCCGTGAGTTCGGTATAAGTAGGGAAACCCTCTACCAGTACCTACGCACGGATGACTGACACATGCCTCGTCGCTTGATCCTTTCGGCCAGTGAACGCGACACCTTGCTCGCACTGCCTGACAGTCAGGACGATCTGATCCGCTACTACACCTTCAACGAGTCCGACCTGTCGCTGATCCGTCAGCGACGAGGTGATGCCAATCGCCTCGGGTTTGCGATTCAGCTTTGCCTGCTGCGCTACCCCGGATATCGCAGGGCGTCCGCGCTTGCCTGCGGTGTTGCTATAAAACGGCGCCACTTGCGCCTCCAGTTGGGCCCAGGGCACCAACTGTTCAAGGTCAGCCAGGAAGCGATCTCGGCGAGTCTGCTTTTTCTTGCCGGTATATTCGAGTTCGGAGAAGGTCTTCTGCACGCGCGTAACGCTCACGGAGAGGGAGGCTGGTTGAGGGAACTTAGTGTGCCAAGGGTGGGGACAGTTGGCTATTTTTGCAGCGCCTCCCTAGGTGTAGCGGCTTGCAATCGAAAACCCGCTGGCTCGCGTTTATGAGCCTTTTCTGG